>NZ_CP117522.1 GCF_031679605.1 Streptomyces luomodiensis | reverse complement strand
CACAGCATCAACGGACGGTGGGGACGCGCGCCCTGCCCCGGACCCGACGGACCCCGGGTTCGCCGCTGGTTTGACTTTCCGGCACCTCCGGTGGCAGGAGCCCCGCCCGCGATGGGGTACGCTGTGTCGGTCCGATCGTCGAGCGCCCGTGTGTCCGTTACTCGCCCACGGTCCGGGAACCCTGGCGAAAGTTTCCCCGAAACGTCGACGAGAGCCCCGCGGGCGACAAAGGTCCACGGCCGTGTCCCGGCCCTTTGTTTCCGTAAAAAAATACCGCTGCCCGCGACTCTGCATGCCCTCGGTGGACGTGGTGGTGAGCGCGGGCGGGACGGGCACACTGCTGGCCGCACTGGCCCTGGGCAAGCCCCAGGTGATCCGGCCCCTTCATCCGCCCGCACCAGCCCTGGAACCGCGACGGCGTGCGGCCCCGACCCCGGCAAAAAAATATCCCCGTGGGAGATCCGAGGACCTCCGCATCGGCGGGCCGACGCGCCGTCGCCAGGTGATCTGCCGACCCCATCGTACGGCGCCCGTACGGCGGAAGGCATCGTCCGCGAGGAACTCGCCGGCCTCGACGACGCGAACCGGGTTCCCGCACAGGCCCTCCATGGGACCGCTCTGAGACACGGTACAACCAACCTGCAGTCCCGGGACGGTAGAGGCGCGCCCCGGCCACACCCGGCCGAGCCCCCCCCGGCAACCGGCACGCCGATCCCCCGCCGGCGACCATTCCCGGGCGCAAGGGGCCCGCCAGGGAGAAGGTTGAGGCAGTTTTCTTCACGCCGAGCCAGTGGATTCAGGGCCTGGGACGCCTCGCGCGCGGGTTTCACCACCACAACTGCACCTGGGCCGTCGAAAGCAGGGCTCAAAAGCCCACGCCGAGCGTGGGGAACCCAGTGGCGAACGCGGGACTCACCGCGGTTTTCGAAACGCGCCTTGGAAAAGATCCGCGTGCCCCCGCAAATCGGGCCGGGCCGGCCACGTGTCCCGCCCCACCAGCCGGATCCCGCCGCTGACCAAAATGCCGCCCTGCGAACCGATCTGGGCCGCCGCGCACCGATCTCGGCTGCGAGCAGGGCAGCGTGACCGAGATCGGAAGCTCTGTGGACCGGCTGGAGGAGACCGCCGTGTCGGCTGATCTGCCCGGATGAGATCCTCGGCGGGCGCGGTGCCGGCGTTCGCGACCGGACTCCGTACCGGACCCTGCTACGCGGGTTCGGGCTTGTGTCCTTCCAGGGCCTTCACCAGGAGCGCGTGGAGTTGCCCGCGCTCGTCCTCGTCCAGGCTCGACAGCAGTTCGGCCTGGGCCTTGTCCGCGTTCCGCTGGATCTGTTCGAGATAGCGCCTGCCGGCCTGGTTGATGGTGACGAGGTTGCGGCGTCGATCGCCTGGATCGGCCTGGCGGTCGAGGTGACCACCGGTCTGGAGCCGGGTCACGATGCCGCTGACGTCGTTGCGGTCGAGGCCGAGCCGCCTGCCGAGATCGGCCTGGCTGAGCGCGCCGTACTCCTCCAGTGCGGCGAGGACGGCGAAGTCGGAGCGCGCCGTCAGGGGCATGTACCGCGCCGTCATGCGGGCCCCGATCGTGGAGACCCTGCTCGCCTGCCAGCTCGTGAGTGCCCGCAGTCGTGCCGGTGGCTGGAGGTCGTCGTTCGCATCACCCATGGACTCACTATAAACGTTGGCCGCCCCAACCGATCAGTGTTACGTTGGGCCAGCCAACGTTGGATAGCCCAACGCGAGGAGTCGGCGGGATCTGCTGCCGACCCCGACTTGGCCGAAGGAGCATCCTGATGTCCGACAGCATCCCTCATCCCGACCTCTCCGGTCGGCGAGTCCTGATCCCCGGCGGCACCGGAGGGGTCGGGGAAGGCGCCGTGCGCTCCTATCTCGCGGCGGGCGCGCAGGTGGTGGTGCCCACACGCAGCAAGGAGCGGGCGGAGGAGTTCCGCCTACTGCTCGGCGAGGCCGCAACCGCGCGCCTGCACCTGTTCGAGCACGACTACACCGACTTCGCGGGCGCGGAGGCGCTCGTCGCGACCATGGTCGACCGGCTCGGCGGCGTGGACGACGTCGTCGCCCCGATCGGCGGCTGGTGGCACGGCAGGCGGTTGTGGGAGATCGACGAGGCGGACTGGCAGGCGGCCTTCGTGGGCCTGGCGACCGCGCACATGGCCGTGTTGCGCGCGGCCCTGCCGCACATGACGCGGCAGGGCGCGTACTCCATCGTCGTCGGCGAGTCCGCCCACGTCCCCATCCCCGGAAGCGGCCTGGTGAGCATGGAGCAGACCGCGCTCCAGATGATGCACCAGGTGCTCGCCGTCGAGCTTCAGGGCGCCAAGCGCGTGTTCCTCCTCGAACTCGGCCCCGTGGCGACCCGCTTCGTCGAAGCCGTCGACCCCGCCCAGGTCACTTCCGCGCAGATCGGTGCGGTCGCCGTCGCGGCCTCCGCCTCGACACAGCCCGGGAGCCTGGTGCAACTGCTGAACCGGGCCCAGGCCGAGGAAGCTCTGGTCTCGCTCGGAGCCGCGCGGTGAGCGCCACCCGGCTCGGCTACGAGGTCATCGTGTCCGAGGCGATCCCGCTCGCCCTGCCGGGACGCACGCCCGATGGGGGCGCGCGTACCTGGGCGCCGGTGTCCACGACGCTCGTCTTCGGCCGTGACGAGGCGGTACTCGTCGACCCGCCGCTGACCACCGCCCAGGCGGAAGCCGTCGCGGACCGCGTCCGCGCCGTCGGCCGCAGGCTCACGCACATCTTCGCCACCCACGCGCACGGCGACCACTGGTTCACCGCCCCGAGTCTGACCGACCGGTTTCCCGGCGCCCAGGTGGTGGCCACGGGCGGAACCATCGCGCAGATGCACCGCACCGCCGAGGCGCGCGCGGGCTTCTGGGACAAGATCCTTCCCGGACGGATCCCGGCATCACCCGTCACGGCCGTCGCCGCCGAGGACCTCGGAAACCGGCTCGTCCTCGAAGGACACGCCCTGTCCGTCCTCGGTGTCGGGCACAGCGACACCGACGACACCAGCGTGCTGCACATCCCGGACCTCGACCTGGTCGTCGCGGGCGACGTCGTCTACAACGGCGTCCACCAGTACCTCGTCGAATCCCGTGACGGGGGACGCGACGCCTGGCGCCGTGCCATCGCCGCTGTGGAAGCACTCGGCGCACGCCGAATCGTCGCCGGCCACAAGAACCACCGGTACGACGACGACGCGGACCGGCAGATCCGCGAGACCCGCCGCTACCTCGACGACACCGACCAGCTGCTGGAAACAGAGCCGACACCGGAGCGCTTCTACAGTGCCATGATCCGGCGGCACCCTGACCACCTCAATCGCAGCAGCCTCTGGGGCAGCAGCCAGGCGCTCTACCCGGACCGCACCCAGGGGGCCCCGCCGCCCACCTGACGGATGGTCATCACGGGTGGGCGTGGGCGTCAGTCCTGCTTCGCAGCCAGTCGGCCGGGAGGAGGCCGGGTGCCGTGCGTCGGCGGCGACGACGCGATGACGACTGTGGAGATCGCAGGGCCCAGGCTTCGCGTACCGCATTGCTCACCACACACTTCGCCGGGTCGGCTTCCTCCTCGCCCAGAACGCCACCAGCGCCGCCCGCTACCAAGAAGACCCCACCTACTCCGACGCAGACGCCGAAACCACAGACCTCAGCAACGGTGAAGAGAGGGACCACCACCGATCATGAACGAGCTGAGGTGTCCGCCTCAGCCCCACCACCCCAGTCCGATCCGCTAACCTGTCAGGGACCGCCCTCAGTGGCGGTCCCCATCCTTGCCGCAGCGCGGGCGAACGCTCACTCAGAGTATTCAGCCACGTTTCACGCAAGGCCCCCGGCGAGGCGGTCTTCGGGCTTGAGGGTGTCGTCGTGCAGCAGGCGTCGGGCGGTGGCCCAGCGGGCCTCGTCGTCCATCGGCTGTGAGGGGCCGTTCCATCGCTCGGCCGGGAAGCTGAGATCCTGGGCGATATTTTGAGTAAGGGCCCAGCGCACGAAGTGGCCTGCCTCCTGGCGAAGGCGGGCATCGTCGCTGGTCATCCAGCGTTCAAGGTCGGCTTGGCGAAGGTGGCAAGGGTCAGGTTCTGGCCCTCGATCCAGTTCAGGAGATAGACGGCTGCCCGCAGATGTTGCCGCGCGACCTGAAGTTGGTAGTACGTGGTCTCCTTGCCGTGACTGCGACGGCGAAGCCGACGCAGGAGGTGCCAAGTCGCGTACCGATGCAGGATTTTCCGGCCCTCGGGCCGACGTGTGGGAGGCGACGAGGCCCTTCACGTGCCGTTCGAGATGGATCATCTGCTCGTCCCGCCGGGGCAAGGCTTCGGTGGCGACAAGAACGCTGCGGATGTGCTCCACGACCTTGCCTTCAGGGAGCTCGTCCAGGGCCTCATGGGTGAGAGGCCGGCGTCCGGAGCCGAGATCGGACAGGACGGTGGAGACGATGCCCTTGGAGAGCCAGCGCATCGCGGTGCCAGCCCGTTCGGTGTCGGCAAGGGCGTCGTGAAGCGACTGCAGCTTCGGGCTTATGGAGCCTGTGTTATCGGCGAGGAGTTCGTGGAGCCGCTGCTTGAGGGTGCAGCGGGGGCACGGTCCCGGCGCGTGCAGCCGTTCGGCTTGTCCGCCGGTGGGACAGGGGCGCCAGAGCTCGGCGTCCGGCATGGTGCAGGGGCCGCAGACGGGGGCGTCGGCGGTGCCGGAGTGAATGCCGCGCATTCGTCCGCAGACGGTGCAGTGAGCTTGGCGCCTGTCACAGCCGCCGCAGCGGGGCAGGCCGGTGAGCTTGGAGAGCATGCAGGGTGCGGTGCGGCCGCAGATCGAACAGAGCAGAATGGGCAAGGGACGGCAGTTCGGGCAGATCGGCCCGTCCGCAGTGCGGGAGTTGACCATGCGTGACGCGCCGCAGACGATGCAGGTCTCCAGGTTCGCCGGGTCCTTGACCAGGCAGCTCGGACACAGCGGTCGCCCTTGGCCGTTGCGGGTGGCCGGCTCGCGTCGGGCGCCGCAGCGTACGCATTCTTCGAAACGGGACTTGGCGATGCAGTTGCGGCAGACGCGCTGCCCGTCGAGCGGCTTGTCGATGCGGACCACCCGGTGGCAGCGAGGGCAGGCGGGCCGGACGATCCCGGCGACCCCGGCCTCGTGCAGCAAGTCGATGAACCGCAGGATGGCGCGATGCGGCGCCAGGTGTCCCTCCCCGGTCAGCAGACGAGGGTTCTCCTCCAGGGCCCAGACCTCTCCGGTGAACAGCCATCTGGCGCTGTCCCACTCCCCCGGCCGCCACGCGGGATCGATGTGGGCACGCAGCCACGTCTCCCACGACTTCTTCGTGGCCTTCGTCGGTGCGGAAGGTGCGACGGCAGGCGCACCAGCCGTGCTCACTGGTTCTCCCGCCATGCCTGGGCCCGGTCGACAGCCGCCCGGGTCTCGGACTCATCGACGTGGCGGTAACGGTCCATGGACAGCGGCGAGGCATGGCCCAGCAGCTTTTGCACGACGTCCCGATCCACTCCCTCACGCAGCCAGTGAGTGGCCGCGGAGTGGCGCAGCGTGTGCGGGCGAGCCGGGTGCCCGGCGCGGCGGGCCAGCCGGTCGAAGACGCTCTTGGCGTTCGGGTAGGTCATGGCCCGCCCCAGCGGGGGCCGGAAAAGGTTCACGAACACCATGCCGGTCTCGGCCGCGGCGGCCACCTGGTTCCGTTCGTGCTGGTAGTCGGTGTAGAAGGCGACGATGTCGGGGGTGACGGGGAGGCATCGGGAGTGTCTGGACTTGGCCAGGGCCCGGTTCGGGTTGTCGGTGCGGCGCCGCACATGAAGGTGCGGGCCCTCCACCGGGCAGCCCAGCGAGCGTGACGAGGCCAGGAAGTGCAGATCCTCCTGGCGCAGGCCCAGGGCCTCCCCGATCCGCAGGCCGGTCGCGGCGAGCAGCGCGATGAGGAAACAGTCCCGTGCCCGGGGCGTATCCGCGATCATGCGGCGGATCTGCTGCGGGGACAGGTCCTCGTAGCCGGGTTCGCTGACCTGGAAACGAAAAGCCGACACCTGGACCTGGCGCCACTGGCCACGCTCGCCGGCGTCGTAACCGGCCGGCAGGTAGCGCAGCAGCTTCGGCTCCGACAGCAGGCCGGCCGTCTGGGCGGGGACCCAGCCGTGGAGAGCGCCGAAGCGCAGGAAGTCCGTGACCGCCGTCATCACCGCGTTCGCCGTACCCTGCGAACGGTAGCGGGGCGCAGCCGTGGTCGGGGAGCGGCGGCTGCGGGCCGGCAGCGGCGTGGTGACCAGCCACTGCTGCAGCCCGGACAGAGCCATGAAACTCGGACGCGACCACTCGATACGGCGCTGGGTGCAGTAGTTCAGATAGAGGGCGAGACGGCCCGCGTAGACCCGCTCCGTGTTCGGCGAGCGGCCCTTACTGCGCAACCCGCCAAAAACGCACACGCCTCCACATGCAGGTCATAGGTACGTGCATCAGCCACCACCCACCGCTCCACACCGGTCACCGGGGAGATCGAACGCTCAGCCGCATAGCTCTGCTCCACCCACCAAACACAACCAAGCCCGACCCCAGCCGGCTCTGCTTCCAGACATCTCCTACACGACCAGGTGGCAACCACACCGAACACACCACACAAGCCCGCGCACCTATGGATAATCCCTGTCCTGTAGTCGACGCCCTGACACTGGCCGGACCCCAGCGCCGAGCAGTAACAGCGCCCGCCACGGGCGGGCGCCGTGCTCTCGCCTGCAGGTAGGAGGACAAAGCATCCTCGGTTCACAGCACCGCGAGGACGAAGGTCAGCAGCGCCAGGGACAGGGTGGCACTGCCCGCAAAGGCCACGGCACCGCGCAGCAGAGCGGTGGCATAGGTGGCTCCGTCGATACGAGCGAGCAGACCGGCCGCTGCTCCTACGAGCATGCACAAGAGCGCGACGACCGCGAGGAGCAGGACCAGGAGCATCAGGTGAATGGATGAGGTGTTCATGCCTTCTTCCCAGGACAACCGACGACGGGGACTTCGGCGAATTTCGCAGTTCTGGTGTTCACCGGGGTTCAGGGCGAACAAAGATGAACGAAGACGGTCGCTTGAGAGACGGAGAAGCAGGACATGGGGGACGTGCACGAGGATCCGCTGGCGGAACTCGCGCTACGGCTGCGCACCCTCAGGGCGCAGCGGGGTCTGCAGATGGGTGGGTTGCAGCAGCGGACCGGGCTGGGGCGGACAACGGTCAGCCAGGCGCTGAACGGCCACAAGGTGCCCTCCGAGACCACGCTGATGGCCCTGGCGAAGGCACTGGGCACGGATGTGGAGCCATTGCTGGCCTTACGCCACGCCGCCGCCCGCGTACCGCAGGTGCGCCAGGGCTCTCCGAGGAGAGTTACCCGCAGGTCGGTGCGGCCCAGAGTGCAGCCTTCGTTCGAGGAGCGGTACCTCAGCTACGTGACGGAACGGCATTCCCAGCTGACCGTCGTAGGGCTGGACCTGAGTCGGCCGGAGCGTGCGCGCTGGCCGCTGGACGCGGCGTACTTGAGCTTGGAACTGGCGGAGCGGTCGGAAGACTGGTCTGCAGGCAGTGAGGAATGGAATCGGCCATCGGTCGTGGTGAAGCGTGCCGAGCACGCGTTGGCCGACTGCCGGCGCGTTCTTCTGCGAGGGCTCGCTGGCAGCGGAAAGACAACGCTGCTGCAGTGGCTGGCTGTCTCCACGGCGCGCGATGAACTGCCGGAGGAACTGGCGGACTGGCGGGGGCGGATTCCGTTCGTCCTGCCGCTGCGGACGCTAGTGAGGCGTGGCCCCCTTCCGGAGCCGCATCATTTCCTGACTGCGGTCGGCGCTCCCCTGGCCGCCTCGCAGCCTGAGGGCTGGGCCGATGACGTACTCGCCAGAGGCGAGGCACTCGTCCTGGTCGATGGCATCGACGAGGTCCCCCAGGAGCATCGGGGTGCCACGCGGGACTGGCTCGAGCGACTCTTGGCCGCGTATAGGGACGCACATTTCGTGGTCACCACGCGTCCGTCAGCTGTGCCAGAAGGCTGGCTGACTTCGTCGCACTTCACCGAACTGTCAGTACGGCCCATGAGTGCCGCTGACACTGGGGTGTTCGTTGGCCGGTGGCATACCGCCGCCCGGCACAGTGCAGCGACCGACGCCGAGCGGTCACAGCTTCATGATCTCGAAGCAGCGCTCCAGGTGACGGTGCGTGCTCAGCGTGACCTGGCGCAGTTGTCCAGCACTCCCCTGATGTGTGCGTTGATCTGCGCGCTGCACCGGGACCGCCGCGGTCATCTGCCACACAGCCGCATGGAGTTGTATGAGGCAGCACTGTCGATGCTGCTCGTGCGCCGCGACCTTGAGCGCAGCATCGATGTCCCGGAAGGCATTCAGCTCACCGAACACCAGAGCGTCCAGCTACTGCAGCGTCTGGCCTACTGGCTCATTCGCAACCGCCAGACCGAGATGGAACGGGCCACCGCGATGGCCCTGGTCGACGACGCGCTGCCAGCCATGCAGGCCGTGGCCGAGCAGGGCACTGCCGACCAGGTCCTGACGCACCTGGTCGGCCGCAGCGGGCTTCTGCGCCAGCCCACCGCGGACACTATCGACTTCGTCCACCGCACTTTCCAGGACTACCTCGGGGCCAAAGCCGCCATCGAAGCCCATGACTTCCCCCTGCTGGTCAACAATGCACACGACGACCAGTGGGAGGACGTCGTACGCATGGCTGTCGCCCACGCCCGCCCAGCCGAGAGCGCTGATCTACTCCGCCGCCTCGTCGAACGCGGTGATGCCGAGGGCGAACACAGGGGCAGACTCCACCTCCTGGCGGCCGCCAGCCTGCAGTACGCCACCGAAATCGAGCCCGAGGTCCGCAGACTGGTCGAACAACGTGCGCGTGTCCTGATGCCTCCCCGCTCTTCTGAGGAAGCGGAGGAGCTTGCCGCGCTCGGGCCAGGCATCCTGGATCTGCTGCCCGGTCCCCAGGGCCTGAAGCAGGATGAAGTGAATGCGGTTTTCCGTACGTCTGCTGTTATCGGCGGCGACCAAGCATACGCCTTCCTTCAACACTTCACACAAACGTTATCTTCTCCCCCGGCAAACTACGAGCTAGTCGATGGCTGGGAGAAATTCGATGCAGACCAATACGCCCAGGACATCCTTTTCCGCTTCAAAGACCGCTTGCATCTGAGCGTACAGACCCAAGACCAGAGGAACGCCCTCCGCTTCCTCAAGCCTGTCACCAAAGTCGCCTTCAGGGGGGAATTCACTCAAGCCGAGATCACCGAGCACCTCTCTCTTGAGCACACCCAGAAAATCGAAATCTACTCGGGTCAGCTGCTCGAAGATTTGACATTCGTACGCGATTTCCCCGCCCTAAAGGAGCTCGCTCTCAGCAATTGCACACAACTCAGTCACCTCGAAGACCTTACAGGACTGCCACTACGCAACCTGAGGCTGATTCAACTCCCGGGCTCTTTCTCATTCAACGCACTGACCTCTCTTCCCCACCTCACCGAACTCGCTCTCTACACACGCCTGCCCTGGAATAGCCTGGGAGAGCTACCCGCACCAGCAGACCTGACATCACTACGCCTCGCCGAATGGATCGGCATACCCCTGACAGGCATATCCAAATGGACGCAACTGCAGGAGCTGGTGATCAACGCAGCACCTACACCAGCAGAATGGCGAGAAATTTCCGCCCTGCCCCACCTATCGACACTTACCCTCGGGAAATATGACCTCGCGCAGGCCACTCCCATACATGCCGTAACTTACCTGCACCTTGCCCCTGTCGGCTCAGACACCCAGTTGGACCTGGTGCCGGATATCTTTCCCAATGTGAAAGATATTTTCGTCAACTGTCGCGCGTCTCTGCCTGACATCACCGACATCACCCCCTTGAAAAGAATCAAAGAGCCGACAATCTCGTTGAGTTTCGCGAATTATGTCGTTGGCCGAGAAGAATTCAGTCCAGAAGCGGTCCATCTCTACCCACGACCCCGGGCAGAAATCACTTGATCGCCCATTGGGTTGAGGTTTCAGCACACAGATCGGCTTCTCTTCAGCACGGACCTGTCAGCTAATACTCCAGCCGTAGATGTGATCTTGCTGGTCGCGCATGTGGCCATGGGGTCGCTCGATATCGGATCGCGTAAGACGGATGCGGGCTGGCACGCTGCCTCTATGGATCACGCGGAAGTGCTACTGATCGGCGGGCGGGCCGGAGTCGGCAAGACGACGGTGGGGTGGGAGGTTTCGGTGTTGCTGCGGGCTGCGGAGGTCCCTCACGCGGTCATCGATGGTGATTTCATGGGGCAGGTGCACCCGGCCCCGGAGGGAGATCCTCACCGCTCGGAGATCACCGAGACGAACCTCGCCGCTGTGTGGGCCAACTTCGCCCGGCGCGGCTACCGCCGACTGATCTATACGAACACCCTCAGCGTGCTGCCAGAGGAGACCGGCATGTTCCAGCGGGCCATGGGGACAGGTGTCCGGATTGTGCGAGTCCTTCTCACCGCCTCCGATGCCACCGCCCGCGAGCGGCTGATGCGCCGGGAGCTCGGCTCGGAACTGGAGCAAGAGCTGGAAGGCAGTGCCCGCAAGGCGCGGCTCCTGGACCAGCGCGTCCCCGCAGAGACTATGCGGGTGGTGACGGATGGTAGGGCTGTTCTGGACATCGCGGGTGAGGTCGTGGCTGCCACGGGCTGGTCCAGGCGGCACTCCGTGACCGGGCCGTAATCGAGTCGTGCAGGCCGGTCCGAAGGTGGGTGCGGCCACCGCTGATCATCGGTTTGTGAAGACTGAAGATCAGGCGGTGGCCGCGGGTGGCGGCGTAGTGCCTGACCGCTGGCAGACGATGTTCCAGGACCTGATGGGCCGGATCGCAAATCGCTTCGTGCGTGTCGAACCCCTGCTTCGGACAAGGCAGTTGGTGCTCGGCTTGCTGTCGGACCTGTCGCGCAAGAATTGCTGGACGATCGCCGAACACACCGGGGACGCCTCACCGGACGGGCTGCAGCACCTGCTCGGCCGGGCCAAGTGGGACGCCGACCTCGTCCAGGACGACATGCGCACATTCGTTCTGGAGCATCTCGCCGACGACCAGGCGGTACTGGTGGTGGACGAGACCGGCGGCCTGAAGAAGGGCACGCACACCGTCGGCGTCCAGAGGCAGTACACCGGCACCGCTGGGAGGATCGAGAACGCCCAGGCCGCTGTCTACCTCACCTACGCCTCCCGGCACGGGCATGCCGGCATCGATCGGAGCCTGTACCTGCCCAGATCCTGGAGCGCCGACCCCGAGCGGTGCCCCCGGGCTGCCGTCCCCGAGGAGATCGGCTTCGCCACCAAACCTCAGCTCGCCCAGCACAGGGCGTGGGCCGCGCGCTGCGGATGCAGCCGGGCGAGGGCAAGGTCGCCTCGCTCGTGGTGCCGGTCCTGCTCGGGCCTGGCGAGACGGCGGACAACATGCTCACCTCTCGGGCGTTTAGCGGGCTGGCGGGAGGCGCACGAGCACTGGCGGCGCGGCGTGGAGGCCGCCGTCATCTGCGCCCGCGCACGGCGACCTGAAGGTCCCGTTCGCGTACCGGGTGCCCGGCGGCGACGACCAGGCGGTGGAGGCCGAGGGGTGGCCGGCCTCGCTCGCCGCGTTCCCTCTCGGGCAGTGGATCGCGGATGCTCGCCGCTCCTACGCCCGTGGGCCCGTGGGGACATGGACGAGGCTCGCGTCGAGCAGCTGGAGAAGCTGGGCATGGTGTGGTCGCACTTCGATGTCGCGTGGGAGGAAGGGCTCGCGGCGGCGCGCGGGTGGGCGGCCGAGGCGGGCCACCTCTTGGCGCCGCTGGACGCCACGCGCCAGGGGTACCGCGTGGGGATCTGGCTGAAGAACGCGCGGGCCGCCGCCCGGAAGGCTGCCGAGCTCGAGGAGTGGCGTGCCGAGGGGCTGCTGGTGGAGTCGGCGGCCGGTGCCCTATCGGCCGAGCGGCGCGAGCAGCTGGCGGAGATCGACCCGTCGTGATGTCCGGCTTGGCCGGTGGAGTGGCAGAGGGCGTTCCATCTGACCCGGCTGCACCTGGAGGAGGGCAGTGCGCTGCCCACCGAGCCGGGTGGCGTCGTGCGCCAGGGCGAGGATCTGGGGCGGTGGGTACGAGCCAGCGCCTGGGGTGGGACAAGCTCACCGCCGTGCAGCAGTGGATGCTGGAGCAGGTCCTCGGGATCGAGCCCGCGGCCGAGGACGAGAAGCCACTGTCACGCCGCACGCAGGCTGACAAGTGGGCCGCCACCTGCACACTTGCGGCCGTGACGAGCACCGCGAGCAGTAGTCCGAGGGTCTCGGTGACGGCTCCGTTTGCGTCTCACGATCTTCTCGAGACCACGCCCAAACGGAACATCCCCCCCGATGAGACAGAAGGTCAGCCATCACTCGATGTTTCTGCGACGAATTGGCTCAGAGTCACGCACACCTGACGAGCCTGTTCGGCACCCAGCTTGTCGAGTAGTTTGCGAGCGACAGTCCGGGGCACTCAGGGGGATCGTGGTCTGCGGCCTGCGCCAGCCAGCTTCCACCGCAGCGGTGTATGCCTTCATCCTCCCTGCGGTGACCTCCTCCAGCAGGTCGGACCTGTCCCGCGCCAGCTTGCGCATGGTGCTTTCGACACTGTTGCCGTTGCGCTGCTTCTTACGCGGCTCAGGCCCAGTTTCCTCGTCGGCCGCACCCGAGGGGTGACCGAAAAAATCCGTACATCATCAGTATTTTTGGAGCTGCCCCGACTGCGTGCGGGTGGCAGATCGTAAAAGATGGCCAGCAGGTCCGGGCGTGGCCCGATCAGTCGCTCGACGACCGCCAGGTCGGCTCCCAGCCCTCGCAGCGGCAGCGTTTCCACGAAGTCACTGAGTCGGCCGACTTGACTTCATAGCGGCAGCCTGCGCTTCGCCACAGGGGTGGCGCTTCCACGATCAGGAGCGAAGGTCTCCACGCACCCGGGACATCTTGGCGATCAACCGGTCGGCTTCACCGCTGGACTGGTCAATGCCCGCCTGGCCGTGGTCGGCTGCTTCACTGCCGGAGGCGAACAGCGGCACCGGCGACATGTACTCGGACGCTGTCTGGTCCGGGCCAGTGCCCACCGCATCCGGTGAGGGACCTCGCCCTGATGGTCGAACTCGGCGACGGCCGGCAGCCGCACCACCGCCCAGTCGTAGACGCGGGGCCCTTTCGCGCCGTCGCCGCAGGAGATCTCCTCCCACGCTTCTTCCGGGGCCTGCGCGAACAGAACCTCGATTCGTGAACAGCCCACGCTGAACTGGCCGGCCAGATCAGATGACCTCTTGCTGTCCTTGATGGGGCTGCTCAAGTTGTTGCTCACGCTTGCGCTGTTCGACGCGGAGTGTCTCGATGTTCTCAGCCAACCGCTCGAGATTGGCCGCCTCATCAGCTTGGTTGTACGGGGGGATGGCGAGATCGTAGGCGGTGAGGTGTTGTTCGATGGCGTCGGCGGTCTGCTGGAGGTTGAAGGCCCGCTCCCGGTACTTGAAGTAGCCGGTTACCGCAGTGGTGAAGGACACGAAGGCGCCCAGAGCGATCAGGATCGACTTACCGGGCTGCGGAGGATCGTAGAGCGCTGCCGTCACGGACATCGTCACGGACGCGACGAACAGGGACCATTGAAAGAAGTTGTGCACCCTGCGATAGCGTCGTGTCTCCCGTCGGAGCCGGTCAATCTCCTGCGGGATGGTTTCCCGGTAGGAGTGCTGGCGGTCCCGTGACGAGCGGGCCCCGGCCGAGGCCTCCAGGATGCGCCGTTCTTCCAGCAGTTCGAGTTCCAGTTGCAGCGCTGCAACCGACTTCGGTTCGGCTCCGTCGGGGTGCCCCGTATTCATGCGGCGTCCCGCTCGGCGTACGAATAGCAGGAGAAGCAGGAGCACGACGCAGGCCGCGTTGTAGGGAAGCATGGCGTCTGGGTGCCGGACGATCGCGTTGGCCGTCGCCGTCGCGCAGAGTAGGAGGAAGGCCGTCAGTGACGAGCCCGCGACGAGGAAGCGGGATTGCCGCGCCAGGCGTATCTGATCGATGAGGGTGGCGGCTTGGCGGCGGTGCTTGAGGGTGCGTTCCACGTGGTCGCTCCTGCTGTCACCGCCCCCGGATGGCTTCCCGTTTGGGCCTTGCGTTCTTTCCCTATCGTTCTGGGAGGGGGCCGGCTGCACCCTGTTGAGGGCGTCGTTGACGAGAGCGCGCACAGCTTCTTCCGTCAGCAGTCCCTGTTGGATCTGCGGGGCGGGTTCACCTGCGGATTGGTATTTCACATCTGCCGTCGTCTGCAGGTCCTGCAAGCCTGTCATGCACGCTTCAATAACTTGCCCCCACGTCGTCGGGTGCGGGCCTTCCGGGAGATCTCCGGGCGCCAGGAGGTCGGCCATGGCGACGGCGGACCAAAGTGCTCCGGAGCCGCTGTTGTCATGGCGCCAGACGAGAGCTCTGGTGGGGTCGTTGTGGGAGGGGAAGATGGTCCATGCCAGCAGATGGGCCACCTCAGCCTCGGACGCGGCGTCGATGAAGGCCTTGACGTGTGTCCAGTCGAGGTTGTCGGGGAAGGGCAGCGCTGCGTCATCCGGCTTGAGCCCGTGCCCGGCATGCTCGAGGCACACCAGGATCTCGTACACCCATGTTGCGTGCTCGGAGTCCAGCTCCGCCAAGGCGTAAGGCTCACTGCTGCTGCGGGCTCTTACCCGCAGGACGGCCGGCTCTCCGCTCCCGTTGGGCCGGTTGCCTTGCAGGTCCAACGCGTTGCTCTCCTCGGTGTCCGTGGTGTCCGTGCGTACCGCAGGGGCCAGCTCGGGGACCACTACGGGACCACGAGGTGATCGGCGATTATCGGGAACCGTGCGATAGAGCGCTGACATGCGTGCCAGCACATGTGAGACGACATCGCCCCATGTCGAGCCGGAAGCCAGGGGGTTCATCTCCCGGATGTGAACGGCCTTCCAGACACTCTCGCCCCCGTCATTGTGCTCGTATCGCACCAGGGCTGTGGTCGGATCTCGTCCGTCCGGCTGCACAGACCATGGAGCCAGCGGCTCCAGACCGGCAGCGGCTGCAGCAGTGATGAGCGGCTCGATATCTGCCCACTCCAGGGCAGGTGCTGGAAAGAGCTCGAAGGCATCCTGGCGGTCGAACCGCCGACCCTGATGCGCGACTTCGCGCAGCAGATCGAACACCCACGGCGCGTACGTCTCCCCGCCCTGTGACCGCCGGCCCGCAGGCGGGGTGGGATCAGGCATGGCGACGCGTCCCCCTTCGCTGCGGTGTCAGCAGTACCCGGCATGGCTCTGCAGGCTGCCCACGGCACCGCCCCTCCGCGGCACAGCCCCTGTGCGTAGAGCATAAGTTGCCCACTCACTGCCGTCGGAGCTGCGGTGGAAAAGCGTGTCACGAGGGCTGCCGGGCACGGGACCGGCAAACCCGACGATTGCTGGCGGGAAGGCCAGCGATCACAGCGTGCTGTGCGCTCCCGTACGGCGCGACAGTGCCGGTGTCCGTCCGACGGGTGCTCAGTAAAAGCGCGGACGGTTGCGCCGCACGTGTTCGCGCTCGCGCGCCCAGATGCCTCACCGGCCCGGTTCATCCGAGTGACGCCACCAGGCCACCGCTCCACCCGGGCGTCGGGGTCGGCGGCATATCGGCCGAGAAGTGACAGGCCGCGGGTGTCCCGGTGGCCGGGAGCGACTGGCGCACCGACACGACACTGTGAGCACTGCCTGCTCTCGAAGCAACCGCCCGAGCCTCCGGACCTGCCAGGTAACGGAGGCGCCGACGGTGCCTCCGTCCCCGTGCGGCCGCCACCTTGCACGGCACAGGGCCCTCGGCGACGACCGGCTGCCAACGGCGCTCATCCAGCCTCGATCGCCGGCGGGCTCACGCTGTGAGAGTTGCTGGGCGGCCCCGAGCCAGGCGCCGCGCCACGGTCACCGGGTTCGCAACACCCAACGGCCATCTCGGCGACTCCAACGACATTTGCCGGCGTGCTGCGACCGATTCGAGGGCCTCCTCGAACTGGCCGATCGCAGTGCCGGGGCGGCTGGAGCGATCACCGGTGGATCCGACGGGCGCTGAAGCCGGATCGGAGCACGCGCTGCTTGCCAGGTGACCGACAACGGGCGGCCGTAAGTGCACCGAAGGTTCTGACGTGCAGAGCTCACAGGTACTGCTATTGGATCCAGTAGCCGATGAGACCGGAGGCGGGGGTCCCCAGGCCGTAGCAGAGCCCGCGGAAGATGTGCGCAGCGGCTGTGCGGCGCAGGCGGCTGAGGCGCTTGCGGGTGGAGGCCCGCGAGTTCACGGAAACTGAAGGACTTTTGCGGGAACCCGAGGACGGACGGTCGTGTTTTCGTGGGTTCAGCCCCGGGTTCAGGCGAACACGCGGGGTGGGTGCCGAGCGGGCCCGCCCCTGGGTGCCTTCCCTGGAAACGGTGCTGACACCGTAGGTGTCATGAGAGCAGAAGGAACGACACCAGAACCGGAAACCTCTGTGCAGAGTAGGCTCACATGTCTGGGTGAGGTGGCGTGCCGTTATCAGGCGGATGAGATACGCCCGGAGGATCTGCCGATGATCGCCGCTGAGGCGCTCGCAGCCGGACTGGACACCCCGACATTGTGCGAGCTCGCCGGTTGGCCTCGCAACGCGGATGCCCGCGATATTCGCAAGGCGTTCGAGCAAGCACTTGCCGAGTCCGGGATCGAGTTGCCGGATCGGGGCCTGGCACGGCGCCACGCTCTGCGCCGGATGGCGGCGAGACTCATCGATGGAGACATAGATCCCGCTGACCTGGCGACGGACGACTGGTGGGAGACGGAGGTCGAGACCGCGGCGGAGCAATCGTTCGTGGCGCTGATCCCGCAATGCGATTGCTGCATCGAGTACACGTTCGGGCTTGACCAGCAGACGTGGGCGGCCCAGTTGCGGAACGCTGCCCTCGTCCTGACATCGTCTCCGCCGATCGGCCCCGAATGCTGACTGTGTCTGGCGTGCTCATCCTCAGCAAAGGCGTGGACCGGTCAAGCAGACTTCACTGAAGTGGCTGTTCAGCGGCCTGGTGCAGCAGGGACCGTGCGGTGTCTGCGTAGCGCATCGCGGTCTTCTCGGCGAGCCCGAACACCTCGGCGAGGTGGAGCGGGTCAGGCCCGTGGGTCATAGCTAGCCTCTTCGAGTTGGCGGTCGACGCGGAGCCGTTCCAGCGTCGCGTCCTGCCTGCGCATCGCGGCGCTGATCCAGTGGTTGCTGGCGCGGCCGGTCGTGTTGGCGGTCTGGTTGTTGATCAGTAGGTGGAGGTTCGCGGTGTTTGGCCACCGGTTTCGTCGGTGGTCCAGCCAGTCCAGCAGCAGCTTCAGGGTGAGGTCGTCGAGCGGGCGGATGCGTCCGGCGATGGTCAGCCGACGGTTGCCGAGGTCGGCGTCGTCGAGCATGAGGGTGGCGATCTGGGCGACCCGGGCGGCGTGCACCGCCGCGAGGGCGAGGATGAGCCGCGTCGCCGGGGTGGTGGCCGCCGCGACGGAGCGATCGACCTGGTCGGGGACGAGCGGTCGCAGCACGGCGTACTCGTATTGTCCGACCTTGATCCGACTGGTGGGGTTACGGAAGATCAGCCCGTTCCGCTTGGCTCAGGTGAACAGCGAGCGCAGGGCGACGAGTTGGTCGTGGCGCTGGTGGCCGTGCAGTGTCTTGATGTAGGTGAGGACGTCGTCGCGGGTCACCTCTCGCAGGTGGTCGTAGCGGTTTGACCAGTCCAGCAGGGCCGGGCGAACTCGGTTGAGGTAGAGCCAGACCGTGCCCTGCGTCGCGGCAGGCTGCGGGGGCCGCCGTCGCGCCCCCTACCGAAGGGGTAACCCCAACCAAGCAAAGGGAAATCCCCGTGGCACCCACCACCACCCTCACCGCCGACCAGGCCAACGCCCGACTGCACGAGCTGACCGTCATTGACGTGCGCCCCCCGGCGAATACGCCTCCGGCCACCTGCCCGGCGCCCACAACATCCCCCTTGTACCCATGGGGGTGGGGGTATCACGAAGGAGTGTGGGTTGTGGAACTGGCGATGGCGGCTGAGGAACTGAAGACGGTGGTCAACCGGCTGCGCCGGGCGCAGGGCCAGATCGCCGGTGTGATCAAGTCCCACAAGGGCCGGCCGAACCCCTGATCCAGGTGACCGACGTCCCCGCGGATGGTACCGTCCGCCAGCCCTGCCGAGGCCCGTGCGAGGACCACCTCGATACCGCCCTGCCCGCCCTGAAGACCGCTGCTGGCCGTGGCGACCTCATATTTCTGGGCCTGCCCCGACTGCGTGCGGGTGTCAGATCGTTAAGGATGGCCAGCCGGTCCGGGCGTGGCCCGGTCAGTCGCTCGACGACCGCCAGGTCGGCTCCCAGCCCTCGCAGCGACAGCGTTTCCACGAAGTCACTGAGTCGGGCCGACTTTATAGCGGCAGCCTGTGCTTCGCCACAGGTGCGGCGCCTCGACGATCAGGTGCGAAGGTCTCCACGCACCCGGGAGATCTTGGCGATCAACCGGTCGGCTTCACCGCTGGGCTGGTCAATGCCCGCCTGGCCGTGGTCGGCTGCTTCACTGCCGGAGGCGAACAGCGGCACCGGCGACACGTACTCGGACGCTGTCTGGTATGTCGCGGCCTCGATGCGGCCCTCCAGCACGGCTATCCGCAGTGCCAGCAGATGAGCACCATGGCATCCCGCCCAACCGGCGCAGATACGACGCACGTCGCTGTCACCATCGGCCTGGTGGCACTGGAACAACGCCTGTGGCTGGTCAGGCGTGGGAGCGTCATAGCGGCGGAGCTTGTCGTACTCCTCCTGCGCCCAGATACCTGCGGGAACATCGCACCGGTAGGGGCAGCTGTCACAGGGGCGGGGGGCCGGTGGGCGAAGCGAAGAGGGCATGACCTTAAGTATGTATGGCCTGGGTGCGTGACCGCGGAGGTCCTGGAACTCTACGAGATGCTACGCGGAGTGCGGTCCCGGCCATGGGAGCAGGGACGGCACAGCCTTCAGGTTCCTCTTCGTCTCAGCCCGGCTCGGCCCCGGGCTGGAAACGCCACTGGCTGCTGCGCAGCAGGTGCAGGAGGCGCGCTCCGGCACTGCGTCAACTCGGCGTCCAGAGCGCCAAGGTGCGCGCTGCGGCAGTGTGCTCGGCGAGATGTTCCCCGCTCCCGTAGGCCCGGGTAGGCGTAGGCCGTGACGGGACTTGCCTCGCCGGGCCAGCCGGGGCCGACGAGGGAGCTCGCTGCCGTCGCGGAACAACCGGTTGGACAGATTTGAGGATCTGACCTGATGAGAGTGGTTCCGCGCTCAAGAGGATGCTCCGACCTGCGCAAAAGCGGCTGGATCCATAGAGATTCTCGCGATACGGGGCTTTCAGGCGGCCCAGCCGATGGAGGAGACGTGGGTGTAGGCGTCCCAGTCGGTGCCGAGGGTGCTTTGGATGATGTCGTCCCAGATGGCTTTGAGTTCCTGCGTATCTTCGGCGATCCAGGCGTCGATGGCTCTGTCCCATGCAGCGCCGCGGACGTTGATGTTGCGGGTCTCCAGGTCGCGCTGGTGTCTGTGTTGGACGCGGGACTGGTCGACGGGGTCGATCTCGATGCGGGTTCCGCGGCCGCGGTTGTTGAGCCGGCGCTTGAGGTCGGCGACGACGTTGCGGCGGCGCAGGTCCCAGTACGCGGCGTCCAGGCGAGCGAGGTTGGCCTTGGTGGGGGTCTGTTCCCCGGCCAGCCATGCGATGAGGGTGCGGGGGCGGACGTGGATGCCTGCGCGGTCCATGGCCTCGTAGCCGGCGTCGCTGGCGGTGAGGTAGCGCAGGCGGGCGGCGAGACCGCGTTCGGAGTCGACGGGGGATTCGATGCCGGTGACCATGCGGTCGATGCCTTCGGCCAGGGCCACTCCGCCGTGGACGCCTCGGGCGCGGAAGGCGCCCAGGTCTCTCCACCGGCCGCTGGTGCCGGCCATCAGCGGGCCGCCGTGCCGATGGTGTACTCACCGGACGCCTTGGCGTCGCTGTGCTTGATCTTCATCTGGGCGACGCCCCGCCCTTCGGAGAAGACCTTCCGCCAGTCGCCGGTGACGTGGAGCTCGTCGGTGCCCATCATGGCGATGACGTCCAGACCGGCCTGGTGGGCCTTGTATGCCTTGCCCCAGAGGTTGGCGTACGCCTGGCTGTGGATGATGTGCATCCAGTCCGGGCGCATGATCTGGCGGTTGTGGATCGATTCGCCCATTGTGGAGATGAACTTCGAGTACATCGCCTTGATGTATTCGAAGGTGATGGTGTCGTCCTCCACGATGGCGGTCTCCCGTGCGGCGGTGAGCGTCTTCCGCAGGGCGTCCAGGAAATTCTCGGTCGCGCCGGACGTCCACGATTCGTGAATGACCGGCGGGTCGAGGAGGCCGTATTTCGGCCCGGAGAGGCGTAGCAGGAGGCGCAGGGTGGCGTTGGTGACCCAGAGGGGGCCGGGTTGGTCGCGGTCGCCGAGGGGGTCGGGCAGGTGGGGGTGATGCCAGGGTGAGGGGGTGATCAAGTGGACTCCGGAGCGCTTGGGGTCCACGCCGTCCGTGCCGGTGGAGTGTTCCAGCTTCCCGATCGGGAGCCAGGTTTTGAGGGCGGAGAGGTAGGCGGCGTTGACGTCCAGGGCGGTGACCGCGACGCTCCCACGGCTTTTGAGGGAGTAGTGGGGGTGGTGGAAGTTGGGGCGGGCCTCCCAGATCTGGTCCGGCTCCTTCTTCGAGGGCTTCTTGAGGATGTCGGGCAGGGCCGGGTAGGCGGTGTAGGTATAGCGGGCGGTGGCCCGGGTTTCGTCGAACAGGCGCATGACATCCGGAATGGCACGCTTGACCAGGGCCTTCATGGCAGCGTCGGCGTCACCTTGAGCACGTTCCAGCTCTTCGTGCACGGCCTGGCCGATGAGGCCGGCGGTCTCCGCCTGGGCGCGGGCCGCGGACTTCGCCCGGCGCTGCGGCCGCGAGGGCACCGGCGCCGGAGCCGCCGACGGCGCAGCGGTCGGAGCGGGCGCGGGCGTGGCGGCGGTCTGAGGCGGCGACGCGGCGGCTGGGGGCTGGCACATGGCACCGGGGTGCAGGGAACGGCCGTCGGTGGCCTTATAGGGCGTCGTAACGCCGCAGCGGAGGCAGGAGCCGGGCTCGCCCTGCACGGCCAGCCCGTCGGGGCCCCACGCGGTCTCCGGAACAGCGGATCCTGCGACCGGGGCGGCCGTCTCGGCGAGTCCTTGGGCCGGGGCTGCGGGGTGAATCTGGGCCAGGCCCTCCAGCAGCCGCAGATACTTGAAGCGTCCCGGCGGCTGCGGATCGGTGGTGCCGTCTTCCCAGTTGGCGACCGTCTGTCGGCCGACGCCCACCGCCGCCGCCACCTGGGCACGGGAGAGACCGGCGGCCTGACGCAGACGCAGACGCTCGGCCGGCTCCGGCATACGCGCCGTCAGCCGCGCCTCCTCCAGCAACGCCTCCACACTGTCGAATTGCTCATCACCCATACCTCAAGGCTACATCCGCCTAGGCATAGGATGGAAATTGCTTAGGCATATTTTAGGCGTTCATTTGCATGATCTGATGGCACCGCCCCGAAGTGATGATCGTCACCCCGGGCGCAGGCCGACGAGCCTGGAGCCTGGCAGGGGGCAGAGGACAATGCCGGACAGGGCACGGCAGTCGCCGGCGCGAAGGCGGCGGACGGCCGACCGTTGGGCGGTGACGCTGGTCTCGTCGCCCAGCGGTGCCAGACGGTCGGCTTCCTGGTCCCCGGAAAAGTAGCCGGGACGACTCCGAGCATCATGCGCCAACGGCGAGGGATTACTGCCCGTCTGACCTCCTCTCATAGTCCCACCACACGGCCAGCTGCTTCGTCAGCGTCGCCCGCGGCCCGCCCAGGCCCAGGCCCACGCCGTTCTTCGGATCGAGCAGGCCAGCGGGTTGGTCGCCGAAGCTTGAGCTGCGCTTGTTTCCGGCTGCCAAGGACCCCGCCCTGTGGTTCAGGGGTCGGAAGTGCTGTTGCCGATGTCAGTGAAGACCTACCTCGCTGATGTGATCAGCCGGTGCCGGCTATGCGTCGGGGTGTGACGAGCCAATCTCGTCGGCGCTTTCGAATACCCGTTGCATGGCCTTGAGGGACTGAGGGTGCTCGGATGGGGAGAAAAGTTCGGCCAGACCGTGGACGATGAAGGCCTCGCCGGCGTCAATGGCTTTGCGGGCGAGGGTCTCGCCGAGGGTGGTGTCCGGTTGCTGCAGCCGGTGCCAGAGCAGTTGTCGCAGTGGCTGAACTGTTCCGTGGTCGACCGCTGTGAAAGCGAGTTCGTCCGCTGTGGCGTGTTCACCAGCGCGCTCCGCCTTCATCATGGGACCGCTGGTCTCACCCGACTGGACGGCTTCATTGTAGAGGCGCTGTGCGGTGTCCTGGTCTCCTTCGTTCCAGTGCACTCGGATCAGGTCTGTGTAGCAGTCGATCAGTCCGGCATCGACGGCTTTGCGGAAGTACTCCTTGGCCCGGCTGGCATCGCCCACCTCCTCGAATCGGTAAGCGAGGCGGGAGTAGGCGTAGATGTCGCCCACGTCGGCGATACGTTCGGTCCACTCGGTGGCTTCTTCAAGGAGCCCGTCTTCAGCAAGTAGGAACACCAACGCCTGCATGGCTTCGGGGTCACCGGAATCGGCGCCTTTCCGGTACCACTGCTCGGCTTCCGTTCGCCTCCCTGCTTCCTTGTGTCTGTCGCCGATCCTCATGCATGCCCCGGGGAAGCGAGCTTCGGCGAGTTCCTCCCAGATCGCGTCAGCGCGCTCTTGCTCGCCGAGTTCCTGCAGACTACGGGCCTCTTTCTCCTTGAAGAAGAGGTCCAGCACGCGCGGTGTGTCGGGTGCTCGCTCCTTCGTGATCCGTATCAGGGCGGCTTCCGCGCGGGCCGTCCTGGCTTCCTCTCCGAGCGCGTAGTCGGAGGAGCGGTCGAAGAGACCAGGAAGGCTGTATTCGTCGAGAATCGACGCGGCAATACCGACCCGGCCGCGGTCGTGCGCAGCTCGGGCGAGTGCGCGCCGGTCGTCGCGGGAGAGAGCGTACTGCAGTGCCGCGGTCCAGAACTGCGGAGCGGGGCAGTAGCGGCGGCGGGTGTAGCGGCCGAGTTCTTCGAGGTAGTCGGACAGGCGGTAGTGCTCTTGGTCCGGGGGCGATGTGCCAGGTCGTTGCCTGATGAGGGTGAGGGGGCCGGGGACTCCCTTGCAGGAGGTGGACAGGTAGGTAAGGGTGTTTTTCAACCAGCCAGTATGAGCGTGTTGGTTCCACTGCTCGTCCGTGACGAGCGCGTGCGCTGTTGCTTCCAGTAATGCTGTGGGCAGGGCGGGGCTGTGGCCCAGACGCCGCAGGTCCATGGCGGCGCAGATGGTGGCTGCGGCCAGGGGCGGAGCGGTGTCGATCCGTTCGAGCAGCGCGGGTACGCCCGCGAGGTACTGCGTGAGCCGTCCGCCCTTGGCATGGGCATGTGCCTCGGCGATTCGGGGGTCGCTCTGTGCGGCTTGGAGCAGGTGCTGCGGGTCGCAGATGAATGTGTCGGGGATTCTTGTGAAGCTTCCTGCTCTGGTGAGCAGGGCGCGTGCCTGGGGATGGTTGTCGCCTGTGCCGTGGGGAGCGCCGGTGAGTCGGTTCCAGTCTTCGGGGTGTGCCGTGGCCAGGAGCAGCACCGGGCCGCGGTCGGGTGAGCGCAGGAGTTCTCGCAGACCGGCGGCCACGCGTTCGCCCAGCGTGGGGTCCATGGTGAGCAAGTAGTGCTGAACTTCGTTCAGCCAGACCACTGTCCGGGGGCCGACCCGGGGCAGTCCGTCCAGGGCAGCCTCGGGATAGCTCGGATCGATCGGATGCCAGAGCCGCCACGTGCCCGGCAGTCGCTGGAGCGTCTCCCAGCACGCGCGGGTCTTGCCCGTAGAGGATCCGCCGATCAGGGTCGTCAATGCGCTGCGGCCCTCTTCGGCTTGTCTGGCGGCTCGGTGCAGCAGGGCGTCATGGTCACGTTCGATGTATGTGGGCAGGAGAGGGAGCGCCGTGTCGTTTGGGTCTTCGCCTGCGTCGATGGCGTGATGGACATCCATGGTGAACGGGTCGTCAAGGTTCCGCACCGGCCATCCGAGGTCCCCCCGCTGCGCCGATAGTGCCTGGGCCCGTTCGACGGCTGCTCGAGTGTTCTGTGTGCGTCGTTCCAGTTCCTGGTCGTAAGCGGCGCGCCAGCGGCTGTCGTCGAGAAGCGAGGTGGCTGTCGCGGTCGGTAGGCCGTGCCTGTCGGCTTCGGAACGTATCCCCTCTACGACGGCCAGCACCTGTTCGAGGCGTTGTGGAAAGCGTGTGCCGCGCAGCCAGTCACCGACCGTTGAGGCAGAGGTTCCAGCAAGCCGGGATAGGGCACGGTCCGACGGCCGGTTGCCCAGGTGCTCGCGCCGGAAGGTGCCCAACGCTCGCAGTGTGTTCAGAAACCCGGATTCGCTGCCGGTCATCAAGCCCCGTCCTTTCTCATGTCCAACCGTCCTCAACCGGGTGTATGCACCGGTGTTGGACATCGAGATCGTAAGGCCGCTGCCTGCGGCTTCGCTGCCGTATGTCCAAGTTGCGGCAGAAGGCTGCTGGACACTCGGCCTGGACAGACAGCCTGGGCTCTGTCGGCCCGTCGGCCCAGGATTCCTTCTCGAACGGAGTAGTGATGTCGTCTGTCCAAGTCCTCTCGCTCTTGCTTGCGCTCTCTTTCGCCGCGAACATCGGCTGTGGGGCAGGCTTGATCGCTGCACATGCCGACACGGGCTGGGCGCGTGCTCTGCTTGTCGCTGGTGGGGCCGCCGGTTCTTCCCTCGCGATCATTTTTGCCGGAGTCGCTGCGTACCGCTGAGACTGCTGGAGCCGGTCCCGCATGGTCTGCAGGGTGACGGCCAGCAAGGACGCGTTCGGGAGTGCTCCGTCACCGCGAGCGAATGGTTCGGATCAGGCCGGGGTCGCCGCGACACCCTCGCATTCGTCGCTCGGCACCTGTGCCGGGCGCCGACTCGCCCTGACCGTGGTGGACGGCGTCTCCCTGGCCGGGCGCTCGCTCCCGGGAGGTCCCGGTGCCCTCGTCGACGTCACCGCACGCACGTCCGGCGTGTATCCGAGGCTCTCGCGCATACATGCAGGCCAGCCCGACGGCTATGGGCGCCGCCGGTCCACGTGGCTGCGTTTTCCGGCGGCGGCCATCGCAAGCTGCTCCCTGTCTCAGGTCAGCGGCAATGAGAGCGCGCTGGAGGACGGGGCCTTGCCCGGCTTCAGCGGCGGCCGGGCGAGCAAGAGCGTCACTGTGCGGCCGGGCGGCGGGTATCCCCCAGAGCGCTCAGTGAGGAAGTCGGCTGCCAGGATCCTACGAGGCCCTGCACCCGTTGCCTGATCAAGCTTGCCGCTGGCCAGCAGTTCCTCGGCCAACTCATCGAGGCGACACTCATATTCCGCGTAGACCCCCCGGGCGGCTGCCTGGACGGCGGCGTGGGCGGTCGCGAGAGCGCGGCTGAGTCGGAAGGAGTGACGGTAATCTTCGCTGTCTTGCGGCTCGGGGAAGACGTGTTCCGCAATCTCTCGGCGTGCTCCTGCGTTCTTGGCCGAGCGGAAATCGGGGCGTTCAGCCAGGTGCGCGGCCATGGTTGCCTGCTGCTCTTCGTCTGCCTGCCGCTCTGCCACCCTGGCCTGGTGCCGGTCCTCGTACTGTTCCTGTTGGGCGCTGCGCTGCAGCACATGGACGTCGTCACACTCGGCGACTAATGCGGTGTACCAGGGTGCTACTGCTTCCCAGATGTGGGCGACGGCGCCGTGCACGAAACTCACCTCGACACGGGCGGTCTTGCCGTCGTATGGGCGGGCCTTGGTCCGGATGGCAGTCAGGGCCTGCTGGACAGCATCGTCCAAGGGCTTGTCTTCCTGCTTCTCGCTGTCGGTGTGTACGTCGGGGACGGTGTAACAGTCGACGAATTCGCCGACGTCGAAGCAGTCGATGTCCTGGTAGAGGACACGTGCTCCGAGAGTGGATGCCAGGTGGCAGAAGCCTTCGATGCCCATGTCCTGAGGACCAAGCTGCACTGCGTACTGGCTGTCCGACGCCGATAACGCGGGTAGCAGGAACATGTCGTAGTCTGCGGCCCATTGCTTGATGAAGTCCGGCAGATTGTCCACGGTGACAGTCGGCTCATCCACAGTGATCTCTTTCCTCGCTTGATGCGGTAGCGCCTCACGGTGTGTGGCGCGCTGGCGGCAGAAACGTACGGAGCGGGTCTGACAGGGCACGCAGTGCGCCGGTGATCCCCACCGCCCGACAGCTGGAGCGGCCGCAGCAACATCGACGCTGGTCACAAGCCCTCCCACGGTCGGCCCCCGGGCGGCAGGCTGCGACCGATTGACTCGCTGTCCGTCAATCAATTGCTCCGCGTTTCACTCCCGCGGGTGACGAGGAGAGCCCGGAGCAGGGGTGGTGATGGCGCGGAACTACGCTGACCCCAGAGCGACGACGGCTAGGGCGTAAGGGCGGCTCTCGCGGAGCTGTGGTTCGGCCGGCTGCCAGCGGCCGCCAGGCGGGCTGACCCGCCAGCCCGCGACGGTAAGCCGCCGTCACGTACACAGTTCGCCGAATGAACCACGAATCGCTCTGCGGAGACGCCCTCTGCCCGCTGCGCGTCTCGCCACCACGACATCCCCCGACAGCAGCCTGCTCCACCGTCAATCACCGCCCACCCAGATGCCGCTCCCTCGGCAGACGGCGGTAGCCGTGGAGCTGACATCACCCCGTCCCAGACCGCCTTCACCTCACGGACCGCTGCTGACCGGGTCAGGTCTCTCAGCTGTCGAGATCGGTTTGAACTCCCAAGGCCTCCCGCAGTCCGGCCTCGATGTCCAGAACATCCTCAAGACTGTCAACGGCGGCGTCGTGGTGGTGCTGAAGCAGCACCTCACGAAGGCCTGCCTCTGTGTCCAGGGCATGGCCGAGGTCGTCGACCACCGCTTGGCAGCTATCCGCGAGCCACCGCTCCACTGCTTCGTCGTTGCGGAGCCCGTTGAGCACTCGTTCGAGGAGCGTCGCCTCTGGTGGGCCGCTGGCGTTGCCGTTGCCCGCCTGGTGGACGGCCACCAGGCCAGCCGCAGCGAGTTCGGCGACGAGGAGGCGGGTGGCTCCGAGCGGAATCGACAGGAGCGCCGACACCTCGGCCACCGACTTGGCCTCCCGGCACAGGTCGCAGATGCGCTGCTGGCTGGTATGCAGCTCTGCGACGTGAGCAGGGTCGGCCGTTGTGCTCACCAGGGCCTCGATAGCGACCTGGTAGCGTGGCCGGGTCCGGCCGCCGGTCCTCGCCTTCGGACGTACCAGCGGCTGATTGCTTTGGCCCTCGAGCTCCGCGTGCAGGTAGACGCGCTGGTTGTCGGTCACTGCTCCTCCTCCCCCTCCTCGAAGCGGGCAGCAGCGGCTCGGCGGGCTCTCATCAGGTGGGCGCGGACCGTTCCTGCTTCCAGCTCCAGTTGCTCTGCGATCTCGGCCGGAGTGAATTCTTGAAGGGTCAAGAGCAGGACCTGCCGTTGCCGTGGGGGCAGGGCTTTCAGCACCTGCAGCATCTCGTGCCGGGTTTCGAACTCCGCCAGCGCATCGGGCTTGGGCACCAGCGACGTCGGCTCGGGTAGCGCGTCGAGGGGCGCTTCCATCCGAACCTTCGCGGCCCGACGGCCCCACATCCGTGCCGCAGCCTTGTAGACGTAGGCCCGCGGATGACTGACGCGCTCCCACCGTTTGAACAGCTCGATCATGCAGTCCTGGGCGATCTCCGCAGCGATCGCCGCAGGCGCGCCGCTGACGACCACATACGCGATCAACGGCTTGATGGTGTCACGGTAGAACGCAGAAAAAGCCCGGGTGGCCGCTGCCCGCTCAGCAGCACGGTCATGGATACTCACGCCGCGCTCTTCTCCCCCGAACTCCTGGTGATCTTGATGCGGACGCTGTGTCCGTCGGGCCGCTGCTCCACAACCTCCCCTTGACCACCTTGCACGATCGACCGGGTCAACGAGGTGAGGTGCTCGCGCTGTACATGCTCGTGCCGAGTCCGCCACCGCAGACGCAGCCACAGCCCGACGAGCAGACAGACCTTGCCGGTGACGATCGAGGCGATCGTCAGGATGACGGTTGCTGTATCCAACCCGGTTGCCCTCCCAGAAATGTGCCGGACCACCGCAGCCCGGCACATGTTGAGAGGCCTGGCGGCGCGTCACCGTGTAACCGCGTTGGCGGCTTTGTTGAGATACCGCCAGCGTCTCCGGGTGGTGACGGGCCCAGTACTGCATCGACACTCCGTGACGTGGCGCGTGCAGATCGTTGATCACTCCGTGGTGGAAGAAATAGAGGTCGGCCGACATATGGGCAGTTGTCCTGCCTGTGGGGACTGCTCAGCGAGGCGGAACGCGAGAACGGCTGGGCCCTGGCAGAGGCCGCCGGAAGCACAGGCCCTCAGGGGATGCAGCGACTGGTCAACAAGCTCGGTTGTTTATGGCCGAGTAGTCGACCAGGAACGGGCCTGGTGAGCTGGGGCGAGGGATCCAGCGCATGTCGAGGGCTTCGAGGGCGGCGAGTTCCTCAGCTCTGAGCTGGGTTACCTGTCGGCGTCGGGCCGCGATCCAGCGCCCCAGGTGGAGGCTGTAGCCGCCCTCCTCGTGCATGTAACCGTAGGGGACGTCAAGGTGTTCGTGGCGTCGCCAGAAGAGGTAGGCACCGTGCAAGCCCCTGCTGAAGGCCCGCTGCGACGCCCCGCGGGGACGGCGCAGCAGGTAGGCGAGGGGGTGGTTCAAGGGCAGTGCTCCCAGCAGGTCCCATTGGGTGCGTGTCAGTTGGAAGAGTCGGGTGATCTGTTCCTCGAGCCAGTGTGTGAGAGCAGAGCCTGAGTCGGAGGCGGCATCGGGGAAGGACAGTTGCCCTTCTCGGGCTGCTTTCAGGGCCCTGGCGTAAGTGCGACGCCAGCGTCCCGATTTATCCCAACGGCTGTTCCACCAGGGGTAGATTTCGTTGAGGGCTCGGTGATAGCAGTACGGGAGGTTGCCTTCGAGGTCTTCGTGGCGTCGCGCGGCGATCCAGCGGCCCAGCTTTACGTTGCCGTGGGACTCATTACCGGTAGGGACGAGATGGCCGTGCTGACGAACGTAGTCGCTGGCGACTTCCATGTGGTATTCGATGCTGTGGCGTGGGTGTTCCCACAGCATGCCGATGCCGTCGAGGGCGGCGGCGCGCTCGGGCAGGAGCATGTTGCACTGTTTCAGCGAGCGTTGACGGCCGATCCACCACCCCAGGTAGAAGCCGTCTTCGGTGAGGTACCTGCTGGGGACGTCCAGGTGCCGGTTCTGCTCGTAGAAGGCTCCCGCCTGTTCGAAGGCCATGTCCCAGATCCGGTTGGGGCTTGAGACGTGCCGCAGATCGAAGATGTCGATGAGCTCGTCCGCGCGTTCGGGCCGTGCGGGGATGTAGGGACGCCTGGTGAGTTCACCGCGGAGGAACCGTACGCGGTGGAAGACGTGCTCGTCCCAGACGCTGAGGGAGATCAGGATTTGATGCAGGAGATCGAAGCGGGTGTTCTCCACTCCCTCTGCGATCGACTGACCGGGGGCGAGGTAGACGGGGATGATGATGCGGGAGATTTTGCCCTGGCCGGGCGTTTGGCGCAGGGCCCGTCCGACAGCCTGCACGATCTGGATGGAGCTGGTCTTGGGGTCGGCGAATAGAATCGAATCGATGGAGGGAATGTCGACCCCCTCGCAAAAGCAGCGGCAGTTGCTGAGAACGGCTCGCCGTGGGGCCTGCTCACCGCCTTGACCTGTCTGTGGCGTGTCGATGAAGTCTTGGACCACTTGTCGGCGTTCGACGACTCCTTGCTTGGAATGGACGGCGCCGGCGGACAATGCGCAGCGCATGTGGGTCGGCATGTAGGCCGCCGTTTCGCGGAGGGTCTGGGCGAAGACTGTGGCGTCGGCGATGAAGGTGTGGAAGGTAAGGGTGCGCCGCAGATCGTAGGTGTGCTGGGCACGGAGAAGGGCGACCTGAGCGGCTGCCAGGCGCAAAGATTCCTCGGTGACGCTGTAGCCCCGAAGGTTTCTCAGAGCTACACGTGTTTCCTCGTCCGTGACCTCGACCGCGACGATCTCATAGTCGGCCAGTAGTCCCTCCTGGATGGCCTCGGCCAGGGAGAGGCGGTAGACAACGGGGCCATACAGGCGGGGGTCATCCATGGACGCGACGATGCTGTCCGCCAGGATGCCTTCAGCGGCTTCCGGATCGACGACGCGCGGGGTTGCGGTCATGTAGAGCCGGTGGCGGGCAGGTATGGCGTGGTTGTCGTGGAATCGTGCCCATGCTTTGTCGGCGTCGCCGGCGGTGCGATGGGCTTCGTCACTGATGATCAGGTCCCACCCGGCGAGGTGATGTGCCTGGTGCGCGTTTTGGACCTTCTTGAGCGACTGGTACGTGCAAAAGACGGTCACCGGCCCCGGTGCAGCCGTGATCAGCGCAGCCAGTTCTTGTGCGTTGCGGACGCGGGTGAGGGCGTCGTAGGCCGGCAGGAGGGGATCGGGGTCCTCACAGCACAGGCTCAGATAAGTGCCTGGGCGTCCTTCTGCGTGCCATGCGTTGGCGGTCTGGTAGAGCAGGTCAATAGTGGGGACGACGACCAGGACGTTGCCGACCGGGGCTGCCTGATGGGCGACTTGGATGGCGACGAGTGTCTTGCCGCTGCCGGTCGGCATCGTCACGGTCATGCGGGGGAACCCCTCGCGGATGCTGTTGAGGCAGTTTCGAGTGGCGATGACTTGGTGACCGCGCAGCGGGGTCTTCAGAGTGTCGGTCATCGTTGCGGGCACTGCCCCTCCGGTCGGTGTCTGCGGCGAGCCCTACCGACGTTCATCGTGAGAATTCCGCCCGGACGCGGGTGCGATCCGGGCCGGATTTCATCCCTTCGAGTGAAGCGACGGCTCTTGCCGGGGCGGAATGGCTGAGCCAGCGGGACGCTGAACTCTCGTGGTGCCCCAGGGCCTTCTCCATTTCGTGCGAGTGCTGGGGCCAGGAAGGCGACGAGTTCGCGGGAGGTGTCGCGTTGGGTGACAGGCCTTCGTTACGCGGGTTGTACGGTCCTAGGCAGCCGCTTCCGGTTTTCGTCGAGCCGCTCAGCGGTGAGTCAACAGGTTCCTTCGTCAACCGCTTGGCGCACGGGCAGGGCCTGCACCTGGATGAGCTGCTCACGCGGGTGGGATTCGGACAAGCCTCCCGTGACCCACAGCGTGTGCGGGCCTATCCACAGGTCACCGAGATGTACGTGAACCCGTTGGGACTTCGGTATCTGGCCACGCTGTGCGGGCTTTCCGTGCAGACATTGCAAGAGGCGCTGCCGAGCCTGGCGCAGCGGCATCTGCTGCCCGAGGGGGAGGAAGCGGTCTGGAAGTGGCCGTGGACGCCGAGGGAGGGGCATCTCGTTCCGTTGTGCTCCGGGTGCGGGCTCTCGCGCGGAGTGACGGAGACGGTGTGGATGATCTCTCCAGGTCGTTGGCGGATGTGCGCCCATCATCTGGAATGGACAGATGACCACCGCAGCAGCGAGCCCGTGACGGTCTCACTGGAGAAGCTTCCGGAGACGGTATCGGCGCAGCAGCAGTGGGAAACACTGCGGCAGCAATTCGGTGCTGTGGGTGGGCAGTTGTTCGCGGACGCTTTCCAGGTCGCTGTGTATTGCTGGACGTGTCTGCCGGATGCCGATCGCTGGGTGCAGCGAGCGTGGAGTGTGGAGCTGGAGGCATTCAGCGTGCGTGCTGCCCCATTGGTGGTTCTGCCCGAGGCTGCGCAGTTGGCCAAACGGATGCTGGACTTCGAGCGGCTCGGTAAACGGGGCCGCTCCGCGCGGGAGAAGTGGCTGGCGGGCGTGCGGCACGACATGGCCGCATGGGGCGTGGACGCCGACGTGGGCATCGAGCCGTTACGCCACTGGCTGAGCCACCACCGCGAGCAGTCGGCTCAGCTTGACCCGCAGAACAGTCACGCCGAACATGCTGCCCCGGTGCGGCTGCCCGGCAGCCACGAGCGCCACGCCCAACCGGTTTGGGACCTGGGTGAGTTCTCTTGCCTGCCCTGGCAACTGGGGCAGTCGGCATGCGAGATGTGACGCCCTGCGGCAGGGCACTGTGGCCTGCAGACGAGGCCCACGCAGGAGATGTCGAGGCCGACGGAGGTGTTGGTATGTGGGGCGGCACGGTGTCACGACAGGGGCGGCCGGGATGAGCACGCTGGTAGGCCTTGGCGACCTGCTGGAAGACGAGGTGGTGCCGAGCGCAGGGCAGGACATCGTGGCCTTGTACCGCGAGCCGTACGGGCCGGTGCACTCCTGCAGCGCGGCCGGGCTTCGAGGGATGGCGCTGGAGGAGTTCGGGCCGGTGAGCGAGCCGGTGCCCTACCGGGGTCGCAGGGGCATCATCACCTACTGGCCGGTGGCGACCCGGGAGCAGACGGTGGTGTGCGGCAGCCTGCGGCAGTGGCGGCTGGCGCTGGAGCTGGACTTCGAGCCTGCCTGGGTGGCGTTCAGTGCCAGCCCGGTGGAGCTGCGGTGGCGGGCGGGAGGCCGGAGGCGCCGCTGGTGCCCGGATTTCGTGGCGCGCACGGCCGATGGCGCGCGTGAGGTGCTGGTACTGAAGCCGCCCGGCAAGGAGAGCCTGCCGGCAGTGAGGCTTGAGGTACTGCAGGTAGTGGCGCGGGCGGCTGGGTGGCGGGTGCGTCAGGTGAGCGAGCCGTCGGGCCTGCGCGGGCGGAATCTGGGATGGCTGGCCGGCTACCGGTTCCCGGCGGGCGACGAGGACGGGCGGGGGCGGGCGCTGCTGGAGACGTTCAGGGAGCCGACGGGCCTGCGGGCAGGGGTGGCGGCGAGCGGGCTGGATGAGCTGACGGGTTTGGACCTCGCCTACCGGATGCTCTGGCAGCGGCGGCTGCTGTTCGACTTCGCGCAGCCGCTGCTGCCCGACGCCGTGGCCTGGACGGCCTGAAGGACAAGAAGGGGGCGCATGGTGGGAACACGTGGGGGCCGGCCTTCGGCGTCGCTGTGCATCGGGGGGCGGGTGCGCTGGCAGGCGCGCGAGTGGGAGGTCGTGGCCTGGCAGGGGCCACAGGTCACTCTGGTGCCGCGGGATGGCGGCGAGGGCCCCCTGGCGGTGTCGTACCGGTGGCTGGTGAGCGGGGAAGACTTCGCTGTCCTAGACACCGGCGAGGCGCCGACAGCGGTCGGTGCCGCCCTGCGCGGGTGGGGGCGGCAGGAGGGCCGGGAGGAGGAGGCAGCGCTGTGGCAGGCGCGCATGGTGGAGATCGACACCGGTCTGGCACCGGGCCGAAGCGAGCACGAGCAGGGGTTCGGGCCGGAGACGACGCTGGCCCAGCGGTGTGCCGCGATGTCGGCACGCCTGGCCGCCGACGGCATCCGCTGCTCCGCCCACACGCTCGCCGACAAGCGGCGCAAGTGGAAAGCGGCCGGAGAGAACCCTGCCGTCCTGCTGCCCGGGACTCGGGACAAACGGCCGGGGGGCTTCACGGACCCGCGGTGCCTGACCGCCATGCAGGAGGTAGTGGCCCAGCGCGCACGCGCGTCGGACGTGACCATTGATCTGATCCGCGAGGAGGTGGAGGACCTCCTGCGCTCGCGGTACGCGGCGGAACTTGAGGACCCGGCTGCCGCGGCGGCCCTGCTGCCCTCCCGCTCCACCTTCTACCTGCGGATGAAGGAGTCCGGCCTGGCCGAGGTCCTGGCCGGGCCGACACGGGCCCGCGCCGCCCTGGCCTCCACCCCGCCCCTCCCCCACGGCGGGCGCGAGGCCGTCCTGCGCCCGGGACAGGTGACCCAGACCGACACCACGCCCCTGCGGATCCTGGCTCGCGGCGACGACGGCCGGCCCACCGCCACGGAGATGACCAGTCTGATCGACGTGGCCAACCACAGCGTGTGCGCCCTGATGATCACCCCCAGCCATGCCGGGGACACTGAGAGCGGACGGGTGGGCCGGGCGACCCGGGCGATCGACCTGACCCTGATGCTGGCGCAAGCCTTCGCCCCCTGGCCGGTGATGCCCGGCTGGGACCCGCTGAGCGCGGCTGCCGCCTCCAGCCTGCCGTTCGGGGCGCTGCGGGCGGCGGACGAGCGGTTCACCGAAGCCACGGCCGCCCGCCCGGTCATCCACCCTGAGCTGATCATCTATGATCAGGGCAGCCCGTATGTGAGCGAGCACTTCAAGGAAGTCTGCGACCGGCTGCGTATCGCCCGCCGCCCGGCGCGCAAGAGGACCCCGACGGACAAGCCGCTCGCCGAGAGCTTCTTCATCACCCTCGCGCATCGCTTCAGCCAGTACGTGCGGCATGGCTGGCAGGGCCGGAGCCACAAAAAACGGGGCCGTGACATCGAGCGGATGCCGCTGTACACGATTGCCGAGCTCCAGCAGATGGCCCAGGAGTGGGTGGCTCTGGAGTACCAGCGGACCCCTGATGCGGGGCTGCGTGACCCCTTCCGTCCAGGCATCGTGCTGTCCCCCAACGACATGTACACCGTGCAGGTCGCCCGCAGTGGCTACCGGCCCGTGCCGCTCTCACCCGCCCAGAACCGCTTCTTCCTACTGCCTCGGTGGGTCACCCCCGGCAAGGGCGGCTTCATGATCGACTACCGGACCTATCAGCCTGTCGCGCAGGACGCCGGACACTACCGCGAGATCCTCCTGCGCGGCGGTTCGAAGCTGCCCGGCAGCAAGGATCAGTGGGAATGCCGCTTCGATCCCTACCACCCCGAGCGGGTGTGGCTGTATGACCACACGGCGGGCACCTGGGTGACCTGCGACTTCCGGCTGCGGCACCTGCTCACCGACCCGTGGACCGCGGACATGTGGCAGGAGCACGCCGAGCGGCACCGTGCGGCCGGCGGCAGCGAGGAGGACGAGGAGGCTATCGCCCTGTCCCTGGCACAGCGTGACCGCAGACGACGCAGTCGCAGACCGCCGCCGAAGCGCACCGGCACCGAACCGCCCTTCCAGGGGCTGGAGTTGGAGACCGAACAGCCGTCCCAGGACCCCTACGCGGATCTGGAGGAGTTCGACCTGTCGACGCTGCGGCCCTACCCGGCGCAGCCCATCTCTCCTCTGGCTCCTCCGCCCGTACCCGCCCCGCCGGCGCTGCCCGCAGGCACGGGCGGCACGGAGCCGTCGGACAGCGGGCAGGCTCCGCATCCGTTGGCAGCGCTCTTCCCCGACGACGGCGATGGCAGCGCGTTGGACGCCTCCGCGGCCGGAACACCGGCAGCTGCCTACGAGGTCGTCCAGGCGGAACTCCTCGACGACCTCGATCCGGACGGTGATGACGGTGCCGAGGACGAGGGCGACGTATGGGAGATGTAGGCGACCGGTGACAGGGGCCGTGAACCATGCAGCCGCAGGCCGCCCCGGGGCCGACAGGTTTCCCTGCCCGGAGCCGGTCTGCCGGTGTGAGCCAGGACCGTGACGAGAAAGAAGCATGATGAAGGCAACCATCGAACTGCGTGCCAAACGTAAGGCCCGCCTGCGCCAGCAGCTGAAAGAAACCCCGATGCGGCCCCTGCCGCTGTTCCAGCTCACCGGCTGGACCCACTTCGTCGACGAGAAAGTGGAGCCGCCCGTCCTGTCGGCGGGCAGCAGTCCCACTGAGGACAGGAAGAAAGACGAACAGGCCATCGCCTACCACCGACATCTGCGGATGGTGTCCACCGACGCGACGACCCACATGCAGGAGACGGTCGTCGAGGCGGTCCACCGCAACAGCGGGTGCCGTGACGGGCTGATGGACCAAGTCATCGACGGCCCCCCGGGCACCGGCAAGACCTGCCTGCTGCGGGCGATGGGACGCACCGCACAAAAGGAGATCGAAGCCGTCACGAACGGCAGGCAGCAGAACACGATCCCGGTGGTGCACATCACCACCCCCGCGGACCCGGAGCCGAAGGTGAACTGGATCTGGGAGATCGGCTCCTACCTGGGTCTCAACCCCGAGCCGAAAAACCTCCAGGAAGTCCTCGAGATGCGCAAGCACCAGGACGTGACCCTGCCGGTCAACTACGTCCTGGAGACAGCACAGACCCGTCTGCTGCTCATCGACGACATCAACCGCGCCTCGCCACAGCACCTGGCGAACGTGCTGCCCTACTTCGAGTATCTGCGCGACAAGCTGGGCATCTCCATCGTCTTCTGCGGCACCGGCGCCAGCCACCGCCTGCACCAGGCCCGCATCCTGGCCGGAGACCTGACCCGGGTCACCGAGGAGAACCGGGTACGGCTCGAACAGGCGGGACGGCCGGCCGAACCCGTCTCGCCCTCCCCCACCGCGCTGCTCCCGGTGACCTGGCTGCACCCTCTCCCCTTGGGCACCAAGACCGAGGAACAGAAGATGTTCCGGCGCGTCCTGGCAAGCTTCGAGGCCGACCTGAGCCTGTACCGGCTCGAGGAAAACGCCCTGAGCCAGCACGCCGCCGAACTACACCGGCGCACCGGCGGCTACTTCAAAGCCCTCACCTACGTCATCTCCACCGCCGCCGTCATCGCGATCCGCAGCGGCAGCGAGAACATCACCATGAAAGAAATCGACGCCGCCACCGCCCAGCTCGGCACCTGAAACGAACCGCAGGTCCACAGCAGGCGGCCGGGCGGGCGCTCACACCCGTGGCCCCTGCGCGGCGAGAGCACACCCGACGAGCGGGTCCGCCGGGCTTGCCTCGGCCTGCAACCGGCATAATCGGCACGCTCGTAACTCCAGGACAGGAGCCCGGTTTGATCAGCACTCCCGACAGCCCCGGCCCGTCTATGGACGCCGTCCCGACCCGCTACGGCGACACCACGTTCCGGTCCCGGCTCGAAGCCGACTGGGCCGCCACCCTCGACAACAACCACATCCGGTGGGCGTACGAACCCGAGACGATCACCCTGGGCTCCGGCACCCTCTACGTCCCCGACTTCTGGCTACCCGAACTCGGCACCTGGATCGAGGTCAAAGGCCCCGGCATACCGCGCACCGAGAAGACGAAAGAACTGGCCCACACCCGCACATGCCGATGCGAGACCGCCTGCACCTGCCGATGGCCCGGCGGCGAGTTCGTACTCATCGGCAGGCCGTCCCTGGCCTCCGACCGGACCGAGACCGGCCACCGCCCCCGCAGCGGATACGCGAACTGGGAGACTCCCTTCGGGCCCTCCACGTACTTTGTGACATGCCCAGCGTGCACACGGGCTCAGTGGACCACCCTGAAGCGCCCGTGGCGCTGCCGCGCATGCCGTGCATCGTTGGAGAGAGAGCAGGTACACCGGCCCGTCGACCGGTTCGTCAGGTTCATTGAGACCACTACCGGCGCGGGTTCCCTGTTTGCCATGCCCGACCTCGGTGAGCCTTTCACTGACGAGGAACTCGGTCTTACGGACAGTTCTGAGAACGACTTGCTGTGATCAGCACGCTTTCGAGGAAGGGTCCGAGCAAGGCGGAGCAGATGTTCCAACGGGGCGCAGCGGTCCTTGTGCAGTGGATGGAGCGAGAGAGCGCGGACCGGGCCGGGCCCACGCGGTCACGGTACGAGATGTTCACCTGTGAGCACCGAGAATAGCCTGCTGGGCGACGTTCTCTGGGAATGTTTGGCCTGTGTGGTGACCGGCCGACAATGTCGATGTGAGCAATCCCCTGAGTCCGTCCTTCACCAGTTTGCTCGGCCGCCTGGACACGGATGGCGACAGCGCTGTCGTCGCCTCGTTGGCCGCCGTCCCTGCCCGGGATGGGACCTGGCACGTCGTCTATGGCAGCCTGCTGATCGGACCTGCACAGATGGCAGCCGTCTGCTGGCTGGACTGGCGTGCCGACAATGGCGACGGTTGGGCCCTGCGGCATCGCCACGCCCTTGCCCATTCTGGCGTGGAGCTAAGCCAATACAGCCGCTTCACCACCGTCGACGGCGATTGGCTCCTGGCCCGTGTCCCCCTGACCAGCGCTGGCGGTCCGCATGAACGGGCAGGCCAATGGATGGAGCAGCTGGTCACGACTGGTGTGCGCGTCAAAGACGCTCAGGGCGTGGAGCACACTGTGCGAGCGGAGCTGGCACCTGCCGATGCTCTCGCTCTGGCCAGTCGTTGGATGCGCACGGAGCTGCATCAGTTGACCCAGGCCGCCGCACGCCCGGTACACGGCTATCGCTTCCCCGTCGTGAACCCGCCCGCCCCCCTGCCGGACCTCCCAGACGTGTGGCCAGCGGGGTCCAGGCGCCTGGCAACCCCCCTGTCCACGCTGACCGGGTTCACTGCCCACAACGGCCAGGCACCCACACCTGCCGTCGCCGTCGCACGGCTTCGCCGAACGGCCTGGTTCTCGGATGTGAGAGTGGACGCTCTGGTACACGCAGACATCGTCCTCGACAGCGGCCGAACCAGCCCGGCAAGTCTGGAAGTGGATCTGGAGGAGTTCACCGATGACGGACTCGTCCAGGCGCGGCGGCTTCGTCTGTCCGATCTTGCGTTGTCCTCGCAGACAGCGGAGCGGATCACTGTTGTCCTGCCCACACTCGGTGCTGGACTTCGGCGCCAGCTGCGGCTGTACGATCGCGGCGGCCGTCTGCTTGACTCCCTCGATGCCTCATACTTCGTGGAGCGTGTCGTAGTGACGGCATCTACGCCGGAAGGCCTCACGAGGACAACCAGCGTGGGCTCATCGCCTGCACCAATCGATGCCGTCACTCGGCTGTCGTCCCTGGATATGGCCGAAGCCGAGTACACCCGCATGTTGGAGGAGGGGCTGGCCCACCGGATCGCCGACGACCCCGCTACGGCGCGGGACATTCTGCGAGACATGCTTGAGCAGGCCCGCAGCCAACTCCTCGTACTCGACCCCTATTTCGGGCACAAGGTCGATGATTGGGAGGTGCTGCGCCGCACCAGCGTCCCGGTCAGAGTCCTCACCGCACACAAGAAACGCGGCCAGAGGATCACTCCAGTCGCTTCCCCCGCCGCCAACCTCTACGGACACCTGCCAAGCTTGACGATCCGGTCGTGGGACCCTGGCACGCAGAAGGTTCCCTGGCACGACCGGGTCTACATCTGGGAACAGGGCGGTCTGAGCGTGGGCACTTCCCCGAGCGGTCTGGGCCGCCGCCAAGCCCGCATCGACCACATCAGCCCCACAGAAGCTGCAGCGTGGCACGTACGCTTCAACCGTTGGTGGAACGATACCCACTCGACCCACGTACTGTGAGCCACCTCTGTCGGACAGAGAAAAAGCGGCCCAGCAGCCCCTTGAGCAAGGCTTCACCCAGCATCACGAGCGTGCCCCGAGGCGTGTCCGGTCGGCGCGCTGCCAGCCTCAGCCGCTCATATACCGCACCTTCTGGGCCGACGGGCGGTTCCCCGTGGCGTCCTGTGCGTGCTTGTCACACTGAGCCTGCCTGACGACAAAAAGACGTGACGAACACTGCGCAACAAGTGCCACGTGGTGGGCACCCTGCGCCATGGGTTTCCAGGCATCGTGTCGGTCATCGCCATGCGGACGACGCTTCAGAAGGAGCTTCCGATGGATGACCGCGTAAGCGCCGTGACGACAACGATTCCTCAGCGCCAGACGGAGTGGCTAAGGGAGTACGCCACACGCGCCTTCACCGAGGTGCAGCGGGCTGACACGAAGGCGACGGCGCTGTGCGGCGTAGCGGGTGGCCTGCTGACCGTCGGTATCGCCGCCCTGCCCCACGCCAGCAGTCGATCTTGGGTCTTGGCGTTCTCGCTCGCGCTGACGTGTGCGCTGCTGGGAGCCGCCGTCGGCGCAGCTTTGTGGGTGATACGCCCAGTCGTACCTAGAACCGGTCTCCGCAGAGAGCTGGTCGGTGGAGTGGACGCTCAGAACCCCGAGACCTTCACGGCTGCTGTCGCGCAGGGACGCGGGGACGCGGAACGGTGCGTGGAGGCACGCCGACTGTGGGTGCTGGCCGCTCTGGCCGGAAGGAAGCTTCAGGGCGCCCGCATCGCGGTCGACCTCATATTGGCGGCTCTGATAGTGGCCGGAATGGGGCTATTGATCACCTATATCTCAGGTTGAGAACATTTCCTGATGGTGTTGGACGCCACAACATTTGGGGGGCGTTGTGTACCAGCCGCACATCAAGGTGATCGGTGACCAGTTGTGGACTGGCTTGCAAGATCTCGCGCCACCGCGGGTCCGGCCAGCCCGGAGTGTGCTGTTACGCCAGGGAGACCCCGGGACGCACGTCATTCTGCTCGCCTCGGGGTCAACTCTGATCACCCTGACCGGGGACAACGGAGAACGGACACTGCTTGCCGTGCGCGGTGCGGGAGAGTTGCTGGGCGAGTTGGCCGTCCTGGACTCTCAGCCGCGCACCGCGTCGGTCATCGCTGCTGAGCCCTGCCAGGTTCACATCATTCCAGCCAGCGTTTTCCTCAGCTTCGTGGAGGAGAACGATCTCCTCGCCCCGCTGTTGCGTCACGCGATCGCCCGGGTCCGGGAGGCAGAAACCGTCCGTCTTGAACTGGCCACGGCCTCGGTTCCCACTCGCTTGGCGTCGACTCTTGGCCGCCTGGTCGAGGCCGCTTCCGCCACCGCCTCAGAGCTTGCCGTGCGCCTGACTCAGACGGAGCTCTCCCAGATGATCGGTGCCTCCCGTAACGCTGTCGGAGCGGCGCTCAGGCCCTGGCGAGAGCACGGCTGGCTGGACACCACCTCCGGCGGAGGTCTCCTCATCCGTAACATCAGCGCCATTCAGTCCCACGCGCGCACCCAGAGGTGACAAGCGGCACCGTAGTGGTGCCCAGCAGTGGGCACCACCCGCCCTTCGGTCCGGTCAGCATGGTGCATCCATCTGACCGCTCCAGCTGAAAGGCAGGTGTCTCGTGGCATCTTCAACCTCCTCCAATTCCTTCGAAGTACCGCCGGAACGCGCCCTGCTCGTGATCGATATGAAGGGCTACAGTCGCATCCCTGAAGCGAAAATGACCCCTGCGCGTTCCGACCTGGACGACATCCTGACCACCGTGCTCGCCCATAACGCGCTCGAGGACCCGCGCCAGCACGATGGCACCTTCAAAGACACCGGCGACGGCGCGATCCTGGTATTCCCGGCGCGAGTACTTCCCCGGCTCGTAGACCCGCTGCTGAGTCAGCTCAACGGAGCTCTGATCCGCCACGAGCGGGTACGACCGGCCAGTGCGGCCACGATCCGCCTTCGGGCCAGTCTGCATGTAGGGCCGCTGTCGCTGCCCGACCACCGCGGCGACGCCATCAATGACGCTTGTCGGCTGATCGACAGCCAGGCAGCTCGGCAGGCCCTGTCGGCCGCTGCCGACAGCGGAGCTTTCCTGGGAACCGTCCTGTCCGAGACGACGTACCGCCGCACCGTACGCGCCGGGCGTACACCGCATGTCGGCCAGTCTCACTTCCTCGAGGCTGTCGCCCGTGTCAGTGACAAACCGGACTTCGAAGAGCCCTGCTGGCTTCATGTGCCGGGCCTGTCGGCACAGGCCCTGCGCCCGTACATCGACGACCTTCCAGCCTCGCATCCGCCCGCGGACAACTCGGAAGCCCCCAGCACGGGGAATGCCGCGTCGGCAGGTGGCGGCCCTTCGTTCCAGTTCCACGCGCCGCTCTACGACCCCACGGTCGCCGGAACCATCGAGAACCTGCGAATCGATCGCCGCCGGCGCTGACGCCGCTGACTCACCTGCTTCTCCTCCTTCCGTTCACGACACACTGGAGTGTCACGCATGTCCGACTCACAGTTCGACCCTGTCCGCCCTCAGCAATCCGCCCCCTACAGGCCAGGAACAAACGCCGAGCGCAACGGTTCCAACGGTTGGCTGCCCTGGCGGCGCCCGGGGCACGACGGCCCGGGCGAGGACACCAGCGAACCGGCCCCCTCCCCCGCGGCGCAGGGCTTCGGCGACCAGGGAGCAACGCCCGCGGAGCCGGTACCGGATGTCCTGGAAACGGCCGGTGCCCAGACCAACGTGCACGGTGACGTCGAAGTCGTCGCACACCGCATCGAACGCCTGATCATGGAAACACGTAAACAGGACCTGCTGGAGGGCGTCGAGCTCGACCGCGGCCAGCTCCTGAAGCAGCCGTTCGTGCGAGACCCCCAATGGGCTGCGGCGTGGGAACAATCGCTTGACCCCGCCACAGGCCGCTTGCTGCAACCTGTGCTCATCATCGTGGCACCTCGTTCGTTCGGCTCGACGACGTTCGCTCTGCGCCTTCTGGCGGAACACACCAGCAACGACACGAGGTTGCTGAAGCTGGATGCTGACTGGAGCGCCCCGAAAAGGGGGCGGCTGCCCCTGGAGAAGGCGCACGCTTTCCAGCTCGATCTCAAGGACCCGGGGAACGACCAGTTGTCGGCCGACTTCCTCGACGCGCTGTCCGCACACGCCGAGGACCTCCGGGACTGTGGCTCCTACCTGGTCTTAACCGTGGCACAGGAACTGTGGAACGATCACCGTCTCAGCAGCCGCGCCGGTATCCGTATCGTCCACCTTCACGCCGCGCCCGAGGCTCAGCAGGTGGTGGAAGCGCACCTGCACGCCAATGGTTACGCGCAACTTGTCACCGAGCTGCAGTCATTTCCCAAAGCGCAGGCGTCCTTGCGTGGGCTTACCGCAGTGGCCTCCGTACGGGCTGCCCGCACCGTGGTCATGGCCTGGCAAGAACACACCCGGGTGCACCAGTCCTCTTCCCAGGAACAGGTCCGCGCCGATGTCGAAGAACAGGTGAGTCTGGAGGACCGTATCACCGCCGCGCTCACGGACTGGCGAGAGGAACTCGACCGCCTCTTCGGCGAGGCAGCCGCCTTACACAGCGGCGACAATCCCTCTCTTCCGGTGGAGGACCGCTGTCTGCTGCTGGCTCTCGCGGTCCGGCAGTCCGTGTCCGTGCCCGATGTGGCCCGCAGCGCAGGAAAACTGCAGGAGATCATCGGACATACCCAGATGCAACCCGGCACAGGAGTCGCACTCGCGCCGGTCCCGAGTGCCTTCGCCGGCCGTGGGCTGCGGCGCCGCATCCATGACGTCGGCGCCGATGTCGACACCCAGGACAACGTGGTCTTCGATCGGCCCGCGTACGGCCGGGCCATCCTGGAGTACGTCTGGGACAACTACGACGTCATGCGTAAACCCCTGCTCACCTGGCTAATCGAATCGGCCGACAACACCGACCTCGAAGATCGGGCAGTCGAAGCCCTCGCCGACCTCACCATGCGCCACGGCACAGCCGACCATCTCAATGTCCTGGGCAGCATCGCCTGCCCTGGCAAGCCCGGTGTGCTCAGTGCGGTGATGGAAAGCGCCGTGCACAACGAGCACATCGGCCGACTGGCCTGGGCCACCCTCTACCGATGGGCGGGGCAGGACGAGTACGCACCGGCGGTAATATCCCTGTGCCGGCGCATCCTGGAAGAGGGGTCGGTCACCACTTCCACAGCGAAGATGGCAATGGTGCGCTTGCGCCGCATCGCTCACACCACCCGAGACGCCGCGACTCGCGACTCCGTCCTCACCGCCTTTGAGGACATCGCCCAAACGCCCGCCGGCGCAACGCGCCTTGTCACAGAGGTCAGGGACTGGCAGCAGGACAAAGCCTCCGCCAGAGGCGGCAGCCTCGCTTTCCTCGCCCTGATGTCCGCGGGCGGTGACAGCACACCCTGGCTCATGTCCGCAACCGCACCCGACATCGATGTGCAGCGTGCCGTGCAGGACCTCCTCAGCGCCCCGGACACAGCCACCGAGATCATCCCGCGCCTGACAGCCTGGGTCCGCGCTTGTGCCGACGATCCGGATGCCTATACACGGCTGCGTGACCGGCTTCTGCCGTCCCTGCGCGGCCACAAGATGTTCCAGGCAGGTATGGCCCTCATGCGGGAACTGGAAGGGATCTCCACCACCGACGGCATCAGCGTGGCCGACGACTTCTACCACCACCTCGTCGACACCCGTCTTCAAGCCGTCTTCCCACTCAAGGGGGACGTCACATGAGGTGGCCCTGGCAGCGCGCCGCCCGCACCAGTGCATGCCCCCAGCCTCGCCTCCTGCCCAGCGCAACCGCAGGCGTCTGCTTCGAGACCGTCTTCACCATCACCTGGCGTCCCCGAGGGCGCACCCGCCACAACCTCGAGGAAGCCGTCCGCACGCACATCCACGCCACAGCAACAGAGACAGCCGCCCACCTCGACGCTGGGGATCTCCCAGCCGCCCAAGACGCTATTAACGCCGCTCTCGCCCTACCCCGGCATCGCACCCAGCAGTACCGCCTGCTGTCCGCAAGGGCATCCCTGCGGCTATCGCCCGCAGCCAAGGAGCTCATCGCGCAGCGCCAGGCGGACGAGAACCGGATCCGACGCCTGCACTTCCTCAAAACCCACCTCTACAACCACCCCGACCTCGTCGTCCTGGACCGGCTCGAACATCAAGCCCCCGGCGCGCTGCACGACGAACATGTCGCCGAACTACAGCGCCTAGCCCGCCTGATCAAGGCCTGCGACCACTGGTGGTCCCCCCTACTTCAGCAGTGGGAGCAACTCGGCGAAGGCTTCAACGACGCGGAGAAACAGCAGCAGGCCATGCTCGCTCTCCTCGACTCACTCAAGACCCTCAACGGTGGCAGCCCACCCCCCGGCATCGCCACACCCGAGCCAGGCCAGCAGCGCACCTTCCGCGAGGCACACCCGTGAAACTCACCCTCTGGAGAGCCGTGCTCGCCCCCCTCACCAGCATGCGGGCCCTCCTCATCCAGCGCCGCAGCCAAAGCCCCCTTTCCTACGATGCCGCCTGGCGACAGGCCCGCATGTTCCGCTGCCCCGACGAAATGGTCTACCGGCTCCACGGCCACCAAACCACCTCCGCCAGTGACCCGCACAGCGCGCCCCTTCACCCCACGGACCCGTCCACCGCAGACCCCAACTGAACATCACCGAGCTCGATGCGACGCGCACACCCGCCCGGCCGAGAGCGTGCACTGCGTGAGCTGCATCAGGACCAACCAGCTCCGCCAGGTGAGGAGGGCGGCGTTCCTGCCAGGGCCGGCGCCCAGTTCGAGGACGCGTGGCCGAGTTCCAGCAAGAGGGGGTCGAGCATCTCCACCACGACCGACGGACAGGACAGCCTGCAGGAGGGCACGCCGTCGGTGATCGGGTGACGGCTGCGTCGTAGGGCCGGCCATATTCCTCGGCAGCCCACTGGGCGGGGTCGGTGCCGCGGCCGAGTGGCTTGGCCGCACCCGAGCGCGGCGGTGCGGCGAGGAGCGACCGCCTTCTACGCCGCGGGAGCTCGAGATCCGTGAGGTACAAGGGCTCTCGGTAGCGAGGTAGCCGAGCGGCTGGCTGCTCCTCAGTATGAACTCGGTGGCGCTCGCCAGCTTTCAGAGTCACCCGCTTCGCGGCGGTGTGACGGCCGGTCCGCTCATCTCACGATTTACATCCCGGGCTGGAAGGTTGACCTGCGAGATAGAGTGTTCGTTCGCTTCGCGTGACGGCCCTATGGACGGCTTCGCAGACCTTCCTGACTGCGGCGGCAGGGTCAGGTAGAAAGATATCCCACAACCGGATTGTCCTGTCGTCGCTGGTGCTGGCCAGAGTGTGACCGTCCGGGCTGAACGCCACCGAATTCACGTCGTCGGCGTGCCCGGTCAGCGTGGAGCGGAGCCCACCGGTCGCCACATCCCACAACCGGATATTCCCGCCCTCGTCTCCGCTGGCCAGAGTGCCGCCATTAGGACTGATCCCTGGGCCATCATGCCTGTGCCAAGAACCGGACTAAGGCTGTGTCAGCGAACCATCTACCCCTTCGGTGTCTGCAAGTCAGAGAGTTGTGTGAATCACCACCCGCAACGATGCAGGTGCCGCGAAAGACGGCTTTCGCCCTGCGCCGCTCCTCCTGCGGCAGCGCGGACAGGACGAGCTCGGCGAAGGCGGGCATCAGCAGTGCTTCGGCCAGGCCCTCGACGAGGATCACCCGGGTACCGAAGAGCATGGCGCTCTTGGTGATGTCGAGGTAGCGGTCGAGTTTGGCGGCTTCGTGTCTGGCGAAGGGAATCTTAGCCACCGAAACGGCGGCCGTGGTGAACGCGAAGCCTGCCGGTTTCTCTTCCGCTTCGGTGTCGGCGTCAGCGCTGGCGGGGGCGCCGTCCGCCTGGGCCGGGGCGTCTGCTGTCGTGGTCTGCGGGCGAGGGTGCGGCAGCGTCTGAGGACTACCAGGTCCTCGACCGTGGCGGCCGCGGCCAGCACCGGCGAATGGGTGGTGATGACGACCTGGATGCGTCCCAGGGACGCTCCCTCGGCGGGCGGCGGGGCCTGCTGAGAGCGCAGGGCCTGAGTCCGCAGACGGTCCAGCAGCAGAATCTGCAGCTTAGGATGGAGATGTGCCTCGGGCTCCTCGACCAGAAACAGTGTCAAATCCGCGTCCCGGGCGGCTTCCAGCTCGGCCAGCACGGTGGCGATGTACAACAGGTTGGCATAACCCAGACCAGAGCGTGCGATGTCTTCGACGGCCAGGCCCTCATCGCTCGTCCGGGTACGCAGCGCCCGGGCTATGGACACCAGCGTCAGGTCCGCGAACGACAGCCCCATATGCTGGGGATGCGCCCCGGCGGTCAGCAGCCCGAGCGGGCCGTTGATCCTCTTGCGGGCCGCTTTGATCTTCTCGTCCCCTTCCAGACTCCTGAAGTGGTCAGCCTGCTCCCGCTCGAAGTCCTTGATGGCCTCCTCCGCGCCCAGCTCTGCGGCGAGGATCAGCCGCAGCCGGTTTCCAGCACTGGAAGCCAGCTCCTGCTGGGCGTTGCACATCGGCGGCAGGTAGACGTGCCGGATAGCGCGGCGCGCCTCCGGCTCCGGATCATCCAGCAGTCGGCCCGCCGACCACACCGGACGCTGCGCCCGGGCGTCGGCAGCCGGCGCGTGAACTGCACGGTGTAGCGGGCGCAGTGGCCTTCCGGCAGGCCCGGTTCCTCTGCCGCGGGGACCAGGGCCTGCAGATGGGTGCCGGCCTCCGCAGGCGTCAGCCCTCCATAGACGGCGGTCAATTCCGCGCAGGCTTCCGCCCACGGATGGACATCCTCGGCCTCCCACCACCTGCTGCGCCGACCATCCAGCGGGTCGGTCAGCAGACGAAGCGCGTCGATGAAGTTCGACTTACCCGCGTTGTTCTCCCCCACTACCACCGTGACGCCCTGCCGCAGCGGAACGTCCATGTTCAACAGCGACTTGAAGCCCTTGGCCCTGACTCGCCCCAGATACAACTTCCACCCCTTATATTCCGGGCGGAAGACTACCGGCCCACTCGCGCCACGGCACGGGCTCCTGCTGAGGGCGATCCTGGCAACGGCAACGCCACCGGCCCAGAGCGACAGCAAGGACCGCTCTCACGGGGAGCGAGCGGCATCCCCACGGATATGAAATCCCGCGACGATCACTACATTCCGAAACAATCACTGAACTCGCAGTTCAGCACCTGCCTCAACTCCCCCTATGAAAAACCCCTGCTCATGACAACGCCACACCACGGCCAAAATCCTGAAACGAACTCGGCATGATGTGGGCATAAAGGGTCGGTGGCTGTTGGGGACCCGGAGCGTCACGCTCTCGGCCGCGACTGGACTCAGCGGGCCGGTGTGCCTACTTCGCGTTCAGGTTTCGGGCTACTGAGGTGATCACGCCCTTATCGTTGAGTTGTCCCGCCAACGCTCCGAGGGCTGCACCCTGAACGACCGGTGTCCAGCGCCCCAGGAGCTCCATCAGCGCCGGTACACTTTCGGCATACACCGTCTCGTAGTACGAGCTGGTGGAGACGTTGACAATGAACAGCAGCTCCGACCCCGCCTTGTCACTGCGGTAGATCTCCAGAGCGAGAGGGGTCGCGTCCTGCTGGGGAAACTTGGCCCAAGACGAGTAGCCCGCTGCCTTCACCTCGGCTTCCCAGTCGTCCAGATGCCGGTGTGATACGAGCGGATCCTCCGCCTGCCGCCATTCGCCATTCGTAGTGAACACCCAGATCTTGTTGTCCATACCACCACCCTGCCCTAAGTCCCAGGCTGGCGTGGCCTGTTCAGGCATCACCTCCGGGGCCATGGGCTCCTGACAGCGCAGAGTCATTCATCATCTTCAGCAGGCACGTCGGAACTGTCACACATCGCGTCGCAGAAGGCTTCCTCGTCGTACCCGACGTTGACGCACTCCGAATCGAACAGGTCGTCGTCCGGATCGATGTTCTCGGATGATGGCATCAGCTTGGCCAGAGACTGCCGTACGCCGGTCAGCAACTCGAGGTCGTCCAGCCAGACGCCGGATTCGAGAGCAAGCCGCGAGCTCCTGGTTCCGTTGGTACTGCCCAGCCCCAGCTGGCTGACCCACCAGGCACGAAAGGCGCCGGACAAAATCCGGCGCCGATTCGAACGTAGGATCAGCCCGCTACTGGCTACTGCTTGTCGTGATGGTTGCCGAGAAGGACGTGGATCACGGGCAGGATCCCGATCACCAGCGCCAGGGCCCAGATGCCCTGCCAGGGCATCTGCAGGTCCACAGACAGCTTCAGCACGACGAAGGGGCCAGCCACCGAGCCGGTGATTCCCAGGACACGGGTCGACGCGTTGATCATCTGTCCGGTATTATGGCCCGGGACACGCATACCGGCCTTGAGCTTCGCCTTGGACACTTCGATGTCCACCCGCGCTTCGCTGCTGGGCGCTTCCTCCTGGTCGACGGAGGTCGTCCAGATCTGCACCTCGGCCTGCGGCGACGGCTGCTCGCCGTCAATTGCCGGAAGGGTGGCCGGTGCATTGGTCTCGATCATTAGGGCTGGGTCCTCCAAGCTGCGGCGATCGAACCCCGCACCGCGAACCGGCGCGCGACTCAGCTCGATCACTCACTCCCAGCCAGCTGCTCGCCCCTACGAGTCGTAGAGGGCCGAGCAACGGGCTCTCCAAAGACGCCCGTTGAACCGCTGGCATAGGAGATTTGGCATGGTGGACCCCTCTGATCGACTGCACTCCACGGCAATCGCCGCAGCCCCAGAATACACGACGGCAGACCTACAGCGCACCGCCAAGTCACCAGATTGGTGCTGCATGCTGTGTCCAGCAGAACTTGGGAGCACCTGATCGGCCACATCCACACACCAAATTGGTGCCACCCAGGTGCGGAGATGTCATGATGGGAGACCGGCATCAAAGCAGGTGCCTCCCCCGACCTGAATGAGGCTGAGAGACATGGCCCGAGAAGCGGACAATCTTCACGCCGTACGCACGGAGAACGAGCGCTTCACCGTCACCCTCATCCCGGTGGCCGCCCAGGCGGTCACCGCACTCATGAGGATCACCGGACTATCCAAGACCGACACCATCAACCGGGCCGTACAGGTCTACGCCTTCCTCGCCCAGCAGATGGCCAACGGAAAAGAGGTCCTCCTGCGAGACGAGAACGGCAACACCGAACGCGTCCACATCGTCTGATTTGTACCATCCCACAGCCTCATACCAGCCGTACTCCCTTTTACGGCGTGTACGTTCCACAGGCCTGTCCCCACCCAGCAACTCCTCCAGACACCGTCAGGAGCCGGTCATGGAAGTCGAAGTTCTGAAAACCCTCGCGCGGGGCTGGACAGACGACACCTGGCCTATGATCCCCTGCCCTTCCTGCTTCCGCGGAGAGCTCGGCCCCGACGATCAGCACCCTCTCGCACGGGAGGAAAGCTGGGAGAGCAGAGACTGGCGCAAGCATGACTTCTGGGAACCCGAATGGATCCATGGCCAGTTCCATGGGGCACTGGTCTGCGGCCGCGCGCAGTGCCGTGAGTACGTCGTGGTTACCGGCGACTGGAAACTGATCGAGCAGCGAGATGACGAAAACCGCTGGGACGGGGACAGCTTCTACCCGCTCTTCACACCACGCTTCTTCCTTCCCGCCCTCAAGCTCCTCCCTACCGCGCCGCGCCTTGAGATACCCGCTCCGATCGAGGAACGACTGCAGGCGGCCTCCACTGTCCTGTGGGCGGACCCGAGCTCAGCCGGTAACCGGGTACGAGCAGCAGCCGAAGCACTCCTGGACGATCAGAACATCCCCCGCACTGCGACAACAGCCAAAGGCAAGACACAGCGGTTCACGGCCCACGACCGCATCGTGAAGTTCCGTACCGTCGGCCATCCGGAAGAAGCCGACCTGCTCGAAGCGGTGAAGTGGATAGGCAACGACGCCAGCCACGAGGACTCTTTGTCCGTCGCTGATGTCCTCGACGGGGTCGATCTCCTGGAACACGCCCTGAGGCTGCTCTACGACACCCGGCCAGCCACGCTGAAAGAGCGCGCCTCACGCATCAACCAGCAGCGCGGAACCCGCCCACCCGCAGACCAGTGACAACCTCTAACCAGCTCTCACCGGCCAACAGCCCATAGCGTGCACGAGAGCAGGCAACCCCTGGGATGCAGTCTTCCTCCGGCGTAAGACCTCAGCGCTACCCTCCACGCGCGGACTGGAACTTCGACGCCCCCTACTTCTGCTGCCCCCTGCACCAGGCAGGAGGCGCTGGGCTCCCCCGGTCTGCGGGAGTGTCGGGAGATGACGAAACCTGACCATCACCCGACCTCATGATGACTGTCTCCTTCGCTCGGCCTGCGCACTCCGCCTGAGGAAGAGAGAGTGCCGCCCGGTGCCGGCATTTGCCAGGAGCCGGAGCCTTCAGACCGCGAAGGAGCGGGACACGGACACTGTCTGGGGGGGTGGGGTTGTCCAGCACCAGCGTACCCACGCCGCCCGACGCTTTGCGGCCCTGTTTGGCAGCGCGCAGCCGGGCGAGCCGAGGATGACACTACCGAACCCCAGCATCAGGTCGAGAAAACGGCGCCCATCCGCATCCCAAAGGTGCGCACCTTTCGCACGTCGGGCCCGATATGGCGCCGGCACCCGCCGACGCTGGATCGCTGGGAGGGGCACGCCTGCGGGCGCGCCACCTAAGGAAGTGCGAACAGCCCCAGCCTGCGAAGCGACCTTGGGGACCGGCGTATGGAGGCGCTTCCGGGGCCACGAGGTGCACGGCAGTGTCAGTGGGCGACGGGACGATAAGAGCGACGCAACAGTCCGGGGGAAGGTCGCAGCATCGCTGGGTCACTGTTGCGTAGTGCAGTCGCGGGCCAGCGGGCTTCCGGCGCGAGTGCCTTCATCGACCGCGCTGGTGTTGCTCCGCTGTGTCTGCCAGGTCCGTGCCGGAGGTTCGCCATCATGGCAAGCGCGCTTGTCGCCCCGTTCCGCTCCTGTCGTGTCCCCGCCCCGCCTAGCGAGGACAGTGACAGGCCCGACGTGTCGCCGCAGACCGGGGACTTCACGCACCGTGCGGTTGTGATGGTCCGCGTGCCCGGCGGCAGGGAAGAGGACACCGCCCGCGAGCAGTGGGAGCGGTGCGGCCTGCTGTTCTCCCGCGTGGATCATGCCCAGCAGGATGACGCGATGGCGCTCTACCGGGTGGAAGTGCGTCTGCGGGGCAGCCGTTGGGGGGCGTTAAGTGAGGCTGAGCGCCGCGTCATGGCGGCGCTGGCGGGCCGGGTAACGGTACATGTCGGTGACGCCACGCTGCTGGAGCCCGAAGACGCACGAACGGTTGTCAGTACCTGGCACGTGTACCGGAAGACCGGCTGGGGACCCAGCTGGGCCGCACGGCTGTGGGTGCAGGTGGGGGCGGCGGACGTGCACCGCCGGGTACGTCTGGACGGCCCGGGCACGCGCCAGGAGGCTTTGGCAGCTGTTCGTCTGCGGCCGGATCTGGGAGGTGTGGCCTTCGATGAGGATCTTCATGATGTGCGGCCCGGGATCGCCTCCGCTCATGCCCTGCGTCCGCGGGATCCTGCTCCGTGGCACGCCCGGGCCTTGGGGCTTCCAGGCATGGCGGTCGGTGCGACCGCGATGCTGTTCGGCTGGGTGCTGGCGGCCGTGGGCCTGTGGTGGCAGATCGCGCTGGCGCCGTTGGTGCCGGCGGCAGCGTGGTGGGTAGGTTCGTGGTTCGCCGACCGGGAACGGCACCCCCGGGTGATCATCTGGCTGTGTGGGCTGACCTTTGTCGGTGGTGCGGGGTTATGCGGCTTCATCAGCCGGGCGATATCCACGACGTTGGGAAGCGTGGGCGGCCTGTGGCCGGCGGGGATCGTACTGTGCGGGCTGCTGGTGCTGCGTGGCTGTATGTACGCGCTGCGTCAGAGCTGGTTCTCCCGCAACGCCGTAGCTCTGCTCCCGATCGCCGTTCTCCCTCTGGCCTGGGTACTGCCCTGGATGGGACGCCTGGCCCAGGGCGTCTACCTGACCGTGTGCCTTGGTGTCCCTCTTTCGACCGCTAATGTTGATCCCCTGTGGATGTATCTCGCTGGCGTGAAACCGGCCGGCCTGTGCATCGCTGCCGCGTTGTGCGGGCTGGCCGCGCTCGGCTGGGCCCGGCACTTCTACTGGATCACCGGCTCGAAGTCGTACTGCATCGTCATTGTCAGCACGCTCACCACGCTGATGATGCTGATGGCCTTAATACTGGGGCTGTCCTCCGCCGCTGAGGCTGCCGATCACACCGCTACACAGGCTGCAGCCGGGCACGATCCTTCACCGTTTTTCGGCATCAGCGCCCGGCGGGTCTGTGTGAGCCCGCTCGATGAGGCCAAGACGGCTGTGCAGCCAGGGCCGGTGCCCACCGGTCACCCGGTCCTCATGTTTGATGTCACCGGAGACGAAACCTGGCTATGGGACCCGCAACGGGCCCGGGGCACAGCCGACCTCACGAAGAAGACGCTGCGGGTACGCACCGATCAGATCGCGACCCGTCCCGCAGCCCGTGGAGCCCGCACCTGTCCCCCGCTCTAAGCCCCCGAGGCCACGCCCGATGGGCCGACCCTGGGCCGGGCGTGGTGCTGAGCGATGATGACCGGTAGGGATGAGCAGTGGGGCCGGAGTGGTGGGCGCGGTGGCCGGCGGGGTACTGGCTGGTGTGCCGGCGCTGTTGAGCGCCTGGTGGAGCCGCCAGAGCCAGCGCGAGCAGACCCAGGCCCAGCACGTTCTCATGGCCGGCCAGCCGCAGTCGGCCCACCTGCTGCAGGTGATGGAACCACAGCGGCGTGTCTACGGCGACTTCATCGGTGTGTGAGGCAATGCTGGGCGACATGGTGTGTTTATTCAGGGATGGTCGTCGTCCTCGTCGACGAGGAAACCGCGCATGGGCGGGTCAGGCAGCCCTTCGGGGTGCCAGTTTCGCTGGTGTCGGCGGCGCAGGGCGGCTAGGTCGCGAATGATCGCGGCATAATACAGCGTCACGGCTTCCACCGGCGCTGAGTTGGCCAGGCTGATCACCAGTTGCTCGGGGGCGGCCGCGGTCGGGGCACTGGGGTGGTCGTGCTGGCGGCGGGCCATTTCGGCGAGGACGTCCGCTGGGGCGCAGGACTGGTTGCGCCTGTATGCGGCGACGGCGGCGGAGAAGACTTGCTGGTGGGCGGGGGTGGTGAAGTGTTTGGTGTCCAGGATCGCGGTCAGGTGAGTGGTTGATGCCGGGTGCTGCAGGAGGGCGGCGAGGACCATGCGTTCTGCGTGTTCATCGCTTGGCCGAGGGGGTGGTTGTCCGGGGTCGTGGAGGCCGCCGGTGAGGGTTTTGGTCATGTGGTTGTCTCCGGTGGGTATCGGGGGCTGGTGGGTGCTGTGTCGACTGAGGTGGCCCGGGCGGCCCGGATGTCCGGAGTCTTCTTCTGCAGCTGCACGTTTCTTGTTGCCTGGGCGCCCCGGGCGAGGGTGCGGGTTCAGTGGCCGGTTCCGATGTCGCCGGGAAAGCGGGCGGTCGGGTCGAGTTGGCTGAGGGCCCGGCGAACCAGGTCCTTGCTGAGGGTGAGGTTGGGGTCGTCGTCGAGGGCGTCTTGGATGATGACGGTGAGATTGGCCCAGCTGCGGAAGCAGCCGTGTCCTGCGCAGTCGTCGATCCAGAACAGCAGGTCCTCCTCCGCACCCTTCCACAGCTGGTGGTAGGTAGGGATGACGGTGAGGATTTCGGCCGTGGTGAGGGGGCTGAACTGCTGCCAGCGGTGGATGCGTGAGTACAGGGCTGGGCGGTGCAGGACTTTCTGACGGATGTTTCCGCTGCCGACGAAGACGATGGACAAGCTCTTGGCGGTCCTGTCGTTTGCATCCCACAGGCTCCTAATGTATTCGAGTGCGGTAGGCCCGAGGTGCTGCACTTCGTCCAGCAGCAGGAGGTGGAAGTCGCCGGCCAGGGCGTGCCCGATCTGCTCGTCGCAGGTGCAGGCGGTGTTCACCGGCGCCGGGCCGGGCAGTTCCAGGGCACCCCATAGCGCTGCGCGGATCTGTGCCACGTTGGGGGACTGAGCGAACTGCAGCCATCGTGTGGCGCCTGGGGCGAGTTTGCGGCAGGCGGCGTTGATGGCGAAGGTTTTGCCCAATCCGACGTGGCCGTGGACGCAGATCATGGCCTTGCGGGTGATGGCTTTGCGGGTGATGGCTTTGTCCACCAGGGCCTCGGTGAACCGCGCAGCGTCAGTGGCCACAGGGGCGGCGTCGTGGAGGCCAAGGTGATGGTCGTCGGTCGTCGGCCTCTGCGGGGAGCCGGCCGACGCGGAGGGGTTCGGTCGATGCGGTGTTCATGGGGTGTCCTTCTCGGGGCGGTCCGGGTCATCGGGGCGGTGGGAGTCAGTGGGGTTGGTGCGGGATTCAGGTACCGCCCAGCCGTCCGTCGGTGCGGGAAGGGACAGGAAGCCGGGCAGTGCTTGAGCGCTGTGGTCGGCGCCGCCCAGGTCGCGTAGCTCTTGGACGGCCCGATCGTGGGTGATGGCGTCCAGCCGCTGCGTGAGGCCTTTGTTGATGGCCGCGTAGCGGGCTTTGCGGTTTTTCTCCACCGCCTTCTGCCCGTTGCGCAGTTCGTCGGCTTCGCGTTTCCGGGCGCGGTCGAGTTCGCGGCGCAGAGCGGGGGGTGCTTGGTTGGCCATGACGGCTGGGCCGAGGTACTGGCCGGTTGTCGGTTCGTACAGTTCGATGTAGTGGTCGTGGTGGGGCATGTAGCGCAGGTGGACCTTCTCGCCGCCCTTGCCCACCATCCAGGCGGCGAAGTAGTCGCGTTTCCGCCAGCGCACTCCTTTGCTGGTGATGGCCAGCGGTTTTCCAACGCCTTCCAGGGTGAAGGCATGGATGTCGCCGGGGGATGACGGTCCTGATGGGGGTGGGGTCGGCGGCCCACACCTGGGCCGGGGTCCGATCGTCCAGGTCCGCGATGGTGTGTTCGGTGTTCCACTGGCGCACCCAGTCCAGGAGCAGCAGGACGAAGGTCTCGAAGTGGAGGAGTTCGCGGTCGGGGTCGATGAGTTTGCCGCCGGGCAGCGTGGAGGCTTCGGTGAGAACGAGCATGTCGGCGAAGAGCGTGGTCTTGACCGCGCCGAGAAGCATGCAGTGCTCACAGGAAACACAGGTGGGGGTCGTCCGGGGCACCGATCACCTCGTAAGCGATGTCGCCACACTGGCAGCGACCCATCCGCAGTTCCAGTACGGCAATCGGTTCGGTCACTCGAACATCTCCCTTGATAGACGGCGGTCGGGAGCGCCAGTGTGCTACCGGTCAGAGGTCCCGCGCCGGTGTTCGTGAGTACTGGCCACGGAGGCGGGGCCATCTTCACTCCTCACGGCGAACGCCCGAGCCATCGGGCCAGGGCAGCACCTTGGTACCGGCATCCCTCGACTCGGGGCCGGCCCCGAGTGTGGCCTTCCACGCCAGAGTCCTGGGGCCTGGAGCAGAGTGTCGGCGCAGGTCATCACTCACACCTTGCTGCGTGCGCTGAACCAGGGCCTCAAGCGCCCTGATGACGAGGACGAGGCATAGCCGCTCCTCAATGGCCGCTTGGGGTCCTCGCGGGCCCGCTACTCCTGGCAGGCACATGCGCGCGGCGCCTCCGTACAGCTCTCCCCGGCAGCGGCGGTCGTCGCCGGTCCGACTCGCGCCGTGGGGGGGACGTGGCCCAGGAACAATCCACCACATCGGCCCTGACCAGGGCCAACAAATTCCCCCAGCCGCGCAGCACTAAGGAAATCCCGTGGCGATCAATACATTCCGAAACGATCACTAAATCTGCACGTCAGGGCCCCCTGCAGCTACCGCAGTTCCATGAAAACCCCAGTTCAAAGACGCACCACACCACGGTCACGAATCCCGAAACGATCACTAGATCCCCAGGTCATCGCTTCACTCATCTAGTGATCGTTAGCGGATTTGTCAGATGTCCTCGTGGGTGCGGCCGATGAAGTCTCACCACATAGAACTGGGCGTTCGCCGCGGTGTCCGGAACGTCGAAGACTGTGCCGTCCACCGCGACCAGCCGCCACTGCCGGTACCAGGCGCCTTGCGTCCGCGCGTCCGCCACCGGCCGCACACCCGGCCGAACAGGGCCCGCAACGGCTCCGGCCCGAGCTGCAACCGGGCCCGCCCGATCGCCGCCGTCGTGGGCACCCGCCAAGCGGTCGCCCACCGGCCCTCACGCTCCAGCCCCTGAACCAGAAGCCGGGCCACCTCTTCATAGCCCTGTCCGAAGAACGAACACATCGCCAGGACGAAGTAGACCACCACCCGCGCCGGCAGCAACCGCGTCCGCTGCTCGACCCGGCCGCACTCGTCACCTGACCCGGCCTTGGCACAACCCATCAACGACCGACCCCCCAAAGTCACCGGAGGGCGATCAACTGGTGGCACTGGTGCGGCGCCACGGCGGTGACGTGCAACGCGGTCGTCCCTGGCGGCTGCCGCTGGAGGACCGGGTGCTGCTGGTGGCGACATACTGGCGCACGAACCTCACATTGCGGCAGGTGGCACCGTTGTTCGGCATCTCGAAGTCGGCCGCCGACCGCATCCTCGATCACCTGGCACCTCTGCTGGCCATCTCGCCGGCCCGCCGACCGCGCAAGGACACCGTCTACATCGATCGGCCCGCCGCTGCCCGGTAGCCGCAACGACTGCCGGGCGTTCACGGAGTCCGGTGTCGACCGGGTGACGGCGGCCATGTCAGAACGACATGGCCGTTGACAATCTGGGACACGGCACCATTCATACGGCGCGGCGCCAGGCGCGGGGGCGCGTCCGGGCGCGTTCCGGATCGCCCCAGGGCTGGCGCGTGTCCGCATGGTGGAAGGCGACAAGGGGCTCGGGGGGTAGGCGGATCGGTTGCGGCGGTAGGCGTTCGCTTGGTGGGGTGATCAAGCCGACGTCCTGGAGGACGCTGCGCCAACAACCCCAGCTACGCCCTTGTACGCAGCGGCCGGTTCACGCCCATACCCAAGCAGCCTCCGCCCCCGCCCTTCTCACCGCCCAGGCGCACGCGACACGCGGCATGGACTACCTCGTCAGTGCGGTGGACAACCTGACGGAAGGAACCCCGCGCACCGGCCGCGACATCGAGCTGGTGCCCCTTACCTCCGCGATGCCGGACGGCGACTACGGCGCCACCCGCCCGCGAACAAGAATGTAGATTCCGATTGGAGAGGTCGTTGCCAAGTGATTCGTCATCGACTTGTCGTCAGAGTCGCGTCGGCCCGAGGGGGCCGTCCGCGGACGGGCAACACGTCGACCGCGGACGACGGGAACCCTATGCACCTATTTATCCCGGATTGCGTAACGACGGATTCCCTCCACGCCCCCGTCTATGTAGTCCCGCCAGCGCAGGTACTTCTGCACCACCTCGTACCGGCGCTCCTCGGCCTCTTGAGCGTCCCGGGCACGTAGATGCCACATGACCAGTGCATCGGTCATGAACTGCTGAGAAGTTGTATCTCAACGGATCTTGGAACGTGTGGATCGAACGGAGTTCCTGGGCGGGTGGTTTTCCGGCGGTGCGCGCATGAAGGCAGGGCCTCCTGGTAGCTCGGGGGTGCGACCCCATTCCGAGCGGTTCGGGAGGCCCTGTTGTCGTTGTTGTACGCGCCCGAGCCCGTTGACTTCAACTCGCCCGCCGTGTCGTGCGATTGCCTCGCGCACGTGTACGGCAACGCGGCCGATCACCCCGATCGGGTTCGCCGGTATCCGTCGGACATGACGGACGCGGAGTGGGCGACCATCCGGCCGTTGTTGCCGGTGCCGACCTGGCTTCAGGGCTGGGGCGGACGGCCCGAGGGCTACTGCCACCGCCAGTTGCCGGACGCGGTCCGCTACCTGGTCGCGGGCGGGATCTCCTGGCGGGCGATGCCCGCGGACTTCCCCGATTGGGGCCGCGTTTACGCCTTCTTCCGCCGCTGGCGCGAGCACAGGCTGATCGCCGAGTTCCACGACCGGCTGCGCGGGAAGGTCCGTGAGCGCGAGGGCCGTGAGGCCGAGCCCGCGGCCGCAATTATCGACGCGCAGTCGGTGCGGGCCGCTGCGACGGTGCCGGCCGCCTCGCGCGGCTACGACGGCGGGAAGAAGGTGGCGGGCCGCAAACGGCACATCGTGACCGACACGCTCGGTCTGCTGCTGGTCGTCGCGGTCACCGCCGCGAACATCGGCGACCGGGACGCCGCGGCGGGCCTGCTGACCCGGCTGCGCCGCCTGCACCGCGACATCACCCGCGTCTGGGCCGACGGCGGCTACACCGGCGGCCTCATCGGCTGGTGCCGGGACAAGCTCGCTCTGACCTTGGAGATCGTCAAACGCACCGACGACATGACAGGGTTCGTGGTGCTGCCGAGGCGGTGGGTGGCAGAGCGCACGTTCGCGTGGTTGATGAACTCCCGCCGTCTGGCCCGGGACTACGAGGCACTGCCCGCCACCAGCGAGGCGGTGATCCGGTGGTCGATGGTCACGCGGATGGGCCGGCGGCGTCTGGCACGGCCACGGGCCGCCGGCCGGCACTGAATGCCCCCGACGCCTCCAGGAGGAGCCACCCGCGCTCCGCCAGGCGCCGGGCTTTCGACCGCAGCCCCTCGACCTTCGCCGGCGTCGCCCCAAGACCCAGCTCCACCGCAACCGTCGATGAAGTCGCGGCGTGGCGCCTGCCCCGCTCCCGCGCCCGGCAGATCATCGACGCCTACGACCAGGGCGGCCGCACCCCGGCCGAGGTCCGCGCCGCGCTCCTGGCGGACTACGTCTACGGGCTCCCCGCCGCGCGCGGCGCCCTGGCCCACGCCGCCGCGGGCGGCAACGCCCATCTCCTGGTGATCGGGGCGGCCGAGGGTGTGCCCGCCGTGCACGGCAGCGAGATGTACGCCCTGGTCGGCCAGGAGCAGCCGGGCCGCAGCGCCGAACAGGCAGAGCGCGACACCCGTATCCGCGACATCGTGCTCGACTTCGCCACCGGCGAGCACAATCGCCTGTGGCCCGCCGTCGTCGACCGGCCCACCTCGGGCAGCGTCGGCAACATGCCTTTCGAGGCCACCGCGCACTACCAGGCGGCCCTCGGCCTGTTCGAGGGCATCGACCGCCCCTGACAGTCAACGGACAACGGTCAAGACCGACGTGATCAGCCGGGTGCCCGCACCAGGAACCTCACCCGGCTCCACGACCGCACCCGGGGGCGAACGCACACGACAAGGAGCTCGGCATGAGCCACCCCACAGCAGCCAATGGCACCGCACCGGCGACGATGCGGGCCGTCGTCGTCACCCACCCGGGCGCTCTCGACGCCCTGGAGATCAAGGACGTGCCGGTGCCCGTCCGCAAGCCCGGCTGGGTGCGGATCGAGGTGAAGGCGTTCGGCGTCAACGAGTCCGAGGTCACCACCCGCAAGGGGGAGTCGGACGCTGACGTCACCTACCCGCGCATCCCCGGCATCGAGGGCGTCGGCGTCGTCGATGAGGCCGACGAGGACGGCGGGCTGCGCCCGGGACAGCAGGTCGCAACCATGATGGGCGGCATGGGCCGCTCCTACGACGGCGCCTACGCCCAGTACGTGACCGTCCCCGCCGGGCAGGTCATCCCGTTCGAGACCAGCCTGCCGTGGGACGTGGTCGGTGCCCTGCCGGAGATGTTCCAGACCGCGTACGGCTCGCTGACCCGGGGCCTGGACCTCAAGGCCGGGCAGACGCTGCTGATCCGCGGCGGCACCTCCATGGTGGGTCTGAGCGCGGCGACGATGGCCAAGGAGATCGGCGCCACCGTTATCTCCACCACGCGGCACGCCGACCGCGCTGAGGAGCTGCGGGCCGTGGGTGTCGACCACCCGGTCGTGGACGACGGGCACCTCGCCGAGAAGATCCGGGCCCTTGTGCCGCAGGGCGTCGACGCGGCGCTGGAACTGGTGGGCTGCACGGTTTTGCCGGATACCTTCGGATGTGTGCGGGTGCACGGCACCGTCTGCTTCACGGGTGCCCTGGCGAGTGGGTGGTCCATCCCGGACTTCACCCCGTTCATGATCCCCGGTGGGGTGCGGCTGACCCAGCTACGGGGGCCAGGCCACCGACCTGCCGTCCGATGTCTTCGCCCGCCAGCTCCAGGCCCTGGCCGATGGGCGCCTCACGGCTCCGGTCGCGAAGGTCTACCACGGTCTGGAACAGGTCCGGGACGCCCAGGCCGACGTCGAGTCCGGCACCATCCCGGGCAAGCACGTCGTTGTCCTGAACGACTGAGCGGCGAGCATGCGGGGCGCCGCACGCCGGTCACGGACCGGTCGTGTCTTCTCTGGCCGCGAAGGCACCCGGGGTGAGGCCGGTGCGGCCGCGGAAGAAGCGGCCAAAGTTCGCGGTATCGGAGAAGCCGAGATGAGCGGCTACACTCCGGGCATCCCACCGGGCACCTCCCAGCAGGCGCCGGGCTTCGAGCAGGCGCCGCTCGTCGATGAGGTCACGCACCCCTTTGCCGGTGGCCTCCCGGGCGGCGCGGCTGAGGGTGCGGACCGAGCAGCCGAGCAGCTCGGCGTAGTCCGCCGCCCGGTGCAGTTCGCGGAAGTGCAGCTCCAGTGCGTCCGCGAACCGGCCGTAGGTATCACCACGGCCCATACCGGCCGTCGCCGCGCCCGTGGCGGTGATGCCGGGGGCGTTGGCCAGGCGCAGCAGCAGCGACTCGAGCAGACTGCGCCGCAGGGCATGGTGGACATCGAGGGGGCGGCGGCCGAGCGCCCGGTGTTCGTCGAGGAGCTGGAGCGCCGTCTGCTCAAGCCACGCGGCGTCGTCGGTGTGCGGCTTCAGCACGGCGGGAGCTTCGTGCGAGGTGAGCGGGGCCAGCAGGCGGGCGGTGCCGGGTGTCAGGACGTCCGGTTCGAACAAGATGAACGGGCCGCGGGCGGTGCCGGGCGGATGCCAGCACTGCGTGTGTCCGGGTCGCACCCACAACCACTGGCCGGGGGCGACGGTCTGCGTGAGGTGGTCGACGTCATGAAGCAGCTCGCCCTCGGTGACCGCGATGAGGTAGTGAAAGGTGGCGCGGCCCGGGCGGGGCGGGTTCCACGGCCAGTCGTCGTGCTGGGCGAAGAAGTCCTCCACGGTACTCACCTCCAGCCCGAAGGGCGTGCCGACCGGGGGCTGGAAGCCGTACAAGGGGACCACGGCCGGTCCGGCCTGGCCATTCGAGCCTGGATGTCGCTTATCGACCATCATGTGTCCGCAGCCTACCGCCCCTTTTCGGCGGCTTCCGGGCAAGGATGGACTGTGCCGCCGCAACTGCGGGGCGCACACTCTGCGGTCCTCAGCGCCGCAGCCCGCCACCACTTCAAGGAGGACAACGCCCCATGACCCTGCACCAGACCGCTGCCGACTGCGCGCAGGAGCTTCCCGGAGCCGAGCTGGGGCATCCCTTCGGGGACGACTGGGAGGTCTTCAAGGTGCGCGGCAAGGTGTTCATGCTGATGACCGAGGTCCCCGGGCGTCCCGTCGTGATCCTCAAGGCGGAGCCCAGCGAGGCACTCGCCCTGCGGGACCACAACAGCCACATCACCCCCGGCTACCACATGAACAAGAAGCGCTGGATCATCCTGGAGGACGGGGACGGCGTGGACAAATCCCTCGTCCGGGAGCTCGTCACCGAGTCCTACCGGCTCGTCGTCACCCACCTGCCCAAGGCCGAGCAGCCCGTCGACCCGCACACCTACGCCGGCGGCACGCGGGCATCCCGGTGAGCGCGGCCGGCGACCGGCTCCAGGACACCGCCCGCAAGGCGGCCCTCGCACTGCCCGACGTCAGCCACGGACGCCCCTTCACCCCCCAGCTGGAGGTGTACAAGGTCGCGGGCAAGGTGTTCCTCATCGTCACCGACGACCCGGACGAGCCGATCATCACGGTCAAGTGCGAACCCGAACACGCCCGTACCCACGTGCACGCCCACGCCTCGATCACACCGGGCCGCTACCTCGACAAACGCCACTGGATCACGCTCGGGCCGGGACCCGGCATCACCAAACGGCTGATCACCGAAGCGGTCGAGGACTCCTACGACCTGGTCGCCGAGCAGTTGCCACGACGCGATCGCCCCGGCCCCCGATGAGCACCCCCAGCGCGCCCACCAGCGGCTGAGCCGACGCCTGCCAGCACCCCCGTCTCGCTACGCTCGCCACCGACCGAGAGACCCATGGAACCGACCCTGCCGCTCTTCGACGAGGAGCCCTCCCGCCCACTCGCCGACCGCCTGCGCCCCACCCTGCTGGACGAGGTCGTCGGACAGGACCACTTCCTGACCCCGGACGCCCCGCGTCCCCGATGAGTGTGCGACATCCCGTGAGTTCCCCTGAGCCCCGCTGAGTCCCTGCCCCCGTGGCCAGGGGGTTCTTCCTCCTTCGTGTGCTCTGCGGCTGTGTGACGTAACTTCGGGATTCTTGAGGCGTTCTCACCCTGTCCGACCGATCCGCAGTCGGGCCGAAGGCGAGGAGACTCGGGTTGGCGGCGCTGGCAGTCGTACGGGACCTGCGTGAGCACTGGGCAGCCCGCGTCGGCGGAGGAGCTGGAGGGGGGATCGCCGAGGTAGGCGGGGCGCCGATGCAGCACGCCCGTCGCTTCCTGTACCAGAGCGGCGGCGTCCGCCTTACCCCGCACAAGCGGTCAGGACGGCAACTGAGCGGCAGCGAGCGCGAGGAGATATCCCGCGGTATCGCCGCCGGGGAATCGGCCCGGCAGCTGGCCAAGCGGCTGGGCCGATCCCCTTCGACCGTCTCCCGCGAGATCGTCCGCAACGGCGGCCGGAACCGCTACCGAGCAGCCTTGGCCGATGCAGCCGCCTACGAACGCGGGCGCCGCCCCAAGCAGGCCAAGCTCGCCCAACGGCCCGCTCTACGCACCCTGGTGGAAGCCAAGCCGGCTCTGTGCTGGTCACCCGAGCAGATCGCAGGATGGCTACGACGGCAGTTTCCCGGTGACGCCTCCACGCAGATCTCGCACGAAGCGATCTACCTCTCGCTCTACGACCCTCGCCGGCGCCAGGCGATCGACCGCAGCCTCACCCAGCGGCTGCGGTCAGGCAGGCCCATGCCTCGTCCGAAGATCGCCCGTCGGCCCACCGGGCGGAACATCATCCGCGGCATGGTGTCCATCACCGCCCGCCCCGCCGAGGTCGAGGACCGCAAGGTTCCCGGCCATCGGGAGGGCGACCTTGTGATGGGCACCCGACCCTCAGCCGTCGCCACGCTCGTCGAGCGCACCAGCCGCTACCCGGCCATCGTCGCGCTGCCCGACGGTATCAAGGCCGAGCAGGTCACGCCGCACCTCACCAGGAGCCTCCTCGGCATCCCGCCCCAGCTACGACGAACGCTCACCTGGGACCGGGGCCGGGAGATGGCCGAGCACCAGGCCATCACCGCCGAGACCGGGATGCCGATCTACCTCTGCAAGCCGCGCAGCCCCTGGCAGCGCGGCACCAACGAGAACACCAACCGGCTGCTTCGGCAGTACCTGCCCAAAGGCGCGGACCTCCGCACGTTCAACCAGGCCGACCTGGACACCATCGCCCACGAGCTCAACCACCGCCCGCGCAGGACCCATGGCTATCGCACTCCGGCAGAGGTCTACGCTGACCTCCTGAACAGCGGTGATGCGCTGACCGCTTGAGCTCGCCATCGGTTGACGACACATAGCTGAGCGTCGGCGTACTCGCGGTGGGCGCGGACGGGGACCGGGCGCTGGCCTCCTATGGCGAGATCGCCCCGGGCTCCGGCAACCGGGGCGCGATCCTGGCCGTCGAGCAGGACGGGGCACCGCCGGCCCGACCCCGGCTGGTCGTGACCGGCGAGGTCACCGGTGGGCGCCGTCAACGACGTCGTCGAGCTGGACGTCGTGCGCGTCGAGCCCACCGGCTAACCCCGAGCGACCTCAGCGGTGTGTGCGGGGGTGTAGCGCTCGCCCGTCACCTGGTCGCTCAGCGGGTCCAGCGCGGCCAGTGCCTCGGCGTCCAGGGTGAGCTCCAGCGCGGCCGCGTTCTGCTCCAGCCGGGCCGGGCTGCGGGTGCCCGGAATAGTCGCCACCGCCACCCCGAGCCGCTCGGCCTGGGCGTACACCCAGGCCAGCGCCACCTGGGCCGGAGTGGCATCCAGCCGGTCGGCCACCTCACGCACGGTCTGCGCGATCTTCTCGTTGGCCTCGCCCGCCTCGCCGGCGAAGCGGGGATTGGTACGCCGGAAGTCCTTCTCGCCCAGCGTGGAGCGGTCCAGGGCGCCGGTCAGGAACCCCCGCCCCAGCGGCGAGTACGGCACCAGCCCGACCCCCAGCTCGGCCATCACCGGGGTGACCGCCTCGACGTCGCGGGTCCACAGCGAGTACTCGCTCTGCACCGCGGTGATCGGGTGCACCGCGTGCGCCCGGCGCAGCAGCTCGCCGTCGACCTCGGACAGGCCCAGATGGCGGACCTTGCCCGCCTCGACCAGCTCGGCCATCGCCCCGACGGTCTCCTCGATCTCCACGTCCTGGGGCGGGCGGTGGGCGTAGTACAGGTCGATCACCTCGACGCCCAGCCGCAGCAGCGAGGCGTCGCAGGAGCGCAGCACGTAGTCCCGCGCACCGCGGATGCGGCGTGCCCGGTCGCCGGCGCTGCGGTCGATGCCGAACTTGGTGGCCAGCTGCACCTGGTCCCGGCGGCCGTGGATGGCCCGGCCCACCAGCACCTCGTTGTGCCCGGTGCCGTAGGCGTCGGCGGTGTCCAGGAACGTGATGCCCAGCTCCAGGGCCCGGTCGATGGTGGCCAGGCCGCCGTCCCAGTCGGCGGCGCCGTAGCTCTCGCTCATCCCCATGCACCCCAGGCCCATCGCGCTGACGGTGAGACCGGGCGAGCCGAGCGTGGTTCGGGTGATCATGCGCGGATACTCCTCCTGCCCAGCGGACCGGGCGGTACCTCGAGGGCTGACGAATGCCTCCGACGCTAGGACTTGGAGCGCGCTCGAAGTCAAGCCGGAGGGCCGGCCCCCGCCGGCGGGTCAGGCGCGGCGGGGCGGGGGTCGGGTCTACCAGCGCCTAGCCGCAACCAGTAGGGGGGCTAGGAAGTCCTGACTTGCATGAGTCGCCACTTGTTCCGGCCTCGGTACGGTGAAGAAGAGCGGGGAGCCCGGCACGGTCTGCGCCTGTGGCCGGTCGGGACCGCTCTCGCCGTCATCTTTGCCACCGCGATCGTGGTGGCTGCCTGTGCCTTCTTCGCGGGCTGGAATCTGCTTGGCGCCCACGGTCTCAAGCCCGAGCGTCGGCTGACCACCTCAACCTTGTTCGACCTGGTCAAAATGTCCTTCGGGGTGGTCGCCGGCTCCGGCGCGCTGGTGGCCCTGGTGGTGGCCTACCGGCGTCAGCGGGTCGATGAAGACGGTGCCCTGCGCGAGGCCACCCGGCTGCACACTGAACGGTTCACCACCGCCGTCTCCCAACTCGGTGAGGATGCACCGGCCATCCGGCTCGGGGGTGTGCACGCCCTGGCCGGCCTCGCCGACGACGCTCCCACACGAGACCTGCGCCAAACATGCATCGACGTCCTGTGTGCCTACCTGCGGCTTCCCTTCCCTCCTGATCCCGGCGACCTCTCCGAACCCTTGCCCGATGGCACCTCGCCCAGCCAGTAGCGGCGCGCTGTCCACCGGGATGAGAAAGACCGGTACCGCGCAATGCGTGAGGTCAGGCATACGATTCTGCGTGTGATCGGAGATCGCTACCACATCCCCGAGGGGATGCACCGCTCTTGGCAGGGCTGCAATCTCGACCTCACTGGCGTCACCATCGACGGTGACCTGGACTTCTCCGGCGCCGTGTTCTCCGGCGGGGTGGTGTCCTTCGACCGCGCCGTCTTCTCCGCAGGCAGAGTGTCCTTCAAACACGCCGCCTTCTCCGGCCTGTTCTCCAGAGGCAGGGTGACCATCACTGGCGGCGGCAGGGCGTACATCAACGGCGTCGTCTCGGGCGGCGGGGTGTCCTTCAACGGCGCCGCCTTCTCCGGCGGCGGGGTGTCCTTCGCACACGCCACCTTCTCGGGCGGCGGAGTGTCCTTCAACGGCGCCACCTTCTCCGGCGGCACGGTTGACTTCCGTACGGCGAGGGGGCCAGTGCCAACGGGTCTTCTCACCGCGGTCAACACTCCCTCTGCTGCGGGGGCCCTCCTCCCCTCAGGTTGGCTGTCTGCAAATCCATAACAGCAGTGGGGGCGTCGAGGCCGACTTCTTCCACCGAGACGCGACGGCAAAGCACGCAGAGGGAACCATCGCAGCGGACGCAAAGCGTGGCCGCCAGGCCGTCCCCGCGCTCCGAGCCTTCACACCCTTCGACACAACGCACGAACGTCGCCATACGGACATTCTCCCGCCCTGCTCGCTGAACAGCCCTCTTGAACACATCCGAGCACGGCACCGACGTCAGGAAACCCGTGTTCACGAGGCGCCCAGAGCGTGTCACGCACCTACGGCTCGCAGCGCACCATTGCATAGGGGTCTTGTCCGCCGCGAGACAAGCGTCATCGCCTCATCGCTATGGCGGGGGAAACTTGTCGGGCTTGATGCTGCCGCTGCAATGTGCCTGACAGCCGGCAAGAAGGAGCGCGGCAGCGAAGAGGAGCACGGGAATAATTCCCCCTCCCACTTTGAGTGAGGCTCCCTCCGTTAGACCCATTTCTTCCGCCAGTGCCTGGGCTCGACCGAAATCTGCGTCGGGTTCGGTCGACTGGACTGCCTTGATTAGCTCTCGAACCTTTCCAGGATGCTTCGTGAGAGCCGATTTCAGCAGATCGCAATCCCGTGACATTCTCTCCGCGTCGAACGACTCCGGATCTGCGGACGCCATGCCAATCAGGATTCCATCGCATGAGAATACATGTTCCAGCTTTAGTGGGTTCGTGCTCGATTCTTAATACACGCTCTTGAAGGAGATCTTACATACGGGCCGCAGGCCCTCCGGGGCCTTGGCGAAGGCGCTCGGGACTGCCGCGAAGGATCCAAGGCCATCACGAAAGGTTCGCGATTCCACTTTGCGACTCCTTATGGTTTTTTATCTGCTCTGTTCATCTACCAGTCTCTGGGTCCTGAACGTTAGCCGCTATCGGGGGTTGACCCAACGGTGTAGGGGGCGCCGCCTACCTCTTTCCTCAAGAGGGCTTCGGGGAGCGGTAGACGCAGACCAAGCGCGGACGAGTGCCGACAGACGAGGCTCGATCAGAGCTGACGCAACGCGGGTGCTCCCCGCCTCCGTGTTTGGCCTCGCCTCTGTCATCTTGCCCGCGCCGTCCCAACTGGCACAGGCCGAGGAGAGTGGCGAGAGGACCGAAGAGTGGCTCGCCTATTTCACCGCCGCCGAGCTCGCCGGGACGACAGCGGACAGAAAGTCATGAACCCTGAGAGCGTTGCAGGAGTGCGGCGGCAGCGGGCCGAGGGCCGCCTTCCCCGCCCGCCTGCGGTACGAAGCACGGAGGCGAGGCCGCGGCGCAGCCGGGCTTCCAGGACATGGTGGCTTGGGAGCTGACCGAGCTGCGAGCTGGTGGACGCGGAGGGCGAGCGGGACTGACCGGCCCTGTCAGGACCGGACAAGGTGGCGGGTTTCGCAGGCGGGCGGTACATGCCTCACTGCCCGGGCGGGCGAGCTCGCCGAGCGCCTGCTCGAGCGTGAGGCCCTGGTCGTCGGTCGGTAGCCAGCACGACCTGTGGTGGATGACCCGGCCCCACCACTCGGTCAGCGTCACATCGAGCTCGGCGCCCTGCTCCGCCACCCACCTCGACGAAGAACTGCGGCCGCCGGGCGCCACGGCAGCGCCTCACACTGGTCGCGGAAGAGGTCTTCCGGATCGGCAGCGTCGGCGAGGCTCGTGACGGTCCGGTGGGTCATGTGGAGTTGCCGACCGATGGAGCGGCGGCTGTGACCGGCTTCCAGCATTGCGTGGACAAGAGCGTGCCGGACCGGATGCGGTTGGCGAACCGCTGGCTCTGCCACGGCGAGTCCGGTGTCCCCTCGGACGGCGTGCGGTCGCCGGACTTGTCTCCGGCCGGTTCGGGGACCAAGACACGCAGGCACCGGCGATGTCGAGGGAAGCCGTAGCCAAAGCCCACGGCTGTGCCGCGCTCGTAGGCGATGACCAGCACCAGGCCCTGGTGGTGCTTGAGGTGTCCGGCCGCGCCGCCTTCGTGCCCACCCACCGGACAGGAGGGCGATATGAAGCCATCGTCCCGCACCGAAGGAATCGGCCAGCGGGTCACGCGTGACTGAGGATCACCAGCAGTGCCGCGCACTCCGCAAGGACCTGGGCGGCGAGCGCCACTTGCCGCACCCGTGCCACGGGCGCGGCCAGGGCGATGACACAGGCGACAGCACCGAGGCCGACGCCCCATTTGAACAGCACCTCGTCGCCACCGCGAAGAATGGCCGCATCACGGCCTGCCGATTCCCGGGGCCTCAGCAGGCCGAGTGACCTGCGACGTTAAAGGCCAAGCTCAGGAAGAAGGGAGCTCAGACCTCGCAGTGCAGCTACCTGGAAGTCACGCAGCTGGCTCCGGGGCTACTGGTGCCGTGGGAGAGCCTGTGCCTTCTGCGCCGAAAGAGTCTTGTAGACGGTACCGGCGAGGTCGGGCAGCGTGTCCCCTTCGCCAACGGCGCTGTTGACAGCAATGGCGATGATCATGCCAGTCTTCGGGAAGTACATGTGCAGCACCCGGTTTCCAAAAGTGGCCCCCTCATAGGCCCACACCGTCCCGGCCACAGGATGGACGAACTTCACGACACCGAGCCCGAAACCGATGGGATCGTCGGCCGTGACGCTCTTGATGGGCTTACTCGTCTTCGCCGAGACCAGGGACTCCAGCTCGCGCTGCTGCGCTGAGGGCAGCAGTCGACCGCTGTACAGCGCCCTGTCCCAAGCCGTCATGTCTCTCAGTGAACTCACCAGGCCACCCGCCCCCTGCGCCCAGGACAGGCGGAGCCGAGGAAGTGACTTGTTGAGATACTTCGGCAGGACGGAATGGGCGGAGTACGGCGTCGGCATGCGCGAGGCCGTGTCCGGAGGGCAGTCCGGGGGGAGGCAGGTGTCGTTCATTCCGAGAGGTTCGATGATGCGCTCGGCGAGCCGCTCATGGTAAGTATCGTGCGACGCTCGTTCGACAATCATCTGCGCGAGGAGGTAGTTCGTATTCGAGTACTCGTACTTCGCGGGACCCAGTGGCAGGCCCTCCACATAGGACATCAGGCGCTCCAGCGTGAAGCGCGTGGAGGGATTGGCGTCGAAATCCTTCAGGAACGCATTCTGCTCGGTGTAGCTGGGGATGCCGCTGGTCATCGACAGCAGTTGCTTGATGGTGACATCGCGCCACGCCGGATACTGGGGAAGCCACTTTCCCAGCTTGTCCCGTATGGACAGCTTTCCTTCGGCCTCCAGTTGAAGCAGCAGCACGGACGTGAACGCCTTGGTGTTGCTGCCTATCTGCCACAGCGCCTTGCTGTTCACCGGTCGACCACCGCCGTAGCGGGACGTCCCCGCATCGACCGAGATATCAGGTCGCTGATCGGCATAGGTCACCCGAAGGGAGACCGCTGAGAAATGATCCTTAGTGCCCTGAGCGTCCAGATATTTCTCAAGGTCACTTCGCAGTGACGCGGTGGCACTGCGAACGGATGGCTCCACCACTGCGTGCGCGACGGCCGGCCCACTTCCCGACACCATCATCCCCGAAACAATCGCCGCGGTGGCCGTCGCCAGGGCCACGAGGCGCTTCCCTTGTTGACCACCCCGCCGACGAAGCCTGTACCTCATTGTCGCTATTTCTCCATCGAATTGAACAGAACTGGGAACGACGATCACGCTACGCAGTGGAGGCACGGCAGGTAATGGGGGTAACCCCCGCTTGGTAGTGGTGCTGACCCCCTGAGTGAGGCCAAGTACAGCTTCGAAGGCAGCCATCTGCCCGTCGGAAGAGGAGAGACCGCGACGGTCATTGACTCATCGCTGAGGTGCGACAACTGACTCCTCAGAAGACATAGAGCCCTTTAGCTCTGGTGGATCTCGTGTTTCAGGAACCTCCCTATGCGGTTGTCAAGCCGCGGACGCGGCTGGTTGTGCGGCTTAGGGCGTTTTTCAGAAGTGGATCTTGGTGTGTCAAGATCCACTTCATGGGGAGGCACGATCTGACGAATGCGCAGTGGGCGAAGCTGGAGCCCCTGCTCCCTGCTGGGAAGAAGTCCGGACGACCGCCGGTACACACCAAGCGGCAGCTGATAGACGGCATACGCTGGCGCGCCCGCGCCGGTGCTCCGTGGCGGGACGTGCCGGAGCGGTACGGCCCATGGGGGACGGTGTACGGACTGTTCCGCCGTTGGCAGCGGGACGGCACCTGGCACCGCATCTTCGAGCAACTGCAGGCCCGGGCCGATGCCGAGGGACTGATCACCTGGGACGTCTCGGTGGACTCCACCATCGCCCGCGCCCACCAGCATGCGGCCGGTGCCCGCAAAAAGGGGATCTGCAGATCGAGCCGCCCGGTGGTCTGTTCACCGAGCCGGACGACTACGGTCTCGGACGCTCCCGGGGTGGGCTGACCACCAAGTTGCACCTGGCGGTCGAGCAGGCCCAGAAGCCGATGTCGCTGGTGATCACGGCCGGACAGCGCAGTGACTCCCCGCAGTTCCAGGTGGTCCTGGGCCGTATCCGGGTGCCTCGGCTCGGGCCGGGCCGTCCGCGTACCCGGCCGGACAAGGTTCGCGCCGACAAGGCGTACGGCTCCCGCGCGAACCGCGCCTACCTGCGCAAGCGCGGCATCCGCTGCACGATCCCGGAGAAGCGCGACCAGACCGCCAACCGCAAGAAGCGCGGTTCCTGCGGTGGCCGACCACCGCAGTTCGACGCTGCCGACTACAAAGAGCGCCACGCGGTGGAGTGCGGAATCAATCGCCTCAAGCGCCACCGCGCGGTGGCGACGAGGTACGACAAGCTCGCCGTCCGCTATGAGGCGACCGTGCTGGTCGCGGCCATCAACGAATGGCTGTGACCAGCACTTTCGAAACACGCCCTAGTACTCCAGCAGCGTTTCGCTATCTGGCCTGGCCGGAGGCATCGTCGGGAGTGTAGTTGGCTGCTGGCATGTCAGGGGCGGTCTTGCCGGACCGCCCCTCCAACGAATGACATCGAGAACCGTCTGCGCGGTGATGAGGGCAGCCTCCCAGCGTGATGCGACGACCTTGCCGACGCGAACTGGGACCGTGAACTCGACGACCTCTTCCTGCGCATCGGCCACCGTTTCGGCCGCGCCGAACTGCGACGCCGCATGCGTGACTACGTCCGCGCCCTGCTCGGCCCGGTCGGCCGCAAAAACGGCTGGCAACTGGCCGAACACGCAGGCCACCGCACCCCCGACGGCCTGCAACGGCTACTGAACGGAGCCACCTGGAACGCCGGCGACGTCCGCGACGACCTGCATACATACCTCGCCGACAAGGTCGGCGAGGCCGACGGAGTCCTCATCCTCGACGACACCGGCTTCATCAAGAAGGGCACCACCTCCGCGGGCGTGCAGCGCCAGTACTCCGGCACCGCCGGCCGCACCGAGAACTGCCAGATGGGCGTCTTCGCCGCCTACGCCACCACCCGCGCACGCGCCCTGGTGGACCGCGAGTTGTATCTGCCCAAGTCCTGGACGGACGACCGCGAACGCTGCCGCGCCGCCAAGATCCCCGACGAACGGGCCTTCGCCACCAAACCAGAGCTGGCCAGGGCAATAGTGCTGCGCGCACTCGCCTCCCCGCTACCGATCGCCTGGGTGACCGCGGATGCCGCCTACGGCCAGGAGTGGCGCTTTCGCCGGATGCTGGAAGAAGCCGCGGTCGGCTACGTGCTCGCCGTCCCGAAGTCCCAGCCGGTGCCCCGCTTCGGCCGGATCGACTATCTCTTCAGCCAGGCGCCGGATGAGGCATGGGAGCAACGTTCGTGCGGCGACGGCGCCAAGGGCCCGCGCGTCTGTGACTGGGCGGCCGTCCAGCTCCCGGTGATCGAGGACTTCGACGGTGAGCGGCCGACCCATCACCGTTGGGCGCTGGCCAGGCGCAGTAGCAGCAGACCCGATCAGATCGCCTACTACCTCGCATACGCGCCGGTGGGCGCCGACGTCGACCGGCTCGTGCGCGTTGCCGGGCGCCGGTGGGCGATCGAGGAATGCTTCCAGGCCGCGAAGAACGAGTGCGGCCTGGACCAGTACGAAGTCCGCCGCTACGTCGGCTGGATGAGGCACATCACCCTGGCCATGCTCGCGCATGCCTTTCTCGCGGTCACGGCGGCACAGGCGGCGGCAAAGGGGGATGCAGAAACGGTTCCACCCTGGTTCCGCTCACCGTGGCAGAAGTCCGCCGGCTGCTGGCAACTGGCCCCGCACACCGGCCCCGCCCGCCACTTCGCATCCATGCGCTGAGATGGTCGCGATGGCGGCGAAGGCGTCAGGCCGTGGCCCGGCACTGTCACTACCGACGACGACGTCATTCGTTGGAGGGGCGATCCGGCAAGACCGCCCCTGACATGCCAGCAGCCAACCACACTCCCGACGATGCCTCCGACCAGGCCAGATAGCGAAACGCTGCTGGAGTACTAGGTTCCACGGGGCCAAATCGTGATGGGCGATGATGTCGCTGCCCTCAGCAGGGATCAGCACCTGCCAGTGCGCGTCGGGCGGTGTCGTGAAGTCCCGCACTGCATCGTGGAAGTCCCGGATGAGTCGTGCCACGCGAGCCAGTTGTTGGGCAGGTTCCAGCAAAGAGAACCGGTCGGGCCAGACCACATGTCCCGGCATAAAAGTCAGGACCTCCCGCCCCTGGTCGTCAATGCCCAGAGGACGAGGCGCTGCTCGGAATCCCACCTCGTGCAGGTGGGTGAGCAAGGCGTGCACTGCGGGAGTCCAGGGTCCGGTCGGACGGCGGACGGTATCTCCGACTCGAACGACACCATCTGACGTTGCCGCCGGACAGCGGCTGTTCTTCATCCTGCTGCACCGAACCAGTGTGTCTGATCAGGCCGCCATGATCACCCCATTAAAGGGGAGCACCAGGCAGGGGCAGAGGTTAAAGAACAAGCTTAGCGAACCGGCTTGGTCGTCACCTTCCGGTGGGCGGAGCTGTCGGGCTCCATCGCCGCCAGGACAATCAACTCTTTCTCAAGTCGCATGTCACACATCGGGACCCTCTGTGCACTTCTACACGTCGATGGCGGTGCGAGGAGTTACCGCCGCAGAGTGATGTGAGGAGCCGCATGGAGATCGCAGTCGCGACAGCTGTGGGAACGGCGTGTGTCGCGCGCCTGCTGTACGTGTGGATCGGCAGCTGTGACCGGGCGCGCCTGGCCCGGCTGCGGGAGCAGTCCATCAGCGAGCGTGTGCGGATGCTGCCCCTGGGTAGCACGCTGGTCGAGCAGCATGACGGGGGCGGCGTCCGCGTTCGGGTCCGGGTCGGGTCGCCGGTGGGAGGAGTTCGTGGATAAGCCTCATCTCAGGGCCTCTACCTCTACGCTCCCAGTGGGCTTTCCCAGTCAACGCAAGTCGTCCGTCCCGGCCGCTCGTAACGAAGTGATCCGCGCCAGCTTCGTCAACCACCACGAAGAATACATGTCGGAATTAATCCGGCATGTTATGTGATACGGGGCAACTCCGAACGAGGTTACCGATGCTGCTCAAGTCGCCTATATAGGGGCGTTCCGGGTCTGGCACCTGATCACGTGCCCGGCGGCGTGGCTGCGGCGGGTGGCTTTTCGCCAGTACCCGCGCCAGGCTCCCCGCCCGCAGGAGGAACTCACAGACGAGGTGCCGGACCGGCCGGCATTTTCCTGCCCACTGGAGAAAGTGGTCCTCAAAGATGGCGAGACACACGTGTACGAGGCCCTGGCCCAGCTGCCGATGAGGCAGCGGCAGGTGTTCGCCTGGCATTTGAACGGCTTCTCGACCAACGAGATCGCGGACGTGCTGGAGATGCGGCCTCCAGCGGTCCGGCAGAATCAGTTCTTGCAGTTCCGCCCAGGCTTCTTCAGCCGTCGGGGGCTCCGGGAGCTCCGCCGCTGATACGGGAACGGTGACGGACGACGGAGCGCTTGGTGTGGCCCAGCTGGAGGGAGCGGAACCCATGAGGCCGGCGGTTGTCAGCATGCCGGCCGCAGCAGCGGCCCAGCGACGCACCATCATGGCTGTCACCGTGGCCTGCCCCGCTGGAGCGAACGTTCTTTTCCCGGGGGTTGTCACTCCATAGTGGATACGCGGCAGCGGGGCTCCAGCCGCCGTCGAATCCGTGGGGATATCGACCACAGGCCTTCCCGCCCGGCCTCATGCTGCACGTGTACCGGGCACCTGCTTGCCTCGATATTCGAACAAGGGATCTCATGCAGTGCATGACCCAGCACGACTTCCCTCATGACCTCGTGGAGGCCAGACCGCCTGGTACCGCACGTACTGGCAGCTCGCGGAATCCGGTCCGACAGCGAGCACCGCGAGAAGCCGCCGGCGCCTGCAGGAGCTGTCGGTACAGATCGCCGGCCACCCGTACTGGTGCGGACCGTCGGGCACGCCCGCCGCGCATACAGAGCTCAAGGAGCTCGCCCGGCGTGCGGTCGATCGATAAGGGGCTCACCACTCAAGGCAGACACGGAGGTGTCGGTCGCGACGGCGTGGACGGTCAGGGCCGCGAAGACCTCCATCAGACGCTCGCCTTCCGCGATGTTGATGCCCCAGGCCCCAGGTGCTCGTGGCGACGGGTCTGGCGCCACGGCTCCTGGTCCACCAGCGGCAGCAGGACACGGCTCCGATGCGCGCAACGACTCCACAGCATGTCGTGGTCCGAAGTCACGGTCGCCCCCTCTGCAGCGAGCGGAAAGCCTGAGGTCGAGGACCAACCCGACCGCTGCAGGCCCTCCAACTTCCCACTACGCGCAGTGCACGTACAGAGCGGAAACCAAGATCCCCGACAGCGTCAGGTACTTACCACGGTGACTTCGGCTGGGGCGGCATCCGCATCGCGTCACGCCTGCGCGGTCACCTCCCCTGGACTCCGCGGCGCTGCACCGCCGCCGGCTACCGCGCCGCCCTGGCCGCGCACCCCGGCATATCCGGCCACGGACCAAAACGCCCGCCGAAGCGCCGTGGGATCCCCGGCTCACCGCCGCCCTGCAGCAGTCCGGCCGCCGCATCGAGGAGGAACTCCTGCTGGACCGGCTCCTCGCCGACCTGGCAGGGGCTGGCGCCAGGCGTCCCGGGTGACTCAGCGTTCCCAGGTCAGGACCCCGCCGCGCTCCTGTCCGTTGACGATGACCGGCTTGACGAGTGCCAGGTGGAGCCGGTGGTTCTCGTCCAGGGTGGCACGCCGCGGCAGGATCGTGTTCTCCCAGTTCGGGAAGAGGCTGTGCTCGACGTGATGCTCGACGATGTCGTCGGTGACGGTGTAGGTGCCCGCGTAAGCGAGGTAGCCGTGTGCCGCCCCGGCCTGCTCGGCGCCGGTGCCACCGTGTACTTCGCCGTCGGCGTACGGAGACCGGCCGGGGGCACTGATCTGAACGGACATGTGGCCGTCGCCGGTGTAGATGATCAGCCCGTGCGCGTCCTCGCCCAACGGGTACGAGGCGTCGCAGCCGGTGAGCCGGTAGGAGACGAGCCTCCAGGAACCGACGAGGTGCTGGGCGATGGCGGAGTGCATGGCATGCGGCCTTTCGAGGAGGAACAACGGGCACGTTCTGCCCGTGACAGCCATGCTCTGCTCACCCTTCTCACCTCGACAGTGGCATGGATGCCACCTTGTGGCAGGATCTGGTCATGCACAAAGTGGCCGTTCTCGCGCTCGACGGCGTCCGCGCGTTCGAGATGGTTATTCCGACCCGCGTCCTGGGCGCAGCCAACGCCCCGGACGGCTCTCCGCTGTACGCGGTGCGGGTGTGCTCGCTCGACGCCCGGCCCGTGACCAGCGACGCGGGCTTCTCGATCGCCATCGAGCACGGCACCGAGATCCTGCGCGACGCGGACACCGTCGTCGTCGCTCCCACCCTCGCCATGCGGGACCGGGGCCGCGAGGGGGTCCCCGTCGACGTGCTGCCCCTGCTCACCGGCCTGCGCCCGGGTACGCGCGTCGTCGGTTTGTGCGCCGCCGCCTTCGCCCTCGCGGCGGCGGGTCTGCTCGACGGCCGCCCGGCCACCACGCACTGGCGGGAAGCTGAGGACTTCCGCCTCTCCTTCCCCGATGTTCGGCTCGACCGCGACGTGCTCTTCGTCGACGACGGCGACGTGCTCACCTCCGCCGGAGTCGCCGCCGGCATTGACCTGTGCCTCCACCTCATACGCCGAGATCACGGCGCGTCCGTCGCCAACGACGTGGCCCGCGCCTGCGTCGTGCCGCCCTGGCGCGAGGGTGGCCAGGCCCAGTACGTGCGGGCACTTGTCCCCACCGATGACGGCGCCTCCACCGCCGCCGCACGTGAGTGGGCCCTCACTCAGCTCCACCGGCCCCTGACACTCGGCGAACTCGCCCGGCATGCCGGCATGAGCGTGCGCACCTTCAACCGACGGTTCCGCATGGAGACCGGCACGACACCCGGGCAATGGATCACCCTGCAACGCGTCGACCGCGCCCGCGCCCTGCTGGAGACCACCACCCTGACCATCGAGCACATCGCGGCGACCACCGGCTTCGGATCTGCCCGGTCCCTGCGCGAACACCTCGCACACATCCTGGGCGTATCTCCCTCCGCCTACCGCCGGACGTTCGCCAGCCGGGCACCCGCCGACCGCGGCCTCCCCGGGCGCCCGCCCAGCCGGGGAGTTTGGTGATGACGTCGCGTTTTCGTTTGAGGGGACGGTTACGGCGCTGCAGTACCGGCACGCCATCCTCGACGGATTCCTCGCCGGGACGGGCCTCGCTCTCGACAGACCGGACGGACCCTGATTCGCCGAAATCAGTAAACGCTGGCCGAAACCGCGCGAACATCAAGGGCTGCGCTCCCTCCCTGGCCGAGCCGGAGACCAGAAACAGGGCTCGCTCGAGGCCATCCGCCTCGACCACCTCGCCGAAACCCACCACCGCCCCCGCACCAGAGGCCAATAGCCCCACCCACCAGACAAGCATGACAGCCCTGACCAGCGCAAACGCCAACCGCGCCGTTACACGCCAGAGCTACCTACAACAAACCCAGCCGCTCTCAGAAGCCGTTGTCGTACCGATCATGGTGGGCGTGAGTTCGAGGTTGCCGACTCGGTCGGGTCATCTCGTGGCCGGCCGGGCATGAAAGCGGGGCCTCCTGCACAGCTCGAGGGTGTCGAATCCAGCCGAGCAACAGGAGGCCCCTGGTGCTGAAGTCTTCCGTGTCGGCGCCGATGGCGTCCAACTCGGTGTCCCCGCCGTGTGATTGTCTCGCTCACCGGTTCGGGAACGCTGCGGACCGGCCGTACAGGCGACCGAAGTATCCCTCGGGCATGAGCGACGGGGAGTGGGCGGTCGTACGCGAGGCGATGCCGGTTCCCGGCTGGCTCGAGGGCCGCGGCGGGCAGCCGGAGAGCTATCGCCACCGGCAGATGGTCGACGCGGTGCGCTACCTGGTCGCGGGCGGCATTACCTGGCGGGCGATGCCGGCGGACTTCCCCGCGTGGGACCGCGTCTACGCCTTCTTCCGGCGCTGGCGGGACAAGGGCCTGACCGCCGAGTTCCACGACCGGCTGCGTGGCCGGGTCCGCCAGGTCGCGGGCCGGGATGCGGAGCCGACGGCCGGCATCATCGATGCGCAGTCGGTGAAGGCAGCCGCGTCGGTGCCTGCCACGACCAGGGGCTTCGACGGCGGGAAGAAAGCCAACGGCCGCAAGCGGCACATCGTGGTGGACACCCTCGGACTGCTGCTGGCCGTGATGGTGACCGCGGCCTCGGTCACCGACCGGGACGCGGGGCAGACCCTGCTGGTCCGGCTGCGCGAGCGGCACTGGCACATCACGCGGGTGTGGGCCGACGGCGGCTGCACCGGGCGCCTGGCCGACTTCGCCCGCGGTGTCCTGCGCATGGCGCTGACCGTGGTCAGACGCGGCGACGGCACCAGCGGTCTCACCGTGCTGCCGAAGAGGTGGCTGGTGGAGGGCACGTTCGCGTGGCTGATGCACTCACGCCGGCTGGCCCGCGACTACGAGACGCGCACCGGCACCTCGGAAGCGGTGGTCCGATGGTCGATGAGCATGGTCATGAGCCGCCGCCTCGCCCGACGGGCACGCTGAACAGCCCCGGACGTTCCTCCGCCAGCCAGCCCCGCGCGGCCAGCCGCTTGGCTTTCGACCGCACCCCTTCCACCTTCGCCGGGACCGGCTCCAGTCCTACCGCGGCCGCGAGTTGACGGCAGTCCATCGCCTCCCCGCATATCCCGTTCCCGCCGACCAGTACGTCCATGATCCGCTGGTAGTCCGGTGCGAGAACCGCCGGGACGAGCCCTTCCTCCCAGTGCGGCACCACTGAGCCGGGCACCGCCGCCTGACCTGCACCGGCCGCTCGCCGACCACCACGGCCGACGCCGCGTCCCCGCCTCCGCGGGGCTCCGCCAGAACCTCGCCCACCGTCCCACGGGCGATCACGAACCGCTCCCACACCGTGCGGATGCCGTCGGTCGTCGGACTGCTGGAACAGCACGAGCTCGCCGCTCGCCGTCGAGTCGACGGGTTGCGCGAGGAAGCCGATCGCATCCAGGCCGAGCTGGCAGCGGCCGAGCAGGAATGACAGGAGTGGGCGATCGCCCGCAGGCGAGTGGGCACCGTCCTGGTTCCGGACGACGGCAACATCGCTGATGAGGAGGCCGTTCCCGGCCCACGGGACGCGGAGACGCGCTCGGCGCCCAGGCAGGCGGCGAAGCCGAAGTCGCAGGTGCCGGTGTGGCGTGAGGGGCTGGCCTGGTCGGTGATGTCGGTGGACTATCAGCGCATCCTCACCACCCTCGCGGACCGGCACCGGCTCCATAAAGGGCCGTTGACCTGCCAGGAGTTGGCGGTGGTGTTCGGTCTGGACACGGTGCCGGCCACGGTGGAGGCGCTGCGGTCGTAGGCGAAGCGCCTGGTCGCGCGGCAGCCGGGCCGGTTCACCCTCGCCCAGGGCCCGGCCGGGCAAGACGGCGCGTCATGAGCAGGATTATCGACCAGTAGACCATCGCCTCGGCGCTGGCGGTGCGGCGTTCGAAGTCGCGCACCAGATGGCGGGTGCGCATCAGATGGGCGAAGAACCGCTCGACGATCCATCGCTTGGGAAGCACCACGAAGCCGCGCATGTCGTCGCTGCGTTTCACGATCGCCAGGACCAGCGCGAGCGTGGCCAGGCAGTAGGCGATGAGGCCGCCGGTGTGGCCGCCGTCGGCCCAGACCGGTTCCAGCCGCTGGTGCACGTCGGCGACCTGCCCGAGCAGCACGTGGGCGGCGGTGCGGTCGCCGGTGTCCGCGGCGGTGACCATGACGCCCAGCAGCAGGCCGAGCGTGTCGACCACGACGTGCCGCTTACGGCCGTTGATGAGTTTGCCGCCGTCGAAACCGCGGCTGTCGGCACCGACGACGGCGTCCGCCTTGACCGACTGCGAGTCGATCACACCGGCCGTCGGTGCCGCGTCGCGGCCCAGCGTTTCGCGGCCCTGCCCGCGCAGCCGGTCGTGGAACCCTTGACCAGGCCGTGGTCGCGCCAGCGGCGGAAGAACGCATACACCCGGTCCCACGGCGGAAAGTCGACCGGCATACCGCGCCATTTGATTCCGTTGTCCACGAGGTAGCGGATTGCGTCCAGCATCACGCGGTGGCAGTATGCCTCCGGCTGCCCGCCCCGGCCGCGCAGCCAGGCCGGCACCGGCAGCAGCGGCCTGACCGTCTCCCATTCCGCGTCCGTCATGTCCGACGGATACCGCCGAACACGTTCCGGGTGATCGGCTGCGTTTCCGAACCGGTGGGCGACACAATCACACGACGAAGACGCCGAGGTGAACTCCACCGGCACGAGGACGTAGAACCGCGGCAACAGGGTCTCCTGGATCTCGGTTGGCTTCGCAACCCCGAGCTACCAAGAGGCCCTGCCTTCATGCCCGCGGCCAGCGACGATCACCCGATCGAGACTCCCGTTCGACGCGCACCCCTCAACATCGGAACGACAACAGCCACTGAGCATGGACACGGAGACGGACGCGGGGCAGGACCTGGTAGTCGCCTACGACAGGTGGCGGCATGTGTTTGGACCGCATCGCCCACCGCAGGAAGGCATGAGTGAGGCTCCGGGATGTGTAGCCGCCCGCGTACCAGGTATCGACATCGGCTTGGGTGCAGTCGGCGGGGGTCCGTCCGCGTTCGGCAAGGTGGCTGAGGAAGTGGTCGCAAGGTGAATCTCGTTGCGGGCCTGCTGGATCTGCTTGCCGGTGAGCGGACCGCGGCCGGCCAGGATGTTCAGGCGGCGCTGGACGTGCCAGGCGGCGAAGAGTCCCAACAGCCTTTGGTGCTCGGCGCCCCTGACGGCGGGCAGCTTCTCGTCGAGCCATCGCTGGAACAGCAGCAGCACCGGCCTGGATGAGCAGGTCGCGCAGGTAGGCGACCGAGCGCCAGGGGGTGAGCTGGCTCAAGCCCGCGTGAGTGAGCGGAACTTCGCCGCGGGCCAGAGCCAGCAGGTTCCGCTGGACGTGGAGCTTACTCGTCCAGGTCAGGGCGCCTTTCGGGCGGCGCATCTGCCGTAGGGCATCGAAAAGTGGCAGGAGTTCGGCCCGCATGCTGCCGGTGCCGTCGTCGAGGAGCTCGCGAAGGCGCTCGGCCAGGAGCACTGACCGCTCGACGAGCACCTTGGCGGAGACCACGTTGATTTCGCGTTCCTCGGGCTCGGGAAACCGAGGATGTCCAGGGTGTCCTCGGCGAACTCGGCCAGCATGCTTTGGGCCATGGCTCCCTTGGCCTCGTCGCAAGTGAGGTCGTGAAACCGCACCGGCGAGCCCAGCGCGGCGGCGATGGCCTCCGCCTGGTGGTGCGGCGTGATCACCTCCGGGCCGGTGTCGGCCGGGCTGGCTCCGGCGGCGTGCAGGTCGCCGGACAGCAGCACGAGCAGCGCCTTCGCCCCGGCCAGCCCGGCCTCGAGGCTGGCCGGCTCGGCCAAGGTCGTCCGGCACCGCCGCCGCGTGCCTTCGGCTCCGGGCCGTCCGTGGCCTGGCGGATCTCACGTCCGGAGCACAGCACTAGCGAGAATCCACCGAACACGATCACGGCGATGTAGGCGACGCGTTCGGCAGACCCGCCAGCAGCGAGCGGCGAGCGGAGTCGACGTGCTCCTCAGCTTTTCGTGCCAGGGTCCGTACGTCGCCATCGCGCAAAAGGGCTGCCAGTTCCCGATGTTCGTCGACGACCCGGGCACGGTAGTGGTCATAGCCGGACTCGACCCGGCGCAGCTGGAACAGATGGATCTGAGATCGGATGGCGTGCCACGCCGTAGTGAGGCGCCCGTTGCCGGCGGCGGCATAGATCTGGTCGTGAAACGCGATGTCCAGTGCCACCAGACGACGGCTGTCGGCGGTGGCACGGCATTCAGTGTCCATCGCGTCGACGAGGCGGTCGAGCTCGGCGAAGTCGGCGGTGCCCGCCGACCGCCGCGCGGTCGTCGCAGCGAGGCGGTCGAGCGCGGCGCGCAGGGCGTAGACCTCCTCGACGTCCTCAGTTCGCACCTCGATGACGGTGGTCGCCCGGTGCCAGCCTGTGCGGATGAGGCCTTCGTGTTCCAGCTCGGCGAGGCCCTGACGGACCGAGCCGCGGCTGATGCCGAGGTGCGTTGCGAGTTCAACCTCCCGCAGCGGCGCTCCAGGCGGGAAAAGGCCGGCGAGGATCGCCTCGCGGACCAGGTCGGCTGCCTCGTCGGCGAGCCCTCGGCGGGCGGCTTTCGGCAGAGCGGCTTTCGGCAGAGCGGACCCCATGTTCAGATGTTGACATCCGAGCACCGATCAGGCAAGTCACAAGTTCGCGCAATGTCTAATGTTGACATCTGAACATCTTCCAGTGAAGGTGGCCAGGGTTGCTCGCCCATCCCCTCACGAGAGGAGGGACGCCCATGTCGTCCCGTCCCGCTGTGCACCTGGCCATCCCGGTCGACGACCTTGGCGCCGCCCGCACCTTCTACGGAGACGTCCTGAACCTGCCGGAAGGACGGTCCACCGACCACTGGGTCGACTGGGACCTGCACGGCCACCAGCTGGTGACCCACCTCGTTCCCACCGCACCTGCACCGGCCGGCGTCAGCACAGTGGAACAGCACACCGTGCCCATCCCGCACTTCGGCCTGCTGCTGACCGAGGAACGCTTCCACACCACCGCCGACCGGCTACGGACAGCCGGTGTGCACTTCGACATCGAGCCACACTGCCGATTCCCCGGCCAACCAGCGGAGCAATGGACCATGTTCTTCCGCGACCCGGCCGGCAATGCTCTGGAGTTCAAAGCATTCCGCGACGAGTCGATGGTGTTCGCGCGATGAGGGGCGTCCTGGTGACCGGCGCCTCCCGGGGCATCGGCCGGGCCATCGCAATGGCGTTCGCGGCAGGCGGGGACCGAGTAGCGGTGCAGTACGCCAGCCGACGTACAGACGCCGAAGAAACGCTGCGGCAGCTGCCCGGCACTGGGCACACGCTGATCGAAGGCGATCTCGGCGATCCTGGTACCGGCGAACGGATCGTGGCGGAGGCCGTGACGGCGCTCGGCAGCATCGATGTCCTGGTCAACAACGCCGCCGTGGCACCGGCGGCCGGCACACACCACCCGGTCGCCGATGTCCCACTGCACACCTGGCAGCAGATCTGGCGACGCATGCTGGACGTCAACGTGCTGGGCACGGCCGATGTGACCTGGGCGGTGGCCCGACACCTCATCGACCGCGGTACCGGCGGGAGCATCGTGAACGTCGGATCACGCGGCGCGTTCCGCGGCGAACCCGACTTTCCCGCCTACGGAGCGAGCAAGGCCGCGCTGCACGCCTTCGGGCAGTCGATGGCTGTCGCGCTGGCGCCACACGGCATCGCCGTCACGTCGGTGGCCCCGGGATTCGTCGCCACCGAACGCCAGTCCACCAAACTCACCGGCCCCGACGGGGATCTGCTCCGTAGCCAGAGTCCCTTCGGCCGGGTCGGCACCCCCGAGGAAATTGCCGCCACCGTGTGCTTCCTCGCGTCGCCGGCCGCAGCCTGGACGTCGGGCACCATCGTCGACCTCAACGGCGCCTCGTACCTACGCACCTGAAAGCCCACCCGCATGCCTCCCATCGCCCTGGCTATTCGTCATCTCGGTTTCGAGGACCTCGGGCTGCTCCACCCGTTGCTGCACGATCGGGGCTACGACGTGCGCCATCTCGACGTCACCACCGAAGGTATCGATTCCGACGCGATCACCGGCGCCGATCTGCTCGTCGTGCTCGGAGGGCCGGTCGGTGCCAACGACACCGACCGCTACCCGGTCCTGCACGACGAGCTCACCGCACTGCGGGCACGGCTCGCCACGCGGAGACCCACGATGGGAATCTGTCTTGGGGCCCAGCTTCTCGCCCGCGCGCTCGGGGCCGCAGTCGCTCCCGGCCCAGCCACAGAGATCGGATACGCCCCCCTTGCCCTCACACCCGACGGGATGACTTCAGCCCTGCGTCACCTCGCCGATGTCCCCGTCCTGCACTGGCACAACGACTGTTTCGAACTGCCCGTCGGCGCCCGCCACCTCGCGTCCACCACGAGGTGCCCGCACCAGGCGTTCGCCGTCGGAGCCCATGTCCTCGGGCTCCAATTCCACCTGGAGGCCGATCACCGTGACATCGAACACTGGCTCATGGGCCACGCCGAGGCTCTCCTCGCCGCGGACATCGATCCGCGCACCCTGCGGCGTGACGCAGCGGCAGTGGGCCCCAAGCTGAGCCGACAGGCTGCCGACGCCGTCACTGAGTGGCTGGACGAGGCCGGCTGCTGAGCACAACCCTCCGCACGTGCTGACGCGACTGAATGCGAGCCGGACATTCCCCGAGCTTCACTTTCGCAGTACGCCTTCACCCAGTTCGTCGCGATGGCGACCTGAGCTGCCCGAAGAGACATCGTGCCTGCACAGACGGCACGGTGCAGGTAATTCTCCAAGCGCGATCCTTGTCGTGGGCGTTGAACGATCCCCGATAGTCGTGAGGCCAAGCATGGGTCAGCAGGCTCGGCGGGGATACCCGCGCAATTGTCCCGGCCGCGGCGGCAATCCCGGGTGATCCGGCGAACCGGCTCAATATCAACGAGCGGCAGGGACAGGTGCCTGCGTACGGTAGTGACGGACCTGGGTGACGCTCCCGGCCCAGGCCCGCCGGGGCGGTATCAGCCTGCACACGCGCATAGGGAGAGCAATGATGGCCAAGCACACCGCGCGGACTCCGGCTACTCCACGCGTTCTGACTGATCCACTCCGCAACCGGGGCGTGGGGTTCACGCAAGCGGACCGGGACGAGCTGGGCCTGACCGGGCGCCTGCCGTCCGCGGTACTGACTCTGGAGCAGCAGGCGCAGCGCGCGTACCAGCAGCTGCAGGCTCAGGACGGTGACCTGGCCAAGAACGTGTATCTGGAGCAGCTGCACGACCGCAATGAGACTCTGTACTACAAGGTGCTCACCGATCACCTGGTGGAGTTGTTGCCGGTCGTGTACGACCCCACGGTGGGCGAGGCGATCGAGAAGTACTCCCATGAGTACCGCCGCCCGCGCGGCGTCTTCTTGTCCATCGACCGGCCCGAGGACATCGAGAAGGCCTTCGCCACGCTCCAACTCGGGCCCGAGGACGTAGACCTGATCGTGTGCAGCGACGCGGAGCAGATCCTGGGCATCGGCGACTGGGGCGTGGGCGGCATTCAGATCGCGGTCGGCAAGCTGGCGGTCTACTCCGCGGCAGCCGGCATCGACCCGGCCCGCGTCATCCCCGTGTCACTGGATGTGGGAACGGACCGCGAGGCGCTGCTGAAGGATCCGCTGTACCTGGGCAACCGGCACCCCAGGGTCCGGGGCGCCGACTACGACGCGTTCATCGAGACGTACCTGCGGACGGCCTCGGCGATGTTCCCGCGTGCGCTGCTGCACTTCGAGGACTTCGGCCCCAGCAACGCCCGGCGGATCCTGGAGACCTACGGCGGCTACCGAATCTTCAACGACGACATGCAGGGCACCGGTGCCATTACCCTGGCCGCAGCCCTGTCGGCCATCAAGGTCAGCGATGTGCCGATGCGAGAGCAGAAGGTGGTGGTCTTCGGCGCGGGCACCGCCGGGGTGGGCATCGCCGACCAGCTGCGCGATGCCATGGTTCGTGACGGTGCGGGCCGCCGGCAGGCCACGGCCCAGGTCTGGCTGATCGACAAGCCGGGCCTGCTCACCCGCGGCACAAGTGACCTGCGTGACTTCCAGCAGTCCTACGCGCGCGATCCGTCGGAGGTCGCCGACTGGAGGAAGGACGACGGCGGGATCTCCCTTCTGGAAACCGTGAAGCAGGTCAAGCCGACGATCCTGCTCGGCACCTCCACCGTGCACGGGGCGTTCACCCGCGAGGTCGTCGAGGCCATGGCCGAGGGCACCGAGCGTCCGATCATCCTCCCGCTGTCCAACCCGACCTCGCGCATCGAGGCTATGCCGGCCGACGTCATCGCCTGGTCGAAGGGCAAGGCCCTGGTCGCCGCCGGAATCCCCGTCCCACCCGTCGAGCACGACGGGGTGACCTACGAGATCGCGCAGGCCAACAACGCGCTGCTGTATCCCGGGCTGGGCCTGGGTACGATCGTTTCCGGCGCATCGAGGGTGACCGATGGGATGCTGCTCGCAGCTGCCCGGGCGGTGGCCGACCAGGTCGACGTCAGCGCACCGGGCGCCTCCCTGCTGCCGCCTGTGGAGAACCTGCGCAAGTCCTCCGCGATGACCGCAGCGGCGGTGGTCGAAACGGCGGTCAGCGAGGGCGTGGCCACCAGCGAGCCGGCCGATCCCGGCCAAGCCGTCCGCCAGGCCATGTGGGAGCCCGTCTACGGCGACGGAGCGACGGCATGACCGCGCGGCAGTCGGGCTCGGGCAAGGACGAGGACACCCCGGAGGTTCTCGACGTGCCCATTGGTCTGGACGCGACCGGAACCCGGCGGGAGACGGACTCGATGGGCGCGATCGACGTACCGGCGGACCGGTACTGGGGTGCCCAGACGCAGCGGTCTCTGATCCACTTCTCCATCGGGGACGACCGGATGCCCAAGGCGGTCTACCACGCCTACGGCTATGTCAAGAAGGCGGCCGCGATCCTCAACGGACGGGCCGGGCGGCTGCCGGCTTGGAAGGGCGACCTGATCGAGAAGGTCGCTGACGAGGTCATCGCGGGCAAGCTCGACGACCACTTCCCGCTGTATGTGTGGCAGACCGGGTCCGGGACGCAGTCCAACATGAACACCAACGAGGTGATCAGCAACCGGGCGATCCAGCTGGTCGGCGGCGAGCTGGGCAGCAAGTCCCCGATCCACCCCAACGACCACGTCAACATGGGGCAGTCCTCCAACGACACCTTCCCCACCGCCATGCACGTCGCCGCGGTCAAGGCGGTCCACGAGCACCTGCTGCCCAGCGTGCAGGCGCTTCAGCGGGCGATCGAGGTCAAGGCGGAGCAGTGGCGCGACGTGGTGAAGATCGGCCGCACCCATCTGGAGGACGCGGTCCCGCTCACCGTCGGACAGGAGTGGTCCGGCTACGCCCACCAACTGACACAAGCCGTCGACCGAGTCACCGCCTCCGCCGAGGGCCTGTACGAGCTCGCCGCGGGCGGCACCGCAGTCGGCACCGGGCTGAACGCCCCACCCGGCTTCGGCGAGCAGATCGCCAACAAGATCGCCGCCGCGACCGGCTACCCCTTCCGCACCGCGGAGAACAAGTTCGCCGCCCAGGGCGGCCTGGATGCCATGGCCAGCGCCTCCTCCGGCCTGCGTGCCCTTGCCGTGCCGCTGATGAAGATCGCCAATGACATCCGGTGGCTGGCCTCAGGGCCCCGCTGCGGCCTGGGCGAACTGATCCTCCCGGCCAACGAGCCGGGATCCTCGATCATGCCGGGCAAGGTCAATCCGACCCAGTGCGAGGCGATGGTCATGGTCTGCCTCCAGGTTCTCTCCGAGGACGCTGCCGTCGCCTTCGCCGCCTCGCAGGGCAACTTCGAGCTCAACGCCATGCGCCCGGTCGTCATCAACAATTTCCTGCACGCGGCCACCATCCTCACCGACGCCTGCGCCAACCTGCGCCAGTACTGCATCGAGGGCGCCCAGCTGCACCGCGACCAAATCGACTCCTATGTCGACCGGTCCCTCATGCTGGTCACCGCCCTCTCCCCCGTCATCGGCTACGACAAAGCCTCGGTCATCGCGCACAAGGCCGACGAGGAGGGCACCACCCTGCGTGAGGCCGCACTGGACTCCGGCTCCATCAGCGCCGAGGACTTCGACCGCATCGCCAACCCAGCCGCCATGGCCCGCCCGCCTCATCGATCGCCGTAGGGCCCGGATTTCGAGCACCTCGCTGACTGCTCTCGTCATCTGCACCGCGCGCGTGGGCCTCCCCCTCGGGCGAAGCGCCGAACCAGCACACCTCACACCGATGGAGGATGCCGTGACTGACCCTGTGACCGGCGCTGGGCATGCCTCCGGAAGTAACCCTGTCCCCCCGACCTGCCCCTGCACGACCTGGCCGGATTCACTCACCGCTTTGTCGACGCGGACGGCGTCCGTCTTCATGCCGTCGAAGGCGGCCAGCCGACCGGTCCGGCTGTTGTCCTGCTCGCCGGATTTTTCGCAAACCTGGTGGGCTTGACGAAGGGTGATGCCCAGCCTCGCCGGCCGGTTCCACGTCATCGCGATCGACTTGCCGGGGCAGGGCCACTCCGAGCGTCCGAAGCGTAGCTATGACACGCACACGGTCGCCGCGCACGTCCACGCCGCCGTGAAGGCACTCGGAGCGTCGACTTACTGGCTGGTCGCCCACGACATTGGCGCCTGGGTCGCCTTCTCCCCCGCCCTCAACTTCGAGAGCCAGCTTCGCGGGGTTGCTCTGCTCGACGCCGGAATTCCCGGCATCACTCTCCCGGAAGCGATTCACCGACCCGGATCGGGCGTGGAAGACCTGGCATTTCGCGTTCCACACTGTGCCCGACCTGCCCGAGACGCTGCTCGCTGGTCGCGAACGGGAATACGTCGGCTGGTTCCTGAAGGTGAAGGCCCTCTCTCCCGACACGTTCGACGACGCCGAGCTCGACCACTACGCAGCGGCCGTCGCCGTCGACGGTGGCCTCCGCGCTTTCCTCGCCTCCTACCGAGGCGCCGTCGCGTCACTGGTGACGAAAGCCGGTGCGTCACACGAGCTGCTGCAGCGGCTCCTCGCCTCGGCAGCCGAGGCTGGCACGGCACCGGTCGAAGTCGTCCTTTGCGAGGTCGGTGAGCAAGCACAGTTCCTGCGCACCGGGCGCGCGGATGTGGCCCTCATGCACCGGCCGGTCGACGACCTGGCCGGGTTCGGTACCGAAGACCTCTGCACCGAAGGCCAAGTCGCCCTCCTCCCATCGGGACACCCGCTCGCCGCACGTCCCCAGCTCACCCTCGCGGACGTCGGCAACGTGCCGGACCTTCCCATCGCCCGATGGCCCCGGCTCGACGGCTCCTACCCCGACGGTCCCGGGCCAGAGGTGCACACCCAGTCACAGCTCGCTCAGCTCGTCGCGCTCGGCAAGACCCTACTCGTGATCCCTGCCTCGAGCCGCGCCTGGCAGTGGCCCGACCATGTCGCGGTGCCCGTCGTCGACGCCCCGGACATCACGACCGTGCTCGCATGGCCAGCTGGCCACCACTCATCGCCCCTCACCGCCCTGGCCCGAGCCGCAGCCGGGCTTCGTAAGACGCCGCCAGCTGCGCCCACGCGCTGAACGCCGACCCGCTCGCCTGACGCGACTGCCCGCCGTCGCCGCGAGCTGTCATGCGTACGGCGCCACCGCCCACCCCCAAGCCCGGAAGCACCTCGGCGAGGCGCAAGCCCAACTGCTGACCGACCTCGATGAGACGGAAGCACGCCAACTGCGCAGCCTGCTCGGCAGACACCCTCGACTAGGGCGTGTGTCGAAAGTGGATCTCGGTCGTGAGATGGATCAAAGCCTGATCCCCGTGCCTGCCCGATCGCACGCCGGATTGGCTGTGCTCCCTGCTCAGGTGCCGAAAATGCGTGTGCCCTTCTGGACTGCGTCTTTAGGCTTCCCGCATGGTGACCACGCCCCGCTTGGAGAAGATCACTCCCGGCAACTTCGACGCCGCGATCGCCCTGAAGGTACGTCCCGACCAAGACCACCTGGTCGCTCCGGTCGTCAAGTCCCTCGCCGAGGCGTACGTGTATCCCGGCGTCGCCTGGCCCCGGCTCATCCTCGACGACGACCGAGTTGTCGGCTTCCTGATGGCCTTCTTCGACATCGACTTCGCCGGCGACGGAACCGGCACCGACATCCGCTCGGGGCTGTGGCGTCTGAACATCGCCGCTGGGGAGCAAGGCCGCGGCTATGGCCGCTTCGCGGTCCAGGCAGTGGCCAGCGAGATCCGCCGCCGTGGCGGCACTTGCCTAACCGCCTGCTGGCATCCCGGCAGCGACGGCCCCGAAGCCTTCTACCTCGGACTTGGATTCCGACTGACCGGAGAGATGAGTGGCGACCAGCGTGTCGGCGAACTGGAGCTTACGTAGGGCGTGCATAGGAAGTGGATCTCAAGGTGAGATGATCTTGATCTGTGGCACGTGGAGAACTGACGGGTGCGCAGTGGGCCCGCTTGGAGCCGCTGTTGTCCAGGGGCAAGAAGTCAGGGCGGCCCCCGATATGGACCAGGCAGCAACTGATCGACGGCATACGGCTCCGCACCCGCACCGGCGTCCCGTGGCGGGCCGTGCCGGAGCGGTACGGACCATGGGCCCGGGTGTACGACCTGTTCCGCCGCTGGCAGCGGGACGGCGCCTGGCAGCGGATCTTCGCCGAACTGCGGGCCCAGGCCGACGCCAGGCAGCTCATCACCTGGGACCTCAACATCGACTCCACCGTGTGCCGGGCCCACCAGCACGCCGCCGGGGCGAGGAAAAAGGGGAGCTGCAGAAAGAGCCGCCCGGCGGCATCACCGTCGAGCCGGATGACCATAGCCTCGGGCGCTCGCGCGGCGGCCTGACCACCAAGCTGCACCTGACCGTCGAGCAGGGCCAGAAGCCTATGGCGATTGTGATCACCGCCGGACAGCGGGGCGATTCCCCGCAGTTCGAGCCCGTCCTGAAGAAGGTCCGCGTCACCCGCCAGGGGGCTGGCCGTCCGCGCACCCGGCCCCGTCCGGTCCGCGCCGACAAGGCGTACGCCTCCCGCAAGAACCGTGCCTACCTGCGGCGACGCGGGATCCGCTGCACCATCCCGGACAAGGCCGACCAAGCACGCAACCGCAAGAAGCTCGGCTCTCGCGGCGGTCGGCCGCCGCGATTCGACGCCGAGGACTACAAGGCCCGGCACGCGGTCGAATGCGGCATCAATCGTCTCAAAAGGCACCGCGCCGTAGCCACGAGATACGACAAGCTCGCGGTCCGCTACGAGGCAACTGTCCTCGTAGCGGCCATCAACGAGTGGCTGTGACCAGTACATTCGATACACGCCCTGGAGACCCGTCGACATCGTCGCGATCACACTGTTCTCACCGGATACTAAGCGGGGTGCGGTGACGATGTCGTGTCCGGAGCAGGACGATCCGCGGCTCCGCTCGAGTGCTGCGGGTCAGGGCTGGTCGCCCACGAGAGCAATTGCGCGCGTCTCGGGAACTCCCAGCATCAGCAGGCTCGTGATCGTCGCTGCTCGGGCGCCAAGGGTCCCGTTCGACAGGTCGCTGTCCGCGATGGCGAACACGACGCCGTAGGCAACCTGGCTCAGAACGCCCGCCGGCAGGTGCTGTGCGAACACGTCGCCGTCCTGGCCCCGTTTCACGAGGTCGGCGAGGAGATCATCGACTGGCCCGAGCAGGCCGTGGATCGCCTCGCCGTACTCGCCACGGCGCAGCGCCAACAGCACTCGATACCGGTGCGTCACCGGCCAGACGCGGGCGATGAATTCGACCCACGTCGCGTCCGCTTCCGCGCCGGAGGCGTTGACTTCGGTGAGCACGGCTGTCACCTCGGTGACGGCCCGTTCCGTGAGTGTCCGAACCAGGTCGAGGCGCGAGGGGAAGTGGTCATAGACCGTGCGACGGACGACGCCGGCAGCGGAGGCGATGTCTCCCATTCCGGCGTCGGGATTCTCTCCCAGCACATCGAGGGCGACGTCGAGGATGCGATCGCGTGTCTCGCTCATCGAGCGCACACGGGAGGACTCGGTGGACACGACACCAGTATTGCACACCGGTGTACAGTGAGGCTGACTGCACACCAGTGTGCAGCGGAGAGTCGCGCTGTGCTTCGAAGCTCAAGAGAAGAGAAGAAGGCAATGACCGCACCGACGCCGCCTACCTCGACCCTCGTCCGCCCGTTCACCGTCTCGATCTCGGAATCGGAGATCGACGACGTCAAGCAGCGACTGGCCAGAACTCGATGGCCGGATCCGGAAACGGTGGGCGACTGGTCGCAAGGGGTTCGCGTAGAGAACGCCAGATCTCTGGTCGACTACTGGGAGCGCGGCTACGACTGGCGGCGCTTCGAGTCCGAGTTCAATCGCTTCCCCCAATTCCTGACCGAGATTGATGGGCTGGACATCCACTTCATCCACGTCAGGTCCAAGAATCCCAACGCGATGCCGCTGATACTCACGCATGGATGGCCGGGCTCGATCGTCGAGTTCCTGAAGCTGATCGGCCCGCTGACCGATCCGGTTTCGTTCGGAGGAGACGCCGCCGATTCATTCGACGTCGTCGTCCCGTCGCTCCCCGGGTTCGGGTTCTCCCAGAAGCCCACGCAGACCGGGTGGACTGTATCGCGCATCGCAAGCGCATGGGTGGAGCTGATGAAGCGTCTCGGCTACACGAGATGGGCCGCGCAAGGCGGCGATTGGGGTGCCGTCGTCACCACCGCTCTCGGGGCCATGCAACCTGAGGGGCTTCTCGGAATTCATCTGAACACCCAGTACGCCTTTCCCGCACAGATACCCGACACCTTGTCGCCCGAGCAGCGCTACGCTGTGGAGACCCTCGCCTTCTACACCGGTGATCTCGGCGGGTCGAACCACCTTCAGGGCACGAAGCCGGAGACTGTCGGATTCGCCCTGGCGGACTCTCCCGCCGGCCAGGCCGCCTGGATCTACGAGAAGTTCCAGTCCAAGACCGACAACCACGGGCTCGCCGAGGACGCTCTCAGCATCGACGACATGCTCGACGTGATATCCCTCTACTGGTTCACCAACAGCGCAGCGTCGTCCGGCCGCATCTACTGGGAGAACAAATCGCTCACTTTCGCCGGCCCGAAGGTGACGCTTCCGGTCGCGGTGACCGTCTTCCCGAGGGACATCCCACGCGTGCCACGTAGCTGGATCGAAGACACCTACAGCAATCTGATCCACTACGGCGAGGCCGACAAGGGCGGGCACTTCGCGGCCTTGGAACAGCCTGAGATCCTTGTCAGCGAAATCCGCACCGGCCTGCGCACCCTTCGTTCCTGACGCCAACGCGCGAGCTCAGCGGGCAATAAGCGAGTCTTCTAGCGTTTTGCCCGTTGGTCTGGATCAGGGTTGCTGGTCGGCGAGGGCTGTCGGGGCCTGAGGGCCGGGCTGTGCGAACAGTCCGGGTTCGGTCTCGTCGAGGAATCCGAGGATGACCAGGCGTTTGAGTTTCGCGCGGGTGCCTTCGACGTGCTTGGGCATCAAGGGCAGGTCCAGCGCGAGGCATAGGACGCAGGCGCCACTGGGGTTGTGGGGGAAGTTCAACACCACCCGCCGGTACGGACGACACGCCACGGCATGCGGGCAGACTGGGCTCGCTGGCCCTGCTGCTGGTCCCCACGGATCTGCCCGGTGTCCGCAGAGAACGGCACACCGGCAAACTCGGCAACCGTGCCTGCGACCATGGGCGGCTGACTTTCACCGACGTGCTGGTGCCGGAGGAGAACCTGCTGGGCAAGTCCGGCTCCGGCTACGAGGCGCTGACCCGCGTCTTCACCCGTGAGCGGGCCTTCCTCGCCGCGGTCTGCGCGGCGAGCGTCAAGACGATGCTCGACGAGGCCACCACCTATGCGAGGGGCCGGATCGTGCTGGGCAGACCGTTGCTCCAGCACCAGGCGACCGCCTTCAGGCTGGCCGAACTCGACGCCGAACTGGCGCTGGTCGAGCAGTACACCGGCGCAGTCTTCGATCTGCTCGACGAAGAAGCCGCCGCTCTGCGGCAGGCGAGCATCGCCAAACTGCGCGCCAGCCGGCTGCAGCGCGAGACCGCCGACCTCCTGCTCCAGCTGCACGGCGGGGCGGGGTATCTCGACGGCGGTCCGGTGGAGCGCGCCTACCGCGACGCCCGTGCCTACGGCCTGGCCGGCGGTGCGGACGAGGCGTTGCTGCATCTGATCGTGGGCCATCCGCGCGCCGACGCCTGATCCGTCAGCGACCGACCGCCGCCTTCCGGACAGTGAGAGGACACCCAGCCGACATGACCTCCCAAGCCGTGCCCCATCCTGGGACCGGAGCGGAGCACCTGCTGTTCCTCGACCGATCGGGCGGGCGCGCCTGCGCCGCAGGCATCGACCCCGTGGTGGTGGTGGAGGACGTGCTGCGCCCACGCGGCGGGACGGACCGCGCTTCCCGCCGAGGGCTACCTCCCCTGGCCCAACTCCCAGGGAAGCTACTGCCGTTCCATCGCGATGCTCGGCGCGGTCGGCGCGGCCGACCCGGCCGACCCGACGGTGTACGGGATGAAACTGATCAACGCCGCCACCTCCAACCCCGACCAGAGCAGGGACCGCGCGGGAGGCGTCAGCTTCCTGTTCGATGCGGAGACCGCTCGCCCGGCCGTCGTCGCCGAGGCGGCCTACCTGTCGGCGCTTCGCACCGGCGCGTACACCATGGCGAGCCTGCGCCACCTCGGTCCGGAGCATCCGGGAGGTGACAGTCATCGGCTGCGGCGCCCAGGCGCGGACCCACGCCGAACTGCTGACCCGCTACTTCCCCGCCGTGCACACCCTGCACGTGTACGACCTGGTGCCGGACCGCGCGTCGATGTTCGCGGCCTGGGTGGACGGCGGGCCTGGAGGCGGAGCTCGACCGTGTCGGTGACCGGCTGCGCGGCTTCCCGCAGTACGGCACCGACCTCTGCGAGGCGGACACGGCCCGTGCGATGGCGGACGAGTGCCGCCCCGCCGGGCGAGGTCCCGAGGCTTCCCCGTGCCTCACCCGCCGGCGCTGCCGACTCCTCGGAACTCACTGATCATTTCTGGAAGGAGCCCACACGATGAACGACACCTCCACGGACGCCGCGTACCAGGTGGTCCTGAACGACGAGGAGCAGTACTCCCTCTGACCGGCGGACCGGCCGCTCCCAGCCGGCTGGCGGGCCGAGGGAACCATCGGTACGCGACAGACGTGTCTGGACCACATCGAGGCGGTCTGGACCGACCTGCGTCCGCTCAGCGCCCGATGACCGCGCTCCCCACGGTCGGCGCGGGCACCGTCCTCGGCACGGATCCGGTGCCCGCGCCGGTCGCCGAGATGGCCCGCCGTACGCCCGGAGCCCCCGCGGCCGTCGCCCCGGACTGCATGCTCACCCGCTGCGGACCCGAGGCCCGGACGCGGTCCCGGCCGGCCCCCGAGCCTGTTCGCCCGCGCCGCCGGAGCGCTCGTTCCGCTGTTGTCTCTTCCACGGTCCGCCGGCCGCGCCGCCCGAGAGCGGACGGCACTGGTACGCGGCAGGTCACGACGCGGGGAGGCCAGGCTTGCGCCTGACCCCCCGCCCGGGCCGTGACCGGAGCCTGCGGATTTCACCGGTAGCCATCGAGGCCGTCGGCGAGCTCCTCCTCGTCCTCGTCACGCTGTGCGTAGAGCGCCTGCTGGAGGGCGAACGTGCCGCGGATCGCCGTGATCCGCTGGGCCGTTCCGTTGCCGGCCCAGCCGCCCAGGGCGAGCACCCGGTCCAGCAGTTCCTGACCGTAGCTGGCTCCGACGGCAGCCAGGTCCTCGGCCGGATCGCCGATGCTGACCTCGTCCCAGTCGATGACGCCGCTCAGCCGCGGCATGCCGTCCACCGTCTCCCACAGGATGTTCTCGCCACCGAGGTCGCCGTGGACCACGGCGGAGGTGAGATGGGGCAGGGCGTCGAGCGCGGTGAGCTCGCGCTCGGCACGCTCCCGGCCGTCGGCGGACATCAGCGGGAACAGTTCGGAGCGCACCGCCGCCGCGAACTGCTGCCACTCGTCCGCGGGAGCCGTGGGCAGAGCGGCACGCACCTTCTCGTCGCTGCCCGCGGCCGCGAGCCCGGAGAGCAGCGTGACGTACTGCCGGGCCACCGTCTCCGCCACCTCGGGGCTCTCAAGCGCACCCTCCTCCAGCGGCGCCCCCGGGATCCGGCTCAGCACCAGATACGGTGGTTCATCCGTGCTGTGAGCACCCCCCTCGGAGAGCGGCTGAGGGGTGCGGAAGCCGAGGTCGATCCCGGCGAGGGCCTGCAGCTTGGCCGCCCTGTCGGGCAGCCGTTCCGCGGCCGCCTCGGTGCGGGCGAAGCACACCACCCGGGCGGAGCCGATCACCACGCGGTGGAACTGACCCTCGTACACGTCGAGTTGCTCCGTCGCGTCTTCGGGCAGCAGTCGGCTCAGCAGCTCACGGTGCGTCTCAATGATTCCCATAGTGGACAAAATCTCCCTTTCTCCGTCGACCGACGACTGGGCGGCATCAGAGTGTCAAGTCATCCGAAACAGAGGTGTGACGATGGATTCCGTTGAGCACGAGATGCTGCGGCACCTGTGGTTCCCGGTCGCCCGGGTCGCCGACCTGCACAACGGCGTGGCGGGCGGCAGCATCCTCGGCGAGGAGCTCGTGGTGTACGGGGACGGTGACCGCGTCACCGTCGCGCAAGGCTTCTGCCCGCACCGAGGGGCGGCGCTGAGGCTCGGGCAGTTGCGTGAGGGCGCGCTGGAATACCCCTATCACGGCTGGCTGTTCGAAACAGGCAGCGGGCGGTGCACGCGCACCCCCTCCCTGCCGCCGGGCCGCAGCCGGCCGCACGCGGCGCTGCGCACCTATCCGGCCGAGGTCGCCTACGGCCTGGTGTGGAGTTGCCTGGACGACCCTTTCCTGCCCTCTCCCACGGCTGCCCGAGTACGTCGACGACAGCTGGCAGCTCGGCGCGGGCCGGCCGTACACCGTGAACTGCGGGATGCGGCTGCTGACCGAGAACTTCCGGGACAAGGCCCACTTCCCCTACGTGCACGCCGACTCGATGGGACACGTGGACAAGGTGGTGGAGCCCTATCGCATCCTGCGAGACGGCTGGCAGCTCGGCTGGTCCTCCTCGCTGGCCTCCGAAGGGGTGTCCGCAGACCTCGCCGAGGAGCTCAGCCATCAGCTGGACTACCGCATCACCCTGCCGGTGTTCGCGTCGATCTGTGTCTCCTCGCCGTCCGGCGGACGCCGGCTGGTCGCGCAGGTGGCGACCCCGGTCTCGGCGGACGGGCTGCGGGTACGGCAGTCTGGCTGGCCGGCACGGACGCCGTGTCGGCCAGCCAGGGGGCCGACCTGGCCGATGTGCTCGGCTTTGAACAGCAAGTCTTCGAAGAGGACCATCCGATCGTGGAGAACCAGTGACCGTGGCCTCGCTGACGCCGAGTTTGCGTGCGATCTCGCGATTGCTGCATCCGTCCCCGACGAGGAGGAGCACCTGACGCTCGCGTTCGCTCAGCAGATCCAGTTCCGCCGGTCTCCCCGTGAGACGGGGCACCAGGTGGAAGTTACTGACGTACACGTCGGGTGACGTCGGTCGGCAGAAAGGCTGCGCCTGCGGCGACGGCCTGGATCGCGGCGTCGAAATCCTCACGCGGCGAGCTGAGCGGAACGTAGCTGTGCACGCCCGCCGCGAGCGCCGCACACAGCAGTTCGTCGGTGTCGCGTTCGGCGGCCATGATGGTGCCGCCCGATACGGCACTGGGCAACCGGCTGACCATCACCGGGCCGTCGGGGAGCACCAAGGAGGATCCCGCGACGACGACATCCGGCATCAGCCGGGTCGACTGCCGGACCAACTCCTCTCGGTCGATCGCCGTGCCGACCACCTCAACGTCGGCCGTCTCGGAGAGCAAGACGAACAGTCCCTTCCGATAGACATCTCTGTCCTCCGCTAACAGGATTCGGACTCGGCGGCCTGGCCCCTCTTCCGAGCCCGCGTCGCTCGGTCGATGCGGCGCGAGCCGCCCTGGGGAGGTCTGTTGATCAGACAGGAACTTCAAATATGAGTTCGAGGCCGTCCTCCTCGTCCCATTGCTCTCCGACCTCCACGAAGCCGAACCCGGAAATGGTGGCCAGGGATGCGGTGTTGTCAGGACTGATCGTCACCCGCACGGTTCTGACTCGGGCTTCGGCAGTGGCCCGATGCACCAACGCGGTGAGCATCGCCCTGGCGTAGCCCTGACGACGGTAGACGGGGACCACCGAGTAACCGAGCTCCACCATGCCCGCCTCATCCGGCCGCCCATGGAACCCGGCATACCCCACGACGGCGCCTTCCGGCTCGGCTACCACGATCTGCGTGAGCCACCCCGCGCAACCCGGGTCCGAGGTCAGCTGATTGACCCGATACTGCCACACCCACTTTGCCGTGTCGGTGACGAAGTACTCGGTGAGAGCGACGCCTACTTCGGCACTGGCTTGAGCCAGGTCGTCCTTCAGCAAGGCGATCATGGCCGTGCTCGATAACTCAACAAATCGCACGGACTTCGGGCTCGTGGAGTCTGGGGTCCGGCGCTCGGCTCTGTCTGTCACAGCGCGAATCGTCGTGGAGAGGCCAGGACGTGTCCAACTGTTTTCGCAATGGCCGATGCCCAGCGAGAGCCATTGGCTGAACTGTCACGCTTCCGGGGTGAGTTCTACTCCCGTCTCACCGCTCGTTCGGACGGGTTGTTCGAGCTGGCTGACGCTGTTCTGTGCGGCGACGGGCCGGTGAGGTCACTGGCCGAGTTGTCACTGGTGGGCGAACACCGCCGTGGCCATGGAGGGCTCTATGCGGCGCTGGCCCGCGGAGAGATCGACATTGGCCGGCTGCGACGGGCCCTGGCCGCAGTGCCCCTGCCTCGGGCTGCCGATGGCCGGCTGGTCCTGGCCATCGATATCACCTGCTGGCTGCGGCCGGCCGCCCACACCTCACCCCAGCGGATCCTGTGCCACACCTACGGCAGGGACAAGGACCAGCACATCCCCGTTCCCGGCTGGCCGGACTCCATCATCTGCGCGCTCGTGCCCGGCCGCAGCTCGTGGACCGCGCCGCTGGATGCACTGCGGCTGGCTCCCGGGGATGACACCGCCACCGTCACCGCCCGGCAGCTGCGCGACCTGCTCCAGCGTCTGATCGCCGCAGGGCAGTGGCAGCCAGGCGACCCGGACGTCCTCATCATCGCGGACGCCGGCTACGACGCGCCTCGGCTGGCCTTCCTCCTGCGGGATCTGCCCGTGCAGGTGCTGGCCCGGATGCGTTCGGACCGTGTCCTGCGCAGGACTGCCCCACTCCGCCAGCCGCACATCCTTGGCCGCCCGCCCCGGCACGGAGGCGAGTTCGTCTTCGGGCAGCCCGACACCTGCGGGCACCCCGGACACCGAGACCGTCACCGACACCCGGCTCTATGGCACCGCCCTCGCCCGCTCCTGGGACCGGCTGCATCCCAAGCTGACCCACCGCTCCTCCTGGGCCGCAGCCGACGGCACCCTCCCCATCGTCGAGGGAACGGTGATCCGTCTGGACATCGACCGCCTGCCCAGCGGGGCCACCCCCAAGCCGGTCTGGCTGTGGTGGTCAGGTATCGACGCAACTCCCGCAGATGCCGACCGGCTCTGGCAGGCATACCTGCGGCGCTTCGACATCGAGCACACCTTCCGCCTTTTCAAGCAGACCCTGGGCTGGACCTGCCCCAAGATCCGCACCCCCGAGGCAGCCGACCGATGGACCTGGCTGGTCCTCGCCGCCTACACCCAGCTGCGGCTTGCCCGACCGCTGGCGGCCGACCGGCGCCGGCCCTGGGAGAAACCCAGCCCGTCGGACAGGCTCACCCCCTCCCGCGTTCGCCGGGACTTCCGGCACATCCGCCCAGCGACCACCTGCCCGGCCCAGGCACCAAAACCCTCCCGGCCCGGTCCCGGACGACCACCGGGCCGAAAGAACACCCGGCCGACACCCCGCCACGACGTGCACACGCCCCACAAAACACAGCCAGCGCAACGACGAACGAAGAAGTCAGCCACTCCACGACCCCGCCGCACAGGTTAAAGATCAAGTTAGGAACAGCGTTCCTCGACGGGTTCCGGAGGCAGTTGGGGCCGTGGGCGCGGCGAGGGTCGGCACCGGCTCGCTCTCATCGCTGTGTCTTTGACGGGATCCACATGTCCGAGGCGTTGAAAGGGCCGAGGACTTCGGGCTCGGCAATACCTGCAAGCGCCCACCTCAATGCCATAAGCGTCACAGCCGTGACGGCATAGGCGTACCACAGCGCGCCTTTGCGGTGCGGAGTCATCTGCAGGGGGTACAGGACAGCCGCTGTCGCTATGAGGAACGTGATGGCTGTGAAGGCGAGGTAGGCACGCACCGCTGATCAGGATGAGCCACTCGCGATCCCTTTGCCCTGCGGAGCCCACGAACGAGGGCAGGCTGGCCACCACCCATCCGATGTACGCCGGAAAGATCATCGGGACTACAGAGAGAACCGTCAGCTTCAGTAGCTGGGCGGGCGTCGGCCTCCACGGTGGCGGCTTCTCCCCCTTGCCGGTGGACAGGCCGTGCAGGTAGAGCAGCGGGAGTACCTCGCTGATCTTCGGGGACTTCCTGGCCCAGGGCGGCAGGATCGCCGAGGAGAACCGCTTGCGCTCGCCGGTGGCCTCGTCGATCCGGCGGTCGTTCACGTGCGGGGCCCGAACCTCGACCGACCCGGCCGCGGTGGCAACCTTCCGCGGCTGGTGGTGGCCGTTACGGACCACCAGGCGACGCCCCTTCTCGTCACGCTGATCAGCCAACTCGGCTATGTAGGCATCGACTCCGGCTTCCAGGGCGGCGGCAAGCATCCGCCGGGCGCCCTCGCGGACGATCTCATCGATCAAGGAGCCGTTCGAGGTGCTGCCATCGGCATTGACTACGCTGAGCACGGGCGTGCCTTCCCGCCCGACGCGCCAACGTCGGCCTACTCGGTGACCTTCAATCGATCACTCGGGAAGGTACGCCCGTCGCGCCCAACCCGAGCCCGATCCACAGAGCTTGAGCATTGCTCAGCACGTCCAAACGGGCACCGCCGCCGATCCGGGCGGTCCGCGCCTTGGCATCAACCTCGATCGTGGTTATCGCCGAGACGTCGATGATCAGGCCACGGTCGCGTACGGCTCGACCGAGCCAGTCGTTGCCCCCGCTGAACACCGACAACGGCAGCCCGAGCGCGTGGGCGTCCGGATGGCGGCCTGGACGTCGGCGGTGGTCCGGCACCGGGCGACGCAGCCCGCCCGGGACGACACGGCAGCGTTCACATCGGAACAGCGTCCTCCGTGACCAGCCGTGCGGGATCCAGACCGTGGGCGCGCGCCAGGTCCTCGAATGGGACGGCCACAGGTTCTGCCTCCTCGTCGTCGTTTCTACGGAGCGGACCCGCGATGGCTTGCTCAGGCCGCGGCCGGGGGACGGCACGGCGGCCGACCCCGGTCATCTTCGATGACATGATGCGCATCGCGCTTGGCCGCCGCGCCGAACACCCCGCGCGCGGCGGTCACCGAGGCGGGTCTCCGCGCTGCACCCGCTCGAGCTCGCCTGGATCTCCCACCAGAACGACGTCCCCGACTGGCTCCGTACCGCCCAGGGCCACCGCGTCATTCCGGAACTCCGCCGGATACGGAGACCTACGTCCCATCAGGACACCCTTCCTCGGATCTGCAAGTTCCATTGTCAGAGTGTCCACCCCGCCGGGGTCACCTCAGCCACCCCCGTTACCGGACCGCTCGGCAGTTGGACGGACCACGACCCGCTGTTCTCCGGCAGCGGCACCTGTGTGATCCGCCCTTCCGCTCGACTCCGCACGCCCACCGGGGACTACGGTTGCCGGGCACGTGATGAGGGTTCAGCCCACCATCAGCGCGGAGGCGCGAGGTGCGAGGAAATGATCCATCACCAGCTCGGCCGCACCCTGGGCGGCCGCTTGATCACCCACGGCAGACCCCTGCACCAGCACCTCCTCGCGCGCCGCCACGAGTTCGCGGTCGACGAGGCCGGGGATGACGGGGAGGAACACCGAGCTGAGCCTGTCCCACAGCGGGCCGCCGAGCACCACCCGCGGTACGTCCAGCAGGTTCACCAGCACTCCGAGGCCGACGGCGACCCGGCGCGCCGCGCGCTCCAGGATGCGGAACGCGACGGCGTCGCCCGCGGAGGCGAGGGTGCACAGCGTGGAGCAGGCGTCGTCGACGGCGACGTAGTCGTTCAGGTTCGGCAGCGGCATCAGGCCGACCCGGGCGGCCTGGAGGACGAGCGCTTCCGGGACGCAGGCGGCGGCCAGGCCTCCTCGCCGGCCGCTCCACTCCAGTTGTTCGGCATCGGGGTCGACGACCAGGTCCCCGACCTCGCCGACGTTGTTCGTGGTGCCGCGGATGACCTGGTTGTCGAGCACCACCGAGGCGCCGACCCCGGATCCCAGGTAGAGGAAGACGAACGAGGTCGAGGACTGGGGTGATGAGCGGAGCTCCGCCGTCGCGGCGGCCGTGACGTCCTTGTCGAGGAGGACGGGCAGTCCCGTCGCTTCGTGCAGGTCCGTGCGCAGCCGGACGTTGCGCCAGTTGGGCAGTTGCGGCGGGTCGAGCAGCAGCCCGGCGTCGACGTCCAGCGGGCCCGGCGCCGCTATGCCCAGCCCAAGCACCCGGGCCCGGTCGATGCCGGCCTCGGTGATCAGACCGCTGACGGCGTCGGCGATGAAGGCGGTCACCTCGGACGGGTTCGTGGCCTGCGGCGTATGGTCCTGGCGGCCCAGCCGGACCTCGCCGTCGAGGCCGAGGAGCACGATGATGAGCCGGGCCGGATCGATGTGCACACCGACCGAGTACGCCCCGTCCGGGTCGGTGACCAACGGAATGCTCGGGCGGCCGCGGGCACCGCCCTCCGGCGTGCTCTCGCGGATCAGCCGGTCGTCGATCAGCCGGCGGGTGATGTTGGAGATGGTCTGCGAGCTCAAACCGGACTCACGCTGTAGATCGGCACGGCTGACGCCATGAGACCGGCGGACCAGGTCCAGCACCACCGCCTGGTTGAAGTCAGCCACCCGCAGCTGGTTGCTCCCTCGCCGCATGCCCCTCTCCTCACATCCGTCGACGACCAGCGATCCTCGCGGCCTTACGTAATTAATCAATTGGATTGATAATTCCTGCGCGATCGAGCGCATCCGGAGCCAGGAAACATGCCTGTACTCAAGCCTTGACTGGCCACGAACACGCCACTTACGATCACGAAACTTTATCCGATCCACTTGATAAAAGCATGGACCGGAAGAACCACAGTCAGGAGAGGTGACGCGATGAGCCGCAACCGTGTCCTTGCCGCTGCCATGGCCGGGATGTTGTTGACAGGGGCACTCACCGCCTGCTCGGGCTCGGGCGCGGACGAGGGCGAGGACGGCCCGGCGACCATCAAGCTGCTGGAGTACCAGGAGCCCCGCGCCAAGGTCATCAAGGCCCTCATCCCGGAGTTCGAGAGGGCGATGGCCAAGCAGGGGAAAAAGATCAAGGTCGAGCTGGTCGCCGACCCCCTCACCGACGAGCAGTTCCACACCAAGATCACGCAGCAGCTCCACTCCGGCACCGCGCCGGACGTCCTCGACATGGGCGGCAGCAACGTGACCGGTTTGGCCGGCGCCGGCTACCTACTCAAGCTCGACGACTACCTGGACAAGTGGGACGGCTGGGGCCAGTACTACACGTCGGCGAAGGAGAGCGCACGCCAGCCCGACGGCGGCTTCTACTCCGTCCCGCACGAAGCGAGCGTGCAGAGCCTCTTCTACCGCAAGGACGTGCTGCAGCAGCTGAATATCGACACCTCGCAGCCGCGTACGTGGGACGAGCTGATCGGCAGGCTCAAGAAGGTCCAGGCCAAGACCGGCGAGGCCCCGATCGTCATACCCGCCGGCACCGCCTGGGGCGCCGGCACATGGACGGAGGGCTTCTTCCCCCTCATGGCCGGCACCGGCAGCACCTTCTACGACGCCAAGTCCAAGAAGTGGACGCTCAAGAGCAAGGGGCTGTCGGCCACCTTCGGCCTGTACGACAAGCTCATCAAGGCCGACCTCCTTCCGGTGCGGGATCTGCAGAACCCCAACCCGTGGGAGCCGACCAAGTACGAGAAGTTCGTCAAGGGCACCCTTCCGGTGTCGGCCCAGGGCAGCTGGGGCTGGAAGTTCGACTGGGGCCCCGAAGGCGCGGCACCGCTGAAGAACCTGCGTGAGAAGGTCGCCACGTGGGACTACCCGGCGCTGGTATCGGGCACCAAGCCGTACTCGGTCAGTGGCGGCGGCTACGGCTACAGCGTCAACGCCCACGCCGAGAACCCCGATGCCGCCGTCGAGCTCGTGAAGTGGCTGAGTTCCGGGACGGCCCTGGCCAAGCAGCTGGTGACGGTGGGGGCGGTCTCGCCGCGCAAGGGCCTTACCGGCACCGCCCCGTACAAGAACGAGCCGTCGCTCCTCGAGGCGGAGCGCAAGCTGCCGGGCAGCATCCTGCCGCCGCGCGGTGACGGCGAGGACCAGGTGTCCCAGGCGATCCAGGGCGCGACGGGGAAGATGCTGTCCGGGGGCGCAGACGGCGGGCAGGCCGCCGAGGCCTTCGCGAAGGAGGCCAAGGAGCTGCTCGGCGACAATCGGGTGGCGGAATGACCACTGCCAAAGCCCTGTCCGGCCGACCGATCCGGCGACGGCGGGAGCGCGGAGTGCTGCCGCTGTTGCTCGGGCCTTCGGTCCTCCTGATCGCGGTCTTCGTGATCGCCCCAGCCGGTTACGGCGTCTACCTCGGTCTCACCGACACACAGCTGACCGGCTGGGCCGCACGGGACCCCCAGTTCGTCGGGCTGGAGAACTTCCGGAACCTGCTCGGCTCCGAGGACTTCCTCGCATCGCTGGGCCGCACGGGCGAGTTCGTACTCTGGTCGGCGATCGTCGGGCAGACGGTGCTCGGCATGGTCGCGGCGCTGCTGCTGCGCACGAAGTGGCTGCGCGGCAAGGGCCTGTTCGGGGCGCTGGTGCTGCTGCCGATGGTGGTGCCCGAGGTCGTCGCGTCGCTGACCTGGGCGAGCGTGCTCTCCTCCAATGGGGACGGCACCCTCAACCGGCTGCTCGCCCTGTTCGGCTCCGGTGCGGCGGCTCCGCTCCAGGACCATCCGATGGCGTCGGTGGTCATCATCAACGTCTGGCGCGGGATCGCGCTCGCCATGATCATGTTCCAGGCCGCGCTGGAGGACATCCCCGACGAGCTGATCGAATCGGCGCGCATGGACGGTGCGAGTGCGCTCCAGGTCTTCCGGCACATCACCCTGCCGCTGATCCGCGGCCCGGTGTTCCTCTACCTGCTGCTCACCACCATCACGACGGTCGGCGTCTTCGGCCTGGTCTACTTCCTGACCCAGGGCGGTCCCGGACAGGGGACGGAGCTGGCCTCCATCTACATCTTCCACCGCGCCTTCCAGTACTCCCAGATCGGCCTGGGCAGCGCCGCTTCGGTGATCCTGTTCGTCCTGCTGATGATCCTGGGCCTGACGTACGCCCGGCTGGCCAAGGTGGAGGTCTGATGGCGGCCACGCATGCGGTCGAGCCCCAGGCGGCCACCGCACCCGCCGGTCCCCCGCGTCGTCGTACGCCGACGTGGTCGGTCGTCCAACGAGCACTGCAGTACACCCTGATGGCGCTGCTGGCCCTGTTCTGCGTCGTACCGTTCGCATGGGTCGCGCTCACCGCAGTGGACGCCGACGGGGGACCCACGGTCAGACTTCCGGCGTTCACCGCGGACAACTTCGTCCGGTTCTTCACCGACAGCGGCACCCCGCGGCTGTTCCTGAACAGCGTCATCGTGTCCTTCGCGGCGACCGCGCTGAACCTGGCCTGCGGCCTCCTCGGCGCCTACGGGCTGTCCCGCTACCGGTTCCGCGGGCGCAGGACCTTCATGTTCGGGATCCTGCTGATCCGTGTGATCCCGCCGCCGGCGACGATCGTGGCCCTGTACCTGCTGATGGTCAAGATGGAGCTGGACGACAGCTACCTCGGCCTGATCCTGGCCGAAGCCGCGGCGGCGCTGCCGATCACACTGTGGCTGCTGAAGGGGACCATCGACGCCGTTCCGGCCGAGCTGGAGGAGGCCGCCTGGCTCGACGGGAACACTCGATTCGGCGCGATCCGCCGGATCATCCTCCCGCTGGTCGGCCCCGGTCTCGGCGCTGCGGCCATGCTGACGTTCATGCACGTGTGGGGGGACTTCCTCACCCCGCTGGTGCTGCTCCAGTCGCCGGACCTCTATCCGCTCTCGATCGGCCTGTTCCGCTCGTTCACCGCTTTCCACCAGGTCGACTGGGGCGTGCTCGCCGCGAGCGCTCTCGTCTACATGGCGCCCCCGGCCGTGCTGTACATCTTCCTGCGTCGGCATCTGATGCGTTCGAGCCTGGGCGGCGCCGTCAAGGGCTGACCGCTCGCGTCTACCGACACATCGTGGGCGACGGGCCGCCACGCCCTGCCTGGCAACATCCCATGAGCAAGAGGAGGCACTCTCTTGGTTGACGACAACCCGAACGGCCGGGTCCAGCTGGACGCCACCGCACTGGCGATGCTCCGGGTCCGCCGGTTCACCAAGTTCCGGATCCGGCCCGCCGTCTACCGCGACACCCGTCCGACCCGGATCACCGCGTGGACGGTCGGCGGTGAACCGGTGCCGTTCGCCGACGCCGTGACGAAACCGTATCTGCCATTCGCGCTCGGTGAGCCGTGGGGACGACCCTGGGACACGACGTGGTTCGACGTCTCCGGTGAGGTGCCCGCCGACTGGGCGGCCGGGGGGCAGGCGGAACTCGTCGTCGATCTGGGATTCACCGGCGATCAGCCCGGTTTCCAGGCCGAGGGGCTGGTGTACCGGCCGGACGGAGAGATCGTCAAGGCGATCGAGCCGTACAACTCCTGGGTCCCGCTGCCCGATCACGGCCCCTTCCGGCTGCTGATCGAGGCGGCCGCGAACCCGATCGTCCAGGTGCCCTACGAGTACGAACCCACGGCGATGGGCGACAAGGCAACGGCCGGCGACGAACCGCTGTACCGGCTCACCGACCTGTCGGTCGCCTGGCGCGACCAGGAGGTGTGGGAACTGCTGCAGGACGTGACCACCCTCGACGGGCTGGTCGACGTCCTTCCGGAGCAGGGTGCGCGACGCGCGGAGATCGTGCATGCCCTGGAACGGATGGTCGACGTCATGGACCCCGACGACGTGGCCGGCACCGCGGCGCGCGGGCGGGAGGTCCTCGCGCCGGTGCTGGCCGGCCGCGCGCCGGACAGCTCGCTGATCGTGTCGGCGGTGGGGCATGCCCACATCGACTGTGCCTGGCTGTGGCCGACCCGGGAGACCGTGCGGAAGGTGGCGCGGACCTTCGCCAACGTGCTGGACCTCAGCGAACGTCACCCGGAGTTCGTGTTCGCCGCCTCATCGGCGCAGCAGTACGCCTGGCTCAAGGACAGCCAGCCGCGACTGTTCGAGCGGGTCCGCCATGCGGTGGCCGCCGGCGTCATCCGCCCGGTCGGCGGCATGTGGGTCGAGTCCGACACCAACATGCCCGGCGGTGAGGCGCTGGCCCGTCAGTTCGTGCTCGGCAAGCGCTTCTTCGCCGAGGAGTTCGGGGTGGACAGCGAGGAGGTGTGGCTGCCCGACTCGTTCGGATACACCGCGGCGCTGCCGCAGATAGCCCGAGCCGCGGGCGCCCGCTACTTCCTCACCCAGAAGCCGTCCTGGAACGAGACCAACCCGATGCCCCACTCCAGCTTCCTCTGGGAGGGCATCGACGGCTCCCGGGTGTTCACCCACTTCCCGCCGGCGGAGACCTACAACTCCGACCTCGGCGCCGCCGACCTCGCCCGTACCGAGCGGACCTTCCGGCAAAAGGGCAAGGCGCGCCACGTACTCGGGCTGTACGGCTGGGGCGACGGCGGCGGTGGTCCCACCCGGGAGATGCTGGCCGCGGCCGAGCGCAAGCACGACCTGGACGGATCGCCACGGGTGCGGCTGGCCGACCCGGGCAGCTTCTTCCGCGCCGCCGAGGCGGAGCTGTCCGCGCCGCCGGTGTGGGTCGGCGAGATGTACCTCGAACTGCACCGCGCCACCCTGATCTCGCAGGCGCGGAGCAAGCGGGGCAACCGGCACAGCGAAGCCCTGCTGCGGGAGGCCGAGCTGTGGGCGGCGACCGCGGCCGTTCGCCGGGGCGCCCCCTACCCGTACGACGAGCTGAGGCGGATCTGGGAGACGGTCCTGCTGCTGCAGTTCCACGACATCCTGCCGGGTACCTCGATCGCCTGGGTCCACCAGGACGCCGAGCGGGACTACGGGCGGGTGGCGGACGAGCTGACGGCTCTGATAACGACCGCGCTCGACGCGCTCCGCGCCGATGCGGACGACGCCCTGGTCGCCGCCAACGCCGGCCCGTACCCGCGGCACGGCGTACCGGCGATGGGCCTGGGGCCGGCGACGCCTGCCGCGACGGCCACACCGCGTCCGGCGGGTGATCGGATCGTGCTCGACGACGGGATGCTGCACGTCGAGATCGACCGAAGCGGCACGCTCGTCTCGGTCGTCGATCTGGACGCGGACCGGGAACTGCTGCCGCAGGGCGTCGCGGGCGGCGTCCTCCAGCTCTTCCGCGACACCCCACGCGAGTGGGACGCCTGGGACATCAACGACGAGGACAAGCGCAGCGGCCGTGACCTCGTCGAACCGATGTCGATCGACATCGTCGACGATGCGGTGGTGGTGCGGCACGAGCGTGGCAAGACGGTGATCAACGTGTCGATCCGGCTGTCCGAGGGCAAGATCGATTACACCTTCGACATCGACTGGCATGAGTCGCAGAAGCTGCTCAAACTCGCCTTCCCGCTGGACATCCGGACCGATCGATCCACCTCGGAGATCCAGTTCGGTCACCTGCACCGGCCGATCCACCAGAACACCTCCTGGGACGCCGCCCGGTTCGAGACCGTCGCGCACCGGTGGATCCATGTCGGCGAGCCCGACTACGGCGTCGCCATAGCCAACGACGTGGTCTACGGCCATGACATCCGAGGCGGGCAGGCGCCCAGCGGCCGGCCGATGACGACGGCGCGGCTGTCACTGCTTCGCGCGCCGCGCTATCCGGACCCGTTCGCGGACCAGGGGCGGCACGCGTTCTCGGTCAGTCTTCGCCCGGGTGGGATCCCCGAGGCCATCGCGGACGGGTACGCCCTGCACCTTCCTCTGCGCACGGTGCCGGGCGCTGCCGCCGAGCCGCTGCTCGTGGTCACCGACCGCGCCGTCGTCGTCGAGAGCGTCAAACTCGCCGAGGACCGCTCCGGAGATCTCGTAGTGCGCCTGTACGAGGCCCATGGCAAACGCTCGCGCGCGACCGTGCGGACCCGGTTCGGCTGGCACGAGGCCGTCGCCACCGACCTCCTGGAGCGTGCCGTGGATAGCGAGGCGGTCCGCGGGACGACGCCCGGTAGCGGGGTCGAGCTCGAACTGCGCCCCTTCGAACTGCTCACCCTCCGCTTCCGCGACCCGGTGGCCTGAGGCTGTACGCATGGACAAGCTGAACGGAAAGGCAGACCACATGTCGGTTGACCAGTCCGAACCGCCCCGGCCGGAGTATCCCCGACCGCAGTTCCGGCGAGACCGCTGGCTGAACCTCAACGGCAGTTGGGAGTTCGAGATCGACCGGTCCGACACCGGTCGCGAGCGCGGGCTGGTCGAGCGGGAGCTGGCCGATGAGATCGTGGTGCCCTTCGCCCCCGAGGCCAGGCTCTCCGGAGTCGAGGAACAGGATTTCATGCGGGCGGTCTGGTACCGCCGCATGATCACCGTCCCTCGGTCGTGGGAGGGCGACCGCGTGCTGCTGCACTTCGGCGCGGTCGATCACGACGCGACCGTATGGGTGAACGGGATCGAGGTCGGACGGCACCGGGGCGGCTTCTCCAGCTTCACCTTCGATATCACCGATGCCGCCCCCGCTGGGGAGTTGGTGCCCCTGGTGGTGCGCGCCCGCGACGACCCGCAGGCCCCCCAGGCCCGAGGAAAGCAGTCGGTGCCGTACGCCCCGCGCGCGGCCAAGTACTGGCGCACCACCGGCATCTGGCAGACGGTCTGGATGGAGCCCGTGCCGCCGACCGCCATCCGCCGCCCGCGCATCACACCGAACGTCGCTGCCGGAGCGCTCGACGTGGAGGTGCCGCTCTCCGCCAACCTGCCCGGCGGTGCGGTGCACATCCGGGTCCGCGACGCTTCTGGCGACGTGATCGCCGACACGGTACGTGCCGACCTCGACCTGTCCGCGCGGCTGAGCCTGACGCTGCCCCCGGAGCGGATCCACCTGTGGTCGCCGGCCGACCCGCACCTCTACGACGTCGACATCGAGCTGCGCGACGCGGACGGACACGTGGTCGACAAGGTGGAGTCGTACGCCGGCCTCCGCAGCGTCGCCATCACGGGTAAACAGATCCGCATCAACGGCGACATCGTCTTCCAGCGGCTCGTGCTCGACCAGGGCTACTACCCGGACGGGCTGATGACCGCACCCAGCGACGCCGACCTGATCCGCGACATCCGGCTCGGCCAGGCGGCCGGGTTCAACGGTGCACGGCTGCACCAGAAGGTCTTCGAGGAACGCTACCTCTACCACGCCGACCGACTGGGCTACCTGGTCTGGGGCGAGTTCGGCGACTGGGGCTGCAATACCGACCAGGGCCAGTCCACGAACCAGCAGCCGGACGCATCGTATGTCCAGGAATGGCTGGAGGTGCTGGAACGGGACTACTCCCACCCGGCGATCATCGGCTGGTGCCCGATGAACGAGACCTGGCAGGACTACGGCGACCGGATCACCGCACTGGACGACGTGATGCGCGGCATGTTCCTGGCGACCAAGGCCCACGACACCTCCCGGCCGGTTCTCGACACGTCCGGCTACGCGCACCGGATCGCCGAGTCCGACGTGTTCGACAGCCACGACTACGAACAGGACCCGAAGGTGTTCGCGGCCAATCACCAGGCGCTGTCCGCCGGCGAGCCCTACGTGAACCGATCCGACAGCACCGGCGAATCCTGGTCCATCGGTTACCGCGGACAGCCCTTCTTCATCAGCGAGTTCGGCGGCATCTGGTGGAACCCGGCCGAGGCCGACCAGCCGCAGTCCGCCACCACATCCTGGGGCTACGGCGACCGAGTCCGCAGCGTCGAGGAGTTCTACACGCGATTCGACGGACTGGTCGGCGCGCTGCTCGATCACCCTGACATGTTCGGCTACTGCTATACGCAGCTGACCGACGTCTTCCAGGAGCAGAACGGCATCTTCGGCTTCGACCGCTCGGAGAAGTTCGACATCGAGCGCATCCGGGCGGCGCAACTCCGGCCCGCGGCCATCGAGCTCAGGGAGGGGCCCCGTACATGAAGGCCATCATGGTCATGTTCGACAGCCTGAACCGGCACATGCTGCCTCCGTAAGGCGCGGACTGGGTTCATGCCCCGAACTTCGCGCGCCTCGCGGCCCGCTCCACCACGTTCGACAACTGCTACGTAGGTTCGATGCCCTGCATGCCGGCCCGCCGCGAACTCCACACGGGCCGGCACAACTTCCTGCATCGCAGCTGGGGTCCGCTGGAGCCGTTCGACAACTCCACGCCCGAGCTTTTGAAGCAACACGGTGTGTACACCCACCTGGCCAGCGACCATCAGCACTATTGGGAGGACGGCGGCGCCTCCTACCACGGGCGCTACAGCACCTGGGAGTTCTTCCACGGCCAGGAGGGCGACGCCTGGACAGGGCAGGTGGCCGACCCGGAACCGCCGGAGGATCTGCGCAGCAACCGCAACGATCTGTGGCGCCAGGACTGGGTGAGCCGCGCCCACATGGACACGGAGGAGAAACATTCGCAGACGCTGAAGGACCTGGAGGTGCCGTATGTATTGACCTGCAGGGTTGTTCACGCGACTGATGGGTGGTTGACCGTCAAGTGCGGTGTGGCACCGGTGATGGTTGTAGGCGTGCAGGAAGTCCTCCAGAGCTTTGGTGCGCTCGGCGTTGCTGGAGTACGGGCGCACGTACGCCCACTCGTCGAGCAGGGTGCGATTCAGACGCTCGACCTTGCCGTTCGTCTGCGGGCGATAAGGGCGCGTGCGTTTGTGGACGATGCCGGCGGCGCTGAGGGTCCGGCTGAACAGCCGGGATCGGTAGCAGGAGCCGTTGTCTGTGAGTACGCGTTCAACGGTGATGCCGTGGCCGGTGAAGAAGGCGTTGGCGCGCTCCCAGAAGGCGGTGGCGGTCTCCTTGCGTTCGTCGGTTAGGACCTCGCTGCAGGCGAGCCGCGAGTGATCGTCTATGGCTGTGTGGACGAAGCTGTAGCCGGTCACTGGATTGCCGCCCTTGCGGGCGTCCGTGGTGACCTGCCGATTATTGGCGGCCTGCTGGCGGGCCATGATCCGATCGCTGCCGCCATCGGGGATGTTGCCTGATCACCGGGGCGCTGAGCTGACTGCCCGGCGACTCGGTGCTCGCGGTGGTCGAGCACTCCGCCGGCGCCGGGAATCGAGCCGGGCAGCCGGTGGCGGGCGTGTTACAGGAGGATGACGGTGCGCTCGCCGGGTGCGTCCTGGTGAGCCCAGGCCGCCTCGACCTGGTCGAGCGGGAACCGGTACGGGCGCACGGCCATTCCGCCCGCGGCGATCGCGGCGACGAGTTCGGTGAACTCCCGCTGTATGACCTGCATGTCCACTGAGCCGAAGCCGCTGCCCAGGATCCGGAAGGCGTTGGAGCGCAGAGCGTGCCCGGACAGGGTGATGGCGTCTCCGCCCATGCCGCCGATCTGCACCCAGTCGAGCAGGCGGGTGTGCTGGGTACGCGCTCCGAGGAGGGCGCGCATGGCGAGTTCGGTGGGCGGCCCCCACACATAGTCGAGGACCACGTCGACTTCTGCGGCGGCTTCGGCGAGCGCGGCCGTGGTGGCGTCCTCGTCGGGGACGAGCTGAACAACAGCGTCTGCGCCTTGGTCCGTGAGTTCGTCGAGGCGGGAGCGGTTGCGTCCGGCGGCGATCACTCGCGCCGCGCCGAGGTGCTTGGCGACCTTGACGGCCATCGAGCCGGCGTTGCCGGTCGCGCCGTGCACCAGAACCGACTGCCCGGCCTGGAACGGGACGCGCGTGCGCAGCGCAGCCCATGAGGACAGGGCAGGGTTCATGGTGGCGACCAGGAGTGCGGGATCGGCTCCGTCCGGGACCGGGATGACGGCGGCCGGATCGATGACGATGCGCTCGGCCAGGGTGCCGGCGCCCATGACCATGACGTAGCCGAGGCTGCCGTCTGCCCGGCGGACGACGGCGTCCGCACCCGCCAGGGCGGGCAATGTCTTGGGACTCGTGTAGTGCTTGCCGGCGGCGATGCCGCGGGTGGCGGGGTGCACGCCGACGGCGAGGACGTCCACCAGTTCCTGGCCGGGGGCGGCCTCGGGGGCGGGGATGGAGCGGAAGCGCGGCGGCTCGTCGAAGGACTCCACAAGCGCGGCATTGATCATGGACATGTGCGTTTCCTTTGTGTGGCGCACGACACCGATAAGACACGATGCCGTTTCTTACGGGCGCCAAGCGTACAGCCGCAGGTTAAGATACGCAAGCGAATCTAAATGCATGGAGAAATACCATGAGAATGGACATAGGGGGTAGTGGTGAGTGAGCGGCGCACGGAGGGAACTCCCACCCGGCGCAGGGGCGCCGCCCTGGAGAACGCGATCACCGATGCCGCCTGGGAGGTGCTGGTCGAGCTGGGCTACAACGGCTTCACCTACGAGGCCATCGCGGCACGCGCCGGAACCAGCAAACCGGTGCTCTATCGGCGCTGGCCGCAGCGCGAGGACCTCCTCATCGCCACACTCACCCGGTACTGGCATCCCCTCGACATCCCTGACACCGGCAGCCTGCGCCAGGACGCCCTCACCCTCCTGCGTAGGGTCAACGCCGAGCGGGCTCGCACGGTGATACTCCTGCGCATCCAGCTGGCGGACTACTTCCGCGAGACCGGCACCAGCTTCAGCGACCTGCGCAGCCGCCTGCGCCCTGCGGATCAGACGCCCCCCTTCGCACAGCTCGTCGACCGGGCCGTCGAGCGCGGCGAGCTTACGGATGCGCCTCGCTCCGAACGCGTGGTGAACCTGCCCTTCGACTTGGTGCGCCACGACGTACTGATGACCATGGGCGCGGTGCCGGACGAGAAGATCGTCGAGATCGTGGACACGGTGTGGCTCCCGCTGCTCGGCCTGTCACCCCACGGCACGCGGACAGGACGCTGAGCTCCCGCAATGACGCACCGCCACAACTCCCGAGCCCTATGAGCTCCCGCCCTGGGTGTCAAACTTTGAGGTCTTGGCTCGCAATGCACCCTCAATCTCCAGCGGGACGAGACTGAGGGGAACCTCTCGCAGCACCACAAGCGAGCAGCTCAGGCGCTTCGGTGCCGAAGTCGATAAGCGCGCACGTGCAGCGCAGACTCCCAGCTCGACCACGGCCGCCCTACGGCACAGGCACACCCGGCATCGGCACCAAAAACTCCGTCCGATTTCTCCGTCCGCAACATGTCGCCATGGCCGGCACCTCGGCCGCACTGGCCACCATCAACAACGCTTGTGGTCAATACAGCAGGGATGTCCAGCATCAGCATGCCACGACACGCTGCACATCCTCGGTGATCTGCTCGACGGTACGGTCGAGGCCGTACCCGAGATCGTGGAGCAGTTCGCGCAGGTCGGCGGCCTCGGACTCGCGGGCCTGCGCACGGCGGAACACGACCAGGACCTGCCAGAGATAGTCCAGCTCCCATCCGGGCAGGCACAGCGCCCTGATGGCTTCGCCCGCACAGTCGGCCGGCTGTTCCATCTCGGCGGCCAGGCGGCCGATGCCGCAGGCCGCTCCCTCCAAGACGCCGACGGACAGCACGAACCGGTCCCCGTCGAACCGTTCCGCGGCGACTCCGCCGGCTCGGGCAACGACGCGGAGCACCTCCTCGAGGTACCGCACATCGTGCAGCCATGAGGAATCACCGGGCAGGACACGCGGCCGGTCCGGGTCATGCAGCCCTGACGCCATGGCACGGCCCTCCCGTCTTCAGATGCTGCCAGCGCCAGCATTCCGCATCATCCCCGCCTTCAGCGCCTGGTTCCAGAAATCCGGCCGTCTCCCGCACCACCACGCGCGCAGCCGCGCGAGCCGGCGAGCTCGCGCACCAGCGCGACCGCCTCTTGCGGGTCGTCCAGCCACCGCGCGGCGACTTCATCGCCGGCCGCGATCAGGTCCACCGCAGCAGCCTGGCCGGTGACACCATTCCGCACCCGCTCGCCTGGGGGCGCTGTGGCGTGGCGTGCACGCCGTGCTGCCCGGCACTGCTGTGGATCGGGTGCCCGACGGGCTCCGAGCGCCGCCGGGCCCGTGGCCTGAAGGTCCTCGACAAGCTGACCGCGGACAGCGAGCTGATCACCGTCTCGTCCGTTGCCCGCGCCGCCGACGCCCCGTCAACTGCATGCTGACAAGGGCTACGACTACGACCATCCGCGCCGCTGGCTCAGCCTGCGGCAGATAGCCCACCGCATCGCGTCCTGTCCATCTCCAGACAAGCGCGCCTTCGCCCGGCCCGCAGCGCCTGCCGGACATGGGTTGACGATGCTGTAGTGCGGCTGTTACTGGCACATTATCGTCGCCTCGGGTGAACTTGTGGAGTAGCAGTGACGCAAGAAGCTGAACCAGGATGCTGCAAGTCCGGTGGCATGTGACTCTGCTGGAATGATCTTGCTGCTGAACGTGAAGCCGCTGAGTGGGTTCTTGCCCGCTTGGATAATGAACTCGGTGGCGCCGAGGCCGACGTAGGCTTGATACGGCGATACGGCTGTCACTTCTGTTTCGCAGACAGTCATGTGCAGCATGCGGCCGCTGTAGTCGGCTTCGTCTTTTATCTCGCTGTCGTACAGCTCGAATACCTTCGACTGAGGGACGATGCCGGGGCTGCCGGCACCGATCCTGCTGAACGGGGTCCGGCGCAGGGCAGCATAGGTGGCGAAGAGCCCACCGTACGAGAAGCCCCACAGCCCGGTCGATGTGTCATCGACGCGAAACTCTGCACTGATGAGTGGGTGGAGTTCGTCGACGAGAAAGGAAAGGAATTTGTCGGCGGCAGGGTTTTGCAGGTTGTGCCAATAGAGCTTTGCGGCGTCTGCATCGAGGTACCCTGCCTGAACGAGCAAATCCAGGCTCTCCGCGTTAGTGGTGGGCAGCAGGGGTTCGCCCGGGGGGAGCAGGTCACGAGCGCGTACCGCGAGCAGCCGGGTGGTGTCTTCGCCGATGTAGCCGACGCTCACCTGGATGAAGGGCTCTACAGGATTGATCGGGTCGTCGCGCACCATCTGCATGGCTGGAGCGGTCTGAGGAGCTGTCAGGTTTCCGTCCGGCTGATAGATCGCGGGGTATCGGCGTTCCGTTTCGGATTCGTAGCGGGGTGGAGTCGTCACCCATACACCGAACTGGGCGCCCACCGCCTCCGACTCGAGTTCAAAGTATCGCGTTCCCGGCAGCATCGCGGCCAGCGGCGGAGTGGTCTCTGTCCACATGATCCTGGTCCTCCTTCGAATGTCATCCGTTCAATTCCCCGGTTCTCACTTGGCAGCGACTGGCGGTCGCTCCGGCGGAACCATTCCCAGCGTCTTCAGCATGCAAGCGAGCGACTCGGTTTGCTGGGTGAGCACGATCTCCTTGTCGGTGGCCCAGCCGTGGCCGGAGTCGCTCCAGATGCGGATGAACACGGGCGCGTCGCCACCTGTGGCCGCCTGCAGGCGGGCACCGAACTTACGGGCGTGCCATGGCGGGCATCGCGGGTCGGTGTCACCGGCCTCGATGAAACCGCCGGGTAGTCGACGCCGTCGCGGAGCAGGTGGTAGGGCGAGAACGTGGCGCGGCGCCGGACCTCGTCCGGGTCGTCGATGCGCGCGAACTCCGTATCGACGATCCACCGGCCATAGCCGTCGCGGCAGGCGCCGATGAGGTCGAAGATCGGCACGCGCGGGACCACCACGCGCCAGAGGTTCGGCCGCTGCGTCGCAGCGACGCCGCACATCAGTCCGCCTCCCGACCCCCCGGTCAAGGCGAGCAGGTTCGGGCTGGTGGCCCGGGTGGCGACGAGGTCCCCGGCGATCGCGTACAGGTCGTCGTATCCGTTCTGCTTGGCCTGCTGGCGGCCGTCGTGCCACCAGTCCCGGCCGAACTCCCCGCCGCCGCGCAGGTTCGTGTGCACGAACACGCCGCCGGCCGCGACGAACGCGGCCATCGCCCCCGGGTACTGCGCAACCCACGGGGCGCCGAAGCCGCCGTACCCGTACATCAGAGCCGGACGCGGCCGGTTCAGCAGGACGTCCCGGCGGCGCACCAGGTGGTAGGGCACCCGGGTGCCGTCCGCGGAGGTGGCCCAGCCGTCCTCGATCAGACAGTCCTCCAGCAGGACCTCTGGCTCCCGCAAGGTCTCCAGCAGCGGCGCGCCCGGCCGGTGCCGATAGGTGCCCCAGGAGCTCGTCAGCGTCGAGAACGCGAACGGCAGCTGGTCGGTCGGCGTGGGCCCGAGGATGTTCATCATCGCGAACGGCAGCTCCCCCACCGCACCTTTGCCCGGCAAGGGGACCATTCCGCGCGCAGCGCCGTCGTGGTCGACCACGCGCAGCCTGGAGTAGGTCTCGACGAACTCGTGCACGTAGAGAACGTCCCCCACCGGGCGTACGGCACGCACGGTCACGTCGGTCTCCGCCACGATCGTGCGCCACGAGCGGGGTCGTCCGGGGTGGTGCTGTTCAGGCCGATCGCCACCACTCGGCCGCGCGGTGCCCCGGCGTCGGTAACCGCGATCCACTCGTTTCCGACCAGGAATCCAGCCAGGTTCAACGAAGCGTCGGTGACGAACTCCCGCCACGCCAGGTTCGTCGGGTCGTGCAGCTTTGTCACCGCCACCGGAACCGGGGCGAACAGCCCTTGCACGGCCACCGCATGCCGCCCGTCCGCCGAGGCGACGACGGCACGGTAGTCGTCACCCGGCAGCCACGGCACGTCGACCGCCACCGTCGACGGCGTGCCGTGACGCAGGTGCAGCCACACCTCGTGCGCGGAGCTGACCGGGTCGTCGTCGGTGCCGGTGAAGAAGAATCCGGATGAGTCGGGCAGCCACTTCGCGCCGCCAGTCCAGCTGTCCGGTGAGGAACTGCGTGGGCGCGACGGTTTGCTGGTTTCCGCTCGCCCCTGGCCCGGCTCAGTCCGAGCACGCGGGCGACGGCGGCCTTGAGGTTGTCGTAGCGGGGCTTGCCCCGAGGGACACCGCCCAGCGTCCGCAGCGGGTGAACGTGCCCTTCGAAGAACGCCTCCTGGCCGCAGGAGGCGAACACGCTTCTCTGTACTTCAATCAGTCAGTGTTGTCGGACCGGTTAATCCTGGGCCTGACGATCTCCGAGGTTATGAAATCAGCTGGTGGCAGGCCCAGAGGTCTGGAAAGGTGCCCTCGTGATGCGTGAGTCTGACGTGATTGAGGTGCTGGGCCTGCTGGCTAGCGCCGGAGTGACCGCGTGGGTGGATGGCGGGTGGGGGGGGTGGATGCCTTGATCGGCGAAACCACGCGCGAGCACTCGGATCTTGACCTCGTCGTACTGCTCGACCAGGTCAATGTGGTCCGGACGACGCTGAAACAGGCTGGCTTCGTCCATGTCCTCCGGGACTGGCTGCCAACCGCGTTGGCGGTGGCCGATGCCACCGGCCGAGAGATCGACCTGCACCCCATCACCGCAACGGCGGGAGGGGGCGGGGATCAGCTGCTGCCGGACGGCGACCGGTTCCACTACCCGGCGCCGGTGGCCGGCAGTATCGGTGGGCACGAGGTGCGGTGCGTCGATGCAGTGACTCAGGTGCAGTGCCACGGTGGCTATGACTTGACCGAGAAGGACCGGCTGGACATGGCTCGACTGCGGGCACGCACCGGAGTCGCGCTTCCCGACGATTACCTGGGGACGTCGTCCGGGCTCTGAAGCGGTCTGCGGCCTTCGGGCGGCACTCTGGTGCGGGCTGCCTCACCCGAGGGCGCCGGTCCCGCACTTCGCCGTGGTCGGCCTGCCGCCGAAGGCGGTCGGCTTGTTTCTTCTTGTCGGTGATGTGCCGCAGGCTCTCTTGCAAGGCGGCAACCTCGCCCAGCCACTGCATCCGGCGGGCCTCTTGGAGCCGTTCCCGGGTGTTGGCTTCGATCTCCAGCAGCCGGGGAGCTTGGGCGAGGTCGAGGCGGAGCATCGGGCATCGGGTATCGGGCATCGGACGCAGGCTTCTCTGAACTACTTCAGGCCCCGCCCCTACTACCTCTCTTGAGGGCTTTGACAGTGTGGGTCATCCGGGCAAGGTGAAGAGCACCTCGTCGACTTCCTTGCCTCGCCCGTTCGCGTAATCCCGCTCGCTGCCGGTGACCACGAATCCGTACTTCTTCAGGACCTGGATGGAGCCGACGTTGTCCGCAGCCACGCGGGCGTGCAGTGGACGCTGCGGTTCGACGCCGAGCAGCTCTCGCAGCGCAGCGGTAGCAGCTCCTCGGCCCCAGTATTGCCGCCCGATCCAATACGTGACCTCGCGTTCCTCGGGCGGGCCGAACACGGCAACGTGACCGACGACTTCACCGCTACCGCCGACGATGGTGCGCGCTATGACCGCTGGATCTTTGCGGATCCGTGCCCAGTGGGCCTGGAAGTGGGCGCTGTCTGATGGGTCCTTGGCGGTGAACGCCGCCATCCGGATCCCCTCCGGATCGTTCATCTGAGCGAAGAAAACGGGCAGGTCAGAGTCGCTTACTTCCCGCAGCATGACCTTCATTGGAGCCTCCTGACTAGCAAGTTTGGCCGATTCAGCGTTCATGGGCGGTCATCCTGCCAGGCGCCAGTGACAGGGCACCGTCAGAGATCAGGTCGGTTGGGGTGGGCGGAAGAATGCTCCACGGTGCGACCGGCGATCTCGCGGAATTCCGGCATGCCGAGGTGGATGACCCGGTTGCGGGACGCTTCCGCGTCGAGCTGGGCCAGCTTGTTCTCCGCGCCGGCGAGGCTGACCTGAAGTCCTTCGACCTCCCCAAGCCAGCCCTCCCGCTCGGCTTCGGCGATTCGGACGATCAGGTTGTCGCGGATCTCGGCGAGCCGTGTCCGTTGGGACGGGTCAGGTCGGAGGAACGAGCATCTGACACAAGCGTGCTCATGAATGCACGCGGTTCCGAAGGCGCGTGCGCAGGTGCCGATGGACACCTTCCGCTTCTCGAAGTGGGCGAGGAAGGCATCCCACTCTTCTTCAGTCGGGGTCCGGTACTCCTCGCTGGGGCGGGAGGCCCGACGGCGGGCAATGAAAGCCCGGTGGGCCTCGATCGTTTCGGCGGGATAGACCGCCTTGTATCCGATCGTGGTGTCGATGCTTTTGTGCCCGCAGATCACCTGGGCAATGTGCGGGGGCAGGCCGTTCATGACGGCGTCGGTCACGAAGAACCTGCTTGTGTCCGCAAAGCCCGTGTGCGGATGTGCTCGTGTGGGGATTGGGCAGGCTGATCCCCCGACGCTCGGTTCGCAACGGGGGTCGTCGAGCGTGTTGCATTCCAGAGGAAGATATGTAACGCGGATCACACCCTTGAGTGCTCGCGGATGAGCTCGCCAGCCTCGGACCCAGGCGAAGGCCCTTGGGGCGATGTCAGCGGTGGCTGCGATGCTGCCGCCATGACTCCTTGGAACCTGCTTGTCCTGGACAAGGCCCTGCGAGCCAGCTGGGCCGCCGACACCTGCTCGCCCGACGATCAGGCCGAGTGGTATCCCGACAACCCTGCCTGGGGCCACTGTGACATCACAGCTTTGATCGTCAATGACATCTTCGGCGGCGACCTCATGGTCGGTGAGGTGCACCTTGACGGGGATCAGCACGGCTTTCACTGGTGGAACCGCCTGCCCAGCGGCGTCGAGCTCGACTTGACCCACGAGCAGTTCAAACGCGGCCAGGCTGTAACCGCAGCCCGTGTCGTCGAACGCCCGCCCGGCCCTCTGCGCCGTTGGGACGAGTACCTGCTCTTGCGCGAGCGCGTAATCAAGCACCTCGGTCACCTGCCGAAGCCCGCCATCTGACCAAGAAGTCAGGGATTGTCCGCTTTCGTGTCGGTGTCGCAACTGCAACTCCCGATCACCGTGGTTCGCGGTGCGGGAAGGCGGCTCACTCGGCTGGCCCCGGCCAGGGACTCGCGAAGCCGAGCGATTCTCGGAGCTTCGATTCAGCGCCACTCGGGGCGTAGGTCACTTCCACAAGTGGCATCGGGCCACTATAGGACCTCTCCGGCGCGTGATCACGTCGCGTACTCGCGGTGCCGGACGAGGGGGTGAAGCGAGGTGCGGGCCGGCGGGAGGTCGGGTGGCCGGCTCGTCGAAGCGGGGCGACGGCTCGTCACTGCCTGGGCCGGTTGGCCACGCCCACGCGACCGATCGGGCCCGGAGCAGGAGAAGGCCGCGTCCGGGCGATCCGGACGCGGCCTTTGCCGTGCGGCGGGGCGGGGCGCCCGCCGGATCGTTGGTGTGCCCTGGGAGTGAGCCAGGGGTGCTAGGAGTGTGTTATGAGGGAAGGTTCCACTTCTGGGTGCCGAGGCCGTTGCAGTCGTATATCTGGAGGCGCGTGCCGTTCGCGGTGGCGCCCTGGGGGATGTCCAGGCAGCGGCCCGACTGCGGGTTGCGCAGGGAACCGTCGGCCTGCTGCCGCCACTGCTGGCCGCCGGCGTTGTTGCACTCCCACAGTTGCACCTTGGTGAAGTTGGCGGTGCCGTTGCCGTCGATGTCCAGGCAGCGGCCGAACGCGCGCAGTGTGCCGTCCGGCGCCACCGACCACCGTTGCCCGGTTGCCGTGTTGCAGTCCCAGAGTTGTACGGCCCTGCCGTCGGCACTGGTGTTGGTGTCGACGTCGAGGCACTTGCCCGCGACCCATGGGGTGGTGACCTGTCCGACCGGGCCGCCGAGTTGACCGGTGTTGAAACGGACCTGACACTGGTTGCCGGTACCGAGCCAGGTCGCGCTCAGGTAGAGGAAGCTGGTGCCGTCCGCCCGCGGTGTGATGGGGGAGCTGTAGCCCGGACAGGACGGCTCGCCGGAGCGGTAACCGCCGGTCGGGTCCGTCTTCACGGGTGCTTCGATCTCGGTCCACTCTCCGGTGCCGAGGTTGGTGTTGGACAGGATGACGGTGCCGGACTCCGCCATGACGGTCTTGTTCCCCGTGGGCCCGGTGACGACGCGCTGACCGGACATCAGCAGCGTGCCGTTGGGGCCGCCACCCGGCTGCCAGGCCAGGTACGGGGTGTGCAGCAGATGCCGGCCGTCGCTGGTCCGCACGAGAGTCCCCGGTGCGTCGGCAGGTGCCCAGTTCAGGCCGTCCGTACTGGTCTTGGTGTACACCTCGCAGGCGTGGTCGGCGTCGGTGGCGTCCCGGCACATCTCATACGCCATCATGAATTTCCCGCCTGCCACCGGGACGACGATCGACATGCCGGGGCGGGCCAGGTCGTCGGCGGGGAAGGCCACGTCCTGGGTGAGTGCGGAGCTCCAGGTCCGGCCGCCGTCGGTCGAGGTGTAGTGGCCGATGACCTGGTTGTTGGTCGGGGTGTTCGCCGGCCGTTCGTCGGAGATGAAACAGGCGAGCGTGTTGTTCGGCGCGAGCAGGAACCACGGTTCCCAGATGCCGTGGCCGATGGTGTTCGGCATCCCGCTGCTCTGGGTGCAGTTGGACAGGTACTGCCAGGTCCGGCCGTGGTCGGTGCTCTTGAAGACCTCGATCTTCTGCGCCGTGAAGTCCCCCGCCTTCCAGGCGGTGCCGGCGGCGAGCAGGTCACCCGCGTTCAGGCCGTTCGCGGTGCGGGGCACCTCGTACAGGACGGGGGCTTCCAGGTCCCAGCCCGCGGTGTGTGAGGTGATCGTGGACATGGGGGTGGAGCTCCAGGTCCGGCCGCCGTCGGTGCTGCGGTAGAGGGGCAGCGAGTTGGGGCCGCCCTGATTGCGCCGGGCGAACGTGGCCAGCATGGTCTGGCCCGATGAGCCGTCGTGGTCGAGGCGGATGGCGCGCGGGTAGCTGTTGTCGCCCTGTGGGTTGGCGGACAGGTCCGGCGATGCCAGGACCTGTCCGGCGGGTGTGGCGGAGGCCGGCGAGGACCACAGGGACATCAGCGCGGCCAGCAGTACCAGGATGCCGAGCACGGCCGGTGATCTGTGTCTGGGCGCGGACAGGCGCACGGAACCACTCCTTCGCGGATGAGTAGGGGGGGCTGGTGCCCGCAACGGGTTGCTTCGTGCGGCTCACTCGGCTCGGCCGGCTCGCGGATCGTCCCCGATGTGCGGCTCGCTCCGGGTGTCCACGTCGAGCGCGGTACGGGCCACGACGCTTCCGCCCTCCGCCACCAGGGCCAGGTGCAGTCGTCCGCTGGTCCGGCCCTCGGGCAGCGTCGCGGGCACCTCGACGGCCTCTCCGAGGACGTACGGCTTGGCTTCGGCGTGGCACCCGGGCACGGGGCTGCCGGGGGATTCGGGAGCGGCCGCGTACACGGCGGTCCAGGTGGTGTGCAGGGTGCCCTCGACCGGTTCGGTGCCGTGGTGGGAGACGCGGACGCCGACCGTGAACTCCCGCGTGGCGGTGAGCAGATCGCGTCCGGGAGCGACCGGTGTGAGGTCCAGGACGAGCGTGGTGGGTGCGTTCACATGGCCCGGGTCGACGCCCGCGAGGTCCTTGGCTCCGCGGTGGAAGTCCAGCAGTCCGGCGCTCTCGTGCTCGATGTCGTACAGCTCGGTGTAGACGTAGCCGGCGAGCCGGTCGTGGCGGCGCAGTTCCTGTGTCTGCCAGCGCAGGTGCCAGGCGCGTTCCAGGCCGGTGAAGCCGCCGCCGTATTCGCTGTTGAGGTTGGGCAGGCCGCGCAGCGGCTGTCCGGTGACCGCGAGCTGCTTGTGGACGACCAGGTCCGGGCCGAGTTTCACGGGGAAGTCATCGCGCCGGCCGGAGAGGAGATCGGCGACCGTGGCGGCCCATGACGCGGCGCTCTCGTCGTAGTAGTGCCAGTCGAGCAGGTCGGTTCTGACATGGGTCCAGCCGGAGTTGTCGACGGCGGGCCGGGTGGGGTCGAGGGCCTTGATCCGGTCGTAGGCGTCGGCGACCGCCTGTTGCTTGGCCGGGTCGCCGGGGAGGTCCCAGTCCAGGCCCCACTCCTCGTTGTACAGGCCCCAGATGATGATGGCGGGAGAGTTGCCGTCGCGTTCCACCATGGGCTGGATCTGCTCGGCGAACCGGGCGGTGGACTCGGGCGAGAAGCGTCCGGGAGAGGCGGGCTCGGCCCACAGCAGCATGCCGAGGGTGTCGGCGTGGTGGACGAAGCGGGGGTCTTCCAGTTTCAGGTGCTTGCGTACGAGGTTGTAGCCGGCGTCCGCGGCGAGTTCCAGGTCCCGGCGCAGGGCCGCGTCGTCGGGCGCGGTGATCCCGGTGTCGGGCCAGTAGCCCTGGTCGAGCACGCCGCGGATGAACAGCCGGTGCCCGTTGAGATACAGCGCCTCGCCGTCCACCGCGATCGAACGCAGCCCGGTGTAGGAGGTGACGCGGTCGGTGCCGTCGGCGCTGGTCAGTTCCGCGTCGACGGAGTACAGGTGCGGATCCTCGGGTGACCACAGCCTGGGGGTGGCCACCGGCAGTACGGCTCCGGCCCGTCCGTCCGGGCCGATGTCCAGGGTGACGGTGGAGTCCTCGCCGCGCACCCGCAGGCGCAGCCGCGCGGTGCCGGACTCCGGGCCCCGCACGGTGGCGTCGACGGCGATACCGGTCAGGTCGTGGGCCGGGCGCAGTCGCAGCGTGGCGAGATGGGTGGCGGGGCGTGACTCCAGCCAGACGGTCTGCCAGATGCCGGACGACGGGGTGAAGCAGACGCCGTCGTAGTCGTCGCGGGGCATGCTGCGCTGCTTGCCGTGGACGATGTCCAGCTTGTCCGCGGGGGCGTGGACACGCACGACGAGGAGTTGCTCGCCGTCACCGAGCGCGTCCGTCACATCGGCGGAGAACGGTGTGTAGCCGCCTTCGTGGTGTGCCACCTCCGTGTCGTTGACCCACACGGTGGCCTCGTGGTGGACGGCGCCGAAGTGGAGGACGACGCGCTGCCCGGACCAGGCGGACGGCACGGTGAACGTGCGGCGGTACCAGGCGGTCTCCAGCCAGTGCGCGGCGATGCCGGAGGCGGGGGTCTCCCAGGCGAAGGGCACCGTGATCCGCTGGTCGTAGCCGTCCGCGGCGGCCGCGGTGTGCTGTTGGGCGGGGTCGGCCCGGAAGTCCCAGCTGCCGTTGAGGTTGAGCCAGGCGTGCGAGCGGTCGAAGAGCGGGTTGGGGTACTCGGGGCGGGGGACGGGCATGGGTGGGTGTGCTCCGATCGTGAGCTCAAGGGGCGCGGTGTCGAGCCGGGTGCGGTGCGGGCGTCAGCCCTTGACGCTGCCCGCGAGGATTCCGTTGATGAAGTGGCGTTGCAGCAGGATGAAGAGCAGCAGGACGGGCAGCATCGCGATGCTGCCGGCGGCCAGCAGTTCACCCCAGACGCTCCCGAAGTCGGCGCCGATGCGGTTGCCGGTGACGTTCTGGGCGAGGGTGGACAGGACGACTTGCAGGGTCTGGTGGCTCTCGTCGTTGACGGCGACGACCGGCCACACGAAGTCGTTGTAGATGTTCATCGTGGTGAGCACGCCGAGTGCGGCGATACCCGGGCGGATGACGGGCACCACGATGCGGGCGAAGATCCCGAACTCGCCGGCTCCGTCCACGCGCCCGGCGTCGAGGAGTTCGTCGGGGACCGCGGCGATGGTCTGCCGCATCCAGAAGATGCTGAAGGCGTCGATGCTGCCGGGCAGGATCAGTGCCTGGTAGGTGTTGACCCAGCCCAGCTGGCTCATCTGCAGCAGCAGCGGGATGATCAGTACCAGGGTCGGCAGCATCAGGGTGAGCATGAGGACGCCGAAGAGCAGGTCCCGCCCCGGGAAGCGGTACTTGGCGAAGGCGTAGCCGGCCAGCGGGCAGAAGCACATGGTCAGCGCCCCTTTGACCACGACGACCAGCACCGTGTTGAGGAAACCGGTGCCGATCGGCACGTCGTGGAACATCGCCTGGTAGTTGTGCAGCGTGGCCGAGCCGGGAGAGAACGACAGCGGGGCGCGGACGATCTCGTTCGGTGGCTTCAGGGAGGAACTGATCGCCCACCAGATGGGGTAGACGAACAGGACGGCCAGGCCGGCGAGGAAGACGTACTGGAGAGGACCGGGTCTGGGCTGGGACAGGCTCTTGTGCTTCATACGGGTCACTCGTCTCGGGAGCGCAGCAGGCGCACGGACAGCAGGGACAGGGCGAACACCAGGAGGACGAGCAGGAAGGAGTTGGCCGCTCCCGTCCCGAGGTCGGATGCCGTGATGTGGTTGTAGAGGTACAGGCCGCCGGTGGTGGTCGAGCCGTACGGTCCGCCCTGGGTCACCACGAACGGTTCGGCGAACATCTGGAAGACCGCGAGGGTCTGTACGACGATCAGGAACGCGATGCTGCGGCGCACCAGCGGCAGTGTCAGCGACCAGAACTGGCGCCGGCGCGAGGCCCCGTCCAGCGCGGCGGCCTCGTACACGTCGGACGGCACCGCCTGGAGCCCCGCGAGCAGGATGATGACCGCGAATCCGGTGGTCTTCCAGAGGAACAGCAGCGCGAGCGTGGGCTTGGCCCAGGTGGTCGAGGTCAGCCAGTCGACTCCGGGCAGACCCACCAGCCGCAGCAGGTGGTTGACGAGTCCGTAATCGGAGTCGAAGACCACGATCCACACCTGGGCCATGGCCACCAACGGCGTGACGAAGGGGGCGATGAACGCCACCCGGAACATGCCCCGCAGCCTCAGCCGCGCGTTGGCGAGCAGCACCGCAGCGGCGAGGCCGCCCACGATCTGGACGGGCACGATCAGCAGCCACATCACCGCGCTGTTGCCCAGGGACGCCCAGAACTCGGGGCTGGTCAGCAGGTAGGTGTAGTTGTCCAGGCCGATGAAGCGGGCCTCGCCGGCGCCCTTCCAGTTGGTGAAGCTCAATTGCAGGGCGAAGACCAGAGGGTACAGGCCGAAGGCGGCGAAGACGACGTAGAACGGAGCGACGAACACATAGGGGGTGAGGGAGAGCCGACGGCGACGGGTGCGGAGCGGCGCCGGGGCCGTGTGTTCCTCGTTGCGCGGGGGTGTGAGGGTTGCCGGAGTCACGCGCGGTCCACCAGGTTGCGCTGGATCTTGCGCGTGGAGTCGTCGATGACGTCGTCGGGCGTCATCGACCCCTCCATCAGCCGCTGCAGATTGTTGCCCAGGTAGTCGATCGACTTGCCCCACCAGGCCGGGATGGGCGCGGCGGCCGGGATGGTGGCGGCCGCGTCCACGGCGACCTTCCACAGGTCCTGGCCGCCGAGCGCGTCCACCGGCTTGAAGAGCGGTTTGTCGGCCTTCCGGGCGGGTGTGTAGCTGGGCACCGAGGTGTTGAGGCCGCCGGGGTAGACGCTGCCGGGTCCGTACACCGCGCTGTAACCAGGCTGCTTGAAGCACAGGAACTCGTACAGCAGCCAGGCCAGTTCGGGGTTCTTCGCCTTGGCCGGGATGATGAAGCTGCTGCCGCCCATCGCGCCGCTGCGCGCCCCGCCGGCCGTCCAGGCCGGCAGCCGGGTGACCCGCCACTTGCCCCTGGTCTTCTTCAGCAGTTGCTGGGGGGCGAACGACCACCACGTCGCCCAGGGCACGAGGGCCTGCCGGCCGTCCTCCAGGGCGGCGAGGTCGCCCTGCTTGAGGTACTCGGTGTGCGTCACCAGTTTCTCGTGGACCGCCGACCGGACCCAGGTGAGGATGGTGCGGTACTCCTCGGAGTCCAGACGGAGCGCGCCCTTGGCGTCCGCCAGACTGGTGCCCTGCTGGTTGGCGAGCATCTCCAGCCACAGCTGGCCGAGGAAGGGGTCCTTCTCCAGGTGGATCGGGCCCGCCTTGGGGTTCCTCTCCTTCAACGCCCGTGCGGCGTCCAGCAGATCGTCGTACGTGGCAAGGCCCGCCGGGTCGACCCCCGCGTCCTCGAGCAGGTCTTCGCGATACCAGAGCAGTCCCGGGTCCAGGTCCCAGGGGACTCCGTAGATCCGGCCGTCGACGGTGTTGACCGAGAGCTTGTACGGTGACGTGTCCTTGCGGTACGGGGCGATCAGGTCCGTCAGGTCGTAGAGGTGTTCGGCCTGGCTTCCGATCTTGGCGTCGTCCCAGAAACTGCCGTCCGGCAGGTCGGCCCCGGTGATCAACGTGTTGGCGAGTTTGGAGTCGATGTCGACGGCCTGATGGTGCACCGTGACGTGCGGATGGGCCCTGCGGAACGTGTCGATGGCCGCGTCGAAGACCTTGTACAGATCACCCGAGCGGCTCCAGATGGTGATCTCTCCCTTGGCCGACGCGCTGGACGTCGCGGTGAGCTTGCGCGGTCCGCTTCCGGTGGAGCCGGGAGCGCAGGCGGCCAGGGGGCCGGCGCCGACGGCGAGGGCGCCGACGCCCAAGGCGCCGCGCAGGACACTGCGGCGCGGAACGGATGGTCTGGACATGAGCGCGGCTCCTCTGGGGGAAAGCGGCCACCGCGACGTGCGGTGCGGCGGGTGTTCGGTCCGGCGGGGCATGCGGTGCGGCGGGCGGCGCGCATCCGCGCCCGCCGTCGTCACAGCGTCTGCGCCGCCGTCCGGTTGCAACGATGCAGAGATGATGCGTCGCCTTTTGCAACGATGCAATACCTGGGTAACATTCGATTGCTGCGAAGCGGAGCAGCCCTGCCGGAGAACTCCGGCAGACGGAACACCAGCAGAGAGAGGTCCCTGGATGGCCGGCGCAACCCTCCGCGACGTCGCCAGGCGCGCGGGAGTCTCCATCCGCACGGTGTCCAACGTGGTCAACGCTTCTGTGCCGGTTTCCGAGGAACTGCGGACCCGGGTCGAGGCGGCGCTGGAAGAGCTCGACTACCGGCCGAACCTGGTCGCCCGCAACCTGCGGCGCGGCCGCACCGGCATGCTCGCCCTCGTCGTGCCGGAGTTCGACGTCCCCTACTTCGCCGAACTCGCCCGTGAGATCATCACCGCGGCCCGCGCGCACGGATACGTCGTCATGCTCGACCAGACCGACGGTGACGGGGAGCGGGAACGGGAGCTGCTCGGCCGTGGGTCACGGGCCACCATGTTCGACGGACTGCTGCTGAGCCCGCTGGCCATCTCGGCGGACGAACTGCGCAGGCGCGCCAACCGCGTGCCCGTCGTGCTGCTCGGCGAACACATCTTCAACGGCGACTTCCACCACGTGGCCATCGACAACGTCGCCGCTGCCCGCGAGGCCACCGAGCACCTCGTCGCCATGGGCTGCCGGCGTATCGCCGCCATCGGCGACCAGCAGTACAGCACCGGCGAGACCGCCCAGCTGCGCACCATCGGTTACCGCCAGGCCCTGGAGCAGGCCGGGCTGCCCGTCGACGACAACCTCATCGTCTCCACACCGCGCTTCCACCGCCATCTCGGTGCCCAGGCCATGCGCCGGCTCCTCGCCCTGCCCGAGCCGCCCGACGCCGTCTTCTGCTACAACGACCTCCTCGCCCTCGGCGCCATGCGCGAGCTCACCAAGGCGGGAGTACGGGTGCCCGAGAACATCGCCGTGGTCGGTGTCGACGGTATCCAGGAAGGCGAGTACAGCTCGCCCACACTCACCACCATCGCCCCCGACAAAGCGCATATCGCGCGCACCGCGGTCGGCACGCTCGTCTCCGTCATCGAGGGCACGGCACCGCCGCCGGCCGACTCCAAAGCGCCGTACCGGCTGGTGGTGAGGGACAGCAGCAGAAGGGCCTGACGCGCCGTCGCGCGGACCGTGCCGGATGAGCGGTGCGGCGTTCACCACCGCGCTGACGCGTGACGGCCTCGTCCGCCGCTGAGACCTCCCGCGCGGGCGCGCCGGGGCGCGGCTCCGCGGCGGACCCGGCCGGCGGCCTGCTCGGGGCGGGGCGCCGCCGGCGCGGCGGGCCCGGCGGGCAGCCCCGGCCGAGCCTGGCGGAGGAAGCCGGTCGGTCATCTGTCCGTCCACGCGCACCGCGGCGCCGTCAAAGTCCCCGGCGGCCCGCACGACCCGCCGGGCCCATTCCAGCTCGGCGTCCGTCGGCAGCCATGCCCGGGCCGGACCGGCTGATCGAAACGGACACAAACCGTTACCCGCTCGATTCCGACATCTGGTGAGATCAGATCATGAGCTCTCGATCGAAGCGGCGCGTCACGCGCAACAAGCGGAAGCGCCGTGCCGGCTCGGCAACGCCGGCGTTCGACCCGCACGCGCAGGTGATGGCGGAGTCCTTTGCTGCCTTGGTAGAGCTGGTGCCGACGGTCGCCGGCGATGACCCTGTGGCGAAGGCAGATGCAGCATTCGACGACGCGGTCCAGGAGCTCGTCGCGAAGCTGCGGCGGTTCGACGCGATCCGGCTCATCGAGGTGGCGCGCCTGGCATTCCTCCCGCTGGCCCCTGCGGGACAGATGCCCGTCACCCCGGAGGCGGGCGCCGCCTATCTGGAACTATTGGCGCTGGTTGCTCTCGCCGCCCAGGATGAGACGGCGACGGCTGATGCCCCGGAAGTCGAGTTTCAGCAGATGAGCCACTTCGTCTCGGAGGTGAAGGACGACCTGGGCAAAATTCTTCATCTCGCGCAGCTGCGGTCCCTCGCCGCCGTTGACCCGGCAGACAAGCTTGCGCTCATGTCGTTGCTCGTTCGGGGCGCTGAGGTGTGGATGCGCAACATGTCCTACTCGGAGATGGTCGAGAAAACCAACCTTGTGCTCCTCGATGGCGATCCGAGCGTTCGCGCGGCACTCAACGACCAGCTCGGCTTCGACGCGACCGACGCCCTGGCTGTCCTCGACGCATGTCACCACCTGCAACACGCGGGCCTGAACGACCGCCTCAATGCCATGGGCGGAGCCATGCAGATCGCGATGGCCGCGACGCACAAGGGCCGGGGGGACGACCGGCTGAAGGAGCGCGCCAGGTCCAGCCTCATGTCACTGTTCGAACCCGGCGCCGAGCAGGCCACGGTCGCCGTCGACGACATCGCCGCGCACACGGGCATTGCCGTAGAGCGTGTCAGAGCCGTGGTCGAACGGTTCCGACTCGACCTTGGGACGGATGGACCTGCGGACGTCATCGACGCGTTCACGACCGGCAAGAACCCGATGCGCACCCGGCCGCTCATCGTCAGCGACAGTGGGCGCCTCATGCTGCCGCACCATGCGCTGAACGTGTTCGCCGTCCGGGAGAACCTCGAGGAGCAGCTGAAGACGTCTCAGCCCGTATGGGCCCAGTACGCCAAGCACCGCGGAGACCTTCTGGAGTTGCGCACGCGTGACGCGCTGGGCCGCGTGCTTCCCGGGGCCCGGTTCCGGGACGCATTCGAGTACTACCTGCCTGCGAACGACCAGGAAACTGAGGCGGCGGAGCCGGCGAAGTACACCAAGCGCGTCGAGGGCGACCACCTCGTCGTTCTCGACGACGTTGCCATCATTGTGGAGGACAAGGCCGTCGCGTTGAGCGCCCTGTCCCGGGGAGGGAAGAGGACACGGCTCCGCACCGACCTGACCGGCATCATCACGAAAGCGGCCGAGCAGTCCGGCCGCATGCGGGACGCGATCCAGCGGGACGGTGGCCTGCGTATCGAGAACGAGGGCTGGGTCGACCTCAGCCATGTCCGCGAGATACACACCGTCGTCGTCAGTCTCGATGACCTCTCGACCGTTCTGACTGCGACCGCGGAGATGGTGAAGGCCGGCCTGCTCGACCCGGACAACATTCCCTGGACGGTGTCCCTGCACGACCTGGAGTTGATCATCGAGCTCGTGGCGCGCCCGGCCGAGTTCCTCCTCTACTTGCGTCGACGCCGCAATCCTGATGTCACCGTCATGTTCCGCGCCCCGGATGAGCTGGACCTGTTTTTGTACTTCTTCGAAGCGGGCCTGTGGGTCGAGCCCGACCCGGCGCAGGTACGGGTCGCCTTCCCGTTCCTGTCCGAGCCGACCACGGCGGAGTTGCGTCGCTACCGCGAACAGCAGCCGGTCTACCTGAGCAGCCGGACCGATGCGCTCGACAGGTGGTTCTACGCCAAGCAGTGTGACGACGAGGGCTCTGAGCCTGTGCCCAAGCCGGCGATGGTGCCCACGCCACTCGTCCCCCTCATCGACGAACTGCAGTCACGTCAGGTCACCGGGTGGCTGAGTATCGGTGCAACGTTGCTGTCCATAGCAGAGGCCGTTCAGCATCAGTTCGCGCGCCACGGCGAGCAGCTCCTCAACCACCCGGATCCCAACGGCCGAGGCCGCAGCATGACGGTGCCTATCACGCAAGACATCGACGCAGCCGAGGGATGGCTGTTCGTGTGGGCCACCTGCCCCGCCGGACAGGCCCCCGACGACGCCGAGAAAAGCCTCCGGGGCTACCTGCGGGCCAAAAAGCACCAGCTCGGCCTGCCGCGAGGCGTCGTCTTCCTGTACGACGAACCAACCCACGATCTCGTCGAAGTCCTCTACGACGGCCACATCGGGCCCCCCGACGCCGCGCTGACGGCCAGCATGCAGTCCTTGCGGCCCGCAACCGACTTTCAGCGCGCTATCCACCCGAACGCCAAGCGGCCACCGCGCCGCACGAAAAGCACCCCGAAGCGGAAGCCGTAACGGCAGCGGCCCCTCTACCCCTCCGTCTAAGGCGCTCCGACCGCTGTCTCGGCACAACAGATGGCTGTCCCCCGCCGGATCGAAGCGGGGCCGGCCGGCCTTCTGTCCGCGCCAGCACGGCAGGTCGCAGGTACTGATGTCGGCGACTAGGGTCCAACCGGCGGATCACGGACGGAGCCAAGCTCTCTCTCCGCCCGGACCAAGGAGCTGGGCCTGCCCGCGAGCGTGCCTCACTCCTGAATGTGCGACGATCACCTTCGTGACGAGCGTGAACGGTGACTTCGAACTGTCCATGGACGAATTGCGAGTCGTAGCGCGCTACGTCGCCGAGACTGCGCAGGAAGTTCTCCCGGTGTTCGAGGATGCCAACCCCGGTGACACCCGACCGCGGGCGGCCATCGATGCGGCATGGGAGTTCATCAACGGTGCGCCCAGGACCAAGCTCCAGCGCGTCACGTCGATGGACGCTCACCGAGCGGCGAAGGAGACTGCCACTGAAACCGCACGTCTCGCTGCGCAAGCCGCCGGCGATGCCGCATCTGCCGCTTACCTGCACCCGATCGCGAAGGCTCACCAGGTAGGCCACATCCTGCGCGCCGCTGCGAATGCGGCACGCATCGCCGAAATCGACGCAGGCGAGGATCCCAGGGCCGGGAACCGGGCGATCGAAGAGGCCCGCGAACGAGCCACACCGGCCCTGATCGATATCCTCCAGCGATACCCTCTCGCGCCCAGCGGTAAGAGCCGCGCTGCGCAGCTCATGACTGCTCTGGACACCTCCCTCCGTGGGTCCCCGCAAGCGGGGACTGAACACACGGGTGGCTAGGTTCTGGCCGTGGCAGACCTTGTGACTGACGTCGTTGGCATGCTCATGGCACTCTCACGAACGCGGAATGGGCTCGACTGAGCCCGCATCTGCCGAAGTCCGGTAGCCGAGGCGGCCGTTGGGCAGGCCACCGCAGGGTCATCAACGGGATCCTGTACCGCAACCGCACGGGGTGCCATGGCGGGATTTGCCTGCACGTCCGGCAAGTGGAAGACCGTGTACGGGCGGCATCGACGCTGGTCGGCGGACGGCACCTGGGACCGGCTCTTCGCAGCCGTCCTGGCCGACGCCGACACCGAGGGCCGCATCGACTGGTCGATGGTGAGCGTGGACTCCACCTCCTGCCGGGCCCACCAGCACGCCGCTGGGGCCCGCAAGAAACCAACTCCAGCATCTACTTCAAGGGCATCGAGCGCTGGATTGGCCGCTTCGAGAGTGTCTGGTGCCACGGCGCCGACGCCGCCCCCCCCAGATTCTCCAGCGCTACGAGGCCACTGTGCGGCCCATGTTAGATGGCGACACCTGGAACACTGACCGCGTCCGCGAGGCGGTCGACGAACTGTAAGTCCCGAGCGCGTAGGTCCTATGGGGTGGTCCCCGCCGTGAGACGGCGGGGACCACCCCATAGATAGAGACCGATGGCTATGGTCTGTCAGTTGCTGTTGAAGGGCTCCGGAACATCCCAGCCGCCCCAGTCGACTTCCACTCCGTTGTCGACTCGGACCTCCTTCACCTCGAACGGGTCATACGAGTCGAGGGCCCCTCGGGGGTAGGAGTACGTCCGCGTCGTCTCCTTCTGGTACCCGGAGGCGGTGAGCGGCCCGTACGCGCCGCTGGTCGATCCATCCCCGAAACGCCAACGGAAGTAGACGCGCCCACTGGCGCCGTCCGACTGCGAGTCGGTGATCGTCACCTTCGCGTAGCTGGTATCGCCGGATACCCAGTACTCGCCATGTGCCCAGGCCCCCACCACATCGGCCTGGGTGCCCGTCGCGTTCCAGGGGGTGGCTGCCTGAGCGGTGCCGGCGGAGGCGAGCATCCCTGCCAGAGCCAGCGTCCCACTGGCCGCCACGAGCACCCATCTACGCGAAGTCCTTTGCTGCTTACCTCGTTTCACACTGATCTCCTCCCGAATGAAGTAGGCCCACGACCGCCCTGCGTCAGCTGATCAGCCAGTCGGCGATGCCTCGCCGGCCCCCGGATCGGTGCCGGCTCGCCGCACAGCCAGACCAGGACGGGACGCGCCGGGCCATCGATGACACCAACTGTTCCCAGGCGCATCCCCGCCAGCAAGGCATCCCGGCTGTCCGGGACACCGTGAACCTGTCCTGCCTGGTCAAGGCAGCTGTCCGGGACAGGCTCGGAACACCGCAGCCGCACACCTCGCACCTGTACTGACCGTCCCTGACGGCCGAGGGGCGTGGTGCGGCCGCGTCAGGTGATGCGTGGCGTGGATTCAGCGCGCAGCCAGGTCGGGGCGGGCATCGGCGATCGCGAAGGCCCGCCGGAGCCCTTGCACCAGTGCCGGGTCGATGCTGCGCTGTACCGCCGGGATGCTGGTGAGGGTTCCGCCGATCTTCGCCTCCGTGGTCGGGGGGGGGCGGGGTGGTCGGATGGTCGGCGAAGTACTGCTGCACTTCGTCGACAGCCGGGCTCCAGCTGTCCTCGGGCCCGCGGGGATATCGCCGGAGACCTTCCCGCCCGGCCTCATGCTGCACGTGTACCGGGCGCCTGCTTGCCTCAACATCCGAACAAGCGATCCCATGCAGCGCATGGCCCAGCACGACGCCCTCCATGACCTCGTGGAGGCGCAGACCGCCTGGTACCGCACGTACTGGCAGCTCGCGGAATCCGGTCCGACGGCGAGCACCGCGAGGAGCCGCCGACGCCTGCAGGAACTCTCGGTACACATCGCCGGGCACCCGTACTGGTGCGGACCGTCGGGCACGCCCGCCGCACGTATAGAGCTCAAGGAGCTTGCCCGGCGTGCGGTCGGTCGATAAGTGGCTCACCGCCCGGGCGGAGGCATCCGCTCCTGTGTCCTCGCCTCGTGCCACCTGGCCGGTGGGCTGGGCGGTCCTCAGGACGTACATCATGCACAGGCCCCACCCCGCATGGGCGAATTCCAGGGGCCGTCTTGTTGAGCGCTGGGCAGGCCTGGCTTTGCCGAGGCACTGCCCTTTGGGCTGGGCGGCACTTGAGGCATGGGAACGTCGGCACGGCGTGGTGTTGCCTGAGCCGTACCAGGTGGCCGAGATCGCGAACGGCACCGACGACGGTCCGCCGGACGAGAGTGGTCTGCTGCCCGTGGGGCAGAAGCCAGCCAGCTGGGCTGCCTGGGAAGCGGACTGCTGGAGGAGCCCGGAGCCTTTCGATGGCACCGCTGCACGCGTGCTCAGTCAGCCTTTCCCGCTCGAGGAGGAATGGCAGTGGGAGTACGACTACTACGACGTACGACTACTACGACCACACCCGCCACTCGTTCCTGTTGCACCAGACCTACCAGCACGGCTCGGTGCTGCTGGGTAGCGACCGGCCTGGTGAGGTGGACGCTGGTGGTGATCGGACCGCAACGTGGTCAGGTCTGGTGGCTGAGAGACGGATGCGCCGCACCCTATGCCGACTCCCCCCCCCCCCGGATCTGTCGGGGGGCGATTTCTTGCACTGGGTGACTGGCCGTTCTCTACGGCCCTGGTGTCGAAGTGTCGCGTGGCCGTGGTCGCCGAGTCCAGCTCGTCCACTCCTGGGTGTGGCTGTCTCGCCCATCGGTTCGAGAATGCGGCCGACCGGCCCGAGTGCCGGCTCCGGTACGCCTCGGACATGAGCGATGCGGAGTGGCCCCTCACGGGCGTGTTATTGGATTCGTCATCCCCTATTCTGATGGCCCGCCAACGCAAGTTATGCTGATTGCTGTGGCTGAGGTTGCGCAGCAAGCAGTGTTCTGGACCGACGACTCGCCGGTCTGCGAGCCCATGGCGCACGGTGAGGACATCGCCGCGCACTTCCATGACTACGGCCAGCTGCGGTACGCCGCCTCTGGGGCGCTCGTCACGACGACCAAGGTCGGCACCTGGGTGGCGCCGGCCAACCGCATCACGTGGGTGCCGCCCTTCTATGTCCACAGCAGTCGCTCCTACGGTGAGACCGATGTCCGCGTGCTCCCGGTTCCGGCAGCGCTGTCCGAGGAACTGCCGCCCGAGCCGTCGGTCTTCGTGGCCAGTGCGCTGCTGCGCGAGGCATACCTGGCGATGAGCAGCGAGCACGAGACTGCCGCCAGTGAGCGTGGCCGTCTGCTGCTCGCAGTGATCGGCGCGGAGCTGATCCGCGCCCCGCAGGAGGCACTACGGCTGCCGGAGCCGAGCGATCCTCGCCTTAAGGCCGTCACCGACCTGCTGCACGCCGACCCGGCCATTTCGGCGACGCTGGCGGAGCTGGGGCACCGAACCGGCTCGAGCGAACGGACTCTCAGTCGGCTGTTCAGCAGCGAACTGTCGATGAGCTTCCATCAGTGGCGCACGCTGCTGCGGATTCAGCGAGCGCTGCTCGAACTCTGTGAAGGTACCTCGGTCACCGAGACGGCGATCCGACTTGGCTGGGCGAACCCCGGCAGCTTCATCAACGCCTTCACCGATCTCGTCGGCCAGACGCCCGGTCGTTACCGCTCCACAGCGGGTGCAGCTCACGGCTGAGCACTGCCTCTGCCACCCTGGCGGGTTATCCGAAATTCGGGGCGGAACATCGGTGGCACGCCCGCCCGCTCGGCGGCCACGCTTTGAGGCATGTCTCACCACCTTCCGGGTCACGGCCCTGCGGCTTCGGCAGCCGCCACGACGGCATCCTCCGGAGTCACGCTAGGTGACCTGATCATGCAGGCGCTCAGCCGGCACAGCTCGTCCGAGGCCTTCGTGGCTGGTGATCGGCGACTGACCTATGCGCACGTGAGGGACCTTCTCTCGCAGTACGTGGCCGCGCTGGCCCGTCGGGGAGTGGGGCGCGGGGTGGGGGTCACGATGCTCAGTCCGAACATGCCTGAATCATGGATCGTCCAGGCCGCGACGTATCTCTTGGGCGGCCGCTTCACCGGGCTGCAGACCCTGGCCTCGGTCAGGGACCACATCACCGTCTGCGAGGACGCGGAGGCCGCGGTGCTGGTGGTGACCGCGCCCCTGGAGGAGCATGGACGCCAGGTCCTCGGCGAGGTCGACTCCCTGCGGCACCTGATGGTGATCCCCGCCGCCGGTGGTCCGCCCGAGGGCGAGCCCCCGGCGGTTCGATCGCTCGACCGTGGTCCGGCGACGGAGATGGATGTCGCCTGGCTGCAGTACACCGGGGGGACGACCGGCAGACCCAAGGGCGTGATGCAGCCTCATCGGTCGATGGTGCAGATGGTCTATGCGCACATGGCCGACTTCGAGCAGCCACACCTCCCGCGGTACCTGGCAGCGGCCCCGCTCACCCACGCGGCCGGGCTGGCCGTCATCCCGGCACTGCTGCGTGGCGGCACGGTCGTGATCGAGCAGGGCTTCGAACCCAGCCGGTTCCTCGACGTTGTCGAGGCCGAGCACATCAACTGTGTGAACGGCATTCCGACGATGATCTACACCTTGTTGGATCAGGAGCGTCCGGAGACCAGAGACCTCTCCAGCCTTGAGGTCATCTGGTACGCCACCGGACCGATGTCGCCGGTGCGCCTGGCGGAGGCTCGCGAGCGGATCGGTCCGGTCTTCTCCCAGGTCTACGGGCAGACGGAGTCGGCCGGCATCGGGACGGTCCTGACCAAGGCCGCACACGAGACCGCGAGCCTTGAGCAACTCGCCTCCTGTGGCCGTCCGGTGGTCGGCAACCGCATCAGGCTCATCGACGACGACGGCCACGACGTTCCTTTGGGCGAGGTGGGCGAGATCGCCATGCGGAGCCGCGGGGTGATGCAGGGCTACAAGAACCTCCCCGACGAGACAGAAGCGGCACTCAAGGGGGGATGGCTCCACACCGGAGACCTCGCCCGCCAGGACGCCGAGGGCCTGATCTACATCGTGGACCGCAAGAAGGACATGATCATCTCGGGCGGTTTCAACATCTACGCCAGCGAAGTCGAGGCCGTCCTGACAACGCACCCTTCGGTGGGCTCAGCCGCCGTCATCGGCGTGCCGGACAGCCGCTGGGGCGAAATCGTCACCGCGTTCGTGGTCCCGCGACCGGGGCGACAGGTCGACATTCCCGCGCTCCAGTCCCACGTGAAGCAGGTCAAGGGATCGATGTACGCGCCCAAGAAGGTCGTGGTCGTGGACTCACTTCCCGTCACGCCGGTGGGAAAGATCGACAAGAAGCGCCTGCGCGCGCCGTTCTGGGCCGACTCGACCCGCAATGTCCACTGACCATCCCGATGCCCTTCCCATGGCCATTCACGAAAGGCACTCAGTGTGAACGCACCGCCGGACCGACTGATCGACTTCCACTCCCACTGGGGCACAGAGCGAGGATGGAAGGGAAGCCCGTACGAGACCGCCGAAGACCGCGAGGCTCTGCAGGGCTACTTCAAGTGGGGCATGAGCTTCGTCAGCGAGGAGGAGCAGGCCGTCCAGTTTCGCCGCGCCAACGTCAAGGCGATGCTCGACTTCGCGTTCACCCACACCATGGACGCCGGTGCACTCCGCGACCAGCATGACTACGCCTTCGACTATGCGCGCAGGCACCCCGACGTCGTACTCGGCAACTGGATCGGCATCGATCCCACGCAACCAGCTCATGTCAAGGAACTCGAACGCTGCCTGAGCGAGGGGACGGGACTCGTCGGACTGACGGTCCACTCGTTCACACCGGCCGGGACACCCGACCAGCCGGAATGGGAGACCTGTCTGAACATGTGCATCGAGGCCAACCGTCCCGTCCTGGTCCATGTCGGCATGTCGGCCACCGGGGCCGGCACCCGCGGAGGCATGGGCATCACCCTCGAGGGCTGCCACCCCCGCTACGTCGACCGCATCGCGGCCAAGCATCCCGATCTGAACGTGATCGCGGCTCGGGTGGCGTGGCCCTGGCAGTCGGAGATGATCGCGGTCGCACTGCACAAGGCGAACGTGTGGATGGAACTCCACGGTTGGTCACCGCGCTATTTCCCCGACGAACTCAAGCACGAGATCGGCAGGCGGCTGCGCAAGAAGGTCTTCTTCGGAGCCGACTACCCGATGCTCACCCACGAGAGACTGGTCGAGGAGTGGCGCGAGGAGGGCTTCTCCCCCGACATCCTCGACGACGTGTTCTCCGGCAACGCCGAGACCTTCCTCACCTCGATCGGAGTTCAGTGATGGACCTCGGACTGACCGGCAAGGTCGCGATCGTCGGCGGCGGCAGCGACGGCCTCGGATACGCCATCGCCGATCGTCTTCTGAAGGAAGGCGCCAATGTCACGATCTTCGCGCGGCGCGCGGAGAAGGTCACAGCCGCCGCGCAACGGCTTGCCGGCGCATACGGCGAGGAGAAAGTCCTCGGGCTGGCCGCCGACTGCTCGGCCGACACCGACATCGAGCGCGTCACCGCCTCGACCCTTGAGCGGTTCGGTCCAGCCGTTCACGTTCTGGTCACCAACGACGGCGGACCGCCGATCCGGCGCATCTCCGAGCTCACCGACGAGGCGTGGCTGAGGGCCTTCGAGCGCCACTTCTTCTACGTCGTCAGGTCTGTGCGAGCCACCTTGCCGTACATGACCACCGAAGGCGGCAGCATCCTCAACGTGGTCTCCGGCGTCGTCGAGCGCCCGGCCATCGGCATGGCGGCGCCCGTCAGCGTGTGGTCGGCGGTGATCGGCTACGCCAAGACCCTCGCCCTGGAGGTCGCCAGGCAGGACATCAACGTCAACACTCTGCTGTCCGGATTCTTCGACACCGCCCTGCTGGGCGGAATGCTGGAACGGCAGCCAGAGCTGTCCAAGGCCGGCCTCGGGAACGGGGTACCGATGGGACGCATCGGGGAGCCCCGCGAGTTTGCCGACCTGGTCAGTGCGCTCGTGTCACCCAACGTGCGATTCGTCACCGGCGCGGTGATCCCGGTTGACGGTGGCGTCGGCATCGGCATGGGCGCAAGCTTCGACTCGCCGACTTCGAAGTGAGGCCCTGTTGATGAAGCGGACCATGAAGATCTCGACAATGCTCACCTACGGCACAGACCCGCACGAGGCCGCTGACCACATCACTCGACTTGAGGCCGCCGGGCTCGACACCGTCTGGGTCGCCGAGGGGTACGGCTACGACTCGCCGACCCTGATGGGCTACCTGGCGGCCCGCACCTCAAGCGTGGAGATCGGCGCAGCCATCCTCAACGTCTACTCCCGTACCCCGACCATGCTCGCGTCGACTGCGGCCGGCCTCGACAGCGTGTCCGGCGGTCGCGCCATCATCGGCCTCGGCGCCTCCAACCCGAAGATCATCGAAGGGTGGCACGGCCTGCCCTTCGTCCAGTCGACCGGCCGTACCAAGGAGACCGTCGAGATCATCCGCGCGGCCCTGCGGCGCGAGGCGGTCGACTACAGCGGCCACTCCTTCGAGATCCCTCTCCCAGCCGGTCAGGGCACCGGTCTTGGTGAGCCGCTGAAGATCATGACCAAGCCGCTACGCCCCTCGGTTCCGCTCTACATCGCCGCGCTGGGACCGAAATCAGTCCAAGGCGCGGCGGAGTACGCCGACGGCTGGCTGCCTTTCCTGTACTCCCCCGAGGGCGCCGCCGGGGTATGGGGCGACGCGCTCGCCGCGGGAACCGCGAAGCGCTCCGAGAACCTCGCGCCCCTGGAGGTCGTCGCCGGTGGCATCGTCGCTATCGGCGAGGACGTGAAGGAGATACTCGACCTCGCGCGGCCGGTACTCGCGCTCTACATCGGAGGCATGGGCGCCCGCGGCAAGAACTTTTTCAACGACCTCGTCCGACGCTACGGCTACGAAGCCGAGGCCAAGGAGATCCAGGACCTCTACCTCGACGGCAAGAAGAAGGAAGCCGAGGCCAAGGTCCCATTCCCACTCCTTGAACAGACCAACCTCGTCGGTCCGGCCTCTTACGTCCGGGAGCGGATCGAAGCCTTCCGCGAGTCCGGCGTCACCAATCTCCAGGTGACCCCGACCGGCGACGACCCCGCCGGACTCGTGCGCCAGCTCAAAGAGTGGGTGGCCTGACTTCCGCTTCTGCCCAGGCAACACCCCTTGCAGCGCTTGACGGTCAACGGCCCCGAGGCGGTGGGCTCCCCACCTCGGGATCGTTGAAGCGACTGTCCCGTCCAGTCCCGCCGAAGGTGCTGCAGGCCGAACTACGCGGCCGCCCCCGGCCGCGTGCCATGGGGTGTGCCGATCACGATGCGGCTGACCAGGGCGGTGCGCAGCTGCGGCGGCCAGCGCACGGTGATGCCCCTGCGGCCAGCGCCGCCTCGGTCGTGCGGTCCAGTAACGCGCGGATGGCCGCGGACCGCAGGGTCAGATTTGTGGGGGACGGTCTGATCGGCGAGTGGAGCGAGCGCCGGGCAGGTGGCGGCGGCTCGGCGCAGCGTGCGTCGCACCCGTGGCTGGAGGGCCCGCGGCTGGTGGCCGCGCAGCCGCGCGGCGCCGGACCACACCGCAGCGGCCGCCACCACGGCCGGCTCCGGAGGCGGGGGCGGTTCGCTCGCCTCGGTTGCGAGCAGCAGGCGGGCGGTCAGCCGACCGGCGAGTGCTTCTTCCTCGGTGGGGGGCGGAGATGTCCCCAGGGCCAGTTCCCGGCCAGCGCTGACGGCGGGAGACACCACATCCAGTGCGGCCACGGCGGTGGTGATGGCGCCGACCGCGCGGGGTAACGAGAAGTCAGTTGACCGTGTGAGGCGCGTGAAGCCGCTCGGCCCTACACACCAGGTTCGGGCCACCGCGCATCCCGGGCTTGATTGCATCGACCGCCGCCACCTCGTGGGTGGTGAAGGCCACCGCGAAAACGTTGAAGTTCTCCGTGATGCGGTGCCGGCGGAGGGACTTCTGGATCGCAGGAAGTCCACTCGGATGATTCAGGGTGTCCTTCGTCCTGTCCGCAAGTCAGGCGGTCGCCCGGCAGAAAGGGTGTAGGAGGCGCGATTGCCGCGGGTATGGTCGTCAGTGTTACGCCCAACCCGGTCCGGAAGAGCCGATTCCCCCCCACAGCGGGGTTTCCGGTCCGGGATAGGCTGCCATACTCTATTTCACCGTGCGCTCGCCCATGCCTGGCTGGCAAGGCCGGGCCACCACCATTCACCCGTGCGGAGCACTTTCCCCGTGGCTGGGCCCCGCGTTGCCGTCCATACAGCGGCGCCCCGGCTGACGTTCCATCCACGCAGCATGTCTTCCCTTCGAGGAGGCCTGCAGCGGGCAGGTTCTGCGCCAGGACACTAGGCCAAAAGGCTGGCATCTGGCACCCAGTGTGGTGAATCATCGCAAGCCGTGGCTTTACTGTTCCCATCGACTGTGGGGTGCCCATCTCCCTGTCGGGGCCAGGACAGAGATCGCTTTCGAGTTCTCTGTTCCGTTCCCTTGGGCACCCCGGCAGCGAGTGGCAGCCCCGCGAACACACCGACTCGAAGGGGCTGCACCATGCCAGTCGCCATCACTCCCCCCACCCCCACGGCCTGTACCACGTTCACGGCCCAGGTGACTTCCGTCCCTGCTGGGGTAGGCGCCGGAAACACCGCCACCTTCACCTACGACGCCCAGATCCAGACCGCGACCGTCGCGGCTGACGCAACCACCCCTCCGGTCACCTTCACAGCCGTCGGGTCCGGCCCCCAGACCATCACCGTGGTGTACACCAGCGGTGCCACCATCACCGGCACCGAGGTCGTACCGATCACCATCACCCCCGCACCCCCCGGGACGATCTCGACCACCCTAACCACCGTGGGCACGACCACGCAGGCCAGCACAACCCTCGCCTGCAGTGGTGATACCGCCTCGCTCAACGGCACGGTCCAGTACACCCTGCCCGGCGGAGGGATGGTGTCGACGCCCGTCACCAACGGCGTCGTGACGCCGGTCGACCTCGGGGTGCTACTGACCTCGGGTCAGTCCGTGACGGCCACTTTCGTGGCAGCCGCCGGGACCTGCCCCGCATGCACCTTCGCTCCGGTCACAACGAGCATGTGCACGGTCCTGCTTCTGCCCCCGACCGGCACCGTCACCGCGGGCCAGCCCACCACCCTCCAGGCACTGGTGCTGTGCAACGGCCAACCCCTCAACGGCGCCACCGTCACCTTCACCAGCCCAAGCGGAACACTCGGCACCGGCACAACCAACGCCTCCGGCCAAGCCACAGCCACCGTCACCTTCCCCACCGCCGGCACCACCACAGCCACCGCCACCGTCACCGCCACCCCCGCCGGCACCGCCTGCAACTGCACCGGCACAGCCTCCCTCCCCCTCCCCATCGTCGTACTGCCTCAGGGCATCTGCACGGTCCTGCTCCTGCCCCCAACCGGCACCGTCACCGCAGGCCAGCCCACCACCCTCCAGGCACTGGTGCTGTGCAACGGCCAACCCCTCAACGGCGCCACCGTCACCTTCACCAGCCCAAGCGGAACACTCGGCACCGGCACAACCAACGCCTCCGGCCAAGCCACAGCCACCGTCACCTTCCCCACCGCCGGCACCACCACAGCCACCGCCACCGTCACCGCCACCCCCGCCGGCACCGCCTGCAACTGCACCGGCACAGCCTCCCTCCCCCTCCCCATCGTCGTACTGCCCGGGGCGGCTCCGGGAGCGCTGCAGGCTCTCCCCGCCTGCTGGCGGATCAACCTGTTCAATCCACTCCTCTTCCCGGCCACGCTGACGGCCACGGTGACGCCGGCGGCCGCGGGTATCCCGGTGCAGTTCCTGGTGGGCGGTGTGCCTGTGGGGGCGGCGGTGACCGACGCGACGGGTACCGCCACCCTCTCGGTGAACCTCGGTCCGCTGCAGATCATCAACCTCACCTACCAGGCGACTGCCGTCGTCGGCGGCGCCACCGTCACCTCGACGGGCATCCTGCGGCCGTGCATCCCGCCGGTGTGACCTGACCTTCGGGTGAACGCGCGTGAAAAAGGGCTGTCCCCCGTACTTGCACTACGGGGGACAGCCGCCTCCTCACTCTTGAAGCCGCCTGCCGCATGACCCGGTGCATCACCAAGGACACGCTCGCCGGTGGCTTCCGCATTCAGATTGCCGATGATCTTCCCGGTCAGTTCCGCATCGCGAACGGCACTCGGTCCCGGCTCACCGCTGCGGCGAACGTAGAAGGCGGCACGGGAGACCTTCGGCAGTTCACACGCCCCCTTGACGCTGTGACCGCCCTGCTTCTCCGCCTCGATGAACGGGTTGACCATCACCGAGTCTCCGTCGCGAGGAAAGCCGTTGCCCACGGAGGTCGGGCGGTGTCGGGCGGTGTCGTGGGGTGCGGTATCGGGGCGGTCCTTGTGGGTGGGGCGCCCCGATAGCGGGGTCAGGCGTTGCGGGCGTTGGTGACCTGGGCGGGGGTGGTGTTGAGCCACCAGGTGGGGTTGGCGGTGTGGTCGGTGATGCGTCCGTCGCGGTGGACGTAGTGGCGTACGTCGCGGCCGGGTTCGCGCAGTTCGCCGTTCAGGGCGCGCTCGAGCCATTCGGTGCCGAAGCGGAATACTTCGGCCGCGGTGCCGCCCAGGGGGTGGAACTCGTCCTCGTATACGCGCATCTCCTTCGGTGCGCGGACCTTCTCGTAGCTGGCCAGGGCCTGCTCGAGTTGCGTGAGCTCGTCGAACTCGCCGATGCCGTACAGGACGGGGCAGGTGATGTCCTTGACGAGGTCGCCGAGTGGCATGTGGGCGGCCAGGTCGCGGTCGAAGGCGTCCTCGTCGGTGTAGCCGGCCATGTACATGTAGTTGTTCTTGAAGGTCGGCTGGGCGCGCTCGAAGATGGTGGTGAAGTCGCCGGTGACGGCCTCGAAGGCGGCCAGTGCGGACAGGCGCGGGTCGGTGGCGGCGGCGCGCGAGCCCCAGTAGCCGCTCATGGAGATGCCGAACATGCCGATCCGTATCGGGTCGACCTGCGGGAGTGAGGCCAGGTGGTCGATGTAGCGGCTAATGGCGCGCTCGTAGTTGGTCAGGTCGACGGTCAGTCCGTTGGCGCGGGTCTCGCCCTGGCCGGGCCCTTCGATGGACAGGGCGACGATGCCGCGGGAGGTGTAGTAGCGCTCCGCGGCGTAGATGTAGTCCTCTTTGATCATGTCCATGCCGGGGCCGAGAATGACGGCGGGGGCGGCGGTGACTTCGCCGGCGGGCAGGTGCAGCAGGCCGAAGATCTGCCCGCCCTCGAAGTCCAGCACGACGCGGCGTACGCGGTGCTCGCGCAGTGCGCCGAGGCGCTCGACGCAGTGGTTGGCGCGCTCGCGGAAGGCGAGCTTGCGCGGGTCGGTGGCGTCGAAGATCGAGTACTGGGCGCGGCCCCACATCACCGCGGCGCGCAGGTACAGGTCTGCGGCGGTCTGGTGGAAGCCGCCCTGCTCGTGGTGGGCGGCGCGCTCTTCGGCCTGTCCGGCCACCGTCGCCCAGGCCTTGGGCAGCATGGCGCCGCTGCCGACCAGGTCGAAGACCTTGTCGAAGTCGGTGTGGTCGTGGCCGAGCTGCTCCAAGGTGCCCTTGGCCTGGGGGTGCAGGGCGTCGAAGCCGCCCTGGGCCAGGGCGACGTCCAGGGCCCAGCTCTGTCCGGTCGAGCGAGTGGTCATGACGGTGGTCCTTCCAGTGAGGGGCAACCGGGAGATCTACCTAAGTACTTATCTAGAACTGGCCGCGGCCACCGAGACCACCGCAGCCGCAGCCACTCAGCTGGTCAACGGCCTGGTCACGGCCGGCTACGTCACCCGCGAACGCCCCGCCCACGACAAGAGATCGGTCCAGGTCTCCCTCACCGACGCCGGCAGAGCCCGCCATCAGGAGCGCCAGACACTCCTGACCGAAGCGCTCACCTCAGCGCTGGCCCATCACGACACCATCGCCCTGGACGCTGCCACCGACGTCCTACGGCGCCTGGCCGCGATCTACGACCAACTCTGACCCGCGCCGCTTCCGACCACGTCCGGGTACGGCCACGACAGCCGAAATGATCGGCCGGGGCTACTCACCGGCGTCCCCGGCGGGCCAGCGGAAACGCTCATGTGACAGTGCGCCGGTCGGGCCACGGGCCGAGCGGCGTGGCGCCGTGGCCGCTGGAGTCACCTTCATGTGCTGGTGGAGGCGTTGTGGCGAATGTGCTTGCGGACACCGAGCCGGAGCGGCAGCGCTCGTTTCCTGGTACCACCCCGGAGGAGTTGCTCCGGTCCTTCATCTTGACGACGGCGGGTGTTGCATTCGTCGATTGACCTGCGCGGACGCGGACGGTTGGTCAAAGACGTGTTGCCACGCCGATCAGGTCGGCGACCGCGCGAAGCCGACTCAGCGGCGGCCAGGCGATCACCGTTGTCACCAGCGGCGCGTCCAGAACCGGCACGGCGGCGAGATCCCGGCCGCAGGTCGACGACGGCGGACTCGGGCACGATCACGGTGCCTCGGCCGAGCGCAACCAGCTGGAAGAGCTGTGTCAGATTCTTGACTTCTGCCCCGGGTCCTTCCGGGTAGCGCCACCGGAGTCGGGCCAGCGGGCCATCGGGAGGTCCGGCAACGCGGTGACTTCGGCCACCCGAAGGCGAGTGCGGCCGGCAAGGGGGTGGGCTGCGGGCAGAACCGCCACCTGTCCTTCGGTGCACAGACTTTCGGTGTCGAGTCCAAGCGCCGAGTCGAACGGCAGGTGCAGAAGAGCCACATCGGCCTTTCCCCCGCGCAGCAGTTCCTGGTGTTGATGCGCCTCGCAGCAGCACCTCGACGGTGGCCGCACCGGGTTCAGCCTGGTAGGCGTCGAGGAGCTTGCTCAGCAGATCCCCGGCGGTGCCGGATTTGACGGCGAGCACGAGCCGGGGTCGGTTTTGCCCGGCCTGCCGGGTACGCCGCTCGGCCACGGTCACCGCGCTGAGGACCGCACGCGCCTCGGACAAGAGCACGGTCCCGGCGTCGGTGAGGGTGACCCTCCGGCTGGTGCGCTCCAGCAACGTGACCCCGCGCCGTCGTTCGAGCCGGGCGATGGCGCGCGACAGCGGCGACTGGGCTGTCTGGAGACGCTCGGCGGCTTTGCCGAAGTGCAGTTCCTCGGCGAGGGCGACGACATACCGCAGCTCGCGTATCTCCACGCCCCCACGGTCCACGCCGGCGGAGGCTCGATTGATGTCGCTGAGGTATTGGTGCCTTACCGAGACGGCCATTGGTGTCTGATCGAAGCGCGCCCACACTCGATGCCATGAGCGAAAAGAAGACAGCGCTGGTCACCGGCGCGAACAAGGGAATCGGATACGAGATCGCGGCCGGGCTCGGCGCGCTGGAGTGGCGCGTCGGTGTCGGTGCCCGGGACGAGCAGCGCCGGACAGAGGCCGTGGGGAAGCTGCGCGCGGCAGGCGTCGACGCGTTCGCCGTGCCGCTGGATGTGACCGACGACGCCAGCGTGACCACTGCGGCGCGGCTGATCGAGGAGCAAGAAGGGCGGCTCGACGTGCTGGTCAACAACGCCGGCGCCGCGGGCGGCTGGCCGGAGGAACCATCGAGCATCGACCTGGAGACCGTGCGGCGGCTGGTGGAGACCAACGTCGTCGGCGTCATCCGCGTCACCAATGCGATGCTGCCGCTGCTGCGCCGCTCGGCACATCCGCGGATCGTCAACCAGTCCAGTCATGTCGGCTCGCTGACCCTGCAGACCACGCCGGGTGTCGATCTTGGAGGGATCAGCGGAGCCTACGCGCCGACGAAGACCTACCTCAATGCCGTCACCATCCAGTACGCCAAGGAGCTGAGCGGCACCGGCATTCTGATCAACAACGCGTGCCCCGGATACGTCGCCACCGACCTCAACGGGTTCAGCGGCACCCGGACCGCCGAGCAGGGCGCCGCGATCGCGATCCGGCTGGCGACCCTGCCCGACGACGGCCCCACCGGCCAGCAGTTCGACGACAACGGCGTCGTGCCCTGGTGATGGCCTCTACTCGTTGACCGACAGCCTCTCGTGTTCGGCCTGGAGCAGCCGCGGCCACGATCGTTGCGCCCCTGCCCCCGTGCCGTGGATGCCGCGGAATGGGGCCAGGTCGGCGCCTGCTGGGCGGAGGCGACCGCGCGGCGGGCGAGCCGTTGAGATGCGGGCTCGATGAGCGGGCGCCGCGGATGGCCGCAACCTGGAGCTGTGATCCTGCGGCAGCGGCACACGGTCAGCCCCGCCCGGCGCCGGCCTTCGGAGATCAGCGCGTACTGGACGCCGGGCCCTCGGGCGCCGCCTTCCCCTTCCAGACCCCGCCGGACGGGCAGCCCACGCTGAACGTCATGGGCAGTTCCGATATCACGCTGCCGTCGGCGATGTTGAAGGCGGCAAACAGGCTGGTGATGCCGTGCCGGCAGTAGTCGTGGGTGCGTCGCTCGGGCATGCCCGGCATCATCGGCAGCACCGGCTGGGACCGGTCCAGCGCCTGGATCTGGCTCTTCTCGTCGTGGTACAAGCCGACGACGTCGTCAACCTTCGCGATGAACTGCGGATGGTGGAGAGCTTGAACGCGTCCCGGAGATGAGGTTTGAGGTCGAACCTCTTCCAGATCCGCCCGATGGTGGACTTCGACAGCCCGGAGTGCTTCGCCATCGAGGCCCGCGATCAGTGCGTGTCCTTGCCCGGGGTGGACTCCAACGTCGCCGTGAGCACATCCTCGATTTGGCCCGGCAGGATCGAGGGCGGCCTACCGGGACGCGGCTCATCGCTCAGCCCATCCAGCCGCAAGCGGATGAACCTCGACCGCCAGCGGTTAACCGTTCCCTGCGATACACCGAGTTCGGCGGCGACCTCCTTGTTCGACCCGCCTTCCGCGCACCGCAGCACGATCCTCGCCCGCAGCGCCAGGCTGCGCGGTCTTCGCCCGCCGCGCCCCAGCGCGTCAGCTCCGCCCGTTCGGCCTCGGAGAGCACCAGCTCCGGCTTGCGCCGGCCCGGCCATGGCTCGTCCACCAGGCCCGCCGTCCGCCGGGCCGCGAACCGCGAACGCCACTTGCGCACTGTCTCCATAAACACCCCGAAGTCCGCAGCCGCAGCGGTATTTGAGGCCCCTCCGCTCAGGCCAGAATGATCCGGGCCCGCTCCGCCACACCGGCCGACACCGCTCCACCCGCCCAACGTGTCAACTCCGCACGCTCCTCAGCAAACAGCACGACTTCGACAGCACGAGGGCCCCGAAACGCCATGAAAATAGCCTCCGGCTCAGAGGCCGTAACAGAAGTCGGGCCGTGGCCTCCCGGTGTTGCTGGGGCTCGATCCGGCTGTGCTCGACCTCCCGGTTCGGGGCTCGGGTCAGCTCGGCGGCCACATCGGCGTGGGTGACAGGTTCTGGCCCTGTCAACAGTAGGTGCGCTCCGCGTAACCGGCGCGGGGCGGCAGCTACGGCCGCAGCGGCGGCGGACAGGTCACGGAAACGACCACCCCGAGCCGCACCTCGTCGGCCGGTATGACGAACCCGTGCGTCCGCTTGATCGCCGGAGAGTGACCGCGGACAGGTTCTGCTTGAGGAGGTCCGGCGCGGCAGCGTGTGTGTCCATGTAGTGGGGCAAAGTCCAAGGAGACTTGATTGTTAACGCAGCAACAGTTAGCGTGTTAACTATGGGCAGATTGAAGCGTGAGAGCACGTTGGAGCTGATGCGGTGGATTGTGTGGGGGCAGCGACGCATCGCTGACGACTGGATACGGGAACGCGGCCTCACGCACGAGCAGAGTGCCGTGTTGGCGTACCTGTCGAAGAATCCGGATGCCATTCAGCGTGACGTCGCGCGGGCCATGCGCACCAGTGCGCCGAGCGTCTCGCGGCTCCTGGCCGGACTCGAGCGGCGCGGACTCGTGGAGCGCCAGACGCAGGAGGATGACACGCGCAGCCGTCGGGTGCATGCCACTCCAGCGGGCTCCGAACTGATCCGGGGTTTCGAAGAGGCCATGGACCGTGTCGAGGAGTCGATCCTCGCGCCGCTTGGCGCCGCAGAGCAGGCGCGGCTCCATGAACTCCTGGAACAGCTCGCGTCCCGGATCGAGCCTCCCCGCTCTCCCTGACCCGGCTCTACTGCTCCGCACGGCGGCCGGGAGCCTCGCGGGCAGGACCGCCGGTTCATCCACCAGCAGTAAGGAACGCATGTATGACTCAGATAACGATCATCGGTGCCGGTCTTGCGGGACTGACACTGGCACGAACCCTGGCGGTTCATGGAATCCCGTCCACGGTGTACGAAGCGGAGGCGTCTGCTCAGGCCCGAGGCCAAGGCGGCATGCTCGACATCCACGACTACAACGGACAGCACGGGATCCGTGCCGCCGGCCTGATGGACGGCTTCCGATCCCTCGTCCTCGAAGGTCGCCAGGCATCCCGTGACGTGGCGCCTGACGGCACCATCCTGGCGGACCAGCCCGATGACCCCGCCGGAGGCCGCCCCGAGGTGCAGCGTGGCGAGCTGCGACAGTTGCTGCTGGAATCCCTGCCTGCCGGCGGGGTCGTCTGGGGCCACAAGACTCGGAGCGTTCGGACCCTCGACGACGGTCGTCACGAAGTGACCTTCGCCAACGGATCGACGATTGTCACCGACATCCTCGTCGGTGCCGACGGCGCCTGGTCGAAGGTGCGACCGCTGCTCTCCGACGCCACGCCCGCCTATGCCGGACGCTCGATGGTCGAGACGTACCTGTATGAGAGCGACACCCGGCACCCTGCCACCCTGGCGCTGGTCGGCGGCGGGTCGATGACCGCCTACGACGAAACCACCCGCATCGGTCTTGGCGTGCAGCGCGAGCGCGGGGACACCCTGCACTCCTACGCCATGTTCGACCAGCCGCTCGACTGGTTCGACGGCATCGACTTCAATGACGGCCCTGCGGCCACCCGCACGGTCGCGGCGATGTTCGAGGGGTGGGCGCCGGAGCTCGTCGCCCTGGTCGCGGACAGCGACATCCCGCCGATTTTCCGCCCCTTGTACGGGCTACCGATCGGACACCGCTGGGAACATATACCTGGGGTCACGCTCATCGGAGACGCCGCCCACCTGGCACCGCCGGACGGCGAAGGGGCGAACTGGGCGCTCTTCGACGCAGGCCAGCTCGGCAACGCCATCGCCGAACAGCCCAAGGACATCGACGCGGCCATCCGCGCCTACGAAGCCGCGCTTTTCCCACGGAACATCGACACCGCAACCGCCGCCGCAGCCTACTACCCCGAATTCAAACCCTACTGACCACAGCAACTGGATAAGAGCTCGCGCAGATAGGCGGGCGCTCATGGGCGTCGCTTGGGGCGGTCGTCCCAGCGGTGGGTGCTCCAGGCTCGGCGTATCAGGCTACGGATGGTGATGATCGTGTCCGCGAGGTCGAAGAAGGCGTTGACGACGGTCGCACGGCGCTCGTAGCAGCGGGCAAGGCGATGGAAGGCGTTCTGCCAGGCGTGCGTGCGCTCGACATGCCACCGCCGGCTCGCCTGGATCGGCGCCTTCTCCCCCTTGTGCGCGATGCGGCCGTGCAGGTCGCGGGCGGCGAGTTCGGCGCGGGTCTTGTCCGAGTCGTAGCCGGCGTCCAGATGCACTGTGATGTCGTCGGGCAGCGGCCCGATGTCGTCCAGCAGGTCCAGCGTCGGCGCGAGAAGCGGTGAGTCGTGGCGGTTCGCCCCGGCCAGGACACGGCCGAGTGGGATCCCGTAACCATCCGTCATGCCCGAGCGTTTCAAGCCCTGCTTGCCGCGATCGACCGGTGAGCGCCCGGCTACCTCCCCGCCGCTGGGAGCCCTGGTGATGGAGCCGTCGATGGCGATCTGGTCGAGCACGAGCCCGACGATCCGGTCGTAGGACTCCAGCACGATCTGCTTGAGCCGGGCGAAGACGCCGAGCCGGATCCACTCATCGCGGCGATTGCGGATGGTGGTCGCCGAGCAGGTCGTGTCGGAGATCGCCTGGTAGGAGCAGCCGAACCGCAGGAGCTGCAGCAGCTTGTCGAACACGATCCGGTCGCTGATACGGCGGCGGTGGCACCCCAGCGGACAGCCATGATGGAAGCACGGGTACAGGTCCCCCCAGTGATCACAGAGCGTCGCAACTCGTGATCACCGGGCCTGGGCCCGCCTTGTCGCCAGGGACTCCTCACGCAGCCCATCTGCCCGACTGCGGCAGATTACTGATGGACCGCCAGGTGATGGAAGTCCCATAAGCCGACCATGAAGCGGAATTTGCTACCGCCATCCACTGCTGCAGCTTCGGGACGTCGCACAAGAGGATATGGAGGCTGTCGCTGGGGTGATCAGCGGCGCCGCAGGGACGGGTGGAGTAGCGAGGGCGGGGTGTCGTTCTTCTCGTGTGCGGCGAGGTCGGCACCGGGGGCGACGATGGCGTCGATCGCGTCGAGTACGTCGGCGGAGAGCTTGGTGTCTGCGGCGGCGAGCTGCGAGTGCAGGTGGTCCAGTGTGCGGGGGCCGACAAGCGCGCTGGTCACGCCGGGGTGCGCGGTCACGAAGCCGAGCGCGAGCTGGATCATCGTCAGGCCGGCCTCGTCGGCGACTCCGGCCAGCCGTTCGACGGCGTCGAGCCTGGCCCGGTTGGAGGGGATGGTGGTGTCGAAGCGTTGCGGCATGAACGTGGAGCGGCTGGTGGTGATCTCCCTGCCCTCGCGGATCGCGCCCGACAGCCAGCCCGAGGCCAGTGGGCTCCATACCAGGACGCCGAGCCCGTACTGCTCGGTCACGGGCAGCACATGGGTCTCGATGCCGCGCTGCAGGATTGAGTAGCTGGGCTGTTCGGTGACGTAACGGCTCAAGTGGTGCTCCCGGGCGGCCCACTGGGCTTGCACGATGCGGTAGGCGGGAAAGGTCGAGGAGCCGAAGTAGCGGATTTTTCCCGCGCGCTGCAGGTCTGTCAACGCTGACAGAGTCTCCTCGTCGCTGGTGTTCGGGTCCCACCGGTGGATTTGGTAGAGGTCGACGTGGTCGACGCCGAGCCGACGCAGGCTGTCCTCCAGAGCGGTGACCAGCCAGCGGCGCGAGCTGCCCTGGCGATTGCGCTCGTCGCCCATCGGCATGGTCGCCTTCGTGGCCAGCACGATGTCGTCGCGGCGGCCCGCGATGGCCTTGCCCACCATCTCCTCCGACTCGCCGCCGCTGTACACGTCGGCAGTGTCGATCAGGTTGATCCCCGCCCCCAGGGCGGCGTCGACGATGGCGGTGACCTCGTCCTGGGTGGTGCGCCCGATCTTTCCGAAGTTCATCGCGCCGAGCGCGAGGGTGCTGACCTGCACACCGGTGCGGCCCAAGGTGCGGTACTGCATGACCGTGTCTCCTCATTGCGGGTGAAGCATGGTGCATTGCATGGCTTGGTTGCCGGGCCCCTGCTCTGGCACCATGAGCAAAGCGGAACCCTGTTCCGAAAGATACGGAACACGGTTCCGCTTTGCAAGCGGCGAGCGGGAGGAGCAGTGCGGTGAACGACAGCGACAAGGGCGCAGGACAAGCAGCCCCGTCCAGGCGCAAGGACGCCCGGCGCAACCAGAAGACCCTGCTCGATGCGGCCGCCGCGGTCTTCGTCACGTCAGGCGTAGACGCGCCGGTACGCGACATCGCGGCCAAGGCCGGCGTCGGGGTGGGCACGATCTACCGCCACTTCCCGACGCGAGCGGACCTCATCATCGGCGTCTATCGGCACCAGGTCGACGCCTGCGCCGATGCCGGTCCGGCCCTGCTGGCGACTAACCCGTCCCCGCACTCCGCACTAGGGCGTGTTTCGAAAGTCCCGCCTGCCCCGCGACGCCTGGCACGCGCGCTCGCTGCGTTGTCGGGATCGTCCGAGTAGGCCCACTACGAGGACGACCCTCCGCCTTGCGATCACACGCACCAGACGCCGCGGGGCCCGCCCTCCGGGCGGACGGCGCTACTTTCGAAACACGCCCTAGGGCAGTGGATCAACCTCTTCGTCGATTTCCTGGTGACCAAACACGGACTCGCCGCCGTGCTGCAGGCCGACAACACCGGGTTCGAGGCGCTGCATGCCTACTTCCTCGACCGCCTCCTACCCGTCTGCACCGAACTGCTCGAAGCCGCAGCCGTCGCCAGGCGAGATCCGCCCCCGACATCGATGCGTACCAGCTCATGCGCGGCGTCGGAAACCTCTGCATCGGCGCGGAGAGCGATCCCCGCTACGACGCACGCCGCATGGCCGAACTCCTCGTCGCAGGGCTACGCCGACCACACCACTGACCTCGGCGACCTCGCGCGTGCGGCTCTGCCAAGAGGTCGTGCGATCGCCGCCGCCCCGGATCGACCGCTCCCCTCGGCCACTTCGGCACCGCCGAGGAAGCCGCCGCCTCGGCCCTCTTCCTCATGGCCAACAACTACGTCACCGGCCAGATCATCACCATCGACGGCGGCGAAACACTCAGCTGACACCGACCCCCACCACCTGGGCTCAGACCTGAGCATGACGGCAGCGCGTACGCAGGTCTATCTCCAGTGATCACAGAGCGTCGCAACCCCTGATCACCAGGACCCGTGCCCGCCTCGTCGCCAGGGACTCCCCACGCCGCCTATCTGCGCGACCTCTAAGTCTGAGATTTACCGCAGGCGTTGGACGTGGCGGTGGGTGATCAGGCGGGTGGCGAGACCGAGGAAGGCTCCGTGACATGTCGTCGCATCGTTCCCAGCGGATCCGCAGTCGGCGGAAGCCGTGCAGCCAGGCAATCGTGCCCTCGACCACGTAGCGGAAGATGCCCAGGCCGCGCCGCTGCCGCGTTCACCTGCCGGGGCCCTCGCTGGGGTTCCCGGAAAGATCGTCGGGCGGGTGATGACGCTGGCTACGGTCCGCCTCGTGCCGGTGGAGTTTCTGACTGACGAGCAGGCCGAGGCGTACGGGACGTTCATCAAGGTGCCCACGCGCCCGGAGCTGGAGCGGTTCTTCTTCCTCGATGACGACGACCGCGATCTGATCGCGCTGCGGCGTACGGACGCGCACCGGCTGGGCATGGCCGTGCAGATCTGCACCGTCCGCTACATCGGCCGGTTCCTCGGGGAGGACCCGCTCGCGGTGCCGTGGGAGGTCGTGGAGTACCTGGCCGGGCAGCTCGGCATCACCGACGCCTCGTGCGTGAAGCGGTGCCCCGAGCGGCGCCGGACGCCGTACGAGCATGCGGAGGAGATCCAGGAGCGGTTCAGGTACCGCGACTTCACCGACCGGCGATGGGGGCGGGAGTTCCGCGGGTTCCTGTACGGGCGGGCGTGGACGCACGCCGAGGGGCCGGTGCCGCTGTTCAACCACGCGGTGACGTGGCTGCGGAAGAACCGGGTGCTGCTGCCGGGGGTGTCGGTGCTGGCCCGGCAGGTGTCGGAGGCCCGTACGGCGGCCGAGCGGCGCCTGTACGAGGCGGTGACCCGCGCCGCGCACCGGGCCGATCCCGCGCTCGCGCCGGCGCTGGCGGAGCTGCTGGCGGTGCCGGAGGGCAAGCGGGTCTCGGCGCTGGAGCGGTTGCGCACGCCGCCGGTGAAGTCGACGGACACCGCGATGGTGCGGGCGATGGAGCGGGTGGAGGAGATCTCCGCATTCGCGCTCGGGCGGGTGAACCTGTCGCGGGTGCCGGTGACCGGCTGTCCACGCTGGCCCGGTACGGGCAGCTGGGCAAGGCACCGACGATCGAGCGGACGCCGGAGCCGCGGCGCACGGCGCTGCTGACGGCGGTGTGGCGGAGCTGGAGGCGCAGGCGGTCGATGACGCGCTGGACCTGTTCGCGATGCTGATGGCGAACCGGCTGATCAGCCCCGCGCGGCGGGCCTCGGAGCGGGAGCGGTTGGCGATGCTGCCGCAGCTGGAGAAGGCGGCGCGCATCCTGGCGAAGGCGTCGAAGATCCTCACCGAGGAACTGGACCTGGTCGCCGAGCACGACGCGGACCCGGATGTCGCCGCGCTGTGGGCGGCGGTGGAGGAGGCCGTCCCGCGTAAACCGGGGTCATTCGACAACCCCAGACCACCGTTTTCTGACATGACCCGGGGCCATGGCCGCCCTCGAACCGGCCGACGGGCCGGACCTGCTCGGCGCCGAACCGCTCGTCCGCACCGAAATCAAGATCGGGTACGCCCGGGTCTCCACCGGCGGACAGAAGCTCGAACGGCAGATCGACGCGCTCACCGCCGCCGAGTGCCGGAAGATCTTCGCGGACCAGAAGTCCGGCAAGAACGCCCTGCGCCCCGAGCTGAAGGCATGCCACGCCTTCCTCGACCCCGGCGACACCCTCGCCGTCCCCTCACTCGACCGCTACGGCCGCAGCCTCCAGGACCTCATCAACATGGTCGCCGAGCTGCGCGAGCGCGGGATCGGCTTCACCTCGCTCCACGAGAACCTGGACACCACCACCCCCGGCGGCCGGCTCGTCTTCCACGTCTTCGCCACCCTTGCGGAGTTCATCCGCGAACTCATCGTCATCGACACCAACGAGGGCCTGGCCGCCGCCCGCGCCCGCGGCCGCATCGGCGGACACCCCACCCTCGCCACCGAGGAAGTCATCCGCGCCGCCCGCGACCTCCTGCCCGACCCCGGCCGCTCCATCACCTCGATAGCCAAGCTCCTCGGCGTCTCCCCGGGGCACCGTCTACCACCACATCCCCGATCTACGGGAACTGCGCGCCGGCGCCCTACCGCGGCGTCTCGAAGCCCCCGCGAAATAGCCCAGCACGGAGCAAGATCAGTCTCAGCGGCACTTTCTGTACCGCAACTACTCACACCCGCACCAGGCGGCGGTACTTGTCGTGGTCGTAGCCGCGGTCGGCGAGGAGTATCTCTGGCCGACGTCTGGGGCGGCCGACGACGCCAGCCACGGCCGGGATCTTCTCCAGCAGCGGCAGCAACTGTGTCACGTCGTTGCGGTTTCCGCCGGTCAACGACACCGCGAGCGGGACGCCCTGAGCGTCGGTGATGACGTGGTGCTTGCTGCCCGGCGGTGCATGGTCGACCGGGCTGGGCCCGCTTTTGCCGCCGCGCCGAGCGGCCCGCACGTGGGAGGAGTCGATCACGGCACCCGCGGCCTGCCCGCCACCAGTTTCGGTCCCGGTTCGGTCAGTAACGACGACTCGATCAGAGCCCAGAGTTCGTCCGACACCATCCACGGCCGCGACTGACGCTTCCTCATGACACGACCAACAAGCAGACAAACCGACAGTCACTTGACCGACAACTTCTGTTAGGACCTCTTAGCGCCACCATTTCAGGCGCATCACGCTAGTACGGAACCTCGCTCGGCGCCCGGCCCGGGCCGGGCGGGCCGGCGAAACATTGGGCGATGGCGAGCCATTGCTCGGCGACTTCGCCTCGGCAGGTCAGGGACGTGTCGGACCGGTGCCTGCGCTGGGTGACCACGAGGGCGAAGTCGAGTGCGTCGCCGGTAACCAAGGCACGGCCGTCTTCTGGGCCGCGGACCCAGGGCAGGCCGCTGGGCAGGCGCAGCTCGACACGCGGTGGGGACGGCGGCACGGGCAGGCCGCGGTTGACGAAGCTGAATTCGAACGTGACGAACCCGAGGTGACAAACGTGCCGGATCCGGTCCGTGGGCTGGCGGACGATCTTCAGGGCGTCAGCGACATCCTGGCCGTGGGCCCAGTATTCCATCAGGCGAGCTGTGGCCAGCGTCGCCGGGCTCATCGGTGGCCCGAACCAGGGAACGTTTTCGTCTCGACACGAGGACGCAAAAGCCCTCAGAAGTGCTGCGAAGGCTTCATCCCATTCCTGTCGCAGGTCCTTTGCCGGGAGGTCTCGGCGGGCCGCGATGTGGCTTTCGAGAAGCTCGGCCAGGCCATCGTCGGTGGCGGGACGGGCACGCTGGAATTCATCGGGAGCGGCGATCGCTTCCTTGGCCAGGAGGTCACAGCCGATCAAGTGCGACACGCTGGATCTGATGTCCCAGCCGACGGCGGGAGTTGGCCGCACCAGATCTGTCCCAGAGGTGATGAGCACCCGCAGCGAGTCGAACTCCGCCGCCAGATCGGCGATCAGCTCGCCCAGAACTCCGCGCTCCATGTCGATGGACCTCCTGCTGTCAATGCTCTGAGGCACGCCTGATTTGATTCCGCCTCGTGGGGCTGCAAGATGCTCGCCCATCAGGCTGATGTGAGGTGGTTGTAGCGGCTTTTGAAGAACAGCAGGGGCGACGCCGTGCTGTCGGCATCGAGGTCGTCGACACGCCCGATGACAATGTAGTGGTCACCGGCGTCGTGCACGGCTTCGACCGTGCAGCCGATCCAGGCGACCACGCCGTCGATGACCGGGTCGCCATGCGGCCCGGGCAGCCAGGCCACCTCGGCGAACTTGTCGCCTCCCGACACCGACAGTGCACGGCAGATCCGCTCTTGGTCGGCAGCGAGGACATTCACGCAGAAGGTGCCGCGCTCGGCGATGACCGGGAACGTCGACGACGTCTTGCCGGGCAGAAACGCCACGAGTGGAGGGGTGAGTGATACCGAGGTGAATGACGCGACGGTCATGCCCACCGGCCTGCCTTGCGCATCGCGCGAAGTGATAGCGGTGATGCCGCTGGGGAAGTGCCCGAGGACGGCCCGGAAACGTGCAGCGTCGGGGCCTGACAGTTGTGAAGAATCGCCGACGTCCGTAAGCATGCTTACACAATACAAGCATGCTTAATACCTGGCAAGCATGCTGAGTTCCGGTCCCGCAGTCATATGCTGCATGGGTGACAAGCGGACGCCCCTACATCAACCCGTTCGACGACGGTCGCTCGCCGACCGAGGCTGCCGCCGGTATGGACGAAGCGTCTTCGATGATCGACGCCGTCTTCCGGTTCGAGCGGGCGGTCACCAGGATCGGGAACACGCGACTGCGCCCGTGGAAGATGACACTGTCCAGTTACAGCGCCCTGCGGATCCTGGCCAGTCAGCCCCGCCTGACCCTCGCTCAGCTGTCACGCCGCTCCTACGTGCGGCCGCAGACGATGACGCGGATGGTCACCCAACTGGAGAACCGCGGTTTCGTTGCGCGTGACGCACATCCAGAGAGCGAACGGGCACTCTCGCTCCAGGTCACCGAGGCAGGGTTGGCCGCCTTGGACGAGATGAGCCGCGAGGTCCTCAAGATCAGCGACACGTTGAACGCCACGCTTGGACGGGACGACATCGTCGCCACCGATGGCCGCCTGCGGCAGGCCGCGCTCGTGGTGGAGAACGAACTCCGGAACATGGGCCGCCCCCGCGTCGATGACCACTGAAGAGGTCATCGCGCGATTCCACCTGGCTGCCGACCCGATCTACGGACGGGCAGGCAGCCAGGCGATCGCGGATCGGATCGACGAGCTTGACCGCAGTGCGTCCCTTTCCGGCCTGCTCCGCGCTCTTCAGGCCAGGTGAGGAGTCGGCCTGGTTTCGGTCGCGGCAGTGTGTCCGGCCGCGCGGCCGAAGACCGCGGCGCGCATGAGGGCGGCGCCACCGGGATAGTCGCCGTAGAACAGACCACCGATAGCCTCGCCGGCCGCGTACAGACCGGTCACCGGTGCCCCGTCCGTTCCAAGAACCCGGCCGTCCGGGTCGATCCGGATACCGCCGAACGTGAAGGTGAGCCCCGCGGTGGCGGGATAGGCGACGAACGGTGGCCGGTCGAGGGGCGTAGCCCAGCGGGACTTAGGTGGCGTTATGCCGTCCGTGCCGCAATCTTCACTTATGTCGTTGCCGGGTGGGCACGCGTTGTTGAACGTCTCGAGCGTGTGCGTCAGCCGGTCGACGGGCACCCCGATCCGCTCGGCGAGCTCCGGGACGGTGTGCGCGACGAGGGGCACCGCCGCGCCGGCGAACTCATCGGCCACCCGGGCCGCGGTCCGCTGGTCGAAGATCTCGAAGGCCTCGCACCCGGGCTGCCGCATGATCGCCTTGCCCATCCTCGAGTAGTTCTTGACCCACGGGCCGGGGCCCTCGTCGACGAACCGCTCGCCGTCGCGGTTGATGAGCACGCCGAGCCAGAAGCCGTGCAGGGGGAACGGTGGTGAGGCCTCGCTGGACCCCGGTGAGGGCATGGTCGGGTCGACTGCGGCCGAATGGCAGCTCGACCAGGTACCGGCCTTGTCCGCGCCGGCGCGAAGTGCTGCCTGGATCCCGTCGCCCGTGGCCAGGCGGGTGCCGCGCAGACGCACCGACTCCCACTGCGGCCCCAGATACTCGCGGCGTAGTTCGCGGTCGGCCTGGAAGCCGCCGGTGGCGATCACCACGGCGTCGGCGGGCACGGTCTGGCCGCCGTCGCCGATCGCGACGCCCGTAACCCGGCCGTCGCTGCGCAGCACATCCGCCAGTGGTGTGGACCAGCGGATCTCCACGCCGACCCGCTCGGCGTGCGCAAGCAAGGGACGGATCACCTCGAACCCGCGCGACATTCCCTCGCCGGTGCACGTCAGCACCTGGCCGGGTGGGATGTGCAGGACGCCGTCGCGGACCTCGGCCCCCAGGGTGCGGTTGAATGTGAAGCGGACGCCTTTCGCGGCCAGCCAGCGGACCGTGGCCAACGACCGTTCAGCCAGCGCGTTGACCAGCCGGGGTTCGGCTTGGCCGTCGCTCATCGCCATCAGCTCGGCTGCGTAGGCCTGGCGGGTGTAGGGCGGTGCCTCGATCCGGTCGGCTTTCATGCCCGGCTCGAATTCTTCCGTGATCGACGTCAGATCGTCCGGCCCGTCATAGCAGAAGAGAAACAACCCGCCGGAAAAGGCGGCGTTCCCGCCGACGTCCTCACGGCTGCCCTTTTCCAGCAGCACAACGTGGGCGCCGGCCTCGCGGGCGGAGACCGCCGCACAGAGCCCGGTCAGCCCTGCGCCGGCTACGACGATCGTGGGCCTGCGGGTTTTCGTCACTGGTCCTCCTTGACCCATAGCGCTGAAGTGGTACTCAGCGGCTGATCTCGCTTGCGGTGCGCAAGCCGTACTGGACTGATGGTGGAAGGCACCGAGGCGCGGATCCCAAGCCGTGTTGGTCGGGACGGCTGTGGTGCACGGGACAGCAGCTCTTGGTTGCTATCACCAGGTGAAGGCGAGTGGTTCGCCGGGCTGGGCAGTGCTCGGTACGCAACCGGTGTGTCGGACGAATCCCTTACCGGGAACGCCGACCTCGCTGGTGAGCCAATTCGCTGTATCGATGAGGCGGGGCAGGTCGATACCGGTTTCCACCCCGCACAAGTGGAGCAGTTGCACGGCGTCCTCGGTGCACAGGCCGCCGCCTTGGGTGCCGGGCATCGCCGGGTGGCCACCGCTGCCGGCAAGGGAGGTGTCGATAGCGTGGACACCGAGTTCGAGGAGTGAGAGCAGGGCGGCAAGGCCCATGCCGCGGCCGTCGTGGATCTGCACGGTCAGGTTCGAAGGCGGTACGTGCCGGAGCGCGGCGGTGAGGAGTTCGCGGATTTGGGGCGGGGCCGCGTAGCCGGAGGAATCGGCGAGGATCCAATGGTCCACCCCGATGTCGAGGAGCCGCCGGGCCAGCGGTTCGAGGTCCTCGCCGCTGCGGGCGGGGCCGGTCGGCCCACCCCAGGCGAAGATGACGTAGGTGCCGAGCACGATGTTCCGGTCCGCGGCGAACGCGGCCATGCGCTCCAGTTCACGCAACGAGTCCGTGGTGGACCGTCCGGTGTTGGCGCGGGCGAATTCCTCGTCAGCGGAGAGCAGGAAATACGCCGTGTCGGCCCCCGCGCCGACCGCGCGAGCGAGCCCGCGCGTATTGCCGACGCAGCAGCCGAGGCTGAGGCCGGGCACCCGCGGCACCCGGGCGAACACCTCCTCGGCGTCGGCGAGGCCCGGTACGAGATCGGGCCGGACGAAGGAGGACAGCTCGAACGCTCGGACGCCGGCGTCGATGAGCCGCCCAACGAGTTCGATCTTTACTTCGGTCGGGACGACATGGTCTTGGAAGGTCAACCGGGGCGCGATCTCGCGGATGCGTACCGCATCGGGTAGGGACATGTGGTTCCTCAGGTGTGGCGGGTGGGTTTGAGCCCGGCGGCGAGCGCATCCCAGGCATCAGCGCGGCCCTGGTCACGCAACTGGTGCTTGCGTACCTTGCCGTTCGGGGTGACCGGGAGCCGGTCGACGATGCGGTAGTAGCGGGGGACCATGAAGTGCGGCATCGACCGGTCGCAGTGAGCGAACAGTTCCGCACGTTCCAGCTTGCAGCCGGGTTCGAGTTGCACGACGGCGAGAACCTCGTCCTCGCCCAGCTCCGACGGCGTGCCTATGGCAGCAGCGGCCACGACGCCGGGGTAGGCAAGCAGCACCGACTCCACCTCGTGTGAGGAGATGTTTTCGCCGCGGCGGCGCAGGGCGTCCTTCTTGCGGTCGATGAAGTAGAAGTAGCCGTCTTCGTCGGTGTAGCCCAGGTCACCCGTGTGCCACCACAGGTCCTTCATGGTCGCGAGCGTCGCTTCGGGATCGTCGTGGTAGCCGGAGAACATGATGTTCGGCAGGCGAGGCCGGTACACGATCTCCCCGGCCTGGCCGGGCGCGGCACGGTTCCCGGACTCGTCGTGGATCTCGAGAACGGACGATTCGGTGGGCAGGCCCAGCGAGCCGACCTTCCGGGCACCGATCGGGTTGTACAGAACGTTCTTGATCTCGGTGAGCCCGTAGCCCTCTACGACGTGCACGCCGAAGCGCTCCTCGAACGGATACAGCACTTGGGGCGGGGCGGGCGCGGCGAACACCTTCGTCAGCTGGTGGTCGCAGTCGCGGTCGGACGGGGGCTGCGCGAGGAGCATCGGCAGGATGGAGCCGAGGGCATTGCACTGGGTAACCCGGTGGGTGCGCAGCTCGTCCCAGAACTTGCTGGCGCTGAACCGACGGCCGAGGACCACGGTCGTGCCCGCGTAGAAGGCGTGCATGGATATGTTGATCTGCGCGGCGCCGTGGAACAGCGGTAGGCAGGTGTAGAGCCTCTCATCGGCGGTCGTGGCCATCTGCACCGCGCACTCGCGCCCGGCGACCACCTGCATCACGTGCGGTTGCACCACGCCCTTGCTGCGCCCGGTGGTACCGGAGGTGAGCATGATCGCGACCGGGTCCTGCGGCGCGACGCGGGGGAGCTCTGTCGCCGGGTCGCCGGCCGCGAGCAGGTCGCTCCACGTCCGTACCGCTACCCCGGGCGGGATGCGGCGGTGCCGGTCGCCGTCGAGCAGCACGACGGTCTTGAGCGTGTGCGGTACTTCCGGCAGGTCGGCGACGAGTTCCAGCAAGGCCGCATTGGTGACCAATACGCGCACGCCAGTGCCGCGGAGCGCGTGGTCGAGGAAAGGGCCCTTGTAGGCGGTGTTGATCGGGACCTCGACGAGGCCTGCGCGGGCCGCTCCGAGCCAGGCGAGCAGGTATTCGGGCTGGTTGGGCAGGAAGATCCCAACCGAGCTGCCCGGTGTGGCGGCTACTGACATAAGACCGCGCGCCACGTCGGTGACGGCCGCGTCGAGTGCGCCGTAGGTCAGTTCGGTGCCTTCGAAGACAAGCGCGAGCCTGTCCGGATGCTCTACGGCGCGGGCAGCGATGAGACCGCCGACCGTGCCGTCGGCGAGATCGGAGAAGCCCTCAAGGCCTCGGACTCCATTGTCCGCGGCGGTGGTTACCGTCATGCCAGCTCCTTCTTCGCACGAGCCAGGAAGCCCTCCAACGACGGGTCCCAGGCCGCTTCGGCGCCGGTCGTCACGAGAAACGCGTCGACTCCGAGCTCCCGGTACCTGCCGAGGGTGTCCAGGATGCGCTCCTCGGTGCCGACGAGCGCCTGGGAGTTGGCGAAGCCGCCCAGGAGCTTTGTCAGCCCGGTCCAGAAGCAGTCGTCATGCAGCTCCTCCGCCGTGAGCGCGAGCGCCCGTTGCCGCCCCACGGAGGTGTCGGTCGACGACGACCGCAAGAAGGTCGGAGTTCCAGCGGCCTCCGCGATCTGCCGCTCCACAGCCCGGGCCTGGGCCCACGCGTCGTCGTCGGTGTCACCAATGAAGAGGCGCAGGCTCAGCGAGAACCGCATCGGGCGGTTGTAACGCTCGGCTGCCGCCGAGACCCGGTCGATGCGCTCCTTCGTGCCGGCGAACGGTTCCCCCCAGAGCATGTACAGGTCGGCGTGCCGGGCGCCGAAGTCCACGGCGTCGGCGCTCTCGCCACCCATGAAGATCGGCACCTGCCCCTGCACCGGCTTGGTCTGCAGCTTCACCGCCTCGGCCGTGTAGTACTCGCCGTGGTGGTCGAAGGGCGCGGTTTCGGTCCAGGCGCGGCGGACGATGTCGAGGTACTCGACCGCCCGCCGGTAGCGTCCGGCCTTGGGCAGGTCATCCGATTCACGGCGCAGATCCTTGTCAGAGCCACCGACGACCACATTGATGGCGAGCCTCCCGCGGGCCAGCACATCGAGGGTGGCGAAGTAGCGCGCGGCTGCTACCGGCGCCATGACGCCGGGGCGGTGCGCGACAATCGGCGAGAACTTCTCTGACAGCGCCAGCGCGAAGGGCGCTGTGGCGTGGTTGTGCGGCCAGGTGGAGGAGTACCCGACAAGGACCCGGTCGATGGCCTTCGAGCGGTCCAGTTCCCGGATCCTGGAGATCATTCGGTCGGGGTCGGTCTCGCCGGCCTGAAGGGGCTGCAGCCCGGTGAAGAATTCGACCATGGTGCCCTCAGCTTTCTGCGCGAGATCCGTTGTGGGACATCGGTTGGCGGGCGGGCCAGGCCTCGTGCCGGGCGACGTGATGCGGGTGGCGTGTCCGCAACTCGGTCCGGGCGATGGCCGGCACCATGCCGGCGAGCGTCATGTCGGCGGAGACCTTCCACTGCCTGCCGGCATGCCGGTCGATCCGCGCCAGCACCTCGACGGGCCGCTCGACCGGGACCGGGCGGAGGTAGGAGATCGACAGCGACTTGGTCACCAGCCGCGGTTCGACCCGCAGTGCGACAACACTGAACACATCGTCGAAGACCGCGGCCTTCCAGCCGCCGTGCGCGACGCCGGGCCCGCCGTGCCACAACGGTGGGCAGATGACGTCGAACCGCACCTTGTCGTCCTGCGCGTCAGCGATCTCGACGCCCAGACGGCAGGAGTCGTGTGGAGCGCATCCGCCGCACAGGAGCCGGCCCGACGGGGACGGCTCGATCGCGAAGGCGTCGGGGCTTTCAGGCACGTCCGGCCTCCTGCCGCAGGGCCGCGACCACCACTTCGGGCACATCGACAGTGCCGCGACGTAGCGTCTCGTCCCGGCAGGCCACCGAGCGGTCGAACGGCACCCGGACCGGCCTGCCGCCCTCGACGGGACGGGTTGCGCGGACCATCTCGGCAAACGCCGCGACCCGCCGTTGGTAGTCGCCCGCGTCGGTGAGTGCGCCGGGGTCGAACAGCACGACGAACAAGCCGCAGCCCGAAACACCGGGCGGGTCGGCGGCCGCGCCGGTCATCATGCCGAGCAGCTGGACGACCAGAGCGAGCCCGGAGCCCTTGTGGCCGCCCCACACGCCGAACGCGCCCTCGAGCGCGGCGGCCGGGTCCAGTGTCGGAGTCCCGGCGGCGTCGTAGGCCTGGCCGGGGGCCAGCTTCTCCCCGAGTCGGGCCTTCAGCTTCACCTCCCCGTACATCACGGCGGAGGTGCCGATGTCCCAGATGATCGGAGTCGGGGTGGCTGGGAAACCGAAGGCGATCGGGTTGGTGCCGAAGCGGGCTTCGGTGCCGCCGTGCGGGGCCACGAGCGCTGGCGCGCTGCCTGCGATCACCCCGGCGAGTCCGGCCTTCGCGGCTTTCTCCAGGTAGTACGAGAACATCCCCGTATACCAAGTGTTGCGTGCGCCGACGATGGCGATTCCCTGTGCGCGGGCCTTCGCTATGGCCAGCTGCAGCGTGCGCATGCCGACCAGGTAGCCCACCTGGTCGCCGCCGTCCACGGTGGCCGACACCGGCGTCTCGGCGACGACCCGGATCGGCTGCGGCGGCGCGTCGGCTGTGCGAATGCGCTCCACTATGGACAGCGCGCGGGCGAGCCCTCCGAAGGACAGACCGCGCAGTTCGCAGTCGAGCAAGTGGTCCGCAATGGTCTCGGCGGCCTCGGCTGAATGACCGCACGCGGTCATCGCGGCCACGATAAGTGCGTGGGCGTCGGGCAGGGTCAAAGTCGTCATGAACCGGCCTTTGCGGACAGGGACACGGGCGAGGGAGAGGGCTGGGCGTGCTGGGTGGCCCGGCGGGTGAGCGCAAACGCGGCGATCGCGCTAGCGGCGGCCGCGGCCAGCAGCAAGTAGGCAGGGGAACGCTTGTCACCGGTCAGCTCGATCAGGGCCTGGCAGATGAAGACCGCGGAGCCGCCCAGTGCGGCCACGGCGATGTTGTAGGACACCGAAACGGTCCTGCCGCGCATCCGGACTGGGATGAGTTGGACGTAAGTGATCGGCGCGATGCCGGAGTAGAAGGCCGGACCGGCTGACAGCAGCACGGTGCAGAGGATCACGAGCCACAGCGAAGGAGCGGTGGACAGCACAGCGAACAGCGGATACGTGATCATGAGCACGGTGAGTGAGGTCGCCAGCAGCGCTGTGGGCCGGCCCTTCCGGTCAGACACCCGGCCACCCGCGATCACCAGGAACAGGCCGATCAGCAGCGCGAAGGCGATGACCGAGGTGGCGGTGAACGGGGACAGACCCAGCTGGATGAGGTAACTCTGGACGTAGGTGTACGTCATGTAGAAGCCGATGACGTGCAGTACGGACACCCCCACGAGCAGCAAAACGCGGGCCCACAGGTCGTTGACATTGGCGTCCTGTGCGGACGTTTCGCTACGCGCAGCGAGGAACTCCGGGGTCTCGCCGAACCGGCTGCGCAGGTAGAGGCCGATTGCGCCGAGAGGCAGCGCGAGCAGGAACGGCACCCGCCAGCCCCATGCGAGCATCTGCTCGCGTGTCAGCTCCGCGTTGAGGAAGAGCACGACGACAGCGCCGATGAGCAATCCAGCGAGACTGCCCACTTGTACGCGGCTCGACAATGCCCCGCGCCGGTGCGGCGGGGCGAACTCGGCGACGTAGATGATCGCGGTCGTGAACTCGCCGCCGGCCGCCAGCCCCTGGGCGAACCGCAGCAGCACGAGCAGGACGGGCGCGGCGATTCCGATGGTCGCCGTCGACGGCAGCACGCCGATCAGTGTGCTGACTGTTGCCATCAGCAGTAGCGACGCGACCAGGGCAGGCCGGCGGCCCAGCCGGTCGGCGAGCGGCCCGAAGACCAGGGAACCCGCCGGGCGGGCGAGGAAGGCCGAACCGAACACCGCGAACGACGACAGCAGCGCGGTCGTAGGGCTCGAGGCCGGGAAGAAGACCTTCGCCAGCACGGTGGCGAGGAAGCCGTAGACCGCATAGTCGTACGTCTCCACCGTGTTACCGACCGCCGCCGCAAGCGTCGTACGTCTCAACGTTCCGGCCGGGATGTCTGCTGGATGGGCCATGACACACCTCTCCATTGAGGTTCGGGATGAGGGTCCGCCGCGTCAGGTGGCGATCGGATGAACGGGAGGGGGTGGACGCCTTGCTGGGGAGGACCGCATCGAGCCGGCGCAACCGATGGGATGCCATGCCGACAGGCCTGCTGTGTGCGTCACGCGAGGGATTGCCACGATGCCGCTGGGGACGGACCGAAAACCATGCCGGGTCGGGACCCGCATAAGGAAACATGGAATTCGCCCATCCGTAAGCATGCTGCTACAATATAAGCATGCGAATCTGGTTGCAAGCATGCTGACGCATCTGCCGGGCGGCCGCGCGAATCGCCGAGAGCCCGGGGAAGGACATGCCATGCCACACTTTGTCGTCAGCTACGTCCACCGTGATCCCACCGGCTGGGCGCGCCACCTCGATGCGCACCTGCGGTGGCTCGTCGAACGCGTCGAGTCGGGTCAGCTGCGCGCTTCAGGACCGACCACCCGCACAAACACGACGCCGGGACAGCCGGGCCAGGCGTGGGAGCGCACCGCACTGCTGGTGTTCGCAGCAACCGATGAGGAGGCACTGCTCGAGATCGTCGGCACCGACCCCTACCTCGCAGAGGGCCAGGTCCAAGAGATGACGGTCACCCAGTGGGACCCTATGTTCGGGGTGCTCAGCGAGGAGTCCAGCCGCGCCGGCACCAGCGACGCTCAGCTGTTCGAGCGCCTTGCGGAGCTGACCAGCTGAGAAGGCGGCGGCATCGAAGCGATCAGGTGGCTACGACGACCGTAAATGGCCCCGGCGAAACGGTCACCGCCTGCGCCGACAGGCGTCCGGAACGGCCCGAAGTGGCCCCACTGTGCGGGCATCTGGAGGCCACTCTCCTGCTGCCTCCGCGAGCCGACGCAAGAGTCGCAGTCCCCTCGGGCTGCGCCTCTGGCCGAAGAACGATCCGGAGGTTCGGGCTGTGTCGGGAGGGCTGCCGTCGCTCGGTCGACGGCGTTGAGCACGGCGCACAGTCAGTCCTGTTGCCGTCGGTAGCGGTCGATGCACTCGACGGCGAGGTGGCGCGGGCTCAGCTCGGTCTCCTGGCGCAGGTACTCGGATCGGCGTACGGAGCACGGCTTCTCGCCTGCCTTCCGCCGCGACAGGACCGGGAGCCGCTGCACTCCGGTGAGGATCCTGCTGCCGCCGGGCACCGCGTCCAGCGCCTTCGACTCGCCCAGCAGCGACAGGAACGGCTTGACGGTGTTGTAGCGCAGCACCAGCGCCCCGCGCAGCGCAGTCTCCGCCGTGTCGTCGTCCTCCGGCACCAGGCTCACCACCGTGGCGGCCGCGCTGGAGAGCGCGGCCTGGGGCGCGACCTCCTCCAAGGCCCGCCACAACGCGGCCACGTCTTGTTCACGAGGATCGTCGATGCTCCGAGCTCTTCGGCGATGCGCGTGACGGCAGCCTCGGCCTGCGCCTCGTCGGCGACCACCAGGCACTCGCCCGGGTCGCCGTCGACCGCGACGCAGACCTGGGCGCCCAACTGCTGTGCGAGCACACCGAATACACGACCCGGATGCTGCTCACCAGGCTCTCCGGCATCGAGGAGCCCTCGGACGGAGAACTCGCCCCGCAGGGCGGCCGGCGAAGGCCGTTTGATCGCTCCTGGCTGTTCCTCGGCATGTGCACACCGATACCGGTAGCGGTAGTGGGTGGCTCAGCGGTCTCGGCCCTGGATCTGTGCGGCGGCGCGGTGCAACTCGGCAAGGACCGTTCGGACGCCCTTTCGGGCGGTGCGCTCGGGCCGGTGGGCAGCGTGGGGGCATGCATGTTGCCCGCCGCACCGATGCGGTACTTCTCCCGGTCGCGCTGGTCTGGGGTTCCAGCTATCTCGCGGCCAAGACGGCCACCGTCGCGCTCCCGGTCCTGGCGGTCCTGTTCGCCCGGTATGCGATCTCCGCGCTCGCGTGTGGTGCCCTGGTCGCCTCCCGCCGCCAAAAGCGCCGCTGGTGCCGCTGGACCCGCGCGGAGGTCCGCGTCAGGTCGCTGCTGGGAGTCACCCAGGCAGCCGTGCTCGTGATGGAGACCTACGGGGTGGCGCACACCAGCGCCGCGAACGCCGGGCTCGTCATCAGCCTGACCATCGTGCTGACACCGCTGCTGGACCGCACCGGCGGCCCCCGGCTGCCGTGGACGTTCTTCCTCGCCGCCGGACTCTGCCTTGTGGCCGTTCGGGCTGCTCACTTCCAGCGCCGGGCTGCGCGCACCACGGCTCGGAGACGTGCTGATGCTCGCCGCCGCAGTCGTCCGGGCGGGCACGTCGCTCTCGTCGGACGGCTCACCGCGGGCCGTCCCATGGACCCGCTGCACCTGACGATCGCCCAGACCGTCGTCGGCTCGGCACTGTTCCTGCCGCCCGCCGTCACCCACCTGCCTGACCTGGTCCACAGCAGTGCCACCACCTGGGCCCAGCTGATCTATCTCGCCGTGTTGTGCAGCGTGTTCGCCTTCCTCCCCCAGACCTGGGCCGTGCAAGGCACTTCCGCCGGCCGGGCCAGCCTGCGGCCGTGCGGCAAACTCCACTGCATGGTGAAACTGCAGATCATCACGTCGGATGACTGGCCGTTGTGGCAGGAGATCCGTGTTGCAGCCCTGACCGAAGCGCCGCATGCGTTCAGATCCCGGCTCGCCGACTGGCACAGGGGTGGACAGGAGCAGTGGCGTGCTCGTCTGGCCATCCCCGGTTCCTACAACGTCGTCGCGTTGCGGGGAAGCCTGCCTGTCGGCATGGTCAGAGGCATCCCTGGGGACGGCGAGACGAGCGAACTCAGGTCGCTATGGGTCAGCCCCGAGGCGCGAGGCGACGGTGTCGGAGACCGGCTGATCGAAGCAGTCACGACGTGGGCCCTGCGATCGGACTCCACAACACTGAAGCTCGCGGTGATCCCAGGAAACGAGCCCGCCATCGCCCTGTACCAACGCCATGGGTTCGTCGCCACCGAAGAGCCTGGAGACCTGTTGCCCGGTGGAGTGACCAGGGAGCAGGTGTTGGCCAAGAGACTTCGCTGACCCGCAACGCCGTCATTTCTCAGGCTCTGGCACAGACCTTGATGGTCCTCCGGTCCGGTGTGTCTTCTGTCGTTGCCCATGTGACCAGCGCGAACCGTCCCGCCTATGCCGCAGTTCTGGTTGCGTCCGCCCTCGCCCGACAGCGTCCGCCGCCCGCCCGGTGAACCGCCCCACCAGAGCACTGGCCGCCACAGACGTTGACCTCACAGCCTTCCCCGTGTGGGCAGGGAGGTCACGGCATGCGGGCCGACCGGCTGTATGCCCAAGGCCCGCACGACGCCGCCCCAGCATGGCTGGAGTCCTTCATCCCCGGGCGAGTTCGCCGGGCTGGAGGGCCTCGCCCGCACCGACCTCAACCAGTACGAGCGGGCCGCAGCAGGGGCGGAGCAGGCCGTAACTCCAGAGTCACATCACGGAGTCGGTCTGAAGCGGGCCCGCGGTGATACGGAGTGTCCGGACGCGGACCGGTTCTTCCCGGTCGAGAGAGAAGATGTGCATGAACGGAGCGCGCACCACCTGGTCCGGTGCACTCTTCTTGGCCATGACCGCCTCGCCGCGCAGCAGGCGGACGCCGTCGCCCGCAGTCCAGTACTCCAGGACCTCATGGGTGATGATCAGCGGTGCGTCGATCTTGACGAAGAACGCCTTGATGGCCTCGACGCCGTGGATGTGCGCGGTGCCGAAGAACATGTCGGTGTCCTCGGTCAGCGGCGCGAATCCTTCATCGAACTCCAGGGTGTCGATGGCGTCCATGAACTTCAGGACCCAGTCGGGCACGGCCGTCGCGTGTGCGGTGCCTGTTATGCATGTCATGGTGATGGCCTCCTGATCAGGCCGCGGCAGGCAGGTCGGCGAGGAAGGCGTCGATCTCGGCGTTGACGCCTTCGGGGTTCTCGCGGGCGGCGAGGTGCGCGGTGTGCTGAAGCACCCGGAAGGTGCTGCCCTCGATGGCGTCGGCCATCTTCCGCACCACGTGGACGGGGAACTGGCTGTCCTCCTCGCCGGCGATGATCAGGACGGGCACGTCCTTGATGGTGTTCAGGCGGCGGTGCTCGTCCTTGCGGCCGATGAGGATGCTGCGCAGCGCCCACGCGACCGACTTCGGGTCGTCCCGCAGGACGAACTTGGTGAACTCGACGAATTCGGGGTTGGTGGCCTCGGCGGTCGGCCCGGCGAACGCGCCGCGCGCGGCCTTGGCGGCCAGCGGCGGCATCTTCGCGTGCAGCGAGAGGAAAGCGGACAGCGCGGTGGCCCAGATGCTCTCGAACATCGTGGGCAGGGAGGCGGTGCAGTTGATGCCGATCGCCGCCGCGGTCCGCTCCGGGTAGTAGGCCGGGAAGACCCCGGCGAGCATGCCGCCCCAGCTGTTGCCCACCAGGACGCACTTGTCGATGTCGAGCGCGTCGAGGATCTCGACGAGCGCGTCCGAGCAGTCCTCGAGATCAATGATCTTGCGCAGCGCGTCGGACTTGCCGTGTCCGGGGCTGTCGATCAGCACGACGCGGTGGGTCGGGGCGAAGTGCTCGTACTGGTACCGCCACATGGTCGAGTCCATCATCAGGCTGGGCCAGAACACCATGGCGGGGCCGTCGGAACGGCCACCGGCGCGCACATTGATCAGGCCGAGCGAGGTGGGGATCAGCTTCTCGGTGGTTCCTTCCAGCCAGTTCGTAGTCATGATCAGTCCTTTGCGTGGACGAGGAGACGTTCAAGTCCTGCACTAGTAGCATAACGCTACTAGTTTCAAAACGCTACTAGGCACCTTGCGCCCAGCCCGGGTGGCCGGCGGGACCACGGACCGGCCTTACCCCCTACTTCTGACCGGCGCCGCTTTCCTCGGCGGAGACCGGCCGCAGAGTCGAAGCCTCGACCGGCTCATGGCAGCTGCTGCACGCGAGGTAAGGATTGGTCGGGTTCCCGCACGTCGTGTGCATCAGCGGATACCGTGTGATGTCGCCGTCCGCGGTCTGGGTCTCGGCCCAGCGCGTGATGGCCGCAATGGCGGGGACCACGAGTTCACGGGCGCTGTCGGTGAGCTCGTACTCGTACCACGGCTTGTCCGGGCGGTAGGCGCGCTTGGCGAGCAGGCCCAGCTCGGTCAGGCTGTTGAGCCGCGCCGTGAGGATGTTCGCCGAGATGCCCAGGGTCCGCTTGAGTTCGCCGAACCGGCGGACACCGAAGAACACCTCCCGCAGGATCTGGTAGTTCCAGCGCTCGGAGATCGCGGCCAGGAACTCCTGCCCGTGCTGGTAGCTGACGTGGCTGCTGTGGTCGGACACGACTTCTCCTCCCCGGCGAACCGGCTGGTAGTTTTGAATCGAAAGTAGTTCTGTAATGTTACTAGTAACCCCTCCCTGCCGACGGCTGGGCCGTGCGCGTGCGCTACGCACGCGCACGCCGGGACCGGGCCGAGGAGTGGGCGGCGGCCTGGCGCGCCATGGCCCGCCTGGACGTCCTGGACCGGCTCTCGCGGATCACGGTCCCGGCCATCGCGATCGCCGGAAAGCAGGACGGCTCGGCCGGAGGCGATGCGGCAGATCGCCGACGGCATGTGTGTGTCGGCCCAGACCCGCAGGGCGGAGAGCGGCGTTTCCAAGGACAGGCCGAGCTCGGTGAGCCGGTAGCGGACGGCGCTATGCCGCCCGCCGCTTGCGTGTACCAGAGCGGACACCCTCCGCGTGGTCGAACCGGGCGAGACAAGGGTCATGGCTGGTTCGTACAGCACCGTTTGTCAGGCTGCACAGCACGTTCCGTCCAACTGGACCAGTCCGTGCGGTTGGTGTTGCGCGAGTCCTGCGGACGACGGTGGAAGTGTTGATTAGGGATCTTTGAATGTGGCTCTGTCCGCAGTTCCGTGAATCCCCAGGTCAGAGGCGGGAATGGGGGATCGTTTCAGCAGGGTGTTTCCTGCCATGGCGAGCAAGACGGTCGAGGATGTGCTGTTTCCAGGGATCGATGTGCGAGTGGAGCGCGTCGACCACTCCGTCGGCGACCTGGTGGTGGAGGCGATATCCACCGGTCGCCCGGGCCGGTGCCCGGACTACCGGAAGCAAGCGCAACGCGTGCACAGTCCGTACCAACGCACCCTGGATGAACGGCTGTTGGGGCCGTCCTTGCCGTGGGCGACCTCTCATTGGATGTCGCCGGCCGGGTCTGCCGCCGGGCCGGGACCCGGGTGGAACTCACACCCCGGGAGTTCGCCGTGCTGGAGCTGCTGGCCCGCCGGGCGGGCCAGGCCGCCGTCGTCCTGGCCGGTATCGGCGTCTCGATTGTCGTCCTCGAAGAACGTCTGTTGTGTGTGCCTGCGACGGCCGCGGAGCCGGTTGGCTCCGACCGCCAGCACCCTCTTCATCGATGCGGCCGTGCAGGTCACCGGGACGGGTCCCGGGCCGGCCTGGCCATCATGAAGGACAGGGCCGGTGGCCGATCCGGACGCCCAGTGCCGCAGGCATGCATCAGTTCTTACCGTAGCGGAGTCGGGTGCTGAACAATTCCTGGAGTGCTGCACGTGTCATTAACGGGCGCCCAGGTTTTCCGCTCCCGAGTCCCGCTTTCGGACACTGGCTCGCCCTGCGACTCATGATGGGCACACCAGGCCCGTCAGGTGCCGCATTTCCAACTCAAGCCAAAAGGGGTAAACGAATGCGAGTTTTGACGAGGGGGCTCCTCAGCACCATTGCCGTCGCTGGTATCGCCGCGGGAAGCCTGGCAGGGGCGGGCGTAAGCTTTGCGGCGCCCGCGTCGGTCTCGAAGCCAGCGGTGGGCGCTGAGGCTGTCACTCCGCTGGCCGTGAACAACTTGGGCCTGAACACGACCGAGGCCAAGAACATCCAGTGCTGGCTGCGGGGCTATGGCTACACCGGCGCGATCGACGGGCAACTCGGGACCAACAGCTGGAAGGCCTTCCAGCGCAATCTCCAAGCCAACTACGGCTACACCGGCGCGATCGACGGCATCGTCGGCACCGGCACGAAGAAGGCCCTGCAGCGCCTCCTCAAGGAAGCCTGGGGCTACACCGGCGCGATCGACGGGATCTTCGGATCGGGATCGCAGGCAGCGTTCAAACGGATGGCTGCGGATGGCTATCCCGGCTGCGGATGACTCCCCCGGCTGCTGAGGTGAGTGGCCACCGCGAACAGACGACAGCGGGGCCGGAGAGGATCAGCCATCCGGCCCCGCTGTTCGTCCGCACGCCGCTGCGCGATCTGAGGAGCGGCGCGGTCACCGTGACCGTTCGGCCAACGGCACGCCCCGGCAAACGGGCCTACGCGCGATCATCGGCGACAGATGGAGCCGACAGCCGACCGGCTGGACCGTGATCAGGCTGGACGCACCCTGACAGCACACTCCTCCCCCGGAACGGCCCGGCTGGAGGGAGCGCGCCGCCAATCCCGCCGACGATGCCGCTTCCACCGTCCACTACACCCTTTGCGCCCGCTGCGAGCTCAGGTGGGCCGAGTGGTGGCCGAGTGACCCTGCACCCCCGTAGGACCAGCGGTGCGGGCCGGCCACTGCGGGATTGGAGACGCTGCGCCTGCCACACCCCAGCCCGTCCTGGCACACCCTCGGCGGCCACCTCCAGGACTCCTTCGCCTGTGGGCACGGGCGCGCCAGGGGGCCATCAGCAGCGCGAGACCTGCCCGCGTGTTCCCGGGGGGTGAGTCGCGTCGCGCAGAACGATCTCAGGCTGGGGGCCGTTGTCTGGGCCCGGTGGATCCTGGGTTCGTTGCGCGCGCCCGTGAGTCGTGCTTGGCTCGCCGAATGAACTTTCTGTTGACGGCAAGTGGCCTGCGTAACGAGACGCTGCGAGATGCGCTGCGGGACATGCTGGGCAGGCCGTTCGGATCGGCGAACGTCGTGTACGTGCCCACGGCATCAGTCGCCGAACCCGGAGACCACGGGTGGGTCGTCGCGGACATGAACCGGCTGCACGGCCTCGGCTGGCGGGAGTTCAACATCCTGGAGCTGAACGGCCTGCCCCGGCAGATGGTGCTCGACCGGCTGCTCCACGCCGACGTCATCTATGTCGAAGGCGGCAGCCATTACCACCTCGCGCGCAGCATCACCGGCAACGGCCTGGCCGACGGCTTCCTCAAGGCGTTGGAGAGCCGCGTCTATGTGGGGGTCAGCGCCGGATCAATGATCTTCAGCCGCAATCTCACCGGACACTCTGCCGATATCATCGGAGACACCACGGACCTCCACGTGCTCGGCGCGACGACCGTGGAGCCACCCTTCGGCCTCTTCGACTGGTATCTCAAGCCCCACCTGTACTCGCCGGACTTCCCCGAGCGGGACGACGCCTGGGCTGATCGCATCGCTGCGCGAGCGGACTTCCCCATCTACTTCATCGACGACGAGACGGCCGTCCGCGTCAGGAACGGCACGGTGGATATCCTTTCCGAAGGCCGATGGCGGTTCCATCCATAACGCAATACGCGCGGTGGAGAGCCCCGGACAGGGCAGTGCGGCGCCCAGGGGCGCACCGATGCGAAGCTGCCAGGGTGAGCGCCTGCCTCAGGCGGCTTGCACGAGGTAGTACGGAGTGACGTTCTGCCGTTCGGCGGGCACAGGGCTTGCGGCGGATGAGCCGCCAGGTCATCAGCGTGACAGCTGCCCAGGTCATCAGTGACTCGCTCACCGGAGGAATGGGAACGGGCCTGGACCAGCGAGAAGCCCACCCAGTTCCGCCGGATGACCACGGGCACGACCGGTCCCCACCACCAGCTGATCAGCTCCGCCCATGACAGGCCGACGGCGACGAGGGGCCGGGCGTACGCCAGCTCTCTCCGCTGAGCACCACGCCGACCGGTGCAACCTCGAACAGAGCAGTACGGATCAAGTCGGCGTGGCCCTCCCCGGTCAAGGAGCGCTGATGGGGGCGTGCGAGCTCAGCCGCTGGCGGACCAGACGGGGCCTGGCCGTGCTGCGTGATCTGTGCGCCGAACGCAGCTGGCCACCCGTGATCTGGAGCCGGGAGATGGGCTATCCCTTCTGCGCGAGCGAGGCGGAGGCAGCAGACGGACCCCGCCGTGGCAGTGCCCAGGAGGCCGCCTCCAGGACTCTGTGCGCACGGCTCGCGGATTCGCTCGCTTCCCCGCCGGAAGAAGTCCTGTTCCACACGTACGCGGCCTTGTACTTCCGAAAGGGAGGGCCTGTCCTGCCCGCCCTGATTCCCCAGGTGTATTTCCACTACGACCCCTACACCGCGAAGACCCGGGTCGCGCCTGTCCCTTTGGCGAGGCAGCGTATGGACTTCCTCCTGCTGCTGCCCCACAGGGTTCGGGGGGCCTGGAGGTCGACGGCCAACAGCACTACTCGATCAACGGCAAGGCGAGCCCCAAGCTGTATGCCCAGATGATGTCGGAAGAACGGCAGTTGAAGCTCTCCGGATAAGAGGTCTACCGCTTCGGTGGCCACGAGCTCGACCGGAGTGCCGGCCCTCGGGCAGTCGCTGGCTTCTTCCGAGAGCTCTTCGGACGTTACGACAGGGGTGGCAGGGCGGTCTGGCTGTCCAGGTGCTCGTACCGCACGCCGCGCGATCGGCTTCCAGCTACCGGTTTGCCAAGGCGGGCTACGCACTCAGCCGTCCGGCTGGTCCGACGCTTCGAGGACCGGCCGGCGGAGCGAAAAGGAAGGTACCGGCGCAGCACTGCCGCGCTCGTGTCACGGTGGGTGACCGTCGCCGCCGTGCCGATCGTCCCAGGCATCGCGTTCTTCCCCCGGAAAGCAAGGCGCGGCGCTCGGTCCGGCCAGGGGCACAGCCGAACGGGTGCACCGCCCGGGTCGGCCGAGTGTTTCGCGCGGACGGGGTTACTCGCCCGTCGGCCCGAGGGCAATGCATGGCTTGGAACGGTCAGCGAGGTGGCAGAAGGAGGCGTTACGTGGACCGGGAGCGGTGTGAGGGGGCCACTGAAGGCAGGGACGCACCGTGAGTGCGGAGAGTCGGCCACCGGCCCTGCCGCGGGCGGCCGCGACCCGCGGCCCCGGAGAGCGGTTCGTCGTTGCGGCGGACGGGCGGCTTCCCCTCCTGGACGGCGGCGGAAGCCTGCTGCGTAAAGCCTTTCCCGAGCACTGGTCGTTCCTCCTCGGGGAGATCGCGCTCTACAGCCTGCTCGTTCTCGTGCTGACCGGGGTGTGGCTGACGTTCTTCTTCAAGCCGGAGATGCGCGAGGTGGTCTACGCCGGGCCGTATGTGCCGCTGCGCGGTGTGCTCGTGTCGGCCGCCTTCGACTCGACCCTGCACATCAGCTTCGACGTGCGCGGCGGACTCCTCATGCGGCAGATGCACCACTGGGCCGCTCTCGTGTTCGTCGCCGCGATCGGTTTGCACCTGTTGCGGATCTTCTTCACGGGTGCGTTCCGCAGGCCGCGGGAGATGAACTGGATCATCGGCGTCACGCTGTTCCTGCTCGCCCTGGCCGAGGGTTTCGCAGGCTACTCGCTCCCCGACGACCTGCTCTCCGGCACCGGATTGCGCATCGCGCAGGGGATCATGCTGTCCCTGCCGGTCGTGGGAACCTACATGAGCATGTTCGCGTTCGGGTCCCAGTTCCCCGGCCAGGACATCATCCCCCGCCTGTACGGCCTGCACATCCTGCTGCTGCCCGGGGCGCTGCTCGCCCTGGTCACCGTGCACCTGATCCTGGTGTTCTACCTGAAACACACGCAGTGGCGCGGCCCCCGCACCACCAACCGCAACGCCCTCGGCAAGCCGATGGTCCCTCAGTTCACGGCTTCCTCGACGGGTCTGTCCCTCATGGTGTTCGGGGTCATGGCGCTGCTCGGCGGGCTCGCGCAGATCAACCCGGTGTGGGCATACGGCCCCTACCGTCCCGACCAGGTGTCGACCGACTCGCAGCCCGACTGGTACGTCGGCTTCCTGGAGGGCGCACTGCGGCTCGTACCGCCCTGGGAGACGAGCGTCGCCGGCCACACGCTCATGTGGAACGTCCTGCTGCCCGCGATCGTCCTGCCGGCACTGCTGTTCGTCGTCCTCTATGCCTACCCGTTCGTCGAACAGTGGCTGACAGGGGAGCACCACCGGGAACACCACCTGTGCGACCGGCCGCGGGAACGCCCGGTGCGCACCGGGCTCGGCGTCGCCGGGGTCACCTGCTACGGCATCCTGCTGCTGGCCGGCGGCAACGACGTGGTGGCGTACACCTTCCGGATCTCGATGAACACGCTGACGTGGATCCTACGCATCGCTCTGGTGGTGGCACCGGTCGTCGCCTTCCTGCTCACCCGGCGGCTGTGCCACGCCCTGCTGGAGGCGGAGCAGAAGCGCCTGGAAGAGGGGGAAGAGACCGGTCAGGTGCGCCAGACCGTGGAGGGCGGCTACGAGAGCGGCCACGAACCGGTGACCGGCTTCCGGCCGGGAGCACCGAGGAAGCCGCTCAGCTCCCTCGAGTCACGAACTGGAACACCATCCCCAGAACCCCCCGAGCCAGAATCCCCATCCCGATGAGGAACAGCCACAGCCCGTACACCACCCCGGTGGCGGCGAGGGTGAAGCCGAACGCCGTGACGATCGGCCACGGGCTGTGGGCCGGGAAGAACTCCAACGGGCCGACCGCGGCCGCCACCTCGGCATCCCTGCGGTCCTGAGGGCGGCGCCCCTGGCGCCGGTACTGGATCGCACAGAAGACCGACACCACGGCGGCCATCCCGAAGGCGATGATCAGGACCGCCGTACCTGCGGGATCCCACCTCGACCAGACGCCGTACAGGGTGGCGGAACCGGCGAAGAACACGGCGACGCCGCCGAAGAGCACTGCTTCGACCTTCAACGCGAACCCTCCCCCAGGGACTGCCGCAGGATTTCCGGATGGTGCAGGTCGGAGGCGGGTGAGTCGGAGCGCACCCGGGGTAGAGCGACGAAGTTGTGGCGCGGCGGTGGGCAAGAGGTCGCCCACTCCAGGGAGCGGCCGTAGCCCCAGGGGTCGTCCAGGGTGACCCGTTCGCCGTACCGGGAGGTGTGCCAGACGTTGTACAGGAACGGCAGGGTGGAGACGCCCAGCAGGAACGCGCCCGTTGACGACAGCGTGTTGAGCAGGGTGAAGCCGTCGGCGGGCAGGTAGTCGGCGTAGCGGCGGGGCATGCCTTCCGTGCCGAGCCAGTGCTGCACCAGGAAGGTCAGCTGGAAGCCGGGGAACAGCAGCCAGAAGTGCAGCTTGCCCAGCCGCTCGTTCAGCATCTTCCCGGTGAGTTTGGGCCACCAGAAGTAGAAACCGGCGAACATGGCGAAGACGATGGTGCCGAAGAGCACGTAGTGCAGGTGCGCCACGATGAAGTACGAGTCGGTGACGTGGAAGTCAAGCGGCGGAGACGCGATGATCACGCCGCTGAGACCGCCGAGCAGGAACGACACCAGGAACCCGAACGACCACAGCATCGGCGTCTCGAACGACAGCGACCCGCGGTGCATGGTGCCGATCCATGCGAAGAACTTGATCCCCGTCGGCACCGCGATGAGGAACGACATCAGGGAGAAGAACGGCAGCAGCACGGCACCGGTGGCGAACATGTGGTGCGCCCATACGACCGCGGACAGCATGGTGATCGTGATCGTCGCGCCGATCATCGGCAGATAGCCGAACAGCGGTTTGCGTGAGAACACCGGAATGATCTCCGAGACCACTCCGAAGAACGGCAGCGCGACGATGTACACCTCCGGATGGCCGAAGAACCAGAACAGGTGCTGCCACAGGATGGCTCCGCCGTTCGCCGCGTCGAACACGTGCGCGCCGAACTTGCGGTCGGCCTCCAGGGCCAGCAGCGTGGCGGTGAGCGCGGGGAAGGCGGGCAGCACGAGGATCGAGGTGAACAGCACGTTCCAGGTGAACATCGGCATCCGGAACATCGTCATGCCGGGGGCCCGCAGCGCCATGATGGTGGCGATGAAGTTGACCGCGCTGAGCGTCGTCGACACGCCGGTCACGACCAGGCCCATCGTCCACAGGTCGCCGCCGGCGCCGGGCGTCCGGTACGCGCTGTTCAGCGGGGCGTAGGCGAACCAGCCGAACGACGCGGCTCCGCCGGGTACCAGGAAGCCGGACACGACCATCAGGCCGCCGAAGAGGAACATCCAGTAGGACAGGGCGTTCAGGCGCGGGAAGGCCATGTCCGGCGCGCCGATCTGCAGCGGCATCACCGCGTTGGCGAACCCGGCGAACATCGGCGTGGCGAACAGCAGCATCATCACCGTGCCGTGCACCGTGAAGAGCTGGTTGTAGACCGCCAGGGACATGAACTGCTGTCCAGGACGGGCGAGTTCGGCCCGCATGCCCATGGCCAGCAGACCGCCGAAGAGGAAGAAGCAGAACGCAGTGACCATGTAGAGGCGGCCGATCACCTTGTGGTCGGTCGTCGTGGCCCAGCGCAGCAGCGCCCGGCCGAGCGAGGATTCAGCGGTGGCCTTCCGCCAGAGGCTGGTGGTGTATTCCGACAGTTCCGTCATCGTTCTCCTCCACGCGTCCTCGCCCTGCGGCGTTACGCCCGTCCCATCCCGGACGGCATGCGAACGCAACGCGGGGTGCCCCATGACGCCGGCGGGAACCGGCCGAGGGGAATAGGGGGCCGCGCAGGGCCTCGCGCCTCCGTAGGCCCGCTGGGGTGACCGGCGGTCGGGATCACGGCCGTCCGCCGCGACGCTATAGCGGCACTCCCGTCGACGTGGGTTCGCCACGCCCAAACGCAGAGGAAGACGTACGTCAGAACGGGCGCGGCCCAGTCGTTCGCCGAGAAACCGGGCAGGCCATCGTTGTTGACCTGCGGCTCGTACGCGCAGATCCGCCATAGGAACACGGAGGCCGCCGACAGGATCGCGACCCCGACCACATCGGGCCAGGAGTCACGGGGAAGCCGCCAGACGGCCGCGGCGAGCGCGAGCACACCCGTGATGGCGGCAGTCAGCGCAATGCCGACGTAGCCGATCAACGCGGCTGTGATGGCAGCCGGGACGGAAGAAGATCAGCGCCGTCGCAATGGCGTCGAGAAACTCGCTGCAGGGGGCCGGCCAAGCGAGGGGGGCGGCGGGCATCGCCACATCCACCCGGTCGTCCGGCCGGTCCTACCGGGTGAGAGGGCGCGTGGAACGTCTCCCCACGGGGATACAGAGTGTGATCGTGCCGTTGCAGCGACACTGCCGTCGGTCAAGGCGTCGACCGCCTTTCCCATTCCTGGACTCAGAAGGTCGGATGCCGCAGGTCAAGCCACTGTCCGACCGCAGGACCGGCAGCGAGCTGGACAACCGCACTCGTTCTCGTTCGGAGCAGACGGAGGCCGCATTGAAGACTGAACGTACGTCACAGCAGATCATCGATGACGTGATCTGCTACATGGAGCCCGCGTTGCGCGAGGCGACGGCCATGCTCAGCCAGCCCGTCAGACACATGGCGGAGTATCACTTCGGCTGGATCGACGCCGACGGACGGCCCTCCACCCCAGTCGGCTTCCGGCGGCGACCCGCACTGGTGGCGCTGCTGTGCGCGGGCAGTACCAAGAAGGCGTGGGACGGCGTCCGCAATGCCGCCGTGGCGGGCACGCTGATGTCCGCCGCAGGCACCGTGCACGACGACATCTCGGACCACGAGATGCTCCGCAAGGGGCGCCCCACGCTGTGGACGGTATTCGGGGTGCCCTCCGCCATCCAGGTCGGAGTCGCTCTTCACTGCCTGGCCTTCGAGCTGCTGGCCACCGAGACGCCCCGGACCGCGGTCGAACTGAGCCGCCGCGCGGCGTACGCGATCCGGGAGTGCTGCTCGGGTCAGATCCATGACGTGGACTCCGAAGGAAGCTCGCGGATGGTCCTGGAGGACTCGCTCGACCTGCTGGAGAGCACCATCGCCTTCCCGACTGTCGGAGTGGCCATGGTCGGCGCGCTGATGCGGGGGGCTTCGGAGGACGAAGTGGCGGCGGCCGAGAGGTTCGGTTACCACGCCGGCATGGCCATGGCGTTCTTCGACGACTGGGAAGGAGTCTGGGGGACCTCGCGAGAGTCGCTGGAAGAACCCTGGGCCGACCTGCGCCGCCGTAAGGGGCGGGCCTTCGTGGCCTTCGCCCTCCGGTCCCGAGGACCGGCCCGCGACCAGCTGGCTGCCTTCTACGACGACACCACTGAGCCCAGCGTCGAACAACTCGAACACGTCGCTGCCCTGATCGAGGAGTGCGGCGGCCGAACGTGGCTGGAGGACCGGATTCGGGAACACACCAGTCTGGCCCGGCGAGCACTACCCGACGCGGTGCCCGATCCGGCCGCCCAGGCCGAACTCGCAGCCTTCGTAGGCGCGATGGCCGACGAACTGCCCTGACCTTCATGTCCGGGCCGGATAGGTCCTCGACCGGATGACGTCCCGGCCCGACGCTCCTCGGTGGCGGGCAGGCCGAGGGCGAGGCGTGCCTTGATGGCGGGCCGGGCCATGCGGGCCTCCTCCCGCAGGCGGATCAGGACCAGGGCGGTGGTCTGCATGGCTCCGGAGACGACCATGCCGCCGACGGGGATCACCGCGTGGGCTGCAGCGCAGGGACGTCGCGAGGGTTCCTCACGACGACGGGCCACGACGGCAGGACCAGGCTCGATCCCAGAGCCACCAGGATGCGACACGGCCTGCCCGCCCGCGTAGGCCAGCGTGGCGCCACCGCCGTTGCCCCAGCGTGCTCAACTGCCTGGGCCGCTACGGCTTCCGTGCCGGCGTCCTGTCCGGTGTCGGCCTGCGCCCGCCGCGCGACCCGGCCACGGCCGATCAGGACGAAGACGAGTGAGCTCGGTGGTGCCGGAGGCCAGGGGCTGACTGGGTGCCATGGCGCGTCAGCACGGGTGGGCAGGGCGTCGACGGCCAACGGGAGCGCGTACCCGGGTCGGCGCCGGGGACGGGCCCCAGGCAGGCGTGGCCGGTCATGTGGCACCAGGCGGGCAGGTCGAGCGGGGCGGCCGGGTCGGTGGCGATGACGTGCACGACGGTGCCCGGCGCGGCGCCGTCGATCTGCTTGCGCAGGCGGAGCAGGAGGGTGACGCGGAGCAGGCCGGTGCCGTCGACCGTGATGTCCGCCGCCGGTATGAGTACCGCGGTCATCGGGGCAGGGTCTGGGTGACGCGCCACAGGCGGCGGGGCAGGCCCCCCTCCTCGAAGGGGTGGACCTCGTTCAGGGCCCAGCCGTCGGCGAGGGCATCGATCAGGTCGCGGGGGAAGAAGTGGACGGCGAAGCCGCCGTGCTCGTAGATGTCGTCGCCGTGTGCGGTTCCGGTGCCGTAGTGGGAGTCGCCGGTGTGCCGGACGGTGTAGACGAAGACCCCGCCGGACCGCAGCACGCGCCGGACCTCGCTGACGACGGCATAGGTCTCCTTCGTGGACAGCGCCATGCACAGCAGCATGTGCGCGAAGACGGCGTCCACGCTGTCGTCGGGCAGCGCCAGAGGCTCGCGGACGTCGTGCACCGCGGTCGTCACCCGCTCGGCCACCCCCTGCCGCCGGGCGGCGGCGCGCAGCTGCTCAAGGCCGGTTCCGGAGAAGTCGGTCGCCTGGACGGTGAAGCCCTCGCGGGCGAAGTACACGGCGTCGCGGCCGTGTCCGGAGCCGAGTTCGAGGACGTCCTGGGCGCCGGCGGAGCGGAAGACCCCGGTGGCGTGGACGGCGGGCGCGGAAGGGACCTCACCATACATGCCGGGGTGGGCGGTGTAGGTCTGCTCCCAGTGGCGGCGCTGGGCCTCGCCCAGCTCCTCATGTCCTCCAGCCACCCGCTGTCCCTTCACCCATCGGCGGACCAAATGTGGCCTGCTGCGGTCAGGGTAGGCCAAGTCCCGGCAGTCGGCCGGTGCTGGGGATGCCCGCATTCGCTCATATATCGTCTTCCGATATCGGGATCCGTTAGCGAAGGGCAGTGAGGGAGTGGGGCCATGGGGAAGGCGTCGACGGCGGGCGGGGTGCCGGATGAGTTGCAGCGGCGGCTGGGGGTGCCGGATGCGGTGGTGATCGGCCTGGGGTCGATGATCGGCGCGGGGATCTTCGCCGCGCTCGCGCCGGCGGCCCGCGCGGCCGGATCCGGGCTGCTGCTGGGGCTGGCCGCCGCGGCGGCGGTGGCGTACTGCAATGCGACGTCCTCGGCCCGGCTGGCCGCCCGCTATCCCGCCTCGGGCGGCACGTATGTGTACGGGCGGGAACGGCTGGGCGCGTTTTGGGGATACCTGGCCGGGTGGTCCTTCGTCGTCGGCAAGACCGCCTCGTGCGCGGCGATGGCACTGACGGTCGGGGCGTATGTGTGGCCAGGGCAGGCGCACGCGGTGGCGGTCGCGGCCGTGGTGGCGCTGACCGCGGTGAACTACGCGGGCGTGCAGAAGTCGGCGTGGCTGACCCGGGCGATCGTCGCGGTCGTGCTGGCGGTCCTCGCCGCCGTCGTGGTCGCCGCCCTGACCTCTCAGGCCGCGGATGCGGCACGGCTGGACATCGGCGCGGACGCCTCCTTCGGCGGAGTGCTGCAGGCCGGGGGCCTGCTGTTCTTCGCGTTCGCCGGGTACGCCCGCATCGCCACCCTGGGTGAGGAAGTCAAAGATCCGGCGCGCACGATCCCTCGGGCGATTCCGATCGCGCTCGGTATCACGCTCGTCGTCTACGCGGTGGTCGCCGTCGCGGCGCTTGTGGTGCTCGGTCCCGGCCGCCTGGCGCACGCCGCCGCTCCGCTGTCGGAGGCGGTGCGGGTGGCGGGTGGTGACTGGCTGGTACCAGTAGTCCGGGTGGGGGCGGCGGTGGCCGCGCTGGGCTCGTTGCTCGCGCTGGTCCTCGGGGTCTCACGTACCACGCTGGCCATGGCCCGTGACCGTCACCTGCCGCACGTGCTGGCGGCGGTCCATCCGAGGTTCAAGGTGCCGCACCGGGCCGAACTGGTGGTCGGCGCGGTGGTGGCCGTGCTGGCGGCGGTGGCGGATGTGCGCGGCGCGATCGGGTTCTCCTCCTTCGGCGTGCTGGCGTACTACGCCATCGCCAATGCCTCCGCCTGGACCCTCACGCCTGAGGAAGGCCGTCCGCCGCGGATCATCCCCGTCGCCGGGGTGGCCGGCTGCATGGTGCTCGCTTTCGCCCTGCCGCTGTCCTCGGTGCTGTCGGGGGCCGCGGTGCTGGTCGCCGGCGCCGCCGCCTACAGCATCCGCCGCGCCCTGGGCGCCCGTCCGGCCGCCTGAGTGTCCCCAAATGCGCACCTCCGTCCTACCGGGCGTCGTCACCGAGGACTTCGCGAGCCAGTTCGCGCAGCGCCCGCCGGTCTTCCTCCAGTGCCTGCTTCCCGGCGCTCGTCGCCCGGTACACCCGCCGGGTGCGCCCGTCGACGACCCGCTGCTCGGAGGTGAGCAGCCCGTCGGCTTCCAGCCGGTGCAGCGTCGGATACAGAGTGCCGGGGCTGATCTGGTAGCCGTGCCGGGCCAGTTCCTCGGTCATCCACGCGCCGTGGATCTCCTCCTCGGCCGCGTGGTGCAGGATGTGCAGCCGCATCGCGCCCCGCTGGAACTCCCGCACCCCTGACCCACCTCCACGCCGCCCGCCGCACGCAGTGACGAAACCGATATCGGCTACCGATCCTACGCGGCAGCCCGAGCCCCGGCCGCCCCGCACCCCGACGGCGTACGAGCCCCGCAACGCGGCCGACCGCGGGGCCGGTTCGGTCAGCCGGAGTGCGCGCGGCGAGCGGTGCGGCGGGTGATGCGGGTGCGGGCGACCAATCGCATCACCGGTCCGAAGGTGGCGGAGGCCAGCGAGCCGGTGAAGTAGAATCCCGGAGTTCAACGTCCCGGAGCCTGAAGCTTTCCTCCTGTCGACAGAGGCGGTCATGAGTGGGCAATTTCCGGCGTAACCAGCTCGGCGTGAGTTGACCGTCAGTCCCCCGTCGCAAGATTCGCGTCTTAGGTAGGGTGCCGGAATGTTTTCTCTGCTCCCACTGGCCGCTCGCACTGGGCCGCCACTGGCATTCTGCCTCGGTGTCCTCGGTGTCGGTGTGATCGCCGTCATCTTCGGTTTGGGCTTCGCCTTCGACGTGCGCGGGATGTCCACCCGTCAAGCCGCGCGGATGAGAGCACGTGTCCGCGAGGCCCGTCTGCGCAGGGGCAGCCTTGCCGAGCCCGTCTATCCGGTCTCCCCGGAAACGCGGATGCGGATGTCAGGGAGCTTCATAGCCTTGGCAGGAGTCGTCCTGGGTGCCGCTGGCTTCGCGCTGCTGCACCTGGGGTAGCGCCTTGATTTCTGTGCGTCCAGCCAACTGACATGGACGGCCCCGCGGTTGCACCACCCTGTCGGGGTGAGTGTCTTCGCTGGCGCTGGAAGCTGAACCGAATAGTACTCAACCGTACGAACCAAGGTCCCCGGGATCCGCCGGCTGTTCGTGCCCGACCCGGGGACGCGAGTTCGCCGAGATCGCCGACCGGGCCGCGAAAGATCAAATGAGCTACCGCGGCTTCCTCGCTGAACTGCTGATGGCGGAGTGCGATGACCGGGCCCGCCGCCGTTCGGAACGACGGATCAAGGCAGCGGGATCTCCCCGCGAGAAGTCACTGCGGACCTTCGACTTCGACGCCAACCCCAACATCGAGCCGGCCACCGTCAACACGCTTGCCAGCTGCGAATGGATCAAGAAGGGACAGCCTCTCTGCCCGATCGGCGACTCCGGCACAGGCAAGTCCCACATGCTCATCGCCCTGGGCACCGAGGCCGCGATGAAGGGCTACCGCGTGCGCTACACCCTCGCCACCGAACTCGTGAACGAGCTGGTCGAGGCCGCCGACGAGAGGCAACTGAACAAGACCATCGCCCGCTACGGCCGCGTTGACCTGCTCTGCATCGACGAACTCGGCTACATGGACTCGACGGTCATGGCGCCGAACTGCTTTTCCAGGTCCTGACCGAGCGCGAGGAGAAGAACAGCGTCGCCATCGCCTCCAACGAGTCCTCCGGAGGCTGGACCAAGACCTTCGCCGACCCCCGCCTCTGCGCGGCCATCGTCGACCGCCTCACCTTCAACGGCACCATCATCGAGACCGGCACCGACTCCTACCGCTTCGCCAGCACCCGAGCCCGAACCGAGGAACCGGCCAAGACTGGCTGACCACCCCAGGGGCATCACTGAGTCGCCCGTCGGGTGGTCATGTCGAGGAGGGGGAAAGTACCGTCGGCCAGTGCTGCATCAGATCGCTTGGGACGTTGAGGTCACGTCCGGGCAGCGCTCTTACAAATGATCGTCATGAGGTGACGGCCCGGATCGAGCAGATGCTCGGCAGCCCGGTTGCCAGCGCGTCCAGCCAGGCGGCTTTTCCGAAGGCATGGCCGCGCGAGTGCACCTGGCGAACGGCAAACGTGCATTCATCAAGGCAGCGAGCTCGCTGGTGGCGCCGGCAGTGGCGGACTTCCACCGCCGGGAGACCGCGGTCTCACAGCGACTCCCCGCGGAAGCGCCGACACCGCGGTTGCTCGATGCGTACGACGACGGCACCTGGGTGGTGCTGGCCTTGGAGGACATCCCCGGACGTTTGCCCGCCCAGCCGTGGCAGCCGGATGAACTCGACAGGGTGCTCGCGGCGGTCACCGGCATGACCGAGGCCCTGACGCCATCGCCCGTGGACAAGGCAATCTTGAGCAAGCCGCGCCTCGGGGGATGGCTGGAGGTGGCTGCGGATGACGCCGTGAGGGCCAAGGTGGAGGAGTTGTCGCCGTGGGCGGCCCGCCATTTCGACGACCTCGTCGTCCTGGAACAGAACGCCTCCCTCATCGGCAGCACCCTCCTGCATGGAGATCTGTACCCGTTCAACATCATGCTCGCCGCGGACCGTGTCTTCGTCGTCGACTGGCCGCATGCCTGGATCGGACCCTGGCACTGTGACGCGGTCACACTGCTGTCGAGCGCGTGGCTCAGCGGTGTGGAGCCACAGCCCATCGCAGAGCGCCACCCCCTGATCCGTGACCTTGATCCCGTCCGCGTCAATGAAATGCTGGCACTGCAGGCGGGATTCCTCTTGAAAGTGGCCGCCGCGGCTGGGCCGGCCGCCGATCGCAACCTCGTGGCTATGATGACCGCCTTGGGCCTTGCTTCGCTGCGCTGGCTGGGACAGCGGATGTGAAGAGCGGCACGTGCTGCCTCCACTCGGCCGCCAGTGAAGTCGGTCGCCGCCGCCTTGCTGACCCGCGGCGAGCCACTACGCCTGACCGACTACTGCGGTGCTCGCGGTGTCCGCGGTCCAGCCTGGGCGGCGAAGTAGGCTCAGGCCGCGCCCACCACGCCCGCCCGATGACCACGAGGTCCGCGGCCTGCCCGGTCACGGCTGTTCCTCCGCTCTGCGGGCCCACAGGCCCCGGACATGGCCGATGTGCCGGCGCATCAGCAACTCGGCGCCCACTGGGTCGCGCGCTTCGATGAAATTCATCAGCTCGTGGTGCTCAGCCGCCGACGTGCCGAGCCTGCCGCTCTGCACGAGCGGGGTCAGGCCCAGCAGCCGGGTCTGTGAGCGCAGTCCGGCCACCACGTCCACCAGGTAGCGGTTGCCGCTGTAACCGAGCAGGGTGAGGTGGAAGACATGGTCCGCCTCGATGTAGCGGACCAGGTCCCCGCGTTCGGCCGCGTCGACGATGTCCTGTGCCAGCGAGCGCAGCGTGGGGAAATCCGCCTCGGGGATGAGGGTCGTGATGTCGCGCACGGTGGGCGGTTCGATCAGCAGGCGAACGGCGGCCAGGTTGTCGAGGTCTTCCTCGGACACTTCGGTGATCCGGAAGCCCTTGTTGGGCTGCGCGACGACGAGGCCCTCCTTCACCAGGTCGAGCATGGCCTCGCGTACCGGTGTGGGGGACACGCCGAACCTGGCGCCGAGTGTGGGCGCCGAATAGACCGTTCCAGGGTTCAGCTCACCGGAGATGATGGCCGCTCGCAGGGCTTCCCTGATCTGCTCCCGCCGGGTCTCGTGCTTCGGCAGCGCCTGCAGGCCGGGAAGCGACCTCGAGGTGCTCATCGCGTACTCCTCACAGCAGGGATCCGGCGGGGAACGGGTCGGTCGGGTCGAGGTGGAACTGCGAGCTCCCGGTGACCCAGGTCCGGCCGGTGATGGACGCCAGTACGGCCGGTCGCCCGCCCATCGTACCCAGCAGCCGTCCGGTGGATCGGGTGCCGGTGAAAGACTCGTTGACGACGCCGTCATCAGCGTCCGGGCGGGTGGGCGGCTGCGGGGTGGCGCCGCTCATCGCCGCGTGGCCGCGGGGCTCGTACATCAGCTGGGTGCGGACGTCGTTGCCGTCTGCCATGAACCACAGCCGGCGCTCGGCCATGGTGGCGCCGGGGATCGTGCCCACGCCGCCCACGGCGAGGCTGGTCGGCATGGCCTCGGCGGGTGAGTCGACCGCATGGAACGTGCGCCGGGACCTCACTTGTAGCCCTTCGCGAGGACGGCCTCGGTGTCGCGGGTGATCCGGGTGGCGACCTCCGGGGAGAGCGCGGTGCGTGGCGGGCGGCAGGCACCGCCCTTGCGTCCGGCGAGATCCATCGACAGCTTGATGGACTGGACGAACTCGGTCTTGGAGTCCCAGCGCAGCAGTGGGTGCAGATCGCGGTAGATCGGCAGCGCGCGGGCGATGTCGGCCGGGTCGCCGGAGGTGGCCAGGCGGTAGAGCTCCACCGTGCTCCGCGGGATCGCGTTGGGGTATCCGGCGATCCAGCCGACGGCGCCGGCCAGGCCCACCTCCAGCAGCACGTCGTCGGAGCCGATGAGGATGTCCAGGCCGGGGGCCAGCTCGGCGATTTCGTACGCCCTGCGGACGTCGCCGGTGAACTCCTTGACCGCTACGACCAGACCCTCGTGGTGGAGCTCGGCAAGCAGGTCCGGGGTGAGGTCGACCTTGGTGTCGATGGGGTTGTTGTAGGCGACGATCGGCAGGCCCGCCTTGGCCGCCTCACGGTAGTGCTCGACAACGGTCCGCCGGTCGGCGCGGTAGGTGTTGGGCGGCAGCAGCAGAACGGAGGACGCGCCGGCTTCGGCCGCCTGCTCGGCCCAGCGGCGGGCCTGCAGCGCGCCGTAGGCCGCCACACCCGGCATGACGCCGAAGCCCTCGGGGGCGGCCTCGATCGCGGTGCGCACGACGCGGGCGCGCTCCTCGTCCGACAGGGTCTGGTATTCGCCCAGGGAGCCGTTGGGGCAGACTCCGTCGCAGCCGTTGGCGGCGAGGAACCGTACGTGCTCGGCGTATCCGTCGTAGTCGATGGACAGGTCGGCGTTGAAGGGCAGCGCCGTTGCGACGTGCACACCGTGCCACGGACGCGCTGGGGTGGTCATGCGTAATCTCCTTACGAACGTGGGGGTTTGAGGAACCAAGGAACCCTATCAGTGCAATGTCACGTTGCGGTATTTTCCATCCACTGCTCCAGGCCCTCGGTGTCCAGCGGCAGAGCGCCCGAAAGGATCTCCGCGCCGCCCTCCGTGACCAGGAGGTCGTCCTCGATGCGCACCCCTATACCCCGCAGTTCCGGCGGCACGGTCAGGTCGTGGGCGTGGAAGTAGAGGCCCGGCTCCACGGTCAGCACCATGCCCGGTGCCATCGCGGCGCCCTGGTAGGCCTCGGTACTGGACCGGGCGCAGTCGTGCACGTCCAGGCCCAGGTGGTGGCCGATGCCGCAGACCAGGTACCGGCGGTGGTGCTGACCCTTCTCCGAGAGGGCCTCATCGACCGAGACAGGAAGTAGCCCCCAGTCGTGCAGTCCCTGGGCGACGACCTCCATGGCCGCATGGTGGAAATCGGTGAACCGGCGCCCCGGCGCCACCTGGGCAAGGGCCGCCCGGTGGGCCCTTTCCACCAGGTCGTGCACCTGGCGCTGGATCGGGGAAAAGCGGCCTGAGGCCGGGAATGTCCGGGTGACGTCAGCCGTGTAGTGGCTGGCGACCTCCACGCCCATGTCGAGGAGCAGGAGTTCGTCCGGCAGCACGGGACCGTCGCAGCGGACCCAGTGCAGGGTGGGCGCGTGCTTGCCGCTGCCCACGATGCTGGCGTAGCCGGGACCGTTGCCGTACGTCCTCGCATAGCGGTCGAATGTCCCCTGCAGCCAGCGCTCGCCCGCTCCGGCCACCGCGGTGGGGAGCTCCCTGAGCACCGCGGCGAAGCCCTCGACCGTCCTGTCCACGGCCTCGCGCAGCTGGCCGATCTCCCACTCGTCCTTGATCATGCGGAACTCGGCCAGCACCCGGCCGAGTTCCTCGGAGGGCTCCTCCCAGCCCGGTCCTCCGTACATCGGCGCGGCCAGGCCCACGAGTACGCCCTCCAGCCGGTCCAGCGGCAGCACCTCGATGTCCAGCGCCGCCGACCAGTCGGCCAACGAGGGTGCCGCGCCCACCCACAGCTCGCCGTGGGCGGCGTCGGCGAAGAACCCCGTCTCGCCCGGGTAGGCCGGCGGCGGCAGGAAGAGGGTCGCGCGGCTCTCACCGACCACCACCACGGCCTGCTCCACGGCGCACCCGGTCAGCCAGTAGAAGTCGCTGTCGACGCGGAAGTCGTAGAAGCAGTCGTTGCTGCGGACCGGGGCCGTCCCGGCGGCGACCACGACCGTCCGGCCGGGCAGCGCGGTGCGCAGCCGGTCGCGGTGCGCAGCCGCCGCGCGGGCGGCTCCCGGCACGACGGACGGGATGCGGTCCGGTGTGCCCCAGCCCTGTCCCATGTACTCGATGAAGGCGGGGATTTCCGCCAGCCGGGGCAGCTTGCCCTCACTCACTTTCGATGCCTCCTCCGATGGCGCGGACGAGCTCGGTCAGCCGGGCGAAGACTCGGTCGTCCCCGATGCCGTCATGCTCGTATTCGTTGGTGACCCAGACTTGGGTGTTGCCAACGCGGGCGGCCGTCTCCAGCTGCAGGCCCGCGTCGACGTACATGTCGTCGTAGTACACGGCGGCGGCCACGGGGACCTCGTTCGCGGCCAGCCGGCCGAGGTCGTACAGCGCCGGCCAGTCCTCGTGCTCGGCGAGCAGCTCGACGGCGGCACGGAACGGCCGCAGGCAGCGGATCTCCTCGAACATCCAGGGATAGATCATCTCGCCGGTGAACAGCAGCGGCCTGGCCGTCTCGGCGAACTGCGGATGTGCGGCGCGCTCCCGCTCGGCAGCCCAGGCGGTGGCGCCCTTGCCCGAGCCGTAAATGCTCTCCTGCAGTACGGCGAAGAGCGGGTTGTCGCTGTAGGAGGAGCGAGCGAGCACCTGGTGCAGGAAGACCTCTGTCACCTCGTCACCATGGAGCGCTTCGTCCAGCAGCCAGTGCATGCGCTCGTATCCCGGCTTCATCCCGAAGTCGATACCGAGCGACTGCAGCCGCCGTACCGTGAGCACGTCCCCGTCGGGCAGCAGCACATCACCGGCGGCCAGCCGGTCCGCGATCCTGCCGACCAGCTCCACGTGGTGCGGATAGCGCCGGTAGAACTCGGCGTTCTTCGCCTCGACCCGCGGATAGGTGCGCCGGTAGACCTCCGCCGCGTCCGGCTCCAGAGCGGGCAGGCCACCGGTGACGTAGCACGCGCTCAGGCCCTCGGACGCCTTGGACAGGTAGGTCATGGTGAGAAAGCCGCCGTAGGACTGGCCCAGAGTCGTCCAGCGCCTACCGCCGAAGACGTTCTTGCGCAGGTGCTCGGCATCGGCCACGATCGAGTCGGCCCGGAAGCAGGCCAGGTGGTCGGCGGCCCGCCGGGCGTCGCCGAAGGCACGCATCGTGCGCCCGTGCATTCGGGAGCTGCGGCCCGTGCCGCGCTGGTCCAGCAGGATCACCCGGTGGGTTTTCAGCGCCTGGCCGATCCAGCCGGTCGGTGTGAGCGGCCTGGGACCCTTGCCGCCCGGCCCGCCCTGCAGGTACAGCAGGTACGGCAGGTCCTCCCCGGCCCGCACAGGGTCGACCAGCTCCCGGGCGAAGACCGTGATCCTGCCCGGGTCGGCGGGATCGGACCAGTCGAGTGGGACCTCTTCGACATGCTCGCGCACGTGCATTCCGGGAATCGTGTAACTCGCGGCGATCAACCGGTGGCTGTCCTTTCGTACTCGCGCCGCCGGCGGTCCCACTCCGGGTTGATCCGGGGTATCGCGGCCAGCAGGGTCTGGGTGTACGGGTCCTGAGGGCTGGTGAAGACCTGAGCGCACGGACCCTGCTCGATGATCCGGCCCTTGCTCATGACCGCCACCCGATGGGCGATCTGGCGGACCACGGCGAGGTCGTGGGCGATGAAGACGTAGCTGAAGCCGCTCTCCTGCTGGAGCCGCAGCAGCAGCTCGATCACCTGCGCCTGCACCGAGACGTCCAGGGCCGAGACCGCCTCGTCACAGATCACCAGCTTGGGGTTGACGGCCAGCGCACGGGCGATGCCGATCCGCTGGGCCTGGCCGCCGGAGAACTGGCGGGGATAGCGCTGAGAGTGGTCGGGATCGAGGCCGACCCGTTCCATCAGCTCCTTGGTGTAGGCCCGCCTGCCGCCCTTGGGCTCGAGCCCCTGGTACATCAGGGGCGCCATCAGGATGCGCTCCACGGTGTGCCGCGGGTTGAGCGAGGAGTAGGGATCCTGGAAGACGACCTGCACGCTGCTGCGGTAGCGGGCCAGCGCGGCCCCCTTCGCGCGGGTGATGTCCGCTCCCTCGAACTCCAGCGTGCCGGCAGTCGGCTCGATGAGCCTGGCGACCATGCGGGCGGTGGTGGACTTGCCGCTGCCCGACTCGCCCACCACGGCCAGTGTCTCGCCCGGGGCGACCTCGAAGCTGACGCGGTCGACCGCGGTGAACTCGCTCTTACGGCCCAGCGGACCCCGGCCGGTGTACCGCTTGGTCAGCTCCCCGGCCCGCAGCAGCGGTTCGCTCATGACATCACCTCGTCGTCGATGCGCGGGATGCTCTCCAGCAGCATCCGGGTGTAGGGGTGCCGGGGCTCGGCGAAGACCTGCTCGGCCGTGCCGTACTCGACCTGTTCGCCGCGGCACATCACCAGGACCCGGGTGGCGATCGAGCTGATCACCGCCAGGTCGTGGGTGATGAAGACCATTCCAGTGCCGGTCTCACGCTGCAGGTCCGCCAGGAGGCGGAGGATCTGCGCCTGTACGGTCACATCCAGCGCGGTCGTCGGCTCGTCGGCGATGAGCAGGGCGGGAGAGCAGACCAGCGCCATGGCGATCATGATGCGCTGTCGCTGCCCACCGGAGAACTGGTGTGGGTAGTGGTCCACCCGCTTGCCCGGCTCCGGAATGCCCACCTGCTCCAGGGCCTCGATCGCGATCTTCCGCGCGGCACGGCGGGAGCCACCCCGGTGCGCCCGGTACATCTCCTCGATCTGCAGGCCCACCGTGTAGTACGGGTTCAGCGACGACAGCGGATCCTGGAAGATCATGGAGATCCGGTCGCCGCGGATCGTGCGCATCTCGCGGTCGCTGCGGCCCAGCAACTCGGCGTCGTCGAGCCGGATGCTGCCGCTTGTCCTGGCGCCCTTGGGGAGCAGGCCCATGATCGCGAGGCTGGTCATGGACTTTCCGGAGCCGGACTCGCCGACGATCCCGATGGTCTCGCCTGCCGCCAGGGTGAAGGCGGCCCCCCGGACGACGTCCACAGGGCCCCGTGTGGTGGGGAAGGTGACCGTGAGGTCCTCAACGACAAGCAGGTCGCTCATTTCGCCGCGATCCTCACTCTCGGGTCCAGAGCTGTATAGACGAGGTCGACCACGACGTTTCCCATCACCACGAAGAAGGCCGCCAGCAGGGTCACCGCCATGATCACCGGCTGGTCGTTCTTGGCGATCGAGTCGGCGGCCATTTTGCCGACCCCGTTGAGTCCGAAGACGGTCTCGGTGATCAGGGCACCGCCCAGCAGCGCGGCGAAGTCCATCCCGAAGATCGTGGTGACCGGGGTGAGCGCGGGACGCAACGCGTGCCGGCGCATGGTGAGCACCGGGCTCAGCCCCTTGGCGCGGGCGGTGCGCATGAAGTTCTCGGCCAACGTGTCGATCACGTTGGACCGGGTCAGCCGTGCGTACAGGCAGGCGTACCCGGTGGCCAGCACGATCCACGGCATGAGGTACGACTGGAACCAGCGCACCGGGTCCTCGGAGAGGGAGACGGCCGAGGGGAACGGCAGAATCTGAAGCTGGACGACCAGTACGTACTGCAACGCGAGGGCGAGCACGTAGTTGGGAATGCTGGAGCCGCCCAGCGCCAGGCCCATGACGCCACGGTCCCACCACGTTCCCTCCTTGACCGCGCTCAGCAGGCCGGCGCCGACCCCGACCAGCAGCCACAGCGCCGCCGCGCCGATCGCCACGGTGGCGCTGACCGGCAGCCGCTGCAGGATCATCTCCCACACCGGCTGATTGGTCTGGAAGCTGTAGCCCAGGCACGGCGCCGGACAGTGGGTCAGGCCGACACCCGTCCCGTAGTCGCGGCCGGCGAACAGGCCGCTCAGGAAGTGCCAGAACTGGGTGGGGAACGGCTCGTCGAGCCCGAGCATGGTACGGATCTGGTCGATCCGCCCCGGGGTGCAGGTCTTGCCGCAGATCATGAGCGCCGGATCGGGCGACAGCTTGAAGAAGATCACAAAGGTGAACAGGCAGACCAGGAAGAGGATCACCAGCACACCGGCAATCCGTCCCGCGATATAGCGGGCCATCAGGACGCCTCCCCCGAGTCAATGGCTGCGCGCACCCGGTCGCCGAGTACGGTCAGCGACAGCACGGTGAGGAACAGGAACACGCCGGGGATCGCGAAGTACATGGGGTCCACCGCGTACCAGCCGACCGAACTGGAGATCATCTGACCCCACGAGGGTGTCGGCGGGGCAACGCCGACGCCGAGGAAGGACAGGCCCGCCTCGGTGCCGATGTAGCCGGGGACGGCCAGCGTGGTCATGACGATGAGCGAGTTGCGCAGGTTGGGCAGGATCTCCCGGAACACCAGCGCGGCTGTGGAGGCGCCCGAGGCCCTGGCCGCCTCCACGAACTCCCGGTTCACCAGGGTCATCGTCTGCCCGCGGATCACCCGCGCCAGATACGGCCAGCCGAAGACGCTGATCACCACGACCAGCAGGACCGACCGGTTGCCGCTCGGCAGCGACGACAGGATCGCGATCATGAAGATCAGTGCGGGAAAGGCCATCAGGAAGTCCATGAACCGAGAGATCCCCTGGTCGATCCAGCCCCTGAAGAATCCGGCCAGCATGCCCAGGACCACTCCGAGCAGCGTGGTCAGAAAGGTGGCCGACAGCGCGATGAGGATCGAGACGCGGGCGCCGTAGGCGATGCGGGCCAGGATGTCACGGCCGTTCCCCGGTTCGACACCGAACCAGTGTTCGGCACTGATGCCGCCGAGTGCTCCCTTGGGCAGCCCCCCGAGGTCGGTGTTGATGGCGGAGGGGTCGAACTCGTCGGGGCCGTGGCCGGTGATGGCGGCGAGGGCGGGCGCGCCGAGCGCCATCACCACGATGAGCAGCAGAAAGCCGGCGCTGAGCACGGCTCCCCGGTCATGCAGCAAGGTGTGCAGGACACGGCGACCCGCCCAGGTGGGTGGGCCTTGTGCGCCCGCCTCAGGGCCGGATGTGACACGGCGTATGGGTGCGGTGGTGGACATGGCGTTACTTGCCCGGGTCCTTCAGACCGACGGAGACCAGATCGATGCCGCCTGAGTAGGCGTCGGACAGGTAGGCGCCCGCGACGTTCTCCCCCATGACGGTGACGACCTTGTCGTAGGTCAGTGGCACGATGGGCGCCCGCTCCATGATCATCTGGTCCAGTTCGCCATACGCGGCATCAGCCGCCGCGACGTTGGTCACCGCGGCGATCTCGTCGATGCGCTCGTTGATCTTCTTGTCGTCGAGCTGGGAGATGTTCTGGTTGCCCTTGGGCGCGATGTTCCGGCCGTCGAAGAGCGGCGGCAGGAACGTGGCACCGGAGGCCCAGTCGGGGCACCAGCCGGTGACGGCGGCGTCGTGCTGGCGCGACGGTGTGCCGATCACCTCGTAGAAGCTGGAGGTGTCGATGTTGTTGATCTTGACGTCGATGTCGATGTGCTTCAGGGACTCTTGGATCGCCACCGCGACCGCCTGCATCTTCGGCACCGGGCGGGTGTCCAGGGTCATGGTGAAGCCCTTGGCGAGCCCGGCCTCGGCCAGGAGTTGCTTGGCCTTCGCCACGTTGTACGGGTACAGGTCGTAGTCTTTCCGGCCGCGGATGGTCGGCGGCTCGATCGAGGTCGCCTTCTTCGCCAGGAGACTGCCGCCCAGCCCGGCCACCACGTTGTCCTTGTTGATCGCGTAGTTGATCGCTTGGCGCACCCGCACGTCGCTCAGGTGCTTCCTCGTGGTGTTCAGACCCATATAGGTGGTGCAGCCGGCCAGGCCGCTCAACGTGCGCGCCTTGAGCTGCGGGGTCTGGATCCGGGCCACGGTCGCCGCCTGCATCGTGCCACCGATGGCGTCGGCGTCGGTGCCCTGCCCGGCGAGCAGCCGCTCGTCGATGGTGGCGGCGTCCAGGCCGAAGGTCCACGCGTAGGAGTCCGGCTTGGCGGCACGGACCGGGTCGGTCTCCTTCTTCCAGTGGGGGTTGCGCACCAGCTTGAGCGAGGAGCCGCGCTGGTAGCCGGCCACCTTGTACGGGCCGGACGCTATGGGCCTGGTGTCGAAGGCATCCCCCGCCCCGGTGCCCTTGGGGAAGGGGGTGAAGTTCGGCAGGGCGAGCGCGCTGGGGAAGTCCGGGTAACGCTTCTTGAGGTGGAAGACGATCGTCCTGGCGTCCGGGGTCTCGATCGAGTGGAGGTCGCCACTCCGGTAGGGGCCCCGATAGTCCTTGGGTGCGTCGATGAGCAGCTTGGCATACGGCGAGCCGATACCGGCCTCGGGGTCCCAGGCGCGTTCGACGCCGAATTTCACGGCCTCGCTGGTGATCGGGGTGCCGTTCTCGAAGGAGAGGCCGTCCTTGAGCGTGAAGGTCCAGGTCTTCGCGTCGTCGGACGGGGTGCCGGTGTTGGTGGCGAGGTCGGCGACGATCTTGGTTCCCTTCTTGCCGGGGGCGGCACCGAAGGTGGTCAGGCCCCGGTAGATGAGCCGGTAGAAGTTGTTGACGCCGCCGTCCCAGCCGCGCACCGGATCCAGGTGGGAGAAGTCCGCGGTAGCCAAGATGTGGACGGTGCCGCCCTGGGCCGCCCGCTGCCCGCCGGCGGAGGTCGCGGGACCGCCGCCTTGGCAGGCGGTGAGTGTCAGCGCGGTGGCCGTCACCGCGGCGGCGAGAGCTGCCGATCTCCTCATGGCTCCTTCTTTCGATGAGTGGACTGGATTCACCGGGACCTGACCCACACCCGCATGGCCTCAGGCCTGCGGTTGCCCCACAGGAAGTAGGGGGTGAGGGTCACGGGCGCCGTCGCCTGCGGCGAAACGGGTTCGGCCGGCAGCTCCGGATACAGCTCGGCAGAGGATGGGGGAATCACGTCCGCCGCCAACCGTAGGGTGATTGCTCCGGGCAGCAGGTCCTGGTTCATCTCGGCGTGCGCGTCGATGATTTGGGGTACGCCAAGGACCAAGTCGTCCAGGTTTGCCGGGGAGTCCTGCTGCTCGACGCAGTAGACCAGCGGACCGCGGGTGACGGCCACCGCGCCGCGGGTGGCGTCCAGGTAGGGGTGCGAGCCGTGTGCCCTGACCGACATCGGCAGGCCGAGCCGCACCTCGTCTCCAACCGCCCACTCCCGCTCCACGGTGAGCCAGCCGTCGCGCGGGGCCGCCGTCACCGCCTCGCCGTTGACTGCCAGGGTTACGTCCTTGGTCCAGGCCGGGACGCGCAGGGCCAGCGCGTACGACCGGCCGGGCGCCCGGTCAATGACCAGCCGCACGTCGCCGTCCCAGGGGTAGGCCGTCTCCATCGTCAGCGTCAGGGCGTCCGTCTCGATGCGCGCCTCGGCGTAGGCGGCGACGAAGAGCGTGTCTCCGCGCTCCGCGGCCATGTAGTCGCCGAGCTGCGCCATCCACCGGACGATGTTCGGTGGGCAGCATGGGCAGCCGAACCAGGACCGGCGCAGCAGCTCACCGCCGCTCTCCGCGCCGCTGCGCTGTTCGTGGTCCGGGCGGCGCTGGAGCGGGTTGTCGTAGAAGAAGGCCCTGCCGTCCAGCGAGAGGCCCACGGCGTAGGCGTTGAACAGCACCCGTTCGAAGACGTCCAGGTATGTGGCACCGCCGGTGGCCAGGAACATGCGCCATGCCCACTGCATGGTGGCGATGGCGGCGCAGGTCTCGCTGTAGGAACGCTCGGACGGCAGTTCGTACCGGTCGCCGATCGCCTCGTCCGAGTGGCGGCTGCCCAGTCCGCCGGTGAGGTAGAGCTTGGTGGCGACCATGTCGTCCCAGAGCCGCTCCAGCGTCTGAAGCAGCGAGCGGTCCCTGGTCTCCAGGTACACGTCGGTCGCGCCCGCGGCCAGGTACGCCATACGCACGGCGTGCCCAGTGACCGAGGGCAGGTCACGGAAGGGCAGGTGGTCCTGAAAGTACTCGGGCGGGAAGATGCTGTGTTTCAGGTGCCCTCGGCCGCGCCGGTCCACGAACAGCTGCGCCTGGACGAGGTAGTCACGGTTCGAGGTCTCCCGGAACAGCTCGACCAGAGCCATCTCCACCTCGGGATGGCCGCAGGTGACCTCCTCGCCGCCCACACCGAACCGCGCCACCACCAGGTCGGCGAACTTCACCGCCACCGCGAGCAACCGGCCGTCGCCCATCCTGCGGTTGGCCGCCACGGCGGCCTGGATCAGGTGGCCCAAGGTGTACAGCTCGTGCCCCCAAGCGATGTCCTCCCAGGGCTGCTTGGGGGCGTCGGGGTCCTGAAAACGGGAGTTGAGATAACCGTCCTCGGACTGGACCTGTTCCAGCAGCCCGACGACCTCGTCGAAGAACTCTTGCGCACCGGTTGGAGCGGTGCCGGCGCCGATCTCGTACGCCAGTCCTTCGAGTGTCTTGTACAAGTCGGTGTCCAGGAACGGGTACCGGCCCCGGTAGGGCGGAGGCTTCTCCGCCAGCAGGCGCTCGAGGTTGGCAACATTGCCCGCGGCGCGCAGCTGCTTGATGGTGTGCGGGATGGTCGCCTCGCTGTTCCTCCGCTGCCACTGACGGAGCAGCCCGCCGGTGATGTGGACCGCCGAGACGGGACGCACAGCCCCGGAGGACGTCCATACAGCACCCGCGTACCCATCCGGATACTTCTTGACCTGTGCAAACGCCACAATACCTCCCAGTGCCATGTGGCATTGCGCTGAAACCATAGGCTGCTGGAAGGTCACTGCCAAGGTCCCACGCAACCGAAGTTGCGGCGAACGTGACCCACGGACTGCACGCCCTACTCCACGGGCTGGGGTGCTGACGAGCTGGGCCGGCCATCAAGATGTACAACTGCGATACTTATGCCCGGGTTCTGCGCTGACGCGGACCATGTAGTGCCGGTTTCCCCGGCAGTGTCGCCGGCCTTCCCGCACTGCCGGAGCCCCGGAAATTTTGCGTTGGCCCATTGCCGTTCATCTGAGCTGGGCTCTACGCTCAGCCCCACGCAGTGCAATTTCACAGTGCAATAGCACCGCTGGGGGCGTCAATGACATCGAGCAGGTCTGTGCCGATGCGGGCATCGGATGTCCGACGGGCTGCCGTGGGACGCGGCCAAGCTGGATGACGGCCCATACCGCGTAGCGCGTCACCGCGCCATTCGTGGCTTTTGGCATCAGAGGAGACCGCCATGTCCGAACTTCCACGCCGCGACCTTCTGCGGCTGACCGCACTCGCCACCTCCATACCGGCGTTCCAGGCCATGTTCCCGGCGGCGGCCGGAGCAGCGACACCCACGACGGCCGGGACAGCGGGCACGAGCTCCAAGGCCGGCGTCACCCAGGCACCCGCCCTTGCAACGCCCTCGTCCTGGGTCGTCAAGCCGTTCGACAACACCCGAGTGACGCTCGGCCCGAGCCTGTTCACCGACAACCGCGACCGCGTGCTGAACTTCCTGCACACCTACCCAGCCGACCGCATGCTCGCCGTCTTCCGCACCAACGCCGGGCTGGACACCCACGGAGCCCAGCCGCCCGGCGGCTGGGAGACCACGGACGGCAACCTCAGAGGCCACTACGCCGGACACTTCCTCAGCGCCCTCAGCCTGGCGTACGCCGGCACCGGCGAGCGGGCCTACAAGGAGAAGGCCGACTACATGGTCACCGCACTCGGCGAGTGCCAGGACGCCCTGGCCGCCCTGGTCGGCACGGACGACCCCGGGGCGCCGAGCCACGCCGGCTACCTGGCCGCGTATCCGGAGACGCAGTTCATCCTGCTGGAGCAGTACGCGACCTATCCCAAGATCTGGGCGCCCTGGTACACCTGCCACATGATCATGCGCGGGCTGCTCGACGCCTACCAGCACGCGGGCAGCGAGCAGGCGCTCGGCATCGTGCTGGGCATGGGCGACTGGGCGTACAGCAGACTCGGCCATCTGCCGAGGACCCAACTCGACCGGATGTGGAAAATCTATATCGCCGGCGAGTACAACGCGATGCCCGTAGTCATGGCCGATCTGTACGCCCTCACCGGCGAGGAGAAATACCTGACGACCGCTCAGTGCTTCGACAACACCTACCTGCTCGAGGCCGCGGTGGCGAACCAGGACACCCTCGACGGGGAGCACGCCAACCAGCACATCCCCCAGTACCAGGGCTACCTGGAGATCTACGAACAGACCGGGGACCGGAAGTACTTCACCGCGGCCGAGAACTTCTGGAACATGGTGGTGCCGCACCGCACGTACGTCGACGGCGGCATGGCGGGCTCGGGGGAGATGTTCGGCGCGCGGGACGTCATCGCCGCGACCATCGAGCAGACCAACGCCGAGACCTGCTGTGTCTACAACATGCTCAAACTGAGCCGCAGCCTGTTCTTCCATACCGCGGACCCGAAGTACATGCAGTACTACGAGCGGACCCTGTACGGCCAGATCCTCGCCTCGCGTCAGAACACCTCCAGCGACACCGACCCGCTGCTGACGTACTTCGTGCCGGTCAATCCGGGGGCCCAGCGCGAGTACGGCAACCTCGGCACCTGCTGCGGCGGCACCGGCCTGGAAACCCACGCGAAGTTCCAGGACTCCGTCTACTTCAGCTCCACCGACGGCTCCACCCTCTACGTGAACCTCTATCTGCCGTCCACCCTGAACTGGCCGGAGCGCGGACTGACCATCACCCAGTCCACCCACTACCCGACCGACCCGGCCGGCACCAGCACCCTGACCGTGACCGGCGGCGGGCACCTCGACCTGAGACTGCGGGTGCCCTACTGGGCCGAGCGCGGCTTCACCGTCCGGGTCAACGGAGTGCGGCAGCGCGTCGACGCCACACCCGGCGGCTACGTCTCGCTGAAGCGGACCTGGCGAACCGGGGACCGGGTCGAGATCGCCGCGCCGTTCACGCTGCGCATCGAACGCGCCCTGGACGACCCCGCCACTCAGGCCATCGCCTACGGCCCCGTGCCCCTGGTGATCCGCAGTTCCGCCACGGAGTACCAGAACCTGACCCTGTACCGGGACTACCCCCTCAGCCGCGACCTGAGCCGGGCCATCCGCCCCACCGGGGAGCCCATGACGTTCACCACCAACGGCCTGACCCTGGTGCCCTTCTACATCTCCGACACCGACCATTACCACATGTACTTCAAACGCGCCGAGCCCGAGATCGTCTTCGGGGACACGGCCACCGGCATCGAGAACCGGCCGGGGACGGACCGTCTGACGTTCCTCGACGAGGTCTGGGACCGGGGGCCGTTCCGGAACAGAGGCGGTCTGGTGCAGGCGGTCACCAGGGTCGCCGATGAAAGGGCGGCACGTGGAGAGTTGACGGCACGTCAGCGCAACACGCTGATCAAGGCGGCAGCCCGAGCCCACCTCCCCTCCTGAATACATCTGGTCAGGTCGGCGGCGAACGCGGCCAGTTCCATCGCCGGCAGCCGTGACCGCGGTCACGTCGGGTCGTCCGGCCACACCAGCTTTCGTGCGCCGGGGCGGCCCGCCGGCCGCTCGGAGGTTCCAGGGCGTCGGCCACGGCCGTCAGTGTGCCCGCCCGGTGGCGGGCTCGGTGTCGGCCCAGACCCGGGCCGTGCCTTGGGCCACGGTGACGGCCCGGTCCGGTGCCATGGCGACCGCGGTCATGGCGCTGCTCCTTCCTCGTGGCCGCGGGACCGGTGCTCTGTGGAGTTCCGGTAGCCGAACAGGCCGTAGACGATCAGGCCGAGCGCCATCCACACCGCGAAGCGCACCCAGGTCACCCAGTCGAGGTTGCTGATCAGCCAGACCGAGAAGGCGATCCCGATGGCCGGGACCAGGGGCACCAGCGGGGTGCGGAAGGCTCGGGGCAGGTCGGGGCGGGTCCTGCGCATCACCACGACGGCGACGGCCACCACGATGAACGCCATCAGGATGCCGATGTTGGTCAGGTCCGCGGCCTCCCGGATGGGCAGGAACCCGGCGATGAGCGCTGAGCCGATGCCCACCGGCCAGATCACCCGGGTGGGGACGTGCCGCTCGGGATGGTTGCGTGCGAAGGACCGCGGCAGCAGCCCGTCGCGGCTCATGGAGAACCAGACCCGCGTCACCGCGAGCATGTTGGCGAACGCGGAGGTGGTGATGCCGATGACAGCGCCGACGGCGACGACCATGCCGAGTCCGCCCAGGCCCACCGAAGCGAGTGCGCTGGAGAACGGGCTCTTGACGTCGATGTCCCGGTAGTTCTGCATGCCCAGCAGCACCAGGCAGACCAGCAGGTAGATGACCGCGGCGATGGCGAGCGAGATCACGATGGCCTTCGGCAGCACCTTCTTCGCCTCGGCGCTCTCCTCCGCGGCCGCGCTCATCGCGTCGTAGCCGTAGACCGCGAAGAACGTGGTTGCCGCGCCAGTGAACGCGCCGCCGATGCCGAAGGGCAGGAAGGGGCTGTAGTTGCCGGAGGAGATGTGGAACGCGCCGGCGACGATGACCAGTGCGACGATGCCCAGCTTGACGACCACCAGGACGGTCTCGAAGCGCGCCGACTCCTTTGTGCCGCGGGACAGGACGAAGGCCAGGAACACACACAGCAGGGCGGCGAGCAGGTCGACCCGGTGGCCGGGGCCGGTGCCGGGGGCGCCGAGCATCCAGTTCGGCAGGTGGCCGCCGATGTGTTCCAGGATGTAGGAGAGGTAGCCGGACACGGCGATGGCCACCACGGCGACGATGGCCGTGTACTCCAGGAGCAGGTCCCAGCCGATCGCCCATCCGACGATCTCGCCGAGCGCGGCGTAGGAGTAGGTGTAGGCGGAGCCGGCCCTGGGGATGGTGCCGGCGAACTCCGCGTAGCACAGCGCCGCCGCGGCGCTGGCGATGATCGCGACGAGGAAGGAGATCATCACGCCGGGTCCGGCGTCCTCGTGGGCCACGACTCCGGCGAGCGAGAAGACACCCGCGCCGACCAGACCGCCGAGGCTGAGGGCAACCAGCTGCCACAGTCCCATGGTCCGGCGGAGTCCGCCGGCAGTCTCCTCCTCGGAGGAGTCGACTGGCTTGAGGCGGAAGATTCCCTCCCGGGAGAACAGCCCGCTTCCGGGTGCCGTTCTGTCCCGGGGTATGACGGGAGTTGAACGGGACATGGGGTCCCTCCGGTGACGACGTACGGGGAGTGTGCGGACGGGACGCGTGGTCACGCGTGGGGACCTCGGTTCCGTCCACGATGCCGTGATCACACCGGACACGACAAGGTCCTCACCCATGACCAGCAGTTACGGGACAGCTCTTAGAGCACGAATCCGTGCGGGAAGGGGTCGTTCGGGTCGAGCAGGTAGTTCGCGGTGCCGGTGATCCAGGCCCGTCCGGAGAACTCGGGGACGACCGCGGCCAGTCCGCCCACCTCGGCCGTGCCGACCAGGCGGCCGGTGAAGCGGGTTCCGATGAACGACTCGTTGACGAAGTCGGTGTGCAGCGGCAGTTCACCGCGCGCGTGCAGCTGCGCCATCCGCGCCGAGGTGCCGGTGCCGCACGGTGAGCGGTCGAACCAGCCCGGATGGATGGCCATGGCGTTGCGCGAGTGCTGGGCGGTGGAGTCCGGGGCCAGGAACTGCACGTGCTTGCAGCCGCCGATGAGCGGGTCGGCCGGGTGCAGCGGCCGGTTCTGCTCGTTGACCGCCTGCATGATCGACAGTCCGGCGGCGAGGATCTCCTCCTTGCGCGCCCGGTCGAAGGGCAGGCCGATCCGGTCAAGTTCGACGACAGCGTAGAAGTTGCCGCCGTACGCCATGTCGTAGCGGACGCTCCCGAGCCCCGGCACTCGCACCGCGGCGTCCAATTCGAGCGCGAAGGCGTCCACGTTGCGCAGGGTGACCTTTTCGGCGCGGCCGCCGCGGACGGTCACCCGCGCCTCGACCAGCCCGGCCGGCGTGTCGAGCCGTACGGTGGTCTCCGGTTCGGTGACCGTCACCATCCCGGTCTCCACCAGGACGGTGGCCACGCCGATGGTGCCGTGCCCGCACATCGGAAGGAACCCACTGACCTCGATGTAGAGCACGCCCCAGTCGGCGTCCGGGCGGGTCGGCGGCTGGAGGATCGCGCCGCTCATCGCCGAGTGGCCGCGCGGCTCGTCGACCAGGAACCGGCGCAATTCGTCCAGGTTCTCCACGGCGTGGCGGCGCCGCTCGGCCATGGTGTCCCCGGGGATCAGCCCGACGCCGCCGGTGACAACGCGGGTGGGCATGCCCTCGGTGTGCGAGTCGACCGCGCTGATCGTACGGACGGAGCGCATCAGGCGGCCGGCTGTTCGAGGGAGGCGATGGCGCGGGCCATGTCCGCCTGGACCTGCTCACGCATCTGTGGCGTCAGCGGTCCGCGCGGCGGCCGGCAGGGCCCGCCGAACCGGCCGACCTGCTCCATGCCGAGCTTGATGGCCTGGACGAACTCGGTGCGCGAGTCCCAGCGGAACGCCGCGACCAGCGGCTCGTACAGCGCACGGGCCTCCTCCAGCTTGCCCGCGGTGGCCAGGTCGAACAGGCGGGCCGACTCCGCGGGGAAGACGTTCGGGAAGCCGGCGAACCAGCCGGTGGCTCCCATCAGCAGACTCTCCAGCACGACGTCGTCGGCGCCGCTGATCACCTCGATGTCGGGCGCCTGCTCCTTGATCTCCAGCACCCGCCGCACGTCGCCGGAGAACTCCTTCACCGCGACCACGTTGTCGATCTGCGCGATCTCGGCGAGCAGGCCCGGGGTCAGGTCGACCTTGGTGTCGATGGGGTTGTTGTAGACCATCACCGGCAGGCCGACGGACGCCACGGCCTCGAAATGTGCGAGGACTTCACCGCGGTTGGCACGGTACATGGTCGGCGGCAGGCACAGCACACCGTCGGCGCCGTCCTCGGCCGCGGCCTCGGCCCAGTGCCGGGCCTGGTGCGAGCCGACCCCGTGCACACCGACGACCACCGTGCCCGAGTCACCCACCGCCTCGACCGCGGTGCGGGCCACGGTGCGGCGCTCGGCGTCGGTCAGCGACGAGTACTCCCCCAGCGAGCCGTTCGGGCCGACGCCGTGACAGCCGTTGTCCACCAGCCACCGGCAGTGCTCGGCGTAGCGGTCGTAGTCCACGGCCAGGCCGGCCGGGGCGGAGGCGTCCTCGTAGTACGGCAGGGCGGTGGCGACCACGACGCCGCCGAGAGAGGGATGGTGCTTCTTGGTGGGGCTCATGAACTGTGCTCCGTTCCAGGAAGGTCGGTGTTTCGGGGAGGGGTCGGTGTGCCGGGGAGGCCGGTGGTCCGGGGAGAGTTGAAGCCGTCAACCGGCTTGAGGGGTGGGGTTGTCGGGGGATGGTTCGGGGGCGGCGGCGAGTTCGCCGAGCCGGATGGGCTGGGCGATCGGGCGGAGGTGAGGCCCGGCCGCAGGCAGGCCCTCGACCGGCCGCTCGGCGGGCCGGCCGGTCAGCCGGGCGGTGAGTTCGGCGACCGTGGGGCCGCAGACACGTCCCTGGCAGGGGCCGAGACCGGCGCGTGTCTCCAGCTTGGTGACACGTGTGCCTGCGCTGGCCTCGTTGCCGGCGGCCCTGCACAGCGAGGCGTAGTCGGCCTCCTCGCAGCGGCAGATGACCGTCTCCGGGCGCAGCCATCCGGGCCAGGCCTCGCCGATCGGGTGCGCCGTGGCCAGCCGTTCGGCGAAGGCCCGGCCATGGTCCCGGCCGCGGCGCAACGGGCGCAGGCTGGGCGCGGCCGGGTCGCCGCCGCCGGCGAGCCAGCCGGCGAGCGCGCCCTCCGACCGTGCGGCCGGGGCGCCCGCGACACCGGTGATCTCACCGGCCGCGTAGACGCCCGGACAGCTGGTGTGCTGGTCGTCGTCCACGGCCACGAACTCACCGCTCGGTGTGCGGCGCAGCGCACAGCCCGCGGCCAGGGGCAGCTCCAGTTGCGGGCTGAAGCCGTGCGTGGCGCACACCGCGTCGACCGCGAGCGTGCGCTCGGTGCCCGGCACCACCGACCAGTCGGCGTGCAGCCGGGCGGTGACGACCTCCTCGACCCGGCCGTCGCCGCGCGCCTCGACGACGGTACGGCCGGCCCGGAAGGGGACGCGGTGGCGGATCAACAGGGCGGCGTATTCGGCGAGTTCTCCGGCCTTGCCGGCTTGGGCCGCCAGCTCCCAGGGCCGTCGCGACCAGCCGCGGGCCAGGGTGCCCACCGTGTTGGCCTCCAGCACTTCCAGGACCCGGGAGCCGGCCTCCAGCAGTGAGGCGGCCACCGGCAGCAGAAACGGTCCCGTACCGGCGACCACGACGTGGTCACCGACCACGACCCGCTCGCCCTTGGCGAGCGCCTGTGCCGCGCCGGCGGCGAAGACGCCGGGCAGTTCCCAGCCGGGGAACGGCAACACGCGGTCGTGGGCGCCCACGGCGAGCACCAGCGCGTCGGCGTCGAGCGTCAGGCGGCGCCGCCGGCCGCCGTCGGCCGGGCCGCGCAGCACGTGCACCCGCGGGACTCCGGGCTCTTCGGTGTCCGGGCGTTCCAGCGCCCAGACCGAGGTGTCGGGCCACCAAGTGCACCGCGGGTGCGCGAGCACCCGGCGGCGGCGCCGGTCGAAGGCCCGCCAGCCGTGCTGGAGCCGCTCGGGCCGGGCGGCGTGGTAGGCGTCGGGCAGCATGCGGTGGTACTGGCCCCCGGGCTGGTCGGCCGAGTCGATCAACGTCACCCGGGCGCCGGCGCTCAGCGCGGCCTCCGCCGCGGCGAGGCCCGCGGGTCCCGCTCCGATCACCGCGACATGACGATGCGTCATTTCGGCTTCCTTCCGGGTACGTCGGAACTGTCCCCGGTCCACGGCTCGGGGACCGGGCCGGTCTGCGGCGACGGGTCATGGACCGGTCTCGGGCTCCCGGGTCCGGAGCGCCTGCGCCTCCCGGCCCTGGCCGGGTTCGGCCTGTCGGGTCTGGGTGGTCACCACGTCGCCGTCGCGGGCCCGGCGACGGCAGGACCGTACGTCGCGGTCCTCTCCCACGGTCACGAGGCAGTCGAAGCAGACGCCGATGCCGCAGAACACTCCTCGGGGCGCGCCGGAACGTTGCCGGCGCCAGGACAGCCGGTCGGCGGCGAGCAGGACGCCCGCAATGGTCTGGCCCGCGATGCCGTCGACGGGCTCACCGTCGACGATGATCCGCAGTGGCCCCTCCTGCCGTCCGACGGCGTCGGCCTCGGCGCGGACACGTCTGGGACTCATACCGTCTCCTCACGTGCGGTGCCCGTGCTGCCGCCCAGTATGGCCGGGCGGTCCACACGGAACGGGGTGGCGTCCATGTCGGTCGGCTGGTCGAGCAGCAGCTCGCGCAGCAGCAGCGCGCTGCCCACCGACAGGCCGATTCCGGCGCCCTCGTGCCCGCCGACGTGCCAGAGGCCGGCAAGCCGGGGGTCGGCGCCGATGACCGGGAGATGGTCGGGGACGTAGGGGCGGAATCCGCCGTAGGCCCGCATCACCGGCACCCCGGCCAGTGCCGGGAACAGGCGCAGCGCCTTGGCGGCGATGGCCGACAGCACCTCCGGGCGCAGCCGGTCGTCGAAGCCGACCCGGCGGCGCGAGGAGCCGATGAGGACGCTGCCGCCGCGGGTGGACTCCACCACCGCCGAGGTCTGCAACTCCTCGGCGCTGCTGCCGACCGCTCCGACGTAGTCGGCGTCGTAGACCTTGTGGAAGACCGTCGGCGGCAGCGGCGTGGTCACCAGCACATCACCGCGCCGGGGCCGGACGTCCACGGGTGCGCCGAGCCGGGTGGACAGCTCGCCGGACCAGGGACCTGCGGCGTTGACGAACCAGTCGGCCTCCAGCAGGCCGGTCGAGGTGCGGACGCCGGTGATCCGGTCGCCGCGGGTGACCGCGGAGAGCGCCTCGCAGCCCGTGCGCAGGGTGGCGCCCGCCGCGAGTGCTTCTGTGAGCAGGGCGGCGGCCGCGGCGGCCGGCTGCACCTGGGCGTCCTTGGGGTAGTGCAGGGCGGCGGTGTACTCACGGGTGACGTACGGCTCGGCCTCGGCGAGCGCGTCGGCATCGAGGACTTCGCTGTGCACCCCCGCCGCGCGCTGATCGGCGGCGAAGCGGGTCAGTTCACGGGCGCCGGCGTCGGTGGTGGCGACGACGATGCCGCCCTTGGGCTCCCACTCCACCGCCTGGGCCGCATGCGTGGACCGCGCCGCGACGGCCTGGAGCACCTGCGGCCACAGCCGCCTGGAGAGCTGGGCGAGTTCCAGCTCGGGTCCTGGGCCCTTGTCGGAGACGAGTACGTTGCCCTCGCCGTGCGCCGTCGTCGCCGACGCGGCTGCGCCCCGGTCGACGACGGTGACGTCGAGGCCCGCCAGGGCGAGCTCGCGAGCGCAGGCGCAGCCGACGATCCCGGCGCCCAGCACCGCCACCCGCGTTCGCGTTCCGTACATCGAACCCCCTCGTTCGTTAAACCGAACGCGCAAAACGTATGACGCGACAGAGGGCGTGTCAACGGTCACGCTCGCCTCTTTACGCGGGCACAGCGTTCGGCACCGTTCCGGCCGGCTATCGCTCCGAGCCGCAGGGGCCGCCGCCGAGCGCCGGGTCGGACAGGTGGAGCCGCTGCTCCGCCCGGTACTGCAGCAGCAGGACCGAGCGCACGTCGCCGTCGAGGGCCAGGTAGGAGTGCGGGCGAGAGGCGTCGAAGCGCACGTAGTCGCCCGGCCCCAGCTCCACCTCGTGGCCCTCCACCCGCACACCGAGCCGGCCGGCCTGAACGATGGTGTGCTCGGTCCCCACATGACCGAGCGACTCCTGCCGGCGCCCGGCCCGGACCTGCTGGTCGAAGAGCTCGACAACCGCATCGCCCGACTCGATCCGCTGCAGCGGGCGCAGATCGACCCCCTCGCCGCTGAGCACCTCCACGTCCGCGGCGCGCACGACGGTCAGTTCCCCGGCGGGCCGGGCGTCCAACAGATCGGAGATCGGCACCTCCAGCACCCGCGACAGGCTGAACACCGTCTCGATGGTCGGGTTGCCGGTCCCGGACTCCAGTTGCGACAACGTCGCCTTGCCGATCTTCGACCGCCGGGACAGCTCGGAGAGGGACAGCCCTCGCTCGGATCTGGCCCGCCGCAGATTCGTGGCCAGCATGCTCCGGACCGACCCCTCGGAAAGGCTCACGCTCTCCCCCTTCTCTTCCATTTCGTTCGATTTAACGTACGGACGCCCAACAGGTCGTTCGCTCTTCAGACCAGGATCGAGCCTTGGGGTGGGACACCGCAAGGAGCAGGGCTGTGGCCTGGGTGAGGGCGGCGAGCCGCGCCGGGGCGGAGTCGGCGCATCAAAGCAGACCTTGTCCGTGGTGAAGTTGAGAGTCTGTCATTTTTTGCCGTCAGAGCTCTTGTGAGAGGTATCCACCTTCATTACTTTCCAGTAAGCGGCGCCCCGACGATGACAGGTCCCCTCTCGAATGGAGTGACCATGGCTCCCGAGCACCGTGGCTCCACCCGAATGATGCTCTCCCTCGCCGCGGCCGTGGCGCTGGCCGTGACCGGTTCCACGGCGGTGAGCGCCTCCGCGCAGGCGAAGGCGGCCGGCCTGCGGGAGGTGATGTTCGTGGGCAACAACTGGGACGGCACCGCCGACGTCATCAAATCCACCGGCGACATGGCCAGGATCGGCCGGATCAACGTCATACCGGACAAGGACCAACGGCTCACCGAGATCTACCTCAACCCCATCAAGCTCGCCTTCTTCCTGGGGATCCGGCTGGGGCCGGGTGAAGGGCACGACCAGTTCGTGGACGACATGTACTCGACCCCGGACGGCTCCGCCATCGTCGTCTCCCGGCCCAGCTTCGCCGACGTGGTCTCGATCGACGTCACGACGGGCAACATCAACTGGCGCTTCCCCGTGTCGGGTTTCCGCGCGGACCACATGGCCGTGTCCCCCGACGGCAAACGCGTCGCGGTGTCGGCTTCGACATCGAACACGGTGCATGTCCTCGACATCGAGACGGGTAAGGAGCTCGGTTCGTTCTCCGCCGGTGACAAGCCCCATGAGAACGTCTTCACCGACGGCGGCACGTATCTCTGGAACATGTCGATCGGCGAGGTCAACACCGCCCTGGACGATCCGTCGATGGACTGGACGAAGGGCGACCGGCACATCACCGTGGTCGACGCGAACACGTATCGGCAGGTCAAGGTCATCGATATGCGCGAACGGCTCGACGCCTTCGGCCGCAAGGACCTGTCCGATGCCGTCCGGCCCGTCGCCTTCACCCCCGATGAGTCCAAGCTCTACTTCCAGGTCTCCTTCTTCAACGGGTTCCTGGAGTACGACGTGGCCAAGGACAAGATCACCCGCTCGAAGACCCTCCCGAAGAACCCTGAGACCAGCGAGGACCGCACCACCTGGGTCAACGACTCCCGCCACCACGGCCTGTCGATGAGCCCCGACGGCAAGAAGCTGTGCGTGGCCGGGACGATGGACGACTACGCGACCGTCGTGGACCGGGAATCACTCCAGGAAGGGCCCCTGGTGCCGGCCTCGAAGCCGTACTGGGCGACGGTGAGCGGCGACGGCACCGCGTGCGTCGTCTCCGAGAGCGGTGCCGACCGGGTCACCGCAATCGATTTCGCGACGGGCGAGAAGACCGCGTCCGTGTCGGTCGGCGACCATCCGCAGCGGGTGCGCATCGGCCATGTGGCCGCCGACTGGACCGGACCGTCGGCCTCGTAGCGGTACCTCGGAGCGTCGCGGCGCTCCGGTGGCCCGGCGGGGGCGGATGTGTATGCGGCCCCCGCCTCGTCATGTCGACGTCAGTGCTCGGATGACACCTCTGAAACGGCGGGTGCACAGTGATGTCACGTTCGCTCGGCGTGGTCCCATAACTCCCGCAGTGCGGCATTGACTCGTTCGGGCTGCTGCGTGTGGGGGTAGTAGCCGGGGACGATCAGGTGGTCGGCGCCGATCGCCGCCGCGACGTAGTCTGCGCAGGCGATCAGCGGCTCACCGGCGTACCTTCGGTACTGCTCGGGCGCTCCGTCCCAGTCACCGGAGATCATCAGCTTCGGGAAGGGTGCCTCGGCCAGCGGTCCGAGTGGGATGTCCGCGTCCCAGCAGGGGCGTTCGGCCATCGAGGCGGCCGCGGCGCGCAGCCGCGCCGGCGTCGGCTCCGGTGTCGCCATGCCGACCGATGCGGTAGCCGCACTCAGGAACTCCTGGGGCGTGAGGTCGGCGGGCAGCGCAGCGGTGGCCGCGCGGGCACGCGCCAGCGCCTCGGCGACGGTCGGGTGACGTTCGGCGGGCCGCAGCGCGCCGGGCTGGATCAGGGTGAGCGAGTGGACCAGGTCGGGACGGCGTACGGCGGCGGCCATCGCGCTGACCCCGCCATACGCGTGCCCGACCAGATGAGCCCCGGTACCGAGGAGCCCGACGATGTCCTCGGCATCGACCGACCAGTCGCTGTGCGCGATGTCCGGGCTGCGTCCATAACCTCTGCGGTCCATCACCAGCAGCCGGTGCCGGTCGGCCAGCGGGCGCTGCGCCGCGAAGCCGTATTGCTCGTCGTCACCCCAGGTGAGGATCCCGTGGACCAGGACGACGGAGGGGAGGCCCGCTCCACCGTCCTCCCACACGGTGACGTGCACCGGTCCGGCTGCCTCCGAGTGCTGATGGGTGGATGTGTCGGTCATCGGTCCCCTCCCGGTCTCGTCGCCGCGCCTCGTCACTGCGTGGTCCGCCGACAGTCTGCCCTGCCGTCCACGGCGCGTCAGCACCGGGCAGCGGGGCACGGGGATCTCCCGTAGCGCACCCCTTATAGCTCGCGCTGGTCCGGCCGACGGCCAAAGGACGCCGCTGACGCGCGGCGAGCCGAGGAGGGAAGTGCCGTCGCAGCGGCCCGAGGTCCCTACTCGCCGCACTTGACGACCAGGCGCTGCCGGCGGGTCGGCGCGTGGGCGGCTGCCAATAACGCCGAGATCGTCTACACCCCGGCCAACAGCTCCTGGCTGAACAGGATCGAGGACTGCCCTCGTCCACACGGCGAACGCCGCCTGACCCGCGCCGCCGGCGTCTGTCTTGGGTCGTCAGGTCCGGGTCGGTGGCGCACTCATCGCTGCCGTCAGGAACGTGATCGCCCATCGCCGGGCCGCCTCGCCCGCTACCGGGGACACACAGCCAGGGGAGGGCTGCTGGTGGACCTCGAGGCGGTCGACGGCCGTCACGGCAAGGATCCCCCGCATCCGGAACCGCAGTTCCTCCGGGGAAAGGCCGGGCAGTACGCGCGCGAAGGCTGCGAGGTAGCGCTCGCGGACCGAGTCCTCGGCCGGGCCGGTCCAGTTGCGTGCCTCCTCGGCCGGGTCGCTGAGGATCGTCACGATCAGCCGGGACGTCCGGGCGCCGCCCTCGTCGCCGGCCGGCATCCCGTCGAACAGCGGCCCCGCGAATGCCTCCACCAGTTCGCTGACCGATGGGTCGGGGGTCCGGGCGAGCAATGTGTCGAGCCCGGCGCACTGGGCAGCGTTGATGGGCTCGATCACGCGGCGGGCGACGGCGGCCATCAGCTCCGCCTTCGAGCCGAAGTGGTAGCCGACGGCGGCCAGGTTCGCTCCGGCGAGTTTGGTGATCGCGCGGACCGAGGTGCCGCGGTATCCGTGCTCGGCAAAGAGGTGCTCGGCCGCGTCGAGGATCTGGGTGCGGGTGTCTGGGGTCGCCACACGAGGGACTCTACATATGTTTGAATGAAACGAACGTATGAATGAAACGAACGTGTGAAAGAGGGCTGTCATGAAGCTGCTCGTGTACGGCGCCGGGGTTTGCGGCAGCCTGTTCGCCGCCCGCATGCACGAGGCCGGCCACGACGTCTCGCTCCTCGCCCGGGGCGAGCGCCTGACCGCCCTGCGCCGGCAGGGAGTGCAGCTCGCCGAGGAAGACGGCCCAGCTGTCAAGCGGGTGCCGGTACCGGTGATCGAGCACCCCGACGGCGGATACGACCTGATCACCGTCTTCGTCCGCACCCACCAGGTGGATGCGGTGCTGGAATCACTCGCTGGTGTCCAAGGTGACGTGCTGTTCCTGCTCAACTGGGCAGCCGGCCCAAAGACGCTGGGTGCGGTGATCGGCCACGAGCGGGTGCTGCTCGGCTTCCCCGCGACTGGCGGCACGATGGACGGCGACGTGGTCCGCTACCGCAGGAGCAATTTCATCACCCGCCGGGTCGCGATGCCGATCGGCGAGCCCGACGGCCGTACCACCCCGCGACTGGAACGGATCGTGCAGACGTTCCGTACCGCCGGGATCAACGCCAAGGCCGAGCCGCGGATGGCTGCCTGGCTCAGGACGCACGCCGCGTTCGAGGTCCCGCTCGGGCAGGCGGTACACGCGGCGGGCGGCCCGGCAGTGCTGGCCGACGCCCCGGACGCGGTCCGCGGCATGCTCCACCTCATGCGGCAGAACCTCGCCGCGATGGAGACGCCGCCGGTACCTCGCGCGTTCGCCGCGTTGCGGGCTCTGCCGCAAGGGCTCCTGGTGGCCGTGCTCCGCCGCTTCCTGAAGAGCCCGACCGCCGTGCACAGCGGACTCAACGACCCCTCGCCCGCCACGGCAGCCGAACTCCAGCGGCTGGCCGAACAGCTCCGAGCCCCTGCGGGAGCCCGCTAAGCGCCCCAGGACGGCGAAAACCTCACCACGCACACCACCGCCAGTCCCAGGCGATCTCCTCGGGGGTGAGCGGGTCCCCTGGCTGGGGATGCGGACGGGTTTGGGTCGCAGCGGCAGGCTGTCGTCCGCCGCAGCGTTCTCGGCTTCGGCGAACGCCCGGCAGAGCGAGGCGACCCAGGGGAGGCCGGGGGGATCCCGGCCTCGGTGATCAGCGGAACCGTGGTTGGCGGGGCACGTGGGCGGGGCACGTGGGCGGAGTCGCGGCCCACAGCCGTCAGCCCTCGTCGCCTTCGTCGTACGTCCGTTTCACCGCTTCGTCGGGCCCGGTGTGCTCGCAGGGATCGTCGGCGAGAACGGACAGCGTGCCCGGGGTGACCAGCCGGTGGCGGCGCAAGGCGGAAGGCAGGTGCCGGGCGAGAGCGGAGAACACGGCACGATCAGCCCACGAGAGCCGCGGGCGCTCGATCTGCCGACGAAGCACATCGACCTCATGACGAAGCACGAGGACCTCAGCGTTGTTCGCGGCTGTCGATCGGCCCAACAAGAGGAGGCACCCCAGCAGTCGGCAGAAGATCAGGTAGAGCAGTCGCAGACCCCAGTATTGACATGCCCACACTCAGGCGATCGACGGTGCGTCCAGGTGGCCGTCGGCGCGCCGGGTGGCCGGTCCGCCCCGGCCGCCCGGTGCACCGGTTGCTGCCGCCGTGAGCGCCGATGGCCCACCTCAACATACGAGGACAGGCTCACCGTCAGCACCACCCACGGCCTGAACCGATCGCACGGCCGGTGAAGCCGTGCCGAAGCGCTACGGGCAGCCGCACCTGACCGGACCTCTCCGCGGAAACGGACCGGCCGCGCGGGATGATTCTCCGCGCGGCCGGTCCGTTTCCGCTGCGTATCCGCTGGTCAGACCGTCACACGAGTCCGGTCAGCCAGTCGAGGACGACCTGCGCCGTCTTGTCGGCATGCTCCTCCAGCAAGGTGAAGTGGTCGCCCGGTGTCTGCGTCACGGTGTACGGCTGCGGCCAGGACGTCTGCCAGTCGTCAGGACCGATCAGCTCGGGCGGGGCGCCGTCGAGCGGTTCCGAGGCCCGTACGAGCAGGGTGGGGACGGAGATCCGCGGCGCCTCCCACGTCCCGAGCAGCTCCAGGTACCGGCCCATGGCGGACAGCCGCGCGTCGGTGAACCCGAGGATGTCGCTCTCCCGCCGGGCCATCCCCGCGAACACCGCGCCCAGCACGCCGTCGCTCACCGCCGTGCCCCCCGCGTCGCCCGGCAGGTAGGTGTCCAGCATGGCGACGCCCGTGACCCTCCGGCCCGCGCGTTCCAGACCGGCGGCGACGGCCTGGGCCAGCAGACCGCCTGTGGAATGGCCGACGAGGACCAGGGGGCCGTCGGAGGTGTCCTGTTCGAGCGACAGGAGGTGGTGCTGCACCGCCGCCTCCATGGTGGCGGGCAGCGCCTCACCCTCGGCGAAGCCGGGGTTGGCCAGGACACGGACGTCCTGCGCGGGCTCGAAGGAGGCGGCGAGCCGCAGATACTGCTGGACACCGCCCAGCGCGACGATCGACGGGACGCACACGACCACCGGGCCGGCACCGGAACTCCCGCGGGCGATCCGCACCGGCGCCGACGCCCGCACCGCCCCGCGGCCGACCGCGGGATCGGTCCCCTGACCGGCGGCGCTCCCCGTACCGGGGCCGGCCGACCGGTCCGTACCGGTGGCGTCGAACACCGGGCGCAGCCGGGCGAACTCCCGGGCCATGGCCAGCGCCACAGTGGGCTGCCCGGCGTCGCACGCCTGCCGAAACAGCGCGGTGAGCGGAGCCGCCGCCCGGCCGCCCCCGGATGCGTCGGCCGCGGTTCCCGCGCCTCCCGGCGCCGGGGCGGCGAGGCCGTCGGCCAGGAAGCGGGCGAGGCCGAGCGGTGTGGGGTGGTCGAAGACGGCCGTCGGGCTCAGTTCGGCGCCCGTGGCCGCCGTCAGCCGGTTGCGCAGCTCCACGGCGGTCAGCGAGTCCAGACCGAGTTCCAGGATCGATGTCTCGGCGGGGATCTCCTCGGACGACGCGTGTCCGAGCACCACGGCCACCTGGTCCCGTACCACCGTGACCAGGGCCGCTTCGCGCTCGGCTGCCGGGAGCCCGGCGAGCCGCCGCCGCGTCCGGTCGGCTTCCTCCCGCGCGGGCAGCGCGGAGGCCGCCCGGCGGGCGGGCCGCACCAGGCGGCGCAGCAGGGGCGGCACCGGTCCGGCGCCCGCCCGCCCGCGCACCGCGGCCAGGTCGAACGAGGCGGCCAGGACGGCCGGCGCGCCGAGCTCCAACGCGGTGTCGAAGAGGGCCAGTCCTTCCTCGGGGCTCATCGCCTTGAAGCCCGCACGGGCCATGCGCTGCCGGTCCGCCTCACTCAGCTCCCCGGTCATGTCACTGGCCGGGGCCCACAGACCCCACGCCAGCGAGGCCGCCGGGAGTCCCTGGGCCCGGCGCGTCACCGCGAGCGCGTCCAGGAAGGCGTTCGCCGCCGCGTAGTTGCCCTGCCCCGGGCTGCCGAGCACACCGGCGGCCGAGGAGAACAGCACGAACGCCGACAGGTCCATCTCCCGCGTCAGCTCGTGCAGATGCCACGCCGCGTCCGCCTTGGACCGCACCACCTCGTCGACCTGCTCACCCGTCATCGACGCGATCGTGGCGTCCCGCAGCACACCCGCCGTGTGCACCACCGCCGACAACGACACACCTGACAGCACATCCGCCAACGCCCGCCGGTCCGACACGTCACACGCCACCACATCGACCCGGGCGCCCAGCTCCGCCAGCTCCTCGGCCAGCAGCCCCGCGCCGGGCGCATCCGCGCCACGGCGGCTGAGCAGCAGCAGCCGCCGCACACCCCACCGCCGCACCAGATGCCGCGCCACCAGCCCGCCCAGCGTCCCCGTACCACCGGTGACCAGCACCGTGCCATCCGCCGGCCACACCGGCAGCCGCTCGTCCTCGTCCTTGTCCTCGCCGGGCACGGCGCGCACCAGCCGGGCCGCCAGCACCCGGCCACCCCGCACCGCCAGCTGACTCTCCTCACCCAGCACCAGGGAGGGCGGGATCTCCAGACCGGCCGCCTCGTCCACATCCACCAGCACCAGCCGGCCCGGATGCTCGCTCTGCGCCGAACGCACCAGACCCCACACGGCCGCACCCGCCAGATCCGTGACCGCCTCCCCCGGGTCAGCGCTCACCGCGCCCCGGGTGACCACCACCAGCGGCGGCCCAGCCGGGTCCGCCCCGTCCAGCCACCGCCGCACCTCCTCCAGCACCTGCCGGACCGCCGCCGCGGGGGCGGCGGGCAGCGCCCGGCAGTCGACGACCGGCGGCGCGGGGTGTTCCGCGGACGGGACGGCGGCGCCGGCGACCAGTTCCCACCGCACCGTGAAGAGCTTGTCGTCGCCGCTCCGCCCGGCGGCGGCCAGCCGCTCCAGGGACACCGGGCGGGACAGCAGCGACCGCACCGAGGCCACGGGCACACCGTCGGCATCGGCGATCTGGATACGCGCCGCCTCCGGCCCTTCCGGTGTCACCCGCACCCGCAGCCCCGACGCACCGACCGCGTGCAGCCGGACCCCGGACCAGACGAACGGCAACAGCGCGTGCCCGCTGCCCGCGTCGGCCTGTTCCAGGGCATGCACGGTGAGCACGTGCAGCGAGGCGTCCAGCAGGGCAGGATGGACACCGAACCGGCCCGCCTGCTCCGCGGTCTCGGGGTCCAGGGCGACCTCGGCGTACAGGTCGCGGCCCTGCCGCCAAACGGCCCGCAGGCCGCGGAAGGCGGGCCCGTACTCGTAGCCATGCCCTGCCAGCCGCTCGTACACCTCTTCCACGGCGTCCTCGGCGAGCACCGGCTCGGCCCCGGCCGGAGGCCACTGCGCCAGGTCGAAGCCGGTCTCGACGCCGACGCCTTCGGTGGTGAGCACACCGCTGGCGTGCAGCGTCCACTCGCCGTCCGGCTGTTCCCCGGACGCCACGGGCCGGCCGGCGCGCTCGGGCCGTGCGTACGCCCGCACCGTCCGGCGGCCGTCGTCGGCGGCGGCGCCGACCACCAGTTGCAGCTGCACCGCGCCGGTCTCCGGGAGCGCCAGCGGCGCGTGGAGGGTCAGTTCCGCCAGCACGTCGCAGCCGGCTTCCTCGCCCGCGCGCAAGGCCAGTTCGAGGAAGGCGGTGCCGGGCAGCAGTGCCGAACCGCCGATCGCGTGGTCGGCCAGCCACGGGTGGGTCCGCAGGGACAGCCGCCCGGTCAGCACCACGGCGCCGTCCGCGCCGGCGAGGGCGACGGCCGCGCCGAGCAGCGGGTGCCCAGCGGTCTCCAGGCCCGCCGACGCAACATCCGCCGCGCCGTCCGTGGAGTCCAGCCAGTACCGACGGCGCTGGAAAGCGTACGTGGGCAGCGGCACCCGCCGGGCGCCGCTGCCGGTGAACGCCTCGGCCCAGGTGACGGCCACACCGTGGATGTGGGCCTCGGCCAGGCTCGTCAACAGCCGCGTCCGGTCGTCGTCGCCGCGCCGCAGCGTCCCGAAGGCCGCCACCGTGACGGACATCTCCTCGGCCGTCCGCTGCACCGCGGCGGTCAGCACCGGGTGCGGGCTCACCTCGATGAACGTCCGATGCCCGGCGGCCACCAGGGCCCGTACGGCGTCCTCGAACCGTACGGTGTCGCGCAGGTTGCGGTACCAGTAGTCGGCGTCGCACGCCGCGGTATCGAGCGGCCCGCCGGTGACCGTGGAGTAGAACGGCACCGTCGCCGACCGCGCCGTCAGCGAGGCCGCCACCGTGGTGAACGCCTCGCCGATGGCCTCCATCTGCGCGGAGTGGTACGCGTACTCGGCACTGACCTGGCGGGTACGGACGCCGTCCCCGGCGCACGCGGCCACGAACTCCGCCAGTTCCCCGGCCTCCCCGGCGACCACGACCGACTCGGGACCGTTGACCGCCGCTATCTCGAGGTTCCCGGTGAGCCGGGCGCGGACCCGTTCCTCGGGCAGTTCGACCGCGGCCATGCCGCCCTGGCCGGCCACGCCGGCCTGGTACAGCAGCCGCGCCCGTGCCGTGATCAGCGCCGCGGCGTCCGGCAGCGACAGCCCGCCGGCCACACACGCGGCGGCGATCTCACCGCGGGAGTGCCCCACGACGGCGGCCGGGCGCACGCCATAGGACTCCCACACCGCCGCCAGCGACACCATCACCGCGAACAGCACCGGCTGGCCGACGTCCACGCGCTCCGCCGACGGCGCGCCCTCCTCCCCGCGGACGACCGCGAGCAGCGACCACCCGGTGTACGGCGCGAGCGCCGCCGCGCACTCGGCCATCCGGCTCGCGAACACCGGCGAGCTCTCCAGCAGCCCTCGGGCCATCCCGAGCCACTGCGAGCCCTCGCCCGAGAAGACGAACACCGGCTCGTGCCCCGTGGCCGGCCCGCCCTGCACCACACCCGCGGCGGAACGGCCTTCCGCGACGGCGCCGAGACCGGACACCAGCTCCTCGCGGTCACGGCCGAGGACGATCGCCCGGTGCTCGAACAGCGACCGGCCCGTGGCCAGGGAGTACCCCACGTCCACCGGGCGCGGAGCGCCGTCGCCGGTCACCGCCTCGGCCAGCCGCCGCGCCTGTTCCGCGAGCGCCTCGGCGGAACGCGCCGACAGCATCCACGGCACCGGCACGTCCGCACCGTCCGCGGGCCCCTCCTCCGTCCGCGCTTCGTCAACCGCCTCGGCCGGCGGCAGCTCGTCCAGGAGCGGCGCGTCGGGGGACAGCCCCCCGGCCGGCGGCTGTTCGAGGATGACGTGGGCGTTGGTGCCGCTGATGCCGAACGACGACACCGCCGCCCGGCGTGGCCGGTCCACCTCCGGCCACGGCTGATCCTCGGCGAGCAGCCGGACCGCGCCCGCCGACCAGTCGATGTGCCGGGACGGCTCCCCCGCGTGCAGCGACCGGGGGATGACACCATGACGCATCGCCATGATCATCTTGATCACACCGGCGACACCGGCCGCGGCCTGGGTGTGCCCCAGGTTGGACTTGACCGAGCCCAGCCACAGCGGCCGGTCCTCCGGGCGGCCCTGACCGTACGTGGCCAGCAGCGCCTGCGCCTCGATCGGGTCGCCCAGCCTGGTACCCGTGCCATGGCCCTCGACCACGTCCAACTCGGACGGATCGAGCCGGGCGCCGGCCAGCGCCTGCCGGATCACCCGCTGCTGCGACGGGCCGTTCGGCGCCGTCAGACCATTGGACGCGCCGTCCTGGTTGACCGCGCTGCCGCGCACCACCGCGAGCACGGGGTGGCCGTTGCGCCGCGCGTCGGAGAGCCGTTCCACGACCAGCAGCCCGACCCCCTCCGACCAGCCGACGCCGTCGGCCGCGTCGGAGAAGGACTTGCACCGGCCGTCGGGCGCCAGGCCGCGCTGCCGGGAGAACTCCACGAACGTCGTCGGGGTGGCCATCAGCGCCACACCGCCGGCCAGGGCGAGGGAGCACTCGCCGTTGCGTAGCGCCTGCGCGGCCAAGTGCAGGGCCACCAGGGACGACGAGCACGCCGTGTCCACCGTCACCGCCGGTCCCTCGAACCCGAAGGTGTACGCCACCCGGCCGGACGCCACACTGCCCGCGTTCCCTGTGGACAGCAGGCCCTCGAAGCCCTCCGGCACCTGCCGCAGCCGCGCGGCGTAATCGCTGTACATCACACCGGCGAACACACCCGTGCGGGTGCCGCGCAGCGACGCCGGGTCGACGCCCGCGCTCTCGATCGCCTCCCAGGCCGTCTCCAGCAGCAGGCGCTGCTGGGGGTCCATCGCCGTCGCCTCGCGGGGGCTCACCCCGAAGAAGCCCGCGTCGAAATCCGCCGCGTCGTGCAGGAAGCCACCGTGCCGGCTGTAGGACGTACCCGTACGGTCGGGGTCCGGGTGGAAGAGGTTCGCCAGGTCCCACCCGCGGTCCACGGGAAACTCCGAGACGACGTCCCGGCCGCCCGCGACCAGCTGCCACAGCTGGTCCGGATTCCCGACGCCCCCCGGGTACCGGCACGCCATGCCCACGATCGCGATCGGCTCGTCCGCCACGGCGGCCACGGCCGGCTCGGCCCCGGCCGCGTCGGCGGCGCCCACCAGCTCGCCGAGCAGATACCGCGCCACCGCCGCCGGGCGGGGGTAGTCGAAGACCAGCGTGGCGGGCAGCCGCAGACCGGTGACCGCGCCGAGCCGGTTGCGCAGCTCCACCGCCGTCAGCGAGTCGAAGCCCAGCTCGTTGAAGGCCCGCTCGGCACCCACCGCCTCGACACCGGCATGGCCGAGGGCCGCCGCCGCCTCGGACCGGACGAGGTCCACCAGCAGCCGCTCGCGCTCGGGTTCCGTGAGCCCCGCCAGCCGCCGCACCAGGTCGGAGGAGCCCGCGCCGCCCGCGGCCACCCGCCGCGAAGGCCGCACCAGACCGCGCACCAGCGGGGGAAGCTCCGGCCCCTGGCGCTGCAGGGCGGCCAGGTCCAGGCGCATCGGCAGTACGGTGGCCGCCGAACCCGCCGTCGCGGTGTCGAAGAGGGCCAGCCCCTCCTCGGCGCTCATCGCCTTCACCCCGGCACGGGCCATGCGCTGCCGGTCCGCCTCACTCAGCTCCCCCGTCATGTCACTGGCCGGGGCCCACAGACCCCATCCCAGCGACACCGCCGGGAGTCCCTGGGCCCGGCGCGTCACCGCGAGCGCGTCCAGGAAGGCGTTCGCCGCCGCGTAGTTGCCCTGCCCCGGGTTGCCCAGGACGCCGGCGGCCGAGGAGAACAGCACGAACGCCGACAGGTCCATCTCCCGCGTCAGCTCGTGCAGATGCCACGCCGCGTCCGCCTTCGCCCGCAGCACCTCGTCGACCTGCTCACCCGTCATCGAGGTGACCGTGGCGTCCCGCACCACACCGGCCGTGTGCACCACCGCCGACAACGACACACCTGACAGCACATCCGCCAGCGCCCGCCGGTCCGACACGTCACACGCCACCACATCGACATGAGCGCCGAGCCCCGCCAGCTCCTCGGCCAGCAGCCCCGCGCCGGGCGCATCCGCGCCACGGCGGCTGAGCAGCAACAGACGCCGCACACCCCACCGCCGCACCAGGTGCCGCGCCACCAGCCCGCCCAGCGTCCCCGTACCGCCGGTGACCAGCACCGTACCGTCCGCCGGCCACACCGGCAGCCGCTCGTCCTCGCCGGCGGCGCGCACCCGGGTCAGCCGGGCCGCCCGTACCTGGCCGTGCCGTACGGCCAGTTGGGGCTCCCCGGCCGCCAGCGCGGCGGCCACCACCGAGGGCACGTACTCGTGGTCGTCCGCATCGACCAGGAACAGCCGCCCGGGGTGCTCGCTCTGCGCGGAGCGCACCAGACCCCACACAGCGGCACCCGCCAGGTCGGCCACGTCCTCGCCGGGCGCGGTGCTCACCGCGCCGCGCGTGACCACCACCAGCGGACAGCCCGCCGTCTCCGGCCGGGCCAGCCACTCCTGTACGGCCGTCAGCACCCGGCGCACCTCGGCGGAGACCGCCCGCGGTGTGTCCGCACCGGCCGGCGCCTCCGTGGCCGTCCGGCAGTCCACGACCACCGCTCGCGCGCCGTCGGTGTCCTCGGGAAAGGAAACGCCCTCGGCCCACTCCACCAGCCGCGTCGGCTGGACCGCCGAGTGGACCACGGGCACCCACTCCACCCCCAGCATGCCGTCGTCACCGCGGGAGGCCGTGGCCAGCTGCTCCGGTGTGACCTCGCGCATGGTGAGGGTGTCGACCGAGATGACGGGCGCGCCCGCCGTGTCGGCGATGGCCACGGCCACGGCGTCGGCCGCGGTACGCGTCAGCCGGACCCGCAGCGCGGAGCCGCCGACGGCGTGCAGCCGCACCCCGGACCAGGCGAACGGCAGGATGATCTCACCGCTGGAAAACGCCTGAAGGGCCATGGCCTGGAGGGCCGCGTCGAGCAGGGCGGGGTGGATGCCGAACCGCCCCGCCTGCGCCGCCGCGTCGGACGGCAGCGCGACCTCGGCGAAGACGTGGTCCCCGCGCCGCCACACGGCCCGCAGCCCCTGGAACACCGGTCCATAGCCGTATCCGGCCTCGGCCAGCCTCGCGTAGAAGTCGTCGACCGGCACTGCCTCGGCGCCCGCGGGCGGCCATTGCGTCAGCTCGAAGTCCGGCTCGGTACGGTCACCGGCGACCAGGGTCCCGGCGGCGTGCTGCACCCACTCGGCGGCCGACTGGCCGTCCTCGACCCGGGAGTGGACGCCGACGGGCCGCCGCCCGTCCACGACATCACCGACCACCACCTGCACCTGGACCGCCCCGGCCGCCGGGAACACCAACGGGGCGTACAGCGTCAGCTCCTCCACCGCGTCACAGCCGACCTCGTCACCGGCGCGCAGCGCCAGCTCCACGAAGGCCGTACCCGGCAGCAGAACCGACCCACCGATCACATGATCCGCCAGCCACGCGTGCGTGTGCAGCGACAGCCGCCCGGTCAGCACCACGGCGGCATCCGCCTCCGCGACGCTGACCGCCGCACCCAGCAGAGGGTGGCCGGCCGTGCCCAGACCGGCGGACACGACATCCGCGGTCTGTGTGGAGGACTCCAGCCAGTACCGCTGGCGCTGGAAGGCGTACGTGGGCAGCTCGACCCGCCGCGCACCGAGGCCCTCGAACCACACGGACCAGTCAACGTCCGCGCCGTGCACATACGCCTGCGCCAGACTGGTCAGCAGCCGCGCCCGGTCATCCTCATCCCGGCGCAGCGTGCCGAAAGCCACGGCACGGGTGCCGTGTTCCTCGGCGGTCTGCTCCACCGCGCCGGTCAGCACCGGATGCGGACTGACCTCGATGAACAGCCCGTGCCCCGCACCCAGCAACGCCCGAACAGCGGCCTCGAAACGCACCGGCTCCCGAAGATTCCGCCGCCAGTAGTCGGCGTCCATCGTGACGGTGTCCAGCAGACCACCGGTCACCGTCGAATACAACGGCACCTCCGACGCACGCGGAGACAACCCAGCGACCGCCGCCGCCAGTTCCTCACCAATGGCATCCATCTGGCTGGTGTGGAAAGCGAACGCGTCACTGACCTGCCGGACACGGATACCGTCCCGCTCACACGCCTCGGCGAACCCGGCCACCTCCGCCGGGTCTCCCGCGACCACCACGGACGCGGGCCCGTTCACCGCCGCGATCTCCAACCCACCCGACAACCGCTCCCCCACCCCCTCCGCCGACAACGCCACCGACACCATCGCCCCCGCACCCCGCGCACCCACCAGCAACCGGCCCCGCGCCACCACCAACCTGGCAGCATCCGCCAGCGACAACGCACCAGCCACACACGCCGCCGCGATCTCACCCCGCGAATGCCCCACCACAGCCGACGGACGCACCCCATAGGACTCCCACACCGCCGCCAGCGACACCATCACCGCAAACAGCACCGGCTGACCCACATCCACCCGGTCCGGCGACGGGGCACCCTCCTCACCCCGCACCACCGCCAACAACGACCAGTCCACATACGGCTCCAAAGCCGCCGCACACTCCGCCATCCGACCCGCGAACACCGGCGAACCCTCCAGCAAACCCCGGGCCATACCCACCCACTGCGCACCCTCACCCGAGAACACAAACACCGGACTCTTGCCAGCCTCCGCCACGGCACGGATCACACCAGGTGCCGCCATGTCCTCAGCAATGGACTCCACTCCGGCGAGCAACACGTCGCGATCCCGGCCAACCACGACCGCGCGGTGCTCGAACGACGCCCTGCCCGTGGCCAGCGAGAAACCCACATCCACCGGCCGCGCCCCGGACGCCACGTCCACCAGCCGCCCCGCCTGCTCCCCCAACGCCGACCCGGTCTTCGCCGACACCACCCACGGCACCAAACCATCCCCAGCGGGCTCCAGCACCGGCCGGGCCTCCGCCGGGGCCTGCTCCACAATCACATGCGCGTTGGTGCCGCTGATACCGAACGACGACACCGCCGCCCGGCGCGGCCGGCCCACCTCCGGCCACGCCCGCTCCTCCGTCAGCAGACTCACCGCACCCGCCGACCAGTCCACATGCCGCGACGGCTCCCCCACATGCAAGGTACGCGGCAACACACCCTGCCGCATCGCCATCACCATCTTGATGATGCCGGCGACACCGGCCGCGGCCTGCGCATGCCCGATGTTCGACTTGACCGACCCCAGCCACAACGGCCGGTCCTCGGGCCGGTCCTGACCGTACGTCGCCAGCAGCGCCTGCGCCTCGATCGGATCACCCAACGTCGTACCCGTACCATGCGCCTCCACCACATCCACATCACCGGGACCCAGCCGCCCACTGGCCAGCGCCTGCCGGATCACCCGCTGCTGCGACGGACCATTCGGCGCCGTCAGACCATTCGACGCACCATCCTGGTTCACCGCACTGCCCCGCACCACCGCCAACACCTGGTGGCCGTTGCGCCGCGCGTCCGACAACCGCTCCACCACCAGCAGCCCCACACCCTCGGACCACCCCGTACCATCCGCATCGTCCGAGAACGACTTGCACCGGCCGTCGGGCGACAGCGCCTTTTGCCGACTGAAGTCGACGAACAGGCCGGGTGTGGTCATCACCGTGACACCGCCGGCGAGCGCGAGGGTGCACTCGCCGTTGCGCAGTGCCTGGGCGGCCAGGTGCAGGGCCACCAAGGATGACGAGCACGCCGTGTCCACCGTCACCGCCGGCCCCTCCAGGCCGAAGGTGTACGCCACCCGGCCGGACATCACGCTCGCGGCGCTGCCGGTCGCCAGGTATCCGACGCTCTCTTCCGGCGCCCCCACCACGTACGCGGCGTAGTCCTGCGCGTTGCTGCCCACGAAGACGCCGGTCCGGCTGCCCAGCAGGGTCGACGGGTCGATGCCCGTACGCTCGAATGCTTCCCACGCCGTCTCCAGCAGCAGCCGCTGCTGCGGGTCCGTCGCGGCTGCCTCGCGGGGGCTGATGCCGAAGAACGCGGCGTCGAAGTCCGCGACCGCGGACAGGAAGCCGCCTTCGCGGGTGTACGACGTGCCGGGGTGCTCCGGGTCCGGGTCGTAGAGCCCGTCCACGTCCCAGCCGCGGTCGGTCGGGAAGCCGGAGATCACGTCCGTTCCGTCGGCCACCAACCGCCACAGGTCCTCGGGGGTGCCGACCCCGCCCGGGAAGCGGCAGGCCATGCCCACGATCGCGATCGGCTCGTCGGCGACGGCGGCCACCGGCAGCTCGGGCCGGGCCGCGTCGGCGGTGCCCACCAGGTCGCCGAGGAGGTACCGCGCCACGGCCACCGGGCGAGGGTGGTCGAAGACCAGCGTCGCGGGCAGCGTCAGGCCGGTGACCGCGCCGAGCCGGTTGCGCAGCTCCACGGCCGTCAGCGAGTCGAAGCCCAGCTCCTTGAACGCTCGGTCGGCGGCGACCGCGTCCGCTCCCGCGTGGCCGAGGACGGCCGCGACCTCGGTGCGGACGAGGTCGACGAGGAAGCGTTCGCGTTCCGGCTCGGCCATGGCCAGCAACTGGCGGGCGAAGGCGGAGGAGCCCTCGCCGCCCGCGGCCGTGCGCCGGGAGGGCCGGATCAGCCCGCGCAGCACACTGGGCACCGTCTCGGTCTGCCGGCGCACGGCGCTCCAGTCGAAGGACGCGGGCATGACGGCCGGCATGTCGAGCCGTAGCGCGGTGTCGAAGAGGGCCAGCCCCTCCTCGGGGCTCATCGCCTTGAAGCCCGCACGGGCCATGCGGCGGCGGTCCGCCTCGGTCATGTCGCCGGTCATGTCACTGGCCGGGGCCCACAGACCCCACGCCAGCGACACACCCGGAAGGCCCTGGGCCCGGCGCGAGGCGGCCAGCGCGTCCAGGAAGGCGTTCGCCGCCGCGTAGTTGCCCTGCCCCGGGCTGCCGAGCACGCCCGCCGCCGAGGAGAACAGCACGAACGCCGACAGGTCCATCTCCCGCGTCAGCTCGTGCAGATGCCACGCCGCGTCCGCCTTCGCCCGCACCACCTCATCGACCTGCTCACCGGTCATCGACGCGATCGTGGCATCCCGCAGCACACCCGCCGTGTGCACCACCGCCGACAACGACACACCTGACAGGACTCCCGCCAGCGCCTGCCGGTCGGACACGTCACACGCCACCACATCGACCCGGGCGCCCAGCTCCGCCAGCTCCTCGGCCAACAGCCCCGCGCCGGGCGCATCCGCGCCACGGCGGCTGAGCAGCAGCAGCCGCCGCACACCCCACCGCCGCACCAGATGCCGCGCCACCAGCCCGCCCAACGTCCCCGTACCACCGGTGACCAGCACCGTGCCGTCCGCCGGCCACACCGGCAGCCGCTCGTCCTCGTCCTTGTCCTCGCCGGGCACGGCGCGCACCAGCCGGGCCGCCAGCACCCGGCCACCCCGCACCGCCAGTTGGTCCTCGTCCCCCACCGCGGAGGACGCGGCCGCCAGTCCGGCCGCCTCGTCCAGGTCCACCAGCACGAACCGGCCCGGATGCTCGCTCTGCGCCGAACGCACCAGGCCCCACACGGTCGCGGCGGCCAGGTCGGCCACGTCCTCGCCGGAGGCGGTGCTCACCGCGCCCCGGGTGACCACCACGAGCCGGGTGCCCGCCAGCTCCGGCAGGGTGAGCCACTGTTGCAGCAGGGGCAGTACGGTACGGGCCGTCCCGCCCGCGGTCGGGTGGATCACCACATCCGGGGCCGGGGTACCGGCCTCGATCGCCTGCCGCAGGTCCTCGACGTCGGCGAAGTCCGTGCCGAGCACCACCGGCGCCGGGGTTTCCGACGCCTGCGCGGACGCGGGCGCGGGCGCGGGTGACCACTCCAGCCGGAACAGTGAGTCGCCCGTGCCACGCACCGCCACTTCCACGTGGCGGGACGCCACGGAGTCCACGGCCGCCACGGGGGCGCCCACACCGTCGGCGAGCTGCACGGCGCCGTCGGCCGTGACCCGCACCCGCAGGACCGAGGACCCGACCGCGAACAGCCGCACACCCGACCAGTCGGAGGGCAGGGTGATGCCACCGGTCCCGTGGTCCGTCGCACTGTCGGCGTTCGCCGTCGTCAGGTGCAGGGCGGCGTCGAGCAGCGCCGGGTGCATGCCGAACTGGGCCGCCTGTCCGGCGGTGTCGGCGGGCAGCGCCACCTCGGCGAAGAGGTCGGTGCCCCGCTGCCAGGCCGCCCGCAGGCCCTGGAACGCCGGACCGTAACCGTGGCCGCGGTCGGCGAGCCGCTCGTAGAGGTCGTCGACCGGCAGCGGCCGGGCGCCGGCAGGCGGCCACTGGCTCAGGTCGAAGGAAGGGGCGGCCGTGTCCGTGCCGGCAGCCAGGACGCCGGCCACGTGCTGGACCCACCCCTGCGCCTCGTCGGCGCTCTCGACGCGTGAGTAGACCGCGACCGAGCGGCGGGCGCCCACGGGGGCGCCGATGACGAGTTGCACCTGCACACCGCCCGACGCGGGCAGCACGAGCGGCGCCCTGAGGGTCAGCTCCTCCACGACGTCGCAGCCGACCTCGTCGCCCGCGCGCAGGGCGAGTTCGACGAACGCGGCGGGCGGGAAGACGGCCTCGCCCGCCACGGCGTGGTCGGCGAGCCAGGGGTGGGTGTGCAGGGAGAGCCGGCCGGTGAGCACGACGCTGTCGCTGTCGGCCAGCCGGACGGCGGCGCCGAGCAGCGGGTGTCCCAGCGCGCCGAGGCCGACCGCGCCGATGTCGCCGCTGCCCGGCTCGTCCGGCAGCCAGTACCGCTCGTGCTGGAAGGCGTACGTCGGCAGCGCCACCCGGCGGCCGCCGTGGAACGTGGCGGTCCAGTCGACGGCCGCGCCGTGCGCGTGGGCCTCGGCCAGGCTCGTCAACAGCCGGTACGGCTCCTCCTCGGCGCGGCGGAGCGTGCCGATCGCCGCGACCCTCCGCTCCAGCCGCTCGGCGTTCTGCTGCACCGCGCCGGTCAGCACCGGATGCGGGCTGACCTCGATGAACAGCTCGTTCCCCGCCTGGATCGCCGTCTCTACCGCGGCGTCGAACCGCACCGGCTGCCGCAGGTTCCGGTACCAGTAGTCGGCGTCAAGCGCCGTGGTGCCGGTCGGCTCGTCCTCGCCCTCACTCCGGCCCGGGGACGCCTCGTCTCCGACCGTGGAGTAGAAGGGCACCCGCCCCGCCACGGGCCGGATCCCGGACAGCGCCTCGGCCAGCTCGTCGCGCAGCTGCTCGACATGGGCCGAGTGCGACGCGTAGTCCACGGCGATCCGCCTGGCCCGTACCCCGTCGGTTTCGCAGCTCGCCACCAGCGCGTCGAGTGCGTCGGGGTCGCCGGAGACGACCACCAGCTCGGGCGCGTTGACCACGGCCACCTCGAGGCCGCCGCCCAGCGCGGCGATACGGGCCTCCACCCGCGCCAACGACGCCGCCACGGAAACCATGCCGCCCTGTCCCGAGAGGCGCAGCAGCGACCGGCTGCGCAGGGCCACGACCTTCGCCGCGTCCTCCAGCGACAGCGCTCCGGCCACACAGGCGGCGGCGATCTCGCCCTGGGAGTGCCCCACGACAGCGGACGGGCGCACCCCGTAGGACTCCCACACCGCCGCCAGCGACACCATCACCGCGAACAGCACCGGCTGGACGACGTCCACGCGCTCCAGCGCGGCGGGGTCCGCGGCACGGACCACGTCCAGCAGGGACCAGTCGGTGTGCGGGGCCAGCGCCGCCGCGCACTCGGCCATCCGCCCGGCGAAGACCGGCGAGCCGTCCATCAGCCCGCGGGCCATACCCACCCACTGGGAGCCCTGGCCGGGGAAGACGAACACCGGGCCGCCGTCGACCTCCTCGCCCCGGACCACACCGGCGGCGGACCGGCCCTCGGCGAGGGCCGCGAGACCGGACAGCAGCTCGTCGCGGTCGCGGCCGACGACGACGGCGCGGTGCTCGAACCTCGTCCGCGCGGCCAACGAGAAGCCGATGTCCAGGGTGTCGAGTCCGGTGAGGGAGCCGGCGAGCCGCCGCGCCTGATCGGCGAGAGCCGCTTCGGTACGGGCCGACAGCAGCCAGGGCACCGGGGCGCCCTCGGCCGGGCGGTCCTCGGCGGCGGCCGGCGCGGACGGCTCCTCGGCGGGCTCGGATGCGGGCCGGGTCTCGGCGGGGGCCTGCTCCAGGATGACGTGGGCGTTGGTGCCGCTGATGCCGAACGACGACACCGCCGCCCGGCGCGGCCGGTCCACCTCCGGCCACGGCTGGTCCTCCGTCAGCAGATTCACCGCACCCGCCGACCAGTCCACGTGGCGCGACGGCTCCCCCACGTGCAGGGTGCGCGGCAACACACCCTGCCGCATCGCCATCACCATCTTGATCACGCTGGCCGCGCCGGCGGCGGCCTGGGCGTGGCCGATGTTCGATTTGACCGAGCCCAGCCACAGCGGCCGGTCCTCCGGGCGGTCCTGACCGTACGTGGCCAGCAGCGCCTGCGCCTCGATCGGGTCACCCAGCGTCGTGCCCGTGCCGTGCGCGTCCACCACGTCGACGTCGCCGGGGCCGAGCCGCCCGCTGGCCAGCGCCTGCCGGATCACCCGCTGCTGCGACGGACCGTTCGGCGCCGTCAGACCATTCGACGCACCGTCCTGATTGACCGCACTGCCCCGCACCACCGCGAGCACCTGGTGGCCGTTGCGCCGTGCGTCCGACAACCGCTCCATCACCAGCAGACCCACACCCTCGGCCCACCCCGTACCGTCCGCGTCGTCCGAGAACGACTTGCAGCGCCCGTCGGGGGCGAGACCCCGCTGACGGGAGAACTCCACGAAAGTGGACGGCGTCGCCATGACCGTGACGCCGCCGGCCAGCGCCAGATCGCACTCGCCGTTGCGCAGCGCCTGCGCCGCCAGATGCAACGCCACCAGCGACGACGAGCACGCCGTGTCCACCGTCACGGCCGGCCCCTCGAACCCGAAGGTGTAGGAGACCCGCCCCGAGGCCACGCTGCCCGCGCTGCCGGTCGACAGCATCCCCTCGAACCCCTCGGGCGCGCGGTGCAGCCGCACGGCGTAGTCGCCGTACATCAGCCCCGCGAACACCCCCGTACGGCTTCCCCGCAGTCCCGCGGGGTCGACCCCCGCACGCTCCAGCGCCTCCCAGGCGGTCTCCAGCAGCAGCCGCTGCTGCGGGTCCGTGGCGGTCGCCTCGCGCGGGCTGATCCCGAAGAAGTCCGCGTCGAAGTCCGCCGCGTCGTGCAGAAAACCGCCATGCCTGCTGTAGGACTTCCCGACGCTCTCCGGGTCCGGGTCATAGAGCCCGTCCACGTCCCAGCCGCGGTCGGTCGGGAACTCGGTGATGGCGTCCCGGCCCTCGGCCACCAGCCGCCACAGATCCTCCGGCGAGGCCACACCACCCGGATACCGGCACGCCATACCCACGATCGCCACCGGTTCATGGCCGGCGGCTTCGGCCTTCTGCAGACGCTGACGGGTCTGCTTGAGTTCCCCGAGCGCAGCCGCGAGATACTGTCGGAGCTTTTCTTCCTCGGCCATCGGTCTTTCGCCTTCCTCGGGTGATCAGGCTTGCGGGCGCTCGTCGTCGTGGAAAATGCCGAATTCCTGCTCGGCGATCGCGAACAGTTCGTCGGTGGTGGCCAGATGCAGCCGATCGTCGTTCTCGTCGTTCTCCGCCGCGACGCCGTCCGCGGGGGCCGCGCTCGCGGCGAAGCTGTCCACGCCGAGGCCCACGAGGATCGTCTGGAGGCGGGCCGTGAGCTTCGCCCGCCAGGCGTCGTCGGCGGGCCGCGCCGCCAGGGCGGCTTCGAGCCGGTCGAGCTGCCGGAGTTCGTCCGATCCGTCGGGGGTCAGATCTTTGAGCATGTCCGTCCGGACGAAGCCGGCGAGCGCGGCGGGCGTCGGATAGTCGAAGACCGCGGTAGCCGGCAGCCGCAGCCCGGTGGCCGTGTTCAGCCGGTTCCGCAACTCCACGGCGACGAGCGAGTCGAAGCCCAGCTCGGAGAACGGCCGCTGCGGTTTGATCGCCTGTGCCGAGGCGTGTCCGAGCACCGTGGCGATATGCCCCAGAATCAGGTCCAGGACGGCCTTCTCCTGCTCCTCCGGGCCCAGTTCCGCCAGCCGGTTCCGCAGTTTCGCCGCGCCGTCGACCGTGCGCCGCGCCGGAACGGCGAACAGGCCGCGCAGCATCGACGGGAGCGTTCCCGCCGCCGCCTGGGAGCGGAGCGCCGCCGCGTTCATCCGTACGGGGACCAGCAGCGGCAGGCCCGAGGAGCGTGCGCCGTCGAAGAGGCTCAGGCCGTGGTCGGAGGCCAGCGGCAGGAGGCCGCCGCGGTTCAGGCGGGCCCGGTCCGTCCCGTCGAGGGTGCCGCTCATGGTGCTCTCCGACGCCCACAGGCCCCAGGCGAGGCTGGTGCCGGGCAGTCCCGCGGCCTGCCGGTGGTGGGCCAGGGCGTCGAGGAAGGCGTTGGCCGCGGCGTAGTTGCCCTGGCCCGCGCCGCCCAGCACACCGGAGACCGAGGAGAACAGGACGAATTCCGCGAGGTCCAGTCGTGCCGTCAGCTCGTGCAGGTGCCAGGCGGCGACGGCCTTGGGGCGGAGGACCGTGTCCAGCCGCTCCGGGGTGAGCGAGGTGAGGATGCCGTCGTCCAGCACGCCGGCCGTGTGGATGACGCCGGTGAGCGGATGGTCGGCCGGTATGTCCGCGAGGAGCCTCTCCAGGGCGTCCCGGTCGGTGATGTCGCAGGCGGTGACGGTGACCTCGGCGCCGAGGGCGGCCAGGTCGGCCCGCAGCTGGTCGGCGCCCGCCGCGTCGGGGCCCCGGCGGCTGACCAGCCGCAGGTGCCGCGCCCCGTGCCGGGTGACCAGGTGCCGGGCGACGAGCCCGCCGAGCGTACCGGTGCCGCCGGTGATGAGGACGGTGCCGTCCGGGTCGAGCGTCCGCGGCGCCGCGGACGGCTCCGTGCGTGACAGCCGTGCGATGCGCGGGGCGCACGCGGCACCGTCGCGCACCGCCAGCTGGGGCTCTCCAGTGGCCAGCGCCTCCGCGAGCCCGAGGCCGACCGAGCTCTCGGCGTCATCGAGGTCCAGAAGGAGGAACCGGTCCGGGTTCTCCGACTGCGCGCTGCGGATGAGGCCCCACACGGCCGCGCCGACGAGGTCCCGGATCTCCTCGCCCGGACGCGTGGCCACGGCCCGGCGGGTGAGCACGGCGAGCCGCGAGGAGCGGAACCGCTCGTTGGCCAGCCACTCCTTGGCCAGGGACAGGATGTGGGACGTGACGGCGCCCAGCCGCTCGGGCCCGCCGCCCTCGACGGGGAGGAGCACCACCTCCGGCACCTGCCCATCGGCGCCGACGGAGGCGAGGTCGGCGAAGGCCTCGGCGCCCGCCGGCACGGTGCCGAGGCCGACGACCGCGGCCCACTTCTGCGGGCGGGCGCCGGAGGACGGCACCGGCTGCCAGGTCACCTGGAACAGCTCGTCGTTGCGCACCGCTCCCACCAGCGCCTCCGCCGGCACCGGGCGCGCGGTCAGGGTGTCGACCGACGCGACCGGCATCCCGGACGTGTCGGCGATGGCCACCTTCAGCGCGTCGGTGCCGGAGCTCGACAGCCGGACCCGCAGCTCCGAGGCACCGGCCGCGTACAGCCGTACACCGGCCCAGGAGAACGGCAGAAGGATCTCCGCTCCCGGCTCGGACCGCAGGATCATCGGGTGGACGACGGCGTCGAGCAGGGCGGGGTGGATGCCGAACTCGGTCCCGCCGTCCGCCGCCTCGGCCGGCAGGGCGACTTCGGCGAACACGTCGGACCCCTGCTCCCAGGCCGCCTTGAGACTCTGGAACACCGGCCCGTAGCCGTATCCGCGCTCGGCCAGCCGTTCATAGATCCCCTCGACGTCCACCGGACGGGCGCCCGGCGGCGGCCACTGCACCAGGTCGAAGTCGGCGCCCCCACCGCTCTCACTGGTGGTCAGCGCGCCCTCGGCGTGTCGGGTCCACTCGCCGGACGCCGTGTCGTCCTCGACCCGGGAGTAGACCTCGACCGTCCGGCGGCCGTCGGTGCCCGTCCCGGCACCGACGTGCAGTTGCAGCTGTACGGCGCCGGTCTCCGGGAGCACCAGCGGCGCTTCGATGGTCAGGTCCTCCACGATGTCGCAGCCGACCTCGTCACCGGCGCGCAGGGCCAGTTCCACGAACGCGGTGCCGGGCAGCAGCACGACGCCGCCGACGGCATGGTCGGCCAGCCACCGGTGGGTGTGGCGCGACAGCCGGCCGGTCAGGACGGTCCCGCCGTCGTTGCCCGCGAGACCCACGGCAGCGGTCAGCAGCGGGTGGTCCGCCGTCCGCAGACCCGCCGACGTGACGTCGGCCGTCTCCCGGAGCGTGGCGTCCAGCCAGTACCGCTGGTGCTGGAAGGCGTACGTGGGCAACTCGACCCGCCGCGCCCCGGTTCCCTCGAACCACACGGACCAGTCGACATCCGTACCGTGCACATACGCCTGCGCCAGGCTCGTCAGCAACCGCTCCTGATCGTCCTCGCCCCGGCGCAGCGTTCCCAGGGCAACCACGGGCGCTTCCACGGCCTCGGCGGTCTGCTCCACCGCGCCGGTCAGTACCGGATGCGGACTGACCTCGATGAACAGCCCGTGCCCCGCACCCAGCAACGCCCGAACAGCGGCCTCGAAACGCACCGGCTCCCGAAGATTCCGCCGCCAGTAGTCGGCATCCATCGTGACGGTGTCCAGCAGCTCGCCGGTCACCGTCGAATACAACGGCACCTCCGACACACGCGGAGACAACCCAGCAACCGCCGCCGCCAACTCCTCACCAACGGCATCCATCTGGCTGGTGTGGAAAGCGAACGCGTCACTGACCTGCCGGACACGGATACCGTCCCGCTCACACGCCTCGGCGAACCCGGCCACCTCAGCCGGGTCCCCCGCGACCACCACGGACGCGGGCCCGTTCACCGCCGCGATCTCCAACCCACCCGACAACCGCTCCCCCACCCTCTCCGCCGACAACGCCACCGACACCATCGCCCCCGCACCCCGCGCACCCACCAGCAACCGGCCCCGCGCCGCGATCAGCCCGGCCGCGTCGGACAGCGACAGCGCACCGGCCACACACGCCGCCGCGATCTCACCCCGCGAATGCCCCACCACAGCCGACGGACGCACCCCATAGGACTCCCACACCGCCGCCAACGACACCATCACCGCGAACAGCACCGGCTGACCCACATCCACCCGATCCAGACACGGGGCACCCTCCTCACCCCGCACCACCGCCAGCAACGACCAGTCCACATACGGCTCCAAAGCCGCCGCACACTCCGCCATCCGACCCGCGAACACCGGCGAACCCTCCAGCAAACCCCGGGCCATACCCACCCACTGCGCACCCTCACCCGAGAACACGAACACCGGACTCTTGCCAGCCTCCGCAGCGGCACGGATCACACCAGGTGCCGCCGTGTCGCGGGCGACGGACTCCACTCCGGCAAGCAACACGTCACGATCCCGCCCGACGACGACCGCGCGGTGCTCGAACGACGCCCTGCCCGTGGCCAGCGAGAAACCCACATCCACCGGCCGCGCCCCGGACGCCACATCCACCAGCCGCCCCGCCTGCTCCCCCAACGCCGACCCGGTCTTCGCCGACACCACCCACGGCACCAGACCATCACCCACAGGCTCCAGCGCGGGCCGGGCCTCCGCCGGGGCCTGCTCCACAATCACATGCGCATTGGTGCCGCTGATACCGAACGACGACACCGCCGCCCGGCGCGGCCGGTCCACCTCCGGCCACGCCCGCTCCTCCGTCAGCAGACTCACCGCACCCGCCGACCAGTCCACATGCCGCGACGGCTCCCCCACGTGCAGCGTGCGCGGCATCATGCCGTGGCGCATCGCCATCACCATCTTGATGATGCCGGCGACACCGGCCGCCGCCTGCGCGTGCCCGATATTCGACTTCACCGACCCCAGCCACAACGGCCGGTCCTCGGGCCGGTCCTGACCGTACGTCGCCAGCAGCGCCTGCGCCTCGATCGGATCACCCAACGTCGTACCCGTACCGTGCGCCTCCACCACATCCACGTCGCCGGGGCCGAGCCGCCCGCTGGCCAGCGCCTGCCGGATCACCCGCTGCTGCGACGGACCATTCGGCGCCGTCAGACCGTTGGAGGCACCATCCTGATTCACCGCCGAACCCCGCACCACCGCCAGCACCTGGTGGCCGTTGCGCCGCGCGTCCGACAACCGCTCCACCACCAGCAGACCCACACCCTCGGACCACCCCGTACCATCCGCATCGTCCGAGAACGACTTGCACCGGCCGTCCGCCGCCAGACCCCGCTGACGCGAGAACTCCACGAACATGCCCGGCGTGGACATCACCGTGACACCGCCCGCCAGCGCCAGATCGCACTCACCGTTGCGCAGCGCCTGCGCCGCCAGATGCAACGCCACCAGCGACGACGAGCACGCCGTATCCACCGTCACCGCCGGCCCCTCCAGGCCCAGGGTGTAGGAGATACGGCCGGAGACCAGGCTTCCCCCGCTGGTGGACGCGGAGGCGGTGCTGAGGCCGTAGTCGTGGTACATGACGCCCGCGAACACGCCGGTGCGGCTGCCCCTCAGCGCCGTCGGGTCGACGCCGGCGCGCTCGACGGCCTCCCAGGAGACTTCGAGCAGGAGCCGCTGCTGCGGGTCCATGCGCTGCGCCTCGCGCGGCGAGATGCCGAAGAAGTCGGGGTCGAAGTCCGCGGCGTCGTAGAGGAAGCCGCCCTGCCGCGTGTAGGTCTTCCCCGGCAGGCCGGGCTCGGGGGCGTACAGCCCGTCGACGTCCCAGCCGCGGTCGGCGGGGAAGCCTGAGACCGCGTCCACGCCGTCCGTCACCAGCCGCCACATGTCCTCGGGGGAGGCAATGCCGCCGGGGTAGCGGCAGGCCATGCCGACGATCGCGATCGGCTCGTCCGGCCGCGCCGACGCCGCCGGTGCCGACGCGGCCGGCAGTGGGCCGGTCTCCGCGGCACCGGTGATCTCGGAGACGAGGTACGCGGCGACGGCCTGGGCGTTCGGGTAGTCGAAGACGAGGGTGGCGGGCAGCCGTAGGCCGGTGCTGTCGTTCAGGTCGTTGCGCAGCTCGACGGCGGTCAGTGAGTCGAAGCCGAGCTCCTGGAAGGCCCGGTCGGCCGGCACCGCCTCCGCCGAGGTGTGGCCCAGCACCGCCGCGGCCTTCTCCCGGACGGCCCGGAGCACCATCCGCTCGCGCTCGCCGGGTTCGGCCGCCAGCACCCGCCGCGCCAGCGGCGAGCTCGCCTCCGCGCCGCCGGGCGCCGTGCCCCGGGAGGCTCGCCGTACCACCGGTCCCGCCAGGCCGCGCAGCAGCGCGGGTACGCGCGCGGCGCGCGCCCGCAGGGCGGCGGTGTCCACGCGCAGCGGCACCGCGACCGGCTCGTCGCCGCGCACCGCGCCGTCGAACGCGCGCAGTGCCTCCTGGACGGACAGGGCGGGCAGGCCCTGCCGCTGGATGCGCTCCAGACCGGCGTGGCTCAGCTCGCCCGCCAGCCCCGTGCGCGTGTCCCACAGGCCGAACGGCAGGGAGGTGCCCGGCAGGCCGCGGGCCCGCCGGTGTTGCGCGAGGGCGTCCAGGAAGACGTTCGCCGCCGCGTAGGTGCCCTGTCCCGCCGCCAGCACCAGGCCGCCGGCGGACGAGAACATGACGAACGCCGACAGCGGCAGGTCGACGGTGAGTTCGTGCAGATACCAGGCCGCGTCGGACTTGGGCGCGAGCACGGCGTCGAGTTTCTCCGGCGTCAGCGAGTCCACCATGCCCACGTCGCTGACACCGGCCACGTGCACCACGCCGGTGAGGGGGGCCTCCGCGGGAATGTCCGCGATCGCCTCCGCCAAGGCCGCCCGGTCCGCGACGTCGCACGCCGCGACGCGCACCTGGGCGCCGGCCCGGGTCAGCTCGTGCGCCAGCTCTGCCGCGCCCGGGGCCTCGGCGCCGCGGCGCGAGAGGAGCAGCAGGCGCCGCACCCCGTGCTCGGCCACCAGGTGCCGGGCCACGAGGGCGCCGAGGCCGCCGGTGCCGCCCGTGACCAGGACGGTGCCCGCCCCGAACCCCGGCTCCTCGTCGGTGCCGCCGGCCAGGGGGCTCAGCCGCGGCAGCAGGCACCGTCCGGCGCGTACCGCCAGCTCGGGCTCGTCTCCGAGCGCGGCGGTGGCGATCCGCTGCCACGACGGTTCGTCGTGGTCGGTGTCCACCAGGACGATCCGACCCGGGTGCTCCGCCTGCGCGGCGCGGACCAGGCCCCACACAGGCGCGGTCCGCAGGTCCACCGGCTCGTCCGGGGCCACGGCCACCGCGCCGCGGGTCACGACCGCCAGTCGCGAGGAGGCGAACCGCTCGTCCGCGAGGAACGCCTGGATCGCCGCCAGTGCGCCGGCGGTGGCGGTGCGCACCTGTGCGGGCAGTTCGCCGTCGCCCGCGGCCGTGCAGAGGACCGGCACGTACGGCGGCGGGGTCCCGTCCGCGGCCAGCGCGTCCAGGTGTGCGGCGAACGAGGCCGCCTCGACCGCCGGTACGGGATCCGGCGCCCCGGCCGCGGCGGTGCCGTCGGGCGCGGGGGTCCAGCGCACCGCCCACAGGGCGTGGTCCGCCGGGGTGCCCGCCTTGGCCAGGTGCTCGGGCGGGACGGGGCGGCCGGCCAGCGAGTCCACGGAGAGCAGGGGTGTCCCGGCGGTGTCGGTCACCGTCACGGAGGCTGCGCCGCCGGAGGAGCGGCTGATGCGGACGCGCAGCGCGGTGGCGCCGGTGGCGTGCAGGCCGACGCCGGTCCAGGCGAACGGCAGGACGGGCGGCTGGTCACCGGCCGGATCGTCGGCGATCAGCCCGGCGTGCAGGGCGGCGTCGAGCAGGGCCGGGTGGATCGTGAAGCCGTCGGCGTCCTGCTGGGCCTCCTCGGGGAGGACGACCTCGGCGAAGACGTCGTCGCCGCGCCGCCAGGCGGCCCGCAGTCCGCGGAAGGCGGGGCCGTAGGTGTATCCGCGCTCGGCCAGCACCTCGTAGGCGTCGCTGACGTCGATGGCGTCCACCGCGGCGTCCGGGTCCTCCGGCGGCCAGGGGGCGCCGTCGCCCTGGGGCGTCGGCGCGGCGGGGCCCAGCAGGCCCTCGGCGTGCAGGGTCCAGGGCGTCTCGGGGACCGCGTGGTCGGGGCGGGAATGGATGCCCACCGTCCGGGTGCCGTCGGCTCCGGCGGGGCCGACGGTCACCTGGATCCGGACGCCGCCCTGTTCCGGCAGGACGAGGGGCGCCCGCAGCGTCAGGTCGCGCAGGGCGGGGCAGTCCGCCTCCCAGCCGGCGCGCAGGGCCAGTTCGACCAGACCGGTGCCGGGGATCAGGGCGGTGCCCAGGACCCGATGGTCGCCCAGCCACGCGTGGGTGGCCAGGGACACCCGCCCCACCAGACTCAGCGCGCCGTCGGGGCTCGGCACCACCGCGCCGAGCACCGGGTGCGCCACCGTGGTCAGGCCGGCCGAGGCGCCGCCCGGCCCCAGCCAGAAGCGCCGGCGGGCGAACGGGTAGGTCGGCAGGTCGGCCCGGCCGGCGGCGGGCGCCACGTCGGCGAACCAGGCGCGCCAGTCGACGGCCCCGCCCGCGGCGTGCAGCCGGCTCAGCGCCCGCAGCAGGGCGTCCGGTTCGGGCCGTCCGTCGGGCAGCGAGGCCACCGCGGTCGCCGTCGGGTCGCCGTCCAGGACGGTCCGCGCCATACCGGTCAGCACGCCGCCGGGGCCGACCTCCAGGAACAGCGTGCTGCCGTCGGTGCGCGCGGCGGCCACGGCGTCGCCGAAGCGCACCGCCTGGCGCACCTGCCGCACCCAGTACTCGGGCCGGGTCAGCAGCCCGGTCTCGGCGGTGCGGCCCGTCACGGTGGAGACGACCGGGATGGCCGGCTCCGCGTAGGTCAGGCCCTCGGCCACCTGACGGTAGCGGTCGAGCATCGGCTCCATCAGGGGCGAGTGGAACGCGTGGCTGACGCGCAGGCGCCGGGTGCGTACCTGGCGCGCCGCCAACTCCCCGGCGATCACGTCGAGGTCGTCGGCGGGGCCCGAGAGGACCACGGAGCCGGGGGCGTTGACCGCCGCGACGGCCACCCGGTCCGCGCGTCCGGCCAGCAGCGGCGCGGTGTCGGCCTCGTCCAGCGCCACCGCGAGCATCGCGCCGCCCGCGGGCAGCTCCTGCATCAGCCGCGCGCGGGCGGCCACCAGGGTGCACGCGTCGGGCAGGGAGAACACCCCGGCCACATGGGCCGCGAGCAGTTCGCCGACGGAGTGCCCGGCCACCATGTCGGGGGCGATCCCGTACGACGCCACCAGCCGGTACAGGGCGTACTCGAACGCGAACAGCGCGGGCTGGGTCATCCCGGTGGTGTCCAGCAGTTCCGCCCGCGGCGTGTCCGGCTCGGCGAACATCACCTCGCGCACCGGGTGCGGCAGCAGCGGGTCCAGCAGGGCGCACACCTCGTCCAGCGCCGCGGCGAAGGCGGGGAAGGCCTCCGCGAGCAGCCGTCCCATGCCGGGGCGCTGGCTCCCCTGGCCGGTGAAGAGCAGGGCCAGCGCCCCGGGCGTACGGGCCGCGGTCACCACGTCCGCGCTGTCCGCGCCGGCGGCCAGCGCCTCCAGGGCCGCGGTGAGGGCGGCGCGGTCGGCGCCCAGGACCACGGCGCGCGACTCCAGCGCCGCGCGGCCAGTGGCCAGCGACCGGCCGATGTCCGCCACGGCGGCGTCCGGGTGGTCCGCCAGCCAGCCGCTCAGCCGCCCGGCCTGTGCGCGAAGGCCGTCCTCCCCGCGACCCGACAGCAGCCACGGCACCGTACCCGCGGAGGCGGGGTCCGCCTTCGGCGCGGGCGCGTCGGGGGCGGCCTCCAGGATGACGTGGGCGTTGGTGCCGCTGATGCCGAACGAGGACACCGCCGCGCGGCGCGGCCGGTCCACGGCGGGCCACGCGCGGGCCTCGGTCAGCAGCTCGACCCGGCCGGCGGACCAATCCACGTGCGGTGAGCGTTCGTCGGCGTGCAGGGTCCTGGGCAGAACGCCGTGGCGCATGGCCTCGACCATCTTGATCACCCCGGCCACCCCGGCGGCGGCCTGGGTGTGGCCGAGGTTGGACTTGACCGAGCCGAGGTAGAGCGGCCGGTCCTCGTCCCGCCCCTGCCCGTACGTGGCGAGCAGGGCCTGGGCCTCGATGGGGTCGCCCAGGGTGGTGCCGGTGCCGTGCGCCTCCACGGCGTCGACGTCGGCGGGCGTGAGTCCGGCGCCCACGAGGGCCTGGCGGATCACCCGGCGCTGCGACGGGCCGTTCGGCGCCGTCAGCCCGTTGCTCGCGCCGTCCTGGTTGATCGCGGTACCCCGTACCGTCGCGAGCACGTGATGGCCGCGCCGCCGGGCGTCCGACAGCCGCTCCACCACGAGGATGCCCACACCCTCGGCCCAGCCGGTGCCGTCCGCCCCGGCGCCGAAGGACTTGCACCGGCCGTCCGCCGCCAGGCCCCGCTGGCGGCTGAACTCCACGAAGGTGCGGGGCGTCGTCATCACCGTGGCACCGCCGGCCAGCGCCATGTCGCAGTCGCCGCCGCGCAGCGCCCGCACGGCCAGGTGCAGGGCGACCAGCGACGACGAGCACGCCGTGTCGAGGGTCACGGCGGGGCCCTCGAGGCCGAGGGTGTAGGCCACCCGGCCGGAGGCGATGCTGGCCGCGTTGCCGTTTGCGAGCAGGCCCTCGACGGATCGGGGCGTTTCCTGGAGCCAGGTTCCGTAGTCGTGGTACATCACGCCGGCGAACACGCCGGTCCTGCTGCCCCGCAGCGACGTCGGGTCGATCCCGGCCCGCTCCAGCGCCTCCCAGGACGTCTCCAGCAGCAGCCGCTGCTGCGGGTCCATCGCCAGCGCCTCGCGGGGCGAGATCCCGAAGAACTCGGCGTCGAACTCGTCCGCGTCGTGCAGGAACCCGCCCTCGCGGCAGTACGTGGTGCCGGTGGCCTCCGGGTCGGGGTCGTAGAGCCGGTCGATGTCCCAGCCCCGGTTCTCGGGGAACCCGGAGACCGCGTCGACGCCTTCGGCGACGAGCCGCCACAGCTCGCCGGGCGACCGCACGCCGCCGGGGTAGCGGCAGGCCATGCCGACGATGGCGATCGGCTCGGAGGCCGACTCGGCGTACCGCCGGTTCTCCTTCTTGAGCCGTTCGTTCTCCCTGAGCGACGCGCGCAGCGCCTGCGCGACCTGCTCGTTGGACGCAGCCATGTCCCCTACTCCCCGCTTCCCTCGACGTCGCCCAGTGCCACCCGCACCAGTGCGTCCACGTCCATGTCCTCGAATTGATCCGCTTCGGCCTCCTCGGCCTCCGCCGTCCCGCCGTCGCCGGGCGGTTCCTCGCCGGTGAGTTTGCGGAGCGCGTCCAGGAGACCGGCGTTCTCCAGGGCGTCCAGCGGCAGTGCCGACAGGGCGCGGCGGAAGGCCGCCTCGTCGAACGGGTCCGTGCCGTCGGCCGGGGCGCCGTCCTGCTCGCCCTCCGGGAAGAGCAGCGAGAACAGCTCGTCGGCGAGCGCCGACGCGCTCGGGTGGTCGAAGACCACCGTCGCCGGGAGCGTCAGGCCGGACGCCCTGCCCAGCCGGTTGCGCAGCTCGACGCCCATCAGCGAGTCGAAGCCCAGCTCCTGGAAGCTGGTCTGCGGCTCGATGCCCGCGACGGTCGGGTGCCCCAGGACGGTGGCGATCTCCGACCGGACGAGCTCCCGCAGCCTGCGCCGACGCTCGGCCTCGGCGAAGGGGGCCAGCTGCTCCTTCCACAGCACCGTCGCGGCGCCGTGGCCCGTACGCCCGGCGGCGCGCGGTGCGGCCGGGACGAGCGAGCGGAGGACGGCGGGGAACAGGTCCGGTTCGGTGGCCGCCCGGCGGCGCAGCGCGGCCCGGTTCATGCGTACGGGGACGAGTACGGGGTCGGGTCCGCCGACGGCCGCGTCGAAGAGGGCCAGCCCCGCGGACTCGGGCAGTGCCTCCACCCCGTCGCGGCCCATGCGCGCGCGGTCGGCGTCGGCCAGTCCCCGTGTCAGGTCGCCGGCGGAGTCCCACAGGCCCCAGGCCAGCGAGGTCGCGGGCAGGCCGCGGGCGTGCCGGTGCTCGGCCAGCGCGTCGAGGTAGCGGTTGGCCGCCGCGTACGCCGCTTGGCCGGGGTTGCCGAGCACCCCGGCGACCGAGGAGAACAGCACGAACGCCGACAGGTCCTGGTCCGCGGTCAGCTCGTGCAGGTGCCGGGCCGCGTCCGCCTTCGGCGCCAGGACGCCCGCCAGCCGCTCCGGCGTCAGCCCCGTCACCACACCGTCGTCGAGCACACCGGCGGCGTGCACCACCGCCGAGAGGTCGCGCCCGGCCAGGACGGCGGCGAGCGCGTCACGGTGGGCCACGTCGACCGCCGCGAACTCCACCCGCGCCCCGGCCGCGCCGAGTTCGGCGGCCAGCTCCGCCGCGCCCGGCGCGCTCTCGCCGCGGCGCGAGACCAGCAGCAGCGACCGCACACCCCACGTGGCGACGAGGTGCCGCGCCAGCGCGCTGCCGAGCGCGCCCGTCGCCCCGGTCAGCAGGACCGTGCCGGTGCCGAACCGGGCATGCGTGCCGGTGCCGTCGGCCCGGCTGTCGCGGCCGGGTGCGGCGGGTACGAGCCGCGGCACCCACGCCGCGCCGCCGCGCACCGCCACCTGCGGCTCGCCCGTCGCGAGGGCGGTCGCCACCACGGCGTCCAGTCCGGCAGCGTCACCGGTGCCGGTGTCCGTGTCCGTGTCCGTGTCGACGAGCACGATCCGGCCCGGGTTCTCGTTCTGCGCGGACCCCACCAGGCCCCATACGGCGGCCATCGCCGGATCCACCGCCGTACCGCCGCCGTCCGGCCCGGCCGTCACCGCGCCCCGGGTCACCACCGCCAGCACTCCGCCGGCCGGGTCGGCCAGGTGCGTGCGCACCGCCTCCAGCGCCGACGCGGTGGCCAGGTGCGCGTCCGGTCCCGCCGGGCACACCGTCCGCACCGCCGGTGTCCCCTCCGGGGCGCTGGTCCCGGCGGCGATCCAGTCCACCCGGAAGAGCGAGCCCGCCGTCCCCGCCGCGCCCAGCTGCTCGCGCGACACCGTCCGCAGCGCCAGCGACTCCACCGACACCACGGGGGCGCCGGCCGGGTCGGTGGCCGTCAGCGCATAGGTGTCCGCGTCCCGGCGCGTGAGCCGGACCCGCAGCTCACGGGCGCCGGCCCGGTGCACCGTCACCCCGGACCACGCGAAGGGCACGCGCGCCGTCGGCGCCGCCCCGGCGGCGTCCTGGTCCCCGCCCTCCGCGGCCGCGATCGCGTGCAGGGCGGCGTCGAGCAGCGCGGGGTGGACGACGAACCGGTCCACGGCGAGATCCGGGTCGTCCGGCAGCGCGACCTCGGCGTGGACGGCGTCGTCGAGCCGCCACGCCTGACGGAGGGCGGCGAAGGCCGGGCCGTAGTGCAGCCCCGCCGCTTCGAGCCGCACGTACAGCTCGTCGGCGGGCACCGAGGGCTGCGCGCCCGACGGCGGCTCGGCGAGGCCGATCTCCCCGGGCGCCGACGCCGGCGCGTCGGTCAGGGTCCCGGTGGCGTGGCGTACCCACGCCCCCGCGTCGCCCACCGGCCGGGAGTGGATGTCCACCCGGTGGCCACGGGCCGGCTCCTCGGCCGGGACCACCCTGACCTGCACGTCGACACCGTCACCGAGCGGCAGCGGGGCCTCGATGGTCAGCTCGGCGAGCGTCGGGCAGTCCACGGCCGCGCCCGCGCGCAGGGCGAACTCCACCAGCGCGGTGCCCGGCAGGACAACGGAGCCCAGGACGTTGTGGTCGGCCAGCCACGGGTGCGTGGTGGGCGACAGCCGTCCCGTCAGCAGCCGGCCGCCGGTCCCCGCCAGCTCGACCACCGCGCCGAGCAGGGTGTGTTCGGTGGCGGCCAGGCCGGCCGCGGACACGTCCCCGGCCCGGCCGACGCTCCGGGACAGCCAGTACCGCTGCCGCTGGAAGGGGTAACGGGGCAGGTCGACCAGGCGTCCTCCCCAGGTGGCGAACAGGTCGCCCCAGGCCACGGTCACGCCCGCGACGTGCAGATGGGCCAGGGCGGTGGAGAAGGCGGCCAGGTCGTCGCGGCCGGCGCGCAGCACCGGCACGAACACCTGCCCGTCCAGGCCGTCGGCGTCCGGCGCGTCGAGGGTCTGCTGGGCCAGTGCGGCGAGCACCGCGTCGGGGCCCACCTCCACCCAGCGCGTGACCCCCTCGTCGCTCAGCGACCGCACCATGTCGGCGAACCGGACCGTGTCCCGTACGTGCCGCACCCAGTAGGCGGGGTCCGTGACCGCCTCCGGCAGCCCGGCCAGGGCGGGCGGGTGGAAGGTCAGCCCGTCCACGGCGGCGGCGAAGTCGTCGAGCATGGGGTCCATCAGCGGCGAGTGGAACGCGTGGCTGACCGACAGCCGCTTGACCCGTACCGCCGCTGCGCGCCAGCCGCGCTCCAGCTCGGCCACCGCAGCCTCGTCTCCCGCGACCACCACGGACGTGGGCGCGTTCACCGCCGCGACGGACACCCGGTCCGTCAGCCCCGTCAGGGCCTCCGCGACGGTGTCCTCGGGCAGCTCCACGGCCAGCATCGCGCCGCCTTCCGGCAGGGCCTGCATCAGCCGGCCTCGCGCCGCCACCAGGCGGCACGCGTCGGGGAGCGAGAGAACACCGGCGGCGTGGGCCGCGGCGATCTGGCCGACGGAGTGCCCGCAGACCGCGTGGGGCGTCACGCCCACCGACTCCAGCAGGCGGAACAGCGCCACCTCGACCGCGAACAGCGCCACCTGCGCCACCCCGGTGGCCGTGAGCGCCTCCTCGTCCCCGCCCTCCACGACCAGCTCCACCAGAGGCATGCCGGTCAGGGCGGCGATCTCGTCGAACGCGGCCTTGAACACCGGGAACGTCCGGTAGAGGCCGACCCCCATGCCGCAGCGCTGGCTGCCCTGGCCGGTGAACAGCAGGCCCACCCGGCCCGCGGCGGCGACGCCCCGCACCACCACGTCGTCGAGTACGACCGCGCGGTGCTCGAAAACCGAGCGGCGGGCGAGCGTGGTGCCCACGTCCACCGGTGACAGGCCGGTGGCCGCCTCCCGCACCGCGGCCACCGCGGCGTCCAGCGCCGCCGCCGACTTGGCCGACACCGGCCAGGGCAGCGCGGCCGGGGCCGCCGGCAGGTCCTCGGCCGGGACGGTCCGGGCCGGCTCCCCGGGCTGTTCGAGGATGATGTGCGCGTTGGTGCCGCTGATGCCGAACGACGACACCGCCGCCCGGCGCGGCCGACCCACCTCCGGCCACGCCCGCTCCTCCGTCAGCAGACTCACCGCACCCGCCGACCAATCCACATGCCGCGACGGCTCCCCCACATGCAGCGTGCGCGGCATCATGCCGTGGCGCATCGCCATCACCATCTTGATGATGCCGGCAACACCGGCCGCGGCCTGGGTGTGCCCGATGTTCGACTTCACCGAACCCAGCCACAGCGGCGCGTCGTCCGGCCGGTCCTGACCGTACGTCGCCAGCAGCGCCTGCGCCTCGATCGGATCACCCAACGTCGTACCCGTACCATGCGCCTCGACCAGGTCCACGTCCTTGGCGGTCAGCCGGGCGCCGGCCAGCGCCTGCCGGATCACCCGCTGCTGCGACGGACCATTCGGCGCCGTCAGACCATTCGACGCACCATCCTGGTTCACCGCCGAACCCCGCACCACCGCGAGCACCTGGTGGCCGTTGCGCCGCGCGTCCGACAACCGCTCCACCACCAGCAGACCCACACCCTCGGACCAGCCGGTGCCATCCGCATCGTCCGAGAACGACTTGCACCGGCCGTCCGCCGCCAGACCCCGCTGACGCGAGAACTCCACGAACGTCTGCGGAGTCGCCATCACCGTGACCCCACCGGCCAGCGCCAGATCACACTCACCGTTCCGCAGCGCCTGCGCCGCCAGATGGAGTGCCACCAGCGACGAGGAGCACGCCGTGTCCACCGTCACCGCCGGCCCCTCGAACCCGAAGGTGTACGAGAGCCGTCCCGAGGCCACGCTGCCCGCGCTGCCGGTCGACAGCATCCCCTCAAAACCTTCCGTGGCGCCCGGCGTCCACGCGCCGTAGTCGTGGTACATCAGCCCCGCGAACACGCCCGTGCGGCTGCCCCGCAGTTTCTCCGGGTCCAGGCCCGTGCGCTCCAGCGCCTCCCACGCGGTCTCCAGCAGCAACCGCTGCTGCGGATCCGTGGCGGTCGCCTCACGCGGACTGATCCCGAAGAACGCCGCGTCGAACTCCGCCGCGTCGTGCAGAAAACCGCCATGCCTGCTGTACGACTTCCCCACACTCTCCGGGTCCGGGTCATAGAGCCCCTCCACATCCCAGCCACGGTCCGAGGGAAACTCGGTAATCGCGTCCCCGCCCTCGACCACCAGCCGCCACAGATCCTCCGGCGAGGCCACACCACCCGGATACCGGCACGCCATACCCACGATCGCCACCGGCTCATCGAGCGTGGCGACCGGCGCGGCGGCGGCCGACGCGGCCCTCGGCTCCTCGGCCGCGTCGAGGAGCCGGCCGGTGAGGAAGTCGGCCAGCGCCGCCGGGTTGGGGTAGTCGAAGACCAGCGTCGCGGGCAACCGCAGCCCGGTCGCCGTGTTGAGCTTGTTGCGCAGCTCCACGGCGGTCAGCGAGTCGAACCCGAGCTTCTGGAAGTCCCGCCGCAGCTCGACCGCGTCGATGGACTCGTAGCCGAGCGCCCCGGCGATGTGGGTACGCACCAGGTCGAGCAGGACGCCGTGCGCCTCCTCCCGGCTCAGCCCGGCGAGCTGCTGCCGCAGGGCCCGGGTGGGGGTGTCGGCCGCGCCCGTGCCGCGCCGGGCAGTCGTCCTGAGCAGGTCGCGCAGGACCGGGGGCACCGGCCTCGTCACGTCCATCGCCGCCGTGTCGACCACCGTGTTGACGGTGGTCGGCCGCCCCGCGGCCAGGGCGCTGTCGAAGAGCCGCAGCGCCTGGTCGGTCGGGATCGGCGGCAGGCCGGTACGGACCAGCCGGTCGCGCTCGGCGTCCGTGAGGGTGTCGGCCATACCGCTGTGCCACAGCCCCCAGGCCATGCTCACGGCGGTCAGCCCGTGCGCCCGCCGGTGCTGGGCGAGCCCGTCCAGGAAGGCGTTGGCGGCCGCGTAGTTGGCCTGCCCCGCGTTGCCCACCGTGCCCGCGAGCGACGAGAACAGCACGAACGCGTCCAGGTCGCGGTCCGCGGTCAGCTCGTGCAGGTGCCAGGCGGCGTCGGCCTTGGGCCGCAGCACGGCGCCGAGTTCGGCCGGGCCGAGGTTGGCCAGGGTCGCGTCCGCCAGTACACCGGCGGCGTGCACCACGGCGGTGACGGGGTACCGCTTCAGCACCGCGGCGAGGTCGTCGCGGTCGGCGGCGTCACACGCCACGATGTCGGCGTGGGCCCCCAGTTCGGCGAGCTCCCGAACCAGGGACGCGGCCCCGGAGGCGTGCGGGCCCTGCCTGCTGAGCAGCACCAGGTGCCGTACGCCGTGCGAGGTCACCAGGTGGCGGGCGAGGATCCCGCCCAGGACGCCGGTGCCGCCGGTGACGAGGACCGCGCCGTCGGCGGCGAAGGTCGGCGCCCGGTCCGGCGCCGCCGCGGCGGCGGTGACCCGGGGCACGTACGACAGCCCGTCGCGGACCGCGAGCTGGGGCTCGCCGCTGCCGATCGCCGCCGACAGGGCCGCGTCCGCCCCGCCGTCGACGATCGTCACGCGGTCGGGGTGCTCGGTCTGGGCGACGCGCGCCATGCCCCACAACGCGGCGGCCGCCAGGTCGGTGACGTCCTCTCCGGCCACGGACACGGCGCCGGTAGTGGTGAGGACGAGCCGCGTGTCCGCCAGTTCGTCGAGCGCGAGGAAGGTCTGGAGCGTGTCGAGCGTGGCCGCGAGGGCGACGTGGGCGCCGGTGGCGGCGTCCTCGCCCTCCGCGCCGTCGCACCCCGCGACGACGACTTCCGGCGTGGGCAGGCCGTCGCCGAGCGCGGACACCAGCGCGCCGAGGTCCGCGTAGTGGGCGACGTCCGGCAAGGTGGCGTCCCCGAGCGTCACCCAGGTGTCCGTACGCTCCGGGGCGCGGGAAGCCGGTGCGAGCGCGGTCCAGGTGAGTTCGTACAGCCGGGCGCCGCGGCTCGCTTGCTGTGCCGGGCTCGCCTGACGGGTGACCAGCTCCGCGACGCTCGCCACGGGTGCGCCGTCGTCGTCCGTGAGCTCCAGGGAGAGGGTCTCGGGGGTGCGCGCCTCGAGCGCGACCCGCACCGAAGTGGCTCCGGTGGCGTGCAGGGTGACCCCGCTCCAGGAGAACGGCACGCGCAGCCGCGCCCCGTCGGCGTTCCCGAGTCCCTGGGCTCCGAACAGGTGCAGGACGGCGTCGAGCAGGCCGGGGTGGACGCGGAACGCGCCGGCGTCGGTCTGCTCGGGCAGCGCGGCCTCGCCGTAGAGGGTGCTGCCGTCGCGCCAGGCGCGCCGCAGGCCGTGGAAGACCGGCCCGTACTCCAGGCCCACCCCTTCGAGGAGCCGGTACACCTCGTCGGTGTCGACCGGCTCGGCGCCGGCGGGCGGCCACTGGCCCGCGGGTGCGGCGGGCAGGCGGTGCCCGGTGGCCGGCTCCTGGCCGAGCGTGCCGCTGCCGTGCACGGTCCAGTCCGTTCCCGGCGCGGCGTCGCGCGGCCGGGAGCGGACGGTCACCGTACGCCGGCCGTCGCCGTCGGCGGCGCCCACGCTTACCTGGACCCGCGCCTCCGCCGAGCCGGTGCCCGGCGCTCCGGCCTCGTCGAGGACCAGGAACTCCTGGTGGGTGAAGTCGCTCAGGTGCGGGCACCCGACCATCTCGCCGATGTGCAGGGCCAGGTCCACGAAGGTGGTCCCGGACAGCACGACCGTGCCGTCGATGCGGTGGTCGTCCAGCCACGGGTGGGTGGACACGGAGACGCGGCCGGTGGCGAGGTGTCCGCCGTCGGGCAGCTCCACGACCGCGTTCAGGATGGCGTGCGCGGTGGTGTCCTGGCCCAGGCTCGTGGCGTCACCCGCCCGCGCGCCCGCCGCGCGCCAGTAGCGCCGGTGCTCGAACGGGTAGGTGGGCAGGTCGACACGGTCCGCGTCGGGGAACAGCCCGTCCCAGGTGATGGCCGTGCCGTGGACGTACAGGGCGGCCAGGGCGGTGAGCAGGGACTCGTACTCGCCGGACCGGCGGCGCTGCGCGCTGACGGCGAGGTGGGGCCGGTCGGCGAGGACGCCGCCGACGAGCGCGGTCAGCGTGGCGTCGGGCCCGGCCTCGACGTACGTGCCGCAGCCTTGCCCGGCCAGCCAGGCGACGCCGTCGGCGAACCGCACCGCGTGGCGGATGTGCCCGGCCCAGTAGTCCGGCGAGGTCAGCTGCTCGTCGGTGGCGAGCCGGCCGGTCACGTTGGAGACGATCGGGACGGCCGGGCGGTGGTAGGTCAAGGTCGCCGCGATGTCGCGGAACGCGCCGACGACGGCGTCCATGTGCGGTGAGTGGAAGGCGTGCCCGACACCGAGCCGCCGGGTCCTGCGGCCCTGCGCGGCGAACCGCTCGGCAACCGCGTCCACGGTGGCCATGTCGCCCGAGACCACCACGGCGTCGGGGCCGTTGACCGCCGCGATGTCCACGCGGTCCGCGAGACCGTCGATGGCCCGGCGGACCTCGTCCTCGGTCGCCTGGACCGACGTCATGGCGCCGTCGGCCGCCACCGCCTGCATGAGGCGGCCGCGCGCGGTGACCAGCACGGCGGCGTCCGCCAGGTTCAGCACCCCGCCGACGTGGGCGGCGACGAGTTCGCCGAGGGAGTGCCCGGCGAGGTAGTCGGGGGTCAGGCCGTGGTGCTGGAGGAGGCGGTACAGCGCGACCTCCACGGCGAACAGCGCCGGCTGCGCGTAGCGCGTCTGACCGAGCGTCTCCTCGTTCTCCAGCACCTCGGCGACGGACTCGTCCAGATGCCGGTCGAGGTGGTGGCACACCTCGTCGAAGGCGGCGGCGAAGACGGGATGGGCGGCGTACAGCTCCCGGCCCATGCCGATCCGCTGGCTGCCCTGGCCGGTGAAGAGCACCGCCGTCTTCGCGGCGCCGAGCGCGTCGGCCGTACCGGTCAGCACGCCGTCGTCCGGCTGGCCCGTGGCGAACGCGGCCAGGCGGCGCAGCAGTTCGTCCCGGTCCCGGCCGAGGACGACCGCCCGGTGCTCCAGGGCCGCCCGGCCGGTGGCCAGGGAGCGGCCCACGTCCACGGGGCGCGCGTCGCCGGTGGCCACCGCTCCGGCCAGCCGCCGCGCCTGCTCCGCGAGCGCGGCCGGGGTCCGCGCCGACACCACCCACGGCACCAGGACCTCACCCTGATGCCGCGGGTCAGCGCTCGGCTCCCGCACGGGGCGGTCGTCGGCAGGGCCCTGTTCGAGGATGACGTGGGCGTTGGTGCCGCTGATGCCGAACGACGACACCGCGGCCCGGCGCGGATGTCCGGCCTCCGGCCACGGCTGCTCCTCGGTCAGCAGGCTCACCGTGCCGGCCGACCAGTCGATGTGCTGGGACGGCTCGTCGACGTGCAGGGTGCGCGGCATGGCGCCGTGCCGCATGGCCAGCACCATCTTGATGACGCCGGCGACACCGGCGGCGGCCTGGGTGTGCCCGATGTTGGACTTGACCGAGCCCAGCCACAGCGGTGCACCCTCGGGGCGCTCCTGGCCGTACGTGGCCATCAGCGCCTGCGCCTCGATCGGGTCGCCGAGCTTCGTGCCCGTGCCGTGCGCCTCCACCACGTCGATGTCGGCGGGGCTCAGCCGGGCGTTGGCCAGCGCCTTGCGGATCACACGTTGCTGGGACGGTCCGTTGGGCGCCGTCAGGCCGTTGGAGGCACCGTCCTGGTTGACGGCGCTTCCGCGGACCACCGCGAGCACGGTGTGGCCGTTGCGCCGCGCCTCCGAGAGCCGTTCCACGACCAGCAGGCCCACGCCCTCGGCGCCGCCCATGCCGTCGGCGGCGTCCGAGAACGGCTTGGAGCGGCCGTCGGCCGCGAGCCCGCGCTGCCGGGAGAAGTCCACGAAGAAGCTGGGCGAGGAGAAAACGGTGACACCGCCGGTGAGCGCCATCGAGCACTCGCCGTTGCGCAGCGCCTGCACCGCCAGGTGCAGCGCGACCAGTGACGAGGAGCACGCCGTGTCCACCGTGACCGCCGGGCCTTCGAGGCCGAGGGTGTAGGCGATACGGCCGGAGGCGACGCTGGTCGTGGTGCCGGTCAGCAGGTGCCCGTCGAGCCCGTCGGAGCTCTCGGCCAGGCGCGGCCCGTACTCCTGGGCGATGGCACCGACGAACACGCCGACACCGCTGCCGCGCAGGGAGGTGGGGTCGATGCCCGCGCTCTCCAGGGCCTCCCAGGAGGTCTCCAGCAGCAGCCGCTGCTGCGGGTCCATCGCGGTGGCCTCACGCGGGCTGATGCCGAAGAAGTCGGCGTCGAACCCGCTCACGTCGGCCAGGAACCCGCCGCCGCGCGCGTAGGCGGTGCCGTAGTGGTCGGGGTCCGGGTCGTACAGGCTCTCCAGGTCCCAGCCGCGGTCCGTGGGGTACCCGCCGATCGCGTCCCCGCCGCCGGACACCAGGTGCCACAGCTCTTCGGGGCCGGCCACCCCGCCCGGGAAGCGGCAGGCCATGCCCACGATCGCGATCGCGTCGTCGTCGGCGGCGGTCGGGGCGGGGGCCAGGTCCCGTACGGCCGTCCCGGCCGCCTGGGCCGTCTCGTCCCCCATCTCGTCCCCGACGAGTTCGGCCTGCAGGTGGCTCACCAGCGTGGTCGGCGTGGGGTAGTCGAAGACCAGCGTGGCGGGCAGCCGCAGGCCACTGGCGGCGTTGAGCCGGTTGCGCAGCTCGACGCCGGTGAGCGAGTCGAAGCCCAGCTCCCGGAAGGCCCGGTCGGCGGGGATGTCCGCCGGGGTGGCGTGGCCGAGGACCGCGGCGACCTCGGTCTGGACGAGCCGGAGCAGGATGTGGTGCCGCTCGGTCCCGGTGGCGGCGGCGAGCCGTTCGAGCAGGGGCTGCCGGCCGGCTGCCGTCTGGGTGGCGCGCCGCGGCGCCGTGCGGGCCAGCTGCCGCAGGAGCGCGGGCACTTCCTGGTGGCCGCCGATCGCGCCGAGGTCCAGCCGGACGGGCACGAGGACGGGCCTCTGGGCGCCCAGCGCGATGCCGAACAGGTCCAGACCGTGTTCGGTCTCGATCGGCAGGACGCCCGTACGGGCCATCCGGTCGCGGTCGGTGGCGTCCAGGTCACCGGTCATCGCGCTGCTCTGCGCCCACAGGCCCCACGCCAGCGACACGGCGGGAAGACCGGCGGCGTGGCGCTGGGTGGCGAAGGCGTCGAGGTAGGCGTTGGCCGCCGCGTAGTTGGCCTGGCCCGGCGTGTTGAAGGTACCGGCGGCGGAAGAGAACAGGACGAAGGCGGCGAGGTCCGCGTCCGCCGTCAGCTCGTGCAGGTTGACGACCGCGTCCGCCTTCGGGCGCAGCACCGTGTCCAGCCGCTCCTGCGTCAGCGAGCCGACGACACCGTCGTCGAGCACACCGGCCGTGTGGACCACGCCGGTGAGCGGATGCGCGGCCGGGACCTCCGCCAGCACCTCCGCCAGCGCGTCACGGTCGGCCACGTCGCAGGCCGCCACCCGCACCGTCGCGCCCAGCTCCGTCAGCCTCCCGACAACGGCCGCATCCACGCCGCGCCGACTGACCAGCAGCAGGTGCCGGACGCCGTGCCCGGTGACCAGCCGCTCGGCCACCAGCCCGCCCAGGGTGCCACTCGCCCCGGTGACCAGAACGGTACCCCGCGAGTCCAGCTCCCGCGGGATCGTCAGCACCACCTTGCCGACGTGCCGCGCCTGGCTGATGAACCGGAACGCCTCCGCGGCCTCCCGGACATCCCACGCCCGTACCGGCAACCGGCCCAGCTCACCCCGGTCGAACCACTCCACCAGCTGGGCGAACATGTCGTGGATGTGGTCGTTCCCGGCGTCGAACAGGTCGAAGGCCTGGTACGACACCGGCATGGTCGCCGCGTCGCGGATATCGGTCTTGCCCATCTCCACGAACCGGCCACCCTCGGCCAGCAACCCCACCGACGCGTCCACGAACTCCCCCGCCAGGGAATTGAGCACCACATCGATACCCACGGGAAACTTCTCAGCGAACTCCAACGTCCGCGACGACGCAATATGCGCATCATCCAGACCCAACCCCCGCAACACATCCCACTTACCAGGACTCGCCGTGGCATACACCTCCGCCCCCAAATACCGCGCCAGCTGCACCGCCGCCATACCCACACCACCAGCACCCGCATGAACCAGCACCGACTCACCCGCCCGCAGACCAGCCAGATCCACCAGCCCGTACACCGCGGTCAAGAACACCGTCGGCACCGCCGCCGCCTCCGCGAACGACCACCCCCGCGGAACCCGCACCACAAGACGATGATCAGTCACCGCCACCGGACCCAGCCCACCACGCGGGAACAGACCCATCACCCGGTCCCCGACACCCACCCCCACCACGTTCGAACCGACAGCCAGCACCACACCCGCACCCTCGTTACCCAGCGCACCCGCATCCCCCGGATACATGCCCAACGCATTGAGAACATCACGGAAGTTCACACCGCCCGCACGCATCGCCACCCGCACATCCCCGGGCGCCAACTCCTCCGCCACATACGGAGCAGGCACCAGCGCCAGACTCTCCAGCGTCCCGCGCGCACCCACCTCCAAACGCCACGGCACACCCACAGGCGGCACCAGACCAGACGCGGCGGACCGCACCAGACGCGGCACGAGGAACCGGTCCCCACGCACCGCCACCTGCGGCTCACCACACCCCACCACCGCGGGCACAACATCCGCCACGCCACCCGCGTCCACATCCGCGTCCACATCCACGATCAGCAGCCGGCCAGGGTGCTCCGCCTGCGCCGAACGCACCAGACCCCACACCGCCGCCGTCACCGGATCGGGCTCCTCGGCGATCGAGCCGCGGGTGACCACGAGGAGGCGCGAGTCGGCGAGGGCCGGCGCGTCCGCCCATTGCTGGATCAGCCGCAGCACCGCGCCGAGGCGCGCGTGCACCTCACCACCGGGCTCGACCGGGGCGACCACCACGCCGTCGGGCCGTACGCCGCTGTCGATCAGCTCGGCGAGGCCGGCGCAGTCGGTGTCCAGCGTCACGATGTCCGTCGCGGCCACCTGCGGTGCCGGCACCGGCGTCCACCGCAGCTCGAACAACGCGTCGTCGCGCGCGGGGACCGCAGGAGCCAGCCGCTCCGTGGAGATGGGTTGCAGCCGCAGCACGTCCACCGACACGACAGGCAGACCGGTGGTGTCGTACGCCACCAGACGCACCGTGTCACCGGCTTCCCGCGACAGGCGCACACGCAGCGCGGAGGCGCCGACCGCGTGCAGCCGTACCCCGGTCCACGCGAACGGCACCCGCAGCCCGGGGTTCTCGCCGTTCTCGTCGTCGGCGGTGTTCGCGGTCTCGAGCAGCAAGGCGTGCAGAGCGGCGTCCAGCAGCGCCGGGTGGATACCGAAGCCCTCCGCGCCGTCCGGCAGGGCGAGCTCGGCGAACACCTCGTTCCCCTGCTGCCAGGCCGCCGTGAGGCCCTGGAACGCCGGCCCGTAGCCGTAACCCCGGTCGGCCAGCCGCTCGTAGAGCCCGTCCACCGGCACCGGCTGCGCGTCGGCAGGTGGCCACACCTCCAGGGCCTCGGCCGATGGCGCGGCGGCCGCGGCCAGAACGCCGGTCGCGTTCCGGTCCCATGTGCCGTCTCCGCCCTGGGGGCGGGAGTGGACGACGACGGTACGGCGCCCGGTCTCGTCCGGCGCCTCCACGGTCACCTGCACCGCCACCGAGCGGTCCCCGGACAGCACCAGCGGCTGCTCCAGGGTCAGTTCCTCCAACAGCCCGCAGCCGACCTCGTCACCGGCGCGCAACGCCAACTCCACGAAGGCCGTACCCGGCAGCAGAACCGACCCACCGATCACATGATCCGCCAGCCACGGATGCGTGTGCGACGACAACCGCCCGGTCAGCACCACACCGTCCTGCGACGCCGGCACCACCACCGCGCCGAGCAGCGGATGACCGGCCGACTCCAGCCCCAGCCCGGCCGCATCGGCCGTCCCGCGACCCGCGTCAAGCCAGTACCGCTGGTGCTCGAAGGCGTACGTGGGCAGCTCGACCCGCCGCGCACCCGTGCCCTCGAACCACACGGACCAGTCGACATCCGCGCCGTACACATACGCCTGCGCCAGGCTCGTCAGCAACCGCTCCTGATCGTCCTGGTCCCGGCGCAGCGTTCCCAGGGCAACCACGGGCGCGTCCACGGCCTCGGCGGTCTGCTCCACCGCGCCGGTCAGTACCGGATGCGGACTGACCTCGATGAACAGCCCGTGGCCCGCGTCCAGCAACGCCCGAACCGCGGCCTCGAAACGCACCGGCTCCCGAAGATTCCGCCGCCAGTAGTCGGCGTCCATCGTGACGGTGTCCAGCAACTCGCCGGTCACCGTCGAATACAACGGCACCTCCGACACACGCGGAGACAACCCAGCAACCGCCGCCGCCAACTCCTCACCAACGGCATCCATCTGGCTGGTGTGGAAAGCGAACGCGTCACTGACCTGCCGGACACGGATACCGTCCCGCTCACACGCCTCGGCGAACCCGGCCACCTCCGCCGGGTCCCCCCCGACCACCACCGACCCGGGCCCGTTCACCGCCGCGATCTCCAACCCACCCGACAACCGCTCCCCCACCCGCTCCGCCGACAACGCCACCGACACCATCGCCCCCGCACCCCGCGCACCCACCAGCAACCGGCCCCGCGCCGCGATCAGCCCGGCCGCGTCGGACAGCGACAGCGCACCAGCCACACACGCCGCCGCGATCTCACCCCGCGAATGCCCCACCACAGCCGACGGACGCACCCCATAGGACTCCCACACCGCCGCCAACGACACCATCACCGCAAACAGCACCGGCTGACCCACATCCACCCGGTCCGGCGACGGGGCACCCTCCTCACCCCGCACCACCGCCAACAACGACCAGTCCACATACGGCTCCAAAGCCGCCGCACACTCCGCCATCCGACCCGCGAACACCGGCGAACCCTCCAGCAAACCCCGGGCCATACCCACCCACTGCGCACCCTCACCCGAGAACACAAACACCGGACTCTTGCCAGCCTCCGCCACGGCCCGGATCACACCAGGTGCCGCCGTGTCGTGGGCGACGGACTCCACTCCGGCGAGCAACGCGTCGCGATCCCGCCCGACCACGACCGCGCGATGCTCGAACGACGCCCTGCCCGTGGCCAGCGAGAAGCCCACATCCACCGGCCGCGGACCCGGCGCCACGTCCGCCAGCCGCCGCGCCTGTCCCATGAGGCCCGACTCGGTCTTCGCCGATACCACCCATGGCACCAGGACGTCACCGGTCGGCTCCACCGGCTCGGCCGCGTTCTCGGCCGGGCCCTGCTCCAGCACGACGTGGGCGTTGGTGCCGCTGATACCGAACGACGACACCGCCGCCCGGCGCGGCCGGTCCGCCTCGGGCCAGGCCCGCTCCTCCGTCAGCAGGCTCACCGCGCCCGCCGACCAGTCCACGTGGTGCGACGGCTCCCCCACGTGCAGCGTGCGCGGCATCATGCCGTGGCGCATCGCCATCACCATCTTGATGATGCCGGCAACACCGGCGGCGGCCTGGGTGTGCCCGATGTTCGACTTGACCGAGCCCAGCCACAGCGGCCGGTCCTCGGGCCGGTCCTGACCGTACGTCGCCAGCAGCGCCTGCGCCTCGATCGGGTCACCCAACGTCGTCCCCGTGCCGTGCGCCTCTACCAGGTCCACCTCGGCCGGGGACAACCGGGCGCCGGCCAGCGCCTGCCGGATCACCCGCTGCTGCGACGGACCGTTCGGCGCCGTCAGACCATTCGACGCGCCGTCCTGGTTGACCGCACTGCCGCGCACCACCGCGAGCACCTGGTGGCCGTTGCGCCGCGCATCCGACAACCGCTCCACCACCAGCAGACCCACACCCTCGGACCACCCCGTACCATCCGCGTCATCCGAGAACGACTTGCACCGGCCATCCGCCGCCAGACCCCGCTGACGCGAGAACTCCACGAACGTCTGCGGAGTCGCCATCACCGTCGCCCCGCCCGCCAGCGCCAGATCACACTCACCGTTGCGCAGCGCCTGGGCGGCCAGGTGCAGGGCCACCAGGGACGAGGAGCACGCCGTGTCCACCGTCACCGCCGGCCCCTCGAACCCGAAGGTGTACGCCACCCGCCCCGAGGCCACACTGCCCGCGCTGCCGGTCGACAGCATTCCCTCCAAGCCCTCGGGCGCGCGGTCCAGCCGCGCGGCGTAGTCGCCGTACATCACTCCGGCGAACACGCCCGTGCGGCTGCCTCGCAGTTTCTCCGGGTCCAGGCCCGTGCGCTCCAGCGCCTCCCACGCGGTCTCCAGCAGCAACCGCTGCTGCGGATCCGTGGCGGTCGCCTCACGCGGGCTGATCCCGAAGAACGCCGCGTCGAACTCCGCCGCGTCGTGCAGGAAACCGCCATGCCTGCTGTAGGACTTCCCCACACTCTCCGGGTCCGGGTCATAGAGCCCCTCCACATCCCAGCCACGGTCCGAGGGAAACTCGGTGATCGCGTCCCGGCCCTCGACCACCAGCCGCCACAGATCCTCCGGCGAGGCCACACCACCCGGATACCGGCACGCCATACCCACGATCGCCACCGGCTCATCGACCGTGGCGACCGGCGCGGCAGCGGCCGACGCGGTGGCGGCCTCGGTGCCGAGGACGTCCCGCAGCAGGTAGTCGGCCAGCGCCTGCGGCGTCGGGTAGTCGAAGACGAGGGTGGCGGGCATCCGCACCCCGGTCGCGTTCTGCAACCGCTGGCGCAACTCCAGCGCGGTGAGCGAGTCGAAGCCCATCGCCTGGAACGCGCGTGAGGTGTCGATCGTGCCGGGCGACGCGTGCCCCAGCACCACCGCCACCTCAGCGCCGACCAGGTCGACGAGGAAGCGCTCGCGGTCGGACTCGGGCATGGCCAGCAGCCGCTGTACGAGGACGGACGACTCCTGGCCCCGTGCGGCCGTACGCCGAGTGGCCCGCACCAGTCCGCGGAGTACGGCGGGCAGGTCGTCCTGTGCGGCACGCTCCCGCAGCGCGGCCATGTCCAAACGCGCCGGCACCACACACGCCCGGCCCAGCTCCATCGCCGCGTCGAACAGACCCAAAGCCTCCGCATCCGGCATGGGAACAATCCCCATCCGCGACACACGCTCCAGATCCCGCTCCCCCAAGCCGCCACCCATACCACCCCCAGCAGCCCACAGACCCCACGCCAACGACGTCCCCACAAGCCCCTCCGAACGCCGCACCGCCACCAACGCGTCCATGAACGCATTGGCCGCCGCATAAGCGGCCTGCCCCGCCGTACCCACCACACCAGCGATCGACGAGAACACCACGAACGCCGACAGATCCAGCCCACGCGTCAGCTCATCCAGCACCAACGCCCCATCCACCTTGGGACGCAACACCCCGGCCAACCGCTCACCCGACAACCCCACCAGCACACCGTCATCAAGCACACCCGCCGCATGCACCACTCCCCGCAACGGATACTCCTCCGGCACCCCCGCCAGCACCTCCGCCATACCCTCACGATCCGCCACATCACACGACACGAACGACACATCCTCAGCACCGGCGGCCACCAACTCGGCCACCAGCCCCTCCGCCCCGGTATCACTGCGGCTCACCAACACCAAACGCCGCACCCCCTGCTCCACCACCAAATGCCGCGCCACCACACCAGCCAACGCACCACTGGCACCCGTCACCAACACCGTCCCCACCGCATCCCACACCGGCCCGGCCACACCCGCCGCACCCGACACCCCACCCAGCCGCAGCAGACGGGGCACCAACGCACCCTCACCCCGCACCGCCACCTGCGGCTCGCCACACCCCAACGCCACCGACACCGCACCCCTCAACGAGCCGACGGCAAAGTCGCCCTCCACGTCCACCAGCACCACACGCCCCGGGTACTCCGCCTGCGCGGACCGCACCAGACCCCACACCGCGGCCGTCGCCGGATCCGGCACCTCCGCCATCCCACCACGCGTCACCACCACCAACCGCGCACCAGCCAACCCCGGCTCAGCCAAGAACCCCCGCACCACCTCCAGCACACCAACCACCTCAGCACCCGCCACACCACCAGGCTCCACCACCGACACCACCACACCCGGAACCTCACCACGCCCGGCCAGCCCCGCAACGTCAGCGCAGTCCACCCCCAGCACCACCGACTCGACCGGCACCACCGAACCCACCGGCACCGACACCCACCGCACCTCGAACAGCGAGTCGTCGCCGAGGGTGGCCGCGGCGGACAGCGCCTCTGGCGACATGGGCTGGGTACGCAGCTCGTCCACCGAGATGACCGGCAGGCCGTCGGCGTCGGCGGCGACCAAACGCAGCGCACCCTCGTCACCGGACGAAAGACGTACGCGCAGCGTCGAGGCGGCGACCGCGTGCAGCCGCACCCCGGCCCATGTGAACGGCACCCGCAGCTCGTCGCAATCGAGCAGCGACGCGTGCAGCGCCGCGTCCAGCAGCGCCGGATGCACACCAAAACCATCGGCCTCGGCCGGCAGGACCACCTCGGCGAACAGGTCGCCGCCCGCCCGCCACACCGACTCCAGACCCCGGAAGACCGGCCCGTAGCCATAACCCCGCCCGGCCAGCTCCTCGTAGAAACCTTCCAGCGACACCGCCTCCGCACCCGCGGGCGGCCACTGCGTCAGTTCGAAGTCCGGCTCGGTACGGTCACCGGCGACCAAGGTACCGCCGGCGTGCTGCACCCACTCGGCGGGCGACTGCTCGTTTTCGACCCGGGAGTAGACGCCGACGGGCCGCCGCCCATCGGCCATCTCCCCGACCACCACCTGCACCTGGACCGCCCCAGCCGCCGGGAACACCAGCGGGGCGTACAGCGCCAGCTCCTCCACCGCGTCGCAGCCGACCTCGTCACCGGCGCGCAGCGCCAGCTCCACGAAGGCCGTACCCGGCAGCAGAACCGACTCGCCGATGGTGTGGTCGGCCAGCCACGCGTGTGTGTGCGGCGACAGCCGCCCGGTGAGGACGACCGCGGCGTCCGCCTCGGCCACGCTGACCGCCGCACCCAGCAGGGAGTGCCTGGCCGTGCCCAGACCTGCGGACACGACATCCGCGGCCTGTGTGGAGGCCTCCAGCCAGTACCGCTTGTGCTGGAAGGCGTACGTGGGCAACTCCACGTGACGCGCACCGGTGCCCTCGAACCACACGGACCAGTCGACATCCGCGCCGTGCACGTACGCCTGCGCCAGACTCGCCAGCAACCGCTCCTGATCGTCCTCACCCCGCCGCAGCGTGCCCAAAGCCACGGCGGAAGTCTCTTGCTGTTCGGCGGTCTGCTCCACCGCGCCGGTCAGCACCGGATGCGGACTGACCTCGATGAACAGCCCGTGGCCCCCGTCCAGCAACGCCCGAACAGCGGCCTCGAAACGCACCGGCTCCCGAAGATTCCGCCGCCAGTAGTCGGCGTCCATCGTGGCCGTGTCCAGCAACTCGCCGGTCACCGTCGAATACAACGGCACCTCGGACGCACGCGGAGACAACCCAGCGACCGCCGCCGCCAGTTCCTCACCAATGGCATCCATCTGGCTGGTGTGGAAAGCGAACGCGTCACTGACCTGCCGGACACGGATACCGTCCCGCTCACACGCCTCGGCGAACCCGGCCACCTCCGCCGGGTCTCCCGCGACCACCACGGACGCGGGCCCGTTCACCGCCGCGATCTCCAACCCACCCGACAACCGCTCCCCCACCCGCTCCGCCGACAACGCCACCGACACCATCGCGCCCGCACCCCGCGCCCCCACCAGCAACCGGCCCCGCGCCGCGATCAGCCCGGCCGCGTCGGACAGAGACAGCGCACCGGCCACACACGCCGCCGCGATCTCACCCCGCGAATGCCCCACCACAGCCGACGGACGCACCCCATAGGACTCCCACACCGCCGCCAACGACACCATCACCGCAAACAACACCGGCTGACCCACATCCACCCGATCCAGACACGGAGCACCCTCCTCACCCCGCACCACCGCCAACAACGACCAGTCCACATACGGCTCCAAAGCCACCGCACACTCCGCCATCCGACCCGCGAACACCGGCGAACCCTCCAGCAAACCCCGGGCCATACCCACCCACTGCGCACCCTCACCCGAGAACACAAACACCGGACCACCGGACACACCCGTCCCCCGGACCACACCCGCAGCCGACCGCTCCCCGGCCACCGCCACCAAGCCCTCCACCAACCTCTCCCGGTCCCGGCCCAGCACCACCACACGATGCTCAAACGACGCCCTGCCCGTGGCCAGCGAGAAACCCACATCCACCGGCCGCAGACCCGACGCCACGTCCACCAGCCGCCCCGCCTGCTCCCCCAACGCCGACACCGACTTCGCCGACACCACCCACGGCACCAAACCATCCCCGACAGGCTCCAGCGCGGGCCGGACCTCCGCGGGAGCCTGCTCCAGCACCACATGTGCATTGGTGCCGCTGATACCGAACGACGACACCGCCGCCCGGCGCGGCCGGTCCACCTCCGGCCACGCCCGCTCCTCCGTCAGCAGACTCACCGCACCCGCCGACCAGTCCACATGCCGCGACGGCTCCCCCACATGCAACGTGCGCGGCATCCTGCCGTGGCGCATCGCCATCACCATCTTGATGATGCCGGCGACCCCAGCCGCCGCCTGCGCATGCCCGATATTCGACTTCACCGAACCCAGCCACAACGGCCGGTCCTCCGGCCGGCCCTGACCGTACGTCGCCAGCAGCGCCTGCGCCTCGATCGGATCACCCAACGTCGTACCCGTACCATGCGCCTCCACCACATCCACATCACCGGGACCCAGCCGCCCACTGGCCAGCGCCTGCCGGATCACCCGCTGCTGCGACGGACCATTCGGCGCCGTCAGACCATTCGACGCACCATCCTGGTTCACCGCCGAACCCCGCACCACCGCCAACACCTGGTGACCGTTGCGCCGCGCGTCCGACAACCGCTCCACCACCAGCAGCCCCACACCCTCGGACCACCCCGTACCATCCGCGTCATCCGAGAACGACTTGCACCGGCCGTCCGCCGCCAGACCCCGCTGACGCGAGAACTCCACGAACGTCTGCGGAGTCGCCATCACCGTGACACCACCGGCCAGCGCCAGATCGCACTCACCGTTCCGCAGCGCCTGCGCCGCCAGATGCAACGCCACCAGCGACGACGAGCACGCCGTATCCACCGTCACCGCCGGCCCCTCGAACCCGAAGGTGTACGAGACCCGTCCGGAGGCCACGCTGCCCGCGCTGCCGGTCGACAGCATTCCCTCGAAGCCCTCGGCGGCCGGTGCCCACGCCCCGTAGTCGTGGTACATGAGCCCCGCGAACACGCCCGTGCGGCTGCCCCGCAGTTTCTCCGGGTCCAGGCCCGTGCGCTCCAGCGCCTCCCACGCGGTCTCCAGCAGCAGCCGCTGCTGCGGATCCGTGGCAGTCGCCTCGCGCGGGCTGATCCCGAAGAAGTCCGCGTCGAAGTCCGCCGCGTCGTGCAGGAAACCGCCGTGCCTGCTGTAGGACTTCCCCACACTCTCCGGGTCCGGGTCGTAGAGCCCGTCCACGTCCCAGCCGCGGTCCGAGGGGAACTCGGTGATAGCGTCCCCGCCCTCGGCCACCAGCCGCCACAGGTCTTCGGGCGAGGTCACACCGCCCGGGTAGCGGCAGGCCATGCCCACGATGGCCACCGGCTCATCGAGGGCGGCGGCCACGACGTCGGTCGCGGCCGGGGCGGTCGCGGCGTCACCGGCCTCGGTTCCGGCACCGAGGACCTCCCGCAGCAGGTAGTCGGCCAGGGCCTGCGGTGTCGGATAGTCGAAGATCAGAGTGGCGGGCATCCGCGTCGCGGTCTCGTCCTGGATGCGTTCCTTGAGCTCCAGCGCCATCAGCGAGTCGAAGCCCATGTCCTGGAACGGCCGCGATGCCTCGATCGTGTCGGCCGACGCGTGTCCCAGTACGTGCGCGGCCTCGGCGTTCACCAGCTCCCTGAGCGCCGCCTTGCGCCGTTCACCGGCGAGCCCGGCCAGCCGGGCACCCCACCGCGAGTCGGCATCCTGGCCGACGGCGCCGGCTGCGGCCGGGGTCGCGGTTGCGACCTGCTTGCGGACGGGCGTACGCACCAGTCCGCGGAGTACGGCGGGCAGGTCGTCCTGTGCGGCACGCTCCCGCAGCGCGGCCATGTCCAAACGCGCCGGCACCACACACGCCCGGCCCAGCCCCATCGCCGCGTCGAACAGACCCAAAGCCTCCGCATCCGGCATGGGAACAATCCCCATCCGCGACACACGCTCCAGATCCCGCTCCCCCAAGCCGCCACCCATACCACCCCCAGCAGCCCACAGACCCCACGCCAACGACGTCCCCACAAGCCCCTCCGAACGCCGCACCGCCACCAACGCGTCCATGAACGCATTGGCCGCCGCATAAGCGGCCTGCCCCGCCGTACCCACCACACCAGCGATCGACGAGAACACCACGAACGCCGACAGATCCAGCCCACGCGTCAGCTCATCCAGCACCAACGCCCCATCCACCTTGGGACGCAACACCCCAGCCAACCGCTCACCCGACAACCCCACCAGCACACCGTCATCAAGCACACCCGCCGCATGCACCACCCCCCGCAACGGATACTCCTCCGGCACCCCCGCCAGCACCTCCGCCATACCCTCACGATCCGCCACATCACACGACACGAACGACACATCCTCAGCACCGGCGGCCACCAACTCGGCCACCAACCCCTCCACCCCCACACCACTGCGACTCACCAACACCAAACGCCGCACCCCCTGCTCCACCACCAAATGCCGCGCCACCACACCAGCCAACGCACCACTGGCACCCGTCACCAACACCGTCCCCACCGCATCCCACACCGGCCCGGCCACACCCGCCGCACCCGACACCCCACCCAGCCGCAGCAGACGGGGCACCAACGCACCCTCACCCCGCACCGCCACCTGCGGCTCGCCACACCCCAACGCCACCGACACCGCACCCCTCAACGAGCCGACGGCAAAGTCGCCCTCCACGTCCACCAGCACCACACGCCCCGGGTACTCCGCCTGCGCGGACCGCACCAGACCCCACACCGCCGCTGTAGCCGGATCCGGCACCTCCGCCATCCCACCACGCGTCACCACCACCAACCGCGCACCAGCCAACCCCGGCTCAGCCAAGAACCCCCGCACCACCTCCAGCACACCAACCACCTCAGCACCCGCCACACCACCAGGCTCCACCACCGACACCACCACACCCGGAACCTCACCACACCCGGCCAGTCCCGCAACATCAGCGCAATCCACCCCCAGCACCACCGACTCGACCGCCACCACCGAACCCACCGGCACCGACACCCACCGCACCTCGAACAGCGAGTCCTCGCCGGGAGTGGCCGCGGCGGACAGCGCCTCTGGCGCGATCGCGCGCAGCGACACCGCCTCGGCGGTGAGGACCGGCCTGCCGGTCTCGTCCGCCACGAGCAGGGCGAGACGGCCGTCGGCCACGGGTGACATCCGCACCCGTGCCGCCGAGGCGCCGACCGCGTGCAGCCGCACCCCGGTCCACGCGAACGGCACCAGCAGCTCATCACTCCCGGTGTCGAGCAGCGACGCGTGCAGCGCCGCGTCCAGCAGCGCCGGATGCACACCAAAACCATCGGCCTCGGCCGGCAGGACCACCTCGGCGAACAGGTCATCGCCCGCCCGCCACACCGACTCCAGACCCCGGAAGACCGGCCCGTAGCCATAACCCCGCCCGGCCAGCTCCTCGTAGAAGCCCTCCAGCGACACCGCCTCCGCACCCGCGGGCGGCCATGCCTCCAGACCGGTGGCCTCCGGAACCGAGGCGTCGGGGGCGAGCAGACCCGTCACGTGCCGGGTCCACGTCTCCTCCGCGAGCCCGTCGGCGTCGGCCTCCGGGGTCTCCGCCACCGAGTGCACCGATACCGGCCGTCGGCCGTCGGCGGCCGCGGCGCCCACGGCCACCTGCACGCGCACCGCGCCGTGGTCCGTCAGCACCAGCGGCGCCTCCAGGGCCATGTCCTCGATGACGCCGCAGCCGACCAGCCCACCGGCGTGCAGGGCCAGTTCGGCGAACGCCGTACCGGGCAGCAGCACCGACCCGCCCACCGCGTGGTCGGCCAGCCAGGGGTGTGTACGCGGCGACAGCCGGCCGGCCAGCACCACCGCGCCGTCGGCGCTGGGCACGCTCACCACCGCGCCCAGCAGCGGGTGTCCGGCGGCACCCAGGCCGGCGGACGCGACGTCCGCCGACCGGTCCGCGGCGGTCAGCCAGTACCGCTCGTGCTGGAAGGCGTAGGTGGGCAGGCCGACCCGGCGCGCACCGGTGCCGTCCAGGGCCGCCGCCCAGTCGACGGAGCCGCCGTGCGTGTGCAGCTGGGCGAGGGCGCTGAGCAGGGTGCGCGGCTCGTCGTGGTCGGCGCGCAGCGCGGCCACCGCCACCGGCGCGACGGTGCCTGCCGCCGGTCCCTCGGTCTCCGCGTCGTCCGAGGCGAAGGTCTCCTCGGTGAGGGTGGTGAGGGTCGGGTGCGGGCCCAGTTCGAGGTAGTGGGTGACCCCTTCCGCGCGCAGGCGGCGGGTGCTGTCGAGGTAGCGCACGGTCGCCCGGATGTGCTGGGTCCAGTAGTCCGGGCTGGTGAGTTCCTCGTCGGTGGCCGGTTCGCCGGTGACGTTCGAGAGGACGGGAATGGCCGGCGGCCGCAGCCGCACCGAGCCCACGACCGCGCGGAACTCCTCCAGGATCGGGTCCATGTGCGCGGAGTGGAAGGCGTGGCTGACCCGCAGCCGGCTCGCGCGCGGCCGGCCGTCCCGCGCCTTCCAGAGCGCGACCAGTTCGTCCACGGCGTCGGAGTCGCCGGAGATCACCACCGAGCGGGGGCTGTTGACCGCCGCGATCGACACCCGGTCCGCCTGGTCGGCGACCAGTGCCGCCACCTGCTCAGGCTCTCCGGCGAGGGTCGCCATGGCGCCGCCGTCCGGCAGCCGCTCCATGAGGCGGCCACGCGCGGCGACCACCTTCGCGGCGTCCTCCAGAGACAGCACGCCGGCCACGTGGGCGGCGGTCAGCTCACCGACGGAGTGGCCCACGAGGTAGTCGGGGCGCACCCCGAACGACTCGACCAGCCGGTACAGCGCGGTCTCCACCGCGAACAGTGCCACCTGCGCGTATCCGGTACGGGCCAGCCGCTGTGCGGCCTCCGGCGTGTCCTCGGCGAACAGCACCTCGCGCAGCGGGGTGTCCAGGTGCGGGTCGAGTGCCGCGATGGCGGCGTCGAGCGCGGCGGCGAACACCGGATAGGCCGCGTACAGCTCCCGGCCCATGCCGACGCGCTGGCTGCCCTGGCCGGTGAAGAGCACCGCCGTCTTCGCGGCGCCGAGCGCGTCGGCCGTACCGGTCAGCACGCCGTCGTCCGGCTGGCCCGTGGCGAACGCGGCCAGGCGGCGCAGCAGCTCGTCCCGGTCCCGACCGAGGACGACCGCCCGGTGCTCCAGGGCCGCCCGGCCGGTGGCCAGCGACAGGCCCACGTCCTCCGGGCGCAGGCCGGGTGCGGTGGCCACCAGCCGCCGTGCCTGCTCGACCAGGGCGGGCGCGGACTTCGCCGACACCACCCACGGCACCACGCCCGGGTTCGGCACGTCCTCCGGGATGGCCGGCGCGTCCTCGGCGGGAGCCTGCTCCAGGATGACGTGGGCGTTGGTGCCGCTGATACCGAACGACGACACCGCCGCCCGGCGCGGCCGGTCCACCTCCGGCCACGACTGGTCCTCCGTCAGCAGGCTGACCGCGCCCGCCGACCAGTCCACGTGGCGCGAGGGTTCGACCACGTGCAAGGTGCGCGGCAGTACGCCGTACCGCATGGCCAGCACCAGCTTGATGACACCGGCGACACCGGCGGCGGCCTGGGTGTGCCCGATGTTCGACTTGATCGAACCCAGCCACAGCGGCCGGTCCTCGGGACGGTCCTGGCCGTACGTGGCCAGCAGCGCCTGCGCCTCGATGGGGTCGCCCAGCTTCGTGCCGGTGCCGTGTGCCTCCACCGCGTCGACGTCGGTGGCGCTCAGCCCGGCGTCGGCCAGGGCCTTGCGGATCACACGCTGCTGCGAGGGGCCGTTCGGCGCCGTCAGGCCGTTGCTCGCACCGTCCTGGTTCACCGCCGAGCCCCGCACCACCGCCAGCACCTGGTGTCCGTGGCGGCGCGCGTCCGACAGCCGCTCGACCACCAGCAGGCCGACGCCCTCGGCCCAGCCCGTGCCGTCGGCCGTGTCGGAGAAGGACTTGCACCGGCCGTCCGAGGACAGCCCCTGCTGCCGGGAGAACTCCACGAACATGCCCGGCGAGGACATCACGGTCACGCCGCCCACGAGCGCCATCGAGCACTCCCCGTTGCGCAGCGCCCGGCCCGCCAGGTGCAGCGCGACCAGCGACGAGGAGCACGCCGTGTCCACGGTCACCGCCGGGCCTTCGAGGCCGAGGGCGTAGGCGATACGGCCGGAGGCGACGCTGGTCGTCGTGCCGGTCAGCAGGTGCCCGTCGGCGCCCTCTCCGCCCTCGTGCAGGCGGGGCCCGTACTCCTGGGCGATGGCACCGACGAACACGCCGATGTCGCCGCCACGCAGGGAGGTGGGGTCGATGCCCGCGCTCTCGACGGCTTCCCAGGAGGTTTCCAGCAGCAGCCGCTGCTGCGGGTCCATCGCGGTCGCCTCACGCGGGCTGATGCCGAAGAAGCCGGCGTCGAACCCGCCCGCGTCGGCGAGGAACCCGCCGTCGCGGGCGTACATCGTGCCGGACCGGCTCAGGTCCGCGTCGAAGAGGCCGTCCAGGTCCCAGCCGCGGTCCGTCGGGAACGCGCCGATCGCGTCCTCGCCGCCGGACACCAGATGCCACAGGTCGTCGGGGCTCTCGACGCCACCGGGGAAGCGGCAGGCCATGCCCACGATCGCCACCGCGTCCTCGTCGGTGGCGGCCGTCACGGGGGCCGCCTCCCGCGCGGGGGCCACCGTCCCGAGCAGCTCCCCCAGCAGGTAGTCGGCCATCGCGGCGAGGTTCGGGTAGTCGAACACCACGGTGGTCGGCAGCCGCAGTCCGGTGGCGGTCATCAGCCGGTTGCGGAACTCGACAGCCGTCAGCGAGTCCAGGCCGAGGTCGTGGAAGGTGCGCTCGGCGGGGATGCCGTCGCCGCTGGTGTGGCCCAGGACGGTGGCCACCTCGCCGCGGATGAGCTGGAGCAGGATGTGGTGCCGGTCGGCCTCGGTGGCGGCGGCGAGCCGGTCGAGCAGGGAGCCGCGCCCCGCCGGGCGGGTCCGCGCGGTACGCCGCGGCGCGGTCCTGGCCAGTTGCTGGAGCAGCGGCGGGACCCCGGCGGCGGCGTCGATCTTCGCGGGGTTCAGCCGCATCGGGATCAGCGTGGGACGGGCGCTGTCCAGCGCCGCGTCGAACAGGGCCATGCCGTGCTCGGTGTCGATCGGCAGCACACCGAGGCGCGCCCACCGGTCGCGGTCGGCGGCGTCCAGTCCTCCGGCCATCCCGCTGGTCTGCCCCCACAGGCCCCAGTCGAGCGAGGCCGCGGCCAGGCCGCGGGCGTGGCGGCGCGCGGCGAACGCGTCGAGGTAGGCGTTGGCCGCCGCGTAGTTGGCCTGCCCCGCCGTACCCATCACGCCGGCGATCGAGGAGAACAGGACGAAGGCGGCGAGGTCCGCGTCCGCCGTCAGCTCGTGCAGGTTGACGACCGCGTCCGCCTTCGGGCGCAGCACCGTGTCCAGCCGCTCCTGCGTGAGCGAGCCGACGACACCGTCGTCGAGCACACCGGCCGTGTGGACCACGCCGGTGAGCGGGTGCGCGGCCGGGACCTCCGCCAATACCTCCGCCAGCGCGTCACGGTCGGCCACGTCGCAGGCCGCCACCCGCACCGTCGCGCCCAGCTCCGTCAGCTTCCCGACAACGGCCGCATCCACGCCGCGCCGGCTGAGCAGCAGCAGATGCCGGACGCCGTGCCCGGTGACCAGCCGCTCGGCCACCAGCCCACCCAGGGTGCCACTCGCCCCGGTGACCAGAACGGTACCCCGCGAGTCCAGCTCCCGCGGGATCGTCAGCACCACCTTGCCGACGTGCCGCGCCTGGCTGATGAACCGGAACGCCTCCGCGGCCTCCCGGACATCCCACGCCCGTACCGGCAACCGGCCCAACTCACCCCGGTCGAACCACTCCACGAGATCGGCCAGCATCTCCCGCAGCCGCCCGGGGCTGACATCGAACAGGTCGAAGGCCTGGTACGACACCGGCATGGTCGCCGCGTCGCGGATATCGGTCTTGCCCATCTCCACGAACCGGCCACCCTCGGCCAGCAACCCCACCGACGCGTCCACGAACTCCCCCGCCAGGGAATTGAGCACCACATCGATACCCACGGGAAACTTCTCAGCGAACTCCAACGTCCGCGACGACGCAATATGCGCATCATCCAGACCCAACCCCCGCAACACATCCCACTTACCAGGACTCGCCGTGGCATACACCTCCGCCCCCAAATACCGCGCCAGCTGCACCGCCGCCATACCCACACCACCAGCACCCGCATGAACCAGCACCGACTCACCCGCCCGCAGACCAGCCAGATCCACCAGCCCGTACACCGCGGTCAAGAACACCGTCGGCACCGCCGCCGCCTCCGCGAACGACCACCCCCGCGGAACCCGCACCACAAGACGATGATCAGTCACCGCCACCGGACCCAGCCCACCACGCGGGAACAGACCCATCACCCGGTCCCCGACACCCACCCCCACCACGTTCGAACCGACAGCCAGCACCACACCCGCACCCTCGTTACCCAGCGCACCCGCATCCCCCGGATACATGCCCAACGCATTGAGAACATCACGGAAGTTCACACCGCCCGCACGCATCGCCACCCGCACATCCCCGGGCGCCAACTCCTCCGCCACATACGGAGCAGGCACCAGCGCCAGACTCTCCAGCGTCCCGCGCGCACCCACCTCCAAACGCCACGGCACACCCACAGGCGGCACCAGACCAGACGCGGCGGACCGCACCAGACGCGGCACGAGGAACCGGTCCCCACGCACCGCCACCTGCGGCTCACCACACCCCACCACCGCGGGCACAACATCCGCCACGCCACCCGCGTCCACATCCGCGTCCACATCCACGATCAGCAGCCGGCCAGGGTGCTCCGCCTGCGCCGAACGCACCAGACCCCACACCGCCGCCGTCACCGGATCGGGCTCGTCGCCGGCGACCACCGGCACAGCGTGCCGAGTGGCGAATACGAGCCGGGCGTCGACCAGCTCCGGGGCCTCCACGAACAGCTGGATCAGCCGCAGCACCGCGCCGAGGCGCGCGTGCACCTCGCCGCCGGACTCGACCGGGGCGACCACGAGTTCCGGCACCGTACCGGCGGTGACCAGCGCATCCAGGTCGTAGTCGGTACCCAGCTCGGCCCACTCCACCGGCCTGCGCTCGGACGGGGGCAGGGATATCCACTGAACGTCGAACAGCGACTGCCGCACGGCGGTGGCCGCGCCCGAGAACTGCTCCGCCGCGGCTGCCCGCATGGTGACGGCCTCGGCGGCGAAGACCGGCGCTCCGGCCTCGTCGAACGCCGCCATCGCCACGTTGCCCGCCGCACCGGGCGTCAGCCGTACGCGCAGCGCGGAGGCGCCGACCGCGTGCAGCCGTACCCCGGTCCACGCGAACGGCACCAGCAGCTCATCGCTCCCGGTGTCGAGCAGCACGGCGTGCAGAGCGGCGTCCAGCAGCGCCGGGTGCATACCGAACGCGGTCGACGGAGGCTGCGTGCCCTCCGGGAGCGCCAGCTCGGCGAAGAACTCGCCGCCGTCCGTCCGCCACACCGCGCGCAGGCCCCGGAACACCGGGCCGTAGCCATAGCCGCGGCTCGCGAGGTGTTCGTACACGTCGGTCAGATCAACCGGCTCCGCGCCCTCGGGTGGCCATACCCCGAGGCCCTGCTCGGGGACGTCGGCCGCGCCCGCCACCAGAACGCCGGTCGCGTGCTGGGTCATGGGCTCGTCGGTCTCACCCGCGCCCTGGGGGCGGGAGTGGACGACGACGGTACGGCGCCCGGTCTCGTCCGGCGCCTCCACGGTCACCTGCACCGCCACCGAGCGGTCCCCGGACAGCACCAGCGGCTGTTCCAGGGTCAGCTCCTCCAACAGCCCGCAGCCGACCTCGTCACCGGCGCGCAACGCCAACTCCACGAAGGCCGTACCCGGCAGCAGAACCGACCCACCGATCACATGATCCGCCAGCCACGGATGCGTGTGCGACGACAACCGCCCGGTCAGCACCACACCGTCCTGCGACGCCGGCACCACCACCGCGCCGAGCAACGGATGACCCGCCGACTCCAGCCCCAGCCCGGCCGCATCGGCCGAACCATGCCCCGTCTCCAGCCAGTACCGCCGGCGCTGGAAGGCGTACGTGGGCAACTCGACCCGCCGCGCACCGAGGCCCTCGAACCACACGGACCAGTCGACATCCGCGCCGTGCACATACGCCTGCGCCAGACTCGCCAGCAACCGCTCCTGATCGTCCTCGCCCCGGCGCAGCGTGCCCAAAGCCACAGCGGAAGTCGCTTGCTGTTCGGCGGTCTGCTCCACCGCGCCGGTCAGTACCGGATGCGGACTGACCTCGATGAACAGCCCGTGCCCCGCACCCAGCAACGCCCGAACCGCAGCCTCGAAACGCACCGGCTCCCGAAGATTCCGCCGCCAGTAGTCGGCGTCCATCGTGACGGTGTCCAGCAACTCGCCGGTCACCGTCGAATACAACGGCACCTCGGACACACGCGGAGACAACCCAGCAACCGCCGCCGCCAACTCCTCACCAACGGCATCCATCTGGCTGGTGTGGAAAGCGAACGCGTCACTGACCTGCCGGACACGGACACCATCCCGCTCACACGCCTCGGCGAACCCGGCCACCTCCGCCGGGTCTCCCGCGACCACCACCGACGCGGGCCCGTTCACCGCCGCGATCTCCAACCCACCCGACAACCGCTCCCCCACCCCCTCCGCCGACAACGCCACCGACACCATCGCCCCCGCACCCCGCGCACCCACCAGCAACCGGCCCCGCGCCACCACCAGCCTGGCAGCATCCGCCAGCGACAACGCACCAGCCACACACGCCGCCGCGATCTCACCCCGCGAATGCCCCACCACAGCCGACGGACGCACCCCATAGGACTCCCACACCGCCGCCAACGACACCATCACCGCAAACAACACCGGCTGACCCACATCCACCCGATCCAGACACGGAGCACCCTCCTCACCCCGCACCACCGCCAACAACGACCAGTCCACATACGGCTCCAAAGCCACCGCACACTCCGCCATCCGACCCGCGAACACCGGCGAACCCTCCAGCAAACCCCGGGCCATACCCACCCACTGCGCACCCTCACCCGAGAACACAAACACCGGACCACCGGACACACCCGTCCCCCGGACCACACCCGCAGCCGACCGCTCCCCGGCCACCGCCACCAAGCCCTCCACCAACCTCTCCCGGTCCCGGCCCAGCACCACCACACGATGCTCAAACGACGCCCTGCCCGTGGCCAGCGAGAAACCCACATCCACCGGCCGCAGACCCGGCGCCACGTCCACCAGCCGCCCCGCCTGCTCCCCCAACGCCGACACCGACTTCGCCGACACCACCCACGGCACCAAACCATCCCCGACAGGCTCCAGCGCGGGCCGGACCTCCGCGGGAGCCTGCTCCAGCACCACATGCGCGTTGGTGCCGCTGATACCGAACGACGACACCGCCGCCCGGCGCGGCCGGTCCACCTCCGGCCACGCCCGCTCCTCCGTCAGCAGACTCACCGCACCCGCCGACCAGTCCACATGCCGCGACGGTTCTCCGACGTGCAGGGTGCGCGGCAGCACACCCTGCCGCATCGCCATCACCATCTTGATCACACCGGTCACGCCCGCCGCCGCCTGCGTGTGCCCGATGTTCGACTTCACCGACCCGAGCCACAGCGGCGCGTCCTCCGGACGGCCCTGACCGTAGGTGGCGAGCAGCGCCTCGGCCTCGATCGGGTCACCCAGCGTCGTCCCCGTACCGTGCGCCTCCACCACATCCACATCACCGGGACCCAGCCGCCCACTGGCCAGCGCCTGCCAGATCACCCGCTGCTGCGACGGACCATTCGGCGCCGTCAGACCATTCGACGCACCATCCTGATTCACCGCACTGCCCCGCACCACCGCCAACACCTGATGGCCGTTGCGCCGCGCATCCGACAACCGCTCCACCACCAGCAGACCCACACCCTCGGCCCACCCCGTACCATCCGCGTCATCGGAGAACGGCTTGCAGCGGCCGTCCGCCGCCAGACCCCGCTGACGCGAGAACTCCACGAACATGCCCGGCGTGGACATCACCGTGACACCGCCCGCCAGCGCCAGATCGCACTCACCGTTGCGCACCGCCTGCGCCGCCAGATGGAGTGCGACCAGCGACGAGGAGCACGCCGTGTCCACCGTCACCGCCGGCCCCTCGAACCCGAAGGTGTACGCCACCCGCCCCGAGGCCACGCTTGAGGTGCTGCCGGTCAGCCGGAGGCCGTCGGTGCCCTCGACCGGTTCGTGCAGCCGGGGCCCGTACTCCATCGAAGTGGCGCCGACGAACACGCCGACGCGGCCGCCGCGCAGGGTGTCGGGGCGGATGCCGGCCCGCTCGACCGCCTCCCAGGAGGTCTCCAGCAGCAGCCGCTGCTGCGGGTCCATGGCGATGGCTTCGCGCGGGCTGATGCCGAAGAACTCGGCGTCGAACTCGCCCGCGGTGTCCAGGAAGCCGCCCCGGCGGACGTAGCTCGTGCCGACACGGTCCTGGTCGGGGTCGTAGAGCGCGGCGAGGTTCCAGCCCCGGTCGGTCGGGAACTCGGAGGTGGCGTCCACGCCGTCGGCCACGGCCTGCCAGAGCTGCCGCGGCGACGCGATGCCGCCCGGCAGCCGGCAGGCCATACCGACGATGGCGATGGGGTCGCCGTCGACGGCCGTCCGGCGGGTGACGGTCTCCTCGGCGGGGAGCACGCCGAGGATCCGGTCGTGCAGATAGTCGACGAGGGCGTCCGGAGTGGGGTAGTCGAAGAGCAGGCTGCTGGGGAGCCGCAGGCCGGTGGCGGAGGCGAGCCGGTTGCGCAGCTGGACGGAGCGGGCGGAGTCGAAGCCAAGGTCGCGGAAGGTCGTACGGCCCTCGGCGTGCTCGGGGCCGTCCAGTGCGGCCAGGTGCGCGGCCAGCCACTGCGCGAGGAAGCCCTCCGGCTGTTCGAGCAGGCGCTCGCGGAGGGCGAGGGTGGCGGAGCTGACGTGGTCGTCCGCCACGACCGGGGCAGCGGCCCCGGTGGGCTCCTCGCCCACCCAGTAGCGCTCGCGCTGGAAGGCGTAGGTGGGGAGGTCGACGAGGTGGGCGCCGGTGTCCGCGAACGCGGCCGTCCAGTCGACGCCGACGCCGGCGACGAACGCCTCGGCGAGTCCGCGCAGCAGCGCCCTGGGCTCCGGCTGGTCCCGGTGGAGCAGCGATACGGCCAGTTCGGACTCGGCGGGTTCGATGACGGGGGTGAGCACGGCGTCGGGGCCGAGTTCGAGGAACCGGGTGGCGCCCTGGGCACGGAGGGCGGCCACGCCGTCGTGGAAGCGGACGGTGGCGCGTACGTGGTCGACCCAGTAGTCCGGTGAGCACAGCTGGTCCGCGGTGGCGACCCGGCCGGTGACGTTGGAGATGACGGGCAGGGTGGGCGGCGCGTACGACAGGCCGCGGGCGACGTCGGCGAAGTCCGCCAGTATGGGTTCCATCAGCGGGGAGTGGGCGGCGATCGAGACGCGCAGCCTGGTGGTCCTGCGGTCCCGCGCGCGAAAGTCCTCGGCGATACGGGCCACGGTCTCGCCGTTGCCGGAGAGCACGAGTTGCGTCGGCCCGTTGATCACGGCGATCGAGACGTCGTCGATGCCGGTGAGTGCCTCGGCGGCCTCCTCCTCGGTCGCCTCGACCACGTACATCGCGCCGCCGTCGGGCAGCGCCTGCATCAGCTCGCCGCGCGCGGCGACGAGGGTGGCCGCGTCGGCGAGGGAGAGCACACCGGAGACGTGGGCGGCGGCGATCTCCCCGAAGGAGTGGCCGATGACGACGTCGGGGGTGACGCCCCAGGAGGTGAGGAGGCGGTACAGGGCGACCTCGACGGCAAAGGTCGCCGGCTGGGTGTACCGCGTCTGGTGGAGCACCGCCGCGTCGTCGCTGTCCGGGTCGGCGAACAGCACGTCCCGCAGGCGCGGTTCGAACTGGGCGCACACCTCGTCCAGAGCCTCGGCGAAGACGGGGTAGGTCCGGTACAGCTCGCGGCACATGCCGATGTGCTGCGCGCCCTGGCCGGGGAAGAGGAAGGCGGTGCCGCCGGGCTTGGCGGTGCCGCTGACCGCGTCGGCGGCGGGTCCGCCGTCGAGGGCGGCGGTGAGTTCGGCCCGGTCCGCGCCGAGCAGGACGGTGCGGTGCTCGAAGACGGAACGGGTGGCTGCCAGGGAGCGGCCGACGTCGGCGGCGTCGAGGTCGGGGTGCTCCTCCAGGTGGGCGCGCAGTCGCCGCGTCTGGGCGCCCAGCGCGCGTGCGCTGCGCGCGGAGAGGATCCAGGGGAGGTCCCGGCCCAGGGTGGCGGGGGTCCGCTCGGGGGCGGGCGGCCGGCCGGTGTACGGGCCTTCGCCGAGGACGACGTGGCAGTTGGTGCCGCCGATGCCGAACGAGCTGACGCCGGCGACGAGCGTTTCGTCGGGGCGCGGCCAGGCGGCGAGTTCGGTCTGCACCCGCAGGTTCAGCTGTTCCAGCGGGATGTCCGGATTGGGGGTGCGGAAGTGCAGGTTCGGCGGGAGTTGGCGGTGGCGCAGGGCGAGCGCGGCCTTGAGCAGGCCCACGATGCCGGCGGCGGCCTCCAGGTGGCCGATGTTGGTCTTCGCCGAGCCGACCGCCAGGGGAAGCCGGCCGGGGCCGCCCTGGGCGAGGACGGCCGACAAGGCGGCGGCCTCGACGGGGTCGCCGACGGGTGTGCCGGTGCCGTGCAGCTCGACGTACTGGACGGTCTCGGGCGCGGTGCGGGCGTCGGCGTAGGCGCGGCGCAGCACGTCCTGCTGCCCGTGGACGTCGGGGTCGGTGAGCCGCTCGCCGCCGCCGTCGTTGTTGACCGCGCTGCCGCGGATGACGCAGTAGATGGGGTCGCCGTCGGCCACGGCGCGGGCGAGCGGCTTGAGCAGAACGAACGCGCCGCCCTCGCCGCGTACGAAGCCGTCGGCGCTCTCGTCGAAGACGGCGCAGCGGCCGCTGACGGAGAGCGCGCCGAGGCCGGCGGCGGTCTCCATGCCGCGCGGCGAGAGGATCAGGTTGACGCCGCCGGCGAGGGCGAGGGTGGATTCGCCGCGCCGCAGGCTCTCGCAGGCCAGGTGCACGGCGACGAGGGAGGAGGCCTGGGCGGCGTCGACGGCGAAGCTGGGCCCGGTCAGGCCGAGGGTCCACGACAGGCGGTTGGCGATGATGGCGCGGTGCAGGCCGGTGAAGGTGTGCGGTCCGTCGTCGGCGGCGGCGGACAGGGCCGCGTAGTCGTCCTCCATGACGCCGACGAAGACGCCGGTGCGGCTGGAGCGCAGCTGGTCGTCGCGGAGTCCGGCGTCCTCCATCGCCTCCCAGGCCAGTTCCAGGGCGAGCCGCTGCTGGGGGTCCATCGCGGCGGCCTCGTCGGGTGCCACGCCGAAGAACGCGGCGTCGAACTCGTCGACCTTGTCGAGGAAGCCGCCGTGCCAGGAGCGGCCGGGGCCGCGCTCGGCGGGCCACGGGGAGACCGCGTCGGTGCCTTCGGTGAGGAGACGCCAGAACTCCGCCGGCCGGGAGGCCGAGGGTACCCGGCACGAGGCTCCGATCACGGCGATCGCGGTGTCGTCCGCCTCGCCACCCGTAACCGGGCCCGTGGTGTGCGTCGGCATGCCTGTACTCCCTGAAAGTCCGTACCTGCGCGGGCCGATGGCGGCCGAGCGGAGCCGGGAGAGCCGTACTCCGGGCCGTCGCCGCCGCAGTGTTCGTGCGGCCCCGGGGCGGTTCGGGCTCCGGGGCGGCGCCTCATGGGCGACAGCCAAACACAGCGCGCCGGGAGAAGTGATCGCTGAGGACGGTGCATGATCGAAAACCGGGAAATCCCTCGGTAGCGTCCGGAGGGCGCTGTCCGGGCCCCGTGCCCGGTCGCCCCGGCGTGATGTTGGTTTATCGCCCGCGCGCACCGGCAGTTCACCGGCCGGTGTCGCCGCTGAACCGTATCCGGAAACCCGTTTCATCGCCGGGGGTGACCGTTCGCTGCCCGACTGGAACGGTCCTGGAGGTGGGACCCCGACACGAAAGATGTCATGACCAATTCAATTTGCGGAAATTCGCGACCAAGAAGGGGTGACGATGCCAAGCAGCCGAGTAAATACCCGTCACCCGATCCGCCTCGAATTCCCCGCCGTTTCGGTCCGGCGGCGCCTAATTCCTGGACCTACTCCCTGGACACGGGCGGGGTTCCGGGCTGTGGAGGTCGGCGAGACGGTGATCGGGCACGCCTGCAAGGCGGGCCGGGCGGCCCGCACGTACGGGTGACGGGTGACCGGCGGTGGACCGCATCGGCCACGATCACGGTCCGGCGCCGAGCAGGCCGTGCGCGACGCCCCCGGGGCCGGGGTGCGGAGCGGCGCCGCCGCCGTGGCCGAGGCGACTCCGGCACGTCGCCACACGGTGCCGCCCCCGGCACCGAGGCCGCTGCCGGCCGGGGCGCAGCTGGGTCGTGTTGCCCACGCCGCTCGGTGGCCGCTCATCAGCCGCCCACGGCAGGGCCGGCTCCCGCCGTTGCCCTCGGCCGCGCCCCGTCATCGCCGAAGGAGCACCCGCCGCGCCGAAGACCACGTCGCCCGCTGTGGGCACGGCTGATCGAAAGCCAGGTGTCGGCAGCGACTCGCGCGCGCAGTTCCCCGAATTCCCGATCACAGGATTGACGCGGTGTGATTTAGCCCATTCACTTGGCCATCCTGGAAGCCCGGACAAGCCAGCTAATGTAGGACGCAGTAATAAGCGCGGCCAAGCGGGGAGTTTCATGCGTTTCAGCGTGTTGGGCCCACTGACGGCGAATCACCATGGCAAGGGCGTGCCCCTCGGAGGACTCCGCCAGCGGACTGTCCTCGCTTTCCTCCTACTCCATCCGAACAACTCCGTGAGCACCCAGCGGCTCATTGGTGCCCTGTGGGGCGCAAATGAGCCGACAACGGCCCGGAAGAGCGTTCAGAACGCGTTATCAGGCCTACGCAAGGCGTTCCTGACGCATCATCAGTCCGGCGATGCTCCGGTCGCACTCCGCACGGAGGGCCGGGGGTACGTCCTGCGTATCCCGCCCGAGCACATCGACCTCGGCAGGCACCACCTGCTCCTGGAACGCGGCGCCAGGGAACTGGCCGACCGGTCCTGGGAGGCGGCCGCCCGTACGCTCCGCGAGGCGCTGGGGCTGTGGCGCGGGGAGGTGCTGGCCGACCTGGTCGAGGCCGGTATCGAGTGGCCTGAACTGGCGGTGGTGCGCGAGGCCCGGTGGAAGGCGCTGGAGGACCGGATCGTCGCCGACCTGATGCTGGGCCGCCACCGCGAGGTGGTCGCGGAACTGGGGCTCGCGGCAGATGCCGAGCCCGTCCGGGAGCGGCTGTGCCGACTGCACATGGTGGCGCTGTACCGGACCGGCCGGCAGACCGACGCGCTGGAGGTCTATCGCCGCACCCGGTCGGTGCTGGCGGAGCGGTTCGGGACCGGGCCGGGCCCCCGACTGCGCGATCTGGAGCAGTACGTACTCGCGCACGACCCCGAGCTGACGGCGCCCGGCGCGGTACTCCGGCTGGCCGCATGAGACCCGCCGCGACCGCGGAAGAGCTGCGGTTTCACGTGCTGGGACCGCTGGAAGTACTGAGGAACGGCGTGCCGCTGCCGCTCGGCGGCATCAAGCAGCGCACCGTCCTGGGCTATCTGCTGCTGCACCCCAACCGGGTGACGGCCACCAGCCAGCTGATCTCGGCGCTGTGGGACGGGCCCTCGCCCGCCTCGGCCCGCAAGATGGTCCAGAACGCGGTGTGGCGGCTGCGCAAGCTGCTGCACCTGCACGAGGAGCACGCCGAGCTGGAGGGCATGTCGCTCCAGTCGCGCCCGCCCGGCTATCTGCTGCGGGTGGACCCCCAGGCCGTCGACCTGTACCGGTTCCACGAGCTGGTGGCGGAGGGGCGGGCCCGGATGCGGGACGGCGGGGTGGCGGAGGCGTCCCGGCTGTGGCGCCAGGCGCTCGCCCTGTGGCGCGGGCCCCTGCTGGCCGACCTGGCCGAGGCCGGGGTGGCCTGGCCGGAGCTGAAGGTGTCCGCGGACACCCGGCTGGACGTGCTGGAAGAGTACTTCGACGCCGAGCTGGCCCTGGGGCGGCACAGCGCGGTCCTCCCCGAGCTGTTGACGCTGCGTCGGTCCGAGCCGCGGCGCGAGCGGCTGACCGGGCAGCTCATGCTCTCGCTGCACCGCAGCGGGCGGCAGTCCGACGCCCTGGATGTCTACCGGGCGCACCGCGCCGAGCTGGCCGACCAGCTCGGTCTGGATCCGAGCCGGGAACTCCAGGAGCTCCACCAGGCGATCCTCACCCACGACACAGCGCTCCACTACACGCCGCTGCCCGGCACCCTCCAGGTGCGTCCGGCACCGCGGCAGCCGTCGGCCGCGGCCGACGCCGCCTCCCCCGCGCCGGACGCGGTGGAGTCCGCCGGGCTCGTGCCGGAGCGCAAGGAGGTCAGCGTCGCGCTGATCAACGCGGTCTGCCCGGCGGTTCCGGGCGGCGGTGACCCGGAGCACGTGGACATGGCGATGGAGGCCCTGCACGAGGTCGTCGTGGCCGAGGCGAGTCGTTTCGACGGCGTCGTGGCGGCGAAGCTCGGCTGCTGCTGGCTCGTCGTCTTCGGCGCCAGGCGCAGCCACGACAACGACGCCATGCGCGCGGTGCTGATGGTGCTCGCCGTACGCCACCGGATCCGCGCGCGGAACGCGCACCCGCTGCGCCTGCGCGCCGCCGTTGACACCGGCGAGGCCCTGGTGCGCTACGGCCGCGACGGTGCCGGACCCCCGACGGTGACCAGCGCGGCGCTGGACCGGCCGCAGTCGCTGCTTCCGCTCGTCCCCCTGGACGAGGTATGGGTCAGCGAGGGCACCCGCGGACAGACCGACAACCTGATCGGCTATCAGCGCGCCCGCGTCCACGCGGCCATGTGGACGGTACAGGGCGTACGGTGCGCCACCGTGCGCGGCCCGCGGCTGCCGCTGCTGGGGCGTGCCGACTGCGTACGGGCCCTGACGGACCTGCTCGACACCGACGCGGTGGAGCGGCGGGTCGCGCTGGTGGTGGGCGGCCCCGGCATGGGCAAGAGCGCGGTGCTCGAGGAGTTCGAGCGGCAGACCGCCGGGCGCGACCCGGCGACGCGGCCCCTGCTGGCGCATCTGCTGCCGTGCACGGTGGACGACAGCGCCCTGCGCGTCCTCGCCACGGAGCTGTCGTCGTGTTGTGGCATCGGGTCGTGGGACCCGCCCGGGACGGCGCGGGCGAAGCTGTGGGCGATGGTCGAGCGGGCGGCGGCAAACGCCGACGAGGCGCGACGGCTCTTCGAGCGGCTGCTGGTACCGCTCGGGCAGGTGACGCACCAGGAGCAGGCCGCCGGTCCCGAGGAGGTGGTCGCGGCCTGGTGCACGCTGCTGGAGCGGCTGGCCGCGGAGCGCACCGTGGTCGTGGTCATCGACGATCTGCACGCGGCGGACGAGTCCGTGCTCGGACTCGTCGGCCCGCTGCTGGGCCAGGAGGGTCCGGCCCGGCTGAAGGTGGTGGCCGCGGCCCGTCCCGAGCTGTTCCTGCGGCGCCCCGCCTGGGAGTCGGCGGTGAACGTCACCGCCGAGCTGACACGGCTGCCCGACACCGTCGTCGCCGAGTTGACGCGTACCGTCCTCGAAGCGGGCGGAGGGCGGGACCGGCCACCCGGGCCGGTGGCCGAGCTGGTCGAGGTGGTGACGGCGCTGGCCGACGGCAACCCGATGTTCGCGGCGGAGCTGACCCGGATGGCGCTGCGGCGCGTCAGCCCGGACACGGCAGCGGCGGACGCGGCCCCGGACGAGCGGCCGGAGGCGGCGCACGACATGCTGCCGTCGGCGGTCGGCCGGGCACTGGCGGCCCAGCTGGACGCGCTGCCGACCGACCTCAAGGCGGTCGCGCAGGACGCCGCCGTGCTCGGCGAGGCCGTCCGCCCGGAGGACGTCGCGGCGCTGCGGGACCAACGGCAGTCCGACGCCGGCGACGTGGCCGACGCGCTCGGTGAACTCGTCCGCCGCGGAGTGCTCATGGCCGCTCCCGCGGACGCCGGCACCACCGGCAGCTTCACCTTCCGGCAGCCGCTGCTGCGCGAGGTGGCCTACGCACGGCTCCCACAGGCCCAGCGGGCCGTCAAGCATGCCGCCGTGGCGCGCTGGGAGGGCCGCTCCCGGGCACCGGGCGGATCGCTCCGCCCGGTGGCATCCGAGCTGCTCCGGCTGGGCTCCGTAGTGCAGCGGCTGCGCGACGCGGCCCGGACGGCGGCCGGCCCGGAACCCAGGGCCGGGCTCACGGAGGGAACGCCGCTGTTCCCGGCCGGCGCCGGACGGTGACCGCCCACCGCGGCACCGACCACTCCCGCGGACGCCGGCACCACCGGCAGCTTCACCTTCCGGCAGCCGCTGCTGCGCGAGGTGGCCTACGCACGGCTCCCACAGGCCCAGCGGGCCGCCAAGCATGCCGCCGTAGCGCGCTGGGAGGGCCGCTCCCGGGCACCGGGCGGATCGCTCCGCCCGGTGGCATCCGAGCTGCTCCGGCTGGGCTCCGTGGTGCAGCGGCTGCGCGACGCGGCCCGGACGGCGGCCGACCCGGAGCCCAGGGCCGGGCTCACGGAGGGGACGCCGCTGTTCCCGGCCGGCGCCGGACGGTGACCGCCCACTGGCACAGCAGACCGGCCACCTCCGCACGGCACCCCCCGAGCCCGGCTCACCGACCGGACGCCGCCGCACCCGGCCGGTCCCCCGCGGTGACCACGCGTGCCGGGTCCGGGGGCTCGGCGTAGAGCAGGTCGACCACTTCGGCGCGGCGCTCGGCCACGGCGCGCTGGTTGAGGTAGCCCTTGTCGGTGATCTCGCCGTTGTCGATGCTCGGTGGCTCGGCCACCAGGGCCAGCCGGGCGACGCTCGAGGCGGCGCCCTTGCCCGCGTTGAGCGCGGCCAGGGTGGCGGCGAGGTGGTCGCGCAGGCCGTCGTCGCCGAGCAGTTCCGCGGTGTCGGCGGCGTCGGTGCCGAGCAGTTCGTTGGCCCGGCCCAGCGCCGGCCAGGCGATGGCGGCGACATAGGGCCGGTCGCCGCCGACGAGGACGGCGTCGGAAAGCACCCCGGCGGCCGACAGCAGCGCGTTGCGCAGCCGGCCGGCGGCGACCCAGGTGCCGGTGGCGAGCTTGAAGTCCTCGGCTATCCGGCCGTCGAAGGCGATCCCGCGGCGGGCGTCGCCGCCGGGGTCGAGCAGCCGGGCCGCGTCGCCGGTGCGGTAGTAGCCGTCCTCGTCGAGCGCGTCGGAGACCTCGGCGCCCAGGTAGGCGGGGGTGACCGAGGCGCCGCGCACCCGGATCTCGGCCCGGCCGCCGGCCGGGGCGAGCTTCAGCTCGACGCCGGGCAGCGGAATGCCGATGCCGTCGCGCACCCCGCCCCAGGTGGAGGTCGCCGCGGGCCCGGTCTCGGTGGCGCCCCACGAGGACACCACGGGGATGTCGCGGCCGGTCGCCGCACGGGCCACGGCCCGCAGCCGCCGCCGCAGCGCGTCCGGCAGGTCGGCCCCGGCGTAGAGGATGATCCGGGCGCGCGACAGCACGCGCCGGGCGAGGCCGGGGTCGCTCTCCAGCGCCTGGGCGAGCTGGGTGTAGCCGGCCGGTACGTTGACGACGACGGTGGGCGGCATCCGGCGCAGCGCGTCGAGGGTGCGGGGGAACGCGTCGGGCAGCGGTGTCCCGTCGTCGATGAAGAGGCTGCCGCCGTTGCACAGCGCCAGGTTCAGGTTGTGGTTGCCGCCGAAGGTGTGGCTCCACGGCAGCCAGTCGGTCAGTACGGGCGGCTCGTCGGCCAGGAACGGCCAGATCTGCCGGAGCATCTGCTGGTTGGCGCACAGCATCCGGTGGGTGTTGAGCACTCCCTTGGGGGTGCCCGTGGAGCCCGAGGTGAAAAGGATCTTCGCGACGGTGTCCGGCGTCAGCGCGTCCTGCGCGCGCCGCACCGCGCCGGTGACGGCGGTGCGACGCAGGGCGTCGACGGTCACATCCCCCGCACCCGGCCGCCGCGAGACGAGGGTCACGGGCGAGGTGCCGGCCGCGTCGGCGGCCGCCACCAGGGCGCGGCGGAAGAGCTCGCCGTCCTCGGCGTACACCGCCCCGGGGCGGACCAGGGCGGCGAGGGAGCGCAGCCGCGCCAGGTCGGTGCTGCGCAGCGAGTAGGCCACGCTGACCGGTGCGGCCGGTACGCCGGTGAGGTGGCAGGCGAGGGTCAGCAGCAGGTGGTCCAGGGAGTTGCCGGACAGCAGCAGGACCGGGGCACCGGGGCCGCACCCCCGGTCCAGGTACGCCTGGCCGAGGGCGGCGGCGGCCTCGGCGGCGGCGCCATAGGTCAGGGTGCGCCAGCCCTCGCCGTCGCGCTCGGCCGCGAGGACCCGGTCCGGCTCGGCGGCGGCCCAGTGGCGCAGCGCGTGGGCGAGCGTGGGCGGATGGTCCTTCAGCTCCTCGCCGACGCGCAGGATCCGGCTGCCGTCGGGGCGTTCCTCGCAGGACACCTCGGCGTACGGCGCCACGGGCGCGTTCACCGGGCCGCCTCGCCGGTCTCCGCGCCCCGCGTCTGAAGGTCGAGCTCGACCCGGGTACGCAGCTCGCCGGAGGCGATCAGCGTGGCGACGCGTTCGATGTCGGTGTCCAGCGGCCGGTCGCGGTCCAGGAACGCGCTGAGGCCGCGCACCGCGTCGTACGCCGTACGGGTCGGCGCGCTGAGGACGTCCAGGCCGCGCAGGTCGGCCGCCTGGCACAGGGCGATGAGGTGGACGGCCGCGACGCGCTGGACCAGTTCGACGACCGAGCGGGCGTCACGGGCGGCGATGGTGCCCATGCTCACCTTGTCCTGGTTGTGCGCCTCCGTCGAGCGGGAGAACGAGGCGGCCGGCATGGTCCACTTCAAGGCTTCCGCGGCCAGCGACGAGGCGGTGATCTGCATGCCCTTGAACCCGTGGAACAGGCCGGCCTCGAACGCGTCGGGACCCAGGTGCGGGATGAGGTTGGGCGTGAGGCCGTTGTTGAACTTCTCGTCGACGATCAGTTCCAGCTGCCGGTCCAGCAGGTCGCCGACACTGGCGACGGCGGTCTTCAGTGCGTCCATGGCCTGGGCGACGTGGCCGCCGTAGAAGTTGCCGCCGTTGCGCACGGTGCCGGCGGCCACGTCGAACAGGGGGTTGTCGTTGGCGGAATTGACCTCGACGGTCAGCCACCGGTGCGCCCAGTCGGCGGTGTCGCGCAGGACGCCGGTGACGTGCGGGGCGCAGCGTACCGAGTAGTGGTCCTGGATGGGGCGTTCCAGCTCGCCGAAGTCGCCGTCGGGCCTGCGCAGCAGCGGGTCGGGCATGGTGTCGCCGGTGAGCATCGCCCGGATGGCGGCGGCACTGGCGACCATGCCGTCGTGCGGCTTGGCCTCGAACAGGAAGGGGGCGAAGTGCGAGGGGTTGCCGAGCAGCACCTGGCTGGTCAGCGCGGTGCACAGGTCGGCGGCGAAGGCCAGCTCCCGGGCGTCGTGCAGCGCGAGGACGGCGAAGCCGGACATGAAGGAGGTCCCGTTGACCAGGGCGAGGCCCTCCTTGGCCTCCAGGGTCACCGGGGTCAGGCCGCACTCGGCGAGGGCCTGTGCCGCGGGCTTGTCCTCGCCCGCGTGCCGTACCGTGCCGCGCCCGGTCAGGGCGGCGGCGAGGTAGCTCAGCGGCACCAGGTCGCCGCTGGCGCCGACCGAGCCACGCTCCGGGATACGGGGCAGGATGTCCGCGTTGAGCATGCCGATCAGCGCGGTGATCAGCTCGGGCCGCACTCCGGAGACACCGCGGGCGAGGCAGTTGGCGCGGACCGCCATGGTGGCCCGTACGACGTCGTCCTGGGCCAGCGGGCCGGTGCCCGCGGACAGGAAGCGGACCAGGTTGTCCTGGAGGTGGTCGGTCTTGCGCTGGGATATCTGCCGGGCGCTGCTGTCGCCGAATCCGGAGGTCACCCCGTAGATCGGGGTGCCGGCGTCGATCAGGGTGTGCTTCATCGCGTTGGACGCCGCGATCCGCGCGGCCGCCTCGGGGGACAGGGCGACGGTCCGGGTGCCGGGGCGCCGGGCGAGGGTGACGATGTCCTCGACGGCGAGGTCGTGTCCGTCGAGGGACACATCGCGCAGTCCGGTCCGCCGTCGGGTGGGTGTGAGCATGGTCTGTCATCTCCTACTGCGGGAAGCAGCCGGTTGCACCGGGGAAGTGGAAGGGGTCACCGGGGGAAGTAGCCGGTGCGGGTGAAGAACTCGTCGTACCGGCGGAACAGCTCCCGGGTGGGCTCGGGCCGGACGATGCCGGTGTCCGCGAGCGCCGCGTCGGTGGCGGAGCTGTCCATGGCGAGGTACACGTCGGTGGCGCCGGGGCCGGAGACGGCCTCGAACGATTCGAGCAGGGGCAGCAGCGCGTTGCCTCGGTCGGCGACGACCTTGTCGTGCCAGGCTGCGCGGTCGAGCTCGGTCAGCTCGTGGCCGAAGGACCGCAGGTGCGCCACGATGTCGGCGAAGCCGACCGGGGTCCGGCCGGACAGGTGGAAGGTGCGGCCCGCGGTGTCGGGCCGCCGGGCCAGGGCGAGCACGGCGGCGCTGACGTAGTCCACCGGCACGAGGTGGAAACTGCCGCCGAGGCCGGCGGGGACGGCGCGGGCCTGCACCATGCCCTTGACGCTCAGCCACACGAAGTCGCGGGTCTGGCAGGCGCCGCGCCGCTGGTCGCCGGAGACCAGGTCGACCCGGTGGACGGTGACCGGCAGCCCCCGTTCGCGGGCCTGGCCGAGCAGTTGCTCGGCCACCCACTTGCTCTGGGTGTAGCCGGTCCGCAGCTCCTCGGGCGGCCCGGTCGGGTCGTCGGGGCGCAGCGGAACGCCGGGGGTGACCGGCCGGGCGAACACGCCGGTGGTGGATATGTGGTGCAGCGGGACGGTGCGGTGGCGGGCCGCGAGGCGCAGCAGTTCCGCGGTGCCGTCGACGTTGGCGGCCTTCAGCGCGGCGTACGGCTGGAGCCAGTTGACGTGGGCGCCCGCGTGGAGGATCAGATCGACCGACCGGGCGAGGTCGTCGAACTGTTCCGCCGTCAGGCCCAGCCGGTCCCTGGCGAGGTCGCCGACGACCACGTCGAGGCGGCCGGTGTCGACCTCGTCCCACACCTCGTACCAGCGCATGTTGTCCGCCAGACGGCGCAGTGCGTCGTCCCGGTCGGTGCCGCGGACCAGGCAGCGCACTCTGGCGCGGGTGGTACGCATCAGGTCGCGCAGCAGGAACGCGCCGACGAAGCCGGTGGCGCCGGTGAGCAGGACCTCGCCGGGGTCGGCCACGGCCTCGACGGTGGTGGTGGCGGGCCGGATGTCGGCGGGGAGGACCGTGTCGGCGGCGAAGTCGTCCGTCGTCCGGCCTGCGCCGGCGGGTGCTTCGCCGTCGGGTGCGGCGGGCTGCAGGTCGCGCAGCAGCCGGTCGGCGACGGACCGCGGGGTCGGGTGGTCGAAGATCAGGCCGGGTGGCAGCCGTAGCCCGGAGGCGGCGTCGAGCTGGTTGCGCAGCTGGACGGAGCTGAGCGAGTCGAAGCCCAGCTCGGGGAAGGACGCGTCGGCGCGCACGGCGTCCGGGCCGGTCAGGCCCAGGAGGTGGGCGGTCCGGGCCCGTACCAGGTGCAGGACGCGCGCCCGGCGCTCGGCGGGCGGCAGGGCGGCCAGTTCGTCGGCGAGCGCCATGGGTGATGCCGACTCCCCCGCCGGGTGGCGGGCGCCGCGGCGGGCCAGCCCGCGCAGCAGGGGCGGGACCGGAACCTGCCCGCGGACCGTGTCCAGGTCGATCGGGCAGGCCACCACCAGGGAGGCCGCGGCGGCGACCGCGGCGTCCAGCATGGCCATGCCGTGCTCGGCGGAGATCGTCCCGAAGCCTTCCCTGGCGACCCTGCGCAGGTCGGCCGCCGCCGACATGCCCCCGTCCGCCACCGTCCACGGCCCCCACGCCACCGAGACGGCAGGCAGCCCGGCGGCGGCCCGGCGCTGGGCGATGGCGTCGAGCGCGGTGTTGGCGGCGGCGTAGTTGGCCTGCCCGGGGCCGCCGAAGGTCCCGGCGACGGAGGAGAAGAGCACGAACGCGGTGAGGTCGTGACCGCGTGTCAGCTCGTCCAGGTGCCGGGCCGCGTCGGCCTTGGGGCGCAGGACCGTCTCCAGGCGCTGCGGGGTGAGCGCGGTGAACGCGCCGTCGTCCAGGACGCCGGCCGCGTGCACGACCGCGCGCAGCGGCCGGTCGGCGGGTATCCGCTCCAGGACGGCGGCGAGTGCCGCCCGGTCGCCGACGTCGCAGGTTTCGACGGTGGCGTGGGCGCCCAGCGCGGCCAGCTCCTCGACCAGGGACGCGGCGCCGGCGGCGCGCAGGCCGCTGCGGCTGGTCAGCGTCAGGTGCCGTACGCCGTGCCGGGCCGCCAGGTGGCGGGCCACCTCGGCGCCCAGCGCGCCGGTGCCACCGGTGATCAGCACGGTGCCGTCGGTGGGCCAGTGCGGCGTCCCGGTGGGCGCCGCGGCGGGGGCGAGCCGGGGCACCAGGACCCGGCTGCCGCGCACGGCCACCTGCGGCTCGCCGGAGGCGGCGACGGCGGCCAGGAGCGACGGCGGGACCTCGGTGGCGGACTCGTCCACGTCGACCAGGACGAACCGGCCGGGGTGCTCGGACTGGGCGGAGCGCAGCAGGCCCCAGACGGGGGCCGCGTCCGACGGCGCCTGCCCGTCCACCGCCACCGCGCCGCGGGTGACAACGGCGAGGGGGGTGCCGGGGGGCCCGTCGGCGAGACTGCGCTGGGCCACGTCGAGCACGCGGTGCAGCGGATCCGTGGCAGCCACGTGCGTACCCGGCGGGACGGGCCCTTCGGCGGCGGGCAGGACCACCGGGGTCCACACGACCCGGTGGAGGCCGTCCGCCGGGAGCACCGGGGGTGGATCGCCGTAGGTGACCTCGTCCGCGGCGGCGATCACTCGCCCGGCCGCGTCGGTGAGCAGCAGGCCGGGCCCGCCGGGCGGGGTGGGTGCGACGCGTGCCGCGTCCGCGCCCGCGGTGTAGACGCGCACGCCCCGCCAGCGGAGCACGGGCCGGTGGCCGGTCGCGGCGGACAGCAGCCCAGGGTGGAGGATGTAGCGCTCCGCGTCGTCACCGTCCACGGTGCACGCGCCGTCCGCGGCCGGGGGCGGTACGGCCGGGGGTGGTACGGCCGGCGTCGGGCTGAGGGTGCCGTGGGCGTACCGGGTCCACGCGCCACCCTCCGAGGGGCGGGCGTGGACGCGCAGGTCGCGGCGGCCGTCGGCGCCCGGCGCCGCTACCGTGACCTGGAGCTGGAGCCCTCCGCGCGCGGGTGGGACGGCGTCGACGGCGAGGGTCTCCACGGTGGTGCAGTCGACCTCGTCGGCGGCGCGCAGAGCCGCCTCGACCCAGACCGTCGCGGGTGTGCCGGCGCCGGTCAGCCGCCCCGTCAGCGTGACGCGCCCGCTTTCCGGGTCCTCGACGGCCGAGGTGAGCAGCGGATGCCCGGTCGCGGAGCGGTCGGCGCCGCGCCGGGCGGCCTGCCAGTAACGGCGGTGGTCGAAGGCGTAGGTGGGCAGGTCGGTCGGGCGCGCACCGCGGTCCGCGAAGAAGCCCTCCCAGTCCACCGGCACACCCGCCGCGAACAGCCGGCCCAGGCCGGTCACCGCGACCGCCGCCTCATCGCCGCCGCGGCGGCCGAGCGCCACCGCCACCGGCACGTCGGCCAGCATCCCCGTCAGCACCGCGTCCGGGCCCACCTCCACGAAGGTGTCCACCCCCGCCGCCGACATCGCCGCCGCGGCGTCCGCGAACCGCACCGGCTCGCGCACATGCCGCACCCAGTACCCCGGGTCCGTCACCTCCTCCGGGTCCGCCATACGCCCCGTCACGCCCGAGACCAGCGGCACGGCCGGTGCGGCGAGGCGCAGCTCGCGCACCACCGCGCCGAAGGCGTCGAGCATCGGGTCCATCAGGGGCGAGTGGAAGGCGTGCGACACCCGCAGCCGCCGGTGCCGTACGTCCCCCAGCCCCGCGACCACGGCCCCCACCGCCGCCTGAGCACCCGAGACCACCACCGACTCCGGCCCGTTGACCGCCGCGATGGCCACCTCCTCCGTCAGCAGCGCGCGCACCCGCTCCTCCGGCGCCGCCACCGCCACCATCACCCCGCCCGCCGGCAACTCCTGCATCAGCCGGGCCCGCTCGCCCACCAGCGCCACCGCGTCGTCCAGGCTCAACACCCCGGCCACATGCGCCGCCGCGATCTCACCCACCGAGTGCCCCGCCACCACCGACGGCCGCACCCCCCAGGACTCCACCAGCCGGAACAGCGCCACCTGATAGGCGAACAGCGCCGGCTGCGCGAACGTGGTGCGGTCCAGCCCCTCCCCCGTCGCGACCGCTTCGGCGAGCTCCGGCGAGAACCGCCCGCACACGTCCGCGAACACCCGGGCGAACAGCGGGAACGCCGCCGACAGGCCACTGCCCATGCCCGCCCACTGTGCCCCCTGGCCGGAGAACACCACACCCACCCGGCGTCGGCGGGCCGCCGGTTCGGGGGCGTCGCCGGCGGCGGCGGTCAGGCCGGGCAGCAGGTCCGCCGTCGACCGGCCGGACACGACCGCGCGGTACGGCAGGACGGCGCGGGTGGTCGCGAGCGAGTACGCCACATCGGTCAGGGCGCCGTCGGGGACGGCGGTGAGGTGGTCGCGCAGCCGGTGCAGCTGGTTGCGCAGCCCGCCGGGGGTGGCGGCGGTGACGGCGAGTGGCAGGACGGAGGTGTGCGGCGTCTCCACAACGGGCGCGGGCCCGGCGTCGGCGGCGGACGGCTCCTCGATGATCACGTGTGCGTTGGTGCCGCTGATCCCGAACGACGACACCCCCGCCCGCCGCACCCGGCCGGGCACGTGCGGCCAGGGCTGCTCGTGTACGGCGAGCCGCACGGCGCCGGCCGACCAGTCCACGACGGTGGTGGGCTCGTCGGCGTGCAGGGTGCGCGGCACGGCCCCGTACCGCAGGGCGAGCAGCATCTTGATGACGCCGCCGACCCCGGCGGCGGCGGAGGTGTGGCCGATGTTGGACTTCAGCGAGCCCAGCCAGAGCGGGCCCCGGTCGCCGCGGTCCCGGCCGTACGTGGCCAGCAGCGCCTGCGCCTCGATGGGGTCGCCGAGCCGGGTACCGGTCCCATGCCCCTCCACCACATCGACATCCGCGCCGGTGATTCCCGCGTCCGCCCACGCCGCCCGGATCACCCGCTCCTGGGCGGGACCCGACGGGGCCGTCAACCCGTTGGAGGCGCCGTCCTGGTTCAGCGCCGAACCACGCACCACACCCACCACCGGGTGCCCGAGCCGACGCGCGTCCGACAACTTCTCCACCAGCAGCACGCCCACGCCCTCGGACCAGCCCGTACCGTCCGCGCCCGCCCCGTACGACTTGCACCGCCCGTCGACCGCGAGACCCTGCTGGCGCGAGAACTCGATCCAGGCGCCGGGGGCGGACATGACGGTGACGCCGCCGACGAGCGCGAGCGTGCAGTCGCCGTTGCGCAGGGCCTGAGCGGCGAGGTGCAGGGCGACCAGCGAGGAGGAGCAGGCGGTGTCCACGGTGATCGCCGGGCCGTGCAGGCCGAGGGTGTAGGCGACGCGGCCGGAGGCCACGCTGGCCGCGCTGCCGGCGAGCAGGTATCCGCGCAGCTCGTCCGGGCCGGTGTCCATGTCGGTGTAGGTCTGGCCGGCGAAGCCGGCGAACACACCGGTGGGGGTGGCGCGCAGCGCGGCCGGGTCGATGCCCGCGCGCTCGACCGCTTCCCAGGCGACTTCGAGGAGCAGGCGCTGCTGCGGGTCGGTCGCCAGCGCCTCGCGGGGCGTCATGCCGAAGAGCGCGGCGTCGAAGTCGCCCGCGCCGTCGAGGAATCCACCCCGAGTGGTGTCGCAGCGGGCGGCGAGGTCGGCCAGGTCCCAGCCGCGGTCGTCGGGGAAGTCGCCGATCGCGTCGCCCCCGTCGCGGACGAGCCGCCACAGGTCCTCCGGGGTGCGGACACCGCCCGGGTACCGGCAGGCCATCGACACCACGGCGATCGGATCGTCGTCACCGGACTCCCGTTCGGCGAGGCGGTCCCGGGTACGCCGCAGCTCCTCGGTGACCCGCTTGAGGTAGGCGGCGAGCTTCTGCTCGTTGGGGGTGGGCATCGGGATCACTCCGCTTCCGGGCCGAGTTCGCTGTCGACGTAGGCGAACAGGTCGTCGAGGGACGGGTCGTCGGGAGCCGGGTCGTCGGGAGCCGGGTCGGGCCCGGGGCGCAGCTCGGTACGCAGGTGTTCGGCGAGCGCGGCCGGGGTGGGGTGGTCGAAGACCAGCGTGGCGGAGAGCGCCAGGCCGCTGAGCCGGTTGATCCGGTTGCGCAGTTCTACGGCGGTGAGGGAGTCGAAGCCCATCTCGTGGAACGGCCGCTCCGGATCGACGGCGTCGGGGTCGGCGTGGCCGAGCACAGCCGCGGTCTGCTCGCACACCGCTTGGAGGACGTACGGGCCCCGGTCGGCCGCGGGGAGGCCGGCGAGCCGTTCGCGGAACCCGGGGTCCGTGGGCGCCGCGGTGGGCGCCGCCGCCACGGTCGCCGGCGGGGCGCCGTCGGCGATCCAGTAGTGCTGGTGGTCGAAGGCGTAGGTGGGCAGGTCGGTCGGGCGCGCACCGCGGCCCGCGAAGAAGCCCTCCCAGTCCACCGGCACACCCGCCGCGAACAGCCGGGTCAGCGCGGACACCGCACCGGCCGCCTCGTCGGCGTCCCGCCGGATCAGCGGCACCGCCACCGGAACCTCGGTGAGCAGCCCCGTCAGCGTCCCGTCCGGCCCGGCCTCCACGAACACGTCCACCCCGTCGGCGCGCATCGCCGCCACCGCGTCCGCGAACCGCACCGGCTCGCGCACATGCCGCACCCAGTACCCCGGGTCCGACAGCTCGCCCGGCTCCACCGGCCGGCCGAGGAGACCTGACACCACCGGCATGCGCGGCTCGCGCAGTGTCACCTCGCGGAGCGCGGCGGCGAAGGCGTCGAGCATCGGGTCCATCAGGGGCGAGTGGAAGGCGTGCGACACCCGCAGCCGCCGGTGCCGTACGTCCCCCAGCCCCGCGACCACGGCCCCCACCGCCGCCTGAGCACCCGAGACCACCACCGACTCCGGCCCGTTGACCGCCGCGATGGCCACCTCCTCCGTCAGCAACGCGCGCACCCGCTCCTCCGGCGCCGCCACCGCCACCATCACCCCGCCCGCCGGCAGCTCCCGCATCAGCCGGGCCCGCTCACCCACCAGCACCACCGCATCGTCCAGGCTCAACACCCCGGCCACATGCGCCGCCGCGATCTCACCCACCGAGTGCCCCGCCACCACCGACGGCCGCACCCCCCAGGACTCCACCAGCCGGAACAGCGCCACCTGATAGGCGAACAGCGCCGGCTGCGCCACCTCCGTACGTTCCTGCTCGGCGCCGTCCCCCGACCACAGCGTCTGGGCCAGCTCCGGCGAGAAGCGCCCGCACACGTCCGCGAACACCCGCCGGAAAACGGGGAACGCCGCCGACAGCGCCCGGCCGGGCGCCGCCCGCCGTGCCCCCTGGCCGGAGAACACCACGGCCACCCGGCGGTCGGCGGACGCGAGGTCGGACGTGGCACGGGCGAGCCGCTCGACGGCCTCCGCGGAGGTGTGTGCGACGACCGCCGTACGGTAGGCGAGCGGCGACCGGGACACGGCGAGGGAGTACGCCACGTCCAGCGGGTCGGCCGTGCCCTCGCCGAGCCGGGTGGACAGCCGCTCCACCTGGCCGCGCAGGGCGGCGGCGGACCCGGCGGACACCACGAACGGCAGGGCGGGCGTACCGGTTTCGGCGGGCTCGGCGGGCTCGGGCACCGGCTCGGCCGGCGGCTCTTCGATGATCACGTGCGCGTTGGTGCCGCTGATCCCGAACGACGACACCCCCGCCCGCCGCACCCGGTCCGGGGTACGCGGCCACGGCCGGGCCTCGGCCAGCAGCCGGACGTCGCCCGCCTCCCAGTCGACCTCCGGGCTCGGTTCCTCGGCGTGCAGGGTGCGCGGCATGCGCTCGTACCGCATGGCCTGGAGGACCTTGATGACGCCGGCGACGCCCGCGGCGGCCTGGGTGTGGCCGATGTTGGACTTCAGCGAGCCCAGCCAGAGCGGGCCCCGGTCGCCGCGGTCCCGGCCGTACGTGGCCAGCAGCGCCTGCGCCTCGATGGGGTCGCCGAGCCGGGTACCGGTCCCGTGCCCCTCCACCACATCGACATCCGCGCCGGTGATTCCCGCGTCCGCCCACGCCGCCCGGATCACCCGCTCCTGGGCGGGACCCGACGGGGCCGTCAACCCGTTGGAGGCACCGTCCTGGTTCAGCGCCGAACCACGCACCACACCCACCACCGGGTGCCCGAGCCGACGCGCGTCCGACAACTTCTCCACCAGCAGCACGCCCACACCCTCGGACCAGCCCGTACCGTCCGCGCCCGCCCCGTACGACTTGCACCGCCCGTCGACCGCGAGACCCTGCTGGCGCGAGAACTCGACGAAGGTGGTCGGGGTGGCCATCACGCTGACGCCTCCCGCGAGCGCCATGGCGCACTCGCCGTTGCGCAGGGCCTGGACGGCGAGGTGCAGGGCGACCAGCGAGGAGGAGCAGGCGGTGTCCACGGTGATCGCCGGGCCGCGCAGGCCGAAGGTGTACGCGATGCGGCCGGACGCCACGCTGCCCGCCGAGCCGGTCATCAGATAGCCCTCGACCCCGTCCGGGAGCCGCTCGGCGCGGGCGGCGTAGTCGTGGTAGGCGACGCCCATGAACACGCCGGTGGAGCTCTCGCGGATGTCGGCGACCGGGATGCCGGCGCGTTCCCAGGTCTCCCACGCGACTTCGAGCAGCAGCCGCTGCTGCGGGTCCATGGCGAGGGCCTCCCGCGGGCTGATGCCGAACAGGGCGGCGTCGAAGTGCCCGGCGTCGTACAGGAATCCGCCGTGGCGGGTGGCCGAGCGGCCGGTGCCTTCCGGGTCCTCGGCGAAGAGGCGCCCGGTGTCCCAGCCGCGGTCGGTGGGGAACTCACCGACCGCGTCGGCCCCGTCGCCGACGAGCCGCCACAGGTCCTCCGGGCCGCGCACGTCGCCGGGGAAGCGGCCGGCCATGGCGACGATGGCGATCGGGTCCTCGCCGGCGGGGGCGGCAGCCGTGGTGGTCCCGCCCGCCTCGGCCGCCGGGGCCGGCGCGTCGCCGAGCAGGCGCTCGCGCAGGTGGGCGGCGAGCGCGGCCGGGGTCGGGTAGTCGAACAGCAAGGTGGCGGGCAGCGGCAGCCCGGTCGCGGACCGCAGCCGGTTGCGCAGCTCGACCACGGTGAGCGAGTCGAAGCCGGACTCGCGGAACGCGCGGTCCGGGTGGATGGTGTCCCGGTCGGCCGCGTCGTAGCCGAGCGCCGTCGCCGCGTGGCCGCGCACCAGGTCCAGCAGGTGCCGGTCCTGATCTGCCCGGGAGAGCCCGGCCAGCCGGCCCGCCTCCCCGCTCACCTCGGCCGTCTCGGCGGCGAGGGCGCGGGCCGGTGCGCGCACCAGGCCACGCAGGAGCGGCGGGAGCGTGTTCTCCCCCGCCCGGTCGCGGAGCGCGGCGAGGTCGAGGCGGGCGGGGACCACCAGAGTGCGGTCCCCGCCGAGCGCGGCGGCGAACAGGGTCAAGCCGTCGGCGGTGGACATCGGGGCGAGGCCGGACCTGCGCAGCCGCGCCAGGTCCGCGTCGGCGAGGCTGCCCAGGCCGCTGGGGCGCTCCCACAGTCCCCACGCCAGGGAGACGCCGGGCACGCCCCGGGCACGGCGCCGGTGGGCGAGCGCGTCCAGGAAGGTGTTGGCGGCGGCGTACGCGGACTGGGCCGGGAGGCCGAGCACGCCGACGGCCGAGGAGAACAGCACGAAGGCGGTGAGCGGCAGGTCGCGGGTGAGCTCGTCCAGGTGGACCGCCCCATCGGCCTTGGGGCGCAGCACCGCGTCGAGCCGCTCGGGCGTCATGGCGTCCAGCGGGGCGTCGTCGGCCGCGCCCGCCAGGTGGTAGACGCCGGTCAGCGGATGCGTGGCGGGGATGTCGGCGATCACGGCGGCGAGCGCGGCGCGGTCGGTCACGTCGCAGGCGCGTACGGAGACGTCGGCGCCCGCGGCCGTGAGTTCGGCGGCCAGTTCGGCGGCGCCGGGGGTGTCCGCGCCGCGCCGCCCGGTGAGCACCAGGTGGCGGGCCCCGGCGGCGACGAGGTGGCGGGCCAGGTCGCCGCCGAGGCTGCCGAGGCCACCGGTGATCAGGTGGGTGCCGGTGGGATCGGCGGCGGTCCGGTCGGCGCCGGCGGTACGGACCAGCCGGGGCACCAGGATGGCGCCGTCACGGATCGCGGCCTGGTTCTCGCCGGCCGCCACGGCGAGGGCGGCGGCGCGCCGCACGGCGGCCTCGTCGGCGGCGGCGTCGGCGTCCACCAGCACGAACTGGTCCGGGTGCTCGGCCTGCGCGGACCGCACCAGACCCCACAGGGCGGCCCCGGCGGGGTCGGAGACATCGGCCGGACCGCGCACCGCGACCGCGCCGCGGGTGAGCACGACCAGGCGCGCGGCCGGGGAGTGTGCGTCGGTGAGCCAGGCATGGAGGGCCGTCAGGCCGCGTGCCGCCGCGGCACGGGCGTGTGCCGCCCCCCGCCCGGCTGCCGGTGCCGCGTCCCTCGCCTCCGGCAGGTCACCCGGACCGGGCGCCTGCCCGGCCGACGATGCCGCGTCCGGCATAGCACCGGACCCGGGCCCGTACCCGGCCCGAGGCACCGCCGCCCCCGCGTCCGGCAGGCCGCCGGGCCCGGCCGCGTCGTCGGCCGGTGTCACGATCCGCAGGTCGGCTCCGGCCGCGGTGGCCGCTCCGGCCGGCAGCGGCTGCCAGTCCAGTGCGTACAGGGCGCCGCCGCCCGTGGTGACGGCCGTCAGGTCGGCGGCGGGGACCGGTCGCATCAGCAGCGAGTCGACGGCGGCCACCGGGCGGCCCGCGGGGTCGGTCGCGGTCACGCTCACCGCGTCGCCGCCCGCCGGGGCGACGCGCACGCGCAGGGTGGTGGCCCCGGCCGCCGGTACGCGGACGCCGGACCACGTGAACGGCAGCCGCACCATGCCGGCCCCGGTGGCCGGGGTACGCAGCAGCTCCGCGTGGAGGGCCGCGTCCAGCAGGGCGGGGTGGACGGCGTAACGGCGGGCGTCGGCGTGGTGGGCCTGGTCGAGGGCGACTTCGGCGTACATCTCGTCGCCCAGACGCCAGGCGGCGCGCAACCCCCGGAAGGCGGGCCCGTATCCGTAGCCGTCGGCTTCCCGGTCGGCGTAGAAGGCGGTCACGTCGACCGGTTCCGCGCCGGGCGGGGGCCAGGCGGCGGGCGGCTGCGGGCTGGGGGCGGCCGTGGTCAGGGAGCCGGTGGCGTGCCGGGTCCACGGCTCGTCGTCGCCGGTGTCCGGGCGGGCGTGCACGTCGACGGGGCGCGTGTGGTGGGCGTCGAGCGCGCCGACGGTGACCCGGAGCTGGACCGCCGTGCCCTCGGGCAGCAGGAGCGGCCGCTCGACGGTCAGCTCCTCGATACCGGAGCAGCCCACCTCGTCCCCGGCCCGAAGGGCCACTTCGACGTAGGCGGTGCCGGGCATGAGCGCGGTGCCGCCGACGGCGTGGTCGGCGAGCCAGGCGGGCGAACGCGGCGAGAGGCGGCCGGTCAGCACGGTCCGGTCGCCGTCGACCGCGGTCAGGACGGCGCCGAGCAGGGGGTGGTCGGCGGGGGCGAGTCCGGCGGCCGCGACGTCGGAGGGGCCGGTCGCCGGGGACAGCCAGTGGTGGCGCCGCTGGAAGGGGTAGGTGGGCAGGTCGGTCCGGCGTGCCCCGGTGCCGTCCAGGGGCGCGTCCCAGTCCACGGCGAGCCCACGGACGTGCGCCTCGGCGAGCGAACGCAGGAAGCGTTCCCGGCCGCCCTCGCCGCGGCGCAGGGTGCCCACGGCGGCGGGCTGGTGGCCGATCTCGTCGGCGGTGTCCAGCAGGGCCGACAGCAGCAGGGGGTGCGGGCTGCACTCGACGAACGCGCGGTGCCCGTGGCCGAGCAGGGCGACCACGGCGGCCTGGAAGTCCACCGGCTCGCGGGCGTTGCGGAACCAGTAGCCAGGGTTGAGGTCGTCGGCGCCCAGCGGGCCACCGGTCACCGTGGAGTAGAGGGCGATGCGCGGCGGGTGGTGGGGGATGCCGTCGAGCAACTCGCGCAGGGGCTCGCGCAGCGGCTCGACCAGGGCGCAGTGCGAGGCGCCCGCGCGGACCACGACGCGGGCGCGGATGCCGTCCGCCTTGCAGTCGGCGACGAAGCGCTCGATCTCGTCGGGCTCTCCCGCGACGGTCACGGCAGTCGGCCCATTGACGACGGCGAGATCGACGGGCGCGTTCCGCTCGGCGATACGGCGGCGCACACCGTCGGCGGAGAGCTCGACCGCGGCCATCATGCCGCGTCCCGGCAGCTCTTGCGCGAACAGGCGGCTGCGGCGCACCACGACGGTCGCGGCGTCCTCCAGGGTGAGCACACCGGCGACGCAGGCGGCGGCCAGTTCGCCCTGCGAGTGGCCGACGACCGCGGCGGGGCGTACGCCGTGCGCCTCCCACAGGGCGGCGAGCGAGACCATGACGGAGAACAGCACAGGCTGGGCCACGTCGCTGTGTTCCTGGTCGGCGGCGCCCTCACGGCCGAGCACGGTGTCGAGCAGGGACCAGCCGACGAGGGGGTCGATCACCGCGGCGCACTCGCGCAGCTTGTCGGCGAACGCCGGGGCCTGCTCGTACAGCGCGTTGGCCATGCCCGGCCACTGCGATCCGTGGCCGGGGAAGACGAAGGCGACCCGGCCGTGGTCGGCGGCGGTGCCGTGCACGACGCCCCCGGCCGGGGTGTCGGTGGCCAGCGCGTCCAGGGCGGCCGCGAAGCCGTCGTGGTCGGTGGCCACGGCGACGGCGCGGTGCGGGAAGTCGGCACGGCCGTGGGCGAGCGAGAACGCCACGTCGGCGGGGTCGGTGCCGGGGTGGGCGGCGAGGTGGTCGAGCAGCTGGGCGGCCTGGGCCCGCAGCGCCGCGGGCGTCTTCGCGGACAGCGGCCAGGCCACGGGCCCCGCCGCGGCGCGGGGCGGTTCGGGGTCGGCCGGCGGGGGCGCCTCCTCCAGGATCAGGTGGGCGTTGGTGCCGCTGATGCCGAACGACGACACGCCCGCCCGGCGCGGTCGCCCCTCGGCGCCGGCCCAGTCGACGGGCTCGGTCAGCAGACGGACCGTGCCCGCGCTCCAGTCGACGCTCGGGGACGGCTCGTCGGCGTGCAGGGTCCGGGGCAGCACGCCGTGGCGCAGTGCCATGGTCATCTTGATGACGCCGGCCACGCCCGCGGCCGACTGGGTGTGCCCGATGTTCGACTTCAGCGAGCCGAGCCACAGCGGGCGGCCCTCGGGGCGGTCCTGGCCGTAGGTCGCCAGCAGTGCGTTCGCCTCGATGGGGTCGCCGAGCCGGGTGCCGGTGCCGTGGGCCTCGACCGCGTCGACGTCGGCGCCGGTCAGGTTCGCGGTGTGCAGGGCCGCCCGGATGACGTGGCGCTGCGCGGCACCGTTCGGGGCGGTCAGCCCGTTGGACGCGCCGTCGGAGTTGATGGCCGAGCCGCGGAGCACGGCCAGGACGGGATGGCCGTGGCGGCGGGCGGCGGAGAGACGTTCCAGGACGAGCATGCCGGCGCCCTCGGCCCAGCCGGTGCCGTCGGCGGCGGCGGAGAACGCCTTCGACCGGCCGTCGGGCGACAGTCCGCCGAGCCGGCTCAGCTCGGCGAAGACGCCCGCCGTCGGCATGACGGTCACCCCGCCCGCGAGGGCGAGCGCGCACTCGCCCGCGCGCAGTGCGCGGGCCGCGGTGTGCAGGGCCACGAGCGACGCCGAGCAGGCGGTGTCGACGGTGACGGCGGGTCCGCGCAGGCCGAGGACGTAGGCGATCCGCCCGGACGCGACGCTGGGGGTGGTGCCGGTGTAGAGGTAGCCGTCGGAGCCGTCGCTGTCTTCGCCCATGCGCGGCCCGTACTCCTGGAAGGTGGCGCCGACGAAGACACCGGTGTCGCTGTCGCGCAGCGAGCCGGGGTCGATGCCCGAGCGCTCCAGGGACTCCCAGGAGGTCTCCAGAAGCAGCCGCTGCTGCGGGTCGAGCGCGGCGGCCTCGCGGGGGCTGATGCCGAAGAACGCGGCGTCGAACTCCGCGATGCCGGCCAGGAAGCCGCCCTCGCGCACGTACGAGGAGCCGCGACGCCGCGGGTCGGGGTCGTAGAGCCGGTCGACGTCCCAGCCGCGGTCGGTGGGGAACGGGCCGATCGCGTCCACGCCGTCGGCCACGATCCGCCACAGGTCCTCAGGGGACCGGACGCCGCCGGGGAAACGGCAGGCCATGCCGACGATGACCACCGGGTCGTCGTCCGGGTCCGTGCTCTCGGCGGCTGCCGGGGACTCGTCGGCTGCCGGGGGCTCGTCGGCGGTGTCGGCGCCCGTCGAGAGGTGGCGGGCGAGCCGGCCGGGCGTGGGGTACTCGAAGACCAGGGTCTCCGGGAGGGCGCGGCCGATGGCGGCGGCCAGCCGGTCGCGCAGCTCCACGGCGATGATCGAGGTGACGCCGATGTCGCGGAAGGCCGCGTCGGCCGGGATCTCGCCGGGGGCGTCGGAGCCGATGACGGCGGCGGTGTGGCGCCGCACCAGGTCCAGCGGGTCCTCGGCCGGCCGTGCCGTACGCCCGGACGCGGGCGCGGTCTGGGCGGTCTTCCCCGAAGTGGCCCCGGCGGAGGTGGCAGGCCCCTGTGTGGGCGCCGACAGGGCGGCCGGGGTGGCCTGCCCGGTCACGGACCCGGCAGGGGCAGCCGCCTGTGGTACCGGCGCGGCCGGGCCGGAGTCCCCGGGTACGGGCGCGGCCAAAGCGGTCTCTTCGGGCACGGACCCGCCCGAAGCCGCCTGCCCGGCGGCGGGCGCCGCGGGCAGCCAGTGCCGGCGGCGGCGGAACGCGTAGGTGGGCAGGGCGACCTGGCCGCCGCGCCCGGTCAGCGCCGTCAGGTCCACCTCGGCGCCGGCCACATGCAGCCCCGCCAGGGCCTCCACCAGCGTCTCGGGCTCGGGGCGGCCGGCGCGCAGGGCGCCGAGGAAGCGGCGGCCCTCGGGAACGGTGGAGCGGGCCGCGGCGGTGAGCACCGTGTCGGGCCCCAGCTCCAGATAGGTGGTGACCCCGGCCGCGTCCAGGCGGCGCACACCGTCGGCGAACCGGACGCTGTCCCGCACGTGCCGCACCCAGTACGCGGGGTCGCACAGCTCGGCGGCGGTGGCGATGTCGCCGGTGAGGTCGGAGACGACGGGCAGCCGCGGCGGCGCGTAGGACAGGGACTCCGCGACCGTCCGGAAGGCGTCCAGCATCCCCTCCATGCGGGGCGAGTGGAACGCGTGGCTGACCCGCAGCCGGCGGGTCCTGCGGCCCTCGGCACGCCACCGCTCGGCGAGCCCGTCGACGGCCTCGGCGTCACCGGAGATCACCACGGCGCGCGGCCCGTTGACCGCGGCGACGGACACCCGGTCCGTCAGGCCGTCGTTGTCGAGGGCCGCCCTGACCTCGTCCTCGCCGGCCTCGACGGCCGCCATCGCGCCGCCGCCGGGCAGCGCCTGCATGAGCCGCCCACGGGCAGCGACCAGGGCGCAGGCGTCCGGCAGCGTCAGCACGCCGGCGACGTGTGCCGCGGCCAGCTCGCCGATGGAGTGGCCGAGCAGCAGGGCGGGCCGTACGCCGAGGCCGGTGACGAACCGGTGGAGCGCGACCTCGATGGCGAACAGGCCGGGCTGGGCGTACTCGGTACGGTGCACGGCATCGGCGTCGGGCGAGCCGGGTCCGGCCCACAGCACCTCGCGCAGCGGACGGTCGAGCAGGGCATCGAAGTGCGCGCAGACCTCGTCGAAGGCGGAGGCGAAGGCCGGGTGGGCGGCGTACAGCTCCCGCCCCATACCGGGCCGCTGCGCGCCCTGGCCGCTGAACAGCACCGCGACGTCGCCGCCCGTGGCCTGGCCCACGGCGGTGCCGGCGCCCTCGGCGCCCCGGCCCAGCGCGTCGAGCCGGGTGCGCAGGGTGGCGCGGTCGCCCGCGACCACGACGGCCCGCGCGGGGAAAGCGGTGCGGGTGGTCAGGAGTGACGCGGCGAGTGCGGCCGGTGGCACCCCGGGTCGCTCCTCCACCCAGCGCGCGAGGTGACGGGCCTGGGCGCGCAGCGCCTCGGCGTCGCGGCCGGAGACGGCGTACGGCAGGGGCAGCGCGTGGCCGGCCGAGGCGGGGTCCTGGGCGGAAGCCGGGGCGGGGGCATCGGCCGGGGCGGGGCCGGACCCGGGAGCCGGGGCGGCACCGGTGTCAGCCGGGGCGGGAGCGGTGGCGTCGGGGAGGTCCGCCGGGTCGGGCGCGGCCGCCAGGACCAGGTGGCAGTTGGTGCCACCCATGCCGAACGAGCTGACCCCGGCGATCAGGGGCGCGTCCGGGCTGGGCCACGGGCCCAGCCGGTCGTGTACGCGCAGCCGCCACTCGTCCATGGGGATGCGCGGGTTGGGGGTGCGGTAGTTGCGGCTGGCGGGCAGCTCGCCCTCGCGCAGCGCGAGAACCACCTTGAGCAGGCCGGTGATGCCGGCGGCGGCCTCCAGGTGGCCCACGTTGGTCTTGACCGAGCCGACGTGCAGCGGCCGGTCGGCGGGCCTAAGGGCGCCGAGCGCCGCGCCGAGCGCCTCGGCCTCGACGGGGTCGCCGGCGCGGGTGCCGGTGCCGTGCAGTTCGACGTACTGGACGGCGGCCGGGTCGACGCCCGCCTGGCGGTACGCCTCCTCGATCACCTCGCGCTGCGCGTCCGGCTCGGGGTGGGTCAGGGCGGGACCGCCGCCGTCGTTGTTGACCGCGCCGCCGCGGATGACACACCAGATGTCGTCGCCGTCGGCCAGGGCCCGGCGCAGGGGTTTGAGCACCACCACCGCGCCGCCCTCGCCGCGGACGTAGCCGTTGGCGCGGGCGTCGAAGGTGAAGCACTCGCCGTCCGGGGACAGGGCGCCGAACCGTTCGACGTCGGCGGTCGCGGCGCCGCTGAGGTTGAGTTGCACGCCGCCCGCGAGGGCGAGGTCGCACTGGCCCGACCGCAGGCTCTCGCAGGCGAGGTGCACGGCGACCAGGGACGAGGACTGGCCGGTGTCGACGGTCATGCTGGCGCCACGGCTGCCCAGCAGGTACGACAGTCGGTTGGCGATCAGGCTGCGGCCGAGACCGGCCAGGGTGTGCGGGGAGACGGCCTCCGGGCCCGCGCCCGCGGTGAGCCGGGCGTAGTCGTCGGCGACCGCGCCGAAGAAGATCCCGAACCGGGTGCCGCGCAGTCGCGACGGCACGATGCGGGCGTTCTCCAGGGACTCCCAGCCGAGTTCGAGCGCGAGGCGCTGCTGGGGGTCCATGGCGGCCGCCTCGCGCGGGGTGACGCCGAAGAAGTCGGCGTCGAAGTCCTCGACGCGGTCCAGGAAGCCGCCCCTGCGCAGCCGCACGGGGGCGTCGCTCCAGCGGTCGGCGGGGGCCTCGGCGACGGCGCCGCGCCCTTCGCGCAGCAATTGCCAGAACGCGCCGGGGTCGGGTGCTCCAGGGAGTCGGCAGGCGATTCCGACAACCGCCACGGGCTCCGGGGGACGGGGTTCGTCATGCACGTCTACGGCCACGAAATCGACGGTATGCGCGGGGCTCCACCGCCCGGCAACTGGCCGGAATCCGGGCCGGGGCCGGGCGCGATGAACGGGCGATTACCTGGTGGCACTAGGTTCCGCAGCAGGCCGGACTATGCCAGGGAGCAGCCGTGAACCCATTCCTGGAAGCGATTCTCGACAACCGACCACCTGAGGTGTTCGAGAGTCTGGACCTTCCCGACACCTACGCCGCCGCGCATCTGCGCGCGGAGGACACCGAGATGTTCCGCGACGCCGCCGACAAGGACGTCAGGAAGTCGCTGCGGGTCGGCCCGGTGGAGATGCCGGAGCCGGCCCCCGACGAGGTCGTCGTCGCCGTGATGGCCAGTTCGATCAACTACAACACGGTGTGGTCGGCGACGTTCGAGCCGATGCCGACGTTCACCTTCCTGCGCAACTACGCGGCGCAGGGCGGCTGGGCGGCCCGGCACGACCGCCCGTTCCAGGTGGTCGGCTCGGACGCCGCGGGCGTGGTCGTGCGGGTCGGTTCCAAGGTCAGCCGGTGGAAGCCCGGTGACCATGTCGTGGTGCACCCGGTGCACGTGGACGAAGAGGAGCCGGTGACCCACGCCGACGCCATGCTCGGCACCGAGATGCGCGCCTGGGGCTATGAGACCAACTACGGCGGGATGGGCGAGTTCGCCATCGCCCGCGCCAGCATGCTGGTGCCCAAGCCACCCCATCTGACCTGGGAGGAAGCGGCCGTCGTCCCGATGTGCGGCAGCACCGCCTACCGCATGCTCGTCGGGCCCAACGGGGCCCGGATGACCCAGGGCGACGTGGTCCTGGTCTGGGGCGCCGCCGGAGGTCTGGGCGCGTACGCGGTGCAGTTCGTCAAGAACGGCGGCGGCATACCCGTGGCGGTGGTGGGTTCGCAGCGCAAGGCCGAGGCCGTCCGCCGGCTGGGCTGCGAGGTGGTGGTCGACCGGTCCGAGATCGGGCTGAGCGACGACCCCGACCCCTCCCCCGAGGACACCATCGCCGCCGGGAAGCGGCTGGGGCGCATCATCCGCCGGGAGACCGGCAGCGACCCGCAGATCGTCTTCGAGCACGTGGGGCGGGCCACCTTCGGCATCTCGGTTTTCGTCGCCGGGCGGGGAGGCACGGTGGTCACCTGTGGTTCGAGCACCGGCTACCACCACGCGTACGACAACCGCTACCTGTGGATGCGGCTCAAGAAGGTGGTCGGCAGCCACGGCGCCAACCTGGACGAGGCCGCGCGCACCAGCCGCCTGCTGTCCCAGGGCGGGATCGTGCCCACCCTGTCCGCGCTGTACCCGCTGGAACGGGCCGCTGAGGCGACCCGGCTGGTGCAGAACAACGAGCATGTCGGCAAGGTCGGCGTGCTGTGCCTGGCGCCGGAACCCGGCCTGGGCGTCACCGCGCCGGAGGTGCGGAAGCGCATCGGGCCGGAGCGGCTCAACCCGCTGCGGGAGTTCGCGCCCGCGTCCTCACTGTGAGAGGAGTACTGCCGATGGAAGAGCTGGCGGAACGCTATCTGGGAAACGCCCTGTCCGCGTGGGGCCTGGACGTGGAGTACGACCGCGCCCAGGGCGACACCGTGTACCTGCCCGGTCCCGACGGGGAACGGACCGCGGTCACCGACTTCGTGGGCGGCTTCGGCTCGCTGTTCTTCGGGCACAACCACCCGGAGCTGGTGGCCCACGCGAAGGCCCTGCTGGACGCGGGCACGCCGAGCCACGCGCAGCTGTCCAAGCGCACCGAGGCCCAGCGGGTCGCCGCGGCGCTCGACGCGATCGTCCGGCGGGAGCTCGGCGCCACGGAGCCGTACGAGGTCGTCTTCGCCAACACCGGTGCCGAGGCCGTCGAGGCGGCCATGAAACACGCCGAGCTGGCGCGGGTGTTCCGCTTGAACGCGCTGGCCGCCGAGGTGGCCGCGCACGCCCGCGACGCCGAGGAGCGGGCGCGGGCCGGCGGGGTCCGGCTCACGCCGGCCGCCGCCCAGGTGGCCGGGCCCGGCGGAGACGTGGCGGCGCTGGTGGCGGAGGCCGGGCGGCGCAACGCGGAGGCCCTGGGCCGGGCGCCGGAGTTCTTCGCGCTGGACGGCGGATTCCACGGCAAGCTCGTGGGCAGCCTCCAGCTCACCCACAACCCCACGTTCCGCCTGCCGTTCCAGGGGCTCGGTGCGCGCGCCCGCTTCGTCCCCGCCGACCGGCCCGAGGAGGCGCTGGAGTACGTCGGGGCCGAGCAGCCCCATCTGCTCGACGTCGTCGCCGAGGACGGGGTGGTGGACGTGGTGCGGCGGCCGGTGCCGTTCGTCGCCGCCTTCGTCGTCGAGCCCATCCAGGGCGAGGGCGGCATCCACGAGCTCACCCCCGAGCAGGCCAAGCGGATCGCCGACGTGTGCCGGACGCTCCAGTGCCCGCTGGTGGTCGACGAGATCCAGACCGGCGCCGGGCGCACGGGGGCCTTCTTCGCCAGCGCGGGCATCGGCCTGACCGGCGACTACTACACGCTGGCCAAGAGCGTCGGCGGCGGCCTGGCCAAGACGTCGATGCTGCTGGTGCGGCGGTCGGCGTACGTCAAGGAGTTCGAGCTGCTGCACAGCTCGACGTTCGCCAAGGACAGCTTCTCCTGCGCGATCACCGAGAAGGTGCTGGAGATGCTGGAGCGCGACGACGGGGCCGCCTACCGGCAGGCCGCCGAGCGGGGGGCGCGGCTGCGCGCCGCCCTGGAGGAGGTGCACGCCGAGTTCGGGGACGTGGTGCGCGGCGTGCGCGGGCGGGGTCTGCTGCTCGGGTTCGAGTTCGCCGACCAGTCGGCGTCCGGCTCCGCGGTGATCCGCAACTACGCGCGCGGCGGGTTCTTCGGCTTCGCCGTCTCCGGATTCCTGCTGCGCAAGTACCGGGTGCGGCTGATGCCGACGGGCAGTTCCCCGCACACGTTGCGGATCCAGCCGTCGTACGCCGTCGACGACGCCGCGATCGACCGGCTGGCGGCGGGCCTGCGGGAGGTGTGCACGGTGCTGCGGCACCAGGACGCGCTGCACTTGGTGCACCCGCTGACCGGTGCGGACACCCCGCTGCCGCGCACGGACGTACGGGACTTCCGGTCCGCGGCGCCGGCGGGCGAGGACGCCGGGGCGGCGGCCACGGCCACCCGGGTCGCGTACGTGGCCGACCTGGGCACGCCCGAGGCGCTGCGGCGTTTCGACCCCTCGCTCGCGGAGCTGGACGACGCCACGCTGCGGTCGTTCGTGGCCCGGTCGGCGCCGGTGCGCGCCATGGCCCCGTGCCCGCCGTCGCGGTACCGCGCGGCGGACGGTGCGACGGTGGAGGTGACCGTCTTCCCCCTGCTGGTCGAGGAATCGGCCGGCGACACGGCGGGCACCCTGGCGGCCGACGTGGCCGGGCAGGTCGCGGCAGCGCGGGCCGCCGGGCACACATCCGTCGTGGTGAGCCCCGCGCTGCGCCGGCTGACCGGAGAGGACGTCCCGGCGGAGGCGGTGCGCGCGCCCGAGGGGCTGGTGCTGCCCGCGGGCTTCGACCTCGACGGCCACCCCGGTCTGCCGCCCGCGGCGCCGGCGCCCTGAGCGCGTTCCAGCGTGTGAACGGCCCTGCCCGGTGCGGAGAGCACCGGGCAGGGCCGTTCGCCGTGTTTCTGATGAGGGTTCCTGATGACGGGCGGAATGTTCCCGTGCCGGACGGACATGCGGCGCGGGCCCGCGGCCGGTGGTACGGCCGAGGGCCCGCGCCGACGGGCCGTCAGAACAGCAGCGACACCGGAGCGCCGGTGCCGAGCAGCGACCGGGCGTAGTCTTCGAAGATCATCGGCCGGTTGAGCGCCGTGTGCCGACTGCCGATCTCCAGGTCCCGCCAGTACCGCTGCACCGGGTGGGTCTGCGCGAACCCGCTCGTGCCCGCCAAGTCCAGCAGGCGCTGCATCGCCTCGCGGCAGCGCTCCAGCGAGCTGACCATGTGCATGCGCAGCCGGGCCCGCTCCTCCGGGGTCGCGTCCTCGCCCTCGGGCACCGCGTCGAACCCGTCCGCCACCGCGAGCATGTGCAGCATGCCCGTGTCGATCAGGTGGGTGGCCTCGGCGAACTCCTGCTGCACGGACAGCGAGTCGATGGCCCGGGAGTAGGTGGAGAAGGCGAGGGGCTTGTGCTCCTCCAACTTGTCCCGGACCACGTCCAGCGCCCCGCGGGCGGCGCCCACCAGGGACGACAGGGAGTGCAGATTGCCCTTGATCAGGACGGTGGCGGGGACCGGCGAGTCGGGCTCGCCGTCCTCCTTCAGCGGCGCGAACTGCATGAAGCGGTCCGGCACGAACACATCCTCGGCCACCATCGCGTGGGTGCCGGTGCCCAGCAGGCCGGCCACGTTCCAGGTGCGCTCGATGCGCAGGTCGGTGGGGGGAGCCAGCAGGTTGGCCACGCCCGTCTGCTTGCCGTCCTCGTAGATGGGCACCCAGGCGAGGAACGCCCAGTCCGAGATCTCGCAGCCCGAGGCGTAGGGGAAGCGGCCGTTGACCTTCACACCGCCGTCCACCTTGTCACCCCGCAGCTTGGGGTCGAGGCTGGCGGCCGAGAGCATGACGGCGTCCGGGTCGGCGCCGTATATCTCCTGCAGACCGGGCTCGGGCATGAGCATCACGAGGTCGACGGAGGCGGCGTGGTTGGCGGCGATCCAGCCGGTGGACGGACATCCGCGGCCCAGCTCGCACAGGACCTCCACCTGGTGACGCATCGGCAGCTCCCAGCCGCCCCACTTCCGGGGCGTGCTGAGCCGCAGCAGACCCGCCTCGCGCATGGCGGTCATGCTCTCGTCCGGGACCCTCGACTCCTTCTCGGTCTGCTCGGCGTTGCGCCGCAGCAGAGGGATCAGACCCTGTGCCCGTTCGATCAGCTCCTCACGGGTGGGGACCCGCTCGGCGGTCGTCTCGGACATGGTGGTTCCTCCTTGGGTGCCGTTCGCGGGTGGCTTCGTCCCACGTCCACGGGCAGCTGAGGCGAAAGGGCCGGCGGACGCGCGGCGACGGTGTGCCCGCCGCGCCCTCCGTTACGCGAAGTGCCCGCGGCGCCACACGTTAGCGGCGGTTTCCCCGAGTCCGTCCACGGCGCTGTAATCGCCCGTCTGCCCACCGCGGAGCACCGCGTTACCGGCGATAGAACGGGCGATGGAACCCGCTGCATAGAGTCGGGGTGTGGATCAGGGGACAACGGCGTACACGGTGCAGCGACCCGTCAACGTACTGGGCATCGGTGGCTCGACCCGGCCGGGTTCGACCGCCGAGCTGGCCCTGCGCGCCACGCTGGCCGCCGCGGAACGCCTCGGCGCGAAGGGCACGGTCATCGGCGGCGCCGAGCTGGTCATGCCGCTGTACGACCCGGCGGAACGGGACCTGTCCCGGCCTGCCAGGCGGCTGCTGGACGCGGTGGCCGAGGCCGACGCGCTGGTGATCGCCAGCCCCGCCTACCACGGCAGCACCTCGGGCCTGTTGAAGAACGCCCTGGATCACATCGAGGAGTTGCGCACCCACGAGCGCCCGTACCTCAGCGGCCGTGCCGTGGGGTGTCTGACGGTGGCCCAGGGCTGGCAGAGCGGCGTGGCCACGCTGGGCGCGTTGCGTACGATCACGCATGCGCTGCGGGGCTGGCCGACACCACTCGGAGTGGTGGTGAACACCTCGGCCACCGGGTTCACCGAGGACGGCCACTGCGCGGACCCCCGGGTGCGGGAGCAGATGGAGACCATGGCCCGGCAGGTGGTGGAGTTCGCCAGGATGTCCCACCGGTGACGATGCCGGCCTCCTCGTCACCGCGTCGCGACCGGCATGCGCTGTCCTCTGGTCGACGCCGAGCTGGACGTCCACGCCGGTGACCTGCGCGAGGCGGCGGTGCATCCCAAAAGGCCCGGGGGGAAAGGCCCGTGTCCCCTTCGGTGGTCTCCGAGGTGGTGTCCCGTCCGAGCCTCGCCCCGGCGGGCGGGCCAGGACGCTCCCCGGAGCCCGGCGGCGACGTGTCCCGCTTCCCGCGTCGGCTGCGCACGATGCGCGCCCCGACCCGGGCGTCCTTGGTCTCCCGCGCGTACACGCTGGGGCTCTTCGCCCCCGGGAGCCGGCCACCGAAAAGGTGGCTCCGGCTCCGTACGCCGCTGCATGGCCGCCTACACCGTCCGGAACCGAGTTTAGGTGCATCCCTAAACACATTTCCGTAAGGGTGTGCTGTGTCAGCTGAAAAGGCCACGTCAGGATGGAGTGTCATGGGCAGAGGCCGCCTGTGGGGACGGCAGGACGAACGCGCCGCCCTGGACCGGTCGCTGGCCGACGCGGCCGGGCGCGGCGCGCTGGTCGTCCTCCGCGGCGCCCGGGGCATGGGCAGGACCGCGCTGCTGGACGCCGTGGCGGACGCCTGGCGGGCCGCGGGCGTCCAGGTCCTGGCCACCCGGTTCGGCGATACCGCGGACCCGGCGGACCCGTTCGGCTACCAGGCAGTCGTACGGGCCGTCCGCGACCACGTCGAGCAGCTGGACGAGCCGCGCCTGACGGACGCGATCGGGGGGCTGGTCCGGCTGTGCGCCGGCCGGCCGTGGACCCGTCCGGAGCGTACGGTCTCGCTGGTCCTCGAACTGGCCGTTATGTTCGACTCGATCAGCGGCCCGGCCCCGGTCGCGCTGCTGGTCGACGACGCCGACGCGGTGGCGGAACCGGCGGCGGCCCTCGACGCGGCGCGCCGGCCGGGCTGCCTGGTGGTCGCCGCGGTCCGGGACACCGCTTCCACCGGCCGGGGCGCCGCCGCGATGACCCAGTTGGTCACCCTGGCCGACCTGGTGATCGACCTGCCTCCGCTGACCGGGAACCACCTGGACCGGCTGGTCGCCGAGCGGTACCCCGCCCCGCCGGACGAGGCCCTGCTGCCCGCGCTGTGCCAGGCCCTGGGCCCGCTGGCCGGGAACCCCGGCGCCGTACTCGCCACGCTGGCCGACCTGGAGGCGAGGGGCCGGCTGACGCCGGTGCACGGGCGGCTCTGCCTCGGTGCGCCGGACCGGCCGATCGCCCTGGCCTCGGACGGCCCGGCCGGCCCGCTCGAGGACCTGGGCGAGGACGCCGCGGCGGTGGCCGGCCTGATCGCGCTCGGCCCCGTCGGCCTGGATGAGCTGCCGCTGCTCGCGGCGGCCCGCGGGATGCGGCCCGCCGACTGCGGACGGCTCGTCGACACGCTGGTCGACCGCGGTGTGCTGGAGACGGACGCCGACGGCCACCTGCGGCACCGCTCCCCCGCGCTCGCCACGCTGCTGCGGGAGCGGGCGGACCCCGCCGTCGCCGCCGCGCTGCGCAGATCGCTGGCCGACGCGCTGCGCCGAAGGTTCGCCGCCGGGCTGCCGGTGGACCCGGCGGCGCTGGCCGATCGGGTCGCGGACGCCGGCCGGGCGCTGCCCCGCGACCTCGCGCTCGGGAGACTGCTGACCACCCTCGCCGCCCGCCCGGACGAGGACCCGGCACGGGCGGCGGCGTGGCTGCGGGCCGCCTGGTGGCACGCCGCCGACGCACGGCTCCGCGCCCGCCTCGCCGGCCCGCTGCTGCGGCTGCTGGTCCGCGCCGGGCACTACGAACTTCTCGGCGAGACGGTCGGCATGATCCTGGCCGACCACGGCGTGCCGTCGGCGCTGCGCGGGGAGCTGGCCGACGCGGCCATGCTCGCCGCCGTGCACACCGGCGAGCCGGTCCCCGCCCCGACCGTGCGGGCCCTCGCCACGGACGGCGGCGAACCGCCCGAGCCGCTGGCTTTCGCCGCCGCCTGGTCCGCCGGCCGGGAGCCGCGCCGGCCGGAGGCGGACGCCACCCGGGTGGTCCGGCCGCTGCGCACGGCCGGCGGTCCGGCGCCGGACCCCGCCGACGTGGCGGAGGTCTTCGAGCGGACCCTCGGCCCCCGCTACACCCCGCCGCCGGGCAGTGTGCCCGGCCTCTACCGGCGGATCGTGCGCGGCTACGCGCGCGGTGACCTCACCGCCGCGCTGTCCGCGGCACGGCGGCTGGAGGTGACCGGGACGGCGGACACCCCGGCACACCGGCACGGGCGGCTGCTGGCGGCCGAGATCTGCCGGACCCGCGGCGACGCCCGCCAGGCCCTTAGCTGGCTGGAGTCGGTGCCCGCCGACGGGGTCTGCCCGGCGCTGCGGGGCTGGGTGGAGTGCGGGGTGGTCGCGCTGCGGCACGAGGCCAGGGACCCGGAGCACCGTGCGGCCTTCGCGGCGGGCTGGCGGGTCTACGAACGCCTCGGGGACGGCGGCACCCGCCACGGCGTGGCCGGGCTGCTGCCGCGGCTGGCCCGGATGGCGGTCAGCGCGGGCGAGCACCGGCACGCCCGCGAACTGCTCGCCGACATCGAGCACCGCTGCGCCGGGGACCCCGACCCGCTGCTGGCCGAGGCCCGCCTGCTGACCCGGGCGGTGGTCGCCGGGGACGCCACCGCCGCCGAGGCGGGCGCCGAACTGGCCCGCCGCCGCGCCCACCAGCCCGCCCTGGTGACGGCCTGTCTGGTGGCGGGCGAGCTCGGCGACGCCCCCCGGAGGTGGCTGCGCGAGGCGTACGAGCTGGCCGGGCCGTTCGACTCGACGTATCTGCGCCGGCGCATCCGGACGCTGATGCGGGGCCGGGGCGTCACCGTCCCGCGTCCGCGCGCGCGGCGCGAGACGTTCTCCCCCACCGAGCTGCGGATCATCCAGCTGATCTGCGACGGCTGGACCAACCGGCAGATAGCCCGGCGGGAGCGGATGAGCGAGAAGACCATCGAGGACCACCTGGTCCGGCTGTTCGCGCGGACCGGCTGCCGCTCCCGGGTGCAGCTGGCGACGGCGAGCCTGGCCGGGCGGCTGACCGCCGCGGGCCCGGCCCGGGTCTCCACGTGAGCGGCCACGCGGTCGTCGGCCGCGAGGACACGGTCCGGGAGATCGTGAACGGCGCTGCCGGTGCTGCCGGTGCCGCGGACGACGCGGGCCGCGGCCCGGCCGTCCTGACGGTGCTGGCGGGGCCGGCCGGGACGGGACGCACCGCGGTGCTGGGGGAAGTGGCGTGCGAGGCGGCCAGGCGCGGGCAGACGACACTGACGCTCTCGCTGTCCCGGCACGGCCGCACGGTGCCGCTGCACGCGGCCGCCCGCCTGGCCGCCGCCCTCACCCGGCTGCCGGTCGCGGTCCGGCGGCAGGCTCCGGCGCGCCGCGGCCCGGACCGCGAGGCACCGGCGGGGTCCACCGGCATCGAGCAGGTCACCGCGGAACTCGCCCGGCTGCTGCTGGCCCGCCCCGGCCTCCTCCTCCTCGTCGACGACGCGCAGTGGCTGGACGCCTCCTCGCGTCAGGTGCTGGAACAGCTGGTGCACCGGCTGAACCGGTCGACGGCGCATTGGGTGTGCGCCGTACGCTCCCCCGTTGCGGCACACCTCCCGCCCGCGCTGCGGCGGCTGGTGGCCGAGGGGGCGGCCCGCGTGGTGACGCTGCCGCCGCTGCCCCGGCAGGTGGCCGACCGGCTCGCCGCCGACCTCCTCCAGGCGCGTCCCGACCGCGCGCTCGCCAACCGGCTGCGCCGGGACAGCCGAGGCGTCCCGGCGGCGCTCCACGCGGCCATCGACGGCTACGCGGCCGCCGGGGCGCTGAAGGTGGCCGACGGCCGCGCCCATCTGCTCGGGCACGCCGGACCCGCCCCGCTGCCGCCCGGCCACCCGCTGCTCGCGCGCTTCCGGCTGCTGCCCGAACCGGTGTGGACCGTCGCGAAGGCGGCCGCCGTACTGCACCCCCTGCACGAGCTGCTGCCCCGGCTGGCGGCGGTCGCCCTCGGCCTTGACGCCGGGGAGACCGTACGGGCGCTGGAGACGCTGGTGGAGGAGGGCATCCTGCGGACGGCCGGGCGAGGGTGGCGGTTCGCGGTGCCGTACTGGGCCGAGGCGCTGGCCGGTGCTCTCGGCCCGTACGAGCGCCGCGAGCTGGCCCGGGCCGCCGTCACGGCGCTGTGGTCGGGCGAGGCGGGGCCCGTCAGCGACGACTACCGGGCCGAGCAGCTGATGCGTTGCCGGCCGCTCGGCGAACCCGGGCGGATCGGCGGCGAACTGCTCGCCCTGGGGACGGCCGCGATGCTGCGCACCCCCGGGCCCGCCGCCCGGTGGCTGGCCGCGGCCGTCGAGTCCGCGGCCGGCGCCCGGCAGCGCGCCGTCGCCCTGGCGGAACACGCCAACGCCGGCTGCCTGGCCGCGGATCACGCGGCCGCCGCGCACAGCGCGGACCAGCTGCTGCGGCTGCGGGCCGGCCAATTGCCGCCGGGCGCCGCCCTGGACGCCCAGCTGGTGCGGGTGACGGCCCTGTGGGGGCTGCGGGACGTCGCGGCGGTACGGCGCATCGCCGCGGGCGAGCAGCAGGCGGGGCACGACGCGGCGTCCCGGGCCGTCGGCCGGGCGATCGCACTGTGCCTGCTCGGCCGCTGGGACGAGGCGTACCGGCGGCTGGCCGGCGCCCGGGGCTCCTGGGCGGGCGACGCCGCCGCGGCGGCCGTCGGCGAGCTGCTGCTCTCCTGCGCCGGGGCGGTCACCGGCCGCCCCGGCCGGTTGCGGCAGCTGCTGGAGGCGCCCGGCGCGGAGTGGGCAGCCCGCTGCCCGGAGCTCTGGGCACGGGTGCGGGTGGGGACCCTGCTGGTGTGTCAGGAGACCGAGGGTTCCGAACGGGTGCTGGCCGCCGCGCGACTGTCGGCCGAGCGGCTGTCCGGCGTGGACCGGGGCCTGCTCGCCTGGCAGCGCGGGCGCTGGGACGAGGCGCTGTACCACGCGCGGACGGGTACCGGTTCCGAGGCCGCCTCGGGCGCTCTCCAGCACGCGGTGGCCCAGATCCTGCTCGGCCGCGGGCGCCCGGCCGCCGCGCGGGCCGCGCTGGACGCCGCCCGCGCCGAACCGGCCACGTCGGGCCACCTGCTGGACGCCATGGACGCCGAGATCGCCTGGACCCTCGGCGACCCGGAACGGGCGGAGGCCCACGTCGCCGACGGACTGGCCCACGCGGCCGAGGACGCGGTCGTCACCGGCACCGCCGACCTGTGGCTCATACGCGTCTGGCTGGCCGTCAGCCGCGGCGACCCGGCGGGAGCCCGGGAGGGGCTGGCCGGCGTCGAGCGGGCGGCCGCTCTTCTCGGGACCGTGCACGGCGAGTTGACCGCGCTGCTGGCCCGGGTCGCCGTCCACCGCGATCCGGTCGTGGCCGACCGGGCCGTGGCACTGGCGCGGACGCTGGGTCAGCCGCGCGCCCTGGCCAGGACGCTGTCGGTGGTGGCCGCCACCGGATGCGGCGCCACGTCGCTGCTGAGCGAGGCCTATGAGCTGTACGGCGGTCTCGACGCGCTGCTGTACCGCTACCGCCTGCGCCGGCTGATGCGCGAGCACGACGTGCCGGTGCCCCACCGCGCCGCGGCGGTGTCGGAGAACGAGCGGCTGCTGGCCACCCTGATCGCCGAGGGCTCGACCAACCGCCAGCTGGCCACCGTGCTCCAGACCAGCGAGAAGAGCGTCGAGGGCGTACTGACCCGGCTCTTCGCCAGGACCGGCTACCGCAGCCGGGTGGACGTGGCCACGGCGATCCTGACCGGCGAGTACCCGGCCGGTGCGGGCCGGTGACCGCCCGGCCCCCGCGCCCGGTTCGCGACACGCCTACGAACCCGGGGAATCCCTCGGCAGCATCCGGCCCGCCCCGGAACGGGCGCCGTTACAGTCCAGACACCGCAGTCGGTACATACCCCAGAGGTCATAAGGAGTCACCAGTGACCACTCACCCCCCGTTGCCGCAGGCCCCGGAACGGCAGTTGCCCTTCGACCCGCCGCCCGAGTACGCCGCGCTGCGCGCCTCGGGGGAAGTCGTCCGGGTCTCCACCCCGGCCGGCTTCGACGCCTGGCTGGTCTCCGACTACGCCGGGGTGCGCGAGGTGCTCGGAGACGGGCGCCGTTTCTCGGCCCGGCCGGGGTCCACCGCGCATGTGATGCCGGGGTTCGACCCCGAGTCGCCGGTGGACGACCTCTTCACGCGCATGGACGGTCCCGAGCACATCCGCATCCGGCGCAACTTCGCCCCGCAGCTGTCGCACCCCCGCCGCCTGGCCGAGCTCAAGCCGCTGGTCCAGGAGACGGTGGACGACGCGGTAGACGGGCTGAAGGGCGCCGCGCAGCCGCACGACCTCCACGTCAACTACTCGCGCCTGATCAGCACCACGGTGATCGCCGAGCTGATCGGGGTCCCGCAGGAGTCGCGGCACCTGTTCTACGACACCGCCAAAGCCCTGTTCGACCCGACTGGCAAGGCCACCGAGGAGCTGGGGCCCGCCCTCCTCCCGCTCTACGTCTACATGCAGGAACTGGTCGCCGCCCGCCGCGCCGAGCCCGGCGACGACGTGGTGAGCCGGCTGATCGCCTTCAACGCCCAGGCCGAACGGCCGCTGAGCGACCATGAGCTGATCATGATGAACGGCGCGCTGTTCATCTTCGGCTTCGACGTCATCTCCTCGCGTCTGTCGGGCGGCCTGCTCATGCTGCTCTCGGACCGGTCACGGTGGGAGCGGCTGTGCGCCGACCCCGACCTGGCCCCGACCGCGGCCGAGGAGGTCGTCCGCTTCCTCGGCTCTCCCACGGGCCTGCTGCGCCAGGCGACCGAGGACACCACGGTGCACGGGCAGCCGATCAGCGCGGGCGACTACGTGGTGCTGGCGGTGCAGTCGGCCAACCGGGACACCGCCCTGCTGCCCGACGGCGACGTCTTCGACATGGCCCGCAAGCCGGGCCCGCACCTCGGCTTCGGCCACGGCGCGCACGCCTGTGTGGCCCAGCAGATCGCCCGCGTTCAGCTCACCGCCGCGCTGCGCGGACTCGCCACCCGCGTGCCGTCCCTGCGGCTGGTCAAGCCGCTGTCCGAGATCGAGTGCCGGGACGACAGCACCGCCCGCGGACCGGCGGAGGTCCCCGCGGCCTGGGACGAGGTACTTCCCCGATGAGGATCGTGGCGGACACCGGCCGGTGCATCGGGGCCGCGGTGTGCGCCCTGGCCGTCCCCGAGGTCTTCGACCAGGACCCGGTGGAGGCGACCGTGGTCGTCCTGGACCCGGCCCCGCCACCGGAGACACACGAGGCCGTACGCGAGGCGGTGGAGCGCTGCCCGTCCGGCGCGCTCCGGGTGGACGGCTCCACCGTCTCTGCCCGCACCTGACCCAACCCCGAAGGGACACACTCCCCGTGACCGACACCACGGACACCATGGACACCACGCCGGTCGGCGTCTTCAACCGCTGCATGGAGCTGCTGCTCGTCAACGACATCCCCACTTTCCTGACCCTGATCCACCCCGACGCGGTCATGGAGTTCCCCTTCACCCCGCCGGGCCGGCCCCGCCGGATCGAGGGCGGCGAGGCGGTGCGCGAGTACTTCATGAACTACTCGCGGATGATGGGGACCAGCGAGGTCACCGACCTCACGGTGCACGAGACCAAGGACCCGGAAGTCCTCGTCATCGAGTTCGCCGGCACGTCCACCGCGACGGCCACCGGCGAACAGGTCGACCTCGCCTTCGTCTCCGTGCTGCGCGTCCGCGACGGGCTCGTGCTGCACTACCGCGACTACTGGAACCCGCTCACCACCCTGGCCCTCATGAACGAGGCCCCGCCCGGCGCCGAGGTCTAGCGGCGTACGCGCGATGCGGGCGGCGTACGCACCCCGCGTACGCCCCGGTCGAGCCCGGTTCCGCCGGGCGCCCGGCGCGCGGCATGCGCAGCACCGCCCGTTCGGCGGTGAAGGGTGTCAATATTCCGATCAGGCGGCTGAGCTGGGCGTTCCTTGTGGATGGAGACGTCGTTGGGGTGGCGTGGTGTGGTACTCGTCCAGCAGGCCGCCGAGTAGCTGTCGCCGTCGCACTACGGCAGCGGCCGGGGGATGACGCTCGGGTGGTCGTCCGGGGCGCGTGGGCGAGGCTGCGGTGGGCCCGTCCGGTGGTGTAGTGCCCGGCGTACGTGGTGAGGGCGGCATGGAGGTGTCGTTAGCCGAGCCACCTCCGCGTCGGTCCCGACCACCGCTGCCCCACCGGCGAACACCACCACCTCGGCTGCCGGGTCTGCGGCAAGGCGGTCGAGGTCAAGGGCCTCGCGGCCGCGGCGGCGGAGGACTGAAACGGGTTCAGACGCGGGGCAGATGGCGGCTCAGGAGGGCCCTCAGCCGCTCCGCGTCCTACGGAGAGCGCAGCCCCGCGCTTGGGCAGCACCTCCACGAGCAGGATGTTCGGGTCGCGGCTGAGCAACACCACGTGGTCGCGGGTCTCGCGGTAACCGCGGAAGACTGGCCAACGCTGTACGAGCGTCGCGTGCGCGTTCTCGGCCGCGATCCCCGTCTCGCTCACGGACGTGCGGTACTCGCCCTGCCAGGAGACTGTGCGCAGCGCGTGGTGGGCCTGGAGGTGCGGGATCGACCAGCTCCAGGCGGCGCAGAAGACGGCGGTCACGAACGACAGCGCGGAGCTTTCCGGCGTGGTCACCGCCAGCACAGCGCCGGCCCCGAACAGCCCCGTGAAGCCCCACCGGACCAGGTGGAGGCGCCGACGGCGCTCACGCAGCGCCACGCCCGCGAGGATGTCGGCGCGTGTCGGCCGGTAGACCAGCTCGATCCTGTCTTCCGTCCCGCCCCATGTCCACGACCATGAAACGGGATATTACTGCCCGCGCCGACTGCCGTGATCAGCTACCGCACGACACGTACGGGGAAGAGCTGGCCGGCATCAGCCGGCACCCAAGTGATGCTGTGACCGCGCGCGCGTCGTGTTCGAGGCACTCGCCCGCGGAATGGGGTCTCCCCCGCGCAGGCGGACGAGCTCGTCCGGCAGCTGGAGGCCGGGCCGATGGCCGGCGCCCACACCTGGATCTTTGGAAGCAGCCCCTCGTTGGTGCGGAGCAGGGCTTTCGGAAGCGGCTGATTCGAGGGCGTGCGAGCGGTAGCGAGCGATCCGCTGCGCATCGCCGACACCACCGCCTCATTCTGGCCGGGCCGCACCGCCGACCGTGTGCATGTGCCGCAGCCCTTGCCGGTACGAGTCGAGCAGCCCGGTCTCGGCGTACAAGAGCCCGAGGTTGCGGCAGTGTTCCCGGACCAGAGGCTGTACGAGCCTGAGGTGGGGCCTGGGCATGTTCGGGAAGAGGTGGTGCTCGATCTGGTAGTTCAGCCCGCCGAGGAGCCAGTCCGTGATCGGCCCGCCCCGGACGTTCCGCGAGGTCAGGACCTGGCGGCGCAGATGGCCCCAGCGCTCGCCCGCCGGGTCGGGCATGTCCATGCCCTTGTGGTTGGGAGCGAAGGCCATTCCCAGGTGGAGCCCGAAGAGCGCCTGATGGAGCAGTGCGAACACGATGGCCTTGCCCACCGGCAGGCAGGTGAGCAGCAGGGCACCGTAACCGGCCGCGTGCAGCGCCAGCAGCGCGCCCTCGACGGCCCGCTCGCGCACCGGCTGCCGCCGCAGGTCCTGGACACTGCTCACCTTCAGGGCGATGCCTTCGAGCAGCAGCATCGGGAAGAACAGCCAGGCCTGGTGGCGGGTGACCCAGCGGGCGAATCCGCGGCGCACAGCGGCCTGCTCCGCGGTCCACACGAGTGCGCCGGCGCCGACGTCCGGGTCCTTCTCGATGTGGTTGGGGTTGGCGTGGTGCCGGTTGTGCTTGTCGTTCCACCACGCGTAGCTCATGCCCAGGAGCAGATTGCCGTGGAGGAGTCCGATGGCGCGGTTCGCCCGGCGGCCGACGGCGATCTGGGCGTGCCCGGCGTCGTGGCCGACGTAGGCGGTGCGGGCGGACAGGATGGCCAGCGGCACGGCGAGCAGCAGCGTCCACCAGGTGTCCCCGGCGAGGACAAACCCTGCCACCACAGCGGCCAGGGCAAGGAGGTTCACGGTGATCATCCGCGCGTACCAGCCCTTGCGACGCTCCAGCAGCCCCTGTTCCCTGACCTTCCGCAGCAGGGGAGTGAACTCGCTCCCCTGCTGCGCAGTGGCACCGACGGGTGCGGTGGACACAGACGGCGCGGTGGTCTGAGACATGGAGGACTCCGGTCCTGAATCGGCCAGTAGAGCTCTGACCTGCTTAAACGTACGGACCGGGGTCATACGGCGCCATGGCGTCAACACCCCAGCCGCACGGGGGCCAGCCCCAGGATCCCTAAGGGGGTGAGCGACACCTCCGCCCCGGCCTGAAGACGACCACACCCCACCGGAGCACCCGGATCATGCCGCGGAGGAACCGCTCCTGCGGCGCCGCACCGTGATCGCCGCTCCGTGGCCGGCATGTTGCTGCGGGAGTCGAGGGCCAGCGGCCGCAGCAGCGGCCCGGAGCAGTGCGTCGGCCTCGACGAGGCCCTGCGCGCCTACACGGTGAACGCCGCGCGGCAGAACTTCGCCGAGGCGTGGAAAGGGGCCGTCGAGGCGGGCAAGATCGCCGACCTGTGCGTACTGGACCGTCCGCTGCTCGGCCTGGAGCCGCACCGCATCGCCGAGACAGAGGTGGATCTGACGGTGTTCGACGGACGTATCGTCCACGAACGCTGACGGTGCCCGCCCGTACACTGGGGCTCGAACGACCGGACGGCCCGACGTGTGCCCCGCGACGAGGAGGTCTTCGGCAACCCCTACGACTTCGACGTCGCCCGGCAGGACAACGACCACGTCACCTTCGGCAAGGGCAGCCCCCACCTGTGCCTGGGCAACCTGCCGGCGCGCACCGAGATCCGCATCATGTTCGAGGAGCTGATCCCGCGCCTGGCGGACATCCGCCTCGCCGGCGACGTGCCGCGCGTGCGCTCCAACTTCGTCAACGGCATCAAGAAGCTGCCCGTCGAGGTGACGCTCGCCTGAGGCTGCGGGTCGTGCTGTCCGGCTACCGCGAAGGTGAGTCGATCCGGTACTCCGAGCTCCTCCCGGCCCTGCGCGTCCGCGGACCACCGGTCGTGCGGACGCCGAAGTCCTCGACTGCCGTGGCCTGTTCACCGACGACCGCGCCCCCGCAGTCGACCGGTGGCCGGAATGGCCCCGGGCATCCGCCGCGCCGTCGAAGCCTGGGCCCGTACTCTCCTCGACGGTGACCCGCGGTCCGAGCCTCGCTCCCGGCACACGGCATGGGCCTGCCTGGGCGAGATCCACCAGGCCACGGAGCACATGAGCACTCTCCCTCAGCCGGCGTTGAACGCCTCCTTGACGGTCAGTGTGTCCTCGTACAGGTGCATGCGGACGATCCGGTTGTCCTCGACCGTCAGGTGTATGGCCGCCGGTGTGGTGAACTCCTTTCCAGTGGCCACGACGGTGTGCGTCCAGACCGCCAGCAGTACCACCTCACCACCGTCGACGATGATGCGCTCCAGCACGACCTTGCTCCTGCCGTGCACGAAGTGCGGCCACATCGTGGTGAAGTACGGCGCGACCTCCTCCCGGCGGGTACGGCGCCCGGTCCAGGACAGCGCGTCACTGCCGGGAACGTACCAGTCGATCTCCTCGCCGAACAGTTCCTGGATGCCGTCGGGGTCCTGCCTGCCGAGGCGCTCCACGAACTTCTCGGCCACGGTCCGCGAGGTCTGAGCATCTGTTGCCATCGTCCTTCTTCCTTGTCCCTTGTCTTTTCGTTTGCAGCGTCGAATGCGTCCCGCGTCGCCGGTTTGGCGCCTAGAGCTGTGTGGCGCCGCCGTCGACGAACAGTTCCGCGCCGGTGGTGAAAGTGCTTTGGTCGCCGGCCAGGTAGAGGGCGGTGGCGGCGACCTCGTCGGGATGGCCGGCGCGGCCGAGCGGGGTCACTGGAGCAGGCTCGGCCGCGGTGGGCTGGTCGCCGTGCGGGAAAGCGGTGAGGAGTTCGGCCAGGCCCGGGGTCTCGACAGGGCCGGGGGTGAGGGTGTTGACGCGGATTCCCCGGCCGGCCAGTTCGGCGGCCCAGGTGCGGGCGAGGCTGCGGATCGCGGCCTTGGTGGCGGCGTAGACGCCGAGGCCCGGGACGGCCCGCAGGGCCGAACTGGAGGAAAGCAGCATCACCGAGGCGCCGGCCGTCAGCAGCGGCAGCGCCTTTTGCACAGTGAAGACCGTGCCCTTGAGATTGATCGAGGTAGTGCGGTCGTACTCCTCCTCGGTGATCGCGCCGAGCGGGCCGTAGTCCCCGACCCCGGCGTTGGCCACCACAATGTCCAGGCGGCCGCTGCGGTTCGCGATCTCGGCGAAGAGCCGGTCGAGGTCGCCGAGGTCCGCGGCATCGCCCTGGATGGCGATGCCGCGGGCGCCGACCTGCGCGACGGCGGCGTCCAGCGCGGCCTTGCGGCGCCCGGTCAGGTAGACGGTCGCGCCCTCGGCGGCGAAACGGCGGGCGATCGCCAGGCCGATGCCGCTGGATGCGCCGGTGACGAGGGCGGTCTTGTCGTCCAGCTGTCCCATGAGATTCTCCAATCTTGATGTAACCATATTGGTTACATCGATGTGCGGAATGCGATCCCCCTCGGTTCAGGGGAAGTCGGCGGTCCGAGGTCAGGCGGCTTTCAAGACGTCCCGCAGCACGTCCTCCAGCGTGGTCTTGGCCAGCTCCCTGCGCAGGGCGGCCTCCACACCGTCGTACACGGCGGTCATCGCGGGCCCGATGCCGTGGCCCACGACGCACTCGTGGTCCGGTGTCGCGCGATGCAGGGCGAAGACCGGCCCCGGTTCGATCGCCTGGTAGACGTCGAGCAGGGTGATCGCCGCCAGGTCCCGCGCGAGCATCCAGCCCGCCCCCGCGCCCCGCCGTGAATCGGCCAGGCCGGCCTTGCTCAGCTTGGCCAGCAGGCGGCGGATCACCACCGGGTTGGTGTTGACGCTCGTCGCGATCTGCTCGGAGGTGGCGACCTCGTGGCCACGCCGCTGATACAGCCCGATCCATGTCAGGGCGTGCGCCGCGATGGTCAGCCTGCTGTTGGCACTCACGTCGGACTCCACCTCCCTCGCCCCTCGGTTCTGGTCGTAACGATAATTGTTACAACCGCATGCGGCAAATCCTGCGGAGCCGGCCGGACCGGCCTCGTCAGCCCGCCTGATGCGCGTACCCGGCCTTCTCCACCCACGGCGGGACAGGCTCCCGGCCCACATTCCCGCCCCATGCCGTCGAGCACACCGCTGCGGGCGCCGCCCGCAGCGGCGGCCGACCGAAGACGGAGCTGAGTCGATCATCGTCGAGCTGCCAGCGCGCAAGGCGTCCTGCCGACGTGCCCCTTCTGCCAGCGCACGGTCGCCTGGAGATTCCGACGCGACGACGCACGATGCTGCCGCCGCTGCTACGACCAGACATGGCTTCTGCCCTGCTCACGCTGCGATGCGTACTCCCCAGGGAGAGCCGCTCTGCTCGCCCTGTATGCGCCGTGATCCGGTCAACCACGAGACCCGTACCGCATGCGGACGCCTGGCTCTACTCCTTCGGGGCGAGGACGGCGCCGGCCTCTGCACGCGACGCTGGCGGCCTCCCCTGGCAACATGCTCCAGCCGCGGCGACCACAAGCCCTGCCACAACGCGGACACCGACTCGCCACGCTGTCCGAACTGCACCGCCCGCCTCCATCAAGAACCCTGCAAACGATGCGGCACCGTCCGTCCCGTCTGGGGCCGAGCCGAGGACGGCTCCGCTCTCTGCGAAGCCTGCACCCGCCACAAGGAACCCTGCCACATCTGCGGCCAGGTCCGTCCAGTCCACGGCCGGCCGCCCGACGGGCCCCTCTGCAAGAGCGACACCTCAAGAAGCGTCTGGACCGACTCGGCATCCCTACCCCAGCCGGCCGAAACACCGCTCTCATGGAGCTGGCAGGGCAGCTTCCCGCAGTGGTCCTCAGCCGGCTCCTCGGCCTCCACATCAACACCGCCACCCTGTGCTCCCAGGACGCGGGAAACTCCCGTCCCGGCTACACGGCGGGGGTTGCCCGCAGGGCACTCCGCAAGGACTGACAGCCGGGTGACCAGTAAAGGACGGGGATAGGTCTCGGCCCGTGTTCGGTCAGCCCTCGGGGAAGGATTGCCAACCGAGGGGGGCTCCGTGTGCACTGCGAAAGGAAGGCTCGGACTGGGCCGCATGACGCAGGTGTTCGGCGAGCGCCGCGGTGGCCGTCGACGAGGCACGGTCCTTGACGCCCCAGGCCAGTAGATGGTGGCGGCGGGCCCAGGGCTCCTGCAGTTCGCACACGGCGAGGGACTGGTGAGGGTCGATGGCGCGGCGCGGTACGACGGCGAGCCCGACGCCGGCGGCGACGAGGGCGACGAGGACGCTGAGGTCGGCGACGGTGGTGCGGTGGCGCACCACCGGAGCGTGCGGCCCGAGGTGCTTCTCGATCCAGCGGCGCAGCGAGGAGTCGGCGTCGAGGCCGACGAGAGGGTGTTCGGCGACCTCGTTGTAGGTCAGCGCGGTCCGTCCGGCGAGGATGCCTTCGGCCTGGCCGATCACGACGAGGGAGTCGTCGCCGAGGGGCTCCATGTGCAGGCCGCAGTCGCCGGCCTCGTCGTCGAGGACGACCCCGAGATCTGCCTCGCCGTCGGCGAGCATCCGCACAGTCTGCGGTGTGCGGCTCTCCGACACCGTGACGTCGACGTCCGGGTGGGCGCGGAGGAACGAGATCAGGGCCTGCGGCACGAGCCGGTGCATCGCGGAGCCGCCGCCCAGCAGGGTCACGGGAGCGGTCGGGGACCGGGTGTAGCTCGCGACGGCGCTTTCGAGCCGCGCGGTCCGGTCGAGTACGTCGCGTGCGTGGCGTGCCAGGGTCGTCCCCGCCGGCGTGGGCCGCACGCCCCGCCGGCCGCGGATCAGCAGTGCCACGCCGGTGTGGCGTTCCAGCGAGCGCACTCTGGCGCTGGCCGAGGGAAGGCTCAGGTGCATGCGAGCAGCACCCGCCGTGATCGACCCCTCCGTGACGATGTGGAGAAAGAGCCGCAGGTCGTCCAGGTCATAGCGCACTGACTCAGGCTAAGGCCAAGCCTTAGGCTCAGCCTTAGGCTCAGTACACCGATTCCGCATTGTGGACCCGCTCGTCACGGGGCGATGCTCGGCAGGTGATCGAGTTCTCGCTTGTCCTGCTGGCCGGTGTCGCCGCCGGAGTCCTGAACGCCATGGGGGGTGGTGGCACATTCGTGGCGCTGCCCGCTCTCGTCGCCTTCGGTCTGCCACCGGTGACGGCGAACGCGGTGTCGCGGGTCGCCCTCGTACCCGGCGCCGTGGCCAGTGCGTGGGTATACCGGCGCGAGCTCACCCCCGTCGGGCCCACATCCACGAAGGCGCTCACAGCAATCAGTGTGATCGGCGGTGGCCTCGGTGCCGGCCTGTTGCTGGTCCTGCCCGCAGCGTCGTTCGACGCCGCGGCGCCGTGGCTGCTCGCCTTCGCCACGGTAATCCTCGCCTCTGGCCGCCACCTCTCTCGGGCGTTGAGCAGGGCGCTGGGCCGCTCGGTGGGCATGAGTTCACGAGCCGTCCTGATCGGACAGTTCTTCCTGGCCGTGTACGGCGGATACTTCGGCGGAGCCGTAGGCATCATGATGATGGCCCTGTGGACCATCGGTCTCGGTCTCGACGCCGCGGTCAGCAACCCGATTCGGATCGCCCAACTCGCGGCCATCTATCTCAGCGCGACGGTGCTGTTCCTCACCGCCTCGGACGCACTAAGCGCTCCGCTGCTCCTCACCGCCATGCTGATCGGTGCCGTGGCCGGGGGCTTCGCCGGCGCCCACCTGGCCCGCCGTCTTCCCGCCTGGCTGCTGCGGGGCGTCCTCCTGGCGACCGCCGTGATCACGACCGTCCTGTATTTCCTGCGCGGCTGACCACACGGAAAGCCGCAGCGATCACTGCCGTCGTCGGAAGCGGAGGCCGACTGACATGACCGAAAACGGCGCGGGAGCGGGAGCCACCGCACCCTACACAGACGCGGCGCGAGCGAGGCTGGTGATGGCTTACGAAGCATGCGAACTGGCCGACCTCGCGCGTGCCGCCGTTCCGATCGGCGAGCACGAGCTGAACCCCGACGGCACCATCCGCGCGCCAGGCACTGTGCTGGCCGACGCCACCCGTGTGCTCGCCGCCGCGCAGCGGTTCTTCGAAGCCGCCGCCGTGTTCGAGCACGTCGGCGGCGCCGACTGGCAGCTCATCGGCGACGTCCTGAACGTGTCTCCTCACACCTCTCGCGTGCGGTTCGCGATGGCCGAGACCGCCTTCCGGGAGGGACTGCTCTCCCCCGAGGGGACTCGATCTGACCAAGCCGCCGCCGAGGTGAGCAGCCTGCGGGCCCACACGGTCAGGGAGCCGCTGGAAACGGCCCTCGCGACCTCGACGACTGGGTGCTGCGCCATGAGGACGGCCCGGACGAACTCACAGACCGGCTGGCAAGCGCACCCGTCTTCGACGACTTGGTATTCCTGGAGGGGCGGCACCAGGTCAGTCAAACGGTCGAGGAGTACATCGGAGTGTGGCGTTCGGTGAATGATGTCCGAGTACAGCTCGGCGAGGAGAAGTTCGAGCGGTTCCTCGGCTACGCCAGGGACCGCATCGGGGACGCCCGTACGGTCGAAACCACCTACCTCACCCGCGCTTGGGCGGCCCGGCGCCGTAGCGCCTGAGCACGGCAGCCGACGGCCATTGTCACCCGGCCACCGCAATCACCGGGCTGCGGGCCCGGGAAGATCGAGGACCATGTCTCTTTCTCGTCCCGAGCACGCGGCTCGTCCCCGGAAGGCGCTCTACCTCACGGCGCTGCTTGTGGTGACGAACTTCCTGGTGGTCTTCGACGGGCTGGTCGTCACCGTCGCGCTGCCCACCGTGCAACGCGGCTTCGGCATGAGCCAGGTCGGTGCTCAGTGGGTCATGACGGCGTACATGCTTCCCCTGGGAGGCATGCTGCTGCTTGGCGGCCGGTGCGGCGACAGGTACGGCCGCCGACGCGTCCTGACCACCGGCCTCGGGCTGTTCACCGTAGGCCTGATGCTCGCCGGACTCGCGCCCACACCCTGGCTGCTCCTCGTCAGCAGGGCCCTCCAGGGCGTGGGCGCGGCCCTGGCCGTCCCGACGTCCTTCGCGACCATCAGCAGCCGACCCGACGCGGGTGACCGCGACCGCATGTTCGCCGCGGTCGCGGTCGCAGGCGGGCTCGGTGCAGCTGGCGGAGCCGTCGTAGGCGGCGCGGTCATCCAAGGCCTCGGCTGGCGCTACGTCTTCCTGCTGTCCGTGCCTGTCGCGGCCTGCGCTTTCCTCTCCGCCCCGAAGCTTCTGCCTGGCCACCGGCCTCGCGGGCACCCCGACGGCTTGGACCTGCCAGGTGCGGCATTGTCCGTCGCCGGTCTCATGATCCTCGTTTACGGCATTGCCGGCGTCGAGCACGCCGGGTTGGCCTCGCCCGTCGTGTTGGGCTCCCTGGCGGGGTCAGTCCTCGTCTTCCTCATGTTCATCAGCCACGAACGCAAGGCAGCAGCGCCTTTAATCCGCCCAGAAGTACTGCGCGTTCCCTCTTTCCGGACCTCGGCACTGGCCATGCCCGCCAATGAATTCTCCTATCAAGGTACTGTCTTTATCGGCCTTCTATTCTTTCAACAGGCCCTCGGATACAGCCCATTGGCAGCTGGGCTGGCCTTCTGCCCCCTAGGTATCGTCGTCCTCGCCGGTTCCCCGCTGACAAAGCTATTGCTACGGCGCTACCACTGGACGATCATCGCCTCGTGCGCACAGTTCCTCAGCGCATGCGGATTCGTTCTTCTGGCGCTGGCTTCTCCCAGTGCGCGGTACGTGCCGCACATTTTGCCCGGTCTACTCATCCTCGGCCTTGGCACGGTCGTCGGAGCCGTTACCTTCAACATCGCCGCGGGTAAGGATCTCTCGGCGAACGAAAAGGGCGTAGGCTATGGCCTCTTCGAAACAGCCAAGTACGTGGCAGGTGTCCTTGCGATTGCCTGCCTGGGGAGCATCGCCGCCGCCCGTACCGCCCACATGGACGCGGCTGACCAGGCAACGGCCCTGGCTGCCGGGTACCGCCTCGCTTTCCTTGTGGCCGCCGGTATCGCTGTCCTGGGTGGTCTGGTGACAGTCCTGCTGGGCGGCGATCAAAAAGGGTTCGCGCACGAACGGCCCGGTACCGTCCGCGCGTCACGCTCCCGAAGGAACGTCAGCTAACACGAAACCACTCCTTCCAGGATAAAGTGAAGGTGCAGCATGAGCGGAAAAGTCTACTACCTCCTGCACGGAATACAGGACCGATACAACGCCCTGTACCAGGAGAACATGAAATGCCTCGGCGCCGAGGACATCGCTGTGGCCAGCATCGGCGGCTCCGGGCAGTCTTTACTCGGCAACATTCTCCAGGAGGTGGGACTCAACTATACGGACCCGTACATCGAAGCCCTGCACGCTGACGGAACCAGCAGCCCGGTGCCCGCCTACAGCGACTATGCCCAAAGGCTCTCCGCGACAGCGGACCGGCACGGCGGTGAACGGCCCCTGCAGAAAGGACAATGGCCTCGCTTCTTCAAGACCCATCTGACGCCAGGTTTCCTTGAGCAGCGCCCCCTTAAGGGGGTATGGATACTCGTGCGGGACCCGCGAGACTCCCTCTTCTCGTGGTACAAGTTCCGCACCAATTTCGCCAAAGACCCACTAGATATCGCATCGGGAACCTTCCATGCCTGGCTCGAACGCCCTGGACCAGCGGGAGTAAGCCGCCTTGCCGACTGGTCCATATTTTATGAGCAGTGGGCAGATCGCCGCGCGGCCTTCCAGGTATCAACACTGACGACCTACGAAGACCTCAAACGTGAACCGGTTGCCACACTTCGGTCAAACTTCGAAGACCTCGGTGTCACCGTGCCCGACGACGCCATCTCGCGGGCCGTCGAGAAGAGTAGTTTCGCAAATATGCGCGCGCACGAATCCAAGTCCCAGGCGAAGCATCCCGACCCCGTCGAGGGAAACACCAGAATCATGCGCAGTGGCACTCCCAACGAATGGCTCCAATGGATCACCCCCGAGCTTGAGCGCCAATTCATGAAAGGAGAAATGCCTGCGGTGGCCGAACGCTACGGATACGACCTCGCCCCTCAGCAACGGTCAGCAGGATGAGGATGGTCCTGAGCCGACCGGCCCCGCACGAGCTGTTGGAACACCCGCTCCACCGCCACCCCGCTGGAGGGGAACTGGGTACTGGCCATGATCGCCTGCAACCGCGTCGCGGCAGAACTCGCCAACGTCGCCGGGCAAGGTGAACCCATCCGCGTCGTCTCGCCCGGCTCCACCAGTTCCATGAACTCGCGCTGGGCGGTGACGACGTCGGTCTCCAGGGGCTCCCTCACGCGGGCGGCGCCGGAGGCGACCTCGTCCACATCATCCACGGGCAGCATCCTGGCGGGCTTGCTCGGCCCCGGCCTGCTCGCGCCGCCACACGAAGTCCTCCGCCTCAAGGCCGAGCTGCCCCCGGTCGATCCGCGCCGCGATCTGGGCGCGGCGAGCGCGCTGGAGGTGGATTACCTTGCGGCAGTTGAGTGCGCGTCCCGGTGCCGGAGGCGACGGGGTGCTGTCAGTCGTGGTCCGGGTGCAGTCGGCGGTTGTTGCCGGAGCGCCCGATGTCCAGGGTCAGAAGCGAGGTCAGCGTGGTGCCGTTGTTCCAGAAGCCGAGCAGGTTGACGTCGATGAGCGTCAGGTCGTGCTTGGCGGCGAAGGTGCGGGCGGGGCCGGTGAAGACGCAGGAGGCGACGAAGACGGGGACGTCGGCGCCGTGTTCGGCGCGGGCGGTGCCGTTGAACGTCTGGATGTCGCGGCTGCCGACCGTGCGGTGCTTCGCATAACGCTTGCACTGAATGACGATCTTCCGTCCGTCGGGCAACCGCCCGATCACGTCCGCGCCCAAGTCGCCGGCGCCGCCGACTCGTTCCACGTCGGTGCAGCCGTCGCGGCGGCACAGCTCGGCGATGTACTCCTCGAACTCGCGATCGTCCATGGCCCAGACTGCGTCCAGCGAACGGCGGGCCTGCCGCCGCTCTTCTTCGGCGAGCCGTGTTTTCTCAGCTTGTGCTTCACGGCGCCCGGCGCGTACCAGGGCCGTGACGACGACCGCGGCGACCACCGCGGCACATACCCCCAGCAGCGTTGTCCCCATGCTTTCCTGCCCTCCCCTGTCGCGGCGGTGTGCCGCCTTGTTGCTCCCCATCCAGCGGCGGGTCTACCCCGTGAGGTCGGCCAGGCAGCATGCGACGTTGCGGGTGCGGAACGCTCCGGTGTACTCGTCCGCCGGTCCCGGTAACGCCCGAGGAGGTGTGCTCTGGCGCCGCTGCGCGCCTCTCAGAGGTGGGCCGTCAGGCGGTACTCGGCACGGTCCTGCCAGCGCGTTCCGTCCCAGGTGATGAGGTGCACGGCCTGGACGTGGCAGCTCAGCGGCAGCCGCGGGGCCAGTTCGGTCTGCAGCGCGTCGTACGCGGCGTCCTGGGTGGCGGGGCCCTCGCTGTTGGCGACCGTCAGGTGCGGGGCGAGCCCGGCGCCGAATATCCCCCGGTAGGGCACCGCCTCGGGCCAGCGCCGGGTGAGGTCCTTCGTCAGCGCGGTCACGGGGCCGTGTGGCCACGGGTCGAGGTAGAGCACCCCAGGGAAGCGTCCGAAGGCGTCGAAACTGAGGGTGAAGGCCGCGTGCCCGGCGAAGAGGCCGGTCAGTTCGCGGTCGGTCGCGGCATCGATGCGGCTCTCGTGCAGGAACGGGTAAAGCACGGTCACATGGGCCGGGAACCCGGCCCGGACCAGCGGATCGGCTGCGGGCACCTTGATGGTGAACGCGGTGTCGCCCGGCACATCCGGCCATCCCGAGGCCGCTCCCGCGCTCCCGGCGGCGTCTTGGTCTGCGCACATGGCCTGTCATGATCGCAGCCGCGGGTCCCGCGGGACAGCCACGGGAAGCGGAGAGCGGGAAAGGGGGTCGGCGTGGCGCGGCGCCGGGGTGGCGGTCGGTCACCCATGCGGTGCCGGTGTCCTCGGGAACGCACCGTCATGCGGCGGAACGACGGCCCTGTATGACGGCGTTCTCAGCCGACAGTGACGAAAACATGACGCAGCAAATGGTGATCCACGTCACTCAGTGCTGCGCCCCGTCCTGGGTAGGTGCCCGCTGCACGTACCCAGGAAAGGGATCTTCATGCCGACAGTCCTCGACAGGCCGCCGACCAACGAGCCGAACCCGCGCACCGGGCGTTTCCTGCGCCGCCTCACCCTCGCCACCGGCGGTGGCATGTTCATCGACGGTTTCGTCTTCGCCTCCGTGGCCGCCGCCCTCGCCGGGAACGCCATGGCGCGTGACATCGGTATCACCGCCACCTGGAGCGCGCTGATCTCGGCCTCGACGCTCGTCGGCACGTTCTTCGGCGGCCTGGCCCTGGGGTACGTCACCGACAAGGTCGGCCGGCGGCCGATGTTCACCATCGACCTCTCGGTCTTCCTGATCTGTTCGGTGCTGATGTTCTTCGTCACGTCGGCCTGGCACGTCTTCGTCCTGGGCCTGGTGATGGGACTGGCCGTCGGCGCGGACTACTCGATCGGTTCTCCGCTGCTGGCCGAGTTCTCACCCAGCGCCCGGCGCGGCCACTACCTGGGGATCCTGGAGATCCTCTGGAACGTCGGTTACGTGGTCGCCTACCTCATCGGCTACGTCATCAACACCAACTGGCCCGGGGCCTGGCACATCACCCTCGCCGCGAGCGCCGTGCCCGCGGCGCTGTGCCTGCTCGCCAGGCACGGCCTGCCCGAGTCGCCGCGCTGGCTGATGTCCAAGGGGCGCCGCGAGGAGGCCATCGCCATCATCGAGCGTGAACTGGGCACCACCTCCGACAGCGATGGCTTTCACGCCGAAGAGCCCGCCAAGACCCGTTACCGCGAGCTGTTCTCGCCGGCCTACCTGCGGCGCACCGTTTTCGCCTGCACCTTCTGGATCTGCATCGTCCTGCCGTACTTCGCGCTGACCTTCTTCCAGCCCACCGTTCTCAGCGCGATCGGGCTCGGGGACAGCGCTCTGGCCGGCGCCCTGCTCGGCACGGTGATCGCCTTGCTCGGCGCGGCAACCGGCTGGTGGCTGGTCGACCGCGTGGGCCGCCGGACCATCCTCATCTGGCCGATGTTCGGCTGCGCTCTCGCCCTTTTCCTGGTCAGTCTGGGGCATGTGCTGCCGATATGGCTCGGCACCGTCTGCTTCTTCGGTTACCTCTACTCGTACGGGATCATGAGCATCCTCCCCGGCATCTACCCGGAGGAGGTCTTCCCCACCTCGATCCGCACGTCCGGCGTCGGGCTGTCCTCCGCGGCCAGCCGCGTCGGCGCCGCCGTCGGCACCTTCTTGCTGCCCCTGTCCCTGACCCACCTCGGACTGAGCTGGTCCATGTTCTTCATGGGCGTGGTCTCGCTGATCGGCGGCGTCACGTCGCTGATGTGGGCGCCGGAGACCAACGGCGCGAACCTCACCGACACCGGACACCGCGACGCGGACACGGCGGGTTCGTGGTGGGGCAAGGGCACTCTGGCCCCGCAACTCCCCGGCAAGCGCCCGGCCGCGCCGTAACACCGCGCGGCCTGAGCGATGCCGCAACAGCCGCCCCGTGCACCCGGTATCACGACCTGGGCCAATGCCCGGTCATCGTCCACCCCTCAGCCGGCCTCCACTCAGGTTGCACGCCGGCACACCGTGGCTGACGAGCGCATCCACGAAGGCGGCACGTCGTCGGGCGTGACGAACGGGCGGACGATACGCCCCCGACGGGAAGAGGACAGCCCGTGCTTCCGCCGGTGGCTGAGAGCCTCCCTCCTGCCGGACCTCCACAGTGGCTGGTTCACCAGGTCCATTCGTACTGCGGGCTGCTCCAGGCGGCGCACGTTCGCGGCGGCTACGCCGAGTCCACACCCCGGACGGTCGGTGAAAGCGACGTACGCCGCGCGTGATGCCCGGCGACGGATCGGCCCTGCGTGATCGGTCCCACACCCCGCCCTATTGCATATCACTTGCAATTACTTATTTGATGCGTGTTCCGTGCTTCATGAGCAGCAGGCAGGAAGGTGCGTCCCCATGCCGGTCACCCCCACCCGCCGGAGTGTGCTCGCCGCGGCGGTCGCGGCAGGCGCCGGCCTCATCACCGGCTGTTCGTCCGCCGATTCCGGTTCCTCGTCGCCCAAGAAGGGCGGGACGCTGCGCGCGGCCTTCCCCGGCGCGGGCGTGAAGGAGACGATGGATCCACACGCGCAGCGGCAGTTCGTCGACATCGCCCGGCACAAGGCCGTCTTCGACAAGCTCGTCGAGCTGGACTCGACCCTGCGGCCGGTCCCGGGCCTGGCCCGTGCGTGGTCCAGCGACGACGAGGCCCGGGTGTGGCGCTTCGAGCTGCGCGAGGCCCGGTTCCACGACGGGCATGTCCTGGACGCCGACGACGTGCTGTACAGCCTCTCCCGCATCCTCGACCCCGACGCCGCCGACCACTTGGCGAAGAACTCCCTCTCGCACGTCGACCTCGCCAACTGTCGCAAGGCGGGCAAGCGGGGTGTGGAGATCGCCCTCACCCGGCCCAACGCCGAGCTTCCCAGCCAGTTGGCGATGACCGGCACGTCCATCGTCCGCGATGGCTGGGACGACCCGACGAGACCCGTCGGCACCGGCCCGTTCCGGTTCGTCTCCTTCACCGCCGGGCGTAGCTTCACCGGCCGCCGTTTCGACGACCACTGGAGGGGAGCCCCGCACCTGGACGAGGTGCGGATCCTGTCCGCAGAGACCGAGGCCCGCGCCGCCGCCGTACGCAGCGGCGAAGTGCATTTCGCGCACGAGATGACACCCACCTTCGCCCGCACCGTCGCCCACGACAGCCGGGTGCGGGTCGTGGCGACCAAGCACAGCGGGGTGCAGGGTTTCGCGCTGAAGACGGACCGGGCGCCGTTCGACGACCCGGACGCGGCGCTGGCGGTCAAACTCCTCGTGGACCGGGAGCGGCTGGTGGAGGTGGTCTGTTCGGGCCGTGCCGAGATCGGCAACGACCTGTACGGCAAGGGCTACACGTACTACCCGGACGGCCTGGAGCAGCGCGAGCGGGACGTAGCGGAGGCCCGGAGGCTGCTCAAACGCACCGGTCTGTACAACAAAAAGGTCACCTTCTACACCTCCACGGCGGCCGGCGGTTTCCCGCAGGCGGCGCACCTGTTCGCCGAGCAGGCCGGTGAGGCGGGCCTGAAGGTGGACATCGTCAACGGGCCGCCGGAGTCTTACTTCACGGACGTGCTGGGCAAGGGCACCATCACCAACCACCGGTGCGGCGCCATGACGATCCCCACCTACCTCAGCGAACGGCTGCTCTCCGACTCCCCGCAAAACCAGACCGCCTGGAAGCACGCGGACTTCGACGACGCCTTCACCGCCGCGCGGGCCGTGGCGGATGATGACGAGCGCACCGAGCGGTACTGGTCGGTGCAGACGACACTGCGCGACCAGGGCGGACTGGTGCTGTGGGGGCATCCGGAGTGGCTGAACGCCATCTCGCGCACCGTCCAGGGTGTGAAGGAGGCCCCGCCCAACACCGTGGACTGGGCACGGTTCGACACGGTGTGGCTGGGGTGAGTCCGGGTGCTGCGCTATGCCTTGCGGCGGTGCGCGTGGACGTTCTTCCAGCTGGCCGCGGTCAGCGTCATTGTCTTCCTGCTGACCGACCTGCTGCCGGGCGACGCCGCCACCGTGGACTTCAACGAACAGGCGGGGCTGGATCAGGTTGCCCAGTTGCGCGAGCAGATGGGGCTCGACCGGCCGCTCGCCGAGCGGTTCGCCGACTGGGCGCACGGTCTGCTCACCGGTGATCTCGGTACGTCGCTGGCCGGCGGGGGTCCGGTGAGCGAGGTGCTGTCGTCCTCGGTGCCGGTGACGGCCGCACTGGCCGCCGTCACCGTGGTGCTGCTGGTGCCGCTAGCCGTCGCGGTCGGCCTGCTGACCGGGTTGCGGGCGGGCAGCCGCACCGACCGGGTCGTCTCCGCGGTGACGCTGACGCTGACCTCGGTGCCGGACTTCGTCCTGGCCCTGCTGCTGGTCGGCGTCTTCGCCCTGCGCCTGGGCTGGCTGCCGTCGACGTGGGTGGGGGCGGACGACGTGTGGTGGCAGCGGCCCGAGCTGTTCGTGCTGCCGGTGGCGGTGCTGCTGGCCCGGACGGTGTGTGTGCTGTCGCGGCAGATCCGGGCCGGTACGGTCACGGCGCTGGGCGCCGGTTACACGGTGCAGGCCCGCCGCCTCGGAGTACCGCCGGTCCGGTTGGTGCTGCGGCACGTCCTGCCCAACGCCGCTGTCCCCGGTGTACAAGAACTGGCCCGCACCGGCGACCAGTTGCTGGGCGGTGTGCTCGTCGTCGAGGCCGTCTTCGCCGTCCCCGGCACCGCCACCGCGCTGGTCGAGGCCGTCCAGAACCGCGACGTGCCCACCGTGCAGGGGCTCACCCTGGCCCTGGCCGCCGTGGCCTGCCTGCTCAACCTGGTGGCGGATCTCGTCAGCCACCGCCTGGCTCCCCGTACGGAGGTGCTGCGATGAGCGCCGGCGGGCGGACCCGGCGGGCGGCGGGCGGGGCGCTGCTCCTGGTGCCGCCGGTCACCGCGGCCGTCGTCGGCCCGCTGGTGACGGACGCCGACATCCCGTCCGACGGCATGCCCTACGCCCTCGGCGGCGGGCATCCGCTCGGCACGGACGCCCTGGGCCGGGACGTCCTGACCCTGGTGCTGCGCGGCGGGGCCAGCTCCCTGGGCGTGGCGTGCGCCGCGGTGGCGCTGGCCGTCGCCGTGGGCGCCGCGCTCGGGCTGGCCGCGGCGGCCTCCCGCAGCCGGTGGCTGGACGACCTGTTGATGCGGCCCGTGGAACTGCTGCTGCCACTCCCTTCTCTGCTGGTGATCAGCGTGGTCGGGGTGGGCTGGCGCGGGCATCCGGTCGCGGTGGCGCTGGCGGTGGCCGCCCTCAACGTGCCTGCCGTGGCCCGGCTGTTGCGGGCGGCGGCCCTGGACGCGGCCAGTGGACCCGTCGCCGAGGCGATGCGGCTCCAGGGCGAGTCGAGCGCGCGGATCCTGTTCGGGCACGTCGGACGGGCCGTACTGCCGGTCGCCGCCGCCGACGCCGGCACCCGCGTCGGCGGCGCGGTCTTCACGGTGGCCGCCGCCAACTTCCTCGGCCTCGGCCTCGATCCGACCTCGCCGGACTGGGGCGTGATGATCGCCGCGAGTCGGGAGGCCCTGTTCGTACAGCCGTGGGCGGTGCTGGTCCCGACGCTGATGCTGGTGATGTTCACCGTCGGCGTCAATCTGCTGGCGGACGGCCTGCTGCCGCACTCCGGCCGGACCGGAAGGAAGGCCATGGGACGGAAGGCGACGGCGTGGAACCAGTGATCGAGGTCAGCGGTCTGACCGCCCACGCGGGAACGGCCCGGCTCCTGAACGGTGTCGACCTCACCGTCACACCCGGCGAGGTGACCGCCCTGGTGGGACCGTCCGGCAGCGGCAAGACCACCGCCGCGCTGGCCCTGCTGGGCGAGGCCGCACCCGGCGTACGGCTCGGCGGCATGGTACGGGTCGCCGGCGTCCGGGTGGTGGACGACGACGGACCGACGCGCTCCGCCCGTGACGTGCGCGGCCGGATCGCCGCCTACCTGCCCCAGCACCCGGCCCACGCCCTCAATCCCGCCCGGCAGATCGGCCCGGTCCTCACCGAACTTGCCCGCCTGCACCGGACCGACGGCACGGACGGCCGCGCCGCCGCCACGCGGTACGCGACCGAGGCACTGCGCACCGCCGGCCTGCCCGACGACCCTGCCACCCGGCGCCGCTTCCCGCACCAGTTCTCCGGCGGCCAGCGACAACGCGTGGCCCTCGCCCAGGTACTGGCCTGCGGCCCTCGGGTCCTGCTCCTCGACGAACCCAGCACCGGCCTGGACACGGTGGCGCGGCTGCGGCTGGCGGGACAGCTGTCCCGGCTGGCGTCCGACGGCTACACCTTGCTGCTGCTCAGCCACGACCACGACCTGGTGCGCGCGGTGGCCACCCGGACCGTGCTGCTGGAGCGCGGCCGGGTGACCGCCGCGGGCCGCACACCGGAGGTACTGCCGGCCCCCGCGGTGCCGCCGCCTCCCCCGGTGCCGGCCGCGCCCGCGAGATCCGCTTCCGTACTGGACGCGCGGGGTCTGACCGCGTGGCTGCGGCCGGGTGGCCGGGGCGAGGTGCTGCACGACGTGGCGGTGCGGGTGCCGGAAGGGGGCTGCACCGCGGTCGTCGGCCCCTCGGGCAGTGGCAAGACCGTCCTCGCCCGCTGCCTCGCCGGACTGCACGAACGCCACCGCGGACACCTCAGCTACCGAGGCGAGCCCCTGCCCGCCCTCCGCCACCGCACCACCCGGCAGATCCGGGGCGTGCAGTACGTCTGGCAGGAGGTGCGCAACTCCTTCGACGAGCGGCGCACCGTCCTGGAACAGGTCGCCCGCACCGCCGTACGGCTGCGCGGCCTCACGGCGCGGGAGGCCGAGTGGCAGGCCCGGCAGCTTATGGAACGGCTCGGACTCACGCCGGCGCACACCACGCGGCACGCCGCCGCACTCTCGGGCGGTGAACTCCAGCGGGCGGCGCTGGCACGGGCGTTGCTCGCGGAACCCGACGTGCTGATCTGCGACGAGATCACGACGGCGCTCGACGCCGTCAGCACCGACCTGGTGACCGCCGAGATCGCCCGCCTCCGCGAGGAGCGCGACACGGCCGTGCTGTGGATCGGCCACGACCTCCCACTCATCGAGCGGCTCGCCGACGACCTGGTCGTCCTCGACACCGGCAGGGTGGTGGAGAGCGGCGACAGCCGTACGGTCCTGACCTCCGCGCGCTCCGAGACCACCCGCCTGCTGCTGCGGTCCCGGCACCTGGGCGCCGCCACCCCGGCCCCCTCCGAACAGAGCGACCAGTGAAGGGAACGCCCTCACCCATGACCGCCACCACGACCACGTCCGACTGGCAGCGGTGGCAGACAAGCCGGCACCGCCAGCAGGAGTGGTACATGCCGGACCGGGAGGAACGCTTCCGCGTCATGACCGACGCGGTCGAGGCCGTGGCGGGCCGCACCCCGCTCGTCCTCGACCTCGCCTGCGGCACGGGCAGCATCTCCGACCGGCTGCTGTGCGCGCTCCCCGGCGCCCGCACCGTCTGCGTCGACATCGACCCGGTCCTCCTGACCATCGCCCGCGGCCACTTCTCCGGCGACGAACGCGTCGCCTTCACCGAAGCCGACCTCACCGACCCCGACTGGACCGAACGGCTCCCCCACACGTCCTTCGACGCCGTGGTGACCGCCACCGCCCTGCACTGGCTGGACACCGAACCGCTCCGCCGCCTCTACGGCACTCTGGCCGGACTGCTGCGCGAAGGCGGCGTGTTCCTCAACGCCGACCACATGTCCGACGAGTCGGCGCCCCGCCTCAACGCCGCCATGAACGCCCTGCTCACCCAGCGCCAGGAGGGGCAGCGGCGCGAGGGCGCGCTCGACTGGGCCGACTGGTGGAGCCGGGTCGCCGACGACCCCGCTCTCGCCGAACCGGCGGCGCGCCGCTTCGCCCTGCTCGGTGATCCGCGCGAGCCCCGGCCCGCCGACGCGCGGCCCGACCGCCCCACCACTGTGCAGTGGCACCTCGACACCCTGCGGGAACAAGGCTTCACCGAGGCACGGCAGATCTGGTGCTCGGCCGGCGACGCGCTGGTCGCCGGGCTGCGCTGAGCCACTGGCCGACAGGACACCACGCCCGGCACGCCTTCCGACAACACGCCGCCGGGCCGCACCATCAAGCGCGGTACCCTCCTCCACCCCGTCGTACAGAAGGATGTGGACGGATGGAGGCATCGGCTCGGTCTCCTTGGCCGATTGCCTGCTCGATCTCCTACTGACTCCGCTGCCCTCTCCTGACGAACGCCTCCTCCGACGCGCCGGACCGGCACCGCCGGTAGCAGCGGCGGGCGTAGAGCCGGTCGCGCGTGGATGTGCCCTGGTTGGACGACGCCGACGTCTGCCTCGATCCGGTGCGAGGTTCCGGGCCCGCGGCGGGCCCGGGACCCGACCGGGTCTCAGTGGCTGGTGCTGCCGGCGTTCCTGCCGTCCCGCTCCAGGGCGATGTCGCCCCCGGCCGGCCCGTCGTGCGCGGGTGGCTGGGCGGCGCGCTGTGGCCTCCGCGGTGGGTGCGGGGATCCGGGACGAGCTGTCCGGGTGGGGTCGGGGTCGCGGTGAGCGTGTCCCCGATGAGGACGCCGGTGACGGGGATGAGTGCGGTACCCCGCGTCGGCAAAAGCTACGACGTCGGCGCCGATCGACTCACACGCCCACCGGCCCTTGCCAGGGCGACAGCGCCCCTCAGGTCGCTTCCCCCCGTACAGACGCAGGTATCTCACGAGGACTCGCACACCTATTGACACCTCCATTTGCGTCTACCTACCGTAAAGACTAGTCGTCTAGACAATTTTGGCCCTGCTGGGGTCTGACACGGAGGTGACGATGAAGTCGCAGACGTCTCAGTTGAAGGAAGCCCGCTACGAGTTGGTCGACGTTCCCGAGCCGATGGGACCTGTCACCGTGACCGTGGACCGGCGTAAGGTGCTCGACTACGCCTACAGCGAGGACGACTTCGGGTCCTGGTACTTCGGAACCTCGCCGTTCGGCGGACCGGTGGGCCATCCTCTGGTCCTCGCCAATGACCTGCTCTTCCTGTTCTACGAGAACTACGACGGCAACACCGCCCAGGGTCTGCACACGCACGAGCACCTCACTTTCCACTCCCCCGTCGCGGTCGGCGAGACGGTCACCGTCGAAGGCGGCTACACACAGAAGTACGAGCGCCGCGGACAGGGTTACGTCGTCCTGGAGGCGGAGGCCCGCGGCGCCGACGGACGGCTGCTGGTGCGGCACGTCGGCAAGGAGATCATGCGGACGGTCGCCGGTGAGGTCACCGGGCGGAACCGCACGGCGGGCGAGGCACGGTCACGCACCGTGCTCGGCACCGTCGACCCGTCCGTCCGCCCCCTGGAGCGGGCCACACTCGACGCTCCGGAGCGCGCCGCGCTGCCCCGGCGCACCATCACCTTCACCCAGGACCAGATGTCGGTCTTCTCCTGGGCAGGCCGCGGCTACGCCAATGTGCACACCCACCCGGAGAAGGCCGCGGCCTCCGGCCTGGACCGCACGATCGTGCAGGCCCAGCAGCAGACCGGGTTCATCATCGCCAATCTGGTCGAGGTCTTCGGCACGACGTTCTTCACCTCCGGCGAGGTCGACCTCCGCTTCGTCTCCCCGGCCTTCGTCGGTGAGGAGCTGACCACAAGCGGTGCCGTCGTCGGCGTCCGCGGTGACCGGCTGGAGCTGGAGGTCTGGGTGGACAAGGCCGACGGCACCCGCACCGCGCTCGGCTGGGCTTCGGCCCGCGTCATTGACGATCCTGAGCGCCCTGCGCGCCTGGTCTGACACCTCCGCCGACCGCCCAGCCAGTCAATGAGATCGACAACGGAGTCATCCATGGCGCAATCAGCTACCGCTCCTGTGGTCAACGAGCAGGAGCGCACCGCGCTCGCCAAACGCGCCGCCGTCGCCAGCCTCGTCGGCACGGCCGTCGAGTGGTACGACTACTTCATCTTCAGCACCGCGTCGGCCCTCGTCTTCGGCGACCTGTTCTTCCCCAACGAGGACGACCCGATCATGGGCACCCTCTCGGCCTTCGCCGTCTTCGGTGTCGGCTTCCTGGCCCGCCCCCTCGGCGGCATCGTCTTCGGCCACTTCGGCGACAAGGTCGGCCGCAAGGCCGCCCTGGTGACCACGCTCATGATGATGGGCGGTTCCACCTTCCTCATCGGGCTGATCCCCACAACCGGCCAGATCGGCGTCCTGGCCCCGATCCTGCTCGTCCTGATGCGGCTCATCCAGGGCTTCGGCGTCGGCGGCGAGTGGGGCGGCGCGTCCTTGGTCGCCGTCGAGTACGCCCCGGCGGACAAACGCGGTGCGTACGGCAGCTTTCCGCAGATCGGCAACGCCGTCGGCCTCGTGCTGTCCACGGCCGTCTTCGCGCTGGTGTCGATGCTCCCCGACGACCAGCTCCTCAGCTGGGGCTGGCGACTGCCCTTCCTGCTCAGTGCCGTGCTCATCGCTGTCGGGCTGTTCATCCGGTTCAGACTCACCGAGACGCCGGCCTTCCAGGCGGCGCAGGAGGAGCTGGAGCAGCAGTCCGCCGAGCAGGCGAAGGAGCGGATGCCGATCGCCGAGCTGTTCAAGCGGTTCAAGCGGCCCCTGCTGCTGGCCATGGGGATGCGCCTGGGCGAGGCGGTCTTCGGTTACATCATCCTCACCATCGGGCTGACCTTCGCCGAGAACTACACCGACATCCCGCGCACCCACGTGCTGGTGGCGAGCAGCGTCGCCGCCGCGTTCGCCATCTACACCTACTACTTCTTCGGCAAGCTGTCCGACCGGATCGGCCGGCGCGCGGTCTTCATTCTCGGCTCGGTCGCCGGACTGATCGTCATCTTCCCCTTCTTCTGGATCCTCGACGCCGACGCCCTGGTGCTGACGTACGTGATCTACACGGTGGCGTACGCGATCGGCGTGGGCGCCGTCTACGGCGTTGAACCGGCCTTCTTCGCCGAGCTGTTCAGCACCAAGACGCGCTACACGGGCCTGTCGCTGTCCGCACAGATCCCGAGCGTCCTCATCGGTCTGTGGCCACTGGCCTCGACCGCCCTGCTGGCCGCGACCGACGGCGACCCCTGGCCGATCGCCTTGATCACGGTCGTATGCCTGCTGATCGGGCTGGTGTGCGCGGTGCTGGCGCCCGAGACCAACAAGGCCGACATGACGCGTGTCGGCGCACCGACCGAGGAGGCACGATGACCCAGTCATCCCCGCGCCCCTGGCGGGACCTGACCGACCCGCGCCGGGCCGCCACCGCCGACGACCTCGAAGCCGGGCTGAAGGAGCCCGAGTTCGAGAACCTGGAGATCCCCGAGGACCTCGGCACCGTACGGGTGGTGGTCGACGACCACAAGATCAAGCGGTACGCCTTCACACACGACGACCACCACCCCTGGGCCCTCGCCGGGAGTCCCTACTTCGGCGGGAAGCGGGTGGGGCAGGCGGCGCTGCTGGGCAACGACCTGGTGCAGCTGTTCACCCTCGTCTACGCGGGCAGCAAGGTCGTCGGCTACCACACCGAGGAACAGATGTGGTTCGACAGCCCGGCGGCGCTGGACGAGGTGGTCACGCTGCACGGCACCTACACCGAGGCCTACGAGCGCCGCGGTGAAGGCTACGTCGTCATGGAGGCCACGGCCACCGGCGAGGACGGGCGCAGCATCGTGCGCCACCGCGGTGTCGAGATCCTCAAGACCAACCCCGGCGCCATCGGCGGCCGCGGCTCGGCGAAGCCCGGACGCCGGGTGACCGGCGAGGTCCCGCCGGACGCGCGGATCGTCGACACGCTCGGCCCGGACATCCGCGCCGGCGACGTGCTCGCACCGCTGCACAAGACGGTGACCGCCGAGCAGGCCGCGGTGTTCAGCCGTATCGGCGAGTACGTGCGCAACATCCACAACGATATCGACGTGGCCCGCGCGGGCGGTCTGCGGATGCCGATCGTGCAGGGCCAGCAGCAGTTCGGCGTCCTGGCCCAGCTGCTGACTCTCCGTTCCGGGCCCACGTTCCTGACCTCCGGGTGGCTGCGGCTGAAGTTCCTCGTCCCGCTGGACGTGTTCGAGCCGTTCACCTCGACCGGCGTCGTCACCGCTGTCACCCCGGTCGACGACGGCCTCCGTGTCGACCTGGAGGTGTGGGTGCGCCGGGACACCGACAACCGCCTCATGACGGCCGGCTGGGCCGCCGTCACCGTTCCCGCGTCCTGACCCACCGAACCGACCGCACCCCACCGATACAGAAAGCGGACCTCGCAGATGCCCACTTCCAAGACCGGCGGCCAGGTCGTCGTCGACATGCTGACGTCCCTGGGCGTCGAGTACGTCTTCGGAGTCGTCGGCGGCCAGACCCTCGCCATCACCGACGCCATCATCGACACCCCCGGCATCCAGCTGATCCACACCCGGCACGAGAACGCCGCCGCCGTGATGATGGACGCCTACGGCCGGCTCACCGGCAAGCCCGCCGCCTGCATCTCCACCACCGGCCCCGGTGCCACCAACCTGCTCACCGGCGTCGGCGGCGCCTACCGCGACTCCAGCCCCGGATTCGTCATCACCTGCAACAACAACGGCGAGAACATTCACAAGGACGACGCCCAGAACGCCGACCACGTCGAGCTGGTCAAACCGCTGGTGAAGTACTCCCGCCTGGTGGCGCACGCCTCCTCCATCAAGCAGGCGATGGAAGAGGCCTATGTCAACGCCCTCACCGGCAACCCCGGTCCGGTGCATCTGGACTTCGCCCGCGACACCATCGAGGGCCGGGTCGAGAACCCGCCGGCGGTGCCCGACGTACACCCGAGCCGCGCCTGGGTCACCGAACGCCCCTCCGCCAACCCGGCCGCCCTGGCCCGGGTCGCCGAACGGGTGCTGCGTGCCCAGCGGCCGGTCATCTGGCTGGGCAACGGCGGCAACCGGGCCCGCGCGAGCGAGGATGTCCTGGCACTCGCCGACGCTCTGGGCATCCCGGTCGTCACCACCTTCAACGGCATCGGCTCCGTGCCGACCACGCACCCGCTGGTGTTCGGTGCCGTCAGCCGCATGGGAACCGCGCTCTCCAGTGACGTCATCGGCGACGCCGACCTGGTGCTCGCCCTGGGCAACAGCCTCAACGCCGTGTCCACCACCCGCTGGCGGCGCGCGCTCCCCGAGATCGTCCAGGTCGACGTCGACCCGACGATGATCGGACGCTACTACTCCGAGATCACCCAGGGCGTGGTGAGCGACCTGGGCTCCTTCGCCCGTGACCTGGTCACTGCCACCGCCGGCCAGGCGGAGCGGGCCAAGGCCGGGCGCGCCGAGTGGATCGCGACGCTGGACAAGGCCCGCACCCAGTGGTGGCGGGAGAGCGATGTGGTGGACGGCGGCGCCGAGGGGCCCCTCTCCCCGGCCGACATCGTCCGTTCGCTGCGTGAGGTGGCCCCCGAGGACACCCTGCTGATCCCGGACGCCGGCAACCCGGGCGTCTGGTCGTTCCTGTGGGAGATCCGGCGGCCGAACAGCTACATCAAGCCCGTCGGCTTCGGCAACATGGGCTTCGCGCTGCCCTCGGCGATCGCGGCCTCGCTGATCGACCCTCAGCGCCCCGTGCTCGCGCTGATCGGCGACGGCTCCCTCGGCATGAGCCTGGGCGAGGTGGAGACGCTGGCTCGCGTCGGCGGCAATGTCTGCATTGTCGTCCTCAACGACTCCAGCTACGGCAACATCCGCCAGGAACAGGAACTGCACTTCAACGGCCGGACGACCGGCGTCGACTTCGGCCCCGTCGACTTCGGCATGGCGGCCCGCGCGCTGGGCGTGCCCGGCGAGGTCGTCACCAGCCTGCCCACATTGCGCCGGCGCGTCGCCGACGCCTTCGCGGCGGGCACCCCGGTGGTCCTCGACGTGCCGATCGACCGCGACGTCAACGCCTGGACGTTCCCGGCGTTCACGGCCCGCGAGAAGTAACCGGACGAGAGAAGCAGGAGGTGACAGCGTCAATGGCGAACGGGACCGCCGCGCCCCTGAGCGGCGTGAAGGTGCTCGACCTCTCGCGGTTCATCGCAGGCCCGCTGTGCGCGCAGATCCTGGCCGACTTCGGCGCCGAGGTGGTCAAGGTCGAGCGCCCGAACGGTGAGGACTCCCGGCACCACGGGCCGTACCACCAGGGCGAGAGCATCTACATGTTCCTCTACCACCGGAACAAGTACGACGCGTCCCTGGACACCCGCCACCCGGAGGCGCTCGGCATCCTGGAGCGGCTCATCGAGTGGGCGGACGTCGTGGTGGAGAACTACCGCCCCGGCACGATCGAGAAGATGGGCATCGGCTACGAACGGATGAAGGAGCTGAACCCGGACATCATCCTGGTGTCCATCTCCGGGTTCGGCCAGACCGGTCCGGACTCGCGCCGGGCCCTGTTCGACGCGATCTCGCAGGCGTCCTCGGGCCTGATGAGCATGACCGGCGAGCCTGACGGCAAGCCCACCCTCAGCGGCACGTACATCGCCGACTACACCACGGGATACCAGGGCGCGATCGGGGCGCTGATGGCGATCCTGCACCGGGAACGCACCGGTGAGGGGCAGCTGGTGGACGTCGCGTCCTTCGACACGATGTTCTCCGCGCTCGGTGTCCGCCTGATGTCCCAGCTGATGCTGGGCCAGGACATGCCGCGCAGCGGTTCCCGCGACCTGCTGACCGCCCCGGTCAACGTCTACGAGGCCGCCGACGGCCCCATCTACATCCAGGCCGGCACCGCGTCTTTGTTTCCGAAGCTGTGCGCCGTGATGGAGCGGCCGGACCTGGCCGGCGACCCGCGCTTCGCCACCGTCGAGGGCCGGATGGCGCACCAGGAGTTCCTGGAGGGCGAGATCGGCGCGTGGGCGGCCGAGCGCACCACGGGGGACATCGCGGCGGTCCTTGACGAGGTGGGCGTGCCCTACGCCAAGGTGGCCTCGGTCGCGGAGGTCGCCGCGTCACCGCAGATCGCCGCCCGCGGCATGATCGTGGAGGCGGAGCACCCCGAACTGGGTACGATTCGGATGCCCGGCAACCCCGTCAAAATGGAAAAGACCCCGTCCACGGTTCGCAAGGCCCCGCCGAGGGTCGGAGAGGACAACGCGTACGTGTACCAGGAGATCCTGGGTATGTCCGCAGAGGACTTGGACCGCTTGCGGGAGTCAGGAGCGATCTGAATCATGTCGCGCGCACCCAGGTATCAGGTGATCTACGACGACCTGGTCTCCCAGATCCGCTCCGGCGCCCTTGCCCCCGGCGCCCGGCTGCCCGGCGAGACCGACCTCGCCAAACAGTACGGCGTCAGCCGGATGACGGTGCGTCAGGCCCTGGATCTGCTCGACTCGGAGCGGTTCGTCGTACGACGGCAGGGAAGCGGCACGTTCGTCAGTGATCACGCCGAACACGGGCGGCGGCTCAACCGGCTGCGGTCCTTCGCCGACGAGGTCGAGGGCGACGGCGGGACCGCGTCCTCGCGGGTGATCCGCAACGAGACCGCGCCCGCGCCGGCCGAGGTGGCCGAAGTCTTCGGCGCCGCGAAGGGCGACAGGGCCAACCGGCTCACCCGAGTCCGTCTCATCAGCGGCACGCCCGCCGCGCTCCAGGATGCCTGGGTGCCCTACTCGGTGGCACCGTCGCTGTCCCGCGAACCACTGCTCGACGGGTCCCTCTACCGCACCCTGACCGAGCGCTTCGGCGTCGAACTGCGCCACGCCGACCAGTCCATGGCGGCCACACTGCTCACCGCCGAGCAGGCGGAGCTGCTGGACACCGCGCCGGGCGGGGCCGCGCTGGAGGTGCGCCGCACCACCTACGGCTCGCGCGGCGAGATCGTCGAGTTCACCACGAGCTGGACGCTGCCCGCGTTCCCGTTCCTGCTGCGGATCGATGCCGAATGAGCGCACACGTCATCGCGGTGGACGTCGGCACCTCGGCCGTCCGGGCCGCGCTCGTGGACTCCGCGGGCCATATCGTCTCCCAGCAGCGCATCAGCCGTGTCTCAGGGCTCGGCGGCGACACCTTCGATGCCGCGGCGCTGGACAAGGACGTACGGGCGGCACTTTCGGGCGTGTCCGGCGGACCGGCACCCGCGGCCCTGGCCGTCGCCGCCCACATCGGCACCGTCGCCGTCGACTCGGCCCTCATGCCCGTCGGCCGCAGCAGCGGCTGGGCCGACTCCGTCGGCGTGTCCCAGCTGACCGCACTCGGCGACGGAGCAGTGCGCCGGCTCCTGCACACCGCCGGCAGGCCGACGCTCACCGGCGGTGCCCTGGCCTATCTCCTGGGCATGGACCCGAAGTCCATGCCACGGGTGCACGCCGTACTGTCCCCCAAGGACTTCCTGGTCGCTCGGCTGACCGGCCGGCTCACCTCGGACACCATCAGCGCCGCGTACACCCTGGCCTCCGATGTGCGCCGCCGTGCCTGGAACCTCGATGTGCTGCGTGCGGCGGACCTCGACTCCGCGCTGCTGCCTGAGCAGGCGGAGCCGACGTCGGTGGTCGGCGCCCTCACCGAGGAGGCCGCCACCGCCACCGGACTGCCCGCCGGGCTCCCCGTGGTAGCGGGTGGTCCGGACGGCTCAGTGGGTATGGGACTGCTGCTCGGTACGGACGAGGACATCATCGCCGACGTGGCGGGCACCACTGACGTCGTCGGACGCCTGCTGCCGCGGGGCGAGGACGTACCGGACGGGGCCGTGCTCAACCCGTCCGTGCTGCCCGGCCGCTTCGTCGCCGGCGGGGCCACCGGCCTCACCGGGGGTGCTGTCGCCCAATGGCGTTCCCTGGTCGGCACGGTCGACGACGAGCGGCTCGCCGCACTTCCGCCGGGCGCGCACGGGCTGGTGATTCTGCCGGGCATGACCGGCGCCCGGTTCCCCGACTGGCGGCCCGGCGCCCGCGGCGCGGTCCTCGGCCAGCGTCCCGAGCATGACGCCGCCTGCATCCTGCGGGCGGCTCAGGAAGCGGCGTCCTTCACCGTACGCGACGGGCTGGACCGGCTCGATCCGTCGGGCAGGCTGCCGGTCGCCTTCGCCGGCGGTTCCTCTCGCAGCGCCCACGTGGCACAACTACGTGCCGACATCCTCGCCCGACCGCTGCTGGTCTCACCGCAACCGGACGTCACGTTGCTCGGCGCCGCGGCCCTGGCCTTCCTCGGCTGCGGCGCGGCCACCAGCCTGGACGCCCTCCGCTCCCGGCTCATCGGCACCCTGCGCAGGGTCGAGCCCGACGACGCCCGCGCCGCGCGGTACGCACGGCTGCACACCCGCTGGCGCAACCTGCGCGACGCGACAGACGCGGCTTACGCGGAGGGCTTTGCGAACTACGGATGAGCGGGTGCGACCCAGCTGACGGGCTGTCGACTCACCGGTAACGGACGGCTTGTCGAGACCTGGGAACGCCCCGCCCCGGCCCGCACCAGGAGCGGTCAGTTCCACGGGATGGTAAGCCAGGGGCTGGCAGGGTCGGTGGTGAGGAGGCGGTGCGCGGTGAGCATGTCCTCGTACCATCTGCCGAATTCCTCCTCGTCGAAGTGCAGACAGCGTCCGAGGATGTAGGCGGCGGAGAATTCTCGCCAGGAGCGATAGTTCTGGCGGCAAGCGCGGCCGGCGGCGACCACGGCCTGTTCAGCCTCCTGGGGCGTGCAGTAGCGGGTGGACAGGCCCCACCGGGCCATGGCGGAGGCCCGCCCGTAGTCCCACGCTTCCACGGAACGGACGAAGGCGTTGTCGGCCAGCAGGCCGTCCGCGCGGAACCGGGCCTCGTAGCGGGCGATCCGCCCGATGAGTCGCTGCACTCCGGCGACCTGGGCCTCGACTTCGGCGGCGCTGCCAGGGCGTGCCGGGAGGACCCCGTCGGGGGTGAGCCGGGGCTCTGCTGCCTCCGCGGCGGCGTGGCGCAGTACGCGCTCGGCGACCTGCCGCCAGTGGTCCAGCTCGACTGCCCCCGCGAAGTCCTGGGCGAGGGAGCGGCGAATGCCCAGTGCGAACTCCCACACCGGGCTGACCATGTCGGCGTCGAGCAGGCGTTTTTGGGTGCTGGCCCACTCCTCCCGGCAGGTCACCCCCCACCACTCCTTGAGTCTGCGCTTCTCCTGGTTGTACCCCATGCCGTGGTGGGCCATGGAATTCCACAACTCGCCGTTCTTGACGAAGAGCAGTGCCGCGCACGCCAGGCCGTGTGCGACCGGACCTTGGGAGGGGCCGCCCACGGACAGGCCGCGGAGCCGGCCGTGCGGGTGGGCGTGGTCGCAGCCACCGGTGCCGCCGTCACGGTCGTCGGCGTGCCGTCGCCAGACGGCCCTGGCCTCCGGGGTGGCGGCGGGGAGATACGCCTCGCAGGGAGTGCCGGGGTTGATGGCGATCCAAGGTGCTTCCTCCTCGTCCCAGACGCTCGCGTACCACTCCAGCGTCATGGACTGGAAGACCAGCTCCGGATCGGGCGGCGGAAGAATTCCCTCCGTGAACAGGGCCAGGTATTCGGCGCGCAGATGAGGGTTCCACTGCGGGCTGAAGCGGACGGTGTCGGGGTGGGCGTCAGCGCGCGCCCGCCGGTCGGCGAAGAACAGGTCCGCATGGCCCGCCACATCGAGATATCCGGCCCAGTCGCCGCGCGACTTCGCCTCCAGCAACTGCTGCTCGATGGCACTGGGCGGCTGCCACCTCTGCCAGTCCCACGCCTGCCACCCCCACACCGGCTGCTGTACGACAGACTTGTTCGTCTTCCACAACCCCATGCCGGACACGATATCTGTCGCGCGATCAGCATCATCGTGGCGGGTTTCATCGCTGGACGCGGCAGACGACGGTATCCGCGGCCTTGTCGTGGAGGCACTGACGGTAGGGCCGGTCCCAGGCGCACCGCAACAGGTTGACGATCCCCAGGACCGGTATGGCGCACCCGATCAGTACACAGGCCCAGCGCCACAGCGCCCGGCCGAAGCCCAGCCCGCCACCGTCGTCCCGCCTGACGACCCGCAGCCCACACAGCCATTTGCCCAGCGTGGCCCCGTACACCGTGGTCAACACCGGCTCGTACCCGGCCACCACCACGATGAAGAGCACCGTGAAGCCGCCCCCGGCGTAGTCGGTGAGCACATTCGCCAGGAACACCGCGGCCATCAGGACACCGATGTCCAGCACGCGGGCGGCCAGGCGGGCACCGAAACGGCCCAGCGCATCCTCATCCGGCCCGGCACCCCGGCGCTCGCCCACGTAGGGGACGCTGCGCCAGTCGGGATAGCCGTACGGGCTGTCCGCGATCTGCTGTTGAAGCTCCACGCACCTGATCTAACCGCAGTGGCCGACCGGGTCACAAACGGGGCTCCCGGACGGCCCGGTGGGGGTTGGCAGCAGCGGCCGGGAGCACGCGGATGACCGCCGGTCACCGGCGGGCAGGTTTGGGTCCGAGGGCTCAGCCAGGTGCGTACGGGAACTGACGTGGGCCCGCAGCCGACCATCTAGCCATGACAAGCAAACCCAAGCGCGCTCGAACAGCCACCGTGTCCCGGCGCACTGTCCTCGGGACCGGTATGGCCGCTGCGGCCGCGCTGCCGCTCGCCGCCAGTGCGGCGGCAGCGTCCGCGTCGCAATCCGACATCCGCACCGTGAGGTCATCCGGGAAAGAGGAAGCCGCCATGAACATCGTGATCCCGCTCTACGACGACTACGAGCCGCTCGACGTGGTCGGACCCTATGAAGTCCTCGCCCACATCCCCGGCGCCTCCGTACGGTTCGTCGGGGCCGAGAAGGGCCCCGTGAAGGATGCGCTGGGGTCCCTGCCGACGTACGTCCCGGCCACGTACTCCGAGGTGGAGCACTGTGACGTCCTGCTGGTCCCGGGCGGGGGCAGCTTCAAGGCCATGGTGGCCGATGACGATTTCCTCGCTTGGGTGCGCCGCGTCCACGACCGCACCCGGTTCACCACCTCGGTCTGCACCGGGTCCCTGGTGCTGGGCGCAGCGGGCCTGCTGCAGGGCCTGACCGCCACCACCCACTGGAGCGAGGTGGAGACGCTGGCGTCGTACGGCGCTGTCTACACCCCCCAGCGTACGGTCCGACAGGGCAAGGTCATCACCTCGGCCGGCGTATCCTCCGGCATCGACATGGCCCTCACTCTGGCCGCCTTGCTGACCGACGAAGTGACCGCCCAGGCGATTCAGCTTTTGATCGAGTACGACCCGCAGCCCCCCTTCGACTCCGGCTCACTGGCCAAGGCATCCGACGCGGTGCAGAAGCGGGTCTTCGAACTGATGAAAGAGCCGCGCCACAACGGCTGACGGCGCACGTGGCGTTCACCGGCCACGCGGACGGCACCGTGGCACGGCGCGGACGGGGACGGGCTCCGCCCGCCCCTTTCGCGCGCGGTTCGTTTGCGGCCGCGTTCCTCATCGCAGCCGCGGTCATGCTGCCGGCGGGCGCCTCGGCCATCACCGCCATCCGGCCGGAACAGGACGCGCGACGGCTCGGCCTGCACACACGGGCCCCGTCCCCGCACTGACGGGCGAGGCCGGCCGTCCCCGCCTCCGCCGCCCCCTCCCAGCTTCGACAGCTCCACCTCGCGACCGACCTCGAGAAGGGTGCGCAGCCGGGCGAACAGTCCCAGGCGTATCCAGTCGTCCCGGCGCCCGGTTCAGCCTCGTCCGGCGTCCGCTCCCTCGGCGGGAGGGGCGGTGCTCTGCCGTACGACGAGCTGGGGGGTGGGGGCCTGGACGGGGCGGGGTTGGGGGCGTTCGGCCATGACGCGGAGCAGTTCGGTGGCCGTGAGCGTGCCGAGTGCGAAGGTGTCGCGGGTGAGCGCGGTGAGGGTGGGGCGCGCCATGGTGGTGAGGACGGAGTCGTCGAAGGACACGACGGACAACGTGTCGGGCACGGCAATGCCCATTTCGGTGGCCACGCCGAGTCCGGCGACCGCCATCACGTCGTTGTCGTAGACGACCGCGGTGTAGCGCGGGTGCGCCTCGAGCAGTCGGCGGGTCGCCACTGCGCCCTGGGCGTCGGAGTAGTCGGTGGCGATGGACGTCACGTCGATGCCCGCCGCCTCGCGTACGTCGTCGATCGCCCGCAGCCGGCGCTGGGTGTGCTGGTAGGACACGATGCCGCTGACGTGGCCGATGCGCCGGTGTCCGAGGCCGACCAGATGGTCCAGGATGCTGACCGTCGCGGCGTGGTCGTCCACCCAGACGCTGGTCAGCGGCATGGGGCTGCCGTGGCTTCCCAGCACGACGGTGGGAATGCCGAGATCGGCGACGAGTTGTGGCCGTACGTCGTCGACCTCGAGGTCGAGCAGGACGAGCCCGTCGACGCGGTTCTCGGCCGCCCAGCGCCGGTAGACCGCGATCTGGGTCGCGGTGTCCTCGACGATGAGCAACTGGGTGGCGATGCCTCGATTGGACAGACAGGACTGCAGCCCGGAGAGGAACTGGGCGAAGAACGGCTCGACGCCCAGCGTGCGCGCGGGACGGGCGATGACGATGCCGACCACGTCGCTGGTCGCGCCCTTGAGCGCCCGAGCGGCCAGGTGTGGACGCCAGTTGAGTTCATCCGCGACATCGAGGATGCGCTTGCGGGTCGCATCGCTCAGTCCGGGGCGCCCGTTGATCGCGATGGACACGGCCGCGACGGAGACGCCCGCGAGCCGTGCGATGTCGGTGCTGCGCAGCCGGGGCGGCGGCTCCCCGCTGGGCGTGCGTCCGGGGGAGCCCGAGTCCGCCTCCGCTCCTGACGAGGCGTTCTTCTTCAGTGACATCGACCCTCCATCGTGGCGCACGTGAACTTTACCCAAACGTGACAACGCGCTGCGGTGACCGCCGAACTGAAACGTATTAGCCTGTGGCCACTTACGCCACTACTAAAACGTATTAGATGGCCTGTCGCTCCTCCGCCACGGAGAGAACCACGCATGCACAATCACTTCAGCAGGACGCTTGAGCGGCTCGACCGCGTACGCCGGGAACGGATCCTTCCGCAAGTCCACCGCCACCTGGGGGACGTTGAGATCGAGGCATGGGCGGTCGGGGACGACGGCGAGCCGGTGAGTCCCCGTCACGCGCTCGGGCTGGCGTCGGAGCCCGGCCGCAGCCGCCCCGACTACCGCCCCTTCGCGCTGGGCGACCCATGGGGGCCGGCGTGGTCCACGACGTGGTTCCGCGTCCGCGGCCAGGTCGAGCCCGGGACACCCGGACCGGTCGACCTGCTGCTCGACCTGGGCTGGTTCGACCACTCCGTCGGAGGCCACTGCGAGGGCTTGGTCTTCACCTCGGACGGCACCATCGTCAAGGGCCTGCACCCGCGGCAGACGGCGATCCGGCTCGCCGGAGGCGATGTCGACCCAGGGCTGCTCGACTCCGACGGCCGCTTCGTGCTCTACGTGGAGGCCGCGGCGAACCCGCTCCTGCTGGGCCTGCCGCCCTTCGTCGTCACCGAGCACGGCGAGAAGGGAGCGCGGGAGCCGTTCGACCAGTTCCGGCTGCGGCGCGCGGAGACCGCCGCGTTCTCGCCGGAGGTGCACGCCCTGCTGTCCGACCTGGACGTGGTCGGCGGCCTGGCCGCCGAACTCACCGAGGACGAGCCGCGCCACTGGCGGCTGCTCCGCGGGATCGAGCAGGCCCTCGACGTCTACGACGAGGCGGACGCCGAAGCCGGTGCCCGCCGGGCGCGCGCCGTTCTGGCGCCGCTTCTGGCCGCTCCCGCGCACTTCACCGCCCACCGGATCACCGCGGTGGGGCACGCGCACATGGACTCGGCGTGGCTGTGGCCACTGCGTGAGACGGTGCGCAAGCTCGCCCGGACCGTCTCCAACGCCCTCGCCCTGCTGGACGCGGACCCGGACCTCGTCTACACGATGTCGGCGGCGCAGCACTTCGCCTGGCTCGAGGAGCACTACCCCGAACTCTTCGCGCGGCTGCGGGACCATGTCGAGCGGGGGCGGCTGGTGCCCGTCGGTGGTATGTGGGTGGAGCCGGACGGCGTCATACCCACCGGCGAGTCCATGGTGCGCCAACTGACCTACGGCAAGCGGTACTTCCTCAGCCGCTTCGACATCGAGGCGCGGGAGGTGTGGCTGCCCGACTCGTTCGGCTACTCGGGCGCGCTGCCGCAGTTGGCACGCCGGGCCGGGGCCCGCTGGTTCCTGACCCAGAAGATCTCCTGGAACGACACCACGACCTTCCCGCACCACTCCTTCTGGTGGGAGGGCATCGACGGCACCCGGATCTTCACCCACTTCCCGCCCGCGGAGACCTATGCCGCCGAGGTCACGGCCCGCGAACTGCGCCACGCGGTCACCAACTTCAAGGACAAGGCGATCGCCTCGCACTCGCTGCTGCCCTACGGCTACGGCGACGGCGGTGGCGGCCCCACCCGGGAGATGGCCGAACGGCTGCGCCGCTTCGCCGACCTGGAGGGCGCGCCACGCGTGGTGTCCCGGACTCCCACGGAGTTCTTCGAGGACGCCGAGGCGGAGCTGCGCGAGGTCGAGTCGGCCGCGCCGCCGCTGGCCCCCGTCCACCGGGGAGAGCTGTACCTGGAGCTGCACCGGGGCACCCTGACGTCCCAGGTGGCGATGAAGCGGCACAACCGGCGCTGTGAGTCGCTGCTCCGGGCGGCCGAGTACCTCGGCGCCGCGGCCGCGGTCCTGCGGGGAGCGCCCTATCCGCGGGAGAGCCTCGACGAGATCTGGCGGACCGTGCTCCTGCACCAGTTCCACGACATCCTCCCGGGGACCTCGATCAGCTGGGTGCACCGCGAGGCCCGGGACACCTACGAGGCCACCGAGGCCCGCCTGCGCGAGCTCATCGACCAGGCCGCCGAGGCGCTCGGCACTCCGACGGCCGGGCAGCCGGCGGGGCCGCTCCCTCCGTTCGGGTCCGCGCGCGCCGCCGACGCGGCGGGGGAGCCGCGACCCGTCCGGGTCTCCGACGGGGAGGCCGGTGCCACCGTTCTGGACGACGGCCTGCTGCGGGTCGTCGTCGACGCCGACGGCCACGTCACCTCGCTGTACGACCTGCGCGGTGGCCGCGAGGTGGTGCCGCCCGGCGGGCGCGCGGGCGTACTGCAGCTGTTCCGCGACGAGCCGGTGCGGTGGGACGCGTGGGACGTGGACCGCCACGCCCTGCGGAACTTCCAGGTGGTCGACGACGTGACCAGCCGTACGGTGGTCCAGGACGGACCCGACGCCGGTGTCGAGGTCGTCCGGCGGTTCGGCGCGTCGACGGTCACGCTGACGATGTGGCTGAGGGCGGGCACCGGGCGGTTCGAGACGGAGTGCGAGGTCGACTGGCAGGAGCGTGAGCGGCTGCTCAAGGTCGCCCTGCCGGTCCACGTCATGGCCCGAACGGCGCGGTTCGAGACGCAGTACGGATACGTCGAGCGGCCGCTTGTGGTGAACACCGCGGCGGAGGACGCGATGTTCGAGGCCGCCATGCACCGCTACATACAGGTGGCCGACGCCGGCTTCGGCGTGGCCGTCCTCAATGACACCATGTACGGCGCCGACGCGCGCGCCGACCGCGACTCCACCGTGGTCCGGCTCTCGCTGCTGCGCGGCAGCCGCTTCCCCGACCCGGACGCCGACGCGGGCCGCCACCACTTCCGCTGGGCGCTGCTCCCCGGCGCCGACGTGCCCGCCACGGTGGAGGCCGCCGCCGCGTTCAACGCACCCGACCTCGCGGCGCTCCCGCCGCTGGAACCCCTCGTGGCGCTGGAGCCGCTGGCCGGCCACGCGATCGTCGACTGGGTCAAACTCGCCGACGACGGCTCGGGGGACCTCGTGGTGCGCGTCTACGAGACGCAGGGCAGCCCGGCACAGGCCCTGCTGCGACCCTGCGCGGAGCTCGGCGTGGACGCCGTCGTATGGGAGACCGATCTGCTGGAGCGCGAGCTTTCGACCGAGGGCGCCGTCGAGGACGACCTGCCCGCGGCGCTGCCGCGGACGCGGGCCGGCACCCGCCGTCCCGCCGACGGCGCCGCCTTGTATCTCGGCCCCTTCCAGGTGGCGACCCTGCGGATCGCCACCTGACACGAAGGCGCCACCAGACATCCCCTGTGAGGAGACAACGAATGAAGTCAGTGGGAAGACGGACCGCGTTCACCGCGGGGCTCGCTGCCGGATCGTTGATGCTGTCCGCCTGCGTCACCGGCGGTGGCGGCGGCGGCTCGACGGGCACGTCATCGGACGGAAAGCTGTCCGGCAAGATCACCTTCCAGACGTGGAACCTGAAGAACGACAAGTTCACCCCGTACTTCAACGACCTCATCGCCGCGTTCGAGAAGGCCCACCCGGGCACCGACATCACATGGGTGGACCAGCCCGCCGAGGGCTACCAGGACAAGCTGTCGGCGGACGCCGCGGCGGGCTCCCTCCCCGATGTCGTCGACATGGGGCCGGAGGCCGCCTACACCCTGGCGCAGGCGGGCGTACTGCTCGACCTCAACAAGACCGACGCGGAGGCCAAGCGCGCGTACCTGGGCAAGGCATGGGAGGCCATGACGTTCAAGGGTCTGGGCGGCGGCACGTACGGTTACCCGTGGTACCTGAACACGGGGCCGTCGTTCTTCAACAAGGCCCTGTTCAAGAAGTGCGGGCTGAACCCCGACAAGCTGCCCGCGAACTACGACGAGCTGTTCGACCAGGCGGAAACCATGGCCGAGAACTGCTCGGACACCATGATGATCGCCAGGATGCCCGCCATCGAGACCTTCGGCGAGTACGGCGTGCCGCTCATGGACAAGCGCGGCGAGAAGTTCACGTACAACGACGCCAAGGGCGTGGAGTACGTCGAGCGGTTCCGCAAGCTGTACGCCAAGAAGGGCATGGACGAGGAAGCGCTGAACAACCTTCAGACGAAGGAGGCCGAGGAGTTCAAGGCGGGCCACGTGGCCTATCTGCCCGGCAGCTCCTACACGCTGGGCGACCTCAAGGCCACCGCGCCCGAGGTCTACAAGAATCTGGGCATCGGGCCGCGGATCAGCAACAGCGCTCCCAACATGTACATCGAGTCCCTGGTCGTCAACGCGGGCAGCAAGAACCAGGCCCTGGCCAGCGCCTTCGCCAAGTATGTGACGAACTCCGCCCATCAGCTCTCCTTCGCCAAGAAGGCGTCGGTCTTCCCCTCGTCGGCCGGGACACTGGACGACCCGTACTTCACCAAGGACGACGGGGACCTCGCCACCGAGGTGCGGCTGGAGAGCGCCGAACAGGTGAAGAAGGCGGTCGTGTGGTGGCCGCCGGCGTTCTCCGGGGCGGCCGACAGCCAGACGCTGCGTGAGCAGATAGCCCAGGCGCTGCTGGGCAAGAAGTCGGCGAAGAAGGCGCTGGACGACTCCGTCCGGTACTCCAACGAGCGCCTGGACGCGGACAAGTGACGCTCTCCGTTCAGCGTGGGACCCCCCTGAAGCGAGGCGGCCGCCGGCCTCGCCGCGGGGGGACCGTCCTGGCAACGCATCGCTGGATCCTGACCCCGTGGCTGTTTCTGCTGCCCGCGCTGACCGTCATCGTGCTCATGGTCATGGTGCCGTTCGCGAACACGCTGGGACTGGCCTTCACGGACTCGACGCTGCTGCGGCAGGGGCAGTTCGTCGGCTGGGAGAACTTCCAGCGGATGTTCGACGACGAGCGCTTCACCACGGCCCTGCTGAACTCCACGCTCTACACCGTGTGCGTGGTGCCCTGCGTGGTGGTCCTCCCGCTCATCCTCGCCACGCTGGTGAGCGGAGCGGGACGGCTTTCGGGTTTCTTCCGCACCACCATGTATCTGCCCGTCGTCATGTCGCCGGTCGTCGTCGGGCTGATCTGGACGAACATGCTCGACAAGCGGGGCCTGGTCAACGCGCTGTTCAGCACGCTCCACATGGTCGCCGGGCCCGTGCCTTTCCTCAGCGACCGGTGGCTGCTGCTCTTCAGCGCGATGTTCGTGACGGTGTGGACCGGCCTGGGCTACTACATGGTCATCTACCTCGCGGCCCTGGCCAACATCGATCAGAGCCTGTACGACGCGGCGGCCATGGACGGCGCCGGCGTGGTGCGCACCTTCCTCAACGTCACGGTTCCCGGGGTGCGCTCGACGATGACACTTATCGCCGTGCTGTCCTCCGTGGCGGCCTTCCGGGTGTTCGGTGAGATCTATGTCCTCACCGGCGGCACCGGAGGAGTGGGGGGAGGCGATCTCACCATGACCATGCTGATCCAGCGCGAGGGCACGGGGCTGCAGGCGCGCACCGGATACGCGGGCGCGATCAGTCTCTTCATGTTCGTGGTCCTCGGCGCGCTGCTGCTGGTGCAACTCGCCATGCAGCGGAAGCAGAGGAGTTCCTGATGGCTCATCCCTCCCCACGCGCGCACCCCACGGCCGCCCGGCGGCGCAGGGCCCGGCCGGGCTCCGTGGCGCGCTATCTCGCCCTCCTGCTCATGGTCGTGCTCCTGGCGGGACCGCTGGTGTGGCAGCTCTCGCTGTCGCTCAAAGGCGCCGGCGAACCCCTGTACACCCGGCCGCCCCAGCTGATCCCCGAACATCCCACGCTCGACCACTTCGCCACGGTGCTCGACCGCGTCCCCGTGCCGCGCTATCTGCTGAACTCCCTGGCGGTGGCGGCCATGGCCGTGGTTGGCAACGTTGTCGGAGCCACCTGCGCCGGCTATGCGCTGGGCAAGCTGCGCTTCCGCGGCAGAGGCCTGGCGACCGCGGTCGTCGTGGCCGCCCTGCTGGTCCCCTCCGAGACCGTCCTGATCGCGCAGTTCCTCACGATCAGGACCGCCGGGCTGGTGAACACGCTGTTCGGGGTCGTCCTGCCGACCCTGGTGGCGGCGCTGAACGTGATGCTGATGCGCAACGCCTTCCGCAACCTTCCCGCGGAGTTCGAAGAGGCCGCCATCGTCGACGGCGCCAACGCCTGGCAGCGGTTCATCCGGGTTTCCGTGCCCCAGGTCAAGGGCGTGATCACGGTGGTTGCGATCTTCGCCTTCGTCGGCTCGTGGAATGACTTCCTCTGGCCCCTGATCGTCCTGTCGGACGAGCAGAACTACACCCTCACCGTCGGCCTGAACCGGTTGCACGGCACCTTCTACGACGATCCGCGCCTCATCGCGGCCGGCACCATCATCGCCCTGGTTCCCATTGTGGTGTTCTTCGCCGTCTTGCAGCGCTACTTCTTCCGCGGGCTGGAAGCCGGCGGCCTGAAAGGTTGACATGCTGAGATTCGGAGTCAACTACACGCCTTCTCAGGACTGGTTCTACTCCTGGCTGGCCCCCGACCGGGAGGTCACCCGTCGCGATATGAAGGCCCTCGCCGGCCTGGGCATCGACCACGTACGCATCCTTCCGATGTGGCCCGTGGTGCAGCCGAACAGGACCCTGATCCGCCGCCGCGCCCTCCAGGACATCCGCCAGGTCGTGGAGATCGCCGGGGAGGCCGGTCTCGACGCCGCTGTCGACGTCCTCCAGGGACACCTGTCCGGCTTCGACTTCGTGCCGAGCTGGCTGGCGAACTGGCACCGGCGCAGCATGTTCAGCGACCCCGATGCCATCGCCGCCCAGGCGCTGCTGGTCGAGGCGTTCGACGAGCACCTGCACGACCTGCCCAACTTCCTCGGACTGACGCTGGGCAACGAGGTCAACCAGTTCACCTCGGCGGTGCACCCCAACCGGATGCCCGCCACGACACAGCAGGTGACGTCCTGGCTGGAGGCCCTGCACGGCACCGGGCCGCGCGACCCCCGCCACTTCAGGCTCAACGCCGAATACGACGCCGTCTGGTACGCCGACGACCACGCCTTCGTCCCGGCCCACTCCAGCCGGCACGGCCAGATGAGCGTGGTGCACTCGTGGATCTTCAACGGGACCGCGCAGGGCTACGGCGCCATGTCCCACGAGAGCGTTCACCACGCCGCGTACCTGATCGAGCTGTCACGCGCCTTCGCCCTCGACCCGGCGCGCCCGGTGTGGCTCCAGGAGGTCGGGGCCCCGCTGAACCACCTCACCGAGGACCAGGCGCCGGACTTCTGCGAGCAGACGGTCCGGGCGGCGGCCGACAGCGAAGCGCTGTGGGGAGTCACCTGGTGGTGCTCCCACGACGTGGAACGCCGGCTCGGGGATTTCCCGGAGCTGGAGCACAGCCTGGGCCTCATCGACGCCGATGGCCGGGTGAAGCCGATCGGACGGCGCTTCGCCGCGCTCGCCGAGGAGCTCCGTGACCGGCCCCGTCCCGCGCCTCGCCGAGAGGCCGTCGTGATCCCGGTCGACGACGAGGACATCCCCGTCTCCCGCGCCGAACTGTCCCCGGGCGGCGGCGTGTTCGAGGCGTGGATGCGAGGTGCCCGGGGCGGGGCGCGCCCCGCCCTCGTCACCTCCGCCACCGCCGCCGACCCGGGCGCGCTCAGCGCGCGCGGAATCGAATCCCTCGTCCACGCCGAGCCGACCGGGCGCACCTTCTACAGCTCGGTCAGCGACGCGGACGTACTCAACCGGACTCACACCCATGCCGAAGACTGAACACGCGCAGGGCCCCACGCCCGCCGCCGTCGAACGCGTCCTCACCCAGCTGTCCCCGCGCGAGAAGGTCGGCCAGCTCAACCAGCGGCTGTACGGCTGGCAGGCCGTCGAGCGCGCCCCCCGGGGCGGCTTCCGGCTCACCGACCGGGCCCGCGCCGAGATCGACCGATGGGGCGGCCTCGGGGCGCTGTACGGGCTGTTCCGCGCCGATGCCTGGTCGGGCCGTTCGTGGGCCGACGGCATCCGCCCCGAGGAGCGCGCCGAGGTCGCGGCGCTGGTCCAGGGGGAAGTGGTACGGGCCGGCCGTCACCGGATCGGGGTGCTGCTCTCAGAGGAGGCACCCCACGGCCACCAGGCCCTCGGCGGGACGCTGCTGCCCACGAACCTGGCCGTCGCCGCGGGCTGGGATCCCGCCGCGCTGACCGAGGCGGCGGCGGCCGTGGCCGCCGAACTCGCGGCGAGCGGGGTGCATCTGGCGCTGGTCTCGGCGCTCGACCTGCTGCGCGACCCGCGCTGGGGGCGGGCCGAGGAGTGCTTCGGCGAAGACCCGCTGCTGGCCGCCGAACTCACCCGCGCCGTGGTGACCGGAATGCAGGGCGGGCCCGGTGGCGCGCGGGGCGCCGGTAGCGTCGCCGTGGTGCTCAAACACCTGGCGGGCCAGGGCGAGGCGGTCGGCGGACGCAACGGCCAGTCCGCCGTCATCGGCCGCCGCGACCTGCACGAACTGCATCTGCCGAGCGTCCGGGCGGCGGTGGAGGCGGGGGCGCTGGGCTTCATGGCCGCCTACAACGACATCGACGGCGTGCCGTGCTGCGCCAACCGCGAGCTGCTCACCGGCTTCCTGCGCGCCGAGTGCGGGTTCGACGGCATCGTGATGGCGGACGGCCTGGCCGTGGACCGCCTGGTCGCGATGGCCGGCAGCCCGACGGCCGCGGCCGTGGCCGCCCTCGAGGCGGGCGTGGATCTCTCGCTGTGGGACGAGTCCTTCGCGCTGCTGGAGTCGGCCGCCGCCCAGGACACTCGGGTGGCCGAGCTCGTCGACGCCGCCTGCCGCCGGGTGCTCACCCTCAAACACCGCCTGGGCCTCCTGCCCGAGGAGGCGACCGGCGCCGAAGAGAAGGCCCCGCCGGCCGGACGGGAGCGGCTCGAGCCGGCGTTCCGCGCGACGGACCGGCTGTCCCGGCGCCTGGCCCGGCAGTCCCTGGTCCTGCTGCACAACCCGGACCGGCTGCTGCCGCTGGCCCCGCGCTCCCTCACCAAGGTCGTGCTCGCCGGCCCCAACGCCCGCGAGGTCACCGCGATGCTGGGCGACTACGTGCCGCCACTTGCCGAGCGGTCGGCCGTACCGCTGGAACACGCGCTGCGCCAGGCGCTGCCCCAGGCCGAGATCGTATGCCCGCGGGGCCTGCCCTCGCAGGCCGACCTGAGCGGCGCCGATGTCGTGATCCTCGCCCTCGGCGGCACCAGCCACCGCGCGTACGACGACGGCTTCGCCGCCAACGGGGCCGTCGTGGGCCCCGCCTCCGTGGCGACCGCGGGAGAGGGCGTCGACCTCGCGGACGTGTCCCTGCCCGGAGGCCAGGACGACCTGGTGGCCGCCGTGCGCGCCCGGTCCGACTGCCCCGTCGTCGCGGTGGTCATCGCGGGCCGGCCGCATGTGCTCACCACCGTGACGGACCACGCGGACGCCGTGCTGTGGGCCGGTTACCCCGGCCCGCACGGCGCCGAGGCCATCAGCGACGCGCTCCTCGGCGGCTGTGAACCGGTGGGCCTGCTGCCGTTCACCGCGCCCCGCCACCCCGGCGCGGTGCCGGTGCGCTACAACGACCGCCACACGGCCGTCGGCGTCTACCGGGACGCGCCCGACCCCGTGCTGTTCCCCTTCGGATTCGGGCTGCGCTACACCAGCGTCGGATTCGACCGCCTCACCGCGGAGGTGTCCGGGCGATCGGTACGCGTCGAGGTGGACGTCTCCAACCCCGCCCCCACCGAAGCCGAGGTCATCACGCCGCTGTTCGGTCACCGCACCGGCGGGACGGTGCTGCCCCGGCGCCGCGAACTGCTCGCCTTCCGCCGGGTCACCGTCCCGCCGCGCACCCGCGTCACCGTCGCCTGGGACCTGCCCGCCGAGCGCTGCTTCGCCGAGGGCGCGACCGCCGCCCAGGCCCGCACCGAGCTGTACGTGATGGATCAGCGCACCACGATCCGTCCGTAAGCCGCCCCTCTGGCCGACACCACCCAGCTGGTCGGCCCCGCCCCCAGGCCGGACCACATGAGAGAAAGGGACGAAAGGCATGGCACGATCACACGGCGCCAGAAGACGGGCCTCGGCCCGTGCACGTACCAGTGTCCTGGCAGCGGCACTGGCCCTGACCCTGGGCGCCGGCACCGCTCTGGCCAGTGACACCCTCCCCTGGACGGGAGAGAGCGCCGTCGGAGCCAACCAGCCCTACCAGCACGGCTACTCCCCCACCGATCTGCTGCGGTGGAACCCGGCGGATGACACCGACGCCGAGTTGCTGCGCGCCAAGGTGCCGCTGCAGACCCGTATCGCCCCCAATGCCACGACCCAGCGCAACCCGGCGCTGCCCGCCGACACCCAGCAGCTCACCCTCGCGGGCGACTACGGCAACGCCTTCTTCGAGAGCCACCCGTACACCAACGAGTTCAGTCAGTACCTCTTCAACTACTGGCAGTACTCCGATGTGTACGCCTCCTGGCACGGCATGCCCACCGAGGGCGTGCCCGTGGACTACTACGACCCCAACCTCGACTGGAAGGAGAAGTGGTTCGAGTTCGGGGCGGTCAACCTGCCCAATCCCGGCTACACCAACGCCGCCCACGCGAACGGCGTGCGGTCGCTGGGCTGCATCTTCTTCTCCCCGAACGACCGTGGCGACCAGACGTACTCCGAACTGCTCGTCCGGGACGCCGCCGGCGACTTCCCCGCCGCCGCGAAGCTCGTCGAGGTCGCCAGGTACTACGGCTTCGACGGCTACTTCTTCAACCAGGAGGACGCGGTCGCCGCGGCCGACATCCCCACCTTCAAGCGCTTCCTCAAGCAGCTGCGCGACGGCGGCCTGTATGTGCAGTGGTACGACTCCATCGACAACGCCACGGGCCGGGTTTCGTACCAGAACGAGTTCAACGCGGTCAACGCCCCGTTCGTCCGGGACGAGGCCGAGGGTGATGTGTCCGACTCGGTCTTCCTCAACTACTGGTGGGACAAGTCCAAGCTCACCCGGTCCAAGAGCTATGCGGAGAGCCTGGGCCTCAACCCCCGCAGACGCGTCTTCGCCGGTGTAGAGGCGGGCATGTACCAGTTCGACCAGCCGTACCACCTCGACGACAACCTCGGCGCCGACGGCGCGCCCATGAACGCCATCGCCACGCTCGGCGCCGACTTCGTCTCCTCCGACTACGCGGACAAGACCGACGACACGGCCCAGTCGGCGGTCTTCGACCGGGAACGCCGCTGGTGGACCGGCTCGTCCCAGGGGTCCACCACGCCTGAGGGCAGCTGGAAGGGCATCTCGAAGTACATCGCCGAGCGCTCGGTCATCAAGGGGAGCACCTTCGCGACGTCCTTCAACACCGGACACGGCCTGTCGACCTGGAGCGGCGGCAAGCTCTCCAACGACGCCGAATGGGGCAACATCAACCTCCAGGACATCCCGGTGACCTGGCAGTGGTGGATCGACGCCGCGAGCTCGCCGCTCAAGGCCGACTTCGACTACGGCCCCAAGTACACGCCCGCGGGCCGCTTCTCCTACCAGAAGATCGGGGCCTACGACGGGGGCAGCTCGCTGGTGCTCAGCGGCAGGCTCGACAGCGACAACACCGTACGCCTCTACAAGACCGACCTGAGCGTCAAGGCGAAGTCGTCCCTCTCCCTGACGTACAACAAGCCCTCGGCGGACGATGACTCCCAGCTCCGGCTCGCGCTGGTGCTGGCCTCCGACCCGAGCAAGGTGGTGCAGGTGCCGCTGTCCGGCTCCGGTCAACGCACCGAGGGCTGGACCACCGTGTCCGCCGACCTGTCGAAGTACGCCGGTGAGCACATCGCCTCACTGGGCCTCGTGGTCGCCGCCGGGGCACAGCCGATCGAGAACTACCAGGTCAACCTGGGTGCCCTGGCCCTGCACGACGGCGTCGACCGCACCCCGGCCAAGCCCGAGAAGCTGCGCATCGACCAGTTGCTGCCGGGCAGCGACGAGCTGTTCCTGTCCTGGCACCGAAGCGACTACGACACGGTCCGCCGCTACGACGTCTATCTCGACGACACCTACCTCGGTGGCATCTACGACGACGTCTACTACGTCAAGCGGTTCACCGCCACATCAGGGACGATCAAGCTCGTCGCGGTCGGCCCCGACGGATCCCGGAGCAAGCCCGCGACCGTGTCCTTCGATCTGTCCTCGGCCCCGGCCGGCCTGACGGCCAAGGCAGGCTCCGACGGGATGCTGAAGGCGACATGGTCCCCGAGGCAGACCGGCCGGCCGGTCACGCTGGAGGTCCGCAGCCTCGACACTGCCAACCCCTTCACCAAGAAGGTCACGGTGACCGGTCAGCAGACGAGCGCGACCCTGACCGGCGTACCCGTCAACGGGGACGAATACCTTCTGACCGCGAAAACCGAGAACGGCACGGCCACAGGTGTACGCGGCACCTTCGCCGACACCGAGATCAGCCCCTACCCCGCCACCGCCGTCAAGATATCGGGCAACACCTTCACCTTCTCCCGTCCAACACTTGCCGACTGGCATACCCTGACCGTCCTGGAGAACGGTCAGCCCAAGTCGTTCGCCACGACGTACGGGTCGGGCAACAAGCCGTACATCGTCCGCGGCCGTACCACCCGCCCGGCGATGACAGTGACCATGGCCGGCTCCACCAGCAAGGTCGTCGCCGTGCTGGAGGACTACGCCGGGAACAAGGCCACGACGGTGCTGCGCGGCAACTAGACCGCGTAGCGGACAACGCGAAAGACGGCCTGCCCGCGTGCGGCGATCGAGACTCGCGCGGGCAGGCCGAGGACGCCGCGCCTGACACGACATGTGCCGGGCGCTCCCTCATTCCTGGTGGCCGACGGTCGCGAAGACGCCGGGTTCCTTCTGTTCGGCGCCTGGCCGTCAGCCTGAGCTTGTTGCCAGCACAAGCCAGCACCGCCCATGGCGGTGGCGATGACGTTCCCCTGGCTCTGGCGGTTGGCGAACGCCTCATTGCGGACCTTGCTGATCTGCCCGCCCCTGGAACGTCCGAGGAGAGCAGCCATCCGCACGGTCATCACCCAGCGCTCGCACGGCCTGCCGCTCCACCTGGACCTGGCGGAGTGGCGGGCCGAACTGGCCGCCTGGGCCGGCGCCGGGTCAGCGCGTCGTCGCGAGGTGGCCGTCCACGAGTGAGAGGCTGCGGGCGCGCAGGGTCGCCCTGGCCTGTTCGTCGTAGGCCTGGTCGTTCGCGCGGGCGGGTCGGAGGCGGTCGAAGAACTGGCCGGTGGTGTCTTCGAGGGCGGGGTCGACGGCGAGCCCGCGGGTGGCCTCGGCTCCCGAGTCGAGGGTGTCGGCGGTGACGCCGATCTCGGACAGGACGATTTTGGTCGGCATGTAGCTGCCGGGGTGCAGGCAGGTGGCGGTCAGCTCGGTGGGCGCGAACCGTCCGCCGAGGTCGAAGCAGTGCATGATCTGCGCGAGCTTGCTCTGGCCGTAGGCGCGCGTACCTGAGTAGCCGCGTTCGAGCATGAGGTCGTCGAAGTCGAGCGGGTGCTGGCCCAGGGAAGAGACGTGGACGACGCGGGCGGCGTGCTGCGTGGTCGTGGAGGCCCGCAGGAGCGGGAGCAGGTTCTCGGTGAGCAGGAAGGTCGCCAGGTAGTTCACCGCGAAGCGCAGCTCATGGCCGTCGCGGCTGGTGCGGCGCTCGCGTCCGTCGGGCTCGCCGGAGCCGATGCCCGCGTTGTTCACGAGCACGTCGAGGGTGTCGACGCTGTCGGCGATGGTATCGGCCGGCCCGGCCACCTGGTCGAGGCCGGACAGGTCGGCGGTCGCGGTGACAGGTGCGGTGGCGCCGGACTCGAGGACCTCGGCGAGGAGCCGCTCGAGCTTGGCGGGGTCGCGGCCGTGCAGGACGAGTCGGACGTCGTCCTCGGTCGCGAGGCGCAGGGCGAGGGCGCGGCCGAGGCCGTCGGTGGCGGCGTGCCTTCGCCTCCCATGCCCCCCGAGTGACCACTGACTTTGGGCGGGCGCGCGGCTCCCCTGGCGCTTCGCGGAGAACGTTCCGTTCATCACCGAGGCGGTGGACGCCATGAGCCGGCCCGGCGTGGACTGGCCGGTGGCGCATTCGGCGGCGATCACCCGGTACGCGGGCCAGGGCAGCACGGCCCCGGGACGGTGTCCCGGGGCTTGGCCGGCTGGAGCGGCGGCAGCGTGCTGCGCAGGTTTTCCGGATCCGCTCCACGTCGCGGGCGGTGCCGCGTGCACCGCATCTTGTGTACCGATCTCATGCGAGCTGCGCCGTGCAAGAGCACTTCGCCTGCCAGGCGGGCGGTCCGGTGCGGGGCTGCGTCCTGCCGCGGGCCGGATGTCACTTTCCGGCGAGTGTGGTGAGGATGGTGGCGGTCAACGCGGCCTGGGTGACCATGCCGGACACAGAGGTGCTCTCCGAGCGGGCGTGTGCGCCGTGGCCGACCGCTCCGATGCCGTCCAGGACCGGTACACCGGCTGCCGCGAGGAAGTTGCCGTCGCTCGCTCCGCCGACGGACGCCTCCGCGAGGTCGTGTCCGAGCCGTCGGGCGCAGGTCTTCGCCAGGTGCGCGAGGTCCGCGACGGGTTCGCTGCGTTCGAAGACGGGGCGGTTCCAGTCTCCGGTGATCTCAAGGCGGGTGCGGGGGTCGACGGGGCGGAGTTCCGCGAGGGCCTGTGTGATGCGCTGCTGTTCGGGGGCGGTGGCCACGCGGATGTCCAGGTGTGCGCCGGCGCGGCCGGCCGTGACGTTGCTGCGCGTGCCTCCTTCGATCACTCCGATGTTGAGGGTGGTTCCGGCCGCGTGGTCGCGGAGTTCCGTCAAGCGCAGGATCTGGTGAGCGAGTTCGTCGACGGCGCTGGCTCCGGCGGTGGGGTCCAGTCCCGCGTGGGCCTCGGTGCCGATGACCGTCAGGGTGAACAGGCCCACGCCTTTGCGGGCGGTCTTGATGGCGCCGTCGGCCGCGCCTTCGAAGACCATGGCGAGTCGGCAGTCGCGGCCCGCCTCGACGATCGCCTCGTGGGAGGCGAGGCTTCCGGTCTCCTCGTCGCCGTTGAGCACGAGGGTGACGGCCGGTCGGGGCAGGCCGAGCGCGTGGAGGGCGCGCAGAGCCCAGACCGCCTGGACGAGGCCGGCCTTCATGTCGAAGACGCCGGGTCCGCTGATGGCGTCGCCTTCGCGGTGGAAGGGCCAGGTGTCCAGAGTGCCGGTCGGCCAGACGGTGTCGTAGTGTCCCACCAGCATGACCGGGCGCTGGTCGGCCGCGGTGGCGTCGTGCGCCGGGTACCGGCGGATCATGATGTCGCCGGCCTCGGCGCGCGGGAGGATCTCTTCCGTGTCCGGGGCTCCGAGCCGCTGGTCGAGCCAGTCGCGCAGCCAGGCGAGACAGGCGTCGAGGGCGTCCAGGTCGTCGCTGGCGCTGCCCTGGGCGGTGTAGGCGGCCAGGTCGGCGACCATGTCTTCGCGGTGGTGTGCCAGCCAGCGCCGGACGGGCGCGGTCTGTTCGTCGGCGGGGATGTGCCGGGGCGTCGGCTGCCCGGTGAGCCGGTCGAGTGCGTCGAGTCGCTCTTCGGACATCTTCTGCGGTGTGCCTTCCAGCTCGCGCAGTCCGTCCATGACGGTCCGCAGGAGGGCTGTGGGCAGCCCCATCTGGGTGGCGTACGCGATGACGTCGCTGTAGTGGGTGGTGACTTCGACGGGGCGGTGGCGTACGGCCAGGTCACGCCAGATGCCGCTGCGGTCCTTGGTCTGGGTGCGCAGCCAGGCGGTGAGACGGTCGAAGGCGGCGTCGCGTGCCGTGGCGTCCGCGCCGTGCCGGAAGGGGTGGGGGTCGAAGGCGTCGAACGCCTGGAGAGTGACGCCGCGCTGGTCGGCTACGGCGAATATCTCCGCCGTGAGCCCGGCCATGGCGGGGCGGTGGCGGTCGATCAGGTCAGCCATGGGCGCGTCGGCGAGGGCGGTGGCGGCGAGCATCGCGCCGAATCCCGCCTTGGCCCACAGGTAGCCCTCGATGTTGTCGCCGGCCCGAGCGGGGCCCCAGCTCTGCAGGTCGGCGACCAGGTCGCGGACGCGTGCGCTGAGGGGGGCGCCGTTGGGCTCGCCGATGACCAGGGCTCCCGCGCCGCCGTCCTGGACCACTCCCGGTTCGATGACGTCGGCGAAGATGTTGACGAAGGCCGCCACGGTGCGGTGAGCGCCGACGTGTTGGGCGATCAGGTCCTCGTTGAAACCGTTCTGCACCGAGACGACGTACCCGTCCGGGTCCAGGCGGGGAGCGATCCAGTCGACCGCGCTCTTGGTGGCCTGAGCCTTCACTGCCAGCAGGACGCGCTGTAGCCGGCCGGTGAACGTGTCGGGGGTGGTGGCGGTCACCGGGACGCTGGTTCGGCCGTCGCCCTGGGCGAGGACGAGTCCGTGCGCGCGGATGGCGTCGACGTGCTCACGGTCGGTGTCGACGAGGGTGACGGGGTGGCCCGCGCGGGCGAGGGCGAAGGCGAGAGTACCGCCGATCGCTCCCGCGCCGACGATGGTGTAGGCGGCTCGTTCCGGGCTGGTGTCGCTCATCGGGCGTGTTCCTCTGTCGTGGGGACGGCCGCCACGGGTGCGGGGGCCGCGGTGGCGCGGGTGTCGTCGGACTGCCAGATCCGGGGAAGGTGGAGGGCTCCGGTGCTCGACCCGCCGTCGACGCGGAGGACCTCCCCCGTGATCCAGGAGGCGTCGGGTCCCGCGAGCCAGCACACGGCGCGGGCGATGTCCTCGGGCGTTCCGGGGCGGCCCAGCGGGTTGACGCTGATGGCCTTGGCGTACTCGGCGGAGACGGGATTGCAGTCGCTGTCGACCAGGACGAAGCCGGGGCTGACCGCGTTGACGCGGATGGCGTGTCCGCCCAGTTCGAGGGCGGCGGCCCGGGTGGCCATTTCGAGGGCCGCCTTCGAGCTGGCGTACGGTCCGCCCCCCGGGCGTGAGCGCAGGGCCGAGCCGGAGGAGATGTTGACGACGCAGCCGGGCCGGCCTTCCGCCATGGCGAGGCGGGCGAGTGCCGCGGTCGTCAGGACGGGGGCGCGCGCGTTGACGGCGAACAGCCGGTCCCAGGCGGCCGCGTCGACGTCGGCCATGTCCAGGGAGGGGTAGATGCCCGCCGCGTTGACCAGGACGTCCACCGGACCGTGCGCCGCCCAGGACTCTTGGACGAGGGCGGTCGCCGCGCCGGGATCGGTCAGGTCGGCGGCCCGGGTCGCGGCGCTCGTGCCGAAGCGGGAGGCGGTGGCCCGGAGTGCGTCGTGGTCGCGGTCGGTGAGCGTCAGGAACGCACCCTGGCCGGCGAACGCCTCGGCGGTCGCGCTGCCGATACCGCCCGCGGCGCCGGTGATGAGAACGTGCCGCATCACGTGAAGTCCTTGTCCTTGGTCTCGGGCATGGTGAGGTAGACGACGAGGGAGATCAGCGATGCCGCGCACACGTAGATCCACAGCAGGTCGCTGTGGCCGCTCTCGTGCATCCACGTCGTGATGTACGGCGCCGTGCCGCCGAAGACGGCGACGGCCAGTGCGTAGGGCAGGGCGATGCCGGTGGCCCGGACCTCCGCGGGGAACTGCTCGGCCATGATGACGGCGCAGTTGGCGGAGTAGCCGAGGATGAGCAGCATGCCCACGAGCTGGACCAGGAACAGGCTCAGGAAGCTGTTGCCGAGCAGGTGCAGCAGCGGCCAGGCCAGGACGACGAACCCGCCGGCGAAGCCGGCCATCGTCGGCTTGCGTCCGATCCGGTCCGAGAGCACTCCGGCGAAGGGCAGCGCGACCACGAAGACGATCAGGCACAGGGTCTGGGAGAGCAGTGCCGTCTTCAGCGGGATGCCGGTGGTCAGATTCGCGTACGTGGGCAGGTAGTTGACCCAGATGTAGTAGGTGAGCGTGCCGGCGATCGTGATGCCGGCGACGCGCAGGGTGGCTGCCGGATGCTCGACGAGCATCGCCTTGACGGGATTGCTGCGGGTGCGGCCGCTGCCCTGGGTCCGAGCGAAGGACTCGGTGTCCTCGACTGAGACGCGCAGCCACAGACCCACCAGTCCCAGCAGTCCTCCGAAGACGAACGCGACGCGCCAGCCCCAGGAGTGCAGCGCCCCGTCGCTGAGCGCCGAGGTGGTGAGGGTGCCCAGGAGGGAGGCGATCAGGACACCGCCGGCGACCGACACCTGCTGCCAGGACCCGGCGAAGGCCCGGCGGCCCCGGGCTGCGGACTCGACGAGGAAGGCGGAGGACGAACCGAACTCGCCGCCGGCGGAGAAGCCCTGCACCAGGCGGGCGATGAGCAGGAGCAGCGGCGAGAGGACACCGATCTGCTCGTAGGAGGGGGTGATGGCGATCACGAAGCCGGCTCCCGCCATCAGGGCCACGGTGAGCGTCATGCCCTTCTTGCGGCCGTGGCGGTCGGCGTAGGCGCCGAGCACGGCGGCACCGACCGGGCGCATGACGAACCCGACCGCGAACACGGCGAGAGTCGACAGCAGGGCGACCGCGCCGTCCCCCTTGGGGAAGAACTCATCCGCGATGATCTTCGCGAAGATCGAGTACAGCGCCCAGTCCACCCACTCGACGGTGTTGCCGATGGTGCCTGCGACGATGGCCTTGCGCTGAGTGGCACGCAGTTTCCCCGGGGCGGACACGCCGCCCTCTTCTTTCCGGGACCCGGCGGACATGGCAGATCCGGTGGTCATGGCGTGTGCTCCGAGGGGACGGTACGGGCGGTGGTGGAGCCGTGCAGCACGCCGCGGGCGGCGTCGGCGAGCTGGGCGTGGGTGGCGAACCAGACGTCGTGGTGCGCGGTGATGTGGTCGAGCAGTTCGCGCAGTACCACCAGGCGTGAGCGGTGACCGATGACGTGCGGGTGCAGCGTGAGCTGGAAGACTCCGCCGTCGCGGTAGGCGGCGTCGAACTCGTCCCGCCAGATCTCCCCTACGTCGCGGGGCCGGCTGTAGGGGCGGACGGACCCGTAGCGATCCATCGTGAAGTACGGCGCGTCGTCCCGGATCCAGTCGACGGGGATCTCGACCAGACCGGTGGGGCGCCCGCCGGCGAGGATCTCGTAGGGCTCGTCGTCGGCCATGAGCGAGGAGTCGTAGGCGAACCCGAGCTCGAGCATGATCGCGAGGGTGGACTCGGAGAAGTCCCAGGAGGGAGTCCGGATGCCGACCGGACGCTGCCCGGTCAGCGTCGTGAGGGTGTCCAGGGCGCGAGCGGTCAGCTCCCGCTCGTCCGCGCGGCCCAGGAGCATGTTCCGCTCGTGGATCCAGCCGTGTACGGCCAGCTCGTGCCCGTCCTGGGTGTACGCGCGGGCTTCCTCGGGGTGGAGGAGGGCGGCGACGGCCGGCATGAAGAACGTGGTGGGGACGCCGTAGTGCGCCAGCAGGTTCAGGATTCTCGCCGCGCCGACGCGGGCGCCGTATTCGCCCTGGGCCAGTCGGCCGGGACTGGTCTCGCCGTCGCGCAGGGGGATCGTCTCGTGGTCGGAGTCGAACGACAGGGCGACGGCGACGCGGGCGTCGCCGGGCCAGCGGTTCGGGACCAGGCGCTGTCCGGCGCGCACGGCGTCGACGTGACCGCGCCACGTGGTCTCGGGCCAGCGCCAGCTCTCTGCGGGCAGGCTGGAGTCTTCTGAGGGCATGGGTGACTCCCTGAGGGTGATACGGGCCGGGGAGGAGCGGAGGTGAAGGGGCCGCGGCGCGGCGAGGGTGGGCAGGGCCGGTGGGCGGGTGGGCCGGTGGTTCAGACGGGTCGGTCCATCCGGTACCAGGAGTACTTCATGGTGGCGAGGTGCAGCGTCACGTCGGAGGCGATGAGTCCGGGCAGCGAGCCGATGACCTCGCTGGTGTAGGGGTGCAGGTCTGCGCGCCGGGGCAGGACCATGTGTCCGATGAGGTTGAAACGCCCGGTGGTCGCGCCGAGGAATTTCGTCCCCGGATGCTTGGCGAGCTGCCTGCCGGCGGCGTCCAGCTGTCCGGGTTCGATGGACAGCCACACCATGAACTCCGCGTCGAAGCCGAGCAGGGACGGTTCGACGAGGGTGCGGAACTGGAGGACGCCACGGGAGATGAGCCGGTCCATGGCGCGGGCGACGCTGGACTCGGCACGGTTCATATGCCGGGCGAGGACACTGACCTGCGTCCGGCCGTCCTCCCTCAACGCTGCGGCGATCTCCTGCTCGAGCGGGGTGAGCGCTTGTGGCGCGCGGTCCCGGTCGGGGCGGTCGCGCGCGGACGAGGCCGGCCGGAGTTCGGCGGCCGCCGCGGGCGGGAGCAAGCCGGTGTCCCACATCGCCGCCGAGGTGAAGGACCGTATGACGGGAACGGCCTCGGTACTCGTGATGAGGTCGGTCGCCGGAAGATCGGTGAACAGCATCCGCATCATCTCCTCGTTGTCACGGGCAACGAAGTCGACGATGAGGTCGGCCGATCCGGTGACGACGGCCACGAAACGGACGTCGGGGCTCTCACTGAACCGGGCCGCGGCCTCCAGCCCACGACCCGGGCGGGCCTGGACCCGGACCATCATGGAGGATCCCTCCCTGGTCCGGTCCAGCTCCAGAGTTCCGGACACGCGCAGCAGCCCCCGCTCACGCAGAGCCGTGTAGCGGCGCTGCGCGGTGGTCTCACTGGCACCCACCCAGCGCGCCACCGCGCTCCACGGGGCACGGCCGTTGAGCTGGAGCGCTGCGATGACGCGACGGTCCAGTTCGTCGATGGTGTCCCTGAGGGCTGCCTCGGTCATGCACCGAAGCTAACCAGCGATTTTCCGCCAGTCAATGGCGGAATCCTGCATTATTGCTGGTCAGCGAGGTGTGATCGAGCAGCTGGAACTCAGGGCGGCAACAAAAGCGCTGCTCCGGACCTTTCCTGCGGATGGACAGCGCATGAAGGATTTCCCCATGTCCGTCGCCAGAAGAGTTCACCAGTGCCCCGCTCGGCCATGACCTGGGCCGCTGTCCGTTCTTCTCCGAGGGTCCCGTACGGCATGACCGCCGACGTCGCCCGCTGCGGGAGCCACACTTACGGAACGGCACGGGCGGGTATGGCAGGCGGCTGCCGTGCGCACCGACGGTGGCGGCGAGCGTGCCGTGCGCGTGCCGTACCGTGTCGTGTCGTCCCGTGTCGTGCCGGATTCCGTCACCGTCATGGCGGGACCGCTGACCAGCACGCTGGCCGTGCCCGCAAGGCGGGACCGGCGCGGACGAATCGGGGCGGGACCGTCGCCGCTGGAAGGCCCGCCGGGCAGGCCCTGGCCGAGTCTCCCGGAGGGAGCCCCTCACCTCCCGCACGCGTCCGCAGGGGCGCCGGGTGATCTCGGGCGACGGATCACTTCAGCTGGCGCGCGAGGCGGTGCGGGACGCGTCGGCGGTCGTGGGGGAAGGCGGTGCGGTGCGGGCACGGCGGGAGCCCAGGGCCGCGTAGAGCACGGCCGGAACGATCAGACCGACGATCCACGAGATGTCGGCACCGCCGAGCGGAGTCACCAGGGGGCCGGTGTAGAAGCTGGTGGACAGGAACGGGAACTGGGCGACGAGACCGACGCCGTAGACCAGCAGGGCATCCCAGCGCCAGCCGCCGTAACGGCCGTTGGGATCGCTCAGGGCCGGCAGGTCGTACCGCTCCTTGGAGAGCAGGTAGTAGTCCACCAGGTTGATCGCCGACCACGGGGTGAAGAACGTCAGCAGGAACAGCAGGAAGTCGGCGAAGGAGTCCAGGAACGACGTGCGCCCCGCGAGCGCCACGGCGGTGCCCGCGACCATGATGCCCAGGATGTAGGCGGTACGACCGCGCTGCGACAGCACCCGCCGGCCGCGGAATCCGCTGACGCTGGTCACGAGGGACATGAATCCGCCGTAGGTGTTGAGCACGTTCACCGTCAGCTTGCCCAGCGCGATGACGAAGTACAGGAAGGACGCCACCAGACCGGTCCCACCCAGGCCCACCACGTAGCCGACCTGGTCGTCCACGAAGGCCGTGCCGGCGGTGGCCGCGACCAGCACGCCGAAGCTCATCGACCATTGGGCACCCAGCACCGTACCGGCCAGAGTCCAGCCGAACGTGGCCCGTGCGGACGTGGTGCGCGGCAGATAGCGCGAGTAGTCCGCCACGTACGGCCCGAACGCCAGCTGCCACGACGCCGACAAGGACATGGCCAGCAGGAACATCGGCAGCGCGAAGTGGTGCTGGTGTGCGAGGTGTGCGAGATCCGCTCGTTCCATCAGGCGCACACCCAGGTAGACGAAGGCCAGCGCGCACACCACGCTGGCCACCCGGCCCAGGGCGTGGACCACCCGGTAGCCCACGGTCGCCATGACACCGGTCACCAGGGCGAAGCCGATGATGCCGGGCACCGGGCCGAGGTGGGTCAGCTTGCCGACCGCCTGGCCGGCGAGCACCGAACCGCTGGCGAAGAACCCGATGTACATCACGACCACCAGGACCAGCGGTACGACCGCTCCGCGCACCCCGAACTGCGCCCGCGAGGAGATCATCTGCGGCAGGCCCAGCCGGGGCCCCTGCGCCGAGTGCAGGGCCATGACCGCGCCGCCCAGCAGATTGCCGACGAGCAGCCCCACCACGGACCAGACCACGTCACCGCCGAAGACGACGGCAAGCGCGCCGGTGACGACCGTGGTGATCTGGAGATTGGCCCCGAGCCAGAGGGTGAACTGAGAGAACGCCGTCCCATGGCGCTCCTCGTCGGGGATGACGTCGATGGAACGCCGTTCGACCATGGCCTGTGCCACCACGTGCTCCGTCCTGCCGTTCCTCGGCGGGGCCGGGCACGCCAGAGCTCGGGGCCGCACCACCGCCTGCATATGTCTATGCAGGGTTCCTCTTCCATGAATGGATTGCAATACCCTCCGGTGAATCGGTGGTGACGAAGACCTCACGAAGCCACTTCACGAACTCACCAACCGGCCTGACGCCCCCATCCGGCGGCCCGACCGCGGATCGGCCCGCCCGACGGGCCTGCCGGATCGGTGTCCATACCGGGCCGGACGGCGCGCCGTGGCCGCGTTCACCACCCGGCCACGGGCTTTCAGACGCGCGCCACGGGCTCGGGGGGCTCGTGCTGGCAGGTGTCGTCGATGCCGTAGGTGTCCCAAGCGGGAAACAGGGTCGACGGGCGGCGGGCTTTCACCGTCGGCCAGGAGGCAGTCGGTTGAGCGGCGGACCCTGGCCGCCGCCCGCGGCTCAGCGCGTGAAGTGGCGCGCACCGCCGTGCGGGCGGAGTCCGCGGCGCTGGCCGGGGTCGCATCGGCCGATAGAATCTTGGGATGGGCGATGAGCTTCTTCACCTCACGGTCCTGGGCTGCGCGACGCCCTACCCGAGCGTGGACAATCCATGCTCGGGCTACCTGGTGTCGAGCGGGGACACCCGTATCTGGATGGACGCGGGCAGCGGGACACTCGGCCCGCTCCAGCGTCATGTGCGGCTGGATGAGCTCGATGCGATCTGGATCTCGCACCTGCACGCCGATCACAGCGCGGACCTGCTCACCGCCTACTACGGCGCCCTGTACGCGGACATCCACCTCGCGGCGCCGATCCCTCTCTACGGTCCGCCTGGAATCGCCGACCGGCTGGCCAATTTCCTCACCAACACCCCGGCTCGCAGCCCGGTCGAATCCGCCTTCGCGGTAACCGAATTGCACGACGGACATCAGGCGGCCATCGGCTCGCTCCGACTGACCAGCCGCGCGGTGTCGCACGGCATCCCGGCCTTCGCAGTGCGCATCGAGGCTGCGGGCACGTCGCTGGTGTACTCCGGGGACACAGCACCGTGCCCCAGCCTCACCGAGCTGGCCGAGGGATGCGACGTGCTGTTGTGCGAAGCCGAAAGCGCACAGGCACCAGTCGAGGGCGAACAGGTGCACCACACGCCCGAGGACACCGGGGACACAGCCCGCACGGCCGGGGTGGGCCGACTGATCGTGACACACGTCGGCCGCTTCCTCACCCCGCAGCAAGCCGTGGCGCGTGCCTCGGCGCGGTTCGACGGTCCCGTCGACTACGCCGCCCCCGGCGCCACCTTCGAGGTGATCTGACGGATACGGAGTGGGCGCGACTGCGGCCGTTCCCGCCGGTCAGCAATGACCCTGCATCCATGTCCCACGCGCATGGACTGCGCGCGACAGGCATTTCCGTCCAGGCCAGGCGGTCACTAGCGTCGAAGTGCGACCCGGCGGAAAAGGAGTCACACTCATGCCTTTGGTACGCATCGATCTCATCCGCGGGCGACGCACCGACGAGCTGCGGGCGATCGCCGACGCGACACACCGTGCCCTGGTGGATGTGCTGGGCATCCCCGAGCGGGACAGATTCCAGATCCTCACCGAGCACGACGCCGACCATGTCATCGCCCTCGACGCCGGCCTCGGCTTCGAGCGCGGCGAGCGGCTCGTGATGATCCAGATCTTCACTCAGGAAGGGCGCACGACCGAGGTCAAGCAACGCGTCTTCCGGACCGTTGCCGAACGGTTGGAGCCCCTCGGTATCGACGGCGAGGACGTCTTCGTCTCCATCTTCGAGAACGGGCCCCAGGACTGGTCGTTCGGCTTCGGACGCGCCCAGTACACCGAGGGCCTCCTGCCCGTCCCCGGCCGCTGACAGCACCCGGTCCGGTCGCGGCCCGCAGGTATGCGCCGGACCTGGTCTCATCAGAAGCGGCCCATATCCTCGGACGCCGGGATGGCTGGTGCCCCAGTCGGTACGCGGCTTCCCACCGTGACGTCACCCCATACGGCGCGCGCGCTCCAGGTCGCGCGGGGCCACACCGTGGTATCCGGCCAGCAGGGGCCTGGGCAGGGGGCCCTTGATCCGGGTCCCGCTCCCGTGTTCCTCCCAGGCGTGGGCGAGGATGCCGACGCTGCGGGAGAGGATGAAGAGGCCACGCCCCAGTTCGGCGGGGAAGCCCAGTTCGGCGTAGACGATGGCGGTCGCCCCGTCGATGTTCATCGGGACCGGACGGGCACGGCCCTCCGCCAGCGCCGCCTCCAGCGCGAGACCGGCGGCCAGCGCACGGCCCGGCACCTCCCCCGCCTCCACCGCCTCCCTCACCAGCGCGAGCAGCGGATCGCGGCGCGGGTCGTGCGGGTGGAAGCGGTGTCCGAAGCCGGGGACGTACGCCTTGCGTTCCCTGAACTCCGCGACCACGGCGCGCGGTTCGGCGCCCGCGACGATGCGCTCCAGAATCTCCATGCACTGCTGGCCCGCCCCACCATGCGTGTCGCCGAGCAGCCCCGCGCCGGTGGCGACCGCGCTGTTGAGGCCCACTCCGCAGGTGGCGGCCATCCGCGCAGCGGCGATGGACGGCGCCTGCGGGCCGTGGTCGACGGCGGAGACGAGGGCTGCCTCAAGGAGCTTGCCCTGTAGGGGAGTTGGCAGTTCGCCGCGTAGCATCAGCCAGATCTGTTCGGCGAAGGTGACGTGGCCGATGAGCTGTTCCACCGGGTAGCCGCGGAGCAGGATCTCGCCGGGGCGGACGCGGCTCACGGCCGTGGACCACCAGTCGGTGACCCGGTCCTGCTCGATCAGCGCCGCCTCGGTACGTACGGGACCTTCGGTCATCACACCGCTTCGTTCGCGCGCAGTTCCTCGATCTCCCGCTCCCCGTAACCGAGTTCGGCCAGGACCGCGTCGGTGTGTTCGCCGAGCAGCGGGGGCGGGCCGGCCGGGCCGACCGGTTCGCCGTCCACCTGGATCGCGCTGCCCAGAACCTCCAGAGGCCGGTCGCGGCCGTCGGGGAAGGTGAGGCGGTGGACAAAGCCGCGGGCCGCCAGCTGCTCCAGGCCGAGGGCGTCCGGGACGGACAGGACGCGGGCGGCGGGGACGCCCGCGTCGGAGAGGATCTCCTCCCACTCCTTGGCGGTGCGCAGCGCGAGCCCGGCCTCGACCTCGGCGCGCAGCTGATCGCGGTGCGTCTTGCGGTCGGCGGGGTGGACGAAGCGCGGGTCGGCCAGGAGGTCGTCGCGGCCGATGAGCCGGCACAGCGTCGCGAACTGCTGCTGGCGGTTGGCGGCGATGTTGAGGTGGCCGTCGGCGGTCGCGAAGGTGCCGGAGGGGGCCGCGGTGAAGTTCTCGTTGCCCATGGGCTGCGGAGTCCGGCCGGTGATCAGGTAGTTGGAGGTGACCCAGCCCATCGCCGTGAGTGCGGCCTCCAGCATCGACACGTCGAGGAGGGCACCCTCGCCGGTGCGAGCGCGGCGGACGAGCGCGGCCGCGATGGCGTACGCGGCCGCCATGCCGCCCAGCGTGTCCGCGACCGGGAATCCCGCCCGCAGCGGGGTGGCCTCGGGAGTGCCGGTGACGCTCATCATGCCGCTGAGGCCCTGCACGATCTGGTCGTAGGCGGGGCGTTCGCGCATCGGTCCGGTCTGCCCGAAGCCGGAGATGGCGCAGTAGACGAGGCCCGGGTTCTCGCCCTTCAGTACCTCCCAGCCGACGCCGAGGCGGTCCATCACGCCGGGCCGGAAGTTCTCCACGAGGACGTCGGCGTCGCGCACGGCCCGCAGCAGGGCCTCCTTGCCCGCCGCTTCCTTGAGGTTGAGGGTGAGGGAGCGCTTGCCGGCGTTCTGCGCGAGGAACGAGGCGCCGAGCAGGTCCTCGCTGAGCGCGCGGTCGGCGCCCAACTGCCGGGCCAGATCGCCTGATCCGGGCATCTCGATCTTCAGTACGTCGGCGCCCTGGAGGGCGAGCTGATAGCCCGCGAAGGGGCCGGCGAGGACGTTCGTGAGGTCGAGGACGCGTACGCCCTCCAGAAGTGGCGTGCTCATCGGGCGGTGCCTCCGATGCAGTCGAGGGCGGTGAGTGCCGTGGCCGACTCGACGAGGAGCTTCGCGAAGTCGGCCACGGTCTCCTCGGTGAAGCGTGTGGTGGGCCCGCCCAGGGCGAGCGCGGCGACGACGCGGCCGGACCGGCCGAAGACGGGCGCGGCGACACCGGACACGCCCGCCTCGCGCTCCCCGTGGCTGGCCGACCAGCCCGCCACCGCGGCCCGCTGCGCCCGCTCCCACAGCAGCGTGGGCCAGTCCTCGTGCGGGGCGGTCGCGGCCACCGCCTCGACGTCGGCGCGTTCGGCGCGGGAGAGGAGGACGTGGCTGGCGGCGCCGGACCACAGCGGCATCTCCTCGCCGACGCGGACCACGTGCCGCAGGGTGCGGGTGCCCTCGTGCCGGGCGATGCAGACGCGGGCGTCCCGCTGACGCACGTACAGATGCACGGCCTCGCCGCCGCTGGCCTCGCTCAGCTGCTTCATCAGGGCGAGCGCCGCCTCGGGCAACTGCCAGGTGGAGCTGGCCAGTTCGGCCCAGCGGAGCAGGCCGGGGCCGGGCACCGTGCGGCCGTCGCCGCGGCTCCACAGCAGGCCGCACTGCTCCAGCGTGTGCACGAGACGGACGACGGTGCTCTTGGCCAGACCCGTCTCGTCGACCAGTTCGCGGACGGTGCGGGCGGGGTGCTCGGCGTCGTACAGAGCGAGCAGATCGACCGCGCGCTGCACGCTGCGCACGCCCCCTGCTTCGGACTCGGGCATGGGTCTCCTCCCGGAAACGGAACACATCGGTGCCGACCCCTTGCCATGAGGTGGGCCCCTCCATAACATCACCAAACCATTCAGCGGCACAAGAGGACCACCAGGTGGTACGACGGTGGTTCTCGACCGCTCCAGGCGTCCGACGACGAGGGAGTCCCATGAGCGAAGTGGCAAGCAGAAGGCGGCTGTTGCAACCGAGGACGGCGATCGCGGCCGTCTTCGGAACGACCGTCGAGTGGTACGACTTCGCCCTCTACGGCACCGCGGCGTCACTGGTGTTCAACAAGCTCTACTTCCCCGACAGCGACCCGCTCGTCGGCACGATCCTCGCCTACGGCACCTTCGCCATCGGCTTCCTCGCGCGGCCGCTCGGCGGCGCCTACTTCGGCGAGAAGGGCGACACACAGGGCCGTAAGAAGGTTCTCGTGGCGACGCTGCTCCTGATGGGCCTCGCCACCACCGCCATCGGGCTGCTGCCGACGTACGCGCGGATAGGCGTGGCCGCGCCGCTGCTCCTGACCCTGCTGCGGTTCGTGCAGGGGTTCGCGGCGGGCGGCGAGAAGACCGGGGCGCTGATCATCCTGTTCGAGAACGCGCCGCCGAAGTGGCGCGGGCTGCTCACCTCGCTGCCCGCGATCGGCACAGGCACCGGGACGCTGCTGTCCACGGGCGCCTTCGCGCTCTGTACCGGGCTGCTGAGCGAGGACGCGTTCCTGGCCTGGGGCTGGCGCATCCCGTTCCTGCTCAGCGCGGTGCTCACGCTGTTCGGGCTGTGGGTGCGCACGTCCCTCGACGAGACCGCCGAGTTCAAAGAGAACGGCGCCACCGTCCCCCGGGACCGCAGCGGCACATGGCGCGAGCGGCTGGCCCGCACCCGGTTCGTGGAAGCCTGGCGGCGCTACCCCAAGGAGATGCTGATCGTGATCGGCGCGGGTGCCGCCGAGAACGCCGGCTACTACATCTTCGGCACTTTCTCCGTGGCGTACGCCGAGGACCGGGGCCTGTCGACCGCTGCGTTGCTCAGCGGAATCTCGATCGCGGCGGCCGTGAAGCTGGTGACGGTGCCCGCATTCGGCGCGCTCTCGGACCGTGTCGGGCGGCGGCCCGTGTCGATCGGCGGGGCGCTGGTGCTGCTGCTCGCGGCGTGGCCGTTCTTCACGATCGTCGACGGCGGGAACACAGCGCTCATCTGGGTGGCGCTGCTGGTCACCCTCGGCGCCGGGCAGTCGGCGATCCTCGGCTCGCAGCCCGCGTTCTTCGCGGAACTCTTCGACACCAAGGTCCGGTTCAGCGCGGTCGGCGTCGCCAACAACATCGGCACCGTCCTGACCGGCGGACTCGCGCCGATGCTCGCCACGGCGCTGCTGCTCTGGTTCGACCACAGCGTGACCGGCGTCGTCGTCTTCATCGCCCTGATGAGCGGGCTCACGGCGGGGACGGTCATTCTGGCCAAGGAGACACGGCACGTGGAAGATCCCGAGGGACGGTCCGCCGCCCCGGCCCCCACAACCATGTCCAGCACCTGACAAGCCTGGGTCTGGAGGCGAGCGCACGGGCGTCGAGGGCGGCGCTGGTGTCGGGCCAGGGTTCGTGGCCACGCAGCGGTCAGGGTGTCCAAGGGCCGATGCGGTCCAGGCGGCGCCGCTGCTGGCGGGCCGTGGGCTCGTCCAGCGCCTGGCCGCGGGCGGTGAGGCGGTCGGCGACGGTGGTGCGGTGGTCGACGGGCTTGTGGTCGTCGTACTTGAACTTGGCCCGCACCTCGGCCACGTCCAGCCTCAGGCCTCGGATGCCGGGCAGCATCCGGCCGTACGGCGGCTGGTCGACCTCGACCGGAGCATGGTCGCCGTCGGGCTGGAAGTGGGCCATCTGGCGGCGCAGCAGCTCGGCCTTGGCCTCGGGTTCGTCGACGATACGGGCCTGGCAGACGAACTGGACGGCCGCGTAGTAGCTGGTGGGCACGCCGTCGGTGGGCGGGATACCGGGCCCCGCGCGCCAGGGGCCGGGGACGAAGGCGTAGTCGCCGATCACGCTGAAGGTGACGTTCGGGTCGTACTCGATCCACTCCCAGACCGGATTCGGCCGGGCCAGGTGGATCAGCAGCTGGTCACCGTCCGGGGCGAAGTGGGTGGGCACGACCGCGGGTGCGTGGCCGAGCGGGCCGTTGACGCTGAGCAGTCCGAAGTCGTGGCCGTCGGCGATCCAGGTCTGCCATTCGGCCTCGTCCAGGGCCGCGTCCCAAGGGTGGATGAACATGCGGGGCTCCTTGATCACGGGGATGACGGGATCGCTCAGGTGAGGGCGAGGAGGCTGACCGCGACCGCGGCGGCGCCCAGGCCGACGAGCTGACCCTTGCGGATGCGCTCGGCGAGCACGCTGCGGGCGAGGAGCACCGTCCCGGCCGGGTAGAGGGCGGTGATCACGGCCACGACCGTGAGGTCGCCGCTGCGCGCGGCGAGCAGGAACAGCAGGTTCGCCAGCGAGTCCAGCACACCGGCGGTGGCCGACAGGGCGTATGCGGGCTTCTCGGGGCCGAGCCTGCGGCGCAGGAGTCCGGCCGCGGTCAGCGTGACGGCCGACGAGACCGCCCGGCCGATGACCAGCGGTGCCACGCCGCTGTCGGACGGCGCCTGGTGCAGGAAGATCAGCTGCAGGGCGATAGCGGCGCCCGCGCCGAAGGCCAGCAGCAGCGCCGTACGCGACGGGCGGGACGAACCCGCGCCGTGTCCGGCGCTGACCAGCACCACCGCGACCAGCGCGAGCGGCAGACCCAGCAGTCCGGCCGGGCCCAGGTGCTCGCCCTCCAGCAGCCCCACCACGACCGGGAGCGCGGCGGACACGAGCGCGGTCACCGGCGAGAGCACGTTCATCGGACCGATGGCGAGGGTCTTGTAGAGCAGCGCGAACGCGGCGGCCGAGGCCACACCGGAGGCGGCGCCCCAGCCGACGGCGTCCGGGCTGAAGGAGGCGCCGAGCACGGGCCACAGCAGCAGCTCGACCGCGAGGCTGGCGGGGGCGGCGACCATCACGGTGCGCAGCACGTGGGCCTTGCGGGCGCCCAGGCCACCGAGGAAGTCGGCGCATCCGTAGGCCAGTGAGCTGCCCAGGGCCAGCAGCAGAGCTATCACGAGACGATCCCTTACCATTGCAGTAGAACGACTGAACCGTACAGCGGAACGACCAGCCTCTGTCAACCAAACGACTGGATGGTGCATTCCACTGACCGAACTGACCGACCGGTGAGGATGGTGATCAGGTGGCCGAGACGGAGGCAGCGTTGCGCACACTCGCGCACAACGTCAGGACGGCCCGCGCCCGCGCGGGCCTGTCCCTGGACGAGCTCGGCCGCCGCGCCAAGGTCAGCAAAGGGGCCCTGGTCGGCCTGGAGAAGGCCCAGGGGAATCCGAACTTCGCCACTCTGGTCCGGCTGGCCGACACGCTCGGCATCTCGGTGTCCGCCCTGATGGAGGGGCCGACCGAGGGCCGTGTCCGCGTGGTGTCCGCCGATGCCGTGATGCCGCTGTGGGCGGGAGAGCGGGGCAGTGAGGCCCGGCTCATGCTGACGGCTTCGGGGCCGGCCCCGGTCGAGGTGTGGCGCTGGCGGCTGGAGCCCGGCGAGGAGTACGCCAGCCACCCCCACCAGGCCGGAGTCATCGAGACCGTCAGCGTCACCTCGGGGCGGATGGTCCTCGTCGTCGACGGCACGGAGCACCCCGTCGAGGCCGGCCAGACCGCCACCTTCGACGGCGATGCCCCCCACACCTACCGCGGGGCGGGTGGCGAGACCTGCCACCTGATCATGACGGTCCACCTGCCGCCAGGTCCCGCCCCCACGCCCTGACCAGGCCGTCGCACCCGCATCCCGCAACCGCCGGTCATCGGTTCCCGGTGCGCGAAGGGCGCTGGGCGGTGGCGGCGCCCACTCCGCGGGCGCCGCCGGTCACACGAGCGGTTCTGGCGTTCATGCCGTGTCTCCGGTCGGGCGGTGGGGTCCCGCATGTGCCTTGCCAAGCCCGAAGGAGCCGTCCGGAGTGGCTGAGGCCGTGTCGCGTCGTCGAGGACGTCGTGCAGCCGGAGGACCGGAGTTGCTGTGTCTTCGCCGGTGACCGGGGCCTGCTTGCCGGTGCCGCCGAGGGCCGGTACCGCCGCGATCGGGGCGGTTGCGCATCTGCCGGCCGCCGCCATCGAGGAGGGCCGGGAGCTGTCCTCGATGGCGGCATCCTGGCCGACACCGCCTACCGTCTGCGGCCGGCCTGACGGCCCGGCCTCACCGCAGGTGCCGGCCGAAGAACCGGTCCCCGTCGTCCACCTCGAACCACGGGGTGCCGGCGTGCCCGCCCATATTGGCGTGCAGCGTCTTCTCCTTGGTGCCGAAGGCGTCGAACAGGTCCAGGGCCGACTGCCGGTCGTTCCCTTCGTCGTCCCACTGCAGCAAGAACAGCAGTGGAATGGTGACCTGCCGGGCCTCCTCGCGCTGGGCGCGCGGCACATAACCCCCGGCGAAGAAACCGGCGGCCGCGATGCGCGGTTCGACCACCGCCAGCCGAATGCCGATGGCGGTCATCCCCGAGTACCCGACCGGGCCGCCGATCTCGGGCAGCGCGAGGAGGGCGTCCAGAGTGGTCCGCCATTCCGGGACCGCCTTTTCGACCAGCGGGCCGATGAAGGACTCGAAGATCTCGTCGACCGGCTCGCCGGCCGCCATCGCCCGACGCAGGTCGGCGCGGGCCTGCTCATCGACGGCGGAACGGGGCCGGCCACCGTGCCCGGGGTGGTCGATGGCGGCCACCGCGTAGCCGTACTCCGCCGCGGCGTGCCGGGCACGGGCCACCAGCCGCGATTCCCGCTTGTGCAAGCCGCCGTTGTGGCCGATCAGGATCAGCGGGGCAGGTGCGGGCCCAGGCGTCCACAGGGTGCCGGGGATCTCGCCGAGGGTGAATTCGCGCTCGAGGACGCCGACGTCGAGGCGCTGTTCAGAAGTGAATCGCATGGTCGTGCCTTTCGGGAGGGCTCTTGAACGGCGCTCCCGGACGACCTATCGCCCGACCGTGACCCCGGAGGGGAGCACCCATGTCGATACGTTCACGGGTACCACCTCCTCGTTCTCTCGCACGGCCTCCGGAAAAGTAGCAGTGGTCGCCGTGGTCCGCCAACGGGTTTTCGCGGAGGTCGCGGAGTCTCCGTGGTCGGATGCCCCACCGGGCCGCCGCCATCACGAGCGGGTTTCCGCATCCACGATGACCTGTACATTCGCCGAGAACCCGCGGTGACGGGAGGACACCCCCACCTTCCGGTCACGGACGTTGCCGCGGGGCGTCAGTCCACGTCGGACATGTCGAGTACGAAGCGGTAGCGGACGTCGTTGCGCCTCAGACGGTCGAGGGCCTCGTTCACCTGCGCCGAGGGGAGCAGTTCGATGTCGGCGGTGATGCCGTGCTCGCCGCAGAAGTCCAGCATGGCGATGGTCGCGGGCCTGCCGCCGCTGCCTGCGGAGCTGAGCTTCTTGCGCCCCACGAGCAGGTCGGTGGTCTCCACGGTGACGGGTCCAAGGTGCCCGAGATGGCTCAGCGTCCCGTCCATGGCGACCAGGCGCAGGTAAGGGCCGAGGTCGTGCGGGGCGGAGATGGTGTCGATGACGACGTCGAAGCGGTCGCGGGCGTCAGCCATTTGTTCCGGGTCCGCGGAGACGATGAGACCGTGGGCCCCCAGACGGCGAGCGTCCTCGGCCTTGTCCGGTGAGCGGCTGATGACCGAGGTGTCGGCGCCGAGCGCCACGGCGATTTTGACCGCGAGGTGGCCCAGGCCGCCCAGTCCGGCCACGGCGACGCGGGTTCCCGGCCCCACGCCGAGGGCGTGCAGCGGTTCCCAGACGGTGACCCCGGCGCAGAGAAGCGGAGCGGCGGCGGCCGGATCCAGTCCGGCGGGAAGGGGGTAGGCGAAGCGGTCGCGGACCACGTACTCGCGGGAGTAACCCCCAAGCGTGGTCGATCCGTCGTGCCGGTCGGTGCCGCCGTAGGTCAGGGTCGGGATGGCGCGGCAGAAGTTCTCCTGACCGGCCTGGCACATGGCGCACTCGCCGCAGGAGTCGACGATGTTGCCCACCGCGACCAGGTCACCGACGGTGAAGTGGGTGACCGCGGGGCCGGTCTCGGTCACCACGCCCGTGAACTCGTGTCCGGGCACCAAAGGCCGGCTGCCTTCGCCGTCCCGGGCACCGATGGCGTGCAGATCGGAGTGGCAGACACCGCAGTAATCCACCCTGACAGCCAGGTCGTCAGGGCGCAGATCGCGTCGTTGCAGCGGCGTCCGCCGCAGCGTCGACGACGAGTCTTCCACCTGCCAGCCAACCGTGTTCCTCATGGCGCATCCTTATAAACAGACTGTTCGGTCTGTCACCGTAGCGCCCGCTGCGACCCCAGGCAAACCAACTATTCTGTCTGTTAGCCTGGGCACATGGCCGATCAGCCCCTGAGCGCGCGTGGAGCCGCGACGTACCAACGCATCCTCGAAGCGGCGACCCAGGAATTCGCCGAGTACGGGATCGCCGGCGCGCGCGTCGAGCGGATCGTGGCTGCGGCCCGCACGAACAAGGCGCAGCTCTACGCCTACTTCGGCAGCAAGGAAGGGCTCTTCGACGCCATTTTCTTCGGCTCGCTGGAGCGGATCGTGAATGTCGTCCCGATCGACGCCACCGACCTCGCGGACTGGGCCGTACGCCTCTACGACGAGTATCTGCGCCGCCCCGACCTCATCCGGCTGGCCACCTGGGCGCGCCTGGAGCGGCGCCCGGCCGGTCACCTGGTGGACGATCCCGACCGCCTCGACGACCGCAAGCTACGCGCCATCGCCGAGGCCCAGGCCGCCGGTTCGGTGCGCCAGGGAGACCCGTTCGACCTCATGGCCATGGTGATCGCCATGTCCATGGCATGGTCCCCGGTCAGCAATGTCTACGCGGCAACGGCGCAGGAGCCACCCGAACTGCACGACCGGCGTCGCACCCTGCTCCGCGAGAGCGTTCGCCGCGCCATGGCGGCCGACCACATCTAGGACGCATCCAGGACTTGTCCGGTCGATCATGCGCGAAGCCAGATGACCAGGGCGGCTGTGGTGGCAGTGCCGAGGAAGACGTAGCCGCGTTCGCCGTACCGAGTGGCCACGGCCCGGGAATGCTTCAACCTGTTGATCGCCCGCTCGACCGTGTTGCGCCTCTTGCACCGCTCCTCGTCGAAGCCAGGCGGCCGTCCACCGCGGGAGCCTTTGCGCAGGCGGGTGGCCTGGCTGTCGGCACTTCTCCGGGATGGTGTGCCGGATGCAATCACATGATCGGCCGGACAAGTCCTAGCGGCGTCGAGCGTCGTCCATGACCGCTCGCGCGAGCGCGGCCTGTGCGCGGCGGATCGCTCGGGGCGAGCGTCCGGCGGCGAGCAACTCCTCGATGAGATCGATGTGCAGCGCCGCGAGCAGGACGTGGGCGGCGTATACGGTGTCGTCCGCCGTCGCCCCGGGCGCGGCATCCTCGATCAGGTTCCGCAGCAGGCCGTGCATCCACTTGTAGTGCTCCGACTGCCGCACTCCGGCGGAGGCCACCTCGCGTGCGCGGATGAGGTGGCGGTTGTCCAGCTTGAAGGTGAGCAGCGCGTCGAGGAACGCGACGACCCGCTCGCGCGACGGTGCCCCCGGACCGAGCGGTGCCTCTCCTTCCTCCACGGCCTCGCGCAGGGCGGTGAGCTTATGGGCCCACAGTGCGTCGAGCAGGCCGTCGCGGCTGCCGAAGGCCCGGAACAGAGTTCCCTTCCCCACGCCGGCCGCGGCGGCTATGGCGTCCATCGGGACCGTGTCGGGGGCGCCGGCGTCGGCGAAGAGCCCGTCGGCGGCGGCGAGCACGACCTCGGGGCGAACCGGTGGGCGGCCTCGACGCGCACCCGCACCCGCCTTTGCGGACTGCCGGTCCGTAATACTGTTAGAGTGTTCTGGACTCACAGTCCGTAAATATATCGGAGGACCCGGTGTCACCCACGTCCGCTCTCCCCACATGGCTCGCCGACGCGCTCGGCTCCCTTGCCGCCGGCGACCTCGACGGGTGGATGAGCATCTACGCTCCCGACGCCACGCACGAATTCCCCTGGGCGGCCGAAGGCGCCGTCCGCCGTCTGGAGGGGCGCGACGCGATCGCGGCCTACATGAGCCGGCTCCCTGAGGTCATCGAGTTCGGGCCGTTCACCGACGTCCACGTGCGTGAGGCGGGCGACGAGACCATCGTCCAGGCCACCGGCCACCACCGAAGCCCCGACGGCACGCCCAGGGATCTCGGCTACATCTGGTTCATCACCCGGCGCGACGGCAAGGTGACGCGCATCCAGGACTACATGAACGCGCTGCCCGGCTCTGAGTGACGCGCCGTCTCCTCGGACCCGCGCAACCTCGCCCATGCCCCCTCCGGCCCGAATGGAGAAGAGATGCCCCACCCCATGAGCGATGACGAGCTGGTGGCCTTCCTCACGGCGGAACCGGCCCGGACGGCCACGTTGGCCACCGTGCGCCCGGACGGGAGGCCCCATGCGGCCCCGGTCTGGTTCACCCTGGACCGGACAGCGGCCACCCCCGAGTCACCGCTCGGCGACATCGTGATCACCACCGGTGCCGCCTCGGTGAAGGGACGAGCACTGCGCCGCGATCCACGAGTGGCCTTGTGCATCGACGACGAACGGCCACCGTTCTCCTTCGTGAGCATCGAGGGCACGGTCACCCTCAGCGAAGAGCCCGAAGAACTGCTGAGGTGGGCCACGGCAAGCGCGGCGCGCTACATGGGCGCCGACCTCGCCGACGAGATCGGAAGGCGCATCGGAGGCCCAGGCACCTTGTTGGTCCGTGTTCACCCCACCCACATCGTGGCCGTGGCCGATCTGACCGACTAGCCAGAGCCCTCGACGGTGGCGGTGCGCTTCTCCTTCCTCACCGTTGCTTTTTCCTACGGGAACTCCTGGGCCCCCTTGATGCACCAGACTCACGACCACGGCCTTCGGATGACCCCACGCCGCTCTGCGAACCGTCCGGCCGGCCGACGTCGTCGCCGACGAGAGCGGGCAGGCCGTCGACGTCCTGCCCGTTGCAGGCCAGGTAGGCCCTCGACAGCAGTTCTCCCCAGGCACTCATGACGGTCTCCTGGTTCTCCTGGTCCTCGGTTCGCGGGCCCGGCTCGTCCGCGGCTGCCGTCACAGGCTCAGCAGCAGGTCCCGGACCGCGGCGGGCTGGGACAGGAACGGGTGGTGGCCGGTCTCGAGTTCGACGACACTGCCGGCCCGGCGGGCGAACTCGCGCTGCAGCCGCGGCGGAGTGCCGCGGTCCTGGGCGCAGACGAGGTACGTCGAGGGCACCTGCTGCCATGCGGCCGCCCCGACCGGCTGCCCGGTCACCTGCACGCTCTGCCGGGCGAGATGGTCCGCCGCCTGCGCCTGGACCTCAGGGTCACAGTCGTGCAGGAACGTGTCCACCAGCAGCTCGGGGCGGACCCCGAAGGTGCCGGCGCCGGGGTCGACGTCGAGGAACGGGGCCGGGCTGCCGTCCCCGAACTCCGACAGGCTCTGCCCGACCTCGGGCAGATAGCTGGAGACCAGCAGCAGGTGGCGTACCGACCCGATTCCCGCGGCGGCTTCCGCGGTGACGATGCCGCCGTAGCTGTGGGCGACCACGACGGTCGGCTCGTCGCCGGCCTGCAGCACCTGCCGCACCGCGGCAACATCCTCGGACAGCCCCGGACCGCCGACGCCGCCGGGCGGGCCCGCCTCGCCGCAGCTCGGCAGCGCCGGGGCCACGCTCGGCACCCCTCGCTCCCGCAGCAGCTCGGCGGTGCGGTGCCACCACCACGACCCGTCCCGCACACACGCCCCATGCACGAACACGACCCTCATCGCTGCCTCCACATCTACGTTGACTGCCTTTCGATCAACGGTAGACGTAGCCGCCGTTACGTGAAAAAGTTGGAGTCGTGGGCAGACGACCGCAACCGCACATCAAGGAGAGGCTGCTCGATGCCTGCGCTGATCACGCCCTCGCGCACGGCCTCCCCGACCGGCTCGAACCGCTGGCCACCGCCACCGGCACCTCGGCCCGCATGCTGATTTACCACTTCGGCACCCGCGACGCCCTGCTGCGGGCCGTCCTCGGGCGCGCGCGGCAACGCCAACTCGACACATTCGGCGACCTCCTGCGGGTGCGGCCCGACGAGCCGTACACGACCACCCTGTATCGCGCCTGGACCTCCATCACCGGCCCGGACGGCCAGCCGTACCTGCGCATGTTCGGTCAGCTGCGCGAGAGTACGGAGCAGCAGCTGTGGCCCAACTTCCGGCGCACCGCGACGACCGACTGGCTCGGGCCGCTCGAGGACGGTCTGCGCAGCATCGGCCGGCCGGATCTCGCGACGCTCGTTCTCGCTGTCATCCGCGGTCTCCTCATGGACCTCGACGCCACCGGCGACACCACCCGCACCGACCAGGCCTTCCGCGTCTTCCTCGGCGCAGTCGAGCACCTGTCCAGCGGTTAGCGGACCGCCGGGGCCAAGGACACCGAGGCGGCCACCGCCCCGCCATCCCGCCAAGCGCTGCGGCTTCGCTCTGCCCTCGCCAACTCGACGCGCAGCGACTCCACCCGGCCCCGGTGCCCGGAAGGGCAGTCATGTGCACCAGGGTTGCCCGTCCGTACCGTTCCCGGACGGCTTCCGCTTCTGTACGGAGGAGGGAGCGCGGAAGCCGTGAGAAGGGTCGTCTCGACATGCACGCCAAGGAACAGCCGGAGAAGAGTGCCGGTCCACGGAGCCTGCCGAACCCGACGCGGCAGACCACTGCCAGGGCGCAGCCCGCCGCCGGGGTCATGTCGGCTCCCGTGGTCGCGTCCTTGCAACGCACCGTCGGAAACGCGGCGGTGGCACGGATGATCGGTCGGCGGCGCGGCACGGGCTGCCGCCATGAACAGGAACTGGCGGTGCAGCGGTCCGCGGTGCACGATGTCCTTCGCTCGGCAGGGCAGCCGCTGGACGAAGGACTCCGCACCGAGATGGAGGCCCGCTTCGGGGGCGTGAACTTCAGCGATGTACGCGTGCACGCGGATGCCGCCGCCCGGCGTTCGGCGGGCGAGATCGACGCCCAGGCCTATACCTCCGGAAGCCACATCGTTGTCGGCGAAGGCGGCGTGGACAAGCACACGCTGGCCCACGAGCTGACCCATGTCGTCCAGCAGCGCCGGGGGCCTGTCGCGGGCAGCGACACCGGCCACGGCCTGCGGGTGAGCGACCCGTCCGACCGTTTCGAGCGCGAGGCCGAAGCCACCGCGCGGCGGGTGATGTCCGGGCCGGTCAGCGCGCAGCAGCACACCGACGGCCCCGCCCCGGACTCCGCGGCGCACGACCACGGCCACGCCGCCGTGCAGCGGCTGATCGAGTTCGGGCCGAACGCCGACGACGGGAGCTTCGAGCTCCAGCTCACACCGGGCCGCCCGGCCTGGGAACCCACCGCCCAAGCGATGGCCAACAATGCCGGGCCGAACGCGTCCCTCAACCACATCATCCCGTTCGAACGGATCCAGCGCGACCTGGACAAGCACGCGAACTTTCTGTTCGACGCCCGCGGCACAACGGGGTGGCAGAGTGCTGTCGCCGCATTCGAGGCGAACTGCGACGCCCTGTTCACGAATGGCTCGCCCGAGCACACCGCGATGGTCCAACGGCGCAACGCCGTCATCAACGCCTTGAACCATCCCTTCACCAGGACGCAGCGCGCTCCGGTGGAGGCCGCGATCCAGAGCCTGCTCAGCGCCCTCAACAGCAGCTCGCAGAATCTGCGGATCGGGGACGCCTCCCTCAACGCATCGATCGGCAACGCCATCGACGCCGATTTCCTGCCCGGGACCATCCGCCACACCGGGGCGGTGTTCACCGACAGCCCTCCGCCGTCTGCGGTGCCCCTCCCGAACCAGGGAGGGGCACAGGCCACCCATACGGTCACCAACCTTGAGTGCGTGCGGCTGACCCCGCAGCACGAAAGCCACGTCTTCGCCTACAGCGCCGCCTCCCCCTCGTCCCTCAAGTTCACCATCAACGGGCTTGCGGGGGTGCTCCACCACGCGCTCCAAAACGGGCAGCACATGTCCTCGACGCAGGCTCCGACGGCCGTCGCGCCGTCAGGCACGCCCCCCTACCCGGTACTCGTCATGGACCCCAACGGCATCAGGGCCCCGTTTCTGTTCTACGAGTGACGGACGCCCCGTCCCATCCGCCTTCCCGTGGGGCGTTACAGGGAGCTGCCTGCGGTGAGCAGGTTGTCCAGCCCGATGCGGCGGAAGAAGTCGGCGCGGAGGCGGTCGGCGACCGCGGAGACCACTTCGCTGCCGTCCCGGCTGGGGTCTATGTGGGTGCGCAGAGGCCGAGTGCCGTGCTCCATCGCGACCAGGCGCGCGACGGCTTCAGCCACCTCGCTCACATCGGCGTCCGAAGGGATGAGCGCGGCCAGGCGCTTGCCCAGATCGTCCATCAGGGGTCGGTGGCGCTGGTCGTAGGCTTCCGCACAGTCCACGTCGGCGGGAGCGCCCGCGTTGGCGAAGTGGTTGGTGCCGGTGGTGAACGCGCCGGGCACCACGATCGCGGTGTCGATGCCGAACGGGAGCACCTCGGCGGCGTAGCTGACGGCCAGGGCGTCCATCGCGGCCTTGGCGGCGAAGTACGGGGCCAGGAACGGGGGGCAGCCGCCGCGGGTGCTGGAGCTGCCGATCCACACCAGCAGCCCCGAGCCCTGCGCACGCAACGTCGGCAGGGCGGCGCGGTTGACGCGCTGGGTGCCCAGGACGTTCACGTCGTACAGGTCCGCGAGCTGCTCGGTGGTGAACGCCTCGGCGGCGCCCAGGACCATGTGCCCGGCGTTGTGCACGACCACGTCCAGCCTGCCGCGCTCGGCGAGGATCCGGTCGACTGCGGCGTCGGCGGAGTCCTGGGAGGTGACGTCCAGCTCGACGGCGTGCACCTCGACCTGGTGGTCGGTGCCGTAGCGCGTCAGGTCGGCCACCGCGGTGGCGTTACGGGTCGCGGTCTGGCGGATGCCCGCGTACACGGTGTGACCGGCGCGGGCCAGAGCACGTACGGACAGCGCCCCGATGCCGCTGGAGGCCCCGGTGACCAGGATGACCTTCTCGGTGTCGTCGTTCCTCATGACAGAGCCTTTCGTTGCTCGATGGGGTGGCGGCGGGCGGTTCAGATGATTCCGCCGTTGGCACGGACGACCTGTCCGTTGATCCAGTGGCCGGCCGGGGAGGCCAGGAACGCGACGACCTCCGCGATGTCGGCCGGGCTACCGAGTCGCTCCAGCGGGGGCTGGGCGGCCAGGCGGGCGATGGTCTCCTCGTCCTTGCCGTCCAGGAACAGGTCGGTGGCCGTGGGGCCGGGCGCGACGGCGTTGGCGGTGACGTCCCGGCCCCGCAGCTCCCTGGCCAGGAACAGCGTCAGCGCCTCGACCGCGCCCTTGCTGGCGGAGTACGCGCCGTAGTTCGGGAAGGCCAGCCCCACCACGGACGTGGAGAACGTCACGATCGCACCGCCGGGGCGCACCCGACGGGCGGCCTGCTGGACGACGACGAACGTGCCGCGAATGTTGGTGCGGTGCAGGTCGTCCAGGACGGCCAGGTCCAGCTCGGCGATCGGCGCCGTGTGCGCCCGCCCGGCCGCGTGCACGACGACGTCGATGCCGCCGAACTCTGCTTCGGCCGCGTCGAACAGGGTCGCGACCGCATGTTCGTCGGCGACGTCTGCGCGCACTGCGATCGCCCGGCCACCGCTGGTGACGGCCTCCTTCACGGCGGCTTCGGCCTCGTCCTGGTTGCCGGCGTAGCCGACCACGATGGCGTACCCGTCGGCGGTCAGCCGGCCGACGGTCTGGCGGCCGATGCCGCGCGAGCCGCCGGTGACGATCGCGACACGGGGTGAGGCGGAGGGCTGGGCCGGGGCGGCGATCCGGTCGAGGGACGACTACGCCTACTACACCGGCATCGCCCGCTCATGGCGTTGGCCTCGATAGGACACGACGGGCCGTAGCGACCCAGCCCGCCCCGGGCGAACCCCACATGCTGGCTGTAGATTCAGGTGCCAATCCGATGGTGGACCGCCCCGCCAGAGGTACCGCGTCGGAGGGACACCGTGCCCACGGAATCGAGGAAACACACCCCATGACTGATCTTGACCTTGAGAACCGATACCGCGAGTACCTCACGTGCCTGAACGAGCGGCGCTTCCATGACCTTTCGGAGTTCGTGCACAACCCCGTGGTGCACAACGACCGGACGCTGAGCATCACCGAGTTCCAGGATCTGCTGCGCCGTGACGCAGCGGAGATACCCGATCTGCACTACGCGATCGAGCGGCTCGTCGTCCAAGGCGAGCAGGTGGCGTGCCGCATCCGGTTCGACTGCACCCCTGCGGCGAGCTTCCGCGGCATACCGCCCACCGGCCGGCCCATCTCGTTCGTCGAGCACGTCTTCTACCGCTACCAGGACGGCAGGATCGCAGAAATCTGGTCCCTGATCGACATGGAGGCGATCCGCGAACAGCTCACCCCCAGCGACCCCGACCGGTAGGGGCACACCCGGCACCGCGGCACTCGAACGTGAATACGTGCGCCGGTCGGCCAGTGCTCCGGCACGTCCTAGGAGTGGCGCGTTCGCCTGGCCATCGCGTCCCAGAAACGGTCCAGTTCCCGGACGCGCATACCCACCCAGTAGGGCGTCTTCCGGCGCAGGACCCTGGGAAAACAGCGGCGCCAGCGTCCGGGCAAGAGGGCCTGCTGCTGGCGGCAGAACGGCTCACGGATCTCGCCCCGGGATACGGACCCAAGGGGCGGATACGGGCAGAGCTGGAACGTGCAGTCGGCCAGGCAGGTGGTGCCTGGTACGGGCGGGGTGGAGACACCGGCCCGCAAGCCGGGCCGCAGTGCATCGCGGTCGGTACGGATACACGGCGGAAGCGGCATGCCGGGTTGCTCCGCGCGGGCCAGACGCTCCTCGACCTCGTCCGGGTGCCCGTCCCGTTCGATGAGGTTCAGCATGACCAGCAGATCGGCGACAAGTCGTTGGGCACGCCCGTCGAGGGTGCTCCACCCGGCCGAAGGCGGAATCCAAAGGTTGTGCTTGCGGTACGCCCCGTGGGTGGGGGTGCGGGTGCGGGAGCCGATGTTGTCGGCGACCCCCTTCTCGTCGATCCATAGGAAGCGTTCGACCTGCCCGGTCTCCAAAGCAAGGGCAACCAGGTCGCCCGCCTCGGCGACGAATGGATGTACGCATGGTCGGGTTGAGTCAGGACTCATACCGGGCTGTCCGCGCGCTCCGTTCACCGTGCCCGCCATCGAGAGCCAGCGCTTCACGGTCTGCACGGCGGTTGTCCCGCCGATCCCTCGGGACGGTTCGCGCGCCGCGTGGCGATCGCCATCCGGCCATGTCAACGTGTCCTCGTCCTGCTCATGGCGGCCGATATCGTCCGGGAGTTCCCACAAGCACAGCGCCTGGAGCAAGCTGATCTGCGCATACCAGCACCGAGACTGCTGCAGCACGGTCTCCGCCTGCCGAATCAGGTCGGCACGACTGCCCGGGTAGGTGTGCGGGTGACGTTTGCGCCGGTTGGCCGCGTACTTGAAGCCCTGGGCCAGCGCGGCCTCGAGGGCGAGCGGCAGGTCGGGAGCGCCGCCGGTGAACTTCGGGTCGAGGTGACGCAGCCACTTGGTGAGGCGTTCCCGGGCCTCGTCGCGGTGGGCGTCGTCGACGGAGCCCAGAAGCATGGGCAGCATCCAGGCTCGCATCGCGAACTCCCGTATGAGGTCGGCGCGTTGCTTCTGGTACCGCCGCTTGAAATCCTGCCGGTCGCGTTGCAACTGTTCGATGATCTTGCCGGGAGTGGTCGGCGAGAACGTGCGGGCAGCTCTCGCGCGCCTTATCTCGTCGGCCCATGCCTGGTGCTCCTGCCGCTTCCAGGCTTTCAGATCGCTGATCCTCTCGTTGTACTCCCGCACGGGGTCACTGTTCAGACCGACCCGCTCGCGGATCACGGCGAAGGCCGCATTGCCGCCGCTGCCGAACTCTTGAGCAGCGGCCAAGCGAATGGGGTAGGTGGGCTCCGCAATGCCGATCTCGAAGAGCTTCTCGTACAGCGGCGTGGTGTCGATCTTGTCGGAGGCCTTGCGCAGCGCCGCGCCGAGTTGCTTGAGCAGTCGCCGCTTTGCGTCCTCGACGGTGCGTCGATCCCCCTTGATGCTGTCCCAGCGGGCGTGCACCGTGCCGACGATACAGCTGAGCAGTTTCGGGTTTTCTTCCACGCTCTCGACTTCCAGGGCTGCCGCGTACAGGTCGAGGACCTTCGGGTCATCCGTCCGGTGGTTCGCGGCCGCGTGGAGGCGGTTGGCCAGGGTACGTCCACTGACGGGCGCCTGTCGCCACCGATTCGCCATCTGCTTCTTCATCTCGGCCCGGACACTGCCGCACTCGGCTGTGAGTTTCGCCGCCTGCTGACGTGACAACAGCACCAGCGCGATCAGCAGTTCGCGGCTGGGACCGGGCGGCTGCAGCACCTGCTCGATCAGTTCCCCGGCCCCGCGCTCCCCCAGATGGCTCAGCATGCGGAAACCGAGGTACGCCTGGATGATGCTGTGCGGGAAACGGACCTTCTGTTCGCATCCCTCCACCAGCTCGAGCTTGTTGGCGTTGTTCGCGAAGCGGGCGAGCGCGGCCTGACACTGGCCCATGTTCCCTTCGCGCAGGTGTCTGCTCTCCTCGGCGCTGAGCCTGTCGCAGAGCGCGTCCCATAGGTGTTGCCGGTGCCTCTCGGACAGGGCGTTCCCGCGCTTGCCGTACCGGTCGAAGCCACGTCGCCTCGCCCAAAGGTGCTCCGCACGGGCCCTCGCGCGTCGCGCCGGACCAGGGTGGACGTCCTGGTCGAGCAACTCGGCGAAGCCGACCTCCACCTTGTCCTGGAGCAGTCCTACACACGCCAGGGCGGAGAGCACTTCGAGGGTGTCGCGCCGCTCTTGCAGGGCCAGCGCGACATCCTCGCGCAGTCGGCCTTCGCACAGGGCGTGGTCCCAGGTCTCCAGCAGCCACAGCCGGAGCGTGCTGCGATCCCAACTGCGGGTGTCCAACCGCTGCGGGTCGTTGCGCGGACGGTCGCGTTCCAAGGCTCCGTGGCGGTGCAGTTCCCGGGCGATCTGAAGGTAGATAGGCGATTCGGTCACCTCCGCCGTCTCCACGATCCAGTCCACCCGGCGCTCGTCCGTCTCCGGGACACGTGCTTCCAGGAAGTGCAGCGCCTCCTCCTCACTCAGCGGTTCCAGCTCCATGATCGCGGCTTGGGTACTCTCCAGCGGACTGTGCGGCCGGGAAGCGATGACCAGAGGCAATTTCTCCGCATGGGCACGCTCGATCGCCCGACGGATGATGTTGTCCCGGTCTTCCTGGAGACTCTCGTCAAGGAGCGCCTCTTCCAAGCCATCGGCGATGACCACGGGCTTGTCGTCGGCGAGCATCTGCTGCCAGACTCGCTCGTTCTTGGCGCGGGCCAGGATGCCCTGGGGCGCCTCCTCGGCGAATCGCTTCCTGGCCATGTGTTCGAAGTTCATGTCGGCGGCACTGGCAACGTCCCTCAGCCGGATCGGCACGGGCACGGCATGCTGCCGGGCCAGCAATTCGGTCAGCCTCACCAGGACAGCGGTCTTCCCCGCTCCGACACCGCCAACGAGCACATAGGGCCTGCGGGTGGTGCGCTCCCGCAACCGTTGGGCGATGACCTGGGCGACCTCCTCCCGGCCCACAATCTCGGCGATATCCGGCCCCGCCGTGAGCACCAACTCCCGGGGATGCTTGCGTGCCTTGGCGAGGTAACGCCGCTTGGCCCCCCTGTACCACCAGAACAGGAACGCCACGGCAGCGATCGAAGCGGTGAGTACCGGACCGACGAAGCGGACGACGGCGTCGAACCCCGCGTTCCCCCGCAGCCACCCCTCGAAGGGGGTCGTCTGATGTGTGACCAGTATGTACAGGCCCTCCCCGCACCAGGCAAGGACAGCGAGCGCGGCGACCAGCCAGACCATCCTGGTCACGTTGGCGTATGAGATCCATCGGCGCCACTTCTTGGGGCGGGTGGTTGCCCGGCGCGCCTCCAGGCGCATAGCCGCGATGTGCCAATAGCTGAGAGCGGCTCGCCGGAACCGTTCTCCCGCCCGTCTCAGATCCAGGGTGGCCATCGGCGCGCTGCGCGGTCGCCTCTTGCCCGGCGGGTGACGAATAACCTTCGGCATCGCGCGCTCTCCTTCCGAGAACAGCTCTCGGCACGCCAGACCCGCAGGGCCACCACCTCCTTCCATGGAATCACTCCCCATCGGCCCCGCAACCGCGCTGGCCGCAGCGCCGCCGACCTGCCACGCATCGGGTGCACCCACGCGGAACACTGTTCAGAAGCCCTTTGGGCTCCGGAGCAGTGCGTCACAAGTCCAGGTGTGAGAAGACGACGGCTCCGACGCTCCGGACGGCATCCCGGTCCAGCTGAGCGAGGACCGGCAGGGCGTGATACCACTCCTCGCTCGCCATCGCCTTGGCGACGAGCCGACGGGCGCGCCTCAACCGATCCTCGATATCTGCCGCCGTGGGCGGGCCGAGCAGATCGGCGCCCAGACGCAGCAGATGAGGGCGGGAACCGCTGAGAACGTCGAGATGCACAAGCGTGGCGTCGTCCGGCAGCCCCACCAGCAGCGCCGCCACCGAGGCCAGGCACGTGGCTCGTTCCCTGCCCGCGGGTATCCGCTCGGCAAGCTCCTCGGCCGTCTCGTAGTCTCCAGCCGCGGCGTGGGAGACCGCCCGCACGTTCAGGCTTCGGGGGGTGAGAGGCTCATCGGGGGTGTACTCACGCAGGCGCGCGTCAGCTCGCAGCAGCAGGGCCTCGGCATGATCTGGTTCGGTTGTCGCGACCGCCATCGCCGCCAGCACCCATGTTTCACTTCGAATGCGCTCATCGTCAGGTAAGGACAGCGACTTCAGCTTGCCGACGAGGCGGCGGCTCCGTGGCATATCCCGGTCACCGACCGCTGCTATGAGCCGCGCCATGAGATCAACGCTGTATTCCCTCTGGTGCGAGGTGTGGAAGAGGATGTGGGAGACGGGTCCAGTCTTGTCGTCCCAGTCACGTTCCACATCATCGGCGAGGGAGGCGGCAGCAGTCGGCGCCCATTCCCACAGGCTGGACACCAATGGGATGCGGATGGTATTCAGCCGCCGGCCGGGATCGTCAGAGATCAGCCGACCCCATTGGTCCATGCTTTCCATATCCTGCACGAACTTTGCGAGCAAGGACAGCGCGGCGTCTTGTTGCCTGGTCCGTGCGAGGGCATCAGCGACCGCCGCCAGTCCTTTGTCCCGGCCGTCATTACTGTCCATGTACGGGCGGTCGGCGAACTCGCGCGCGTCCGCTGTCAGACGCGCCGCGCGTCCGCCTCCGACAGCAGGAGCCACGGCGGCCAAGGCCCGTGCCGTCCTGCCCACGGCACGCCTGGCGAGTCGCTCGGCATGGACCTGGTCTCCACATGCGGCGAGCGCCCCGGCAAGAGCCTCGAAGAACGCGGTGTCCGCGTAACCAATAATGGGGCTGTAGCGGTTCATTGCGGATTCAACGAGCCGCTCGGCCTGGTCCCGATCGCGTTCGCACAGGCGCTCCGCCATGGCGGCCAGAGTGCCCGGCATGGAGTTGGCCCACTTCTCCGCCTCTGCGACAAGCCCACTCGCTGCCAGGGCGCAGGCCACCGCCTTCCGGGTCTCCGTCCCCACCTCCCCGAAGAGCCCCGGTCTCCGCCGCTGCTGCAATGCTTCCCGAGCCTTGTCCGCGTGGCCTGCCCGCGCCCATGCGCAGGCGATCGCGGCAAGAGAGTCGTTACGGAGAACCGCCCATGACATGGGGTCCTCCGATGACGTCGGATCCTCCCATCGCCTCCTGAACCGATGGTTCAGCTCCTCACCCCCGACATACGCGTCAATGAGGGTTTGTGCGTGGTGGATCATGTGGAGGGCCGTCAGGGTCTGGATGGTTCGGGCATAGGCTATCTGTCCCGTATTCGTGCGCGTCCATTCACGCTCGGTCGAAGAGCCGGACGTGAAGCGCCGACTCAACTCCTGGGCCCAGTGGGCGGCACGTTCCGGGAGGACATCATGCAGGGCGACAGCTGCTGCGGACAGGGTGTCTGCTGCCTGAAGTGCATCGGCCGCTGGATCGGTGACCGTCCTCTCGATCCGGCCGAGCACTCGACAGTGCCGTTCACGATCGGAGCCCGAGCACGCGCGGAGCACCTTTGCCAGTACCTGGACACGGCCGCTGGCGTGCGCTTCTTCCTCGGCGCCCTGCTCCGCCTCATCCAGGATGTCCGCGGCGAGCAGCGCGTCCCGCCCACGCAACGCCGCCGATACGTCGACCAGCGCCATGGCCGCCTCCCTGGACGCGAGACGACGCTCATGGGAGAACCTGGGAAAGGGAGGCGAAGGGCCGTACTCGACATCTCCGTCGAACTCCCCGTACAGGAGCACGGTCCGGAGAGACCCGACCATGCCGCGGGCCCGTTCTCCGAGCCCCGCTCCCGCGAGGGCGGTAGCCGCGTCCCTGAATACCGCATAGACGTCATAGGCTGGAAGCGGTCTGCCGTCCTCCATGATGCCTCTTGCCAGACGCTCGGATTCCAGCGCCAGCCCCACCGCACGGGGCTCACCTCTCTCGGCCATGACCCGGGCTACGGCGGCGAGCGCGCGCGCCTTGGCCATGGGGCGATAAGAAGGTGGCACCACGGTCCTTGCCAGACCCTCCGCGCGCCGGAGCTGCCCCAGCCGCGCCACGATGGCGGGGATGTTCGCCGGCATCAGCGCGTTGCGGCGGCTCAACGTGTCCTCGGTCGCGGTGAGGACCGCCAGGTCACCCACGTCACCTGGGTTCTTGCGACGCAGTTCCCGCCGGACGGCGTCGATCTCGGCGAACGCGGCTGCGTCGCTGCCGGTGATGGCACGCATCCGGTGGTGCCGAGCGGCGTCCGTGGCCAGGGCCATGGCCCGTGCCGTGTCTCCGTTCTCCGCGAGCATCGGCACGTAGGACTCCAGCAGATACGGCGGCGTGTCCTCGGGCCAGCTCCGCCGGCGGTAGGACTCGGCCCACTCCTCGATGCGTTCGCGGTACGGGTGGATGTCCGGTCCGAGCGTGTGCACCGCGGCCTCGTAGAGCGTCTCGTGCGCGAACAGGTAGCGACGCTCGGCCGGCTCACCGGCCACGGTGCTGCGGGAGCGCAGAATTCGTCCGAAGACGCTGTCCACGCGGTGCCGCACGGCGTACAGCGCCTGCCCGCTCAGCTCCCGCAGGTCCTCGGGACGCAGGCCACCGCGCGCCGCCGCCAGCAGGCCCACGATGTCCTTCTCCACGGCGTCCCCCGCGAACGCCTGGTTCAGTTCGAACCGTGCCTGGTCCTCCAGGTTCCGCGCCACGTGGGTGCTGTCGAGCCACCGCACCATGCACCTACGCAGCGGATGGGTGGGCTTGACGCTCAAGGGAAGAGCGGGGTTCGGCCGACTGGTGACCAGCACCCGCACGTTGTCCGGCGGGTGCTCCGGCAGCAGCGAGGCGATGCTCACACCGCTGCCGAGTCTCGCGGATTGGTCCTCGTCAAGGCCATCGACGATGAGCAGCAGCGTGCCCCCGTCCTCAGCGACGTGTTCGGCCGCCTCCCTCAGCAGTTGTCTGCGTTCCACGTCCCTGGCGATCGGCGAGGTGTGCGAGGACGGCTCCCGCCCGGCCAGCCAGGCGAGCTGGTGGACGAGAGCCTCCGTGTACGCGGCGACGTCCGCCTGTCCGGCCAGGCGTGACGTGATGAAGAACCACACGGGGATCACGCCACGGGGTGGATGCAGCGCGAACCACGACACCAGCGCCGTCTTTCCCACCCACGGACCTCCCCGGAGCCACCGGTACGGCTCCCGTCCGGCACAGAACGTCACAAGATCCTTGAGCTCGGCCTCCCGCCCCAGCAACTCGGGTGGTGCGATGTCCCGCAACAACTCCTCAAAGCCGGTTCTGGTCCGGCCGGACCCGGTTGACACCAGCACGTCGGGCAGCCGATCCGGAAGGAGTTCCGTCCCCAGCAGCTTCTCAAGCGTCTTCCGTTCGTCAGCGGACAGGCGCTCGGCCCAGCGATCGGCACGGCTCACCGCCAGGCGCCCGGGACCGTCGGCCGGGTGGTGGATCACCACGATCCCGACGATCCGGCCGTCGCTGAAGGCCACCGCCCCTGACATGCCGTCCCAGTCGCCCCGCGGCGCCGGGACATGCAGATCGAGGGTGCCTTCGCGACGGTTGGATAGCACCGGGCAGGTGCCTTGTACGTGCTCGGAGTCGCGGTAGCGCGATCCGTCCTCGTCCTCCCGCAGCTTGAACGCCGGGAAGCCCACGGCACTGCACCGCAGCACCGCGTCCCGCTCGCCCACGCGGCCGAACCGGGCGGGCCCACCGGCAACGGCGGCGACGGAGAGGACGGCGACATCGATCGCCACGTTCGTGAAGACCACCTCGGCGTCGAGCACCCGTTCCCCCGGCCGGTCCGCGTCGAACCGCACCCGCACGGCCACCGCATCCGTGAGCACGTGCGCCGCCGTCAGAACCCGCCCGGCCGCCACCAAATAGCCCGAACCTCGGAGCCCCTTACCTGCCGCAGTTGTGACGATGATCTCGGCGACGCGGCCGATGTCCAATCCCCCCACCGTCCAGCTTCACCCCTCAGCGTTCTTCCGGCACCTCGGCCCCCGAGATCCGGGTGGCCGTGCGAGTGCCGCCCGGACCTGGGGACGTCGGCTGAAGGGTGATCGTGATGCGCTGTGTCTCGGCCCTCGCGTACTTGCCGTCAGCGCCCGCCTCGACGACGAGGAAACGCACCTTGCCGCTGCCGCCCGCCTCTTTGCTGACGGCGACACTCACCTCGATCTCGATCGGGCCGACCTCGAACTGGAGCGACTCACCCGTGCCGTCCGCCGCCGCGGCCGTCAGCTGCGCCCGCAATTCCCGGATCATCTCGGTGAGTTCCAACACGCTCCCCTTCCTCGGCCCGCGCGTCGGGTAGTAGGCGACACAGTACCGGGACGCACGCGTCGACCGGCCGCACCTCGTTGGGGAAGGACGAAGCAACGAGCACGGCAACCTTGCGGATCTCGAAGCGGCGGATCTTGAAGCGTAGAGAACTCCATGATCCCCAAGTGCCGTGCTCGGCTCCCCTCCACACCCGTCAACCGGGCACCGTCAGGTCAAAACCGGATCTTCCCGGAACACTCCGGGACGCCGCTGGCGGACCTGGCCGGCCGGGTCCGCCATCACGAGTCGTACTGGCTCCCGACCGGGGAGGCCGACCTCACGCTCGGCTGCTCCTCAACGCCTTACTCGAAACAGAGCTGCACCCACTCATCGATTCAGCGGCCGCTACCAGATGACGGATCGATGGATGGTCGTGCGCTGCTCTTATACCATTCTTTCGGCGTACTTCAAAGTACAAGGATCGCCCGAGCAGGTCATCCCGTCTAGAACGCCACTTGGCTGATGCAGCATCATTCGGCGCCAGGCGCAGGACTCCTTCTACGAACTCCAGACGCAACGGCTCATCCTCATGTTTGTCACATACTTCCAGCCCTCGGAGATAAATTGCACGGGCGTAATTGAATTCGCTGACCTTTTCCAGAAGCAGCCCAAGTTGTTTGAGGTGCCGGAGAAAAGTGCCGGGAGTGGCGTACTCCAGGTCTGTCCGCGTAACAAGCGCCGTGAGACTGATTGCGAGCCGTCTCGCACGCCCCTCATGTCCCAACGCAACCATGGCCGCTACTTGATGCAACAGAAATGCCATCTCGCTGGACGGTCTTTCGGGGGTCACATTGGTTGCCTTGTCGAGGGCCTCCTTGGCGCGCCCGCTGCGCAGAAGGATGAGAATCTCTCCTTCGGTGATGAATGGATGCGATGCGGGCGGGGCAACACGACGCAGACCAGAGATAACAGCCAGCGCACGGGCTGGATCTCCAGAGCGCATATATGCTTTTACCTGATCGATTGCGTAAACATTCCACAGTACGCCAGGAATCTCAGGTTCGGCGGCCAGAATGAGCGGCCATGCGCCAGCCAGAATACTGCACGGACCTAGCTGCACAGCTCGGCGATCGCGCATATACTCGGCCAGAAGAAAGTGACGTCGGGCCCCATCCGCATCCCCCTGAAGAGCACGCAGCCGCCCCACATTGATCCATGGCTGCAAAGTGTTGTGCAGGATGAAAGATTCACCGGAATCGGAGGAGAGCCGAGCTAACCACTCCAATTGGAGCCAGCACAGTCGTTCAGCGGTTTTGACGTCACCTGAATGAGCTACGACGAGGGCGGCGAGATTCATATATGCTGACGCTGTTTCTCTCTGATCCATAAGGTGCTGTGCGGAGTTGAGAGAATTCAGGTCACCGCACAGCTCGTTTGCCCACTTGTCCAGAGCACGCCGCGATGGTCGGTCATAGTCCATGAGGGATTCTGCGGCGAGCGAGCAGCCCGGCCACGTAGCAGCGGGGGACATTTTTACATCCGCTCCGGCTCAAGTCGTGTGGGACCGACCTGCAGCAACGTGGGTTGATTACGCGGAAGTCCGTTAGCGGGACAGCTCAAGGTACTCCAGTCACCGGATTCCCATCCCCGCAACCAGGGGCGGAGCAGAACATTGTCGATTTCGACAGTGCCGTCCGACCGGAGTCTCCCAATGGCATTGGCGGGATCGGTAAGCGCCACGGTACACTTCCCGACGACGCCATTGGCGCGAATCATCAAGGAATTGGGACGTGCGGCATAGCAAACGTCCGGAACGGGCTGCAGGCCGGAGCCTGCTCCACCAGAAAGCACCATCGACTGTAGATCGGCGAGGATCTTCGGTGCTTCCTCTCCGCCGATGACGCTCATCTTCTCGTCATTAGGTCCGCCGAGTCGCTCCACCGGCTTAAGGAGCACAGAGAATCGAGCATCTCCGAGGAACGCGTCCTGGATGTGCGTCAGAAACTCTGGCATTGACGACAAGTTGGCGGGGGTAATATGCACCCGCAGGATGACGTGGACCGGCGTTGCACTCTGGCGAATCGCCAGCAGATTTTCCCATACTTGATGGAACGATCCGGAACCGTTAGCCTGTACGCGAGTTCGATCATGAAATTTCTGCGGCCCGTCGAGGGAAATCTGGTATTGACGGATTCCCAACGCGCTCAGACGGGTCATCGTTGTGGAGTCAAGGAGGTAGCCGTTTGTCGTCATGTCGGCCGCGTACTCCAGGTCCGAATGATCCGCGGCAACTCTGATGACGTGGGCGGAGACCTCTTCGATCACCGGAAGAGCCAGCAGAGGCTCCCCGCCGAACCACGAGATGCTAAGAGAGCGCAAACCCTCCAGGCGTCGGTCGATCAGGCCCTTGATGCCCTTGACGATCGAATCTTTCATGCGGCCCACAGAGAAGTCCTCGTAACAGTAAGTGCACCTGAAGTTGCACTTCTCTGTGGGCAGCAGGATGAGGTGCAGGCTGTCGTTGCGGAGCGAGAGTGCGAGCTCTTCGGTGAATCTCGTAGCAACGTCAGTGCGACTATTCACCACGATCCTTCCCCTTGGCGTTGAGGAGTCACGCCTTGATTGGCTTCGGAGGGTTGCACTGCGAGGCATTAGGGCTGCATTTTGAGCCGTTGGGTTGGCAGGCACTAGCATTTGACGGAGTCTGGCCACCCTTTCCAGGAGCTTCAGAAACCGCCTCTGCCAGGGTCTTAGAAATCTCCGGATTGTTGATCTCGACCCGGCCCTCCTCGTCCACGTTGATGTCTTCTGCAGTCAAGCCTGCCAAAGCTTCCGAAATGCTCTTCCCGGCCATCATTACTCCTTCTTCGGTCGGCAGTACCAGATCGCTGGTCCATGCGTCTGATCACGTTTCCGCGCTCACATTCACTATGAGAGTGCTACCTTGAAAGTCGCCGCATTTAATAACCCATTCGAGTGCCCGAGGGGCAGGCACCCGCGCAGCAGCTTCCAGCCCTGGCCCCGGGCGGCCACCGCGACAAGCCGCCCTGCTCACACCCCACGCAGAGCCGGAACGGTTGTCTTAGCTGGCTGCCGCATGCGCCATGTACCGGCTGCGCTTTCCCGACGAGGACCCTGTCGGCCTCACCCGGCAGGAACTCCTGGGCCGCGAGGGGCGCCGGGTGAAGGACTGCTACCGAGAGCGCGCCGCCGCACCGGTGCCCCCCCCGGCGCGGCCGCCGTTACACCCGGCCCCCAGGCGCTCGAGCGAGGCCGGGTGGTGGTCGGCGAGCCGCACACCGGCCGTGCGGGAGGCCGCCAGGTAGCCGGGGCTGGTGCCCAGGACGTTCACCTCCAGGCGGCTCGCGAGCTGGCAGAGCGCGTCGGTGGCGGGATACGTCGGACGGCCATGGAGACATTACGAAGGCGGGGAACGCCGAGTGAGCACGGAGCAGCCGGACTGGACTGCGACGTCACAGGCCGTCGAACTGGCCCTCGGTACTCGATCGACGTGGCTTTCACGGAATCGTGCTGTATGTCAGAACCGCTGATCTGCGACGGTCTGTGAGGGGCGGATGCCGAGCGCCGGCAGTATCACTTCGTCGACCAGGGCTTCATGGAATGTCCGGTCCGCGCATCCGCGCATGAACATCACGCGGTACGCGCTCATGGACGGGATGATCAGCGCGAGCGTGTCGATGTCCGTGCTGGCGGGGATTTCGCCGCGTTCGACGGCGCGCGCCATGAGCTGCCGGTAGGCGGCGGCGGATGGCTCGACGATCGCGGCGTCGACGGCCGCGGCGAGTTCGGGAGCGCGGTACAGCAAGGACATCAGACCCGACTGGATCTTGATGCGCTGCTCGCTCTCGCCGAGCCAGCGCGGGTTGATCATCGCGATCATGTCGCCGCGCAGTGAGCCGGTGTCCGGCAGCCGGTCGGGGGACAGCGCGGTGTCCTTCAAAGAGGAGATGGCATCGAGTACAAGGTGCCCTTTGGTGTCCCACCGCCGGTAGATCGTGGCCTTCCCCGCCTTGGCGCGGGTGGCGACCATGTCGATCGACATGGCCTCGTACCCGGTCTCGGCGAGGACGTCGAGCGTGGCCTTGAGGATTTCCGCGTCACGGGTGTGGTCCCGCTTGCGCCCGAGCCGCGGGGCGGGACGCTCCGGCACGGCCCCGCCGGCACCGCTTATGGCGGCTGCTGTTCCAGACATGCGCGACGCACTCCCTTCGATGTCTCCAGCAGCGTACCAGCCGGTTCCGGAACTAAGCGTTTCCGGAACTGGCTGGTTTCGTTTATGGTGACGTCCATGGAAACTGCACTTCGAAGCGGAGCGCCGCCCCGGCCCGGCGACGGCACGTCCGCGCGGCGTTGGTGGGTGCTCGGCGCGGTGGTACTGGCCCAGCTCATGGTGGTCCTGGACGGCACGGTGGTGAACATCGCGCTCCCCTCGGCCCAGACAGACCTGGGCTTCTCCGACGGCGACCGCCAGTGGATCGTCACCGGCTACTCGCTGGCCTTCGGCGGTCTGCTGCTGCTCGGCGGCCGGGTGTCGGACATGATCGGCCGCAAGCGCGCGTTCCTCGCGGGCCTGGTGGGCTTCGCCGCCGCGTCCGCACTGGGCGGTGCGGCCGACGGATTCGGCATGCTGGTGACCGCCCGCGTGCTCCAGGGTGCGGCGGGCGCGCTGCTGGCACCCACGGCGCTGGCCGTCCTGGCCACAACGTTCACCGCGCCGAAGGAACGCGCCCGCGCCTTCGGCGTGTTCAGTGCCGCCGCGGGCGCCGGCAGCGCGATCGGCGTGCTGCTCGGCGGATTTCTGACCGAGGGCCTGAACTGGCGCTGGACGCTCTACATCAACGTGTTCATCGCCGTGGTGGCCGCGGCCGCGGCCACCGTGTCCATCGGCCGCACCCCGCGTCAGGGACCCCGTCCGGCGCTCGACATTCCCGGCGCGGTGCTGGTCTCCGCCGCGCTGTTCGCCCTGGTCCTCGGCTTCTCCGAGGCCGAGACCGACGGATGGACCTCGCCGCTGAGCTGGGCACCACTCGCCGCCTCGGCGCTGCTACTGGTGGCCTTCGCCGCCTGGCAGCGGCGCGCAGCGCACCCCCTGCTGCCACTGGGCGTCCTGCTCGACCGCGACCGCGCGGCCGGCTACAGCGGCATCCTGCTGGCAAGCGTCGGCATGTTCGGTGTGCTGCTCTTCGTCAACTACTACCTGCAGAACTCCCTCCACTACTCGCCGATACGGACCGGGCTGGCCTTCCTGCCCATGGTCGTCCTGCTCATCATCGGCTCCCAGCTGGCGACCAACGTCTTCCTGCCCCGTCTCGGGCACCGGAGGGTCGTGCCCACCGGCATGGTGCTGGGCGCCATCGGCATGGTCCTGCTCACCGGCCTGGAGCCGGACAGCACCTACACCACCGGCGTCCTGCCCGCCCTGCTGCTCATCGGCTTCGGCATCGGCAACGTCATCACCTCGTCCTTCCAGGCCGGCACCTCGGGCGTCGATCCCGGAACCGTCGGCGTCGCCTCCGCCGTGGTCAACACCAGCCAGCAGATCGGCGGCTCGATCGGCACCGCCCTGCTCAACACCCTGGCCACCGCGGCAACCGACCACTACCTCGCCGCACACGGCACCTCGCCGACCGCCACCGCACAGGCCGCCACCCACGGCTATGCCGTCGCCTACTGGTGGGGCGCCGGCACCTACACCGCGGGAGCATTCCTCACCGCCCTGCTCTACCGCCACAAGCGGCCACCCGCCCCGCAGCCCAACACCTGAACCAGACGAACAAGACGACACAGACAGGACGATGCACATGTCCCCCACCCCCACCCCCACTCCCGCGGACGCGCCGACCGGCCCGGACCACGACCAGATCCAGATCGCCCAGGTTCTGCACCGGCTCGCCCGCGCGATGGACACCCGCGACTGGGACCTGCTGGCCACCTGCTTCATCCCCGAGGCCGTGGGCGACTTCGCCACCGGCCAGGCCGTCGGACTGGACAGGATGCTCGTCGACTACAAGGCGTTCCTGCCGCCGCTGGACACCACACAGCACCTGGTCACCAACATCGAGACCGTCATCGACGGTGATACCGCCGAAGCGACGGCCTACTTCCTGGCCCAGCACGTCCGCGCGAACACCGAAGGCGGCGACCAGTTCCTCATCGGGGGCAGGTACGAGGACCGGCTCACGCGCACGACCGAAGGCTGGCGGATCGCCCGACGACGGGTCACCGGCACCTGGACGCAGGGGAATCCCAAGGTGGTGGGCAGCACGCTGGACCGACGCGAGAACGGCTGATCGTCGTCCGGGCGCCGCCTACACGACCCGGTCGCAAACGGGGACCTGACCTCTGTCCGTCGGGCCCGGTAGGCCGGCAGTGGCCGCTTGCACGCGTACTGCGCGACGCAATCGGCCGCGGCCGGCCCCCCCTGCCCGCGGTACGAAGCGCCGTACCCGAAGTGCGGACTCGAGTTCTTGCCCTCCGCCAGCCGCTCACACTCGATCCGGTCAGCGTCCGGCAGCCGACCTTCCCCCATGAGCAGCGCGGCACTCCGCGCGAGCAGCCGGCGCGGCAGACACGAGTCGGCCATCAGGATTGGTAGCCAAGTCCACGGATGTCGGATGCCCTCGATGGCCTTCTGGTGCGTCTCCATCCAGACTTGCCGCCCACAGAGGACCGGAAATCACATAGATACCGTGACCCTTGCCATATGGATTGGCTACCAATAACGTCTCCCATTGATCCTCCTGCCATGGCTCTGACTTCGTGGCGAGGGTTCCTCCGAGAGGCCACAGCGAGGGGAGTAGTTCATGCGGGTCAGCGCGGCGGTCGTGGACAGGCTGCACGGCCGGTTCGACGTCCGGGACGTTGAGATTGATGAACCCGGGCCCGGGGAGGTGCTGGTCAGGATCGCGGCCAGTGGCATCTGCCACACGGACGCCGCCACACGAGACGGAAACCTGCCGTTTCCGCTGCCCGGAGTGCTCGGGCATGAGGGCGCCGGCACCGTCGTCGCTGTCGGCGACGGCGTGTCCGAGGTACGGGAGGGCCAGGCCGTCGTCATCGGCTGGCCATGGTGCGGACGGTGCCGACACTGCAGGGCAGGAGAGCACAGATACTGCCAGTCGGTCTTCGCGCTCGCGTCGAGCGGCGGTCGGCAAGACGGCTCGTCGGCCTTGCGTGAACTCACCGGCGAGCGGCTGTCGAGCCACTTCTTCGGTCAGTCGTCGTTCGCCACCCACTCGGTGACCTACGCGTCGTCGCTGGTACCCATCCCCGACGGGCTCCCCGTTGGGCTCATGGGTCCTCTCGCGTGTGGTCTGGCCACCGGAGCGGGAGCGGTCTTCCACACCGTCCGGCCGTCGCCCGGTGCGTCGGTCGCTGTCTACGGAGTCGGCGCCGTCGGTCTATCAGCGATCATGGCCTGCGTCAGCACGGCAGCCACCAGGATCGTGGCTGTCGACCGCTACGCGTCGCGACTGGCACTGGCCAAGCAGCTCGGCGCCACCCACGTCGTGAACACGACGCAAGAAGACCCGGTACGCGCAATCCACGACATATGCGACGGTCCCGCGGACCACGCGGTGGACTGCACCGGCACCGTCTCGGGCGCGCGGCAAGCGGCCGACTCGGTCGGCATGCTCGGCACGTGCGTGCTCGTCGGCGGAACGTCGGCCGGCGCCGAACTGAGCCTCGACCACGGGAGCATGCTGCGTGGTAAGTCGGTCGTAGGCGTCCTCGGCGGCGGAGGCCGGAGCCTGGAACTCATCGGCGCCCTGATGGACCTGTACGCACAGGGCCGGTTTCCCTTCGACCGGCTCATTGAGTCCTTCCCGCTGGAGCGCGTCGAGGATGCCCTCGAAGCGTCGGCTCGCGGCGAGGTGATCAAGCCGCTCCTCACCATGCCTGACTGATGCCGGCACGTCAGCGAAACATTCCGACCGCTTGCTCAAGAGGAACACACCATGGCGTTGCTCGGCACTGACGGTTGGCAGAGCACCGGTTCGAGTGGGGAGCCACGGCGGGGTGGTCTTGGGAAGGCACGAGCGTGACCGGGCACCTCCAGCGCGGCACCGAGTCGACGACGACAGTGGCCGAGACGCTGTGGTGCATGCGGTCGGGTCGGCGGCTTGGTTCATGCGGTCGGGTCGGCGGCCGTCGCCGTGACCACCTCGGCCACCCTCTCCACGATCGCGCGGGCCCGCGGTTGCCTGGCGAGCCAGGTCGGCAAGGCGAAGCCGGGATCGGTGAGCGGTAGCCAGCGCCAACCGGGCAACAGCCGCTGGGCACTGGGGCGGGTGAGCAACGCGGCATCGGCGTCGCTGGCGGTGGCGCAGGCGAGCGCGTTCTCGATGAACCACGCGAAGACCCAATCGGGGCGCACGTCAAGCGATTCCGCGACGGTAAGGACACGGTCGTGTTCGGCGGTGGTTTGGTCCCGGCTGTGGGCGAGAATCCGCAGCCCGTCGAGCTCGGCCAGGTGACAGCGGCGACGGCGGGCCAACGGGTGGCCGGGGCGCACCGCGATCCCGGCCGGCTGTTCGTAGAGCAACCGAGCCGTGCACCGAGTCGCTGGTCGCTGGTGGACGAGGGCTATGTCGAGAAGGCCTTCACGCAGCAGCCGTACCTGGTCGGTACTGCTGGCGTCGGTGAACTGGATCGCCGCACCGGGAGCGTGGCTGCGCAGCGCGTCAAGTACCTGGTCCAGCCACGCCGAGGGCGTACCGGGCGGCAGACCGACACGCACGATCTCCTTGGCCGGGCCGGCCGAGCGGGCGACCTCGCCAGTGGCGTCAGCCAGCCGGAGCAGAAGCCTCGCATGCTCGTGCAGAGCTACCGCCGCCGATGTGGGGCTGACCCCGGTGGGCCCGCGTTCGAACAGGGGCGTGTTCACGTGACGCTCGAGCTGACGGAGCTGGCGGGTGAGCGCAGGCTGCGAGATCCGCAGGTGTTCAGCCGCGCGGGAGACCGAGCGATGTTCGAAAATCGCGACGAAGTAGCGCAGCTGTCGTAGCTCCATGAAGCCATACCTTTGCGTTATGAGCCTGATGTTCGAATGATATTGGCGTCGCCCGCCCCGCACATCGTGTACTGGCCGCAGGTCAAGAAAGGGGTGGTCGATGAGCAGGTCATATGACGTCGTTGTCGTCGGGGGCGGCGCGGGGGGTATCGGAGCGGCCGTCGGTGCCGCGCGGACAGGCGCCCGAGTGCTCCTGGTCGAGCGGTTTCCGTTCCTGGGCGGAGCGGCCACGAACAGCTCGGTGCTGGGCTATTGCGGCTTCTTCGACCAGCGCGGGGAACGCGTGGTCGCGGGGGCGGGCGAGCAGGTCTTGAAGCAGCTACGTGACCTCGGTGCGTACGAGGAAAAGACCATGAGCTCCTCGGGGAATCGTGTCATCCTGCTCGACGCCGAGGCGACCAAGCTGGCGTGTGACGCGGTCACCGAGGCCGCCGGGGTGGATGTGCTCCTGCACACCACGCTCATCGGCGCCCGGCGGGAGGATGGCCGTGTCACCGAGGTCGAGTTGTACCACCGGGGTGGTCGTGAGAACGTCGCGGCGCCGGCGTTCGTGGACGCCAGCGGTGACGGCGCGGTACTGGCGGCGGCGGGTGCCGGTGTGCGAGTGGAGCCGGTCGAGCGTCGGCAGACCAGCACGTTGGTGTGCCGCTTCGGAGGGGTCGCCCAGGACGCCGATCTGTCTCGCGACGGATTGCGGGCGGCGGTGGCCGCGTACCGTCGTGATGCCGGAGTGCGGCTTGCCCGGGACTCCGGCATCGCGGCGCATCTGCCGCTCACCGGTGAAGTCGTTGCGCTGTTGGCCGATGAACAGGTCGACGCGCTGGACGTCGATGCGCTCAGCCGAGACGAGGTCAGTGCGCGCCGTCAGGCGTGGCATTATCTGTCGGCGCTGCGCACGTACCTTCCCGGCTGGTCCGGTGCGCACCTGATCGAGACCGGTCCCCAGATGGGTATCCGGGAAAGCCGGCATCTCATCGGCCGGGAGACACTGACCGCGTCCGACGTGCTCACCACGCGTAAGCTGCCCGCATCCTCGATCGCCCGGTGCGGCTGGCCGATCGAGGACCACGCAGGTCCTGGCGTCACTCGCTACACCGAGTTGGCGGGACGCGGCTGGTACGACGTTCCCTACGGCGCCATCTGCTCGGCCGACACCGACAATGTCTGGGGTGTCGGACGCCTCACCAGCGCCGACGCCCAGGCGTACGCCTCGGTGCGGGTCATGGGTGCCGCTTTCGCCACCGGGCATGCCGCCGGCGTCGCGGCCGCGCACTATGCCGACGGGATACCGCACGATGTGGCCGCCGTTCGTGCCGAACTCGCCCGCCAGAACGCGATCATCTGACATTGGCCGCGACGTCTCCGCCGGCGGACTCGCGGTGGTGTGCCCGAAGAAGCGGCCCGTCATCCCACCGTCGGCCAGGAGTCTGGTGCCGGTGTATCCGGCCTCGGCTGTGGGCACGGATCCGCACTTGTGATCCGTGCCCGCGACGGCTGTCACGCCGGTCGGTTCCTGCGCGTGAACCCAGCTCTCAGCCGGCGGCGTGCGGGATCTCAGCGCGGTCGAGCGCGTGGTGGGTGGTCTTTGACGGCGTCCTCGTTGATGTCGCTGCCCCATCCGGGTCCGCTGGGCAGGATGAGTTCGCCGTTGTCCAAGACGGTGGGGCTGGTGACGTAGTCGCGGGTCCAGGGGGCTTCGTCGACCCGCAGTTCCATGATCGAAAAGTTGGGGATGGCGGCACAGAAATGTGCGCTGATGAGGTTGCCCAATTCCCCGACCATGTTGTGCGGGGCGACATCGGTGTCGTAGGCGTCGGCCAGAGTGGCGATCCGGTTGGCCTGCCAGAAGCCGTTCCACAGCACGTCCACGATCGCGACATCGGCGCTGCGTTGCTGTAGGAACGGGCGGTAGGCATTCAGCCCGTAGAGCGACTCCAGAGAGGCCACAGGAGTTCGGCTCGAGCGGCGGACGAACGCCAGCGCCTCCGGATCGGGGATGTCCAGCTCCAGCCACCGCAGTCCGTGTCCCTCCAGAGATCGGACCAACCGCACGGCGCCCTCGGTGCGCTGGCTGAAGCTCACATCCAGCATCAGGTCCGCGTCCGGCCCGAGCCCGGCCCGTAGTGCGGCCAGCTGGTCCTCGATGTCGGCGATGAGCGAGTCGTCGCCTCGGCGGTCGAACATCCTCGGACCGATACGGAACCCACCGTTCCACCCTTTCGCATCCGGTCGGAAGCTGACCGGGTTCGTCTTGACCGCTCGCAGCCCCAGACGCCGAGCTTGTTGGCCCAAGCTGGTCAGGTCCTCCAGCGACCGTACCGGTGCCATGCCCAACTCGCGCTCGAAGAACGCCGCGTGCCACACGCGCAGACTGCCGCAGTGTGTCCAGTAGACGGGTATCCGAGTCCGGAACGGCCCGCCGAACAGACGGGACACGGGCAGGCCTGCCGCCTTGCCCTGAATATCGAGGCATGCGTTCTCCAGGGCGGCGATCGCCTGCTGCTGCACTCCGCCGGCCGTCAACCGCGTTGTAGCGGTCAACGCCGAACTGACCAGGCCCGGCGAACACGGATCGATGCGATGCTCGATCAGCGACCTCCCGTGATGGAGTATCAGCGACGTGAGATCCACCTGACTGAGCTGGTCGTAGTACTCGCTCCACCCCACCAGGCCCTCATCCGTCGTCACCTTCACGAAGCGACAGACCCGGTAGCCCCCGTCTGCCGCCAGCACCTGGACATCCACCACACGCATGTCTCAGACCTCCGAGCCGGAGCTGGCGACGAACCTCGCAGCGTGGGCCACTACGCCCTGTGCCAGGCGCTCGACGCTCGGCGCGCTCCCGGCGCCTGCGAAGTGGCCGGAGACCAGCAGATTCGGGGCACCCCACAACGGATCACCAGTGGGCAGCGGTTCCGGTTCGGTGACGTCGAGTCCCGCGGCGGCGATCCGTCCAGCGTGCAGGGCGGCGGCCAGCGCGGACTGGTCGATCACGTCCCCCCGAGCGACATTGACCAGCAAGGCTCCGGACTTGACAGCGGCGAACAGCCTGGCGCCTATGAGATGGCGGGTCTGCTCGGTGAGCGCGATCGTGACCACGATCGCGTCCGCAGTGGACAGCGCTTCCTCAAGAGCGGACAGCGGTCGGATATCGCTGGCCACGTCGTCGTGTCGGGGAGTGCGGGTGACGACGGTGATCCGTGCGCCGAACGCAGCAGCGCGGCGTGCCACCTGGCGGCCGACGTGACCGTACCCAACCACCAGCAATGACTGGCCCTCGATCGAGCGTGCCCGGACCGCCATCGAGCGGTCCCACTCGCCGCGGCCGGTGGATGCGGCGCAAGCCGGCAGCTGCCGCCCCAGGGCCAAGAGCAGTGCGAGGGCGTGCTCGGCGACGGTCGGGGCGATGGCCCCGTCAGGATCCGTCACGCGAATCCCGGAAGGGATTCCGGCTTTGAGGAACTTCTCGCGTCCGGCGGTGATGAAATGCATCCACCGCACTCGGTTGTCCGGCGAGCGCAGTCGCCTGCCTATCTCGACTGCCTCCGATACCGGACAGTCGGAGAGCACGAGGGCATCCACCTCGGGCAGCGCGTCGAGCAACGCCGGGAGTGTGTCGACGACCAGGACGTCCGCGCCCTCGACGGACTGCAGACTGGCGGTGATCAGCTGACGCGCGAGTGGAATGCCTGCCCAGTAAGCGATGCGCATCTGTTCCTTCTCTCTGCGGTGGGTGACGGGCTCTTTGCCGTGAGTGACGTGCAGCAGGCGGGGGAAGGGGTGCACGGACTGGAGTAACGGGATCCGAGTCGGCAGGGATGGTCGACGGCGCGACGGCGAAGACCCACCGCACCGAAGCAGAAGGGGGCGTGCAGGTCGGCGCGCCATTGCGCAGTCGCACGGGCTGGGACAGGTGCCACTCCAGCCCGAGACCTCGGCAACAGCGATGAGGACTCACACAGCTGGTTGCGGAAGCGCGTGGCTCCGCCGTCGGTCGGGTCAGCCGACCGCGCGAGGCGTGCTGCCGGACTCCATCCGGCTGAGCATGCTGAGCGCGCCGTTCCGCGTCTCACGCCGGTGCTCACTCAGCACCCGCAGACACAGTGCGCGGTCACGCGCGGCAAGCGCGTCAATGATCTGTTCGTGCTGCTCCGTGGCGATTGCCGCGTCGGTGGAGGTGACGTGCAGCAGTCGGTAGGGCTCGGAGAGCGTCCAGAACCGCTCGGCCTCGCTCAGGTAGATCTCCTGCGGGGACAGGGCGAAGATCCGGTTGTGCAGCTGTCGATTGAGCCGGTTGACAGCCGCGACGTCTCCGACCCGGGCCGCGTGAGCCATGGTCGCGTTGATCGTGCGCAACTCGGCCAGTTCCTCGTCGTCCGGCCAGCGGGCGGTCCGGATGAGTTCGGTTTCGAGGAACTCCAACAGCGCGTGAATCTGGCGCAGGGCCTCGACGCTGAGCTGTGCGACGAAGTAGCCCTGGTGCGGGCGGTGGGTGAGCAGTCCTTCGGTGGTGAGGACCCGCAGCGCCTCGCGCAGCGGGACTCGGCTGATGCCGAGCCTGCGGGCCATCTCCTCCTGGCGGATCGGCTCGCCGGGCATGAGAACGCGGTCCAGGATCTGTTCGCGCAGCCTGTCGACCACCGCTGCGACGCTGCGCTTGCTGGGCGGGCTCGCGGGCTGGTCCCCTGCCATCGCTCGCCCTCCTCCCTCCGTTGACCGCGGTTCGGAGTCTAACAGCGTGGTCCGGTGCGGCCCGGCCGCATGCTCATCGCAGCCCATAGACCGCAAGGGTGCTCTCTCCGGCTCGGAGTCGACTGATGTAGCCGTGTTCGGCTTCGTCACGGGCAGCCGAGGCGGCTCGGACCTCCTCGGCACGGTCGGCGGGGACGCAGACGACGCCGTCGGTATCGGCGACGACGAGGTCGCCGCGACGGATCTCCACGTCCCCGATGGTGATCGGTTCACCCAGTTCCCCGTCGCCGTGCGGATCCTTGCCGGTGCCGCGGATGCAGACCCGCTCGGCGAACACCGGCCAGCCGATCTCTCCGAGACGACGCGCGTCGCGCACTCCCCCATGGATGACCAGGCCGGCGAGGCCACGCGCGAGGGCCGCCTCGGCGAGCACCTCTCCGAAGTAGCCGTGCTCGAACCCCCCGCCGCAATCGATGACGAGGATCTCCCCCGGGCTCGCCGCGTAGACCGCGCGGTGCAACCAGAGGTTGTCGCCTGCCGGCATCCGCACCGGGAAGGCCGGTCCCTCGACGTGCATCGCGGGATGCACGGGCTTGATCGCCGACGGCAGCGCCCCGATCCGCCCGGCGGCCTCGTGAACGGTGGCTGAGGTGAGGGTGGCTGTCCGGGTGGCGGTCATGACGTCGTCCGATGCTGTAGGTCGTGATACCGGTGGGTGGTGCGGGCTTCCCGGAGCGACGCCCCGGACTCGATCGAGCGCCTGATGGCGTCCTCGGCTCGCTCGATCCCCTCGGCCGCCGCGAGGACCTCCTCGATCCGGGCCGCGGGGATCGTGACAAGCCCGTCGCCGTCACCGAGCAGCAGGTCACCGGGTTCGACGCGCACACCGCCGATGGAGACAGGAACCTGGGTGGCCTCAACCCGCACCCGGTCCTTACCGGTACGCATCCAGTTACCTCGGGCGAAGATCGGATAGCCGAGGGTCAGGCTGCGGTCGACGTCGCGGCAGACGCCGTCGATGACAGTGCCGGCCACGCCACGTCGGTGCGCGGTGGTGGTGAGCAGGTCACCCCACACGGTTGCGTCGAGACGGGATTGGTTGTCGAGCACCACGACGTCGTCGGGACCGAGGTCGTCGATGTAGTCACCGACGGTGCCCCGGTCCTGGCCGACCGGCCCGTAGCGCAGGGTCCAGGCCCGGCCGACGAGGCGGAAGGAGCGGTCCAACGGTGCGATGCCGAGGGCCTGTCCGGTCATGCCGAGCTTGTCCAGGGCGTCCGAGACCCCTGAGGTGGACAGCGCGCCCAACCGGGCGATCAGCTCGGGCGCGGTGCCCGGGTCCGGCTTCGACCGCTGCTCGGACTGGTTCTCAGTGATCGGCATCGGTGAGCTCCTCGTAGGTCTTGCCCATCACGTCGGAGACCGGTGTGCCGCCGTCGATGGCCTGCGCCATGGCCGCTTCGGTGGCGGCGACGCGCTCGGCGGTCGCGATGATCTCTTCAGCACGGTCCGCGGGGACGACGACGACACCGCCGGAATCGGCGAGGACGAGGTCACCGGGCATGACCTCGAGGCCGTCGAGGGTTACGGGTTCTCCCCAGGCGTGCTCGACCGCACGGGCACGGGCGGTGACGGGTGTGGATGTGCGAGCGTGGACGGGGAACCCAACCTCCGCGGCCTCGGCGAGATCGCGGGCGGCGCCGTCGACGATCACCCCCTCGATCCCACGGGAGGCGGCGGCTCGGGAGAGCAGGCCGCCCCAGCCCGCGCAGTCCGTCCGGCCCTGGTGGTCGACGACGATGACCTGACCGGGCCCGGAGGCGTCGACCGCGGCGGTGCCGAGGTGCCGCTTCGGCAGGGTGCCGCCCTCGGCCGGCGGACCGAGACGAACCGTGACGGCCCGCCCGGCGAAGGGGCGGTCGGCGGCGAGCGAACGCAGACCGGTCACCACGCCCCGCACTCCGTGGCGGTCGAGGGCATCGGACACCGCGCAGGTGTCGACCGCACGCAGTCGTTCCAGGATGTCGTTCATCAGCGGGCCTCGTGGTTCTTCAGCTTGGGGAACACGGTGCGCGCGTTGTCCTCGAACACGGCTTGCTTCTCGGCTTCGGAAAGGAATGCCAAGCCCTCGATGACGGGCTTGATGTCGTCGAAGTCGCGGCCGGTGTCGGGGTTGAGGGCGCTGCCGCTCCCCGGCTTCTCCGTACCGAACAGGACGCGGTCCGCGCCGACGGTGCGCAGCAGCAGCTCCAGGGACAACGGGTGGTGCAGCACGGAGTCGAACCAGAAGCGGCGCAGCGCGGTCTCGAACCGTTCGGCGTCCGGGCTGCCTCCGAGGCTGGGGTGCAGGGCCTCTGACTGCCAGCGCCCGATCTGGTAGGGCACCGACCCGCCGCCGTGCGAGATCATGATGCGCAGGGTCGGGAAGTGGGTGAACACGTCGCTGCGCAGCAGCGAGAGGATCGCGATCGACTCCTCGGTGACGAAGTGCTCGGAGTAGGTCTCGCGGCCGGAGTAGCAGCCGGCCGAGTGGATGTGGATCGGGAGGTCGCGCTCGACGAGCTTCTCGTAGAGCGGGTACCAGTAGCGGTCGCCGAGTGCCGGGGTGTTCCCTCGGCCTTCGTGGAGGTCGGGATTGATCAACACCCCGGCGAAGCCGAGTTCGTCGATCCTCTCCAGCTCGTCGAATCCCACCAAGACGGGCTCATCCGGAGACAGCGGAAGCGCTCCGACACCGGCGAAGCGGGTCGGATGGAGCGCGACCGTGCGCGCGATGGTGTCGTTGTTGGCGCGGACCCAGGGGGCGAGCATCCGCGAGGGCTGCATCGAGCTGCCGAGGTGGAACGGGCGCGGGGACAGCAGCTGCAGGTCGGTGCCGACCGAGTCCATGATCGCCACGTTGCCGGCTGCGGCTTCGGTCAGGGCGTCGTCGGAAATCTTCGGGTCGATGCCGTGGTAGCCGCCGTCGGCGAGCAGCAGTGCGCGGAAGGCGTAGAGGGAATCGGGCGCTACGAGGTGTGCGTGTGCATCGATGATCATGTTGGTTCAGCCTTCTTCGAGGACGGCGGTGATCTCGAGCTGGATCTGCAGTGGGTCGGCGAGGTCGATGCGCAGGGTGTGGCGCGCGGGTCGGCTCGCCTCGTCGGGGAACATCTCCAGCCAGTGCTTGTCGATGACGGGCCGGATCGACTTGTCGCGGACGAACGCCGCGCACTTGACGACGTCGTCGGGCGATCCGCCTGCCGCGTCGAGGACGCGGCGCACATTGGCGAACACCAGCGCGACCTGCTCCTCCGTACCGGGCGGAACGGTGCCGGTGTCCGGGTCCAGCGGGGAGATCCCGCTGGAGACCAGCAGGTTGCCGACCACGCTGGCCTGGGGGATGGGCAGGCCACCGTGGTGCAGTCCGGGCACCTCGATTGATCGTCGGGCCATGGACGGATCCTTTCCGGATGGGTGCGGGCGTCTACGGCCGGTCTTTACGGCCGGTCTTGCGGATCTACTGCCAGGCCAGGAAGCTCATGGCGCAGCCGGTCCCGGCCGCGGAGCGCACGATCGGCACGTACTCGCACCAGTCGATCGCCCGCCCCTCCATCGCGCCCGCCGCAGTGATCCAGTTCCGGATCTCCGAGGAGCCGCTGTTGAGCAACTCGGGCGGCAGGCTGCACAGGGTCTCCGCGTCCTTGGCGGCGATCGCGTCGAGCACCTTGCGGTCCAAGTCCTCGTCGACCACGAAGTGCGACAGGCCGCCGGAGGCGAGGATCGCGATGCGCGCGTTGATCGGCGACGCGGCCGCGGCCGCCCGCAGGGCGCGACCGAGCGCGAAACAGCGGCGCGGGCTGGGCTGGTTGGGCGGATAGTAGGTGTTGAGCATGAAGGGGATGACCGGCACCGGGTCCGGCTGAAGGAACCGGTGGATGGGAAATCCGTAGGCGTGCCCGAAGCCCTTGCCTGCGGGCGCACCCGCCATCCAGCCGACGTCGATACCCTCGTCCATCAGCCCGCGGACGAGATCCTCGGCGAGCTCGGCATGGCCGGAGAAGGTGAACTCCTCGTCCATGAGATAGCTGGCCGCGGCTTCCTTGAGGAACTCCGAATCGTGATCGTCGAGCAGGCAGGTCTTCATCTCCGCCGCGGCGGAGATCGCCATGGCGGGCTGATTGGTGTCGTCGAACAGCTCGCGCTGGTCGTCGCCGATCACCAGGACCACGTCGGGTGCGACACGGCGGAAATCCTCGCGCAGCCGGTCCAGCGCGGCCTGGCAGCGGTCCCAGTTCGCCTGCCAGACCTCCGTCGTGCAGACGGCATCGAACCGGCCGCCCGCGGCGGCGGCGAGTTCGCCGAAGCCGCGGATGACTCCGGTGTGGTCGTAGAGCTCAGGGTTGTGGACGTCCTGGTCGGCGCGCTCGGCCCACAGGTGGGGCGGGGCTGCGAGCAACGGACTGTGCGAGGTCCCGGCCCCGAACACGATCTCGGCCATCGGTTTCGTCCTCTCGGTAAGGGTTGGTGGGGTGGGGACGGACATCAGTCGACGACGCTGAACGGACGGGGATCACGGCGCACCGGCCCCTGGCGCCTCGTCGGAGCCGTCCCATCCGGTGGGATCTGGCATGGCGATCTCCAGCGCAATCACCGACGCGATTGGTAGCCAATATTGCTGCCCCTGAGGAGTTACGCAAGTCCTTGAACCGTGAAACCGAGCGGCAACCGGTGGAGCAGCGCCCACCATCCACACCCCACCCAACGACGGCAGCGGCACTGAGCGATGAGCATATTGGCCTGGTCAGGGGACCACTCGACGCCATCCCAGCGAGCATTCCAAGGCGCCGCTCCGCACAGAAGCCCTTTCCGAGCGCGTCGACCGTGTCATAAGCCAGGGCATCCCGAACCCTTGACAGCCCTTGAATTGCCTACCAATCATGGCTGCACCGCGGGACCGCTCCGAGCCAACCGACAGCGCATGACGACTACCCGGAGGCGAGCGGTGCGTCGCGGGCCACCCGTCCGTTGGACTTCACTGTCCCGAGAGGGAACCCCATGGCAACGACGCCGTCCAAGGGCACACACCTCCGCCGAGTCGCCACCTCCAGCTATCTCGGCACAACCATCGAGTACTACGACTTCCTGCTCTACGCCACAGCCGCGGCGCTGGTCTTCAACGAGGTCTTCTTTTCCGGCCTCTCGCCGTGGGTGGGCACGATCGTCGCCCTCGCGACCCTCGCGGTGGGCTACATCGCCCGCTTCGCGGGGGCGATCGTCTTCGGGCACTTCGGCGATCGCCTCGGCCGCAAGGCCGTCCTGGTGACCACCATGGTCATCATGGGCGTCACCAGCGGCCTCATCGGCCTCATGCCGGGGTCCGACCAGATCGGCGACGCAGCCCCGCTTCTCCTGGTCGTCCTGCGGATCCTGCAAGGCCTGGCGGTCGGCGGCGAGTACGGCGGCGCGGTGTTGATGACATCCGAACACGCGGACACCAAGCGGCGAGGACTCGCCAGCAGCGCCGCCGCGATGGGCGCCGCGAGTGGAGCGGTCCTCGCCACCGGCGCGATGACCCTGGTGACCCTGCTACCCGAGGACCAACTGCTGGCCTGGGGCTGGCGCATTCCGTTCCTGGTGAGCTTCCTGCTGGTCGGCGTCGGTCTCTACTTCCGTCTGCGCATCGCCGAGAGCCCCGTGTTCCTCGCGCGCCGCGAGGAACACCAGCCGGCGGGCGCCCCCATCGTCACGCTGCTGCGCACCCACCCGGTCACGGTTCTCATGTCGACAGGCTTCCTGCTCGGCGCCACGGTCGGGCAGGGCGTGTTCGGCATCTTCATCATGTCCTACGCCCCGGCCATCGGATACGCGCACAGCACCACGCTCAGCGCGGTCCTGGTCAGCACGCTGATCGCCCTGGTCGCCACGCCGTTGTTCGCCCGCTTGTCCGACCGGATCGGCCGTCGGCCGGTCGTGGTCGGGGGCACCATCCTCATGGCGGCGCTGGCCCACCCCGCGTTCCTGCTGATAAACAGCGGCTCGGCCGGGCTGTTCATGCTCGCAGTCGCCGCGGTACTGGTGCTCGCGATGACTCCGGTGGTGGCGGTCGCACCGGTCATGCTCAGCGAGCTGTTTCCCACCCAGATCCGCTACACCGGTGTGTCCACCTGCTACCAACTCGCCCACCTCATGGCCGGTTTCACACCACTCATCGCCGCGTCGCTGCTCGCCGCGGCCGGCGGGGGCACCAACACGGGGCTGATCTCCGCCTTCGTGCTCGTGATCAGCCTGCTCAGCACGCTGGCCGTGTGGTGGATCCCGGAAACCCGTACCCGCGACCTCACCGACCTCACGGTGGACCAGCCTCGCTCGGAGCACCCGGAGACCGTGCCCAGCGCCTGATGCGGGACCGGCACGATCCGCGGGAAGGCCGGGGTGCCGCGCTCACCCGCGCGGCACCGCCGGCGAGCGGCACGGATCTTCGCGACGTCGTCGTCGCCCCTGCCTCGACGCGACGCCGGTCCGCATCGGGCGGTCCCACCTCCACGGCAGGGCGGCGGCCGCAGCCGGCCGGAGTCGAGCATGTGTTCTGTCCTGCGGGCCCAGATGGCGCGCACCTGACTCTCATGGGTATCTCGAGCATGAAGGCGCTCGACCGGACCCTGCTTCCCGCCAAGGGAACGCCGCGGCCCGAGGCACCCGACCCGACCCGTCTACCCGCTCGGAGGACGACCGTGCCGAACTCGTTCGCACCGCAGACAGCAGCCTCAATCGCGCAGGCCCGTCAGCACACCCTCGGCGACCTGCTGCACCGCACCGCGCAGCGCTACCCCGACAAGCTCGCGGTGGTCGCCGGCGAGCGCCGCGCCACCTACGCGGAGTTCGACGAGGCGGTGAACCGCTGCGCCAACTCCCTCGCCGCCCGCGGGCTGGAGAAGGGCGACCGCCTCGCGCTGATCTCGCACAACTCCTTGGAGTTCGCGGTGCTGGCGTTCGCCACCGCACGGCTCGGCGTGGTGCTCGTGCCCGTCAACTTCATGCTGAACGCCGAGGAAACCGGGTTCATCCTCGGCCACTCCGGTGCCAAGGGCATCGTCATCGAAGACGCGCTCGCCCCGACGGCGGAGAGGGCCATCGCCGCCGCAGGGCTCGCGGGCGGGGTCCGTGGCTGGATCGGACTCTCCGGTGCGGCGCCCACCAGGGACTGGGAAGACGTCGGTAGCTGGATCGCCGAGGGGGATCCGGCCGCGCCGGATGTCGCCGTCGCGGACGACGACCCGCTGCGCCTGATGTACACCTCCGGCACCGAGTCCCGTCCCAAGGGCGTGATGCTGTCGTCGAAGTCGCTGATCAGCCAGTACGTGTCCTGCATCGTCGACGGCGGCATGACCCCGGACGACATCGAGGTCCACGCGCTGCCGATGTACCACTGCGCGCAGCTCGACTGTTTCTTCAGCGTGGACGTCTATCTGGGTGCGACCAGCGTCATCGTGCCCGCGGCGGACGCCGGCACGATCCTGGCGGCGATCGAGCGCGAGAAGGCCACCAAGCTGTTCTGTCCGCCCACGGTGTGGATCTCCCTGCTGCGCCATCCCGCCTTCGACACCCTGGATCTGTCCAGCCTGCGCAAGGGCTACTACGGCGCCGCGGCGATGCCCGTGGAGGTGCTGCGCGAGTTGCGGCGGCGGCTCCCGGACCTGCGACTGTGGAACTTCTACGGTCAGACCGAGATGTCGCCGGTCGCGACAATCCTCCGTCCGGAGGAGCAGTTGCCCCTGGCGGGCAGCGCGGGCCGGGCAGCGCTCAACGTGGAGACCCGCGTGGTGGACGAGGACGACAACCCGGTCCCGCCGGGCGAGGTCGGCGAGATCGTGCACCGCTCCCCGCACGCCGCGCTCGGCTACTACGACGACGAGGAGAAGACCGCCGCCGCGTTCCGCAACGGCTGGTTCCACTCCGGCGATCTCGGCGTGATCGGCGAGGACGGATACCTCACCGTGGTCGACCGTAAGAAGGACATGATCAAGACCGGTGGCGAGAACGTCGCCTCCCGCGAGGTCGAGGAGGCCCTCTACCTGCTCGACGGAGTGGCGGAGGTCGCCGTGTTCGGCATCAGCCACCCGCACTGGATCGAGGCGGTCACCGCGGTGGTGGTGCCCAAGGAGGGTGTCGAGCTCACCCGCGAGCAGATCGACGCTCACGCCCGCGAGAAGCTCGCCGGCTTCAAGCGGCCCAAGTACGTCGTCTTGGCCACATCCCTGCCCAAGAACCCAAGTGGCAAGATCCTCAAGAAGGACCTGAGAGTGCAACACGCGCACCTCGCCGACTCCGACCGGACCGGGCTCGCCGGCGATGCGCGATGACGGCATGGACCTCCCCCGCCTCAGTCCGCGCCCGGCACACAGCCGACAGCGGGTCGTCGTCCGCGACGGCGACGTCCGGTGCGGCCGGATCACCGGCGCAAGGCACCGCCCAGCCGGTCCCACACGTCCTCCGCGAGACTAGGAACACGAGCTCATGACACAGTCCGCACCGACAACCCGGATGCCATCGGCCAGTGAGCAGCCCGCCTCCTCCCACCCTCCTGTGGTGCTGGAGCGCGACGGCGCCGTGGCGCACGTCGTGCTGGCCAGCGCGGAAACGGGAAACGCTTTCAACCTCGGCTTCGTCACCACGTTGCGACGAGTCGTGGAACAGGTCGTTGCCTGGACGGCCGAGCCGGACCGCAACGGCGTAGGCGCAGTGCTGGTTCGCGCCGAAGGCCGCAACTTCAGCGTCGGCGGCGACCTCAAGGCGTTCGTCGCGCAAGGGGACGACGTCGGCGCGTACGTCATGTCGGTCGCCAGTGCCGCGCACGCCGCCGTCCTCGGACTGGCGGGGCTGTCCGTTCCCGTCATCGCACAAGTCAGCGGCGCGGTCGCCGGCGGAGGGGTGGGCCTGGCGCTGAGCGCCGACCTGGTGGTGGCGGCGCGCTCGGCCAAGCTGCGCCTGGCCTACACGGCCCTCGGCCTCACTCCCGACTGCGGAGCCTCCTGGTTCCTGCCCCGGCTGGTGGGTGAGCGCCGAGCCCTCGACCTGGTGTTCACCAACCGCGTTCTGCGTTCCACCGAGGCCGAGCGGTGGGGGCTGTTCAGCCGGGTCGTCGACGACGAGGACCTGCCCTCCGTCTCCGAGGAACTGGCCCGTTCCCTGGCCACCGGCCAAGTAGCCGCGCTGAGCCGGGCGAAACTGCTGATGCGCGCCGGACACCTCGACGGACTGCGTGATCACCTCGAGTGCGAGGCCGGGTTCATCGCCGACGCCGCCGCCCGGCCGGAGGTTCGGGCAGCGATGAGCCGGTTTCTGGCCGGTGGTGGGCGCTCCGGACGCACGTGAACGCCTCCGGCTACGAGCCACCGCGGACCACCGGGGCGTCTCCCAAGAGCAGTACTGGCACCAGTGCCGGATCGGCAACGTTCGCCCTGGTGACTACCTCGCCGAGCCGTTCGTCAGCGGCGTGGCCGTTCCGCCGGACGATGCAGCGGCGGAACATGCTGCCTCGGCGTGGTACGGCGGACCCTCCCCCTTCCGGGACGGCGCGTTGGCCCGCATCAGGCGATGACCGGCGCAACGGCCTCACCCAACCAGCGTGCTATAGCGACCATGCGGGCATCGGTGCCCGGTTGCCCCATCACCTGAAGGCCGAAGGGCAGCCCGCCGACCGCCATGAGCGGAACGTTCACCGCCGGGGCCCCCAAGAGCGAGCTCGGCGTATTGAACACCGGGTCTCCCGTCGGCCATCGCGCCGGCGGCTCTCCGGCGACATCGCCAAGCCACCGCGGCGCCGAGCCGGTGGATGTCGGCGCGACGACGGCGTCCACGACGTTGCCCATACCCGCGAAAGCCGCCTGCACGACTTCGCGGTCCTGCAACGCCCGCTCATAGCCTGCCGCCCCCAGCCTCTCCGCGGCTTCGATGAAGAAGCGCTTGCTCCGCGCGCTGACGCGGTCCGGGTGTGCCTCCACCAGGTCACGGAAGGCCCACAGGTGCTCGCGTGCGAGGATCAGACTGGTCAACTCGGCAGCGCCGACCAGTGCCCGCTCGAATCGTTCGACCAGTGGTTCGTCGCCTCGCCGGAGCACCGTCACGCCGCAGGCCTCGATCTGCCGGGTCACCCGGTCAAAGGCTTCGCGGCTCCGCTCGTCCAGACGGTCCCAGCCTTCGGTCTCCATGACGGCGAGGGTGAGGGGCTTTCGGGCCGGTGGCGGCGTGGCGGGCCCGCGCAAGGCCGGCCAACCCGGATCGCCGCCCACGCGACGGGCGATCTCGATGGCCACCTGCCACATGTCCTCAGGACACGCCGCCACCACGCCGTGGGCCGTCGTGCTCGCGGTCTGTCGTTCACCACGATTGATGGCCCCGCGTGACGGCTTCAGACCCCAGTTTCCGCAAAAGCTCGCAGGCCGCATGAGCGATCCGCCGGACTGTGTGGAGATCGCCGCGGGCACCATCGACGCCCCGACGGCCGCTGACGAGCCGGACGACGATCCACCCGGCGTGTGCTCCGGGTGGAACGGGTTGGTCGTCGGGCCGGGTTCCGGGCCCGCCAGTTCCGTGGTGACGGTTTTCCCGACCAGGACGGCGCCCGCCTGCCGCAGTGCCCACACCGCGGCGTTGTCCCGCTTCGGGAAGTTACCCGCGTACGCGGCGCAGCCGTACTCGGTGGGCATGTCCTTCGTTTCCAGAACGTCCTTGATTCCGACGGGCATGCCGTCGATGGGCGAGAGCGGCTCCCCCCGACGGTAGCGACGGGTGCTGGCGTCAGCCTGCTCGCGCGCACCCGACTCCTCGAGCACGGCCCAGGCTCGCACGGTCGGCTCGAGTTCGGCGATCCTCGAAAGGCAACGCTCCAGGTAATCGCGCGGCGTGTCAGCGCCACTGCGGAACCGCTCCACCGCCGTGTGAAACCGCAGTCCGCGGAACGCGCCCGGGTCGTACGTGCCGACGGTCGCGCCAGCTGAAGAAGTCACGAACACCCCTATCGTCGCCGTTCCGGAGGGTGAAGGCTTTCACTCCCTAACGGCGTGCCAAATCATGGCACGGTGTGCCTGAACACGGCACAGGCTAGGGACGGGCTCATCGGCATGTCAAGGCTCCACTCGCCGGTCCGCGTCCGGCCGCCCCCCCCTACGCGGCGGTGCCGTCCGCGACGGGGGCCGGGGCGGGGCTCCCCAGGCCATCACACGGCGCGCGCTGGTCTTCTCCCTGCTCCAGGAGGTGGCCTGGCCGCCGGGGAGCAGGCAGCCGACGGCGAGGGCCGGTGCGCTGGAGAGGCGTAGTCCGCAGCGGCTGCGGCCGAGCGTGACCAGCCGACACCTGCTCAGGCGGCGGGCTTCCCGTGGTGGAGTGCCGCCCGCACCGACCGGCCGACCCGCCCATCAGGGCCCTTCATCGTCCTGTTGCCGGCTGCCGTCCATGGCGGCACGGCGCAGCAGTGGGGTGAGGCGGTGGGGCACCAGTTCGCGCATGGCGAGGGCCGTGGTGGTGCGTTCCACGTCGGGGATGGCGAGGATCTGTCCCGCGATCCGGTACAGGTCCTCGGCGTCGGCTGCGACGACCCGCACGAGCAGGTCGGTCTCGCCGCTGAGACCGAAGACCTCCACCACCTCGGCAATGCCTGTCAGCGCCTGGGAGACCTCGGCCAGCCGGTGTTGGTCGACCCGTGCGGTGACGAATGCGGTGAGCGGGTAGCCGAGCGCGTCCGGGGTGATGCGGCGTTCGAAGGAACCGAGCGCGCCACCACGTTCCATTCTGGCCAGCCGCGCCTGAACGGTGTTGCGGGACAGGCCCAGGCGCTCGGCCAAGGCGACGACGGTGGCGCGTGGCTCGGTCGCCAGGGCGAGCAGGATCCGGGCGTCGGTGGCGTCCAGGGCCCGCTTGCTGTTCACGGTGTTCAATCGGCGTCCTCTCGTTCCCCTTGCATTTGAGCAGAATGCTCAGTCACAGAGGAGCATCTTGTGCAGTCGGAGACTTATCTGTCTACTTGCGGATCACAAAGTCACAGCCCGGGGTCTTGACCCGGGATGCGGAGGTGGTCTGTGGTGGTTCCGAAGGTGGCATCCGTTGACGCTCAGGACAGGGGGCCTGTCCAGCCAGGACAACTCGCGACGCTGGAGGCGGTCGAGCGGCGGGTGCTGTGGCTCTCCACGGCGATCATCGACCATGCCAACCGCGTGCGGCCGAACCCGTCAGGGCTGAAGGTCGGCGGTCACCAGGCGTCCAGCGCCTCGATGACCTCGATCATGACAGCGCTGTGGTTCCACGCGCTGGCCGCCGAGGACCGGGTGTCCGTCAAGCCTCACGCGTCACCCGTTCTGCACGCGATCAACTACCTGCTGGACGAGTTGGACGAGTCCTACCTGACGAGTCTGCGCGCTTTCGGCGGTCTGCAGAGCTATCCCAGCCGGTCCAAGGACCCCGATCCGGTCGACTACTCCACCGGTTCGGTCGGCATCGGCGCCACCGCTCCCCTGTGGGGTGCCCTCGCGCGGCGCTACGTGGAGGGCCACTTCGGCGGCGCCGGCACCGGGCGGCAGTATTCCCTGCTCGGTGACGCGGAGCTGGACGAGGGCGCGATCTGGGAGGCGGTCCAGGACCCGGCGGTGCCGGGCCTGGGCGAGGTGGTGTGGGTCGTGGATCTGAATCGGCAGTCGCTGGACCGTGTCGTGCCCGGAATCGCCGCGGAACGGCTGCGGGACACGTTTGCCGCGGCCGGCTGGCAGGTGCTCAGCCTCAAGTACGGGCACCTGCTGCAGGAGTTGTTCACCCGTCCCGGCGGGGAGTCCCTGCGCGCCCGTATCGACGCCATGGGCAACCCCGAGTACCAGCGGTTGCTGCGCTGCTCCGCCGATCAGCTGCGCGAACGTCTGCCCGGCACCGGCTCCACCGCCGCCCCCATCGCCGGGCTGATCGCGGAACTGGACGATGCCACTCTGCTGGCGGCACTGCGCAACCTGGGCGGCCATGACCTCGGCACGCTGCTCGAGGCGTACGACGCCGTCGACGACACCCGCCCGACCGTGATTTTCGCGTACACGGTCAAAGGCCATCGGCTGCCCACCGAGGGCCATCCGCAGAACCACTCCTCGCTGCTGACCGCCGGTCAGATGCGGGCACTGGCCGACCGCCTCGGGACGGACCTGGACCACCCATGGACAGGTTTCGCCGAGGGTTCGGCGGAAGCGGATCTGTGCGCGGCCGCCGCCCGGCGGCTGCGCCGTCCCCTGCGCGAGCCGCAGGCGCCGCCCACGGTCCCGCCCGACCTTGGCCGCCCGGCACCCAGCGGCACCGGCACCACCCAGCAGGCCCTGGGACGGGTGCTGCTGGACCTCACCCGTCAGGCACCGCAGGCGGCGGGCCGGATCGTCACCGTCAGCCCGGACGTCAGCTCCACCACCAACCTGGGCGGCTGGCTCAACAAGGTGGGCGTGTGGTCGCCCGCTGAACGCACCAACTGGTTCGCGGACGACGCGGAGACGATCCTGCACTGGCGGGAGAAGCCGACCGGGCAGCACGTGGAGCTGGGGATCGCCGAGACGAACCTGGTCGGCCTGCTCGGCGAACTGGGCGCCACCTGGAGCCGCTGGGGCCAGCCGCTGCTGCCGATCGGCGTGGTCTACGACCCCTTCGTCAACAGGGCCCTGGAGCCGTGGTCCTTCGGTATCTACGCCGGCGGCCAGTCGATCCTGGTCGGCACGCCGTCCGGCGTCACCCTCGCACCGGAAGGCGGCGCGCACCAGTCGATCACCACGCCCTCGCTCGGCATCGAACAGCCGGGGTGTGTGGCGTACGAGCCCGCGTTCGCGATCGATACCGAGTGGTGCCTGCTGGCCGCGCTCGGCAACCTCGGCCGGCCGGACGGGAGCTCGGCGTACCTGCGGCTGTCCACCCGTCCCATCGACCAGTCCCTGGCGGCGGTGCCGAGCGACCCGGCTGCCCGCGAACGCCGCCGCCGGCAGGTGGTCGCAGGCGGCTACCGGCTACGGCAGCACGATCAGCCGGCAGTGACACTGGCCGCGATGGGCGCCACGGTTCCCCAGGCCATGGCCGCCGCCGACCGGCTGGCCGCACTCGGTTACGGCGCCGACGTCGTGTGCGTGACCAGTCCGGACCTGCTCTTCCGCGCGCTCCAGGCCCGACGGGGGCTGGCGGCTGCCCCGGCCTGGATCCTCGACCAGATCTTCCCGGCCGAGCGGGCCACTCCCCTGCTCACCGTGCTCGACGGCCACCCGCACACGCTGGCCTTCCTCGCCACGGTCAACAACGTGCCCATCGCCACGCTCGGCGTGACCGGCTTCGGCCAGTCCGGCGGCCTTGAGGACGTCTACCGCTACCACGGCATCGATACCGACAGCATCGTCGCCGCCGGGTTGGACCTCCTCGACTGAAGGGATAGCTCGCGCATGCCCATGGACGAAGGTGACCCCACGGCGGGCGGCGGCGAAAGCCCGTTGTTCGCATAACCCCGAACGACCGCCGGCCGGCCGGGCCCTGTCAGCCATCTCCGGCCGGCGGTCCCTCGTCAGCGCGCGTTGGAAAGCGACGACCGGAGCGTCCGCGTCGTTGCGAGGACTCCACACCTTTACCGGCGACATACCGGTGACCGGGGGTGTCGGGACGCGGTGGAGCCGGGCCCGTACTCGGGCCCGGCTCCACCGGGCGAAGCGTTGGGAGGAACGGCTCCACGCCGTCACACTATTGCGCAGCGGCCGCGGAGGAGCTCAACACCGTCGCCTTCAAGGTCATCGCAGTACGTCGTGCGCCCGGTCATGGCCATCACCAGGGCCAAGCTGGTGCCGGACACGAGCGGTCCGGAACCGGCCGCGAAGGGGCCGTCAGTGGCGACGAGTTGCAGGCCGCCGATGCGTCCCTTGGCGACGACCACGAGGTCCGATCCCCGGTAGTACTCGGCCACCTGCGTGACTGTCTCGATCGGATGGTCACGGCGAATTCCCAGCGGGCGCCGGATGTCTTCCGCGTGCACGATCGTCTCGCCCAGCATGGCCACCGCAGGGAGCGGAGGCTTCGTCGTGCTCGGGACGATGTGCCGGAATCGCTCAAGGGTCTCGGTCGGGGTTGCCCCCAGCTGCTCGGCCAGCCGCATGGCCACCTGCTTGTCGAAGTCGAACCGGCAGCGGATCACACCCGCCAGCCAGCGCGCGGCGTTGAGGCTGGCCCCCGCAGTCAGATGCGCCAGGACCTCGCGTACCGTCAATCCGCCGCACAGCGAAGGTGTCGCCCACTGCTCGTCAGACAGGTCCGCGAGATCGGTCGCCAGCGCCGCTCGCTCATTGCGGATCAGGGGCCAGACCCCGGCCCTCCGGCTGCGGCCTGCTGCCAGTTCGGGATCAGTCATTCGGGAGAGTCTCCTGTCACGAGTAGTGCTCTGCCTCCGCACCCGGACCGGAACAGGTGGGCGTCCGGCAGGGGCGTTCAAGGAGGAGACCCTTACCCCGAAGCAAAATCATCGCCCGCGCGTGAAGTTTCCTCGCACGCCGAACCCGCATCCCGCACGCTGCGGCAACTGTCCGCCGCTTCCAGGGATTCCCGTCCTGGGGTCCTGGAGTCCTGGGGACACGGCGGCGGACTGCGGGCGATGCGCGTACCTCAGAACGCGCGATGGTATTGCTTCGGCCACGACGCACGCGGCTCCGCATCGAGGGCGCGCAGCGCCCAATAGGGGTCGCGCAGCATGGCCCGGCCGACCAGCACCGCGTCCACCAGCTCCGGGATCGCCTGATCGAGGTGGTGCGCCTGCGAAATCATGCCGGACGCCGCCGTGAGGACCCCTGCCGCACGAAAGCGCGGACCGTACTGGGCGTTGTGCAAGGGCTCGGCAACCCGGAGGGCCTCCGGGACCAGCGCCCCGGTCACGAGGTCGATCATGTCAACGCCCGCCTCGCCCATGCGGGTCGCGACCAGGGCCATATCGTCGGCGGTGAGACCGCCCTCCAGCAGATCCGCGGCGGGCAGACGGACGAGGACCGGCTTGTCCTCCGGCCAGCCCGCGCGAACGGCCTTCACCATCTCCAGCGGGAACCGCATCCGCCGCTCCGGGTCGCCTCCCCACTCGTCGGTACGGTGATTGGCCAGCGGCGAGAGGAACTCGTGGAGCATATATCCGTTCGCCCCATGGAGTTCGATGGCCTCATAACCCGCGCGATGGGCGTTGCGGGCGGCCCGCTCGATGTCCTCCAGCACCCGCGTTCCGTCCTTCGTGGTCATCTCGGCCGGAACGGCCAGGCCGGCGAACGGGATCGGGGAAGGCGCAAGCGGCTGCCATCCGCCATCCTCCGGTGGTATCGCGTTCCGGGTCCCGTCATTCGCCCACGGCACGCCGTGCGAGCTCTTGCGACCCGCGACCCCCAGCTGGACCGCCGCCACCGACCCGATAGAGGTGATGGCCTCCGCCAATCGCCGGTGGCCGATCACCTGGTCATCGGTGTACAGCCCGAGGTCCTGTGCCGTGGTGCGCATGTCGGGGGCGACGGCGGTGCATTCGACCATGATCATGCCGACGCCCCCTGCCGCCCGGGACCCGTAGTGGGCAATGTGCCAGTCGGTCGGGGCGCCGGACCTGTCCGCGGAGTACTGGCACATCGGTGAGAGCCACACCCGGTTGGGTACCGACAGCTCCCTGAGACGAATCGGGGTCCAGGCCATGGATGCCGTCGTCATCGGCCATACCTCTCTCCTGCTTCCGGCTGGCATGAGCATGCGCCTACCGTGCCGCCATAGTGAACAGCGTATCGAGATACGGAACGATAGTTTCGGTGCCGCGTCATCGTCAACCGCCGATTGCCGACCCTGACGGCAGGAAGACACAGGAAGACAAGGGGGTCGGGTCGCTCCTCCACGAGCGCACCGTCCAGCGCGAGGCCCCGGTCGATCCGGACAGGGGGCGACGCCCGCCTGGACGAGGTGGCACTGACACCAGGCGGAAGGGCCGGCGCAGCCGCCGCACGGCCTCGGCGGGCAGCCGGACCGCCATCCGCACCGCCTTTCCTCCGGCCGCCTCCGGCCACCTCCGGCCGACGGAGAGTGCCGCGCGATGGTTGACAGAACCGCCACGCTCCGTTCAGATTCGTGTCGGAAAGCAGCACGGTCGTTCCGTATTCCGGAACAACGGGGGTTGCGCCATGAGCGCTGCCTGGACGACTCGGCCCCCTGAGCGACACATCGCACACGCAGAACCTGTCCGGCCGCCGCCGAATCCAGCCCCGCTTCGTGGCCTTGCGGGCATCGCCCGGCGGGTCATCGTCACCGCCGCCGCGGTCACGGCAAGGCCCAGTCGCGTCGCTCCGAGGCTTTGGTGCCGCACGACCCGGGCACTCCACAGGCCTCGCCGCCCTCGCTTCGGCACAGGCCCCTCACACGCGTCCCGCCAGCAGCACGCTGTTCCGCAAGCCGTACGCCCACACTCGCATGGAGGCGAAGTCCCGATGGCAACCAAGCGCTATACCGGTTACCAGTCCTTTTCCTACCTGGAAGCCGGAAAAGACTACACCGAGTTCACCCCCTCGGCCGATGTGGACCGGCTGCCGGAACACGACCTCGGACTGACCGCCGATGAACAGGCACGGGCCGAGCGCCTCCTGACCGAGAACATCGCGGTATCGCTCCACGACCACCCGGTGCGCCTCCCCCTAAGGGCCAGGACGGAACTGCTCCAGTGGAACCGCGAGGCCCGCCTCGCCTACGGCTACGAAGGACTGAGCCGGTCCGGACTGGACGCCGTGTTCGACAACCTCGGCTGGGGCGCCTGCGAGTCCCGGAACGGGTGGAAGTGGGACGACGTCATCACCGACCTGGGAATGCGCTGGTGCGACGTCGCCCACCAGGACTACGTCATCCGCGCCGAGTCGGTCGCCGACATCCGGCGCGCGCACGCCGAAGGCCAACTCGCCGTGGTCGCCGGCCTCGAGGGAGCGGCACTGATCGAGAACGAAATCGACCGGCTCGACGTGCTCCACGGACTGGGCGTCCGGCAGATCGGCATCGCCTACAGCGACGCGAACTCCCTCGGCAGTGGTCTGCGAGAAAAAACGGACGGCGGCCTGACCTCACTCGGACGGCGCGCGGTCCGCCGGATGAACCAACTCGGCATCGCCATCGACCTCTCGCACGCCGGGGACCGGACCGCGCTCGAGGTGATCGAGACCAGCGACAAACCCGTACTGATCACGCACGCCGGGGCACGGGGTCTGTGGAACACCGCCCGGATGAAACCCGACGAGGTCATCCGCGCCTGCGCGGAAACAGGCGGCATGATCGGCATCGAAGCGGCCCCCTACACCACCGTCAGCCCGCAGCACCGCCGCCACACCATCGAGTCCGTGATGGATCACTTCCGCTACTGCGTCGACCTGGTCGGCATCGAGCACGTCGGATTCGGTCCGGACACCTTCTTCGGAGACCACCTGGACCTGCACCACGTGATGAGTCAGAAGTGGGGAGTCACCGACACCATCCGATCCGGCCCCGAATTCGAGACCATCGAATCCGTAGCCGGGCTGGAAAACCCCGGTGAATGCTTCCGCAACATCACTCGCTGGCTCGTCAAGCACGGATATTCGGACGAGGACATCTCCGCGGTCATCGGCGGCAACGCACTGCGGGTGCTCGAGAACATCTGGTGAAGCGCTGACCCACGCAGCACCACACGCCAGGAGCATCCGCACACCTTCCCATCCTTCTCTCACGGAGCAACGGAGCAGTGGTGCAAAAGAAAATTCTCGGCGCCGCTATGATCGGGCACGCCGTCGAGTCCTACGACTTCGTCATCTATGGCTCCTCAGCGACCATCATCGCCCAACACTTCTTCCCCGACGACAACCCGACCCTGGCGATCCTGTCGGCCCTGGCCGTCTACGGCATCGCCTTCGTGGTCCGCCCTGTCGGCGCCGCCGTCTTCGGCAGCATCGGCGACCGTCTTGGCCGACGCACCGCGCTGTCCACCGTGGTACTGATCATGGCTGTCTCGACGGCCGCGATCGCGCTGCTGCCCGGTTACACCACAGCCGGGATCGCCGCCCCACTGCTGCTGCTGTGCTGCCGGCTCGCCCAAGGGATATCCATGGGAGCCGAATACACCAGCGCGGCGTCCTACGTCATGGAACAAGCCCCTGCGAACAGGCGCGGACTGTGGATCAGCGCCGTAGGCAGCGCCTCCTTCATCGGCTCCGCATTCGCCGCCTTCGCGCTCCTCGCCCTCCACTCGGCATCACCACACGCCTATACGGAATGGACCTGGCGGATCGCCTTCCTCTTCGGAGGACTCATGGCCCTGGTCGGCCTCTACATGCGCCTCAGCCTCGAGGAGACCAGCACCTTCCGGAACCTGGAAGCCCACGGCGAAACCTCGGCCAGCCCGGTCAGGGACTCCTTCCGCAACTGGCGGCTCTTCCTCGTCCTGTTCACCGTCTTCGCCCTCCTCGCCGTCGTCGTCCACAACCTCCTGGGCTACCTGCCCACCTACCTCATCACCACCGGCGGCCTCCCCGAAGTCACCGTACTCGTCGCAGGCGGCACCGCTCTCCTCCTGTGTACCGGCCTGTGCATCCTCACCGGCGCCCTCACCGACCGCATCGGACGCAAGCCAGTACTGATCACCGGAGTGGTCATCGCAGCCGCGGGCTCCGTACCCGCCTACATCCTCGCCGGCGGCGGAGGACTTCTCACCACACTGGCCGCGGAAACCCTGCTCATCATCCCCGCCGCCCTCATCGGCATGCCGGCGACCATCATGGCCGTGGAACTCGTCCCACCCCACATCCGCACCACCAGCACAGCACTCGCCTACAACGCCGCCTACGCCGTATTCGGCGGCACCGCCCCACTCCTCGGCGCCCTCCTCACCCAACATTTCGGACACCTGGCACCCGGCACCTACATCACAGCCCTCGCAGCCATCGCACTCATCATCATCACCACCGCACTGCCCGAAACCCACAACCACACGACAACCACATCCCAGCCCCACGCACACGACCGCAAACCCACCAGCCTCCGACCCACCCCCTAATAGGTTCGGGAGCATGTTGGGTGTGCGGATGCCCATGAAGTGAACCGTGTCCGGGCGGCGTTGGCGTTGTTCGTGGCGGATGTGTTCGCCTCGGTGCCGCGGAAGGATCAGCGGGCCACTGCTATCTGCGGGGACGGTTGCCGGACGGCAACGAGCGGAACGTGCAGCAGTTCGTGAACCAGTCCACGTGGGACCCGGTGCCTGTGCGGCGGCGGATCTGCGAGCGGATGCCGCCGCTCATCGGTCCGACAGCGTGGTGATCGATGACGTGTCGGTGCCCATGGACGGACGGATGTCGGTCGGGGTGGCCCCGCAGTACTGCGGGGCACTGGGGAAACGAGCGAACTGCCTCCCGCCCAAGGTCGGGCACCGGGAGAAGTGGCGGCTGGCGGTGGACATGCTCGACACGCTCGCCGCCTGGGGCATGACGCCGCTCCGCCGTAAGTCCCCCGCCCGAACCGGCGGCCGATACGCACGAGCAGTTCTTCCAGTTCCGCCGTCCAGACATTGAGCCGCACATCGTCTTGCATGGCAAGCACAACGGTCCGCCGCGGGATACGCGATGGAGCATTTCGCGGACCGCTCAACAGCCGCACCGCTCGAACAGTGCCAGCGCCAGGAGAAGTACACCACAGGCTGCTCGCACGTTCCGTTGCGTCGTTCAACCCCTTGACACGTCGCCGCCAGGCCGAAGTCAACGGTGTTGCAGCTGAGGATAAACCTGATGCGAAGTCAGAATAACTGCAGGTCAGATAGCTTGACAAGGCGCCACCTCTCGCTACGCTTGCGGGTACTAACGTCCGTATAAATCCGGCCACTTGGCCGGATCCGGAGTACAACGCCAGCACCTCCTACACCGCGCCGATCCCTTTGGCGAAGACTGAGTCCGCAAAGGCCGCCCCCCAGCCACGGTTGAGTGCATCCATTCAGGATGTTCGCAAGGAGTGTCTTATGGCCACCACAATTCCTCAAGCGCCCGGCGCGATACCGCTGATCGGCAACAGCGTGCAGTTGCTGCGAGACCCGATTGAGTTCCTGAAATCGTTGCCCGCCAGTGAGGACTTGGTTCAGATCCGGATCGGTCCGATGAAGGCGATCGTGCTGCTGGACCGTGAACTGACGCAGGAAGTTCTTCGCGACGACCGCACCTTCGACAAAGGTGGACCTTTCTTCGACCGCCTCCGGGAAATAATGGGCAACGGTCTGGGCACCTCCCCGCGCGATGTGCATCGGCGGCAGCGCCGCATGATCCAACCGGCCTTCCACACCTCCCGCATGCCCGGTTATGCGAATATCATGGGGGAGCAGATTGCTGCGGTAACCGGGTCCTGGCGCGACGGACAGGTCATCGACGGCTACTCGGAAATGCTGACCATCACGGCAAAGGTCGTTCTGGCCACGATGTTCTCGGACTCGATGTCGCCTGACCTGGTCAGGGAAACGACCGAGAATTTCGTCACGATCGTCAGAACCATGTACAAGCGCATGATCATGCCGCCGCCGTTGGACAAGCTCCCTCTTCCCGACAAACGCCGCTACGACGCGTGCCGTGCCTTCGTCAAGGACACTGTCAACAGCATCGTTGCCGAGCGGCGGGCCAGCGGTGAGGATCGTGGCGATTTGCTCTCCGTGCTGCTGAGTGAACGCGACGACGCGGGCGAGGGCCTGACCGGGAGTGAAATCCACGATCATCTGTGCACGTTTTTCTTGGCCGGCGTGATGACGACTGCCAGCGCTCTGTCCTGGACGCTGCACCTCCTGACACAACATCGTGATGTGCAGAGCCAGTTGCAGGCCGAAATGAATGCCGTCCTCAAGGGCGCCGACCCCACCTTCGAGGACTTGCGGAGCCTGGATGTCACCAAACGCGTTATCGCTGAATCGCTCCGCCTGTGGTCACCCGGTTGGTTTGTCACCAGGGTGAGCACAACCGAGAGCGTGCTCGCCGGGCACACCATTCCGGCAGGCACCACAATCATCTACAGCCCCTACATGATCCACCGGGACGGCGACGTATATCCCGATCCGGAAAGTTACGATCCCGACCGCTGGCTGCCCGAGCGCGCCGCCGATGTTCCCCGCAACGCGCACATTCCCTTCGGTGAGGGCCCACGCAAATGCATCGCCGATATTTTCAGCCTCACCCAGTCGTCCCTGGTGATCTCCAGTATCGCCGCCAAATGGGATCTGGAGCCGGCTTCCAGCGAACCGGTCCGTCCCGCCCTCGGCGCCGTTCTTGCTCCGCGCGGGCTGCGAATACGCGTCACCTCCCGGGCATGAAGATGTCGGGAAGACCACCGAAGTGCTCGGAGGAGTGACGTGCGATTCGAGATCCCCACTCGCTTTCCCGTTCCCTTCACACCTCTCCTGAATCCCTACACCGGTCGCGTGTCACAGCGCTTCTGGGAATGGATTGAAAACCGGACGCTCGCTCCGAACGACCGCGCCCGCGAACGCCTCAGACGCAGCGGCATAGAACTTGCCTCCTGCTGGTGCTGGCCGTGGGCGGACCAGGAGCAGCTTTTGGAGGGCATGAAGTGGATGTTCTTCTTCTTCCGGTTCGACGACCAGATGGAAGAGGGAGCGGCCCAACGGGACTTCGTCCGTGTCAACCGCGCGGTCGAAGAAATCACAGGCATCATGCACAACCAGCGCGAAGCCGGCGACAGCGCACTTTCCCAAGAACTGCACCGCACCTGGCTGCACACCCAGGAAGGCCGTCCGTCGGACTGGGTGGACACCTTCCGCCGCCACTACTGTGACCTCGTCCGCTCTTACGCAGACCAGTCGCGCTTCAACTACGCACCCGGTCAGGGTCAGGTGATGCCGCTGGCTGAGTATGAATCCTTCCGTGAGATCACATACGGCATGGAGTGGGTCTATGACTTCATGGAAATGGTCAACTCCTCCGGCACCTACCTGCCGGAGGCGGTGCGTCGGAGCATCCCGATGCGTACCCTGCGCTGGTCCTCCACCCTTCAGCAGGCACTCCTCAACGACGTTTTCTCCGCTGCCCGCGAAGATCACCAGGAGCGCCAGGTCAACAGCGTCGTGATCTACCAGCAGGAAAAGGGCTGCAGCGCCCAGGAAGCAGTTGGGTCAGTGCTGGAACGTATGGCGGAACTCGTCACCATCTACAAGGATGCCTGCGAGAGCCTGCGCGCCGAGCTTCGTGGCTCGGGCACCCGGCCAGAGATCGTATCAGCCGTGGAGAGATTCATCACCAACATGGACGCCGTTATAGGCGCCAATCACGACTGGCATCACATCGTCATGCGCTACGCAACCGACGACGTCTCCAGCGGAGAGGGGGCGTACTGCTACCCCGATGACCTGTGACTCGGGACGTCCCTACAGGCGGCGCGGATGCGAGGGCGTGGTCTGGAAACGAGCCCGAGCGACAACATCATGCGAGACGGCGAGGTTTCGGCGTCTCACCCGACTTTGTCTCTCCGCAGATCATGGCACTGCGCGGCGGCAAGATCGAATGAGACCGGAGAGTCGGGGTGACGCCGCCCGCCCGGCCCGCCCCATGCCGGGCTCCCCGGGGCGGCCGGAGGGCGCGCGGTGGCCAACTGGACGTCAGGCGGTGACGTCCACCAGGACTTTGCCGACCGCGTGGCTCTCGACCGCTCGGTGCGCGTCGGCGGTGCGGTCGAGGGGAAAGCGGATCAGCGGCAGGCCGTGCTTCTCGCCGACCGGCAGCGCGCCGTCGCGTACTGCGGTGGCGACGTCCTGGACGGCCGCGGTGCGTGCCTCCGGACCGGCCGTGTAGAGCACCAGGAACTGGAAGCGTGTGTTCAGCACCATGTTCTGCAGCACGTTCAGTTCGACCGGCTTGCCACCGTCGTTGGCGTAGGTCGAGATCGTGCCGCGGGTTCGCAGCACGGCCAGGTCCAGTGCGAGGTTCGTGCCCAGGGCCACCTCGGCGACGATGTCGACGCCGTCCGGGGCGATCTTGCGGACCTCGGCGGCCGGGTCGCCCTCGCGGTAGTTGATCACGTAGTGGGCCCCGGCGGCGGTGGCCAGCCGGGCTTTCTCCGGGCTGCTGATCGTGCTGATCACGGTGGCGCCGGCCCATCGGGCGAGCTGGATCACCGCGTGCCCGACCGCTCCGGCCCCGCCCGCGGCGAGCACCACCTTCCCGTCGAGTGCCCCGGGCCGCAGCCGACGCGGGCCGTCCTCGGCGACGGTGAGCGCGCGGTGCGCGGTCAGCGCGGGGACTCCGAGTGCGGCGCCGACGTCGAAGCCGGCCTCGTCGGGCAGCGGCACGGCCTGTTCGGCGGGCACGACGGTGAACTCGGCGGCGGTGCCGGTGGGCCGCCCGGCGGCGGCCATGAACAGCCAGACCCGCTGACCGACCCGGCTCTGGGCGACACCCTCACCGACGGCGTCGATCGTGCCGGCGCCGTCGAGGTGCGGGGTGACCTCGGAGAAGTGCTTGGGGTGGCCGGCGCCGGAGCGTGCCTGCCAGTCGGTCGGGTTGACCCCGGACACGGCGACCCGGACGCGAACCTCGCCGGGGCCGGGCGCCGGCAGGTCACGGTCGACGAACTGCAGAACGTCGGGGGCGCCGTTGTCGCGGTAGATGATGGCCTTCATGATCCGTCCTTGGAGCCTGATAGGGGGTTTCCCGGTGTGGCCTGGCGGTTCGGCAGGGTGTCCGGCGTGTGGTGCGGTCGCGACCCGGGCCGCGTTGGTTCCGGTCAGCCGATGGGGACGTCGTTGGAGCGGGACTCGATGCCATCGAGGGTGGCGAGGGTCGCGGCGTCGAGCGCGATCTCGCTGACCGCGATGTTGGCCTCCAGGTGGGCGGCGTTGGCGGTGCCGGGGATGAGCAGCACGTTCGGGGCGTGGTGCAGCAGCCAGGCGAGGCCGACCTGGGAGGGCGTGGCGCCCAGGGACTCGGCCACGGCGTGCACCGCCGGCTCGTCGGTCGCTTTGGGCAGGCCGGGGAAGGCCCCGCCGAGCGGGAAGAACGGCACCCAGGCGATGCCCTCGGCCGCGCACAGCTGCAGCATCTCCTCGTCCTCGCGGGAGACGAGACTGTAGGCGTTCTGCACGCAGACGACGCCGGCGGGCAGGGCACGGCGCAGGCCGTCGAGGGTGACGCTGCTCAGGCCGATCGCGCCGATCTTGCCCTCGTCGCGCAAGGCGGTCATCACCGCGAGCTGGTCGTCGAGGTCGACGACCTGATCGCCCTCGGGACGCAGCCCGGGGCCGGTGTCCAGACGGCGGAGGTTGACGACCGCGAGCCGGTCGACGCCGAGGCTGCGCAGGTTGTCCTCGACGCTGGCGCGCAGCTGCTCGGGCCGCTGCGCCAAACGCAGCGGCAGGCGCCCGCCCGGGTTGGGGTCAGCCCCCACCTTCGTAACGACCAGGACGTCGTCCTCGGGGCGAAGTGCCTCGCGGATCACGGCGTTGGCGAAACCGAAGCCGTAGAACTCGGCGGTGTCCACATGGTCGACACCCAGCTCGACCGCGCGGCGCAGCAGCGCGACGGCCTCGCCGCGGCGGTCGTGCAGCCGCTCGAGCTGCAATGCGCCGTAGCCGATCCGGAAAACGGTGCGGGCGGCGAACGAAGCGGTCGTGGTGGTCATGACGCTGTCTCCTCGGTCGGTGTTCGCAAGGCGGTGTACAGCAGTTCGGCCTGGTAGAGCGCCATGACCCGGTGGGCGATCGGAGTGGCGCGCTCCCGGGCTTGGGGCGGCTGATGGCGCTCCACCTTGACGAGCCAGGCCGTGACGCAGTCGTGCAGCATCGCGCGCATCCGGTCCGTCATGTCGACGACGATGTCGCGGATGGCCGGGTCGGTGGTCGCCTCACCCCAGGTCTGCACGCCGACCCGGGCCTCGGCCGGGTCGATCGCGGCGATCAGGCGGGCGAGCAGTTCGTCGGGGCTGGGTGGGGCGTCGGCCGCGGCGTACTCGCCGAGGACATCGGCGCGCTTGGCGAGCACCTCGCGGGCGGCGGCCCGGACCAGGTCGGCCTTGTTGCGGTAGTGCGCATAGATCGAGCCGGCCGAGAGGCCGGACTCGGCGGTGATGTCGGCGATCGAGGTCCGCTCCAGGCCGTTGCGGCTGAAGCAGCGGACGGCGGCCTCGGCGATCTGAGTACGCCGAAGTTCCTTGCGTGCGTCGGTGAGCCGAGGCACCACACCTCCCACAAAAAGAATCGCTGTTCTGCTTACGGGAGACATTAGCAGATTCACGGTTTTGTTTGTGGTGGGTGCGTGTCGTACGAGCAGGCCCGGTCATGGCAACCGGGCCTGCTCGCGATGGGTCTGTCATCCTCGGCCTTGCCGAGCTTGGCCGGCTTCAGCTTCCCGTGGCACGTCGACCGCCGCGGCAACCTTCTTCGCGGCCTTGCGCGGCTGCGGAAGGGCCACCCGCCCGGTCATGGAGCCGGACTGGCGACGAGCCGTGCGCCATCGGTGGTTGGTGCCGCTCCGGGCGGTCAGCCTGGGCGGCCAGGCCCACATGGATCATAATGCGATCTGTTGGATCACATTGCGGTACAGAGGAGCCTGCTATGTCGAAGGTACGTGGGAGCACGACGACGCGCGCAGTCCAGCGTTCGAGCCATACGACGATCCGGTACACGATCAGCGGTCCGGCCGACGGGCCGGTGGTGGTCTTCGTGCACGGCTGGGGATGCGACCGTGACGACTTCGGCGAGGTGACCGCCTTCCTCCCCGAGCACTACCGGGTCCTTGCGGTCGATCTTGCCGAGCACGGTGAGTCGCGGTCCACACGAGACGTCTGGACGATGGAGGAGTTCGCCCGGGACGTGGCGGCGGTGTTGGAGGCCGAGCGGGTGGACACCTGTGTCGTGGTCGGGCACTCGCTCGGCGGAGCGGTGGCCGTTGAAGTCGGCCGGCTCCTGCCCGATGTGGTCTCGCACGTGGTCGCGCTCGACGCCTTGCACTATCTCTCCCTGTTTCCCGCGCAGGACGAGAGCCAGGTCCAGGCGATGCTGCGGTCTTTCAGCGAAGACTTCCCCGCGGGCGTACGGGGCATGGTCGAGGCGGGTTCACCGGCCGGCACCGATCCGGGGGTGAAGGACGCGTACTTCGAGAAGATGGTGTCCGTGCGGCAGCCCGCGGGCTTGCGATCACTCGAGGGCCTGGTGCGCTGGCGCATGGATGACGTGCTGCGCGAGGTAAAGCAGCCGATCACCTTGTTCGCGGTGCGCGAGATCCTCACACAGGAGGCAATCGACCGCTACGGTGACCGCATCCGCATCGTGCCCGTCGACTTGGGCAGTCATCACTTTCACCGCGAGTCGCCTGCCGGCACGGCTGAGCTCGTGGCCCGAGTGGTAGCCGGATAGGACCACCACCGGACCACCCCGCTCGTGACCGCCGCCGGGGCTGTCAGGCGGATGAGATCAGCCGGCTGATCTCATCCGCTGCCGCGATGACCAAGTGCGCCAGGTCCTTCTCGCGTGCGCTGTCATAGCGGATCTCCGGCATGGAGAGCGTGAGCGCTGCGATGGGTTGCTCGGCCGCGTTCGTGACAACCGCGGCGATCGAGGAGACGTGCGGGCGGTACCACGACGACGAGACGTTGAGCGCGTACCCGCGTTCGGCGGTCCGGGCGATCTCCTGCCGGAGCTCATCGGAGTCCGGCATGGGGAACTCCGCGAACTCCTCAAGTTCGCGCCGCAGCAGTTGATCGACCTCGGCGGCCTCGAGGTACGCCATGATCGCGACTCCCCCCGAGGTGGCTTGCAGGGGCAGGCGCGTGCCGATGTCGAGAAACACCCGAACGACGTGCGTGCTGTCTTCTCTCGCGACGACGACGTAATCCTCACCGTCGCGGAGGCCGAGGTGGACGGTCTCGTCCGTCTCTGCCGCGAGACGCTTGATAACGGGCCCCGCCACCTCTCGGAGATCCTGTTCTCCGGCGCCCCGCAATCCGAGGGTGAGAGCTTTCATCGTCACACCCCACCGCGCATGCTCGGGGTCGACGACTCGTAGCCAGCCGGCCTGCTGGAGTGTCACCAGGCATCGCTGCGCCGAGCTTTTCGGGATGTTCGTCACGCGGGACAGTTCCGAGACGCCGATCGGCTGCCGCAGGGCGACTTCTTCGAAGACGCGGAGTGTGCTCAGCACGCTGTTCATCGATCGGACGCCGGTGCTCCGCTTGTCTTGGCCGGAGGCGTCCTTGTCGCCCTCTTCTATGCGCATAAGGCAAAGACCTTATCACCTGGTGTGAACCCCATTTCGGCGCGAGCCACCCCGGCGCCGCACCTGCCCGATCGACACCTTCGCGCTTTACGGACACCACAGAGCTGGATTACATTGCGGTACGTCGTGTCGCAAAGCGAAACGGAGCACCATGGATCTCACCGTCGTCGGAGATGTCGTCGTCTCCGGGGTGCCGCGGCGCCCGACCCGGGACCCCGCCCGACCCGGCGACTCGGCCTTCGGGCTGCTCCAGGGCGGTGATCTGACGATCGGCAACCTGGAGGTACCGCTCACCGCGTCCGGGGAGCGTGCCGAGAAACTGGTCACGATGCGTGCTCCGACGTCGGGCGCGGCAGAACTGGCGGCTCTCGGGTTCGATGTCATGTCCCTGGCCATGAACCACGCGATGGACTATGGCGCCGAGGGCATGCGTGACACGGTGCGGGCGCTGGATGCCGCGGGAGTCCTGCACGCCGGCTTCGGCGAATCGATCTTTGAGGCGACTCGTCCCCGTGTGGTACCTCTCAGTGAGAGCAGCCTGGCCTTTTTCAGCTTCTGCTGCGCGCTCCCCCTGGGCGCCGACGCCACCGCCGACCGGGCGGGCATCGCAGCGATCCGGGTACGCCAGAGCTTCGAGTTCGACAGCGGTTTCCTGGAGGAGACACCCGGCACGCCTCCCTTCGTGCACTCCAGCGCGCACGAGCCGGACGTTCAGCGGGCCGAGGCCCTGATCCACGAGGCCAAGAAGCGCAACGACTTCGTGGCCGTCGCGCTGCACTGGGGCGTGCCGTTCTGCTACCTGCCGACAGCGCAAGGGCCGCTGGCGCGGTACCAGCAGCCCTTGGCACGGCGTTTGATCCACGCCGGGGCGGACCTCATCATTGGGCACCACCCGCACTGCCTCCACCCGGTCGAGTTCTACGAACACGGCCTGATCCTCTATTCGACGGGGAACTTCGTCTTCGACTGGTGCGACGGGTGGAATCCGGATTCGATGGTCGCGAAGGAAGACGCTCATCCCTCCGCTCCGTATCAGCCGGCCTTGCTGAAGGGGCCTTGGTACGAGAGTGCGGTATTCCGTGTGCGGCTGGGAGGGTCCGACGGGCCCGAGCTCCGCCTGGACCCCATCGAACTGGACGCGGACAGTCAGCCGGTCATTCCGAGGCCCGAGGCGGCGGCCTCGATCCTCGCCCGGTTCGCTGAGGCATCGAGGGAGTTGGATCCGTCCATCGTGGTGGCCGAAGACGGGCGCGTACGACGCCGGGTGGCCGCCGAGCCGGACGCCGATGCCTAGACGTACTGCCCAGCGGAGTGCCTCTCGTACCACTGGCGAATGCCCAGGTCGTCGACCACGTGCGGCTTCGACGGAGCAAGCGGCAACATCCACCCACCCCTGGAACGAGGTGCGACCATGGCTGACATCAACGGACGCGTCAAGCGCGAGTTCGAGAAGAACCTCGACCTGGTGACCGAGCTCTCGCACAGGATCAGCGCCCATCCCGAGCCGGCTTTCGAGGAGTACGCGACATCGGCGGCGATCGTCGCGGCTCTTGAGAACAGCGGTGACTTCACGATCGAGAAAGGAGTGGCCGACCTGCCAACGGCATTCGTGGCGTCGGCCGGATCCGGTGACCTGGTGTTCGGCGTCTGCGCGGAGATGGACGCCCTCCCCGGCATCGGCCACGGTTGTGGTCACAACGTCATCGCCGCGTCGGCCGTGGGTGCCGCGCTGGCGCTGGCCCCGTTCGCCGATGAGCTCGGACTGACGGTGCGGGTCTTCGGTACACCTGCCGAGGAAAGCGGAACCGGCAAGGAGATCATGGTGAACCGCGGCGTCTTCGACGGGACCCACGCGGCCATCATGGTTCACCCCTCGCTGAAGGATGTCGTCACCCCGCAACTCCGCGCCGCGCGGTCCTGGCGCATGACGTACACGGGTCGTGGAGGGCATGCGTCACGGCCGTGGAGTGCGCTGAACGCCGCCGACGCGACGGTCGTCGCCCAGACCGCCATCGGTCTGCTGCGCCAGCAGCTGCGCGACGGCATCAGGGTGCATCACGTCGTGAAGGAAGCCGGGTCGGCCGTCAATGTCATCGCGGACCACGCCGTGGTCGACTGCATGATCCGCGCTGACACGATCAATGAGGTCGATGAGGTGTGGGAGCGGGTGCGACGGTGCTTCGACGCCGGAGCCATCGCCACCGGGACCGGTGTGGAGTTCACGTCCTTGCCCTCCGTCTACCGCGAGTTCCGTCACGACCAGGACCTGGCCCCCATCTTCGAGTCCCACGCGAAGGCCATCGGCCGGACCTTCCCCGACTATCCCGACAAGACGTTCGGGTCGACCGACATGGGCAACGTCTCCCTGCGGATCCCCGCGCTGCACCCCATGCTGTCGTTCGATCTTCCGACCGAGGAAGGCAATCACACCGCCGCCTTCGCGGCCGCTGCGGCAGGCCCCGAGGGCGACCGGTTCGTTCACGACGGCGGATTGGCCATGGCACTGACGATCGCGGACGTCGCGCGGTCGGAGCCGGTCCGCAGGCGACTGATCGGCCGGGCCTCCACCAGCTGAAGAGGCAGCCGCAAGGGCACCGCAGATGCCGGAACGGCAGCGGTGGCGCGGGGCCGGCCACGATGTCGTGGTCGTACCCGTGGTCGGCGTACAGCGCGCTGGTCTCGCGGCGGGGCCGTCCCCGCCACAAGGCCGTGGTGGCGAAGAGCAGCGTGCCGCCGGGGGCGACAGCTTCCGGAAGGGCCGCGCGGCGCCGAGTGGCGCTCGCCCGCTGGGGGCGGCCGCCGCGCCGGCAGACCCAGCAGTGTCGGTGCCCGGGAAGCGGACGCTGTTTTCGGACGAGCGTCATTGTTTTTCATACGTCTTCCGGTCATCCGCCGTGGGCCCGCCTTCCTCACGGCGTCACAGGTGCCCAACAATGTCCCGGCAGGCGCACTTCATCGCTTCGTGCGACTGAGCTCTCCGCTCACGTTCAGGACCTCGTGGCACTCCCGCGCCCGACGCCCGGTGGCCGGGATGCCCGGCTTGTCGCAGGTCACCTCGACGGTCACGGTGTCGTTCTCGGCGATCTGGATGGGGGTGACCCAGTGGTAGTCCTGGTTGCGGAAGGTCTCCAGCGCAATCGTCGTGATCTTGCGATTGCCGAAGGTGATGGTCATCACGCCCTCGTCGCCCTGGAAGTTCGCGACGACGATGTCGGTGATCCCGAAGGCCGTGTCCTCGGGCACCCGGTAGGTGCCGGTCTTCTTCGCCCCCGCGGCCGTCCGCACGTCGATGGTCCGCGAACTCTGCTCAACGCCGGCCGTGCGGCCGGTGCCCCCGCCGGATCCGGACGAGGCGCCGGGGCCCGATCCGCCGGGCTCGGGCTGCCCGTTCTGCCCGCCGGTCTCCTGCCCTCCGGGCTGGGTCGGCGCACCGTCCCCGGCGCCGGCTCCCGGGGACTGCCCGCCTTGGTCGCCGAGGCCGGGGCGGGACTGGACGGTCTTATTGGCCGCCTTCTCTGCGGCGCTGCGCACCGCGGGGCGGACCAGGGCGAACCAGGCGAGCACCAGTGCGATGAGCGCCGCGAGCACCGCGAGCAGCCACTTGGAGAAGACCGGGATCTGGACGAACTCCGCGTCCAGCGGCGCCTGGACGGCGGGTGGGGCCGCGTCCCGCCGCGCCTCCTCCCGCCGTGCCGCGTCCTGATCACCGGTCTCGGTGGTGTGCACGGTGAAGGGCCACACCACGGGCGCGCCGAACCATACGGGCTTGCCGGTACGGACCCGCAGCCGGACCTCCGTCGACTCGCCGGGCTCCAGCTTCGGCCCCGTCGGGCTGAAGGCGAACCCCAGCTCCTCACCCGCCTGACCGGGGGTGAAGCCCACCCGCACCGGGGTGTTGCCCTGGTTGCGCACCGCGAGCCGGTAGCGGCCGCGCAGCCAGCCGCGCCGGCGGCGCGGGGCCAGTTCGGTGCGCAGCTCGTGGAACTCCTCGATGTGCACGGTGGTCTCGGGGACCCGGACCGACTCGGGATGCTGGTTCGGCAGCACCCGAACGCCCAGGGGCACCGCGCCGGCCCCGATCTCCGGGGACCGCGGCGGCTCCAGACGGAGCGTCACCGTCTCGGAGGTGCCGGGGTAGAGGGAGACCCGCGCGGGTTCCACGGTGGTCCAGGGGGCACAGTCGCCGACGGCCTCCAGATCGTATGCCTCGACGATGTCGCTGTCGTTGCGGACGGTCAGGGTGGTCGTGGCGGTGCCGCCGGGCGCCACCGTCACCGCCGGGATCTCGAGACCCGGCGCGCCGGCGCCGGACGAGGCTGCAGAAGGCGTCACGCCACCACGGTAGGAACGCGCCCGGGGCGCCACGAGGAACGCGGGGGCAACGTCCGGGCACGCGCGCTGCCCCGGAAGCCGCCGCCCTGCGCTCAACGCGAATGAGATCGTGATGCGGCCCCGCCCTGCCCGCCGCGCCGCCCCGCGGCGCCCGGCCCGCCCCGTGCCCGTCCCGGCTTCCTCCCCTTTCCCCGCCAGGCCCTCCGTTCCGCTCCCCGTCGTTCCTGCTCCTGATCCTCCTGATCCTCGCGATCCTCCTGGTTCTGACTTTCCTTTCCCCGAACTCGAGAGACAGGTATCCGCACCATGTCCCGTTCAGAGGAAACCAGCCGCACCCCGTCCGCCGCCGCGACGCCCGTGCCCGCCCGGTCCCGGGCGGTACGGTGGCCCTCCGGTCCGGGCCGTCCGGACCGGGTGACCGTCGCGATCTACGCCGCCGATCCGGTGCTGCGCGTCGGCGTCGTCCACCAGCTGCGCCAGCGCCCCGAGGTCGATCTGCTCGACGACGCCGACGCCGGGCACGCCCAGGTGTCGCTGGTGGTCGTGGACGGTGTCGACGACGACGTGGCCGCCCTGCTGCACCGGCTGCGGCACAACCCCGCCACCCGCACGGGTCTGGTGGTCGGCACCCTCGGGGCCGGCGCGCTGCAACGGGTCATCGAATGCGGTGTCGCGGCGGTGCTCCGGCGCGCCGAGGCCGGTCAGGACCAGCTCCTGCACCTGATCCTGGCGATCGCCAAGGGCGAGGGGGTGCTGCCCGGCGACCTGCTCGGCACGCTCCTGGCCCAGGTGAGCAGACTTCAGCGGTCCGCGCTCGACCCGCAGGGCCCCGCCCTGTCCACGCTGACCACGCGCGAGGCCGACATGTTACGGCTGGTGGCGGACGGCCTGGACACTGCCGAGATCGCACGCAAGACCGCGTACTCCGAACGGACCGTCAAGAACGTGCTGCACGAGGTCATCGCCCGGCTGCAACTGCGCAACCGGGCCCACGCCGTCGGCTACGCGCTGCGCAACGGGCTGATCTGACGGCGGCCGGGCCCTGGGCGCTGCCCGAACGCACACCGCGCGTTTCCCCCGGGTACGTCCCTGCCACCCTGCCGCGCCGCGCACGGCGGGGCGCAGGATGGCGGGGGCATGGCCGTACCGGAGTGTGAGGGGGACCGTGATGGGCACCGCTGCGTCCGGTGGGCGGTACCGCCTGGGGAGACTCGGCATGTCGTGGCTGCTGATCGTTCCGCTGCTCACCGTGACGGCGGCCTCCGGGAGCGGCAGCGCCGAGCCCGCTCCCGGGCCGGTGGTGAAGGACGCCGCGGACACCCGGGTCGCCTACGCCGGTACCCGGCACCGCAGTCTGGGCCGGGTCACCGGGGAGGAGTCCAGCGAGCCGCTGTTCGGCGCGGGGCCGGCCCACTTCGACGTCCAGCCGTCCGCCCTCGGCGACGCGATGGTGTTCGCCGGCCGCCGCGACGAGAAGAACCCGCAGATCTATCTGCGGTCCGCCGACGGGTCGGTGCGCCGCCTCACCAGCGGCCGGGACGCGGCGCACCCCCGGCTGACGCCGGACGGCCGGTCCGTTGTGTTCGACTCGGCCGAGCCGGGCGGGCCGGACGGCGGGACCCAGCGCGACCTGTGGCTGGTGCACACCGACGGCACCGGGCTGCGGCGGCTGACCGACACCCCCGCCAACGATGAGTTCCCCACGGTCTCCCCCGACGGACTGCGCCTGGCGTACTCCTGCGACAGCGATCCGCCCGCCGGACAGCAGATCTACGTCCGGCCCCTGGACGGCGGCACCGCCACGCGGATCACCGACCCGGCGAACGGCACGGCCACCGAACCGGTGTGGAACCCGGTCGACGACCCCGCCCACCGGGACCGGATCGCGTACACGTCCACCTCCACGGGCGGGCCCCGGCTGCGGGTGACGGACGGACGCACCGACGAACCGCTGCTCACGGGTGTGCCGGAGGGCTGGCGCAGCCACGCGGCGGCATGGCTGCCCGACGGGAACGGACTGCTGTTCCTCAGCCCGGACCGCACGTGCGACTGCAAGGGCGACTGGGACCACGTGTACGCGGTGCGCTCGCCCTCCGGCGGGCCCGAGCTGGTGCTCAGCGAGGACCGGGAAGTCCTCTCGCCCACCTGGCTCGGCCCCCTCGACGGCGGCTCGGTGGTGGTGCAGCGCACCTCCGCCCCCACGGTGCGGACGGCGACGTTGCAGGACATCCGGATGGACGGGGTCGACCCACGCGACCTGGGGCCGACCATCCTCGACGAGGACCCGGAAGCCGATACCAACACCGACCCCACCCGGGACCCCCTGTTCCAGCCCCGGCCGGGCTACGACCCGTGGACCGAGCGCCAGAACTACACCCCCGACGGGCGCGGGCTGGTGGTGACGAGGTTCGAGGACGAACGGGACACCCGTGTCGAGCGTATCTGGACGGCGGATGCGGAGGGCTCCCAGGCGGCGCCCCTGCCGCTCGCCGGGGGCGGCCCGGGAGACTGGGACACCGATCCGACGTTCTCCCCGGACGGCAGATACCTCGCCTTCACCCGCACTTCCCCGGGCGGTACCGGCGACGGGGCGGGCCCCGGCCGCATCCTGATCGCGGACGTGGCCACCGGCGCGATCCGCGGCGAGATCACCCCGCCGGCCGGGCAGGGCCAGGGCGGGGACGCCCAGCCCACCTGGTCCTCCGACGGCACCACCCTGGCCTTCACCCGGGACCAGGTGATCTACGGGACCGGCGGCAGCAAGCACGTGTGGACCGTGCCCGTGGACCACCTGGACCGGCAGCGCGATCTGAGCGCCACGTTCTGCCCGGGAAACTGCCAGGTCATCGACGACAGCCCGGCGTTCTCACCGGACGGGCGCACCGTCGCGTTCAACCGCAAGAACGGCGGCGGCCGGGTCGACGAGCGCAACGGCCTCCTCCTGGCGTCCGTCTCCGGCGACGACTGCCGGGTCCTGCTGCCCGCCGCCGCCCGCGACCTCCCCGACGCCTGCCACGGGGAGCTGCCGGACACCTCGGCCACCGGCCCGTTCCAGCCGCGCGACGCCGCCTGGACGGCCGACGGCACGGCCCTGGTGTTCAGCTCCCGCGAGGCCCTGCCGCCCAACAGCCCCGAGAAGCTACGGCTGGTGGACGTCGCCTCCGGTAGCGTCACCCCGCTCACCGCCGGCCTCCCGGGCCGGCAGAAGGAGCCCAGCGTCCGGCAGTCCGTGGACCTCGCCGTCCGCGCGCCCGGCAGCGTTCCGGCGGTCACGGTCGGCCGCTCCACCACGGTCCGCGTGGACGTGGTGAACAACGGCCCCGCCGCCTCCCCCGGCACCCGCCTCACCGCCACCCCGCCGCCCGGGGTGCGGATCACCGGACTGACCCGGCCCGGCGGGACCTGCGACGCCGCCTCCCTCCAGTGCGACATCGGCGTGGTACCGCCGGGCGCCACCGTCCCGGTGACCGTCACCCTCACCGGGGTCACCCCCGGCCCGGCGCCGGTCGACTGGTCGGTTACCGGCGCCGTGCTGGACCCGCGGCCCGACGACAACACCGGCCGGACCGTGGTGCCGGTGCGCGAGGCCACCCGGCCGCCGACCCCGACGCCCACCCCCACCCCGCCGACGACCGCTCCCCCGCCGGCCCCGCCCCCGCCACAGGAGCCCGCGGCCGGGCCCGGGGTGCGGATCACGGCCCAGCCCAACCCGGGCTACGTCGGCGGCCGCGTCGTGGTGACGTACACCGTGCGCAACGGGCGGAACGCGCTGGCCACCGGGTTGCGGCTGCGCATCGGCCCGCCCCGGGGCATCCCGGCCGACGGGCCGCCGCCGGGCTGCGACCGCGCCTGGGTCTGCGCCCTGCCGGACCTGGCCCCGGGCGCGCGGGCCGGCCTCACCGTCGTCCTGAGCCCCGACAAGGCGCTGACCGCGTACACCACGGCCACGCTCACCACGACCGGGACGGACGCCGACCCGCGCGACAACACCGCCCGTACCCGGCTGCGGATCCTCCAGCCGCGGATCGTCGCCGTGCCGCCGATCGGCAAGCCCGGCTTCGTCACCTCGGTGCGCGGCAAGGACTTCCCGCCGGGCGCGCCGGTGCGGTTCACCTGGAAACCGGGGATCACCGCGGCGGCGGCGCCGACCGTACCGCTGCCGGACGGCACGTTCATCGGCCAACTGCTCATCCTCGCCAAGGATCAGACCGGACCGCGGACCATCACCGCCAGGGGCCCGGGATTCTCCCCGGTGCGGACCGACTTCCTGGTCGTCAGCGGCACCGTACAGCCGCCGGACGAGGTGACCCGGCGATGATCCACGAGGTGGACGAGGGGCTGCGCCGCCTGCTCGGCGAGTGCGCACTGGAGGCGTCGGGCATCGAGGTGGTGTTCGACGCGCCCACCCGGGACTGGGCGGCGCGCCGCAGCGCCCCCACGGTCTGCGTGTTCCTCTACGACATCCGCGAGGACGCCACGCGGCGCGGCGCCGGGGACCGGGAGGTGTACGACGCGGACGGCCACGTGGTGGCGCGGCGGGCCCCGGCGCGCTGGTTCACGCTGACGTACCTGGTCACGGCGTGGGCGAACCGGCCGCAGGACGAACACCGGCTGCTCTCGCAGGTACTCGCCTGCCTGGTGGCCACCGAGACGCTGCCCGCGCGGCTGCTCACCGGCTCCCTCGCCGAACTCGGCCTGACCGTGGGCCTGGACACCGCGGAGGCCGGGCTCGACGCGCCGACCGCCGCCGATGTGTGGTCGGCGCTCGGCGGGGAGCTGAAGGCGTCGCTCGGGGTGCGGGTGCGGGCGCCGCTGGCCGGGATCAGCACCGCCGTCGCGCCACCGGTCACCGAGGGACTGGTGGCGCGCTCCGCGGCCCGGGACAGTGGCGGGGACGCGACACCGGGGCGCCGGCTGCGCTACCCGGGCACGACCGACCCGGGCCCGTACGGCTTCGCCGGCCCGCGCGAGCGGCAGCCCGTCCCCGCCCGGCGGCGCCGCCGAGGAGACCATCGGGACGACAGCCGGGGAGACGACCAGGGAGACCGCCGGCCGTGACGCACACCGCCGAACCCGTCGCCGCCCGGCCCGACCCGGCGCGCGAACCTGGCACCGGGGCCCCGCCCGAAGCCTCGGACGAGGCCCCGCCCCAGGCCCCGCCCGAAGCCCCGCCCGAGGCCCGGGACGAGCCACGGACCGAGGCCGTACCCGACGGCCGGACCGCCGACGGTGTCACCGGCCACCCACCCAGCGCCAGACCCGACGCATGGCCCGGCACTGCGCCCGGCACCTGGCCCGAGACACCACCCGGCGCCAGACCCGACACCCCACCGCCCGCCGAGCGGGGCACCGACGCCGCACCCGGCGCATGGCCCGGCACCGCGTCCGGCACCCGGCCCGAGACACCACCCGGCGCCAGACCCGACACCCCACCGCCCGCCGAGCGGGGCACCGACGCCGCACCCGGCGCATGGCCCGCCACCGCTCTCGGCACCCCGCCCGGTGGGGGCGCTGTCGAGGGGGCCGGGGACGCGTATCTGTGGGCACGGTTCCGGCTGGTCGAGGAGCGGGTCCGGGAGGCCGTGGCGGCGCGGCGTGCCCTCGATCCCGACCCCGACGACCCGTACCGGGGGCAGTACCTCTCCCCGGAGGCGGTCGCCCGTCTCCTGGACCGGCCGAACGGGCTCGGACCGGCCGCCCCCGAGCCGCCGTCCCCGCCGCCCGGCTCGGTCCTGGCCCGTCTCGCGGCCGACTTCGGCTTGTCGCCGTTGGACGCGGACCTGCTCCTGGTCGCGGTGGCGCCCGATCTGGACTCCCGGTACGAACAGCTCTACGGCTATCTCAACGACGACCTGACGCGCCGTCGCCCCACGGTCGGGCTCGCTCTCGAACTGTGCGGGGCCGGCGGGGTGTCACCCGCACGGTTCCGGCTCTCGCCCGGCGCGCCGCTGATCGCGGGCGGTCTGCTGGAGGTCACCGAGCCGGACCGGCCGCCGCTGTCCCGCGTCGTGCGGGTGCCCGACCGCGTCACCGCCCATCTGCTCGGCCACCCGGCGCCCGACGCGCGGCTCATCGGGGTGCTCGCCGCGGCCTGCCCGGACCCGACCGCCGAGGCGGCCGAGACGGACCACGCGGCCGCCGCGGCCGGAACCGGCACCGGCCATGTCCATCTGCGCAGCCGGGGCGGCGACGCCGAGGGGCTGGCCGCCGCCGCGCTGCGCGCCCGTGGTCTCGGTCCGCTGGTGCTGGACCCGGCGGCGCTCGCCCGGCGCGCCGGCGAGGTGCCGGAACTCGCCCGGGTCACCGCCCTGGAGGCGCGGCTGACCGGCGCCGGGGTCCTCCTCGGCCCGCTGGAGTCGCTGCCCGGCGAACCCGCCGGACGGGCTCGCGTCCTGCGGGCGGTGTGCGACGCGCTGCGCGGCGTCCCCCTGTTCACGTACGGCGCCACCGGATGGGATCCGGCGTGGGCGGCCGACTCGCCCGTCACCCTGACGGTCACGGCGCCCACACCTGAGCGGCAGGCCGCGCGCTGGCGGCACGCGCTGGACCGGGCCGCCGGGGACGGGCGCGCGACCGGCGACGCGGACGCACTGGCTCGGGCGGTCGCCGCCCACCGCCTGGACTCCGGGCAGCTGCGCCGCGCCGCCGACGTGGCGGTGCGCACGGCCGCCCTCGGCGGGCGTACGGTCGGCCCCGACGATCTGCGGGCCGCCGTACGGGCCCAGAACGGTGCCGGGCTCGACCGGCTCGCCCGCCGGGTGGAGCCGTCCGTCGGCTGGGACGACCTCGTCCTGCCGCGGCCGACCCACCGGCGGCTGCGCGACCTCGCGGTGCGCGCCCGCCACCGCGATCAGGTGCTCGGGCAGTGGGGGATGCGGCCCGGCGGCGGCCGGGGCCGCGGCGTGATCGCGCTGTTCGCAGGCGAGTCGGGCACCGGCAAGACCATGTCCGCCGAGGTCGTCGCGGCCGATCTGGGCATGGACCTGTACGTGGTGGACCTGTCCACGGTCGTCGACAAGTACGTCGGGGAGACCGAGAAGAATCTGGAGCGGATCTTCACCGAGGCGTCGGTGGTCAACGGGGTGCTGCTCTTCGACGAGGCCGACGCCATCTTCGGCAAGCGCTCGGAGGTGAAGGACGCGCACGACCGGCACGCCAACATCGAGTCGGCGTATCTGCTCCAGCGCATGGAGTCGTTCGACGGGATCGCGGTGCTGACCACCAACATGCGGGCCAACCTGGACGAGGCGTTCACGCGCCGTCTGGACGTGGTGGCCGACTTCCCGGTGCCCGACGCCGGCCGGCGCCTCGCCCTGTGGGAACGGTGCCTGGGTGACCGACTGCCCCGCGCCGCCGACGTGGACCTCGCCTTCTGCGCGGACCGCTTCGAGCTGGCCGGCGGCTCGATCCGGGCCTGCGCGGTGACCGCGGCCTACCTCGCGGCGGAGTCGGGCGGCCCGCTGACCATGCGACTGCTGGTGACGGCGGTCGCCCAGGAGTACCGCAAGCTCGGACGGCTGGTACTGGAGGGCGAGTTCGGGCCGTATCTGGGGGCGGCCAACGAGGCGTGAAGGGCGCCCACCCCTGGCTCGCTCGCCCCCGCCGCTTCCACCGCCTCCTCCTGCTCTCCGCTCGTCCGTCTCCGTCCGCTGGACGGCGGTCCCGTGGCCGGGGCTCGCCGGGCCCGGGGCCTCGTTCCCCCGTGCCGGTCGCGGGGGACCACGGGTGTCCAGGCCCGCACAGGCAGAGCCGAGGGCAAGGCCGGGTGACGGCCGGACAAGGCAGGCGGGGCGTTCGGAAAGGCAGCCGGCCTGCCCCCGGAGAGGGACCCGGGCCCCTGCCGTCCCAAGGGACCCACCGATGAGACTCGGCCCGGACACAAGTGGGCTGTCAGGACGTGAAGGAGCCGGAATGCCGACGTACCTCACCCCGGGCGTGTACGTGGAGGAGGTGCAGTCCGGTGCCCGGCCCATCGAAGGGGTCGGCACCGCCGTCGCCGCGTTCGTCGGGTTCGCTCAGAGCGGCCCGTTCCACACGCCGACGCTGGTCACCGGCTGGGACCAGTACACCCAGTCGTTCGGTGGCTTCACCGAGGGGACGTATCTCGCCCATGCGGTGTACGGGTACTTCGCCAACGGCGGCGGCGCCGCGTACATCGTGCGGATCGGCGGTTCCGCCGAGGACACCTCCGCGCCCGCGGCCGCCACCGGCCCGCGGCGGCGCGGGGAGACCCCGGCGGCGGAGCCGGTGGAGCTGGGCGGCTTCCTGGTGGCGGCCCGGCCGGGGGTCACCGGGGTGTCGGTGGAGGTGGCCGACGCCGAGGGGGAGAACCCGCCCGAGGACCGCTTCACGCTCCTGGTGCGCCAGGGCGACCAGGTGGTGGAGCGGTACGAGGCCTCCACCCGCAAGAACGTCAAGGGGTATCTGGTCACCCAGGCCCGCTCCTCGAAGCTGATCGAGGTCACCGAGCAGCGGCCCGCCGCCCAGAGCAGGCCCGCGACCGGGACCGTGGCGGTGCCCGACGGACCGGCCGCACCCGTCGCCCCCGCCACGCCCGGCGGGTCCGGCTCCGGCGACGTGGTGCGCCTGGACCCGGCCGAGTACGTGGGGGACGCCGCCGCCCGCACAGGCTTCGGCGGCCTGGAGACCATCGACGAGATCACGATGGTCGCGGTGCCGGATCTGATGAGCGCCTACGAGCGCGGCGCCCTCGACGCCGAGGGCGTGCGCACCGTACAGCTCGCCGTGATCGCGCACTGCGAGCAGATGGGCGATCGGGTGGCCGTCCTGGATCCCCCGCCGCGCCTCTCGGCCCAGCAGGTCCGCGCCTGGCGCAACGACGAGGCGGGCTACGACTCCCGGTACGCCGCCCTGTACTACCCGTGGGTGCGGGTCTTCGACCCGGCCGCCGGACGCAACACCACCGTCCCGCCGAGCGGCCACATCGCCGGGGTGTGGGCGCGCAGCGACGCCGAGCGCGGTGTGCACAAGGCGCCCGCCAACGAGGTGGTGCGGGGCGCGGTGGACCTCGAACTGCGGCTCAGCAAGGGCGAGCAGGACCTGCTCAACCCGATCGGGGTGAACTGCGTACGGGCCTTCCCCGGCCGGGGCATCCGGGTGTGGGGCGCCCGCACCTTGTCCTCCGACCCGGCCTGGCGGTACCTGAACGTGCGGCGGCTGTTCAACTACCTGGAGGAGTCGATCCTCCTGGGCACCCAGTGGGTGGTCTTCGAACCGAACGACGACCGGCTGTGGTCGAGCATCCGGCGCAACGTCACCGCGTTCCTCACCGAGGAGTGGCGGCGCGGCGCGCTGTTCGGCCGCACCGCCGACGAGGCGTTCTATGTGCGGTGCGACCGCGACAACAACCCGCAGGAGTCCATCGACCAGGGCCGGGTCGTCTGCGAGATCGGCGTCGCGCCGGTCAAGCCCGCGGAGTTCGTGGTGTTCCGGCTGGCCCAGTTCTCCGACAGCACCAGCCTCATCGACGAGTGACCCGCGGATCGCAAGGAGAGGTGACGGACAGTCATGGCAGAGGGTGACGCTCTTTCCACCCACGTCTTCGGCGTGCAGCTCGGCGGCTATCTGGTCGAGTCGATTCAGGAGATCAGCGGGCTGACGGTCGAGGAGGAGGTCGTCGAGGTACGCCAGGTCAGCTCGGAGGGCAAACAGATCATCCGCAAGCAGCCCGGCGCCCGGCAGGCCGGAGAGGTCACGATCACCCGGGGACTCGACAAGAGCAGCGAGTTCACCGAGTGGATCAAGGAGACGCTGAACAAGGGCGCCGTGGACGCCGCCCGGCAGAACCTCACCATCGAGATCAAGGACTCCGAGGGCACCACCGTCCGGCGCATCCAGCTCATGCAGGGCTGGGCGTCCAAATGGGAGGGCCCGTCGCTGAAGGCGGGCGAGTCGGCCGCGGCCACCGAGACGGTGACGATCGTCTTCGAGGAGATCGTGGTCGAATGAGGCGCCGTACGGTGACCGCGGGCAACCTGGAGGAGATCCTCCAGGTGACGGCGCCCGCTCCCGCCCCGGAGCAGACGGCGGCGGCCCCGGCGACTCCGGCCACGTCCGGGGAGGACCACGGGCTGCGGACGGAGTTCGCGTTCGAGTTGCCACGCGGGTACGTGGACGAGACGGGCGCGGTCCACCGCCACGGCACCATGCGGCTGGCCACCGCCCGGGACGAGCTGCGGCCCCAGATCGACCTGCGGGTCAAGGAGAACCCGGCGTACCTGAGCGTGGTGCTGCTCAGCCAGGTGATCACCCGGCTCGGCACCCTCACCGATGTGCACGCCGGGATCGTGGAGCGGATGTACGCCACGGACGTCGCCTTCCTCCAGGACTTCTACCGCCGCGTCAACAGCGAGGGCCACACCCGCGCCGCGGTGACCTGCCCGCACTGCGAGGGCGGCTTCGAGGTCGACCTCTCGGGTGGGCGCCTGGGGGAATCGTGACGTACGCCCTTCCCCGGCTCCGGGAGGAGATCGCGTACATCGCCTACCACTTCCACTGGCCCCGCGCGGAGATCCTCGACCTGACCCACGACGAGCGCCGGCAGTGGGTGGCCGAGATCGCCCGGATCAACACGCGTGTGAACGAAGGTGGCTGAGCGGATGGCATGGCTGCACAGACGGCGCCGGCGCCCCGCCGCCCGCACGGCGGAACCTGCGGGGACGGCGGGTCCTGGGGCCGGGCTGGATTCCGGGGCCGGGCTGGGTTCCGGTCGGGGCGGGCGGTCGGACGACGGGGTGAGCCCCGGCGCGTCCGAAGTGCCGGGGCCGTCCGTGCCGGGTGACTGGGACGGCGGATGGCGCCGTACCGCGCCGCCGCACCTCACCGTGGCCCGCACCCCGCTCGCCGTCAGCGACGGCCTCGCCTTCCGCGCGAGCCTCGCGGCCTGGCAGAACCCGTCGTTCGACGCCGGTCTCGGCCACGCTCTGCTCCCCACCGCCCCGGCCGGACTGCTGCGCGGCGTCACCCGCCCGGCCGCTCCCCGGTCCGCTCCGAGCGGCGGGGGGCCGCTGCTGCTCCGCGCCGTGCGTCCGGAGGGAGCGGCCGCCTCCGACGGCGGTACCCCGGACGCCGCGCCGGACGCCCGGACACCGGGGGTCGCGGGTGCTGCGCGGGCCGGGGGCGCCGGCGGGGCCGCGGGGCGCTCGCGTGCGGGTGCGCGACCGTCCGGCCCCGGACGGACCGGGCCGGGAGCGCCCGGTCCTGCCGCGTCCGGTCCTGCCGCGTCCGGTCCTGGCGCGTCCGGTGCGGTCACGTCCGGTTCCGTCACGTCCGGTTCCGCCGCGTCCGGTTCCGCCACGTCCGGTGCCGTCACGTCCGGTGCCGTCATATCCGGTTCCGCCACGTCTGGTTCCGCCACGTCCGGTGCCGTCATATCCGGTTCCGCCACGTCCGGTGCCTCTGTGCCCGGTTCCGTCACGTCCGGTGCCCCTGCGCCCGGTCCGGTCGGGACCCGGCCCGCTCCGTCCGGGTCGGGGCCCTCCGTCATGCGGTCTTCCCGTGACCGCTCCGGCGGCACGGGGTCCGCCGGGACCGGACCCGCCGGGACGGGCCCCGAGCCGCGGGCCGCCGTGGCGCGCCCCGTCACCGGCGCCCCTTCCGCAGACGGCGGTTCGGACACCCCGCACCGGGATCGCGGCCTCGCTCCCTCCCCTGCCGTACCGGGTGCCGGCCCGGTGGTGACCTCCGCCGGCACCGGTCGCCGGACAACTCCTCCCCAGATCCCGCTCGTGCGACGCGTGGCCGTGGTGCCGCACGCGAAGGCGTCCGTGGCCCGGTCCGCCGACGGCGGGCCCGCCGCACCGCACCGCACCGGCCAGGCCCGGCCGCCGGGCGGGTCCCGGGCCGAGGGCGGTACGCCGCCGTCCGCCGGTCCGTCCGGCCGACGCACCGCAGCAGGGACGTCGGGGACAGGTTCCGCCCGGGGAGACGGGCAGGCGGCCTCCGGCCCCGACGAGTCCGGACCGGCCGTCCCCCTCCGTCCGCTGGGGCCTTCGCCGATCGTCGCCCGGCGGCCCGCCGGACCGGTGCGCCGCCTTCCGGCACTGCGTCCGGCCACGAGCGCGACGCCCGGCGACCGGGCCACGTCCGGGGCGCCCGGCCCCACCGCCGCCCCCACGACGGCACCCACCGCCGCCACCCCGATGGCACCCGGCGACGCCACGGCACCCGGCGCCCCGCGCGCGGGAAGCCGCGCGCCCCTCGGCGCGCCGCTGAGCGAACTTCCCCCCACGGCGGCCCCGCCGCCCCCGGGCGCCTCGGCTCCGCACGCCGCACCCGGGCCGGTGGGGCCCGTCGTCCAGCGCCGCGCGGACGGCGCCACCGGCGGCCCGGTCCCGTACGACGGCGGCGCGACGCGTACGGCGCACGGCGCGCCGGACGATCCGGACGGCCCGGACGGCCCGGCGAACCCCCCGCGCCGGCCCCCGGCGCCCGGCCGCTCCGGGGCACGGGCGCGCGGCGGTCTGGGCGCGCCTCTGCCCGCCCTGCCGCCGAGCGCCGAGGCACCCGGTTCCACCGCGTCCGGCGCCCGCGCCGCCCGCACGGCTCCCGGCCCGGACGCCCAGCGCGCTCCGGCGGGACCAGGCCGCGGGCCGGGGCCGTCAACAGCACCGCCCACGGCGGGTGATCCGGCGTCGCCAGGAAGCGGCGGGACGGACCAGGCCGCCCCTCTGCTGGGGTCGGCCGATGTGCCGCACCACCTCATGGGCCATCCCCCGTCCACCGACCCGGCAGGTGACGCCGTCCGTCATGGGCCCGCGCACACACCCGCCCCACCGCTGGTCACGCCGTCCCCAGCCGCGCCGGACGCACACGACACGGACGCGTCCGGCACGGCGGGACGCGCCCAGCGACCCGGCGCCGCGGCCGCCGGACCGGGACCGGGCGCCCCCTCGCCGGTTGTCGTCGCCCGAGCGGTGGCCGCCCGCACCGGTGGCGACGGCGGCCCCGGCGTGGCCGCCCCGAGCGGCACGGCCCGCCGTGCAGCGCGCCCCGCTCAAGCGGTACCCCGCTCGCTCGCGCTGCTCGCCGCGCGTCCCCTCACCCTCGACACCCGCGCGGCGCACGGGACGGCGCCGCCTGCCGTCGCGCGACCCGGCGGCCGTCCCGTGGTGCCGGTGCGCTGGTCCGGTGGCCCGGCCACCCCCGGGGAGGCCCCCGGGAAGGCCCCCGAGGGCCCCGCGCCGTCGGTCCCGCACCCTTCCGCCACCGTTCCGGCGGCGCCACGGGTCCAGCGGGCCGCGGCCGTACGCCCCGGGCCGGTCGTTCCGGGCGTACGACAGAGCGGCGCCCTGGACCCCGTGCAGCGCGCCCCTGGCCCCGGCCAACGTGCCCTGAGCGCCGTCCAGCCCGCCCCTGTGGTCCGGCCCGCACCGCCCGGCCGGACCACGGCCGGGGACGTCACGGCGCGCACCCCGACCGCCCACGGCACCGCCGCCACCCCGGCCACCCCGGCCGCTCCGGCCACCCCCGTCGTCCGAACCGCCCCGGCCGTACCGGCCACCGCCGTACCGGACCGGCGCCCGGTGGCCACCCCGGAGGGACCGGCGCCGACGGGCCTCCCGTCGGCCACCGCGGTCCCGGCGCGGCCCGTTCCCGTGGTGCGGGCCCGGCCGGGTTCCGGGGCACACGGCGCCGCGCCAGCGACAGGTGGCGGCGGAACCGGCCGGACGGCGCCACCGGTCCAGCGTCGCGAGGCGGCGCCGGTTGGCTCCGCTGTGCCCACGGGCGGACCGGCCACGGGCGTGCCGGCCGGTGATCGGCCGGCGCGGGCCGCCGGCCCGGCCGCCTCGCCCGCGTCCGGCGCGGGCGCCGCCCAGCACCCCGACGCCCTGGAGAACCCCGGCGCCGACCTGGACGACCTGGCGCGCCGCCTGCTCGATCCGGTGGCCCGGCTGCTCCGCGCCGAACTGCGGCGCGGCCGGGAACGCATGGGCCGCCCCTACGACGGACGCCGCTGAGGCCGGGAGACGGAGGCACGGGCACATGGACAGGCACGTGAACGGGCCGATGGATGACGTCCGGACGAACGCACGGCTGAACGGACGGGTGGGCGCACGGATGAACGGACGGGTGAGCAGGCGGACAGGCGGTCGGACGGTCGGCGGGAAGGGCGAACGGGCGGGTGAACCGGCGGGTGGGCGGAGGGCGGACGCATGACGGACAGCATCTTCGCGACGAGCGTGTTCTTCCGGCTCGCCATCGGCGGCAACGACCTGGGCGCCTTCCACACCTGCTCCGGTATGGGCGCCGAGGTCGAGATGGAGAGCTACGCCGAGGGCGGCAACAACGGCTTCACCTGGCAGCTACCCGGGCGCGTCACCTGGTCGAACATCACGCTCACCCGGCCGGTCACCGCCGACACGGCCAAGATCGGCCGCTGGCTGGACGAGACGCTGCGTCGGGTGGAGCCCAAGGACGGCGAGATCGTGGCGCTGAAACCGGACTTGACCCGGATCATCAGTTGGCAGGTGTTCGGGATCGTCCCCGTGCGCTGGCAGGGGCCGTCGTTCGATCCCGCCAGCTCCGAACCCGCCGTGGAGACCCTGGAGATCGCCCACGAGGGGCTGCGTCCCTCCTGACCCCTCCCTGAGCCGACCGGCGTACCCCCGTCCCCCGGACCCGCGTACCCCGTCCCCCCTCCCCCCCCCCCAGAAAGGAAGGCCCGGTATGTCCCCAGCGGTCCGCGCCAGCCGGGCGAGGGCGCAGCTCACCCTGAAGGAGCCGCCGACGTCGGTCGGGGCGAAGCCCGGCGGGACGATCGCGCGGCTCGGCCTCCAGTTCAACCCGTCCACGCTGGAGCTGCGCAAGACCACCGAGTGGCGGCGCACCCCGTCCCGTATGGCCGGGCAGTCGGCGCTGCCCGAGTTCGTGGGCAGCGGGCCGCGCACCCTGAGCCTCGAGGTGTTCCTGGACGCGACCGCCACCCACGACGGCTCGGTGGAGCAGGCGGTGGAGAAGCTGATGAAGGCGTGTGTGCCGACCCCGGCCAGCCTGGGCCGCAAGAAACCGGCCAGTCCGTGGGTGCGGTTCGAGTGGGGCACGGCGCGGACGACCTCGTTCGACGGGGTGCTGTCGAGCCTGTCGGTGACGTACACGCTGTTCGACGTGGACGGCAAGCCGCTGCGGGCCACCTGCGCGCTGTCGATCGAGGAGGCGAGCGTCGACCCGCCGGGCCAGAACCCGACGTCCGGGGCGCGGACCGCCCGCAGTACGCACACCGTGGTGGCGGGCGACAGCCTGGCCCTGCTGGCCTGGCGGGAGTACGGCGACCCGACGGCCTGGCGGGTCATCGCGGAGGCGAACGGCATCGACGACCCGATGGTGCTCGCGCCCGGCGCCGAACTGGTGGTGCCCGGACTGCGGGACGCCGGGAGCGAGGAGAAGCGGTGAGCACGTCCCAGGCGCAAGGCGGCCGGTCGTTCGCGGCGGACCCGGTGGTGGAGGCGCCCGCCGAACTCCCCCCGGTGTGGGCCGCCCAGTTGGTGAGCTGCGTGGTGGACGAGAACGTGGGCCTGCCGGACGCGGCGGTGCTCACCTTCCGCGACCCGGACCACGAGTTGCTGGCGGCGACCGGCATCACCATCGGCACCCCGCTGCGGGTGTCGGTGGTGACGGCGTCCGGGCAGGCGCGGGAGCGGCTGTTCGGCGGCGAGGTGACGGCGCTGGAGCTGGACCGGGACCGTACGGGGTCGTTCACGGTGGTGCGCGCCTACTCCAAGGCGCACCGCCTCCAGCGGGGCCGGAGGGTGCGGGCGTACCGGAACATGACGGCGGCGGCGATCGTCCGCAAGGTGGCCGCGGGCGCCGGGCTGACCTGTGGCACGGTGCAGGCCGCGCCCGTCACCTATCGGCAGCTCTCGCAGGCGAACGTGTCCGACTGGGACTTCCTGCACTATCTGGCGGGTGAGAGCGGCGCCCAGGTGCGCGTGGACGACCAGGGGGTGCTCCAGTTCGTCCGGCCGGAGAGGGCCTCCGGCGCGCCCGCGCCGTCCACCCCGGCCACCCGGAACCCGATGGTGCTGGAGTACGGGCGGAATCTGCTGGCGCTGCGGGCCTCGCTGACGGCCGCGGACGGCGCGGCGTCGGTGGAGGTGCGCGGCTGGGACACCACCACGAAGAGGCCGCTGGTGGCGCGGCATCCGTCGGTGACCAGCGAGACGGTGCTGCCGGGCCTGAGCCCCGCGCTCGGCGCCCGGTTCGGCGCGTCGGCGAAACTGACGGTCACCGACACCCCGTACCGCACACAGGCGGAGACCACGGCGGTCGCGGACGCGACGGCCGCGCACGTCAGCGCGGGGTTCGGGGAGCTGGAGGCGCTGGCCGAGGGGAACCCGCGGCTGCGGGCGGGCAAACCCGTGGCGCTGGGCAACGTGGGGCAGGCGTTCTCGGGCCGGTACACGGCCACCGCGGTGCGCCACGTCCTCGAACCGCACGGCGGGTACCGGACGACGGTGTGGGTGAGCGCCAGCCCGGACCGCTCCCTGACGGGCCTGGTGACGGGCGCCAACGCACCGTCCCGCGGCCCCCGCGTACCGGGCCTGGCGATCGGTGTGGTGACGGACGTGCGCGAGCCGGACGGCGGTGAACGCGGCGCGGTGCGGCTGAGGTTCCCCTGGCTGGACGACGACTACGTCACCGACTGGGTGCGCACCGTGCAGTGGGGCGGCAAGGGCGGCGGGGGCGTGGTGAGCCCGGAGGTCAACGACGAGGTGCTGGTGGGGTTCGAACAGGGCCTGCTGGACAGTCCGTACGTCATCGGCGGGCTCTACAACGGCGTGGACCGGCCCTCGCCCCATGACGTGCCCCTGGTCGACGGCACGAGCGGAAAGGTCAACCGCCGCTCGGTGGTGTCGCGTTCGGGCCACCGGGTGGAGCTTTTGGACGCGAAGGCGCCGGGCCCCTCGGGGCTGCGGCTGATGACGGGGGACGAACGCCTCCAGGTGCGCCTGGACGACCGGCGGAACCGGATCGAGCTGACGGTCTACGCCGGGCGGGGCCGCGCCCTCGGCTCGGTCGTGCTCGACAAGGACGGCATCACGCTCGACGCCAAGGAGGGCACGGTGAAGGTACGGGGCGGAACGGTGGACCTGGGCGCCACGAACGCGGTGCGCATCGGCGGCCGCACGGTGCGGGTCGCCGGCCAGTCGGAGGTCACCGTGGACGGCGGTCTGCTGGGTGTGCTCAAGGCCGCGCTCATCCGGATCAACTGAGGCGGCGGCCCGTGTCCTCCCCGACGCCACCCCGTGCCCCGTTCCCCGGTGGCCCTCCCGGCCCCGCCGGCCGGCACCAGGCCCGAGGCCGCGGGGGCCGACGGCTTCCGTGGCCCGACCGTCCGCCACGCCCGTCCGATCCGACCCTCGTTGAGGAGCGCCGCATGCCAGCCGCAGCCCGTACCGGCGACCCCACCAGCCACGGCGGGGTGGTCGCCGCCCCGCCACCCGGCGCCGCCGCCGCGGTGGCGCGGGTGCTGATCGGCGGCCGGCCCGCCGCCGTCGTGGGCAGTCTGCACACCTGCCCGATGCCGCCGCACGCGCTCCTCGGACCGGCCAATGTGATCGTGCCCGGTCCGGGCGCCGTCACGGCGGGGCCGGTGCTCATCGGCGGGCTGCCCGCCGCCCGGACGGGCGATCGCACGGCGTGCGGCGCCACCGTGCACATCGGCGCCGTGAATGTCCTGATCGGGGGTGTGTGATGAGCGAGCGCTTCATCGGCCGCGGCTGGGCGTTCCCGCTGCGGGTCGGGCCGACCGGCGGGATCGCCATGGTGGAACGGGAGCGGGAGATCGAGGAGGCGATCCGGCTGGTGCTCGGCACCGCGCCCGGCGAGCGCCCGATGCGCCCCGAGTTCGGCTGCGGCATCCACGACGACGTCTTCGCCCCTGTGGACGGCGCCACCGCCGGACGCGTCGCGCAGCAGGTGCGCGACGCGCTGGAGCGGTGGGAGCCGCGGATCGCGGTGGACGACGTGGTGGTGGCGTTCGACGCCGTGGAGGCCGGAACCCTCTACATCGACGTGCACTACACCGTGCGGTCCACCAACGACCGGCGCAACCTGGTGTTCCCCTTCTACACGATCCCCTCCGACGAGGGGTCCGGGGAGCAGGTCGCGGACTGATGGCGCTGCCCTCCCCCAACCTGGACGACCGCCGCTTCCAGCAGCTCGTGGACGAGGCGAAGCGGTACGTGCAGCAGCGCGCCCCGGAGTGGACCGACCACAACGTCTCCGACCCCGGCGTCACTCTGCTCGAGACGTTCGCCTACCTGGTGGACCAGGTGCTGTACCGGCTGAACCGGGTTCCGGACAAGAACTACCTCGCGTTCCTCGATCTGCTGGGCATCCGGCTGTTCCCGCCGGCCGCGGCGGTGGCCGAGGCCGACTTCTGGCTGTCGGCGCCGCAGCCCGACACGGTGGCGCTGCCCGCCGGCACCGAGGTGACGACGGCGAGCGGCGAGGCGGAGGATCCCGTGGTGTTCACCACCACCGCCGAACTGCGCATCGTGCCCAGCGCGTTGATACGCCTGGTGACCGCACCTCGGACCGGTGAGCAGACCGACCGCACCGGGGAGCTGGCCGAGGGCCGCGACGTACCGTGTTTCCAGGCGGCGCCGGAACCGGGCGACGCGCTGCTGTTCGGTCTGCCGACCGCCGTGCCGCGCTGTGTGGTGGCGGTGCGTCTGGACAGCCGGGTCGAGGGCATCGGGGTGGATCCGCGCCAGCCCCCGCTGGTGTGGGAGGCGTGGGACGGCGGGCGCTGGCGGCTCTGCGAGACCGGCCCGGACACCACGGGCGGGCTGAACCGGCCCGGTGAGGTCATCGTGTACGTACCGGCCGCTCATACGGCCTCGGTGATCAGCGGGACCCGGGCGGGGTGGCTGCGCTGCCGGGTCACCGAGGCGGAACCGGGCCAGCCGTTCTACTCGGAGTCCCCGACGGTGCGCGAGGCGGCGGTGTTCACCGTCGGCGGCACCATGACCGTCGAACACGCCGAGACCGTCACCGACGTGCCGCTGGGCACCTCGGAGGGGGTCGCGGGGCAGACCTTCCGGCTCGGCCGCCCACCGGTCCTCCTCGACGGCGAGCCGCCGGTGGTGGAGGTCTCCTCGGCCGAGGGGTGGCAGCGCTGGGACGTGGTGGAGCACTTCGGCCGCTCGGGGCCCGCCGACCGGCATGTCCGCGTGGACGCGACCACCGGCGAGTTCACCTTTCCCCCGGCGCTGCGCGAACCGGACGGCACCCTGCGGCAGTGCGGCGCCGTGCCGCCCAAGGGCGCCGAGGTACGGGTGGCCCGCTACCGCACCGGCGGCGGCCCGGCGGGCAACGTGGCCCGCGGCGCGATCTCCGTCCTGCGCAGCTCCGTCCCGTACGTGGCGCGGGTCGAGAACCGGGAGGCGGCGCGCGGCGGGGTCGCCGGGGAGACCGTCGAGAACGCCAAGCTGCGGGCGCCGGACGCACTGCGGATGCAGGAGCGCGCGGTGACCGCCGAGGACTACGAGGTCATCAGCCGTCAGGCAGCGCCCTCGGTGCGGCGGGTGCGCTGTCTGCCCGCCGGGGACGGGCCGGGCGCGGTGCGGGTCCTGGTGGTGCCGGACGCGGTGGCCGACGAGGGCGACCGGCTCCGCTTCGAGCAGCTCATCCCGTCCGACCAGGTGCTCGAAGCGATCACCACGAGCCTGGACGAGCGGCGGCTGATCGGCACCCGCCTCGTCGTGGAACCGCCGGTCTACCAGGGCGTCACCGTGGTGGCCCGGCTCGCCGCGGCGCCGGGCGACGCCGACCGGGTGCGCGAGGCGGCGCTCGCCGCGCTGTTCCGGCACCTCAACCCGCTGCGCGGCGGCCCGGACGGCACCGGGTGGCCGTTCGGGCGGCCGGTGCAGTACGGGGAGGTGTTCGGCGTGCTGCAACGCGCCACCGGCGAGGCGCTCGTGGAGGAGATCCGGCTGTTCCCCGCCGACCCCCTCACCGGGCGGCGCGGCGCCCCGGCGGACCGTATCGAGGTGGCCCCGGGCGCGCTCGTCTTCTCCTACCAGCACCAGGTGGTCGTCACGGCGGCCGGGCCGGAGGCGCGAGGATGAGCCGCGCCGCCGTCCCCGGCCTGCCGAGCAGGCACCCCATCGGCGGGCACCTGCCCGCCCTGTACGCCGAGGACGACTTCGCACAGCGGTTCACCGCCGGACTCGACACCGTCCTCGCCCCGGTGTTCGCCACCCTCGACAACCTGCCCGCCTACCTCGACCCGCGGGTCGCGCCGGCCGACTTCGTGGCCTGGCTGGCGTCCTGGGTGGGCGCCGCCCACGACCCGCGGTGGCCGGTGGAGCCGCGCCGCGAGGCGGTGGCGCGCGCGGTGGAGCTGCACCGGTGGCGCGGCACCCGGCGGGGGCTGGTGGAGGGGCTGCGGCTGGCGCTCGGCGCGCACGCCGAGGTGGCGGGGGACGGGGGCGCGGCGTGGTCGCGCACCGCCGGTGCGGACCTGCCGCCGGAGCCGCCCGCCGAAGTGCTGGTCCGGGTCTGGCCGGGGCACGGGGGGCCGGTGGACGCGGACCGGGCCCACGCGCTCGTCCGGGCCATGTGCCCGGTGCACACCGTCTGCCGGGTGGAGATCCTGCCCGGCCCGCCCGCCGACGAAGGGAGGTGACGCCATGCGCGCGTGTCCCGCGTGCGGGGCGTCCAACGGCCCCACGGACGACTTCTGCGGCAACTGCGGCGCGTATCTGGGCTGGTCGGACACCGCGCCGGCGCCGAGCGCCCCTTCGTCCGCGCCCCCGTCCCCGCCCACGTCCTCGTCCTCGTCCCGGGTCGCTCCCCCGGAGCCGGCACCATCGGAACCGGCCCCGTCGCAGTCCCCTGCCGGGGCGGGCCCCGTCCCGACGCACACCGGCCCGGCGGAGGGCCCGGCCGGGCGGGAGCCCGCACCGGAGGGTCCCGACCCGGCCCGAGCGGCGCCCCCGGCCACCGGAGACGCGCCGGGGCCGGGTAGCCCTGCCGCCCCCGGGCCACCGGCGCCGGAACCGGTACTGCCGGTGCGCCCCGCCAAACCCGTGGCCCCGCGCCCCGTCGTACGGCCCGCGGCGGTGGAGGACGAGGTGGCGGGGGTGCCGTGCCCCTCCTGCGGAACGCCCAATCAGCCGGAGCGCCGGTTCTGCCGACGCTGCGCGGCCCCACTGCACACCACCGCGAAGCCCGACCCGCTGCCGTGGTGGCGGACGGTGTGGCCGTTCCGCCGCCGGGTGCGGGCGAGATCGGGCCGGGGGGTGCGGTTCCTGGTGATCCTGGCCGTGGTGGCGGCCCTGTGCGCGGGCGGTGTCCTGCTGCTGCCCGCCGGACGCGCCCTGTACGAGGACACCCGGGACAAACTGGGCAAGCCCACACCCGTGAGCCCCGTGAAGATCCGCGCGAGCGCCGAGGTCCCGGGCCACCCGGCCACCAACACCATCGATGGCCTGAACAACCGCTACTGGGGCGCGCCCGGACCGAGCGCGTGGATCACGTACACCTTCCGCAAGCCGTTCCGACTGGTCGACCTGGCCATCACCAACGGCGCGTCCGTCAATGCCGAGACCTACGCTCACCAGGCGCGCGCCCTCCAGATCGACCTGGAGGTGACGACGTCGGACAGCGGGAAACACCACACGAGCATCACGCTCGGCGACAAACCGGGCTGTCAACAGGTCTCCACCGGCATCAGCGACGTGACGTCCATACGGCTGACCCTGCGCTCCCCCACCGGCCTGGGCCCGGACCGCCATCTGGCCCTGGCGGAGGTGGAGTTCTTCCAGCGCGGCTCAGCCGGTGGCGCCCGGATGGCCCGGTCGGGGGACGAATGCGTTCCGGCACACCGGGCCGGATGAGTATGGGGCACGAAGACCCCGGCCGCGCCCCGTGGTTCCAGCCGCGAGCTTCCGGGTCCGGCCCCGCCGCGCCGGTGGGTGTCCGGCGCGGCGAGGACCGGTTTCAACGGGATGCCTCGTTGGGCCGGTCCGGGGGCAGGGTCAGCGCCAGGGGTTGTTGCTGGTGTGGTCGCCGCCGAGCCAGCGGGCGAGGTCGGCGTGCGCTGTCGTCCGCCGCTCCGCTTCGATCTTCTCGATGTCGGGGTGGTCAATGGTGAATTCGAGCATCAGCCCGTTGGGGTCCGTGATGTACAGCGAGACGCACCACCCGTGGTCGATCACATAAGCGTCTTCCTCCGAGTAACCGGCCGCGGCGATGCGCCTGCGCATGCCGTCCTGGGTCTCCTGGTCCACCTTGAAGGCGATGTGGCGCCAGGGCGTGAAGTTGATGGCGGTGTTGAACTCCTCCCGGTCCGCCTGGTTGGCGAACTGGAAGAACGCCAGGACGCTTCCGTCGCCCAGGCCGTAGAAGCAGTGGCTGTAGACACGCTCGGCCCCGAAGAGCACGTCGCTCTCGGTCCATGTGGCCACCAGGGGCAGGCCGAGGACGTCCTCGTAGAAGACCCGGTTGGCCTCCTGGTCATCGGTTACCCAGGCGTGGTGGTGGAGGCGGAGCGGAAGGGTCTGCGTCATGGGGAATTTCCTCCGGTTATGGGAAGGAGACGGGGCTGCCGGGCCGGGCGCGTTGTTGCACCCTTGACAACGCAGGGCACGCAAGCGCCCACGCTGAGTAGTCACACACGGGACGGGAGCGCTCCCATGACTTTGCGGTGAAAGGCGGGAAACGCGGCCCCGGCAACCGGGCGGTCGCCCGGCGTGAGACCAGAATGACACCCAGAATGGTTTAGCGTTAAATCAATTTTCAGCCATTTCCCACACCCGGTGCGCAGCCGCGCGTCACCGTCGCGGGCGGCCGACCGCGGCCGTCACGACGCGCTGCGCCGGCGAAGGGCGTCGAGTGCTCGGTCGACGGGGCCGAGGATCGGTGCGGCCAGCTTGTTCGTGGCCTCGTTGTTGACCCATCGGTGCGGCCGGGTCGGGGCGTAGGCCTGGGCGAACTTGACCTCGGCGCCCAGCATGCGGAGCCGGGGAAGGCTGATGGCCTTCCGGAGGGCCTGGAACTCCTCACGCTCCTCACGCGCGGCATGCCGGGAGACCACGCGCCTGACCTCGTTGAGGCGCCGCAGGTACCCGGCCCCGTCGGGCCCCGTGTGCCACAGTGCGATCAGCAGCTCCTTGGCTTGTTTCTCCTCCGCGCGGCGGCGGGCCGCCAGCTCGCGGCCGTGCCGCAGGACGCGGCGCGCGACGGGATGGACGTGTGCCTCTTCGGCGGCCTCGTGGACGGCGAGCAGGCGCATCAGCCGGTCGAAGTTCCGGCGGCGCCATGGGCCGGGAAGGGCGGCCCGCAGGAAGCCGAGCCGGATCTGCCGGTGCTGGCGGGTGAGCACGTCGACGACGTTTTCGCCGCCTAGAGCTCGCATCGCCCGCCGGGACCAAGCAGGAGCGGTGGCCGCGGTCCGGGCCGTCGCCTTCCCGGCGAGCGACGGCTTGGTCGCTGTCTTCAGCGCGGCCTGTTTCGTCAGGGTGCCCATGGTCTGTCCCTCCTCACGCGCGTCTCAGCCGTCCTGGGTACCCCCGCGTGCACCGCTCACTCGACGCAAGCCCCGGATACGAACCCCCCATGCCCGGCGACCCGTGGGTGTGGCCTGTTACAGCACCTGGTCGCGGGCGGCGAGCACCTCGTCCATGGACTCCTTCCGCCAGCGCCGCAGCAGGTCATGGAAGGCGACCGCACCGTGGGGATACGCGATGGGGCCGTTCCGCCGGCCGCGGCCTTCGGCGTTGTAGTAACCGGGGGTGCACTCGGCGTGGAACCACTCGTGGTCAGGGGCGCCCTCGGCCAGGAGCGTGATCCAGGCGTCCTCGGCCTCGCGCGAGGGTTCGATCAGGGCGCCCTCGGCCTCGGCCGCGGCGACGAGCGCGGCGGCGTGCACGGCGTGCTCGTCCAGCACATGTGTGTAGTTGACGCTGCTGGCGCTCTGCGTCCCGCCCAGCTGGATGAGGTTCGGGAAGCCGTTGCTGGTGAAGCCGTGCAGTGTGCGCGGACCGTGCTCCCGCCAGGCGTCCTGCAATCGGACACCCTGCCGGCCGCGCACGGGCAGCCGGCCCGAGTGGACACCGGAGATGCCGACGGAGAATCCGGTGGCGAAGATCAGGCAGTCCAGCTGGTACTCGGTGTCGCCGACGACGACACCGTATTCCGTCATCCGCTCGATGCCGTGGGTGTCGGCGGTGTCGACCAAGGTGACGTTGTCGCGGTTGAACGTCTGGAGGTACAGGTCGGAGAAGGTCGGGCGCTTGCAGGCGTACCGATACCAGGGCTTGAGCTTCTCCGCCGTCTCCGGGTCGGTGACGACCTTATCGACGCGGGCGCGGATCTCGTTCATCTTGGCGGCGTCCGCGACCTCGTACTCCGCCTCGAAGGCCGCCCGGTCGCCCTGGCGGCGGAAGCTCGGCAAGAGCTTCTCCAGCAGGCCCGCCGTCGCTGTCCACTGGTCGGCCACGAGATCCTCGTCGGCGACGTCGCCGGAGACGATCCGCAGGAAGTTGTCGCGGCGCTCACCGGCCCAGCCCGGCCGGTCGGCGCCGACGTCCGCGGCGGTGGTACGGCGGTTGGCACGGATGTCCACCGTGGAGGGCGTGCGCTGGAAGACGTACAGGTGGCGGGCGTCCTCGGCGAGCTTGGGGATGACCTGGATACCGGTGGCACCGGTGCCCACCACGCCCACGCGCTTGTCGGCGAGGCCGGTCAGACCGCCGTCCGGGGTGCCGCCGGTGTAGCCGTAGTCCCAGCGTGAGGTGTGGAAGGTGTGGCCCCGGTAGGTCTCGATGCCGGGGATGCCGGGGAGCTTCAGCTCCGAGAGGGTGCCGGTGGCCGTGATGACGTACGTGGCGTGGAACGTGTCGCCGCGGTCGGTCGTGACGATCCATGCCTTATTTGTGTCGTCCCAGGTCAGAGCCGTGACCGCGGTGGAGAACAGGGCGTCGGCGTAGAGGTCGAACTTCTGGGAGATGCGCACCGCGTGGTGGCGGATCTCCTCGCCGGGCGCGTACTTCCACTCCGGGACGTATCCGGTCTCGTCGAGCAGCGGCAGGTACACGTGCGACTCGATGTCGCAGTGGATGCCCGGGTACCGGTTCCAGTACCAGGTCCCTCCGAAGTCGCCGCCCTTCTCGATGATCCGGACCCGCTCGACACCCTGCTGCCGCAACCGCGCCCCGGCGAGGATGCCGCCGAAGCCGCCGCCGACGACCGCGACGTCCACCCGGTCCCGCAGCGGCTCGCGCTCGGATGTCTCCACGTACGGGTCGGCGGCGTAGTAGCCGAACTCGGCGTCGGCGGCGAGGTACTGCCGGGTGCCGTCGGGCCGTACGCGTCGCTCCCGTTCGACCCGGTAACGCTCTCTCAGCTCGGCGAGTGCCTCGGGGGTCGGCGCAGGGGAATTCGCCATGCGGGGGACCTCGTTCCTTCCGGTTCGCTGCCATGGGGCTGTCTCTTCCACGAACTGAGCTGCGGCTCGCAGGACTTGAGCAGCCATGCACTACCGTAACAAGCTCCGGACAATGCTGTCCGGTTAGTGCGGACGCAGCTTCCGCATTCCTTCGGACAGGAAGAGTGATCTCCATGCGACGACTCCCGATCCCACCGCTCGCCCAGCTCGCCACGATCGGCCTGCTGGCCCTCACCGGCTGCGGCACGCAGACAGGCGGCACCGCCGCGGACGCGGCGACCGCCACCGGTGCGGTCCGGACGGTCCACGCCCAGAAGGTGATGCGACTGACGAAGGTTCACCAGGAGACCGGGATGACGCTGCTGGAGGGCCCGGTCTTCGACGAGGACGGCCAACTGCTCGTCGTCGACGTCACCGCGCCCGCCGGGGACCGGAAGGTGCTCCGCGTCGACGTCCGCGAGAAGACCTCGCGGATGTTCCACACCGACGACCGCGGGACCTACACCTCGGCGCAGTTCAGCCCCTACGACGGGCGTGTCTATCTGACCGACTTCTCCCACGGCGAGATCGTGAGTCTGGCGCCGGACGGCAGTGATCCGCGCACCTTCTTCTCCGGCGAGGTCGACGGGGCGCGGATGAACCCCGACGATCTGGCCTTCGACCAGGAAGGCAACCTGTTTGTCAGCGACTCACGCGGCATGTCCGAGGGGAAGCCGACCGGGCGCGTGGTGCGGATCGGCCGCGACGGGCAGAAGGCCACCGTCCTGGCGGACGGCCTGTCGGCACCGAACGGCATCTCCTTCGACGCCGACTACCGCGGGCTGTGGTTCAGCGAACTGACCGAGGACCGCATCTCCTACCTGCTGCTGGACGGCGAGGGCGGCGTGGCCTCCCGGCACACCGCCATCCGGGTCGACGGCGGGATCGCGCAGACCGACTCCATCGCCGTGGACGCCGACGGCAACCTCTACCAGGCGCTGCACGGCCGGCCCGCGATGGCGGTGTACAGCGAGCACGGTGAGCGGCTGGCGACCGTGGAGGTCCCCGCCCGCGCCGCCGAAGGTCTGGAGTCGGCGACCAACGTGGCCATCACGCCCGGCGGCAGGAAGGCGTACATGACCGTCAGCGGGCCCGACGGGGGCTACCTGTACACCTTCGACGCCCTGGCCGAGGGGATCCGTCAGTCCAACGGCGGCTGACCCGCCGCCCGTTCACTCCTCTCGGCCCTCGAAGGGCCGCACCGGTCCCACCTCCACACCCAGCAGCCGCCATGCCGCGAGTGCCCGGCGCTCCCGGTGTTCGCGGGTGGGGCCGGTGACGGCACCGGAGACCATGCCGACCGCGATCATCAGATCGTCGGGATCGGCGGCGAGCCGATGGTCCGCGGGCAGATGTCCGCGCAGGGCCCGCTCGACCCGCTGGGACAGCGTCGCGGCGTAGTCGGACCGACCGCCTGCCCCGTCGGCATGGAGGATGCCCACGAACGCCGTCGACTCGGTCTGGTGCCACGTCAGGACACCGAGGACGTGGGCGAGGTCCGCGTCGTCCGCTGCCGCCGCCCGCTCGATCTCCCGGACGTTCTCCTCCAGCACGGCAAGCGCCACGGCGGCCCGGTCGGGGAAGTGCCGGTAGAGCACGCCCTGGCCGACCCCGGCCCGGCGCGCGATCGCGGACAGTGGCACGTCCAGCCCGGACTCCGCGAAGATCTCCCGGGCCGCGGCGATCAGGGCGGCGCGATTACGGGCGGCAGCCTTGGGCCCGTCGTTCGCGGGCCGTCGCTCATCAGGGAGTGGTCGCCGTGTCACGCCGCGAGGATAGCGGTCCGGGGCAGTCGCGGCTCAACCTGCTCCACCGCTGCGGCCGGAGCGCAGAGCGGCGATCACGCCACCGTTGACCAGCAGGTCGTTGCCGGTGACGAAGGTGGCGTCGGGCCCCAGAAGGAAGGCGGCGGCAGCGGCGATGTCGTCGGCAGTGCCCAGTCGCCGGGTGCCGGAGGCCGCGACCATGGCCCGCATGTGGCTCCCGCTCTCACCGGCGAGTTCCCGCTGCCCCATGGGGTGGAGATCACGCCGGGGCTGATGGAGTTGTCGTCAGGCTGCTGCGAGCGGGTGTGGAGACGGGCGAGTTCCGCGCCGACGCCGATCTGGACGCCGTGGTGGACGGCCTGATCGGGGCGACCCTCTACCTTCTGCTCACCGGTCGGACCAGCGACGCTCCGGAGCGGGCCGAGGGACTTGTCCGCGTCCTGCTGGACGGTCTGCGGGCGACCTGAGCACCGGCCGCGCCGCCGGGTCCATCCCAGATCGGTAACAGTGCCCTGCTCGTTCCGTCTTGCCCGTAGTGTGGTCGTCCTCGCCGGGACCATGGGGGGTACCCGGCATGACCCATGAGGACGAACGTGCTTCGTACCCGCATGCCCGCCGCCGCCTTCGCCGTGGCGGCCTCCGTCGGCATCGCACTGCTGCCCACCCACGCACAGGCGGCCGGCTCGATCCACCTGTACAAGGTCTACTACGACTCGCCTGGCTCGGACACCCGCTCCAACACCAGCCTCAACGCCGAGTATGTGCAGATCAAGAACAGCACGAGCAGCGCCGTGCAGCTCAAGGGATACACCCTCCGCGACGCCACCGGCTACAAGTACACCTTCCCCTCGTACAAGATAGGGGCCGGGAAGACGGTGAAGGTGCACACCGGCCGGGGCAGCACGAGCGCCGGCCACGTCTACTGGGGCCGCGGTGCCTACGTGTGGAACAACGACAAGGACACCGCGACGCTGCGCACGGCTTCCGGCGCGTTCCGGGACTCCTGCGCCTACAACAGCACCCGCTACGACTACAAGATGTGCTGACCTGAGCGGCGGCAGTGCCCCTCGCCCGGCCTTCTGGGCGGGCGAGGGGCACTCCGCGCCGACAGCCAAGTGGAGCCTCTACGTGACGGTGGGGATGCCTGGTACGGCGGCGGTGCCCGGCAGGGCCGTGCGGGCCGGGCGGCCCGCGAGGACGTCGAGGATGTTGTCCACCGCGAGGTCGACCATCGCGGCGCGGGTGGCGTGGGTGGCCGAACCGATGTGGGGCAGCGTGACGATGTTCTCCTCCTTTGCCAGCGGCGAGAGTTCGGTGCCCATGGGCTCGCGTTCGTAGACGTCGAGCCCCGCGGAGTGCAGCCGGCCCTCCCGTACGGCGTGCAGCAGGGCGTCCTCGTCGACGACGCCGCCCCGGGCGGTGCTGACCAGGGTGGCGGTCGGCTTCATGAGGGCGAGTTCCCGTGCGGAGATCAGATGGCGCGTCTCGTCGGTGAGCGGGACGTGCAGTGACACGATGTCGGACTGCGCCAGCAGTTCGTCCAGGCCGGTCGCGGTGGACAGGGCGTCGCCGGTCGTGGCGTACGGGTCGTGGTGGCGGACGCGCATGCCGAAGCCGTGGGCCCGCCGGGCCACCGCGCGGCCGATCTGCCCGTAGCCGATCAGCCCGAGCGTGGCGCCGTGGACGTCCAGGCCGAGGTAGTCGTGCATCCGGAACAGATCCCAGCCGCCCCGGGCCAGGTCGGCGGTGGCGGCGCCCAGCCGGCGCCGGGCGGCGAGGATCAGGGCGAAGGCCAGGTCGGCGGTGGTCTCGGCCAGCACATGCGGTGTGTGCGTCACCACGATCCCCCGCTCGGCCGCGGCGGCCCGGTCGACGTTGTCGTACCCCATGCTGGCCAGCGCCACCACCCGCAGGGACGGGCCGGCGGCGTCCAGCAGCGCGGCGTCCACGGGGTCGTTGCCCAGCGCCAGGACGGCGCCGGCCCCCGGGGCGAGCGCGGCGAGCTCCTCCGGTCCCGGTTTGCCGCCGCCCGTCCAGAACACCGGATCCGCCGCCGCGCCGAGCCGCTCCACACCGCTTCCCGGAAGTCCGTTCCGGGTGACGAGAACACGCATACTCATATTCGACTCCCCAGCCATTTCGCACGATCGACGACGGGACGGGAATGGTTCGCGGGCACGCTAGCCAGTGAAACCGGACGAAGGCAAACAACAAATTCTTCTGACGGCATCTGGAAAAAGAATCACCATTGCCGCGACCGCACATCCGGTATTCAATCCATAGGGACTTCCTTCCTCCATCACTCATGCGGAAGACACCTGCCCTGAAGAGGAGACCAGCGTCATGTCCTTCTCCGACTACCAGACCGCCCTGGTCACCGGCGCGTCCACCGGCATCGGCGCCGTCGTCGTCGAACGGCTCGCCCGGCAGGGCCTGGAGGTGCACGCGGTCGCCCGCAACGCCGACCGGCTGACCGAACTCGCCGCCAGGACCGGCTGCGTCCCGCACGCCGTGGACATCACCGACACCGACGCGCTCACCGAGGCGGTGGGCGGCCTGGACATCGACGTCCTGGTCAACAACGCCGGTGTGTCGCGCACGGGCACCATCCTCACCGCCGACGAGTGGGCCGTGGACGAGCAGGTGGCGGTCAACATCCAGGCCGTATTGCACCTGGTACGGCTGCTGATGCCCGGCATGGTGCGGCGCGACCTCGGCCACATCGTCAACATCAGCTCCATCGCCGGCGTGTACAACTTCGGCGGCAACACCATCTACCACGCCACCAAGGCGGCGGTGCACACCTTGTCCCGGCAACTGCGCGTGGACGCATTCGGTGGGCGGGTGCGCGTCACCGAAATCTGCCCGGGGCGCGTCGAAACGGAGATATTCGGCCGGCTGCTGGGCGATATGGAAGAGGCGCAGCGGCGTTTCTTCGACGGCTATGAGTCGCTCAAACCGGAGGACATCGCCGACGCCATCGAATTCGCCGTCGGTACGCCGCCGCATGTCAATATCGGACACATCGAGATCCTGCCCACCCGTCAGGTCCCCGGCGGCCTTGAATTCGCGCGGAGCGGGGTCTGACGCCTTACGCCGACGCGCTTTTGCGGCCCGGGACCGACGGGTCGAGCAGGAGCGTGCGCAGCAGGTCGGCCACGAGCGCGGCGGCGTGCGAGAGCGGCTGCACCTCCGGGGTGCACAGGGACATCGCGGTGGACAACCGGGCGTCGGCGAAACGGTAGACCCGCACCTCCTCGGGGGCGAAGTGCGCTTGGACGGCCGTGAGCGGCAGCACGGTGGCACCGAGTCCGCTGACCACGGCGTCCCGCAGCACCGTGTCCGGCTCGACCTCGGCGACGACGGAGCAGTGCAGCCCCGCGGCGTGGAAGGCGGCGTCGGTGATGCGCCGGACGGTGTGCAGTTCGTTGGGCATGATGAAGTCCAGACGGCTCGCCTCCTTGAGGGGGACGGTGTCGCCGCGGCTGGTGAGGCGCGGCACCCGGGCGCTGGTGACCAGGTGGAACTCCTCCTCCAGGACATGGTCGAAGACGACCCCTTTGACATAGCCGGGGTCGTAGATGAGCGCCATGTCCACCTGGCCGAGCAGCACCGCCTGGCTCATCACCACCGTCAGGTTCTGGATCAGTTGCAGATGGATGTTCGGGTACCGCTCGCGTACCGCCCGCAACAGCGGTACGGCGATACCCGGCGCCATGCTGTACGAGGCCAGGCCGACGGTCACCAGCCCGGCGGGAGTGTCGTTGCCGGCGCGCAGGTCGATCCGCGCCGCCTTCTCCAGCCGCAGGATGCCCTGCGCATAGCGGTAGAGGGAGCGGCCGGACGCCGTGACCTGGACGCCGCGGCCGGTGCGTTCCAGCAGCCGGGTCTTGAAGTCGCTCTCCAGGGCCGAGATGTGCTGGCTGAGCGCCGACTGGGTGATGTGCAGCGAGTCCGCGGCCCGGGTGATGTTGCCGACGTCGACCACCCTGACGAAGTATCCGAGCCTGCGGGTGTCCATCGCTCTCCTCCCAGATCGTTGCGGGTGAACGTATCCCGCGGGGGCCCGGCAGCGGAACAGCCGGGCACGGCTCACTCCTCCCCGGCCGCTGCTCCCCCGGAGACGACCTCGTACACCGCCGTGTGGTCCGCGTCGCCGAGGCCCCGGCGCAGCACCTCCTCGAAGAGGGCACGGGTGCGCCGGGTCTGCGGCAGGCCGGCGCCGAGGGTGTCGGCCAGCGCGGTGGCGTACCTCAGGTCCTTGACCTGGTTGGTTCCGCTGCCGCCGAGGCGGTAGTCGCGGTGCAGGATCTTTTCCGCCTTGGCGTCGAGGACGGCAGTGGCGGCCAGGCCGCCCTGGAGCACGCGCACCAGTTGTTCCCCGGACAGGCCCGCTCTGCGGCCCAGGTCGAGGGCTTCGGCCACGGCCACCAGGGTGCCGGCGACGATCACCTGGTTGCACAGCTTGGCCGCGCTGCCCGCGCCGGGCGGGCCCATGTGCTCGATGGTGGTGGCGAAGGACCTCAGTACCGGTTCCACGGTCCGGTACGCCTCCGGGTCGGCGCCCACCATCAGGCTCAGCGTGCCCGCGCGGGCGCCCGCGTCGCCGCCGCTCATCGGCGCGTCGAGCACGGCCAGGCCGTGCCGGCCGAGCCGGCCGGCGAGCCCGCGCACCTTGTCGGGAGACGTGGTGCTCAGGACGGCCACGTGCGTGGTGCCCTGGGCGGCCCAGCGGCGTACCACCGGCTCGGGCGCGATGTCGTCGAGCTGGTCGATGTCCGGCAGGGCCGACAGGACGATCCTCGCGCGCAGTTCCTCGGGGCGGGCGACGGCCCGGTGGCCGAACTCCTCCGCCCTGGCGCGGGTGCGGTTCCACACCTGGAGCGGGAAGCCGGCGCGAGCGATGTGCCGGGCCACCGGGGCGCCCATCGGGCCGAGGCCGAGCACGGCCACGTCGGGTCCGTTCACGGGCCGGTTCACTCCTCGACGACCAGGCCCTTGGCCTTGAGCTTCTCGGTCAGTCCGTGTATCTCGATCAGCGTTTTGTCGCCACGCCGGTGCTGCTCGCGGATCTTCGCCTCGTGGTCCTCGCGTTCCTGGCAGAGCCGGACGACCTCCTCGGCCTCCTCCGGGTCGATGACGACGATGCCGTCGGCGTCGCCGCGCAGGATGTCGCCGGGCCGGACGATCTGTCCGCCGATGGAGATCGGGCGGTTCACCTGGCCGAGGGTCTCCTTGACCGTTCCCTCGATGCACACCGTGCCGGAGAAGACGGGGAAGCCGAGCTTGCGCAGGTCAGCGCTGTCGCGCACACCGGAGTCGGTGACGAAGGCGGCCAGTTGCCTGCTCTGGCAGGCGGTGGCCAGTACGTCTCCGAAGGAGCCCGCCTGTTCGTACTCCGACCCCGCCACGATCACGACGTCCCCGGCGCGGGCGTAGGAGATGGCGACCTGCACCATGATGTTGTCGCCCGCCTGCGCGTCGACCGTGAAGGCCGGTCCGCAGAAGGACATCGCCGGGTCCACGGGCTTCAGCCGGTGTGCCAGGGCGCCCTTGCGGCCCTGTGCCTCGTGGATGGTCGCGGCGGAGAAGCGGCCGAGCGCGGCCACGACATCGGCGGACGGACGGTCGATCCGGGTGCGTACGTGGATCATGGGAACACTCCCTTGCGGTGCAGTGCGGTTCGGTGATGTCGTGCGGGTTCAGGCGTCCGGGTCGGCGGAGACCCGGAGCACCGTCTTGGCGGACCGGGAGGAGTCGGCGGCGCAGCGGAACGCCTCCGCGGCGTCCTCGACGGTGAACTCGTGGCTGAGCACCGCGTCCAGCGCGGGGTCGGCGGCCAGCAGGGCGATCGCGGCGTCCAGTTCGGTGTCGAAGCGCTGGGAGCCGTACAGCGTCAGCTCCTTGGCGATGAGTGTCGACATGGCGACCGGCACCGGTTCGCGCGGCAGTATGCCGAGCTGGAGCACGACGCCGCCGGGGCGTACCGCGTCCAGCGCGGTGGCGAGCGAGGCGACGGCGCCCGCCGCTTCGACCGTCACGTCGAACGCCGACCGGTCGACGGTGCCGCCCTCGGAGAGGTTCACGGTCGTGGTGGCGCCGACCGCGGCCGCGGTCCGCAGCGGGAAGTCCGCGAGGTCGACGGCGGTGATCTCGGCGGCGCCCGCGTGCCGCAGTGCCGCGACGGCCAGCGCACCGATCGGGCCCGCGCCGCTGACCAGCGCCGTCGCACCCCGTATCCGGTCGCCCAGGCGGGCCGTACCGTGCAGGACGACGGCCAGCGGCTCGGCCAGTACGGCCCGGCGCAGGGGCAGTGCGGCGGGCAGCGGGCGGAGCTGGGAGGGACGTACCTCCAACAGTTCCACGAAGCCGCCCTGGGTGTGCGGCCGGGTGGAGGCGCTGCCGAAGTAGCTGCCGTCCGGGTCCAGGTGCAGGCCGGTGGGCGCGGTGGTGCCGGCCGGAGCGCAGGGGGTCGCCGGGTGCAGGGCGACGCGGGAGCCGACGGCCGGCGCGTCCGGCACGTCTTCTCCCGCCCCGGCGACGACGCCGACCACCTCGTGGCCGAGGACCAGCGGTTCGGTGACCGTGTAGGGGCCGTTGCGGCCGTCCGCGGCGTAGTGCAGGTCCGAGCCGCAGATGCCTCCGTAGACGACGCGGACCAGAACCCGGTCCGGTGCCGGCTCGGGTTCGGGCAGCGCGTCCACGCGCAGGTCTCCCGGTCCGTGGACGACGACGGCTTTCATCACAGCGCGTTCCTTTCGGCGTCAGCGGGCAAGGTAGCCGCCGTCGACGGGCAGCACGGTTCCGTGGATGAAGCGGGCGGCGTCGGACACCAGGAACAGCGCGGCGCCCGCGATGTCCCGTGCGGTGCCCCACCGCCCCGCCGGGATGCGTTCGAGGATCTGGCGGTTGCGGGTCTCGTCGGCGACGAGCGCGACGTTCATCTCGGTGTCGATGAAGCCCGGCGCGATGGCGTTGACGCGGACGCCCTTCGGCGCCCACTCGTTCGCCACCGACTTGGTGAACTGTCCGACGGCGCCCTTGGACGCGGCGTACGCGGAGGCGGTGAAGCCACCGGTGAAGGAGAGCATCGAGGCCAGATTGACGATCGCGCCCGAGCCCCGTTCGAGCATCGGCCGGCCGAAGAGCTGGGTCAGTTCGACGACCGTGCGTACGTTGAGCTGCTGGACCCGGTCCCAGTCCTCGGCCGGGAACTCCTCGAAGCGGTGCCGGAGGTTGAGGCCCGCGTTGTTGACCAGGATGTCGACCCGGTGCTCGCGCAGTATCCCGGCGGCGGTGGCGCGCACCTGCTCCGGATCGCTCAGGTCGGCGCTCACCGGGACGTACGCTCCGGTGTGCGCGGCGCTCTCGCGGCGGTGGATGCCGATCACGGTCGCGCCGTTGCGCAGGTAGAGCTCGGCGATCGCGTGGCCGATACCGGTACTCGCCCCGGTGACCACGGCCGTCTTGCCGGTCAGGTCGGCGGTGAACGGAACGTCCACGGTGCTGTCGTCCTCCACGTCTGGGTGCTTGGGGTGCGGGTGCGTCATGCGATGTGCGATCCGCCGTTGACGTCGTAGGTGACGCCCGTGAGGTAGCCGGCGCGCTCGCTCAGCAGGAAGGCGACGACCGCGGCCACGTCGTCCACGGTGCCGATGCGGCCGACGGGCAGGTCCTCCAGCAGTACGGCCTTGCGCTCGTCGGTCAGCCGGCCGCCCATGATGTCGGTGTCGATGGAGCCGGGCGCCACGGAGTTGGCGGTGATGCCGTAGGGGCCGAGCTCCCGGGCGAGAGTGCGGGAGAGGCCGAGCAGCGCGGCCTTGGAGGCCGAGTAGGCGGCTCGTCCGTACACCCCGCCGCCGCGTTCGGCGGAGGTGGAGGAGATGTTGACGATACGGCCGATCCGGTGTTCGGCCATGAGTTTCGCCGCGGCGTGGGTGACGTGGAAGGTCCCGTGCAGGTTGACGTCGATCACCCGGTGCCATTCGGCGTCCGTGACGTCGAGGAAGGGCACCGGCGAGCTGACGCCGGCGTTGTTGACGAGCCCGACGAGCTGCGGCAGTTCGGTGCCGACGCGGTGTACGGCGGCGTCCACCGCGGCGCGGTCCCTGATGTCCACGCCGATGCCGAGGCAGGCGACTCCGTGTTGCTCCGTCAGGGCGGTGGCCACGCCGCGGCAGGCGGTCTCGTCCAGGTCGAGCACGGCGACCGACCAGCCCTCGGCGGCGAGCTGGGCGGCGGTGGCCCGTCCGATGCCGCGCGGTGACGCGGCGCCGGTGACGATCGCGGTGCGGGCGGTGGGGAACTCCGCGGCGGGCGGTGGTGGAAGTGTCACGGCTCTCCAGTTCGTACGGGCGGGTGTCGTACGGGCGGGTGTCGTACGGGCGGGTGTTGTACCGGCGGGTGTCGTACGGTCAGTCGGTGCGGGGCAGGACGCGCCTGAGGTACGCGGCGTTGGTGGCGCCCACGCTCAGGCCGTCGCCGCCGTAGTGCTCGACCACGAAGGTGCCGCCGAAGCCCTGGGAGATCGCGTAGCGGACGGCGGCTCGGTAGTCGATCACGCCGAGTTCCAGGGACGTGGGGTGGGTGAGCACGGTGCCGGTGGCCGGGTCCTCCAGGCGGGCGTAGTTCTTGACGTGCCAGTAGTTGGTGCGGGGCGCGGTGACCGAGACCAGGTACTCCCAGGTGTCCACCGGCCCCTGGACGCGCAGCAGGTTGCCGAGGTCGGGATTGAGTCCGACCGCTTCATGGCCGATGTCGTCGAGGAACCGGACCGCCTCGTCACCGCTGCCCAGGTAGGTGTTCTCATACAGCTCCAGGGAGAGTTCCACACCGACGTCGGCGGCGTGGACGGCGAGTTCGCGGAACCGGTGGACGGCGAGCGCGCGCACCTGCCGGTCGTGGCGGGGCGGTACGTCGTCGCCCGGAACGGTCCAGAACCACAGCGCCCGCCGTTGCCGGGGGCTCAGCGCGTCGTGGAGTCCGAGGCAGACGACGTCCGCGCCCAGCGCGGCGGCCGCGTCCACGGTCCGGTGGGAGAAGGCGAGATGGTCCTCGCCACGCTCCGGGTGGACGACACTGCGGCGGACGACTCCGACACCGGGTACGGTGAGCCCCGCGTCGGCCAGGACCTCGCGCAGCGCCGTCAGCCGGGCGCGGTCCAGGTCGCCCAGGGGCAGCCAGGCGGTGGACAGTTCCAGATGGGTGAAGCCCTCGTCCACGACGGGCTGGAGCAGGCGCCGCCATTCCTCGGGGTCGAGCTTCTCCACCGGGGTGCCGTCCGCCGCGTGCGGCGGGAACTGGAGCATGGCGGCGGCGATCGGCCAGGTCTCGGGTGTGTGCGGGACCGGGAGGCGGGACGGCGCGGCCAGGGACGGCCGCTCGGTGGAGGCGGGCGGGGCGGCGGCGGGGGACGCCGGGGGCGCCGGGACGTCAGCCAATGCGAAGGCCTCCGTTGATGTTGTAGGTGGCGCCGGTGATGTAGCCGGCGTCCTCGCCGAGGAGGAACTCGACGAGGGCGGCGACATCGCGGGTGGTGCCGAGCCGCCCCACCGGAAGCTGGGACAGGAAGGCGGGTTTGCGGTCGTCGGTGATCCGGCCGCCCATGATGTCGGTGTCGATGGTGGCGGGCGCGACGACGTTGACCGTCACCCCACGTGGGGCCACCTCCAGGGCGAGGGCCCGGCTGAACGCCTCGATCGCGCCCTTGGACGCGGCGTAGGCGGACTTGCTGTAGGTGCCGCCGCCGTTCTGCATCGCCGTCGAACCGAGGCTGACCACCCGGCCGTGGCCGCGCTCGGCCATGCCGGGCACGATGCGCTTGCTCACCACGAAGGTTCCGGTGGCGTTGATCCGCATGACACGTTCCCAGGTGGCCAGGTCCGCGTCGAGGAAGGACACCGGTGAGCTGATGCCCGCGCTGTTGACCAGCCCGGTGACCGGCGGCAGTTCCGCTTCGAAGGCAGTGACGGCCGTGTCCACGGCGGCGGGGTCGGCGATGTCCGCGACCGCGCCGACCGCGGCGACACCGTACTCGGCGCGGATCCCGGCGGCGGCCTTCTCGACCTCCGGGTCGATGTCGAGCAGGCCGAGGTGCCAGCCGGCCGCGGCCAGCCGGCCGGCGAGGGCGCGGCCGATGCCCCGCGTGGACGCCGCTCCCGTGATGACCGCGGTGCGGCGGCCCGTGCTGTGCTCCGTCATGTCCTGTCCCTCTTGTTCGAGTCGTCCGGCGTATTGCGAGTCGCCTTGTCAGAAGGGGCCGTTGACCGTCTCCGGGGGCTGTTCGCCGCGGCTCACGGCGATGAGCGACGCCATCACGCTCGCCGACACGGCGGCCGTGTACTGGTCGGTCCAGCACAGGGAGTGCGGCGCGAGGATCACGTTGTCCAGCGCGGTCAGCGGGCTGTCCGGCGTGAGCGGCTCCTCGGTGAACACGTCCAGGCCGGCTCCGGCCAGCCGGCTGTCCGACAGCCGTGCGATGAGCGCCTCCTCGTCGACCACCACGCCGCGCGAGACGTTGATCAGCCGGGCGGTGGGACGCATCAGCGCCAGTTCCCGTTCTCCGATGAGGTGCCGGGTGCCGGGGTTGGCGGCGACGGCGACGACCACGTAGTCACTGGTGCTCAGTACGTCGTCCAGGGTGGCGAGTTCGACGCCGGCCTCGGCCGCCTCCCGGGCGCGGTCGCTGCGGTTGTAGCCCAGGACGCGCAGTCCCTGCGCGCGTACCCGCCGTGCCGTCTCCAGTCCGATGCCGCCGAGTCCGACGATGCCCACGGTGGCCCCGGTCAGCCCGGGGCCGCGCCAGGCCCCGCGCTCCGCCCAGCGTCCCTCGCGCACCAGTCTGTCCTTGACGACCAGGTGGTGCGAGAGCGCGTACAGCAGCGCGATCACGGAGTCGGCCACCGGCCGCCGTACCGCGTCGGGGGCGTTGGTGACCAGCACACCGCGCCGGGCGCAGGCCTCGGTGTCGACGGCGTCGAAACCGGCGCCGAACCGCGCGACATGCCGGAGCCGGCCCGAGGCCGGTATGGAACGCGCCGTGACCCGCTCGTGCCCGAGCACCAGGACCGCGTCGGCTTCCGCGAGCTGCTCCGCCCGCAGTTCCCCGACCTCCTCGTCCAGTACGCGCCACGCCAGTCCGGCGTCGGTCAGCCGGGAGAGCCCGATGTCACCGAAAACGGTGCTGCCGTCCGGCTGCGCATAACCTCGCGTGACCACTACCTGATAAACCACGGCGGCCCTTCTCGGGAAATCGGGAACGTGGGTCAGAGCGTAGTACCGCGGCTTCCGGTGAAAGAGGCGAAGCGGCTATCCGTATGGCGGCATAAAAAATACCGATGGGAGAGGGAAAAAGAACATGCGAATACCACGGCCATCCGTCCTCGCACGGCCGTGGTATTCGCTCCGGTCGGTGTGGCTAACGCCCCGTCGTCACGGTCGTGAGACCGTCGATCGCCTCGACGTCCGCCGGCGTCAGGGTGAGGTCGGCCGCGGACAGATTGCGCTCCATACGGTCGCGGTGCGCGGATTTCACGGTGACCGCGACCTTGTGGTGCAGGTTCCACGCCAGGACGACGTCGCGCGGCGAACGGCCGTGCCGGCGGGCCACGTCGAGGAGCACCGGATGGTCGAGGTCGGTGCTGCGCAGCGGGCTGTGCGCGCTCAGCACCACACCGCGCTCACGCATCGCCCCGGCGAAGTGCGGATCGTAGTCGCCGGGGCCCCACTGCACCTGGTTGACGGCCGGGTAGACACCGGTCTCGCGGTGCAGCGCGTCGATGAGTTCCACCGAGTAGTTGCTGACCCCGATGGCCCGGACCAGGCCCTCGTCGCGGGCCTTCACGAACGCGCGCCAGCTGGTGACGCCCGGGTGGCCGCCCGGGGGCCAGTGGATCAGCCAGAGGTCGATGTGGTCACAGCCCAGCGCGGTCAGGCTCCGCTCCAGGGTGAGCCGTTCCCGGCCGACCTGGTCGGGCGGCATCTTGGTGGTCACGAACAGGTCGGAGCGGGGCAGGTCGGTGGCGGCGAGGGCGGCGCCGACGGCGGCCTCGTTGCGGTAGCGGGTGGCGGTGTCGACGAGCCGGTAACCGACGGAGAAGGCGGTCAGTACGGCCTCGGTGGCCTGGTCGCCGCGCATCGGATGGGTGCCGAATCCGACCAGCGGCATGGTGACACCGGCCGCGTCGGCCGTGGGTACCCGGTCCGCTCCGGTCGGGTGGGTCGTGCCCATGACGGTTCTCCTCTTGCGTTCACAGGGGGGTTACGGCGGTGGCGTGGCGGGTGGGGTCAGTACAGCTCGACGAGGCGCAAGGGCGTGCCCGCCTGCGGCTCGGCGCCCTCGGCGGTCAGCGCGACGGTCTCCGCGAGCTCGACCGCGCCCCGGCCCGGCACCTGGACCCCGGTCCGCACGCCGAGCACCATGCCGGGCTCGGCGACCACCGCGCTGTCCGGCGGCAGCGGCGCCGATGCCCCGCCGCCGCGCAGCGCGACCAGCCGGCAGGCCGCCCCGTGCCCGCCGGCCTCTCGCTCGAACGCCGCGTATCCGTCGGTGAGCCGGGCGCCCGGCCGCAGGGCCGCGAGCAGCGCGGCCGTCGCGGCGGCGCATACGTCGCCCGCGGTGCGCAGCGGGCCGTCGGCCTTGCTGAGCACGGCGGTCGCGGCGGCGTACCCGGCGGTCCCGTCCAGCAGCGGGTGCAGGACGTAACGGAGCGGGACGGTCGCGGTGAGCCGGGCCGTGGCGGGGTCGTGGCCGCGGACGGTCACCAGGTCGGTGCCGGCCGCCCCGTCGGCGTCGTACGGGTCGTACCACCCGAGCAGTCCGCCGGCCCGGCGGACCGACCGGTCGACGTTGCCGGACAGCTCCCGTACGTCCATGCCCACCCGCAGGTGGTCCATGACCGCCGTGTAGCCGACGGCGGCGAGCTCGGCCGCGGCGGCGAACGCGGGCTGTTCGCCGGGCTCGCAGCAGGCCAGTTCGGCGAAGACCAGGTCGGCGGCCGGGCGCAGCCGGACGCCGGTGCCGTCGGTCTGTCCGAGGACGTCCGGCGGCAGATCGGCCTCGGTGGCGACCATGCCGCCCGCGATGCCGGCCGCACGCAGCGCGGCGGCGGTGGCCGCGGCCAGGTCGCCGGTCGCGCTCGCCACCGTGCCGTCGGTCGTGAGCAGGACGGCGGTCGCGTCGGCGGAGCCGGGTACCGGGCCCAGGGCGTACCGGCGCCCGGTGCGCGAGGTCAGCAGCAGGGCGCCGAAGCCGGCCTTGTCCAGTCGTCCGCGGAGCCTGTCGAGTGCGGCTGTGGCCTGGTGCGTGGCCGCTGTCGCCACGGGACCACCGTCCTTTCGGATGGGAGGAGGTACGGGTGCGTCGGGCCGGGTCCGGTTCAGCGCTTGAGCGGCTCGAAGGCCGTCTCCTTGATGCGCAGCGCGGTGAACCCGGCGACGGCGGAGGTGAGGACCAGGTAGATCGCCGGGATCCAGGTGCTGCCGGTCGCGGCGATGAGCGCGGAGACCAGCAGCGGTGCGGCACCGCCGAAGATGGCGGTGCCGAGGTTGTAGCCGACGCCGTAGGCCACGGTGCGGACCCGGGTGGGAAAGAGTTCGGCGAGCGTCACCTGCATCACGCCGTTGGTGCCGGCGAAACAGACGGCCATCAGGACCGCGCCGACGACCGCCGTGGCGAAGGAGCCCCGCGTCAGCAGCCAGTAGCAGGGGAAGCCGATGACGACCATGCCGAACGCCGAGCCGCTGAGCAGCTTCTTGCGGCCGATCCGGTCGGAGAGGCGTCCGGCGTAGAGCACCGCGAAGGTGCCGACGGCCAGCATGATGGCGGTGACCAGCAGCCCTTCGAGGCCGGAGAAATGCATCTCGTCCTTCATGAAGGACGGCATGTAGATGAACAGGACGAAGTAGCCGGAGCTGTTGAGCAGCGGCAGCACGATGGTCAGGCCCATCGCGCGGCGGATCTCGGGAGTGGTGAACGCCTCCTTCAGCGGGCTGCCGGTCACCGCGCCCTTCTGCTCCGCCTCGGCGAACTCCGGTGACTCCTCGGAGAGCCGGCGGACCACCAGGCCCACCACGCCGAGCGGCAGGGCGAGGAGGAAGGGCAGCCGCCAGCCCCACGCCTCCATCTGTCCGGTGCTGAGCACCGCGGTGAGCAGGGCGGCGAACAGGGTGCCGAGGAGCATCGCTATGAACGTGGCGGCGTTGGCATAGCTGACCACCCGGCCGCGGCGGCCGTCACCGGCGTGTTCGGCGAGGAAGGAGTTGCCGTTGCCGGGCTCGCCGCCCATCGCGAAGCCCTGGACGAAACGCAGCAGCACCAGGCCGATCGGCGCCCAGACGCCCACCGTCGCGTAGCTCGGCAGAACGCCGACCAGGGCGGTGGACAGGCTCATCATGGTGATGAGCACCAACAGGACTCGTTTGCGCCCTATTCGGTCGCCCCACGATCCGGCTACGGCGGCACCCACGGGGCGGAAGAAGAAGGGAATGGCGAAGGCCGTGAAGGTCAGCAAGACGCTCGTGGTGGAGGCGCCGCTGGGAAAGAACACGACCGCGAGGGTTCCGGCCACGAAGCCGTAGACGGCGTTGTCGTACAGCTCGATGAAGACACCGATGAGACCCCCGACGATGGACACCTTCGTCGCCTTCGTGGTGGCCGCGAGTGGCTGCGCGTGCGGCGGAGCCGCGGATACCTTGCTGTTCACGGGCACAACCTTTCACAAAGTGACGTCGTCGTCAGTACTTTGGCCCGTCATTATTTCCTCGGTATTGCCGATGGGTATACCCGGCGGCATTCGGAATCCAGCTCCCGATACCGGCATTAGAGAAGCTGATTTCTGGTGGATCGCCGGGCCGGCACGGCACGGAAGGGTATATCAGCGACGCAGCAACTCGACGGACCGGGCGAGTCCGGCGACGGCCTCGCCGATGATTTCGGAGGACAGTGCGAAGCTGGCGCGGAAATGTCCCGGGCAGCCGTAGGAATCGCCGGAGATGACCACGACGCCGCTGGTGTCCAGGAAGTGTTCGGCCAGTTCCGCGTCGGTCGTGATCCTCTTGCCCGAGGGGGTGACGGACCCCATCAGCGCGGAGGCGTCGACCCAGACGTAGAAGCCCCCCTCGGGGGCGGTCGGTCGCAGTCCGTCGATCGCGGCAAGGCCCGAGACGAGGAGGTCCCGTCGCTCGGTGTAGATGCCCACGGTGCGGTCGATGAACTCACGCCCGCCGTCGAGCGCCGCGACCGCCGCGGCCTGGCTCACGGAGGACGGGCAGGACGAACTCTGCGACTGGAGCGTGCCGATGGCGGCGCAGAGCCCGGCCGCTCCCGCGCCGTAGCCGATCCGCCATCCGGTCATGGCGTACGCCTTCGACACACCGTTGACGAGGAAGATCCTCCTCCGCAGGTCGGGGGCGACGGTCACCGCGCTGGGAACCGGTCGCGCGCCATAGTTGATCTCGTCGTAGATCTCGTCGCAGAGGATCGAGACGTGCGGGTGGGCGCGGACGACATCGGTGAGGCCGCGCAGCTCCGACTCGCTGTAGACGGCGCCCGTGGGGTTGTTGGGCGTGTTGAGCACGACCCAGGTGGTCCGGTCGGTGATGGCCTCGCGGAGCTGGTCCGGGGTGAGCTTGTACCCCTCGTCCGCCGTGGTGGCGACGGTGACGGGCCGCCCGCCGTTGACCGTGACCATGTCCGGATACGACACCCAGTACGGGGCCGGGACGATGACCTCGTCGCCTTCGTCGAGAGTGGCCATGAAGGCCAGGAAGATGAGCTGTTTCGCGCCGCCGCCCACGCAGATCTCGTCCCCTGCGTAGGACTGCCCGGTCTTCCTCAGCAGCCGGGCGGTGATGGCCTTCTGCAACGCGGGGGTGCCGTTGGCCGAGGTGTATTTGGTCTCCCCGGCGCGGATCGCGGCTATGGCCGCTTCCTTCACATGGTCGGGGGTGTCGAAGTCGGGTTCGCCGATCGTCAGCGGCAGCACCTTGCGGCCCGCCGCCTGGAACTCCCGTACCCGGTCCGCGACCCGGGAACTCGGTGACTCCTTGACACGGGACATGCGCTCGGCCGGCGCGGGCGCCCGGAGCGTTGTGGGGTTCGTCATTCCTTCTCTCCTTGGGTGGGTCACACGAGTGCCGCGAAGGCCGTGCGCGCGCGCAGGGCGACGCGGTCCAGCAGACGGCGCCGCTCCAGGTAGGCGGCGGTGGCGGCGGACGCGGTCGTGCGGTGGAAGCGGATGGTCTGGCCCGGTCTGAGCTGCGCCGCGTGGTCCAGGGCACGGGAGGTGAGCACCGCGAGGACCGGGTATCCCGCGGTGATGCCGCGGCCGCGCATCAGAACGAGCAGTTCGTCACCGGTCGGGGCCTCGACCGCGCCGATCGGCACCCCGCGGGAGAGCACCTCCCCGGTGACCGACCGCCGGGGCACGGGTCCGGCGACCCGCATCCCGACATGGTTGATGCGCGGGGTGACCGTGTACGGGGAGTCGTACAGCCGCTGGAGCCCCGGCCCGAACTCGGCGGCGTCCGGCCCGTCGACCACGTCCAGGACCGAGCAGACCCGGCCGACGTCGCGGGGGATGCCGAAGTGGAACACGGTGGCACCGAAGCGGCGGTTGACCAGCGGCGGGTGGGAGCGCAGCAGCGGCAGCACGGTGCCGGAGGCGACCTGGGTCCCGAACCCGATCATCGAGTCCGGTGCGCAGCTCCCCATCAGCCGGGGCACGTCGAAGGACCCGTGTACGGCGACGTAGGCACGCAGTCCGGCGTCGGAGATGCCGACCCGCACCGTCTCGCCCGCGCGCACCGACAGCGGCGTCCAGGCCGGGTGGGCACGGCCGTCGACGGCGGGTTCGGCGGGCGCGCCGGTGACGGACAGCAGGACGTCGTGGCTGGGCCGGAAGGTGATCCCGAAGCCGGTGGCCTCGATGAGCGGGTCCGTGGGCGCGTTGCCGACCAGGGCGTTGGCGGCGCGGGCGGCGAACTGGTCGAGGGCGCCGTTGACGGCGAGTCCTCGCGCGGGTCCCGCGACCCGGCCGAGGTCGGTGACGACGCACACCCTGGCGGAGTCGACGTACAGTTGGGGGCGGTCAGTCATCGTGGCGGTACCTCATCGGGGTGCCGAGCAGCTCCGCGTAGCCGGTCTCGTCGATGGGCAGGAACCGCACCCGGTCCCCCGGCCGGTACGGGACCACGGTGTCGGTGTCGGTGTCGGTGCGCAGGATGTCCAGCGGGGTGCGGCCGATCTGCCGCCAGCCGCTGGGAGCGGCGACGGGCCCGATGACCGTCTGGCGCCCGGCGACGGAGACCGCGCCGGGCGGCACGCGCAGCCGGGGCGTGGCCAGCCGTGGAATGGGCAGGCCGAAGTCGGGTCCGTCCATCATGGCCGAGGCCGCCGGGCCGCCCAGGCAGCGGATGAGAGGTTCCCCGGCACACACGAGGTCGATGATCTTGGGCACCGGGTGGCCGACCACGTCGGCCACCCACTCCAGGTCGGGGCCGGCCTCGCCACCGAAGAGCACCGGCACGTCGATGACGCCGCCGGCCGCGCCGCCTTCGCCGACCGGGGCGGCGGTGTCCCAGGAGCGGATGAGCGAGGCGATCTCCTCACCCGTGGTGTAGTACGGGTCGAACTCCACGAGCACCGCGTCGTAGGTGGGCACGGCCGTCACCGTGGGATGGATCCCGCCGTGGTTGAGCCATCCGGCGAGCCGGTGCACGGCCGTCCACACCTGGTCGGTGTCGTCGCCGTCGACGGCGACGCGCACAGCGGCGTCGCCGCACAGCGAGATGGCCATCGTCGTCGCTGCGCGCGTGTCCGTCATGCGGCCGGCGCGCCCAGTACCTCGTCCAGGGGCGCCAGCCGGACGCCGGCGGCCTGAAGTTCGTCACGGATACGGGTCGCGAGCTGGAGGGCCGCCGGGCCGTCGCCGTGGAGCTGCACGCAGTCCGTCCGTACCGCGATGTCCTTGCCGTTCCGGCTGGTGATCAGCCCCTCGGTGACCATGCGGACGGTCCGGCGGGTGACCTCGTCCGGGTCGTGCAGCACGGCGCCGGGCTCGGACCGCGACACCAGAGTGCCGTCGTCCTCGTAGGCGCGGTCGGCGATGCCGACCATGGCCATGCGCAGACCGCGTTCGCGGGCCACGGCGGCCATCTCGCCCTCCTGCATCAGGATCACCAGTGACGGGTCGAAGGCCTCGACGGCGTCGGCGACGGCCTCGGCGTAGTCGCGCCGGGTGACGACGAGGTTGCCCAGGCGCCCGTGCGGAGCCAGGTGCTCGATCCGGGTGCCGTGCGCGCGGGTGAACGCGGACAGCGCCCCGATCTGGTACAGCACGTCGGTGCGCACCTCGTCGGGGGTCAGGTCCATCGCCCGGCGTCCGAAGCCCACCAGGTCGGGGAAGCTCGGGTGTGCGCCGATGCGGACGCCGCGCTCCACGCAGGTCCGTACGGTCGTGTCCATCACCCGCGGGTCGCCCGCGTGGAATCCGCAGGCGACGTTCGCGGACGTCAGCAGTTTCAGCAGTTCGGCGTCATTGCCCATGGTGTAGGCCCCGAAGCTCTCTCCGAGATCGGCGACCAGATCGACAACAGGCACAGTGCTGCTCCCTCCCTTTGGAAAACCACCAGACCGTGTCTGGCCCAGACGCTAGAGCGGGCGGGACCGGAGAAGAAGCGCACATCAGGAAGGCCCATGGCCGCATAGCGGTTCGCGATGGGTGCGTACACGGGGGTGTGGAATCACGCCGGAAGTCACGAGACTTGGCTCCCTCAGCCCCTCACGAAAGGCCGGCCCTCCCGTGAAGATCACCCGCATCGAGACGTTCCGGCTGCCGCCCCGCTGGCTGTTCTGCCGGGTGGAGACCGACGACGGCATCGTCGGCTGGGGCGAGCCCGTGGTCGAGGGCCGGGCGGAGGTGGTGCGCACGGCCGTGGCCACCCTTGCCGAGTATCTGATCGGTCAGGACCCGTTGCGCATCCAGGATCACTGGCAGGTCCTCACCAAGGGCGGGTTCTACCGTGGCGGCCCGGTCCTCTCCAGCGCCGTCGCCGGACTCGACCAGGCGCTGTGGGACATCGCCGGCAAGGCGTACGGGGTACCGGTGCACGCGCTGCTGGGCGGCCCGGTCCGCGACGCGGTACGGGTCTACGCCTGGGTCGGCGGGGACGAGCCCGCGGAGCTGGCCGACCACATCGCCGCGCAGGTCGAGGCCGGTTTCACCGCGGTGAAGATGAACGCCGCCGGGCGTACCTCCCCGCTGCCCACGGCCGCCGAGACCGCCGCCGTGGTGGAGCGCGCGGCGACGGCCCGCGAGGCCCTGGGTCCGGACCGGGACATGGCAATCGACTTCCACGGCAGGTTCACACCCGCCGGCGCGCGCCGCGTGCTGGAGCTGATCGCACCCCTGCACCCGCTCTTCGCCGAGGAGCCCGTACTGCCCGAGCACACGCCACTGCTGCCACGGCTCGTGGAGTCCACGGCCGTCCCGATCGCCACCGGTGAACGGCTCTTTTCCCGCGCCGAGTTCCTGCCCGCGTTCCAGGCCGGTATCGCCGTGGCACAGCCCGATCTCTCGCACGCCGGGGGCATCTCCGAGGTGCACCGCATCGCGGCGGTCGCCGAGACCTTCGGCGCGCTGCTCGCGCCGCACTGTCCGCTCGGCCCGCTCGCCCTCGCGGCCAGCCTCCAGGTCGCGTTCGCCACCCCGAACTTCCTGATCCAGGAGCAGAGTCTCGGCATCCACTACAACAAGAGCGCCGACCTGCTGTCCTACGTGCTCGACCCGGCCCCGTTCCGCTTCACCGACGGCCACGCCCATCGCACCACCCTGCCCGGACTCGGCATCACCGTGGACGAGGCCGCCGTACGCCAGGCCGACGCCTCGGCGCCGGCCTGGCGCAACCCGGTGTGGCGCCACCCCGACGGAAGCTTCGCCGAGTGGTGAGGTGACCGGGTCTCCAGCCGCTCATGGACCACGTGCGCCGGACCGTCTCCTTCCTGCGCACGTGGCTCCCTCCTTCCCGGTTCCTGCCGGGTTCAGATGACGCCCTGGGCCAGCATCGCGTCCGCCACCCGCTCGAAGCCCGCGATGTTCGCGCCCGTCACATAGTCATCGGGGGCGCCGTAGCGCTCGGCGGTCTCATGGCAGGTGGTGTGGATGTTGTTCATGATGTGCGTCAGCTCCTCCTCGACCCGCGCCGCCGTCCACGAGGTACGGGCGTGGTTCTGGGCCATCTCCAGGGCGCTGACCGCGACGCCACCGGCGTTGGCCGCCTTGCCGGGCCCGAACGCGACGCCCGCCTGCTGGAACAGGTGCACCGCCGCCGGGGTCGTCGGCATGTTGGCGCCTTCCGAGACCGCCTTCACCCCGTTGCGGATCAGAGCGACGGCATCATTCTCGTCCAGCTCGTTCTGTGTGGCCGACGGCAGCGCGATGTCGGCCGGAACCTCCCAGACCCGCCCGCCGGGCACGAAGCGGGCCGAAGCGCCCCGACGCTCGGCGTACGTGTCCACCCGGCCGCGCTCGACCTCTTTGACCTGCTTGAGGAGGTCGAGGTCGATGCCCTTCTCATCGACCACGTAGCCGGATGAATCGGAGCAGGTCACGGCATTGGCACCGAGGGCGGCCAGCTTTTCGATGGTGTAGATGGCGACGTTGCCGGAGCCGGAGACGACCGCCGTCCGGCCTTCCAGGTCCTCGCCGCGCTCGCGCAGCATCGCGGCCGCGAAGAGGACGTTGCCGTATCCGGTGGCCTCCGGCCGGATCAGCGAGCCGCCCCAGCCCTGGCCCTTGCCGGTGAGGACGCCGGCCTCCCAGCGGTTGGTGATGCGCCGGTACTGGCCGAACAGGTAGCCGATCTCCCGGCCGCCGACGCCGATGTCACCCGCGGGCACGTCCGTGTGCTCGCCGATGTGCCGGTACAGCTCCGTCATGAACGACTGGCAGAACCGCATGACCTCCGCGTCGCTGCGCCCGTGTGGGTCGAAGTCGCTGCCGCCCTTGCCGCCGCCGATGCCGAGATCCGTCAACGCGTTCTTGAAGACCTGCTCGAACCCCAGGAACTTGATGACGCCGAGGTTCACCGACGGGTGGAAGCGCAGGCCGCCCTTGTAGGGGCCGAGCGCGCTGTTGAACTCCACCCGGAAGCCCCGGTTGACGCGAACGCGGCCCTGATCGTCCTGCCACGGCACCCGGAAGATGACCTGCCGCTCCGGCTCGCACAGCCGCTCGATCAGCCCGGGGTCGGCGTACTCGGGGCGGGCCGCGACGACCGGCGCCAGCGTCTCCAGAACCTCGTGGACGGCCTGGTGGAACTCCGGCTGGGCCGGGTTGCGGTGCTCGATCTCGGTGAGCAGGTGCGCGAGCGTGGTCTTCGTCTCGGATCGCGTGATCACGTAAACCCTTTCTGGCACAGCTGACACCGGATCCGGTACGGGGAGGGCCGGCTCACTCCAATACCGTCCGGTGGGGGACGCTCGGCGCCATTGCCGTGCGCGGGACACTTAAGTGTTACGCGCATGTAACAAGCTGACCAGTACCCAGGTCCAGGTGCGACCACTATGCGAGACCAGAGCTTCACATACCGCCCCATAGCGAACGCGCGAGACGCGGCCGCTGCCTGGCCTTCCGCCGCCTCGTGGTCACGCAGCGTTTCTGCCTCACCCCTTCGTGCCTCCGGCGATGCGCCGCCACGCACGGCCGGGGCCGATGGACCCCACGGTCCTGATCTGGTCGCGGTGGATACGGCGCGGTTCGGGTGCGAGTGCTCCGGCCGGTTCGGCCGGCCGTTCGGTCAGCGCTCGCACCGACAGGGACGAAGCGACAGACACCTGACAGGGCCTGCCCCACGCACGGTGGTCGCGGCTCGCGGTCACGAGCGTGCGGGGCTGCTCCACACGAAGAAACCGTTTCTGAAAGCGTGGACCTTGCAGTCCTGAAACACGTCGGCGCACACTGATCATCCTCTGGTTTCGAGACGAGAGAGAGCCTTTGTCCATCCACCCCTTCTACGGCGTGCGAGTGCTCGCCCCGGCCCCCGAGCGGCGGCGTGTGAGATTTCGGATCTTCGTTGTCGACTACGACGTCGAGCGCCGGTGGCATGCCGAACTGCCGGCCGACCCCGGCTTCTTCCTGTCGCTGCTGTGGCAGAGCGCGGACGACGGCGGCGGTTCACTCGGTGATTTCCTCACCTGGCGGGAGCCCGAGAACGACGGCTGGCTCGCCGTGAACACCCGGTGGTTCGTGGACAGCGTCGAACGTGTCACCGTCCGCAACCATCCGCTGTCCGAAGGGGACTGGGAGCACATCGATACCCTCCAGGAGGAGGGCATTCACCAACGGGACGACGGCTGGCCGGATGAGCGCCTTCTCGTGCAGGCCGATTACGAGGTCCAGGTCACCGACCGACGCTGGCTGGAGCATCTGCGGCCCGGCCTGAGCTGGGAGACCGGCTATTACCCGGACCCAACCCGCCGGTTGCGCGCCGAGGATGCCCCGCACGTGCCGGATCTCACGGAACCGGATGCCGTCCTCACTCCGTTCGCCGGCTCCGACCATTCCGCCTCCCTCGTGGCACTGGCCTTCTCCGACGACGGCCGCTTTCTCGCTGTCACCAGCGAGGACGGCGAACTGGCCGTTTACGACACGCCCAACCGGTCCGAGCGGCTCCGCATGTCACCTGTCTCGGCCGGCCGGGACATCATGTGGGTACCCGGGCGGCATGTGGTCACGCTCAAGGAGGACGAGGACGACGAGGTGCGCCCGTGGGCCTATGACCTCGACGCCGACACCGAGACCGACGTTCCGGTGGAGCCAGGCCGCGTACGCTCGCGCACCGGCTGCTTCCGGATCGAGTACGGTCTCGGCGGCCGGGTGGACTTCGTCTCCGGGCAGTCCTCGCCCGATCGCACGGTACGGCTCGGTGACGAAACCTCCGGCCGGGTCCGGGGCGTGGCGTTCAGCGCGGACGAGACCCGGATGTTCGTAGCCCACAACGCGAACGTGCATGTGATCGAGCCCGCCTCCGGCAGGGTCCTGGACACCATCACTGTGCCGGGCGACCGGCTGAACTCGCTGGCGGCGAGCCCGGACGGCGCGTACCTGGCCGTGGCGACGGAGGACTGGAACGATGAGCGGACGTGCACACCCGACGTCTACCGGGTCGCCGACCGTGAGCTCATCATGCGGCGCCCGGCGAGGGACCGCGCACAGGCCGGGATCGGTGCCCGGTCCCTCGCCTGGTCGCCCGACGGCGCCCGGCTGGCGGTCATCGTCGAGGACGACATACATCTCTTCCGCGTCGGCCTGCCCGACGAGCCACCAGCCAGTCTCAGGCTCGCCCAGCACTGAACTCATGAGTCTTCGCGGAATGTTGAGGTCGCACGGTGACCAACCACGATGAGGCGGCGGCTGTCCGACCGTTGACCCTGGCTTGGGTGAACCGGCACCTGGAGGCCGGTGAACGGGTCGTCAAAGCCGAGGCGCTCCACGGCGGCATGACTGCCGAAATGCGGAGGCTGACCATCGGTATGCGGGACGGAGGCACCCGTGACCTGGTGCTGCGGAGCTTCGTCGACCCGTTCTACGTGGAGCACGCCGAGGATGGGCTGAACCGGGAGGCCGGCGCCCTGACCCTGCTCGCGGGGACCGGCGTGTCGGCTCCTGGACTGGTCGCGGTGGATCCGACCGCCGCGCATTGCGAGTATCCGTCGCTCCTGATGACGCATCTGGCGGGCCGGACGGTCCTGGATGATGAGGGATTGGAGACACGCGTTCCTCTGCTGGCCCGTCAACTCGTGGCGATCCACGCGCTGCGACCCGCTGTGCGGCCCCCGGAGTATGTGGCGTTGACGACCGCCGACACCGTCGTGGTTCCACAGGGCGCCGACAGAGCGGTATGGACCGCGGCGATCGACGTGATCCGCGAGCCCGCGCCACCCTATGAAGGGCGATTCCTGCACCGGGACTTCCAACCCGGCAACGTGCTGTTCGACGTGCAGCCCTCAAGGCCGGCAGGTGCCCGGATCACCGGCGTCGTCGACTGGGCAGCGGCCTCCTGGGGCCCGGCGGATCTCGATGTGGCGCACTGCTCCACCAATCTCGCGCTGCTGCACGGCCCGGCGTGGGGTCTGCGGTTCGCTGAGGCGTACGAGGAGGCCGGCGGGGTGCTGGCCGCGGCCGCGCGCGAGCGGCTGTACTGGCAGGTGCGGGACGGGCTGGCGTGCTCGGAAGAGGTGCGGTTGGTGTCGCGGTCGTGGCGGGAGGCAGGGAGGACAGAGCTGACGACGCGCACCGTGGAGGAGCGGCTGGATGCCTATGTCACCGCCGTGATGGACGCGCTGGGCTGAGGAAAGGCAGTCCGGGGCGCGGGCCCGGCCTCATCGTTCGGCGTGTTTCAGCTCGGTGCCGGGCGCGGGGCCCGTGTACCTACCGGTCCGGCCACTGCCCGAGTACGGCCGGCAAGCCGCGGGCGGTTTCGATCCGGCTGCGGAACCGGTCATGCGAAGGTCACCTCGGCCGTGGCGTGGCGCTGCTCGCGGTGCGTTGCGATGCGCAGGGTGGCATGTCCGTCGGCCGGTGTGCCGGAGGCCAGCAGGTGCTCGCCCGCGAAGGCGGGACGCCGCAGCCGGTAGGACACGGAGCGCACGCGGCGGGACGGGGCGTTGCGCCGTGCCAATTCCAGCATCGCCAGTACCAGGAGCGGGCCGTGGACGACGAGGCCGGGGTAGCCCTCCTCGCCCTGGGCGTACGGCGCGTCGTAGTGGATGCGGTGCGCATTCGCGGTCAGGGCGCTGAAGCGGAACAGCAGTGGGGGGTCCGGCTGAAGCGGAAGCCGCCAGGTCTCGTCGGACGCCGGTGCGGGAGAGGTGTCGAGGTCCGCCGGATGCTGCCCGGCGCTCCGTCCCGACCGGTAGACGATGTCCTGTTGCTCGACCACGCGTGTACGGCCCTGCTGAAGGTACTCGCTGCGCACCGTGACGAACAGGAGTTCCCCCGTCGTGCCCTGCTTGGTCGCGACCGTGCTCACGCTGCTGATGCGCTGGGCGGGCGCACCGACACGCAGCGGTTCGAAGATCTCGCAACGTCCTCCGGCGAACATCCGCTGCCGGTGAGGGATGGGCGGCAGGAAGTGGCCGCGGCGAGGGTGCCCGTCGGCTCCCAGGTCCCGCTGTGCCGGCCAGTGCAGGAAGTACAGCCAGTGCCACAGCGGCGGCAGGGGGTCGCCGGCCGCCGCGACCGGTTCGGGCTGGTCCAGCAGAGCCGACATGGCGGCCACCGGGGCGACTGGGAGGGCGTCGTCGTCGGTGACCGCCCCGGGGCGCCACGATTCCACGTACGGACCGAGCGTGCTCTGAGCGATGTGCATGGATGGCTTCTCCCGATATCGGTGGTGACGCGCCTCTCCCGCGTCGTCCCCCGCACATCACATGGCACATGGCCTGGTCGGCATGGGCTGCGGCAGGTCGGCCCGCGTTATGTTTTCGGTCCGGGGGTGCGGGTCCCGGTGTCGCTCGTTCAGCCCTTGGCCTGGTACTCCCGCAGCAGGCCGCGGCATATGACGGTCTTCTGGATCTCGCTGGTGCCTTCGCCGATGAGCAGGAACGGGGCCTCGCGCATGAGGCGCTCGATCTCATACTCCTTCGAGTACCCGTAGCCCCCGTGGATACGGAAGGCCTCCTGGGTGACCTCGGCGCAGTACTCACTGGCAATGAGCTTGGCCATGCCGGCCGCGACGTCGTTGCGCTCGCCGGTGTCCTTCTGGCGCGCCGCGTTGACCATCATCAGGTGCGCCGCTTCGACCTTGGTCGCCATCTCGGCCAGCTTGAAGGCAATCGCCTGGTGCTGCGCGATCGGCTTGCCGAACGTCTTGCGCTGCTGGGCGTAGTCCATGGCCAGCTCGAACGCCCGGATGGCGATACCGCACGCACGCGCCGCCACGTTGACCCGGCCGACCTCGACACCGTCCATCATGAAGGCGAAGCCCTTGCCCGGCGTCTCCCCCAGAATCTGGGTGGCGGGGACGCGGAACCCGTCGAACACCGCCTCGGTGGTGTCCACGCCCTTGTAGCCCATCTTGGCGATCTTGCCCGGGATGGTCAGCCCCGGCGCCACCTCTCCGAACCCCTCTGGCTTGTCCACCAGGAACGCCGTCAGGTTCTGGTGCGCCTTCTCCGCGCCTTCCTCGGTCTTGGCCAGCAGCGCGATGAGGTTCGAGGTGCCACCGTTGGTCAGCCACATCTTCGTCCCGTCGATGAGGTAATCGCTACCGTCGCGCCGGGCCCTGGTCTTGATCGCGGCCACGTCGGATCCCAGGTCGGGTTCGGACATGGAGAACGAGCCGCGGATCTCGCCGGCCGCCATCTTCGGAAGATACTTCCGCTTCTGCTCCGGTGTGCCATGCCGGGAGATCATGTGCGCCACGATGAAATGCGTATTGATCACGCCCGACACGCTCATCCACCCGCGCGCGATCTCCTCGACCACCAGGGCATAGGTCAGCAGCGACTCTCCCAGTCCGCCGTACTCCTCGGGGATGGTCAGGCCGAACAGGCCCATCTCCTTCATGCCCTCGACAATGTCGGCCGGGTAGGCATCGGCATGCTCCAGTTGCTGCGCATACGGAATGATCTCCTTGTCCACGAACGACCGGACGGTGGACAGCATTTCGGACTGCACGGTGGTGAGACCGGCGGTCCGGGCCAGACGGGCCATGTTCGACTCCTTGACTAACTCAGCAATGCCATGACACGGGCGAAATCGCGCCTGGCCGGTTCCGGCACCGTGATGGGGCGGGCGGTGGCCTCGGCCGCCGAGACCAGCGCTGGGAACGGTGCCGGGAGGCCGAGCAGGTTGACACCGAATCGGAAGGGGCGCGGGTTCATCGTCCCGTCCGCCGGATCGCGTAGACGGAATTCTTCCGGTCCGCGGTGACGTACATCGTCCCGTCAGGTCCGATCGCCAGTCCCCCGGATCGCGCGTAAGGCTGCCTCAGGTGGCCGACCGCGAGGCCGGCGGCGAGGACCCGATGCTGCCCGTCGTGTGCGTTCACCGAGAGCACCTGGCCCGCGGCGGTGTCCAGGACGACGAGAGCTCCGTCGGGTGCGACGGCGACCGCTCGTGGCGTGCCGAGCCCTCTGGCGATCTCCGTGACCGCTCCGGACTTCGGGTCGATCTTGAGCAGTCGGCCCCCGGTCGTGTCGGTGACCAGCAGGTCGCCGTCCCGGGTGAGGACGAGACCGGTCGGGGCGCCGAGGTTTTCGGCCAGCGGACGGGGCGTGGTGCCGACGATGTGGAGCAGGCGGCCGGTTGCGGGCTCGGAGACCACGAGGCTGCCGTCCCCCAGCTCTACGGCGTCCGCGGGCTTGTCGAGCCCGTCGACCGCGCGGACCGGCTCACCGGTGGTGCGGTCGACCACCTGGACTGTGCCGATCAGTTCCGACGTCAGAACGAGATGCCGCTTGGTGGCGCTGATCCCGGAGGGAAACTGTAGTTCCGAACTCAGCCGCCGGGCGATTTCGTTGACCTTTCCGGTGCGCGGGTCCACCCTCCGCAGGGCTGTGCTGTCGGCGATGTAGAGCGTGTTCCCCTCGGATGCGATGTCCTGGGGGAAAGCGAGCGGGCTCTTGGTCAGTGCCCGGCCGGCCCCGGTGGTGAGGTCGACTCGGACGACGCTGCTGTCGGCCATGTTGCTCACGTAGGCGTGGTCCCGCCGGTCGATGACCATGTTGTCGGCGGCCGCGGGCAGTACGGCGACCGTTTCCTTCGCGCCGGTCGCGAGGTCGACTCGGATGAGCTGTCCCGTGGCTCCGTCGAGGGTGTAGAGGCGGTCGTGGGAATCGAACCGGACCGAGACCGGCTGGCGGAATCCGGTGGCGACGGTGCTGGTCGCGCCCGTGTGCGGGTCGATGCGCACCACCTCACCGCGTTTTCCGAGCGGACCGTAGATCATCCCGTCCGGGCCGAACGCGAAGGCGTTGAGCCAGCCGAGGTCACGCGCGACGAGCCGGGGCGCGGCGATGCCTTTCGGATCGATCTCCCACAGACCGTCGGCGAAGAAGGTCTGCCCGACGAACAGGCGTTTCCGGGACCGGTCGAAGGCGATGGAGTTGACGCCGGGAAGGTTCTGCGCGACCGTCCGGATCCGGCCGTCGCGGTCGCGTTTTTTCACCGCGCCGGCCAGCGGGTCGGTCCAGAGGATCTCTCCCGAGGGTGTTACGACGAGATCGTCGGACCGGCCGTGCGGCTGGGCCACGAGGGCACCGGCCTTCCCGGTGGCGGGGTCGATCGTGGAGACGGTTTCGCTCGCGAGGCTCGCGGCGAGGAGGCTGCCGTCGGGCGCGAGGGCCAGGCCGTTGACGGTGTGCAGCGCGGTTCCGGCGACGATGCGCTTGACCCGGTAGCCGGTGGTGCCGCTGCTGGTCGCGGTCGCGGTCGCGCAGGAGGTCGTCAGGGCAAGTGAGGCGATGATGATCGCAGCGGTCGTCATACGTCGAGGGATGCGCACGGTTCTGTCCTCCGCAGGGGTCGGGCTTCCGGGGGCCGCGATCGCGGCCCCCGGAGGCGAGGGCTCAACGCCCGAGTTGATCCGCGCTCGCGTAGATCGACTTGAACTCGAGGTAGTTGTCGAGTGCCTCGGGCCCGAGCTCGCGGCCGATACCGCTGCTCTTCACACCGCCGAACGGCGCGCCGAGGTCCTGCAGGTAGTAGTTCACGCCGATCGTGCCGGTGCGAACGCGCCGTGCGACGGCGAGGCCGCGTTCCTCGTCCGAGGTCCAGACCGAACCACCGAGTCCGTACTCACTGTCATTGGCGAGCCGGACCGCCTCGTCGTCGCCGTCATAGGGAGTGACGGTGATGACCGGGCCGAAGATCTCCTCTTGGGCGATCCGTTCGGAGTTGTCGACGTCGGCGAAGACGGTGGGCTCGACGAACCAGCCGCGGGACAGGTCGGCGGGGCGGCCGCCGCCGGCCACGAGCCGGGCGCTCGACCCGCGGCCGAGGTCGATGTAGCCGAGGACGCGGTCGAGCTGCGCCTTGCTGGCCATGGGTCCGCAGGTGACGGCCGGGTCGAGAGGATCGCCGACCGTCATGCCGCGGGCGAACTGCGCGACGGCCTCGACGACCTCCTCGTAGCGTGAGCGAGGTGCCAGGATCCGCGACTGGACGGTGCAGGTCTGGCCGTTGTTCTGGAAGGACGCGTCGCCGAGCCCGGCGACGAAGGTGGCGAGGTCGGCGTCGTCGAGCACGATGGCCGCGGACTTGCCGCCCAGTTCCAAAGTACAGCGGCGGATCAGCCGCCCGCACTCGGCGCCGATGAGCCGGCCGGCCGCGGTCGACCCGGTAAAGGCGATCTTGTCCACCAGCGGGTGTGACACGAGCGCGGCGCCCGCCTCCCGGCCGGCGAGCACGATGTTCAGCACGCCGGGCGGCAGCCCGGCTTCGGCGGCGGCATCACCCAGGACGTACCCGTCGAGTGCGGTTTCCGGGGCGGGCTTGAGCACGACGGTGCAGCCCGCGGCAAGCGCCGGGGCGATCTTCATCATCGCGAGGACCTGCGGGTAGTTCCATGGGGTGATCGCTCCGACGACCCCGACAGGCTCCCGGCGGACCACGGTGGAACCGGACGGGCTGGGCCGCACGTCCTCCAGCGGCAGCGTCTCGATCACATCGGCGTACAGGTGCAGCAACCCGGCGGGGGCGGCGCCGTTGAAGGCGTTCGACAGCCCGATCGGCATCCCGTTCTCGCGGCTGACCAGCATCGCGGTGCCGTCGGCGCGGGCAGCCAGCGCGTCGGCGAACCGGCGCATGACCGCCGCCCGTTCGGCGGCGGTGGTCCGGCCCCACGGACCCTCGTCGAGGGCGCGGCGGGCGGCCCGGACAGCGGCGTCGATGTCCGCGTCCGTGCCCAGGGACGCGACGCCCAGCGGGGTCTCGGTGGCCGCCTCCAGCGCCACGTGGGTCTCGGTTCCCCGCGGCGCGACCCACTCGCCGTCGATGAAGAAGCGCGTCCGGTCGAGCTCGGTCCTCGACTCCGAGGTGACGGTCATCCTGCCTCCAGGTGTGGGTTCGTCAGGTTGCCCGGCGGACCGATGACCCGCCGGTCGTACAGGCCGCCGATCTCGGCGGCGGTCAGGCCGAGGACCTCGGCCAGGACGGTCTCGGTGTCGCGGCCGAGCGCCGGGCACTCCCCCGCGGGACCGTGGTCGCCGTCGAACCGCAGTGGCGACCGCGCGGTGATGGCCGGCCGTCCGCACGGCAGCTCGACATCGGCGAGCACGGCGTGGGCCTCCCTGCGGTGGTCACCGACGACGTCGGCCATACCCCGGTAGCGGCCCCACAGGACACGGGCGGTGTCGAGCTCCTTGCCGGCCTGGGCCAGGTCTCGAGCGGCGAACCACGGCCGGATGACCGCGGCGATGGTCTCGCGCAGCCGGTACCGCTCGGACTCGTCGGCGAGGTTCGCCCGCAACGCGGTTTCGAGCGCGGTGAAGACCTCGGCGGTTCCGGTCACCGTCTGGAGCGCCCGCCACTGGCCCTCGGTGAGCGCCACGACCATCACGCGCTCGCCGTCCCGGCAGGTGAAATCGACGCCGAAGCTGCCGTAGACGTGGTTGCCCTGCCGGGGGCGCTCCCCCTGCCGGTCGGCGGCCTCGGACAGCCAGCCGAGGTTCGCGACCCCGGCGAGCGCCACGTCGGACAGGGCCAGCTCGATGTAGGAGCCACGACCGGTGCGCGCCCGCTGGTGCAGGGCGGCGAGGACCCCCGTAGCGACGCTCAGGCCCGCGATGAGGTCCCATGCGGGCAGGACGTGGTTCACCGGGCCGGCCCAGTCCTCGCCCCCGGTGATCCCTGGGACGCCGACCTCCGCGTTGACCGTGTAGTCGACCGCCGGCCGGCCGTCGGGGTGGCCCTGTAGGCGGAGGTGGATGAGGTCGGGCCGGCGTTCGGCCAGCCGCTCGTGTGCCATCCACCGTCGCCCGACGACGTTGTCGATCAGCACGCCGCGGTCGGGTCCGGGCGCGGCCGCCAAGGCGAGGACCAGCTCCCGGCCCTCGTCGCCGCGCATGTCGACCGCGACCGAGCGCTTGCCCTTGTTCAGCGACGCCCAGTAGTAGCTCTCTCCGGTGGGCGCCACCGGCCAGCGCCGGTGGTCGCTGCCGCCACCGATCGGGTCGATGCGGATCACGTCCGCACCCATCTGGGCCAAGGTCATGCCGCCGGTGGGCCCGGCGACGAAACTGGCACACTCCACGACGTGCAAACCGTCCAGGGGACGACTCACCGGTGCTCCTTCCGTACCGGCCGAAAGCGCACCTCGGCCGCGTCATCGGGGCCGAAAACCGGCTCCACCGGCATGCCGATGCTCAGCTCCGCGGGCTCGGCCCCCACGATGTTGGTGATCAGCTCCGGCCCCTCGGCCAGTTGGACGACCGCGACGGTGTAAGGCGGTTGCGGCGCCGGTTCGGGCAGGTAGGCCGTGTGGGGGGCTCCATCGTTGCCATGGACGAGCGCGACCGTGCGGCACTGGCCGGCGGCGAGCGCGGTCCCGGCGGTGAGCCCGGCGTCGGCCAGGGCCTCGCGCGGTGCCCAGCCGCCCAGGTCGTCGGCGGACAGGCCGGGCAGCCGGCCGAACGTGGTCGTCCCGACCCCGACGGCGGCGGCGCGCAGCGGGCTGCTCGTGGTCATTGCTCTCCTCGGTTCTCGTGCGGCGCGTGTGCGCCGGGGACGAGGACGGCACGGCCGACTACCCGGCGCTCGTCGAGATCGGTGAAGGCCCGGACCGCGTCGTCGAGCGGGTAAGCGGCCAGGACGGGCCTCACCCGGGCATCGGCGACCATGTCCATGGCGTCGGAGAAGGTCGACATCGACGTGGAACCGGAGCCGGTGATGACGGCCTCCTTCGCGAACACGAAGGCCGGATGCACCCGCAACGGCTCACCGCCGACCTGACCGGTCAGGACGTAACGCCCGGCGTGCGCGAGCGCGCGGAAGGCCTGCCGGAAGACAGCCGGGTGACCGGTGTTGTCCAACACGACGTCAGCGCCGTGCCCCTCGGTGGCGTCGAGCACGTCCTGCCATGTCTGGTCGCCCATCGTCAGCACATGGCCGGCGCCGAGGGAGCGCAGCCGTCCGGCCTTGCCGACGTCGCCGGTGAGGGCGACGACGCGGGCGCCGAGCGCACGGGCGACCTGCACCGCGTGCAGGCCCAGGCCGCCGCCCGCACCGGTGACGAGCACCGTCTCGCCGGCCCGCACCCGCGCGATGCGGCGCAGCGCCTGGAGACCGGTTCCCACCGCGCACGCCACGACGGCGGCCTCCGCGAGGGGCACCCCCGGCGGCACCGCCAGCAGGGCCGACTCGCGCAGCACGACGTACTCGGCGAACCCGCCGTAGGTGAACGACCGCTGCGCGCACCGCAACTCCTCGCCACTCGTACACGGGCCGCAGTACCCACAGGTGCTGAACTGCTTGGTGGCGACCGGGTCGCCGACGGCGAAGCGCCGCACGGCAGGTCCGGCCTCGACAACGGTGCCGGCGACCTCGTGGCCGAGCACGGCCGGGAGCGGGACCGTCAACAGGCCCGTGCGATCGGCCTGGTCGTGCCCGCAGACGCCGCAGGCCGCGACCTCGACAAGGACTTCGTCGGCCGCGGGACTCGGCCGTGGGACGTCGATGACGGTGACGGCGCCGGGTCCGCCCGGACGCGTCAGAACCGCGGCGCGCATGGAGCGATCACCTTGCCCGGGTTGAGGATTCCGTGCGGATCGAGCGCCTGTTTCACCGCGGCCTGGAGGGCCAGCACCGGCGGCGGCAGTTCCCGCTCGAGCCCGGCTCGTTTCAGCAGTCCCACGCCGTGTTCGCCGGTGACGGTGCCCCCCAGTGCGAGCGCGTCGTCGAGGATCTCCTCGAACGCGGCCTCCGCCCTGGTCCGTGCCACGGTGTCGTCGGCGGGGACGATGAGCAGCGGATGCAGGTTGCCATCGCCGGCGTGGGCGACGTTGGCGATGAGGACGTCGTGCCGCTGTCCGACGCGCTCGATCCGGCCGAGCATGTCCGGAACCGCGGCGCGGGGCACGCAGACGTCCTCGGTCAGCACCGGCCCGATGCGTTCGAGTGCCGGGTACGCCAGCCGTCGTGCCGCGAACAGGGCGTCGGCCTCCTCGGCGTCGGACGACGCGACCGCCCAGGTGGCGCCGGCGCCGGTGAAGCAGGCCAGCATGGTCTCGGCCTCGTGGTCACCCGCCTCGCCCGGCGCGTCGGTCCGGCCGAGCAGCACGACGTCAGCCTCTGCCGACAGCCCCATGTTCTTCCAGGCGTCGACCGCGGCGAGGGTGTGGCGGTCGATCAGCTCGAGCGCCGACGGCGTGATCCCGGCGGCGCCGACGGCGGCGACAGCGCGCCCCGCGTCGGTGAGAGAGCCGAAATAGCCGGCGACCGTGCGTTCGGGCTCCCGCGCGGGGCGCAGTCGCACGGTCACCTCGGTGACGATGCCGAGGGTTCCCTCGGAGCCGACCATCAGCCCGGCGAGGTCGTAGCCGGCGACCCCCTTGGCGGTGCGGCGGCCGAGTCGGACGAGCTCCCCGGTGCCGGTGACGACCTGGATGCCGAGTACGTAGTCGCGGGTCACCCCGTACTTGACGCAGCACAGCCCGCCGGCGTTGGTGGCGACGTTGCCGCCGATGGTCGACCAGGGCGCGCTCGACGGGTCCGGCGGATACCACAGCCCTTGTTCCGCGCAGGCGGCGCGCAGGTCGTCGTTGACCACGCCGGGCTCGACGACGGCGAGCCGCTCGGTGGCGTCGATCTCCCGGATGGCGGTCATCTGCTCGGTGGAGAGCACGATCCCGCCGTCGACCGCGTTGGCGCCGCCCGACAGACCGGTGCCCGCGCCCCGTGGCACCACGGGTACGCGATGCCGCAGGCACGCGCGCACCACCTGCCTGACCTCCTCGGCACTGTGCGGGCGCACCACCGCCACCGGCTCACCGTGCGGTGCCCACACGGCCTCGTCGCGCAGGTAGCCGGCGACGATGCCGGGATCCTCCAGCACCCGGCCGGCGGGCAGTGTCCGGCGCAGGTCCTGGACCACGTGCGCGCTCAGCATGGCTCACCACCCTCGACGGCGGGGACGCCCGTGGCGCGGAGTCGAGTCATCCGCTCCTCGAGCGCGGAGCGGTACTGGGCGACCGTCCTGAGTTTGACGCCCTCATAGCCACGGACCAAGTCCGGCAGTTGCGCCGTCTCGACCGCGAGCGCGTGGGTGTCCGATCGCAGGGACCGGGCGAGCTCGGTGATCACGCCTTCGTACTCGGCGATCAGCTCGCGTTCCAGGCGGCGTATCCCGGCACGGCCGAACGGATCCAGCCGCGTGCCGCGGAGCCGCCGGGCTGCCACCAAGGCGCGGAAGGCCGGACGGAACCAGGGGCCGAGCTCCAGCTTGCGGCGCATGCCCAGCGCGCGCAGAACCGGTGGGTGCAGCCGGTAGGAGATGCGGGCGTCCTCGCCGAACCGAGCGCGGATGGCCCGCTCGTTCGCGCGGTCGAGGGAGAGCCGGGCGACCTCGTACTCGTCCTTGTAGGCCATGAGCTTGTAGAGGTTGTGGGCGACCGCTTCGGCCAGTGCCGTCGCGCCCGGCACGGCGACGGCCTCGGCCTGGCGCACGCGCTCGACGTTCTCGACGTAGCGGCGGGCGTAGCCGGCGTTCTGGTAGGCGATCAGGTCCGGTACGCGGATTCTCAGCAGCCGGGCGAGTTCGGTGTCCTCGGCGGCGCCGACCCTGGCCAGCAGCTCCCGCGCGGTGGAGTCGAGCGGTGGCGGTGGTGCGGGCTCGCCGCGCAGGGAGCGCAGCGTGGCTTCCAGGGCGGGGCGGTCGGCCACGAACTGCCGGCCGCGGCGGAACGCCTGCACGTTGGTCTCCGCCTTGGTCCCGTTGAGGGTGATCGCCTCCTCGATCGCGGAGTCCGGGATCGGCAGCGCGCCCAGCTGGTAGGCCACACCGGTCAGCAGGAGGTTGGCGTACTGGTCCTGGCCGAACAGCGTCTCGGAGAGTTCACGGGCGTTGAGGGCGGTCATCGCCGTGGCGTCGGTCGCCTCCCGGATGCGGCCGAGCAGCGCGTCCTCGTCGGGGAAGCCGACGCTGGTGTCGGTGACCATCGCGCCGGTGGGCACGCGTGAGGTCGAGACCACGGCGACGGTGCGGCGCGGATCGGCGACGGCGAGGTATCGCTGATCGGCGGCGACGAGCACATCGGCGCCGAGGTAGAGATCGCACTCTCGCTCGGCCGCCTTGTTGGCGTGGGCCTGACCGATCTTGATGTCGGAGACGACGGCGCCGCCCTTCTGCGCGAGTCCGGTCTGGTCGAGCGAGCGGACGGGCAGGCCGGCGATGGTCGCCGCGCTGCCGAGGATCTGCGACAGGGTGACCACTCCCGAGCCGCCGACCCCCGTCACCCGCACGGTGAACCGCTCGGCCGAGAACACCCACGCGGGCTTGGGCAGCCCAGCTGGGATCGGGTCGGCGACCGGCCGCGTCGCCCGCCCCTTGGACGGCACCACCGTGAGGAAGGACGGGCAGTCCCCGGCGAGGCAGGAGAAGTCCTTGTTGCACGACGACTGGTCGATGCGGGTCTTGCGGCCGAACTCGGTGGGGACCGGCTGGACCGACAGGCAGTTCGACTTCTCGCCGCAGTCGCCGCAGCCCTCGCAGACGCGCTCGTTGATGACCACCCGTTGGACGGGGTCCGGGGCCAGCCCGCGCTTGCGCTTGCGGCGCAGCTCCGTCGCACACTCCTGGTCGTGGATCAGCAGGGTGACACCCTCGGTGCGAGCGAGTGTCTGCTGCGCCTCCGTGAGCCGGTCACGGTGCCAGACCCGCACCCCCGGCGCGAGCCGGGCACGGCGGTAGCGGCGTGGGTCCTCGGTGGTGACGATGATCTGGCGCACGCCCTCGGCCCGCATGGCGTGGGTGATCTGCGGGATCGTCAGCACACCCGCGGGCTGCTGCCCGCCCGTCATCGCGACCGCCGAGTTGTACAGCAGCTTGTAGGTGATGTTCACCCCGGCGGCCACGGCCGCGCGCACGGCCAGGCTGCCCGAGTGGTGGAAGGTGCCGTCGCCGAGGTTCTGCAGCAGGTGGTCCCTGGACAGGAAGGGCGCCATGCCCACCCACTGCGCGCCCTCGCCGCCCATCTGCGTCAGCCCGGTGATGTCGCCGGTCTGCCCGGGATCCATCATCAGCACGAGGCTGTGGCAGCCGATGCCGGCGCCGACCAGCGACCCTTCGGGTGCCTTGGTCGAGGAGTTGTGCGGGCAGCCCGAGCAGAAGTACGGCGTGCGGGTGGCAAGGGGCAGCAGGACTCGCCGCCGCGGCGATCGCCGGTCCGCCACCCACGCCTCGACGGAGGGGAAGCCGCCGTGCGCACGGAGCCGGACGGCGAGGGCCGCCGCGATGCGATCCGGGTCCAGCTCGCCGTCGGCCGGGATGAGGGCGGCGCCGTCCGGCCCGCGCTTGCCGCTGACCACTGGCGCGTCCGGACGACCGTACAGCAGGTCCTTGAGGGCGGCCTCCACGAAGGACCGTTTCTCCTCCACGACGATGATCTCGCGCACTCCGGCGGCGAAACGGCCGATCACGTCCGGTTCGAGCGGATGCACCATCGCCAGATGCAACAGCCGGACGCCCCGGCGGGCCAGCTCGGCGTCGTCCAGGCCGAGGATGCGCAGCGCCTGGCGAAGGTCGTGGAAGGTCTTGCCCGGCGCGACGATCCCCAAGCGGTCGCCGGCCCCCGCGCCGACCATCGTGTTCAGCCCGTTGACCGCGGCGTAGCGCCGGGCGATCTCGAGCCGGGCCCCGTCGCGACTGCGCTCGAGCCGGCCGAGATCCGGTTGCAGCATCCTGGCGGTCATCTCGTGGGCGAACGGCTGCCCGTCGACGATGAGATCCGGGGCCACGGGCCGGATGCGATCGGGGTGCACCCGCGCGGTGCCGGTGCCGTCCGCGACGTTGGTGGCGATTTTGAAGCCGACCCACAGACCGCACGCCCGGGACAGTGCGACGGCGTGCAGCCCCAGGTCGAGCACCTCCTGCGGGTCGGCGGGGCAGAGCGTCGGCATGCCCAGGTCGGCGAGCAGCAGCTCGGAACTGCCGGGCACCGTGGAGGACTTCGCCGACGGATCGTCCCCGACGAGGGCCAGTGCACCACCGGCGGGGTGGGTGCCCATCAGGTTGTTGTGCCGCAACGCGTCCGAGGCCCGGTCGAGGCCCGGGGACTTGCCGTACCAGTAGCCGGTGACCCCGTCGACGCGCCGGTCGGCCGACGCCGCGGCCAACTGCGCGCCCTGGACCGCCGTCGCGGCCAGCTCCTCGTTGACGCCGGGCCGGAACACGACGTCGTGCTCGGCCAGCAGATCGGTCTGCCTGCCCAGCTCGAGGTCGTAGCCGCCAAGGGGTGATCCCTCGTAGCCGGAGACGAACGCCGCGGTCCTCAGCCCGGCCCGGCGGTCGGACCTGCGGACGTCGATCGGGAGCCGGGCCAGGGCCTGCACACCGGTCAGGTGGATGAGCCCCTCGGTCACGAGGTAGCGGTCCTCGGGACTGAGGCGCGGGGCGGGCTCGTTCATGTGGTGGTTCCTTCGTCGGGGACGGCAGCCGTCAGCGGGCGGATCCAGGGAGGACCGTCGTCAGGGGCAGGGCGGGCGTGAGGGCACGCAGCTGGTCGAGGACCGGCGCCAGCCCCTGCGCGGGCGCGGCGGTGAGGGGGTGGATCGCCACGTGGTCGGCTCCGGCGTCGAGGTGCTCCCGGACGCGGGCGGCGACGGTCTCGGGGTCGCCCCAGGCGACCAGCGCGTCGACGAGGCGATCGCTGCCGCTGCCGACGAGGTCGTCGTCGCCGAACCCGAGGGCGCGCACGTGGTTCACGTAGTTGCGCAGGGCGAGCCGGGTCGCGACGTGCGCACGCGCGATGGCGCGGGCCCGTCCGGGGTCCGGGTCGACGACCACGGCCTGCTCGGGGGCGAGCAGGGGGTCGGGACCGAGCCGTTCCCGCGCCGCCGCGGTGTGGGACGGCGGGACGAAGAACGAGTGCGCGCCACTGGTCCGGTCGCGGGCCAGCTCCTGCATCCGCGGCCGCAGAGCCGCCAGGACACGGGGCACGGGCCGGGCTGGGCGTGGTCCGCGATACGGGCGGGTGTCGAGCGCGTCGAGGTACTCCCGCAGGGCGGTGAGGGGCCGGTCGTGTCCTCGTCCGCGTCCGGCCTCGGCGTGGCCGGCGCCCAGCCCCAGCACAAACCGGTCCGGGAAGGCCTCGCCCAGTGTCTGCGCCGCGGCGTCGGTGGCGGTCGCGTCCCGTGCCCCGATGGTGGCGACCCCGGTGGCCACGGTGATCCGTGAGGTGGCGCCGAGCAGGAGCGCGCTGTGCGTGAAGACCTCCTTGTGCGCCGGGGATTCGCCGATCCACAGGGCGCCGTATCCGAGGTCCTCGATCTCCGCGGCGGCGGCCGCGGCCCGCGCGGCCGGGACCTCCCCGAGCACGGCCGGCCACACCCCCACCGGTCCGATCCGGGCCGCGAGCTCCCGGGCGGCGGTCACGCCTGGCCTCCGGGCCCGAACTCCGGGAGGAAGACCGACGCGCCGGCCTCGCGGAAGGACACCGCCACTGGCTCGCCGATCACGGGATCGGCGGGGCCGGTCCAGGTGGTGGTCAGGTTCGGGCCGCTGTCGAGCCGGACCTGGACCACGGTGTAGGGCACCTCGTCGCCGGCGAAGTATCGCTTGTGGAAGCGCACCCAGCTGTTGACGCGCCCGGTGCCGGGGTCGGTCACCCAGCCGACGTCGGTGGTGAAGTCGCGGGGGCACACCGGTCCTGGCGGCCAGAACTCCTGGGCGCAGGAGTGGCAGACCGGGATGCGGAGTTCGCCGCGGGCCGCGCCGTCGAGGTGTTCGACGTCCTCGGGGTACCGTGCGGGAAGCGGTCGTGGGTTGGTCATCGCGGTCACCGGTCCTTCTGGAAGATGAGCGAGTCTCCGAACGGGGTCGCCCACTGGACGACTTCGCAGTCCGCCACCTGCCGCGCTCCGGCCTGGCCGCGGATCTGCCGGGTGGCCTCGATCATGTGCCCCCACCCGCAGATGTGGGCCTCGGACAACAGGCCGCCCGCGGTGTTGGTCGGCAGGTCGCCGCCGAGCTCGATGCGGCCGTTCTGGAGCCACTCGAGCGCCTCGCCCTCCCCGGTGAAGCCGAAGCGCTCCAGGACGAACACGACGTTGGGCGAGAAGGCGTCATAGAGCTGGAGCGAGTCGACGTCGCCGGGCCCGGTCAGCCCGGCCATGGCATAGACCGGGTTGTCCTCGGCACGGCGGGTGTCGCCCTGGGAGAAGACCCCCAGTCCGGGCGGGGCGAAGATGAACTCGTCACGGCCGGCGCGCAGACCCTGCATGCCGCCGATGACGACCGCGGGCTGCCGCAGGTCCCGTGCCCGCTCGACCGTGGTCACGAGCACACAGCCGCCACCGTCGCTGAGCAGCGCGAAGTCGGGGCGGCGCAACGGCTCGACCACGTACGGCTGTGCCGCGTAGTCCGCGCGCTCGAGAGCCTTGGTCATCTGCGCGTTCGCGTTCCGCCGGGCGTGGCGGCGGAAGGCGATCGGGACGGCCGAGATCAGCTCGGGGTCGTACCCGTAGCGGGCGCAGTACCGGCGGAACGCCATCGCCGCACCGGCGCCGGGTGCCGTCATCCCGTAGTGCGGCAGTTCGCCGTGCGACCCGCCGCCCTGGCGCGTTCCCTCCAGGTCGCCGGAACCGCCGACGACGCCCAGCCCGGAGAAGGCCACGCCGCCCACGCAGGCGGCGACGTCGGCCGTACCGAGCGCTACCGCCTGGACGGCGGCCTGGAGGGCGGGGCCGACGAATCGGCCGTGGCTCCAGGTCTGCACGGCGGCGCGGATGCGCAGTCCGAATGCCTCCGCCATCCGGTCGTAGTCGACGGCCAGCGGGTTTCCGACGTTGGTGAACAGGCCGTCGACGTCCTCGGCACGCAGGCCGGCGTCGTCAAGGGCGAGCCGGAGGGCGTCGGCCGCGAAGCCGAGGGCGCCGCGTGTCGAAACGCGCGACACTTCGGTCATCCCGATTCCGACGACGGCCACCTGCCGCAGGGGCCCCAGGGGCATGGTGTGTCCTTTCTTGCGCGGCGCGCGGGGTCAGACGATCGCGTAGGCGTTGGCGGGGCTGCCGACCCCGCGCGGCAGCGGCAGGACGCCGGAGACGAGCAGGAAGTCGTAACGCCCGCGGGCGGCGCACACCTCGGCGAGGCGGCGGAGGTGCCACAGCTCTCCCAGCGGCATGCCCTGGAGGGCGATGAGCCGCCGGTGCAGGAAGCCCTTGGCGCGTTCGACGGGGAACACCTCGACGCCGACGTTGTCCACGGCGACCGCGGCGAACTCGTGGTCCCACAGGTAGCCCGCGGTGTTCTTCGAGGACTCCAGGCCGGGGCAGGCGAAACCGGCGCCGATGGTGCCGCGCAGGCGTGCGCGGTGCGCCGGCGGCAACGCCCGGTACCACTCGGTCCACCCGGTCCGGACCACGAGGATGTCCCCGGAGCGGAACGTGGTGCCCTGTGCCGCGGCGGCTTCGTCGAGCATGGCCGTGGTGATCTCGACCGGCTGGTCGGGGACGAGCGGTGTGCCGCGCGACGCGAGGTGGGCCGCGACGTCGACCAGGACGCCTCGGCCGCCGAAGCCGTGGTCGGCCCACCGGTCGATGCCCAGAACGCCGGTGGTGGCGAGGTCCTCCTCCTGCCTGCCGCCCCAGTAGCCGTGCCGGCCGGCCTTGATGTGACGCAGCCCGTCCCATTGCGAGGAGGACTGGAGGTAGAAGTCGTCGAGCTTGTCGTCGTGTCCCGCGGCGGTGTCCTCGACGAGGTGGCGGTAGCGGGCCCGCTCGTCGAACAGACCGGGATCGGGCTCGTTCAGGGGAAGCGCCAGCGAGATCATGTCGCCGGTCCGGACGGCTTGGGCGGCGGCGAGACGCTGCTCGGGTCCGATCAGGTTGAGCGTCCCGATCTCGTCGTCGCGGCCCCATACGTCCCAGGCGTGGTGCTCGTCGCGGCCGGGCAGGGTGGGCAGGTCGGTGAAGGCCGGGGTGCGCCGGAGCCGGCCGGTGGGCATGGTGGTCCGGGTCATCGGGCGGCCTCGAGCATCTCGCGCAGCTTGAGCTTGCTGACCTTGCCGGTGTGGGTCTGCGGCACCGATCGCGCGTCCATCACCACGAACCGGGTGGGCACCTTGTAGCTGGCGGCGCGGCCGCGGATGTACTCGGTCAACTCGTGGACGAGCTGGGCCTCGTCGGCCGGCCAACCGGTCTTCGGGACCACGACGCAGGCCATCTCCTGGTCGCCTTCCGGCGTGGCCAGTCCGACGACGTGGACCTGGTCGACGCCGGCGTGACCGGAGAGGATGCCCTCGATCTCCAGCGGCGCCACGTTGATGCCCTTGATCTTGAGCATCTCCTTCCACCGGCCGCCGAACGCGAGCCGGCCGTCCGCGTCGATCGAGCCGAGGTCGCCGGTGCGGAACCAGCCGTCCGCCGAGCGGGTACCGGCGTTGATCTCCGCCGAGCCGAGGTATCCGTCGATCACGCACCCCCGGACCTCGATCTCACCGGTGACGCCCGGCGGGCATACGGCGCCCGCGGCGTCGACGACGCGGATCCGCTGGGTCGGCAGCACGGTGCCCTGGGTGTGCAGCTTGATCTCGAGGGGGTCGTGGGCGTCGGTCATCGTCACGAAGCCGTAGGACTCCGTGAGCCCGTAGGCGGCGCATGCCTCGGAGATGCCGAGTCCCTCGATCGCGAGGCGCTTGTCCTCGGCGTTGAAGCCCACCGGACCGGTGCGCAGCGACGAAATCTCCCGACTGCCGAAACTCGGTGCGTCGAGCAGCGCCCGGACCGCCGTCGCCAGTCCGTAGGAGACGGTGCAGCGCTCGCGCTCGATGAATTCGAGGGCCTTGTCTCCTTCGACCTTCTCCTGGATGCACAGGGTCACCCCGTGGGTGAGCGCCACCGGAAGCGCGTTGCAGGCGCCGTAACCGAAGAACAGCGGCATGGCGAACCAGAGCCGGTCGCCGGGCCGCAGGTGCATGCGCTCGCCCATGGCCCGGCCGTTGCGCAGGAGCTTGCCGTGCTCGAGCGGGACGGGTTTGGGCAGTGCCGTGCTGCCGCTGGTGTAGAGGATCATCGCGATGTCGTCCGGCGCGGCGGTGTGCGCAGGGGCCGGGCCGGGCACGGCGGCGGGCGGGAACGTCTGCGCCGCGGGCCAGATCAGCGCGCCCAGATAGCCCTCTGCGCGCGGCCCGGGTGCGAAGACCTCGGGGTAACCCGCCGCGCCGAGTTCGGCGAGCATGTCCTTGCCGAACACATACGCGTCGGTCACGACCAGCCGCAGCCCGGCGGTGCCCAACAGGTGCGCCAGCTCGCCGGAGCGGTACCAGGTGTTGATCGGGACCGCGACCAGTCCGGCCCGCTGGGCGCCGAGCATCGTCACCAGCCACCGCAGCCCGTTGGGCAGCAGGATGCCGACCCGGTCCCCCGGCTGAAGCCCGGCGGCCGCGAAGGCGCCGGCCAGCTCGTCACAGCGGCGGACGAACTCGGCGAAGGTGATGCGTCCCTCGGGTGCCACCACGGCTTCCTGGTCGCCGAAACGGTTCGCCAGCTCGACCAGTGCGGCGGGGAACGTACCGGCCGGGCCGGCGTCCATGTCGGTCGCAGTGCTCATGTCCGTCCTCGCGTCGTCGATGCCGGTCATCGGAGTCCTTCGTGGTCGCCGTCCGGGTGGACGACCACATCCGCGCGAACCAGTGCTCCGGTGCGAGGGTCGGCGTACTCGACGAGCCGGACTCCCGGTCGCGCCTGGCACCACTGCCCGCGCTCGCGCAGCCGTTCATGGGCCTCGCTTCGGCGCACGGCCAGCCCGCCCTCGCGGGCCCAGCCCCTGCGGTCCTGGCGGATCCGCTCGCGCTCGGCGCTGGTCGCGCCGCGATCGGGGTGCCCTTCCGCGTCGAGCACGACGCCGTAGGAGACACGGGCGGCATCGACGGTGACCGCCCCGGATCGCACGTCCGCCGCCACGAGAGCGGGGTCGCGCTCGATCGGGTCGCCGTGTCCGCCCCCGCCTCCGACCCGCAGGACGACAACGTCCCCGGGGCCCACCGACAGCCCGAACTGCTTGCCCTGCAAGGGTTGTGGTGGTGCGGCCAGGTCGTCGACGGAGCGCGGGACGCGGCCCTGGGCGAGTGCTTCGTCCGCGCGGGCGCCGGCCACCAGCGAGGAGCCGCTGGTCGAGCCGGGGTAACCACCGAAGACGCCGGCCGGCGGGACCTGCCAGCACGCCGCCATCACGTGTTCTTGGCCACCGGGCGTGTACCAGGGCATGAACGCGAGGTCGATGCCCGCGCCGCCGCGTGTGCGGCCGGGTCCGCCGGAGTTCGGATTGAGCCTGCGCCACAGGTACAGGACCGGGTAGGCCAGCTCGTTGATCTCGATGTCGGGGATGCTGTTCTGTGGCTGCGCGAGCACGCCACTGACGTCCATGCCGTCGGCGACGGCCTGCGCGCCGGCCCCGCTGCCACCGCCGTTCATGTCCGGGAACGGCACCAGCCGGCCGTCCTCGTCAGGGGCGTAGAAGAAGCTCGCGCTCCAGGAGTCCTGCCACGGCGCCATCACGTGCTCGCGCACGAAGGCGTTGTCGCTGCCGGCCTGGAGGTCGGCGAGCAGCCTGGTGACCACCTTGCCGATCCGGAAGCCGGTCTCGATGTGCCCGGCGCCCATCGGCGCCGGCATCCGGGCGTCGCAGATGGTGCCCGGTTGGGTGACGACCTCGATCGGCCGCAGCGTGCCCTGGTTGATGGGCAGGTCCGGGAGCAGGGTGATCAGCAGCGGGGATACGACCGCGCCCAGTGTGGTCGCGGCGCTGACGTTGATGAAGCCGTCGGTCTGCGGCGCGGATTCGGTCAGGTCGAACCGCAGCGAGTCGTCGGTGACCGTGAGCGTGCACCGGACCGGGTAGAGCTCGTCGGTGTGGCCGTTGTGTTCGGCGAACTCCTCTGCGGCGTAGGTCCCGTTGGGCAGATCCGCGATGCGGCGGCGGACGGCCTGTTCGGCGAGGTCCTTCGCCGCCTCGACATAGGTGCGGAAGGTCGCGGCGCCGTATTGCCCGATCAGCGCCTGGAGCCGCTCGTCGCAGCGGTGGCAGGCGGCGATGAAGCAGCGGATGTCGTTGAGGACCAGTTCGGGGACGCGGATGTTGGTTTCGATGATCCGCCATATGTCCTCGACGATGCGACCCTGGTCGACGATCTTGACGCCGGGGAGCCGCAGCGCCTCGCCATAGGCCTCGGTCGCGATCGGGTTCATCCCGCCCGGCGCGAACCCGCCGAAGTCGTTCACATGTGCCTCGGCCCAGCACCAGGCCATCAGCTCGTCGCCGGCGAAGATCGGTCGCACCACACCCACGTCGACGGCGTGGGCATTGCCGGTGGTGAAGGGGTCGTTGCACAGGAACATGTCCCCCGCGCGGATCTCCGAGCGCGGGTAGGTGGCGAGGATGTGCCGCACGGCCTGGCGCGCGGCGCCGAGGTACATGGTGATGTAGCCGGCGTAACTGATGATGTCGCCATCGGCGTCGGCGATGAAGGTGGAGAAGTCGACTGCCTCCGCGATGGCGGGGCTGCCGGAGGCGCGCATCATCACCACGCCCATCTCGGCGGCGACGTTGTCCAGCGCCTTGGCGAGGATGTCGACGTCCACCGGGTCGAGCCGGGTCTGGTTGGTGAGGGTCATGCCGCGCTCTCCCCGGTGGTGGTGGGCTGGGTGTCGGTGAGCAGGTAGTTCCGCCAGCCGTCGACCCGCAGGTCCCAGCCGGCCGGGAGCTGGATGGTGGTCAGCGGGTGCTCGATCAGCGCGGGGCCGGACACCCGGGCCCCCGTGGGCAGCCGCAGCGCGTCGTGGACGTCGACCTCTTGGCCGGTGGGACGGTGGATGCGCCTGCGGCCGATCGGTGTGACCTGGATGCCGGTCTCCGGCTCCGCGGGGACGGTCTCGATGGTTTCCAGCCGGCCGGTGGCGGTGACACGGACCGACATCAGCACGACCGGACTGCCCACCCATGCGGTTCCGGTGCCGTATTCCTCCTCGTAGCGCGTGGGGAACCCGGCCTGGATCGCGGCCAGATCCGCCTCGCCGAGATCGTCGCGGCGCGGGATGGGGAGGCGCAGCTCCCACTGCTGGCCCGCGAACTTGAACTCCCCCTCCCACCGCACCTCGATGCGGTCGTCCGGGTAGCCGGCCGCACGCAGCGCCGCGACCAGTTCGTCGTCGAGCTCGCGCAGGGCACGGACCACCGCGCCGGCGTCGCCGCCCTGCCACATGGCCGAGCGGGCTCGGGTGCGAACGTCGTCGCTCGCGAGCAGGCCGCGGGCGGAGAAGACGGCGGCGTCGGCCGGAATCACCACCTTGCCGATGCCGACCGCGCGGGCGATGTCGGCGGCGAACAGGCCCAGCGCGCCGCCGAAGGCCACCATGGCGAATCGGCGGGGATCGTGGCCTCGTTCGACCGTGACCGCGCGGACGGCGTTGCCCATGTCCGCGATCACCATCCGATGCACATCCGCCGCGGCCCGCACCGCGTCGATTCCGAGCGGCTCGCCGATCTCGCGGGCCAGCGCCTCCCGGGCGCCGTCGACGTCGAGGGCCCTGCGGCCGTCCAGGAAGGACTTCGAGTCGAGGAGTCCCAGAACGGCGGACGCGTCGGTGACGGTGGGCCGGGTACCGCCCTTGCCGTAGCAGATCGGGCCGGGTTCGGCTCCCGCGCTGCGCGGGCCCACTTGGGGCACCCCCCGCGCGTCGAGCCACGCGATGCTGCCGCCGCCGGTGCCGATCGGCATCACGTCGATCTTGGACAGGGCGGTGAGGAAGCGCTCGCCCAGCATCACCCGCCGGGTGACCTGGGGGGTGGCGTCCCGCACTACCGAGACGTCGAAGGAGGTGCCGCCCATGTCGGCGGTCACGATGTCGCTCAGGCCGAGCCGGGTGGCCAGTGCCCGCGCCCCCATCACCCCGCCTGCGGGGCCGGAGTCGATGAGCGTGATGGGCCGCTGGCGGGCCTCCGCCGCGGACAGCGTCCCGCCGAAGCCTTGCATGAAGGCGACCGGCACACGCAGCCCGCGGGCGGCGAGTTCGTGCTCGATCCGGCTCGTGTACTCCGCCACCCGGATGCCGGTGAAGGAGTTGAGCACCGTGGTCATCGTCCGCTCGTACTCCCGGATGACGGGGTGCAGGCGGGATGAGACGCTCAGGAACAGTTCCGGGTACTCCGCTTCGACGATCGAGGCGAGCAGCTCCTCGTGAGCGGGGTTCGCGAAGCTCCACAACAGGGAGACGGCGATCGAGTCGACCCCTGCGCCTACCAGCGTGCCGATGGCGCGCCGTGCCTCCGCCTCGGACAAGGCGACGATCACCCGGCCCTTGCGGTCCACGCGCTCGGTGACCTCGACCACGTGTTCCCGGGCGACGATCTGCGGGATGCTCAGCTGCTTGTGGTGGTCTCGGTGGGCATTGCGGGCCGAACGGGCGATGAGCAGGTTGTCCCCGAAGCCCTGTGTGGTGATCAGGCCGACCGTGGCCCCGCGGAGTTCGGCGACCGAGTTGGTGACCACGGTGGTGCCGTTGACGAAGCGCGTGGTCGCGCCGAGCACCTCGGGCAGTGGCATCCCGATCCGGTTGGCGAGATTCTCCAGCGCCGCGAGGAGTCCGGCCGCGAGATCGTCGTGCGTGGTGTCGGCCTTGTCCGCATAGGACAGCCCGGTTGAGGAAAGCGCCGCGACGTCGGTGAACGTGCCACCGATGTCGCAGCCGATCTGGAACGTGACCGAGGAATGCAACGTCTTTGTCCTTCCCTGGTCGGTGCGCGGCGTGGGACTGCGCTCCGAGTGAGCTCGACATTAGAGACGACATAGTGTCGAGTCAAGCAACGAGTTGTCGTTTTTACTGGCCGGATCTGCCGCGATGCGGGCAGGCCAGGGCACGGGTGGTCGCGGCCGCGACCACCCGTTCCGGGGCGGGGTTCAGCGCAGGCGGGCCAGGAAGACCGCGACGTCCGGGCAGGATCCGGGGTCACGCACTGCCCGGACGATCGCCGTCGCGTCGTCGCCGAGCACCGCTGCCGCGTAGGTGTGGAACTTCTCGACCACACGGACCGCGCTCAGGTTCACGGTGTCGCGGTTGGTCGCCGACACGGTGCGGCCGTCGGCCAGCCGGACCGTCACCCGCGCGTCCCTGCGCCGCGGATAGGCGCGATCGGCCACTGGATCGACGGCCACCGAGATGCGCTTGGCCAGCGCCACGAGGCCGGGGTCCGGTGGCCCGGTGTACCGGGCTGGGCGCAGGGCGCCGTCGGTCAGCGCGGCGGCGACCGCGAACTGAAGGCTCATCTGCCGGGAGATCGTCGTCGACAGCGATGTGCCGTTGTCGCAGCCGGGATACCGCGCCGCCGCGCCGGAGGTGTGAATCGTCGCCTCGACGACCGCGTCCGGGTCGATCCGCCGTTCGGCGAGCCGCTGTGCGGCGTCGATGGCCTCTTGGGTGAGGGCGCACGAGGGGTGGGCCTTGAAGAAGGTCGCCGAGACCGCCATCCGGTCCAGCCGGACCTCCGGCTTCCCTGCGCCGTCCCGGGTTCCGCCGAAGGCCTGCTGGAGGCCCAGCGTTCCCTCGACCGCCGACGCGGCCCCCGTCGCACCTTCGCGGGCCAGAAGGGCCGCCACGAGCCCCGCGCGGCAGGCGTTCGCGTTCTGGAAGAAGACCTCCGTGGTCCCGTCCCGCGCCCACTGGCAGATGCCGGCGGCGGAGCTGGCCGCGATGGCCAGCGCGTGGGCAGTGGTGGTCCTGTCCAGGCAGAGCAGGTGGGCGGTGGCGGCAGCGGCCCCGAACGGGCCGAACACACCGCTGGCCCGCCATCCGCGAGCCACGAAGTCGTCGGTCAGCACCGTGGCCGCGACCTGAGCCACCGCCTCGTACCCGATGACGATCGCGCGCAGCACGTCGAGCATGGGCGAGCCCAACCGCTCCCCGATCGCGAGTGCCGCGGGTATCACCACGGTGCCCGGATGCACCCGGCTCTCGGCATGCGTGTCCTCGTGCAGGAGTGAGTGGCAGCCGACGGCGTTGGCGAACACCGCGTCCGCCAGCCCGCTCCGCCGTCCGCCGCTCGCCCAGATCGTGCTGTCGCCACCGGCGCCCGCGACCGCCCGTGCCTGGGCGACCCACGGCATCTCGCGTCCGCCGTAGGCGCAGGCGAGGGCATCGAGCACGCAGGTGCCGCCCTGGTCGATCAGGTCGGGGGTGAGCCGCGGCGCCGCGGCACCGAGCTGCTCCGCGAGCTCGCCGAGGAACACGGTCAGACTCCCTCGGTCGACCGCGCGCCGGGTACGTCGGCGACGTGGGCCGGCAGGTCCGGCGTGAGGACTTCCGGATGCCGCCGCCGCACGACCACGGCCGCCGCCAGGCTCAGCAGTGCCCCGAACATGAGGAACAGCGCCGGCGACCGGTTGTCGCCGGTCATCCGCACCAAGGACTGGCTGACGTACAGCGCGGGGCCGCCGAGCAGGGCCGCCGCCAGGGCGAAGCCCACCGCGAAGACCGTGGCCCGGACCCGGGCCGGGACGATCTCGATGTAGGTGGCGGGCGCGACCGAGGTGTACAGCGCGGGCACCACGCCGAGCAGCACGGTCGTCAGGATCACCGTGCCGAGACTCGTCGCCGACGACAGGGCCGCGAGGAGGGGGTACGCGAGCACCAGCATCGCGGCGGAGAGCCCGAAGAGCATCGGCCACCGCCCCCACCGGTCGGACAGCGGCCCGCCGACCGCGACGAGCACCACGGCCACGGCGATGCTGATGACCGTGGCCAGGGTGGCCTGTGCCGGTGTGAAGCCGAGCTGGATGATGTAGGACTGGGCGTAGGTGAAGGCGATGTAGTAGCCGATCTGCTGGAGCGCGGCGACACCGAAGACCAGGGCGATGAGCGACCAGTGCTTCGTGAACGACTCCTTGGCGGGCGAGGACGGGATCCGCCCCTGTCGCTCGAGGGCGCGGAACTCCGGTGATTCTTCGAGCCGGGCGCGGATGTAGAGCCCGACGAGCCCGAGCGGCAGTGCGAGCAGGAACGGAATCCGCCATCCCCAGGAAGCCATCGCCTGAGGGGACAGCGACGCGCTCAGGAGCAGGACGACCCCCGCGGCCAACAGCAGGCTGACCACACTCCCGATCTGCACGCGGCTGGTCATCGCACCACGCTTGCGCCGGGGGGTGAACTCCGCGGCGTAGGTCATCGCGGTGCCGTACTCACCACCGGCGGCGAGCCCTTGTATCAAACGGCACACCACCAGCAGGGCCGGCGCCCACACGCCGATGGATGCCGCCGTGGGCAGCAGGCCGATGAGCGTGGTGGCGCCGGCCATCAGGACCAAGGTCGCCACGAGCGAAGGCTTGCGCCCGAACCGGTCCGCGATCGATCCGAACAGCAGCGAGCCGAGCGGTCGCACCACGAATGCGACGCCGAAGGCCGCGAACGCCGACAGAAGGGCGACGCCCGGCTGGGAGCCGGGAAAGAACAGCTCGGCTATCAGGACGGTCAAGAACCCGTAGGCCGCATAGTCATAGGTCTCGACGGTGTTGCCGACGGCCGCCGCGAAGGTCACGCGCCGCATCAGGGCTGGAGGCGGGGTAGCGGCATGGGGAATGGAGGACATGCGGGCTCCCAAGTCGTCTGTGACGTGAAGGCCGAGACCGACGTGGCGATACCCCTTCCCTGACGACGCGCCGACCGCCGATGCCGGAGGTGAGCCGGTCTGCGCAGGAGCTACAGCCGTCCACCTGACCTGGGCACTCGTCGATGAAGCCGGAGTGACTGAGGTCTTGCATGGAGATTAAGAACGACACCCTGTCGAGTCAAGCATCATGCTGATGATCGATCGACAGGCGTCCGGCCCACGCCCTGAAGGCCGAGCGCGTCGACCCAAAGCCCGGTCACCACGTCCAGCAGCGCCTCCCGCTCGATCACGAAGACCTTCTGCACGATGGCCCGGAAACAGAGCTGATCGAGCTGCACCATGAGGAGTTCGACGCGCAGCCGCTGCCCCTCTCGGCGGTCCTCGGGGAATCCGGCGAGATATTCGTCCAGCTCACCGGCCAACTGATCAAGCTGGTCCTTCCACCTGGCCGCGACCTCGAGGTCACTCGCCATGGCCTCGTGAATGGCCGGCAACAACGGCGCCTGGTCCTCCCACCAGACGAGCGCCTGATCGAGCCACTGCCGCACCGACACCGCCGTCCCCTCGGCGAGCGCACGGCCGAGGAGCGCCCAGTGGCGAGCGCTCTGAAGCTGCCGGACGGCCTGGTAGACCTCGTTGAAGACCTCGGCCTTGTTCGCGAAATGCAGGTAGAAGGTCGCCCTGTTGACCTTCGCCGCCTTGGTGATGTCACCGATCGACGCCTGCCCGTAGCCACGTTCCTCGAAGACGTGCCGCGCGGCGGTGGCGATGCGCCGGCGTGTCATCCGCCGCTGTTCCTCGCGCACCGAGAGCAGACCAGTCGATTCACTCGACGCCTTGTTGTCCATCCGGCAATCATAGGCGGACGCCGCCGACCCCGGCGCACCAGCGGCCCCACGGAGCCGGCGGCTCCCGGTGATGCCGCCGTGGCCTCGCTCGGACCTGCCTGAATCACCCCATACTGAGACATGGGACCCGCCAGGTGAGGAGGCAGGGCAGGATGAACGCCTTCACCGATCACACCGATGCAGGGTTCTCCTTGCTCAACACCATCGCGGCGGCTGTCCTCGACGCCCAGGGCGCCGTGCTGTGGTGGTCCCGCGCGGCCGCGGAACTGCTGGACCGACCAGCCGCGGAGGTGTGCGGCCACCCGGTCGGGCACCTGCTCGCCGAGGAGTCCGGGTGCCGGGCCGAGGCCGCTGGGAACGCGATGCCGACGGCGGGACGGGCCCTGCTGCGACACCGCTCCGGCGGCATGGTCGAGGTCGCCTTCCGGACGCTCCCGATGGAGGTCTCCTCCCACCTCCTCGTCCTGGCCGCGCCCACTCGCCACGTGACCGACTGGGAACAGGGTGCCGCCCTCTTGCGGGCCCTCCTCGCCCAGGACCGGATCGGGATCGGCATCTACGACGCGGACCTGCGGTCGGTGCGGACCAACATCACGCCTGACGGGCACGACGGTCCCGCCCTGTCCCCAGGCGACCGACCGGCGCAGGCGACCGCCGCGCCGGACGCCGAGACCGCGGAGACGGTGCTGCGCCAGGTGCTGGCCACCGGCGTTCCGCTGGTCGAGCAGGAGCAGCCCATGCGCTCGCCGCGGGCCCGCGAGCGTCAGCGGTTCGTCTCGCTGTCCGCTGTCCGGCTGGAGGACACCCAGGGACACCCGGTCGGCGTGGCCGCGCTCAGCACCGACGCCACCGAGCGGCAGCGCGTCCGCCGCCACCTGGAGCTGTCTCACCAGGCCTCGGTCAGCATCGGCCGCTCCCTCGATGTGCGGCGCACCGCCCAGGACCTGGTGGACGTCCTCGTCCCCGCCCTCGGCGACCTGGCGTGGGTGAACCTGGCCGAGGCGGTGCTCAACGGCGACGAGCCGCCCAAGTTCCTCGGCGGAGGCGAGCTGCACCTGCGCCGGGCCGCCGTGGCCTCGGCCACCGGTCCCTGGCCCGCCGCGATGCTCCAGCCAGGTGCGACGGTTCCGCACATCATGGACTGGCCCGGCCTGCGCACCCTCCAGAGCGGTGAGGCCTTCATCCTGCCCGACCGAGCCAGCGCGATCGCCACGTACGAAAGCACCCCGGACTTGATCCCGCTGCTCATACCCGAGCGCGGGCATTCGGTCGCGTTGGCTCCCCTGGCCGCCCGCGGCCTGATGCTCGGCACGGTCGCGGTCTGGCGTACCGAGCGGACCGAGCCCTTCGCCGATGAGGACGCGGACCTGCTGGCGGAGATCGCGTCCAGGGCCGCGCTGAGCGTGGACACCGCCCGTCGCTACACCCGCGAACACCGTGCGGCCGTCGCGCTGCAACAACGCCTCCTCCCCCGCGCCGGCACCGACACCCCAGCAGCCGAGACCGCGGGCCTGTACCTGCCCGCCGGCGGAGGGGCCGAGATCAGCGGCGACTGGTTCGACGTCATCCCGCTGCCGTCGTTGCGCACCGCCCTGGTCGTCGGCGATGTCGTCGGCCACGGCCTGCCCGCCACCGCCACCATGGGCCGCCTGCGCACCGCCGTGCAGACCCTGGCCGACCTGGAGCTGGAGCCCGAGGAGCTCCTCACCCACCTCGACGACCTCGTCCAGCGGCTCGCCGGCGAGTCCGCCCCCGAACATCAGGACGCCTTCGGCGCCACGTGTCTGTACGCCGTCTACGACCCCATCGCCCGCCACTGCACCCTGGCCAGCGCCGGCCATCCCCCGCCCGTACTGGTCCGGCCCGACGGCACGGTCCGGACCCTCGACATCTCCCCCGGTCCGCCACTGGGCGTCGGCGGCATGCCCTTCGAAACCATCACCCTCGACCTGGTCCCCGACAGCGTTCTCGCCCTGTACACCAATGCCCTGATCGACCGCGGCCGCCACGACCTCGAGGGCGGACTGCGCCTGCTGACCGACCGTCTCGCCGCCCTGTGCCGCCCCGCTCGCCCGCTGGCGGAGCTCGGCCGCCACCTCCTGGCCGACGCCGCCGACCCCCCGCCCCGCGACGACATCGCCCTGCTCCTCGCCCGCACCCGCGCGATCCCACCGGAGCACACCGCGAGCTGGGAGTTCCCCGCGAATCCCACCATCGTGGCCGACGCCCGAGGAGCCACCGTCCGACAGCTGGCCGCCTGGGGACTGGACGACCTGACCTTCACCACCGAACTCATCGTCAGCGAACTGGTCACCAACGCCATCCGCTATGCCGGCGGCCCGGTCGGACTCCGGCTCATCCGCGACCAGGTGCTCATCTGCGAGGTCACCGACCCCAGCAACACCCAGCCACGCCTGCGCCGAGCCCGCTGGACCGACGAAGGCGGCCGCGGCCTGTTCCTCGTGGCCCAGCTCACCACCCGCTGGGGCAGCCGCTACAGCCGATCCGGAAAGACCATCTGGGCGGAACAGCCCCTCCCCGCGGGCTCGACCACCGCGCACCTCACCTCACCATGACCGAGGGAGTCCGCGCTCTTGCCGGGCCAGGCGGCGTTCAGGCGGGCACGGGCTCGCCGCGCCCGGCCAGGGCCTCCTCCAGCCGTTGGATATGACGGTGCTGCAGTCGAGCGGTGCGCTGGAGCCGCATGACAACCCGCAGGAACGTGTCCATGTCCGCGGCCCGGGTGAGGATGTCGTCCGGCACGCGGTCATCGGCCAGGGCCTCCGGCTCGTCCTGGGCGAGCAGGGCCCGAGCCCAGGCCCGGGTGACCGGCTTGAACATCCCCGGGTGGTTGGCCACGATCCTGGCTCGGGCGGCCAGGTCGTTCTGGGCCGCCTCCACATGCAGTCCGTCGTCCTTGTTGCGCGCCCCGAACAGCGGTTGGGGAATGTGATGAGCCGTGAAGCCATGTTCGGCGCAGGCAATCCAGAAGTCCCAGTCCTCCCCGGCGCGCATGTCCTCGACGTAACCGCCCACCGTCTGCCACACCTCGCGGCGGTAGAGCGAGCAGTAGAACATGATCAGCCGCCGCAGCAGCAGGTCCCGGTCGTAGTCCGGAAGCCGCAGCACCTGCGCGGGCAGGTCGTCGTCGGTGAAGACGGACACGTCGGTGGAGACGATGGCGATGCCGGGGTTCTGCTCCAGCACCGCGACCGTGAGCTCCAGCATCGTGGGGGCGATCACGTCGTCGGCGTCCAGCGGCAGGACGTAGCGGCCGGTGGCGGCGGCGATGCCCGCGTTCCGCGCGGCCGAGACCCCGGCGTTGGCCTGCCGCAGCAGCCGGATGCGCCGCCCGGGGTGGGCGGCGATCAGCGACCGGGCCACCGCGGCGGTGTCGTCGGTGCTGCCGTCGTCGACCACGATGAGCTCCCAGTCCGCATAGGTCTGGGCCAGCACGCTCTCGACAGCCTGCGGCAGATAGTGACCGTAGTCGTAGCAGGGGATGACCACCGAGACCACCGGCTCCCGCGCCGCCGCGGCCCCCGGGAGGCCAGCCTCCAGGGGGCCGCGTTCCGGGCCGGCGGGTGCCGAGGTCATCGGTGCCCGCCGCCGTGCGCCCCGCGCTGGTCGGCCCTGGACTTCGACGGCTTGGCGGAGACGGCGATGTTGGCGCAGTGCGCACCCTCGGTGACCGGGGCGGTGACGATCACATTGGCGGTGCTGGTGACCCCGCTGGAATCACAGTGGTTCACCTGCGTCAGACCGTGCGGCTCACCGAAGATCTGCGCGAAGTTGACGCAGTTCGGCTGCGCCGGCGCCCCGCCGATGCCGGCGGCGCCGCTCGCCTCGCAGTCGTTGGTCTGCTCGACGGAGGAGGTGTCCGGACCCAGTGCGCCGGCGTCCGCCCCGCCGAAGACCACCGCGCCGGCCGCCGCGGTCACCAGCGCCGCTGTTTTGCCGATGTTCATACGATTCTCCTTGTGTGCGCTCCGCGGAACCTCCCCGGACGCACCTGGCTAACGATCACCACGCACCTGGGCTTCGGCGCCAAGACCCGCTTCACCTGTCCGGCTCAGCGGGCCGCCGCCCCAGTGGCGGGGATGCACCACCTCCACCCCGGGCAGCGCCCAGCACTCCACACCCATGTCCCGGGCCAGCGCGGCCAGCCCCTCGGTCTCGATGAGTTCGCGATAGGGGACGGTCGGGAACACCAGCCCGTCGCGGTGCAGATGGGCGTGCACCAGCAGGGCCGTACCGCCGACCCCGTCCACGCGCACCCTCGCGTGGCCGCGCAGTTCCTCGAGATAGCTCCGGCCGAATCCCCTGGGCGGCTGGAGGATCCCGTCGCGCAGCCACCGGCTCCAGTCCAACGTGTCGGCGTTCGGGTGCAGGACGAAGGTGTTCAGGTCGAAGGTCGGCCCGCCGGGCTCGGCGACGCAGTGCGGAACGACGATCTCCTCGCGGGCACCCAGCAGCCGCTGGATGAGATCGGGCGGATAGTCGGTCACATCGACATCGAGCCACAGCACCCACTCCTCCTCCCCCAACGCCCGCGACAACAGCTGGTTGCGGGACCTGGCCAGCACCGACCGCCGCTGCCGCTGGGCGGCCGGCTCCCAGCGCGGCCCGGTCAACTGGAAGCCGAAGTGCCGCCGTACGAGGGTGACCCGCCGGAACTCCGCCTCCAGCACGGGCAGCGCGTCCTTCAGGGCCTCCCAGGTCCCGTCATGGCTGTCCCCCTCCAGCAGACCGACGGAGACCGCGTCGCGGGGATAGTCCAGGGCACGCAGGTTCTCCAGGTAGCGGGGCAGGAAGGCGACGGCATCCTTGACGGGCGTGAGGACCAGGACGGAAGGGCGCTCGGCCGCGGGAGCAGGAGCCGGAGCGGGCTTGGCCACCTCGGGAGCGGGTCGTCTGGCGTGCGGGAGGGGGCGTGGCACGTCCCCCGCCGCGTTCGGAGCCGTCTCCGGGGCCGGGGTCGTGACCGGCCGCTCCGCCCGGACCAGGTCCGCCGGATCGAGGGGCAGCCGGGCCGCCATGGCCCTCAGGTGGCCCGCATAGGCGGGGCCCGGAACCCACACATGGGTCGCCGCGTCGAAGAGCCCGGCGAAGTGGGGTTCATCGAAGGTGTTGGTCCCGTGGTAGACGTAGGTGTACAGCTCGGGCGCGTCCACGGAGACCACCCGCCCGGCGCGCAGCACCGCCTCCGCGACCGGGGAGTCCTCGCCGCGCCGCTGCGCCGGGTAGCGCGGAAGCACCTCCTTCGCACAGACCATGGACCCCTCCCACACCCGCGCACCGGAGACCGCGAGCAGGCGCCGCTTCGGCCACCACAGCCGCTCCCGGGCCAGGAAGCACGCCGTGGCGTCCAGTCCCAGCAGCGCCGCCATCTGCACCTCCACCCGCTCCGGGTCGTACAGGTCATCGTCGTCCCACTGGCACACATACGGCCCGGTGGCCAGGTCCACCGCGATGTTGCGCAGCTCGCCCAGCGTGCGCCCCTCCGGCGGCAGCCGCCGGAAGCGGATGCGTGGGTCGGCCAGGGCGCGTACGTGGTCCTCCAGCGCGCCGTCGGCACTGTCGTCCACCACGACCAGCTCCACGCTCGGATAGGTCTGGGCCAGGAAGCAGCGCACGGCGCGCCTGGCCCATGGCAGCCGGTCCTTGGTCACCATCAGGCAGGACACGGTCGGCGCGGGGGCTCCCGAGGCCCAGCGCTCGCGCTGCGGGTCCAGGTCGAGCCCTCCCCTGGCGCGGGGCCGCAGGTCCTGGCTGGTCCAGAACGGGATCTGGCGTCCGGCCATGGACTGCGCGGGTGACGGGGCGTCCTGGCCCCAGCTGTCCGCCCAGTGGTGCACGGCGTAGGCGTGGTCGCGGTCGACGGGCCGGTCGCCGAACAGCTCGGCGGCCACCGGGCTCAACAGCGGATACAACGTCTTCGCCCCCAGGACGGTGATCCGGCAGTCCTCGGGAGCCCGGTCGATCGCCCGGGTGAGCATGAACGTACCGGTGGCGTCCAGCGAACCGGGGTGGGTATGACTGCCGACCAGCTGCCGGTGCACATGGGCCAGGAAGGGATGGCCCGGCCGCGAGGCCAGGAACCCGGTCCCCACCAGGCGCGGCAGACCGCTCCGGTGAGCCGACAGCAGCTGGGCGTGCTCCTGCGGTTCGAGGCCGACCACCAGCTCCTGGCCCGCGAGCAGCGCGTCCACAGGGCGCAGACACTCGAGGTCCAGATCCACGTACACCCCGCCGAAACGGTCGAGGATGAAGTACCGGCTGGCGTCGGCTCGCATCGCCCCCTCGGGGTACCGGTCATAGATCGGCAGGAACCACCGATAGTGCTCGGCGAGCAGGGCGCGGCACTCCACCTGCGTCCACAGCCGGTACTCCCACTCGGGGTGGTGCCGACGCCAGGATTCAACCCACGCCTGACACTTCGGCGGTACGTCCTTGTCATTCCAGATTTGGTGAATAATAGGGGAGATATCCCTCTGTTCGGGCATGTGGCCAGTATGTTCGCGTGGTGGGCCGGCCGGGCGGCGGCGTGAGGGCGAACATCACCCGCCCGGCCCAGCGCACATCCCGGGTACCGGCGGTGAAGGCCCAGGTGGCGGCGGTCAGCAGGGCGAGGACAACGCCGGGGGGAACAGCACCCGTTCGGGGACGGCCCGGGTGCGACGACCGCGTAGTTCTGGATGGCCGGTGCCACGGTGGTGCCCAGGCCCGGAGGACCCAGCCTGCTCGGTCCCGAGCTGGACACGTTCCTGCGGGAACGGGACATCTCGGCCCTGTGCTGCGTTCCCACCCTGCTGACGACGCTGGACGACAGCACATCCGAGCTGCGTTTCCCGCTGGTGTCCGGGGAAACGTGCCCGCAGGATCTCGTTGTCCGCTGGCACCGGCCCGGCCGGCGGTTCCTCAACGTCTACGGCCCGACCGAGGCGACCGTTACGGCAACCTGGAGTCCCCTGGCCCCTGACCGTCCGGTGACGATCGGTGTGCCGCTGCCGACGTACTCGGTCGCCGTCCTCGATCCGGAACGGGACACGGTCCTGCCGCCGGGCATGACGGGGGAGATCGCGATTGGCGGGATCGGGCTCACCGACGGATACCTCAATCGGCCCGATGTGACCGCGCACGCGCAGTGGCGCGGCAATCCGGCGGTAGAACTGACCACCGGTGCGGCCTACCGGTCCACGGCGCCAACATGACCAGGAGCAGTCCGCGTCCGGTTCGCCCCGGAGGCTCGTTCACGGTTCAGGTAGCTGCGCCAGTCCCCGTGCGCGGTGATGTCCGGCGCGTCCAGGACGGCGTACGACTCGCACAGGAAGCCGGTGACGGAGCGGCCGTCGTCGAGCAGGACCCGGCCCAGTGTCATGGGCTCCGGCAGGGCGGCGAGGAACCGGCCGAGCGCGGCGGCGGGCAGCGCCCACAGCTCGCCGGTGACGGAGCGGCCTTCCTCCCCGTCGGGCACCCGCAGCAGGCCGGGACGCGGGGGGCTGCCCGGCAGGGCGGCCATGCGGTAGCGCGGCGCCGTGCGCACCGGGCCGGCCAACCGCGCACCGTAGGCGGTCAGTTGGGGGTTGAGCGGCTGTCCGGACAGGTGGGCGCCGAAGACGGCCAGGGGCAGTCCGGGCGGGCCCCAGGCGGCGACCGGCGCCGTGTCCGGGCCGGTCACCGCGTCGGAGCCGTCCGGGGCGGGGGTGATCAGGGCCGCGATGTCCGCGGCGACCCGGTCGGCGAACGCCCTGGCGATGACGGTGACGCCGAACGGCCCGCCGGCCACGCTGCCGGCGGGCACGGCGACCGCCGAGAGGTCCATGAGATTGACGAAATTGGTGTAGGTGCCGAGGCGGTTGTTGACCCCGATCGGGTCGGCCGCCACCTCGGCGAGTGTCGGGTGTTCCGGCGCGGTGGGCAGCAGCAGTGCGGCGCATCCGTCGAGCAGCGCCATGGCCTGATGGGTGAGCCGCTCCAGCCGGGCGCGGTCGGCGGCGTAGCGGTGGGCGGGTATGCGGCCGGCGTCCTGGACGATGCGGCGCACGCTGGGGTCGAGATCGTCTGTGCCGCGGGCGATGAACTCGCCGACCGCGGCGTGCCGTTCGGCGGCGAACCCTCCGCCGTACAGCAGCTCGGCGGCCTGGAGGAACGGGGCGATGTCGACGGTGACCAATTCGGCTCCGGCGGCCTGCAGCCGCTGTGTGGCGGCGGTGAACGCGGCCCGCCAGGCGGGGCTCATGGCGACGAGGCCGGCCTCGTCGGGCACGGCGACGCGGGGCCGGGGCGGTGCGGCGAGCGGCGCGTCGGCAGGCCAGTCACGGGTCGAGGGGGTGCCGGGTCCGTGGCCGGCCATGACGGCGGCGACCCTCTCCGCGGCGGGCAGGCCGGGGGCGAGGACGGTGACGCAGTCGAAGGGCCGGGCGGCGGGCACCACGCCCTCGGTCGGGACGAGCCCGAGGGTGGGCTTGAGACCGACGATCCCCTGGAACGCGGCCGGTACCCGCCCGGAGCCCGCGGTGTCGGTGCCGAGCGCGAAGTCGACGATCCCCAGGGCGACGACGACCGCGGATCCCGAGCTGGAGCCGCCGCTGACCCGCTCCGGGTCGTGCGCCGCGCGCACCGCTCCGTACGGGCTGCGGGTCCCGACGAGTCCGGTGGCGAACTGGTCGAGGTTGGTCTTGCCCAGGGCGATGGCCCCGGCTTCGGTCAGCCGCGCGACCGCGGGGGCGGAGGACCGTGGCCGGTAGGCGTAGCCGGGGCAGCCGGCCGTGGTGGGCAGGCCCGCGACGTCGATGTTGTCCTTGACGGCGAAGACCTGACCGGCGAGCGGAAGTTCCTCGCCTGCCGCGGTACGGGCGTCCACACGGGCCGCCTCGGCCAGCAGCTCCGCCTCGGGCCGTAGCGTGATCCACGCCTCGGGCCGCTCCCCCTCGGCGAGCCGCGCCAGTGCCTGCCGTACGCGTGCCGTGGACGTGCCGTTCACGCGGTCTCCTTCAGGGCCGCGAGCCACTGGTCGCTGGTGGCGACGGCGCCGAAGATGCCGCCCTGCATGCTGATCATGTTCAGCGCGGCCTCGTGGTTGCCGCGTTCGGTGGCGCCCGTGCAGTCGGAGAGCAGCAGGCACTCGTAGCCGCGGTCGTTGGCCTCGCGCATCGTGGTGTGGACGCAGACGTCGGTGGTGATGCCGGTCAGTACCAGGTGGGTGATGCCACGGGTCCGCAGCAGCAGGTCGAGGTCGGTCGCGTAGAAGGAGCCCTTGCCGGGCTTGTCGATGATCGGCTCACCGGGTTCGGGAGCCACTTCGGGCACGATCCGCCAGCCGGGCTCGCCGCGCACCAGGATCCGGCCGCATGGACCTTCGGAACCGATCTCCGCGCCCATACGAGCCGAGCGCCAGCGTTTGTTGGCCGGGAGGTCGGACAGGTCGGGGCGGTGCCCTTCACGGGTGTGGATCACGGTCATGCCGGCCTCGCGGGCGGCGGCCAGTACGCGCGCGGTGGGTTCGAGTCCCGCGCGGGTGAGGGATATGTCGTAGCCCATGGCGTCGACGTAGCCGCCGGGGCCGCAGAAGTCGGTCTGCCAGTCGATGCACAGCACGGCGGTGCGGTCGACGGCCACGTCGCCGTCGTAGGGCCAGGTGTACGGAGTCGCGTTGACGGTGGCCACGAGTCAGTTCCTCTCGGAGGCGGGTACGGGTGCGGATGCCGGGGCGGGGGCCGCGTCCCGGGGCGGGCGCTCCAGGGCGAGGTGGAGCAGAGCGGCGGCGACCATGCCGGTGATGGCGTCGCAGTACTGGGGCCCCTCGTAGTGCACGACCGTGGCCAGGGCGGCGCCGCCCGCCCAGGCGATCAGGGGCACGGCCCGCAGCCGGGCACCGGCCGGACGGGCGGCCGCGGTGCGCCGGCGCACCAGCTGATCGGTGATGATCACCGCGCCGATGGGCGGGACGAAGACACCCAGCAGGGTGAGCCAGGTCTCGAAGTGCTCCCAGACCCCGGCGAGAGCCACCGCCAGGCCGAGCGTCCCGATGACGAGCACCAGACGTCGCATGGCGGCGCCCGTCAACTGCCCCCAGCCGACCGCCGCGTTGTAGAGGCAGTGCGCGGAGACGGAGCCGAGGTTGACGAAGACGAAGGCGACGGCCGCGGCGGTGAGCACACCGCCCTGGCCGGTCAGCAGGCCGAGGAAGTCACCGCCGGCCGATGCGGGCGCCGCGGCCGCGCCGGCGCCGACCACCACGGCACCGACGATCAGCGCCACGAGATTGGCCAGCGGGAAGGCGGTGAGCGAGGCGAGGACGGCCTCGCGGCCGTTCTTCGACCAGCGGGTGAAGTCCGCGGTCATGGTGCCCGAGTCGATGAACCCGGCGATGACCATGGTGACGCAGGCGCCGAACGCCAGCGCACCCCCGGCCGGGGCGTGACCGTCGTACGACAGCACGTCCGACACGCTGGTCTCGCGCAGGGCCAGCACGATGGCCACGATGCCGAGCACCACGTACAAAGGGGCCGCGATCCACCCGATGACGGCCAGCGCGCGGATACCGGCGTAGGCGAGAGCCACGTACAGCACGCCGGCGAGCAGCACGGTGGCCGGTACGGGCCAGCCGAGCGCGGCGTGCAGGGTGGAGCCGGTGAGGCCGACCTGGAAGGCGAACCAGCCGATGACGACGGTCGCCAGGAACCCGGAGACGAGGGTGGCGCCGCGGGGTCCGAAGGTGACCGCGGCGATCCGGGCGAAGGTGTTGCCGGTACGGCCCGCGAGGTAGCTGAGTGCCCCGACGTAGCCGCCCAGGACGAGACAGCCGACGAGGATCGCCAGCATGCCGCGGGCGAAGCCGAGGTTGAAGACGATGACGCCGCCGAAGACGGCGTTGGTCAGCACCATGGGGAAGCCGAACCAGACGGAGGACACCGACAGCAGCGGCCGGCGGTGCTCGGGCGGCACCGGGCGGTCCTCGAACTCGTCCTGAAGCCGTGGTCGGGAGCCGGGTCCCGGGTCGGGTGTCGGTGTTTCAGCCGATATATCGGTCAGCGGTGGGGTGTCGGGGGTCGGGGACGGCGTCATGGGGAGCTCCTGACGGCGGGGGCGGGAACGGGGGTGCGAAAGGGGTGTTCAGCCCTGTGGTCAGCCCTGGTGGAGGGCCATCTGCGCGATCGCGTGCGCGGCGCGTTTCTCGACGACGTCGAGGGATTCGCCCACATGGCGGCGCAGCGCGGTGAGCGCTTCGGGCAGCCGGTGGGCGAGGACGTGCTCGACGATGTCGAGGTGCTCGGTGACGGTCCGCTCGATGCGGTCCTCGGTGAGGTAGTCGTACATCCGCACGGGGCGGATCCGGGTGGTGACGGATTCCAGCGTCTCGGTCAGCTGCCGGTTACCCGACGAGCGGAGCAGCGTGCGGTGGAAATCCTCGTCCTCCAGCACGAATCCGGGGTCGGGTGCGGGCATGTCGGAGCGCAGCGCACGCCAGCGGTCCCGCAGCGGTTCCAGGAGTGCGGCGTCGTGCACCACCGCGTCGGACTCCAGGGCGCGGGTGATGCCCCGCAGTTCCACGGTGATCCGCAGTTCGTACAGGTCGCGCAGCTCGGGGAGGTTCGGCCGGGCGGTGTAGAAGCCGTCCGGCAGGCGCTGCACCAGCCCGTCGGCGACCAGCCGGACCAGCGCCTCTCGGACCGGGGTCCGGGACACACCGAGACGCTGCGCCAGGTGCAGTTCGACCAGTCGGCCGCGCATGCCGAACTCGCCCCGCAGCAGCATGCCGCGCAGCTCGGTATACGTTTCCTCGCGCCGATTGCGCACGGCTCGGTTCGGCGCCGGTTCCCCGGTCGGCTGTGTCGACATACGTGTATGCACGGGTGCGTCCATGGCGGGAACGCTAGAGGACCGTCGTTTCTGCGGCTTTTATCATGTGTTCCCGCGGTGTTACATGTGATCGGCTAACACACGCCACACCACGCATCAAGCAGTTCCGTGGCGGCATGAGAGATCTCATAAGTGCCGTTTATGGCAAGGGAGTTCGTTGTATATATGAAGGAGGTGTGCGACACAGCACCGCCGTCGACCGCGATCGGCCGATTGTTCGTACGTCTTCCATCAGCGAGGTCGGGAGGAACATGCGAGTCGGGCCTTTCCCCCGTGTCCACCGCTTTTCCACCGAGGCAGTCCGCTGTCCGGACCACGGAAGCTGTTGACGGACCGGACGCCCGCCCGCTCCCCCGAGGTCGTATCGCGCTCCGTGAGCGCGCCCGCCGCACGCGTTCCTAGAGGCGTCGGCGACGTGTAGGTCACGCTTCCCCCGCTGACTCGTGTTCTCACCGCGCGCGCCTGTGTTTCGCCTGCCCGCCTTCAGGCCGGTTCGCCATGCCGCCTGCCCAGCCTTCCCATGGAGCCGCCCCATGAGTTCCACCACGCCCTCCGCCACCGGGCCGCGCAACGGGGCGGGGTTACCCGCCCCGCCCGGGTCCCGCCTCCCTGGGGAGCAGCAGGTGGCGGCGCTCATGGCGGAGCTGCTGGGCGTCCCGTCGGTCGGGCCGGACGACGACTTCTTCGCCCTCGGTGGCCATTCCCTGCTCGCCACCCGGCTGGTCACCAGGATCAGGGCCCGCCTGGGCACCGAACTCCCGATGCGCGCGGTCTTCGAGCGCCCCACTGCACGCACGCTCAGTGCTCTCCTTCCCGAACAGCGGCCCGCGGTGCCCCCGATCGTCCCGGTCGAGCGCACCGGTGAGCTCCCGCTCTCCCACGCCCAGGAACGCATGTGGCTCCTCGACCAGCTGGAGTCGGACAACCCGTCGTACAACGTGCCGATCGCCCTGCGGCTGCGCGGGCCGCTGGACCCGGGCCGGCTCCGCTCCGCGCTGACCGCGGTGGGGGAACGGCATGAAGTGCTGCGCACCCGGTTCGAGGAACGGGACGGGCAGCCGGTGGCGCGGGCCGCCGAGAAGCCCCGCATCCGGTTCGACCAGGTGCGGCCCGGCCCCGGGGAGGCCCCGGAGCGGGCGGCCCTGGAACGGGCCGCGGCCGACGCCAGGGAACCCTTCGATCTGCGGGACGGCCCGCTCGTCCGGGCGACCCTCACCCGGCTGTCCGAGGACGAGCACCTGCTGGCGATCTGCACGCACCACATCGTCTTCGACGGCTGGTCCGTCAGCGTGCTGATCCGCGACCTCCACGCCGCCTACACCGGCGAGCCCCAGAAGCCACTGCCCATCCAGTACGCGGACTACGCCGCCTGGCAGACGGCCTGGCTGAAGGACGGCGCGCTGGACGACCAGCTCGCCCACTGGACCTCGGCCCTGGCCGACCTGCCCTCGGCGCTCGACCTGCCCACCGACCGGCCGCGCCCGGCCACCGCGAGCGGCAGCGGCGCCCAGTTGCACGGGCGGATCGACCCGGAGACCGCACAGCGGCTGCGCACCCTCGCCCGCGCCGAGGGGACCACGCTCTTCAGTGCCCTGTACGCCGCCTTCGGAGCGGTTCTGATGCGCCGCTCCGGTCAGGATTCCGCCGTGATCGGGGTGCCCGTGGCCAACCGCGGCCGCGCGGAGGCCGAGGACCTGATCGGGTTCTTCGTCAACACGCTGCCGTTACCGGTGCGGCTGCCGGACGACGGCACCTACCGCGGGCTGCTCACCCAGGTGTCGCGCACCGCCCTCGCCGCCTTCGACCATCAAGATGTGCCCTTCGAGCGGCTGGTGGAGGTGCTCGCACCGGAACGCGACCTGTCCCGGAACCCGCTCTTCCAGGCCATGTTCACCCTCCAGAACACCCCTCCGCCCCCCACCCGGCTGGGGGACCTCACCGTGGAACTCCTCACGCTGGAGTCCGGCAGCGCCAAATTCGATCTCACGCTGACCGTGGCGGAGGGTGACGGCCTGGAGGTGGTCCTGGAGTACGCCACCGATCTCTTCGACCCGGAGACCGCGCGGGCCGTCCTCGACGAGTACCTCCACCTGTGCGAGGGCGCCGCACACCGGCCCGGGGCCCGGCTGTCCACCCTGCTGCGCGTCCCGGCAGCGGATCGCGAGAAGCTGCTCGTCACCTGGAACGCCACCGACCGCGAGAACACCACCGCCGATGTCGTGACGCGGCTGCGCCACTTCGCCGAGGTCACTCCGGACGCCGTCGCCCTGACGGACCGGACGACGTCCCTGACCTACCGCCGGTTGTGGCAGCGCGCCGACGCACTGCGCCGGGATCTCGTGGGACGCGGGGTGGGGCCCGGCGACCTGGTGCTCGTCCTCGGCGATCGCGGTGCGGCCGTGACGACGGCCGTGCTCGGCATCCTCGCGACGGGCGCGGCGTTCGTTCCGGTGGATGTGGCGATGCCGTTGCCGCGGGCCGCCGGGATCGCCTCCCGCAGCGGCGCCCGCTTCCTCGTGGCCGAACCCGCCGCGACCGCACGGGCGCACCGGCTCGTCGAGGCGGCGGAACGGCCACTGACCGTCGTCAGCCCCTACCCGGCCCACGCACCGGCCGGGGACCCGCCTCCGACGGCGTTCGACGGCGACAGCCCCGCCTACGTCATCCACACCTCCGGCTCCACCGGGGTGCCCAAGGGCGCCGTCGTCCACCGGCTCGGGATGCACAACCATCTCCTCGCCGAGATCGAGGAGTTGGACCTGACGGCGGCCGACACCGTCGTCCAGAACGCGGGGCTGGCCTTCGACGTGTCCGTCTGGCAGACCCTCGTGGCCTTCGTGGTGGGTGGCCGCAGCCTGGTGGTGGCGGACGCGATCGCCTCCGATCCGGTGGAGTTGTTCGAGACCGCCGCCCGGGAGGGGGCGACCTTCCTGGAGGTCGTGCCGTCGCTGCTGCGGGCCGCGCTCGACGCCTGGGACGTCCTCGGTTCCGCGCCGGATCCGAACCGGCTGCGCCGGCTCATGGTGACCGGGGAGGCGCTGCCACCGGATCTGTGCAGGCGCTGGTTCGCCCGCTTCCCCGGGGTGCCGCTGGTCAACGCCTACGGTCCGGCCGAATGTTCCGACGACGTCGCTCAGGCCGTCCTGGCCCAGGACACCCCGCTCGCCGGGGCCCGGGTGCCGATCGGACGGCCGCTGCGCAACACCCGGCTCTACGTCCTCGACGAGGAGTGCGAACCGGTCCCGGTGGGTGTGCCGGGCGAGCTGTACGTCGGGGGGATGGGGGTGGGACTGGGCTACCTCGGCGATCCCCGGCGTACCGCCGCCGCGTTCCCGCCCGACCCGTTCCATGACGTGCCGGGTGCCCGGATGTACCGCACCGGCGATGTCGTGCGGTATCTGCGGGACGGGCAGTTGGAGTTCCTCGGCCGCCGTGACCACCAGGTCAAGATCCGTGGGCAGCGGATCGAGCCGGGCGAGGTCGAGGCGGCCGTACGCACCCTGAGCGGGGTGCGGGACGCGGTGGTGGTCGCGGACCGCTCCGGGCCGGGCGGGGCCCGGCTGGTGGCGTACGTGGCGGGTGAGGTCGACCCGCACGCCGTGCGGTCGGCGCTGGCCGGGCGGCTGCCGTCCGCCATGGTGCCCGCCGCCGTCGTCCCGCTCGACGCCTTGCCGCTGTCGGCCAACGGCAAGGTGGACCGCGCCGCGCTGCCGCCCGCGCCGGTGCCGGAGGGTGACAGTTACGTCCCGCCGCGGGATGCCGAGGAGACGCGGCTGTGCGCCTTGTTCGCGGAGCTGCTGGACCTTCCTCGGGTGGGCCGGTACGACGACTTCTTCGCCCTGGGCGGCCATTCGCTGCTCGCCACCCGGCTGGTCGCCCGGGTGCGCGCCGCGTTCGGCGTCGCGCTGCCGCTGCGCGTCCTGTTCGAGCGGCCCACTCCCGAAGGGCTCCGCGCCGCGCTCACCGGCACGGGGTCCGCACCCGCGCACGCGCCGGTGCGGACCCCGGTCCAGCGGTGGTTCGGTACGGCGGAACCGTCGGGCGGGCGGGGGCCGCTGCTGTTCTGCCTGCCGCACGCCGGCGGGGGCGCCTCCGCCTACCGTGACTGGCGGGCGCTCGCCCCGGCGGACGTCGAGGTGGTCCCGGTCCACCTTCCGGGCCGGGAGGCCCGTCTCAGGGAACCGGCCCGCCACGACGCGCGGGAACTCGCGGAGGAACTGGCCGACGTCCTGCCCGCGTTCGCCGACCGGCCCTTCGGGCTCTTCGGGCACAGCATGGGAGCCCTGCTCGCGTTCGAGCTGAGCCACGCGCTCACCGCTCGCGGACACCGGCCGCAGGCCCTGTTCGTCTCCGGCCTCGACGCCCCGCACCGTCGCGCCCTGCCCGCACGGCCCGCCCACACCCTGGATGACGAGGCCCTGCGCAGCGCCCTGCGCGGCCTCGACGGCACACCGCCGGACGTGCTCGACTCCCCCGAGCTGCTCCAGACACTGCTGCCGGTGCTGCGGGCGGACGCGGCGGTGACCGAGACCTACACCTGTCCGCCGCGGCCCCCGCTCACCGTGCCGGTCACGGTGTGCACCGGTCGCGACGACCCGACCCTCGACCCGGAGCGGACGGCCGCCTGGGCCGAACTCAGCTCCGCGCCCGTGACCTTCGAGACGTTCCCCGGCGGCCACTTCTACCTGCGCGCCCAGGCCGGCGCGCTCCTGCGCCTGTTGTCCGCCCGGCTGCGGGCGACCGGCTGACCCCCGTGCCCCCGCGCGGCGCGCCCGGCCGCCGCGCCGACGGAAGGTTCCCCTCCGATGGCAGACCGCCAGCTCATCGCGATCGACTATCCCGGCAGGCGCGACTCCGGACGCCTTCTCGACCTGCGCCTCGAGGAGCACGGCTTCGATGTGCGGTACCCGATCCAGCTCCGCAGCCCGGACGAGCCGGACGCCGGTCCCCACACCGCGGCGCTCATCAAGGCGTCCGGCGCCGAACCGGACCGGCTGGCCGGGATCCTCGGCTACTGCATGGCGGGGCACCTCGCGCAGGAGGTGGCGGGACGGCTCGCCGCGGACCACGGGGTGGTCCTCCCGGTGGTCCTCGTCGACAGCACGCCCTGCACCGCCGCGTCCGTGGCGGAGGAGTGCCGGGCGGTGTTCGAGGTCTTCGGCGCCGGCGCGGGCGGGCCCCTGCCGGGGCCTGGCACACTGGAGGCGCTTCTCGACCCCGGCACCCTGCGCGACCGGCCGTCGTACGTCATCGCCACGCTCCGCGACGCGATGCTGCGCCGGGTCATGGAGACCCTCGCCGAGGACGGAGCGGAGGAGCGGGAACTTAAAGAGGCCGCCGCACCCGTGGTGGACCACTACGTCGCCTGGCTCACCCATCTCGTCGCCGCGCACAACTGCACCGCCCCCGCGTGGGGCGGCGAGGTGCTGCACCTGGTCTCCCGCGACCACCCGTTCCGCGCGGACTGGCCGGGCAGTGCGGCCACCCGCACGGAGGCCGTCGACGCCGACCGCGCCGGACTGCCGGGCACCGCGCGGGCCCGGGAGACCGTTCTCGCCTTCCTGCGCGACACCACCGGACGCTGACACACCCGCCCCCACCGGGAGACCACGATGCCGAGCACGCCCCGCCCCGCCCTGGACCCGACCACCCTGACCGGGCTCTTCGCCCGCAGCGTCAGCCGCTTCCCGCACCTGACCGCCGTGACCGACGACCACGCCTCGTTCACCTACGCCGAGTTGGACGCCCGCTCCGATGACATCGCCTCCGCGCTGCGGGCCCGCGGGGTGCGGCCCGAGGACCGGGTCGGGCTCCATCTCGACCGCGGTGTCGAGGTTTTCGCCGCGATCCTCGGGATCCTCAAAGCGGGCGCCGCCTATGTGGCCGTCGACACCCGCTACCCGGACGCCCGCCGCGATCTGATGCTGACGCACAGCGGCGTGCGGATCGTCCTCACCCGGCCGGGTCCGGGCGCGGCACTCGGTGGCCTCCCCCTGGACACCCTGGAGCTGCCGGTGCCACCGGCGGACGGCTCCGGACCCGGCCCCGGCGACCTGGCCCGTCCGGACGGCGCGGCCAGTGTGCTGTTCACCTCGGGATCCTCCGGCACGCCCAAGGCGGTCGTCCTGGAACACCGCAACATCGTCTCCTTCGCCGTGAATCCGGCCCTTCCGCCGCTGCGGCCCGAGGACCGCACCGGGCAGATCTCCAGCCTGTCGTTCGACGCCTTCCACTTCGAGACGTGGGCGACGCTGGCGCGCGGCGGGCAGGTCGTCGTCCTGCCGCCGGTGCCCGATCTGCTGGCGGCGGGCTTCCGGGCCGCGCTGGAGCGGCGCGGCATCACCGCCATGCTGGTGCCCACCATGGTCGTCAACCAGGTGGTGCGGGAGGACCGGGACGCCTTCGCGCCGCTGCGCCTCCTCCACGTCGGGGGGGATGTCCTACGGCCCGCCGCCTGTGCGCGGTTGCTGTCGGGCGCGTTCCGCGGGGAGCTGTTCAACCTGTACGGGCCGGCCGAGACCACCACCGCCTGCACCGCGCACCGCGTCACCCTCGACGACACCCGCGCGGACAGCATTCCCATCGGGCGTCCCCTGGACGGGGTGACGGTGCATCTGCTCGGCCCGGACCGGCGGCCGGTCCCGCCGGGTGCGGCGGGCGAGATCCACATCGGCGGGCCCGGTGTGGGCCGCGGCTATCTGTCCGTCCCCGGCCGTCCGGACCGCACCGACCGCGCGTTCGTGCCGAGCCCGCTCCCGGACGGCCCCCGACGCCTCTACCGGACCGGCGATCTGGCCCGCCGCCGAGCGGACGGGGTACTGGAGTTCCTGGGCCGGGCCGACGATCAGGTCAAGATCCGCGGCTACCGCGTGGAGCCCGCCGAGGTGGCCCGCTCGCTGCGGCACCACCCGCTCGTGCACGACGCGGTCGTCCTCGCCTCCGGTGAGGGCGAGGACCGCCATCTGGTGGCCTTCGCCGTGCTCGACGAACCCGTTCCGGTGAGCGCTCTCCTCGGCTTCGCCCGGGAGCGGCTGCCGCACTACCTGGTCCCCAGCCGTATCGTGGTGCTGCCGGAGATCCCGGCCACCCACCACGGCAAGCGCGACACGGCTGCCCTGCGCGCCCTGCTGACCCGGGAAGCGGGCCAGCAGGACGCCGCCCCGGCGACAGACACCGAGCGCTATCTGGTCGGGCTGTGGCGGTCCCTGCTCGGCGTGGAGGAGGTCGGTGTCCGGGACGACTTCTTCGCCCTCGGCGGCCACTCGCTGCTCGCCTTCCGCATGCAGCGCCGCATCGAGCGGGAGCGGGGAGTCACCCTGGAATACCGTTCGCTGGTCCGCACGTCCGTCCTCGCCGACCTGGCCGCGCTGGTGGACGCGACCGCGACCGAAGGCGCGGCACGGTGACCGCGCCTGCCCGCGCTCTCGCGGCCGAGAACTCCCCCTACGTCCACGGCGAGCGCATCGAACGGGTCGTGGCCCGGCACGCCGAGCGCGACCCCGGGGCCCTCGCGGTACGGCAGGGTGCGGAGACGCTGCGGTACGGCGAGCTGACCGGGCTGGCCGGCTCGGTCGCCGCCGGGCTCCGGGCCCGTGGCGTCGGTCCGGGCGGGTACGTGCCCGTGCTGATGGCCCGTTCGCCCGAGTTCGTGGCCGTGCTGCTCGGCGTGCTGACCGCGGGCGCCGCCTACATCGCGATGGACCCGGCCTGGCCGCATGAGCGCACGGCGGACGCGGTACGGCGCTGCGGAGCGCCCCTCGTCGTCGGGGACCGGCCGGGCACGGAGGTGGGCGGATCCCCGGTGGTCGCCTGGACCGACCTGGTGTCCGGGGCCGACGGACCGCCACCGCCGCCCTACAGCGACGGCACACAGGCGGCGTGTGTGTTCTACACCTCCGGCTCGACGGGCCGTCCCAAGGGCGTCCTGTCCCCGCACCGGGGCACCGTGCGCACGCTGGTGGGCTGCCCGGAGATCCCGCTCGACTCGGACACGGTGTTCCTCCAGGCCGCGCCGCAGCCCTGGGACGCCTTCTCGCTCGAACTGTGGGGGCCGCTGCTGAACGGCGGCAGCGCGGTCCTGCTGGACCGGGGCGCGCCCGCCCTGGACGCCGACGGGCTGCGGCGGGCCCTCGGCCACGGCGTCAACACCTTGTGGCTGACCAGTTCGTTGTTCAACGTCCTCGTGGAGGAGGTCCCCGAGCTCGTCGGGCCGGCACGGCTGGTGCTGGTGGGCGGCGAGCGGGTCTCCGTGCGGCACGCGCGCCAGTTGCTCGATCGCTTTCCCCGGCTGCGGCTGGTCAACGGCTACGGCCCCGTGGAGAGCACGATCTTCGCCACCTGTCATCCGGTCCGGTCGTCCGACGTCGCCCCGGACAGCACCGAGATCCCCATCGGCCGCCCCGTGCCCCGCACCGGCGTGGTCCTGCTCGGCCCCGAGGGCGAGGTCCGTACGGGCCCGGGGGACGGTGAGATCGCCCTCAGTGGTGACGGACTGTCCCTCGGCTACCTGGGCGACGCCGAGGAGACCGCGCGGCGCTTCGTGACCCTGGACGGTGTGCGGCACTACCGCACCGGCGACCTCGCCACCCGGGACGCGGACGGGCTGCTGCGCTACCGGGGCCGTGCCGACCAGCAGTTCAAGGTCCGGGGGGTCCGCGTCGAGCCCGGCGAGGTGGAGGCCGTGCTGGAGCGCCACCCGGACGTGGCGTCCTGCTGCGCGGTCCTGGCCGAGACGGCTCCGGACCGCCCCGGACTGGCCGTCCTCTACACGACGGTGTCCGGTGCGCCGGTGCCGGACGAGGAGTTGCGGAGCATCGCGGCGCGCACGCTGCTGGACGCGATGGTCCCGGCCGTGCTGACCCACACCGCCCAGCTGCCGCTGGGCGCCACCGGCAAGGCGGACCGGGCCGCCGCGGCCCGCCTGATCACCGACACGCTCACGGCCGCCCGTCCGGCGCCCGCCCGTCCGGGTCCAGAGGTCCCGGGGCTGCTGACGGCGGCGGCTCAGCTGCTCGGCGCTCCCGCGCTGGGGGAGGACGACGACGTCATCGCGGCCGGGGCGACCTCCCTCGACGTGGTCCGCCTCGCCGCCCGCAGCAGCCGTCTGCTCCGCGCGCGGATCACCGTCGCGGACGTCTACCGGCTGCGCTCGGTGGCCGCGCTGCGCGGGCACGGCGCGACCGCCCCGCCCGCCGACGCCGGCGTTCCCCTGGAGCCGGAGCCGGAGCCGGTCTCCGCCCCGGGCCCGCTGCCGCTGACCCGCGCACAGCAGCGGTTCTGGATGGCGGAGGGGGCCGCGCCGGGGGCCGCGGACAACGCGCTCGTACTCGCCTACGTCCTCGACGGCCCCCTGGACACCGAAGCCCTGCACCGCGCGCTGCACGACGTCGTCGTCCGTCACCCGGTGTTGCGCACGGTCCACCCCTGGCGGGACGAGCTGCCCGAGCAGCGCGTCCGGCCGGCCGCCCTCGTCCGGGTCCCGCTGGAGCGGGTGCCGCGCCCGGTCGGCGCGGAGGCCGCACAGGCCGCGCGGGCGGTGACCGAGGACTGGTGGCGGCTGCCGTTCCGGCTGGAGGAGGACCTGCCGATCCGGGCCCGGCTGTGTGAGCTGGGACCGGCACGGCACCTGTTGTGCCTGCACCTCCATCACATCGCCTTCGACGGCTGGTCCGAGTCGGTGCTGCTGCGCGATCTCGGCCTGTTCTACTCCTGGCACACCGGGTCCGCCCCGGAGGACGGACCGCCCCCGGCCCCCGGCTATCCCGACTACGCACGCTGGGAACACCGCCACCTCCCCCGCCGCATCGAGGAGGAGCTGCCGTTCTGGGAGCAGGAGTTGGCCCAGTTGCCGACGTCCGTGCTGCCCGCGCCCACCGGCGAGGGCGAGGCGCCCGCCGCCGAGTCGGCCGGGTATGTGCCCCGGGACACGGTGGAGCGCCTCACCCGGGCGTCCGCGCTGCGCGGCGGCCCCGCGGTGGCGGGGCTGGTCGCGGCGGTCGGCCGGGGCCTCGCCCGGACCTTCGACGCCGCCGATGTCACGGTGGGCACGGTGACGGACGGCCGGTTCGCGCCCGAACTGGAGCCGGTCGTGGGGTACTTCGTCAATCCGCTGGTGGTCCCGGTGCGCGGTGCGCGCGACGCGCCGGACGCCACGCTGCTCGACCAGGTCGCGCGGACCGTGGTGACGGGGCTGGCGCACGGGCGTGTCCCGTTCGACGAGCTGGTGCGGCGACTCGCGCCACCGCGGGACCGGCATCCGTTCTTCCAGGTGTGGTCCGTGGTCCAACGGCGGCCGCCGCACGGGCGGTTCGCCCCTGGGCTGACCGTGCGGTCGGTGCGGGTACCGGCGCCCGCCACGGCGCGCGAGCTGACCGTCGAGGCGGTTCCGGACGTGCACGGCGGCTGGCGGCTGAACACCCAATGGCGCGTGGACGGCCTTGACGACGCGACGGCCGCCGCCCTGGCGGGCGAGGTGCTGTGCTCGGTCGAGGAGCTGGCCGCCTTGGACTGAGGTCCGCACGGACGCCCTCGGCTCCGTCGCCCCGCTGGTCGCGGGGGCGGCGGGGCCGGGGGCCGGTCGCCGGGGCAGGCGCGGTCAGAGCGCGGTGCCGGCCAGCTTCTCTTCGACCAGCCCCGAGAGGTCGGCGAAGCGGGGGTACGTCACCACATCGACGGCGTCCACCGCCGCCCCGAACCTCTCCTGGATCTCGGCTGCCAGGTACACGGCCACGATCGAGGTGCCGCCGGCGTCGAAGAAGTCCGTGTCCTCCGTCACCTCCTCGATCTTGAGGAGTTCCCGCCACAGATCCGCCAACGTGACCTTCAGGTCCGACATCGTGCGTGCCTCACTCTCTGCTGGGGGTCGGGTACTGGCTGCGGGTAGTTCTGGTGCGGTGGCCGGTGTTCAGGCCGGCTGCCGGCTCCCGGCGGCGAACAGGGGCTCCAGTGCGCGGTCGCGGGCCCAGGCGGCGGTCAGGTCCTCGGCCACCACGCAGTACATGACACCGTTGGTGCCGTCGAACGCGTTGGTGAGCACCACGCCGGTCCGGGTGACCGGGTCGTAGCCGAGTCCGGCCTTCTCCAGCGCCTCCCGGGTGGCCGGGAAGGACGGGGTGGACCAGCCCTCCGGCCACACCCGCTCCAGGATCACCCGGTCCCGGCCGAAGCCCTCGCCCACGACGAGCGCCCCGATCCGGCCGTAGATGTGCGTGGAGCCGGTGACGCGGCCGTTGTACTCCGTGAACAGAACGTCCCGCTCGGGCGTCACGATGGTGTCCGGACCCAGGATTCCCCGGTAGCCGATGGCGTGCAGCGCCTGCGCCAGCCGCCGTCCCCCGTCGACGATGCGCTCCAGTACCTCCGGTTCCAGTCCCTGCGACGGCATGATCTGGCCCACGGCGTAGGGCGCGGACAAAAGTTCCCCGTGTCCGGTGAGCCGTACACCGTCGTCGGTGACGAGGAACTCCACGAAGAAGGCCGAGCTGTCGCGGACGTACCGCTCCACGACGGGCCGGCCGCGGCCGCCCGCCGTCAGCCACTCCCACTGCTGTCCCAGGTAGGAACGCACCTCCTCGCGGCTGGAGACGCGCACCACGCGCCGGGCGCCGATGGGCCGGAACGGCTCGCCCCTGGTGAGGATCTCGTTACCACGCCCGCCGGAGAGGAAGTCGTGCTTGACCACCACGGGGCCGCCCGTGAGGAGTTCCCACACCGACTCCTCCGCCGCCTCCGGGCTGATGCCGACGGCTCCCGGCGGCAGCGGCACTCCGGCGCCCGCCGCGATGGTGCGGAACGCGGACTTGCTGTTGACCATCACACCGCCGGCCTGGTCGATGAAGCCGTGCCCGGGGGTCGCCCCGGTGGCGCCGAGGGTGCGGGCGAGCCGTGCGACGGCGGTGTCCGGCCACAGCGCCGACACCTGGGTCACCTCCCGCTCCCCGATGGCCTCATCGAGCATCCGCGCGAACCGGGGGTCGGCGAGCCGGCCCGGGGAGAGGGTCCCCTCGCTGCCGGCGTGCGCGGGCGGGACGACGATGGTGAGGGAGTCCGGTGGGGTGCCGGTGAGGGAGGTGACGTACTCCACGAACGCCTCCTCCGGGCGGACCGGCAGGACCAGGATGTCGCCCGGTTCCGCGAACCACACCAGGCGCTGGACCCACCAGCCGGTCCAGCCCCGGTCGGTCCGTACGTCCTCGCTGAAGTCGTTGCCGATGAGGATCCGGGCGGCGCGGGGGTGTCCGGTGCCGGACGCGGGGGCCTTGGCGCGGTCGGCGGGCAGGATCAGCATCAGGTCTCCCGTTCGATCAGCTTGACCAGGGTGTCGATGGTCGGGGCGGCGAGGAACTCCAACAGGGGCACCTCCGCGTCGAGTTCGCGCCGGACATCGCCCAGCAGGGTCAGCAGCCGCACCGAGTCTCCGCCCGCCGCCATGAAGTTGCCGTGCAGGTCGGCGGAGTCGGTGCCGAGGACCCGGCACCACAGCTGGGCCACCGTGCGCTCCAGCGGGGTGGTGGGTGCGGCCGCCGCGTCGGAGGGCAGTTCCCCGGGGGCGGGCAGCCGGGCGCGGTCGACCTTGCCGGTCGGGCCGAGCGGCAGCCGGTCGAGGGCGACGATCCGCCAGGGCACCGCGTGGTCGGGCAGGGTCCGGGCGAGGTAGGCGAGCAGTTCCCCGGTGTCCGGTGGGAATCCGGTGGCGGGGGTGACGTAGCCGACCAGCCGGGGGGCCGGGGCGCGGGTGTCGACCGCCACCACGGCCTCGGCGACGGTGGGGTGGGAGCGCAGCGCGGCCTCGATCTCCCCGGGTTCGATCCGGTGTCCGCGCAGTTTGATCTGCCGGTCCTTGCGTCCGGCGAAGACCAGGGCGCCGTCGGCGCGGCGGCGGGCCAGATCACCGGTGCGGTAGTGGCGGGTGCCGTCCGCACCGGTGCCGAAGGCCGCGGCCGTGGCGTCCGGCTCGTTCCAGTAGCCGTGGGCCACCCGCTCGCCGCGCACCTCCAGTTCGCCGAGGAGTTCGGTGCCGCGGCCCTCCTCGTCGAGGAGGCGCAGGGAGATGCCCTCGACGGGGTGGCCTACGGGAAGTGCCGTCCCGCCGAGGTCGGTCGCGCCCGCCAGGTACTGGGCGATGAGCGTGCACTCGGTGGGGCCGAGCCCGTTCACCAGGGCGGCGTTGCGGCCGAAGGCGGCGAGGAAGCGGCGCAGGTCGTGCTGGCCGGCCTCCTCACCGCCGAGGACGACCGCGCGTACCGAGGCGAAGGCCGGGTCCGGTCCGCCTTCCTCCGGCAGGTCGCCCACGAGGTGCCGGAAGAGGGTGGGGGTCGTGTGCAGGACGGTCGTGGCGGCGCGCCTCAGCCGCTCGCGCAGTTCGGGGGCTGTCGCCACCGGGTCCTCGACGTGCAGGGTGGCGCCGGTGAGGAGGGCCGCGTACAGGTCCATCACGGCGGCGTCGAAGGTGTAGCGGGCCAGCAGCGGGATGTGGTCGCGCGGGCCGATGCGCAGCCGGTCCGCGTAGGCGAGGGTGTGGGCGAGCACGTTGGCGTGGCTCTGCACGACCGCTTTGGGGCGGCCGGTGGATCCGGAGGTGTGCAGCAGATAGGCGGGCGCGTCCGGGTCGCCGGGGGTCGGCGCCTCGGGCGGGGCCGGGGACGTCACGGCGATGTCGAAGGGATCGGCCGGGACGGTCCGGGCGCCGCGTGCCAGGCTCCCGGCCCGGTCGGCGAGGGCGGGGTCGCAGACGAGCGTGGTGCAGTCGGCGTCGGTGAGCAGTCGGGTGAGCCGTCCGTCCGGCTGGCGTGGGTCGAGGGGGACGTAGGCGGCGCCGGTCTTGAGCACCGCCCAGATCGCGGCGACCGCGCCCACGTCATGTCCGTACAGCAGGGCCACCCGGTCGCCGGGACCGGCCGTGCGGCGCAGACGGCGGGCCACGGTGTCGCTGACCCGGTCCAGTTCCGCGTAGGTCAGGCTGCCCTGGGGGCCGGTGACCGCGAGTCGGGCGGGGTGGGCGGCCGCGGTGCGGCGGAAGCGGTCGACGAGTCCTTCGCCGCGGCGGGCGGGCTCGGGTGGACGGTAGCCGTCGGGGACGGGCAACCGCCAGGGGGCGGGCGCCGGTTCGTCCTGGACGGGCAGTTCGCGCACCGGGGTTCCGGGGGTGGCCACGGCCGCGGTGAGCAGGGTCGCGCAGTGCCCGAGGATCCATTGGGCCGTGGCCCGGGTGAACAGGCTCGCGTTGTAGTGCAGGGTCAGGTGGGTGTGGACCGGGCCGCTGTCCAGGGTGAGCGCGACGTCCCAGGTGCCGTGCCGGAGGGAGGGCGCGGGAGCGCGGCCGGCCACCGCGCGGGGGTCCGTGGCGGGGGTGCCGCCGGGGTCGCGGGCCAGGGCTTCGGTGACGGCGGTGTGTATCCGGGCGCGTTCGTCGGCGAAGGCGGCGTCGGGCCGTAACCGGACGCGCAGCGGGACGGTGGCCGCGTCCGGTGTGTTTCCGGCCGGGGCGGCCGCGTCCGTGAAGGACGCCGGGTCCAGCCCGATGAGCAGGTCGCGCTGCTGGGTGTGGCGGTGGAGGACGGCCGTCCAGGCCGTGAGGAGGGTGACCGGGCCGGGGACGTCCGCGGCGGTGCTCCCCTCAGCCAGGCGTCGGACGGTGTCCGGGGTGAGCGTCCTGGTCACGCTGTCGGGGGTGTGCTCCCGGGCGTTGAAGCGGTGCCGGTCGGTCGCGAGCCAGGGCCCAGCCGCATCGCCGTCCGGATGCTCCCGGCCATGGCCGCCGGGATCGGTGCCGTGCATGATCTCAGCCTCACTTCCGCATGGGGGTGGTGCGTGATCCGTTGGCCTGGACGGGAGCATCCGGGGAGCGGCGCGCCGCCGCGGGCTCAGCCGCCGGGGCGTGTCGTCCGGTTTCGGGTCTCCGGCACCGGTGCGCCCTCCGCTTCCGCCCTGGGCGGATGCCGGTCCCCGTGCCAGGAGTGCCACAGGCGCGCGTAGGCACCCCCGCGTCGCACCAGGTCGTCGTGGCTGCCGTCCTCCGTGATGCGGCCGTCCTCCATGACCACGACCCGGTCCGCGTCGTGCGCCGTGTGCAGGCGGTGGGCCATCGCGACGACGGTGCGGCCCTCCAGCACCGTGGCCAGCGACCGCTCGAGGCGGCGGGCGGTGTGCGGCGTCAGGAGGGAGGTCGCCTCGTCCAGGACGACGGCCCGCGGGTCGGCGAGGACCAGCCGGGCGAGTGCGAGGTGCTGGGCCTGGCCCGGGGTGAGGGCGTGGGCGCCCGAGCCGACCTCGGCGTCCAGTCCGAGTCCGGCGGCCCACTCCCAGGCGCCGACGGCGGTCAGAGCCGTCCGCAGTGCGTCGTCGTCGGCGGCGGGGCGGGCGATGAGGAGGTTGTCGCGGAGGGTGCCCCGGAAGACGTGGTGCTCCTGGGTGACGAGGACGATGCTGCCGCGGAGTTGGTCCAGGGGGAGGTCGCGCAGGTCGGTGCCGCCGATGGACACGCTGCCCGTCCTCGGCGCGTGGACCCCGGCGAGCAGCCGGCCCAGCGTGCTCTTGCCCGCACCGGACGGACCGACGACGGCGACCCGCTCACCGGGTGCCACGGCCAGGTCGATGCCGTGCAGGACGTCCTGGCCCGCTCGGTAGGCGTGCCGTACGCCCTTGAGGACGATGTCCGTCTCGCCGGTGTCCTGCGAGGCCGGTGTGCCGCTCTCCGGCCGCCGTTCCCCCGCGGCCTCGTGCACACCGAGGATGCGCGCGAACGACGCTCCGCCCACCTGGAGTTCGTCCATCCAGAACAGCAGCCGGTCCACCGGCCCGATGATCTGCTGCGCATACAGACTGACCGCGGTCACGGCCGCGAGGTCCACACGGCCGTCGAGGTGGAGCAGCCCGCCGATCAGCAGGGTCGCCACCAGGGGCAGCATGTACGCGGTGTCCGCGATGGGCAGGTAGACGCTGCGCAGGTACAGGGTGCGGCGTTCCGCCGCGTAGGACTCGGCGATGTCCTCCGCGACCCTGCGCAGCCGGTGCGGACCCAGTCGCAGCGCGTCGACGGTGCGGGCGCCGTCGACGGTCTCGCCGAGTCCGCCGGTGAGCCGCGCGTAGGAGGCGCCGGCCCGCAGATACCCGGCGCGGGCCCGGCGCAGGTACCAGCGGGTGGAGATCCACAGCACCGGGACGGCCACCAGGCAGGGCAGGACGAGGACGGGGGAGGTCAGGACGACGGCGCCGAGGGTGAGCAGGACCGTGGAGAAGGCCACCAGCGTGTCGGGGACGGCGAGGCGGACGGTGGTCGCCAGCACGTCGACGTCCCGGGTGGTGCGGGTGACCAGTTCGCCGGTCCCCTCCTTCTCCACGGTGTGCGGGGGCAGTTCGAGCACCCGGTCGATGAACTCCTCGCGCAGGTCGGCGAGAACCTTCTCGGCCAGCCGCAGCGAGGCGGGGATCGCCAGCCAGGTGAAGAACGACTGCGCGACGACGGCCCCGCAGATCAGCAGCACGGCCGGGGTGATGGAGTCCGGGTCGTTCCCGGCGTTCTGGACCAGTCGCCCCAGGAGCTGGGGCGCCACCAGGCCGGCGATGGCGGCCAGGGCGTGCAGGGCGAGCGAACCGGTCAGCTCGCGCGGGTGCCTGGCCATCAGCCGACGGGCGCGGGCGCGCACTTCGGCCGAGGAGGCGACGGGCAGCGCGGTCATGCCACGGCCACCTCTCGGGTGACGACGGCACGGTAGCGGGCGTCCGCGAGCAGCTCGTCGTGGCTGCCCCGGGCCGTCACCCGGCCGTCCTCCACGTAGAGGACGAGTTCGGCCCGGTCGAGGAGCAGCGGGCTGGTGGTGAACAGGAGGGTGGTCCTTCCCTCGCGATACATGCCCAGGCGGTCGGCGATACGGCCCTCCGTGTGGGCGTCGAGCGCGCTGGTCGGATCGACGAGGATCAGTACCTCCGGGTCCCTGATCAATGCCCGTGCCAGGTGCAGGCGTTGCTGCTCGCCGCCGGAGAACTCGCGGCCCCCCGAGCCCTCGTGGTCCAGGCCGTCGGGCAGCGCGTCGACGATGTCGCGGGCGGAGGCGGTGTCGAGAACGCGCTCCAGCCGGCCGGCGTCGTCCGTGAGGCGTCCGTCGGGGTCGAGTTCCCGGCCCAGGCGGCCGGAGAAGAGCCGGAACGCGTGGTCCACGACGAGGATGCGGCCGCGCACCTCGTCGGGCGGCGCGGCGGCCAGCGGGACTCCGCCGTAGGTGACGGGGGCGGGCAGATAGCCGCCGAGGCGGTCGGCGAGGCGATGGGCGTCCCCGCTCTCAGCGCACACCACGGCGACGAACCGGCCGTCGGGGACGGTCAGCCCGGCGTCGGGGTCGTGCAGGTCCCCCTCGGTGGCCAGGGCCCGGCCCCCGGAGGGTGTGGTGCGTTCCAGGGCGAGGAACTCCACGACCCGACGGGCGCTGACGAGGGCCCGGGTGAGCTGGTCGACGGTGGTGGTGGCGCGGCGCAGTTGCTCGGCGAGGAAGACGGCGTAGCCGTAGAAGGCGACCAGGTCGCCGGGGCCGAGCCGGCCGGTGCCGACGTAGTGGGCGCCGAGCCAGACGATGGCCGTGATCAGCAGTCCGGGCAGCAGGATTTGGCCGAGTGCGGCGAGCGCCTCGACCGAGGCGACCCGGACGGCCTCCTGCCGTACCCGCTGGGAACGTTCGCGGTACCGGGCGGCGAAGACGTCCTCGCCGCCGATGCCCCGCAGCACCCTGAGCCCCTCGACGATGTCCACGGACAGGTCGGTGAGGGCGCCCTGCTGGTCACGCAGGTCGTGCTGGCGGTCGTGGAGCAGGCGCATCAGACGGGTGACGGCCCAGGCGATGAGCGGCACGCCCACCAGGGCGACCAGACCGAGCTGCCAGGAGGCGGTGAGCATGAGGACGGCGACGGCGACGATGGAGACGACGGCGCCTCCGCCGCGGGCGGTGCTCTCCAGCGCCGCCCCGATCTGGGCGATGTCGGTGGCGCCGACGCTCACCACGGATCCCGACGAGACCCGGCGGGGCAGCTCCGCGCCGAGGTCGACCGCCTTGGCGGTGACGAGCTGCATCGTGCGGTAGGCGCCGCCCAGACGGTTGGTCAGGGAGCAGCGGTCCCGCAGGGTGCCGCTGATCGCCTGGACGATGCCGAGGCCGAGGACGGCGGCGCTCCACAGCACGAGCGCCCGCCGGTCCTGGTCGACCAGTCCCTGGTCGATGGCGACGCCCACCGTGGCGGGCACCAGTGCCTGGGCGAGGGTGCACACCACGCCGTAGAGGGTGGCCAGCAGGGCCGGGGCGCGGTGCCGGCCGGCCAGCCACAGTACGTAGGCGCGGGCGGAGCCCACCGAGGGGCGGCCCGGGTCGGGTTCGGGAAAATGACGCATGACGTCCCCTGCGTAGGGCCGTGTGCCGCCCCACCGAGCGGCGTACACGGTGGCGGTCGTTAGCTCTTGGTGCCCAGGGTGAGGCCGTGCTCGTAGGGCATTCCGCCGATGGTACGCACCTCGGTGAAACCCACCCGCCGCAGCCACGTCTCATAGTCCTTGGCCGGGTAGGCCATGCCCTGGCCGCTCGCCAGCACGTTGAAATACAGGCCGAGGCGGGCGGAGAAGAGACCGGAGGTCTCGTCGTCGGAGACGTTGAAGCCGTAGACGAAGACCCGGCCGCCCGAGGGCAGCGCGTCGTACGCCTTGCGGAGCAGGTGGACGATCTGCTCCTCGGCGAAGATCTCCAGCACATGGCTGAACAGGACGGCGTCGGCGCCTTCGGGGAAGACGTCGGCGAAGATGTCCCCGGGGTGGGTGCGGACCCGGTCGCTCACGTCGGGGGCGGTGTTGTCGCGCGCGAGTGCGGAGACGCTGGGCATGTCGAAGACGGTCAGTCGCAGTCGGGGATAGCGGGCGGCGAGCCGCAGGGACGTCGTGCCGTCGCCTCCCCCGACGTCGAGCAGGTGACGGACGCCGGCCAGCTCCGGGCGGTCGACGAGCGCGTCGGCGGAACGGAGCGTGAAGGCGCTCATGGCGCGGTGGAAGACCGCTTCCAGCTCGGGGTTGTGGGACAGCCGCTGATACAGGGTGGGTTCGTCGCCGGGATGGTCGTCCAGCGCCACGTTGCGGCCGGCCCGCAGCGCCTCGGTCATGCGGGCGAAGGCGGGGTAGTAGACCTCCTTCCAGCCGAGCAGGATGTGGCGCCAGCTGTCAGGGGTGTCGGGGGCGAGGAGTTCCGCGGCGACCGGCGAGTTGCGGTACCGCCCGTCCTCCTTCTCCAGCAGGCCGGTCGCGCACACCGCCTGGAGCAGGACGCGCAACTGGTGGGCCGGTACGGGGACCTCGGCGCCGATCTCCTCGAAGGTCGCGCCGGGTGACGTGGCGAGGAGGGCGAACACATCGAGTTCGGCGGCCGTGGCGACCGCGTTGAACAGCGCCGGTGCATTGACGAGGAATCGGAAGCGCTCATAGACGGGGTCGTCTTCGCGTAAGGAACTCATGGGGGCTTCGCGTGTTCCTTCCTGGAATACCGCACAGCAATTTCGGTCGGGACCGCCGACGAGTCCAGCATGCAGTGCTGACAGATCAGTGTCCACATCGCCCGCCGAGCGTGAACCCACCAGCAGATCGTTTCCACATACAGAAACCTTTTATTCGCACTCCCGCAAAGAATCTCGATGCCCATCAAAATGATCTAGCTCATCCCCATGTGTCTGCAATTTCATTACAGCAATGTGTACAGGGTCACGGATTCCTGGACAGGCTCGAGGATCACCTGATTGGGTGTCACAGTCTGCTTGTCAGTGGCCGGTTGGGCACCACATCGGGGAAGCCGGGAGCCGCTGGACGATCAGTGAGGGCTCAGCCATACGCCTCGCCGGGGAAGACGACCTCCGAGAGAACCGCCGCATTTCATCGGCGCGCTTCGGACTGCCTTCCGGCCGGGCTCACCCCCACGGAGGAACCCCACGATGCAGTTGAACAGCTTCGACGAATGGTCTCCACTCAAAGAAGCGATCGTAGGATCCGCGCAGAATTACACCTCGCATCAACGCGAACTCTCCTTCGACCTGTTCTTCCACGACAACATCGCGGGCGACAACAGCTCGCGCTCCGAGTGGTATTATCCGCGACTCACCGCCGGAACGGCGCCCCGGTCCGGGTCCCAGCCCATCAAGCAGCGGTATGTGGACGAACTGAACGAGGACCTGGAAGGCATCGCCAAGGCGCTGGAATCACTTGCGGTCACCGTGCACCGCCCGTTGGACATCGCGCCGACCACGGTCCAGGTGCGCACCCCGGCCTGGGAGGCGTCGGTGGTGCCGCCCCTGAACATCCGCGACAACACACTGATCGCGGGCGACGAGATCATCGAGACGCCCCCCATGATCCGGTCGCGCTACTTCGAAACGCAGTTCCTCCACCCGGTTTTCCAGGAGTACTTCCGGCAGGGCGCCGCGTGGACGGTGATGCCGCGCCCCTTGATGACGGACGCCTCCTTCGACCTGTCCTACGTGCGCGCCAGCACGGCCGGCGGCCCCACCGAGCCCATCGAGGATCCGCACCCCTCCCCCTACGACGTCGGCTACGAGATGATGTTCGACGGCGCGCAGTGTCTGCGGCTCGGCCGCGACATCGTCGTCAACGTCTCCACGGCCAACCACGCCCTGGGCTGCGACTGGCTGGAGCGCCATCTGGAAGGCAGGTTCCGCATCCACCGGGTGCACCAGCTCAGTGACAGCCACATCGACAGCATGGTGCTGGCACTGCGGCCCGGAACGCTGCTGGTGCGCTCCGAGGCGGTGGCGGAGAAGCTGCCCGAGCAGCTGCGCAGGTGGGATCTGATCGTCCCGCCGGCGCCCGAGAGCGACAACTTCCCGCGGTACGACGACGACGATCTGATCCTCACCAGCAAGTTCATCGACCTCAACGTGCTGTCGGTGTCCCCCGACACCGTCCTGGTCAACGAGGCGTGCCCGGAGCTGATACGCGAGCTGGAGCGGCACGGCTTCACCGTGGTTCCCGTCCGCCACCGGCACCGGCGCCTGTTCGGCGGCGGCTTCCACTGCTTCACCCTCGACACCGTCCGCGAGGGCGGCCCGGAGGACTACCTCGACTGACCGGGCCGACCGCCGGCCGAAGGAACGGTGATGTACATGCTGGACAGTGCCCTGCGGGAGAACCCGGGTTCATCCCTGGACGACCTGGCCGCCGCCGCTCCGCGTCTGCGCGGGGTGGGAACGGCCGTGCCCGCCACCACGTACACCCAACAGGAGGTCCTGGACGCGTTCGGGATCAGCGATCCCCGGGTCCGGTCCGTGTTCCTCAACAGCGCGATCGAGCGCCGCGGCCTGGTCCTGCCGCCCCTGAAGCCGACGGGGGAACGCGCCGTCGAGACCCAGGGCGAGTTGCTCGGCAAACACCTCGGCTCCGGACTGGCCATGGGCCGCGAGGCGATCGAGGGCTGTCTGCGCTCGGCCGGCGCCGACCTCGCCGACGTCGGGTATCTGTGCTGCGTCACCTCCACCGGATTCCTCACCCCCGGCTTCTCCGCTCTGTTCATCAAGGAGCTGGGCCTGGATCGCCACTGCTCGCGCCTCGACGTCGTCGGCATGGGCTGCAACGCCGGCCTCAACGCGCTGACGGCCGTCGCGGGGTGGGCCCGCGCCCACCCCGGTGAGCTGGCGCTCATGGTCTGTGTGGAAGCTTGCTCGGCGGCGTACGTGTTCGACGGGACCATGCGGTCGTCCGTGGTCAACAGCCTCTTCGGGGACGGCGCCGCGGCCGTGGCGGTACGCCAGGACGGGGACGGCGGCCAGGAGGCGGAACCGGAAACCGCGGCCGGGAAAGGACCCGCCCTGCTGCGCTTCTCCAGCCGCATCATCCCCGAGGCCGTCGGCGCCATGCGCTACGACTGGGACGAGGACCACGGCAAGTTCAGCTTCTATCTCGACCCCGAGGTGCCGTACGTCGTGGGCGCGCACGCCGAGGCGGCGGTCGGCCGGCTGCTGAACGGCACCGGTGTGCGCCGCTCGGACGTGGCGCACTGGATCATCCACTCGGGGGGCAAGAAGGTCGTCGACTCCGTCCGCGCCAACCTCGGCCTGTCCCGCGCGGACGTGCGGCACACGACGGGCGTTCTGCGCGACCACGGCAATCTGTCAAGCGGTTCGTTCCTGTTCTCCTACGAACGGCTGGCCGCCGAGGGCCGAGTGGCGCCCGGCGAGCTCGGGGTCCTCATGACCATGGGGCCCGGTTCCACCATCGAGACGGCTCTGGTGCGCTGGTGACGAAAGGAAGAGCGGTGACACGAAGCACTGCGGGCCCGGCCCGGCTGCCCGACGGACTGGGCCTGTTGGCCGAGATCGACGGCACCCAGTCCCTGACCGGCCTGACCGACACCGTGAACGCCACCTGCGACGCGGTGGAGGACCGGTCCGAACGGGCCGTGGTCGTCCTGCGGTTCGCGGCGACGGCATCGGACTCGCGGGCCTGGCCCGGCCAGGTCTCCATCCGGGAGGTCAACCGCTGGGAGCGGGCGGTGCGCCGACTGGAACGGCTGCCCGCCATGACCATCGCGCTGGCCGAAGGCGCCTGCGGAGGACCCGCCCTCGACCTGCTGCTGGCGACCGACTTCCGCATAGCGGCCCGGGGCCTGCTGCTGATGCTTCCGGTCAACGACGGGCACATCTGGCCAGGCATGGCCCTGCACCGGCTGGTGCACCAGCTCGGCGCCGGCCGGGCCCGGCAGATCGTGCTGTGGGGCAACGACATCTCCCTCGACACCGCCCTCGACCTGGGACTGATCGACCAGGCCAGCGACGACCTCACCGAGGCCCTGCACACGGCCACCGTCCTCATGGGCCGCATCTCCGACCCGGAACTCGCCGTCCGCCGCCAGCTCGTCCTGGAGTCCTCGACGGCGGACTACGACGACGCGCTGGGCATCCACCTGGCCGCCTGCGACCGGGAGTTACGCCGGCTGAGCGCCGCCCCCGGTCCCGCGCGGCCCTCGGGTTCGGACCCCGTACCGCCCACCGGGCAGGTGTCCGCGTGAACGCCCCCGCGCGGACACAGCGCCCGCCCTTCACCTCCGTACTCGCCGACGACACGGTGACGTTGCAGCGCCTGACCGCCTCGGCCGACGCGGAACTGTCGGCGCTGCCCGCCAAGGCGGTGCGCGACGCGCGGCAACAGCGCCATGCCGACGTGCTCCTGGAAGCGGCCCGGGACGCCCGCCGCGCCTTCCTGGCCCTGCACACCGAAGCGGTCTACGACCTCCTCACCGACCACCGCGCCCGGTATGTGCGCCTGCCGGAGCTGCTCGCCACGGCGGCCGAGCGGTTTCCCGGTCTGGTGCCCACCCGCGCCCAACTGGACGCCGAGGCCGGGCTGATCCAGGCACACCGGGAGGGGCGGGCGATCGACCAGGCGATCCTGTGCGGGGCGCTGCTGCGCTCACCCGCCGTGGGCGCCCATCTGATCGACGCGATGCTGCTGCCCACCCCGCGTTCCCTGGACGCCCTCGCCGCCTTCCGGGAGACGGGGCACCTGGCGCTGCCCTCGGTGACGGTGGAACGAGCGGGCACGGCCGCCCATGTGACCTTCCGCAACGCGCACTGTCTCAACGCCGAGGACGACCGGCTGATCGCCGACCTGGAAGTCGCCACCGACCTGGTCCTGTTGGACGACCAGGTGCGGGTCGGGGTGGTGCGCGGGGGCCCGGTGGACCATCCGAAGTACCAAGGCCGGCGTGTCTTCAGCGCCGGCATCAACCTCAAGGACCTGCGCAACGGGACGATCTCCTTCGCCGGTTTCCTCCTCGGCCGCGAACTGGGCTATCTGCACAAGATGCAGCGCGGACTGCTCACCGACCCGGCCGCCGCCTGGTCGACGCGCACCGTGCAGAAGCCGTGGGTCGGCGCGGTCGACACGTTCGCCATCGGCGGTGGCATGCAGGTGCTGCTGGTGCTGGACCGGGTGATCGTGGAGACCGACGCGTTCCTGAGCCTGCCGGCCGCCGAGGAGGGCATCGTGCCGGGCCTGGGCAATCTGCGGCTCAGCCGGCTCACCGGCGCCAGGCTGGCCCGTCAGGTGGTGCTGTCCGGGCGGCGGATCCGCGCCACCGACCCCGAGGCGGCGCTGCTGTGTGACGAGGTGGTACCCGCCGAGGCCATGGACGAGGCGGTGGAGCGCGCGGTACGCGAGCTGAGCACCCCGGCGGTGGCCGCGAACCGGCGCATGCTGGCGCTGGCGGAGGAGCCGCTGGACCTCTTCCGCACCTACCTGGCCGAGTTCGCGGTCGTGCAGGCCCACCGCATCCACAGCCAGGACGTCCTCGACAAGGTCGAACGGCGCTGGCAGCGCTCCCTCTCCCGGTGACGAGGTACGACATGGCACGCACCGACCGCCCCGCCCCGCCTCCCCTGCGGGAACTCGACGGGCTGCACGGCTCGCTCGACGATCCCGTGCTCCGCTCGATCGGCTTCCTCAACGAGGTGATGAGCCGCTACCCGGACGCGATCTCCTTCGCTCCCGGAGCCCCGCACCCGGATCTCCTGACCGACGTGGAACCGCAGGCTTACGTCGACCGATTCCTCGACCACCTCGTCCAGGAGCGGGGTCTGAAGCCGCGCGACGCCCGCCGCGCGCTGTACGAGTACGGGCCGAGCCGGGGACTGGTCAATGACATCGTGGCCGCGGCCCTGCGCCGGGACCACGGTATCGACGTTCCCGACCGCGCGCTGGTCATCACCGTCGGTGCCCAGGAGGCCATGCTGCTCACACTGCGCGCCCTGTTCGGGTCCGCCACCGACCGGCTCGCCGTCGCCAGCCCCTCCTTCGCCGGGATCATCGGCGCCGCACGCCTCCTCGACATCGAGGTCATCGGCGTCGAGGAGACCGACGACGGACTGGACCTCGCCGCGCTCGCCGCGGAGTGTGCGGCGGCGCGCCGGGCCGGCGGACGCATCCGTGCCTGCTATGTCGCCCCCGACTTCGCCAACCCCGCCGGCAGCCGGATGCCACCGGGGAACCGGCGTCGGCTGCTCGCGCTGGCCGAGCGGGAGGACTTCCTCGTCCTGGAGGACAACGCCTACGGGTTCACCGCGGCACCGCATGACGCGCTGCCGCCGCTGAAGGCCGAGGACCCCGGCCGGCGCGTGGTGCACATCGGCACCTTCGCCAAGGTGGGCTTCCCCGGGGCCCGCGTCGGCTATGTGGTCGCCGACCAGCCCGTCGCCACCTCCGCCGGGAGTGTCCTGCTCGCGGACGAACTGGCCGCCGTCAAGAGCGTGGTGACCGTCAACACCTCCCCGCTGACACAGGCAGTGGTCGGCGGGATGCTGCTGGAGCACGGCGGCTCCCTGCGGGAACTGGGCCGCCGCAAGGCCGAGTTGTACCGGCGCAACCTGCGGCTGCTCACGGACGCCCTGGACCGGCACCTCGACCTCGGGCCCGCCGACGGCATCCACGTCAACCGGCCGGAGGGCGGGTTCTTCGTCCTGATGCGGCTGCCGGTCCGGGTGGACACCGCCCTCCTGGAGACCTCGGCGGCCCGCTACGGAGTGCTGTGGACGCCGATGGCACCGTTCCACCTGACCGAGGCGGGCGCCGACCAGTTGCGGCTGTCCTGCAGTTACCTGGACCCCCGTCAGATCGAGACCGGGGTGCGCAGACTGGCCGACTTCCTGAGGAACGAGGTGCGCGCATGACCCGGACCGTCCCCCCGCACCCGCCCGTCCCGCATCCCACGGTGCGGGAGAACCCCTTCGACCCGCCGCCCGAACTCGCCGCCTACCGCACCGGCGGCGGACTGCGCCGGATGCGCTACCCGGACGGGCACACCGGCTGGCTGGTGACAAGCCACGCGCTGGCCCGGACCGTCCTGGCCGACCAGCGGTTCAGCGCGAGCTCGGAGACGAAACGGGCCCCGGTGTCCCGGCCCGGCATCGCCCCCTTCTTCGGCGCGCCCGCGCTGCCGGGCTGGCTGGTCGACATGGACCCGCCGCAGCACACGCGGATCCGCCGTCTGTTGACGGGCCGGTTCACCGTGCGCCGGATGAAGGACCTGCAACCGCGCGTCGAGCGACTGGTGGAGGACCACCTCGACGCGCTGGGCCGCTCCGGTCCCCCGGCCGACCTCGTCGCCTCGTTCGCGCTGCCCGTGCCCTCGCTGGTCATCTGCGAACTGCTCGGCGTGCCGTACGGGGAGCGGGCCTCCTTCCAGCGCGACAGCGCCACCCTGTTCCGGCTCGACGCGTCCTCGGCGGAGGCGTCGGCCGCCATGGACCGGCTCGACGGACTGCTGCGGGACCTCACCGAGTACCGGCGCGGCCACCCGGCGGACGACCTGCTCAGCCAGCTGGTGCGGGACGGCACGCTGACCACCGAGGAGATCGCGGGCCTGGGCGTGCTGCTGCTGACGGCAGGGCACGAGACGACCGCCGGCTCCCTGAGCCTGAGCACGTTCGCACTGCTGAGCCATCCCGGCCAGCTCGACCGGTTCAGGGCCGACCCCTCACTCTCGGACGGCGCGGTGGAGGAACTCCTGCGCTATCTGACCATCTTCCACTTCGGGGTACCCCGCACCCCGCTGGAGGACGTGGAACTGGCCGGGCAGGTGCTGCGCAAGGGCGAGTCGGTCACGGTCTCGCTGCCCGCCGCCAACCGCGACCCGGCGCAGTTCGACCGGCCCGACGAACTGGACGTCGGCCGCCGCGCCCAGGGCCACATGGCGTTCGGCTTCGGCATCCACCAGTGCGTCGGCCAGAACCTCGCCCGGATGGAGCTGCGCGTCGCCCTCCCGGCACTGTTCCAGCGGTTCCCCACGCTGGCCCTGGCGGTCCCCCGGGACGAGGTGCCGCTCTCCGGCGACATGGGTTTCTACGGGGTGCACCACCTTCCCGTGACCTGGTGACGACCCGGCACACACGGCAGGAGCGCATGGACAAAACCTACCTCTCAGCGGTCGGCGAGGCCCTCGGCGAGCCCCGTAAGGTGTCCGAGCTGGCCACCTCCGCCGACACCGATCTGACCGCGCTGATCGAGGAGATCGCGCACTTCAGGGAAAGCCCCCGGGACATCTGGGAACTGGCCGCCGACGCGGCCGAACAGACCCTCGCGCACTCTCCGCACCCGCCCGACCTCATCGTCTACGTCAGCGAGAACGACCCCGACACCGCTGCCTCCCTGGCCCGGCTCGGCCAACGGCTGCGCCTGCCGGCGGCCGAGCACCTCGCCCTGTCCGGCCGCGACTGCGGCAATCTGGCGCCCGCGCTGGAGACCGCGTCGGCGCTGCTGGCGACGGGAAGGTACGAGCGGGTGCTGCTCGTGCTCGCGGACCGGGCCCGCGCCGGGCGCCGGGTGATGGCCAGCGGCCTGTCGGTGTTCAGCGACGGCGCCGCGGCCTGCCTGCTCACCCGGCGGCCGCCCGCCGCGGGCCCGGTCCTGCGGGTCGAGGCGGTGGCCGGCCGGACCGCGGTACGGCCCGATGACGACCCGGCACGGCAGGGCGTCCTGACGACGGCCCGGCTCGCCTCGGACAGCGTGGCCGCGCTCCTGGACGTCTCCGGTCTCACCTGGGAGGACGTCACCCAGGTCGTGCTGCCCAACTACCGCCCCACCGCGCAGAGGTTCCTGACCGCCGCGCTCGGCGTCCCCGCCGGCCGGCTGGCCCTCGGGCGCGTCACCGACATCGGCCACTGCTTCTCCGCGGACCCCCTCCTCACCGTGGGCCGCCGGGCGGCCGCCGGTGCTCTCGCCGCCGGGGATGTTCTGCTCACGGCCGTCTTCGGGCCCCACACCTGCTCGGCCATCGCGTTCAGACGGCTGTGACCGGCCGCCCGCACACCGAACCAGCCGCCGACTCTCCACGGAGGATCCCGTGCTCAGCCATCCCGCCCCCGCCCTCGACGACCGGTTCACCGCGACGGTGAGGTCCCTCCAGGTGCCGGAGATGTGCACCGACTCCACCGCGCCCCTGCTCTACTGGCTCGTCCGTACCCTGCGCCCGCAGCGGGTCCTGGAAGTGGGCATGGGCTACACCACCCCGTTCCTCGCCCGAGCACTGCGCGACAACAAGGAGGCGTACGAGGCGGAGAAGGCGCTGCTGGGCACGGCGGAGGGCCAGGTGGTCCAGCCGCTCGCGCACGCCGCCTACTACGACGAGCCGTACGAGCCGCGCCTGGTCTGCATCGACCGTATGACGGACACCGCGTCGTCGGCGCCCCGTGCCTGGAAGGTGCTGGAGGAACTGGAGCTCACCGGCGTGTGCGAGGTCATCGAGGGTGATCTGCGGGGCTCCAGCGGGCGGGTGCGGGAGGCGGTCGGACTGCTGGATTTCGCCTGGATCGACACCTGGGACACGCTGGCCTTCGTCCGCGAGTACTGGGACCTCCTCGACCCGGCGGGCGGCGTGTTCGCCGCGCACTACCTGATGACGTATCCCGAGGGCCGGGCGGTCCTGCGCTACCTGGAGTCCCTGCGGGCCCGCGACAACGGCCGCCTGGAGATGCTCAACCTGCGCGAGCCCCACCGGTTCGGGCAGAACAGCACCACGCTGATCCGCCGGACCCGCGACTACGTCGACCCGGAGGACCTTCGCCCGCAGGGCAACAGCAACGACCCCACAGGCGTCCTCGACGCCGGCTGACCACAGCGAGGCGATCGTGCACATCTACTCCGTGACTCCCGAATCCATGAGCCCGTTCGAGGAGTTCGACGAAGACTTCCGGACCCGGCTGACGCGTGCCGCCGCCGGGTACGAGCGGGCCGGCTGGTCGGGCGTGCTGGTCCCGCACAACCTGCACGAGGTGGACCCCTGGGTGGTCGCCGCCTACCTGGGTTCGGTCACGGACCGGCTGCTGCCGCTGATCGCCGTGCAGCCGTCGTCCCTCCCCCCGCACACGGCGGCGGCCATGGCCTCGGCGTACGCCACGCTCTACGGCCGCCCGCTGCACTTCAACCTGGTGGCCGGAGCCCGCGAGGACGAACTGCGCAGCACCGGTGACCTGCTCGGCCACGACGAGCGCTACGAACGGCTCCTGGTGTACGGCAGGGTGCTGCGGGGCCTGCTCGCCGGCGAGGAGGTCAGCGAGGAGGGGCCGCACTACCGGTACGAGAGGTTCCGGCTGGAGCCGCGGCCCGAGGTCCTGGCGCGGTGCCTGCTCTTCGTGGCAGGGTCCTCTCCGGCCGGCCTCCGGGTGGCCAAGGAGGTCGCGGACGTCGTCATCACCCATCCCGCCCCGTACCCGGAGTGGGAACGGGACGTCCTGGAACCGCTGCTGGCCGACGGCTACCGCGGTACCTTCGGCATCCGGATCGGGATCATCGCCCGGTCCGATCCGCTGGAGGCCTGGCGCACGGCCCGGGACCGCTTCCCCGAGACCTGGCGAGGGCGCCAGGAGACGCTGCTGAAGACGTTGTCGCAAAGCAACTGGTCGCGGCAGCTGGCGACGCGGGCGGTGGCCGAGGAGTCCACGCCCGATGCCTCAAAGGTGCCCGACCCGTACTGGCTGGGCGCGTTCCGCAACGGGCGGGCGAGCGCGCCGTTCCTCGTGGGGTCCCACGAGGACGTCGGCGCCCGGCTCGGCGCCTATCTCGCGGCAGGTGTCGAGCACGTACTGCTGAACGGCTCGTACGAGACGGACCACGAGGACATCAACCGGGCCTTCGAGGTGGCGCGCCGGAACACGGTCCGGCCCGGACGCGGAGAGGAGAACGAATGAGCCGTGTGGTGCGCAGCGGTCGGCTCACGCGGTCCCAGGAACGCTGGTGGCTGCGGCTCTACTGGCGGGAGCAGGGCGAGTACGACATCGCCTGGTCGAAGTGGTGGGACCTGCCGCCCGGTATCGACGTGGACACCGCCCGGGACGCCTTCACGGCTCTGGTGGAGCGGTTCGAGGTGCTGCGGACGGCCTTCCTGCTGGGGCCGGACCATCTGCCGGTCCAGGTCGTGTTCGATCCGGCGGACGTGCGGCTGCCGCTGTCGGTGGCCGACGAGTCGTCGCGGGAGGAGTTCCGGACGGCCGGGGTGCATCCCCTGGTCGGCGGTTCGATCTTTCCGCGTCCGCCGTGGAGCGTGCGGCTGTTCACGCGCGGCGGTGAGGTCCGCTCGGTGGGCTTCGTCTTCGAGCACATCGTCACGGACGGGTCAGGACTGCGCAATCTGTGGCAGCAGTTCCTGGACCTGTGCGCGGGCCGGCGCCCCGCCCTGCGCATCACCCATCCCCTGGACCGCCGGGCGAAGGAAGACCGGTCGGCGTCCACCGGCCGGGACGATCCGCACCGCACCGACCCGGCGGCCCTCGTACCGCAGGCGGTCCTCCCGTCGGCCGCCGAGAAGCCGTCGGGACCCCGCTTCCTCATGTCGTCGGTGTCCTACACGGGGCTGCTGCGGCTCGTCGACGAGATCTGCCGGCGCGACGGCGTCTCCCGGACGCTGGTGCTGACCCACGCCATCGCGTGGCTCTTCGCCCGCCACGCGGGGCTTCCCCGCGTTCTGTGCTGCAGCACCATCGGCAACCGGATGCCCGGGGACGACAGCATCGACTGCGTGTCGCGGATGATGGACAGCCTGCTGGAGTTCGACGAGTCGGCCAGCTTCCGGGAGTCCCTCAAGGCCGCCTCCGCGGCCACGCTGCGGTCCTACGGAGCTGAGGTCGGGTCCGGGCCCCGCCCGGCGGAGGCACGGCTACGGCTCGCGGCCGAACGGGGCGTGTCCGCCGTGCGCCCTCTGTACTTCAACTACCAGGGCCCCTCGCAGCCGCCGCCGGCCGGCGCGGAGGCACAGGAGGAGGTGCGGTGGACGCGCGAGGACGCGTGGCGTCCGGTGGATACACACTGGCTGAACATCGTGTGGATCAACGTCGACGACGATGACCTGGTGGTCGACTTCGACGTGGACACCACCATGGTCCCCGCCTCGGTGGTGCACCGTATGGGTGACCTCCTCCCCCGCTTCCTGGAGCGGGTCGCCCGGGAGCCGGACGCGCCACTGGCGACGGCGGGCGCGCTGCTGCCCGCGGACTTCGGTGTCGTCACCACGGCCCGGCTGGTGGGCGGCGTATGGGTGGACACGGACGCGGTGCGGGAGGCGGTGGCCTCGTGTCCGGGGGTCCACGCGGCACACGTCCTGGTCGAGGGCGAGGAGGTCGTCGCCCAGGTGTCCCTCGGCGCCCGGTCCACGCTGTACGACGTCCACGAGCATCTCCTCGCCCGGCTGCACGAGGCGGTGGCCCTGGTCCTGCCGCGCCGCTACCGGCTCATCGAGGGCTCGGCGGGCCGCGGTGTCGGTCCCGGCGTCGCGGACCTCGACGTGGACGGTTCCTGGGCACCCGCGGACGGCCTGCCCGTCCTCCCACCCGTCACCGAGTCCGAACGCGAACTCGCCCTCGCCTTCCAGGAGACGCACGGCACCCCGCTGACGGACCTGGCCCCGACCTACGCGGACGCCGGCGGCCGGGTCATCCTCGCTCCCGCACTGGTGGAGAGCCTGCGGCGACGCGGTCTGACGGGGCTGACGTTCGGCCACTTCGACACTCCCCGCACCCTCCGCTCCCTGGCCCGGTCCCTGGTCCGCGCGGAGCAGGCGCATACGGGGTGAGGCCCCATCCCCGCCCGTCCTCCGCCCCCTCGATTCCGCGCACCGCCCTCACCGAAGAGGACAACCGTGGTGACCATCAGCCAGCCAGACCTCAGCACCTTCGAAAGCCTCGAATCGGCGGTCCGCAGTTACTGCCGTGCCTGGCCCACCGTCTTCGACCGCGCACGGGGCAGCCGTATGTACGACGAGAACGGCCGCGCCTACCTCGATTTCTTCGCCGGAGCCGGGTCGCTCAACTACGGCCACAACAACCCGGTGCTCAAGCGTGCCCTGGCCGACTACCTGGAACGCGACGGTGTCACCCACGGTCTGGACATGGCCACCGTCGCCAAACGCACCTTCCTGCGCACGTTCCAGGAGCTGGTACTGCACCCCCGTGGCCTGCCGTACAAGGTGATGTTCCCGGGCCCGACCGGTGCCAACGCCGTCGAGGCGGCGCTGAAGCTGGCGCGCAAGGTGACGGGCCGCGCGACGGTGGTGTCGTTCACCAACGCTTTCCACGGCATGTCCCTGGGGGCCCTCGCGGTCACCGGGAACGCCTTCAAGCGGGCCGGAGCCGGTGTGCCGCTCACCCACGTCACGACGATGCCGTTCGACCACTATCTCGGCGGTGCGGCAGAGGACTTCTCGTGGTTCGAGCGACTGCTCGACGATCCCGGATCAGGTCTCGACCGGCCGGCCGCGGTGATCGTCGAGACCGTGCAGGGCGAGGGTGGCGTCAACGTCGCACGTCCCGCATGGCTGTCCACCCTGGCCGAGTTGTGCCTCCGCCACGGCGTACTGCTCATCGTCGACGACATTCAGATGGGCTGCGGCCGTACCGGAGCCTTCTTCTCCTTCGAGGACGCGGGGATCGTCCCGGACATCGTGACCGTCTCGAAGTCCATCAGCGGCTACGGCCTGCCCATGTCGCTGTGCCTGTTCCGGTCCGAGCTGGATGTCTGGGAGCCCGGCGAGCACAACGGCACCTTCCGCGGCAACAACCCCGCCTTCGTCACCGCGACCGCTGCCCTGAGGACGTACTGGACGGACGCCACCGCCATGGAGAAGCAGACCCGGGCCGGCGGCCGGCTGGTCGAGGAGGCGCTGGCCGCGATCGCGGCGGAACATCACACCGAGGTCAAGGGCTATCGGGGGCGCGGACTGGTGTGGGGGCTGGAGTTCCACGACAGGGGCCGCGCCGCGCGGGTGAGCCGGCGCGCCTTCGAACTCGGTCTGCTGGTCGAGACGTCGGGCGTGCACGGCGAGGTGGTGAAACTGCTGCCCGCGCTCACCATCACGGCCGACGAGACGCGGGAGGGACTGCGCATCCTGTCCCGAGCCGTGTCCGAGACCCGCTGAACCGGGGCCGACGAGGGAGGGCTGAGTGCCGTACCGGCTCGCTGGTGCATGCGCTGTGCGAACGCCTGTGGACCGTGCGTGCGCTCGCCGGGTGCGCCCGGCCGGCGGGCCTCCTCGATGCCGATCACGTGCCGACCACGTCCTCGATGCGCATGTGATCACCGGACCGGGTGTCACACACGCAGGTTCTCCGGCCTCCGATACTGGCGCACGGCGCCCGATGGGGGCAGGCTGGATGGCAGAGACGGAACTCCACGTTCAAGCGAGGCGTCCGCAGGTCGTCGGCTCGCCGTTGCCCCATGGGCGGCTGCGCGACGTACAACCGTCGCGCTTCGACCGGACGGGTTGTCGGGATCTTGCGCCGAAAACCGGGAGAAGGCGTGATCATGGCCGGGGTGACCGACTGCAGCCGGATGATGCGCAGCATCCTCGCCGACAGTCATATGACCAGCATCGAACAGCTGCCGGCGTACGTGTCCCAGCACGCCGGGGCCGTGGGCCTGCGCGATGTGCTCATCTATGTGTCCGACCTCCAGCAGGACCTCCTGTTCCTGCTCACCGGCCGCGGTCTGGACGCCGGAGCGGATGCCGGCGGCCGGTCCGCCGAGCTGCGGATCGAAGGAACCACAGCGGGCCGCGCCTACCAGCTGGGACTGGTCCAGCCCGAGCCACCGGGCCCTGACCCCCCGGCGTCACAGGCCACCGCGACGGCGCGCCGGTGGTGGGTACCGCTGCGGCACGGCGCCGAGCGACTCGGCGTGCTGGGGGTGACCAGCCAGGACGGCGACATGCAGACACTCGCCGACCTGCAAGCCCTCGCGGGCCTGGTCGGGCTGATCGTGGTCAGCAAACGCGCGCTCAGCGACTCCTACGCCCGGCTGGTGCGTACCCAGCCGATGAACGTGGCCGCCGAGATGCAGTGGAACCTGATGCCGCCGCTGACCTTCGCGGGTGACCGGGTCGTGCTCAGTGCCGTGCTGGAGCCCGCCTACCAGGTCAGCGGGGACGCCTTCGACTACGCGGTGGCTGACGATGTCGTTCACCTGGGGATCTTCGATGCCATGGGACACGACACCCCGGCCGGGGTCACCGCCAACCTGGCGGTGGCCGCCTGCCGCAACAGCCGGCGCCAGGGCGCCGGTCTGGTCGCCATCGCCGACCACATCGAAAATGTCCTGACCGAGCAGTTCGACGGCACCCGCTACACCACCGCCGTCCTCGCCGACCTGGACACCCGCACCGGGGTGCTCTCCTGGGTCAACCGCGGCCACCCCCCACCGATCCTCTTCCACCCCGACCGCCGCAACACCCACCTGCTGTGCGACCCCGGCCCACCCCTCGGTACCGACCTGGGCCAGGAAACGCCCCTGTGCCACGCCCAGCTCGGCCCCGGGGACCAGATCGTGGCCTACACCGATGGCATCACCGAAGCCCGCAACCCCAGCGGCCGCGAATTCGGACTCGACCGCTTCATCGACTTCATCACCACGCACCTCACCGACGGCATGTCCATTCCCGAAACCCTGCGCCGGCTCATCCACAGCATCCTCGACTACCACCACGGACACCTCGCTGACGACGCCACCATCCTCCTGCTCCACTGGCACGGGCCCACCCCCTTCGACCCCGGCGAGGCCGAAGCCCTCGTCGGCCTGGCCCAAGCAGGACCGGAATAGACCCGGCGCCCTTGCCTGCGGAGAACCGCGCACCGGAACCGGTTCGAGATCACCGTGCGCACAACCGGTCCAACGCCGACTGGCTCTCCTCGTCCGCGGCGCGGAAGATCAGCAACCGCTGATCCGGATCTTGAAGCGGCATGAGCACTTCGGATTGCACCGCGATCACACCGGCGTCAGGATGCCGCACCACCTTGTGTCCGCGGCCGTTGACCTTGATGTCCCGCTCGGCCCACCATCGCGCGAATTCCGCGTCATGAGTCATGCATTCGGCGATGAGGTCGGTCAACGCCCGGTCCTCCGGATACGCGGCCCAGGCAGCGCGCAGGTGGGCGATCCCCTCCCGCACGACGCGTTCCCGGTCGGCGTAGAGGTCGCGTATCTCCGGATGCCTCAGGCACAGCCACATCGCATTGCGCTGCGACGGAGGCAGGGTGCCGAAATCCAGCAACAGCCTCGTCATTTCGCGGTTCCAGGCCAGGATGTCGTAGCGGTGGTTCACCAGCATGGCCGGCAGCGGGGACAGGTCGGCGACCAGCCGGGCCAGCGGCGGCGCCGCAACGGTGGCGGGCTTGCCGGCGTCGCGGGGGCGCTGCTGGGCCAGGTTGAACAGGTAGGCGCGTTCGACGGGGGTCAGGCGCAGCGCCCGTGCCAGCGCCTCCACCACGTCCGCTGAGGGCCGCAGCCCACGGCCCTGTTCCAGCCGCACGATGTAGTCGACGCTGACCCCGGCCAGTTCAGCGACCTCTTCGCGGCGCAGCCCCGGGGTCCGCCGGGTCTGCCGACGCGACGGCAGACCGAGGTCGCCCGGGTCCAGCCGTTCGCGCCGGGTCCGCAGGAACGCGGCCAGTTCCTGTGTTGCGTTCACGGTGTGGGTCATCATGCCCGTTCCAACAGCCAGGGTAGGACCGGCGTTCCCAGGAACCGCTTTCCCTTACCCCCGGCTCGCGGCGGTCACAGGCTTGTTCCCGACAACGGATCACGAGCGCAGGAGGACACGATGTCGCTCACTCTCGACACCTACCGGCTGCTGGGCCGCTCGGGGCTGCGGGTCTCACCGCTGGCGCTGGGCGCGGCGACCTTCGGCACCGATTGGGGCTGGGGAGCCGAGCAGGACGAGGCACGCAAGCTGTTCGACCTCTACGTCGAGCGAGGCGGCAACTTCATCGACACCGCCAACACCTATACCCAGGGCAGCTCCGAGCGCCTGCTGGGTGAATTCGCCCGCGACCGGCGCGAAAGCCTGGTGCTGGCAACGAAATACACGACGCTGCGCCGGCCCGGCGACCCGAATTCCGGGGGCGGTCACCGCAAGAGCCTGTTCGCTTCGGTGGAAGCGAGTCTGCGACAGCTCGGTACGGACTACATCGATCTGCTCTACCTGCACGTGTGGGATTTCACGACACCGGTCGAGGAGATCCTGCGCGGCATGGACGATCTGGTCCGGCAGGGCAAGGTCTTGTACGTGGCGATCTGCAACACCCCTGCGTGGCAGGTGTCGCGCATGCAGACGATCGCCGACCTGCGCGGCTGGTCGCCGCTGGTCGCGCTACAGATCGAATACAGCCTGATCGAACGTACCGGGGAACGTGACCTGATTCCCATGGCACGTGAGATGGGGCTGGGTGTGGTCCCGTATTCCCCCCTGGCCGGCGGGGTGCTCACCGGCAAGTACAGCCGCGCCGACCTGACCGCGACGAACGCCGCATCCGACGACGGCACGCGCAAGAGCTTCAACCTCGCCTTGGGCACGCTCACGGAACGCAACCTTGCCATCGCTGATGTCGTGAAGGAGGTCGCCACGGAACTGGGCCGCACACCCGCCCAGGTCGGGCTGGCCTGGACCCTGCGGAATCCGAGCGTGACGACGCCGATCATCGGCGCCCGTACCCCCGCGCAGCTGGAGGACAATCTGGGCGCCCTGGAGGTCGACTTCACCGCAGCCCAACTGGCCCGCCTCGACCAGGTCAGCGCGATCGGACTCGGCTTCCCGCACGACATGCTCGCCAGTGACCACATCCGCAACGTGACCGCGGGTGACCTGAAGATCGAAGCACGCCGCTGATACCCGATCAACACCACCTCGGAACCGGGGAGGCCGTTGGTCCTGATCGCGGCGCCGGCGGCGTTCAGCGCGGAAGCACCCAGTCCGGCCTCCAGGTCCCGGCGGCGTCGTGGCCGGCCGCCGCGGTGGCGAGGTGGGTGCGGAGGGTGGCCAGCGCTGGGTGGCGGTTGTCGCGGTGCCACAGGAGCGAGTGCGGGTAGACGGGCGTCGGGTCGGTCACCGGGATGCGGCGCAGACCGTGGCCGGCGGGCCAGACCAGGCGGGTGTGCTCGCTCATGAAGGTGGCCAGGGCCGGGGTGTCGGCGATGGTGTCGAGGAGCACGTCGGAGCCGAAGTTGGGGCCGGTCGCCTCGATGGTGAGGCCGAACGCGGCGACGAGGTCGTCGTAGTAGGCGGCCCACTCGGTACCGGGGACGATGCCGGGCATCCAGATCCGGTGCCCGGTGAGCTCGGCGAGGGGCACCGACCGGGCGCCCGCCAGCGCGTGGGCGGGGCCGGTGAGGAGCTGGAGCGGCTCGTCGAACACGCGGACGGACTCGATGTCCTCGGGGAGGGGCCGTCCGGGCGCGGCGACGGCACGGAAGGTCGCGTCGACCGTACCGGACCGGATGGCGGCGACGGCCGTGTCGATGTCGAACAGCATCACCACGTCGAGGGCGATCTCGGGGTGCGCGTAGTGGAAGCCGCGCATCAGGCTCGACTGCGCGCTGCGCGAGGCGATCACGTCGACGCGCAGCGGGCGGTGGCCGACGCGCACGGAGGCGACCGCGCGCTCGGCGACCCGCAGCAGCTCGCGTGCGTGGGGCAGGAACGCCTGCCCGTCGATGGTGGGCTCGGCGCCGCGGGGGGCGCGGGTGAACAGCCGCACGCCGAGGGTGCGCTCCAGCGCCGCGATGCGTTTGGAGACGGCCTGCTGGGTGATCGACAGGTCGACGGCGGCTTTCTGGAACTGGCCCGCTTCCGCGACGGCGACGAAGGTGCGTACTGCCTCGAGATCCACGCCGATCCACCTTAGTGAACAACGGATGGTTGTGGCTGGGTGGCGGGTCAGTTGTTTGACCTGCTGTTGTGCCACTCGCTTAGCTCTCACCGGTCAACGGCGGTGTGTCCGGGTGGGACGTCAAGGGGCGCTGAGCATGGTGGGCGGGAGATCGTTGGGCAGGAGATCATTGGGCCGGCGGTTCGGCTGGCTGTGGGCGGCCTATGCGGTGAGCGCCTATGGGTCCGGGCTGGGGTTCGGGGCCTTGCCGCTGATCGCCGTGCTGGTGTTGGGTGCCGGACCCGCTGAGGTGTCCGCGCTGTCCGCGGTGGGGCCCGCGGTGGGCGCGCTGATCGCGGTGCCACTCGCGCCGTGGGTGGAGTTCCGGCGCAAGCGGCCGGTCATGATCGTGACGGACCTGACCCGGTTCACGGTCATGGCGACGGTCCCTGTCGCCTACGCTTTCGGCTGGCTCGGTTTCGTCCAGCTGCTGGTGATCTCGGCCCTGGTCGCCGCGGCCAAGATCGCCTTCAACGCGGCCAGCGGCGCCTACCTCAAGGCCCTGGTCCGGCCGGATGACCTGCTCGTGGCCAACGCGCGGCTGGAGTCCACCAACTGGAGCTCCATCGCGGTCGGGCCACCGCTGGGCGGGGCGGCGATCGGCCTGTTCGGTCCGGTCACCACCGTGGTGGCCGACGCGCTCAGCTATCTGCTCTCCGCGCTGGGCCTCGCCGCGATCCACGACCGGGAGGAAGCGCCGCGACCGACCGGCGAAAGCCCGGTCCGGGCGGGCGCGTTGCTCGACGGCTGGCGACACATCATGGGCCACCCCGGACTGCGGGCGCTCTACCTCAACCAAATGCTCGTCGCCGGTCTGATCATGGCCACCGAGCCGCTGCTGGCCGTGCTCCTGCTCCGCCGGCTCGGGTTCCCACCCTGGCAGTACGGCCTCGCCTTCGCCGCCCCCTGTGTCGGCGGGCTCATCGGCTCGCGGCTGGCCCGCCGTGTCGTGGCCCGCTACGGCCGGCAGGCGGTCTTCCGGACCGTCGGTACCCTGCGCGCCATCTGGCTGATCGGCCTGGCCTTCGTCCGTCCCGGCGTCGTCGGCCTCGTCACCGTGATCGCCGTCGAGCTGGCGATCATCATCAACATGAGCCTGTACACCCCGGTGCTCGCCACCTACCGGCTCGAACAGACCCCCGGGCATCTCGTCGCCCGCACCCTGTCGGCCTGGTCGATCGGCCAGCAGGCGGCCATCGCCATCCTCACCGCGCTCGGCGGGCTGCTCGCCGACGTCACCAGCCCACGCACCGCTCTCACGGTCGCGGGACTGCTCATCCTGGCCACCCCGCTCCTGCTTCCCCGACCGGGCCGGACACCGCTACACGAGCCGGAACCACCGGAAAACACGTTGTCCGCCCGCCGAACGCACGGAGAGGATGCGGATCAAGGGTCATCACGTCAATGAGGGTTTATGCACGTCACCGTCTCCACAACAGCAGGTCGGGTCCGCGGACGCCGGGGGGAGGTCGTCACGGCGTTCATGGGCGTTCCCTATGCGGCAGCGCCTTTCGGCCCACGGCGCCTGCGGCCCCCGGAACCACCGGAACCGTGGACGGGGGTGCGCGACGCGTTCGTCCCCGGCCCGTCCGCGCCCCAGCCCGGTTATCTCCCCGCGATGGCTTCGCTCCTGGAAGAAGCCGTGGAGCCTGGCGAGGACTGCCTGAGCGTGAACGTGTGGACGCCGGCGCCGGGCCGCACCGGGGGACGGCTTCCGGTCATGGTCTGGATCCACGGCGGCGCGTTCCGTAACGGCGCCGGTTCCCTGCCCTCGTACGACGGCGCGCGGCTCGCCGCCGAGGGCGTCGTGTGCGTGACGCTCAACTACCGGCTCGGCGCGGAGGGATTCCTCCTGCTGCCCGACGGTACGTCCAACCTCGGCCTCCTCGACCAGATCGCCGCACTGGAATGGGTCCGTGACAACATCGCCGGCTTCGGCGGCGATCCGGACAACGTCACCGTCTTCGGGCAGTCCGCCGGCGCCATCAGCATCACCGCGCTCCTGACCATGCCACGGGCCCGGGGGCTGTTCCGCCGTGCGGTCACGCAGAGCGGCGCCGGGCACCACAGCCATCCCGAGGACATCGCCCGGCGCGTCACCGAGCGGCTGGCCGCCCTCGCCGGTGCGGAGCCGACGCGCGAGGGCCTGGCCGCCGTACCGCCCGAGCGGCTCGTCGCCGCCGACGGCGCCCTGGGCCGGGACATCGCGCAGGCCACCGACCCCGGCCAGTGGGGCGAGTCGGCGGGCGGCGGCACCACCGTGCTGCCCGTCGTCGACGGAACCACCCTCCCCGAGCGCCCGATCGACGCGCTCGCCGGCGGAGCGGGTCGGGACATCGACCTGCTCACCGGCACCACCAGCGATGAGTTCCGCCTCTTCCTCGTTCCTCTGGGGATCGGTCCGCGGATCACGGACGAGGTGCTGCACGGTTTCCTGGCCGGCTTCGGGCTGGACCCCGTCGAGGCGCGCGGGACGTACGCGGCGGCGCACCCCGGTGCGACCCCCGGCGACCTGCTGTCCGCGGCCATGAGCGACCACGCCTACCGGATTCCGGCCCTCCGGGTGGCCGAGGCCCGTGCCGCACACGGAGCGGACACCTTCGTGTACGAGTTCGCACGGCCCTCTCCCGTCCTTGACGGTGCCCTCGGCGCCTGCCACATGGCGGAGATCGGCTTCGTATTCGGCAACCTCTCCGACCCGCTCGCCGGCCCCGACGCCCCACGGGAACTCTCCGATGCTCTGCGCGGGGCGTGGGTCTCCTTCGCCCGCACCGGCCGCCCCGACGGCGACGGCGGGCCCGGCGGGACGCTGCCACCCTGGCCGCCTTACGCCGACCGGCGCCTGGTCATGCGGTGGGGCGACGGCGCCCTGCGAACACACGCGGATCCGGGAGCCGCCACACGACAGCTGTGGGAGCGTCTTCGCCACCCCCTGCCCAGCGGCGCCCACGCGGCGGGCTCCCGCCCCTGACGGCACCGGCGTCGTTCGCTCGGCCAGGTGCACGCCGAAGTCTGCGTCCGCCGTGGCGAGGTCGAGCAGGGTGCACACCGGGCTGGACTCCCGTCCCCCGGGGCGGGATGCCCGGCGCCGCCGGGGCGCTCTCCGACACCCGAACGCCGTGTGTCGTCGAGACCGGCCACCGCGGCCCGGCCGGACGGTCAGTCCTCGTACCCGTAGAACAGGCGCTCCATCACGGCACGGGCGTGGCGGGTGGTGCGGCGGTAGTCCTCCAGCATCTCGCCGACGTGGCCGGGGCCGTAGCCCAGGTAGCGGCCCACCGCGGCCAGTTCGCGGACATCGGTCGGGAAGGTGTCGCCGGGGCGGCCGCGGACCAGCATGACGGCGTTGCGGACGCGGCTGGCCAGGACCCACGCCTCGTCCAGGGTCTGGGCGTCCTCGGTGGAGATCAGCCCGGCGGCGTGGGCGGCGGCCAGGGCCTGGCGGGTGCGGGTGGTACGCAGACCGGGCTCGGCCCAGCCGTGGCGCATCTGGAGCAGCTGGACGGTCCATTCGACGTCGCTGAGACCGCCGCGGCCGAGTTTGGTGTGGGTGGTGGGGTCGGCCCCGCGCGGCAGCCGTTCGGACTCCATCCGGGCCTTGAGCCGCCGGATCTCGCGGACCGCGTCCTCGCCCAGCCCCTGGGAGGGATACCGCAGGGGATCGATCAGCTCGATGAACCGCTCACCGAGCCCGGGGTCGCCCGCCACCGGTTCGGCGCGCAGCAGCGCCTGGCTCTCCCAGACCAGCGACCAGCGGCGGTAGTAGGCGGCGTAGGAGGCGAGGGTGCGCACCAGCGGACCGGACTTGCCCTCGGGACGCAGGTCGGCGTCGATGAGCAGGGGCGGGTCGACGGTGGGGAGCTGGAGCAGTCGGCGCATCTCGTTGGCCACGGCGAACGCGGCGCGGGCGGCTTCCTGTTCGTCGGCGCCCTCGCGCGGCTCGTGGACGAAGAGCACGTCCGCGTCGGAGCCGTAGCTGAGTTCATGGCCGCCGAAGCGGCCGAGGCCGATCACGGCGAAGCGGGTGGGCAGCTCATCGCCCCAGGTGTCGCGGACGGCGGCGCGCAGGGCGCCCGCCAGGGTCGCGGCGTTCAGATCCGAGAGGGCGTCACCGACCATGTCGACCAGCGCCCCCGGGCTCGCGGGCTCTTCGGGCAGCGCCGTACGGCTCGGGCGGCGGCCCGGGACATGGGGCTCAAAGTCGCGGAGCGCGCCGGGCAGCTCGGCCGCGGGCCGCGCGGTTCTTGGGGCGCCCGACAAGAGCGCCCCGTCCTCGCGCGGGGTGGCCGGGGCGCGGCCGCCGCCCGGCGGCCGGCTCCCGGTCGGCGGGACCGCCGCGGTCACCAGCCGGGCGCTCTCGATCACATCCGCCGCCACCGTACGGAACAGCTCCCGCCGCCGCACCCCGCGCGCCGCCGCCACCGCCCGCTCGGCGTCGTCGGCGCGCCCCACCGCGGCCAGCACCTCCTGTTCCAGCTGGGCTCTCCCGCGCGGCCGCAGCCCCTCCCGGGTGCCCAGCACGGTGACCGCCTCGGGGGCGCGCGACAGCAGGTCGGGGGCGAGCCGCCCGGCGGACAGCACCCGGGCCAGGTTCTCCGCGGCGGCGCCCTCGTCGCGCAACAGCCGCAGATACCCGGGCGTCCTGCCCAGCGCGTCGGAGACCTTGCGGAAGCCGAGCAGCCCGGCGTCCGGGTCGGCGGAGTCGGCGAACCAGCCCAGCAGCACCGGCAGCAACGTGCGCTGGATCGCCGCCTTCCGGGTCACCCCGGACGCCAGGGCCTCCACATGGCGCAGGGCGGCGGCCGGGTCCGCGTAGCCCAGCGTCTTCAACCGCCGGCCCGCGGCCTGCGGGCTCAACCGGGCCCCCGCCGGGCCCAGGTGGGCCACCGCGTCCAGCAGCGGCCGGTAGAACAGCCTCACGTGCAGCTGCCGCACCTCGCGTCTGTACCGCCGCCACACCGTGCCCAGCTCGGTCACCGGTTCGGTGCGGCGGTCCCAGCCGTAGAGGGCGCCGAGCGACCGCCCCAGCCGCCGCAGATCCGCCTCACCCTCCGGGAGGAGACGGGTGCGGCGCAGCCGGTACAGCTGGATGCGCCGCTCCACCGAGCGCAGGAAGCGGTACGCCTGGTCCAGCGCGGCCGCGTCCGAACGGGCCACGTAGCCGCCCGCGGCCAGCGCCGCGAGCGCGTCCAGCGTGGTGCGGCCGCGCAGCGATTCGTCGCACCGCCCGTGCACCAACTGGAGCAGCTGCACGGCGAACTCGACGTCGCGCAGGCCCCCGGGGCCCAGCTCGAGCTCGCGGTCGACCTCGGCGACGGGGAGGTTCTCCACCGCCCGGCGGCGCATCTGCCGCACGTCGGACACGAAGTTCTCGCGCTCGGCGGCCTGCCAGACAAGCGGCGCGAGGGCCGCCACGTACGCCCGTCCCAGCGCGCCGTCGCCCGCGACCGGACGGGCCTTCAGCAGCGCCTGGAACTCCCACGCCCTGGCCCGGCGCTGGTAGTACGCCAGATGGCTGGAGAGGGTCCGCACCAGCGGGCCGTCGCGCCCCTCGGGGCGGAGGCCGGCCTCGACGGGCCGGATGGTGCCCTCGACCGTGACGTCCGAGCAGATCCGCATCATCCGGGAGGCCAGCCGGGTGGCCGCCCGCATCGCCTCGGGCTCCTCCGTCCCGGCCACGGCCTCGGCGACGAAGATGACGTCCACGTCCGAGGCGTAGTCCAGCTCGCGGCCGCCGCACTCGCCCATCCCGATCACCGCCAGCCGGCAGGCCGCGGCGTCCTCGGGCCGCTCCTCCGCGGCGATCTTCAGCGCGGTACGCAGCGTCGCGGTCGCCAGGTCGGTCAGTTCAGCGGCGGTCCGGGTGCCATCGGTGGTGCCGCACACATCGCGGGCCGCGATCGCCAGCAGCGCCCGGCGGTACGCCACCCGCAGCGCGTCCGACCGCGGCAGCCCCGCCCCCGGCTCGTCCCGTACCCCGTCGGCCAGCGCCTTCTCGAAGTCGGAGGTGGTCGGGCGCGGGTCCGCCGCCTCGTACGTCATCAGCGCCCGCCAGTGCCGCGGATGCCGGGCCAGATGGTCGCCCAGCGCCTCGGACGCCCCCAGTACCCCGAGCAGCCGGTCGCGCAGCGGCTTGGCGGTGACGAGGGTGTCCAGCAGCGCCTGCCGCGAATCGGCGCGCTCCGTCTCGTCCCGGTCCCCCGGAACGTCCGCAAGCGCCTCGGCCAGCCGCACCAGTCCGCGCAGCGCCAGATCGGGGTCGGCGGTCGCCCCGAGTCCGTCCAGCAGCACCGGATGGCCGCGCACCCCGGCCAGCTCGGGCGCGTCCAGCAGCCGCTGGGCCGTCGAGGGGTCGGTGAAACCGTGCCGCAGCAGCCGGGCCGAGGTACTGCTCCTGCGCCCCTGCGGTAGGGCCATGCGCACCGCCTCCGTCCCTGTACTGCATTCCCGCCCTGCCTTGGTCGAGGCCCGCTGACGAGCCCGTGCGAACGTCATCAAGAAGCCCACCAGATCATTTCTAGGAACAACGGTCACTTACTGCTGCTCTCGCCGCACCGACCAGGTCGCGTCGGCCTATCACGGAATCCCGTTATCTCAAATGCTTCTCGTATCGGTGAGCCGGACGGAGCGTTTTCACGGGGCCATCCGGCCCTTTGCGCCCGGCGCCCCGGCGGTCACCGCGCCCCGCCCTTGCCTGCCTGGCAAAAGCGAGGCGTCCGATGACCTCGCAGTGTTCTCCATCGCATCCTCTTGTTGATTTTGCGACAAGCGTTTTGCGGTTCTCCGCAGCGTCAGGTGGAACGTCTGAATCCGGCGGCAAAAACGTAGGAGGAACCGTCAATGCCGGTCAAGGCTGAGGCAATAAAACGTTGACGGATACATTGATGTGCGAATGGGGACAAAATGTCTTCACTCAACGCCGCATCCGTGAAGTTTTGGACAGCCCTTTCGGCTGCGGCTTCTCCGACTTCCGCAGCGACTCTTTTAATCAATATTCACCAATTATTTAGCCTTGTTTTAATTCATCACGGAAGCGGCACCCGGTTCCGATCCGGCTGTCCGCATTGGTTCCCCGCCAGCGGTAAAGGGATTCCCACCGCGGTAAAGGGATTCCCATCGCCGCGGCCGCGCCGGCCCAGGTCCGACGGGGTGCGGACCGGCGGGTTGGCCGGAAAGCGAGGTGCGAGACATGGCGCGATGTGAACGTGCTGCCGGCAGATCCCGAAGGCCCGTCTTTTCCCTGTCGGGCCAGGTGTCGCCGGACCCCTCAGGCGCCGACGGCTTCCAGCAGGAGGTGGAGGTCGTGGGCGGCTTCGGCGGTGGACAGGGCCGCGGTGGCGAGGACGGCGGCCGTCGTGGCGGCCAGGACGGGGTGACGGCCGAAAGGGGGAGCCAGGAGGGCAGCGACGCGGCGGGGCACGGGCCCGGCGGTGGCGAGCGGGGCGCGGCGGCCGAGGATCGCCAGGGCGGCGCCCGGGGCGCGGGCGGGCGCGTGGTGGGCGGCGAGGGCGGCCTTGCCGACGGTGCGGGCGACCCGTTCGCGGTCGCCGGTGGCGGCGGCCGCGGTCTCGTCGGCCCACCGTTCGATGGTGTACGTCACGGCCGTGGCGAGGGGGCGCAGCAGGGGATTGGCGGCGGCGCCGAGCTGGGCCAGGGCGACGAAGGCGTAATGGTGTGCGGTGAGGTGGGCGCGTTCGTGGGCGAGCAGGATCCGGCGCTCGGTTTCGTCCAGGGTGGCCAGCATGCCGGTGGAGACGACGACGCGGCCGGGCAGGCCGGGGACCGCGAAGGCCTCGGGGGCCTCGTCCTCGACCACGACCAGACCGTCCTCGGCGGGCATGCACTCCGCTTCCAGGATGGCGGCGGCCAGGGTGCGGGCGCGCCGCCAGAGCATACGGGCGGCCATGAGGACGGCGGCGCCGAGCAGGAGGCCGGCGATCAGGGCGACGGACAGTTCGGCGGGGTCGTCGCGCTGTGCGGTGTGGGCCGACCAGTGGCCGAGGGTGGCCAGCTGGGGTACCCGGATCAGTCCGGTGACGGCCAGCAGGCCCAGTGAGATGGTGGTCGCCGCGCCCAGCACGAGGGACGACGCGGTGAGCAGCCAGGTCGCCAGGCGGGGTTCGCATCGCTCCGCCAGGGGGCGTGCGCCGAGGGGGGCGAGCAGGGAGAGCAGCAGGGGGATGTAGACGGCGATGCGCATCTGGGCGGCCGCTTCCTACTGGCCGGGGTCGAGCAGTTGGCGCAGCAGGTCCGCGTCGGTGGCGGACAGGCCGTCGGCGAAGCGGGCGAGGACGTCCTGGCGGTCCGATCGCTCCTCCAGGACGGAGCGCATACGGCGGGCGGCGAAGCCGGGGTCGTCGGTCACGGGGGCGTAGGCGTAGGCACGGCCGCGCGGGGTGCGGGTGAGCAGCTGCTTGGCGTGCATGCGGGTGAGGATCGTCACCACGCTGTTGTAGGCCAGCTCGCCGCCGAGGCGTTCGGTGACCTCCCGCGGGGTCAGCGCGCCCTCGGCCCGCTGCAGCAGTTCGAGGATTTCGGCCTCGCGTGCACCGTTGGGCCGCTTGGGACCGTGTCCTGGCGTGCGGGTGCCCATGGGTTTGGTGTCCCTTTCCGTATCTCCTACACTCGTGTAGGACTCCTACACCGGTGTAAAAGCCGCTGTCTTCAAGTGTGCCATGCGCACGTGCCTGGGCAGAACTCTGCCCTGGGCGCGCACGGCCGGAAAGGACCCGCGGTGCCTTTGGCCCTCAATCCGCTGGACGCCGCCCAGACGGCCGGGGCGCTGCTCGGCGCCCCAACGGCCGGGGCGCTGCTCGGCGCCCGGACCGGCCGTCTGATCGGCCGCCGCGCCGGGCGGGCCACGCTGATCGGCGCCCGCGGCCGGCACCCGAGGGACGGAGCGCGGCGCGCGGAGCAGCCGCTCACCCGCCACGGCCAGGGCAAGGCGATCGGGCCGGCCCGATGCGTCCCGGTCGTGCGGACCCCGCTCAACCCGCTCGCCGGGACGGTCGACCTGCGTCGCCGTCTCCCTGCTGCCGCGGCCCTGGAAGTGCCCAGGTCCCGCCCGCGCCGTACCGCCGTGGAACCGGCCACGGGGAGCGCCGACGAGCCCGGCCGCCGTCGCATGGGCGAGGCGGCCCGCGCCGCGGCCCGCCGCCTCGACCCGGCCCATGCCGCCCACGCCCACGAGGAGCTGTTCACCGGCCTCGGCGCCACGCCTTCCGACCGCGCCCGGCAGCGGCGCAGGGCCCGCCGGCGCGGCCGCGCGGGCCAGGCCCTGGCCCGCCGGCGCCGCTGAGCCTCCCCCCTTTTCCGACGGTCCCACCACACCGCGCCGTTCCGCTGCGGACCCGGCCCGCTTCCGCCACCACAGAAACGGATTCCAGATGAGCGCCATCAGCATCGGCCAGGCGGCCGTCCTCGGCATCGTCGAAGGCATCACGGAGTTCCTCCCCGTCTCCTCCACCGGCCACCTGAAGATCACCGAAGGGCTGATGGGCATCCCGGTCGACGACACCTCCGTGGTCGGCTTCACCGCCGTCATCCAGGTCGGCGCGATCGCCGCCGTGCTGGTGTATTTCTTCACCGACATCGTGCGGATCGTCTCCGCCTGGGGCCGCGGACTCCTCCACCGCGAACAGCGGTACCACCATGACTACAAGTTCGCCTGGTGGGTCATCTGCGCCACCATCCCGATCGTGATCGTGGGCCTGGCCGCGAAGCCGCTCGTCGAAGGCCCCCTCGCATCCCTGTGGGTGGTCGCCGGCTCGCTCGTCGCCGGGTCCGGCGTGATGTGGGCGGCCGACCAGATGGGCCGCCACAAGCGCGGTGAGGACGACACCTCCTTCAAGGACGCCATGCTGGTCGGCTGCTCGCAGATCCTCGCGCTGCTCTTCCCCGGCTTCTCCCGCTCCGGCGCCACCATGTCCACCGCGCTCATCCTGGACCTGGACCGCGTGGCCGCCACCCGTCTGTCCTTCTTCCTCGGCATTCCGGCGCTGACCGGCGCGGGCCTGTACGAGCTGAAGGACGCCGTCGGCGCCGGAGTCGGCGTCGGCCCGCTCGTCGTCGGCACCGCCGTCTCCTTCGTGGTCGCCTACGCCTCGATCGCCTGGCTGCTGAAGTTCGTCGCCAAGCACTCCTTCAACGCCTTCGTCATCTACCGCGTCGCCGTCGGCGTGCTGCTGTTCGGCCTGCTGGGCACCGGGGTGCTCACCGCATGACCGCTGTGCGCACCGTCATCCGACCGCTCCGCCGGACACCGTGGCCCGCGCTGGTCGCCCTCGCCTACGCGGCTGCCCAACTGGTCCTCGTCGTACCGCACTTGGGGCTCGGCTGGGACGAGACGGTGTACCTCTCCCAGGTGGATCCGCACCGCCCGGCGGCGTACTTCAGCGCCCCGCGCTCACGCGGCATCAGCCTTCTGGTCGCCCCGGTCCTCGCCGTCACCGACTCCACCACCGTCCTCCGGACCGTCCTGGCGCTGGCGTCCGCCGCCGCCCTGTACGCCGCCTACCGCGTCTGGCAGCCGCTGCTCGGCCCCGGGCGGACCGCCCTGGCCGCGCTGCTGTTCGCCGGCCTGTGGACCACCGTGCTCTACGGACCGCAGGCCATGCCCAACCTGTGGGTGGCGCTGTCCGCGGTGGCGGCGACCGGCTGGTTCCTGCGCGCCCCACTCCCCGATACGCGGCGACGCGCCCTGCTCGGCCTGGGCACCATGGTCGCGGCCGCCACCTGCTTCCGCTTCTCCGACGGCGTGTGGCTCGCCCTGCCCCTGCTCACGGCGTGCGCGATCGTCCCGGCCTGGCGATGCCCCGCGCCCGCGCTCGCCGTGGCCGGCGGGCTCGCCCTGGGCAGCGCCGAGTGGATCGCGGAGGCATACGCCCGCTGGGGCGGGGTCGGCGCCCGGCTGCACGTCTCCAGCGCCACCGAGGGGGGTATGGGCGCGCACTGGGCGGGCGGCATGGCGTGGCGCAGTCTCAACGGTCCCTTGCTCTGCCGCCCCTGCCACGTGCCGCTCAGCCACCCCGAGCTGACCCTGTGGTGGCTGGCCCTGCCCGCCCTCGTCCTCATCGCCTGCGTCCTGGCCCGGCGCACCCGGCGCGGCGAAGCCATCGTGCTGCCCATCGCCTGCGCCACCGCGCTGAGCATCCCGTACCTGCTGCTCATCGACTACTCCGCACCGCGTTTCCTGCTGCCCGCCTACGCCCTGCTCTCCCTCCCCCTCGCCACCGTGGCCGCACACTGCGCACGGGCCGTCCGCCCGCCCCGCGCGCGTGTCCTGGCCGCCGGCTCGGCGGCCGTACTGCTCGCCCTGCACCTGTCCGCGCAAGTCCAGGTCCTCGACCGCAACACGGCCGACGCCCGCGTCACCGCCCACCGCTACCGCACCGCCGCGCACGACCTGCGCCACCTCGGACTCACCCCGCCCTGTCTGGTCAGCGGCGCACACGCACCGCCCATCGGCTACTACACCGGCTGCGCCTCGGCGAACGTCACCGGCAACAACCGCAGTACCACCCCGCACACCCTGCTGCGCCACGCCGCCCGCGAACCCGCCGCCGCCCTCGCCAGGACCCGCTCCGGTCCGCCCCACTACGCCCGCACCTGGACCCCGCACCGCCTGCCGGGCACCGGACTCACGGCCTATGTGCACTCCCGACTACCATCGCCGGTGTAACACCCGCTACGTCCGACGATGTGCCGAGCGCAGAACCCGCGATCCGATGGCTCCTCCCCGTGGTCGAACCGCCCGCCGGGCCGTCCCGGCCCCGGGCGGCGGTCCGGCGCACGGGTCAGGCTTCCGGGCTTCGCCGACGGCACCGTCTGCGCGATCACGCTGACCGGGCAGGCCGAAGGACGGGCCGTCCCCCCGAACCCCTCCGCATGCGGTGCGCGGGACGCCGCCCGCCTCCAGGCGCTGTCCCCCGCCGCCTGCGAGGACCACGCCGAACGCATCCTCGCCACCCCGCACCGGATTCCGGAGCGGGAGCGGTGAGCACCCCGACCGGCACACGGACTGCACCGGCCCGGCGGAGGGGACCGCCGCACGCGGCCGGGTCCGGGCGCGGCGTGAGCCGGCTCGCGCTGCGGCCGGTTCGGCCGACCGCCGGCACGCACCGCTCACCACCGCCGTCGATACGGCCGCGTTCGGCGCCGTGGATGGCGAGGATCTGCCCCGCGATCCGGTACAGATCCTCGGCACCTGGGTTGTGCCGTCCGGAGGACCGCGGCGGCGTAAATCCGTGGACGGGCGAGAGGGCGGACGCGACCATGGGCCGATGGACCCGGCCCCGCTTCGCTGTGATCACGGCACCTTCCCCGGACGCGGTGACGGACCCGTGAGGGGTGATGTGCTTCCCGTTCTGTGGCTGTGCGGCCCGCCGGGAGTCGGTAAGACCACGGTCGCCTGGGAGCTGTACTCCCAGTTGGCACAGGCCGGGACCGAGGTCGGCTTCATCGACATCGACCAGCTCGGCATCTGCTATCCCGAGCCCGCGACCGACCCGGGGCGGCACCGGATGAAGGCGCGCAACCTCGATGCGGTGGCGGGAGGTTTCCTGGCGGCGGGCGTGGAGTGTCTCATCGTTTCCGGAGTGGTCGATCCTGCCCGTGGAGTGCACACCGACAGCATTCAGCGGGCCGCGCCGACGGTGTGCCGGCTTCGTGCCGGCCACGATGAGCTCCGACGGCGGTTCATCGGCCGGGGAGGCGATGCCACGCCGGTCGAGGACGTGCTGAGGGAAGCCGACGCCCTCGACAGGAGTGCGTTCGCGGACGCCTGTGTCGACACCAGCGGCTTACCGGTGTCCGAGGTGGCACGGCGCGTCCTGGCACGCATCGGCGCATGGCCGCCGCCCCAGAGCCAGTCGGTCGGCGCCGTCGAACCGCCGGGAGGGGCGGTGAACCGTGCCGACGGCCCGGTTCTGTGGGTGTGCGGCGCGACCGGCGTGGGGAAGTCCGCGGTCGGGTTCGCGGTCTACCGGAGGATTCTGCGCGCCGGGTACACCGCCGCCTACCTGGATCTGGACCAGATCGGCTGCCGCGGCCCCGCTCCGGCGGACGACGCCGATGACCACCGGCTCAAGGCCGGTAACCTGGCGGCCTTGTGGCGGAACTACCGGACGGCCGGGGCAAGGGCTCTGGTCGTCACCGGCCCGGTCCGGGACGAGGCCGCCCTCATGGCCTACGGCGATGCGCTGTCCCCGGCGGAGATCACGCTGTGCAGGCTGCACGCCGGACGGGAGGAACTGACGCAGCGGATCATGCGGCGCGGACGCGGTGAGGGCTGGCAACAGCCGGGCGACCCCTTGCGGGGGCAGCCCACCACGCGCTTGCTGGGGATCGCCGACCAGGCGGTGGCCTCGGCCGCCCTGCTGGAAAGTGCCGGGATCGGCGATCTCCGGTTCGACACCGACGGACACACGGTCGAACAGGTCGCTGATGCCGTCCTGGCCCGGACTCAGTGGCCACGATGCTCCTAGGCGAGTCACGGCCACCGAGTGACGCACGCACCACAGCGGTGGGGGTGAGCGGACTCAGGCGTCCGGGTCACCGCTGAGGCGTACCGCCGCCTCGAGGAGTTGGGCGTGACCGAACGCCTGCGGCAGGTTGCCTCGTAGCCGGCGCCGGCGGACGTCGTGCTCCTCGGCGAACGGGCCCGGCGGGCCGCGGGCGGCCCGGGTGTGCTCTCAGTAGCATCGGCACGGTCGGCCGCCGCATCGGCCGCCCGGCGCCGGAAGGTCCCGGGCGGCATGCCGATCAGCTCGGTGAAGCGGGTGGTGAAGGTGCCGAGCGACGCGCAGCCGGCCTCGGTGCAGACCTCGGTGATGCTGAGGTCGCCCCGCCGCGGCAGCGCCGTCGTGCGCTCGATGCGGCGTCATCAGGCGGCGGGCCGAGGTGGTGTTCCTCCTCGGCGACACTGCCCGGTTCGTTCGGTCAGGATCGCGCTCGCGACGACGTCGAAGAGATGATCGGCGCGTGGCGCGAGCGAGGGCTGGTCGTTGAGCCACGCGAGTGCCCCGACCAGCGCGAACAGGTCGGTGCCATCGATGTCGGTCCGTGCCGCGCCCGCGGTCTGAGCGCGGGTGAGGAGCCGCGTGCCCGCCGCGCGCATCGCGACACACGAAGCATGGAGTGCGGACTCGGTGTCTTCGAGGGCGGCCACCATCAGCGCCACCACGCCCCGATACTCATGTGCGCAGGCGACGCAGTCGCGCAGCCACGAAACGAGAGCGTCCCCGGGCGAATCCGACGTCTCGAGCTCGCCCGCCTGTGCCGCCAGTTCGTCGAAGCCGGCGCGGAGCAAGGCCTCGAGCAACGCCTCCCGCGTCGGGAAGTGACGGTACAGCGTGCCGAGCCCGACGCCGGCCTTGCGGGCGATGTCGCGCAGCGACGCGTCGGCGCCCTGCTCGGTCACGACGGTACGCGCGACCGCGAGGAGCTGGTCGCAGTTCTTCCTGGCGTCGGCTCGCATACGTCTCCTGGTTTGACAATCGGAGCAGTGCTCCGCCTATATTCGGAGCACTGCTCCGAAACCGAAACCAAACGGTAGCTCATCCGCGGTGAAAGGCGAAGGCCATGCCCACGAACACGATGAAGGCCATCCGGCTGCACGAGCACGGTGGCCCTGAGGTGCTGCGGTACGAGGAGGTGCCGATCCCCGAGCCGGAACCGGGTGAGGTACTCGTCCGCGTGCACGCGGTTGGCGTCAATCCCCCCGACTGGTACGTACGCGAGGGAATGCCCAATGTGCCTCCCGAGATGAGGCCCAAGCTGAGCTTGCCCGTGATTCCGGGGACGGACGTGTCGGGCGTCGTCGCGGCCGTCGGCGCGGAGGTGGACGGCTTCTCCGTCGGCGATGAGGTCTTCGGTCTCCTTCGCTTCCCCAGCCTCGAAGGCAGCGCGTACGCCGAGTACGTCGCCGCGCCCGCGTCGGACCTCGCACGCAAGCCGGCTCACCTCGATCACGTGCACGCCGCGGGGGCGCCCATGGCGGGACTCACCGCGTGGCAGTTCCTGATCGAACTCGGACACGATCATCCGTCGCCCTTTCAGGCGGCGCAGCATCGCCCGATGGCACTGAACGACGAGACGACGGTGCTCATCAACGGCGCCGCGGGCGGCGTGGGGCACTTCGCGCTACAGATCGCGAAGTGGAAGCGTGCGCACGTCATCGCGGTCGCCTCGGGTACGCATGAGTCGTTCCTGCGCGAACTGGGGGCCGACGAGTTCATCGACTACACCAAGAGCCGTCCCGAGGACATCGCGCACGACGTTGATCTCGTGCTCGACACCGTCGGCGGTCCCGGCAGCAGTCGTTTCCTGCGCACGCTCAAGCGCGGCGGCGCGTTGTACCCGGTCTTCGTCGCCGAATACGACCCCGAAGAGACCGCGAAGCTGGGCGTCACGACCTCCGGCACCCAAGTGCGCTCGAACGGCGCGCAGCTCGCCGAACTCGGACATCTGCTCGACGCGGGCACGCTTCGCGTCGCCATCGACAGCACATTCCCGCTCGCGGATGCCCGAGCGGCGCACGAACGAGCCGCCCGTGGACACATCCAGGGCAAGATCGTGCTCACGGTCGCGTGAGGCCGGACCACTCGTCGGGTGAGACCCGTCGTCGCACGTCCTCGTCGCCGCCCGTCGCGTCGTCGGGGTGTGGGCCGGGGAACCGCCGCGGGCCCGGCGCCGGGGTCCGGCGTCGTCCACGGCGGCCGGCGTCCGAAGCCCCCATATGAGCCGACGGTGCGCGGCGGACGGGGAGGCGGGGCAGCGTCGGTGCCATGGTCGGCGATCCCCTCCTCCGTCACGGCGCGACGAGCCTTGGGTACGGCGTGACCTCCGGGTTTGCTAACCGGCGGGCCTCGCCATATCGTGCTGGAACAGAAACGGCGGGCCCCGCCGCTTCTGTGTCCGAGGAGCACCGTGTCCGAAGTTCCCGCGCCCGTTGACCGGGCGGCCGGGGTCGTCACCGAGCGCCCCGGACGCACCGCGCCACGGCCCCGAGGACCGGGTTGTGGTTCTTCCGTCCGACCAACCGCACCGAAGGGAAACGCCCGTGCCTCACGCACACGCGAACGGAATCACGATCGAGTACGAGTCCCACGGTCCCGAGGACGGGGACGCGATCGTGCTCATCATGGGGATGGGCGGGCAGCTGACCCAGTGGCCGCTGGGGCTCATCGAGCTCCTTGCGGCCAAGGGCTTCCGCGTGATCCGGTACGACGCCCGCGATGTCGGGCTGTCCGAAAAAATGGACGCCGCCGGCCTTCCGGATATGGAGGCCGTCGCCACGGCGGTGGCACAGGGGGACCCCGCCCCCGTCGCCTACCATCTCGACGACATGGCAGCCGATGCCGTGGGCCTGCTGGACGCGCTGCACGTTCCCAAGGCACACATCGTGGGCGCGTCCATGGGCGGCATGGTCGCGCAGCTCGTCGCCGCCGACCACCCGGACCACGTCCTCTCCCTGACCTCCATCATGTCCACCACGGCCAATCCGGACCTTCCCGCCACGTCGCCGGAACTGACAGAGCAGTTCACCCGGACACCGCCGGACGCCCACGAAGACCCGGAGGGCTTCGTGGACCACATGCTCAGCCACTGGCGGCTGACACGGTCCCCCGCCTATTCCGTCGACGAAGGCTTCATGCGCGCGCAGTTCGCCGCCGACGTCGAGCGCTCCTACTACCCGGCCGGATCCGCCCGCCACTACGCCGCCATCGTCGCCGCGCCCGACCGCCGTCCCAAGCTGAGGACGATCACCGCGCCCACGCTTGTCCTCCACGGCGAGCAGGACCCGCTGATCCCCCCGGTATGCGGCAGGGATACCGCCGACAGCGTTCCCGGTGCGGAGTTCCGCCTCATCCCCGGCATGGGACATGATCTGCCGCCGCAGCTGTCCGGCCTCCTCGCGGACGCGATCGAGGAGGTGGCCCGCCGAGCTCGGGCATAGCCCCGGGCAGGTCGGGGCGGTGTACCTCGCGGCCGTCCCGTCTCAGCGCACGGTGATGACCAGCTTGCCCGTGGTGCGGCCGGTCTCCCCCAGGGCGTGCGCGCGGGCGCCTTCGGCGAGGGGGAAGGTGCCGGAGACGTGGGCGCGGAGCCTGCCCCGGTCGACGAGCTCGGCGACGGCGCGCATACCGGCCTGGTCGTGCTCGACGAGCAGGGTGACGGCGCGGACCTGTGCCTTCTCCGCCGCGGCCCGGGTGTCCTCGGCGGTCGGCACCAGGGAGACCAGGACGCCGCCGGGGCGGAGCACGCCCACGGAACGGGTGGCGGTCTCCCCGCCGAGGGCGTCGAGGACGACGTCGTAGCGCTCCTCGGTGTCGGTGAAGTCCTCGGAGCGGTAATCGACGCAGGCGTCCGCGCCGAGCTCGCGCAGGAAGTCGTGTTTGGGGGCGCTCGCGGTTCCGGTGACGTGCGCGCCGCGCTCCTTGGCGATCTGTACGGCGAGATGACCGACACCGCCGGCCGCGGCGTGGATCAGCACCCGCTGCCCGGCCCGGAGGTCCGCGGTCTCGACGAGGGCCTGCCAGGCGGTGAGCGCGGCCAGCGGCAGCGCGGCCGCCTGGACATGGTCGATCCCGGCGGGCTTGGCGGCGAAGGCGCGGGTGGGGCCGGTCACGTACTCGGCGTGGGAGCCGGCCCCGTACGGGTAGGGCAGCATGCCGAACACCTCGTCACCGGGCTGGAAGAGGGTGACGCCGAAGCCGGTCTGCACCACGGTGCCGGAGACGTCCCAACCGAGGGTCAGCGGCGGGGGCGGCAGGAAAATACTCAGGGCGCGGTGCTTGAAGTCCGTGGGGTTGAGTCCGGCCGCGTGCACGGCGACGAGGATCTCCCCGGGGCCGGGCGCGGGCCGCGGAAGCTCGGTCAGCCGCAGGACCTCGGGGCCACCGAGGGCCGTCTGGTGCAGAGCGAGCATCACAGGGGCACTGTCCGGGGCGGCGGAGTCCGGGGAGTCCGTGACGGCCGCCTGGGCCGGGGAGTCGAAGTTCTCAGGAGCGTCCGTGGAAGTCATGCCTCGATCCTGGCCGTGCCATCCGCCCCAGCACGATGGCAAGAAGGTCATCCTCCGATACATTCCTGCCATGCCTCTCGCCCCTGCCGCCCGCCCCGCGTCCGCCCTGCCCCCGCCTTCCCGGGCCCATGACCTCGCCGACCGCGCGGCCGAACTGGACCGCCTGATGCGCCCGGACCCGCGGCCCGGCGCCCATAAGGTCGTCGTCCTCGCCCTCGACGGCGTCTATCCCTTCGAACTCGGCATCCCGCACCGGGTCCTGGGTTCCGCCGACGGCCGCTACGAGGTGCTGTCCGCGAGCGTGGACGGGCAGCCCGTGCGGACCGACTCGGACCTGACCGTCACTCCCGGGCACGGTCCCGACGTGCTGGCCGAGGCGGACACGGTGGTGATCCCGCCGTACTCGATCTCCCGGGCCTCGGCCGCGACTCCGGATCCGCAGGCCCTCGCCGCCCTGTCCCGCGTCCGTCCCGGCGCCCGCCTGGTGTCCATCTGCACCGGCGCCTTCCTGCTGGCCGCCGCCGGTCTCCTGGACGGGCGCCGGGCCACCACCCACTGGGCGCTCGCCGGCCACTTCCAGGAGCTGTTCCCCCGGGTCGAGCTGGACGCGGAGGTGCTCTTCGTCGACCACGGTGACGTGCTGACCTCCGCGGGGGCGGCGAGCGGTGTGGACGTGTGCCTGCACCTGGTGCGCCAGGACCACGGCAGCGAGGTGGCCAACCAGGTCGCCCGTTGCTGCGTGGTGCCGCCGTACCGGGACGGCGGGCAGGCGCAGTACATCGAGCGGCCGCTGCCGCCGGCCAGCGGAACCGGCACCGGGCCGACCCGCGACTGGGCGCTGGAGCGGCTGGAACTGCCTCTGTCGCTGGACGAGCTGGCCGCGCACGCGGCGATGAGCACCCGTACCTTCGCCCGGCGCTTCCGGGAGGAGACCGGTCTGAGCCCCGGCCGCTGGCTGACCCAGCAGCGGCTGCGGCGGGCGCGACACCTGCTGGAGTCCAGCGACCTGCCGGTGGAACGGGTCGCCCACGAAGTCGGCTTCGCCACCGCCACCTCGCTGCGCCGGCACCTGGCGGCGGAGGCGGGGGTCGCCCCGTCGGCGTACCGGCGCACCTTCCGTGCCTCGGGTCCGGCCGCGCCCCCGGCCACCGCCCGGCCCACCTTCCCACTCGGCATGTCCGACGAGCTGGAGGCACGGTCCGGGCCGTGACGCCAGACGCTCCCCTGGCACGGGTGCGCACCGTTGAGGGACGATCCGGCCATGGCGATGTGTCACCTCGCCGATGTACGCCCGGGTGGACCGGCGGCGCCTTCGAGCATGGCGGCGGTGCTGACCGCGCCGCCGGTCGCGGTGGAACGCGCTGCTCAGCCGAGCGTGCGGTAGAAGGCCAGATGCCGTTCGGCGGCCGCCTTCCAGGTGTGCCGCGCGGCGAGCTGTCGGCCCCTTGCCCGCCGGGCCGGGTCGTCGGCCGCGAGCGCCGCGCCGAGCGCGGCGGCCAGGTCGTCGGGGGCGTGTGCGAAACGGGCGGCGCCGTCGAACACCTCGCGCAGGACGGGCAGATCGCGGACCACCAGTGGAACGCCCGCGGCGAGCGCCTCCATGGCGGCCAGTCCGAAGCCCTCCTTGACGGAGGGGAAGGCGAAGGCACCGGCGGCGGCGACCAGCGGGGGCAGTTCCTCCTCGGCGACCTGCCCCAGCACGACCGGCTCGACACCGAGCTCGGCGGCTCTGGCCTCCCAACGGGCCCGGTAGGCACGGTAGTCGAACAGTGTCTCGCCGCCCGCGATCACCAGCCGCACATCGGGACGGGCGGTGCGCACCGCGGCATACGCCTCCAGCAGGTCCAGCGATCCCTTGCGGGGTTCGATACCACCCACGGTGAGGACGTAGCGGCCCAGGCGGGAGCGCCAGGCGGCGCGGGCTTCCGGGGCAACGGTGGCGAAACGCTCGTACGCCACCCCGTTGGGGATGACGACCGGGGTCAGCCCCCATCCCCGGGCCAGTTCCCCGGCCACCGATCGTGAGACGCAGATGTGCGCGTACGGCTCCACGATCGCCCGCTCGTGGCAGGCGGCCAGCTCCGGTGTGGTGAAGTGGTCGATGTGGTGGACGGTGCGGACGCAGCGGCCGGCCGCGTTGGCGCTGATGCAGTCCTGGGCGTGGACGACGTCGTACGGTGCCGGGTCGAAGGCGTCGCGAAGGGTGTCGATGGAGCGCAGGATGCGCTCGCCGACGGTCTCGTTCTCCGGGCCGTGCGGGAACGGCACGATCCGCAGGCGTACGGCCGGGTCCACGGGGCGGAAGAAGCCCGCGTCGCCGTCCCGGCCCAGTGTCCACACGGTGACGTCCTGGCCCGCCGCCGCGAGGGCCTCGGCGAGGGCGAGGGTGTGGACCACTCCGCCGCGCGGCTTGGTGGAGTAGCTCAGCAGGGCGATGTTCACGACGGGCTCTCCCGGTAGGCGGAGGGGCGCAGTTCGCCGAGGTGGTGCAGGATGCGACGGGCCCGGTCGATCTCCTCGGCCACGTCGACCTCGGCGACCGCGAGGCCGGCCTTGGCCCAGGTGCGGGCGAGGATGTCGCCGCCGGGGCCGACGACCTTGGCCTGGCCGAGGAAGCGCATGCCGCCCATGGCGCCGGTCTGGTTGGCGGAGGCGAGGACGACCTGGTTCTCCGCGGCGCGGGCCTGGTCGTACAGGTCGAAGAGCTTGGCCTGCCGGTCCTGGGCCATGCGCGGGGCGCGGTTGGTGATGCTGGTGGGCCAGGCGGACAGGCAGGCGAGGATCTCGGCGCCGTCCAGGGCGAGGGAGCGGGCGGACTCGGGGAACGTCTTGTCGTAGTCGATGAGCATGCCGATCCGGCCGACCGGGGTGTCGAAGGCGTCGAACCGGTCGCCGGGGGTGTAGGCGGCGACCTCGCCGGCCGGCAGGTGCACCTTGCGGTGGCGGCCGAGGACGCCGTCGCCGCTGACGCAGACGGCGGCGTTGTAGCGCTCGGTGCCACCGTCCTCGCAGTAGCCGACGCACACCACCATCTCGGCCGCGCGACGGGCCACTTCGAGGATCAGCGGGTCGTCCGGCTCAAGGGCGGGGGGCAGGGCGTCGGGATCGGGGTGGCGCAGGTCGGCGAGGTAGCCGCCGAGCGCGGCGTCGGGCAGGACGAGCAGCCCCGCACCGGATGCGCGCGCGTCGTCGATGATTTTGCCGACGCGGGCCAGATCGAACTCCAGGTCGCGACCGAAGTGGGCGGCCGCGGCCGCGATCCTGATCGTGCTCATGCGGTTGCCGCTCCTGAGGGTGTGTAGGCGTCCGGGCGCCGGTCGCGCAGGTGTCCCATGGACCGGCGGGCGGTCTGGAGGGCCTGTGCGACGTCGAGTTCGGCGACGGCGGTCCCGGCCGTGACTCCGGTGTCCGCGAGGATCTCGCCGCCGGGGTCGACGACCTTGGCGCTGCCGACGAAGCGCAGTGACCCGAAGGTGCCCGCCTGGTTGGCCGAGAGCCATACGATCTGGTTCTCCAGGGCGCGGGCCCGGTCGAAGAGGTCGAAGCGGCGCTTCCAGCGGTCCTCGGCCAGGTCGGCCGAGGCGTTGGTCCGCGCGCCGGGCCAGGCCGACACGCACACCCCGATCTGCGCTCCGTCGAGCGCGAGCGCCCGTGCGGACTCCGGGAACGCCTTGTCGTAACAGATCATCATGCCGATCCGGCCGACCGGGGTGTCGAAGGCGTGGAAGCGGTCGCCGGAGGCGTAGCTGGCGTCCTCGCTCAGCGGTTGGTGCACCTTGCGGTGGTTGCCGAGGACGCCGTCGCCGCTGACGCAGACGACGCTGTTGTAGCGCAGACCGTCCCCGCCCGCCTCGCAGTAGCCCGCGACCACGGTCATCTCACCGGCCATCGCGGCCAGCCGGCGGATCTCGGGCCCGTCCACGGCGAGGGCGGGCGGCCCCTCGTCGAGCGCGGTGTCGTCGTCGAGGCTGAGCAGGTAGCCGCCCAGGCAGGCTTCCGGCAGGGCGAGCAGCCGTACGCCCTCGGCGCGGGCCTCCTTGATCAGCCGTTCGACGGTGGCGAAGGCGTCCTCCAGATCGCGGCCGAACTCGGCGGCGACGGCCGCCATGCGCAGGGTGGTCATGCGGTTCCCATCCCGGTCACCGTGGCCGTGACCGCTTCGGTGATGTCTCCGTCGGGCCAGCGCAGCCCGACTCCTTCTCCCGTGGTCAGCACCCCGCACACGGCGTCCGCGGCGGGCCCGGCGGCGAGCGGCGGCGCGTCGGGGGCATCGGCGGTGAGCATCGCGTAGCCGGGGAAGCAGGTGAGCCAGTCGCCCATGGCCGCCTCCGGCGGGCGGGGCACGGCGGCCACGTCGAGCACTGCCCCGCAGCCGCTCGCCTCCGCGAGCATGCCGAGGGTGCCCGCGATGCCGGCCATCGACACGTCCTTGGCCGCGGCGGGCCGGGTGACCGCCACCGCGCCGGTCATCGCCCGCAGTTCGTCCGCACGGCGGTGACTGGTGGAGTCCCACTGGCGGCCCCGGTACCCCGGGCGCCAGGCGCCGCCGAGGTCCGCGGTCAGCCGTACGGCGTGGCCGGGGCGTCCGCCGCCGCCGGGCACCGGATGCCGGGTCCGGCCCAGTGCGGTGACGGACAGGGCCGCCGGGACGCCGAGCTGGGTGTGCCCGCCCAGAACGGGCACGCCGTACGCCCGCGCGGCCCGGCCCAGTCCGGCCAGGACGCGTGCCGCGTGCGCGGCGTCCCGGGCACCGAGCGCGTCGAGCAGCCCGAGCGGTGAGGCGCCCATGGCCGCCAGGTCGTTGACGTTGACCAGGACGGCGCACCAGCCCGCCCACTCCGGGTCGCGTTCGACCATGGACGGCACGATGGCGTCGCACGCGGCGAGCACATCGGTGCCGGGGACCGGCGCGCCGTCGTCGCCGACGAAGCCGGGCGTGGCGGTGGCGAGCGGGGCGAGCAGCGGACCGAGGGCGGCCTTGGCGGCGGACGCCTGCGCCGCGATCCGCCCGATCGGCCACCGCATCAGTACGTGGGGCGCGTCCGCGACCGTGACCTCACGGACCCGCTGCCAGCCCAGCCGCCGGAACAGCACCTCGTTGCGGGCCTGGACGGCGGCGTCGAACCGCAGGGCGCCTTCCGCCTCGGCGCGGGCGCAGGCGGCCCGGACCAGGGCCGCGCCGATGCCGTGCGCTCCGCGGGCGGCCGGGGCGACGACCAGGCGACCGCCCTGCCACCACCCGATGTCGGGGCCGCCGGTCGCCGGGCCGAGCCGCACTCCGCCGACGACCGTGCCCGTGCGGTCCCTGGCGATGAGCACGAGCGTGCGCGGGTCGGTGTCCCAGTCGTCCAGGTCGTGACCGGAGAACAGCTCCTGCTCGTGCACGAAGACGTCTCGGCGCAGGCGCCGGTACGCACGCAGTCCGCCGTGCCCGTCGGCTTCCTCGATGTGGAAGGCGGGCTGCCGGGCGAGGGTGCTGCGGTCACCGAGCAGGGCCAGGATGTCGGGAGTCTCGCCGGAGGCGGGGGGCGCGGCGGATCCGTCGAGGTACATCTCAGCCACCCGCCGAGCGCAGCACGCTGCACGCCCCGCAGGCCGCGCAGCCGGCCCCCTGGTCGGCGCCGTTCATCCCGGCCGCGCGCAGCTTCGCCGCGACGCCCCGGGTGACGTAGGTCAGGCGCTCCGCGCTCGGCGCCGGGACGCCGTCCCGGGCCGCGAGGGTGCCGGCCATGGGCCGGAAGGGGACGACGAAGGGGTACACGCCCCTCTCGATCAGCCGCCCCGCCCCCTCGACGAGTTCGTCGGGGTCCTCACCCAGGCCGACCAGCAGGTAGGTGGAGACGCGGTTCGGTCCGAAGACCGCTACCGCCTCGTCCCACGCCGCCTCGTACTCGGCCAGGGGGACGGTGGACTTGCCGGGCATCCAGCGCCGGCGCACCTCCTCGTCCAGGGACTCGACGTGGATGCCGATCGCGGTGGCCCCGGCGTCGTGCAGGGAGCGGATCCAGGACAGGTCGCCGGGCGGTTCGCACTGCACCTGGATCGGCAGTCCGGGCACCGCCCGCAGGACGGTGCGCACCGACCGTACGAGGGTGCGGGCGCCACGGTCCGGGCCGGTGGTGGTGCCGGTGGTCATCACCATCTGCTTGATGCCGTCCAGCCGTACCGCGGCCTTGGCCACCTCGGCGAGCTGGGCCGGTGTCTTGGCGGCCACCGTGGCGCCGGAGCGCAGGGACTCCTCGATGGTGCAGAAGCGGCAGCGGTCGGCCTCGGCGTAGCGGACGCAGGTCTGCACGACGGTGGTGGCGAGGACGTCGGCGCCGTGCAGGCGGGCGATGTGCTCGTAGGGGACGCCGTCGGCGGTGGTCAGGTCGTAGAACTTCGGCCGTCGTACGGCGGTGAGGGTCAGGCCGGTGTCCTCGTCGCCGAGCCACACCTTGCCGTCGCGGACCCGGTAGGGACTGCCGGGGTTGGTGGGGAGCGCGGCGTTGGCACCGTCGACGAGGACGTGTCCGTCGTCGCTGGGGCCCGCGCCGTCCGGCCGCCGCACGGGGGCGTCCAACGCGACTCCTCGAAGGGCGAGTTCGGCGCGGGTCGTGATCCGCACGTCCACCGCCGTACCTGTCGTTCCGGTGCCAACGCTCACGTCGTGCCCCTTACAGCTGGTAGGTCGAGTTGATGATGGCGCCCTTGCGCGCGTAGTGGATCAGCGCGTCCTGGACGTCGAGCGGATGGGTGGGGATGACGCCCTCGATGAGGTCCTCCTCGCGGGCGCCGTGCAGTGACAGGCCGAAGCGGCAGCAGTACACCTTGCCGCCCTCCGCGATGAACGTCTTGAGCTGGTTGTTGATGTTGTGCTCGCCGGGGAAGGCGGAGTTGCCGGTGGTCGGGAAGCCGCGGGTGGCCAGGCAGTTGAGGGAGCCGGGGCCGTAGAAGTAGATCGCGGTCTCGAAGCCCTTGCGCAGGGCGCGGGTGGCCTGCAGGACGGCGACGAAGGACACCGACGACTCGTGGGCGATGCCGTGGACGAGGGTGAAGTAGGTCTCGCCGTTCTCGGCCTGGTAGTCGGGGAAGACCTTGGTGGAGCCGTAGATGCTGGAGCCCTCGGGCAGTGAGGGGTGCGGGATCTCGTTGAGCGACTGCTGCTCGACGTCGGTGAGTTCGGCGCTGGCCGGGGTTTCGGACATGGCTGTCTCCCTGTGCGGTGCGGTGGTCGGGTCGGTCAGTCGTAGAGCGCGGCGAACGTGTCCCGGAAGACGAGCTCGCCGAGGGCGCCGCCGCCGGTCGCCGCGGCGAGGCGGGCGTACTCGCCCGCGAAGTCGCCCCACGGCTGGTCGCTGGCGAAGAGCACCCGGTCGTGGCCGATGCCGCGGCGCTCGATCTCCTGGGCGAGCCAGCGGGGCGCGAAGCCGATGGCCCAGGAGAGGTCGGTGTAGACGCGCTTGCCGGCCGCGATCCAGTCGAAGAACCGGGAGCCGGCGAGCTTGATGTGGCCGCTCATCCCACCACCGAAGTGGACGAGGTGAACGGGCACCTGGCCGGCGTACCAGTCGACGAGGTGGCCGACCTCGTCGATGTCGGAGGCGGCGCCCGGCGAGGTGTGCACATGGACCACCAGTCCGTACCGGGCGGCTTCGGCGAAAATGCGGTCGAGCAGGGGCCGGCAGGCCGGGTCGGTGGGGCGGCCACCCAGCAGGAAGCTCAGTTTCAGGGCGCGCACGCCCTCCTCACCGGCCAGCTTCAGGGCCTGGAGGGTCCGGTCCTGGTCCTCGGGCCGGGGCGATACCCACAGCCCGGCCCTGATCCGGTCGTCGCGCTGTGCGGCCTCGACGGCCAGTTCGTTGAAGGAGAACGCGACGGCGGGGTCCGGGACCCCGTAGTTGGGAAGGACAAGGGCGCGTTCGGTGCCTTCCGCGTCCAGGTCGGCGATCAGTTGCCCGACCGTGGCACGGGCGGTGGTGTCGGGGTTGACGGGCGGGCCCCCGTAGAAGGGGTAGGCGGGCAGGACGCCGATGTGGCGGTGTGCGTCGAAGACCATGTCGGTGCTTTCAGCCGATGGGGAGCGCGGCGGCGAGTTCGGCCGGCGCGCCGGTGAGGGCGCCGCAGACGTCGGCCGTACGGCGGGAGGCGTCGATGTGGTCCGCCAGGAACTCGGCGTCCCGGCCCACCGCCTCGAACCGTCCCGAGCCCCATGAGTACTGCCAGGGCAGTCCCAGGAAGTACAGGCCGGGTGTGCTGGTGGCACCGCGCCGGTGCATCGGGTAGCCGCGCCCGTCGAAGACGGGTATCTCGACCCACCGGTGATCGCGGCGGAAACCGGTCGACCAGACCACGGAGGTGATGCCGGCCGCTTCCAGGTCCAGGTGGCCCGGCTGCTCGGCGGGCTCCCACACCGGTACGTACCGGGTCTCCCGCGGAGCCGGGATGTCCTGCCCGGCGATGTAGGCGTCGATGGCGTCCTTGATGCCCTCGGCCACCGCGTCCGCGTGGTCCAGGTTCGCCTTCAGGTCGGCGGCGAACTCCAGGGCGGTACCGCGGATTCGGGTGAGCCGCCCGTACAGCCGCATACCGTCGCGGGCGAAGGCCCGCAGGTCGATGTCACGGCCGCCGTCGCGGCCGGTGACGTAGTGGTTGACGCGCATCCGGACCGCGTCGGCGTCGCCGAACTCGTCGATGCTCCTGGCGTAGTGGCCCATGTCGTCCAGCCAGGCCACACAGTCGCGGCCCCGGTAGAACCGGGCGACCCGCGGTGCGCTGCCCACGGCCAGGTGGACCTGCCGGCCGGCCAGGTGCAGGTCCTCGGCGATCTGGCAGCCGGACTGGCCGGTGCCGACCACCAGCACGGCCCCGTCGGGGAGCTGGGCCGGGTGGCGGTAGCGGGAGGAGTGGATCTGCGCGATGCCCTCGGGCAGCCGCTCGGCCATGCGGGGCACGGACGGGGTGTGGTACGGGCCGGTGGCGACCACCACCTGGTCTGTGGTGAAGTCCCCCTCGGAGGTGCTCAGTTCGAACACACCGCTCGCGGCCCGGCGCAGCCTGGTGACGGCCACCCCCTCCACCAGCGGCGGCCGGAAGAAGGCCACGTAGTCCTCCAGGTACCGCACGATCTCGTCGCGGACCATGAAGCCGTCGGGGTGGTCACCCCGGTAGGGGAAACCGGGCAGCTTGCACTGCCAGTTGGGGGTGACCAGGCAGAAGGTGTCCCAGCGACGCTCGCGCCACTCGTGTGCCACCCGATGCGCCTCGATCACGACGTGCTCGACACCGCGCCGGCGCAGGCAGTAGCTCATCGACAGACCCGCCTGTCCGCCGCCGACCACCGCCACCGGGAAGTGGGCTCCGGCCAGCCGTACCGCCGCGCTCACCGTGCGCTCCCGTCCGCGTTGACCAGCGCCTCGACGGTGACCTTGGCTCCCGGGAGGGAGGCGTAGGCGGAGGCGGTGCGCTCGATCCGCGCGAGCTGGTCGGATGCGCCGGTGCAGTGGAAGCCGAACTTCTCCCTCACCCGCTCACCGGCGATACCGAGGGCGGTGCGGCTGCGGTCCACGAAGTCCGCGAGGTCGTAGGCACTCCCCGCGGTGAAGTAGTCCTCGACCACCGTGGAGGGGGAGTAACAGCGCTGGGTCTCGCCGTCGGGCCAGCGGACGCGGAAATAGATCTCAGGCATGAAGTCCTCCAGGCGAGGCGCCGAGGTGGTGAACACCTCGCCGCTGCTTGTACGGACCACTTCAGTCAGCGGCGATTGCGGAACCAAGTCATCCGGAATAAAGGGCGGTTACAAGGTCCTCACATTGGGCGACCGCCAGCATACGCTGAGTTGCCTCAGAGGCAAACCGAAAGGGGCGTGTACGGTCCGCACCAGGGCGGAGTACGCGACGAGAGTGGCGCGCCCGCGCACCGTCGCCTCTCCCCCGCCGGCGGGATGCCCGGCGTGACACGGTTGTCGGGGCCGGTCGTGAGCGATGAGGAGGCTGTCGATGCGCTGACGGACGATCCGCTGGAGTGGCTGAGGGCCCAGCCCAGCCGGCCTGGGATCCCGCCCACGCGTGGCGGGCGGATCGAGCCCGGCGCCTCGGCGGACCTGGTGCTCGTGGACGGTGACCCGACCTCGCGGCTCTCCTCGACGCTGAACACCCGCGCGGTGTGGCGTCGGGGACACCGCCCGGCATCGGCCGGGTGACGGTACGGGGAGGGCGTACGGCGGCCGTGGCTCGTGCTCACGGCCGCCGGGCGGTCATCCGTCGAGACGGCACTCGGCGAGCAGGGACGCCTGGTCGGCACCTGCGGGCCGGACGACCGTGTGGTTCGCGGGCGGGCGGTGGCCGGTGGTGAGCCAGCTCTCCAGGGCGGTGAAGGCTGAGCGGTGACACGGCAGCAAGGGCCGGAGTCGGTCGGGGAAGGTGTCGACGAGGGCGTCGGTGTGCGTGCCGTCCTCGATGCGGTAGTAGCGGTACCGGCCGCCAAGGCCCGCTTGCCGGACCATACGCGCGTACACGTCGGAGCCCCGGCCGGCGGGCAGCAGCACGTCAAGGGTGCCCTGGATGGTGATCAGCGGCTTGCCGATACGACCGGTCAACGCGATGCGTTCCACGGCCGCGTGGACGCCGGAGGAGCGGGTGGCGTAGTCGTAGTCGGCATCGCAGCCCGGGACCGTCCCCGGGGCGCAATACGGTGTGCCGGCTTCCTTCTCCCCATCGAAGCCGGGGTCGAACTCCTCGCGGTAGACGCGCTGCGTCAGATCCCAGTAGACCTCGTGGTGGTACGGCCACAAGAACTCGGAGCCGGCCGGGAACCCGGCGCGGAGCAGCGCCTCGCGCGCCTGGCCGGCCGCGGGGCCGCCTGCCGCGTAGGTGGGGTAGTCGCGCAGGGCGGCCGGCAGGAAGGTGAAGAGGTTGGGACCCTCCGCGCGCCACAGGGTGCCTTCCCAGTCGACTCCTCCGTCGTACAGCTCGGGATGGTTCTCCAGCTGCCAGCGCACGAGGTAGCCGCCGTTGGACATCCCGGTGACCAGGGTGCGCTCGAGCGGCCGGTGGTAGCGCTGGGCGACCGACGCGCGGGCGGCCCGGGTCAGCTGGGTGAGGCGGGTGTTCCACTCGGCGACGGCGTCGCCCGGCCGGGAGCCATCACGGTAGAACGCGGGGCCGGTGTTGCCCTTGTCGGTGGCGGCGTAGGCGTAACCGCGGGCGAGCACCCAGTCGGCGATGGCCCGGTCGTTGGCGTACTGCTCGCGGTTACCGGGGGTGCCGGCCACGACCAGGCCACCGTTCCAGCGGTCGGGCAGCCGGATGACGAACTGGGCGTCGTGGTTCCACCCGTGGTTGGTGTTGGTGGTGGAGGTGTCGGGGAAGTAGCCGTCGATCTGGATCCCGGGCACTCCGGTGGGAGTGGCCAGGTTCTTCGGCGTCAGCCCTGCCCAGTCCGCCGGGTCGGTGTGGCCGGTGGCCGCCGTTCCCGCCGTGGTCAGCTCGTCCAGGCAGTCGGCCTGCTGACGTGCCGCCGCCGGGACACGCAGCTGGGACAGACGGGCGCAGTGACCGTCCGGGGCATCGGGAGCAGGCCGGGCCGTGGCCGGTGAGGGGAGCAGGACGGCGACTGCGGCCAGGGTGAGAGCGCCGAGGCCGGTGCCTCTTCTCGGGGCCCGTCCGACACCGAGGGGCAGAACCATGGAGAGCCTCCAGACGTGCGGATGGATGACGGACTGGAGGCTAGGTCGCGCACGGTGGAGACGAACATGGGTGCGCCCGCCATGACTGAGGCCCCTCAGAGGTGGGCCGCCGCCATGACGGGCGCGGGACCGCGGGCGCTCCGGCGCGGTGCCTGCGGCCGCCACCGGTTCCGGGTCCCCGGGTCAGGGACAGGTGTCGTTCGCGACGGTGAAGTAGCCGGTCGGCGACTCTTTCAAGGTGGTCGTGACGAAGGTGTTGTACAGGCCCATGTTCTGGCCGGAGCCCTTGGCATAGGTGTAACCGGCGCTCGTCGTGGCGCGGCCCGCCTGGACGTGAGCGTAGTTGCCGGCGGTCCAGCAGACGGCCGTGGCACCGGTCGTCTGCGCGGTGACCGCGCCCGAGAGCGGTCCGGCCTTGCCGTCCGCGTCCCGGGCGGCGACCGCGTAGGTGTGCGATGTGCCCGCCCTCAGGCCGGTGTCCGTGTACGACGTCGTGGCGGACGTGGTGATCTGGGCACCGTCGCGGTGGACGGCGTAGTCGGTGGCGCCGTCGACGGGTTTCCAGGTCAGGCTGATGGTGGTGTCGGTGGCGCCGGTGGCGGCCAGGCCGGACGGAGCGGGCAGCGAACCGGGGTCGGAGGCGGATCCGCTCAGGCCGAAGAACTGCGTGATCCAGTAGCTGGAACAGATCGAGTCCAGGAAGTAGGCGGCGCCGGTGCTGCCGCACTGCTGCGCTCCGGTGCCGGGATCGACCGGGGTGCCGTGCCCGATGCCCGGCACCCGGTTCACCTCCACGGCCACCGATCCGTCCGCGGCCAGGTACTCCTCGTGCCGGGTGGAGTTCGGGCCGATCACCGAGGTACGGTCCGGCGTCTGGGACACGCCGTGCACAGCGGTCCACTGGTCGCGCAACTCGTCGGCGTTGCGCGGCGCGACGGTGGTGTCCTTGTCGCCGTGCCAGATGGCCACGCGCGGCCACGGGCCCGACCACGAAGGGTAGCCGTCACGGACCCGCCGCGCCCACTGGTCCGCGGTCAGGTCGGTCCCGGGGTTCATGCACAGGTACGCGCTGCTGACGTCGGTGGCACAGCCGAAGGGCAGGCCGGCGACGACCGCGCCGGCCTGGAAGACGTCCGGATAGGTGGCGAGCATCACCGACGTCATGGCACCGCCGGCGGACAGCCCGGTGATGTAGGTGCGCTGGGGGTCCGCGCCGTAGGCGGAGACGGTGTGAGCGGCCATCTGCCGGATCGACGCGGCTTCGCCCTGGCCCCTGCGGTTGTCGCTGCTCTGGAACCAGTTGAAGCACCTGTTCGCGTTGTTCGACGACGTGGTCTCGGCGAACACGAGCAGGAAGCCATAGCGGTCCGCGAATGAGAGCAGGCCGGAGTTGTCGGCGTAGCCCTGGGCGTCCTGGGTGCAACCGTGCAGGGCGAACACCACCGCCGGCTCCGCGGGCAGGGACGCGGGCCGGTAGACGTACATGTTCAGCCGGCCCGGGTTCGTGCCGAAGTCCGCGACCTTGGTCAGGTCCGCCTTGGTCAGACCGGGCTTGGTCAGGCCCGCCGCGGCGTGGGCCGTCGGCGCCGGGCCGAGCAGGGCCGCTCCGAGTACGAGGGCCACGACGGCCACGAGACGGGTGAGCACCCCCCGCCGTCCCGGACGCGACAACGACCCGACCGGCGGCGAGGAGGAGAGGGGGAACAGCGGGGTGAGGATTCCCCGGAACGGCGGCGGCTGCATGGCGGCTCCCTCGATGTCGTGGGGGGGGGAACACGGAGGGCTCCCTGACGTCGATCAGTGGGAGCGCCCCGGTGCCCGGCACCGTAGGGGTGGCTCAACCCGCAACGGTATGGCCCGGAGCACCACACCCCGCACCGCGCGATGTGCGCCCGGACGGATTGTGTCGCCTTGCGGAATCTGATACCCGGACGCGACGAACGCCCCACCCGACACGGGTAGGGCGTCATGGTGTCCGACTCGGCCGGTCGGCCTTGCCTGCCCTGGACGGACCGGGCGTCGGCGGACCGGGCGTCGGCCGGCTGGGCGGTATGGCGGCCGAGGACGCCAGCCGCGTGGGGCGGCCGCGCCCAAGTGCAGTACGCAGACCGTGGCCGGCGGGAGGGCCGAGCCGGTCAGTGCAGTCCCGCGGCCCTGCGGGACCGCTCGTCCCAGACGGGTTCCACCGCGGCGAACCGGGGCCCGTGTCCGCGGCGGTAGACCATCAGTGTCCGCTCGAAGGTGATGACGATGACACCGTCCTGGTTGTAGCCGATGGTGCGCACGCTGATGATGCCTACGTCAGGTCGGCTGGCGGACTCCCGGGTGTTCAGGACCTCGGACTGCGAGTAGATGGTGTCGCCCTCGAAGACCGGGTTCGGCAGCCTGACCCGGTCCCAGCCGAGGTTGGCCATCACATGCTGGGAGATGTCGGTGACGCTCTGCCCGGTGACCAGGGCGAGGGTGAAGGTGGAGTCCACCAGCGGCTTGCCCCAGGTGGTGCCCGCCGAGTAGTGGCGGTCGAAGTGCAGCGGCGCGGTGTTCTGCGTCAGGAGCGTGAGCCAGGAGTTGTCGGTCTCCAGGACCGTGCGGCCCAGGGGGTGGCGGTACACGTCGCCGGTGGTGAAGTCCTCGAAGTAGCGGCCCTGCCAGCCCTCGACCACAGCGGTGCGGGTGGCGTCCTGGTCCGGGTTCTCAGTCGTCATGGCGCTCATTCTGGGAAGTCCCCGGTCCGCTGTGAAATGCCGAACCTTCACCGGGCTCATACGTGCGGCGCATGAGCCCTGGACCGTACGTAGTCGTAGAACCTCGCCACCACTGGCGCGCGTGGTCCTCCGGCGAGTGTGACCACGCCGACCGTGCGCCGCGCCTGCGGGTCGTCGAGCGGCACGGCGACGGCGTGGTCACCGGGGCCGGACGGGCTGCCGGTGAGAGGGGCGACGGCCACACCGAGGCCGGCGGCGACCAGGGCCCGCAGCGTGCTCAGCTCGGTGCTCTCCAGGACGACCCGCGGCATGAATCCGGCCGCGGCGCACAGCCGGTCGGTGATCTGGCGCAGTCCGAAGACCGGCTCCAGTGCCACGAACGCCTCATCGGCCAGCTCCGCGGTCCGCACCCGGCGGCGTCTGGCCAGCCGGTGTCCGGGTGGGACGAGCAGGCACAGTGCCTCGTCCCGCAGCGGTGTCCACTCCACATCGTCCCCGGCGGGTCGTGGGCTGGTCAGTCCCAGGTCCAGCCTGCTGTTGCGGACGTCGTCGACCACGGCGTCGGCGGCGTCGCCGCGCAGTTCGAAGGTGGTGCCGGGAGCCAGCCGGCGATATCCGGCGAGGAGGTCGGGCACGAGCCAGGTGCCGTAGGAGTGCAGGAAACCCAGTGCCACGGTGCCGGTGTCGGGGTCGATCAGAGCGGTGATGCGCTGCTCGGCGCCGGAGACCTCACTGATCGCGCGCAGGGCGTGGGCGCGGAAGACCTCGCCGTACTTGTTGAGCCGGAGCCGGTTCTGGTGCCGGTCGAACAGCGGCACGCCCACTCGTCGCTCCAGCCGCCGGATGGCCCTGGACAGGGTCGGCTGGGAGATGTTGAGCCGTTCCGCGGTGATCGTCACATGCTCGTGCTCGGCCAAGGCCGTGAACCACTGCAACTCCCGTATCTCCATGCAGGGACTATACGTACCGGGCATGGTCCTGGCGAGGTTTCGTCATTTCACAGTGGCCGGGCGGCGGCCCACAGTGAGTCCTCACCAACCAGGACCCCATGGGAGGGACCCCATGTCCGAGCCGCATCCTCGCCCTGAACAGGAACGCCCCGCCGGGCCCCTGTCCGGTCTGCTCGTGGTTTCTTTGGAGCAGGCCGTCGCCGCTCCGTTCGCCACCCGCCACCTGGCGGACCTGGGCGCCCGTGTCATCAAGATCGAACGCCCCGGCAGCGGCGACCTCGCCCGCGGCTACGACCGTACGGTGCGTGGCATGTCCAGCCACTTCGTCTGGCTGAACCGGGGGAAGGAGAGCGTCCAGCTCGATGTGCGCTCGCCGGAGGGCAACCGGCGACTGCACGCCTTGGTGGACCGGGCCGATGTCCTGGTGCAGAATCTGGCACCCGGCGCCGCGGGCCGCCTGGGCATCGGCCACCAGGTCCTCGCGCGGAGCCACCCGAGGCTGATCACCTGCGACATATCCGGCTACGGCAGTACCGGCTGCTACCGCGACCGCAAGGCGTACGACCTCCTGGTCCAGTGCGAAGCGGGGCTGGTCTCCATCACCGGCACCCCCGAGACCCCGTCCAAGGTGGGCCTGTCCATCGCGGACATCTGTGCGGGGATGTACGCGTACTCCGGCATCCTCACGGCCCTGCTGAAGCGGGCCCGCACCGGCCGGGGCTCGCAGTTGGAGGTCTCGATGCTCGAAGCCCTCGGTGAATGGATGGGATACGCCGAGTACTACACGCGCTACGGCGGCACCGCTCCGGCCCGCGCCGGCGCCAGCCACGCGACGATCGCCCCCTACGGCCCGTTCACCACGCGCGACGGGCAGACGATCAATCTCGGGCTCCAGAACGAGCGGGAGTGGGCTTCCTTCTGCGGTGTCGTGCTACAGCGCCCCGGTCTCTGCGACGACCCGCGCTTTTCCGGCAACGCCGACCGGGTGGCGCACCGCACCGAGCTCGACGCCCTGGTGAGCGAGGTGACGGGCACGCTGACCGGCGAGGAACTGGTGGCGCGGCTGGAGGAGGCGTCGATCGCCTACGCACGCCAGCGCACCGTGCGGGAGTTCAGCGAACACCCCCAACTGCGTGACCGTGGACGCTGGGCTCCGTTCGACAGCCCGGTCGGTGCGCTGGAGGGCCTGATCCCCCCGGTCACCTTCCACGGCGAGCACCCGCGGCGGCTGGGCCGGGTCCCGGAGCTGGGCGAGCATACCGAGTCCGTCCTGGCGTGGCTGGACACGCCCCACAGCGCCGACCGCGAAGAGGCCGGCCATGCCGAATGAACTCACCGGAGTCCTGATCCTGGCCGCTGTGTTCCTGCTCGCCGGGGTACGGGGGCTGAACATGGGCCTGCTCGCGCTGGTCGCCACCTTTCTGCTCGGGGTGGTCGCGCTCGACCGAACGCCGGACGAGGTGCTGGCGGGTTTCCCCGCGAGCATGTTCCTGGTGCTGGTGGCCGTCACGTTCCTCTTCGGGATCGCCCGCGTCAACGGCACGGTGGACTGGCTGGTACGTGTCGCGGTGCGGGCGGTGGGTGCCCGGGTGGGAGCCGTCCCCTGGGTGCTCTTCGGCCTGGCGGCACTGCTCTGCGCGACAGGCGCGGCCTCGCCCGCGGCGGTGGCGATCGTGGCGCCGATCGGCGTCGCGTTCGCCGTCAGGCACCGCATCGATCCGCTGTACGCCGGACTGATGGCGGTGAACGGGGCCGCAGCCGGCAGTTTCGCCCCCTCCGGAATCCTGGGCGGCATCGTCCACTCGGCACTGGAGAAGAACCATCTGCCCGTCAGCGGCGGGCTGCTCTTCGCAGGCACCTTCGCCTTCAACCTGGCGGTCGCCGCGGTGTCATGGCTCGTCCTCGGGCGCAGGCGTCTCGAACCACATGACCTGGACGAGGACACCGATCCCACGGAAGTGGACCCGGCTTCCCGCCCCGGCGCCGAACACGTGATGACGCTGACCGCGATGGTCGCGCTGGTGCTGGGAACCACGGTCCTCTCCCTGGACACCGGCTTCCTGGCCCTCACCTTGGCGGCGTTGCTGGCGCTGCTCTTCCCCCGCACCTCCCAGCAGGCCACCAAGGAGATCGCCTGGCCCGTGGTGCTGCTGGTGTGCGGGATCGTGACCTACGTCGCCCTGCTCCAGGAGCTGGGCATCGTGGACTCCCTGGGGAAGATGATCGCGGCGATCGGCACCCCGCTGCTGGCCGCCCTGGTGATCTGCTACGTGGGCGGTGTCGTCTCGGCCTTCGCCTCGACCACCGGGATCCTCGGTGCCCTGATGCCGCTGTCCGAGCCGTTCCTGAAGTCCGGTGCCATCGGGACGACCGGCATGGTGATGGCCCTGGCGGCCGCGGCGACCGTGGTGGACGCGAGTCCCTTCTCCACCAATGGTGCTCTGGTGGTGGCCAACGCTCCCGAGCGGCTGCGGCCCGGCGTGTACCAGGGGTTGCTGTGGTGGGGCGCCGGAGTGTGCGCACTGGCTCCCGCGGCCGCCTGGGCGGCCTTCGTGGTGGCGTGAGCGCAGCGGAGGGGGAATCCCCTGGAGCCCGTTTCCCGTGCTGCGTCGCTGACGTGGCGTCAAGTCCACGTGCCGGGCGGGCAGTACGCCTAGCATGTCGGGCATGGCTAATCAGATAACCCTGTCCGACACGCTGCTCGCTTACGTACGGAAGGTGTCCCTGCGCGATGACGAGGTGCTGAGCCGGCTGCGCGCGCAGACGGCCGAGCTGCCGGGCGGTGGCGTACTGCCGGTGCAGGCCGAGGAGGGACAGTTCCTCGAGTTCCTGGTGCGGTTGACCGGCGCGCGTCAGGTGCTGGAGATCGGGACGTACACCGGCTACAGCACGCTCTGCCTGGCCCGCGGATTGGCGCCCGGGGGCCGTGTGGTGACGTGCGATGTCATGCCGAAGTGGCCCGAGGTGGGCGAGCGGTACTGGGAGGAGGCCGGGGTTGCCGACCGGATCGACGTCCGGATCGGCGACGCCCGGACCGTCCTCACCGGACTGCTCGACGAGGCGGGCGCGGGGCCGGAGTCGTTCGACATGGTGTTCATCGACGCCGACAAGGCCGGCTACCCGGCCTACTACGAGGCGGCGCTGCCGCTGGTACGCCGCGGCGGGCTGATCGTCGTCGACAACACGCTGTTCTTCGGCCGGGTGGCCGACGAAGCGGTGCAGGACCCGGACACGGTCGCGGTACGCGAACTCAACGCGGCACTGCGCGACGACGACCGGGTGGACCTGGCGATGCTGACGACGGCCGACGGCGTCACCCTGCTGCGGAAACGGTGACCGGGGCGATGTCGGCGGCGGTCAGCGTCAGCGTCGTCGGCGCGGGCCTCGGGGAGGGCTCCAGATGCAGGCGTTCGACGCCGGCGGCGGAAGCGCCCGCCACCTCGGACACGCAGGGGCAATCGGAGTCCGCGAAGCCCGCGAACCGGTAGGCGATCTCCATCATGCGGTTGCGGTCCGTACGCCGGAAGTCCGCCACCAGGTGCGCCCCCGCGCGGGCGCCCTGGTCCGTGAGCCAGTTCAGGATCGTCGCGCCGGCACCGAACGACACGACCCGGCAGGACGTGGCGAGCAGTTTCAGGTGCCACGTCGACGGCTTCTTCTCCAGCAGGATGATGCCGACGGCGCCGTGCGGGCCGAAGCGGTCGCCCATGGTGACGACGAGGACCTCATGGGCGGGGTCGGTGAGCAACGCGCGCAGGTCGGCGTCGGAGTAGTGCACGCCGGTCGCGTTCATCTGGCTGGTCCGCAGCGTCAGTTCCTCGACGCGGCTGAGTTCCTCCTCCCCCGCGGGTGCGATCGTCATGGAGAGGTCGAGTGAGCGCAGGAAGTCCTCGTCGGGACCGGAGTACGCCTCCCGGGCCTGGTCGCGCGCGAAACCCGCCTGGTACATCAGGCGGCGCCGACGCGAGTCGACCGTGGACACCGGCGGGCTGAACTCCGGCAGCGACAGGAGCGTGGCCGCCTGCTCGGCCGGGTAGCACCGCACCTCGGGCAGGTGGAACGCCACCTCGGCACGCTCGGCGGGCTGGTCGTCGATGAACGCGATCGTGTTCAGTGCGAAGTTCAGCTCCGTGGCGATCTCGCGGACGGACTGCGACTTCGGCCCCCATCCGATGCGGGGCAGCACGAAGTACTCGGCCACACCGAGGCGTTCCAGACGCTCCCACGCGAGGTCGTGGTCGTTCTTGCTCGCCACCGCCTGGAGGATGCCGCGGTCGTCGAGCGTGGTGATCACCTCGCGGATCTCGTCGGTGAGGACCACCTCGTCGTCCTCCAGCACGGTGCCCCGCCACAAGGTGTTGTCCAGGTCCCAGACCAGACACTTGACAATGGTCATGGCTGTCCTCTCAAGCCGGGAGCGCCAGCGCGTGCTGGGCCAGCATCACCCGGCACATCTCGCTGCTGCCCTCGATGATCTCCATGAGCTTGGCGTCGCGGTACGCCCGTTCGACGACGTGCCCCTCTCTCGCGCCCGCCGACGCGAGCACCTGTGCGGCGGTCGCGGCCCCGGCGGCGGCTCGTTCGGCGGCGACGTGCTTGGCCAGGATCGTCGCGGGCACCATCTCGGGCGAGCCCTCGTCCCAGTGGTCGCTGGCGTACTCGCACACGCGGGCCGCGATCTGCTCCGCGGTCCACAGGTCGGCGATGTGCCCGGCGACGAGTTGGTGGTCGCCGAGCGGCCGGCCGAACTGCTCCCGGGTCCGGGCGTGGGCCACCGCGGCGGTGCGGCAGGCCCGCAGGATCCCGACGCAGCCCCAGGCGACCGACTTGCGCCCGTAGGCGAGTGACGCCGCGACCAGCATCGGCAGTGACGCGCCGGAGCCGGCCAGGACCGCGCCGGCCGGCACACGCACCTGGTCCAGGTGCAGATCGGCGTGGCCGGCGGCGCGGCAGCCGGACGGCTTCGGGACGCGCTCGACGCGTACGCCGGGGGTGTCGGCGGGCACGACCACCACCGCGCCGGAACCATCCTCCTGGAGACCGAAGACGACCAGGTGGTCCGCGTAGGCGGCGGCAGTCGTCCAGACCTTGTGGCCGTCGACGACAGCGGTGTCCCCGTCGAGCCGAACCCGCGTCCGCATCGCCGACAGATCGCTGCCCGCCTGCCGCTCGCTGAAGCCGACGGCCGCGAGTTTCCCGCTGGTCAGCTCCTTCAGGAAGGTCGCCCGCTGACCGGCGTCGCCGAGCCGCTGCACGGTCCACGCGGCCATGCCCTGCGACGTCATGACACTGCGCAGCGAGCTGCAGAGGCTGCCGACGTGTGCGGTGAACTCGCCGTTCTCCCGGCTGCCGAGTCCCAAACCACCGTACTCGGCCGCCACTTCGGCGCAGAGCAGGCCGTCGGCGCCGAGCCGGACGAGCAGGTCGCGCGGCAGTTCGCCGGACGTGTCCCACTCGGCGGCCCGGTCACCGACAAGGTCGGTCAGCAGCGCGTCACGCTCAGGCATCGACGGCCCGCAGCCGGTGGACGAGTGCGACCATGGACTCGACGGTACGGAAGTTCGCGAGCTGGAGGTCCGGGCCGGCGATCGTGACGTCGAACGTCTTCTCCAGGTACACGACCAGTTCCATCGCGAACAGCGACGTGAGGCCGCCCTCCGCGAACAGGTCGCGGTCCACGGGCCAGTCCGACCTGGTCTTCGTCTTGAGGAACGCGACCAACGCGTGCGCGACGGGGTCGTCCTTGACGGGTGCGGTCATGAGAACACCTTCTCGTATTCGTAGAAGCCCCGGCCGGTCTTCCGGCCGTGGTGTCCCTCGCGGACCTTGCCCAGCAGCAGGTCACAGGGGCGGCTGCGCTCGTCGCCGGTGCGTTTGTGCAGCACCCACAGCGCGTCGACGAGGTTGTCGATGCCGATCAGGTCCGCGGTGCGCAGCGGCCCGGTCGGATGGCCGAGGCACCCCGTCATGAGCGCGTCGACGTCCTCGACGGACGCGGTGCCCTCCTGCACGATCCGCGCCGCGTCGTTGATCATCGGGTGGAGCAGCCGGCTCGTGACGAAGCCGGGCGCGTCCCGGACGACGATCGGCTTGCGCCGCAGCGCCGCGAGCAGGTCCCCGGCGGCGGCCATGGCCTTCTCACCGGTCCGGGGTCCGCGGATCACCTCGACCGTCGGGATCAGGTACGACGGGTTCATGAAGTGCGTGCCGAGCAGGTCCTCGGGCCGGGCCACGGAGTCGGCCAGTTCGTCAACCGGGATCGACGACGTGTTCGTGATGACCGGGATACCGGGCGCCGCTGCCGAGACCGTGGCGAGTACCTCCGCCTTGACCTCGGCGTCCTCGACGACGGCCTCGATCACCGCGGTGGCCGTACCGATCGCGGGCAGCGCGGACGTGGCCGTCCGCAGCACACCGGGGTCGGCCTCGGCGGGCCCGGCCACGAGCTGTGCCGTCCGCAGTTCGGTGGCGATCCGCGCCCGCGCCGCCGTAAGGATCTCCTCGGACGTGTCGACGAGTGTCACGGGGACGCCGTGGCGCAGCGCGAGCGTGGTGATGCCGGTGCCCATCACTCCCGCGCCGAGCACGATCAGCTGGTGGTCCACGCTGTTTCCTCCCTCCGGGGTCACCATGGCAGCGAGTACGGGTCGAGGACGTCTTCCGGGGTCGATCCGATCGCGTCCTTGCGGCCGAGGCCGAGTTCGTCGGCGAAGCCGAGCAGCACGTCGAACGCGATGTGGTCGGCGAACGCGCTGCCCGTCGAGTCGAGGACGCTCAGGCTGTCCCGGTGGTCCGCCGCGCTGTCCGGTGCCGCGCACAGGGCCGCCAGCGACGGGCCGAGCTCGCGGTCCGGCAGTTGCTGGTACTCGCCCTCGGCGCGGGCCTGCCCCGGATGGTCGACGCAGATGAACGCGTCGTCGAGCAGGGCCTTCGGCAGTTCGGTCTTGCCCGGCTCGTCGGCGCCGATGGCGTTCACATGCAGGTGCGGCAGCCGTGGCTCGGCGGGCAGCACCGGCCCTTTGCCCGAGGGCACCGAGGTGACGGTGGACAGGACGTCCGCGGCGGCGGCGGCCTCCGCCGGATCGGTCACCTTGACCGGCAGTCCGAGGAACGCGACGCGGTCCGCGAACGACGCCGCGTGGCCGGGGTCGGTGTCGCTGACCAGGATCCGCTCGATGGGCAGGACCCTGCTGAGCGCGTGCGCCTGGGTCACCGCCTGTGCGCCCGCGCCGATCAGCGTGAGCGTGGCGCTGTCGGACCGGGCCAGCAGCCGGCTCGCGACGGCCGCGACCGCGCCGGTCCGCATCGCGGTGATCACGCCCGCGTCGGCGAGGGCGGTCAGACTGCCGCTGTCGTCGTCGAGGCGCGACATCGTGCCGACGATCGTCGGCAGCCGGAAGCGCGGATAGTTGTGCGGACTGTACGAAACCGTCTTCATGGTCACGCCGACACCGGGGACCCGGTAGGGCATGAACTCGATGACGCCGGGAATGTCGCCGCCGCGGACGAATCCGGTACGCGGCGGCGCCTCGGCGAACTCGCCGCGGCCGAGCGCGGCGAACCCGTCGTGCAGCTCGCTGATCAGCCGGTCCATCATCACGTCGCGGCCGATCACGGAGAGAATCCGCTTGATGTCACGTTGGCGCAGGACCCTGGTCTGCATGTGTCACCTCCCTTTCGTGGCCGGAGCTGTCTTGGTGGTGCCGCTCGGGGCGGCTTCCGTTCTCATCGCAGCTCCCTGTCGATGAGGTCGAAAATCTCGTCCGCGGTCGCGTCCGCGGACAGCACGCCGGCCGGCGTGGTCGGGCGGGTCTCCCGCCGCCAGCGGTTGAGCAGGGCGTCCAGCCGGGTTCCGATCGCGTCCGCCTGGCGGTCGCCCGGGTCGACACCGGCGACGAGTGCTTCCAGCCGGTCGAGCTGCGCGAGCACCACGGTCACCGGGTCGTCCGGGGACAGCAGTTCACCGATGCGGTCGGCGAGTGCGCGCGGCGACGGGTAGTCGAAGACGAGCGTGGCGGACAGTCGCAGACCGGTCGCCTCGTTGAGGCCGTTGCGCAGCTGCACCGCGATGAGCGAGTCCACACCGAGTTCCCGGAACGCCGCGTCCTCCGGGATCTCCTCCGGGTCGGCGTGGCCCAGGACGGCCGCTGCCTTCTGCCGGACGAGGGCGAGCAGGTCGGTGGGGCGTTCCTGCTCGTTGCGGGCGCTCCGGCGGGCCGACGGCTTGGGCCGGCCACGCAGCAGCGGGAGGTCCGGCGGCAGGTCGCCCGCCACGGCGACGACACTGCCCGTTCCGGTGCGGACGGCGGCGTCGTACATGCGCATGCCCTGTTCGGCGGTGAGCGCGCTCGCCCCACCCTTGCGCATACGGCGCCGGTCGGCTTCGGTCAGGTCCGCGGTCAGGCCACTCGCCTGGTCCCACAGCCCCCACGCGATCGACAGCCCTGGCAGCCCTTGCGTACGGCGGTGTTCGGCGAGCGCGTCGAGGAACGCGTTCGCCGCCGCGTAGTTGCCCTGACCGGGGGTGCCCAGCACACCGGCCGCCGACGAGTAGACGACGAACGCGGCGAGGTCGGTGTCACGGGTGAGCCGGTGCAGGTGCCAGGCGGCGTCGGCCTTGGGTTTGAGGACGGTGTCGATGCGGTCGGGGGTGAGGTTGTCGAGCAGGGCGTCGTCGAGGGTTCCGGCGGTGTGGAAGACGGCGGTGAGGGGGTGGGGGATGCGGCCGAGGGCGGCGGCCAGTTGGTGGGGGTCGCCGACGTCGCAGGGGAGGTGGGTGCCGGGGGTGGTGTCGGGGGGTGGCGTGCGGGAGAGCAGGTAGGTGTGGGGGTGGCCCAGGTGGCGGGCGAGGATGCCGGCGAGGGTGCCCGAGCCGCCGGTGATGACGACGGCCCCCTCGGGGTCCAGCGGCCGCGGGACCGTGAGGACGATCTTGCCGGTGTGCTCGCCGCGGCTCATGGTCGCCAGCGCCTCGCGGACCTGCCGCATGTCGTGCACCGTCACCGGCAGCGGGTGCAGCACACCGCGCGCGAACAGGCCGAGCAGCTCCGCGATGATCTCCTTGAGCCGGTCGGGGCCCGCTTCCATCAGGTCGAACGGCTGCTGGACGGCGTGCCGGATGTCGGTCTTGCCCATCTCGATGAACCGGCCGCCCGGCGCGAGCAGACCGACGGACGCGTCGAGGAGTTCACCGGTGAGCGAGTTGAGTACGACGTCGACCGGCGGGAACGCGTCGGCGAACGCGGTGCTGCGGGAATCGGCCAGATGCGCTCCGTCCAGGTCCACCAGATGGCGCTTCGCGGCGCTGGTGGTGGCGTACACCTCCGCTCCCAGGTACCGCGCGATCTGCCGGGCGGCGGAACCGACACCGCCGGTGGCCGCGTGGATCAGGACCTTCTCGCCGGGGCGCAGCCCGGCGAGGTCGACCAGGCCGTACCACGCGGTCGCGAACGCGGTCATCACGGACGCCGCCTGCGGGAACGTCCAGCCGTCCGGCATCCGGCCGAGCATCCGGTGGTCGGCGATGACCGTGGGGCCGAAGCCGGTGCCGACGAGGCCGAAGACGCGGTCGCCGGGTGCCAGACCGGAGACGTCGGCGCCGGTCTCCAGGACGATGCCCGCGGCCTCGCCGCCGAGCACGCCCTGACCGGGGTAGGTGCCGAGCGCGATCAGCACATCGCGGAAGTTGAGGCCCGCCGCACGCACACCGATCCGGACCTCGGCCGGGGCGAGGGGGCGCCGGGGCTCCGCCGAGTCGGCCGCGGTGAGGCCGTCGAGGGTGCCCGTCCGCGCCGGCCGGATCAGCCACGTGTCGCTGTCCGGCACGGTGAGCGGCTCCGGCACCCGGGTGAGGCGGGCCGCCTCGAACCGGCCGCCGCGCAGCCGCAGACGCGGCTCACCGAGTGCGACGGCGATGCGCTGCTGCTCGGGGGCGAGCGTGACGCCGGACTCGGTCTCGACGTGGACGAACCGGCCGGGCTGCTCGGCCTGGGCGGCGCGCAGCAGTCCGGCCGCCGCGCCGGTGGCGAGGCCCGCGGTGGTGTGCACGAGCAGATCCCCTCCGGAGCCGGTCAGGGCGGTCAGCAGCCGGGTGGTGAGCGCACGCGTCTCGGCCACCGGGTCGTCGCCATCAGCGGTATGCAACGTGATGACGTCCACGTCGGTCGCGGGGACATCCGTGGGTGCGGCGACCTCGATCCAGGTGAGACGCATCAGGCCGGTGCCGACGGGTGGGGACAGCGGGCGGGTGCGGACCGTCCGGATCTCGGCGACGAGTTGGCCGGCGGAGTCGGCGACGCGCAGACTCAGCTCGTCGCCGTCACGAGTGATCACGGCTCGGAGCATGGCCGAGCCCGTGGCGACGAACCGGGCCCCCTTCCAGGCGAACGGCAGACCCGCAGCGCTGTCGTCCGGCGTGGTGAGGGCGACGGCGTGCAGGGCCGCGTCGAGCAGTGCCGGATGCACACCGAAACCATCCGCCTCGGCGGCCTGCTCGTCGGCCAGCGCCACCTCGGCATACACGGTGTCACCATCACGCCAGGCAGCCCGCAACCCCTGGAACGCCGACCCGTACTCATAACCGGCATCCCGCAGTTCGTCATAGAACCCCGAGACGTCGACGGCCACGGCCGCGGCCGGAGGCCACTGCGAGAACGGCTCCGCACCGACAACACCGGAGGCGTCGGGGGTGTCGGGGGTGTCGGGGGTCAGGGTGCCGCTGGCGTGCCGGGTCCAGCTGTCGGTGCCTTCGGTGCGCGCGTGGACGGTCACCGGCCGCCGTCCGGCCTCATCAGCCCCTTCCACGGTCACCGACACATCCACGGCCCCGGTCACCGGCACCACGAGGGGGGATTCGATGACCAGTTCATCCACTACCCCGCAACCGGTCTCGTCACCGGCCCGGATGGCCAGCTCCACAAAGGCCGTGCCCGGCAGCAGGACCGTGCCTCGCACCGCGTGATCAGCCAGCCAGGGGTGGGTGCGCAACGAGATCCGGCCGGTGAGAACAACACCACCACCGTCGTCGGCGGGCAGTGCCGTGACGGCGGCCAGCATCGGATGTGCCGCACCCGTCAGCCCCGCCGCGGACAGGTCGGTGGCACCGGCCGCCTCCAGCCAGTACCGCCGGTGCTCAAAGGCGTAAGTGGGCAGATCGAGCAGCCGCCCCGGCACCGGTTCGACCACCGTGTCCCAGTCCACTGCCGCGCCCAGGGTCCACGCCTGTGCCAACGCCGTCAGCCACCGCTCCCAGCCGCCGTCACCGGTACGCAACGACGCCACCGTGTGGGCCTGTTCCATCGCCGGCAGCAGCACCGGATGGGCGCTGCATTCCACGAACACCGACCCGTCCAGCTCCGCCACCGCCGCGTCCAGCGCGACGGGGCGACGCAGGTTCCGGTACCAGTAGCCCTCATCCACCGGCCCGGTCACCCAGGCGCTGTCCACGGTCGACCACCACGCCACCGACCCGGTCCCGCCGGAAATTCCCTTCAGTACCTCGGCCAACTCGTCCTCGATGGCTTCCACGTGAGGCGTGTGGGAGGCGTAGTCGACCGCGATACGACGCACCCGCACGCCTTCGGCCTCGTACCGCATCACCACGTCCTCCACCGCGGACGGCTCGCCGGCCACGACGGTCGAGGCCGGGCCGTTACGCGCCGCGATCCACACGCCCTCGACCAGGTCCACCTCAGCGGCCGGCAATGCCACCGAAGCCATCGCTCCCCGCCCGGCGAGCCGCGCCGCGATCACCTGACTGCGCAACGCCACCACACGGGCGGCGTCCTCAAGGCTGAGGGCTCCGGCCACGCACGCCGCCGCGATCTCGCCCTGGGAGTGTCCGATCACCGCGTCGGGTACGACCCCGTGGGCCTGCCACAGTGCGGCCAGGCTGACCGCGACCGCCCAGCTGGCCGGCTGGAGCACCTCCACCCGCTCCGCCGCATCCGGCCGTGACAGCATCTCCCGCACATCCCAGCCCGTGTGGGGCAGCAACGCCTGCGCACACTCCTCCATACGCGCGGCGAACACCGCGGAGCGGGCCATGAGTTCCACGCCCATGCCGACCCACTGGGCGCCCTGGCCGGGGAAGACGAACACGGTGCGCGGCTGGTCCACCGCCACGCCCGTCACCCGGGCATCGCCCAGCAGCACCGCACGGTGACCGAAGACAGCACGCTCACGCACCAGCCCCTGCGCGACCGCGGCCACATCCACACCACTCCCGCGCAGATACCCCTCCAGCCGCTCCACCTGCCCCCGCAGACTCACCTCACTCCGAGCCGAAACCGGCAACGGCAACGGCACCAACCCGTCACCACCCGACTCCACAGGCGACGGCCCGGGAACACCCTCAAGGATCACGTGCGCGTTCGTACCGCTCACCCCGAACGACGACACACCCGCGAGCGGTGCCCGATCCGACTCGGGCCACGGCCTGGCCTCGGTGAGCAGTTCCACCGCACCGGCCGACCAGTCCACATGGGACGACGGCTCGTCCACATGCAGTGTCTTCGGCGCGATGCCGTGGCGCATCGCCATGACCATCTTGATGACACCGGCGACACCCGCAGCCGCCTGCGCATGACCGATGTTCGACTTCAACGAACCCAGCAGCAGCGGAACCTCACGCTCCTGCCCGTACGTCGCCAGAATGGCCTGCGCCTCGATGGGATCGCCCAGCGTCGTCCCCGTCCCGTGCGCCTCCACCACGTCCACATCGGCGGCGCGCAGTCCGGCGTTCACCAACGCCTGCTGGATGACACGCTGCTGGGACGGGCCGTTGGGGGCGGACAGTCCGTTGGAGGCGCCGTCCTGGTTCACCGCCGAGCCGCGGACGACCGCGAGGACGGTGTGTCCGTTGCGCTCGGCGTCGGAGAGCCGCTCCAGCACAAGAACGCCGGCGCCTTCCGCCCAGCCGGTGCCGTTGGCGGAGTCCGCGAACGCGCGGCAGCGGCCGTCGGGGGAGAGTCCGCCCTGCTGCTGGAATTCCACGAACCCGGTCGGGGTCGCCATGACGGTGACACCGCCGACCAGCGCCAGCGAGCACTCCCCGTGGCGCAGGGCGTGCCCGGCCTGGTGCAGCGCGACCAGCGACGACGAGCACGCCGTGTCCACCGTGAACGCCGGTCCCTGGAGCCCGTAGAAGTACGAGATCCGGCCGGTGAGCACGCTGGGCTGCATGCCGATCGAGCCGAACCCGTCCAGGTCCGCGCCGACTCCGTACCCGTACGAGAAGGCGCCCATGAACACGCCGGTGTCGCTGCCGCGCAGTGTGCCCGGCACGATGCCCGCGCTCTCGAACGCCTCCCACGTCGTTTCCAGCAGGATCCGCTGCTGGGGGTCCATGGCCCGTGCCTCACGGGGGCTGATGCCGAAGAACGCGGCATCGAAGCCGGCGGCGTCGGAGAGGAAGCCGCCGCGGTCCGTGTCCGATCCGCCGGTGAGGCCGGACGGGTCCCAGTCACGGTCGGCCGGGAAGCCGGTGACCGCGTCGCCGCCACTGTCCACCATGCGCCACAGGTCGTCGGGCGAGGTGACGCCGCCCGGCAGTCGGCAGGCCATGCCTACGATGGCCAGCGGTTCGTCACGGGTCGCGGCGGCTGTGGGAACAGCGACCGCTGCGGCACCACCGACCAGAGCCTCGTCCAACCGCGACGCGATGGCCCGCGGCGTCGGGTAGTCGAAGACAAGCGTGGCGGGCAGTCGGACGCCGGTCGCCGCGGCGAGTCGGTTCCGCAGATCGACGGCGGTCAGCGAGTCGATACCCAGTTCCTTGAAGGCCGCGTCCGCGGACACGTCCGCGGCGTCCGCGTAGCCGAGCACCGCCGCCGCGTTGTCGCGGACCAGTGCCAGCAGCACGGTGTCCCGCTCAGCGCCGGACATGGTGCCGAGCCGGTCGGCGAGCGGAACGGCGGTGGCCGCCGCCGGGCGCGATACGGCGCGGCGCAGACCGGCGAGGAGCGGCGATGTGTGCGCGGTGAGGTCCATCGTGGCCGCCACGGCGAACGCGGTGCCGGTTCCGGCCGCGGCTTCCAGCAGGCGCATGCCCACACCGGCCGACATGGGGCGGAAACCGCCGCGGCGGACACGGGTGCGGTTGGTGCCGCTCATGCTGCCGGTGAGTCCGCTGTCATCGGCCCAGAGGCCCCAGGCCAGCGACAGCGCGGGCAACCCTTCGGCATGGCGCAGCGTCGCGAGTCCGTCGAGGAACCCGTTCGCCGCCGAGTAGTTGCCCTGGCCGCGGCCCCCCATGATGCCCGCGACGGACGAGTAGAGGACGAACGAGCGCAGGTCCGCGTCCCGGGTCAGCTCGTGCAGGTGCCAGGCGCCGTCGGCTTTGGGGCGCAGTGTGGTGGCGAGCCGCTCGGGGGTGAGTGCCGTGGTCACGCCGTCGTCGAGCACGGCCGCCGTGTGGAAGACCGCCGTGAGCGGCCTGCGGGCGGCGCCGAGCGCGGCGGCGAGCTGGTCCCGGTCGGCGACGTCACAGCGGATGTGGACACCGGGAGTGTCCGCCGGCGGTTCGCTGCGCGACAGCAACAGGAGGTGGCGGGCGCCGTGCTCGGCGACGAGATGCCGGGCGAGGAGACCTGCCAGCACACCCGAGCCGCCGGTGATGACCACCGTGCCGTCCGGGTCGAGCAGCGGTTCGGGCGTTTCCGCGGCGGCCGTGCGGGTGAACCGCGGCGCTTCGTACCGGCCATCGGTGACGCGGACGTACGGCTCGGCCAGTGTCGTGGCGGCGGCCAGCGCTTCGATGGGGGTGTCGGTGCCGGTCTCCACCAGCACGAACCGGCCTGGGTGCTCGGCCTGGGCGGACCGGACGAGGCCGGCGACCGCTCCTCCGACCGGTCCCGCGTCGATCCGGACGACGAGGGTGGTCTCCGCAGGACCGTCCTCTGCGATCACCCGGTGCAGCTCGCCGAGCACGAACTCGGTGAGCCGGTACGTCTCGTCGAGGACGTCCGCGCCCGGTTCCGGGAGCGCGGAGACGATGTGGACCGCGTCCGCGGGACCGGGCCCGGGAGTGGGCAGCTCGGCCCAGGAGAGGCCGTACAGGGAGTTCCGGACGACGGCGGCGTCGCCGTCGACGTTCACCGGTCGTGCGGTCAGCGCGGCGACGGTCACCACCGGTTGGCCGATCGGGTCCGTCGCATGCACGGCAGCGCCGTCCGGGCCCTGGGTGATCGTGACGCGCAGCGTGGTGGCCCCGGTCGTGTGGAACCGCACGCCGCTCCACGAGAACGGCAGCCGCACCTCCGCGTCCTGTTCCGCGAGCAGCGGCAGGCAGGTGACGTGCAGGGCCGCGTCGAACAGCGCCGGGTGGACGCCGTAGCGCGAGGTGTCGTCCGCCTGTTCCCCGGGGATCTCCACCTCGGCGTACAGGGTTTCGCCGTCGCGCCAGGCGGTGCGCAGTCCTTGGAACGCTGGGCCGTAGCTGTAGCCGGTCTCGGCAAGCCGCTCGTAGAACGCGGTCACGTCGACGCGTCGCGCGCCCGGCGGCGGCCATGCGGTCGGGGGGCCCGCCGCGACGCTTCCGGTCCGGCCGAGGGTGCCGCTGGCGTGCCGGGTCCAGCTGTCCGTGCCTTCGGTGCGGGCGTGGACGGTCACCGGCCGCCGTCCGGCCTCATCGGCCCCTTCCACCGTCACCGACACATCCACCGCTGCGGTCACCGGCACCACGAGCGGAGATTCGATGACCAGTTCATCCACCACCCCGCAACCGGTCTCGTCACCGGCCCGGATGACCAGCTCCACAAACGCCGTACCCGGCAGCAGAACCGTGCCTCGCACCGCGTGATCAGCCAGCCAGGGATGCGTACGCAACGAGATCCGGCCAGTGAGAACAACACCACCACCGTCGTCGGCGGGCAGTGCCGTGATGGCGGCCAGCATCGGATGCGCCGCCCCGGTCAGCCCGGCCGCGGACAGGTCGGTGGCACCGGCTGCCTCCAGCCAGTAGCGCCTGTGCTCAAAGGCGTAGGTGGGCAGATCGAGCAGCCGTCCCGGCACCGGTTCGACCACCGTGTCCCAGTCCACTGCCGCGCCCAGGGTCCACGCCTGTGCCAACGCCCCCAGCCACCGCTCCCAGCCGCCGTCACCGGTGCGCAACGACGCCACCGTGTGGGCCTGTTCCATCGCCGGCAGCAGCACCGGATGGGCGCTGCACTCCACGAACACCGACCCGTCCAGCTCCGCCACCGCCGCATCCAGCGCCACCGGACGACGCAGATTCCGGTACCAGTACCCCTCATCCACCGGCTCCGTCACCCAGGCGCTGTCCACCGTGGACCACCACGCCACCGACCCGGCCCCACCGGAAATCCCCTCCAGCACCTCGGCCAGTTCGTCCTCGATAGCCTCCACATGAGGCGTGTGGGAGGCGTAGTCGACCGCGATACGACGCACCCGCACCCCATCGGCCTCATACCGCGCCACCACGTCCTCCACCGCCGACGGCTCACCCGCCACCACCGTCGAAGACGGACCATTACGCGCCGCGATCCACACGCCCTCGACCAGACCCACTTCACCGGCCGGCAATGCCACCGAAGCCATCGCCCCCCGCCCGGCCAGTCGCGCCGCGATGACCTGACTGCGCAACGCCACCACACGGGCCGCGTCCTCAAGGCTGAGGGCCCCGGCCACACACGCCGCCGCGATCTCCCCCTGGGAGTGTCCGACCACCGCGTCCGGCACGACCCCATGCGCCTGCCACAGCGCGGCCAGGCTCACCGCCACCGCCCAGCTGGCCGGCTGGACCACCTCCACCCGCTCCGCCACATCCGACCGCGACAACATCTCCCGCACATCCCAGCCCGTGTGCGGCAACAACGCCCGCGCACACTCCTCCATACGAGCCGCGAACACCGCAGAACGGTCCATCAACTCCACACCCATGCCCACCCACTGAGCACCCTGCCCGGGGAAGACGAACACCGTACGCGGCTGATCCACCGCCACACCCATCACCCGGGCATCACCCAACAGCACCGCACGGTGACCGAAGACAGCACGCTCACGCACCAACCCCTGCGCGACCGCGGCCACATCCACACCACCCCCGCGCAGATACCCCTCCAGCCGCTCCACCTGCCCCCGCAGACTCACCTCACCACGAGCCGACACCGGCAACGGCACCAACCCATCGACAGCCGACTCCACACGCGACGGCTCGGGAACACCCTCAAGGATCACGTGCGCGTTCGTACCGCTCACCCCGAAAGCGGAGACACCAGCCCGGCGCGGACGTCCCGCGTCGGGCCACGCCCGCGCCTCGGTGAGCAGTTCCACCGCGCCCTCGGTCCAGTCCACATGCGACGACGGCTCGTCCACATGCAGCGTCTTCGGCGCGATGCCGTGGCGCATCGCCATGACCATCTTGATGACACCGGCGACACCCGCAGCCGCCTGCGCATGACCGATGTTCGACTTCAACGAACCCAGCAGCAGCGGAACCTCACGCTCCTGCCCGTACGTCGCCAGAATCGCGTGCGCCTCGATGGGATCGCCCAGCGTCGTCCCCGTCCCGTGCGCCTCCACCACGTCCACGTCGGCGGGGGCGAGCCCCGCCTTGTCGAGGGCCTGGCGGATGACGCGCTGCTGGGAGGGGCCGTTGGGGGCGGAGATGCCGTTGGAGGCGCCGTCCTGGTTGACGGCGGAGGAGCGGACGACCGCGAGGACGGTGTGTCCGTTGCGCTCGGCGTCGGAGAGCTTTTCGACGACGAGGACGCCGGCCCCCTCGGCGAAACCGGTGCCGTCCGCCGCGTCGGCGAACGCCTTGCACCGTCCGTCCGGCGCGACGCCGCCCTGTCGGGAGAACTCCACGAAGGTCTGTGGTGATGCCATCACCGTGACACCACCGACCAGCGCCAGCGAGCACTCCCCGGTACGCAGCGCCTGTCCGGCCTGGTGCAGCGCGACCAGCGACGACGAACACGCCGTGTCGACCGTGACCGCCGGGCCCTCCATGCCGAAGAAGTACGACAGCCGTCCGGCGAGCACCGCGGGCTGGGTGCTGTAGGCGCCGAATCCGCCCAGGTCCGCGCCCGTGCCGTAGCCATAGTAGAAGCCGCCGACGAAGACGCCGGTGTCGCTGCCGCGCAGGGTGTCCGGCACGATGCCGGCGTGTTCGAGCGCTTCCCAGGCGATTTCGAGGAGGATCCGCTGCTGCGGATCGAGTGCGGTGGCCTCGCGCGGGCTGATGCCGAAGAACGCGGCATCGAAGTCGGCGGCGCCCGCGAGTGCGCCGGCCCGCCCGGTGGCGGACTCGGCGGCGGCGTGCAGCGCGGCCACGTCCCAGCCGCGGTCGGTGGGGAAGTCGCCGATCGCGTCGCGGCCGTCCGCGACGAGCTGCCACAGCTCTTCCGGTGAGGTGACGCCGCCCGGCAGTCGGCAGGCCATGCCGACGACGGCGAGCGGCTCGTTCGCCGCGGCGCGCAGCGCGGTGTTCTCCCGGCGGAGCTGCGCGTTGTCCTTGACCGACGTCCGCAGCGCCTCGATCAGGTCGTTCTCGGCCATCGCCTCATCCCTTCAGCACGTGCGCGATGAGCGCGTCTGCGTCCATGTCGTCGAACAGTTCGTCGTCCGGCTCCGCGGTCGGGGTGCTCGCGGGTGGCTGTGCCGGTGGTTCGCCGCCGTCCGGGGTCCCGTTGTCGTCCGGGGCCAGGAGGGTCAGCAGATGACGGGTGAGCGCGCCGGCGGCGGGATAGTCGAAGACGAGCGTGGCCGGCAGCGGAATACCGAGGGCCTCGGAGAGCCGGTTGCGCAGGCCGAGCGCGGTGAGCGAGTCGACCCCGAGGTCCTTGAACGCCGTGGTGGCCGTGACCGCCGCCGCGTCGGTGTGGCCCAGCAGGGTGGCCGCGGTGTCGCGGACGACGCCGAGCAGCACCTGTTCCCGTTCCTTGTGGGGCAGGTCCGGCAGGCGTTCCAGCAGGGAGCCGCCGTCGGTCGCGGAGCGCCGGGTGGGGCGCTGGGTCGGTCGCCACAGCGGTGACGGGTCGCCGGGCCCGGGTGGGGCGGTCGCCACCACCACGGCTTCCCCGGTGGCGCACGCGGCGTCGAGGAGGTCGGTCAGCCGGTCCGCCGCGGCGGTGAACGCCACGGCCGGCAGGCCTTGTGCCCGGCGCAGGTCGGCCAGGGCCTGGAGCGGTCCGGCCGCCTCGCCGGACGGAACGGCGAGAACGAACGCGGTCAGGTCGAGGTCGCGGGTCAGGCGGTGCAGTTCCCAGGCCGACTCGGCGGTGCCGTCCGCGTGGACGACCGCGGTCACCGGGGTTTCCGGCACTGTGCCCGGCTCGTACCGGATCACTTCGGCGCCGTGTCCGCCGAGGTGTCCGGCGAGTTCCTCCGAACCGCCCACGAGGAGGACGGTGTCGCCGTACGAGGCCGCGGCCGTGGTGGGCGGGGCGGGGACGAGGCGGGGCGCTTCGAGGCGCCCGTCGGCCAGGCGCAGGTGCGGTTCGTCGAGGCGGGAGAGGGCGGCGGCGCGGCGGGGGGTGACCGTGTCGGTGGTCTCCACGAGCACGAGCCGGCCCGGTTCCGCGGTGTCGAGCAGTGCGGCGACGGCGCCGGCGACGGGACCGGCCTCGGCGGACACCACCAGCGTCGCGCCGTCGGTCCTCGGGTCGTCCAGTGCGGTACGGACCTCGTCGGGACCGGATGCCGGGACGACGATGACGTCGGGCGTGGCGTCGTCGCCGAGGTCGGTGTACCGGCGGGCCGTGGTGCTGGGTGCCGCGGGGGCCCGGACGCCGGTCCAGGTGCGCCGGAACAGCCGCACGTCCCCGTCGAGGCCCGTCGTGGCGGGGGGCCGGGTGATGAGCGAGCCGATCTGAGCCACCGGCCGTCCCAGCTCGTCGGCGAGGTGCACGCGGGCGCCGCCCTCGCCCTCGCCGTGGACGAAGGTGACGCGCAGTTTCGTGGCGCCGCTGGTGTGGACACGGACGCCGGTGAACGCGAACGGCAACCGTACCCCCGCGTTCTCGGCGGCCGCGCCGATGCTGCCCGCTTGCAGCGCGGTGACGAGCAGCGCCGGGTGCAGTGTGTAGCGGGCGGCGTCCCTGGCGAGGGCGCCGTCGAGGGCGACTTCGGCGCAGACGGTGTCTCCGTGGCTCCACGCGGCGGACATGCCGCGGAACTCGGGGCCGAACTCGTATCCCGCGTCGTCGAGTCGCTGGTAGAAGGCCGCGACGTCGACCGGTTCCGCGTGCTCGGGCGGCCAGGGCCCCGGCGTGGTGGCCGGTTCGGTGGTGGCGATGCCGGCGAAGCCGGAGGCGTGGCGGGTCCACGTCCGGTCGCCATCCGTCCGGGCGTGGACGCGCACGGCACGGCGTCCGGTGCCGTCGGGCGCGGCGACGGTCACGCGCACCTGGACGGCGCCGGTGGCGGGCAGGACCAGCGGTGTCTCGACGACCAGTTCGTCGAGCAGGTCGCAGCCTGCCTCGTCGGCGCCGCGTCCGGCCAGTTCCAGGAAGGCGGGTCCGGGCAGCAGTACGGCGCCGTCGACGGAGTGGCCGGCCAGCCATGGGTGGGTGGCCAGCGAGAACCGGCCGGTGAGCAGCACTTCGTCGGAGTCGGGGAGCGCCACCGACGCGGCGAGCAGCGGGTGGTCGACGGCGTCGAGTCCGAGGCCGGAAGCGTCCGTGCCGACCGCGGTCTCGATCCAGTAGCGCTCATGGTGGAAGGCGTACGTGGGCAGGTCGTGTGCCGTCACCGTCGCGGGGACGACCGCCGCCCAGTCGACGGACACGCCGGTCGTGTGCGCCTCGGCCAGCGCGGTGAGCAGCCGGTGGACTCCCCCGCCGCGGCGGAGCGTGGCGACGGTCGCGCCGTCGATCGCGGGCAGCAGCACGGGGTGCGCGCTGACCTCGACGAACACGGTGTCACCCGGCTCGCGGGCAGCGGTCACGGCCGTGGCGAAGCCCACGGGGTGGCGCATGTTGCGGAACCAGTACTCGTCGTCGAGCGGCGCGTCGATCCAGCGTTCGTCGGCGGTGGAGAACCACGGGATCTCGGGCGTGCGCGAGGTGGTGTCCGCGACGATCCGCTGAAGTTCGTCGTACAGCGGGTCGACGAACGGGGTGTGGGTCGGGCAGTCGACGGCGATGCGGCGCACCCAGACGCCGCGGGCCTCGTAGTCGGCGATCAGCGTTTCGACGGCGTCCGGGCGCCCGGCGACGGTCGTGGTGGTGGCGCCGTTGCGGCCCGCGACCCAGACGCCGTCGATCCGGGCGGCATCCGCCTCGACGTCGGCGGCCGGGAGCGCGACCGAGCCCATCGCGCCGCGTCCGGCGAGTTCGCGCAGGAGCAGGGCGCTGCGCAGCGCGACGAGGCGGGCACCGTCCTCCAGGGTGAGCGCTCCGGCGACACAGGCTGCGGCGATCTCGCCCTGGGAGTGTCCGATGACGGCGTCCGGGCGTACGCCCGCGGCCTCCCACACGGCGGCCAGCGACACCATGACGGCCCAGCAGACGGGGTGCACGACGTCGACGCGGCGGGTCACCTCCGGGTCGTCGAGCATGGCGATGGGGTCCCAGCCCGTGTGCGGGATCAGCGCGTCGGCGCATTGGCGCATCCTGGCGGCGAACACCGGGGAGGCCGCCATCAGTTCGACGCCCATGCCGCGCCACTGCGGTCCTTGTCCGGGGAAGACGAAGACGGTGCGCGGCTCGGTGAGCGCCGTGCCGGTGACGACGTCGTCGTCGAGCAGCACGGCGCGGTGCGGGAACGTCGTACGCCTGGCGAGCAGGCCCGCGGCGATGGCGCGCGGGTCGTGGCCGGGACGGGCGGCGAGGTGCTCGCGGAGTCGGCGGACCTGGCCGTCGAGGGCCGTGGCGGTCCGCGCCGAGACGGGCAGTGGTGTGAGCGGCGTGGCGATCAGCGGCTCACCGGGCTTCGCGGCCGGCGGCTCCCCGGCCGGGTGGGCTTCCAGCAGGACGTGGGCGTTGGTGCCGCTGACGCCGAAGGAGGACACACCGGCGCGCCGCGGGCGGTCGGTTTCGGGCCAGGGCCGGGCGTCGGTGAGGAGTTCGACGGCTCCGGCCGTCCAGTCGACGTGCGAGGACGGCGTGTCCACGTGCAGAGTGCGGGGCAGGGTGCCGTGCCGCATGGCGAGAACCATCTTGATGACACCGGCGACACCCGCGGCGGCCTGGGTGTGGCCGATGTTGGACTTCAGCGAGCCCAGCAGCACCGGGGTGTCGCGCCCCTGCCCGTAGGTGGCCAGCACCGCCTGTGCCTCGATGGGGTCGCCCAGCCTGGTGCCGGTGCCGTGGGCCTCGACGGCGTCCACGTCCGCCGGGGTGAGCCCGGCGTTGGCCAGGGCCTGCCGGATCACCCGTTCCTGCGAGGGCCCGTTCGGCGCCGACAACCCGTTGGAAGCACCGTCCTGGTTGACCGCCGAACCACGCACGACCGCCAGCACATTGTGGCCGTTGCGCTCGGCGTCGGAGAGCCTCTCGACGATCAGCACACCGGACCCCTCCGCGAAACCCGTGCCGTCAGCCGCATCCGCGAACGCCTTGCAGCGCGCGTCGGGCGCGAGACCCCGCTGCTGGGAGAACTCGACGAAGCCGGACGGCGATGCCATCACCGTGACGCCGCCGACCACGGCGAGCGAGCACTCCCCCGAGCGCAGCGACTGCCCGGCCTGGTGCAGCGCCACCAGCGACGACGAACACGCCGTGTCGACCGTGACCGCCGGACCCTCCAGACCGTAGAAGTACGACAGCCGACCGGACAGCACACTGGTCTGGGTGCCGGTCGCGCCGAAACCGCCCAGGTCGGTGCCGAGCCCGTACCCGTCGGAGAAGGCGCCCATGAACACGCCGGTGTCGCTTCCGCGCAGCGACTCCGGGAGGATCCCGGCGTGTTCCAGCGCCTCCCACGACGTCTCCAGCACCAGACGCTGCTGCGGGTCCATCGCCAGCGCCTCACGCGGACTGATCCCGAAGAACGCCGCGTCGAAGTCCGCCACCCCGGCGAGGAAGCCACCATGACGCACGGTCGACGTACCCGGATGATCCGGATCGGGATCGTACAGCCCGTCCACGTCCCAACCACGGTCCGTCGGAAACGCCGTGATCCCGTCACCACCCGACTCCAGCAGCCGCCACAGGTCCTCCGGCGACGCGACCCCACCCGGCAGCCGGCAGGCCATCCCCACGATCGCCAACGGCTCGTCCTGCCGGACGGCCGCGGTCGTGGTGCGGGTCGGCGATCCGGTCCGGCCGGACAGCGCCGCGGTGAGCTTCGCCGCGACGGCGCGCGGCGTCGGGAAGTCGAAGACCGCGGTGGCGGGCAGCCGTACGCCCGTCGCTTCGGTGAAGGCGTTGCGCAGCCGGATCGCCATGAGCGAGTCGACGCCGAGTTCCTTGAACGTGGCGGTCGCCTCGACCCGTGCGGCACCGTCGTGGCCGAGTACGGCCGCGGTGCACTGCCGGACGACGGCGAGCACGTCCTTTTCGGCGTCCGCGGCGGAGAGCCGCGCGATCCGGCCGGCGAGGGTGGTGGCGCCGGCCGCCCGGCGCCGCGGCTCCCGGCGCGGTGCGCGCAGCAGAGGCGAGCTGCCGAGGCCGGCCGGGTCGGCGGCGACCAGCGCCGGGTCCGAGGACCGCAACGCCGCGTCGAACAGCGTCAGTCCGCCTTCGGCGGTCAGCGCCGTCACGCCGTCGCGGCGCATGCGGGCGCCGGTGCCGGCCGTCAGCCCGCTCTCCGGTTCCCACAGGCCCCAGGCCACGGACAACGCGGGCAGTCCGGCTGCCCGGCGCTGTTCGGCCAGCGCGTCGAGGAACGCGTTCGCGGCCGCGTAGTTGCCCTGTCCGGGGCTGCCGAGCACACCGGCGGCCGACGAGTAGAGGACGAACGCCGCCAGTTCCGTGTCCCGGGTGAGTTCGTGCAGGTGCCACGCGGCGTCCACCTTCGGGCGCAGCACCGTGTCGAGCCGGTCGGGGGTGAGCGCGGTGAGGACGCCGTCGTCGAGGACGGCCGCGGTGTGCACGACGGCCGTGAGCGGGTGCGCCGGGTCGATTCCCGCCAGTACGGAGGCGAGTTCGTCCCGGTCGGCGACATCGCAGGCGACCGCCGTGACCTCGGCGCCGGGCACGTCGCTCGCCGTGCCGCTGCGCGACAGCATCAGCAGCCGGCGCACGCCGTGGCGTTCGACGAGGTGGCGGCTGATGATGCCGGCCAGCGTCCCGGAGCCACCGGTGACGAGCACGGTGCCGTCCGGGTCGAGCGCCGGAGCGTCACCCGCCGGGACCGCCGGGGCCAGACGGCGGGCGTACACCTGACCGTCACGCAGCACCACCTGGGGCTCATCGAGCGCGGTGGCCGCCGCGAGCAGCGACTCGGCGGTGTCAGGGGCGGCGTCGACGAGGACGATCCGGCCGGGGTGTTCGGCCTGCGCGGTCCGCACCAGTCCGGCGGCCGCGGCCGACGCGAGACCGGGCCCGGTGTGGACGGCCAGGACCGCGTCGGCGTACCGGTCGTCGGTGAGGAAGCGCTGTACGGCGGTCAGGACGCCGGCGCCCAGTTCGCGGGTGTCGTCGAGCGGGGCACCGCCGCCGCCGTGCGCGGGGAGGATCACCACGTCCGGGACCGTCGGGTCGTCGAGGCGGCCGGTCGTCGCGGTCGTGGGCGGCAGCTCCGGGAGCTCGGCCAGCACCGGGCGCAGCAGGCCCGGAACGGCTCCCGTGATCGTCAGGGGGCGCCTGCGCACGGCGCCGATGGTGGCGACGGGCCCGCCGGTCTCGTCCGCGAGGTGCACGCCGTCGGCGGTGACGGCGACGCGTACCGCCGTGGCGCCGGTGGCGTGGACGCGGACGTCGTCGAACGCGTACGGAAGGTGGTCCCCTTCCGCGGCGAGGCGGAGTGCGGCGCCGAGCAGCGCCGGGTGCAGGCCGTACCGTCCGGCGTCGGCGAGCTGTCCGTCGGCGAGGGCCACTTCCGCCCAGACGGCGTCGTCGTCGGCCCAGACGGCGCGCGGGCGGGGCAGCGCGGGCCCGTCCGTGTACCCGGCTCGGGCCAGACGGTCGGCGATGTCGTCGGGGTCCACCGGCCGGGCCGTGGCGGGCGGCCACGTCGACGGCATCTCCCGCACGGCCGGGGCCGTCCGCGGGTCGTGGGCGAGGATTCCGTGCGCGTGCTCGGTCCACTCCCCCGCCGCGTGCCGCGTGTGCACGGTGACCGCGCGGCGGCCGTCCGCCCCGGGCGCGCTCACCGTGACGGAGAGCGCGAGCGCACCGGACCGCGGCAGCGTGAGGGGGGTGTCCACGGTGAACGTGTCGAGGGCGCCGCAGCCGGCTTCGTCGCCCGCCCGGATCGCCAGGTCCAGAAGGGCCGCGGCGGGCAGCACCGCGATGCCGTGCAGGGAGTGCGCCAGCGGATCGGCGGCGTCGACCCGGCCGGTGAGCACCAGGTCGCCGCTGCCGGGCAGGGTGACCGCCGCGGTCAGCACCGGGTGCGCGACCGGCGTCTGTCCGGCCGGGGCCGCGTCGCCCGCGGTCTGGGTGCCGAGCCAGTAGCGGACCCGCTCGAACGGGTACGTCGGCGGGTGCGAGGCGCGCGCCGGCGCGGGGTCGATGACCTTCGGCCAGTCGACCGTGACGCCGTCGGTGTGCAGCCGGGCGAGCGCGGTCAGGGCGGACCGCGGTTCGTCGTCGGCGTGCAGCATCGGGATGCCGTCGACGAGCCGGGCCAGGCTCCGGTCCGGGCCGATCTCCAGGAGCACCGCCCCGTCGTGCGCGGCGACCTGTTCCCCGAACCGGACGGTGTCGCGGACCTGTCGTACCCAGTACTCGGGCGTGGTGCAGGCGGCGCCCGCGGCCATCGGGATCCTCGGCTCGTGGTACGTCAGGCCCTCCGCGACCTTGCGGAACTCCTCGAGCATCGGCTCCATCCGCGCCGAGTGGAACGCGTGGCTGGTCCGCAGGCGGGTGAAGCGGCCGAGCCGGGCCGCGACGTCGAGCACCGCCTCCTCGTCACCGGAGAGCACGACCGACGCGGGCCCGTTGACCGCGGCGATCTCCACGCCGTCCCGCAGCAGCGGCAGCGCGTCCCGTTCCGACGCGATCACGGCGGCCATCGCCCCGCCGGGCGGCAGCGCCTGCATCAGGCGGGCCCGTGCGGACACCAGCCTGCACGCGTCCTCCAGGGACCAGACGCCGGCGACGTACGCGGCGGCCAGCTCGCCGATCGAATGGCCCACGAGGGCGTCCGGGCGTACGCCCCACGCCTCGAGCTGTGCGCCGAGTGCGACCTGGAGCGCGAACACCGCGGGCTGGGCGTACCCGGTGTCGTGGAGGTCGAGCCCGGCGGGCACGTCGAGGGCGTCCAGCACCTCGCGGCGGGTGCGGGCGAAGACGTCGTAGGCGGCGGCCAGTCCGTCGCCCATGCCGGGGCGTTGTGAGCCCTGTCCGGAGAAGAGCCACACGAGGCGGCGGTCCGGTTCTGCGGTGCCGGTGACCGTGTCGGTGCCGATCAGCGCGGCCCGGTGCGGGAAGGCCGTGCGGGCGAGCAGGGCCGCGGCCACCGCGCGCTCGTCCTCCTCGCCGGTGGCGAGGTGGGCGCGCAGGCGGTGTACCTGTGCGTCGAGTGCCTGCGGGGTGCGTGCCGAGAGCAGCAGGGGCAGCGGTCCGGTGTCGGGTGCGGTGTCGGGTTCGGGGGCCGGTCGGGGGTGGCTTTCGAGGATGATGTGGGCGTTGGTGCCGCTGACGCCGAAGGAGGACACACCGGCGCGCCGTGGCCGGTCGGTTTCGGGCCAGGGCCGGGCGTCGGTGAGGAGTTCGACGGCTCCGGCCGTCCAGTCGACGTGCGAGGACGGCGTGTCCACGTGCAGGGTGCGCGGCAGGGTGCCGTGCCGCATGGCGAGGACCATCTTGATGACACCGGCGACGCCCGCGGCGGCCTGGGTGTGGCCGATGTTGGACTTCAGCGAGCCCAGCAGCACCGGGGTATCGCGATGCTGCCCGTAGGTGGCCAGCACCGCCTGTGCCTCGATGGGATCGCCCAGCCTGGTCCCGGTGCCATGGGCCTCGACAGCGTCCACATCCGCAGGAGTGAGCCCGGCGTTGGCCAGGGCCTGCCGGATCACCCGCTCCTGCGACGGCCCGTTCGGCGCCGACAACCCGTTGGAAGCACCGTCCTGGTTGACCGCCGAACCCCGGACGACCGCCAGCACATTGTGGCCGTGCCGCTCGGCGTCGGAGAGCCTCTCGACGATCAGCACACCGGACCCCTCGGCGAAACCGGTGCCGTCAGCCGCATCCGCGAACGCCTTGCAGCGGCCGTCCGGGGAGAGGCCCCGCTGCTGGGAGAAGTCCACGAAGCCGGACGGCGAGGCCATCACCGTGACGCCGCCGACCAGGGCGAGCGAGCACTCCCCCGAGCGCAGCGACTGCCCGGCCTGATGCAGCGCCACCAGCGACGACGAACACGCCGTGTCGACCGTGACCGCCGGACCCTCCAGACCGTAGAAGTACGACAGCCGACCGGACAGCACACTGGTCTGGGTGCCGGTCGCGCCGAAACCGCCGCGGTCGGCTCCAGTGCCGTACCCGTAGAAGTAGCCGCCCATGAACACGCCGGTGTCGCTTCCGCGCAGCGACTCCGGGAGGATCCCGGCGTGTTCCAGCGCCTCCCACGACGTCTCCAGCACCAGACGCTGCTGCGGGTCCATCGCCAGCGCCTCACGCGGACTGATCCCGAAGAACGCCGCGTCGAAGTCCGCCACCCCGGCGAGGAAGCCACCATGGCGCACGGTCGACGTACCCGGATGATCCGGATCGGGATCGTACAGCCCGTCCACGTCCCAACCACGGTCCGTCGGAAACGCCGTGATCCCGTCACCACCCGACTCCAGCAACCGCCACAGGTCCTCCGGCGACGCGACCCCACCGGGCAGCCGGCAGGCCATCCCCACGATCGCCAACGGCTCGTCCTGCCGCACGGCCGCGGTCGGTGTACGCCGCCGGGTGGTGGCCCGCGCGCCGGCCAGTTCGTCCAGGTGGGCGGCGAGCGCCTGCGCCGTGGGGTGGTCGAAGACGAGCGTGGCGGGCAGTGTCAGGCCCGTCGCGTCGGCCAGCCGGTTGCGCAGCTCGACGCCGGTCAGCGAGTCGAAGCCCACTTCCCTGAACGCGCGCGCGGGTGCGATGGCGTGGGCGTCGCGGTGGCCGAGCACCGCGGCAGCGCTGGTACGGACGAGGTCGAGCATGTCGCGCGCGGCCGGAGGTGCGGACGTGCGCCGGACGGCCGGCACGAGGGTGCGCAGGACCGGCGGGACCCGGTCGGACGCGGCGACGGCGGCGAGGTCGAGCCGGATCGGCACGAGCGCGGGCCGGTCGGTGTGCAGGGCCGCGTCGAACAGGGCGAGCCCCTGTACGGCCGTCATCGGGGTCATGCCGTTGCGGGCGATGCGGGCCAGGTCGGTGGCGGTCAGCCGCCCGCCCATCCCGTCCGCCGCGTCCCACAGTCCCCAGGCGAGCGAGACGGCGGGCAGCCCCTGGTGGCGCCGGTGGCGGGCGAGCGCGTCGAGGAACGCGTTGCCGGTCGCGTAGTTCGCCTGGCCCGCGCCGCCGAACGTGGCGGATATGGACGAGTACAGGACGAACGCGGCGAGGTCGAGATCGCGCGTCAGCTCGTGCAGGTGCCAGGCGACATCCGCCTTGACCCGCAGCACGGCGTCCCACTGCTCCGGCCGCATGGTCGTCACGGCCGCGTCGTCGACGATCCCGGCCATGTGCACGACGGCGCGCAGCCGCTGGGCGACGTCGGCGACGACGGCGGCCAGCTCGCCGCGGTCGACGACGTCGGCGGCCACGTACCGCACGCGGTCGTCCTCCGGTGTGTCGCCGGGCCGGCCGTTGCGGGACACCACGACGACCTCGGCGGCCTCGTGCACGGTGAGCAGGTGGTCCACGAGGAGGCGGCCGAGCCCGCCGGTGCCGCCGGTGACGAGGACGGTCCCGCCGGTCAGCGGGGAGGTTCCGGTGGCCGCGGCGACACGGCGCAGACGGGCCGCACGCGCTGTGCCGTCGGCGACCCGGACGTGCGGCTCGTCGCCGGCGGCGAGCCCGGCCGCTATGGCGGCGGGCGTGATCTCGTCCGCTTCGATCAGGGCGACGCGGCCGGGATGCTCCGTCTCCGCCGTCCGGACCAGGCCGCCGAGAGCTTCCTGCGCGGGATCGCCGGTACGGGTGGCCACGATGAGCCGGGATCGCGCCCAGCCCGGCTCGGCGAGCCAGGTCTGCACGGTGGTGAGCAGGTCGCGGCCCAGCTCCCGGGTCCGGGCGCCGGGCGAGGTGCCCGGGTCGCCGGGTTCCACGGCCAGGACCACGACCGGGGGGTGGTCGCCGTCGGGCACGTCGGCGAGGTACGTCCAGTCGGGGACGGCTGACGCGGGCACGGGCACCCAGGCGATCTCGAACAGCGCCTCGGCATCGGGGTCGGCGGCCCGCACGGTCAGGCTGTCGACGTCGAGGACCGGTGAGCCGTGCTCGTCCGTGGCAACGATGCGGACCATGTCGGGGCCGACGCGTTCCAGCAGCACACGCAGCGCGGTCGCGGCGCGCGCGTGGATCCGCACGCCGGACCAGGAGAACGCCAGCCGGCGCCGCTCCGGGTCCGTGAAGATCGTCCCGAGCGCGTGCAGGGCCGCGTCGAGCAGCACGGGGTGCAGCCCGTACCGGGCGTCGGTGAGCTGTTCGGCGAGGCGGACCGACGCGTAGGCGCGGCCCTCCCCCGTCCACATCGCGGTCATGGCCCGGAACGCGGGCCCGTACGAGAGCGGCAGCGCGTCGTAGAAGCCGGTCAGGTCGGCCGGGTCGGCGTCGGCGGGCGGCCAGTCCACGGGCTCCGCCGGACCGCCGGTGTCCACGCTCAGCGCTCCGGTCGCACTGAGCGCCCAGGGGCCCGTGCCGGTACGGCTGTGCAGACTCACCGACCGCCGTCCGGACACCTCGGTTCCGACGGTGGCCTGGATCTCCGTGTCGCCGTCGCCGTCGACCACCACCGGCGCGACGATCGTCAGCTCCGCGATCTCCGGCGTGCCGAGCCGGGCCCCCGCTGCGGCGAGCAGTTCCACGAGCGCCGAGCCGGGCACGATGACCCGGCCGTCCACCTCGTGGTCGGCGAGCCAGGGCTGACGGCGTACCGAGAACACCGCGGTGGCCAGCGCGCCCTCGCCGTCGGCGAGGTCGACCAACGAGCCGAGCAGCGGGTGGCCGGACGTTCCCGCCGGTTCCGCGTCGATCCAGTAGCGGTCACGGCGGAACGGGTACGTGGGCAGCGGCACCACCCGACGCGTCGCGAACGACCAGGTGACGGGCACGCCCCGGACCCAGAGCGCGGCGAGCGACCGAGTGAAGCGGTCCAGGCCGCCCTCGCCTCGCCGCAGTGTGCCGGTGACGACCGTATGCGCATGCCCGGCGAGCGTGTCCTCCAGTGCGGTGGTGAGCACGGGGTGCGCGCTGACCTCGACGAACGCGCGGTATCCGCGGTCCGCCAGGTGGCCGGTCGCGGCAGCGAACCGAACGGTGCGGCGCAGGTTGTCGTACCAGTAGGCGGCGTCCGCGGGCCGGTCCAGCCACGCCTCGTCCACGGTGGAGAAGAACGGGACGTCCGGCGTGCGCGGGGTGATGCCGGCGAGCGCGTCGAGCAGCGCGCCGCGGATCGTTTCGACATGCGCGGTGTGCGACGCGTAGTCGACGGCGATCCGGCGGGCGCGGGGGGTGGCGGCCAGCAGCTCCTCCACGGCGTCGGCCGCACCGGCGACAACGATCGACGCGGGTCCGTTGACCGCGGCGACCTCCAGGCGCCCGGCCCACACGGCGGCGTCGAAGTCGGCGGGCGGCACCGAGACCATGCCGCCCTGCCCGGCCAGTTCGGTGGCGACGAGTCGGCTGCGCACCGCGACGACCTTCGCGGCGTCGTCCAGGGTGAGCACCCCGGCGACGCAGGCCGCGGCGACTTCGCCCTGGGAGTGGCCGACGACCGCGGCCGGGGCGACCCCGTGCGCACGCCACAGCTCCGCCAGCGCCACCATCACCGCGAACGACGCGGGCTGCACGACATCGACCCGGTCGAACGCGGGCGCTCCGGGCCGCTGGGCGATGACGTCCAGCAGGTCCCATCCGGTGTGCGGGGCGAGCGCCGTGGCGCACTCGCGGAGCCGCCGGGCGAACACGGGCTCGGTGGCGAGCAGTTCGGCACCCATGCCGGCCCACTGGGAGCCCTGCCCGGGGAAGGCGAACACGACACGTGTGTCGGTGACGTCGGCGGTTCCCGTCACGGCCCCCGGCACTTCGGCACCACGGGCGAACGCCTCCGCCTCTCGGGCCGGCACGACCGCCCGGTGGCGCATGGCCGTCCGGGTGGTGGCGAGCGAGTGGCCGACCGCGGCCGCGGCGCCGGTGAGCGGGGCCAGCTGTCCCGCGACGTCCCGCAGTCCCTCCGGGGTCCGGGCCGACATCGGCCAGACCACGTCCTCGGGCACCGGCTCGGCTTCGGGTGCGGGCGCGGGTGCGGGCGCGGCGGGGGGCCCGGCCTCCAGGACGACGTGGGCATTGGTGCCGCTGATGCCGAACGACGAGACACCCGCACGCCGGGCGCGCCCGGTGACCGGCCACGGCTCGCTGCGGTGCAGCAGCCGGATGTCGCCGTCCCAGTCGACGTGCCGGGAAGGCTCGTCGACGTGCAGCGTGCGCGGCAGGACGCCGTGCCGCATCGCCATGACCATCTTGATGACGCCGGCGACGCCGGCCGCGGCCTGGGTGTGGCCGATGTTCGACTTGAGCGAGCCGATCAGCAGCGGATGCACACGTTCGCGCCCGTACGCCACTTGCAGGGCCTGGGCCTCGACGGGGTCGCCGAGACGGGTGCCGGTGCCGTGCGCCTCCACGGCGTCGACGTCGCCCGGCGCCAGGCCGGCGTCGGCGAGCGCACGCTGGATGACGCGCTGCTGCGCGGGCCCGTTCGGGGCGGACAGCCCGTTCGACGCGCCGTCGGAGTTGACCGCGGAGCCACGCACCAGCGCCAGCACGGGGTGGCCGTGGCGAGTGGCGTCGGAGAGCCGCTCCAGCACGAGGACACCGGCGCCCTCGGCGAAGCTGGTGCCGTCCGCGGTGTCCGCGAAGGCCTTGGCACGGCCGTCGGGGGCGAGCCCGCGCTGCCGGGAGAACTCGACGAACCCGGTCGTCGTCGCCATCACCGTGACACCGCCGACCAGGGCGAGCGAGCACTCCCCCGAGCGCAGCGACCGCGCGGCCTGGTGCAGCGCCACCAGCGACGACGAACACGCCGTGTCGACGGTGACCGACGGGCCCTCCAGACCGAAGTAGTAGGAGAGCCGCCCGGAGAGAACGCTGGTCGGCGTGCCGGTCGCCCCGAAACCGCCCAGGTCCACGCCCGCGCCGTAGCCCTGGGTGAACGCGCCCATGAATACGCCGGTGTCGCTGCCGCGGACGCTTTCGGGCAGGATGCCCGCCCGCTCGAACGCCTCCCACGACGCTTCGAGGACCAGACGCTGCTGCGGGTCCATCGCCAGCGCCTCACGCGGGCTGATCCCGAAGAACGCGGCGTCGAAGTCGGCGGCGCCGGTGAGGAAGCCGCCATGGCGCACGGAAACCTTGCCGACCGCGTCGGGGTTCGGGTCGTAGAGCGCGGCGAGGTCCCAGCCGCGATCGGCGGGGAACTCGGTGATCGCGTCCCCGCCGGAGTCGACCAGCCGCCACAGGTCCTCAGGTGACCCCACGCCACCGGGCATCCGGCACGCCATGGCCACGATCGCCAGCGGCTCGTTCCCCGCCACCGTCGGTGCGGGCACTGTCGCCGCCGGAGCGGCAGGGGCCGGCTCACCCCGCCGTTCCTCATCCAGGCGGGCGGCGAGCGCGGCCGGTGTCGGGTGGTCGAAGACGGCCGTCGCGGAGAGCCGTACCCCGGTCGTCTCGGCGAGGCTGTTGCGCAACCGGACACCGCTGAGCGAGTCGATGCCGAGGTCCTTGAACGCCGTCGTGGGCGTGATCTCGGAGGCGTCGGCGTGGCCGAGCACGGCGGCCGTGGCCGCACACACGATGGCCAGCAGGTCACGATCGCGGTCGCGGTCGTCCTCCGCACGGGCGGCGGTGCGGCGCTCGGTCCGCTGGCGGACGGGCTCGGTGGGAATCGCCGCGACCATGAACGGCACGTCCGCGGCGAGGCTCGCGTCGATGAAGTGGGTGCCCTCGGCCTCGGTGAGCGGCCGGAACCCGTCGCGCACCCGCTGCCGCTCGGCGTCGTCGAGTTGTCCGGTGAGGGTGCTGGTGGTGTGCCACATGCCCCAGGCGATGGAGGTGGCGGGTTGGCCGAGGGTGTGGCGGTGGGTGGCGAGGGCGTCGAGGAAGGCGTTGGCGGCGGCGTAGTTTCCTTGTCCGGGGCTGCCGAGGACGGCGGCGGCGCTGGAGTAGAGGACGAAGTGGGTGAGGGGTTGGTTTTGGGTGAGGTGGTGCAGGTGCCAGGCGGCGTTGGCTTTGGGGTGGAGGACGGTGGTGAGGCGGTCGGGGGTGAGGGCGTCGATGATGCCGTCGTCGAGGGTGGCGGCGGTGTGGAAGATGGCGGTGAGGGGTTGGGGGATGTGGGCGAGGGTGGTGGCGAGTTGGTGGGGGTCGCCGACGTCGCAGGGGAGGTGGGTGCCGGGGGTGGTGTCGGGGGGTGGGGTGCGGGAGAGGAGGTAGGTGTGGGGGTGGTTCAGGTGGCGGGCGAGGATGCCGGCGAGGGTGCCGGAGCCGCCGGTGATGATGATGGCGTGTTCGGGGTTGAGGGGGGTGGTGGTGGGTGGGGTGGTGGTGTGGTGGGGGGTGAGGTGGGGGTGGTGGAGGGTGTGGTGGGTGAGGCGGAGGTGGGGGTGGTCGAGGGTGGCGAGTTGGGCCAGGGGGAGGGGGGTGTGGGGGTGGTCGGTTTCGATGAGGCGGATGCGGTGGGGGTGTTCGTTCTGGGCGGTGCGGGTGAGGCCGGTGACGGTGGCGCCGGCGGGGTCGGTGGTGGTGTGGACGATGAGGGTGTGGTCGGTGGTGGTGAGGTGGTGTTGCAGGGCGGTCAGGACGCGGGTGGCGCGGGTGTGGGCGCGGGTGGGTATGTCCTCGGGGTCGTCGGGGTGGGCGGCGGTGATCAGGACATGTCCCTCGGGCAGGTCACCGTCGTAGACCGCCTCGGCGACCGCGAGCCACTCCAACCGGAGCGGGTTCGGCCCCGACGGCGTGTCGGCCCGCTCCCTCAGCACCAGCGAGTCCACCGACACGACAGGACGGCCATCCGGGTCGGCCACGCGCACGGCGACGCCGGCCTCCCCCCGGGTGAGGGCGACACGCACCGCGGCGGCCCCGGTGGCGTTCAGGCGCACGCCCGTCCAGGAGAACGGCAGCTCGATCCCGCCGCCCGCGTCGAGGCGCCCGGCGTGCAGGGCCGCGTCGAGCAGTGCCGGGTGCACACCGAAACCGCCCGCCTCGGCGGCCTGCTCCTCGGCCAGCGCCACCTCGGCATACACGGTGTCACCATCACGCCAGGCAGCCCGCAACCCCTGGAACGCCGACCCGTACTCATAACCGGCATCCCGCAGTTCGTCATAGAACCCCGAGACGTCGACGGCCACGGCCGCGGCCGGAGGCCACTGCGAGGACGGCTCACCGGAAGCGTTGGGGGTGTCGGGGGTGTCGGGGGTCAGGGTGCCGCTGGCGTGCCGGGTCCAGCTGCCGGTGCCCTCGGTACGCGCGTGGACGGTCACCGGCCGCCGTCCGGCCTCATCAGCCCCTTCCACCGTCACCGACACATCCACCGCTGCGGACACCGGCACCACGAGCGGGGTCTCGATGACCAGCTCATCCACCACCCCGCAACCGGTCTCGTCACCGGCCCGGATGACCAGCTCCACAAACGCCGTACCCGGCAGCAGAACCGTGCCCCGCACCGCATGATCAGCCAGCCAGGGATGCGTACGCAACGAGATCCGGCCAGTGAGAACAACACCACCATCATCGTCGGCGGGTAGTGCCGTGACGGCGGCCAGCATCGGATGCGCCGCCCCGGTCAGCCCGGCCGCGGACAGATCGGTGGCACCGGCCGCCTCCAGCCAGTACCGCCTGTGCTCGAACGCGTAGGTGGGCAGATCCAGCAGCCGTCCTGGCACCGGTTCGACCACCGTGCCCCAGTCCACTGCCGCGCCCAGGGTCCACGCCTGCGCCAACGCTGTCAGCCATCGCTCCCAGCCGCCGTCACCGGTGCGCAACGACGCCACCGTGTGGGCCTGTTCCATCGCCGGCAGCAGCACCGGATGGGCACTGCACTCCACGAACACCGACCCATCCAGCTCCGCCACCGCCGCGTCCAGCGCGACGGGGCGACGCAGGTTCCGGTACCAGTAGCCCTCCTCCACCGGCTCCGTCACCCAGGCGCTGTCCACGGTCGACCACCACGCCACCGACGCGGCCTTCCCAGCCACCCCCTCCAGTACCTTGGCCAACTCGTCCTCGATGGCTTCCACGTGAGGCGTGTGGGAGGCGTAGTCGACCGCGATACGGCGCACCCGTACGCCTTCGGCCTCATACCGCGCCACCACTTCCTCCACCGCCGACGGCTCCCCCGCCACCACCGTCGAAGACGGGCCGTTACGCGCCGCGATCCACACGCCCTCGACCAGACCCACTTCACCGGCCGGCAACGCCACCGAAGCCATCGCCCCCCGCCCGGCCAGTCGCGCCGCGATGACCTGACTGCGCAACGCCACCACACGGGCCGCGTCCTCAACGCTGAGGGCTCCGGCCACACACGCCGCCGCGATCTCGCCCTGCGAATGTCCGACCACCGCGTCCGGCACGACCCCATGCGCCTGCCACAGCGCGGCCAGGCTCACCGCGACCGCCCAGCTGGCCGGCTGGACCACCTCCACCCGCTCCGCCGCATCCGGTCGCGACAGCATCTCCCGCACATCCCAGCCGGTGTGCGGCAACAACGCCCGCGCACACTCCTCCATACGAGCCGCGAACACCGCAGAACGGTCCATGAGTTCCACACCCATGCCCACCCACTGAGCACCCTGGCCGGGGAAGACGAACACCGTGCGCGGCTGGTCCACCGCCACACCCGTCACCCGGGCATCGCCCAGCAACACCGCACGGTGACCGAAGACAGCACGCTCACGCACCAACCCCTGCGCGACCGCGGCCACATCCACACCACCCCCGCGCAGATACCCCTCCAGCCGCTCCACCTGCCCCCGCAGACTCACCTCACCACGAGCCGACACCGGCAACGGCACCAACCCGTCACCAACCGACTCCACACGCGACGGCCCGGGAACACCCTCAAGGATCACGTGCGCGTTCGTACCGCTCACCCCGAACGACGACACACCCGCATGCGGTGCCCGATCCGACTCGGGCCACGCCCTCGCCTCGGTGAGCAGTTCCACCGCACCGGCCGACCAGTCCACATGCGACGACGGCTCGTCCACATGCAGCGTCTTCGGCGCGATCCCATGCCGCATCGCCATGACCATCTTGATGACGCCGGCGACACCCGCAGCCGCCTGCGCATGACCGATGTTCGACTTCAACGAACCGAGGTAGAGCGGTGTGTCGCGGTCCTGCCCGTAGGCCGCGAGGACGGCCTGCGCCTCGATCGGGTCGCCCAGCCGCGTGCCGGTGCCGTGCGCCTCCACCACGTCCACATCGGCGGCGCGCAGTCCGGCGTTCACCAACGCCTGCCGGATCACGCGCTGCTGGGCGACGCCGTTGGGGGCGGACAGTCCGTTGGAGGCGCCGTCCTGGTTCACCGCCGAGCCGCGGACGACCGCGAGGACGGTGTGTCCGTTGCGCTCGGCGTCGGAGAGCCGCTCCAGCACGAGAACGCCGACGCCCTCGGCGAAGCCGGTCCCGTCCGCCGCGTCGGCGAACGCCTTGCACCGTCCGTCCGGGGAGAGTCCGCGCTGCCGGGAGAACTCCACGAAGCTCTGCGGTGTCGCCATGACGGTGACACCGCCGGCCAGCGCCAGGGAGCACTCCCCGGCTCGCAGTGCCTGTGCCGCCTGGTGCAGGGCGACCAGCGACGACGAGCACGCCGTGTCGACCGTGACCGCCGGGCCCTGAAGTCCGTACACGTACGAGAGGCGCCCGGACAGGACGCTGGTCTGCGTCGCCGTGACGCCGAGCCCGCCCAGGTCCCGGCCGACGCCGTAGCCCTGGTTGAACGCGCCCATGAACACGCCGGTGTCGCTCTCCCGGAGCCTGCCCGGCACGATGCCGGCGTTCTCGAACGCCTCCCAGGAGGTCTCCAGGATCAGGCGCTGCTGGGGGTCCATCGCCAGCGCCTCGTTCGGACTGATGCCGAAGAACGCGGCGTCGAACCCGGCGCCGGCCAGGAATCCGCCGTGGCGTGTCGTGGAGCGGCCGGCCGCGTCCGGGTCCGGGTCGTACAGCGCGTCGACGTCCCAGCCCCGGTCGGTGGGGAACTCGGTGATCGCCTCGGTACCGGCGGCGACGAGCCGCCACAGGTCCTCCGGCGAGGCGACCCCGCCGGGCAGTCGGCACGCCATGCCGACGATCGCGACGGGGTCGCCGGAGCCGAGGGTCTGGGCGGTCGTGGGTGCCGCTGTCGCGGAGCCGGCGAGGTGGGCGGCGAACGCACGCGGAGTGGGGTGGTCGAAGGCGGTTGACGCGGGCACCCGCAGACCCGTCCGCGCGGCGACGGTGTTGGTGAACTCGACGGTGGTGAGCGAGTCGAGGCCGTTCTCGCGGAAGGTGCGGTCCGGGGAGCAGTGTCCGGCGCCCGGCAGGCCCAGGACGGTGGCGACGCTGTCGCGGACCAGGTCGAGCAGTACGTCCTCCCGGCCCGCACGGGCCGCGGCGAGGCGGTTCGCCCACTCCTGTTCCGTGGCGTCGGGCTCGGCCGGTCCGGTCAGTGCGGTGAGGATCGGGGGCGTGGCGCCCGCCATCGTCGCGGCCCGCGCCCCGGCGGAACCGGTCCGGGCCACGATGTACGAGCCGCCGCCCGCGATGGCCTTCTCGATCAGGTCGCCGGTGAGCGCCGGCCGTTCGATGCCGGGCAGCGCGCGGACGGTGACGGTGGGGAGTCCCTCCGCGGCCCGTGGCCGGGTGTGGGCCTCGGCGCCGGCCGGGCCGTCGAGCAGGACGTGCACGAGCGCGCCGGGGTCCGCGGCTTCCTCGGCGGCGGTGGTCACATGGGTGAGTCCGGTCTCGTCGCGGAGCAGGCCGGCGACGGTGTCGGCGTCCTCCCCGGTGACCAGGACCGGCGCGTCGGGGCCGATCGGGGGCGGCACGGTGAGGACCATCTTGCCGGTGTGCCGGGCGTGGCTCATCCACGCGAACGCGTCCCGCGCACGGCGGATGTCCCACGGCTGCACCGGCAGCGGGCACAGCTCACCGCGGTCGAACAGGTCGAGGAGCATCTCGAGGATCTCCCGCAGGCGCGCGGGGTCCACGTCGGCCAGGTCGAACGGCTGCTGGGCGGCGTGGCGGATGTCGGTCTTGCCCATCTCGACGAACCGGCCGCCCGGCGCGAGCAGGCCGATGGACGCGTCGAGGAGTTCACCGGTGAGCGAGTTGAGCACGACGTCGACCGGCGGGAAGGTGTCGGCGAACGCGGCGCTGCGGGAGTTCGCCACATGGTCGGTGTCGAAGCCGTCGGCGTGCAGCAGGTGTTGTTTGGCGGGACTGGCGGTGGCGTACACCTCGGCGCCGAGGTGGCGGGCGATCCGGGTGGCCGCCATGCCGACACCGCCCGTCGCGGCGTGGACCAGGACCTTCTGGCCGGGGCGCAGCTCGCCCGCGTCGACGAGGCCGTACCAGGCGGTGGCGAACACGATGGGCACGGACGCGGCGATGGGGAACGACCATCCCCGTGGGATCCGTGCGACCAGCCGCCGGTCCGCGACCACGCTGCGCCGGAACGCGTCCTGCACGAGACCGAACACGCGGTCGCCGGGGGCCAGATCGTCGACGCCGGGTCCGACCTCGGTCACGATGCCGGCGGCCTCCCCGCCCATCTCGCCCTCGCCCGGGTAGGTGCCGAGCGCGATCAGCACGTCGCGGAAGTTCAGCCCCGCGGCGCGGACGTCGATGCGGACCTCGCCGGCGGCCAGGGGGCGCGGCGGGACGTCGAGCGGGGCGACGGCGAGGTCGCGGAGCGTTCCGGAGGCGGGCGGGCGCAGCGCCCACTGCGCGGTCGGCAGGGGGGTGGTGTCCGCGCGTACCAGCCGGGGCACGTAGGCCACGCCGGCCCGCAGCGCGATCTGGGGTTCGCCGAGCGAGGCCGCGGCGGGGACGAGGTCGTCATCGCCGTCCGTGTCCACCAGCACGAACGATCCGGGCTCGGCGGCCTGGCGGCGCAGCGCCTCGTCCCAGAGCCGGGCCTGGTCCGCGTCCGGGATCTCGGCCGGGCCGACGCCCACCGCGCGGCGGGTGACGACCGTCTGGCGGGGTGACGGGGTGTCGGGCAAGTCGCGCCGCTCCCAGACCAGTTCGCACAGCGTGGCCTCGCCACTGCCGGTGGCGACCAGACGGGCCGGCAGCCCCGCGAGCCGCGCGCGCTGGACCTTGCCCGACGCGGTGCGGGGGATCGTGGTGACGTGCCAGATCTCGTCGGGCACCTTGAAGTAGGCGAGCCGGCGGCGGCACTCGGCGAGGATCGCCTCGGCGGGGACGCGGGGGCCGTCGGAAACGACGTAGAGCACGGGTATTTCGCCGAGGACGGGGTGCGGGCGGCCCGCCGCGGCGGCGTCCCGGACACCGGCCACCTCCTGGGCGACGGTCTCGATCTCCCGGGGGTGGATGTTCTCCCCGCCGCGGATGATCAGCTCCTTGACCCGGCCGGTGATCGTCACGTGTCCGGTCTCGGCCTGACGTGCGAGGTCCCCGGTGCGGTACCAGCCGTCCACGAGCACCTGGGCGGTCGCCTCCGGCTGGGCGTGGTAGCCGAGCATGAGGCTCGGCCCGCTCGCCCACAGCTCGCCCTCCTGGCCGGGTGCCACGTCGGCGCCGGACACCGGGTCGACGAACCGCAGCGACAGGCCCGGCACGGGCAGCCCGCACGAGCCGGGAACCCGCGCGTCGTCCAGGGTGTTGGCGGTGAGCGAGCCGGTCGTCTCGGTGCAGCCGTACGTGTCGAGCAGGGGCACGCCGAACGTCGCCTCGAAATCCCTGGTGAGCGACGCCGGCGAGGTGGATCCGGCGACCAGCGCCACGCGCAGCGCGCGGGCCCGCGGCTCGCCGGACACGGCGCCGAGGAGGTAGCGGTACATCGTCGGCACGCCGACGAGCACGGTGCTGGAGTGTTCGGCCAGGGCGTCGAGGACGTCGCGCGCGACGAAGCCGCCCAGGATACGGGCGGACGCGCCGACCGTGAGGACGGCGAGCAGGCAGAGGTGGTGGCCGAGGCTGTGGAACAGCGGTGCGGGCCAGAGCAGTTCGTCGTCCTCGGTCAGCCGCCAGGACGGCACGTCGCAGTGCATCGCGGACCACAGGCCGCTGCGCTGTGCGGAAACCACGCCCTTGGGGCGGCCGGTGGTGCCGGAGGTGTAGAGCATCCAGGCGGGTTCGTCCAGGCCGAGGTCGTCGCGGGGCGGGCACGGCGGCTCGGTCCCGGCGAGGTCCTCGTAGGAGACGCAGTCCGGTGCCCGGCGCCCGACGAGCACGACGGTGGCGTCGGTGCCGGTGCGGCGCACCTGGTCGAGGTGGGTTTCGTCGGTGACCAGCACGGTCGCGCCGGAGTCCGTCAGGAAGTGGGCGAGTTCGTCGTCGGCGGCGTCCGGGTTGAGCGGGACGGCGACGGCGGCGGCGCGGGCGGCGGCGAGGTAGACCTCGATGGTCTCGATCCGGTTGCCGAGCAGCATCGCGACCCGGTCGCCGCGGTCGACGCCGGACACGGCGAGGTGTCCGGCGAGCCGGCCGGCCCGGAGCCGGAGTTGCGTGTACGTCACGGCGCGTTGGGAATCCGTGTAGGCGATCCGGTCGCCGCGTCGCTCGGCATGGATGCGGAGCAATTCGTGCAACGGCCGGATTGGTTCCACACGCGCCATGGAAACACCTTTCTCTCGACCAACCGCACAACAGCACGGAACCGGCCACGAGTAGACGCCGGCGACGCTAGCAGCGTTTTCCGGACCGCCACCCCCTGAAGATCCCCCTACCGTGGCCGGCCTCCCCGGACGCTCATCTAGGGGGTTGCACGCATACCGCCGTGCGTAATTGCCTTCCTGATGACCGATGCCGGACGCCAGGGAAGGGTGGAGGCGTTGTCCATATCTGTCACGGCGCCGTATTGCCGCTTCGAGAAGACCGGATCACCGGACCTCGAGGGTGACGAGACGGTGCTCGGCCTGATCGAGCACGGCACCGGCCACACCGACGTGTCGCTGGTGGACGGTGCCCCCCGGACCGCCGTGCACACCACGACCCGCGACGACGAGGCGTTCACCGAGGTCTGGCACGCACAGCGTCCCGTCGAGTCCGGCATGGACAACGGCATCGCCTGGGCCCGCACCGACGCGTACCTGTTCGGTGTCGTGCGCACCGGCGAGAGCGGCAGGTACGCCGATGCCACCGCGGACCTCTACACGAACGTCTTCGCGCTCACCCGGTCTCTGGGGTACCCCCTGCTCGCCCGGACCTGGAACTACGTCAGCGGCATCAACACGACGAACGCGGACGGGCTGGAGGTGTACCGGGACTTCTGCGTGGGCCGCGCCCAGGCGCTCGACGAGGGCGGGATCGACCCGGCCACCATGCCCGCGGCCACCGGTATCGGCGCCCACGGGGGCGGCATCACCTGCGTGTTCCTCGCCGCCCGGGGCGGAGTGCGGATCAACATCGAGAACCCCGCCGTCCTGACGGCCCACCACTACCCGACGACGTACGGTCCGCGGCCCCCGGTCTTCGCACGGGCCACCTGGCTGGGCCCGCCGGAGGGGGGCCGGCTGTTCATCTCGGCGACGGCCGGCATCCTCGGACACCGAACGGTGCACCACGGTGATGTGACCGGCCAGTGCGAGGTCGCCCTCGACAACATGGCCCGGGTCATCGGCGCGGAGAACCTGCGGCGCCACGGCGTCCAGCGGGGGCACGTCCTCGCCGATGTCGACCACCTCAAGGTCTACGTCCGCCGCCGTGAGGATCTCGATACGGTCCGCCGGGTCTGCGCCGCACGCCTGTCGAGCACCGCGGCCGTCGCCCTTTTGCACACCGACATAGCCCGCGAGGATCTGCTCGTCGAAATCGAAGGCATGGTGGCGTGACAATACCCGGTAAAAGGCCCGCGACGCTGCGCCTCGGCGGATCCGCGAAGAGAAAGAAGAGCGTCACCGCACAGCGCGGCGGCCCGGTCCTTTCGTCCTTCGCACAGCGGCGGATCTGGTTTCTCCAGCAATTGGACCCGGAGAGCAACGCCTATAATCTCCCGCTCGTGCAACGCCTGCGCGGTCTTTTGGACGCGCCGGCCCTGGAGCGTGCGCTGACGCTCGTCGTCGCGCGCCACGAGGCGTTGCGGACGGTGTTCGACACCGCCGACGGCGAGCCCCTCCAGCGGGTGCTTCCCGCCCCGGAACACCTCCTGCGCCACGCGCGGGCGGGCAGCGACGAGGGGGCCGCCCGGCTCGTCCGCGACGAGATCGCCGCGCCGTTCGACCTCGCCACCGGGCCGTTGATCAGGGCCCTGCTGATCCGCCTCGGTGACGACGACCACGTCCTCGCGGTGACCGTGCACCATGTCGCCGGCGACGGCTGGTCGTTCGGGCTCCTCCAGCACGAACTCGCCGCCCACTACACGGCGCTGCGCGACACTTCCCGCCCGGCCGAACTGCCGCCGTTGCCGGTGCAGTACGCCGACTTCGCCGCCTGGGAACGGCGCGAACTCACCGGCGCCGGACTGGACAGGCGTCTGGCCTACTGGCGCGAGCAGCTCCGGGGCGCCCCGGCACGGCTCGCCCTCCCCACCGACCGTCCCCGCCCGCCGGTCGCCGACGCGGACGCGGGCATGGCCGAGTGGCGGCCGCCGGCCGCGCTGGCCACCGCGGTCCTCACGCTCGCGCGCGACTCGGGCGCGTCCGTGTTCATGACCCTGCTGGCGGCCTTCCAAGCGGTCCTCGCCCGGCAGGCGGGCACGCGGGACGTGCTGGTCGGCACGCCCGTGGCGAACCGTACGCGGGCGGCGTACGAGGGCCTGATCGGCATGTTCGTCAACACGCTCGCGCTGCGCGGCGACCTCTCGGGCGATCCGTCGTTCCGGGAACTCCTCGACCGCTGCCGGGCCACGACCACGGACGCGTTCGCCCACGCCGACCTGCCGTTCGAGAACGTCATCGAACTCGTCGCACCGGAACGCGACCTGTCGGTCAACCCGGTCGTCCAGGTGCTGTTGCAGGTGCTGCGGCGCGACGCGGCGACGGCCGCGCTGCCCGGCATCGCGGCCGAACCGTTCCGCACCGGCCGCTGGTTCACCCGCTTCGACCTCGAATTCCATGTGTACGAGGAGCCGGGTGGCGCCCTGACCGGCGAACTGCTCTACAGCCGTGCGCTGTTCGACGAGCCACGGATCACGGGGTTGCTGGAGGAGTTCACGGCGGTGCTCCAGGCGGTCACCGCCGACCCGGACATACGGCTGTCGCGGCTGCCGGCCGGCGACGCGACGGCGGCAGCGCCCGTGGTGCCCTCGAACGACACGGCGCGGGACCTGCCCGTCGACACGCTGCCGGGCCTGCTGGCCCGGTACGCCGCACGCACCCCCGGCGCCGTGGCCGTCACCGACCCGCACATCTCCCTCACCTACGCGCAGCTGGACCGGCGGGCGAACCGCCTCGCGCACCTGCTCCGCGCGCGCGGCACCGCCACCGGCGACCTGGTCGGGATCTGCGCCGATCGCGGCGCCGACCTGATCGTCGGCATCGTGGGGATCCTCAAGGCGGGCGCCGCTTATGTGCCGCTCGACCCCGAACATCCGCCGGAGCGCACGGCGTTCGTGCTGGCCGACGCGCAGCTGACCACGGTGGTGGCGCACGAGGGCTACCGTTCCCGGTTCCCCGATGTGCCGCACGTGGTGGCGTTGGACGACCCGGAGCTGGACCGGCAGCCGGACGACACGGCGCCGGACGTCGAGCTGGACCGGGACAGCCTCGCCTACGCGATCTACACGTCCGGGTCGACCGGCAGGCCGAAGGCCGTGCTCATGCCGGGTGTCAGCGCCGTCAACCTGCTGCTCTGGCAGGAGCGCACGATGGGCCGCGAGCCGGCCAGCCGCACCGTCCAGTTCGTGACGCCCACGTTCGACTACTCGGTGCAGGAGATCTTTTCCGCGCTGCTGGGCGGCACGCTCGTCATCCCGCCGGACGAGGTGCGGTTCGACCCGCCGGGACTCGCCCGGTGGATGGACGAACAGGCGATTACCCGGATCTACGCGCCGACGGCCGTACTGCGCGCGCTGATCGAGCACGTCGATCCGCACAGCGACCAGCTCGCCGCCCTGCGGCACCTGTGCCAGGGCGGCGAGGCGCTGATCCTCGACGCGCGGTTGCGCGAGCTGTGCCGGCACCGGTCCCACCTGCGCGTGCACAACCACTACGGCCCGGCCGAGAGCCAGCTCATCACCGGGTACACGCTGCCCGCCGACCCCGACGCGTGGCCCGCCACCGCACCGATCGGCCCGCCGATCGACAACACCCGCATCCATCTGCTCGACGAGGCGATGCGGCCGGTTCCGGACGGTATGCCGGGACAGCTCTGCGTCGCCGGCGTCGGCCTCGCCCGCGGGTACCTGGCCCGTCCCGAACTGACCGCCGAGCGTTGGGTGCCGGGAGATGCGGTCGGCGAGGAGCGCATGTACCTCACCGGCGACCTGGCCCGCCGCGCGCCCGACGGCGACCTGGAATTCCTCGGCCGGATCGACGACCAGGTCAAGATCCGCGGCATCCGCGTCGAACCGGGTGAGATCGAGAGCCTGCTTGCCGAGGACGCCCGCGTCACGCAGGCCGCCGTGTCCGTGCGGGAGGACCGGCGGGGCGAGAAGTTCCTGGCCGCGTACGTCGTACCGGTGGCCGGCCGGCACGGCGACGACTTCGCCGCGTCGCTGCGCGCGGGACTGGCCACCCGGCTGCCCGCCGCGCTCGTGCCCTCCGCCGTCGTCCTGGTGGAGCGACTGCCGAGGACCACGAGCGGCAAGGTGGACCGGCGCGCGCTGCCCGACCCGGAGCCGGGCCCGGCGTCGACCGGGGCGGTTACGCCCCGCACCGATGCCGAGCGGACGGTGTGCCGGATCTTCCAGGAGGTGCTCGACGTCCCGCGGGTCGGTGCCGACGACGACTTCTTCACGCTCGGCGGGCACTCCCTGCTCGCCACCCGGGTCGTCTCCCGCATCCGCGCCGAGCTGGGTGCCGATGTCCCGCTGCGTACGCTCTTCGACGGGCGGACGCCCGCCGCGCTCGCCCGTGCGGCGGACGAGGCCGGCCCGGCCGCCCTCCCCCCGATCCCGGCCTCCGCGGAGAACGGGCCGGCCCCCCTCACCGCGGCACAGGAACAGATGCTGCACTCGCACGGCTCGCTGCTCGCCGCGCCCTCCTACACGGTCGCCCCGTACGGGTTCCGGCTGCGCGGGCCACTCGACCGCGAGGCGCTGGACGCGGCACTGACCCGGATCGCCGCGCGCCACGAGCCGCTGCGGACCGGGTTCCGCGATCGGGAACAGGTCGTCCGGCCGCCCGCTCCGGTGCGCGCCGAGGTGGTTCCGGTGCCGGTCGGCGACGTCGACGCCGCGGTCCGGGTCGCCCACCGGGAGCTGACCCGGCCGTTCGACCTCGTGAACGGGTCGTTGCTGCGTGCCGTGCTGCTGCCGCTGGGCGCCGAGGATCACGTGCTGCTGCTGATGCTGCACCACCTCGCCGGTGACGGATGGTCCTTCGACCTCCTGGTCCGGGAGTTGTCGGGGACGCAACCGGACCTTCCGGTGTCCTACACGGACGTGGCCCGGTGGGAACGGAGTCCGGCCGTGAGCGCGGCCAGGGAGAACGACCGGGCATACTGGCGCCGGCGGCTGGGGGGCGCCACCGCGCCGGAGCTGCCCGCGGTCCGGCCCGGCGGGGCACCGACCGGGCGGGCGTTCCTGTGGACGCTCAAGGACACCGCCGTCCTGGCGGCACGCCGGGTCGCGGACGCCCACGACGCGACGTTGCACGAAACCGTGCTCGGCGCCTTCGCCCTGGTCGTGGCGGAGACCGCCGACACCGACGACGTGCTCGTCGCGACGCCGTTCGCGGACCGGGGGTACGCCGGGACCGACCACCTCATCGGCTTCTTCGCGAAGGTCCTCGCACTGCGCCTGGACCTCGGCGGCACGCCGTCGTTCCCCGAGGTGCTGCGCCGGGTGCACACCGCGATGGTGGGCGCGCACGCCCACCAGGCGGTGCCCTACTCCGCGCTGCGCGCCGAGGACCCCGCACTGCCGCCGGCCCCCGTGTCGTTCCAGCTCATCAGCGCGCTCAGCGCGGAACTGCGGCTGCCCGGCATGCACACCGAGCCGTTCCCCGTCGTCGCCGAGACCGTCGACGAGATGACCGGCGAACTGTCGATCAACCTCTTCGACGACGGTCGCACCGTCTCCGGCGCGGTGGTCCACGATGCCGCGCTGCTCGACCGTGCCACCGTCGACGATTTGCTCACCCGGGTGGAGGCGACGCTGCGTGCCGCCGCGGGCGACCTCACCGTACGCGTCACCGGTTACGTGGAAAGCGAGTAGCCATGCCCGAGCAGGACAAGACAGTCGAGTACCTTCGCTGGGCGACCGCGGAACTCCAGAAGACCCGTGCGGAACTCGCCGCGCACAGCGAGCCGTTGGCGATCGTGGGGATGGCCTGCCGGCTGCCCGGCGGGGTCGGGTCGCCGGAGGACCTGTGGCAGTTGCTGGAGTCCGGTGGTGACGGCATCACCGCGTTCCCCACGGACCGGGGCTGGGAGACCACCGCCGACGGTCGCGGCGGCTTCCTCACCGGGGCGGCCGGCTTCGACGCGGCGTTCTTCGGGATCAGCCCGCGTGAGGCACTGGCGATGGACCCGCAGCAGCGCCTGGCCCTGGAGACCTCGTGGGAGGCGTTCGAGCACGCGGGCATCGATCCGCAGACACTGCGGGGCAGTGACACGGGGGTGTTCCTCGGCGCGTTCTTCCAGGGGTACGGCATCGGCGCCGACTTCGACGGTTACGGCACCACGAGCATTCACACCAGCGTGCTCTCCGGCCGCCTCGCGTACTTCTACGGTCTGGAGGGTCCGGCGGTCACGGTCGACACGGCGTGTTCGTCGTCGCTGGTGGCGCTGCACCAGGCCGGGCAGTCACTGCGCTCCGGCGAATGCTCGCTCGCGCTGGTCGGCGGCGTCACGGTGATGGCATCGCCGGCGGGGTTCGCGGACTTCTCCGAGCAGGGCGGCCTGGCCCCCGACGCGCGCTGCAAGGCGTTCGCGGAAGCGGCTGACGGCACCGGTTTCGCCGAGGGGTCCGGCGTCCTGATCGTCGAGAAGCTCTCCGACGCCGAGCGCAACGGCCACCGCGTGCTGGCGGTCGTCCGGGGTTCCGCCGTCAACCAGGACGGTGCCTCCAACGGGCTGTCGGCGCCGAACGGGCCGTCGCAGGAGCGGGTGATCCGGCAGGCCCTGGCCAACGCCGGGCTCACCCCGGCGGACGTGGACGCCGTCGAGGCCCACGGCACCGGCACCAGGCTGGGCGACCCCATCGAGGCACAGGCGGTGCTGGCCACCTACGGGCAGGGGCGCGACACCCCCCTGCTGCTGGGCTCGCTGAAGTCCAACATCGGCCACACCCAGGCCGCCGCGGGCGTCGCCGGTGTCATCAAGATGGTCCTCGCCATGCGGCACGGCACCCTGCCCCGCACCCTGCACGTGGACACGCCGTCCTCGCACGTCGACTGGACGGCCGGAGCCGTCGAACTCCTCACCGACGCCCGCCCCTGGCCCGAAACCGACCGCCCACGGCGCGCCGGTGTGTCCTCCTTCGGCGTCAGCGGCACCAACGCCCACATCATCCTCGAAAGCCACCCCCGACCGGCCCCCGAACCCGACACCGCACCCGACACCGGACCGCTGCCACTGCTGCTCTCGGCACGCACCCCGCAGGCACTCGACGCACAGGTACACCGCCTGCGCGCGTTCCTCGACGACAACCCCGGCGCGGACCGGGTCGCCGTCGCGCAGACACTCGCCCGGCGCACCCAGTTCGAGCACCGCGCCGTGCTGCTCGGCGACACGCTCATCACCGTGAGCCCGAACGCCGGCCGCGGACCGGTGGTCTTCGTCTACTCGGGGCAAAGCACGCTGCACCCGCACACCGGGCGGCAACTCGCGGCCACCTACCCCGTGTTCGCCGACGCATGGCGCGAGGCCCTCGACCACCTCGACCCCGCCCAGGGCCCGGCCACGCACTTCGCCCACCAGACCGCGCTCACCGCGCTCCTGCGGTCCTGGGGCATCACCCCGCACGCGGTCATCGGCCACTCCCTCGGTGAGATCACCGCCGCGCACGCCGCCGGTGTCCTGTCCCTGAGGGACGCGGGCGCGCTCCTGACCACCCGCACCCGCCTGATGGACCAACTTCCGGCGGGCGGCGCGATGGTCACCGTCCTGACCAGCGAGGAAAAGGCACGCCAGGTGCTGCGGCCGGGGGTGGAGATCGCCGCCGTCAACGGCCCCCACTCCCTCGTGCTGTCCGGGGACGAGGAGGCCGTACTCGAAGCCGCCCGGCAGCTCGGCATCCACCACCGCCTGCCGACCCGCCACGCCGGCCACTCCGAGCGCATGCAGCCGCTCGTCGCCCCCCTCCTCGAACTTGCCCGGACCCTGACGTACCACCAGCCCCACACCGCCATCCCCGGCGACCCCACCACCGCCGAATACTGGGCGCACCAGGTCCGCGACCAAGTACGTTTCCAGGCGCACACCGAGCAGTACCCGGGCGCGACGTTCCTCGAGATCGGCCCCAACCAGGACCTCTCGCCGCTCGTCGACGGCGTTGCCGCCCAGACCGGTACGCCCGACGAGGTGCGGGCGCTGCACACCGCGCTCGCGCAGCTCCACGTCCGCGGCGTCGCGATCGACTGGACGCTCGTCCTCGGCGGGGACCGCGCGCCCGTCACGCTGCCCACGTATCCGTTCCAGCACAAGGACTACTGGCTGCGGCCCACCTCCCGGGCCGATGTGACCGGCGCGGGACAGGAGCAGGTGGCGCACCCGCTGCTCGGCGCCGCGGTCGCGCTGCCCGGCACGGGCGGAGTCGTCCTGACCGGCCGCCTGTCGCTGGCCTCCCATCCGTGGCTCGGCGAGCACGCGGTCGACGGCACCGTGCTCCTGCCCGGCGCGGCCTTCCTCGAACTCGCGGCGCGCGCCGGCGACGAGGTCGGCTGCGACCTGCTGCACGAACTCGTCATCGAGACGCCGCTCGTGCTGCCCGCGACCGGCGGTGTGGCGGTCTCCGTCGAGGTCGCCGAACCCGACGACACGGGGCGGCGGGCGGTCACCGTCCACGCGCGGGCCGACGGCTCGGGCCTGTGGACCCGCCACGCCGGCGGATTCCTCGGCACGGCACCGGCACCGGCACCGGCCGCCGGGGCGGACCCGGCACCCTGGCCGCCCACGGAAGCCGGACCGGTCGACGTCGCCGACGTCTACGACCGGTTCGAGGACATCGGGTACTCCTACGGACCGGGCTTCCGGGGGCTGCGGGCCGCCTGGCGCGCCGGCGACACCGTGTACGCCGAGGTCGCGCTCCCCGACGAGCAGAACGCCGACGCCGCCCGTTTCACGCTGCACCCCGCGCTGCTCGACGCCGCGTTCCAGGCCGGCGCGCTGGCCGCGCTCGACGCACCCGGCGGGGCGGCCCGACTGCCGTTCTCGTTCCAGGACGTCCACATCCACGCGGCCGGGGCGACGCGGCTGCGGGTCACGGTCGGCCGCGACGGCGAGCGCAGCACCGTCCGCATGACCGGCCCGGACGGGCAGCTGGTGGCCGTGGTCGGTTCCGTGCTGTCGCGCCCGTACGCGGAAGGCTCCGGTGACGGCCTGCTGCGCCCGGTCTGGACCGAGCTGCCGATGCCCGTCCCGTCCGCGGACGACCCGCGCGTGGAGGTCCTCGGCGCCGACCCGGGCGACGGCGACGTTCCGGCGGCCACCCGAGAGCTGACCGCCCGCGTCCTCGGCGCGCTCCAGCACCACCTGTCCGCCGCCGAGGACACCACCTTGGTGGTACGGACCGGCACCGGCCCGGCCGCTGCCGCCGCCGCGGGCCTGGTCCGCTCGGCGCAGGCGGAGAACCCCGGCCGCGTCGTGCTCGTCGAGGCGTCCCCGGACACCCCGGTGGAGCTGCTCGCCGCGTGCGCCGCGCTGGACGAACCGCAACTGGCCGTCCGGGACGGCGTGCTCTTCGCGCCGCGGCTGGTCCGGGTGTCCGACCCCGCGCACGGCCCGCTGTCCCTGCCGGACGGCGACTGGCTGCTCACCCGGTCCGCCTCCGGCACGTTGCACGACGTCGCGCTCACCGCCGACGACACGCCCCGGCGGGCGCTCGAAGCCGGCGAGGTCCGCATCGACGTCCGCGCGGCCGGACTGAACTTCCGCGATGTGCTGATCGCGCTCGGGACGTACACCGGGGCCACGGCCATGGGCGGCGAGGCCGCGGGCGTCGTGGTGGAGACCGGGCCCGGCGTGGACGACCTGTCCCCCGGCGACCGGGTGTTCGGCCTGACCCGGGGCGGCATCGGCCCGACGGCCGTCACCGACCGGCGCTGGCTGGCCCGGATCCCCGACGGCTGGAGCTTCACCACGGCGGCGTCCGTCCCCATCGTGTTCGCGACCGCGTGGTACGGCCTGGTCGACCTCGGCACGCTGCGCGCCGGCGAGAAGGTCCTCGTCCACGCGGCCACCGGCGGTGTCGGCATGGCCGCCGCACAGATCGCCCGCCACCTGGGCGCCGAGCTCTACGCCACCGCCAGTACCGGCAAGCAGCACGTCCTGCGCGCCGCCGGGCTGCCCGACACGCACATCGCCGACTCTCGGACGACCGCGTTCCGGACCGCTTTCCCGCGCATGGACGTCGTCCTGAACGCGCTGACCGGCGAGTTCATCGACGCGTCGCTCGACCTGCTGGACGCCGACGGCCGGTTCGTCGAGATGGGCCGCACCGAGCTGCGCGACCCGGCCGCGATCGTCCCCGCCTACCTGCCGTTCGACCTGCTGGACGCGGGCGCCGACCGCATCGGCGAGATCCTGGGCGAACTGCTCCGGCTGTTCGACGCGGGCGCGCTGGAGCCGCTGCCGGTCCGTGCCTGGGACGTCCGGCAGGCACGCGACGCGCTCGGCTGGATGAGCCGCGCCCGTCACATCGGCAAGAACGTCCTGACGCTGCCCCGGCCGCTCGACCCGGAGGGCGCCGTCGTCATCACCGGCGGCTCCGGCACGCTCGCCGGCATCCTCGCCCGCCACCTGCGCGAACGGCATGTCTACCTGCTGTCCCGGACGGCACCGCCCGAGGGGACGCCCGGCGTCCACCTGCCCTGCGACGTCGGTGACCGGGACCAGCTGGCGGCGGCCCTTGGGCGGGTGGACCGGCCGATCACCGCCGTGGTGCACCTCGCCGGTGCGCTGGACGACGGCACCGTCGCATCGCTCACCCCCGAGCGTTTCGACACGGTGTTGCGCCCGAAGGCCGACGGCGCCTGGTACCTGCACGAGCTGACGAAGGAGCAGGACCTCGCCGCGTTCGTGCTCTACTCGTCGGCCGCCGGCGTGCTCGGCAACGCCGGCCAGGGCAACTACGTCGCCGCGAACGCGTTCCTCGACGCGCTCGCCGAGCTGCGCCACGGTTCCGGGCTGCCGGCCCTCTCCATCGCCTGGGGGCTCTGGGAGGACGTGAGCGGGCTCACCGCGGCGCTCGGCGAAGCCGACCGGGACCGGATGCGGCGCAGCGGTTTCCGGGCCATCACCGCGCAACAGGGCATGCACCTGTACGAGGCGGCCGGCCGCACCGGAAGTCCCGTGGTGGTCGCGGCGGCGCTCGACGACGCGCCGGACGTGCCGCTGCTGCGCGGCCTGCGGCGGACGACCGTCCGGCGGGCCGCCGTCCGGGAGCGTTCGTCCGCCGACCGGCTCGCCGCGCTGACCGGCGACGAGCTCGCCGAAGCGCTGTTGACGCTCGTCCGGGAGAGCACCGCCGCCGTGCTCGGCCACGTGGGTGGCGAGGACATCCCCGCGACGGCGGCGTTCAAGGACCTCGGCATCGACTCGCTCACCGCGGTCCAGCTGCGCAACGCCCTCACCGAGGCGACCGGTGTGCGGCTGAACGCCACGGCGGTCTTCGACTTCCCGACCCCACACGTGCTCGCCGGGAAGCTCGGCGACGAACTGACCGGCACCCGCGCGCCCGTCGTGCCCCGGACCGCGGCCACGGCCGGTGCGCACGACGAGCCGCTGGCGATCGTGGGGATGGCCTGCCGGCTGCCCGGCGGGGTGGCGTCACCCGAGGAGCTGTGGCACCTCGTGGCGTCCGGCACCGACGCCATCACGGAGTTCCCGACGGACCGCGGCTGGGACGTCGACGCGATCTACGACCCGGACCCCGACGCGATCGGCAAGACCTTCGTCCGGCACGGCGGCTTCCTCACCGGCGCGACAGGCTTCGACGCGGCGTTCTTCGGCATCAGCCCGCGCGAGGCCCTCGCGATGGACCCGCAGCAACGGGTGCTCCTGGAGACGTCGTGGGAGGCGTTCGAAAGCGCCGGCATCACCCCGGACTCGACCCGCGGCAGCGACACCGGCGTGTTCGTCGGCGCCTTCTCCTACGGTTACGGCACCGGTGCGGACACCGACGGCTTCGGCGCGACCGGCTCGCAGACCAGTGTGCTCTCCGGCCGGCTGTCGTACTTCTACGGTCTGGAGGGCCCGGCGGTCACCGTCGACACGGCGTGTTCGTCGTCGCTGGTGGCGCTGCACCAGGCCGGACAGTCGCTGCGCTCCGGCGAATGCTCGCTCGCCCTGGTCGGCGGCGTCACGGTCATGGCGTCTCCCGGCGGCTTCGTGGAGTTCTCCCGGCAGCGCGGCCTCGCGCCGGACGGCCGGGCGAAGGCGTTCGGCGCGGGTGCGGACGGCACGAGCTTCGCCGAGGGTGCCGGTGTGCTGATCGTCGAGAGGCTCTCCGACGCCGAACGCAACGGCCACACCGTCCTGGCGGTCGTCCGGGGTTCGGCGGTCAACCAGGACGGTGCCTCCAACGGGCTGTCGGCGCCGAACGGGCCCTCGCAGGAACGGGTGATCCGGCAGGCCCTGGCCAACGCCGGACTCACCCCGGCGGACGTGGACGCCGTCGAGGCCCACGGCACCGGCACCAGGCTGGGCGACCCCATCGAGGCGCAGGCGGTACTGGCCACCTACGGACAGGAGCGCGCCACCCCCCTGCTGCTGGGCTCGCTGAAGTCCAACATCGGCCACGCCCAGGCCGCGTCCGGCGTCGCCGGCATCATCAAGATGGTGCAGGCCCTCCGGCACGGGGAGCTGCCGCCGACGCTGCACGCCGACGAGCCGTCGCCGCACGTCGACTGGACGGCCGGCGCCGTCGAACTGCTGACGTCGGCCCGGCCGTGGCCCGAGACCGACCGGCCACGGCGTGCCGCCGTCTCCTCGTTCGGGGTGAGCGGCACCAACGCCCACGTCATCCTGGAGGCCGGACCGGTAACGGAGACGCCCGCGGCATCGCCGGCCGGTGACCTTCCCCTGCTGGTGTCGGCACGCTCACCGGAAGCGCTCGACGAGCAGATCCGCCGACTGCGCGGCTACCTGGACACCACCCCGGACGTCGACCGGGTGGCCGTGGCACAGACGCTGGCCCGGCGCACGCACTTCGCCCACCGCGCCGTGCTGCTCGGTGACACCGTCATCACCACACCCCCCGCGGACCGGCCCGACGAACTCGTCTTCGTCTACTCCGGCCAGGGCACCCAGCATCCCGCGATGGGCGAGCAGCTCGCCGCCGCCCATCCGGTGTTCGCCGACGCCTGGCATGAAGCGCTCCGCCGCCTTGACGACCCCGACCCCCACGACCCCACGCACAGCCAGCATGTGCTCTTCGCCCACCAGGCGGCGTTCACCGCCCTCCTGCGGTCCTGGGGCATCACCCCGCACGCGGTCATCGGCCACTCGCTGGGCGAGATCACCGCGGCGCACGCCGCCGGCATCCTGTCGCTGGACGACGCGTGCACCCTGATCACCACGCGCGCCCGCCTCATGCACACGCTCCCGCCACCCGGTGCCATGGTCACCGTCCTGACCAGCGAAGAGAAGGCACGCCAGGCGTTGCGGCCGGGCGTGGAGATCGCCGCCGTCAACGGGCCCCACTCCCTCGTGCTGTCCGGGGACGAGGACGCCGTGCTCACCGTCGCCGGGCAGCTCGGCATCCACCACCGCCTGCCCGCCCCGCACGCCGGGCACTCCGCGCACATGGAGCCCGTGGCCGCCGAGCTGCTCGCCACCACCCGCGGGCTCCGCTACAACCCTCCCCACACCTCCATTCCGAACGACCCCACCACCGCCGAGTACTGGGCCGAGCAGGTCCGCAAGCCCGTGCTGTTCCACGCCCACACGCAGCAGTACCCGGACGCCGTGTTCGTGGAGATCGGCCCCGCCCAGGACCTCTCCCCGCTCGTCGACGGGATTCCGCTGCAGAACGGCACCGCGGACGAGGTGCACGCGCTGCACACCGCGCTCGCGCACCTCTACGCGCGCGGTGCCACGCTCGACTGGCCCCGCATCCTCGGGGGTGGGTCACGGCACGACGCGGATGTGCCCGCGTACGCGTTCCAACGGCGGCACTACTGGATCGAGTCGGCGCGCCCGGCCGCATCCGACGCGGGCCACCCCGTGCTGGGCTCCGGTATCGCCCTCGCCGGGTCGCCGGGCCGGGTGTTCACGGGTTCCGTGCCGACCGGTGCGGACCGCGCGGTGTTCGTCGCCGAGCTGGCGCTGGCCGCCGCGGACGCGGTCGACTGCGCCACGGTCGAGCGGCTCGCCATCGCCTCCGTGCCCAGCCGGCCGGGCCATGGCCGGACGACCGTACAGACCTGGGTCGACGAGCCGGCGGACGACGGCCGGCGCCGGTTCACCGTGCACACCCGCACCGGCGACGCCCCGTGGACGCTGCACGCCGAGGGGGTGCTGCGCCCCCATGGCACGGCCCTGCCCGATGCGGCCGGCACCGAGTGGCCCCCACCGGGCGCGGTGCCCGCGGACGGGCTGCCGGGTGTGTGGCGCCGGGGGGACCAGGTCTTCGCCGAGGCCGATGTGGACGGACCGGACGGTTTCGTGGTGCACCCCGACCTGCTCGACGCGGTCTTCTCCGCGGTCGGCGACGGAAGCCGCCAGCCGGCCGGATGGCGCGACCTGACGGTGCACGCGTCGGACGCCACCGTACTGCGCGCCTGCCTCACCCGGCGCACCGACGGAGCCATGGGACTCGCCGCCTTCGACGGCGCCGGCCTGCCGGTGCTCACCGCGGAGGCGGTGACGCTGCGGGAGGTGGCGTCAACGTCCGGTTCCGAGGAGTCGGACGGCCTGCTCCGGTTGGAGTGGCTCGCGGTCGCCGAGGCGGTCTACGACGGTGACCTGCCCGAGGGACATGTCCTGATCACCGCCGCCCACCCCGACGACCCCGAGGACATACCCACCCGCGCCCACACCCGCGCCACCCGCGTCCTGACCGCCCTGCAACACCACCTCACCACCACCGACCACACCCTCATCGTCCACACCACCACCGACCCCGCCGGCGCCACCGTCACCGGCCTCACCCGCACCGCCCAGAACGAACACCCCCACCGCATCCGCCTCATCGAAACCGACCACCCCCACACCCCCCTCCCCCTGGCCCAACTCGCCACCCTCGACCACCCCCACCTCCGCCTCACCCACCACACCCTCCACCACCCCCACCTCACCCCCCACCACACCACCACCCCACCCACCACCACCCCCCTCAACCCCGAACACGCCATCATCATCACCGGCGGCTCCGGCACCCTCGCCGGCATCCTCGCCCGCCACCTGAACCACCCCCACACCTACCTCCTCTCCCGCACCCCACCCCCCGACACCACCCCCGGCACCCACCTCCCCTGCGACGTCGGCGACCCCCACCAACTCGCCACCACCCTCGCCCACATCCCCCAACCCCTCACCGCCATCTTCCACACCGCCGCCACCCTCGACGACGGCATCATCGACGCCCTCACCCCCGACCGCCTCACCACCGTCCTCCACCCCAAAGCCAACGCCGCCTGGCACCTGCACCACCTCACCCAAAACCAACCCCTCACCCACTTCGTCCTCTACTCCAGCGCCGCCGCCGTCCTCGGCAGCCCCGGACAAGGAAACTACGCCGCCGCCAACGCCTTCCTCGACGCCCTCGCCACCCACCGCCACACCCTCGGCCAACCCGCCACCTCCATCGCCTGGGGCATGTGGCACACCACCAGCACCCTCACCGGACAACTCAGCGACGCCGACCGGGACCGCATCCGCCGCGGCGGTTTCCTCCCGATCACGGACGACGAGGGCATGCGCCTGTACGAGGCGGCGGTCGGCTCCGGCGAGGACTTCGTCATGGCCGCCGCGATGGACCCGGCACAGCCGATGACCGGCTCCGTACCGCCCATCCTGAGCGGCCTGCGCAGGAGCGCGCGGCGCGTCGCCCGTGCCGGGCAGACGTTCGCCCAGCGGCTCGCCGAGCTGCCCGACGCCGACCGCGGCGCGGCGCTGGTCACCCTCGTCTCGGACGCCACGGCCGCCGTGCTCGGCCACGCCGACGCCTCCGAGATCGCGCCGACCACGACGTTCAAGGACCTCGGCATCGACTCGCTCACCGCGATCGAGCTGCGCAACCGGCTCGCGGAGGCGACCGGGCTGCGGCTGAGTGCCACGCTGGTGTTCGACCACCCGACACCTCGGGTCCTCGCCGCCAAGCTCCGCACCGATCTGTTCGGCACGGCCGTGCCCACGCCCGCGCGGACGGCACGGACCCACCACGACGAGCCACTCGCGATCGTCGGCATGGCGTGCCGACTGCCCGGCGGGGTCGCCTCGCCGGAGGACCTGTGGCAGCTCGTGGCGTCCGGCACCGACGCGATCACCGAGTTCCCCACCGACCGCGGCTGGGACATCGACCGGCTGTTCGACCCGGACCCGGATGCCCCCGGCAAGACCTACGTCCGGCACGGCGGCTTCCTGGCCGAGGCCGCCGGCTTCGATGCCGCGTTCTTCGGCATCAGCCCGCGCGAGGCACGGGCCATGGACCCGCAGCAGCGCGTCATCCTCGAAACCTCCTGGGAGGCGTTCGAGAACGCGGGCATCGTGCCGGACACGCTGCGCGGCAGCGACACCGGCGTGTTCATGGGCGCGTTCTCCCATGGGTACGGCGCCGGCGTCGACCTGGGCGGGTTCGGCGCCACGGCCACCCAGAACAGCGTGCTCTCCGGCCGGTTGTCGTACTTCTTCGGCATGGAGGGTCCGGCCGTCACGGTCGACACGGCGTGCTCGTCGTCGCTGGTCGCCCTGCACCAGGCGGCACAGGCGCTGCGGACCGGAGAATGCTCGCTGGCGCTCGCCGGCGGTGTCACGGTGATGCCCACCCCGCTGGGCTACGTCGAGTTCTGCCGCCAGCGGGGACTCGCCCCCGACGGCCGTGCCAAGGCCTTCGCGGAAGGCGCCGACGGCACGAGCTTCTCGGAGGGCGCCGGCGTTCTGGTGCTGGAGCGGCTCTCCGACGCCGAGCGCAACGGACACACCGTCCTCGCGGTCGTCCGCTCCTCCGCCGTCAACCAGGACGGCGCCTCCAACGGCATCTCCGCACCCAACGGCCCCTCCCAGCAGCGCGTCATCCGCCAGGCCCTCGACAAGGCGGGGCTCGCCCCCGCCGACGTGGACGTGGTGGAGGCCCACGGCACCGGAACCCCGCTGGGCGACCCGATCGAGGCACAGGCCATCATCGCGACCTACGGCCAGGACCGCGACACACCGCTCTACCTCGGTTCGGTCAAGTCGAACATCGGACACACCCAGACCACCGCCGGTGTCGCCGGCGTCATCAAGATGGTCATGGCGATGCGCCACGGGATCGCGCCGAAGACGCTGCACGTGGACGAGCCGTCCTCGCATGTGGACTGGACCGAGGGCGCGGTGGAACTGCTCACCGACGCGAGGCCGTGGCCCGACGCGGGACGCCCGCGCCGCGCGGGCGTGTCGTCGCTCGGTATCAGCGGTACGAACGCCCACGTCATCCTTGAGGGTGTTCCCGGGCCGTCTGTCGTGGAGTCGGTTGTTGACGGGTTGGTGCCGTTGCCGGTGTCGGCTCGGAGTGAGGTGAGTCTGCGGGGGCAGGTGGAGCGGCTGGAGGGGTATCTGCGCGGGGGTGGTGTGGATGTGGCCGCGGTCGCACAGGGGCTGGTGCGTGAGCGTGCTGTCTTCGGTCACCGTACGGTGCTGCTGGGCGATGCCCGGGTGACGGGCGTGGCGGTGGACCAGCCGCGCACCGTGTTCGTCTTCCCCGGCCAGGGCGCCCAGTGGGTCGGCATGGGCGTGGAACTCATGGCCCGCTCCGCGGTGTTCGCCGCGCGTATGGAGGAGTGCGCTCAGGCGTTGCTGCCCCACACGGGCTGGGATGTGCGGGAGATGCTGTCACGGCCGGATGTGGCGGAGCGGGTGGAGGTGGTCCAGCCGGCCAGCTGGGCGGTCGCGGTGAGCCTGGCCGCGCTGTGGCAGGCCCACGGGGTCGTGCCGGACGCGGTGATCGGACACTCCCAGGGCGAGATCGCGGCGGCGTGCGTGGCCGGAGCCCTCAGCCTTGAGGACGCCGCCCGTGTGGTGGCGTTGCGCAGTCAGGTGATCGCGGCGCGGCTGGCCGGCCGGGGAGCGATGGCTTCGGTGGCGCTGCCGGCCGGTGAAGTGGGTCTGGTCGAGGGTGTGTGGATCGCGGCGCGTAATGGTCCGTCTTCGACGGTGGTGGCGGGTGAGCCGTCGGCGGTGGAGGAGGTGGTGGCGCGGTATGAGGCCGATGGGGTGCGGGTGCGTCGTATCGCGGTCGACTACGCCTCCCACACGCCTCATGTGGAGGCTATCGAGGACGAGTTGGCCGAGGTGCTGGAGGGGATTTCCGGCGGGACTGGGTCGGTGGCGTGGTGGTCCACGGTGGACAGCGCCTGGGTGACGGAGCCAGTGGATGAGGGGTACTGGTACCGGAATCTGCGTCGTCCGGTGGCGCTGGATGCGGCGGTGGCGGAGTTGGACGGGTCGGTGTTCGTGGAGTGCAGTGCCCATCCGGTGCTGCTGCCGGCGATGGAACAGGCCCACACGGTCGCGTCGTTGCGCACCGGTGACGGCGGCTGGGAGCGGTGGCTGACAGCGTTGGCGCAGGCGTGGACCCTGGGCGCGGCGGTGGACTGGGACACGGTGGTCGAACCGGTGCCGGGACGGCTGCTGGATCTGCCGACCTACGCGTTCGAGCACAGGCGGTACTGGCTGGAGGCGGCCGGTGCCACGGATCTGTCCGCGGCGGGGCTGACGGGGGCGGCGCATCCGATGCTGGCCGCTGTCACAGCGCTGCCCGCCGACGATGGTGGTGTTGTTCTCACCGGCCGGATCTCGTTGCGTACGCATCCCTGGCTGGCTGATCATGCGGTGCGGGGCACGGTTCTGCTGCCGGGTACGGCGTTTGTGGAGCTGGTCATCCGGGCCGGTGACGAGACCGGTTGCGGGGTGGTGGATGAGCTGGTCATCGAGACCCCGCTCGTGGTGCCGGTGACCGAAGCCGTGGATGTGTCGGTGACGGTGGAAGGGGCCGATGAGGCCGGACGGCGGCCGGTGACCGTCCACGCGCGCACCGAAGGCACCGGCAGCTGGACCCGGCACGCCAGCGGCACCCTGACCCCCGACACCCCCAACGCTTCCGGTGTTGTCGGTGCGGAGCCGTTCTCGCAGTGGCCACCGGCCACGGCCGCGGCCGTCGACACCTCGGAGTTCTACTCGCGCCTGGACGCGCTGGGCTACCGGTTCGGACCCATGTTCCGCGGAATGCGGGCTGCCTGGCGTGATGGTGACACCGTGTATGCCGAGGTCGCGCTCCCCGAGGACCGTGCCGCCGACGCGGACGGTTTCGGCATGCACCCGGCGCTGCTCGACGCGGCCTTGCAGAGCGGCAGCCTGCTCATGCTGGAATCGGACGGCGAGCAGAGCGTGCAACTGCCGTTCTCCTGGCACGGCGTCCGGTTCCACGCGACGGGCGCGACCATGCTGCGGGTGGCGGTCGTACCGGGCCCGGACGGCCTCCGGCTGCATGCCGCGGACAGCGGGAACCGTCCCGTCGCGACGATCGACGCGCTCGTGACCCGGTCCCCGGAAGCGGACCTCGCGCCCGCCGATCCGATGCTGCGGGTCGGGTGGGCCCCGGTGCCCGTACCTGCCGGGGCCGGTCCGTCCGACGCGGACGTGCTGACGCTGCGCGGCGACGACGCCGACCCGCTCGGGGAGACCCGGGACCTGACGACCCGTGTTCTCGACGCGCTGCTCCGGGCCGACCGGCCGGTGATCTTCCAGGTGACCGGTGGCCTCGCCGCCAAGGCGGCCGCAGGACTGGTCCGCACCGCTCAGAACGAGCAGCCCGGCCGCTTCTTCCTCGTCGAAACGGACCCGTCAGAGGTCCTGGACGGCGCGAAGCGCGACGCGATCGCGGCACTCGGCGAGCCCCATGTGCGGCTGCGCGACGGCCTCTTCGAGGCAGCCCGGCTGATGCGGGCCACACCGTCCCTGACGCTCCCGGACACCGGGTCGTGGCAGCTGCGGCCGTCCGCCACCGGTTCCCTCGACGACCTCGCCGTCGTCCGCACCGACGCCCCGGACCGGCCGCTCGCGGCCGGCGAGGTGCGGATCGCGGTACGCGCGGCGGGCCTGAACTTCCGGGATGTCACGGTCGCGCTCGGCGTGGTCGCCGATGAGCGTCCGCTCGGCAGCGAGGCCGCGGGTGTCGTCCTGGAGACCGGCCCCGGTGTGCACGACCTGGCGCCCGGCGACCGGGTCCTGGGGATGCTCGCGGGCGCCTTCGGACCAGTCGCGATCACCGACCGGCGGCTGCTCGGCCGGATGCCGGACGGCTGGACGTTCCCGCAGGCGGCGTCCGTGATGACCGCGTTCGCGACCGCGTGGTACGGCCTGGTCGACCTGGCCGGGCTGCGCCCCGGAGAGAAGGTCCTGATCCACGCGGCGGCGACCGGCGTCGGCGCGGCGGCCGTCCAGATCGCGCGGCATCTGGGCGCGGAGGTGTACGCCACCACCAGCGCCGCGAAGCGCCATCTGGTGGACCTGGACGGAGCGCATCTGGCCGATTCCCGCAGCACCGCGTTCGCCGACGCGTTCCCGCCGGTCGATGTCGTGCTCAACTCGCTCACCGGTGAACTCCTCGACGCGTCCGTCGGCCTGCTCGCGCCGGGCGGCCGGTTCATCGAGATGGGCAAGACCGACATCCGCCACGCCGTCCAGCAGCCGTTCGACCTGATGGACGCCGGCCCCGACCGGATGCAGCGGATCATCGTCGAGCTGCTCGGCCTGTTCGCGCGCGACGTGCTGCACCCGCTGCCGGTCCACGCCTGGGACGTGCGGCAGGCACGGGAGGCGTTCGGCTGGATGAGCAGCGGGCGTCACACCGGCAAGCTGGTGCTGACGATCCCGCGGCCGCTGGACCCCGAGGGGGCCGTCGTCATCACCGGCGGCTCCGGCACCCTCGCCGGCATCCTCGCCCGCCACCTGAACCACCCCCACACCTACCTGCTCTCCCGCACCCCACCCCCCGACACCACCCCCGGCACCCACCTCCCCTGCGACGTCGGCGACCCCCACCAACTCGCCACCACCCTCGCCCGCATCCCCCAACCCCTCACCGCCGTCTTCCACACCGCCGGAACCCTCGACGACGCCCTGCTCGACAACCTCACCCCCGACCGCATCGACACCGTCCTCAAACCCAAGGCCGACGCCGCCTGGCACCTGCACCGGCTCACCCGCGACACCGACCTCGCCGCGTTCGTCGTCTACTCCGCGGTCGCCGGCCTCATGGGCAGCCCGGGGCAGGGCAACTACGTCGCGGCGAACGCGTTCCTCGACGCGCTCGCCGAACACCGCCGTACGCAAGGACTGCCCGCGCAGTCCCTCGCGTGGGGCATGTGGGCGGACGTCAGCGCGCTCACCGCGAAACTCACCGACGCGGACCGCCAGCGCATCCGGCGCAGCGGATTCCCGCCGTTGAGCGCCGCGGACGGCATGCGGCTGTTCGACGCGGCGACGCGTACCCCGGAACCGGTCGTCGTCGCGACGACCGTCGACCTCACCCAGCTCGACGGCCCCGTCGCACCGTTGCTCCGCGGTCTGGCCGCGCACCGGGCCGGGCCGGCGCGCACGGTCGCCCGCAACGCCGGCGAAGAGCCCCTGGCCGTGCGTCTCGCCGGGCGTACCGCCGCCGAGCAGCGGCGCATCATGCAGGAGGTCGTGCTCCGCCACGCGGCCGCGGTCCTCGCGTACGGGCTGGGCGACCGCGTGGCGGCGGACCGGCCGTTCCGCGAGCTCGGTTTCGACTCGCTGACCGCGGTCGACCTGCGCAATCGGCTCGCGGCCGAGACGGGGCTGCGGCTGCCGACGACGCTGGTGTTCAGCCACCCGACGGCGGAGGCGCTCACCGCCCACCTGCTCGAACTGATCGACGCTCCCACCGCCCGGATCGCCGGGGAGTCCCTGCCCGCGGTGACGGCCGCTCCCGTGGCGGCCGCGCGGGACCAGGACGAGCCGATCGCCATCGTGGCGATGGCGTGCCGGCTGCCCGGTGGTGTGACGTCGCCCGAGGACCTGTGGCGGCTCGTCGAGTCCGGCACCGACGCGATCACCACGCCTCCTGACGACCGCGGCTGGGACGTCGACGCGCTGTACGACGCGGACCCGGACGCGGCCGGCAAGGCGTACAACCTGCGGGGCGGTTACCTGGACGGGGCGGCGGAGTTCGACGCGGCGTTCTTCGACATCAGCCCGCGCGAAGCGCTCGGCATGGACCCGCAGCAACGCCTGCTGCTCGAAACGGCGTGGGAGGCGATCGAGCGCGGCCGGATCAGTCCGGCGTCGCTCCGCGGCCGGGAGGTCGGCGTCTACGTCGGTGCGGCCGCGCAGGGCTACGGGCTGGGCGCCGAGGACACCGAGGGCAACGCGATCACCGGTGGTTCCACGAGCCTGCTGTCCGGACGGCTGGCGTACGTGCTCGGGCTGGAGGGCCCGGCGGTCACCGTGGACACGGCGTGCTCGTCGTCTCTGGTCGCGCTGCACCTGGCGTGCCAGGGGCTGCGCCTGGGCGAGTGCGAACTCGCTCTGGCCGGAGGGGTCTCCGTACTGAGTTCGCCGGCCGCGTTCGTGGAGTTCTCCCGCCAGCGCGGGCTCGCGGCCGACGGGCGCTGCAAGTCGTTCGGCGCGGGCGCGGACGGCACGACGTGGTCCGAGGGCGTGGGCGTGCTCGTACTGGAACGGCTCTCCGACGCCGAGCGGCTCGGGCACACCGTGCTCGCCGTCGTCCGCGGCAGCGCCGTCACGTCCGACGGCGCCTCCAACGGCCTCACCGCGCCGAACGGACTCTCGCAGCAGCGGGTCATCCGGAAGGCGCTCGCCGCGGCCGGGCTGACCGGCGCCGACGTGGACGTCGTCGAGGGGCACGGCACCGGCACCCGGCTCGGCGACCCGGTCGAGGCGGACGCGCTGCTCGCGACGTACGGGCAGAACCGTCCGGCACCGGTCTGGCTGGGCTCGCTGAAGTCGAACATCGGACATGCCACGGCCGCGGCCGGTGTCGCGGGCGTCATCAAGATGGTGCAGGCGATCGGCGCGGGCACGATGCCGCGGACACTGCATGTGGAGGAGCCCTCGCCCGCCGTCGACTGGAGCACCGGACAGGTGTCCCTGCTCGGCTCCAACCGGCCCTGGCCGGACGACGCGCGTCCGCGCCGGGCGGCCGTCTCCGCGTTCGGGCTCAGCGGGACGAACGCGCACGTCATCCTGGAACAGCACCGTCCGGCGCCCGTGGCGTCCCAGCCGCCCCGGCCGCCCCGCGAGGAGTCCCAGCCGCTGCCGTGGGTGCTCTCCGCGCGGACTCCGGACGCGCTGCGGGCCCAGGCGGCCCGGCTGCGCGACCACCTCGCGGTGGCACCGGACGCGGATCCGTTGGACATCGGGTACGCGCTGGCCACCAGCCGCGCCCAGTTCGCCCACCGTGCCGCGGTCGTCGCCACCACCCCGGACGGATTCCGTGCCGCGCTCGACGGCCTCGCGGACGGCGCGGAGGCGCCCGGAGTCGTCACCGGGACCGCTCAGGAGCGGCGCGTCGCCTTCCTCTTCGACGGCCAGGGCGCCCAGCGCGCCGGAATGGGGCGCGATCTCCACCGGCGGTTCCCCGTCTTCGCCGCCGCGTGGGACGAGGTCTCCGACGCGTTCGGCAAGCACCTCAAGCACTCCCCCACGGACGTCTACCACGGCGAACACGGCGCTCTCGCCCATGACACCCTGTACGCCCAGGCCGGCCTGTTCACGCTCGAAGTGGCGCTGCTGCGGCTGCTGGAGCACTGGGGGGTGCGGCCGGACGTGCTCGTCGGGCACTCCGTCGGCGAGGTGACCGCGGCGTACGCGGCGGGGGTGCTCACCCTGGCGGACGCGACGGAGTTGATCGTGGCCCGGGGGCGGGCGCTGCGGGCGCTGCCGCCCGGGGCGATGATCGCGGTCGACGGAAGCCCGGCGGAGGTCGGCGCCCGCACGGATCTGGACATCGCCGCGGTCAACGGCCCGTCCGCCGTGGTGCTCGCCGGTTCGCCGGACGACGTGGCGGCGTTCGAACGGGAGTGGTCGGCGGCCGGGCGGCGCACGAAACGGCTCGACGTCGGGCACGCGTTCCACTCCCGGCACGTCGACGGTGCGCTCGACGGCTTCCGTACGGTGCTGGAGTCGCTCGCGTTCGGCGCGGCGCGGCTGCCGGTGGTGTCCACGACGACGGGCCGGGACGCCGCGGACGACCTCATAACGCCCGCGCACTGGCTGCGCCATGCGCGTCGGACGGTGCTGTTCTCGGATGCCGTCCGGGAGCTGGCCGACCGCGGCGTCACCACGTTCGTGGCCGTCGGCCCGTCCGGCTCCCTGGCGTCGGCCGCGGCGGAGAGCGCCGGGGAGGACGCCGGGACCTACCACGCGGTGCTGCGCGCCCGGACCAGCGAGGAGACCGCGGCGCTGACCGCCCTCGCCGAGCTGCACGCCCACGGCGTCCCGGTCGACCTGGCCGCGGTACTGGCCGGTGGCCGGCCAGTGGACCTCCCCGTGTACGCGTTCCAGCACCGCTCCTACTGGCTGGCCCCGGCCGTGGCGGGGGCGCCGGCCACCGTGGCGGACACCGGGGGCCCGGCGGAGTCCGAGCCGGAGGACCTCACCGTCGCCGAGATCGTCCGTCGGCGCACCGCGGCGCTGCTCGGCGTCACGGACCCCGCCGACGTCGATGCGGAAGCGACGTTCTTCGCGCTCGGTTTCGACTCACTGGCGGTGCAGCGGCTGCGCAACCAGCTCGCCTCGGCAACCGGGCTGGACCTGCCGGCGGCCGTCCTGTTCGACCACGACACCCCGGCCGCGCTCACCGCGTTCCTCCAGGACCGGATCGAGGCCGGCCAGGACCGGATCGAGGCCGGCGAGGACGACGACGCGCCCACCGTGCTCTCGCTCCTGGAGGAGATGGAGTCGCTCGACGCCGCGGACATCGCGGCGACGCCGGCCCCGGAGCGCGCGGCCATCGCCGATCTGCTCGACAAGCTCGCCCATACCTGGAAGGACTACCGATGAGCACCGATACGCACGAGGGAACGCCGCCCGCCGGCCGCTGCCCATTCGCGATCCAGGACGGTCACCGCGCCATCCTGGAGAGCGGCACGGTGGGTTCGTTCGACCTGTTCGGCGTCAAGCACTGGCTGGTCGCCGCCGCCGAGGACGTCAAGCTGGTCACCAACGATCCGCGGTTCAGCTCGGCCGCGCCGTCCGAGATGCTGCCCGACCGGCGGCCCGGCTGGTTCTCCGGGATGGACTCGCCGGAGCACAACCGCTACCGGCAGAAGATCGCGGGGGACTTCACACTGCGCGCGGCGCGCAAGCGGGAGGACTTCGTCGCCGAGGCCGCCGACGCCTGCCTGGACGACATCGAGGCCGCGGGACCCGGCACCGACCTCATCCCCGGGTACGCCAAGCGGCTGCCCTCCCTCGTCATCAACGCGCTGTACGGGCTCACCCCTGAGGAGGGGGCCGTGCTGGAGGCACGGATGCGCGACATCACCGGCTCGGCCGATCTGGACAGCGTCAAGACGCTGACCGACGACTTCTTCGGTCACGCGCTGCGGCTGGTCCGCGCAAAGCGTGACGAGCGGGGCGAGGACCTGCTGCACCGGCTCGCCTCGGCCGACGACGGCGAGATCTCGCTCAGCGACGACGAGGCGACGGGCGTGTTCGCGACGCTGCTGTTCGCCGGCCACGACTCGGTGCAGCAGATGGTCGGCTACTGCCTCTACGCACTGCTCAGCCACCCCGAGCAGCAGGCGGCGCTGCGCGCGCGCCCGGAGCTGGCCGACAACGCGGTCGAGGAGATGCTGCGTTTCCTGCCCGTCAACCAGATGGGGGTGCCGCGCGTCTGTGTCGAGGACGTCGATGTGCGGGGCGTGCGCATCCGTGCGGGCGACAACGTGATCCCTCTCTACTCGACGGCCAACCGCGACCCCGAGGTGTTCCCGCAGCCCGACACCTTCGATGTGACGCGCCCGCTGGAGGGCAACTTCGCGTTCGGCCACGGCATTCACAAGTGTCCCGGCCAGCACATCGCCCGGGTGCTCATCAAGGTCGCCTGCCTGCGGTTGTTCGAGCGTTTCCCGGACGTCCGGCTGGCCGGCGATGTGCCGATGAACGAGGGGCTCGGGCTGTTCAGCCCGGCCGAGCTGCGGGTCACCTGGGGGGCGGCATGAGTCACCCGGTGGAGACGTTGCGGTTGCCGAACGGGACGACGGTCGCGCACATCAACGCGGGCGAGGCGCAGTTCCTCTACCGGGAGATCTTCACCCAGCGCTGCTACCTGCGCCACGGTGTCGACCTGCGCCCGGGGGACGTGGTGTTCGACGTCGGCGCGAACATCGGCATGTTCACGCTTTTCGCGCATCTGGAATGTCCTGGTGTGACCGTGCACGCCTTCGAGCCCGCGCCCGTGCCGTTCGCGGCGCTGCGGGCGAACGTGACGCGGCACGGCATCCCGGGCCAGGCGGACCAGTGCGCGGTCTCCGACAGCTCCGGCACCCGGAAGATGACCTTCTATCCCGACGCCACGCTGATGTCCGGTTTCCACGCGGATGCCGCGGCCCGGACGGAGCTGTTGCGCACGCTCGGCCTCAACGGCGGCTACACCGCCGAGGACGTCGACACCATGCTCGCGCAACTGCCCGACGTCAGCGAGGAGATCGAAACCCCTGTGGTCCGGCTCTCCGACGTCATCGCGGAGCGCGGCATCGAGGCCATCGGCCTGCTGAAGGTCGACGTGGAGAAGAGCGAACGGCAGGTCTTCGCCGGCCTCGAGGACACCGACTGGCCCCGTATCCGCCAGGTCGTCGCGGAGGTCCACGACATCGACGGCGCGCTCGAGGAGGTCGTCACACTGCTCCGCGGCCATGGCTTCACCGTGGTCGCCGAGCAGGAACCGCTGTTCGCCGGCACGGGCATCCACCAGGTCGCCGCGCGGCGGGTGGCCGGCTGAGCGCCGTCGGGGCCGCGGCCGTCCGCACCGGCGGCCGCGGTGCGGACGGCGGCTCAGCCGGCGTCGGACAGCTCCTTGGGCAGCTGCTGACGGCCCTTCACCCCCAGCTTGCGGAACACGTTGGTGAGGTGCTGTTCCACCGTGCTGGAGGTGACGAACAGCTGGCTGGCGATCTCCTTGTTGGTGCGCCCGACCGCGGCGTGCGACGCCACCCGCCGCTCCGCCTCGGTCAGCGATGTGATCCGCTGCGCCGGCGTCACGTCCTGGCTGCCGTCCGCGTCCGAGGACTCCCCACCGAGCCGCCGCAGGAGCGGCACGGCTCCGCACTGGGTCGCGAGGTGCCGTGCGCGGCGGAACAGGCCCCGCGCACGGCTGTGCCGCCGGAGCATGCCGCACGCTTCGCCCATGTCGGCGAGGACGCGGGCCAGCTCGTACTGGTCGCGGCACATGATGAGCAGATCGGCGGCCTCGTCGAGCAGTTCGATCCGCTTGGCCGGCGGACTGTAGGCCGCCTGCACCCGCAGCGTCATCACCCGCGCCCGGGACCCCATCGGCCGGGACAGCTGCTCGGAGATGAGCCTCAGCCCCTCGTCACGGCCGCGGCCGAGCAGCAGAAGCGCTTCGGCGGCGTCGACCCGCCACAGGGCCAGGCCCGGCACGTCGACGGACCAGCGTCGCATCCGCTCCCCGCAGTCCCGGAACGCGTTGTACGCCGCCCGGTACCGCCCGGCCGCGAGATGGTGTTGCCCACGGGCCCAGACCATGTGCAGTCCGAAGAGGCTGTCCGAGGTCTCCTCCGGCAACGGCTCGGCGAGCCACCGCTCCGCCCGGTCGAGGTCGCCCAGTCGGATCGCGGCGGCCACGGTGCTGCTCAGCGGCAATGCGGCGGCCATCCCCCAGGAGGGCACGACCCGGGGGGCGAGCGCGGCCTCGCCGCACTCGACGGCGGCGGTCAGGTCGCCGCGGCGCAGCGCGGCCTCGGCGCGGAACCCCGCGCGGACCGCCTCGTCGGCCGGGGTCCGCATGTTGTCGTCACCGGCCAGCTTGTCGACCCAGGACTGGACGGCATCGGTGTCCTCGGCGTAGAGCAGGGCCAGCAACGCCATCATGGTCGTGGTCCGGTCCGTCGTGACCCGGGAGTGCTGGAGCACGTACTCGGCTTTGGCCTCGGCCTGTTCGGACCAGCCGCGCAGCGCGTTGCTCAGGGCCTTGTCGGCGACGGCGCGGTGCCGGACGGCTCCGGAGAACGAGGCGACCTCGTCCTCGGCCGGCGGATCGGCCGGACGCGGCGGATCGGCCGCGCCGGGATAGATGAGCGCGAGGGACAGGTCCGCGACGCGCAGGTGCGCCCGGCCCTGCTCGCTCGGGGCGGCGGAGCGCTGGGTCGCCAGGACCTCGGCGGCCTCGCCCGGCCGCCCGTCCATCGCCAGCCAGCAGGCGAGCGACACGGCGTGCTCGCTGGAGAGGAGCCGTTCCCGCGACGCGGTGAGCAGCTCGGGCACATGCCGGCCGGATCTGGCGGGATCGCAGAGCCGCTCGATGGCGGCGGTGTCGACGCGCAGTGCGGCGTGGACGGCGGGGTCGTCGGAGGCCCGGTAGGCGAACTCCAGGTAGGTGACGGCCTCGTCGAGCTCGCCGCGCAGGTGGTGCTCGCGCGCGGCGTCGGTGAACAGCCCGGCGACCTCGGCGCCGTGCACCCGGCCGGTACCCATCTGGTGGCGGGCGAGCACCTTGCTGGCCACGCCGCGGTCCCGCAGCAGTTCCAGTGCCAGCTCGTGCAGGCCACGCCGCTCGGCGGCGGAGAGGTCGTCGAGTACGACGGAGCGGGCCGCGGGGTGCGGGAACCGCCCTTCCCGCAGCAGCCGCCCCTCGACCAGCTGTTCGTGGGCCTGCTCGACCGCCTCGGTGTCGAGGCCGGTCATCCGCTGGACGAGGGTGAGTTCGACACTCTCGCCGAGCACGGCGGAAGCTCGGGCGACGCTCAGCGCGGCCGGGCCGCAACGATAGAGCGACCCGAGGTAGGCGAGCCGGTACGCCCGCCCCGCGACCACTTCCAGGCACCCTGAGGTCCGTGTCCGTGCCTCCCGGATGTCGTCGATCAGGCCGTGGCCGAGGAGCAGGTTGCCGCCGGTCGCCCGGAACGCCTGGGCCACCACGTCGTCGTGCGCGTCCTGGCCGAGGTGCCGGCGCACGAGTTCGGTGGTCTGCGCCTCGGTGAGCGGGCGCAGCGCGATCTCCTGGTAGTGGCGCAGACTCAGCAGTGCCGCCCGGAATTGGGAGTGGGCGGGCGTCGGCCGGAGCAGCTCGGTCAGCACGATGGCGACACGGGCCCGGCTGATGCGGCGCGCGAGGTGGAGCAGGCAGCGCAGCGACGGCGCGTCGGCGTGGTGCACGTCGTCGATGCCAATTAGTACGGGCCGCTCCGCGGCGAGCGTCAGCACCGTGCGGGTGAGTTCGGTCCCCAGGCGGTTGTCGACGTCGGCCGGCAGGTTTTCGCACGATGCCGTCAGCCGGACCAGCTCCGGTGTCCGGGCGGCCAGCTCGGGCTGGTCGAGGAGCTGGCCGAGCATGCCGTACGGCAGGGCCCGCTCCTCCATGGAGCACACCGCGCGAAGGGTGACGAAGCCGGCCTTGGCCGCGGCGGCGTCGAGGAGTTCGGTCTTGCCGCAGGCGATCGGCCCGGTGACGGCGGCGACGACGCCCCGCCCGCCCCCCGCTCGGGTGAGCGCCCGGTGGAGGGAACCGAACTCGTCATCGCGGGCGATCAGGTCTGGGGGAGATAAGCGCGCTATCACGAATGGAACTACCTCGCGACCGTCGTGGAAACCCATAGGCATCACATGGCTTGTTGATCTGTACGGCTGTGATTCAGCCTGGCGGGATGATCTGCTACAGACGGGAAGATGTGATCTAGGGCCGTGCCGTTCCCTCAGGAGCCGACCGCCCCCGGCGCCACCCGCCGTACCCCCTGGGCCACCAGCTCGGCGAGCCGCTCCTGGTGGTCGACGAGGTAGAAGTGGCCGCCGGGGAAGACCTCCACCGTGGTCGGCGCGGTCGTGTGCCCGGCCCAGGCGTGGGCCTGCTCCACCGTCGTCTTCGGATCGTCGTCACCGATGCACACCGTGATCGGCGTCTCCAGCGGCGGCGCGGGCTCCCACCGGTACGTCTCCGCCGCGTAGTAGTCCGCCCGCAACGGCGCCAGGATCAGCGCGCGCATTTCGTCGTCCGCCATCACATCGGCGCTCGTCCCGCCGAGGCCGATGACCGCCGCCAGCAGCTCGTCGTCGGACGCGAGGTGGTCCTGGTCGGCGCGCGGCTGCGACGGCGCCCGCCGGCCCGAGACGATCAGGTGCGCCACCGGGAGCCGCTGGGCCAGCTCGAACGCGAGTGTCGCGCCCATGCTGTGGCCGAACAGCACCAGCGGCCGGTCCAGCCCCGGCTTCAACGCCTCGGCCACGAGGCCGGCGAGAACACGCAGGTCGCGCACCGCCTCCTCGTCGCGGCGGTCCTGGCGGCCGGGGTACTGCACGGCGTACACGTCCGCCACCGGGGCGAGTGCACGGGCCAGCGGAAGGTAGAACGTCGCCGATCCGCCGGCGTGGGGCAGCAGCACCACCCGTACCGGGGCCTCGGGCGTGGGGAAGAACTGCCGCAGCCAGAGTTCCGAGCTCACCGCACCCCCTCGGCCGCGACCTGGGGAGCCCGGAACCGGGTGATCTCGGCCAAGTGCTTCTCCCGCATCTCCGGGTCGGTCACGCCCCATCCCTCCTCCGGCGCCAGACAGAGGACGCCGACTTTGCCGTTGTGCACATTGCGATGCACATCGCGCACCGCCGACCCGACGTCGTCGAGCGGGTAGGTCACCGACAGCGTCGGGTGCACCATCCCCTTGCAGATCAGGCGGTTCGCCTCCCACGCCTCACGATAGTTCGCGAAGTGGGTACCGATGATCCGCTTCACGGACATCCACAGGTACCGATTGTCAAAGGCGTGCTCATATCCCGAGGTTGACGCACAGGTGACGATCGTGCCACCCCGACGTGTCACGTAGACGCTCGCGCCGAACGTCGCGCGTCCCGGGTGCTCGAACACGATGTCGGGATCGTCACCGCCGGTCAGCTCCCGGATCCGCTTGCCGAAGCGCTTCCACTCGCTCGGATCCTGCCGGTCGTCGTCGGTCCAGAAGCGGTACCCCTCCGCGGCCCGGTTGATGACCAGCTCCGCGCCCTGGGCGCGGACCAGGTCGGCCTTGCGCTCGTCCGAGACGACGCAGACCGGGATGCCACCGCCGTTGAGGACGAGCTGGGTGGCGTACGAACCGAGCCCGCCCCCGGCTCCCCAGATCAGGACGACGTCGCCCTGCTTCATCCGGGCGCCGTTCCGGGACACCAGCTGCCGGTAGGCGGTCGAGTTCACCAGCCCGGAGCCGGCCGCCTCCTCCCAGGTCAGGTGCGCGGGCTTCGGCATCAGCTGGTTCGCCTTGACCAGGGCGATCTCGGCGAGGCCGCCGAAGTTCGTCTCGAAGCCCCATATCCGCTGCTCGGGGTCGAGCATCGCGTCGTCGTGACCGTGGGGCGTGTGCAGGTCGACGCTGAGGCAATGCGCGACGACGCGGTCGCCGGGCTTCCAGTCCACCACGCCGTCGCCGGTGCGCAGGACGACACCGGCCAGATCGGACCCGACCACGTGATAGGGCAGGTCGTGCCGCTTGGCCGCGGCGCCGGTCCGCCCGTACCGAGCGAGGAAGTGAAACGTGGGGATCGGCTCGAAGAGCGCGCTCCATACGGTGTTGTAGTTGATCGCACTGGCGAGCACGGCGACGAGCACCTCGCCGGGGGCCGGCTCGGGAGTCGGCACATCGCGCACGTGCAGCGATTTCTCGGGATGCTTCTCGTGGGTCCGCAGACCCTCGAACATGTGTATCTCGTCAGCGAGTACCACGGCTCCCCGGTAATTCTCAGGAATCTTTAAGTTCCGGAAATCACCCTCTCCTGCGTCGCCGGACTCCAACGCCTGAAGAAGGTCACGCATTTTTGTCCTCCGCTCCGAGATCGCAAATTAACTCTAGCCACGCCCATAACGCCACTCACACCCCTGGCCGGATACCCACCCCCTGACATCGCGGCTGGGGGGAAGATTCTCTTGAGAGCATTCATCAGTGGCTGTATCCTCTGGCCGCACTGAATGCATCGGCTGTCACTCCCCCGGTGCCGATCCCCACCCACCACACCCCGCTGTCTCAGCCGATGAACCGCACGTCCGGGTGGAGCGGCGAGGGGCCGTCGAGCAGCGGCTGGTGGCGGCCGCGTAGGTGCTGGTCGAAGAAGGCGGTGAGATAGGCCCGCCGGCTGGCGGCGAACCGCGCCGGATCGACGGTGCCGATCATCCGGGACGGCAGTCCGTCCGGCAGCGTGAGCCGCTCGGCGAGCCCCGGGAGGACGGTCTGGTAGTCGGTGAACGAATTGTGCTCGGCCGCCTCCGTCCACAGATCGCGCTTCCAGCCCGTGGAGTTGCGCCACATCGCCCGCCATGACGGGGAATGCTCGTGGGTGTGCGGCAGCCTGCCGGACGGGACCGCGAGCCACGCCCCCATCTGGAGGAACGGCCGGTCCAGACCGGTGCGGGCGACCGGCAGCAGCAGTTCGGGGTCGGTCCAGTCGTAACCCAGCGGCCCGTCGAAGTTGGCCCCGGCGCGGATACGACGGTCCACGCGCATCGCCTCCGCGGTCGTCATCCCGCCCAGCGAATGCCCGAACATGCCGGTGCGTGCGAGGTCCAGGACCTTCTCCAGACCCCGCGGCAGCGACCGCTTTCCGGCGTCGGGGTTGCCGCCGCGCGCGAGCACGGCCAACTGGTCCAGGACGAACGGGATGTCGGCGACCCGGACCTCCAGCGCCGCCCTGGACCGTTCGGCGTCCGCCTCGATGGCGCCGAGACCGGGCGCGGGCTCGATCACGCGGCCGTCCGGGAACTCGACCGCATGCGCCTCGTGCACGGGGTCGACGGTGACCACGACATAGCCGTGGCTCGCCAGCTCCTCCACGGCGGTGGTGTCGAGCGTGCGCTCGTTGTACATGCCCGGCGAGTACAGCACCACGGGACGGGGCCCGCCCCCGGACGCCGCGGCCACTCCGACACGGGCATGGGTGCCGAACCCGGCCCAGTCGATGGCCCCCTGGTCGGCCTCGAGGATCTTCGCCGCGCCCGCCCCGAAGACCGCTGCCGCGCCCGGACGCATATAGGGCGCCCGGGGCCCGTCCTTAGCCGCGGCGCGATCGGCCGGGTACCAGACACTCACCATGAGCTCCCGGAACTGCCCGGCCGCGTCCCCCGCCCACCAGGGGCCGCGACGCGTCCGGTCCACCAGACGCAGCTCGGTGACGCCAATCGCGCACGGGCCCGTGGGGCGGGGCAGTTCCAGCCGTACGGGCCCGGCAGCGGCCGTCGGCGCGGCGGACGCACGCGCGGCCGGGCCCAGGACCGAGACGGCACCCACTACGGCTGAACCGGCCGCGCGGGCCAGCAAACGCCGCCGCGTCACAGACAGGGCCGAAAGGCCGGAAAAGCGGGGAGAGCTTGAGGAGTCACCAGCGGATATGGATCGCATGGCACGATCCTGCTTGCGCCCCGGGCCCGAATCCATGGGGCCAGCCGGATGGTGTCCGACGCTCGCCTCGTCACGACCACGAGTTCGTCACCACGGCCAGACACGGCACACGGGCGAGGCGAGCGGCTGAACCAGCCGAGCGCGAACGCCCCCACCCATGCGGGTGGGGGCGTTCTGCCGGCACAGACCCGCCGACTGGTTCAGCCGCCGCAGGTCGGGGGTTCCGGGCTGGTCTCGACCAGATAGATGCTGGCCCGCCCCTGGTCGTCGCTCAGCAGCGGAACGGTGACGGTGTCGTGCGCCGTCCACGGGTAGCCGCCTGCGTCGAAGGTCCACTCCCCGGTCACCTTCGTCGCCAGCTCCGACAGCGCCACCCACCCGTACTGGTGCGACGGGACGCTGATGACCAGGCTGTTCCCGAGTGCCTCGCTCAGGTTGTACGTGACCCTGCCGGTGATGGTCGAGGTGACGCTCGCCTGGACCGGACTCGTCGCGCCGACGGTCGACTGGAAGGACACGCTCAGCTCGCTCGACCAGCCGGAGGTCGTCGTCAGCGAGAACGTCCACGGCACAGGCGCTTCGGTGCCGTTGTACCAGCCGGGCGAGACGCACTGCTTCGGCAGCGGCTCGGCCGGGGCCTGGGAACCCTTCGTCCAGGAGCAGGTCGCCGCCTTGGTCTGGCAGCGGTGGGACGCGTACGTCACGGCGGCGCTGAACGCGGCATCGGTGCCCGACGAGGGAATGCGCCACTGCTGCGCGGCGGTACCGTTGCACCCGTAGGTGTCGGTCCACGCGTCGTTGCTCTGGGAGGCCAGCACGACGTCGATGCACTTGTCGTCACCGGCGTTGCGGATCATGAACGTGTCGTCGGCGCCGTTCACCGGCTGGAAGTACCAGCGCTGGCCGGACGATCCGGAGCACGGACGCTGCGTGAGCGGCAGGCCGGCCTGGACGCACTTGCCGCTGACGTCGTTGGCCAGGGTGAACGATCCGTCGGCCTGCAACCTGGCCGTCCATTTCTGGTGGTAACCGGGGGCGGAATTGGTGACGATGAACACGCCGTCCCCGGTGTTGCCGTTCTGGAGGTCGAGGTTGCGGCCACTGTTGACCGACGTGAACGTCAGTCCGGTCAGACCACCCGGATCGTCGACGGTCTCTGCCGCGTCGGCCTGGACCGACAGGCCCAGCGTGACGGCGAGGACGGCGAAGAAGACGGCCACGGTCCGGGCTAAGGCCCCGTGTCTCAGTACTCTCATACAAACCCCCCAAATGATCGAAGTGCCGATGATGTCGGACTGCCTGCCAAGGTAGCAACTCCACTGATTTCACGGGGAGTTCACAGAGGTCACGGCAGGATCTCGACGTACCCGTCGGTTCCGTGCACACGGATCCGCTGCCCGTCCCGGATCAGCCGGGTGGCCCGCTCCACGCCCACGACGGCCGGCAAGCCGTACTCCCGGGCGATCACCGCGCCATGGGTCATCAGGCCGCCCACCTCCGTCACCAGGCCCGCGATGCCGACGAACAGCGGCGACCAGCTGGGGTCCGTGAAGGTCGTGACCAGGATGTCGCCCGCTTCGAGCTCGGCCTCCGCCATGTCGAGGATGACGCGGGCCCGTCCCTCGATGGTCCCGGCGGAAACCGGCAGGCCGATCAGGGCACCGGCCGGCACGTCGTCGCGCCGGTACGCCCCGGTGACGGCCTCGCCATCCGAGGTGAGCACCCGGGGCGGGGTGAGTGCGTGGTACGAGCGGAACGCGTCCTTGCGCCGCTGGATGAGCTGGTGATCCACCTGGTGCGTGCGCACGACGTCGTGGAGCTCCTGGAAGGTGAGGTAGAAGATGTCCTCCCGCTCAGGCAGCACGTCGGCCCGCACGAGGCGCTCGGCCTCCGCCAGCAAGGCCCGCTTGTAGACGAAGTAGCGGCTGATGATGCCGTACTTGGGGTACTCCCGGTACCCGATGAAGGTCCGGACCCGGTCGATCATCCGCTTGGCCTCGTCGGCTTTCCGGTCCCCGTCCGGCAGGGCCCGCAAGCGTGACAGCACGTCCTGTTCCTTCTGCCGCGCCTTCTGCCGCCCTTGCTCGAAGTGCCGCTTCGCGGCGCCCGGTTCGAAGTTCCTGATGTTGTCGAGGATCACGGGCACGAGTGTGGTGGGGCACTCGCGCCAACGCGGCCGCGTGATGTCGATCTCGCCGACGCAGCGCATGCCGTACCGGTCGAGGTAGGCCTCGATGGCGTCGCGCGCTTCGGTCCCGCCCGCGAGCTTCGCCAGCTCGTCCAGGAAGGCGTCGTCCTCGACGTACTCGACGTCCCGCAGGAACGCCACCACCTCCGGATGCGGGCGGATCACGTCCGCGACGTCGAGCAGCGCCAGTCCCATCTCCGACGTGACGTTGTCGGGGGCGGACAGCGTGAGCGTGTCGGCCGCGTTCTTCTCCCCCAGCCACTCCCCCAGCTTGTCGTTGAGCCACCACGTGGCCTCCATCCCCGCCATGATCGCCTTCAGGCTCAGCGGATCACCGAGGACTCGTTTGTGCTCCTCGAAGGCCTCCAGCAGGAAGTCGAACAGCGCCGGTCCGGTCTTCGTCCGGATGTCGCGCTCCAGGGCTGCGATGGACGCCTGGCTGCGCTCGATCAGCTCGGTGACGATGGCCGGATCGGTCTCGATCGGGGCGGAAGCGTTGCCGGCCGGCGGCCCGCCGGGATCCGCGTCCGGGAACGACGGGACGAAATCGTCGCGGCCGAGGACGGTCTCCAGCGCGTCCCTGACCAGCGGATCGCCTCGCCCCATGACGTCCAGGAGGCCGGCCCGGCTCGCGGGCGAGGCCAGGCGCCGGGTGACGTCGACGAACAGCCTCCCGCCCGCCTCGTGCATCGGCACCATGGCCGTCAGCTGCCACATGGAGAGCCCCAGGGGCTTCATGGGGTCGGTCATCATCTGCTGATGACCGACGGAGACGTAGATGTGATTCTCCTGGTCACCGGTCTCGGGGATGGGGAACAGCGTCGTGATCGGCCGGCTCTGGACGACCCGGAAGCCATCGTCGGTCAGGCACCATTCGATGTCCTGCGGGCGGCCGAAGTGCGCTTCGATCCGCCGCCCGAGCCGCACGAGCCGCACGGCCTGCGCATCCGTCAGCGCCGGCTGCTCCTGCCGCTGCGCGTCGATCGCCACTTCCCGCGTACCACCGGCCGGCAGGGCCTGCACGGCACGCTGTTTGGCGGCGATCGCCTTGGCGACGACTTCGCCGTCTCGCACCGTGAAGACGTCCGGGTTCACCAGGCCGGAGACCAGGGCCTCACCGAGGCCGAAGCCGGCGTCCACGGTGGCGACCTTCCGGTTGCCCGTGACGGGGTCGGCCGTGAACAGGATGCCGGAGGCGTGTGGGAAGACCATCCGCTGCACGACGACGGCCATGTGGACCGTACGGTGGTCGATGCCATTGCGCCGGCGGTAGGTCACGGCCCGCTCGGTGAACAGCGAGGCCCAGCACCGGCTGATGTGCTGGAGGATCGCCGTCGGCCCCACGACGTTCAGGTACGTGTCCTGCTGGCCGGCGAAGGAGGCCGTCGGCAGGTCCTCCGCCGTCGCGCTGGATCGGACGGCGTAGGCGGCTTGCTCGCCGTGCTGGGCGAGCGCGCGGGTGATCGCCGCCGCGAGCTCGCCCGGAATGGCAGTGCCTTCGATGGTCTCGCGCATCTGCGCGCTGAGCGTGCGGATCGCCTCCCGGTCGTCCGGGCTCAGGCGCGACAGCTGATCGAGCCGGTCGTCGATCGACGGCACGTCCGCCATGACCCGCCGGAAGGCATCCGTCGTCACGCAGAAGCCACCCGGCACGCGGACGCCGTCGACCCGCGACAGCCCGCCCAGGTGCGCGCCCTTGCCGCCGACGAGCGCGACCCGCGTCTCGTCGACATCTTCGAGATCCACCACGTACTGCTCGAGGACATCACCGCGTCCCCCATACGTCGACAACAACACACACCTCGTGCCTCCCCATGCCCCCAGGTCGGGGCATCGGCCGACGATTCTGCGCCGTGACCCGGGTCTTGCGGCAAGCCCCCCAGTGCGCTATACGTTGAGAGTGGCAAGGAGAGAGTTCTCCTTGCCTTTGTCTTTTGCCTACGTCCCGCTCGGCGCAAGGGCTGTCACAGGGCGCGCAGGACACGGATCCTGTCGGCGCGGGAGCGTTGCGCGATATCGGCGGTGGGAGCGATGCGGTCGAAACCGTGCGGGCAGCCCGGGTGCACATGCAGTTCGGCGGAGACCCCGGCGCCGGTGAGGCGGCGGGCGTAGTCGAGGCACTCGTCGCGGAAGATGTCCAGCTCTCCCACCTCGATGTAGGCGGCGGGGAGACCGGCCAGGCTCTCGGCGCGGGCGGGGGCCGCGGTGGGGGGTACGTCAGGGGTGCCGACGGTGTCGCCCAGCAGGGCGTGCCAGCCGGTGTGGTTGTTGTCGTAGTTCCAGCCGACGAAGGGTTCCAGGACGGGGTCGGGACGGGTATTGCGGTCGTCGAGCATCGGGTAGATGAGGATCTGCCGTGCCAGCGGCAGGCCGCGGTCCCGGGCGAGCAGGGCTGTCGCGGCGGCCAGCCCGCCGCCGGCGCTGTCGCCCATGACGGCGATGCGCTCCGGGTCGACTCCGAGCTCTGCCGCGTGCTGGGCGAGCCAAGCCAGTCCCGCCCAGCAGTCTTCGACCGGTGCGGGGTGGGGGTGTTCGGGGGCGCGCCGGTAGTCCACGGCCAGCATCGGCACCTGGCTGTCGGCGGTGTACTGCGCCACCACACGGTCGAACAACTGCACAGAACCCAGGATCATCCCGCCACCGTGCAGGTAGAGGACCGCGGGACCGGTGGGTTCGGGTGCCTCGGTGTGATGGGGCGGGGTGTACCAGCGCAGCAGTACCTGCTGTCCGTCGTAGGACGTGGCGGTGAAGTCCTGGCGGCTCACGGTCGCGGATTCGGGCAGGGTGGCTTCCATGGCCGCGAGGGCTTTCTCCCCATCGGCGCGCAGTTGCCGCCAGTCGTCGCGGGCCACCGGCTTCGGTGTGCCGACGGCCGCTGACCGCACGGCGCGGGCGAGGTCGGGGTGGAGTGCGAAACTCATGTTGATCTCCTCAGGGTTGTGAGCCGCGCCGGCGTGACAGACGCGTATGGCGGCTCCCCCGGGGGCACTGAGCATCAACGGTTCTCCACTGCGGGCGGCGCTTGCATCGTATCGCCGTATCGCCGCGCACTTCCCGGCAGGCAACGGCGCCCAGCGAGAGAACAGGCAGCGCGATGCGCCCCGGGTGAGGCAGCCCGCATGGCGCTGCCTGGCCCGGGGCACGGGTGGTTCACGGGTCAGGGCTCCGCCGTCGACGGGCAGCAGCACGCCGTGAATGCGGGACGCCTCGTCGCCGGCGAGGAAGACCACGGCGTCGGCGGCCTCCGCCGCGGTGCCGGGACGTCGGGCGGGGTAGCTGCTCATGGACCCGGGGCTGGTGATGTCCAGGGCGGCACGGTGCATAGGGGTCACGTCCTCGCCGCGCCGACGCAGTTCGCCGACGTGTCGCGGCCGAGGCCGCCGCCGATGCCGGTGACCAGCCACCTCATGCGCGTCCCTGACGGATGCGGCGCTTGAGCGGCTCCCACCAGTCACGGTTGTCGCGATACCAGGCGACGGTGCGGGCGAGCCCGTCGGCGAAGTCGTGCCGCGGCCGGTAGCCGAGTTCGTCGCGGGCCTTGCCCCAGTCCACCGAGTACCGCAGGTCGTGTCCCTTGCGGTCCTCGACGTACTCCACCATCTCCCAGCCGGCCCCGCAGGCTTCCAGCAGCAGACCGGTCAACTCCTTGTTGCTCAGTTCGGCGCCGCCTCCGATGTGGTAGACCTCGCCGGGACGGCCCCCGGTCCGCACCAGCTCGATGCCCTGGCAGTGGTCCGCGACGTGCAGCCAGTCGCGGACGTTGCCGCCCTCCCCGTACAACGGGACCTTGTGTCCGTCGAGAAGGTTGGTGACGAACAGCGGGATGACCTTCTCCGGGAACTGGTTCGGCCCGTAGTTGTTGGAGCAGCGGGTGATCCGGACGTCCAGGCCGTGGGTGCGGTGGTAGGCCAGGGCGAGCAGGTCGGAGGAGGCCTTGGACGCGGAGTACGGCGAGTTGGGGCTCAGCGGATGGTCCTCGAGCCAGGAGCCGGAGGCGATGGAGCCGTAGACCTCGTCGGTGGACACGTGCACGAACGGGCCGACGCCGTGGCGCAGGGCCGCGTCCAGCAGGGTCTGGGTGCCCAGCACGTTGGTGCGGACGAATGCGGCCGCGCCGGTGATGGAGCGGTCGACGTGGGACTCCGCCGCGAAGTGCACCACCTGGTCGGCGTCGGCCATGAGAGTGTCGACCAGACCGGCGTCGCAGATGTCCCCGACGACGAACTCCAGGCGGGCCAGGACCGGTTCGAGGTTGGTGAGGGTGCCGGCGTAGGTGAGTCTGTCGAGGACGGTGACGCGGGCCGCGCCATCGGCGAGCAGGGTGCGGACGTAGTGGGAGCCGATGAAGCCGGCCGCACCGGTGACGAGAATGTTCATGAACGGATCTGCACCTTGCTGTGGTCTCCGAGGACGAGTCGGTGCGCGCTGGGCACGCAGGGCGCCGGGGTGACCTGGCCGATCAGCGAGGACTCGATCCGCGCGCCCTCCGCCACCACCACCCGCCCTACGGTCTGCGACGTCTCGTCGACCTCGCCGTCGATACGTCAGGCCACGCCGGCCGGCGCCGGTGCCATGGTATGTGCGGTTCGGGTGATGAGGTCGGCGGACTGGTCGATCTCGGTGGCGGTGGTGGTGCGGCCTGCTCGCGGGTGAGGCCGATCGCGGTGAGGACGTGGGGCCCGTGGAGTGTGTGCGGCGACAAAGAGGCGAGGTCGACGCCGGCGACCGCCGGCGGTGGCGGCCGCCACCGCGAGAGCGGACGGCCCAACCGCCGGGCGAGCCCCCGTCCCGACCGCCGCGCCCGGCCCAGCGGCCGAGGGGGCGGAGCAGCGGTGGCGGTTGTCCGCGCGGTTACCTGGCGTGCGGGTCGGAGGCGTTGAGTGTCCGGACGACCTGGTCGTAGTCACCGCGTGCCTCGCCGTGGCGCAGGAACTTCACCCGCTCGACCTGGATCTCCTTGGCCTCGGGTTCGGCCTCCAGCAGTGCCATGACCTCCGCCACGAACTCATCCAGCGGCATGGCCAGTTCATTCTCCTCCTGGCCGGGCAGCAGTTCGGTGCGTACGGACGGCGGCACCAGCTCCACCACCTTCACGCTGGTGTCGGTCAGCTGGAGCCGGATCGACTCACTGAGCATGTGGATCGCGGCCTTCGAAGCGTTGTAGCTGGGGGTGACCTTGAGCGGAGCGAACGCCAGGCCCGAGGAGACGGTGACGATCGTGGCGTCCGGCTGTGCCCGCAGGTGCTCGATGAACGCGGCGATGAGCCGGATCGGCCCGAGTACGTTGGTCGTCACCACGGACTCGGCGGAGGCCAGGAACGACTCGGGCTGGTGCCAGTCCTCGATGTGCATGATCCCGGCCATCGTGACCAGGACATTGAGGTCCGGGTACCGGTTCAGCACCTCTTCGGCGGCGGCGGTGATGCTCGCGGGGTCCGCGGTGTCGATCCGGACGGTGCCGATACCGGGGTGCTCGGCGGCGATCTTCTCGAGCAGTTCGGCGCGGCGTCCTCCGATGATGACGGTGTTCCCCTTGGCCCGCAGTTCGAGGGCGAGGGCGAGACCGATGCCACTGGTGGAACCGGGGATGAAGATGGTGTTGCCGGAGATGTCCATGGCATTTTTCCTTATGGATCTGGGTCGTGTCGGGCGGGCTGCGCCCAGGTTCACCGGTGAAGCCGGTGCTCCCTCCCCACCATGAGCCCGCCCGTCACGGACAACCAGGGGGTCCTTCGCCCAGGGGCTGAGAACCCCTGGCTCGGACCGGCCACCGATCGCAGACTGACATCATGGTTCGGCGTGGCGAGAGCGACGTGTGCTCCGGGAGACCCGCCGCCCGCGCAACGGCACTGGCCGCGGGCGGGGGACGTTGCCGAGGTCGCGTCCGGCGCCGCGCACAGCGGAGGGTGGCGGTCTGTTCCGTACCCTTGCGGCATGCGTATGCGCCCCACTGTGAACTGGACCCCCACCGAGGACCTGCCGCCGGGCAGCACCGACCCGGAGCCGGTCGCCGATGCCCTGAGCGCCGGCGGTGTGCTGGTGCTCAGCGGGGCGGGCCTGTCCACGGAGTCCGGCATCCCCGACTACCGGGGCGAGGGCGGGAGCCTGAGCCGGCACACCCCGATGACCTACCAGGACTTCACAGCGAACGCCCAGGCCCGGCGTCGGTACTGGGCGCGCAGCCACCTCGGCTGGCGCACCTTCGGCCGCGCCCGCCCCAACGCCGGGCACCGGGCCGTGGCCGCGTTCGCGCGGCACGGCCTGCTCTCGGGTGTGATCACGCAGAACGTCGACGGCCTGCACCAGGCCGCCGGCAGCGAGGACGTGGTGGAACTCCACGGAAGCCTGGACCGGGTCGTCTGCCTCTCCTGCGGCGCCTTCAGCCCGCGCCACGACCTCGCCCGGCGGCTGGAGGAGGCCAATGTGGGCTTCGAACCGGTGGCTGCCGGAATCAACCCGGACGGTGACGCCGACCTCACCGACGAACAGGTCGGGGACTTCCGCGTGGTGCCCTGCACGGTCTGTGGCGGCATCCTCAAACCGGACGTGGTGTTCTTCGGCGAGGCCGTTCCGCCGGCTCGGGTCGAGCACTGCCGCACACTGGTCCGTGAGGCGTCCTCGCTCCTGGTCCTGGGCTCGTCACTGACGGTGATGTCCGGGCTCCGGTTCGTCCGCCAGGCGGCCCAGGCCGGGAAACCGGTGCTGATCGTCAACCTGGACCCCACCCGGGGCGACCGGCACGCCGTCACCCGGGTCGCGCTCCCGCTGGGAACGACCCTCACCACCGTAGCCGGCCGGCTGGGCATCCCCGGGCCGGCCCAGGCGTGAGGCGGCTCGGTGTGGTGACCGCCGTCCGGCAGAGCCGGTGGCCCCGAGCCGCGAACCGTCAACCGCTGTCCGGCACCCGCCGAGCGGGCTGCCGCTCTTCGGCGCGGAGCCGGTACACCACACTCCGGCGCAGCGGTCCGTCGGGCACGCTCGGGTCGTCGAAGTCGTCGGCTGGATCGCGGGTCATGCCGATACGGCGCATCACTGCCTGCGAACGCAGGTTGGTGGCCGTGGTCACCGCGAGGATCTCCGCGAGCCCGAGCTGTTCGAAGCCGAAGGCCATCACGGCTCGGGCGGCCTCGGTGGCATAGCCGTGTCCCCACGCCGGGCGGGCCAGCCGCCAGCCGGCCTCCACCCCGGTGAACGGCATCCCTTCATCCACCGGATCGAGCCCGGTGAACCCGATGAACTCGCCGGTTGCCCTGACCTCCACCGCCCACCATCCCCAGCCTCGCCGGTCGAGGTCGGCTTGGAAACGGGCCGCGGATGCCGTGCTCTGCTCCCGGGTGAGGATGTCCGGGAAGTACTCCCGGACCCGCGGATCAGCATTCATGGCCGCCCACGGGTCAAGGTCGGACTTCCGCCAGCCGCGGAGCACAAGACGATCGGTGTGCAGATCACGCATCACGCCAACCTAGCGCGCTGACGGACTCAACGCGCGGCCGCGGCCCCAGACGGCCTTGCGCCTTCTGGGACCGCGGGCGGCTGGTCCGGCGTGCGGCTCCGGCGTGCGGCGGGTTACGGGTACGGCCGGTACGGCACGTTCACACCGCGCCGTCGACGAACGCGGCCCGGATGCCGTCGACATCGGAGCCGAGCAGGCCCAGCGTCTGCGCCGTGCGCCCACCGGCCACGAAGTCCTGTCCGCACAGGGCTGTGCTCAGGGCGACGAACGAGTCGGTCAGGGGCAAGGAGAGTCCGATCTGCGCGGCCAGCGAACTCCAGATGACCAGCCCGAACGGGACGTCTTCGGTGAAGTACCGGTGCTTGACCGAGTCCGGTTCGGGGAATCCCTGACGGCCGTAGCCCTGCACGATGCGCTCGACGAAGCTGCCCTCGGTCACCCCGTAGGCGGTGTCGAGGAAGTCCCAGAAGCTGGCCGCCTTCACGCCGAGGGCGTCCGCCAGGGCGAGGCGTTCGCGGTCGAGGGCGTCGATGACCTCCGCGATGCGCGGTGTCACCAGGCTGTGCAGCGGGTGGCAGTCGGCGTCCTCGACCGTCTTGAAGTTCAGCACCGCCGGCGGCACGTGGTAGATGGGGTTGCAGTTGTTCAGCCCGACGGTCAGCGTGTCCTCACCCGGCACGTACCGGTCGCCGAAGTACGTCCGCAGGATGTCCAGAGCCCGGGGCGTGTCCGCACTGGGCACGGTGGCCAGCGGGACGGCGTGCTTGATCGCCCCGATGTAGACATGCGCGGGGCGGCGCAGCCGGCACGTGTACAGGCTGGTCGGCGTCTCCGCGATGAGGCAGGGCTGCCGACCGGCGATCGCGAACATGCGCGCGAGCTCCACACCGCTGCCGAGGACGCCCGGCTGGAACAGGACGAGCTGGTCCGGCGCGAGGACAGCGGCGAGCTCCTTGGACAGGTAGGCGTGCGCGAAGGCGGGCGCGGCGACGATGACCACCTCGGCGCCGCCGACGGCGTGCGTGAGGTCGGTCGTCAGCACGGAGGGGGTGCCGTGGCCCTCCACGTCTCCGGTCATGTCGATGCCGTCGTTGGCCTTGATCGGTTCAAGATCGCGACCCCACCTGTCGAAGATCCGTACGTCGTGTCCCTTGAAGGACATGTGGCCGGCGATGGCCTGGCCGACGTTGCCTGCGCCGATGATGGCGATGCTGCCCATGGTGAGTGACTCTTTCCGTTCCGAAGTGGTGCGGGAGTGGGCTCGGCGGTGCCGAACCATGCAAGGTGGCGGACTGTGCAAGGCGTTGAAGTGGTGGTGTCGTGACAGCCGTTCGCGGCTTCCTTTCGGTCATCGGGCGCCCGTTGTCCGGCGGGGAATCGCCGGCGGACGGCAGGGTGTCATCTGACGGGCACCCCTGGGCCGAGCGGAATGCCCAGGGCGTACCAGAGGGCGAAGAAGGACGACCACGAGACGAGTACGGCGAGAGCCACGGGAACCGTGAAGGACAGCATGGTGCCGATGCCCGCGCCCTTCCGGAACTGCTGGAGGAATCCCAGGGCCAGGACGAAGTAGGCGTTCATGGGCGTGGTGTTGGTGACCGAGTCGCCGATCATGAAGGAGACCATCGCCGCCTGGGGGGACAGCCCGATGTACATCGTCAGGGGAACCACGACGGGGGCGAGGATGGACCACATCGCCGAACCGCTGCTGATGATGATGTTGAGTCCGCTGATGGCCAGAATGATCACGAGCAGGATGACGAGGTGGGGCGCGTCCAGGGATTTCAGGAGCCGGGCGCCCTCGACGGTGATCACATTGCTGATGCCGGTCCAGGTGAAGTAGGCGAGGAACTGCGCGACCACGAAGAACAGCACGATCACGGGTACGAAGGACTTCACCCCGTCGGCCATGGCGGAGGGGACGGACGACAGCGAGGGGATCGTGCCCACCTGCCTGCCGTAGACGATGCCGAGGATCGCGAACAGCAGGGAGATGAACACGGCGATGTTCACCACGACCACGGACTGGACGATGCTGCCGCCCTCGCCACGGAACGGGGATCCGGGCAGCAGGAGCGCGGACACCGCCAGGACGTAGAGCAGGAGCACCGCGCCGGACCGTCTCATGGCGCGCTTCTCCACGGCGCTCAGCGTGACCGCGGAAGGGGCCTCGCCGGCCGGTCCGCTGGGCTGCGATGCCCCGGCTTGGGTGGTGTTGAAGAGCCTGTCGGCGGCCGCGTCGTCCTCGGGTGTCGGCACGAACTCGGGCCTTCGGGCCAGGATGCGGTCGACCGTGAGGGCGATCACGGCGGCGAGGAACACCGATGAGACCGCGGTGAAGAAGTACGTGGCGACCGGAGTGATGACGTAGTCCGGATCGACGGTATGCGCGGCCTCGGCCGCCAGGGACGACCTGACCGCGTCGGCCGGTGTCACCAGCGGGCTGGCGTTGAAGCCGATGGCCGTCGACGCGTAGGCGACCATCAGACCGAGCACGGGGCTGCGGCCCACGGTCCGGAAGGCCAGCGCCCCCAGCGGGATCATCACGATGTAGGCCGAGTCGCTCATGACGTGCGCGATCATCGAGCTGAACGCGATGGAGAAGGTCAGCCACCGAACGGGCAGACGGCCGATCGTGACGCGAAGAAGCGCGGTGAGAAGGCCGCTCTTCTCGGTGACGCTGACTCCGAGCAGGACCACCACCACGACCGACAGCGGTGCGAACCCGGCGAAGTTGTCCAGTGCGGACTCCGCCGCGAACTTGGCTCCCTGAAGAGAGAGCAGGTTCTTCACCGCGACGGAGTCCCCTGTCGACGGCAGCGTGACGGACACGCCCGCCCCGGCCAGTACGGCACTGACCACACCCAGCAGTGCCACGAAGATCCAGAACAGCCAGAACGGATGGGGGAGCCTGTTTCCCGCCCGTTCCAGGGCGCTGAGCGCACGGAACAACCGATTCATGGAGCCGTCCGCGGTCGGACTGCTGCTTCGAAGTTGCGTCATCTGGGGCCTTATCGGGTCGACGGTGAACGCAGGCTGCGATATGTGCTGCTCTGTCGGATACGCAAGGCCGACCGCGGACGTCCGGCGCCGCGAAGGCCAGGCCGGTAAAGGCCAGTCAGGTATGCGTCCGGGTCAGCAGCTGCTTGCGGGAGGGTTTCGCTTCCGTTCAGGACGAGCCGGCCCTGCCGGGCTCGTGCAATCCCTGTGATATTTCACAGGGATGATACGCTGCGAAAGGTGGATGTCAACAGGTCTTCGCGCCGGTGGACGATGGATGACGAGGACCGCCACACGTGCTGGAAGAGGAGCTGTGGTTTGAGTTCGGGATCGTCGATGGCGGAGCGGGCGTACGCATCCCTCAAGCGCGACATCATCCGGTGCCACCTCCGGCCGGGCGACGTCATCGTGGAGGCGTGGCTCGCGCAGCGGTACGGGATGAGCAAGACCCCGGTGCGCGAAGCCATCAACGCGCTGCGCAGGGAAGGCCTCGTCGTGGTCGTCCCACGGCGCGGAACCTTCGTGAAGCCGACGGACCTCGGCGACCTCCAGGACACCTACCGCCTGCGCAGGCTCCTGGAGCCGGAAGCGGCCGTACTCGCCGCACAGCGCGCCGACGCCGAAGATCTCGACCGCCTGGACGCGCTCAGCGCGGCAACCGTGGCGGCGAACGCCTCACGCCCCGACCGGAACGAAGCGAACCGACTGCTCCATGTGGCGATCGCGGAAGTCGCGCGCGTATCGCTGATGATCCCGATGATCAACACGCTGCACGAAGAGATCGAACGCTTCCTCAACCTCCGGGGCGAACTGGGCCAGCCGCCCTACACGAGTGTCAATCACGGGCGATTGGTCGAAACCATCAGGAGTGGCTCGGAGGAGAAGATCAGGCAGGTCGCCCTCGAAGGCATCGAGCGCTCTCGCCAGTACATGCTGGACACCCTGCTGTCGGGGGGACCAGAGGCGAGCGGCGCGAGCAAACCGGTGTGAGAGTTTGCCTGGTACGGGGGGACGCCGAGGAGTCGGACAAGGCGTGTGCGTACCGGGACGGGGGCACGCCGGCGGACCGTGGCCGGCGCCGAACCCGCGCACCCGGTCGGTGTCGTGCGGGGCGGCGTCCCGATCCTCGTCGGCGCCAACGACATGGGCTGGCACACCTACGACCCGGACGGCCACGTGATCCCCGCGGAGGACTACGCGGCGGGTTGCGACCGCCTGCTCGCGCCCCTCGCCGAGGCGGGCACGGCGCTGATCCTCATCGAGCCGTTCCTCCTGCCGATTCGCGGCCTGGTCGAGGTCGGCGACGTGCGCGTGGGCGAAGACGAGCGGAAGGAGTGGCGCGCCGATCTGGACCCGAAGATCCAGGTCGTGCGCGAGCTGGCCCGCAGGTACGGCGCGCACCTGCTCGCCGCGGACGGCATGTTCGCCGAGCTCGCCGCGACGACCGGGCCGGAGTACTGGGCCGCGGACGGTGTGCACCCGACGCCGGCCGGTCACGCCGCACTCGCCGCCGCCTGGCTGCGCCTGGTCGCGTGACCGGACCCGGGCCTGGCGAGCGCCGGCTCAGCGGCCAGGTCCGGGGGTACGAAATGGCCGCTGGGGTTCAGCCGTGCGGGATCCGGTGCGCGTCGGGGTGGGTGTTGTCCGGGTCGTGGAGGGCGAGGAGGCGTAGTTTCTCCTCGCTCTCGCTGCCCTGATCGGCGTAGTAGAGGACCAGGAGCAGATCGTCCACGGGGAGCTTGTCCCGGTGCAGGCGCAGCTCACCGACGACGGGATGGTTCACCGTGGTGGTGCCGCCTTCGAGATCGCGGACGTCGTGGCGCTCCCAGAGCGTTCTGAACCGCTCGCTCGACTGGGCGAGCTCGCCCACCAGTTCCACGGCTCGCGGGGTGTCGATGTCATCGCCGATGGACTTTCTGAAGGCGGCGATGAATCCTGCCGTGGAGCGCGCCCAGTCCTGCTGGAACGCCTGCTCCTCAGGGTCGAACAGGAGCGACCGGAGACGGTTGTACCCGGGCTGGAGGCGCGGCGAGAGAGCGACGGCGAGCCGGTTGGAGGCGAGCACATCGAAGGCGCGTCCCTCCACGAACGCGGGCACCTGCACGCTCGCCAGGAGCTGGTGCAACCGTGCGGGCACGCGTTCGGGCTTCCGGCGCCGCCGCGGTCTCGGGCGCGGTGCGGCCAGGCCGAGGAGGTATTCCTGTGCGAGCTCGTCGAGGCGCAGCACCCGCGCGAGCGATGCGAGCACCTGCGGTGAGGGGTTCTTGTCGCGGCCGCGCTCCAGCCGCAGGTAGTAGTCGGCGCTGATGCCCGCGAGCATGGCGACTTCTTCCCGGCGAAGCCCGGGTACGCGGCGATGGGCACCGGCCGGAAGCCCGACCTGCTCCGGGGTGACCAGCGCCCGCCGGGCACGGAGGTAACCGCCGAGGAGGTTGGCGCGGTCGTCGTCGCTCATATCCGGCATCGTAGTTCAGCGACTCCTCGGCGAAGGGGGTCCTGACAGGGCCCCGGAAGACGGGGGCCCTGCCTCCGGCCGCGGAACGGATCAACACTGGAGGTGTCGCCGCACGACGAGGCCGAACGACATTCCTCGCGCGCAAGCCCCGACCGGCGACCGGAACCACCATCGGAACCGCCGCCCGCCGGCTTGTCGCGGTCGGCGCCCTGATCAGGAGCACATCAATGGACACCAGCAACCGCACCGTCTTCATCGCCGGCGCCACCTCGGGCATCGGTCTCGAGCTCGCTCGCCGCTTCGCCGCGGCCGGCAGTGCCGTCGTCGTCGGCGGCCGGCGAACCGACCTGCTCGGCCAGCTCGCGGCTGAGGGGTTCGCCACCGTTCCCATCGATGTGACCGACCAGGACAGCGTGGACCGTGCCCGCGACACGGTCCTGCACGGCCACCCGGGCCTCGATACGGTCGTGACGATGTCCGGGGTCATGATCCCGGAGGACCTGCGTGATCCCGCACACTTCGGTGCCGCGGAGCGGACGATCGACACCAACCTCCTCGGCACCATCCGCGTCATCGACGCGTTCACCCCGCACCTGATCGGACGCGGCACCGGCACCATCGTCACGGTCACCTCGGGCATCGGGTTCCTGCCGTTCCCGCTCATGCCGACCTACGCCGCCTCCAAGGCCGGTGTCCACGCCTACTCCGAGGCGTTGCGCGCGCAACTGGACGGCACCGGTATCGAGGTCTCCGAACTCGTGCCGCCGGCTGTCGCCACCACACCGGAGCTGGCGCAGAGCAACCCCCACGCGCTGGAACTGGCCGCGTACGCCACCGAGGTGATGGAGCTGCTGGGGACCGACCCCACTCCGCACGAGATCCTGGTCAAGGGTGTGCTGATGCACCGGTGGGCCGAGCGCGACGGCACCTACGACGAGTTGGTCGCCCAGCGGTCGCAGGCGCTCGCGACGCTCCCGGGCCGTAGGTAAGCAGACGCCGACGGTAAGCAGACGCCGTCAGTAAGCAGGCGCCATCGGTAAGCAGGCGCCGTTTCACGCAAGCGTAGCGCAAGCCCACGCAAGGGCTTGCGCTACGCCTTTCGGTCAGCACTGGCCGGATGAGGCCCTACGGGTTCTGGATGATCTTGAACGTGGAGGTGGTGTTGCGGATGTCCACCGCGTTGTCGCCGAGCTTCAGCCCGTTGAAGACGACCTCGCCGACAGCCGGGCCCTCGCCCGCTTCCGGCATCTCATTGGCCCACAGACCGAAGCCCGACTTGGCATCGTAGGCGTCACCGCTCTTGCGCGCCCCCGTGATGGTGATGTCCGTGAAGATGGTGTCCTTGATGGGGTACTGCTGCTGACCTCCCACGTAGTCCGTCTGGAACATGATTCCGCTGTAGGTGGGGTCGATGATGTCCACGTTGTTCACGCGGATGCCCTGGAAGATCTTCGACGCCGAGTAGACCCAGATGCCGGGGAAGGTCTGCGCGCCCCAGAAGTGGCCGCCCGCCCGCTCGATCGAGATGTTCTCGAAGGTCGTCGGATCGGTCCCGAAGCCGTTCATCGGGTAGCCGAAGTCCAGGGACGAGATGGTGATTCCGGAGTACACCAGGGTGTCGGCGATGCGGATGTTGCGGAAGGTGTTGTTGTATCCGCCGTACACCGCGACGCCCGCGGCGCGCCAGGTCAGCGTCGAGGTCAGGTTCTCGTAGAGGTTGTTCTTCATGTCCGCGCCGCCGGCGTCGATCGCCGAGAAGAGCGCGAAACTGTCGTCGCCGGTGGCCCGCGCGTCGTTGTTGGAGACCAGGTTGTCCGTCGACCCGTTGGTCATGTTGATGCCGTCGGCGAACATGTCGCGGATGCGGGAGTTCTTGATCGTGACCCGGTCGGTGTTGGCGCCCCAGTACAGGCACACCATGTGCTCGTTCCAGATGTTGTCGATCACGATGTCCGACACATTGGAGAAGTCGAACACCTTGCCGGGGCCGTCGATGCGCGTGGTGTAGTTGCCGAAGTAGGCGAAGTTCGCGAACGAGGAGCCCTTGGCGGAGGCGTCGGCCCGGAAACCGATGTCGGTGTTCCGCTGGCTCGCGGGCGCGTGGAAGGTCGTGTACCAGGGCCCGGCGCCCACGACCTTGACCGCCTTGCCGTACACCTGGAACTTGCTCGACGTCTCGTAGTCGCCGGGCGGCAGGTACACGCCGACCAGCTTGCCCGTGGTGTCCATCCGGACCCGGTCCAGGGCGTTCTGCACGTCCTGGTGGGTGAAGCCGGTGGGCGCGACGTACGCGGCGGGATCGGGATTGGCGATCGGCGCCACCTGTTCCAGGTTCACGAAGTCGATCGCGTACGTGGAGGTGTCGGTGGCGTCCTTCCGCAGCTGGATCTTCGAGCCCGCGGGGACGGTCTCGTCGAACATGATGTGCGCCTCGTCGTAGATGTGACGGGGCGCCCCGGAGCCGGGCGAGTCGCCGGGCGACGCCTCGGCCCCGTACAGCCAGGCGTAGCGGGACGTCAGCGGCAGCGACTTCTTCTTGACGCCGTCGACATAGACACTGATCGTGGCGTCGATGCCGCCGCCGCCCGGCGCGTCCGGGATGGAGAAGCGGGTGACCAGGGTGTTCGTCCTGGCCCTGGTGGTGAACTCGACGTACTCGCCGGTGTCGTCCAGGGTGACCGCCTTGCGGCCCGACGCCTCACCCGCGAGGTCGCCGATGGTCCGGTTGGGTCCGACGACCTTCGCGCCGCCGCCGAGTGATCCGTCCTCCGCCTCGTACATGTCGTAGGGCATGTTGGCGCCGCGCCCCACGAAGAGGGGTTTGGTGGCGGTGTTGTTCTCCCGCTTGGCCGGTATCTCCTCGGCGTCGGGAGCGACCGTGACCTTCACGGTGTACGACCCGTTGGCGGCCTTCCAGGAGCCGAGGGTCACGGGGTCGGTGGTGTCGCCGGGACCGATGGCGCCCGTGTGGGTGCCCGTCCAGGTCTTGACCGTCTCGCCCTTGGAGTCGGTCAGGGTGAGGGTGATCTCGTGGTCGCCGCCCGCGGACGCGACGGTGCCCTGGTTGGTGAGGGCGGCCTTGAAGGTGACGTCCTGGCCGGCGGCCGGGGAGGACGGGGACGTGGTCACCTGGGCGGGGACCAGGTCCGAACTGGCGACCGGCTTCACCACCAGGGCGTCCGGGCTGGTGAAGGTGTTGTTGGTCTCGTTCTCCTCGATGATCTCGTCCGGCTCGTCGGCCACCGCGCTCAGTTCGTACGTACCCGCCTCGCGCGCTCCGAGGGACGCGGTGACCGTGGTCTGCTCCCCCGCGTCGAGGGCCCCGACCGAGGCGGTCGCGACGGTCGTCCCGCCGAGCCGTACGGCGACCTTGCTGCCCGGCGCGTCGGCCGACCCGCTGTTGCGCACGGTGGCGGAGACGGTGATGTCGTCCGATTCGACGGGCGACGCCGGCGACGGGGTCAGCTTCGTCACCTGGAGGTCGGGGTTGGGCGCGGGCACGCCCATCACCTGGAACTCGGCGATCTGACCGGCCGTCGCCCCGGTGTTGGCGGTGAAGCGCAGCCGCACATCGGCGACGCGCTTGCCGACGGGGACGGTGACGGTGTTCTGCTTCGCCTGGTCGAAGAGGTACTCCTTGGCGTCGACCAGCGACGTGTAGTCGGACGCGTCCTGCTCCCGGCCGAGCACCTCGATGGTCTGCGTGCGGCTGCCCCATCCGGGGTTGAGCCGCAGGACCAGCCGGTCGACGTCCGCGTTGGCGCCCAGCTTGACGGTGAGGGTGTTCGGGTAGCTGCCCGCGCCGCCCTCCCAGTAGGTTCCCGTGTCGTTGTCGTTGGCGTTCTCCGCGACATACGTGTGGATCACGGAGGACGCGGAGATGGGCTTGCCGACAGCCAGGTTGGAGTCGGCTCCGCTGCCGTTGCGGGTCACCGAGTTGCTCGCCGGGGACTCGTTGCCGGCCGCGTCCTTGGCGCGCACGTAGTAGGTGACGGTCGCGGCCGTGGACTGGGTGTCCGTCCAGGTGAGCACGTCACCGGAGACGGTTGCGCGTCGGGTGGCGTTGGCGTACACGTCGTATCCGGTCACGCCCTTGTTGTCGGCGGAGGCGTCCCAGGTGAGTTTGATCCGGCCTGGCTCGGGCTCGGTGAAGGACAGGTTCACCGGGGCGGTGGGGGCCTCGGTGTCGCCGTCGCCCGCGGCCCGGGTCACGGTGTTGCTGTTGGCCGACTGGTTGCCCGCCGCGTCCCTGGCCCGTACGAAGTAGCTGACACGGGTGCCCGCGGGCCGGGTGTCGGTGTAGGTGGTGACGTCACCGCCGACCGAGGTCAGCAGGTCGCCGTCGGCGTAGATGTCGTACGCGGTGACGCCGGTGTCGTCCGTGGCCGCGTCCCAGGTGAGGCGGATCTGGCCGGTGCTGGGCTCGGTCAGGGCCAGATGGGCCGGGGCGGAGGGCGCCTGGGTGTCGCCGGTGGCGGGTCCGTAGACCTCCAGTTCGGAGATCTGGGCGCCGGGCTGCACACTGTTGGCGGTGACCTGCGCCCGCACATAGCGGGTGGTGGCCGCGTCGAAGGTGATCGTCACCGAGTTCCCGTCGGAGGGGGCGAAGGTGTACGTCTTGCTCGCGGTCAGGTCGGAGAAATCCGAACCGTTGGTGCTGCCCTGGATCTTCAGTGTCTGGGTGCGCGTGCCCCAGCCGTCGGGAAGCCGCAGGACGACGCGGTTGACCCGGACGGCCGCGCCGAGGTCGGCCTGGAGCCACTGCGGAAAGTCGTTGTTGCGGCTCTCCCAGTAGCTCCCCTTGTTGCCGTCACCGGCGTTGGCCGGGAGGTAGACATCGGTGTGGCTGCTGGCGGTGAAGGGGCGCCCCCGGGCGAGGTTGTCCGAGGACTCCCCCGCGGCGCGCACCTCCAGCTCGGACAGCTGGGCCGCCTGCCAGCCGGTGTTGGCGGTGATGGCCACCCGTACGTACCGCGTCCGGGTGGCGGGGAAGCTCACCCGGACGGTGTTGCCGCCCGCGGGGTCGAAGGCGTAGGAGGCCGATGCCTTGAGGGTGGTGAAGCCGGTGCCGTCGGCGCTGCCCTGCACGGACAGGGTCTGGCTGCGCTTCTCCCACGAGCCGGGCAGTTTGAGGACCACCTCGTCCACCCGGGCGGTGGTCCCGAGGTCGGTCTGTACCCATTGGGGCAGGTCGCTGCCGGCGCTCTGCCAGTAGGTGTCCTGGTTGCCGTCGGTGACGTTCGCGGCGCCGTAATCGCGGTGGGAACTGCTCGCCGTGGCGGGGTCGCCGGCGGCGATGTCAGGGCCGCCGGCCGCCGGGGCGGCGGACACCAGAGGGCCGCCCAGCAGCAGGAGGCTGGTGGCCACCACGGCGCACAGGCTCCGTAGGGGGCGTCTGCGGGTTTTCATGGGTCCCCGATCTGTTGCCCCGCCGCGTCCGGCGGGGCACGTCAGTGGGATGGGTGGGGGGAGCGGGTGCGCCGGCCGGAGCCGGCGCACCCGGTGGCACAGCGCTCAGTCGCGCGATGCGGAGGACCGGTTCGCGGAGCCGTTGATCACGAACTGCGAGCCGGGCTCCTTCACCACGTCACCCTCGGCCGAGTTGGTGATCGTCACGTTCGTCAGCGTGGCGCTGCCGCGCGCCCCGCCCATCGCGAGGATTCCGGACCCGTTGTTGGACTTGTCGATGGTGACGTCCTTGATCTGGACGCCGGGCAGCGCGCCGCCGCCCGTCTTGAACTGGATGCCGTCGTAGGTGGAGTCGTGGATGGCCGTGTCGCGGATCGTGACCCCCGGGATGTCCTGCCCCTGGGCGAACAGGGTGATCGCGCCGAACTCCTGCGCCTCGCCCCAGAACGCGCCGCCCGTGCGGTACAGGCCGTTGCCCGCGATGAGCGTCTGGCCCGAGAAGGGCAGCGGGTCGTGGTCCGTGGCCAGCATGATCCCCGGGTAGTTCATGGTGTCGGAGACCAGGTTGTTCTCGATCGTGTTGCCGTAGCCGCCGTAGATCGCGATGCCGTTGGCCCGCCAGGGCAGCTGGATGGTGTTGTTGCGGAAGTGGTTGTCGTGGCCGATGTCGACGGAGGTGTCCTTCACGTACTTGTTGGCCCATACGGCGAGCGCGTCGTCGCCGGTGTTGCGGAAGGAGGAGTTGTATACGGTCGAGTTGCGGGTGCCGTTGGTGAAGTTGACGCCGTCGGCGTAGGTGTTGCGGATCCGTACGCCGTTGAACTCGAGGCCGTCGCCCGGTCCCCACAGCTCGGGGATGTTGGAGTAGTCGCGGCCGACCCAGGCGCCGACGTTGGAGTGCTCGATCCACACATTGGTGATCTTGGTGTTCTTGCCGAAGCGGCCGTTGAGCGCGACACCGCCCTCGGCGCCGCCGTCGCCGCCGCGGATGGTGCCGGAGCCGAAGATGGCGATGTCGGAGATCTTGGTGTTGTCGTCGATGTCGAAGCCGAAGTTGCCCTCGTGGGGGTGGTTGATACCGCCCGCTTCCTGGGGCGGGATGAGCGAGTAGAGCTGGGAGTGCCACATACCGGCGCCGCGGATGGTGACGTCCCGGATACCCATCTGGTTGTACTGGCCCCGGTTCTGCGGGTCGTCGGTCAGGATCTTCTTCTCCTGGCGCCACTGGCCCGCGGGTATCCACACGCAGGGGATCTCGCCGTTCTGGTCCGCCGTGACGGCGCGCTGGATGGCGTCCGCGTCGTCGATGCCGTCGTTGGGCACGGCCCCGTAGTCGGTGATGGAGACGCAGTCGGCGGGCTTGGCGGCCGGTGCCGCGACCTGCTCCAGATCGATCAGGTCGATGACGTAGAAGGACGCGTCGTCACCGGCGTCCCGCTGGAGCCGGAACTTCGTACCCGCCGGATAGGTTTCGGTGAGCAGGGCGTTGGACTCGTCGAACAGTCGCCGGGCGTCGCCGCCGGGCCGGTTGGTCAGGCCCTCCGGGTCGTCGGTCGTGCCGTAGAGCCAGCTGTGCTTGGAGGACAGGTTGAGCTTGCGGACGAACTTACCGTCCGCGTAGAGGCTGATGGTCGCCTCCCTGCCGCCGCCGCCCGCCGCGTCCGGGATCGAGTTGCGGACGACGATGGAGTTGGCCGGCGTGGTGGAGGTGAACTCCACGTACTGCCCGGTGGAGTCGAGCCGGACCGATGAGCGCCCGGAGGACTCGGTGGCGAAGTTGGTGTGCCCGAAGGTGCGCTTGGCGTCCGTCTTCAGCAGGGTGCCGTCGTACCGGCCGTCCTCCGCCTCGTACTCGATGTAGGGCACGGCGGCGCCGCGTCCGACGACCAGGGAGCGGGCGAAGGTGTTGTTGTCCTCGTTGGTCTCGGCGACGGTGCCGGTGGCGTCGGCCGTCGCGGTGAGCGCCGCTCCCCCGCTGGTGGCGGTCCAGGCGCCGCTGATCGCCACGGTGGCCGTGTCACCGGCCGGGATGGCGCCCGCGGTGCCGTTCAGCGTGGTGTCGCCGACGGTGAGCCGGGTGACCGATCCGGTGGGCACCGCGGTGGTGCCCCTGTTGTGCACGGCGACGGTGAAGGTGACCTTGGCGCCGACGGCCGGGTTGGAGGGGTTGGTGGTGATGCCGGTGACCTCCAGGTCCGGTCCGGGGGCCTGGCCGATGACCAGCTTCGAGGCGGCGTTGCGGCTGTTGTTGGTGTTGTCGAGCTCGGCGACCGTGTCGGTCGGGTCGACGACGGCGGAGACGCTGTAGCTGCCCATGGGCCGCTTGCCGACCTTGACCGGTACCTTCACCGACGCGCCCGGCGCGAGCGCGTCGACGGCGCCGCTGCCGGCGACCGCGCCCTCGAGGCTGACGTTCACCGTGGTCGCGGGCGCGGCGGCCGTTCCGGCGTTGCGGACCGTGGCCTCGACGGTGACCGCCTCCGCCTCGGAGGGCGACTCGGGCGACCAGGCGAGGTCGGTGACGGTCAGATCGGGGGCGGGTGCGGCCGCGCCGACGACCTCGAACTCGGCGACCTGGCCTCCGCCGGCACCGGTGTTGCCGAAGAACTGCAGGCGTACGTCCGCGTACCGGCCCGTGACCGGGATGGTCACCGTGTTCTTGTTCTGCGACGGGCTGAAGGTGTAGTCGGCCCGGTCCTTCAGCGAGGTGAACCCGGACTCCCCGGCCGGCCGTCCCAGCACCTGAATGCTCTGCGACCGGGTGCTCCAGGCGGCATCGGGGTTCAGTTTGACGACGACGCCGGTCAGATCGGCGTCGGCGCCGAGCTTCGCGGTCAGCGTCGAGGACTGGCCGCTCGCCTCCCAGTAGGTGGAGGTGCTGCCGTCGTTGGCGTTGCCCGCGACGTAGTTCTGGGTGGTCGACGACGCCTCGATCGGCTTGCGCAGGGCCAGGTTGGTGCCCGCGGGCGGGTCCCCGGGGTTCTCCCCGCCGGCCTCCCCGCGCACCTCGATCTCGGAGAGCTGGGCGGCGTTCCAGCCCGTGTTGCCGGTCACCTGGACCCGCACGTACCGTGCCTGGGCCGTGACGTCGAGCGCCACGGTGTTGCCGGACGACGGCGCGAACTCCTTGCGTGCCTCCGCCACCACGGTGGTGAAGTCCTTGCCGTCGGTGCCGGCCTGGACCGTTACGGCCTCGGTGCGCGACTCCCACGACGCGGGGAGCTTCAGCACCACCTCGTCGATGTCCGCCTTGCTCCCGAGGTCGACCTGCACCCACTGCGGGAACGCGCCCGCGGGACCCTCCCAGTAGGAGGCCTGGCTGCCGTCGGTGACATTGCTCGCCGGGTACGAGCCGTGCGCCCCACTGGCCGTCACCGGCCTGCCCAGCGCCAAGTTCGTTCCCGCCGCGGCATGGGCTGTCACGGGCAGCAGCCCGACCGTGAGCAGACCCGCCAGCACAAGCCCGGCGGACCACCGCCGACCGTGATGTCTTCTGTTCATGAGGCCCTCTCGTTCCCTTCCCCTGAGCGCCCGCAACCGGCCCCGCGACCCGCTGTCCGCCGACGCGCAGGACCTCTCGGGGCAGGGATCACGGAGGCATGAGGGACCGGAGCGCCGGGTGAACGATGAAAGTGTTCGGCAAGGCCAAGACGATGCCGTGGTGAAGTCGAGCCAGCCGCAGTACAAGAGTTAAGTGATTTCGTTCATCTTTTGCATTGCCTTGACAGATTTCTACTCCGTTTCAACTTTGTCAACGGCTTGGTACGTACTTGGATGAGCCGCTCCGCCCGGGTCGCAAACGGACGCGCTCGGCGCCCTCGCCTTGTATGCAAATTAATTTGCACATACTCTGGCGCACGCAGGAGATATTGCCTTGCCCTGTCGGGCTAGTGAGGAGTGTGGGCGCCGTGACGATGCATTCGGCGACCTTGGCGATCAACGAGACACTGGAGGCCCGTCGGGCCGCAGGTCGGACGGTGCTGCATCTGGGTTTTGGCGAGGCAGGTCTGCCGGTGCCGGATTCGGTGGCCGCGGTGCTGGCCGGGGCGGTCGGACGCAACAGTTACGGTCCGGTGGCCGGGTCGGTGGAGGCTCGGGAGGCCGCGGCCGGCTGGTTCTCGCGCCGGGGTTCGAACACGGAGCCGGACCAGGTGCTGTTCGCGCCGGGCAGCAAGCCGCTGCTGTTCGCTCTCCTGCTGGCGCTGCCCGGGGATGTCGTGCTGCCGTGCCCGTCGTGGGTGAGCTACGCGGCCCAGGCGTCGCTGGCGGCGAAGCGGACGATCGACGTTCCCATACCGGCCGAGGCCGGCGGCGTGCCGGATCCGCGGCTGCTGGAGCAGGCGCTGGAAGCGGCGCGGGCGGCCGGGGCCCGGCCGGGGATTCTCGTGCTGACCGTGCCTGACAACCCGACCGGCACGGTGGCGCGAGCGGACCATCTGCGGGAGGTGTGCGCCATCGCCGGGAAATGGGGGCTCGCGGTGATCGCGGACGAGATCTACGCCGACCTGGTCCATGACGGACGGGCGCCCAGCGCCGCGCATTTCCTGCCGCAGCGCACGGTGGTGACCACTGGTCTGAGCAAGTCGATGGCACTGGGTGGCTGGCGAATCGGCATGGCCCGAGTGCCGCAGGGCGCCTGGGGGCAGAGTCTGATGGCCGATCTGGTCGGGGTGGCCAGTGAGATCTGGTCGAGCCTGGCCGCGCCCATGCAGGCGGTGGCCGCTCATGTGCTGCAGGACCCGCCGGAGTTGGTGACCCACATTGCGCGGTCGCGGCGCCTGCATGCCGCCGTGGCGCAGGCAGTGCACGCCGAATTCATCGCCGCCGGCGCCGTGTGCCGCCGGCCAGGGGCAGGCTTCTACCTGTATCCCGACTTCGAGCCGCTGCGGCCGGTCCTGGCCGGTCAGGGCATCGACGGCGGAGTGTCGCTGGCCGATGCGCTGCTGGAGCGCCACGGCGTGGGCGTCCTGGCCGGTGAGGCGTTCGGCGACACGCCGGACGGTCTGCGCGTGCGGGTGGCGACCAGCCTGCTGTACGGGGAGTCCGTCGCTGAGCGCTGGAAGGCGCTGGACAGCGACGACCCGGTGTCCCTGCCGTGGATAGCTTCCTCGCTGGAGCACCTGCGCGGCGCGCTGAGGGGCCTGACGCGGCACGGCTGAGCGGCCGGCACCGCGGGATGCGGAAGGGGGACAGCATGCGCTGTCCCCCTTCCGCGTTCTCATTCCTCCCGGGCCTCGTAGACGGAGAACGTCTCGAGCAGCTCCTCTTCCCGGAGCAGGGTGGAACGGGCCTCGTGGCCGCGGGCTTGGGCCACACCTGTGGCCAGCGCCTGGACGAGGGAGGTGAAGGCGGTCAGGGACCTCAGCACGAACGGTCCGGTGGCGTCGATGTAGAACGCCTGATCGGCGGTGGTGGCCAGAGGTGAGGACGGGTTGTCGGTCAGCGCCAGGCACCAGGCGCCGCGGGAGCGGGCCCAGGCGGCGGCCTTGACGGTCTCGGCGCTGTAGCGGTGGATGGAGATCGCCACGAAGCAGTCGCCCTCCCGGACGCCGCGCAGTTCGTCGGTGAGGCTGCCGGCGGGGCCCGTGACGGTGTGTACCTCTTCGCGGAGCATGCGCAGGAGGTAGCCCAGCAGGTAGCCAGGGGCATAGCACTTACGCAGTCCCATCACATGGACGCGAGGGCTGTCGGCGAGGGCTTTGACGGCGGCCTGCCAGTCTTCGGGGTTGATGCGTGCGAAGGTGCGGGCGATGTTGGCCTGGTCGAGTGCGACGGCCCGCTGCAGCGGGTCGCCCCCCTCGGCGGTGAGCTGCTGGAGATGGTTGTAGCGGCGCAGCAGCTGGGCCTGCTCGCGCAGCCGTTCGCGGCACAGCCGGGTCAGACCCGGGTAGCCGTCCAGGCCCAGGCTTGTGGCGAACCGGACGACGGTGGCCTCATTCACGCCGACAGCGGCAGCGAGCTCCGAGACCGTCATGAAGGCCACGCCCTCGGGGTCGGCCATCACCCGGTCGGCCAGGAGGCGCTGTGCACGGGTCAGGGTGTTCCCGCGCTGGTGCAGGACGGAAAGGAGTTCGTCGTAGGTCTGCGGCGGGGACTGCGGTTGAGAGGCCATACCAGCGATTGTCTCCCGGTGACGGGACGGCCGTGAGGGTCACCGTGCGTCGGCGTTGCCGCGCACGTAAGCGGACAACGGCAACGTGGCGGACGGGCGACCGGGAATGCGCAGCGTGATGCTGTCCGCGTCGAGGTCGGTGACGGTGGTGCACAGGGTCATCAGCGGGTCGGAGCCGGCGGCCGTGCGGTAGACACCGCGGGGCAAAGGGGCCGAGGTCAGCGCATCCAGGAACCAGTCGACGGACGGCTCCCGGTCCGGCACATCCAGTCCGGCGAGGACTTTGCCGCGGGCCTGGCTCTCCTCGTACCCGCCCAGGCTGCCGGCGGCCCGCTGCCCGAGGCTGCCGGCACCCGAGGACGGCTGCGTGCTCGGCACGTCCAGAGGCAGGGGGTGGTGGCGCAGGTGGTTGGTGTGCCACTGGAGAGGATGAGCGGGCTGGGCCTCGACCAGCGCTGACCGTCCGGCGACGGCCTCGACCACGACGACCCGGCCTGTCTCGCGCGCTCCGATGGTGTAGGCGAAGCCGCCGGCGGAGGGGACGGTGCGCAGGAGCTGTACGGCGGCCTCCAGGTCGGGGGCCTGCTGTAGCGCTCGGGCGACAAAGTGACGGCCGGCCGCGAGAGCGGGACGTGTGGCCTGGATGTGGTTGATGCCCCACACCAGCCCGTGCCCCGTGGCGACGTAGGTGTTGGCGGGGAGAAAACCTGGATACCACTGGGTGGTCACGGGGACGTCGCCGTCGATGAGCAGCGTCAGCAGCATCAGCCGGCCCTCCAGCGCCGGGGCCCCGTCCTCGTTGTGCGCGACGTACGAGCGCGAGCGTCGCCACCCGAGATCGGTGCAGCCTGTGCCGTCATCGGTGCCCAGATCGCCTCGGAGGTTGGCCAGCATCAAAGACTCCAGGCCCGCCCCCTGTGCCAGTGCCCGCAGCTCCCGAACCTGGGTGGGACAGCTGCGCCGCGTCTCGGACACCAGGCGCCGCAGGTGCGCGCTGCCCAGCTCGGTCCGGGCCCATATGTGCAGTGCCTCCGCTTCGGGAAGCTCCTGGTGGACTGTGCGGATCTCGGATCTGGCGGCCTGCCCGAGCATCTCGAAGACCTCTTCCCGCTCTCCGCTGGCCACCAGCCACCGCAGTCCCGCGAACTCCTGCTCGCGCACGTGAGCGCCCATGCTGCACCTTTCGTCAGGCACGCGGTCCTGGTAGACACGCACATTCGTCCAATGAAAATTGGCTTGCCACTACATCTTGCAATGCAGTTAAATTTGCACGCAAGCCGCGGTCGCTCCGACAGGCTCCGCTCGGCCGTGATCGCCAACATGGAGTCCGGCCGTCGCGCTGTCCTCCCCTGGTCGAGGTCATGATCCTCGCCAAAGTGCTGGGGCCCCGGCGCACAGTGCCGGGGCGGCCCGGGGCCGGGGCCGGGGAAATGCCGGGGCGGAGCGGTTCAGTTGGTCCGGTAGCGGGAGGCGAGTGCGGGGCTCTGTCCGCCGAAGGCGGCGAGGTCGGCCTGGAAGACGGCGTCGAGGAGGGCGGCGTCTTCGACACCGGGGGCGCAGACGACTTCGCCGAGTTCGAGGCCGCGCAGGCCGGCGGTGACGACGTCCTCGGCGCTCATACGGGGTACGGCGCTCAGGTCGAGGCCCTGGCGCGAGTGGAATTCGGTGGCGACGACGCCGGGGCACAGGACCTGGACCTGGACGCCGGTGTCCGCCAGCTCGGCGCTGAGGGTCTGGGACATGGCGACGAGGTGGGCCAGGGTGCCGGCGTAGACGGCGCGGCGGGGCATGACGGACGTGTCGGCGGGACCGCTGAAGGCGATCATCCCGGCCACGTTGATGATCTTTCCTTCGCCGCGTTCCCGCATACCGGCGACGGCGGCGCGGGTGAGCATGGTGGGGGCGACGACCTTGACGTGGACGAGTTCGCGGGCCTTGTCGGCGGGCAGCTCGGCCAGCGGCATGTAGTGGGCGACGCCGGCGTTGTTGACGAGCATGGTCAGCGGCTCGCCGGCGCAGATCTCGGCGACGGTGTCGACGCCGTCGTCGGTGGACAGGTCGGCTGCGACGGTGCGGATGGTGACGCCGGGGTGGTCGACGGCGAACTTCTCGAGGCGGTCCTTGTTGCGGCCCACGATGATCAGGTCGTAGCCGTCCGTGGCGAGGCGTGTGGCGAATGCCTCGCCGATGCCGGAGGTGGCGCCGGTGACGAGGGCGAGTTTGCTCATGAGTGCTGTTCCTTTCAGGGGTCGGCCGAAGCGGCCGGGGTGCGGCTCTGGTGGAGCCAGGTGTGTTCGGCGCGGTACCGCTCGGCGACGCGGCCTCGGGCCGGTCGTCACCGAGGTGGTGATCGCCGACGCTGTGGCCCCGGCAGGTACCAGGCCAGGTATCGGTAGGACGGCCGGTGGCCGACCAACTCGGCCGGGCCGACGGCGAGCCGGGGGCCGGTCAGCACCGGGACGAGGTGGGTGTCCCTCTCGTGGGGCGGTCGGCAGGCGGAGGCCAGGTCCGCCTGCGCACCGTCGACGTCGATGCGCCACTCGATGTCGATGCGCCACTCGACGGTCAGTGGCGGCTCGGCCAGGGCCCGGCCACCGTCGATGCGGATCGCAGCCGGACCGAGCCGGTGCACCGCGCGGTCGCCGCGATCGCCGCGCCCGGCCATGGCACGGGTCCAGCGTACGAAGTCGGCGCCGCTGCCGGTTGACCAGCTGATCTCGACGGTCGGGACGTCGACGAAGCAGACAGCCGTCTCCCCGTACCGGCCGCGGTCCCGGCTCCGGTGTGTTCCAGGACGCCGCCGTCGGCGCGTACGCACCGGCAGCCGAGGTCGCGGGCGGCAGCCGGCGCTTCGGCGATCGCGGTGGCCATGGGCAGGCCCTGGTCCCCCGGCCCGGTGAACAGCCCGGTGAACCCCACGACGGGCCGTGCGGGCGGTTGCGTCTGTGTCATGCCTCCACGGTCGGCCGGAAACGCCTGGGTAGCGAGTGGACCCGTTTTCCTGGGAATGGCGGTACCAGGACAGGCGAACGGCTCTCTTGTCACAATCGAGGACATGGCGACCACAGAACTCGGCGCGGCCCTGCGCCACTGGCGCGATCGCGTCCCGCCCCAGGCCGTCGGCCTGCCCACGGGCGGACGCAGGCGCGCCGCCGGACTGCGCCGCGAGGAACTGTCCCAGCTGGCCGGCATCTCCGCCGACTACATCATCCGGCTGGAGCAGGGACGCGCCGCCAACCCTTCACCCCAGGTCGTCGAAGCCCTGGCCCGCGCCCTGCGACTCACCCAGGACGAACGAGCCCACTTCTTCCACTTGGCCGGCCTCGCGGTGCCGGGCCCCGGCACGATCCCGCGCCACATCACACCCGGTATCCACCGCATGCTGGACCGGCTGACCGGCACCCCGGTCGCCGTCTTCGACGCCGCCTGGACCCAGCTGCTCGCCAATCCCCTCTACACGGCACTCATGGGGGAATGGCAGGGCAATGATCTCAACGCGGTCTGGCGCAACTTCGTCAACCCGCACAGCCGCGTGCGCGACACCCCCGAGTCCAAGGGCGCACTCCAGGCAGCACACGTCGCCGATCTGCGCCGCACCGCCGGCCGCTACCCCGACGACCCGGACCTCACATCCCTGATCGCCGAACTGCGCCGCACCAGCGCCCGCTTCAACGACCTGTGGGAATCAGGCGCCGTGAGCGAGCACCCAGCCGCCCGCAAAACCATCGACCACCCCCAGGTCGGCGCCCTGACCCTGGACTGCGACGTCCTCAGCGTCGCCGCCAGCGATCTGCGCATCATGGTCTACACGGCCCAGCCCGGCACCGAAGACGCCGACCGCCTGGCACTCCTGGACGTCATCGGGACGCAGCTGCTGGCCGAATGACCGCCCACCGCCGGAATGAAGCGGCCGCTCGGCCGGTGGCGGCCGCCTGCCCCCGGCGCACGGCCGACCATCGACTTCCGGGGTGATGTCCGTACACTGCCGGGCATGGCATGCCGCATCAGTGAGCTGGTCATCGACGCCGCCGACCCCGAGCGGCTCGCCGCGTTCTGGAGTGAGGTCCTCGGCTACGTGGAACTCGGCCGGGAGGACGACGGAAGCATCGAGATCGGGCCACCCGACACCGGTTTCGGCGGCCCGCAGCCCACCCTCGTCCTCAGCCCCAGCAGCGCCCCGCGGACCGGGCAGCTCCGACTGCACATCGACGTCAACGCCACCGACCGCGACCAGGACGCCGAGCTGGAGCGGCTGCTCGCGCTCGGCGCCAGGCCCGCCGACGTCGGCCAGACCGGCGCCGAGAACTGGCACGTCCTGGCCGACCCGGAAGGCAACGAATTCTGTCTCCTGCACACCCGGCTCAAGCCTGTGTGACCAGGTGCCTCCCGGCGCCGAGCCGCTCGGCCGACGATGTGGCAACGGGTGCACCGGGTACGGCTGGTTCTGACCGGCGTAGACGGCGCGCTGGGGGGCGCGGACACGTCCGGCAATGCCCCCCTGCCACACTCCGCGCGCCCTGCCGATGGTCACGGGCCGCGGCAATGATGAGCAGACCGCACGTGATCCCGTCGACTCCGCACGCCTGCCCTTGGCAGGCGGATACGCGGTGGAAGGAATACACGTTGTTGCTTCTCATCTCCCCGGACAGCGTCGAGGAGGCCCTCGACTGCGCAAAGGCGGCGGAGCACCTCGACATCGTCGATGTCAAAAGGCCCGACGAGGGCTCGCTCGGCGCGAACTTCCCGTGGGTCATCCGGGAGATCCGCGACGCGGTCCCGGCGGACAAGCCGGTGTCCGCCACCGTGGGAGACGTACCGTACAAGCCCGGCACGGTGGCCCAGGCGGCGCTCGGCGCAGCGGTCTCCGGAGCCACGTACATCAAGGTCGGCCTCTACGGATGCACCACGCCCGAACAGGCCGTCGAGGTCATGGAGGGGGTCGTCCGGGCGGTGAAGGACTACCGGCCGGACGCGTTCGTCGTCGCCTCCGGCTATGCCGACGCCCACCGGGTCGGCTGCGTCAACCCGCTCGCGCTGCCCGACATCGCCCGCCGCTCCGGCTCCGACGCGGCCATGCTCGACACCGCGATCAAGGACGGGACACGGCTGTTCGACCACGTTCCGCCCGATGTCTGCGGGGAGTTCGTCCGGCTGGCCCACGAGGCGGGTCTGCTCGCCGCCCTCGCGGGCAGTGTCACGGCGGCGGACCTCGGCGCGCTGACCCGTATCGGCACGGACATCGTGGGGGTGCGCGGGGCGGTCTGCGAGGGGGGCGACCGCAACGCCGGAAGGATTCAGCCACGGCTGGTGGCCGCTTTCCGGGCGGAGATGGACCGGCACGCCCGGGAACGCGCGGCTGCCGTCGCGGCCGCGAGCTGACCGCCGGCATGCCGACAGGTCGGTCACATCACCCGCCCAGGGCCCGCGGCAAACGCTTCGCCGTCCTCGATCCGGCGACGGGCGAGGCCTTCGACGAGGCTCCCGACCAGCAGCCGGACGAGTTGGACGCCGTCGTCGACCGGGCCCACGCGGCCTGGCTCGGCTGGCGGGCCGACCCCGTCGCCCGCACCATGGCGTTGCTCGCGGCAGCCGACGCCGACGTGGAGCGGATCGCGGACCGGCTGTTCTGGGCGGCGTTCCGCAACTGCGGGCAGGTCTGCATGGCGGTCAAGCGCGTCTACGCCCCGGCCCGGCTCCACTCCGAGGTGGTCGAGGCCCTGGCGCGGCGTGCGAAGTCCGTCGTCGTCGGCCCCGGGCTCGAGGCGGGCTCGGAGCTGGGGCCGGTCAACAACGCCCCGCACCTGGCCCGGGTCGAGCGCTGTACGGCCCAGGCCCTGGCGGACGGTGCCAGGGCCGTGGCCGGTGGCCACCGGCTGGACCGGCCGGGCTACTTCTTCGCCCCGACGATCCTGGCCGATGTCCCGCCCGACAGCCCGGTGGTGGTGGCGGAGCAGTTCGGTCCGGTCCTTCCGGTGCTGCCGTACGGGAGTCTCGACGAAGCGGTCGAGCGGACCAACGGCACCGGCTTCGGGCTGGGCGGCTCGGTATGGCGAACCGACCTCGACCGGGCCGAGGCGGTGGCCGACCGGCTGGAGTGCGGGACGGCGTGGATCAACCACCACGCCGAACTCTCCCTCGCCCAGCCCTTCGCGGGCATCAAGGACAGCGGCGTCGGCGTCGCGGGCGGGCCGTGGGGGCTTTACGGCAACCTCAGGCCGTTCGTCGTGCACCGTCCGGATGAGGCGGGCCGATGAGGTTCGGTGCGGCGGTACTGCGCTCGTACGAGAGCCGATTCACCGTCGAGGAGGTGATGTTGCACGCGGGCCCGGCCGACGGCGAGGTCCTGGTCCGGATCGCGGGCTGCGGGATGTGCCGGACCGATCTCGCGGTACGGCGTTCGGCGGGCCGCTCACCGCTGCCGGCGGTGCTCGGCCACGAGGGCTCCGGGGTCGTGGTGGAGACGGGCGGCCCGGACACCGGCCTGAGCGTCGGCGACCATGTCGTGCTGAGCTTCGACTCCTGCGGACACTGCCGGAACTGCCTGGGCGCGGCCCCCGCCTACTGTGACTCCTTCGCCTCGCTCAACCTCTTCGGAGGGCGCAAGGAGAACGCGGCGCGGTTCACCGACGCGGCCGGGGGCGCCTTGGCCCCCCGCTGGTTCGGCCAGTCCTCGTTCGCCGAGTACGCGCTGGTCCCGGCCCGCAACGCGGTCCGGGTCGATCCCTCGCTGCCCATCGCACTCCTCGGACCGCTCGGCTGCGGCTTCCTCACCGGTGCCGGAGCGGTCCTCAACTCCTTCGGCGTCGGCCCCGGCGACAGCATCGCGGTCTTCGGCGCGGGAGCGGTGGGCCTGGCCGCGGTGATGGCGGCCACCGCCGCCGGGGCGGTGGCCGTGGCCGTCGACCGGCAACCCGAACGGCTGGCCCTCGCCGAGCGGCTCGGCGCGGTCCCGCTGCACGCCGCATCGGCCGGCCTGCCCGACCGCATCCGGGGGCTGACCGACGGCGGCACGCAGTACGCACTGGACACCACCGGCTCCGCCCAGCTGATCAACAACGCGCTGTCGGCCCTGCGCCCCACCGGCCACCTCGGCCTGGTGGCACGGCTCCACACCGCGCTGCCGCTCGAACCGGGGACACTGGACCGGGGCCGCAGGATCTCCCACATCTGCGAGGGGGACGCGGTGCCGGGGCTGCTGATTCCACGGCTGATCGGACTGTGGCAGGCCGGACGGTTTTCCTTCGACCAGCTGATCCGTACGTACCCGCTCGCCGACATCAACAAGGCCGAACGCGACTGCGAGGCGGGCCGCGTGGTCAAACCCGTCCTGGTTCCGTGATCTTTACGTCTCTGCTCGCCTCAAGGGAGGACACATGGTCGGCACGGCACATCGCAACGCCGGTGTGGAGGGTGTGGAAGGGGGTGTCGGTCTGACCGCCCTCATGGTCGCCGCGGCACGGGCGATCGAGACCCACCGCCACGACAGCCTGGCACGGGACGTCTACGCGGAGCACTTCGTGCGCGCCGCACCGGCGTCCGCGGGCTGGCCGGTCCGCATAGAACAGGCCGCGGACGGAGACGCGAACCCGCTGTGGGGGCGATTCGCACGCTACTTCGGTCTGCGGACGAGGGTCCTCGACGACTTTCTCCTCCGGTCGGTGCACCCGCAGGGCGCCCGCCAAGTGGTCCTGCTCGGGGCCGGGTTGGACGCGCGGGCGTTCCGCCTCGACTGGCCTTCCGGGTGCGTGATCTTCGAGATCGACCGCGAAGGCGTGCTGGCGTTCAAGCACAAGGTGCTCGGCGGGCTGTCGGCCACCCCGAAGGCAGCGCGCGTGCCGATCCCGATCGATCTGCGCGCCGACTGGGTCGGCGCGCTGACCGACGCCGGCTTCGACGCGACCGCGCCGAGCGTCTGGCTGGCCGAGGGGCTGCTGTTCTATCTGCCGAACGCCGCCGAGAAGTACCTCATCGACACGGTGGACGGATTGAGCGCGGGAGGCAGCGCTCTGGCGTTCGAGGCCAAGCTGGAAAAGGACCTGCTGGACTACCGCGACAGCCCGCTCTACATCTCGACGAAACGCCAGATCGGCATCGACCTGCTCGACCTGTTCAGTGGCGAGCAGCGGCCCGACTCCGCAGGTGATCTGGCGGGCAAGGGCTGGTCCACATCGGTCCACACCCCCTTCGACTTCACCCGCCGGCACGGATGCGGCCCACTGCCCGAGCAGAACGACGCGCTGGAGGGCAACCGGTGGGTGTTCGCGACCAAGCCCCGGCCGTGACGCTGCCGCCAGGGCGGCCGGTGTGAGCGCGCCTGATCGGCCCTCAGCTAAGAGCCGCACGACCGCCGGGCCGGCCGGGCACGCTGTGTCGTATGGAGATCATCGAGGTACTACCGGCACTGCGCATGCTGCGCTTCCCCGTGGGGGCGGCCTATCTGTGGCAGGACGGCGACGAGTTGACCCTCATCGACACCGGGACGGCTGACCGCGCGGCGGAGATCGAAGGAGCACTGGACGGTGTGCTGCGGCGCATCGTGCTGACGCACTGGCACGAGGACCACACCGGCTCGGCAGCCGAACTGGCCGACCGGCACGGAGCCGAGGTGGTCGCGCATCGGCTGGAGGCTCCGGTGATCCGAGGGGAGGCGGTCGGGGCGCCACCGGTACTGGAGCAGTTCGAGGTACCGATCAAAGCGGCGCTTCCACCGCTGCCGCCGGCTCCGCCGTGCCGAGTGGACCACGAGGTCGAGGACGGCGATGTGCTGGCGTTCGGCGGCGGGGCGGTGGTGGTCGCGGTGCCCGGCCATACGGACGGGTCGATCGCGCTCCACCTGCCCGGTCCACGGGTTGTGTTCACCGGCGACGCGGTCGCCAACGTCGGTCGGGCCATGCTGGGCGTCTTCAACACCGACCGCGTCCGGGCCATGGAGTCGTTGCGCCGACTGGCCGAGCTCGACGTCGACACGGCGGTGTTCGGACACGGTGAGCCGATCATCCGTAACGCCGCGTCCGCCTTGCACGGCGCGTCCACGGCCGCAGCCACGTAAAACTTGCCCAAGCCACCCCGCACACCTCCGTGTTGTCTTACGTTGGACGGATGAATTACGACCTGGATCCCCGGCCGCCGTCCCCACTGGCGGAGAAGATAGACAGAGCGCTGGCCGTACTGATCATCATCGGTATCGCGCTCGGATCGTTCTGGCTGGCCTCCGGCCTCGCCTCGTCCTACATGTCGCTCTTCACCTGACGCGCCAGCGCTCGAGCCGTGCCACGGGTAGACCTCGGGCCCGGCCGGCGGCCGTCCTGACGGATCGCGCGTATTCTCCCGCGCGATCCGTGGGCATCTCCGCCGCACGGTACGGATCGTCGGCGAAACGGGGCCGGGCGGGGTCGAGCGCTGACTACGCTCCGGCCGTTCCGGTGGAGTTCCCGGAGCGGCAGGCGACCTCCCAGGCCGCCTCGATCATCTTGAAGATCTCGTCCACCGCGGCCTCGGGATCGGCCGCCTCCCGGGCCAGCGAATAGGCGTCGATCACGAACCTCGCGATCGTCCGGCAGGCCGTTGTGGTCTGCGCCAGGTCGGGATCAGCGGCGATGGCCGTTGCCAGCGAGTCCGCGTGGCGCAGCCGCATCGACTCCTCGTACTCCCGCAGGGCGGGTGACGCGTCGACCATGCGCCAGATCGGGGCGGCGCTGTCCGCCGTGCAGTGCCGCACCAGGGCCTGGATCTCGCGCCGCAGCGCGGGCATGAGCGGTTCGTGCGGCGCCCGGCCGGTGACCGCCTGCGTCAGGCGTTGCTCGAAGTCTTGGTCCTGCTCGAACACCAGGGCCTCTTTCGAGGCGAAGTGGGAGAAGAGCGTGGTGACGGCCACGTCGGCCTCAGCGGCCACGTCACGGATGCCCACCGCGTCGTACCCGCGTTCCAGGAAGAGCCGTAGGGCGGTATCGGCGATCTTCTGACGGGTCGCGGCCTTCTTACGCTCACGGCGTCCGGGCGGCACGGTCATTCCCTGATGCTATCAGATACAAAGGCGTATCAGTTCTTAAACCCTACCTGTTTTTAAACACTAACGGTTAGTGCTACGGTCGGCAGCATGAAGAAAGTGAGCTTCGCCGAATTCGGCGGTCCGGACGTGCTGCGACTCATAGACGCCGAGGAGCCCCACGCGGGCCCCGGCCAGATACGCATCGCTGTGCGGGCGGCGGGCGTGAACCCCGTCGACTGGAGGATCCGGGAAGGCCAGATCCTCGGCGCCCATCCGACCAAGTTGCCCTCCGGAGTCGGGCTGGACGCCGCCGGGGTGGTGGACGAGGTCGGCGCGGGCGTCGAAGGGGTCGAGGTCGGCGACCAGGTGTTCGGCGAAGGCTCGAGCACCTATGCCGAGTTCGCCGTGCTGTCGGCCTGGGCCCGGATGCCCGAGGGCCTGACCTTCGAAGAGGCGGCCGGGTACCCCTCCGTGGTGGAGACCGCGCTGCGCATCATCCGCGAGGTCGGTGTGCGGTCCGGGCAGACGCTGCTGGTCAGCGGCGCGTCCGGCGGAGTCGGATCGGCGGTGCTGCAGATCGCCCGCGACCGCGGCATCACGGTGATCGGCACGGCCGGGGCCGCGAACCAGGACTATCTGCGCGGCCTGGGTGCCCTCGCCACGACGTACGGTGAGGGCTGGGTCGAGCGGGTGCGGCAGCTCGGCCAGGTCGACGCGGCACTCGATCTGGCCGGCTCGGGCGTGATCCGCGAGCTCGTCGAGCTGACCGGGGATCCGCAGAAGGTGATCTCCATCGCCGATCTCGACGCGCCGGAATTCGGTGTCCGATTCTCCGGCGTCGCCGGGAGCGTGCCGGACGCGCTCGCCGAGGCCGTCGACCTCATCTCACGGGGCAGGCTCCACATCCCGGTCGAGAAGTCGTACACCCTCGCCGAGGCCGCGGCGGCGCACATCGACAGCCACGCCGGTCATACGCGCGGGCGCCGGGTCATCGTCGTGTGAAAGCCGGCCGGCGGCGTCCGCGAGCGGGAATCGAGGACGCCGCCGGCCTCCAGGCCGACCGGCGGCTCCCGGCCCGGGGTGCTCGGGCACGAGGCCGGCAGCGGCCGTGCGGACGGCGACGGTCTTCCCGGCCGCGTCGCCGTCAGGCTTGCACGGTGGGCCGGACGACGATTTCGCTGATGTCGACGCCGTCGGGCTGCTCGATCGCGTACCCGATGGCGGAGGCGACGGCGGAGGGCGGCATGGCGATCTCGTCGCGCTGCCGGACCGCGGCCGCCGCCGCTTCGGGACTCGCTCCCTTGCCCACGCCCTCCGTGTTGGTGAACCCCGGTGAAACCAGGGTGACCCGCAGGTCGGGCCCCGACTCCTGCCGCAGGCCCTCGGTCAGCACCTTCACCGCCGTCTTGGTGGCCGCGTAGACAGCCTGCGGAGACTTCACCACGTAGGCCGCGGTGGAGGCGACGTTGACGAACTGGCCGGAGCGCTGCCGCCGGAAGATGGGCAGTGCCGCCCCGATGCCGTTCAGCAGGCCGGTGATGTGGGTGGCGACCATGGCGTCCCAGTCGTCCTGGCGCAACTCGTCGAACGGCGAGATCGCCATGGTGCCGGCATTGGAGACCAGGACATCGAGCCGGCCGAAGCGGCCGACCGCCGCGTCCGTCAGGCGCCCCAGGTCCTCGCGGCGCGTCACGTCGACGACGACCCCGACGGCCGAACCTCCCTTCGCCGTGATCCGGTCCACCACCGCGTTCAGCCGGTCCTCCCGCCGGGCTCCGAGCACCAGGTGGGCCCCGTGTTCGGCGAGGTGGATCGCCGTCGCCTCGCCGATACCACTGCTGGCGCCCGTGATCGCGACGACCTTGCCCTCGATACCTGACATGACCAGCTTCCTTTCACGGTACGCGCACAGGTCGTCGGGCTGACCCGCAGCGAACCGGAGGCGCACCCAATTGACTCGAGACTAAGTGGAGGATCCTCCGGTTAGCAAGTCGAGGGCGCGAGCCTCGGCCGGTGACGCAACCGGACGTGCCGCGGCTCCATGTATTACTTCTCGACGGTGAAGCCCTGCTCCGAGCCGTACTTGGCGGACGCCTCACGCCATGCGTCCAGGCCGTCCGCCAGCTTCTTGTCGGAGACATAGGCCTTGCCGACGGTGTCGTTGAAGATCGAGTTGGCGTACACCTGGTACGGCAGGTACGTCCAGTCGGCGGGCACGTTCTTCGCGGACTCGGCGAAGATCTTGTTGGCCTTCTGGCCGCCGAAGTACGGGAACGCGGTGTCCTGGAACGACGCTGCGTTCAGGTCCTTCGTGGTCGCCGGGAACGCGCCGTTCTCGACGCGGGTCCGCACGCCCGCACCGGAGTTGGCGTACTCCACGAAGGCGTACGCGAGTTCCTTGTTCTTGCCGAGCGCGGGCAGCGCCAGTGAGCTGCCGCCGTTCTCCGCACTCACGCTCTGCCCCTTCGTCCACTGCGGGAGCGGGGCCACCCGCCAGTCACCGGCCGCGTTCTTCACACCGGACGCGAAGTTGGCGGGCATCCACGCGCCGATGGGCAAGGTGGCGATGCTGCCGTCGCCCAGCCCCTTGTACCAGTCGTCGCTCCAGCCCACGACGGGCGAGACGAGTTTCTCGTCGATCAGCTTCTGCCATGTCTCGGCGTACTTCTTGGCGCCCGCGTCAGTGAAGTCGATACCCACCGTGGTGCCGTCGACCTTGTACGGACGCGAACCGGCCTGCCACAGCAGGCTGGTGGTCAGACCGGCGTCACCGACGTCGCTGGTGATGTACGCCTTCGGGTTCGCCTTGTGCAGCTTGCGGGCGGCCTCGACGTACTCGTCCCAGGTCGTCGGCACGGCGATCTCGTACCTGTCGAAGACCTTCTTGTTGTAGAACAGCGCCATCGGCCCGGAGTCCATGGGCAGGCCGTAGACGCCGTCGCCGGACCGCACCGCGTGCCACGGGCCCGGCGAGTAGGAGCCGGCCAGTTTGTCCGCGCCGTACGCCGTGAGATCGGTGACGGACTTCGTCAGGGCGTACTGGCCGAGCGCGTAGTACTCGATCTGTGCGACGTCGGGGACGCCCTTCTTCGCCGAAATGGCGTTCTGGAGGGCCTTGTACTGGTCGTTGTTGGTGCCCGCGTTGACCAGCTTGATGTCGACCTTCGGGTACTTCTTCTCGAAGTCGGCGGCGACCTGCTTGAGGGTGGGCTCCCACGCCCACACGGTCACGGTGCCGCCCTCCTTCAGCGCGGCCCGGATGTCAGCGGCGTCCACCCGCTTCTGATCGGAGCTGTCGCCGTCGGAGCCGCAGGCCGTCGCCCCGAGCGCCAGAACACAGACGAGACCAAGGCCGCGCAGGAGGCGGCGGGAGTACTTGGACATGGCGGTACTTCCACTTCATTCGGTTCGACAGGGATGTGCGGGCCAGGAGCGGGGCAGCGCGGCGGCTACTCCTTGACGCTCCCGGCGGCGAGCCCGGACTGCCAGTACTTCTGGAGCAGGAGAAACGCGGCGATCAGCGGCACGATGGTGAGCAGCGAGCCGGTGACGACGAGGTTGAAGACGGCTTCACCGCCGGCCGTGGCCGCCTGTTTGTTCCAGGCGTCGAGCCCGAGGGTCAGCGGGTACCAGTCGGGGTCCTTGAGCATGATCAGCGGCAGGAAGTAGTTGTTCCATGTCGCGACCGTGGTGAAGAGCAGCACGGTGACGGTCCCCGGTGCGAGGAGTGGCAGCGCGACCTGGAAGAAGGTCCGCAGCTCGCTCGCGCCGTCGATCCGGGCGGCCTCCATCAGCTCGGCGGGGATCGCCTCGGTGGCGAAGACCCACATCAGGTACAGGCCGAACGGTGAGATGAGGGAGGGGACGATGATGGCCCAGGGGGTGTCGGTCAGGCCGAGCTTGCTGAACATCAGGAACGTCGGGACGGCGAGCGCCGTCGTGGGTACCGCGACGGCCCCGATGACGACGGCGAACACGGCGCGCTTGCCGGGGAAGTCGAACTTGGCGAGCGCGTAGCCGCCCAGGACGGCGAGCAAGGTGGCACCGCCCGCGCCGACCACCACGTACAGGAGGGTGTTGAGCAGCCAGCGGCCGAAGACGCCGTCCTGGTAGGTGAAGGTCTCGGTGATGTTGTCCCAGAGGGCGAAATCCCCGTCGAACCACAGGCCGAACGACCGGGCGAGGCCCTGTTGGGTCTTGGTGGCGCTGATCACCAGCCAGAGCAGCGGTACGAGGCTGTAGAGCAGGACCACGCCGGTGAGCACGGTCAGCAGGACGCTGCGCCGGGGGCGGCCCGGGGTGTGCGGGCGGCGCGGTGCGCGCGGCCGCGGGCGTGCGATCGGCCTCGGTGCGGTCGTGGGCCGCGGTGCGTCGGTGGCGCTGCTCGTCGTCATCGCGCTCACGCTCCCTTGCGCATGCCGCGCAGCTGGACGACATAGGCGACGACCATGGTGATCACGCCCATGACGATGGCGACCGTCGCGGAGTAGTTGTGCTGCTGGCCCGAGAAGGACAGCGAGTAGGTGTAGTAGTTGGGGGTGTAGTCGGTGGTGATCGCGTTCGGCGCGAGTTTTTGCAGGATGGCGGGCTCGTTGAAGAGCTGGAAGCTGCCGATGATGGAGAAGATCGTGGCGATGACGAGGGCGCCGCGGATCGCCGGGAGCTTGATCGCCGCGATGACCCGCCACTGTCCGGCACCGTCGATCTCGGCGGCCTCGTAGAGCGAGTGCGGCACGACCCGCAGCGCGGAGTAGAAGATCAGCATGTTGTACCCGACGAATTCCCAGGTGACGATGTTGCCGATGGACGCCAGGATCAGGTCGGAGGAGAGCGGGTCGGGCAGTCGCACGCCGAAGGCGTCGTTGATGTCGCCGACCAGTCCGAAGCGCGGGCCGTACATGAAGCCCCACATCAGGGCCGCGACGACGGCGGGTACCGCGTACGGCAGGAAGACGGAGATCCGGAAGAAGTCCTTGCCGTACAGGCGGCCGCTGTCGATCGCGAGCGCCACCAGCAGGGCGAGGCCCAGCATGATCGGCACCTGGATCAGCAGGAACAGGCCGACGCGCAGCACACCGTCCCAGAACTGGCCGTCCTGGAGAGCTTGCTGGTAGTTGTCCAGGCCGACGAAGGACGTGCCGCCGATGAGCCGGGTCCGGAACAGGCTCAGGTAGATCGAATACGCCAGCGGCGCCAGGAAGACCAGCGCGAACACGAGCACGAACGGGCCGATGAACCCCCATCCCGTCCACGACCGGCGCGACCGTCGCGCCGGTGGCCCGGCCGACTGGTGCCCCACGGCCGCCGGCGGTTGTAGCGTCGTCATCTCGCGTCCCTCGCTCGTGCCTCGCCAACCGGGGGTTTACGCAAACATCAGGCCGCTCGAGCAGATCACCGGTGGAGCCGGACAGGGGTAATGTTTGCGTTAACATCTGATGGCGGCATGTCTACACTGCGTCCAGGAGGGCGGTCAAGGGTCGCTCACGCAACGCGGAAGAGGAACCGGTGGACGGAACAGGCCAGAGCACCTCGGCACCAGGCACGCCACCGCCCGCGGACCGCACCCCACGCCGCCGGCGGACCGTGTCGATGGCGGACGTCGCCCAACTCGCGGGCGTCTCCTCACAGACCGTCTCCCGGGTCTCCAACGGCTTCGCCGGCGTGACCGAGGGCACGCGTCAACAGGTGCTCGCGGCCATGAAGGAGCTGGGCTACCGGCCCAACAGCGCGGCGCGCGCGCTCAAGCGCGGGGAGTTCCGCACGATCGGCGTCATCACCTTCACCCTCTCGACGACGGGCAATGTGCGCACGCTGGAGGCCATCGCCACCTCGGCCGCGCACGAGGGGTACGCGGTCACGCTCCTGCCGGTCGCGGTGCCCACTCAGGACGAGGTGCGCGGCGCCTTCTCCCGGTTGGGCGAGCTGGCGGTGGACGCGGTCATCGTCATCATGGAGGTCCACCTCCTCGACGCCGCCCGGCTGTCGCTGCCGCCGCAGGTGAAGGTGGTGGTCGCGGACTCGGACGCCGGCGACCGGTTCACGGTCGTCGACACGGACCAGGCGGGCGGGACCCGGGACGCCGTGCGCCACCTGCTGGACCTCGGGCACCGCACGGTCTGGCACCTCGCGGGGCCCGAGGAGTCGTACGCGGCCCAGCGGCGAACGGGCGCCTGGCGCACGGCGCTGGAGGACGCGGGGCGCGTGGCACCACCGCTGGTACGCGGCGACTGGTCGGCGGAGTCGGGCTACCGCGCGGGACTCCACCTGGCGGAGCAGCCCGACTGCACCGCGGTGTTCGCGGCCAACGACCAGATGGCACTCGGCCTCCTGCGGGCCCTGCACGAGCGTGGCCGCAAGGTTCCCGAGGAGGTGTCCGTCGTCGGGTTCGACGACATCCCCGAGGCCGGCTCGTTCCTGCCCCCACTGACCACGGTCCACCAGGACTTCGCCGAGGTGGGCCGCCGCTGTGTGGAAGGTGTTCTGCACCAAGTGCGGCAGAACGGGCCGGAGCGCGGCACGGTGCTCGTACCCACCCGGCTCGTCGTCCGGGAGAGCACCGCCCCGCCGCCGGACCAGGGGTGACGGCGCCGGGCGCGCCGGGCGGCGGTGCCGCCGGCGCCGGGCGACCAGGGGCATGACGTACGGCGTTGCCCGGCACTCCCGGCCAGTTCGCCAGGCGATGGTGGGGCTTGCACGACCACTCATGTTTACGCAAACATCACGAGTGGGCGGCGCACTGACCGCAACCCTCCCCCAGCAGCCACCTAGGAGCCAGCCAGCCATGCCCGTACTTCACCGAGACGCTTCCGGCTTTCTGCTCGACGGAGAGCCCTTCCGGATACTGTCGGGCGGGCTGCACTACTTCCGCGTCCATCCCGCGCAGTGGGCCGACCGGCTGAGCAAGGCACGCCTGATGGGCCTGAACACCATCGAGACATACGTCCCGTGGAACCTCCACCAGCCACGACCGGACACCTTCCGCATGGACGGCGCGCTCGATCTGCCGCGCTTCCTCGACCTCGCCGCGGCGGAAGGTCTCCATGTGCTCCTTCGGCCAGGTCCTTACATCTGTGCCGAATGGGAGGGAGGCGGGCTTCCTTCATGGCTGCTCACCGAACCCGACATCCGGCTGCGCTCCCGCGACCCCAGGTTCCTGGCCGCGGTGGACGACTACCTGGCACAGCTCTTCACCCCCCTGCGTTCCCGACTCGCCGACCGGGGCGGCCCGGTCCTCGCGGTGCAGGTGGAGAACGAGTACGGCGCCTACGGCGACGACACCGCCTATCTGGCACACCTCGCCGAAACGCTGCGCCGCTGCGGGGTGGATGTCCCCCTGTTCACCTGCGACCAGCCGGCGGACATGGAGCGTGGCGCGCTGCCGGGCACCCTCGCCACCGTCAACTTCGGCAGCCGCTCCGCGGAGCACCTGGCGGACGTGCGCGGCCGGCAGCCGGACGCCCCCTTGATGACCACGGAGTTCTGGATCGGCTGGTTCGACCGCTGGGGCGGTCACCATGTGGTCCGCCCCGCGGATCAGGCCGCCCGCGAACTCGACGAGCTGCTCGCCTCGGGGGCCTCCGTCAACCTCTACATGTTCCATGGCGGCACCAACTTCGGCTTCACAAGCGGCGCCAACGACAAGCACACCTACCGGCCGACCGTCACCTCCTACGACTACGACGCACCGCTGGACGAGGCCGGGGACCCCACCGAGAAGTACACCGCGTTCCGCGATGTCATCGCCAAGCACACCGGGGTGCCGGCGGCTCCGGTGCCGCCGCACGGGCCCAAACTCTCCCTGGAGGGCGTGGAGTTGCCCGAGAGCGCCGGCCTGCTCTCCTGCGCTCCGGGGTTCGGCGCGGCCACCCCCGCCGAGCGGCCCCTGACGATGGAGGAGCTGGGCCAGGACTTCGGCTTCGTGCAGTACGAAACCGTGCTGCCCGACGCCGGCCCCGCGCTGCTGGAGGTGGAGCGGGTACGCGACCGTGCCCAGGTCTTCCTCGACGGGCAGCCGGTGGGTGTGCTGGAGCGGGAGAACCACGAGCACACCCTCGCCTTCACCGTCCCGCGCGCGGGCTGCGTGCTCACCCTGCTGGTGGAGAACCAAGGCCGGGTGAACTACGGACCGGGCATCCACGACCGCAAGGGTCTGCCGGGCAAGGTCCTGCTCGACGGTGCCGAGCTGCTCGGCTGGAGCAGCCGCGCCCTGCCGCTCGACAGCCTCGAGGGCGTGCCCTTCACCCCGACGACGGTCACGCCCGTCGGGCCGACACTGCATCGCGGCACCTTCGAGCTGTCGGATACCGCCGACACCTTCCTCCACCTGCCGGGCTGGACGAAGGGCAACGCGTGGATCAACGGTTTCGCCCTCGGCCGCTACTGGTCGCGCGGCCCGCAGCGCTCCCTCTACGTTCCCGCCCCCGTGCTGCGTACCGGCCGGAACGAGATCGTCGTCCTGGAACTGCATGCGGCCCACCGCGCCCGCACCGTCTCGCTGCGGGCGGCCCCGGACCTCGGTCCGACCGAGGAGTGAGGCCGGGCACCCGCAGGCCGGGCACCGCTTGGGTGCCCGGCCTCGTCCGTCGTCAGGTCCGCTTCGGCGACCCGGGTGGTGTGCCGGTCAACGCGATCCGAGCTCAGCTCGATAACACTCCGTCACATACGGCATGTCCCGCGGACGCGTCGCGTCCAGCAGCGCATGGACCCGTCCCAGCAGTTCCGCCCGCGCCGCGGGCTCCAGAGTGATCACGTAGCTGCGGGAGGCGACCATGTCCATGACCTCTTCGGCCGTCATCGGATGGCTCCAGCGGAAGTCCTGCCGTTCGATGGCACCGAACGGCGTGCCGAGGCGTCCCACCTGCCGGTCCTCCGTCGGCGCTGCGGCGCAGTCGCGCAGGATCCGGTCCAGCTCCGCGACCCAGGGCACCGACACATCCCGCAGGTTCCACACCAGGCCCAGCCGCCCGCCCGAGCGCAGCACCCGGGCAGCTTCCGGGACCGCCCGCCTCGGATCGACCCAGTGCCAGGCCTGCGCGCAGACCAGGGCGTCCACGCTTGCGTCCGGTAGGGGGATCGCTTCCCCCGTCCCGTCCAGAACTCGCACATCAGGGAGGACTCGGGAGAACTGCTCGCGCATCCCGGCGGAGGGCTCCACCGCGACGACGTCCCGGCCCGGGGCCGGCAGCGCGCGGGTCAGCTTGCCGGTACCTGCGCCGAGATCGACCACGGTCCGTGCGTGCTCGGGCACCAGCCAGGCCACCGCCTCCGGCGGGTAGGGCGGGCGGCCACGCTCATAGGCGTCCGCCGCGGCACCGAACGAGCTCGCCTGGCGGTATTTCTCGTGCTCCTCGGCTGTCGTCATGCCCGGCATCATGCCAGCCGGCCGCTCGGCGCGGCCTTGCGAACGGGGTGCGCCCACGCCCGCAGGCAGGACCTCAGACGGGCGGCCAGTTCCGCAGGGCCGCGTCGGCGACCTGCTGGAGGTCGTCGCGGGTGGCGCCGCTGGCGGCTTGGACGGCGATGCCGTTCGCCACGGTCATGACGTAGCGGGCGAGCACTCCGGGATCGGAGTCCGGGGGCAGGTCGCCTTCGTCGACGGCTTGCCGGAACCGGTCACGGAGGCGGGCGGTGCCCTCGTTGCGCCAGGCGACGAGGGCGTCCCGGGCGGTGCGTCCGGCGTCGCCGGCGGCGAGGGACGCCTGGACGCCGAGACACCCGGTGGGACAGCCGGGGCGGGTGGTGGCCCGGACGGAGCCGTTGAGGAACGCGGTGGCCACCTGCCGGGCGGTCGGCTCTCGCAGGGCCCGGTCCCCGTACGAGGCGGGGCCTTCGGCGTAGCGCTCCAGCGCCTTGCGGAACAGGTCCTCCTTGTTGCCGAACGCCGCGTACATGCTGGTGCGGGTGATGCCCATGGCGCTGGTCAGGTCGGTGAGGCTGGCGCCTTCGTAGCCCCGTTCCCAGAAGACCCGCACGGCCTGTTCGAGGGCCTCATCGGCGTCGAATCCTCTCGGCCGGCCGATCGGTGCCTTCCGCTGCGTCTCCATGCGCTCGATCATACCTCTTCTGTACTGACCGGTGCGGAAGTGCTACGGTCTCATTCGGTACCGATCGGTACTGAACTTTGTGGAGGACATTCCCATGGGACAACTTGAAGGCAAGACCGCCGTCGTCACCGGCGGCAGCACCGGGATCGGCCTGGCCACCGCCGTACGGCTGGCGGCCGAGGGCGCGTACGTGTTCATCACCGGCCGGCGCAAGGCCGAACTGGACGCCGCCGTGGAGACCATCGGCTCGGCGAGGGCCACGGCGGTGGCGGGCGACATCGCGAACCTGGCCGATCTGGACCGGCTGTACGACACGGTCCGCGCCCGGGGCCAGGGGCTGGACGTGTTGTTCGCCAACGCGGCGACCGCCTCGCTGGTGGCACTGGGGCAGATCACCGAGGAGGACTACGACCAGACCTTCGGGGTCAATGTGCGAGGCACGCTGTTCACCGTGCAGAAGGCGCTGCCGCTGCTCAACGACGGCGCCTCGGTGATCCTGAACGCCTCCACCGCCGCCGACCACGGCAGGGAGGAGTTCAGCCTGTACGCGGCGTCCAAGGCCGCCGTCCGGTCCTTCGCGCGGACCTGGGCCAACACCCTCAAGGACCGCGACATCCGGGTCAACGCGATCTCACCCGGCCCGATCGACACCCCCGCCATCACGAACCTCTTCGGCGAGGAGAACGCGGCCGGCGTCAAGGCACACCTCGCCACCACCGCCGCGATCGGCCGGATGGGGCGCCCGGAGGAAGTCGCCGCGGCCGTGGCGTTCCTGGCCTCCGATCAAAGCAGCTTCATCCTGGGCGCCAACCTGTACGTCGACGGCGGCGAGAACCAGATCTGACCTACGGAGGACACCCCCGCCCGGCTCGTCGCCGGCGTGCACCCCGCACGTCGGCGACGGGGGCCGCCACGGGGACCATCCCGCCCCGAGCACCACTGAGCGGCTCGGGCCGCCCCGGGGACGGTTGGAGAGGCGGGTCCGGCAGTCCGCTCCGAACCGCTTTTCGCGGTACGCGACGACGTGTGCGGCCACCTTCTCGTGGAAGGCTCGGCCCGGCCACCGCGGGCGCGGGCCCGCGTTGGCCGAGGATGGCGAGCACGCCCGGCGTCAGCCCCTCACCAGGACCTCGTTCCGCGCCGAGGTCACTCCGTGATGGTGGGCGGCGCGGTCAGGAACGGACGCACCTCGAGCCACTCGTGGATCGGCTTCCCGCCCGCCCCGGGGGCCGCCGACAGCTCCCCGGCCAGCTCGATGGCGCGCTCGTAGCTGTCGACGTCGATCACCATCCAGCCGGCGATGAGGTCCTTGGTCTCGGCGAACGGGCCGTCGGTGACCGGCGGGCGCCCCTCGCCGCCGTACTGGACCCACGTCCCCTCGGGGGCGAGCGCCTGACCGTCGACGAACTCGCCGGTCTTCTCGAGCCGGGCCGCGAAGTCCTGCATGTACCGCATGTGCGCCGAGACCTCCTCCGGCGTCCACTGGTCCATGGGCACGCCGTTGACCGGAGCCGGGGCGCCTCGGTAGTGCTTGAGCAGCAAGTACTTGGCCATCGTGGTTCTCCTCGGTGCTGGTGCGACCCATTGTGGCCGCGTTCACCACAGGGACGGAGCCGGTCACGGATTCTCGACATCGCCGTCCGCATTTTTTTGAAACGGTCGTCCGGCCCAGGCCCGGACCACGGCCAGGCGGGCGGGCTGTCCGGGCTGCTGGGGGTGCTGGTTCGGGGCGGACCGCTGACCAGGCCAGCGGCGGGCGTCGGCGGCCCCGGAGGTCTCGGTGGCCCCGACGGTCTCGGTGGCCATCTCGTCCACCAGCCGGTCCAGCCGGCGCTCGGCCAGCTCGGCCTCGCGCAGCGCGGACCCGGGCGGGAAGCGGCCGGAGAAGAGCGCCCGCACACACCAGGCCGGCGGCCTCGTCGGCCGCCCCACGACGAGCGGCCTTGGGCAGCGCAGAAGAAAATTGCCCGCGCCCATGTCTCAAGGTCAACATTGGAACACCTACGCCACGAGCGGCTGCGAGTCCGCCGGAGAGGAGCGCCGATGTCCCACCGACCCGCGACCCACGAACGTGACGAGCCGATGGTGTCCGCCCGATGAGGGGCGTACTGGTGACCGGCGGCTCGCGCGGTATCGGCCGGGCCGTCGCGCTGGCCTTCGCCCGCGGTGGCGACCGGGTCGCGGTGCAGTACGCCGGCCGCCGCGCGGATGCCGAGGAGACCCTGCGGCAGTTGCCGGGCGAGGGACATACGCTGCTCCAGGCCGACCTGGGCGAGCCCGGCGCGGCCGAGCGGGTGGTAGCCGAGGCGCTCGCCGCCCTGGGCACGGTGGACGTCCTGGTGAACAACGCGGCCGTGGCGCCCACGGCGGACACGCGGCACCCGATCGCGCACACCCCGCTGGCGGACTGGCAGCGGATCTGGCGGCGCATGGTCGAGGTCAACCTGCTCGGTGCGGCCGACCTGAGCTGGGCCGTGGCCCGCCACCTCGTGGACCGCGGGGCCGGCGGCGCGATCGTGAACGTCGGCTCACGCGGCGCGTTCAGGGGCGAACCCGACTTCCCGGCCTACGGGGCGGCCAAAGCCGCGCTCCACGCACTCGGCCAGTCGCTGGCGGTGGCACTGGCTCCGCACGGCATCGCGGTCACCTCCGTCGCTCCCGGGTTCGTGGCCACCGAGCGGCAGGCGGCGAAGTTGTCCGGTGCGGAAGGCGAACGCCTGCGGGCGGAAAGCCCGTTCGGCCGGGTCGGCACCCCGGAGGAGATCGCCGCCGCTGTGCACTTCCTGGCGTCTCCCGCGGCGGTGTGGGCCTCCGGAACCGTCGTCGACCTCAACGGCGCGTCTCATCTGCGCACGTGATCCCACCGGCCGGTTCAGGAAGACGGCCACGCTGACGAACGTCCCGGGCGGCGCGTCCTGCCCGCTGCGTCACCTCGCCGGGACGCCGGTGGGGCACTGGCGCCACGTCACCGGCGCGGTGCGCCGCTCAAGCGCTCCGGGCGCAGTCCGCGGCCAGTCTCAGGCTCTCGTCGACCGCGTGCGGGATGTCGAGGACCGGGAACAGCGTGTGCCGCACGGTCCGCTGGGCGTCGACGACGACGATCAGGCGCTTGTGCCGCAGCCGGCCCGCGCCGCGGAAGGTCGGCAGCCGCAGGGCCGCGGCCAACTGGTGGCGGGCGTCGGACAGGAGGGGGTACGGGACCGCCTCGGCGCGGGCGAAGTCCGCCTGTTCATGGGAGAGTTGGGTGCTGATGCCGCGCACGTCCGCCCCCGCGCGCAGGAAGTCCGGCCAGGCGTCCCTGAAGAGCCGGTTCTCCAGCGTGCAGCCGGCGGCCCCGGGGATCGCGCCCCACTCCACTCCGGTGCCGGGGTAGGTGAACAGCACGGTCGCCGCGGCGCCCGGTGAGACGAGGGGCAGGTCGGTGCCCTCGGTGCCGGGCAGTTCGAGCCCCTCGGGCAGGCGGGTGCCCACCAGGGCGTGCACCCTGGCGTGCTCGGCGCCGTCCACCGCGGCCGTCGCGGTGACGTCGCCGTCGCCCAGCACCCACCGGTCGCCCCAGTCCTGCATGGCGACGAGCACGGGCAGCAGCGCCTCCCCGGCGTCGGTGAGCAGGTACGCGTAGCGCACCGGACGCCGCTGGTAGAGGCTGCGACGCAGGACCCCCTGGGCGACCAGCCGCCCGAGCCGCTCGGTGAGCACCTTCCTGGACAGGCCGATCTCGGTGGCCAGTGCGTCGAAGCGGACATGTCCGCGTGCGACCTCCCGCAGCACCAGTACGTTCCACCAGTCCCCCAGGACCAGGGCGGCCTGGGCGATGCCGCATGTCTCGTCGGCGTTGTGCATCCTCATGCGTCCATAGTAGGTTCCCAATCGGAACTCACTTTGTTTCACCACGGAACTTACCGCCCGCCGCCGTGCGGGCTCAGCCTGAGGAGCTGCACCGTGACCGCTATCAGCCGGGTCGTCGCACGGGAGATCATCGACAGCCGGGGCAATCCGACCGTCGAGGTGGACGTCGAACTCAAGGACGGCTCGCTCGGCCGCGCCGCCGTCCCGTCGGGCGCCTCCACCGGCGCCCGGGAGGCGGTGGAGCTGCGCGACGGCGACCCCGCCCGTTTCCACGGCAAGGGCGTACGGCGGGCCGTGGACGCCGTGAACGAGAGCATCGCGGACGCCGTCACCGGACTCCACGCCGAGGACCAGGCGACGGTCGACCACACCATGATCGAACTGGACGGGACGGCCGCCAAGTCACGGTTGGGCGCCAACGCCCTGCTCGGCGTCTCCCTGGCCACCGCCAAGGCCGCGGCCGCGGCCCACCGGCTACCGCTGTACCGCTACGTCGGCGGAGTCGACGCCCGGCTGCTGCCGGTGCCGATGATGAACATCATCAACGGCGGCGCCCACGCCCACAATCCGCTCGACTTCCAGGAATTCATGATCGCCCCCATCGGCGCCGGCACCTTCGCCGAGGCCGTCCGCATGGGCTCGGAAGTCTTCCACACCCTGCGCGCCCACCTGCTCGCCGCCGGCCACAGCGTGAACGTCGGCGACGAAGGGGGCTTCGCACCCCAACTGCGCAGCGCCGAGGAAGCCCTCGACTGCGTCGTACGCGCCATCGAACAGACCGGCTACCGGCCCGGCACCGACATCACCCTCGTCATGGACCCGGCCACCTCGGAGTTCTTCCGCGACGGCGACTACGACTACACCGGCGAGGGCGTCCGCCGCACCCCCGCCGAACACGCCGACTACCTCGCCGCCCTCGTCGACCGCTACCCCGTCGCCTCGATCGAGGACCCGATGGCCGAGGACGACCACGACGGCTGGCGGGCCCTGACCGCCCGGCTGGGCGACCGCTGCCAGCTCACCGGCGACGACGTCTTCTGCACCAACGAGACGCTGCTGCGCGCCGGCATCCGGGACGGCATCGCCAACTCGATCCTGGTCAAGGTCAACCAGATCGGCACCCTCACCGAGACCCTGGCCACCGTGGCCACCGCCCGCGGCGCCGGCTACACCGTCGTCCTGTCCCACCGCTCCGGCGAGACCGAGGACACCACGATCGCCGACCTCGCCGTCGCCACCGGCTGCGGCCAGATCAAGACGGGCTCGCTCTCCCGCGCGGACCGCACCGCCAAGTACAACCAGCTCGTCCGCATCGAGGAGGAGCTGGGTCCCCAGGCCCGCTACGCGGGCGCGGACGTCCTGGGGCTGCGCCGCTGACACCGGGCCGACACTCATCGAGCGGCTGCCCGGGGCACTGGTCGGGACGGTCCACGGCGGCACCGTCGACGATCCAGTGCGCGACTGCGTCGCTCCCGTGCTCGCCGCCGGAAGCGGCCGATTGCTGTTCGACGGCTGTCCCACCGGCGTAGCCGTCACCTGGGCCCAGCACCATGGCGGTCCCTGGCCGGCGACCGACAACCAGCACACATCCGTGGGACCGACCGGAATCCGCCGCTTCCTCCGGCCCCTGGCCTGGCGGAACAGTCCCGGCCACCTTCTGCCGCCCGAGCCGGCGGACGGACTGAGCACGGTGCCCCGCCGCGTCGACGGCCATCTGCGGCTTCCGGCGGCGTAAGCACCCGCCCTTCGCCCCCCGGTTCCAACGAGGCGCGTGCGGGCCGGCTTGACGTCCGATCACCGGATGTCAGTCGGCTTCCAGGGGGAACGGATCGGGGCGCCGGGTTCCCGTGGCACGCTCGATCAGCGCGGCGAAGCCATGGGCGATGTGCTGTTCGGTGGCCTGGGCCACGAGGTCCGGGTCGCCGACCGCCATGGCGTCGACGATCGCCGTGTGCTCGGCCTGGGACGCGGCGCTGCGGTCCAGTGATTCCAGCGACAGGTCCCACGGGAAGCTCTGCCATGTCGCTCTGATCTCGTCGCACAGCGAGGGCACGCCACACCGCTCGTAGAAGTGGAAGTGGAAGCGTTCGTTGAGTTCCTGGTAGCGGGCAGGGTCGGCCGCGTCGAGTGCCTGCTGCATCTGTTCGATCAGCCCCCTGGCCTGGGCGAGGTCCAGGCGGCTGAACCGCAGGGTGGCGCGGCGCATCGCGTAGCTCTCCACCAGCCTGCGCACGATGTAGGTGCCCTTGGTGCGCTCGAGGTCGAGACCGGCGACCCGGACCCCCTTGTGCGACTCGGAGACCAGCAGCCCCTCCGCCTCCAGGACCCGCATGGCCTCCCGGACGGGGGTGATGCTCGTGGACAGCTCCCGGGCCAGCTGGTCCTGGCGCAGCCGTACACCGCGGGGCAGTTGACCGGTGAGGATGCGGCGGCGCAGTTCAGCGGCGATCTTGTCCTTCTTCGTCGCGCCGCCGGTCCCGGCCCGCGTCGTCATCGTGTCCTCTCCCGTCGCCGTCACCATGCCTGAACAGAGCCTTCGAAGCATACTCTCAGCAGATAATGCATTATTGCTTGTCTCATGCATTGCTGGTGCGTAACGTGGCGCCCGCCGCCCCGCACACCGACACCGGAGGAACACACATGGGTGAGGACCAGCGCAGGCACGGCCCGCACGCGGGGGCGGAAGGTCCCGCGCTGCCGTTGAGCGGGATCACGGTCGTGGCGATCGAGCAGGCCGTCGCCGCTCCCATGGCGACCCGGCATCTCGCGGACCTCGGGGCCAGGGTGATCAAGGTGGAGCGTGCGGGCGGCGGCGACTTCGCGCGCGCCTACGACACCACCGTGCTCGGCCAGTCCAGCCACTTCGTCTGGCTCAACCGTGGCAAGGAGAGCATCACGCTCGACCTGAAGAGCGCACACGGCGGCGAGGTGATGCGCCGGCTGCTGGCCAGGGCGGATGTCTTCGTACAGAACCTCGGTCCGGGCGCGGCCGAACGGCTGGGGCTGGGCGCCGAGCAGCTGCTGCGCGACCACCCCCGGCTGATCGTGGCCGGCATCAGCGGCTACGGCCCCTCCGGCCCGTACCGCGCGAAGAAGGCCTACGACCTGCTCGTCCAGTGCGAGACCGGCGTCGTCTCGGTCACCGGAACACCGGAGACCCCGGCCAAGGCCGGCATCCCCGTCGCGGACATCGCGGCAGGCATGTACACCTTCTCGGCCGTACTGACGGCCCTGTACGAGCGCGAGCGCACCGGATCGGGCCAGCATCTGGAGATCTCGATGCTGGACGCGCTCACCGAGTGGATGGGCTACCCGATGTACTACGCCACCTACGGCGGCACGCCCCCTCAGCGCAGCGGCGCCCACCACGCGGCGATCGCCCCCTACGGCCCCTTCACCACCGGGGACGGCCGGCAGATCTTCCTCGCGGTGCAGAACGACCGGGAGTGGGCCGTGCTGTGCTCGGACATTCTGGAGGATCCGGGGCTGGCGCGGGATCCGCGGTTCGCGACCAACTCCGACCGGGTCGAGCACCGCGACGAGGTGGCGGCCCTGATCGAGGCCCGGCTCGCCGGACGGAGCATCGAGGACGTCGAGGCCCTGCTGGAGAAGGCCCGCATCGCCAACGCCCGGCTGCGCGATGTCGCCGACGCCGCCCAGCACCCCCAGCTCCTCGCACGCGACCGCGTGCGCACCGTCGCCACCCCGGCCGGCCCGGTGCGTGCGCTGCGCCCACCGATGCTCAACGAGACCCGCGAGACGGCGATGGGCGCCGTCCCCGCGGTCGGCGAGCACACCGGCTCCGTCCTGGAGTGGCTCGGCCTGGACGCCGGCCACACGCAGGCCACGGCCTGAACACCACCGAGGCCGTCGCCCTCGCCAACGGCACCGACACGCCCTGCTCGGAGCGGTATGGACCCGCGACATCGGACGCGGCCACCGCAACGTACGGCGCCGGCGGCGGGCTCGAACTGTCCTTCGACGGCTTCGGCGCCTCCGGCTACGGCCGCGAAAAGGGCTATGAAGCCCTGGACTTCTTCACCGAGACCAAGACCACGGTGGTATCGCTCGCATGAACACCCTCCGACACGCCCGCAGCTTCCTGTTCGTCCCCGGCAACCGGCCCGACCGCTTCGCCAAGGCCCTGTCCTCCGGAGCCGACGCCACCATCATCGACCTCGAGGACGCGGTGCCCGCCTCGGACAAGGACACGGCCCGCGACGAGGTGGCCGCATGGCTGCGTACACAGGCCGTCCTCGATGCGGTCGTGGTCAGGGTCAACGCCGTCGGCACCCCCTGGTTCGCCGACGACCTGCGCCTGGTCGCCGAGGCCCGCTGCCATGTGATGCTGCCGAAGTCCGAGACACCCGAGGACATCGCCACGGTCGCCTCCCGTCTGGTCCCGGACCGCGCCGTGGTGCCACTCATCGAAACGGCGGCGGGCGTTCTGGCCGCCGACCGGATCTGCGCCGCGGCGAACGTGGCCCGGCCCGCCCTCGGCAACATCGACCTCGCCAACGACCTCGGCGTCTCCCCCACCGACCCCGCCGCCCTCAGCCACGCCCGCCAGCACCTGGTCCTGGCCGCCGCGGCGGCCAGGACCGCCGGCCCGATCGACGGCGTCACCCCGCAATTCGACGATCCGGACCAGGTCCACGCGGACGCGGTGCACGCCAAAAGCCTCGGCTACACCGCGAAGCTGTGCGTCCACCCCCGCCAGATCCCCCCCATCCTCCGCGCGTTCACACCCGACGAGCGGGAAGTGGCCTGGGCCCGCCAGGTCCTGACAGCGGCCGCACACGACGGCGGCGCGACCGCGCTCAACGGCGAGATGCTCGACCGGCCCGTCTACGAACGCGCCCAGGCGATTCTGCGCACGGTCCACGACACACACGGGGAGGCCACCGATGAGTGAGCCGCGGGGTGGCTCGTCGGTGGCGATGAGAACCTGGGCGTAGGTCGTCGCCACGCCCAGCCCGCTGGGGCGCGATCTGCCCTGCCGAAGACGGCCACGCGGCTCACGGGGCACACACCATGGACACTGATGCATTCGGTGTCCACGCCGCGCCCCGGCACGTCACCGCTGCGGATACGCCCACTGGTTCGGTGTCGCCACCCACGCCCACCAGCACGGCGGCGCGCACGTCGGCAAGACCGCCACGCGCCCCTCAGGTCCCGTTCGTGTGCTGCTCCCGGGCGCTGTCGGTACGTTCGCGGTCCGCCGGCCCGTCCGCGTCGCGGGCCGCGTCACCGCTGTCCGGGGCGGGATCGCCGAGCGTGCGGCGTTCGGTCGAGTCGTGGGGGCCGCCGGTGAATTTCGTGGCGAGCGTGTAGGCGATGTCGACGTCCTGGTAGGCGACCCGCGCCCGCACACGCTCGGGCAGGTTTCTTCGCACGCTGCGTGATGTCGACCGGCGGCCGGGGGTGCCGTGGAAGGTCACCCGTGCCTGCGGCTCATGCAGAAAACGAAGATCGGATGCCCGCAGGGAGGAGGCGAAGGAGATGTCCGCCGTCCGCTCGTCCTGACCATGCCCCGCCGCCTCCGCGGCGTCGCCCGCGTTCTGTCCCGCTGCTTCCTCCTGGCCCACGGCGCGCCCCGGTCCGCGTCCGTCGGGCGCATCGTTTCAGGGCGGCTCGGACGTGCGCTTCCGGGTCTGTCCGCGCTCCGCCTCGTGTTTCGGCCGCCGCGCGGTCGGCTCGGCGGCGTCGGCCGTGTCCTCGGCAGCCGATTCCGCGGACCCGCTCGGTCTCCGCGCGCTCTTCTCCGCGCCGCGCACCGCCTTACCGGCTGCTTCTCCCGCCCCCTTGCCCAGGGCCCGCGCGGACTCGCCCGCGGTCCTGCCCGCCTCCCGGACGGCGCCGCCCGCGCTCCTGCCGACGTCCTCGGCCGCTTCGGCTGTGCCGCGTCCCAGCTCGTCGACCGCGCTCCCGGCTCCGCCACCGACGTCCCGCACCGCGGCTCCGGCCCCTTGGGTGATCTGCTCCAGGATCTGCGGGTTGTTGTCGATCGTGCGCAGTACCCGGCCGACGACCCGCGCGACGTTGTCCAGCCGCACCTTCAGCAGCGCCTGCGCCTCCACGCCCTTGATCTCCAGCTTGACGCGCCCCAGGTGGACATCGGCGCCGACGTTGAGCTTGAGCAGGTCCAGGACTTCCGCCTGCAACGAGACACGAGCACGCAGATCCTCCACCTCGAGGCCGATCTCATCAACCTCGAGGTGGGGGACGTCGAGAAGGACATCGGGGCTCCGATCGGTCTCCTCACCCGCGGGAAGCAGCTCACCTTCCTGTGCTTCCTCGCCCTGCTCGTCCCGACGCCACTCGCCCCGGCGGTGTGCCCGGCCATGGGCGACTCCCTGGTCGTCCTGCTCCTCCTCGTCGACGAACCCGTGGCCGTCGTGCTCCGCTTCGCTCATCACACGGCCTCGCTGCCCCTGGGGTCCGGAATTGCCATGGCGGAGGTTCCACCCTTGATGTCCCCTCTTCCACCGTAAAACGCGCTGCCCGGACTGTCGCGGTGCGGCCCGGCGGCCTCCGAGGCGATCTCACTGCCGTGCTGACCACGGCGGGCCGCACCCGCCGATAGGGGATCGCGTGAGACGGAGGTGAGCTGCCAGGCCGCGCTGCGCCGCCGGGCTCAGTCCGGCAGTGCGGCCAGCGCCGAGCGGGCCCGTTCGCGGTATTCCCGGACCCGTGCCACCTTGATGTGCTCGTAGCCGCGGATGGTCTCCGGCAGTTCGGCGATCCGGACGACCGCGTCCGCGCTGTCCGGGGTGAGCCGGTCGAGGGCCTGCCGCATCAGCTCCTCGTACTCCGTGATCAGGGCGCGTTCCATGCGGCGCACGGCCGTGTGGCCGAAGGGGTCCAGTGGGGTGCCGCGCAGCCGTCGGGTGGCCCGCAGGGCGCGGAAGGCGGGACCGCTGGTGCGGCGCAGACGCAGTTTGCGGTTCATGCCCAGGGCGCGCAGTACCGGCGGGTGCAGCAGGACGGAGACGGTGGCGTCCGGGCCGAACTCGTCGCGGATACGGGCCTGTTCGGCGGGGTCCAGATGCAGGCGAGCCACCTCGTACTCGTCCTTGTACGCCATCAGCTGGTGCAGCGCCTTGGCGAAGGCGAACGCGACGCGGCGGCCGTGCTCCTCCCCCGCACGCTCGGTGGCGAGGCGGGTGACGGCCCGCACCGCCTGGTGGTAGCGCTCGGCGTACGCGCTGTCCTGATATGCCGTCAGGTCGGCCACGCGGAGGTCGATCGCCTCCTCCAGGGTGGTGCTCGGCCGGGCCGCCTCCTGCGGGGCGGTGACGCGCCGCGCCGCCTCCGGGTCGGCCACGGCGGCGCGGCCCCAGCGGAACGCGGCCAGGTTCTTCGCCACCGAGGCCCCGCCCAGTTCCACCGCGCGCTCCACCGCCTCGGCGCTGACGGGCAGGCAGCCGTGCTGGTAGGCCGCGCCGAGCAGCAGCAGGTTGGCCGGCATGTGGTCGCCGAAAAGCCGCTCCGCCATGCCTTGGGCGTCGAGCGGGAGCAGGGCGTCGGAGCGGGTCGCGGCGGCGATCCTGGCGAGTGCGTCCTCGGGGCCGCCGGGCACGGGGGCTCCCTTGGTAATCATGGCGGCGGTGGGCACGACGGCCGTGTTGACGACGGCCACCGTTCGCTCGGGCGCGCAGGTGGCGAGGTTGCCGTCGGCCGCCGCGCCGAGCAGGTCGAAGCCGATGAGCACGTCGACGGTGGCGCCCGAGGCGCGCACCGCGCCGGTCACCGGGTCCTTGCCGATCCGCACATCGCTGACCACGGGGCCGCCCTTCTGGGCGAGTCCGGTCTGGTCCAGGCCCGCGGCGTACATCCCGTCGAGGTGCGCGGCCATCTGGAGGATCTGCGCGGCGGTGACCACACCCGTGCCGCCGATCCCGGGCATGCGCAGCACGATTTCCCGGCCGGTGAAGCGGCGCTCGGGGTCGGGCAGTTCCACCGGCGGCTCGGGGATGCGTCGTGGGGTGCGTCCGGCCGAGGGGCCCGGTTCGACCAGGAGGAAGGAGGGGCAGTCGCCCTTGAGGCAGCTGAAGTCGGAGTTGCAGGAGGGCTGGTGGATGCGTGTCTTGCGGCCGAATTCGGTGTCGACGGGCTGCACCGACAGACAGGTGGACTGCTCGGCGCAGTCCCCGCAGCCCTCACAGACGCGCTCGTTGACGACCACCTTCTCGGCGGGCGTCGGCAGCACACCGCGCTTGCGCAGCCGGCGTTCCTCGGCCGCGCACCGGTCGTCGTGGATCAGCACGGTGACGCCCTCGACCGCCGCCAGTTCGCGCTCGACGTCCGCGAGGTCGTCCCGGTGGCGCACCGAGGCACGCGGGTCGAGGCGGACGCGGCGGTAGGACCGTGGCTCGGGCGTGGTCACCACGATGCGCCGCACGCCCTCCAGCGCCAGCAGCCGGGTGAGCGCGGCGACGTCGAGGCCGCCCTCGACGCTCTGCCCTCCGGTCATGGCGACGGCCTCGTTGTAGAGGAGCTTGTACGTCATGGTCACCCCGGCGGCGACGGCGGCGCGGACGGCGAGCGAGCCGGAGTGGTGGAACGTCCCGTCGCCGAGGTTCTGCACGAAGTGTCCGTCGTCGGTGAACGGCGCGAGGCCGAACCACTGCGCGCCCTCGCCGCCCATCTGCGTCACGCCGATCTGGTGGCCGCGGTTCCCGCCGCCGTCCAGCGCGACCATGGCGTGGCAGCCGATTCCCACGCCGACCAGGGTGTCCTGCGTTGTGCGGGTGGAGATGTTGTGCGGGCAGCCGGAGCAGAAGAACGGTGTGCGGGCGGCGACGAGCGGCAGCATCCGCAGTCCCGACGGTCGTGGCCGCCGCACGATGGCCGCCGCCTGCCGCGGGAGTCGCTCCGCGCCGATCAGACCGGCCAGCGCCCGGGACACGTCGTCGGCCTTCAGGGTGCCACGGACCGGCAGCAGCGGGCGGCCCGTCTCATCCAGGCGGCCGACGACGGCCGGGGCGTCGGGCCGCCGGTAGAGGGCCTGCTTCAGGTGGCCCTCCAGGAACGCGGTCTTGTCCTCCACCACCAGCAGCCGGTCCAGGCCCCGCGTCAGCTCCGCCAGGTGGTCACCGTCGAGGGGGAAGGGCATGCCCAGCGCGATGAGCCGGATGCCGAGCCGTTCCGTCTCCGCCTCGTCGATGCCGAGATCGTTCAGCGCCCGGCGTACCACCGCGAAGGACGTCCCCGACGCGATGACGCCCAGCGTCGCCTGCCGGGCGGAGGAGACGATCCGGTTCAGGCGGTGCTCGCGCGCGTAGCCACGGGCGATGTCCAGCCTGCGGGTCAGCAGGTCCTGTTCGGCGTCCAGCGCGGCGGGGCCGACCAGCACGGGCGGGGAGCCGGCCGCGCGTCGTACGGGTTCGGGGATGCCGTGGCCGAGACCGGTGAGGTCGACGGTCGCCGACGAGTCCGCGACATCGGCGACGATCTTCAGTCCCGTCCAGAGCCCGGCGGCCCGGGAGAGGGCGACCGCGTGCAGCCCGTAGTCGATGAGTTCGCGTACCGAACCGGGCGCGAACAGGGGCATGCACAGGCTCTGGCACATCGGTTCGCAGGAGCTGGGCACCGTGGAGGACTTGCAGTCCGGGTCGTCCCCGATCCAGGCGACCGCCCCGCCGAGCGGCGCCGTACCGGCCAGTGTCGCGTGCCGGATGGCGTCGGCGGCCCGGTCCAGGCCCGGGTTCTTGCCGTACCAGAAACCGGTGACGCCCTCGTGACGACGGCCCGGGAGCTGGTCGAGCAGCTGGGTGCCGCCGACCGCGGTGGCGGCCAGTTCCTCGTTCAGCCCGGCCTGGAAGACCACCCCGGCCTCCTCCAGGAACCGGGCCGCGCGGCCCATCTCCAGATCGACGCCGCCCAGCGGGGAGCCCTGGTAACCGGAGACGAAGACCCGGGTGTCCAGACCGCGCGCCCGGTCCAGCCGCCGCTGCTCCAGGGTGAGGCGCACCAGCGCCTGCACTCCCGACATCGGAGCGCGTCCGTCCGAGGCCGTGTACATGTCGTCGCGCGACGGGGAGATGGGCAGGGCACTCACGGAAATCCTCCACAGAGCCGGGGAGCGGGGAGTGGGAAGCAGGGAGTGGGAAGTGGTCCACAGCACAGCAACCACACCTCGACCGACGCAAGGACCGCGCGCGAGATCACCGCGAAGACGCAAAGAACCTATGGACACAGCGCGATGAGCTCGATTTGATTGCGTCATTGTGCCGAGGCGGAGGGCTTGCGATGACGCCGTACGAGTTGGACGAGATCGATCACCAGTTGCTCCGCCTGCTCCAGGCGGACGGCCGCCGTACGTTCTCCGAGATGGCCCCCGAGGTCGGGCTCTCCGTCGCCGCGGTCAAACGCCGGATCGACCGTATGCGCCAGGCGGGGGTCATCACCGGCTTCACCGTCAAGATCGACCATGCCAAGCTCGGCTGGGGCATCGAGGCCTTCACCGAGCTCCGCTACGCCGGTACCACCAGCGTCAGGGACATCCTCAGCAGCACGACCCGTACGCCCGAGGTGCAGGCGGTGTTCACCATCGCGGGAGACCTCGACGCCCTGGTCCACATGCGGGTGCGCGACATCAACCACCTCCAGGAGGTCATCGACCGGCTGCGCGGCACGGGCAAGGTCATCGGCACCAGGACCCTGATGGTGCTCGGGTCGTGGTCGAGGGAGGACTGAGACGGCGGTCAGCCCTTGGGTCCCCCGCTTCCCGCTCAGAGTTCCGCGTGCGGCTTCCCGCTCAGAGTTCCCCGTGCAGCTTGGCGATCAGGGGCACGATCCGCGGCATGAGACGGCGGCTGAGCACGACCTCGGTCGAGGTGCGCTGGACCCCGTCGATCGCGATGATCTGCTGGAGCACCTCCTCCAGACCGGCGTTGTCCTTCGCCACCACACGGCAGAGCAGGTCGGCGTTGCCCGCGACCGCGTTCGCCTCGATGACCTCCGGAATGTCGGCCAGCCCGCTGAGCGTCTGCTCGATCATGCCCTGGGCGATGTGCAGCCGGACGTAGGCCAGTCCGGAGTAGCCCATCGCCGCCGGATCGAACTGCGGGCGCCAGCTGATGAGGATGCCGAGGCGCTGGAGCTTGTCCACCCGCGCCTGCACGGTCGCGCGGGCGACGCCGAGCCTGCGCGCGTACTCACGGACTCCGGCGCGGGGCTCCTCCGCGATGAGGCGCAGGACGTCGAGGTCTAACGGTTCCAGAAACGCTGACATCTCATCTCGACCTTCCGTATGAACACCTGGCAATGGTGCGGCGGTGAATTCTGCGCCAATGGTAAGGGACTGTCGCGGTCACTTGAACTCCTGGACAGAAGGACGTCAGTCTGACCGGACCTGACCAGTCACGCCGGACCTGACCAGTCAAAGGGAGAGACGCATGGGACAGACGCTGGCCGAGAAGGTGTGGCGATCGCACCTCGTTCGCTCCGCCCCCGGGGAGCCCGACCTGCTCTACGTCGATCTGCACCTGCTGCACGAGGTCAACACGCCGATCGCGTTCGACGGTCTGCGCGCCGCCGGCCGTACCGTGCGCCGCCCGGACCTCACCCTGGGCACCGAGGACCACCTGGTGCCCACGGTGGACCTGTTCCAGCGGATCGAGGACCCGGCGATGCGCAGGCAGGCCGCGCTGCTGGCCGAGAACTGCGCCGAGTTCGGCATCGAGGTCTACCGGGCCGGGGACCGGCAACGCGGCATCGTGCACGTGATCGCGCCGGAGCTCGGGCTCGTGCACCCCGGGATGACGGTCGTGTGCTGCGACTCGCACACCACCACGCTCGGGGCGTTCGGGGCCCTCGCCTTCGGCATCGGCACCTCCCAGGTCGAGCACGTGCTCGCCACCCAGACGCTGCCCATGACCCGGCCGAGGACGATGCGGGTGACCGTGACCGGCACCCTCGCCGACGGCGTGTACGCCAAGGACCTGATCCTGGCGCTGATCGCCCGGATCGGGACGGCGGGGGCGCAGGGGCACATCGTCGAGTACCAGGGCTCCGCCATCGACGCCCTGTCGATGGAGGGCCGGATGACGGTGTGCAACATGACCGTCGAAGCCGGCTCCCGCGCCGGCATGGTGGCCCCGGACGAGAAGACCTTCGCCTACCTCGAGGGCCGTCCGCACGCCCCGGCGGGAGACGCCTGGGAGGCCGAGCTCGCGTACTGGCGCACCCTGCGGTCCGACGAGGACGCGGTGTTCGACAAGGAGGTCGTGCTCGACGGCTCCACGATCGCCCCGTACGTCACCTGGGGCACCAACCCCGGACAGGCCGCACCGCTCGACGGCGTCGTACCGCATCCGTCGTCCTTCGCCGATCCGCAGGAGCGGGCGGCGGCCGAGCGCGCGCTCGGCTACATGGCCCTGGAGCCCGGTACCTCCCTGCGGGACGTCGAGATCGACACGGTGTTCATCGGGTCCTGTACCAACGGCCGGATCGAGGACCTCCGCGCGGCCGCCGACGTCCTGCGCGGCCGCAAGGTCGCCGACGGGGTCGAGGTGGTGCTCGTGCCCGGCTCGGACACGGTCCGCGCCCAGGCCGTCGAGGAGGGTCTCGACGAGGTCTTCACCGCCGCCGGGGTCCGCTTGCGCACCGCGGGCTGCTCGCTGTGCGCCGCGGTCAACGAGGACCGGCTGCGCCCCGGACAGCGGGCCGCCTCCACCAGCAACCGCAACTTCGAGGGACGGCAGGGCAAGGGCGCCCGGACGCATATCGTCGCACCGGCGGTGGCGGCCGCCAGCGCGGTCGCCGGCCACCTCGCCTCCCCCGCTGACCTGGCGCCCCGGAAGGACATCGGCTGATGCGCACGTTCACCGTCCACACCGGACAGGCCGCGCCCCTGCGGATCGACAACGTCGACACGGACCAGATCATCCCGGTCCGCTTCCTCACCCGGCTGACGAAGGCCGGTTACGGCCAGGACCTGTTCGCCGACTGGCGGGACGACCCGGAGTTCGTCCTCAACCGCGAGCCGTTCGACTCGGCGACGGTCCTCGTCGCGGGCCGGGACTTCGGCACCGGCTCCTCGCGTGAGGGCGCCGTCTACGCGCTGACCGACTGGGGGTTCCGCGCGATCATCGCGCCGCGGTTCGGCGACATCTTCACCGGTAACGCCTACCAGAACGGGCTGCTGCCCGTCGTGGTCCCCGAAGACGTCGTCGTCCGGCTGTGGGACCTCCTGGACCGGGAGCCCACCACGCCCGTCACCGTCGATCTGGAGGCCGGTGAGGTCCGGGCCGGTGACATCCGGCAGCGGTTCAGCGTGCCCGCCGAGACCCGCAGGCGTCTGCTGGCGGGGCTCGACGAGATCGGCAACACGCTGGACCACCTGGACGCCATCGAGGCGTACGAGGCCGGACGGCGTGCCGCCCTGCCGACGACCGGGCGGATCGCCCGGCTGTCGTAGCACGGGACGGACGAAGCGGCACGGACCAAGCGGGGCGGACGGAGCGGCACGGACGGAGCGGGGCGGCTGCCGGTGACCGGCGGCCGCCCCGCTCCGTCAGGCCCGTCAGGCCGGCTCAGGCGTTGGTCACGTCGGCGCGGACCGCCGAGGACGCCGGCTCCCCGGTGCCGGCCTCCGCCGTCTCACCGGTGATCGCTTCGAGGCTGCGGCCGTTGCTCCGCGGCCCCAGGACACCGACGTTCACGCACATCAGCACCAGCAGGGTGGCCGAGCCGATGAAGACACCGATCGAGCCGAAGGCGTCCAGCAGCGCCACGCCCGCGAACGGCAACGCGGCCGCCGACAGACGGGACAGCGCGTAGGCCATGCCGATCGCGGAGCTGCGGACCTGAGTCGGGAACAGTTCGGTGTGGTAGATGTGGTAGGCCCCGCTCAACACGTTGTTCGACATCGTGATGACCAGGCCCGTCGCGACGATGAGCACCGGTGAGGTCGCGGTCCCGAACAGCAGCCCGGCGCCGGCCGTGATCAGCCCGGACGCGATGATCAGGTGCTTGCGCTCGTACCGCTCGACCAGCGGAATGGCGATCGCCGCACCGACGGGTGCGCCGATGAAGGTCATGGCCGTGTAGCCGAGTGAGTCGACGATGTCGTAGCCCTTGTCCAGCAGCACGATCGGCACCAGCGACGAGAAGCCGTACTGGCCCACGGTCTGGAGCAGTTGGAAGACCCAGAGCATCACCGTCCGGCGCCGGTACGGCGGCCGGAACATGTCGGCCAGCGAGACCCGCCACACCGTGACCGGCGCCGGCGGCTCCGGGGCGGGCAGCGGCCCCCGCTCGGCCTCCACGACGCGCTCGATGTCGGTGACGATCCGGTCCGCCTCCTCGACCCGGCCCCGCTCGGCGAGCCACCGCGCGGACTCCGGCAACCCGCGGCGCACGATGAACACGGCCATCGCTCCCAGACCGCCGCACAGCAGCAGCCAGCGCCAGCCCTCCCACAGGAAGTGCGAGCGGGCGACCAGCACACCGCCGAGTAGTGCGACGACCGGGGTGCCGAAGAACCCGATGGTGTAGGCGACCGCGATCATCCGGCCGCGCCTGAGCTTCGGCATGTATTCGCTCAGGTAGGTGTCGATCAGGATCAGCTCGGCCCCCATGAAGACGCCGCACAGCAGCCGGATCGCGATGAGCACGCCGATGTTCGGCGAGAAGGCGGCGAGCACCGAGAGCACCGAGTAGGTACCCAGGTTGATCATGAACATGCGCCGGCGGCCGTACCGGTCCGAGGCGATGCCCAGGAAGATGGCGCCGAAGATCATCCCGACGAACGGGGCAGCGATCAGCGTGGCCTTGACGTACTTCCCCAGATGCCACTCCTCGCCCAGGACACCTCCCAGGACGCCGCTCATGAAGACCTCGTAGAGGTCGAAGAACGCGGCCAGCCCCACCAGGAGCGTCCGTCTCCAATGCCACCGGGCGACCGGAAGCCGGTCGAGCCGAGCGGCGATGAGCGCTGATTCGGAACGAGCGGCGGCACCCACGTCGTTCACTGCCACGGCATTCTCCTCCTTGAGGCGACAGCGGTGCCCCAGCGCGTACGACGGGGCCCCGTCCCAGGGACCCGCGGCGGTCACGGCACGCCAGGCCACGATGCCGGGCAAGGTATGCGGCACGCGTCACCTGGGTCAATAACGCGGGGGAATAATGAGCAACTGGTCAGATCGCATGGGCGATCCGACGGCCAGCGGTCGGCACGTGGTCCACGGACGCAGGGTCATCCCGAGCCGCCGCGCGGGCCAGGCGTCGCACTCGCAGGGCCCGTAGCTTCCGGGTCAGGCCCGGTCGTCGGCCAGGCGGGCGTCGTAGGCGGCGCGGGCCGCGTGCACGCGGGCCGCGTTGGTCTTGGACCAGTCGGCGATCGCGGTGGTGAGCGTTCCCGCTTCGCGGCCGAGGTCGGTGAGGCGGTACTCGACACGCGGAGGGATGGTCGGGTGGATGGTGCGGCTGACCAGGCCGTCGCGTTCGAGGTTGCGCAGCGCCTGGGTGAGGGACTTCTGCGTCACGCCTTCGATGTGCCGGCGCAGTTCGGTGAAGCGGAGCGGCCGGTCGTTCCCGCTCAGCACTCCGAGTACATAGAGCGACCACTTGTTCGCCAGAACGCTCAGTACCGTGCGCGACGGACAGTCTTTCGCATAGGTGATCCCCGAGTTGGTATCCATGAGGTACCTATATATCCAAACGGTTCCTCCTTCACAATCGATACCAGCCACAGGCAGGCTTGTGAGGCCGCTCGCGGTGACGCAGCGGCCTCACTTTCTCTACGCCTGTTGAAGGAGACGCCATGATCTTGGTTACCGGAGCGACCGGCAGGATCGGTTCCGAAGCGGTTCGCCTGCTCGCCGGGCGCGACCTCCCCACCAGGGCGTTGGTGCGCGACACGTCCCGCGTACCGAAGGACGGCGCCTGGAGCGGCGTAGAGGTTGCCGTTGGTGACTTCGACCGCCCGCATACGCTGGATCAGGCGATGCGCGGTGTCGGCACCCTGCTGCTCATCAGCCCGTCGGTTCCCGGCCAGGAGATCGCCGTCATCGACAGCGCCGTACGCCAGGGCGTGCAACACGTCGTCAAGATCACGAATCACAAGGCCACACCCGACTCCCCCGTCGACCGCCGCCGCGACCATGCGCGCATCGAGGCTCACCTGAGGGCGAGTGGACTCCGGTACACGCTGCTCGGGCCGAATCTCCTCATGCAGAATCTGTTCGCCGTGGCCCCGATGATCAAGCAGACGCACGGGTTCGTCATGTCGGCCGGCGAGGGCCGGTTCGGGATGGTCGATGCCCGTGACGTGTCCGCAAGCGCGGCGGCCGTGGCAGCCGCTCCCGCCGGTCACGTGGGGCGCACCTACTTGCTGACCGGGCCGGAGCTCATCACCTACGCCGACGTGGCCGCCGAGCTGACCCACGCCCTGGGCCAGGAGATCGAGTACCGCCGGATCACGCCCGAGCAGCACCGGGAGGCAATGGTCCAGGCAGGGCTGCCCGAGCCGGTCGCCGCCTCCAACGCCCAGGTCTTCGGCCTGATCGCGGAGGGAGACGCCGCGTGGCTGTCCGACGATGTCGCCTCTCTCACCGGAACCAGCCCCCGCGGCCTGCGCGCCTTTGTCACCGACCACGTCGACGCCTTCCGGTAGGCCCTCGGCGCGTCACCGGCTGATCGGCGTGTTCACCCGGCGTGGTTCGGCGCCCGGTTCGGCCTCGTGCGGTTGTCGGCGTCCTCGGCACGGCCGCGCCCGGTGGCCATCGCGCACACGCTGCACGTGCGGTGAGCGTGTGAGGCGCCGGCGGTCCCCGGCGCGTCGACGACCCTCCGCGCTGGGCGTCCACGGTTCTGTTTCGCACCCGTCATGCCGGAGCGGTATAACGGCGGTATGCCCGACGAGTCCTCCCCCGCCTCACCGCCCACCGCCGTTTCGGACCTCGACCTGCGGCTGGTGCGGTACTTCGTGGTCGTCGCCGAGCATCTGAACGTCACCCGGGCAGCCGAGGCACTGCATCTGGCCCAGCCGTCCCTGAGCCGCCAGATCCAGCGGCTGGAGGACGTCCTCGGGGTGCGCCTGCTGGAGCGCACCACGCAGGGCAGCGGCCTCACCGCGGCCGGCGCGGCATTCCTGCCGCAGGCACAGGCACTCCTGCACGCCGCCCAGCAGGCGGTGCGCACCGCGCGCGCCGCGGCGCCGGCGCGCACGATCACCATCGGATACGTCGAGGACCTCGTCATCACCGCCGTGGTGCGGGACCTGCGCGACCGCCATCCCGACGCCCACGTCCGCACCCGTCACCTGGACTGGGACCAGGTCCGCGCCCTGCCCGACCGCCGGGTCGACGCGCTTGTCGTCCGCACGCCGCTGCCGATCCCGACCGATGGCCTGCGCGTGACCGTCCTCTACGACGAACCCCGGGTCCTGCTCGTGCCCGCCTCCCACCCCCTCGCGGGCAAGGAGTCGGTCAGCCCGGCCGACTTCGCCGACGAACCCCTGGTGGCCGTTGCCGGCATGGCCGCGGTGTGGAACGGGTTCTGGCGGCTCGATCCCCGCCCGGACGGTGCCCCGGCTCCCCACGGTCCGGTGCTCGTCGACACCTTCGAGGACAAGCTGGAACTGGTCGCCGACGGCCAGGCCATCGCCCTCGTGCCGGCCTATGACCGGCGCTGCGCGCTCCGGGACGACCTCGCCACCGTACCCATCGAGGGAGTCGAACCCTGTCAGGTGGTCGTCGTCACCCGTGCCGACGACCGCAACCCGCTCATCGCCCACTTCCGCGACTCCGCGAAGAGCCTCCTGGTCCCGGACGCCTGACGCGCCCGTCCCCCCATGGGCCGGTGAGCAGCCGCGCGAGCCGGCGGCGTGCGGCCACGAGCCCGGAGGGCCTGGTCGGCGAACGCCCTGGGCAGCGGGAGCCGGGGCAGCTCGACGGCCGGCGGGCCGGGGCCGGGTCGGGCCACCACGACGCCCCTGAAACCCAACGAGCCCACCCCGCATGCGGGGTGGGCTCGTCTCCCGAGCGCTGGGCAGGCCTTGCACCTGCATCTCCCCGCAGGAAGCGGAGCGTCTTTCCTTGGACCACCAACGCGCGTCCGGCGGCCCGGAGTTCGGGCGCCGCAGCAAGATCAAGTGTAGCGCACGGTATCGACCAGCCGCCTCACCCACCATCCGCGCCAAGAGCCGTGCGCGATGGCGTGCGACGGTGTGAGTTGAACGCCAGCCGGTAGGCGTGCGGGGATGTCCCCACGAGTCGTGTGAAGTGGTAGCGGAGTGAGGCCTGCGAGCCGAATCCGGATTCTTCCGCCACCTGATCGGCCGGCAGATGCGTGGTCTCCAGCAGCCGCCGGGCGCGGTCGATGCGCATCTGCAACAGCAACTGCTGTGGAGTGGTGCCGATCTGGTGTCTGAACTTCCGGTTCAGGCTGCGCACACTCATCGCCGCATGCCGTGCGATCGCCGTGAGATCCAGCGGCGCCGTCAGGTTCTTCTCCATCCAGTCGATGGTCGGCTGGAGCGAGTCACTCGTGTCGCCGGGACTGACGTGCTCGATGAACTGCGCCTGGCCGCCGTCTCGCCACGCCGGCATGATGACGCGCCGGGCGGTTTGCGCGGCCAGTTCCGCCCCGGCTTCCGTCCGTATGAGGTGCAGACATACGTCCAGCCCGGACGCCACACCGGCGGAGGTGAGCGTCCGGCCGTTGTCCACGAACAGCACGGTGGGATCGACCTCCACGGCGGGGTGTCGCCGCGCGAGTTCATCGGCCCACTGCCAGTGGGTCGTCGCCCGCGCTCCGTCGAGCAGGCCCGATGCGGCCAGGGTGAAGGCCCCCACGCATATCGACGCGATGCGGCTTCCGCGCGCCGCCGCGTCGCGCAACACCTGGACCACCTCCGGGTCCGGAGGATCGAGAAACCGTTCAGTGCCCGGGACGATGACGATCTCCGCATCGGCCACCGCGTCCAGGTCGTACGGAGTGCGCATCTCCACCGCGCCCCAGCCGGCCGCGGTGCTGAGGAAGCGGCCCGGTGCGCAGAGACGCACGTCGTAGCGGGGAGGGGACGCCGCGCCGGGGCCGTCCACGGTATTGGCCGTGCCGAAGACCTGACCCGGGGTCATCAGCTCGAATCCGAGAGCTCCATCGAGTCCGAGCACCGCGACAACCGTCATGGCCAGATCTTAGCAACATCAGGCCATCTGGCCACTTGAGTGATCGACAACGGAGCCCGGAAACTGACATTCCCCCACCTTCGGCGCCGGTCGCCGGGCCCGGCACCGCCCCGGCGAACCACCCTCTGGCAAGGAGCACTTTCATGAGCGGCGATGACTACTCCAGCGCTTTTCCGGACACCGCACTCGCCCGGACGGCTCACACCTATCTGACCGGCATCGCCCCCACCAGTCTGGTCAACCACAGCCTCCGCAGTTACCTGTTCGCCCGGACCATCGGCGACCACCAGGGCCTGCACCCGGGTGCGGACTACGACGACGAGCTGCTCTTTCTCGGCTGCGCGCTCCACGACATCGGCCTCACCGACGAGGGCGACGGCGAGCAGCGGTTCGAGGTCGACGGCGCCGATCTCGCCGCCAGGTTCCTGATCGAGAACGGGCTGGACGAGGACAGGGCGGCGATCGTCTGGGACGCGATCGCTCTGCACACCTCCCAGGGGATCGCCAACCGCAAGCGTCCCGAAATCGCCCTGGCCCATTCCGGGATCGGAGCGGACATCTTCGGCCTCCAGGCGGACCTGCTCCCCGAGGGCCACGGCCTCAGCGTCCACGCCGACTACCCCAGGCTGGACCTGGGCCGCGACATGGCCGACATCATCGTGGCGCAGGCCACCGCCAAGCCGCACAAGGCGCCGCCCTTCACCTTCCCCGGCGGGGTCCTCCAGGAGCGGTCACCGGAATCCGCGGTCCCCGGGTACGCGCAGCTGCTGGCCGCCTGCCCCTGGGAGTCCTGAGCCGGACGGCCGTCCCTTGCGGTAACGGCCGGTGGCCCTTGCGGTAGCGGCCGGTGAGCAGGCCGCGCTCCGCTCAGGAGAGCTGTCGCCAGGCGTGGTCGAGCGCGGCGCGCAGCTGGGCGGTCTGGTCGGCGGTGAGGCCGTCGGTCATGCGCCGCTCCACGTCACGCACGGGCTCTGCGTAGTCGGCGAGGAGCTGGTGCCCGAGGTCGGTCAGCGCGATGAGGAGCTCGCGCCGGTTGGCCGGGTTGGGGCGCCGGACGACATAGCCGCGGGCCTCGAGGGTGCGCACCATGTCGGCCATGGACTGGGCGGTGACGAAGGAGTCGCGGGCGAGCTGAGCGGCGGTCAGGCCGTCATGTCTCTCCAGCACGGTCAGCGCGGTGTACTGCAGGGCGGTCACACCCGCGGGCTTGAGCACCTCCTCCAGCCGTGCCCGCACGACCAGCTCGGTGCGTTTGACCAGGTACAGCAGTGAAGGGGCAGCCTTCCCACCTCGACCGGCCGACTGCATGGCGGTTTCCGACACGGCGCCCTCCTCATGTGGCCGTCCCTGAGGGCGTGCCACGGCCGCGGCGCCCTGCGGAAGATGCGCCCAGCCTACTCCATTGACAGGATTCCTGTTGGTCATAAGACTGGTCCTGCTTAGCCAGGAATCCTGTCAATGGAGGATGGACTCCCATGGATCTCACGGGAAAGGTGGCCGTCGTCACCGGCAGCGGCCGCGGTCTCGGACTCGCCTACGCCCGCGCGCTGGCCGCGGCCGGGGCGCATGTCGTGGTCAACGATGTGGACCAGCAGGCCGTCGGCGCCGCCGTGGAAAGCGTGGCGGCGGCCGGCGGCAAGGCGGTCGGGGTGACCGCCGCGGTGGGCACCACCGCGGCGGCCGATGAGCTGGTCTCCGCCGCGGTGGAGCACTTCGGCCGGCTCGACGTGCTGGTGACCAACGCCGGCATCCTGCGGGACAAGGTCCTGTGGAAGATGACCGACGACGACTTCGACGACGTGATCCGCGTCCACCTGCGCGGCACCTTCAGCTGCGCGCGGGCGGCCGCGGTGCGGATGCGGGAGCAGGGAGAGGGCGGCCGCATCATCCTGATCGGCTCGCCGGCCGGCCAGCGCGGCAACTTCGGGCAGACCAACTACGCGGCGGCCAAGGCCGGCATCGCGGCCATGGCCCGTACCTGGGCCCTCGAACTGGCCCGCGCGAAGATCACGGTGAACGCCGTCATCCCCGTGGCGGCCACCGAGATGACCAAGACCATCCCGGCCTTCGGCCCCGCCATCGAGGAGGCCGAACGCACCGGAGCGCCCCTGCCGGACTGGATACGCAAGCAGGAGGGGCTGGGCACCGTCGAGGACGTCACCGGCCTGGTCACCTTCCTCGCCTCCGACGCCTCGGCCGCCGTCACCGGCCAGGCCATCGGCCTCGGCGGGGACCGGCTGGCGCTGTGGTCGCACCCGCAGGAGAAGGCGGTCGACTTCCGGGACGGCGGCTGGAGCGCCGACGAGATCGCCGCCGCCTGGAGCGAGGGTGTCGGTGCGCGGCCCGAGACCTTCGGCATCCCCGCGCCCCAGCCGCCGACGGGCAACTGACATGGCCGCCCCCGCCGCTCCCATGGACCCGTCCCGGCTGACCGCGATCGACGTGCACACCCACGCGGAGGTGTCCCGCACGGGGCACCCCTCCCTCAGCCCGGAACTGATGGCCGCCTCGGAGAAGTACTTCGCCGCGCACGGCCACCGACAGCCCACGATCGCCGAGACGGCCGACTACTACCGGCAGCGCGGCATGGCGGCCGTCGTCTTCACCGTCGACGCCGAACACGCCCTGGGCCACCCGCCGATTCCGAACGAGGAGGTCGCCGAGGACTGCGCCGCCCACGCCGACGTCCTCATCCCGTTCGCCTCGCTCGACCCGTGGCGCGGACGCGCGGCGGTGCGCCAGGCGCGCCGGCTCGTGGCGGACCACGGCGTGCGGGGCTTCAAGTTCCACCCCAGTCTCCAAGCGTTCTCGCCCGACGACCCGATGGCCTACCCGCTGTACGAGGCCATTCAGGAACTGGAGGTTCCGGCGCTCTTCCACACCGGGCAGACCGGTATCGGCGCGGGCGTACGGGGCGGCGGGGGCATCCGCCTGAAGTACTCCGACCCGCTGCTGATCGACGACGTGGCGGCCGACTTCCCCGACCTGCCGATCATCCTGGCCCACCCGTCGTTCCCGTGGCAGGACGAGGCGCTGGCGGTGGCGACCCACAAGCCGAACGTGTACATCGACCTGTCCGGCTGGTCCCCGAAGTACTTCCCGCCGCAGCTCGTCCGCTACGCCAACACGCTGCTGAAGGACAAGGTGCTCTTCGGCTCGGACTACCCGGTCATCACCCCCGACCGCTGGCTGAGCGACTTCGAGAAGATCGACATCAAGCCCGAGGTACGGCCCCGCATCCTGAAGGACAACGCGCTGCGCCTGCTCGGCCTCACGAAGAGCTGACCCTCTTCCCCTCTGTGAGCCCGGCCGGCCCCGGCCGGCGGACTCGGCCACCCATCCGAAAGGCAGGGCATCCGTATGCGCAACCACGGCGTCGGGTCCTGGACCGCACGACGCGCCCGCAAAACCCCGCACCGTGCCGCCGTCGTCCACGGCGGTGTCCAGATCACCTACGCCCAACTGCACGACCGCAGCACGCGCCTGGCCCACCACCTGCGCCACCTCGGCGTGCGTCCCGGCGACCGCGTCGCCTTCCTCGGCCCCAACCACCCCTCGTTCCTGGAGACCTTTTTCGCGGCCGGCCAGCTCGGAGCCATCTTCGTGCCGCTCAACACCCGGCTCGCCGAACCCGAACTGCGGCACTGCCTGACGGACTCCGGGGCGAGCGTGCTGGTGCACACCCCGGCCTTCGCGCCGTTCGCCCTCTCCTGCGGCACCCCGCGCCTGGTCCCCGTGGGCGACACGCTGGACGAGGACCTCGCCGCGGGCACACCGGCGCCCCTCGACGTGCCCGTGACACACGCCGACACCGCCGTGATCATGTACACCTCCGGGACGACGGGGCGTGCCAAGGGGGCCGTGCTCACCCACGGCAACCTCATCTGGAACAGCCTGAACACCCTGGTCGACGGGGAGTTCGCGGCCGGTGACGTGACCCTGCTGTCCGCGCCGCTGTTCCACACGGCCGCGCTGAACATGACCTGTCTGCCCACTGTACTCAAGGGCGGCACGCTCGTCCTGGAGGAGTCGTTCTCCCCCGCCCGCACCCTGGACCTGGTCGAGCGGCTCCGGGTCACGGTGATGTTCGGTGTGCCGGCCATGTTCCAGCAGATCGCCGCCGAGCCCCGGTTCGCCGAGGCCGACCTGTCGTCGCTGCGGATGCTGCTGTGCGGCGGCGCCCCGGTACCCGAAGCACTGATCCGCACCTACCAACGGCGCGGGCTCGGCTTCCTCCAGGGCTACGGCATGACCGAGGCGTCCCCCGGCGTGTGCCTGCTCGACGCCGAGCACGCCCTCGCCAAGCCCGGCAGCGCCGGTCTCCCCCACTTCTTCAGCGACATCCGCCTCGTCGACCCGGCCGGCGACGACGCCCCGCACGGCGAACTGCTGGTGGAGGGACCGAACGTGATGAGCGGTTACTGGAATCTGCCCGAGGAGACGGCCGCGGCCTTCCAGGACGGCTGGTTCCGCTCCGGGGACATCGCCCGCACCGACGAGGACGGGTACGTGACCCTCGTCGACCGCGCCAAAGACATGATCATCTCCGGTGGGGAGAACATCTACCCGGCCGAGATCGAGAACCTCCTGTACGAACACCCGGCCGTCGGCGACTGCGCCGTCATCGGTGTCCGGGACGACACGTGGGGCGAGGTCCCGCGCGCCGTCGTGGTCCTCGCACCCGGTGTCCGGGCGAGCGCCGAGGACATCCTCGCCTCCCTGGAAGGGCGGCTGGCCCGCTACAAGATCCCCAAGTCGCTCGTCTTCACCGACGCGCTGCCCCGCAGCGGCGCCGGGAAGCTGCTCAAGCCCCGTATCCGCGACCACTTCGGTACCACTTCCTGAAGGAGCCCCGCCATGACCGCAGCCCGCACCGCCACCGGACTCGATGAGATCAAGGCCCTGGCCGGAGCCGACCTCGGCCGCACCGACTGGCTTCAGATCACCCAGGACCGGGTGAACACCTTCGCCGACGCCACCGACGACCACCAGTGGATCCACACCGATCCCGAGCGCGCCGCCACCGGCCCGTTCGGCGGCACGATCGCCCACGGCTATCTGACCCTGTCACTGATCATCCCCCTCTTCAACCAGCTGCTGGCCATCGAGGGCACCTCCATGAGCATCAACTACGGCTTGGACAAGGTCCGTTTCCCGCACCCCGTGAAGGTCGGCGCCACGATCCGCCTGCACGGCGTGGTGGAGTCCGTCGACGAGGTCCGCGGCAACGGCGTGGAGATGCGGCTCGCCTTCACCGTGGAGATCGAGGGCTCCGACAAGCCCGCCTGCGTGGCGCAGGCCATCTACCGCCACTACGCCTGACACCGCCACCAACCGGCGAGCGACTCCTACCTGATGGGGTCCTCCTGAACGATCTTCGTGGCCGGAGACAGGTTCTCGGAGCCGAGGACAGCGACTCCGGCCGGCACACGGACCTCACGCAACCGCACATCTGCCAACGATGTCACGTCGACACTCACCAGAGAGGTTTCCAGGGTGAGTACCTGAAAATTCGTGAACAAGGAAAGCCACTCCCATGTCCACCCGACGTCCACAGCCACCCATAAATGGGTCAACCTGTGACGTGAAACCGCATCTACAAGGTCCTCTTGAGAGATGTTCCCGACAACCTTGATCCGAGACCTGCCCCCGTACCTCTGCAGTTCCCGCAATTCCCGCTGGTTCGAAACCGGAAAGTAGAGATTCGTATCATCGAGGTATGCCACCACTTCTTCCCCGAAGTGAACGGTATCGAATCTCCCCCACACCCGCACCAGTTCAGCCCGCACACGCAGATCCTTGTGGCTTCTGTAGCGGGCCAGAACTGGAATCGCCGCATCGGTCGCAATGCGCGCGGCCGCCAGAACCGTGAAGTAGTCTTCGTTCGACGCCTTGTCGTTTTCGGCGTCTTCATTCTCATTTTTATTCTCATGGTGCAGATTTTGCGGACCAGGCAGTAGTTCCAGAGCAACGGGTCCCACGTCTGCCAATGCTCGCGCTTGCTCCGCCGAGCGGGGCGGAATCAAAGCCGCAGCACGCTTTTGTACCGCGTCTCTGACGGATGGATCCAATTCCGTGGCATGTTCCAGACAGGCAGCGGCCAGCAAGTGCAGTCGATGGCGACCGTCCACGGATGAATCGCCCCGCTCCAACAGGCCATTGAGAAGGCGCACACGCTCGGCCGGCCGGGCATGGGCAACGGCCATCCTGATCACGTCCTCCCACTGATCGAGGTGGGCGTTGGAGATGAGGAAATCGAAGTCAAGGCCCTCGACAGCGGCCTTCGCCCCCAAGTAGTCCTGAAAGGTGCGGTGAATGAAATCCATCGATCCGACGCTCGGCTCACGCAACAGGCCGCTCCGCACCAGCAAGTGCCGATAGATTTCCTCCGGCGTCCCCTGCTCAGCCACCTGCGGGATGGCCGGAAGAGACTGCGCCAGCAAATCCACGGCATCGCCTCGGCCCATCTCCACTCGACCGTTTCTGATCATCCAGTAAGCAAGCTTCTGAATGAGCTGAATGTGATGGGCCTCACCGATTCGGATCATCCCGGGTTTGTAGATACCGCGCTCACGGTCACGACGCGAGAGAAGCATGGAAAGCGCCGCATCATAGAGTTCCTTTCGACCGTCAGGCAGATAGCCGCGTCGATCCTGGTGCAGAGCACAGATGAGTGCACACATCAGAGGGTTGGCCGCGAGGCGCCCAAGGGCCTGCTTGGCTTGTACCTCTCGAATCAGTTCCGGGGCGTACTGATCACCAATACCGGCTGCCTTGTGCCAGCGCTTGATGAATGATGCCACGCTGTCCCGGCTCATCGGAGCCATGTCCAGTTCGATGAACCCCTCGTCGGCCAACCACTCGTCCCGAACCGCAGACGGACGCGAAGTAATCAACCAACGGTTTTCAGGATAGACGGCGAGGAGATCTTGCAGCCATCGCCGTGCGCTCTCCCGCTCAATTTCTGGAACTTCATCCATACCGTCGATGAGGATCAAACCGCGACCCGAGGTCAAAACGCGATCAAACCACCCCGTGGGCTGGAGGTTCGCCAGGGGGCAGCCCACTGCCGCGAGAAATTGGTCCGGGGTCGGGAATGATGCCCCGTCTCGGGTAAGGGCGCGCAGCGGAAGCACGAAGGGTACGAGTCCCCACAAATAGAGCAGGGACTCGTCGGGCTCCTCTTGGGTCGCGGTGACCGCAAGCCACTGCACAAGAGTTGTTTTGCCGGACCCTGCCACGCCCCTGAGGAGCACTCGGTTGCGCCCCTCCAATACATGATCGGCAGGAAGCAGCAAAGGCACGTCACTTGCCGCCCTGGATGCCGCGTCCAAGCTCAGATAGGCGGCATCCAGAGGCCACACACTGGACACACCAGGAAAATCGAGACCGAAAATAGTCAACTTGCCGTACTTCGACATGATGTACGCCGCATAGCGGTCCTCGAAGGGGGTGTCCGCCGGCGATGGGGTCCGGAAGAGTAAGGCATCGACCTTCGCTCGCAGGTCATCGAGCCGACGGCTCTGTTCGACCAACGTTCTCGGCACGAACGCGGACCGCTGGGTGAAGAAGTGCAATACATGGAGGCAAGCGGTGTCCATGACAGCCGCGTGCAGCGTGATCGCGTCGCTCGACAGTCCAAGAGTTGCCGTCGGACTCTGAGATCTAAGACGTTGAGACAACGCCAAATGGCCAAGGCTTACCGCTTGCACATCGTCCATGTCCAGATCGCCCATGGCGCGTAAAGAGTCGGCTACCGCATGAGCCACCGCGCGTCGTTCATAGGACGGCATCCGCTCCTCGACCCCGGTCGACTGCCCAGCGCGTCGCACCAACTCATCAGCGATCTTCTGTAACTCGCGGTCGGACAGCGTGCGCTTCTCGCCTTTGAACGACACCAGCCCTGAGACACGCACGGGTTTGTCGACCAGCCCCGCCCCAGTGCTTTCCGATACGAACAATCTCCTGATCAGCGGGAACACGACGCTCGAGGCCAAGCGAGCACCAATTGCTCCAGGTTCCACCCATTCCCCCCAGGTATAGAGAGGACCAGCGTAGGGCACAGCGCGGTCCTCCGGCTCCAGTTGACGGACCAGAGCATCGGAAAATGGGCGCGGCGCCTATTCCGACACGTGTACGACCACGTGGAGTACGTGAGTGGCGGTCAGGAACCCGGGAACGTGGCTGCCGGCCGCTCCCCCGGGATGTGGTCCGTGATCAGCGGCTCGTGAACGGCAGCACGAGCCGGGAGGGGTGTGCGGCGTCGCGGTGCGGCGTTCGAGACGATGCGCTCCCCCGCTCGCCCGCCCCGACTACCACCCGGAATGGGACGGCGCGGCCACCGGACGCGGCCTGGACAACGATCCGTTCGCCCCGGCCCCCTACCCGGGGCTCGCCAAGGCCCTGCGCCCGCCCACCTACTTCCCGCTGATCAGCATGAACGAGCGGGACGCCCTCAAAGGCGCCCCCGTCGACCCGGAACTGCTCGCCGAGCGCGGGCGGTCCGGTGTGCGCACCATGGGCGGCGCCCTCGTGGGGCGGCTGGTGGTCACGGCCCTCAGGCGAGGTGTGACGCTCGCCGCACCGGCGCGGGTCACCGGTCTGGAGCGCGGTGACCCGGGGTGGCGGGTGTCGGTATCCGACGGCGCGGCGCGGGTGGCGGCCGGCCGGGTCGTCCTCGCCTCCGGCGGCTTCGGGTGGAACCCGCGGCTACGCGCCGCCTACCTGCCTTTCCCGGTCACCCCGATCAGCGCACCCAGCAACGAGGGCGACGGGCTGCTGCTGGGACTGGCCGCGGGGGCCGACATGACCGCCGTATGGGGCGTGCCAGTGATCACCGCTCCCACCCAGCGGTACGACGGCCTGCCGTCGGGCCGTATGGGCAACGTGGAGCTGACGCTGCCCGGCTCGGTCACGGTCAACTCCCAGGGCCGGCGGTTCGTCAACGAAGCCACCAACTACCACGACCTCAACCGGGTCTTCGGCAACACCGACCCGCGCAGCGGCCGCAGCGCCAACGCCCCGGCGTGGCTTGTCTTCGACCAGTCCTACCTGAACACGTACCCGATCGCCGGCTCCACCCCGGGTACGCCCGAGACGTGGATGGTCTCCGCCGGCACCCCCGCCGACCTGGCCCGCGCCTGCGGCATCGACCCGGACGGTCTGATACGGACCCTGCGGCGCTTCAACGCGGACACCCGCGTCGGCGTCGACACCGAATTCGCCACCCTCGGCTCGGCCATCACCCGCGGCTTCGCCGTCGGCGAGCACCTCGCGGCCACGGTGAGCGCCTCCGCATGACGCCCCCCGGGGGTGCCCGCCACCAGACGGCGGACACCCCCGGTGCTTCGCACACCGCCCTCCGCCGCCCCACCGCCCCACCGCTTCACGGAGGGACGGGGTCAGGGCGCGACGGTGGGTGCGGGTGGGGTCCAGCGGCGGGTGCGGGGCACGGTGCCGGCGACGCCGTAGTCCTTCTTGAGGTGTTCGGGGATGGCGTAGTGCATGACACGTCCACGGGTGAGGGAGGACAGTTCGAAGACGGTGGTGAGGTGGCCGAGGCGGTCCAGCGCCCAGGCGCCGAGGGGAGAGCGGTCCTCGATGGTCTCCAGCACCCCGAGGAGGTGGGGGGCTGCCTTGACGACGCTGTCCCACGGGCCGCTGGGGACCTGGAGCCAGTCGGCGCAGGTGTCGCCGATGAGGTAGCGGATGAGCGCGGAGACGATCGGGTCGAAGAAGGTGCCGGGGACGACCTCCTCGTAGAGGTCGATGAGCTGCCGGGTCAGGTGCGCGCCCTCGTCGGAGGGGCCCATGTACCGAGTCATGTACGCATCGAGGAACTGGCGGGCTTCCTCGAGGGTCTTGGGGACCGCGTCCTGGTCGACGCCGAGCATGGCGCCGACCACGCGCCAGGCGTAGTAGTAGGCCTCCGCGCCCTCGGTGGACAGGTGGATGCCGAGGCGGTGCAGGCTGTCGAGGACGAGCAGGGAGAAGAACATCTGCCCGCCGATCATGTCCTCTTGGCAGATCGGTGTCCCGAGCGCCTCGCTGTCCCAGCGGTTCTCGCGCTTGAGGTGGTGGCGGATGGAGGCGTGCAGCAGGCGGACCTTCTGGGCGGCGGGGATGAACCGGCTGCCGGCCTCGAAGGCGTCGGGCCGCATCAGGTAGACGGTGAACTGGCCGGTCTCCGCCATCCGCTTGGACGGGTACTTCAGTGAGTGGGTGGCCGACAACAGCTTCGCCACGCGGGGAACCAGGTAGCAGGCGGGCATGGAGGCGAAGGACAGCGCGGTGGAGATGTGCACGTTGTTGTCGATGAAGAACAGCCGTGCTTTCTCCATCTCCCCCCAGTCCACCCAGGCGGGCGGGACGCTGGTCGCCTCAAGGTACGCGCGAGCCACCTCCGGCAGCCCGTCGGGCAGGGGGGCGCCGACGGTGGAGACGTAGCGCATCAGCGTGTTGAACGTGCCGACTTCCCCGCGTTCGAAGAGTGTGGCGACGGTGGCGTCGGCCAGTTCGTCACCGGCCTGGCGCAGAGCGTCCAGCGACGTCTCGGTGTAGGTCATGGCAGTGCTCCTTGTGTGCCGGCCGGAAAGCAGGTCAGTACTGGCGAACCGTGGCCGAGTGCGCCAGGGCGTGCAGGGCTTCGGCCGAGGGCGCGGGCAGGTGCAGCGTGTCCAGCGCGGCGAGTGCCGCGTCGACCCGTTCGCCGATCATGGTCTCGACGCGGTCCGGCGCCTTCAGGCGGCGCATCAGCTCCCGTACCGTGTCGAGGCACTCCCCGTCCGGGTCCGGACGCCCGAGCAGGGCACGCAGCCGCTCACGCTCGGTGTCGTCGGCCAGGCACCACGTCTCCGCCAGCAGCGCGGTGGGGCGGTGGCCGCGCAGGTCATCCGCGGCGGACTTGCCGGTGAGCCGCTCGTCGCCGAACAGTCCGAGGAGATCGTCCCGCAGCTGGAACGCCTCCCCCAGCGGCACACCGTAGCCGGAGTAGCCCGCGCACAGCCGGTCCCCGGCCCCGGCCAGGGCGCCGCCGATCAGCAGCGGCTGCTCGACGGTGTACTTGGCGGTCTTGTAGCGCACCACCTTCAGCGAAGCCGCCACGTCGGGGGTGCCCGCGGTGTGCAGGATCTCCAGGCACTCACCGGCGATCAGCTCCCGTGCCAGGGTCCCCCACAGCGGGCGTGCCCGGCCGAGGTACGCGGCGGGCAGACCGCTGGTCGCGAACAGCTGTCCCGCGAGCGACATCAGCAGGTCGCCCACGAGCATCGCCAGCGCCTGTCCGGTGTGCGCGGCCCGGGGCCGACCGGCCACGGCGGACCGCAATGCCATGTGGACGGTGGGCCGGCCACGCCGGAGCGGGCTGTCGTCGATCAGGTCGTCATGGACCACCGCCGCGGCGTGCACCAGCTCCATCGAGGCCGCCGCCCGCACCATGGCGTCACTGTCCGGCTGCCCGGCCGCCCGCCAGCCCCAGTAGCAGAACGCCGCCCGCAGCCGCTTGCCTGCCACCACCGCCGCTCGCAGCTGATCGGCGACCGGATCGAGGGCCGCGTCGATGGCTGCCAGCCGGTCGGCTTCCGCCCCCACGAACCGCCACAGCACCTCATCGACGCGGGCCTTGAACGTCGACGCGTCCCACCGGTCAGACGCCATCGCCCGCCCGCCGGGCCAGGACATGCTGAGCCAGCACCTCGAGGTGGGCCGGCGGCACAGCCGCATACCGGTCCAGAGCCAGGCGCCCGCGCGCCATCAGGTCCCGCTCGGCGTCCGCGGCCAGCTGCGCGGTGTCCGAACGGCGCAACAACCCACGCACCGTTCCCACGGCCGAACCCAGAGTGCTCACCGCCACGTCGGCAAGACCCGCCACCAGCAACACCGCCTGCCCGTCCAGGCCCCCACGGCGCCCGGTATCCCCAGCCACGCCTTCTCCCCTCACCCATCGGGGGCGTCGCCGGTCGCGCGCCCCCCTTTCAGCATCGTCTCGCGGGGAGTGAGAGGACGACGGAACTCACGAACGGGTGATCACACGAACACATGTGCGTATCCGGCGGATGGGAACTCCGGCGCAGGACCCGCACCCGCCGGTGGCCGGGGTTCAGGTCCTGCGCCTTCCTCGCTTCAGCGTGTCAGCTGCTGGTGGACCGGACCGTGCTCATGATCTTCTTGATCTCGGCGTCCGTCAGCGCGTTCGGCACCCCTTGGTCCGCGTAGATCACCCAGCCGTGCATGGTGCCGTCGGGGAGCTTCTGCGCGATGCTGTGCACGACGGCCTTCGGCGGGACGCATGAGCTGGGGCGGTTGGTGACGGTCACCTGGGCGGTCGCGGTGTAGCCGTCGATGCCGCCCTGCTTCCACGGCTTGGCCTGGCTGACCTCGATCTTGGGCTTGTGGTCCGCACCGCCGTACGCGGCGAAGCCCCAGTTGCCCGCCCAGTTACGCGCGTTCTCCTGGAGGGTGCCGTCCTTGCCGCCGCCCGTGGTACCGACGGTGGCCAGCTGTCCCTTGCCCGCCTCGCCGAATGCCTTCGGGTTGGGGCTCGACGCGCAGCCACCCTCGCGGTAGTTGGCGGCCGCGGTCATGACGACGATCGGCTGGCCGTCCTTGTCCGTGTAGGAGAGGGCCGTGTCCTCGCCGAGGACCTTCCACTTCTCGGCCTTGGCGGGCACGTCGTAGCGGAAGTGGTGCTTCTGCGCGGTCTGCGTCTGCCATCCCGCGACCGACGGCTGATCGCCCGAGGGGCTCGCCGGGGCGGAGGACGCAGAGGACGGGGACGACGCCGCCGAGGGCGACTTCGACCCCGCGGCGCTGGTGTCGTTGTCCGTGGCATCGCCGGTGTCGTCGTTGCACCCGCTCAGGACGACGGCCAGGCCGATGCCGATGGCCGCGATCAGGGTCTGCTTCTTCCGTCGGGACGGTATCCGGGTGGACTGCTGGTGCTGAGCGGTGCGCTCGAAGATCATTGGCTGAGACATGACCGGCACTCTAAGCGAACCACACGTCCGCCCGTTCCCCCGGTGGACGTTCCGCCACAAGACGTGTACCCGCTCGTGACACATCGCATGAAGCCGGAACACGCGGCTCACCAGCTACCGCCGAGTGGAGCGGCTCAGAAGTGCGTAGCGATCCCGAACGCTTCGCGGAGCCGGGCCATGTCGTGGCGGTCGTGGTCGGTGGGCTCGTAGCCCTGGTGGAAGGAGACCTGCTGTTCGGCGGAGAGACAGGGAACGGTGCGGTGCTGAATTACGCCGGTGACGAAGCACGCTGCCGGATAGATGAACGGGCGCCCTGGTTCCGGCGAAGCCTGGGTGGCGCGTCCATCCGGTGTGAAGGCCAGGGGGTGCAGGTCGATCTCGCGTCCCGCCGTATCGGCGACGACGAATCGCACGGGGCGCCAGTTGAGCGATTCGGTGAAGCCGGCCTCGGCGAGGGCCGCGACGACCGCCGGCTCCTGTTCCTGGCGGTGCATGAGATCCAGATCGCGGTGCGGGCGGGTCTGCCTGCCCAGCAGGGCATCGATGCCCCAGCCGCCACCGATCCAGACGTCCGCGCCGGCCTTTCGGAGCGTGTCCAGGATCTCCAGCACATCGTCGCCGGTCATGGCCCGTGTTCCTTTCGCTCTCCGGAGGCGGGAAGTCCAGGGAGCCGTCCGCGTCCCGATGGGCTCCTACCGTCATGCCACGGGTACCACACCACCCATGCGCTCGGAGATCGAGGCGGCCGCGGACAGCAGGTCGTCGCGGAAGGGACCGCCGTCCACCGGCAGCGTGCGGATCGTGCCCACGACGGCGATCGTCGCGCAGATGCCGTACTCGTCGAAGACTCCCGTGGCGATCGCGGTGATGCCGGAGTCGGTGAGGTGGTCGCTGGCCACGCCGGTCCGGCGCACCTCCTCCAGCTGCGCGGTCAGCTCCTCCCGTTCGTCGGACGGCAGCGTCGCGAGCAGGCGGTCCGCGCGCAGCTGGTCGGAGAGGAAGGCGAGGAAGACCTTCGCCTGCGCCGAGCGCAGCCCGAGCTGCGTTCCGACCCGCACGGTCACCAGCACCGACCGGGTGCTGTCCTCCTCCGTTCGCGACACGACCGGACCGGACGACCCCCACAGGCTGATCACCGTGGTCAGGTGCGTGGACTGGCACAACCGGCGCAGGAACGGGGGCGCCACGTCGAGCACCTGACGCCGGCCCAGCGCGGCCGCGCCCAGTTGCAGCAGCATTCCGCCGGGCTCGAACCGCGACGGTTCGCGGGTGCGCTCCAGGAGGCCCGCGGCGACCAGCGAGGTGAAGTACCGATGGGTCGTGCTGCGGTTCAGCCCGAGCCGCTCGGCCGCCTCCGCGACGGTCGTGGTCGGGTTCTCCCCCGAGAACAGGCCCAGGATCTGCCCGACCCGGCTGACCGCCTGGATGTCACCGGAGGACACCGCGCCGTCGACCTCACGCGCCACTGAGAACTCCCTCATCGCCATCTGATCCACCCACCGTATCGCGGCCCATGGCGACGTCCTTGGTCTCCGGCCCGGCGGCCGCCCCGCCGCTGATGAGCAGACCGGCCACGACGACCAGCACCACCGGCGCCAGGTGTCCGGGCAGGAGGTGGGAAATCCCGTCCAGGTAGAGGGCGTAGAACGCGGGGATGATCAGCGCGAGGCTGTATCCGACCCCGTAGCCGCTGGCCCGCAGACTGTCCGGAAAACGCTCGGTGAGGTACGCCGCGATCGGACCGAAGGTGCCGATGGTGAAGACCACGACCAGCGTGCTCGCGAGCAGGACGGCGCCGAGCGCGTTCCCGACCGACATGGCCAGGACATAGGACGGTGCGCCGATCACGACGACGGACAGGCCGTACCCGATGAAGAACCTCCGGCGTCCGATCCGTTGGGAAAGCAGCCCGAACAGCGGATAGGTCGCGGCGGTGACGGCGGTGGCGACCATCATCGTCACCGACACCTGCCGCCCGGTCAGCCCGGCATGTGACGTCAGCAGTCCGGGCAGGACCGCGATCCCGGCGTTGGTGGCCAGCCAGGTGCCGGTCATCAGGACGAAGACCTGCACCATGGTGGACCGGTGTTCGCCCTTGAACAGCAGCGGCAGTGGCGAGCCGGTGCGGGTGCGCTCGGTCGCGGGCTCCTCCACTTCCCGGCGGTAGGCCCGGAAGAGCACCACCGCGAGGAGGGCGCCGACGGCGAACGGGATCCGCCAGCCCCACTGCGCGTAGGCCGAGTGCACCCCGGCCGAGGGCATCACCGACAGCAGGATCAACGTGATGGCCGCGACCACGGCGTACGCGCCTGGTGAGGTGCAGGTGATACTGCCCGACACGAGGCCGCGGTGCCGGCGGGGGCTCCACTCCATGGCCAGCGGCACCGCCGTCGTGTACTCCCCGCCGAGGAAGATGCCGTCGAGGAAACGCAGGGCGATGAGCAGCCCCGCCGACGCCATGCCGATCGTTTCGTACCCGGGCAGCGCCGCGATCAGCGCCGTGGTGACGCCGAACCCGGCGACCGCGACAAGCGTGCTCGTGCGGCGCCCGCGGGTGTCGGCGAAATGCCCGAAGATCGCGGCACCGAGGGGGCGGGCGATGAGCGTCGCGGCGAAGACGAACGCGTTGAGCAGCGCGGCGGTGCCCGCGTCGATCCCCGTCGACTGGAAGTAGGCGCCGGCCGGGGCGAGCGCCACGATCGGCAGGTAGATGTCGAACTGGTCGACGAAGTAGGCGAGCACACCGCTGCGGATCGCGGCCTTGGCCTTGGGGTGAACGCCGGATCCGGCCACCGGAGCCCCGCGTTCGACGATGGATTCGGTCATCGCTGCTCCCTCGAAAAGATCACTCGGGATGTTCGCATAGAGCGAGTGCTGATCTACATCGTGAACAACGAGTCCCTACAGAGACAAGCCCCGTGCAGCAGAAACGTCTCTTGACGTTCGCATCGTGCCGCCTCAGTGTGTAATGCGAACATCCATGAGGGCGAAGGGAGTTCCCATGACCACGACATCCGACCCGGTGGCCAGGATTCTGCGAGGCAGCGTCGACCTGCACTGCCACTCCGGGCCCAGTCCGTTCCCCCGCCGCTTCGACCATGTCGAGGCGGCGATCGACGCCCAGGAACGGCTCGGCATGCGCGCCATGGTGGTCAAGTCCCACCACCACAACACCGTCATGGACGTGCTCGCCATGGCACCCCGGCTGCGTGACCTGAACATCGAGGTCTACGGCGGAATCGCGCTCAACAGCTTCGTCGGGGGGCTCAACCCGCACGCGGTGCGCATGTCCCTGCGCATGGGCGGCAAGGTGGTGTGGTTCCCCACCATGTCCTCGGGCCGGCACATCGAATGCCACCGCGAAGGCGACGGCTTCCCCACCGAAACCGTTCCGCTGACCTGCGAACGCATCGACATCCAGGACTCCTCGGGCGAACTCAGGCCCGAGGTGGACGAGATCCTGGACGTGGTCGCCGAGACCGGGGCGCTGCTCTCCGGCGGGCACATGTATCCCGACAGCATCCGGCAGCTGTTCGAAGCGGCCAAGGCCAAGGGCATCCGGCGGCTGATCGTCAACCACCCCAATTTCGTGATCGGCGCCGAGCCCGAGCAGTGCCGGGAGTTCGTCGCGCTGGGTGCGTTCATCGAGCACGAGGTCGGCATGTACGACCCCGAGGGACATATGCACTGGGATCCGCGGTCGCTGCTCGAGTGGATCGAGCGGATCGGCCCGGAGCACACCGTGATCTCCTCCGACCTCGGCCAGGCCGCCAACCCCAAACCGGTGGACGCGTATCTGCGGGTGTGCGGCGCCCTCCTCGACCTGGGCCTGCCCGAGACGGATCTGCGCCGGATGACCTGCGACAACCCGGCTTATCTGCTCGGGCTCGACGACTGACCCGACGACCGACCCGACGACTGAGGAGGGACACCGTGTACACCAAGGACGACCCCCGCGCCAGGCTCGCCCCGGCCGCCTCGGACTCCGGTATCGCCGCGCCCGAGTACCACGACTTCGCCGGCCTCGGCCGCGGCACCTGGATCACCCGGGCGCAGAACGTACTGCTCGCCTACACCTCACCCGCCCCCGGCGAGTCGCTCGGCCGGGAGGAGTTCCGCCACGAACACGTGGTGCTCCTGGTGCACGACTCCTCGGCCGCCGAAGTGGTCGCCGGGGCGGAGAAGGTCACGCTGCGCGGGCAGGGCTTGATCGTGGTTCCGCCCGGACCCAGCACCGTCGTCTCGCTCGGCGACGGCGATCTGGTACGGCTGATCCGGACCGACGAGCCGGGCTGGGCGGAACGCGCGCGCAACGCCGCCTCCTACGCCGATCCGCACCCGCGCGTCACACCGCTCACCCCCTGGCCCGCTCCGGTGGGCGGCGACCGGCTGCGGGTGTACCCACTCGCCGACGTGCCCGCCGAACCCGGGCGGTTCGGCCGCATCTTCCGCACGCGCGCCTTCATGGTGAACTTCCTCGCCGCCGGTGACGGGCCACGGGACCCCTCAGAGCTCTCGCCGCACCACCACGACGACTTCGAGCAGGTGTCGCTGGCCGTCGACGGGGAGTTCGTGCATCACATCCGCACCCCGTGGACCACGGATTCGCGCACCTGGCGCGACGACGACCACGTGCGCGTCGGCAGCCCGTCGGTGACCGTGATCCCGCCGCCGACCGTGCACACCTCGGCGGCGGTGGGTCCGGGCCGGAACCAGCTGATCGACATCTTCTCCCCGCCCCGCGCCGACTTCTCCGCCCAGCCGGGCTGGGTGCTCAACGCCGAGGAGTACCCGCGGCCATGACCCTCTTCTCCGGATCGCGGGTGCCGGTCGGCACCTGGTTGAAGATGGCGGGCCCCGAGCCCGTCGAGATCGTGGCCCATGCCGGGTTCGACTTCGTCGTGGTGGATCTCGAACACGCGCCCCTCACCCTGGAGACGGCGTACCGGCTGGTGAACAGCGCGTCCGCACTGGGCATGACGCCGCTCGTGCGGGTACCGGACCACACGCCGTCGACGCTCCAGAAGGTGCTGGACGCGGGCGCCGCCGGGGTGCTCGTACCCAAGGTGGACACGGTCGCCCAGGCCGAGGCGGTGGGCCGCGCGGTGCGGTTCCCGCCCGACGGCGACCGTGGCGCCGGCGGGACCAGCCGCGCCGGGCGCTGGGGCCTGCGGCCCACCGCCGAGTACGTCGGTGAGCGTGTCCTGTGCGTCCCGCAGCTGGAGAGCGAACAGGCCATCGAGGCGGCACCCGCCATCCTGGCGCTGCCCGCGGTGGACGCGGTCTTCGTCGGCGCGGCGGACCTGTCGCTGTCGATGGGCACCACACCCGATGACCCCGTGGTGCGGGAGATGATCGCGTGGACGTTGCGGTACGCCGCGGAGGCGGGGAAGCCGTGTGGTCTGGCGTTCGCCGCCGCCGGGCCCGCGGTGCGGGCCATCGCCCAGGGGTGCGGATTCGTCGTGGTGTCCAACGACACGTCGATGCTCGCCTCGGCGGCGGTGTCCCTCGTGCGCGAGATCCGGGAGGAGAGAGGGTGAACACCGAACGCCGCCAGTTGCGCCGGGTGGCCGTGGCCTCGCTGGTGGGCACGATGGTCGAGTGGTACGACTTCTACATCTACGGCACGGCGGCCGCGCTGGCCCTGGGTGACCTGTTCTTCCCCTCGCTGAGCCCGACCGCGCGGACGCTGTCCGCGTTCGCCACGTTCGCGATCGGGTTCCTCGCGCGGCCGCTCGGTGGCATCGTCTTCGGCCACCTCGGCGACCGCGTCGGGCGCAAGCACGTCCTGATCGTCACCCTGCTGCTCATGGGCTTCTCGACGTTCGCGATCGGCCTGCTCCCCACCTACGCGGCCATCGGCATCGCCGCGCCGATCCTGCTGACGGCGTTGCGTTTTCTCCAGGGACTCGCCGTCGGCGGCGAATGGGGCGGCGCGGTGCTGCTGGGTGTGGAACGGGCACCCGCCCGCCGCCGCACCTTCTACGGGTCGTTCGCACAGGTCGGCTCTCCTCTGGGCCTCCTGCTGGCCGCGGGCGTGTTCGCGCTGGTCGAGACGCTGTCCGCGGACGCGGTGCGGACATGGGGCTGGCGGATCCCGTTCCTGTTGTCCGCCGTCCTGATCGCGATCGGGCAGTTCGTCCGTGCACGCGTCGAAGAGGTCCAGGTCCCGCGGCAACAGGACAAGGGGCGGCTGCCGCTGGGCACCGTGCTGCGTGATCACTGGGTCGCGGTAGTGCTGGGCACGGGCGCCATCATCGTCACCCTCACCGGGTTCTACCTGTCCACCACGTTCCTCACCAGCTACGGCACCGAGCACCTCGGCTTCAGCTCCAACGAGCTGCTGATCGGGACCATGCTGGTGGCCGTCGTGCAGATCGTGTCCCTGCCGACGGCCGCCGTCCTGGCCGACCGCCGGGGCAGACAGCCGGTGATCCTGGTCGGCACCCTGGCCACGGCGGCGCTGTCCGTTCCGCTGTTCTCGCTGGCGAGCACCGGGAGCGTGGTGCTGCTCTGGCTGGGCATGATCCTGTTCAACCTCGGGCGGTCACTGGTGTACGGCCCGCTGCCCGCGTTCGCCGCGGCGCTGTTCCCCGCCGACGTCCGGTTCACCGGTATCTCCCTGTGCTACCAGCTCGCGGGCATCCTGGGCGGCGGTCTCGCGCCCCTCGGTGCGGTCGCCCTCGCCGGTCAGGGCGGTCAGTACCTCCCGGTGGCCCTGTTCCTCGCGGCGACCGGTCTGCTCAGCGCGGGGTGTGTGTTCATGATCGGCCGGCGCGTGGACCACCTGGCCGACCCGGCCCCCCAGAAGGAGCTCGTCGCATGACCGACCTGTCCACCACGATCGGGCCGCTGCGGCTCAAGAACCCGGTCATGGCCGCCTCGTCGGAGGCGACCATGACCGAGCGGGGAATCCTCGCCTGCCTCGACGCCGGGGCCGGCGCCGTGGTCGCGAAATCGGTCAACGAATCCCCGGCGGCGGCACGGCAGTTGCTCATCGCGGACTACGCGCTGCTGGACCGCGCCGGTGACCAGGTCGACTGGCGGCGGCGCGGCGGTGACGAGACCCTGCTGTGCCGGTCGGGGCTCGCCTCGCTCGACGGCTGGCTGGCGATGCTGGAGCGCACCGGCCGGCGCGCCCGCGACCTCGGCGCACACATCATCGGCAGCATCACCGTGGCCGAGCCGGAACCGGCCGCGCGCATCGCCCGCGAGATGGCGCAGGTGGTCTCGGCGGTCGAGCTCAACATCGGCGCACCGCACGGCCGGGAGGCGACGGCCGTCCGGCAGGTCACGGGCGCGGAGATGGTGCGGCACTACACCAGCACCGTGCGTGCCGCGCTCGACGCTCCCCTCATCGTGAAGCTGCCCGCCCAGGCCGACAGCCCCCTGGCCCTGGCGGCCGCCGCGCGGGGCGCGGGCGCGGACGCCGTCGCGATGATCGGGCGGTTCAACGGGTTCTGGCCGGACCCGGTGACGAGCGAGCCGGTGCTCGGTTCATGGGGTGCCGTGGGCGGGCCCGGCATGCTCCCGGTGAGCCTGTACTGGGTGTCGAAGACGTTCGCCGCCGATCGCGAGCTGCCGCTGGTCGGAACGAACGGGGCGCGGTCCGGCGCGGACGTGGCGCGTTTCCTGCTCAGCGGCGCGCGGGCGGTGGAACTGGCGAGCGCGGTGCTGCTGCGCGGCCCGGAGGTGCTGTCCGGCTGTGTGCGCGACCTCGGCGCGGTGCTGGCCGCGGGCGGCTACGCGCGCGTCACCGATGCCATCGGCGCCGCCGTGGACCGCGCCCGGTCCTACGCCGACATCCCGGCCCGTGCCGAGCCCCCGCGTCCCTGGGAGACCGATCCGGCCGAGTGACGCCCAACCCTCACGTCGGCTCGGTGGCACGGGGATCGAGGGCCCGCCCGGTCCCTCGATCCCCGTCCGCGTCGGGGCACGGACCTGTGCGGCGCGGCCGCGTTCGGCACGGTGGTCAGACCGGGCGCGGCCGGCCGGCCGTTTCCCTCGCGTGCAGGCGCACCACGAGGGAGTCGAGTCCGAAGTTGATGAGGGAGCGGTTGGGCACCGGTGGCCGCAGCACCTCGACCCCTTCGGCCACCTCGGCCAGGGCGCCGAAGAGCGAGGCCAGCTCCACCCGGGCCAGTGGCGCACCGATGCAGTAGTGCGGTCCCCAGCCGAAGGCCAGATGCCGGTTCGGGGTGCGGTCCAGCCGCAGTCGGCCGGGGTCCTCGAACTCCGCCTCGTCCCTGTTGGCGGCCGGTGTCCAGACCACCACTCGGTCCCCTGCCCGGATGCGCTGTCCGGCGAGTTCGGTGTCCGTCCGGGCCGTGCGCAGCACGTGCAGGCCCACCGAGGTCCAGCGCAGCAGCTCCTCGACCCCGAGCTCGGGGTCGTATCCGTCCTCGCGCATGGCCCGCCAGGCGTCCGGGTGCCGGGTCAGCGCGAGCATCGCCATGGTCGAGGTGTGACGTACCGTCTGCACCCCGCCGACCAGGATGTTGTCGCAGTTGAGCAGAGCCTCGTCCAGCGGCAGCCGACGGCCGTCCACCTCGTGGGTGACCAGCGAGCTGATGATGTCGTCCCGCGGGTCGGCCCGGCGACGCAGTCCGAGGGCGAACAGGTAGGGCAGCAGTTGCTGGTGTGCCTCGGCGCGCTCTGCGGGGGTGTCGCCGAGGAACGCCCGGTCGCACATCCGCACCACATGGTCCCGGTCCTCGTCCGGGACGCCGAGCAGATCGCACATGACGGTCAGCGGAACCGCCGTGCTGATGTCCCTGACGAAGTCGGTCTCCGCCGCTTCCAGCGCGCCGTGCACCACCTGCCGGGTCAGGTCGGCCACGCGTCCGCTGAGCTCGGCCGCCTTCCGCTTGGTGAAGAACGGCAGCACCAGATTCCGCAGCTCCCGGTGGCGCGGCGGGTCGGTGAGCGCCATCATCTTCCCCGCGCCGGCCGGCGCCCGGTCCCTGCCGGTGCCCAGCAGAGATCCGCGCTCGGAGCTGAACCGGGCCGCGTCGCCCAGGACCTCGCCGGCCAACGCGTAGGAGAGCACGCACCACAACGGCCCCTCCGCGGCCGACTCCAGTCGCCACAACGGCGCCCGTCGGCGCAGCTCACGGAGGATCAGGTGGCTGTCCTCGCGCGCCCAGAACGCGGGGTCGGTGAGGTCGGGCAGGACGGTGGTACTGGTCACGGTGTTCATGCTGGTCCTTAGGTCTGCCGGCATCGGTCGCGGTTCCTCGGCCCGTCATCGGCGAGTGACTCACTGGTACAGGGACGGCAGCAGCAGGTCCCGGACGATGGCGGCCACCTGCCGCGCGGCGGTCTCGCCGGACTGGAGCACCAGGTGCCCGGCCGGCAGCACATCGAGCCGGTGGCCACCGGTGGAGCAGCGTTTCCACTCCTCCATCTCCCCCGCGGTGACCGCCTCGTCGTCGGCCCCGAGGATGGCCTGGAGGGGACAGTCCAGCGGTCCGGTGCCCGGGTCCCGGTAGCTGCGGACCAGACCCATGTCGGCCAGGAGCACCCGTCGCACCATCTCCCGCAGGGCCGGATGGTTGATCACCGCGCCGGCCCGCGCGTCGTTGCGGAGCATGAAGTCCACCAGGTCGCGCACGTCGGCGTCGCCGCCGGAACCTGGTGTCTCCCGCCAGGTGTGCGGGGGCGCGAATCCGATGACGACGCAGGCCGTCGGGGCCAGCCGGGCGCTCAGCTTCCTGGCCACCTCGTAGCCGACCAGTCCGCCGATGCTCTGGCCGAGCACGGCGTAAGGCCGGTCGAGGTGGGGCAGCGCGGCCTCGCCGACCGCGTGGACCAGTGCGCCGAAACTCTCCGGGTAGGGGTCGCGGGCGCGCCCGCCCCGCGCGGGCATCCGCACCCCCCACAGCTCGATCTCCTCGGGCAGCAGCCGGCCGAGCGAGGTGAAGGCGGTGGCGTCGCCACCCGCGTGGGGGAAACAGAGCAGTCGGATGGCGGCGTGCGGGCGGGGCACCGGTAGCCAGAACCAGTCTCCCTCGGTCCGGGGGGCCGTGCGGGAAGCGTGCACGAAGGCGCCTCGCTCTCTTGGACTGATCAGCTGACGGGGCAGGCGGCGAGCCATGAGGTGTCCTCGGTGAGCCATTCCTTGCGACGCAGCCCGACCGCCTCCAGGTAGGTGTCGATGGTGCTGTCGTCGAGGAACTGGACGATCTGGAGGTGCGTCCAACGGCGCCCCTGCCAGCGGTACTCCATCAACGCGCGCACCAGATCGGGGGTGAGCCGCTCCACGGTGAGCAGGGTGGCGGTGAGGTCGTCCCACACCCTGGGTTCGCCGACCCCGGTGAACCACTCGGGCAGTGCCCGTTCGATCAGTACGCTGCCGCCGGGGCGCACATGGCGCCTGGCCGTGGCCATCATCTCGTAGCGCACTTCCGCGTCGGTTAAGTTGACCAGGCAGGAGCCGAGCACCACGGCGTCGAAGGTCCGTCCGAGTCGCAGGTCCGGGATCTCGGCGTGGACGGTTTCGGCTCCCTCGATCCTGGCCAGCATCTCGGCGCTGTGGTCGACCGCGACCACCCGGTGTCCCAGAGCGATCAGTGGGTGGGTGACACGTCCGGTGCCCGCGCCGAGTTCCAGTACCGAGGCTTCGCGGGGCAGTGCGCTGTCCACCACCTGGGGCGTCCGGCCGGCCCGCAGGATCGAGTACAGCTCGACCGGGTCTCCCTCGGGGCTGAACGCACCCGGGCCGGTGCCCTTCTGACGCGACATGTTGCACTCCTTGGGTTGTCGGGCGATCGGTTGGCGAGGGGTGGCAGACGGTGCTCCGGTGTCCGGGGCACGGAACTCCAGGTGCCTCACCTCCTCCCCGGGGCCACCACGCCGGGGGATCAGGCGGGACGCGGCGTGGCGGGACGCGGCCCCTCCCACACGTTCTCGACGTGGTCGAGGCAGCTGTCCCGGTCGCCCCGGAAGCCGGTCTCCCGCCAGCCTCCGGGCACTGCCCGGTGGGCCGGCCACACCGAGTACTGGCCGGCGTCGTTGACCACCACCGTGTAGGTCTCCGGCGGTCGTGGTTCACTCATCGGGGTCCCTCTCCGCCCCGCCACGTGGTGACGGAGCCGTCCGGTACGTCGGCCATGTGCTGGATCGCCGCCAGGAAGTCGGCGACGTACTGGTGGAGCTGATCGGGTGTAAGGGTGCTGTCCGCGCTGTCCACGATCAGCATGGCCCGGTCCGACGTCGGGTCCTGAACGAACGCCACGTTCAGCGCGAAGTGGTTGGGTTCTCGGCGCACCGTCGGCTCCACACCGAGCCGCGGGTCCACGATGCGGGTCTGCGCGGCCGGGAGACGGCCCAGGGCGTGGAACCGGTTGAAGGTGAAGCTGCAGTCCAGGGTGGGGTCGGCCAGGTGTCTGGCGATCTCGCTGTACGGCGTCCTGCGGTGCGGTGTGATCTCGCTCTCCTGCTGGTGCACCTCGCGCACCAGGGAGGTCCAGGTCTGCCCGTCGAGCGGTACGCGCAGCGGGACGGTGTTCAGGAAGACACCGCGGGCCTCGGTACCGGCCCCGTCCTCCAGCCTGCCGTTGACGGTGAGCCCGGTCACCACCTCGTGGGTGCGGGCCAGCCGGGAGATCGCCGCCACATGGGCGGCCAGCGCGACGCTCTTCGCGCCGACCCCGCCGGCCGCGGCCAACGCCGGGACGCGGGCGGCCAGCGCGTCCGGCAGCACGCGCTCCACCACACCCGTGTCGGCACCGCGTCCCTCACCCCGCTTCGCGGTGCTGCCCAACCGGGTCGGGCGGACCCCGGACATCCGCCGTGCCCAGAACTCCCGCGACACCGCGGACGCTTTGGCGGCGGCCTCCAGGGCCACGTAGTCCCGGAAGAGGGAGGTGGGCGCCGGCGGCGGAGGGGACGCCGGGTCGTCGCGCAGTGCGGCGTGCCGCTCCAGCAGTTCGGCGAAGAGCGAGGTGAAGCTCCAGCCATCCAGGATGGCGTGGTGTTCGACCAGGGTGAGCTGGTAGACGTCCTCGGCGAGGCGTTGCACGACGACCCGCAGCAGCGGGGCGGTGGTGAGGTCGAAGGGGACGGCCCACTCGCGCAGCGCCAGGTCCGTGACGCGGGTCAGCTGCTCGGACTCGCCCACCGCGCGCAGATCCTCCACCGTCAGCGGCACCGGCGCGTCCCGGTGGACCAGTTGCATCGGTTCGCTGAAGGAGACCAGGTCGAAACTGGTGCGCAGGACCGGGTGCCGGTGCATGGCCTCGGCGAGCGCGGCGGCGAAGGCCTTCTCGTCGAAGTCGCCGGACATCCGGTAGCTGTTGACGTTCTGGTAGGGGCGGCGCCCAGGGTCGGCCTCCATGTGGTAGACCATGGCCAGCTGCATGGAGGTCATGGGATAGGCGTCGTCCAGGCCGGCCGGGAGGAAGTCGCGGTCGGCGGCGGGGACCAGCTCGAACGGCGTCCGGCCGCCGGTGTCGGCGCACCCGTCGGCGCGTCGCAGCCGGGACGCCAGTTCGGCCAGTTGTGGGGTGGTGAAGAACGCCTCCAGGTCCAGTTCGTACCCCCGCTTGTGGAGCGTCCCGGCCACCTGGACACTGCGGATGGAGTCGCCGCCGAGGGAGAAGAAGTTGTCCTCCCTCCCGATGTCCGCCACGCCGAGTACCTCCTGCCACGCCTCGGCCACCAGCCGCTCCGCGTCGGTCTCCGGTGGGGTGTGCCCGGTGCCGCGCTCGGCCTCGGCCCGGGGCCGGGGCAGCGCACGCCGGTCCACCTTGCCGTTGGAGGTCAGCGGCAGTTCGTCCAGCGACATGACGATGGACGGCACCAGGTGGGCCGGGAGCCGCGCGCCGAGGAAGGCGCGGACCTCGGCGGCGCCGGCCTCGCCCACCACGTAGGCGACCAGATGGGGCGGGGCGTCCGGGTCCTGGTGCGCGACCACCGCGCAGTCGTGGACCTGCGGGTGTGCCAGGAGCGCATGGCGGATCTCGCCCGGCTCGATCCGGAAGCCGCGGATCTTCACCTGGTCGTCGCCGCGGCCGTGGTACTCCAGGGTGCCGTCCCCGCGCCACCGGGCCAGGTCGCCGGTGCGATACCACGGTGAGGTGTCCCCGGGCACCGGTCCGGGAGCGAACCGGTGGGCGGTCAGCCGGGGATTGCCCACGTAGCCCTTGGCCACACCGGCCCCGCCGACCACCATTTCGCCCACCACACCGATCGGCACCGGCGCACCGTGCGGGTCGAGCACCGCGACGGACAGGTGCGGCAGCGGGCGGCCGATGACGCTGTGTTCGAAGGAGCCCGCGGACTCGATGTGATGTGCGGTCACGTGCACAGTGGTCTCGGTGATCCCGTACATGTTGCACAGCCGGGCCGCCGGGGCCTTGGCCCGTTCGAACCAGGTGGCGACGTGGTGCGGCTGCAACGCCTCGCCGCCCAGCACCACCCACCGCAGGTCCTCGGCCGGAACGGGGATGTCGGCCAGCGCGGAGGTCAGCTGGGCCAGCGCGGACGGGGTCTGGCTGACGATGGTGACCCGTTCGCGCACCAGCAGTTCGGCGAACCGCCCGGGTGCCCGCGCGATCTCCAGGGGCACCACGACCAACCGTCCTCCGTACAGCAGGGCCCCCCACATCTCCCATACGGAGAAGTCGAAGGCGTAGGAGTGGAACGCGGTCCACACGTCGTCCGCGCGGAAACCGAATCTCCCGGCCGCCGCCTCGAAGAGGGCGGTGACGTTGCGGTGTGCCACCTCCACCCCCTTGGGGCGCCCGGTGGAACCGGAGGTGAAGATCACATACGCGGAGTCCTCGGCCGAGCCCGCGAGGGACAGGTTCCCCTCCGGCCACGTCCGGGATGCCGCCGCGGCGGCCACGTCCTCGTCGCGCAGCACCAGCCGGACCCGCGCGTCACCGAAGATCAGCTGTTGCCGGTCGACCGGGTCGGCGGGGTTGACGGGTACGTAGGCGGCTCCCGCCTTGAGCACCGCGAGCACCGCTTCGACCTGGGCCAAACCGCGCTCCAGCGACAGCCCGACCCGGTCTCCCCGCTCGATGCCACGCGATCGCAGGAACCGGGCCAGCCGGTTCGCTCGGGCGTTCAGCTCCGCGTAGGTGAGGCGCTCCTCGCCGTGGCTGACGGCGATGTGCTCGGGGTGTTCGGCCACGATCCGTTCGAAGGTCTCGTGCAGTCTGGCGCCGGCCGGCACCCGGGGCGCGGCCACCGGCTGGACCACCGCGCGGTCCTCGTCGGTGAGCAGGTCGACGCGGGCGATGCCGGCCTCGGGGTCGGCCAGCACCGCGTCCAGCAGCTTCACCCAGCGCCGCGCCATGCGCACCGCGGTCGACTCGTCGAAGAGGTCGGTGTTGTACTCGATCTCGAGCCGTGCCCCCGCGTCCTCGTCACAGACGGACCAGATCAGGTCGAACTTGGCGGTGCCGGTGTCGGTGGGCACCGGGTGGCCGATCGCGTCACCGAGGCGCAGCCGGTCCGCACCCCGGCCGTCGTGGTAGCCGAAGACGACGTGGACCAACGGGGAGTGGCCGGCCGGTCGGCCGGCGAGCACCCGGTCCACCACGGCCTGGAACGGCACGTCCTGGTGGTCGAAGTCCTCCAGTACACCGTCGCGGACCCGCTCCAGCAGGTCTCTGAAGGTGGGCTCCGCACCGGTGTCGATCCGCAGCGGAAGCATGTTGACGAAGTATCCGAGCAGACCCTCGAGTTCCAGCCGGTCCCGGCCGGCCACCGGGGTGCCGAGCACCAGGTCGCTCTGGCCGGTGTGCCGGTGCACGAGGGCGGCGAACGCGGCCAGCAGCACCATGAAGCCGGTGGCGCCCTCGTGCCGTGCCACCTCGCGCGTCCGGTCCAGCAGGTCCCCGGGGAGCGGCACGGTGGCCGTGGCACCGCGGAAGGTCTGGGCCGCCGGACGGCGCCGGTCGGTGGGCAGGGCCAACGACTCCGGCGCGTCGGCGAGCCGCTCTTCCCAGTACTTCAGTTCGCGCTCGTAGGCGGCCCCGGTCATCCGCTCCCGCTGCCAGCGGGCGTAGTCGGTGAACTGCACCGGAAGGGGCTCCAGGGCCGGTGGCCGGCCTTGCTCGGCGGCGGTGTACAGCTCGGCCAGCTCCCGCTCGAAGACGGCCGTGGACAGCTCGTCCCAGATGATGTGGTGGAAGACCACCGCCAGGATCCACCGGTCCTGCCCCGTCTTGAGCAGGCAGCCGCGCAGGAGCGGCCCTCGCTCCAGGTCGAACGGCCGGCGCACCACATCGTGCAGCAGCAGCGCCGACCGGGATTCCGGATCCGGCTCCTCGGTGAGGTCTTGTACCGTGAACGGCACCTCGGCCTCCGCGCGGACCACCTGCCTCGGCTCCCCGAGCGCCGCGGAGAACACCGTGCGCAGCGCCTCGTGCCGCTCGACGACACCGCGCAGGGCGCGCTCCACCAGAGCCGGGTCGAGGCGCCCGCTCAGCCGCTGGACCCAGGGCAGGTTGTAGGTGGCCGTGCCCGGTGCCCACCGGTCGAGGAACCACAGGGACCGCTGACCGGCCGACAGCGGTGCCGTCGGCTCGCCGGCCCGGACGATGGGCTGCCAGAAAGCGCTCATCTCACCTCACCTCGACATCGAGTTCGGTCACCGCACGCACCCACTCGGCGTCACCCAGCGGCGGAAGCGAGGCCACGGCCGAGGCCCGTCGCTCCACCTCATCGACGGAGTCGGCACTCGCCCGGACGGACCGGGCGAGTTCGGCGACGGTCCGGGACTCGAACATCGCGCGCAGGGGGATGTCGGTGTGCAGCGCCACCGCGATCCTGGCCCGCACGCGGACCGCGTTGAGCGAGTGCGCCCCCGAGGTGAACAGGTCCTGGTCCCGGTGGAGTCCGGGCACGTTGAGCACCATGGACCAGATGCGGTTCAGCACGTGCTCCACCGGCTCGTCACCGTCCGCGCCGCCCGCTTCGGGCAGGGGCGCGCCGGACGGCAGGGGGTCCCCGGCGTCCCCGGCCCGCAGGACGGACCGGTCCACTTTGCCGTTGGCGGTGAGCGGCACGGCGGACAGGCGGCGGAAGTGCGTGGGAACCATGTGGTCCGGCAGTACGGATCCGGCCCGGTCGCGCAGTTCCGCGGCGTCGACCTCGTCTCCGGGCGCCACCACCACGTAGGCCTGCAAACGGTGGTCCTCGCCGTCGGGAACGAGTACCGCCACCGCCGTCGACACCGCCGGGTGCCCTTCCAGCACGGCCTCGATCTCCCCCGGCTCGACCCGCTGACCGCGGATCTTCATCTGGTCGTCCAGCCGGCCCAGGTATTCCAGCTCTCCGTCCTCGCGCCGGCGTGCGGCGTCGCCGGTGCGGTAGAGCCGGCTTCCGTCATCGCGGAACGGGTCGGGCACGAAGCGGTCCGCGGTGAGCCGTGGCTGGTTGAGGTAGCCGATGGCCACGGCCACGCCGCCGATGTAGAGCTCTCCCGGAGCACCGGCCGGGACCGGTTCGCCGGTGGAGTCGAGCACATGCAGCCGCACGCCGCTGATCGGGCGCCCGATCGGCGTGGTACCGGCCGTCCGCGGCAGCGGCCGGCACCGCCAGGCGCTGACGTCGACCGCGGCCTCGGTCGGACCGTAGAGGTTGTGCAGCACCCCGGGCATCCGGCCGAGGAAGTCGTTGACCAGCCGTGGCGGCAGCTCTTCCCCGCTGCACACGGTCCGGCGCAGCGACCGGCAGTCCTCGACACCCGGCTGGGCGAGGAAGACGCGGAGCATGGAGGGGACGAAGTGCACGGTGGTCACCCGCTCGGCCATGATCAGGTCGCGCAGGTAGCCGGGGTCCCGGTGGCCGCCGGGGCGGGCCAGGACCAATCGCGCACCGGTCATCAGCGGCCAGAAGAACTCCCACACCGACACATCGAAGCCGAAGGGCGTCTTCTGGAGCACCACATCGTCCGCGGCGAGCGGGAACCGACGGTCCATCCAGACGAGCCGGTTGTGGATGGCCCGGTGGGAGGTGGCGACGGCCTTGGGCCGCCCGGTGGAGCCGGAGGTGAAGATCACGTACGCGGGGTCCGCGGGGCCGGCCAGTGGCGCCGGGGGCTGGTCGGACTCCCCGGCCCAGCGGTCCGGGTCGTCGAGGTCCACGACGGTGGCCTCTCCCGCGGGCAGCAGGTGGGCGAACCGGCGCTGGGCGAGGACCACCGGCGCCGCCACCTCGGTGACCATGTGCTCCAGGCGCTCGGCCGGGTGTTCCGGATCGAGCGGGAGGTAGGCACCGCCGGACGCCACCACCGCGCGCAGCGCCACGACCAGGTCGAGGGAGCGCTCGGCCAGCACGCCCACCACGACCCCGGGGCCGACCCCGAGCGAGCGCAGCCGGTGGGCGAGGCGGGTTGCCGACGCGGTCAGCTCCGGGTGGCTGAGGTACGCCCCCTCGACGACCACCGCGGGCCGCTTCGGATCGGCACCGCCGGGGCGGGAACGGAGCAGGTGTTCCAAGGTCTCCTCGTCGGCCGGGCGCGCCCGGCCGCTTTGCCGGGCGGCGGATTGCCGCGCGTTGGTGGCGGTCGGTGCCGGTCTGCTCGACCGGTGCTCAGCTGGTGTGGCATCCATGGCCGTTCCCCTCGGTGCCGACTCGGACGCGGGGCGCGCCGTGCCCCCTCGCCAGACGCGGGTCGCGGTGTCCGGCTCGTGCACCGCGTCGCGCAACAGGGCCTTCCACTCCTCGACCAGTTCCCGCACGGTGTCCGCGTCGAAGAGCCCGGTGTTGTACTCGACCACTCCGTGGAAGCTGCGTCCGTCGTCGGTGACCTGCCAGCCGACGTCGAACTTCGCGGTCCCGGTGGGGACCAGCGCACGACGGGCGGTGAGCGGTCCGGCCCGCCACCCGTCGTCGGCGTGCCGGTGCATCTCGAAGACCGCCTGTACCAGGGGGGCGTGTGCGGTCGGGCGGTGGCCGAGCACCCGGTCCACCACGGCCTCGAACGGCACGTCCTGGTGGCCGAAGTCGGCCAGCACGGCGGTGCGGACCCTGCGCAACAGCTCCCGGAAGGTGGGCTCGCCGGAGAGGTCGAGGCGCAGGGCGAGCAGGTTGACGAAGTTTCCGATCAGTCCTTCGAACTCGGGCCTGCTCCGGCCGGCCACGGGGGTGCCGAGCACCATGTCCTCCTGGCCGCTGTACCTGCGCAGCGTCGCGGCACAGGAAGTGAGCAGCACGAGGAAGGGGGTGGCGCCCTCCTGCCGGGCCAGGGCGCGCACCCGGGAGCCGACGCTCACCGGCACCGCGAACTCCACGGTGGCGCCGTCGTAGCAGGGGTGTTCCGGCCGGGGCCGGTCGGTGGGCAGCCGCAGCAGGGTCGGCGCACCGGCCAGACGGCGGGCCCAGTGGTCGAGCGCGGCTCGGTGCGGCGCGCCGGCGGCCGTCCTCGTCTGCCAGGCGACGAAGTCGTCGTAACCGGCGGTCAGCGGCGGCAGGGCGGGCTCGCGCCGCTCCAGGGCCGCGGTGTACGCCTCGGCGAGTTCGCGCTCGAAGACCGCCAGGGACAGCTCGTCCCAGACCAGGTGGTGGAAGACGGTGAGCAGGACCGTCCGCTCCGCCCGCTGCTCGTCTCCGCGTGCCAGGACCGCTCGGAACAGCGGGCCGCGCTCCAGGTCGAACGGGTCCCGGGCCGCGGCCCGCAGCCGGGCGTGGACCGACCCCTCCTGGTCCGCCGGGTCCACGAGCTCCAGGTCGAGCGTCAGATCCGGGCGGATCACGCGCCGCGGCTCGCCGAGGTCCTCGACGAAGACCGAGCGCAGCACCTCGTGCCTGGCCACGACCGTGCGCAGGGCCGCTTGGAGCACGGTGGGCTCGACCGGACCGCTGAGCTCGAACGCCCAGGGCACGTTGTAGGTGGCCGTCCCCGGCGCCCAGCGCTCCAGGAACCACAGCGACCGCTGGCCGGCCGACAGGCCGCCGCCGTCCTCCGGCTGGGCGGTGCCCGCGGTGGCGGGGTGCGCGCCGTTCTGTCCGGGCTGGTGCGGGGCCGCGGCGGACTCCGCCTCGGCCGCACCGGTGACCTGGTCGAGGACGGCGGCCAGTTCGGCCAGCGTGGTCGCGGAGAAGACCGCTTGGGCGGGCAGGTCGGGCCCGTATGCGCTGATGAGTTCGGCGGCCAGTTGCAGCGCGGCCAGCGAGTCACCGCCCAGGGCGAAGAAGTTGTCGTCCTTGCCGACCCGCGGTACGCGCAGCATTCTCTGCCAGATCTTGGCCAGCGCCTTCTGTGTGGCGGACAGCTCCGCCTCGTGGATGGTTCCGGCGGTGGTGTCGGGGGTGGTGGCGACGGCGGTGGTGTCGGGGGTGGCCTGGGCGGGTTCGGGGAGGGCCGCTCGGTCCAGTTTGCCGTCCGCGGTCAGCGGCAGGGCCGACAGCGGTACGACAGTGGGCACCATATGCGGCGGAAGTAATCGGCGGGCCAGGGCCACCAGCTCCGCGGCGGGGGTGTCGGGGGCCACTACGTAGGCGACCAGGGTGGTTCGGCCGCCGGGGGCGGACCGCCCCAGTACGGCGCAGTGACGTACCGCGGGGTGGCGTTCCAGGGCGATCCGCACCTCCGCCGGCTCCACTCGGAAGCCTCTGATCTTCACCTGGTCGTCGGCGCGGCCGACGAATTCCAGGTCCCCGCCGTTGGTCTCCCGGACCAGGTCGCCGGTGCGGTACATCAGGGCACCCGGGGAGTCCGCGTACGGATCGGGCACGAAGCGTTCCGCGGTCGTCGCCGGACGGGCCAGGTATCCCCGGGCCAGTGGAGCACCGCCGATGTACAACTCGCCGACCTGTCCGCTGGGGACGGGCGCCATCCGCTGGTCCAGCACGCGCAGGGCGCGCGTCCCGCAGGCGGTGCCGATGGGAATCTCGTCCCGCGGTGTCCTATCGGCCGGCACCCGGAAGAGGGTCGAGGTGATGACGGATTCGGTGGGTCCGTAGGCGTTGAGCAGTGGCACGTCCGGAAGGAGCCGCTGCCAGTTCGCCACCGCACGGGCGGACATGCGTTCACTGCCCGAGATCATCAGTCTCAGCCGTCGGCAGGCGGCACGGTGATGTCCGGTCAGGGACGAGGCGAACGTGTTCCAGTAACCACCCGGCAGGTTGGCGACGGTCACCGCGTGGCGATCGATGAGATCGGCCAGTTCATCGAAGGACAGCAACCCGGGTCCGCGCGTCACCACGGTGGCGCCGACCCGCAGGGGTGTCAGGGCCTGCTCCAGCGCGACGTCCACATGGGGCGCGGCGAACCACAGAACGCGGTCCTCCGCCACCAGTTCCAGCCGCTCGGCCATGTCGTCGAGGTGCGTGGCCAGGCCCGCGCGGGAGACGCACACGCCCTTGGGGCGCCCAGTGGTCCCCGAGGTGTAGAGGAGGTACGCCGTGTTGGCGTCCGTGGGGTCGGTGCCGGCCAGAGGGGAATCGGCCCGGCCCTCCAGAACGGGCTCGGCACCGGGGTGCGGGCCGTCGCGCAGCTCCACGCGGGCACCGCTGTCCCCCAGCACCTCCCGCCGGCGCTCGGCCGGTGCCGTGGTGTCCAGCGGCAGGTAGACGCCGCCCACCCGCAGAATGGCGAGCAGGGCCACCAAGGTGTCGGCGCGTTCGGTCAGGGAGACGGCGACGACGGTCTCCGGACCGACGCCGCGTGCCCGCAGGCGGTTGGCCAGTCGGGTACAGCGGGCGTCGAGTTCGGCATAGGTGACGGGGGAACGTCCGTCGCACCGTACGGCCACCGCTCCAGGCGGCCGCTCGGTGGGGGAAATGCTGAACCGTGCGGGCATCTCGGGGTCTCCTACCGATCCAGAGGAGGGGTGCACGACGTGCCGGCCCACCTCACGGGCGTCCGTACACCATGGCCGCGAGGTGGTACGTGCGCTGTTCAACGGATCCGGGGGTACGGACAGGTGGTGCCATCGACGTGCGCAGTACGCAGCGGGACGAGGTCCGGTGTCCCAGTGAAGCGCCGGCGTCATCGCTTGCTGCGGACGCCTAGGTGCCAGTCGTAGAGGAGCTGCGTCATGCCGTGGACGCAGCATCCGTGCTTGGTCCTAAAAGACTTTGCACCGATAGGCGATCGTAATCAATAAGGTCTTCGCACCGGTGGCCAGATCCCTACCATCGTGCTCGCTCCGTGACGATCCTTTCGGTGGGTGGCCTGCAACGCTGACCGGAGTTGATCGTCGCACTTATCGGACGATGTCCGAATAGGAACGTTGCCTGAACCGCGGCGCCCGCCCGCAGGTCTCCTCGACATCGATAGCCTGCGTCATCATGACGCGCGCTTGGACCTTGCCCATACTGCTCGTACTCTGCGGCTCAGTCGTCGCGGCCGGCCTGTTCTCCAGCGGGAGCCCCGGCGAGGCCGTAACGCTCCTGCTGGTGTTCGCGCTGCTCGCGGGCGTGAACTCGCCTCTGATCTTCCCGAGGTCGATCGGTGCGCTGGAGGCACAACGCCGCAGCGCGGTCGATGGCCGGCCGGTCGTCTTCTGGCGGTCGGGCTGTCGGTACTGTCTGCGGCTGCGTATCCGGTTGGGCCGCAGGGCCGGCCGGCTGCATTGGGTCGACATCTGGCGTGATCCGGCTGGAGCGGCAGCGGTGCGGGCGGCCAACGACGGCAATGAGACCGTACCGACCGTCCTCGTGGCGGGCCGGCCGCATGTCAACCCCGATCCCGCATGGGTGCGCGCACAGCTCGACGCGGACGGAGGTTGACCGACAAGCTCAGAAGGCGTGGAACTCTTCGAAGGGCGGCTCGAACGACGGATCAGGCAAGCGGATGGCCTGGCACCGGGGCACCGACTCGGCCCGGGGGGCGGCGGCGGCCTTCATCAGGGTTCCGTCGGGGAAGGCGTCGGGGATGACCGTCCACCCCAGGTTCCGCTCGTAGTACCGCAGGGCGGTGCGCACCGACGGCGCCCAGGCGTCATCGATGACGATCAGCCCGCCGGGCCGGACGATCTTGCGAAGATAGTAGAAATCGACGAAGACTTCGTGGAACCGGTGACTGCCGTCCACGAAGGCCGCGTCGGCGACCAGACCCTCGGTGAGGAGTTGCGGGAGCGCGATCGACGAAGGAGCGAGCATGAGCGAGGCGATCGCGTCCAGCCCCGCGGAGCGCAGCAGGTCCCAGCCCGCGTTCGACCACTCACGTTCTTGGAACGGGTCGATGATGATGTGCCGGGGACGCGGCGGGGCGACCGTGACCAGCGCCTCACCGATCGCGAGCGCGGAACTGGCGTAGGCGAGACCGACCTCGACGACCGTCTGCGCGCCCTCGGAGATCAGCACGTCGCGCAGTTGGTCGCAATCGCGCTCGGGCACGGTGACCGTCGGGAAGTCCGCCGCGAAGCCCCGCGTCCACGTCGGCCCTTCCTGCGCGAGCCGGCGGCGTACCTCCCGGACCCGTGTCCTGCGTTCATCCGCTGTCATCGCACCGACCATCCCTCCACGCCAAGAGCGTCGCCGGCCAGGGCGACCGCCACGCGACGGACGCCACCCCGAGGCTCAGCTCGTTCTCCGCATATCGGCTCCGGTGATGACACCGTCGCGCACGGTGTAGGTGCCGGTGAAGCTGCGCTGGGTGCCGTCCGTCTGGAAGGAGACGAGGTCCACGGACACGGTGTCGCCCTGGACGGACACGATGGTGACCTCGTCGCGCTGGGTCTCGGAGAAGCCGGAGACGAACGCGGAATAGCTGTTGTCGAGGTTCTTGCCACCGAGGTTCCAGGCGGTGGTGTAGTCACCCTCGTTAATGGCGTCGAAATAGCTCGTCACCGTGGCGTCCGGCCCGTCGTCGGCCGAAGGGGTCGCCTCGGGGGACGGCCAGTCCGTCGGGGACGGCTCGTCCGTCTCCGGGAACGCGGGCGTCGCCGTCCAGGTGTCCGTCGCCATGTCCGACGGCGTGAGCAGCGGCGCCTCCTGTCGGGGGCTGCCGCCGCCCTGGTGGTGTGCCAACATCCAGATGCCGGTGCCCGCCGCCGCGCACAGCAGCAGCGTGACGATCGCCACGATCAGCAGGCGTTGCGAACCGTCGTCCGGCGGCGGCAGACCGGGGCCGGCCCCGGACGACGACGGGCTCTGCACCCAACGCTGCGCGTTGGCGTCCCAGTTGCTCATGGCGCCCCGCGCTCTCTAGCCGGCCAGTTGGTCGATGGCCTGGACCACGGCGGCGGCCGAAGCGAGCCCCGCCGCGGCCGTGGCACCGAGCGACAACCGGTCCCGCAGCCACTGCAACCGGTCACGGCTCACCTGGCGGGTTTCGGATATCTCCTCCTCCGCCGCGGCCAGTTGGGCGTCCACCGTCGCGACCTCGGCCGTGGGCGCGAGCACGGTCAGCTGCTCGCGCAGCGTGCTGATGGTGGCCTGGAGGTCGGACGATGCGTCGATCACCTGTGTGGCGGCGGACACGGCCTTCGCGCCCTTGCCCGAAGCCACCGCGCCACCGGTCATCGCGCCGATGCCGATGCCGCCGGGGACGGGTGCGGGCGCGGACAGACCCTCGGACGAGGCCGGGAGGGGGGCCGGCGCCCCGATCCGCAGTGAGCGGTCCTCCGCGGACGCTCCTTCCCCGCTCGCCACCACACCACCGGCCAGCAGGCCGATCGAGATCCCTCCCGCACTTCCTGCACTTCCCGCGCTTTCCGCAGAGGGAGTGTGCGCGTCGGTGCGGCCGGCTTCCGCGCTCTGCTCCTCATCCGGTGTTTCCCGGTGTACTGCCATCACTTCTTACCGCCTTCCGTGTGCGCCGCCGAGGCTCCCTCCCCCGTCGCGACCGCACCCCCGCTCATCGCGCCGATGAAGACCCCACCGCCGCTCACGTTCACGACCTGCTGCTCGAAGTCACCGGTCTCGTAGCCGTTCACCCGCAGCGACTCCCGGACGCCGCTCGCGATCCGGTCCTGCACCGTCCTCACATACCGTCTGACGTCCATCTCCTGGAACACCGACAGGTCGGTCGTGCTCCCCAACTCCCGTACGGACGTGGCCGGCGCGTCCGGCAGCGCGCGCCGGGGGTTGGCCAGCCAGGTGCGGAAGACGGCGACGCCGGTACGGATCAGCGACGTTCCGGCGGCGAAGTTCGCGGTCGGGGTCGCGAGCAGACCGCGCACGGCCTCACGCAGGAGGTCGTCCCCGCCCCGCGCCTCGATCACGTCCACGGCCCTGAACTCCGGCCGCACCGGGGTCAGTACGTGCGGTACGACCTCCAGGACGAGCATCCCGCCCTGGGTGTGGACGCGCACCAGCACCGAGACCACGACCTGCTCGTCCCATGCCCCGACCCGGATGCGCAGGAAGTGACGGCGCGCCTCGCCGCCCTCTCCCACGGCCTCGTCGAGGTGCCGCCGGGTGGCGGCCGGATCGTAGGCGACCTCCCAGCGGGCCAGTCCGGACGGCAGATAGACGAATTCCTCGATCTCCAGGGCGCAGAGCCGGTCGCGGCTGGTGGCCGCCGCCGCGGTGCGCAGCTCCTCCAGCCGCGGTTTGATGAGGTCGATGACCTCGCGGCCGGTGAGTCGCGCGCCCCGCCCGGCCGTCGGCTCCGCGCCCTTGTCGTCCTTCGCGGGTGAGGTCCGCTCCTTCAGCTCCATCACCAGCGACCAGGGCTCCCGGTACGGCCGCCCGGCGCCGATGAAGGGCCGGAACGGGTCGTAGATCGTGAGCACCGCATACTGCTCGCGGTCGATGGCCTCGGCGATGCGCCGGTAGCCGGGGGTGGGCGGCACCGTCTCGCGAGGCGCCCGGAAGAACGTCTCCGGGCCCAGCTCATCGCGCATGACGGCCGAGACATGTGCGCGATACGCCCACACGGGCAGCACCAGCAGGAACGGGAACACCACGCTCACCCAGGCGTGGGCGCCGCTGAAGAGTGCGAACAGCGCACTCACCCAGTAGATCAGAGCTATCAACAGGGGCATGAGCGGCAGCAGCATCCGCAACCGCCCACGGGTGGCCCGTTTGACCATGGAGCGGTCGAGGGTGAAGACCGCCACGCCGAGCCCGGTCCCGGAGCGTACGCTTCCCAGGAGGAAGCACACCAGCATGTAGGCCAGCCACCAGGGGACCGGAAGCATCGTCTCCGAACCGACCCCGGCCACGCCGAGCCCGATGAACACGGTCCAGATCGCCAGCAGGACGAGCGCGGTCTCCGCTTCCTTCCGACGGGCGCGCAGCGCGTGCACGAGGACGGGTAACGCGTCGATGCCGAGCGAGGGGGCGATCGGGCGCTCCTCGTGCTGGACCAGCTCCTCGACCACACGGCGGCGATACTCGCTGTCGAAGTAGACGCCCGCGCACAGCAGCCGGGTGGCCTCGGTCCGGATACCGCCCCGCGGCGCGGAGGCCGGCCGAGGCGGCGCGACGGGCTTCCCGGGCGGCGGCGCGTGCCCATGCGCTCGACGGCCCGCCGCATCGTCCGTACCGTGCTCACGCCTCGTATCCGCCATGAGGCCCCCCGCGACATCAGTGCGTGTGTGCCGTGCCCCGGCCACCGGCCCTCGGCCCCCGAGGGAGCCTCGTGAAACATCCACCCACGGGCCAAACCAGAGCTGACACGACTCTACGGGCAACAACGCGCATACCGCCAGGGTCTTTCCATCCGGTGCGCACCAGATCGCCGGGCAATCCGGGGATGCACCCTCGGGCCGCCTGCACGAGTCTGGAAACAGGACGGAAGGAGAGCGTCATGACCAAGAAGGACAAGCCACACAAAGGCGACAAAGTCTCATGGAAGAGCCACGGCCAGGACGTGACCGGAAAGGTCAAGAAGAAGATCACCGGCCGTACCCGGGCAGCCGGCCGGACCGTCGCCGCGTCGGAGGAAGAACCGCAGTACGAGGTGGAAAGCGATACATCCGGTCGCTCGGCCGTGCACAAACCGGGAGCCCTGCGGAAGCGGGGCAAGAGCTCGTGATGGCCGCAAAAGAACGGGGCCACGACCGGGACGACACCCAGAAGGCGTTCAGCGAGGCAGTCAATATGACCGCGGGGGAGCTGGAGAGATGGCTTGACACCGACGAGTCCAAGAGCGTGGGACAGAGCGATGGCGGCGAGAGCGTCGGCCATGCCTCCGGGCGTCGCATCGTCGAGCTTCTGCACACCAGGAAGGCCGACCTGGGCGAGGAGGACATCGCCCATATGCGCAAGGTCGTCGGCTACGTCCACCGGCACATCAAGCAGCGCCCCAGCGGGGACGTCACCGACACCAGATGGCGTTACTCCCTCATGAACTGGGGTCACGACCCGCTGAAGTGATGGGCCGCGTCAGTCCGGGGGCCCGACACTCCGGCGGCCGAGGAGCGGTCACGACCGCGGAGGGGCCACCGGGGCGTCGAGATCGTGGGCGCGGTCGAAGCCCATGGCGCGGTTCAGACGCGCCGTCAGGCGCGTGGCCGTGGTGCGGGGCAGCACCCGGGCGGCCCAGGTGGTCGCGCGGAAGCTCGCACGCCCCGGGTAGGCGTTGACGGCACCCTTGGCGAAGGCGTCGAGGGTCCTGGCCGCGACGCGTCCGGGCGCATCGGTGAACGCCGGCTTCATGGTGGCGGACGTGCCGTCGAAGAACCCCGTGGCGGTGGCCCCGGGATGGGCCGCCATGACCCGCACCCCGGCCCCGCGGAATTCCTCGGCGAGCGCTTCGGTGAAGGACAGCACGAACGCCTTCGTCGCCGCGTAACTCGCCTGGTACGGCATGGACTGGAACGCGGCCGTGGAGGCCACGTTGATGATGCCGCCACTCCCCCGCGCGACCATCCGGCCGCCGAGCTGGTGGCACAGGCTCATCAGAGCCACGACGTTCAGTCCGACGGAGTCGACGTGCCGCGTCAGCGACGAGTCCAGGAACGGGCCGACGGTGCCGGCACCCGCGTTGTTGACCAGCAGATCGATGGTGCGACCCCGCCGGTCCAGCTCCGCGATCAGGCGGGACACCCCGTCGGGGGCCGCGAGGTCGACCGCCTCGGCCGCGGCCTCGACGCCGTACTCCTCCCGGATCGCGTCCGCGACCCGGCGCAGTGCGTCGCCGGAGCGGGCCACGAGCACGGGGCGGGCGCCGCGCCGGGCGAGTTCGCGGGCGTACGCCTCGCCCAGCCCCTTCGAGGCCCCGGTGACGAGGGCGGTGATGCCGGAGTAGCCGTCCATGCGGATCTCTCTTCCTTCTGCGGCCGGGCGCCGTCGGGGCACACCGGGGCAACTGGGCGGTCGAAAGTACTTCGAGGCTCGAAGTACATGGAGCACGGTAACAGCTTCGAGGCTCGAAGCACACTGCTAGCCTCGGACCATGACGAACCAGTCGCTGGAATCGGTGGTGCGCGCCAACCACGAGCTCTTCATGCGCACCGCCGACCGCCTCGCCCGGCCACTCGAGGAGCTGGGGCTCACGCACGCGACGGCGCAGGCCCTGTGGGCGATCGACCCGGACGAGCCCGCGCCGTCCATGAAGGTGCTGGCGGGCCGGCTGTTCTGCAATGCGCCCAATCTCAGCTTCGTCATCAACCAGCTGGTCGACCGCGGGCTCGTCGAGCGCGGCGCGGACCCGGCCGACCGGCGCGCCCGGGTGGCCGTGCTGACCGAGCGGGGCCGGGACGTCCGCGAGCGCGTCGTACGGCTGACGCTCGACCAGAGCCCCTTCGCCGGCTGCGAGCCGGACGAGCTGGACCGCCTGGCCGAAATCCTGCGGCAGGTGCTCGACCGGGCGGACTGAGCGGGTGCCCGACCGGGCGGCTCGACCGAGCGCGCCGAAGGGCCGCCCGGCGCGTCAGGACGCACCAGTGCGGTCGGCGGCGCCGGCCGGGGCGAGAAGCGGCCGGCGGCCGGATTCCGGCGGCGGCCCGAGGGGCGACGCCGCCACCGCACCCGGTCCCGCACCAGCCGCTACCGGCCGCTACCGGCCGTCCTCCCCATTCCGGGCACGAAGCTCCGGTGCACGGCCGACCGACGGGGGCGCGTCCTGGTGGACGACCGTGATGTGGCGCTCGGGTCCGGGCGTCTCGAGCTCGTCGACCACGGCGACGGCCAGGTCCTCGGCGCTGATCCACGACCGGCCGTCGGCGGCGGTGAGCAGGGTGTTCGTGCCGCGCCGGTAGCGGCCGGTGCGGGCACCGGGTTCGAGCAGGGCCGGCGGGCTCAGGTACACCCAGTCGGCGCCGGCGTGGGCCTGGCAGACCCGCAGCTGGGCGACCCCGGCGAGGGCGACGGCCCGGTACTCGGCGGGCACGTACGCGGGGTTGTCGACGACCAGCCGGTCCCGGTCGCCGGTCCCGGTCGTCGGGGCTGCGCAGGGCACCGGTCAGGGTCAGCCGGTGAGGACCGGGGTCTGCCAGTCCCGCCATGCGGACAAGTCGCCGGCCTTCTTGCCCGAGATCCTGAACACGCCGGGGTCGTTGCCCGTCTTCAGCAGGAACTTCTTGAGGTTCTGCTGCAAGGGGGTCTTCCATTCGGACCGGACGGCGCAGTGGGTGCCGTCCTGGATGTCGGACCAGTAGGTGATGTTGTGCTCCGCGCCGAGCGCCTTGTAGACCTCCGCGCCACCCAGGGCCGCCACGCTTCCGGACCTGGCGCCCAGCCAGTCGATGTGGGGGTTCTCCATGATGAACAGTCCCCGCGGTGCGACCATGGCCACGATCTCGTGGGTGTCCACCGGCAGGTTGGCCGGGTTGCCGGTGAACGAGCCGAACGCGTCGCCGAACCACGGCTGTTCGGAGTAGGCGCTGCTCAGCGGCTGTGCCCCGCCCTCTCCCGGAACCCCGCGGTAGAGGGGAACACCAGCGGTGCCCGACTCGATCGGCATGGTCAGGGCGATGCGCTGATCGAACGCGCCGGCCGCGAAGGCGCCCTTTCCGTACCGTGAGCATCCCGTGACGCCGATCGCGTCCGCCCGGAGAATGCCACCGCCCGACTGCTCGACGACGTCGATGATCCGGCTCGCGCCCCAGGCCCAGGCCATGAGCAGCCCGGTACTGCTCGATGAGCCGTAGAGGCTGTAGAAGGCCCCTTGCTTGTTGTTCCGTGGCGTGCCCTCTCGGCCGACGGCGAGGGGGTCGTAGGTGATGACGGCGACACCGGAGGCTTTGATGGTGGCGGTGTCCGCCCCGAAGCCGCCCAGGACGACGACGGCCGGGAAAGGTCCGGAGCCACTGGGCAGCTCGACCTTCGCCGAGAAGCTGGAGCTTCTGCCCTGGTCGGTCACGTTCACGGTGATGCCGGTGCGGGAGACCGTACCCGTGACACCGGCGGGCTTTCCGTGCTTCTCGCCGTAGACGAACCTCTCCCCCAGTTTCTTGATCTCAGCCCGTCGGCACCGCCAGTCGGACGTGGCGGAGATGCGCGTACCGTCCAGCCTGGTGAAGGGATCGGGAAGCTTGGAGTTGGCGGTCACGGCGCCCGGGTCGGGCACCGCGCAGTCGGCACCGTCGTCCTCGACACCGGGCCGCACGTACGCGTCGGCCCTGAGGCCGTCGGCGACGCCTGCCGGTGTGTCGAGGGCGGTGGCTGTCAGGCTCGCGACGGCCAGGAAGACCGCGACTGCCCATGCCCGGGGCCGATGTCGATGAATGCGCATGGAGGACCTCCATGGGAAGGCGCGCGGTCCCGGCGGGCGATGGCCCCGGCCGGACGGCCTGGAGTCAGGGACACGCCGGTGCACGCCAGATGGTGGGACGTGCGCGGACACACGATGCCTCGAAGCCGCCCCCAGACCTCGATCGCGGCCCGTCATACGCCGTGGGAGCGCTCCCACTCTAGGAGCGGGCCGTGAGGCCGACAACACCCGGAACGCGGGGCCTGGAAGTTGGCCGTTTTTCTTCCTCCGGCCACGCCGGTACGGCGGCGTGGGCCGGTCAGCCGTCGGCGATACCGGTGCCGCTGAGAGCGGGCACGAGGTACTCCGGATGGGCCAGGGAGCGGGCGCCGGCCCGGAACTGGGCGAGCGTGTCGACGATGGTCCGGCCGACCGGGATGCCTGCCCGCCCGGTCGTACGCGCCGTACGTGATGTGGTCCTCGGCGACGAGCAGCACCACCCAGGAGTCGCCCCGCTCCCACACCTGGAACCTGTCCCCAGGGACTGGTACGCGCCCTCGGGCAGCGGGGCGCCGAGCCGGGTGCGGAGCATCCCGGACACCCGACGGTACTGGGCCGCGAAGTCCTCGGCCGCGGCTTCGGGGCCCACATCGGGCCGAGTGTGGAAGGTGCCGAACCCGTTGTCCCACTCCTCCCGGTCCACCGGATCGGTGACATACGCGAAGGGGTGCTCTATGAAGCACCCCCGTGCGGCGGTCGGGTGATCGCAGGCCACGGCGGGGTCCGGGGGCTTCGCCGTCACACCAGCCGGTGCGCGCGAACGCGTCCTCGAAGGCCCGCAGGCTCCAGGGCAGGTCCGCAAATTCGATCATCCGGTCCACCAGGGTGTCGCCGAAGGGCAGCAGTAGCATCGCCATGGCCGCACGCGCTGTGGATCGGGCATGAGGCTGCCGATGTGCCCTCATCTGTGGGCGTACGCCGGATAGGCCAGGGGTAGAGGGCAGTCGAAGACAGCGACTGCGTGTGCCGCGCGATGTCCATGGGCGGAATGGGGGAGACAGGTGAGCGCACAGACGGCCGGGGGCGGCGGGGGTGGGCCGGAGACCGGGGCGGACGGGCTACAGGAGGAGCTGTCCGCCGAAATACATCGGGAGATGCGGCGGTGGCGGGTGGCCACGGTCAACTACGGGGTGACCTACTACCTGTCGCGCATTCTGCTCATCGTCGCCAGCGCCGTCGTGGCAGCCGACCAGAATCTCAGTGACGGCAAAGGGAGCTTCCTGGTCGCGTGGGTGCCGGCGTTGGCCCTGGCCGTGGCCGTGCTCACCGCGCTCGACACCTGGCTCAAACCCCAGCAGAAGTGGCAGGGCTTCATGGAATCCCGGGACACATTGGCCGATCTGATGGTCCGGAGCAAGCATGGCCTGACCGCCGAGGAAGTCCGTGAGGAGTTCACGGCGCTGCGCCGTCAGCACCGGGAGAAGAACATCTTCTGACGGATCTGACGGATCTCACAGATGGCAGCACGGCTGCGGGAGACGACCGTTCGGGCGTCACCGGGGCGGCCCGCGCGGATCAGCGTCCTGGTGCGGTGGCGAGGCGGGCGAGGGCGCGCCGCTCGGCCGCCTCGACGTCCAGCCGGCCGGAAGGATTCCCGCCTCGGGCGATGACGGCGCCACGGACCAGCGCCAGATAGAAGAGCGCCGGCGCACACGGTGTCCACTCCTCCTCCGGCCTGCTGAGGATGAAGTCCAGCACGCTGTCCGGGTCGGCGGACACGAACTCGTGGCCCGCGTGCTCCCACTTGTCCTCCACCCCGCGGGCGCGCCGGGCCAGCAGGTCGTCCGCGGTGAGATCCTTCAACACCGCCCGGAAGAACGCCGCCCACTGGTGGTTGCTCAGGTCCAGGGCGAAGGCCAGCAACTCCAGCTCCACCGCGTCGTCCGCCTGGATCGCCAACTCCTCGCGCAGCGCCCGGCGCGCCACCGCGTGCAGGCTGATGCGGGAGCCGTCCTCGGGCACGTCATGGATGCTGGCGAGCCCTTCGTTCGCGGAGGAGTTCCAGTGATCGGTATACCGGCCGGAGACCTGCGCGCTCCGGCGGGAGAAGACCATCTTCCGGTCCGGCTCCGTCTCCACGGCGATGTTCACCCCGAAACTGCAGGACAGGAACGGTTCCACGGTCACCGGATCGGTGTTCTCCAGATACTGGGTGCGCAGTGTCTCGGCCGAGCCTTCCCGAAGTGGCCGGTCGAGGTTGTGCGACGTGGCGAGGAAGTCGAAGTAGTCGGCATCGCACAGCTGCATCCGGACGACGGGTTCCTCACGCTCGTGCGTACGTGCGATCTCCACGCTCTCCACCGCGAAGCGGGGATTGTTCCAGCGGTGGGGCAGCCCTGCCGCTTCCTTGCGGGCTTCCCGCTCCGCGGTCTCGTCCCGCCAGCGTTGCACGACCGCGGGCAGCTTGACCCGTCGGCGTCCGCGCTCGTACAGGATGTGCACGTTCTCCTCGAGGATGGCCCGGGTGCCGTCTCCCTCGAAGACGTGGCAGTCGGTGGTCCGGGATCCCACGACGAACTTGTCCCGCTGCGCCATCCGCTCTCCTTCGTCCGCCCTGCCGGTCCTGCCGCCGGGGCGAGCCTCGCGTCACGCTCGTTCCTCCCGAATACTCCCCCATCCGCGGCCGGATGGGTAACTATGGTTCTCGACCTATTTCGTACATAGTGGTGTTTGCCGCCATGGAGACGGTCCGGGCGCCGGGGGTGGGTGTGGAGTCGGAAGGCGTGGTCGCCGCCGTAGTGGTGGACCGTTACGCGGGCGGCGGCCAGGGGCGTCAAGACCGGCACCAACTGCGGGTGACCGCCGGCTCCTTCCTTGACGTGGCAGCCCGGCTCGGCTTCACCGCACCCCCGTTGCGCAACACCGGCGGTGGCGTCGCCGCGGGCGAGCCGGGCGGCCCGGCGGCCGGCACCACGCGGGCCGAGATCGAGGCCACCGTGCGCCGGCTGCGCGCCCACCCCGCCACCCGCAAGATCCTCTACTGGACCGGTCACGGTGAGAAGGCCGACGACGACCGCTATCACCTGGCGTGCCAGGACAGTTATCCGGACGGCGGGACGTTCGATCCCCGTACCGCCGTCACCGCCGCCGAGCTGATCTCCTGGCTCGCCGACGACCCGGCGGACATCCTGTTGATCCTGGACGCCTGCTTCGCCGGCGCGGCTCTGGCCCAGACGGTCAACGAGTTGGACGCGTTGCTCCGCAAGCGCGGTGGGGCCGGCGGTTTCGCCGTCGTGGCCACCGCCTCGGAGGATCAGCGGGCCGCCGAAGGGCGGTGGGTCACCGAACTGACCGCCCTCTTCGACGAGGCGGGCCTGGAGCTGTACGGCCACCGGCTCTTCGACCGGGAGACGCCGTATCTCTTCTTCGGGCCCTTGATGCGCGCGGTGGACGACCGTGCGCGGTGGGACGCCAGCCAGGAGCCGCTGGCCAGGGAGCTGCGGCCGCTGCGGCTCAACTTCTTCCACAATCCCTACCGGTCGGAGACCGCCAAACCGGCCTCCCGTCCACCGGACGACGAGACCTGGATCGGCGAAGAGCTGCGGGACGAGACCCTGCCGGTGTTCGCGGGCGAGGCCGCCGACTGGGAGCTACGCGACTTCGCCCCGCGCGAGACCGTCCTGGACACCGTGGTCACCTGGCTGGGCACCCGCAGCTCGGGCCTGTTGACCGTGACCGGCGCATGGGGAGCGGGCAAGTCGGCGCTGCTGACCTATCTGGCCCATCTGACCACCCCGGGGTTCGTCGCGTCGCTGCCTGCCGACCGGCGGCCGGGCAGCCAGCCCGGACTCAACTCCATCCATGCCGCGATCCACTGTCGCGGCAAGACGCTCGCGGCGGTCTGCCAGGAGCTGTGCCACCGACTGCTACCGCTCGGTCTGGCGCTGCCCGGCCCCCTCGGTTCCGTATCACCGGCCGCCTCCGTGGAAGCAGTCGTCAAGGTGGCGAAACGCAAGGGCAGCCTGACGCTGCTCTTCGACGGCCTGGACGAGGCCGCCGCCGGCCATCCCCTGGACATCGCCCGCCAACTGCTGAACCGGCTGGCGGTCGACCCCGCGGTCAAGGTGGTGGTCGGTACCAGGGCCGACGCGCGCCGCCACCTGCCGGGCGGCCCACCTGCCGAATCCCTGCGCGACGCACTGGACAGCACCCACACGGTGGTACTGGACGAGTTACCGGAGACCGAGAGCGATATCGCCGGCCATGTCGAGCAGCTGCTCCGACGGGCGGGCTTCGGAGAACGGACGGTGGACGGCGGACGGCGGCTGGCCGCCGTGGCCCGGCACATCGCCCGAGAGAGCAACGGCATCTTCCTGGTGGCCACGCTGTGGGCGCGCCGGGTGGCCCGCCGCGGCGGCCTGCCGGACGGTCCTGGGGAACTCGACGCCGACCGGGAGGTCGGCACGATGGGTCTGGGGCGGCTGTTCGCCGAGGAGCTGGAGCTGCTGGACCCGGAGGATCCCGACCGCATCCGCGATGTGCTGCGCCCGCTCGCGCTGGCGGAGGGACACGGCCTGCCCCAGCCCGGCGTCTGGCTCGCCATCGCCAACGCGGTACGGCTCTCCTCCCGGCGGGAGTACACCGAGCGGGACCTGAAGCATGTGCTGGATGCCGCCCGGGGCGCACCGGTGGTCCGTGGCCGGGAGGCCGGCCGGGACGTCTACCGGCTGGCGCACCCCAGCTTCGGCGGACAGCTGGTCGGGCGGGACGCCGATCCCCGGCGCCTGCACCGCGCGGTGTGCCGGGCGCTGCGCCCGGCGCCGGACACGGGCTGGGCCGGGGCGGACCCCTATGTGCTGACCCACCTGGCCACTCATGCCGCGCTGGCCGGCGATGACAGCCTCGCCGATCTGGTCGAGGACGACGCCTTCGTCGTCTACGCCGACCCCGACGTCCTCGAGCCACTGGTCGCCTCACAACTCGACGTGACCACCCGGTCGGTGCTCTATCTGCGGGTGGCCGGACACTTTCGCGCACGCCCCGATCCCCTCGCGCGGTGGGCGATGCTGCGCGCCACCGCGCTGGTCACCGCGGCGCAGGAGCTGCTGCCGGCCCTGACGCATCCACCCGAGCTGTTCTGGCAGGACCTGTGGACGAGCGCGCGCCCCCTGCCGCTCGGGCGCGGTTGGCCTGCCCCGGAGGGCGGTGCCTTCGCCGTGGCCTGGGAGGATTCCTCGGACGGGCTGGTGCACGCGGCGGGGGTCGGGGAGATCCGGTCCTGGGGAGCGGACGGCCGGGAGTACCGGGGCCGGGCCCTCCCCCGCCCGGCCGGCCGGGTGGCGCCCGGACCGCTGCGCGGACTGGCGGTGGCACCGGGCGGAGCGATTCCCGGTGCCCCTCCCGGAACAGTGGCCGGGAAGGTGATCGCCGCGCATGACGGACACGCCGTCCATGTGTGGCAGGGCAGTGCGCGCTGGCCCACGGAACGGTTCTACTGGGGCGGGGCACCGGAGGCGGTGTGCGCCGTACGGTGCGGAGCCACGGTCTACGTGGCCGCGGTGGACGGCGACGGGCTGTGGCTGTGGCGCTGGCCGGCCGACGTGCCTCCGGACCACGAGACCATCCGGCACGTCCGGCTACCCGGAAACGTGTACGACGCGGTCCTGCTGACGGTGGACCACGAGGTCCTCGCCGTGCTCGGCGACCCCGATGGCGTGACGCTGTGGGACGTCACGGCCCGCGCCTCCCGGCCCGGCAGCGGCGTCCTCCAGCTGGGCGCGCGTCGGGACGGCCGCCCGGCCCGCGCGGTGGCGGCGATGGCCTCCACCGACGGCACGGGAGGCTGGATCGCCGCCGCGGGCGGCGGCGCGCTGCGCGTCTGGCAGCTGCCGGACTTCCTGGACCCGGCCCAGAAGGACGACGTCGGGCCGGTGCTGAGCGCGCCCACCAGCGGGCAGCGCGCCGTGGCTTTGGGACACAGTCCGCACGGCGTGCTGGCCGGGGTGCGGGAAGGACGCGACGTCCGCCTGTGGAGCCTGTCCGGTACCGAGCACACCCCGCTGCCCGGGGACGAACAGCAGCCTTCGCTGGCATTCGACCCCGCGGGCAGCGGGCGGCTGCTGGTCGCCGACGGGATTCAGGTACGGCTGTGGGATCCTCCCGCCGCTGACGAGGCCGCGCCGGATGCCCCGGACGTTCGCGATGCCCCGGACGTTCGCGATGCCCCGGACGTTCGCGGCCACGGAACCGAGGGCGGGCGACCGCTCCTGCGTATGGCCTCTGGTTCCGACTCCGACGGGCACCTGCTCTGCCGGGCCCGGGGCCGTGAGGTGCTGGCGACCCTGCACGGCCCCGCCGGCCGGCTGCCGGGTCCGCGCGCCGCGCGGTTGCGCCTCCGCGACGACAGAGGCGACAGCGACGACGAGTTCACCGCGCTCGCCGCCACCCGGGTCCGCGACGGCTGGTTGGTCGCCACCGTGGTGCGCCGGACGACGTCCCTCTGGCATCTGCCGCCACGGCTGGAGGGCCCGCCCCTCGTCCGGCCCACGGCCGTACTCGATCTGGGCGGTCAGGACGATGTGCTGGTGGGTGCCGTGGACCTGCACGCCACGGGGGCGGGCACGGTCCGGCTGTTCGCTTCCGGTACCCAGTGCGTACGGGTCTGGGAATGCCGCGGACAGGACTGGGGCAACTGGCGGGAAGCGCCCGAGACCTGGCCGTTCACCACGGCCGCGACCGCGCAGCAGGTGGCTGTGCGGGCTGTGCCCGGCGGGCCGGCCTGGCTGTACGCGGCCGGGGGCGAGTCCGTCCGGGTCTGGAACCTGCCCGACCGGGGACCGGCGCCGTACGGTATCGACCCCTCGGAGCGGTCGGCCACCGCGTTCGGGGTACTGCGGGACACCGGACAGGGCCATCCCGTGGTGGCCTACACAGCCGGTGGCCAGGTATGGATCGCGGAGTGCCTCTCCGACTCGCCCGCGCACGAGCCTCTGGCCGGACCGCCGGTGGCCGCGCAGGGGCTGACCTTCGCCGGCCCGCCGGAGCGGCCGTTGCTGCTGGGCTGGCGCAAGGAGTCCGGCCGGATACATGTGTGGGACGTGTGGGACAACAGGCGGCTGCCGGACATCGAACACCGCGGCTACGAGGTGGACGACGTGGCCTCTGTCCACAGCGCGGCGGGGGTGACTCTCATGATCCAGGGCGGAGTCCAGGACCGAGCGCGGTGCGATCAGGTGCTCCTCCCGGCCGATCGTCTCGCTGACCTGCTCGGCACCCCACCGAGGCAGCTGGTCTGAAGACCCCGGCCGCGACGACAGACGACCGAAGAGGAAAGAAGAGGAAAAGGGGCGGGCGTGCGACACGATTTGGTGGTCATCGTTCCCGGCATCATGGGCACGTCCTTGCTGCACGAGGGCAGGGACGTCTGGAACCTCACGCCCGAGGCGCTCGCCGGGCTGCTGCGACCGAGCAAGCTCCGCAGACGCCTCATGCTTCAGGAGGGCATCGAGGACGGCGACCCGGAGGGCGAGTCCGCCCTGAGCCCGGGGGACACGATCGAGGCACCTCGGGTCCTGCCCGGCCTCGTTTCCCATCTGGGATACCGCGATCTGCTGAAGGGCCTGGACATCCAGCCGCCCGAGCGCCTGGCGGTCTTCCGCTACGACTGGCGGCTGTCCAACCGGAACTCGGCGGAGAAGCTCCGGGCGTTCGTCGAGCGGCGTTTGGCTCAGTGGCGGGAGCGGATCGACCGCGGCCGGCATCCGGACGCGGACGATCCCAAGGTCGTCTTCTTATGCCGCTCCATGGGCGGTCTGGTGGTGAAGTACTACCTCGAGTGCCTGGGCGGCCGGGAGATCACCCGGACGGTCGCCACGCTCGGCACCCCGCACCAAGGCAGCGCCAAGGCGATCCGCTTCCTGACGGGCCGGTTCGTGCAGGGGACACCCCGGTGGATCAGCGAGTCGCTCGCGGAGATCTGTGGGAGCTTCCCCTCGCTCGGTCAACTCCTGCCGAGCTACCGGGCGGTGGTGACCGAGAGCCCACGGCCGCGGCCGCTCAACGCCACCGGTATCGCGGACCGGTTGAGCCTCCCGACGGCCACCGTCGAGGACATGTTCCGCTTTCATGAGCAGATCAGGAACGCCCGGTCCCGCAACGACCAGGCGGAGAAGCCCGGCTACCGCCTCGTCCCGCTGGGCGGGCACGGACTGCGTACCGTGCACGGGGTGTCCGTGGTGGGCGACCGGATCCGCTTCCTCCATGCCTTCGACGACACACGCGACTGGCAGGGCGACTCCACCGTCCCCACGATCTCCGCCACGCCGGCCGAGCTGGAGTCCACCGTGTACACGCACTGGTTTCCCTTCCGCCACGCCACGCTGGCCAACGAGGGGCCGGTTCTGGCCGCCCTGCGCGAGATCTGCCAGAGCGTCGAGGTCAGGAAATACCTGGCGTCGGACGCGGAGTTCGCCGTCGACCTGCCCGACCTGGCCGTGGCGGGGGAACCGATGGAGATCACCACCCCGGACGCGGACCCCGCCCTGGCGCTCAGGGCCCGTCTGCTGTCCCCGGACGGCCGCCAGACGCTCGCCGACGAACCACTGCAACCCGACGGGCAGGGCGGTCTGCGGTGCGAGCTGCGGGCACCGGCCGGCTTGTGGACGGTGGAAGTGCGCTCGCGGAAGCACGGCGTGGGCCACCGGGACGCCGTCCTGGTCACCGGGGCCGATGCCGCCGCCTCGGTCTCACCGTGAGCGAGGCCGACGGCCGTTCGTATCGATGGCGAGAGGCCGATGCGGCCGATGGGACACGGCTCCACCACACCTCGAAGTAGGCGTTGACTAGTTTCTAGACGGTGTCTAGTCTGCGGATGCGGCGTGCGTGCTGCGACGACGCGGCCCAGCGATCACATAGCGGAAAGAGACCCGAAGATGACCGATCAGAACATCGCCCTGTGGCTGCCGAAACGAGGCGCACGCTTCGAGGTGGGGCCCGCCCCGTACACGCCACCGGCAGCGGGCGAGGTCGTCGTTCGAGCGCGGGCCATCGCCGTGAACCCCATCGACGGCATGCAGGGCTTCCTGTACCGCGTGGTCCTGCCCTGGCTGACCTTCCCCGCCGTCGTGGGCTCGGACGTCGCCGGCGAGGTTGTCGAGGTCGGCACCGGCGTGACGCGGCTGCGACCGGGCGATCGCGTCCTCGGACACGCGTTCGGCGTCGAGAAGTCGCAGAACCGCGCGGCGGAGGGCGCCTTCCAGCACTACGTCGTGCTCATGGAGCACATGGTCTCCCCCATCCCCGACTCACTGTCCTTCGAGCAGGCGGCCGTGCTGCCGCTGACGCTCTCGACCGCTGCGACCGGCATGTTCCAGCAGGACCACCTCGGGCTGGCGATGCCCGGCGCCGACCCCGTCGACCGGTCGGAGACGGTGCTCGTGTGGGGCGGTTCGACGAGCGTCGGCAGCAACGCGATCCAGCTCGCCCGCAACGCCGGCTACCGGGTCGTGACGACCGCGTCACCGCACAACTTCGACTTCGTCCGGTCGCTGGGCGCAGCCGAGGCGGTCGACCGCCGCAGCCCCACCGCCGTCGAGGACATCGTGGAGCGGATCGGCGACAGTCCGCTCGCGGGCACGCTCGCGATCGGATTCGGGTCGCTCCGGAAGGCGATCGCGATCGCGGCCCGGACCACGGGCAGCAAGCGGGTCGCCTCGGCACAGCCCGCACTGCTCGCACGCATCGAGGGATGGCGGGCGCCGCGACACGGAGTGCGGGTGAGCGGCATCTGGGGCGGCACCCTGAAGGACAACGAGGTCGGACCGGCGATCTACGTCGACTTCCTCCCGACCGCGCTCGCCACCGGCGTCTACCAGGCCGCACCGGACGCGACCGTCGTCGGCCACGGACTCGACCGCATCCCCGATGCCCTGCGGCAGCTCCGGGACGGCGTCTCCGCGAAGAAGCTCGTCGTCACCGTCTGAGCCGGCGCAACCAGCGCCGGGGAGCCGACCGGACACGTGCGGGCGCGGTCGTGCCCGCGGTCGCCACTCGCTACGACACCAGTTCCGTCGCCAGATAGTCCGCCAGGGCGGCGGTTGTCGCGTACTCGAACACCAACGCGGGAGACAGCGGGCGCCCGACGACGGCCGTCATGGCGTTTCGCAACTCGACGGCGCTCATCGAGTCGAATCCCAGTTCCTCGAAACGAGCGTCCGGGTCGATGTCATCCGGGCCGTCATGCCCCAGAGCCATGGCGACTTCTTCACGGATGATGGCGGTCAATCGGGCTCGGCGTTCCTCGACGCTCAGGGCGGTGAGATCCGGCAGGTCCGCGTCGGGCTTCTGCGGCACCGTGCGCCGGTGGGCAGTCGGTACCAGGGCCTGGAACAGCGGTGGCACCTGCACCGCACTCTCGACCGCCGCCCGGTTGATGTGTGCGGGCACGAGGTTCGCGCGGTCGGTGGCGAGTGCCGTGTCGAAGAGTTCGGTCGCTTCGTGGGCGGGCATGGGCAGCAGGCCGTTGCGGCTCATCCGGGCCAGGTCCGCGGCTCCCAAGTGCCCGCTCATGCCGGTCACGCCACCGGCCTCGGCCCACAGACCCCACGCCAACGAGACCGCGGGCAGCCCGAGGGCACGCCGGTGGGCTGCCAAGCCGTCGAGGAAGGTGTTGGCGGCGGCGTAGTTGCCCTGGCCCGGTGCGCCGACCGTCCCCGCCATGGAAGAGAAGAGCACGAACATCGACAGGCCCAGATCGCGCGTCACCTCGTGCAGGTTCCATGCGGCGTCGACCTTGGCCCGCAGCACCGTGTCGATCCGTTCCGGTGTCAGGGAGCCGATCACCGCGTCATCCAGCACACCGGCCGCATGCACCACTCCGGCCAGCGGCCGGTCCTCCGGGATGTCCGCCAGCACCCGCTCCAACGCGGACCGGTCGGCCACATCACACGCCACGATCTGGGTTTGTGCACCCAACGCCGACAGCTCCGCCAGCAGCTCCGCGGCACGATCGGCCCGCTCACCGCGACGGCTCACCAGCAGCAGGTGACGCACGCCGTGCGCCTTCACCAGGTGCCGGGCCAGCACCCCACCGGCCATGCCCGTACCACCGGTGACCAACACCGTGCCCTCAGCCAACGAGCCGACGGGCGTCGGACGGGCGGAGGTGACCGGCACCCCGCTCAGACGCGGAGCGTAAAGCGTTCCGGCACGAACGACGAGCTGTGGCTCACCGGTGGCGAGGATCGCAGCGATGTCGACGTCAGCGTCGGTGTCGGTGTCGGGGTCGGTGTCGGTGTCGGTGTCGGTGTCGGTGTCGGTGTCGACGAGAACGATCCGGTCGGGGTTCTCCGTCTGCGCCGAGCGCACCAGACCCCACACCGCCGCCCCGGCGAGATCAACGACACCCTCGCCGGGCAGACCCACCGCCCCACGTGTGACAACGACCAGCTTGCCGACCGCCGCACCCGACAACCAGGACTGCACAACCCCCAGCACGCGGTGCGTGGCCTCGTACACCCCCGCCACCACCCCCACATCCGACCCCGACCCCACCTCGAACACCACCACATCCGCCCCACCGCCCGCCGCACCGGACTGACCAACCGACGCGGGCGACCACACCACCTCGAACAACCGGTCCGACACCCCACCAGCGGCCTCGACCGCTGCCCGCAGCTGCTCCGGGGACACCGGACGAGACGTCATCGACCGCACCGAGAGCACCGGCAGGCCCGCAGTATCCGCCAACTCCACCGACACCGCACCCGGCCCCACCGGCGCGATCCGCGCCCGCACCGCCACCGCACCCGCCGCACACAACGACACCCCCTCCCACGCGAACGGAAGCGCCATCTCCACCCCACCAGCAGCCACCACCACCGCATGCAACACGGCATCCAGCAACGCCGGATGCACCCCGAGGTCGCTCACCTCCATCTCCCGCGGAAGAGAAACCTCGGCGAACAACTCCTCACCCCGCCGCCACACCGCACGCAACCCCTGAAAAGCAAACCCGTACTCATAGCCACGATCAGCCAGACGCCCATAGACATCGGTCATGTCGACAGCGACCGCCTCCACGGGTGGCCACACCGACAGGTCCGTGGTGTCCGCCGGGGAGCGCGGAACTGCGGCAGGGCCCAGAACGCCTTGGGCGTGAAGTACCCAGCTTGCCTCCCCGCTCCGGGAGTACATTGCCACCGGACGGCGACCGGTCTGGCCGACGTCGCCGACGACCACCCGGATCCGCACCCCGCCCTCGGCAGGCAACACCAACGGCGCCCGCAGCATCAGCTCCTCCAGCGCGTCGCACTTCACCTCGTTCCCGGCGCGAATCGCCAATTCCACGAATCCGGTGCCGGGGAACAACACCGTTCCCGCCACCACGTGATCCGCCAGCCACGGTTGCGCGGCCGTCGACAGCCAGCCGGTCAGCACCACCCCGCCGGTATCCGGCTGCTCGACCACCGCACCCAGCAACGCGTGTCCGGCACTGTCCAATCCGAGCCTCGACACATCACCCGGCGCTGTCGGGCCCGACAACCAGAACCGACGGTGCTGAAACGCATACGTCGGCAACGGCACGCGTCGGACAACGCTTCCGGCGAACACTCGGCGCCACTCGACCCGCACACCGCTCACCGCCAGCTGTCCCAACGCCGTGATCACGGAAGAAGCCTCTGGGCGCTTTTTCCGCAGCACGGGAACGGTCAGCGCGGATGGAATGGTGGCCGTCAGCCCACTGGCCGGACCCAGTTCGACAAACCGAGTCACACCATCCGATACCAGACACCGCACACCATCCGCGAACCGCACCGGCTGCCGCACATGATCCACCCAATACTCAGCCGAACCATAACCATCCCGAGCCCACTCACCACTCACATTCGACACCAGCGGAATCTCCGCCACACCCACCGACACCCCCGCCGCAACCTCACCGAACCCACCCAACATCGGATCCATCAACGGCGAATGAAACGCATGAGACACCGCCAACCGACGCACCCTGCGCCCCCGCTCCCGCCACCCCGCCGCAACCTCACCCACAGCCTCCTCCACACCAGAAACCACCACCGCATCCGGACCATTGACCGCAGCAAGAACAGCACCCTCCACCAACGACTCCGCCACCTCCTCCGCACTGGCCTCAACCGCCACCATCGCCCCACCCGCAGGCAACCCCTGCATCAACCGCCCCCGCGCCACCACCAACACCGCCGCATCCGCCAAAGACAACACACCCGACACATGCGCCGCCGCCAACTCACCCACCGAATGCCCCACCACAACATCCGGACACACACCCCAACCCTCCAACACACGGAACAACGCCACCCCCACAGCGAACAACGCCGGCTGCGCAAACTCCGTCGAATCCAGCAACCCCGCATCCTCACCCCACATCACCTCACGCAACGACAGCCGCAGATGCCGATCCAACTCCCCCACCACCACATCAAACACCTCAGCGAAAGCGGCACAATCCGCATACAACTCCGCGCCCATACCCAGCCACTGCGACCCCTGCCCCGGGAACACAAAAGCCGTCTTGCCCTCACCCGCCGCACGCCCCCGCACCACACCCCGCCCAGGCTCCCCCTCGACCAGACCCACCAACCCCCGGACCAGCTCCTCCCGATCAGCACCGACCACCACAGCCCGATGCTCGAACACCGACCGCCCCGCCAAGGAAAAGCCCACATCGGCAGCGCTCAGCTCAGGATGGCGCTGGAGGTGCTCCAGGAGTCGGCGTGCTTGATCCGTCAAACCCGCGTCACTCTTGGCAGACAGCACCCACGGCACCACCGGCAACCTCATGCCTGCCGGCTCCGGGACCGCCTCCAACGCGGGTGCCTGCTCAAGAATCACATGCGCGTTCGTCCCACTGATCCCGAACGACGACACACCAGCCCGCCGCGGCCTGCCACCATCCCCCGGCCACACCTGCTCCTCAACCAACAACTCCACCAAACCAGCCGACCAATCCACATGCGGCGTCGGCTCATCCACATGCAACGTCCGCGGCAACACCCCATGCCGCATCGCCTCCACCATCTTGATCACACCAGCCACACCCGCCGCAGCCTGCGTATGACCCAGATTCGACTTCACCGACCCCAACCACAACGGACACTCCCGACCCTGCCCATACGTCGCGAGAACAGCCTGGGCCTCGATCGGATCACCCAGTGTGGTGCCGGTGCCATGCGCCTCCACCACATCCACATCCGACGGCGACAACCCCGCACCCGCCAACGCCGAACGGATCACCCGCTGCTGCGACGGACCATTCGGCGCCGTCAAACCATTCGACGCACCATCCTGATTCACCGCCGAACCCCGCACCACCGCCAACACCTCATGCCCCAACCGCCGCGCATCCGACAACCGCTCCACCACCAACAACCCCCCACCCTCAGCAAACCCCGTCCCATCAGCCAACCCCGAAAACGCCTTACACCGCCCATCCACCGACAACCCACGCTGCCGACTGAACTCCGAAAAAATCATCGGCGACGCCATCACCGTCACCCCACCCGCCAACGCCACATCACACTCACCCGACCGCAACGACTGCACCGCCAAATGCAACGCCACCAACGACGACGAACACGCCGTATCCACCGAAACAGCCGGACCCTCCAACCCCAACACATACGACACACGCCCCGACGCCACACTCGACGTCAAGCCGGTCATTCGGTGGCCTTCCGCGCTCCCGTCCGACACGATCCCGTAGCCCTGGGTCGCAATACCGGCGAACACTCCGGTTGCGCTACCGCGCAACGTCAGTGGATCGATCCCCGCCTGTTCGAACCCCTCCCACGACAACTCCAACAACAACCGCTGCTGCGGATCCATCGCCAACGCCTCACCCGGCGAAATCCCGAAAAACGCCGCGTCAAAACCCGCCGCGTCATGCAGGAAACCCCCGGACCGGGTATACGACCTGCCCACCGCATCAGGATCAGGATCGAACAACCGCTCCATATCCCAGCCCCGATCGACCGGGAACCCCGACACCACATCCCGGCCACCGGCGACCACATCCCACAGGTCCTCCGGCGAATTCACCCCACCCGGAAACCGGCACGCCATACCCACCACCGCGACCGGCTCGGACAGACTCGCGGCGAGGGCCTTGTTCTGTTGTTTCAAGCGCTCGACCTGCATCAGCGCTTTACGCAGGGCTTCCGTGGCCTGGTCCACTTTGGTGCGCATCAGTCAGTCACCTGTATATCGTCGTGGTCGCCGAGGGCGACACCGAGAAGATCTTCCAGGTCCATATCCGCAAGATCTTTTCCTTGTGGTTCCGGGGCTGTCGACACGCCGTTCTCCACATTCGCCAGATTCATCAGTGTTTCGAGCACGCCCGCCTGACGCAGTCGGCCGATGGGGATGGAGGCGATCAACTTCCGGACTTCCTCGTCCTGCGGATCCGAATGCGGCGCCGACCGGGGCGTGTCGGTCGCGATGTTGTCCTGGATGTGCCGGGCCAGCGCCTTGGGCGTGGGGTGGTCGAACACCACCGTGGCCGACAGGGCCACGCCGGTGGCGCTCTTCAGCCGGTTCCGCAGCTCGACCGCCGTCAGGGAGTCGAAACCGAGGTCCTGGAAGGCCCGGTCCGGAGCGACGTCGTCGGGCGCCACATGTCCGAGCACGGTAGCGATGTGCGAACACACCAGCTCAAGCACCACCGCGTCCTGCTCGTCCGCGGGCAGCCCGTGCAGCCGCTGCGCCAACGCCGACATCGACGCCGCCGCCGCGCGATCGCCGTCGACGACCCGACGCACCCGACCGCGCACCAACCCGGCGAACAGCGGTGGGAGCACCTCACTCGCGGCCTGCTTGCGCAACCCGGTGACGTCGACGCGGGCCGGCACCATGTGCGCACGATCGGCGAGCAGCGCCACGTCGAACAGTTCGGTCGCCTCATGTGCGGCCATGGGCTGCACACCACCTCGTCCCAGCCGGGCCAGATCCTCCGCACCCAAGTGCCCGGTCATGGCACTGGCCTCGGCCCACAGACCCCACGCCAACGAGACCGCGGGCAGCCCGAGGGCACGCCGGTGCGCCGCCAAGCCATCGAGGAAGGTATTCCCAGCGGCGTAATTGCCCTGACCCGGTGCGCCGACCGTCCCCGCCATCGACGAGAACAACACAAACATCGACAGGCCCAGGCCACGCGTCACCTCATGGAGATTCCACGCCGCGTCGACCTTGGCCCGCAGCACCGTGTCGACCCGCTCCGGTGTCAGGGAGCCGATCACCGCGTCGTCCAGCACACCAGCCGCGTGGACCACCCCGGCCAGCGGCCGGTCCTCCGGGATGTCCGCCAGCAACCGCTCCAACGCGGACCGGTCGGCCACATCACACGCCACCACCCGAGTATCCGCCCCCAGCTCGGACAACTGGGCCACCAGCTCCCCAGCGCCATCGGCCCGCGCGCCATGACGACTGACCAGCAGCAGATGACGCACACCGTGCGCCTGCACCAGGTGCCGGGCCAGCACCGCACCGGCCATCCCCGTACCACCGGTGACCAACACCGTGCCGTCAGCCAACGAGCCGGGCATCGTGAGCACGAGTTTTCCCGTGTGCCGTGCTTGGCTGAGGAATCGGTACGCAGCCGGGGCGTTGCGCACATCCCAGGTGGTGACCGGCAGCGGCCGCAGGATTCCCGCCTCGAAGAGACGAAGCAGCTCGGTCAGGATCTCTCGAATCCGCCCGGCTCCCGTTTCGAACAGATCGAACGCGCGGTAGCGGACTCCGGGATGTGTCTCCGCGACCGACTCGGCGTTCCGTACGTCAGTCTTGCCCATTTCCAGGAATCGCCCGCCACGAGGCAGCAGCCGCAACGACGCGTCGACGAACTCGCCGGCGAGCGAGTCCAGGACCACGTCCATGCCACGACCGCCCGTGCTCGCCAGGAACTTCCGCTCGAACTCGACCGTCCGCGAATTGGCGATGTGGTCGTCGTCGAATCCCAGGTTTCGCAAGGTGTCCCACTTGCCGGGGCTGGCCGTGGCGAACACCTCCAGACCCAAGTGCCGAGCCAGTTGGAGCGCCGCCAGGCCGACGCCGCCCGTCGCCGCGTGTACGAGCAAGGATTCACCGGTCCGCACCCTGCCCAGATCCACCAGTGCGTAGTACGCGGTCAGGAACGCCACGGAGACGGCGGCGGCCTGGGGGAAGGACCATCCCGTGGGCATGGTGACGACCAGACGGTGGTCGGTCACGACTCGCGGACCGGTGCCCACCAGCACGCCCATCACACGGTCCCCAACCGCCAGATCGGTCACCCCGGGCCCGACCTCCACGACCACACCGGCGCCCTCGCCACCCGGCACGGCGTCCTCGTCGGGGTACATGCCGAGGGCGATCAGCACATCGCGGAAGTTCATGCCGGCGGCCCGTACCGCGACGCGGACCTCGCCCGTCCTCAGCGGGGCCTCCGCCTCCGGGAAGGGCTCGATGGTCAGGTTTTCCAGCGTTCCCTTCTCGGTGAGCCCCAGCCGCCATGCCTCGGGTCCTTCCGGCAGGGCCAGGACACCGTCGAGGGACGCGGTGGTGAGGCGGGGGATGTGGATCTTCCCGGCACGGACGATGAGCTGTGGTTCACCGGTGGCGAGGATCGCACCGGTGTCGGCATCGGTGTCGGTGTCGGTGTCGGTGTCGGTGTCGACCAGAACGATCCGGTCGGGGTTCTCCGTCTGCGCCGAGCGCACCAGACCCCACACCGCCGCCCCGGCGAGATCAGCGACACCCTCGCCGGGCAGACCCACCGCCCCACGTGTGACAACGACCAGCTTGCCGACCCCCGCACCCGACAGCCACGCCTGCACAACCTCCAGCACGCGGTGCGTGGCCTCGTACACCCCCGCCACCACCCCCACATCCGATCCCGACCGCACCTCGAACACCACGGCGTCCGCCCCACCGCCCGTCTTACGGAACTCCTCCCACGACACCGCCGATACCGCGCGGGGCCGGCCGTCCGGCGCAGGCGACCACGCCACCTCGAACAACCGGTCCGACACCCCACCGGCGGCCCGGACCGCTGCCCGCAGCTGTTCCGGGGGCACCGGGCGAGACATCATCGACCGCACCGAGAGCACCGGCAGGCCCGCAGTATCCGCCAACTCCACCGACACCGCACCCGGCCCCACCGGCGCGATCCGCGCCCGCACCGTCACCGCACCCGCCGCACACAACGACACCCCCTCCCACGCGAACGGAAGCGCCATCTCCACCCCGCCAGCAGCCACCACCACCGCATGCAACACGGCATCCAGCAACGCCGGATGCACCCCGAGGTCGCTCACCTCCATCTCCCGCGGAAGAGAAACCTCGGCGAACAACTCCTCACCCCGCCGCCACACCGCACGCAACCCCTGAAAAGCAGGCCCGTACTCATAACCACGCTCAGCCAGACGCCCATAGACATCGGTCATGTCGACAGCGACCGCCTCCACGGGTGGCCACACCGACAGGTCGGCGACGTTCGATGCCGGGTCACCCGAGCCCAATGTGCCTTCGGCGTGCAGAACCCAGTCCGTATCGCCGACGTCGCTGCGCGAATACACCGCCACAGGGCGTTGCTCCGCCTCCCCGGCGACGACGACCCGGATCTGTACCCCGCCCTCGGCCGGCACTACCAACGGCGCGCGCAGCATCAACTCTTCGACGACACCGCAACCCACCTCGTCGCCGGCGCGGATCGCCAACTCCACGAACCCGGTACCGGGGAACAATGTCGTCCCCGCCACCGCATGATCCGCCAGCCACGGCTGGTCCGCCGTCGACAACCGGCCGGTCAGCACCACCCCGCCCGTGTCCGGCTGCTCGACCACGGCACCCAGCAAGGCGTGCTCGGTTCCCTCCAGCCCGAACCGCTTCACATCCCCCGGCGCACCGGACCCGCGCAACCAGTACCGGGACCGCTGAAACGCATACGTCGGCAACGGCACCCGCCGCGCACCACGTCCGATGACAGCACGCCAATCGACACGGGCACCCCGGACATGGGCCGCACCCAGTGAAGTCAGGAATCGGTCCAGCCCGCCATCGCCACGTCCGAGGGACGGGATGACGACGGCTTCCCCATGGTCGTCCGCACGATCGTCGGCGGCGTCCTCGATACCCGCGATCAGCACCGGGTGCGGGCTGGCCTCGATGAAGAACCGGTATCCCTGACCACGGGCGGAGCGCACGGCGGCTGCGAATTCCACCGTGTGCCTGATGTTTCGATACCAGTAGTCGCCGTCCAGCACGTCGGTGTCGAGCAGGTCTCCCGTGACCGTCGAGAAGAACGAGATCTCGGTGGTACACGGCTCGATGCCGGACAACGCGGCGAGCAGCTCCTCTCGGATCGCCTCGACCTGTGCCGAGTGCGAGGCGTAGTCCACGTCGATGCGGCGGGCGCGTACGTCCTCGGCCGCACAACGTGCCATCAGGTCGTCCAGCCCGGCCGGTTCGCCTGCCACCACGACCGCGGCGGGACCGTTGACGACTGCGATGCTCAGCGGGTGGCCGCAACGCCCTATCAGCTTCTTCGCCTGCTCCACTCCACACGCGAGGGAGACCATGCCGCCGGCTCCGGAGAGGGCGGTCAGCAGCCGGCTCCGCAAGGCGACCACACGGACGGCGTCACGCAGCGAGAGCGCACCGGCCACGTGCGCGGCGGCGATCTCACCCTGGGAGTGTCCGATCACGGCGTCCGGACGCACACCGGCCGACCGCCACAGTTCGACCAGCGAGACCATCACGGCGAACAACGCGGGCTGCACGACGTCGACGCGATCGAGCGAAGGGGCTCCGTCAGCACCTCGCAGCACATCGATCAATGACCAGTCCACGAACTCGTCGAGAGCGGTCGCGCAGGCACGCATCTTTTCCGCGAATATCGGTGACGTGTCGATGAGTGCGGCGCCCATGCCGAGCCATTGCGACCCCTGTCCGGGGAAGACAAAAGCCGTCTTGCCCTCACCCGCCGCACGCCCCCGCACCACACCCCGCCCAGGCTCCCCCTCGACCAGACCCACCAGCCCCCGGACCAGCTCCTCCCGATCAGCACCGACCACCACAGCCCGATGCTCGAACACCGACCGATGGGTCAACGAATGACCGACATCGACCACGTCCAGCTCAGGATGGCACTCGAGGTGCTCCAGCAGTCGGCGTGCTTGATCCGTCAAACCCGCATCACTCTTCGCTGACAGCACCCACGGCACCACCGGCAACCTCATGCCTGCCGGTTCCGGGACCGCCTCCAACGCTGGTGCCTGCTCAAGAATCACATGCGCGTTCGTGCCACTGATCCCGAACGACGACACACCAGCCCGCCGCGGCCTGCCACCATCCCCCGGCCACACCTGCTCCTCAACCAACAACTCCACCAAACCAGCCGACCAATCCACATGCGGCGTCGGCTCATCCACATGCAACGTCCGCGGCAACACCCCATGCCGCATCGCCTCCACCATCTTGATCACACCAGCCACACCCGCCGCAGCCTGCGTATGACCCAGATTCGACTTCACCGACCCCAACCACAACGGACACTCCCGACCCTGCCCATACGTCGCCAACACCGCCTGCGCCTCGATCGGATCACCCAACGTCGTCCCCGTCCCATGCGCCTCCACCACATCCACATCCGACGGCGACAACCCCGCACCCGCCAACGCCGAACGAATCACCCGCTGCTGCGACGGACCATTCGGCGCCGTCAAACCATTCGACGCACCATCCTGATTCACCGCCGAACCCCGCACCACCGCCAACACCTCATGCCCCAACCGCCGCGCATCCGACAACCGCTCCACCACCAACAACCCCCCACCCTCAGCAAACCCCGTCCCATCAGCCAACCCCGAAAACGCCTTACACCGCCCATCCACCGACAACCCACGCTGCCGACTGAACTCCGAAAAAACCGTCGGCGACGCCATCACCGTCACCCCACCCGCCAACGCCACATCACACTCACCCAACCGCAACGACTGCACCGCCAAATGCAACGCCACCAACGACGACGAACACGCCGTATCCACCGAAACAGCCGGACCCTCCAACCCCAACACATACGACACACGCCCCGACGCCACACTCGACTGCAACCCCGTCGACCGATACCCATCCACCACATCACCAGCATCAATCCCATACGCCTGCGTAATCAACCCCGCAAACACACCCGTCGCCGAACCACGCAACGACACCGGATCAACACCAGCCCGCTCCAACGCCTCCCACGACAACTCCAACAACAACCGCTGCTGCGGATCCATCGCCAACGCCTCACCCGGCGAAATCCCAAAAAACCCCGCATCAAAACCCGCCGCATCCGCCAGAAAACCACCAGACCGCGTATACGACCTCCCCACCGCATCAGGATCAGGATCAAACAAACCCGCCACATCCCAACCCCGATCAACCGGAAACCCCGACACCACATCCCGACCACCGGCAACCACATCCCACAAGTCCTCCGGCGAATCCACCCCACCCGGAAACCGGCACGCCATACCCACCACCGCGATCGGCTCGGAGAGACTGGCGGCAGCGGCCGGTGCGCGCCGGACCTGCGACCGGGTGCCGGTGATCTTTTCGCGGATGTGCCGCGCGAGCGCGTTGGGCGTGGGGTAGTCGAAGACGAGGGTGGTCGGCAGCGTCAGACCCGTGGCGTTGTTGAGCCGGTTGCCGAGTTCGACCGCAGTCAACGAGCTGAATCCGAGGTCCTGGAAGGCCCGGTCCGGATCGACGGCGTCGGCGCCCGCATGCCCGAGCACAGCGGCGATGTGCGAACGTACCAGCTGAAGCACCACCGCGTCCTGCTCGCTTGCGGACACTCCGTCCAGGCGCTGCGCCAACGCCGACTCCGCAGCACGAGCAGTGTCGACCGTCCGGCGCACCCGGCCGCGCACCAACCCGGCGAGCAACGGGGGCACCAGTCCACTCGCCAATCGGTCCCGCAACCTGGTGACGTCGATGCGCGCCGGCACCATGTGCGCCCGGTCGGCGAGCAGCGCCACGTCGAACAGTTCGGTCGCCTCATGTGCGGCCATGGGCTGCACACCACCTCGTCCCAGCCGGGCCAGATCCTCCGCACCCAAGTGCCCGGTCATGGCACTGGCCTCGGCCCACAGACCCCACGCCAACGAGACCGCGGGCAGCCCGAGGGCACGCCGGTGCGCCGCCAAGCCGTCGAGGAAGGTGTTGGCGGCGGCGTAGTTGCCCTGACCCGGTGCGCCGACCGTCCCCGCCATGGAAGAGAAGAGCACAAACATCGACAGGCCCAGGCCACGTGTCAACTCATGGAGATTCCACGCCGCGTCGACCTTCGCCCGCAACACCACGTCGACCCGCTCCGGTGTCAGGGAGCCGATCACCGCGTCGTCCAGCACACCAGCCGCATGCACCACCCCGGCCAGTGGCCGGTCCTCCGGGATGTCCGCCAGCACCCGCTCCAACGCGGACCGGTCGGCCACATCACACGCCACAACCCGAGCATCGGCCCCCAGCTCGGACAACTCGGCCACCAGCTCCCCAGCACCATCGGCCCACTCACCGCGACGACTGACCAGCAGCAGATGACGTGCGCCGTGCGCCTGCACCAGGTGCCGGGCCAGCACCGCACCGGCCATCCCCGTACCACCGGTGACCAACACCGTGCCCTCAGCCAACGAGCCGACGGGCGTCGGACGGGCGGAGGTGACCGGCACCCCGCTCAGACGCGGAGCGTAAAGCGTTCCGGCACGAACGACGAGCTGTGGCTCACCGGTGGCGAGGATCGCAGCGATGTCGACGTCAGCGTCGGTGTCGGTGTCGGTGTCGGTGTCGACCAGGACGATCCGGTCGGGGTTCTCCGTCTGCGCCGAGCGCACCAGACCCCACACCGCCGCCCCGGCGAGATCAGCGACACCCTCGCCGGGCAGACCCACCGCCCCACGTGTGACAACGACCAGCTTGCCGCCCGCGCCACCCGACAACCAGGACTGCACAACCCCCAGCACGCGGTGCGTGGCCTCGTACACCCCCGCCACCACCCCCACATCCGACCCCGCCCCCACCTCGAACACCACCACATCCGCCCCACCGCCCGCCGCACCGGACTGACCAACCGACGCGGGCGACCACACCACCTCGAACAACCGGTCCGACACCCCACCAGCGGCCTCGACCGCTGCCCGCAGCTGCTCCGGGGACACCGGACGAGACGTCATCGACCGCACCGACAGCACCGGCAGACCCGCAGTATCCGCCAACTCCACCGACACCGCACCCGGCCCCACCGGCGCGATCCGCGCCCGCACCGCCACCGCACCCGCCGCACACAACGACACCCCCTCCCACGCAAACGGAAGGACCGTTTCAGCGGTGCTGATGTCGTTGATGTGCCACGCATGCAGTACGCCGTCCAGCAGCGCCGGATGCACCCCGAGGTCGCTCACCTCCGTGTCCTGCGGGAGAGAAACCTCGGCGAACAACTCCTCACCCCGCCGCCACACCGCACGCAACCCCTGGAAAGCAGGCCCGTACTCATAGCCACGATCAGCCAGACGCCCATAGACATCGGTCATGTCGACAGCGACCGCGCCTTCGGGCGGCCACACCGACAGATCTGTGGCGTCGGCCGACGATTCTTCCGAGCTCAATTCGCCCTCGGCGTGCAGGACCCATTCAGTGCCGCCACGCGAATACATCGCCACTGGGCGACGACCGTTCTGGCTGACCTCGCCGACGACCACCCGAATCCGCACACCGCCCTCGGTCGGCAACACCAACGGCGCCCGCAGCGTCAGGTCTTCGATGACACCGCAGTCCACCTCGTCCCCGGCGCGGATGCCCAATTCCACGAACGCCGTGCTGGGGAACACCGTCGTTCCCGCCACCGCGTGATCCGCCAGCCACGGTTGCGCGGCCGTCGACAGCCAGCCGGTCAGCACCATCCCGCCGGTATCCGGCTGCTCGACCACCGCACCCAGCAACGCGTGCTCGGTTCCCTCCAACCCGAACCGCTTCACGTCCCCCGGCGCACCGGACCCGCGCAACCAGTACCGGGACCGCTGAAACGCATACGTCGGCAACGGCACCCGCCGCGCACCAGGTCCGATGACAGCACGCCAATCGACACCCACGCCGGCTACCGCCAGCTGTCCCAACGCGGCGATCGCAGAGAACGCTTCTGGGCGCTCTTTCCGCAGCACGGGAACGGTCAGCGCGGATGGAATGGTGGCCGTCAGCCCACTGGCCGGACCCAGTTCGACAACCCGAGTCACACCAGCCGATACCAGACACCGCACACCATCCGCGAACCGCACCGGCTGCCGCACATGATCCACCCAGTACTCAGCCGAACCATAACCATCCTGAGCCCACTCACCACTCACATTCGACACCAGCGGAATCTCCGCCACACCCACCGACACCCCCGCCGCAACCTCACCGAACCCACCCAGCATCGGATCCATCAACGGCGAATGAAACGCATGAGACACCGCCAACCGACGAACCCTGCGCCCCCGCTCCCGCCACCCCGCCGCAACCTCACCCACAGCCTCCTCCACACCAGAAACCACCACCGCATCCGGACCATTGACCGCAGCAAGAACAGCACCCTCCACCAGCGACTCCGCCACCTCCTCCGCACTGGCCTCAACCGCCACCATCGCCCCACCCGCAGGCAACCCCTGCATCAACCGACCCCGCGCCACCACCAACACCGCCGCATCCGCCAAAGACAACACACCCGACACATGCGCCGCCGCCAACTCACCCACCGAATGCCCCACCACAACATCCGGACACACACCCCAACCCTCCAACACACGGAACAACGCCACCCCCACAGCGAACAACGCCGGCTGCGCAAACTCCGTCGAATCCAGCAACCCCGCATCCTCACCCCACATCACCTCACGCAACGGCAGCCGCAGATGCCGATCCAACTCCCCCACCACCACATCAAACACCTCAGCGAAAGCGGCACAATCCGCATACAACTCCGCGCCCATACCCAGCCACTGCGACCCCTGCCCCGGGAACACAAAAGCCGTCTTGCCCTCACCCGCCGCACGCCCCCGCACCACACCCCGCCCAGGCTCCCCCTCGACCAGACCCACCAGCCCCCGGACCAGCTCCTCCCGATCAGCACCGACCACCACAGCCCGATGCTCGAACACCGACCGATGGGTCAACGAATGACCGACATCGACCACGTCCAGCTCAGGATGGCACTGGAGGTGCTCCAGCAGTCGGCGTGCTTGATCCGTCAAACCCGCATCACTCTTCGCTGACAGCACCCACGGCACCACCGGCAACCTCATGCCTGCCGGTTCCGGGACCGCCTCCAACGCTGGTGCCTGCTCAAGAATCACATGCGCGTTCGTGCCACTGATCCCGAACGACGACACACCAGCCCGCCGCGGCCTGCCACCATCCCCCGGCCACACCTGCTCCTCAACCAACAACTCCACCAAACCAGCCGACCAATCCACATGCGGCGTCGGCTCATCCACATGCAACGTCCGCGGCAACACCCCATGCCGCATCGCCTCCACCATCTTGATCACACCAGCCACACCCGCCGCAGCCTGCGTATGACCCAGATTCGACTTCACCGACCCCAACCACAACGGACACTCCCGACCCTGCCCATACGTCGCCAACACCGCCTGCGCCTCGATCGGATCACCCAACGTCGTCCCCGTCCCATGCGCCTCCACCACATCCACATCCGACGGCGACAACCCCGCACCCGCCAACGCCGAACGAATCACCCGCTGCTGCGACGGACCATTCGGCGCCGTCAAACCATTCGACGCACCATCCTGATTCACCGCCGAACCCCGCACCACCGCCAACACCTCATGCCCCAACCGCCGCGCATCCGACAACCGCTCCACCACCAACAACCCCCCACCCTCAGCAAACCCCGTCCCATCAGCCAACCCCGAAAACGCCTTACACCGCCCATCCACCGACAACCCACGCTGCCGACTGAACTCCGAAAAAACCGTCGGCGACGCCATCACCGTCACCCCACCCGCCAACGCCACATCACACTCACCCGACCGCAACGACTGCACCGCCAAATGCAACGCCACCAACGACGACGAACACGCCGTATCCACCGAAACAGCCGGACCCTCCAACCCCAACACATACGACACACGCCCCGACGCCACACTCGACTGCAACCCCGTCGACCGATACCCATCCACCGCATCACCAGCATCAATCCCATACGCCTGCGTAATCAACCCCGCAAACACACCCGTCGCCGAACCACGCAACGACACCGGATCAACACCAGCCCGCTCCAACGCCTCCCACGACAACTCCAACAACAACCGCTGCTGCGGATCCATCGCCAACGCCTCACCCGGCGAAATCCCAAAAAACCCCGCATCAAAACCCGCCGCGTCATGCAGGAAACCCCCGGACCGCGTATACGACCTGCCCACCGCATCAGGATCAGGATCGAACAAACCCGCCACATCCCAACCCCGATCAACCGGAAACCCCGACACCACATCCCGACCACCGGCAACCACATCCCACAAGTCCTCCGGCGAATCCACCCCACCCGGAAACCGGCACGCCATACCCACCACCGCGATCGGCTCGGACGAACGCGTCACCAACGTCTCGATCCGCTGCTTGAGCCGCTCGTTCTCCTTGAGCGACACACGCAGTGCCTCGATCAGCTCACCATCAGAACCGGTCACGGAAACCACACTTTCCATTAAGAGGCCCACCGACGTTGTCCGAGGTCGATAGCGCGCGGATAGCCGACATGTCACTCCCCCTGGGACAGGGCGAGCGCCACCAGATCGTCCGCGCCCATGGAGTCGATGAGATCGTCGTTCGCCTTTGCCTTGGCCTGCCGCTCCTCGGACGCTTCGGCCAGCAGCAACAACTTGTCGAGCAGTCCGGAATCCCGCAGATCCGCGAGCGGAATGGCTCTGATGACCGACCAGACGTCGGAGTCCGCCGCAACGCTCGCAGCAGGCGCGTCGGGCTGGCCGGGTAGGTTGGTCGCGATGTACTTCGCCAGCGCGTCGGGCGTGGGGTAGTCGAAGACCACTGTGGCCGACAGGGTCAGCCCGGTGGCGTTCTTGAGCCGGTTCCGCAGCTCGACCGCCGTCAGGGAATCGAAACCGAGGTCCTGAAAGGCCCGGTCCGGAGCGATGTCCTCGGCTCCCGCACGCCCGAGCACGGCCGCGACGTGCGTACGCACCAGCTCGAGCACCACCGCGTCCCGCCTGACCTCGGACACCCCCTCCAGCCGCCGCAACAACGCCGACCGCGCCGCGCGGCCACCGTCCGCCGACCGACGCGCTCGGCCACGCACCAGCCCACGCAGTACCGACGGGATCGTCTCCGACCGTGCCAGCGCGTCCAGCCGCAACCGCGCCGGCACGGCCAGCACGGGCTCCGTGGACAGTGCGCTGTCGAGCAAGGCCAGGCCATGGTCCGGTGACAGCGCGATCATGCCACCGCGGCCGATCCGGGACAGCCTGCCTTCCCGCAATGACGCGGTCATTCCGTCCGACTGCTCCCAGACGCCCCATGCGAGGGAGGAACCGGGGAGTCCGAGGTGCCGCCGGTGCTGGGCCAGCGCGTCCAGGAACGTGTTGGCAGCGGCGTAACCGGCCTGGCCCGGCGAGCCCAGCACACCGGCAGCCGACGAGAACAGGACGAAGGCCGACAGGTTCTGGTCCTTGGTGAGTTCGTGCAGGTTCCAGGCGGTGGCCACCTTCGCCCGGAACGTCGCGGCGAGGTTCCGCGGTGTGGTCGACAAGAACACGGCGTCGGCAAGCACACCGGCGGTGTGGATGACCGCGGTCAACGGCTGTGCCGCGGGGAGCTCGTCGAGCACTGCCGCCAGGGCCGCGCGATCCGCCGCGTCGCAGGCGGCGACGCGTACCGAGGCGCCCTTCTCCTCCAGTTCGGTGACGAGCGCCTCCGCACCGGCCGCGGAGCGGCCTTGCCTGCTGACGAGCAGCAGGTTCCGTACCCCGTACGCGCTCACCAGGTGTCGGGCGACCAGGCTGCCGAGCGATCCGGTGCCGCCGGTGATCAGCACTGTGCCGTCACTGAGCCGTGGCCGCGTTCCCTGGCCCTGCTCCCCTCCCTGGCCCGTTTGCTGTTCCGTTGCCTGTTCCGTTTTCTGCTCCGGGGTGGCCGCTGCCAGCCGGGGTGCGAAGAAACGTCCACGGCGCAAGGCGAGCTGTGGCTCGTCGTTGACCGCCGCCGTCGCGGTCGCGATCGCGATCGGCGCGTCGGCCCAGTCGTCCACGTCGACCAGCACGATCCGGCCCGGATGCTCGGTCTGGGCGGACCGGAGGAGGCCCCACACCGGTGCGTGGCACAGGTCCAGGTCGGTCTCGTGCCCGTCGACCGCGATGGCCTGGCTGGTGACGACGGCCAACGGCGGCTCGTTGTCGTCCTCGGCGGCCAGTCGCGCCTTGACCTGGTCGAGGACGGCCGAGACCTCGCTCTCGGCCGTGGCCGGCAGGCGATCGGCGGGCTCCGGTTCCGTGCTGCGGCGTAGGAGCAGCGCGGGCGTTTCGCTCGGCGATCGCGGCGGCTCGTACGCCTCGTCCGGCACGGGCAGCGGGACCCAGTCGACCACGTACCACGAGTCATGGGGGCGCGTGGGCGTCACGAGCCGGGACAGCGGCGTCTTCCGCAGTTCCAGCGTGTCGACCTGTGCCACCAGCGCACCGTCGGCCTCGGTCAGGGTGATCCGGACCTGTTCGTCGCCGATCGGGGCCAGATGCGCGCGAAGAGCCACGGCGCCGGCCGACCGCACCGTGACGCGCGACCAGGAGAAGGGCAGCGGGATGGTGTCGTCCGGCACCGGACCGGCCTGGAGCGCCAGCGCGTGCAATGCGGCGTCGAACAGCGCGGGGTGCAGCAGGTGGGCCGTGGCGGAATCCCGAACGTCGTCGGGCAGGGCCACGTCGGCATACAGGTCGTCGCCGAGCCGCCACGCCGCACGCAAACCCATGAACGTCGGTCCGTACTGGTAGCCGAGCGCCGCGAGCCGCTCGTAGCCGTCGGTCAGATCGACGGCCACGGCATCGGCGGGCGGCCACGCCATGGTTTCGCTGCCGGATGTTCCGGCGCCGGAGTCGTCCGCGTGTGACAGTGTCCCGCGCGCGTGCTCGGTCCACGTCCGTTCGCCATCCCCGCAGGCGTGGATGGAAACGGGCCTGTCGCCCGCGTCGTCCGACGGGCCCACCACGACCTGGAGCGCGATCTCGGTGCCCGGCGACAGGCTCAGCGGCTCGCGCATGACCAGTTCCCGCACCGCGTCACAGCCGACTTCGTCACCGGCGACCAGTGCCAGCTCCACGAACGCCGTGCCGGGAAGCAGCACCGTGTCCTCGACCGCGTGGTCGGCGAGCCACGGCTGCCGGTCCAGCGCCAGCGCACCGGCCAATGTCACGGCCCCGGTCGCCGGATTCGGCACGACGGTGGTGAGGAACGGGTGACCGGTCCGTCCGAAGCCCGGCAGCCCGGTGGTTCCCGGCCTCGGGGTGGTCCAGTACGCATGGTCGTCCCAGGCGTAGGTGGGGAGGTCCGGGAAGGCATCGCCGCGCCCACCGCCGTCGTCCGTCCCCAGCAGCCTGGCCCAGTCCGGCTCCAGGCCACCGATGTACAACTCGGCCTGCGCGCGGTCCAGACACGCCGGCCCGTCCTCCTCGCGGCGCAGGGAGCCGACGGCGACGACCTCGCGGCCGTTGTCCTCCGCGACGCTGTGGACGGCGGTGACGAGCGACGGATGCGGGCTCATCTCGACGAAGAACCGGTAGCCGTCCGCGATCATACGGGTGACGGTCTCGGCGAACCGCACCGGTTCGCGCAGGTTCCGGTACCAGTAGCCGTCATCGAGTACGGCGCCGGTCACCGCCTCGGCCAGCACCGTGGAGTACCAGGCGATCGGGCCGGGCCGGGCGGTGATACCGGCCAGATCGGCCGCCAGCGACTCGCGCAGGGACGCCACGTGTTCGGTGTGCGAGGCGTAGTCGACGTCGAGCATGCGATGGAACACCTGCTCGCCGTCCAGCGTCGCGAGCAGGTCGGTCACCGCGGCGCGGTCGCCGGCGACCACCGTCGTCCTCGGTCCGTTGACCGCGGCGACCGCCACCGCGCCGCCCAGCCGCGACCGCAGTTCGTCGGCGGGCAGTCCGACGACCGCCATCGCGCCGGCGCCGGCGATGCGCGGCAGGGCCCGGCTGCGGAGGACGACCACGGCGGCGGCGTCGGACAGTCCGAGCGCGCCACTGACGTAGGCGGCCGCGATCTCGCCCTGGCTGTGTCCGATGACGGCGTCCGGAGCCACTCCGCGCTCCCGCCAGTGCGCGGCCAGCGACACCATCACGGCGAACAGCACGGGCTGCACGACATCGTCCCCGGTCAGCTCGGGAGCGTCGGCCTCACCGCGCAGCACGGCCGTGGCGGACCAGCCGGTGTACCGCCGGATCGCGGCGTCGGCCTTGGCGAGCTCGGCCCGGAACGGTGCCGAGCAGGCCAGCAGGTCGAGCGCCATGGACGCCCACTGTGCCCCTTGGCCCGGGAACACGAACGCCACCTTGCCGGAGCTCAACGCCGGGGCGGAGCCGGTGACCAGGTTCGGCGCGGTATCGCCGCCTGCGAGCCCGGCAAGTCCGGCGCGGAGTTCGTCCGCGGTCCGCGCCCTGACGACGGCCCGGTGTTCGAAGTGGGTGCGTCGCGTCGCGAGCGACCGGGCCAGGGCGGGCAGCGACAGATGGGACGTGATGTCGTCGGGCGTGGTTTCGTCGGAAGCGGTTTCGTCGGAAGCGGTTTGGAGGAACGCCAGCAGGCGCTCGGCCTGGCCCGACAGCGCCGTCCGGGTACGGGCGGAGACCGGTATGAGCAGCGGCTCCGACACCGCCGAGGCGGCCGAGTCCGGTGAGTCTGCCGAGTCCGTCGGCAGGTGGCCCCTGACCGGCGGCTCCTCCAGCACCACATGGGCGTTCGTGCCGCTGATACCGAACGCGCTGACCCCGGCACGCCGGGTACGCCGGGTACCCCGGCCCGACGGCCACGGCGCCGGATCGCGCTGCACCGTGAGTCCGGCCGTGGCCCAGTCGATGTGGGGCGTCAGGTGGTCGGCGTGCAGCGACGCGGGCAGCAGTTCGTGACGCAGGGCGAGTACGGTCTTGATGACCCCGCCGATACCGGCCGCGGCCTGGGTGTGGCCGAGGTTCGACTTGAGCGACCCGATCGCGAGCGGCCGGTCGGCGGCGCGGCCGGGTCCGAAGACCCTGGCCAGCGCACGGGCCTCGATCGGGTCGCCGAGCGGTGTGCCGGTGCCGTGCGTCTCGACGTAGTCGATGTCCTGCGGCTCCAGGCCGGCGGAGGCGAGGGCCGCTCGGATCACCTGTTCCTGGGCGAGTCCGTTCGGTGCGCTGAGTCCCTGGCTGCGTCCGTCCTGGTTGACCGCCGAACCGCAGACGACCGCGAGCACCGGGTCACCGTCCCGCAGCGCGGCGTCGAGCCGTTTGAGCAGGACCAGACCGCACCCTTCGGCCCAGACCACGCCGTCGGCGTCGTTCGAGAACGGTCGGCAGCGGCCGGAGGCGGACAGCCCCCGCAGGCGGCTGAATTCCACATGGGCACGCGGTGTCGCCATGACGGAGGCACCGCCGGCGAGGGCGAGCTCGCACTCACCGGCGGCCACGGCCCGCGCGGCCAGATGCAGTGCCACCAGGGACGAGGAGCAGGCGGTGTCGACCGTGAGCGCCGGTCCCCGCAGCCCGAGCGTGTAGGCGATGCGGCCGGAGGCGACGCTGCCGGCGTTGCCGGTGCCGACGTGCCCGTTCATCTGGTCCAGGTCGGCGCCCGCCAGGTATCCGCTGTCGTACAGCCCGATGTAGACACCGGTGGCGGTGCCGGCCAGGCGTCGGGGATCGATGCCCGCGCGTTCGATCGCTTCCCAGGAGGCTTGCAGCAGCAACCGCTGCTGGGGGTCCATCGCGGCGGCCTCATGCGCGGAGATCCCGAAGAACGGCGCGTCGAAGCGGTCGACGCCGGTGAGGAAGCCGCCCTGGAGGGTGTAGGTCTTTCCGGGCGCGTCGGGGTCCGTGTCGTGCAGTCCGGTGGTGTCCCACCTCTCCTCCGGCACGGCCTGGACGGCGTCGACACCGTCCGCGAGCAGTTTCCAGAGCGCCTCGGGGTTGTCGGCGCCGCCCGGAAAGCGGCAGGCCATCGAGATGATCGCCACCTCGCTGTCGGCCGGGACCCGCTCGGTGGCCGAACCCGTCGTCCCGGCGGTGCCGAGCGCGGTCGCCACCGCCGAAATCGACGGATGCTCGAACACCAGGCTGGGTTCCAGCTCCCGGCCGACGAACTCGGACAGCCGTACCGTGAGTTCGACCAGGCCACGTGAGCCGAGCCCGAACTCGGCGATCGGCCGGTCCAGGTCGATCCGCGCCGGGTCGGTGCCGGTGTCCCGGGCGACCGCCGCGACGAGCCAGTCCCGGATCGACGCGACGGTGGGCACGGGGTTACGGGACGGCGGCGCCGGGGACGTGTGCTCTGCCGGTGCCTGATCCGGGGTTGCTGCATGATGCGCTGCCGGTGCCTGCTCCACCGGTGTGTCCGGCGCGGCTCGCTCCACGGCCGTGAGTTCCCCGGCCAGATAGGCGGCACGGGTGGCCTGCCGCTGGATCTTGCCGCTGCTGGTCTTGAAGATCGTGCGGGGCGGGATCAGCACCACCGCGCGGACGGCGAGGCCGTGCTGCGCGCCGACGGCGCTTCGGACGGCGTCCTCGACCGCGTCGAGCTCGGCGTGGTCGGTCGTCTTCACCTCCGCGACGACGACCGGCACCTCGCCACCGCCACCATCGCCACCGCTACCGCCGTCATTGCCACCGCCGTCATTGCCACCGTCGCCATCGCCACCGACGTCATTGCCGCCATCTCCGACCTCGCCATCCCCACGCTCGACCGAGAACACCGCCACGCAGCCGGCGCGCACCGCGGGGTGCGCGGACTCCACGGTCAGCTCCACGTCCTGCGGGTAGTGGTTCTTGCCGTCGATGATCAGCAGGTCCTTGCGTCGCCCCGTCACGAACAGTTCGCCGTCCCGGAGGAAGCCCAGGTCGCCGGTGCGCAGAAACCCGCCGCGCCCGTCGTCGAGCCGGCCGTCGAACGTCTCCCTGGTCTTCTCGGCGTCGCCGTGGTAGCCGCCCGCCACGCTCCCGCCGGTCACCCAGATCTCGCCGACCGTCCCTTCCGGGCACTCGGTGCACCGTTCCGGGTCGGCGATCAGGACGGTCGTCCCCTCGGCGGGCCGTCCCGAGCTGACCCACTCCGGTTGTCCGGGTCCGGCCCGGAGGATCGTGGGCGCCCGGTCCAGGCCACCGCCGGAGCCGGCGGTCACCGTCAGCGTCGCCTCGGCCAGTCCGTACACCGGCAACAGCGACGCGGGCCGGAAGCCCGCGGGCGCGAACGTGTCCGCGAACCGGCGCAAGGTGCCCGCCCGGACGGGCTCGGCGCCGTTGGCGGCCACCCGCCACCGGCTGAGGTCCAGGCCCGCCACGGACTCCGGGGTGGCGCGCCGGACGCAGAGCTCGTAGCCGAAGTTCGGCGCACCGCTGCACCGCACCCCGAACGCCGAGACCATCGCCGGCCAGCGCCTGGGCTGCTGGAGGAAGTGCAGCGGCGACATCAGCACCGCGCTGCTGCCGACGTAGACCGTGTGCAGTACCGGCCCGATCAGGCCCATGTCGTGGTACACCGGCAGCCAGCTGCCGATCAGGTCGCCCTCCCAGGACGCGACCAGTTCGGGGGTGTGTCCCATTCCTTCCGCCGTGGCCCGCTGGTTGTGCAGCAGGTTGCGGTGGCTGACGATCACGCCGCGCGGCTCCGACGTCGAGCCGGAGGTGTACTGGAGGAATGCCGTGGAATCCGGGCCGACGCCCGGGTCGCGCCACGCGGTTTGCCGCTCGTCGGCGATGTCGTCGGTCGCGATCCACTCCAGGGCGGCGAGTTCGGGCATCTCGTGGATCACGGCGGCCAGGCCGTCGGCCACCAGCCGCGTGGTCAGGACGACCGCGATGCCGGCGTCGGCGATGATCCGCTTCAACCTGCGCAGGGAGCGGTCGAGCTGGTGGAACTCCGGCAGCGGGACGGGCACCGCGACGACCCCGCCGAAAAGACAGCCGAAGAATCCGCCCGTGAACTCCAGGCCCGGCGGATAGAGCAGCAGCGCGTGCCGGCCAGCGAATCCGCGCTCCTGCAATGTGGCGGCGATGGCACGCGCACGTGTCGCCAGCTCTCGATAGGACATCTCGGTGATGTCGCCGTCGACCTCGCCGGATTCCAGGAATCGGTAGACGTGCGCCTCCGGCTGCTCCGACTCCCGAAGGCGGAGCAGATCGACATAAGAACCGTGCATGGCCTGAACCTTCCCCCAGAAAACCGCGCCCCGGCCGGTGCGGGCCGGCCGGCACTTCAGCACAAGGTGACGACGAGGGTCCGGATCACACCGCTGACCCGCTGCCGCTGAACAGCTCGGTGATGATCCGGCTCACGGATTCCTCGAGGAGTTTCGCGGCCACCGGCTCGATCATGGCCTCGACGCTGGGCACACCGAAGTCGAACGTGGCGGTGAACCGGACGCGAACCGTCGGCTCCCCGGCGGGGTCCGGCACCGGAGAGACTTCCCAACTGCCGTGGAACTCGTCGAAGTCGCCGTCGACCTGCTCGAACCGGAGAGTGGTGTTCTCCTCGTCGTAGTGATCCCGCTCGGACCACTCCAGCAGGCCGTTGCGGAAGTACAGCTCCCAGTGCGAGAGCATGGTGTGGGGATCGTCGGTGGATTCCATCAGGACCGATTTCACATGCTCCGGGGCGTGCTGTTTGTAGCTCTCGCCGTCCTTGAGCTTCTCGTAAATCGCGAACCGGTCCCATCCGACGACCATCTGGTCGACGTGTACGGTCTTCATGTCGCCTTCCCCGTGTCGATCTGCCACCAGCTCACCGGACGGTCACCGGCGCCCCACCGACAGCTTTCCGAGCTGCCGGAACGAGTCCTCCATCGCCACTTCGAGCGTGTCCACCTCGTCCTCGGACATCAGGGCCGGCGGCGTGAACCGCACCACGTGCGGATTGTTCACCGAGTGGTTGATGAGCACGCCCCGGTCCAGCAGGTGGAGCATCAGCTCGGCGGACGAGCCCGGGTCCTCGAATTCGACGCCGAGCAGCAGCCCCTTGCCCCGTACCTCCCTGATCGAGCCCGGGGGCGCGGCCTGCGCCGCTGTGCGCAGGGTCCGCAGGAGGCGCTCGCCGATCGTGCCGGCCGCGCCGAGGACGTCATGTGTCTTGGTCGCCTCGATGGCGGCCAGCACCGCCGCGGTCTGGATGGGCGACCCGCCGAACGTGGAGGCGTGCAGGATCGGGTCCTTGTCGAACGGCGCGTACGCGGTGGGCGTGGCGACCGCGGCCGAGACCGGTACCACACCGCCGGACAGGCCCTTTCCGACCAGCATGACGTCGGGTTGGACCGGCAGTTCGCTGATGGCCCACCAGGTGCCGGTGCGGCCCATGCCGGTCAGGACCTCGTCGACGATGAGGAAGCAGTCGTGTTCCTGGCAGATCCGCGACACCTCGGGGAGGTAGTCGTCGTCCGGGATCACGACGCCCGCCTCGCCCTGGATCGGTTCGACGATGAAGCACGACGGCTCGGCGTCGCGCAGCGCCGCGCGCAGGGCGTTCGCGTCCCCGAACGGGATCTCGACGACATCGGGTATCAGCGGTTCGAAGGGCTCCTGGTAGCGGCGCTTGGCGCTGACGCTCAACGCTCCCATCGTCCTGCCGTGGTAACCGTTCCGCGTGGTGACCGTGCGTTTGTGCCCGTTCACCCGGGCCAGCTTGAGTGCCGTTTCCACGGCCTCGGCGCCGGAGCCGCAGAAGAAGACCTTCTCCAGCTCGCCCGGACAGACCTCGGCGAGCGCCTGGGCGGCGCGGGAGGTCACGTCGTCGAAGAACACCCGGGAGGAGATCGGATGCCGCCTGACCTGCTCGACGACGGCCTCGACCACATCCGGGTGGGTCGCCCCGAGCAGCATGACCCCGTAGCCGGCGCAGTTGAGGTACTTCTCTCCCGCCGAGGTGTGGATGTACGAACCGGCGGAGCTCTCCTCGATCTGGCCGCCGAGCATACCGGCGATCTTCGCCCGGCCCCGGCTCAGGTATTTCGCGTGCAGCCTGGCTGTCTCCGCGGACTTCTCATCCGTCACGGTCACTTGACGTTCCCCTCGTTTTCGCGCTCGGACTCAGGACGGAGTCGCACCGTCGGCCACCTCGAAGATCGCGCGGCGCGGGCGCACCTCGGTGGCGATACTGATCGCCTGAAGGTGGGAGGTGCCCAGCGCCGGATAGTTGGCGCCGCCGTAGGGTCCGCCGGACAGTCCCGTGCCGCCGTGTGTGGCCACTCCGGGCGAGACCCCGATGTGGCTGTCGTTGACCTTCAGCGTGCCGCTGTTGTTCATGCCGCCGCAGAACGTCTCGATCACGTGCGCGTCCCGCGACCACAGGGAGTTCCGCAGTCCGTAGCGATTGCCGTTCATGAAGCCGACGCAGGCGCGCAGCAGTGTCTGGTCATCGTCCCGGCGCTCGGGCACCACGATCGACAGCAGCGGGAAGAAGGTCTCCTTGCGGACCACGTCCAGCCGGTCGGCCAGGGCCAGTCCGTCGACCCGGATCGCGGTGGGCTCGAGGAAGAATCCGACGTCGCTGACGTTGCCCTCGACGTCGATCCGGTGTCCGCCGAAGAGCGTTTCCGCCCCGCCGGCGACGGCCTGCTCCAGCGTCTGGAAGAACTCCGCCGACTTGAACACCGGGGACAGCACCGTGGTGCGGTCCTCGGGCATACCGGGGCGCATCGTGCGTACGGTGTCGGCGAGCCGGGAGATCACCGTGTCCGCGATGTCGGGGTGCACCACGGCGAAGTTCGGCGCCATGCACACCTGGCCGGATCCGTAGTACGCCTCGCGCAGGGCCTCGACGGCCAGCTCGGCCTCGGCGTCCCGCCAGATCAGCACCCCGTCGTTGCCGGACAGTTCGAGCACGGTCTTCTTGCCCCGGTTGAACCAGTCCCGTCCGACCGGGATGCCGCGTGCCGAGTCCCCGAAGAACATCAGGTTGTCGGTGTCGTCGCTGTCGAGCCACTGCCGCAGCACCGCGTTCGGCTCGCCACAGACCACGTTCACCAGTCCGCGCGGGGCGCCGAAGTCGCACAGCGCGGGGTACACCAGCTCGCGCCACGCCCAGGCGGTGGTCAGCGGGGCGCTCCGCGGCGCCTTGACCACGACGGCGTTGCCCGCGATGAGGGCGCCGATCGCGAGCAGCGAGTTGGCCGCGGGGGCGTTGTGCGGCGGGTGGACGCAGACGACACCGTCCGGTTTGCGGACCAGGCGGGTCTGGCGGCCGCCGACGTGGCCGATCTGCTCCAGCTGTGCTCGGGTCAGCTCCAGGCCGAGCTCGCTCGTGCCCTCCATCGCGACGGCGATCTCCAGCTCGGCGAACCTGCGCGGGTGTCCCTCGGCCACCAGGTACTCGATGAACCTGTCGATGTTCTTCCGCATGACCTCGTTGATCCTGCGGCCGAGCTCGATGCGGTCGGTGACGCTCGCGTCGGCCCACTCCCGCTGGGCCCGCCGGGCGGCGGCGGCCGCCCGGTCGATCTGCTCCCGGCTGGAGATGCCGACCCGGCCGACGGCGCGGTCGTCCCGCACGCCGTCGATCGTGCCCCGGTCGAGACCGCGCTTGAGCCGCAGGCACCCGATCTCGTCGGCCAGCATGGCGCTGGTCCGCACCACGTGGATCCACTTGTCGTGCTCGCCGTCCGCGCCATCGATCAATGACGGATACGTTTCCATCGCGCCCCCTCGCAAGGCCACTAGTCGAACTCGGCTTGGTCGAACGGCGGCGCACCCACGCCCGTGATGGAGTAGCTGCCCCACGGCGTCTGCTCGGCCAGCCGGCCCTCGGCCGTCCTCGACCCGATCGTCACGCTCACCGCCAGGCCCCCGGACAGCTTCTCCGGCGAGCTCGCCGCCACGACGGTGCCCTGCCAGTGGTACTTGCCGTCGATGGGATCGATCCGGCCGGCCAGCCGCACCCTGACCTCCTGGGCGACACCCGCCACGGTCAGGGCCGCCGGGCCGTCGTACACCTCGTCATCGTTCACCCGTGCCGCCACTAGTCGAGGTATCCGATCTTCTTCCAGATCTTCCGGGACACCCGGCCCATCAGCCCCGTCTCCTCGAAGAACTCGGCCAGTCCGGCGAAGCAGCGTTTCTGCACCAGCCGGAAGTTCTCGTTCGCCTTGGCCGCCCGGCGCGCCGCCTTCGGGTCGGGCAGACCGACCCGGCGGTAGACGACCGGGTTGATGAACGCCTGCTGGTTCACGATGCCGTGGAACCCGAGCACGTTGGCCAGCACCGCGCGCCGCCACCGCGGCATCTCGGCCACCCGCTTGCGGATGCCGTCCCGGGCGAAGCTGATGTGGCGGGCCTCCTCCAGGATGTGCACCCGCAGCACCCGCTGCGCGAGCGGCTGCACATCCGGGTCGTCGACCATCTGGCGCTGCAACTCATCCGTGATGTCCTCGCCCAGCAGCGCGAACAGCCACAGCCCGGAGCCGCGGAGGAAGAACGGGATCGTGTTCAGCACGACCCGCTGCGCCAGCGGGACCCGGACGTGTTCGGCGCCGACCTTCTGGATGGCCTTGCCGAACATCACCATGTGCCGGGTCTCGTCGCCCAGCTCCGTCAGGCTGTAGTGGGTTTCGCTGCTGCGCGGGTCCGCGTGCATGACGTGGCGCAGCAGTCCCTGGTTGACGATGTTCTCGAACCAGATCGCCGTCGACAGCATGTTGACGAACTCCTGCCGGGACAGCTCGATCCGCTGCGCCCGGTCCATCCGGTCCCAGAGCTCGGTGCCGTACAGCGAGAGGGTCTTCGGCGCCACGAAGAACTTGTCGTCGTCCAGCGGCGCCTCCCAGTCGATGTCGACCACCGGGATGTAGGACCGTTTCACCGACCCCTTCAACAACCGGTTGGATACCACCTCACGTGGCAGCTCGGCAGAGCCCGACTCCGCCGGGGACGTGTTGCCCGCGGTCATCCGTTTCACCTCTCCAGCGTTGTTGATCGACACAGGCCGTACCGATGTCAGCCGACCGGCACTTCCGTCCGCACCGGCGCGACCGCGCCGTCATCGGAGATCGCCCACCGGTCGTGCCACGCGCGCAGCCGCCGGGGAGCCCACCAGTTCGCTCTGCCCAGCATCTTCATGAACGCTGGCACGAGCAGCATCCGCACCAGGGTGGCGTCGACGAGCACCACCACCATGAGCCCGAAACCGAGCATCCGCATGTTCGACACCTGAGCCGCGATCAGTGCCGCGAACGAGATGGTCATGATCGCCGCGGCGGCGGTGACCACCGGCCCGGTGCGTGCCAGCCCGCGCGCCACGGCTTCGGCGTTGGCCTCGTCGGTGCGGTCGGAGTTCTTCCAGTACTCCTTGATGCGGGACATGATGAACACTTCGTAATCCATGGACACGCCGAAGGCGATGAAGAACAGCACGATCGGGGTCTGTATCACCAGCGTGCCGACCGACGTCGTGCCGAGCGCCCCCAGATGGCCGTCCTGGAAGATCCAGACCAGCGCTCCGAACGCCGCCGACAGCGAGATCATGTCCAGCACCACGGCTTTCAGCGGCAGCAGCACGCTCCCGGTGACCGCGAACAGCAGCACGAGCGCGACGATCGTGATCAGCAGGATCACCAGGGGGAGGCGGGAGGTGACGGCGTCGACGCTGTCCCGGTTGACCTGTGCGGTGCCGGTGAACATCACCTGCGCGTCGCCGGGGACCGGCACCGCGTGCAGGCCGTCCAGCTGCTTCTCCGACTGTGCGGAGAACACGGGCGCGGCGCTCGCGACGGTGAGGAACGCGGCGTTTCCCTCGGCTCCGGCGCCGGCCGACTGTCCCGCCGACCGCTCGCCGTCGACGAAGGTGGCGCCAGGAGCCGCCACGAAGGTGACACCAGGCACCCGGGACAGCGCGGCCGCGTACGCGCCCAGCTGCGTCGGCGTCATGTCGCGGGTGTCCTTGAGGACCACCGAGACGGCGGCTTGCGGGTTGACGGTGAAGTCCTCGCGCAACTGGTCGCCCACTTCGCGTACCGACGCGGACGAGGAGAGCACCCGGTCGTCGGGGAATCCGTACCGCACGCCGAGGAAGGGCGAGCCGAGGAGCAGCAGGGCCGCGGTGACCGCCACGGCCGTCACCAGCGGCCGCCTCATCACCGCCTTGGTGCTCCGGTACCAGAAGGTGTCCTCCGTACGGCGGACCGGATGGCCGCTCCGGCCGAAGAGGCGGCGTACGGGCGTCTTGAGGTTCCAGGACTCGATCCGGTGGCCGAGCAGCGTCATCGCGGCGGGTGTGATCACCAGCGCCCCCGCTGCCGCGAACGCCACGACGAGCATCGCGGCGTAGGCCATGGACCGCAGGAAACTCATCGGGAACAGCAGCATCGGCAGCGTGCACAGGATCACGGTGCTCGCCGAGAACAGCACGGTCCGGCCCGCCGTCGACATGGTCCGGACGACCGCGTGTTCGATGGACTCCCGCCGGGCCAGCTCGTCGCGGAACCGGCTGATGATCAGCAAGGTGTAGTCGATGGCGAGGGCGAGCCCCAGCGCGGTCGCCAGGCTGAGCGCGAAGACCGATATCTCCGTGACCATGGTGAGCAGGCGCAGCGCCGCGGCCGCGCACGCGATGGCCACCACCGCGACCGCGAGCGGCAGCCCGGCGGCCACCAGTCCGCCGAACACCCAGATCAAGGCGAGCAGGCTCAACGGGGTGGCGACGGCTTCCATGAAGGACAGGTCCGCTTCGCTGCGCTCCCGGATCTGCGAGTACAGCATCGCCCCGCCACCGGCCTTGACCACCACACCGTCGGCCGTGCCCGTCACCTTGTCGGCCAGGTCCCGGGCGTACCGCTGGGCGTCGTTCTCCTCGCCGTACAGGCCGGCCGCAATGAGGCCGGTGTCGCCGTCCTTGCTGGTCAGCGTGGCGGCGGCCGGTCCGGGAGCGGTCCACGGCGAGGACACCGAGGCGACGTGCGGTGACTGCTCGAGCTCTTCGACGATGCGGCTGCCCGCCGTGCGCGCCGCGCTCCCGGCCACCCCGCCCGGCGCGGTGACCGTCAGCAGCAACTGCATCTTCCCCTGATCGAACGTATCGGCGAGCGCGGTGGTGGCCCGGGACGACTCGGCGCCGGGGTCCCTGAACCCACCCGCGGACAGCTTGCCCATGACCGGAACCGCGACGACCGCCGCCACCGCGAGCAGGAGGAAGGTGGCGGCCAGGGTCCTACGGGGTGCACCGATGATGCACACGGTCATGCGCCCAGCCACCCCAAGTCCCCCTCGTGCGGTTCACGTGCGAGCAGCCCCGCGGCACAGCAGATCCGGCCGCGCCGCGTCGGCCACCCGTCGTCGCCTGTCGCCGGGCAAGGCGAATCGCCCACCGGTCAAGGCCCGATCAGGATGCCCAGGCCCGGAGACGGGCGACAATCGCTTTAGACCTGCTTCGAAAAGCCCACGTGGAGCGAGTAAAGACTTGGTCAAGCCAGCGGGTCGGGCACGGAGCGGACGTCACGCGACCAGGCCGGAGCCCAGAGCCGGCCGCTCGCCCAGCAGGGCCAGCCCCAGGGGGGTGAGCGTATGGAGCACGGAGCCGCCTATCCTGCGGGTGCTCAGCAGGCCCGCCTCGCGCAGAACGGTGGCGTGGTGGCTGACCGTGGCGGGCGCGACGCCCACGCCGTGCGCCAGTTCACTCGTCGTCAAGCCGTGGCCCGCGACCGTGGTCAGGATGCGGGCGCGGGTGCGGCCGACGAGGGCGTCCAAGGAGCGGGGCCGCACCGGGACGGCCCCGTCGGCCCCGGGCACGGCGCAGGGCGCGGTGTCGTGCGCCATGGGATAGACCACGACGGGCGGGAGCCCGGGATCCTTCAGCAGCGTCGGTGCGCCCCAGCAGAAGTACGACGGGAGAATGAGGATCCCGCGCCCCTCCAGCCAGACGTCCCGGTCGTCCCCCAGGCCCGGGAGCACCAGCACGGACCCGCGCCAGACGAGCCCCGGATGGAGCGTACCCAGCAGTCCTGGCAGGTCACCCTGCGCCAAGTACCGCTCGTGCACGGTGCGTTCGGCGTCGAACCGGGCGCGGATACCCTCCCACCAGGGCGCCAGGGCCGTGTCGAAGTAGGACCGGAACATGCGGGCGAGGAGCGTGACGGCCTCCTTGTCGCCGTCGGCGAGCGACCGGGCCCAGACCGGTAACCGACGGCCCGTCCGGGACAGTTCCAGGAGATCGTGCTGGAACCGGCGGCGCGGAGTGGAGAGCAAGGCGCTCAATCCCGCGTCCAGACCGCCGGCGCCGGCCGCCGGGGTGAGGAAGTCGGCGGAGTATCCGACGGGCGGGGCGAGCTGGAGCAACTGGGCGTCGTGGGTCCGGAGCCGACGGCGTACGGTGCGCCGCCAGCCGCCGAAGACGGCCGCGGCGGCGGCCGTCTGTAGTGTGTGCATGCTGAGCAGGGCTTCCCACATGGGATCCGGAGCCTGCGCCAGCCTGATCTGTGCGAGATCTTCGTCGGTGAAGTGCATGCGTACAGCCATGAAACCGTCCCCCGTGTGGCGCTGCGGCACCGATGCGGTCCGAGATCCGGTGCCTCATTCCCATGGTTGATCGGCGGGCCGCCAGGGACCGTCCGGAACACCACGCCTTCACAGAAGCGCCGCACTTCTCCACCTTTCGCCGTCTTTTCCCCTTCGCGACGGCGTCCACCGCGCCACAGCCACGGGGCGTCAACCGGCGGCTGACAGTGAGGTCTTCATACGAGCAGGACGAACGTCACCGCCATACCCAGCGCCATGGCGCCGTGGCAGCCGAGTTCGAACGCGTCCGGTTCGGCCGGCGCCGAGCGGCGCCGCGACCCGGTGGTGTCGTCCAGCCGGGCGGCGTCGAACCCCCGCGCCAGCCACCGCAGGGCGAGCACGAGCAGCACTCCGGCCAGCAGCCCGGCGGTCAGCCTCGGGCCGGTTCCGGTGAGGGTCATGGTCACGGTGCCGGAGCCACCGGACATGTCCATCCCGGGCATGTCCGCCATACCGTGGGAGCCACCGTGTCCCGGCGCCGGGGAGGACGAGGCCATCGCCGCGGCCATCCAGGCCATCGCGCCCATCATCACCACATGCGGGAGGACATCCGACAGCGCACGCGCACGGGAGAGCGGAGCGGGCCGGGCCAGGGCCACCCCCGCGAACCACACCCCGCCCAGCGTGAACAGGAGGATCTGTGGCCGGGCCGGAAGGTCCATGCCCCAGGGCCAGACCATCGCCACCATGGCGAGGGCCATCACCGCGTGCAGCAGATGCGCGGCTCGCCCCGTGGCGCCCGGCCCGCCGCCGGCACCTCCGGGTATGACGGCCCGCCACACCGCGAAGAGCGCGGGCACGACGAACAGTACGGTCAGGACCCAGCGCAGACCCGTCGCGGCGATCATCGGCCCACCGCCCCACTACGGTCCTCGCTCTCGGCCGGCGCGGGTGGTGGCGTGGTCTGCCTGTCGGGCATCGCTGACCCTTCTCTCGGGTGGCTCGGGGACCGTGATCACCGGTCCTTTCCAGGAGTCGGACAGCGCGTTGCCCCGGTTCCCGGTGTGAGCGGCGCGACATGACGACCGGGGCGGCATCGCCGCCAAGAGGGTGCGTCACCCGCGTGACGGCTGCTCGGGCAGTGGCCGGTCCTGCACGACGCTCTTCATGACGAGGGTGGACGTCAGCCGCTGGACACCCGGCAGCTGGGCCAACTGCTGGTCGTAGAGCTGCTGGTAGGCGGCCAGGTCGGTGGTGGCGACCCGCAGCAGGTAGTCGGGTTCGCCGAAGAGGCGCTGGGCCTGGATGACATGCGGGATGGCGGTCACGGCCTCTTCGAAGGCGGTGACGGTGTCGCGGCCCTCCCAGCGCAGCGTGGCGAAGACCACGGCTTCGAAGTGCAGGCCGATGGCCGCCGGGTCGACCACGGCGCGGTAGCCGCGGATGGCACCCTCGCGTTCGAGGTCGCGCAGCCGGCGGTGACAGGGCGAGACGCTCAGCCGCACGCGCGCGGCCAGCTCGGTGACGGTCAGGCGGCCGTCCAGCTGTAGCTCGGTAAGAATTTTCCGGTCCAGGGCATCCATGAGAAAGATTTTCCCCACAACGGCCGCGAGGGGCGTGATCGCGGAAACATTTTCGGGCATATCGCACCTAATCTTCCCTCGTAAGGATGAGCATCTGAGAGGGATCGATCGATGGACACGACGACGGTGGCGGCTTTCCTGGCAGTGGATCTGCTGCTGGTGTTCACCCCGGGCGCGGACTGGGCCTACGCGATCGCGGCGGGGCTGCGGGACCGGTCGGTCGTCCCCGCCGTCGCCGGGCTGATAGCCGGATACGCGGGATACACGCTGCTCGCCGTGGCCGGTCTGGTGGTGCTCGTGGCGAGCTCTCCGAGCGTGCTCACCGCGCTGACCGTGGCCGGCGCCGGCTACCTGATGTGGCTGGGCTGGGGTGTGCTCGCGCGGCCGGCGGTGCTGGACGCGCCCACGAAGGCCGTGTCCTCCTCGCGCCGGCAGGTCATGCTCAAGGGGGCCGGGATCAGTGGCCTGAACCCCAAGGCGCTGCTGCTGTACTTCTCGCTCTTCCCGCAGTTCATCCACCCCGCCACCGGCTGGCCGGTCGCCGCGCAGACGGGGCTGCTCGGCACGCTCCACATGGCGGCCTGCGCCATCGTCTACCTGGCTGTCGGTGTGCTCGCCCGCACCGTGCTGAAGACCCGGCCGGCGGCGGCCCGTGCGGTCACCCGGGTCTCCGGTGCCATGATGATCGGCATCGGCGGGTTCCTGCTCGTGGAACGTCTGGCCGGCTGACGGCCCCGCTCCGTTCACCGGCCCGGACACCCGGCGAGCCGGGTGTCCGGGCGCGTTGCGACGCGGGTCCCGCCGGGACCGGACCCGCCGGGACCCGCGGGGATGCGTGAGGGCCCCTCAGCGCGCGGTCGCTCAGGGAGCGATCCCCACACCGTCGATCCGGCTCCAGGCCCGCTCCTGCGCCGCGGTCATGGCAGGCCAGCCGAGCCCGCCGGGGCGGGGCCGAACGCGCGAGGCGTACGGCGAGGGGTGGAAGGCGGCGTCGTAGAAGCAACCGCTGCCGTAGGTCGCGTCGAAGGCGGCGCAGGAGGCCGCGATCGAGCGCGGGGTCGGCTTGCGGCCGGAGCGCACCCAGCTGTCCAGGGCCGCGATGGAGTCGGCGTACTCGGCGTCGCTCAGCGCGCTGTGCTCGGTTTCCCTGGTGAACGTCTGGACGAGGTTCCCGTCCCGTCCGGCGCCCTGGAGCGTGGCGCGGTAGGCCGCCTCGTGCTCGACGAAGGCCGTCGGGTCGTCGATCGCGTGCAGGGTGAGGACCGGCATGGACACCGTGCCGGTGAGGTCGCTGTCGTAGGAGAGGTCACGGCGTGCGGTGGGGTCCGCCGAGAACCGTTCGACACCCGCGTTGAGCGCCTTGTCGTCGTGTGAGCCCGTGTACCGCACCCCCCGGTTGCCGAACGGGTTACGGCCCCCGAGCCGGTTCCACACGATGTCCCGGAACGTGAAGGTGGCGAACCGCAGATGCGACTCCAGTGAACGCTCCGGGATGTGGGTGACGGCGAGGATGTCGTCGAGGTTGCGCTGCTGCGACGCGGTCCGGTCCGCGGGGTCGGACGCGTAGCCGGTGCACTCCTGGAGGCGGGCGCGGAGCCCGGCCGTCGTCATGGTGGAGTCCGGGCGCAGCCCCTGCCACAGCGGGTATTGCGGCTCGCTCGGGCGGGGGTGGTTGTGGCAGTAGTACTGGTAGACCACGCGCAGGTCCACGCGGTAGTCGTAGCCGCGGGAACCACCACCGAGGACACCGCTGGTCAGCAACGTGCCGTCGTAGGCGCCGGGCTGTCTGCCGTAGGTCTCCGCCACCTTGGCGGCGACGTTGCCACCCCAGGACTGGCCGTGCAGGTAGGTCCGCTTCGGCCGGCCGAACCGGTCGATGAACAGACGGCGTACGTTGTCGGTGTCCGCGGCCGCCATCCGGGTGCCGTAGCCACCGCGGCGGTAGGAGGAGCCGGCCCACGCGTATCCCTGGTCGACCATCACCGCCCAGCGCTCCAGGTCGTCGGTGCTGCGCGACGGGTCGGAGGAGTCGCCGAGATCGGGGCCGCCGTGGGCGTGCACGACGAGGGATCCGTTCCAGTGTGTCGGCACGGCCATCGTGTAGTACGCCCCGTTGGTGTCCTGACCGGTGTAACACCTCGCCTTCCCGGCCAGATCGGCCGGGCAGGTGGCGGCCTCGGGCTGGGCGGTCCGCGCGTGGGCGGTGGGGGCGTTGCCGAGCGTGCCGAGGACCACGGCGGCGAGCACGGCCGCCAGTGCCGCCGGGCGGCGTCGGCGCCGTGGGGCCCGCCACGGGACATGCGTGGGCGCGTCAGGTGTGTTCAAGGAGCGGCTCCTGTTCGTGCTCTGCGCGAAGTTGCGCTGCGAGCCGGGATGTTAGGGACCGCCACGGGTGAGTGCCATCCCATCGGCCGTTGCGTTCATATTGTTCGCCCGTCCCGTCCGAAGCGTCCCGGAGCAGGCACAACGGGCCGGCCGAGGTGTGGGCGGCGGTCAGCGGTCCGTGCGGGCCAGGAGTTCCACGAGGATGGTGCGCACCGCGTCGGGGCACTCGTACATCGGGCTGTGTCCCGCGTCCACGGGGTGGAAGGTGGCGTCCGGGAGCGCCTCGGCCATCGCCGCGGCGCCGGCGACGCCGCGGACCGGGTCGTGCCGCCCGTGGACGACCGCGACCGGCACCCGGATCGCGGGCAGGACCTCGGTCAGGTCGGTGTCACGCTGGCTGGTCAGCGCCTCCACGGCGGACCGGGCGGGGACGGCGCGACCGTAGGCGAGGAAGCGCTCGAGTTCGGCCGCGGGCGGAGGGGTCCGGAACGAGCGTCGCATCACACGTCGCGTCATGCTCTCCACGCCGTCCGTCCCGATGGCGTCGATCAGGGTGTCCACATCTCCGTGTTCCCGCATATGGGGGCCGGTATTGATCAAGACCAGCGCCCGCAGCAGCTCGGGATGGTGTGCGGCGGCCTGGAGGGCGATCGCGCCGCCGGTGGAGTGCCCGATCAGGACGACCGGTTCGCCACTGTGTGCCCTGATGCGGCCGGCGGTCCACTCGGCGAGCGAGGCGATGCCGCACGCGTCGGCATCCGTCATCCACGACAGGGCCAGCAGGCGGCAGTGTCCCGCCAGCGCGTGTCCGAGTCCGTCGAATATCGCCGGGGCACAGAACGAGCCCGGCAGCGCCACGGCGAGCGGGGCGGTGCTCGGCGTCGCAGGGCGCCGTCGGCTCACTGACCTGCCACCTCATCAACCTATTCGCGCATGCTGTCGGCACCGACGGTATACCACTCCAGTAGCGACCGGGCCGTCGCCGCCATGGCCTCGTCGACCATCTCCCCCTCGAAAGTGACCGCACCCGTGCCGTCGGCCTGTGCCTCCTCCACAGCGGCGACCAACCGTGCCGCGCGCTCGAGCTCGGCCGTGCTGGGCGCGAACACCTCGTTGAGGACGGGCACATGCGAGGGGTGGATGGCCATCATGCCCGCGTAGCCGAGCGCCCGGTTCTGTTCGGCGAAGGCGCGCAGTCCGTCGAGATCGCCGACGCGGGTCCACAGCCCGGCCACCGGATGCGGTGCGCCCGCGGCCCGTACGTCGAGCAGTACCCGGGCGCGCAGGGCATGTGTTTCGCAGCCCTGAGGGCTCCAGCGGTAGCCGACGGCCCGTTCGACATCACCGCCCGCCCCCGTGATCGCGCCGGGGTAGGCGACCCGGCCGGCGGCCGCCGCGCAGCCGTGGGCATCGTGCAGAGCACGGGCGCTCTCCAGCAGGGGCACCAGGGCGACGTGGCCCCGGGGCAGGCCGTGTTCGCGTTCGCACCAGCCCAGGAGCCGGTCGGCGAGGCGTATGTCGTCGGGCCCGGTCACTTTGGGCAGGACGATGCCGCTGAGTCCTGGACCGCAGATGCCGCGCAGCGCCTCGGCGGCCGCCCAGGTGTCGAGAGGGGTGACGCGGACGAACAGAGCCGGTCCCCCAGGGGTGTCGGCCTGCCGGGCGAGAGCGTTCGTCACCTGGTCCAGAGCGGCGGCCCGGTCGGCCTCGGGCACGGCGTCCTCCAGGTCGAGGATGACCGCGTCGGCTCCTGCCGCCCTGGCCTTGGGAAGCCAGGAGGCCGTTCTGTTGCCGGGTACGAACAGCAGGGACCGCAGGAGCGGGCGCGGCGCGGGCGCGAGGGGTGGGGTGCGACGGGGATCAGACGACACCGTGCTTCTCCAGGTCGGTGAGTTCCTCCTCGTCCAGGCCGAGCCAATCCCGGTAGACGAGGTGGTTGTCCTGCCCCAGGGCGGGCCCGGTCCGCCAGACCACGCCCGGCCGCTGGTGGAAGTGGGGGATGACGGACTGCATGCGTACGGGGCCGAGGTCGGCGTCGTCGATCGTGACGATGTCCTCGCGTTCGGCGTAGACGGGGTCCTCGGCGATATCGGCGGCGCTGAGCACCGGTGATGCCACCACCTCGGCACGGGTGAACGCCTCGAGGCAGGCGGCGGCGGTGCGCTCGGCCACCCACGCCCGCAGGCCGTCGTCGAGGCGGGCGCGCCCGGCGAACTGCTGCGGTACGGTGGCGAACTCGGCCTCGTCGAACCCGAGCAGTTTCGCGACGTTGCGGACGGACCGCGGCGTCGCCGATGTCACGGTGATCCACTCACCGTCCTTCGACCGGTAGGTGTTGATGACGGCCGCGGGGGCGACCGCGAGCTGGTTCCCGGAGCGCCCAGGTGTCGATCCGAGCTGGTCGTGGACGATGACCTGCCACTCGACCAGCCGGAACAGGGGCTCGAAGAGCGCGAGGTCGATCCATTCGCCGTCGAAATCGGGGTCGTGGTCGCGGCGGTGCAGCGCGGCGAGGATCGCGTAGGCGCCCATGAGGCCGGTCACGGCGTCGCCGTGGGAGAAACCGGTGTGCACGGGCGGGGTGTCGGGGAAACCGGTCAGGTGCACCACGCCGCTGCGGGCCTCGCCGACCTTGCCGAAGCCCGGCTCGTCGGCCCGGGAGGACGTCGCGCCGAAGCCGGAGATCTGGAGCAGTACGGCCTTCGGATTGATCTGGTGCACGGACTCCCAGTCGAGCCCCCAGGCGCGCAGCCGGCCCTGGCGCAGGGTGACGATCACGACGTCCGCCCAGGCGACGAGCCGCTGGGCGACCTGCCGCCCGGACTCCTGGCGCAGATCGAGGGTGACGGACCGCTTGTTGCGGCCGGCGACCTTGAACCAGAGCGGGTGACCGTCCTTGCTGGGGCCCATGGCCCGTGCCGCGTCCCCGACGCCCGGCGGCTCCACATGAACCACGTCCGCGCCCTGGTCGGCGAGCATGGAGCCCGCCAGCGGACCGGCCACCACATGTGCGAACTCGACCACCTTGAGACCCCGCAACTGGCCTCGGCCGCCGGTTTGCTGCTGCTCGAACGTCACTGTGCTCCCCAAACTCGCCTCACTGCGACGCCTGTCAGCCTGCCGACCCCCAGGCATGTGCGTCCAGCAAAAGACGGCGATGAATACATGCGGAACACGCATAAGTGGGTGCGCGGTGGGCCGGTCGGACTCAGCTCACGGGCCGGGTCAGGCCCAGCTCACCCCAGGCGGCAGTCGGTGCCGGCGGGTGCGGAACTCCCGCAGTGTGTCCAGGAACCGATCGGCCGCCTGGGGCAGCGGGCGGCGCGCCCGTACGGCGATGTCGAGGCGCCGATGGACCGTGGGCTCGGAGAGCGGGCGGTGGACGACCGGCCCGGTGCCCAGGAGCGGCAGCACCAGCGCGGGCAGCGCGGTCACCCCGAGCCCGGCCGCCACGAGCCCGCCGACCGTGGCGACGTTGCCCGCCTCCGCGGACGGCGCCGAGCCGACGTCGATCTGGGCGAACGCCGCGTCGGTCAGCCGCCGCACACTGGAGTCCCGGCCGACCGCGAGGAAGGGTTCGCGGGCCAGGTCCTCCCATGTGACGCCGGGACGGTCGGTCAGCGGGTGGTCCCGCGGCAGGACCGCGACGAACCGGTCCCGCACCAAAGGCCGGTGGTCCAGCTGTCCCGACGGCTCACCGGTCGTGATGGCGAAGTCCGCGTCGCCCGAAAGCACACGGCTGAGTACCGACTGTTCGAGGCCGTCCATGATCTGGACGGCCACCTGCGGCCGTTGCCGACGGAAGTCCAGGATCACCTGCGGCAGCAGGACCGCGGCGACCGACGGCAGGGTGGCCACCGCGACCGTTCCCGACTCGCCGAGCAGGAAGCGCTCGAGCTCCTTCATCCCGGAGCGGTGGGCGTTCACGATCTGCTCGGCGATGCGCAGCGCCTCGACGCCCGCGGCGGTCAGCTCGACATTACGGGTGTCGCGTTCGAGGAGCCGGGTGCCCAGCTGCCGTTCCAGGTCCGCCACCGCGCGGCTGAGTGAGGACTGGGACACCTTCAGCTGTGCGGCGGCCGCGGTGAAGCTGGCCGCCCGAGCGACGGCCGCATAGGCCGCGAGTTGACGCAGGGTGCTGTCCATGGCGAGTGATCCTAAGTGTCCTCCCCGGTGTCCTCCCCGGTGTCCTCCCCGGAGACTGATGCCCAAAGCGCATGGATAGATCTCGGTTTGATGCTGGACTCCGATCCGCTGGCGCTTCGAAACTCATCCGCAGCGCCGGACCACGGGGGCCCGTTTCCCGTGCCGGGAGCCGATGCCGATGAGGCGAACGAGAAGGTGAGCGACAACCATGCTGGCAGCCCTGGGGTTCTCCACGATCGGCCTGTTCCTGCTCCTGACCATGACGAAGCGGGTCTCCGTCCTGGTGGCGCTGGTTCTGTTGCCGGTCCCGGCGGCTGTGATCGGCGGCTTCGCCGGCGACATGGGCGACATGATCCTCGACGGGCTCGGCACGGTGGCCCCGACCGGCATCATGATCGCCTTCGCGGTCCTCTACTTCTCCTTGATGGTGGACGCCGGGCTCTTCGACCCGTTGATCAGCCGGATCCTGCGCGCCGCCCGCAATGATCCGGCGCGCATCGCGGTCGGGACCGCCGTCCTCACGATGTGCGTGGCGCTCGACGGCGACGGCGCGTCGACCTTCCTCATCACGGTCTCCGCACTGCTGCCCGTCTACACACGCCTGGGCATGAGCCCCTTGGTCCTCTCCGGTGTCGTCTGTCTGGGCGCGGGCGTGATGAACATGCTCCCGTGGGGCGGACCGACGGTGCGGGCCATGGCGGCGCTGAAGCTGGACGGTTCGCAGGTCTTCACCCCGGTTCTGCCCGCGATGGGATGCGGTATCGCGTGGGTGCTGTTCGCCTCGTACTGGATCGGCCGCCGCGAGCGCCGCCGCCTGACCGCACTAGCGGCGGCGGACTCCGGACAGCGGGCGCAGGACGACACGCGGAGGGTTACGTCGACGCGTACGCGGCGGACTGCGCGGCGTACGCCGGGAGACGGCCCCGGCACACCGCTGGTGACACGGGCGGCACGTCCTTCCCTTCCGCTGACCGTGTTCAACGGGGTGCTGACGGTCGCGCTGATCGTGGCGCTCGTCATGGAGCTCATGCCCCTGCCGGTGCTGTTCGCGCTGGCCTTCGCGCTCGCCCTGTTCGTCAACCACCCCACCTGGGAGGGGCAGCAGGCGCTCCTGGAGAAGCATGCGAAGAGCGTGGTGCTGGTCACCACGATGATCTTCGCCGCGGGCGTGTTCACCGGAGTTCTCACCGGCACCGAAATGATCTCCGAGATGGCCGAGGCGCTGGTCGCCGTCGTGCCCGATTCCCTGGGCGGGCATCTGGCGCCCATCGTGGCCGTGACCGGTATGCCCCTGAGTCTGGCCTTCACCCCGGACGCCTACTACTTCGGCGTGCTGCCCGTGCTCTCCCACACGGCGTCCGGATTCGGCGCCGACGAGGCGGAGATCGCCCGAGCCGCGGTGCTCGGCCAGATGACCACCGGGTTCCCGCTCAGCCCCCTCACCGCCTCCACCTTCATCCTCGTCAGCATGAGCGGCGTACAACTCGGCGAACACCAGCGCTTCATCTTCCGCTGGGCCTTCGGCACGACTGCCGTCATGACGGCCGCCGCACTGCTCACCGGTGCCATATCGCTGTGAACCGCCACCACCGTAAGGAGACGTCGGCCATGCGGGTCCCCCCGGACTGCGCACAGCACCCCCGGCCCCCGCGGCGCCGCACACGGTGCGCACTCGGCGCGGCCACCGCGATCAGCGCGGCACTCGCCACGGCCCCGCGGCTCACCGTGCGGCCGTAGCGACGACCGGAACAGGCCGAGACGGTCCAGCGTGCGCGAACGCGCTCGACCGTGCCATGTCTTGGCGCGTTCCGGCCTCGCGCCGGGGTCCGGGCGAGCGTCATGATGGCGCCGTTCGGCCACATACCGGCATTCAGGACACGGGGGAACCGCCATGCCACACCGGAGACACGTGGCGGCCGTGATCGCCGCGTTCGCCCTGTTGCTGCCCACGGCGGCTGCCGCGGCACAGGACGGGCCCACCCGGCCGCGGCCGCGCGCCCGGGTGGTCGGCACCCTGGAGGAGAGCGATGTCGCCCACGCGATGAACAGGCGCGGAGACGTCCCGTTCCGCACGGGGCAGGGTGGCGCCGGGGTGTGGAACGCGGTGACCGGCGAGCGGCGGGCGTTGGCCGACGTCCCGCACGCCCTCCCGACCGACATCGCCGACGACGGCCGCGTCGTGGGCGTGCGGTCCGGTCAGGGCGTGGTGCTGTGGGGCGCGGACGGCACCGTGACCACTCCGGGCCTGCCGGAGGGCGAGACCTCGGCCGACACGGCCCGGCTGGGCGAGGACGGCACCCTGCTGGTGGCGGCGTCCCACCAGTTCATCAGCTGGCCGGGCGGGCACCCGCGGGTCGCCACGTCGTACTACCGCTGGCGGCCGGAAACCGGGTTCCAGCACCTGTCGGGACCGAACGACGGCTCCTACGCCTCGGCTCTCAACGACAAGGGGATCGTCGTCGGCTGGAGAGACGACACGGGCACCGCCTGGCGGCCCGACGGCACCGAGGTGAGGTATTCCGGCTCGGCGCCCGGCACCACGCGCACCTGGCTGCACGACATCAACAACGCCGGTGTGGCCGTCGGCGGTCAGATCCGCCCGGACGGCGTCTCGGCGGCCGTCCGCTGGGGCGCGCCCGACGCCCCGCGGCAGCTGGCCGACGAAGGTCTGGGCGGGCAGGCCCTGGACATCAACGCACGCGGCTGGATCACCGGCACCGTACGGGTCACGGCGGACACCGTCGCCACCAGCCTCCCCGCGGTGTGGGACCCGCACGGCGCCCCGCACCGGCTCGACTCGATGCTGGACCTCCCCGAGGGCACCGTGCGGTCGATCGACGACATCAACGACCACAACCAGCTGCTGCTACGGGTGTACGACACCGCCGCCGGCCGGATGAGCACTCTGGTGGTCCAGCTCCGCTAGCAGCGGTGCCTCAGCGCCGCAGCGCCTTGTCCGGTGAGCAGACATCGCATATCGCCACGTCCGGGTGGGCCAGGAGGTCGGCCGCTTCGCGAGTGGGAACGAGCGTGTGCTCGTCGCGGACCTGCCAGCAGTCGCGGCGGTGCAGGCGGCGGGAGGCGGTGTCCTCGGCGTACTGGTGGAGTTTCTCCACCACCCACTGCCGTCCGGCGATCGCCCCGTCGACGGGGACCGCGCTGTAGTCCTCGCCGGGGATCGGGGTGATCCGCTCGCTGGGGACGCTGATCGGGGTGGGGGCACCGGTGGCCCGGGAGCGGCCATCGGCACGCTCGTAGCGGGCCGGGAGGATGGCCTCGCACTCGGCCCACCAGCGGCCGTCCGTGGTACGGGTCCATTGGCTCAGGATGACGTCGAGCTCCTGGTCATCCGGCATCGCCGCCCGGACCCACGGACCGGCTTTCGCGCGCCACTCCTCCACACTCACCATTCGCATTCTAGTTCGAATAGCGGGGCCGGACCGACCCGGGGGCGCTCCCTCGGCGGCTGACCTAGGCTGGAGCCGAGCCCAGGGGGGATCGTGGGAGGTATGCCATGCCACGCCCGGTCTGGAGCGGAGCGGTTTCCTTTGGTCTCGTGACCATCCCGATCAAGGTCATGCCCGCCACCGAGGACCATTCGATCTCCTTCCGGCAGATCCACACCACCGACGGCGGCCGCATCCGCTACCGCAAAGTCTGCGAACTCGAAGACCGGGAGCTGGCCCCGGAGGAGATCGGCCGCGCCTACGAGGCGTCCAAGGACCAGCTCGTCCCCATCGCCGACCAGGAACTCGACGACCTCCCCGTCCCCACCGCGAAGGCCATCGACGTCGAGGCGTTCGTGGAAGCGGAGCGGCTCGACCCCATCCGCTTCGGCAAGCCCTACTACCTCCAGGCCGACGGCGCCGTCGCCGCCAAGCCGTATGTGCTGCTGCGGGAGGCACTCCAGCGCAGCGACAAGGTCGCGGTCGCGAAGTTCGCCTGGCACAACCGCGAGCGGCTCGGCGCGCTCCGGGTCGTCGGCGATGCCATCGTCCTCCAGGTGCTCCACTGGCCGGACGAGATCCGCTCGGCCGAAGGGCTCGCCCCCAAGGCCGTCGACATCTCCGACTCGGAGGTCGATGAGGCCATGGCGCTCATGGAGGCCATCGGCGGCACCGACATCAGCCAGTACAAGGACCAGTACCGCGAGGCCATGGAAGCCGTCATCGAGGCCAAGGCCGAGGGCCACGCGCCGCCCGAGATGGAGGCACCGGCCGAACCCAAGGGCCGGGTCGTGGACCTCATGGCCGCCCTCCAGGACAGCGTACGGGCCGCCAAGGAGGCCCGCGGGGAGGAAGCCGGCGAGGCCGAGGTGCACCAGATGCCCGCGCGGAAGAAGCCGAAGAAGGCCGCCGCGAAGAAGACGGCCAAGAAGCCCCCGGCGAAGAAGACGGCCAGGAAGCGGACCGCGTCCTGAGTGACCCGGCGCGGACTGGGCACACGAGGGCGGACCAGAGGGGGGTTCTCCCGAGGAGCACCGTCGTGATCAAGAAACTTCATGACCTGGGCCTGCGCAGCGAGCACGCCTACACCGCCGCCGTCGCCTCCATCGGCCTGTCCATCTTCACCTGGGCCACCTCCCTCCGCGCCGAACCCGGCACCGGTCTGGACCGGGCGGACCGGTGGGGCCTCTTCGTGGGCGAGTGGGCACCCACGTTCTTCGGCCTCGGCCTCGCCCTCTCCCACTACGAACAGGAGGAAGGCTCGCTGATGGGCAAGGCGCACGCCGACGGGGAGCGGCAGCGGCAGATGGCGGGCGCCCCGTAACACCACCCCCACCCGCACACCGGACGCCGATCTCCGTCCGCCTTCGGATCGCAGGCTGACCAGCATGCGCGTCCGGCCGGAGTCGAAATTCCCTACCGTGGTGGCCGGAAAGGGCGCAGACTCGTCCCATGGCTGACATGGGGTCGTTCCGGGAGGCGGTCACCGCGTGGGCGGCCGGTGGTCCCGGCGACACCGCGCGGGAGCTGGCCGCGCGACTGTCCGTCCGCACGGCCGTGCTGCTCGAGGGGCCGAGCGACGCCGCGGCGGTCAGCGCGCTGGCCGCGAGCCGCGGCCGGAACCTGGCGGCCGAAGGAGTCTGCGTCCTGTCGATGGGCGGTGCGATGAGCGTCGGGCGCTTCGCCCGCCTCCTCGGGCCGCCCGGCCTGGGTCTCCGCCTCACCGGACTGTGCGACGAGGCGGAGCGCCCCTACTACGCGCGCGGCTTGGCGCGGGCGAGTGCGGCACGGCAAGAGTTCTTCGTCTGCTCGGCGGATCTGGAGGACGAGCTCATCCGCGCGCTGGGCGTGACACGGGTGGCGGAGCTCGTCCGGGCGGAGGGCGACCTGCGCGCCCTGCACACCTTCCTGCGCCAGCCCGCACAGCGGGGCCGCACCTCACAGCAGCAGTTGCGGCGCTTCCTCGGCACGAAGAAAGGGCGCAAGATCCGCTACGGCCGCGTCCTCGTCGAGGCCCTCGCCCCCGACCGCGTACCCGCCCCACTCGTGAACCTGCTGGCCGGCCTCTGACCGCTGGGCGAACGCCATGGCGGTCGGCGAACGCATCTCGATCCGCCCGAACGACCCCGTTTCCGCCCGCCCGGGAGCGGCCCGCGTCTCAGCCGGTACGGGTCAGTCGCCACACGTTGTCCACCCGTGTGCCGGGCCTGCCGTCGGGTGACGGAAAGGGCCGCTCCACGGCCTCCAGCGTCTCCACCCGCCAGGTGGGCGGCAGCGCGAGCGCCGCGAGCACGCCCTGAAGCGTGGGGAAGACGGCGTCGAACGGGTACTCGTGTTCCGCCATCCAGGACGGCCAGCCGGCGTGCATGACGACGAGGAGGGTGCCCCCCGGCGCCACCGCTTCGGCGGCCCGCTTGAGTACGCCGTCCTGGTCCAACGTGACCGGTGACTGGAGGAACTGCGCGCTGACCAGATCGAAGCTCCCTTCGGGGAAGGTCACTCCGAGTTCATGCCGTTCGAACGTGACCTGCTCGGCGAAGCCGGCCTCGGCGACATGGGCCGCGGCCCGCGCCAGCGCCGTGGTGGAGATGTCCACGCCGGTCACCCGCCACCCGCGCGAGGCGAGCCACCGGGCGTCACCACCCTCGCCGCAGCCCAGGTCCAGCGCATCGCCGGGCGTCAGGTCGCTGGTCTCCCGCACGAGCAGTGGATTCGGGTTACCGCTGAAGAGGCGTTCGCCGGCGCGGTATCGCTCTTCCCAGAAGAGCGTCGGGTCGGTGGGCTGCGCTGTCGACATGGAGGTTCCTTCCGACGGGTGTGGGGTGCCACCGGCACCTGGGCTCAGTGTTGCCGGGCGGGCAGAGGCAGACCAACACTTCTTGCCGGTTCGGCAAGAAGCGGGGGCGAGGGAGAGAGTGGAGTTACCTGTATCGCTCCGTGGAGGTTCCCCCCGCATGCGCCTGCTGCTCATACGTCATGGCCAGACCCCGTCCAACCTCAAGCACCTCCTGGACACCGCGGAGCCGGGCCCCGGGCTGACCTCCCTCGGGCAGGATCAGGCGGCCGCGCTGCCGCGGGCGCTGGCATCCGAGCGGATCGACGCCCTGTACGCGTCGACGCTCCTGCGTGCCCGGCTCACCGCCGCGCCGCTGGCCGCCGCGACAGGGCTCGAGGTCCGCGTCCGGGACGGCATCCGGGAAGTGATGGCCGGGGATCTGGAGATGCGCGGCGACGACGAAGCGATCGCCACCTACCTCACCACCGTCTTCGCCTGGTCCGCGGGTGACACCGGACGCCGGATGCCCGGGGGTGAGAACGGTGTGGAGGCCCTCGGCCGCTTCGACTCCGTCGTCGCCGAGGCGGCCGCGACGGGAGCGGCAACGGTGGCGATGGTCAGCCATGGCGCCGCGATCCGTATGTGGGTGGCCGCCCGGTCGGCCAACGTCGATGTGGCCTACGCGTCGGGCCACGCGTTGCGCAACACCGGTGCCGTGGTCCTCTCCGGCTCTCCCACCCGGGGCTGGCAGACCCTCCTGTGGGAGGGCAGCCCCCTCGGCCCGGCGGAGGAGACCCCCGACGCCAGTGGTCCCGCGGGCGCCGCCTCCGTGCCCGCGCCGTGAGCCGGACGTGACAGCGTCGTGCCGCACGCCCGGCGCGCGTCGCGCGGAGACCGCGTCACATGTCGCTCGCGACCTGCTGCCGGAGCACCTCCTGGTCGACCACGGTGCTCGGGGTGCGCTGCTCGTCCAACAGCCCCGCCCACTGGTCGAGTTGGTCCGGTGAGGCGAAGGCGAGTGCCGCCTTGCCCTGGGCCGTGCTGTTGTAGGCGAACTGGGTGCCGGGGTTCAGCACCCCATCGATCGGCGAACCGCCGGGCAGGACTTCGGTCACCGTGACGCCCGCGTCGGTGAGCTGGGAGAACACGATGGTCTGCGAGACCTTGTCCCGCAGCCGCCGCATCACCGGCCTGGCCGGGGCGACGAGTTGGGCCCTGGCCTCGACGCGCCGGCCCAGCAGGACCAGGCGCCAGCCGGGCTCGTATCGCCTGGTGCTGCTGTTCTGGGACAGGAAGCCCGCCTGCCGCAGGTTCGCGGCATGGCGGTGCACCCGGGCCTTCGGCAGACCCAGCGCCTGGGCGAGCTCCGTGACACCCCAGATCGGTGGGCGTCGTCGGCGGGGAACGTCCGGGGCCGGGGTGAGCCGGACGCCACCGCGCCACCCCGGCCCCTCCCCGGCTCTTCCCCGGACTCGGCCCACTCGCCCCGGCCACGGCTCCTCCCCAGCATTCGCGAACGACCGGCCATCGCAGGCGGCGCCACCCGGCGGAGCCCGGTCAGCCGCTGGTCAGCGTCCGTGGGGTGGCGGTGTGCTGCTCCGGTACGCGGTTGGCGCTGCGGTAGGTGGTGATTCCGATGGCGAGGAGCCAGTAGCTGAGGACGGCACCCATGAGGGCGGTGGTGCCCCAGCCGTTGGCGGCGTAGAAGTGGGCCGGGGTGTTGCCGAAGAAGAGGGACGGCATGAAGGCGAGGTTGACGGCGGCGAGGGCGTAGGCGGTGCGGTGGGCCCAGCGCGGCAGCAAGCGGGTGCGGCTGACGGTGTATCCGAAGACGGCCAGGAACATGCCGAGCAGCATGCGGGAGATCGTCCCGTAGAGGATGTAGGTGCCCGAAACCGCGATCGTGGGGTCGATGGAGTGGTCGGTGGCGATGACGGCTCCGGCCTCCAGGCCGCTGGAGACGAGTGTGACGATGGTGTAGGCGAGGCCCGAGGCGAAGGCGAGCGTGCCCGCCCATTCCGCTTCGGGCGCCACCGTCTTGACGAGTTGCCGGAAGCCGGTCACGAAGACCAGGACGCCGCCGAGCGCGAGAATTCCGATGAGGAGCCGGGCCAGCACATTGGAGTCCGGCGGTGGCCCCGAGTAGACGAAGTAGAGCGGCACTTCGAGGATGAGGCCCCCTGCCGCGGCGATCCCCGCGGCTCCGGTGAAGCGTCGGGCGACGTTCTCGTTCATTGCTTTCTCCCTCGAACACGTCGTGTGACGCGTGCTGTTGTCGATGGAAGAAAGCCTCGCGCGCCCGGCTCCCGCGGTCCCTGGGTCTGGAACCCGAATGGGGGTGGACCTGACAACACCCCCCAGGTTCGGTCCCGGTCCGGCCGGCCGGCCGCACGATGCCGTGCGGCCGGCCGGGGCACCGGGGGTGGTGCGCCGCCGGGTGGCGGGATCAGGCGGCGGCGAGGCCGGCCTTGAGGGCGGTGGTGATGCGCACGATGCGCTCGGCCTGGACGCGGGCGGCCTCGCGGGTGGTCTGGTCGACGGGGTTGTTGCCCTGGGCGTCGACGTGGGAGGTGCCGTAGGGGTTGCCGTCCGCGAACTTGGCGGGGTCGGTGTAGCCGGGGGCCACGACGAGGCCGCCGAAGTGGTGGAAGGAGTTGTACAGGGCGAGCAGCGTGGACTCCTGGCCGCCATGGGCGGTGGCGGAGGAGGTGAAGCCGCTGTAGACCTTGTCGGCGAGCTTGCCCTGGGCCCACAGGCCGCCGAGAGTGTCGATGAACTGCTTCAGCTGAGAGGCGACGTTGCCGAAGCGGGTGGGGGTACCGAAGATCACGGCGTCGGCCCATTCGACGTCGTCCGGGGCGGCGACGGGGATGTCGGCGGTGGCGGCGGCGTTGGCGGCCCAGGCGTCGTTGGAGTCGATCGCGGACTGCGGGGCCAGTTCGGCTGCCTTGAGCAGGCGGACCTCGGCGCCGGCCTTCTCCGCGTACCGGGCGATCTGCTTGCCGACCTCGGCGATCGTGCCGGTGGAGGAGTAATAGACGACGGCTACCTTGATCGGGGTGCTCACGGTTGCGGCCTCCGTTCCGTTGGTCTCGTTCGTTTGATTGCGACTGAAGATGCCCATGGCGGATCTCGTCCTCGTTGGTGCATGCCCGCCGGTCGGGCACTGGTTGAACCGTAAACCATATGGAGGGCAGTCGCCCCCTCCGGGGTGGCGGGAATATCTCCGCCCGCGATGTTGTATAACGTTCAACTAAACCGGGTCGGCACCCCCGGCCGCACGGACAGCAAGGACACCACCATGGCCTCTCGCCTCGACATCCGGCGCGCCAACGAGCGTTTCCACACCCGCGCCGGCTGGCTCGACTCCCACCACTCCTTCTCCTTCTCGCACCACTGGGACCCCAAGAACACCCACTTCGGGCTCCTGCTGGTCTCCAACGACGACGTCGTCGCCCCCGGCACCGGCTTCGAGACCCACCCCCACCAGGACATGGAGATCATCACCTGGGTCCTCGACGGCGCCCTCGTCCACCAGGACTCCGAAGGCCACAACGGGGTGATCTACCCCGGTCTCGCGCAGCGGATGAGCGCCGGCACCGGCATCCTGCACAGCGAGAAGAACGACTCCTGGACCCTGACCGGCCAGGCCGAGCACCACGACCCGGTCCACTTCATCCAGATGTGGACCATCCCCGACGAGTCCGGTATCCGCCCCGGCTACGAGCAGCTCGACATCAACAACGAACTCGCCGTCGGCGGCTGGACCACGCTCGCCTCCGGCATGCCCGGTCACGGCAACCAGCGCGCGATCGGCATCCGGCAGAAGCACGCCGCCCTGCATGTCGCCCGCGTCCGCCCCGGCGAGACCCTGGAGATCGCCACCGCTCCGTTCGTCCACCTCTTCGTCGCGCGCGGCACCGCCGAACTGGAGAGCGCGGGAGCGCTGGCCACCGGTGACGCGGTCCGTGTCACCGGCGCCGAGGGGCAGCGCCTCACCGGCGGCCCGGACGGCGCCGAGGTGCTCATGTGGGAGATGAACGCCGCCATCTCCCTGGCCTGAACCGGCCTGAACCTGCCTGAACCGGCCTGAACCGGCCTGGACCCAACCCGGAATTGAGAAACCCAGCCCCTCGTCAGGGCGGTGTCGTTCCGTACCGCGAGAACGGCCCTGGCGGGGGGGCTGACCGTACCCGGCCTGGTGGCGTCGGATCAGCGCGGGAAGGCGACGGATGCCGCGAGCTCCTTCTGGGTTTCGAGTGCGGCGAGGCGTTCGGTCAGCGCGGCGTGGACGGCGTCGTAGGTGTCGGAACCGAGAGTGAGGCGCAGCGGTGGGTCCGGGTGGCGGGTGGTGTCGTAGATGACGGCGGCGAGCCTGGCCGGGTCACCGGTGAACAGGCTTTCGTCGGCGCTCTCCAGCAGACGCCGGGTCCGGCCGACGGCGGTGTCGCGGTAGGCGGCCGATGCGGTGGTGTAGCGCAGGGCCGAGGCGAAGCCGGTGCGGGTGGCGCCGGGTTCGACCACGGTGAGGCGGATGCCGAAGTCGGAGACTTCGCGGCTGACGCTCTCGGTGAAGCCTTCCAGCCCCCACTTGCCCGCGTGGTAGGAGCTGTGCGTGGGGGTGCCGATCTGGCCGCCCATGCTGGAGATCTGGATGATGCGGCCTCCGCCCTGCTCGCGCATCGGCTTCAGGAAAGCCCGGGTGATCAGCATCGGAGCGAGCAGGAGGACCTCGATCTGGTCGCGGATCTGGTCGACGGTCATCTCCTCGGCGGCGCCCACGACCGCGTATCCGGCGTTGTTGACGACGATGTCCACCGGCTCGGACCGCAGCGTCCTGTCGATCACCTCGCCGACGTCGGCCGGGCGGGTGAGATCGAGGATTTCGACGGTCAGCCGGTCGCCGTAGGTCTCGCGCAGGTCTTCCAGAGCCGCCGGGCGGCGGACCGTGGCCGTGACGCGGTCGCCGCCGCGGAGGGCGTGCTCGGTGAGGTGACGGCCCAGGCCACCGGAGGCTCCGGTGATGAACCAGTGGCGTACGGCCTGGTCGGAGGGTGCGGTCATGGCGGTCTCCACGGGTAGGGTGTTTCCGGAATGTGTTCCGGAAACCAGTTAAACGGAACGCATTCCGGAAAGCAATCGGAGCCAGACCACCGGAGGAACCCCTATGTCCGCCGCCCCCCGCCGGACCAGGAGCGATGCGCTGCAGAACCGGGCACGTCTGCTGGAAGTGGCCGCGCGCGTCTTCGCCGAGCAGGGGCTGGACACCGCGCCGGCCGCCATCGCCAAGCAGGCGGGCGTCGGGGTCGGCACCCTCTACCGGCACTTCCCGACCCGGGAAGCGCTCGTCGACGCCGCCTACCGGCACCAGCTCACCCGCGTCTGCGAGCAGGCGACCGACCTCCTCGCCCAGTACCCGGCCGCCGAGGCGACCCGCAGGTGGATGGCACACTTCCTCGACTACGTCACGGCCAAGAGCGGTATGGCCGCGGCACTCGACGCGGTCATCGCCTCCGGCGTCGACCCCTACGCCGACAGCCGGGCACTGCTGACCGACGCCGTCGCCGCCCTCCTGGAGGCCGGCGCCCGGGACGGCGGCCTGCGGACCGATGTCACCCCCGACGACCTCCTGCTCCTCATGGGTGGCCTCGCCCATTCCGCGCAGTACGGCACCCGGGAGCAGGCCCAGCGGCTCGTCGACCTGCTCATGGACGCCCTGACGCGCTGACGCGCCGACGCACCGACACGCCGACGCACCGACGCCCCGGCCAGGGCGTGCGCGGGCAGCCCGGCGGACGTCAGGCGGCGACCTGTTCGCGCGGGGCCGGCGTGTCCTCGAGGGAGAAGGGCGTTGCAGGCCCCAGCCGAGGCGCAGCCCGCAGCGTCCAAGGCCCTGGCGATAGCCATGCCGGACGACGACAGCCTGGACGCGGACGTTCGGCAGCTGGTCGCCCTATCCGACGCCCTGGCGTCGCCCGCCTAAGAACTCCTAACGGAATGCCTTGAGGCGACAGCGGCTGTCGAGCAGCAGTTCGCCTGGGGAGTCGCCACGGTGCGGCGAGGGCCGAGCGAGCGGTTTCGTCCTGGACACTGGCCTGGATCGGCTGGGCGATCGTTGGTACGGGTCTGACTCTGGCCGCACACAGCGAACGGCTCGGCATGACCAGTTGGGAGTCCTGGCGCCGTCCTGCGCCAGGGCGTGTTTCCAAAGTCCCGCCTGCCCCGCGACGCCTGGCACGCGCGCTCGCCGCGTTGTCGGGATCGTCCGAGTAGGCCCACGACGAGGACGACCCTCCGCCTTGCGATCACACGCACCAGACGCCGCGGGGCCCGCCCTCCGGGCGGACGGCGCTACTTTCGAAACACGCCCTAGTTCCTGTCCGGCGGATCATGGTCGGAGCCATATCGCGGCTGCGGTGACTGTGCGGTAGTGCTCCTGGTCGAACCCGGCGGGCCTGCCGCCCGCGCTGCCTCTGCGCCGGCGGTTGGCCTGCTGGTCCCTCGGCTCCGGGATCGTGTGCTTGATCCGGCGTCTTCGCAGGTAACTGCGGTTGCGGCGGGAACTGTATGCCTTGTCGCCGCTGACATCAGCCGGCCGGCTTCGGGGGCGCCCGCCCGATGGACGGGGAACCCGGATCCGGTCCAGAACCTTGGTCATCTGCGGTGCGTCACCCCACTGGCCGGGCGTAAGAAGGAAGGCCAAAGGACGGCAGCCGCCCTCGCCGGCAAGGTGGATCTTGCAGGTCAGCCCGCCCCGGGACCGTCCGATTCCCTCGTCGGGGCGGTGGTGCCGGGGCGTCGTCCTTTTTCGGGACCCGCGGCCGGGCCTTTCGGGCACCGGCCGCGTGCTGATGGGCCCGGCAGGATGTCGAGTCGACTCCGACCATCGACCAGTCGACGCGACCGACGAGATCGGCGTCCGTCTGGACCGGCTGCAGGATCCGCTCCCAGGTTCCGTCCGCCCACCATCGGCGATGCCGTTCGTACATGGTTTTCCAGGATCCGTAGCGTTCCGGCAGATCACGCCACGGAACTCCGGTCCGGACCCGGAACAGGTTGCCGTTCACCACCGTGCGGTGGTCACTCCACCGGCCTCCCCGACCACCCGACGGCGGCAGGTGCGGCTCCAGAAGCGACCACTCGCGATGCGTCAGATCCCCCCGACGCATGACCGGACCAACGAGCGATCAATCAGAAGGTCGCATAATCCGCCGGACAGAACCTAGGGTCCGTCTTCAAACGGATCTTGCCCAGAGCAGGAACGATGCGAGGGTGACCGCCGCTTCGTAGGAAGTGGCGGTCTTCTCGTATCTGGTGGCGATCCCGCGGAAGCCCTTGAGCCGGTTGAAGCAGCGCTCGATCATGTTGCGCCGCCGGTAGGTCTCCCGGTCGAACCCTGGCGGTCGTCCGCCGTGGCCTCCGCGTCTCAGCCGGTGCCGTCGCTGGTCGGTCTTCTCGGGGATGGTGTGCGCGATGCCGCGTCTTCGCAGGTAGGCACGGAAGCCGCGGGAGCTGTAAGCCTTGTCTGCGATGACCTGGCCGGGCTTGCACCGAGGCCGGCCCAGGCCGGTGCGGGGAACACGGATCCGTTCCAGCAGAGGGCGTGCGCAGACACTGTCGTGGCGTTGGCCGGGCGTCACCAGGATCGCGAGCGGGCGGCCCTTGCCGTCGCAGGCGAGGTGAATCTTGGTCGTCAGCCCGCCTCGGGATCGGCCGAGGGCGTGATCGTCCGGTTCGTCCTGCCGATGCCGCCCCCTTTTCGGCCGGTGGCGGCGGCGTGCTGGTGGGCGCGGACGATGGTGGAGTCGATCTGGACGAGCCAGTCGATGTCGCCGGCCGCGTCGGCGTGGGCTTGGATCTGCTGCAGGGCCCGTGTGAAGACTCCGTCGAGGGCGTAGCGGCGGAAGCGGGTGTACACGGTCTTCCACGGCCCGTAGCGTTCCGGCAAGTCACGCCAGGAGATCCCGGTGCGGATCTTGTAGACCATCCCGTTGACGACCTGCCGGTCCTCCACGCGAGGACGCCCCGTCGCAGCCCGGGGTATCAGCGGAGCGAGTAACTCCCACTCCTGATCAGTGAGTTCATGACGACGTACCACGACACCATGATCTACCACCCGGATGATCTTTGAAGACGGACCCTAGCCCCCCTGCCCTGCGAGCGTGTCCAGGACGTCCGCGACCGGGGTGGGATCCAGAGGGCCGACGTGTGACGCCCCGGGGAAATCGTGCACGCGGAAGCTGTTGCCGGGTGTGGACGCGTCGGCTTCCGCGATCATTCTGTCCTGGAGCGCGGTGGCGATCGTACGGTCCCTGCCGAAACGCAGGTACGTGCGGGGAATGCGTCCCCAGTTGGCGGCCCGGCCGACCGCTCGGCCCGCATAGGCGGCGACGGGCTCGTCGGTCTGCATGCCGGCCAGTATCCGGCGGAAGTCGGCGTCGGGGTAGTCCGCGCAGATCATCTCCTTCAGGAGGGCCAACTCACCGCTGACACCCGTACGGAAGTTCAGCCGCAGTACCCCGAGCCGGTCCGGGTCACCCACCGTCAGCTCCACCGGGCTGACGGCGTTCGCGTTCTCGGGTGCCGCCGTGCAGGCGTCCGCCGTGGGCAGGACGCGGCTGGGACAGAAGGCAGCCATGTAGCAGATGTGGTGAAGCAGGTGCGGGACGGCGTCGCCGACACGGCTGACCGACACGCCACCCAGGCTGTGCCCGACCAGCACCACCGGGCCGTTCCGTGCGGCCTGCCGCACGATGCCCGTGACGCGCGCCTCGTAGTCGTCCAGCCCGAGGCCCTTCAGCGGGGAGGGCTCGACCGCCATTGCTGTGAGGTCCTGCCGCTGGTACGACTCCGCCACGAAAGCCTCCGCGCCGTGCCGCGGCTGGTCCACCATGACGACGCGGTGGCCGCGCAGCACCAGTTCCCGCGCAATCGGCATCCAGAACGCGCCGGCGCTGTGGGTACCGTGCACCAGCACGTAAGTTGCGAGCCCGCGACGCGGGGCCGCCGCGGCCGGCGAGGTTCCGAGCCCGGTGGCCAGCGCCATGCCTCCCACCGCGAGTCCCAGCCCACGCAGCGCCGTCCGCCGGGTGGCACCTTTTCGTTCTTCGTTCGTGTCATCCATCATGAACACAACGCTATGAACGGCCCGTTCGGCCCACCAGCGGTCCAGCACCCCCACAGGGGGTGGACCCAGAACCACCCTGCCGTGCGGCTCGCAGGGTCCGACCCGCGCGCCGTGAGCGGGCGGTCGCCACCCGTTACGGCAAGAGAGCCTATGTCTTCCACGGCACAGTCACCGCAGCCGCGATCCGATCTATGGCTCCGACCATGATCCACCGGACAGGACCTGGACACACCCGGGTGTCACTTGTCCACTCGTCGCTCGTCGTAGTGACAGCGGGCGGCTTCGACCGCGTCGAGGTGATCGACGGCCCATTCCAGTACGGCGTGCACAGGGGGCCGAAGGGTCCGGCCCAGGGGGGTGATGCGGTATTCGATCGCCACCGGATCCGTGGACACGACCACTCGCTCGACCATGCCGTTGCGCTCCAGTCGTCGCAGGCATGTGGTCAGTGACTTCGGGGTGACAGCGGGCATGTGTTGCCGGAGTTCGTTGAAGCGTCGGGGGCGGTCGCACAATGCGGCCAGTACCAGCAAGGACCACTTGTCGAAGAGTTGGTCGAGCAACTGCCGGCCGCTGCCGTCGAGCTTCACTTCGGGCACGTCGGTCTCTTCGGGCACGTCGGTCTCCCTCGCGATACCTGATTTCGTTGAAGTATATCCCTACCACTAGATATACATCAGATACCTAGGACCTGACGTCGAAACGGGAATCATGACTGACGCATACTCGACCCTCAAGATCTCTCTCACCAGCGGCGTGGCGCACGTCGTGATCGACAACCCTCCCATCAATCTGCTCGATGCCGCCCTGATGACGGACCTGGACCGGTTCGCGGACGCCATGTCCGGCGACCACGACATCCGGGTGATCGTTTTTGATAGCGCGGACCCGGACTTCTTCGTCGCGCACGGCGACATGACGACCGCCGACGACCCCGCGGCATTCATTGCGCTCCCCATTGCGCCCGAACAAGACCAGTCCCTCAACCCGATGATGCGGCTCCACGAACGCATCCGGTCGCTGCCGCAGATCACCATCGCCAAGCTGCGCGGACTGGCACGCGGCGGCGGTGCGGAACTGCTGTCCGCGATGGACATGCGGTTCGCATCGCTCGAGCGCGCCGGACTGGCCCAGATGGAGTGCCGGCTGGGAATCCTCCCGGGCGCGGGAGGCACTGCATACCTGCCCGGTCTCGTGGGTCGCGCACGCGCCCTGGAGATCATCCTTGGCGGGCAGCTGATCGATGCCGCGACCGCGGAACGGATCGGATGGGTGAACCGGGCCGTGCCGGACACCGACCTTGACCACGTCGTCGATACCCTCGCCGCCCGCATCGCCGCTCTGCCGCCCGGCGTCGCCCGCGCCGCGACCGAAGCGGTCGACACCGCGGTCGAGTCGACCACTCACGGCCTGCGGAAGGCCAACGAGCTCCTCAGCGGACTCTTCAGTGAGCCCGCCGCAGCCCGTCTTGCCAAGGCTGCACTGGCCGCCGGCGTGCACACCCGCGACGGAGAGCGCCACCTTGAGGCTCTTGTCGACGACATCACCTGAGAACTCCTGCTGGGATGCCTTTCAGGCGTCGCCAGCAGATGAGTGCGCACCCGAGGGTGAGGAAGGCTTCGTGGATGTCGTCGCGTATCTCCCAGCGGATGCGCAGGCGGCGGAACCAGTGCAGGTGGGCGAAGGCACGCTCGACGGCCCAGCGCTGGGTGCCCAGGCCGGAGCCGTGTTCGGTGCCTCGGCGGGCGATCAGTGGTTTCACGCCGAGGTTCCAGACCAGGCGGCGGTACTTGTCGTGGTCGTAGCCGCGGTCGGCCAGCACCGCATCCGGGCGGCGCCGGGGCCGGCCGCACTTGCCCCGCACCGGCGGCACGTCCTGCAGCAGTGGGATGATCTGGGTGACGTCGTTGCGGTTCCCGCCGGTCAGGGTCGCGGCTAGCGGGATACCGGTGGCGTCGGTGATCAGATGGTGCTTGCTGCCCGTCCTGCCCCGGTCGACGGGACTTCGTCCGGTCTTGGGCCCCCTTTTAACGCCCGGATGTGGGAGCCGTCGACTGCGGCGCGGGAGAAGTCCAGGGCGTTGGCACCGCGGAGTCGGGCCAGCAGGACCTCGTGCAGCCGGGGCCACACGCCGGCCTCGGTCCACTCCGCCAGCCGGCGCCAGCAGGTCATGCCCGAGCCGAAGCCGAGCTCCTGCGGCAGGTGCTCCCAGGCGACGATCCCGGTGTGCAGCACGAACAGGATGCCCTGGAACACCAGCCGGTCCGGATGCCGCTTGCGCCCGGGATGCCGGACCCGACGCTCGATCCTGGGCAACAACGGCTGATCATTTCGTTAGGAGTTCCAAGAGGAGTCGCGAAGCCCCGGGCCGGTGCAGCCCTCCCCCAGCCAACAGCCTTCTCGATGCCCTGCGCAGCGTACGGCTGATCATGGCCGCGGGACGCACCGTGTGTATTGACCACGAGCGTTGTTGACGGATGGTGGGCGGGGGAGGGAAGGATCAGGCGTTCAACGTCGACGGGTGTGGTCGGGCTGGAATGTGGGTCAGCGGCTGGCGGCCAGGGTCCGCAGTTGGTCCAACGTCTCGCGAATGATGCCTTGCAAGTCGTGATCGTCGGTGGCGGTGACCCATCGCGAGAAGGCGACGCGGAACACGGCGATGCTGGTCTCGGCGGCCAGGCTTGCCTCGATGTCGCCGATGCCTCGCTGCCGCAATCTGTCAGCCAGGGCGGCCGACAGGGATGTGAGCTTGATCAACTCGCGTTCGCGGAGATCGGCGTTGGCCATGATCACAGTCTGTCGCTTCCGTGCGGCCTCACGGTCGCCACCCACCATCCGGGCCACGGTGTCGAGTACGGCCGCGACAGCATCCAGCGCTGATGTCGTGGCCGGCAGCCCCTCGAGGGCAGCCAGCGCCTTCTCTTCCAGGTCGGAGGAATCGGCGAAGAGGACCTCGCGTTTGTCGGCGAAATGCCGGAAGAACGTGCGGGCGGTGACGCCCGCCCGCTCGGCTATGTCCGCCACCATCGTCTGCTCGAAGCCGCGCTCCAGATAGAGCGATAGCGCGGCCTCGCGCAGCCGGTCACCGGCCCCAGGCTTCCACCGTCCCATGTCGAGAGTGTAGGTGATGTCACCTCGTGACACTCGGCTTCCCTCGGCGCGATGTCACTCGATGACATCACCGTGATAGAGTGATGTCATTCGATGACATCGCCTTGCGGAGGCCCCGATGAAGCGCATCCAGTACCACCAGTACGGCGGACCCGAAGTAATGCGCCTGGAGGAATTCGAGCCGGCTCGTCCTGGTTCCGGCGAGGTTCTGGTCCGCGTGCGAGCAGCCGCGGCCAATCCGATGGACTGGGGTATCCGCAGCGGCGCCATGAAGATGGTGACGGGGCGGAAGTTCCCGCGCGCACTTGGCTACGACTTCGCGGGCGTCGTCGAGGCGGTCGGCGAGGGCGTCACTCGGCTCGCCGTCGGCGACGAAGTGCTCGGCGGGGTGTCGATCAAGGCGTCGGGAGCCTTTGCCGAGATGGTCCTGGCCGCGGAGAGAGGGGTGGTGAAGAAGCCCGCGAATCTCTCCTTCGAGGAGGCCGCCGCCATCCCGACCGTTGGCCTCACCGCACTCCAAGCCGTGGTCAAGAAGGGAAAGCTGCAGGCCGGGCAATCGGTCTTCATCAACGGCTGCCTCGGTGGAGTCGGCCGAGCCGGCGCCCAGATCGCGCTGGCGCACGGCGCCTCAGTGGGAGGCAGCTGCCGCGACACCGCCAGACAAACCGCGCGCGACCTCGGCCTCGACCCGATCGTCGAATTCGGCTTCGACCCGACGACGCTCAGCGGCCGATTCGACCTCGTCCTCGACACTGCCGACACGCTCCCGACGGACGCAGCGAAGAAGATGCTGAAGCCGGGCGGACGCATCGTCAGCATCCACCCCACCCCCGCGAACATCGCAAAGAGCGCACTGCCGGGCCCGTACAACGTCTTGATCGCCAGGCCCGTCACAGCGGACCTCGAGGAAGTCGCGCGCGCCGCCGGACGCGACACGCTGCGGGTGCCGATCGCCCGCACGGTGCCGCTCACCGAGGCCATCAAGGCACTCACCGAACTCGAGCGCGATGGCACACCCAAGGGCGGCAAGCTCATCATCACGACCGCCTGACCTCACATCCGCCCGACCCTCCACCCCACTACAGGAGCTGCTTCGAATGACCGCACAGATTTGGGTGCTCGGCGGCACCGGGCGCAGCGGCCGCACCATCGCAGCACAACTCGCCCGGCTCGGCCTGACAGCCGTCCTCGTCGGCCGGGACACGAGCCGCCTGCACACCGCGGCACAGCAGACCGGCAGCGAAACACTGCTGGCCCCTTCCCTTGCGGCCGCCGCCGTGGAAATCCGGCAGCAACGCCCCGCCGTGGTCATCAACACGGTCGGACCGTTCACCACCACGGCCCCTGAGATCATCGACGCCTGCCGCGCCGCCGGCAGCCACTACATCGACCTGGCGAACGATGTCGCGGCGCTCCTGGCCGCGAACGAGATGCACGACGCGGCCACCCGGGCGGGCCATACGCTGGTCACCGGTGCCGGGTTCGGCGTGACCGCCACCGAGAGCGTCGTGGCGAAGCTGTGCGAGGGCCGTCCCGCGCCGCTTCGGGTCCGTGTCGACATGGTGCCCTCAATCGCGATGGAGGAAGGCACCGCCGGCGAAGCCTTGATCGGCACTCTCCTGGGCAGCCTCCACGGCCGTCGGATCACCGACGGCCGCCTGGCACCCGCCCGGATATTCAGCGACGCGCTGCGCCTCACCCTGCCGGACGGCTCGCAGGTCACCACCGCGAGTATGCCGTCGGGCGAACTGCTCGCGGCTCACCGAGCGAGCGGGGCCCGCCATGTACTTTCGGCGACCAGCGAGGCGCCGTCCTCCCCCCTGCTCCGGGCGATGATGCCCGCCCTGAGCACCCTCATGCGGTGGGAGCGGCTGCGCTCGTTCACCACCCGCCACCTCGCCCGGGTACGCGTCAAAGCGAAGGAGCGTCCGCGCGATCACTCCTGGGGGCACGCCGTCGTGACCTGGACGGACGGCGAGACCCGAGAGGGCTGGCTGCGCCTGGGCGACGCGCAGGAGTACACCGGAGCAGTGGCCGCAGAGATCGCCCGGCGGCTGCTGGCCGGTGAGGGCCGACCTGGCGCATACACCCCGGCCGCCCTCTTCGGCCCCACCCTCGCCGAATCGTGCGGCGCCGCGTACCTGCTGCCCCAGCGCGACCGACGGTGACCTGCCGCCGATCCTGCCCGATACGCCAGCTTGTCGGTGGCTACCGTCGCTCCCCACCACTGCAGAGGTCGCCGTGTCCCATCCCCATGTCCGGCTGACCGTCCACGGCCGCAGGCTCCTCGTCGACCGGGTCCAGGCCGGCAGGCCCGTCGCCCACGTGGCCGACGAAATGGGTATCTCCCGCACCACGGCCCACAAATGGGTCCGCCGCTGGCGAGCCGAAAGCGACGCCGGCTTGTACGACCGCCCCAGCACGCCACACACAACTCCCCACCGCACCCCGGCCGATGTCGAGGCTCGCATCTGCGACCTGCGGCGTGAGCGAAAGCTCGGCCCGGCCAGGATCGGCCCGATCCTGGGACTGCCCGCCTCGACTGTCCACCGCGTCCTGACCCGGCATAGTCTGAACCGTCTGCGGTGGATGGACCGACCCACCGGCCAGGTCATCCGCCGCTACGAGCGATCACGACCCGGCGAACTGGTCCACGTCGACATCAAGAAGCTCGGCAACATCCCGGACGGCGGCGGGCATCGAATCATGCCCCGGCAACAGGCCGGTGCCAACCGGCAAGCCACGACCAGCGCGCGCAAAGGCGGCAGTCCAGTGATCGGCTACAGCTTCATCCGCACCGCCGTCGACGATCACGCCCGCCTCGCCTACAGCGAAGCCCTCTCGCCCGCCCATTCGGCTGTCATGGCCCGGGTGAGGTTGCGCAGGGTCCCCTTGGCGGCCGTGTAGGCGCCGATGGTCGGGCGGGCCAGGTCAGTCTGCACAGAGCAGACGTTGATGATCTTTCCGGCGTGGCGCGGCAGCATCCGGCGGGCGACCCGCCGGCCCACGACGAAGGCACCGGTGAGATTGGTGTCGATCCTTCGCTGCCAGTTGTCGAGGCTCACCTCGACGAGGGGTTCACAGGGCCGACGGGCCACTGTTGCACGGGCTGCGCGCTTCCTCCTTCGCCGCGCTGGGAGCATTCGCCTCGGTACTGCTGATCGACGCGGTGATCTCGCCAGGGGCCGCCGGCTACATCTTCCTCGGCGTGACCGCCCGTGTCGGCTTCTGGCTGAGTGTGCACGGCTGCTCCCCCGGGCCTTCCAGAAGATCAACAAGCACGGCATCCCGTGGGTGTCGACCCTCGTGTCCTTCGCGGTGGGCTGTCTCTTCTTCACCCCCTCGCCGAGCTGGGCCCGGCTCGCCGGATTCATCAGTACGTCCATGGTGCTCAGCGCGCTGATGGCCGGAGTGTGTCTGCCGGTGATGCGACGCTGTGCGCCGTTCGTCGACGGCGCAGGGCGGGGGGTGTTCCTCCTCCTCATCCTCGCCGTGATCGGGTGGGTCCTATGGGAGGTCTTCGGCATTCCCCTGCGCAAGAGGCATGTGCGCGAGCAGGGCGACCAAGCGCGCAATGAGGCCGTCGCGACCCTGACCACCGCACTACAGCAGCGGGAGCAGCGACCTGTACTCCGTGGGCTGCGTCCTGTACGAGATGCTGACGGGGCACCCGCCCTTCGGAAGCCCCCAGGACGATGCCTTGACCGTGGGCCGGATGCATCAGGACGACGCGCTGGCGGCCGAAGCGTGGCCAGGCACCGTTATGTCAGCTCGTGAAGCATCGTCTATCGATAGCAGTTCCCAACTCACCGAGCAGTGCGGAGCTCCGCTTGGCTCACGCCCATTCCCGCTGCGGACGCCCGGAGATACTGGCGCCGGGCGCTCCGCATGTCAGGCGATCATCGGCCTGCCTCCCGCCCCGGCGCACCTGCTAAAGGGCGCGCCCCAGGGGGGTCTTCCTGACCGCTGGCCATTTCCTGGCCCTCACCGCTCCAGTGGGCGGTGGGCGGTCTCGGGGAGTCGAAGATAGACGGCGGAGGAGACCAGGCACAGCACGGCCACGTAGACGGGGAAGAGGCCGGCCTGCCCCATGTCCTTGAACAGCGTGCCGATGTAGGGCGCCGTGCCGCCGAAGAGGGCGACGGTGAGCGAGTAGGGGAACCCGATTCCCGCGGCACGCACCCGCGCCGGGAACGTCTCCGCGTTCACGGCCGCCGAGATGGCCGTGAAGCCGCTCAGCAGGACCATGCCCGCGCACTGCACGAGCAGCAGCGTGACGAAGGAGTCGTTGAGCGCGCGCAGCAGCGGCACGCTCAGCAGCGCGAAGCCGATCCCGAACATCAGCAGCAGCGGCTTGCGCCCGAAGCGGTCGGACACCATGCCCGCGACGGGCTGGAGCACCGCGAAGAACGTCAGCGACAGGGTGCCCGCCAGCAGCGCGTCCGCCTTGTCCACCCCGGCGTTCAGCTCGGCGTACGTCGGCAGATACGACGTCCACGTGTAGTACGCGAGCGTGCCGCCCGCGGTGATTCCGCAGATCAGCAGCGACTCGCGCGGATGGCGGCGCAGCGCCTCGAAGAGGCCGGGGCGGGGCGCCTTCGCCTGCTCTTCACTTCGCGTCTCGTCCGCGTCGCGCCGGACCCAGAAGCCCACCAGGCTCAGCAACGCGCCCAACACGAACGGGACTCGCCAACCCCAGCCTTCCATGGTGGCGGGCGCGAGATTCGCCACGAGCAGCGCCGCGACTCCGGACGCGACGAGCTGCCCGATGGTCGTCGACACATACTGGAAGCTGGAGAACAGCCCCCGCCGGCCGGGCCCGGCCGACTCCACAAGGAATGTGGTCGACGCGGCGAACTCCCCGCCCACCGACAGCCCCTGCAGCAGCCGGGCCAGGACGAGGACGATCGGCGCGAGGACGCCGGCGGCGGCGTACGTCGGCGTCAGCCCCACCAGCAGGCTGCTGCCGCCCATCAGCAGAATGGTCACCGTCAGCGCCGCACGGCGCCCGCGCCGGTCAGCGACCGCGCCCATGAGCAGCCCGCCAACGGGTCGCATGAAGAATCCCACCGCGAAGACGGCGAACGTCGACAGCAGCGGCACCAGCGAATTCGCCGCGCCCTTGGGGAAGATCTGCGCGGCGATGTACGTGGCAAGGAAGGTATATGCGTACCAGTCATACCATTCGACCGCATTGCCGATCGAGGCGGCGATCAGCTGCCGTACAGGACGCGCCGGAGGGGTCACAGCACCCGCATGAGTCCCCTCGCCAGGAGCGGAGGCCGACCCACCCTGGGGCGCAGGCCCATTTCTGAAAGCTGTCATGATCACGATTCTCCCCGTTTCCGGGCACGGCAGTTACGCTGCGCCAAACTCTCCAGAGGGCGCAGCGCTACGCGCCAGGCGTACTGCGCCTGGCCACCGGCGAGAAGGCCGGTTTCCGGCGGCGCGCCCATCCCGGTCCTGTCGGGGCTCACCGAACGCCCGGGACTGCGGTTCCTGCCCCTGGCCCAGCTGCTCCCCCGCCTCGGCGCACCCCAAGGGCTGGCCGCGGCAGGGCTGGAACACGTCACCATGCCCCAGGGCGCCTACCGGGGCGCGGGCGGCATCGCCACCATCGGAGTGTCGAACCTCCTCGTCTGCCGCCCCGACCTGTCGCCGGCGGTGGCCGACGCACTCACCCGCCTGCTGATCCAACGAGCCGGCGCCCTCGTCCCCGAGGATGTGGCCGGCACCCAGTTCCTCGACGTCCGCAGCCTCATCGGCACCGGCCGCGTCCCCCTGCACCCCGGAGCCGTGCGGGCCTACCGCTCACTGCACGGCTGACCCGCCGCGAGCTCCGCACGGCCCGGCCGGAACCCGGCTCATGCGGCCAGCGTCTGCGCCGCCGGGCGCACCGGAGCCACGGGGATGCGTACCGGCGTGGCCGGGGTACGGGTGGGCCACACGCGGTAGGTGGTCTTCGCCGGATCCACCAGGGGCTCCCCCAGCGTGATCAGACCCAGCGCGTGCAGCCGGTCGCACACCGTGGTCGGCAGCGCCACATAGCAGCCTCCCCTGTTGGTGACGGAGTCGTACGGCTGCCAGTAGCCGTACCGGCGGCGCCCACTCGCGTGCACGGTGGCGAACACCGGGGTGCGGCGATCCGATATGACGCGGAGTACGCCGGCGTCGGCGGCCTCGAACGGGACCTGGGAACGGGCGACGGCCGGGACCTGGCGGAGGACGGGTGACATCAGGGTGGCCTTTCCGAGGGCGGTGACTCAAGATCAGCTACCCAATTAAAGCAGTGGTTCGATCTCGATCGCACGACTTCCGGTCAGCCGGGCAGCAGGTCTTGAGGGATCGGGAATTCCGTCTCGACGCCGTCGTGCCAGACGATGTGTGCGACATGGCCGTTGTCACCGTCCGGGCGGATCTCCACGGCGCGTGGCTCGGTGGCGCTGCCGCGGCTGAGGGTCACGGCGGCGGCCAGTACGGCCCCGGGAGCCGGGAGGTCGGCCGCCAGCCATGGAATGGCGGTCCAGCGGCCGAGGGGGCTGGTGTCCTGTTCCAGGAGCACGCCCGCGTCCTGGTAGCCGGTCAGACCGCGCAGGCGGGAGGTGAGGCGGTCCGTGGTGGCCACCGCGTACGGGTCGTCGGGCCCGGTGTCCCGGGAGGCGCCGGTCCCGGGCCGGATGTCGGCGGCCACCGGCCAGCCGCCGAGGCGCAGTCGGACTCCGGGCCCGGGTGCTCCCTCCACGCGGACCAGCCGTACCTCGGTGCCGTCGCGGACGGCGGACGCCACGGTCACCCGGGGGCCCGCTGTCACATTGCCGGCGCGGCCCGAACCGTGATCGGGGGAGGTGTCGCCGGCGCTGTCCACCCAGTGCACCGGGCCGGAGGACACCGCCGCCGGCACGCCGTGGGGCAGCTCCAGGGTGCGGGAGGTGTCGAACCCGGTGCGGTGGGACGCCCTGCCGTCCTCGTCCAGCAGGGCGACGGTGTTGTCGACCGGGCCGCGGAGGGTGGGTCCGGTCAGCGGGGGGAGCGTCGCGGTGGAGTAGCCCAGCCGTGCGTACAGCGGCGCGTCGGTGCGCGCGGTGCCCGGCCGTGCGTGGTCGGTGCCGTGGTTGAGCACCGTCACGATGCCGTCCGCCCGGCGCCCGGACACCAGCCAGCCGGGTGCGGAGACGATCCGCGCCTGGTCGTCCTCCTCCAGGGGCAGCGGCTCCTCGGTGGCGGTCCAGACCGGGTGGTCGGCGGGCAGGGCGAGCCCGAGCATGCCCTTGGACGCCCAGTACGGTGACCCGGGTCCGGAGTAGGACTGGCGCATACCGGGCCAGGGATGGTGCCAGCCCATGGTCAGCAGTCCGTCGCCGCCCGGTACCCCGTGCCGGGCGAAGTGGTCCACGATGCCGCTCGCCACGCGCCGGGTCAGACCGGGCGGAAGGGGGGATGCGCCGCTGATCGCGCCGACCCAGAAGGGCGCCGCGGCGGCGAACCGGTAGATCAGGCTGCGGCCTTGCAGGAGCGGGGAGCCGTCGGCGCCCACCAGCCGCACCGCGTCGTCGAGATACCGGGCGAGGTCCCCCTCCCAGGTGGCCTTCAGACGCTCGGCGCAGAGCGAGCCGGTGACGTCGAACAGGCCGGTCCACAACAGCGGGTACGTGTGCAGGGCCCAGCCCGCGTAGTGGTCGTAGGCCCGCTCCTGTCCGTCGGACAGCCAGCCGTCGGCGCGGCGCAGCGAGGCGTGCACGGCCAGGTCCGCCTCGATGTCGGTGGCCGACCACGGCCCGCCCGCCTCGCGCAGGAAGGACTCCACCACGATGCGGAACCACACCCAGTTGATCGGCGGATACGGCTGCCCGATGACGGCGGACAGCCATGCGACGGTCGCCTCCCGCACCCGGTCGTCGAGGCGGTCCCACAGCCACGGCTTGGTCAGTTGGAGGATCAGCGCGATCGAGGCCGCCTCGACCTTGGCCTGGTCGAGTGTGTCGGGGCGGGGCCAGGCCTCCGGATGGTGCGGATCGGTGCCGGCGGCGAGGCCCGCCGCATAGCGCTCCAGAAGGCCGTGGGGATCCGCTCCGCGCTCGCCGGCGATGCGGAAGCCTGCCATGAGCAGCGACCGGGCATAGCCCTCCAGCCCGTCGGAGTCGGGTCCGTAGGAGCTGTTCGGCCCCGGCGGCAGGATGCGGGCGCGGCCCGGGGACCAGTGGGCGTCGAGCGCGCTGAGCAGTCGGTCGGCGTACGCGGTCCAGTGCCGCCGCTCCCAGCCGGTGTACGGCGAGATGCCCTCCGGCCGGCCGCTGTCGGGTGTGCCGTTGCCGGGTGTGCGGTTGTCAGGTGTGGGGCTGTGGGGTGTGGGGGTCATGCCTGCACCGCCAGGCTGTGCCGGGTGATCGGGGCGAGCGGCGGCAGGCCGGCCGCGTAGCGTTCCAGCTCGGTGAGGGCCAGGGCGCTCATCCGGCGGGCCTCGGAGCCGAGCGAGCCCGCGATGTGCGGGGTGAGCATCACGTTCGGCAGGGTGTACAGCGGCGAGTCGGCGGGCAGCGGTTCCGGGTCGGTGACGTCGAGGATGGCGTGCAGACCGGCGCCGCAGGCGGCTTCGAGGGCGGCCGTGTCGACCAGGCTGCCCCGGGCCGTGTTGACGAGTACGGCGTCCCGGGGCAGTGCCGCGAGCTCCGCGGCGCCGATCATGTGCCGGGTCTCGGGCAGCGCGGGCGCGTGCAGACTGAGGACGTCGGCCTGGGGCAGGGCGTCGGCGAGGGTGGCGGGCTCACCGCCCGCGGCGAGGATGGCGGCGGGGTCGGCCACCGGGTCGACGACGAGGACCCGCGCCAGGTCCAGGTCGCGCAGCAGCTTCACCAGGCGGCTGCCGATGCGGGAGAAGCCCACCACGACGACCGTCCGGCCGACCCCGCTGAGTTCGCCGCGCCCGTCGACGTAGGCCCAGTCGTCGCGGAACCGCCGGGCGTCGTTGGCGAGGAAGGGCGCCTTCTTGAACGCCCAGAGGATGGCGGCGAGGGTGAAGTGGACCACCGGTTCCGCGTTGGCGTCGGCCGCGGTGGTCACCAGGATTCCCCGGTCGAAGACGGCGTCGGTGATGTGCGAGCGCACCGAGCCCGCCGCGTGCAGGACCGCCCGCAGTCTCGGCGCCGCGCGGAGGACCTCCGGCTCGATGCGGGGGCAGCCCCACGAGGTGATGAGCACCTCGGCCTCGGCGAGCCGGCGCCGTGCCGCGGGCGAGGTGAGCTCGTGCACCACGACGGGTTCCGCCACCGAGGCGGCCGCGCGGAGTCTGGCCATCTCCTGGGGCGAGAACTGCATGCCGAGCGCTCTGTCGTCCATCACCAGGAGCGTTTCGGGACGCCTCACCGGCGCGGCGGGTGTGCTCCCCCGCGGTGCCGCTGACCCGTCCGGTTCGGTGGCGCGGTCGGTCACTTGGTGCTCCCTGCGGCGAGTCCGCTGCGCCACTGGCGTTGCAGCAGCACGAAGGCGGCGACGAGGGGGATGACGGCGAGCAGCGAGCCGGTGATCACCATGGGGTTGTACTGGGGGAACTGTGAGACACGGGTGCTCCATTGGAAGATGCCGAGGTTCATCGGGAAGAGCTTGGGGTCGGTGAGCATCACCAGCGGCAGGAAGAAATTGTTCCAGATGGCCACGAACTGGAACAGCACGATGGTGATGAGTCCGTTGCGCATCATGGGCAGGCCGATGGTGAAGAAGGTGCGCAGCTCGCCGGCGCCGTCCACCCGGGCCGCCTCCAGGACCTCGTCCGGTACCGAGGCCTCCGCGAAGGCGCGGGCGAGGTATACGCCGAAGGGGTTGGTGAGTACCGGCAGGAACACCGCCCAGAAGGTGTCCACCAGGCGGAGCTGCGAGGCCAGCAGGTACAGCGGCAGGGCGAGCGCGGTGGTGGGCACCAGGACGCCGGTGAGCGTGACGGCGAACAGGGTGCGGCGGCCGGGGAAGTCCAGCTTGGCGATGGCGTATCCGCAGGCCGCGCAGATCAGGGCGCCCAGGAGGGCGCCGACCAGGGCGTACAGCACGGAGTTGCGGATCCAGTAGAGGAAGACGCCGTCCTGCTCGTCGAAGAGTGCCTTCAGGTTGTCGCCGAGGTGGACGGCGCCGAGGTCGAAGGCGCCGGTGGTGGAGAAGTCGCGGACGTTCTTGGTCGCCGAGGTGACCAGCCAGATCAGCGGCAGCACGCTGTAGAGCGCGCCGAGCAGCAGGACGAGATGGACGGCGGCGCGTGAGGTCCACACCGAGGCGGTGGGCGAGGGGCGGTTGCGGGGCGGGGCGGCGTTTTTCACCGTGCCGACCTCCTGGTGGACAGGCGCATCACCAGCGCGGAGAGCAGGGCCGATACCAGGGCGAGGATGATCGAGGCGGCCGCGGCGCGCCCGTATTCGTTGTTGATGAAGGCCGAGTCGTACACGTACAGGCTCGGGCTCCAGTTGGTGGTGACCGATCCGGTGAAGTTGTGCAGCACCAGTGGTTCGGTGAACAGCTGGAGGGAGCCGATGACGGTGAAGATGAGCGCCACGAAGAGGGTGGGGCGGATGACGGGCACCTTGATGCGCAGCGCCGTGCGCACGGGGCCCGCGCCGTCCACGCGCGCGGCCTCCAGGATCTCGCGGGGGACGGAGCGGAGCGCCGTCAGAAAGATGATCATGTTGTAGCCGCACCACTGCCAGGTGGCCATGTTGGCGATGGAGGCGAGGGCGCCGTCGCTGCCCAGCGGGTCGAAGGGCAGCAGGTCGGTGAGGGGGCCGATGGTGGGGCTGTAGAGATAGGCCCAGATGAGTCCGGCGATCACACCGGGCACGGCGTAGGGCAGGAATACCGCGAGGGTCCACATGCCGCGCAGCCGGGCCACGGCGGAGTCCAGCAGCAGGGCGAGGACGAGCGCGCCGCCGAGCATCAGCGGGATGTGGATGAGGGAGAACAGGGCCACGTGGCCGACGCCGTCGAGGAACGCTTTGTCGGTGAGGACGTTGCCGTAGTTCTCCAGCCAGACGAAGACCTGCTCGGGGCCGCTGAATCCGAGGCCGGTCAGACGGTCGGTGAACAGGCTCAGGTAGATGGCGTAGCCGACGGGTATCAGGACGGTGGCGGTCAGCAGCAGGGCGAACGGCGCCGCGAGCAGCAGGCCGCCCCTCCTGCCGCCGCGCGCGGGGCGGTGCGTGGCCGCGGCGCCGGTGCCGAAGGCGTTCTCCGCGGTGGGACGGGAGGGGGTGAGAACGCTCATGTCCGGCTCCTGTCGCTCGCGTTGATGACGGAGAGTCCTCGGGCCCGCATGCCGGACACCGCCTCGGTCTGGACGCCGCGTACGGCGCGCGGCAGGGTGGTGCCTCCCGAGCTCACCGGGCCGAAGGCGTTGGCGACGGTGGAGAACAGACCGAGGGCGTTGGGGCCCCAGGTCCACTCCGGTACCTGTGCGGCGGCCCGGTCCAGAACGTCGTAGACGGGCTCGCCGAGGAAGTAGCCGCCCCGGTAGACGCGGCGGGCGACCTCGCGGCTGGGCTCGTAGCCGGGGAAGGGCGAGGAGAAGGTGGCGCCGATGCGCACCACTTCGGGGTCGGTGCTCAGCCAGCGCAGGAAGGTCAGTGCCGCGTCCGCCACCTCGCTCTCCTTGGAGATGCCGAAGGCGGTGCCGCCCTGCATGCCGTTGGCGGGCTCGCCGTCCCAGGTGGGCATGGTGGCGACGGCCCAGCGTCCCTTGTCGTCGGGGATGGACTTGTTGAGCGAGCCCACGCTCCACGACGCGCCCAGCAGCCCCCACAGCCGCCCGGTGTGCATGGCCGAGATCCACTCCTGGCTGCCGGTGGGGTCGGCCTTGACGAGGCCGGAGGAGATCATCTCCTGCCAGTACTCGGCCGTGCGGCGCGTGCCCTCACCGGCCACGTCCACCGCCCAGCTGTCGCCCTCCACCTGCCACCAGGGGTCGCCGCCCTGCCAGCACATGCCGGCGAAGAACGATCCGTCGTTCAGCGGGAAGGTGGTGATCCGGGCGTCGGCTCGGGCCTTGCGCACCGCTCGCGCGGCGAGCCGGAAGTCGTCCCAGGTGCGGGGCAGTTCGATGGCGTGCCGGTCGAACAGGTCCTTGCGGTAGTAGAAGACCATCGGCGCGATGTCCATGGGCACCGCCCAGGTGCGCCCGTCGGGCCGTACGCCCTGCCAGGCGGCGTCCGAGTAGCCGCCCGCGAGGTCCGCCAGGTCGTCGGTGAGCTCCCGCAGGCCGCCGCTGGTCAGGATCTGCGGCAGGCCCTGGTATTCGACGTGCAGGATGTCCGGGGCGTTGTGCGCGCGGATGGCGTTGGTCTGCTGGGCGTAGCCGCCCGAGAGCCCGGCGGCGATCACGCTCAGCTCGACGTGGATGTCCGTGTGCTTCTTGTTGAACGCCGCGACGTACTTGTCCATGCCGGTGAGCCAGGACCACACCGTGACCGTGGTGGCTTTCGACGAGGACGAGGAGCAGCCGGACAGCGTCCCCGCGGTCGCGGCCGCGGCCCCCAGGCCCGCTGACGCGCGCAGCACGGTGCGCCGCGAGCACGACGACGGCGGGGGCGAGGGCGAGGGCGCGGATTCCGCCTCCGCGCCGGCGGTGTTGGTTGAAAGCATCATTGCTCTCTCCTGTGCGAGTGACCCGGTCACTTCAGCGCCCCGCACAGTTCTGGGTCAACGAGCCGGAACTATATCGATCAAAATCGATCAGGAGCGATACGGCCGACGAGGCGCACCAAGGCGAAGGGAAACACTGAAATGCCTGGTCAGACGCCGTCTTCCGGTCGGCGCTACGGCGCCTCCGGCCTCGGCACGGTGCCGCAGGACTCCCGCACCACCACGGTCGGCCAGAGCTCGACGCGGTGGACGGGCCACTCCTCACCGACATCGGCGAGCTTGGCCAGCGCGAGTTCGGCGGCGATCCTGCCGATGCGGTGCTTCTGGGGGCGCACGGCGGTCAGCGGCGGATCGGAGGCCGCCCCGATCTCGTCGTCGTAGGTCACGATGGCCAGATCGCCCGGCACGCTGATGTCCTGGTCGCGGGCGCGCTCGATCAGGCCGATGGCCTCGCGGTCCGAGTGCACCAGCAACGCCCGTACCCCGAGGTCGCGGCTGCGCCTCAGCACACCGGTGTACGCCTTCGCCCATCCCGGCGCCCCGTAGGACGGCACCTCGATGTCGAGGCCCTCGTGCGAGGGAAGCCCCAGCGTGTCCACCGCGTCGTGCCAGCCGGTGCGCAGCGCCGTGCTCGTGGGGCTCTGACGGGTGGTGATCAGCGCGATGCGGCTGTGCCCCAGGGTGACGAAATGGCGCACCGCCAGGCCGGCGCCGAGCGCGTGGGCGGTCATGGCGGCGTCCAGTGCGAGGGTGAGCAGCTCCTGAGGGGGCCGGCGCTCGACGAGGATCACCGGCACGGTGAGCGATCCGATCCAGCGCAGCAGCTCCGTGGCCGTGTCGCCGGTCGTGGTCGGGGCGATGAGCAGCGCCTGCGCTCCCCGCTCCAGGAGGGCGTTGATCTGCCGCCGGTCCTCGGCCGGGTCGTCCCAGCGCGAGGCGCGCATGACGAGCCGGCCCTCGGCCGCGGCCACGGCGGCGTGGGCCCCCTGGATGACCGGGGGCCAGTAGTACTCCACCGAGGGCACCACCATGCCCACCAAGGCGCGCGTCGCCATCGGACCGTAGGCCCCGGGCACGCCCTCCCGCGCCGGCTGGGTCTGTGCCCGGTGCGGCAGCGCGATACCCCCGTGCACCCGCTGCACCAGACCCCGGTCGGCCAGCAGCGTCACGTCCCTGCGCACAGTGACCGCCGTGACGCCCAGCTGGGTCACCAGGTCCGACAGCCGCACCATGCCGTGCTTGCGGACCGCGGCGAGAATCCTCTCCTGGCGTTCGGCCGCCAAAGGCATCGTCCCGCCCCTTCCGAACCCGACGCCCCTTTGTGAGGCACGGCAGTCAGCTCACCCTATCCCTTCTGATCGGACATGATCGGATGTGATCGTGCGATCGGTGTGATCGGGCCTCGTTACCTGATCGCTTCAGTCCGGCCCTGATCGGTGTGCTACGGCCGGTGGCCATGCCTCGGCATCGAGCACGCCCAGGACATAGGCGCGGGCCACCAGCGCCGCCTTGCCCCGCACACCCCAGCGCCGGGACAGTCGCGCCAGGTGGTAGTTGACCCCGTCCACGGTCAGGCCGACCGTCTTGGCCACCCGCGCGGTCGTGACGCCGCCCGCCGCCAGGGCGAGGATCCGCGCCTCGACCTCGCTCGCCCGCGGGTCCTCGGCCACGCTTTCAGCGGGGGTCTGCGCCCGTTCGCCCAGCACCCGCAGCAGCAACAGCAGGGCCGGTGGGGCATCCGGGGTGTCACTGACCGGGTCGACGTCCATCTCGCCGTACCGCTCGGTGCCGGCCGCGGTGGACCAGGTCACTTCGACCGGATAGCGGGACCTGCGGCGCAGCCGGACGGCTTCCCCGATCGGATGGAGCCGGGTCGTCCGGCGTGGGTGGAAGAAGTCCAGGGCATTGCGCCCGCGCATCTGCCCCGACAGCATGCCCCACTCGGCGGCCATCGCCGGGTTCGCCAGCAGGATGACGCCCTCCGCGTCGCAGAGGGCGACCGGCAGCGGCAGCCGGTCGAGCAGCAGCATGACCCGGTTGCGCCAGGTGATCGCCTGCCGGCGCCAGGCGTCCGCCGCCGGGGAGTCGCTCGGCGGTCCGCTCGCTCCCAGGTCCATGCCGTGGTCCTCCGCCATACGGTCTCCTCGTAGCGCATCGGGGGTGCTGTCGCAAGGCCGACACAGGTCGGTTCACTACACAATCATGTAGCACCGTGTGGAGCGCTTGTGCTCGCGTGGCGGGAGGGTTGAGGAGGCCGCCGAGATCGTCGTCTCGGCCGGTTCCGGTGTCTCACGATGCACATAGGAAACACGATTCACAGAAAGCGGTTAGCCTGCATGCCCGCGTCGCTTCTCCCCCCGCCGTCCGAGAGCCACGGCGAGATCCCCGTCATCGACGTCTCCGACGCCCCGACGGACACACCCGTCCTCCAGACCATGGAACTGGCCCGGCAGCACGGCCCGGCCTTCGTCCAGCGTCGGCAGGGCCAGGACAGTCTCTTCATCAGCAGCCTGGATCTGGTCACCGAGCTCTCCGACGAGAAGCGCTTCACCAAGTCCATCGGGCCGTCCCTGGAGAACGTCCGCGAGTTCGCCCACGACGGCCTGTTCACCGCGTACAGCGACGAGCCCAACTGGGCCAAGGCGCACGACATCCTGATGCCCGCCTTCGCCCTCGGCTCGATGCGCACCTATCACCCGGTGATGCTGCGTGTCGCCCGCCGTCTGATCGACTCATGGGACCGCCGCTCCGCCGCCGGCGCCCCGGTCGACGTGCCCGACGACATGACACGGATGACCCTGGACACCATCGGTCTGGCCGGCTTCGGGTTCGACTTCGGCTCGTTCAGCCGCACCGAACCGCACCCCTTCGTCGACTCCCTGGTGCGCTGCCTGTACTGGGCGATGACCAGGCAGAGCCGTACCCCGGGCGTGGACTACACGGAGACCGACGCGGCGTTCCGCGCCGACGCCGGCTTCCTGGCCGAGGTGGTCGACGAGGTCATCGCGGCGCGTACCGCGCCGGGCGCGCGACCCCCCGAGCACGAGGACCTGCTGGGGCTGATGCTGGGCGCCACCCACCCCTCCGACGGGACCACCCTGGACCTGGCGAACATCCGCGACCAGGTCATCACCTTCCTGATCGCCGGCCACGAGACCACCTCCGGCACCCTGTCCTTCGCCCTGTACAACCTGGTGAAGCACCCGGCCGCGCTGCGGCTGGTGCAGCGCGAGGTGGACGAACTGTGGGGCGACGACCCCGACCCCGAGCCGACGTTTGAGGACATCGGCCGCCTGCACTACACCCACCAGGTGCTCAACGAGACGCTGCGGCTGTTCCCGCCGGCCGTGGGGTTCACCCGCCAGGCCCGCCACGACACCACGCTGGGCGGCATCCCGATGCGGGCCGGACAGTGGGCGGCGGTGCTGACCCCGATGCTGCACCGGGACCCGGTCTGGGGCGACAACCCCGAGCTGTTCGACCCCTCCCGGTTCGCCCCCGAGGCGGAGGCGGCGCGGTCCCCGCACGCCTTCAAGCCGTTCGGCACCGGTGAACGGGCCTGCATCGGGCGGCAGTTCGCCCTGCACGAGGCCACCATGCTGCTGGGCATGCTGGTCCACCGCTACCGGCTGCTGGACCACGCCGACTACCGGCTGCACCTCAAGCAGACGCTCACCATCAAGCCCGAGGGCTTCACCCTCACACTCGCCCCACGCACCGCGGCCGACCGGGAGGCGAACCGCGCCGCCCTGCCCGTCGGCGCCGCGGCGCCCGATGAGGAGGCGTCGGCCGACGACAGCGGCCTGCCCACCCGGGTGCACCAGGGCACCGGAATGCTCCTGCTGCACGGCTCCAACTACGGCACCTGCCGCGGCTTCGCCGCGCAGCTCGCGGACACCGCCGCCACGCTCGGCTGCGAGACCGCCGTCGCCCCGCTCGACGCCCACGCCGGAGCCCTGCCCACCGACCGCCCGGTGGTGATCACCGCCGCCTCGTACAACGGCCAGGCCACCGACGACGCGGCCGCCTTCGTCCAGTGGCTGAGGACCGCCGAACCCGGCGCCGCCGACGGCGTCACCTACGCCGTCCTCGGTGTCGGCGACCGCAACTGGTCCGCCACCTACCAGCACATCCCCACCCTCATCGACGACCGGCTCGCCGCTCTCGGCGGAACCCGGCTGCTGGAGCGCGCCGAAGGCGACGCCTCCGGGGACCTGAGCGGCGCGGTCAAGGCGTTCACCGCCGCGCTGCGCACCCGTGTCCTTGAGCGGTACGGCGACCCCGGCACGGTCGGCGCCGCTCCCGAGGCGGTGCCGGACACCCCGGCGTACACGGTCACCGAGGTCACCGGCGGTCCCCTGGACGCACTGGCGGAGCGCCACGGCATGACGCCGATGACCGTCACCGAGACCGGCGGCCTCACCCGGCCGGACCACCCGCGCGCCAAGCGCCTCGTCCGCCTGGCCCTGCCCGAGGGCATGACGTACCGCACCGCGGACCACTTCACCGTGCTCCCGGCGAACGACCCCGCCCTGGTGACACGCGCCGCCCGGATCCTGCGCGCCGACCTGGACACCGTCCTCAACATCTCCGCGAGCCGCCCGCGCCGCGACGGCATCGCGGTCGACCGGCCGGTGACCGTGCGCGAACTGCTCACCCGGTACGTCGAACTCCAGGACCGCCCGACCGCCGAGCAGCTGGCCGTCCTGGCCGAGCTCAACCCCTGCCCGCCCGAGCGGACAGCGCTGCGGGCCCTGGCCGAGGACGCCGAGGCGCTCGCCGCGGACCACCGCACCCTGCTCGACGTGATCGAGGACAACCCCGCGCTGGGCGAGTTCCTGTCCTGGCCGGTGCTGCTGGAGCTGCTGCCCCCGATCCGGCCGCGCCACTACTCGGTCTCGTCCTCACCGGCGAACGATCCGCACCATGTCGACCTGATGGTCTCCCTGCTCCAGGCGCCCGCGCGCTCGGGCCGGGGCGACTTCCGCGGCACGGGTTCGGGCTATCTGCACACCGTCCGCCCCGGCGACACCGTGTACGCCCGGATACAGCCGTGCCGCGAGGTCTTCCGGATCAGCCATGACGCCGAGACCCCGCTGATCATGGTCTCGGCCGGCACCGGCCTGGCTCCCTTCCGGGGTACCGTCGCCGACCGGCTCGCCCTCGCGGTGAACGACACCAAACTCGCCCCGGCGCTCTGCTACTTCGGCTGCGACGCCCCGGACGCCGACTATCTGCACGCCGATGAACTGCGCACCGCCGAGCTGGCCGGCGCGGTCCGGATGCGCCCGGCGTTCAGCCACGCCCCGGTCGACGGCCAGAGGTTCGTCCAGCACCGGATCGCCGCCGAGGCCGACGAGGTCTGGGAGCTGCTCGGGGCCGGCGCCAAGGTCTATGTGTGCGGCGACGGCAGCCGGATGGCCCCGGGCGTGCGCGACGCCTTCCGGGCCATCTACGTCCAGCACACTCCCGGTGCGGACGCCGCGGCCGCCGCCGAGTGGCTCGACTCGCTGGTGGCCGAGGGCCGCTACGTCGAGGACGTCTACGCGGCCGGCTGAGCCGCGCACCGCTTGGCGTACCGGACCCAGCCGTTGTCACCGGCCCGGGTCCGGCTGCCGGCAGCCGGAAAGGCCGGCCGCGCCCGCGCGGCCGGCCTTTCTCCGCACGGGGTGCCCGCCGCGCGGCCGAACACGCCGTCTCGCGCGATCCACCACGCACCGCACGGTCCGGCGGCGGGCCGCACGGGTCAGCCCGGATAGCGAACGCGCCGCACCGCGCGGGACGGCGCACGGCCGGTTTCCGGGCCGCCACCGACGATGTCGATCAGGTCGAGGACGAGCCTGTCCACCTCCCCGGCGCGCCAGGCGACCACCACACGGCTGGGCCGGTGACCGGTCACGGGTACGAAGCTGACGCCCGGCGCCGCGTGGTGGCGGGCCGCGGCCGCCGGGAGCAGACCGACGGCCGATCGCCAGGCGACCGCGTGCAGACACTCACCGATGGTGCTCACCACGGGCGTGTCCGGCTCGTCGGCGTCGGTGGCGAGCCAGAAGTCACGCCACCGCGGATCGGTGCCCGGCGGCAGCCGGAACGCCATGCGCCCGCGCAGGTCCGCGACGTCGACCTGGGCCGATTCGGCCAAGGGGTCCGTGGCGGGCACGACGGCCACCAGGGGTTCCTCGTAGAGAACCCGGACGGCGATGCCCGTGGTGTCGAACGGCAGACGGGTGAGAGCCATGTCCACCTGACCGGTGCGCAGGCCCGCGCTCGGATCGGTCAGTCCGCACTCCCGCAGCCGGACAGCCGCCTGTGGCCGCCGTCGGCGGAACGTCTCCCGCACCCGGTCGTCGAGGGCCAGTCCGGCACCGGCGACGGCGCCCACCACGACCGTACGGTGTCCGGCGCTCCGTCTCACCTTCTCCTTCGCCCGCTCGGCGCGTTCCAGGATCTCCTTCGCCTCGGCGAGCAGGATCCGGCCGCCGTCGGTGAGCCGCACACCGTGCGAGGACCGTTCCAGCAACCGGCAGCCGAGTTCCTCCTCCAGCTCCCGGACGCGCTGACTCAACGGCGGCTGCGACATGTGCAGGCGGGCGGCGGCGCGGCCGAAGTGCAACTCCTCGGCCACGGCAACGAAATACCGAAGCTGCCGTAGGTCCATGACCAGTCACGATATCGAAGCGCTCGGGGCGGAAGCGGAACGGTCCTGGACCGGGTGGCGCACCGTGCGGTGGCATCGGTGCGGTACAGAGCAGAGGGAGGAATCGTGCACGTTCCGCTACGCCCGGTCGATGCCGCGCGGGTGACGACACTGATCGACAGTTCCAGCGACGCCTTGCTGCCGGACGGACGTCTCGTACGGCGCTGGGGCCTGGCCGGCGCCGGGGGGCCGCTGCCCGTGGCCCCGGCCGGGATGACCGTCACGGGCGCCACGCTCGACGTGCTCCGGGCCGAGCACGGCTTCTCGGCGATGGTGGACATCGAGACCGGCGGTCGCGGCCGGCGGATCCTGTTCGACGCCGGTGCGACCACCGACGGCCTGATCGGCAATCTCGATCGCCTCGGCGTGCACCCGGACACCTTCGAGGCCATCGTCCTGAGCCATGGACACTTCGACCATGTGACGGGTCTGCACGGGCTGGTGAACCGGATCGGGCGGCCGGCGATGCCGGTGCTGCTCCACCCCGACGCGTGGCGACGGCGCCGGATCGCCGGTCCGGGCGGTGTGCTGGACCTTCCGACACCGAGCCGCGCGGCCATCGAAGGAGCCGGCTTCACGGTGATCGAACAACGACGCCCGTCCCTGCTGCTCGACGACTTCCTCCTGATCACCGGAGAGGTCGGGCGAACCACTGATTTCGAGGTGGGCATGGCGGGCCACCAGGCGTGCCTGGACGGAGAATGGGCGCCGGACGAGCTCATCGAGGACGATCAAGCCGCCGTTCTCCACGTACGGGGCAAGGGGCTGGTGATCCTGACGGGATGTGGGCACGCGGGGATCATCAACATCGTCCGGCATGCCCGGGAGGTGACGGGAGTCCACCGGTTGTACGCGGTTCTGGGCGGCCTGCACCTGCGGTTCGGGCCGGTCGTCGACCGCACGGTCGACGAGCTGGTCGCCGAGGCACCCGAGGTCGTGGTTCCGGCGCACTGCACGAGCTGGACGGCGCAGCAGGCGCTGGCGACCCGGCTGCCGGATGCCTTTTTGCCGAACGCGGTGGGCAGCACCTTCCTGCTGGGGCCGTGACCGGCCGCGTGGCCGGTCCGCGGGTGTCGTCCAGCCGGCGGTCGTTCGAGGGCCGGTTGTTCGACGGCCGACTGGTCAGCGGCCGGTCAGGCGTGCGGTCAGGCGGGACAGCAGGGCGACGCAGTCACGCAGGCGCTCCTGCTCCTCGGGGCTGAACGTGTCGCGGATGGCGGCGTCGAGGGCGTGGGTGCGCTGGGCGCGTTCGCGGCGCAGGCGGGCGCGTCCGGCGTCGGTGATGTGCACCAGGAGTTTGCGGCCGTCGCTGGGGTGGGGTTCGGTGCGCACCAGGCCGCCGCCGATGAGTTCCTTCACGGACTTGGCGGCCGACTGGTGCGTCACCCCGCGCCGGTGGGCGAGGTCGGCCGTGGTCAGGGGGCCGCTGCGGTCGAGGAAGCCGAGGACGGCCGCCTCACCGGGAGGCATGGTGTCCACGACGCGTACCGCCCGGACCAGCTCCCCGATCGACTGCCGCACCTCCTCGGCCAGCACTTCTTCGTCCATGCGCGCATCCTATCCAGCTCCATGGAAGAAAGCTGTACAGTTTATTTGTACACCTTGGTTGTATAGTTTCTCCCGTTGGAAGGATGCCCACCATGCGACTCACCAAGTTCGGCCACGCCTGCGTCCGCGTCGAGAAGGACGGCCGCCGCCTGGCCGTGGACCCGGGCGGTCTGACCGAACCGCAGGCCCTGGACGGCGCCGACGCGGTCCTGGTCACGCATGAACACTTCGACCACTTCGCGGAGGAGACGCTGCGCCGGGCGGCCGAGAACAACCCGCGCCTGCGCATCTGGACCAACTCCTCCGTGGCCAAGCGGCTGGACGGCCTCGGCACCCGGGTCACCGTCGTCGGCGAAGGCGAGGCGTTCACCGCGGCCGGCTTCGATGTGACGGTCCACGGCACCTGGCACGCGGTCATCCACCCCGACATCCCGCGCATCGCCAACATCGGGTTCCTCATCGACGACGTCCTCTTCCACCCCGGAGACGCCCTGACCGTCCCCGACGCCCCCGTCGGCACGCTGCTGCTGCCGGTGCACGCCCCCTGGTCCACCGTCGGCCACCTGATCGACTACGTCCGCGAGGTCGCCCCGCGGGACGCCTACGCCATCCACGACGGCGCCCTCAACGACATCGGCACCGCGATGGTCGGCGGTTTCCTGGGCGACCAAGGCCCTGGCACCGCGGCCCGCTACCACCGCCTGACCTCGGGCGCGACCGCGCAGATCGGCTGAGGGCCTCGAACCCTCGGCAGGCGATGCTCCACCCCAAAGCTCCACCCAGGGGTGGAGCAGCTTCGGCGGCGCGATCCCTAGCGTTCCGGTATCAGCGGGAAACACCCGGGAAACGCACGTGGGAAGGGCCGAGATGAGTCCCCTGGACATCGTCCTCATCGTAGGCGGCGTCGGTTACGTCCTCGCTCGCCGGATGATCGGCGAACTGTTGCAGGCCAAGGCCATGCTGGTGGCTCCGGTGGTGCTGAGCGTCGTGGGAGTGTTCCGGGTGCGCGACGCCCTTCCGCTCAGCGCGGCCGCCATCGCCCTGATCGCGGCCGGCTGCCTGCTGAGCGTGGTCGTGGGCCTCCTTCGCGGCACCACCGTCCACCTGGGCGAGCGCGACGGTGTGCTGTGGATGCGATACCGCGTCAGCACACTGCTGCTGTGGTTGGTGAACGGGGTACTGAAGGTGGCGATGATCCCGGTCGAACACGCGGTGTCGCCCGCGTCGGCGCACGCGGCCAACCAGGCCGTGCTGTTGTCCATCGGACTCGGTGTGCTGGCCGAGACGCTGGTGGTGCTGGGCCGGGCGATGCGCACCGGGTCCACGGTGGTGTGGGAGAAGGGCCAAGACGGTACGCCGCACCGCACATCGCCGGCGTTCGACCAGGTCCGCGGCTGGGTGCGCGACGCCGGGGGCGGCGGGCAGCGGCCGTGGGGACCGCGCGACTGGTGACGGCACCGGGGCGGGGCAACCGTGCGGCGGCCGCCCGGTGTCAGGAGACCACCCGCCCCGTCCGCGCACCAGCGCCGCCGGCGGACCACCGCCGGCGGCGCTGGTAGTTTTCCGCCCCGTAACGCCGACCGCGGGAAGCGAGTCCAGTGAACCGACTTCAAGCCGCGATGCGCTGGCTCGCGACGGACCACAACCTCTCCCATTTCTTCGCCACCGCCATCGGTGCGGCCGTGTGCGCGGTCCTGGTGCGACCGGTCGGGACCTCCGGCACCGGTCTGGCGGTCCTGTGCCTGCTCGGGTGGAACTCGCTGCTGCTGTGCGCCCGGCTGCTCCCCGAGACCAGGCTGACGTCGCGCCGGCTGACCGTGCTGCTGGCCGTCCAGGCGGTCAGCGCGGCCGCCCTGCTGAGCGTGGACCACTCCGGCGCGGCGGCGGTGTTCGCGTTCTCCGCCACCGGCCACGCCGGGTTCCGTCTGGCGCTACGGCCCTCGATGACCTTGGCGGCGTTCACCAGTGCGCTGTGCGCGGGCGTGCTGTACTTCCCGCTGGGCGCCGGCCACCAGCACACCTCGTGGTACCTGGGCGCGTTCACCGGCGTCTCCGTGCTGCCCGGTCTGGTCAACCGCTCCCGCGCCGAGGCGCTTCGCTCGGCGCGGGCGGCGGCCGAGCAGGCCGAACTCGCCGCGCGCTCCGAGGCCCGCGCACAGGCGCTGGCCGAGCGCGCCCGCATCGCCCGCGATGTGCACGACGTGCTGGCCCACTCGCTGGCCGGCGTCAACATGCAACTGGAGGTCACCGACGCGCTGCTGGAGGCCGGCGACGTCGCGCGGGCCCGGGAGTCCGCCCAGCGGGCCCAGAGCCTGGTCCGCGAGGGGCTGACCGAAGTGCAGCGCACCGTCCGCGACTTGCGCGAGGACGCGCTGCCGCTGGTGGAGACGTTGCGCTCGATGCTCGGGTCGGCTGCGGGCAGCCCCGGCTCCGGTACGCTGCGGGTCGACGGGACGCCGCGGGAACTGCCCGTGCGCCTCGCCCAGGTGCTCGTGCGCTGCGCCCAGGAGGCGCTGACCAACGCGCACAAGTACGCACCGGGCGCGGCGGTCCGCATGCTCCTGGAGTACCGGCGGCGCGAAACCGTCCTGGAGGTCGTGAACGCCGCGCCGCCGGGCGGTTCCCGGCCACTGGCCGGCGCCGGCGGCGGCATGGGGCTGGTCGGCATGCGCGAGCGCCTCGAACTGGTCGCGGGTACGGTCGCGGCCGGGCCGGTCGTGGACGGCGACGACGCAGGAGGATGGCGCGTGCACGTGGTGATACCGACATGAGCGACGAAGAGCCGGTACGGCCGGTACGGGTGGTCGTCGCCGATGACCAGACCGCGATCCGCGAGGCGCTGGCGACGGTGCTCGACCTGCAACCGGACCTGGAGGTGGTGGCCACGGCCCGGGACGGCGAGCAGGCCCTGGCGGCCGCCGCGGAGCACAGCCCCGACGTGGTCCTGATGGACCTCAACATGCCGCGGGTGGACGGGGTCGAGGCCACCCGGCTGATCACCGAGCGCTTCCCCGCCGTCGCCGTGGTGGTGCTCACCACCTTCGCCGACGAGCAGTACATCCTCGCCGCGCTCGGCGCCGGAGCCCGCGGCTACCTGACCAAGGAATCCGGCCGCCAGGACATCGCCCGCGCGGTGCGGGTCGCCGCCGCCGGGCAGTCCGTCCTCGACCCCGCCGTGCGGGACCGGCTGCTGGCCGCCGCCATCAAGAACAGCGCCCCGGCCGAGCAGCCGGTCTCCGGCCTCGCCCCCGGCCTCACGCCCCGGGAGATCGAGGTGCTCACCCTCATCGGCGAGGGCCTGACCAACCGGGCGATCGCCGAGCGGCTGGTGGTCGGCGAGGCCACGGTGAAGACCCACATCAACAACGTCTTCGCCAAGGCCCATCTGCGCGACCGGGCACAGGCGGTGAAATACGCGTTCGTGCACGGGCTGGTCAAGGCCGGTGGATGAGGTGTGCGGCCGCGAACCAGGCGGCGGGCGCTGGGGTGCGGTGCCGGCTTTAGCGGCGGCGCCGCACCGGGCCTCCCCGGGATGGGAGCCGGCCGCCGGACGACGGCCGGGGACCGGCATCACGGATACAGTGGCGGCATGCGTGCCGCCGCCCCGCCCTCGCCACCGGTCCATCTCGATCCCGGCGCGGATCTCGACCTGAGGCTGGTGCGGTACTTCACGGTCGTCGCCGAGCATCTGAACTTCGCCCGAGCCGCCGCGGCACTGCATCTCGCCCAGCCGTCCCTGAGCCGCCAGATCCAGCGGCTGGAGGACGTGCTCGGGGTGCGCCTGCTCGAGCGCACTCCCCAGGGCAGCCGCCTCACCGCGGCCGGCGCCGCCTTCCTCCCCCAGGCACAGGCGCTCCTGCACACCTCCCACCAGGCGGCACTCACCGCACGCGCCGCCGCACCGCCCCGCGCGATCACCATCGGCTACGTCGACGACCTCGTCATCACCCCCGCCGTACGGGATCTGCGCCGCCGCCACCCCGACGCCCACGTCACCACCCGCCACCTGGAGTGGAACGACGGCCGCGCCCTGCCCGACCGCCGGGTCGACGCACTCGTCGCCCGAGCGCCGCTCCCGTTCCCGACCGATGGCCTGCGCCTGACCGTCCTCTACGACGAACCGCGTGTGCTCCTCGTACCCGCCGCCCACCGCCTCGCCGGCAAGGAGTCGATCACCCCGGACGACTTCACCGACGAGCCCCTCGTGCCCTGCACCGGCCCCGCCGCCACGTGGACCGGATTCTGGCGGCTGGAACCCCGCCCGGACGGCCGCCCGGCACCACTTGGCCCCCTGGTCATCGACACCTTCGAGGACAAGCTCGAACTCGTCGCGGAGGGCCGGGCCGTCGCCGTCCTGCCCGCCGGCGATCGACGCAGCACACTGCGGGACGACGTCGCCACCATCCCCATCCACGGCATCGAACCCTGCCAGGTGGCCGTCGTCACCCGCGGCGACGACCGCAACCCGCTCATCGCGCACTTCCGGGAATCCGCGCGGAAACACCTCATGCCCAGCGGCTAGGTGTTCAGTGAGTGGCCCTCACCGACGGGGGATGCGGTGAGGGCCACCACCAGTGTGGCACGGAATAGGTGCGGAAGTACCCGTTCCAGGCAGCAAACCTTGCATATATCTGCCACTTGGCTCCCATCCGGCTCATCCGCCTCAGCGGTGGGATGCGGATGAACGGCCATGGCGCGGGGACGGCTGCCCGAAGCGCTCAGGGGCGTCGTGTCAGCAGTCTGGCCGCGAGGGCCAATTGGAGGCGCAGCCGGCCCGCGGGGGTACGCAGTGGCCAGCCGAGTCTTCGTTCGGCGTAGCTGATCCGCTCCTGGAGTGTGGAGTGGTGGAGATGGAGTTCACCGGCGGCACTCCGCAGGCTCGCCGCATGGGACACGACGCTCAACGTCTGCAACAGCCAGGGGGTTTCGGCCGCCTCGCGGAGCAGGGTCGCGACGTCGGGCGGGGGCGGGGTGTCCGCGTCGAGGGCGCGCGCGAGGATGTCGAGGCCGCCCAGCTCGTCGGCGTGGACGATCCGGGGTCCGGGGTCGTGCGCCGTGCCGTCCGCGGTGAACCGCAGGGCCGTGCGGGCCGCGGTCGCCGACCGCGGCAGCTCCAGGACGGGCACGGCCGGGCCGACGCCTATGCGGCCCGGCAGCGAGGAGACGGGAACCTCGGCCGACTGGACGTGCATCACTCCCCCGACGCGCGCGACGGCGCGGGCCTGCGCGTGCGCGGAGAGCCCGAGCGCCTCGGCCGCGAGGAGACGGGTGCTTTCGGATGCCTCCGGATCCACCACCGTCTCGGTCAGAGCCGGGTCGTCAGGGTCGGCCGCCACGGGCGCTCGCCCCCGCACGCGCACCGTGACGACGCCCGCGACCAGGGCCGCCCGCTCCAGGATCAGGTCGTGGACGACGGACTTCCGGGTGCTCTCGAGCCGGACCGCCGCCGCCTCGCCCGGGAAGACCGGGACCGAGGGCCATTCCGGCCGCACCGGTGGGTCGTCGTCCGTCCGCCGGCCGTCGGGAGTCACCCGGATGCGCACCCTCCGGTCCGGGTCGTCGAGGCGGGCCACCGCCCCGGACAGGACCGCGGCGCCGCGTACGACCGCCTCGAGGCCGGCCCGACGCTCGATGAGCTGGTCGAAGTAGGCGATGACGCCTACCGCGGACCCGGCGTCCGGGTCCAGCGCGGCCACCCGCTCGGCTAGGCTCTGCATGACCTCACGCCCTCCGCCCGCGCCGGTCCCGGGCCGCCGCCGGGCACCCCGCCGCCGGGCCCCGGCCACGTGGCCGGCGCACCCGCTCACTCACCGAGCAGCCTCCTCAACCAGCGCAGGCGGGCGTTGCACGCGTCCTGCGAGATGGCGGCGTGGGGCGCGAAGACGTCGAACCCGTGGAAGGCACCGGGCCACACGTGCAGCTCGGCTTCGCCGCCCGAGGCCCAGATCCGCCCGGCGTAGGCCACGACCTCGTCACGGAAGGTCTCGGCGGCACCGACCTCGAGGAAGGCCGGCGGCAGACCGGCCAGGTCCGTCTCCCGGGCGGGCGACGCGTACGCGGGCACGTCGTCGCTTCTGCGGGCGCTGCCCAGCACGGCGGTCCAGGCGGTGTCGTTCGAGACCCGGTCCCACGCTCCCCGTCCGGCCATCTGGTGCGCCGAGACCGTCTCGTTCCGGTCGTCGAGCATGGGGTAGATCAGCACCTGGGCGAGGAGTTCGACCTCTTTCCGGTCCCGGGCCAGCAGCGCGAGCGCGGCCGCCAGGTTGCCGCCGGCACTGCCGCCGGCGACGAGGACGCGGCGGGGGTCGCCGCCGATGCTCTCGGCGTTCCGCACCGTCCAGAGCAGACCGGCGTACGCGTCGTCCAGCCCCGCGGGGTAGGGGTGTTCCGGCGCCAGCCGGTACTCCACCGAGACCACGACGAGACCGAGTTCCAGCGCCCACTGGGTGACCTGCTCGATGCCGAAGCGGTTGTTGCCCATGATCAGCCCACCACCGTGGGTGTGGTAGACGACGGGGCGCGCGCCGGTCCATCCCGTCGGACGCAGGATCAGCAGCGATATGTCGGGGGCGCCTTCGGGTCCGGGCACCGTGCGCTCCTCGACGTCGAAGGCGCCGTCCTGGGACAGCTCCTCGATGGAGGGAACGTCCGCCAGAAGTGCCTCCCTGTGGGCCGCGATGGTCTCCCGGGTGATACCGGTGGCGATCGAATCCTGTCCGGTGGCCGCGAGGGCGGCGGCGAGTTCGGCGTCGAACGGCGGTGCGCTGTACATGTTCCAACCTTTCGCGGGTCATAGGCCCTCGTCGAGGACCGCGCCACCATCCTCAAGCACGGGACGGGCCGTGATCTTCCCGCCAAGCGACGGCCGCCACCCGCCGACCGGCGGGACGCGACTGCCGCCACGCTCCGGGGGCGATGCCCTCCCGGCGCAGAAACGCCCGGCTCAGTGCGGAACCGGTGTCATAGCCGACTCGGACGGCGATCTCCTGAACGCTCAGCGGCGTCTCCTGGAGCAGGGTCTTCACCCGGTACATGCGCCACGCCGTGAGGTAGCTCAGCGGGGTGTCCCCCGCCTTCTCCTTGAACAGCACGGCGAACGCCGAGCGTGACATCCCCGCCGTGCGGGCGAGTTCGCCGACCGTCCACGGATGGGCCAGGTCCGCGTGCATCTCCCGCAGGGCGGGGGCCAGCCGCGGGTCCCGCAGGGCGGCGAGCCACCCCACGGCGCCACCGCCGACCGACGTACAACAGGCGCGCATCGCCTGGACGAACAACGCGTCGGACAGACGGCTCATCACGAAGCCGGAACCGATTCCGCCCGCCGCGCTCTCCTGTTCGATCAGATCGAACGTGGCGCGCAGCAGCCGGACGGCCGCGTCGTCCGGACGCAGCCGGAACAACGGCGGCAGGAGCGCGAACAGCGGTTCGCCCGCCACGGCGTCGAAGGTGAACCGGCTGGAGACGATCCGGGTCAGCTCGCCGTCGCCCCCGGCCCGTGCCGAGTTGCCGGGCGCACTGGCGAACACCCCGTCACAGTCGGCTACCTCGCTGCCCGGCTCGTCCTGGAGCGTGAAGGCCACCCCCGCCCGGACCAGGAAGCAGTCGTTCGCCTTCAGCTGCTGCGGCCGCTCCAGGGCGTCGGTGGTGAGCCGGCACGATCCGTCGGCTATCAGCACCAGCCGGGCGAGGTGCCGCGCGGGGAACGAGATGCCCCACGGTGCGTACGCGTCCACCCGCACATACCGCGCGTCCTCGATCTTCATCGTGGTGAGGAGGTCGTCGATCGGGTCCATGCCCCTCCCTGGACGATCAGCGCCACATCCCGGACGCGAGAATACAGTGCGTCCAGCCGCTCGCCTCTACCGTGAGAGTTTCGGATTCCACGGACGAAGGACAGGCGATGCGGATTTTCCAGGTGAACGGTGCGGGCGGCCCGGTCGTCGCGGCGGAGCGCCCGGTGCCGACTCCGGCGGCGGGCGAGGTGCTGGTACGGGTGAAGGCCAGCTCGCTCAACGCGCGGGATCTGCTCATCGCCACCGGCAAGTACACGGCCGCGGTGCCGCCGGGGCGCGTTCCGCTCTCCGACGGCGCGGGCATCGTCGAGGCGGTCGGGGACGGGGTCTCGCGGTTCCGGGTCGGAGACCGCGTCATGAGCACGTTCCACCCGACCTGGCTCTACGGCTCGTTCCCTCAGTGGGGCGAGCTGTACGGGGTGCAACGCGACGGGTGGCTCACCGAGTTCATCGCCGTCGGTGAACAGAGCGTGGTCGGAGTGCCGGAGCATCTGTCCTTCGAGGAAGCGGCCACCCTTCCGTGTGCCGCGCTCACGGCGTGGTCGGCGGTGTCCGGTGTCGGTCCGGGCGATGCGCTGCTCGTCCAGGGAACGGGCGGGGTGTCCGTCTTCGCGTTGCAGTTCGCCCGCCTGGCCGGCGCGCGGGTGCTGGCCACGACATCGCGTCCGGAAAAGGCCCGGCGCCTGCGCGAACTCGGCGCGTCCGACGTCGTCGACTACCTCGGCACGCCCGAGTGGGGGGCAGAGGTCCGAGCGCTCACCGGCGGCCGGGGCGTCGATCTCGTCGTCGAGATCGGCGGCGCCGGAACCATCTCCCAGTCGATCGCCGCCGTCGCCTACGGTGGTCGGATCTCCCTCGTCGGCAATCTCGCGTCGGGTGGCGGTATGGACCTGACACGGTTCTTCGAGCGTGGCGCGACGCTCAGGACGATCACCGTCGGCAGCCGGAGCGACTTCGAGCGGATGAACCGGGTGATCAGCCAGGCCCGGCTACGGCCCGTCGTCGACCGTGTCTTCTCGTTCGACGAGACGCCGGACGCGTTCTCCTGGTTCGCGGAGGGAACGCGCTTCGGCAAGGTGGTCATCGCCCACTGACCGCCGGTTCGCCAAGGGGTCCGCGGACTACGGTGTCAGCACGATCCTGCCGAACACCTCACCGGCGTCCATCTTCCGGTGCGCCAGCACCGCCTGTTCCAAGGGCAGCAGCTGGTGCACCACCGTACGCAGCTCGCCGCGGACCGCGGCGGCGAACTGCTCGGCCCGCACGGCACGTCGATCGGCCTCGGACACGGTGTCGGCGCTGAAGGTGGCGAACGACATCGACTTCCGGAACGCCGCGAGCATCTCCCCGCCGAAGTCCGCGGGCGGCAGGCCGCCCACCACGCCAATGGCCACCATGCGGCCGTTCGGGTTGAGCTTGGCGAAGAACGAGGGCAGGTCCGCGCCCGCGACGATGTCGATGATGACGTCGTAGCCCGCGGGAGCGTCCTCACCTCCCGCACCGGCCCGGTCCAGCACATGGGTCGCGCCGAGCTCGCGCAGGCGAGCGCCGCGCTCGGCCGACGACGTCGTGACGGCCACCGCACCGGCACCACCACGCGCCGCGAGCTGGACCGTCATGATGCCGAGGCTGCCGGCCGCGCCGCGCACCAGCACCGACTCGCCGGGAGCGAAACGGGCGTGGGCCAGGGCGAAGTGGGCCACCATCCCGGAGCTCCCGAGCGTCACCGCGTCGGCGGCGGACAGGTCCGCCGGCAGCGGGTGGATCGCCTCGACCGGGACGACGGCCTGTTCGACATAGCCACCGCCCATGCCGGTGAACGCCCACACACGCCGGCCGAGCCACGACGTGTCGACGCCTTCGCCGACCGCGGACACGGTGCCCGCCACCTCACTGCCGAGGATGTGCCCTTCCTCGAAGCCGTAGTCGGCGAGCGCACCGCTGAGGATCACGGCGTCGACACCGCCGACCCCGATCGCCTCGGTGGTGATCAGCACCTGTCCGCCGGCGGGAGCCGGGGACGGGAGGTCGATGACCGCCAGGCCCTCGGGACGTCCGAACGTCCGGATCGCAACCGCTTTCAATGTCGCCTCCTGGTGAGGGGAACCGGTGTTCCGTCGGGGATGTACGGACACTAAGCGACACCACCGCCCGTCCGGCCGAAGTGAGAGCGGTGGCCGATCGTTTGCCCCACATCCCGCGCGCCGGCACCGCTTCGGTGGAGCGTTCAGCTCCAGAGGCCGAGGGTGAACTCGGCGATCACCACGGACAGAAGGAACGACGCCGTGATCGCGACCAGCCCAACCGGGATGATCTTCCAGCCGATACGCCGCAGCAGCGGGATGTCCTTGCCGAGCGACAGCCCTGCCAGGGTCAGCATGATCGTGGCGATCGAGAGGAAGTCCACCGAGTTCACCAGCGAGTTCAGCGCATCGGCCGCGAAGAACCACGGACTGGAGAGATACGCGCCCACGGTGGTGATCCACACGATCGCCGAGATCTTCCGGCTCGCCTTGGCCAGGGCGAGACCGAGCAGCACGAGGGCCAGGAGCACCGCGTAGCCGCCGACGATGCGCCAGCTGAAGGATGTGGCGGCCACCGAGGCGGAGCCGATGCCCAGCACCGTGAGCACCGGGAGGGACAGCCACAGCGGCAGCTTCACCTCGGCCGAGGCCCGCTCCGCCTGCTCCCGGAACGCACGGTTGGCCGCGAGGTCATCCGTCGGGGCAGCGGCGGGAGCCGCGCCGGCGGACACCGCCGCGCCCGGCTCGGGGGACGCGGCCTCGGGTGCGGCTCGGCGGCGGGTGAGGACGCGGTAGAACCTGTCGGCCAGCGGCAGCGCGATGTAGATCCCGACGTAGACGCCGAGGACGGTGGTGATGAGGTTGGACACCGCGGCCATGCCGAGGATGGCCTCCTGGTCGCCCGGATGCGCGGCCACGATGCTCGCCGAGGACGCCGCCATCATGGAGCCGGAGCCGACACCCGCGCCCATGGCCATGGCCAGCGGATCGAAGATGTGCCAGTTCGCCACGAACGACGTCAGAAGCGTGATGAACAGGGCGCCGAAGAGCGTGCCGAACACGTACATCGCCAGCACACCGCGGTACTGGTCCGAGTCCGGTCCGTACTTCTCCGAGACCATCGCGAAGGAGGGCTCGCGGTCCAGGGAGAAGGTGGCGCCCACGGTGGCCTTGCCCATGCGCAGCAGCACGGCCAGCGGCAGGGCCAGGGCGACCGTCCCCAGGAGGTGCCCGATCTCCTGGAGCAGCAGGGCGGGTCCCGCGTCGACCAGGGTGGGCAGGCTCGGGCCGATGTTGAAGGCCAGCCGGGCCACCAGCAGCATCACGGCCACGCCGACCAGGGCCGCGGCCGCCTTCTGGACGTTCAGGCCCAGTGGCTTGACCTTCTGGACGGACACCAGCAGGCCCAGGAGCAGGCCCCACACCATCGGGAAGACGATGACGGATCCGACGCCCACATTGATGTCGAGTTGCCCGATGAACTGGACGACCAGGGTGATGACCAGTGCCAGGGCGGCGATCGGCAGTGTCCGGGAGGGTGGTTGCTTCAGTTCGGTCTCGGGCGGTGCGGTCCGGGTGGTCATGTCGCTGGTGCTCCCTGCACGGGGTTCCGGTGGTAGGCCGCTTTGACGAAACGTTTCTTCTGTTGCGGATCGGTGGTCGCGTCGGCGACGGTCCAGGCCAGCGCGAGGGCCGCCTCGAACATCACGTCGTACGCCTCGGGGGTGTCGGCCAGGGCCGCGAAGCCGTGCGAATGGATGGGCACGTCGGCTCCCGGGATGCTCAGCCAGGGGTGGAGGCTGGGGATCACCTGGCTGATGTTTCCCATGTCGGTCGAGCCGCCGCTCAGCCCCGCCGCGGGCGAGGTGTCCCGGCCGAAGGCACGCATGGCCGCGGTCCAGTGTGCGGCCAGCTCCTCGTCCTGGACCAGCGGCTCGTAGAGCGGTTCGGTGGCCTCGATGGTCAGCTCCGCGCCCGTGGCCAGGGCCGCGCCCTCGAAACAGCGGCGGACCCGGGCCAGCAGAGCTTCGTACTCGGGCAGGGTGAAGGCCCGGCACTCGAAGTCGACCACGGCGCGCTCGGGGATGACGTTGGTGGCGATACCGCCCTCCGCCACGAAGAGCGCCACCCGGTGGTCCCCCGGGATCTGCTGGCGCAGCAGACCGACGGCCACCTGGCTGAGCACGGCGGCGTCGGCGGCGTTCACCCCCAGATGAGGGGCGGCCGCCGCATGGGCCGCCGTGCCGGAGAACACCGCACGGAACCTGCCCACCGCCTGGGCGCTGGTCCCGGCCGGGTTGTAGGTCACCCCGTCCTGGACGGGATGGACCATCAAGGCCAGTCCCACTCCGTCGAACGCGCCCGCTTCGAGCAGCAGTGCCTTGCCGCCGCCGTGTTCCTCGGCCGGGGTGCCGATCGCCTTGAGCGTGATGCCGAGCTCGTCGACGTGGGGTGCCAGAGCCAGCGCGGCGGCGAGCGAGGCGCCGGCGATGAGGTTGTGTCCGCAGGCGTGGCCCACCTCCGGCAGCGCGTCGTACTCGACGCAGAGCGCCACCGTCAGCTCGCCGGTGCCCGCCGTGGCGGTGAAGGCGGTGGGCAGACCGCCGGTGCCGCGCTCGACGTCGAACCCTCCCCACGCGAGCAGTTCCGTGATCGCCTCGGCGGCGCCGGTCTCCTCGAAGGAGACCTCGGGATGGGCGTGGAGGTGGCGCGAGAGCGCGAGCACCCGTTCCCGCCGGCGCTCGACGCCGGCGGCGAGGTCCGTCTTCAGCCGGCCGGAGCCGGCGGCGAGGTCCGTCAGTGCCATCCGGTGCTCCCTAGTAGCTCAGCGACGGGAAAGGCGCGCCGGCCGCCCTGGTGGGCACCCAGACGGCCTTGGTCTGCGTGTACTCGTCCAGCACGCCGGGGCCCGAGGACCGGCCGTGGCCGGAGTCGCCGAAGCCGCCGAAGGGGACGGCGACGTGGATCGTCTTGTAGGCGTTGATCCAGAAGGTGCCGGCGTTGACGGAGCGCGCCACGTGGTGGGCGCGGGAGACATCACCGGTCCAGACCGCGCCGGCCAGCCCGAAGGCGGTGCCATTGGCCCGCTCGATCGCCTCCGCCTCGGTGTCGAAGGCGTCGGCGCCGACCACCGGGCCGAAGACCTCGGTCGTCTCCAGCCGGTTCGCGGGGGTGACGCCGTCCAGCAGGGTCGGCATGACCCAGTGGCCGCCGGCCAGCGCGGAGCCGGTCAGCCGGGCGGGCAGCGCCGCGTCGGTGACCCTGCGGCCGCCGTCCTCGATTCCCGCCTCGATCAGGGAGGTCACGGTGGTGAACTGCGGTGCCGTGATGATCGGGCCGACCTCGGTGGCGGGGTCGAGGGGGTCGCCGAGACGCAGCCGCGCCGCCCGCTCCGCCACCCGCTCCACGAACTCGGCATGGACGCCGCGCTCGACCAGCAGACGTGAGCCGGCCACGCAGGACTGTCCCGCACCGGAGAAGATGGCGGCTATCGCGCCGTCCGCCGCCCGATCCAGGTCCGCGTCGGCGAAGACGATGTTGGCGCTCTTGCCGCCCAGTTCCAGGACGGTGGGGATACCGGCCCGCGCCGCCGCGACCGCCACCCGGCGGCCCGTGGCCACCGAGCCGATGAACGAGACCTTCCCGACGCGCGGATCGCTGGTCAGCGCGGCGCCGACGGTGCCGCCGAGCCCGGCGGCGACGTTGAACACGCCCTCCGGGAGTCCGGCCCGGTGCGCCAGCTGGGCCAGCCGGAGGGTGGACACCGGGGTGTACTCGCTGGGCTTGACGACGACGGCGTTGCCGGCCGCCAGGGGGGCGGCCGCGTTCCAGCCGGCCGTGAACAGGGGCGCGTTCCACGGGGTGATGGCCACCACCACGCCCCACGGGACGCGCTCGGTGTAGGTGTGCCAGTCACCGGGGACGGGGATGGTCTGGCCGGTCAGCTTGTCCGCCCAGCCGGCGTAGTAGCCGAACATCTCGGCGACCTTGGCGGCCTCGACCCGGGTGTCCCGCAGGGGCTTCCCCGTGGTCACCGACTCCAGGACGGCCAGTTCCTCGGCGTGCTCGGCAACGGTGCGGGAGACCTCGCGCAGGATCGCCGCCCGCTCGAAGGCGCCCGTCGCGGCCCACACCGCGGCCCCGCGGACGGCGCCGGCCAGGATGGCGTCGGCCCCCTCCGGGCCGGCATCCCGGAAGCTGGTGAACTCCTCACCGGTGGCGGCGGCGGTGAGCGGGACCTGCTCGCCGCTTCCGGCGACGATACGGCCGTCGAGGAAGGATCCGAGGCCCTGGGGGAAGACGGCGTCCACGGCCGCGCGGGCGGCGGAGGCGGAGGACGTGGCGGTTGCGCTGGTCATGCGGTGGGGGCTCCTTCGCGGACGAGAGAGGGGGCGACGGTGCGGGCGATCTCGGTGAAGTCGGCGCCGGGGCCGAGCGTGGCCAGCGCGTCCTGCCAGCGCTGGTTCGCCGCGGCCAGCAGGTCCGGCCGCTCACCCCGCTGGGCGGCGATCTCGATGGCGAGGGCGGCGTCACGGGCCATGAGCCCGAGGGCGAAGCCGGAGTCGTGGGTGCCGGTCAGCACCCAGTTCGGATACATCGCGGCGGAGACCTTGCTGCCGCCGGAGGCACCGCTGATGCCGGCCGCCGCCGCCGCGGGATCCACGCCGTAGGCCTTGGCGACGGCGAGGGCCTCCCCGACGGAGACCAGGTTGGCCGCGGCCAGGACGTTGTTGAGCAGCTTGACCACATTGCCGGAGCCGGGGCCCCCGAGGTGCTGGTACTGGCCGCCGGTCAGGGCCTGGAGGACGGGCCGGGCCGCGTCGAGAGCCTCCGCCGTGGCACCGACGAAGGCGGTCAGCCGGCCCGCCACGGCCCCGTCACGCCCGCCCGAGACCGGCGCGTCGACGAAGGCCGCGCCCTGGTCCGCGGCCAGGGAGGCGAGGGAGGCGCTCGTGGCCGGCTCCGATGTCGTCGTGTCGACGATGGCGATGGTGCCCGGACGGGCCAGCAGGGCCGGCACGGTCTCCTCGACCACACGGGCCGAGGGCAGCGAGAGGACGACGTAGGGGGTTCCCGCCAGGTGTCCGATGTCGTCCACCGTGCGGACACCGCCCGCTTCCGCGGCCGAGCGCGCGGCGGGCGAGGGGTCGAAACCGGAGACCTGCCAGCCTGCCTGGTGCAGGGCGGACGCCATGGCGCCGCCCATCGAGCCCAGGCCGACGACGGCGATGTGCTTGTCCATCAGAGCTCCTGTCGCGGGGAAGGGGAATCCGGGGAAACCCGGGGGTACCGGGGGCCCGGGGAGAACAGGGGGCAGCCCGACAGCCGCTATTCGAGGTAGATGTCCAGGTCCTTCCACAGTTGCTGGGTGCGGCGGATGGCGGCCCGGCTGCGCTCCGGCTGAGCCGCCTGCATCCCGGCCAGCAGGCCGTAGACCACCGAGGTGGCCGCGGTGACGGACTGGAAGAAGGAGATGCCTTCCGACGGCACGATCAGCAGGTGGTCGGCCACGGTGGTGGCCAGCCGGCCCCGGCGCATGTCCGTGATGGCCACCACCGCGGCACCGGCCTCAGCGGCGGCCTCAGCGGCGGCGATGACCTGCTTCATGGACCGCCACATGTTGACGACCACGAGGACGTCGCCGGGGCCGAGGCTGTTGACGGCGCTGGCCAGGTGCACCCCGGCCCGGTTCTCCAGGGAGATCGGGTAGCCCATGGTGGAGCCGAGGTGGGCCATGACACTGGCCGGACCGGCGAAGGACCCGACACCGATCACCAGGATCGACGTGGCCCCGGCCAGGGTGGCGATGGCGGCCTCCGCCTCGGCGGCGGTGTTGTTGTCCATGGTCTGGCGCAGATTGTCGATGTCGTGCGTGAGGGCGTCGTGCAGCGGGCTCCGGTGCTCACCGTGCTCGGCGAGCGTCTCCTCGGTGGAGATCAGCACCAGGTAGCGTGCGCGCAGCTCGCGCTGGAGGTCCGGCCAGCCCCGGTACCCCAGTGTCTGGGCGGCCCGCACCACGGTGGAGTTGTTGACGTCGGCCCGCTGGGCGATCTCGGCGATGTCCGCGTAGGAGGCCAGCTGCGGATTGCGGACGATCACGTCCACCACACGGGACTGCGCCTTGGACAGGCGTACGCGGGGCAGGGCGTCGCCCAGCCACTGAGTGTCGGCATTGTCGAGGATCTCGTTGTCCGGTGCTCCAGGCACGCCCCGTGCTCCCAGGTGTGAGTCAGCGGATCTGCAAGTGCGATTGCCGCAATCTACATTGCAATTTCGATTGCAGGAAGACCCGCTTCGCCAGTCCTTCGGAAGGTGAGGCCGCACAACGAGCGCATGCATTGCCAACTGCCGACTGTTGACAGTCGCCGTCTCCGGGGGCGAATATCGCCAAGAGCTTCGGCACCACGCCCGCCAACGGTCTCCGACGCGCTCGCGGAAAAGCCCACTCAGCAGTCGCCGCCGCTGAAGATGGCGATGGTGACACCCACGGCGATCTCGATGAGGAGCTCGACATGACCGAACAGGACATTCCGCTCATCGATCCGCACTTTCACCTGTGGAACCTGGAGGAGAACTACTACCCGTGGCTGAGCGACGAGGTCGCGCCGGCGGCGTGGGGGACCTACGAGGATCTGCTGCGCAACTACCTTCTGGACGACTACCTCGCCGACGCCACGGGACAGAACCTCGTCAAGGCGGTGCACCTGGACGTCGGCTGGGACCCGCGCGACCCGGTCGGTGAGACGCGGTGGCTCCAGTCGATCGCGGACCGGCGAGGCTTCCCGCACGGCATCGTCGGCTACGCCGACCTCGCCGCCCCCGGCGTGGAGGCCATCCTGGACGGACACGCGCGATACGCGAACTTCCGTGGCATCCGGCAGTCGATGAACTACCACCCGGACCCGGCGAAGACCTACCTGAGCGCACCGGAAGTGAGCCGGACCCCGCAGTGGCGGCGTGGGTTCCGTGCCCTGGCCGCCCGGGGCCTGTCCTTCGACCTGCAGCTGTACTACCCGCAGATGGGCGAGTTCTTCGAGCTGGCCACCGAGTTCCCCGACGTCCAGATCATCCTCAACCACACCGGGATGCAGGTCGACGGCCCGGACCACTTCGACGCCTGGCGCGAGGGGATGCGGGTGATCGCGCAGGCGCCGAACGTGGCCTGCAAGATCTCCGGTCTCGGTATGGGTGACCACGACTGGACCGTCACATCGATCCGTCCGTACGTCGAGTCCGCCCTGGAGAGCTTTGGAGTGGGCCGTTGCATGTTCGCGTCGAACTTCCCGGTGGACAAGCTGTTCTCCGACTACGGCACGATCTTCGAGGCGTTCCGGGAGATCACGCGGGGCTACTCGCGCGATGAGCGCATGGCGCTCTTCCACGACAACGCCGCACGCTATTACCGGCTTTGACAACCGGCACCGGCACCGGCGTCCGGCCGACGGTGCGCGGGCTTCGCGGGACGGGATTCCGCCCACGGCTCCGGAGTCAACCCCGAACGACTTCGAACCGCACCACTAGGCTTCCGGCGTGAACGACACCACGCATGGCATACGGATCAGACGCGGCAGCCTGGCCGACGCACCGGCGGTTCTGGACATGCTCGACTCGGCGGTGGCCTGGATGAACGAGCGCGGCAACACCGAGCAGTGGGGCACGACACCGTATTCACAGAAGCCCGGCGGGGTGGCGCGGGTCGAGCGGTACATGACCGAGAACACCCCGTACATCGCGGAGCTGGCGGGAACGTCGGTCGGGGCCCTGGTGCTGGACTCCGGGCCCAGCCCGCAGATGCCGATCGGGCCGGCCGGAGAACCCGAGCGGTACGTCCGGCTGCTGGTCTCCGACCGGCGGCACGCCGGTCTGGGCATCGGGGCGGTGCTGCTGGCCCATGCCGCCGAGGAGACCCGACGGGCCGGCGTGGACCTGTTGCGGGTCGACTGCTGGGCGGGCGGCGGGGGCGAACTGGTGGCGTTCTACGAGCGCAACGGCTTCATCCGCACCGAGGCTTTCCGGTTCGGGACCTGGCCGGGCCAGGTGCTGGCCCGGCGGGTCGGCTGACGGCGGGGGGCATCGTGTCCGGCCTACGCGGCCGGACCGCCCGGCCGGACCGCCTCCTCGGTGGGGAGCGCGAGGGCGCGGTTGACCAGGAGCCTCAGCCGCGACCCCGGGTCGTGGAGGCGGCCGGCGAGGATGTCGTCCTCGGTGAACCGCGCCAGGTAGATGGCACGGTCGCCGAAGCGGTCGTGGTCGTAGACGACATGGATGGTGCCGTCGTCGCCCACCGCCGCGTCCGGATAGGACACATCGTCGCGTTCGTCCAGCAGCAGCCGGTGCGGCCAGGTCCTTCCGTCGTCGTCGCTGAGCAGGGCGGTGAGGTGGCTGCGGCCCTTCCACGCCTTGACGTTGCCCTGTTGTTCGATGTCCGCGCGGTCGCTGCGCTCTGCGAAGCCGTAGTGGTTGATGAGCAGCAGCCGTCCGGACGTCAGCCGTCGGATGTGGAAGCGGGAGCACGGTCCGTCGATGTGGCTACGGCGCCCGGGTGACCAGGTCCGGCCGCCGTCCGTGGAGAAGCTCTCGCCGATGCCGTCGAAGCAGCGGACCAGCATCCACAGCGTGCCGTCGCGGCGTTCGACGATCATGTGCTCATCGAAGCTGCGGTTGGGGACGTCCGCGCTGCCCCGCAGCTCGAACGTGGTGCCCTGGTCGGTGGATGCGTACACGTTGGAGAACATCTCCGCCTCCAGCCCGTGCCGCTCGGTCGGCGGGTGGCAGGCCCAGATCGCCGCCGGAACGAGCCATTCCCCGGTGGCGGTGACGGTCGGTTTGTTCATCATCAGGCCGTTGGCGATGCGTCGTGGCGCGCTCCAAGTGGGCTCGTCGGCGTCGGGGTTGGCGCTGGTGGAGACCCAGACGCCGACCCGTCCGTCGAAGAAGTCGCGGCTCTGGTTCCAGGTCAGCCACAGGCGGCCGAGGGGGTCGAGCCACAGGCAGGGATCGTAGACGCGTACCTCGGGGTCGTCGTGTTCGACGACGTACCGGGGCCCGTCCCAGGTGTCGCCGTTGTCGTCGCTCGTGGTGACCACGACGAAGTTGCCGCCTGTCTCGGTGTCCATCCCGGAGTACCAGTTGGCGTACAGCCGCCCGCCGGGGGTGCGTTCGACGGACGGGATGCCCTGCCAGGTGCGGTAGGCGTCCTGATAGCGAGCCTGCCGCGGACGCACGAGGATGCGGGGTGCGGTCAGCGTGCCCTGGTGCACGGTGGGGTCCTCTCTTCTTCTCTCGGTGTGTGTCGGTGTGTGTCGTGCGGCTGTCAGCCGTGTGGCCGTGCCGGGTGCCGGGTTCGCCGGGTCAGGCGCGGAGCGCCGGGGTGTCACGGTGGGACACGGCCCAGTCGCGGTACTCGGCCACCTGGCGGCGCAGGTCACGCGGGCGCCAGCCGAGGAGGTCGGCCGCCCGGTGGATCGCGTAGGTCCCGTTCTTCCCGGTGCGCGGCAGCGGGTCCATGTCGACGGCCTCCGCACCGGTGCCGGTGACCACCGTCGTGCCGAACAGGTCCACCAGCTCCGGCACCGGGGTGAGGGACCCGGATGCCAGGTTGAGGACGGCGGACCCGGACCCGGGGCCGGTTCCGGCGCACAGGCGGTCGAGGGCGTCGGCGACGTCCACCGCGCTGATCCAGTCCCCGGCGGCCCGCAGGGTGCGCGGGGTGACCGTGAGCGGCCGGCCGGCGGCGGCCGCGCGGGCCAGGTGGTACGGCAGGGACATGGCGGTCCGGGAGGACGTCGGGCGCTCCATCGGGCCGAACACCTTGGTGAAGCGCACGATCGGCACGGCGAGTCCGTAGAGGTCGGCGAAGCGCCGGGCCACCAGCTCGCTGCTCACCTTGCTGACGCCGTACATCTCGTCCGGTACCAGCGGGGTGTCCTCGTCCTGCGGGTCCTCCCGGCCCGGGGTGCCAGCGCCGTAGACGGCCGCGCTGCTGATGTGGACGACGCGCTGGACGGACGGGGTGCGCCGGGCCGCGTCGAGTACGGCGGAGGTGCCCATGACGTTGACGTCCAGGAAGCGGCCGGGGTCCTCCCGCTCCCACCGCGGCACGTGCGTGACCGTCGCGCCGTGGACCACCGCCCGCGGCCGGTACCCCGTCAGCAGTTCGGTGACGGTGGAGGCGTCGCGCACGTCGCAGCGCCGGAACTCGACGCGGGCGGCGACATCCGCCAGGTAGGCCCTCAGGTCCTCGTCCGGTTCGGTGATGTCGAGGGCGAGCACCTCGGCGTCCGGGTGGTGCCGCAGATGGTGGCGGATGAAGACGCTCATGACGAATCCACCGGCGCCGGTCACCGCGATGCGCGTACTCATGGCGTTGTGGCCCTTCCGGTCCGTGTGTTCTGTCCAGTCCATGCGTTCTTCCTGGTCCACGTGTTCTTGCCGGTCCACGTGTTCTTTCCGGTCCACGTGTTCTTTCCGGTCCGAGCCGTCGGCGGGAGCGGTCCGTGCCGGGTCACCGGTCGCCCCCGGCCAGGGCGGTCACCGCTTCGTCCACGGTCAGCAGTCCGGGGTGGCCCAGCCGCGCGCCGAGCACGGTCACCTGTGGCGGGCGGATGTTGGTGGACTCCAGCACCTCGGGCCTGGCGAAGACCTGCCGCGGCGGTCCGTCGGCGAGGACCCGGCCCTCCCGCATGGCGACGATGCGGGTGGCGTACTCCGCCACGAGCGCCATGTCGTGCGAGACGGCCACCACGGTGCGGCCCGAGGCGTGGTACTGGGCGAGGTAGTCCAGGATCAGCCGGGCCTCGTGACGGTCCTGTCCGGTCGTCGGCTCGTCGACGATGGCCACCTGCGGGCCCATCACCAGCGTCGCCGCGATGGCCAGCCGCTGTCGCTCGCCGCGGCTCATGTGCACGGGGTTGGTCTCCTCGCGGCCCGGCAGGCCGACCGCGGCGAGCGTCTCGGCGACCCGCTCGGCCAGCAGGCCGGCGGGGATGCCGATGTTGCGCGGGCCGTACTCCAGTTCCTCCCGGCAGGTGTCGTGGAAGATCTGCCGATCGGGGTTCTGGAAGACGTATCCGACGACTGGCGCGATGCGGTGCAGCGGCCGGTCACGGGTGCTGAAGGTGTCACTCTCCGACTCCCGCACCAGCACCGCGCCGTCCTTGTTGGTCGGTCGCAACAGCCCGTTGAGGTGCTTGGCCAGGGTCGTCTTGCCCGAGCCGTTCTTTCCGATGATCGCGACGAACTCGCCCTGCTCGATGCTCAGGGAGACGCCCGCGAGGGCGCGTACGCCTCCCGCGTAGACGTGCTCGACGTTCCGCACGTCCACGGCGACGCCGGGTTCCATGGTCACTCCTCCTTCCCGGTCACGGCGCTCGCGGCGCCGGCGGTCGGCCGCCCCGCGGCCACCGCGTCGTCGACGGTCAGCGGCAGCTGGGCCGGGGACCAGCGGCCGAGGTCGCGCAGGCGCAGCGCCACCTCCAGCACCTGGGGCCGGTAGGGCGCGTGCTCGCCGGTGAAGACCTCCCGCGGGGTGCCCAGTGCGGTCACCCGGCCCTGGTCGAGGACCATCAGACGGTCGGCGTACTGGGCGAGCTCCTCGACCTTGTGCTCCACCACGACGACGGTGACGCCCTCCCGGGCCAGCACCCGCACGGCCTGGAGCACGCTTTCGGTGCCCGCCGGGTCGAGTTCCGAGGTCGGTTCGTCCAGCAGCATGACCTGCGGGCCGAGGCAGTACGTCGCGGCGACGACAGTGCGTTGCTTCTCACCGCCGGACAGGGCGTGGGTGAAGCGGTCCAGCAGCCGCTCCACGCCGAACAGTCCGGCGGACCGCGCCAGTCTGCGGTGGATCTCCGCCACGGGTGTGCCGCGGTTCTCCATGCCCCAGGCGAGTTCCTCCCGGACGGTGGTGTTGACCAGCTGGACCTCGGGGTCCTGGAGGACGAGCCCCACGTCGGCCACCACCTCGGCCAGCGAGCCGCGTTCGGCCACGGAGTGTCCGAGCACCTCGACCGTGCCACGGTGGGCGCTGTCGTGCTCGTAGTGCGGAATGACCCCGGCCAGGCACTTGAGCAGCGTCGACTTGCCCGCCCCGGTGGGGCCCAGGATGCCGAGCACCTCCCCTCTGGCCACGTCGAAGGAGACCTCGTCCAGGGCGCGCCGGTCGGCGCCCCGGTAGCGCAGGCTCAGGTCGTTCACCCGGATGACGGTGTCGGTCATGGATCAGCCCTCCGACGACAGCAGGGGGAAGGCGCCGGCGCCCGCCGCGATGAGCAGGGCGGCGACGGCGAACGCGCCGCCCATCAGGGCCATGTCCGCGCCGCGCAGCCGCAGTGTGCGCACGAAGGTGCGCCGGCCCGGCAGGCCGTAACCGCGCAGCTCCATGGAGAGGGCGATCTCACCGCTGCGCTTCAGGGAGCCGACCAGCATCGGGAAGAGCATCCGCACGATCGCCCGGCAGCGCCGTACCGGGCTGCGTGACACGGCTTCCCCCGATCCGCGCACCGCCATGGCCGTGAGCAGGGTCCGGGCCTCGTCCTGGAGCAGCGGCAGGAAGCGGAAGGCGAAGCTGGTGAGATAGGCGAACTTGTAGGGGACGCCGACCTTGTGCAGGGCCAGGGAGATGTCCGCGGGGCTGGTGGAGACGGAGAAGCCGTAGAAGCAGATGCCCATGGCCAGCAGCCGCAGACCAATCCCCAGCGCGAGCAGGACGCCCGGCTCGGACAGGGTGAGGCCGGCCACGGTCAGCAGCGCGGGCCCCGCCTGGAGCAGGCCCTGGAGCAGCACCAGTACGGCGATGAGCGGGACGACCACCGCCACGCCGCGCCCGTAGGCGCGTACCGACATCCCGCCGAGCAGATACAGCCCGGCCACCACCGCCAGCAGCAGCACCGTGAGCACATCCAGCCGGGTGGTGGTCAGGGCGGTGACCAGCACGGCCAGCACCGTGACGATCTTCGCGCGGGGATCCGCTCGGTGCAGAAACGTATCTCCGGGACGGTAGAGCATGGTGCCGCTCATCGGCCGGCTCCCCGGTACGGGGTGGACTCAGACGACCATGGCATTGAGGTCCTCCTTCCGCTCGGTCGTGATCAGGCCGGTCTTGAGCAGGCGGCGCATGATGACGAAGGTGATGAGACTGCCCGCCAGATAACACGGCTGGATGACCAGGACCTGGAAGCCGATGAAGTCCCAGGGCATATGCATGATGATCCGGTTGCCGATGCCGAAGAACACGGCGTCCAGCAGGCCGCCGATCTGGCCGATCACCAGCACGTGCCACAGCCGCAGACCGCGCGAGCCGGACTTCACCAGCCACACCAGCAGGGCGACCGGCACCGTGTGTGCGGCGTTGGTGACGAACAGGAACGGCGCCATCGGCTGGGAGGCGGTCAGGTTGGAGATGATGGGGTTGATCCAGGCCGTGATCAGAGCGCCGGTCAGACCGTAGAAGGCCGCGGCCGGCACCCAGATGGCACACACCACGATGGCCGAGACGACGGCGATGGTGCCGCCGGTGAGCGCCAGGTCGATCCGCTCGGTGATCTGCAGGATCACGGCCATGATCAGGCCCAGGAAGACGCAGGTGATGATGGGGCGGGTGTCACGGGGGAAGAGCCGGAACTGCCAGTTGGGCAAGGCTGCCCATCTTCCTTCACGCATAGTGTTCTCCACAGGTGGGACGGGCCCCTCGGGCCCGGGGGACGCTGCTGAGGATGTCGCTGGTGGATCGGGCGGTGCGGACGGTAGGGAAACGGACCGGCCGCGAACGGGCTGGCCGCGAGAGGACCGGCCGTGTGAGTGGTGGCGCCGGGGCGGAGCGCACCGGGCACGCGCGGGGCACGTGTCCGGGGGCGAGCCGGGCACACGTGAGGTGGGGCGGGCACGCACCGGGGGTGGTGGGCACACGCGGGGGTGGCGACCACGCGCCGGGGGCGGGCGATGTCCGCCCGGAGAGCCGGGAGCGTCCGGCCGCGGAAGAGCGCATCCGGCCGCGGATGGGCTCAGAGGTTCCGGATGAGCTCAGACGAGGGCGTCCGCGGACACGGCCGCGTCGCGCAGGCCGGGCAGATGGGCCTCGGCGGGCTGCACCCGGCGCCAGTGCCGGGCGATGTCGACGCGCCGCGTGACCCAGACGTCGTCGGCCGCGGCCACCTCGTCGAGAAAGCGCGCCAGGTCCGCGGCCCTGCCGGGACGGCCGACGATCCGGGTGTGCAGCCCGACGCTCATCATCTTCGGGCAGTGGTCCGCCTCGGCCCGCAGCAGGTCCAGGGCGCGCAGCAGATACCGGGAGAAGCTCTCGGACTGGAATCCGTAGGTGTTCAGGTACCGGCCGTCGTTGTTGTCGAGGGTGTACGGGACGACCAGCTGCGCCCGGTCTCCCACCGGTACCCAGTAGGGCAGGTCGTCGGCGAAGGAGTCGGAGTCGTAGAGGAAGCCGCCCTCGTCCGCGACGAGCCGACGGGTGTGCGGGCTCATCCGGCCCGTGTACCAGCCCCGGGGACGCTCGCCCGTGACCCGCGTGTGCAGTTCGACGGCGCGGCGCACATGGCGCTCTTCCTCCTCCCGTGGCATTTCCGCGTAGTTGATCCAGCGCAGTCCATGGCAGGCGATCTCCCACCGCGCTTCCCGCATGGCCGCCACGGCTTCGGGGTTCTTCTCCAGTGCCTCGGCGATGCCGAAGACGGTGACCGGCAGCCCGCGTTCGGTGAACATCCGGTGCAGGCGCCAGAAGCCGGCGCGACTGCCGTACTCGTACTGTGACTCGACGTTGAGGTTGCGGAGGTTGGGCAGTTCACGGGTCGGCTCTTCGGTCAGGAAGGCTTCGGAGCACCGGTCTCCGTGCAGGATGGAACGCTCGCCTCCCTCCTCGTAGTTGATGACGAACTGCAGGGCCACCCGTGCCCCGTCCGGCCACTGCGGACTGGGCGGAAGGGGGCCGTATCCCTTGAGGTCGCGTGGGTACATGGGAGTTCTCTCCTGGTCGTGCTCGATGGTGCGCGGTGCGCGGTGTCCGGCGCCGCGGTGTCCGGTGCGCGGTCCGGGGCCGGACGAAGGGACGGCGCGCCGGGGGCACCGCGGCGTACGCCGCTAGGCGGGCCGCAGCGACTCCTGGGTGTCCATCCAGCTCAGCAGGCGCTGGAAAAGGGGGTCGTTGTCCGCGGGAAGATACCTTTCGACCTCCTCGGACATGCGGAGCAGATGGTCGTTCATGGTCCGCTCGGCGGTTGCCGCGTCGCCCGCCGCGATGGCGTCGAGGATGCGTTCGTGCTCGCCGACGGACTTGGTCTCGGTGTGGTGGTTGCCCATGATGATGTCGAGCAGGGTCTCCACCCGGTTGTAGCGCGGGCCGAGGACCACATCGGCCATGGCCCGGAGCGGCCGGTTGCGGGAGAGCCGGATGATGCGGCGGTGGAAGTCGAGTCCGGGCGTCTGCGGCACTTCGCCCTTGCTGATGCAGAGGGCGTGCCGGCGGGTGAGGTCCCTGAGGTCCGTCAGGTCCTTCTCGCCGGCGTGTTCGGCGGCCTCGCGCACGATCTCGCGTTCCACGGTGCGCCGCGCGTGCAGCAGATCCAGCAAGTCCTTCGCGGCCCGTACGTCGACGGCCTGCTGGAGCCTGGCGCTTGTGGCGGCGACTCCGTGCAGTTCCGCGACCCGGCGGCGGCCTTCCTCGGTGATGACCCTGCCCTTGGCCCCGGCCGTGGCCACCAGGCCCTCGCCGTGGAGGTCGCGCAGCAAGCGGCTGGCGGACGACTCGCTGATGGAGATGCCCGCCGAGGCCAGGGCGGCTTTCGCCTGACGCGCGCCGAGCGGCTGCCCGGCTTCGGCCAGCGCCTCCAACAGGACAAACGAGGCGTCCTCGCGGCGGTGCGGCACGGGTCCTCCTTCGTGTTCTCAAGGCGACGTCAGGTCCGACGGCCGACAGAACCGGTTGGGTCCATCAAAAGTGACAGACCCCTGAAGACTTTGTCCAGAGGTGTGCGCGCACTCGCCGTCATCGGTTACGGGGATTTCACCAGGCGGGCCTCATCGGCAACAAGCTGGTGATTTGGGTGGTGCCGCCGCCTGGGTGGGCCCGCTGTACGGGTCACCGGCGAATGGGCTCCGATGCCGAAGCGGTCGCAGGGTCGGTCAGACCTGACGTACCTTTGGCGCGCGGGACTGACGAGACCGGTCGTCATCGTGTGGGTAGGTCGGCAAGGAACAACTGGCGGCCGAGGCGCTGCGGATGTCCGGCAGCCGGCTGGGCGAGGCACTGCGGGAGGTCATCGCCGGGGCTCCGGACCCGGCGAGCCCCGTCAGGGCGGTGGTGGAGCTCTTGATCGGTGTGTTGACCGACTCCGGCTTCCAGCGGGGCTGCCCGCCGGCGGCCGTCACGCTGGACGCCGCAACGGACAGCGCACAGATCCGGCAGGCATGCGCCGAGGGCTACGACTCCTGGTGCGAGCTGATCGCCGGATTCCTCACCGGGCGGGTGCCGGCCGCGGAGCGGGCGGACGCCCTGGCGACCGTGGAGTTTCCCCAATGGGCGTCCATCATCTGAACGGCGGCACCCTCCGCCGCTCGTCGGTCGGCTCGTCGACGGCGCGCCAGGGCTGTTCCGCCGGCCCGGTGCAGGTCGACGGGCGGTAGCCGCCCGTTGCGCGGAACAGGGCGGACCCCCGGCGAGACCCGGTCCAATCAGACCGTGGCGGGCTCCAGGCGGACGATGACGCTCTTGGAGGTGGGGGTGTTGCTGATGTCGGCGACGCTGTCCAGCGGCACGAGGACGTTGGTCTCGGGGTAGTAGGCGGCCGCCGAGCCGCGGCTGGTGGGGTAGGCGACGACGCGGAAGTCCGGGGCCCTGCGCTCGACTCCGTCGGACCACACGCCGACCAGGTCCACCCTGCTCGCGTCCGCGATGCCGAGGTCGGCGAGGTCGGCGGGGTTGACAAGGACGACGCGGCGGCCGCCCTTGATGCCGCGGTAGCGGTCGTCCATGGCGTAGGGGATGGTGTTCCACTGGTCGTGCGAGCGCAGGGTCTGCAGGACCAGGTGTCCCTTCGGGGCCTGAAGCACAGTGACGTCGTTGGTGGTGAACACGGCCTTTCCGCTGGGTGTGCGGAAGACCCGGCTGTTGACCGGGTTGGGCAGCCGGAATCCGCCGGGACGCCGCACCCGGGCGTTGAAGTCCTCGAAGCCCGGGACGACCCGGGAGATGCGGTCGCGGATGGTGTCGTAGTCGCTCTCGAAGGTTTCCCAGGGGATGTCCGGTTGTGCGCCGAGGACCTTGCGGGCCAGCCTGCTGATGATGGACACCTCGCTCAGCAGGTGTTCGGAGGCGGGCGCCAGACGGCCGCGGGTGGCGTGGATCTCGCTCATGGAGTCCTCGACCGTCATGAACTGTTCTCCGCCCGCCTGGACGTCGCGGTCGCTGCGGCCGAGGGTGGGCAGGATCAGGGCGGTCCGGCCGCACACCGCGTGGGAGCGGTTGAGCTTGGTCGAGATGTGCACGGTCAGCCGGCAGTTGCGCATGGCCCGTTCGGTGGCGTCGCTGTCGGGAGTGGCCCGCACGAAGTTGCCGGCCACACCGACGAAGACCTTGGCCCGGCCGTCCCGCATGGCGCGGATGGCGTCCACCGAGTCCACGCCGTGTGCCGAGGGCGGCTTGAAACCGAACTCGGCCTCCAGCGCGTCGAGGAACGGCTGGGGCATGCGCTCCCAGATGCCCATGGTGCGGTCGCCCTGGACGTTGCTGTGGCCGCGGACCGGGCAGACCCCGGCTCCCGGGCGCCCGATGTTGCCGCGCAGCAGCAGGAAGTTCACCACTTCCCTGATCGTGGGCACTCCGTGCTTGTGCTGGGTCAGACCCATGGCCCAGCAGACGATGACGCTGCGGCTCCTCAGCACACGGGCGTGCACCTGCTCGATCTCTTCCCGGCTCAGGCCTGTGGCCCGCTCCACCTGCGGCCAGGTGATCCGCCGCGCGTGGTCGGCGAAGGCGGCGAAGCCGGTGGTGTGCGCCGCGATGAACTCACCGTCCAGGACGGTTCCGGGCGCCTCGTCCTCGGCCTCCAGAAGCAGCCGGTTCAGCATCTGGAACAGCGCCAGGTCGCCGCCGGGCCGGATCTGAAGGAACTGATCGGCGATGTCCGTCCCCCGGCCGATGACCCCGCGCACCTTCTGCGGGTGCTTGAACCGCAGCAGTCCGGCCTCCGGCAGCGGATTGACGGCGATGACCTGGCCGCCGCGGCGCTTCGTCTCCTCCAGGGCCGACAGCATCCGCGGGTGGTTGGTGCCGGGGTTCTGGCCGACCACGAAGACCAGATCGGCGTCGTAGATGTCGTCCAGGCTCACGCTGCCCTTGCCGATGCCCAGGGTTTCGTTCAGCGCCGAGCCACTGGACTCGTGGCACATGTTGGAGCAGTCCGGGAGGTTGTTCGTGCCGAACGCGCGCGCCAGCAGCTGCAGCAGGAAAGCCGGCTCGTTGGCCAGCCGGCCGGAGGTGTAGAACAGCGCCTCATCCGGATGGTCCAGTCCGCGCAGTTCGGTGGCGAGCAGGTCCAGCGCCTCGTCCCAGCCGATCGGTTCGTAGTGCCGCGCTCCCTCGCGCAGCACCATCGGCTCGGTCAGCCGGCCCTGCTGGTTCAGCCAGTAGTCCGACCTCCCGTTCAGCTCATCGACCGGGTGGCGCTCGAAGAACTCCCTGGTCACCCTGCGGGAGGTGGCCTCGTCGCTGATGTGCTTGGCGCCGTTCTCGCAGTATTCGTTGCGGTGCCGGTGCCCCGGCGCGGGCTCGGGCCAGGCGCAGCCGGGACAGTCGAAGCCACGCGCCTGGTTGATGTTCAGCAGCGTGAGGGCGGTGCGCTTCGGCGAGGTCTGGCCCAAGGCGTAGGTGAGCGCGTGCGCGACGGCGGGAGCGCCGGTGGCCCAGGTCTTGGGCGCCGATACCGTCACGTCCTCGGCCGGTTCTTCGATGTCCCGCATCGCCCGTCGGTCCTTTCTCCGAATTCCCTGCGCAAGCAGGCTCCTCTCCGAAGGAAGGCCAGGTCAAAGCGGCATCTTTGATCGCGTGATAGGCGAGGCCGATCACGCCCCGTCGCGGCCGGGTCCGCCGGGCCGCTCCGCCGGGGCCGCGAGATCATGGGAGAGTGCTGCTTCGCCAACTCGAATACCTGGTCGCCCTCGCCCGTGCCCGCCACTTCGCCAGGGCGGCCCAGGCGTGTTTCGTCTCCCAGCCCGCGCTGTCGGAGGGGATCCGGAAGCTCGAGGACGAACTCGGGGTGCCCCTGGTCCGTCGGGAGCGCAAGTTCGAGGGGCTCACCCCGGAGGGCGAGCGCGTCGTCGTATGGGCGCAGCGGATCCTGGCCGACCGGGACGCGATGCGTGACGACATCCAGGCGCTGCGGTCGGGTGTGACGGGCCGGCTGCGCATCGGAACGGTCCCCACCGCCTCGACGGCCGTGTCGGTGCTGACGCAGCCGTTCTGCGTGGCCAATCCGCTGGCGACCGTGCTGGTGTATACGGATCTGCGGGCCGAGGACATCCTCCGCCGGTTGCAGACCTATGAGCTGGACGCGGCCCTCACCTACCGCCCGCCGTCGGCGGACGCGGACTTCAAGTTCGTGCCGCTGTACCGGGAGCGCTATGTGTTCCTGACCACCGGGCCCGTCGATGCGCACCCGGCCGGGATCGAGTGGGAGGAAGCGGCCGGGTACCCGCTGTGTCTGCTGCACCCCATGATGCAGGGCCGTCAGGTCCTCGACGCGGTCTTTGCCGAACTGGGCACCAAGGTGGCTCCGCGCGTGGAGACCGACTCCATCGCCTCCCTCTTCGCACACGTCCGGACGGGCCAGTGGGCGAGCATCGTGTCGCACGCCTGGCTGCACGTCTTCGGCATCCCCGCCGGTATGCGGGTCATCCCGCTGGCGGGCCCCTCGCGTACGGCCGCCGTCGGTCTGCTGCTGCCTCCCCGGGAGCCCGTCTCCGTCCTGGGACAGGCTCTTCTGGACGTCGTCGGCCGGGTGTCCGTCGCGGATGTCCTGGAGTCCCTGCCGGAGAGTTCCTGAGGTCAAGAGTTGGCGTGCGCGGAGGCTCGCACCGCGCGCATGCGTCCAACTCTGAAGTGGATCGAGCGATGGTTCGGTGCTGTCGCGGCGGAGCGAAGGGCTTGTGTTCACGTTGTGAACGCAGCATGACTCTTGACCGGCAAGGGCACGGTCCAAGACAGTCGTTCTGTGTGAGCGCTCTCAAGACCCCGCGGCGCTCGCTCTGTTCCACTGTGCCGAGTTTCCGTGGCCCGCGCTTCTCACCCCACGCCAGGCGCGGGTCACGGGTCTCGCACACCCGTGACCGACGTTCCTACGGAATGGAAGCAACCCCCCACATGTACCGCATCACTTCCTCACGTTCGGCGGCGGAGGGCAAACCCCGCCGCCGACGACGCGTTGTGGCCTTCGTGGCCGCCCTGTCGCTGCCGCTGACCGGGCTGCTGGCTCTCACCGCGTCCTCCAGCGCGGCCGCGGACGAGTCCGCCGCGGCCGAGTGGACCACCGTCTTCCACGACGACTTCGACGGTGCGGCGGGCACCGGTCTGAACAAGGACGACTGGCTGTACGACATCGGCACCGGCTATCCGGGCGGGGCCGCGAACTGGGGCACCGGCGAGGTCGAGACGGTCACCGACTCGACCGACAACGTCTACCAGGACGGTGAGGGTCACATGGTGATCAAGCCGATCCGCGACGCCTCCGGGAAGTGGACCTCCGGCCGCGTGGAGACCCAGCGCACCGACTTCGAGGCGCCGGCCGGCGGGCAGCTGGAGATCAGCGCTTCCCTCAAGCAGCCCAACCCGGAGAAGCCGCTGGGCGTCTGGCCCGCCTTCTGGGCCATGGGCGCCGACGCCCGCCCCACCGGAGCCACCAACTGGCCGGGCATCGGCGAGCTGGACATCATGGAGGACGTCAACGGGCTGAGCAAGCACTCGCACACCTTCCACTGCGACGAGTGGGCCGGCGAGTGCAACGACCCGGACGGGATCAGCAGTGACCTGCTGCCGTGCGACACCTGCCAGACCGAGTACCACACGTACTCGGTGATCGTGGATCGCACCGACACCTCCGCCGAGCAACTGCGCTTCTACCGCGACGGCAAGGAGACCTTCACGGTGCATCAGAACCAGGTGTCCGCCGACACCTGGACGAAGGCGGTGGACCACGGGTTCTTCGCCATCTTCAATGTCGCCATCGGCGGCTCCTACCCGAACAAGGTCTGCGGCTGCACCTCGCCCGCGGAGGACACCACCTCCGGTGCGGGGATGAGCGTGGACTGGTTCTCGGTCAAGGTGAGCCAGTAGCGGCGACGCGTCATGCCCCCATGGCGCCGGTCTCCACGATCCGGCCGGGATCGTGGAGACCGGCGTGTGCGGCCCGGGGCCGCCGAGGCGGGGACGCCCGGCGTCAGCCCTCGTAGCTCCGGATGGCGGCGACCTTCTCCGCCGACGGGGAGGTCTCGTCGAAGGTGTGCGCGAGCCAGTCGTCGACGAGCGCACGGGCGAGTTCCAGGCCGATGACACGCTGGCCGAAGCAGAGCACCTGGGCGTTGTTGCTGAGGACCGAGCGGCGCACCGAATAGCTGTCGTGGGCGGTGACCGCGCGGATGCCGGGGACCTTGTTGGCGCTGATGGCCACCCCCAGGCCGGTGCCGCACACCAGGAGGGCGCGGTCGGCGGCGCCTTCGGCGACGCGGCGGGCCGCTTCCACGGCCACATGCGGATAGGCGGTGTGCTCGTCGCTGCCCACCCCGACGTCGATGACCTCGGCGACCCTCGGGTCGGCCGCCAGATCCCGCTTGAGGACTTCCTTGTAGTCGTAGCCGGCGTCGTCGCAGCCGACGACGATCCGGAAGGCGTGCGTGGTGGTCATACCAGGTCGTTTCCTATCGTCGCGCCGAGGGTGGCCACCGCGGTCAGTACCGCGGCGAGTGAGGTGGCTCCGGGGTCGGGGGTGCCCACGCTGCGGTCGGCGAGCGGGCGGGCGCGGCCGAGGCGAGGGCGCAGGCCGGCGGTGTTCTCGGCGGCGGCGCGGGCTTCGGCGGCCGCGGAGGCGTACGCCTTCGCCACCGGGACCCCGGTCCGCAGCCGTTCGGCGAACGCCGTGGCGAACGGAGCGAGCGCGTCGACCAGGGTCTTGTCGCCCACTTCGGCTCCGCCGAGCGAGGTGACGGCGGTGAGCGCCTCCTCGGCGGCGGACGCCAACTCCGTGCGTTCCGGCGCCCGGTCGGCGGGCAGGACGGCGCCGACGGCGCGCAGCGCGGCCCCCCACAGCGCGCCCGAGGTGCCCCCGGCCTCCGCGGCCCAGGCGTCGCCGGCTGCGGCCAGCACCGCCGCCGGGGCGAGCCGGTCGGCGTGCGCCTTCTCGGCGGCCGCCAGGGCCGCGTCGACGCCCTTGCACATGCCACGGCCGTGATCGCCGTCGCCCGCCACCGCGTCCAGCCGGCCCAGGGCCTCCGCGTCCCGGTGCAGCACGTCGCGTGCGGCGCGCAGTGCGCTCACGGCCAGCTCCGCCACCTCGACCGCCGCGCCCGTCGCCGTGGCGGCGGACCGGTCCGGGCGGCGCCGGGCCGCGGCGGGCCGTGCGGCGGCGGTGTCCACCGGGGGTTCCGACAGTGGCGTCCGGGAGAAGGCCGGGGTGTCGGCCGGTGCCAGCCACAGGCGTTCCAGCTCGTCGTCCAGCCAGCTCAGGGTCAGGGAGCAGCCGGCCATGTCGAGGCTGGTGACGAGTTCGCCGACCTCGGGGCGTACGGGGGTGAGCCCCGCCTCGTCCAGCAGCCGGGCCACGGCGCCCCACAGCACGTACAGCTCCTCGTACTTGGTGGCGCCCAGGCCGTTGAGGACGACGGCGACCCGCCCGTCGCCGTCCGTGCCGTCGGGCCGGTCCGCCAGCAGCCCCGTCACCAGGGCGCGGGCCAGGTCCTCCGCGGTGCCCAGGGTGTCCTCGCTGACCCCCGGTTCGCCGTGGATGCCCAGGCCCAGGCCCAGGCGGCCCTCGGGGACGGTGAACAGGGGCGCGTCGGCGCCCGGCAGGGTGCAGCCGTCGAAGGCCACGCCGAGGGTGCGGGTACGGGCGTTGGTGTGCTCGGCTACGCGGACGACCTCGTCCAGGCAGGCGCCTTCCTCGGCCGCCGCCGAGGCGGTCTTGAAGACGACGAAGCCGCCCGCGATGCCCCGGCGCCGCGCGGTCTGGTCGGCGGGGGCGGAGGCGATGTCGTCGGTGACGGCGAAGCAGCGGGCGGGAATCCCGTCGCCCTCCAACTGCCGTGCCGCGAGGCCGAAGTTGATCACGTCCCCGGCGTAGTTGCCGAAGAGGAAGAGGACACCGCCGCCCGCCTCCGCCGCCTCGGCCACCGAGCGGGCATGGGCGGCCGACGGGGAGGTGAAGACGTTGCCGATGACCGAGCCGTCGGCGAAGCCGGGGCCGACGACACCGCAGAAGGCGGGATAGTGGCCGGAGCCGCCGCCGGTGAGGACGGCCACCTTCCCGGCGCGGGTGGGGCGGGCGCGCACCACTCCGCCGGGCACGGCCCGTACGTGCTCGGGATGGGCGGCGGCGAATCCCGCGATCATGTCGTCGGTGAAGCGGGCGGGGTCGTTGAAGAGCCTGGTCATCGGGTGCTCCAGCCTTCGCGTGCGGTGTCGAGGGCCCGGCGGTAGGCGGCGTAGCCCTCGGCGTAGTGGTCGATCAGAGCGCGCTCGGCGGTGACGGTGCGGAGGCGGGCGCGCCAGGCGTCGGCGTCGACCGGCGTGCCCAGGGAGCTCCAGGCGACGTGGGCGGCGCCGCGGATGCCCACGGCGTCGTCGCAGACCTCCAGGCTGCCCCCGAGGACACCGGCGAAGATGCGCGCCCACTCCCCGGAGCGCGCGCCGCCGCCGCACGCGGTGACGGTGCCGGAGAAGCCGAGGGTGTCCATGCAGTGCCGGGCCGAGTAGGCGACGGCCTCGCACAGGGCCCGTACCAGGTCGGCGCGGCCGGCCAGCGGGGACAGGCCGTCGAACCGGCCACGGGCCCGCGGGTCGACGAACGGGGCCCGTTCGCCGCTGGTGGACAGGAACGGCAGCGCGGTGACGCCCGAGGCGCCGGGCGGGGACTGGACGAGCAGCGCGTCCAGCGCCTCGATCTTCACGTCGAGGAGTTTCAGCAGCCAGTCCAGGCCCGCGGTGCCGATCATGGCGGGCATGACCCGCAGGTACCGGTTCTCGTACGGGGTCGCCAGCACCATCCCGGCCGGGTCGTCGGTGGCGGCCGGACGCGGCTCGCTGTCCAGGACCTGGGCGGCGAGGGTGGTGCCGATGATGAGGTTGCCCTCGCCCGGTTCGGCGATCCCCGAGCCGAAGGCGCAGGCCGGTATGTCGAACGGGCCGGCGGAGACCGGCAGTCCCGCGGGCAGGCCCACCCGCCGGGCGGCGTCGGGCAGCAGCCGGTGCAGGGTGCCGGGCGGCGCGGGGTCCGGCAGCAGCCGGCGGTGGGCGGACAGTCCGCACAGCTCGAGCGCGGTCTCGTCGTAGGTGCGGGTGGCGACGTCGAGGAACGGCTGCGAGGCGTCGGAGGCGTCGACGGTCACGGCGCCGGTCAGCCGCTGCACGACGGCGTCCACGCAGTATCCGGCGACGTGGGCCGCCGCCAGCCGCTCCGGCTCGTGTTCGGCCAGATGGGCCAGCAGGGGGGCCGCCGAGCCGGGGAACAGGCCGACGCCGGTGCGCCGGTGCAGGGCGCGCAGGGTGCCGTCGGCGGTCCACCGGTCGAGCCGGTCCGCGGCCCGGCCGTCCATCCAGGACAGGGCGCGGCCGACGGGGGCGCCGCCCGCGTCGCGCAGCCACAGGCCGTCGCCCTGCCCGGTCAGGGCCAGCGCCTCGACCGGTTCGTCGCCCAGCTGCGCGGTGTCGGACAGGGCCGCCCGTACGACGGTCTCCACGGTGCCCACGACCTCGTCCAGGTCCTGTTCGACGCGGTGTCCGGGCAGGGTGTAGACGGTGCTGCGGGCCTCGTGCACGGGGGTGGTCCGGCCGTCGCGGGAGATCAGCTGCGCCTTGGTGACCGAGGTACCGATGTCGACCCCGACGATCATGGCCGGCCCCCGGTCAGCACCTCCGGATTGGCCACGTGCCGCAGCGGTTCGCCGCGCAGGAAGCGGGCGGCCTCGGCAGCGGTGATCAGGGCGGCCCGGTCGGCGGTCTGCCGGGTGGCGCCGGCCAGATGGGGCGTGGTGATCACGTTGGGGGCCTTGTGCAGCGGCCAGTCGGCCGGGGGCGGCTCGATGTCGTAGACGTCGAGGGCGAGCGCGCCCAGCCGGCCGGACTCCAGCAGACCGGGCAGCGGGGCGTAGTCGAGCAGTTCCCCGCGGGCCGAGTTGACCAGGACGGCGCCCTCGGGCAGCAGCGCGAGGTTGTCGGCGTTGATCAGATGCCGTGTCTCGGGGGTGACCCGGGCGTGCAGGCTCACCACCGAGCTGCGGCGCAGCAGGTCCTCCAGGGCGGTGAGCTCGACACCGTCGGCCTGGGCCCGTGCCGGGTCGGCGTACGGATCGGCCACCAGGACGTGTGAGCCGAAGGCGCGCAGCACCCGGGCGACGATCGCGCCAATGGCTCCGTAGCCGACGAGGCCGACGGTGGCGCCGTCGAGTTCCAGCCCAGCGTTCTCGTAGGCGTAGTAGTCGCCGCGCCAGATGCCGTCCTTGAGGGCAGCGTCGGAGAAGGTGATGCGGCGCATGGCGGCGAGGATCAGGCCGATGGCGAATTCGGCCGCGGCGGCGGCGTTGCGGCCCGGCGTGAAGGTGACGGGTATCCCGGCGGCGGTGGCGGCGGCCAGGTCCACGTTGACCGGGCCGCCGCGGGCCACGCCGATGAACTTCAGCTGGGGCGACTCCCGGATGACCCGGGAGGTGAACGGGGCCATCTGGGTGAGCGCGACACTCGCGTCCCCGAGCGCCTCCAGCAGCTGCTCCTCGGTGCCGCTGGCCTCCTTGACGCCGCCGTTGCCCTGCGCGTCGGCCCCCACCGGCCCGAAGGGCTCGTTCGGCCAGCGGGTGCGCATCGTGCGGAAGCTCAGCCCGGCGGAGGGCAGGCTCTCGCTCAGGGCGGCGGAGAACAGTTCAGGGGCGATGAAGTCGTCGCCGGATACCAGGACCGTTGTCATGTCGGTCACTCCCCTCGGGTCTGGAGCCTGCTGAGCAGGAAGTCGCGTACGGCATGATGGTCCGGAGAGCGGAAGGATGCGGCCGCGAGGGCGTCCTCGGCGGGTGGGTACTGCGGATTGGGGATGGCCACGACGGTCATTCCGGCGGCCGCGGCGGCGCGCAGTCCGTTGCTGGAGTCCTCCACCGCCAGGCAGCGCTCCGGGGCCACGCCGAGCGCGCGTGCGGCGGCCAGATAGACGTCCGGGCTCGGCTTTCCGCGCTCCACTTCGGCGCTGGAGACCGTCGCCTTGAAGTGGTGGTCGACACCATGATGGACGAGGACGGCGTCGATGACCCGGCGCGGTGCGGAGGAGGCGAGCGCGACGGGTGCGAGTTCGGCGGCGGCGGTGATCATCTCGCGGGCGCCGGGCAGCAGGCCGATGCGGCCGTCCGCCAGCGCCTGGACCATACCGTCGACGACGACCCGTTCGGTGTCCTCGGCCGGGTCACCCGCCCCGCAGAACCGGGTGAGGTAGGCGGCCCACTCGGGGGCGCTCATGCCCTGGACGTCGCGGGTCTGGTCGGGGCCCCATGCGCGGCCGCGTGCCGCGGCGTACGCGGCCCACAGCTCCTCCCACAGGTGCTCGCTCTCCACCAGTACGCCGTCCATGTCGAAGACCACTGCGTCGGCCATGCGTACCCCTGATCTCCTCGCTGATGAACTCTGGCTGGCCGGAGCACCGGGCGGTGTCCGTGACAGTGAAATTAACAGTCACTGCGTGAGTTGTCACTGGTTCTCTGTGAGAAATTGACACGGCAGGATGGAGACATGACTACTCTCCCGTCCTCGCGCGGCGCGCGGCAGCAGCGGCACCAACTGATCGTCGACCACGTTCTGGCCCGGGGGGACGCCACCGTGGCCGAACTGGCCGAGCTGACCGGCGTCAGCGTGATGACCGTCCACCGGGACATCGCCGAGCTGGCGGACCGCGGCATCCTGCGCAAGTACCACGGTGGCGTCTCCGCGCAGCCCTCGATGGTCTTCGAGTCCAGCTCGGACTTCCGGCTGCACGCGCACGCCGACGAGAAGCGGGCGCTGGCCCGCGCCGCCCTGCCGTTCCTCGCGCCGGGGATGTCGGTGATGCTGGACGACTCGACCTCGGCACTGGCCCTGGCCCGGCTGTTGCCCGACGTGGGGCCGCTGACCGTGGTGACCAACTACCGCCTGATCGCGGAGGAGCTCAGAGGGGTCGAGGGCATCCGGCTGATCTGCGTGGGCGGCGAGTACTCGCGCACCCACGACTCGTGGATCGGCCTGCCGGCGATGGACATGATCAGCGGCATCTCGGTCGATATGAGCGTGCTGTCCACCTCCGCGATGACCGCGGGCATGACCTTCCACCAGGAACAGGAGATCGTCAGCATCAAGCGGGCGACCCGGCAGGCGGGCGCGAAGAGCGTGCTGCTCATGGACCACAGCAAGGTGGGCCGTCGCGCCCTGCACCGGCTGGAGAGCGTGGACTCCTTCGACCACGTCCTGCTGACCGGCCCGGTGGACGAGGAGCTGGTACGGGAGATGCGCGAGCTGACCGATGTCCGGGTCATCGAGACCGAGCAGGCCGACGGGGCGGAGTAGGTCATCGGGACGGAGCGGTCCGCAGACACCGGGCGGCCCGGAGCAGTTAGCACCGGATCTCGTTATTTTTACCAAGCCCCTTGATATTTCTCTCGGCTCGCTTGAGTATCTGCGGTCGTACTACGTCATCACCTCAGAGTGGAGGTAGCGATGCCGAAACCCTTGATCCTGGGCTATGTGGGCGTGCTGCTGTTCATGATCGGCGATGGAGTCGAATCCGGCTTCATCGCCCCGTACATGGCCGACCACGGGGCGTCAACGGACGTCAGAGCCGGTTATGTCATCACGGTGTACGGCATCGCCGTCATGCTGGCGTCCTGGTTCTCCGGAGCCCTCTGCCAGGTGTGGGGGCCACGCCGGGTGATGTGGACGGGCCTGGCCATCTGGGCCGTCTTCGACGCCGCCTATCTGCTCTTCGCGCTGGGCACCGAGAACTACCCGATGATGCTGCTCTTCTACGGCATCCGGGGCTTCGGCTACCCGCTCTTCGCGTTCGGCTTCCTGGTGTGGATCACCAACACGGCACCGAAGGCCCGGCTGGGCACCGCGGTGGGATGGTTCTACTTCGCCTTCACCGGCGGCCTGCCCACCCTGGGCTCGCTGTGGTCGAGCCTGACGATCCCCTGGTTCGGCCGCCTGGGCACGCTGTGGTCCGCACTCGTCCTCATCCTCATCGGCGGTGCCATCGCCCTGGTCGGCGCCCGCAGGAGGCCCGGCGGTGACCGGATGGCGCCGCCGGAGGTCACCACCGGCGAGAGCCTGCTCAACTCCGTGTCCATCATCTGGACCCATCCGCGCGTCCTGGTGGGCTGCCTGGTCCGGATCATCAACACGGCCCCGGAGTTCGGCATGCTGGTGTACCTGCCGCGGATCTTCTCCGACGACGTCGGCTTCGGCGAGGACAAGTGGCTCCAGCTGCTGGCGATCATCTACGGCACGAACATCTTCTTCAACCTCATCTTCGGCGTCCTGTCCGACCGCATCGGCTGGCGCACGACCATCGCGGGCTTCGGCGCGCTGGGCTGCGCGATCAGCGTCACGACGCTGTACTTCGTGCCGACCTGGCTCGGTGCGGACTACTACTGGGTCGCGGTGCTCGCGGGCATGTTCTACGGCGCGACCCTCGCGGGCTTCGTCCCCATCTCGGCGCTCATCCCCTCGATGGCGCCCGAGAACAAGGGCGGTTCGATGGCCCTGCTCAACCTGGGCGCGGGCGGCGCGGCCTTCGTCGGCCCGGCGATCGCCAGCCTCTTCTTCCCCCTCGTCGGGGCCGGCGGAGTCACCCTGATCTTCCTCGCCCTCTACCTGGTCGCCTTCGTGCTGACCCTGACGCTGAAGCTGCCCGAGGAGCGGGAGGGCGAGCGGCCGGCCCCGGACCCGGCGGGCGGCCAGGAGTCCCGGACCGGCGCCGCTTCGACCGCCACGTCCGCCTGACGGAGCCGGCGGGTCCGGTCGCTCCTGGCGACCGGACATCGCGGCGACCGGACATCGCGGCGAGCGGCGGACCGGCCGCCGCGCGACCGCGAACCGGATCAGGTGGCGGGAGGTACGTCCACCGCGGCGACCGCGGGCCGGATCAGGGGGCTGGGGGTTCGTCCGCCGCGGCGGCCGCGAACCGGCCCAGGAGCCGGCCCAGCTGTTCCGGATCCGCGGCGGACAACGCCGGGAACAGCCCGCTGGGCCGCAGGGCGAGGACGCCCATCAGAGCCGCCACCAGCGTCTCGGCCTGCGTCTCCGGGTCGGCGGCGCCCTGGGCGGTCAGCTGGGCGGTGAGCGGTCCGATCAGCCGTCCCCGCATGTCCTCGGCGGCGGCCACCCGTGCGGCGTGGTCGGAACCGGGCTGGAGGAGCGTCTGCACCAGCGGACCGGGAGCCTGCCTCCGGTCGACGCGGCGGATCGCCTCGGTGGTGAACGACGCGAAATCCGCCGCCGGCTCGGCGGCGACCTGGCGGCCGTCCTCGTCGACGGCGGCGCGGTGCAGCGCGGCCTTGCTGCCGAAGTACCGGGCGATCAACGAGCCGTCCACACCGGCCCGCTGGCCGATGTCCCGCAGGGTGACCCGCTCATAGCCATGTCGTCCGAACAGCTCACGGGCCGCGTCCAGGAGCGCGGCCCGGGTCGCTTCCGAGTCGCGCTTCCGGCTCCGGCTCGTCCCGGTGTCAGCGTGCATGGGGTCTCCCGAGGTTCGGACCGATCAGCGGCCTTGGCGCCGGTCCACGATAGGCGTCGCTCCCGTGGCCACGGCGCTCGGCTCCGGCGTTGCGGCGGACGCGCCCCGGCCCGCGATCACCACGGCGGCCACCGCGCCGAGCAGGGAGACCGCCGCGGTGACCCAGAGCGCGACCGAGTAGGCGTGGTCCGGCGGGAGGGAGCTCCCGGCGGGGGTGTACGCGATCATGATGGCGGAGATGGCCGCGCTGCCGACCGAGCCACCGACCGTACGCAGCACCTGGTTGAGGCTGGTGGCGCTGCCCGTCTCGGCCGCCGGCACACTGCGCACGATCAGCACCGGCATCGCCGCGTAGGCCGCGCCCACGCCGCCGCCCAGGAGGAACGTGCCCACCATGAGCACGACGAGTTCATGCCGCCACAGCGCCAGCACCACCAGGTCCAGCGAGCACAGCACCGCGCCCAGCGGCAGGATGCGGTACAGCCCGAACCTGCCGACCAGGGCCGAGGCCAGGCGGTTGGCGAGCAGGCTGCCGAGCGAGATCGGCATCAGGACGACACCGGTGAGGGTCAGCGACAGGTGGAAGCCGTAGCCCGCCCCCGAGGGGACCTGGGTGTAGAGGTTCACCAGGGACAGCCCGGCGTACATCCCCACCCCCATCAGCAGCGCGGCCACGTTCGCCGCCAGCACCGCGCGGTGCCGCACCAGGCGCAGGTCCACCAGCGGATGGCGGGCCCGCAGGGCCTGGAGCACCCACGCCACCAGCAGCACCAGCCCGGCGGCCGCACCGGTCAGCGTGGCGGGCGACGTCAGACCCCAGTCCGTACCCTGGCTGAGCGTCAGCAGAACGGCCGCGAGACCCGAGCACAGCAGGACGGCTCCGACCGTGTCCAGCGGGCGGTGCGGCACCGAGGAGCCGCGTGGCACCACCCGTGCCACCACCGTGAAGGACGAGGCCGTCAACAGCGCGGCGAACCAGAACCCGGCGCGGTAGTCGAGATGTTGCGCGATCAGTCCGGTGATCGGGTAGCCGAGCCCCGCCCCGACCGAGGTGGTGATCGACAGCGACGCCACACCACGGCGCAGCAGCGCCGGGTGCACGTGTTCCCGCGCGACCGCGATGGCCAGCGGCATCAGGCCCATGCCCACGCCCTGCAACGCCCGGCCCGCCAGCAGCACACCGAAGCTCGGTGCCAGGGCGGCCAGCACACTGCCGAGGAAGACCGCCGCGAGGGCGGCCTGGATGGCCCCCTTGCGGCGCGGGCCGTCGCCGAGCCGCCCCAGCACCGGTCCGGAGACCGCTCCGGCGAGCAGCGTCACCGTCAGGATCCACTGCGCGGTGCCGAGTGAGACGTGCTGGTCATGGGCGATGGTCGGGACCATCGGAGCACCGAGTGTGCTGATCACGGAGACCGACAGCGCCGTGAAGGAGAGCGACCCGAGGAGGACCCTGCTGCGCCTGGCGGCGCCGCCGAGGTCCGCGGCCGGCTGTGCGCGCGCCGTCTCGCCGGTCTGCGGTCCGGTGCCGGTTTCCATCCTCGGGATCTCCCTCAAGCCGACCGGGTGATGTCATCGGCGGATGTCATCCGCCAATGACATGAGGATACCCACCGGCTCGCGCGTCGCTGAGGGGGCGTCGTCACAGCCGTCCCGCCTCGGCGAACCGCCGCAGGAACCGCTGGGTCCGCTCCTGCCGCGGACTGCCGAAGACCTCCTGTGGAGTGCCGCGCTCCAGCACCACTCCGGCGTCCAGGAAGCACACCTGGTCGGCGACCTCACGCGCGAAGACCATCTCGTGGGTGGCGATGACCATGGTCATGCCCTCGTCCTTCACCTCGCGGACCAGGGCGAGCACCTCGCCCACCAGTTCCGGGTCCAGCGCGGCGGTGATCTCGTCCAGGAGCAGCAGCCGGGGGCGTACCGCCAGCGCCCGTACGATCGCCGCCCGCTGCTGCTGTCCGCCGCTGAGCCGGTCCGGGTACTCGTCGGCCTTCGTCCCGAGCGCGAGCCGCTCCAGCAGTGCGCGGCCGCGCTCTTCGGCCTCCGCCCGGGAGAGCCCGTGGACGCGCCGTGGGGCCAGGGTGATGTTCTCCAGGACGGTCAGGTGCGGGAAGAGGTTGTACGCCTGGAACACCACCCCGATCCGGCGGCGCACCGCGTCCTTGTCGGCCCGCGGATCGGTTATCTCCTCGCCGTCGAGCCAGATGGCCCCGTCGTCGACCTCCTCCAGGAGGTTGGCGCAGCGCAACAGGGTCGACTTCCCCGACCCGGAGGCGCCGATCAGCGCGGTCACCGTGTGCGGGGCCACCTCCAGGTCCACCTCGCGCAGGACCAGCGAGCCGCCGAACGACTTGCGGACCGCCTCCATCCGCAGCACGGGAGCCCGCGAAGCCCCTGGTACCGCGGCCGGTGCCACGCTCTTGCGACCGCTCATACGATCCCTCCCTGGGCCCGCCGCCGGTCCATCCGGGCCGTCACCCAGTCGGTGAGCCGGGTCATCGGGATGGTCAGCGCCACGAAGACCAGGCCCGCGACGACGTACGGGGTGTAGTTGAAGTCCTTGCTGGCGATGATCTGCGCCGCGTACACGGCGTCGACGGCGCCGGCGATCGATACCAGACCGGTGTCCTTCTGGAGGGACACCAGGTCGTTGAGGAGCGGCGGCACCACGCGGCGCACCGCCTGGGGCAGCACGACGAAGCGCAGCGCCTGGCCGCCGCTGAGTCCGAGCGAGCGGGCCGCGGCCAGCTGCGAGGGATGTACGGACTCGATGCCCGCCCGGAACACCTCCGCGACGTAGGCCGAGTACGTCAGCACCAGGGCGCCACCGCCCAGCAGGACGGGATCGGTGGTCACCCCCTGGAGGCGCAGCGCGGGCACGCCGAAGACCACCATCAACAGGCAGATGATGAGCGGTAGTCCGCGGAAGAAGTCCGTGTACGCGATGGCCAGCGCCCGTACGGGGAAGAACACCGGCCCGCGCAGGGTGCGCGCCACGGCCAGCAGCAGGCCCAGGACCAGCACGGCGACGCCGCACACCGCCAGCAGCCGCAGATTGAGCCACAGGCCCTCCAGAACCTGCGGGAGCGCCACACGCGCGTAGTGAGCGCTGAAGAACGTCTCCTTGGTGCGGGCCCAGCCGGGCGAGTTGGTGATCAGCAGGAACAGCGCCGCGCCGGTGACGAGGGTGCTGGTCGCGGCGATCGCCGTCGCGCGCCGGGCGCGGGCACGCCGGTAGCGCTCGCGGGCGATGCGGCGTTCCGAGGGGACGTAGCCGTCCGCGCCGCCGGGTGTCGTGTGCGGCGTCACGTGAGCACCGGTGCGTCGACGGCCTCGGAGAGCCACTTCTTCTCCAGCGCGGCGAGGGTGCCGTCCTTCCGGATGGCGTCCACGGCGGCGGTCACGCAGGAGGTGATCCCGCTGTCCTTGTCGAGGACGAGGCCGAACTGCTCGGGCTTGCCGGAGGAGTTCGGGAACTGGCCGAGGACCTTCGCCTCGGGCACCTCGGACCCGGTGATGTAGAAGGCGGTGGGCAGGTCCACCACGATGGCGTCCACCTGGCCGTTCTTCAGCGCCGACTTGGCGAAGTCGTTCCTTTGGTAGACGGCGGGCCGCTGCGTGGGCTTCACCAGGTCATTGATGACGTCCAGGCTGGTGGTGCCCACTTGGGCGCCCAGCTTCACGCCCTTGAGGTCGGCCACGCTCTTCGCCGTGGCGGCCTTCGACGTCTTCAGGGCGACGACGGCCTGGCGCACGTCGTAGTAGCCGGAGGAGAAGGCGACGGCCTTCCTGCGCTCCTCGCTGATGGAGATCTGGTTGATGTCGAAGTCGAACTTCTTGGCGCCGGGTGCGAAGGAGCTGTTGAACGGCACGTTCTGCCAGACCACCGCGTCGCGGTCGTAGCCGAGCCGCTTGGCCACGGCGTACGCCACCGCCGACTCGAACCCCTTTCCGTTGGACGGCTTGTCGTCGGCGAACCAGGGGGCGTACGCGGGTCTGTCGGTGCCGACGGTCAGCTTTCCCGGTACCTCGGTGGCGAGTCCGCCGGGTGTGCAGGAGTGCGACGTGTCCTTCGTGCCGGACGCCTTCTCCTCCGGTTGCGGGGAGCAGCTGGTGAGGGCGGCGCACAGGGCGACGGCGGAGCAAAGGGCGGTGGCCAGGGGGCGGTTGACGAAATGCATAGCCGGAGATTCGCAAGTCCCGGGGCCGCCTGTCGAGACGGCGCGGCAACTGTCCGCATGCTGGGAACGGGTGTTGCGGCAGTGTGAAGCGGGCCGGGCGGGCACCACGGGGAGCCGGGTTCTCGCCGGGTTCTTTGACAACCGGAACAGCGTTCCGTATCTTAATCGGAACAGCGTCCCGTTTCGGCGTGGCCGAAGCGGGCGATCAGCCGGACGTCAGGAAGGTCCACAGATGATTCTGGTCACCGGAGGGCTGGGCTTCATCGGCTCCCACACCGTGCAGGCGCTCCTCGACGCGGGTGAGGAGTGTGTGCTGGTCCAGCGCCGCACCCCCGAGCCGCCGGCCGGTCTTTTCAACGCGCCGGTCGCGGTGGAGCAGGCCGACATCACCGATCTGCGCGCGCTGCTCGACATCGGCACCCGCCACAAGATCACCGGCATGGTGCACCTGGCGGGGTCCATGCCCTGGCCGCCGAGCCCCGATCAGCCCGTCGAGGCGACACGCAAGGCGATCGGCGGTCTGCTCAACGTCCTCCAGGCCGCGCAGGACTGGGGCGTGCGGCGGGTGGGCGTCGCGAGCACGATCGGTGTCTACGACCTCGGCACCGAGGGCCCGCTCACCGAGGACACACCGTTGGCGATGAGCTCGGGCCACCTCATCCCCACCTTCAAGAAGATCGGCGAGCTTCTCAACGGCCACCTGGCCGACGCCACCGGCATCGACGTCATCAACTACCGCATCTCCGGTATCTGGGGACCCCGCGACCCCCACGGCCCGCTGTTCTTCGCCGCCCCCGAACTCGTCCACGCCGCCGTACGCGGCACCGAGCCGGACCTCTCCCCGCTCCCCGGGCCCGCGTACGCGGAGGACGCGCTCGACCTGTGCTACGTCAAGGACGCGGGCCGGGCCATCGCGCTCCTCCAGCTCGCGGACCGTCTCCACCACCGCACCTACAACGTCGCCTCCGGCCGCGCGACGGCCAACGCCGAGATCATCGCCGCCATCAAGAAGGTCGTTCCCGACGCCCGGATCGAGCTGCCCACGGGCGGCACCGCCGCGCGGAACCACCTCGACATCACCCGCATCCAGCAGGACACCGGCTACCGCCCCGCCTACGACACCGAACGTGCGACCGCCGACTACGTCTCCTGGCTGCGCGCGGGCAACGCGCTCTGAGCGCCCGACGCACCGCCCCCCGCACGGAGGCCGGCCAGCACCGTGTCGAGCATACGGTCGGCCAGCCCGGGATCGGCGTCGATACCGAGGCAGGACGGGGACACCGCCGCGAGCGAGCCGGCGAGGAACGGCAGGTCCTGCCACCGTGCGTGCGGGTGCATGGCTCCCGCTTCCTGGGCTCGCTCACCGACGCGGCGGACGAGGTCGCGGACCCGGGCGCGGCCCTCGGCGTGCACCTCTCCGGCCATGGCGGGGTCGCCGTTGAGCAGTTCGTAGAGACCCCGGTGCCGGGACTGATGCGCCACCAGAACACACAGCGCGTCCCGCAGTCCCGCCGCGGGGGGCGCCTCGAGGGCCTCGCGCAAGCCCCCTTCGACCGTCGTGAGCACATCGTCGAGGACGGCGGACAGCAGTTCCTCACGGGAGGCGAAGCGGCGGTAGAACGTCGCCTGGCCCACCCCGGCCCGTCGCACGATCTCGTTCACCGACACGCCGAGCCCGACCTCCGCCACGGCCTCCCGGGCGACCTTGATCAGGAGTTCGCGGTTCCGCAGAGCGTCGGCCCGTAGCGGAGTGTTCTCGTGATGCACGCCTCCAGCCTAGCCAAACCGGATACCCCCTCTCCAGTTGCTGTAGGCTCAGCACTAAACGGATAACCCCTCTCCGTTTGACGTGAGGGGTGCGATGAGTGCGACGAGTGCGATGAGAGAGGTGGACCCCATGGGAAGGCTCGAGGGGCGTACGGCGCTGATCACCGGCGGCAGCGAGGGGCTGGGGCGCGCGATCGCCGAGGCGTTCGCCGCCGAGGGCGCTGGTCTGGTGCTGCTGGCCCGCGACCGGGAGAAGCTGGCCAGGACGGCCGGTGCGCTGCGGTCCGAGGGGGCGACGGTGCGCACCCTCGCCGTGGACCTGGCCGACCTCTCGGCCCTGACCGACGCGGTCACCCGCCTCGACGTCGGCGTGGACATCCTCGTCAACAACGTCGGCCTGGCACGGCTGAAGCCGCTGGCCGATCTGACACTGGAGGACGCGGAGGCCATGGTGACCCTCAACCTCATGGTGCCCTTCCGGCTCACCCAGCTTCTGCTGCCCTCCCTCGTCGCGGCACAGGGGACGGTCATCAACATGTCCAGCTACTGGGCCACCACGATGGTCGCGGGGCGTCCCTCCTCGCTCTATTCGGCCACCAGGGGCGCCATCGAATCGCTCACCCGCGCGCTCGCCAACGAGCTGGGCCCCGACGGAGTACGGGTCAACGCCATCGCTCCCGGCTCGATCGCGACGCCCACCTTCGACCGCGAGTTCCTCGGCCGGATGACCTCGGAGCAGCGCGCCGCGTACGAACGCTATGTGCGGGACGCCTATCCGACGGGACGTATCGGCCGCATGGAAGAGGTCGCGAACGCCGCCGTGTACCTGGCCTCCGACCAGGCGTCGTGGACGACGGGCACCGTGCTCGCGGTGGACGGTGGCCTGACCCTCCGCTGAGCGGTGCGGCGCTGATTCCGTCCGCCGACCTTTTCCGGCGCGGTGTCATGCGGAGTTCTTCATGACGCCCCGCCGCCATCGATGACGAGGGAAGCTCCGGTCACGAACGAGGCCTCGCCTACCGAGCCGACGCGGTCGCTCGAAAGCCCGGCTCTGAGCTGCGCCGGAGCCATCCCGCCCAATGAGACACCAATTGGTGTCCATTGACAGCCGAATGATGCCTGCCCCAGGATTGCAGCATGCTCACGACGCACCCCGGTGTGGTGTGCCGCTACGTGGACCTGCGGCGCACTTCCAGCGCTCTCTGTCGCTGACCACCCGCCGCCCACGGCCCCCGGCGCCCGGCTCCGCCCCCGCGCCCGCCCCCGTCGGCACCGGCCGTCCGCCGTACCGCCGCGCCTTCGACGTCGTATCGCGCCCCTCCCCCCGTGTCCCGGCCCTCCCCCGCCGATCCGCCGCCGCGCCTTGCCCTGAGCCCGGCGGGTCCGACCCGTGCCCCAAGGCTCGCGTCGGCATGCCCGTACGGGATACGGGGGTGTTCCGGCGGCCGGCGCGGGGGCGCGCCACCTCCGCTCCCGCCGCCCTGATACGGGCCGGGGCCCTCGAGAAAGAACGAGTGATGTCCACCCGCCTCACGCCCCGCCGCCCCGAACTCCCCGGACTCCGCCTTCGATGCGCCCGGCCGGTCCGGCGGTTGCGCGCCGCCGCCCTGGGAACCGCCCTGGTCACCGTGGCCGTCCCGGTCCTGAGCGCATGCAGCGGCGAGGCCGTGTCCGCCGGTGGCAGCGCCGCGCTGAAGTGGACATCCTCCTACTTCCCCACCCACTGGGACCCGGTCGTCGGCGGCAGTGGCGCCCAGTTCCGCGAACTCTCCCTGGTGTACGCGTCGTTGACCCGCACCGACGAGACCGGCAAGGCCGTGCCGGACCTGGCCAAGAGCTGGGAGTACAACGCCAAGGGCGACCAGATCACCTTCCATCTGCGGCCCAACCTGACGTTCAGCGACGGGGCGCCGGTCGACGGTGCCGCGGTCAAGGCGGCCATCGAACGCGCCAAGAAGCAGCGGAACTCGGCCCTCTTCGGCGATCTGACCTCGATCGCATCGGTGCGGGCGAAGGGGCTGGACGCGGTCGTCCACCTCACCCAGGTCGACTACCAGATACCGCAGCTGCTCGGTGAGCGCGTGCTCCAGATCGCCAGCCCCAAGGCGGCCGCCTCTCCGGAGAAGCTGGACCAGAACCCGGTCGGCGCGGGTCCGTTCATCGTCACCCAGCTGATACCGGGCACCAAGGCGGTGCTGAAGAAGAACCCGGACTACTGGGACGCGCGGCACATCCACATCGACAACGTCGAGCTGACCTCGGCGCCCGACGCCTCCACCGTCGTCTCCGGTCTACAGACCGGCGCGTACAACTTCGCCGACATCGACCCCAGCCAGGCGCGGGCGGCCAAGAAGGCGGGCCTCGACGTGTTCGTCCAGCCCGGCTTCAACGCCTCCAACATCAGCCTCAACGTCAACAAGGCGCCATTCGACAACGACAAGGTCGTCGACGCGGTCCGCTACGCGATCAACCGCAAGGAGTTCGTCGACAAACTGACCTTCGGCTACGGGGAGGAAACCGACCAGCCGTTCCCCAAGGGATACGTGGCCTACGACCCGAAGTCGGCGAACGCCTACCCCTACGACCCGGCGAAGGCCAAGAAGCTGCTCGCCGAGGCGGGCTACAAGAGCGGCCAGATCAAGCTGAACCTGGTCATCCCAGAGGAAGACCCACAGGCGGAGATCGTCCAGTCGCAGCTGGCCAAGGTCGGGATCACCGTCAACATCAAGATCGACAAGAACTGGGCCACCCCGTTCTTCGCCAAGGACCTGACCTTCTCGCTGTACTCGACCACCGGCCGTGACTCCGCCGCCCAGACCCTGACCGCCCACTTCGGCCCCAACGGCCCGCTGAACCTCAGCTCGCCCTACGAGCCGGCCGGCTTCGAGGCGGCCATCGCCAAGGTGCGCCGGACCCCGCTGGACTCACCCGCGTACCCGGAGGTCCTCCGAGCGGCGACGCGGGCCGGCCTGCGGAGCAAGGCGCTGGTCTTCACCTACTCCTCGCCCAACCTCATCGCCAAGAGCAAGTCGATCTCCGATCTGCCGAAGAACCCGGCCCATATCGACTGGACCGGCGTGACCATCTCCGGCGGCAACTGACATCCGTCCACCACAGACGTCCACACCACAGATGTCCACCACAGATGTCCACCACGGATACAGACAGGGACCACCCATGACGACGACCGAGGACCGGACACCGTCTGCCCTCCGTCGCGGGGGCGCCGCGACCAGGACGCGGCACGCGCTCGGCCGCGTCCTGGCCACTCTCGCCCGGTCCGTCGCGATCTTCGTGCCCGTCTTCCTGGTCGCGACGTTCGTGACGTTCGCGCTGCGGTCGCTGAGCGGGCTCAGCCCGGCGCGGATCCAGCTGGGCGAGGAGGCCACTCCCGACGCCATCGCCAGGGTCGAGGCGCAGTGGGGCCTCGACCGGCCCTTCCTGGTGCAGTACTGGGACTGGTTCAGCGGCGTGCTGCACGGCCGGCTCGGTGCCAGCTGGACCAATGGCGCCGACATCTCCACCCTCATCGGCCTCGGCCTGGGCGTGAGCCTGTCGGTGGCGACCTTCGCACTGCTCATCGGCGTGGTCGCGGGCTTCGCCCTCGGCACGGTGTCGGCGCTGCGGCACACCACCTGGATCGACCGCGCCATCACCGGTTTCGTGACGGTGATCTCGGTGATGCCGGCGTTCGTGGTCGGCATCGTGCTGGTGGCGGTCTTCGCGGTCGGGCTGCACCTCTTCCCGTCGGCCGGATACGTCCCGGCGCGGGAGGGGTTCGGCCCGTGGCTCGCCCACATCACCCTGCCCGCCGTCGCGTTGAGCTTCGATGTCGTCGCCGACGTCACCCGGCAGCTGCGCACCAGCCTCATCGCCGCCTATCGCGAGAACTACGTGATCGGGGCGGTGGTGAGGGGCTTGAGTCCGCGGCGGATCTTCTTCGTCCATGTGCTGCGCAACGGCCTGGGACCCGCGCTCGCGACGCTCGGTCTGAAGTTCCCCGCCCTGGTCGGTGCCTCCGTCATCACGGAATGGGTCTTCGGACTTCAGGGCTTCGGCCGATTCGCCAACGACTCCGCCCAGGCCGGAGACGTGCCCGCGGTCCAGGGCGTCCTGGTGGTGTCGATCGTTCTGGTCGTCGCCTTCAACCTGATCGTCAACCTGGTGCTGGCGCGTGTGACGCCGGCGTCCCAGCGGGGGGTGTGAACCATGCTGCGCCGCGTTCTCGCTCTCCCGTCCGGGCGGATCGCCGTCGGCATCCTCGCCGTGGCCGCTCTGCTGGCCGTGTTCGGTCCGCTGCTCGCCCCGCAGGACCCCCTCGCCACCAGCGACAACACGCTCGCGGCGGCGTCGGGCGCACACTGGCTGGGAACGGACTACCTCGGCCGTGACGTGCTCAGCCGGCTCCTCGACGGCTCGCGGGTGAGCGTCCTCGGCTCGCTCGAGGTCGCGTTCACGGCACTCGCCGTCGGCTCCGTCCCGGGCATCCTGTCGGTGTACTTCGGCCGGGCCTTCGAATGGCTCACCCTCCGCCTGGCCGACACGCTGGTCGCCCTGCCGTTCCTGCTGTTCGCCGTCGCCGTGATCGCGCTGCTCGGCAACGGCCTCACCCAGGCGATGCTCGTCACCGGCGTCCTGGTGTCCCCGCTGTTCTACCGGGTGTCCCGCGCCGCCACGCTGGCGGTGGCCCGCTCGCCGTATGTGGAGGCCGCGCTGCTGGCCGGCGCCTCCGTCGGCTGGGTGGTACGCGGCCATGTGTGGGTCAAGGTGCTTCCGCCGATCGCGGTCGCGCTCGCGCAGACCATCGGTGTCGGCTTCGTCATCGTCTCGAGCCTGACCTTCCTCGGCATCGGCGTCCAGCCTCCCGAGCCCACCTGGGGCGGACTGCTCGCCTCGGACCTGGGCTATCTCAGCCACCAGCCGTGGGCGCCGGTGGCCCCCGCGCTACTGATCATGGTCACCGTCTGGGCCGCGAACCTCCTCGCCGACGCGATCCGTGACGTCTCCGGCGAGGCGGGCCGCGCGCTCGTCAACCGCCGCAAGGCCCGCGCCCACCGCATCGAGAAGGCCGACCCCGCCCCCACCGGAGGTGCGTGATGGCGACCCTGTCCCAGAACCTCTCCCCCGGGGACACCCTCGGGCACCGCACCGGCGACGCGCCCGACCCCGGACCGCCCGTGCTGTCACTGCGTGATGTCCGCATCGGCGACCAGGTCAGTGGCCGCGAGATCGTGCACGGTGTGAGCTTCACACTCACCCCCGGCAAAGTGGTCGGCATCGTCGGCGAGTCCGGCAGCGGCAAGACCATCACCTGCCGGGCGGCCCTGGGCATCCTGCCCGCGCACTTCGAGGTCACCGGCGGATCGATCGAGATCCACGGCACCGACATCGCCCAACTGTCCGCCGCCGAGTGGACGGCCTTGCACGGCGTCACGATCAGCGCGGTCTTCCAGGACCCGGCCTCCTATCTCAACCCCTCGATCCGCGTGGGTCCGCAGGTGGCCGAGGTCGTGCGGGTCAAGAAGAGACTCACGCGGCGCGCGGCCCGCCGGCGGGCCGTCGAGCTGCTGCGGGCCGTGCACCTGCGGGAGCCGGAGCTGGTCTACGGCCAGTATCCGCACGAACTGTCCGGCGGCATGCTCCAGCGCGTCCTGATCGCGGCGGCGATCGCCGCCGGTCCGCGCGTCCTCATCGCCGACGAGGCCACCACCGCGCTCGACGTCACCGTCCAGGCCGAGATACTCGACCTGCTCGCCGACCTCCGCGAGCAGAGCGGAATGGCCCTCGTCGTGGTCTCCCACGACCTCGCCGTCGTCGCCCAGCTGTGCGACGAGGTCCTCGTCATGCGCCAGGGCGACGTGGTCGAGCACGGCCCGACGCGGACGGTACTGCACGACCCGCGGCACGAGTACACCCGGCTGCTGATCGCCGAACACGAACAGTACGGCCTGGAGAGGTTCCTCGACCCGAAACCCGCCCCGGAACCCGGCCCCGAGCCCGGTCCGAAGCCCGAGCCCGGCTCGAAGCCCGATCCCGGCCCGAAGTCCGATCCCGACCCCGCCCTCGACCTCGACCCCGACCCGAAGGAGGAGGCGTGACCACCGAGCCGCCGCAGGAGGACGGTCCGGCCGCCACCGCGCCGGACCGGCGCCCCGTCCTCGACGTCACCGACCTGGACGTGCACTACGGCCGGCGCCGCCGACGCCGGCAGGCCCTGCGCGGGGTCTCGCTGTCCGTCGCTCCGGGCGAGACCGTCGGCCTCATCGGCGAGACCGGCTCTGGCAAGTCGACGCTGGCGCGGGCCGTGCTCGGCCTGGTGCGCGCCTCGGCCGGGTCGGTCGTCATCGACGGAACGGACGTCAGCGCCTACGACCAGCGCCAATGGCGCGGCCTGCGCCGCCGCGGCGTGGTCCAGTACGTCTTCCAGGACCCGCTGCGCAGCCTCGACCCGGACCTCACCGTCGAGACCTCCCTGGCCGAGCCGCTGCTGATCCGGGGCGTCCCGCTGGACGAGGCGGCGGCGCGCGTCCGCGCGTTCGCCTCCCGGGTCCGCCTCTCCGAGGACCTGCTCGACCGGCTGCCCGGGGAGCTCTCCGGCGGTCAGCGCCAGCGAGTCGCGGTGGCGCGGGCGCTGGTCACCGAGCCGCGCCTGGTCATCCTCGACGAACCGGTCAGCGCCCTCGACTCGGCCAACCGCGTCCAGATCCTGCGGATCCTCAAGGAGTTGCGTGCCGACGGGGTGGCCCTCGTCTTCATCTCCCACGACCTCGGCTCCGTCGCCGGGATCGCCGATCGCATCGCGGTGCTCTACCGGGGCGAGCTGGTCGAGGACCGAGCCGCCGCCGACGTCATCAACCGTCCGCGGCACGTCTACACCCGGCTGCTCGTCGGCTCCGCCCCCACGCTGCGCACCGCACCCGCCGACCGGGCCGAACGCGAAGCGCTCCGCGCGCTGCTGCACGCCTGACGCACCACGGAGAGGAAACCCATGTCCCGCACGATCCACCTCGCGCTGCACCCGTACGGCGTCGGCGGTCCGGGCCAGCACGGACTGTGGAAGGACCCGCGCGTCGCGAAGAACGCGAGCATCGACATCAACTACTACATCCGGCAGGCCCAGGCGGCCGAACACGCCCTGTTCGACGCCCTGTTCATCGTCGACAGCCAGTACATCAACGCCACCTACCCGGCCCACTACCTCAACCGGCTGGAGCCGCTGACCCTGCTGTCCGCGGTCGCCACCCACACCCGGCACATCGGGCTGGTCGGCACGGCGAGCTCGACGTACAACTCACCCTTCAACCTGGCCCGGCGGTTCGCCTCCCTCGACCACATCAGCGGCGGCCGGGCCGGCTGGAACGTCGTGACCAGCTTCGACACGGGAGCCTCCCGGAACTTCGGGCTCGAGGAACACCTCGACTACGCCACCCGCTACAGCCGCGCCCTGGAGTTCGTGCGGGTCGCCCGCGGCCTGTGGGACTCCTACGAGGACGACGCCTTCCCCGCCGACGTCGAGCGTGATCTGTTCCTCGACCCGGCCAAACTGCACCGGCTGGACCACGAGGGTGAGCACTTCAAGGTGGCGGGCCCGCTCAACCTCTCGCGCTCGCCCCAGGGACAGCCGGTGATCTTCCAGGCCGGGGTCTCCGAAGAGGGCCGTGACCTCGCCGCGCGGGTCGCCGAGGGCATTTACGCGCCGGGCGGCTCGCTGGAGCAGGCGCGCGAGTACTACGCCGACATCAAGCGCCGCACCGCCGCCCACGGCCGCGACCCCGAGCACATCAAGATCTTCATCCACGGCGGCCCGGTCGTCGCCGCGACCGACGAGGCGGCCCGGCGCCGCGAGCGGGAGATCTTCGAGGAGGACAACGACTTCGACCGCAACCTCGCCCTCCTCGGCCGCTCCTTCGGCGCCTACGACTTCAGCGTGCACGACCTGGACGCGCCGTTCCCGGACGTGGCGCACCTCGCCGAGAAGGGCGGCCGGACCGGCGCCGCCAAGATCATCGCCCGTGCCAGGGCGGAGGACCTGACTCTGCGTCAGGTGGCCGAGTCCCTCTCGGAGTTCCGGCGCTCGCCGTTCGTCGGCGCGCCGGAGACGGTCGCCGACGCCATCGAGCAGTGGTTCGAGGCCGGTGCCTTCGACGGCATCAACCTCGCCTTCCGCACGGACGACGAGCTCGGCCTGTTCGTGGACGGCGTCGTCCCGATCCTCCAGAAGCGCGGACTGTTCCGCACCGAGTACACCGCCGACACCCTGCGCGGCAACCTCGGGCTGCCCGTCCCCGTCAACCGCTGGACCCGCGAGCGTTCGCTCGTGACCGACTGAGGTCCGGGCCATGAGCCCCGGGCGGAAAGCCCACCCCCTCCCCGTACCGCCGACCACAGAAGTGCGAGCGTGAGATGCCCGACTACACCGACCATTACGGCCCCGAAGGGCTGCTGACGCGCGGCACCGTCATCGTGGTGCCCGGCCGAGGCGAGACGCGGGCGACCTACGCCCGGCTCGGCAAGCGACTCGCCGCCGACGCCTACCGCGTCCGGGTGATCGACGCCCCCGTCGTCGAGGACGGAGGGGACGGCGGTACGGCCGGTCCCCTGACCGCGTTCGCGGACCGCCTGGCCGAGGCCGTGGTGGGAACGGCGGGTGACGGGACAGCGGGTGCCGACGGCATCGTCCACCCGGTCGTCCTGATCGGAGCCGACTCGGGGGCCGCCGCGGCCGCCGCACTGCTGGGCCGGGCGGAACTCCCCGCGGCCGGCCGCCCCGACGCCCTCGTCCTGGCGGGTCTTCCGGGCCGGGCCACCGGGGCCGTCGACACCTGGGACGCGGAGCTCGATGTGCGCACCTCCTGCCCCACCCATCGCACCACGCTCACCCAGGACTCCCAGGTGCGGCGGGGTTCGCTCAGCGTCCCGATACCGGATGCCGTGCTCACGGCCGCCCACGACGGCGACATCGACGTACCCGTCCTGTTCCTCATCGGCGACGCCGATCCGCTCGCCGACCACGAGGCGCTCACGCGCACCGCGACGTCACTGGACCGGGCCCGGCTGTCGGTGGTGCGCGGCGCCCATCACGACGTCCTCAACGACCTCCAGCACCGCTCGGTGGCGGCCGAGATCATCACGTTCCTGGAGACACTGCGCGATGAACTGCGGCCCGTGCTCAGGGTGGAGACGAGTTCGTGGTGAACGCCTGGGCCTGAACGCCCGGACCCGAACGCCCAGACCTGCCGACCCCGACTGAAAGGTCCCTCCATGGCCGCCGTCCTGTCCGTCTCCGGAAGTCCCTCCGCCACCTCCCGCACCGCGCGCCTGCTGCGCCATCTCGACGAGCGCCTCCGGCTCCAGGGCCACGAGGTGACCGTGCTCGACGTGCGCACCCTGCCCGCCGAGGCACTGCTCACCGCCGACGTCCAGCACCCGGCCATCGCCGACGCCGCGGCCCGGTTCGAGCAGGCGGACGGCATAGTGATCGGCACCCCCGTGTACAAGGCCGCCTACTCGGGTCTGCTCAAAGCACTGCTCGACCTGCTCCCGCAGTACGCCCTGACCGGCAAGACCGTCCTGCCGCTGGCCACCGGCGGGAGCACGGCCCATGTGCTGGCCATCGACTACGCGCTGCGCCCGGTGCTGAGTTCGATGGGCGCGGGGCACATCGTGCCGGGATGGTTCACCCTCGACAAGGACATCACCGTCGCCGACGACGGCACCACGGCCGTCGCACCGGCCGCCGCCGAGGCCCTGGCACAGGTCACGGACCAGTTCTCCGCCGTGGTCAGCGGCCGAACGACCCTGCTGGCCCCCGCCGGCTGAGCACAGCCGGCCGAGGCGAGCGGACCGAGTGGGTGAGGCCGGTTCCGCCTGGATATCGTGGCCGGTCATGGAGCTACGCACGCTGCGCTATTTCGTGGCCGTCGCCGAGGAACTCCACTTCGGCCGGGCCGCCGCCCGGCTGCACATGAGCCAGCCGCCGCTGAGCCGGGCGATCAAGCAGCTGGAGACGGACGTCGGCGCCGTGCTGTTCCACCGCTCTGCCGCCGGAGTCAGCCTCACCCCGGTCGGGGCGACGCTGCTCGAGGAGGCGCGCACCCTGCTCGACCAGGCCGACCAGGTGCGCGTACGCGTGGCCGCGGCGGCCGGCGCCGCGACCATCACCGTCGGCATCCTGGGCGACAGCACCGACCCGGGCGCGACACGGCTGGCCGCCGCCTACCGCCGGCAGCACCCGGGCGTCGAGGTCCGGGTCCGCGACACCGACCTGACCGATCCGACCTGCGGACTGCGCGCCGGACTGGTCGACGTCGCCCTGACCCGCGGGCCGTTCGACGAAACCGGCCTGACGGTGCGCGAGCTGCGCGCCGACCCGGTGGGCGCGGTGCTGCGCGCGGACGACCCGCTGGCCGGACGCGACCGCCTGAAGCTGGCCGATATGGCCGGCCGGCGCTGGTTCCGGTTCCCGGCGGGCACCGACCCGATCTGGCAGTCGTACTGGAGCGGCGGCGAGCCGCGCGAGGGCCCGGTGGTGCGCGCCGTCCAGGAGTGCCTCCAGGCCGTGCTCTGGAACGGCACGGTCGGGATGGCCCCGCTCGCCCTCGGACACGAGCCGCCCGAGGAGCTGACCGTGGTACCGCTGATCGACATGGCCCCGAGCCGCGTGGTGGCCGCGTGGAAAGCGGGGGACACGAACCCGCTGATCCGGTCGTTCGTCCGGATCGCGACGGCCGCCTACCGCGGAGATCCGTCAGAACGGCCCTGAGCGCCGCCCCGCCCGGTACGGGGCGCGGGCGGCTCGCCCGGCGGTTCCCAGCCGTGGGCGAGGATGTCGAAGATGGCCTCGACGGCGGCCCGGCGGTCCTGCCGGCCGCGAGCGAGGGCCGGGATCTCGAGTACGAACCGGGCGAGCACCCCGCAGGCGAGGTCATCGTGGTCGACGCCGATCTCGTCGGCGATGGCCGCGCCGAGCGCGTCGGTGTGCCGGGTCCACATGCGTTCGGCGTACGCGCGCAGCGCCGGTGTGGTCTCCACGAGGTGGGTGAACTCGGCCATCTGGGGATGTGCCGCGATCGGCAGCCAGCTGTCGAGGACGTGCTGCCGGAGGGCGTCGGGGATGCTCTGGCCGGCGGCTCGCTGCCGCACCGCGGCGATCAGTGCTGCCTCCCGGTCCTCGTCCTGGTCGAATACCAGCGCTTCCTTGCCGGTGAAGTGCTTGAACACCGTCGTGGTCGACACATCGGCCGCGTCGGCGATGTCACGGATGCTCACCTGGTCGTAGCCGCGTTCCAGGAAGAGCCGGAGTGCGGCGTCGGCGATCGCTTGCCGGGTGGCGGCCTTCTTGCGTTCCCGGCGGCCGACGGGGGGCGTGGTCATGGCGTGAGCATATCCGATAGTTGCATGGATAGCTAAGTTGCCTCGTTGCACTTTTTACATCGTTCTGCTTTTCTGAGGTCCGCACGCCGGGCCCCGCTCGCCCATGCCCCCCCTCTTCGCCCATCGACAGGGAACCCACCATGACCTCTCCCGCACCCGCCCACGCCCGCATCAGCGTCATCGGCGCCGGACCCGGCGGACTGACCTGCGCCCGCATCCTCCAGCGACACGGCATGGACGTCACCGTCCACGACCGCGACCCGGGCCCCGACGCACGCAACCAGGGCGGCACCCTCGACCTGCACGCCGACAACGGCCAGATCGCCCTGCGCGAGGCCGGTCTGCTCGACGAGTTCTTCGCACTGTCCCGCCCCGAGGGGCAGGAAATGCGCCACTGGGACCCCTCCGGCACGCTGACGGGACATCACATACCGGCGGCCGGTGAGCTCTTCAAGCCGGAGATCGACCGCGGCCAGCTGCGCGACCTGCTGCTCGACTCCCTCCACCCGGGAACCGTGCGCTGGGGCCACGCCCTCGACACCGTCAGCGGGCCCGCCGACGGGCCGCGGCGGTTGCACTTCGCGAACGGTACGACCATCGAGACCGATCTGGTCATCGGCGCCGACGGCGCGTTCTCCCGGGTGCGCCCGGCGGTGTCCCCCGCCGTCCCCGAGTACACCGGGGTGGGCTTCCTGGAGGCGTGGTTCTCCGACGTCGAGAACCGGCACCCCGACATCGCCGAACTGGTCGGTCCGGGCAGCGCCGCCGCGGCCGACGGCGACCGGGGCCTGTTCGCCCAGCGCAACAGCGGAAACCACATCCGCGTCTACATCATCCGGCGAGTCCCGGCCGACTGGCTCACCAGGAGCGGCCTGACCGCCGACGACACCGACGGCATCCGCGCCCTGCTCCTCGAGGAGTACGCCCACTGGTCGCCCCGGATGCGCCGGATGCTCACCGACAACGAAGGTCCCTACGTCGACCGCCCGCTGTTCGCCCTCCCGGTCCCGCACACCTGGGCGCCCAACCCGACGGTGACCCTGCTCGGCGACGCCGCCCACCTCATGCCCCCGCTGGGCGTCGGCGTCAACCTCGCCATGCTCGACGCCGCCGAACTCGCCCTCGCGCTCGCGAACGCCGCCACGGTCGACGACGCCATCCGCACCTACGAGAAGACCATGCTCCCCCGCTCCACCGAGACGGCCAAGGCCCTCGAAGGCGGCGCCGAGCACCTGCTGTCCACCGACGTACCCGACTTCGGCCACGACGCCTAGGCGTACGCGGTGTTGTGACGCGGTCCTGTGCGGTGGCGGCGGCCGATACGTGGTTGATACACAGCTGAGCGGCCACGGAGGCCCGGCCTCGCCGGGGCGGAGATCTCCTTCGGCATCATGGGAGGCTCCGCTCCTCGCACAGGTTGGTGAACATGTCCTACGCAGCCGCCGGTGACGGTGGTCCCACGCCCGTCACGATCCTCCTGGTGGAGGACGACGAGGTGATCCGCAGGTCGGTCGCGATGGCGCTGGAGCGCTACGGCTACCGCGTCACCACGGCCGGAGACGGGCTGACCGGTCTGGAGCTGTTCCGGGACGGGGGCCATGACCTGCTGCTGCTGGACGTGATGCTGCCGGGGCTCGACGGCATCGGACTGTGCCGCCGGATCCGGGAGACCAGCATGGACCCGATCCTGATGATGTCGGCCCGCGGCGACGCGCTGGACGTCATATCCGGCCTGGAGGCGGGCGCCGACGACTATGTCGTCAAGCCGGTCGACACCGCGGTGCTGGTGGCCCGGATCCGGTCGCTGCTGCGGCGGGCCACGTTCGCACCGGCCACCGCACCCGCCGATCCGGCCGCCCCAGCGACGGCCACCCCGGCGGCGGTCGGATCGGCGGGCCACCAGCCGGGCCGGCCGAGCCGCCCCGAGCAGCCCGAGCCGCGCCCCGAACGCGCCCGGCTCCGCTTCGGTGACCTGGCCATCGACACAGGCGGCCTGGAGGTGTTCCTGGCCGGTGAGCCGATCGCGCTGGCACCCACCGAACTGCGGCTGCTGCTGGAGTTCGCCGCGCATCCCGGCATCGTGCTGGACCGGCAGACACTGCTGCGCAACGTATGGGATTACGGCTGGGACGGCGACAGCCGCGTCGTCGACCTGTGCGTCCAGCGGTTGCGGAAGAAGATCGGCGCCGGACGGATCGAGACGGTCCGCGGCTTTGGCTACAAGCTGAGGCGCTGACGTGGGCACCCGGTCCCTGCTCAACTGGCGCTCCCTGCGCTGGAAGATCGCCCTGCTGGTGGCCGCGGCGTGCTGCGGCATCGCGCTGACGGTCGGACTGCTGGTGCACCACAGCACCTACGAGCGGTCCATGAACGAGGGCGCGGCCAAGGCGCACACCGCACTGGACACCGCCCTCACCCCGGGCGGCCGGAGCGGGCCCGACGCCGTCGTCCGCGCCCCCGGGGAGATGCCACCGGAGCTGGTGCGGAGGGTGCGGACCCAAGGGGAGGCGGCCGTGTACGACGAGAGCAAGCCCTACCGTCCGCGGATGTGGGCCGGAAAGCGGCTGTCCGACGGCCGTCTGGTGGCCACCTGGGTCGATATGACGCCCGACCAGCTCAGCCGCCGCGCCCTGGACCGGCACATGTGGAAGTACTCGCTGGCCGCGCTGGCCGTCGTCGTCCCCGTGTCCGCCCTCGCCGCCGAACTCCCCAACCGACGGCTGCGGCGGGTGGCGCGGACCGCACGACGTATCGCCTCGGGCGACCTGGACGCCAGGACCGAGTCGGGCGGCCGGGCGGGCGACGAGATCACCGAGATCTCGGCCACCGTCGACTCCATGGCCGACAGCCTGCGGGACCGGCTGCGCGGTGAACAGCGCTTCACCGCCGATGTGGCACACGAGTTGCGCACCCCGCTGATGGGCCTGGTCACCTCCGCCGAGCTGCTCCCCGAGAGCGAGGCCACCGATCTCGTCAGGGACCGGGTGCGGGTGATGCGCACCCTCGTGGAGGACCTGTTGGAGATCTCCCGTCTCGACGCCGGTGTGGAACGCGCCGATCTGCGGCCCGTCGCTCTCCCCGACATGGTCCGGGACTCGCTGGCCCGCACCGGTCTCGAAGCGACCCTCACGGCCGGGGCCGCGCCCGGCGTGGTCGAGACGGACCCGCGCCGGCTCGACCGGATCCTCGCCAACCTGCTCACCAACGCCCACCGGCACGGCGGAGCGCCGGTCGAGGTCACCATCGAGGGAACGACGGTCGTGGTCCGCGACCACGGCCCCGGTTTCCCCCACAGCCTGCTCGTGGAAGGGCCGCAGCGGTTCCGCACCGGCGCGGCCGAGCGCGGCCGCGGTCACGGACTCGGGCTGACCGTCGCCTCGGGCCAGGCCCGGGTCATCGGCGCGGCGCTGCACTTCTCGAACGCCACCGACGGCGGAGCCGTCGTCACGCTCCGGCTGCCGCCGACGGGCTGACGCCACAGAGCTGATACACAACGGATGACCGGCCGAGCGGTGCCGGAGCCACGGTCACGACCCCGCGGAAATCCGGCCCGGCCAAGGTGGCCGACGTGCGCGAGCGCAGCACATCGACCACCTTGGAGGTGCCTTGCACATGGACCGTGACCGTATCCCCCAACCACCTGGCACGGGCGTGGCGCAGCCGCCGCGGCCGGGCCGCTCGTGGCCTCCCCTCCGCAAAGCCGGTGCCACGGCCGTGGTGCTCGTGGCCGTCATCGGCCTGTGCGTCGGACTCACCTCAGGAGAGGACGGCTCGCTGTCGTGGCCCTGGCCGCGGGAGGGCCAGACGAGCGTGCTGGTCGAGGGCACCGGTGATACCGGGGAAACCGGCGGCGCCGGCGGCACTGGTGATACCGGCGACATCGGTGATGTCGCCACCGAGGGCGCCCAGAGGCCGGTGCCGATCGCCAGCGTCACGAAGGTGATGACCGCGTACGTGATCCTGCGTGACCATCCACTGCGGGCCGGCGAGGCCGGTCCCGACATCACCGTCGACCAGCCGGCCGCCGACGAGTCCGGCTCGGGCTCGGAGTCGAGCGTGCGGGTGCGGGCCGGACAGCGGCTGAGCGAACGACACGTGCTGGAACTGATGCTGATCCCCTCCGGGAACAACATCGCCCGGCTGCTGGCCCGCTGGGACGCGGGCTCGCAGGAGGCGTTCGTGGCGGAGATGAACCGGGCTGCCCACGATCTGGGCATGCGCCACACCACCTACAGCGGCGCCAGCGGCATCGAGTCCACGACCACCAGCACCAGCGCCGACCAGCTGAAGCTGGCGCGGCGGGTGATGCGGGACGAGGTGCTCCGAGCCATCGTCGCCAAGCCCAGCACCACCGTCCCCGGTGTGCCCGGCCCGATCCGCAACACCAACACCCTGCTGGGCACGGCCGGTGTGATCGGCCTCAAGACCGGCTCCAGCACACCCGCCGGTGGCGCCCTGATGTGGGCGGCCACCGCGCCCGACGGCGCGGGACACGACCGGCTGATCCTCGGCGTCGTCCTCCACCAGCGCGCGGGCTCCAGCCCCCAGGAGGGGCTCCAGGCCGCGCTCGACAGCAGCCGCACCCTGATCGAGGCCGTACGACGGTGGGTGTCGACGACCACCTCCGGGACCTGGTGAAAGCACCATGACCACCTCCCTCGACACCCCTTCCACACCGCCGGCGCCCGCTCCCCCGCCCGAGACCGACGAGAGCGCCACGACCGGCGGCGTCTGGCGGCGGGGCCGGACCATCGCCGTGCTCGCGCTGACGGCCGCGGCGGCGATGCTGTTCCACGCCCATATCCCCAACCAGGTCGGCCACCTCGGCAGCCTCGTGGAGACCTTTCTGCTCTGGACCGGGCTGGCCGTGCCGACGCTGCTGCTCTGTGCCCTCGTCCGCCGGTCCGCGACCGCCGCCGTGGCCGTCGTCCTGCCCGCGCTCACCTGGTGCTCGCTGTTCGGCGGGACGCTCCTCGACAAGCGGGCGGACGGCGGAGACCTGACCGTGGTGTCCCACAACGTCAACGAGCACAACCCGCACCCCGCGCACACCGCACGCGCCCTCGCCGCCTCCGGTGCCGATGTGCTGGCCCTCGAAGAGCTGGGCAGCGCGACAGCGGAGTACGAGAGAACACTGGCCGCCACCTACCCGTACCACGTGGTGCGGGGCACGGTCGGACTGTGGAGCGGCTACCCCATCGACGCCTCCCGCACGGTGGACATCGCGCCCTGGCCACGCGCCCTGCGCGCCACCGTGCGGACACCCAAGGGGCCGGTCACCGTCTTCGTCGCCCATCTGCTGTCGGTCCGGTTCACTCCCTTCTCGGGTTTCGCCACCACCGCGCGCGACGCCGCCGCGCACCGCCTCGGCGACGCCCTGCGGGCCGAACCGGCGGGGCGCACCGTGCTCGTGGGCGACTTCAACGGCACCTTCGAGGACCGGGCGCTGTCCGCCGTCACCTCCCGACTGCGCTCGGCCCAGAGCGAGGCGGGCGCCGGGTTCGGGCTCACGTGGCCCGCCTCCCTCCCCGTGGCGAGGATCGACCACATACTCGTGCGCGGCGTGGATCCGCGCGCGTCCTGGACCCTGCCCGCCACCGACAGCGACCACCTGCCGGTGGCGGCGACGCTGAGGCTGTGATCCGGGCGAGTCACCCGACCGGGCCGGTGAGACACCGAGCCGCCGAGCCGCCGACTCCGCCACGGATGCCACAACGTCCGCGACGCCGGGGTGCATCACGGGCTGCCTGGGGTGAAACGGACTGCGGCGGTGAGGAGATGACGCCTCCGGCGTGGCGGACCGGCGGTCCCGGCGTGGTGCCCCGGCCACCGCCGAAGTGAAAGCCACTTATATAATTGGCCAATGCATCGTTCGCTGGGACCCGACGAGTGTCGGATGGGGCAGGGCCCGAGAGGGCCACTGAGCGACATCGGCGGGCTCTCCGCGTCCTGCGTACGTCCGGCCGCTCCGGGGCACCGCGCGACTGTGTGACCGCCCCGCACGTCCGGCCACACCCCTTGTACCCGCCAGAGAAACGGAGGCCAGTTGACGACGCCGGCTATCGACTCACCCCCGTCGGCCACGGACCCGCACCCCACGCACCCTGCCCGTGGATTCGCCCCGCCCCGAGTCGGCGGACCCAGACGCTGGTGGGACTGGGTGCTCGCCGCCGATCCCGGCCTCGGCCACCTTCAGGCGGGGTGGCGAGCGCTGGTGTCCATGACCGTCTCCCTCTCGGTCGGTTACGGGATGACGCATGTCCTGGACGTGCCCACCATGCTGGGCATGGTGGTCGGCGGCATGATGGGGCTGATGAGCGCCTTCGTGGTGGCCGAGAACACCCCGCTGCGACTGGCGCGTTCCAGCCTGTGGATGCCCCTGCCCTACTGCGCCGCCCTGCCGATCGCCTCATGGGCGCATGCGCACCGGATGCTCGACCTCACCCTCTTGGTGGTGACGCTGGCCTTCGCGTTCTTCCTGGCCCGCTTCGGTCCCATCGGCCTGCTGACCGGCATGATGACCTTCAACGCCTTCATGGTCGGCGGCATCATCGTCATCCCGCTGGACACCTGTGGGCCGCTCGCCGTCATCGCCCTGGTGGCCTCGGTGGCCGTACTGCTCGCCCGGCTGCTGCTGTGCTACCCGATGCCGCGTGAGGACCTGCTGCGCACCCAGCGCGCCTTCCTCGTCGAGGCCCGCAGGATCGCGGACGCCGCCGCCACCGCCCTGGACCCCGACGCCGACCAGGCCACGGCGGTCAAACGGATGAGCCGCGCGCAGCGCCGGCTGAACATCACCACCGTCACCATCGACGGCCACCTCGCCCAGCCCGAGGTCGCGGCCGACCCGGACACCGCCGAGCTGCTGCACCAGTACCTCTTCGACGCCGAGCTCGCCCTCCAGGGCATCGGCCAGGCGATCCAGAAGCTGACGGCCCGCCAGGTGCCGGCTCCGCTGCGCGAAACACTCGTGATCGGCCTGGTCATCGCCCGCGACACCCATCTGGGGCAGGCCGACGCGCTGCGCCCGGCCGCCGAGCTGATCCGGCAGCAGGCCGCCGCCGTCCCCGAAGGGACGAGCGCGGAGCAGGCGGAGGTGCGCGCCCTGGCCCACCGTGTCGCGGACCTGCTGGACGGGCTCGCCGAATCCCTCGCCCGCTGGCTGGAGCTGGGGTGGAGTTCGTCCACCGTGCGGGCCAGGGTGCCGTTCCAGCCCACCGTGGCGCTGGAGCGCAACCGTCCGGCCGAAGCCGGTCCCGCCGCCAAGCGGGTCGCCGCCGCGCAGGCCGGTCCGGGGTGGCGGCGCGCCGTTCCCTCTCTGCGCGCCCCGCTCCAGGCCGGGGTCGCCGCCGCCATCACGTGCCCGCTGGCCGACGCCATCAACGGGCAGCGCTTCTACTGGGGCCTGGTCGGCGTGATGATCACGCTGTTCGGCACGAACACCACCCATGAGCGGTTGCGCAAGCTCGCACACCGTGTGGTGGGCACGGCCGTCGGCGCGGTCATCGGCATCGTCCTGCTGCACCTGATCGGGCCGGGCCACATCTGGTGGACCCTGGCGGTGATCGTCGGCGGGCTGGCCATCGGCTCCTGGGGCATGCAGCGCCAGTACGCGTACTGGGTCGTCGGCCTGGTCGCCGCGCTCGTCCAGATGTACGGCCTGACCACGCCGTACGACGACGTCAACTGGCTGCTGACGCAGCGTCTGATGGACAACGCGCTGGGCTGCGCGATAGCCACCGTCTGCGCCGCGGTGATCTTCCCGGTCTCGACCCGCAAGGTCGCCGGCGAGGTCCAGCGCGGCTACCTGTCCGCGATGGAACACCTGATCCAGCAGGTCGCCCTGCGCTGGACCGATCCCAAGGCCCCGGTCCGGCTGCGCGGCGCGGCCCGCGCCCTGGACGCCGCCCTCCTCCAGGTGCGCAGCGTGGTCAGGCCACTGGTCCGGATGCCGCTGGGCGGCCGGGGGCGCGGCAACGAGAGCGCGCTCGGGATTCTCAACACCGCCACCCGGCACGCACACACCCTGGCCGCGGCGGCGGACGTCGACATCCGCCTCGCTCCTGAGTCGGCCGCCCGTCTGCGGCGCGTCTGCGATGTCTTCGTCGACTCCCTCCACGCCCTGGACCGGCGCATCACGAAGGGCGAGGAGGGCGGCACCTGGGTCCGGGTCAGTCCCCTGATCCACGAGCTGACGGACCATCTGCGCACCGCCGACCGGCCACGCGCCGACCGGCTGCACACCGCGCTGCACGAGCTGGCGGCGCTGGACGAGGCGCTCGCCGCGCTCGCGGAGGGCCGGGGGCTGGCGACGACCACCCCGCCCACCACACGGACCGCTCCGGCCGACCGCACCCACACGGCCCTCGCCGCCTGGGCGGCCACCCTGCGTCCCGGCACGGCCACGAACACGGCGCGCGCCCACAGCGCGGGCGCCCCCGCCGCCGGCCACCGCACGACGGCGCCTGCCGCCACCGCGTCTTCCGCCGGGTCCACGTCTTCCGCCGGCTCCGGGACGGTCACCGTCAGCGGCGCGCTGCACTGCCCGGCGCACCCGGACGGCTGTTCGGCGTGGATCACCGTGATCAGCGATCGGGGCAAGCGCGAGGCCCTGGTCCGGGCCGCCGGCGGTGGCTACCGGCTGCCCGGTCTGCGACCCGGCGGCTACACCTTGATCGCGTCCAGCCCGGCGCATGCGCCGCGTGCGGAGTTCCTGCTGGTGGCGCCCGGCCACGCCCAGCGACACGACATCACGCTCGCCCCGGCCGGCTGACCGAGGAGCCCACCGGCCTGCCGCGTCATGGACGCCGTGGGGGACGGCCCCTGTCCCCCACGGCGTCCTCGTGGTTCCGGGCGCGGCCAACCGGATGACCGGTCGGCCGGTAGGAAACTAGACTTCCGGCTGACTCATCCACACCGAAGTGAGGGAATCCATGGCCGAACTCTCGAGAATCACGGTCGAGCCGAGGGAACCGCTGGCCGCCGAGGTCTCGCGCCGCCTCATCGACTATCTGATGTCCGGCGCGGTCCAGCCCGGCGACCGCATCCCCTCGGAGCGCCGGCTCACCGAGATGCTCGGAGTCAACCGGCCCACCGTGCGCGAGGCCATCAAATCCCTCGGATTCCTGGGGCTCCTGGAGATCCGGCAGTCCAGCGGCACCTACTTCCGCGGCGCCGACTCCGACGTCCTGTACCGCCTCTTCGAACTCGGCCTGGTGCTCGGCGAGCGCGGCGCGCAGGACATGCTGCGGGCCCGTGCCGAACTCGAGGTCGTCGTCGCGGGTCTGGCCGCCGAGACCCGCGACGAGGCGGGGGTGCGGCTGCTGCGGGCCCGGCTCGCCGCGATGCGCGAATGCCCCGACGCGGAGTTCGCCGAGGCGGACACCGCGTTCCACGCGACCCTCGCCGAACTGGCCGGGAACACGGTCCTGCGGGACATGCTCAAGGGCATGCGCGCCGTGATCCAGCGCGGCTGGGTCGAGCGCACCGGCGCCGTACGGCCCCGCGAGGTCGCCTACGCCGACCATGTGCCGATCTTCGAGGCGGTCGAGAAGGGCGATGCGCAGGCCGCCCGAGCGGCGATGGCCCGGCATATGGAGAGCGCCTCGCGCCGTCTGCGGGAGGCGCTGGAGCAGCGCACCGCCGACTGATCCGCCTCACGCGGCGCCCAGGTGCCCCGCGCCCGCCAGGGTGCTGACGCCGTCCTCCGCCGCCTCGCGTTCCAGCATCCGGCGGGCGCCCCGGTGGAGCGTTACCGGGAGCGGGAGCGTTCCCGGGAGCGGGAGCGTTCCCGACGCGCCCCCGCGTCCACCGGCGACCTCGACGTGCCCGTCACCTTCGGCGGCATCACCTGCCACCCCGCTGCGCCACGCCGACGGCGTCGGCCTCCTTCCGCGCAACGCCTGACCTCGCCGCGGCCACCGCCCGCCGGCCCCGGTCAGCCCGGATCGGGCGCCGTGTCAGCCGGATCGGGCGCCGTGGTGCGGCGGGGAAGGCGGACCCGGAAGGTGGTGGCGCCCGGCGCGCCGCCCAGCGTGACCGTGCCGCCGTGTGCCGCGATGACGGCGCGGGCGATCGCCAGACCCAGTCCGGTGCCGCCCGCGGCCCGAGCCCGCCCCGGGTCGGCGCGGGCGAACCGCTCGAACACCTCGTCCCGGAGCGCCTGGGGAACCCCGGGACCGTCGTCCGCCACGCTGAACTCGGCCCAGTCCTCGCCGGCCGGTGCCAGCCGGACCGTGACCCGCGTGCCGGGCGGGGTGTGGATACGGGCGTTGGCCAGCAGGTTGCCCACCACCTGCTGGAGGCGGTGCTCGTCGCCGACGACCGTGACCGGCTCCTCGGCCAGCTCCAGCGTCCAGCGGTGTCCCGGACCGGCGGCCCGTGCGTCGCCCGTCGCGTCCAGCACCAGCCGGGTCAGGTCGACCGGCGCGCGGGCCAGCGGCCGCCCCGCGTCGAGCCGGGCGAGCAGCAGCAGATCGTCCACGAGCGTGGACATCCGCTCCGACTCGGACTGGATCCGCTCCAGCGCGTGCCGCACCTCGGCCGGCACCGGACCCGGATGGCGCAGTGCCAGCTCCGCGTGGCCGCGGACGGAGGCCACCGGGGTGCGCAGCTCGTGGCTGGCGTCGGCGGCGAAGTGCCGCAGCCGCTCCTCGCTCGCCTGGCGACGGCCCAGCGCGTCCCCGACGTGGCCGAGCATGCGGTTGAGCGCGGTGCCCACCTGGCCCACCTCGGTGTGCGGATCGGTGTCCGGCACCGGTGGCGGCATGGCCACCTCACCGCTGGCCAGCGGCAGCTCGGCCACGCCCGCGGCGGTCGTGGTCACCCGCCGCAGCGGGCGCAGCGACAGACGGACCCACAGCGCCCCGGCCACCCCGGTCACCAGCAGCGCGCTGCCGAACACCACGGTCTCCACCAGCTCCAGCCGGTGCACGGTCTCCTCCACCGGGCGCAGCGGCAGCCCGGTGATCAGGACGTCGCCGTCGTCCCCCGCGACCGCCGCGACCCGGTAGCCGTGGAGCGCGGTGAGCCGGATGCTGTGGCCGGCGCCGTCCACCGGCACCGTGGCCAGGACCCGCCGGTCGGCGCCGGTCAGCGGTACGGCGGCGTCCGTCTGGTCGCGCACCACCGCCGCGTCGGTCGGCGTACCGTCCACCAGCCGGGCGCCGAAGGTGCCGTCCGACTGGCCACGGGTGTCGGGCCGGTTGTCGGCGTCCGGCCGCCGCTCACCGTGCTCCAGGCTGGCCGGGAACCGGCCGCCGGCCGCCGTCAGCTGCTGGTCCAGCCGGCGCACCAGAAACCCCTCCAGCGCGAACACCGTGGTCAGCCCCACCGCCAGACATGCCACCGCCAGCAGCACCACCAGACCGGCGGTCAGCCGGGCGCGCAGCGTCCGGGGCAGCCACCTCAGCAGCCGACCGGTGCGCGGCCGCCTCACGAGACCTCCGCCTTCAGCACGTAGCCCACCCCGCGCACCGTGTGGATCAGCGGCGCCCGTCCGGCGTCGATCTTCTTGCGCAGATAGCTGATGTACAGCTCGACCACATGCGCCTGGCCGCCGAAGTCATAGCTCCACACCCGGTCCAGGATCTGCGCCTTGGACAGCACCCGCCGGGGGTTGCGCATCAGGAACCGCAGCAGTTCGAACTCGGTGCGGGACAGCTCCACGGCCACGCCCCCGCGGGTCACCTCCCGCGCCTGCTCGTCCATCACCAGATCCCCGACCACCAGCCGGTCGTCGTCCGGCTCCCGCGCCATCCCGGCCCTGCGCAGCAGCCCGCGCAGCCGGGCCAGCACCTCCTCCAGGCTGAACGGCTTGGTCACGTAGTCGTCGCCGCCCGCCGTGATCCCCGCGATCCGATCCTCCACCGCGTCCCGGGCGGTCAGGAACAGCACGCACACATCCGGCAGCTCCGCCCGGATCGCGCGCAGCACCGTGAGCCCGTCGGTGTCCGGCAGCATCCAGTCGAGTACCACCGCGTCCGGGCGGAACGTCCGCACCGCCTCCAGCGCGGACGCGCCGTCGGCGGCGGTACGGACCTCCCAGCCCTCGTAGCGCAGCGCCCCCGACAGCACATCGGTCAGATCGGGCTCGTCGTCGACGACCAGGACGCGGACCCGGGCGCCGTCGGGCCGCAGCAGAAAACGGCTGGTGGTGTGCGTATCCATGATGCGTCCAGCATCCCTCGGGACGCGTCGTGCCAAGGCCCGGCCTTCCTCTGAGTTTCCTCTGAATTCCGAGCGCTTCGCCCCTGTTCATAGGGTTTTCAGAACTTCGCCGACCACTCTGACCAGGCAATTCACCGAGAGGAATCCCATGACCAGCACGACAACGCCGGTCCCGGCCGTGACCCGCCCGGCCCGGTCGGCACCGCGCCCGCCCAGCCCCGTCCCGGCCCTCGCGCACCTGGTGATCTGGGGCGGGGCCGCCGCCGTCCTGGCGCTGTGGTGGAGCGACACGTCCTCGGTCGTCGGCGCGGCGGACTGGCTGACCGGCGCGGGGCGGATCACCGGGCTGCTCGCCGGTTACGCGTGTGCGGTGCTGCTGATCCTCATGGCCCGCGTACCGCTCCTGGACCGCGCCGTCGGCACCGACCGGCTGGCCCGCTGGCACGCCATGGGCGGCCGGTACACGGTCTCGCTGGCCTGCGCCCACGTGCTGCTGATCATCTGGGGGTACGCGCTGGAATCGCACACCGGGGTGGTGGACCAGACCACCACCCTGGTGCTCCACTACCCGGACCTGCTCAAGGGCACGATCGGCTTCCTGCTCTTCCTCGTCACCGCGTGCGTGTCCGCGCGCGCCGTGCGCCGCCGCGTCTCCTACGAGACGTGGCACTTCCTGCACTTCGCGACCTACCTCGCGGTCTTCCTCGTCTTCGGGCACCAGCTCTCCGACGGGGCCGACTTCGTCGGCGACCGCCCCGCCCAGTTGGCCTGGTACACGCTCTACATCGGAGCGGCGGCGCTGCTGGCCTGGTACCGGTTCGCCGTCCCGGTACGCCGGGCGCTGCGCCACCGGCTGTACGTCACCGGGGTCCGGCCGGAGGCCCCGGGTGTGGTGTCGGTGTACCTGTCGGGCGACCGGCTGACGGAGCTGTGCGCCGAGCCCGGCCAGTTCTTCCGGTGGCGGTTCCTGACCCACGGCCTGTGGTGGGCCGCCAACCCCTACTCGCTGTCGGCCGTCCCGCACCCGGCGTATCTGCGGATCACCGTCAAGGCGTCCGGTGGCCACAGCGCGGCGCTCGCCCGCCTCGAACCCGGCACCCGGGTGCTCGCCGAGGGCCCGTACGGCGGCTTCACCGCACGCCGCCGCCGCGCCCGCAAGACCCTCCTGCTGGGCGGCGGCGTCGGGATCACCCCGCTGCGGACCCTCTTCGAGACGCTGCCCGGCGAGGTGACCCTGGTCTACCGGGCCCGGCGCCCCGAGGACCTGGCGCTCCGCGCCGAACTGGACGGCGTGGCCGCCGCGCGCGGGGCGGTCGTCCACTACGTCGTCGACGAGCCGGCCGTCCACTCCTCCCCGCTGACCGCCGAGGGACTGCGCGGCCTGGTGCCCGACCTCACCGAACGTGACGTCTACCTGTGCGGCCCGCCCGGCATGACGGAGGCCGCCCGGCGCGCCCTGCGCGACGCCGGGGTGCCGCGCCGCCGCGTCCACCACGAGTCGTTCGCGTTCTGAGTCCGATCCGCACCGCACCGCGCCGCACCCGAAGGAGACCTCCGTGCGCAAGACCGCCGTCACCACCGTCTCGACCGTGGCGGGCATCGTCCTGCTGCTGTCGCTCAAACCACACCAGAACCCCGCCACGGCCATGGCGGCGTCGCCGCCGGCCTCCAGGACTCCGGGAGCGTCGTCGTCCCCGTCGCCCGGCACCGGCCGGTCGGGAACGTCGTCCCCCGCACCCTCAGGCGGCACCTCCGGCGCCTCCGCCACCTACACCGGAGACGTGAGCAACACCGTGTACGGCCCGGTCCAGGTGGCCGTCACGGTCTCAGGCGGCAGGATCACCGCCGTCAAGGCGCTCCGGACACCGTCCGACCGCCCCCGCTCCCAGGAGATCAACTCCTACGCCGTACCGCAGCTGACCCAGGAGGCGCTGAGCGCCCAGAGCGCCCACATCGACGCGGTCTCCGGCGCCACCTACACCAGCGAGGGATACACCCGGTCCCTCCAGAGCGCACTGGACAGGGCCGGTGTCTGATGCCTCCGCGCCCGCCCGTGGGCTGCGCCACGTCGAGCACGTCATGGGCACGGTGTTCTCCTTCGACCTCCGTGACCCGGTCACCCCGTCCGTCCACCGGGCCCTGCGGGAGGCCGTGGGCTGGCTGCACCATGTGGACGAGGTCTTCTCGACCTACCGCCCCAACAGCGTGATCAGCCGCCTGGGCCGTGGCGAGCCGGTCCCGGAGCGGTACGGGCCGGAGGTGACCGAGGTGTTCGCGCTGTGCGCGGAAGCGGCGCGCGCCACCGGCGGCTGGTTCAGCCACACCCCCGGCGGCCGGCTCGACCCCTCCGGGATGGTCAAGGGCTGGGCGGTCGAGCGGGTCTCCCAGATGCTGGACGCGGCGGGCGCCCACAACACTTGCGTCAACGGCGGCGGCGACCTCCAGTCGCGTGGCGAAGCCGCCCCCGGCACGCCCTGGCGGATCGGCATCGCCCACCCCGCCCGCCCAGGGGAGCCGGCCGCCGTCGTCACCGGACACGACCTGGCCGTCGCCACCTCGGGCACGGCCGAGCGCGGTGCGCATGTGCTGGACCCGCACACCGGCCGGCCCGCCACCGGGCTGCTCTCGCTCACCCTCACCGGCCGTCACCTCACCCGGACCGACGCCTACGCCACCGCCGCGTTCGCCATGGGCGGCGGGGCCCGCGCCTGGGTCGAGGCGCTGGACGGCCACGAGGCGCTGGGGATCACCGCGGCGGGTGAGGTCTGGCGCACCCCGGGCTTCCCCGGGACGGTCCTGGCCGGGGCCGCGCCGTGACGGGCGGGGTCGGCGCGGGTCACCGAATCGAGCCGATGTGCCCGTCCCCAGGAACCGGCGTGGTGCGAGTGCGGCCGCGGGGGTACCCGGAGCGGACGAGTCGACCGCAGGAAGGGCGGTGGGGATGATGGCGCTCCCGCTGGTCGTGGGTGTTGACGGGTCCGAATCCAGCCTGGAGGCCGTGGACTGGGCGGTGGACGAGGCGGCGCGCCATGAGCTGCCGCTGCGCCTGATCCACGCCTCCCGGTGGGAGCGGTACGAGGGCCGGCTCCCCTCGTTCAGCACGGAACGCCCCTCGGGGGAGATCGTGGCCGAGCACATCGTCGCCTCCTGCGCGGAACGGGCGCGGTTGCGTGATCCGGATGTGAAGGTGTCCGCCGAAGTGCTGGCCGAAGACACCGTCACCGCGTTGCTGGAGCACAGCCGTGAGGCGTTCGGCGTGGTCACCGGGTCCCGTGGCAGGGGCGAGCTGGTGGACACGGTGCTGGGGTCGGTGAGCCTGGCCGTGGCGGCGCGTGCGGTCTCCCCGGTGATCGTGGTGCGTGGCGGAGAGCGCGGCCGTCAAGGGGCCTTCCGGCGTGTGCTCCTCGCGGTCGGCGACCTCGCGGAGGGGTCGGCAGCCGTCCGGTTCGCCTTCCGGGAGGCGCGGGCGCGGGACGCCGAACTCCACGCCGTACGCACCTGGCGGCGCCCCGCGCACGCGGGCGCGGGCCAGTCGTTGCTCGTGCACGGGGCGGCCACCTTGATCTACGAGGAGCAGGCCGCGACCATCCTCAGCGAGGTGCTGGACCCGGTCGAGCGCGAGGAGGGTGGCGTCTCGGTCCACCGTGATGTGATCGAGGGACCGGCGCACCGGGTTCTGCTGGAGATGTCGGAACAGGCCGATCTGCTGGTGGTCGGCGCCCTCCGCCGCCGGGACCACGGTGGTCTGCAGCTCGGCCGGGTCAGCCATGCCGTGCTCCACCACTCCGCGTGCCCGGTCGCCATCGTCCCGCAGCAGACGTGACCGCGCCCCGTCCCCGGCGCCTTCAGGCCCACCGCCGGGCGGCGCGCAGTCGCCGCAGGTAGGGGTCGTGCGCATGGCGTGGCAGGATGCGCAGCCGCGCGTCCAGCGCCATCACTCCGTCGGGGCGGGCCACCACCGGGTTGAGGTCGGTCTCGGCGAGCTGCGGGAGGTCGCAGGCCATCCGGGAGAGCCTCAGCAGCAACTGCTCCAGCGCCTTCAGGTCCACCGGCTCACCGCCCCGGTATCCGAACAGCAGGGGGGGCACAGCGCGGGGCGGTGAGGAGGCTGTGGGCATCGCGGTCGGTGAGCGGGGCGAGCCTGGCGGCGTGGTCGGCGAGGAGTTCGGTGGCGGTGCCGCCGAGGCCGAAGAGCACCAGCGGGCCGAACACCTCATCCTGGGCGACGCCGGCGAACAGCTCCACGCCCCGGCGGGCCATGGGCTGTAGGAGAACGCCGGTCATCCGGTCCGCGAAGCGCGTCCGCAGCTCCCGGTAGGCGTGGCGTACCTGGTCCGGCCACTCCAGGTCGAGCCGCAGCGCGCCCTGGTCGCTCTTGTGCACCAGTCCGGGCCAGTACGCCTTGAGGGCCACCCGGCCGTGCTCGTCCTCCACCAGGTGCCGCGCGGCGGCCACGGCGGTGTCCTCGTCCTCGGCCCAGGCCCAGGGCAGCTGGGGGATGTGGTAGCGGTCGAGCAGGGCCGCGCAGGCACACGGGTCGAGCCAGCCACCGTCCGCGTGGCGGGAGAGGAAAGTCTCCACGAGTTCGGCCGCACCCGTATGGTCGATCCCCGACAGCGCGGGAACGCTGCCCGGTGGTTCGGCGCGCCAGCGCGCGTAGCGGGCGGCATGGGCGAGGGCACGGGCCGCCGACCGCGGCTCGCAATAGGCGGGGACGGGGTGGTCGTCGGCGCTCGCCAGGAGCCGCACGGGGGCTTCCTGGTCGAGCAGGACCGCAGCCACCGGGCGGGGGCGACGCCCTGGCGCCTCGGTGAGGGCCAGGAGCGGATCGTCGCGGGTTCCGGTGGCCAGCGCGGTGGGAACGAGCACCACCAGTACGGCGTCCACGGCCGCCGTCGCCGCCAGCCGGTCCACGCAGGAGCGCATCCGGTCGGCGGTGACGGCGGCCGTGGTGTCCACAGGGTTGCCGGTGGCGGCACCGGGTGGCAGGACCGCCCGCAACGCACCGGCCAGGGAGGAGTCCAGGGCGGGCACCGCGAGCCCGGCGTCGACGCAGGCGTCGGCGGCGAGCACACCGGCGCCTCCGGCGTTGCTCACCACGGCGACGCGGGAGCCCGCGGGCAGCGGTTGGGCGTGCACCAGGGCCGTGGTGTCGACGAGTTCGGCGATGCTCCGGGTGGCGATGATGCCGGCCTGGGTGAACAGGGCACTTCGGGTCATGGTGGGGGTGGCCGCGGCGGCGGTGTGCGAGGCGGCGGCGCGTCGTCCGGCGTCCGATCGGCCCGCGTCCACGGTGAGGACGGGCATGGTGCGGGCGACGCGGCGCGCGGTGCGCGAGAAGGCCCGCGGATTGCCGAAGGACTCCAGGTGGAGCACGGCGAGCCGGGTGCGGGGGTCCGCCTCCCACCACTGGAGCATGTCGTTGCCGCTGACGTCGTACTTGTCGCCGAGCGAGACGAAGCCGGACACACCGACGCCGAGCCGGCCGTACCGTTCGAGCAGCGCGATGCCGACGCCACCGGATTGCACGGCGACACCCACGCACCCGGACAGCGGGGGATGCGCGGCGAACGTGGCGTTCAAGCGCGCCTCGTCGGCCGTGTCGGCGATCCCCAGACAGTTGGGACCCACCAGCCGCATACCGGAGCGCCGGCAGCAGGTGAACAGCGCCTCCGCCTGACCGGTGTCGAGCCCTGCCGTCAGGACCACCAGCCCCCGCACCCCCGCCGTGCCGCACTCTTCGGCGACCTCGGGAACCGTGGGCGCCGGTACCGCGAGCACGACGAGATCGGGTACGAGCGGCAGGGCCGCCACGGACGGGAACGCCGGTGTCCCCTCGATGACCTGAGTGTGCGGGTTGACCGCGTACAGCGCACCGGTGAAGCCCCCGGACCGCAGGTTGCCCAGCACGGCCCGCCCCACCGAGCCGGGCCGCCGGCCCGCGCCGACCACGGCCACCGAACGCGGCCGCAGCAGTGGCCGCAGGCTGGCCACGTCGGCGATGCGGCCCCGCCGGTCCACCGCCGCCAGATAGTGCTCGTCCTCCGCCAGGTGGACGGTGCAGCGGACGTCGGTGCCGTCGAAGTGGCGGGAGGTGCGCAGCCCCAGATCGGCGAAGACCTTCAGGACCTCGTGGTTCTCGGCGAGCGCCTCGGCGGTGAAGGCGGAGATGCCCGCCTCCCGGGCCGCGTGGACGAGGTGTTCGAGCAGCAGTGTGCCGATGCCCTGGCCATGGCGGCGCTCGGCGACGGCCAGGGCGATATCGGCGGACACCGGTTCGCCGGGGGACGTCGGCAACATGGTGTACTCGGCCACTCCGATCACCCGGCCACGGGCCACCGCGACGAGCGCACGGTAACCGGGGTGTCCCGGTGCGCAGATGCGCTCCGCCGCCTCCTGTCCGTAGTGCGGGCTGACGGCGAAGAAACGCAGCCGGGTGGCTTCGGGAGACAGCTCCTGGTGCATGCGCAGCACCTCGTCGCGGTCCTGTGGCCGGGCGGGGCGTATCTCGACGGTGGTGCCGTCGGCGAGCAGGGCGTGGACGGTATCGGGACGAGAGGTGCCCGTCATCCGTGTCCCCTTCCGCCGACCGTGGCCATCCGTCCCGCCACTGCCGCGTCCCGCTCATTCATGCGGGACGACGGCGACCGGACAGCCCGCGTGGTGCACCGCCGCCTGCACCACGGGGCCCAGGCGGGGACCCAGCGCGGGCGGGTGCTTCCGCCGTCCGAGCATCAGCAGATCGCTGTCGGACGCGGCCCGTACGACGGCCTGGGCGGGGCTCTCCAGCCGGACCTCGTCGATCACCCGCACCCGGGGGAACTTCTCCCGCCACGGCCGCAGCACCTCGTCCAGTTCCCGGCGCGCCTGCTCCGTGAAGACCTGAGCCACGTCGGATTCCGTCCCCCGGGCGGCGGTGTGTGCCCGGTCCGGCTTTCTTCCGTGGACGGCGTGCAGCGGCACATCGCGGGTGAACGCGGTGACATAGGCGAACTCGAGGAGGTTGTCCTGGGGACCGTGCAGGCTCAGGCCCACGACCACATGACGCCGGCGTCCGTCCGTTCTCCCCGCCGCGCGCATCAGCACCACGGGCCGCTCCGCCCGTGCGATGGTGTGCGATCCGATGTCGCCCAGGAAGAAGCTGGCCACCCGGTCCAGCCCCCGGGACCCGAGCACCAGCATGCGGGACCGCGCGGCCGCGTCGAGCAGGGCCGTCTCGGCCTCGTCCGCGACCAGGTCCTCGACGATGGTCAGCCGCGGATGCTCGCGGGCCAGCTCGGCGTGGGCGTCGTGCACGATCCGCCGCGCCCAGTAGTTCTGGTCGTCCGCCGTGGGGCTGTCCGGCGTGGGCGGGGACAGCAGGATCCAGGCGTGCGTCAGACGCAGCGCCAGCTCACGCCGCTCCGCCTCGTCGGCGGCCCAGTGGGCGGCGGCCAGGCTCTCGGCCGAGCCGTCGAGGCCCACGGTGACCACTTGTTCCGTGGTGTGTTCCGTGGCGTCTTCCATGCCGGTGCCTCCTGCCGGGTTCACGCGGCCACGGCGGAGCCGCCGGTGTCATCGGTGCCATAGGCGATGTGCTCGTCGACCGAGACCACCCCGTCCACCCCCCGGCACAGCCGCACGATGACCGGGACCAGGCTCCTGGCCTCGACCGACCCGTCCAGCGTGACCTCGCCCTGCCGCACCTGGACCGTCACGGCCGAGGGCGCCAGACGCAGGGTCCGCCGCAGCAGATCCCTTTCGATCTCGTCGCGGATCGCGTCGTCATGGCGCAGGAAGACCCGCAACAGGTCGCCCCGGCTGACGATGCCGAGCAGCTCGCCGGTCTCGTCCACCACGGGCAGCCGCCTGACGTTCCGGTCCGACATCACCCGAGCCGCCTCGACGACCGTCCACTCCGGACGCGCGCACACCGCGGGCGCCGACATCAGCTCCTCCGCCCTCGCCCCCTGCGCCTTCGCGCGCTCCCACGCCTCCAGGTGCGGAAGGGGCAACAGACCCGACGGGTCGGCCTGACCGGACGACTTGCGGAGCAGATCGGCCTCGGACAGCACACCGATCGGTCGTCCGGAGTCGTCCACGACCGGCACGGCGGTGACATCGTGCTCCGTGAGCAGTGCCACGAGTTCCTTGAACGGCATGTCGCGCGGCGCCCGGACCACGGGGCGCGTCATGAGCTCTCCGACCGTTCTGTGGTGCATCTCCCGACTCCTCTCACGGACGCGCGGCAGGTCGGCCCGTGTGCTCCCTCATCGAGCCTGCCAGCTCGTCCCCGGCCGCCGGATGAGCCTCATGGCTCCCAGTCACGGCCGCTCGGCCCACCACGGGGCCATCCGGCCCACCCGCCAGGTCTTCCCGCCACCAGGACACGACTCATCAGCGGTGACACAGTGGAAGTCAGGCAGAGAGGCGGGATGTGGATGCGTGAGCACCGATGAGCGAGCACCGGCCGGGCCACCCTTGTGTTCCCCGGCCCGACGCACACATGCACACGACCGCCGATTCGCGGGCGTTCGTTCGTTCCCACCGAGCTGAGGCCCGGTTTGTCACCGCCTCGTGGGGAGGCACGACATGACGCACAACCATCCCGAAGCATCCGATGCCGAGCCCGGACCGGAAGCCCGGTTGAGTCGGCTGGAAACACAGGTCGGAACCCTGGCCGAGGCGGTCCGGGCACTCGCCCACGGCCTGGAGAACATCCCGTCGAAGGACGTTCCGCCCGAGGAGGCGGCACGCGGCGCGCGGCTCGCCCACGAACTGCTGCTGTCGCAGGGTCTGTAACCGCTCCCCGTGCCGGAAGGGACGGAGCCGGCGGGGCGCTCGGCCGGGCCTCCGCCAGACCTACCCGGCGCCCGCCTCACCTCCGCCCCGTCGCACCTCGCGGACGGCGGAGCCCGTCCGGGGTGGCCGTTCCGGGACCAGCCGCGCCTGTACGCGCATGACGATGTGCCCGAGGCCGGAGAGGACACACGCGACGGCGAGGTCCCCGGGGGGCAGCGGCTCGGTGCCCAACAGGGCGCGCAGGGGCGGCAGATACACGCCGGCCGCCTGGAGGACCAGCGCCGCCCCGACGGCGAGCAGCAGGAAGGGGTTGGCGAGGCTGCCCGGCCGTGCCCGGGAACCCAGGGCGACACCGAGCTGGGTGGCGCCGAGCACCAGGAACATCATGGACTGCCAGGGGCGGCCGGTCTCCCGCGCCCAGACCCCGGCCGCCAGGGTGACGGTGGCGACGAAGGCGCCCATGGCCAGGATCCGGGGCCACAGGCCGGCGCCGAGCACGCTCTCCTCAGGAGGTCTGGGCGGGTGGCGCATCACATCCGGGGCGCCCGGCTCCGCTCCCAGGGCCACGCCCGGGAGGCCGTGGGTGAGCAGGTTGATCCACAGGATCTGGGCCGGGAGCAGGGGCAGGGGCATGCCCCAGAACGGGCCCAGGAGCATCACCAGGATCTCGGCGGTGCCGCCGGCGAGGGCGTACAGCAGGAACCGGCGGACGTTGGCGTAGACACGGCGGCCCTCCTCGACGGCGGAGACCACCGTGCCCAGGTTGTCGTCGGCGAGTACGAGGTCGGCCGCCTGACGGGCCACCTCGGTGCCGCGCTGTCCCATGGCCACGCCGATGTCGGCTCGGCGCAGGGCGGGCCCGTCGTTGACGCCGTCCCCGGTCATCGCCACGACGTGACCCGACTCGCGCCACGCCTGGACGATGTCCAGTTTCTGCTCCGGAGTGGTCCGGGCGTACACACACAGGTGGGTGAGGTCGCCCGCGGTGCCGGTGCGGATCCGTTCACCCGTGGTGACCTGGCCCTCCTGGGCGGTGATGCCCGAGCGCAGGGCCACCGCCCGCGCGGTGAGCGGGTGGTCGCCGGTGATGAGGACGGGGGTGATACCGGCGCGTTCGCAGGCCGCGATGGTCGTCCGGGAGGCGTCGCGGGGCGGGTCGAGGATGCCGATGAGTCCCAGGAGCGACAGGTTCGACTCCCGCGTCCCGGGGTCCCCCCGCCCTTCCTGCCCGTGCTCGGCACAGGCGACCGTCAGGACCCGGTACCCGCCCCGGGCCAGTTCCTCCGCCTCGGCGGCGGCCCGGCCGAGCAGCTCCGGCGGGTCGGCGAGGACCGGGGGCCGCAGCATCACCTCCGGCGCCCCCTTGGAGATGACCCACAGGCCGCCGCCGGGCCTTCGGTGCACGGTGGTCATGCGCTTGCGGGTGCTGTCGAAGGGGACCTCGTCCACGCGTGGCAGTTCCCGGTCCAGCGCGGCCCGGTCCAGGCCCAGCCTGGCCCCGGCGGCGAGCAGGGCGGCCTCGGTGGGGTCGCCCAGCGCGCGCCACCGTGTCCCGCCGTCCGGCGGAGGTTCGAGCGCGGCGTCGTTGCACAGCATCGAGGCACGCAGCAGCAGGGCCAGATCGGGGTCGCCGCGCGCGGTCACCGTGTGGCCGTCGCGGATGACGCGGCCCTCGGGCCCGTAGCCGGTACCGGTGACCGTGGCCTCCTCCCGGGGCGTCCACAGTTTCTCCACGGCCATGCGGCCTTCGGTGAGGGTTCCGGTCTTGTCGGTGGCGAGCACCGTGACCGACCCCAGGGTCTCCACGGCGGGGAGCCGGCGGACGATGGCGTGCCGGTCGGCCATTCGCCGCGCCCCCAGGGCGAGTGCCAGGGTCACCACGGCGGGCAGGGACTCCGGTACGGCGGCGACGGCGAGGCTGATGGCGGTCACGACCATCAGCTCCACCGGCTGTCCGCGCACCAGTCCTAGGGCCAGCACCACGGCGCACAGCACGACGGTGACGGCCGCCAGGACCCGGCCGAACCGGGCCAGCCGGCGCTGGAGCGGAGTCAGCCCGGGAGCGGCCGTCATCAGCGAGGCGATCCTGCCGAGCGCGCTGCTCGCCCCGGTGCCGGTGACCTGGAAGCGGCCGTGGCCGCGCACGACCACCGTGCCCGCCGAGACCGTGCCGAGCGACCGGTCCTCGGTGGTGGTCTTCTCCACCGGGACGGACTCGCCCGTCAGTGACGACTCGTCCACCAAGAGCCGTGCGGCATCGAGAACGACGCCGTCCGCGGGCACGATGTCGCCCTCGGCCACCAGGGCCAGGTCGCCCGGCACCACGTCGGCGGCCGGTACGGAACGCTCCGCGCCATCCCGTACGACGCGGGCGGTGGGGGCACTCAAGGCCGACAGGGCGGCGACAGCCCGTTCCGCCCTCACCTCCTGGACGACGCCGACCACGGTGTTCACCGTGATCACCAGCAGGATGACCGATGCGTCGGGCAGATCCCCGGTGGCGATGGTCAGCGCGGCGGCCACGAGAAGCACCACGATCAGAGGGTCACGCAGCTGTTGTGCCACGCGGCGCCACACGGGGGTGCGCCGCCCCTGGGCGACCACGTTGGCCCCGTACTCCCCCAGCCGGCGTGCCGCCTCCCGCTGCGACAGACCGGACGTCACCCGAGACCGTCCGCCGCCGGCCGCCCCCGCCGGGCGGCCGGGGCCCGGAAGGCGTCATAGCTCTCGGCGGGGCGGGGGGCCGTCATAACCCCATCGTGGAGCCGGTTCCGCCGGGCCGCATCCGGTGCCCGGCTCGGCGGGCCGGCACGGCCCTCGCCCGGCCCCGCGGGGTGCCCCGAGCCGTTGGCCCGGCACCGCGTGCCCGGTCGCGGCGTCGAAGCCGAACGCCGCCCGTGGCGGCCGGGCACGCGCGCTGGTCACTCCGCCTGGATACGGCGGCCGGTGATGCTCGTGGGCTCGATGCGCAGCCACAGGTCACGGCTGCCCCCGGGCCATGGGGTGCTGAACGCCTTGTCGGCCAGTTCCCGGACCGCCGCCGGCTCGGTGACCTGTCGGGCGCGTCCGACGACAAGGACGCTCCAGCCCTGGCTGAGCGCCTCGTCGATATGGTCCACCTCGAAGGCGACCTCGGTGCCGGCGGCCGCCGCCGGGGAGGCCTCAGGCGCGGTCCGGAAGACCACGGCGTCGTCGATGACGCTGTAGTTGACCGGGACGATGACCGGGCCCCGGGAGGTCGACACCGAGACCCTGCCCACGCCGTGCGCCGCGAGCCGGGCCCGGCACTCCACGGGGTCCAGCTCCAGCAGCTGGGGGTGGTGTCCTGCCTGGCCGAGGCCGGGCGGCAGATCGGTGCCGTAGCCGTGCAGTGCGGTCGTGGTGGTCTCCAAGGCCGCGGCGATCCTCAGGAGGGTGCCGGCGCCCGGGTCGGCGGGGGATTCCTCCAGATAGCGCACGTAACCCGGTGAGCTGCCCGCCCGGACGGCCACCTCCTCCCTCGAGAGACCGAGCTGCGCCCGCCGCAGCGCGATGCGCCGTCCGAGGTCGCCTCCGCCCCCGATCGGCTGCCGGGCTGCCGGGCTGGAGCCTGATGGTTCGGACACCGTGGCTCACATCCCTTCGGTCGTCAATGTGCTGTTCTCACGGTCCAGTGCGCGGCTTCTTCCGGCCTGTGCGCGGCCTTGAGCGCCGAGGTGCCGGTCCCCGGACGCCGCGCACCTGGTTCCCCATCGGGCTCCGCCACCATCCGGTTCAGCCGTGCGGGACGACCGCGACGGGGCACGCCGCGTGGTGCAGCAGGGCGTGCGCGACATGGCCGAGGCGCGGGCCCATGGCGGGCCGGTGGATGTGCCGGCCGACGACCACGAGTCCCGCCCCCTCGGCCGATGTCAACAGCACCTCCGCGACGCCGCCCATCTCGACGTGCTCGGTCACCGGCACCCGCGGGTACTTCTCCCGCCACGGCAGGACCGCTTCCGCCAGCTGCTTCCGCTCACCGGGTTCGATACCACCGGCCTCGTCCAGGGCCCGCAGGTACGCCGGACCGTACTCGAACACCGGCGGCAGCACCCAGGCCCGTACGGCTCGGACCCCCACGCCTCGGGCCGCGGCCGTGGCGAACGCGAACTCGATCGGCGCGGCCGACTCGGGCGGATTCTGGATGCCCACCACCACGTCCGACCCGGCGGCCCCGTGCGCGTGATGGCTCGTGTGCCGCACCAGCACGACCGGACGTGTGGACCGGCCGAGCACCTGCAGCGCGACGGAGCCGAGCAGGAAGCCGGCCACGGCGCCACGGCCGCGGCAGCCCAGCACCAGCATCTCCGCGTCGGCACCGTGGGCCACCAGGGCCGGGACGGCGGTCTCCGTCACCAGCTCGGTGGAGACCGACACCTCCGGATGGCGGCTCGCGAGATCGGCCTCCGCATCGTCCAGGAGCCCCCGTGCCCACTCCTCGCGGACCTCGGGGGCCTGAGCGGTGCGCGCCGTGTGCGGCAGCGGCGCCCAGGCGTACACAAGGCGCAACGGCGCATGACGCCACCGCGCCTCCCGCGCCGCCCAGTCGGCGGCGTCCAGACTCTCGGGCGATCCGTCCAGGCCTACGGTGATGGGTCGGGCCATGGGACCTCCTCCGTATCCGCCGCGGTTCGCGGCTGCCGCGGCCCGAATGGGCCGGGTCAGGTGACTCCGGTGAGGTGATCGACCACCTCGTCGACGTCCTCGACCGCCCGAATCGACTCGAGCAGTCCGGGGGCGAGTGCCACGTCCACCTTGCCCTCCACGGTCACGACGCCGCCCACCACCATCACCTCGATGGCATCCGGATCGAGGTGGTACTCCTCGCGGAGGATCCTGGACTCGATCTCCTCACGGATGTCGGCGTCGTCCCGGACGAGCGACCGCAGCAGATCCGCGCGGGTCACCACGCCGATGAGCCGATCGCGGTGGTCGGTGACGGGCAGCCGCTTGAGACGGGAACGCGCGGCGGTCCACGCCGCGTCGGCCACCGTGTCCGACGGATGGACCGTGACGGCGGGGTAGGTCATCAAGGTGGCCGCCGTCTCGCCACGGCTCTTCTCGTAGAGCCGACGCTCCTTGAGCTTGCCGAGCGGGCCCGGTCGGCGGGTGGTGGCCAGCACGGCGGCCTTGGCCAGCAGATCGGACTCGGACACCATCCCGACGACGTGTTCTTCGGCGTCGACCACAGGTACCGCACTCAGTTGTTCGGCCGCGAGCGCAGCGGCGACCTGGAGGAAGGGCATATCGCCCGGCACCGAGACGGCGGGCGCCCGCATCACGTCGTCCACCCGCGGCACGGTGGGGTGTGCCGGAGCCCGGCGCCCGGTGTGCACGGGTTCGGCTCCGCGTGCCGGTGCCGTTTCGCCCTCGGTGGACGAGGCGGCGGCCACGGCACCGAGGTAACGCCTCAGCATGTCCTCACGCCGCTCCGCCGTCGATATCCGGTGGCGGCCGTGGACGCCGCGGCGGGCTTCCTTCTCCGCCGCATGATGTTCGAATTCGCTCATGGCAACCTCCCCACGAGCGCTACCGGTCACCCATGCCGCCAGTGTCGCACCGATCGGACGGTCACGCCGCCGGGCCCAACGGCCCCCGGGCGGGCGGGTTCGGCCGCGCCCCGGCACCGGCCGCCATTGCGTCTCACTCCGTGCGCGAGACGAGGAACGCGGCGCAACCGGACAGTGTGGTGAGCCGCGGTGTGTCCTCGTCGTCGATGCGGACACCCGTGCGCCGGCTGAGCGTCTCGATGAAGTTGAGGAAGTCCAGCGAGTCGAGTTCCAGGGTGTCGCGGAAGGCATCGTCCGGGTGCAGGACGGCGAGGTCCGCGCCGGGCACGACCTGCGCCAGGGAGTCCTTGACGACGTCCATCGCTTCGGTGCGGTTCACAGTTCCTCCGGATGCCGCAGGCGACGGTCGACCTCGGCCAGGCAGCGGGCCCCGATGGCCCCGTCGGTCGCCCGGTGGTCGGCGGAGAGAGTGGCCGTGACCGTCGGCCGGACACCCAGCAGCCCGTCGACGGCACAGGGACGGTCGACGACGCGCCCGAACCCGATGAGGGCCACTTGCGGCGGGTAGATCACGCCCAGAACGCTCTCCACTCCCTGATCCCCGAGATTGGTGACCGTGATGGTGGGGTCGGAGACCTCGGATCCGCGCAGCCGCCCCTCACGGACCCGGGTGACCAGGTCCTTCAGGCGGGACATCAACTCCGGGAGAGGAAGTCTGTCGGCGTCGTGCAGCGCGGGGGCGACCAGCCCGCCGCCGCGGAGGGACACCGCCACGCCCAGGTGCACACCGTCGCCCTCGGTGAAGCGGTCCTCGGTCCAGAATCCGTTGAGCGCGGGCACCTCCCGCACCGCCAGGGCCGCCGCCTTCAGCAGCAGGGCCGCGGGGAGCAGCCGCTCACCCACCGGGCTGCGCCGGTTGTAATCGCGCAGCCAGCCCATCGCGGCGGCCATGTCGACCGTCGTGGACAGGTAGTAGTGCGGGATGTCCCGCTTGGACCGCGCCATCAGTCCGGCGATCGTCCGGCGCATGGCCACGGCCCGGTCGTCAGCCGTACGCGCCGGTTCCGCGTGGCCGCTCACCGGGGCGGCGGCGCGGCCGGCAGCCGCCTTCCGCACGTCGTCGGCGCGGACGGCGCCGTGTCTGCCGGTCCCCGTCACGGTGGCCAGGTCCACGCCCAGTTCCCCGGCCAGCCGTCGGGCGAGCGGGGTGATCGGCGGTCGCGGCCGCCGTGCGGCGGCCCGCTCGACATCGGAGCGGGTGATGCGCCCGTGCGGCCCCGAGCCGTGGAGGGCCCCCAGGTCGACGCCGCGTTCCCGGGCCAGCCGCCGGACCAGGGGGACGGCCTCGTGCGGGACGCGTCCTTCCGGGGGAAGGTCGACGGCAAGCTCGCGATCACCGGCCGGTGCCGGCTCGTGCGGCGGGGGCGGGACCACCTTCGGTGGTGGCGTGGCCTTCGGCCCGCGCCTCCGCGGCGGCTTCCTCCCGGGCTTCTCCGGTTCCTCCCGGTCCGTTTCGATCAGCGCGAGCGGGGTGCCCACGGGCACCGTCCGTCCGGGCTCGACCAGCAGTTCCCCCACCGTTCCGGTCTCGAAGCACTCGACCTCGATCGTGGACTTCGCGGTTTCAACCACCGCGACCGGATCGCCCCGCCGGATCCGCTCACCGGGGCGCACCAGCCACTCCTGGAGCGTCCCCTCGTCCATGTCGGCGCCCAGCGACGGCATCGTGAACTCGGCCATGGTCAGTCCACCGCCCGGTGGGCCGCGGCCACGACGTCCGACGGCTGCGGCAACGCGGCCTCCTCCAGCCGCCGGGCGTAGGGCATGGGGCACTCGGCGCCGCACACCCGCTCGACGGGCGCGTCCAGGTCGTAGAAGGAGCCCTCGGCGATCCGGGCGGACACCTCGGCGGCCAGACTGCCGGTGCGCCAGGCCTCGTCGACGACCACGGCACGGTGCGTACGGGTCACCGAGGCGGCGATGGTCTCGCCGTCCAGTGGCCGCAGCGTGCGCAGGTCGACGACTTCCGCGCTGATGCCGTCGACGGCCAGTTCGTCGGCCGCCATGAGCACCTTGGGCAGCGAGCCGCCATAGGTGATCAGCGAGATGTCGGTGCCGGATCTGCGGACGGCCGCGTGGTCCAGATCCGCCGACGCGGCAGGCGGGCCGATCTCGCCCGAGGCGTTGTACAGAACGCCGTGCTCGAAGATCAGGACCGGATCGGGATCGGCCAGCGCGGGGGCCAGCATGTGGCGAGCGTCCTCGAGGGTCGCCGGGGCGATCACCCGGATGCCGGGGATGTGGGCGTACCAGCCCTCGAGGCTGTGCGAGTGCTGCGCCGCGAGCTGGCGGCCCGCACCCGTCGTCATGCGGATCACCAGGGGAACCGGCAGCTGACCACCCGACATGTGCAGCAGGGTGGCGGCGTTGTTCAGGATCTGGTCGAGGGCTAGCAGGCTGAAATTCACGGTCATGATCTCGACGATCGGCCGCATCCCGGCCAGGGCGGCGCCGATGCCAGCGCCGACGAACGCGGACTCCGACAGTGGGGTGTCACGGACCCGCTCCGGGCCGAACTCCTCCAGCAGTCCGAGGCTGACCCCGAAGCAGCCGCCGTACCGCCCCACGTCCTCCCCCATCAGGAACACGCGGTCGTCGGAGCGCATGGCTTCGCGGAGGGCCTCGCGCAGCGCTTCCCGGTAGGTGGTCTTCCGCTCATCCGTCCGGCTGGTTCCCATGGCTTCAGCCCACCTCCGTCGGTGCGCTGGTGACATGGCGCAGCAAGCTCCCGGCCGGCTCCTCCGGCGCCCGTTCGGCCGCTTCCACCGCGTCACCCACTTCATCGTCGATCCGGCTCTCCACCGCGGCCAGTTCCTCGTCGTCCAGTTCACCGCGCTCGCGCATCCGGTCCGTGAGCCGCTCGATGGGGTCCTGCGCCTTCCACCGCTCGATCTCGGCCTTGTCGCGGTAACGGTCCGGGTCGTACATCGAGTGCGCCCGGAACCGGTAGGTACGCAGTTCGAGGAAGTGCGGTCCGGCGCCTGCCCGGATTCCCTCGGCCGCCCGGTGGGCCGCCCTTTCGACGGCCTCGGCGTCCATGCCGTCCACCGCCCAGGAGACCATGCCGTACGAGGCGGCGCGCAGGGCCAGGTCGGTCTGTGCCTGATGGCGCTCCAGGGCCGTGCCCATCGCGTACCGGTTGTTCTCACAGGCGAACAGCAGCGGCAGACGCCACAGCGCGGCCAGGTTCGCGGTTTCGTGGAACTCACCCTCCGCGAACGCGCCGTCGCCGAAGAAGCAGCAGGTGACGCGGGACTGTCCGCGCATACGGTCGGCCAGCGCGAGCCCGGCGGCCAGCGGAATCCCGCCGGCGACGATCGCGTTCCCGCCGTAGAACCGGCGGCCGGCGTCGAAGAGGTGCATGGACCCGCCCCGGCCACCACTGCACCCGGTCGTCCTGCCGTACATCTCGGCCATGACGGCTTCGGCCGGAATGCCGCGGGCGAGTGCGTGGCCGTGCTCACGATAGGTGGAGACCACCGCGTCGTCCGGGGTCAGCGCCTCGTTGACGCCGACGGCGACGGCTTCCTCCCCGATGTAGAGGTGGACGAAGCCCCGGATCTTCGCGGCGCTGTACAGCTCGACGCACCGCTCCTCGAAACGGCGGATGCGCAGCATGGCGTGCAACAGGTCGCGGCGGTGCGCGGCCCCGGACCGGTCGGGGGCGGAACCTCCGTCGCTCTTGCGCACGCGCTTCGACGCCCCTGGGGTCTTCGCCGCCTTCGGAGCCTCGGAGGTCTTCGCGGTCGTGCGGGTTCGGGTCTCGTGGGCCGGGCTCATGCCGTTCCCTCCAAAGTGGACAGGTCGCCGGTGGGCAGGCCGAGTTCCCGGGCGCGCAGCACTCGGCGCATGACCTTGCCGCTGCGGGTCTTGGGCAGGTTCTGGTCGAAGGCGATCTCACGGGGCGCTACCGCCGGGCCCAGCCGCCGGCGGGCGAAGGCCAGCAGGTCGCGTTCGAGGGCCCGGCTGGGCTCGGTGCCGGGGCGCAGCGATACGAACGCCTTGACCAGATTCCCGGCGACGGGATCCGGCCGGCCGATCACCCCCGCCTCGGCGACCGCCTGATGTTCCATGAGTACGCTCTCCACCTCGAACGGCCCGATCAGGTGACCCGCGGACTTGATCACGTCGTCGGCGCGGCCCACGAACCAGAACCAGCCGTCCGCGTCCCGGCTGACCAGGTCGCCGGTGAGATACCAGCCGTCGGCGAACGCCGCCTCGTAACGCTCCTTGTCGTGCAGATAGCCTCGGAACATCGACGGCCAGCCGGGGCGCAGCGCCAGTTCTCCCTCGACACCCGGGCGGTCCTCCACGCTCACCCGGCCGTCGATGACCAGTGCCCGGCCGTCCTCCCCGCAGGTGAGGACCGCCGCCTCGACACCCGGCAGCGTGCGGCCCATCGAGCCGGGCCGGATGTCGCAGGCCGCGAAGTTCGCGATCATGATGCAGCCGGTTTCGGTCTGCCACCAGTTGTCGTGCACCGGAAGGCCCAGCACGTCCCGGCCCCAGACCACCGCTTCGGGGTTCAGCGGCTCGCCGACCGAGGCGACGAACCGCAGACGGGACAGGTCATAGGAGGCCGGCAGGTCGTGGGAACCGTGCCGGGGCGTGGCCCGCATCAGCATGCGCAGCGCCGTGGGCGCCGTGTACCAGACGCTCACCCGCTGCTCCTCGAGGATCCGGTACCAGCGCCTGGTGTCGTAGTCCCCCTCGTCGACGACGACCGTGGCACCGTGGACGAGCGGGGCGACGATGCCGTACGACATGCCGGTGACCCAGCCGGGGTCGGCGGTGCACCAGTAGATGTCCTCGGGGTGCAGATCGAGCGCGTAGGCGGCGGTGGCGTGGTGGGCGACCACCGCCTCGTGGACGTGTACCGCGCCTTTGGGAGTGCCGGTGGTGCCGCTGGTGAAGTGCAGCAGCGCCATGTCCTCCGGCGAGGTCGGCGGGATGGTGAACTCGTCCGCGGCCGCGTCCATCAGTTCGTCGAAGTCGAGAGTGCCGGGCAGTTCCTCCCCGCCGGGACCGACGATGATCACATGGTCGAGTCCGGGGAGGGCCGCACGGCGTGCCGCCACCTTGCGCCGGTAGAGCGCCGCGGTGGTCACCAGGACGCGCGCGTCGCCGAGCCGCATGCGCTGTTCCACCGGGTCGGGGCCGAAGGCGGAGAACAGCGGGCAGAGCACACTGGTGTTCTTCAGTGTGCCCAGCACCGCGGTGTACAGCTCGGGGCAGCGGCTGAGCAGTGTGAACACGCGGTCGCCCCGGCCGACGCCCAACGCGCGCAGGACGTTCGCGAAACGGGCGGTACGCCGGGCCAGTCCGGCGTAGGTGACGGTGTGGACGGCACCGTCCCGGGCGACACAGCGCAGCGCGCTCTTCTCGCCACCGCCGGAGTCGATGTGCCGGTCCACCGCCTCGTGGGCGATGTTCAGGCCGCCGCTGGGGAGTCCGGCGAGCGCGGCACGCGCCCGCGACCAGGTGAACTCGGCTCGCGCCCGGTCGTAGTCGGTCAGGTTCGGCGTGACGTGCGGTGCGGTGTCCTTCCGGATCGTCTCCCAGGCCATGTGCTGTCCTTCCGGTGGTCTGCCCGTCCGCTGCGCGCTCGCGGCTCAGCCGAGGAGTACCCCCTCACACCCCGGAAAGCCGCATTAATCATGGAATGCCGCTTCTTGTTCAGATAGGGCGATTCAGTCATTCCCATGGGGCCCTTCGGCCCTGTGATCGGACGTGCCCGCGCCGGATCGTGGAACGGACCGCCCGGCAGTGCTGGGCGATGCGATGGCCCGCCGTCATCTTCCGGCGAGGAGGAGAAGATGCCACACACAGTGGAATGGACAGTCCGCCTTTACCTCTTCGAGGACGAGGGAACGACGAAGGCCCGCGTCGTGCTCGACACCAAGGACACCTCGCTCACCGGCCGCGGGACCGCCCGGCGCAACCCCGAGGACGAGAACGTGCCCGAGATCGGGGACGAGCTGGCGGCCGGACGGGCGCTGCACGATCTGGGTGACCAGCTGCTGGGCGCCGCGGAGCGCGATATCGACGGTGGCGGCGCGCCGCCCCGCCCCCGGCCCCATGAGGTATGGGGGTGGGCCACCTGAAACGGCCGGCGCGGGGTCCGCCGCGGCAGAGTCCTCCCGGTCTCGTCGCCACCACGAGCAATGGGGCCATCCGGCCCCCGCCCGAGGACTTTCCGCCCCCAGGACACCGCACCTCCGCGGTGACACAGTGGGACGCGAGGGCAGAGAGGCGGGATGTCGATGCGTGCTCAAGTCGGCGACCAACTGATTGTCGAAAGCCCCACCACCGGTGCCACCCAACGGGACGGTGAGATCGTCGGACTCCACCACGAGGACGGGACGCCGCCCTATGACGTGCGGTGGTCGGACTCCGATCAGGTCACCCTCGTGTTCCCTGGCCCGGACGCGCACGTTCACCACCTCGCGCACGAACCGGAAGGGCGGCCGGAGACGACCGGTCACCCTGAGTCCGGGGTGGCGCGGGACAGCGCTCGTTCGCTCTCCGAAGCGGTGGTCATGGCGCTGGTGCGGGACGCCACGGCCGCCCCGTCGATGCACAACGCCCAGCCCTGGCGGTTCCAGTACTTCCGGCGCACCCGTGTCTTCCACCTCAGGGCCGACCTCCGGGGCGCTCTGCCCCATTCCGACCCGGAACTGCGCGCCCTGCACCTCGGCTGCGGCGCCGCCCTGATGAACCTGCGGGTCGCGGTCGCGCACGAGGGATGGCAGGCGGCGACCCGGCTACTGCCCGACCCCGGCGACCCCATGCTGCTGGCCTCGGTGACGCTGACCGGCCCACTCGGCGGCGAGACCGATCCGGCCGGTCTGTACCCCGCCGTGCACACCCGGCACACCAGCCGCCACCCCTTCGCCGAGACGCCGATACCCGGACCCGTGTGCACCGCTCTCGTCGATGCCGCGCACCAGGAGGGCGTCTGGCTGGCCTTCCCCTCCGGCTGGCACCTCCAGTCGGTCCTGGAGTTGATGCTGGAGGCCGAGGCCCGCAACATCACCGATGCCGGCACCGCCTCGGACCTGGCCCGTTTCACCCGCAGGGCGGGTGATGAGCGGCCGGCCACCGAAGGGGTCCCGGAGTCCGCCTTCGGGCCCCTCCGCCGGATCGGCAAGGCGCCCATGCGGGACTTCGCGGGCGGCAAGCGGGTCCCCGGCCGCCCGACCGCCGATTTCGAGACCTTTCCCCACCTGGCGCTGCTGAGCACCGCACGCGACCGGCCCGAGGACTGGCTGCGCACCGGCCAGGCGGTGGAACGGGTACTGCTGCGGGCCACCCTGGAGGGGCTGGCCACCTCGTTCGTCACCCAGGCCCTCGAATGGCACGACACGCGCTGGCCGCTGCGCGACCCGACGTCGGGCATGGCCTATGTGCAGATGGTGCTGCGCTTGGGGTATGGCCGTCCGGGCGCCCGGACCCCTCGCCGGCCGGTCCAGGACGTACTGGACACCGAGCCGTAACCGCACCCGTGCGTTCCGGACCGGCCAGGGAGGTCCCCGTCAGGCGGGGTGTCCGGCCTGGTCCGGTCCGACGCCCCGGAAATGGCATTCGACGTCCACGACTCCCTCCACGGCCCGGGTGAGGCGCGCGGCCACGGGGATCAGCGCGGTGTCGCGGAGCTGTCCGCTGAGGGTGACGACGCCCTCCCGGGCCCGTACGTGGACACCGCTGCCGGGGAAGAGGTGGGACACCACGGTGCGGTGGACCTCCGCCTCGATGTCCTGGTCCGTACGGAGGAAGACCTTCAGCAGATCGCCCCGGGTGACGATGCCCTGCAACTTCCCCTCGGCGTCGACCACGGGAAGCCGTTTGACCCCTCTGACGGCCATGATCCGGGCCGCCTCGGGCAGCGTGGCGCCGGGGTGCACGGTCACCGCCGGGGAGCTCATCAGCTCTTCCGCCGTCACCGCCCCCGCCTTCGCGAGATCGGGGAGGCGCCGCAGCTGCTGGAAGCGGTCCGGGTCGCTGTCCCGGAACTCCTCCTTGGGCAGCAGATCGGCCTCGGAGACGACGCCGATGACCCGGCCCTCGCCCTCCAGGACCGGCATGGCGCTCACCCGCCACGTGCCCAGGGTCTGCACCAGTTCCTTGAACGGCGCCTCACGCCCGACGGCGACCACCGTCCGTGTCATCACATCGCTCACGATGTGCGGAGTCTCGGGCACGGGGTTCCTCCCTTCCCTCGGTCCGTTCCGCACGGCGTTCCGGCGGCTCTTCCCCTTCCAGTGTCCGGTCCTCCGGTGTGTCCCGGCCACCTGGGGACCGCGCCCGTTCAGCAGATGCGCGGGAGTTGCTCACCGAGCGGCGGATCCACGATCCGGGTCCCGCCGAGTCCGGTACGGGCCACGACCATGCCGGGGTGTTCGGCCACGCACTCACCGATCACGACCGCACCCCCTCCCTGCGGATGCGCGCGCATCGCCGCCAGTACCGCGTCGGCGTGGGTCCTGGGCACGAAGGCCACCAGGCGGCCTTCATTGGCCACGTACATCGGGTCCAGGCCGAGCAGGGCACAGGCGGTGGCCACCGCGTCGGGGACGGGCACCGCGCCCTCGTCCAGCACGACGCCGGTGTCCGAGGCTGTCGCGATCTCGCCCAGTGCCGCGGCCAGGCCGCCTCTCGTCGGATCACGCAGGACGTGGATCTCGGGGGTGGCGGCGAGCATCGCCTGGACCAGCCCGGCCAGGGGCGCGGTGTCGCTGACCACGTCGGTGCCGAACGTCAGCCCTTCGCGGACGCTGAGGATGGCGATGCCGTGCTGCCCGATCGGACCGCTGACGATCACCACATCTCCGGGCCGGGCGCGCTGCGGACGGATGTCCACGCTCTCGGGGATCAGCCCGATGCCCGCCGTGTTCAGGTAGACGCCGTCGCCGTGGCCGGAGTCGACCACCTTGGTATCGCCGGTGACCACGGTGACGTCGGCCGCCCGCGCGGCCGCGCCGAGTGCCTGGGCGACCCGGCCGACGGTGCTCAGCTCCGTCCCCTCCTCCAGGATGAACGCACAGGACAGGTACGCGGGGACGGCCCCGCTCATGGCCAGGTCGTTGACGGTGCCGTTGACCGCCAGGTCTCCGATGCTTCCGCCGGGGAAGAACAGCGGGCGGACGACGTAGGAGTCGGTCGAGAAGGCCAGCCGGGCGCCACCGAGGGTGACGGAGGCCGAGTCGGCGAGCCCTGCCAGCGTCTCGCCGCCGTAGGCGGGGAGGAAGAGGTGCCGGGTCAGCTCGGCGGACAGCGCTCCGCCACCACCGTGTCCCATGACCACCACGGGGTGGTCGCGCAGCGGCACCGGACAGGACCAGCCGGTGGTGTCGGTGGTGAGGTCAGTCAACGGAAGCCTTCTCCTCCGTGTGGGGCGGGGACAGCCGCCGGTACAGGTAGTAGGCGGCGCACGCGCCCTCGCTGGAGACCATGGTGGCGCCCAGCGGTGTGCGCGGTGTGCAGATGATGCCGAAGGCCGCGCACTCATGGGGCTTGATCAGGCCCTGGAGCACCTCCCCGCTGCGGCACACCGCCGGTTCGGCGGCGGCCGGGCCGGTGATGTCGAACCGGTGCTCGGCGTCGTAGTCGCGGTAGGCGTCCGACAGCCGCCAGCCGCTGTCCGGGATGGTGCCGATACCGCGCCAGGTCCGGTCGGTGGTGGTGAACACCTCTCTCAGCACGCGCAGGGCGACCGGGTTGCCCTGCGCGCTCACGGCACGCGGGTAGGCGTTCTCGACGTGGTGCTCTCCTCGTTCGAGTTGGCGGACCGCCCGCCGGATCCCTTCCAGGATGTCCAGCGGCTCGAATCCGGTGACCACGATGGGCACCCGGTAGGTGTCGGCGAGGGCGGGATACTCGCTGGTGCCCATCACGCTGCACACGTGCCCGGCGGCGAGGAACGCCTGGACGCGGCAGTCCGGTGACCGCATGACCGCCTCGATGGCCGGTGGCACCCGGACGTGCGAGACCAGCAGGCTGAGGTTCCGCACCCCGAGCCGCTTCGCCTGGTGGACCGTCATGGCGATGGCGGGGGCGGTGGTCTCGAAGCCGACCCCGAAGAACACCACCTGTTTGTCCGGGGTCCGCTGGGCGATCCGCAGCGCGTCCAGCGGTGAGTAGACGACACGGACGTCACCACCGTCGCCCTTGACCCGGAACAGGTCACGGTCGCTTCCCGGCACCCGGAGCATGTCGCCGAACGAGCAGAAGACCACATCCGGGAGGGAGGCGATCTCCAGCGCCTTGTCGATCACCGCCAGCGGTGTGACACAGACCGGGCAGCCCGGACCGTGGATCAACTCGACCGTGTCGGGCAGCAGTTGGTCGAGGCCGTGCCGGATGATCGAGTGGGTCTGGCCGCCGCAGACCTCCATCATCGCCCACGGCCGGGTGACCGTCCGGGCGATCTCGTCCAGGAGCCGTCGGGCCAATTCCGGATCCTGGAATTCGTCGATGTATTTCACCGGTTCTCCTCCTCGGAGGCCGTTTCCGACTCGGCGGCCGCACGCGCCCAGGCATCGCCGAACTCTTCGTCCAGTGCCCCGATCCGTTCGAAGAGCCGGAGGGTGGCCAGGGCCGATTCCTCGTCGAGCCGCTGGATCGCGAAACCGACGTGGACGATCGCGTACTCACCGACCTCGATCTCCGGCAGATAGGCGAGGCAGACGTCCTTGACCACCCCGCCGAAGTCGACCCGCGCCATCGACGTACCGTTCCGTTCCTCGATGCCGACCACGCGGCCGGGTACCGCCAGACACATGGGCTTCCTCCTAGGTTCCTCGGTCGTCGGCGACACGGGCGGCGACGACCGCCTGTCCGAGCGCCAGGCCGCCGTCGCCGGGCGGGACGACGGTGTGCCCAAGGACGGTGAACCCGTCCTCGGCCAGGCCGGCCGTGCACACCTCGTCCAGGAGGGCGTTGGCGAACACTCCGCCGGTGAGGACGACCGTCCGCACTCCCGTGGCCAGACGCGCCTGACGGCATGCCCTGCGCACCGCACCGGCGACCGCCAGATGGAAGCGGGCGGCGATCAGCGGGACCGCCGTACCCGCGTGGAGATCGGCCACGATCGCCCCCAGCAGCGGTGCGGGATCCTCCAGCGCGAAGGCATAGCCGTTCCGCACCTCGCCGGCGCGCACCGCCGCGGCTTCCAGCTCGACGGCGGCCTGAGCCTCGTACCCCGCCCGGTGGCAGACGCCCACCAGCGAGGACACGGCGTCGAACAACCGCCCCACGCTGGACGTCGGCACACACGCGACGCCCCGTGCCAACTGGGCCTCCAGCAGCCGGAGTTCATCCGGTGGGCAGGCGGCCGTGCACGGCAGATCGGGCGACCAGGCGATACCGGCCGCGCGTAGATGTGACAGGGCCATCCGGTACGGATGGCGCACCGCCGCGTCACCGCCCGGCAGGGGTACGTACGCCAGATGTGCCAGGCGGCGGTGGCCCGCGTAGTCGGCGAGCAGGATCTCGCCGCCCCACACGGCGCCGTCGTCACCGTAGCCGGTGCCGTCGAAGGCGACGCCGAGTACCGGCTCGTCCAGTCCGTGCTCGGCCATGGCGGAGGCGATATGGGCGTGGTGGTGCTGGACCAGGGTGAGCGGCCGGCCGTCACACCGGGCCCATCGCGCGGACCGGTAGCCGGGGTGGCGGTCGGCGGCGAGGCGGACCGGCTCGACGCGGGTGAGCGCGCGCAGATGGCTCTCGGCACGGGCGAAGGCGTGCTGGGCGGACAGGCCGTCCACGTCCCCGATGTGGGCGGACAGCCAGGCGGAGTCGCCCTCTGCCAGGCACAGGGTGTTCTTCAGGTCGCCGCCGACCGCGAGGACCGGGCGGACGGTCACGGGGAGGTGGATACGCGCCGGGGCAAAACCGCGCGAGCGGCGGATCGGCAGGGGCGAACCGTCCGCACGGACCCGGACCACCGAGTCGTCACAGGCCACCACGATGGGCCGGTCGTGCCAGAGCCAGGCGTCGGCCAGCCCGTCCAGCCGGCACCGCGCCTCCCGGTCATCCGTCACCAACGGTTCACCGGAGACGTTTCCGCTGGTCACCACCAAGACGTCGGGGCCGGGCGGATCGCCCGGAAGGCCGAACAGGAGCCGGTGCAGCGGGGTGTAGGGCAGCATGACCCCGATGTCCGGACTCCCCGGGCAGACCCGCGGTGCGAGCGGGGACGGATCCCGGCGACGCAGCAGCACGATGGGGCGGGACCGCCCCGTGAGGACGCGGCGCTCCCCCGGTCCCAGGTGGCCGAGCCGGGCGGCAGTATGGGCATCGGGAGTCATCACGGCGAAGGGCTTGTCGCCACGGGCCTTACGGCGCCTGAGCTCGGCCACGGTCTTCGAGGCGGTGGCGTCGCACACCAGGTGGTAGCCGCCGATGCCCTTGACCGCCAGGATGGCTCCAGCGGCCAGCAGGCGCCGGGCCTCGGCCACCGCGGCCCCGCCGTCCCGTCGTACGGCCCCGGTGAGCCGCAGGCGTGGCCCGCAGGCCCAGCAGGCGACGGGCTGGGCGTGGAACCGCCGGTCGGAGGGGTTCGTGTATTCCGCCGCGCAGTCCGGGCACATCGGAAACGCCGCCATGGTGGTCGTCGCCCGGTCGTACGGCAGGGCGCTGGTGATGGTGAACCGTGGTCCGCAGTCGGTGCAGGTGATGAACGGGTGCCGGTGGCGGCGGTCGGCCGGATCGGCCAGCTCCGCCAGGCAGGCGTCGCAGGTGGCGGCGTCGGGCGGGACCAGGGTGCGACCGGGGCCGGTCGTGGAGGGCGCGATGGTGAACCCGGTGCCGCCGGTGGAGGGCAGCTCGGCGGTGGCCACCGAGGCGATCTCCGCCAGCGGGGGCGCGTCCGCCGTCAGCCGGTGGCAGAAGACGGCCACCGCGTCGGGGCCGCCCTCGATCTCGATCCGGGCTCCGGCCGGTCCGTTGGCCACCTGCCCGGACAGGCCCAGCCCGGTGGCCAGGGCGTGCACGAAGGGCCGGAAGCCGACGCCCTGCACCACGCCACCGACCACCACCAGGCGGCGGACCGGCCGCTGATGACCGACAGCGGTCACGCCCCGGCGGGCGGCTGGCTGATCCATGAGTGCGGCGCTTCCGTCAGGTGTGGTCACCAGGGGCCGGCCTGGGCCGTGGGGATCCGTCCGGCCTGGCCATCGGTCATGCTAGGGATCGGGTCGGCCACCGGGGGAAACCACGCCAGGGCGGCGGCCTCCAACGGCCCGAACGGCGCAAGCCGGGCGCGGCGCCGCCGGGATCGCCGTTACGCGGATGCCTCATGGGCCATCGGTTCGCCGCCGATACCTCTGAGCCGGTCGTGCGCGTGGTCGATGGCCCTGGCCACGTGGCGGATCAAGGCGGGGAGCGCGTCGGCCACCGGCGGGCTGAGCCCGTGTCCGAGGCGGAAATCGGTTCCTTCGACGGCGTGCACCGTGAGTTCCCGGGGCATCCGGTCGAGCGCCGCGGCCAGGGCGAACGTCTCGCCGAGCCCGAGCGCGTGGGTACTGGCGGAGCGTGCGGCGCAGCGCGCGGCCCGCTCGGCCGTCAGGGTGTGCAGCCGCCCCGGCTGCCCGGGGTGCGCGTGCACCACTTCGACCACCACGACGGCGTCCTGACGGTGCCAGAGGCCGAGCATTCTGCCGGGCTCGCCGTCGCTGTCGGTCAGCACCGTGCCCTCGGGTACCCGGGCGCGCAGCGCCTCGACGACGGCCGGGCCGGCTCCGTCGTCCCGGCGGAACGGATTGCCCACGCCGATGACCACCACGCGGCCCGTCATCCGCGCTCCACCGTCAGGTCCAGGAAGTGCGCGGAGCAGGAGATGCACGGGTCGTGGTTGCGGACGGCCCGCTCGCACAGCGCGGTCAGCTCCGCGTCGTCGGGCGGCTCACCCGGCCCGTCCAGACGAGCCTGCACCTGGCGGCGGAGATCGTCCGCGATGGCGGTCTGGTTCTGCGCGGTGGGCGGGACGATACGGGCGAAGGTGAGGGTGCCGTCCGCGTCCATGGCGTAGCGGTGGTAGAGCAGCCCGCGCGGCGCCTCGGTGGCCGCGCAGCCGGTCGCACGGCGCGGTGGCACCTCGACGCGGGGCCGCGGGGGCGGTTCGTAGGCGTCGATGATCCGCAGTGCCTCGGCCACCGCGTGGGTCACCTCGACGGCGCGGACGATGATGCTGCGGAACGGATTGCGGCACACGGCACCGGTGGCCGGGTCGCCGAGCCCCGCCTCCCGCGCGGCGTCGCGGGCCGAGGGGTGGAGCCACTGCCCGCTGACCGCGTACCGGGCCAGTGAGCCGGTCAGGTGGGGCCGGCCGTCCAGTGCGGACACCAGGGCGGTCGAGTGGGGGACCTGCCGTTCCACCACGTGGTGCTCGAACTCCTCCACCGGGAGCGCTGCCACGGTGGTGGCACCGTTCGCGTCCGCCCGCGCGGCCATGACGGCCGGGGTTCCGGAGTCGATGGCGTACCGGCCGGGGTCCCGCATCGCGAGGAACGGGCCGTCGAAGGTGGCGTCGGGGAAGTCGAAGCCGGCCACCCAGCGCACCGTCTCCAGGGCGTCGTCATGGGCCCGGCGCAGCCGCTCGGCCAGCGGGCGGAGTTCGGCCGGGGCGGGTACGTGGTAGAAGCCTCCGACACGGACGTTGATCGGGTGGATGGCGCGGCCGCCGAGCCGCTCCATGATGGCGTTGCCCGTTTGTTTGATCCGCAGGCCGCGTTCCACGACCGCGCGGTTCTCGCGGGCGAGTTCGACCGCGCTGGGGTGGCCGAGGAAGTCGGGGGCGTGCAGCAGGTGGATGTGCAGGGACTGGCTCTCGATCCATTCGCCGCAGTAGAGCAGCCGCCGCAGTTCCGCGAGGGGTCCGTCGACCGTCACCCCGCAGGTCCGCTCAATGGCCTGGCACGCGGTCATCTGGTAGGCCACCGGGCAGATTCCGCAGATCCGTGAGGTGATGTCCGGTGGCTCGCCATGGCCGCGGCCGACGAGGAACGCCTCGAAGAAGCGCGGCGGCTCATAGATGTGCAGCCGTGCCTCGGTGACCGTCCCGTCGCGCACGGCCAGGTGGAGGGCGGCCTCGCCCTCCACCCTGGCGAGTGCGTCCAGGCGCAGGACACGGGATCCGCGGTGGCTCATCGGGGCTCTTCCTCCGCCGGGGGTACGGGGGCCGATTGGGCCGCCAGCTCGGGTACGGGGCCGTATTCGGGCGAGGCCGCGTTGAAGGTGCGGAAGACGCGCACGATGTCCCGCTCGGTCATGCCGTCGTGCCGCAGTTCGCGCACCATGGCCTCCAGGTTGGGGTTGGCCATGGGCCCGAAACAGCCGTAGCAGCCGCGTCCGTAGGCGGGGCAGAGGGCGCCGCAACCGGCGTGGGTGACCGGTCCCAGGCAGGGGATGCCCTGGGCGACGGTGATACAGGTCGTGCCGCGCCGCTTGCACTGGAAGCAGACGCTGTGGCTGGAGATGTTCGGCTTCCGCCCGGCCAGGAAGGCCGTGATCACTTCCAGTAGCTGGCCGCGGTCGATCGGGCAGCCGCGCAACTCGAAGTCGACCGGTACATGCGCCGAGATGGGGGTGGAGGTGTCCAGGGTGGCGATGTACTCCGGGTTCGCGTAGACCGCGGCCCGGAATGCGTCGACGTCCGCGAAGTTGCGCAGCGCCTGGATGCCGCCCGCGGTGGCGCAGGCCCCGATGGTGACCAGGCGGCGGGAGATCCGCCGGATGTGACGAATGCGCCGGACGTCCTCGTCGGTGGTGATGGACCCGTCCACCAGGGAGAGGTCGTACGGTCCGGTTCCCGCGAGGGTGGCCGGTTCCTGTGCGTCCTCCGCGCTGGACATCTCCAGGAAGTGCGCGATGCGCACCCGGCCGGTGAGCGGGAGCAGTTCGTCCTCGCAATCGAGCAGGGTCAGCTGACAGCCGTCGCACGAGGCGAACTTCCACACGGCGAGCGAGGGGCGGGGATCGGGTTCCATGTCACAGCTCCCTGATGGCGAGCAGGGACCGGGTGCGGTCATAGCCGACCACCGGACCGTCCCGGCACAGCAGCAGCGGGCCGAGCTGGCAGTGGCCGCAGTGGCCGGTACCGCAGCGCATGTTCCGCTCCAGCGACACCTGGACGCGGTGCGCGGGCAGGCCACGGGCGAGCAGCGCCCGGCCGGTGTGCCGGATCATCACCTCGGGTCCGCAGACCAGCGCGGTGGTCCGGTCCGGGCGCACGTCGACCCGGTCCAGCAGGCTCGTGACCACGCCCACGCCGCCGCGCCAGCCGGGGCCGGGCCGGTCCACGGCCACCTCCACCTGTGCGGACGCGCGCCGCCAGTGGTCCAGTTCCGCCCGGTAGAGAAGGTCCTCGGGAGTGCGGGCGCCGATCAGTACGTGCAGACGGCCGTAGTGCCCGGGATGGGCGAGCACATGGCGCACCGCCGGACGCAGTGGTGCGAGCCCGATGCCGCCGGCGACCACCAGGACGTCGGACCCGGTCGCCCCGTCGAGGTCCCAGCCGATGCCGTAGGGGCCGCGCAACCCCACCGCGTCCCCCGCCCCGAGCCGGCACAGCGCGCCGGTGACCGCGCCGACCGCGCGCACGGTGTGCACCAGACGATGGCCGTCGCGGATCGCGCTGACCGAGATCGGCACCTCGCCGACGCCGAAGGCGTACATCATGGCGAACCGGCCGGGCGTGAACGCGGGCAGCGCCCGTCCCACCGGCATCACCTCGAGCGATGTGCAGTCGGCGTTCTCCGCCGCGACGGCGGTCACCCGGTACGGCAGGGGCACGGTGGTCACGACGGCACGCTTCCGCGCGGTGTGTACAGGTCGAGCAGCCGCAGCCGGGTGGCCTGGAGCCGTTCGGCGATCAGCGCGGCGCAGCGCAGCATCAGCTCGTATCCGAGGTCCGTGTCGGCCATGCACAGCTCGCGCACCTCGGCCGCGGGGAACTCCCAGGTCCGCACGGGGCCCAGCGCTCGGGCGCCCAGGTGCCAGCGGTACGGCGGGAAGATCCAGGACCATCCGACCTGCTGCCGCGGCCCGAGGGTCTCCACCACCTGGGGCGGACGGCCGGGGACGTACACGTCCAGGGCGACCTCGCCGGAGCGGATCAGCCAAAAGCGGTCGGCGACGCCTCCTTCGTCGAAGAGGGTGCTGTCCGCGGGGAAGTCCCGCTCGTCGGCGAGCGTGAACAGCCGGTCGCGCTGGACGGCCGGGAGTGTGTCCAGCAGCAGTGGCCACCCGGTCATCGGGGCTCGTCCTCGGTACGCCGGGTCCAGTCGTGCAGGGCCGCGGCCTCCTCGGTGATGTCGATGGCGACCGGGCACCAGACGATGCACCGACCGCAGCCCACGCACCCCGACGACCCGAACTGGTCGTACCAGGTGCCCAGTTTGTGGGTGAGCCACTGCCGGTAGCGGCTGCGCGGCGAGGCGCGTACGGGTCCGCCCGGCAGATACGAGAAATCCAGGTCGAAGCAGACGTCCCAGACCCGCCAGCGTTCGGCGTGGTCCCCGGTCAGGTCGGTGACGTCCTCGGTGGTGGTGCAGAAGCAGGTGGGGCACACCATGGTGCAGTTGCCGCAGGTCAGGCACCGGGAGGCGACGTCGTCCCAGCGGGGCGCCTCCAGCGTTTCCGCCATCAGCCGCCGCAGGTCGGTCTCCGGCATCGTGCGGCCCATCCGGCCGGCGGCGGAGGCGACGGCGTTCACGGCGGCTGTCCGGGTGGCCTCGGGGGCCGGCCGGCCGGGCAGTTCGGCCAGGATCTCGGCGCCCACCGGGGTGCCGGCACGGATCCAGAACCGGTGGCCGTCGTCGTCGGCCAACTCGGTCAGCACCAGGTCGTACCCGGGTCCGGCCGCCGGTCCGGTGCCCATCGAGACGCAGAAGCAGGTTCCGCCGGGTTCGGTGCACTCCACCGCCACCACCAGCGCCCCGGTCCTCCTGCCCCGGTAGATCGGATCGGAGTGTGGCCCGGCGGTGAGCACCCGGTCCTGGACGCCGATGGCCCGCAGGTCGCAGGAGCGGACACCGAGGAACGCATAGCGCGGGGGCGCGGTGTCGTCCGCCTCGATGACCAGCTCTCCGCCGGTGCGTTCGGCCTTCCACTGGCGTACCCGGGCCGGGTGCAGGAACGTCTTCCACGACTGCGGACCGGCCGCGTTGGCGAAGGCCGCGCCATCGTCACGCGGCCGCAGCCGGTACTGTCCCGCTTCGAGCTCCACCCCCCAGCCGTACGGCAGCTGAGCCGCGGATTCGAGCTCCTCCAGGACGATGGCACCGTCCCGGACCGTGGGGCCGACCACCGTGTGACCGCGCGCCCGCAGAAGGTCGACCAGAACGGCCAGCCCGTCCTTGTCGATCACGGCCCCCTCGGCCGGAGGAAGCGTCGACACACTCGCCACAGTTCACCTCAGTCCTCGCCGGGCAACAGGGCCAATGTGCGCACACGTGCCGCGATGAGCACGGGAATTCCGGCTCCGACACGGCGGTGATCGGCCGAATGCGCGGGCCCGCACCGCTCTGCGGGTGTATCCACACCTCACGGCCATCGCCGCGATCAGGTGACCGCACCTCGCCCGAGTGACGGTACGAAGTCACCTCATCTACCCTGTCCCCATGGCTCGATGGGAACCGAACGCGCGGGAGCGACTGGTGCGCGCCGCACTCGACCTGGCCGACTCTTGAGCGCCCGCCGTGTGGTCATCGTCGCCTGGGCGGGGCTGTGCCTGGCCGGTGTCGCCGCCACCGCCGCCCTCGACGCAGAGGCGTACCCGGACCACCCGGGGTCCGCCGCCGAGGAGCCGACGCCGGCGGGCACCCGCACCGCCGGCTGCCAGGAGATCGCCGACCGCATCGAACAAGCCCGTGCCGAGGCCGAGCGCGAGCGGCAGGAAGCGTTCAGCCCGTCCGCGCCCCCTCGGCACCAGGACAGATTGCACGTGACCGCGATAGTGGTGCCGAAGGAGTGCGCGGACGAACTCGAGGAGCGCGGCCTGACGTCACGGTAGGGGCGGACGGCGCCGGGCGGGGGCCGGTCAGGCGCACGGCACGTAGCGGGCGGCCCTCGTGGTCAGTAGACGTCGCGCAGATAGCGTTTGTCGGCGGCGAGCTGCTTGACGTACGCCGCCGCCTCGGCCTCGTCCAGGCCACCGTGGACGGTGGCGATGTCCCGCAGGGCCTGGTCGACGTCCCTGGCCATACGGGAGGCGTCGCCGCAGACGTAGAAGTGGGCGCCGTCCCGGAGCCAGGACCACAGCAGGGGGCCGTGCTCGCGCATGCGGTCCTGGACGTAGATCTTGGTGCGCTGGTCGCGGGAGAAGGCGGTGTCCAGGCGGGTGAGGACGCCCTCGGCGAGGAACTCGGTCAGCTCCTCCTCGTAGTAGAAATCGGTCGCGCGGTGCTGCTCGCCGAAGAACAGCCAGTTCGGGGCGCGGTGGCCGCGGGCCCGGCGTTCCTCCAGGAAGCCGATGAAGGGCGCGATACCGGTGCCGGGCCCGACCATCACCATGGGCGTGGCGGGGTCGGCGGGCGGGCGGAAGTGGGGCGCGCGCTGGACGCGGACCGGCACCGGGCTCCCCGGCTCGGCGTCGGCGAGGAACGGGGAGCACACGCCCTGGCGCGGGCGGCCGCCGAGGTTCTCGTAGCGGACGACGGAGACCGTCAGCGACACCAGGTGGGGGTCGGTCCGTGGGCTGGACGATATCGAGTACAGGCGGGGCGTCAGGCGCCCCAGCACATCGGCCCACTCCTGCGCCCCGGCCCGGACGCCGAACTCGGCCGCCACGTCCACGGCCTGGCGTCCCCAGGACCACTGCGCCAGCTCGCCCTTGTTGTCCGGACGCAGGAGCTTCCGCAGCTCGCGGGGGTCGCGGGCGCGGTCGGCGACGAACCGCAGCAGGCCGGGGGTGATGCGGGTGATGTCCAGGTGGCGCAGCAGGCCCTCGGCGAAGGACACCTCTCCGACGTTCTTGATCCGTACGGTCGCGTCCGCGTCGAGGCCGGTGACGGCCAGCCACTCCGTCACGAGCTCCGGCCAGTTGAGCGGGTGCACCGCCAGGGCGTCACCGGCCTCGTAGACCAGCGGTGTCTCGCTGTCGCGGACGTCGAAGGTGAAGCGGCGGACCTCCTTGCCCGCGCCCGGCCGGCTCAAGCGGCGGTTGCCGGTCAGACGGGCGGTGGCAGGGGCGGGACGGCCCGGCCGGGGAGCCGGGGCGGTTGCGGGGGCCGGGGCCGTTGCGGCTTCGGGGGCCAGGTCGGTCGCGGGGGCCGGGGCGAGGGCGGTGTGTCCCGCGCTCCTCAGCGCGGTGAGGACCTGGTCCAGCCAGGCCCCGGCCTCGGTCTCGTAATCCGGTTCGCAGTCGGTGCGCGGGGCCAGCCGCACGGCGCCCAGTTCCGCCATGCGCCGGTCGAGGCGGCGGCCGTGGCCGCAGAAGTCGTCGTAGGAGGAGTCGCCGAAGGCCAGGACGGAGTAGCGCCGGTCCTTCAGACGGGGGGCGTCGGACGAGGCGAGGGCGTCCCAGAAGCCGGCCCCATTGTCCGGGGCGTCGCCGTCGCCGAAGGTGCTGGTGATCAGCAGCAGGTCGGCGCCGGACGGCAGGGCGGCGGGGTCGGCCTCCGCCATGGACACGCGGGAGGCGGCGTGGCCGTCCGCGGTGAGCCGCTCGGCCGTGGCGGTCGCGAACTCCTCGGCGTTCCCGGTCTGCGACGCCCAGAGGATCACGACCTGGCGGCGCGGAGCGTCCGCGGCCGGGGCGGATGCCCCCGGGGAGCCGCCGGCGCGGTGTGCGGTGGCGGGCGTCGCCTCGGCCCTGGAGTACATCCCGGCCAGCACGCCGTTCACCCACTGGGCGTGCTCCGGGCTGAACGGGGCGTCCGGCGGCAGCACCGGCACGCCCGGGGCGCCGGACGGGATGCCGGCGAGGAAGCCGGTCAGGTACCGGCGTTCGGATTCGGCCAGAACCGGCGGCGGGGTGGGTTCCAGACCGAACGAGGCGGGCTCCAGGCCGAACGGGGCGGCTTCCAGGCCGAACGGGGCAGGCTCCAGCCCGAGCGGGGTGGGGGCCGCGGCGGCGGGCTGCGGGAGGGCCGCCGGGCCCTCGGCGGGCGCCGAGTCCGTGGGCCGCGCGCTCACCAGGGCCGGGGCCCGCACCGTCACCGGGGTGGCCACCTTGGTCAGCGCCACCGCGCACACCTTGAACTCGGGCTGGAACGACAGCGGATCGACGGCGTCGCTGGTCACCGCGTTGATGCTCAGATACTCCCCGAACAGGTCGTTCCAGTGGAACGGTGCGAAACAGCAGCCCGGCCGCACCCGGTCGGTGACGACCGCGGGCAGCACGGCCCGCCCGCGCCGCGAGGCGATCTCCACCGAGTCCCCCTCGGCGAGGCCCAGCTCGGCCGCGTCCCGCGGGTGCACCTCCACGAAGGGACGGGGGTCGAGCTTGTTCAGCTTGGGCACCTTGCCCGTCTTGGTCAGGGTGTGCCACTGGTGCTGGAGGCGGCCGGTGTTGAGCACGTACGGGTAGTCGTCATCGGGCATCTCCGCCGCCGGGATGTGCGGGCGGGCGTAGAAGACGGCGCGGCCGCCGGCGGTCGGGAAGGCCGGCGACCCGTTCTCGGTGAGGTACCGGATCGGATTGCGGTCGGGCCCCTCGGCGCTCGCCGCCGGCCACTGCACCGGAGTGGTACGCAGCCGCTCGTAGCTCACCCCGCGCAGGTCCCAGCCGGTCACCGGGTTCCAGGCGCGCTTGATCTCTTCGAAGACCTCCTCGGCGCTGTCGTACCCGAAACCCTGCCCGTAGCCCATCGCGCGGGCCACGGCGGCGATGATCCGCCAGTCCGCCGTCGCCTCGCCGGGCGGATCGGCGGCCGGCTGGGCGAGGGTGAGGTTGCGCTCGCTGTTGATCAGGACGCCCTCGGTCTCGGTCCACAGCGCGCCGGGCAGCACGACATCGGCGTACGCGTTCGTCTCCGTATCGGCGAACACGTCCTGTGTGACGACGAACTCGGCGGCCTCCAGGCCCTCGATGACCGTCTTGCGGTTCGCGACGGAGGCGACCGGGTTGGTGCAGATGATCCAGCACGCCTTGATGTCCCCGGCGGCCATCTTCTGGAACATCTCGACCGTGCCCTTGCCGACGCCCTCGGCACGCAGCGCGCCCGGCTCCAGCTCCCACAGCTGCTCGACGAAGGCCCGGTCGGCGTCGACGAGCACGGACCGCTGTCCGGGCAGTCCCGGCCCCATGTAGCCCATCTCCCGGCCCCCCATGGCGTTGGGCTGTCCGGTGAGGGAGAAGGGCCCGCTGCCGGGGCGGCAGATCGCGCCGGTGGCGAGGTGCAGGTTGACCAGGGCGTTGGTGTTCCAGGTGCCGTGTGTGGACTGGTTCAGCCCCATCGTCCAGCAGCTCATCCACTCCCCCGCCTCGCCGATCAGCCGGGCGGCCTCGCGGAGGTCGTCCTCCGGGATGCCGGTGATCTCGGCGACGGTGGCGGGCGGGTAGTCGGCGAGGAACTCCGGCATCGCCTCCCAGCCCTCGGTGTGCTCGGCGATGAACTCGGCGTCGGTGTGGCCGTGTGCGTGCAGCAGGTGCAGCAGCCCGTTGAGCAGCGCGAGGTCCGTACCCGGCTTGATCTGGAGGAACAGATCCGCCTTGGCGGCGGTGGCGGTGCGGCGCGGATCGACGACGATCAGCTTGGCGCCCGCGGACCTCACCCGGTCCATCATCCGCAGGAAGAGGATGGGGTGGCAGTCGGCCATGTTGGAGCCGATGACGAAGAAGACATCGGCCGCCTCGAAGTCCTGGTACGAGCCGGGCGGCCCGTCCGCGCCCAGCGACAGCTTGTAGCCGGTGCCGGCGCCGGCCATGCACAGCCGGGAGTTGGACTCGATCTGGTTGGTCCGGAGGAAGCCCTTGGCCAGCTTGTTCGCCAGGTACTGCGCCTCCAGGCTCAGCTGGCCGGACACATAGAGCGCGACCGCGTCCGGCCCGTGCTCGTCGACGATCGCCCGCAGCCGGCGCGCCGTCTCGGCGATCGCCTCGTCCCTGGACACCGGCACCGGCTCCTGCCCGCGCCGTGGACGCCGGAGCGCCGTGGTCAGCCGCCCGGGGGCGGCGAGCATATCGGCGGTGGTGGCGCCCTTGGTGCACAGCCGGCCGAAGTTCGCGGGGTGCTCCTTGTCCCCGGACGCCTTCAGGACGGTCCGGCGCCCGTCCGGTCCCGTGCCGACGTCGAGGACCATCCCGCAGCCCACTCCGCAGTACGAGCAGACCGTCCGGACCTTCGTCGTGTCCTCGCTCCGAGAGCCCGGCGCGACCACGGGCGCCTCCTTTTCCTGTGCTCGGCCTGGTCCCACCCTTGGTGACCGTACGGACCGCTCATTACGCGGGTGTCTCCCCGGCCGATCACCAGGGGTTACGCGCACCGCACAGGGCCTGGCGGGTGCCTGTGAGCACAGGCGCCGGAGCGACTCACAGGCGCCGGAGCGGCGGGGAAGTGCGTCACGCGGTGGGGTGGCGGGGTGTCGCCTCACGGGCCGGGCGCGTCCGCCAGTCGTCTGCCGACCCGCGCGGCCGTCTCGCGCAGCCAGATGTGTGCCGCGTCGTGTGTGTGGACCGGGTGCCACCACAGGCCCTCGCGCAGCGGCACCGCCTCGTACGGCGGCTCCAGTGCGCGCACGGCGGCCACCGGCGCCATCAGTGCGGCGATGCGCGCCTGCACCAGGGCGATCCGGCGGGTGCCCGCGACCAGCAGGGGGAGCAGCTGGAAGCTGTCGACGGAGACCTCCACGCGCGGCTCGATGCCGAGCATGCCGAGTTGGCGCACGGCGGGTGCGTCGTAGGTCCGCTGATAGGTCACCCAGGGCAGCCGGGCCAGGTCCTGCCGGGTGATCCGGCCGTCGACGCTGGGGTGGTCGTCCGCGACGAGGAAGACCCAGCGGTCCTCGTAGAGGTCGGTGACGGGGAAGCCGCTGATGACGCCGTGCGGCATGAGCAGACCGTCGGTGGCGCTCAGCAGCGTGGTGGTGTCGTCGACCACGCTGGGCGGGGTCTGGGTGAAGCGGAGCCGGATGCCGGGCGCCTCCTCGTGGACGACACGGGCGAGTTCGGTGCCGAAGACGGCGATGGCGTAGTCGGACGCCATCAGCGCGAACTCGCGGCTCTCCTTGGCCGGGTCGAACGCGGCCTGGCTGGTGAAGAGGCGTTCCAGGACGTCGTAGGCGGTGGATGTGCGGTCCAGGAGAACCTGTCCGAGTGCGGTCAGTTCGTAGTGGCCGCCGACCCGGGCGAGCAGGTCGTCACCGAAGTGGCGGCGCAGCCGGGCCAGGGCCGCGCTCATGGCGGGCTGGCTGAGGCCGACGCGCTGTCCGGCGCGGGTGACGTTGCGTTCCTCGAGCAGCGCGCGCAGCGCGACGACGAGATTGAGATCGAGGCGGGCCAGGTTCACGGGACTCCCGTTGCGGTAGGGTGCCGCGACCCAGAGGAATAAACGCGATGGAATAAACGCGGTGGATGGCGGTCATCCACAGAATCTATTTCCCTGATCACGGGTGGCGGGTCCAGATTAGTCACACCGCAATCAGGAGGACATGTCCGTGAAACCTGAACCCGCGTCCGCTCTCTTCGCCGGACCCTTCGCCCTCGCCACCCTCTCGGCCCCGGACGGGCCCGCCTTCCCCGCCCTCGTCACCCCCCGACGAAGAGGTGATCGACCTTCAGGATGCTTTCCACGACAGCGGTCTGACGGTACGGGGGCTGCTGGAGCGATGGGAGACGGCCCTGCCCCGGCTGCGCGAGCTGGCCGCCGACGGCAGCGCGGCGCGCCGGCCGCTGGGCGGCCTCCGGGTGCATGCGCCGGTCGAGCCGCGCCAGGTGTTCCAGTCGGGGGCCAACTACCGGCAACACGTGATCGACCTGCATGTGGCCCACCGCGCCCCCGGCGACGACCGGCCCGAGGAAGAGCGCCGCGCGGAGGCCGCCGCGATCATGGACCGGCGGGCGGCCGAGGACCTGCCGTATGTGTTCATCGGCCTGCCGACCGCCCTCACCGGGCCGTACGACGACGTGGTCCTGCCGGCGTGGGCCGAGAAGCCGGACTGGGAGCTGGAGCTGGCGGTCGTCATCGGCAGGGCCGCGCACCGGGTGCCGGTCGAGGCGGCGCCGGCGTACGTGGCCGGGTACACGATCGCCAACGACCTCACCGACCGTGCCACCGTCTTCCGCCGGGACCTGCCGCAGATCGGCACCGACTGGCTGCGCAGCAAGAACGCGCCCGGTTTCACACCGCTCGGCCCGTGGATCGTGCCCGCCGAGTCGGTGGCGGCCCCCGGCGATCTGCGGGTCACGCTGAAGCTGAACGGCCAGACCATGCAGGACGAGTCCACCAAGGACATGATCTTCGACGTGGCCCGCATGGTGTCCTACGCCTCGCAGACCGCCCGCCTGCTCCCCGGCGATCTGGTGCTCACCGGATCGCCCGCCGGCAACGGCATGCACTGGGGCCGGCTGCTGCGCGACGGTGATGTGATGGAGGGATCGGTCACCGGGCTCGGCGTCCAGCGCACCCGCTGTGTCGCGGAGGGCGCGTCGTGACCCTGGACCGCGACCATCCCGAGGGCGCGATCGCCGAGGCCGCCGAGGTGTGTTCCAACTGGGGCCGTTGGGGCGACGACGATGTCCTCGGCACCCTCAACTTCCTCGACGAGGCCAAACGGCGCCAGGGCGCGGCCCTGGTACGGAGGGGGGTCAGCTTCTCCCTCTCCCAGCGCTTCGACATGGACGGCCCGCAGAAGGGCTGGCGGCGCCGGACCAACCCGGTGCACACCATGCTCGACACCGGGACCGACGCGGCCCTCGGCAACCAGGGCTTTCCGCACGGCATCGGCGGTGCCGACGATGTGATCGCCATGCCGTTGCAGTGTTCCACGCAGTGGGACGGGCTCGGGCACATCTTCGACCACGGCAAGGCGTGGAACGGACGCGCGGCCGAAAAGGTCGTCACCGCCGACGGCGACCTCGTCACCGGCATCGAGCACATGGCCCCGTACGTCGCCGGGCGTGGTGTGCTGCTGGACGTGGGCCGGGTGGTCGGCGAGGACGGGGAGCTGCCCGACGGTTTCCCGATCGCCGAGGAGCACCTCATGGCCACCGCCGACCGCCACCGGGTGGCCGTCGGGCGCGGCGACCTCGTCCTCGTACGCACCGGGCAGCTCGCCCGCGCCCGCCGCGACGGCTGGGGCGACTACGCGGGCGGCCCCGCGCCCGGCCTGTCGTTCACCACCGCCGGCTGGCTGCACCGCACCGAGATCGCCGCGCTCGCCACCGACACCTGGGGTTTCGAGGTCCGGCCCAATGAGTTCGAGCACGCCTTCCAGCCGCTGCACCAGGTGGCCATTCCCCACATCGGGCTGCTCATCGGGGAGATGTGGGACCTGGAGGCCCTGGCCGAGGACTGCGCGCACGACGGTGTGTTCGAGTTCTGGCTCACCGCCGCTCCCCTGCCCATCACCGGCGCCGTCGGCTCGCCGGTCAGTCCGATCGCCGTCAAGTGATCCCTCGCCGTCACGTGATCGGCGGCACGAAGGAGTTCCCTCCATGAGCACCCTCCGCACGGTCCTGGTGGTCGGCGGCGGCGCGGCCGGCTGCGCCGCGACGATCCTGCTGCGCCGGGCCGGTCTGACCGTGGACCTGATCGAGGCCAAGGACGACTGGAACGCCACCGCCGGGTCCGGTATCACCCTCCAGGGCAACGCCCTGCGCGTGCTGCGGGAACTCGGCGTCTGGGAACGGGTGCGGGAGTCCGGCTTCGGCTTCGGCTCGGTCGGCATCACCGCCCCGGACGGCACCGTCCTGCATGTCGCGCGCGACCTGCGTACGGGCGGTGACGACCTGCCCGCCACGGTCGGCATGCGGCGCCCGCGGTTGCAGCGCATCCTGAGCGACGCCGTCCGGGCGAGCGGCGCGACCGTGCGCCTGGGCACCCGGGCCGAGACCTTCGCCCAGGACGGCGACGGCGTGCGCGTGCGGTTCGACGACGGCGCCGAGGGCCGCTACGGCCTCGTGGTGGCCGCCGACGGGCTGGGCTCGGCCACCCGCGCCGCGATCGGCGTCACCGACAGGCCCGAGCCCACCGGGATGGCCATCTGGCGCGTCGCCGCACCTCGCCCGGCCGGCGTGGTCCGCACCGACCTGTGCTACGGCGGCCCCGCCTTCATCGCCGGCTACTGCCCCACCAGTGACACCACCCTGTACGCCTACGTCGTCGAGGCCAACCGCGACCGCGCGGCCATCCCGCCCAAGTCGTACGCCGACGAGATGCGCCGGCTCGCCCAGCGCTACGGCGGCCACTGGAGCGAGATCACCCCGCACATCACCGACCCGGCCCAGGTCAACTACACATGGTTCGACCGCATGGTGGTCGAGGGCTCCTGGCACCGCGGCCGCGTGGTCCTGGTGGGCGACGCGGCACACTGCTGCCCGCCGACCCTGGCGCAGGGCGCGGCCCTCTCGCTGGAGGACGCGTGGGTGCTGGCGCAGCTGCTGACCGGCGCCGACGACTGGGACGACGCGCTGCTCCAGGCGTACTACGAGCGGCGGATCCCGCGGGTGCGGGCCGTGGTGGAGGCGTCGGTGCGGATCGGCCAGTGGCAGCTCGACGGCGTCCGCGACGCCGACGTCACCGGATTGATGAACCGCACCATGACCCTGCTCAAGGAGCTGCCGTGACCGTGCCGACCGTCGATGTGCACGCGCACGTCCTGCTCCCCGAGGTCGAGGCCCTGGTGGCCGGCCTGGACGGCCTCGCCGAGGCCAGGGCCCTGGACGCCCGCCGCAACGGCCCGGCCGCCCTCGCCGTCAGCGGCCCGATGGTACGGAAACGCCTCCCCAGGCTCACCGATCCGGCCGTACGTCTGGCCACGATGGACGCCCAGGGCGTGGACGTCCAACTGGTGAGCCCCTCCCCGTCGCACTACCACTACTGGACCGACGAGGTGACGGCCGAGAAGCTGTACCGACTCGCCAACGAGGCCACCGCCGCGCACTGTGCGACCGCGCCCGACCGGCTGCGCGGGCTGGGCCTGGTCCCCCTCCACCACCCGGACCTGTGCGGACCGGCCCTCGACCACGCCCTGGGGCAGGGCCTGCTGGGCGTGGAGATCTCCAGCCACGCGCCCGGCCGCGACCTGTCCGACCCGGCCTACGAGCCGCTGTGGACACGGGCCGAGCGGACCGGCGCGATCGTCTTCCTGCACCCCTTCGGCTGCACCCTCGACGAGCGCCTCGACCGGTGGTACCTGTCCAACACCGTCGGCCAGCCCACCGAGAACGCCGTCGCCCTCTCCCACCTGATCTTCTCCGGGGTCCTGGACCGGCACCCCGGCCTGAAGCTGATCGCCGCGCACGGCGGCGGCTATCTGCCCACCCACATCGGCCGCTCGGACCACGCCTGGTCCGCCCGCTCCGACGCGGGCGCGGGCTGTGCCCATCCGCCCAGCAGCTACCTCGGGCGCCTCTACTTCGACTCCCTCGTCCACGACCCGCATGTGCTGCGGGAGTTGCTGCGCGCGGCCGGGGCCGACCGCGTGCTGCTCGGCTCGGACTTCCCCTTCGACATGGGCACCGAGGACCCGGTCGGCGCCCTGCGCGCCGCCCGGCTGCCCGAGGCCGACTTCGACGCCGTACGGGGCGGCAACGCCACCACCCTCCTGACGGAAGGACCGACACCATGAGCGCACGTCCGCTCACCCATCTGAGGCACGTCGACCTGGCCGTGCCCGACTACGACAAGCAGCTCGACTTCTACGCCGGGGTGTGGGGCCTGACCAAGGTCGCCGAGGACTCCGGCATCGCCTTCCTGGCCGCCGAAGGCTCGCCGGAGAGTTATGTGGTGCGGCTGCGCAAGGCCGAGGAGAAGCGCCTGGACCTGGTGTCGTACGGCGCCGCCTCGCGCGAGGACGTCGATACGCTGGCCGAACGGCTGCTCGCCCAGGGCGTACGGCTGATCAGCCGGCCGGGCGAGGCCGACACCCCCGGCGGCGGCTACGGCTTCCGCTTCTTCGACGTGGACGGCCGCACCATCGAGGTCTCCGCCGACGTCGGGGTACGGCGGCACCGGAAGATCGAGGAGCGGGAGTCGATCCCGGTCAAGCTGTCCCACGTGGTGCTGAACTCGCCCGATCTGAACCGCACCCGCCAGTGGTACGAGCGCCACCTCGGCTTCCGGCTCTCCGACACGCTCAGCTCGCCGCACCTGGGCGAGGTCATGCACTTCATGCGGATCTCCAGCCAGCACCACTCGATGGCCATCGCGCAGGGCCCGCACACCGCCCTGCACCACATCTCCTTCGAAATGCGCGGCCTGGACGAGTACCTGCGCGGCTCCGGCCGGGTCATCCGCGCGGGCTTCAAGAAGGTCTGGGGTCCGGGCCGGCACCTGGCCGGCGACAACACGTTCACCTACTTCCTCGACCCGCACGGCAACACCGTGGAGTACACCACCGAGCTGGAATGCCTCGACGAGGACACCTGGCACCCCCACGTGTACGACTTCTCCCGGCCCGAGGTCACCGACCAGTGGGGCACGGCCAATCCGATGAACGAACTCATCGCCAAGGAGTCCTTCAACGACCCCGACCGAGGCTGCTTCATCGCCCCACCGGTCTGATCCCTCCCCGCTGCCAGGAGCCCCTCATGCGCTTCGTCACCTACGCACACCAGCGTCAGACCCGGGCCGCCGTCGTGGACCGGAACGGCACCCTGTACCCGGTGCCCGGCGCCCGTTCGCTCACCCAGATCATCGCCGCCGGGGGCGGACTTCCGGCCCTCCTCGACCTCGGCACCGCCGCCCTGGAGGCCCCCGCCGGGCCGCGGGTGTCCCAGGTGCGCCTCCTGCCGCCGCTCCAGCCCCGCTCCGTGCGGGACTTCGTCACCTTCGAGGAGCATGTCGAGGGCGTACGGCGCTCGGTGGACGGCGCCGCCGGCGTCCCCGGGCAGTGGTACGCGGCGCCCACCTTCTACTTCAGCAACCCGCACGCCGTCTACGGACCCGGCGACGGCATTCCCGTACCGCCCGGGTCGGCCGTCCTCGACTTCGAACTCGAAGTGGCCGCCGTCATCGGCCGCGAGGGGCGCGACCTCACGCCCGAGCGGGCCCGTGACCACATCGTCGGCTACACCGTCTGCAACGACTGGTCCGCCCGCGACCTCCAGTCCGCCGAGATGACGGTCGGGCTCGGCCCCTGCAAGGGCAAGGACACCGCCACCACCCTCGGCCCCTGGCTGGTCACCGCCGACGAACTGGACGCCCACCGGGACGCCGACGGCTTCCTGCGGCTGGCACTGACCGCGGAGGTCAACGGCGAGGTCATCGGCGAGGATCTGCTGTCCCATATGAGCTGGACCTTCGAGGAGATGGCCGCCTACGCCTCGCGCGGCACCCGCGTCGTCCCCGGCGATGTGCTCGGCTCCGGCACCTGCGGCAACGGCGGCTGCCTCGCCGAGCTGTGGGGCGTACGCGGCGAACGGACCCCGCCGCCCCTGAAACCCGGGGACACCGTCACCCTGACCGTCGAGGGCATCGGCAGTCTCACCAACACCGTCGTGCCCGGCCCCGAACCCGTGCCCCTGCCGACCGGCCGGCGCCGCTCGCGGGAGCGGCCCCGGCCTACTCCACGGGCACCTGGGCGCGGATGAGCGGTACCTCCAGCCGGTCCGCGAGCTCTTCGAAGGTGGTGCCGAAGGTCTCCAGCACGGTGACGCCCCGCGAGGTGATCTCGAATACCGCGAGGTCGGTGTAGACGCGGTCGACGCAGCCGAGTCCGGTCAGCGGGTAGGTGCACGCAGGCACCAGCTTCGGCTCGCCGGTCTTGGTGAACAGCGTCATCATCACGTAGACCTTCTTGGCCCCGACCGCCAGGTCCATGGCCCCGCCGACGGCGGGGATGGCGTCGGGTGCGCCGGTGTGCCAGTTGGCCAGGTCCCCGCCGGCGGACACCTGGAAGGCGCCCAGTACGCAGACGTCGAGGTGGCCGCCGCGCATCATGGCGAAGGAGTCGGCGTGGTGGAAGTAGGCCGCTCCGGGCAGTTCGGTCACCGGGATCTTGCCCGCGTTGATGAGGTCGGGGTCGATCTCGTCGCCCTTGGCGGCGGGCCCCATGTTGAGCATGCCGTTCTCGGTGTGGAGCACCACACCGGAGTCGGCCGGCAGATGGTCGGCGACGAGTGTCGGCTGACCGATGCCCAGGTTGACGAACGCCCCCTGGGGGATGTCGCGTGCCACGAGGGCGGCGATGTCGTGCTTGCCCAGAGGACCACGCTCGGTGTCCGCGGGCCGGCTGGTCGGGTTCATGCGGTCTTCGCCTCCTTCACCACGCGGTCGACATAGATGCCCGGGGTCACGACGGTCTCGGGATCGATCGTGCCGGTCTCGACGATCTCGCGGACCTGCGCGATCACGGTGGTCGCGGCGGTGGCCATGACCGGGCCGAAGTTGCGCGCGGTCTTGCGGTAGACGAGGTTGCCCATGCGGTCGGCCCGCTGGGCGCCGATCAGCGCCACATCGCCCTTGATCGGGTACTCCAGCACATAGGTGCGGCCGTCGATCTCGCGCGTCTCCTTGCCCTCGGCCAGCAGCGTGCCGACGCCGGTGGGGCAGAAGAAGGCTCCGATACCGGCGCCGGCCGCCCGCATCCGCTCCGCGAGGTTGCCCTGCGGCACCACTTCCAGTTCGATCCTGCCGGACCGGTACAGGTCGTCGAAGACCCAGGAGTCGGACTGGCGGGGGAAGGAGCAGATCACCTTGCGGACCCGTCCCTTCGCCAGCAGCGCGGCGAGCCCGGTGTCGCCGTTGCCGGCGTTGTTGGACACGACGGTCAGGTCCTTGGCTCCCTGACGGATGAGCGCGTCGATCAGGTCGACCGGCATCCCGGCCATCCCGAAGCCGCCGACGAGCACCGTCGAGCCGTCCTCGATCCCGGCCACCGCCTCGTCGGCGTTGGCACACAGCTGTGTGGTCATCGGCTCTTCTCCGTGACGTTCTCGAGGACGACGGCGAGGGCCTGGCCCACGCCGATGCAGATGGCCGCGACGCCCCACCGCCCGCCGGACTCCCGAAGCCGGTGGGCCAGCGTGCCCAGGATCCTGCCGCCGGACGCGCCCAGCGGATGGCCGAGCGCGATGGCACCGCCCTTGGCGTTCACCGTCTCCGGGTCGATCTTCCAGGCGTCCACACAGGCCAGTGACTGCACGGCGAACGCCTCGTTGAGCTCCACCGCCTGGACATCGGCCCAGGAGATGCCCGCGCTCCTCAGCGCCCGGTTCGCCGCCTCCACGGGGGCGAAGCCGAACATCTGCGGATCCAGCGCGGACACCCCGCGGCCCGCGATACGGGCCAGCGGATCGGCCCCGATGCGCTCCGCGGCCGCCCCCGAGCCGAGCAGCACGGCCGAAGCGCCGTCGCTCAGCGGTGAGGCGTTGCCCGCCGTGATCACCCCGTCGGGGCGGAACACCGGCTTGAGTTCGGCCAGCTTCTGGGGAGTCGATCCGGGCCGGATGCCCTCGTCCCGGTCGAGGGTGCCGCCCTTGCCGTCCACCTCCACCGGCACCACGAGGTCGTCGTAGAAACCGGCGTTCCAGGCGTCGTCGGCGAGGTTGTGGGAGCGGGCCGCGAACTCGTCCTGGCGCTCCCGGGGTATCCCGAACCGGTCGGCCAGCTGCTCATTGGCCTCGCCCAGGGAGACCGTCCACTCCTTGGGCATGCGCTCGTTGACCAGCCGCCAGCCGAGCGTGGTGGAGACGGCGGTCACATCCCCGGCGGGGAAGGCACGGGTGGGCTTGGGCAGGACCCAGGGGGCCCGGGTCATCGATTCCACACCGCCGGTGAGCACGATGTCGGCGTCGCCGGTCTCGATGGTGCGGGACGCGATGATCGCCGCGTCCAGGGAGGATCCGCACAGCCGGTTGACGGTCGTGGCGGGTACCGAGGTGGGCAGTCCGGCCAGGAGCACGGCCATCCGGCCGACGTTGCGGTTGTCCTCGCCGGCGCCGTTGGCGTTTCCCCAGACGACGTCGCCGATCTCTCCCGGATCGAGCCCCGGTACCTTGGCCAGGGTCCCGCTGATGGCCAGGGCCGCGAGGTCGTCGGGCCGGACGCCGGCGAGGGCGCCCGAGAACCGTCCGAAGGGTGTTCTTGCCGCTGCGTAGACGTAACTGTCGGTCACGCTCCCACGGTAGAGTCGCCCGCTCCATCACGTCCAAGACCTAGTCGACCTTGATTGATAAGCGACTCTTATAGAATGCGGGTATGGAACTTCGCCAGGTCCGCTACTTCCTCGCACTCGCCGAGGAGTGCCACTTCGGCCGGGCGGCGGCACGCCTGCACGTCGCGCAGCCGGCTCTCTCGCAACAGATCAAGCATCTGGAGCGGGAGCTGGGCACCGCCCTGTTCCACCGGTCCACCCGGCAGGTCGAGCTCACCGAGGCCGGCCGGCACCTGACCGGGTACGCGCGCGCCCTGGTGGCCGAGGCCGAGCGTGCGCGCACCCATATGGCGGAGCTGGCCACCGGCCGCGCGGGCCGGGTCTCGGTCGGCTTCATCGGCACCGCCACCTACGACGTGCTCCCCCACGTCGCCCGAGCCGTACGGGCGCGGCTGCCCGACATCACACTGGACCTGCACGGCGAGCTCCTCACCCCGCAGCTCGTCGACGGTCTGCTCACCGGCTCCTACGATCTGGCGGTGTTCCGCTCCGGCACCGCGAGCATCGAGGGGCTGCACCTCACACCGCTGCGCTCCGAGCGGCTGGTGGCCGTCCTGCCGGCCGGCCATCCGCTGGCCACGGGCCGGCACGTCTCGCTGGGGGACCTGGCCGACGAGCCGTTCGTCATCCACCCCGCACAGCCCCGGTCCTCCATGTACGACCGCGTCCTGTCCGCGTGCGGCCGGGCCGGCTTCCAGCCCGCCTCGCTCGTCGAGGTCGGCGAGACGGCCACGCTGGTCGTCTTCGTCGCCGCCGGGCACGGCGTGGCACTGGTGCCGCAGTCGGTGCAGAGCCTGCGGCTCGACGGTGTGATCTACATGCCCCTCGCCGAAACGGAGTTGGTCGATCTCGCCCTGGCCCGCCGGGCACAGCGCAACTCGCCGGCGACCGAGCAGGTCGCCTCCGTGATCGAAGAGTGCGTGCGCGGCTGAGGCAGGTCTCCTCATGGCACCGGAGGCTGTTGGCTCAACCTGCCGGTACGGCCCGTCTTACCGGGCACACGCTCCCGCAAACCCGCCGGGACGGGATTGCCAGGAGCGGGAACCGTGCGGGTTTGAGGCCGGTGAGCCCGGTTAGAAGGATGGCTGACCGAGGTGCTTCGGAAAGCAGGCACACCAGGCGGGAGCCGCGCGCCACGCGCTGCGGGCCCCAGACGCGCCGTGCCGGCCTCCCGCTCCGCTTACACGACGAGCAGGGAGGAGAGGACCCTCGATGAGCGCCACGCGCGCAGACGCCCGCCGCCGTCACGACGACTCCCCTGACACCGCGGCCGACTTCGAGCGGCTGGCCGCCATGCCTGACGGACCCGAGCGGGAGGCTCTGGCCGAGAAGCTGGTCGAAGCATGGCTGCCGATGGCCCACCGCCTGGCCCGCCGCTACCGCAACCGCGGGGAGAACCTGGAGGACCTGGAGCAGGTCGCCGCCCTGGGCCTGGTCAAGGCCGTCGACCGCTACGACCCGCGGCGCGGCGGCGCGTTCCAGCCGTACGCCATTCCCACCATCGTCGGGGAGCTCAAGCGGCACTTCCGCGACTGCGCCTGGGACCTGCACGTTCCCCGGCGGGTGCAGGAGCTGCGCAACAAGGTCCGCGTCACCATCAAGGAACTGGCCACGGCGGAAGGCGCCGGCCACTCCCCCACCGTGGCGCAGGTCGCCGAAGCCGCCGGCATGAGCGAGGAGGACGTGCTCACCGGCATGGAGGCCATCGACAGCTTCCGTTCCCTGTCCCTGGACGCCGAGCTCGCCGGCGCGGACGACGGCTACTCCCTGGCCGACACCCTCGGCCGGCCCGAGGCCCGCTACGAGACGGTCATCGCCCGCGAAGCGGTCAAGCCCTGCCTGCACCGGCTGCCGGAGCGGGAGCAGCACATCCTGTATCTGCGCTTCTTCCGCGATATGACCCAATCCAGTATCGCCGAGGAACTGGGCATCTCCCAGATGCACGTCTCCCGCCTCATCTCCCGCAGCTGCCGCACGATCCGCGACCAGGTCGAGGCCGAGCCGCAGACCGAGCAGGTCCCGGTCCCCGCCTGACCCCCGTGCGGGCGGCGACACCGCCGCCACAGCACATGCGACGCCACTTCACGTACCACGCCACCTGACGAAGAAGGGGAGCTTGCCATGCTCATGGCCCATCCCGCGGTGCTGACCGACCTCATCCGCAGTTACGAGACCCTGCGCGCCCTGGACGCCGCGGACGGTGGCCCGGAGGCGCGGCAGCGGCTTGCCGATGTCGCCTACATGCTGTGCGTCGTCACCGGCACCCGCGATGTGGACGCCGCCCTGATCGCCGCCCGGCACCGGCTCCCCGGCGCCCGCACCGAGGACGACTCCCTGGTCCTCGACGCCTGAGACAGCCGCCGCCGCGTGCCCCGGCCGTCGGCCGGGGCACGCACCCGGCGCGGGAAGCGGATGAGGCCGGCCGTCAGACCGGCGGCAGGGCGGCGGCGGCCGACCCGGCGAGGTCGGTGGCCAGCTCGCAGGACCGGCCCTTGGCGCCCGCCCCCTTGATGACGACGGCCACCCGCTCGGTCCCCGTCACCCGGTCCACACCGGTGTACTCACGGTGGACCACCTCGACACGGCAGGTCCCCGGGCCCTCGTTCGCCGGCAGGACGATGGCCTGGTGACCGCTGAGCCTGGTCGACCGGGCGTCCTTGTCGTTCGGCAGACCGCCCTGGTCGAAGCGCAGATCCACCTCGACATCGCTGGTGGTGCTCTTCCACTGGCATTGCCAGCGGCCGTATCCCACGTCCGGCTCCCGGGCGTCGACACCGGGCACCTTCTCCAGCGCCTTGACGTCGAGCAAGGTGCACGCGTCCTGGTGCGCCAGTGAATCGGGCGCGAAGCCCGGGGAGCGCCGGGGGATCGCACCGCGGTTGAGCACCGTGACCGCGCGTCCCGTGGCGACGTCGGCGGTGTCGCACAGCGGCTCCTTGACCTCGGCCGGCCGGCGCGCGGCCGCGGTGACCCGGAGGCTGTTGTCGCGGGCGCCGGTCACCGCCAGGGCGCGCTCGCACTCGTCGTGCTCGGCGGCGCGCCGCACGACGGTGACCCGGCCCGTGGTCCTCCTCGTCACGCCCTCCGGCAGGGAGTCGGCGTCGAGTTCCACCCTGACGTCGACGACCTCCTCACCGCGCTCCTTCAGGGCGATGTCGCATCGGTTGAAGTTGCCGTAGTCCCGGACCAGTTGGGCTTGCTCGTACCGGTCGAACAGGCCGGCGTTCAGCAAGGCGCAGGGATCGGCCGTCCGCGGGTCGCCGATGAAGTCGGTGCTGGTCGGCGTGGGCGGTGACGGGGCGGCCTGGTCGTCCCCGGCTTCGTCGCCCAGCCTCATCACGGCCAACGGGACGGCGACGGCCAGCGCCGTGACGGCGGCGGCACCGGCCGTCAGCAGCGGGCGGCGCCGGACGAGGCTCGCCGTCCGGCTCAGCCGCCGCCCTCCCACCGGGTCCTCGCCGGCCGCGACGGTGGCCGTATAGGGGGTGGTCGCCGAGGTCAGCGGGAGGGGCGGGAACCGGTCCGGCGATCCCGCGATCTCCACGAGGGCGTCGCGCGCCTCTTTGGCGGTGGGCCGGGCCCCGGGGTCACGCTGGAGCATCGCGGTGAGCACCCCTCTGAGCGGTCCGACCAGGGGGCTCATGGCCTCCATCCGGATCACGCGTCCGGCGCCGCGCAGTGGCGGCGTCCCCGTCACCAGCGAGTAGAGGGTGGCGCCGAGGGAGAACACATCAGACGCTCGTTCGGGTGCTCCCCGGAACGCCTCGGGGGCGGCGTAGAACGGGGTGAGGCTGATCGGCCCGTTGGGCGTGATGGTCTCGCTGCCGTCCACCCGGTACGCGGCGCCGAAGTCGGCCAGCTTGGCCACTCTGTCGTGGGTGATCACGATATTGCCGGGCTTGACGTCGCAGTGCACGATGCCCTTGGCGTGCAGGGCCGATAACGCGCCCGCGATCTGCGCGCCGATGTGCGCCGCGAGTTCCGGGGCCAGCTTCACCGGGACGTCCAGGCTCCCGCCCGTGACATGCTCCATCACCAGCCAGAACGTGGCCTTCCTGCCCTTGCCCGCGCGGACGGCGTCGTAGAGGGTGACCACGTGCGGGTGGCTGAACTTCGCCAGCGCGCGCGCTTCGGCCAGCAGCTCGTCGAAGTCGGCCGTGCTGTTGTCCTCGAGCAGGGCACGTTTGAGCACGACCGGTCTGCCCAGCTCCGTGTCGACGGCGAACCAGACCGCGCCTCTTCCCCCCTCGACGGGCCCCCTGGTGAGCCGGTACTTGCCCACTTTCTCCCCCCGCCGCACGACGGCACCCCCCTCGCCTGAGATCAAACCCCTGCTGTTACCAGGCACGCGGACCGAACTTACTGCGTACGGGGAGCGCCCCACACCGGTTACGGCGCTTCCGAGGGCGGCACCGGGCCCGGCACGCGCCCGGGGACCGGCCGGACCTGGCCGTTGAGAAGGGAATTCACACACCACTCCGGAAATCTTCACCTTTATGGAGATTGCGCGGCGTTCGCGGCGGTGCCGGGCCGCCCGCGACGGGCAGGCCCGGCACCGTGATGCCGCCGGCACGCCTCGGTGACCACGAGGGTGTGGGTGCCCTCGGTGGTCGACCAGTCGGCCTCCTCCTCCCCGCCGTCGGTCATCTCCCGCAGCTCGGCGCGCGGGTAGCTGGAGCCTCCCGTCGTCACACCGTCGACACCGGACCAGTCCTGATCTCCCCCTGTGCCTGCCGCGGCTCGGGCGTGGGCCGTCCCCATGGTGCGCCGCCGTCCACGGGACGGGTCCCGCCACGCCCGTGACAACCTGGCGCCGCACAGCCGGCAGGGCGTTCTTTCGCAACCGAAGTGAGGTCTGATGAGACGAATACATCGTGCGCTCTTAGGGGGAGTGCTGGCCCTCGGGGTCTCGGGGGCGTACCACCCGGTGGCCTCGGCGGCGGGGTCCCCGGTGGCCGTCACGGGAGTCTCGGCCAGCGAGGACGACGGAAACGTCCCCGCCAACACGCTCGACAACGACCTGGACACCCGCTGGTCCGCCGAAGGCGACGGGGTGTGGATCCGCTACGACCTCGGATCGCGCCAGACCATCGGCTCGGTGTCCATCGCCTGGCACAAGGGCGACACCAGAAAGACCACCTTCGACGTCCAGCTGTCCGACGACGGATCGTCATGGACCACCGCCCTGCGACGAAAGACCAGCAGCGGCACCACCCAGCAGCCACAGAACTACGACTTCACCGACGCCTCCGCCCGATATCTGCGCATCGTCGGCCACGGCAACACCTCCAACGACTGGACCAGCATCACCGAAACCACCGTCAACGGACCCGACAGCGGAAACGGCGACGGCGGCTGTGACTACCCGGCCGAGGTGCTGGATCTGACCAATTGGTATGTCGGGCTGCCCATCGGCGAGGCCGAGAAGCCGACCAACGTCAAGCAACCCGAACTCGCCACGTACGCGAACGACCCGTGGTTCACCGCGACGCCGGACTGCGACGCGGTGCGGTTCCGTGCCGCTGTCAACGGGGTCACCACCAGCGGCTCCAGCTACCCCCGCTCCGAGCTGCGGGAGATGACGGACTCGGGCCGGACGCAGGCCAGTTGGTCGTCGACGTCGGGCGAGCACACGATGGTGATCGACCAGGCCATCACGGCGCTGCCCGAGGACAAGCCCCACGTCGTGGCCGGACAGATCCACGACGCCGACGACGATGTCTCGGTGTTCCGCCTGGAAGGCAGCAAGCTCTACATCACCGACGGCGACGACAGTCACCACAAGCTGGTGACGGACGACTACGAACTCGGCACCAGGTTCCAGGCGAAGTTCGTGGTCAGCGACAAGAAGATCAGGGCCTACTACAACGGCGTACTGCAGACCACGCTGTCGAAGAGCTTCTCCGGCGGCTACTTCAAGGCAGGCGCGTACACGCAGGCCAACTGCGACAACTCCGCACCGTGCGACGACGGCAACTACGGCGAGGTCACGATCTACGGGCTGAGCGTCACCCACGGCGACCAGGAGTCGTCCGACCCGACGCAGGCCGCCGAACGGTAGGGCTGGGGCACCCCGCTGCCGCTATCCGACGAGTTCGACTGGTCACGCCAGGGACTGCTCTGTCCAGATCGTCTTTCCGTCGACGCGGTAGCGGCTCCCCCATCGGGTGGTGAGCTGGGCGACGAGAAACATTCCGCGGCCTCCCTCGTCCAGGAGCCCTGCCCGGCGCAGATGCGGCTGGTTGGTGCCGGCGTCGGAGACCTCGCAGGTCAGGACACGGTCGCGGATGAGGCCCAGCTGGATGGGGCCGCCCGCGTAGCGGATGGCGTTGGTGATCAGTTCGCTGACGACCAGCTCGGTGCTGAACGCCAGCTCCGCCAGCCCCCAATCGTGCAGCTGCCGCACGGTCAGCGCGCGGGCCCGGGTGACCGTCTCGGGATCCGCCGGGAACTCCCAGCAGGCGGTGCGGTCGGCGGGTATCGCATGGGTGTGGGCGAGCAACAGGGTCGCGTCGTCGTCGGCCGCCGCCGGTGTCAGCTCGGCGACGATCCGGCGGCACTCCTTGTCCACGTCGAAGGCCGAGCTCCCGCAGGCCTGGACGAGTGCCGTCCGCAACCGCTCCCTACCGGCTCCGGCATCGCCGCCGCCCTGTTCCACCAGGCCGTCGGTGTAGAAGGCCAGAACACTGCCGGGCTCGATCTCGACCTCGGTGACCTCGAACGGATGGCCACCCACGCCCAGCGGGGGGCCGGGGTCGAGATCGAGGAACTCGACCTGCCCGCCCGGCCGTGCCACGGCGGGCGAGGGGTGCCCCGCGCTGGCCATCGCGCACCGCCCGGCCACGGGGTCGTAGATGGCGTACAGACAGCTCGCGCCGACGCCGTCCGCGGCGTGCGTGGTGTCGGTGGCTTCCGCGGCGACCTGCTGGACCAGGTCGTCGAGGTTGATGAGCAGCTCGTCGGGCGGCAGGTCGAGGTTGGCCAGCGTGCGCACCGCGGCACGCAGCCTGCCCATCATGGTGGCGGCCTGCACACCGTGACCGGCGGCGTCCCCGGTGACCAGGGCGATACGCATGGACGACAGGGGGATCACGTCGAACCAGTCACCGCCGGGGCTGGTACCGCCGCTGGCGGGGAGGTAGACACCGGAGGTACGCGCCCCGGTGACCCGCGTGGACTGGAGGGGCAGCAGACTGTACTGCAACGTGACCGCGGCGCGGTGCTCACGGGTGAACCGACGGGCGTTGTCCACGCTCAGCGCCGCCCGCGAGGCGATTTCCCGCAGGAGCCGGGCATCCTCCGCGTCGAACGGGTACTCCATCTCGGTGCGCCAGAGAGACACGCTCCCCAGCGCCTTGCCACGGGCGAACAGGGCGGTCGACAGCTGCGCCCGCTCCGTCGGCGCGATCAGGGCATCCCTCAGGGCGGGATGGTCCGCGAAGAGGCGGTCGTGCTCCTGCCGGTCGAGGATGCGCGCGTCCCCCTGGCGCATGACCATCAGGACCTCCGGAAGTCCGGGCAGCGTCGGCAGCCGTGCGCCCGGCGGGATCATCGTCTCCGGCCAGGCGTCCCGCGGGCTCACCGCCGCGCACAGCAACGGGTTGCGTTCCAGCCCCGCGACCCCGGGCGGCACCTCGCCGACGAGGACCGACTGGGCCAGGAAGACCGCACACAGATCGCCCATCGAGGGCGCCAGGAGATCCGCCAGGTCCTGAGCGGTCCGCGAGACGTCCAGCGAGCCGCCGATCCGGTTCGCCGCCCGGTGCAACAGCTCCAGACGGTGACGGGCGTACCACCGTTCGGAGGCGTCGGACAGGAAGACCACCAGCCCCACCGGCTGCCCTTGCTCGTCCTCCAGCCGGAGGGCGTTCAGCGCGATGATCCGGGGCCGTCCCGCGGCCGCCGGCATCGGCGAGGGCACCCGCCAGTCCGCCAGCTCCCGGCCCTCCTCGGCCACGCACCGCAGGTGGCGTTCCACCTCGGCCGTGTCCTGGGCCGGGAAGAACTCCTGCACCGGGCTCCCGCAGGGCACAGCGCGGTCGCCGAACATGGTCGACGCCATGTGTGAGCGCAGAACCCGCAAGCTCAGATCGGTGATCACCATGCCCCAGCTGCGCGCGCCCAGCAGCGCCCGCGCGACCGCCAGCTCGTACGGACGAAGGTCACGGTCCCCATCCGGACAGGTATCCATGGGACCTCCACATGGCTGAGCTCAACCTGCCGCCCTGCTCCGAATTTTAGTCGGGCGGAGATCCCGACGTACGTTTCCGCAGGCCGCCAGGGTGCCCCTGGGACATCCGACCGGCGGTCGCCGAGCGACCAGCTGCCCGAGGCGACCGCTCCTCCCTATGCTGACCGCATGATCGAGCTGCCGCTCTCCGCGCTGGAAGTCGCCATGGTCCAGACCGGCACACAGGTCGTGGACACCTTACGCGACACCGCCACCTTCGCCCGGCGTCTGGACGCCCTCGGCTACCGGCGGCTCTGGTACGCCGAACACCACCACTCCCCCGCCATCGGCGCGTTCCCACCCGTCGTCCTGACCGCCCACGCGGCCGCGTCGACCTCGCACATCCGGCTCGGCTCCGGAGGCGTGCTCGCCCCCAACCACGCCCCCATCATGCTGGCGGAGCAGTTCGGCACCCTCGCCGCGCTGCATCCCGACCGGATCGATCTGGGCATCGGCCGTGGTCCCGGCACCTTCGACGAGTCCACCGCCCGAGCGCTGCGGCGCGGCGCCGGCCCGACGACGGACGACGAGTACCGGGACGACGTGGCGGCGACGCTGCGGTTCCTGGTCGAGGAGGTGGCGCTCGGTCCGCTCCCGGAGCCGTGGCTGCTCTCCTCCAGTACCGCCGGTGCCGCGCTCGCCGCGCGACTGGGTCTGCCGATCGCCTTCGCCCATCACATCCGCCCCGACAACACCCTGTCCGCGCTGGACCATTACCGTGCGCACTTCTCGCCCTCCCCCTGGTGCGCACGCCCCCGCGTCCTGGTGTGCGTGGAGACCGTGTGCGCCGAGACTCAGGAGGAAGCGATACGGCTGGCCGGTCCGATGAACGTCGTCAAGGCCGGGCTCCTCAAGGGGCACAGCGAGGTCCCGTTCCCCTCGCCCGCACAGGCGTCGGCGCACCCGTTCACCCCGGAAGAGCGGCGGGCGCTGGCGGCTTTCGGGGCCCACCAGGCGTACGGCACACCCGAGACCGTCGTACGGCGCCTTGCGGACGTGGCCGACGCGACCGGCGCGGACGAACTGATGCTGGTCACACCCGTCTACGCGGTGGCCGACCGGGTGCGCTCGTACGAACTCGTCGCCCACCATGCCGCACCGCCGTCGAAGGCGCCGCGGCGCTGACGGGGTCCGCATGACCTCTGTCATCCGGACCCCGAACGCGGCGTCGCTTCAAAGGTCCCGCACGGCGTCGGTGAGCGCTTCGTCGAGGATGGCGACACCGCGGGCGATCTCGTCGTCGCTCGCGGTCAGCGGGGGCGCGATCCGGAAGGTGCCTCCCATACCGGGCAACTGGACGATGTTCATGTGCAGCCCCAGCTCGAAGCAGCGCCGGGTGACGGCAGCGCCCAAACGGTCGGCGCCACCGGCGCCCAGAGCCTGGTCGCCGACCAGTTCCACGCCCAGCAGCAGCCCGCGGCCCCGGACGTCCCCGACGATGTCGTGGCGGGTGGCGAGCTCATCGAGCCGACCGCGCAGTGTCGTGCCGAGCCGGCGCGCACGCTGATCGAGGCGGTCGCGGACCAGCACATCGAGGACGGTGTTGCCGACGGCGGCCGGCAACGGGTCGTTGACATGGGTGGTGAAGAACAAGAAGCCCCGGTCGTACGCCCGCTGCTCGATCTCCGGGCTGGTCAGCACCGCGGCCAGGGGCAGCCCCGCGCCGAGCGTCTTGGACAGCGTGAGGATGTCCGGGACGACGCCGTCGTGCTGGAAGGCGTACCAGTCGCCGGTGCGGCACAGTCCGGTCTGGGCCTCGTCGAGGATCAACAGCATGTCCCGTTCCCGGCACTTCCGCGCCAGGGCGGCCAGATAGCCCGGCGGGAGTTCGATGATGCCGCCGGAGCTGAGGATCGGTTCGACCAGGCATGCGGCGAGACTGCCGACCGACTGGGCGTCGATCAGGTCGAAGCCCAGGTCGAGTTGGCGGCGCCAGTCGAGCGAGCCATCGGCGTCGACGACGTCGGGATGGAAGCGGTCCGGAACCGGCAGCGCGAAGTGGCCCGGCGCGGCGGGTCCGTAGCCCTTGCGCCCAGCGCTGTAGGTGGCGTTCGCGGCGGCCTGGGTCATGCCGTGCCAGGACCGGGCGAACGAGACGATCTCATGGCGACCGGTGACGAGTTTCGCCATCCGCACCGCGGCCTCGTTCGCCTCCGCCCCGGTGGTCAGGAGCAACGCCTTCTCCAGCGGGTCGGGCACGGTCTCGGCGAGCCGGCGCGTGAGCTCGATGACCGGGCGGCTGAGCATGCCGCTGTGGAGGTGGTCGAGGAGGGCGACCTGCTCGCGCACCGTCGCCACGATCGCCGGGTGCGAGTGCCCGAGGATCGCGCTCATCTGACCGGAGGTGAAATCGAGCAGTTCGCGACCGCTCTCGGTGTACACCGATGTGCCCGCGGCGCGGGCGATGACCTCCGGCGTGAACGCGGCTCGGCCGCTGTAGCGGATGAGGTGGCGCTCCGGGGCGCCACCGGCCGTCCCGGGTGTACCGGGTGTACCGGGTGTACCGGGTGTACCGGGTGTGTCGAGTGTCTCGGGTGTCTCGGGAAGCATGTGACCGACGTTAGGGAGGCATCACCGGGCGCGTCCATGACACACATCGAACCGCTCTGTCCGGCCGAACACAGACCACGGGTGACCGGATCGATCAGGAATGGAGAAGCACCGGACACCGCGCCACGTCTAGTCTGATCGCCGACGCCGACGCGGAAACCAGAAGAACCAGACGTACCGCCCGACCGATGGGGAGACGATGAGCACAGCCACGAGGACGGACACGCGGTCGCCCGCACCGCACGTTGCCGACGGCCACGACCTGATCCGTGTGCACGGCGCGCGCGAGAACAACCTCAAGGACGTCACCGTCGAGATCCCGAAGCGCCGGCTGACGGTGTTCACCGGTGTCTCCGGCTCGGGCAAGAGCTCGCTGGTGTTCAACACCATCGCCGCGGAGTCGCAGCGGCTGATCAACGAGACCTACAGCACCTTCGTACAGGGCTTCATGCCGACCCTGGCGCGGCCCGAGGTCGACGTCCTCGACGGGCTGACCACCGTGATCACCGTCGACCAGCAGCGGATGGGGGCCGACCCCCGCTCCACGGTCGGCACCGCCACCGACGCCAACGCGATGCTGCGCATCCTCTTCAGCCGCCTTGGGCAGCCGTATATCGGCCCGCCCGGCGCGTACGCCTTCAACGTCCCCTCGGTCCGGGCCAGTGGTGCGATCACCGTCGAGCGCGGCGCCAAGAAAGCGGTGAAGGCGACCTTCCACCGCACCGGCGGCATGTGCACACGCTGCGAGGGCCGGGGCACGGTTTCCGACATCGACCTCACCCAGCTCTACGACGCCTCGAAATCCCTCAACGAGGGCGCGCTCACCATCCCCGGCTACACGGCGGGCGGCTGGAACCACCGGCTCTACAGTGAGTCGGGACTCGTCGACCCGGACAAGCCGATCAGCGCGTACACCACGAAGGAGCTGCACGACTTCCTGCACCGCGAGGCGACCCGGATGAAGATCGCGGGCATCAACATGACCTACGAGGGTCTGATCCCGCGCATCCAGAAGTCGTTCCTGTCCAAGGACAAGGAGGCGATGCAGCCGCACATCCGGGCGTTCGTGGAGCGGGCGGTCACCTTCGCCACCTGCCCCGAGTGCGACGGCACCCGGCTCAGCGAGGGGGCCCGCTCGTCGAAGATCGAGGGGATCAGCATCGCCGACGCCTGTGCGATGGAGATCAGGGACCTGGCCGCATGGGTCCGCGGCCTCGACGCACCGTCGGTGGCGCCGCTGCTCGCCACGCTGCGACAGACCCTCGACTCGTTCGTGGAGATCGGTCTGGGCTATCTCTCGCTCGACCGGCCGTCGGGCACGCTGTCGGGCGGCGAGGCGCAGCGCGTCAAGATGGTCCGCCACCTCGGCTCCGCGCTCACCGACGTCACCTATGTCTTCGACGAGCCCACCACCGGCCTGCACCCCCATGACATCCAGCGGATGAACGACCTGCTGCTGCGGCTGCGGGACAAGGGCAACACGGTGCTCGTCGTGGAGCACAAGCCGGAGGTGATCGCGATCGCCGATCACGTCGTCGACCTCGGCCCCGGCGCCGGTACCGGGGGTGGCACCGTCTGCTTCGAGGGCACCGTCGAGGGGCTGCGGACGGCCGGCACCGTCACCGGGCGCCATCTGGACGACCGGGCCGCCCTCAAGGAGACGGTGCGGACGCCCACCGGCACGCTGCGGATCCGCGGCGCGAAGGCGCACAATCTGCGCGATGTCGACGTCGACATCCCGCTCGGGGTGCTCACCGTGGTCACCGGCGTCGCGGGCTCCGGCAAGAGCTCACTCGTGCACGGGTCGATCCCCGCCGACGCGGGGGTGGTCGCGGTCGACCAGAGCCCGATCCGCGGCTCACGACGAAGCAATCCGGCCACCTACACCGGACTGCTCGACCCGATCCGCAAGGCGTTCGCGAAGGCCAACGGGGTGAAGCCGGCGCTGTTCAGCGCCAACTCCGAGGGCGCCTGCCCCGACTGCAACGGCGCCGGTGTCCTCTACACCGACCTGGCGATGATGGCCGGTGTCGCCACCACCTGTGAGGCGTGCGAGGGGCGGCGGTTCCAGGCATCGGTGCTGGACCACCTCCTCGGCGGCCGCGACATCAGCGAGGTGCTGGCGATGTCGGTGGCCGAGGCCGAGGAGTTCTTCGGCGCCGGCGAGGCGCGTACGCCCGCCGCGCACCGCGTCCTGGCCCGGCTCGCCGACGTCGGACTCGGCTACCTCACCCTCGGCCAGCCGCTCACCACACTGTCCGGCGGCGAGCGGCAGCGGCTCAAGCTGGCCACCCACATGGCCGAGAAGGGCGGTATCTACGTACTCGACGAGCCGACCGCCGGCCTGCATCTCGCCGACGTGGAGCAGTTGCTCGGCCTGCTCGACCGGCTGGTCGACTCCGGCAAGTCGGTCATCGTCGTCGAGCACCACCAGGCGGTCATGGCACACGCCGACTGGATCATCGACCTCGGCCCCGGCGCCGGCCACGACGGCGGCCGGGTCGTCTTCGAAGGCACCCCCACCGACCTCGTCACCGCCCCGGCCACCCTCACCGGCCACCATCTCGCCGCATACGTCGGCGCCTGACCACGATTCCCCGGCAGACTGGCCCCATGAACGCACCCGATGCCAAGGCCGACCTTCACTTCTACCTCCAGTCCGCGCGTGATGCCCTGCTGTGGAAGCTCGAAGGACTCTCGGAGTACGACATCCGCCGCCCGCACACGCCGACCGGCACCAATCTCCTGGGCATGGTGAAACACGTGGCCAGTGTGGAGCTGGGCTACCTCGGCGACACCTTCGGACGGCCGTCCGGCGAGCCGCTGCCCTGGCTGGAGGACGGTGCCGAGCCCAACGCGGACATGTGGGCCACCGCCGACGAGTCACGCGAGGACGTCCTGGGGCTCTACCGCCGGGCGTGGGCGCACGCGGACGCCACGATCGACGCGCTGCCCCTGGACACGATCGGCACGGTGCCGTGGTGGCCGAGCCACCGGAACGAGGTGACGTTGCATCATGCCGTCGTGCGGGTGATCGCCGATACGCACCGGCACGCCGGGCACGCCGACATCATCCGGGAGCTCATGGACGGTGCCGTCGGGATGAGCGCGGGCAACGACAGCGTGGTGCCGGGCGACTCGGCGTGGTGGGAAGAGTACCGAAGCCGGGTGGAGCGTGCGGCTCAGGAGGCCGGCCGGGAAGACTCGGTGCGGGCGCCGTAGCGGAGTCCGTCGACCAGCAGGGCGATCATGCGCTGGGTGTTGTAGCCGCCGCCGCTTTCCTGGGCCGGCAGGGTCAGGCCGGCGACGGCGTACAGCAGTTCCTCCGGGTCGGCGTCGGAGCGGATCTCACCGGTCTTCGCCGCGGCGTCGAGGAGTGCGCCGAGGACGGGGTTGAAGCGCTGCTGGAAGTAGGAGGGCAGGCTGTCGTAGGCCGGGTCCCCCGAGTGCAGGGCGGCGCTGAGTCCGCGTTTGGTGGCGATGAAGCCCGCGAAGCGCTGGAGCCATCGCACGAGCGCTTCGACGGGTTCGTACTGGGCCGTGAGGGAGGGGGCGGCGTCGGCGCAGGCGTCGACTTCGTGGCGGAAGACGGCGGCGATGAGGTCCGAGCGCTGCGGGAAGTGCCGGTAGAGGGTGCCCGCGCCGACTCCCGCCTTGGCGGTGATCTGCCGCACCGGGGCGTCCACACCGGAGGCGGCGAACACCTCGGCGGCCGCGGTGAGCAGGGCGTCGATGCTGCGCTGCGCGTCGGCGCGGACAGCCTGCCGGGGCCGTCGTCCAGTCGTCGGACCATCGTTCACGGGCGCTCCTCCTTGCTCACCGGATCAGTGCCCCGTATCGTCTGCCGGAACGCCGTTCCGTTTGCCCGGATTGTATCGCGCCGCGGCGGCCGCACTCGCCTTCACGCGGCCCCGGACACCTCGAAGAGCGCGGTCCGACGCTGGTCACCGTCCCGTTCCGCGGTCGCGCCGCCGCCCTCCTCGGGCACGGGGCCGAGGAGGGCGGTGGCGCGCGGCCGGCGGGCGCTGTCGAGCGGCGCCGAAGCCCGGAGGCGGATCAGGAGAACTGGATACCGCCGTCGATCATCACCGACTGGCCGGTCATGTAGTCGGAGTCCGGCGAGGCCAGGTAGGAGACGAAGGACGCCACGTCCGCGGGCTCCTCGACCCGGCCGAGGGCGATCGCCTCCGCATGCTTCTTGATCGCCCGGCCCTTGGCGATGCCCTCCGCCTCCGCCAGCTTCTCGTCGATCAGGTCCCACATGGCGGTGCCGACGATGCCGGGGCAGTAGGCGTTGACGGTGATGCCGTGCTTCGCCCACTCCATGGCGGCGGCCTGCGTCAGACCGCGTACGCCCCACTTGGAGGCGGAGTACGGGCCGAGCAGCGCGAAGGGACGGTAGGCGACGATCGAGGCGGCGCCGATGATCTTTCCACCCGAGCCCTGGGCGATCATCTGCCGCGCGGCGGCCTGGTAGGAGAGGAAGACACCGCGCAGGTTCACGGCCATGACCTGCTCGAACTCCTCGAGTTCGGTCTCCAGCAGGGGCGTGACACGGGCGATGCCGGCGTTGGCGACGAAGACGTCGAGCTTGCCGAAGTGGTCCGCCACGTCCCGTACGAGCGCGTCGGTCTGCTCCTTGCTCGTCACGTCCGTCTCCACGGCGAGGGCCCGGCGGCCCTGCTTCTCGATGGCGGCCACCACCTCGTCCAGCTCCCCGCGCATGGCGGGCAGATCGGCGACGGCGACATCGAGGCCGTCCTGCGCCAGCCGCTCCGCGATGCCCCGGCCGATACCGCGGGCCGCTCCGGTGACGATGGCGATACGGGAAGTCATAAACGCTCCTCCGGTCTGTTCCGCTCGATTCCGCTTGGGCGGAGCGGACCGCGTCCCTCTGCGGTCCGCCTTGTCCATCAGCGTGGGGGCGACCGGCGCCGTCGACTTTTTCAATGTGGAACACGGGGGTGTGCTGCCGCCGGAGCGGGCCCCGCATGTCGATTCCGCTGTTGTTGCGAGAGATCTTGCGTTCAAGCCGGGCGTTCGTAATATGGCTGAAACACTCCCCCGGAGACACCTCGCCACATGGACATCACAGCGCGGGAACAGAACATCGCACGGGCACGCCTGAACTTCCTCCAGAGCGCGGAACCACCGGCTTCGGTCGTGCCCGAGAAGATCCGCGACTCCTGGCAGCGTTGCAAACACCTGGGGATCGGCATCGACGAGGTGACCGTTCCCTACCAGCCGGACTACGACCGGGAGAGCCGCCTGATCCGTGCGGCGGCACCCGTGCTGGACCGGCTGGAGCAGACGCTGGCCGGTTCCGACGTGTGTGTCATCGTCACCGACCGGAAGGGCTGGGTGCGCGATCGCCGCGTCGGGGAGGCGCGGCTGTCCGCCCATCTGGACCGGGTGAAGCTGGCGCCCGGATTCAGCTACGCGGAGCAGTTCGTCGGCACGAACGGCATCGGAATGGCACTGGAGGAGCGCCGCTCCTCCGTGGTGCTGGGCACCGAGCACTTCAACGAGCGCCTGCAGAAGGTTTCCTGCGCGGCCTCCCCGATCCGCAATCCGATCAGCGGGCGGGTCGAGGGCGCCATCAACCTGACCTGCTGGAACGGCCCGGCGGGCTCGCTGATGGCCGCCCTGGCGCAGGAGGCCGCCGACGACGTCGAGCGGATGCTGTACGAGTTCGGCACCACCTGTGAGCACGCCCTGCTGGAGGCGTTCCGGCAGGCGACCCACTACGGCAGCCGGCCCGTACTCTGCCTCGGCCAGGATCTGCTGCTCGCCAACTCCGCCGCGGCGGGACGGCTGACCGGCGACGACCACCGGCTGCTGCACGAGGCCGCGGCCGAGCTGGACCACGCCCCACGCACCCGCCGGAGGGTGCAGCTGACCGGTGGCCAGTCCGTGCTGGTGCGCTGCCGCCGGGTGGACGGCCCGGCCGGCAAGGCCGGCTATCTCCTGGACCTGACCTTCGACGACTCGCCGGCGGCGGAGGAACCGCACCGGACGGCAGGGAGCCGCTCCCCCGGCGGACCGGGTAAGCAGGGCGGACCGGGCAGCGGACCCACCAGGCCGTGCCCGCTGCCCGGACTGGCCGGAACCGATCCCGCGTGGAACACCGTGTCCCGCACGGCGGCGCGCTGCGCCCGTGACCGGGTGCCGCTGCTCATCTACGGCGAGGCCGGCACGGGGAAGTCCGCTCTGGCCCGCGCGGCACACGCGTTCGCCGGGGCGGCCTGGGCACCGGTGGTCATCGACGCCGCGGACCCCCGGTACGCGAACCCGCAGTACACGGACGCGCAGTACGTGAACCCGCAGCACGTGGACTCCCGGTACGCGGACGAGGCCACCGGTCCGGGTGACGCACCCCTCCCGGGCGGCCTGCCGCACGCACTGGGCTCCGCGCCCGCCGGCCCCGGCCGGACCCTGGTGCTGCGCCACCTCGACGCCGTGGCCACCGCGCAGGCTCCGGCCGTCGCCCAGGCGCTGTCCGCCGCGGCGGCGCGGGGCACGTGGATCGTGGCCACCTTGGGCCACACTCCCGAGGAACCGGACGCTCTGCTGCGCTGCTTCGCGGAGGCGGTCACCATACCGCCGCTGCGACACCGTCTGGCCGATCTGCCGGCGCTGGTCGAAACCCTGCTGCGGCGCGTCGACGCGGGAGTGGAGTGCGCTCCCGACGTACTGCCGCTGCTGCGCCGGCAGGACTGGCCGGGGAACGTCCGCCAGTTGGAGTCCGTGCTGCGCAAGGCCGCCGCGGGGCGCCGCACCTACCGCGTCGAATCCCGCGACCTGCCGCCGTCCCTGCACGCCGCCGGCCACCGGTCGCTGAGCGCCTGGGAGACCGCGGAGCGCGACACCCTGGTGGCGGCGCTGCTGGAGGCCGACGGCAACAAGCTGCTCGCGGCCCAGCGGCTCGGCATCTCACGCACCACGATCTACCGCAAGATGCGGGCTTACGGCATCACCCTGCCCGCACACCGCTGATCCGGCGCGGACGGCCGCGTCGTCGCCTCCTGGTGGGAAGCCGGTGTCCGCGTGGCGGAGGCGAGGAGTGCCAGTTTGTCGGCGTCGTCGCTGCCGGGGGCCGGGTGGTTGACGACGAGCCGCTGGCCCGGGGCACCGTCGATGCCCAGCCGCTCCCGGTGCAGCCGAAGGCCACCGACCTGGGGGTGGTCGACCCGTATGGATGCGCCTTCACACACCCGTACATCGTGGCGGGCCCAGAGCCGGCTGAAGTGGGGACTGGCGAGCGAGAGCTCGCCGACCAGCTCGATGAACCGGGGGTCGTCCGTATCGGTGCCGACGGACTCGCGGAAGCTGGCGACCATGCTCGCGATGGCGTTCTCCCAGTCCGGGTAGAGGGCCTGCTCGGCGGGGTCGAGGAACACGTCCCGCAGCCGGTTGGCCCCCACCGCGAGGCGCGGTGACAGAGCGGTCGCCAAGGCGTTGGCGGCGAGGACGTCGAAGTAGCGGCCCTCGACCCAGGCGGGGAGCGGGAGCATGGCGACGAGCTGGGCGATGCCGGCGGGTACGGTCTCCTTGCGGGGGCGGCGCCGGCGCCGTCGGGGTCGGCCGGCGCCGAGGCGCAGCAGATGTGCCGTCGCGGCGTCGTCGAGCTGGAGCACGCGGGCGAGCGACTCCAGGACCTGCACCGAGGGGTTGCGGTCGCGGCCCTGTTCCAGGCGCAGGTAGTAGTCGGCGCTGATGCCGGCGAGCATCGCGACCTCTTCCCGGCGCAGCCCCGGCACGCGCCGTACCCCCAGGACGGGGATGCCGGCCTGGTCCGGGGTGACGAGCTCGCGGCGGGCGCGCACGTAATCGCCCAGCAGGTTCGGTTCGTCGGTCATCTGGGCACTGTAATCCGCGCGACCGCGCGCGTGCCTGGTCCTGTCACCCCCAGGATCGCGGGGACCCTCGCTCGGTCAGGACCCGGGCGGCAACGTGGTCGCCCGAGGACGGTTTCCACGTCCCCGGCGCGGACGACCCGGCGCCGACGACCACGGCAAGGAGCGCGATCATGTCTACGTATCTGCTGGTGCACGGTTCCTGGCACAGCGGCCGGTGCTGGGACCGGGTGGTCCCGTTGCTGACGTCGGCCGGGCACCGGGTGCTCGCCCCGTCGCTGACCGGCTACGGCGACAAGGCACATCTGCTCAGCCCCGAGGTGGGGCTGAACACGCACGTCGACGACATCGTCGGGCTGATCACCGAGGAAGACCTCACCGAGGTGGTCCTCGTGGGACACAGCTACGCCGGGCTGGTCATCTCGTCCGTGGCCAACCAGGTCCCGGAGCGGATCGCACAGCTGGTCTACCTCGACGCGATGGTCCCGGAGGACGGCGAGACCGCGGCCGATGTCATGCCCGTGACCCAGTCCCTGATCGATCTCGCCATGAAGTCCGACAGCGGCTGGCGGGTTCCGCCGCTGCCCGAAATGCCGCCGCCGGCCGGCCTGTTCGGAGTCACCGACCCGGCGGACGTCGCCTGGCTGCGCACGATGCTGTCGGACCAGCCGGTGCGCTGCCTCCAGCAGCCGGTCCGGCTGGACAACCCGGCCGCGCGCGCGATCCCGCGGACGCACATCCACTGCGTCGCCAACAAGCCGGAAGGCTTCGACCGGCGCCCCGTCCCCGCGATCCAGCCCAACGGCACCCCGGCACAGGTGTGGGAACTGGCGACCGGCCACGACTGCATGATCACCATGCCGGCCGAGCTCTCCGAACTCCTGCTCAAGCTCGGCTGACACCGTGCCCCGCACCGGCGGTACGGTGCGGGGCATCCGGGTCACCACCCGGAACCACGTGTCACCGCGTCACGACGCCACCCGCTCGTCCCGCGCGTCGTCCGGGTGGGCGAGGCCGAGGTGGTCGCGCAGGGTCGGGCCCTCGTACTCCGTGCGGAAGACGCCCTGTTCCTGGAGCAGCGGCACGACCTTGTCGGCGAAGCCGTCGAGGCCGCCCGGGGTGATGTGCGGGACGAGGATGAAACCGTCGCTCGCGTCGGCCTGGACGAAGTCGTTGATGGTCTTCGCGACGGTGGCCGGGGAGCCGATGAAGCTCTGCCGGTTGCCGGTCTCGATGATGAGGTCGCGGATGGACCAGTTGTTGGCGGCGGCGAGCTCCCGCCACTCGCGGGCGGTGGCCAGCGGGTCGCGGTACATGCGCACCTGGGCCCGGCCCCGGGCGATGTGGTCCTCGCCGACGTCCGGATCGACGTCGGGGAGCGAGCCGTCCGGGTCGTAGGAGGACAGGTCCCGGTTCCAGACGAACTCCAGGTGCTTGATGGCCGTGGCCCCGCTGACCTGCTGGCGGCGCACCTCCTTGGCCAGTTCCTCGGCCTCGGCGTCGGTGTCGCCGAGGACGAAGGTCGCGGCGGGCAGGATCAGCAGCTGGTCGTGGCGGCGGCCGTACGCGGCCAGCCGGTTCTTGACGTCCGTGTAGAAGGCCTGGCCGTCCTGCAAGGTGGCGTACCGGCTGAAGATGGCGTCGGCGCTGGAGGCGGCGAACTCGCGGCCCTCGTCCGAGTCACCGGCCTGGAAGATGACCGGGCGGCCCTGCGGGGAGCGGGGCACGTCGAATTGGCCCTCGATGTCGAAGTGCCGGCCGGAGTGGACGAACGACCCGGCCTTCGCGTCGCGCAGGAAGGTGCCGTCGGCCTGGTCGGCGAGGATCTCGTCGCCGCGCCAGGAGTCGAAGAGTTCGCCCGCGGTGGCCAGGAACTCCTTCGCCCGCGAGTAGCGCTCCTCCTGCGGGAGGAATCCGCCGCGGCGGAAGTTCTCGCCGGTGAAGGCGTCCCATGAGGTGACGACGTTCCACGCGGAGCGGCCGCCGGAGAGGTGGTCGAGGCTGGCGAACTGCCGTGCCACTTCGTAGGGCTCGTTGAACGTGGAGTTGATGGTGCCGGTCAGGCCGAGGTGTTCGGTGACGGCGGCGAGCGCGGCCAGCACGGTGAAGGTGTCGGGGCGGCCCACGACATCCAAGTCGTAGATCTTCCCGCCCTGTTCGCGCAGCCGCAGCCCCTCGGCGAGGAAGAGAAAGTCGAACTTGGCGCGTTCGGCGGTGCGCGCGAAGTGGGCGAAGGAGCTGAACTCGATGTGGCTGCCGGCCTCCGGGTCGCTCCACACGGTGGTGTTGTTGACGCCGGGGAAGTGGGCTGCCAGGTGGATCTGCTTCAGCGGCTTGCTCATGGTCGTTCGGTGTCCCTCCGGCTCAGGCGGTCGCGGTGGCGGCGTAGCGGTTGGCGGGGCGGGCCAGGCCCAGCAGTCCGCGCAGGGTGTCGGCCTCGTAGGCGCGGCGGAAGACTCCCCGGCGCTGGAGTTCGGGGACCAGCTCCCGGGTGATCGCCGGGAGGTCGTGGCCGAGGACGGCCGGACGCAGCCGGAAGCCGCTCAGCCCCGCGGACCGCAACTCCTGGAGGAGGTCAGCGAGTTGGGCGGGCGTGCCGGTGAAGACGCGGGCGTCGCCGGCGTACGGGTATCCGGCGAGGGCGTCGAGCCGCTCACGTCGGGCCGTCGCGGCGGCCGGGTCGTCGTCGAGGAAGACCACGAGGTCACCGAAGATGTGCAGGGGCCGGCCGGCCCGGCCGGCCGCCTCCTGCTCGGCACGGATCTCCGCGACGATCGAGTGGGCCTCGCCGGGATCGTGCGGGGTGACGTAGCCGATGTCGGCCTGGCGGGCCACCAGCCGGTAGGCGACGGTCCGGTGCGCCAGGGCGCTGACGAGGGGCTGGCCCTGCGGCGGGCGGGGGGTGATGGAGGGGCCCTTCACGTTGAAGTGCCTGCCCTCGAAGTCGATGTAGTGCAGCTTGTCGCGGTCGATGAAGCGGCCGGTGGCGGTGTCCCGGATCTCCGCGTCGTCCTCCCAGCTGTCCCAGAGCCTGCGCACCACCTCCACGTAGTCGGCGGCCTCGTCGAAGAGGCCGGTCAGCACCTCCCGCGCGGCCGGGCTCTCGTAGTCGTCGAGGCGGGGGATCGTACGGCGGCCGAAGTGCGCGGCCTCGTTCGGGCGCGCGGTGACCCGCACCCGCAGACCGGCCCGTCCGGTGCTGACGTAGTCGAGGGTCGCGATGGCCTTGGAGATGTGGAACGGCTCGGTGTGGGTGACCACCGTGGTCGGGACCAGTCCTATGTGCCGGGTCAGCGGGGCGATACGGGCCGCGAGGAGGACGGCGTCCAGGCGTCCGCGGACCTGGTCGGTGCGGCCGTCCGGCTGGAGGCGGTGGGTGGACTGGAGGCCGAGGCCGTCCTCGAAGGTCACGAAGTCGAGCAGACCGCGCTCGGCCTCGGCGACCAGATCGGCCCAGTATCCGGCGGTGAACAGGTCCCGGGGCCGGGCCACCGGATCGCGCCAGGAGGCGGGGTGCCAGCCGGTCCCGTCGAGAGCGACGGCGAGGTGCAGCGGGGAAGAGGGTGTCGTGGACACAGGTGGGTGCCTTCCTGAAGGTCCGTACCAAGAGGGCCGGCCCTCCTGGGAAGCGTGGAGGGCACGGCGGCGGGCGAGCGCGGCGGGACGCGGTCCCCCGGCCGGCGGCTGGGGGAGGGTCAGGCGCGACAGAGCGCGCCGGCCACCCGCTGGAGATCGATGTGCGGCCGGGAGTGGAGGCGGATCCGGCGGCGCGGGTTCACGACGCGGGCGGGGCACGGGCGTCGCATGTGCCGCACCTCCGTTCCCTCGCGCCGTACGCACATCTCGTCGTAGTGCCCCAACAGCCGGGCATCGCGGTCTGTTCCCGGTGTGCGCGGATGAACGATCCGACTGACCGGCCGGGACAACCGGGGCGGCCGGGGCGGCCAGGCCGGCCGGGGCGGGTCACCGCCTCACAGGCCGAAGTCCTCCACGGTCGGGAACATGAACTCCAAGGGGTCGACCCGCCGGTCCGGCCGTTTGTCCGGGCCCAGCGGTGCCTGCTCCGTCCAGATGCACTTCCCCATCGGCGTGTAGCGGGTGCCCCAGTGCTGGGAGAGGGCGGTGACGAGTTGGAGTCCCCGGCCGCCTTCGTCGGTCTCCGTCGCGCGGCGGATGCGGGGCATGGTCAGGCTGCCGTCGAAGACCTCGCAGACCAGTCCGGCGGTGTGCAGCAGGCGCAGCCGGACCGGGCCCTTGGCGTGGCGTACGACATTGCCCACCAGCTCACTGGCCAGCAGCTCCGTGGTCGGGGTCAGTTCGTCCAGGCCCCAGAGCGACAGCTGCTCCCGTACGCACCGGCGGGCCTGCCCCGCGGCCTGCGGGGTTTCGGGCAGCGGCCAGGACACCACCTTGTCGTCCGGCAGGGCGTGCGGCCGGGTGACGAGGAGCGCCGCGTCGTCGGTCATCGGCGTGACGGCCGGGAGCAGTTCGGCCGTGAGGACGTCGCAGAGGCGTTCCAGGTCGCCGCCGTGGACGATGCCGTCCTGGTGCGCGGCGCGCAGGAGCCGGGCGAGGTCGGCCATACCCGTGTCGATGTCACGGTTGTCCGACTCGACCAGGCCGTCGGTGTAGAGCACGATGAGGGTGCCCTCGGGAACGGCCACCTCGGATGTCTCGAAGGGTGGCTCCGCGGCGCCCAGGGGCGGGTTGATGTCCAGGTCCGGGAAGTACACCTGGCCGTCCGGACGCACCACGGCGGGTGGCGGATGCCCGGCGCAGGCGATGCAGCAGGTCTTCGCGGTGGCGTCGTAGAGGGCGTACAGGCAGGTCACGTACGACTCCTCGGGCATGTCACCGACGATGTCGTTGAGGTTGCCCATGATCTCGTCGGGGGGCAGTTCGAGGTCGGCCAGGGTGTGGAGCGCGGTGCGCAGCCGGCCCATCGTCGTCGCCTCGGACAGACCGTGGCCCATGACGTCGCCGACGACGAGCGCGACCTGGCCGCCGGAGAGCGGGATGACGTCGTACCAGTCCCCGCCCACGTCCGTGCCCTGCCCGGCGGGGAGGTAGCGGGCGGCGGAGCTGCACACGGACAGCTGGGGCAGGGCATGCGGAAGCAGGCTGCGCTGTAGTTCACGCGACCGGGTGTGTTCGGCGTCGAAGAGCCGGGCGCGTTCCAGGGCCTGGGCGACGAGCGCACAGATCGCCGTCAGCAGGGTGCGCTCCTCGTCCGTGAGACGGCGTGGTTCGTCGAAGGCGACCACGCACACCCCGAAGGTGTGCCCGGAGGCGATCAGCGGCACGAACGCCCAGGCGCGCTTGCCGCCCCGCCCCGGCAGGTCGGCGAGGCCGGGGTAGCGGGTGACGTACTCCTCGACGGAGGACAGGAAGATCGGCGCACCGCTGAGAACCGACTCCCAGGCCGGATCACGCGATGTCCGCGGGCGGCCGTCGACCGTGGCGAGGAAGTCGTCGGAGTAGCCGACGGATCCCACGGCGTGCAGCCGGTTCTCCTCGATGACCTGCACCAGCAGGCCCCCGGCGCCGAACGGCGGCAGCACCCGCGTGGCGACCGCGTCCACCACGTCCCCCGAGGTCATCGCCTTGGACAGGCCCGCGGTGAGCTCGGCGATACGGGCCGCACGCTGGGCCGCGGCGCGCTCGGCCGCCCGGCGGTCCTCCTGGTGCCGCCGCTGCTCGGTGACATCGGTGAGGTAGAGGGTGCGGCCGTCGGGCCCCGGGACGAGCCGTACGTGGTAGCAGCGCCCGGTGTCCGGCATCGTCACGTCGAATCCCATGGACTCGTCGGCGGCCGCGGCCTGCCGGAAACGCTGCTCCAGGTCGGGGACCTGGCGCACGGCGGGCAGCTCCCACAGCACCCGCCCGAACAGCTCCTCCTCGGAGAAACCCAGCGTCCGCTCGGCTTCCAGGTTGACGAAGATGATCTTCCATTCCTCGTCCACGGCGAGGAAGCCGTCACTCATGTGCCGCAGCGCCCTGCTGAGGGCGTCACGGGCCGAACGGGATTCGTTGCTGTCCCACCCCATGCCGACCATCCGGACCGGATCGCCGTGGTCGTCGTACGTCGCCCGGCCGCGGGCCCGGGTCCAGCCCCATGTGCCGTCCAGCTTGCGCACCCGGTACTCGGCCTCGTACACGCCGTGATCCCTGATCGCCCGCTGCGCCGCGCCCAGGGTGGGCGGCAGGTCGTCGGGGTGAACGACGCCCATCCAGTTCTCGATCCGGCCGGTGAAGTCCTCCGGCCGGATGCCGTAGAGTTCCATGGCGGCCTCGTCATAGATCAGATCGCCGGTCTGGATGTGCCATTCCCAGGAGCCGACCTTGACGGCCTTGAGCGCCTGCCGGAGACGGTCGCCACCCTGTTCCTCCTGTGGTGGCCGGGCGGGCGGCGGCGCCTGACCCATGCGCTCCTCGAGCCAGGCGATCACGGACCGCAGGAAGTCCCACTGCTGGGGGCCGGGCTCGGCCATGACCAGGCTGAGCACGCCGATACTGCGTTCCCCGCTGAAGAACGGCATGGCGGCCAGGCCGGTCGCAGGCCACCGGGCCGCGGCGGGACCGCTGCAGCCGGTGGCCTCGGCGGGTTCGGTGGACTCCGGTGGCGATTCGGCGGACTCCGGTGGCGGTTCGGCGGGCTCCGGTGGCACCCACACACCCGTGCCGCGGCGCAGGGCACGGGCCGGAGCCGACGGACCCTCCTGGTCGATGATCTCCCAGGTACGGGTGAGGGCGGAGGGGAGACCGACCGACGAGACCAGCCGCAGCGCGGACATGGGGCCACGCAGATGGACGGTTCCGCCCAGGGCACCCAGCTCTGCCGCGGCGTGGTGGAGGGCCAGCCGGAAGACTTCACTCTCCGTGACACCAGGGGCCACCGAGGCGAGCAAAGCCAACCGCGCGCTCATGACGTAAAGCTTACAAATGTATGGCCTGTACAGCACTCTTTCCGCTGGATCCCGGACAACTCCGGCACTGGGCAACGCCGCCGCGACGTGGCACGATCGCGCAGGTGACCAGCAGACCCACCGCAGCGCAGCAGCTGCGCGACCTCGCGCGGCTGCGCCGCGTCCGCGACCGGATCGACCGGGAGTACGCCCAGCCGCTGGACGTCGAGGCGCTGGCCCGCGGCGTGAACATGTCGGCCGGGCACCTCAGCCGCCAGTTCCGGGCCGCCTACGGCGAGTCGCCGTACGGCTATCTGATGACCCGGCGGATCGAGCGCGCGATGGCGCTGCTGCGCCGAGGCGACCTCAGCGTGACCGAGGTCTGTTTCGCGGTCGGCTGCGCGTCACTGGGCACCTTCAGCACGCGCTTCACCGAGTTGGTCGGTATGCCGCCCAGCGTCTACCGGCGCGAGGCGGCGCGCGCGACCGCGGGGATGCCGCCCTGCCTGGCGAAACAGGTGACCAGACCGATCAGGAATCGAGAAGCGCGGGCCACCGGCCGCGGCTAGCGTGACGGCCATGGACATCACCATTCACACCAGCGTCCTCCCGCACGACGACCCGGACGCCGCCCTGGCCTTCTACCGCGACATCCTCGGCTTCGAGGTCCGCAACGACGTCGGAAGCGGCGCGATGCGGTGGATCACGGTCGGCCCCGTCGGCCAGCCCGACACCTCCATCCTCCTGGCACCGCCGGCCGTCGACCCGGGGATCACCGACGACGAACGCCGCACCATCACCGAGATGATGGCCAAGGGCACCTACGGCTGGATCCTCCTGGCCACGAAGGACCTCAACGCCACCTTCGAGAAGGTGCAGGCCGCCAACGCCGAGGTGATCCAGGAGCCGACCGAGCAGCCGTACGGCGTCCGCGACTGCGCCTTCCGCGATCCGGCCGGCAACCAGATCCGCATCCAGGAACTGCGCTGAGCCACCCGCGCTCGCGACCGTGACCGACCCGGCCGGTCGTGGCCGGGTCGGCCGGGCGTGACCGGCGCGCCGGCGGCCGGTGCCCTGAAACAGCACCACACCGCGCGTCGCAGCAGTCACCGGCGGCTGCGCGACACTCCCGTCGCCGTCGCCCTGCACCGAGGTCGGTGCGGTAGTACTCGTAGCCCTCGACACCGTGCCGCCCGCCCAGTGCACATGCCTCCTCGGCGGTGTCCGGGAACGGCGGTCGGCCGCGGCGGCGGCCAGGGCATGACCGCCGGAGGCGCGGATGCCCGTCTGACGCAGGTGGCGCCCACGACGTGGAGGCGAGACCTGGCCCTGCTCCGCGACGAGGTACGTCTCGCCTGACCCGGCCGGTGGCGCGGTCACAGGACGAGCATGAGCTTGCCGCCGGGCCGGCGGGACTGGCTGAGCTTGGCCGCCTCCTGGATCTGGTCGAGCGTGTAGGTGCGGGCGACCGGTACGGCCAGGACGCCTTCGCCGGCCAGCCGGGCGAACTCACCCATCAGGTCGTAGCGCATGTCGATGCTGGTGATCCGGGTGCCCAGTTCGGCCGCGGCGGCGAAGTCGGAGACGGTGAGGACGCGGTCGGGGTCCCCGGTCAGCTCGATCAGGGTCGGCAGCGAACCACCGGCCGGGCTGGCCTGGTCGGCGCGGTCGATCCGGCCGCCGGTCGGGGACGTGTCCAGGGCGCGGTCGACGCGGCCTCCGGCCAGTGCGGCGACGCGTTCGGCCATACCGTCACCGTAGCCGGTCACCTGGGCGCCGATCTCTTCCAGGGCGGCGGCCCGCGTCGGCCCGGCGGTGGCGATCACCCGGATGCCCCGGTGCAGCGCGAAGCGCACCGCCGCCTCACCCACGGTGGCGCCCGCGCCATGGACGAGCAGCAACTCGCCCGGCTGGACGCCGAGGTCGTCGAGCGCGCGCCACGCCGTCTCGGCCGCCATCGGCAGCGCGGCGGCCTGCTCGGCGGTGACGCCCTCGGGAATGTGGGCCCAGGCCTCCATCAGCGCATACTCGGCGGCCCCGGCCGTCGGGCCGTCGAAGATCGCCGGGCCGAACACCCGGTCGCCGATCTCGACGCCGATGACGCCCTCACCGAGCGCGTCGACGGTGCCCGCGACCTCGAGGCCGAGCCCGCGCGGCAGCGGCGGCAGCTGGTCGCCGAAGAGGCCGTCGACCACCCCCCAGTCGGCCGGGGTCAGGCCGCACGCCCGCACGGCGATCCGGATCCGGCCGGGTCCCGGTTCCGGCTGCGGGACGTCGCGGAGCACGATCACGTCCGGGGATCCGAATCGGTCGAACTGAAGAGCCTTCATGACGATCTCCCGCTCTGATGATGACAGCATCTGTTGTCATCCCACCCTAGCATCGTGATGACAGCGTCTGCTGTCATATGCTGGTGGACATGCCACGATGGGAGTCCGACGCACAGGGTCGGCTTGAGCGCGCGGCGCTCGAGCTGTTCGAGAAGCAGGGGTTCGAACGCACCTCGGTCGCGCAGATCGCGCGCGCCGCCGGTCTGACCGAGCGCTCCTTCTACCGCTACTTCCCCGACAAGCGGGAAGTCCTCTTCGCCGGCAGGGAGCTCGAGGCCCACCTCGTCGCCCAGGTCGAGGCGGCCGACCCGGACCTCGCGCCCTTCGAGACGCTGCTGGCCGCACTGGGGACCGCCGACGAGATCTTCCGCCCGCGCGAGTTCCTGCTGCGCCGCGCCACGGTGATCGCCGCCAACCCGGCACTGGCCGAACGCGATCTGATCAAGCTCGCCGACATCGCCGACGCGCTGACGCGGGCGCTCGAGCGCCGCAGCGTCGAGCCCGGCCAGGCACGCTTCATCATCGACGTGGCGATAGCGATCTCCCGGCGCGCCACGTCCCGCTGGCTGGCCGACCCGGACGCCACCTTCTCCGAGCTCGTCGCCCAAGCCGCTGCCGAGCTGGGCGAGGCGGTCACGCCGCCGGCCCCGACGGTCCGCTGAGTCCGCCGAGTCCGCTGGGTCCGCCGTGCACGGCAGCAGCGCCCAGCTGGTACTCCCGTGCGGTTTCGGGATCGGATCGCCGCTGCGGGCGGGGCGCTGCGGGTCGGTGAGCCGGCCCGGGGCCGCGCCGGCGGGGACGTACGGGGACCACCGGCGCCCCGCCGGTCGGTGGCTGAGCGCGCGTCAGACCAGGTCGGGGTGGCGGTGCCGGACGGGGCTGACGGTTTCCAGCGCGGCGGCCAGGCGCAGGATGGTGGCCTCGTCGTACCAGCGGGAGACGAGCTGGACGCCGATCGGCAGGTGGCCGGCGGCGGTGGCCCCGAACGGCAACGACAGCGCCGGCAGACCGGTGAGGTTGAACGGCACGGTCGCCCGCATGATCCCGCGTGCTTCCACGGTCACGTCGCCGACCTGGAACGACGACTGGGCGTGCGGCGGCGCGGGGATGGGGCACACCGGGCACAGCAGTGCGTCGTAGCGCTCGAAGTACCCGGCGAACAGCGAGCTGAGCACCTCCACTTGCCGCTGTGCGGCGAGGTAGTCGGCCGAGGTCACCTCGGGTGCGGTGAGCGTCCGCTGGATGATCGGGTGCACATCGGATGCGCGGCCGGCCACCACCTGCCGGAAGTACGGCACCACTTCGGCGGTGTACAGCACCGCGCTCAACGCGGTGCAGTCGATCGCCTCCAGCCCGGCCGGCGGGGCGGGTTCGACCACACAGCCCAGCTCCCGCAACGCGTCCGCGGCGGCGGAGACGGTGGCGGTCACCTCGCGGTCCACCGGGCCGAACGCGGGATCGCTCGCCCAGCCCACCCGCACCCCGGCCAGGTCCCGCGCTCCGTCCCCGTACGGCGGCGACGGCGGCGACGGTGGCGAGTGGCGTACGTACCCGTCGGCGCCATCGGGCCCGGCGAGAACCCGGAGGGCGGCCGCGATGTCCCGCACACTGCGGGCCATCGGGCCGACATGCCAGTAGCGACGGGGAACTTCGGGCCAGTGCCCGGTGATCGGTATCCGCCCCCGGGTCGCCTTCAGGGCGACGATGCCCGTGTCGTGAGCCGGGCCGCGCACCGAGATGGCCACGTCGCTGCCCAGCCCCAGCGGCGACATCCCCGCGGCGATCGCGGCCGATTCGCCACCGCTGGAGCCGCCCGGTGTCCGCTCGCCGTCCCAGGGGTTGCGGGCCCTGCCGACCAGCGGATTGTCGGTCTCGGTCCAGTAGGAGAACTCCGGCAGGTTCGTCTTGGCCAGCGGAATCCCACCGGCCGCCCGCAACCGTGCCACCGCGGTCGCGTCGGTGGTGGGAACCCGATCCCGGAACAGCGTTGAGCCGCGTGTGGTCACCACTCCCGCCACGTCCAGCGCGTCCTTCACGGTGAACGGCACACCGTGCAACGGCCCCACCGCGTCACCGGCCGCCACCGCCTCGTCCGCGGCGCGTGCCGCGGCGAGTCCCTGCTCGGCCAGCACCGTCACCATGGCGTTGACCTTCGGATCGACCGCCTCGATGCGGTCCAGATGGGCCCGCATCACCTCCACCGCGGACACCTGCCGTCTGGCGATCAGCCCCGCCAGCGCGGTCGCGTCCTGGTAGTGGAGTTCGTCCTCGGCCATCGGCACTCCCTCACGCATCCAGCAGGTTCTCCGCTGTTTCCCGCAGCGTATCCCCGATGTCCCGGTGGTCCTCGAGGCACCCGCTCATCATCGCTCCGTCGCGCAGCACCATCAGCGTCCGCGCCACGGGGCCACAACTCCCCCGCCCCCAACTCCACTTGGCCGCGACGGCGACCACACGCCGCATCGCGTCACCTATTTGACCGGTGACGAATCCTGTGCGACAGTCCTGGCACACACGGACGCCCGCGGCCCGCAGGCCGGTCCGGGGAAAGGACACGGAAGGTTGCGCATGATCAGCAGGCGTGGGTTCGGCAGGGCCGTGGGGGCGGGTACGGGCGCGGCGGCCGTCGCGCTGGCCGGCCTGGAGGGTCTGTCGGCTGTCTCCGCCGCGCGGAGCAGCGGGGCCACGGCACCGGACGTGCCCCCGGCCGCCCCCGGCACACACACCTCGTTCGCCTCGCTGAAGCAGGTCAGGGCCGGGCTGCTGGACATCGGTTACGCCGAGGTGGGTCCCGCCCACGGCCCCGTGGTCATCTGCCTGCACGGATGGCCTTACGACATCCACAACTTCGTCGACGTCGCTCCCCTGCTGGCGGCGGAGGGCTACCGGGTCGTCGTTCCCTACCTCCGTGGTCACGGCACGACGCGTTTCCTCTCCTCCCGCACGTTCCGCAACGCGCAGCAGTCGGCCATCGCCCTCGACATCGTCGCCCTGATGGACGCCCTGAAGATCGAGAAGGCCGTGCTCGCCGGTTTCGACTGGGGGTCGCGGACCGCCGACATCATCGCCGCCCTCTGGCCCGAGCGCTGCAAGGCCCTGGTGTCGGTGAGCGGCTACCTCATCACCGACCTCGAGGCCAACAAGCAGCCGCTGCCGCCGAAGGCCGAATACGCCTGGTGGTACCAGTACTACTTCGCCACCGAGCGGGGCCGGCTCGCCATGGAGGACACGGCCAAGCGGCACGACCTGGCCCGGCTCGTCTGGGACACCGTCTCGCCGACATGGGACTTCGACGACGCCACCTTCGACCGCACGGCGGCGGCCTTCGAGAACCCCGACTACGCCGCCATCGTGCTCCACAACTACCGCTGGCGGCTGAGCCTCGCCGACGGTGAGCGCCGCTACGACGGCCTCGAGAAGCGACTCGCCGCACGGCCGGTCATCGAGGTGCCGACGATCACCCTCGACGCCGAGCGCGACCCCTTCACGGCGCCGGGCGACGGCAGCTCCTACCGGGACAGGTTCACCGGCACGTACGACCACCGCACCCTGGCGGGCATCGGCCACAACCTGCCCCAGGAGGCGCCCACGGCGTTCGCCCAGGCCGTCGTGGACGTGGACCACTTCTGACGGCCCGTCCCCGGCGCGACGCGGGCGGTGGCCACGGAGCTGCTCGAGCAGTGGCAGCGCCAGGTGGCCGCGGGCATCCGGCGCATGCGGGACATCGGTGGGGTGGACGCCGACCTGGACGCCGACACCCGTGCGGCAGCGCTGCCGCGGATGCGCCACGGCACCTCGTACGGCCTCCGCTTGCGCTACAGTGGCGAGTGACCTTCGCTGTGTGACGAGGAGACCAGACATGGTGGGTGACGACGACATCTCCGGGTGATACCCGGATCTGACAGGCCACCGGCCGGTGCCCAGGAGCATCGCCGTCGTGGCCATGCGGTCGTCTCCCCTTTTCCATGTTCCGGGCGGCACTTGTCCGTGTGCCCGTATCGCATTCGAGGTCTCTTTCATGTCCGACGCCTCCGTCATCTGCTCGAACCTGTCCTTCTCCTGGCCCGACGACACACCGGTCTTCGCAGACCTGTCCTTCACCGTGGGCGGCGGACGCACCGGTCTGGTCGCGCCCAACGGCTCCGGCAAGAGCACCCTGCTCAAGCTGATCGCCGGTGAACTGCGGCCCGCCACCGGGTCGGTGTCGGTGAGTGGCACGCTCGGCTACCTCCCGCAGAGCCTGCCGCTGACCGGTGACCTCACGGTGGCCGAGGTCCTGGGCGTGGCCGAGGTCATCCGGGCCCTGGACGCCGTCGAATCCGGGGACGTGAGCGAGGAGCACTTCACGACCATCGGCGACGACTGGGACATCGAGGAACGCACCCGCGCCCAGCTGGACCGGCTCGGCCTGGGCCACCTCGCCCTCGACCGGAGCCTGAACACGCTCAGCGGCGGTCAGGTCGTCTCGCTCGGCCTGGCGGCCCAGCTGCTGAAGCGGCCCGATGTGCTGCTGCTCGACGAACCGACCAACAACCTCGACCTCGACGCACGCCACACGCTCTACGAGGTGCTGACGGACTGGACCGGCTGTCTGCTGCTGGTCAGCCACGACCGCGCGCTGCTGGACCGCATGGACCGCATCGCCGAACTCGGCCCCCGTGAACTGCGCGGTTACGGAGGGAACTTCACCGAGTACGAAGCGGCCGTGCGGGCCGAGCAGGAGGCCGCCGAACGAAACGTCCGCAACGCGGAGCAGGAGCTGAAGCGGGAGAAGCGGGAGATGCAGCAGGCGCGCGAACGCGCCGAGCGGCGCGCGAGCAACGCCGCCCGCAACCTCAAGAGCGCGGGCCTGCCCCGTATCTTCGCCGGGAACATGAAACGAGGCGCCCAGGAGGCCGCCGGGCGGGCGGGGCAGATGCACGCCGCCCGGGTCAGCGAGGCCAAGGCCCGGCTGGACGAGGCGGGACGTGCCCTGCGCGACGAACAGCGCATCACCCTGGATCTGCCGGACACCAGCCTCCCGGCCGGGCGCACCGTCTTCCTCGGCGAGCGGTTGCAGGTCCGCCACGGCGAACGGCCCCTGTTCGCCGGGGAGGGCGTGGACCTGTCGATCCGCGGTCCCGAACGGATCGCCCTGACCGGTCCCAACGGCGCGGGCAAGACCACGCTGCTGCGCCTGGTCAACGGCGACCTCGAGAGGGACGGCGGGCAGGTGGCGCGGGCCGACGGGCGGATCGCCTACCTCTCGCAGCGGCTCGACCTGCTGGACCTCGACCGCACCGTGGCCGAGAACTTCGCCGCGTTCGCCCCGGACAGGGCGGAGGCGGAGCGCATGAACCTGCTCGCCCGCTTCCTCTTCCGGGGTTTCCGCGCCCATCTCCCGGTCGGGGTGCTGTCCGGCGGCGAGCGGCTGCGGGCCACCCTGGCCTGCGTCCTGTGCGCCGAACCGGCCCCGCAACTGCTGCTGCTGGACGAGCCGACCAACAACCTCGACCTGGTCAGCGTGGGCCAGCTGGAGAGCGCCCTGGGCTCCTACCAGGGGGCCTTCGTGGTGGTCAGCCACGACGAGCGGTTCCTCACCCGGATCGGCGTGGACCGCTGGCTGCGGCTGGCCGACGGCGAGCTGACGGAAACCGGGGCCCCGGAGGTGTGAACCGCTGACGTGTCGACCGGGCCCGCGCCCGAGGTGGGTCACCCGGCGGGCCAAGAAAACGATCACGTTGGAGGCCACCACCATGCCCCAGCCCGCCCTGCTCACCCACGACCTCGTCCGTACGCTCGGCACCCGCCGGGTCATCGACGGGCTCTCCCTCACCGCGTCCCCCGGTCACCGCATCGGCCTGATCGGGGAGAACGGTGCCGGCAAGTCGACCCTGCTGCGTCTGCTCGCCGGGGTGGACGAGCCCGACGCCGGGAGCGTCACGCGCCCGGCCGACCTGGGCTTCCTGCACCAGGAGATGCCGTTCGACGCCACGGCGACGATGGCCGACGTACTGGACGACGCCCTGCGCGAGGCACGCGAGGACCTCGCGGAGCTCGAGCGCCTCACCGAGCGGCTCGCCCGCACCCCGCAGGACTCCCCCGGCTACGCCGAACTGCTCGACACCTACGGCGCGCGGCTCGAAGGCGCTCAGGAGCGACAGGCGTGGGACGCCGACCGGCGCGCCGCGATCGTGCTCGACGGGCTGGGCCTCGGCACGGTCCGGCACGACCGGTCGCTCGGCTCGCTCTCCGGCGGGCAGCGCGGCCGGCTGGCGCTGGCCGCGCTGCTGGTCCGGCGGCCTTCGGCACTGCTGCTGGACGAGCCGACCAACCACCTCGACGACAGCGCCGCCGCCTTCCTGGAGGAACAGGTGCGCGGCCTGCCCGGGGCCGTGGTGGTGGCCAGCCACGACCGGGCCTTCCTCGACGCCGTCTGTACGGATCTGATCGACCTCGACCCGGCGATGGACGGTCCGGTCCGGTACGGCGGCAACTACAGCGCCTATCTGGCCGAGAAGGAGGCGGAGCGAGCGCGCTGGGAGCAGCGGTACGCCGAGGAGCAGGAGGAACTGGCGGCGCTGCGCCGGTCGGCCCAGGTCACCGCGCGGCTGGTCGCCCCGGACCGCGAGCGGCGGGACAACGAGAAGATGGGCTACGGCCACCGCGCCGGCCGGGTGCAGAGCCAGATCTCCCGGCGGGTGCGCAACGCCGCCCGCAGACTGGACGAACTGCAACGCGCCCAGATCGGTGAGCCGCCGCGGCCGCTGCGCTTCCGGCGCACCGCGCTCGCCGAAGGGTCGGCGGCCGGCACCGTCGTCTCGCTGCGCGAGGTGCGGGTGCCGGGCCGGCTCACCATCGGCCGCCTCGATGTGTCGGCGACCGAGCGCCTGCTGGTCACGGGAGGAAACGGGGTGGGCAAGTCGACCCTGCTGACGGTGCTCGCCGGGCGGCTCCCGGCGGAGGGTGAGGTACGGCGACGGCGGGGGCTGACGGTGGAGCTGCTGGCGCAGGACACCGCCTTCGACCGACCGGACCGGACCGTCCGGGACACCTATGAGCTTTTCCTCGGCGCCGAGCGGGCGGAGGCGGTCCCGCTGACCTCACTGGGCCTGCTCCACGAGGCGGACCTGGACAAGCGGGTGGGGCGGTTGTCGGTCGGCCAGCGCCGTCGGCTCGCGCTGGCGCTCCTGGTGGCGCGCCCTCCGGAACTGCTGCTGCTCGACGAGCCCACGAACCATCTGTCGCCACGGCTGTGCGACGAACTGGAGGCCGCGTTCGGCACCGGCCCCGGTGCGATCGTCCTGGCCAGCCACGACCGCTGGCTGCGGAAGCGCTGGCAGGGCCGGGAGCTCCGGCTGCGGTGAACGCCGCCGTGGCAGCCGGACCTTGCCGGCACAGCAGTCACCCGCCAGTATGGTGACGTGAACCTGAACCATGTCTTCGTCTGCGGAAACCCGGCCCTCGACTTCGCCGCGACGCTGCGCGCGCGCCGCTCGGCGCGGTTCGAGATGTTCGTGACACCGGACAGGCTGGACGCGTGGTACGTGGAATCGGGCATCGTCGATGTGGTGTCGTCGCCCAGCCGGCGGGCCGACGTCGAGCTGGCGACGAGCGTGCGGGAGGCCATCTACCAGTTGGTGACCGCGCGCCGCCTCGGGGAGGAGTTCGACGACGAGGCGCTGGCCGTGGTGAACGACGCGGCCCGCGAGCCTTCGGCGGTGCCCCGGCTCACTCGCTCCGGGCGCCGGACGGAAGCGACGCCGGTCGAAGCGCTGTCGGTGGTGGCGCGCCATGCGGTCGAGGTGCTGAGCGGGCCGGACGTGCCGCTGCTCAAGGAGTGCGGCAACCCCGAGTGCACCCGCGTCTACATCGACCGCTCGCGCGGCATGCGCCGGCAGTGGTGCGGTATGGAGTCCTGCGGGAACAAGATCAAGGCAGCCGCCTACCGCGCCCGTAAGAAGGGCACACCCGCCGTGGCACCCCACTGACCCGCGGCGGTCCCGTCCTCATGAGCGGGTGCGTGGTGTGCGGCCCGGCATCTTGATGTCGTACCGCGCCATCTTGCGGTAGATGGTCGCGCGGCTCATGCCGAGTTTGTCCGCCGCACGTGCCATGGTCGTCCCGGGCTCGGTCAGACAGCGCACGATCTCCTCCCGTTCGAGGGCCTCGATGCGGCTCAGCCGCCGTCCCGGACTCGCGAAGATCTCGCTGGAGAGATGCCTGAGGTCCACCACGTCCGTACGCGACGCCGCGTCGCGCACCACGCGCTGTAGTTGCTTCACGTTCTCCGGCCAGTGGTAGTCGGCCAGGGCGCGGGCCGCCGCCGCGGAGAAGGTGACCGGGCGGCTCCGGTGCTGGTGTGCGAAGTGGTGGGCGAGCGGGAGGACGTCGTCGGGGCGCCACCGCAGGGCAGGGGCCTCCACCACGGCGCCGACCAGGACACGCAGGGGCTCGGGGATGCTCGAATAGTCCTCGGCCGTGATGACGGACGGCTGCAGAGTCCGTCGGCCGGTCTCCGTGTGCGTACGGGGCGCGGTGGTGAGCAGCCGCGCCAGCTCCTCGGCCACCCACGCGGGGAGCGTGTCCACGCCGGCGGTGATCACACAGGTGTCGTCCTTGGCCAGTTCGGGGGCCCAGAGGGTCAGCCAGAAGTCGACGTCCGTGGCGGCCGGCGGACGGGCGCACAGCAGGCGCTCCCGTGGCTTGATCTCCCGCCGGGCGATCGAGGCGAGGGCCGCCTTGCCCGCGCCCGGCTCACCGACGACGGCCAGGAGCTGCCCCTGGGTCATCGCCGCCCGCGCCTCCGCGACCGCGTCCATCCAGCGGGAGGACAGCAGCGGCGTCTCGCTGCCGTGCCGGGCACGTCCCGGGTACACCTGGAACACCTCGCCGCGCGGGGCCGGGCGGGCCCTTCTGCCGCTGCCGCGGGCCAGCATGAGGGCCGTGGTGTTCCCGGCCGCGGCCTGCGCGAGGGCCAGCAGCAGCGCCGAGGAGGAGTCGGACCAGGTGGTGAGGTTGACGCTGCCGGCGAGGTCGCCGGTGATCGGGTCGAGGACCGGTACCGCGGCGCAGGTGTATCCGCGCAGGCTCGTGCAGTAGTGCTCATCGGCCCGTACCAGCGTCGGCGCCCGGTCGGCCAGGGCGAGCCCGAGCCCGTTGGTGCCGGCGTTGCTCTCGGCGAAGTAGAAGCCGGGTGCCAGATTGACCCGGTCCAGCGACCGGTTGATCGAGGGATCGTCGCACAGTCTGCACAGCACCAGCCCGTCACTGCTGGTGATCATCATGCTGACCGGTTCGTCGGCGAGGGTGGCGCGCAGCCCTTGCAGCACCTCGTGGCCGCATTCGTACAGCAGCGATTCGGTGTCCACCGAGCCCGTGAACACCGGCTGCATCTCCTCCGGCGTCACCCCGTACCGCCTGCTGCGCTGCCATGAGGCGCGCAGGCGGGGTGCCAGGACGGCTGCTTCGCCGTCCGTCGCCCCGTACGGCGGGAGTGGTGCCGGGTTGCCGTGATGGTCCACCGCGACCTCCATGAAGAGCCCGTGCGTCAACAGGCGGTCAGGCTACTGCGGGGACCGCCACGTGCCCCCGGTCGGTTGTCTCAAAGTGAGACAACCGACGGCTCCCCGGTGAACACCGACCTGCCTAACGTCACCTTCCAAGACACGGTCATCACCGGGACGGAGACCGATATGTACAGCAAGGACGGCGAGAACTACTTCATCGTGGACGCGCATATCGCATTGTGGGACGCGCGCCCCGAGAACCAGCTCAACATTCACGGCAAGCAGTTCATCGACTGCTTCTACGACTACCACCAGAACCTCAGCCCGGCCTCGGAGAAGTGGCCGTACGAGGAATACCTCTACCAGGGCGGCGAGCGGCTGATGAAGGACCTCTTCATCGACGGATACGTCGACCACGCCATTTTCCAGCCGGCCCGTCTCGGGGCGTTCTACCGCAACGGTTTCGGGCAGACCGAGGAAGCCTTCGCACTGGCCCAACGCCACCCCGACAAGCTGACCTACAACCACTACTGGGACCCGCGCTTCGAGCAGGCGGGGCTGGACCAGCTCCGGCGGGACGCCGAGCGGTTCCAGCTCAAGGGCGCCAAGCTCTACACGGCCGAATGGCACGGCGACTCGCGCGGGTACAAACTGGACGATCCGTGGTCCTACCGGTACCTGGAGGCGGCCCAGGAGATGGGCATCAAGAACATCCACATCCACAAGGGACCGACGATCCGGCCCCTGGACCGGGACGCGTTCGACGTCGCGGACGTGGACAAGGTCGCCACGCAATTCCCGGACATGAATTTCGTCGTCGAGCACTGCGGGCTGCCCCGGCTCGAGGACTTCTGCTGGATCGCCACCCAGGAGCCGAATGTGCACGCGGGCCTGGCGGTCGCCATCCCCTTCATCCACACCCGTCCGCGGTATTTCGCGCAGATCATCGGCGAGCTGCTGTACTGGCTGGACGAGAACCGCATCCAGTTCTCCAGCGACTACGCGCTGTGGACGCCCAAGTGGCTGATCGAGCGGTTCGTCGACTTCCAGATACCGGAGGACATGCAGGGCGAGTACCCGCCGATCACCGTGGCCCAGAAGAAGAAGATCCTCGGGCTGAACGCGGCGGCGATGTACGACATCGAGGTGCCCGCCGAGTACACCGTGGCCCAGCCGGCGGGGGTCTGAGGTGGCCGCCCGTCCACTGACCCAGGAGGTGTCCGCCCCGCCACTGGTCCAACAGGCCAGGAAGGCGCTCGACACCGTCTTCGATCCCGAGCTGGACGAACCGATCACCGATCTCGGTTTCGTCCGGTCCATCGACGTCGACGCCGACCGCCGGCTGACGGTGCGCCTGCGGCTGCCGACCTCGTTCTGCTCCCCGAACTTCGCCTACCTCATGGCGTCCGACGCCAAGGACGCCCTGGCGGCCCTGCCGGGCGTCGAGGCGGTCACGGTGCTGCTCGACGACCACCATGACTCGGACCTGATCAACCGCGGGCTGGCCGCCGACGCCGACTACCGGGGCACGTTCGGCGCGGAGGCCGAGGAGAGCCTGGACGAGCTGCGGCTGATCTTCCGCCGCAAGGCCCATACCGCGGCGATGGAGCGGGTCCTCACCTCGCTGCTGCGGCAGGACCCCGCCCTGACCGAGGAGAAGCTGCACGAGGTGGTGCTCGGCGACCTCCCCGACATGGCGACGACGCACGCGCTGCTGCGCCGGCGCGCGGCGCTCGGCCTCGGTGTGGCACCGTCCGACCTGGTCCTGGTGGACGAGCACGGGCACCCCTGGCCGCCGGACGAGATCCCGCTGCGCCTGCGGTTCGCCCGCTCGGTCCGCGTCTCGATCGACGGCAACGCGCACTTCTGCCGCGGGCTGCTGCGCACCCGCTATCCGGAGTCCGCGGCCGACCAGTCCCCCCGGGCGGTGGACGCCACCGATCCCACCTGTGTCCCCTCCCCTTCGAAGGAGCGCGTCTCGTGAAAGCAGTCCAGGTTGTGGGGTACGGCCGGAACCTGGAGATGGCCGACGTACCGGCCCCCTCGGTCACCGGCCCGTACGACGTGATCGTCAAGATCGGCGGGGCGGGCGTGTGCCGCACCGACCTCCACATCCTCGAGGGACAGTGGGCCGAGAAGTCCGGGGTGACGCTGCCCTACACGATCGGGCACGAGAACGCCGGCTGGGTGCACGCGGTCGGCAGCGCCGTCACCAACGTGGCCGAGGGCGACAAGGTCATCGTCCACCCGCTGGTCACCTGTGGGCTGTGCCGGGCGTGCCGGTCCGGCGACGACGTCCACTGCGAGCAGAGCCTCTTCCCCGGTATCGACACCGCCGGCGGCTACGCCGAGTATCTGAAGACCTCCGCCCGCAGCGTCGTCCGCATCGACGACTCCCTGGAGCCGGCCGATGTGGCGGCGCTGGCCGACGCGGGGCTGACCGCGTACCACGCCGTGGCCAAGGCCGCCCGGAAGCTGCGGCCGGGCGACCGCTGCGTGATCATCGGCGCGGGCGGGCTCGGGCACATCGGGGTGCAGGCGCTGAGGGCGATCACGGCCGCCGAGATCATCGTGGTCGACCGCAACCCCGACGCGGTGAAGCTGGCCGCCTCCCTCGGCGCCGACCATGGTGTCGTCGCCGCTGGGCAGCAGGTGCCCGAGGTGCTCGAGCTGACCGGCGGCCAGGGAGCCGAGGTCGTGATCGACTTCGTGGGCGAGGGCGGAGCGACCCGGGACGGTGTGCGGATGCTGCGCCGCGCGGGCGACTACCACGTGGTCGGATACGGCGAGAACATCGACGTACCGACGATCGACATCATCTCCACCGAGATCAACTTCATCGGCAACCTCGTCGGCTCCTACAACGATCTGTGCGAGCTGATGGTGCTCGCCGCCCAGGGACGGGTCCGGCTGCACACCAGCGTGTACCCGCTCGAGCGGTTCCAGGACGCCCTGGACGACCTCGACGCCGGCCGGGTCCGCGGACGCGCGATCCTCGTTCCCTGACCCGGCCCGGCGGTCCGCCGCGCTGAGGAGCGGCGGGTGGCCCGGGTCGCGGAGCGGCCGCGGTCATCATGGCCCGAGCGAGGGCGACGGCCTCATGATGACCGCCTGCCCGTCCACCCGAAGCGACCCACCCGGCCGACCGACCCGCCCGACCGGGCACAACCGAACCGACGAACCTGACAAGACCTACCCACCGGGAGCATCATGATCTTCATCACCGCCAAGTTCCGCGTCCTGCCCGAGCACGCGGACGCCTGGCCCGAGATCACCCGCGAGTTCACCCACGCGACCCGCGACGAGCCGGGGTGCCTGTGGTTCGACTGGTCCCGCAGCATCGACGACCCCACCGAGTACGTGCTGACCGAGGCGTTCCGCGACGACGAGGCCGGGGCGGCGCACGTCCAGTCCGACCACTTCACCACGGCACGGCGGACGCTGCCTCCCCACCTCGTGGAGACGCCCCGGATCGTCAATGTGACCGTGGACCAGGACGACTGGTCCCGCCTCGGGGAGATGGCCGTACCGCAGCAGGACTGAGGCGGACCGGCCGGACCGCCCCCGGGCGCGGGGTGGCCGGCGTCACCGCGCGGACGGGGTGGGCACGGCCCCGTCCGCGGGGCCGCCCACCGGAAGGCGCACGGCCCGTGAGCCGCGTCACGTGTCCGGTCCGTTGACGGCGCCTCGGGTGACCGCCACGATACTGGGCGATCACCGACCACGAGGTTCACATGAGTCTCACCGCTTCCCGGGCCGACGACGTCCCGGGTGGCCGCGGAACCCCACCGCCCCGCACCGCCGCCCAGCGCAGGCGGGCGCTCGGCCTGGACCGGGGCACGTGGTTCCTGTTGCTTCCCGCGCTGATCCCCGTCCTGGTGCTCAGCGTGGGACCCCTGCTGTACGGCGTCGCGCTCGCCTTCACCGACGCGCAGAGCGGCCGCACCACCCCCACCCGGTTCATCGGCCTGGCCAACCTTTCCGACCTGCGGTTCGACTCCCTGTTCTGGGACTCCTTCACCATCGGCCTGACCTGGGCCGTCTGCGTGACCGCGCTCCAGTTCGCGCTGGCCCTCGGCCTGGCGCTGCTGCTCGACCAGAACCTCCGGCTGCGCTGGCTGGCCCGGACCCTGGCGCTCGTGCCGTGGGCCATGCCCGAGGTCGTCGTCGGCATCATGTGGCGCCTGGTCTACCACTCCGACGCGGGCATCCTGAACGACACGCTCACCCGGACCGGCCTCCTCCACGAGAACGTCGACTGGCTGGCCGATCTGTCCTACGCCCTGCCGGCGGTCATCGTGGTCGGTGTGTGGGCGGGCATGCCCCAGACGACCGTGGTGCTGCTGGCCGGTCTCCAGAACGTCCCGCGTGAACTGCGTGAGGCGGCGCACCTGGACGGTGCGGGAATCTGGCGCCGCTTCACCACGGTCACCTGGCCGGCGCTCAGGCCCGTGGTGGTGTCGATCACCGCGCTCAACTTCATCTGGAACGTCAACTCCTTCGGCCTGGTGTACGTCCTCACCCAGGGCGGGCCGGGCGGACAGACCCGGCTCCCGATGCTGTTCGCCTACGAAGAGGCGTTCACCTACGGCCAGTTCGGGTACGCCGCGGCCATGGGACTGGTCATGGTCGCCGTGATCGCGGTCCTGCTCACCCTGTTCCTGCGCAAGAAGCTGACGGAGGACGCGGTATGACCGGTGCCTCCTCGCCCACCCCCGCCAAGGTGCGCGCGCTGCGCATCGCGGGCGGCACCGGTCAGTACCTGGCCCTCGGCTGCTATCTGGTCTTCCTGGCCTTCCCGTTGCTGTGGCTGCTGTCGACGTCCTTCAAATCGACACGGGAGCTGGGCTCCCTGCACCCCAGCTGGCTGCCGGAGGACCCCAGTTGGGACAACTACCGGGCCGCGTTCGAGGCCCAGCCGCTGCTGCACGCCGCGCTCAACAGCCTGGTGGTGGCGGCCACCGCCGCGCTGGTCTCGGTCGCGACAGCGGTGCCCGCCGCGTACGCCATGGCGCGCCACCGGTCGTGGGCCGGCCGGGTGGGCACGGTCTGGATCCTGGTCAGCCAGATGTTCCCGTTCATCCTGGTGATCATCCCGCTGTTCCTGGTGCTGAAGAACCTGCACCTGATCGACAGCATCGCCGGCCTCATCGCCGTGTACGTGGTGTGGAACCTGCCCTTCTCCCTCTGGATGCTCCAGGGGTACATCAAGGCGGTGCCGCGCTCGCTGGAGGAGGCGGCCGCGGTGGACGGGGCCGGCCGCCTGCGCACGCTGGGCAGCGTGGTGCTGCCCCTGCTCGCCCCCGGTCTGGTGGCCACGCTCATGTTCTCCTTCGTCACCGCCTGGAACGAGTTCTTCTTCGCCCTCGTCCTCCTCAAGTCACCGGAGAACCAGACCATGTCCGTGATCCTCACCCACTTCCTGGGCACCGAGGGAGTCGCGGACCTCGGTCCCCTGGCCGCAGCCTCGGTCCTCGCCACCCTCCCCAGCCTGGTGTTCTTCGCACTGCTCCAGCGCCGGCTGGTGGGTGGCATGCTCGCCGGGGCGGTGAAGGCATGACAGGTGCGAAGAGGGCGCCGCGGGCGGCCCTTCCGGGCGTGGCCGCCATCGTCTCGCTCAGCCTCCTGGCCGGCTGCGGGGGCCCCTCCCCGGACACCGCCGATGGCGAGGTCACGCTCGAATTCCTCAGCCTGGCCTGGCAGAAGCAGTCCGTCGACGCCAACAAGCGACTGGTACGGCAGTGGAACCAGGCCCACCCCGATGTCCGGGTCCGGTACGTCCAGGGCAGCTGGACCACCGTCCACGACCAGCTGCTGACCTCCTTCGAGGGCGGTGAGGCGCCGGACATCATCCACGACGACGCCACCGACCTCACCGACTTCGCGTCCGGCGGCTACCTCACCGACCTGACCCCCTACCTGCCGGAGGAACTGCGCGCCGACATCCCCCGGACCGCCTGGCAGACCACGACGTACCAGGGGGGCGTCTACGGCGTCCCGTTCCTCCAGGAGCCCCGCGTCCTGATCGCCAACATCGCGCTGCTCCGGCAGGCGGACGTCCGCATCCCCACGGCCCGGCACCCCTGGACGTGGGCCGAGTTCGAGACGGTGAGCAAGGAGCTGACGCGCGACCGGAACCACGACGGCAGGACCGACACCTACGGGGTGGCCTGGTCCCTGAAGGAGCCGGTCACCCAGTCCATGAACCTGTCCCTGTCCACCGGCGGCAAGGTCTTCGTCAAGGGCCCGGACGGCAAGAACCGGCTCCGTTTCGGCCCGGCCGAATCGGCCGTACCGCGGCTCATCCAACGGCAGGTCAACGAGGACCGCACCGCGCCCACCACGGGCCTGGGCATGGCGGGCGCGGACACCCTGCCCGGCTTCTTCGCCGGCCGCTACGCCATGCTGCCGCTCAACTTCTCCTACCGGCAGCAAGTGCGGCAGCAGGCGCCCGACGGCTTCGACTGGACGGTCCTGCCCATGCCGAGCGGCGGCGGCGCGGACGGCCTCGCCCAGGGCGTCGCGCCGCAGACGCTCTCGGTCGCGCGGGACAGCGGCCACAAGCAGGCCGCCGTGGACTTCATCGCCTTCCTCAACCGGGCCGACCACCAGGCCGACCTCGCCCGCGGCGACTGGCTGTTGCCCACCAGCGCGCGGGCGCTGAAGGACCCGGCCATCAACGCCCGCCGGTACGGCTGGAAGACGGGCGTCGACGTCGCGGCCGCCCTGCGCCCGTCCCCGGCGCTCGGGATCCGCGGCTACGCCGAGTGGAAGGACAAGGTCGCCACCCCGGCCTATCAGCAGTTCTACAACGGTGCCTTCGGCGTCGGCGAACTGCGTGACCGCCTCGTCGGCGACGGCCGGCGGATCCTCGACCGCTACCAGCGCTGACTCAGCGGGGGGTGCGCTCGGCCCGGGACGGGAACGCGGGGGCGGCGACGGCGCCGCCGTGCTGGTACCAGTAGGCGACGGACGACACGTCGTCGCTCCGCTCGAAGAGGCCGGTGCCGACCTGGCCGATCTGCTGGAGCGTCACCTTGAGGTCCTGGGCGAAGTAGACGGGGTCCGCGAGGTGCCAGCGGTAGAGGCCGTGGTGCGGTGCCATGGCGGTGGCGTAGGGGGCGCCCTGGGAGACATCGCGGGTCTCGTACTGCGGGTATCCGAAATACGGTGCGGAGAAGGTCAGGACGTCGGGCTCCTCGGTGGCCGAGAGCTTGTTCTGGAACGCCCAGGCGCCTCCGGCGTAGTCCTCCGTTCCGGTGCCGCAGATGGTGGGGAAGTCGGTGTCGCCGTCGATGAAGAACTTCATCTCGCCCTCTCCCCACCAGTAGCGTTCCAGCGCCACGATGGACAGGAAGGTGCCGAGATACCGTCCGGCGCCGGTCACCCCGTCCAGGACGACGTAGTCGCGGCCGGGCACCGTGGTCCGCTGCCGCCGCCACTGCGCGTGGAAGCGCGGGGTGTGCTCGGGCAGTTCGGGCACCGAGACGTAGTCGATCTGGAAGAAGAACCCCGTGATGTCCGCGGGGTGCTCATTGGTGACGGTGATGCGGGCCCCGTCGGCGAACGGCATCTGGAAGTAGGCGTTCATGCCGCCGGTGGGGGCCACGGTGACCGGCTGCGAGGTCAGCAGCGCCCGTGCGCCGTTGCCGTTGCAGAAGAAGTCGCCCAGCGGCGCCTCGACGGCGGGCTGGTCGTCCCCGTCCCAGTAGGCGCGCACCACGAGGTCCCGCAGGACGAAGCCCACGGCGTCGGTGTGCGCGGGGCAGGTGATCCAGATGTGGGTGATGACACCGGCCCCCGGGATGTCCGCGATCACCGTGGTCTCGCCGCTGGGCAGGTCGACGCAGGGGCGTCCCTTGCGCCCGGGGCCCAGGGCGGAGGCCGCCCGGCCGCCGGCGCCCTTCTGCCCGGACGGGTTCTCCGCGGTGATGGCGCGGCTCGACATGCCCGGCGCGGGCGTCAGGGGGAACGGATACGGCTGGGTCTGCATGGTGTCCTTCGCGGTGTGAGTTTCGGTCGGTCCGGTGGCTGGAGTGGTTCCGGGGCGGGTGGCGGTCAGCGGCCGCCGGAGGTCTTGATGGTCTCGGTGAACTGCTTCTGGAAGACGAAGAAGAGGATCAGGGTGGGCAGCGCCGCCACCGTCGAGGCCGCCATCGAGTAGTTCCAGGCGGCCGAGAACTGTCCCTGGAAGTTGGAGATCCCGACCTGGACCGGAATGAGATCGGGGTTCTGGACGATCGTCAGCGGCCACAGGAAGGAGTTCCAGGTGCCCAGGAAGAAGAAGACCGCCAGGGCGGTCAGCAGGGGCCTGCTCATGGGCAGGATCACCTGCCAGTAGATGCGCCAGTAGCCACATCCGTCGAGTCGCGCGGCCTCCTCCACATCGTCCGGGAAGCTCAGATAGAACTGCCGCAGGAAGAAGATGCCGAAGGCGTTGAAGACGGCCGGGAGGATCATCCCGAGGTAGGAGTCGAGGATGCCGAGTGTCTTCGCGACGAGGAACAGCGGCACCATGATGAGCGGCAGCGAGATGAGCAGCGTGGCGTAGATGCCGGAGAAGATGGTGTCACGGCCCCGGAACTTCAGCCTGGCCAGGGCGTAGCCGGCCATCGAGTGGAAGAACAGGGACAGCACGGTGACGACGGCGGCGACCAGGAACGAGTTGAACAGATACCGCAGGATGGGGATCTCGGAGAAGATGTAGCGGAAGTTGTCCAGGGTCGGGGAACCGGGTATGAGGTCCGGCGTGTAGACGTCCTTGGCCTGTTTGAAGGCCGTGGAGACCATGTAGAGCAGCGGGGCGACGGTCAGCAGCGCGAGAAAGGCGATGCTCCCCCAGACGGCCGTCGGGCCGAGGCGGGACGGCTGTCGCCGTGGCGGCCGGGCGGTGTCAGGCATCGACCTTCCCTCCCTTGGTGATGCGCAGCATGACGAACATGATGATCATGAGGGCGAACGAGACCACGGCCGCCATGGCCGCCGCGTAGCCGAAGTCGTTCAGCTGGAAGGCCCGTTGGTAGATGTAGAACATGACGACCTGGGTGCTGTAGTCGGGGCCGCCCTTGGTCATGACGTAGATGAGGTCGAAGATCCCGGCGGCCCCGATCGCCGTCAGGGTGGTCATGACGAGCACGAACAGGCTGGTGGGCCGGAGCAGCGGCCAGGTCACGTTCCAGAACGACCGCCAGCGCCCCGCGCCGTCGAGCCGGGCGGCCTCGTAGTAGGCGGAGGGGATGTCCTGGAGCCCGTTGAGGAAAATGATCATGTAGTAGCCCATGAAGAACCACACGCTGATCACCACGACCGCGAACAGCGCGTACCGGGGATTGCCCAGCCAGGACTCGCCGGACAGGCCCATCCGCTCCAACGAGCGGTTGACCGCGCCGACATGGTCGGTCAGCAGGAACTGCCACACCAGACCCACCACGACCAGGCTCACGACGTTCGGGGCGAAGAACAGGCTGCGCAGCAGCCCGATGCCGCGCCGCTGCTTCTTCACCAGCAGGGCGAGACACAGGCTCACCGTGAAGAGCGTCGGCACGAACGCCAGGGTGAACAGCCCGGTGGTCTTCAGCGAGGAGGCGAAGACCGGGTCGGACAGCAGTGTCCGGTAGTTGTCCAGGCCGATGAACTCGTAGTCCCCGAACCCGGACACCCGGAAGAAGCTGATGGTGAGCGACGCGATCATCGGAAGCACCAGGAAGACGAACATCCCGATGACGCTGGGGGCGACGAACAGATAGCCGGCGAGCGTCTCACGGCCGCGCTGCGACAGCGGGCGTCTGCCGCTCGTCACGGACCGCCTGGGTTGCCTCGTGGAGGACGCCACGGTGACATCCATCAAAAGATCCTCGCTCCCTCGTAGGTGGCGAGCGCGTCCTCGATGAGGTCCGCCGCGCGGTCGGCCCGCGCCCGCGGATCGGCGCCGCTGAGCTGGCATGCCTGGATCGCCTCGGAGATGGGCTGGTAGACGTTGGGCGGATAGCGCGGCTCGCCCCGTCCGCCGGGCACGACCTCCTCATGGAAGTACTTCATGATGGGGTCCTCGAAGTAGCCGCGCTGCTCCGCCAGGCGCGCCACACTCTTCCGCGGCGGCATGTCGCTGTTCGCCACCGTGCACCAGTCCGCCATGCGCTTGACACAGGACTCCTCCATGGAGCCGAGCGCCCACACCACGAACCGGGCCGCCGCCTCCGGGTTCCTGCCGCGCCGGTTCACCACGAACGCCCAGCCGCCCACATCAGTGGTGTACGTCCCGCCCGGTGGGACCGGCTGTTTGAACACGCCGAATGCGAAGTGCGGCGCCGCGCTGCGCAAGGTGCTCGCCCCGTAAGGGCCGCAGTGCTGGATGCCGCAGTAGTCGACGAGGAGGTTGGCGGTGATGTCGGTGGAGCCGGTGCCGAGCGATCTGCGCGGTGCCACGCCTCGCTGGATGGTCTCCTGCCAAAAACGCAGCGCCTCCACCGCGCCCGGTTCCCGGAAGGCGCTCGACGTGCCGTCCGGTGCCACGGCGTCCGCGCCACCGGCCCACATGAAGGGGTACCAGCAGAAGTTCTGCAGATAGCCCGGCGTCGTCTCCAGCGTCAGGCCGAACCTCTTCTTCGTGGTCAGCCGCTCCGCCACGGACAGGAACTGGTCCCAGGTACGCGGGATGTCGCCCTCGGACAGCCCCGAGCGCTCCCAGGCGTCGATCCCGTAGTAGAAGGCGTGGGGCTGGAGGGACAGCGGAAGTCCGTAGATCTTCCCGTCCACGGTGCGGGTGTCGAGGGCGCCGTCCACGAAGTCGTCGATCGCCTCGCGGGTCAGGTAGGGGGTGAGGTCCTCCAGGACTCCGCCGTTCGCGTAGCGCAGGAAATCGCCGGGGCTCAGCGCGAAGATGTCCGGCCCCTTGTCGGCGAGGAAGGCGGTGGGCAGCGTGGAGCCGTTGGTGTAGGTGTTGCCGGAGAAGTAGGTCAGCTCGACCTTGGTCCGGTTCCGGGCGTTCCACTCCCGCGCCATGGTGACGAACCAGTCGCTGGGTTTGGCGGCGCCCGCCCCCTTGGCCGGACCCCATAGGTTCCAGAAGGACATCGCCCCGTTCCGCCCTCCGGACGGCGAGCACGCCGTGAGCGCGGAGGGCACCGAGATGGCCATGGCCGTCATTCCGAGGACGGCGCGTCGAGACGGGGGAGGCATCGATCCTGCCTTCGTCCGGGTGCGCGTCGGTGCGCGCACAGATGAGTTCCCTGACAGGTGCTGAGGTAGGGGGTGGCCGGTGAGCCACGGACCGCGCCGCGGCGAGTCCGCCTCGTCCCGGAAGCGGTGACGCGTGGGTACGGGGGCTGCCGTGGCAGCGAGGTAACGTTACCTGGAAGCTACGATAGGGTTTCCGCATACGTCAAGAGGGAGGAATCGGTGGGCTCAGCACGGGGCACGGCGCCACTGGGGCGGAACCCGCGAGGCTCGGACCACGGTGCGAACCGACCGGGCCGGGGCAGCGGCCGGCCGACCATCAAGGACGTCGCCGCCCGCGCGAACGTCAGCCCCATGACGGCCTCCCGCGTCGTCAACGGCCATCCCCGCGTCCGCGCCGATCTGCGCGAGCGGGTGCTCGCCGCGGTGGCCGAACTCGGATACGCGCGCAACGCCGTGGCCACCTCGCTGCGCCGGCCGGATCTCTCGCCCTGGACCATCGGGCTGATCCTGCACGATGTGGGCAACCCCTTCTCCGCCGCCATCCACCGCGCGGTCGAGGACGTGGTCCGCTCGGTCGGCTCGTTCGTCCTCACCGCCAGCACCGACGAGGACCACGAGCGGATGGGCCTGCTGCTCGACGCCTTCCGTGACCGCGATGTCGACGGACTGCTGCTCGCCCCGCCCCCCGGCGACCAGTCCTACCTCACCCCCCACCTGCGGCGGGGGATGGCCCTGGTGCTTGTCGACCGGCCGGCGGAAGGTCTTGACGCGCCCGCGGTGCTCAGCGACAACGAGAGCGGTATGCGCCAGGCGGTCCGCCATCTGCTGGACCACGGCCACCGGCACATCGCCTACCTCGGGGACCTGCGGTCCGCGCCGATGCGGCTGCGCTTCGCCGGATACCAGGCGGCGCTCGCCGAAGCGGGACTCACTCCCGACCCCGGGCTGCTCCACCACACCGTCGAGGACACCGAGGCGGCGGCCCACATCACCGAGCGGATCGCGAACGGCTCCGGCCGGGCCACGGCCGTCATCGCCGCCCGGAACGCGCTGTCCATCGGTGCCGTACGCGGGCTGCGGCGCGCCGGCGCCCAGCACCGCATCGCCCTGCTGGGTTTCGACGACGTCGAGCTGGCCGGTGAACTCGAACCCGGGCTGACGGTGGTGGCCCAGGACCCGGCGGCGATCGGCACGGCGGCGGCCACCGCGCTGATCGAGCAGCTGGCCGACCCCTCCCGCGCCATCACCGGACGGCTGCTCCCGCCACGCCTCATCCCGCGCGGCTCCGGGGAACTCCCGCCGTACCGCCCGGCCGGCTGAGCCGGTCCCGCCGCGCCGGCGCGAGGTGTCCGACGGGTTCGTGTGCCCGGCGATGTTCGTGTGCACGTCGGTGTTCGTGTGCACGTCGGTGCCCTTTGTGGGTACACGCCACCTATGGTGTTCAAAGCGACCCCCGGTGTGTACGCGCCACAGGACGACACGTGGTTGTTGACCGAGGCCCTGCTCCAGGAGAACATCACCGCCGACACGTCCGTTCTGGACGTCGGGACGGGCAGCGGTGCCCTGGCCCTCGCCGCGGCCGAGCGCGGTGCGGCCCAGGTGACCGCGGTCGATGTCTCACCGCTCGCCGTGGGCGCCACCTGGCTCCGGGCTTGCCTCAGAGGGCTGCGGGTCCGTGTCCGCCACGGCGATCTGCTGACCCCGGTCGCCGACCGCACCTTTGATCTCATCGTCGCCAACCCGCCCTATGTGCCCGTGGCGGGGCGCCGGGGCCACGGTGTGGCCTGGCGGGGCCGGGGTGTGGCCTGGCGGGGCGGTACCGACGGGCGGGCGCTGATCGACCGGATCTGCGCGGACGCGCCACCGCTGCTGCGTCCCGGCGGGGTGCTGCTGCTGGTGCACTCGGCACTGTGCGGTGCGGAGCGGACCGTCGAGCAGTTGACGCGGACGGGACTGCGGGCGGCGGTGGCCGACCGCCGTATCGTCCCCTTCGGGCCGGTGCTGCGCGAGCAGGCGCCCTGGTTGGAGGCCCGTGGGCTGATCGCCCCGGGCGAACGGAAGGAAGAGCTGGTGGTGATCCGTGCCGAACGACAGGCCTGACCCCGCCGTGCACCGGCGTGACCCCGCCGTGCGGGTGAGGATGGGGACCGACGGCCCGATGCTGATCGAGGGACCGGTCGAGATCACCCTGCCCGACGGCAGCGTGGTGCGCTCCGACCGCTTCACCGCGGCCGTGTGCATGTGCGGCCGCAGCGCGCGCTACCCGTGGTGCGACACCAGCCACCGCCGCCGCCCGCCGAGGTCCCGGCGCGGATCACAGCGGGACGCGGAGTGAGGACCGGCCCTCCCGCCAGGCCCCCAGGATCTCCTCGGCGAACCGGTCCTCCAGGAACACGGTGGCATCGACCCCGAACGCCACGTCCGCGGCCAGTGCGGGTTCGCGCCTGAGCAGATCGCCGATCACCTCATGGCGCACGATCTGCTCGTGTACGGCGTCGGCCTCGACGTGCTCGGTGTAGAAGAACACCGCCGCCTCCCCCGCGCCCATCCGCCGCAGCGCCTGGGCCAGCCGGTCGGACGCGGGCGACGAGGTGATCTCCACCGTCGCGAAGTGGCCCACCAGGGCACCGCGCAGCGACCGGTGCAGTCCCAGCAGCGACATCATGTTGACCACCGCCAGCATCCGGGCCGACGCGGCGTCCAGATAGTGGTTGTACGTCGGGTCCAGGGCCAGGTCGGCCATCAGGTCGGCGAACAGCTCCGCGTGCACCCGCTCCCCGCGCCCGGCGCCGAACTCGTCGTACTCCACCGCCGCCATCGCCGCCTTGGCCTGACCCCGCAGCCGTGGCACGGCCCACACATGCGGGTCGGCCTCCTTGAGCTGGTACAGCGACCGCTGCGCGATGTACTCACGCATCTGCCACAGCTCACCGTCGTCCCGCAGATGGTGCGACACCCCCGTCCCCCCGGCGGGCTCCACCAGCAGACCGGCCACGGCGGCGTCCGGGTCGTCGTGCGTGGTGGCATCCGGGCGCAGCGCTTCCAGGAACCTCCGCTCCAGCGCCTGCCGCGTCCGCAGCAGCTCCGGGTCCCACTCCCACGCGTCGTCCACCCCGGAGAACCCCTGGTAGTGAAGCTCGTAGCACATATACAGCGCGAGCTGGAGATCGTCGCCGTACGGATCGGCCTCCCGCAGCGGGCGGCCGGTGGGCAGTGCCACCTCGCCGGGCTCGCGCACGAGGGCGTCGGCCAGCGCGGCGGACACCTCACCCCGCCGCGTGGGCAGGGGCATCGGCCCGGTCGTCGTCGCCGGACGCGTCTGGCTCACCGTCCGTCCTTCCTTCCGTTCCTCTTCCTCATCTTCCTCATCGGGCACCTCGGCTTCGCCGGGCGGTGTGTCAGTCGGCTCCGGTCCCCTCGACCAGGACCCGGATGGTGTGCAGGGTGGGGTCGGCCGCGTCGGGGAGGTTCATCCCGGCCTCCACTCCGGTGCGCAGATAGTCCAGGACCGGCTGGGCCAGCACCTCACCGGGCAGCACGGCCGGGATGCCCGGCGGGTAGGGAGTGACCATTTCGGCCGCCACCCGGCCCGCCGCCCGCTCCACGGGCAGGTCCTCCACCGAGCCGAAGTAGGCGTCGCGCGGCAGGCGGGACTGCTCCATCCGCAACCGGCCCGGTGCCGGCACGGCCACTTCAGGAGCCGGCCGCAGTTCGTCGGCGTGGTCGGCCAGCTCGCGCAGCGCCGCCAGCAGCGCGCCGGTCGTCGAGTCGTTGTCCGCGTGGGTCAGCTGGGTGCTGATCCGTCGGTGGTCGACCAGGTGGACGTTGACGTCGTGGTGTTCCCGGAGCCAGTCGGCCGCCCGGTAGCCACTCACCCCGAGCCCGGTCAGGTCGATGACCACGGGCAGCGGGTCGAAGTCGGCGGCGAGGCCGGGGCCCACATAGTCCGCCCGCCCGTCCACGTGCAGACCGTCGATGGCCTCGATCTCCTCGCGCACCGCATGCGCCCGCCGCAAGGCCGCGCCGAGCAGGTCCTCGCCGCCTGTCACCATCTGCCGACGCCACCCGTCCATGCCCGCGAACAGCAGCACGGACGGGCTGGTGGTGCCGAGCAGATCGGCGCAGGACTTCAGCACGGCCGGGTCGATCAGATCGCCCCGCAGATGGAACACCGAGCCCTGCTCCAGACCGCTGCCCATCTTGTGAATGCTGGTCACGCAGACGTCGGCGCCCGCGTCCATGGCCCAGCTCGGCAGCTCGGAGCAGAACGGCAGATGCGCTCCCCACGCCTCGTCGACGATCAGCGGGCGCCCGCGCCGGTGGCACACCTCGGCGATCCGCGCCAGGTCGGCGCAGGCCCCGTACGGGGTGGGGCTGGTCACCAGAGCGCCCCTGGCCTCCGGATGCGCGTCGAAGGCCCGCTCGAAGGACTCGGCGGACGGTGGATGGGCGAGGTGGCGGTCGGCGTCCCATTGGGGTTCCACCCAGACCGGGCGGACCCCGGAGATGATCAAGCCGGAGACCACTGATTTATGCGCGTCCCGGCCCACCAGCAGGGTCTCGTGGGGGCCGGCGACCGCCAGCATCGCCGCCTTGACGGAGAGCGAACTGCCACAGGTCGTGAAGAAGGTGTGCTCGGCGTGCACGGCGTCCGCCATCAGGGCCTCCGCACGCTCCAGCACACGGTCCGACTGAAGCCGGTCGTCCAGGCCGCCGAAGGCGAGGACGTCGGCGCGGAACACGTCGTCGCCCAGGATCTTGACGACCTCGGGGTCGGCGCCCCGGCCCTGCTTGTGTCCGGGCGGTGTGAACGGGAGTGACCCGCGCTCGTGGTAGCGGGCGAGGGCCTCCAGGACGGGAGCCTGCTTGTGATCCATGCCCGGCGGGTGCCCCGCCGCAGGGAAGGAAAACCGTGCGACACCGGACCCGGCCCCCGACCGGTGTGGTTCTCCGGGCCCCTCAGCGCCCCTTGCGCGACCGGTGGAAAAGCCAGACGGCGGGCACGAACCAGCAGGTCACGAACCACAACAGGGCGGCGGCCGCCAGCCAGTACGCGGTGCTGTGGGCCACCACGACGCGCAGGATGAGCAGCAGCGCCGACGCCACCGTGCACAGCAGCAGCACCAGCCCGGCCATGGTGAAGCGGGCGGCCCAGTCCACCGTTTCCGGCTTCAGCCGCCGGCCGGTGACGATCCGGTGCAACGAGACCGGTGCGATCAACGCGCCGGTGGCCGCCGCGCCGAGCAGGACGGTCACCACGTAGATCGTCCGGTCCACCTGGCCGAGGCCCTGGAAGCGCGGGGTGAAGGCGACCGTGAGCAGGAACGCGAACAGGATCTGCACGCCCGTCTGCGTCACCCTCACCTCCTGGAGCAGCTCGGCCCACTTGCGGTCGGCCCGCTCCTCCCTGGTCTCCACCCGGCCGGACCGCGCCTCCCGGCCGTCCTCTCCCGGCGCCTCGTGGTCGTCCTCACGCATCAACAGACCTCCTTCGCGTCCCTGCACGTTTTCCCGGCCACCGCGAAAGGCGAACGTCGGGTGCGATGTGGCGGCGCACCTACGCATCACCACGGCGATCAGGGGCACTCGGCGACGCGTCACGGGAAAGGAGAGACGCCATGACCCACACGGCCGAGACCGGCGAGGCCACCGGCACCAAGGACAAGGACTACAACCTGATCTGGTACGTCGAGGCGTGCCTGAGCAACGCGCTGCGCATGGAGACCTACATCCAGGACGCGGAACGCGCCAACGACACCGAGGTCGCGGAGCTGTTCCGCAAGGCCCAGGCCGACAGCCGCAAGGGCGCCGAGCTGGGCAAGCGGCTGCTGAAGGCCCGCGTCGGCGGCTGATCCGCCGGCCGAAGCCGACTGAGGAAACCCAGACAGGGGGTCCGGCGCCGCTCGAGGCCCGGACCCCCTCTCATAGGCCCTCATAGGCATAGGCCCTTTGACGGGCCCCGCCCTCAGAGGGTGATCGCGAACGCGAGGCAGAAGGCCACGAACAGCACCACCAGGGCGAGGATGACGATCGTGGGTCCCTTCGCCCAGCCTTTCGTGGGGTTGTACGTCTCCTGCGGACCCGCGTCCGGGGTGCTGCCTTCGGCCGGTGGGGTCTCCCCCGGGGGTACGAGCCCGCTCGGCTGGAGCCCAGGAGTGCGGTCGGGGTCCGCTTCGCCCGGCCGGAGCCCAGGAGTGCGGTCGGGGTCCGCGTTCGGGTTCCTCTGATCCATGTCCGATGCACTCCTTTCCGGCCGTTTCGCCTTGTTTTCCACGATACGGCGGTGGGCCGTGCGTGTCAGAGCCGCTTCCCGTTCGCGGCCGTATCCGTGCGGAACGCCAGGTGTCCGTCCGCGACGTCCACCCGGACCCGGTCGCCCGGGGAGAGGGCACCGTCCAGCAGCATCCGCGACAGACCGTTGTCGACCTGTCGCTGAATGGTGCGGCGCAGTGGCCGGGCCCCGTACGCGGGTTCATGGCCGCGCCGCGCGATCCAGTCGACGGCCTCCGGGGCGAACTCGACGGTGACGTCCTGCACCCGCAGCCGGCGCCGGGTCTCCTCCAGCAGCAGGTCGGTGATCTCGCGCAGATGCTCGTCCGTGAGCCGGCGGAAGACCACGATCTCGTCGATGCGGTTGAGGAACTCGGGACGGAAGTGCTCGCGCAGCGGTCGCAGCACGCGCTCGCGCCGGGCCTGCTCGTCCGTCTCGGCGTCCGCGGCCTTGAAGCCGAGGGCGGCGCCGTGCCCCGCGATGGCCTCGGAGCCGAGGTTGCTGGTCATCACCACGACCGTGTTGCGGAAGTCGACCGTGCGGCCGTGGGCATCGGTGAGCCGGCCGTCGTCGAGCACCTGGAGGAGGGTGTGGAAGACGTCCGGGTGGGCCTTCTCGACCTCGTCCAGCAGCAGCAGCGCGTAGGGGCGGCGACGCACGGCCTCGGTGAGCTGCCCGGCCTCCTCGTGGCCGACGTACCCGGGTGGAGCGCCGACCAGCCGGCTGACGGTGTGCTTCTCCTGGTACTCGCTCATGTCCAGACGCACCATCAGCTCCTCGCTGCCGAACAGCGCCTCGGCCAGCGCCCGCGCGAGTTCGGTCTTGCCGACGCCGGTCGGGCCGAGGAAGAGGAAACTGCCGATGGGGCGGCCGGGGTCGGCCAGTCCGGCCCGGGAGCGCAGCACCGCCTCGGCGACGGCGCCGACGGCCTCGTCCTGTCCGATGACGCGGGTGCGCAGGTGTTCCTCCAGGCCGAGCAGCCGGTCCTTCTCCTCCTGGGTGAGGCTGCTGACCGGAATGCCGGTCTGCCGGGAGACCACCCCGGCGATGTCCTCGGCGGTGACCTCCAGGCCCTGCCCGTCATCGGGCTCCGTGCCGCCGTCGGCCTCCATCCGGCGGCTCAACTCACCGAGGCGGTCGCGCAGTTCGGTGGCCCGCTCGTACTCTTCGGCCGCCACCGCCTGGTCCTTGTCCCGGGTCAGCTGCTCGATCTCCCGTTCCAGGGCGCGCGTATCGGTCCCCTTGGTACGGGAGCGCAGGCGCACCCGGGCGCCGGCCTGGTCCATCAGGTCGATGGCCTTGTCGGGCAGGAAGCGGTCCGTCAGATAGCGGTCGGACAGCTCCACTGCGGCGAGCAGCGCCTCATCGGTGAACCGGACCTGGTGGTGGGCCTCGTAGCGGTCGCGCAGACCCCGCAGGATCTCCACCGCGTCGGCGGCGGACGGCTCGGGGACCAGGACGGGCTGGAACCGGCGGGCCAGCGCCGCGTCCTTCTCGATGTGGCGGCGGTACTCCTCCAGCGTGGTGGCGCCGATGACATGGAGTTCGCCACGGGCCAAGGCGGGCTTGAGCATGTTGGAGGCGTCCATGGAACCGCCCTCGCCGCCCGCTCCCGCGCCGACCACGGTGTGCAACTCGTCGATGAAGACGACCAGCTCGTCGGAGTGGGTGCGGATCTCGTCGATGATGCCGCTCAGCCGCTCCTCGAAGTCGCCGCGGTAGCGGGTGCCGGCCACGACGGCGGACATGTCCAGGGCGACGACCCGGCGGTCGAGCAGGATGTCGGGGACGTCTCCCTCGGCCACGCGCTGGGCGAGCCCTTCGACGATGGCGGTCTTGCCGACACCGGCGTCGCCGATCAGCACGGGGTTGTTCTTGCCCCGGCGGGACAGCACCTCCACGGTCTGCTCGATCTCCTGCTCACGGCCGATGACCGGGTCGATACGGCCCGCGCGGGCGAGGTCGGTCAGATCGCGGCCGAACTTGTCGAGGGTGGGCGTGTCATGGCGCCGGCCGGACTGCTGCCCGGCCCCGGTGGCCGACGGCGGCCGGCCCGGCGTGCTCTGCGGTCCGCGCTGGGCCGCCGTGGGGTCCAGCGGCAGGGAGTTGAGAATGCGGCCGGCCGTGGAGTCGTGGTTGGCGGCCAGCGCTCCGAGCACATGCTCGGGGCCGATGTAGCCGGCGCCACCGGCGCGCGCCAGTTCATGGGCCTCCAACAGGGCGCGCTTGACGGCGGGAGTGACCGACAGCTGGGTCCGCGGCGGTCCGTCGCCGCTCATCCGGTCGATCTCCGCGGCCAGCGCCTCGGTGTCGGCGCCCGCCCCCGCCAGCAGCCCCCGGGTAGGCTCGGTGGCCAGCGCGGCGCGCAGCAGATGCTTGGTGTCCAGATCGGCACTGCCGTGCTCGGCGGCGTAGGAGGCCGCGTCCACGACGAGTTGCCGGGCGGGGCCGCTCATCAGGCGGCCGATGTCGATGTGCCGGAGGCCGGGACGCGGCCCGCCGCCGAGGAATCGCGCCATGAATTCCTCGAACGGGTCTGGACCGAAGCCTCCCGGCCCCATGAAACCGCTGCTCATGGCCTTCCTGTTCCGCGGCCCGGCCAGAGGGTGCGAACCGGGCCCGCTGTCCTGGTAGGCGTGATCCTTGCTGGGGCGCGGGTGCCCGGAAGCGGCCGGGGCTACACCTCCGCACGGCCGTACCGTCGTCCGCGCTCGCGCGTGGCGCCCCGCCCCGCGCGGTCAGAGTTCGAACCCCCGGAGGGAAGGGGTCGTCCGGCGTGCGTCCGGAACGTCGCGCGGGGGCGTAAGGGGCGCGTCAAAGGCGTGCGGAGGGCCGTATGGGACCCGTCAACGACGCTCGAATCCGGCCAATGGGCGGGGTTTCCTGCTGTGCATCCGATCCGCTTGCGGATTTCCCGACCTCTTCCAGGAGCTCGCGATGGCCGATCTGGCCTTCGTCGTCACCACGATCGCGGTGTTCGCGCTGGTGGCCTTCGTCGCCAAGGGGGTGACGAAGCTGTGACCGCCGAATACGTCGTCGGCCTGGTCGTGGCCGTCGCCCTGCTGGGCTATCTCGTCCTCGCCCTGATCTTCCCGGAGAGGTTCTGAGAGCGGTGATGGGTCCCGTACTCGCCGGCGTGCTCCAGCTGCTCGCCCTCGTAGGGGCGCTGGCGCTCGCCTACGTCCCCCTCGGCACCTATATGGCCAAGGTCTACTCCTCCGGCACACACTGGCGCGTGGAGAGGTGGCTCTACCGGGGCATCGGTGCCAACCCCGACACCGAGATGCGCTGGGCCGCGTATCTGCGCGGGGTGCTGGCCTTCTCGGCGGCCGGGGTGCTCTTCCTGTACCTGTTGCAGCGGCTCCAGGGCGGCCTGCCCGGTTCGCTCGGGTTCTCCTCGATCGAGCCGGCGCAGGCGTTCAACACGGCCGCGTCGTTCGTGACGAACACCAACTGGCAGTCGTACGCGGGCGAGCAGACCATGGGCCACGTCGTACAGACCGCCGGTCTGGCGGTGCAGAACTTCGTGTCGGCCGCGGTCGGCATCGCGGTCGCCATGGCGCTGGTGCGCGGCTTCGCGCGGTCGCGCACCGGAGAGCTCGGCAACTTCTGGGCCGATCTGGTGCGCGGCACGGTCCGTGTCCTGGTGCCCGGCGCGGCGATCGCCGCGGTCGTCCTGGTGGCCTGTGGCGCCCTCCAGAACTTCTCCGGCATCCACGAGGTGGGCCAGTTCATGGGCGGCTCGCAGCAGTGGAACGGCGGTGCGGTCGCCTCGCAGGAGGCCATCAAGGAGCTGGGCACCAACGGCGGCGGCTACTTCAACGCCAACAGCGCCCATCCGTTCGAGAACCCGACCCCGTTCACCAACCTCTTCGAGATCTTCCTGATCCTGGTCATCCCCTTGGCCCTGACCCGCACCTTCGGGATCATGGTCGGCTCGGTCCGGCAGGGCTACGCGATCCTGGCGACGATGGTCACCATCTGGGCCGGTTTCACCGCCCTGATGATGTGGACCGAGTTCGCCCACCACGGCCCGGCCCTCCAGGCCGCCGGTGGCGCGATGGAGGGCAAGGAGGTCCGCTTCGGCGTCGGCGCCTCGTCGATCTTCGCGGTGTCCACCACGTTCACCTCGACCGGGGCGGTGGACTCCTTCCACTCCTCGTTCACGGGGCTGGGCGGCGGTATCACCATGCTCGGCATGATGCTGGGTGAGATCGCGCCCGGCGGTACCGGTTCGGGCCTCTACGGCATGCTCATCATGGCGGTCATCGCGGTGTTCCTCGCGGGGCTGATGGTCGGCCGGACGCCCGAGTACCTGGGCAAGAAGATCGGTCCTCGTGAGATCAAGCTGGCGGCCTGCTCCATCCTGATCACCCCGGCGCTGGTGCTGGTCCTCACCTCCGTCTCCATGGCCCTGCCGACGCCACCGCACTCGATGCTGGGCTCCAGGGCACACGGCTTCTCCGAAGTGCTGTACGCCTTCACCTCCGCCTCCAACAACAACGGGTCGGCCTTCGCGGGCCTGAACGCGAACACCGACTGGTTCAACACCACGACCGGGCTCGCGATGCTGCTCGGCCGCTTCCTGCCCATGGTCTTCGTCCTGGCGCTCGCGGGCTCGCTCGCCGGGCAGCGGCCGGTCCCGGCCACCGCGGGCACGCTGCGCACCGAGAAGCCGCTGTTCACGGGGTTATTGACGGGCGCGATCCTGATCATCACCGGTCTGACGTACTTCCCGGCCCTGGCGCTGGGGCCGCTGGCCGAGGGGCTGGCGTGATGACCACCCGCACAGAAAACCACGAGGACTCCATGTCCACTGCCACTCCCACCAGGGCGCCGCACGGCGACGTTCCCACCGGGCACACCTCGGCCGGGGGCCGGGTCGGCGCGGGCCTCTTCGACCCCCGGCAGTTGCTCACATCGCTGCCGGACGCCTTCCGCAAGCTCGACCCGCGGGTGATGGTCACCTCCCCGGTGATGTTCGTCGTGCTGGTCGGCTCCGTGCTGACCACCGTGTTCGCCGTCCAGGACCCGGGCGACTGGTTCGGCTGGGCGATCAGTGCCTGGCTGTGGCTGACCGTGATCTTCGCCAATCTGGCGGAGGCGGTCGCCGAGGGCCGCGGCAAGGCGCAGGCCGACACCCTGCGCAAGGCCAAGACCGATACGGTGGCCCGGCGGCTCACCGCGGACGGCACGGCCGAGGAGCGCGTGCCCGGCACCGGACTGCGGATCGGTGACCTGGTGGTCTGCGAGGCCGGCGATGTCATCCCCGGTGACGGCGATGTCGTCGAGGGCGTCGCCTCGGTCGACGAGTCGGCGATCACCGGTGAGTCCGCGCCGGTCATCCGCGAGTCCGGGGGCGACCGGTCCGCCGTGACCGGCGGGACGAAGGTGCTCTCCGACCGGATCGTCATCAAGATCACGACAAGGCCGGGCGAGACCTTCATCGACCGGATGATCCATCTGGTCGAGGGCGCCGCGCGGCAGAAGACGCCGAACGAGATCGCGCTGAACATCCTGCTCGCCTCGCTGACGATCGTCTTCCTGCTCGCCTGCGCCACCCTGCCGCCGTTCGCCGCCTACGCGGGCACGCATCTGACGATGGTGGTCCTGGTGGCGCTGCTGGTCTGCCTGATCCCGACGACGATCGGCGCGCTGCTGTCGGCGATCGGCATCGCGGGCATGGACCGCCTGGTGCAGCGCAATGTGCTGGCGATGTCGGGCCGTGCGGTCGAGGCCGCCGGCGATGTGTCCACGCTGCTGCTGGACAAGACCGGCACGATCACCCTGGGCAACCGGCAGGCCGCGGAGTTCGTACCGGTGCGCGGCACCACCGAGGCCGAGGTCGCCGACGCCGCCCAGCTGTCCTCGCTGGCCGACGAGACCCCCGAGGGCCGGTCCGTCGTCGTCCTGGCGACGGAGAGGTACCGGCTGCGCGAGCGCCACCAGGGCGAACTGGTGGGCGCCGAGTGGATCGAGTTCACCGCGCAGACCCGGATGTCGGGAGTGGACCTCGACGGCCGGAGCATCCGCAAGGGGGCGGCCGGTTCGGTGCTCGCCTGGGTCCGGGAGCAGGGCGGAACGGTCCCCGAGGACGCGGACCGTATCGTCCACCGGATCTCCGCGGCCGGTGGCACCCCGCTGCTGGTGGCGGCCGCCGACGCCGACGGGGCACGGGTGCTGGGCGTCATCCACCTCAAGGACGTCGTCAAGGACGGGATGCGGGAGCGGTTCGCGGAGCTGCGCCGGATGGGCATCAAAACCGTCATGATCACGGGTGACAACCCGCTGACGGCCAAGGCGATCGCGGACGAGGCGGGCGTCGACGACTTCCTCGCGGAGGCCACTCCCGAGGACAAGATGTCGCTGATCAAGCGCGAGCAGGCGGGCGGCAAGCTGGTCGCGATGACCGGTGACGGCACCAACGACGCCCCGGCGCTGGCCCAGGCGGACGTCGGCGTGGCGATGAACACCGGGACGTCGGCCGCCAAGGAGGCCGGCAACATGGTCGACCTCGACTCCGACCCGACCAAGCTCATCGAGATCGTGGAGATCGGCAAGCAACTGCTGATCACCCGTGGCGCGTTGACGACGTTCTCCATCGCCAACGACGTGGCGAAGTACTTCGCGATCATCCCGGCGCTGTTCGCGGCGGTCCATCCGGGCCTGGACACCCTGAACATCATGCGGCTGTCCTCGCCGGACTCCGCGATCCTGTCCGCCGTCGTCTTCAACGCGCTGGTCATCCTCGCGCTGGTGCCACTCGCCCTGAAGGGCGTGCGGTACCGGCCGGTGAGCGCGGACCGGATGCTGCGGCGCAACCTCGGGGTCTACGGCCTCGGCGGGCTGATAGCACCCTTCATCGGCATCAAAATCATCGACCTGCTCATCTCCCTCATCCCCGGGATCGGCTGATCGCCATGAACCACTCCGTCATGAACACCGCCCGGCTGCTCGGGGCCGGTCTGCGCGCCCTCCTCATGCTGACCCTGGTGACGGGCGTCATCTATCCGCTGGTGGTCACCGGCATCGCCCAGGGCCTGTTCCCCGACAAGGCGAACGGCTCCGAGGTCACGGCGAACGGCGAGGTCGTCGGCTCCTCCCTGATCGGGCAGTCGTACAACCTGCCGCCGCAAAAGGGCGGGCAGGCCCCGGAGCCCGATCTCCGATGGTTCCAGGGACGCCCGGCGGGTGGCCTCGGCACCAACAGCGTCAACACCCAGTACCAGTTGCTGCTGTCCGGAGCCACCAACCTCTCCGCCGACAGCGAGGACCTCCGCCGGCGGGTCGAGGACGCCAAGGCCGCGGTCATCAAGGCCAACTCGGTGCCCGGCTACACCGTCAAGCCGTCCCAGGTCCCCGCCGACGCGGTGACGTCCTCCGGCTCCGGCCTGGACCCGGACATCTCCCCGCGGTACGCGCGGCTCCAGGTCCACCGGGTCGCCGCGCGGAACGGACTGCCGGTCGCCCAGGTGGAGAAGCTGGTCGAGGACACGACCGAGGGCCGGGTGGCCGGATTCATCGGCGAGCCGCGGGTGAACGTCCTCGAACTCAACATCGCGCTCAGGGATCTCGTGGCCAAGAGGTGATGGCGTCGCCCGATTCGGGGAGTCGCCCGTTCCGGGGAGTCGCCCGTTCCGGGGAGTCGCCCGATTCGGGGAGTCGCCCGATTCGGGGCGCGGGAGTCGGCGGCCGGAAGGGGGTTCCGGCCGCCGGCTCGGCCGTCTCAGCCTTCGTCCGGCCGCTTCATCTCCCGCAGCTCGTTCTCGACCACGAGCGCGGCCCGCCGCAGGCTCCGGTCGGCCGCCACGATGTCCTCCAGGCCGAGCGTGGCGTTCAGCGTGTCGCTGATCTTGAGCACCTCGGCGCCCATCTGCTCCAATGCCGCCAGGCCCGCCTCGGTGACCTTCAGCGACAGCGCACGTTCGCTTTCCGGGTGTGCGCCACGGGCCACGAAGCCGCGGTTCTCCAGCTGGGTGACGATCCGGGTCATGGTCTGCGGCCGGGCGTAGCAGCGCCGTGACAGCTGGGCGAGGCTGAGCTGGGGCTGCCCGGCGAGGATCCGCAGCGCCGTGTAGCTCGACAGCGTCATATTCCACGGCCGCAGCCGGGTGTTCCCGATCCTGGTGACCGCTCGCTCGAGCCTGAAGGCCGCGTCGATCAGCGAGGACGCCTCGTCCATGCCGGTCGCCGCCCGTGACGGGGGCCGGTCGTCGTTCATGGGACTGATGTACGGCAGGGGGTCTGTCACAGGTGCAGCGTAGTGGCAGGACCGGGGTCCGAGGTATCAGCCCTCTTGCAATATGTTCGCATGCTTATATTATCCAAGCATGCTTACAACGCGCTTCGCTCACTCCGCGCGGCAGGATCCCGATCCCACCCGGTTCCGATCGGTTCTGGGGCACTTCCCCAGCGGCATCACCGCGATCACCTCGCGTGACGCGGACGGCAAACCGGTGGGCATGGCCGTGTCCTCCTTCACCTCGGTCTCGCTCACCCCGCCGCTGGTGGCGTTCCTGCCGGGCAAGAGTTCATCGACGTTCCCCGCCATCGCCGAACGCGGCACCTTCTGCGTGAACGTCCTCGCCACCGACCAGGAATGGATCTGCCGGGCGCTGTCGGTGTCCGGCGGCGACAAGTTCTCCGGTGTGACCTGGCAGCCGGGGCCCCACGGAGATCCGGTCATCGACGGCGTGGTGGCGTGGATCGCCTGCACGATCGAGGCCGTGCACGACGCCGGTGACCACCACATCGTGATCGGCCGCGTCGACGATCTCGACGCCCGCACCGAGGCGTCCCCGCTGCTGTTCTTCCGAAGCCACTACCACCACCTCGCGGCCGCCTGAGGGCGGAGAACATCCCGGTGACCGACAACCTCAAAGGAGAGGTGTGTCATGACCACTACGCAATCGAAGACGTCGCCACACCACGCTCCCATGACCACGCTGACCCCGTCCGAGGCCCACGCGCTGGTCTCTGCCGCGATGGCCAGGGCCGGGCACAGCGCCGCCGAGGCCGAGATCATCGCCGACCACCTGCTCGACTGCGAACTGCGCGGCCTGTCCTTCGGCGGGCTCGCCCGCGCGCTGTCGGTGGTGGAACGTCTCCGCACCACCCCACAGCCCCCGGGCCCGATCCGGGTCGTCGCCGAGACAGCGGTCTCCGCGAGCCTCGACGGCGGGGACCGGGTCGGCTACCTCGTCGGCATGCGCGCACTGGACCTGGCCGTGGAAAAGGCCCGTGCGCACGGAGTGGCGGTGGTCGGCGCCCGCAACACCTGGTACACGGGCATGTTCTCCTACTACCTGGAGAAGGCGGCGGACGCCGGGCTCGCCGGAATGATCGCGGGCAGCGGACCCGCGGTGGTGGCGCCCCACGGAGGTACGGAGGGCCGGTTCGGCACCAATCCCATCGCGTTCGGCTTCCCGTCCACACCGGCGCCGGTCATCTGGGACATCGGAACCGCGTCGGTCATGTACGGCGAGGTGATGCTCAAGGCCCGGCTCGGTGCGCGGCTGGAACCCGGCCAGGCCTACGACGCCACCGGCGCCCCGACGCTCGACCCGGCCGCCGCCCTGGAGGGCGCGTTCGGCGTGTGGGGCGGGCACAAGGGTTCCGGGCTGGCGATGGTCGTCCAACTGCTCGGCATGATGGCCGGCGCGGCCGCCGACCCGCCCGGCGTTTCGGACTGCGGCTTCCTCGTCCTGCTGGTCGATCCCGGTGTGCTGACCGACCCGGAGGACTACCGCCGGCGGGTCGCGGCCTTCGCCGACGCGATCCGGGCGACCCGCCCGGTCGACGGCGGCGCCGCCGTCCGGGTGCCGTTCGACCGCTCGGTCGCCCACCGGGAGGAGACACTGCGACGCGGCACGATCGACGTACCCGCAGCGGTGGTCGAGGCCATGCGCCGGGAGGCGGGACGTCCCACCCAGGGCGGGGGAACGGCCCATGACTGAGGTGGACGGCATGGACGACTTCGCGATCGAGCCATCCGCCTCCGGCCGGCTGCTGTGCGGCGGCTGCGCTCCGGACGACGCCTGCCGGCTGGGCGTGGAGGTCGCCGGTGCGCGGGACGGCGTGCTGCGGTTCGACGTCACCTGCGCGCGTTCCTGGTGCGGCGGGCCCGAGGTGGCGCACGGTGGCTGGATCGCCGCGGTCTTCGACGACGTGCTCAGCATGGCCGCCCTGCGCACCGAGCCACGGCTGGTCACCAGATCCCTGACGGTCGAGTATCTCCGCCCGGTGCCCGTGGAGCGGCCGCTCACGGTCCTGGCACGCGTCGACGCCCACCACGGCAGGCGGTGGGAGGTGTCGGCGCGGATGATGCTCGCCACCGCGGATCCGGCACTCGCCGCCACGGGCCAGGCGCTCGCCACCGCCCGTGCGGAACTGCGCACCCGCCGGCCGGACCACTTCGCCCGGCACCAGGACTGGCTCGCCCAGCAGCCGGTGCCCCAGCAGCCGGTGCCCTGCCGCCCGCTGTCCCGTCAGGCATTCCCCACAGAGAGCTGAGGACCACATCATGGTCGACTTCTTCACCGGGCTACAGCCCCTCCAGTCCGACGAGACCGACCCCGATCAGCTCATCGCGCGGATCCAGGAACTGGACCGCTCCGAGGTGATCGACCGGGTCCTGGTCGGCTACTCCGCCACCTGGCCGCACAACCACGCCACCGCGCCGTTCGCGCTCGCGCTGTCGCGGAAGTTCTCGCCCATCGTCGCGCACCGGCCCGGGGTGATGCCGCCGGTCGCCGCCGCGCGCTACTTCGCCACCCTCGACGTGCTGGCCCGCGGCCGGCTCGCCGTCAACGTGGTCGTCGGCGGCTCCGAGAAGGACCTGCGCCGCGAGTCGGACCACCTGGCCAAGAGCGAACGCTACCGGCGGGCGATCGAGTACCTCGACGTCGTCCGCCGTACCTGGACCGAAACCGCGCCCTTCGACCACCACGGCGAGTACTACACGGCCGAGGCGGTGAAGATCCGGACCAAGCCGGTCCAGGGTCAGGTCCCGATCTTCATGGGCGGGGAGAGCGACGACGCCGTGGACTTCGGCGCCCGCCACGCCGACCTCTACATGCTGTGGGGCGAGCCGTTCGCCGGTACGAAGGAACGCATCGACCGGGTCACCGCCGCCGCCGAGCGCTACGGCCGCCGGATGCGGTTCTCCCTGAGCCTGCGGCTGTTCGTCGGCGACACCGACGACGACGCCTGGGCCCAGGCCCGCTCGGTGGAACGGCGGATCGCCGAGGCCGCGGGCACCCCGGCCTTCCTGCGCTCGTCCTCCACCGACACCTCTGTCGGGCGGGAACGCGCGCTCGCTCTCACCTCCGAGGAGCTGCACGACGACTGCTTCTGGACCGGCCTGACCAAGCTGCTGGGCGGATTCGCGAACTCCCAGGCGCTGGTCGGCACCGAGGAGCGCATCCTGGACACCCTCGGCAGGTACCGGGACCTCGGGGTCGACACGTTCCTCGTGACGACCGGCGCCGAAGCGGCGTGGGACCCGGCCCTGGAAGGCTTCCTGGCCCGAGCCAAGAAGGAGTTGCGCGCATGACCGGGGACAACGCGCGGAGCCCGCACGTCCCGGGCTTCGACGATCTCGCCGACGGGACGGTCGGCGGACTCATCGCCGCCCGCGCGGCGGCGCACCCGGACCGGACCGCACTCGTCTTCCACGACACCGAACTGACCTACGGCGCGCTCGACGCGGCGGTGACCGAGGTGGCGCGCGGCCTGGTCGCGCTGGGCGGCACCCCGGGCAGCTCGGTCGGCATCTTCCTGCCCAACCGGCCCGAATACCTGCTCACCTGGCTCGGCGCGGCCCGCGCCGGTCTCGTCGAGGTACCGGTCAACACCGCCTACAAGGGCTCGTTCCTCGACCACGCGCTCCGCAGCACCGACGTACGCGTCCTGGTCACCGAAGCGGCCCTGCTGGAGCTCGTCGCCGAGCTGCCGGAACCACCGGAAACCCTGAAAACCGTGGTCCTGCTCGACGACGCGGCGCCCCGCCGCGCCCCGCGCGGGGTCGACGTGCGGACGTGGCGCGAACTGCTCGCGGCCGGCGGCCCGGAGACCGGACTCCCCCACGTCGCGCCGGACCACCCTGCCGCCATCATGCTCACCTCCGGCACCACCGGGCGCAGCAAGGGGGTCGTGCAGCCGCATCTGATGGCCCTGGTCGGCGGGCGCGAGTGCGCGCGGCAGATGGGCACCACGCCCGAGGACCGGCTCTACACCTGTCTGCCGCTGTTCCACGGCGCGGCCCAGATCAACATCTCACTGCACTGCTTCTACGCCGGTGCGACCCTGGTGCTCGGCCGCAGGTTCAGCGCCAGCGGGTTCTGGGACGAGGTCCGGACGCACCGGGTCACCCAGTTCAACGCGCTCGGTTCCATCCTGCCGATGCTCCTCGCCCAGCCGCCCTCGGACCGCGACCGGGACCACTACGTCACGAAGCTGTTCGCCGCGCCCGCCCCGCCGCAGGTGCTGCACCCCTTCGAGGAGCGGTTCGGGGTGCACATCGTCGAGGGGTACGGGCTCACCGAGATCAAGAACGTGCTCTACAACCCGCTCCACGCCCGCAAGATCGGCTCGATCGGCCTGCCGACCGAATCGTCCATCCTCGAGATCCACGACGAATCCGGCCACCGTGCCGCCCCCGGCCAGGCCGGGGAGATCGTCTACCGGCCCCGGCTGCCGCACATCATGTTCTCCGGCTACCACCGGAATCCGGCCGCGACCCTCGCGACCATGCGAGACCTGTGGTGGCACACCGGGGACCTCGGCTACACCGACGAGGACGGGTACTTCTACTTCATCGACCGCAAGAAGGACGCCCTGCGCCGCCGCGGCGAGAACATCTCCTCCCACGAGGTGGAGTCGGTCCTGCTCGCCCATCCCGGCGTGGTGGCCGCCGCGGCGGTCGCGGCCCCCTCCGAACTGGGCGAGGACGAGGTGCTCGCCGTGCTCCAGCTCGAACCCGGTCAGCGCCTGGACTTCGAGGAGCTGTTCGCGCACTGCGACCGGTCCATGCCGCACTTCATGGTCCCGCGCTACTACCGCGTCCTGGACGAACTGCCCACCACCCCGACCGGCAAGGTGCGCAAGAGCGACCTGCGCCTCCAGGGCGCGACGGACGCCTGGGACTCGTACGCCGCCGGGCTGAAGCCGACCCGACATGCCTGAGGAATCCACCGTGCCCCAGCCCGATGTGCGCATCCGCGAGATCGCGCCGCGCCTGACCTTCCAGAACCACCCGGTCGCCACCGACGTGAAGACCGAGCTCGTGCGACGGCTCCTCGACGCCGGTGTCCGCTCGTTCGAGCTGTCCTCGTTCGTCCGGCCCGACCTGGTGCCGGGTCTCGCCGACGCCGCGGAGGTGTTCGCCCGGGTCCCCCGGGTTCCCGGTCTCACCCTGGGCGCTTGCGTCGGCAACATGCGCGGTCTCGCCCGCGCGGCCGACGCCGGCGCCGACACGGCGTCCTTCCTCCTCTCGGTGGACGAGGGATTCGCCCGTGCCAACATCGGCCGGTCCACCGCCGATTCCCTCGCCGAACTCGAACGCATGGCGGCGTTCGCCGCCGACCGCGACCTGGTGCTCGACACCTACCTCATCTTCGCCTGGGGCGGGCCCACCGGCCCCGCCCGCGGCGCCGCGGACCTCGAACCGCTGGCCCGGCGGCTCCTCGACATCGGGGTGGACCGCTGGATCCTCGCGGATTCCGTCGGCTACGCCGCGCCGCCCCAGATCCGCGAACTCGTCACCGCCGCGCTCGCCCACGTGCCCGCCGACCACCTCACCGTGCAGATCCACGACGGCCGCGGCATGGGTCTCGCGGCCCTGCTCCCCCTTCTCGACCTCGGCGTCCGCGCCATCGACACCTCACTGGCCGGCAGCGGCGGGCATCCCGCCATGCCCGGCGCCCAGGGCGGCGGCGTGTGCACCGAGGACGCGGTGCAGCTGCTGGAGCTGGCCGGAGTGTCCACCGGAATCGACCTGTCCCGGCTCCTCGACACCGCCAACTGGCTGACCGACGAGGTCGGCGTCCCCGGCAAGGGCTTCGTCCGGCACACCGGCCCGGTGCCGGCCGGCGGCCGGCCGGCGGAGCCACTGGCCTTCACCTGGTGACGCCGAAGGGCGAACCGGGCCGGCTCCGCACGCACGGCCACGGCCCCTTCCGCGGGGCCGCCGCACATCAAGCTGATGACGATGGGGTACCGGTGCCCGGTCTGTACGCGGCCGGCGAAGCCACCGGCGGGCCGTTCCACGGCGACTGTCCCGGGGACGCCGCCCCCATGCGCGCCGCCGTGTTCGGCCGCGCGGCCGGGCGGACCGCCGCGGCCGAAGCCCGGTGACCCCACTCGGCAGCCGGCCAGCGCATCGTCCTTCCCGGATGGTGCGCCGGCCGTTGTCGGGTCGGGTCGAACCGTGCGGCTCTTGCGCTCGTCTCCCCACGGCGGTAATTCCGTGAGCAGGGGCGGAAGGAGACCTCATGGATCAAGGACTCGCGGCCTTGTTCGCCGGGTTGGTGGCCCTGCTGGGTGCCCTCATCGGCGGCGGTTTCTCGGCACGGGCGGCGCGGATCGGCGGCGAGAAGACCGTTCAGGCCGCACGCCAGCAGGTGGAGGACCAGGCGCGGGTGGAGTCCAAGCGATGGCTCCTCCAGGCCCGGCATGACGCCTATCAGGTGATCCTGAGCGCCACCGACGCGTACACGGACGCCCTCATCCAGCCGACGACGACGGCGGAGGTGGCAGAGGCGGCGCGGCAACGGTTCCGCTCGGCTCGGCTGCGGGTCGATGTGGTGGGTCCCGCGACCGTCCGAACCGCGGCCGACGAGTTGTCGCTGACCTGCGTCCAGGTGCATCGTGTCCTGGGGGAAGGGGAGCCCGTCGAGTCCTGGATGGCTCAGGAGATCGAGGAACGCCACCGCGCGTTCGTCAAGGCCGTCACCGCCGTGTACGCGTGGGAGCCCGACGCGGTGCACGAGATTCCGTGACGCCGGGACATGTGCCGGGCGCCGGGCCCATGGAAGGAGCTGGGGTCAGCCGCCGTCGGCGCGCGCGGTACGGACGGCCCAGCGCTGTTCGACCTTGGCCAGCCGCCAGTAGGCCAGCGCCGCGGCCCACACCACCACGAACAGACCGACGATGATGAAGCCCACGTTGTCCAGGTTCAGCGCCGAGATCCAGCCGGTGACGGCGTCCCGCAGTTCGAGCTTGTCGTGCAGGACGCTGATCAGCTCGATGGTGCCGATGAGGAAGGCGACCGCGATGGACAGACCCGTGATGGCGAGGTTGTAGAAGACCTTGCGGACCGGGTTGGCGAACGCCCACTGGTAGGCGACGTTCATGAAGGTGCCGTCGAGGGTGTCGAACAGGCTCATCCCGGCGGCGAAGAGCAGCGGCAGGCACAGGATGGCGTACCAGGGCAGCCCGGCGGCCGCGCCGCTTCCGGCCATCACCATCAGGGCCACCTCGGTGGCGGTGTCGAAGCCGAGCCCGAAGAGGAAGCCGAGCGGGAACATCTGCCCCGGCCGGGTGATGGACTTGGTGAAGCGGCCCAGGACGCGGTTCATGAAGCCACGCGCGTCCAGTTGTGCTTCCAGTTCCGTCTCGTCGTACTGTCCGGCGCGCATGGCCTTGAAGACGCGCAGGATGCCCAGCAGGGCCACCAGGTTGAGCGCGGCGATGAGGTAGAGGAAGGCGCCGGAGACCGTCGTGCCGACGGCGCCGAGCACCTGGTGGGTCCCGGAGTCCTCGTTGACCAGGGTGCCGGCCAGCTGGGCCCCGCCGGCCACCAGCGCGGCCAGGGCGACCACCACACCGGAGTGGCCGAGCGCGAACCAGAAGCCGACGGACACCGGCCGCTTGCCGTCCGCCATCAGCTTGCGGGTGGTGTTGTCGATGGCGGCGATGTGGTCGGCGTCGAAGGCGTGCCGCATGCCCAGGGTGTACGCGGTGATGCCCAGGCCGACGCCGAACGTCTTGGCGCCGACCTCGTAGTGATGGGGCGCCACGACCAGGAAGAGCAGGCCGAAGGCGACGGCGTGCAGGATGAGTATCACCGCCAGCAGCCCGGCGGTCCGGACGGTGTCCTCGCGCCGCCATCGCGATGTGGTGGGCAGGGTCATGCGATCACGCTCCAGCACCTCGTGGATCATCTCGTGAGATGCCGTGGCCGGTCTCCTGGCTGACGGGTCGCCGCGCCCGCCCCTGCCTTCCCGGCCGCCATGGGCGACCAGTGGCTCCGCGGCACGGTCCGACCGACCGCGGAACGGGACGGGAACTCCCCGATCACAGTGGCGAGGGCCGCTCCGGTTTCGCACCGGTCTTCCCGTACACCACGGCCCGCCAACTGTAGGGCCGGCCGGGCAAAAGCGGCAAGCCGGGAGGGGGCCCGATCCGGCCGGCCGCGGACGGCCGCCCGTGGCCGACTCAGGCGCCGGCCGCGCCGGCCCGTTTCCCACGCCGGTCGGCCAGGCGGCCGAGCGCGATGTCGATGACCAGGAAGGCGGCCAGCGGAATGCCGAGCAGCGGCAGGTAGTAGCCGAGCACCCCGATCGCGACGACCAGCGAGGCCAGGACGTACGACGGCACCTGACGCCAGGCGCCACGCGCGATGGGGCGGCCGAAGGCACCGGCCCGGCCGCGCTGCCACCACATCCGGTAGCCCCATACGATCAGGAAGACCAGGGCGAGCGCGAGGGCGGCCAGGGCGATCTGGTTGGGCAGCCCGAACAGGCTCCCCATATGGGCGTCGATGCCCCAGCGGGAGAGCTTGGCCAGCAGCGGATAGTCCTCGAACCGCACCACATCGGTGACCTGACCGGTCGTCGGATCGACGGCCGCCGCGTCCTGCTTCTCCGGCCAGCTGCGCTGGATCTGGCTGACGGTGTACGCGGTGCCGGGCCCGGCGGGCGGGACGATCTCCACCGGGTTGTCCAGGCCCTCGGCGCGGGCGGCCTCGAGGACGGCGTCGAAGCCGACATCGGCGGACGAGCCGCCGTGTCCCCCCGACCCGCCCATGTCCATGCCCTCCATGCCGTCCATGCCGTCCATGGAGCCGTGTCCGGCGTGTTCGCCGCCGACGGCGGAGCTGACGGCCGGCGTGGCCTGGCCGAGGGCGGCGCGCAGGTCGGTGACGTTCGCGCCCGCGTAGGTGGACCACGTCAGACCGGTCGCGGACAGGAAGAACAGCCCCAGCGCCGCCCAGACGCCGACCGAGCCGTGAAAGGACATCGCCCTTCTGCGCCCCGCGGCGGAGCGGTCCGGGAACGCGGTCGCGCGCAGCTTCCGCTTCACCGGGCCCGTGCGGCGGCGGGCGAGCCACAGCACCAGCCCGCCACCGGTGATCACCCACAGCCAGCTGGCGGCGAGTTCGCTGTAGAGCCGGCCGGTGTCGCCGAGGTGCAGATTGCGGTGCAGGTCGTCGATCCATGTGCGCAGCGGCAGCGCACCGCTGGTGCCGTACTGCTCCAGCGCGCCGCGCACCTCACCGGTGTACGGGTTCACGAAGACGGCCAGCTTGTGCTCGGGGTCGACGCCCTTGACGCCGGAGAGCAGCACCCGGGTCGTCGCGCCCGCCTCCGGTGAGGGGCGGATCGCGCTGATCTCGCCCTCGGGGTGGGCCTTGCGGGCGGCGGCGATCTGCTGGGAGAGGGGCAGTTCGCTCGTACCGGCCGGGACCCGGAGCTCATGGTCGTAGACGATGTTCTCGGCCTGGGTGGAGGCCGCGTACAACAGCCCGGTCACGGCGGCGACGAGCAGGAAGGGCGCGACGAGGACGCCCGCGTAGAAGTGCAGCCGCAGGACCAGCGGGCGCAGGCCCGACCAGCCGCGCGGGCCGCCGCCCAAGTCCGCTGTCCGGGGCGCGGCGCCGGGCGGCGGCGCGTCCGGCGGCGGTGTTCCGTCCTCGGTGTCGGGGACAACGGGCTCGGCGGACATGGGAACTCCTGGGTCGGGGCCGGTGACCGGTCGGCCGGAGCCGTACCGGTCCAGTAGTCGGGCCTCCGGAGACAGGAGTTCCGGAGCGGAGGCGTGACGCGCACCACAGAGTGTGGTCGAACGGGTGGCCGACGGGAACCTCTCGTGCGGGAGCTGGCCGAAAGTGTGTCCGCCGCACACCTCGTACGGCACCCGGCCGTCCGGCGTTCCCGTCCCGCTGAGACGATGAGCGGCGTCATGGATGCGGGGCAGATGCTCAGAACGGTGCGGGCCGCGGTGTTCGCGGTGGTCTGTGTGCTGCTCGCGGCCCTGGGACACGTGGTGACATCGGGTGTCCCGGTGCCCTTGCCGACCCTGCTGGGCGCCTTGGCGGCCGCGGTCGCCGGTGCGTGGTGTTGTGCCGGCCGTGAGCGCGGCCCGGTGGCGGTGGGGTTGCTCACCGTGGGCACACAGGCGGCGCTGCACACCGCGTTCTCGTTCGGCCAGGCTGTGGACGGCGGCAGTGGGTCCGGGCCGTCGCTGTCCCGGCGCTGGGCCGACCTCCTGCTGTGCGGACCGGGGCGGGCCCCGCTTGCCGAGGGCGACGCCGCGCGGGTGGTCCGGGACGCCGGGCTGGGCGGGTTGCTTCGGGACGCGGCCCCCGCCATGGCGGAACACGGGCATGCCGACGGCGGGATGACGGCCGGTCATATGGCCATGACGGTGCCGTCCATGGCGCATGACGGCATGCACGGAACCATGTCCGGCATGCTCGCCGCACACCTTCTGGTCGCCGTCCTGAGCGCGTGGTGGCTGTGGGGCGGCGAGCGCGCGGCCTTCCAGTTGGCGCGCGCGGCGGCCATCCGGTTGTTCGCCCCGCTGCTCGTCGTCTTCGGCGTCGTCATTCCCGACGTCCTGCCGTCCGCCCGTGTCACACGGGAGAAGCCGCGCCGCGCCGCACGGGAACTCCTGCTCGCCAACGCCATTTCCCTGCGGGGTCCGCCGCCGGTGCCCGCTGTCCGCTGACAGCCGGTCCGTTCCCCACCGGGGCGCGCCCGGGTGCGCCATCGCACCGCCGAGGCTGCCGCGTCCTGGTCACTCATTGTGCCGGTGCCGTGCGACACGGTGACCGGATCATGCGAAGGACTCCCGATGATGTTTCCTGTCCGGATGCCGAGGCCATCGGTGCCCGATCCCGTATTCCCCTCCGCGCGGCGCCCATGGCAGCGCGCCGGAGCTTCAGAACGGCCGGCGCGGCCGTCCCGGTGTTCCTCCGCCGTGGGTGGTGTCCGCCTCCGTCAGCCGCGCGATGTGCTCGGTGAGCCGCTGGGCCCGGGCCTCCCACAGCCGGCAGGCGGCACACGCCTCGAGGTGGGCCGCCACCTGTTCCTCGGTGACCCCCGGCGGCGGTTCCTCACCGTCGAGACGGGCGGAGAGGGCGGTTCGGATCCGCGAGCACGACATGTCCCCATCCTCTCCGACGCAAGCGGTGGCCGGTCCGGGGAGGTGCGGGATGCGTGACGACGCCGCCGTGACGTCATGGGCACTCGCGGCCCGTGCCGGTGACCCGGTCGCCGTGGAGGAGTTCGTCCGCGCCACCCGCCCGGACGTCCGCCGCTATGTGGCGCACCTGAGCGGTGACCCGCAGGCGGTGGACGATCTGGTGCAGGACACCTATCTGCGCGCGCTGCGCAGCCTCCCCGGGTTCCAGGGGAGGTCGTCGGCGCGTACCTGGCTGCTGGTGATCGCGCGCAGAGTGGTGGCCGACCGGATCCGGCGGCTGGCGGCCCGCCCCAGGCTCGCCGCGACCGACGACTGGCAGGCGGCCGCGGAGCGGAGTCAGCCGCGCGGTGTACCGGGCTTCGACGAGAGCGTCGCCCTCGGCGAACTGCTCGCCGCGCTGCCCAGGGCCCGGCGGGAGGCGTTCGTGCTCACCCAGCTGCTGGGACTGACCTACCCGGAGGCCGCCGCCGTGGCGCGTTGCCCGGTCGGCACGATCCGCTCCCGCGTGGCCAGGGCCCGGGAAACCCTGATCACTCAGCTCACCGCCGAGGAGGGTGAACCAGCCGGCCCGGAGCCGGCGGTGGCGGACCGGATCGGTGCTCCCCCGGTACCGGCCACGGCCGGGGCCATGGTCTGACGCCGGTTCGGTGACGGACACCCGGGTGCGGTGGAGGCGGCGCGACCGCTCGCCCGCCACCGCACCCGGGCCGGCCGTTCTTCCTGAGGTCCCCTCACTTATGGTGGGTCCCTCACTGAGAAGGGGTCCTTCCCTAATGGGGGTCCTTCCCTTATGGGGCCCCTCACTTATAGTGGGCCCCCCAGGAAGTCGTTCGCCCGTCCCTTTCAGTTCCCCGTGCGATCCATTTTTCTTCTTTTCCGTCAAAAGGGTTTCGGGGCGCCGCTGATCGGGGCACGACCGGATCAGCGGCCGCTGTCCCCTCTCCTGTCATTCCGAAAATCGAGGTGGTGCACTGTGCGGGAAATCGAGGCGCAGCCCCTGGCCACGTTCTGCGGCAATTGCGACTGCGGTTGTCCCCAGCTCTTCGTCGATACCGGCGCGGAGCCGGAGCGGCGCGTCCGGATCACGGACGACTTCGGCCAGCGGGTGCAGATGAGCGAGGAACAGTTCCGGGACCTGGTGGCGCAGGCGAAATCCGGCGCCCTCGACCAACTGCCGCTCGCCGCGCGCTGACGCGAGGCGCACGCCCCGGTCCGAGCGCGCGGCGAGCGGCCCGGCGCTGTGGCGGTACGCCCCGGTCACCCGCCGGGGCGTACCGCCAGCGCCCGGGTGGTGACCGCTGGGCTGTCGCGGAAGCGCAGCGTGAAGGTGAGCCGGTCGCCCGGAGAGATCCGGGGCGGCGGTTCGATCATCACATCCACGGTGTCCGCGGTCATGCGGAGAGTCCCGCCCGCCGGCACGGTGACGGCGGAGATCATGCGCATACCGCGTGCCCCCTTGCCGGTCACGACGGACCGGCTCAGCATGGCGCGCTGTCCGGCCGGTGCGGTGACGCCGATCAGCCGGTCGTCGCTGCCGCCGCTGTTGACGATGGTGAAGAACGCGGCCGTGGCCTCGGGGTTCTGCGGTACGAAGACGCGTCCGTCGCGGACGCTCAGGGCGGCGGGGGTGCCCGCCCTGCCCGCGGTGGTCCACGCGACGAGGGTGCCGAGGGTCAGCAGTCCGGCCAGCAGCGGGACCGCGGCGGCACGCAACGGCCACCAGGGCGTACGGCCCGTGTAGGGCGCCGGGGCCCGGGTGCCGTCAGCGGATCGGGGGATCACGACGAGGTCTCCCATCGGTTCGCGGTGCGGGTCCGCCCGGAGCGGTGACCGAAGGCGCGTGGCCGGGAGGGGTTCCAGGCGCGCAGGCGCAGGCTGTTGCCCACGACCAGCAGCGAACTGGCCGACATGGCCGCGGCCGCGACCATCGGGTTGAGCCGGCCGACGGCGGCCAGCGGGAGGGTGACGAGGTTGTAGCCGAAGGCCCACACCAGGTTGGCGCGAATGGTGGCGAGGGTGTGCCGGGCCAGGCGCACGGCGTCGGGAAGGGCTTGGATGTCCTCGCGCACGAGTGTGACGTCGGCGGCGCCGATGGCGGCGTCGGCCCCTCCGGCCATGGCGATGCCCAGGTCGGCGGCGGCCAGCGCGGCGGCGTCGTTGACGCCGTCGCCGACGACCGCCACCCGGCTGCCGTGCTTTTGGAAGGTGGCGACCAGCGCGGCCTTGTCCTCGGGCAGCACCTCGGCGTGGATCTCCGTGATGCCCAGCTGTCCGGCGATGGCCCGCGCGGTCGCCTCCCGGTCCCCGGTGGCCAGGACGGGCCGCAGCCCCAGCCGGCGCAGATGCTCGACCGCGCGGTAGGCGTCGGAACGCGGGGTGTCGCCCACGGAGATGACCGCCCGGGGGACATCGGCCACGCGGACCAGCACCGCGGTGTGGCCGGCCGTCTCGGCGGCGCGGACCGCCTCCCGCAGGTCATCGGGGAGCCCGTGCAGCTCTCCGGGCCGCGTCACGGCCACTTCCTCGCCGTCCACCAGGGCGCTCACCCCGGAGCCGGGGACGGCGGCGAAGCGGACCGGCCGTGGCAGCGGTCCGTTCCCCTGGCGGCGGGCGTGGGTGACGAGGGCGCGGGCCAGCGGATGATCGGACCCCTGCTCGACGGCGGCCGCCAGGCGCAGCACCTCGGCCGCGCCGGCGTCGGTACCGGCGGCTGCGGTGACGGCGACGACGCTCATCCGGCCGGTGGTGAGGGTTCCGGTCTTGTCCAGGACCACGGTGTCGACCTTCCGCAGACGCTCCAGCGCCTCGACCCCGCTGACCAGGATGCCGAGCCGCGCCCCGCGTCCCGTGGCGGCCAGCAGCGCGGTGGGGGTGGCCAGGCCCAGCGCGCAGGGGCAGGCGACGACCAGGACGGCGACCGCCGCGGTGATCGCGGCCTGCGGATCGGCCCCGGCACCGAGCCAGAAGCCGAGCACCGTGACGGAGACGGACAGCACGGCGGGGACGAAGACGGCGGCGACGGAGTCGGCGAGCCGCTGGATGGCCGCCTTACCGGTCTGGGCGTCCTCCACCAGCCGGGAGATCCGGGCGAGTTGGGTGTCGGCGCCCACGGCGTCGGCCCGTACCTCCAGCAGGCCGCCGGAGTTCACCGCGCCGCCGATCACCGCCGAACCGGGCCCGACCTCGACCGGGTGGCTCTCCCCGGTGACCAGGGAGAGGTCCAGGGCGGAGCCGCCCTCGACGACGGTGCCGTCGGTGGCCACCCGTTCTCCCGGCCGGACCAGGAACACCTCGCCGACCGCCAGCTCGGCCGCCGGCACCCGGCACTCCACACCGCCGCGCCGCACCGCCACGTCCTTCGCGGCGAGTTCCGCCAGGGAACGCAGCGCGGACCCCGTACCCCGGCGGGCCCTGGCCTCCAGCCGCCGCCCCGCCAGGACGAACAGCGGCACACCGACGGCCGCTTCCAGATACACATGGGCCACCCCGCCGCTCGCGGAGGGCAGCAGCGTCAGCGGCATGGTCATTCCCGGCAGACCCGCTCCCCCCAGGAACAGGGCGTACGCGGACCAGGCGAAGGAGGCCGTGACGCCGAGGGAGACCAGGGTGTCCATCGTCGCCGTGCCATGCCGCAGCCCGCGCAGCGCGCGGCGGTGGAAGGGCCACGCTCCCCAGACGGCGACCTGCGCGGCCAGGACGAAGCACAGCCACTGCCAGTTGCGGAACTGCCACGCGGGCACCATCGACAGCACCAGCACCGGGACGGCCAGCAGCGCGGTGATCAGCAGCCGGTCGCGTTCCTGACGCTCACTCACCTCTTCGCTCCCGGGCCGCCCGTCGTCCGGCTCCCGGCCCGCCGCCGGGCGCGCGGTCTGCGGTGTTCCGCCGGAACCGGCGGTGGGTTCGGCGGGCCGTGCCGGGTATCCGGCGGCCTCGACCACGGCCACGAGCGCCTCGACGGACACCGAGGCCGGGTGGGCGACCTTGGCGCGGCCAGTGGCGAGGTTCACCGTGGCGTGGACCCCTTCGAGGCGGCCGAGTCGCTTCTCGACCCGGCCCACACACGCGGCACACGTCATGCCGTCCACCACCAGGACGGTGGACACCGGGTCTTCCGGAGCGGCGGGGGCGGCCGTGGAAGAAGACGTGGGAGAGGACCGACGTGCCATCACCGGCTCCCGCTCCGCCCGGCGCCCGCGGCGGGAGCCCCCATGTCGTGCGTGCCGTGCGGATCACCCATGTCGCCGTGCTCGGCGGGCCCGCTGTGCCCCTGCCCGCCACCGCCCGCGGGACGCATCCCGGGAGCCACCGGACCGGCGAGCCCGCCCACCGCGTAGGCCAGCGCGAACAGCAGGGCCAGCAGCGCGAGGAAACCCGCGACCGGCCCTGCGGGCCGCAGTCGTTCGCCGATGGGGAGAGGTTCGGGCCGGACCCGGCCGGCCGGGGGAGAAATCATCGCCGCTCCACTGTGGGAAAAACTGTGGGTAAAAGGGAAAACGCCAAGCAGGAAAAGCGCCGGGAATTCGCGCACGGCTGATCGCCGCGGCATGCGAAGCACCCGGGGACGGACCACGGTATAGCCATGCGGGCGTGCGGAATTTCCCGCCCCTGGCCCCGGAACCACCGTGCGTTCCGCGGCGACTTCCTCAAAAGGATCGGGCTTTCGGCACCGAGCCCGAGCCCTTACCGCGTCTTACCGCACCGCGCCTTGCTGCGTACGATGAGCAGATGCATGTCCTGCGCAACAGGCCGGTCCGCCGAGCCGCCCGGACGTCGCCCACGTCCCCACGCGAGCGCACCTGGGCGCGCCTGTCCCCGCTTCTCCGGCTGCTGATCCTGACGCAACTCGCGTTCAACATCGGCTTCTTCGCCGTCCTGCCCTTCCTCGCCGAGCACCTCGGCACCGCGATCGGCATGGCGGGCTGGCTGGTGGGATTCGTCCTCGGGCTGCGGACCTTCAGCCAGCAGGGTCTGTTCGTGGTCGGCGGCTGGCTGGTGGACCGCCACGGTGTGCGCCCGGTCGTGCTGGCGGGCTGTGTCGCCCGGATCGCGGGTTTCGCCTGGCTCGGCTACGCGGAGCGGACCTGGGCGGTGATCGGGGCGGTGCTGCTGATCGGCTTCGCCGCCGCGCTGTTCTCCCCCGCGGTGGAGTCGGAGGTGGCCCGGCAGGCCGTGGCCTGGGAGCGGGAGGGCCATGGCGCACGCACCCGGGTACTGGCCCTGTTCACCGCCTGCGGCCAGGCGGGTACGTTCATCGGTCCGCTGCTCGGCGGGCTGTTGCTCACCGTGGACTTCCGCGCCGCGTGCCTCGCCGGGGCCGGGGTCTTCCTGCTCGTCCTCACCGGGCACGCGTGGCTGATGCCGCGGCACATCCCCGGCCGGGTCCGGGTCCGGGAGCGGGGCGGGGTCCGTGTGCTGCTGCGCAACCGCCGGTTCCTCGCCCTGTGCTGCGCGTACGGCAGCTATCTGCTCGCGTACAACCAGCTCTACCTGGCCCTGCCGGACGAGGTGGAGCGGGCGGCGGGCTCCCAGATGCCGCTGTCCTGGCTGTTCGCCCTGTCCTCGCTGCTGGTCGTGTGCGCCCAGCTCCCGGTCACCCGCTGGGCGGGCGACCGGCTCGACCTGCGCCGCTCGATGACCGCGGGGCTGCTGCTCATCGCGGCGGGTTTCGCGGTCGTGGCCGCCGCCCGCCCCGCCGCCTGGACGGGCACCGTCGGGCTGCTGCCCGCCGCGGGCTACGTCGTCCTGCTCACCCTCGGCCAGATGCTGGTCGTCCCGGCTGCCCGTGCCTGGGTGCCCGATCTGGCCGAGGACACCCGGCTCGGCCTCTACACCGGCGCGCTGTCCTCCGTCTCCGGCCTGATCGTCCTCGTCGGCAGTTCGGCCACGGGCTCTCTGCTCGACCTGGGCCTCCCGGCCACCGTCCGCTGGCTGGTGCTCGCCGCCGTCCCGGCCCTCGCGGTGACGCTGCTGCCCCGCCGGCCGGAAAACGGCCCGGCCTCCCCTGAACCCACGGGCCGACCCACGGGCTGACCCACGGGCTCATGAGGGCCGCCCGTGCGTCGGCCACTCCGCCACACGGGTCTCAGTGGTCCCGGTCGGTGATGGCCCCGGCCAGCCGGCGCAGCTGTGCGGCGAGCTGGAGGCGCTCCTCGGGCGTGAACCGGGACAGCGCGCGGGCCTGGCGCTCACGCAGCTCGGTGCGCATGGCCGCGAGCCGGCGGGCACCGTGCTCGGTGAGGCGGACCAGGACCTGGCGCTCGTCCTCGGGTGACCGCCGCCGGGTCACCACCTCCTTGGCTTCGAGCTGCTTGAGCATCCGGGTCGCGGTGGGGACGCTGACCTCGGCGGACGCGGCGAGCCTGCTGACCGGCAGGCCGGCCCCCGCTCCCTCCCCGGCCAGGAGGTCGAGCAGGGCCAGCTGCGCCAGCGACAGTCCGTCCACGGCCTGGCCCGCGGTCGCGGCCCGGGAGCGGCGCATGGCGTAGAAGAGCTGGTCGGCGGCCTGGGCCAGCTCCTCCACCCCGGCTTCGGGGGCCGGTGCGGGGCTCTCGTCGAAGGGGCGGTTGCCGGTCTCTCGCATAGCTGTTAGCTTACTCAACGTAATAGTTAGCAAGCTAATCTCTAGGGAGGCAAACACCATGGCGAACACCATGACCAACACCATGGACTCCCCCGCACGCATCGACGTTCACCAGCACATCGTTCCGCCCGTCTGGGCGAAGGCCCTGGACGCACGCGGCCTGGACTCCGGCGGCTGGGCCATCCCCGCCTGGAGCCCTCGGGGCGCGATCGCGATGATGGACCAGCAGGGCATCGCCACCGGGGTGCTGTCCGTCACCGCGCCCGGTGTCCACCTCGACAGCGACCAGGACGGCCGCGCCCTCGCCCGCGCCGTCAACGAGTACGGCGCCGAGGTCGTCAAGGACCGCCCCGACCGCTTCGGCCACTTCGCCAGCGTCCCGCTGCCCGACCTCGACGGCGCGGTGGCCGAGGCCGTCCACGCGCTGGACACCCTGGGCGCCGACGGCGTGGTGCTGATGTCCAACGCGCATGGCCGCTACCTCGGCGACCCCCACTTCGAACCGCTGTGGGCCGAACTCGACCGCCGCCGGGCCAATGTGTTCGTCCACCCCGCCCAGCCGCCGATGCCGCTGCTGCCCGGCACCCCCGCCCCGCTGGCCGACTACGTCTTCGACACCACCCGCACCGCGCTCAACCTGGTACTGAGCGGCGTCATGAGCCGGTACCCCGACGTGCGGGTGATCCTCTCCCACGGCGGCGGTTTCCTGCCCTACGCCGCCTATCGCTTCTCCGGCCTGACCTCCGCCGTCGTCGACCCGGACCGCGGCGCCGAGGACGTGCTGCGCGACCTCAAGCGGTTCTACTTCGACACCGCCCTGTCCGCCAGCCCCAGCGCGCTGCCCGCCCTGCTCGCCTTCGCGGAGCCCGGCCACGTCCTCTACGGCAGCGACTGGCCCTTCGCTCCCCAGGACGCGGGCAGCTACTACAACCGCTTCCTGGAGAGCTACCCGGACTTCACCCCCGGCCAGGCCGAGGCGATCGACCGCGGCAGCGCCGAGGCGCTCTTCCCCCGCCTCACCCGCTGACGCCCGCCCGCCGCCCGTCTTCTCCGCCGCCTTCTTCCCGCTCTCCCTGGCTCTGGGCCTGGGCGTCGGTGTTGGGGGTGAGCGCCTCGCCCGACTCGCCGTAGCGGCTGTCCTCCTCGTCGCCGGTCACCCTCGTCTCGGCTTCGGTGATCTCTTCCTCGATCTCCTCGGTCGCCGTCCGGGCGCCCTTCTTCTCTCCGCTCACGGTGTTGTCCTCCCTCGTCTGTCGCCACCGGCCGGGTGCCCGGTCCGGCCGCGGCCCATGCACGGCGGACGCGGATGGCACACGGCGCCAGGTTTACTCGTCCGGCGAACGGCTACTCCTGTGCGAGTGCTCCGTGCAGTGCTACCGAGGAGGACGCCGTGGCTCAGGTATCGGACTTCGTGCTGACTCGTCTGCGCGAGTGGGGTGTGCACCGGGTCTTCGGCTATCCGGGGGACGGGATCAACGGTCTGCTCGGGGCGTTCGACCGGGCCCATGGGGACCCTGAGTTCATCCAGGTCCGGCACGAGGAGATGGCCGCGTTCATGGCCTGCGGCCACGCGAAGTTCACCGGCGAGGTGGGAGTCTGCACCGCCACCTCCGGCCCCGGCGCCGTCCATCTGCTCAACGGTCTGTACGACGCCAAGCTCGACCACCAGCCGGTGGTCGCCGTCGTGGGCCAGCAGAAGCGGCTCAGTCTGGGCTCCCACTACCAGCAGGAAATCCATCTGGACCGGCTGTTCGAGGACGTCTCCGAGTACTGCGAGATGGTCACCCACCCCGGCCAGGCCCGGCATGTCATCGACCGCGCCTTCAAGACCGCGCTGACCACCCGTGGCGTGTCGACCATCGTCATCCCCAACGACATCCAGGAGGAGGACGCCCAGCCCTCCCCGCCCAAGGCCCACGGATCGGTCTTCTCCAGCGTGGGCTGGAGCCGCCCCCGGGTCCTGCCCGACCCCGATGAGCTGCGCCGCGCCGCCGATGTGCTCAACGAGGGCGAGAAGGTGGCCATCATCGTCGGCCAGGGCGCGGCCGACGCCGCGGACGAGGTCGTCGCGGTGGCGGAACTGCTGGGCGCCGGTGTGGCCAAGGCGCTGCTGGGCCGTGGCGTCCTCGCCGACGACCTGCCGTACGTCACCGGGCCGATCGGTCTGCTGGGCAGCACCGCCAGCGACAAGATGATCAAGGAGTGCGACACCCTCTTCCTGATCGGCACCAGCTTCCCGTACTCCGAGTGGCTGCCGGACGAGGGGCAGGCCCGCGGTGTCGAGATCGACATCGACGGCCGCATGATCGGTATCCGCTACCCCATGGACGCCCATCTGATCGGCGACGCCAAGGAGACCCTCCGGGAGCTCGTACCGCTGCTGCGGCGCAAGGAGAAGCGGAACTGGAGGAACAAGGTCGAGAAGGACGTGCGGGAGTGGCAGGACATCTGCGCCACCTGGTCCGGCCAGCACTTCGGGGACCTCATCAACCCCCAGTCGGTGGCCGCCGAGCTCTCCTCGCGCCTGCCGGACCGGGCGATCCTCACCGCCGACTCGGGCTCGGCCACCAACTGGTGGGCGCGCCATCTGAGGCTGCGCGCCGGGATGGACGCCTCGCTGTCCGGCACGCTGGCCACCATGGGCCCCGGAGTGCCGTATGCGATCGCGGCGCGGTTCGCCCATCCGGACCGTCCCGTGATCGCCTTCGTGGGAGACGGCGCGTTCCAGATGAACGGCATGAACGAGATGATCACCGTCAAGCGCTATATGGACCGGCTGGCGGGTGGCCCGCCGCTGGTCTTCTGCGTCTTCAACAACCAGGACCTCAACCAGGTCACCTGGGAACAGCGCGCCATGGCCGGGGACCCGAAGTACCCCGCCTCCCAGGTCATCCCGGACATCCCCTACGGGGCGTACGCCGAGCTGCTGGGGCTGCGGGGCATCCGGTGCGAGGCGCCGAAGAAGGTGGGCAGGGCCTGGGACGAGGCCCTGGCCAGTGACCACCCGGTCGTCCTGGAGTTCAAGGTCGACCAGGAGATCGCGCCGATCCCACCGCACCTGATGGCCCCCCAGGCGAAGAAGACGGTGAAGGCCGCCCTGCACGACCCCGAGCTGGCCGGCATCGCCCGCCGGGGCATCCGGCAGAAGGCCGCCCAGTACGCCGAGCACCTGACGGGGCGCAGGCATGCGTGAAGGGGGACAGCGGCGCCGGGGGGTACCGGGGGTGGACACCAGGGGGCTGGAGCGGGCACTGCATGCGGAGGTGGCCGCCGAGGTCAGGTTCGACGCGGGCAGCCGGGGGGCGTACGCCACGGACGGCTCCAACTACCGTCAGGTGCCCATCGGCGTCGTCGTCCCCCGCGATGTGGAGGCCGGGGCACGGGCGGTGGAGGTGTGCGCCCGCTTCGGCGCCCCCGTCCTGTCGCGGGGCGGGGGCACCAGCCTGGCCGGCCAGTCGACGAACACCGCCGTGGTGATCGACTGGAGCAAGTACTGCGACGCCCTGGTCTCGGTGGACGCCCAGGCGCGCACCTGCGTGGTGGAGCCGGGTCTGGTCCTGGACGAGCTCAACCGCCAACTCGCCGATGACGGGCTACAGTTCGGGCCGAAGCCGTCCACGCACAGCCACTGCGCGCTGGGCGGCATGATCGGCAACAATGCGTGCGGGGCGTCGGCCCAGGCCTATGGCAAGACCGTGGACAACGTGCGCCGGCTGGAGATCGTCACCTACGACGGGGTGCGGATGTGGGTGGGGCCGACATCCGGGGCCGAGCGTGCGCGCATCGCGGCGGAGGGCGGCCGCCGGGCCGAGATCTACGCCGGACTGGACCGCATCGTCGGCGAGTATCTGGCGGACATCCGGCGCTACCCGAAGATCCCGCGCCGGGTCTCCGGCTACAACCTGGACTCGCTGCTGCCGGAGAACGGCTTCGACCTGGCGCGGGCCCTGGTGGGCAGCGAGGGCACCCTGGTGACGGTGGTGCGCGCCGAACTCGACCTGGTGCCCGTCCCGGCCTACCAGTCGCTGCTGGTGCTCGGCTACGACGACATCTGCGCCGCCGCCGACGACGTACCCCGGCTCCTGGAACACTGCGCGCCCAGCGAACTGGAGGCACTCGACGGGCGGATGGCCCAGCTGATGCGCGAGGAACACGCCTACCTCGAATCGCTCAACGCCCTTCCGGAGGGCGAGAGCTGGCTGCTGGTGCAGTTCAGCGGAGACGGCCAGGAGGAGGTCGACGAGCAGGCGCACGCGCTGCTGCGCACGCTGGGGCGGGACGAGAAGGACGCCAGGGTGACCTTCTCCGACGACCCCCGGCGCGAGCAGCGGATGCTCAAGGCCCGCGAGGCGGGGCTCGGGGTGACCGCGCGGCCGCCGGACGACCGGGAGACCTGGGAGGGCTGGGAGGACTCGGCCGTCCCGCCCGAGCGGCTGGGTGACTACCTGCGCGATCTGAAGGGCCTGTTCGGGGAGTTCGGCTACGACCACCCCTCGCTGTACGGGCACTTCGGGCAGGGCTGTGTGCACACCCGCATCCCGTTCGGGCTGAAGACCGCCGAGGGGGTGGCCGACTTCCGCCGCTTCGTGGAACGCGCCGCCGACCTGGTGGCCTCCTACGGCGGCTCGCTGTCCGGCGAGCACGGGGACGGGCAGGCCCGGGGCGAGCTGCTCACCCGTATGTACGGTGAGCGCCTGGTGACCGCGTTCGGCGAGCTGAAGTCCCTGTTCGACCCGGAGAACCGGATGAACCCCGGCAAGGTCGTCGATCCGCACCCGGTCGACGGCCAGTTGCGTCTGGGCCCGGGGTGGCGGCCGACCACCCCCACGGCGGAGTTCGGTTACCCCGATGACGAGCACTCCTTCACCCGCGCCGTCATGCGCTGCGTCGGCATCGGCAACTGCCGCAGCCACCACGGCGGTGTGATGTGTCCGTCCTACCGGGCCACCAAGGAGGAGGAGCACTCCACGCGCGGCCGGGCGCGGCTGCTGTTCGAGATGCTCGACGGCCACGCGGACTCCGCCGTCACCGACGGCTGGCGCTCGACCGAGGTGCGGGACGCCCTGGACCTGTGCCTGGCCTGCAAGGGCTGCAAGTCGGACTGCCCCACCGGGGTGGACATGGCGACGCTCAAGGCCGAGTTCCTCGCCCACCACTACGCGGGCCGCCCGCGCCCGGCGGCGCACTATTCCATGGGCTGGCTCCCGGTGTGGGCCCGGCTGTCCCGCATCGCGCCCGCGCTGGTCAACACCGCGGTCCAGGCGCCGGGTCTGGCCCGGGTGGGCAAGCGGCTGGCCGGGGTGGACGGCGCACGCCAGGCGCCCGTGTTCGCGCGGCGGTCCTTCCTCCAGTGGTGGCAGGCCCGTGCGTCCGGCACACCGGATCCGGCCGACCCGCGGACCGTGGTGCTGTGGCCGGACACCTTCAGCACCTACTTCCATCCCTCGATCGCCATCTCGGCCGTCCGCGTGCTGGAGGACGCCGGCTTCCGGGTCGCCGTTCCGACCAGACCCGTGTGCTGCGGTCTGACCTGGATCTCCACCGGGCAGCTCACGGCCGCGAAGAGGGTGCTGCGCCGAACGCTGGGCGTGCTGCGGCCCTACCTCGAAGCGGGCACCCCGGTCATCGGCCTGGAACCCTCCTGCACCGCGGTGTTCCGGGCCGACGCCCCCGAACTGATGCCGGCCGACCAGGATGTGCGCCGGCTGGCCGGGCAGTTCCGCACCTTCGCCGAACACCTCGTCCACCACGCGCCCGACGGCTGGCGGCCACCCGCACTCGCCCGGCAGGCCGTCGTACAGACCCACTGTCACCAGCACGCGATCATGAAGGACGACGCGGACCGCGAGCTGATGCGCCGCGCGCATCTCGTCACCGACGTCCTCGACGAGGGCTGCTGCGGGCTGGCCGGCAACTTCGGCTTCGAACGCGGCCACCACGAGGTCTCCATGGCCGTCGCGGAACAGGGCGTGCTGCCCGCCGTCCGCGCGGCCGCCCCCGGCAGCCTGCTGCTCGCGGACGGCTTCAGCTGCCGCACCCAGATCGAACAGGGCGACACCGGCCGCGGGGCCCTCCACCTGGCCGAGGCACTGGCCCTGGGGCTCGACACCACCCTGCCCAGCGAGCGGCCCGAACGTCTGGCGCAGCGGCCGCCGCGGCCCTCGACCGCGGCCCGGTGGACGGCCACCGTCGGCACCGCCGCGATCGCGGCGACGGCCGCGGCGGGAGTCGGCCGCGCCGCCGTGCGACACCTGCGCCACGCCGAGAGGTGACCCGGGGCCGTGGCGGACACACCGGTCGTGGAGCGGGTGGACAGCGCCGTCTACACGGTGCCCACCGACGCCCCCGAGGCGGACGGGACCCTCAGCTGGGACAGCACCACCCTGGTCCTGGCCACCGTCCGGTGCGGCGAGGTCACCGGCCTGGGCTACACCTACGCCCCGGCGGCCACCGCCCAGGTCGTCGACGACCTGCTCGCCGGTGTGGTCACCGGCTCCCCGGCCATGGACGTGCCACGGGCGAACGAGGCCATGCTGCGCGCCGTGCGCAACGCCGGACTGCCCGGTGTGGCCGCACAGGCGATCGCCGCCGTGGACATCGCCCTGTGGGACTGCAAGGCCCGGCTGCTGGGCGTGCCGCTCGTCCGTCTGCTGGGCGCCGCCTGTGCGGACGTGCCGGTCTACGGCAGCGGTGGCTTCACCACGTACGACGCCGAGCGGCAGGACCGGCAACTGCGCCAGTGGACCGGGGAGGAGGGGATACCCCGCGTCAAGATCAAGATCGGTGAGTCCTGGGGGCGGTGCGAGGAGCGGGACCGGCGGCGCGTCGCGAAGGCGCGTGCGAGCATCGGCGACACGGCCGCCCTGTACGTCGACGCCAACGGCGCCTACGGCGCCAAACAGGCCATCCGCGTCGCCGACGCCCTCGCCGACCAGGGGGTGACATGGTTCGAGGAACCCGTCTCCTCCGACCACCTCGCCACGCTCGCGACGATCCGCGACCGGGTCCCGATGGACGTCACGGCCGGTGAGTACGGCTACACCCTGCCGTACTTCACGCATATGCTCGCCGCCGGCGCCGTGGACTGTCTCCAGGCCGACGTCACCCGCTGCGGCGGCATCACCGTCTGGCTGCGCGCCGCCGCCCTCGCGCACGGCCACGGCATAGAGATCTCCGGCCACTGCGCCCCGCACGCGCATGCGCACGCCGCCGCGTCGGTGCCCAACCTGCGCCACCTGGAGTGGTTCCACGACCACGTCCGCGTCGAACGCCTGCTGTTCGACGGCGTGCTCGCTCCGGACGGCGGCAGCGTCACCCCCGGCCGGAGCGGAGCGCCCGGCCTGGGGCTCACCCTGAACACCGGGCGCGCCCGGCCCTACCGGGTGCGCTGAGCCCGCCGGGCCCGAAGGCCGCTCAGGTCAGGTGCGCGCGGGTCCGGCGGGTCCTGCCGGTTCGGCGGGTTCGGCGGGCAGGAGGACGACGCCGTCGGCGTCGGCGTGCAGGATGTCGCCGGGATGGAAGGTGACTCCTCCGAAGGAGACCGGTACGTCGACCGCACCGCCGCCCGCCTTGCCGCTCTTGCGCGGGTTGACGCCCAGGGCCTGCACACCGATCCGCACCTCGGCGAGCGCGGTGAGGTCGCGGACGGCTCCGTGCACGACGACACCGGCCCAGCCGCCCGCCAGCGCGCGCTCGGCCATCAGATCCCCCAGGAGCGCCGTGTGCAGGGAGCCGCCACCGTCGACGACCACGACGGCGCCCTCCCCCGGCGTCCGCAGGAGGTCGTGGAGCAGGGCGTTGTCGTCGCGGCAGGAGACGGTCCGCACCCGCCCGGTGAAGGAGCGGGCGCCCCCGAGCGAGCGGAACTGCAGATCGCATACGCGCAGGGCGGCGCCGTACCGGTCGGCCAGGTCGGCGGTGGGGATCGGCCGGCCGGACGTCGGCTGGTCGGACATCGGGAACCTCCGGAACAGGGGTGGGTGAGCACGGGGCGGGTGGGCAACGCCGTGTGCGGGCGCAGCCATCGCCCCCTGTTGTATCAAACGCCATCTAGATACAATCCCCGGGTTATCATCCCCAGGGACGGGAGCGGACATGACACTTCCTGACAGCCACGCCGGTCATCCGGGCACCTCGGCGATCGCCGCGCTGTCGCGCCGCGCGATGGTCACACTGCCGGTCGCCGCCGTGGCGGCCGGGCAGATGACCTCGGCGGCGGCCCAGCCGGCCGCCGCCCAGGGCGGTGGACGCGCCGCCCGCACGGTGGCCTACGTGGGCTCGCGCACCACGGCCGAGCGCGAGGGCGAGGGAAAGGGCATCGAGGTCTACGAGGTCGGTCCGCACGGCACCGGATGGACATTGCTCCAGACCGTCGAGCTGGACAATCCGACCTTCCTGGCCGTCGATCACACGCGGCGGTTCCTCTACGCCGTGCACGGCGACTTCACCTACGCCAGCGCTTACCGGATCGACCCGGACACCGGGCGGCTGACCGCCCTGGGCACGCAGGAGACCGGCGGGCGCAACCCGGCGCACCTGGCGGTGGACCCGTCCAACCGCTTCCTGGTGGTGGCCAACCACTCCTCCGGCAGCGTGGCCACCCTGCCGCTGCGGAAGGACGGCTCGCTCGGGCCGGTCGCCGACCTGCTGTCGCTGCCCGGCGAACCCGGACCGCACCGCACCGACCAGACCGGGTCCAAACCGCACCAGGTGCCGTTCTCGCCGGACGGGCGGTTCATCGTGGTACCGGACAAGGGCCTGGACCGGATCTTCACCCTCGCCCTGGACGCCACCTCCGGGAAGCTGTCCCTCGGCCCGGTGCCGTCCGTCGCCACGCGCGAGATGGCCGGGCCGCGGCACATCGCCTTCCACCCCAGGCGGCCGTTCGCGTACACCATCGACGAACTGCGCTCGACGGTGACCGTCTACCGGCGCACCGGGCGCGGGGCGCTGGAGGCCGTGCAGATCCTGTCCAGCACGGAGTCCACCATGACCGGCGACAGCCGCGGGGGTGAGATCGCCGTCAGTCCGGACGGGCGGTTCGTGTACGCCTCCAACCGCGGCGGGGCCGGGGACAGCTCGCCCGGCGGCCCCGAGCCCGACACCCTCGGCGTCTTCGCGGTCTCGGCCGGGACGGGCATGCTGCGGCCGGTGGGCTGGACGTCGACGGAGGGCATCCGGCCGCGGTTCTTCTGCTTCGGCCCCGACGGGCACAGGCTGTTCGCGGCCAACGAGCGCAGCCACACCATCGTTCCCTTCGACGTCGACCGCACGAGCGGCACGCTGCGCCGCACCGGCGAGGTGGTGGAGACCGGGTCCCCGGTGTGCGTCCTGTTCGTCCGGCTCGATCACCGAGGCGCCTAGGGTCTGTCGTCGAAGGGGGCACCCGGCCGCGAGCAGGGGGCACCTCCCAGCGGTAGCTGGGGGAGGCTGGTGCGGTCGATCGCAAGGCGGGGCATCGCCCTCGTACTGGGCGTACTCGGGTGATGCGACAACGCGGCGAGCGGCCGTGCCAGGCGTCGGGAGCAGGGCGCCCCCTTTGACGACAGACCCTGGCTCCCCGGAACTCGCACGACGGGTCGTTACTCGTAGGATGGGGCGTTGCCGTCCCGTCCTCCTCGACAAGCGCAGGGGCTGATGTCGCGCCCGAACCTGACCACCTCCATCGCCACCCGACTGGTGGACCTGATGCGTCGCACCGGCCTGGCGGAGGGCGCGCACGTCACCGAGCAGTGGGCGGCCGACGCGCTGGAGGTCTCCCGTACTCCGGTGCGCAAGGCCATGCTCTTCCTGGCCGACGTCGGCATCCTGGACCGGATCCCCAACCGCGGCTTCTTCCTCGCCCGTGACGCGAGCGCCCTGACCCGGCCGGACCTGACCGACGGCGAGGACGTGGAGCAGGCGGCGTACTTCGAGATCGCCGACGACTATGTCGGCGGCCGTTTCACCGGCTCGTTCACCGCGACCGACATCAGCCGCCGGTACCGGCTGACGCCGCGCCAGGCCGGCCGGGTGCTGGCGCGGATGGAGGCCGAGGACCTGGTCCGGCGCAAGACCGGCGGCCGTGGCTGGGAGTTCCAGCACGTCATGGCCACCGTCGAGGCGCACGCCCAGAGCTACCGGTTCCGGATGATCGTCGAGTCGGCCGCCCTGCTGGAGCCGGGCTTCACCGTGGACACCGAGGCGTTCGCGCGCCACCGGCAGCAGCAGGAGGACCTGCTGCACGGGGACATCCTGCTGCTGCCGCGGGCGGAGCTGTTCCAGGTCAACGCCTCGTTCCACGAGATGCTGGTGGGCTGTTCGGGCAATCAGTTCCTGCTGGACGCCGTACGCCGGCAGAACCGGCTGCGGCGGCTGATCGAGTACCGCCACCAGATCGACCGCTCCCGGCTGACCCGTCAGGCCCGCGAACACCTCCACCTGCTGGACCTGATCGAGGACGGCCGCATCGAGGAGGCGTCGGCCTTCCTGCACCATCACCTGGACACGGTACGGGAGATCAAGACCGGACCCGGTCACGGGGCATAGCCGCACAGCGCAGGGCCGCCGGTTCCCGCCACGCAAAGCGCGGGAACCGGCGGGCTTCTCGGTGCCAGGGGCTACGGCGCCGGCACCGACGACGTGGGCGATGCCTCACCGGTGTCCGGCTGCCCGGCCGAGGTCTCCGCTCCGCCACCGACGCGCAGCGCCAGGGTGAGCAGGAAGGCGACGAGGACCAGGCCGCCGAGGAATATCAGCCCGCCGGTGGCCGAGCCCGTCGAGTCCTTGGCCCAGCCGATGGCGTAGGGGCCGAAGAAGCCGCCGAGGTTGCCGATGGAGTTGACGACCGCCACCGCGACCGCGGCGGTGGAGCGGGTCAGGAAGAGCGTGGGCAGCGCCCAGAACGGCGACTTGAAGCCGTACAGGCCGGTCAGCGACAGCGCGATCATCGCCAGCCCGAGCACGGGTGAGTGGGTGAAGCCGGCCGCGATCAGGGTGACGGCGGCCAGCGCCAGCGGGAGGGCCGAGTGGAGCTTGCGCTCGCCGAGCCGGTCGGAGCGGCGCGACCACCACACCATGCCGAAGGCGGCGACGATGTAGGGGATGGCGCTGATGAAGCCGATCGCGGTGTTGCCGAGGCCGTCCGAGAAGTCCTTGACGATCTGCGGCAGCCAGTAGCCGACGCCGAGGCTGCCGGCCTGGTAGACGAAGTAGACCACCGCCAGCAGCAGGACCTTGGGGTCGGCCATGACCTTGAGCGTGCTCAGCTTCCTGGCGTGCGGATTGGCCTGCTGCTCCTGGTCCAGCTCGGCCGTCAGCCAGGCGCGCTGCCGCTCGGTGAGCCACGTGGCGTCGGCCGGCCGCTCGGTCAGCACGAAGTAGCAGGCGATGCCCAGGAGTACGGCCGGGGCGCCCTCCAGGATGAACATCCAGCGCCAGCCGCTGAGGCCGAACCAGTGCACATGGTCCATGATCAGCGCGCTGAGCGGGGCGGCGAGGATGTAGGAGGCGGGGATCGCGGTGAGGAAGAGCGCGGTCGCGGTGGCGACCTCCTTCTTGCGGAACCAGTAGGTCAGGTAGACCACGATGCCGGGGAAGAAGCCGGCCTCGGCCACGCCGAGCAGGAAGCGCAGCACGTACAGCTGCGTCGCGGAGTGGGTGAACGCCATGATGGTGGCGAGGATGCCCCAGCTGACCAGGATGCGGGCGATCCAGCGGCGGGCGCCGAAGCGGGCGAGGGCGAGGTTGCTGGGCACCTCGAACAGGAAGTAGCCCCAGAAGAACAGGCCGGCGGCCAGGCCGAACGCCTGGCTGCTGAGCCCCAGTTCCTCGTTCATCTGCAGGGCGGCGAAGCCGATGTTCGCGCGGTCGATGTAGTTGACGACGTAGAGCACGAAGAGGAACGGGAGGATGCGCCGGGAGACGGTGCGCATCGTCGCGGTGGCCTCGCGCTGATCGACATTGATCGCCATGAGGAGCTCCAGACGGCTCGATCGGGGGAGCAGGTGCATCGCGATAGCGCGACGGTTGTATCAATAAGCGGCTTGAGACAATATGAAGACAGCTGATCGGAGCGTCAAGACATCGGGCTCCGGGATTTGTACTCGATCCGAAACAGATACAATCGCGACGGCAGGGGAACATGAACGCTGACCACACCGCCACCGCCGAGCTCACCGTGGACGGCCGCTCCCACCGCTACCTGCCCCTGGACCGGCTCCTGACCCGCGATGAGCTGGACGCCCTCCCCTATGCGATACGGGTGCTCCTGGAGAACGTGGCCCGCAGGTCACCGGCGGCGCTGGCGGACGTGGTCGCCCGGATCCGGGCGGGCAGCGGTGCGTGCGAGGTGCCGGTGCACCCGAACCGGATCATGCTGCACGACACCACCTGCCTGCCGGCCCTGGCCGACTTCGCGGCCATGCGGGACAGCGTCGCGGAGCTGGGCGGCGACCCGGAGCGGCTCCAGCCCGCCATCCCGGTCGACCTGACCGTGGACCACTCCGTCATCGTCGAGGAGTACGGCCGCCCCGACGCCGTCGAGCGCAACCTGCTGATCGACTTCCGCCGCAACGGCGAGCGCTACGAGATGGTGAAGTGGGCCGAGCGCAGCGTGGCCGACTTCCGTGTCGTGCCCCCCGGCACCGGCATCATCCACCAGGTCAACATGGAGGCGCTGGCCCGCGTCGTCTGGGTGACGGACGCGGCCGACGGCGGGTTGCCGGTGCTCCATCCGGACGTGCTGGTCGCCACCGACAGCCACACCCCGATGATCAACGCCCTCGGGGTCGTCGGCTGGGGCGTCGGCGGCCTGGAGGGCCAGGCCGCGATGGTGGGCGAGCCGGTCACCATTCCGTACCCCGAGGTGGTCGGCGTCCGCCTGACCGGCCGGCTGCGCCCCGGGGTCGGCGCCACCGACCTCGCCCTCACCCTGACCGAACTCCTGCGCGCCAAGGGCGTGGTGAACACGTTCGTCGAGTTCTGCGGGCCCGGCGTCGCCGCCCTCGGCTGGGCGGAACGCGCCGCCGTCTCCAACATGGCACCCGAGTACGGCGCCACCTGCGTCTACTTCCCCTACGACGACGAGACCGCCGCCTATCTGCGGCTGAGCGGCCGGACCGAGGAACACGTCCGGCTGGTCGACGCCTACCTCACCGCCCAGGGGCTCAAGCGGACCGAGCACCGCCGTGAACCGCGCTACGACCACGTCATCGACCTCGACCTCGGTGGCGTCGAGCCGAGCATGGCCGGTCCGAACCTGCCCCACCAGCGGCTGCCGCTCTCCCGCGTGCCGGAGTCGTACCGCGCGGCCGCCCCGGCCACCGCCCGCGGACGGGCCGCCGACGAACGCGCCGCCCGCGATCGGGCCGCCGCCGAACGCGCCTTCGGTGAACGGCTGCCGGACGGCCCGGTCGCCCTGGCCGCCATCACCAGTTGCACCCACACCGCCAACCCGGCCCTGATGGTCCAGGCGGGTCTGCTCGCCGAACGGGCCGCACGGGCGGGACTGACCGCCAAGCCCTGGGTGAAGACGTCCCTCTCCCCCGGTTCCCGGGTCGTCGAGGAGTACCTGCGCGCGTCCGGGCTGCTGCCCGCTCTGGAGCAGACCGGTTTCCACATCGTCGGCTTCGGCTGCATGACCTGCATCGGCAACTCCGGCCCGCTGCACCCGGCGATGGAACAGCTCGCCGAGAGCGACGCGGTCCAGCCCGTCGCCGTCCTCTCCGGCAACCGCAACTTCGCCGGCCGGGTCAACCCCCGGACCCCGCTGTCGTACCTGGCCTCCCCACCGCTCGTGGTCGCCTACGCCCTGGCCGGCTCGATCCTGCACGACTTCGCGCACGATCCGCTGGGCACCGGCCCGGACGGCCACCCCATCCACCTCAAGGACCTGTGGCCCACCGACGAGGAGGTGGCCGCCCGCATCGCCGCCCACGTGGGCCCCGAGATGTTCCGGCGGAACGCCGAGCGCCTGCGCGAGGGCACCGACGCCTGGCGCCGCCTGGACGCCCCCGCCGGCACCCGCTTCCCCTGGAACCCGGCGTCCACCTACATCCGCCGCCCCCCGCATCTCACCGGCCTGTCACCGGCCGCCCCCGACCGGCCGGCCCTCACCCGCGCCAAGGTCCTGCTGCACCTGGGCGACGACGTGACCACCGACCACATCTCCCCGGCCGGCCGCATCCCCGCCGACAGCCCGGCGGGCCGCTGGCTGACCGGGCGCGGAGTCCCCCGCCGCGACCTCAACCAGTACTCCACCCGGCGCAGCAACCACGAGGTCATGCTGCGCGGCGCCTTCACCAACCCGGCCGTCGACAACCTGATGGTGCCGGACCGGCCGGGACCGGGCGGCCACGCGTACACGGCCGACCGCACCCGTGTGCTGCCCGTGCACCAGGCCGCGTCCACCTATCGGGAGGCCGGCTACGACCTGGTCGTGGTCGCGGGCCGCAACTACGGCGCCGGCTCCAGCCGCGACTGGGCGGCCAAGGCCCAGGCCCTGCTCGGGGTCAAGGCCGTCGTCGCCGAGTCGTACGAACGCATCCACCGCAGCAACCTGATCGGCATGGGCGTGCTGCCGCTCGAGTTCCCCGAGGGCGACCGCGCGTCCGCGTACACCTTCACCGGCGAGGAGCAGCTGACGTTCGAGGGGATCGACGAGCTGTCCGTGGGAACCAACCCGGTCACCTGGCACATCACGGGGAAGGACGGCGACCGCGCCACCGCGCGGCTGAGACTGCGGATCTTCTCCCAGCAGGAGCTGACCTACCTGCGCCACGGCGGCATCCTGCCGTACGTCGTCCGCAACGCACTGCCGAGGCTTCAGCACTGAGGGGCGGGACGGGCGTCCGGCTCCGACTCCAGGAACGCCGCCACCGCGGCCGTGAACAGCGTGGGCTCCGCGGCGTGGACCAGGTGGCCGACGGGAAGGGTGACCATGCGTCCGCCGGGGATGCGGCGAGCCAGTTCGGCGACGTCCTCCTGGGGCACATGGCTCTGTGCGCCACCGGCCACGACCAGGGTGGCGGCGGTGATCCGGTCGAGCCCCTCCGACCACGCCGGGTCCGGGTCGTCGATCTGCTTCCTGATGGCCAGCGCCATCTCCCAGTCGAAGGCCGGCTCGCCGTCCGGCCTGGCCGGAGTGGCCGGCCGCCGGGGGCGCAGCACCGCGGCCTCCTCCAGCACCAGCCGCGCCACCCGCCGCGGTTGGGCCGACGCGAGCAGGTAGGCCACGATCCCGCCCATCGAGTGGCCGATCAGGTCCACCCGGCCAAGTCCCAGCTCGTCCATGAACGCGAGCACATCGGCCCGCATGAGTTCGAGCGAGCAGTCCTTCGGCCAAGCGCTCCTGCCGTGGCCACGAAGGTCGAGGGCGTACACCCGCAGGCTCTGGGCGAGGACGGGCGCCACCGCGTCCCAGTCGGCGGCGCTCTCCCCCAGAGCGTGCAACAGCACCAGCGGCGGAGCGTCCGGTGGGCCGGACACCCGATAGGCCAGCCGCGTTTCTCCCAGGTCCACCGAACGGTGATCAGTCATGACCGGAGGCTACGCGAACGGCCCACGCCCGGACGCTAGGGTCGCCCAAGTGAGCGGAACCATACGTATCTGTTTCATCGGGGACTCCTTCGTCCAGGGGATCGGCGACCCGGAACACCGGGGGTGGGTCGGCAGGGTGCTGGAGGCCACCGGTGGCGACATCACCGCCTTCAACCTGGGCATCAGGCGCGACACCTCCGAGGACGTCCTGCGGCGCTGCTGGCAGGAGGTCCTGCCGCGGACCCTGCCCGGCTCCGACAACCGGCTCGTCGTCTCCTTCGGCAGCAACGACATGGTCCAGGAGAACGGCACGGTGCGCGTCGGCGCGGCCCGCACTGTTGAGAACCTGGCCTCGATCCTGGAGGAGGCCCGGCGGCAGGCCATCACGCCACTGGTCGTGGGCCCACCGCCGGTCGTGGACGCGGGCGGCGAGCATCTGCGGCGTACCGCGGCACTCGCCGACGAGATGGCCGCCCTCTGCCGGTCACAGCACGTCCCGTTCATCGCCACGACCCTGGAACTGGCCGACGACCCGGTCTGGACCCGGGAAGCCCTGGCCGGCGACGGTGCGCATCCGGGCAGGGGCGGCTACCAGCGGCTGGCCGAACTCGTCGGCGCCGGGCAGTGGCGTGCGTGGATCGAGCAGCCGGGCTCCTGAGGCAGCCGTACTCCTGAGGCGGACACCGGCCGGGGTCTCGCCCCGGCCGGTGTCGGGCGCCCGCCGAGTGGACCGGGGCGGCCGTGGGCGGTCAGGGCCGCAGCAGGACGCGGATCGGGTTGCCCTCCCGCTCACGCAGCCGGCGGATGCCCTCGTGCACGTCCTCCAGGGGAAGGACGGCGCTGACCGAACCGGAGATGTCCAGGCGGCCCCGGGCCGTCAGTTCGACCAGGTCCTCCAGGTGTTCCATGCGATACCCGGTGTGTCCGATCACGGTGTGGCGGTTGCGCACGAAGTGGATTTCCGGGCCCACGGCCAGCGGGTCGGGAGAGATGCCGACGAGCACCAGGCGGCCCCGGTGGCCGAGGGCACGCTCGGCCTGGGTGAAGGCAGGGGCGCGGCCGACGCAGTCGAAGGCGACGTCCAGGCCCTTGCCCGCCGTGATCTCCTTCAGCCTGGCCGGGGTGTCCTCCTCCGTCGGGTCGAGCGCGAAGTCGGCGCCCAGCGCGAGCGCGCGCTCACGCGCGGCGGGCAGGGGGTCGAGGGCGACGATCGGGGACGCGCCGCAGACGCGCGTCAGCTGGACGAGGTGGGTACCCAGACCCCCCAGCCCCCAGATGCCCACGGATTCGGCGGACCGCAACTGGGCGGTGTCGATGGCGCCGTACGGGGTGGAGACGGCGTCGGCGAGCACGGCGGCGTGTTCCAGGGGTACGGAGTCGGGCACGGCGATGAGCGTCGTCGCGTCCGTCAGTACGTACTCGGCCCAGGCCCCGTCGTAGTGGAAGGCCATCACCTGGAGGTTCTCACACGTGTTCGTGCCACCGCCGAACCGGCAGGCGGAACAGGTGCCGCACGCCTTCCCCGCGCCCAGCACCACCCGGTCGCCCGCCTTCCAGTGTCCGGCGGTGTCACCCACCGCCGCCACCACCCCCGACGCCTCGTGTCCGGGGGTGACCACCGGCAGCCGGGGCGCGATATGGCCGTCGAGCTGGCTCAGGTCCGACTGGCAGATGCCGCACGCGGCCACCTTGACCAGGACCTCGCCCGCTCCCGGCCGGGGCACCGGTACCTCCTCGACCGTCAGGGTGCGCGCGGCCGTGTCGAACCGCGCGGCGCGCATCGTGTCCGGGAGTGTGTCCGCCGCCGGGCCCGCCGTCGCGTGTGCGCCGGATCGTATGGGTCGTGCGTCCGAGGTCATCCGTGGTTCCTTTCCGGTCCAACTCCACAGCAGGGCGGCGTCACGTGGGATTGGCGCACATGTACCATCCAGCACCAACACGTTATGCGCCCAGATGAGGGAGCTTGTAGTGGACACCTCTGCCGACAATGCCAACCTGAAGTCCCAGTACGCGGCTCAGGTCGCCGCCGATCTGGAACGCAACACCGCCGAGCACGAACGTATCAGCTCCCAAATAGCAGCGCTGCGGGAGCAGTTGGCGGTACTGGAGGAAAACCGGGCGCTGCTGCTCACCATGCGGCAGACCCTTGGTGACGACGCCACCGCCGACGTACCGGCGAACGGTGGCTCCAGCGGCGCCGCGAACGGCGCGTCCGCAGCGCCGGAGTCCGCAGCGCCGGAGTCCGCCGCGCCGAAGTCCACCGCACCGTCGGCGCCGCGCAAGGCGAAGAAGAAGGCCGACGCCACCAACGGCAAGCGGAAGCGCGCGGAGCCGGGCAGCGGCCGTGCCAAGCGGGCGCGGGAGGCGGACGCGCCCACGCTCCGGGATCTCGTCCGTGACCACCTCACCCAGCACGGTGAGCCCCGTTCCGCCGCCGAGATCACCGCCGCCGTCACACAGGCGCATCCGGACCGCGAGATCAAGGCCACGGTCGTGCGCAGCACGCTCGAGTCCCTCGTCGCGAAGGGCCAGGCACACCGCACCAAGCAGCAGAAGTCGGTCTTCTACTCGCCCGCCACCCCGGACCCGGCCGCCGATACGGCCGAGTCGGGCGAGGCACCCTCCGCCTGAGGGGCCACGGCACCTACCCGGTCGTCTCGTCGGACCACGGGCGCCACCGCCCGGAGCCGTCCACCGTTCCCAGTTGCTGGTCGGCGAAGTGCACACCGAAACCGAAGACCCCGTCCCGGGCGAGGTGGTCGATGAGACGGCGTCGTGACTTCTCGGCCTCGTCCGGGTGGGCGTCCAGCACCACCCGCCAGTCCGGGTGCCGCACCTGGACCGGGGAGTGCATGGCGTCGCCGAAGGCCACGATGCTCCGGCCGTCGCCGGTGTCGAGGATCCAGGCGGTGTGCCCGGGGGTGTGTCCGGGCAGGGACCAGGCGCGGACGCCGTCGGCGATCTCGGTTCCGTCGGCGACGAACGTGATCCGTTCGTCCCCGCCGGCCAGTATCGGGCCGTCTCCCAGGGCGGCGCCCTTCAGTTCGCCCTCGCCGACCATCCACCGTGCCGTGGTGAACAGGCTCCGTGGATCCTCGACCGCGTCGGGCCGGGCCCATCCGGTGTGGTCGCCGTGGAGGTGGGTGAAGGCGACCATCTCCAGGTCGGCGGGGTCCACGCCGAGTTCGGTCAGCGCCGCGGGCAGTGTCCGCACATGGGCGAACCCATGCTGAAAGTGCTCCACGTCCTCGCCGGAAATGGAGCCGTGGCCGGCGTCGATGAGCAGGCGGGTCGCTCCGCGCTCGACGAGCAGCGCTCCGCATCCCATGGCCAGGTGGCCCTCTCCGGTCATATGTGTGCGGTGCCCGTCCCAGTCCTGTGGGGTGGAGAGCGGGTAGACACGCGTGGGGATCATGGCGACGCCCGCGTCGGGCACATAGGTCAGGGTGAGTTCGCCGATGGTGCGCCGCCAGAGCCCCGGCAGCCGGGACCCGGAGCCGTCGGCGCCGCCGCCCCGCGTACCGTCCGCCACGGCATCGGTCTTGCCTACGGGTGTCACCACGGTGTGGGGCCTTTCATGAGGGAGAGTCGTCGGGACGGGGCAGCCGGCGGTCTCAGGCACGGTCGTCCTCCTGGGCCGCCGACGGAGCGGCGAGCGGCTCGGAGGGGCTGGGCCGGCGCAGTTCGAGGATCCAGATGCCGACCCCGGCCAGCGCGATCAGCGCGCCGAGGCCGCACATGCCCGTCCATCCGAGGAGCGGGTAGAGCAGTGCGGTCAGCGCCGAGGAGGCGGCGCTGCCGACGAACGCGGAGACCATGAGGGCGGTCGTCACCCGGCTGCGGGCGTGCGGGGCCCGGCGGTAGATCGCGCTCTGGTGGCTGATCAGCAGGGACTGCTGGGCGAGGTTGAGCGCCATGATGCCGACGATCAGCGCGGTCAGACCGGCCGCTCCGCCCAGGCCGGCGGCGGCGAGCACACCCCAGCTGCCGGTCAGCAGGATCAGCCCGCCCGTCACCACCTGACGGCCACGGCCGCGGTCCGCGAGCCGGCCGGCGATGACGGCGGCGACAGCTCCGACGACCCCGGCCAGGCCGAACAGGCCGATGGCGGCGGGACGGTAGTTGTACGGCGGGTTGGCCAGCAGGAACGACGACGCGGTCCACAGGATGGTGAAGCAGCCCATCCCGACCGCGGCCAGGCCCATGCGCCGGCGCAGCAGCGGCTCGGTGCGCACCAGCATGAGTACCGAGCGCAGCAGCCGGGGGTAGGCCGTGCGCTCCGGCGGCGGTACGGGGCGCAGGACCAGGCGCAGGGTGACGGCCAGCACGGCCATCAGGACGGCCGCGACGATAAACACCAGCTGCCACCCGCCGATCTGGGCGAGCAGCCCGGCGAGGGTGCGGGCGAACATGATGCCGATGAGCAGACCGCTCATCACCGTGCCCACCACCGAGCCGCGTTCGTGGTCGGCGGCGAGCGACGCGGCCATGGGCACCACGATCTGGGCCACCGCCGATGTCACCCCCACCGCGGCGATCGCGGCGAGCAGGGGCCCCAGCGACGGGGACGCGGCCGCGCCGAGCAGGGCCACGGCGGTGAGTCCGAGCAACACGCTGACCAGACGGCGGCGTTCGAGCACATCGCCCAGGGGCACCAGCAGTGCCAGCGAGAGCGCATAGCCGATCTGCGAGGCGGTGACGACCAGTCCACCGGCCCCTTCGGACACCCCGAGCGCCTTCGCCATGACGGGCAGCAAGGGCTGGGCGTAGTAGATGTTGGCCACCGCCGAGCCGCACACGAGCGACAGCAGCAGCACCGTCGCCCGGCTCAGCCCGGCAGAACCCCCGCGGGGGTCGGGTGCGGCGACCGCCGGGCGGCCGGGCGCCACCGACTGTGCGGGTGCCACGGTGGCCGGGCCGGGCGCCGCGGTCAGGCATGACGTACTGCCCGACAGCAATTCTGGATCGTTCATGCCAGAACATTCACCCGGACCGGACTCGACTGTCAAGCGACTTCGGGACCGATCGATCCAGAAGTGAGGGAGCACACACCTCGGAAGGCACTCACCACCAAACGACGGGCGCGGCGGCGCTTTCCGCGCCCGGCCTCAGGTGGCGCAGGACGGATGGCCCCAGCCGTCGGCGTTCTTCACGATCGTTTCACCCTTGGCGTAGGGCGTGCCGCAGCGGCACCGGCCGGGGAACTTCGCCTTGATGGACCCCTTCGAGCGGGCGCCCCTCCCCCGCTGTGCCGTCGTCGTGCGCGAGCGCGCCGCGCCACCGCGGCCCGCCGGGCGCGTCGCCGTCGGGCCCTCGGGGGGTGGCAGGGCGGAGCCGAGCGAGGTGCCCGCGGGCTGCTGTGTGCGGGCCGTGTGGCTGGCCGCCCGGTCGGCGGCCGCGTTGAACGGGTCACCGTCGATCTGGTGGGCCGGCACATAGACGAATTCCACCGTGCGGCCGCCCAAGAGCTCATCGATACGCTTCACCAGCTCGCGGTTGGCCACCGGCGATCCCGATGCGGTCTTCCACCCCTTCTTCCGCCATCCGGGCAGCCATGTGGTGACCGCCTTCATCGCATACTGGGAGTCCATCCGCACCTGTAGCGGCACGACCGCGTCGGTGGACTCCAACAGCCGCTGCAGCGCGGTGAGTTCGGCCACGTTGTTGGTCGCGGTGCCCAGTGGCCCGGCCTCCCAGCGCTCCACCGCTCCATCGGTGCCGCCGATGACCCATGCCCAGGCCGCGGGCCCGGGGTTTCCCTTCGATGCCCCGTCACACGCGGCGATGATCTGTTCAGCCATACGCCGATACTGCCAGCACTCCTCGACCGCCGACACGTCTCCTCCGGCACGGCGGAGGGCGGCACACGCAGGGGCGGCCACCGGGTGTTCACCGGATTCACGCCGAACGAGCACAGCATGGACACATGTTCGGGCGTCATGCGTGGGAGTCTCCCAGGGCTTACCCCTTGAACATACGTGCCCATGACGCTCGTTGGCGGTCCGGGCACTCGTCTCGGAGAGGACACCCCCCACATCATGTCCACTCATCGCCCGCGCCGGTCACGGCGCATCTCCCTGCTGGCCGTAGTGGCCGCGGCCGGTATCGCCGTCCCCTCGGTCGCCGCCGCCGACACACCGGTCGCCCCGGTCGCATCGGACCACCACCGGCCCACGGCCGTACGGGTACTGGACGACACCTACTACCAGGACGCGCTGGGCAAGAGCGGCCAGGAGCTGAAGGCCGCGCTGCACACGATCATCAGCGAGCAGACCAAAGTGTCCTACAGCGAGGTCTGGGACGCGCTGAAGGCCACGGACGAGGACCCGGACAACCCGTCGAACGTCATACTCCTCTACTCCGGCCGCTCCCAGTCCAAGGACGAGAACGGCGGCAACGCCGACCAGTGGAACCGCGAGCACGTCTGGGCGAAGTCGCACGGCGACTTCGGCACCGCCACCGGGCCCGGCACCGACCTGCACCACCTGCGTCCGGCCAATGTCACGGTGAACAGCATCCGCGGCAACAAGGACTTCGACAACGGCGGCGAGGACGTGCCCGACGCCGCCGGCAACCGCACCGACGACGACTCCTTCGAACCCCGCGACCAGGTCAAGGGCGATGTCGCCCGGATGATCCTCTACATGGCCGTCCGCTACGAGGGGGACGACGGCTTCGCCGACCTCGAGCCCAACGACAAGGTCGACAACGGCTCCGCCCCCAACATCGGCCGCCTGTCCGTACTGAAGCAGTGGAACGACGAGGACCCGCCGGACGACTTCGAGAAGAACCGCAACCAGGTCATCTACGACAGCTTCCAGCACAACCGGAACCCGTTCATCGACCACCCCGAGTGGGTCGACTCCATCTGGGAGTGATCCACGGCCTCCGGGAGTGATCCACGGCGCCGCGCCCCGCCCCGGCGCACGACACCACCTCGTGCGCCGGGGCGGGGCAGTTCGCCTTCGCGGGCATCGGCGGCCGGCCGATGCCCGCGGTGCTGACGCTCAGGCCCTCAAGGCTCAGTCGTCCACGCACTTGGGGTACTTCGAGCCCCGGTTGCAGTCGTGGTAGTCGTACTTGCTGACCCGGAACTTCTTCTCCTCGCCCCCCTTGGTCGGATCGACGACCAGGTAGAACTTCTTCCCGTCCTTGACCTTGTCGGTGACCACCCCGTCAGGACCCCGGTCGAAGTCCTGCGCACACCCGGCGAGTGTGAGGGTGGTACAGGCCAGAAGGGCAAGGGCAAGGCGACGCATGTGGTGCTCCGATCAACGCGGGGATTGCAGACAGTGTAGGGGGCCGCGGATCATACTCGGGGCAGGGGTGGCGTTGCCTCCGGGCGTACGAAAATCCAGGTCACTGGGGGTGGATATAGGGCCGGGTGATGATCTCCATGTTGTGGCCGCCGGGATCGTCGAAGTACGCGCCGCGCCCGCCGAAGAGACGGTTGATCCGGCCGGGATCGGTGTGGCCGGGGTCGGCGTAGTAGGTGACGCCGACCGCTTCCAGGCGGGCGATCATCGCGTCGAACCCCTCGTCGGGAACGAGGAACGCGTAATGCTGCGGCTGTATGGGCTCGTCGCGCTTCTCGTAGTAGTCGAGTGTCACGCCGTTGCCGAGCTCGACGGGCAGGAACGGGCCGAAGGGGGCGCCGACCGCCACCCCCAGGATCGCGGCGATGAACTCGGCGGACAGCCGCCGGTCGCGGGCGTAGACGGCGGTGTGATTGAGCTGGACGGCGGTGGCCGGGCGTTCGACGTCGCTCCGGGGACGCTGTTGGTGTGGCATCTGTGGTGAGGTCTCCGCATCGTGGGATCCGCTGGAACCGGCGCCGCGTACGGGCGCCGGGAGGAATGACACGGAGAAAAGGGGCGGGGCTCTGGCCCGCCTCGGGTTCACGCCGAGGCCGGGCGCCTCACTCGTGTATGGCCCATGGCCGACCCGGCAGTCACATCGCCGACCCTAGCAGCAGCCGCGCCCCGGGGGCACCTGACCGTACCCTGCCGGCTGGGACGCGATGACCAAGGTGGTGGTGCGCCGGGGGTACCGACGGACCACCGCCCCGCACCGGCCGGCGAACACTCAGCTCACGTCGCCGGCCGCGACCGGCCCGGTGGCTCCGGCGGGGTGCGTCATCGCATCGGCCGCCCCGCCGGTGCGTTGCGCGGACCGGGTGCGCACGCCGATCAGGACGAGGGCGACCACCGCGGCCACCAGCATGCCGATGCCGCCGACGAGGGCGCAGGTGTGCAGCGCGTCGGTGAAGCTCGCGCCGACGTTCACCGCGACCGGCAGGACGGTGGAGCATCTGTCGGCCGAGGACCGGATGGGCTGAGGACCGGATGGGCTGACGCGCGCCCCTTCGGCCGGCTCGGCGACCTCAGCTGTCGAAGTCGACGGTCAGGGTGTCGGAGACCGGGAAGGTCTGGCAGGTCAGCACATAGCCCGCGGCGACCTCGGCCGGTTCCAGCGCGTAGTTGCGGCGCATATCGGCCTCGCCCTGGGTGACCCGGGCCCGACAGGTGCCGCAGACGCCGCCCTTGCAGGCGAAGGGCAGGTCGGGGCGGATGCGCGAGGCCGAGTCCAAAACGGTGGCCTCGCGGGAGAGCGCGGATGTGGTGGAGCGCCCGTCCAGGACGACGGTGACCTCGCTGACCGGTCCGTCGGCCCGGGGCTCTTCCCGGCGCACGGCTCCCACCGGCTCCTCGCCGGCGAAGAACAGCTCCTGGTGGATCCGGTCGGCCGGGACCCCCAGTCCGGCCAGCACCCGCTGGGCGTCGCGGACCATGCCGTGCGGGCCGCACAGCCACCAGTGGTCGGCGTCGGCGACGTCGACCAGACCGTCGATGAGCGCGGCCAGCCGGTCGGCGTCCAGGCGGCCGCTCAGCAGCTCGGCCTCGCGCGGCTCGCGGGAGAGCACGTGCGCGAGCTGGAACCGGGCGGGGTAGAGGTCCTTCACATCGGCCAGTTCGTCGGCGAACATCACCGAGTCGGTGCGGCGGTTGCCGTAGAAGAGGGTGACCCGGGAGTCGTCGTCGGCGGCCAGGACCGACTCGGCGATGGAGACCATCGGTGTGATGCCCGAGCCGGCCGCGATGAGCACATGGTGTCCGGGCTCGGTCAGATCGGGGGTGAAGGCGCCGACCGGGGCCATCACCTCGACGGTGTCCCCCGGTCCGACCTCATGGACCAGCCAGGAGGAGAACAGCCCGCCGGGCACCACCCGGACGCCGATCCGGGGCCGGGCGCCTGCCGGGGCGCAGATCGAGTACGAGCGCCGCTCGTCCCGTCCGTCCACCTGGCGCCGGAGCGTGAGGGACTGGCCGGGCGCGAAGGCGAACTCCCCCGCCAGCTCGTCGGGTATGTCGAAGCTCACCGCGACCGCGTCCTCGCACAGCCGCTCGACCGCCGCCACCCGCAGCGGGTGGAAGGCCGGGCGGCGGCGGGTGCGCCGCACCGTGACGGGGGCCTTAGTGCCGGGGGCCAACAGGTCCTCCATCAGATCTCCTTGACGTACTCGAACGGTTCGCGGCAGGCGCGGCAGCGCCACAGCGCCTTGCAGGAGGTGGCGCCGAAGCGGGAGGTCTCCTCGGTGTCCGTGGCGCCGCAGCGCGGGCACGGCACCGCGCGCCGGGTGGCGGACAGGACCAGCGGTACCGGGCCGGGCGCCGGGCGTGGCGCCGGTCCGGGGGGCGCGATGCCGTGTTCGGCGAGCTTGCGGCGCCCCTCGGGGGTGATCCAGTCGGTGGTCCACGGCGGGTCGAGGACCGTGCGCACCTCCACCCGCCGGTAGCCGGCGTCCTTCAGCCGCGCGGCCACCTGGGCGCGCATCTCGGACATGGCCGGGCAGCCGGAGTAGGTCGGCGTGAGGTCGGCTATGACCGTGCCGTCGGGTGTCACCGTCACCTCGCGCAGCACACCGAGGTCGGCGAGGGTGAGCATGGGCAGTTCGGGGTCGGGCACCCGCGCGGCGATGTGCCGGGCGCGCCGTGCGTCGGTGAGGACGGTCGGCATGGTCACCACGCTGCCTCCGGGTGGGCGCGGGCCACGCTCTGGAGTTCCGCCAGCAGCGGGGCCAGATGCCCGGTGTGGTCGCCCTCGCGTCCGAAGCCGGCGGCCGGCGGCGCGTCCGGCAGGGGCAGCCCGGTGGCCTCGCCGACCTGCCGCAGCACGGCGAGGACCTCGGTTTCGGCGTCATGGGCGGCGAACAACTCGCCCAGGTACGGCGCCATGTGGGCCAGAGCGGCCCGCATCCTGCGGTGGGATTCCGCGGTGCCGTCACCGAGCCGGACGGCCCACTCCGCCGCGTACTGCCGGTGGTACGTCAGCTCCTTCACGCCCTTGGCGGCGACGGCGGCGAGCACCGGGTCGGCGGCGGCCGTGAGCCGTCCGAAGTGGGCCAGCCGCCAGCTGGAGAACACCAGCAGCCGGGCGATGGAGAACGCGAAGTCGCCATTGGGGAGTTCGGCCAGGCGGACGTTGCGGAAGTCGTGCGCGTCGCGGAAGTACGCGTAGGCGTCCTCGCCGCGTCCGGTGCCGTCGACCTGTCCGCAGCGGGCGTACAGCAGGCGGGCCTGGCCGAGCAGGTCGAGTCCGATGTTGGCGAGCGCCACCTCCTCCTCCAGCTCCGGCGCGCGGGTGGTCCACTCGGCCAGGCGCTGGGCCGTGACCAGGGCGTCGTCGCCGAGTGCCAGACACAGCGCGGCCAGCTCCGCCCGGTCGACACCCTCGGGAACGGCGGTGCTCACCCCGTGCAGCGGGTCCTCGAAGCCGGTCCCGAAGGCCCAGCGGGCGTCGCCGTCGGCGTGCTCCTCGGCCAGGGACAGGTAGACGTGGTCGTCGCTCATTCCTGCTCCTAGATGTGCGGGACGTCGTCGGGGATGTCGTAGAAGGTGGGGTGCCGGTAGACCTTGTCGGCGCTCGGGTCGAAGAAGGGGTCCTTCTCGTCGCGGGTGGAGGCGGCGATGTGCTCGGAGCGCACCACCCAGATGCTCACGCCCTCGTTGCGCCGGGTGTACAGGTCGCGGGCGTGGGTGAGGGCCATCCGGTCGTCGGCGGCGTGCAGGGAGCCGACGTGGACGTGGTTGAGTCCGCGCTTGCCCCGCACGAAGACCTCGTACAGCGGCCAGTCGCCCTTCGTCGTCCGCGGGTCGCTCATGCCGCCGCTCCCTTCCGTGTCCGTGCGGCCTGCTTGGCGGCGTGCGCGGCGGCCGCCTCGCGCACCCAGGCGCCCTCCTGGTGCGCGGCCTTGCGGCGCGCCATGCGTGCGGTGTTGCAGGGGCCGTCGCCGCTGATCACCCGCTTGAGTTCGGCCCAGTCGGGAGTGCCGAAGTCATGCCGGCCGCGTGCGGCGTTCCAGCGCAGCTCGGGGTCGGGCAGGGTCACGCCGAGCTTCTCGGCTTGCGGCACGGTCATGTCGACGAACCGCTGGCGCAGCTCGTCGTTGCTGTGCCGCTTGATCTTCCAGGCCATGGACCGGGCCGAGTTGGGCGAGTCGTCGTCGGGCGGGCCGAACATCATCAGGGACGGCCACCACCAGCGGTCGACCGCGTCCTGGACCATCTCGCGCTGGGCGTCGGTGCCGCGCATCATCGTCATCAGCAGCTCATAGCCCTGCCGCTGGTGGAAGGACTCCTCCTTGCAGATGCGCACCATGGCGCGTGCGTAGGGGCCGTAGGAGCTGCGGCACAGGGGCACCTGGTTGCAGATGGCGGCGCCGTCCACGAACCAGCCGATGACGCCGACGTCGGCGAAGGTCGGGGTGGGGTAGTTGAAGATCGATGAGTACTTCTGGCGCCCCTCGATCAGCCGCTGGGTGAGGTCCGCGCGGTCGGCGCCCAGCGTCTCGGCCGCCGAGTACAGATAGAGCCCGTGGCCGGCCTCGTCCTGGACCTTGGCGAACAGGATCGCCTTGCGGCGCAGCGACGGGGCGCGGGTGATCCACTCGCCCTCCGGCTGCATGCCGATGATCTCGGAGTGGGCGTGCTGGGCCACCTGCCGGATCAGGGTCTTGCGGTAGCCGTCGGGCATCCAGTCGCGCGGCTCGATCCGCTGGTCGCGGGCGATCGTCTCGTCGAAGCGCTCCTGGAGTCCGGGCGGCGCGCCGTCCACCGCCGACGAGCCGGTCTGCCGTGCTGTCATCCCTACCACCTATCCCAACCGACCATTCGTTCGGTACATGATATGCCGAGCCTCCTTGGTTCCGGCAACCGCCGGAGCGGGTCAATTCCGGGTGCGGGACCGCGGCGTGCCGGTCACCAGGGGTAGAACCCCTGTCCGGTCTTGCGGCCGAGTTCGCCACGGGCGACCTTCTCGCGCAGCAGCCGGGGCGGGGCGAACCGCTCGCCGAGCGTGGCGTGCAGATGCTCCGCGATGGCCAGCCGCACGTCCAGACCCACCAGGTCGGTCAGGCGCAGGGGTCCCATGGGGTGCTTGTAGCCGAGCCGCATCGCGTCGTCGATGGCCTCGGGCTCCGCCACGCCCTCCTCGACCATGCGGATGGCCTCCAGCCCCAGGGCGACGCCGAGACGGCTGCTGGCGAAGCCGGGCGAGTCCTTGACCACGACGTCCTTCTTGCCGAGGCAGTGCGTCCAGGCCAGGGCGGCATCCACGGTGGCGGGGTCGGTGCCGGGCGCCACCACGATCTCGACCAGCTCCGAGGCGGGCACCGGGTTGAAGAAGTGCATGCCGAGGAACCGGCCGGGGCGGGTGAGCGCGGCGGCCAGTTCGGTGACCGACAGCGAGCTGGTGTTGCTGGCCAGCACCGTCGACGCGGTCACGGCCGCCTCGGCGGCGGCGAGGACCCGCGCTTTGAGCGCGGCGTCCTCCGGGACGGCCTCCACCACCAGGTCGGCCTCGCGGGGCAGTGCGGCGACCGATTCCGCGGTGCTCACCCGGGCGAGGATCCGGTCGGCCGGTTCGGCCAGCCGGCCGCGCTCGGCGGCCCGCTCCAGACCCGTGGACACGCGCTCCAGCGCGGCAGCGGCGGCCGCGGCGCCGCTCTCGACCACGGTCACCGCCGACCCGGCGGCCGCGTAGGACTGGGCGATCCCGGCGCCCATGCGGCCACCGCCGATGACTCCGACGACCGCGGGTGCGGGGACGGGTGCGGGTGCGGGTGCGGGTGCGGCGGTCATGCTCGGCTCCTCTTCTCCAGGAAGCGGGTCATGCGGTCCTTCTTGTCCTGGCCCTCGAACAGCACGGCCTGGGCCAGGTCGTCGGCGACCGGATGGGCGCCGGGCGAGTCGACGACGAGCTTGGTCAGGCGCAGCGCCGTGGCCGAGGAACGGGCCATGCGGTCGAGCAGCGCATGCGCGGCGTCCAGCAGCTCGTCGGCCGGTACGACCTCGATGACCAGGCCCGCCGCCAGGGCCGCCGGCGCGTCGAGGGTGCGCCCCGCGAGCAGCACCTGCTTGGCGACGGACTCGCCGACCAGCTCGGGCAGCCGCCAGCAGGCGCCGGCCGCGGCGAGGATGCCCAGACCCGGCTCCGGGTTGCCGAAAACCGCGTCGGGCCCGGCGATGCGCAGGTCGCAGGCGTAACTCAGCTCCGCGCCACCACCGAGGGCCCAGCCGTCGACGGCGGCGAGGGTGGGCATGGGCAAGCGCCGCACCCGCTCGAACAGGCGGCTGTTGATGCCCTGGAGGGCCTCGTCCCGGCCGCGTCGCAGCAGCTCGGCGATGTCGGCGCCACCGGCGAACACCCGGCCGTGGCCGGTGAGCAGCAGCAGTTTCGGGTCCCTCTCCAGCAGGGCGCACACCTCGTGCAGTTCGGCGATCATGCGGCCGCTGATGGCGTTGCGGGCCTCGGGGCGGTGGAGGGTGACGATCACCCGGTCGTCGCGCTCCTCGACCAGGAGCGTCTCGTAGGCGGTCGCGCTCATACCCGCTCCACCAGCATCGCCACGCCCTGTCCCACCCCGACGCACAGGGTGGCCAGTCCGCGTGCGGCGTCCTCTCGCTCCAGGCGCCCGAGCAGGGTGAGCAGGATGCGGGCGCCGGAGCAGCCCAGCGGGTGGCCGAGTGCGATGGCGCCGCCGTCGGCGTTGACCTTGTCCCCGCCGTCCTCGTCCAGCTTCAGCCGGCGGATCACGGCCAGCGCCTGCGCGGCGAACGCCTCGTTCAGCTCGACGGCGTCCAGGTCCCCGATCCGCCACCCGGACCGGGCGAGGGCCTTCTCGGTGGCCGGCACCGGGCCCAGGCCCATCACATGGGGCTGGACACCGGCCGAGGCGGAGGTGACGATCCGGGCCCGTGGGGTGAGCCCGTACCGGTCCACGGCCGCCGCGCTCGCCACGACCAGGGCGGCGGCCCCGTCGGAGAGCGGCGAGGAGGAACCGGCGGTGACGATGCCGTCCTCACGGAAGATCGTCCGCAGCGTGCCGAGCTTCTCCAGCGAGGTGCTGGGGCGCGGCCCCTCGTCCCGCGTGACCTGGCCGTCCTGCACTGGGACGGGCACGATTTCGCGGTCGAAGCGGCCCGCCTCCTGGGCGGCGACGGCCCGCTGGTGGCTGCGCAGGGCGAAGGCGTCGGACTCGGCGCGGGTGATGCCGTCCAGGGCCGCGACCTCCTCGGCGGTCTCCCCCATCGACAGGGTGACCTTCACCGCATCGGGCCCGGCGCCGGCCGGCACGGCACGGTCGGCGGCCGTGAAGCGGGGGTTGGTGAAGCGCCAGCCCAGCGCGGTGTCGTGCACCTGGCCCGGCTTGGCCCACGGGGTGCCGGGCTTCTGCATCACCCACGGGGCCCGGGTCATGGACTCCACGCCGCCGGCCACGACGAGGTCGGCCTCCCCGGCCCGGATGGCCTGGGCGGCCGAGGCGACGGCGGTCAGGCCGGAGGCACAGAGCCGGTTCACGGTGTAGCCGGGCACGGTGTGCGGCAGCCCGGCCAGCAGGACGGCCATGCGCGCCACGTCCCGGTTGTCCTCGCCCGCCTGGTTGGCCGCCCCGAGGACCACCTCGTCCACGGCCTCGGCCGGGACCGCCGCGCGGCGCACGGCCTCGCCGACCACGAGCGCCGCCAGGTCGTCGGGCCGTACGGAGGCCAGGGCGCCGCCGTAGCGGCCCTGCGGCGTGCGGGCTCCGTCGATCAGATAGACGTCTTCGGGCATCAGGCGGGCTCCTCGGTGGTGGCGGCGACGGGGCGGCGGGACTGGAGGACCGTGAAGCGGCCGGCGACGAAGGCGGTATCGGAGAGGGTGGCGCACGCCGCGGGGTTGGCCGCGCTGCCGTGGAAGTCGCTGAAGGCGGCGGACTGGTTGACGAAGACCTGGCCGGTGAGGTTCTCGGACAGGTGCACGCCCGCGTCCAGGGCCGCCTCCTCGGCGGCGGTCAGCACCCGCTCGTCGGTGGAGTGGACGGCGGCGGTCAGCGCCCCGTGCTCGCGCACCGTCTCACGGAACAGGTCCAGACCGTGCCGGGTGGAGTCGGTGCCGATCACGAAGGACACTGGTCCGAACCACTCCTGGGTGAAGACGTCGCGGTCGGCCTCCGCGTCGAGCCGGGCCACCAGCGGTGTCCGCACGTCCGCCGCCGGGTACTGGGGGTGCTCGACGGGCGCCGAGGCGCGCACCGTCCGGCCCAGCGCGGCCGCCTTCTCCAGCCGCTCCCGCACCCCGTCGTTGACCAGGGCGCCGAGCGTGCCCGCGGCGCGGGCGGGATCGCCGAGCAGCCGGTCCAGGGCGGCGGCGAGGTCGGCGGCGAACGCGTCGGCCGTCTTGTGTCCCTGGTCGGTGGCCATGCCCTCGCGCGGGATCAGCAGGTTCTGCGGGGTGGTGCACATCTGCCCGCTGTACAGGGACAGCGAGAAGGCGAGGTTGCCCAGCAGACCGCGGTAGTCGTCGGTCGAGTCCAGGACGACGGTGTTCAGACCCGCCTTCTCCGTGTACACGACGGCCTGCCGGGCGTTGGTCTCCAGCCAGTCGCCGAACGCGGTGGAGCCGGTGAAGTCGACGATCCGCACCCGAGGGTCCAGGGCGAGCGTGGCGGCGGCCCGGCCCCCGGGGGGCTCGGCCACCAGGAGCACGAGGTCGGGGTCGAAGCCCGCCTCGGCCAGCGTCTCCCGGGCGATGCGGACGGTGACGGCCAGGGGCAGTACGGCGCCCGGGTGCGGCTTGACCACGACGGGGTTGCCGGTGGCGAGCGAGGCGAACAGCCCGGGATAGACGTTCCAGGTGGGGAAGGTGTTGCAGGCGATGAGCAGCGACACACCGCGTCCGACGGGGGTGAAGGTCTTGTCCATGACCAGGGCGTCGCCCTTGCGCTGCGGCTTGCTCCAGCGGGCGGCCGCCGGATGCTTCTTCTGCGCCGCCCACGCGTAGGCGACGGCCTCCAGTCCGCGGTCCTGCGCGTGCGGGCCGCCGGCCTGGAAGGCCATGACGAACGCCTGGCCGGTGGTGTGCTGTACGGCGTGGGCGATCTCGAAGCTCGCCGCGTTGAGCCGGGCGAGGATCTCCGCCACGACCCCGGCGCGGGTGTCCGGGCCCGCCGCGCGCCAGGGGCCGGTGGCGGCCTCGGCGGCGGCCACGGCCGCTTCCGGCGCCAGCCGGGGGTAGTCGATGCCCAGCGGGAAGCCGTACGGAGAGCGCTCCTCGGGCGCCACCCGCCCCTCCTCCGGATGGCCGGGCAGGTCGAACGGCCTGCCGATCTGCTCCCGGAAGGCTGCCTCACCGAGGACCGGGGCGTCCTCGCCGTACACCGTCTTGCTGGGCGACTCCGGATACGGCGTCCAGTGCTCCCGGCTCTCGGTCGCGGCCACCGCCCGCTCCAGCAGTCTGCGGTGGCGGGCGAAGAAGTCGGGCACCTCGGGGGCTGCGTACGGCATGTGGCTCACCTCTTGACAGGCCATGGCACGGCTTGATTATTTGGCCGTGCCGCACGCTAACCGAATGTTCGGTCGGTACACAAGGTGGTGGGACGACGTGACGGAAGCCATGCAGTCGGCCAAGGGGCCCGCGGCCCGTATGTTCGCCGCGGACAAGGCCTCGCGGCTCCTCGGCATCGAGGTGCTGGAGCAGGGCGAGGGGACCGCCGTGCTGCGCATGACCGTGACCGCGTCCATGGTCAACGGCCATGGGATCGCGCACGGCGGATACCTCTTCCTGTTCGCCGACACCGCCTTCGCCTGCGCCTGCAACAGCCATGGCCCCGTGACCGTCGCGTCCGGGGCGGAGATCACCTTCGTGGCACCCGCGAGGGAAGGGGACGTGCTGGTGGCCACCGCCCGGGAGGTCACCCGCTTCGGTCGCAGCGGTATCTATGACGTGAGCGTTGCCCGCGGCGACGCGGTGATCGCGGAGTTCCGAGGCCGCAGCCGCAGCGTCCGGGGCACGGAACCCGAGGAGCCGCGATGACCAGCGAACCGAACACACCGGCCGACGCCCCGGCACGCCGGGGGGAGCCCCTTCCGGCGGACCTGCTGGACGATGCCGAGCGGCTGTCCCCCGAGGAGGTGCGGGACCTCCAGCTGCGCCGCCTCCGGCAGACGCTGCGGCACGCCTACGACAACGTCGAGCTGTACCGCAAGAAGTTCGACCAGGCCGGAGTGGCGCCCGATGACTGCCGGTCGCTTCGGGACCTGGCCCGGTTCCCCTTCACCACCAAGGCCGATCTGCGCGAGACCTACCCCTTCGGCATGTTCGCCGTCCCCATGTCCGAGGTCCGGCGCCTGCACGCCTCCAGCGGTACGACCGGACGCCCGACGGTGGTCGGCTACACCGAGAACGACCTGTCGACCTGGGCGGACCTCATCGCCCGCTCGATCCGCGCCGCCGGCGGCCGCCCGGGACACAAGGTCCACATCAGCTATGGCTACGGCCTGTTCACCGGCGGGCTCGGGGCCCACTACGGCGCCGAGCGGGCCGGCTGCACGGTGATTCCCGCCTCGGGCGGGATGACGGCGCGTCAGGTGCAGATCATCCAGGACTTCGAGCCCGACATCATCATGGTCACCCCGTCCTATCTGCTCACCCTGCTCGACGAGTTCGAACGGCAGGGCGTCGACCCCCGCTCCACCTCACTGAAGATCGGCATCTTCGGCGCCGAACCGTGGACCGAGGAGATGCGCCGCGAGATCGAGGAGCGCATGGACATCCACGCGGTCGACATCTACGGGCTCTCCGAGGTGATGGGGCCGGGCGTCGCGCAGGAGTGCGTGGAGACCAAGGACGGTCTGCATGTGTGGGAGGACCACTTCCTGCCCGAGATCGTCGACCCGATCACGGACGACACCCTGGCCGACGGCGAGTGCGGGGAACTCGTCTTCACCTCGCTCACCAAGGAAGCGCTGCCCATCATCCGCTACCGCACCCGGGACCTGACCCGGCTGCTGCCCGGAACGGCCCGGACCGGGTTCCGCCGCATCGAGAAGATCACCGGCCGCTGCGACGACATGATCATCGTGCGCGGGGTGAATGTGTTCCCCACCCAGATCGAGGAGATCGTGCTGCGCACCCCCGATGTCACCCCGCACTTCCAGATCCAGCTCAGCAGGAAGGGGCGGATGGACCACATGACCGTCCGCGTGGAGGCGCGGCCCGACGCCGGGCCGGAGCGGCGCGAGAGCGCGGCGCGGGCCATCGCCAAGGGCGTGAAGGACGGCGTCGGCGTGAGCGTGGACGTGACCATCGTGGACCCGGAGACCCTGGAGCGCTCCCTCGGCAAGCTCCGCAGGGTCAAGGACCTGCGCGAGGCGTGACCCGCGAGGCGCAGTTCTTCGAGTTCGGCCGCGAGGAGATCGGCGACGCCGGGCGCGTCACCCCCGACCGGTCGCGCGCCGAGCGGCGGGCCACCCCGATCTGCGCCCCGTCTCGGCAGGAAGTCGCCCCGCCGCACTGAGACACCCCCATCGGCGCAAGGCCGCCACGAGGCATATCTGTACAGGTCAACGCCCTACAGCGGGCCACGAACCCGGGTAGGCCCATGCGGCACGGAGCCGTACCGGGCAGCGCAACGGCCCCTGCCGAGTAGTCAGGGGCCGACGGAATGGGCGGGCGGTCCTCGGGCTACGTTAGGCACGCTTCACACGGTAGACGCACTCCGTGTCTAACGGTCACCGTACGCAGTAGGAACGCACCGCCAAAGACGGAAGTGTGGTGCGCAAGTGGACAGTGAACTGCCCGCGTTGGTGCGGCCCTACGTGGTGGCACACGAGCCACGGCAGCAACAGCGCCCGAAGAGCGTCCCCCGGGTGGAGTTGATCTGCGCGCCGCACGGGACGGTGGTGATCCGGTGACCGCCCACGGCCGCACCGTGCCCGTCTCAGCCCCTGGGTGGGCCCTGTGCGCCACCCCCGGTGACTTCGGGCCCCGTGATCCCGCCGAGCCGCGTTCGGGTCTGTGCCCGGCGTGTATCGCGGCGGGCAAGCCCACCCGCGACGGCTTGGAGCGGGCCGTTGTGATCGTCGCCGGGCAGCCTTGCCGCCGCTGAGGCCCTGAGCCTGACCACCGCCACGCCGGAGGAACTGGCCTATCACCTCGGCGCGGTGAAGCGCAGTCTGCGCGCCGTGCTCCAACTCCTCGCGCCGGTTGAGGGGGCGGGCCGGTGATCGCCGACGCCGAGCCGGAGCGGCCCCGTATGACGATGCGCGTCTACACCATGGCGCGCGACGGCATCGTGATCGCGCGGCGAGCGTTGGTGGGCGTTGTCGTCGGGGAGGACGTCAACCCGTACGCGTTGGGGCAGGCGTGGCCGCCGTGTCAGTGCCCCCGCCACCGTGAGGAGAACGCCACCCACCGCTTCTGGCGCCCCTGAGACGGCCGTCCGTTCCGTGCCCACCCCGTAGGGCCGGGCGGACGGTCCCTGGGCCCCGGTCGCCGTGTCTCCCCCGTGGCAGACGGCCGGGCCCCACCACCCCCGCACGAGGAACGACCCAACGGAGCCACACGTGATCTCTCACGTCACCATCACGCTGGGGCGGCCGGAGGGGTGGCCGGGAGGGGTGGCCGGTGTGCGGCGTCAGGCGCCGGGCGGGTTCTTGCCGAGCAGTCCCGCCCAGCTCTCGGCCAGGGTGTTCACCAGCTGCTCCCGGTCGTTGTCCCAGCGTCCCGGTGTCCAGTTGCGCGCCACGTAGTCGAGTTGCGCCATCGCCAGCACGCCGCGCAGGTGCCGGCTCGCCGGGTCGAAGCGTCCCGCCCGGTCGAGGCCGTCCTCGATGTCGCTGATGGTCTCCTCGAACCAGGCGTCCACCAGCCCGCGCAGCTCGGGGTCGACCGCCGCCGCCTCGAAGGCGGCGTTGAGGTAGGGCCGTACGGTGTCCCAGCGGCCGGCGATGGTCGTCAGCCACCCGGCGATCGCCTCACGGCTGCCGTCGTCGACCACCGAGACCAGGTCCCGCGCGGTGGAGCCGTGCGCCGGGGAGTCGATGCGCTCCAGCGCCTCGTTCAACTCGCCGATCAGCGCCTTCATCAGATCGCTGCGGGACGGGAAGTACGCGTAGAAGGTGACCCGGGTGGTGCCCGCCGCGGACGCGATGTCGTCCACGGTCGTCGCGGCGTAGCCCTTGGTCTTGAACAGCTCCAGCGCCGTCGACAGCAGGAGCTTGCGGGTCATCTCCTTCTGGGCCGCGCGCAGGCCCGCCATCTCAGCCCACCTGCCCGCGGGAGCGGAGCGAACGTGCTGGTCGAGCGCTGTCTGCACGGTGCCTCATGGTCCGCATCCTACCGCCGGAAGCGTGGCGCTCAGCTGGCGGCCGTTCCTTTGCTGACGCGTAGAGCGAGGTCGGGAACGCCATGTCCGATATCCGCCAGCACACTCCCCCGCGGTGGCGCACAGTGGAGGGTGTGATGAGCGAGGACAGCAGGTACCAGGCGGTGTGCAGCCGTGACGCGCGGTTCGACGGCGAGTTCTTCTTCGGTGTCGCCACGACCGGGATCTACTGTCGGCCGAGTTGCCCCGCGACCACGCCCCGGCGCAAGAACGTCCGGTTCTTCCCGACCTCGGCCGCCGCGCAGGGCGCGGGGTTCCGGGCCTGCCGCCGCTGCCGCCCGGACGCCGTGCCCGGCTCCGCCGAGTGGAACGCGCGGGCGGACGCCGTCGGCCGCGCGATGCGGATGATCGGGGACGGGGTGGTGGACCGGGAGGGCGTGTCCGGGCTCGCGGCGCGGCTCGGCTACAGCGCCCGGCAGGTGCAGCGGCAGCTGACGGCCGAGCTCGGCGCCGGACCGGTCGCGCTCGCCCGCGCCCAGCGCGCCCACACCGCGCGCATCCTGTTGCAGACCACCGCCCTGCGGGCCTCGGAGATCGCGTTCGCGGCCGGGTTCTCCAGCGTCCGGCAGTTCAACGACACCCTGCGCGAGATCTACGCCGCCACCCCCACCGAACTGCGCGCCGCCCGGCCGGAGAAGTCCGTCAGGTCCGGGCCCGCGGCGACGGCCGGCGGGGTGCTGGGGGCCGGCGGTGGGGCGGTCGGCGGCACGGCCGGGGTACCGCTGCGGCTCGCCTACCGCGGTCCGTACGACACCACGGGGGTCTTCGACCACCTCGCCCGGCGCACCCTCACCGGTGTGGAGGAGATGGTGGGCGCCCCCGGCGCCCGGACCTACCGCCGCACCCTGCGGCTGCCGCACGCCTGCGCGGTCGCCGAGATCGACGAACGGCCCGGGGACGGCTGGCTGGAGTGCCGGCTGCGCCTGACCGAGCTGCGTGATCTGACCACCGCCATTCAGCGGATCCGGCGCCTGTTCGACCTGGACGCCGATCCCTACGCGGTCGCCGAGCGGCTCGGCGCCGATGCCGCGCTCGCGCCCCTGGTGGCCGCGCGGCCGGGGCTGCGCGCCCCGGGCGCCGCCGACCCCGGCGAACTCGCCGTCCGCGCCGTGCTCGGCCAGCAGGTCTCGGTGGCGGCGGGGCGCGTGCTGGGGGACGCGCTGGTCGCCGCGTACGGGAAGCCCCTGGCGCGGCCCGACGGCGGGCTCACCCATCTCTTCCCCCGCGCCGAGGACCTGGCCCAGGCGCCGCTCACCGAACTCGGCATGCCCGAGAGCCGACGCGGCACGCTGCGCGCGCTCGCCACCGCGCTCGCGGACGGCACGGTCCGGCTGGACGCCGGCGCCGAGCGCAACCGGACCGAGAAGGAGCTGCTGGAGCTGCCCGGCATCGGCCCCTGGACGGCCGGTTACATCCGGATGCGGGCGCTGAGCGACCCCGATGTGCTGCTGGAGTCGGATGTCGCCGTACGGGCCGGGGCCCGCGGCGCCGGGGCGCGGCTGGAGGACTCCGAGAGCTGGCGCCCCTGGCGCTCGTACGCCATGCACCACCTGTGGCACGCCGCCCGGTCCCCGCGGACCGAGTGAGCACGGCGCCGCGGACCGGGTGAGCACGGCGCCCGCCGGCCCATCGGCGCGCACGGTACGCACGGGGCGATACCGAAGGTGACTCCGGCGGGCGGGACGACCGCCCGTTCCGCCGTCGCGCGGTCCTACGCGCACCCACCCGCACCGAACCGTCCACCGGCTCGACGGCACACTCCGGATTCCCGGGCCTCCCCGGTGAGACCCGCATCGACCGCCGACGGGGTGCGGTGCGCGGCAGGACAGGGTGCCCCCCTGCACACCGAGCCGTCCACCGGCTCGACGGCACACTCCCGTTTCCCGGACCTCCCCGGTCCCCCCGGTGGGACCCGCATCGACCGCCGACGGGGTGCGGTGCGCGGCAGGACAGGGTGCCCCCCTGCACACCGAGCCGTCCACCGGCTCGACGGCACACTCCCGTTTCCCGGACCTCCCCGGCCTCCCCGGTGAGACCCGCATCGACCGCCGACGGGGTGCGGTGCGCGGCAGGACAGGGTGCCCCCCTGCACACCGAGCCGTCCACCGGCTCGACGGCACACTCCCGTTTCCCGGACCTCCCCGGCCTCCCCGGTGAGACCCGCATCGACCGCCGACGGGGTGCGGTGCGCGGCAGGACGGGGTGCCCCCTGCGCACCGGTGCCATCCGCCGCCGGGCCGCCAGTGCGCGGGCTCAGCTCGGCGCCAGTTCGCGGGCCCTGCGCAGCCCGGCGGTGACATCCGCGAGGGTCGCGCAGTCCCCCACCGCCGCCCCCACGGGCAGCACGAGGTCCGTCGGGGGGCGGCGGGTGGCGACGGCGTCGGCCAGGTCGGACAGCGCGGCCCGCAGCCGGGCCGCGAGGGCGGGCTCGGGCTGTGGGGCGCCCTGGTCGAGCCGTACGCCGCAGGCCGTGGCCGCGTCCACGATCTCCTCCAGGGCGAAGACCACCGGCGCCCAGGCCGCCAGGTCCCGGCCGAACGGCGGGTGTTCGGCGCTCGCCACCTCCACCGCGCGGCGGGCGTCGGCCAGTGCGCGGTACGCCTCGCGGCGCAGCCGCAGCCGGGTGGCGTAGGGCGCTTCGGCGGTCAGCACCCGGTCGAGGTGGTCGCGGGTGGCGCGGACGGCGAGCGACAGCCGCACCGACACCTGGGCGCGCGGGCCGCCGAGTCCGGGCAGCGCCCCGGCGGCCAGCACCACGGCGCAGGCCAGCAGCGTGTCGGTGAGCCGGGCGAACCCGGGGTCGGTGTCGCCGCCGAGGTAGACGAGGGAGAGCAGCAGCGGTGTGAGCACGGCGGTCTGGAGGGCGAAGTGGCGTACCGAGACGGGGATCAGCGCGGAGCAGACGGCGGCGACGGCGACCGGCCAGCTGCCGGCGACGCCCTGGCCGGGGCCGAGCAGGGTGGCGAGCCCGCCGAAGACGGCCACGCCCACGGCGGTGCCCAGCGCGCGGGAGAGGGCCCGGGAGACCAGCGGGCCCATGTCGGGCTTGACCAGGAAGGCGGCGGTGGCGGGGAGCCAGTACCAGTGCGCGCCCGGCAGTGCCTGTGCCAGCGCGGTGCTGACGCCCACGCACAGGGCCACCCGGGCGGCGTACTCCCGGCCCGCGGGGCCGAGCGCGCGGCGCAGCCGCTGCCGGTGGCCGGGGACCACGGGGCCGACGGCGGGCGCCGGTTCGCCGTCGAAGACCCGGGCGGCGAGCAGCACGGCCCGGTGCATGGCCACATTGCCCGCGGTGTCGGGTACGGGGGCGGGGAGCCGGCCCGGTGGCAGTCCGGTCCGTACCGAGCGGGCCAGTTGGGCGGGGGTGCGCGCGATCCGGCCGGGCACCGGTGCGTGCTCCCACAGCAGGGTCAGGACGGCCTCGCTGAGCGCTCCGGCCACCGCGAGCCGGTCGCGCAGCCGCCGCTCCTCCGCGTCGAGGCGGTGCAGTGGCAGCCGGTGGGCGTAGAGGGCCTCGTACGCGGCGTCGTAGGCGGCGGTCAGCCGGCGCCGGGCGGCCTGGCCGCCGTCGGTGCCGACCGCCGTCATCAGGTCGGCCAGGGCGTCGTACACGGCGGCCACCGCCTCCCGTTGCCCGGAGGGCGCGGTCTGGCGTGCCGGGACGACGCGGGGCAGCAGCGCGGCCATCGCGAGCACCCAGGCGGCGCCGAGCAGCAGCAGGCCCGCCCGGACCGGCGGCGGCACCGGCAGGGGCATGCCCGCGCCGACCACGGCGGCCACCATCAGCTGCACCCCGGCGGAGGAGCTGACCGGGCCGATGGCGCTGATCGCGCCGGAGACCAGTCCGACGGCGGCGAGGGCGAGCGCGATCCACGCCCCGAGGCCCAGGGTGCCCAGCCAGGCCCCGGTCAGCAGGCCGGCGGCGCCGGCGAGGGCGGGCAGGCCGATGCGCACGGGGCGGGTGGCGCGGGTGGCGGGACGGTCGTTGATGTGGGCGAACATCGCGCCCAGCCCGGCGACCACCCCGAACGGGGTGTGTCCCGACGCGACGCCGACGGCCACCACCGGCCCCACGCCGAGCGCCCCGCGGACCACCGCCGCCCAGGGCACCGGGCCCCGCAGGGCCCGCATCCCGCGCAGGGGGTGCGTCAGCCAGTCGGGCGGTGCGGTGAGCGTGCGCAAGGATCCTCCGTGAGGTGGAAATCATGGGCCTCTTCGACCGTACGTGAGCAAGGGGGAACTTTCGTAACCTGCGTATTTCCGCCATGTGAGGGGCTGATGCCCCGCCTCGTACCCAGCCGGCCCGCGGACCGGGAACCCGGGTGTGACCTGGTGGTTCGGCCGGTTCGGGCGGACCGGCCGGCCGGTCTTGGCGGGGCGCACTTGCCAGACTCATATGTCTCACGGCGTGGCCAGCTTCGTGCGGAGCGTGTTGTGCTGGATACGCAGGAGAACTAGCCTCCGTTCCGCCCGTTACCGAACATTCGTCTGGTAACTGCCTTCCGTTGATCCCCCATTGTCGGAGAACGCTCATGCGGCTGACCTTGCATCAGGACAACTGCGCCCTGGCCATGGCCCTGGCCGGCTCGTGAGCACACCACGGAACGTCGTGGTCGTGGGCGCCTCGGTCGCCGGGCTCACCACGGCCGTCACGCTGCGGGCCCAAGGGTACGGCGGAAGGCTCACCCTGATCGGCGACGAGCCGCACACCCCCTACAACCGGCCGCCGCTGTCCAAGCAGATCCTGGCCGGCACCTGGGAGCCGGACCGGATCAAGCTGCGCACCGACGAGGAGCTGTCCGACCTCGACGCGCGGCTGCTGTTCGGCAGGTCCGCCACCGGCCTGGACACCACCGCCCGCCGGGTGATGCTGGACGGCGGCGACAGCGTCTCCTACGACGCCCTGGTCATCGCCACCGGCGTCACCCCCAACAGCCTGCCCGGCGCCCACCATCTGGCCGGGGTGCATCTGCTGCGCACGCTCGACGACGCCCTGGCCCTGCGCGCCGATCTGCGCCGCGCGCCGGATGTGAAGGTGGCGGTGGTCGGGGCGGGTTTCCTCGGCTCGGAGGCCGCGGCGGCGGCCCGCAGGATGCGGCTGGACGTCACCATGATCGACCCCCGTCCGGTGCCGATGCGGCGGCAGTTCGGCGACCGGATAGCCGCCCTGGTCGGGCGGCTGCACACGGAGAACGGCGTGTCCATGCGCTGTGGCACCGGGGTGCGGCGGTTCTTCGAGTCCGGCGGCCGGGTGACCGGTCTGGAGCTGACCGACGGCACCCGGCTCGACGCCGATGTGGTGGTGGTCGCGATCGGCTCCGTCCCGGCGATCGGCTGGCTGGCCGGCTCCGGCCTGGGGCTGGGCAACGGCGTCGAATGCGATCCCACCTGCTGTGCCGCGCCCGGGGTCTACGCGGCCGGGGACGTCGCCTCCTGGCACAACAACCACTTCGGCTGCCGGATGCGGCTGGAACACCGGCTGAACGCGACCGAACAGGCCCAGGCCGTCGCCCGCAACGTCCTCGGCGAGAACCGGCCGTTCGCGCCCGTGCCGTACTTCTGGACCGACCAGTACGACGCCCATATCCAGGCGTACGGCATCTTCCCCGCCGACGCCGAGCTCACCGTGCTCCACGGCGAGCTCGACGGCGGCCACTTCGTCGTCGCCTACGGCCACCAGGGGCGGGTGGTCGGGGTGCTCGGCTGGAACAGCCCGCGCGAACTGCGCGAACTGCGTCAACTCGTGGTCGACCGGGTGCCCTGGAAGGCGGTGGCACCACCCTCGCCCGCGGTGTTGGCCGACCGACACCTCTCGGCCAGTATCCGGTGACCGCGAGGCCAATTCCCGGCCATGCGCGCCGATCACCCTGGCGGGGTGCTGGTCCGTCGTGTTCCCACCGCTCTCGCCCACAGCGTGGCCCTCGCCCCGCGTCACTGCCGGCTCCTCGGGCTCGCCGGGTCGGTGGCCCTGGCGGCGGGCGGGGCGACCGCCGGAGCGCTGCCCGTGGGGAACGCCCTCACCCCTGACTCCGGCAGGGCCGCGCTCGGGCTGGTCAGCACGTATTTCGGACTGGTGCTGCTGGTCGCGGCGTGGTGGCTGCTGGGACGTGAGGTGCGCGGACCCCGGCCGCCCGGCCCCCGCTCCCTGCTGCTGACGCTCGTCACCTGGGCGGCTCCCCTGCTGCCCGGACCGCCGCTGTTCAGCCGGGACGTCTACAGCTATCTCGCCCAGGGCGCCATGGTGCACGCCCGTATCGACGTCTACACCCACGGCCCGGTACGTCTCGGCGGGCCGCTGGCGGCCGAGGTGGCACCGGTGTGGCAGCACACCCCGGCGCCGTACGGCCCCGTCTCGCTGGCCTTCGAATCCGCCGTCGCCCACGCCGCCAGCGCCCAGCCCTCCCTCGGGGTGATCGGGCTGCGGCTGATCGCGCTGCTCGGGGTGGCGCTGATGGTTCTCGCGCTGCCCGTGCTGGCCCGCCGCTGCGGCACCGATCCGAGCGCCGCCCTGTGGCTGGGCGCGCTCAACCCGCTCCTGCTGCTGCATCTGGTGGGCGGGGCGCACAATGATGCCGTGATGCTCGGGCTCCTCGGTGCCGGACTGGTGGCCGCGACGGGCCGGTGGCCGGCCTGCGGCACGGTGCTGGTCACGCTCGCCGCCCTGGTCAAGGCCCCGGCCGCGCTGGGGCTGCTGGCGGTCGCCACGCTGTGGGCGCGCCGGGTGGAGGGCCGCGGGCGCCGGGCCGGCGCCGTGGCGGCCACCGGCGCGCTGGCCCTGGCCACCACCGGGGTGGCCACGGCCGTCACCGGCACCGGCTACGGCTGGATCACCGCGCTCACCACCCCGGCCACACCCGACAACTGGGCGCTGACCAGCACCCTCGGCCGCGCCACCGGCGCCCTGCTGGACGCCGTCGGCAGCGGGCTGGCCCCGCTGGCCGGGCCCGCCTGGCAGGCACTGGGGCTGCTGGCCACCGCCGCGGCCATCGGGGCCGCCTGGCTGCGCCCGCCCCGCCCCCGGCCCGTGTACGCACTGGGGCTCAGCCTGATCGCGGTGGCCGTGCTGGGCCCGGCGATCCGGCCCTGGTACGTCCTGTGGGGACTGTTCGTGATCGCGGCGGCCGGGCCGGGCGGAGCGGTGCGCAAGGCGGTGGTGGCGGGCAGCGGGGTGCTGGCGCTGGCCGTGCTGCCCAGCGGGTTCGCCCCGGACCCACGGCAGCTGACGTTCGCCGTGTGCGGGGGCGCGCTGGCGGTGTGCGCGCTGTGGTGCGCCCGGCACGCACCGGGACTCGCCACCGGCGCCGCGCTCTCCGCCGTCCACGGCGGCCCCCGATCGGGGCGTTCGGCATGACGGGGCCCACCACACCACGCGGACGGCTGGTGCTCGCGCTCACCCTCACCGGGGCGGTGGCGCTCTTCCTGGCCTTCGTACCGCTGCACCGGCACTGGTTCGACCTGAACGTCTACTACGGGGCCGTGGAGCACTGGCTGCGGGACGGCCGGATCTACGACTTCACCATCCCCGGCGCGGACGGGGCGGACTACGGCTTCACCTACCCGCCCTTCGCCGCGCTGTGCATGCTGCCGATGGCCCTGTTCGACTGGCCGGCCGCGATCACCCTCAGCATGGTGCTCAACGTGGCCGCCTCGGCCACCCTGCTGACCTGGCTGATCGGCCCGATGGTGGGCCGGCACGGCTGGCCCAGGTGGTTCGCCTTCGTGGTGGCGGCCTGTCTGTTCGTCCTGCTGGAGCCGGTGCGGGACACCTTCAGCTTCGGGCAGGTCAATCTGCTGCTGCTGGTGCTGGTGTGCTTCGACGCCCGGCTGCTGGCCACCGGGCGCGGCCGGTTCGCCGGCTGCGGCATCGGGCTGGCCGCCGCCGTCAAGCTCACCCCGGCGATCTTCATCGGCTATCTGCTGATCACCGGGCGCCGGCGCGCCGCCGCGACGGCCACCGGCACCGCCGCGGCCGCCACCCTGCTCGCGCTGGCGGTGGCGCCGGGGGCCTCCCGGACCTACTGGACCGAGGCGCTGTGGGACACCGACCGGATCGGGGTGCTCAGCTACGTCTCCAACCAGTCGTGGGAAGGGCTGCTGGCCCGGCTGGTCGATCCGGTACCGCCGAGCGGCGCCGTGTGGGGGCTCGGGGCGCTGGTGGTACTGGCCGTCTGGGCGTACCGGGTGCGCCGCGCGGCGGCCGCCGGGGACGAGCCGGCCGGTTTCGCGCTGACCGGCGTCGCCGCCTGTCTGATCAGCCCGATCACCTGGGTGCACCATCTGGTGTGGCTGATCCCGGCCCTGGCGGTGCTCGTCGACAGCGGGCTGCGGCCGGACGCGCCACCCGCCCGGCGCAGGCTGCTGCTGCCGGTGTGCGCGGTGGTGTACGTCATCCTGTGCAGCAGTGTGGTGTGGCTGTGGCGGTTCGACTTCACCGGGGTGGACGGCTTCCTCGGCAGCAACGCCTATGTGTGGATCTGCCTCGGGTTGCTGATCGCGCTCCCGCTGCGCGGTGCGGATTCCGCGCGGCTGCCGAGCCACGAGCCGTATCCGGCGCGTATCCCATGAACAAGGAGTGCCTGGACCGATGCGACACACGATGCCGCGCCCCACGGGGCGGCCCCTGGAGCGGTCCGCGGAGCGGGCCGGGCACCGGCCCTGGCACCGGCGGCTGCCGCTGCGCCGGATCCTGTGTCTGCTGCCGCTGCTCGTCGTGGGTGTCTGGGTGGTCCAGCACCGGTCGCTGATCGGCTCCGGCGCCCGTCAGACGCTCACGGCCGATCCGTACTGGCTGCTGACGGCGGTGGCGACGACCGGGCTCGGCTGGGTCGCGGTGGCCTTCGCCCGGCAGGGCACGGTGCTGGAACGGCTTCCGGCGAGGCGGCTGTTCGCCGCCCAGTTCGCCGCGGGGGCGGCCAACCATCTGCTGCCGTCGGGGATCGGTGCGAGCGCGGTCAACATCCGGTTCATGACGGGCTGCGGGCTGCCGCCCGCCCGCTCCTCGGCCGCGCTCGCCCTGTACGTCCTGGCGGAGGCCACCACCCGGGTGGGGCTGCTGCTGGTGCTGCTGATGGCGTTTCCCCAGGCGCTGCGGCTGGGCCCGGTGCTCCCGGCGTCGGTGAGCGGATGGGTGGTGGCCGGCGCGGTGGCGGCGGCCGGGGCGCTGGTGGCCGGGGTGGCGCTGGTCCGTCCGGTGCGGCGGCTGGTGGCGACGTTCGTGCGCACCGCGCTGGCCGACGCCCGTTCGCTGCACACCCGGCCGTCCAGGGCGCTGGCGCTGTGGGGTGGTTCGCTGGCGTTTCCCCTGCTCCAGGCGGCGGGGCTGGTGGCGGTCGGTCTGGCGCTGGAGCTCCAGGTGCGGCCGGCGCATGTGATGCTCGCGTATCTGGCCGCCACGGCGGTGGCCGCCGTCGTCCCCTCCCCCGGCGGTATCGGCTCGGTCGACGCGGCGCTGGTCATCGCGCTGGTCGCGGCGGGGGCGGCGGTCGACTCGGCCACGTCGGCGGTGCTGGCGTACCGCTTCATCACGGTGTGGCTGCCGCTGATCCCCGGGGCGCTGGTGCTGGGTGGCCTGGTGCGCTCGAAGATCATCTGAACGGGGTGGCCGGACACCGTGCGGCCGGGCGTGGACGGTCCGGCCCGGCGGGGTCAGCGGCGGCGCAGGGTGAGGACGTCGTCGTCCCGGACGTCGATACGCGAGCCGAGGCCGGCCCCGACCCGGTCGAGGGTGTCGCCCAGCCATGCGGCGTCCGCGTGGCCGGGGTGCTCCAGCCGCATCCGCCGTGCCCGCAGGGGCACCATGCGCAGGTTCACCAGGCGGCCGGTGTCCGGGTCCACCTCGGCGAAGTAGAGCAGCCGCAGATCGTCGCGGTACCGCTCGTATCCGCCGATGCCCTCGTAGTCGTCGACCACGTCGCCGCAGCCGTAGAGGACGAGCTTGCCGCGGTACACCTCGAGCGGGCGGGGGTGGTGGGAGGAGTGGCCGTGGACGAGGTCGACCCCGCCGTCGATCAGGGCGTGGGCGAAGCGGATCTGGTCCGGTGGGACGCCGTACCCCCAGTTGCCGCCCCAGTGGACCGAGGCGACGGCGATGTCGCCGGGCCGGCTCAGCTGCCGTACCCGGTCGGTGATGGCGGCCGCGCGGGCGTCCGACAGATCGGGCAGGAAGTCCACTCCGGGCCGGTTGTCCGTCGCGGCCCAGCCACGCGGAATGCCGCTGGAGGCCGCGCCGAACGCGAACACCAGGACGCGGTGCCGGTCACCGGCGGGGACGGCGGCGGGGCGCCGCGCGGCGGTCGCGTCACGGCCCGCTCCGGCCACCGTGAGTCCGGCCGCGGCCAGCGTGTCGAGCGTCTCGTCGAGGCCGGGCCGGCCGCCGTCGAGCACATGGTTGTTGGCCAGGACGCAGACATCGGGCCGGACCGCGGTCAGACAGGGGATGTTGTCCGGGCTCATCCGGTAGTGGACGTCCTTCCCCGGGGCGAACTCACCTCCGCGGGTGATGCTCGTCTCCAGGTTGAGCACCCGCACATCGGGTGCCTCCTCGTCCAGTACCGCCAGGGCGTCCCCCCAGGGCCAGGCGAAGTCGACCGGGCGCGGGATCGGGCCGTTCGCCTCCTCGGCCAGCTCGACATAGGCGCGGGAGTCGCGGATGTAGGGCTCGTGGAGCTCCGGGTCGCCGGGGTGCGGCAGGATCTGGTCGACTCCACGGGCGAGCATCACATCGCCGCAGAGGAACAGCGTCACCGCCGTGCCGGGCATATCTCAACGATCGCACACCGCTCCATGGCCGCCCCACGGGGCAGTGGGCGTTACGCGGCCCGCGCGCCGACCTCCTCGCCCAGGCGGGCGCAGGTGCGGCTGATCAGACGGGAGACGTGCATCTGGGAGATGCCGAGCCGGTCGGCGATCCGGCTCTGGGTCTCGTCGCAGAAGAAGCGCAGGTAGAGGATCTCCCGCTCGCGGTCGGGGAGCCTGCGCAGACACGGCTTGAGGGCTTCGCGCTGCACCACCCGCTCATAGGAGGGCTCGGTGGAGCCGAGGGTGTCCACCAGCGTGTAGCCGTCGTCCGCGCCGCGCAGTTCCGCGTCCAGCGACAGCGTCCGGAAGCTCTCGAGCGCCTCCATGCCCAGCAGGACGTCCTCCTCGCTCAGGCCGGTGTGCAGCGCGACGTCCCTCACGCTGGGCGAGCGGTCGTCCGGGGAGCGGGTCAGCTCCTGGACGGCGGTGCGGACCCGGTTGCGCAGCTCCTGGATGCGGCGCGGGACGTGCAGGCCCCACATATGGTCGCGGAAGTGCCGCTTGACCTCACCGGTCACGGTCGGCACCGCGTAGCTCTCGAAGGCCGTGCCCCGGCCCGGCTCATAGCGCTTGACCGCCTTGACCAGGCCGACCATGGCCACCTGCCGCAGATCCTCGGGCGTTTCACCGCGGTTGCGGAACTGCGCGGCGATCCGTTCGGCCATCGGCATCCAGGCCCGGACGACGTCCTGCCGCAGGGCCTCCTTCTCCGAGCCGTCCGGCAGGGCGGCGATCCGGCGGAACTCCCCGGAGGTGTCGGGGGCGTCGTCGTGCGCATGCTTGGAGTGTGCTCGGGGGTGTGCTCGTACGGGCGTCATGGGTGTCTCCCTTGAGCTGTCGTCAGTGTCACCACAGGGCGGCGATACGGACAACTCGGGCGACCGTGTCACACGCCTTCCGCAGCCGGGCTGCTCCCGTGGCGTGCCTCCGGTCCGAAGCACACAGGTCGCGTGCCCGCCCTCGGCACCCTGAAACGAAATTCCCCTCGGTGAATGCGGGTGCCCCGGTGCGGCGTTGTGCGCTCCGGCTCCAGACGTGCCCGTTCGGGCCCGCGGAAGCGCCCGCGGCCGGGGTCCGAGCGCCCGCGTCCACAATTTACGGAGGCTTTCCCGCCGTTTCGCCCGTGGGCCGTTGTCCGTACCGGTCCGGCACAAGAGACTGCACCGGTCCCCTCGCTCCCTTATCGAAACGTCCCAGGAGACCGGACCTTCATGACCTCCATAGACCGCAGAAGATTCATGCAACTGGCCGGCACCGGCACGGCGATGTCCCTGCTCTCCGCCAGCATCGCGCGCGCCGCGGAGATTCCGGCCAACCGCCGGACCGGCAGTCTGCGGGACATCGAGCACATCGTGGTGCTGATGCAGGAGAACCGCTCCTTCGACCACTACTTCGGCACCCTGCGCGGGGTCCGGGGATTCGGCGATCCGCGGCCGGTGCGGCTGCCCGGCGGGAAACCGGTGTGGCACCAGTCCGACGGCACCAAGGACGTCCTGCCGTTCCGGCCCGAGGTGAACGACCTCGGGCTCCAGTTCCTCCAGGACCTGCCGCACGGCTGGGGCGACGGCCACGCCGCGTTCAACGACGGCGCCTACGACAAGTGGGTGCCCGCGAAGTCGGCCACCACCATGGCGTATCTGACCCGTGAGGACATCCCGTTCCACTACGCGCTGGCCGATGCCTTCACCATCTGCGACGCCTACCACTGCTCGTTCATCGGCTCCACCGACCCCAACCGCTACTACCTGTGGTCCGGTTACACCGGCAACGACGGCAAGGGCGGCGGCCCGGTCCTGGACAACGCGGAGGCCGGCTACGGGTGGACCACCTACCCCGAGCGCCTGGAGCGGGCCGGGGTCTCCTGGAAGATCTACCAGGACATCGGCGACGGCCTCGACGCGGACGGCGGCTGGGGCTGGATCGAGGACGCCTACCGCGGCAACTACGGCGACAACTCGCTGCTGTACTTCAACCAGTACCGCGACGCCAAGCCCGGCGACCCGCTGTACGACAAGGCCCGCACCGGCACCGACGCCAAGAACGGCGACGGCCTCTTCGACATCCTGCGGGCCGATGTGCGGGCCGGAAAGCTGCCGCAGGTCTCCTGGATCGCGGCGCCCGAAGCCTTCACCGAGCACCCCAACTGGCCCGCCAACTACGGCGCCTGGTACATCGCGCAGGTGCTGGACGCGCTCACCGCCGACCCCGAGGTGTGGAGCAGGACCGCACTGCTGATCACCTACGACGAGAACGACGGCTTCTTCGACCACGTGGTGCCGCCGTACGCGCCGGCCGCGGGGCGGGGCGGTTCGACCGTGGACACCACCGGGGAGCTGTTCGCCGGCTCCGCCACACAGCCCGCGGGCCCGTACGGGCTGGGGCAGCGGGTGCCGATGCTGGTGGTCTCGCCGTGGAGCAAGGGCGGCTGGGTGTGCTCGCAGACCCTGGACCACACCTCGGTCATCCGGCTCATCGAGCGGCGCTTCGGCGTCCAGGAGCCGAACATCTCGCCGTGGCGGCGGGCGGTGTGCGGCGATCTGACCGCGGCCTTCGACTTCTCCCGGACCGATGTGAAGGTCCCGGCCCTGCCGGACACCAGCGGCTACCGCCCCAAGGACAACGACCGGCACCCCGACTACGTGCCGGCGGTCCCGGCACACCCCTCGCTGCCCCGGCAGGAGTCCGGACTGCGCCCGGCCAGGCCGCTGCCGTACGACCTGTCGGCCGATGCCGTGACCGCCGCCGACGGCACTGTGCGGATCGACTTCGGCAACCACGGACAGGGGACCGGGGCGCACTTCCATGTGACCTCCGCGAGCCATGCGGGCGGCCCGTGGGGCTACACCGTCGAAGCCGGCAAGCGGCTGTCCGGCAGCTGGCGGCGCTCCTCGGACGACCGGGGCGGCTATGACCTCCAGGTGCACGGCCCGGCCGGTTTCCTGCGCCACTTCACCGGCCACGCCACCGGCAAGGGCCCGGAGGTGAGCGCCCGCCACGACCGCGCGACCGGCCAGGTCCGGCTGACCCTCACCCATGACGGCGACACGACGGTGCGGCTCACCGTGACGGACGGCTACCACGGGGAGAAGCCGGTGGAGTACCGGCTCCGGCCGGGCGCGCGGGTGGTGCACACCGCGCGCACCGGGCACAGCCACCAGTGGTACGACCTGTCGGTGGTCTCCGACCACGACAGCGGCTATCTGCGCCGGCTGGCCGGACATGTGGAGACCGGCCGTGCGGGGAAGAGCGACCCCGCGCTCTCGGCGGACTGATCCCACCGCCACCGGCCCCGCCTCGCGCGTCCGTCCGGCGGTTGCCCGCCGGGCGGACGCGCGAGGCGTTCCCCGGCCGGTACGGACCGTCAGTGACGGCCGCCCGAGGCGCGGGCGCGGAAACCGGCCGGGGTCTCGCCGGAGCGCCGCCGGAAGAACTTGGTGAAGACGGTGGCGTCCGGGAAGCCGAGCCGCTCGCCGATGGCCGTGGCGGACAGATCGGTGTGCACCAGCAGCCGCTTGGCCTCCAGCAGCACCCGGTCGTCGATGAACCGCTTGGCGCCGCATCCGGCGGTGGCGCGGGTGGCACGGGTGAGGGTGCGGACGCTGTAGCCCAGCCGGGCCGCGTAGTCCTCGACCCGGTGGGTGCGGGTGTAGTCGCGCTCCACGGCCTGCTGGAAGCGGCGGAACGCCTCGCTGCCCGTGGTGTCCCCGCTCGGGGCGCCGGGCAGATGGGCCAGCCGCAGCACGAGGACGGCGACGAGGTGGCGCACCACCTCGATATGCGCCTCCAGCGGCCCGGACGTCGTCCGGTACTCGTTCTCCAGCAGGTCCAGGACGCCGCGGACGGCGCTCGCGGCGGCGCCCTCGGGGACCACCAGCGGGTGCTGCGGCGCGGGCCGGTCCAGCCGGGCGGCCACCGCGCTGGCGGCGCCGAGATAGCCGGGCGGGAAGAGCACGGCGGCGCCCTCTGCGGCGTCGAGGTCGGAGCGGAACTGGTGGATCTGCCCGGGGCGCACCCACATCCAGCCGCCCTCGGTCAGCTCGTGCTCGGTGAAGTCCACCGAGCAGCGCAGCGCACCGGAGCGCACGGTGATCAGCTGGTGGAAGGCGAGCCGCATCGGGGCGCGGACGTCGAGGCCATGGCTGTGTGCGCGGGCGGCCAGCCCGGGGAAATCCAGGACCACCGCTCCCGGCGGGGCTCCCACGGAGGGCCGGAACGGAACCTCGGTGACATCACGGTGTCCGTTTCTGTCCATAGCGCGTCCTCAGTGTACGGCTGGTGTGGCCTGGTCCGCATCTAGCGTGGAGTGCGTTGCGATGAACGGGTGACCGAAAGAGTCCCCATGTCCATCGCGTCCCCGCCACCGACAGCAGCCAAGGGAGAGCGTGTGCGATTGATCGTGGGCATGACGGGAGCCACGGGTGCCGTGTTCGGCGTCCGGCTGCTGGAGCGGCTGGCCGAACTGCCCGAGGTGGAGACCCATCTGGTGCTCAGCCGCTGGGCGCGCACCACGATCGAGCTGGAGACCGGCCGGTCCGCCCGTGAGGTGGCCGCGCTCGCCGATGTGGCCCACTCCCCCGAGGACCAGGGCGCCACCATCTCCTCCGGCTCCTTCCGCACCGACGGCATGATCATCGCGCCGTGCTCGATGAAGACGCTCGCCGGGATCCGCGCCGGATACGCCGACGGCCTGGTGGGACGCGCCGCGGACGTGGTCCTCAAGGAGCGGCGTAGGCTCGTTCTCGTACCGAGGGAGACCCCGCTCAGCGAAATCCACCTGGAGAACATGCTGGCGCTCTCCCGGATGGGCGTGCGGATGGTTCCGCCCATGCCCGCGTTCTACAACCACCCCCGGTCGGTGGACGACATCGTCGACCACATCACGGCACGCCTGCTCGACCAGTTCGACCTGCCCGCGCCCGCCGCCAAGCGGTGGGAGGGCATGCGTGCCGCCCGCGGCCCGAAGCCCACCACCGCCTGATTCCCGCACCCCCGCATTTGGAGTTCCCCATGGCCTACGACGACTTCCGCGGCTTTCTCGAAGCCCTCCGGAAGGAGGGTCAGCTGCTGCACATCACCGACGAGGTGCTGCCGGAGCCGGACATCGCCGCCGCCGCGAACGCCGCCCCGCGCCTGGGCGACCAGGCCCCCGCCCTGTACTTCGACAACGTCAAGGGCTTCACCGACGCGCGGATCGCGCTCAATGTGCACGGCTCCTGGGCCAATCACGCGCTCGCGCTCGGCCTGCCCAAGGAGACCGGCACCAAGGAGCAGGTCGAGGAGTTCATCCGCCGCTGGGACACCTTCCCGGTCGCCCCCGAGTGGCGGGAGAACCCGCTGTGGGCCGAGAACACCCTGGAGGGCGAGGACGCCGACATCTTCCGGGTGCTCCCGCTGATCCGGCTCAACGACGGCGACGGCGGCTTCTACATCGACAAGGCGGCCGTGGTCTCCAAGGACCCCGACGACCCCGAGCACAGCGGCAAGCAGAACGTCGGCATCTACCGCATCGAGGTCAAGGGCCGGCGCACACTGGCCATCCAGCCGGTGCCGGTGCACGACATCGCCCAGCATCTGCACACCGCCGAGGAGCGGGGCGAGGACCTGCCGGTGGCCATCACGCTCGGCAACGAGCCGATGATCTCCATCGTGGCCTCCACCCCGATGGAGTACGAGCAGAACGAGTACGAGCTGGCCGGTGCCCTGCGCGGCGCGCCCACGCCGCTCGCCAAGGCCCCGCTGACCGGGCTGCCCGTGCCGTGGGGCTCGGAGGTGGTCATCGAGGGCGTGATCGAGGGCCGCAAGCGGGAGATCGAGGGCCCGTTCGGCGAGTTCACCGGCCACTACTCCGGCGGCCGCAACATGCCCGTCATCCGCATCGACCGGATCTCGTACCGCACCAACCCGGTCTTCGAGCACCTCTACCTCGGCATGCCGTGGACCGAGGTGGACTACCTGATCGCCGCCAGCACCTGTGTGCCGATGTACAAGCAGCTGCGCCGCGACTTCCCCGAGGTCCAGGCGGTCAACGCGATGTACACCCACGGCCTGGTCGTCATCGTGTCCACCAAGAAGCGCTACGGCGGTTTCGCCAAGGCCGTGGGCATGCGGGTGCTGACCACCCCGCACGGCCTCGGCTACGCCACCACCGTGATCGTGGTGGACGAGGACGTGGACCCGTTCAACCTGCCCCAGGTGATGTGGGCGCTGTCCACGAAGATGAACCCGGCCGGCGATCTGGTCCAGATCCCCAATCTGCCGGTGCTGGAGCTGGCCCCGCAGGCCATCACGCCCGGTATCACCGACAAGCTCGTCATCGACGCCACCACCCCGGTCGCCCCCGACAACCGCGGCAACTACGGCACCCAGGTGCGCGATCTGCCCGAGACGGGCGAGTGGCTGGCCCGGCTGCAGAAGCTCGCCGGCGCCCGCTGACCGCCTCCGCTCCCCCACTCCATGGAAGGACCATGATGTCCGACACCACCACCCTGTGCCCGCGCTGTGCCCACCGGACGATCGAGCACATCTTCGCCTCCCCCGTCCCCGGCGTCTGGGAGGTGCTCCAGTGCGGGCGCTGCCTGTACATGTGGCGCACCAGCGAGCCCGCACGGCGCACCCGGCGCGACGCCTATCCCGAGGAGTTCATGATGACGCCCGAGCAGATCGGCGCCGCGCCGCAGGTCCCGGCCGTTCCGCCGCTGCGGACGCCCGCGGCCTGAACCGCTACCAGGTGACGGGGAGTTCATAGACCCCGTAGATCACCGCGTCGTACTTGAACGGGATGTCCGACAGATCCGTCGCCATCCGCAGCGTGGGGACACGCCGGAAGAGGGTGGGGTAGACCACCTGGAGCTCCATCCGGGCCAGCGGCTGGCCCAGACAGTGGTGGGTGCCCACGCCGAACGCCTGGTGGTGACGGGCGTCGCGGCCGATGTCCAGCCGGTCCGGGTCGGGGAAGACCGCCGGGTCCCGGTTGGCCAGCTCGCCCAGCAGGATCACCCCCTCACCGGCCCGGATGGTCCGGCCGGCGATCTCGATGTCCTCCAGTGCCGTGCGGCGGCGTCCGAGGTGGACGACGCTGAGGTAACGCAGGAGTTCCTCCACCGCGGAGGCGATCACCTTGGGGTCGTCGGCCGCCCGGACCCGGGCGAGCTGTTCGGGGTGCTGGAGCAGTAGCAGCGTGCCCATCGTGATCATGTTGGCGGTGGTCTCGTGTCCGCCGAGGAGCAGCAGCACGCCCATCGCGACCGCCTCACGGCGGGTGAGCTCTCCGGCCTTGATCCGCTCACCGAGACCGGAGAGCAGGTCCTCGCCGGGCTTGCCGAGCTTCTCGCCCACCAGCTGGTCCAGGTACTCGCCCAGCAGGGTGTGCGCGGCCTGCCGCTCCTCGGGCGTGGCCACGGCGGAGACCAGGACCCTGCTGTTGGTCTGGAAGAACTCGTGGTCCTCGTACGGGACGCCGAGCAGCTCGGAGATCACCAGCGAGGGCAGCGGCAGCGCGAGCGCCTGGACCAGGTCGGCCGGTTTCGGCCCGGCCAGCATGCGGGTGATGAAGTCGTCCACCATCTCCCGCACCACGGGGCGCATCGCCTCCACCCGCTTGATGGTGAAGGCGCCGCTGACCATGCGGCGCAGCCGGGCGTGCTCCGGATCGTCCATCCCGACGAAGCTCAGGTCGGTGGCCTGCCGCTCGCCGCCCGTGTGGGGCACGGGGCTCGGGAAGCCGGGGTGGGAGAAGTCGGCGCTCAGCCGGGGGTCGGAGAGCAGCGTCTTCTGCTCGGCGTGGCCGGTCACCACCCAGGGGGTGCTGTCGTTCCAGGACCGGACCCGGGTCAGCGGGCCCCGCCGCGCCAGCCCGCGCAGCTCCGGGGACGGGTCGAAGGGGCAGGCCGCGGCCCGCGGCTGGGGGAAGTCGGGGATCTCGGCCGACGTGTCGTCGGCCACGGGCGAGGTGGTCATGGTCTTCCTCCGGTGGTCGGTCGGCGTGGGCCGGTCACGCGGGGGCGGCGAGCGCCCGCGCGGGCAGGGGCGGCCGGGCCGACGGCGCGGTCACGCGGTGTCGCCCAGCCGGATCGCGGCGGCCGGGCACATGCTCGCGGCCTCCCGGACGGCGGCGTGCCGCTCTTCGACGGGCTCGGCGTCGAGGAGGACGACGATGCCGTCCTCCTCGCGCTGGTCGAACACCTCGGGCGCGAGGAGCACGCACTGGCCCGCGCCGCAGCACTTCGCCTCATCGACGGTGATCTTCATGTCCGGGTCTCCTTGGCTGGGGAACGGGGGGTGACCGGGGCGAGGAGCAGACCGGTGATGGCGTCGGTCAGCGCACCGGCCGTGTCGTCCCAGGACGGCTGGCGCGTGCTGATCCCCTCGGCCAGGGCGCGCTCCCGTTCGGCACAGGTGTGCGTGATCAACTGGCGGGCCATGTCGCCGCGTTCGGCCCGTACCTCGGCGGGCAGGGCGTCCAGGCAGCGGCCCAGGCCGTGGAGGGTTTCCCGCAGCGGCTCCCGGGTGAGGGCCTCGTCGGTGACGATCGCCCGCAGTACCGGGTCGGTCAGCACCTGCACGGCGAACCGGGCGTGCCAGGAGGGGACGCCCAGGGTGGCCAGGTGCTCGGGGGCGGGCCGCACCAGGCAGGCCACCCAGTCCCGGACCTCCCGGCTGCCGCGGGTCTCGTCCAGCATCCGCTGCCGGATCCGCTCGATCGCATCGGAGTGCTTGCGCATGATGGCGCGCACCAGATCCGCCCTGGTGCCGAAGTGGTAGCCGACCGCGGCGACATTGCCCTGCCCGGCCGCCTCGCTGATCTGCCGGTTGGACACCGCGACCAGTCCGTGTTCGGCGTAGAGCCGTTCCGCCGCGGCCATGATGGCTTCGCGGGTCTCGACGGAGCGGACAGTGCGGGCGCCGGCCACCGTGGCCTCCGGTCTGGATCGTTCGCGTGAGCTGTCGACGCCACCTTAAAACAGGTGAATTAAACAAAGCAACTGGCCGAGCGCGGAAGCCACCTGACAGAGTGCTGCCATGGACTATTCAGCCCATTTCCATCGTGAGATCGTGGCGTTCGAGCAGGTGGCCCGTGGCGCCGCCGACGGGGCGGACGCGCCACTGATTCCCTCCTGCCCCGGCTGGACGATGTCGGATCTGGTACTGCACCTGGGCGGGGTGCACCGGCTGATCGCCCGTGTGATCCGGGAGCGGCTCACCCAGCAGCCGGACCTCACCGACGTCACCCTCTTCGACCTTCCCGAGGACCGCACGGGCTGGCCGGGGCTCACCGGCGCACCGCATCACGGCCCGGTGCCGGTGGGCCTCGTCGACTGGTTCGCCGAGGGGGCCGCCCGGCTCGAGGCGCTGTTCAGGAGCGGTGACCCGGACGCGGCGGTGTGGACCTGGTCGGCGGAGCGGACGGCGGGATTCTGGCTGCGGATGCAGACCATCGAGGCGGCCCTGCACCGCTGGGACGCCGAGCAGGCGGCCGGCGGACCGGCCCGGCCGATCGAGCCCGACCTCGCGGCGGACGCCGTGGCCCAGACGTTCGAGGTGATGGCACCGGCCCGGCGGGCGTGGCGGGAGGCCCCTCCCGGCGCGGGTGAGCGGTTCCGGTTCCGCCGGACCGACGGTCCGGGGCTGTGGACGGTCCGGTTCGACGGCGATGATGTCCGGCTCACCACGGGCGCCGCGGACGAGGGCGCGGCGGACGAGGGCGCCGACGACGCGTCCCGCGCTGTCGAACTGGCCGGGACCGCCTCCGATCTGGCGCTGTTCCTGTGGCGGCGGCTCCCAGCGGACCGGCTCGAGAAGGTGACGGGCGACCATGCGGTGCTCGACCGCTACTTCACCCTCGTCCCGCCCGTGTGAATCGCCTCCCGGCGAGTCGGCACCCCGCGGCCCGCGCCGCGGGGTGAAACCATGGCCGGGAGGTAACCACGAGCGAGGGAGCCGCGAATGAACAGCGCCGATCTGCTGGCCGACGCCTTCGAGCGGGTGGGTGAGGAGGTGCACGCGGCCGTGGCCGGGCTCTCGGCGGACGAGCTGGCCGTGCGGCTGGACAGCGGGGCCAATTCGATCGCCTGGCTGGTGTGGCATCTGACCCGGGTCCAGGACGACCACATCGCCGACGCGGCCGGCACCGAGCAGCTGTGGACGTCCGAGGGCTGGGCCGAGCGGTTCGGCCTGCCGTTCCCGCCGGAGGCCACCGGCTACGGCCACCGGAGCAAGGACGTGGCGGCGGTGCGGGCGGACGCCGAGCTGCTCACCGGGTACTACGACGCGGTGCACGAGAACACACTCGCCTTCGTGCGCGGGCTGCGGGACCACGATCTGGACCGGATCGTGGACGAGCGGTGGACACCGCCGGTGAGCCTCGGCGTCCGGCTGATCAGCGTGATCGCCGACGATCTGCAACACGCGGGGCAGGCGGCGTTCATCCGCGGCACGATCCGCAGGCGGTAGGGCGGAATCGCGACACCATCACCCGGCACGACGAGCGGAGGAAGCGATGGCCGACAGACCGGCGTTCAGGTACGTCATCTATATCGAGGGCACGGCGGAGAAGGTCTGGCACACGCTGACCGACGCCGACCTCACGGCCGAGTACTGGGACCACCACAACGTGTCGGACTGGCAGGCCGGCTCCGCGTGGGAACACCGGCGGACGGACGGCTCCGGTATCGCCGACGTCGTCGGCACGGTCGTGGCGAGCTCACCGCCCACCCGGCTGGTGACCACCTGGGCCCTGCCCGACGCGGCCGCCGCCGCCGAGCCTTCCCGGGTCACCTTCGACATCGAGCCGCACGGCGACATCGTCCGGCTGACCGTGACCCATGAGAACCTGCCGGACGAGACCGAGCGGGCCATCGCGGCCCACGGCTGGGCCGCGGTGCTGTCCAATCTGAAGTCGCTGATCGAGACGGGCAGCCCGCTGCCGCAGTGGCCCTGGCTGGTCCCCCGCTGACGGCCGCCCCGGCCACCGCCGGCCGTGGGGCCGTGAGACCCGGGCCGATCAAGCGGAGGTGGTCGCGACCGCGAGGCCGAAGCCGATCAGCACCACGCCCGTGGTCCACCCGAGCGCGCGGTGGACCCGCGGCGTGCGGAGGACTGGCCCGGCCTTGGACAGCAGGAGCACATAGCCGCTCAGCCAGGCGAGGGTGAGGCCGGCGTGGAGCAGGACGAGCAGCGTCATGGCCCAGGCGGCCGGCAGCCGGGGCGGGGCCAGTGTGGGGAGCAGGCCGGTGTAGCTGACGGCGATCTTCGGGTTGAGGACATTGCTGATCAGGCCGGTACGCCACGGGCTCCCGGCGGTGGCGCGGGTGCCGGTTTCGGTGCCGGTGCCGGTGCCGGTTTCGGCGCCGGTTTCGGTGCCGGTGCCGGTGCCGGTTTCGGCCGGGGCGGTGGCGGCCCGGCGGTTGTGCCACAGCGCCCGTACGCCCAGGAACACCAGATAGCCGGCGCCCAGCAGCTTGACGGCCAGGTAGGCCGCGGGTGAGGCGGCCAGCACGGCCGCGAGACCGGCCACGGTGAGCGCGCCCCAGACCAGCAGCCCGGTCGCGATCCCGCCCACGGTCCGCAACGCGTCCGCGCGGCCGGCCTCGATGGCACGCCGGGTCACCACCGCCATGTCCGGGCCGGGCACGACGGTCAGCAGACCCAGGACACCGATGGCGGCCGCGAAATGGGTCAGCATGCCGCCGCCCTCCTCCGGGTCGGACCGGTCGGCGGCGGGGTGGGGGTGCGGTCGTTCAACGCGGTGGGTCTTTCGGGGGTCGGGATGTCAGCGGTCGGTGGTGGCGGAGTGCGGGTTGGCGGCCGGGCCTTCGGTGCTCAGCAGCACGACCACCGAGGACGGGCCGAGCCCCAGCGCCGCACGGCGCTCCTCCGCGCCCTCGCCGGTGAGCGCCGCGCGCACACCGGCGAGCGCCGCGGCCCCGCAGGGGCCCGAGGCGACGCCGAGCGCGGCGAGGCGGGCGACCGCGCGGGCGCTGTCGGGATCGGAGACGGCGACGGCGGCGTCCAGCCCGCCCCGGAGACAGGGCCAGGCGATACTGGACGGGGTGCCGCAGTTCAGCCCGGCCATCGCGGTGTCACCGGTGGTGACGCTGACGGGTGTGCCGAGGGTGAGGCTTTCCAGGACGCAGGCCGCGGCCCGCGGCTCCACCGACAGCAGCGCCGGAGTCCGCCCGGACGGGCGGCTGCGGTAGTGGGTGACCACGGCTTGGGCCAGGGACCCCACACCCACCGGTACGGAGACGAGGTCGGGGCCCCGGGCGGCCCCTTCGGCCGCCAGCTGCTCGTCGATCTCGGCACAGAGGGTGGAGTAGCCCTCGACGATCCACCCCGGGATCCGCTCATAGCCCGGCCAGGCCGTGTCCTGGACCAGGACCGCCGCCGGTCCGGCAGCCGCCTCGGCCGCCAGGCGCACCGCCTCGTCGTACGGCCCCGGGACCTCGGTGACCCGCGCCCCCTCGGCGGCGATGGCCGCCACGGCCCGCCGGTGCACCCCCCGGGGCACGAAGACGTGGGCGCGCTGCCCGAACAGGCGCGCCATCCGCGCCACCGCGCGGCCGTGGTTGCCGTCGGTGGCGGTCACCAGGGTGACCGGGCCCGGTTCGCCGCTCGTGGCCCGTTCGGCGAGGGCGCGGTGGACCGCCCAGGACGCGCCCAGCGCCTTGAACGCGGGCAGCCCCAGACGGCATGACTCGTCCTTGACGAAGACCCGGCCGACCCGCAACTCCGCCGCCAGCGGCGGGAGTTCGGTCAGCGGGGTGGGCGTGTAGCCGGGCAGCGCGGTATGGAAGTCGCGCACCTCGGCGGGGGCGGGCGCACACCGCCAGGTGCGGGCGCCGGGCCGTACGGACCACGGCAGCGCACAGAGGGAGGAAGCGTTTTCGGACACCCGTCCAGGGTCCACTGCCTCCTACGATCGGGTCCAGCGAATGTTCTCGACCTATACTCATCGGCCATTCCGATGATTCGCGGAGTACCGATGTTCGACCTGCACCGGCTGCGCCTGCTGCGTGAGCTCAAGCGCCGCGGCACCCTCGCGGCCGTCGCCGCGGCCCTGTCCTACGCCCCCTCCTCCGTCTCCCAGCAGCTCTCGCAGCTGGAATCGGAGGTCGGCGTCCGCCTGCTGGAGCCGGTCGGGCGGCGGGTACGGCTGACCGAGCAGGCGGAGATCCTCGTGGCCCACACCGAGGTGATCCTCGAACGCCTGGAGCGCGCGGAGGCGGACATCGCCGCGTCCCTGACCGACCTGACCGGCACCCTGCGCATCGCCTCGTTCCAGACGGCCGCGCTGACCCTGGTCCCGGCCACCCTCGATCTGCTGCGCGCCCGCCATCCGCGGCTGCGCGTCCACGTCACGCACATGGAACCGGAAAAGTCCCTGCCCGCCCTGCAAGCCCGCGACTTCGACCTGGTCCTCGCCGAGGAATATCCCGGCAATCCCAATGCGCGGCCCGCCGAACTCGAACAGGAGGACCTGCTCGACGACCCCCTGCACCTCGCGCTGCCCCACGGGGCCGGCCGCCCGGACGCCGATGGCCCGACGGCGGCGCTGCGTTCACTCGCCCACCACCCCTGGGTGATGGAGCCCGAAGGCACGGCCGCGCGGCACTGGGCGGTGACGCTGTGCCGCGACGCCGGTTTCGAACCCGACGTACGGTTCGAGACCGCCGACCTCCTGCTCCACCTCCGCCTCGTCGAGCAGAAACACGCCGCCGCCTTCCTTCCCGACCTCGTCTGGAGCGGACAGCGCCCGTCGGTCCCGCTGCGGCGGCTTCCGCGCGGCCGGCGCACCCGCCGCATCTTCACCGTCGTACGCCGCGGGAGCAACCGGCACCCCGCGATCCTGGCGTGCCGGGACGCCCTCGCGCGGGCGGCCGGCCTCCGCTCCGGCCAGAAGATGTCGTAGGCCGGACGGACCACCCTCCGGTGCGCTTACCCGGTTTTCGCCTGTTCTCCTTCGTTAAATCGGATCGTCAGACACATCTCGCACTGCGACTCGACTCGGAGGAATCCATGCAGATCGCGAAGAAGGCCGCCCTGCTGGCCGCGACCGCCGGCGCCCTGGCGCTCCTCGGCACCGGCACCGCGGCTGCCAACGGCGGAGGCAGCGGTTACGGCGGCGGTTACGGCGGCGGCTCCGACCGAACCAGCGGAGCCCCCACAGGCCCCACCAACCTCGACGTCTCCACCTTCATCTTCCAGAGCAACAAGTGCGACACCAACAACGGGAGCGCCTGGTCCGTGGGCGGGCTCGGCCCGAGCGGTGACATCAACATCGGCGCCACCTGCCTCAACCACATCGGCGGCTGACCTCCGCGGAACCGGCGGCGACCGAGGTCGCCGACTCGACGCGCTCCCCCCACCTCGCAGCGGTGGGGGGAGCATGTCGTTTCCGATGCCACCATTCGGGGTGACCGAGGGGGAATCATGCGCTGGACGGGTCACTCTCCGGTGTGCTTACCAGACTTCAATGGTCTTTCTTCCGTTAAATCATGATGTCAGTTCATACTGCGCCTCATTGACGGAGGAATCCATGCAGATCAGGAAGAAGGCCGCCCTGCTGACCGCGGCCGCAGGCACTCTGGTACTCCTCGGCACCGGCACCGCGGTCGCCAACGGCACCAGCGGGACAGCCCCCACCAGCTTCGACGTCTCCACCTTCATCTTCCAGAGCAACAAGTGCGACACCAGCAACGGGTGGGCCATGTCCGGTGGCTGGGGAGCCCCGAGCGGTGACATCAACATCGGCGCCACCTGCGTCAACAACATCGGCGGGTAACCTCCGCGGAACCGGCGGCGGTCGCCACCGCTGAACCAGCGCGTCCCTCACCCTTCAGCGGTGAGGGGCGCGCGGCTCACCCCCGTACCTGGATCAGCGCATGGGCGCCACTGGTGCGCCACCGGTCCTCCCGCGCGTCCAGCGTGGCCACGGTCGGCTCGTCGAGTCCGACGATCACATCCGACTTCAGGGTGCGCAGTGCGGCCACCGGGCCGGGGAAGTACCCGGTGCGGTCGGCGAAGGAGGTGGTCGGGGGCCACATCCGGTCGCCGACGAGGCGGCGGTAGTTCAGATCGCCCTTCATCACGGTGAGCGTGGCCCCGGCGAACTCACGCCGCAGATCGCCCGGCATCTCCTGGTACGGCAGCGGTGCGCGGAAGAAGTCGTGCGCCCGCACCGTGAGCCGCCCGTCGCCGAGGGCCGCCCACAGCCGTCCGCCGACCCCGGCCGCGGCGCCCTTCGCCCCGGCCAGCCGGCGCAGACAGTCGACCACGTCCTCCGTGGTGGCGTCGGAGACGTAGTACGGATACGGCTTCACCTGGAGCACCACCCGCTCGGCACGCCCGTGGTGGAGCACATGGTCGATGAGGACGAGGTCGGGGAGCAGCTCCCGTCCGGCGTTGTCCGCCACCACGCACAGCGTGGCCGGGGAGCCGACCGGCAGCAGCGACCACAGCGCCTCCGCGTCGTCCGCGACCAGGGGCGGGGTGGCGGCGCCGGTCGCCTCCGCGCCCGTGGCGGAGAGGCGGAAGCCCAGGTCCGCGCGGTTGCCCCACAACGAGCCGTGCACCAGCACCTGGGCCTGTTCGCCGGCGGGCCGGCGCAGGACGTCATCGAGCGCGGCCAGCTCGGCCTCGGCCTGAGGGGTGTGCAGCTCGGCCTGTTTGAAGGGACGGAACGGATCGATGCCCCGCCAGGGGCCGTCGGCGAAGTAGCCCACGGCCTCCAGGAGCCGGCGGTAGAAGTAGCTCTCCGCCCACAGGAACGGGACGTCGAACCAGGACCGGCCGAAGTGCTCCCGGCCCCACACCTCCCACCGGTCGTGGTCGTAGGCGGTGGGGGCGAGCGGGGGGATGGTGCCCTCGGCGCTGTTGTCGCGCAGCGCGTCGAGGGCGCGGTGCTGTTCGGGGCCGTACGGGAAGGCGTCGCGCACCTTCTCGATCAGCGCCGGATGGCGCTCGGCCAGCACACTCCGGGCGAACGACCCGGGCTCATCGGCACGGATCACGGGCGCGTCGACGGTGTCGGACATGGCAGTCAGGGTCGCACACCCGGGCAGCGGGCGGTCACCAGTGGACGGGGCGGGTGAGGGCCGGTGGCAGCCGGGTGGCGGCGTCGCCCCGGGCCGCGTTCAGCTGGGCCTGGGTGAGGAAGACGGCTCCCCGGAGGTCGGCCCCGCTCAGATCGGCGTCGCGGAGGTCGGCCCCGATCAGATCGGCCGAGGTCAGATCGGCCCGTTCGAGGCCGGCCGCGATGAGACGGGCCCCGCGGAGGTTGGCACCCCGCAGATCGGCTCCGCGGAGGTCGGCGCCGATCAGATCGGCTCCCCTGCGGTTCTTCTTCCTGCCCGGTATCCGGGCCCGCACCAGGTCGCTCGTCCGCAGCAGCAGCTGATTGACCTGGTCGCGGTGGGCCGCCAGATCCAGCTCCCTCAGCTCGGCGGCGCTCCCGAGGGTGAGGCGCTCCGTCTCGTGCAGCGCCTGGCGCAGCGCGCCGTGGACGGGCCGGGCGGCGGGCAGGGTCAGGGCCTCGGTGAGGTACCAGAGCAGCTCATGGAGGTGGCGCACGACGGGGAAGACGGCGAACATCTCGGCGGCCGTTTCGGGGTGCCGCCGCCAGTCGCGGCCCTCGAAGGTGAGCTGGGAGACCTTCTGCCCGGCGCCGAAGCAGTCGTAGACCGTACAGCCGGAGAAGCCCCGCTCCCGCAGCCGGGCGTGGATGCCGCAGCGGAAGTCGGACCGGAGGTGGCGGCAGGGCTCTCCCGCGTCCTTGCCGATCGCGAAGTCGGCCGAGGCCGCGAAGGGCAGGGCGACACAGCACAGTCCGAAGCAGCTGCCGCAGTCGGCCCGCAGGGCGGGGCGGTCCGCGCCGGCCGGGCCGGCGGAGGGGGGTTCGGTCGTGGGTGACACCGTGCGCGCTCTCCCGGGAGGACAAGAGCACCGCGGTCCGCGGCGGTGCTCGGCAGGAATCCATTGTCGCAAGCGCGCTCAGCCCGGAACGATCAGGTCGATGCCATAGGCGGCGGTCGCCAGACACGCGGCGAAACACGCCACCGCCGCGGCCGCCGCCACCCGCTCCGAACGGTCGCGGTGCGAACGGTCGCGGTGTGCGCCGTGGCGCGGTGCGCCGCCGCCGGCGCGGGCCCAGGCGGCGACGCCGAGGGAGAACATCACGACCACCAGGACGGTGACCCCGAGGCTGACCCCGAAGACCCCGCCGATCGTGCCCCACGTGGTGCCCATGCGGTTCAGCTCCTCACGGCGGTCGGTCCGGGTTCAAGCGGTCGTACGCTCAGCCGGTCGTGCGCTCAGGCGGTCGTGCCCAGGGAGCGCTCGGCCCGCTCGGGAAGTCGCGGCGCGTTGACGTTGTCCGGGTTCACCGGGCGGCGGCGGGCGAGGACGAAGAAGCCCACCGCCGCCGCCACGGCTACGCCCGCCACCAGGGCCACCCCGGCGTTGCCCCGGCCCGCCACCCAGGCCGCGACCCCGCCCACGGCCGCCGCCGCGGGCAGGGTCAGCAGCCAGGACACGGCGATCCGCCCGGCGATCCCCCAGCGCACCTGGGCCAGCCTCCGGCCGAGCCCCGCCCCCAGGATGCTGCCGGTGCACACCTGGGTGGTGGACAGCGCGAAGCCCAGATGCGACGAGGCCAGGATCACCGCGGTCGCGCTGGTCTCGGCGGCGAAGCCCTGCGGGGGCTGGATGTCGGTCAGCCCCCTCCCCATGGTCCGGATGATCCGCCACCCTCCGGCATAGGTGCCGAGTGAGATCGCCAGGCCCGCGCTGAGCACCACCCACCACGGCGGCCCCGCGCCGTGGCCGAGCACACCGCCGGAGATGAGGGTGAGGGTGATGACGCCCATCGTCTTCTGCGCGTCGTTGGTGCCGTGGGCGAGGGCCACCAGGGAGGCGGATCCCACCTGGCCGGCGCGGAAGCCCTTCCGCGCCGCATGGGCGGCCGCCCGGCGGGTGATCACATAGGCGAGATAGGTCGCCGCCACGGCCACCACACAGGCCACCACCGGCGAGGCGAGCCCCGGCACCACGATCTTCTCGACGATCGCGGGGAAGCGCACCGCGGAGCCCCCCGCACCCACCCACACCGCGCCGATCAGCCCGCCGAACAGGGCGTGTGAGGAACTCGACGGCAGCCCGGCGAACCAGGTGGCCAGATTCCACAGAATCGCCCCGACCAGGCCCGCGAAGATCATGACCGGGGAGACCCGGACGTCGTCGACGATGCCGTTGGAGATCGTCTCGGCCACTTCCGTGGAGAGGAAGGCCCCCGCCAGATTGAGCACCGCGGCGACGGCGACCGCGATCCGGGGCGACAGCGCCCCCGTGGCGATGGACGTGGCCATCGAGTTGGCCGTGTCGTGGAATCCGTTGGTGAAGTCGAAGGCCAGTGCCGTGAGGATGACGGCGACCAGAAGGAAGGAGACGGAGTCCATTCCCGACCTCCCGCGCCAGGAACGGTCCGGCACTCGTCGCGTCGGACCGTCTCGCGAGACCGCTGCCTGCTGTCCACGCTAGGCGCGGTGTCAGGCGGCCGCCAGCGCTGGCGCCCGGCCCGTCGGCACCGGGCCCACCGGACGGACCGCACCGTCCTGGTCCGGCCCGCCGGTCCCGGCCCCGATGGGCACGGTCCTCACTCGGCCCCGGGCTCGGGGCGGTTCTCGGGACGGATCTCGGGGCGGTCCATGATGCGCAGCCAGGTGCCGTCCGGCTGCCGGCGGGCCACCTGGACCCGGCCGCCGGTGTGGTCGGCGGGGCGGGTCGAGGTGAGGGCCAGATCGCCGTAGCGGACGGTCGGCAGCGCCTCCTCGGTCCGGAACGGGCCCGGGGCGTGTGCCAGCATCCGCTCGCAGACGGCGCGGATCGCCTCCCGGCCGACGGTCGTGGCGCCCGGCGGATAGGCGAGCACCGCGTCCGGCTCGTAGAGCTCGGCCAGTCCCTCGGCGTCACCGGCGTTGGCGCGCTCCACGAACAGCCGGGCCAGGTCCTCGGGGGTGGTGGCGCGGTCACGGGTCTCGGTCATCGTCGACTCCTCTCGTCTGCCTCCACTCTCCGGCGGCCCGAACCAGAAGTCCAAGAGATGGCAGGTCTGGGAGCTAGAATCATCGGTTATGGAACTGCGGCAGCTCGTGTACTTCGTGGCGGTGGCCGAGGAGCGGAACTTCACCCGGGCCGCGGAGCGGGTGCATGTGGCCCAGCCGGGTGTCAGCGCGCAGATCCGCCGGCTGGAGCGCGAGCTGGGCCAGGAGCTGCTGGACCGTTCGGGCCGCTCGGTGCGGCTGACCGAGGCGGGCGCGGCGGTGCTGCCCTACGCACGGGCGGCGCTCGCGGCGGTGGAGGGCGCCCGGCTCGCGGTCGACGAGCTGACCGGGCTGCTGCGCGGGCATGTCGCGGTCGGCACGGTGACGTCGCACAACGTGGATCTGCCGGGGCTGCTGGCGGAGTTCCACGACGCCCATCCGGCGGTGGAGATCACCCTCACCGAGGCCAGGTCGGACGAGCTGCTGGAGGGTCTGCGCACGGGACGGCTCGACGCGGCCATCGTCAGCGTGGGCGAAAGCACCCCGGCCGGCGTCGCGCTGGAGGTGATCACGGATCAGCCGATCGTGGCCGCGGTCAGCCCGGACCACGAGCTCGCCGTGCACTCCGCCATCTCGCTGGACACTCTGCGGGGCCGTGCGCTGATCAGCCTGCCGCGCGGCACGGGGCTGCGCACCCGGATCGACGAGGCGTGCGCGGCCGCCGGTTTCACCCCGCACATCGCGTTCGAGGCCAGCGATCCGGAGGTGCTGGCACAGCTCGCCGAGCGGGGGCTGGGCGCGGCGATCCTGCCCGGCGCGTTCGCCGAGGCGCGCGCGGACCGGCTGCGGCCGGTCCTCATCGACCGGCCGGCCCTGCGGGGGCGGCTGGTGTTCGCCTGGCGGGCGGACGGCCCGAGCGGCCCGGCCGGCCGGGCCCTGGTCGAGCGCGCCCGCACCGCCCTGGGCGGTCCGTCCCGCCCGGCGTCCGGCTCCGCCACCGGATGAGGCGTCCGGCTCCGCCACCGGGTAAGGAGTCACCCCGTGGACGTAGGTGACACGCACCGTTGACAGCTCACCGGGACAGATCCCAGAATTGCCCTCATGATCAGGCACCGGTTCGACTCGACGGGACATCTTCGCGTTCCGGACCGGACCGGGTGTACGCGCTCGGGCCACTGACCGGGATTTCCCACATCCCGCGGCCAACCGCCCCCGCGCCCCCGAGACCACGCCGGTCATTCCCCTGACGATCCGGGCATCCGACGATCCGGACGACATTCCCGTGGTTCCCCGCGGCACGAGGGCACCCCTCTCTTTTCCCGCCCGCCCCTTCCGTGTCACGCATGAGGAGACGCCATGACCGTCGTCGACACCGCCCCAGCGACGCTGCGCGAGGCCCACATCCCGCCGGGCGGGATGTACGAGGGCCCGCGCATTCTGCGCCGGCTGCCCGAAGGGTGGGAGGAGCGGCCGTACGAGAGGTTCGAGGTGGTGCCGCTCGGACGCGTCATCGGCGCCGAGATCCGCGGCCTGGACCTCTCCCGGCCGCTGGAGCCCGCGCTGCGCGAGGAGGTCAACCGCGCCCTGCTGGAGTGGAAGGTGCTCTTCTTCCGCGGCCAGCACCTCACTTCGGAGCAGCAGCGCGGATTCGCCCGCCACTGGGGCGAGTTGGAGACCAACCCGCTGCTCGCCGCCGGTTCCAGCGCGGATGTCGTCCGCTTCGACAAGGGGTCCGGCGCCACCCCGACCTTCGAGAACGTCTGGCACACCGACGTCACCTTCCGGACCCGGCCCGCGCTCGGCGCCGTACTGCAACTGCGCGAGGTGCCGCCGGTGGGCGGGGACACCCTGTGGGCGGACATGGCCGCGGCGTACGACAACCTTCCGGCGGAGGTGAAGGACCGTATCGACGGTGCCACCGCCGTCCACGACTTCATCCCCGGTTTCGCCCGCTTCTACGGACCCGAGCGGCTCGCCCCGTTCCAGGAGATGTTCCCGCCGGTGGAGCACCCGGTCGTGCGCACCCATCCGGAGACGGGCCGCCGGATGCTGTTCGTCAACACCTCCTTCACCACCCGGATCACCGGGATGGAGCGGGCGGAGAGCGACCGGCTGCTGAGCTTCCTGTGCCGGCAGGCGCACGTCCCGGAGTACCAGGTGCGTTTCCACTGGCAGCCGGGCGATGTGGCGTTCTGGGACAACCGCGCCACCCAGCACTACGCGGCCAATGACTACGCCCCGCACCGCAGGGTCGCCGAACGCGTGGCCATCGAGGGCGACCAGCCGTTCTGACCTCCGCTGTCCGCCGGGGCCCCGGCGCGACGTTTTCCGGTCATCCGCACGCCCGTACCCGGCGAGGACACCTCCGGCGCGGATGAAACGATACGCGTCAGGGCCACACCGGAGGTATAACCGTTGCGGAGTGGTCAGTTGACGAGCCGACGGAAGGCGACGGGTGCGATACCGGGTCCTGGGGCCGCTGGAGCTGCGCAAGGGCGAGGAGTGGGCCTCCCTGGGGCCGGCCAAGTGGCGGATGCTGCTCGCGGTGCTGCTGTGCCACGCCAACCAGACCGTGTCCACCGAGCGGCTCCTGGACGAACTCTGGGGCGAGGGCCGGGCGCCCCAGAGCGCCACCAAACTGCTCCAGACCTATGTCTCCCGCCTCCGCCAGACCCTGGCCGACGAGTCCGGGCGGACCCTGGTCACCGAGAAGCAGGGCTACAAGGCGCACGGCTACCGGCTGTCCGTGGAGGCCGCCGAGTTCGACGCCCACCGCTTCGAGCAGCTGGTCGAGGAGGGGCGGCGGTGCCTGGACCGGGAGGCGCCCGAGGCCGCCGCCGAGCGGCTGCGCGAGGCGCTGGCGATGTGGCGCGGCGCCCCGTTCGCCGATGTGCCCCCGACCCCGGCGGTGGCGGCGGAGGCCACCCGGCTCCAGGAGTGCCGGGTGCGGGCCGTGGACGCCCGGATCGAGGCGGACCTGCGCTGCGGGCGGCATGCGGCCGTCCTGGGTGAGCTGGAGGCGCTGACCGCCGAGCATCCGTTCCGGGAGGAGCTGCGCGGACGGCTGATGCTGGCCCTGTACCGGTCCGGCCGGCAGGCCGACGCCCTGGCCGCCTACCGCGATCTGCGCCGGCTGCTGAGCGAGGAGCTGGGGGTCGAGCCGACCCCGCCGCTGCGCCGGCTCCACGAGCGGATCCTGAACGCCGACGCCTCGCTGCTGACGGCGCCCGCCCCGCAGGAGGACCGGCCCGTTCCCGCCGCACCCCCGCGCAAGGCCCCCCGGGGCCCGCGCCAACTGCCGCCCGCCAGCCCCGCGTTCACCGGCCGGCACGGCGAGGTCGCGGTGATCGAGGCGCTGCTGCACGCCGGCGGGGACCCGGAGGCGGACGAGGGCGCGGGCGGACGGTCGGTGATGCTCGCGGCCATCGACGGCACCGGCGGGGTCGGCAAGTCGGCCCTGGCCATCCACGCCGGGCACCAGCTGGCCGACCGCTTCCCCGACGGCCAGCTCTATGTGGATCTGTACGGGGCCACCGCCGGGCAGTCGGCCCTGGAACCCGGCGAGGTGCTCGGCCGGTTCCTGCGCGCCCTCGGCGTGGACGGCTCGAACGTGCCGAGCGACCCCGACGAGGCGTCCGCGCAGTTCCGTTCGCTGGCGGCGGGCCGCAGACTGCTGGTGATCCTCGACAACGCCAAGAGCGTGGACCAGGTGCGGCCGCTGATCCCCGCCGGGCCGGGCTGTGCCGCGCTGGTCACCAGCCGCGAGATGCTGACCACCCTGGAGGGCGCCACCCATCTGCACCTGGACGTACTCCCCCAGGACCAGGCGGTGGCGCTGCTGGAGCGGGTGGTGGGCGCGGAGCGGGTGCGGGCCGAGCCCGCCGAGGCGGAGCAGATCACCCGGCTGTGCGGCGGGCTGCCGCTGGCGCTGCGGATCGCCGGCGCCCGGCTGGCCGCCCGCCCCGCGTGGCCGCTGCGCACCCTCGTAACGAAGCTGACCGACGCCCGCGGCCGGCTGGACGAGCTGCGCTTCGGCGATCTCGCCGTCCGTATCAGCTTCCAGGTCAGCTACGAGGGATTCCGGCTCGGCCGGCGCTCCGACGACGCGGACGCGGTGCGCGCCTTCCGGCTGCTCAGCGTGGTGCACGGCCATGATGTGAGCCTGCCGGTGGCCGCCGCGCTGCTGGACCTGCCCGCCGACCGCACCGAGAACGCGCTGGAGCGGCTGGTGGACGCCCAGCTCCTGGAGAGCCGGGACTCGGTCCGCTACCACATGCACGACCTGCTGCGGCTGTTCGCCCTGGAACAGGCCGAGCAGGAGGAGTCCGAGGCGGAGCGCACGGCGGCGCTGGAGCGGGCGCTGTCCTGCTATGCGGCCACCGCCCAGCAGGCGGTCACCCTGCTCGATCCGCTCCGCCCCTGGCCCCGGCATCCCGTCGCGGGCCCGGCGGTCCCGCTGACCGGCCACGACGAGGCCGAGGGCTGGCTGAGGAGCGAACTCCCCAATCTGCTGGCCGCCGTCGCCCACGCGGCCGAGCCCGCCCAGCCCGAGGCGATCGCACGCCTCGGGCTGGCGCTGGCGCGGGCGCTCCAGTGGTTCCTCTTCCCCCGGGCCCACGCCCAGGATCTCCAGACGGTCAACGAGCTGGCCATCGAGATCGCCCGCCGCCTGGACGACCTGGAGAGCGAGGCATGGGCGCTGGACGGCCTCTCCGCCGCGTACTGGCTCCAGCACAGCTATGACGAGGTACGGGTCTGCCTGGAGTCGGCGCTGGAGCTCTGGCGCGCACTGGGCCACGTGGCGGGCGAGTTGCGCTCCCTGTGCAATCTCGCGGACGCGCTGTGCGAGCTGAGCCTGTTCGAGGAGGCCATCACGGTGCAGGAGCGGCAGCTGGCCCTCGCCCGCGCGGCCGGGGACCTGCCGGCCGAGGTGATCGGCCTGGGCAACCTCGGCCGGGCCCACCGGGGCCTGGGCCGCCCCGAGGACGCCCTGACCTGTTTCAAGGAGAGCCTGGAGTACGCCCGCCGCACGGGCAACATCCACCACGAGGGCTTCGCCCTGTACGAGATCGGGATCACCTATATGGAACAGGGCAGGTTCGATGAGGGCCGGGCCCATATGGACCAGGCCCTGCCCGTGTGGAAGCGCCGCGGCACGTACGAGAGCTGGCGCGGGCACACCTGGAGCGGGCTCTTCCCCGCCTGTATGACCTTGCAGATCGGCCCCGGTCCGCGCGAGTGACCTGCTGGGGTCACCGGGCGGCCGGGGCGGATGCCGGTCGTGGGCCGTGGGGGCCGGTCACGGGCGTCCTGCGCGCGCAAGGCGGGGTTACGGCTTGCGGGCCACCCCGCCGTAGGCCCAGATCCGGCTGGGGTCGTGCGCGGCGCCGATGCCCGGACGCCAGGAGGACAGTTGCACCAGGCCCGGGGCGAGCGGTTCGAGGCCGGTGAAGAACTCCATGATCTGGGCACGGTCGCGGGAGACCAGGGAGACCGGTCCCTCGAAGCTGATGACCTCCCACTCCCGGTCGTGGTCGAGGGTGAAGTCACCGGTGGAATGGGACAGGACCAGACAGCTGCCCGGTGCGGCCCAGTCCATGAGCCGGCGGACGATGCCGACGGGGTCCTCCAGGTCCTCGAGGTATTCGAGGACGAGGGTGAGCAGGATCGCGACCGGCTGCGTGGGGTCGAGCAGCCGGCGCAGCTCCTCATGGCCCAGGAGGTCGTCGGGCGAGCGGATATCGGCCCTGACCATCGTGGTGCCGGAGACGGAGAGACGGGCCTGGCCGTGGCTGGCGACGATGGGGTCGTTGTCGGCGTAGACCACCCGGGCCCGGGGATTCACGGCCTGGGCGATCTCATGCACATTCGGGTTCGCCGGCAATCCCGCACCGATATCCAGGAATTGGCTGATGCCACTGGCGGCGAGATGACGGACGGCACGGTGCAGAAATCGCCGATTCGAGAGGGCGGTGTCGCGGATCTCCGGGGCGACTCCGAGAAAACGCTGGGCCTGTTCGTAATCGGCGAGGTAATTGTCCTTACCACCGACCAGATAGTTGTAGACCCGGGCCGGATTCGCCTTGCTGACCGCGAGCCGGCCGTGGTCGGACGGCCGCCACTCCCTTGTCCTGAGCCCTATGCCGGGCCCGCTGCTCTTCATCGTGATTCCCCTACCGATAGCACTGCCTCGCCTCACCGCGGACGGTCCCGGGTCACTGTGGACGCGGCGCCGCGCCCGGACGCCAGGTGACCGTGGCGCTGGGCCCCGGTTCGGCCCAGGCGACCGGGTCCCGGACCCACAGGTGGAAGGGCAGGTCGACATCCGCCGACACCCGGCTGAGCTGCCCCCAGGAGTACGCGTCGCCGGAGTGGGCCGCGGCGGCCTGGAGTGCCGCTTCGAGGCAGGCGCGGGCGGTGTGTTCGGCCCGGCAGGTGCCGCTCGGACCGGACCCCTCCACCCCGCCGCAGAGCTGGAAGGTGTGCCAGGCGTAGAGGGGTTCGTCCCCGGTATGTGGCTGATGCTGCTGGTCGACGTTCACAGGCCCTCTCCAGACGCGTCCCGACCGGGCGGCTGTAGCGATGCGTCCAGCATGGAAGAGGGCGGATCAGCGGCGGTATATCGGCGGTAAAGCGACGGGCCGCGGCGGCTCCACCGGGTCCGTCCCGGTCCCGGTCACCGCCGCGGCCGTGCCGCGTTCCGCAGTAGAAGGCCCTGGTCAGGCGCGTTATGACGGTCAGGTCCGCGCGCCGGGCCGCCTGGTCACTCGGCGAGCCAGGCCAGCACCTCGCGGTTGATCCGCTCGGGCCGCTCCAGGTGGAGGAAGTGCCCCGCGCCGTCGATCAGTTCCATCCGCGAGCCCGCCGGGAGGTGGTCCTCGGCCCGCTGGGACACATCGGCGCCGATGCAGCCGTCGTCGGTGCCGTGCAGGTAGAGGATGGGGGTCTCGCCGGTCCGGGTGACGGCCTCCTGCTCGGCCGCGTACGCCGCCACATGGCGGGTCGGGTCGAACAGCGCCCGGTAGTAGGCGATCGCGGCGGCGAGATGGGCCGGGTCCCGCAGGCTCTCCTTGACGTGCGCGATGTCCTCGGCGGCGTCCTGGTAGCCGGGCGACCAGTCCCGCCACAGGCCGTCGATCAGGGCCATGTCGTGCGCCGCCGCCCCGGCCTCGGCCAGCGGCGTCTGGAACAGGAAGATGTAGAAGGAGCGCTTGAACTGGCCGTAGTCGTAGTTGAAGAAGTCGGCCAGCACACCGCCCAGCGGAGGCACCGACATCGTGACGGCGCGCCGCCAGCGCTCGGGGGCGCTGGCGGTGGCCCCGTAGGCGGCGATGGCGCCCCAGTCGTGGCCGATGAGCACGGCGTCACCGTCGCCGCCGAGCGCCTCGTGCAGCGCGTTGGCGTCCGCGGCGATCGCACCCGCCTGGTAGGCGCCGTCGGCGGGAATGCCGGTGGGGGCGTAGCCCCGCAGGAAGGGCGCGACGGCGTGGTAGCCCGCGTCCGCGAGCGCGGGGAGCATATGGCGCCAGGAGTGCGCGGTGTCCGGGAAGCCGTGCAAGCAGAGCGCCAATGGGGCGTCGGCCGGACCCGCTTCGAAATACCCGAAATCAAGTCCATTTGCGTTGATGTACTTCAGCTCTGTCACGTCCGAGGATGCTAATGCAGCATCAACTCGCCGTCCATGTACCACCGGAAGGGGCTGCGCGACGGACGCGGGAAGTGGCAGACTGCGCTATACCGTCCGGTAATTCGATGACGCACATCCGTGTTTTCGCCGGCCGAGCCCCAGGGAGGCCCGATGACCAGCCCGAGCAGCCCCGTCGCCGACCACCGCGACGCGATGGTGCACCGTGGATTCCTCTATCGCGACGAGGAGGAAGTGGTCGACATCTGCGTCCCCTTCCTCCGGGAGGGGCTGGCGGCGGACGAGGCGGTGGCCGTCGTGGCCGCGACCTCCAACATCGCGGCGCTGCGGGACGCGCTCGGGCAGGACGCCAAGGCGGTGCAGTTCGAAGAGGCGCTCAGCTGGTACCAGCACCCGGTCAAGACCATCGCCGCCTACGACTCCTTCGTGAAGGCCGAGAAGCCGCGCCGGGTCCGGGTGATCGCCGAACCGGTGTGGCAGGGCCGCACCCCGCTCGAGGTGGTGGAGTGGGCGCGCTACGAGTCGATCGTCAACGCGGCCTTCGCCCACTCCGGTGCCCGCGCGATCTGCTGCTACGACCGCCGCCTGCTGCACCCCGAGATCCTCGCCTACGCGCGCCAGACCCACCCCGAGATCATCGACGGCCACGGGCCGGAGCGGAGCGACGCCTACACCGACCCCGGCCCGTTCAGCGCCACCTGCGACCGGCGCCCCCTGCCGCCCGCCCCGCGCACGGCCGAGTCCGTGCCGGTCGTCTCCACCCGGCTGGACGAGGTGCGCGCCTTCGTCGCCGAGCGGGCGAGCCGGCACGGCATGGGCCATGACGCGCTGCGCAACCTGGTCGCGGCGGTGAGCGAGGTGACCGCCACCGCGATCCGGCACGGCGAGGCCCCGGCACGGCTGAGCACCTGGGTCCACGACGGCGATCTGGTCTGCGAGATCTCCGGCCCCGGCCACTGGTACCCGGACGCCCTGTGGGGCTTCACCCCGCCGGCCGACGCGGAGCCCGGCTTCGGGCTGTGGGGCGTCCGCATGCTGTGCGACGTGGTGCAGATGCAGGCCGACGCGGACGGCACCCTCATCCGGCTGCGCACCCGCGTCTGACCGGCGCCGGCCCGACGTGGGCCGGCGCCGGCGGTCCGGCCGGCCCGGCGGGCCGGCCGAGGCGCCGGCGCCGCCTCCCGGAGCCTGCCGTCCCGCTCAGCCGGATACCTGCTCCACCGGCAGCCACAGTTCGGCGTCGGCCTCGGTCCTGTCCGGCGACAGCCGGGTGCGCAGGATCTCGGGACCGGGGCGGCCGCGGTACGGGTTCGACGGGAACCACTGGGTGTACACATCCCGCCACAGGTTCTGGATGGCCTGCGGGGCCGGCCCGGAGGTGGTGAAGACCGCCCAGGCGCCGGCCGGGACGGCCAGGGCGGTGGTGCCCTCGGGGGCGGCGGCGGAGGTGACCACTCCGTGGTAGTAGTCGAGTTCCGTGCCCTCGGCACGGCTGGGGTCCAGGTCGTCACAGACCGCGACGATGCCGTGCGGCTCCTGGTCCGACAGCTTCTCCAACCGCTCCAGGGTCCGCGGGCCGATACCACGGACGAAGTCCATGATGGCCTGGTTCGGCCCCGCGTGTACCAGCGGGACGCGGGCCTTGAGACCGACGACGGCGAAGTCCGGCTTGTTCTCTATGCGATGACGCATACTGCTGCTCCCCTCGACGATGAGACGAAAGGCCATCCGGGGCTGCGAACTGAGCGTGGCGCCGGTGCGCCGGGCCTCGCCCGGCCCGACTCCGTGCATGGCGCGGAACGCCCTGGCGAACGCCTCGCCCGAGCCGTAGCCGTACCGCACCGCGATCTCCAGCAGCGTCTCCCGCGCCGCGAGCACCTCCGCGCCCGCCAGGGTGAGCCGCCGACGCCGGATGTACTCCGACAGCGGCATGCCCGCGAGCGCGGAGAACATCCGGCGCAGGTGGTACTCCGACGTGGCCGCGATGCGCGCCAGTTCGGCCACGTCGATGGGCTGGTCGAGGTGGCGCTCGATGTGCTCCATCGCCTGGTTGAGCCTCTTCAGCACGCCCCGTCTCCTTCCTCGTGACGACCACCACGCTAGGCAGCGCACGGGGTGCCGGACCCGACATCCTGTGCCCGATCATGTCGGGTACTGGCGACGGCGCCGGATCGGCGGGGCGGGTCCGCTCCGGGCCGGGGCCCCGGCGCCGGATGCGGCCGGGGCGGTGCGGGGCGACACTGGCGGTGAGGGCATCGGCCGTGAGCGGAGTGTGTGGTGAGGGATCGGCTGCCATCCGTCTGGGAGAGCACGCGATGAACACGCCCCACAGGCGCCGGGGTGCCCAGGGCACCCCGAGGGTCCGGGACCTGCCCACCCGCATCGACGCCACCGGCACCCGCCGGGAGACCGACGAGCTGGGGGCCGTGGAGGTCCCCGCGGACCGGTACTGGGGCGCCCAGACGCAGCGGGCCCTGATCCACTTCGCGATCGGCGACGACCGTATGCCCAAGGCGATCTACCACGCCTACGGCTACGTCAAGAAGGCCGCCGCGCTGGTCAACGGGCGGGAGGAGCGGCTGGCGGGCTGGCAGGCCGATCTGATCGCCCATGTGGCCGACGAGGTGGTCTCCGGTGCGCTGGACGACCACTTCCCGCTGTACGTGTGGCAGGCCGGCTCCGGCGCCCAGACCAACATGAACGTCAACGAGGTCATCAGCAATCGCGCGGTCCAGCTGGTCGGCGGCGTCCTGGGCAGCAAGGACCCGGTGCACCCGGACGACCACGTCAATCTGGGCCAGGCCGGCAACGACACCTTCCCCACGGCCATGCACATCGCCGCCGTGCGCATTCTGCACGACCCCCTGCTGCCGCAGGTCAGCCTGCTCCAGGAGGCCATCGCCGCCAAGTCCCGCGCCTGGTACGACGTCCTCAAGACCGGCCGCACCCAGGTGCAGGACGCGGTCCCCCTCTCCGTGGGACAGGAGTGGTCCGGCCATGCCGCCCAGCTCTCCGACGCGCTGGAGCGGCTGCGCGCCACGCTGCCGGACCTCTATCAGCTCGCCATCGGTGGCACGGCGGTCGGCACCGGGCTGGGCGCCCCGGAGGGCTTCGGCCCGGCGGTGGCCCGGGAGATCGCGACGGCCACCGGCCACCCGTTCAAGGTGGCGTCCAACCCCTTCGCCGCGCAGAGCGGTGTGGACGCCCTGGTGGCCGCCTCCGCCGGGCTGCGGGGCCTCGCCGTGCCGCTGATGAAGATTGCCAACGATATCCGCTGGCTCGCCTCCGGCCCGCGCTGCGGAATCGGGGAGCTGACGCTGCCCGGATACGCACCGGGCAGCTCCAGCATGCCCGGCCAGGTCAACCCGGCCCAGTGCGAGGCCATGGTGATGGTGTGCACCCAGGTGCTCAACGCCGACGGCGCCGTCGCGCACGCGGGCACCCAGGGGAACTTCCAGCTCAACACGGCGCGGCCGCTCGTCATCCGCGACTTCCTGCACTCCGCCCGCATCCTCGCCGACGCCTGCGAGAAGCTGCGCACGTACTGCGTCGAGGGCATCGAGCTGAACCGTGAGCAGATCGACGAGTATCTCGCCCGCTCGCTGGTGCTGGTCACCGCGCTGTCCCCGGAGATCGGCCACGACAGGGCCGGCGAGATCGCCCGCAAGGCCGCCACCGAGGGCACGACCCTGCGCGAGGCCGCCATCGCCAGCGGTCATATCGGCGCCGAGGACTTCGACCGCATCGTGGACCCCCGGAAGATGGCCCGCCTCCGCCACGGCTGAGCCCGTCCCGGCGGCGTGTTCCGGGTGCGCTCGGCGGCGTGTCCCGCGCTCGGCGGCTCATCGGCGTGTCGGGTGGTCATGAGCCCATCGGCGCGTCCCGTGCTCGGCCAGCGGTCCCACCTCCCAGCCGGCGGCCCGGCACTCCGCCACCACCGCGGGCAGCGCGGCCAGCGTGGCGCGCCAGCAGCCGGGGGCCGCGGCGCGGTCGGTGTCGTGCAGCAGGACGGTGGCGCCACCGCGCAGATCGCGTCGTACGGTGGCGAGCACCGACCGCGCGGTGGCGTCCGCGGACCAGTCGCGTCCCCAGGCCGACCAGAGGACGGGGGTGAGTCCGGCCCGTGCCGCCGCGAGCCAGCGGCCGCCGGTGAGGATGCCGTACGGCGGCCGGTACCACCGCGGTGCCGCGCCGGTGGCCAGCCGTAGGGCGCGGGCGGTACGGGCGACCTCGTGGGCGTCCCTGGCCGGTGTGGGCAGCCAGGGGCGGCTGTGGGTCCAGCCGTGGACGGCCAGCTCATGGCCCCGGCGGACGATCTCCAGCGTGGTGCGCGGGAAGCGCGTCATCCCCTCCCCCAGGACGAAGAAGGTGGCCCGCACCTCCAGCTCGTCCAGGACCTGGAGGAAGCGCGGTGTGGTGCGCGGATCGGGTCCGTCGTCGAAGGTGAGGGCCACATGGTCGGACCGGCCGTGGCCCGCCAGGGCGGGGAAGAGGGCGCGCCGGGGGCCGGGCAGCCAGGTGCCGGCCGGTGCGATGTGGGCGGCCGCCGCCAGCAGCGCCGCGTCGCGCAGCAGGACACCGCAGTGGTGGCGCAGGCTCATGGCGTCCCCCCGCCGCCCGGGTGCCCGCGCCGTCCGGGGAGCGGTGGCCGTGGCTTTCCGGCGTTCCGCGCCGCCAGGTCCGGGTGCCCGGGGACGGCCTGGTCCCAGCCGCCGCACATGGCGGGCGAGCGGGTCAGCCCGACGATGCCGGCCGCCATCAGGAGGATGCCGGCCACCTCGGGCAGGACGCGCAGGCCCAGCTCGACGCGTTCACCGAACAGCACCCAGCCCAGCGTGACGCTCACCAGGGCGTCGCCGAGGGTGAGCGCGGGCTGGGAGGCGGCCAGGGTCCCCGCGCGCAGGGTGCTCTGCAGCAGCAGGAAGCTCAGCAGGCCCACGGCGCAGACCGCGTACAGCGGCCAGTCGGTGAACACCTCGGCCACTCCGCCGGAGAACCGCCCGGTGAACTCCTTGATCAGGGCGGCCGTACAGGCGAAACAGGCGGCGGTGGCGCAGCCGAGGGTGGCGGCCCGCGCCGCCCCGCGCAGCATCCGGGCCACCGCGATCAGGATGCCCACGACGATGGCCACCGCCACGCCCACGGGCAGCCACTCGCCGTTCTGTGCCGTGTTCTGGCCGTGCGAGGGATCGGCCGCCACCAGGAAGAGCGCGAGCCCCGCGGCGAGCGTCACGAACGACAGCCAGGTCCGGCCGTCCGGGCGGTGGCGGAAGACCAGAGAGCCGACCACCAGGGTGAACAGCAGCTCGCTGACCAGCAGCGGCTGGACCACGGAGAGCCGTCCGACGGCCAGCGCGCCCACCTGCGCCACCGCCGACACCACCATCGCGGCCAGCCCGGCCAGCCAGTACGGGCGGCGCAGCAGACGCGTCAGCCGTAGCAGGTTCTGCTTCGGCCCCCGGGCGCCCCGCTCCTCCCGGACCTGGTCCATCGCGGCCCGCCGCTGGAGTACGGACGCCGCGCCGTTGCCCAGTGCGGACAGCAGGGCGAGGACGACGGCCGCGACGTTCACCGGCGTTCACCCGAAGCGTGCGGCCAACCGGTGGTACAGCCGGGGGGTCATGGCGCGGACCACCGCGGGCAGCCGCATCCAGGCCGGTACGTACACCTCGTCCCGTCCGCGTTCGACGGCGTCCCAGACCGCGTCGGCGATCCGCTCGGGCGGCACCGGACGCGGCAGCCGGCGGGTGTACGGGGCGCCGCGCCGGGCGAAGAACGGGGTGTCCACCACGCCGGGGACCACATGGGTGACGCGCACCCCGGCCCGGCACAGCTCGAGGCGCAGGGCGTCGGCGAAGGCCCCGAGCGCCGCCTTGGCCGCGGAGTACACCGCCTCGCCGCGCACCCCGACGGTCCCGGCCACCGATCCGATGAGCACGATGTGTCCGCGCCGCTCGGCCCTCATCCGGGGTACGACCGTGCGGACCAGCCGCATCGCGGCGAGCAGATCGACCCGGACCACCTGTTCGATGGCGGCGGGCGGCATCGTGGCGAAGGGTCCGGCCCAGCCCACGCCCGCCCCCGCGACCAGCAGATCCACCCGTCCGGCGGCCCGGAGGGCGTCCTGGACCAGCGCCTCCGGGCCCTCCGGCGCGGCCAGGTCGACGGGCAGGGCGAGGGCCGATGTCCGGGCGGCCACGCGGTCGAGCCGTTCCCGGTGGCGGCCGCTGACCAGCAGCCGCCAGCCCTCCTCGGCCGCGATCCGGTCGGCGATGGCGGCGCCGATGCCCGAGGAGGCACCGGTCACCAGCGCGACCCTGGTCCCGGTGGCGGCGGGACTCCCGGTGTCCCGCGCCTGACCGCGGTTGAGGGGTGCGTCCGGGAGGGGTCGGGTCATGGCATCTCCCTGTCTCGCCGCCGGCCGGCTGCTTCTCCTGGGTCACCGGCCGTCGAGCGCGCGGTTTGACGGCACGCGGAGCGGATACCTCCAGTGAGCCATGAGGAGCCGCGCCTCGCACCACCGGAGGTGGCCATGCGTCCGTCGTCGGCACGTTTTCTCATCGTGAGCGCCGGGATGGGGGCCGGGCATGACGCGGTCGCCGCTGAGCTGGTGCGCAGGCTTCAGGCGCGGGGCCAGGGGGCCGGAAGGGTGGATGTGCTGGAGCTGCTGCCGGACGGGGTGGGGGCGGGGCTGCGCGCGTTCTACCGGGCCGCGATCCGCCGTGCGCCGGTGGTGTACGAGGGCATCTACCGGGTGTTCTTCCGCCCCGGCAGGGGCCTGCGGCCGGGCAGCGCCCCGCTGGCCGCGCTCGCCGAGGACCGGCTGCTGGCCCTGGTGGCGCGGGAGCGGCCGGATGTCGTGGTGCCGGTGTTCCACCTGGCCGCGCAGCTGACGGGCAGGCTCCGGGCGCGCGGTGCGCTGGCGGTGCCCAGCGCGGTCGTGGTGACCGATTTCGCGGTGCACCGCCAGTGGCTGCACCCGGGCAACGATCTGCATCTGTGTGTCACCCCGGAGGCCGCGGACACGGTGCGCCGGGCGCTGGACCGTCCGTCGCTCGCCACCGGACCGGTGGTGGCGGAGCGCTTCTTCGCCCCGGCGCCGGGGGCGGCGCGGTGGCGGCGGCGCTTCCGGGCGCGTGCGCCCGGGAGGCCGCCGGTGCTGCTGTCCGTGGGGGCGTGGGGCGCCGGTACGCGGGTGGCGGACACCGCGCGGCTGCTGTCCGGGGCGGGGTATCTGCCGGTGGTGGTGTGCGGCCGGGACGAGCGGCTGCGCGGGGAGCTGTCGCGCCTGCCGGAGGTGGCCGCCCTCGGCTGGGAGCGGGACATGCCCGGTCTGCTGGCCGCCGTACGGGCCGTGGTGGACAACGCGGCCGGCCAGACCGCGCTGGAGGCGCTGGCCACCGGGGTGCCCGTGGTCGGCTACCGCCCCATCCCGGGCCATGGCCGCGAGGGCGTCCGGCGGATGGCCGCGCTGGGGCTCTCGGACCACGCACGGGACTCCTGGGAGCTGCTGCGGCTGCTCGATGTGCTCACCGAGCCCTCCGCGCCGCGGGAGCGCCGTATCGCCGCGGGCCGCCGGCTGTTCGCCGAGGACGCCGCCGTCCGGCTGACCGAGACGGTCACCCGGCCGGCGGCGCCGCGGTGAGCGGACACCTCGACGGACGCGGCCAGGCGGGTCCTAGCCCGCCTTCTTGGCGAACTCGGTGGTGTAGGTCTTCTCCAGGTCCACCGTGGCGTTCTTCAGGTTGGGGTTGAACGCCTTGAGGACGCGCTCGACGGTGGCCGGGCCGTCCGCCGGCATCACACCGTCCTTGGTGAACATCGGCAGGGTGCTCTTGATGGACTCCGCGTAGAGCTTCGCACCGCCCTGCGCGTAGTCGCTGGGCATCTTGGCGGCGATGTCCTCGGCCGAGTGGGTGGACATCCAGGTGAGGGTCTTCACGAAGGCGTTGGCCAGCTTCTGCACGGTCTCCTTGTGGCCGTTCACCCAGTCGGTGTTCATGTAGAGGGAGGAGGAGGGGTACAGACCGCCGAGCGCCTGCTTGGACCCCTCGGGCGTGCGCATGTCGATCAGGACCTTGCCGATCTTCTGGTCCACGATCTGGGCGACGGTCGGGTCGGTCGTCATACCGCCGTGGATGGAGCCCTGCTTGAGGGCGGAGATGAAGGTCTGGCCCGCGCCGACCGCCACCGGGGTGAATTCGCTGGTCTTCACTCCGCTGTCGACCGCGAGGTACTTGGTCAGGAAGTCCGTGGACGAGCCCAGACCGGTGACCCCGAGCTTCTTGCCCTTGAAGTCCTTGGGGGACTTGACCTCGTCCGCCGCCTTGTTGGAGACCACCTCGACCTCACCGGGTGCCTGGGCGAGCTGGACGACGGACTCCACCTGCTTGCCCTTGACCTGGAGGTCGAGGGTGTGGTCGTAGAAGCCGACGACGCCCTGGACGTCCCCCGCGACCAGCGAGGTGGTGGCCTGCACCCCGGCGGGCTCGGTGAGCAGTTGGACCTTCAGGCCCTCCGCTGTGAAGTAGCCGAGCCGCTGGGTGAGCATCGCGGGCAGGTAGATGACCTTGTCCAGGCCACCCACCATGATCTTGACCTTGCCGTCCCCGCCGCCGGAGGCGCCGGAGTCGCCGCAGGCGGTGAGGGTGGTGAGAGCGAGCGCCGCGGCGACCGTGGCGGCGGAGAACTTGGCGAAGCTGCGCATGGGTCACGTCCTTGTGAGCGGTGGGTGGGGCAGGGGGTGCGGGGGGAGCCGACGGCCGGGTCAGCGTTCGGAGCCGGGCTGGGCGGGCTTCCAGCGGAAGAGCCGTTTCTCCAGGAAGGTCAGCAGCCCCTCGGCGAGCAGGGCCACCACGGCGAGGATCACCATGGCCGCGTAGACCCCGGCGGCGTTGAAGGTGCCCTGGGAGGAGGAGACCAGCAGGCCGAGCCCCTTGGTGGCGCCGATGTACTCGCCGACGATGGCGCCGATCAGGGCGAAGCCGAAGCTGACATGGAGGCTGGTGAAGATCCATGAGGTGGCGGAGGGGATCACCACCTGGAGGGTCACCTGGCGGTTGCTCGCGCCGAGGATCCGGGAGTTGGCCACCAGGTTGCGGTCGACTTCCCGTGCGCCCTGGAAGGCGTTGAAGAAGACGGGGAAGAACACCAGGACGACGGCCGAGGCGACCTTCGAGGCCGGTCCGAGGCCGAACCAGATGAGGAAGATGGGTGCGAGGACGATGCGCGGCAGCGCGTTGAGCACCTTGATGTACGGGCCGAGCACATCGGCGAGGAAGGCGATCCGGCCGAACGCGATCCCCAGGACCACCCCGGCCACCACACCGATGCCCCAGCCCAGGAGCGCCTCGTAGAGCGTGTACCAGATCTGCTCCCACAGCGAGCCCTGTGCGGTGCCGTGCAGCGCCCACTCCTTGAGCTGCGCCCAGATCTTGGAGGGCATCGAGAAGTTGAACGGGTCGATCACGGCGGCGCGGGCCAGCCATTCCCACAGCCCGATGACGGCGAGGAACACCAGCACACGGGTGCTGTGGACGAGGATCGCGCGGTTGCGGGCGGCGCGGGCGCGGGCCCTGGAGCGGTCCGTACCGGGGATTTTGCCGAGGGCGGGGGCGGCCGTGGCGGCGGTCTCAGGCATCGACGGCACCCCGCTCACGGGTGATGCGGACCTCTTCGCCGAGCGAGGACCAGATCTCCCGGTAGATCTCCACGAACCGGGGCTCCAGCCGCACCGACTCGACCTTGCGGGGCCGGGGCAGGTCGATCTCGAAGACCTCCTTGACGGTGGCCGGTCCCGCCGTCATCACCACGACCTTGTCGGCCAGCGCGATGGACTCCTCCAGGTCGTGGGTGACGAAGACGACGCATGCGCCGGTGCCCGCCCACAGCTCCAGCAGTTCGTCCGACATCAGCGCACGGGTCTGGACGTCGAGCGCGGAGAACGGCTCGTCCATGAGCAGGATCTCGGGGTCGTTGACGAAGGTCGACGCCAGCGCCACGCGCTTGCGCTGACCGCCCGACAGCTGATGCGGATAGCGGTCCGCGAAGGCGGAGAGGCCGACCCGGGAAAGCCACTCCCGGGCCCGCTCCTTCGCCTCGGCCTTGGGCACGCCGCGGAACCGGGGGCCGGCCATCACATTCGACAGCACGCTGCGCCAGGGGAACACCGCGTCCTGCTGGAAGACGAAGCCGACGTTGGAGGCGATGCCCCGGACCGGCTCCCCGGCCACCAGCACCTCGCCCTCGGTGGGCTCCTCCAACCCGCTGACCAGCGTCAGTGTCGTGGACTTTCCGCAACCGGTGGGCCCGACGACGGCGACGAACTCACCGTGCCCGACGGTCAGGTCGAGATCCCTGACCGCGGTGTGGAGGGCCCCGGACGGAGTCCGGAACGCCTTGCTCGTTCCCCGCAGCTCGATGGCGGGGCTGGGGTGGCTGCTCATGGCCGGGAGGCTAGGAGTGACCCGGGCCACAGCGGCAGTCTTGTGGGCACAACCCGCCGTTGCGCTCACAAACCCCGTTCTGCTCGTTTTGCTCGCGGCCGCGCAACGAATACGCCACGGAGGCTGGGCATACGCCCCCGGCGCCTTTACGGTGCCTTCACAGCGGCATAAACGGAGGAATTACTACCGCTCGCGCACCGGACGGCAGGGACCGGCAGACGGGAGACAGGGAGCCCAGCATGCGCATCCGATGGCCCCGACGCGTCTCCGGCCAGGTGCTCGCCGCACAACTGGCCATCACCGCCGGGGTGATGGTGCTGGCCACCGCGCTGTTCCTGGCCCCGCTCAGCTCCGAGATCGACAACCAGGCGATGCACCAGGCGCTGGCCATCGCCCAGACCACCGCGGCCGATCCGGACATCGCGCGGGACCTCACCACCACCGAACCCACCCCCTCGGGTCCGGTACAGCGGGCGGCGGAGCGGATCCGCCGGGCCACCGGGGCGCTGTACATCGTGGTGCTGGACTCCCGGGGGGTGCGCTGGTCGCACACCACCACCGCGCGGATCGGCGAACACGTCTCCACCGATCCGGGCGCCGCGCTCGCGGGCCACCAGGTCCTCCAGATCGACGTGGGCACACTCGGCCGTTCGGCCCGCGCCAAAGTGCCGCTGCGGACCGGCAGCGGGCGGATCGTCGGCGCGGTGTCGGTGGGCATCGGCTACGGAAGTGTGCGCGACCAGCTGCTGGCGGCGGTGCCCCGGCTGCTGCTGTACGCGGGGGTGGCGCTCGGGGTGGGCGTACTGGCCGCGCTCGCGGTCTCGCGCCGGCTGCGCCACCGTACTCACGGTGTCGCGTTCGCCGACATCTCGGCGCTGCTCGACGAGCGGGAGGCGATGCTGCACGGCATCCGCGAGGGCGTCGTGGCGCTGGACCGGCAGGGCCGGATCCGCCTGATCAACGACGAGGCCGGACGGCTGCTCGGGGTCCGCCCGGACGCCACCGGGCGCACCCTGGAGCAGTCGCTGCCGCCCGGCCGTACCACCGAGGTGCTGGCGGGGCGGGTCGCGGGGAGGGATCTGCTGACCGTCAGCGGCGGCCGGGTGCTGGTGGCCAACCGGATGCCGACCAAGGACGGCGGGGCGGTGGCGACGCTGCGCGACCGCACCGAGCTGGAGTTGCTGGGCCGGGAGCTGGACAGCACCCGTGGGCTGCTGGACGCGCTGCGCGCCCAGGACCACGAACACGCCAACCGGCTGCACACCCTGCTCGGGCTGCTGGAGCTCGGACTCCACGAGCGGGCGGCGCAGTTCGTGGCCGAGCTCACCAACGCCCGCCGCGCCTCGGCCGAGCAGATCTCCGAACGGGTGCCCGATCCGCTGCTGTCGGCGCTGCTGGTCGGCAAGTCGGCCATCGTGGCCGAGCGCGGGGTCGCCCTGCGCATCTCACCCGCGACCCGGCTGACCGGGCGGGTGGTCGATCCGCGCGATCTGGTGACCGTGCTCGGCAACCTCATCGACAACGCGCTGGAGGCGGTGGCCGGGCACCCCTGCCCCACCCCGTTCATCGAGGTCGAGCTGAGGGCCGAGGGCACCACCGCGGTGCTGCGGGTGAGCGACACCGGCCCGGGGGTGCCGCCCGGGATGCGCGATCTGATCTTCACCGAGGGCTGGTCCACCAAACGGCCCGCCCTCCCCAGCTTCCCGGACACCGGCCCCGAGGCCACGGAAGGGTCCGCCGCGGTGTCGCCGCGTGGCCGGGGGATCGGACTCGCCCTGGTGCGGCGGCTGGCCGAGCGGTACGGAGGCATGGCCCGGGTCACCGCGCGGGCGGGTGGCGGCGCGGTGTTCACCGTCGTCCTGCCCGAGGCCCTCACCGGGGACGACACACCCACTCATGAGTTCACCGCAGCAGGAGAGTCACGATGATCGACGTTCTTGTCGTGGACGACGACTTCCATGTCGCCGAGATCAACGCTGCGTATGTGGCCCAGGTGCCCGGCTACCGGGTCGCCGCCCGTGCCCATACCGCCGCCCAGGCCCTGGCGACCCTGGAGCGCACCCCGGTCGACCTGGTCCTGCTCGACCACTACCTGCCGGACGAGACCGGGCTGACGCTGGTGCGGCGGATGCGCCAGCTCGGCCACCACGCCGACGTCATCATGGTGACGGCGGCGTGTGATGTGTCCACCGTCCAGGCCGCCATGCGCCATGGCGCACTGCAGTACCTGGTCAAGCCGTTCAGCTTCGCCGGACTGCGCGCCAAGCTCGACGGCTACGCGGGGCTGCGCCGCACCCTCGAAGGCGTCGGCGGGCGTGGCGAGACCGGTCAGGAGCGGGTGGACCGGATCTTCGGCGCCTTCGCAGCCGCCGACACATCCGGCCCCGCCCTGCCCAAAGGCCACTCCGCGCCCACCGTCGACCTCATACGCCGGGTCCTGGACCAGGCCGACCAGCCGCTCTCCGCCCACGAGGTGGCGGAGCGCACCGGTATCAGCCGCTCCACGGCCCAGCGCTATCTGAAGTACCTCGAGCATGCGGGCCGTATCAGCCTCACCCTCAAGTACGGGGACACCGGCCGTCCCGAACACCGCTACACATCGGTGGCGGTGAACTGACGGTCCGCTCAGCTCGTGGCCGTGGCCTCGTACAGGCCACGGCCGGAGCGCTGGGCCCGGTCCGAGGAGCGCAGCCGCTCCAGGGTGTTGCGCACCGAGTTCACATTGGTGCGGGTCTCGTCGCGCCCCAGGGCCTCGTTGACCTCGGAGGCCCGCATGGGACGGCCGGCCTTGCGCAGCGCGGCGAGCACGCTGTCGGCGAGCCCCGTGGAGCGCTCGGAGGTGGTGGCCGGCTCGGCCGGCTTCTCCGCCGCCTTGGCGCTCTTGGCGGTCTTCGCCGTGGCCTTGGTGGCCTTCACCGTGGCCTTGGCGGACTTGGGAGCCTTCGCGGCGGCCTTCGCGGCGGTCTTCTTGGCTGCGGTCTTCTTGGCCGCCGCCTTGGTGGCCCGCCCGGTGGCCGGTGCCTTGGCCGCCTTGCCCCTACTGCGCTGGCGGCCGATGGCGGCCTTGCGCGTGGTGGCGGAGGCGTCGCCGGTGGACTCCGTGTCCTCGGCGGACTCCGGCTCCGTGGCCGTGGCCTCGGTGGCCGGCTCCGCGGCCGGCTCGGCCGGAGCGGGGGTGGCCTCGGCCACCGGCTCCGCCACCGCCACCGGGGCGCCGTCGGCGGCCTGCTCCGGCACCGTGGCGGTGGCGAGCGCCTGAAGGCTGCTCAGGGCGGTGCTGACCGCCTCCAGTCGCTTGGTGACGGCCTCCAAATCACCCTTGAGCGACTGCTGTTGCTTCTGGAGCTGCGGGAGTTCGGCCTCCAGCACCTCGATGGTCGATCCCACACTGCTGTCCGCGCTCAACGCGTTCACTTCAGTTCGTCCCCTTTCTGGGCGTCTGCGCCCATCGCGACAGCGATTATGCCTGCTGTCAGAAGTGTGCGGTGCCCGGTGTGTCACTGCACAAAACAACGACACGTGTCCGAGCACCCCATGAGAGGCCAACTTTCGGCGAAGAAACACGCCCGTCACACCGCGCCCACACAGCCGATGTCATCCGGAAGGGTGGCGGCGCAAACGCGGTGGCGACGCGTCAGCCCCCGTTTCGGGGTGGCTCCACCCCGGGTGGTAGAAACACCGTACCGGCCCGAGGAAACAGAGGTAGGACGATGAAGTTGCGCTGCGCCGTGCTCGACGACTACCAGGACGTGGCGCTGTCGAGCGCCGACTGGTCGAGTGTGCTGGACGCGGTGGACGTGGTGCCGGTGCATGACCACATCACCGGTGAGGACGCGGTGGCCGAGGCCATCGGGGACTGCGAGATCGTGGTCATCATGCGGGAGCGCACCCCCTTCCCCGCAACGCTGTTCGACCGGTTGCCACGGCTGAGGCTGCTGGTCACCACGGGGATGCGCAACGCGTCGGTCGATCTGCGGGCCGCCGCCCGCCACGGTGTCACCGTCTGCGGCACGAGCGGTGGTTCGGAGCCGACCACCGAGCTCACCTGGGCGCTGATCCTGGGGCTCGCCCGCCATGTGGTGCCGGAGAGCACGGCGCTGCGCGACGGCGGGCCGTGGCAGAGCACGGTCGGCACCGATCTGCACGGCCGCCGGCTGGGGCTGCTGGGACTGGGCCGGATCGGCGCCCAGGTGGCGCGGGTCGGCCGGGCCTTCGGCATGGAGGTGGCCGCCTGGAGCCAGAACCTGACGGCCGAGCGCGCCGAGGCGGAGGGGGTGCGGCCGGCCGGCTCCAAGGAGGAGTTGCTGGAGACCAGTGACATCGTCTCGGTGCATCTGGTGCTCGGCGACCGTACCCGGGGGCTGCTGGGCGCGCGGGAGCTGAGGCGGATGCGTCCCACGGCGCTGTTGGTGAACACCTCCCGCGCCGCGATCGTGGACCAGGCGGCGCTCGCCCAGGCGCTGCGGGAGGGCTGGATCGCGGGCGCGGCGGTCGATGTGTTCGAGCGGGAGCCGCTGCCGTCGGACGACCCGTTCCGCACGCTGCCGAATCTGCTGGCCACTCCGCATCTCGGCTATGTGACCCGGGCCAACTACGAGCGCTTCTACCGGGATGTGGTCGAGGACATCCGCGGCTATCTGGAGGGGGAGCCGATCCGCCGGCTGAGCCCGCCCGAACCGGTCGGCTGACCGGCCATGCCGTCGTTCAACGCGGTGTGTTACAGGGCGGGTTGGCACAGGCCGCCGGTTTCGACGGCCCTGTTCGACGATGCCGCACCGCGCCCACCGGTCGTCCGCCGGGGCTGAAAGCGACGCCTTCCCGGCACCCGGTGGACACTATTCCGTTTCGCCTCCGTCAGACCGGAGAGGCTGCCTGGCACGGACAACCCATCGGCCCGCAGCACAGACCGGTGGCCGGTCCGCCGGGGCCGGCCACCGCGGACGGAGGGAACGTGGCTCACAGCACATCCGGAACGTCGACACCTCAGGAGGCATCGGCACGGCAGGAGGCCGTACCACACGGCGACGGCGGCGCGGGACCGGGCACACCGCCGCCGACCCGGCGTGGCATGCTCGCGGTGGCCGCGGCGGCAGGCGTCGGTCTGCTCGCCGGCTGCGGCGAGGAAACCGCCCGCTCCGCCTCGGGAGCGGGCCCGCACGACTCGACGGGGGCGGAGCGCTCCCCGTCCGCCGAACCGTCCGCACACTCCCCCTCCCCCACCCCGAAACCGCGGCCGGAGCTGCCCCGGGGTGGCCGGGAGCTGTCCCGCTACCGTCTGGTGGGCTACTGCGGACTGCCCGGAGCCGCCGCGCTCGGCCGGCTCGGCACGGGGGACCTCGACGACCGGGTGCGGCAGATCGAGAAGACCGCCCGCGCCTACGCCGCGGACCGCGCACCACAGCCGGTGCTGGAGCTGCTGGCGACCGTGGCCAACGGCACCGCGGGCCCCGACGGCACCTACCGCTCGCGCACCTCCCCCGATACGATCCGCCGCTTCCACGACGCGGCCAAACGCCATCGCGCCCTGCTGCTGCTGAACATCCAGCCGGGCCGGGCATCGGTCCTCGGCGAGGTCAAGGCGCTGCGCGAATGGCTGGTCCATCCGGATGTGGGCATAGCCCTGGACCCCGAGTGGGAGATGGGTCCGGGCGAGGTGCCGGGTGCCACCTACGGCCACACCAGCGGCCAGGAGATCACCGATGTGGCCCGCTATCTCTCCCGGATCGTCGCCGAACACGATCTGCCGCAGAAACCGCTCGTCTTCCACCAGGTGGCCGTCTCCGTCGTCGGCGACCAGTCCGCGCTGCGCCCGCAGCCGGGTGTGGTGCTCATCAAGAGCGCGGACGGCATCGGCTCGCCCGGGATGAAGCGGGACACCTGGCGGCAGCTCGTCAAGGACCAGCCCGAGCAGGTGCGCACCGGCTTCAAGCTCTTCTACGAGGAGGACACCGAGGGGAGCCGGCTGATGACCCCGGAAGAGGTGCTGGCCCTGCGCCCGCGGCCGGATTACGTCATGTTCGAGTGACCGCGTGTTCGAGTGACCGCGCCGACGGGCGCCACCTACGCGCCCGCCCCCGGCCCAAGGGCCGGGGGCGGCTGGGGAGGGAGCGCTCAGGGGCGTGGCGCCGTCTGCACGGTGAGCGGTTCCCGGCTGGTGGTGTCGCCGGGGCCGCGCCGGGTGAAGCGCATGGCGACACAGGCACCCGCGTACAGCACCGCCACCACCAGCAGCAGCGCCTGATAGCCGGTGAGCAGGGCCAGATACTCCAGGGTGCCGCCGAACAGGGACCCCAGCAGATTGGCCCCGAAGGCCGCCGTGGGATCGGCGGCCTTCGCCAGCCGGTCGGAGAAGATCAGGTTGGCGCAGAAGATGGGGGCGAAGGCCAGCCCGATCGCGGCGGCCAGCCGGGGGGCGAAGGGCAGTCCCAGCACCATGTCGGACGGGATCAGCCAGGCGATGGCGAGGCTGGCGAACAGCATCAGTTGCAGCACGAGCTGGTTGACCCGGCGCATCCGTCGCCGGACCTCCACCGCGCACAGCACGGCGAGCAGCACCCCCGCGAAGACCATGGCGTTGACCAGCCAGGTGGTGCCGAAGTAGAGGGCGAACCCGATCACGTTCTTGGTTTCCAGCAGCATGAACGCCGCGCCGAGCAGGAACATGTCCGCATAGGCGGCGGTGCGCCGCAGCCGGACCCCGGTCAGCCGGACCGACACCAGCGTCACCAGCAGGATCGCGCCCAGCACCGCGATGTAGAGGGTGGGGATGGTGCGGTGCAGCAGATACGGGAACGGGTGGTCGTCACCGGCGGCCGAGGGCACCGGGCCGGAGGGGCGCCACGCGGAGGTGGTGCAGGACTGGTCGCCCGAGGTGACACCGGCCACCAGGATGGCCGCCTTCTTGCCCCCGTAGTGGGTGATGCAGGGCGCGTGTCCGAAGACGGAGGTGACCGTGGAGCCGAACCGGTCGATGAGCCAGTTCTGCCGGTAGTAGTTGTACATCGCGAACGCGCCGCCGGGGGCGAGGTGGCGGTGTGCCGCCTCGAATGCCTGCCGGGTGAACAGATAGCTCTCCAGCCGCAGATTGCTGGCGCCCGACACCAGGGTCAGGGAGTCCGGCAGGGCGAGGACGATCAGGTCGTAGCGGGCGTCGGTCCGCTCCAGGAAGGCCCGGCCGTCGTTGATGTGCACGTGCACCCGGGGGTTGTCGTAGGGCCTGGCCGGGTGCAGGTCCGCGCCGATCTCCTGGAGCCGGGGGTCGATCTCCACGGCGTCCACCCGCCGGGCGCCGTGGGCGAGGGCCATGGCCACGTCGTTGCCGTTGCCCGCGCCGATGACCAGCACCCGCCGGTGGGTGTTCCCCGGGGTTTCGCGGTAGGGCTGTTCGTAGGGGGAGTCGGGGCGCCTGAGCACCTTCAGCGGGGCGATGGACTGGTGCGGTACCCCATTGGCGGAGATCTTGTAGTCCCGGCTGCCGGTGGTCGGCCTGGTGACCTCGATCTTGTAGTAGGGGGACCAGGAGATACCGCTCGCCGCCGTCTCCAGCGCCAGGACCGCCACCATCAACGCGAGCGGCACCGTGTACCGGAAGGTGTTGCGGCGCCCGCCCAGGGTGAGCAGCGCCGCCGCGGCGAGCACACCCCACACCACCGACGGTGCGCGCAGCCAGGACAGCGCCGCGAAGGACACCGAGCCGGTGAGCGAGCCCAGCAGGTCGAAGCGGTACGCCTCCAGCGAGGGCAGCCGACGGAACTGATCGGCCGTCATCTTCCCGATCGCCGTCATGATCAGGGCGGTCAGTCCGAAGAGCACCGGCAGGGTCACCCACTGGGGCAGCCCGGTGGTCCTCACCGCGGTGAAGTAGATGACCTCACCGCTGGTCTGCCGCACCTGCACGGGGAATTCCCGCACCAGGACGACGAGCACGGCGAGCGGCACGGGCGCCCAGCGGGTGAGCCACTGCCCGCGGTCGGCGGGCAGCAGGAATCCCAGGCCGATCCCGAGGAACGAGCCCAAGAGGATGAAGTTCGAGAAATAGCTCAGATGGACGATATTGGCGCCGGTCCACCGGATCAGCGCCAGCTCGACGAAGAGCATGGTGGCGCTGGCCAGCAGCAGCCTCGCGCGCACGTTTTGCGGTCCTGGGCTGTGCTCCATGTCGGCACACGCTGTCATCCGAGACCGGGCAGGTCGAGCACCCGCACGGCCCGTGCCGTCGGCCGGATGGCGGGCACCCGGCTCCCCGGGAAGCGGCCCCGGCCACTCCCCCTCCGGCCGCGCGACACCCCCTCACCCCGCCCCCGCCGATCCCGTCCAAGCAGGTCAGCCGGGTGGCTCGGGGTGCGGACAGACGGCCGCGCGGCGGTGGGCGGACAGCCGGCCACCGGGTGTCCGGGTGCGCTCACCGGGTCACCGCCGTACGGCGTTCGGGGCATGGTCCGGCCGCCATCCGTCACCTGGCCGGGCCAACGGCGGACGCCCACGCGGAGGAGGCGGAAGCGCGCCGGGGCCGGCGCCCCGGTGCGGACGGTCGTCCGCGCCGTGCCGGGCGCCGGCCCCGATCGGCCGGACGGGAGGTCCGGGGACGGCCGGGTGAACACCGCTCGGGTCAGCGGGTGTTCATCACGTCCATCGGGGGGTGTTCACCGGGTCAGCTCGGCCCGGTGGCGTAGAAGGGCTTGCACACGGTGCCCACGTAGTCGGTGGCGATCTCCAGCAGGCGGGTTCCGTCCGCCGACGGGAGCAGCGCCGAGCTGTAGTTGGGGCAGTAGTCGACGGTCTTGGAGTCCACCCGCACCGGGGCGGAGATCGAACGCCAGGTCCCGGTGCCGCCGTTGCTGTTGGTCCACACGGTGGCGCCGCTGCCGGTGGCGGTGCTGCCGTCGGCGTTCTTCAGCACCTGGCCGATGAGGAACAGCTTGCCCTGGGAGTTGCCCGCCTCGGGCGCCCAGGCGAGGTTCGGCGTATGGGTGAAGTACTTGCCGTCGGCGGTTTCGGGACGGTAGCCGAGGTGAGCGGGGTCGCCCCAGTTCCAGCCGTCCCACGAGGTCCGGTAGTGGACCACGCACGAGTACTGCCCCTGGGCGGCGCAGATCTCGTACACCATGAAGTACTGGCCGCTGGGCAGCTTGCGCACGATGGCCATGCCGGGCCGGTCGGAGGCGAGGTTGCTGGCCACGGTGTTGTGGTAGCCCTCCCAGGTGATCCCGTTCGCGCTGCGGGCGGCGACCAGCTTCTGGCTGTGGGCGGGGTCGGTCTCGTCCGAGTAGTGGACCACCAGGCGTCCGCTGGAGTCGATGGAGAACTCCGGCTCCCACAGTCCCTTGGTGCTGTTGGAGGTGGCCACGGTGGACAGATAGGACCAGGTGCGCCCCTGGTCATTGCTGCGGAAGACCCGGATGGCCATCCGGCGGTTCGTTTCGTCCTGGCCGATGGAGGCGGACCACAGCAGGGTCCCGGCGGGCAGGGAGCCGACGGCCTGCGGCAGTTCGTAGAGGGTGGCGCAGCATTCGCCCTGTCCGCCCGCCGCCTCGGGGTCGGCCACCTCGCCCACCTGGCGGAAGGTGGCGCCGTCGTCGGTGCTCTCGTAGATGGCGCCGAGCCCGTCCGAGTTCCGGAAGGTGACGACCGAGGCGAGAATACGGCCGTTGGCGGCGCCGTTGTGCTGGAGCCTGACAGCGCGGGGGTAAAGGCCGGTGCCGTCCCGCAGGACGGTGCCGGAGGCGGCCGCGGCGGGGGGTGCCTGGACGGCCAGGAGCGAGCCCAGGACGGCCAGGAGGGTCAGCAGGGCAGGCAGGAGTCTTCGGTGCGGCGTGGTCATGCACGCTCCCTGGAAAGGAGTGGTGGAGGGGGAGGAGTAGTGACAGAAGAGCGACCCGGGCCGTGCGAGGCGCAACGCTAGAGATAATTTCCAACGTTGTAAATCCCTCGCGCACAGTTCCGTGAAGGGGACACGTTTGTCCGCGCGCCGGGTGCGGCGTGCGCCGCGGCGTGACGAGTGCGGTGGCGCCGTGGCAGGACGGGTGCGGTCGGGCCGTGGCGAGGCGGGTGCGGTCGGGCCGTGGCGAGGCGGGTGCGGTCGGGCCGTGGCGGGGGTGCGGCGGGTCAGTGCTCCTGGGCGGTGGGGCGCACCAGGATCTCGTTGACCGCGGCGTGCGGGGGCTGGGTCACCATGAAGGTGATCGAGCGCGCGATGTCCTCGGGGCGCAGCCAGGACTCCCGCGGCATACCGCGGGCGACGGCGGAGGCCCAGTCGGCGGTGGTCAGCTCGGTGGCGGTCATGCCCGGCTCGACCAGTCCCACCCGGACGCCGCGGGCGGTCACCTCCTGGCGCATGGCCTCGCTGAAGGCGCCCACGGCGTGTTTGGTGGCCGAGTAGACGCTGTTGTTGCCGCGTGGCACCCGGCCGGCCGTCGAGCTGACGTTCACCAGGTCCGCCACCCCGCGCGGGCCGTCGGACGCCGCCCGCAGCAGATGCGGCAGCGCCTGCCGTGAGGTCTGTAGTACCGCCTCCACGTTGAGGTCGATCATCCGCCGCCAGCCGTCGGGGTCGCTCTCCTCGACGGCGCCGGTCGTCGCGTAGCCGGCGTTGTTCACCAGCACATCGAGCCGTCCGCACCGCTCCACGGCGTCCTCGACGCACTGGCGGGCCTGCTCCGCGTTCCGCAGATCGGCGGTGAGGACGGCGCACGAGCGGCCCTCCGCGCGGACGGTGGCGGCCAGGCCCTCCAGCCGTTCGGTGCGGCGGGCGACCACGGCGAGATCCGCGCCCTGCCGGGCCAGCGCCACGGCGGTGGCCGCGCCGATGCCGCTGGAGGCGCCGGTCACCAGCGCCGCGCAGCCCGCCAGCGGGCCGCCGGCAGGGCCGCCGTTCCCGTCGTACCGGCCGTTCCCGGTGTTCGTGTCCGTCACCCTGGCTCCCCGGTCTCGCGTGGATGGGACCCGTGCGCCGGGTACCCCGCCCCCGCCCGCTCACCGCCCCGCGCTCCGCCTTTAGGTCACACCGGCGATCGGGTCGGCGAAAAGGCGCGGCTGCAGGCGTTGCGCGCGGGCGGGCCGCCGAGGCGGGCGTCGCGGTCCTCGCGCTCGGCCCGGATGCGCGGCCCGCCGAGCCGCCGCTCAGCCGGTCCAGAGGGTGGACCGGATCGGGGCCGAAGAGCACGAGGGGTGGCGCTCGACGTCGCCGAGGGACATGGGGGCGCTTTGTGGGGGTGCCGGACGTCCGCCGATCCCACACGACCGGCGTATGCGGGTAGCCCGTTGGGGTCGCGCTGCTGTCCAGCCTGAGCACCCTGCCGCCGCGTCGCGGCGACGATCTGTCCCTGAGCCCTCGTACCGCCGAGACGGCGCTCGACCGCCGAGTCCACCCCGTCCGCCCCACTCGCCCAGGGAGCTGAGATCATGCCCCAGTACTTCCGCGACTCGCCCGAGTCTCTCGTTCCCGACGCGCTCGCGGGCTTCGCCGCCGCCCATGCCGATCTCGTCGCCTACCACCCCGACCACGGGTACTTCCGCACCCGCCACACCGCGCCCACCCGCCGCGTCGGGCTGGTCTCGGGAGGTGGCTCCGGCCATGAACCCCTGCACTCCGGTTTCCTCGGCACCGGGATGCTGGACGCCGCCTGCCCCGGCCGGATCTTCGCCTCGCCCCACAACCGGCAGATCTTCGAGGCCAGCCGCGCCGTCGCCGGGCCCGACGGGGTGCTGCACATCGTCAAGAACTACACCGGGGACCGCATCAACTTCGGCATCGCCGCCGAACGCCTCGCCCACGAGGGCATCCACTGCGCCCGCGTCCTCATCGACGACGACCTCGCCACCGACTCCGACGACATCGCGGTCGGCCGGCGCGGCACCGGCGCCACCCTGATCGTGGAGAAGATCCTCGGCGCCGCCGCCGACGAGGGACGCGGCCTGGAGGACCTGGCCGCCCTCGGCACCGAGGTGACCCGGCGCTCCCGCAGCCTGGCCGTCGCCTCGGCCGCCCACACCACGCCCGCCTCCGGGGCGCCGGCCTTCGCCCTCCCCGACAACGTCCTGGAGTTCGGGGTCGGCATCCACGGCGAACGCGCCGAGGGGACCACCCCGCACGCACCGCTCGGCAAGCTGGTCGAGACCATGACGGACCAGCTGCTGGCGGCGCTCCCCGACACCGCCGGGACACGGGTGCTCGCCCTGGTCAACGGGCTGGGCTCGATCACCTCACTCGAGCTGTACGGCATCCGGCACGCCGTCGCCAAGGCCCTCGACGACCGGGGTGTCGGCCTCGACCGCTCCCTGACCGGCACCTTCGTCAGCGCCCTGGACATGCGGGGCTTCTCGCTGACCCTGTTCGCCACCGACGCGGAGGCGCTGCGGCTGTGGGACGCCCCCGCCCGCACCCCCGCCTGGCCCCTGTGACCCCGCTGACCCCCTGACCCCGCCCCACCGTCCCGAGGAGTTGCCCGCCCATGTCCGACCAGCCCGGCCCGAAGGGCCTCTCCCACGCCGCCGTCCTGGACTGGCTGACCCGGTTCGCCGCCACCGTACGCTCCGTGGAACCCGAGCTCACCGCGCTCGACCAGAAGGCGGGCGACGGGGACTTCGGCGCCAACCTGGTCACCGGGATGGACGGTGTCCGCCGTGCGCTGGAGGCACTGGTGGCCAGCACGGGGAATGGCCGAAGGGGCCCGGACGTGCCGCTCGACGCCGCCGCGCGGGTCTTCCTGGACGACGTCGGCGGCACCAGCGGTCCCCTGTTCGGGCTGCTCTTCCAGGAACTCGCCGACGCGCTGGGGATGGCCGCCGACCCGCCCGGGACCGCCGCGCTGGCCCTGGGCACCGCCGCGGGGGCGGCCGCGATCCAGCGGGTCGGCGAGGCCGAGGTGGGCGACAAGACGATGGTGGACGCCCTCGTCCCCGCCGCACGGGCACTCGCCTCCTGCGCACCCACCGCCGACCCCGCGCACGCGCTCCACGTGGCCGCGGTCGCCGCGCATCGGGGGGCCCGCGCCACGACCGATCTGCGCGCCCGCCGCGGGCGCGCCAGCTACACCGGTGACCACGCCCGTGGCGTCCCGGACCCGGGTGCCCTGGCCGTCGCCCTGCTGTTCGCCTCCGCGCACGCCGAGCTGACCTCGCTGAGCCGGCTTCCCGTGTCGTGATTGACCGCTTCCCGTGCCGTGATTCCCCATGCCCTGGCCGTGATTCCCCATGCCCTGGCCGTGATCCCCGTGCCCTGCGGGAGGAAGCCGAGGCCGAGATCACCAGGGAATCCCCGCGAGTACCGTCAGCCGGTGCGTGTCACGGCCGGAGCGCACGTATCGTACGGGGTTCCGAATCCAGGACCGCATGGCCACGGCCGAACCGGGCAGGCGACCAGGATTCGACTGTCGGCTCGATCAAAGGTGTTCAGGAGAATCTGTGCAGCAGGAGAGCCCCACCGGTGTGACCACGCCCCCGGCCGTACCCCGGCCGCGGGACGGCGCCGCGCCGAAAGGCCGCACGCGCGACCCGTACTTCGACAACGCGAAGTACCTGACCATCGTGCTGGTGGCCTGTGGCCACGCATGGGAGCCGCTCACCTACGGCAGCCGGGCCGCCACCGCGGTCTATCTGCTGGTGTACGCGTTCCACATGCCCGCGTTCGCCCTCATATCGGGCTACTTCTCGCGGAGTTTCGACATGTCCCCGGGGCGGGTGAAACGGCTGTTCACCGGGGTCGTGGTGCCGTATGTGGTGTTCGAGGTCGCGTACACCCTGTTCTACCGCTGGGCACAGGACGATCCGGGCTATCCGATCAGCCTGCTCGACCCCTGGTACGTGATGTGGTTCCTGGCCGCGCTGTTCATCTGGCGGATCACCACCCCGCTGTGGCTCGCGCTGCGCCATCCGGTGCCGGTGGCGCTGGCGGTGGCGGCGCTGGCCTCGGCCTCGCCGGACAGCGGCGGGGATCTGGGCCTCCAGCGGGTGCTGGCGTTCCTGCCGTTCTTCGTGCTCGGGCTCACCCTGCGGCCGGACCACTTCACCCGGCTGCGGAACCGGCGGGCCCGGCTGATCGCCCTTCCGGTCGGAATCCTCGCCCTGGGCACGGCGTACAAGGTGGCGCCCTGGCTGGACGCGGAGTGGTTCTACCACCGCACGAGCGTGGCGAGGCTGGACGGCGTGCCGCCGTGGGCCGGTCTGCTCACCACACCCGTCCTCTTCGCTCTGGCGCTGGTGCTGACCGCCTGCTTCCTGGCCTGGGTGCCGGGGCGCCGGACCTGGTTCACCGCGCTCGGCTCCGGGACGCTGTACGGCTATCTGCTGCACGGCTTCATCATCAAGTCGTCCCGGTTCTGGGACTGGTACGACCATCCGTGGCTGCACACCCCGCTCGGGGAGCTCGCCGTCACCGCGGCCGCGGTGCTCATGATCAGCGCGCTGTGCACCCAGCCGGTGCGCCGGGTCCTGCGGCCCGTGCTGGAGCCACGCATGGACTGGGTGTTCCGGCGCACCGGTTCATGACGGCGGGAGAGTGCGCATGGCAGCCGCCACTTGACACAGCGCTTTGCCGAGGTGGCAAATGAGGGTATGGCTGATGAAGATCTCACGGAGGTGCTGACCGCCGTAGGGCCCCGGCTGCGGGCGTTGCGGCGCACCCGTGGCACCACCCTGGCCCAGCTGAGCGAGACGACCGGGATCTCGCTGAGCACGCTGTCCCGGCTGGAGTCGGGGCAGCGCAAACCGACGCTGGAGCTGCTGCTGCCGCTGGCCAAGGCGTACGGGGTGCAGCTGGACGAGCTGGTGGGGGCGCCGGCCACCGGGGATCCGCGTATCCACGCGCGGCCGTTCACCCGGTACGGCCACACGTTCGTTCCGCTGACCCGCTATCTGGGCGGGCTGCACGCCTACAAGCAGATCATGCCGCCCCGGCCGCCGGGCGAGCGCGACGCACCGCTCGAGCAGCGGGTGCACGAGGGCTATGAGTGGCTCTATGTGCTCTCCGGGCGGCTGCGGCTGGCGCTGGGCGAACACGACCTGGTGCTCACGGCCGGGGAGGCCGCCGAATTCGACACCCGCACCCCCCATGGCTTCGCCAACGCCGGGGATCAGCCGGTGGAGTTCCTCTCCCTCTTCGGGGCGCAGGGTGAGCGCATCCATGTCCGCGCCCGCCCCGCCGGTGGCTGAGCCGCGTCCGTTTCCCCGTTCCGCCCCGGGGCGCTCACCCCGAGGGCTCGTCCGGGACGGGCTGCTCGGGGTGGACGCTTCCGGTCTGCGGCTTCCCCCGCCGCCCCGTGCCGGACTCGTCCGTCTCGGGGACGTCGTCCGTCTCCTCGGGCTCCTGGCCGGCGCCCGCCACGTCCAGGTGGTCGGGCCCGTCCTGCGCCTGCTGGTCGGGGAGGTCCCGGGGGATCCCGCCGCGCTCCTCGCCCTCTTCCGGCCGCCGGTCGTCGCTCATGATGCCGCTCCTTTCCTCGGTGGGGTTCGTGGAGGGGACACAGCACAGGCGATTACCCGCGAGCGGCGGCCGAATGCATGGCCGGCCCGGTCGGTTACTCCCCCCGCTCCCGCCGCTCTCCCCGCTCCCCCTGTTCCCCGTGCTCCAGCACGTACAGCTCCGGCAGGTTGACCACGATGGCCTCCTGGGTGCTGCGGGCGATGACCACCACCGCCTCGTCGTCGGGGTCCGGGTTCTCCTCCCGGTGCGGCACATACGGCGGCACGAAGATGTAGTCCCCCGGCCGGGTGCGCAGCCGGATCTCCTCCACCTGTCCGTCCCGTTCCTCGGCGAAGACGAACTCGGGGTGACCCCGCACCACGAAGATGGCCGTCTCGGACGCGCCGTGGTGGTGGTTGGCGGAGGCGGTGTCCGGCGCCACATGGGTCTGGCCCATCCAGAGCCGCTCGGACCCCACCGACTGACCGCTGATCGCGGCGAACCGCCGCATGCCCTCGGTCTGGGCGGTGCCGGGGTCGACGTCCTCGGTACGGATGTGGTGCAGACGCGTCCGCAGGGGGCCGTCGGGGGCGGTGTCCCTCAGATGCGGATGGAACGCGTCGTGCTGCTGCGCGGGGTGGCCGCCGGGCGTCGTCATGGCATCGACCGTAGAAAGTCCCGGCAATGGATGTCAACAGGTGTCCTTTCGCTCACCAGGCACAACACGGCCGATCCAGGCTGCATAATGACCGTATGCAGATCTCGGCGAAGGCGGACTACGCGGTCCGGGCGCTGGCGGAGCTGGCCGCGGACGCGAGCAGACCGCTCACCTGCGAGGCGATAGCGACCTCCCAGGACATCCCCTTCCGGTTCCTCAAGGCGGTCTTCCGCGATCTGCGCCAGGCCGGTCTGGTGCGCAGCCAGCGCGGCTGCGAGGGTGGCTACTGGCTCGCCCGCGACCCCGCCGAGATGACGCTCGCGGACATCGTGCTCGCCGTGGACGGCGCGTTCCTGACCCTGCGCGGCGAGCGGCTGGACGACCTCGGCTACCACGGCCCGGCGGCCGGGCTGCCCGGGGTGTGGCGCGGGATGGAGGACCATGTGCGCCGGGTGCTGACCACCACCGCCCTGAGCGACCTGGTCGGCGAACGGCTGGCGGTATGACGCCCACGGGCGCCGGCCGGCCCCGGCACAGCGGTGCGAGCGGCGACGGCGCCGCCGAGGTCGGGGCCGTCGGATCCGGGGCCGTCGGGTCCGGGGCCGTCGAGGTGGTGGAGTTCACCGATCCGGCCTGCCCGTGGGCCTGGGGATCGGAGCCCGCGTTCCGCCGGCTGCGCGCGCTCACCGCGGGGCGGGTCCGCTGGCGCCGGGTGTTCGGCATCCTCTTCGACGAGGGCGACGATCCGGCGCCGGACCCGGCGGCCGAGACCGCCTGGTACAGCCGCTACATCACCGATATCGCCCGTCATACGCGGGCGCCCTACGCACACCGGCTGCGGTGGGTGGCGGCCACCAGCCGGCCCGCCTCGCTCGCCGCGAAGGCGGCCGAGCGGCAGGGCGCGACGGCCGCGGAGCGGGTGCTGCGGCGGCTGCGCGAGACCACGTTCGTCCTGGGCACTCCGGCCGATACCGCCGAGCGGGTGCTCGACGCCCTGGCCGGTCTCGACGGTGTCGATGTGGGGCGGCTGGGCGCGGAGATGGGCGAGCCGTCGGTGGTGGCGGCCGTCCGGCGGGACCACGCCGAGGCCCGTGCCCCCGTCCCGGAGGCGCGCGCGTTCCACGCCCCGGGTCCGCACGGCACGGGCGTCAAGGAGACCGACGACGGGGTGCGTTACGCCCTGCCCACCCTGGTGTTCTCCGGCCCCGGCGGGCGGGTGGCCGCACCGGGGTGGCGGAGCATGGCCGAGTACACGGCGGCGCTGCGCACGGTGGCGCCCCATCACCTCTGGGACGCGCCCCTGACCGGCCCGGAGGAGGCGCTGGCGGAGCACCGCAGCCTGACCGGACCCGATCTGTCGCTGCTGACGGGCGGCGCCACTCCCCCGCCCTCGGCCGTACGGGTGGACACGGCGGGCGGTCCGCTGTGGCTGCACCCGGACGAGGCCGCCACCCATCCGGCACTCACCCTCCCCGAGCTGAAAACCCCCAGGCCGTAGCCGTCTTGGCCAATGAGACACCAAAAGGTGTCCATTGACTTCGCGGGGTCTGGCCCCTCACCATGGGCACATGATGACGACGCACTCCGCCGTGGTGTGCCGATACGTGGACTTCCGGCGCACCGCCAGCGCCATCTGTCGCTGACCGCCCGCTCCCGCGGTCCGCCACGTCCCCCGAGCGCCCTGTTCCGCTCGTTCTGCCCTTTCTGCTTCTCCTTCTCCTCCTTCTCGCATGTCCGCCCCGGGCCCAGCGCCTCCGGCCCGCACCGGCCGCCGCCCGTTCGCATGTCCCTGTGCGCGCCAGGTGCGGTGACGCGCGCTGTTCCACGGCCGCCCCGGGGGCAGTCGACACCACGAAAGGCGACGTCCAGCCATGTCTCCCGCCGCCCCGCCGCTTCCCGTCCGCCTTCCGCCCGATCCGCCGCCGGACCCCGCTCCGGGCCGCCGCTCGGTGCTCGGGCTCGCGCTGGGGGCGGGTGGCTCCCTGCTGCTGGCCGCCTGCGGCGGGGTGGCGACGACCGGGGCGGGCGGCGGGGGCGACACCCTGCGCTGGGGCTGGGATCTGCCCTCCACCTGGGACCCGGTGTTCTCCTCCAAGGGCTGGGACGTCCATCTGCTGTCCCTGGTCTACTCCGGGCTGACCCAGCTCGACGCCAAGGGCGGCGCCAAGCCCGCGCTCGCCTCCTCCTGGCGCTACTCCCCCGACGGCCGGCGGCTCACCTTCACCCTCCGTCGGGGGCTGCGGTTCTCCGACGGCACCCCGGTGAACGCCGAGGCCGTGAAGAAAAGCCTCGACCGCGGCAAGAACCACCCCGAGTCCCTGATCGCCTCCCAGCTGACCAGCATCGAGACGGTACGGGCGCCCGATCCGCACACCGTGGTCCTGGAACTCACCGAGGCCGACTACCAGTTGCCCGCGCTGCTGGCCGGGAAGACCGGCATGGTGGTCAGCCCCACCGCGTTCGGCGCGGACGAGGCGCGCCTGGCCACCCGGCCGGTCGGCCACGGCCCGTTCCGGCTGGTGTCCTACACCCAGAACTCCATGGCCAGTCTGCGCCGCGACCCCGGCTACTGGAACGCCGAACACATCGCCGTCGAGCGCTTCGAGGCGTATCCGAAGCCCGATGAGACCACGGCGCTCGCCGCGCTCCAGTCGGGGCGGCTCAATGTGGCCCAGATCCCGTTCAGCCAGGTGAAGGCGGCGCGTGAGGCCGGTTTCCCGGTGCAGCTCATCCCCTCGATGGTGGTGCGCGTCCTGGATGTGAACACCACTATGAAGCCCTTCGACGACCCCGCCGTCCTCAAGGCCCTGAAGTACGCCGTGGACCGCCAGGCCCTGCTGGACAGCGAGCAGTTCGGCCACGGCGAGGTGGACCACCAGCCGTTTCCGCCCGGCTACCCGGGCTTCGACCCGGGGCTCGGCGCGGTGTACGAGCACGACCCGGAGCGGGCGCGCCGGCTGCTCCGGGAGGCCGGATACCACGACGGCGTCGAGGTGACCATCACCACCACCCAGCCGCAGGGCGCGCCCGAGCAGCTCCAGGCGCAGCTGAACCGGGTCGGGTTCCGGGCCCGGATCGAGGTCATCCCCGCGGCGCGGGCCTCCCAGGTGGTGTACGTCCAGCACTCCCGCGCCCTGTACCTCGACCAGTTCGCCGGGCGGGAGTCACCGGTGCAGGCCATGCAGGTGCTCTTCGGCGCGGAGGGGCTGATGAACCCCTCCCGCCGGACCACGCCCGAACTGGAGGCCGCCGTGGCCGCGGTGCGCCGCACTCCGCTGGAGTCGCCGCGCTATCCGGAGGTGCTGCGGGCGGCCACCTCGGTGGCGGTGCGCACGATGCCGAACGTGTTCCTCTACACGGTGCCGCGCGCCCTGGCCCGTACCTCCTCCGTCTCCCCCATCCCCGCGCTCCCGGTGGTGCAGCGGTTCGAGGGGGTGACGGCCGGATGACCGCGCTCGCTCCGCATATCGCGCGGATGCGCCGGAAGGCCGTACGGCCGGCCCGTGTCCCCCGCTCGCTCGGCCGCGTCCTGGCCACGGCGGGCACGGTCTTCCTGCTGTCCTCCGCGCTCACCTTCGGTCTCGGCGCGCTCTCCGGGGCCAATCCGGCGGCGGCGGTGCTCGGCGAGACGGCGACACCCGCCGACATCGCCCGGATGAACCACCAGTTCGGCCTGGACCGGCCCCTGTGGGAGCAGTACGTGTCGTGGCTGGGGCACGCCTTCACCGGGGACCTGGGCCGCTCGTGGTTCACCACCGTCCCGGTGGCCGACAGCATCCGGCAGGCGATTCCGGTGGACCTGTCCATCGCCGGGCTCGCGCTGCTGATGGCGGTGGTGCTGGGCGGCGCGGCCGGTGTCGCCGCCGCGCTCAGGGCCGGCGGCCGGCTGGACCGCGCCGTCACCGCGCTGTGCGCGCTGCTCGGCACACTGCCCGGTTTCGTCGTGGCCATCGCGCTGGTCACGGTGTTCTCGCTGAAGCTGGGCTGGCTGCCGTCCGGCGGCTATGTGCCGCTGGACATGGACCCGGCGCAGTGGCTGCGGTACACCGTGATGCCCGCGTTCGCGCTGAGCCTGGAGGCCGCGGCCGCCATCGCCCGTCAGCTGCGCACCTCCCTGGTGGGGACGTTGCGGGAGAACTATGTGACGGGCGCGGTGATGCGCGGGCTGCGCGCCCGGCGGGTGGTGTTCGGCCATGCCCTGCGCAACGCCGCCGGACCGGCGCTCACGGCGCTCGGGATGAGCGTGCCGATGCTGCTCGGCGGCGCGGTGGTCACCCAGCAGATCTTCGCGCTGCCCGGCCTCGCCCAGCTCACCCTCCAGTCGGCGGAGCAGCACGACATCCCGGTGATCCAGGGGACGCTGCTGGTGACCATCGCGGTGGTGCTGGTCGTCAACGTGGCCGTCAACGCGGCGCTGCTCGCGCTGAACCCCGCCGCCCGGCGCCGGGAGGTGACGCGCCGATGAGGACGTTGCGACGGGCGTGGCGGCCCGCCTCCGCCAAGGTGGCGCTGCTGGTGCTGCTGGCCATCGCGCTGCTGGCGGTGTTCGGCGGCTGGCTCGCGCCCCATGACCCACTCGCCCAGAACCCCCGGAACATGCTGCGCGGTCCCGGCCCCGGCCATCTCCTGGGCACCGACTATCTGGGCCGCGATGTGCTCAGCCGGCTGCTGGAGGGCAGTGGCCGCTCGGTGGCGGGCGCGGTGGAGGCGGTGGCTGCCGCGATGGCGGTGGGGGTGCCGGCCGGTCTGGTCTCGCTGTGGATGGGGCGGGTGGGCGAGTGGATCGCGCAGCGGGTCGTCGACGCGCTGATGACGCTGCCGTTCACCGTGTTCGCCATCGCGGTCGTGGGCGCGCTGGGCAATGGGATGCACCAGGCCATGCTGGCGCTCGGGGTGCTCTACGCCCCGCTGTTCTTCCGGATGACCCGCGCCGCCGGCTTGAGCCTGCGGCACGCCCAGTACGTGGAGTCGGCCGAGCTGTTCGGCGCCTCGGTGGGGCGGGTGCTGCGCACCCACATCTGGAGCAAGGTCCTGCCGACGGTCATCGTCACGGCCGCCCAGGCGCTGGCCACGTGTCTGCTGGTGGTCTCCTCGCTGACCTTCCTCGGGGTCGGTGTGCAGCCGCCCGCCGCCACCTGGGGCGGCATGCTCGCCACCGATCTGGGCTTCCTCACCCAGCAGATCTGGGCACCGGTGTTCCCGGCCGCGCTGATCGTCATCACCGCCGGGGCGCTCAATCTGCTGGCCGACGCCGTACGGGACGCCGGGGCGGACGAGCTGCTGCCCACCGGTGCCCCGGACGCCACCGCCGACTCCCCCGACACCACCAAGGAGCAGGCCGATGCCGCACTCCCCGTCGCCTGATCCCGCCGCGCCCGGCGGGCCCGTCCCCCGGCCGGCCGCGCTGTCCGTCGAGGGGCTCGGCGTCACCGTCTCCGCCGGGCGGCTGACGGCCGTACGCGATGTGTCGTTCACCGTGGGCCGCGGTGAGGCCGTCGGCCTGGTCGGCGAGTCCGGCAGCGGCAAGACCCTCATCTGCCGGTCGGTGCTGGGGCTGCTGCCCCCGGGCTGCGCGGTCTTCGAGGGCCGCATCACGCTGGCCGGTGAGGAGCTGACCGGGCTGTCGCGCCGGGAGTGGGACCGGGTGCGGGGCACCCGGGTGGGCGCCGTCTTCCAGGACCCCGCCTCGTATCTCAACCCGTCGCTGACCGTGGGGCGTCAGCTGACCGAGGTGCTGCGGGTGAAGCGGGGACTGGACCGGGCGCGGGCCCACGAGCGGGCCGTCGAGCTGTTCGCCGCCGTCGGGCTGCACGACCCCGCCGAGGTCGCCCGGCGCCATCCGCACGAGCTGTCCGGCGGGATGCTCCAGCGGGTGCTGATCGCCATCGCGGTGGCCTGCGCACCGGATCTGCTGGTGGCCGACGAGGCCACCACCGCGCTGGATGTGGTGGTCCAGGCCGAGGTGCTGGAGCTGCTGGCCCGGATGCGCGCCGAGCACGATCTGGCGCTGCTGCTGGTCAGCCATGATCTGGCGGTGATCGCCGAGGTGTGCGACCGCATCCTGGTGGCCTACGCCGGGGAACTGGTCGAGGACGGCCCGGCCGAGCGGGTGCTGAACGACCCCCTGCACCCGTACACCGAGGCGCTGTTGCGCGTGGCCACGGTCGGCGACTGGGAGCGGCGCGAGCTGGAGGTGATCCCCGGCGCGCCACCTGAGGTGGGCGCGCGGCTGCCGGGCTGCCGGTTCGCGGACCGCTGCGGGTTCGCCGCGCCGGCGTGCCGCAGCGGCCCGGTGCCGCTGCGGGAGACGGCCGACGGGCGCCGGGTGCGGTGTGTGCGCGGCGAGGAGATCGATCTGTCGCGGGCCGGTGCGCGCGGCGCCCGGGAGGTGGCGGTATGAGCGGGCTGCTGGAGATCTCCGGGCTGACCGTGGCCTTCGGCCGGCGGGGCGCGCGGCCGGTGCTGGACGGTGTGGAGCTGTCCGTGGGCGAGGGGGAGATCGTCGGGGTCATCGGGGAGACCGGCTCCGGCAAGACCACGCTGGCCCGTGCCACCGTGGGCCTGGTCGCCCCGCGTTCGGGCCGGGTGGTCTTCGACGGGCGCGAGGTCTCCGGGCTGCGGGGGCGCGCACTGCGCGCGTTCCGCCGTTCGGGGCGGATGAGTTACGCGTTCCAGGACCCGCTGCGGGCCCTGGACCCGGAGCTGACGGTCCGGCGGGCGGTGGCGGAGCCGCTCGCGGTCGCGGGCCAGCTCGACGACGCCGGGAGCGCGGCGCGGGTGGACGAGGCGCTGACGACGGTGGGCCTGGACCCGGCTCGCCTCGGCGACCGGCTGCCGGGGGCGGTCTCCGGCGGTCAGCGGCAGCGGGTGCTGCTCGCGCGGGCGATCGTCACCCGGCCCCGGCTGCTGATCGCCGATGAGCCGGTGAGCGCCCTGGACGCCTCCAACCGCAACCGGGTGCTGCGGCTGCTGGACCGGCTGCGCACCGAGCACCGGATGGCCGTCGTCGTCATCTCGCACGACCTCAGCTCGCTGGCGGGCATCGCGGACCGGGTGGCGGTGCTCTACCGCGGCCGGGTGGTGGAACAGGGGCCGGTACGGGAGGTGTTCAGCCACCCCTTGCATCCGTACACCGCGCTGCTCACCGCCTCCGCGCCGAGCGTACGGGCCGAGAAGGGGCCGGGCGCGGCGGCGCTGCGCCCGTCGGCCGAACCGCCCGCCTGGACGGCGCGGGAGGGCTGTGTCTTCGGCCACCGCTGCCCGTTCGTCATCGACTCCTGCCGCACCGCGCCCGCGCCGGCCCCGGTGGGCCAAGGGCGCTTCGCCGCCTGCCACCGGGTGCCGCGGTGGCGTGAGCTGGTCGCCCAGGCGGCCGCTCCGGCCGCCGCACAGCGGCCGCCGGAGCTGATGGCGGCCACCGGAGAAACCCGCGAGGAAGCCGGGCGGTGACCCTCCCCCCGGTCGCGTTCCGCCCCTCATGAGAAAGGCTGACGATGTCCGTCGAGTTCATCGGAATGATCGGCACCCGTGAGGTGTCCGAGATCCACCCGGCCCGTGGCCCCGTCGTGGACGCCGATTACACGCTGCGGTTCGCCCGCGCCCATGAGGACGCGGGCTTCGACCGGGTGCTCATCGGCTATGGCTCGGCCACCCCGGACGGCGCCCAGGTGGCCGCGTATGTCGCCGCGCACACCGAGCGGCTCGGGCTGCTGGTGGCCCACCGGCCCGGCTTCGTGGCCCCCACCCTGGCCGCCCGTACCTTCGCCACCCTCGACCAGTTCTCCGGCGGCCGGGTGGCCGTGCACATCATCAGCGGCGGGCGCGACGCCGAGCAGCGGCGCGACGGCGACTACCTGGGCAAGGACGACCGTTACGCCCGCACCGACGAGTATCTGGAGATCCTGAAGCGGGCGTGGACGGACGAGGAGCCGTTCGGGTACGACGGCCGCTTCTACCGCTTCGAGGACTTCCACGCCGAGGTCCGCCCGTACCAGCGGCCGCGCATCCCCCTGTACTTCGGCGGTTCCTCCGAGGCCGCCTACACCGTGGGCGGCAAGCACGCGGACACCTTCGCGCTGTGGGGCGAACCGCTGGCGGAGACGGCGGAGCAGATCGCCTCGGTGCACCGGGCCGCCAAGGCCGCCGGGCGGGCCGAACCGCCCGGTATCAGCGTGTCCTTCCGGCCCATCCTCGGGGCGACCGAGGAGCAGGCGTGGCAGCGGGCGCACCGGATTCTCGACACCATCACCACCCATGGCCCGGCGGGCTCCTTCACCTCCTCCCGGTGGGGCCGCGAGACGCTGGGCTCGCCCACGACCGGAGGTCCGGAACCGCAGAACGTGGGGTCCCAGCGGCTGCTGGCCGCCGCGGCCCGGGGGGAGCGCCACGACCGGGCGCTGTGGACGGCGACCGCGGCCGCCACCGGGGCCGCCGGGAACTCCACGGCGCTGGTCGGCACCCCGGAGACGGTCGCGAAGGCGCTGCTGGACTATGTGGACATCGGCGTCACGACCCTGCTGATCCGCGGCTACGACCCGCTGGACGACGCCGTCGGCTACGGCCGTGAACTGCTGCCGCTGGTCCGCCAGGAGCTGGCCCACCGGGCCGCCGGCGGGGGCGCCGGGTAAACCAACCGCACGGCGCGCCGGACCGGGCGACGGCACAGCGGCGCCGGGCCGGGCGACCGCACAGCGGCACCGGCCGGACAGTGGCTCAACGGCGCCGGGCGGGGCAGTGGCTCAACGGCGCCGGGCCGGGCGACCGCACAGCGGCACCGGGCCGGGCAGTGGCTCAGCGGCACCGGGCCGGGCGACCGCACAGCGGCACCGGACCGGGCGGCGGCTCAGCGGCACCGGGCCGGGCGACCGCACAGCGGCACCGGCCGGACAGTGGCTCAACGGCGCCGGGCGGGGCAGTGGCTCAACGGCGCCGGGCCGGGCGACCGCACAGCGGCACCGGGCCGGGCAGTGGCTCAGCGGCACCGGGCCGGGCGACCGCACAGCGGCGCCGGACCGGGTGACGGCACAGCAGCGCCGGACCGGGCGACCGCACAGCGGCACCGGGCCGGGCAGTGGCTCAGCCGCACCGGCCGGGCGGCGGCACAGCGGCGCCGGGCCGGGCGGTGGCACAGCAGCGCCGGACCGGGCGACCGCACAGCGGCACCGGGCCGGGCAGTGGCTCAGCCGCACCGGCCGGGCGGCGGCACAGCGGCACCGGCCGGGCGGTGGCTCAGCGGGCGGGCAGTCCCGCCCGGACCCGCTCCAGGGTGATCGGCAGATCACGGACCCGCGCCCCCGTGGCGTGGTACACCGCGTTCGCGATCGCCGCCGCCGTGCCGACGATGCCCAGCTCCCCGACGCCCTTGCTGCCCATCGGGTTGAGCTCGTCGTCGTCCTCCTCCACCCAGTGCGCCTGGATGTCCGGCACATCCGCGTTGGCCGCGATGTGGTAGGTGGCAAGGTCGTGGTTGGCGAAGTCACCGAACCGCGGGTCCACTTCGAGGCCCTCGTGCAGCGCCATCGACAGCCCCATGCACATGGCGCCGCGCAGCTGCGAACCCGCCGTCCGGGGGTTGATGATGCGTCCGGCGGCGAACATCCCCAGCAGCCGGTCCACCCGTACCTGACCGGTGTCGGCGTCCACCCGCACCTGGGCGAACTGGGCGCCGTAGGCGTGGCGCGAGAAGTCCCGGCGCGCCGCGACGTCCTCGGTGGTGTCCGCCCGCTCCTCCAGTCCGCCGGGCGGGATCGCGCCGGCGGACTCGTCGAGCCGCTTGGCCAGCGCCCGGCACGCCTTGGCCACCGCCCATCCCCAGGAACTCGTGCCCATCGAGCCGCCCGCGAACGGCGCCTGGCCGTAGGCGCTGCGGCCGATGTCGAGGGTGACCCGGTCGATCCCCACCCCGAGTTCGTCCGCCGCCACCTGGGTCAGCGCGGTACGGGCCCCGGTGCCGATGTCGGCCGCGGCGATCCGTACGGTGAAACCGCCGTCCGGCTCGACCCGGGCGGTCGCGGTGGCGGGCCAGGTGATGGCGGGGAAGAGGGACGCCGCCACTCCGGTGCCGACCAGCCAGCGCCCCTCCCGGCGGCGCCTCGGCGCGGGGTCGCGGCCCGCCCAGCCGAAGAGCGCCGCGCCCTCGCGCAGACAGGCCACCAGATTGCGGCTGCTGAAGGGGTGGCCGGTCTCGGGGTCCACCGACGGCTCGTTGACCACTCTCAGCTCGATGGGGTCCATGCCCAGCGCCACGGCCAGCTCATCCATCGCGCTCTCCAGCGCGAACATCCCGGGCGCCTCGCCGGGGGCCCGCATCCACGAGGGCGTGGGCACGTCCAGCTGCGCCAGGCGGTGGGTGGTGCGGCGGTGGCGCGCGGCGTACATCACGCGGGTGGGGGTGGCCGTCTGCTCGCAGTACGGGGCGAGTGTGGAGCTCTGCTGGAGCGCGTCGTGCCAGACGGCGGTGAGCCGTCCGTCCCGTTCGGCGCCGAGCCGGATGCGCTGGAGGGTGGGTGTCCGGTACGAGACCATGGTGAACATCTGCTGCCGGGTGGCCGCCACCTTCACCGGCCGGCCCACCGCGCGGGCGGCCAGCGCGGCGAGCACCGTGGGCGGGCGGGGAACCGCCTTGGAGCCGAAGCCCCCGCCGGTGTGGTCGGCGACGACCCGTACGGCGCCCTCGGGCAGGCCGAACAGCCCGGCCAGCGTGGCGGCCGTCATCCAGGGGCCCTGGTCGCCGTTGTAGAGGGTGAGCGAGTCCTCGTCCCAGACGGCGATGGTGGCATGCGGTTCCATCGCGCTGGTGTGTTCCGGGGGCGTGGTGTACGTGGCGTCGAGGACGACCGGCGCGGCGGCGAGGGCGGCCTCCACATCGCCGCTCTCCGTATGCCCCGGGTAGCCGCCGTTGACCGTGTCGGGGACGAAGATCCGCGGATCGCCGTCCGTCAGCTCGGCGTCGTGGTCGGCCACGTCGTACTCGACCCGTACGGCCGCAGCGGCCTGAGCGGCCGTCTCGTAGGTGTCCGCCACCACGGCCGCCACGATCTGCCCCCGGTAGGCGATGTCGGCGGACTGGAGAACGGCGAGTTCGGGGTCGTCGACCGGGTGCAGCCGGGGTGCGTTGTGGCTGTCGAGCACCGCGACCACCCCGGGGAGGGCGTAGGCCGCGCCGGTGTCGACGGCGCGCACCCGGCCGCGCGGGACGGTGGACTGCACCGCCAGCGCGTACAGGGCGTCCGGCACCGGGTACTCATAGGCGTACAGCGCGGTACCGGTGACCTTCTCCCGTCCTTCGACGCGGGTCACGTCCGCGCCCACGGTCCGCTGGAGCGTGGTCATGGCCGTTTCCCTTCCACCAGGTCGCGCACGGTCGAGGTGATGAGATCCACGGCGAGGTCGATCTTGAACGCGTTCTGCGGCAGCGGGCGCGCCGGGGCGAACTCGGCCCGTGCCGCCTCCCGCAGCGTCTCCTCGGCCGGCCGCCGGCCGGTCAGCAGCCGCTCGGTCTCGCGGGCCCGCCAGGGGCGGGTGCCCACTCCGCCGAGCGCCAGCCGGATCTCCCGCAGGGTGCCGTCGGTGTCGGTGGCGACCACGGCGGCCACCGACACCAGCGCGAACGCGTAGGACCAGCGGTCGCGGACCTTGCGGTAGACCATGGCGGCGCCCTCGGGGGGCGGTGGCAGCTCGACCCCGGTGATCAGATCGCCCGGTTGCAGCACCGTCTCGCGGTGCGGGGTGTCACCGGGCAGCAGATAGAAGTCGTTCAGCGGCACCGCACGAGGGCTGCCGTTCACCCGCCGCAGCTGGACGACGGCGTCGAGCGCGGCCATCGCCACCGCCATGTCGGAGGGGTGGCTCGCCACGCAGGCGTCGGAGGTGCCGAGCACGGCCAGATCGCGGTGCAGGCCCTGGACGGCCGAACAGCCGGTGTCCGGCCGCCGTTTGTTGCACGGTTTGGTGACGTCCTGGAAGTACACGCAGCGGGTGCGCTGGAGGAGGTTGCCGCCGGTGGTGGCCACCGTCCGCAGCTGCCCGGAGGCCCCCGACAGCAGCGATGCGGCCAGTGCCGGGAAGCGCGCGCGGACGCCGGGGTCACCGGCCAGCCGGCTGCCCGGGACCAGCGCGCCGATGAGCACACCGCCGTCCGGGCGGTGCTCGATGGTGTCGTACGGGAGCCCGGTGATGTCGACGACCATGGCGGGCTCGGTCACCCCGAGCTTCATCAGGTCCACCAGGTTGGTGCCCCCGGCGAGATACACCGCCTCGGTGGAGTCGGCCACCAGGGTGGCGGCGCTCTCGGGGGCGGTGGCGCGTTCGTAGGCGAAGGGCTTCATCGCACCCCGCCTCCCGTGCCCGTGGTGGCGCGGGCCGGCACCCCGCCGCCGTCGGCCCCGGCGACCTCGCGGATGGCGGCCACGATGCCGGGGTACGCCCCGCAGCGGCACAGATTGCCGCTCATCCGCTCCCGGATCTCCTCGGCGTCCAGGCCGCCCGGCGCGCCGGCTCCGGCCGCCATGTCCTTCGTGACGTGGCTGGGCCAGCCACGGGCGGCCTCGGTGAGCGCGCCGATCGCGGAACAGATCTGGCCCGGTGTGCAGTAGCCGCACTGGAATCCGTCGTGTTTGAGGAAAGCGCGCTGGAGCGGGTGGAGTTCCTCCGGGGCGGCGAGCTCCGCGACACCCTCGATGGTGGTGATGTCGCGGCCCTGGGCGGCCACGGCGAACACCAGGCAGCTGTTGACCCGTTCGCCGTCGATCAGAACGGTGCAGGCCCCGCACTGCCCGTGGTCGCACCCCTTCTTGACCCCGGTCAGCGCCAGATGTTCGCGGAGGGCGTCCAGCAGCGTCACCCGGTGGTCGAGGGTGAGGGGGCGGTCGGCGCCGTTGACCCGCAGCGTGAGATCACTGTGAAAGGCGTGAGCTGTCACCTCCTCAGCCTCGCACCGCGGTGGACACCCCGCATCCTCGGCCTGGCATCGGGGTGGGCACCCCACGTCCTCGGCCTGGCATCGGGGTGGGGCACCCCGCGTCCTCAGCGCCGGTCGCCGCGTCCCGGCTCCGGTGGCTCGCCGGGAGCCGGCGGCAGCCGCAGATGGGCCAGGTCCGCGGGGACCGGGGAGCGAGGGCGGTAGAACGGCGGGGCCGGGTCGGCGGCGGGCGAATCGGCCAGCCGGAAGCGGTCCCGCAGCCGGTGGTAGAACCGCGTCGGCGCGAGCCGTACCAGCCGCAGCCGGTCCGGTGCCCGGTAGGCCGCCACCCAGTCGCCCGGCTCCAGCACCCCGCGCAACTGCCCGTCGAGGCTGACCGCCACCCGCCCCGAGGTGGGCAGCACCCGCACGGCGACGGCCTCGTCCACCGCGGCCACCACGGTGCGGTCGAAGGCGATGTGCGGGGCGACCGGGGTGAAGACGACCGCGTCCAGGTACGGGGAGACCACCGGCCCGCCGGCCGCGAAGCTGTACGCGGTGGAGCCGGTCGGGGTGGCCACGATGACCGCGTCGGCCGAGTACGAGGCCAGCAGTTGCCCGGAGATGTACACGCCCAGCCCGGCCTGGCGGTCGCGGGCGAGCTTCTCGAAGACCACGTCGTTGACGGCGACGGCGTCCAGCGGGATGCCCCAGCCGACCTGCTCGGGGCGGCTGCCGGGGCGGACCCTGGGCGGGGGCAGGGCGGGGCCCCGCCCGTAGCGCAGCAGCGCGTCCATGCCCTCGGGCAGCTCCAGCGGCCGGGACGCCCGCAGGGTGAGCAGCATGCGCTCCTCGACCGTGTGGCGGTCGTCGTGGACGGCGTCCAGCGCGTCCGCCACCTGGTCGGCGGTGATCTCGGTGAGGAAGCCGACCCGCCCCACGTTCACGCCCAGCGCGGCGGCCCCGTTCCCGGCCGCGATCCGGGCGCCGCGCAGAAAGGTGCCGTCGCCGCCGAAGGTGACGACCAGATCGGGATGGCCGGCGGCCGCGGACTCCTCCTGGGCGCTGCGCCGGGGCCGGTCGCCGCGCCAGACGTCGAGTTCACAGCAGGGGATGCCATGGGCGGCGGCCCAGGCGTGGGCGGTGCGCGCCCCCGCGACGGCGGTGGGGCGGGCCTGGTGGACGACCAGGCCGAGCCGGTTGACAGCCATGGCCCTTCCACCGTAGACGGGCCGGGTCCGGACCGCCCACCGGACCGCCCACCGGGACCGCCACCCGGACCGCGCGCCCGGACACCCACCTGGACCACCCCCCATATCGAACGTTCGTTCTGATCTAAGGTGTTGTCAGCAAAAGTGTCGACGCAGCCGGGGATGGTGCAGCAGATGGAGAGCCAAGGGCGTACCGCGCTGGTCGAGGACCTGATGGGGCGTTTCCCGCAGGTGCCCCGGGAAGCCGTGCTCAAGGAGGACCTGCTGCGCGGCGGGATGGCCTTCGACGAGTCCGCGCTCAGCGGCAACGAGGACGGCGACGTCAAGCCGAAGTCGTACTTCATCTTCTCGTTCGACCACCGCACCCTGCCGGAGCTGGGCGCCGCGGCCCTCAACCGGCCGCCCGAGGAGATCGTGCTCACCGGCGGGCCGTACGAGCTGCGCCGCACCGTGGTGTCCGTCCGCGTCAACCCCGCCTCGCCGTATGTGGTCCGGGCCGGGGAGGACGGTGCGCTGGGCCTGTACCTGGACGGTGCGCGGATCGCCGATGTGGGGCTGCCGCCGATGCCGGACTACTACCGCCACACCCTGTCGAACGGCAAGTCGGTGATGGAGGTCGCGCCGACCATCCAGTGGGGCTACCTGGTCTATCTGACGGTCTTCCGGGTGTGCCAGTACTTCGGCGCCAAGGAGGAGTGCCAGTACTGCGACATCAACCACAACTGGCGTCAGCACAAGGCGGCCGGCCGCCCCTACACCGGAGTGAAACCGGTGGAGGAGGTGCTGGAGGCGCTGGAGATCATCGACCGCCATGACACCGCCCGCACCTCCCAGGCGTACACCCTCACCGGCGGGGCGATCACCTCACAGGTCGGCGGCCGTGACGAGGCCGACTTCTACGGCCACTACGCGAAGGCCATCGAGGAGCGCTTCCCGGGCCGGTGGATCGGCAAGGTGGTGGCGCAGGCGCTGCCCAAGGAGGACGTCCAGCGGTTCCACGACTACGGGGTGCGCATCTACCACCCCAACTTCGAGGTGTGGGACCGGCGGCTGTTCGAGCTGTACTGTCCGGGCAAGGAGCGCTACATCGGCCGTGACGAGTGGCACCGCCGGATCCTGGACTCGGCCGAGGTGTTCGGCGCCCGGAACGTGATCCCCAACTTCGTCGCGGGCGTGGAGATGGCCGAGCCGTTCGGCTTCCCTTCCGTGGCCGAGGCGATCGCCTCCACCGCCGAAGGGCTGCGGTTCTTCATGTCGCACGGTGTCGTGCCCCGGTTCACCACCTGGTGCCCCGAGCCGACGACACCGCTGGGCAAGGCCAATCCGCACGGCGCTCCGCTGGAGTACCACATCCGGCTGCTGGAGACCTACCGGGCGACGCTCGAGGACTTCGGGCTGACCTCGCCCCCCGGATACGGCCCGCCGGGACCGGGGCGGGCGGTGTTCTCGGTCAGCTCGTTCATGGACAGCCTGCCCGCCGAGGACCCGGAGCCGGAGCCGGCCGCGTCCTGAGGCCGGGCCCCCTCAGCCGACGTGGACATGGGGGCGGCGGCCGCGGTCGGGTTCGGCCTCGCGCAGGACCTCACGGGTGACGGGGGCCACCTCTCCCTGGCCGAAGAGGAAGAAGCGCAGGAAGTGGGCGAGCGGATTGCCCTCCGTCCACTCGAAGTAGATGTGCGGGCGCTGCCCGGTCATGTCCCGTACGTACAGGAGCAGCGCGGCCAGCGCGTTGGGGATGGTGGCGCTCTGCATGGTCAGCACGCGGTAGCGGCCGTGCGCCACCTCCCCGTGCACCAGCAGTTCGCTCTCGAACTCGGACGGGTCGGCGACGGTGACCTCGACGAAGATGATGTCCTCTTCGGGCGGGATATCGTTGTCCGCCCGGATCTGATGCTGCTTCTCCCGGTATTCGGCCAGGTCACGGCGTTCCGGCTTATTGGCGATCAAGCGGATTCTGCGGTGCGCGGTGTCGCGGACGAACCGCTCGGCCAGGGGGTCGAACGTCACGCTGGTGACCCGTAGCTCGAACGCCCGGACGGCCCGGGACAGCAGCGATACGGCCAGGATGCCCGCGATGAAACAGGCGCCGATCTTGACGCCGTCGGGCCGCTCCACGATGTTCACCCCGGTGGTGTAGAGGAAGATCACCGAGATCACGCCGAAGCCGAGGGTCCAGCCGCGCTGCCGGGCGCGCCGCGCGGCGATGGTGACGGCGATGGCGGCGGAGGTGATGAGCACGAGCACACCGGTGGCGTAGGCACCGCCCTGGGCGTCCACATCGGCCTCGAAGATCCAGGTCACCACGAAGGCGATGGCGATGAACACCAGCACCATGGGGCGGACCGCGCGTGCCCAGTGGGGTGCCATGCCGTAGCGCGGCAGATAGCGGGGCATCAGATTGAGCAGTCCGGCCATGGCCGAGGCGCCGGCGAACCAGAGGATGGCGATGGTGGAGGCGTCGTAGACGCTGCCGAACGCCGAGCCCAGGTACTCGTGGGCGAGATAGGCCAGGGCACGCCCATTGGCCTGGCCGCCCGGTTCGAACTCCCGCTGCGGGATCAGCAGGGTGGTGATGAAGCTGGAGGTGATCAGGAAGATGCTCATGATCACCGCGGCGGTGGTCAGCAGCTTCTTGGCACCCCGGATGCGTCCGGCGGGACGCTCCTCCACATCGCCCGGCCTGCCCTCGATATGCGGCATGACGGCCACGCCGGTCTCGAACCCGGACAGGCCCAGGGCCAGTTTAGGGAAGATCACCAACGCCACCCCGACCATCACCAGCGGACTGCCGCGCTCGGCGACCAGCGCCTGGGACCAGTCGGGGATCACCCGCGGCGCGGTGAACACATGCCACAGCCCGACCGCCACCACGGCGGCGTTGAGCAGCAGATAGGCCGCCACCAGCACCATCGCGATCCCGATGGCCTCGGTGAACCCCTTCAGGAACACCACGCCGAGCAACCCCACCAGGATCAGGGTGACGGCCACCTCATGGCCGCGCAGGGTCCCGGTGAGATGGGGATTCTCCACGAGGTGGGCGGTGGCGTCGGCGGACGAGAGGGTGATGGTGATCAGGAAGTCGGTGGCCGCGAAGCCCAGCAGGGTGAGGACGAACAGCTTGCTCCGCCAGAAGGTCAGCAGCCGCTCCAGCATCGCGATCGAGCCCTGGCCGTGCGGGCTCTCCTCGGCCACCCTGCGGTACACCGGCAGCGCGCCCACCAGTGTCACCACCACCAGCACCACGGTGGCGAGCGGGGAGAGCAGCCCGGCCGCCAGGGCGGCGATACCGGGCTGGTAGCCGAGTGTGGAGAAGTAGTCCAGACCGGTCAGGCACATGACCCGCCACCACGCGTGGCCCCGGTGGACGCCCTCCGGCTGGGCATGCGGACCGGGCTGACGCTTGGCCATGTCGGACAGGCCCTCCAGCAGCCAGGCGCGCAGCCGCTGCCGCGGCCCGCCGCCTGGCCCGCCGTCGGAGGCGGCGCCGCCGCCCGAGGTGGAGGAGACCACCGGGTGCTCCCGTCGTACAGGACAAGGTTTCGGCCATCGGTGAGACCCTTCGGTCAGCGTATGCGGCCCGGCCCGCCGCCACCCGGCCGGTGCGGCCGGCCGTAGGACATCGCGGGCGCGCTTCCCCGGCGGGCGTGCCACGATTGAGCTCCCGCCATCGGGACACACGCCATGGGGACAGGCCGTCCGGCCGTCCCCGTGCGGGGAGGGCCACGGCACGACCTTCCCGCCTACGGAGTCTTCCGCCGATGAGCCGTTCCGCACCCCACCCTTCCGGCCGGCCCGGCACACCGCGTATCCCGGACACCCCGGGTACGCCGGACACGCCGCGGACACCACCGGATACGCCGGACGCGCCGCAGCACTCGCGCGCCCCGGACAGGTCACGCGCCCCGGACAGGTCAGGCGGGCCGGACAGGTCAGGCGGCCCGGACAGGCACGACGCGTCGGGGGGCAAGGACGCCAGGACGGCGGTCACCGTCTTCGTCGCCCTCGGCGCCAACCTCGTCATCGCGCTGGCCAAGGCGGTCGGCGGGGCGTTCGCCGGCTCCCCCGCGCTGCTCTCCGAGGCCGCCCACTCCGTCGCGGACAGCCTGAACGAGGTGTTTCTGCTCGCCTCCCTCAAGCGCAGCAGGCGGGCCCCCGACGAACAGCACCCCTTCGGCTACGGCAAGGAACGCTACTTCTGGGCGCTGCTGGCCGCCGTCGGCATCTTCGTCATGGGCGGCTGCTTCTCCTTCTTCCAGGGCGCCGAGGCGCTGAGCGCGGGCGGCTCCGAGGACCACAGCGGCTATCTGGTCGGCCTCGCGGTCCTGGGCGTGGCGCTCCTCGCGGAGGGCTCCTCGCTGGTCCGTGCGCTGTTCCAGGTCCGCGGCCACGCCCGGGAGACGGGCCGCTCCCTGGTGGCCGAACTGCGCGCGGGAGACGACCCCACGCTGCGCACCGTCCTGGCCGAGGACTCCACCGCATGTCTGGGCGTGGTCTTCGCCCTGGCCGGCATGGGGCTGCACATGGTCACCGGCGACGCGGTCTACGAGGCCACGGCCTCGTTCCTGATCGGCGCGCTGCTGGTCTATGTGGCCTACCGGCTGGCCAAGGAGTCGCGCGGGCGGCTCATCGGCGAGGCGATCGACCCGGCCCAGCGCCGGGAGCTGCGCCGGTTCCTGACGGGTCAGCCCGAGATCGACACCGTGACCACCCTGCTGACCATGCGTCTGGGCAACGATTCGACGCTGGTGGCGGCCCGGGTCGACCTCGTCCCCGGGCTCGACAGTGAGGAGGTCGAGGAGGTCCTGGTGCGCGTCAAGAAGGCGATGACGCGGCTGTGGCCGCACGCCGACCAGATCTTCCTCGATGTCACCGATGCCTCGGCCCGGGACCGGGCGCAGGCACGGGAGGACCTCCGGGCGCTCGACGAGACGGTGGCGGCCGAGGCACGGGAGGACCGCGAGGGGTGAGATTGGCCCCGGCCGGCCTGGGTACCCGGTGAAGACCAGCCCGCGACAAGCCAACTCATGTACGGAGGCAGAACTGATGGGCCTGGGCGGTTGCATATTGATGATTGCGGTGGGAGGCATTCTCACCTTCGCCACCGACTGGAACGCCAACGGCTTCAACGTCCCCTTGGTGGGCCTGATCCTGATGGCCGTCGGCATCATCGGGACAGCGGCGTATGTGAGTGTCTACAAGCGTCGGCGCATCGTCGAGCCGACCGCCGTGGCTCCCCCCGTGGTCGACGATCCGGATCATCACTCCCGGCACCACCACCACTACTGAGTGCCGGTGCCCCTTTCCTCACGAGGTGGCCCCCGCCGCGGGTGGGGGCCACCTCGTCGTCGTACCGACTGCCCCCGGGAGGACACGATGAGCGGCGAACGCACCGCTGACACCGCAGGCAGGGACGCCGGTGGCCGCCGGGCCGCGCTGTTCGACGTGGACGGCACGCTCGTGGACACCAACTATCTGCACGCCGTCACCTGGTGGGAGGCGATGCGGCAGGCCGGGCACACGGTGAGCATGCGGGAGATCCACCACACCATCGGGATGAGCTCCGGCAAGCTCATGGACCGTCTGCTGCCCGAGGACCGGGACCGGTCGCGGGACGAGCGGATCAGCGGTGCGCACAAGGCCCTGTACGCGGAGTACTTCCCCCGGCTGCCCGCCCTCGACGGCGCTTCGGAGCTGCTGCGCACCCTGGCCGGCAACGGCTGGTACGTGGTGCTGGCCAGCTCCGCCTCGAAGGACGAACTGGCCGCGATGCGCGCGGCGATCGGCGCCGACGAGGCTCTGGGAGCCGTGCTCAGCTCCGATGACGTCGGGGAGGGCAAGCCCGCGCCGGACCTGGTCGAACAGTCCCTGGAGCGCGCCGGGGTACCGGCCGGGGACGCGGTCTTCGTCGGTGACACCGTGTGGGACATCGTGGCCTGTGGGAAGGCCGGGGTGCGCAGTATCGCGCTGCTGTCCGGCGGCATCCCCGCCGAGCTGCTGCGGGAGGCCGGTGCGGCCGAGATCTACCGCGATCCCGCGGATCTGCTCCGGCAGCTGGACGACAGTGCGCTGGGGCGCTGAGTGACTGCGGGCCTCTTGACAGTCCCCTGTTCGAAACCGTCAGAATCTGTTGCGCGAAGGGGGGTGTTGTGGTCGATCCCCGTCGTAGTCGAACATAATCGAAGAGAATGGGGATCGCGATGGCGGTCACTCGCAGATCGTTGCTGATCGCAGGCACCGCCGCGCCGATGGCCGGAACCCTGGTCCCGGCCGGTCCCGCGCATGGCGCCACCGCGTCCCGCGCCCTGGGAGGACGGACCATCCCGCTCACCGACGGCTGGCGATTCGCCCTCGTCAACCCCGGCGGGATCACCGATCCGACCGGTGCGTACGACCAGGCCCACGATCCGGCGTACGACGACTCGGACTGGCGCGAGGTCGCGGTGCCGCACGACTGGAGCATCGAGCTCACCCCGACCACCGACCACGGCACCAGTGGCGGCACCGGATTCCTGCCCGGCGGGCTCGGCTGGTACCGCACCGCCTTCACCCTGCCGCGCGCCCTCGCGGGCAAGCGGATCTCCGTGGAGTTCGACGGCGTCTACATGGACTCGTCCGTGTACTGCAACGGGCGGCTGATCGGCGAGCACCCTTATGGATACACCGGCTTCGCCCTCGACCTCACCGAGGTGGTCCACACCGACGGCGCCACCCCCAACGTCCTCGCCGTCCGCGTGCGCAACCGGCTCCCCAGCAGCCGCTGGTACTCGGGCAGCGGCATCTACCGCCACGCCCGGCTGGTCGTCACCGACCCGGTCCACGTCGCCCGGTGGGGCACCCGTGTCACCACCCCCGACCTGGCCACCGCCCTGACATCCGGGCACGCCACGGTGCGGGCACAGACCCTGGTGGTCAACGAGGGGGCCGATCCCGAGCCGGTGACCGTGGTCTCCACGGTCAAGGACCCCGACGGGCACACCGTGGCCCAGGCCCGCTCCACCCTCACCGTCGGGGCGGGTGACACCCGTACCGCCACCCAGGAGCTCAGGGTCGACCGGCCGCGGCTGTGGTCGTTCGACACCCCGCACCGCTATGTGCTGGAGACCGAACTGCGGGTCGGCCAGGACACCACCGACCGGTACCGCACCCCCTTCGGGCTCCGCCATGTCACCGTCGACCCCGACCACGGGTTCTCGCTGAACGGCGCCTACGCCAAGCTCCAGGGCGTCGACCTGCACCATGACCTGGGCGCGCTCGGCGCCGCGGTCAACGCCGACGCCGTGCTGCGCCAGCTGACCATCATGAAGAGCATGGGGGTCAACGCCCTGCGCACCTCCCACAATCCGCCCGCACCGGAGGTGATCGACGCCTGCGAGCGGCTCGGCATCGTGATGCTGGTGGAGGCGTTCGACTGCTGGCGGACCGGCAAGAACACCTACGACTACGGGCGCTTCTTCGACGAGCACTGCGAGGCGGACATCACCGAGATGGTGTACGCCGCCCGCAACTCCCCCGCGGTCGTCATGTGGTCCATCGGCAATGAGATCCCCGACTCCACCAGCGCGGCCGGGCTGGACATGGCCCAGCGGCTCATCGACGCCGTCCGCGCGGCCGATGACACCAGACCCGTGGTGATCGGCTCGGACAAGTACCGCACCCTGCCCGCCGAGGGCTCCCCCGCCGATCTGATGCTCGCCAAGCTGGACGGGCTCGGCCTCAACTACAACACCGCCGCTTCGGTGGACGCCCTGCACGCCCGCTATCCGCGTCTGTTCCTCTTCGAGTCCGAGTCCTCCTCCGAGACCTCCACCCGCGGGACCTACCAGGAGCCCGAACACCTCAACACCGGCGAGAACCACACCCCCGGCAAGCGCGAGACCTCCAGTTACGACAACAACCTCGCCTCCTGGACCATCAGCGGCGAGTACGGACTGAAGAAGGACCGGGACCGGAAGTTCTTCGCCGGGCAGTTCCTGTGGTCGGGCATCGACTACATCGGCGAGCCCACGCCGTACGACGTCTTCCCGGTGAAGGCGTCGTTCTTCGGCGCGGTGGACACGGCCGGCTTCCCCAAGGACATGTACCACCTCTTCAAGAGCCAGTGGACCAGCGAGCCGATGGTCCATCTGGTCCCCATGGACTGGACCGGCCACCGCGCGGGCGAGACCGTGGAGGTGTGGGCCTACTCCAACGTCGCCACGGTGGAGCTGTTCCTGAACGGCCGGTCGCTCGGGGTCCGCGAGTTCGACACCAAGAAGACCACCGACGGCCGCGCCTATCTGGAGACCACCGAGCCCACCGGCGACGACAAGACCGTCACCTCCGGCGCCTACCCCGGCAGCTACACCAGCCCGACCGGCAGCGCCGGAAAGCTCCACCTCACCTGGAAGGTGCCGTTCGCACCGGGCGAGCTGAAGGCCGTGGCCCGGCGCGGCGGCACGGTCGTGGCCACCGATGTGCTGCGCACGGCGGGCCGCCCGCACGCCGTACGGCTCACCCCCGACCGCGAGACCGTCGACGCCGACGGCCGCTCCCTGTGCTTCGTGACCGCCGACATCGTCGACGCCAAGGGCGTGGTGGTGCCCGACGCCGGCCACCTGATCTCCTTCAAGGTCACCGGAGGTTCCCTGGCCGGGGTCGACAACGGCCGCCAGGAGAGCGCCGAGCGCTACCAGGCCACCACCCGCACCGCCTTCCACGGCAAGGCCCTGGCCATCGTCCGCTCCGGCACCGAGGCCGGGCCCCTCACCCTCACCGCCCGCGCGGCGGGGCTGCGCACCGGCACCGCCACCGTCCGCGCCACCGGCGGGACATCGGAGCCGGTCACCCGCCCGGCGGCCCTCGCACCCGACCCCGGCCCCGGCGCCCGGGGCTATCCGCCGGCCGACGCGAGCTACTCGGGCGCACCGACGACCCTGCCCTCGGCCATGCTGGACGGCGACCCGGCCACCGGCTGGTCCAACGCCTTCCACAAGGCCGCCACGGCGCTGCTGCCCGCCTTCGACGGTGCCCGGAAGGCCGACTGGGTCTCGGTGACCTGGGAGGGGAAGCGGCGGCTGCGCCGTGTCGAGGTGTCCTTCACCGTCGACGCCACGCACACCCTGCCCGCCTCGATCGAGGTCTCGGCGTGGCAGGGCCACGCCTGGGTCCCGGTGCGCGGGGCGGCCGTCACCTGGGCCACCGCCTCCGACACCCCGACGGTCATCACCTTCGACCCGGTCCGCACCTCCCGGCTCCGGCTGGACCTCACCAGCCGTCACCCGGGCGCGGCGAACGGCGCCCAGCGCATCGTCGCGTTCGACGCCGCGGACGGCTGAGCGACGCGCCGTTTCCCCGGTCAGGACGGCCCATCGGTTCCGCCGCCCGCCGCCCTTTCAGCCGGCGCTGACCGGTGCCGGGTTCGCGGGGAGCCGCCAGTCGCCGCCGCGGTCCTCTTTCGCGAGGCGGGCGACGAGGTCGGGCACGCGCAGGAAGCAGGCGAGCGAGGCGGCGGCCTGGAACGCGTCGATCGCGCGCCGGGTCCTCGGCATGGCCAGGCGCAGCAGGCGCGGATTCACCCCGCCCTGGATGTGGTCGACGAAGGGGCGCAGCACGCTGTCGTAGTTCGCCAGCGCGGTCGGCAGGTCGTCGGGGTGCCGGTTGATCTCACCGGCCAGGACGTGCGCGCCGACCAGGCCGCCGGAGATGCCCATGCCGCTGTAGGGGGAGGCGCAGTGGGCGGCGTCACCGGCCAGCACCACGCGGCCCTTGGACCAGGTGTCGGTGCGGACCTGGACGACCTCCTGGGAGTAGAAGAACGGACTCGTCCTCATGCCCTCGATGAAGCGCTCGGTCTGCCATCCGGCGTCGCGGAACCTGGCGGCCCAGAACTCCTGCTGGGCCTCGACGGGCGCGCGGTGGATCGCCGAGGCCTCTTCGGATTCCTCCCGTAGGACGAAGTACACCTGGGTCTCGGTCGGGTTGTGGCTGCGGCGCATGATCTGGCGGCCTCCCGGGACCATGTAGGTGTCCCGGATGGTGCTGTCGGACGCGATGCGCGGGATGAACCAGTAGGCCATGTGGATGCCCAGCCGCCAGTACGGGTCGTATCCCTTGGGGAGAAGCGCTTGCCGGATGCGTGATCCCTGTCCGTCCGCGCCGACCAGGAGGTCGAATGCGCCGGAGGACCCGTCGGAGAAGTGCGCGGTGACCTCGTGCTCATCCTGCTCGAAGCCGTCCACGCTGGTGCCGAAGACGTACTCGGTGTCGTCCTTCGTCGCGTCGTTGAGGATGCGCACCAGGTCGCCGCGCATGATCTCGTACTCGGACGTGAGGGTCTGCCGGCCCTGTCCTGAGGTGTTGGCCATGATCGTCGCCCTGGCCTTGCCGCGGGCGTCGATGAAAGCGACACCCGCCTCGTCCACGAGCTTGGCGCGGACAGTGTCGAGGAGCCCCATCCGCTTGACGGCCTCGATGCCCTGCCCCCGGAGGTCGACCTGGGCCCCAGTGGCCCGCAGCGCCGGGAAGCGTTCGACAACGGTCACCCGGTGGCCGCCCCGCGTGAGCCAGTAGGCCAGAGCCTGCCCCGCGATGCCGCCACCGGCGACGAGGACCCGCAGCGGCCGCGATCCCTTTGTCATGCCCATCACCTCAAAAATCTATCAGTGAAAGATTCCTTTTCAGCGTCATCTATCAGCGATAGATTGTCAATGTGACCAAGATGAACCGTGAGACCGTCATCGCCGAGGCGCTCGGCCTGCTCGACGAGGTCGGGCTGGACGCCGTCAGCACGAGGCGGCTGGCGAAGCGACTGGGCGTCGAGCAGCCGTCGCTCTACTGGTACTTCCGCACCAAGAAGGACCTCATCGCCGCCATGGCGGAGGCGGCGATGGCCCCCCATGCGACCGCCCCGCTGCCGGCACCCGGCGACGACTGGCGCGACTGGTTCCTGGAGAACACGCGCAGCTTCCGGCGCACCCTGCTGATGCGCCGGGACGGCGCACGGCTCCACGCCGGCAGCACCCCCACCGGCGACCTCGACCGGCTCCGCCACAAGATGGACTTCCTCGTCGCCTCCGGCGTGCCCGAGCGGGACGCGCAGATGGCGATGCTGGCCGCCGGCCGTTTCACGGTCGGCAGCGTCCTGGAGGAGCAGGCGGACACCGGCTCCGCCGACGGCGCGGAACTACCGGCCGACATGCCGGTGATCGATCACGAGTCGGCGTTCGAGGCGGGCCTCGCCCTCATCCTGAACGGCCTGGTGCGGTGCACCGCACCGGGGTCCAGGACGCCCCGGTAGGCACACGCGTGGCCCCGATGGACGACACCGGCGCCACGCCGGGAGCCGGGGAGCCACCCGCCGCCGTTTGTGCGGGATACCAAGGGGGCACCCGGTTTTTTCCGACGTCGTGCTGGAGGCGAGATGACTGTTGCCCTTAGTCCGGTGGCCCGTGCGTGGCGGCGGTGGCGGCGGCCCCGCGATCTGCGGGTGCCCCGGACCCCCGTGGACGTCGAGGACGCCAACCGGCGGTTCCTGATGTACGGGGTGATGCCGCTGTGGTTCGTCCCCGCGGTGGCCGACTGGCTCATGCACCGGCGGACCAGGATCGAGGAGACCTCGGGCACCCGGGAGTCGGCGGTGCACGCCCTGATGATGACGGAGGCCGGCGTCCCCGTCGCGATGGCGCTGCTCGCCCGGGTCAATCCGCTGGTGCTGTCGGTGATGGGAGGAGCCGCCGTCGCCCACGGCGCCACCGCGCTGTGGGATGTCAGCCTGGCCACCGGCGAGCGCGAGGTGCGGCCGGTGGAACAGCACATCCACAGCTTCCTGGAGGTCCTGCCACTGTCGGCGATGGCGTTCACCTGCTGTCTGCACTGGGACCAGGTGCGCGCCACGCTGCGCGGCGGGGACCGGCCCGAGGACTGGCGGCTGCTGCCCAAGGACAACCCGCTGCCCGCCCGCTACCTGGCGGCGATCGGGCTCGGCATCGGCGCCTTCGTGGTGCTGCCCTACGCCGAGGAGATGCGGCGGTGCGTCAGGGCCGCCCGCGCCCGCAAGGCGGTATGAGCCCATGCCGCGACCGCGCACCCGGCCGGCCACCGGGGCGGCCGAACCACTGCCGTGTCCGCGGGTGCTGGCGCCGGAGGCGCACGGGCCCGAACACGTCACCGTCGACGCGCGGGGCCGGATCCTGACCGGGACCGCGGACGGGGCGATCCGGCGGCTGACGTTGTCGCCGGCCCGGGGGCTCGTCCGCTCCGAGGTGCTCGCGCACACCGGCGGACGGCCGCTGGGCCTGGCCCCCTGCCCCGACGGCGGACTGCTGGTGTGCGACGCGCGGCGCGGGCTGCTGCGGGTCGGACCGGACGACGGGTCCGTCACGGTGGTCGCCGACCAGGTGGCCGGGCGACCGCTGCGGTTCTGCAGCAATGTCGCCGCGGCGGCGGACGGCACGGTGTACTTCACCGTGTCCAGCCGCCGCCACGGCCTGGAGGACTGGCTGCGCGACATCCTGGAGAACACCGCCACCGGGCAGTTGCTGCGGCTGCGGCCCGGCGGCCGGCCCGAAGTGCTGCTGGACGGGCTGCGGTTCGCCAACGGGGTCGCTCTCGCCGCGGACGAGTCGTATGTCGCCGTGGCCGAGAGCGGCGCCTACCGGATCAGCCGGCTGTGGCTGACCGGCGGCCGGGCCGGTGAACGGGACGTCCTCGCCGACGATCTGCCGGGCTTCCCGGACAATCTCACCCGCGGCCCCGGCGGCCTCCTCTGGGTGGCCCTCGCCGGGCCGCGGGAGCCCGCCATGGAGCTGCTGCAGCGCGCGCCCGTGCCACTCAGGAGGGCGGTGGCCCCCGTCGTCGCCAGGGTCCGGCCGCGCCCACGGCCCACGGTGCGCGCCCTGGCGTTCGGCCCCGACGGCCGGGTCGTGCGCCACCTGGTGCGGCGCCGGGCCCCGTACCGGACGGCCACGAGCGCGTGCGCGTATCGCGGCCTCCTCGTGCTGGGCAGCCTCTTCGAACGGGGCATCGCGGTCTGTACGTTGCCGCCCAGGGAGGACGCGCCGCCGGCTCATCCCCCTCCGGTGGAGTAGCCGCGGCGGCGACGGCGCCGGGGCCGGACGGTCAGTGTGGACAGCAGCCCGGCGAAACCCACCACGACGACGGCCGGCCCGGGGCCGAGGCTCCGGGCGTAGGCCACGACCTCGTCGAGCGTCCAGACGCCGTCACCGGTCCCGGATGCGCCGGAGGCGGACGCGGCGCCCGCCGGGCCGCCGGGAGCGGCGGGGGCGGCGGACGGGTCGGTGTGCCGGGCCCTGTCGCCCGGGATGGTCACCCCGAGCGCCGACAGCGCCTCGGTGACGGGCTGGAAGAACGTCACCCCGCCCCGGGTGCAGTCGCCGCTGCCACCGGAGGTCACACCGAGCGCCACGCCCTGGGCGAACAGCGGGCCCCCGCTGTCGCCGGGTTCGGCGCACACGGTGGTCCGGATCAGCCCGGTCACCGTGCCCCCGGGGTAGTTGACCGTCGCGTCGAGCCCGGTCACCTCGCCCGAGCGGAGCCCGGTGGTGCTGCCGCCGCGGAACACCTCCTGGCCCACCACGGGGTCGGCGGCACCGGTGATCCGCACCGTCCGGCCGCCGCCGGCGTTCACCACGCTACTCCGGTCCAGCGAGGTGTTCTCGTACCGCACCAGTGAGAAGTCATCGCCCGGGAAACTGCTGCGGACCGTGGTGCCGATGCCGGTGGAGCCGCCGCCGTCGGTGAACCAGCGGGTCCCGGTGGGGCCGCAGTGTCCCGCCGTCAGGATGAACCCGGTCCGGCCGTCGGTGACGTTGAAACCGGCCGAGCAGCGGCTGCCACTCGTGAACATGGGGGCGGCACCGGCGGTTCTGGTGGTGAAGGAGCCCGTCGTCCGCCGGGTGCGCACCTCGTCGCCCACCGCCGCGGCCAGGTTCCTCACCCTCGACCAGCCGGCGCGGGAGACGGTGCTGTCGCCGATCACCACGACCCGGTTGGCGCGCGGGTCCACCAGCCACGCGGTGCCCGCCACCCGGGGCGCCGAGCGCAGCTTCCGGGTGGCCGAGTCCAGCTGCGCCATGCTGTAACGGACCCGCTCGGCCCTGGCCCCGGCCCGGCTGACCTCCTCCGCCGCCGTGTCGTCCGTCACCGCGACCACCGGGCGGCCGTCGGCGCCGATCCAGTTGCCCGCCGTACGGGAGGTGCCGAGCCGGGACACCAGCCGTCCGCCCACGTCGTCCGTCGCCCGCGCGCTCAGGGGCCGCGAGCCGCCGCCCCCGGCCGTCCCGTGGGCCGCTCCGCCCGGCCCGGCCTGGGAGACCATCACCCCGCCACAGACCAGGGCCCCGACGGCCGCCCACCGCACGAGATCGCGCACGCCCCGCCGCATGTGCTTCACCACCCTGCCTCCTCACGTCGATCCGGCCGGGGCCTCAGACGGCGAAGGCCCTCCCCCTCGTACGCAAGGAAGCGGCGTCCTGCTCACGCCCTGGGCGGATCGTGCGTCCCGGGCTGATCGTGAGCGTCAGGCGGACCGTGAGCGTCAGGCGGCACGGCGGCCGCCGGGGCGGTGTCAGCGCCGGTCGTCGTAGGGCGCGCTGGTGAACACCACCTTGTCATCGGTGCCGTCGGTCACCCAGAACCGTTGCGGCTTCTCCCCGTAGAGCGCGAAGAGCGCATCCGGCCCCCAGGCCAGCACCACCTCGTCCTTGCCGTCGTGGTCGAAGTCGCCCGCGCCGTAGAGCTTGACGGCGCGCCGCTTGTCCGGCACCTTGTGGCCGTCCACGCGGGCCGGGACGGTCCGGTTCAGGGTGCGGCGGTGGGCGATCTCCCCGGGGGCGTCGGGGCGGATCGTCAGCAGCTGGGTGCCGCCGGTGCGCAGCGAGACGGCCAGTTCATCGGTGCCGTCGCCGTCGGTGTCGGCCGCGGCGAGGACATCGCCGCCCAGGGCGGGGATCTTGATCGGCGCAGGGGTCGATCCGGCCGTGCGCTGGGTGTACACGCTCACCGAATGGTCGACGTCCGCGGGCTCGGTCTCATAGCCGGGTTCGTCGTTGCGGGTGCCGGTGTCGGCGACCGCCACATCCCGCTTCCCGTCGCCGTCGAAGTCGCCGAAGGCGATCGCGTTGCCCTTGCGGAGGGTGCGGCCGGTCTCGGCGAGGCCGTCCGGGCCCGCCGTGAGCAGCGCGGATTCCATCTGGTCGTCATCGCCCTGGGCGTGCACCACCAGATCGGTGGGGCGGTCGCCGTCGATCGCGTCGGCGTACAGCCTGGCGATCTGGCCGCTCGTGCCGAGCGGGTTGGCGTAGGTCGCGGTGCGGGCGGCCTCGCCGTCGCGGCCGAACGGGCCGTACAGCACATGGAAGTCCTTGCCGCTCTGGCGTACGGCGGCCAGGTCGTGGTGTCCGTCCCCGTTGAAGTCACCGACCGCCAGGGGCTGGGAGCTCTCCAGCCCGTCGTCGGCGTCGGTCAGCCGGACCGGAGTGGCCGAGGCCCCCCGGCGTGGCCCCTCGGGGCCGCCCCAGGTGATGTAGGGGAGCGTCTGGGTGGTGATGTGGACGCGCTCGGTCCCGGCCGGGTCGCGGTCCTTGGTGGCGGTGGCGATCACATCGGCGTAGCCGTCGCCGTCGAGGTCGGCGGTGGTCGCGGACCGCATCTCGCCCATGTCGCGGTCCTGCCCCCCGGCGCCGGTGGGCAGGCCGAGCCCGGCACGGTCGAGCACGGTGCGGACGGCGGGGTCGACGCCCTTCGCCGAGCCGTACACGTAGGCGATCCGGTGCAGTCCGCCGAACTCCTCATCGGAGGCCAGCGGGATTCTGAGCTCGGGGTGGCCGTCGCCGTTGAGGTCGTCCGGAAGTGCGCTGCCCTCGCCACGGGTGACGGGAGCGGTCGCGGTGGGGGTGACGACGGGTGCGGCCGTGCTCTTCCCGGCCCCGTCGCCACTCCTCTCCTCGTCGTCGCCACCGCCACCGCCGCACGCGGTGAGCAGCGCCAGCGCGGCGGCGCAGAGGGTGGCGGCGGGGCGGAGCCTGGTGCTGGGGGATGCCATCACGCCACGACAGCGCATCCGGTGCGGATACGCCAGAGGAGAGATCATTTCGTTACGGCCGGCTCCCCGGCCGGCGGGCGTCCGCGGCGCGGACGCCACCGGCCGGCGCGGCCGGGGTCGGTCAGGGCCGAAAACCCTGATCTCACATCGGCGTGACCCGGGTGGCGGATGCCGCCACCCGGCAGGCGCAGCCGCGGATGCACACGGCCACGAACCCCGACACGGTGGAGACATCCGACATCGCCGACCGGGTTGAGGTGCTGTGGTATGCGTGTGACCGGACTGGGGCATGCTGGACTGTTCATCGAAACCGCGGCGGGGTCGGTGCTCTGCGACCCGTGGGTCAACCCCGCCTTCTTCGGCTCGTGGTTTCCGTTCCCGGACAACACCGATCTGGACTGGACGCACTATGGGCGCGCGGCGGACTATCTCTATGTCTCGCATCTGCACCGGGACCATTTCGACGTGGAGAACCTGCGCCGGAACGTGCGCAAGGACATCACCGTGCTGCTGCCGGCCTTCGCCACCGATGAGCTGGAACGCGAGCTGAGCGGGCTGGGGTTCAGCCGCTTCCTGCGCACCCGCTCCGGTGTGCCGGTCGAACGCGACGGGTTGCGCATCATGATCACCGCGCTGACCGGCCCCGGGGACGGGCCCATCGGCGACTCGGCGCTCTCGCTGGACGACGGCCGCGTCGTCCTGCTCAACCAGAACGACGCCCATCCGCTGGACATCGCGGCGATCCGGGAGTTCGGCGAGGTCGACGCGTACTTCGTGCAGTTCTCCGGCGCGATCTGGTACCCGATGGTGTACCAACTGCCGCTCTCCGCCAAGAAGGAGTTCGCCGCACGGAAGCGGCAGGGCCAGTTCGACCGGGCGCTGCGCTACATCGACGCGGTGGAAGCCAAGCATGTGTTTCCCAACGCGGGTCCGCCGTGCTTCCTGGACGACGAGCTCTTCGAGCACAACGGCACCGGCCGGGACGGCGAGAGCATCTTCGTCGACCAGCTGGAATTCCTGCGCGAGCTCGGCCGGGCGCGCCCGGAGGTGACGGCGCATCTGCTGCTGCCGGGGACGGTGGCGGAGCCGGAGGGCACCGCGTGCAAGCTCACCCACCGCTACACCGGCAAGGAGATCGAGCGCATCTTCGGCGACAAGCGCGCGTATCTGCGGGACTTCGCCCGCCGGCAGCGGCCCGCGCTCGCCGCCGAGCGTGCCTCGCGCGCCCCGGCGCTGCCGCGCGAGCGGCTGCTGACCGAGCTGAAGCAGTGGTGGGAGCCGCTGTTGACCAGGGCCGACCGGATCTGCGCCGGCGTCGGCGGCCCCGCCCGGCTGGACGTGGGCGAGGTGCCGATCGTGATCGACTTCCCGGCGCGGGAGGTCCGCCTCTGGGACGGTGAGCGCTGCCGCTACACGCTGTCCACCTCGGCCGATCTGGTGGCCACCAACATCGCGCGGCGCGAGGCGGACTGGTCCAACAGCCTGCTGCTGTCGATGCGGTTCACCGCCAGCCGGATCGGGCCCTACAACGAGTTCCTGTACGTGTTCTTCAAGTGCCTGTCCATGGAGCGCATCGAGTACGTGGAGAACTACTACGACTCATGCCAGGACGACGGCCAGGACATCGTGCTGGACGGCTGGCGGGTGCAGCGGCGCTGCCCCCATCTGCGCGCCGACCTCAGCCGGTTCGGGCAGATCGAGGGCGATGTGCTCACCTGCACCCTGCACGGCTGGCGGTACGACCTGTCCACCGGCCGCTGTCTGACCTCGGACGGACACGACATCCGCGCCTCGGCCGCGCCGTAACACATCCGCGGCCCGCGCCCCCGTGGGAACCGGCCGTGGCGGCGGCGCCGCCACGGCCCGGCGTGGTGTCCGACGGGCCCGCTCGCTGGCGGCATCTGCCGGCGAGCGCCGTCCGGCGGGCCCCGCCCGGTGTGACGGCCCCGGAGGCGCGGGCGCCGGGGCGGGCCGTGGAAACTTCGTTGAGCACCGAAAACCCCACGTCCTACGCTCGGCGCCATGACGTTTCCACCGGACGCCGGCCGCTCCCGGCAATGGCCCGCCGTGGCCGCGGCAGGCATCACCGTCACGCTGTGGGCCTCGGCCTTCGTCTCCATACGCAGCGCCGGGGAGGCCTACTCCCCCGGCGCCCTGGCGCTCGGCCGGCTGCTGGCCGGGGCGCTGGTGCTGGGGGCGATCAGTCTGGTGCGGCGGGTGGGGTGGCCGCCCCGGGCGGCCTGGCCGGGCATCGCCTGTTCGGGGGTCCTGTGGTTCGGCCTCTACATGGTGGTGCTCAACTGGGGCGAGCGGGAGGTCGACGCCGGCACCGCCGCGATGGTCGTCAACATCGGGCCGCTGCTCGTCGCGCTGCTCAGCGCCCGGCTGCTGGGCGAGGGGCTGCCGCGCCCGCTGCTGGCGGGCATGGCGGTGTCCTTCGCCGGGGCGGTGGTCGTGGGGGTGTCGATGTCCGGCTCGGGCGACGCGTCCGTGCGGGGGGTGTTGCTGTGCGTACTGGCCGCGGTGTCCTACGCCGGTGGTGTGGTGTCCCAGAAGCCGGCCCTGCGGCACGCCGGGGCCCTCCAGGTGACCACCTTCGGCTGCCTGGTGGGGGCGGTGGCCTGTCTGCCGTTCGCCGGCACGCTGGTGACCGAGGCCGCGCGGGCACCGCTGTCCGCGACGCTCAACATGGTCTACCTGGGGCTCTTCCCGACCGCCCTGGCCTTCACCACCTGGGCGTTCGCCCTGGCCCGCACCACCGCGAGCCGGATGGGCGCCACCACCTATGTGGTTCCGGCGCTGGTGGTGCTGATGTCCTGGCTGGCCCTGGACGAGGTGCCGGGCCCGCTCACGCTGGCGGGCGGCGCGCTGTGCCTGGCCGGGGTGGGGATCTCCCGCCGCGGGTCCCGCTCCGCACGGTCGACGGTCGTGGCGGCGCGACCGGCCGCCCCCGTCGCCCTCGACCCGCCGGAACGCGGCCGTGAACCGTCGATCTGACCGCCATGTCCGACTGTGACCGGTATCGCAGGGTAAGAGTGCCGCACCTGGGTACCCGCGGGGTCATGAACACACATGAGCAGCCGTTGCTCACTCCCGATCTGCCGCCGGTCGTCGACGTACCGGACCTGACCTTCCCCGCTCGGGGACGTCGCTCCGACGACGCGAAGCGCACGGCGGAGCGGACCGGCGACAAGGAAGCCCGCACCTCCGCCCCCGCCCCCTCCCCCACGGGGCGGCGCCTGGCGGCGTGACGGCCGTCCCCCCGCGTCACCGCCCGACGGCCGGAGCCCGCCGGGATGATCTCGCCGGCCTTCCGTGTTGAGGATGAGCACGGGAGCACGTCAGGTGAGCCTTCACACAAGGGACAAGGGGACGGACACATGCCGCTTCAGGGTGAGTACGAGCCGAGCCCGGAGAAGTTCGTACGCGATCAGGTCGAGCTGATCGAGAGTTCCGGTGGCACCGAGGGAACGACCTTGCGGGGCAGGCCCGTGGTCGTCCTGACCACACGGGGCGCCAAGAGCGGAAAGCTCCGCAAGACCCCGCTGATGCGGGTGGAGCACCACGGCACCTACGCCGTCGTCGCCTCGCTGGGCGGCTCCCCCAAGCACCCGGTCTGGTACTACAACGTGCGGGCCGACCCCCGGGTCGAGCTGCGGGACGGCCCGGTGCGGCAGGACATGACGGCGCGCGAGGTCACGGGCGAGGAGCGGGACCTGTGGTGGGAGCGCGCGGTCGAGGCGTACCCGGACTACGCCGAGTACCAGACGAAGACCGACCGCCGGATCCCGGTCTTCGTCCTGGAGCCGGCGGCCGACGGGCACTGACCCGGGCAACCCGGCGCGGCCCACCGCGCCGGGCCCGCTGGAGTTTCCGCGGACCCCCGTGTGACACGCACCGGAGCATGGCTGTTTGATGGATCGGGTAGCCGGGAGCGTGACCCGGAATCCGTAACAAGGAAGTGCACGACCATGACCGCGACAGACAAAGCCGGCTTCGCGCCGATCTACGACAGCCTCGTGGCGGAACAGGGTGATGTTCCCGCCGAGACCCGGGAGGCGGCCGAGGAAATCCAGCGCGAGGCCGCCGAGGCCCTGGACTTCAGGACGGTCCGCCCCGGCGACTGACCCGGCCCGGCCCCGTCGTCGCGCGCCGTATCGCCGCGCCGCCCGAGCGGCCGTCCGTGATCTGCCCGGAAGGCCGCTCGGCACCCCTCACCTTCGATAAGCTGCTGATGACGCACCGTGCTTGATGGCGTCGACACTTATCTCACGAGGGGAAACAATTGACTACAGGGGTCGAGACTTTCGAGTTTCAGGTCGAGGCGCGACAGCTTCTGCAGTTGATGATCCATTCGATCTACTCGAACAAGGACGTCTTCCTGCGCGAACTCATCTCCAACGCTTCCGACGCGCTGGACAGACTGCGCCTCGAATCGCTCCGCGACCAGAACCTTCAGGCGGACACCTCTGATCTCCATATCGCCATCGAGATCGACAAGGAGTCGCGCACCCTGACCGTCCGCGACAATGGCATCGGCATGTCGCACGACGGAGTCGTGGAGCTCATCGGCACCATCGCGAACTCCGGCACCGCCAAGTTCCTCAAGGAGCTGCGGGAGTCGAAGGACGCGGCCGCCTCGGCGGACCTCATCGGGCAGTTCGGGGTGGGCTTCTACGCCAGCTTCATGGTGGCCGACGAGGTCACGCTGCTGACCCGGCACGCCGGGGAGAAGCAGGGCACCCGCTGGGTGTCCGACGGCGAGGGCACCTACACGATCGAACCGGTCGACGACGCCCCCCAGGGCACCTCCGTCACGCTGAAGCTCAAGCCGGAGGACACCGAGGACCACCTCTACGACTACGCCTCGCCCTGGAAGATCCGGGAAATCATCAAGCAGCACTCGGACTTCATCACCTGGCCCATCAGGATGGCCGCCGCCCAGCCCCCGGCCGGGACGGACGAGTCGGAGCAGAGCGAGCAGAAGGCGCCCGAGCTCGAGACCGTCAACTCGATGAAGGCGCTGTGGGCCCGTCCCAAGGACGAGGTCACCGACGACGAGTACCACGAGTTCTACAAGCACATCAGCCACGACTGGAACAACCCGCTCGAGACCATCCGCATGCAGGCGGAGGGCACCTTCGAATACCAGTCGCTGCTCTTCATCCCGGCCCGCGCCCCGCAGGACCTGTATATGCAGGACCGCAAGCGGGGTGTGCAGCTCTATGTCAAGCGCGTCTTCATCATGGACGACTGCGAAGCGCTGATGCCGGAGTACCTCCGCTTCGTCAAGGGTGTGGTGGACGCGGCGGACCTCTCGCTGAACGTCTCGCGGGAAACCCTTCAGCAGGACCGCCAGATCCAGCTGATGCGGCGCCGTCTGGTGAAGAAGGTGCTCTCGACGGTGAAGGACATCATGTCCTCCGACGCCGAGCGGTACACGACCTTCTGGAAGGAATTCGGCCGCGTTCTCAAGGAAGGTCTCCTCAGCGACCTGGAGAACCGCGAGGCGATCCTCGAGGTGTGTTCGTTCGCCTCGACCCATGACGCGGAGCAGCCGACCACGCTGCGCGGTTACACCGAGCGCATGAAGGACGGGCAGGAGCACATCTACTACATGACGGGCGAGTCCCGGTCGATCGTGGAGAGCTCGCCCCATATGGAGGCGTTCCGGGAAAAGGGCTACGAGGTGCTCGTCCTCACCGACCCCATCGACGAGCTGTGGGTCGACGCCGTGCCGGAGTTCGACGGCAAGCAGCTGCGTTCCATCGCCAAGGGCCAGGTCGACCTCGACTCCGAGGACGAGAAGGACGAGGCGGCGGAAGCCGAGCGGGAGCAGCGGCAGAAGGACTTCGCCGATCTGCTCTCCTGGATGACGACGACGCTGAGCGAGCAGGTCAAGGAGGTACGGCTGTCCTCCCGGCTGACCACCTCCCCGGCCTGCATCGTGGGCGACACCTTCGATGTCACCCCGGCCCTGGCGAACATCTACCGCTCCATGGGCCAGAGCCTGCCCGAGGTCAAGCGCATCCTGGAGCTGAACCCCAGCCATCCGCTGGTCAGCGGGTTGCGCGCGGCCCATGCCGAGCGCAAGGACGACAGCGGCCTCGCGGAGACGGCCGAGCTGCTCCACAGCATGGCGCTGCTCGCCGAGGGCGGTGAGCTGAGCGATCCGTCGCGCTTCATCAAGCTGGTGGCCGAGCGGGTGCAGCAGACGCTGTAGTCACAGCGGAACGCAAGCGAGGCGGGCCCGGTGTGGGCCCGCCCCGCCGTTTCCGGCCCGCCCGGCGTCGGTCACCGTCCCCGGCAGGCCGGCGCGGAGGCGTCGATCAGCTGGCGCAACGCGCCGTAGTAGACCTCGTGGTCGGTCAGCGCGGGCAGCACGGCGTCGAGGTGCCCGGTGAGGACGGGGAAGTCCTCGGGGTCCAGCACGGCCAGCGCGGTGCGCGCGGACGCCCTCGCCCGCTTCTGGTCCCGGTGGTCGACGAAGGCCACGGCGCCGAGGGTCAGCAGATACAGCCGCCGGTAGACCTCGATCGCCGCCTTCGGTGTCATTCCGGCGGCGACGCTGTGCGCCAGCTGCGGCTCGACCAGCCGGCTGAGCAGATGGGGGCCGAACCAGGAGCGGCCCGCGCGCAGCGCCACCAGCCCGGGGTGCTCGATGAGCACCTGGTAGAACCCGGTGAAACGGGCCTCGGTGGCCGCCGCCCAGTCGGTGTCCGGCGCCACCAGCGGCACCCGCCCGGCCACATGGTCGGCGCACGCGGTGAGCAGACCGTCGAAGTCGCCGCAGCGGCGGAAGACCGTGGCGTGCGAGACGCCGAGGCTCTGGGCCACTCTGCGGAAGCTCAGCGCCTCCGGGCCCTCCTGGTCGACGATCGACAGGGCCGCCTCGGCGATGGCGTCCAGGGAGGGTTGATCGGCTTCCGTGCGCTTACTTCTCACACACGCAGCGTACCAGTGGTTGTTACAGTGTATCTGGCGGTTGTTACCGTGTATCCGTGATGACTTATCGGGACGTACAGAAGGCGGCCGAGCGGGTCGCGGGGCAGGTCCGGCCGGTGGCGCTCGCGCCGGTGGACCCGGGCACATGGGGCGCGGCGGAGGGCTGGCTGGCCCTGGAGTACCTCCAGCACACCGGCTCCTTCAAGGCGCGCGGCGCGTACAACTTCATCAGCAGCCATGTCGCGGCGGGCGCCATGCCGGACGCGGGGGTGGTGATCGCCTCCGGCGGGAACGCCGGGCTGGCGTGTGCCTGGGCGGCGGCACGGCACTCCGCGCGCGCCACCGTGTTCGTGCCCGAGACCGCGCCCGCCGTCAAGGTCGAGCGGCTGCGCCGGCTCGGGGCCGATGTGCGTCAGGTGGGCACCGAGTACGCCGACGCGCTGGCGGCCTCGGAGAAGTACGCCGCCGAGACCGGTGCCCTGCGGTCGCACGCGTACGACCACCCGCTGATCGCGGCCGGGGCGGGCACCCTCATGGAGGAGATCCTCGCGGTCCGGCCGGACCTGGACACGGTGGTGGTGGCGGTCGGGGGCGGAGGGCTGTTCTCCGGTGTCGCGGCGTCCGCCCTGGAGCGCGGCGTCGGGGTCGTCGCCGTGGAGCCGCGCGGCAGCCGTGCGCTGAACGCCGCGCTGGAGGCGGACGCGGTGGTCGACGTCCCGGTGGACTCCGTCGCGGCGGACTCGCTGGGGGCGCGCCAGGTGTCCTCGACGGCACTGGAGTGGGCCCGCAAGGACGGGGTGCGGTCGGTCCTGGTGTCCGACGAGGCGATCGTCGCGGCGCGGCAGGCCCTGTGGGACGAGCGCAGGATCGCGGTGGAACACGCCGCGGCCACCGCGCTCGCGGCCATCACCTCCGGGGCGCACCGGCCGGGCCCCGCGGAGAAGGTGGCCGTGGTCCTCTGCGGGGCCAACACCGACCCCGGGGACCTGGTCCACGGCCGGTAGCGGCACACCGGCGGGCGGGCCCGTACGGCATCCGGACAGGCTGCCGCACGGGACCCGCCCCGGCCGGCTACCCGCCCTCGTACGCCGTCCGCAGCGCGGCGATGTCGAGCTTGCCCATCGCCATCATCGCCTCGGTGGCCCGCTTGGTCTTCTCCGGGTCGGGACCGCTCACCATGTCGATGAACTCGGCGGGGACGACCTGCCAGGAGACCCCGAACCTGTCCTTCACCCAGCCACAGGGCCCCTCCTCGCCGCCCTCGGAGAGCCTGCTCCAGTAGTAGTCCACCTCCTCCTGGTCGGCGCAGTGGACCTGGAAGGAGATGGCCTCGCTGAAGGTGAACTGCGGGCCGCCGTTGAGCCCCACGAACTTCTGCCCGTTCGCCTCGAACTCGACGGTCATCACGGACCCCGCCGGGCCGCCGGGCTCGACCCCGGTGTAGCGGGCGATCCGTCCGAGCCGTGAGTTCTTGAAGATCGACACATAGTGCTGTGCCGCCTCCTCGGCCCGGCCGTCGAACCACAGGCATGTGGTGAATCCGTCGCCGGCCATCGGTACCTCCTGCGCTGGGGAGCGTTTACCCATACCGACCGCTCCCGCGCCGCGAACTCATCGGTCCCGGACCGGCCGATGTCGGGCGGCCCGGTCCGCCGAGGCCGGCCGGGTCTCCCGCCCGGCCCGGTGGCCCCGGTTCCGGTCTCCGGACGGGGCTGCCGGGGGCGACGCGGTGGATCAGGGGGCGGGCGGGGGCGCGGGGGCGCCCGCGGGTGGCGGGATCTTGGCGTAGGCGGCCGGGGCGCTGCCGGATTCGGCCCCGGCGGGCGCCGCCGCGCTCTCGCGCGGCATCAGGGCGTCGCGCGCCGCGCCCGGGTCCCAGCCGGTCTCGACCACCCGCTTCTGCACCCAGATCGCGGCCCCGAGGACCGCGAGGCCGAGCAGCAGGACGACGACGAGGCCGGCCGCGCCACCGGCCTTGCCGGCGTTGCCGATGAGCGCGCCGAACCAGCCGAAGTCGGCGTCGCCGAAGGTGGTGTTCTGGTCGCCGAACGCACCGAGCACCTGGAGCAGCAGGGCGGGGAGGAAGGTGATCAGCAGCCCGTTGAGGAACGCCCCCACGACCGCGCCGCGCCGGCCGCCGGTCGCGTTGCCGTAGACCCCGGCCGCGCCGCCGGTGAAGAAGTGCGGCACCAGGCCGGGCAGCACCAGGGCGAGGCCGAAGGCGGGGTTGAAGACCCAGGTGAGCAGGGCCAGGCCGATCAGTCCGCCGGTGAAGCTGGCGATGAAGCCGATCAGCACCGCGTTCTGCGCGTACGGGAAGACGATGGGCGCGTCCAGCGCGGGCAGGGCGCCGGGGACGACCTTCCGCGCGATCCCCTGGAAGGCGGGGACGAGCTCACCGAGGATGGTCCGGACACCGAAGAGGATCACCGCGACCGCGATGCCGAACTGGAGTCCCTGCATCACGGACTGCATCAGATAGTTCCCGGTGCCGGTGGCCACCCCGCCGGTGCCCGCGGCGAACGCCTTGAAGGCGGTCCGCTGCCCCTCCTTGACGAGATAGAGGACCGCCAGGACCAGGTAGATCAGCAGCATCGACAGGGCGGTGGCCACCATCGAGTCGCGCAGGAAGCGCAGCCCCTCGGGGAGCTTCATCTCCTCGGTGGAGCGGCTGCGCTTGCCGACCACCTTTCCGGCCGCCCCCGCCACGATGTAGCCGGCCGTGCCGAAGTGGCCGATGGCGACGGTGTCACTGCCGGTGACGCGCTTGGTCCAGGGGTGCGCGAAGGCGGGCATCGCGACCAGCATGATGCCCAGCAGCACACCGCCGGTGGCCACCACGGCGACGGTGGAGCGGCCGCCGTCTGCCAGCACCACGGTCAGCAGCGTGGCCATGAAGAGCATGTGGTGTCCGGTCAGGAAGACATAGCGCAGCGGGGTGAACCGGGCCAGCAGCAGGCTGACCACGAAGCCCAGGATCATCAGCCAGGCGACCCGTGAGCCGAACTGGTCCTGGGCGATGCCGACGATGGCCTCGTTGGTGGGGATGACCCCGTGGGCGCCGGTGACGCCCTGGATCATGGTGCCCAGTGGTGCGAGGGAGTCGGTGACCAGCCCCGCTCCCGCACCGATCAGCAGAAAACCGAGTGTCGCCTTGATGGCGCCGCCGATGATCTGCCCGGCGCTCTTCTTCATCGCGATGAGTCCGACGGCGGTGATGATGCCGATCAGATACGCGGGTTCGCTCAGAATCTCGTTGACGAGAAACGTGGCGGGGGTGACAAGCCGGCCCATGGTGATTCCTTCGTCCCCGTCGTCAGACGTCGTACGTGTCCCGGAGCACCGCGTCCACCTCGGCGGTGCTGGTGAAGTCCTGGACGACCTTCACCGGCCGTCCCACATCCCCCAGCGTCCTGGCGATCTCACGGGAGGTGAACAGGGCCACGGCCTCGGATGCCTTGCCCTTCGCGGAGATGGTGTCGGTGGCCTCCACGGTGACGAACCGCGACCAGCCCCAGCGGTCCAGCACCTGCTCCAGGGTGTTCTTGAGGAACAGGCTGGTGCCCACGCCGTTGCCGCAGACGGTGAGGATCTTGTGCAGCGAGGCCGCGCGGGGCCCGGCGGCGGACGGCTCGGGGACGGCGGACGCCCCGGTGGCGGCGGGCTGCTCGGGGGCGGCGGGCTGCTCGGTCGTCTCGGAGCCGTCCGGCGTCCGCTCCCCGGCGAGGGCGGCGCGCAGCGCCTCCGGGGTGGGCGCGGCGGCGAGGGCGGCCGCGGTGGCGGGGTCGCTCAGGAGCCGGGCCAGGCCGGCCATCGCGGAGGTGTGCGCGGCGGAGTCCTGGGCGGCGAGGGCGACGACCAGGGTGACGGGGTCGTTGGACTCGTGGCCGAATGCCACGGGCTCGGCGAGCCGGACCCAGGACATCCCGGTGGCGAGCACCGCCGGGGACGGCCGGGAGTGGGCGAAGGCCAGCCCCGGCGCGATGACGATGTACGGCCCGTTCTCCTCGACGTTGGCGACCATCTCGCGGGTGTACTCATCGGTGGTGACGCCCGTCTCCACCATGAGACGCCCGGCGACGGCTATCGCCTCACGCCAGTCGGCCGCCCGGACGTCGAGCCGGACGGCCTCGGCGGGAAGCAGGTCTTGCAGGTCTTTCATGCGGGTCATCTTGCCTGACATGGCTCTGTCACACAGCCCCCGGGGGCTCCCGTCGCGTCAGCCAGTGTGCACCGCGTGGGGCGCGTCGCCCCGCGCGGGGTCCGGGGAGTGCCGTGTCCGCCGTCCGGTACGGGAGCCGAGCCGGCCGAGCAGAAAGCCGGCGGGGATGGTGATCAGGCCCGGGTTGCGCAGCGGGAACCAGTGGAAGTCGCGCTCGGGGAAGACCGCGAGGGGGTCGCCGGAGATCGCCGGGGAGAAGGCCATGGCGAGGGCGGTGAGAGCCAGCCCCCCGTACAGCGCCCAGCGCAGTCCGCGCACCGTGAAGCCGCGCCACAGGGTGCCGTAGAGCACGACCGGCAGCAGGGCCGAGGCGGCGGCCGCGAAGGTGAAGGAGATCAGGACGTGCCGGTTCCAGTGCTGGGTCGCGATGGCGAGGACGACGGCCACGACGCCGACCGCCACGATGGCCGCACGGGCGGCGGCCAGCTCCCGGTTGGCCGGGAGCCCGCCCTTGAAGACGGCCGCCAGGACGTCATGGGCGAGGGAGGCCGCGGCGGCCAGGGTGAGTCCGGCGACCGCGGCCAGGGTGGTGGCGACGACCGCGCAGGCCACGACGGAGAAGAGCAGGCTGCGGTGGGCCGACTGGGCGGCCGGGTCCAGGGCGAGGGTCAGCAGCAGCAGCGCGTCGCTGCCGGTGGGGTCGGAGGCGCGCAGGGCGCGGGCGCCGACGATCGCGGTGGCTCCGGCACCCGCGATCACGATCAGCCCGAGGATGGTGGTGACCGCGCCCACCGCCCAGGCGGTGGCGGCGCGAGCGGCCCGTACCCCGCGGATCGGATGGAGCCGCATGGTGAGGTGGGGCATGCAGGCCGCGCCGAGGACGAGGGTGAGCTGGACGCTGATGATCTCCAGCCGGCCGCTGAGGGAGTCGCCGTACTGGCCGCCGGACCGCCAGAAGCCACCGCCGTGGCCGCCGGCGTCGGCCGCGGCGTCGAAGAGGGCGGCCGGGTTCCAGGAGAAGCGCCGCAGCACCAGACAGGCGAGCAGGACGAACGCGGCGAACAGCAGCACCGTCTTGAGGATCTGGATGAAGCCGGTGCCCTTCATCCCGCCGAGGGCGGCGTAGCAGACCATGAGCGAGCCGATGAAGACGATGCAGCCGGTGACCGCGCCGCTTCCGGGGATGCCGAGCAGCAGCGCCATCATGGCCCCGGCGCCGTTGAGCTGGACCAGCAGCAGCGGCATGGTGACCGCCAGCACCACGACGGCGGTGCCGGTGCGGGCGGGGCGTGTCCCCAGCCGCTCGGAGAGGACGTCGCCGAGCGTGAACTGCCCCCGTCCGCACAGCGGTCCGGCCAGGACCAGCATGAACAGCAGGAGGGAGAGCACGGTGGACGAGGCGATGAGCACCCCGTCGAGCCCGGCCATGGCGATGGTGCCGGTGGTGCTGAGCACGGTGGCGGCGGAGATGTAGTCGCCCGCGATGGCCAGGCCGTTCTGCATCGGGCCGAGCGTGCCGGTGCCGAGGTAGAACTCGGTGGGGTCGTCATGGCCGGTGGCGGCGAGGATGCAGAGCAGGAACGAGACAGCCGTGAAGCCCGCGAAGAGCACGAACGCGAGCGTTCTGGGGTCGACGAAGCTCACCGCTCCCCCTCCCCCGAGGCGGTGGACCGGCGGTGGGACCCCCGCCACGGTGCGCGCCGCACCGGCGAAGGCGGCGCCGTGGGGCGGGGCGGCGGCGCCGTGGTGCGGCGGGCGGGACGGGACCCGACGGGCGGGCCCCAGGGGTGGTCGTGATCGGACATGTCGCGGCTCCTTGCGCGGGTTCCGTCCCCTGTCGCCGGGACGGGACCGCCACGACAGCAGGCCGGCACGGTCGCGTACAGCCCAACCGGCGGACCGTGTGCCGGGCGCACACGGCCGGCCGGGGACCGTTGTGCGCGCCCACATCCGCTCAAGGCCGGGCGGGTGCTCCTAGGACGCCAGCAGCCGGTGCGCGGACAGCGCCAGCGACAACTCCATGACCTCGCGCGGATGGTCCAGTGCACGCCCGGTCAGCTGCTCGTAGCGGCGCAGCCGGTTGAGCACCGTATTGCGGTGGCAGAACAGCAGCTCACCGGCGCGGCGCGCCGATCCGCCGGCCTCCAGCCAGGCGTCCAGGGTGGTCAGCAGCAGGTCCCGGTCGGCGGGTTCCAGCGCCAGGACCGGGCCGAGCATCCGGTCGGCGAGCGCGGAGCCGAGGTCCGGGGCGGACACCACCAGCGCCTCCGGATAGCGCTCGTCCAGCAGCGCCGCCTCCCCGGCGGCGGGTCGGGTGCGCAGCGCCGTATCGGCGAGCCGGCGGGCCGTGTTCACCGCGGCGAGACCGGTGACGGCGGGGCTGACTCCGGCCCGTCCGCCGGGCGGCACCACCAGGTCGCGGACCAGCTGCTCGGTGCCGGCGTCGCCGAGCAGCACGATGGCGTGGGCGGTGGCCTCGGCCGTGTGCCAGACCGTGCGGAGTCCGCCGCGCACCTTCGCCGGATGCGGGGCCCGGGACGCGGCGTCGGCGTCCTTGACGGCCACGACCGCGTAACGTCCCTGTTCGGGCAGGCCCAGGACCTCCTCCGCCTCGGGGAAGTCGCCGACCCGGGCGGTGCCGTCGAGCAGGGCCGCGACGAGGATCCGGTAGCGGTTCTCCCGGTGCCAGGCGAGCTGCCGCTCGACCTCCTGGTACGCCTTGGCGACGAGGGTGCAGTGCTCGTCGACGAAGTTCCACACGTCGGCGGCGACATGGACCAGCGACCGGGCGCCGAGCGGGTCCTCCTTCGAGGCGGTCTCCAGGAGCTGCTCCCACACGACGGTGCAGCCGATGCGGTAGGCGTGCAGCAGCGCGTCCAGCGGAAAGCCCTGGGCGGCGCGGTCGGTGCCGATCCGCCAGGAGCAGGACCTGGCCGATTCGCGGGTCTCCTTGGGGTGCACCAGGGAGCGCACATTGTTGCTGAGCGAGTCGTGGACCTCGCGCCACACCTCGTGCGGATCGAGGGAGGGGGACCGGTAGGCGGGCTCCCGCTCCTTCATCAGCGCGACGATACGGTCCGTCAGCCGTGGTACGTCCGCCAGGAGTACGCGGGCGGTGCGGTGCAGCAGCGCCACGGTCTCGGCGTCGGCCCGCGACCGGACCGGCGGGCGGGCGGCGGGCATCCGGGGCGCCGTGCGGACCCGGTCGGCGGACAGGCGGGGGGCGGGGCGGCCCGGGGCGGGGACAAAAGCGCGGGAGCCGGTGACTGAGTGCATGACATTCCTCCACCTTTGACGGGCACGGCGCGGCCCGACGCCACGGCGTGAGGCCACGGCCGGGCTCGATACCCAAACCTGCTCCGCTATTGCACCATCGACATACCGATGGGTCGGTGGCTTCCGTGAATTCCGCTATCGGCCCGGCGCGGGACGGCGCGCGGCCGCGGCCCCGGGTGCCGGGGCGTCATCGGCCCGCTTCCAGCACGTCGTGGCGGCGCAGTGCCTCCGTGGCCGCCCTGCGGCCGGCCTGGGCGAAGGTCGTCGGGCCGGAGTCGGTCTCGCTCCACCGCGCGTCGCGGAGCCGGACCCGGAAGGCGACCGTGGGCATCCTGCGCGTCCCGAACGCGCACAACGTCTCGTGGACACCGCGCTCGAAGGCGTCGGCGAGCTCGTACGGAAGACGGTCCTCGTCCAGCGCCGAGACGAACTCGAAGAGCACCCCGGAGCCGGCGGCCGGCGGTTCGAAGTCGGCGGTGGCCACGGCGTACCCACCGCAGCCGCCCACGGTCGCCATGCGGACGTGGATGTCGCGGAAGGTGCCCCGGGCCGCCACCGGCCGGGCCAGGGGCACGTCGTGCTCGGGCGCCCGGTGGTCGGTGGTGCGCGGCGGGGGCCAGTGGAGGAGGTACGGGCGCGGACGGACCCGCGCGTGGAAGCAGCGGTCCAGTTCGAGGGCGGCCCGGCGCCCCGCCCAGGCGAAACCCGCCTCGGTGGACTCCCCCTCACACCAGCGCGCGTCGCGCAGCCGCACCCGCACCGCGTACGCGGGGACGCCACGCCATGACCACTCCGCCAGCTTCGCCAGCACCCCCTCGCCGAAGGCCGCGCCGAACCGGGGCGGCAGTTCGGCGTCCGGTACGTCGTTGACGAAGACGGCGGCGGGGTCCGCGTCGTGCGGCAGGGGTTCGACGTCGGCGGAGGCGAGGGCGTACGGCCGCACTCCGCCCTCGCTCGACACCAGCGCCTGCACATCGCGGAGGGGGCGTTTGAGGCGATGGGGGTAGTCGCGGACACCGGGCATGCGGCCACCGTACCGGGGTCCCGGGGATACGGTGTTCGACGGCGACGACTTCTCGGTGGTCGTCCACGCACGCCACCGACCTCACCGAGGGTCAGCCACCGAGCGCCGAAGTCCACCGGACACGGCCGCGGCGGCCGCCCCGAGAGGCGGCCGCCGCTCCCCCGTCGCCGTCCTACCAGCCCTTGGTCACGCGGTGCGCCTTCAGGGCCGCGCAGTTCGATCCGTAGGTCCAGGTGGACTGGTTGTCGATGCCCCCGGCCCAGTCCACGCACTTGCCGCGCCCGTCGCCGTACACGGGCCCCGCGTACGAGGTGTACGCGCCGCCGTCCTCGGCCGACTCGTCGGCGCCCTGCACATACAGGTAGGCGAACATCGGAACCGCCTTGCCCGTGGTGTTCCGGACGGTGACCACGCAGTTCTTGCCCTTGGCGGAGTTGTAGGTGAGGAAGACGGTGCCCTTGGTGCCGATGGGCGCCGAGTTCACCACCTTGTACCCGCTGCCGCAGACCCCGTTGTACGCGGCCGTGGCGGCGGCCGACGCCTGCGGCGTGAGGGCCACGGTGCCCGCGACGGCGGTGGCGAGAACCGCGGTGGCGGCCATACGGCGAGAAAGATTCATTTGTCCCCCTTAATGATTCTTCATGGGTGTAGGCGCTGTTTGCGTCTGCCTAGGGAGACATGCGGGGGTCGTGGATGGTTGTACGGGATCGGGCGTCGCCTCAGCGGCCGGGCGCCCCGGCCGGGCGCAGCCGCAGCCGCAGCAGCGTGGCCGCGGCCAGCAGGGCCACACAGCCGGTGAAGATCAGCCCCGCGGACCGCAGTCCGACCGCGACCGACAGCGCCCCCACGCCGATCACCGGAATCGAGAGCGCCAGGTACATCAGGACGAACAGGGCGGAGGTGACCTCGGCGCGCCGGTCGGCCGGGCTGTGCTCGGTCACCACCCGTACGGCCGCGTGGAACGACAGCCCCTGCCCCGTCCCCGCGACCACGGCCCCCAGCACCAGCAGCGCCAGCGACGCGATGGCCAGCGAGGCGGCGATGGTTGCCATACCGGCCACCAGCACCGCGCATCCCCCGGGCAGCGACCGGTCCGGGCCCAGCCGCCGGCCCAGCGCCTGCCCGCCGATCGAGGCGGCGAACACGGAGAACGCCACGGCACCGGCGACCGCGAGGTTGCGCTCCCCCTCCACCTCGCTCAGGAACGTCGGCGAGACCGAGGTGAACAGGCCCAGCGTGGCGAAGCCCGCGAACCCCGCCATGGCCGCGGCGGCGAACGTCGAGCGCATCTCCTTGGGCACCCGCATCCGCTGTGGCCGCAGCGGCGGGCGCCCCCGTCTCCGTACGGTCTCCGGGAGGGCGAGCACCCCGGCGGCGGCCACCGCCACCAGCGCCAGGTCCACCACGAACACCAGCCGCAGCGGCGCCGGGGCGTACTGCGCCGGCACGCCCGCCAGCAGCGGGCCGACGCCGAGGCCGCCCAGGTTGGCGGCGGTCGCGACGAAGGTGGCGCCACGGCGCCGGCGCGGCGGTGCCAGCTCGATCACGGTCACGGTGCCGGTGCCGGTGGCCAGGCCCGCGGACAGCCCTGACAGGACGCGGCCGGTGAACAGCTGGGGCAGCCCGCCGGCGAGGAGGAAGCACACCGCGCTCAGGCCCGACAGCACCAGCGCGGCCAGCAGGACGGGCCGGCGCCCGATGAAGTCGGACACATGGCCGAACAGCAGCAGCGCGGCGATGACCCCCACCGCGTAGACGGCGAAGATCACCGTGACCATGAGCGACGAGAAGCCGAACTGCCGCTGATAGAGGGAGTACAGCGGGGTGGGCAGGGTCGTACCGCACATCGTGACCACGAAGGCGTAGGCGGCCACGAGGAACGGCCATCCCCGGTCCACGTCGTTACGGCGCATGTCCATGCGGCCCGATTCCACCATAAAACGGATGTGCGTCAACCCAGGTGACGCGCCGCCACCCGCCCTGGCGGGTTACGTGCGGTGCCGGCGCATCCCGTCGTGGGGCCGTCACCGCATGCGGCAGGATGGCTCCTTGCGCCGGAGCCGTACACATGTGCCCCGGTGCCGCCCGTACAACCCAGGCACGAGCAGGTGACAACAACGTGACCAGACGGAATTCCAGACCGGAGGCCGCACCGACGACGGCGGGCCGCACGGCCGGTTCTGACCCGCTTTCCGGCATACCGGGCGGTGGCCGATGAACCGGGCACTCACCGTGCATGACGTCATCGTCGTCGGGGCGGCGCTGGTCTGCGGCGCGGCGGCGGGTGTGCTGCTGCGCCTGGGCTTGCGCTGGCTGGGCGAACGGGCCCGGTCCACCCGGTGGAGCGGCGACGACATCATCGTGGACACGCTGCGCTCACTGGCGCCGTGGGCGGCGATGGCCGCCGGTGTCGCCGCCGCGGCCGCCGCGCTGCCGCTGACCCCCACGGTCGGACACGACGTCGATCAGGTGCTGGTGGCGGTGCTGATCCTGGTCACCACGGTCACGGCGGCGCGGGTGGTGGCCGATCTGGTGCGCTCGCTGGCGCTGTCCCGCTCCGGGGTGGCGGGAACGGCCACCATCTTCGTGAACATCACGCGGATCGCCGTGCTGGCGATGGGTGTGCTGATCCTGCTGGAGACGCTGGGCGTCTCGATCGCGCCCCTGCTCACCGCGCTGGGCGTGGGCGGTCTGGCGGTCGCCCTGGCCCTCCAGGACACCCTGGCCAATCTCTTCGCGGGCGTGCACATCCTCGCCTCCAAGACGGTGCAGCCCGGCCACTACATCCGGCTCAGCAGCGGGGAGGAGGGGTACGTGGTCGACATCAACTGGCGCAACACGGCGGTACGACAGCTGTCGGACAACCTCGTCATCATCCCGAACGCCAAGCTCGGCAACACCATCATGACCAACTTTCACCAGCCCGAGCAGCAGATGTCGGTCATGGTGCAGGGCAGGGTCGGCTACGGAAGCGATCTGGATCACGTCGAGCGGGTGACCGTCGAGGTGGCCGGGAAGGTGATGGCCGCCGTCGAGGGCGGGGTCGTCGACCACGAGGCGAGCGTGCGCTTCCACACCTTCGGAGAGTCCGGCATCGACTTCTCGGTGTTTCTGCGGGCCCTGGAGTTCAGCGACCAGTACCTCATCAAGCACGAGTTCATGAAGGAGCTGCACCGCCGGTTCCGGGCCGAGGGCATCGAGATCCCGCTGCCCACCCGTACGCTCGTCCTGCCGGACCAGGACCGGCCGCCGCTGCCGGGCCGGCCGGTGATCTGACCCGCCTCCCCGCGCCTCCCGCGCCTCACACGGTTTACGCGCCTCAGGGCAGCAGCCGCCGCTCGGTGGCCACCGCCACCGCCCCGGCCCTGGTCTCGACCCCCAATTTCCCGTAGATCCGCCCCAGATGGGTCTTGACCGTGGCCTCGCTGATGAACAGCGCTCGCGCGATGTCCCGGTTGCCCAGGCCACGGGCCAGCTGCCGGAGGATGTCGCGCTCCCGCTCGGACAGTCCGGGCCGCGGGCTGCGCATCCGGGCCAGCACCCGGTCGGCGACCGGGGCCGACAGCGCGGTACGGCCGGAGGCGGCGTTCCGGATCGCCGCGAACAGTTCCTCGGGCCGCTCGGCCTTGAGCAGATAGCCGGTGGCCCCGGCCTCGATGGCACGGGTGATGTCGGCGTCGGTGTCGAACATGGTGAGCACCAGGACGCGGGGCGCGGGCGGCTCGCCGGAGACCAGCCGCCGGGTGGCGGTCACCCCGTCCATGCCCGCCCCGAGCTGGAGGTCCATCAGCACCACATCGGGCCGGAGCCGGGCGGCCATGGCGAGGGCCTCCTCGCCGCTGCCCGCCTCGCCGACCACCTCGATGCCCTCGGTGCTGGCCAGCAGCGCACGCAGCCCGGCCCGCACCACGGCGTGGTCGTCGCAGAGCAGCAGCCGTACGGCGGGGGCGGAGGGAACCGCGGGGGTCCGGCTCATGGTGTGGTCTCCAGGGGGCGGTCGGGGACGGGGGCGGGGTGGGGTTCCAGGGGGATGGCGGCCGAGACGACCGTCCCCTCCCCGGGGTCGGATTCCACGGTGAGCGTGCCGCCCAGCTGCCGTACCCGGGCCCGCATGGCCGGCAGCCCGTGTCCACGCGACCGGTCCGTTCCGGGGGCCGGAACGGCGTCGGTGTCGAAACCACGGCCGTCGTCGGCGATGTCCAGACAGATCTGGTCGCCCATGCAGGTCAGGGTGAGCGCGGCCCGGCTCGCCCCGGCGTGCTCCCGCACATTGGCCAGCGCGCCCTGGGCGATGCGCAGCAGCGCGGCCGCCACCCGCTCGGGCAGCGGGCCGGGCGGGCCGTCGAGCCGGAAGTCCACCGCCGGCCCCGTGGCGCTCTCCCGCTCGGCGAGCGCACCGAGCGCCTGGGCCAGGGAGCGCTCGGCGAGGTCGGCCGGGGCGAGGTCCTGGACGAACCGGCGGGCCTCGGCCAGGCTGCGGGACACGATCTCAGCCGCGTCCCGCATATGGCCCCGGGCCGCCCGCGGGTCCGTCTCCCAGGTGCGGTCGGCGGCCTGCAACAGCATCCGCTGGCTGGACAGGCCCTGGGCGAGGGTGTCGTGGATCTCCGAGGACAGCCGCTGGCGCTCGGCCAGGATGCCCGCCCGCCGCTCGGTCGCGGCCAGATCGCGGCGGGTGCGGACCAGATCGTCGATCAGCACCCGCTGCCGGGCCGACTGGCGCCGCAGGTGGATGAGGACGGCGGCGGCCACGGCGGCGATGGCGGGCGGCGCGATCAGCGCGTTGGGGTCGAAGCCGTCGTGCATGAACCGCAGTTTGGAGGCGACGACCAGCGCGGTGAGTACGGCGGCCAGGGGCACCGCGAACCGGGTGGGCAGGGTGTGCAGACCGGTGAAGAACAGCGGCATGGCACACCAGGCCGCGCTCGGCGCGAGGACCAGCAGCGCGACCCATGCGGCCAGCACCGCCGCCAGCCAGACCAGGTACCGGCCGGAGGGCCGGCCGCCGGGGCCGGCCTCGGGCGCCGGCCACCGGCCGGGCAGGTAGAGCGCGCCGAAGGCCACGAAGAGCGCGATGACCCAGAGGTTCGGCGCGTCGCCGGTGTCCCGGAGCAGATAGCGCACCAGCGAGGAGCCCAGCAGCAGGAAGAACGCGATGTGCAGGACCGCCGTCAGCCACCGCTCGTCCGGGTCGTCCGGCCCGTCGGTCCCGGACCGTCCGGACCATGCCGACCACGCCGACCACGGCGCCCATCCGGGCCGTCCGACCGCCCCGACCGCTCCGACCGCCCTGACCGCCGACCGCACCCCGATCCCTCCCCTGCTCTCCGGTTCTCCTCAGTCCTAACGGGCCGGACCGGGCGCCGCATCATCCGATCGGTTGATACGTCGATCCCCCGGACCGCGCCAGGACCGGGGCCGGTCCGGGGATCCCCGCCACCGCCACGGCGCAGAGGCTGGTAGCGACATCGGCGACGCGGGAACCCATAGGCCCGCCGCGTCCGCACCCCGAGCACGAAATGAGTCCGCATGCCCGCCAAGAACCTCACCGCCAACCGCTCCGCCCTCGGTCACCGTGTCTCCTACGCGCTGCGCCATCCGCACCGCGTACCGCGCCACCTGGTCCGTGCCACCCGGGACGCCTGGCTGCGCTACCGCTACCCGGACCACGTCTCCTACTACCGCGCGGTGATGCGGTCCGACACCCGCACCAGCCCGGAGGCGGCGGTCGGCAGCCGCACCCACGAGCGGTGGCTGGCGCTGGGCGCGATGCAGTTCGACTATCTCCTCGGCCACGGTCTGCGGCCGGAACACCGGATGCTGGAGATCGGCTGCGGCAATCTGCGCGCGGGCTGGCGGTTCATCAGCCATCTGGAACCGGGTCACTACTACGGCATCGACATCTCGCCCGAGATCCTCGCGGCCGCGCAGGACACACTGGTGCGCCAGGGGCTCCAGAACCGCCTCCCCACCCTCACCCCGGTCCGCGACCTGACGCTGCGGTTCCTGCCCGACGCCCACTTCGACGTGGTGCACGCGCACAGCGTCTTCTCGCACTCGCCGCTGCCGGTCATCGAGGAGTGCCTGGCCCATGTCGGGCGCGTCATGGCGCCGGGCGGCTGGTTCGACTTCACCTTCGACCGCACCGAGGGCGTGGAACACCAGGTGCTGCGGGAGGACTTCTACTACCGCACCGAGACGCTCATCACCCTGGCGGAGAAGCACGGGCTGTCGGCCCGGTTCATGACGGACTGGGAGGAGCTGCCGCACGGTCAGTCCAAGATCCGGGTCACCCACCGGGAGGCCGGACAGACGCCGTGAGCCACCTGGCGGCCGAGGGCCCGTGTCTCGCCCGGGTAAATCTCCGGTTTCCTGCGCCGACATCCCTTGTCCCCTCCCGTGGATGCACTGTATACACGGTATATGAGTCGAGATGATCGAGGTCCGCACGGCGGTGCCGGGGGCGCCGGCACGCTCACCGATGAGCTGCGCAGGCTGATTGTCAGCGGCGTTTATCCGCCGGGCCACCGTCTTATCCAGGAAGAACTCGCGGACCGTTTCGGTGTGAGCCGCATTCCGCTCCGTGAGGCCATCCGGACCCTCAGCAGTGAGGGACTGCTGGTCACCAAGCCCGGTCAGGGCACCTTTGTGACCCAGCTGGACCTGGATGAGATCGATGAAATCTACAATCTCCGGCGGCTGATCGAGCCGAGTTTCGCCGAGCATGTCACCGAGCGGGTTTCCCGACGCGACATCAGCAGATTCGAGAAGATGGTCGCGCATATGGACCGCGTCCAGGACGTCGGCGCGGATTCCTGGTCCCGGACGAATCTCGCCTTCCATCTCGACATGTACCGGCTCGCCCGGCTGCCCATGCGGTACGAGATCATCGCGCAGATGTACCACCGGCTGGAGCCGTACTCACGGTTCTATGTGCACGGCACCTCGGCGTACGAGCGGGTGCAGTGCGAGCACTCGGCGATGGTCGGCGCGCTGGCCGACGGCGACGCCGAGGAGCTGGCCCGGCAGATCATGGCGCATATCGACGGCGGTCAGCGGGGGCTGCACGCCGCGTGGGAGAACAGCACCGACACCATCCGGGCGTACTGGGCGGAGTCGGCGCGATGAGCGTGGCCATCAACAGCGATGTGGGCGAGGGGTTCGGGGCGTGGGGCCCGGCCGATGAGGGCCCCCTGCTCGACCAGGTCACGGCCGCCAACGTGGCCTGCGGCTTCCACGCGGGCGACCCCGACATCCTGCGGCGCACCTGTGAGGCGAGCGCGGCGCGCGGTGTGGCGATCGGCGCCCAGGTCTCCTACCGGGATCTGGCGGGCTTCGGCCGGCGCTTCATCGACGTACCACCGGCCACCTTGGTCAATGAACTGCTGTACCAGATGGGCGCGTTGGAGGTGTTCGCCCGGCTGGCCGGGAGCCGGGTCAGCTATGTGAAGGCCCATGGCGCGCTCTACAACACCGCGGCGCACCACGGTGGCCACGCGGCCGCCCTGGTCGAGGCGGTGGCCCGGTACGACCGGAGCCTGCCGCTGCTGTGCCAGCCCCGTACGGAGGTCTGGTCGCGAGCCGTCCAGGCGGGGCTGTGCCCGCTGGCCGAGGGATTCGCGGACCGCGGCTACACGGACGAGGGGCTGCTGGTGGCCCGCTCGCAGCCGGGTGCGCTGATCACCGACCCCGAGGAGGCGGCCCGGCGCGCGGTGCGCATGGCCGAGTCGGGGACGGTGACCTCGGTGACCGGCCGTACGGTGCGGATCGCCCCGGACGGCGGGGCGGTGGCGGCGGTGTGCGTGCACAGCGACACCCCCGGGGCGGTGGCCATCGCCGCGGCGGTGCGCGCGGGGCTGGCCTCCGCCGGTATCGAGGTCGGTGTGCCGTGCGCGCCGTCCGCCGGGAGCCGGGACCTGGCCGAGGCCACGGTGCGCCCATGACCGACATATCGACGGCGGCCGCGTCAACGGCAGCCACGACGGCCCCGGCGTCCCCGGCAGCCCCGGCGGCCGCGGCCGCAGCGGATCGGGCGGTGCTGCGCCGGGCCGGCGACCGGGGCTGGCTGATCGACTGCCGCGCGCTGCGCCCCGCCCAGCTGGCCACCGCGATCCGGGAGCGGCGCTGGGCGCGGGAGCTGCGGGAGGTCGTCCCCGCCGCCAGGACCGTCCTGGTGGTGGCCGAGGACGGGGCCGGGATGGACCGGCTGGCGGCGCGGCTGCGCGCACTGCTGGACGAGGGCGCGGGAGGGCCCGGCCGGGCCGGGTCCGCCGCCGCGCCGCGCACGGTGGTGATTCCCGTCCGCTACGACGGACCGGATCTGGCGGCGGTGGCCGAGCGCGCCGGGGTCTCGCCCGAGGAGGTCGCCCGGCTCCACACCGAGGCCGAACACACGGTGGCCTTCTTCGGGTTCGCGCCCGGCTTCGCCTATCTGGACGGTCTGCCCGAGCCGCTGCGGCTGCCCCGGCTGACCAGCCCCCGGGCCCGGGTGCCCGCGGGGGTGGTGGCCATCGCCGGGAACCAGTCGGTGGTCTACCCCGGGGGCACTCCCGGCGGCTGGCACCAGATCGGCACCACCACGACCCGGTTGTGGGACGTGACCGCCGAACCGCCCAACCGGCTCTCGGTCGGCGACCGCGTCGTCTTCCGGGCGGTCGGCTCATGACGGCCGCCGCGGTCGAGAGCCCCAGGGCCTCGGCGCGTCACGCCGGTGCGGACGCCCGGCTGACCGTGGCCGACGCGGGAATGGGCACCAGCGTCCAGGATCTGGGCCGGCCGGGGCTGGCGCATCTGGGCGTGCCCGCGGCGGGTCCCGCCGACCGGCGCGGCTTCACCCTCGCCAACCGGCTGGTCGGGAACCCGGAGAACACCCCGGCCCTGGAGACGACGCTCGGCGGACTGGTCGTCACGCTGTCCCGGTCCCGCTATGTGGCGGTCACCGGCGCACCGGCCCCGGTCACGGTGGACGGGGTGCCGGTGAGCGAACCGGCCCTGGTCCATCTGCCCGCCGGGGCCCGGCTGGCGATCGGCCGCCCCTGGGCCGGCTGCCGGACCTATCTGGCCGTCTCCGGCGGCGTCGAGGCGGAGCGGGTGCTCGGCTCGGCCTCGCGTGACTCGCTCACCGGGCTCGGCCCGGAACCGGTCCGCGCCGGGACGGTGCTCGGCATCGGCCCCGCGCGTCCGGTCCCCGCGGTCCCGCTGGAGCTGGCGTTCAGCCCGGTGCCCGGCGGCGGTTCGATGACCGCCCGGTTCCGGTGGGGGCCGCGGCACGATCTGTTCAGCGCCGCCGACCGGCACCGGCTGACCGCGACCGCCTGGCGGGTCTCCGCGCAGTGCGACCGGGTGGGCGCGCGGCTGACCGGTCCGCCGCTGTCGATCGGCTCGGTCGATCTGGCCAGCGAGGGGACCGTACGCGGCGCCATCCAGGTGCCGCCCTCCGGAGAGCCGATCGTCTTCCTGTCCGACCACCCGGTCACCGGCGGCTATCCCGTCATCGGTGTGCTCACGGACGCCGACTGCGATCTCCTCGGCCAGGCCGTCCCCGGGGACGAGCTGCGGCTGGTGCCCGCGCCGTCCGCCACACCGCGCCGGTCCCCCTGAACCATCTGTCCCATCCATCTGTCCCATCGCATAGGTCAACTCCGCTATCAGTTAAGGAAATACGCCATGACCGCACAGTCCCCCGACCTCGTCCCGTTCCACCTGGCCATCCCCGTCGACGACATCGACGCCGCCCGTGAGTTCTACGGCAAGGTGCTCGGCTTCTCCGAGGGCCGCTCGGACACCAAGTGGATCGACTGGAACTTCCGCGGCCACCAGGTGGTCACCCACCAGGTGGGCGACGGCCCGTCGAAGACGCCGCGCGACGGTATCGCCGGGACCAACCCGGTCGACGGTCACCAGGTGCCCGTACCGCACTTCGGCCTGGTGCTCCCGGTGCCGGAGTTCCAGGAGCTCGCGGAGCGGCTCACGGCGCGGGGCACCGACTTCGTCATCGAGCCGTACGTCCGCTTCCAGGGCGAGCCGGGCGAGCAGTGGACGATGTTCTTCCTCGACCCCGCCGGAAACGCCCTGGAGTTCAAGGCGTTCGCCGACCTCGGGCAGCTCTTCGCGGTCTGAGCCGAACACCGCGCCGGCCCGGCAGACGACGGTCATCAGCAGGAGGACTGGTCCCGCGGATGACCGTCGCACGGGCCCCCGGCGCGATGAACCCATCCGTCCGCGCGCCAACGCGGACGCGCATCACCCGTCTGCCATCACATCCCAGCCACAGGACAGGTCAGACCCGGAGGGCTCCATGGCGAGCGTACCAACGTCAGTGAACACCCCAGGGCCCGCCGCGGCGGACCCGGACCGGCCCGCGCACGACCCGCGCCCCCGCAGGGCGGCGCTGGCCGCCGCGGCGGGAACCGCCATCGAATACTACGAGTTCGGTGTCTACGGCTATCTGGCCGTCGTCCTCGGACCGCACTTCTTTCCCGGCGACGACCCCACCGCCGCCCTGCTGGCCACGCTGGCGGTCTTCGGCAGCGCCTTCCTGATGCGGCCGCTGGGCGGTGTGCTCCTCGGCCGCCTCGGGGACCGCGTCGGCCGCAAGCCGGTGCTGATCCTCACCGTGGTGGGCATGGGCACCGCCACCATGGCCGTCGGGCTGCTGCCGACGGCCGACACCGTCGGGGTGGCCGCTCCCTTCGCACTGCTGCTGGTGCGCCTCGCCCAGGGGTTCTTCGCGGGCGGGGAGGTGACCGGTTCGGCCACCTATCTCGCCGAGGCGGCGCCGCCCGGCAGGCGGGGCTTCTTCGGCGCGTTCACCCCGGTCGGGGTGGCCCTCGGCGGTGGCGCGGCCGCGCTGGTGGCGGGGGTGGTCTCGACCGTGCTGAGCGAGCGTCAGCTGGAGGCGTACGGCTGGCGGATCCCGTTCCTGCTGTCGTTCCCGCTGATCCTGGTGGCGCTGGCGGCCCGCCGCCATCTGGCGGACTCCGAGGCGTTCCTGGAGAAGAAGCGGGACCGCGCCACGGCCAAGGCGCCGCTGCGCGAGGTGCTGACCCGCCATCGCGGTCCGGTGCTCAAGGTCACGCTGCTGGCCACCGGGTCCAACTGCGGCTACTGGGTGGGCCTGATCTTCATGAACATCTATCTCACCTCCAACCTGGGCTATCCCAAGTCCTCCACCTTCTGGATCATGGGCGGGATCGGGCTGTTCGTGGCCTGTCTGATGCCCCTGTTCGGGGCACTCTCCGACCGCCTGGGCCGCAAGAAGGTCATCACCCTCGGCTTCGCCGGGTACGGCGTCCTGGTCATCCCCGCCATGCTGGTGATGGGGCTCGGCAACTTCCCGCTGGCCATCCTCGCCATGGTCGTCCTGGCGGTGCCGATGCCGATCGTCCAGTCGGTGACGTACCCGACCTACGCCGAGCTCTTCCCCACCGAAGTGCGCTACACCGGGCTGTCGTTCAGCTTCAACATCGGCACCATCCTCGGCGGCGGGCTGAGCCCCTATCTGGCCACCTGGCTGATCGACGGTACCGGCAACCTGCTGGCGCCCGGCTACCTGCTGATGGGCGCCGTGGTGATCGCCCTGCTCACCCTGCGCACGGTCAAGGAATCCAGCCGGGAGGCGCTGGCATGACCTCGCGCACCCCCGTGCCGTCCACCGCCGCCGCGCTGCGCGACCTCGCGGCGCGCGGCGAGTGGACCGGCCCCACAGCAGGCATCCTGGACGGCTACCAGCAGGCCAATCTGGTGGTGGTTCCCCACGACCTGGCCTTCGACTTCCTGCTCTACTGTGTCCGCAATCCGGCGCCCTGCCCGGTCCTCGCGGTCACCGAACCGGGCGATCCGGTGGTGCGCCTCGGGGACACCGTGGCGGATCTGCGCACCGATCTGCCCCGCTACCGCGTGTGGCGGCGCGGCCAACTGGTCGACGAGCCCCATGACATCACCGCGTACTGGCGCGAGGACGCGGTCGGCTTCCTGCTGGGGTGCAGCCACACCTTCGAGGGGCCGCTGCGCCGGGCCGGGGTCCCCGTGCGGTACGCCGCCTCGTCCGCGGCCCCCGCGGTCTATGTGACCGATGTGCCGACCCAGCCGGCCGGCCGGCTCTCCGGTCCCCTGGTCGTCAGCATGCGGGCGGTGCCCGGTCCGCTGGTCGCGCGGGCGGTCGAGGTCACCTCGCGCTATCCGACCGGGCACGGCGCGCCGGTGCACATCGGGGATCCGGCGGAGCTCGGCATCACCGACCTCGGCCGGCCGGATTTCGGGCCGCCGCCGGTCATCGAGCCGGGCGACACCCCGGTGTTCTGGGCCTGTGGAGTCACTCCGCAGCTGGTGCTGCCCTCGGCGGCGGCCGACTATTCGATGACGCATTACCCCGGGCATATGTTGGTCTTCGACCACTCCATAGATGTTCCACAGGATTGTGTGACACACTTCATATCGCAACACAGAGGACAAAATCGCCGCTAGTGAGTGCCGTAGACTTTTCGTACGTACTGTTGCGTGGTGGATAGACGAATACATGGAGCACCAAGAGGTCACTCATGCAGCCCTTCGTACTGAAGCACGCAATCCCCGCCGAGCGCTCGTCGGTCAGTGTTCCCTACGCCTATAACGCCGCCCTGCAGATGAATGTCCTCTCCGACGGCCGCCCGGCCATCGCCGACCGGGCGGTGCTGCTGGCGACCGGCACCACCACGTCCACAGCTGGGTCCAAGACGCACTTCGACGACTGACCTGCGCAGACGTCGATGACGGTACTCATCCTGACCTGTCGCCAGGATGTCACCGCCGACTTGGTGGTGGCGGAGCTGCGCGAACAAGGCGTCCCTCTGGTGCGTTTCGATCCGGCCGACCTTCCGGACCGGGCCGCCCTGTCGGCCGAATTCGACCGTGGTGACTTCACGGGATATCTGTCGACCGAGGGACGCCTTGTCGGCATCCACGGTTTGCGGTCCATCTGGGTACGAAGACCGGGCCGGCCCGCGGCCCACGCGGCGAATCCGTCGGAGTGGCTGACGGCCGAGTGCGGACAGGCCCTCTACGGGATGCTCTACGCCACGACGGCGCGCTGGATGAACCACCCGGGCGCCGCCGAACCGGCCCGCCACAAACCCTTCCAGTTACGCGTCGCCCAGCACAGCGGTTTCGCCGTGCCCTCGACCCTCGTCACCACCTATCCGCGCGCGGCGCGGGATTTCGCCGTCCGGTGCGCGGACATCGTGGTGAAATCCGCCTCCGGTCCGCCGTCCGTCGATCCCCCGGTCGCGCTGCCCACGACCCGCATCGGACCGGACGCGGATTTCTCCGATGTCGCGGCCGCGGCCACCCTTCTTCAGCGCTACATTCCCAAACGGGCCGACATCCGGCTGTTCTGCGTCGGCGCCGAGTTATTCGCCGCGCGCAAGACCGCCGCCTCCGGCCAGGTGGACGGGCGCTTCGGTTGTCATGGTCACCCCTGGGAGCCCGTGGCGGTGCCCGCCAGAATCGCGAAGTCCGTCCACGCGTACATGACCTTCACCGGTCTCGCCTACGGGGCGTTCGACTTCGCCGAGGACGCCGATGGCGGCTGGTGGTTCCTGGAGTGCAACCAGGGCGGCCAATTCGGCTTCGTCGAGCTGGAGACCGGTCAGCCCATCGCGGCGGCGGTCGCGTCCTGGCTGGCGGCGCCGCACACCGCGCGGCCACGGCGCTCACCACCCGCACCACGGAGCGCCGAGCCCCCGGGGGCGCCGCCAATGCCCCCGCCGGAAGCCCCACCGGAAACCCCGCCGGGCATCCGGCCCACGCACCACGGCCTGTGACCGCACACGGTCGGTGACGACCAGGTCACGCGGAGGAGGCGTGGGCCGGGGCCCGGCGAGGCCGCGCGGCTGACGGCCGCGCCGGACCGGCCCGTCGGTCGTATGCTGAACCGAGAGCGTGCCGCCCACGACTGAAGCCTGTCCCTCCCCTCGGCGCGGGAGGTCTCCATGACCGTCCCCGGAAGCACCCGCCCGCACACGGCGGACGCGTACTGCTATGTGCCGATCGCCGAGCACGGGCTGATCGGCGATCTGCGCACGGCCGCGCTCGTCGACACATGCGGCACCATCGACTGGTACTGCCCGGTCCGCTTCGACGCGCCCAGTGTGTTCGCATCGATCCTGGACGCCGACCGCGGCGGTTCGTTCCGGCTCGCACCGGATGTGCCCGCCCGGACCAAGCAGTTCTACTTCCCCGACACCAACATCCTCATCACCCGGTTCTTCGCGGACGACGGGGTCGCCGAGGTCCAGGACTTCATGCCGATCGTGGACGACTCCCGCGAGGCGGACCGGCACCGGCTGATCCGCCGGGTGCTGTGCGTACGCGGATCGCTGCCGTTCACCGCGCGGGTGGCGCCCCGGTTCGACTACGCCCGGCAGTCGCACACGGTGCGCACCGGGGAGGGGCTCACGGTCTTCGAGTCCCCGGAGCTGTCGCTGGCGCTGACGTCCACTGTCACCGTGGAGGCCGACGGGCCCGATGTGGTGTCCTCGTTCAAGCTGGTCGAGGGCGAGACCGCGGTTTTCGCGCTCGACCGGATCGGCGGTGCGGTGCGGCCGCGCAGCTGTCCGCTGACGGAGGCGGGGCAGCTGTTCGACGCCACCGTGCGCTACTGGCGGCGCTGGCTCGCGCAGTCCCGCTACCGCGGGCGGTGGCGGGAGATGGTGCACCGCTCGGCGCTCACCCTCAAGCTGCTCACCTACGCGCCGACCGGCGCCATCGTGGCGGCCCCGACGACCAGCCTGCCCGAGCAGATCGGCGGCGAGCGCAACTGGGACTACCGGTACGTGTGGATCCGCGATGCCGCGTTCTGCATCTACGCACTGCTGAGGCTGGGCTTCACCCAGGAGGCCGAGGCGTTCGTGCACTTCCTGTCGGAGGACATCCGCCTGGGCGACGGCCCCAGCGGCCCCCTGCAGATCATGTACGGCATCGACGGCCGCAGCGAACTCCCCGAGCAGACCCTCACCCACCTGGCGGGCCACCTGGACTCCTCCCCGGTCCGGGTCGGCAACGCCGCGGTCCACCAGCTCCAACTGGACATCTACGGGGCGCTGGTGGACTCCCTCTACCTCTACGACAAATGGGGACAGCCGCTGGCCAGCGACCACTGGGACACCGTCTGCGAACTGGTCGGCTGGGTCTGCGACAACTGGGACCAGCCCGATATGAGCGTCTGGGAGACCCGCGCCGGCCCGCAGCGCTTCCTGTACTCGGCGCTGATGTGCTGGGTCGCGATCGAGCGGGCGATGCGCATCGCCCGCCACCGCGGACTGCCCGCGGACGTACTGCGCTGGGCACGGGCGCGCGACGCCATCTACCGCCGGATCATGCGCTGCGGCTGGTCGCCGCGGCGGCGCGCGTTCGTGCAGCACGAGGGCGAGGACGTGCTGGACGCCTCGGTGCTGATGATGCCGCTGGCCAAGTTCATCTCCCCCACCGACCCCAAGTGGCTGTCCACCCTGGACGCGCTGGGCGAGGAGCTGGTGTCCGATTCGCTGGTCTACCGCTACGACCCCACGGCCAGCCCGGACGGGCTGCGCGGCGCGGAGGGCACCTTCTCGATCTGCTCGTTCTGGTACGTCGAGGCGCTGTCCCGGGCCGGCCGGGTGGACGAGGCGCGGCTGGCCTTCGAGAAGATGCTCACCTACGCCAACCATCTGGGGCTGTACGCGGAGGAGATCGGCCGCACCGGTGAACAGATCGGCAACTTCCCGCAGGCGTTCACCCATCTCTCGCTCATCAGCGCCGCGTTCAACCTGGACCGGGCCCTGGGCTGACCCCGGGAGCGCCGGGGAGCCCTGGGATACCCGATCCGGAGCCCTTCCGGTCCTGAGCCCGGCCTTTCACCCGGCGCGCACGCGGAACCACTCACGGTGGTCACGCCACCATGGATGAGTGGACCGGGCGCCGTACCGCACACCGTCCGGGAGAACTCGATCACACACCGGGCACCCTTCGTGGTGTGCGGCAGTAGGGTTCGCCGACAAGTGTGTGTTGGTACCCGCGCAGGTAGAAGGGATCGGGCATGTTCCGCAAGGTGCTGGTCGCCAATCGTGGAGAGATCGCCATTCGCGCCTTCCGCGCCGGCTATGAACTGGGCGCGAGAACCGTCGCCGTGTTCCCGCACGAGGACCGCAACTCGCTGCACCGGCTGAAGGCCGATGAGGCGTATGAGATCGGTGCGCCGGGCCATCCGGTGCGGGCCTATCTCTCCGTCGAGGAGATCGTCCGCGCGGCGCAGCGGGCGGGCGCCGACGCGGTGTACCCCGGATACGGCTTCCTCTCCGAGAACCCCGAGCTCGCGCGCGCCTGCGAGGAGGCGGGGATCACCTTCGTCGGCCCCAGCGCCCAGATCCTGGAGCTCACCGGGAACAAGGCGCGTGCGGTGGCCGCGGCCCGCGCGGCCGGGGTGCCGGTGCTCGGCTCCTCCGAGCCGTCGACCGATGTGGATGAGCTGGTGCGGGCCGCGGACGAGCTCGGCTTCCCGGTGTTCGTCAAGGCCGTCGCCGGTGGTGGCGGGCGCGGGATGCGCCGGGTGGAGAGCCGGGAGGCGCTGCGCGAGGCCATCGAGGCGGCGTCGCGGGAGGCCGAGTCCGCCTTCGGCGATCCCACGGTCTTCCTGGAGAAGGCCGTGGTGGAACCCCGCCATATCGAGGTGCAGATCCTCGCCGACGGACAGGGCGATGTGATCCACCTGTTCGAGCGTGACTGTTCGGTGCAGCGGCGCCACCAGAAGGTGATCGAGCTGGCGCCCGCGCCCAACCTCGACCCGGAGCTGCGGGCGCGCATCTGCGCGGACGCGGTGAAGTTCGCCCGGCAGATCGGCTATCGCAACGCGGGCACCGTGGAGTTCCTGCTCGACCGCGACGGCCGCCATGTGTTCATCGAGATGAATCCGCGGATCCAGGTCGAGCACACGGTCACCGAGGAGATCACCGACGTCGATCTGGTGCAGGCGCAGCTGCGCATCGCCGCCGGTCAGACGCTGGCCGACCTGGGGCTCGCGCAGGACACCGTGTATCTGCGGGGCGCGGCCCTACAGTGCCGGATCACCACCGAGGACCCGGCCAACGGCTTCCGCCCGGACACCGGGATGATCAGCGCGTACCGCTCACCGGGTGGCTCGGGCATCCGGCTGGACGGCGGCACCACCCACGCCGGTGCCGAGATCAGCGCCCACTTCGACTCGATGCTGGTCAAGCTGACCTGCCGGGGCCGGGACTTCGCCAGCGCGGTCGGCCGCGCCCGGCGCGCGGTGGCGGAGTTCCGCATCCGCGGCGTGTCCACGAACATCCCCTTCCTCCAGGCCGTGCTGGACGATCCGGATTTCCGGGCCGGGCAGGTCACCACGTCGTTCATCGAGCAGCGGCCGCATCTGCTGACCGCGCGCCACTCCGCCGACCGCGGTACCAAGCTGCTCACCTATCTCGCCGATGTCACGGTGAACAAGCCCCACGGCGCACGGCCCCATCTGATCGACGCCGTCACCAAGCTGCCCCCGGTGCCGGACACCGCGCCGCCGGCCGGTTCCAAGCAGCGGCTGACCGAGCTGGGCCCGGAGGGTTTCGCGCGCTGGCTGCGCGAGTCGCCGACGATCGGTGTCACCGACACCACCTTCCGGGACGCGCATCAGTCGCTGCTGGCCACCCGGGTCCGCACCAAGGACCTGCTGGCCGTGGCGCCGGTGGTGGCGCGGACCGTGCCGCAGCTGCTGTCGCTGGAGTGCTGGGGCGGGGCCACCTACGACGTGGCGCTGCGCTTCCTCGCCGAGGACCCCTGGGAGCGGCTCGCCAAGCTGCGCGAGGCGGTGCCGAACATCTGTCTGCAGATGCTGCTGCGCGGCCGCAACACCGTGGGCTACACGCCGTACCCGACCGAGGTGACCACCGCGTTCGTACGGGAGGCCACGGCCACCGGGATCGACATCTTCCGGATCTTCGACGCGCTCAACGACATCGGGCAGATGCGGCCCGCGATCGACGCGGTGCGGGAGACCGGCACCGCGATCGCCGAGGTGGCGCTCTGCTACACCTCGGATCTCTCCGATCCGGCGGAGCGGCTCTACACCCTGGACTACTATCTGCGGCTGGCCGAGCAGATCGTGGACGCGGGTGCGCATGTGCTGGCCATCAAGGACATGGCGGGGCTGCTGCGCGCACCGGCCGCGGCCACGCTGGTGTCCGCGCTGCGCAGGGAGTTCGACCTGCCGGTGCACATCCACACCCATGACACCGCGGGCGGTCAGCTCGCCACCTATCTCGCGGCGGTCCAGGCCGGTGCGGACGCGGTGGACGGTGCGGTGGCCTCCATGGCGGGCACCACCTCCCAGCCGTCGCTGTCGGCGATCGTGGCCGCCACCGACCACTCCGACCGGCCGACCGGGCTGGATCTGGAGGCGATCGGCGGGCTGGAGCCGTACTGGGAGGCGGTGCGCAAGGTCTACGCACCGTTCGAGGCGGGCCTGGCCTCGCCGACCGGGCGGGTGTACCACCATGAGATCCCCGGCGGTCAGCTGTCCAATCTGCGCACCCAGGCCATCGCGCTGGGCCTCGGCGACCGCTTCGAGGAGATCGAGGCGATGTACACGGCCGCGGACCGGATCCTGGGCCATCTGGTGAAGGTCACCCCGTCCTCGAAGGTGGTCGGCGATCTCGCGCTGCACCTGGTGGGGGCGGGGGTGTCACCGGAGGACTTCGAGGCGGAGCCGGGCCGGTACGACATCCCGGACTCGGTGATCGGGTTCCTCCGCGGCGAGCTGGGCAATCCGCCGGGCGGCTGGCCCGAGCCGTTCCGCAGCAAGGCGCTGGCGGGCCGCGCCGACGCCAAGCCGACCGACGGGGAGCTGTCCGCGGAGGACCGGGAGCAGTTGGAGAAGGATCCGCGGGCCACGCTGAACCGGCTGCTCTTCCCCGGCCCGACCAAGGAGTTCGAGGCGCATCGGCAGGCCCACGGCGACACCAGCGTGCTGGACAGCAAGGACTTCTTCTACGGGCTGCGCCCGCAGCAGGAGTACACGGTGGACCTCGAGCCCGGTGTCCGGCTGCTGATCGAGCTGGAGGCCATCGGCGACGCCGACGAGCGCGGTATGCGCACGGTGATGGCCTCGCTGAACGGGCAGTTGCGCCCGATCCAGGTGCGGGACACCTCGGCGGCCACCGATGTGCCGGTCACCGAGAAGGCCGACCGGAGCAACCCCGGCCATGTGGCGGCGCCCTTCGCGGGCGTGGTGACGCTGGCGGTGGCCGAGGGCGATCAGGTGGAGGCCGGTGCCACCGTGGCGACGATCGAGGCGATGAAGATGGAGGCCACCATCGCGGCCCCCAAGAGCGGGACCGTGTCGCGCATCGCCATCAGCACCATCCAGCAGGTGGAAGGCGGCGATCTGCTGGTCGCCCTGGTCTGAGCCGGCAGCGGTGAACAGCCGCCGCCACCCGGTCCCCGGCCCCTCGGGTCAGGGAGTCTCGGTGGCGGCGGCTTCGTACGCCCGCAGAAAGGTGTCCACCGCGGACCGGGCCACCGCGCGCGTGTCGGCGGCGGAGACCTTGCGGGTGCCCAGCCGGGACCGCGTCTCCATGGGGCCGGTGAGCAGCGCCAGCAGCTGCTCCGCGGCCTGCCCCGGATCGCAGGGCCGCAGCCGCCCGGACAGCGACAGCCGGGCCAGCCGGTCCGCCAGTGCCTCGCCGAGCCGGACCGCCGTCCGCCCCTGGACGGTCTCGATCAGCTCGGGGAAGTCGGCCACCTGGGCGTAGGTGAGCCGGCGCAGCGCGCGGGAGCGCTCGCCGCAGCAGATCTGGAGCATCCGGTACGCCATGTCCTCCAGGGCGGCGCGCAGATCGTCACCGGGCTCGCGCAGCCGCTCGACGATGGCGAGGTTCTCCGCCATCACGGCGTCGGCCGCGGCCTCCATGGCATGGCGGAACAGCGTCGCCTTGTCGGTGAGGTGGTTGTACACCGTGGGCTTGGCGACACCCGCCTCATCGGCGATGTCCTTGACACACGCCTGTCCGTAGCCCCGGCGGGCGAAGACGGTGAACGCGGCGTCAAGGATCGCCTGCCGCTTGTCGATACGCCCTCGCGGGACCTTGCGCCCGGACGTGGCTGCCACTGCCGTCATCCGCGCATCGTATCTCACAGCGCCCCGAACTGAACTCGTCGGTTCAACTTTCCCAACCCCCTTGTCCATTGACTGACCAGAACATTAATTTGAACCCGTCGGTTCATCGGTGAAGGGAACGCCCCATGCTGGTCAATGTGTTGCGGTTCAGTTTCAAGGACGGGACGACCGAGGAGGACAAGGCCAAGGTCCTGGCGGCGATGCGCCGTACGGCCACGCTGGAGTCGACCTCGTTCTCCACCGTCGGCCAGTTCCTCGGCGACCCCGCCGAGGGCTTCACCCATGCCTACTGCGCCGGGGTCACCGACCTGGCGGCGCTGGACCGGTATCTGCACGACCCTGCGCATATCGCGGGCGACGACGAGATCCTTCCGCATCTCGCGAAGCTCTCGGCGTTCCAGCTGTCGGACGACATGGACCCCGCGCTCGGCGAGAAGGTCATGGGGATGCATCTGAAGAAGGTGGCGATGTACCCGGAATGGGGTCAGGCGCTCGACGCGATCTCCGGCTTGGGGGGTGCGTCCGGGAGCTCCTCGGCCGGCTGACCCTCGGGGGGCCGCGCCACCGTACGGCCCGGCAGCCTGGCGGCCAGCAGCGCACCGGCGGCGGCCAGGGCCGCGAGGACGGTCAGCGCCGGCCCCATGGCCGCGAGGAAGGCGCCGGCCGCCCAGCGCGGCCCGTCACCCGGCGGCGGGGCGGCGTCGTCCAGCCCGGCCACGCTCATCAGTGTGGTCGCGGCCGCGACCCCCAGCGTGGGGCCGATGTTCATGGCGGTCTGCTGGAGTCCGCCCGCCACCCCGGCGGCGTCCGCGGCCGCGTCGTGCACCACGACGGTGGTGGCGGTGACCATCACGGTGGCGAAACCCGCGCCCAGCAGGAGGAAGCACCCGCCGATCGCCCCGGCGCCCGAGCCCCGGTCCAGACGGGACATCAGCAGCACCCCGGCCGTGACGAGGACCATCCCCGCCACCACTGTCCGGCGGGGCCCGTGGCGACGCGCCAGCACCGCCACCACCGGTGCGCCCAGCACCATCATCACGGCCAGCGGCAGCGCCCTGAGCCCGCTGTCGAGCGGATCCAGCGCGAGCACATCCTGGAGGTAGTACGTGCCGAGGAAGAGTGCCCCGAACAGAGCGGCCGACGCGGACACCAGCACACCGAGCGCCGAGCCGACGGTGGCCGACCGCAGCACACCCGGCGGCACCAGCGGATGGGCCGTCCGGCGCTCATGCCGTACGAAGGCGGCTCCGGCCACCGCGGTGCCGGTCAGGCCGAGGGCGGTCGTCGCCGTCCAGCCGGTTCCGGGGAGGGTGACGAGGGTGTGCACCAGCCAGCTCAGCGCCACCGTGAGCAGTCCGGCCCCGGGCAGGTCGAGCCGCGTACGGGCGGCCGCGCGGGGTGCCCGCGGGGCGCGGACGGCGAGTGCCGCCAGGCCCATGGCGAGGGCGGGCACGACGCTCAGGAAGAACACCGCCCGCCAGCCCAGATGGGTGGTCAGCGCCCCGCCGACCAGCGGGCCGGCCGCGGCGGCCAGCCCGATGGCGCCGGTCCGCACCGCGATGGGCCTGCCGAGCCGGTCGGGCGGATAGGCGGCCCGCAGCATGCCGAGGGTGGCGGGTTGCAGCAGCGCCCCGAAGACCCCCTGGGCGACCCGCAGTCCGATCACCCAGCCGATGCCGCCGGCCAGCCCGATGCCCGCCGAGGTGGCGCCGAAGCCCAGCATTCCGACGGCGAAGACGCCCCGGTGGCCGTAGCGGTCGCCGAGGCGGCCGGCGAAGACCAGCAGGCTCGCCACGGCGATCAGATACCCGGTGCTGGTCCACTGGACCTGGGTGAACGTGGCGTTCAGGTCCCGTTGCAGCCGGGGCTGGGCGACGGTCAGCACGGTGCCGTCCAGGGCGACGATCGCGGCCCCGGTGACACTGGCGACGAGGGTGAGGCGCCGTCCGCGCGCGGAGCTCATCGGGTCTGCGGTCCCAGGTGTGCGTCGAGCGCGGCCCGCAGCAGCGGTTCGGCGTCCTCGACGCCCACCGCGAGCTGAAGGCTGCCCCAGCCCCACAGCTGGGCGATGCCGTGCAGATTCGCCCACAGCGCGCCCGCGACGAGCCGCGGCTCCGCGCCGGAGGCCGGCCCCGCCCCGGCCACCAGTTCGACGAGGGTGGCGAACAGCGGCAGGCTCGTCTCCCGCAGGCCGAGGTGGTTGCTCTCCAGCAGGTCGTGGCGGAACATCAGCTCGAACATGCCGCGGTTGGCCAGCGCGAACTCCAGCCAGCTGCGGGCCAGGGCCATCAACTGCCCGCGCGGATCGCCCGGATGACCGGCGATCGCCGCACCGGCCTGGCCGGCCAGTTCCTCGAAGCCGCGTCGCGCGATGGCGGACAGCAGGGTCAGGTGGGTCGGGAAGTACCGCCGCGGGGCCCCGTGGGACACCCCGGCCCGACGGGCGATCTCGCGCAGCGAAAGGGCCTGCACCCCCTCCGTGCCCACCAGTTCCACTCCGACGTCCACCAACCGGGACCGAAGACCCGTGTCCTGCTCACGCTCAGCCATAGACACTGTCTACCAGAGGTAGTAGACGCTGTCTACGGCGCGTGGGCGGCGCCGATGCGGGCATGAGCCGCCCCGGACCGGGAACCCGGGAGGGCATGCAGACGCTGAACCGGTGGGAACGGGCAATAGAGCGCTGGGAGGAATCGCTGCGCGCCAAGGTGGTCCGCAGCGAGCCCGTCGAACTCCTCGGCGCCCTGAAACAGGAATGCGACAGCCACGCCGTGGTGTGCGGGCCGACCCGGGTGGTGGTACCCAACGTCTACGACGTCGAACTCGCCGACGCGGTCCACGAGGAGCTCACCCGGCGCGGCTGCCGGGTGGGACAGGTGCTGACGGACCGTCTGGCGCGCCATGCGGAGATCAAGGGCTATGAGTGGGCCGGCCCGCTCACCGTGCGGGTCACCCGGTCCGACCGGGTTCCCAACGGACGGTACCGGGTGACAGGCCGGCCCATGGCCCATATCCGCGCGGACGCGTTCGCCGACGCGGCGGCCTAGAGCCCCTTCTCGACGGGGCCCCGGTGCGTCAGCGGGGCAGCCGGCCCGGGTCGGTGGCCCATGCGGTGTCCGGCCGGTCGGCCAGGTCGAAGGAGAGCGAGCCGCCGTCGCGCAGCACCGAGCCGTCGAGCCAGGAGGTGTCGTGCGGTGTGCCGTTCACCCGCACCCCGTGCACATAGGGGCTGGTGTCGGACGCCTCCGGCGCGGCGATGGTCAGGGCGCCCCGCCGCCCCGCCGGGGCGATCACCGCGCGGGTGAACAGGGGGCCGGTGAGCAGGGCCTCGGCACGCCCCGGGGCCTGCGGGTAGAGGCCGAGCGCCGCGAACACGTACCACGCGGACATGGTGCCCAGGTCGTCATTGCCGGGCAGCCCCGACGGCCCGGTCCCGTACACGGTGTCGACGATCCGCCGCACCGTCTCCTGGGTCTTCCAGGGCTGTCCGAGCGCGTTGTAGAGCCACGGGGCGTGGATGCCCGGCTCGTTGGTGGGGTCGTAGCGCAGCGGATCGCCACCGCGGACCGACCACGAGCCGTCGGGCTTGTGGAAGAAGCCGTCCAGCCGGGCCGCCGCGGCCTCGCGTCCGCCCATGGCCTCGGCGAGGCCCGGGACGTCCTGCGGCACCATCCAGGTATAGGTGGCCGCGCTGCCCTGGGCGAAACCCCGGTCGGAGGCCGGGTCGAAGGGCGTCACCCAGGAGCCGTCCTGGTTCCTGGCCTGGATGTAGCCCGCCGTGGCGGTGGCCCCCGGATTGAACACGTTGCGCCAGTAGCCGCCCCGTGCACCGAGTTCCCCGGCCTCCTCGTCGCGGCCGAGCAGCCGGGCCCAGCGGGCGAGCGCGTCATCGGCGACGGCGTCCTCCAGGGTCTCCGCGGCGCCGCCCCAGCAGTGGCAGACGTCCTGCGCCGCGTACCCCGAGTCCAGGTACTGGGCGAGGTTCGGACGCTGGCCCTCGCACTGCCCCGGGCAGCCCTTGTCGGAGAGCCCGTCCGGGTGCGGGACGGTGGCCTGGCGGTAGAGGGAGTCGAAGGCGCCCTCGGCGTCGAAGTTGCGCACCCCCATGGCGTAGAACGTGGCGAGCGTGGCCGCGCTGGGGTCACCCGTCATCACATGGGTGGCGCCGCTGATGTGTACCCAGCGGTCCCACACCCCGCCGTTCTGCCGGGCGAAGTTGAACAGCGACTGGGCGAAGTCCCCGGCGACCCGTGGCTGGAGCAGGGCGAGCAGCTGCACCTGGGCACGGTACTGGTCCCAGCCGGAGAAGTTGCTGTACTGCGCCCGCTGCCCGCGCTCCAGGCGGTGCGGTGTGCCGTCCATGCCCGGGTAGCGGCCGTCGGTGTCGCTGATCAGGTTGGGCTGCTGGAGCGCGTGGTAGAGGGCGGTGTAGAACGCGGTGCGGCGCGGCCGGCTGCCGCCGCTGATCCGCACGGCACGCAGCTGCCGGTCCCAGGCGGCCCGTCCGGCCGCCGCCACCTCGGCGACGCTCGCCCGGGGCGCTATCTCGGCGCGCAGGTTGGCCTCGGCGCCCGCCAGGGACACATACGAGATGCCGAGCCGCATGTGGACATCGGTGTCGCTGGTGGTGTCGAAGCCGACGTATCCGCCGGAGCCGCGCCCGGCCCGGTCGGCGCCGGTGAGATAGCCCTCGCCGCCGTCGGCGGTGGTGGCGCCGGGCGAGAGCCGGTCGTTCTCCCAGGTGCCGACGGTGGCGAAGGGACGGTCGAAGGAGGCGCTGAAATGCAGGCGGTAGTACGTGGTGCGGTTGTTCTCACCGCCATTGGCGCGCCGCCCGCAGAACGCGCCGGTCAGCACCCAGCCGGTGACCTTGCGCCGCTTGGCGTCGATCTCGATGTGCGCGTTCTCGCTGCCGTTGAGGGAGTTGGAGGTGCGGAACAGCAGATGGGCGGGGGCGCCCTGGGGGAAGGAGAAGTCGGCGACACCGGCCCGCTCGCTCACCGCGAGATCGGCGGCCGCCCCCGAGTCGAGCGCCACCCGGTAGTGGCCGGGCTCGGCCTTCTCGTTGTCGTGCGAGAAGTGCGCGGCGTACTTCTGGTCCTTGGTGTCCGCGGTGGGCGAGGTGTCGACCTGGCCCACGAACGGCATGATCGGCACGTCGCCCGCGGCTCCGGGGTGGCAGCCCGCGCCGTTGACATGGGTGAGGCTGAAGCCCCGGACCCGGGTGGTGTCGTAGGAGTAGCCGTTGGCCGCCGCGGTGTTGGTCTGGTCGCCTCCTGTGCTGGTCGGGGACCAGGCGATCATGCCGAACGGCAGATTGGCGCCGGGGTAGGTGTTGCCGCCGCCCGCGGAGCCGATCAGCGGGTCCACATAGTCGACGGGGTGGCGCACCTCGTCGGCCCGTGGCGCCGCGCTTGCCGCGGGGGCCTGGACCAGCGGGGCCAGCAGCGCGCCGAGCGCCACCGCCACTCCCCCGCCGACCAGCGTCGATCGGCTTGTGCGTCTCTTGCGACGCGCTCTGTGCGTCTCCATCAAGGATCACGTCCTTCCGTGTGCTCGGTGTGAACCTATGGGCATACGGTGACGGTGGAGTGAACCCAAGTACAGCGATGCACTGCCGGGGCGTCCGGACGGCCGGGGGCGCGCCCTGCCTGGCCCATCTCGAACCGGGCGCCCGCGCCGCCCACTTGGCGGCGCGGGCGCCCGGGGACGGTATCGACTTGGGTGAGCCGGTGCTGTTCGGCCTCACCGTCCTGGCCGTCCGCGGCCGGGTCGAACGCGGGTGAAAGAACCGGCCCGCCGCTTGAGCGCACAGCCCCCGCGATCCGTATTCGCCGGTGCACGCACCGGCGGACACTGTTCCGCACCACGACCGGCGTCCCCGCCAGGAGGCTCCATGCGATCCCGGTACTTCGTGACAGGTACGTCCCTCCTCATCGGCTCCGTGGTGGTCACCCTCGGCGTGATCATCTCGCCCGCCCTGACGGGTGTGCAGCAGGAGACCAAGGCGAACCTGGCGAGGACGGACTCGACGCCGTACGGGCCGCTCACCGGGGCCGACGAGGACTTCGTGGTCAAGGTCCGGCTGGCCGGGCTGTGGGAGTTCCCCTCCGGTGAGCTGGCGCTGAGGAAGGGCACCACCTCGGCGGTGAAGACGGCGGGTGAGCACCTGATCGTGGGGCATGCGCAGCTGGACGCCGCCGTACGGGACATCGCGCCCAAACTCGGCGTCCAGCTGCCCAACAAACCCACACCGCAGCAGCAGGGGTTCCTGGACACCCTGACGGCCGCCACGGGCAAGGACTTCGACAGCCGGATGGCGCAGATCCTGCGCATCACCCACGGCCAGATCTTCAGCTCCATCGCGAAGATCCGGGCGACCAGCAAGAACACGCTGGTGCGGCAGCTCGCCACGCAGGCCAACACCGTGGTGCTGGACCACATCACACAGATGGAGAACACCGGAATGGTGGACTACGCCTCCCTGCCCGGCCAGATCACCGCGACGCCCACCCAGGGCCCGGACTTCACCAAGCCGGTCATGCCCGAGCCCGGTGAGCCCATGGTGGTCCTGAAGGCACCGCCCTCGCTCGCCGGGAAGGGCCAGGCGCCCACTCCGTCGCCGCCCGCCCCGGTCGAGAACACCCCGGCGGTCTCCCCTTCCGCACCTGCCGTCCGGTGACGCTCAGCGCACCAGACAGGGACGCTTGTTGTCGAAGGTCCAGCCCGGGACGAGATAGCGCATCCCGACCGCGTCGTCCCGCGCCCCCAGCGCCTTCTCCTGGTAGAGGGCGTGGGCGGCGAGGAGCCGGTCCTTGTCGAGGGTGATGCCCAGTCCGGGGGCGTCGGGGATGGCGATCTCACCGCCGACGATCCGCGGCGGTTCGACGGTGAGCCGCTCCAGTCCCTCCTGCCAGATCCAGTGGGTGTCCAGGGCGTTGTACTCGCCCGGTGCGGCGGCTCCGCAGTGGGCCACCATGGCCAGGGAGATGTCGAAGTGGTTGTTGGAGTGGCAGCCCCAGGTCAGGCCCATCTCATGGCAGAGCTGGGCCACCCGGACCGACCCCTGGAGGGTCCAGAAGTGGGGGTCGGCCAGCGGGATGGACACGGACTGCAAGGCCAGCGCGTGGGTCATCTGCCGCCAGTCCGTGGCGATCATGTTGGTGGCCGTGGGCAGCCCGGTGGCGCGCCGGAACTCCGCCAGGATCTCCCGGCCCGAGTAGCCGTCCTCGGCCCCGCACGGGTCCTCGGCGTAGGCGAGCGTGCCGGTCAGCGGCCGGCACAGTTCGATCGCCTCGCGCAGCGACCAGGCGCCGTTGGGGTCGAGGGTGATACGGGCCTCGGGGAAGCGCTCCTTGAGCGCCCGTACCGCCTTGACCTCCTCGTGTCCCTCCAGGACCCCGCCCTTGAGCTTGAAGTCGCGGAAGCCGTAGAGGTCGTAGGTGGCCTCGGCCTGGCGCACGATCGCCTCGGGGGTCAGCGCCTCCTCGTGGCGGATGCGGTACCACTCGGCGTCGGCGCCGGGTTCGCGCACGTACTCCAGGTCGGTCCGGTCGGGGTCGCCGACGTAGAACAGATAGCCCAGGACCCGTACCGAGTCGCGCTGCTGACCGTCGCCCAGGAGCGCCGCGACGGGCAGCTGAAGATGCTGTCCCAGCAGGTCCAGCAGGGCCGACTCGACGGCGGTGACGGCGTGCACGGTGGTGCGCAGATCGAAGGTCTGGGCGCCCCGGCCCCCCAAGTCCCGGTCGCCGAACCGCTGCCCGATCTCGCGCAGCACCCGCTTGTAGTCGCCCACCCGCGCGCCGACGACGAGGGATTCGGCGTCGCGCAGGGTCTGGGTGATCTTCTCACCGCCGGGGACCTCCCCCAGTCCGGTACGGCCCTCGGAGTCTTGCAGGACGACCACGTTGCGGGTGAAGTAGGGGCCGTGGGCGCCGGAGAGGTTCAGCTCCATGCTGTCCCGGCCGGCGACCGGATAGACGGAGAACGAGGTGACGGTCGGCTGGCTCATCGCAGGGTCCTTGTATCGGAGGGAATCACACGTTGAGGGCTTCGAGGGTCCACTCGACGGCCAGGACGCCGCCGAGACCGAGGACCGCGAGCACGGTGGTGTAGGTGGTGCGCGCCTTGATGGCGTCGATGACGGAGAGGTTGAAGTACTCCTTGAACATCCAGAAGCCGGGGTCGTTCACATGGCTGAAGGCGATCGATCCACAGGAGACGGCGAGGACCATCAGCTCGGGGTGGACTCCGCTGTTCTCCAGCAGCGGCTGTACCACACCGGCCGCGGTGACCACGGCGACCGTGGCCGATCCGAGCGCCACCCGCAGGATGACGGCGATGAGCCAGGCGAGGATGATCGGCGAGATGGGCCAGTCGCCCATGACGTCCTTGATGTAATCGGAGATCCCGCCTTCGACCAGCACCTCCTTGAAGGCGCCGCCGGCCCCGATGACCAGCAGGATCATCGCCATCGCCTGGGCCGCGGAGTTGCAGGAGGCGCTGACCTCGCCCAGGCTCCGGCCGATCCGCGGGCCGAACGCCCACACGGCCAGCAGCAGGGTGATCATCAGGGCGACGGGCGCGGAGCCGATGAAGGTGATGAAGCGCAGGAAGGGGCTGGAGCCGGACACGGCCATGTCGGTCACCGCGGCGCCGGCGATCAGCACCACCGGGACCAGGGCCACCGACAGCGACCAGCCCAGGCTCGGCATCTCCTCGTCGGTGAAGGTGCGCTCGGTGACCAGGCCCTTGGGGATCTGGGGGTCCATGGCCCGGACGAACGGCAGGCGCGGCCACACCAGGGCGATCAGCGCACCTGCCGGAATGGCGATGAACAGTCCGTAGAACAGGGTCAGGCCGACGGAGGCGTGGAAGGTCGAGGCCACCGCGGTGGGGCCGGGGTGGGGCGGCAGGAAGCTGTGCATGGTCGACAGGGCGATGGACATCGGAAGGCCGACCCACAGCAGGTTCTTCCGGGTGACCCGGACGATGGTGAACGCCACCGGCACGATGATGACGAAGGCCACCTCGTAGAACATGGTGACGCCGATGAGCATGGCGGTGACCACCATCGCCACCTGCACCCAGCGCAGTCCAAAGGTGTCGATGAGGGTGTTGGCTATCCGCTGGGCGGCGCCGGCGTCGCCCATCACCCGGCCGACCATGGCGCCGAGACCGACGACCAGCAAGGTGTCGCCGATCTGGCCCCCGACGCCCTCGGCGAGGACATCGGGGATCTTGTCCATCCCGACCCCCCGTACCAGCGCGACGCCGACGGCCACGAGGAGCAGGGCGATGAAGCCGTTGAGCTTCAGCTTGGTCATGAGGAACAGCAGGATCACCACGCTGATTCCTACGACGACTAGAGGCATGTCTCAGTTCCCCTTTGAACTGCTTCGCACTGCGGCCGGTGAGCGGGAAGCCCGAACGGATCGCCAGGCGGGCCGTGGAGTCCATATACATGCACTCCGTTTACATATGCAGATGGAGGTTAGAGGGGTGATCACCCTCGGTCAATGGGTCTGCCCGCGGATTCCGAATCGGCGGCCGACGAGCTTCTCAGCAAGCTAAGGTCGCCACACGATCTACGTCTAACTTAAAATTCGCATGCGTTGATACCGGGGGAGCATCGTTGTTCACGCTCATGCAACACGGCCGCGTCGCGGGCGACATGAAGGGGCGTTGATGCCCACCAGGACCTCCGGTGGCCTGCTGCGGCGCCACCGCGACTTCCGGCTGCTGTGGTGCGGCGAGACCGCCGGGAAGTACGGCGCGGCCGTCACCGGTGTGGCCATGCCGCTGATCGCCGTCTCCACGCTCACCGCGGACACCTTCGAGATCGGCCTGCTGACCGCCGCCGGCTGGCTCCCCTGGCTGGTCATCGGACTGCCCGCGGGCGCCTGGGTGGACCGGCTGCCCCGCAGGCCGGTCATGCTGACCGCCGCGGCGGTCTCCCTGGTGCTGTTCGCCTGCGTCCCGGTGGCCGCCTGGTGCGGCCGCCTGAGCATCGGGCTGCTGCTGGCCGTCGCCCTGCTGACGGGTACCGCGGCGGTGTTCTTCCAGACCGCCTACAGCGCGTATCTCCCCGCCCTCCTGGACCCCGCCGACCAGCCCGAGGGCAACGCCGCACTGCACGGCAGCGCGTCCGCCGCGCAGATCGCCGGCCAGGGCTCCGGCGGCCTGATCGCTCAGCTGGCGGGCGCGGTGAACGGGATGTTCGTCAACGCCGCCACGTTCGCCGTCTCCCTGCTGTGCCTGACCGGCATCCGGTTCCGCGAACCGCGTGTCCCCGCGGCCGAGCGCCCTCCCCGGGCACTGGTGCACGAGGTGGCCCAGGGGCTGCGGCTGATCGCCCACGACCGGTGGCTGCGCACCCTGACGCTCTTCGCGGCCGCCTCCAACCTGGCGCTGATGGGATACCAGTCGATCCGGGTCGTCTTCCTGGTCCGGACCGTCGGCCTGTCCCCCGGGCTGGTCGGCGGCCTCGTCGCGGCCGTCAGCCTCGGGGGCGTCGCCGGGGCGTTCTGCGCACGCCGCGTCGCCGCCCGGGTCGGCGACGCACGGGCCACGCTCCTGTTCGAACTGGGGCTGGCCATGGGCGCCTTGCTCATGCCGATGACCACCGACGGACCCGGCCTCGCGCTCTTCCTGGCGGGCGGCTTCTGCGTCACCGCCGGCGTGGTGGCCGGCAATGTCCTCAAAGCCGGTTTCCAGCAGCGCTACTGCCCGCCGGAACTCCTCGGCCGGCTCACCGCGACATCATCGTTCGTCAGCTATGGCACGCTCCCCCTGGGAGCCCTGCTCGGCGGCGCGCTCGGCACCGCGCTGGGCCTGCGCACCGCGATGTGGATCACCGCGGCGGGCATTCCGCTGGCCGGGCTGATCCTGCTCTTCTCCCCCGTCCGGCACGCCCGGGACCTCCCGGCGTCCGCTCCGCCACACGGTCACCGAACACCCCGGGCGGACCGCGACGACGGGCCGGCCCTGCCCGGCCACCGCCCCCGTTGAGCGTGCACCGGCACGGGCGGCGCGCCCCGGTGGGCCGAGCTACGCTCGAACGGGAGGGACTCGGTCCGTCTTCGAAGGGAGCGTCACCGTGTCCGTCACACGACGCCCGTCGGCCCCGGCGGCGCTGCCCCGGCATCGTGACTGCCCCTTCGATCCGCCCGGCGCCTACGCGGCGCTGCGCGAGGAGGGCAGGGCCAGCCGGCTGGCCTTCCCGGACGGCACGGTGGGCTGGCTGCTCACCCGGTACGAGGACGTGACGCGGCTGCTGGCGGACGACCGGTTCAGCTCCGACCGCCGCCGGACCTCCTCCCCGGTGCACGCGTTTCCGGTCCGCCGGGACGATCGCCGCATGCTGGGCTCGTTCATCGGCATGGACCCACCGCAGCACACCCGCTACCGGCGGCTGCTGAGCAAGTGGTTCACCGCCCGGGGGATGCGCGGGCTGCGGCCCCGGATCGAGGAGATCGTCGACGACCACCTGGCCGCGATGGAGCGCGCCGGCCCGCCGGCCGACCTCGTGCCGTCCTTCGCCCAGCCGATCCCCTCGCTGGTGATCTGCGAGCTGCTGGGGGTGCCGTACGAGGACCGGGCCGACTTCCAGCGGTGGGCCACCGTGCTGCTCCGCCTCGGCCAGGACGAGGCGGAGGTCTACGCGGCCCGGGACGCGCTGTGGGAGTACATGCGGGAGCTGATCGACACCAAACGGTACCAACCGGACGAGGCGCTGCTGTCCCGTCTGGTGGTCGGCGACCACGGCACGCCCGGCGGCCCCGGCACCGCCACGGCGGCCGGGCTGACCGACGAGGAGCTGACCGGGGTGGGCCTGCTGCTGCTCGTCGCGGGCCACGAGACCACGGCGAACATGCTGGCCCTGGGCACCTACGCCCTGCTGTGCCACCCCGAGCAGTCGCGCAGGGTGCGACAGCGGCCGGAACTGGCCGAGCGCGCGGTCGAGGAGCTGCTGCGGTATCTGACCATCGTCCAGTTCGGCACGGTACGGGCCGCCCGGGAGGACCTGGAGATCGCCGGGGTACGGGTGCGCGCCGGGGAGACGGTGGTGGGCTCGATCGCCTCGGCCAACCGGGATCCGGCGCGGTTCCCCGACCCCGACACCCTGGACGTCACCCGGGACGCGGCCGATCAGGTCGCCTTCGGCCACGGCATCCACCAGTGCCTGGGCCAGCATCTGGCGCGGATGGAGATGAGCGCGGGCTATCCGGCCCTGCTGCGGCGCTTCCCCACGCTCCGCCTGGCGGTACCGCCCGACCAGGTGCCGCTCCGTCACGACATGCTCGTCTACGGAGTCCACCGGCTGCCGGTCACCTGGGACCGGACCGCGCGCTGAGCCGCTCCGTCCCGAAAAGGCACTTCGCAGGACGCATCCGCTTTTTCGGCGAGCCCGCGCGAGGCCAAGTCCTCGGCGCGGAAGGCGACTTGACCCCGGCCGCGGCATCGCCCCGCCCGCACCCCACCCGCGACCGGCGCACCCCACCCGCACCGCTCCGCTAGCATGATCGGCCCATGAGGAGTGCCCTCATCACCACTATCTAGTACATCGGCCAAACATTGACATCTAAAGCATCGCGGGTGTTCTCCCGAATAAGCAGCAGCACGAAGGCCACCGCGTGGCGTCAACCCCGGACGATGCTGTGGGCCACGGCCGGTGTGACGGCCCTCGGATTCTTCATCACGCTGGAGATCGTCGCGCGCCACTACGGGCTGCCGGGGCCGATCACCAACCAGGTCAAAGAGGTGGTGTTCGCCCCCAAATCCGGTTTCCTGCTGTACGCCGGTATGGCGCTGATGATGGTGGTGCTCACCTGGCGGCAACGGTTCCTCGCGGCCGGTGCCGCGATCGGCATCGACGTCGTCTTCTTCCTGGTGCGGTGGGCGGCCGACGCACAGCCGACCGACGGCCACCCCTTCGGCAACGGCGCGCTGTGGGTCATCCTGGGCTGTGCGGTCATCGCCGTCACCCGCCGCACCGGCCCAGAACGCCTCCTGCTGCTCAAGGGCGTCGGGCTGGCCCTGCTGCTGGTGGCCGGCCGCAAGACCGGCGACACCTGGCTGCTCATCACCTCCAGGACCCGCCCGACGGTGCTCGACCCGTACGTGGCCACCGCCGATCACGCGCTGGGCAACCCCTCGTGGCTGGCGGGCCGGATCGTCCGGGCCAGCGGCCCGATCGGCAGCCACATTCTCGACTACGTCTACATCCAGCTCGCGGTGGCCGCGGTCGCCGTCGCGATGTACCAGCTGCGCAAGGTGGCCGTCGAGCGCCGCTTCCCGCGCCACCACCTGGTGCGCACGTTCCTCGTGATCGGCCTCCTCGGACCGGGCATCTACATGATCTTCCCCGTGGTCGGACCGGTCTTCGCCTACGGCGCCGACGGCGGGCACTGGGCCGTGGCCGACCTGTGGCCGCACACACCGCCGCCGATCAGCACCCCGCACCCGGTGCCCTTCGACGAGATCACCCCACGCAACTGCATGCCCAGCCTGCACACGGCATGGGCCACCGCGATCTTCATCCACTCCCGCAAGGGCCCGCGGGCGCTGCGCTACGCGGGCACGTTCTGGCTGATCGCCACGCTCGGGGCGACGCTGGGATTCGGCTACCACTACGGCGTGGACCTCGTCGCCGGCGTGGTGTTCACGCTCACCATCGAGGCGGCGCTGCTCTCGCTCGCCCGCGGCTGGGACCGGTCGGGAACCCAGCTGGTCGCCTACGGCACGACGGTCTTCGCCGCGCTCTTGCTGTGCTATCGCTATCTGCCGGTGGAGATGGCCCAGGCGCCCTGGCTGTTCGGACCGCTTCTCCTGCTGGCGATGGCCTCGGTGATTCAGGGCTACGTACGGACCACCAGGCGATGGGAACCGGCCGCCGCGCCGGCCCCGCGGCCGGAACCGCAGCCCGAACCGGTGGTCTGAGCCGGGCACTAGGCGACCGGCAGATCCGCCCACCAGGTGATGCCGTCGCGGCAGGCATGGCTGCCGTGGCGCCTCGAGAGCGCGGTGACGATGCCGAGCCCGCGGCCGTGCTCATCGGGCTCGATGTCCTCGTCCGCCCGCTGGTCGGCGGGGACCGGGCCGCCGTCGATGACCTCGATCCGCACGGTGGAGCAGCCCCCGGACTCCGTCCGGCGCAGCCGCAGCACCGCCGGGGGCAGGGCGTGCAGGATCGCGTTGGTGACCATCTCGGAGATCACCATGAGCGCCTCGTCGAGCCGGTCGTCCGGCAGCTCCCACTCCGACAGCAGCGCGTGCGCCCGCCGCCGCACCGTGGCGACGGCCTCACACGCATGCGGGACCGGGAGGACATGACCGTCCCCCTCGTCCGCCGCCGCCGGCGGACGAGGGGCCTGGCCACCGGCACCGGCCGCCCCCGGCGCCGTCAGGGGGTCCGGGGCCGACACCTGGGCACCGATGAGCCGGGCACCGGACAGTTCGGCCATGCCCACGGCCTGCCCCACGACACCGGGCACCGGCAAGCTCAAGCGTTCCGCCACGTCTCCTCCTCTCCGAGCCGGGTACGTATCTCCGCCGGGTGTCCCATGAGTCACCTATCGGCATACTGGAGTCCTTGTCCTGATACGGACGCTATGGGGCTCACCCGACAGGGTCAACGAATCGCAGTCGGCATTACCGAACGTTTCGCGCCGTCGCCGACAGGCTGTGCCGCTGACCGACGAGCTACGATCGCGTCATGGCCGGCCCGGTGCAGTCCATCGAGCGGGCGGCGGCGATTCTGCGACTGCTCGCCCAGGGCTCCGGACGGCTCAGTCTGGGCGAGGTGGCGGCCTCGCTCGGCCTCGCCAAAGGCACCGCGCACGGCATCCTGCGCACCCTCCAGAGCGTCGACTTCGTCGAACAGGACAAGGCCACGGGCAAGTACCAGCTCGGCGCGGCGCTGCTGCACCTGGGGACCAGCTATCTCGACATCAACGAGCTGCGGTCCCGCTCCATCAACTGGACCGACGCCCTGGCCGCCCGCAGCGGCGAGGCGGTGCGCATCGGCGTGCCCCTGGAGGGCAAGGTCCTCATCGTCCACCACGTCTTCCGGCCCGACGACACCTTCCAGACCCTGGACGTGGGCTCACTGCTGCCCCTGCACGCCAGCGCGCTGGGCAAGATCCTGCTGGCGTTCGGGGCGACCCCCCTGGAGCCGCTCATGGACCCCGAACCCGAGAGCTACACCCGGCACACGCTCGTCTCCGCACACGCGCTGAACCGCGCGCTCAGCGAGATCCGGGAGACCGGATGGGCGGTCGCCACACAGGAAATGATGATGGGCGAGGCGGATATCGCGGCGCCCATCCGCGGACAGGGCGGCCTGGTGGTGGGCGCCGTCGGCATCTCCGGCGCCATGGAACGCCTCTGCGACGGCAAAGGGCGGCCCCACGCCTCACTCGTCGGACTGACCCGCGACGCCGCCCGCGCCATCTCCCGCGACCTCGGCGCCGCCCGCTGGTGACCCCCACGCCCCCACGCCCCGCGCGAAACGCGCCCGAAGGCAGGCCAGGCCATGGTTGAACGCTATGTGATGTCCATCGACCAGGGCACCATGTCCACCCGGTGCATCCTCTTCGACCACCAGGGACGTCTGGTGTCGGTCGCCCAGCGAGAACACCAACAGCACTACGCCAAGCCCGGCTGGGCCGAGCACGACCCCACCGAGATCTGGTCCCAGCTGCGCCGCTCCGTCGTCCCCCGGGCCCTGGAGAGCGCGGGGATCGAACCCGGCCAGATCACCGCGATCGGCATCGCCAATCAGCGCGAGACCACGGTGGTCTGGGACCGCCGCACCGGCGTTCCGGTCAGCCACGCCATCACCTGGCAGGACACCCGCACCAGCGGCTACGTCGAAGAACTGCGGCGGACCACCGGGGACGACTTCTTCCTCGAACGCTGCGGCCTGTCGCCCACCACCTACTTCTCCGCACCACGGCTGCGCTGGCTGTTCGACCACCTCGACGGCTTGCGCGAACGCGCGGAACGCGGCGATGTGCTCTTCGGCACGATGGAGAGCTGGCTGATCTGGAACCTCACCGGAGGCCCCGACGGCGGAGTCCACCTCACCGACGCCACCAACGCCAGCCGCACCATGCTCATGAACATCCGCACCCTGACCTGGGACGACGAACTACTGGCCTATTTCGACGTGCCCCGGGCCATGCTGCCGCGGATCCGCGCCTCCGCCGAGTGCTACGGCACGGCCCGCGCCCTGCTGCCCGGCGTCCCGATCTGCGCCGCCCTCGGCGACCAGCAGGCCGCGCTGTTCGGGCAGACCTGCTTCGGCCGCGGCGAGGCCAAATGCACCTACGGCACCGGCAGCTTCCTGCTGCTCAACACCGGCACCGACCTCGTACGCTCCCGGCACGGACTGCTCACCACGGTGGGCTACCGGATCGGCGACGAACCGCCGGTCTACGCCCTGGAAGGCCCGATCGCCGTCACCGGCTCACTGGTGCAGTGGTTCCGCGACCGGCTGGGAATGATCCACAGCGCCCCCGAGATAGAGACCCTCGCCCGCGGCGTCGAGGACAACGGCGGCTGCTACATCGTCCCCGCCTTCTCCGGACTGTTCGCCCCGCACTGGCGCAGCGACGCACGCGGGGTGGTCGTCGGACTCACCTCGTACATCACCAAGGGACATCTGGCACGGGCCGTCCTGGAGGCCACCGGATGGCAGACCCGGGAGGTGGTCGACGCCATGAACGCCGACTCCCCGCAGCCCCTGCGTCAACTGAAGGTGGACGGCGGGATGACCTCCAACAATCTGCTGATGCAGTTCCTCGCCGACGTCCTGGACATGCCCGTGGTGCGCCCCATGGTCTCCGAGACCGTCTCCCTCGGCGCCGCCTACGCCGCCGGGCTCACCGCCGGCTACTGGCCGGACCTGGAGGGGCTGCGCCGCAACTGGCACCGCGCCGCCCAGTGGGAGCCCACCATGGACCCCGCGCGGCGGGAGGCGGAGTACGAGAACTGGCGGCGGGCGGTCCAGAGGTCACTGGGCTGGGTCAGGCCGTAGCACGCCCCCGCGCAGGACACGCCGCGGCACAGGACGCGTCCCGGCGGAGGAATCGACTCCGGCGGGGATGTGTGAGCTCCACACGCCGGGGTATTCGAGCCAGCCGCGGCTGTTGCAACGAGCCGCTCTGGGACCCAGAAACCCCTGAAGACCTGAACCCGATCCATGGACGGAATCATGACCAGCCCTTCCGACGAAAGCGTCTCCGCCACCCAGCAGGCCCTCGGCGAGCTGGCGGCCGACCGGGCGGACGAGACGGCGCTGAACACCCTTGCCAACAGTGAGGTCCTGCTCCCCTCCGCCGAGACCGGCGAGGAGCCGGACCCGCAGGCCGTGACCCTGCCCGTGTTCCAGCAGGAGGACGGGGCGCAGCTGGTACCGGTCTTCACCACTCCGGCCCGGATGCACCAGGCCCTGCCGCAGATCGAGCGGTACCACCTGGTGCCGCTGGGCGCGCTGGCCCAGGGCTGGCCCTCCGAGGAGCTCTCGCTGACCATCGACGCGGGCGCCCCGGAGGCCGTCACCCTCTCGGCCAACGGCGTACGGACCCTGCTCAGCGGCTCCGGTCCGGCCGCCTGACCCCCTTCCCCCATCGCCCACGTCGGCCCGTGCCCGCACCCGTCGGGCACGGGCCGCAACGGCGCCAGAACGGCCGCTACCGGGAGCCGCTTGGCACACTTTTCCCCGCCGCGTCCGCCACGGGCGGCCCTGCCACGTGGTCACCCCCCGATCCATCGTCTACGGTCCCGTAGACATTCACCGGTTACGGAGAGACCCCAGCGGGACGGGACACGTGAGCGCGATCAGCATCGGACAGGCCGTCGTCCTCGGCGTCGTGGAGGGGGTCACCGAATTCCTCCCGATCTCCTCCACCGGCCACCTCAAGATCGCTGAAGGGCTGTTGGACATCCCGGTCGACGACACCTCCGTCGTGGCCTTCACCGCGGTGATCCAGGTGGGCGCCATCGCCGCCGTCCTGCTGTACTTCTTCCGCGACATCGTCCGCTACGTCACCGCGTGGGGGCGCGGGCTGGCCGACCGCGAGCAGCGGTACCACCACGACTACAAGTTCACCTGGTGGGTCATCTACGCCACGATCCCCATCGTGATCGTGGGCCTCGCGGCCAAACCCCTGATCGACGGCCCGCTCGCCTCCCTGTGGGTGGTGGCCGCCTCGCTGATCGGGGGCAGCGGGCTGATGTGGGCGGCCGACCGGATGGGCCGCCACAAGCGCGGCGAGGACGACACCGGCTTCAAGGACGCGATGCTGGTCGGCTGCGCGCAGATCCTGGCCCTGCTCTTCCCCGGCTTCTCCCGCTCGGGCGCCACGATGTCCACCGGTCTCATCCTGGACCTGGACCGGGTGGCCGCCACCCGGCTCTCCTTCTTCCTGGGCATCCCGTCGCTGACCGGCGCGGGGCTGTACGAGCTCAAGGACGCCATGGGCGGCGCGGTGGGCGCGGTGCCGCTCGCGGTGGGCACGGCGGTGTCCTTCGCCGTGGCGTACGCCTCCATCGCCTGGCTGCTGAAGTTCGTCGCCAAGCATTCGTTCAACGCCTTCGTGATCTACCGGATCGTCGTCGGCGTGGCGCTGCTGGGGCTGCTCGGCACGGGTGTGCTGAACGCCTGACGCCGCCCCCGAGCCGGCCCGGTGCGCCTGGGCCGGCTCGAGCCGGCCGTCCGCGACGATGTGCGGCGGTGCGTAGGCTCGTCCCATGGGTGACTTACTGCCGTACCTGATCGTCGCCGGTGTGCTCGCCGCGATCATGGGCTTCCTCGGCTGGGTGGCGTCCCTGGCCCGTCGCCGTGGTGCGACCGGCGCGGCCCTGCGGGCGGCCCTGGCCTCCCATGACGAGGCGTTCCGGGTGACCGCCCACGACTCCCACCACGAGATCCGGGCGCAGGCGGAGCGCAAGGCGCCGATCCTCTCCCCCGACGGCCAGTGGACGCCGAGCCACGCCCCGGCGGGCCGTCGGCCCTCCGGGACGCGGACCTCCCGGGCGCGGCGGGGGCTGCCGCGCCGGCTCGGCCGCCGGGCGCGGGCCCGCTGACCGCGTCACCAACCTCTCCGGACAGCACACCTAGGCGGCCGGGTAGTCGGCGCCGAGGGTGACCTCCCGCCAGGTGTCGAAGGCGGTCCTGAGGGAGTCCAGCCTGGCCTGGGCGATGTCGTAGGCGGCCTTGCCCAGCAGCAGCCGCAGCGGGGGTTCTGCCGCCTCGACCACGCCGATGATGGCCTCGCTCGCCCGGACCGGGTCCCCGGGCTGCCGGCCGTACGTGGCCAGGGTGCTGGTGCGCCGGGCGCCCGCGGTCCCGGCGTAGTCGTCGATGGTGAGGGCGGACTGCCGCATGGAGGGGCCGGACCAGTTGGTGCGGAAGGCGGCCGGCTCGACGATCGTCACCTTGATGCCCAGGGGGGCCACCTCGGCGGCGAGCGATTCGGAGAGGCCCTCCACGGCGAACTTGGTGGCGTGGTAGTAGCCGGTGGCACCGAAGGCGACCAGGCCGCCGAGGGAGGAGATGTTCACGATGTGGCCGGCGCGGCGGGCCCGCATGCCCGGCAGCACCGCGCGGGTGACGTCCACCAAGCCGAAGACATTGGTGTCGAACAGGGCCCGGACCTCCTCGTCCTCGCCCTCCTCGAGGGCGGCGAGGTAGCCGTAGCCGGCGTTGTTGACCAGGACGTCGATGCGGCCGAAGGCGGTTTCCGCCTCCTTGACGGCCTCCGCCACCCGCGCCTTGTCGGTGACGTCGAGTGCCAGGGCCAGCGCGCGGTCCTCGTGCCCGGCGACGATGTCGGCCACCTGCCGGGGGTCGCGGGCGGTGACCACCGCGCGGTGGCCGTGGTCGAGGACGGCGGTGGCGAGTGCCCGGCCCAGACCGGTCGAACAACCGGTGATGAACCAGACGGGCGAGTCATTGACGGTCATATGGAACGATCCTTCGTCGTGGTGCGATCGACACGGTGGGGCGCCTCCACCGCGTCGGCGGTGAGGCTGCCCAGCAGGGCCAGCGCCTGTTCGGAGGGGCTGCCCGGTTCGGCCTGGTAGACGATGAGCTGCTGGCCGGGGGCGCTGTTCACGGTCAGCGCCTCGTACTCCAGCGTCAGCTCACCGACCAGGCGGTGGCGGAAGCGCTTGGTCTCATGGGTCTTCTGACGGATGTCGTGGCGGGCCCACAGCCGCCGGAACGTCTCGCTCTTGAGCGACAGCTCACCGACGACGGCGATCAGTTCGGGATCCTCCTCGTCGATCCCGGCCGCCGCGCGCAGCCCGGCGACGGTGTTGACCGCCACCCGGTCCCAGTCGGGGTAGAACTCGCGCGCGTCCGGGTCGAGGAAGACCAGCCGCATCAGGTCCCGGCTGTGGGTGTGCCCGTCGAACAGGGCCCCGCCCAGGGCGTTGTGGGCCAGTACGGTCAGACAGCGCCCCAGGACCACGGCCGGTGTCCGCGGCCAGCCCTCCATCATCCGCAGCAGGGCCGGGCTCACCCGCTCCCGCCGCGCGGCCGGGCGGCGCCGGACGGGGGCCGGGCGGGCCAGCCGGTGCAGATGGGCCGCCGCGTCCTCCTCCAGCACCAGCGCGCGGGCCAGGGCCTCGACCACCTGTGCGGAGGGGTGCCGCTCCCGGCCCTGCTCCAGGCGTACGTAGTAGTCGGTGCTGACCCCCGACAGCAGGGCGACCTCTTCCCGGCGCAGCCCCGCCACCCGGCGTCGGGAGCCGGGCAGGATGCCCACGTCCTCGGGTCGCACCCGCTCACGGCGGGCCCGCAGAAAACGCCCCAGAGAATTCTCGCTGTCCATGAAGGCGAGCGTAGGACGGGGAACGCGGTGTATGGACCCCGCAAGGTGGCCGCGCTACTCCTAGTCTGAGGCCGGGACCATCGACGGAGGGGGCCGGGATGGACAGCCCGTCGCACGACGACGGCTCTGGGGAGAGCGGGGCGCGGGAGTACGGGGGGCGCAAGGTCGACCGGGGGCCGGACCAGGGCGGCTGCCCGGTGCGGCGCGGGCCGGACGGGGTCTGGCAGGTGTCCGGCTACGCCGAGGCCCGCACCGTGCTGCGCAGCACCGGCACCGTGCAGGCCGGGCTCGGCATCGAGACCGTGGAGAAGCTGCCGTCGCGGTTCCGGCGGCCGGTGCTCTACCGGGACGGGCCCGAACACCGTGCGGACCGGCGGCAGACGGCCCGGTTCTTCACCCCGCGCCGGGTGCACGAGCACTATCGCGAGATCATGGTCCGGGTGGCGGAGGCGCAGATCGACACCATCCGGGAGACCGGCCGGGGCCATCTCGCCGAGGTGGGTTTCCATCTGGCGATCGAGGTGGCCGGTGCGGTGATCGGCCTGACGGAGAGCCGGCCGGGGATCCAGGAGCGGCTGGAGCGGTTCTTCCCCGCGGAATTCGGCACCCCGGGGCTGACCAGCCTGCGCGGAATCCGATGGCTGCTGCGGGGACACGCGAACTGGCTGCGGGTCTACTGGGGTGATGTCCGCCCGGCCGTACGGGCCCGGCGACGGCGGCGGCGCGACGACCTGATCTCCCATCTGCTGGACGAGGGGTGCTCGGCCGGCGAGATCCTGGGGGAATGCCTCACCTTCGCCGCCGCGGGGATGGTCACCACCCGGGAGTTCGTCAATGTGGCGGCGTGGCATCTGTTCGACGACGCCGCGCTGCTGGCGCGGTACCGGGCGGCCGACGAGCCCGGCAGGATCGCGATCCTCCAGGAGATCCTGCGGCTCGAACCGGTCATCGGCCGGCTCCGCCGCCGGACCACCGCCCCGCTCCGGCTGCCGGGCGGCGGCGGGGACCCGGGGGCGGAGGTGACGATTCCGGCCGGGGAGCTGGTCGACGTCGTCCTCCACCGCGCCAATCTCGACGGCCGTACGGTGGGCGAGCGGCCGGAGCGGCTCCGTCCGGGCCGCCCGATGGCCGCGGGCGCCGGGGCGCCGGGGCTGTCCTTCGGGGACGGTGCGCACACCTGCCCCGGAGCCCCGGTCGCGCTCCTGGAGACGGACGTCTTCCTCAGCCGTCTGTTCGCCCTGCCCGGCATCCGTATGACGACCCCGCCCAGGGTCGGCTTCAAGGACCCGATCGGCGGCTATGAGCTGCGCGGCTGTACGGTCGAACTCACCAGCCGCCCCTGACCACCGCGGTCCGTAGCCGCTACGGCCGGGGTGCGGCGCTGAGCCCGTCCAGGGTGAGGTCGAGCAGACGGTCGGCCTGCTCCCGCTGTTCGGGCTTGCCCGAGGCGAGGGCGATACCGGTGAGCGCGGCGAACATGTCGGTGGCGCCAATGTCCGACCGGATCGCACCGGCCGTGACGGCGGCGTCCATCAGCCGCGTCAGAGCGTCCTGGATCATCTCGTGGCTCTGGGCGTAGGGGTTGACGCCCGACGCGACGACGCCCCGCAGCGCGTCCGCCATGCCCAGCTTGGCGTTGGCGTAGTCCATGAAGCGGCCCAGCCAGGCGCGCAGGGCCTCGCGCGGGGGCAGGGTCGCCAGCAGTTCGGGGGCGGCGGCACAGAGCCGGGCGAGTTCGTTGCGGTAGGCGGCCTCGATCAGCAGCTCCCGGGTCGGGAAGTTCCGGTAGAGGGTGCCGGTGCCCACGCCCGCCTCCTTGGCGATGCGCTCGAGGCGGGCGTCCAGCCCTTCCTCGGCGAACACCCGCACCGCCGTGGAGAGGATCTTCTCCCGGTTGCGCTGTGCGTCGGCCCGCAGGGGGCGCCCTGGATCTCTGGCCATCGGCGGCTCTCTCCTCGATTCGTGTTGCTAAGCGGAGGGACTTCCACTTAGGCTGCGGCGAAGTGGCGGCGCCTCCACTTAGCACTGTAGTCCATCGCCACCTCCCCCTTTTTCTTCTTGGAAGGACCCATGATGTCGGGTATCGAAGGCAAGGTCGTCGCCATTACGGGCGCGAGCAGCGGCATCGGCGAGGCGACCGCGCTGCTGCTCGCCGAGCGCGGCGCGAAGGTCGTCCTCGGCGCGCGGCGGTCGCACCGCATCGAGGCGCTGGCGGGCCGGATCGCCGCGGCGGGCGGCGAGGCGGTCCCGGTCGTCACGGATGTCAAGCGGCGCGAGGATCTGTCGCGGCTGGTCGCGACGGCACGGAGACGGTACGGACAGCTCGATGTCCTGGTCGGCAACGCCGGTATCAGCCCGATCTCCGCCCTCGACGATCTGCGCGTCGCGGACTGGGAGGAGATGGTCGACGTCAACATCAAGGGGGTGCTGTACGGCATCGCCGAAGCGCTGCCCGTCTTCCGGGCGCAGGGCTTCGGACATTTCGTGCACACCCTCTCCACCGCCGGGCTGACCATCGTCCCGACGATGTCGGTCTACGCCGGCACCAAGAACGCCGTGCGCGCCATCTCCGAAGGGCTGCGCCAGGAGGCCGGCGAGACGCTGCGGGTGACCACCGTCTCGCCCGGGTTCACCCGGACGGAACTCGCGGATTCCATCACCGACCCGGCCACGCGGAGCGGGATACAGGAGGGCATGGACAAGATCGCGATGCCCCCGGACGCCATCGCCCGCGCCATCGCGTTCGCCATCGAGCAGCCGGCCGGTGTCGACGTGGGGGAGATCGTGGTCCGCCCCACCGCGCAGAGCTGATATCCGCGCCCGGCGGTCAGCCACCGGGTGCGCGGCCGGCATCCAGGAGCGCGGCATGGACGGCGGCGGTGAGCACCACGGCCGCGAGCGTCCAGGAGATCCAGTCGCCCGGGTCCGGCAGCCACTGCCGGCCGAGCGCGAGCGGATAGATGACCGCCGCGTACACCGCCGGTACGGTACGCGGCACGATCTCCTTACGGGCGGCGAAGAGGAATAACAGCGGCGCCAGCAGACCGGCGGAAAAAACCACTCCGGTCACCCACAGCGCCCGGTGCCGCCGACCGCCGTACAGAGCGGGCCGTGCGGATGTCCCGGCGGGATTTTCGTTCACGATCGCCTTTCGTTCGGTGCGGAGTGCAGACGATTGAGCGTGTGATGCGCGCTCACGGCGCCGATGCCATCCAGATCGCGAAGCTGGCGCGCGGAGAAACTGGACAGGAGTTCGATATTATCGATACCTGCTCTGAGTAATGCATTGGCCAAACGATGGCCGATTCTGTCGTGTCCCAGGACGTCGAAGAGTTCACCGCCCTCACAGGAACCGCAGCGGCGTCCGGATGCGGCCGGAGCCATTTCCCGGGCCCCGCACCCACCGCACATATCGATCACCCGGCCATCCCATCGCGTCCTGGACCAGCTCATTCGAACGATGGAGGCGCGGAGCGCACCCACGCTGTCGGCCGCGGAAGAGGAATGAGTGGCACCACAGATGTCACATCTAATGGTGATCGAATGACTCATGTGAGCATGATGACAGAGCGGCGTCCAACGGGCCTTCCGTGCCATCGCTTTGCGGCCGCACGCCCGCCCACCGGCACATGCGTTTCTCACAGCCGCTTGATGACAAATGCGACTGTTATGCCGACCGCAGTGGTGAAAGCGTGAGCCATCAGTGGACAGCGAAGAGTCCGGGGGGTCCGCGCGAGCCGTCGTCAGCGGCTTGATTCCCGTCGAAAACGCCGACGCCGCCGACGTCGCCGACGGCACCGATGACGTCGATGACGCCGACGGGGACGGGAAACGCACCAGAAGCAATCCGGGAACCGGCCGAGTGCTGTCACCCCGAGCTCCACCGGGCTCACTTGACCGACAACGGAAACGGCTGGGTGATGAGAGACAACGCCACTGACAAAGGTGCGGCCGATACGCGCAGGCGCCGTCACCGGCGATGGCGCATATCCGCGGCACTGGGTCTGTCGGCGGTGCTGGCGGGCGGTGGGATCGCCGCCCTCGAAGCGGGCGGATCGCCCGCGCCCGACGCCCCGGAGCCGGCGGCCGTCGTCGCCGCGCACTCGGGCCGGCTGACGCCGAAGGAGGCGCGCGAGGCGGCCCGGATCGCCCGCGCCGCCGCCACCCGGCCGGACACCACGCCCACGGCGGGCGATCAGGGCGCCGAGAAGGGGAACACCGGCGACGGGGAGCGGAACGCCGCGGGCGGCGCGGGCGCCGAGCCGCTGGACACCCGCCGCCCGCCCCGGGACAAGTCGGCCTCCCCGGCCCCGGACAGCCGGGCCGAGGTCCAGCTCTACGACTACGCCTCGGACACCCTGATCACCCGGCTGGTCGATCTGCGCTCCAAGAAGGTCGTGCACTCCACCCGTCAGCACGGCGTCCAGCCGCCTCCCACCCTGGCCGAGGCCCGTGCGGCGGTGCGGATCGTCCTCGCCGACCGGCGGCTCGGCCCCGGAATGCGCGACGCCTACGCCTCGGCGACCGGGAAGCGGCTGACCTCGCCGTCCCAACTGCGCCTCCAGAGCATGGCGTTCATCGGCTCCCGCGCCAAGGGGGTGGACGGCGCCCGGAAGGTGTCCCAGTGCGGTGAGCACCGCTGTGTGCAGCTCTTCGTACGCGTTCCGGACGGCAAGTGGATCGACACCAGCCGGATCGTCATCGATCTGTCGGCCGGGCGCGCCGCCGTCATCGGCCTGTGAGGGGGACTTTGTCCGTGTCCAGTCTGTTCCGGCGTGCCCGGGTGCTGATCGCCGCGGTGGGATTGCTGGCCCTGTGGGTGCCGGGCCCGGCGTCCGCCGCCCCGGCGAGGGCCTCGGCGGACGCCCCGTCCTGCCCCGCCGCGGAGCGCATCGACACGACGCTGAAGAACGGTGCCCGGTGGCAGATGTGCTGGGACATCGACCGCAACACCGGTGCGGTGCTGAGCGATGTCGTCTACACACCCAACCGCGGCACCGCCACCCGGGTCCTGAAGAGCGCCTCACTGGCCGAGGTCCATGTGCCCTACGACAGCGGTCAGCCGCGTTTCTACGACGTCTCCGCGATCGGCTTCGGCGATCTGGAACAGGGGACGCTCACCCGGCTCGGTGAGAAGGACTGCCCCACCGGGCAGCTGCGCGACGTCCAGGACACCCCGGTGCTGTGCGTCGAGGAGCAGCCCCGGCCGTTCGCGTACAAGAGCGCGGTGGAGAAGGGCGTACTGCACGGCACCGACCTGGTCGTCTTCTCCGTCTCCGAGATCGGCTGGTACGACTACATCACCGAGTGGCGCTTCGCGGACGACGGCTCCATCACGCCCCGCTCGGGCGCCACCGGAAGCCTCTCACCGTTCCAGTTCTCCGACGCGGGCAGCGGCTGGCCGACCGGGGTGGGCTCCACCCGGTTCAGCGAGAACCACTCGCACAACATCTTCTGGCGGCTGGACTTCGACGTCGACGGGGCGTCGGAGAACACCGTGGAGCAGTACGACTACCCGGGCAGCGGTACGGAGAAGCGCACCACCGAACGCACCGTGCTGTCCAAGGAGACCGCCGCGGACCTCGCGCCCACCCGCTTCTGGCGGGTGGTCAACCCCGCCGCCGAGAACACCGACGGCCACGCCAAGTCGTGGGAGATCGACAACCACGAGAGCGATCAGTACCGGGGGCCGAGCGAGACCGAGGAGTTCACCCACCACGACATGTACTTCACGCAGTACCGGGAGTGCGAGCGGCTGGCCTACGGCAACACCGCACCCGGCTGCGCGGCCTCGGTCGACACGTACACCGACGGCGAGCGGCTCACCGACCCGGTCGCCTGGGTCAGCGTCGACTTCCACCATGTGCCCAGGGACGAGGACCAGGACCCCATGCCCACCCACTGGCAGGGGTTCCGGATCGTGCCCCGGGATGTCACGGCCACCAGCCAGCTGCCATGACCCGGCCCCCGTCGTCCGTCCCGTCCCCCGGCAAGGAGTACACCGTGTTACATCCGACCCCGGCGCCGTCCGGCGAGGAGCGGTCGAAGATACGCCGCGTCCTCGAGGACCGCCTGACCGCCCTGGCCCGCGCCCATCGGGTGCCCGGGGCCCAACTCGCCGTGCACGGCGGCGGTTCGACGCTCGCCGTGCAGACCGGCGTACGGGACGCGGACACCGGGGAGCCGTTCACCGCCGACACCGCCGTGCCGATCGGCTCCGTCACCAAGGCGTACACCGCGACCGTGGTGATGCTCCTGGTCGCCGACGGCGATGTGGAGCTGGACGACCGGCTCGGCGACCATGTGCCGGAGCTGCGGCGGGCCGGTCCGCCGTGCACGGTGCGCCAGGTGCTCAGCCACACCGCGGGGCTGCCGTCCGGGCCCGACTCCGACCAGGTGGCCTCGGTGACCGCCGCCCGCTATCTGCTGGACCACTGCACCGACCGCACCCTGGTGATGCCCCCGGGGACAGACTTCTCCTACTCCAACGCGGGCTATGTGGCGGCGGGCCGGCTGATCGAGACGGTCACCGGAATGAGCTGGCAGGAGGCCGTGCGGTCGATCCTGCTCGCTCCGCTGGGCACCGTGCCGTCCTTCATCGGCGTGGCCGGCCCCCCGCACCGGCCCACGGCGCGCGGCCACTCGGCCAACACGGCGACGGGCCGGACCATGCCGGTACGGCAGAACCTCGCCCCCGCCGAGGCCGCGGCCGGGGCGCTGCGGGCCGGGGCGCTCGATCTGGTGGCGCTGGGCCGGGCCCATCTGGGCGACGGCTCCCCGGGGCTGCTGTCCCGCGAGCTGGCCGAGGAGATGCGCCGGCCCGTGCCCGGCGCCGACCCCGGTGTGCTGGCCGACGGCTGGGGGCTGGGGTGGGCGCTCTTCCGGCGCGGCGAGGCGCTGTGGTTCGGGCACGACGGCAACGCCCAGGGCACCTGCTGCCACCTGAGGGCCGACCCCGCCACGGGGGCGGTGGTGGCCTTCACCGCCAACGCGGGCAGCGGCACCGGGCTGTGGGACGAACTGACCGGCGTCCTCGAGGAGACCACCGGCATCCGGGTACCCGCCACCCCGGCCCCGCGCCGCCCGGCCACCCCCATGGCCGCGACCTCGCAGTGCACCGGCATCTACCTCAACGGCGACATCGAGTACCAGGTGACCATCGGCGACGGCGGCGGCCTCGCCCTGTCCGTGGACGGCGACCTCCCCGCGCCACTGGTCTGCCACGAGGACCTCACCTGCGATCTGGTGGACCCGTCCACCGGACGCCGGATTCCCGGCGGACGCTTCGTCCGCGATCCGCGGACCGGCGCCGTCGACCGGATTCAGCTCTCCGGCCGGATGGCCCGGAAAAGCGCCCTGGTCTGAGGGTCCCCCACCCCTCACGCCGCCCGGCCGTCTCCCCACATCTCCCCCGGCCGGGTGCGGGCGCCCCGGCTCGGCGGCGGCCGCACGGCCCCAGCCCTCGCACACCCGCCCGTTCAACCGCTCTGAAGGGCCCCGATCCACCATGACCGACCACCACCAGACCTCATCCGGTGCGGTGTCCACACCCTCCGGCGCCGCGGACCTGCCCCCGGCGGTGTGGAACGCCACCGACCGTGCCGTTAGCCGCGCACCGCTCGGCGAGCTGTTCGCCGTATGGGCCGAGCGCACCCCGGACGCGCCGGCCCTGCTGGCGAACGACCGCGAGTGGTCCTTCGGCGAGGTCGAGGTCTGGGCGAACCGGCTGGCCCACCGCCTCATCGGGCAGGGCGTGGGGCCCGAGCGCGTGGTGGCCCTGGTGCTGCCCCGCTCCGCCGAACTGGTGGTGGCCCAGCTCGCGGTGGCGAAGGCCGGCGGGGCCTATCTGCCGATCGACCCGGCGCACCCCGAGGAGCGCCGCGCCATGATGCTGGCCGACGCCCGGCCGGTGGCCGTGCTGGACGACCCGCGGCTGATCCGGGAGGCGGCGGCCGGGGCGGGACCCGACCACGCGCCCGGCGACGGGGACCGGCTCGGCCCGCTGCTCCCCGGACATCCCGCGTATGTCATCTACACCTCCGGGTCCACGGGGGTGCCCAAGGGCGTGCTGGTGCCGCACGCCGGGCTGGGCAACTTCTCGGCCGCGGCCACGGCCCACTACCGGGTCCGGCCGGGCGACCGGGTGCTCCAGTTCTCCTCACCGAGTTTCGACGCCTCCGTGCTGGAGCTGTGCTCCTCCCTGCTCGCCGGGGCGGCGCTGGTGGTGCCCCCCGAGGGGCCCCTGCTGGGGGCCGAACTGGCCGCGGTGCTACGGGAGCGGCGGGTCACCCATGCCCTGATCCCGCCGGCGGCGCTGGCCACCGTGCCGCCGGAGGAGCTCCACGACGGGCTGCCCGGCCTCCGCACCCTGATCGTGGGCGCGGAGGCCTGCCCCGCCGATCTGGTGGACCTGTGGGCGCCGGGCCGGCGGCTGGTCAACTCCTACGGTCCGACGGAGGCCACGGTCGTGGCCACCTGGACGGACGCCCTGGCGGCGGGCTCCGGCGCCCCGCCGATCGGCCGTCCGCTGCCCAACACCCGGGTGTTCGTGCTGGACGGGGCGGCGCGGCCGGTGCCGGTCGGCACCACCGGTGAGCTGTGGATCAGCGGCGCCGGGGTGGCCCGCGGCTATCTCGGCCGGCCGGGGCTGACCGCCGAGCGCTTCACCGCCTGCCCCTTCGGCCCGCCCGGCTCCCGGATGTACCGCACCGGCGATCTGGCCCGCTGGACCGCCGACGGTGCGCTGGAATTCCTCGGCCGGGCCGACCACCAGGTCAAGTTACGCGGCTTCCGCATCGAACTGGGCGAGGTGGAGGCCGCGCTGGCCCGGCATCCCGGGGTGGGCGCCGCCGTGGTCACCGTACGGGAGGACGAGCCCGGTCAGAAGCGGCTGGTCGGCTATGTGGTGCCGCCCAGCGGAGGAACCCCGCCGCGGGTCGCGGAGGTGCGGGCCGCGGCGGCCCGGGTGCTGCCGGCGCATATGGTGCCGTCCGCGTATGTGGTGCTGGACGCGTTCCCCCTCACCCCGCACCGCAAGATCGACCGGCAGGCGCTGCCCGCCCCGCGCTCCGCGCCGGACGGCGACGTACGCCATGTCGCCCCGCGCAGCCCGGCCGAGGAGACCCTGACCCGCATCTGGGCCGAGGTGCTGCCGGTGGACACCGTGGGCGTGACGGACGACTTCCTGGGCCTGGGCGGCGACTCCCTCCTCGGGGTGCGGCTGCTGGCCCGCGTCCGGGCCGAACTGGGCGCGGAGCTGTCGCTGCGCGACCTGCTCGACGCCGGGACGGTGGCGCGGCTGGCCGGCCGGCTGCCCGCTGGGGCCGCCGGCCCGTCCCAAGCAGGCGAGGCGTCAGAAGCATCAGAGGTGTCAGAGCAGCCGATCCCGCCCGCGCCGCGCGGGGGTCCGCTGCCGCTGTCCTCCGCCCAGCGGCGGCTGTGGTTCCTGAACGATCTGACCTCCGGCGGAACCGAGTACAACACCGGGACCGGACTGCGGCTCGACGGCCCGCTGGACCCGGCCGCCCTGCGCCGGGCGCTGGACCGGCTCGCCGCCCGCCACGACGCCCTGCGCACCACCTTCGCCACCGTGGACGGGCACGGTGTGCAGCGGGTGGCCGAGCACGGGACCGTCCCCCTGGGCCGGATCGACCTCGGCGGGCATCCGGCGCGGCGGCGCGCCGAGGCACTGGAGCACACGCTGACCAGGGAGCTGAGCCGCCCCTACGACCTTCAGCGGGGGCCGCTGACCAGGGCGCTGCTGATCCGGCTCGGCGACGCGGACCACGTCCTGCTGCTGGCGCAGCATCACATCGTCACCGACGGCTGGTCGGTCGGACTGCTGGTGCGCGAACTGGCCGCGCTCTACGCCGCCGAGGTGTCCGGAGACGATGCCGGGCTCCCCGGGCCCGCGCTCCAGTACCCGGACTTCGCGGTCTGGGAGCGGAGCCGCCCCGCCCCCGCCCGCCAGGACGCCGACCTGGCGTACTGGCGGGACCGGCTCGCCGGGATGCAGACGCTGGAGCTGCCCACCGACCGGCCCCGGCCGCCGGTGCGCACCACGGCGGGCGCGGTGCACCGCCATGAGCTGCCCGCCGAGCTGGTGGCGGGGCTGGCCCGGCTCGGCAGGCAGCGGGACACCACACCGTTCACGCTGCTCGCGGCCGCCGTCGCGGTGCTGTTCGCCCGCTACTCGGGCCAGCGGGACATCGCCTTCGGCACCGTCACCGCCGGACGCCACCGCACGGAGCTGGAGTCGGTCGCCGGATTCTTCGTCAACACCCTGGTGCTGCGCGCCGACGTCGACGCGGACAGCACGGTCGAGCGGTTCCTGGACGCGATGCGCGAGACGGTGCTGGACGCCTTCGCCCATGACCGGCTGCCGTTCGAGCGGGTCGTCGAGGAGCTGGCCCCGCGCCGCGACCCCAGCCGCACTCCGCTGGTGCAGGCGCTGGTCGTCCAGCAGAGCGCCATGGTGCCCGCCCAGGAGGCGGCGGGTGTGCGGATCACCGAGCACCCGCTGCCGCGCCCCGCCGCGCGCTTCGACCTGGTGCTGGAGTTCTCGCCCCGTGACGACGGCTCGCTGGGGCTGACCGTCGAGTTCAACTCCGATCTGTTCGAGGCCGCCACGATCGAGCGGATGGCCGGGCATCTGCACCGGCTGCTGACCGCCATGGTGGCCGATCCGGGCGCCACCCTGGCCGAGCTGCGGATGCTGGCCGACGCCGAGTGGCATGCCCTGCTCGACGCCTGGAACGGACCCCACCAGCCGGCCGTCGACACCACCCTGCCCGCTCTGTTCGCCGCCCAGGTGGTGCGGCGCCGCACGGTCACCGCCGTGACCTGCGGGGCGACCAGCCTCTCCTACGACGAGGTGAACCGGCGCGCCAACCGGCTGGCCCGGCTGCTGATCGCCCGGGGCGCCGGTCCCGAGCGGCTGGTGGCCCTGGCCCTGCCCCGCTCGGCCGAGCTCGCCGTCGTCCTGCTGGCGGTGCTCAAGGCGGGCGCCGGGTATCTGCCGGTGGACCCCGGCTATCCGGCCGAGCGCATCGCGTTCATGCTGGCCGACGCCGCGCCCTCGACGATCCTCACCACCACCGGGGCGGCCGGCGCGCTGCCCGCCGACGCCGAACCGCTGGTGCTGGACGACCCGGCGGTCCGCGCCGAGCTGGACGGCCTCGCGGACGGCGACCTCACCGACGCCGAACGGACCCGTCCGCTGCACCCGGCCCATCCCGCGTACGTCATCTACACCTCGGGGTCGACCGGCCGGCCCAAGGGCGTGGTGGCCACCCACCGCGGTGTGGCGGGGCTCGCGGCCTGGGCCGAGGCGGAGTTCGGGCAGGAGGGGCTGACCGATGTGGTCGCCGCCACCTCGCTCAACTTCGATGTGTCGGTGTTCGAGATCCTCTGCCCGCTGCTGGCCGGCGGCAGCGTGGAAGTGGTGCGGGACCTGCTCGCCCTCACCGACCCCGAGGGGCGGCCGCAGGCGAAGGGGCTGCTCAGCGGGGTGCCCTCGGTATTCTCCCGGCTGCTGGGCGAGGACCCCTCGGCGGCCGTGGCCCGGACCGTCGTGCTGGCGGGCGAGGCGCTGCCCGCGCAGACCGTACGGGACATCCGCCGGGCCGTGCCGTCCTGCCGGATCGCCAATCTGTACGGGCCGACCGAGGCGACGGTGTACGCCACCGCCTGGTTCTGCGACGGCGAGGCGCCGGCGCAGGCCCCGCCGATCGGCCGGCCGGTCGCGGGCGCCCGCGCCTACGTCCTGGACCCCACGCACCGCCTGGTGCCGCCCGGGGTGACCGGTGAGCTGTATCTCGGCGGGCAGGGCCTGGCCCGGGGCTATCTGCGGCGGCCCGGTCTGACCGCCCGGCGGTTCGTCGCCGACCCCTTCGGGCCGCCCGGCAGCCGGATGTACCGCACCGGCGACCTGGTCCGCTGGACCGCCGACGGTGCGTTGGAGTACCTGGGCCGGGCCGATGACCAGGTGAAGATCCGCGGCTTCCGCATCGAACTGGGCGAGGTGGAGACAGCGCTGCTGCGCCACCCCGACATCGCCGAGGCGGCCGCGGTGGCCCGCGAGACGGACGGTCACCAGCGGCTGATCGCCTATGTGGTGGCCGCTGCCGGCACCGCACCGGACCCGGCGGGGCTGCGGCGGTTCCTGCGGCGTTCGCTGCCCGACTACATGGTGCCCGCGGCCGTCCTGGTCCTGGAGCGGATGCCGCTGGGCCCCAACGGCAAGCTGGACCGCGGCCGGCTGCCCGAACCGGACTGGGCCGAGGCCGCGGCACCGGGCTATGTGGCGCCCCGGACCGCCACCGAGCGGACCCTGGCCACGGTCTGGGCGCGGGTCCTGCGGGTGGCGCGGGTGGGGGTGGAGGACAACTTCTTCTCCCTCGGCGGCGATTCGATCCTCAGCATCCAGCTGGTCTCCCAGGCCCGGCGGGCCGGCCTCGCGGTCACCTCGCGCGATGTCTACCGCCACCAGACGGTCGCCGCGCTGGCCCTGCACCTGGACACCACCGCGGCCCCGGCCGGGCCGCCCGGCTCCGACGGGGACGCGAAGGCCACCGGGGAGCTGCCGCTGACCCCGATCCAGCACTGGCTGTTCACCTGCGACCCCGAGCGGGCCGGGCACTTCAACCAGACGATCTCCCTGGTGCTGCCCGAGGACGTGGACGAGGACGCGCTGCGCCACGCCCTGGACGCGCTGGTGGCCCACCATGACGCCCTGCGCTCCCGGTTCCACCGGCGGGGCGACGGCTGGTACCAGCGGATCGAGGAGGCGGGGGCCATCCGCGTACCGCTTACGACCGGCGGCGCGCATCTGGGCGGCTTCGACCTGGCCGAGGGGCCGCTGATGCGCGCGGTGCTCGACCGGGACGCAGGGCAACGGCCGGTCCTCCACCTCACCGTCCACCACGCCATCGTGGACGGGGTGTCCTGGCGCGTGCTGCTGGAGGACCTGAGCAACGCCTACGGCACCTGCCGGCAGGGGGCCGAAACCGAGGGCGCCGGGGCCGAGGGGGCCGGGGCCGAGGGGGCCGGGCTTCCGCCCAAGTCCTCCCCGCTGCGCCACTGGGCGCTGCGGCTGAACGCCCACGCCCAGGACGGGGGGTTCGCCGACGAGGAGGCGTACTGGACCGGTCCGGCCGGGACCGGTGACCCCTCGCTGCCGACGGACCGCCAGGGGGCCAACACCTATGCCTCGGCCCGGTCGGTCACCGTCCGGCTCGGCCCGGACGAGACGGCCACGCTGCTCCAGACGCTGCCCGAGGTCTACCGGACGCAGGCGAACGACGTGCTGCTGAGCGCGCTGGCCCGGGTGCTGCACCGCTGGACCGGACGGGACCGGGTCCCGGTGGACGTGGAGGGCCACGGCCGCGAGGAGCTCTTCGCGGACCTGGACCTCTCCCGTACGGTCGGCTGGTTCACCACCCGCTTCCCGGTGGCGCTCGACCTGCCGGACGGCGGCTGGGGCGAGGTGCTGAAGTCCGTCAAGGAGCAGATGCGGGCCGTGCCGCGGCGCGGTCTGGGCTACGGGGTGCGGCGCCATCTGCTCGGCGGCGCGGGCCTGGCCGACGGTCCCACGGCCGGGATCAGCTTCAACTACCTCGGCCGGTTCGAGCCGCCGGGCGGTGACGACGGGCTCTTCCGCGGCCTGGACCGGGAACTGTCCCTGGACGCCGACCCGGCCGCGGCGCGCCCGCATCCGCTGGAGGTGGTGGGCCGGGTCGAGGACGGCGTCCTGGTCTTCACCTGGTTCTACTCACAGAACCTGCACCGGGCGGAGACGGTCGGGCGGCTCGCCGAGGAGTTCCGCGCGGCGCTGTGCGAGATCGCCCGGCACGGCAGCGCGCCCGGCGCGGGCGGCCGCACCCCCTCCGACTTCCCGCTCGCCGCCCTCGACCAGGCCACCGTGGACCGGCTGGCGGGGGACGGCAGCACGGTGGAGGACATCTACCCGCTCACCCCCACCCAGGCGGGCATGCTGTTCCACTCCCTGGCCCAGGACGACCGGCGCGCCTACGTCCAGCAGCTCACCTTCGTCCTGGACGGGGTGCCCGATCCGGCGGCGCTGGCCGCGGCCTGGCAGCGGGTCGCCGACGCAACGCAGGTGCTGCGCGCCCGCGCGGTGTGGGCCGGGGTGCCCGAGCCGGTCCAGGTGGTGGAGCGCGGGGCCCGGATCCCGGTGACCCTGCTCGACTGGAGCCGGCTGTCCGGACCGGACGGGCGACGGGAGCGCTTGCGGAGATTCCTCGCCGCGGACCGGGAGCGCGGTCTGGACCTGGCCACCGCACCGCTGACGCGGCTGGCGCTGGCCCGTCTGTCGGACACCGAGGTCCAGGTGGTGTGGACCTTCCATCATCTGATCCTGGACGGCTGGAGCCTCTTCCAGGTGCTCTCCGACGTCTTCCACTGCCACGCTCGCGCGCGCGAGGGCGCGTCCGGCCCGGCCATGGCCTCCGGTCTGCCCGGCCGCCGCCCGTTCGGCGACTATGTGGCGTGGCTGCGGGAGCGCGACGAGGTCCGGGCCGAGGAACACTGGCGGGCCCGGCTCGCCGGCCTCACCGAGCCCACCCCGCTGCCGTACGACCGGGAGCCCACCGAGACCCACCGCGCCGAGTCCACCGAGGGCCTCCGCGTCGCCCTGTCCGCCGACACCACCCGCCGGCTGGACGCCCTGGCCCGGGGCGCGGGGCTCACCCTGAACACCGTGGTGCAGGGGGCGTGGGCGCTGCTGCTGGCCCGGCAGTCGGGCCGCGACGACGTCGTCTTCGGGACCACGGTCTCCGGGCGGCCCCCGGAGCTTTTGGGCGTGGAGTCGATGAACGGGCTGTTCATCACGACCGTGCCGACCCGGCTCACGGTGCCGGCCGGCGGCACCCTGACGGCGTGGCTGAGCGCGGTGCAGGCCGGGCAGACCGAGGACCGGCGGTTCGACTTCGTGCCGCTCACCCGGCTGCGGTCCTTCACCGGTCTGCCCGAGCGGGTGAACCTCTTCGACTCCCTCGTGGTCTTCGAGAACTATCCGGTCGGCGGGGACCTCGCCGCCGCGCACGGCCTCGCCCTGCGGGAGCTGGACGGCGTGGAGACCACCAACTACCCGCTGTCCCTGGTGGTCTACCCCGGTGCGGAGCTGGGACTGCGGCTCGGCTACGACCCGGCGCTGTTCCAGGAGGCCACCGTCCGGCGGATGGCGGAGCAGCTGACGGTGGTGCTGACGGCCATGGCCGACGGCCCGGACCGGGCGCCCGCGCGGCTGCCGATGCTCACCCCCGAACGCCGCCGCCAGGTGCTCCACGAGTGGAACGACACCGCCGTCCCGCTGCCCGAGGCCACGGTGGCCGGGCTGTTCGCCGACCGGGTGCGGTGCGCGCCGGACGCGACGGCCCTGGACGGCGCGGACGGCCCGGTGAGCTACCGGGAGCTGGATGCGCGCGCCAACCGGCTGGCCCACCGGCTCGTCGCACAGGGCGTCGGACCGGAGCGCCCGGTGGCCGTGCTGATGGACCGGTCCGTGGCGCTGGTGGTGGCGCTGCTGGCGGTCGTCAAGGCCGGCGGGGTGTACGTACCGCTGGACACCCGCGCCCCCGGGGACCGGCTGCGCGGGGTGCTGGCGGAGGCGGGAGCGGAGGTGCTGCTGACCGACCGGGCCTGGCAGCGCACGGCGGCAGACATCGCGGCCGCCGGGCGGACCCTGGTGGTGGAGTCCGGCGGCGGAGGCGACGGTGACGACGGCCCGTCGCGGCCGCCGCGCGTGGCGCTCTCCCCCGACAACGCCCTGTACCTGATGTTCACCTCCGGCTCCACCGGACGGCCCAAGGGGGTCGCGGTGCGCCACCGCGATGTGACCGCCCTCGTCGCGGACCGCGCGTTCGCGGCCCACGACCGGGTGCTGGTGCACTCGCCCCAGGCGTTCGACGCCTCCACCTATGAGCTGTGGGTGCCGCTGCTGCGCGGCGGCCGGGCGGTGCTGGCGCCCGCCGGGGAGCTGGACGCGGACACCGTGCGCCGGGCGATCGGGGTGCACAAGGTGAGCTGCCTGTGGCTGACCGCGGGGCTGTTCCGGCTGCTCGCGCAGGAGGCGCCGGACTGTCTGCGGGGCGTCCGGGAGGTGTGGACCGGCGGTGAGGCGGTGCCCGCCGCCGCGGTGCGCCGGGTGCTCGCGGCCTGCCCGGAGCTGACGGTGGTGGACGGCTACGGGCCCACCGAGACCACGACGTTCGCCACCCGGCGCCCGTTCTGCGCCGGGGAGGAGCTGCCCTCCGCGCTGCCCATCGGACGGCCGCTGGACAACACCCGCGTCTACGTCCTCGACGGCGCCCTCCAGCCGCAACCGCCCGGCGTCCCCGGGGAGTTGCACATCGCGGGCGCCGGGGTGGCGCGCGGCTACCACGGCCGCCCCGGCGCCACCGCCGGGCGGTACCTGGCCGATCCGTACGGGCCGCCCGGCTCCCGGATGTACCGCACCGGGGACATCGTGGCCTGGACCGACGACGGTGAACTGCGCTTCGTGGGCCGCGCCGACGACCAGCTGAAGGTCCGGGGCTTCCGTATCGAGCCGGGGGAGATCGAGACCGCGCTGGCCCGCCACGAGGCCGTGGCGGAGGCGGTCGTGACGCTCTCCCGCGCGGGCGGGCGCGCGCTGCTGACCGGCTATGTGGTGCCGGCCGGCCAGGGCGCGCCGCCCGCGGCCGAGGAACTGCGGTCCTTCCTGGGCGGTGTGCTGCCGGACTACATGGTGCCCGCGGTGTTCGTCACCCTTGACGCGCTGCCGCTCACCCGCAACGGCAAGGTGGACCGCCGCCGGCTGCCCGCGCCCGATCCGGCGGCCGGGACGGCGCGGTACGTGGCGCCCCGCACCGATGCCGAGCGGGCCCTCGCGGAGATCTGGGGCACCCTGCTGGGCCGGGAGCGGATCGGCGCGGAGGACGACTTCTTCCAGCTGGGCGGGGATTCGATCCTCAGCATCCAGGTGGCCTCCCGCGCCCGGCAGGCGGGGCTGGCCCTCACCCCCCGGGAGCTGTTCCGGCACCCCACCATCGCCTCGCTCGCTGCCGTCACCACCCCCACCGCGCCACCCGCCGCCGACACCGGGCCGGTGACCGGCGAGCTGCCGCTCACCCCGATCCAGCACTGGTTCCTCGGCACGCGGCCGGGCCGGCCCGGCCACTTCAACCAGTCCGTGGTCGTCGAACTGCACCGGGACCCGGACCCCGGTGCGCTCCGCGCGGCGCTGGATGCGCTGCTGGTCCACCATGACGCGCTGCGGACGCGGTTCACGCCCGGCGCGGACGGCAGCCTGCGCCCGTACTGCCCGGCGCCGGACCCGGCGGCCCCGGCGCCCCTGCGGGAGTACGACCTGTCGGGGCTGGGCGCGCGGGAGCGGCGGGCCGCCGAGGACGCGGCGATGGCCGAGGCGCAGGCCGGGTTCGACCTGGCGCGGGGACCGCTGCTGGCCGCGCGGCTGTTCCGGTCCGGAGCGGGGCGGCGGCCCACGCTCTTCCTGACCGCCCACCACCTGGTGGTGGACGGGGTCTCCTGGCGGGTGCTGCTGGAGGATCTGAACACCGCCTACCAGCAGGTGCGCGCGGGCGGACGAGCCGACCTCGGCCCCCGCACCACCTCGGTGCGCGACTGGTCGCGGCGGCTGGCCGCGCACACCGCCGCCGGCGGTTTCGACGCCGAACTCCCCCACTGGCGGGCGGTGGCGCAGGAGTGCGCGGCGCGGCTGCCCCTGGACGGCGACGGCGAGGGGGACAACACGGTGGCGTCCATGGCGTCGGTCACCGTCCGGCTGGACCGGGAGCGGACCGACGCGCTGCTGCGGCAGGTCCCCGGGGTCTACCGCACCCGGGTGGACGATGTGCTGCTCGCCGCGCTGGGCCGGGTGCTCGGCCACTGGACCGGGCGGCGCCGGATCGCCGTGGACCTGGAGGGCCACGGCCGGGAGGAGCATCTGCTGGACGGGGTGGACCTGTCCCGCACCGTCGGCTGGTTCACCAGCCTGTATCCGGTCGCCCTCGACCTGCCCGAGGACGGCTGGGGCGAGACGCTGAAGTCCGTCAAGGAACAGCTGCGGGCGGTGCCGGCCCGCGGCATCGGCTACGGCGCGCTGCGCCATCTGGCCCCCGCCTCGGGGCTCGGGGACGCGGCGGAACCCGGCATCAGCTTCAACTACCTCGGGCAGTTCGACTGGGCCGCCGGTGCGGACACCGGTCTGGTCCGCACCGTACGCGGCGGGCTGGGCGGTGACGCCGCGCCCGACACCGTCCGGGCGCATCTGCTGGACGTGGTGGGCCGGGTGGAGCGGCGGTGCCTGGAGATCACCTGGTACTACGGCACGGGGACGCACACCGAGGAGACGGTGACCGGGCTGGCGCGGGCCATGCTCGGCGCCCTGGAGGAGATCATCGGCCACTGCGCCGGCCCCGCGGCCGGCGGCCGTACCCCGTCGGACTTCCCGCTGGCCCGGCTGGACCAGGCGGCGGTGGACCGGATCGCCGGCGACGGCCGGGCGGTCGAGGACATCTATCCGCTGACCCCGATGCAGGCCGGGATGCTGTTCCACGGGCTGATGGAGCCGGCCTCGGACGCCTATGTCAACCAGGTCCAGCTGACGCTGACCGGGGTGGGCGATCCGCGGGCGCTGGACACCGCGTGGCGGCGCACGGTGGCCGCCAACCCCATCCTGCGCACCCGTCTGGTGTGGGCGGACACCCCGGAGCCGCTCCAGGTCGTGATGGGCCGGGCGGCGCCCCGGATCGTCCACCACGACTGGACGCGGCGGCCGGAGGAGTGGCGCGAGGCCGAGCTGCGCCGCCTGCTCGACCAGGACCGGGCCGAGGGGATCGACCTGGCCACCGCGCCGCTGATGCGGCTGGCGCTGATCCGGCTGTCCGCCGAGGAGGTCCGGATCGTCTGGACCTTCCACCATGTGCTGCTCGACGGCTGGAGCGCGGCGCAGGTCTTCGACGAGGTGTGCGAGCGATACGCGGCGCTCACCGCGGGCCGGACGCCGGTGGTGCCCGCCCGGCGGCCGTTCCGCGAGTACCTCGGCTGGCTCGGCGAGCAGGACACCGCGGAGGCCGAGCGGTACTGGCGTACGGCGCTGGCGGGGTTCACCTCGCCCACCGGGCTGCCGTGGGACCGGCCCCCGTCGGGGGCGCACCGCAGCGCCTCGTCGGGCTCGCACCGGGTCACCCTCGGCGCCGAGGAGTCCGCCCGGCTGCGGACGACCGCGCGGCGGGCCGGGCTGACGATGAACACGGTGGTGCAGGGCGCCTGGGCGCTGCTGCTGTCCCGGTACGGCGGGACCGACGACGTGTGCTTCGGCACCACCGTCTCGGGGCGGCCGGCCGCGCTGCCGGGCGTCGAGTCCATGGTCGGGGTGTTCATCAACACCGTCCCCACCCGGGTGCGGGTGGCGGGCGGCAGTCCGCTGCTTGCGTGGCTGCGGGAGCTGCAGTCGGCGCAGTCCGAGGCCCGGCTCTTCGACTTCGTGTCCCTGGCCCAGCTGGGCGGCTGGAGCGAGGTGCCCGGCGGGGTGAACCTCTTCGACTCCATCGTGGTCTTCGAGAACTACCCGTTCGACGGCGAGGCCATCGCGGCGCACGGCCTGGGCCTGCGGCAGGAGCGGGACCTGGAGCCCACCAGCTATCCGCTCAGCGTGGTGGTGGCGCCCGAGGAGCGGCTGTCGATCTCGCTGGACTACGACCCGGCGGCCTTCGACGCCCCGACGATCGAGCGGCTGGGCGGCTGTCTGCGGGAGCTGCTGGAGCAGATGGCGGCCGGTCCGGAGCGCCGGCTGGACGAACTGCCGCTGATCGGCGAGGCCGCTGCGCGCGCGATCCTCGAGGAGTTCGGCGGCCCGGTCGCGGCCGCGCCGCACGCGGTGCTGCCCGCGCTCTTCGAGGCGCGGGCGGCCGGTACCCCGGACGCGGTGGCGGTGCTGGGCGACGGCGGACCGCTGACCTACCGGGAGCTGAACGAGCGCGCCAACCGGCTCGCCCGGCTGCTGATCGCCTCGGGCGCCGGTCCGGAGCGCTTCGTGGCCCTGGTGCTGCCGCGCACACCTCAGCTGGTGGTGGCCGTGCTGGCGGTGCTCAAGAGCGGGGCGGCCTACCTCCCGGTCGACCCGGCGTACCCGGCCGAGCGCATCGCCTTCATGCTGGGCGACATCGCCCCGGACACGGTGGTGACCACCGGGGAGTCGGCGGACCGCGTGCCCGCCGGGCCGGGCGGCCGGATCCTGCTGGACGACGCGGAGTGCGGCCGGCGGCTGGCGCGGCTGCCGGCCGGGGACGTCGGCGACGCCGAGCGGCGCGGCCCGCTGGACCCCGGCCATCCGGCGTACGTCATCCACACTTCGGGATCGACGGGGGTGCCCAAGGGCGTCGTGATCACCCATCGGAGCGTGGCCGCGCTGGCCGCCTGGGCGCGGGAGGAGTTCGGCGCCCAGGGGCTCGCCCATGTGGTGGCCTCGACCTCGCTCAACTTCGACGTGTCGGTCTTCGAGATCCTCTGCCCGCTGCTGGCCGGCGGCTCCGTCGAGATCGTCCGTGATCTGCTCACCCTGGCCGAGCGCACCACCCCCTGGACGGCGAGCCTGATCAGCGCCGTGCCCTCGGCGCTCGGGCAGGTCCTCGGCAAGGGGTCGGTCGCGGTGCGGGCCGGCACCGTGGTGCTGGCGGGCGAGGGGCTCGCCGCCCGCACCGTCCAGGAGGTCCGCGCGGCCGTCCCCGGCTGCCGGGTGGCGAACATCTACGGCCCCACCGAGGCGACCGTCTACGCCACCGCGTGGACCTGTGACCCCGCCGACCCCGACCGCACCCCGCCCATCGGCGCCCCGGTCGCGGCCACCCGCGCCTACGCCCTGGACGCGCGGCTGCGGCCGGTACCGGTCGGTGTGCCGGGCGAGCTGTATCTGGCCGGGCCGGGCCTGGCCCGGGGCTACTTCGGCCGGCCGGGGCTCACCGCGCAGCGGTTCACCGCCGATCCGTACGGCCCCGCGGGCAGCCGGATGTACCGCACCGGCGACCTGGTCCGCTGGGACGAGCGGGGGCAGCTGGAGTACCTCGGCCGGACCGACGACCAGGTCAAGGTGCGCGGTTTCCGGATCGAGCTGGGCGAGGTGGAGGCGGCGCTGGCGCGCCACCCCGATGTCGCCGAGGCGGCCGCGGCCGTGGTGGAGACCGATGGTCACAAGCGCCTGGCCGGCTATGTGGTGCCGGTCCCCGGCTCGGCACCGGTGGACACCGCCGCGCTCCGCGCGTTCCTCGCCACCCGCCTGCCGGACCACCTGGTCCCCTCGGCCGTGGTCGTGCTGGACCGGCTGCCGCTGGGGCCCAGCGGCAAGCTGGACCGGCGGGCGCTGCCCGCACCCGTCTGGTCGGCCCCCGCCGCCGGCCATGTGGAGCCGCGTACGGAGACCGAGAAGGCCCTCGCCGCCATCTGGGCGGAGGTCCTCGGGGTGGAGCGGGTCGGCGTGGAGGACAACTACTTCACCCTCGGCGGCGATTCCATCCTCAGCATCCAGATCGTCTCCGCCGCCCGCCGGGCCGGGATCGAGCTGACCCCGCGCCATCTGTTCGTCCACCAGACCGTGGCGGACCTGGCCGCGGCCACATCCGCGGCACCGGCCGCGGCGGCCGCGCACGAGCAGGGCCCGGTGGTCGGGGAGGTGCCGCTGACCCCGATCCAGCACTGGCTCTTCGAGCGGCTGCCCGAGGCGGCGGAGCACTTCACCCAGTCGGTCACGGCCGAGCTGACCGCGCCGGTGGACGAGGGAGCGCTGCGCACCGCCCTGGCCACGGTGCTGACCCACCACGACGCCCTGCGGCTGCGCTTCGAGCGGACCGGGGACGGCGCGGTGCGCCAGTACAACGCCCCGCCGGACACCGAGGAACCGGCGCTCGACGTCCACGACCTGTCCTCGGTGGAGCCGGGGCGGCGGGACGCGGTGCTGCGGGAGACGGCCGGGCGGGTGCGGGCCGGATTCGACCTGACCCGGGGACCGCTGCTGCGCGCGGCGCTCTTCATCCGCGGCGAGGGAAACCGGCCCGTGCTGCTGCTGACGGCCCACCACCTGGTGGTCGACGCGGTCTCCTGGCGCATCGTGCTGGAGGACCTGGACACCGCCTACCGGCACCTCGTGGCGGGCCGGGCCGCCGAGCCGGGTCCCAAGACCACGTCGTTCCGCACCTGGGCGCGGCACTTGAGCGACCACACCGCCGCCGGGGGCTTCGACGCCGAACGCGACCACTGGGCGGCCTGCCACGTCCCCACCGGCCTCCCCACGGACGGGGAGGGGCCCAACACCGCGGCCTTCGAGGAGGAGGTGACCGTCTCACTCGGCGCCGAGGAGACCCGGGCGCTGCTGCGGGAGGTGCCGGGCGCGTATCTGACCCGGGTCAACGACGTCCTGCTGTGCGCCCTGGGGCGGGTGCTCGCCCGCTGGACCGGCCGGGACCGGGTGGCGGTGACCCTGGAGGGGCACGGCCGGGAGGAGATCGCCGAGGGGGTCGATCTGTCCCGTACGGTCGGCTGGTTCACGACCATGTTCCCCGTCGTCCTGGAGGCGCCCGCCGACGGGGAGCTGGAGCGGACGCTGAAGGCCGTCAAGGAGCGGCTGCGGGCGGTTCCGGGGAACGGCCTGGGCTACGGGGCGCTGCGCCATCTGTCCGGCGCGGCCCCCGCCGGCCTGCCCGCCGAACCGAGGATCAGCTTCAACTACCTCGGGCAGCAGGACTGGGAGCCGCCCGCGCCGGGTGGTCTGCTGCACGCCCTGACCGGCGGTCTGGAGGGCGACATGAGCCCGCGGGCGCCCCGGCCGCATCTGCTCGATGTGGTCGGCCGGGTGACCGACCGGCGGCTCGAGCTGAGCTGGTCCTACTCCCGGTCGCTGCACCGGCGCGCCACGGTGCGCCGGCTCGCCGAGGAGATGGTGGCGGAGCTGCGGGCGATCGTGGCGCTGTGCACCCGCCCCGGCGCGGGCGGACGGACGCCCTCGGACTTCCCGCTGGCCGCGCTGGACCAGGAGACCGTCGACCGGCTGGCGGGCGACGGCCGGGACGTGGCCGAGATCCATCCGCTGACCCCGACCCAGGCCGGGCTGGTCTTCCACGCACTGGCCCAGCGCGACCAGGGGCTCTATGTGGAGCAGGCGACCTTCGTGCTGGACGGGGTGGGCGACCTGGGCGTGCTGGCCGCCGCCTGGCGGCACGTCGTGGACCGCACCCCGGTGCTGCGCGGCGAGGTGGTGGTGCACGGGGTGTCCGAGCCGCTGATGATCGTCCGCCGCACCGCGGCCGTACCGGTCGAGGAACTCGACTGGAGCGGCCTCGGCGAGGACGAGCGGACGGCCGCGCTGGAGCGGCTGCTGGATCAGGACCGCGCCCGGGGGATCGATCTCACCGCGGCCCCGCTGCTCCGCGTCACCCTGGCCCGGCTCTCCCCCGCCGAGGTGCGGGTGGTGTGGACCTTCCACCATGTGCTGCTGGACGGGTGGAGCGTCTTCCAGGTGCTCGGCGACGTCTTCGCCGCCCATGCCGCCCTGGCCGCCGGGGAGCGCCCGAGGCTGCCGGGCCGCCGGCCGTTCGCGGACTACGTGGCCTGGCTGGGCCGTCAGGACCGGACGCGGGCCGAGGCGCACTGGCGGCGGGTCCTGGCGGGCTTCACCACCCCCACTGCGCTCCCCTACGACCGCAGGCCGACACCGGAGCTGGCCACCCGGTCCTCCCGGTGGCTCTCGCACCGGCTCGGTGAGCGGGACACCGCCGCCGTTGAGGACTTCGCCCGACGGCACCGGCTCACGCTCAACACCGTCGTGCAGGGCGCCTGGGCGCTGCTGCTCTCCCGGCTGAGCGGCGAGCCGGACATCTGCTTCGGGGCGACGGTCTCCGGGCGGCCGACGGAGCTGCCGGGCGCGGACGACATCACCGGCATCTTCATCACCACCCTCCCGGTGCGCTGCACGGTGCCGGACACGGTGGGCACGGCCGCCTGGCTGCGGGAGTTCCAGACCGAGCAGGCGGACGCGCGCGGCTTCGGCCATGTGTCGCTGGCCCAGCTCCAGGGCTGGAGCGAGGTGCCGGGCGGGGTGGACCTGTTCGAGAGCCTGGTGGTGTTCGAGAACTACCCCATCAACAGCGCCGCCGCGGCCGAGCACGGGCTGCGGGTGCGCGATCTGCACGCCCTGGAGTCCACCAACTACGCGCTGACCGTGGTGGTCTCGCCCGGATCCGAACTGTCCGTGGAACTCGGCTACGACCCGCGGCTGTTCGAGGAGTCCACCGCCGAGGCGCTCGCGGACCGGCTCGTCCATCTCCTCGGCGCGCTCGCCACGGCCGGCGACGACTCGCCGCCGGACCGGATCGACGTCCTCCCGGCCGCCGAGCGCCGCCGGCTCCTGGTGGACTGGAACGACACCGCCCGCCCGGTGCCCCACGCGACCCTGGCCGAACTCTTCGAGGCGGCGGTGGACCGCCGGCCGCACGCACCGGCGGTGGACTCCCCGGACCTGCGGCTGACCTACGCGGAGCTGGACGCCCGCGCCAACCGCCTCGCCCACCGCCTCATCCGGCATGGCGTGGGCCCCGGGCGGATCGTCGCGCTGGTCCTGCCCCGGTCGGTGGAGTCCGTCGTCGCCCGGCTCGCGGTGGCCAAGGCCGGGGGCGGCTATCTGCCCATCGACCCCGACTACCCGGCCGAGCGCGTCGAGCTGATGCTCAAGGACTCCGCCCCGCACGTGGTGATCGAGCGGGCCGCCGAGACCCTGGCCCCGGACGAACCGGCCCACCGCCCCACGGACGCGGACCGCCCGCGCGCCGTGCACCCGGACGATGCGGCCTATGTGATCTACACCTCCGGGTCCACCGGAACCCCCAAGGGAGTGGTCGTCACCCACCGCGGGATCGCGAGCTTCGCCACCGCCGAGGCCGAGCACTTTAAGGTGCGGCCGGGCGACCGGGTCCTGTCGTTCTCCTCGCCCGGCTTCGACGCCTCCGTCCTGGAGCTGTGCATGGCGCTGCCGTCCGGGGCCGCCCTGGTGGTGCCCGAGCCCGGTCCGCTGCTGGGCGGCCATCTCGCGGACGTCCTGCGGCGGCAGCGGATCACCCACACCCTCATCCCGCCCGCCGCCCTGGCGACGCTGCCCGCCGGCACCGAACGGGAGCTGCCCGAGCTGCGGACGCTGATCGTCGGAGGGGACGCCTGCGGCGCGGAGCTGGCCGCCCGCTGGGCCCCGCACCACCGCATGATCAACGCGTACGGGCCCACCGAGACCACCGTGGTGGCCACCTGGTCCGAGCCGCTCGCCCCCGACGGCGCCCCGCCGCCGATCGGGCGGCCCCTCCCCAACACCCGTGTCCACCTGCTGGACGCGCGGCTGCGCCCGGTGCCGGTGGGCGTGCCCGGCGAGGTGTGGATCAGCGGCCCGTCGCTGGCCCGCGGCTATCTGGGCCGCCCCGGACTGACCGCGGCCCGCTTCATGGCCGACCCCTTCGGGCCGCCCGGCTCGCGGATGTACCGCACCGGCGACCTCGCCCGCTACGACGCCCGGGGCCGCCTGCACCACCTGGGGCGCGTCGACCACCAGCTCAAACTGCACGGCCATCGCATCGAGGCCGGTGAGGTGGAGACCGCCCTGTGCGGCCACCCCGCCATCGCGGAGGCCGTGGTGACGGTGCGGGAGGACGAGCCCGGGGCGCGCCGGCTGGTGGCCCATCTGGTCCTCGCGCCCGGGGCGGGCGCCCCGGCCGACCCGGAGCTGCGCACCCATCTGGGCCGGACGCTTCCGGGCCCGATGGTCCCGTCGGCGTTCGTCGTGCTGGACCGGCTGCCGCTCACCGAGAACGGCAAGACCGACCGCGCGGCGCTGCCCGCGCCCGGCCCCGCCACCGTGCGCGCGCCGGCCGGCCACATCGCCCCGCGCACCCCGACCGAGGAGGTCCTCGCGGAGATCTGGTCGGAGGTGCTGGGGGTCACACCGGTCGGCGCGGAGGACGAGTTCTTCGCCCTGGGCGGTGACTCGGTGCGCAGTCTGCTGATCGCCTCCCGGGCCAAGGAGGCGTTCGCCGTCGACCTGACGCCCCGGGACATCCTGACCGCGCGCACCGTCTCCGCCCTCGCCGACCTGGTCGAGGAGCACATCCTGCGCGAACTCGAAGACGCCGCGCTCGGCGGCAGCGACCACGACGAACGGTGAGGAAGGACGACATGACGTCTTCGAGGAAGGACCGCGCCGCCGCGCTGCCCGAGGAGCTGCGGGAGGCCCTGCGCCGCCGCCTCGCGGGCAAGGCCGGCCGAGCCGAAGCCATCCCCCGCGCGGACCGCACACGCCCGCTGCCGCTGTCCTACGCCCAGGCGCGCCTGTGGTTCCTGCACACCCTCCAGCCGCGGGATGCGGGGTACAACAGCGCGCTGGCGCTGCGGCTTACCGGCGCCCTGGACCCGGTGGCGCTCTCCCGGGCGCTGGATGCCCTGGTGGCGCGCCATGAGGCGCTGCGGACCACGTTCGACGACACCGACGGCCGGCCCGTGCAGGTGGTCCACCCGGCCGGGCCCGTCCCGCTGCCGGTGGCGGACCTCACCGGCCCGGAGCACGGGCCCGGGGCGCTGGACGAGCTGCTGTCGGCCGAGTACGCCCGGCCCTTCCCCCTGCGGACCGGGCCACCGCTGCGGGCGCTGCTGGTCCGCCTCGCCGAGGAGGAGCACGTCCTGCTGGTCACGGCCCATCACATCGTCACCGACGGCTGGTCGATGGGGGTGCTCCAGGACGAGCTGTGCGCGCTGTACGGCGCGGAGCCGGGCGCGGACCCGCTGCCACCGGTGCCGGTGCAGTACCCGGACTTCGCGGTGTGGCAGCGGGAGCGGCTCGCGTCAGCCGCGTCGGACCGGGCGCTCGACCACTGGAAGGAGCGGCTGGACGGCGTCGTCCCGCTGGAGCTGCCCACCGACCGGCCCCGCCCCCCGGTGCGCACCTCGGCGGGGGCGGTGCACGAGTTCACCGTGGGCCGCGCCACCGCGGCCCGGCTGCGCGCGCTCGCCGCGCAGGAGCACACCACGCTGTTCACCGCGCTGGTCGCGGCCTGCCAGGGGCTGTTCGCCCGCTGGTCGGGACAGGACGACATCGCCATCGGCACCGTCACCTCCGGCCGTGGCCGTACCGAGCTGGAGCGGGCCGTCGGCTTCTTCGTCAACACGGTGGTGCTGCGCTCCGCGGTGGACACCGCCCGCTCCTACCGGGAGCTGCTGGCCGGCGCCGGGGCCACGGTGCTGGACGCCTTCGCCCACGACGAGACGCCGTACCAGCGGTTGGTGGAGGCGGTGGGGGCGCGCCGGGACGCGGGCCGCAACCCGCTGTTCGACGTGATGGTGCTGCTGCACAGCGCCCCCAGGAGCGCGCCCCGGCCGGCCGGACTGACCGCCGCGAGCGTCGATGTGCCCCGGCGGTCCGCCACCTTCGACCTCAGCGTCGAATTCATCGAAGAAGCGGCGGACGGGGCGGAGCTGCGGGGGCTGCTGGAGTACAGCACCGACCTGTTCGACCCGGCGACCGCCGAGCGGATGGCGGGACATCTGCTGGTACTGCTCGACGCGGTGGCCGCCGAACCGGACCGGCCGGTGTGCGAGCTGCCCCTGCTCACGGACGGGGAGCGGCGGCGGATGGCGGCGCTGGGACGTGGCCCCGCCCTCGCGGTGGCGCCGGCCACGTTCCCGGCGGCGTTCGAGGCGCTGGCGGCCCGCGTCCCGGGGGCGACGGCGCTGGTCGCCGGGGACGAGGTGTACGACGCCGCCGGGCTCAACGCGGCCGCCAACCGGCTGGCGCACCATCTGATCGCCCAGGGCGTCGGACCGGAGCGCGTCGTCGGGGTGAAGCTGCCCCGGACCGCCGGCATGATCGTGGCGATCCTGGGTGTGCTCAAGGCGGGCGGGGTCTATCTGCCCATCGATCCGGAACTGCCCGCCGAGCGGGTCGCGTTCCTCCTCGCCGACGCCCGGCCCGCGCTGGTGCTCGACGAGGCGGCGCTGCGCGCCGTCCCGGACACCCTGCCGACCGCCGATCCCACGGACGCGGACCGGACCGCCGCCCTGCACCCCGGCAGCGCCGCCTACGTCCTGTACACCTCCGGCTCGACCGGCCGCCCCAAAGGGGTGGTCGTGGAGCACCGGTCGCTGGTCAATCTGCTGGTCAGCCATGGCCGGGGGTTCGTGGCCGAGGCGGGCGGCGGTCCGCTGCGCGCGGCGCTGACCGCGTCGTTCTCCTTCGACACCTCGCTGGAGGGGCTGCTGCTGCTGGCCGACGGCCATGAGCTGCACCTCATCGACGAGACCACCCGGCTCGATCCGGCCGCGCTCGTGGCGTACGTCGCGGCCCACCGCATCGACTTCCTCGACCTCACCCCCTCGTATCTGCGGCAGCTGCTGCCCGCCGGGCTGCTGGACCACCCCCGGCACCGCCCTCGGGTGCTGATGCTGGGCGGCGAGGCCATCGGTCCTTCGCTGTGGCGGCAGCTGGCGGACACGCCCGGCACCACGGCGTACAACTTCTACGGCCCGACCGAGTGCACCATCGACGCGCTCGCGGCCCGGATATCCGGCGCCGGGCACCCGGTGGTGGGCCGGCCGCTGGGCAATCTGCGCGCCCATGTGCTCGACGCCCGGCTGCAGCCGGTGCCGGTGGGGGTGGCGGGTGAGCTGTATCTGTCCGGTGCGCAGGTGGCCCGGGGGTACCGGGGCCGTCCGGGACTGACCGCGTCCCGCTTCGTGGCCGATCCGTACGGGCCCGCCGGCAGCCGGATGTACCGCACCGGGGACATCGCGCGCTGGACCGCCGCCGGGGAGCTGGACTGCCTCGGGCGCGCCGACGATCAGGTGAAGATCCGGGGCCACCGGATCGAACCGGGCGAGATCGAGGCGGCGCTGCTGGATCTGCCGTCCGTCGCCGAGGCGGCCGTGGTCGCCGTGACCGACGACCGCGGTCACGCGCGGCTGGCCGCCTACTACGTCCCCGCACCGGCCGGTGCCCCGCCCACCTCCGGTGAGCTGCGCACGGCCCTCGGGCGCACCCTGCCCGGCCATATGGTCCCCGGTGCGTTCGTCGCCCTCGACGCCATGCCGCTCAGCCCCAGCGGCAAGCTGGACCGCCGGGCGCTGCCCGCCCCGCGACCGGAGGCGGACCGGCCGGAGCGGGCGGAGGTGGCTCCGCGCACCGAGGCGGAGCGGGAGCTCGCGCGGATCTGGGCCGAGGTGCTGGGCGCCGGGACGGTGGGGGTGAGCGACAACTTCTTCGAGCTGGGCGGCGATTCGATCCTCAGCATCCAGCTCGTCTCCCGCGCCCGCCAGGCCGGATACGCGCTCACCTCGCGGGACGTCTTCCTGCACCAGACCGTCGCCGAGCTGGCCGCCGCCGTGGCACCGCGCACCGCGCCCGGCGCCGCCGAGGCGGATGCCGGGGAGCGGGCGGAGGTGGCGGGTCCGGCGCCGCTCACCCCGATCCAGCACTGGTTCTTCGCCACCCATGGCCCGCTGCGCCACTTCACCATGTCGATGGTCCTCGATCTGCCCCGCGACCTGGACGAGGGCGCGCTTCGGACCGCGCTGGGCGCCGTGGTCGCGCATCACCCGGCCCTGCGCACCCGGTTCGTGCGCGGCGACGACGGCGGGTGGCGGCAGCTGGCGGACGGCGCGGCGGGCGGGCCGCCGCTGCGCCGCCACGACCTGTCCCAGCTCAGCGGCGCCGAGGAGGCAGCCGCGGCCGAGGCGGCGGCGGAGGCCGCCCGCGCCGAACTCGACCTGGCCGCCGGGGTGTTGCTGCGGGGTGCGCTGCTCAGGCGCGGGGCGGGGGCCCGGCCGCGGCTGTTCCTGACCGCCCACCACCTGGCCGTGGACAGCGTCTCGTGGCGCATTCTGCTCGGCGATCTGGAGCGCGCCTACCGGCAGGCCGCCGCCGGGGAGCCGGTGCGGCTGGAGCCCGTCCCCACCCCCTTCACCACCTGGGCCACCCGGCTGGCCGGCCAGGTGCGGGAGGGCCGGCTGGACGGCGATCTGGCGTACTGGGAGGACCTGTGGCGGACGGGCGGCGCGGCCCTTCCGGTGGACCGGCCGGGCACGGCCACGGCCGGGTCCACCCGCACCGTGCGCGTCACGCTCGACCGCGCGGCCACCGACGGGCTGTTGCGCCGGGTGCCCGGGGTCTACCGCACGCAGATCAACGATGTGCTCCTCAGCGCGCTGGGGCGGGTGCTCGCCGGCTGGACGGGCGAGGACCGGGTGCTGGTGGCCATGGAGGGCCACGGCCGGGAGGACCTGGCGGAGGCCGTCGACCTGTCCCGGACCGTGGGCTGGTTCACCACGCAGTATCCGGTGGCGCTGACCGTGCCCGGCGGCGGCTGGGGCGCGGTGCTGAAGTCGGTCAAGGAGCAGCTGCGCGCCGTGCCGCACCGGGGGCTGAGCCATGAGGCGCTGGCGTATCTGAGCGCCCCGGACTCCCCCGCGCGGGCGCTCGCCGCCGCACCGCTGCCGGGCATCTGCTTCAACTACCACGGCCAGTGGGACTCGGGCGGGGGCGACGGCGGGTTCACGCTCACCGGCCAGGCGCTGGGGCGGGATCTGGCCGCCGACCAGCCCTCGGCGCATCAGCTCGATGTATCCGCCGTGGTGGCCGACGGTGAGCTGGAGCTGACCTGGCTGTTCTCCGACCGGGTGCACGAGGCGGCCACGGTGCGGCGGCTCGCGGACGGCATGCTCACGGCGCTGCGGGAGATCGTGGCGCACTGCGACGGACCGGACGCGGGCGGCCGGACCCCTTCCGACTTCCCCCTGGCCCGGCTGGACCAGGCCACCGTCGACCGGCTGGTGGGCGACGGGCGGGAGACCGAGGACGTCCATCCGCTGACGCCGCTTCAGGAGGGCATGCTCTTCCACCGGCTGGTCGGCGGCGGGGAGGACGTCTACCTGGACCAGGCCACGCTGATCCTGGAAGGGGTGGGCGACCCGGAGGGGTTCGCGCGGGCCTGGCAGGAGACGGTGGACCGGACACCGGTGCTCCGCGGCGGCGTCGTCTGGGAGGACGTCGAGCGGCCGCTGCTGGTGGTCCGCCGCCGGGCCGAGGTGCCCGTGACCCGGCTGGACTGGCGCGGGCTGTCCGGGGAGCGGCGCGAGGCCGAGCTGGAGCGGTTCCGGACCGAGGATCTGGCCCGGGGCATCGATCTGGCCGCACCGCCGCTGATGCGGCTGGCCGTCGCCCGGCTGACCGACACCCGTGTGGCGCTGGTCTGGACCTCGCACCATCTAATCCTGGACGGCTGGAGCCTGGCGCAGGTGTTCACCGAGGTGTGCGAGCGGTACACCGCGGCCGCCCGGGGCGGTCGGCCGGCGCTCGCCGCCCGCCGGCCGTTCCGCGACTATCTGCACTGGCTGGACGGGCAGGACGGACAGGAGGCGGAGCGCCACTGGCGGACCGTGCTCGCGGGCTTCACCGCGCCGACCCCGCTCCCCCGCGACCGCGCGGCCGTGGAGTCCCACCGGTCCCGGTCCTCCGCGACGGTGGCGGTGGCGCTCACCGCCGAGGTGTCAAAGGAGCTGCGCCGCACCGCGCGGAGCGGCGGGCTGACCGTCAACACGGTCGTGCAGGGCGCCTGGGCGCTGCTGCTGTCCCGGTACAGCGGTGAGCGGGACGTGGTCTTCGGCACCACGGTCTCGGGCCGCCCGGCCGAACTGGCCGGGGTGGAGTCGATGGTGGGGATGTTCATCAACACCCTGCCGACCCGGGTGCGGGTGGACGCCGACCGGAACACCGGTGACTGGCTGCGGGACCTCCAGCTGGCGCAGTCCGCGTCCCGGCGCCACGAATCGGTCTCGCTGGCACAGGTGTCGGCCTGGAGCGAGGTACCGGCCGGAACCCCGCTCTTCGATTCCATGGTGGCCTTCGAGAACTACCCCTTTGACGACTCCTCGGCGCGCGAGGCGGGTCTGCGGATCATCGAGGTGCGGTCCATCGACGCGACCAACTTCGGCTTGAGTCTGCGGGCCCATCTCTCCGACCGGCTGGGCTTCGACCTCGGCTATGACCCGGGGCTGTTCGACGCCCGCACCGCGCGGGCGCTCGCCGACCGGCTGTGTCTGCTGCTCACCGCGATCGCGGCCGACCCCGGCCGGCCGCTGCGGGCGCTGCCGTGGGCCACCGCCGAGGAGCGCCGGCGCACCCTGGAGGAGTGGGCCGGCGGCACGGCCCCGCGGGCGCCGGAGCGGACCCTGGTGGACCTGTTCGAGGAGCAGGCCGGGCGCACCCCCGACGCCACCGCCGTCACCTGCGCCGGTAAGTCGCTGTCGTACGCCGAACTGGACGCGCGGGCGGGCCGGCTGGCGCACCGGCTGCTGGCCGAGGGCGCCGGGCGGGAGCGGTATGTGGCGCTGGCCCTGCCCCGTTCGCCGGAGATGATCGTGGCGATCGTGGCGGTGCTGAAGACGGGCGCGGCCTATCTGCCCCTCGACCCGGACCAGCCGTCCGGCCGGATCGCGCGGATGCTCGCCGACGCCGAACCGGTCGCCCTGGTGACCACCGCCGCCCTCGCGGCGCGGCTCGGCGGGGACGGGGGCGGGCACACCGCCGTGGCCCGGCTGTGCCTGGACGACCCGGCGCTGATCGCCGACCTGGCGGGCCGGCCCGCCGCCGTCCCGGCCGGTGCCGGGCCGCTGCCGGACAGCCCCGCCTACGCCATCTACACCTCCGGGTCCACGGGGGTGCCCAAGGGGGTGGTGATCCCGCACGCCAATGTGGTGCGGCTGTTCGACCGGACCCGCGCGTGGTTCTCCTTCGACACGAGCGATGTGTGGACGCTGTTCCACAGTTACGCCTTCGACTTCTCCGTCTGGGAGATCTGGGGGGCGCTGCTGCACGGCGGCCGGCTGGTGGTCGTCCCGTACGCGGTCTCCCGCTCCCCGGAGGAGTTCCGGCGGCTGCTGGCGGACGAACGGGTGACGGTGCTCAGCCAGACGCCGTCCGCCTTCCAGGGGCTGATGCGCGCCGACGCCGAGCACCCCGGGGCGCGGCTCGCCCTGCGCCGGGTCGTCTTCGGCGGTGAGGCGCTCGATGTGCGGCGGCTGGCGGAGTGGTACGCGCGGCATCCGGACACCGCGCCGGTGCTGGTCAACATGTACGGGATCACCGAGACCACCGTGCATGTCACCTACACCCCGCTCGACCGCGCCGCCGCGGCCGCACCGGCGGCCACCGGGAGCGCCATCGGCACCGGCATCCCCGATCTGCGGGTGTACGTGCTGGACGAGGGTCTTCAGCCGCTGCCCCCGGGGGCGGTCGGCGAACTGTACGTGGCGGGGGCGGGGCTCGCCCGCGGCTATCTGCGCCGCCCGGGGCTGACCGCCGCCCGCTTCGTGGCCGATCCGTACGGACCCGCCGGGAGCCGGATGTACCGCACCGGGGACCGGGCCCGGTGGAGCGCGGACGGACAGCTGGAGTATCTGGGCCGCGCCGACGACCAGGTGAAGATCCGCGGTTTCCGGATCGAGCCCGGGGAGGTCGAGGCCGCGCTGGCCGCCCATCCGGAGGTCGGCGACGCGGTGGTGACCGCGCGGGAGGACCAGCCCGGGGTGCGGCGGCTGGTGGCCTATGTGGTGGCCGCCGGTCCGGCCGCGCCACCGTCCGCCGCCGCGCTGCGGGAGTTCCTCAAGCGGTCGCTGCCCGCGCAGCTGGTCCCGGCGGCGTTCGTGCCGCTGGACGCGCTGCCGCTGACCGCCAACGGCAAGCTGGACCGGGCGGCGCTGCCCGCGCCCGGCCCGGACGGCTTCGCGGCGAGCGCCGAGCGGATCGCCCCGCGCACCGAGGCCGAGGTGACGGTGGCGCGGGCGTGGGCCGAGGTCCTCCCGATCGAGGAGGCCGGGGCGACGGACGACTTCTTCGCGCTGGGCGGCGACTCCATCCTGGCCATCCGGGTGGCCTCCCGGCTGCGGACGGCCTTCGGCACGGATGTCTCCCCGCGGGCGCTGTTCACCCACACCACCGTCGCCGACCTCGCCGCCGCGCTGACCGCGGCACCGGGCGGCGGGGCCTCGGACCCCATCCCGGCCGTGCCACGGGAGGGGGACCTGCCGCTGTCCTTCGCGCAGGCGCGCCTGTGGTTCCTGGACTCCTTCGACGACGGCGGCACGGAGTATGTGACACCCTTCGCGCTGCGGCTGCGCGGCCGCCTCGACACCACCGCCCTGCGCACCGCCCTGGACGGTCTGGTGGCCCGGCACGAGTCGCTGCGCACCACCTTCGCCGAGGTGGACGGCCACGGGGTGCAGCGGGTGCACGACCCGTACCCGGTGGCGCTGCCCCTGCACGACCTCACCGCCGCGCCCCCGGCGGAGCGCGAGGGGGAGCTGGCCCGGCTGCTGGAGCGGGACGGCGCCACACCGTTCGACCTGCGCACCGGGCCGCTGCTGCGGGCGTCCCTGATCCGGCTGGACGACGCGGAACACGTGCTGACCCTGACGATGCACCACATCGTCACGGACGGCTGGTCCACGGCCGTCATCGGCACCGATCTGAGCGAGCTGTACGGCGCGGCGGCCACCGGCCGGCGGCCCGCGCTCCCCCCGCTGCCCCTGGGCTACGCCGACTTCGCGGCGTGGCAGCGCGATCCGCGCGGCGGCGCGGCGCTGGTGGAGCCGCAGCTGGAGCACTGGCGGGCGCGGCTGGCGGAGCTGGCGCCGCTGGAGCTGCCGACCGACCGCCCGAGGCCGGCCGTGCAAACCAAAAATGGGGCGCTGCTGGAGTTCACCCTGCCCGCCGGGCTGGTGGAGCGGCTGCGCGCGACCGGGCGGCGCGGTGACGCCACCTTGTTCATGACGCTCCTCGCCACCTGCCAGGTGCTGCTGGCCCGCTGGTCGGGGCAGGAGGACATCGCGGTGGGCACCGTGACCTCCGGACGGGAGCGCCCCGAACTGGAGCACCTGGTCGGGATGTTCGTGAACACGCTGGTGCTGCGGACCCGGGTGGCCGCCGACGAGCCGTTCGCGCAGCTGCTGGCCCGGGTGCGGGGCACCGTGCTGGACGCCTTCGCCCACCAGGACGTGCCGTTCGAGCGGGTCGTGGACGCGCTCCAGCCGGAGCGGGACACCAGCCGCACCCCGCTCTTCCAGGTGATGGTGGCGCTGCACAACCTGGGCGGCGAGGTGCCCGACCTGCCCGGTCTGGCCGTGGAGGCCGTCCGGGTCCCCGGCCGGACCGCCGGTTTCGACCTGGGCTTCGACTTCGTGGCCCACCTCGGTGCCGTGACCGGCTTCGTGGAGTACAACACCGATCTGTTCGACGCGGCGACCGTGGAGCGGATGGTCCGCCGGCTGCGGCTGCTGCTGGAGGCGGTGGCCGAGGACCCCGGCCGCCGGGTGGGCGAACTGCCGCTGATGACCGCCGAGGAGCGGCGGACGGTGCTGGCGGAGTGGAACGCCACCGGGCTCACGGTGGCGGACACCACCTTCCCCGGGCTCTTCGAGGAGCAGGCCGCCCGCACCCCGGGCGCCACGGCGCTGGTGGCCGGTGACGCCGCCTACGACTACGCGGGGCTGAACGCCCGCGCCAACCGGCTGGCCCACCATCTGATCGCCCTCGGCGTGGGCCCGGAGAAGGTGGTCGCGGTCAGCCTGCCGCGTACCGCCGAGCTGATGGTGGCCCAGCTCGCGGTCCTCAAGGCGGGCGGTGCGCAGCTGTACCTCGACCCCGCGCTGCCCGCCGACCGGGCCTGGTTCCTGCTCCAGGACGCGGCGCCGGAGGTCGTCCTCACCCCGAAGGCCCTGCGGGACACGCCCCTGGACGCGCTGCCGGACACCGATCCCACCGATGCGGACCGGCTCTCCCCGCTGCTCCCCGGGCACTGCGCGTACCTCGTCTACACCTCGGGGTCCACCGGCCGCCCCAAGGGCGTCGCCGTCGAACACCGCCAGCTGGTCAACCTGTGCCTGGACCACCGGGCCGGGCTCATCGCACCGCACCAGGCCGAGGCGGGCCGTCCGCTGCGCGCCGCGCTGACCGCCGCGTTCTCCTTCGACACCTCCTGGGAGGGCGCGGTGTTCTTAGCCTCGGGCCAGGAGGTGCATCTGGTCGACGACGCGGTACGGCTGGACCCGCCCGCCCTGGTGGCGCTGATCGACGCCCGTGGCCTGGACTTCCTCGATCTCACCCCGTCGTATCTGCACGAGCTGACGGTGGCCGGGCTGTTCGCCGAAGGCCGCCACCGGCCGCGGATCGTCATGGTGGGCGGGGAGGCCATCGGGCCGGCGCTGTGGCGTCGGCTGCGCGCGGTGCCGGATGTGGCGGCGTACAACTTCTACGGGCCCACCGAGTGCACCGTGGACGCGGTGTACGGCGCGCTGGCCGACCTGGGCGACCGCCCGCTCATCGGGCGGCCCGGCCGCAATCTGCGGGCGTACGTCCTGGACGGCGCGCTGCGGCCGGTGCCGCCCGGCGTCCCCGGTGAACTCCATCTGGCCGGGGCCCAGGTGGCCCGTGGCTATCTGCGCCGCCCAGGGCTCACCGCGGCGCACTTCGTCGCCGATCCGTACGGCCCTCCCGGCAGCCGGATGTACCGCACCGGCGACCGGGCGCGCTGGGCGGCGGGCGGGACGCTGGAGTTCCTCGGCCGCGCCGACGAACAGCTGAAGATCCGCGGGTTCCGGATCGAGCCCGGGGAGATCGAGGCCGCGCTGCTGGACCATCCGGCGATCGAGGACGCGGTGGTGGTGGCCCGCGAGGACACCGGCCACCGGCGGCTGGTGGCCTACCTGGTGACCGCCGCCGCCCCGGACCCGGTCCAGCTGCGCGCCCATCTCAAGCGCACCCTGCCCGACTACATGGTTCCGGCCGCCTTCGTGACGCTGGAGCGGATGCCCCGCACCGACAGCGGCAAGGTCGACCGGCGGGCCCTGCCCGCACCCGGTGACCGGCCGGAACGGGGCTCGCCGTACGTGGCGCCGCGCACCGAGGCCGAGACGGTGCTCGCGCGGGTGTGGGCCGAGGTGCTGGGTGTCCCCCAGGTGGGCGTGGAGGACAACTTCTTCGCCCTGGGCGGGGATTCGATCCTCAGCATCCAGATCGTCTCCCGGGCCCGCGCGGCCGGGCTCGCGCTCACCTCCAAGGACGTCTTCCGCCACCAGACCGTCGCGGAACTCGCGGTGCGCGTGGGCGCCCGCCACCAGCCCCACCCGGCCCCGTCCGGGGCCGTGGCCGGCCCGGCGCCGCTGACCCCGATCCAGCACTGGTACCTCGACGGACGGCGCCCCGGCGACCGGCACCACTTCACCATGAGCCACCGGCTCCAGCTCACCGGCGACCTCGACGAGGCCGCCCTGCGGCAGGCGGTGGACGCCCTGGTGGCGCAGCACGCGGCGCTGCGCACCCGCTTCCTGGCCGTCGACGGGCGGTGGTACCAGGAGGTCCTGCCCGCCGCCCCCGCCGGCGTCCTGGAGCGGTACGAGCTGTCCGGGCTGGCGGAGGCGGCACGCGCCGCCGCCGTGGCCGAGGCCACGGTCGGCGCGCAGACCGGGCTGGACATCGGCGAGGGGGCCGTGCTGCGGGTGCTGCTGTTCACCTTCGGGCCCAAGCGGCCGCCCGAATTGCTGATCACCGCACACCACCTGGTGGTGGACGGCGTGTCCTGGCGCGTCCTCCTCGGCGATCTGCAGACCGCCTACCGGAGCGCCGCCGCCGGTGGCGCTCCCGCCCTGCCCCCGGCGAGCACCGCCTTCACCCGGTGGGCCGCCCGGCTGGCGGACCATGTGCGCTCCGGCGGGTTCGACGGCGACCTGGCGTACTGGCGGGACGTCGCGCGCGCCGCGCCCGCCGCGCTCCCCGTCGACCGCGAGGGCCCCAACACCCATGGCACGGCGGCCACGGTCACCACGGTCCTCGGCCGCGCCGAGACCGAGGCGCTGCTGCGCGCGGTCCCCGGGGTCTACCGGACGCGGATCGACGACGTGCTGCTCGGCGCGCTCGGCCGGACCCTGGTGCGCTGGACCGGCGGGAACACCGCGCTGATCGGGGTCGAGGGACACGGCCGCGAGGATCTCTTCGAGGACCTGGACCTGTCCCGCACCGTCGGCTGGTTCACCGCCGAGTACCCCCTGGCGCTGACCGTCGACGCCGAGGCGGGGTGGCGCGAGACCCTGCGGTCCGTCAAGGAGCAGCTGCGGGCCGTCCCGCACCACGGGATCGGCCACGGAGCGCTGCGCCACCTGGCCCCCGAGGGTTCCCCGGCCGGGGAGCTTGCCGACGGCCCGTCACCGCAGGTCGTCTTCAACTACCACGGCCAGTGGGACGTGGCCGGGGACGACGCCGGTGCGGTCCCGGGCCTGTACCGCGCCGCCCTCCCGGTGACCGGCCAGGACGCCCCGCCCGAGGAGACCCGCCCCTGCCTGCTGGAGGTCACCGGCGCGGTCCAGGACGGCCGGCTGGAACTGGGCTGGAGCTATCCGGCCCGGATGTACGACGAGGCGACCGTGCGCCGGCTCGCGGAGGACACTCTGGCCGCGCTGCGGGAGATCGTCGCGCACTGCGCGGAGCCCGGCGCCGGCGGGCGCACCCCCTCCGACTTCCCGCTCGCCCGGCTCGACCAGCGCCAGGTGGATCTGATCGCCGGGGACGGCGGCGCGGTGGAGGACATCTACCCGCTGACCCCGCTCCAGGCCGGCATGCTCTTCCACGGTCTGGTGGACACCGGTGGCGCCTACCTCGACCAGATCGCGATCCGGATCGGCGGGATCGCCGACCCGGACGCCTTCGCGGCCGCCTGGCAGCGGGTGGTGGACCGTACGCCGGGCCTGCGCAGCTCCGTCCGCTGGGAGGGGCTCGCCGAGCCCGTCCAGGTCGTCCACCGGCGGGCCGCCCTGCCCACCGCCCGGCTGGACTGGCGGGAACTGACACCGCCCGCGCGGGAGGAGGCGCTGCGCCGGCTGCTGGACGCGGACCGGGCCGCCGGGATGGAGCTCACCTCGGCCCCGCTGAGCCGGATCGCGGTGGCCCGGCTCCCCGAGGACGAGGTCATGCTGGTGTGGACCGCGCACCATCTGATGCTCGACGGCTGGAGCACCGGGCAGGTCTTCGCCGAGGTGTGCGAGACCTATGCGGCCCTGGTCGCCGGGCTGACGCCCCGGCCGCCCGCGCGCCGGCCCTTCCGGGACTTCCTCGGCTGGCTGCGGGGGCGGGACCAGGAGCGGGCGGAGCGGCACTGGGCCGGGGTGCTGGCGGGGTTCGGGGCCCGCACGCCGCTGCCGTACGACCGGCCGCCCCGGGAGGCGCACCGCACCACCTCCACCGCGCTGACCCGGCTGGAGCTGACCGAGGCGGTATCCGACCGGCTGCGTCGGACGGCGCGCGGCGGCGGGCTGACGGTCAACACAGTGGTGCAGGGGGCGTGGGCGCTGCTGCTGGCGCGGTACGGCGGTGAGCGCGACGTGGTGTTCGGCACCACCGTCTCGGGCCGTCCGGACGGGCTGCCGGGCGTGGAGACGATGGTCGGCATGTTCATCAACACGGTCCCCACCCGGACCGTGGCGGACGGCGGCCGTGAGGTCGTGGAGTGGCTGCGGGAGCTCCAGGAGCAGCAGAGCGAGGCGCGCCGCTTCGACTTCGTCGCGCTCCCCCGCATCCAGGGCTTAAGCCCGCTCCCGGCCGGTGAGGCGCTCTTCGAGAGCTTGGTGGTGTTCGAGAACTACCCGTTCGACGAGGCGTCGGCGGCCGGTGCCGGGATCGTCGTCCGCGAGGTGCGGGCCGAGGACTCCACCAGCTTCCCGCTGTGTCTGCGCGCCTATCTCGGCGACCGGCTGGGCTTCGACATCGCCTACGATCCGGCGCTGTTCGACGCGGCCACGGTGGAGCGGGCGGCGGCCCATCTCCGGACGCTGCTGACCGGGATCGCGGACGGCGCCGGGCGGTGTCTGGACGAGCTGCCGCTGCTGACGGAGGCGGAGCGGCTGCGGGCGGCGGCCGAGTGGAACGCCACCGCCCGGCCGCTGCCGCAGGGTTCGCCGGCCGAGCTGTTCGCCGAGCGGGTCCGGCGCGCCCCGGACGCCGTCGCCGTCACCGACGGCGCCACCTCGCTCGGCTACGCCGAACTCGACGACTGGTCGGGCCGGCTGGCCGGGCACCTGGTGCGCGCCGGGGTGCGGCCGGAGGACCGGGTGGCGCTGCTGATGGACCGGTCGGTGGAACTGGTCGTGGCCCAGCTGGCGGTGGTCAGGGCCGGCGGGGTGTACGTACCGGTGGACGCCCGCGCCCCGCGCGACCGGCGGCGGGCGCTGCTGGACCAGGCGGGCGCCGCGGTCGTGCTGACGCGCGAGGAGGTGGCCGCCGCGCGGCAGGGCGGGCCGGCGGCGCCCGCGGTGCCGGTGCACCGGGACCAGCTGGCGTATGTGATGTTCACCTCCGGGTCGACCGGGGTGCCGAAGGCCGTGGGGGTGCGCCAGCGCGATGTGGCGGCGCTCGCCCTCGACCGCGCCTTCACCGGCGGCGGGCACGAACGGGTGGCGATGCACTCGCCGGTGGCGTTCGACGCCGCCACCTACGAGATGTGGGTGCCGCTGCTGAACGGCGGCCGGGTGGTGGTGGCACCCGGCGAGCTGGACGCCACGGCGGTGCGCCGGCTGGTGGCCGAGCAGGGGGTGACCGGGCTGTGGCTGACCGCCGGGCTGTTCCGGCTGCTGGCGCAGGACGCGCCGGACTGCTTCGCGGGGCTGCGCGAGGTGTGGACGGGCGGCGATGTGGTGCCGGCGGCGGCGGTGCGCCGGGTGCTGGCGCACTGCCCCGGGCTGACCGTGGTGGACGGGTACGGACCGACCGAGACCACGACCTTCGCCACGTCGTATCCGATGTCCCGCGCCGATACGGTGCCCGAGGTGGTGCCGATCGGCCGGCCGCTGGACAACATGCGGGTCCACGTCCTGGACGCGCGGCTGCGGATGGTTCCCCCGGGGGTGGTCGGGGAGCTGTTCATCGCCGGTGAGGGGGTGGCGCGTGGCTATCTCGGCCGCCCCGGCCCGACCGCCGCCGCCTTCCTCGCCGATCCGTACGGGCCCGCCGGGGAGCGGATGTACCGCACCGGCGACCTGGCGCGCCGGCGGCCGGACGGCACGGTGGAATTCCTCGGCCGCGCCGACGACCAGGTCAAGATCCGTGGCTTCCGGATCGAACCCGGCGAGGTGGAGGGGGTGCTGGCCGGGCATCCGGACGTGGCGGATGTCGCGGTGGTGGCCCGGGAGGACCGGCCCGGCGGGAAGCGGCTGGTGGCCTACGCGGTGGCCGGTGCCGGGGCCACGGTGGACGGTGCGCGGCTGCGCGCGTACGCCGCGGCCCGGCTGCCGGACTACATGGTGCCGTCCGCCGTCGTCCCGCTGGACGCGCTGCCGCTCGGCCCCACCGGGAAGCTGGACCGCGCGGCGCTGCCCGCACCGGACCCGGCGGCTCTCGGATCGCGCCGCGCGCCCTACCGCGAGCCGCGCGAGGGGGCCGAGCGGACGGTGGCGGCGGTCTGGGCCGAGGTGCTCCAGGTGGCGCGCGTCGGCGCCGGGGACGACTTCTTCGAACTCGGCGGCGACTCGATCCTGTCCATCCGGCTCACCTCGCGGCTGCGGGAGGTCTTCGGGGTGGAGCTGTCGCCCCGGCTGGTGTTCACCCATCCCACGGTCGCCGCCCTGGCCGAGGCGCTCGCCGGCGCGGACGGCCGGGGCGCGGACCGGCCCGCCCCGATCACACCGGTGGACCGGGACGCCGAGCTGCCGCTGTCGTACCCCCAGCAACGGCTGTGGTTCCTGGACTCCTACGCACCGGACAGCGCCGAGTACATCACCCCGCTCGCGCTGCGGATGCGCGGCACCCTCGACGTGGCGGCGCTCGGCGCGGCGCTGACCGCGCTGGTGGCCCGGCACGAGTCGCTGCGGACCACCTTCGACACGGTGGACGGCCGCGGGGTGCAGATCGTGCACGAGCCGGGGGAGATCCGGCTCGACCCGCTGGACCTGTCCCATCTGTCCGCCCCCGAGCGGGAGGCGGAGCTGCTGGCGCTGCTGGCGTACGACCGGGCCCGCCCGTTCGACCTGCGGCGCGGCCCGCTGCTGCGGACCGGGCTGATCCGGCTGGGCGCCCGGGAACACGTCCTGAGCCTGACGCTGCACCACATCATCACCGACGGCTGGTCCACCGGTGTGCTCCTCGGCGATCTGCGGGAGCTGTACCGGGCGGCGCTGAGCGGCGAGCCGGCGGCGCTGCCACCGCTGCCGGTGCATTACGCGGACTTCGCCCACTGGCAGCGCGCCGAGCTCACCGCCCTCCGCGCCGAAGAGCAACTGGCTTACTGGAAACGCCAGTTGGCAGATGTACCACCGCTGGAGCTGCCCACCGACCGGCCCCGGCCCGCGGTGCGGACGCGATACGGCGCGACCGTGGAGTTCACCGTCCCCGCCGAGGTGGTCCGGCTCTTGCGGGAGTTCGGGCAGGCCCGGGGCACCACCTTGTTCATGACGCTGGTGGCGGCGGCCCAGATCCTGCTGGCCCGGCTGTCGGGCGGGCGCGACATCGCCGTGGGCACCGTCACCTCGGGGCGGGAGCGCGCCGAGGTCGAGCGGCTGATCGGGTTCTTCGTCAACACCCTGGTGCTGCGCTCCACGGTCGATCCGCGCGCCCGTTTCGACGACTTCCTGGCCGAGGTGCGCGGCACCGTCCTGGACGCCTTCGCCCATCAGGCGGTGCCGTTCGAGCGGGTGGTGGACGAGGTGCGGCCGGCCCGCGACGCCAGCCGGACACCGCTGTTCCAGGCGATGGTGGTGCTCCAGAACGCCCCGGGCCGGGCGCTGGACCTGCCCGGTCTGGAGCTGACGGACGTGGAGCTGGAGACCGACACCGCCAGCTTCGACCTCACCTTCGAGTTCGCCGAGGGCGAGGGGGGCGTGCTGCGCGGGCTGATCGGCTACAGCACCGATCTGTTCGACGCCCCGACCGTGGCGCGGATGGGCACCGCCCTCGGCGCGCTGCTCGCCGGGATCGCCGTGGATCCGCGGCGGCCGGTGGGCGCGCTGCCGCTGGCCACCCCGGCCGAGCTGCGGCGCACCCTGGTCGAGTGGAACGACACCCGGCGGGAGGTGGCGCCGGCCACGCTGCGCGAGCTGTTCGAGCGGCAGGTGGCGCTCTCCCCGGACGCCACGGCCGTGCGGTACGGGAAGGGCGATCTGACCTTCGCCGAGCTGGAGACGGCCGCGAACCGGCTGGCGCACCGGCTGATCGGCCGGGGTGTGGGCCCGGAGCGGCTGGTGGCACTGGTGCTGCCGCGTTCGGTGGAGATGCTGGTGGCGCAGCTGGCCGTGGTGAAGGCGGGCGGCGCGTTCCTGCCGGTCGACCCCGGCTATCCGAAGGAGCGGGTGGCGTTCATGCTCCAGGACGCCGCGCCCTCGGTGGTGCTCGACGACACGGCCTCGGTCTGGGTCGAGGACGGCCCGGCCGGGCCGCCGCCCGGCCGTGGCCTGACGCCGGACCACCCGGCGTACGTCATCTACACCTCCGGGTCCACCGGAGTGCCCAAGGCGGTCGTGGTCACCCATGCGGGGCTGGCGAGCTTCGCGGCCGCCGCGGCCGCGCACTACGGCGTGCGGGCCGGGGACCGGGTGCTCCAGTTCTCCTCCCCGAGCTTCGACGCCGCCGTGCTGGAGCTGTGCGTCTCGCTGCCCGCCGGCGCGGCGCTGGTGATCGGTGACGAGGGCCCGCTGCTGGGCGAGCGGCTGGCCGAGGTGCTCGGCGGGCAGCGGATCACCCATGCGCTGATCCCCCCGGCGGCGCTGGCCACCCTGGACGAGGCGGCGTGCCCAAAGCTGCCGGATCTGCGGACCCTGATCGTCGGCGGCGACACCTGCTCCGCCGAGCTGGTGGACCGCTGGGCCCCGGGCCGGCGGCTGGTCAACTCCTACGGCCCGACCGAGGCCACGGTGGTGAGCACCTGGTCCGAGCCGCTGACCGCCGGGTCGGGGGCGCCGCCGATCGGCCGGCCGATCCCCAACACCCGGGTCTATGTGCTGGACGAGGCGCTGCGCCCGGTGCCGGTGGGCGTGGCCGGGGAGCTGTATGTGGCGGGCGCGGGTCTGGCGCGGGGCTATCTGGGCCGTCCGGGGCTGACCGCGGCGCGGTTCGTGGCCGATCCGTTCGGCCCCGCGGGCGGCCGGATGTACCGCACCGGCGATGTGGTGCGGTGGACCGGCGACGGTGAGTTGAGGTTCCTGGGCCGGGCCGACGACCAGGTCAAGGTGCGGGGCTTCCGGATCGAACTCGGCGAGGTGGAGAGCGCGCTGCGGCGCGCCCCGGACGTGCGGGAAGCGGTGGTCGCCGTACGGCGGACCGCCGCGACGTCGGAGCAGCCCCTGGGCGGGAAGCGGCTGGTGGGCTATGTCGTCCCGGCGCCGGGCGGCGCGCCGACCGCCGCCGCGCTCCGCGACCATCTGCGGCGGACCCTCCCGTCCCACATGGTGCCCTCGGCGTTCGCCACCCTGGACTCCCTGCCGCTGACGGCCCATGGCAAGGTCGACCGCCGGGCCCTGCCCGACCCGGACCCGGCGCCGGCCTCCTCCGGAGCGGGCCATGTCGCCCCGCGCACCCCGATGGAGCGCCGGATCGCGGCCGTCTGGGCGGATGTGCTCGGCCTGGAACGGGTGGGCGTGGAGGACAACTTCTTCGACCTCGGCGGGGACTCCATCCTCAGCATCCAGGTGGTCTCCCGCGCCCGCCAGGCCGGGCTCCGGCTGACCACCAAGGACCTGTTCACCCATCAGTCGGTGGCCGCGCTGGCCACCGTGGCCACCGCCGAGCGGGACGAGGGCGGTGCGGAGCCGGTGACCGGGGCGCTGCCGCTGACCCCGATCCAGCGCTGGTTCTTCGCCACCCACACCGTCAATCCGCACCACTTCAACCAGTCCACCCTGCTGGAGCTGCACCGGGAACCGGACGAGGAGGCGCTGGAAGGGGCGCTGGCCGCGCTCCTGGTCCACCATGACGCGCTGCGCACCCGGTTCACCGAGGACGGCGGCGAGTGGCGCGGTCACGTCCCCGAGCCGGGGGCGGACACCGCCGTCCTGGACCGCCACGACCTGTCCGGTCTGCCGGCGCGGGAGGCGGACGCGGCGATGGAGCGGGTGGCCGACGCGCTCCACGCGGGCTTCGACCTCGGCCGCGGGCCGCTGCTGAAGGCCGCGCTGTTCCGCTTCGGCGGGGCGCGGCGGCCGTTCCTCTTCCTGACCGCGCACCACCTGGTCATCGACGGGGTGTCCTGGCGGATCCTGCTGGACGATCTGGACCTGGCCTATCAGCAGGGCGTGCGGGGCGAACCGGTGGACCTGGGCCCCAGGACCACCGCGTTCCTCAACTGGGCGCGGCGGCTGGCGGACCATGTCGCGGGCGGCGCCCTGGACCATGAGGCCGACCACTGGTGCGCGGCCCTCGACGCCCCGCCGCTGCCGGTCGACCACCAGGTGGCCGCGCCGGGGGCAGCCACCCGTACGGTGGCGGTCGCGCTCGGCCAGCGGGACACCGAGGCGCTGCTGCGCGCGGCGCCCACCGCCTACCGCACCCGGATCAACGATGTGCTGCTCGCCGCCCTCGCGCCGGCGCTGTCCCGCTGGACGGGCCGGAACCGGGTCTTCGTGGAGCTGGAGGGGCACGGGCGCGAGGAGGACGTCCTGGAGGGTGTCGACCTCTCCCGTACGGTGGGCTGGTTCACCACGATGTATCCGGTCTCCTTCGAGCTGCCGGACCTGCCCGACGGCGGGCCGGCCGACTGGCGCGGTCTGGTCAAGTCGGTCCGGCGGCGGCTGCGGACCGTCCCCGGCAACGGCTTCGGCTTCGGGGCGCTGCGCGCCTTCGGCCCGCCCGAGCTGCGCGAGCGGCTGTCCCGCGACGGCGCCGGGCCGCAGATCGTCTTCAACTACCTGGGCCAGTGGGACGCCCGGTCGGCACGGGCCCAGGGTGGTCTGGTGCACGCCGAGCACGGGTCGTTCGGCCAGGACCACGACCCGCGCGAGGGCGGTTCCCACCTGCTGGAGGTGGTGGGCGCGGTGCAGGACGGCCGGCTCGGTTTCACCTGGCACTACCGCCCCGATGTGCACGACAGGGCGACCGTGGAGGCGGTGGCCGGCGACTTCGCGGCGGCGCTGCGCGCGATCGCCGACGACTGCCGGGGTGCCGTATGACCGCGGCCGCGCCGGTGTCCGAACCGGTCCCGCTGTCGCGCAACCGGGGCTACCGGCTGCTGTGGGGCGGTCAGGCGCTGTCGGAGTTCGGCTTCCACGCGACGGCGATCGCGTTTCCGCTGCTGGTCCTCGCGCTCACCGGCTCGGGCGCCGCCTCCGGTCTGGTCATGGGCACCGTCGCCGCCGCACAGCTGGTGACGGGGCTCCCGGCGGGTGTCCTGGTGGACCGCTACGACCGCAAGGCGATCATGCTGGGCTGTGAGGCCGCCCAGGCGGCCGCCGCCCTCAGCCTGGTGGTCGCCGTGTGGTCCGGCGCCGCCGCGGTCTGGCACATGGTGGTCGTGGCGGCCGTGTTCGGGGCGAGCGCGGCGCTCTTCGAACCGGCGGAGAGCGCGTCGCTGCCGGCCCTGGTGGCGGACGAGCAGCTGCCCACGGCGGTGGCGATGAACACCGCCCGCGCCTCGATGGGCCAGCTGGCGGGCACCGCCACCGGCGGATTCCTCTTCGCCGTGGGACGGTTCGTGCCCTTCCTGGTGGACACCGTGACGCACACGCTCTCCTTCGTCGCGCTGCTCTTCGTCCGGCTGCCCCGGCGCGAGCGGCCCGCCGGCGGGGCGGGCCCGCTCGTCGGTGAGGCGCTGGCCGGGCTGCGCTGGGTGTGGCGGGAGCCCCGGATCCGGGTCACGGTGCTGTGCGCGGTGGTGCTCAACCTGTTCTTCAGCGCCTTCTACCTCGTCGTCATCGTGGTCGCCGAGTCCAGGGGGGTGCCCTCCGGGGAGGTCGGTGTGATGGCGGCGATGCTCGGGGTGGGCGGGGTGCTCGGCGCGCTGACGGCGCCCGTGACCCACCGGCGGCTGGGCCCCTACGGCGCCATCGTCGCGGTGTTCTGGGCCCTGGCCGTGCTCGCCCCGGTCACCGTGCTGGTGGACAGCGGCTATCCGATCGGGGTGCTGTTCGCCCTGATGGCGATGTTCCCGCCGGCGGCGAACACCGCCATCATGACGGACCAGCTGCTGCGCACCCCGGACGAGCTGCGCGGCAGGCTCACCAGCACCCTCGTCCTGGCCTGCGGGGCCGCGGGCGCGGCGGGTCCCGCGCTGGGCGGGTCGCTCGCCCAGCTCCTGCCGGGCGGCCGGGCGATCCTGCTCTGCTCGGCCGGGATGGCCACCGCGGCCGTCCTGGCCACCGTCAGCCCGAGCCTGCGCACCCTGGCCCGGGGCCATGAGACCGGGCGGCAGCCCGTGGCCGCCGACTGACCGTCAGGTCCGCCCCATCCGCTGCCCGGCCCTCTGCTCGACCCGACATCCGAGATCACTCCTAGGAGAGGAACCGACCGACCATGGACGACAACGCCCGCTACCAGGTGCTGCGCAACGACGAGGACCAGTACTCGCTGTGGCCCGCCGACCTCGACGTGCCCGAGGGCTGGCACCCCGTCGGCAAGGAGGGCACCAAGGACGAGTGCTCCGCGTACGTCGACGAGGTGTGGACCGACATGCGGCCGCGCAGCCTGCGCGAACGCATGGACGGCGTGGCCTCCTGACGGGGCGCTGAGGCGGCGCGGCCGGCGCGTGGCGGCGCCGGCCGCGACCGGGCCCCTCAACTCCTCGTCACGGGTGCGCGGTTACGATCTCGGGAACTGTCGGCCGCGGCGCGAGGGATCGCGCCCCGGATACGGAGGAGACCACGTGACCGCGCAAGGGGTAGCATCCCAGACCGGAAGCGGGCCGGAGCCCCCCAACACCCCCCTCAACCAGGGGCGACCGCACAGCGCCCGGATGTACGACTACTTCCTGGGCGGCAAGGACAACTACGTCGCCGACCGTGAGGCCGCCGCCAAGGTGCTCGGCCTGTGGCCGGGTGTCATGATCGCCGCGCGGACCAACCGAGCCTGGATGCACCGCGCGATCCGCTTCCTCGCCGCCGAGCGGGGCGTCCGCCAGTTCCTCGACATCGGCACCGGCATTCCCACCCGGCCCAATCTGCACGAGGTCGCCCAGGGGATAGCCCCGGAGTCCCGGGTCGTCTACGTGGACAACGACCCCATCGTGCTCGCCCACGCCCAGGCCCTGCTCAAGAGCCACCCCCAGGGGCGTACCGCCTATGTGCACGGGGACATCACCGAGCCCGACTCGATCCTGGCCGCGCCCGACCTCACCGAGGTGCTGGACCTGTCCCAGCCGGTCGCGCTGAGCCTGGTCTCGCTGCTGCACTTCGTCCCCGACGAATGGGGCCCGTACGAGATCGTCCAGCGGCTGGTCGACGCCCTCGCCCCCGGCTCCTTCCTGGTGCTGAGCCACATCACCCCGGACTTCGACCCCGAGGCCACCCAGAAGACCGTGCAGATCTACCACAGCGGGGGCATCCAGGGGAAGATCCGCACCAAGGACGAGGTGGCGCGCTTCTTCACCGGTCTTGAGCTGGTCGAACCGGGCCTGGAGGTGCCGCACCGCTGGCGGACCGACCTGGCACAGAGCAGTTCCTCGGTGGAGACCGGCGATGTGACCGACGAAGAGGTGTCCTTCTGGGCGGGCGTCGCCCTGAAGCCCTGAAACCCGGAAACCCGGAAATCCGGAAAACCCTGAAGCTTCGCGGTCCTGAAGCCACGAACCCCCGAAGCCCTGGAGCCCCCCGGCTCCAGGGTTTCAGGGGCGTGGCTCAGGGACGCGGTCCGACGGTCGTCGTGCCGTCGCGGATGATGATCGCCAGCGCGGGACAGGAGTCCGCCGCGTCCAGCACCCGCTCCTCCCGCGGCACCTCCGCACCCAGCGGGCGGGCGTGCTCCTCGTCCAGGACGAACAGATCGGGGGCGATTCCGGCGCACATGCCGGACGCCATGCACCGGCCGGAGTCGATCTCCGCCTTCCAGGTCATCCGGCTCACCACCCGATCGGCATGACACGGGGCCCGCGGACCAGCATCTGGTCCTTCCACCGCACGTCCCCGGCCAGATGCAGGTCCGGGAAGCGGGTGATCAGCGCGCCGAGCGCCTCCTGGAGCTCCAGCCGGGCCAGGGACGCGCCGAGGCAGTGGTGCACACCGTGGCCGAAGCCGAGGTGCTGGGTGGCGGGGCGGGCGACGTTCAACGTGCCGGGCTGGTCGAAGCGCAGCGCGTCGCGGTTGGCCGAGCCGACGGCCACCAGCACGGGCTCCCCGCTGCGCACGAGCGTCCCGCCCACCTCGATGTCCTCGGTGGCGTAGCGGGGCATGGAGGCCCCCATGCCCAGCGGTACGAAGCGCAGCAACTCCTCGACGGCGCCGCGCACCAGGTCGGGGTCCTCGCGCAGCCGGCGCAGTTCCTCCGGGTGCTCCAGCAGCGTCAGCACGAAGTTGGGGATCTGGGTGGCCGTGGTCTCGTGCCCGGCCACCAGGATGCCCACGCACAGATCGACCAGTTCGAGCTCGGACAGCCGGTCACCCGCGTCCCGCGCCTCGATCAGCGAGGTCATGATGTCGTCCCGCGGGGCGATGCGATGGGCCTCGATCAGCCCGGCCATATAGGCGCGCAGTTCGTCGCGGTTGCGGTTGAACTCCTCGGCGCTCAGGGAGCTGGTGGACAGCGCGGCGTCGCTCCAGACCCGGAACTTGGGCCGGTCCTCCTCCGGGACGCCGAGCATCGCGCAGATGACGCCGACCGGAATGGGCAGCGCATAGCGGTCCACGAGATCGGCGGGCGGCCCCGCGGCCTCGAGGTCGTCGAGCAGGTCCTGGGTCAGCTGCCGTACCCACGGGCGGAGCTTCTCCACCTGGTGGACGGTGAACGCCTTGGCGACCAGGGTGCGCAGCCGGGTGTGATCGGGCGGGTCCATGGTCAGGATGCCGCTGTCGCGCCGGGCCTCGGACTGCCGTGGCTCGTCGTGGTGGAGCGCCGCCGCCCGGCTGAAGCGCCGGTCCCCGAGCACCAGCCGGGCCTCGGCGTACCGCGTGACCAGCCAGGCGGGCTCACCGTAGGGCAAGCGCACCCGGAGCAGTCCGGGGCGGTTTCTGGCCTCCTCGTACGCCTCGCTGAGCGCCAGTCCTTCGGCGGAGTTGAAGGGATAGGCGAGGGTTGCCGTCTCCGCTGTGGTCACCGTGACCTCCCTTGCGTAAGCACGTGCTTACAAAGCTAGGAGGCGCCGCCTGGTACGGTCAACGGCCCCTTTGCGCCGTTGATCTGACGGGCCGACGGGGAATCGCCGCAAGCAGACGAGAGGGGTGCCGGGATGAGTGGGACGATGTCCGAGGGGCAGCGCCGGGATGCGCGGGACACGCGTCGACGGCTGCTGGAGGCGGCGGTGGCGCTGTTCGCCGAGCGGGGCTACGAACGGGCCACGGTCCGGGACATCGCCGATCGGGCGGGGGTCAACCAGGCGCTGCTGTTCCGTTATTTCGGCTCGAAAAGAGCGTTGTTCGGCGAGGTGATCGCGCACAACGGGGAGGAGCAGCTGCGTACCACCCCTCCCCATGAGCTGCTGGAGGCCGCCCTGCGCGGGCTGCTCGGCCACGGCGGGAAGGAACCGGGCACCCGCGCCCTGGCGACCCTGCTGCGCTCCGTGGACAGCGGTGACGAGATCGGTACGGCGGTGCGGGCCATCAGCGACGCCTACGCACGGGTGCTGGCCACCCTGTCCAGCGCCGACAACCGCGAGCTGCGGGCGGATCTGGCGCTGTCCTGGCTGCTCGGCATAGGGACGATGCGGGTGATCGTGGGCAAGGAGCCGCTGGCCGGCGCGGACCCGGACGAGGTGTGCGCGCTGGTCACGACCGCGCTCGGCACGCTCCTGGACGGCCTTCCGACACCGGACCGCAGACCGTAGACGGGCGCGCCGTGAGAGGGCGGGCGCTCCTGGCGGAACTCCCCTCGCGGCATCGCGGCGATCACTGGGGAGATGCGGGCCGGTCGCTCCCTCCGCCGCGCAGAACGGCCCTGAGGACGGCGGGACGCATCAGCGCGGTGGGGTCGGCGACCAGCGACATCACCTCGTGCAGCGCCTTGCAGACCTGTGGGTCGACGGTGGCCCGCCGCATGACCCGGTCCAGGTAGCGGTGCTGGACCCGGACCGACACACCGGCGGGGCCGCCCGTGGTGGCGGGGAAGCGCACATCCTCGCTGGAGGACATCATCCACGCGCTGTCGGTGGCCGCCGCGATGCCCTTGCGGGCGGTGCGCGCCGTGCGGTGGCCTATGCCGCCGTGGCGCTCGGCGGCGGCCCGCAGGGCGCGGGCGCCGAGCGCGGCCACGGTGATGCCCTGGCCGTAGACCGGGTTGAAGGTGCACGCGGCGTCGCCGATGACCACCAGCCCCCGCGGCGCCCGGCGCTCGTAGTGGCGCCGCACACCGGGGCCGGGCCAGAAGCCGCGCACCGGGCCGGCGGGCTCGGCGCGGGCCAGCAGCTCATGCAGGCTCGGATCGCGCAGCAGCCGGAGCTGCCGGTCGAACCCGGCCGCACCGGGCTCGGCCGCCGCCCCGCGCATACTGCCGAGACTGGCGATCCACCGGCCGTCCTCCACCGGCAGCACCACACCGAGCCTGGGCGCCTCGGGGGCCTTGGTCTGAAGATAGAGCGCGGCGAAGCCCGGATCCGGCCCGGTGGAGCGGTGGTAGAGCCGGCTGGCGTAGGACACGCCCGCGTCGACGCGCTCTTCCGGGGCGACCGGGCAGCCCAGCCGGGCCAGCCAGGAAGGCAGCGAGGAGGCCCGCCCGGAGGCGTCCACCACCAGCTCCGCGGGCAGCTCGCGCACCCTGGCACGGGCGTCGCCCCGGCCCCGGACCCGGACGCCCGTCACCTGGCCGGACGCGCCGAGGAGGCCGACGGCATCCGTGTTCTCCAGCCAGCGCACCGTGGGCTCGCCGCGCACCCGGCTCAGCACCGTATGGTCGAGCAGCGGTCTGGTGCACGACAGGAACGCGACCTCGCTCTCGTACCGCGCGAGCCATCCGGCCGCGCTCAGCCAGCGCACGCCCGACATCGGCACCCGCACCGCGCCGGCGGCCAGCAACTCCTCGCGCGCACCGGGCATCAGCTCCTCCAGCGCCCGGTGCCCGGCCTCGAGCAGCAGATGTGCGTGGCGCCCCTGCGGCAGGCCCGAGCGGAACGCCGGCCGCTCGGGATAGCGGTCGCGCTCCACCACGACAATGCGCTCGGCATGTCCCCGCAGCGCCCATGCGGCCAGCATCCCGGCGAGACCTCCGCCGATCACCACCGCGGTCCCTCGTCCTGTGGTCTCCCCCTGAACCCCCATACTACGGAGAGTAGCGCAAGATCACCCCTGCGTCACCGTAGCGGCGGCGCCCCCGAGGATGAACGCCCGTCGGAACCGGCCCCGTTGGCGGGCCCCGGCCCCGCCCGCGTCCCCCGCGGTCCGGGCCGAGCCGGTCACTCCGCGAGCAGCGCGTCGACCACCCGGCCGAAGAGCAGCCGGCCGGACCAGGCCGTGGCCGGGTCGAACAGCCGGGGCAGCCCCCGCAGCCGCGCCTCCTCGCGCCACACCACCTCGGAGCCGTCGCCCTGGGGGCGCACCTCGATCTCGGCCCAGCCGAGGACCACCGAGCCGCGCTTCTCCAGCCGGCAGCGCCCGGGAGCGTCACCGGCCGGCGGGTCCCAGCGCACCACCTCCATGGGGTCGTCGAACCCGGCCCGGCCGACACCGGTGCGCACCACGACCACGGTGCCCACCCGGGTCGGCCCCGCCGGGTGGACGGTGACGCCGCTCAGCGGTACCTGGTCACCGTGGCGCGGCCAGTCGGTGAGCCGCCGCCAGGTCTCGTCGGCCGTCAGCGGGGAGCGCCGCTGGACACGGAAGGGGGCCACAGCGGGATCGTAGGCGATCGGCGGCCTCCCAGACGGTCGGCAGGGCCGTCGGCAGGGCGGCCGGGGTCGCGGCCGTCACCCCCGCCACCAGCTGCGCAGCACCTTCTCGGCGGGTTTGCCATGGGGGGTGTAGGCCAGCCGCGGCGCGGTCTCGCCGCTGTCCGGCCAGTCGTCCCACATCCACCAGCACACCCCGGCCCACCAGGACCGGCCGTCGAAGGCGGTCAGCAGCGCGTCATACGCGGCGGACTGCTCGTCCGTCGCCGTGCGCTCGCTGACGGTCCAGGAGTACGGTGCGGCGACGGCGCCCCGCTGGCTGGTGTAGCCGGCCTCGGTGAACAGGATCTTCTTGTCCAACCGGGCGGCGAAATCGGCGAGTTCGGCGACGATCGGCTTCCAGCCCGCCGCCAGTCGCGCGGGGTCGGTGGTGGCGGAGTCGGCCAGCGGCCAGTAGGCGTCGATGCCGATCAGATCGAGGGAGCCCCAGAAGCGGATGCGGGCGTACTCGTCGTAGTTGGCGGCGTAGGTCAGCGGACCGTCGTAGGTGTCGCGCACCGCGGAGATCACATCGGTCCAGCGGCGGCGGTCGGTGGAGGTGCCGGCCAGTTCGGTGCCGACGGCGAACTGCTCCACGTCCAGTGCGCCGGCCAGCCGGGCGTAGTGGGTGATGAAGCGGCGGTAGGCGGTGAACCAGGCGTCCGGGTCGGCGGGCCGGATACCGGCCCGGTCGCCGCCGTCCACCAGGTCCACATGCGGTTTGAGCATCACCTTCAGTCCGGCGTCATGGGCCAGGCCGACGATCCGGCGCACACTGCGGTCGCTGGCGGTCTCCTCGGTGGTGTGCATCGTCGCGCGACGGGTGCCGTTCTGGTACCAGGTGGGGGTGAAGACCACCCACCGGGCGCCGGTCCCGGCGATCTGCCGCAGATAGCGGCCGGCCTCGGGACGGTCGTAGTCGTCGGTGTTCCAGGCGGGCAGCGTGATGCCCCGCACCTGGTCATCGGGGGCGGGCGGGTCGTCGCTCCCACCGGCCGAGCATCCGGTCAGGACGGCGACGGCGGCGGTGACCGCCGCGGTCACCCGCCTCAGCGCTCTCATCGGGTCAGGGCCTTCCTTCCTCGGGCGGGAACGGACACGTGGCCGTTCCCGGCCCGCGCGGTGCGGGCCGGGAACGGCTTGACGGACGTGAGGTACGGACGGTGCGTCAGATCAGGCTCTCGGGGCTGACGAAGGTGTAGCCGAGCGCCAGGATGCCCTCGACGGTCTCCTGGAGCGGCTCGACCGCCTGGTAGGGGTGGTAGTAGAAGCTGGCGAAGCCGTCCCGCACCGCCAGGTTGGCCTTGGCGTTGTTGATCAGGTCGGCCGCCAGCCGGGGCGGGTTGTTGTTCTGGCCCTCGGGCTCGTAGGCACCCAGGTTCTCCGGGATCACCTTGGTGCCGTAGACGTCGGTGACCGGGTACGGGAAGAACTGTCCGAGGTAGCGGCTGGTGTCGGTCTCGGCGCCGGAGAGGGTGCCGGAGAAGTACAGCGGGCGCTCCATCCGGGCCGCGAAGTTCTGCGCGAACACCTTGTAGTCGGTGGCCGAGGCCGCGTAGTGCGGGGTGGTCCACAGCTTCGGCGTGGGCAGGCCCACCTTCGCGAACTCGGCCAGGGCGGCGGTGACCCGCCCCTGTGCCCACTCGGCGGAGTCCTCGGTCACCGGGCCGTCGTAGACCACCGTGTCGGTGGCGTCCACATGGGCCCGGAAGAACTCGAAGTCATCGGCGGTGAGCCCGTTGTACGGGTTGTCGGTGTTGCCGTACTGATGGGTGTAGCCGTGGTCCATCAGCACCGCGCCGTTGTTGAGCATGTACTTGAGGGTGTTCACCAGCGCCGGGCGCTGGGAGAGCCGCACGGTGCGCGCCACCCCGTTGTTCTGCACGCCCTTGGGGTCGCTGTAGACCGGGATGACGTTGATGCCGTAGGCGATGTTCTTGGACTTCAGGTAGTCCGCGATCGCCCGGAGGCTGGTGGTGTCGGAGAGCGGGGTGATGTCCTCCAGGCGCACCATGGCCCGGTGCTGCTCGGCGGTGTCCGGGGCCAGCGCGTCGAAGAGCAGGTCCTGGAAGGCGATGATCCGGTCGGTCTCGGAGACGTAGGTGAAGGGGATCTCACCGACGTAGGTCAGGTTGCCCGAGCGGATCGCCCACGGGGAGGTCTTCTCGGTGCCCCCGGCCGTGTCGACCGCCTGGGCCAGCTCGGTCACGGTCCCGTTGTCCCCGCCGGGCGTGAGGTGGGGGTGCAGCACACCGGCGTCCAGGCCGGCCGGCATCTTCCGGGTGAGCTCCTGGCCCTTGTAGGTGACCTTGGTGATCTGGCCGACGCTGCCGTCCGTCTCGTAGAACGAGGAGGTCGGGTCCCAGCCGTACCGGTACTCGAACTCCTGGAGACTGATGGAGTTCGCCATGTTCCAGATGTTCTCGCCGACCCAGATCACCGGCCGCTCGGAGAGCAGGGTGTCCAGGTAGAAGTCCTCCGGTACGGCGTCGGGGATCTCGTCGCCGTAGTAGGTGGAGCCGATGTAGATGGTGGCGTCGTAGGACTCGATCAGGCCGGAGGTGTACTCCTGGACCGGCTTGCTGGTCACGGTGCCGAAGTGGCCGCCGAGGTTGGCCGCGCCCATCGCGTACAGCTCACCGAGGTGTCCGTACGGGCCCGCCGTGTCGTACAGGACCAGTGTCTTGGCCTGGCCGGGCGCAGCGGCCCGCGGTGCGCTCCTCGTCCGCGGCCCGGTGGCCGGGTTCGGCCGCCCCAGCTGCTTGGTCGTCCGTTTTTCGCTGGTGTGCGTTCCGGCCGTCCCGGCGCGCCGCTCGCGGTCGGCGGACCGCTGCGCGGCCGCCCAGCCCTTGAGGTCGTCGGCGTTCACACCGCTGGTGGTGTCCTGTGCCGCCGACCGGTCGGCGTCCCCCCGGCCGTCCCGGGCCACCGCCGTGGGTGCCCAGAAACCGCCTCCCAGCAGGGCGGCCATGGCGAGGGCGATGAACGCCAGCCAGGCCGGCCGTGCTCTTCTCCAGGGTTCCTTCATGCTCTTTACCCCCCTCGGATTCGGTCCCGCATCCCGCATTTACGTGGCACAAGACAGCGAGGAAAACAGCGGATCATGGCCGATTCCGACCTGAGGATCATGGCCGGTCACAACGCATGGATCATGGCCGGTTCCCCACGGAATTCCCAACGCGGGATCACGAGCTCAACAATCCGGTGATTGTTCTGAGGATTCCGGCTGCCTGTCAATGGGGCCGATGGGGCAGAAAACTACGCCTTGAAAGTTCAACTGAAGCACAGTTGGGTCTGGTACCTTCCCTAAGCGCGCAGCGGCCGGCCCATTGGGGAGGCGTCCGGCACTCCTGCGCCAACTGAAGGTGGGGGGACCGATGTACGGTAGGTCTGCTGTGGGATCAGTGCTGCCCTTGGTCGGCCTGGCCGCGGCGCCGGAAATGATTCCCGGAATTCCGGTTGCCAGGGCTTTGCAGGCAACCGCCGGGGCGGGTTTTCTCTTGTACTGCCTGATAGTCATCGGTCTGCTGGTGGCACGATCAAGGCTGCGCGTCCGCCCCTCCGCGACCGGTTCCACAGCCTCCGGGGCCAAGGACCTGTCCGCGGTGGACCGGACGTGACCGATGAGCCCCTGATATGGGCCAGCGTCGCCATCATCGTGATGGCGGGTACCTACAACTTCGGTCTGTTCCTGCTGTCCCGGCGCCGGCTGCCGCAGCATTCCGGCTCCGGTGAACAACGCTTCTACGTCTTTCTGCTCGCCTGTCTGAACGAGGAGAAAGTACTGGCCGAAAGCCTTGCGCGGATCACCGCCCTGCCCGCCGGGAAATGCGTCGCCCTGGTCATCGACGACGCCTCCGACGACCGGACCGCCGAGATCGCGCGGTCCGCGGACCCCGAGCGGGTGTGGCTCCATCAGCGCACGCTGCCGAACGCCCGGCTCGGCAAGGGCGCGGCCCTCAACGACGGGGTGCGTCTGCTGCGCGCTTCCGGGCTGCTCGGCGGCCGGGACCCGGACGACGTCATCGTCTGTGTGGTGGACGCGGACGGCCGGCTGGACCCGCATGTGATCGAGGCGGTCGACCCGTTCTTCAACGACCCGCGGACCGGGGCGACCCAGATCGGCGTCCGGATGTACAACCGCCGGGCGGGGCTGCTGGCCCGGATGCAGGACATGGAGTTCGTCGTCTACGGCGACATCTTCCAAAGCGCCCGCCGTTTCATCGGCAGCGTCGGCATGGGCGGCAACGGCCAGTTCATGCGGCTGTCCGCGCTCGACACGCTGGGCGAGAAGCCCTGGAGCGACAGCCTCACCGAGGACCTGGACCTCGGGGTGCGGCTGATCGCCCGCGGCTGGACCAATCAGCACTGCACCACGGCGGCCGTCTCCCAGCAGGCCGTCCTGGATCTGCGGCGGCTGGTCCGCCAGCGGTCCCGCTGGTTCCAGGGGCATCTGCAGTCGGCCAACCTGGTTCCGCTGATCCTGCGGGATGTGCCCGGCCGGGCCGCGATGGACCTGATCTACCACCTGTCCAGTCCGGTGCTGATCCTGCTCACCTCGCTGCTGCCGCTGTCCTTCCTGGTGGCGGTCCTCGGCACGATCGCCGGTTCCCTCCAGGCCGGCCGGCCGCTGGTCTCCACCATGTGGTTCCTCGGCCCGTATCTGCTCTCGTTCACCGCGGCCTGGATCTACGGCTTCGTCTACCGCCGGCGCGAATCCACGCTCGGCGCGCTCCGCGCGGTGCTGCTCGGCCACATCTTCGTGATCTACGGCTACATCTGGTTCGCCGCGGGCTGGTGGGGGCTGTGGCGGGCCGTCACCGGAAAGCGCACCTGGCTCAAGACGGCCCGCAGCTGACCCGCCCGCATCCGTGCACCACCCGGTTCCGCCGCACCCCCCGCACTCCGCGCCACCCGCTCGCACCGCTTCTTCCGCTCCTTCCGCTCCGCTCGTCAAGGAGACCCATGTCCCTCATCGGCAGACCCGTGTCCCTGTCCGTGGACGAGGCGTCCGCGCCGCGTCCGCCCCGCACCGTGCGCACCATGCTGGTGCTCGGCACCCGCCCGGAGGCGATCAAACTGGCCCCGGTGGTCCGGGCGATGGCCGCCTCCGCGCTGTTCCAGCCGGTCGTGGTGACCACCGGTCAGCACCGGGAGATGCTCCAGCAGATGCTCGGGCTGCTGGGGGTCGGGGTGAAGACCGACCTGGCCGTGATGCGGGACCGGCAGCGGCTGTCGGAGCTGACCGCCCGGCTGGTGGACGGCCTGGGCACGGTGATCCGCGCCGAACGGCCGGATCTGGTGGTGGTCCAGGGCGACACCACCACGGCGCTGTGCGGTGCGCTGGCCGCGTTCTACGAGCGCGTACCGGTGGCCCATGTCGAGGCGGGGCTGCGTACCGGCGTCCTGGACAACCCGTTTCCGGAGGAGCTCAACCGGCGGATGATCGGCCGGGTGGCGCGCTGGCACTTCGCCCCCACCGGCCGGTCCGCCGCCCAGCTGCTGGCCGAGGGCGTACCGTCCGAGCAGGTGATCACCACGGGCAACACGGTCATCGACAATCTGCTGTGGGTGCTGAAGGAGGGCGCCGGGGGAAGCGTCTTCCGCACCGCGCACCGCAAGGTGCTACTGACCCTGCACCGCCGGGAGAACCAAGGGGAGCGGATGCGGGCCATGGGCGCGGCGCTGCGCCGGCTGGCCGACCGCGGCGATGTGGAGCTGGTGCTGCCGCTGCACCGCAGCCCCGCGGTGCGGGAGGCGCTGCTGCCGGAGCTGGAAGGCCATCCGGGGGTGCGAGTGGTGGACCCGCTGGACTATCTGGACTTCGCCGCCACCCTCGCCGACTGCGATCTGGTGCTGACCGACTCCGGCGGACTCCAGGAGGAGGCCCCGAGCCTGGGCAAGCCCGCGCTGGTGCTGCGGACCACCACCGAACGCCCGGAGGCGGTGGAGGCGGGCGCGGCGCGGCTGGTGGGCACGGACCCGGAGACGATCCTCGCCGCCGCCGGGCAGCTGCTGGACGATCCGCGGGAGTACGCACGGATGGCCGGGGCGGGGAATCCGTTCGGCGACGGCCGGGCCGCCGAGCGCATCGTGGCCCGGCTCACCGAGGACTTCGGCCCCGAGGAGGCGGTGAACACCGCGCGGCGCGTCGCGCCGGGCTCGTATGATCCGGTGGCATGACGTCATTACGAGGGCGTACCTGGTGGCGTGTCGGCGGGCTGGTGCTGGCCTTCGCCCTCGTGGTGGCCGGGGTGCTCGCACTGTCCGGCGTATGGGACGAGAAGCGGCCGCCGGACAACGTCGAGACCTGGCGGGACGGTTCGGTGCACGGCCCCTGGCGCTCGGTGTTCCACGGCTACGGCGGGAACGTCGGCGGGGTGGACGAGCTGACGCTCACCCCGCGGGCGGCCCGCCGGGAGGACCGTACCCACGCCTGTCTGGTGGTCTCCACCGCCCGCTACGAGCGCGTGGACTTCCGGGCCCGGATGCGCACGGCGGAGCAACTGCGCACACCCGAGCCCAATCCCTGGGAAGTGGCGTGGCTGGTGTGGGCGTACACCGACCCGGAGCACTTCTACTACGTGGCGCTCAAGCCGAACGGCTGGGAGCTGGGCAAACGGGACCCGGCCTATCGGGGCGGGCAGCGGTTCCTGGCCACCGGCACCAGCCCCTTCCCGGTCGGTGACTGGTCGGACGTGCGGGTCCGGCAGCGCGGTCAGCGGATGACGGTGTCGGTGGACGACCGCCAGGTGGTGGGCTTCACCGACACCGAACGCCCGTACACGTCGGGCAGCGTGGGCGCCTACACCGAGGACGCCCGAGCGGAGTTCCGGGACATCACCGTCCCCGCGGAGCCGTCGGGTTCCTCCTGATCGACCGGGCCGGCCAGGTCGTCCAGACCCGCCGGCAGCTCACCGGTGTACACCACGCCCAGCCGCTGGGTGGCCCGGGTGAGCGCCACATAGAGGTCACTGGTGCCGAACTCCGCGGGCTCGGCCACGATCACCGTGTCGAACTCCAGCCCCTTGGCCTGCCGGGGGTCGAGCAGGACCACCGGGCTGGTCAGGTCCGGGGAGCGGCCGGTGGACGCGTCCGGGAGGGCGGCCGACAGCGCGGCATGGCGGTCCCTCGGGGCGATCACCGCCAGCCGGCCCTCGGCACGGGTCTCCCGCGCCACGGCCGCGGCCACCGCGCCGGGCAGATCGCCGGTACGCTCCGCCCAGGGCCGTGCGCCGGTGGCGCGGACCGAGCGCGGCGGGGTGAAGGCGGGGTCGGCGGTGCGCGCCACCCGCGCCGCGACCTCCATGATCTCGGTGGGTGTGCGGTAGTTGACGCCGAGCCGGGTGTGCTCCCAGCGATCGCCGACGTACGGCGCCAGGATCGCCGACCAGGAGCCGCAGCCGCCCGGTTCCGCGGTCTGCGCGGGGTCGCCGACCAGGGTCATCGAACGGGTGGGGCTGCGCCGCATCAGCAGCCGCCACGCCATCGCGGACAGCTCCTGGGCCTCGTCCACGATGATGTGGCCGAAGGCCCAGGTGCGGTCGGCGGCGGCGCGTTCGGCGGCGCTGCGGTGGTCGCGCTCCTCGGCGCGGTCCGCCAGCCGTTCGGCGTCGATCAGGTCATGGGCGGCCAGCACCTCCGACTCCTCGTCGTCGCGGTCCTCGAACTCCTGGGTGCGCGAGCCGTAGGAGAGGTCGAGCACGCCCTGCGCGTAGTCGATGCGCTCCTGGCGCTCGGCCTCCTCGCGGGCGCGGGCCGCCGCGTCGTCGTGGCCGAGGAGTTCTGCGGCCTCGTCCAGCAGCGGGACGTCGGCGGGGGTCCACTCGCCGCCGGTGCGGCGGATCGCGGCGGCGTCCGCTTCGGGGAGGTGGACGGGGTCGGCGAGGAAGTCGGCCACCAGCCGCTCCGGGGTGAGGGCCGGCCACAGCTCCTCGATGGCGGCGTGCACCTCGGGGTTGACCGCGATCGCCTTGCCGAGCTGGGCGATGTCGTCCGCGCCGAGGAGGTTGGGCCCGCCGTAGGGGTCCGCGCCGATCCGGTCGACGAGCTGGTCGGTGAGGGCGTCGATGACCCGGAACGCGAAGTGCGGCCGGGCCAGGTTGTGCGGCAGCCCGGTCTCCCGGGCCTTGTGGCCCGCCTCGGAGGCGATGTCCCGGTCCAGGACCAGCTCACCGTCGTCGTGGTCGATCACGATCGCCGGGTCGGGCAGCGACTGCCGGTCGCGTACGAAGCGGGCCAGGGCGTCCGCCATCCCGGCGCGGCCCTTGACCTCGGCGGCCTCGGGGGTGTCGGTGCCGGTGGCCGTCACCCCGGGGAAGAGTTCGCCGAGCGTGGCGAGGAGCACACCCGTCTCGCCGAGCGAGGGCAGCACCTCTCCGATGTAACCGAGGAACGCCGGGTTGGGCCCGACGACCAGCACCGCGCGGCGGGCCAGCGACTCGCGGTGCGCGTAGAGCAGATACGCGGCACGGTGCAGCGCGACGACGGTCTTCCCGGTGCCGGGGCCGCCCTCGACGACATGCACCCCGTGGTGCGGGGCGCGGATGATCCGGTCCTGTTCGGCCTGGATGGTCTGCACGATGTCATGCATTCGGCCGGTGCGCGCGGCGTCCAGCGCGGCCAGCAGCACGGCGTCCGCGTCGGACCCCTCGTGCCCGGTCCGCACGGTGTCGTCGAGGTCCAGGATCTCGTCGTGCAGCCCGGTGACCTTGGGGCCCTCGGTGGTGATGTGGCGCCTGCGGCGCAGCCCCATGGGGGTGTGGCCGGTGGCGAGGTAGAACGGACGCGCCACCTCGGCCCGCCAGTCGATGACCAGCGGGGTGCGGTCCGCGTCGTCGCGGCGGATGCCGATACGGCCGATGTGGTGGTCGCGGCCGTCGCGGAACAGCAGCCGGCCGAAGCACAGCCCGCGCTCCCCCGCCTCGAACGCGGCGAGCAGTCCGGACCGCTCGGCCACCAGCACATCGCGCTCCAGCCGGGCCTGGAAGGTGGTGCCCTCCAGGGACAGGGCCTCGGTCACCGCCTCCTCGGCGTGCGCCGTGAGTTCGGCGAGGCGCCCGTTGAGCAGATCGAGGAATTCTTGCTCACGGTCCATTTCCTCATTTGACAATGCGACTCCCGCCGGGATACGATGACTTCATCAGGTTTCCGCCTGCCATAAAACATTGGCACATGGAAATCCCCAATATACGCGAAGAAACGCCCCGGCCGTCAAGGCGGCAGGGGCGTTTCTCTGTTTATGGCACGGCGTAAGGTGAGACACATGCCTGCTCGCCTCTCGCCTACAGCGCCCGCCACCGGTGTCCCGGCCGTCGGGGGCACCGGGCTGCGCGCCGACGCGGAGCTCAACCGGCGGCGCGTCCTGGACACGGCCCGTGCGCTGTTCGTCTCGCGCGGGATCGATGTGCCGATGGCCACCATCGCGCGGCACGCCCGGGTCGGGGTGGCCACCCTCTACCGGCGCTTCCCCACCCGCGACGCGCTGGTCACCGCGGTGTTCTCGGACGAGCTGTCCGTGTGCCGGGCGAGCATGGAGGAGGCCCTGGCCGACGACGACCCCTGGCGGGGGTTTTGCCGGACCATCGAGTCGGTGTGCGCCTCGCAGGCGCAGGACCGCGGGTTCAGCGACGCCTTCCTGTCGTCGTTCCCCGACATGGCCGGCTTCGAGCGGGAGCGCCGGCGCATCGAGGAGGGCTTCGCCGAGGTGGTCCGGCGCGCCAAGGCCGCGGGGCGGCTGCGCCAGGACTTCGACCTGTCGGACCTCACCCTCGTCTTCATGGCCAACCAGGGTGTCATCGGCGACGCCCGGACCGCGCCGGCCGCGTCCCGGCGACTGGTCGCCCACCTCCTGCGGTCCTTCGAGACCGGGCGGGCCGAGCCGGCCCGCCCGCTCCCGCCACCGGCGCCACTGCGGCTGGGCCGGTCGCACCGGGCCCCGGAGCGCTGAGCTACCGGGCGGTGCCGAAGTCCTGCGTCCAGTAGTTGCCGGGCTGCGCCAGGCCGACGCCGATCTCCTTGAAGTCGCAGTTCAGGATGTTGGCCTTGTGGCCGGGGCTGGACATCCAGCCGTCCATGACGCTCTTGGCCGAGCCGTAGCCGTAGGCCACGTTCTCGCCATAGGTGCTCCAGCTGTAGCCCGCCCGCTCGATCCGGTCGCCCGGGGAGGACCCGTCGGAGCCGGTGTGCGACATCTTGCCGTGGGCCGCCATGTCCTCGCTGTGGTCCTGGGCGGCCTCGGTCAGCTTCTCGTTCACGGTCAGCGGCTGACAACCGGCCTTGGCGCGTTCGCTGTTGACGAGATCCACCACCTCCTGCCGGGCGGTGGCCGCCGTGGAGGCGGCGGCGGGGACGCCCGCGGGTGCGGCGGACTGTGCCATCGCCGCCGAGGGAATGCCCACGGCGGCCGCGGCGAGCGCGGCGATGGCTATGGAGCGCTGGTGCGTCGTGCTGCTGCGGTGCTTGCTCATTCGTGACCTCACACTCGGTTGAGGCCCGTCATTCTTGGAGCGGCCGGCCGCGCGAGGCAACACGTGTTCGTACGACACGGGTTCGTAGCGGGGACCTGAGCTTGCGCTCAGCGGCGAGACATGCTGAGCCGCCTCCGGGGGTGCTCGGGCGACCCGACGCGGCATCAGGAAAACCCGGCGACCAGGCGCGTGGACGAAGCGCCGGTGGCGCCGGGGAGCACGATCCCGGTCATCACTTATGTCCGACAGGGCGGACAAGAGCTCCTATGTCGCCTCGTCGATGCGCACCGCTCCACGCCCTTTGCCCGGGCGTCCGGTGTGAGAGATGTCATCGCCCGGCGGAGGGCGGCTTACCGGTCCGAGTCCTGGTCGAAGACCAGGGCCTCCTTGCCGGGGAAGGGCTCACGGCGCCCCATCGTCTCGGTCCCGGGACCACCCTCCCCGTGGGTGAATCGAGTAAAAAAGTTGAGTCGTTGAACTTTTTTATTCGGTGTGCTCTTCTGTGAGGACCCCCGCGCCGAGCGCGCCGAGAAGGAAGTGATCAGTCATGTCCGTATCCGACGCACCCCGGTCCGGCAGTCCCGCCCCGCCGCAACCCGCCCCGAAGAACGTCCGTCCGGCCCTGCTCGGTGTCCTGCTCGCGATGCTGCTGTCGATGCTCGACGCCACGATCGTCGGCACCGCGATGCCGACGATCGTGGGCGATCTCGGCGGCCTGGAGCACATCTCCTGGGTGGTGACCGCCTACACCCTGGCCACCGCCGCCTCCACCCCCGTCTGGGGCAAATTCGGCGATCTGTACGGCCGCAAGCACATGTACCTGATCGCCGTCGTCGTCTTCGTGCTCGGCTCGGCGCTGTCCGGCGCGGCCCACTCGATGACCCAGCTGATCGTCTTCCGGGCCCTCCAGGGCCTGGGCGCGGGCGGTATCGGCGCCGGGGCCTTCGCTCTGATCGCCTCACTGGCCCCGCCCCGGGAGCGGGGCCGCTACCAGGGCATGACCGCCTCCATCATGGCCGTCGGCACCATCGGCGGCCCGCTGCTCGGCGGCTTCATCACCGGCCACCTCGGCTGGCGCTGGGCCTTCTTCATCAATCTGCCGCTCGGCGTCCTCACCCTGATCTGGTGCCAGCTGATGCTGCGGCTGCCCGCCACGCGCGCCAAGGCCCGGATCGACTGGCCGGGCATCGCGGTGATGACGGTCACCGTCTGCGCCCTCACCCTGGCCGCCACCTGGGCCGGTTCCACCTATCGGTGGACCTCGTGGCAGATCCTGGGGCTGTTCGCGCTGGCCGCGGTGGGCGTGGCCGCGTTCGTCGCCCGGCAGCGCCGCGCGGCCGAACCGCTCATGCCGCTGCGCATCTTCACCGGACACCGCAACTTCCCCCTGGCGTCCTCGCTGATCCTGGTGGGCGGGGTGGTCATGTTCGGCTGCTCGCTGTATCTGCCGCTGTACCAGCAGACCGTCCAGGGCGTCTCCGCCTCCCGCTCCGGTCTGCTGCTGCTGCCCCTGATGATCCCTGTGGTGATCATGTCCCAGGTCGGCGGCAAGGTCATGTCCGCCACCGGCCGGTACAAGATCTTCCCGATCCTCGGCACCGTCTGCATGGCCACCGGCCTGTTCCTGCTGGCCACCATGGACACCACGACCTCCCGCACGGCCACCGGGTGCTTCATGGCCCTGGTGGGCACGGGCATGGGATGCCAGATGCAGATGGTCACCACCATCGCGCAGAACAGTGTGGAGATGCGCGACATGGGTGCCGCCTCCGCGTCGGTCACCCTGTTCCGCACCATCGGCGGCTCCCTGGGCGTCGCGGTCTTCGGTTCGCTGTTCACCGGCGCCGTCCAGGGCCACGCACCCGCCGGTGCGGACACCGGCGAGGCCCGGCCCGACCCCGCGGCACTGGCCCGGCTGCCGCAGGCCGCGAGGGACGGCTATCTGCACGCGGTCGCCGACGGCACCCAGCGGATCTTCCTCACCGCGGCCGTCGTCTGCGCCGTGGCCTTCGTCGCCGCCCTGTGCGTGCAGGAAGTCCCGCTGCGCGGCAGGCCCGGCCCGGCGGCCCCGCCGCGGAAGGCCGAGGAGGCCACCAGCCCGGCCGCCCCGTGAGCGGAGGGGCCGGTCCAGGTGGGTGCGACCTAGCTCATCTGGCGCCGCACCAGTTCGCGCAGCTTCCCGTCGGGGAGGGCCATCAGCTCGGCCGGGGCGCCCTGCTCCACGATCCGGCCGTCCGCCATGACCAGGACGCGGTCGGCGTCCATGACGGTGGACAGCCGGTGCGCGATCACCAGCCGGCTGGCGTTGAGCCGGCGGGTGCTGTCGATGACGATGCGCTGGGTCTCGTTGTCCAGGGCGCTGGTGGCCTCGTCGAAGAAGAGGATGCGCGGGCGGCGGATCAGGGCCTGGGCGATCATCAGCCGCTGCCGCTGACCGCCGGAGATGGCGCCACTGCCGGAGATCATGGTCTGGAGCCCCATGGGCATCTGCCGGATGTCCTCCGCCAGACCGGCCAGTTCGGCGGCGGCCATGGCCTCCTCGGGGGTGAACGGCTCGGCGCCGCGGATGCAGTCCAGCACCGTACCGCCCAGCGGCTGGGCGTTCTGGAGGACCACCCCGCACTGGCGGCGCACGGCCGCCTGGTCGAGGGCGGCGAGGTCCTGGCCGTCGTAGAGCACACTGCCGGACACCGGCCGTTCGAAGCCGATCAGCAACCGCAGCAGGGTCGACTTGCCGCAGCCGCTCGGACCGACGACGGCCACGAACTCGCCCGGCCGGATCTCCAGCGAGACGTCGTCGAGCACCAGCGGCCCGTCGGCACCGTAGCGGAAGGTGAGGTTCTTGGCCCGGAGGTCGCCGGAGAGCACCCCCGGCTGCGCGCTGCCGCCACGGACCTCGGGCGGCTCGTCCAGGATCGGCTTGACCTGCTCGAACAGGGGCAGTACCGCGACCACCGAGACCAGCGCATTGGTGAGCTGGGTGAGGGAGGTGAGCAGCATGGTCACCGAGGTGTTGAAGGTCAGGAAGGCGCCCGCCGACATGCTCCCCCGCGCCGGGCCGGCCAGCAGCATGAACACGATGAGCGAGACCAGCGGGAGGTAGACCGCGTCCAGCACCTGGGTGAGGTTCTTGATGCGGCCGGTGCGCTGATGCAGATCGCGGGAGTGGGCGAAGCCACGGGCCCAGGCCGCGTAGGCGAAGTTCTCGGCCGCGGCGACCCGCAGCTTGGGCAGCCCGCGCAGGGTCTGGAACGCCTGGTTGTTGAGCTTGTTCTCGCTCTCCACCAGCCGTCGCTGCCAGCGCACCTGCCACAGCCCCATGCCGAGGAAGACCCCGGAGACCACCAGCAGCAGGGCGATCACCGCGAGCGCCAGCGAGGCGCTGTAGTACAGCAGCAGGGCGAGGTTCACCGCGCCCACCGTGCCGGCCTGGAGGACCGTCGGGGCGACCCCGGACAGCACCCGGCGCATGGCGCTGATGCCCATCGCCGCGCTGGCCAGCTCTCCGGTGGAGCGCCGGGCGAAGAAGGTGGTGGGCAGCCGCAGCAGCCGGTCCCACACCGCGGGCTGGAGGGTGGACTCCAGCCGCCCCTCCAGCCGCAGCAGGGTGAGGTTCTGGAGCAGCATGAAGGCGGCCGCGACAACGCCGGCGACGATCAGGGCCAGGGAGATCTGGACGATGGGGTCCTTCTCGGCGCGGGGCACGAATCCGCCCAGCACCCGACCGGTGGCCAGGGGCACCAGCGCGCCGAGCGCCACCGTCACCAGCCCCGCGATCGCGAGGTTGCGGATGTCCCCGGCGGCGCCGCGGGCGCTGAAGCGCATCAGCCGCCACACCGTCATCGGACGGTCGGGCAGCGGACGGTAGAACATCACGGCCCGCGGCTCGAACTGATCCGCGTTGTCCGGGCCGACGCGGATGCGCAGACCCGAGGCGGGATTGACCGCCTCGTACCGGCCGCGCCGCCACAGCAGCGCCACCGGGGCCCCGGACTTGGCCCGGTAGCCCACCAGCGGTCCGGCGTCCTCCCGCCACCAGCGGCCCTCCAGCCGGACGGCGCGGGTGCGGATCCGCGCGTGGGCGGCGATGCGCTCCACCGGGTCCGTGCGGTCGTCGGTGGCGCGGACCCTCGGCGGCTCGGGCAGGGTGATCCCGGCGGCCTCCGCCACGCGGCGGCATATCGCGTACACGGCGTCGTCGGTGCTCTCCTCCGACGACCACCGCTCCCGCCGCGGCCCGGCGATGGAGGCGATCAGCGCCTGGTCGGCGCGGGTGCGCACGGCCTCACCCGCGCGGATACCGGCCGCCGTACGGTCCGCGTGGGCCCGCTCCATGGTCTCGATCCAGCGGTCCACGGCGGTGCCCAGGCGGTACTGCTGATTGACCATCCGCTGCCACAGCGCGCCGTCGATCAGCAGGTCCCCGGCGGCCTGGGCGCTGTACTCGGCGCCGTAGCGCACGCTGCCGGGCGGTACCGGAAGCCAGAGCAGGTCCTCGTCGGCCGCCTCCGAGTCGGGCGCGGTCCCGCCGTCCAGCGGGGCCTGGAAGAGGACGCCGAGGCTGCGGCTCACCCCGAGCGACACGGCGTGCTCCAGCGGGGTGGGCGGGGTGTCCTGGAATCCGCCGCCCCCGTACGCGCCGTACGGGTCGTGGGCCGGGTCCGTGCCGTACGGGTCGTACGCCTCCGGGCGGTACAGCTCGCGCAGCGGGATACGGCGCACCAGGCAGTCCTGCGAGGGCCGGCCCAGCAGGGTGTGCCGCGGCCCCTCGACCGGGCCCGGCAGCGCGGCGCCCGTCTCCAGCCGGCCGAGGAAGTGCCACTGGCCCTCCTCGGCGGCGTCGACCGCGAACAGGTCCAGGGCACCGCCGACGACCAGCCAGAGCACCTGCGGGCCCTCCAGCGGGAGGCTGCGCGCTCCGGCGAGGTCGACGGGCGTGCCGAGGGCGCCCAGCGCCTGGACCACCGCGTCGCCGCCGTCCGCGGCCACCGCCGCGGACGGGTGAACGGACGCCATGTCAGTGCTCCTTCATCAGCTCGGCGTACGGGCCCTGGGCGGCGGCGAGGTCCTCGTGCCGTCCGCGTTCGACGACCGTGCCACGGTTCAGGACGAGGATCTCGTCGCTGTCGCGCACGGTGCTGAGCCGGTGGGCGATCACCACACACGCACAGCCGCGGCGGCGCAGGTTGTCCATCACGATCTGCTCGGTCCGCGCGTCCAGGGCGCTGGTGACCTCGTCCAGCACCAGGACGCTGGGGCGCCGCACCAGGGCGCGGGCGATCTCCAGCCGCTGCCGCTGGCCGCCGGAGAAGTTCCGGCCGTCCTGCTCCACCCGGCAGTGGATGCCCTCCGGGCGGCGTGCGATCACATCGTCGTAGAGCGCGGCGTCCCGCAGGGCCTCCACCACCGCGTCGTCCGGGATGGACGGGTCCCACAGCGCCACGTTGTCCCGCACCGTCCCCTCGAACAGGAAGACGTCCTGGTCGACGAAGGAGACCGAGGCGGCCAGCGCACCGCGGGGGATGTCCTCCAGGCGCTGTCCGTCGATGCGGATGACCCCCTCCCAGGGGGTGTAGAGGCCGGAGACGAGCCGGGAGACGGTGGACTTGCCGCTGCCGGAGGCGCCGACCAGCGCCACCTGCCGGCCGGGGCCGACGGACAGCGAGAAGTCGCGCAGCAGCGGTTCGTCCAGCGGGTTGTAGCCGAAGGTGATGTGCTCCAGCGTCACCTGCCCGGTCAGCCTGCGGGTGTCCGCGCGCGGCTCGTCGCGGGTGTAGAGGGAGTCCACCGGGAAGTTCTCCACGTCCTTGAGCCGGGCCACGTCGGCGGAGAAGTCCTGGACGCGGCCGGCCACTCCGTTGAGCCGGGTGATGGGCGCGGTGAAGCGGGCCACCAGCGCCTGGAAGGCCACCAGCAGACCGATGGAGATGTGTCCCTCGACGGCCCGCAGCCCGCCGATCCACAGGATCAGGGCGCTGTTGAGCGTGGCGAGGGTGGGGGCGACCACGGCCAGGTAGGCGCTCGGCACGCCGAGGCGCTGCTGTTCGTCCAGGGTGATGGCGTGCTGACCGGCCCAGCGGCGGAAGTAGCCGGTCTCGCCGCCGGTGGCCTTCACCGTCTCGATGAGCTGGAGACCGGTGTACGCGGTGGTGGTCAGCCGCGCGGTGTCGGCCCGCAGCTTCTGGGTCCTGGTGGCCCGCAGCCGTACCACCACCCGCATCGCCACCACGTTGAGCAGCGCCAGTCCGACGCCGACGACGGTGAGCTGGGGGTCGTAGGTCCACAGCAGAACGGCGTAGAGGACCACCACGATCCCGTCGACGGCCGCGGCGGCCAGATCGCGGGCGAGCGTCTCGGCGACGGTGTCGTTGGAGCGCAGCCGCTGGACCAGGTCCGCCGGGCTGCGCTGGGCGAAGAAGGTGACGGGCAGCCGCAGCAGATGCCGCAGGAACCGCGCGCTGCCGAGGGTGGAGGAGATGATGCGTCCGCGCAGCAGATTGGCCTGCTGGACGCCGGTCAGCACGGCGGTCAGCGCCACCGCCACGGCCATGGACGCGAACAGCGGGCCCAGCGTCGAGTCCTGGCCGCCGATCAGGAAGCCGTCGATGAAGGCGCGGCTGAGCGCCGGCACCGCGGCCCCCACCGCCACCAGCAACAGGCTGGCCAGCAGCGATGCCAGCAAGGTGCCCGTGGTGCCGCGCATCCGCGCGGGCAGGGCACCCAGCACCCCGGGGCGGCGGCCGCCCCGGCGGAAGGACTCCTCGGGTTCGAAGACCAGGACCACACCGGTGAAGCTGGTGTCGAACTCCTCGACGGGGACGAAACGGCGGCCCTTGTCGGGGTCGTTGATGTGGACGCCGCGCTTGCCGAACCGCCGTCCCATGCCGTCGTAGACGACGTAGTGGTTGAACTCCCAGAACAGGATCGCCGGGGCCTGGACCTCCGCGAGGGCCTCGGGCTCCATCTGCATGCCCTTGGCGCGCAGGCCGTAGCCGCGGGCGGCCTTGAGCAGATTGCTGGCGCGCGATCCGTCCCGGGAGACACCGCAGGCGATCCGCAGTTCCTCCAGCGGGACGTGGCGCCCGTAGTGTCCGAGCACCATGGCCAGCGACGCCGCACCGCACTCCAGGGCCTCCATCTGGAGCACGGTGGGGGTGCGCACGGTCCGGCGCCTGGATGTCCTCGGCCCGCCTCCGCCGCGCGGGGCGCGCCGCCGGCCGCGGGCCGGCTGGGGGCGGCGCGCCCCGCTGCTTCCGGCGGGTGCGGGCCGGGGCGGGCCGCCTTGGTTCGTCGCGGTCACGGGAGCAGCCAATCGATGGGGTGGCGGTCGGCCAGGTGGATGGTGCCGCTGGTCAGGGTCATGGAGCCGAGGGCGAACGGCGGGCCCTCGGGGGACGACCAGCGGTAGCCGGAGCGGGTGGCGGAGCTGCGGTCGAGGCGCACCTGGACCGCGACCGGCGGACCGTGCTTGGAGAACTCCGCGCCGAGCTGCTCGCTGCCGAGGTAGGAGCCGATCTGCTGGGACGACTGGGCGGTCCGGCCGACGGCTTGCACCGCACCGCGCAGCACCCCATAGGTCTGCGTGGGCACGGACTGCACACTGAGGTCGACCGACGCGCCCGCCCGGACCGAGGCCGCCCGGTCCGCGGGGACGTACAGGGTCGCCACCAGGGGGTCGCCGGAGTGGCCGACCCGCTCCACGGACGCGACGTCGGCACCGGTGTTCAGCACGGAGCCGATCGAGGCGGAAAGGGCGGTGAGCCGGCCGGCGGCGATGGTGCGCACGACGGTGGTGCCCCGGTCGGTGCGGACCTTCAGCAGCGGCGCTCCCGCCGGGAGGGTGCTGCCCTCGCGCGCGAGGACCGAGGTCACCTGGCCCGCGATCGGGCTCTGCAGCACATAGCTGCCCTGTCCGTGGGTGAGGATCCCGGTGGCTTCCAGGGTGCTGGAGACGGCGCCCGTGACGGCCCATACGGCGGCACCGGCCATGACCACCATCGTCACCGCCAGCGCCAGCCATCCCTGGGGGCGGGCGTAGCGCACCGGCAGATCGATGTCCTCTGCCGACTGGAGCTTGGTGAGGGCCTGCTGGCGGAACTGCACGAAAGTCTTTCCTCAACCGCGAGGGGAGTGGCCGGACACCACGGGTGGAGTGCTCGATGAGGCGGGCGCGGACCGCCGAGTGCCCCGGACCTGGCGGGTCCGGGGCACGGGGAAGGCGGTGCGTCAGCCTCAGAGGCTGCTGACGACCCCACCGACGATGCCGGTGGTGTTCAGGCCGGTGAGACCGTCAACCGTGCCGGTCACGGTGCCGACGACGCCGGCCACCGGGCCGGTGACGGAGTCGACCGTGCCGAGGACGTCGCCCACCGGGTTGCCGATGCCGCCGGCCACGTTGTCCAGCTCGGCGTCGGAAATCTCCTGGGTCGCGACCTTGGGCGCGTTGTTCATTGTTGCGTCTCCCTTGGGTGACTGTCTCGTTGAGCTTGCAACAGCGCCTGGGGGCCGAAGGGGATCGGCTCCCGCGGCCAGCCACGGGGCTCCGGGAGACCCGGGGTCCGTGGCTGCCTGAGCGCGGAATGGGGATGTAACCACGGGGCTCGCGGCGTCGCGAATCAGCCAACCCCCGGAATCGGGCATTCCACCACTTTCCGATCACACGTCAGGCACATCCGCACACATCATCGACGCGGTTTGCTCACAGAAAGGTCACCTTTCGCGCCGCGCCCCGGACACCTTTCGCCAGGTGACGCGCGTCATTCCGGGTCCGGCGGCCGGGACCGGGGCCGAAGTGACACCTGGGACGGGAGGTGCGCACGGCATCTGTGGAGCAGCTGTGCTGATCACTTGAAGACCAGACGAACGGCGGTCGCACGCGCCGCCGGGCGGCGCGGGAATGGCGACATGTGCGACATCAGACCGCCCGGCCCCGCTCCGGTACCTCCTCGCCGTCCGGCACCGGTCCGGGCGGGGTGCCGTCGCCGAACGGACGACCGCCCAGCTCCTCGCGGTGATGCGGGGTCAGCCAGCCGGAGCGATCGGGGCCGAGCGGGACGATGCGGCGGGGGTTGATGTCGGTGTGCACCTGGTAGTAGTGGCGTTTGATGTGGTCGAAGTCGACGGTGTCCCCGAAGCCCGGCGTCTGGAAGAGGTCACGGACGTAGCCCCACAGCACCGGGTCCTCGCTGAGCTTGTTGCGATTGCACTTGAAGTGGCCGTGGTAGACGGCGTCGAACCGGACCAGCGTGGTGAACAGCCGGATATCGGCCTCGGTGATGGTGTCGCCGACCAGATAGCGCCGCGTGGACAGCCGCTCGGACAGCTCGTCGAGACGGGCGAACAGACGCCGGTAGGCGTCGTCGTAGGTGTGCTGGTGCTCGGCGAAACCCGCCCGGTACACGCCGTTGTTCACATCGCGGTAGATCCCCTCCGCCACCTCGTCGATCTCGTCGCGGTGCTCCTCGGGGTACAGGTCCGGGGCGCCCTCCCGGTGGAGGGCGGTCCACTCGGTGGCGAGGTCCAGGGTGATCCGGTGGTAGTCGTTGGTGACCAGTGCGCCGCTGGGGACGTCCACGACCGCGGGCACGCTCACCCCGCCCGGATATCCCGTCTCGCGGGCGTCGTACGCCTCACTGAGGAACGCGATGCCCAGCACCGGGTCCCGGTCCCCCGGGTCCAGGGTGAAGCGCCAACTGCGCTCGTCCTGGACCGGGTCGGCGACGGCCAGCGAAAGGGCCGGCTCCAGGCCGAGCAGCCGCCGTGAGACCAGCGCACGGCTCGCCCAGGGGCAGGCCCGGCTGACCACCAGCCGATAGCGCCCGGCCTCCACCGGCCAGCCGTCCCGGCCGTCGGCGGTGATCCGGTCGGCGAAGTGTGGCGCGGATCGGCGGAACTCCTTGCGTTCGCCGGATGTGTCCTGGTCAGCGATGTTCAACGGGACCACCTTCCACAGCGTGAACCTTGTGTGCGGTCCGTGCCACGGGTTGGCTTGCGAACGTTCCGTGCCACGGGGTGACACCTACCCGGTTCCACATCACGGGAAGGGGTATTCCTCACGGATCGGACACGGCACCGCGCCACGGGTGCCGACCGGGATCGTCCCGCTGCGCGCCACGGCCTGTGCCACCTGTGCGGGGACACTGCCGCTGGGGGCGCTCGCCGCACCCGAACCCGGGGGGACGTGGGCCGGAACGTCGCCGAGCGCGTACCGCGCCCACCGCGGGAAAGAAGCCCTCGGAGCTGTGACGCACCGTACGGCGACCGCCTGGATCACTCCCCACGTGGTGATGCAGACCGTCGTCACGCTGGGGCCGGGGCTTCGTTCCCGCGCTGTGCGGCAGGGCCGACGCTAAAGCGGATCACGGGGGCGGGCAACGGTGCACGGTGCGCATCGTCGCCCGCGGGCATGTGCACGGTGCGCAGTCAGACCTCCTGGTTGAGCCCGGAGATGTGCAGGGCGTGCACCAGGTCGTGGATGCCGGAGCCGGTGGTGAGCAGGTCACGGCTGAGCAGGTGTTCGGCGGCCCGCAGACGGGCCCTGACGGTGTTGCGGCTGACGCCGAGGTGGCGGGCGGTCCGCTGGGCGTCGGTGTTCGCGTCGATCCAGGCGCGCAGGGTGGTGTGCAGATCGCGGCCGCGGGTGTCCCGCAGCGGGCCGAGGAATTCCCGCGCCCAGGCGTGGGCGGGTCCGGTGCTCAGCAGCTCGTCCAGGGTGGGCACCGGGCGCCCGTCCGCGGCGCCGAAGCCACCCTCCGGCTGCCCTCCGGTCAGGCCGAAGGCCAGGTCGAGGGCGGCCCGGGTGCGCACCTCGCCCAGGTCCAGGCCGAGGGCCGTCTCCACCCGTCTGAGGTGGTGGGAGACGGTGTTGCGGCTGATGTCCAGCAGCCGGGCCACGGCGGACCGGGGGAAGGTGACGGCGAGCCGGGTGATGTCGAGCGTGGCCCTGGGCGTGGTGGCCAGTGGCCGCAGCAGGGCGCGGGCCCAGGCGTCCGCGTCGGTGCGGGGCAGCAGCGGCAGCAGCGGGGTCCGGCCGAGGTAGGCGGCCGTCCGCTCGGGGGTGTGGTGCGCCGCGGCCAGGGCGTGGACGGCCTGCCCGTACGCCTCGGCCGTGGCGCCGAGCGGATACGGGCTGCTGATGCCCAGCGCGTAGTGCGGGTTCTCCCGCACCAGGCGGCGCAGCACCATGCCCTGGCCGTGGGCCGTCCTGGGGTCGGCGGCGGTCCCGTCGGTGTCGTCGGCCTTGTCGGCGTCGTCGTCGGCGTCGTCGTCGGCGTCGTCGTCGGCGTCGGCGTCGTCGGCGTCGTCGTCGGCGACGAGACAGATGAGGTGCTCCTCGAAGGCCGGGCAGTGCACCATCAGACCCGTGCCGTGATAGCCCGATCCGTCCTGGTAGGCCTGTGCCAGCCGGTCACGGTCCTCCGGTGGGCAGTGCAGCAGGTAGACCCGCAGCCGTTCGGCGTCCAGCAGCGCGGGGACGGCGCCGGTGGTCATCCGGCGGGCCAGGGTGATGTCCCCCGCCAGCAGGGCGCTGAAGACGGCGAACCGCAGCTGCCGGGCCTTGTGCTGGTAGCCGCGGAAGGTGGTGTCCGCGTCCTGCGCCCGGTCCAGCAGCGCGATGACGCTCCCGGCGTGCGAGACCAGCGACGCCGCGTCCCGGGTGGGCGCCGAGGCGCCGGCCACCACCAGGACGGGGCGTGGCACACGCGCGCCGAGTGCCTCCAGACGCACCTGGAAGGCCCCGCTCTCGGTGACCGCCGCGGCCATCTGCCCGCCGGCCAGGCGCGCCAGCGTCGGCCCGAGCGAGGGCAGGATCTGCCGGGGGAAGCGCGCGGTGGCCGTCTCCACCGCCCCCGCGCTTCCGACCAGCGCGACACCGGCGTCGATCTGCCGGCCCAGCCAGTCGAGAACCGCCCGCGGGTCCGCCCCGGTCCCCCGGCTCATCTGCCGCCGCACCTCGTGCAGCAGTTCGTCCAGCCGTCCGGTGTGCGCCGGTGCCTCCACAGCAGTGCTCCTCCTCACCCCGCCGTTCGCCATGTCGTGCGGACCGGCCGGCGGTCCGCCCACCGACGTACTGTATTGACCGTTTCACGGGCCTTCGAAAGCGCCGGACACATCAGGCCGGTCGCGCGCGGCAGGTTCCCGGCCCGGACGGTGTCTTCGCAGGCCAGGCCCGTGGTGGGGGTGGTGACCCGGGCTGTTAGGTTGACATGCCCGGTTGTGAAGCAAAAGGAGATCACGTGCGCAAGGCAGTGCACATGGCAGTCACTTCGGTCATCGTCGGCCTTGTCGTCAGCGGCTGTGGAAACAGCGATGACGGTGAGAAGGAATCGAAGCCGAGTGGCGGAGCCACCTCAGCCGCCCGGCAGTCGCCCAGTTCGAGCCCGTCGGCCCAGCGCACGATCATCGAGCGTTCGGCGGGGTCCTGGAAGTCCATCGTGGCGGCGAAGTCCGACGACGCCCTGGCGACCCTCACCATCGCTGACGGCGAGGTCACCGCGAAGGGGCCGAAGCTCGACTGCACCGGCACGCTGAAGCCCGGTCAGGAGGACGGCGCGGACGCGCCCTCCCTGACCCTGTCGTGCGAGGGCGGCAGCGATGGCGGTCGGGGCCGGGGCACCGTCCAGATGAAGGGCGATGACGCGCTGGCGATCAACTGGGACGGCCCCGAGGGCGGCTTCGGCGGCCCCATCGACAGCTTCCGCAGGGCGAGCTGACGCCCGCCGGACCCCGGCGGCTCCCGGCCCCTCGGCGAGGCCGGGAGCCGCAGTGCTTTTACCGCATCGTGACGGCAACATGGCCCCGCATGACGGCGGATGACCCACCGCGTCAATCGTGTGGCATGCATATGACATCGCTTGTGGTGCGCTTCCACCGCGACGAATCCTCGAGAGGCCGGGGCGCTCACCGTGCGCTTCCGGTGCACCGCGCGGTCCCACACCACCCATAGAGCGCGCACGCACCACGGCGCGCCACCGACCGAGGAGGAACCCTCGCGATGGCAGTGATGCGTACCACCAAGCGGCGGATCGCCGCAGCGATCGCGGCGGCGGCCGCCGCCGTCTGCGTCGGAGCAGGCACGGCGCTCCCCGCGCACGCCGCACCGGCCGAAGGCACGGTGCTGCACGCCGGCGCCGCCGACGCGATCCCCGGCAGCTACATCGTCACCTTGAAGAAGACATCCGGTCTGAAGGCCACCTCCGGCGAGGGGAAGGACCTCGTCTCCGGATACGGCGGCGAGGTGCGGCGGACCTACACCACGGCGCTGAACGGCTATGCGGCGAAGCTGAGCGCCACCGAGGCCAGACGGCTCGCCGCCGATCCGGCCGTCGCCTCCGTCGAGCAGGACCGCGAGGTCCACGCCGATGCCACCCAGACCAACGCACCCTGGGGCCTGGACCGGGTCGACCAGGCCGGTCTGCCGCTGAGCGGCACGTACACCTACCCCGACAGCGCCGGCAGCGGGGTGACGGTCTACGTCCTGGACACCGGTGTGCGGATCACGCATACGGAGATCAGCGGCCGGGCCTCCTACGGCTATGACTTCGTGGACAACGACACCACCGCGCAGGACGGTTACGGCCATGGGACCCACGTGGCCACGACCGTCGCCGGCAGCACCTACGGCGTGGCCAAGAAGGCGAAGATCGTGGCGGTGCGGGTGCTCGGCAACGACGGGTCGGGCACCACGGCCGGTGTCATCGCGGGCGTGGACTGGATCACCGCCAACCACTCCGGCCCGTCGGTGGCCAATGTGTCGCTGGGCGGCGGCGCCAGCACCTCGCTGGACACCGCGGTGAACAACTCCATCGCCTCCGGCGTGACCTACTCCATCGCCGCGGGCAACTCGAACGCCAACGCCGCGAACTACTCCCCCGCCAGGGTGGCGGCCGCCCTCACGGTCGGCGCCACCACCAGCGCCGACGCGCGGGCGAGCTACTCCAACTACGGGTCGGTCGTGGACCTCTTCGCCCCGGGTTCGAACATCACCGCCGGCTGGAACTCCTCCGACACCGCCACCTACACCGGCAACGGCACCTCGTTCGCGGCTCCGCACGTCTCGGGAGCCGCGGCGGTCTATCTCTCCGGCCACCCCTCCGCGGCACCGTCCGCGGTGGGGTCCGCGCTGGTGAACGGGGCCACCTCGGGGGCCCTGTCCGGTATCGGCTCGGGCTCGCCGAACAAGCTGCTCAAGGTAGTCGAGTAGCCACCACCGCGTAAGCGACTCGCCACGTAAGCGATTCACCACGTAAGCGACTCACCGCATAAGCGCCGCCCGCCGGGACACCCGGCGGGCGGCGTTCGCCGTGTTCGGCGGTCTCACATCACGGAGCGGAACAAGCCCTCCAGCGCCTTCGCCATCTGGTCCGACGAGAGCGGGTCGGCGACCCCGCCCACGGCGTAGATGGCCCGGTCCAGCTTGATGCCCCGTGTCATCGCGCCGAGCAGCGCGGCCAGTTCGGTGCCGGTCAGCGCGGGCCGGTGGCCGGCCCGCTCGAACAGCGCGTCCAGCATGGTGCCGATGCGGCCGCTGAACCAGTTCTCGTGGTCCACCAGCGCGGTGGCGGCCTCGTGGTCCCGCAGCGCCATCATCCGGAATTCGAGGTGGATGAAGACCCACCGGGCGTCCAGGTGCTCCCCGCTGAAGATTCCGGCGAAGATCCGGGCGAGCTGGGGGGCGAGGTCCCGTCCGGTGTCCACATGGGCGATCCGCTCCCCGATGTAGTCGGCGGTGCGGTCGCCGTGCCGCCGGAAGACATCGAGGAAGAGTTTCAGCTTGCTGTCGTAGTTGGAGTAGAAGGCCCCGGTGGTCCTGCCCGCGCACTGGCAGATGTATCCGATCGAGGCCCCGTGGAAACCGCGTTCGGCGAACGCCCGCTCCGCCCCGACGAGCAACGCTTCCACGGTCTTTGACCGCTGCGGCGGCATCGGTGTGCCCCTCTCCCCCAGTTGTTCGACGAACCTGGCCAGATCCGTACGGTATCCGATCCGTCCCCCTGTTCAGTAGGGAACCCTATCGGTAGCGTTCCCTATCGAAGACCGCGGCCGATGCTCCGGAAAGTTCGTTCCGGGACGTTCGTGCCGGGCGGTTCCAGGAATCACGAAGGAGAGCCATCGTGAACACACCGATGCCCACGACCCATGACGACCTCCGAGACCTCCCTTCGTATCCGAATGAGCGGGACGACTACATCAACCCGGCACGCGCGCTGCTCAGCGGGCCGCCGATCAGTCCGCTGAGGTTCGTCGGCGGCAGCGCCGGCTGGCTGGTGACCGGCTATCACGAGGCGCGGGAGGTGCTGCGCGACCCTCGTTTCAGCGCCGAGCGCTGGCGCGGCGACGACGCGATGCGGGAGGTCCCCGAGTCGATCCGGCGGGAGCGGAGCAGCGGGGCGGGGTCGTTCCTGGCCATGGACGCGCCGGAGCACGGACGCTACCGGGGGCAGCTCACCAAGTACTTCACGGTGCGGCGGATGCGTGCGCTGGAGGAGCGCATAGAGGACATCGTGGCCGAGCGGCTGGACGCCCTGGAGGCGGCGGGCAAACCGGCCGATCTGGTCCGGCACTTCGCCCTGCCCATCCCCTCGCTGGTGATCTGCGAGATGCTCGGTGTGCCGTACGAGGAGCGGGAGCTGTTCCAGACCGTGGCCGCTCAGCTGCTGCGCCAGGACCGCACCGACGAGGAGTTCGTCGCCGGGCGGGCCGCGCTCCAGACGTACCTGGGCACGCTGATCCAAGCCAAGCGCAAGGAGCCGCGGGACGATCTGATCTCCCTGCTGACCGCCGTCGACGAATTCACCGACGAGGAGATCGCCGGTATCGCGGGGCTGCTGCTGATCGCCGGTCACGAGACCACGACCAACATGCTCAGCCTCGGCACCTTCGCCCTGCTGCGCCACCCCGAGCAGCTGCGGCGGCTGCGGGAGGACGAGTCGCTCCTTCCGCGGGCCGTCGAGGAGCTGCTGCGCTACCTCAGCATCGTCAACGCCTTCCCCGTCCGCATCGCGCTGGAGGACGTCGTCATCGGCGGTGTCACCATCACGGCCGGCCAGTCCGTGGCCGTCTCGATCCCCGCGGTGAACCGGGACCCGGCGCTGGTGGACGACCCGGACACGCTGAACATCGAGCGTGCCCGCAGCAGCCATCTCGCCTTCGGATACGGCATCCACCAGTGCCTGGGCCAGCATCTGGCCAGGATCGAGCTGGTGGCGGGCTACCGCGGGCTGATCCGCCGGTTCCCGGGACTGCGGCTCGCCGTGCCCCCGGAGGAGGTCCCGATGCGCAGCGACATGGTCATCTACGGAGCGCATGAGCTGCCCGTCACCTGGTGACGACGCGGTAGGGCCCGTTCCGCACCCGACCGAAATCATCACATGAGCCTCGCATCCATGGAGTTCATGTGATGATGCGGTGGCCCCGGTCCGTCCGGTCCGGGAGTGTGGAGGGGACATACACGTGAAGTCAACGACCTTCAGATCCGCCGCCGTGGGGGCCGTGCTGACGGCGGCCCTGTCCGCCGTGGCTCTGCCCGCCTCCGCCGCGAGCGCGGCGGAGAGCGCGGCGGCGGCCGGCACCGTGGACGCCGCGACCGCGCAGTCCTTCGGACGGCTGGCCGACGCGGTGCTGACCCAGCGCACGGCGGCTCTGCTGGACAACGAGCGGTCGGCGCGGCGCGCGGCCCCGCTCGCCGCGAACAACGTCCGCCTGTCGGCCGGCGCGACCCGGGCCGAGGACACCGCGCTGTCCGCGCTGCGCACCCGCAAGGCGCGGCTGGCGGCCCTGGGCGAGGCGTACACCTCCGCCGACACCCGGGTGGCGGTGGACGGGGTGCGGGTCGAGGCCGGGCACGCCACGGTCCAGGCCACCGAGACCACGACGCTGACGTACCGGAAGGTGCGCGGCGACGAGCCCACGACCACCGGCTTCCAGGCACACCACCGGCTGAGCTTCACCGCCGCGGCGGACGGGACGTGGCAGCTGACCGGCCTCACCTCGGCCGACGACGGTCCGCTGGCGGTCAACGAGCCCGGTACGGCGCGGGTGGCGGCCGGGACGACGGCCCTGCCCGAGGCGACGCCCGCCGCCACCACGGTGCCGTCCCGGCCGCAGACGAAGCCCGCGGGCAGCTATGACTACGCGGCGATGGCCTCGTACGCGGAGAAGTACTGGCAGAACTACAACACCGCCTACCGGAAGTTCAACGACGACGGCGGGGACTGCACCAACTTCGTGAGCCAGGCCCTGAAGGCGGGCGGCTGGGCCCACCAGTCCGGCGACTACGACGACTACCACAGCTGGTGGTACGACACCTCGTACCAGTCGACGTCCTGGGTGGGCGCCAACGAGTGGTCCTGGTTCACGCTGGACTCCAAGCGGGCCACCAACCTGGCGAACGTCTACGACATGGGCGTCGGCGACGTGATGCAGATGGATTTCGACAAGGACGGGTCCAAGGACCACACCATGGTCGTCACCTACCGGAGCGCGAGCGGGGTCCCGTATCTGACCTACCACTCGGTGAACACCTACCGCAGGTCCGTGGCCAGCATCATCGCCTCGTACCCGAACTCGGCCTACTACGCCTACCGCACCTGAGGCACCCGGCGCGTGCGAACGCGCTTCCCGCGGCCGTGGACCCCGCCCCTTTCCGGGCGGGGTCCATCCCTTGCCGGGCGGGGTCCGCCCCTTGCCGGGCGGGGTCCGCCCCTTGCCGGGCGGGGTCCGCCCCTTGCCGGGCGGGGTCCACCGCTTTCGCGGACCGCCGCGCGCCGGTCCGACACCCGCGCTCGGCGAAAATCCGGCGCACACCGGCGAGCGGGCGGCCCCGTGATGTGATGACCGCACGGTGCGCACCCGACGTCCGTGGCCGAATCCCCGCGGCGGAGACCGCCTTCATCGAGCCGACTGCGCTAGTATGGCGCGCATGCAACTAAAGGCGCACGCAAGCATTGCGGGCGTCCAAGGCATCGACGAAGGAGCGCCGTGCAGATCGACCTTTCCGGTAAGACCGCCCTGGTCACCGGCTCCACCCAGGGCATCGGGTTCGCCATCGCGGCCGGCCTGGCGCGGGCGGGCGCCCGTGTCGCCGTCAACGGCCGCCGGCCGGAGTCCGTCGAGGCCGCCATCCAGAAGCTCGAGGAGGAGACGGCGGGCGGCTCGTTCGTCCCCGCCCCCGGCGACATCACCTCCGAGGACGGCGCCCGCCAGGTCACCGGCGCCGTTCCGGACGCCGATGTCCTGGTCAACAACCTCGGCATCTTCGGGGCCGCTCCGGCGCTGGAGATCAGCGACGCGGAGTGGCGGCGCTATTTCGAGGTGAACGTCCTGGCCGCCGTCCGGATGATCCGCGGCTATCTGCCCGGGATGAAGGACCGCTCATGGGGCCGGATCCTGAACGTCGCCAGTGACTCCGCCGTCGTCATCCCCGCCGAGATGATCCACTACGGGATGTCCAAGACCGCGCTGCTCGCCGTCACCCGCGGCTTCGCCAAGGAGGCCGCCGGCACCGGGGTCACGGTCAACTCGCTGATCGCCGGGCCGACCCACACCGGCGGGGTCGAGGACTTCGTGTACGAGCTGGTGGACCCGGAGCTGCCCTGGGAGGAGGCGCAGCGGGAGTTCATGGCCAAGCACCGGCCGCAGTCGCTGCTCCAGCGGCTGATCGAGCCCGAGGAGATCGCCAACATGGCGGTCTACCTCAGCTCCCCGCTCGCCTCGGCCACCACCGGCGGCGCCGTCCGCGTCGACGGCGGCTATGTCGACTCGATCCTCCCCTGACCGACCCCCGGCCACCCCTCGAAAGCCTCATTCCGGTAGGAACCGTTCCGCGTGGACCGCGGTTCCTAGGGAGCGAAGAGGCAGACGACCCGGGGGGTTTCCGTTGAGCAAGGACGCGTTCGCGCACCCTGACCGCATCACAGCGAGCCGTTGGATCACCGTCCTGGTACGGCAGTTCCCCGAACTGCGGGCGGAGCTGGCCGCCACCCCGCGCCGCTCCGGCGCGGGCCGGCGGCGGGACGGCGCCGACCGCCACGGGCCCTCGGCACCGTTGCGCCTGCGGGTCTCCGACACCCTGCGCGACATCACCGACGGCGTCGTGGAGCTGGAGGAGGCCGTCCACGACCGGCTCGGCCTGCCGCCCGCGGCCAGGGGAACGGTCGAGGTCCGGCTGGTACGCCTGGCGGGGCTGCTGGAGCGGGTCGAGGCCGACCCGGTGCTGATGCGCCATCTGCTGGACGAGGTCAGCGCGATGGCGCGACGCTGCGCGGGCGCGCTCGGGGACGCCGAGCCCGTGGTCCGGCTGCGCGGCCGCTGCCCGCTGTGCGCCTCGGTCTCGCTGCGGGCCTTCCCGCTGCGCCGGGCGGTGCTGTGCATCAACCCCGGCTGCCGCTGCCCGCACCCGGCCTGTGGCTGCCATGCGGACCGGGCGCACCGGCACTCCTGGCCGGAGGGCGAGTGGGCGGAGCTCTCGGCCGGCGGCGGGATCGCCCTGGAGGAGATCACCGCCGCCCTGGACGGCCGTTCCGCCGCACCGGCGGTGAACCGGTGAGGACCACTCGGGCGCCCGAATACCCCCTGCTGACCGCCGCCGTGGCCGCCCTGGAGGTGGGCGTCACCCCGGCCACCATCCGCAAGTGGGTGCAGCTGGAGCGTCTGCGGCCCGCGGGCCGCCAGGGCAAGGCGTTCCTCTACCGGCTGGAGGATGTGTTCGCGGCCGAGCGCGCCGCACGGCGACATGACTGACCTGCGGACCCCTTGGTCATCTTGGGACAAGTGACGACAAGTGGTTGTCAAGGGGCGCCAGGTCAATCACACTTGGTGCCAGCGGCGGAGCTGTGCCCGGGGAACGGGCCACGGCCCCGCCGCTTTTCGCTGTGCGCAGCCCCTGACCACAGCAAGGAGTGCGCGCATGACCGAGCCCTTGGTGATCTTTCCTGACGTCGAGCGCCTCGTCGTCGAGCATTTGCAGAACCGCCCCGAACTGGCCGGGGTGCTGGTGGACAACCGGACCCCGCCGGACTTCGACGGGACCCAGAAGGCCGTGCTGGTCTCCCGGGCGGGCGGGGTCTGGGTGGAGGACATCCACCTGGACCAGCCGCTGGTCGACCTCGAGGTGTACGGCCCGGACAAACCCACCGCCCACACCGTCGCCACGGCCGCCCGTACGGCGCTGTTCACCGTGCGCGGCACCACCTTCGGCACCGCCCGCGTCACCGATGTCTCCGAGGTGGACGGCCCCCGTTGGCTGCCCGACTACCTCCACGCCGCGGCCAGCCGCTATCTGTCCACGGCCCGGCTCTCGATCCGCCCGGCGTAGCCGGCCGCCTGTCCTCATCACGCCACAAGGAGCCACGCATGCCCGGAATGAACCCCAATGAGATCCGTGTCGCGGGGACCGGCCGCATCCTGACCGCACCGCTGGGCACCACCGTCCCGGCCGATGTCTCCACGGAGTGGGCGGCGGGCTGGAAGGACCTCGGGTACACCACCACCGACGGCATCAAGTTCAACAAGAAGGACAAGATCGACCCGGTGGACACCTGGCAGTCGGTCAGCCCCGCCCGCTTCGTCTACTCCGACCGCGATCTCACTCTGAAGTTCCAGCTCCTCCAGCTCAACGAGGACACCCTGCCGTTCTTCTTCGGCGGTGATGCGGTGACGGAGACCGAGGCCGGGTCCCAGGTGTACCGCTATGAACTCGCCGCCGAGCCGAAGAAGGACGAGCGGATGCTGGGCGTGGAGTTCGCGGACGGCGATGTCATCAGGTACCGGTTCGTCATCCGCCGCGGCCAGGTCACCGAGACCGAGGAGCTCCAGCTCACCCGTACGGCCGCGGTCCGGCTCGGCGTCACCTTCACGGCGCTGGCCGTGGACAACGCCACCCCGCTGGCCACCTGGCTGATGAACGACCCGGCGTTCGCCGGATCCTGACCGCGCCGCCCCGACCGCGCCGCCCCCGCCGCGAAGACCCCGCCCACGAAAGATCTCCACCGCGAAGGAGCCGTCACCCATGTCCGCGTTCAATGTCAACGCCGCTCGCGCCCAGCGCCTCGAAGCGCTGGGCCTGACCTGGGACTTCGAGGTGGACGGGGAGACGTTCTCGCTGCCCACCGAGATCCCCCGCCGCTCCGCGCACGCCCTGGCCGAGCTGAAGGACAACGACCTGGACGGACTGCTCGCCCTCCTGATGGGCGAGGAGAGCTACCAGCGACTGTGCGCACACGAGGTGAGCGTGCAGGACATCGCCGCGATCCTGGAGGCGTACGGCCAGGACACCGGGCTCGGCGTGGGGGAAGGCTGAGCCTCGGCGCGCTCGTGGAGGAGCACGCCGAGGCGCTGGAGGCCGATCTGCTGCGGTACTACGGCGTCGATCTGCTCGACTGGCACCGCGAGGAGCTGTCCTCACGCCGTCTGGCGGTCCTGGTGCGCCATCTGCCACCGGACTCGGCGTTCGTACGGTCGCGGGAGGGCGAGGCCGCGGAGTGGACGCTGACCGACCATCTGCTGGCGGCAACCGTGGACCACCTGGCGATCGCCAACTGGATGTTCGCGTCGGTCAACCGCGACGAGTACGCGGACCCGCCCCAGACGCCGGTACCGGTGCCGAGGCCGGGGGCCGGAGCGGGGGCGGAGACGGAGCCCGTCGACGCGTCCGGCGGCCCGGCCGCCACCGGGCCGTCGCCGACGGCGGCGGAATTGGCGCGGTTCTTCGGCTGAGGAGACGTTCGGCCGACGAGGCGTTCTGGAGCTGAGGGGAAGGAAGATGACGGGATCGATCGATCCGATGAGGTCCATGGGCCAGGAGATCGACCGCAGAGTGCACGCCGCCCTGAACACGGCCGGCAAGAAGATCGTCAAAGACGCCGTGGACGCCGCGAAGGCCATCGTGCACCCCGCGGCGGTGAAGGGCGAGACCAGCGGCATCAAGACCGAGGCGGTCGGAGCCTCGCTCGGCTTCAAACTGTTCAACGCCGAGAAGACGGTGTTCGACCTCCAGGAGATCCTGGACAAGAGGCGCGGTCTGGACCCGGATTCCCTCAAGCGCGAGATCGCCACCGTACGCGGCGTCGCGGAGCGGGCGACACGGATCGCCGAGCAGGCCACGGTGACGTTGCGGAACACCCGCCAATCGCTCGGCCGCGTCACCGGCCGAGCCCTGGGCCAGGCCACCCGGGCCAACCGGCGGCTGGACGCCCTGCGGACCGAGATCCGGCGCGGCGCCCCGCAGCAGCAGGCGCACATCGGCAACACGCGGTCCTTCAGCGAAACCGCCGAGCGGATCAACCGCCTCGAGCAACGCATCAGCAGCCTGACCCGAGCCCTGGGCTGACGAGCCGGGAAGGAGGCAGCCATGTCACTGATCGCGGCACTCAACAGGTCATCGTCCGCACTGGTCAAACTCAAGAACGGCACCGGTCAGGCCGATACGAGCGTCGCCCGGCTCGCCCGTACGGCCACCCAGGCGGGTTCCGCCGTCGGCCGTATCAAGGCCGACGTCGACAAGTCGGCCACCTCGATGCGCACCCTCCAGCGCAACGCCGACGCCGCCGAGCGCTCCGTCGCCAAGAGCGGGAGGTCCATGAGCACGGCGGGGCGCAGCGCGGCGACCGGGGGCGGGCTCATGGGGCGGATGAAGACGGGACTCCAGGGGGTGACCACGGCCCAGAAGGGCCTGAACACCGCCATGAAGGCGAATGTCTTCGGGGTCGTCATGGCCCTGCTGATGCCGCTGATCATGAAGCTGGTCGACATGGCCCTGCAGTCCAAGACCGTCCAGCGCGTCGTCCAGGCCGCCTTCCGGATCATCGGCCAGGTCATCGGCACCACCATGCGGGTGGCCAGGCGCGTGGTCCAGACGACCTGGAACGCCATCAAGACGGCGTTCACGGTCGTACTGAAGGTCATCTGGACGGTGGTGAAGACCTACTTCACCCTCTACAAGACCATCATCACCACGGTCATCCACGCCATCATGGCCGTGGTACGGCCCCTGCTGTCGTTCTTCTCCGAGCGCGTCCCGGGCGCCTTCCGCTCCGCCCGAAGCGGCATCCAGCGCGCCTTCAGCGGGCTGGCGGGCATCGTGAGGGGTGCGTTCAGCGCCGTGCTCGGGGCCGTGCGCGGGCCGCTCAACGGAGTGATCGGGCTGGTCAACCGGGCGATCGGCGCGCTGAACCGGGTCAAGGTCTCGGTGCCCTCCTGGGTGCCGGGGGGAATCGGCGGCCGGTCGTTCGGGGTGAACATCCCCACCATCCCCACGCTCGCCCAGGGCGGCGTCGTACTGCCCCGCCCCGGCGGCACGCTCGCGCTGCTCGCCGAGGGCGGGCAGGCCGAGGCCGTCCTGCCGCTGAACCGGCTGCACACGCTGCTCGCCCGCACCGGGCCCGCGCCCGGCCCGGCCGCCTCCGGCAGGCCACCGGGCGGGTTCGTCATCGAGCACTACCACGAGGCCCCGGGCGCCACCGCCCGGCAGACCGCCGAGGATCTGATGTTCCTGATGAAGGCGAGGGGGTGAGTGACATGGCGAGCCGGACCAGCACCACCGAACCGGGGCCGCTGATCACCGCCGATGGGCAGGTGCAGTGGGCCGGGCTGCTGATGGGCCCCGGCACCGACTACTGGATCGCCGCCGAGGGGCTCACCGGCTGGGAGGAGCTGCCCGCCCTCGACACCTCCGACGCCGACCGCCCGGTGGGGCACGGCGGCTGGCCCGGTTCGCAGTGGGCACAGGCCCGTACGGTCACCGCGCAGGTGTGGTTCGCGCCCGACCCGGACGCCGGGCCACAGGCCGTGCGCGACGCGCTGCGCGCGCTGCGCGCCGCCACCGCCGTACGCGACGAGGAGGAGTGGCTCGCGGTACGGCTGCACGGCGAGACGCTGGCCGTACGGGCCCGGGTCACCCAGCGCGTCGTACCCACCGACCGGCAGTTCACCGCAAGCCGCCTGGCGAAGATGACGCTCCAGTGGAAGGCGAGCGACCCACGCCGCTACGAGGCGGTGGCACGGCGGGAGACCGTCGGTCTCCCCCGGCCGGAGCCCGGCCTGACCTGGCCGCTCGGCTGGCCGCTGATCTGGGGCACCCCCGAGTCCACCGGCGATCTGAACGTGGAGAACACCGGCAGTGCCCCCGCCCACCCCGTGATCACCTTCACCGGTCCGTGCACCACGCCACGGCTGGCCAACCGCACCACCGGCGACTGGCTCGAGTACGCGATCACCCTCGCCCCGGACGACGAACTCGTCGTCGACACGGCCGAGGGGACCGTGATGTTCAACGGCACCGCGTCGCGACGTCACACCGCGACCCCGGGCAGCGCACCCGAGGAGTCGTTCACCCTGCCGCCCGGCACCTCCCAGCTGTCGTTCCGGGCCGAGTCCGCGTCCGGCGGGGCGGCGGACGTCACCGTCGCCTGGCGCGGTGCCGACTGGTGACCGCCCGGCACCGCCCACCGGCCCGCACCCGCCTCTTCCCGCATCCAGGAGCCGTTTCATGACCGTTCGTTCCGCCTGGCACCTGCCCAATGGACAGACCCGTGAGGACACCCGGCTGGCTGTCGGCCTCGGCATGGCCTCCGCCGGACCGCTGCTGACCCGGGCGGGGTGTGTGTTCGGCGGGTTGCACCTCACCGGCACCGCCGCCACCGGTATGCAGGCCAAGCTCTCCCCCGGCCAGGTGTGGGTGCCCGGCACCTCCACCGGGGCCCAGGGCGGCTACCCCGTGACCGTCGACGCCGACACCCTGCTGACCTTCGCCGACGGCCACGCCAGCCTGCCGCGCGTGGACGCGGTGATCGTCCGGGTCTACGACACCGATTACGACGGCTCGGGCAAGTACGAGGCGACGCTGGAGGTGCTCCAGGGGACGGCGGCGAGCTCGCCCACCGCCCCGGCCGTGCCCAAGAACGCCGAACTCCTCCACGAGGTCGCCGTACCCGCCGGGGCGTCCGCCGCCAAGGGCATCACCTGGGCCTCGGCCATCACCGACCGCCGTCGCTACACCGTGGCGCTGGGCGGCATCGTCCCCGCGGCGGGCGGCGCGCCGCACAACGGCGCGTACGTCGGCCAGTACCGCGACACGGGCGGGCGGCTGGAGCGCTGGGACGGCACCCAGTGGGCGAAGCTCATCCCCGACACCGTGCTCCGGCACACGGCGGACTGGGGAGCCACCACCTCCGCCACCTACCAGGAGATGCTCACCGACACCGTCGCCACGCTCACCGCCACCTTCACCGCCCCGGCGTCCCGGTGGGTGTCCCTCACCTTCGGCGCCTTCACGGCCGCCGACGGGGACGCCACCGCGTACATCTCGTTCCGGCTCAGGACGCAGAGCGGCGCCGAGGTGCTCGCCCCGTCCGACGACCGGGCGGCGGCCCTCTCCGGCGCCGGGCGGGCCTCGATCTCCACCTGTTTCCCGGTGGGCAACCTGACCCCGGGCGCCGTCTACACGGCGACCGCCGCCTACCGCTCGTCCATCGCGGGGACGCGGGTGCACTTCGACGATCGCTTCATCCGCGTCGATCCGGTGGCGTGACCGCCGTGGACACCCGCTACCGCGCCGTCTTCACCGATCTGCGCACCGATCAGGCCATCGATGTGCTGCCCCTGCGGGAGGTGGAGTACGACGACTACCTCGGCAAGCCCGGTTCGCTCACCGCGACCGTGCCGGTGCCCGACGCCCGTATGGCCCGCCGGGTCCGGGAGCTGGTGGAGGGGCGCACCGCGGTCTACCTGGAACGGGGGAACGAAGTCTGCTGGGGCGGTATCGTCTGGACGCTCACCCCGGCCACGGACGACCGGGGCCTCACCACGGTCGGGGTGCAGGCGGCCACGTTCGACTCCTACGCGGGCCGGCGCTACATCCGCGCGAACCTGAGCTTCACCACCCTCGACCACCTGGAGATCGTCCGTCGGCTGTGGGACTACATGCAAGGGTCCGAAGGCGGCCACATCGGCGTGGAGTACCAGCCGACGGCCCCCACCGCGGCCCGTACGGTGGCCTACAGCGACGGTGACGAGACCCTGGTGGAGGAGGCGATCGGGCAGCTCGCGGCGATGGAGCCCGGTTTCGAGCACCGGATCGCGGTGTACCGCGATCCGGTGACCGGGCGGCGGGTGAAGCAGCTCCAGCTCGGCTCTCCGGCCATCCGGGTGGGCGACCAGCCGGTGATGCTGGATCTGCCGGGCGATGTGCTGTCGTACTCCTTCCCCCGCGACGCCACGCGCGGCGGGACGACCGCGCGGGCCAGGGGCGGCACCCCGGAGAGCGGGGCGGGCGGCCCGGTGATGTCCGGGGAGCAGGTGGCCGAGGATCTCCTCGCGGCCGGGTTCCCCCGCCTGGACACCTCGTCCGATCACAGCAATGTCACCGACAAGGCGACGCTCGACGCGTTCGCCCGGTCCGAACTCGCCGCCCTGCGCGGTGCGGTGGTCATCCCCTCGGTGCGGATCCGCCTCGGCCCGGACACCACGCCCGCGCTGCTCGGCACGACCGTGCGGCTGCGCATCAAGGACCTGTGGTTCGCCGAGGGGCTGGACGCCCGCTACCGCGTCGTCGGCATCAAGGTCACCGCCCCGGAGCGGGGGCGCCCGGAGACCGCCGATCTGTATCTGGAGGAGACAGACTGATGGCGAACCTGCCCGAGGACATCGTGGACCGGATCAGGGCCCTGGAGCGTCAGGTCCACCGGCTCACCACCTACGTCAACAGCAAGCCCGGCGCGATGCCGGCGTCCCTGGCGGCGCCCCTGGCGGCCGTCGAGCCCGCACCGCCGCGGGCCGAGGAGGGCTCCGCGGACGAGCCGCCGCCGGACGGCACGGCGGCTCCTGACTGACCCTTCGTCAGCCCAGGTCGTGGTACGGGTCCTTGGGCTCGGGGACGCGCCGTACGGCGGTGGCGTCCAGGGCGGGGCTGGCGTCGTCCGTGCCCACCTTCCCGGTGGGATGCCAGGTGCCGGTGACCGTCACCCAGGCGTCGGCGGGCGGTGCCGGGGCCCCGTGCACCCGCACCTTGCGCACCTGGGCGTCGGCGGCGCAGCAGCTGATGACGAGCCGGCTGACGTACCAGGTGCCGTGGCCCGAGGGGGTGACGAATCCGGTGAGCCGGACGGTGTGGCCCTTCAGCGTGCGGTCGGTGTCCCAGACCGCACGGGCGCTGAAGTCGTTCAGCGACATCGGCACCACACCGGTGTCCGGCAGGGCGGGGAAGAGGCTCTCACCCGAGGAGGACGAGGAGGAGGGGGCCTTCGGGGCCGCCGCCTCGTCGCGGGCGGCGGTGTACGAGCCGAGCGCGGGCGGCGCCAGGAACAGGATGGTCAGGGCCGGTACGTACAGCAGCCAGGCCACCTTCGGTCCGCCCGCGTGGTCGTGGCCGTGGCCATGGCCGTCGTGGTGGTCGTGGCCGTCCGTGCGGGGACGGTTGAAGGGGAAGCCGTCGCGGGCGGCGCTGACCGCCCCGAGCACGATCAGCAGCACCCCGGAGGCGATGAGCGCGGGACGCAGGCCCGGACGCACATAGCGCAGATACAGATCGGTCAGCAGGGAGATGTGCAGCAGACCGACGCCGAGGAACAGCAGCAGCAACACCTGGACGTTGCGCTTCACAGCAGCCACCACCCCACCAGTCCGCTGCACAGCACCGCCATGACCCAGGTGGCCGACGAGAAACGGACCGCGAAGGCGCGCCCGAACGTGCCGGACTGGAGGGCGATGAGCTTCAGGTCCACCATCGGGCCGACCACCATGAAGGCGAGCCGGGCGGTGGGCGAGAACCCGGTGAGCGACGCGGCGACGAACGCGTCCGCCTCGGAGCAGACCGCGAGGACCACCGCGAGCAGCCCCAGCATGGGCAGCGAGAGCCACAGGGAGTCGGAGAAGAGCCGCAGCACGGAGTGCGGCACCGCGACATTGAACGTGGCCGCGGCCGCCGCGCCGACCACCAGGAAGCCCCCGGCGTGCAGGAAGTCGTGCTGGAGCGAGACCCGGAACTCCTCCGCGCGGCTCGCGCCGGGGGTGTGCCCGGTGGGCCCCTTCGGCAGCCGCAGCCACTCCTCGCGGCCCGCCCGGATCCACAGCCAGCCCATGGCGACGGACGTCAGCAGCGAGGCGATCAGACGGGCGGCCACCATCCAGGGCGTGTCGGGGAAGGCCACATAGGTCGCGACCAGCACGATCGGGTTGATGGCCGGGGCCGACAGCAGAAAGGCCAGCGCCGCCGCCGGGGCCACCCCGCGCCGCATGAGGCTGCCGGCCACCGGCACCGACGCGCATTCGCACCCCGGCAGCACCGCCCCGGCGGCGCCCGCCACGGGTACGGCGAGGGCCGGGTTGCGCGGCAGCACCCGGGTGAAGACCCAGGCCGGTACGAACGCGCTGATGATGGCCGACACCACGGTGCCCAGCAGCAGGAACGGCACGCCCTGGATGACGATCGCGGTGAACACCGTCCGCCAGGCGGCCACCGCACGGTGGTCCAGCCCCTCGGTGATCCGCGGCCCGAGCCAGAGGGCGAGACCGCCGAGCACCACCACCGGAAGGCCCGCGATCAGGGCCAGTGTGCCGACGCGCGCGGCCGTGCGCAGCCCTCCGGCCCCCTCGGCCTCGACATCGCCGTGCATCACCCCTCCCCCGGGCCCCTCGGTGGGACCCGGGGCCACCTTAGCCGGAGCCGGAACCGGCGGCGGCACCCCACCGGCCACCAGCCGCTGGGCGTTGGATGCCACGTGCCACCTTCCTGCCAACCTTCGCGATCCCCCGCTCCCGCGCAGCGCCGCCCCTTTACGATCATCCGCGTGACCGGGCGGCGCACGGGCGAGACGTGCGCTGCCCGTTGAGGACCGGATCGGATCGAAGGGCGTGAGACGTGAGCACCCGGTTAAGAATCGCGGCCGTGTCGGCCATCTCCCTGGTGGCGCTCCTGGGTGGTACGACGGTGGCGGTGGCCCAGGAGTCCGACCCGGCGCCGAAGTCCTGTGACGGTGTCCGGCTGACCGGCGAGCTCCCGGTTCCGGAGCCCGGCCAGGCCGTGTCGGGGCGGATCACCATCGGCGCCGACTGCAAGCCGGAACCGGCCTCCGTCCAGCACGGCCCGGCCTCGGCCGCCTCGGCCCGCTCGTCCGGCACCGCCACCGCCGCCACCGGCCATCAGCTGCGCGGCTGGAACGAGATGTACGACTGCTGCAACATCCGGATGACGGGCCTGTACACCACGTCCTCGTGGGAGACGGCGGACGGCCGCATCCCGACGGCCGGCACCACGGCCACCCAGGAGTGGAACCGCGAGCCGTGGGACGCCGGCTGGTCGCTCGCCTCGCAGACCGCGAAGGACGACTGTGTCACGGACTGCGCCGCGGTCAACTCCGAAGCGCACGCCGACTTCACGTACCAGGGCGTCTTCGATCCGACCGGCGACTGGTACGCCAACACCCACCACTCCTACGTCGCGTTGGCGGCCGACGGGACGGCGAGCTGCCGTTTCGACGTGGAGCTGCGGCACACCTTCGTGGGCTGGAACTGGCAGTACGGCTGCGAGTGACCCCACCGGGTGACCCCACCGGGTGACCCCACCGGGGCGGTGATGGTCCGGGTTCCGGTGCGGACACGGCTCGGGCGGCGCCAGGCCGTCCGACGTCCGCGCCGGAATCCGGTCCGGGCCGTCAGGTGGCGGCCGGCCCTCGGACCGCCGTGCTCCCCGTCTCCGTGGCGCGGCGGAAGAGGGCTGTCCACAGGAACGGCTCCCCGAAGAGCGGGGAGTCGGGGGGCTCGTCGCGCATGCGGCGCAGTTCGATCTCGGTCAGCTCGGAGAAGATCCAGCGCAGGGACTCGGGTGTGTAGGCGAGACCACCGTGCAGCCCGGACTGGCGGTAGAAGGCCGCGTCGGGGAGTTCCGAGCCCATGGCGCCCGCCGCGAAGCAGGTGAGGGCGAGATGGCCGCCGGGGGCCAGGACGCGCTCGACAAGGTCGAGGTAGCTGATCCGGCGGTGCGGGGGAAGATGGTGGAAACAGCCGGAATCGCAGATCAGGTCGTATGGACCGGCGAGTTCGCCGGTGGTGAGGGCGAAGGCGTCGCCGTGGTGGAACCGGATCTCGGCCCCGGTCTCCCGGGCGCGCTCCTCGGCCCAGGCGATGGCCGTGGGCGAGAGGTCGACGGCGTCCACCGTGAAGCCCCGGGAGGCGAGGTGGAGGGCGTTGCGGCCGGGGCCGCACCCCAGGTCGAGGGCCCGGCCCGGGGCGATCAGCCCACGGTCGAGACAGGACACCAGATGTTCGTCGGGCTTGGCCGCGAAGAACGGCACCGGCTTGGACCGGTCCGCGTAGAAACCGTCCCACCAGGAGGCACCACCGGCCGTCCAGCGGTCGGCCTCCGGCGCGAACAGGCCGTCCAGGAGCCGCAGGACGTCGTCCACCGTGCGTATGTTCCGGTCCACTCGCTCCCCTTTCCCGAGGGGTGACACACACAAGGGCTGAAACATAGCCACGGAGCCAGCGAAAGACCAGCTCAGGCGGTATGTGGCACGGGCTTTGACGGCCGTTCGCGGGGCCGGGGGCGAGGCGGTGGAGGAGTTCTCCGCGACCGTGGGCACCGGCCGCCCAGGCACCCGTGGAAGGCCGCCAAGAGGCCGATTCCGGCGGCCCCGAGGCGACTTTCTGGCGCAGGCGCCGCGTGGCGGTGCCACGGCGGGCCGGAAGCCCGGTCAGCCGCCGCGCGGCCGGCCGGGGCTGGTGGAGACCGCCGCCGACAGCGCCGTCAGCACCGCGTCCGTGGCGTCCACGGCGGCGCCGCGCGCGGGTGTGGCCAAAAGTTCGCGGCGGCGCCGCTCGGCCAGGGCGCGCCCCGAGGTGAGACACCATCGCCACCACCGGTCGAGCTCGGCGGGGTGGAGCTGTCCGGCGCCGAGCGTGGCGGGCCAGTCAAGGGCCCGCGCCTGGGCGCTCAGCTTGGCCCCGCCGTCGACGGGGTCGACCGCCAGGGCCGGAACACCCGACCGCAGCGCCACCACCAGGCCGTGCAGCCGGTCGGTGACCACCAGGTCCAGCCGTCGCACCACGGACTCGAACTGTTCCGCAGTGGCGCACAGGCGCCAGTCGCGGGTGTCCAGACGGGTGGTCAGCTCCAGCCGGGCACAGTCCTTGGCCGCCAGCCAGCGGGTCAGTGCCTCGGCCACCTCGTCATGGCGCCGCGCCCGCCCGTACTCGCCCTGTCCATGGGTGAGGACGACGCCCACGACCGGTGTGGCGGCGCCGGCGGGGGCTCCGGCGGCGAGGTCGCGCACTCCGGGCGCGCCGCCGGGCGCGTCGCGCGCCAGGACCTGGTGGAAGCCGCCGACCGCCGGCGACGAGGCGTCGATCACGGAAGTGCCGACGGCGACGCGCACACAGTGCCGGAACCGGGTGTGCAACTCCTCGACCTGGGGGCCGTGCAGCGGCCCGCACAGGAACACCAGATGGGAGTAGGAGTCCTCGGCCGCGTCGGACAGATGCAGGGCCTCGGCCCGGTAACCGGGACTCCAGGCCACGTCGTACGGGATACCGGCGTGGTCCAGAACGGCGCGCACCCGGCGCAGGGCGAGCACATCGCCCGCGGTGGCCTCGCCGTCGAGGAAGCTGAACCAGCCGGTGAGCAGGACCTTGCCCGCACTCCTCGCCATGCCGCCCCGCCCTTCTTCGCCACCGGTGCGCGTGCGCGCGATCACTTCCCATCATGCGGCGCGAGCACAGGTCATGCGGCGCGAGCAGGTCATGCTCCGCGAGCAGGCAGACCAGGGCGCAGCGCGAGCAGGCCGATCAGGTCGTAGGCGACGTGGGAGGCCGCGACCGAGGTGATCTCGGCGTGGTCGTAGGCGGGCGCCACCTCCACCACGTCCGCGCCGACCAGATGGCATCCCGCGAGCCCGCGCAGGATCTCCAGGAGCTCCCGGGAGGTCAGGCCGCCCGCCTCCGGGGTGCCGGTGCCGGGGGCGTGGGCCGGGTCGAGGCAGTCGATGTCGATGGAGATGTACAGCGGCCGGTCGCCGATGCGCCCGCGCAGCTGGTCGGCCACCTCGTCGGCGCCGCGCCGGTAGACATCGGCGGAGGTGACGATGCCGAAGCCCAGCTTCTGGTCCTCGGTGAGGTCCTCCTTGCCGTACAGCGGACCGCGGGTGCCGACGTGCGAGAGGGCGGAGGTGTCGACGACGCCCTCCTCCACGGCCCGGCGGAACGGGGTGCCGTGGGTGTGCTCGGCGCCGAAGTAGGTGTCCCAGGTGTCCAGGTGCGCGTCGAAGTGGAGCACCGCGACCGGGCCGTGCCGCCGTGCGGCGGCGCGCAGCAGCGGCAGCGCGATGGTGTGGTCGCCGCCGATGGTGACCAGGCGGGTGCCGTCGGCCTGGAGGCGGTCGGCGGCGTCCTGGATGGTCTCGATGGCCTCGCCGATGTCGAACGGGTTGACGGCGATGTCACCGGCGTCGGCCACCTGCTGGGTGGCGAACGGGGACACGTCGAGCCCCGGGTGGTAGGGGCGGAGCAGCCGGCTGGCCTCACGGACCGCGGCGGGCCCGAAGCGGGCGCCGGGGCGGTAGGAGACGCCGGCGTCGAACGGGACGCCCACCACGGCCACATCGGCGCGGGCCACCTCGTCGAGGCGGGGCAGCCGGGCGAACGTGGCGGGGCCGGCGAAGCGTGGGATCCGGGAGGAGTCGACGGGCCCTCGGGGTTCGGTCATGGTGCTGGCAGTCCCTTCTCCGGTGCGCCGGTGTGGTCCGGCCGGGCGAGTGTGCACGGCGGAGGAACCGCGGGACAATCGTTGTCGGCACAAAGAGTGAGGTTCGGTTTGTGGTGAACAACAAGGTGCAGGGCGTGACCGTCGGCGACCTGCTGTCGTACCCGGCCCTTCAGCTCCGGCTGATCGCGGGCGGTGCCGGTCTGCACCGCTCGGTGTCCTGGGCCCATGTCAGCGAGCTGGACGACCCCACGCCCTGGCTGCTCGGCGCCGAGATGATCATGACGACGGGGATAGCGGTGCCCCGTTCGGCGGCCGGCCAGCGCGGCTATCTGGAGCGGCTCGACGACGCCGGGGTGGCCGCCCTCGCCGTCTCCGCCCAGCTACGCATGCCCCCGCTGCGCCGGGCGTTCTTCGACGCCGCCGAGGAGCGGGGCATGCCGGTCCTGGAGATTCCGCTGGCCGTGCCGTTCATGGCGGTGGCGCAGGAGGTGGCCGCCGCCATCCAGGAGGACGCCCGGCACCGGCTCGGCGCGCAGCTCCAGGTGTTCGGCGCGCTGCGCTGGCTGACCTCGGAGAACCTGGACACCGCGACGCTGTTCAGCCGGCTGGAGAAGCTCTCCGGATACGACATCCACCTGTGCACCCCACAGGGCCGGCCGCTGCTGCCCGGGGTGCCCGCGCCCGACGCGTCCGTGATTCCCCGCTCGGCGGACGCCCCGCCGACCATCCCCGGCGGCTTCGCGCTCCCGGTGCCCTCCCCCGGTGGCACGGCGGGGTTCGTCATCGCCTTCGAGCGGGAGGGCGCGCGCCCGGCGGGGCTCGCCGTGGTGCAGCACATCGCCACGGTGGCCGCGCTCCAGCTCGCCATGGTCCGCACCGAGCGGGAGACGCTGCGCCGCGAGGGTGCGGAGATCCTCGCCGAGCTGCTCCAGGGCGCGCTCGACCCCGCCGTGGCGCGGCGCCATCTGGCGCGCCACTCCATCGAGGGCGAGACCGTGCTGGCGGTGGTCAGGGGCGTCACCGAGGAGGAGGTGCTGGGGGCGCTGGAGGATCAGCCGTATCTGCTGCTCAACCGGGGCGAGGACCGCTATCTGCTGGGTGCGCCCGGCCTGGGCGACGCGATCGAGTCCCTGTCGGGGGCGGCCGCCGGGATGAGCCGTCCGGTCAGCCCCGGCGCCCCACTGCGGATCGCCCAGCGCGAGGCGCTGTGGGCGGCCTCGCACGCCGTCGCGTCCGGCCGCGTCCTCGTACGGTACGGCGACGACGTCACCGGCCGCTGGCTGCCCGACGACCCGGCCGCGCTCACCGACCTGGTCGAGCATGTGCTGGGCGAGGCGCTGGCTTACGACGCCGGGCACGGCTCACGGCTGCTGCCGTCGGTGCGCACCTGGATGGAGCGCGACCGCCGCACCGACGAGGCGGCCGCGGCGCTCCATGTGCACCCCAATACGCTGGCCTACCGGCTGCGCCGCTTCCATGAGCTCACCGGCCGCGATCTGGCCACCACCGGCGCGTTCGCCGAGGTCTGGCTGGCGATCCGGGCCGCGGGCCGGCTCGGCCTGCTGGACTGAGCGCACCGCCTGGCGGGCGTTCGGCGCTCAGTCGGGGCGCCGGCCCCAGCAGGTGATGAGCGGGGCGGTGGTGACGTCCATTCCGGCATCGCGCAGATGGGCCAGGTGGCGCTCGATCTCCTCGTCGGTGGCCAGTCCGCCCGCCACCAGCTGACCGCGCAGCTGACGCACGGTGGCCGCCTCCAGCTCCCGGCACGCCGGGGAGGTCAGCGGGAAACAGCCCTCGGCGCGGACGTCGGCCAGCCCGGCGCCGCGCAGCAGGGCGGGCAGGGTGCGGCCGAAGGCGAGGTCCACACCGCGCCCGGCGAGCAGCGACCGGAACCCGCGGCGGACGCGGTTGGCCAGTTCCTCGGCCGGGCCGCGCTCATCGGGGCAGGCGAGGGGCTGGAGCGCCGGATCGGCGTCCTCCACCACCAGCCATCCGCCCGGCCGCACCGCCTCGGCCATCCGCCGCAGCGCTTCGGCCCGGTCGGGCAGGTGCACCAGCACCAGCCGGGCGTGGACGAGGTCGAAGCCGCCGCCCGGTGGCTCGTCGCGGGCCACGTCATGCCGCCGTACCTCGACCGGTCCGGCGGCCGGGCCGGACAGATCCGTCAGCCAGGAGGTGTCGATGTCGGTCACCAGCACCTGCCCGGTGGGCCCGACCCGCTCCGCGAGGGCGGTGGGCACCGAGGGCCCGCCCGCGCCCACCTCCCAGCAGCGCCATCCGGCGGCGAGGCCGAGCCGGTCGAGGTGGTCGAGGGTCCAGGGGTCGAAGAGCCCGGCCAGCGCGTCGAAGCGCCGGCCGGCCTCGCGTTGCCGGTTGTCCAGCAGATAGCCGGTCTCGGATGTCATGCGTCCCATCCTCCCGCCCCGCCCGGCGGCCGTCAGCGGGTCCCCCGGGGCAGCTCCGGCGCCGATCCCCCGTGCACGGTGATGCGCACCGGAGTGAGGGTGGTCGCCTCCCGTGCCGGCTCCCCGCTGCCGGTGTTGCGGGCGGCCTGGACACGGGCCCGCGGACGCCCGGCCGGGAAGCGGGAGGTTGAGCGGGAAGCGGGAGGTCAGGGGTTGGTCCAGGCTTCGGGGTCGTCGGCCAGGCCGAGGACGTCGTCGGGCAGCTTGGCCGCGGCCACCTGCGCGAGGGTCACCTCGCCGAGGATCTTGCGCACATTGGCCCGTACCGCGATCCACAGCGGCAGCAGTGACTCCGCCGGTCCGTGGTACGACAGCTCGGGCGGGCGCACTCCGCGCACCGACACCAGGGGCCCGTCGACCACCCGGATCACCTCGGCGATGCTGATCGTGTCCGCGGGGCGGGCCAGCCGGTATCCGCCCTTGCCGCCGCGCTGGCTGGCCACCAGTCCGCCCCGGCGCAGATCGCCCAGGATCCCTTCGAGGAACTTGTGCGGTATGCCCTGCGCGGCGGCGATCGCCTCGGCCTTGACGGACGTGTCCTCCGCCGCCGCGGCCAGTTCCAACGCCGCCCGCACCGCATAGTCCGCCTTCGCCGAAATCCGCATGTGGTGATTATCCGGCACCGGCGGGCCGGACCGTTCAGAAGGGCAGGGTGAACGGGGGATGCTCGCCGTTGAGGAAGTAGTCGCCGACCTCGTGGAGCCGGTGGGCGACGGGGTCGTAGAGCGTGTGGGTGCGCGCGTTGCGCCAGAAGCGGTCGAATCCGTAGGCGGAGGAGGCGGAGCGCGCGCCGATGACGTCCAGGGCGCGGGCGGTGGCGTCGTGGGCGGCCCGGGAGGCGGCGGCCTCGGCCGCGGCGGCCAGCACGGTGATCTCGGCGCATTCGTCGTCGGTGAGGTCCTCGCCCCGCGCGAGCCCGGCGTCCAGGGCCTCCAGCGCCTGATCGGCGAGGGCGGCGGCGGAGAACGTGGCGACGGTGAGTTCGCCGTAGGTGGTCAGCGCGTACGGATCGCGCGGGGAGGTGTGCGGCCAGGGCGCGTGTACGGCCCTGGTGTACTCGCGGGCCTCGGCGAGCACTCCCTGCGCGATCCCGAGACAGATCTGCGCCGAGACCAGACGCCCGGTCGGCGCGGACAGGCCGCTGAAGGGCGACAGGGTGTCCTCGTCCCAGGAGAGCGGGCCGAGCACCGCGTCGTCCCCGACCGGCACCGCGTCGAACTCCACGCTGCCGCCGGCCGCCAGCCGCTGTCCGAAGGTGTCCCCGTCGTCGCTGCCGCACACCACACCGGGATGGGTGGCGTCGACGAACACGGCCAGCGGTTCGCCGGTGTCGGCGTGGATGGCGCGGACGGCCAGCCGGTCGGCGACCAGGACGCCGGTGGCGTACCCCTGGCGTCCGTTCAGCATGTGGCCACCGTGGCCGGGGGTGAGCGTCAGCCGTGGCTCGCGGGTGGTCAGCCCGCCGCCCCAGCACCACTGCTCCGCCGCGGACCGCCGTTCCAGCCGGGCCGCGAGATCGGCCCCGCCGAAGAAGCGTGCGCTGAAACAGAGCAGGTAGTGACAGCCGAGCACCTGGCCGATCGCGCCGTCGGCCGCGGCGATCTTGCGCACGACGGCGCAGGCCGTGGGCCAGTCCCCGCCCCCGCCCCCGTGCTCGGCGGGGATCAGCAGCGTCAGGAGCCCCGCCTCACGGAGCCGGGCGACCTCGTCGTACGGCGTCTTGCCCGCCTGGTCACGGAGGACCGCGTCCGTGGCGAGGTCGTCCGCCGCCTCGTCGGCGATCTTCAGCCACCTCGCGCGGTCGGGCGCTTCAACCGCCGCATCCACCACCGTCACGCGCGCTCCCCTTCGTTCGTCCGGTCCGCCACCCGGCCCGGCCCCACATTCAGCATTCCCTAGGAATCCCGTAGGAAAAATAGGGAATTCAGTCGCGTACGTCCAGCCGTACGTCCAGCCGTACGGCATGCCGCCGGCCCCGGCACGCCGCGCCCCGCCTCGCGCCTTGGGGACGTACGGATGATGCCCGGCATATGCCGGTGCTACGTTTGTCCGAGAATGCCCGGTGCCATGAGGTGAGGTCTTGGGTATGGAGGAGCGGCGCGGAACAGACCGGGTGAGGCGCTCCCGCTCGCGGGGCGAGGAACGGCTTTCCCTGCTCTCGGCGGTCGGCGCCGCGCTCACCAACCGCGAGGTGCTCCAGCACGCCCTGGACCAGGCGGTCTCCGAGCTGGGCGGTATCGCGGGCCTGGTGCACTGGTCCTGCGGCCCTGCCGGCCGCCGTACGCTGCGCCTGGTCCTCGCCAGCGGGCTGCCGCTGGCCGCCCTCCGGGCGTGGGAGGAGATCCGCGAGGACGAGGCCCCGCTCGCCCCCGCCCGAGCCGTGCGGGACGGCCGCTTCGTGTGGATGCCGGCGGCCGCCGGCAGGGCCCCCGGCCCCGGGCAGGCCGGCCGCCCCTCCCTCGGGGCCCTGTCGGCGTCGACCACCGTGGCGTCCGTTCCGCTGGCCGGACCGGACCGGCCGGTGGGCGCGCTGTCCGTGCTGACCGGCCCGCGGAAGCCGACCGGGGAGCAGGCCGGTTTCCTCCGGGCGGTGGCGCACTGGGCCGAACGCCGCCTCTCCCGCCCGGCCGCCGCGAGCGACGCGGGCGAGGCGCCCCCGTGGTGGCAGCAGCGGCCGGGCGGCTCGGTGCTCCAGCAGTCCCTGGAGGCGGTCAAGGTCGGCTCCTGGGAATGGGGCGTGCACACCGGTGAGATGCGCTGGGACCGGGCGGGGCGGACGCTGCTCGGCATCCCCGAGGACTACCAGCGGCGGATCGAGAGCTGGATCGACCTGATCCTCCCCGAGGACATGCCACGGGTGATGGCCGCCACCGAGAAGTCGCTGCGGGAGCGGAGCGTCTACGAGGTCGAGTACCGGGTCCGCCGTCCCGACGGGACCACCGGATGGGTGCTGAGCCGCGCCCATGTCGAACTCGACGAGAGCGGCGAGCCCGTGCGCATGGTCGGGAAGGTCTGGGACACCACCGAGAGCCGGATGGCCCGGGAATCGGTGGGGCAGGCGCTGCGCTTCATGAGCGACGCGTTCTTCGCGGTGAACCGGGACTGGCGGATCACCTTCCTCAACGTCGAGGCGGAACGCCTGCTGGGCCCGGCCACCAAGGTGCTCGGCCGGCCGCTGTGGGACGGCCCCGCGGGCACGGTCCCCGGGCTGGAGGACCGCTGCCGCGCTGCCGCCGACGACGACAGACCGGCCGGGTTCGACATCCGGTGGCCCACCGATGGCCGCTGGTACCACATACGGCTGGTCTCCGTGCCGGACGGGCTGACGGCCTACCTCACCGATGTCACCAACCGGCACACCCGGGCCGCGCGGCGCGCGGAGGCCGAGCGCGCCGGCGCCGAACAGTCCGCCAGAATCGGCGAGTTGACCAACGCGCTGGCCGACGCGGTGACCACGAGGGACGTCGTCGACGTGGTCGCCACGCACGTCCTGCCGCCGTTCGGCGCCTCGGGTCTGCTGATCCTGGGCCTGGAGAGCGGCCGGCTGAACGTGATGGGCTCGGTGGGGTATCCCCGCCCCTTCCTGCGCAGTGTGGACGGGATCCCGGCGTTCGAGGGCTACCGCCTGCTCAACGACGTACTCGGCTCGCGCCGGCCGCGCTTCATCTCCTCGGCCGAGGAGTACGAGGCGCTGTTCCCCGATCTGGCCGGCAATCCGGCCATCGCCGGGAAGAACGCCTGGGCCGTGCTCCCGCTGACCGTCTCGGGCAACGCCATCGGCACCATCTCCCTCTCCTTCGACGCGCCGCGCCGCTTCTCCGCCGATGAGCGCGCCCTGCTCATCGCCCTCAGCGGGATGGTGGCCCAGGCGCTGGCCCGAGCCCGCCTCTACGACACCGAGCACGCCCGCGCCCAGGCGCTCCAGCGCGGGCTGCTGCCCCGGGCCCTGCCCACGCCGGCCGCCGTCACCTCCACCGTCCGCTATCTGCCCGCCAGCAGTGGTACGGGCGTCGGCGGCGACTGGTACGACGTCATTCCGCTGTCCGGGGAGCGGGTGGCCCTGGTCATCGGCGATGTGATGGGCCATGGCCTGGCCGAGGCCGCCACCATGGGGCGGCTGCGCACCGCCGTGCACACGCTCGCCAACCTCGAACTGCCACCCGATGAGGTCCTGGCCCATCTCAACGAGGTCGTCGGCGATCTGGGCGAGGACTCCTTCGCGACCTGCCTGTACGCGGTGTACGACCCCGTCTCGCGGCTCTGCTCGCTCGCCCGCGCCGGTCATCCCCCGCCCCTGGTGGTGCGCCCGGACGGAGGTGTGCAGTGCCTGGACCCGGCGCCCGATCCGCCGCTGGGCGCCACCGAGCCCCCGTTCTCCACCGTCGATCTCCGGTTGCCCGACGGCAGTCTCCTGGTGCTGTACACCGACGGTCTGGTGGAGTCCGCCGCGCGCGACATCGACACCGGCATCGCCGAATGCGTGCGGGTCCTCACCAGCGAGCGCGGCCGGCTCTTCACCCGCCCGGCGCCCCCTCCGCACCCGGACGGTACGGAGACAGGCGAGGTGGAGCCGGACAGGATGGAGCCGGACGGGACGGAGCGGGCGGACCGCGACCGGCTCGACCGGCTCTGCGACCTGCTGGTCGGCGCCATGCTCCCCGCCCAGCAGCTGACCGCCGACGACACCGCCCTGCTGATCGCCCGGCTGCACGGGCTGCCGTCCGGGAACATCGCCGGATGGCCGCTGCCGGAGGCCCCGATGGCCGCCCCGCTCGCCCGCGCCCATGTCCGCGACCAGCTCCGGGCATGGGGGCTGGACGACCTCGTCGTCACCACCGAGCTGCTGGCCGACGAACTCGTCGCCAATGTCGTCCGGCACGCCAGGGGACCGAGCCACCTCCGGCTGATCCGCGGCGGTGCGCTGATCTGCGAGGTCTCGGACACCGCCGCCACCACTCCCCGGATCCGCCGGGCCGCCGAGACGGACGAGGGAGGGCGGGGCCTGCAACTGGTCTCCGCGCTCTCCCAGCGCTGGGGGACCCGCTACACCGCCGAGGGCAAGTGCATCTGGACCGAACAGCCCATCCCGCGGGCCCACGCGGCGTCGTGAGGCCCCTCCGGCCCGGCCAAGCGCCCGCCACCACCCCGCACCGGCCGACGGCGGCCCCCGTAAGGTGTCCTGCACACACGCGCAGGTCATCGAGGGGGAGCAGAGTGGGACCGTCCGGCATGTCCGAGGTACACGGGGAGACCGCCGGGCATTTGGCCCCGGCCGGACCCGGACGCACACCGAACTCCCTGAAGTGGGCCGTGCTCATCCCGGTGGTCGCCACCGCGGCCGGGTTCCTCGCCCAGTATCCGTACGGCATGTTGTGGCTCGGGGTGCTCATCGTGCTCGGCGCGGCGGCGGCCGCGGCCATCGTGGCGGGCGGCCTCTGGCACCGGGCGGGTGCGGCCACACTGGCGGCCTTCGCCACCATGGCGCTCGCGCTGTTCGCCGGACCGGCGCTGTACGAGCTCTATGTGAAGCAGGCGGGCGACCGGGTCGACGCCCTGGTCGCGGACACCGGCACCCACACCAACCACAAGGGGACCGAGCTCGACGTATGCCGTGTGGTGGACACCTCCGGGACGGTCCGGGACCTGTCCGAACAGCAGAACTGCCAGGGGCAGTTCAGGCCGGAGCAGCATGTCGTGCTGTTCGTGGATCCGCTGGGCGCGCTCGACCCGTGGGTGGAGGCCACGGGCGAACGGACGGTGGACGGTGTCGGACTGGGCATCACCGCCGGTCTGTTCGCGGTGACCGGCTCGGCGCTGTTCTACGCCGGTCAGCGCCGCCGTCCGGGGCGCTGACCGGACCGCCCATGAGTGCCGGCCGCTGACCGGCGCGCCCATGAGTGCCGGCCGCTGACCGGCGCGCGGCCGGGCGCGTCAGCGATAGGCGAGTTCGCCGCCGCGGGCCTCCAGGATCGCGCCGGTGATGTAGCTCGCCCGCGAGGAGACGAGGAACACCACGGCCTCGGCGATCTCCTCGGGCGCCGCCGGCCTGCCCAGGACCGTGGTCCTGGCCACCGCCTGGAGGGCCGCCTCCCCCATCTCGGAGGTGCCCCGCGTACGGACCGGGCCCGAACGGACGGCGTTCACCCGGACGCCCCGGCCGCCGAACTCATCGGCCCACACCCGGGTCAGCAGCTCCAGCGCGGCCTTCGAGGCACCGTACGCCCCGGCGTCGCGGGCCGGGGTGTCGGCGGCGATGGTGCTGAGGTTGACGATGGCCCCGTGGCCCCGGGCGGCCATGCCCGGTGCGAGCCGGCCGACCAGCAGCAGCGGTGCGCGGGTGTTGATGGCCATGTGGACGTCGAACATCTCGGGTGTGGTCCCGGCGGTGTCCGCGAACCGGTAGACGCCGGCGTTGTTCACCAGCACGTCCACGTCGCCCGCCGCGGCGGCCAGCCGCCGCACATCGTCGGCCTCGGCCAGATCCGCCGCCACGAACCTGGCCGTGGCCCCCGCCGCCGACACCTCCCGGACCACCTCCGCGCCCCGTCGCGCGTCCCGGCCGTGGACGACCACCTCGGCCCCCAGCGCCGCCAGGCGCAGGGCCACGGCGCGGCCGATCCCCGCGGTGGCGCCCGTGACCAGGGCGGTGGCTCCGGACAGCGCACCACTCATGCGGACACTCCTCACCGTGTGCCGGATACCGGCCCATACTTCCCACACCGTGCCACGATCTTCCGCGCGGCGCTCGTCTTTGCTGTACTGCCAGGGGCCCCGGAAACAGGTGGGAGTGCGGACGTGACGGACACGGAAACACACGGCGGGCGGCGCAGCGCGGCCTGGTTCGGCGCGAAGGGCCGCTCCGGGATGGTCTACCGGTCCTGGATGCGCAACCAGGGCTATTCCGGTGAGGTGTTCGACGGCCGGCCGGTGATCGGCATCGCCACGACGTGGTCGGAGCTGGCGCCCTGCAACAGCCATCTGGGGCGGGTCGCTGAGTCGGTGAAGCGCGGGGTCTGGCAGGCCGGTGGCTTTCCGCTGGAGTTCCCCGCGATGGCGCTGGGCGAGACGCTGATGCGGCCCACCGCGATGCTGTACCGCAATCTGCTGGCCATGGAGGCCGAGGAGCTGATGCGGGCCAATCCGCTGGACGGTGTGGTGCTGCTGTCCGGCTGCGACAAGACCACTCCCGGTCTGCTGATGGCCGCCTCCAGCGTCGATCTGCCGGCCATCATGGTCACCGGCGGCCCGATGCTGAACGGCAAGTACCGGGGCGCGGACGTGGGCTCGGGCACCCAGGTCTGGCGGTTCGAGGCCGAGCTGGCGGCCGGGCGGATGACCGAGGAGGAGTGCTTCTTCGCCGAGGGCTGCATGGCCAGGTCCAACGGGCACTGCATGACCATGGGCACCGCGTCCACCATGGCGTCGCTGGCCGAGGCGCTCGGCATGCAGCTGCCCTACTCGGCGAGCTGGCCGGCGGTGGACGCCCGCCGGTACGAGACGGCGCAGCGGGCCGGCCGGCGGATCGTGGCGATGGTGGCGGAGGATCTGCGGCCGTCGCAGATCATGACCCGGGCGGCGTTCGAGAACGCGATCCGGGTCAACGCGGCCATCGGCGGCTCCACCAACGCGGTGATCCATCTGCTGGCCATCGCGGGACGGCTGGGCGTGCCGCTGACGCTCGACGACTTCGACACGCTGGCCAGGGAGGTGCCCACACTGGTCGATCTCCAGCCCTCCGGACGGTTCCTGATGGAGGACTTCTGCTACGCCGGGGGGCTGCCGGTGGTGATGCGCGAGCTGGGCGCGCTGCTGCACACGGAGGCGGCCACGGTGAGCGGACGCACGGTGGCGGAGAACGTGGCCGACGCCGAGTGCTGGAACCGTGAGGTGATCCGGACGCTGGACGACCCGTTCCAGGAGGCCGGCACCGGCACCGCGGTGCTGCGCGGCAACCTCGCCCCGAACGGCGCGGTGATCAAACAGTCCGCCGCGTCGCGGCATCTGCTCCGGCACCGCGGCCGGGCCCTGGTGTTCGACACTCCGGAGGACTACCTCGCCGTCCACGCCGACGAGGACCTCCCAGTGGACGAGGACACGGTGCTGGTGATCCGGGGCAGCGGCCCCCGTGGCTATCCGGGCATGCCCGAGGTCTCCAATGTGGTGCTGCCGACGAAGTTGCTGCGCAGGGGCGTCGAGGACATGGTGCGGATCTGCGACGGCCGGATGTCCGGCACCGGTTTCGGCACCGTGGTGCTGCACGTGTCCCCCGAGTCCGCCGTCGGCGGCCCGCTGGCGCTGGTGCGCGACGGCGACTGGATCACCCTCGACGTTCCCGCGCGTGCGCTGACGCTGGAGGTCGGCGAGGAGGAGCTGGCGCGCCGCCGGGCCGCCTGGGAGCCCCCGCCGCCGGTGGCCGCGCGGGGCTGGAGCAAGCTCTACACCGAGCATGTGCTCCAGGCGGATCAGGGTCTGGACCTGGACTTCCTGGTCGGCGCCAGTGGACACGAGGTGCCCCGCGAGTCCCACTGACCCGGCCCCGCGCCCCATCGCTCAGCCGGGGTTCACCCAGGTGCCCCGCTCGGCGGAGCGGGTCATGGCGTCCAGCACGGTGGCGCTGTGCACGGCGTCGTCCAGGGTGGCGCCGTACGCGGTGCCCTCGGCGATGGAGCGCAGGAAGTGGTACGCCTCGATCACCTTCAGGTCGTCATAGCCCATGCTGTTGGCCGAGCCCGGCTGGAAGGCGGCGTATTCACCGTGCCCGGGGCCGACGTACACGGTGGAGACGGGCTGGTCCTGGTAGGCGGTGCCGCGGCTGACGCCGAGTTCGCCCATGCGCCGGAAGTCCCAGTGGAGCGCGCCCTTGGTGCCGTGGATCTCGAAGCCGTAGGTGTTCTGCTCGCCGACCGAGACCCGGCACGCCTCCAGCACGCCGCGGGCGCCAGAGGCGAAGCGCAGCAGACAGGAGACGTAGTCCTCGTTCTCCACCGGACCCAGCTCGCCGCCGGCGGCCCGGGTGTGGCCCGCGGTGGCGCCGGTGGGGCGGGCCCGCTCGGGCACGAAGACGGCGGTGTCGGCGGTCAGGGCGGCGATCTCGCCGAGCAGGAACCGGGCCAGGTCCACACCGTGGGAGGCGAGGTCGCCCAGCACTCCGCTGCCGCCCCGGGCCCGTTCGTACCGCCAGGTCAGGGCGGCTTCGGGGTGGGCGGCGTAGTCGCTGAAGAGGCGGACGCGGGCATGGGTGACGGTGCCGATCTCCCCGTCGGCGATCATGGCGCGGGCGGTCTGGACGGCGGGCGCGTTGCGGTAGTTGAAGCCGACCGCGCCCTGGACACCGGCCTCGGCCACGGCGGTGGCGACCGCGCGGGCGTCGTCGGCGGTGAGTCCGACCGGCTTCTCGATCCAGATGTGCTTGCCCGCGCGGGCCATGGCGGTGCCGATCTCCCGGTGCAGGAAGTTCGGCGCGGCGATGCTCACCGCCTGGACGCGGGGGTCGGCGGCGACCTCCTGCCAGTCCCGGACGGCGGTGGCGAAGCCGTACCGCCCCGCGGCCTCGTCGGCCCGGCCGGGCACCTCATCGGCTACGGCGACCAGTTCGGGCCGTACGGACAGCTGCGGGAAGTGGTGCGGCAGACGGACGTACGCCTGGGTGTGCACCCGTCCCATCCAGCCGAACCCCACGACGGCGACCCCGAGCGTACTCACCATGACTGCCCTTCCTCGTACCGTTTTCCTTGCACCGTCCCATAAAGTACCGGCCCACGCCGAAAGCCATTTCCGCAGGTGTCACGCCATATGCGAGGCCGCCGCCAGGGTGCTCCGCAGGGGGCACGAAAAAGCCCCGCCCGGCGCCACGGGGGAAGCGCACGGACAGGGCCGATTGGGGTTGCTCTAGCTCCTCTTGTCCCGAGCCTGATCGCCGCTTCGCCCGGTGACGAGGAACCCTTTCACCGGTCGCCCGGTGCATTCTCGGAGCCCTCGAAGCGTCAGTACGACGGTGCGATACCGAGGGTCAATCCAGTCCTTTTGCATGGTGAACCTCCTTCGGTGACGCTACTGCCGTTGCGTGCTCGCTCAGAGGCGAACCACCGAGGTTCATCACTCCGTGGGGCGGGGGTCCGGAGGCATCGGCATGATCGCGCACTCCTCCGTGTGCTGACACTGGGCGGCCACGACGACCGGATCCGAGCCGGGCGGACCCCACAGATCCGCGTCGACGGAGAACCCCAACTCACCGATCCGGGTCTTCGTGTGCTCCAGGATCGACTCGTCGTAGTTCCGCGGGTTGTACCCGGGCGAGTGATGGACGTATCCGCCTCGCCGCGCACACAGGCGGTGGTACAGGTGCGTGTGAAGGATGAGCGCGTGCCAGCCCTCGTCCACCACGCGCGACGGGGTGAGGTTCTGTCCCTGGGAGCACGAGGCGGCGATCACGAACTTCGTCGCCTCGTCGACGATCCTCCCCGCCATGGCCTCAGCCATGCCGGGGTTGTTGTCCATAACAGTCTTGATCACGCCTGTCCGCTCGTCGTCGACGAGCAGAGCTGTACCGTGGCTCATGCGCGTGCCTCTTCTCTGTGAGTGGTGCGCTGCCCTCGCCCCGGTCACCGGCCTCCAAGCACGCGATCGGGGTGAGGCTGTGTACGGCCCCCGCTCCTCCACCCGCCGCACGCAGGGTTTGGAGCGGGGACCCCGACCCGGGTGGAGCCGACCAAAGCGTCCCGGGTCTCTTCCTGCCTGCCAGACGTTCCAGCACCCAACAGGCAGGGACTTGTTTGCGAGAGCCCTGGTGAGCGTCCCTTCCACGTCCCCAGGGCTCCCGCCGGCGGCGTGACGGCGCGAGGTGCGTCCGCCGCCGTTCCTCGTCTCCCTGCCGACATGGGACTAGGTGGAGACGAGGACACCTGTTAGCCGGGGGACCAGGTCACGCCGTCATCCCGTCATGACGAATCAGCGTCGTCCCTGGGGCGATCTGCTCGCCGCTCTCGTGTAGCCGACGCATCACCACGTCTCGGGGGGTGCTTGGCGACATCCCGTCTTCGACGGCTACGCACGTTCCGCCGACTCCGCTGACGAGCTGCCGCAGCCGAGCGCTGGCGACCGGCTCATACGCGATCCGGTTCCAGACCGCCACCAGGCATACGAGACGACGCCCCTGGTCCTCCTGCTTCATCGAAGCGACCATCCCTTGCCAGAACGGCCGACGCTCCCCAGTAGCGGCATCCCCGCGATCGATCCACTGGCCCGCCACGTCCCAGTTCATCTCAGCGGCGTAGGCTCGGCAGATGGCGATGCGGGCGAGCAGTCGGTCAGTCTGGCTGGTCTCCTCGCGGTCGTAGATGAATGCGAGGGTCTTGGGCTCGTCGGTTGTCATCCGTGGCTCCCAGTGGCTTGTTTCCCCTGTGCGAGTAGGTAACTACGGGCCGCCCATGATCAGTTAGCACAAAACATGCACAACAGGGGGTCAGGAGCACCTGGACATAGGGACGTCGACGAATTCGCGTGCGACAGTTGGAGCATGCGCAGCGCACCGTCATCGGGTGAGAACATCGCGGTACTTCGGAAAGTCCGCGGAATGAGTCAATCGAGCCTGGCTCGGCAGATGGGAATCTCTCTGTCGTACCTGAGCAAGATCGAGACAGGGTTGCGTCCGGCAACTCCTCCCCTCGTAGCAGCCGCAGCCTCCGCCCTGCGCGTAACGACTGCGCGTGTATACGGAGACCCGTTCAGCGATCCGTCACAGCAGCACGAGCTGATGGACGCTCTCCGGACCGTCGTCCGTCGGCACACGTTGCCGCGCGAGGACGTTCCGGCTCCTGATGCGCTGGCCGCCTCGCTCAAGCGCGCTGCCCAGCTCCGCGCGAACACCGACTACCTGAAGCTGCTCGAACTCCTCCCCAAGCTGCTCGGTCAGGTCACCGCGACGGCCATGGAGAGCGACGGGGACGCTACGGCGTGGGGTCATGTGGCCGACGTGTACAGCTGTGCGTACGCCTGTGCGCACCGTTTCCGCCAGCCAGACCTGGCCGACATGATCGTGAGTCGTCAGCAGTGGGCGGCCCAACAGACGTGGAACCCTGATGCCGTAGCTGCTGCGGCATGGAACGAAGCAGGCACGTACCAGTCGGCTGGTGAGTATTCCGACGGGCTGGCGATCGTCGAGCGCGCCATCGTCCAGTACGAGAAGACCCCTGGTGATGATCTGGAACGCGTTGTCCACCTTGGCTCGCTCCACCTCCGCGGCATCGTCCTGGCCTCCCGCCACGAGGACGCGAACGCCACCGCACATCACGTTCGCCGCGCGAAGGCGCTCGCGGAGCGGGTGACCGGTCCTGATGTCCTCCAGCACAACCTGACGTTCGGACAGGGCAACACTGCGCTGTACGAACTGGCCGCGCAGATCGAGCTGAACCACCCTGACAAGGCTGCGGAAGTAGCGGCCCCGCTGCTGAAGACCCCTCCCCCGGGCCTGAAACCGTCACGTGTCGGCCGGCTGGCCATTGACGCCGCTCGTGCTCGGCTGGCCACGAAGGATCTCGTCGGCGCGGAGGACGCGCTGAAGTACGCCTTCCGCGTCGCCCCTCAGATGGCGGAGATCCATCCGATGGCGCGGGAGGTACTGCGCGTGCTGTGGACGCTCCACCAGCGCAGCCGACCGGAGCTGTTGGCCATGGCGAAGCGGTCCGGTCTGGCGTCCTGAAACCCAAAAAGCCTCCGCCGGATGATTTCGACGGGGGCTGTTGTGTTGCTGGTCATTTCGTCTGACGGTCGCCAACGGGCTGATGCTGGCAGGTGCAACCGTCGCCGACGCATTGGGCGTGCCCCTCGGGGCTGCGCGTGTGAGGCAGGTCCGCGGCCGGTGACCGCTTCCGGTCACCGGCCGCGGCGTCATGCGCGGTCCCGGTGCGCCGAGCGCATCGCCGGCCGCGTCCGGATCGCCCCGCTGGTCCATGACGCCGGCGCGTCAGACGGCGGCCGGCCGGCGCTCCGCGCGCCCCTGGGCCTGCTCGGGGGCGGCGGGGGCGGGCCGGCCGGGCAGGAAGGCGGCCAGTACGAGGGCGATCAGCGCGGCGCCCGCGCCGATGGCCATGACCACGCGGAAACCGTCCTGGGACGGGAGGGTGACCGAGCCGTAGGTGATGGTCAGCTGGGCCAGCGCGACACCCGCCACCGCGCTGGAGATGGAGGTGCCGATGGACCGCATCAGGGTGTTGAGGCTGTTGGCGGCGGCGGTCTCCGACACCGGCACGGCCGCCATGACGAGTGCGGGCATGGCGCCGTAGGCCAGTCCGATACCGGCACCGATGACGCTGGAGACGAGCACCAGTTGCCAGACGGCGGACATCAGCACGATGTTGAGACCGTAGCCGACGGTGACCACGGTGGCGCCGAGCATCAGGGTCACCTTGGGGCCGGCCGTCTTGGAGATACGGGCGGACAGCGGTGCCATGGCCATCATCACCAGGCCCGACGGTGCCATGACCAGGCCGACGGTCATCATCGACCGCCCGAGTCCGTAGCCGGTGGCCTTCGGCAGCTGGAGCAGCTGCGGAAGCAGCAGCGACATCGCGAACATCGAGAAGCCGAACACGGCGGAGGCGGCGTTGGTGAGCAGGACCTGGCGCCGCGCGGTGGTGCGCAGATCCACCAGCGGCCGCTCGGTGCGCAGCTCCCACCGGCCCCACACCACCAGGGCGAGGGCGGACACGGCGAACAGACCGCCGGTCAGGCCGCTGGTCCAGCCCCAGTCGGCGCCCTTGGAGATCGCCAGCAGCAGGCACACCAGAGCGGTCGACAGTCCCACCGCGCCCACCACGTCGAACCGTCCGCCGGTGCGTACCGCGGATTCCGGCACACACATCGCCACGAGCGCGGTCGCCACCGCACCGAGTCCCGCCGCGGTCCAGAACAGCACATGCCAGTCGGCGCGTTCGGCCAGGAACGCGGCGGCGGGCAGGCCCAGGGCGCCGCCCACGCCCAGTGAGGCGCTCATCAGCGCGGTGGCCGCGCCGAGCCGTTCGGCCGGCAGTTCGTCGCGCATGATGCTGATGCCCAGCGGCACCACACCGGCCGCCAGGCCCTGGAGGGCGCGCCCGGCGACCATGGGGGCCAGGGAGTCGCTGAGGCCGCCGACGGCCGATCCGGCCACCAGCATGACCAGGCTGATCAGCAGCATGCGCCGCTTGCCGTACATGTCGCCGAGCCGTCCCGTCACCGGGGTCACCACGGCGCCCGCGAGCAGGGTGGCGGTCACGGCCCAGGTGGTGTCCGACGGCGAGGCGTCCAGAAGTTCGGGAAGTTCCGGGATCAGCGGGATCACCAGGGTCTGCATCAGCGACACCACGATGCCCGCGAGGGCCAGCACCCCGACGACGAGGTTGGTGCGCGGCGGGCGCGGGGCGGTGCCGCCGGGCGCCCCGGCGTCGGCGGGCGGGGTGGGGTTTTCAGGCACGGCGGAGCCTTTCGCGTGAACGATGGAGGGGAATTTAAAACAGTCGCTTGACTTAAGGTAGCCCATGGGGTTGCCTGATCTTGTCGATGACCACCCCGGACCGAGGGAGAGCGTCGTGGCTCGAGGAGACGGCCGGCAGCCGCTGAGCTATCCGATTCCCAGCGATACGGCCCTGGGGCCGCCCGCCGAGTGGGCCCGGCTGCGGCAGCGGTGTCCGGTGGCGAAGGTGGCCCTGCCCAGCGGGGACGAGGCCACGCTGCTGACCCGCTACCAGGACGTCCGGCAGGTGCTGTCCGATCCGAGGTTCACCCGGCTGCTGAACGCCGACGACGCGGCCCGCCTCACCGACAGCGACTCGGGCGGGGTGTTCAACAGCTCGATGGCGCGGTCGCTCCCGCAGGGCGGCGAGGGCCATCAGCGATGGCGCCGGATGGTGGCCAGATGGTTCACGGCCAAGCGCATGAACGCGCTGCGGCCGGGGATCGAGGCGATGGCCGAGCGGCTCGTCGACGGCATGCTGGATCACGGCCACCCCGCCGACCTCAAGGCCCACCTGGCCTTCCCCCTGCCGGTGTGGGTGATCTGCGATCTGCTGGGCGTCCCCGACACCGACCGCGACCGGTTCGCCCACTGGTCCGACACCCTGCTCAACCTCACCCGGTACCGGCAGGCCGAAGTCGACGCCGCGCAGGCCGAGTTCGTCGACTACATGGCCGCCCATGCCGCCGCCAAGCGGACCGCGCCGGGCGACGATCTGCTCAGTGAGCTCATCACGGCCACCGACCCCGGCGGCCACCGGATGTCCGACCCGGAGCTGGTGGCCACCGGCCAGGCCCTGCTGGTCGCCGGGCACGAGACCACGGCCAACATGATCGGGAAGATGCTGGCCATGCTGCTGGCCGACCGGCGCCACTGGGAGCGGCTGCTCACCGACCGCTCGCTGGTGCGCACGGCGGTGGAGGAGGCGCTGCGGTTCGACGCCAACCCGGGGTTCGGGATGCCCCGGTACATCGGCGAGGACACCGAGGTGGCCGACACCGTACTGCCGCGCGGCACCACCGTGGTGTGCAGCATGGCCGCGGCCAACCGGGACGAGACCGCCTTCGACGACGCCGGCGAGCTGACGCTCGACCGCAGCCCCAACCCCCATCTGGCGTTCGGCGCCGGGGCCCACTCCTGTCTGGGCCAGGCGCTCGCCCGCACCGAGTTGCAGGCCGTGCTGGACGTGCTGCTGCGCCGGCTGCCCACCCTCGAACTCGCCGTTCCGGAAGGTGAGTTGCGCCGCCTGGAGGGCCTGGCCGTGGGCGGGTTGCGCGAGCTTCCGGTGAGGTGGTGACCATGGCGGGCAGGACCGTACGGGACGAACGGGCCGACGCCACACGTGAGGCGATCCTGGCCACGGCGGAGCGGCTGTTCGCCGAGCGCGGGGTGTACGCGGTCTCCAACCGCCAGGTCAGCGGGGCCGCCGGCCAGGGCAACAACGCGGCGGTCGGCTACCACTTCGGCACCAAGGCCGACCTGGTGCGGGCGATCGCGCGCCGACACGCCCAGCAGGTGGAGCGGGTGCGCGAGCGGCTGCTGGACGAGATCGGCGACTCCACCGACGTACGGGACTGGGTGGCCTGTCTGGTGCGGCCGGTCCTCCAGCACCTGGCCGAACTGCCCAGCCCGACCTGGTACGCGCGGTTCTGCGCCCAGGTGATGACCGATCCCGCGCTCCACGAGATCATGGCCGAGGAGTCCCTGGCCTCTCCGGCGCTGCGGCGGACCCTCGACGGACTCAACCGGTGCCTGCCCGATCTGCCGCTCGAGGTGCATGTCGAGCGCGGTGCCATGGCGCGCCACCTGATCCTGCACATGTGCGCCGAGCGGGAACGCGCGCTCGCCGAGCACACCGCCACACCCCGGTCCAGCTGGCACGACGCCGCCACCGGCCTGATCGACGGGATCGTCGGGCTGTGGCTGGCGCCCGTCACCCACTGATCGCGGTTCCGCTCAACGGGGTGTCCTTGCGTGGACACCGTTCAACGGGGGTTCAACGGGGGTTTCGACCACTCGCCGCAACCGAATCGAGGCAGCGATGACCAGCACAGTGCACCCGGTGGACGAGCGCGCCGCCAACGCCCCGGAGTTTCCGATGGCCAGGGCGGCGGGCTGCCCGTTCGACCCGCCCCCGGCGCTGCGGGACCAGCAGCGGCAGGGCCCGCTGGCGAAGGTCCGCCTGTGGGACGGCAGCACCCCGTGGCTGGTGACCCGGTACGCCGATCAGCGGGCCCTGCTGGGCGACCCGAGGGTCAGCGCCGATGTCACCCGGCCCGGCTATCCCCGCCAGGCCCCGCTCCCGCCCGGCGGTCCGGGGGTCAGTTTCATCCTCAAGGACGACCCCGAGCACGCCCGGCTCCGGCGCATGGTGACGGCGCCGTTCGCCATCAAGCGGGTGGCGGCGATGCGCCCCGGCGTGCAGCGGATCGTGGACGAGCTGATCGACGGGCTGCTGGCCGGTCCGAACCCGGTGGACCTGGTGGAGGCGTTCGCCCTGCCGGTGCCCTCGCTGGTGATCTGTCAGCTGCTCGGGGTGCCCTACGCCGACCACGACTTCTTCCAGACCAACAGCAAGGTCATCATCAATCGGAACGTCACCCCCGAGCAGCGGTCGGCCGCGCACGGGAACCTGCTCGGCTATCTGGACGGCCTGATGGGCGAGAAGATCGCCCACCCCGTCGACGACCTGCTGTCCGGTCTGGCCGGGCGGGTCACGGCGGGCGAACTGTCCCGCGAGGAGGCGGCGCAGATGGGGGTGCTGCTGCTGATCGCGGGCCATGAGACCACCGCCAACATGATCGCCCTCGGCACCCTCGCCCTGTTCGAGCACCCGGAACAGCTCGCCCTGCTGCGCGACACCGACGATCCCCGGCTGATCGCCTCGGCGGTGGAGGAGCTGCTGCGCTATCTGCACATCACCCACAGCGGGCGGCGCCGGGTGGCGACGGAGGACATCGAGATCGCCGGGGAGGTCATCCGGGCGGGCGAGGGGCTGATCCTGGCCAATGACATCGCCAACCGGGACCCCGAGGTGTTCGCCGATCCCGACCGGCTGGACATCCGGCGCGACGCCCGCCGCCATGTGGCCTTCGGCTTCGGGGTGCACCAGTGCCTGGGCCAGCCACTGGCCCGGATGGAGCTCCAGGTCGTCTACGGCACCCTCTACCGCCGTATCCCCACCCTGCGGCCAGCCATGGAGCTGGAGCGGATCCCGTTCAAACACGACGGATCGGTCTACGGCGTCTACGAACTGCCCGTGACCTGGTAACGGAACCTGTTGACGGAACTTGGTAACGGCACCTGGTAACGGAAACACACGAGGAAGGGAACACCGTTGAGCAGCACCGGACTTGAGGGTCGCGGCGTCGTCGTCACCGGCGCGGGGTCGGGAATCGGCCGGGCCACGGCCCTGGCGCTCGCCCGGGAGGGGGCGAAGGTGCTGGTCGCGGACCTCGACCGGGACGGCGCCGAGCAGGTCGTCACGGCCATAGGCACCCAGGGGGGCACCGCCCGCGCGGTCGTCGGCGACCTCGGCGACCAGCGGGTGGTGGACCAGGTCGTGGCCACGGCCGTGGCGGAGTTCGGCGGCCTGGACGTCCTGGTCAACAACGCGGGCATCATGGACCGTTTCTCGGCGGCCGCGGACACCGACGACGCCGAATGGGACCGTGTTCTGCGGGTCAATCTGACAGCACCCTTCATGCTCACCCGGGCCGCGCTGCCCCATATGCTGGCCGCGGGCCGGGGCGCGCTCGTCTTCACCGCGTCCGAGGCGGCGCTGCGCGGCAGTGCGGCCGGTACCGCCTACACCGCCTCCAAGCACGGTGTGGTGGGCCTGGTGAAGTCCCTCGCCGTGATGTACCGGGACCAGGGCATCCGCGCGAACGCCATCGCCCCGGGCGGCACCGCGACCGGCATCCGGGTCGACGCCCGGCCCGGGACCCACGGCCCGGCGGTCATCGGCGCGCACGCCACGAACATCGGCAGGATCGCCACGGCCGAGGAGCAGGCCGCCGCCATCGTCTTCCTCGCCTCCGACGCCGCCAGCAATGTCAACGGCGTCATCCTGCCCGTCGACAACGGCTGGTCCGCGGTCTGAGGCGGCCGAGACGGCCGAGTGGTCACGAGACGATCACACTGGCCTGTTTTCGATGTTGCTGAGGTTGAGAACATCTCACTAGAGTGGTTGTTGAGATTTAAAGGAAATTGTGACGGCTTCCCCCCTGGCATCGCGCTCCTGGAAGGAAGGCACTGTGCACAACACCTCTCTCCACTCTTCCGAGACCCTCGACTACCTGGTGATCGGTGGCGGCCCCGCCGGCCTGCAGCTCGGCCAGCACTTAGGTGCGGCGGGGCATCGCTACCGCATCCTGGAGGCCGGAAGCAGACCCGGCACGTTCTTCCGGACCTACCCCCGCCACCGGCAGCTGATATCCAGCAACAAGGTGCACACCGGCACCGATGACGCCGAGTTCAACCTCCGGATGGACTGGAACTCCCTGCTCTCCCCGGACCCCGAGCTGCTGTTCACCCGTTACAGCAAGCGCTACTTCCCGCCCGCCGACGACTTCGTGCGCTATCTGGCCGACTTCGCCGAGGCGTTCGGCCTCGACATCGCCTATGACACCCGTGCGGTGCGGATCCGCCGTGCCGACGACGGCTTCACCGTCACCGACCAGCACGGCCGGGACCACCACGGCCGCCGGCTGGTGATGGCCACCGGCGTGAGCCTGCCCTACATCCCCGACGTGCCCGGCATCGAGACCACCGAGAACTACTCCGACGTATCGGTGGACCCCGAGGACTTCACCAACCAGCGGGTGCTCATCCTCGGCAAGGGCAACTCCGCGCTGGAGACGGCCGACAACCTCATCGAGACCGCCGCCGTCATCCATGTGGCCGGGCCGCACACCCTGAAGCTGGCGTGGAAAACCCACTACGTGGGCCATCTGCGCGCCGTCAACAACAACTTCCTGGACACCTACCAGCTCAAATCGCAGAACGCCGTGCTGGACGGCAATGTGCTGTCGATCGAGAAGGAGCCGGGCGAGGGCGGCCGGTACCACGTGCGGTTCAGCTTCTCCCGGGCGGACGAGGTCGTGAAGGAACTCACCTACGACCGCGTCATCGTATGCACCGGATTCCGCTTCGACGCCTCCCCGTTCGACCCCGAGTGCCGCCCCGAGCTGGTCATCAACGACCGCTTCGCCGAACTCACCCCGGCGTACGAGTCGGTCAACGTGCCCGGTCTGTACTTCGCCGGGACCCTCACCCAGCAGCGCGACTTCAAGAAGTCCACCAACGGCTTCATCCACGGCTTCCGCTACGCCGTCCGCGCGCTGAGCCGCATCCTCGACGAACGCCACCACGACCGCCCCTGGCCGCACCGGCCGGTCGCCACCGATCCGACCGCGCTCGCGGACGCCGTGGTGGCCCGGGTCAACCGGAGCTCCGCGCTGTGGCAGCAGTTCGGTGTGATCGGGGACCTGCTGGTCACGCCGGCCGGTGGCGAGAGCCGCTACCACGAGGAGGTGCCGGTCGCCTACGCCCATGGCGCCCCGCTGACCCAGGGCGCCGGCTACTTCCTCGTCACCTTGGAGTACGGCCCCGACCACGACAAGGTCGACCCGTTCGACATCTCGGTGCGCCGGTCGGCGCAGAACTCGGTCGAGCAGGCCCTCGACGCCTCCTATCTGCATCCGGTGATCCGCCACTTCCGCGACGGTGAGCTCCTCGGCACACACCACATGGCCGAGAACCTGGAGAACGAGTGGGACCACCCGAAGGTCCACTACGCCCCGCTGGTCGAGTTCTTCGCCCGTGAGCTGGACCGTCAGCCGTCCGGCGCGGGGCGGTGACCCGGCCCCGTGCTGATGACCGTCCAGGACTTCGAAACCGCCGCCCGGACCAGACTCGACCCCGTTCACGCCGACTTCATCGCCGGCGGAGCGGGGGACGAGATCACCGTACGGGCCAATGAAGAGGCGTTCCGGCGGCTGCGGCTGCTGCCCAGGGTGCTGCGCGGCAGCGCGGTACGGACGCAGGAGGTCACCGTGGCCGGCAGCCGGGCGCGGACCCCGGTCCTGCTCTCACCGACCGCCTTCCACAAACTCTGCGACGAGGAAGGGGAGTTGGCCACCGCCCGCGCGGCCGCGGCCGCCGGAGCGATCATGATCGTGTCCATGGCGTCCACGGTGGCGGTGGAGGACATCGCCGAGGCCGCCCGTGGCGCCGGCGCGGACGGCGCCCCGGCGCCCCTGTGGTTCCAGCTCTACCTCCAGCCCGACCTGGAGTTCACCGAGGCCCTGGTGCGGCGGGCCACCGACGCCGGGTGCACCGCCCTGGTGGTCACCGTGGACTCCCCGGTGCGCGGCGCGCACGAACGCGATCTGCGCAACGGCTTCCTGGACCTGCCGGACGGGCTGCGCTGTGCGCACATGGTCGATCCGCACGAGGGCGGCCGGGTGCGCTCGATCGCCATGTCGCCGGAGATCTCCTGGGCGCACCTCGACTGGCTGCGCGGGATCACCTCGCTGCCGATCCTGCTCAAGGGCGTCCTGCACCCCGAGGACGCCCGGCTGGCGGTGCGCCACGGTGCCGACGGGCTGTTGCTGTCCAACCACGGGGGCCGTCAGCTGGACACCGTGCCCGCCACGGTCGAGCTGCTGCCAGAGATCCGCGCGGCGGTCGCCGGACGCGTCCCGGTCGTGCTGGACGGCGGTGTGCGGCGGGGCACCGATGTGGTCAAGGCGCTGGCGCTCGGGGCGTCCGCCGTGGGCATCGGCCGCCCGGTGATGTGGGCCCTGGCCGAGGGCGGGGAGAAGGGGGTGCGGCGGCTGCTGGAGCTGCTGCGCGAGGAGGTCGACCAGGCCCTGGCGCTGTGCGGCGCCTGCGGCGTCCAGGACCTCACCCCGGATCTGGTGCGCGCCCCGGCCTGGGGGCCGCCGCCGCTGCCCCTCCCCGGCGCGGACACCGCCCGGCCCGGCGGGGTGGTCTCATGAGCGGCGTCGGCCGGCCGGTCGCCGGTGCGGCGGCGGTGGGGCTGACGGCCAGCCTCCCGTACTGGCTGCCCCGGCTGGTGGTCGCCCTGCGGGTGCGCCTGTTCGCCCGGGTCAACGGCGAGGAGGGCATCCCGGCGCCCGGCCGCGAGGTGCCCGCCGAGGAGTTCAAGCGGGTCTACGGGCATCCGGCCGCGAACGGCCGCAGCCGTGGCGCCGCCCTGTCCGACCTCTTCTGGTACTGGCTCTCCCCCGGCCCCGAAGTCCACCAGGAGCACCTGGAGCCGGGCCCGCGGTACGAGGAGGTGGCCAGGACGACCCGGCGGATCCTCGCCGGGCTCTCCCGGGAGGAGTGGACCGAGCTGGTCCGGCGCCGCACCCGGCGGGTGCTCGACGAGCTCGACGAGGGGGCCGGCCGGTCCGGCGCCCGGGAGCACCGGGTGCGGCTGCGCGATCTGATGATGCCGGTGTGGGCCGAGGTCTACTACGAGGTGGTCTTCCGCGAACCGTGCCCACGCCACGTCCGGGATCTGATCGTCGGCAACGCCGAGGACGTGGTCAGCGCCCTGAAGTGCACCAGCCTGCGCCATATGGACCGGCGCGACCGGCTCACCGGGTATCTGCGGAACCGGCTGGCGAGCGCGCCACCGCCGGTGCCGCTGCCGTCGCTGCTCACCGAGCGGGAGCGGGCGTACTACCTCCAGGGCACGTTCTTCAACACCGCCGTGGTGCAGTCCTCGGAGGCGATGGCCCATCTGCTGCTGGCCCTCGCCACGCACCGGCCGGTCCAGGAGCGTCTGCTGTCCGGCGAGGAGGACGCCGACTACCTGGACCACGTCATCAACGAGACGCTCCAGCACTTCCCGCTCTTCGGCGTGGCCCACCGCATCACCACCGGGGAGATCCCCCGGGCCGGGAGACCGCCGATACCGGCGGGCTCGGTGCTGCTGTTCAACTACCCCGAGTATCAGCGGTCGGGGGCCGGCGCCCAGGAGCGCTTCGATCCGGACCGCTGGCTGTCGGCGGACACCAGGCCGTCCTCCTTCATCCCGTTCGGCGTGACCGCCAACCGGCCGTGTCCGGCCCGTGGCTTCGCCGTGCTGACCATGCGGGCCGCGGCCGAGGAGGTGCTGCGGCGGTTCCGGCTGGCGTCCTCGGCCGAGCACACCCGGTCGCTGCCCAGCCGCGGTCCCTGTCTGCTGATTCCGCACACCACCCGGCGGACCCCGCCGGTGTGGGGGCCGGCCAGGCGGGCCGTAAAGCTCGCGGGGATGCGGCTGGGCGACCGGTGGGCGGCGATTCCGCGCAGCCTGACCCAGCTGGTGCTCGGCGGCTACATGGTGTGGGACGCCCGGCGCCAGGGGCTGTGCCGGAACTACTTCGCCACGGCGTCCGGCGGCTCCGCCGCACCGGCCGTCGCCGACCGATGAGGAGGGCGCGACGATGACTCCCACAGAGCTCGCCCCCGCCTTCTTCATCGCCGCCGTGGTGATCCTGCTGACCTGCCGTCTGGTGGTGCTGGTGGCGGGCCGGTTCGGCCAGCCGCCGGTGGTCGGGGAGATGATCGCCGGAGTGGTGCTCGGCCCGTCCCTCTTCGGGCTGCTGGCGCCGGACGCGTCGGACGCGGTCTTCCCGCCGGAGCTCACGCCGGTGCTGTACGTGGCCGGACAGATCGGCCTGGTGGCCCTGATGTTCCACGCGGGATACGCGTTCCGGGCCCATGCGAGCCGGGGGCTGGCCGGAACCGCGGTGGCGGTCTCCTCCGCCGGGGTGGCGGTCCCGCTGCTGCTGGGCGTGGGGCTGACCTTCGCGTCCCACGGCCACGTCGGCATCTTCGTCGACGGCGTCTCGGTCTGGGTGACCGCGGCCTTCGTCGGGGTCGCGCTCGCCATCACCGCGTTCCCGATGCTGGCGCGCATCATCACCGAGCAGGGGCTGTCCGGCACCCGGCACGGCTCGCTGTCCCTCGCCTCGGGGGCCACCGATGACGCGGCCGCCTGGCTCCTCCTCGCCGGGGTGCTGAGCGTGGCCTCGGAGAGGACCGGGCCGATCGTCAAGGCGCTGGGCGGTTCGCTGGTCTTCGTGGCCGTCCTGTTCCTGGTGGGGCGGCGGCTGCTGGTGTGGATCGTGACCAGGCCGGGGCTGAGCGACGAGACCCGGCTGCTGTTCACGGTCGCGGTGCTGTTCTGCGGCGCCTGGTTCACCGACACCATCCAGCTGTACGCCGTCTTCGGGGCGTTCTGCGTCGGGCTGGCCATGCCCCGCCACGAGGCGGCCGAGCGGGTGGTGCGGACCATCCAGGGTCCGACCCAGGTGATCTTCGTGCCGATGTTCTTCACCTACTCCGGTCTCAACACCCGCTTCGACGTGTTCGCGGACCCGGCCGTGATGGCCTTCGGCGCGGCCTGCGTCGTCCTCGCGTCGGTGGGCAAGTTCGGCGGCTGCTGGGCGGCCGCCAAGCTGTGCGGGGAGTCCGGTCCGGTGGCGGTCAGGGTCGGTGCCCTGATGAACGCGCGCGGGCTGATGCAGCTCATCGCGCTCAACATCGGGCTGTCGGCCGGGATCGTCGGCGACGAGCTGTTCGCCGCGCTGGTCCTGGTGGCCCTGGTGACCACGGTGATGACGGTCCCGGTGCTCAACTGGCTGGACCGCCGGGACGCCAGGTCCCGGCCGGCCGGGGAACCGAGCGGCACCGCGGCGGCGGTGCCGGCCGGGAGCTGAGCGGCGTCCCGGCACGCCCTGGGCGTGCCGGGACGTCCGGCCGGTCAGACCGGGTGGATGGCCAGTTTGAACTCGGCGAAGACCAGCCTGGCCGAGGCACCGGCGTTGTGGGAGACCATCAGCGCCAGCGGGGTCCCCGGATGCACGAAGATCTCGTGGTGCTTGGTGAAACACTGCATCCCCGGGCTCGGCGGCCGGTGGTCCGTGGCCGTGCTGTCCGCGCCCGTCGACAGCCCCAGCGGGTCCCGTACGAACCGGTCCCGCAGCTCGGTGTAGCTTCCGGCCTCCCACTGGATCATGGCCGTCAGCGCTCCCCAGCCGTCCGCCGAGGGCCAGATCAGCCCCGCGCGGTCATCGGTGCGCCAGTCCCCGACCGTATGGCCGTCGGGCTGGGCCACCTGGTGCATACCGTGCGTGTCGTAGGACTCGGCGGAGCCGAAGGGAAAGCGCACCACGTGGTACCCGCCCGCGGGAATCACCTGTGGCGTGCTGAGGAGCAACGAGCAGACCGACACCGTCACGACGCCTCCAGCGGCCCGGACACCCGCGACAGCAGCGCCCGCTTGTCCGGTTTGCCGCTCGCCGCCAGGGGCACCTCGGCCACGACGGTGACGGTGGCGGGGACGCTCGCCTCCCCCAACTCCCGTGCCACCAGGGCGCGTACGGCGTCGAGGTCCGGTTCCCGGCCCTCGGCCGGGACGACGAAGGCATGCGCGGCCTCACCGGTGCGCTCATCGGGCGCGGCCACCACATACGCCTGGTCGACATCGGGATGGGCCGCCAGCGCCCGTTCGATCGCCCCGGCGTAGTGCACGATGGCGTTGATGATGACCACGTCCCGGGCGCGTCCGGTGAGCCGCAGAAAGCCGTGGCCGTCCAGGTGGCCGACATCGCGGGTGCGCACCCACCCGCCCCGCAGGACCTCCCGGGTGCGCTCCTCATCCTGCCAGTAGCCCGCCATCGCGGAGTCGGTGCGGACCCATATCTCGCCGGTGGTCCCGGCGGGCACCGGCCGCTCCTCGGGGTCGCGGACGCTGATCTCCACCCCGGACCACGCCCGGCCCACCGAGTCGTACAGCCGGCCCGGCCACTGGGCCAGGTCGTCCGGGGTGAGCAGGGTGAGCATGCCGGTCTCCGTCTGCCCGTACCCCTGGTGGACCACCGGGCCCAGCCGCCGGGCCGCCTCCGCGAACCGGTGCGGGGCGAGCGGGGACCCGGCCACCAGCAGCACCTGGAGGCTGCTGACGTCGACGGGATCGGTGCGCAGGACGTCCAGTACGTGGTGCAGCCGGGCGACGGTCATCAGACACCCGGTGATCCGGTGGCGCTCGAAGACCTGCGGGAAGGCCAGGGGCGGCTCGGGGATGACGGCGGTGCCACCGCCCAGCAGACAGACCCCCAGGTGTTCGAAGATCACCGCGCTGCTCAGGGTGCCGAAGAGCAGGAACCGCCGATAGCCCGCCGCGAGCCGCGCGGTCCGTTCGGTCCAGCGCGCGGGCTGCCACGCCCAGTTGAGGGAGAGCGAACGGTAGGTCTGGGCGCAGCCCTTGGGGCGTCCGGTGCTGCCGCTGGTGAGTGTCACCAGGGCGATGTCGTCGGGACGGCCCTGGGCGGTCAGCTCCCCCACGGCCTTCGGGTGGGCGTCCAGCAGGTCCTCGCCCAGCCGTAACACGGTCACGTCGCCCGTGGCGGCCGGCAGCTCGAGGGCCGCACCGGTCTCGTCGGCCACCAGGGCGTCGATGCCGTCGGAGAGGACGTACTCCAGATGCGCCGGGGGCATCCCGGGCCGCAGCCCCGTCACCCGGCAGCCCACCGCGTAGGCCGCCAGGAGCACCGCGAAACCCTCCGGCGTCACATCGGTGGCCACCGCGACCGACCGTCCCGGCCCGAGCCCCGCCGCCCGCAGCCCGTCCGCGCACCGGCCGATCAGCTCCAGCACCGCGCCCCGGGAGACGGTGCCCGACCGGTGTTCGAAGGCGGGCAGCTCCGGCCGCGCGCGGAAGGCGTCGATGAGGGCCTGGGGGAAGGGGGCCGGGAGGGGGTCGGCGTCGTGGTGGGGGGATCTGTGACCGACGGCTTCGGCGTACGGGTCCATGTGCGTCTCCGTTCGGGTGGTGGTGCCGACTGGGACGTGGTTGATCACCCGACACGATACGGCGGCACGCTCCGCCCGGGGCCCGGCTTCGCGGATCACGGCCGCCGGCGGGCCCGGGGCCCGGGTGCGCGCGGGACGTCAGCGCCGCGAACCGCTCATGCGCCGCGCGCGACCTCAGCGCCGCGAGACGCTCATTCGCCGCGCCAGACGTTGTCGTAGGCCGCCTGCTCGATGGCGCGCCGCTGCCGGACGGCCTCCAGCTCCATCACCGCGTCGTTGACGGTGGCGAGCACGGTCACGACCGCCTCGTCGGCCACGCCGTCCGCGACGTCTCCCGTGGGCTCCTCACGGACCCCGATGGCCGCCGCGAGGGAGGCGAGGACGGGCTCGTCCGAGGACCAGCGGTCCGTGGCGTGCCGACGGGCGGGTGAGTCGACCGGCACGGCCTGACCGGGGCGGACCGGCAGCCAGCCGTGGCGGCGCCGGGTGACCTGCCCGGCGGCCTCCAGGGCGTCCAGGTAGGCCGGGGTCAGATCGCGGCCTCTGCGCCACAGCCAATCGCCGACCGGCTCGTACGGCGGCTGCCGCTGAAGCGAGGACGCGGCCTCGTCCAGCATGCGGTCCCCGGTGGCCGGGCTGAGGCGCGGCACGATGCGGTCCTCCTCCAGTCCGAGGGCCTCGGCGCCGAGGAGGTCGATCAGCTCGGCCCCCGCGAGCGCGAGCGACAGATCGCCTCGCTCCAGGGGGCGGATGGGTGCCACGTCCAAGGTGACGATCAGCAGATCCCGCGGTGTGGTCATGAAACGCTCCGCTCGCCGTCCACCCGCAACGATACGTCCCCGAGTGTCCGGCTGTCCGCTGCCGCGCCCGCCGCGTCCGGCCGCGGGCACGGCGGGCGCGGCGGGCACGGCGGGCGCGGTCCCGGCTAGGAGGCCGCGTTCATCAGGTCGAGCGCGCTGTGCTGCCGTGCCGCGTCGGTCGAGTCCAGCGGCCCTGACCAGCGCAGTCCGTACTGGTCCAGGGCGTTGCGGTCGGCGGCGTGGGCGCGGTCCGCCTGCCGCCCGAGATAGGCCGTGTAGGGGTGGTCGGACAAGGCCGCGTTCAGCTTGGCCAGCCCCCGCACATGGGCGCCCTTGAACGAGGGGCCGTCCGCGCCGCAGTCGCCGGTCTCGCATGGATCCCTCAGGATGCCGTCGGCCGTGTTGAGCTGGGACGACGTGGTGGCGGCTGTGCCGATGCGGCGGGCCGTGGCGAGTACGGAGGCGTCACCGGTGGCCTGGTGCAGCTCGGTGAGGCCGCCGAGCAGAACGCCCTGGTTGTAGGACCAGACGGCGCTGCCGTTGTTCGTGCAGGTGCCCAGGTCGATGCCGTCGTTGACCAGGTTCGAGGAGTTCACCATGCCGGTGCCCTGGAACCAGGTCCACTCCGCCTTCGCCCGCTGGAGGTAGGTGGTGTCGCCGGGGATCCGGTTGTGCAGGGCGGCGTTCAGCTGGAGGTAGAGGGAGTTGGCGATGGCGTTCTTGTAGGTCTTCGCGGTGCTCCACCACACGCCGCCGCCGCAGGTGCCGTCCCAGTAGGAGGCCATGTGGTCGGCGTCGGCGCGGGCGGTGGCGAGGTAGCGGGAGTCCCCGGTGAGGTCGTAGGCGGCCACCCAGGCCAGGCCCCACCAGCCGGTGTCGTCGATGTAGTCGTTGCGGAACTGCCCGCCCTGCGCGCCGAGGTTGAGGTCGTAGGTGCGGGCGATCGCGTATGCGTAGCTCCGCATGCCGGTGACGCGGATGTTGTCGATGACGGCCGTGAGGGCGTTGGCCGAGTTCCACCAGCCGGTGGTGGCGAACAGCCCGGTCCGGTAGTCGTAGAACGCCATCTGCGCGGTGGCGGCGGCCGTGCGGCGGTCGCCCGCGTTCCAGGTCGTACGGGCCCAGGGGGTGCAGGCGATGTCGGCGCGGTCACCGGCCTTGCCGCACGCCCGCAGCGCGCCCACGCCATGGGCGCCCCAGTCGTCCACGTTGTACATCAGGGTGCGCCATCCCCGCGCCCCGGCGGGGATGGCGGTGTTCCCCAGGCGGCTGCCCGAGGACCAGGTGCGACCGCCGTCGAACGAGCGATCCAGCCACACCTCGTCGCCGGGGCTGCCGTCTTCGATGGAGGCCCAGCCCATCGCGTCGGCGTCGTCGAAGTGCAGGGCGATGGAGCGGGAGAAGAGGGTGGCCGTGAGGGGGGTGCGGCTTCGCGGGGCGAGCGCCGGGTCCCGGCCGTCGCAGTACGCGTTGCACACGGTGGCCGACGGTGCCGCCTCGGCCGGGGCCGGGAGGAGCTGCGGGGCCAGCAGGGCGAGTGCTCCCGTGACGAGGGCGGCCAGGCGGGCGCACAGCGGTCTCTCGCGTCTCATGCCTGCCTCGTCCCGGCCTAGTCGAAGGTTTCCAGGGTGATGGACGCCTGCTGCGGATTGCCGTCGTGGACGAGCGACTCGTGCTGGCCGACGTCGTCGAAGGCGAAGGCGTACGCCTTGCCGTCGGCCATCTGGGCGTGGATCGCGCGGGCGTAGTGGTTGGTCACGGCGTCGGTGTAGAACCCGGCGTCACTGGTGTCGGGCTGGTTGGGGTTGGTGAGCAGGGTCGAGCGGTTGAAGCCCGCGCACAGGGTCCGCGAAATCGGGCCGCGCACCTGGTCGTTGGGGGCGTCGAGGCGCTTGTAGCAGCCGAAGACGGAGTCGGAGTCCGGCTTCTGGAAGCTGGTGACCACGGCTCCGGAGCCGTTGGTGAAGTTCATGACGTCGCCGGAGACCCGTCCGTAGTACTTGGTGTTCGGCTGGTCGGCGAAGGGCGTGACGGTCAGGGTGGAACTGGTGTACTTCTGCCACACCCGGTTGATGTAGTCGTCCATCACCGTGCCGGACAGGGCGCCCGCCTCGATGCCGTGTCCGGGTGCCAGGGCCCGCAGGACGGTGCCGTCGGAGCGGGTCTGGATGAGGCCCGCCCAGCCGCCCGGCTGGGCGCGCAGCGCGTTGAGGACGCCGCGGTAGCCGCCGGGCTTGAGGTGGCCGGCGCTCTTCACGGTGCCGTCGGCGCCCTGCACCCCCACCGCGTACGGCGCGGAGAACATGTCGACCTGGGTGCTGTTGATGTACAGGCCGGAGTCGTCGAGGGTGAACTCGCTCCAGTTGAACAGGATGTTGTGGTTGGGGTCCGAGGGGTTCTGCACGGCGGGCTGCACCAGGCCGCCGGTGGTGAGCCGGAAGTCGAGCTTCTGGCCGTAGGAGAAGTAGACCCGGCCGGAGATCTTCGGGATGCGGATCGTCAGGGACTGGCCGCTGGCCGGTCCGGCGATCGACGCGTCGGGGGCCGGGGTGGGCGGGTTGCCGCCGGCGGGCCAGGCGTGGAAGGTCCCGGCGGCGTCGACCCAGCCCTGCTGCCCGGTCGAGAGCAGGGTGCCGAGCGTGTAGATGTAGATCTGGTCGCCGCGTCCGGAGTTGTTGGTGAACTTCAGGGGGATGGTGTTCGGCACGGCCGACCGGGCGGAGGCCTCGGGGGCCAGGGCGGTCATGCCCAGGGCCAGCAGCAGGGCGGACACCCAGACGGGCAGGGTTCCGAAGCGGGTGGGGACGCGTCTGGACATACGTCACCTCTCGCGCGGCCGGACGGCCGCGTCAGCGGGGGGAATGGGGGGTGTGTCGTGCTGGTGGAGCCGGAAGTGCGGAGCCATCATGGCAGCGAACATGACACTGGTCTAGACATTACGTGCCGATAAATCGCGGATGAACCGCCGCACGACCGACCGGCCGGCCTGCCCGGTGGTGGCCGGTGCGCTCCGGCGGCGGAAGCCCTCGGCCGCCGAGGGCGGTGGCGTGGCGGCGGCCACACCGCGCCGACGTGGACATACGGGCGTAAACTCGGCAGCGTCCGCAACCGGAGCGGAGGCACCATATGACCGAGCCAGCCCCCTCCCACGCCGAACGCAAACGGGAAACCGGCCACCCGGACGTGCCGTGGACGACCCCCTCGCAGGCCGAGGGCGAACGCGACGACGAGCTGGACGCCGGCCACCCCGACGTACAGAGGACGACTCCCTCACAGGCCGAAGGGGAGCGGGATTAGGCACCGCATCCCCTCTCGGCGCCCCGGGCCCGCCGACCGGCGATCCGGCCGGCGGGCCGGCCGTGCTCCATCGGCGGTGGGGGTGGTTATCCTGATCCGGGGAGGCGAGATGGCACGTGTGACACAGACCGCTGAGACGAGCGGCACCGGCCGGCCGGCACCACGCCACCACGGCAACCGGCACGGACGCAGCGAACTGGCCCGGCTGGCGGTGCTGGAAGCCGCCGATGACCTGCTCGTCGAGAAGGGCTTCGCGGGCCTGACCATGGAGGGCATCGCCACCCGGGCGGGTGTCGCCAAGCAGACCATCTACCGCTGGTGGAGCACCAAGACCGACGTCCTGCTGGACGCCTTCCTCCAGGACGTGGCAGAGGACCTCACCGTGCACGACTCCGGTGACCTCGCCCGCGATCTGCGCGCCCATCTGCGCGATGTCGCCTCCTTCCTCACCGCCTCCGAACCCGGCGCCGTCTACAAGGCCCTGATCGCCCAGGCCCAGCACGATCCGGTGTTCGCGCGGGAGTTCCGCTCCCGGTGCCTCGACGACCAGCGCCGCCGCGACCGCCTGCCGCTGGAACGCGCCGTGGAGCGCGGCGAGTTGCCGGCCGATCTGGATCTGGCGGCCGAGACCGACCAGCTCATGGGCCCCGTCTACTACCGCGTCCTGGTGACCGAGGAGTCCATCGGCGCGGAGTTCACCGACCGGCTCGTCGACGCCTTCCTCCACCGCCACGGACTGACCGCGCGGGCGTAGGGCTGATCACCGCCCGGACGGAGCCACCGTCCCGGACGAGGCCGTGACCGCCAGTGCCGGGAGGCCGTCCAGGAACAGGGCCCCCGCGAGCAGCGCGGCGCTTCCGCGCGGCGCGATGCCCCGTTCGCGCAGCTCCGCGTCCAGCGCGGCCAGGGCGGCGGCTCCCTCGGGGGTCGCGGTGCCACCCGCGTCGAGCACGGCCTGCGCACCCTCCTTCACCCGCCGGAGGGCGGGCGGGCCCGCCCGGTACAGCGGCCCGGTGTCCTGGAGGGTGCTCATCACGGTGAGCAGCGCGTCCAGCCGCGCCTGGGTCTCGCTGGCCCCCGCGGCACGCGCCCGGGACAGGGCGTCCAGGGCGCGGCGCACATGGGGGAAGGAGGCCCGCGCCTCTCCGCGCGCGCCCGGCGCCCCATAGGTGGCGGAGACGTGCGAGCCCGGTGAGGGCCGGCGCGGTGCGCCGCGGTCGGTGTGGTCCGCGATCCGCTTGGCGGTGGCGGTCAGCTCACCGGGCCCGGCGCCGGGGCGCAGCGCGGCGGCCGCCACCAGCAGCCCCATCACCCACAGCGCGCCGTGGTGGAGGGGCCCGGTGGCCGCGTCGCCACCGGCCCGTGCCATCGTCCACTCGGCGCAGCGGCCGATGGCCCCCAGTTCCTCGCGCAGCGCGCGGGTCGGCTCACCGGGGCGGCGCGCGGCGGCGGCCATGGCCGCGAACCCGGGCGCCAGCGCCTTGGCCGACCAGCGCAGCGCGAGCAGATCCGCACCGGTGGCGCGCGCCTGAAGATCACGGGCGTCGGCGAGCCCCGGTTTGGGCGTCAGCTCCGCCTGGGCGATCAGGGCACGCACGGCGGCCCCCGCCAGTGCCTCATCCATGGAGCGCGTCATGGGCATGCCCGGAGGCTAGCCGACCAACCTTGCCGGAACATGGGGAGTCGCTGTGATCCCGCTGTGCGGCGCCGCGGGGCCACCGGGCCCCGGGCGCGCCCCATCACACCGTCTGCCGGTCGGCGGCCGCCTCGCACTCGGCGGCGGCCGTGGCCGGACGGCGCGGCCCGAGCAGGCCCAGGACCACGAGCGCGGCCAGCGAGACACCCGCCACCAGCCACATCGCCGCCTGCGCGCCATGGGCGAACATCTCGCCGAACAGCCGGGTGATCTCGCCGTCGCTCAACGAGGTGTGCTGCCGGAGCAGCGTGGTGGCGTCCTCGGGGACGGCGGCCACCTCATGGGTCCAGCCGCCGGCCGCCACGCCATGGTCGGCCAGCGACTCGGTCAGTCCGGCCTCCGCCTGCCGGCGGTACAGGACGATGCCCGCCGCCAGGCCGATGGCACCACCGAGGTTGTGGAACGTCCAGGACGCCCCGACCGCCTGGCCGGCCTGCCGCTCCGGCACGGCGGACAGGGCGGAGACGGTGGCCGGTCCGAGGATGAACGCCCAGCCGATCCCCATGGCCACCAGCGCCAGGCCGATGAACACCAGAGAGGTGGAGAGGGAGAGCTGGGCGAGGAGCACGGCGGAGAGGGTGAAGGCGGTGAAGCCCACGATGAGCAGGCGCCTCGGCCCGTACCGGTCGGTCAGGCGGCCGACGAACGGGGAGAGCGCCGCCATGACGGCGGTGCACGGCAGCAGCAGCGCTCCGGTGGCGTAACCGCCGTGGCCGCGGACCTCGCTCAGGTACAGCGGCAGCAGGAACAGCACGGTGGTGTAGAAGCACGCCAGGGCGAAGTCGGAGACGATCGCGCCGAGGAACGCGCGGTGCCGGAAGAGCCGGAAGCCGACGATGGGGTCGGCGGCCCGGCGCTCCACCAGGTACAGGACCACCAGGGCCACCGCCGCGAACGCCAGCAGGCCCAGTGTGCGGGCGCTTGCCCACCCCCAGTCGGCGCCGAGGGTGAAGGCGAGGACCACGGCCGGGATGGCGAGGCTGATGGCGATGAGTCCCGGCCAGTCCACACCGGGGCCGGGCTCCTCGGTACGGGACTCCTGGACGCTGAACGCGCAGATGCCCAGCGCGACGACGACCAGCGGGACGTTCAGCCAGAACACCCAGTGCCAGTCCAGCGCGGAGACGATGACACCACCGAGCAGGGGGCCGATGGCCAGCCCGAAGCCGTTGACACCGTAGAGGGCGCCGATGGCGCGGCCGCGCTGGGACTCCGGGAACGCGTGCTGCACGATGGCGCCGGTGGAGGTGTACAACACGGCCCCGGCGGCGCCCTGGAGGAAGCGGGCCGCGATCAGCCAGCCGGTGCTCGGGGCCAGCCCCGCCATCAGCGAGGCCAGTCCGAAGACCACGGTCCCGGCGTAGAGCACACGGCGCCGGCCGTAGATGTCGGCGAGCCGCCCCATGGTGACCATGAACATCGACAGCGCGACGATGAACATGTTGACGATCAGCTGTAGATCGGTCACCGAGGCGCCGAGGTCGGCCTGGATCCGCGGGGCGGCGGTGTTGACGATGGTCAGGTCGATACAGCCCAGGAAGCTGATCAGGCCGACGCCGGCGAATGCCCACCACTGACGGTTTGTCGAAGCTGTCACGGCGGTGGACAGCCGTCCGCCCGCACCGGGATATTCCCGCTCGACGCACCAGGCGGGCGGCTGACATGGGGGCGTAACAAGAACCCTGATACACCCCCACATATCACCGCGCCCGGTCCCGGTCAGCCGGTGGTGGACAGCGGCTCCGCGGAGTCGCTTCGCGGGGTCTGCCGCACCGAACGGAGCCCGGTGAGGCCGATCAGCACGGTGGCGAGCAGGGCGGTGGCGGCGAACACGGTGAAGCCCCAGTCCTCCGCCCCGTTCGCGACCAGCCGGCCGCCGAGCCAGGGGCCGAAGACGGCTCCGAAGCGGCCCATCCCGGAGGTCCAGCCGACGGCGGTGGCGCGGTTCTCGGTGGTGGAGCGTCCCGCGACGGTCGCGTAGACCATGGTCTGCGCGCTGAAGAGCCACAGACCGGTCAGGAAGACCACGACGTAGGTGAGCGCCAGCGGCATGTGGATGCCCAGCAGATAGATGCCGATGGCGGTGCAGCCGAACCAGACGGCCGCGACCCGGGCGGCGCCGAAGCGGTCGGCGATGCGTCCGGCCACCAGCATGCCCACGATGCCACCGACGTTGATGACGATGAGGAAGGCCAGGGCCGAGCCGAGTTCATAGCCCTGACCGCGCATCATGGTCGGCAGCCAGGTGCTGACGCCGTAGACGAGCAGCAGTCCGCCGAAGGAGGCGCACCAGAACAGGATGGTCTTCTTCCACTGGCCGTCGCTGAACAGCATGGCCAGGGCGCGCCGGCGGTCGGGCCGGGCGGCCGGCTCCGGTGCGGTGGCCGGCAGTTCGACCTGGTACCGCTCGGCGAGCCGGCGGGCCTCGTCGGTGCGGCCGCGGGCCATGAGGAAGCCGAGGGATTCGGGGAGGTGGAGCGCCACCAGCGGCACGGCGACGATCAGCGGCGCCAGCCCGACCCAGAAGACGGAGCGCCAGCCGAGCGGCTCCACCATCCACAGGCCCAGCAACGCCGCCAGGATGCCGCCCGCCTGATGGGCGGTCATCAGCAGACCGATCATGAGGTTGCCGCGGCCGCGGGGGGCGTATTCGGCGACCAGGGTGATGGTGGTGGGCAGCAGGCCGCCCAGGCCGACCCCGGCGATGAACCGGGCCACGCCGAAGACGCCCAGGTTGGGGGCCATGGCGCAGACGGCGGAGGCGAGGGAGAACACCGTGGTGCAGCCGATGATCACCTTCTTGCGCCCGATCCAGTCGGTGACGGTGCCCGCGGACAGGGCGCCCAGCAGCATGCCGAAGGTGGCCCAGCTGCCGAGGTCCCCGGCCCGGCCGGGGGTCAGTCCGAGGCCGGGGTCGTCGAGCATGTCGGGCAGCACGGCGCCGTAGATGAACAGGTCGAGGCCGTCGAAGAGGACGACCGTCCAGCACAGCGCGACCACGAGGACCGCGAGTGCCGTGCCGCGCGAACCGGCGGCGGATGTGGGTGGGTAGGACATGACGTTCCTCTCGTCCTGGAGGCGTGTCCTGGAGGCGTGTCCTGGAGGCGTGTCCTGGGGGTGCGGTCCTGAAGGACGGGCCCATGGAAGGTCCATGGCGGCCCTGGGGATCTGGCGAGGCCCTGGGGAGGGGCTTCGGGAAGGCGGGCCCTGGGGACGGGCCCTGCGGGGCGGGCCCCGGGACCTGGGATGCGGGTCCTGGGGCCCGAGCGGCCCCGGGGGCGGTCAGTCGAGCGGCGGGGTGCCGTGGGTGTGGAAGGACTCGATGGTCTTCAGGCCCCACGCCTGGCCCTTGGCACGCTCGGCCTGGGTCCAGGTGATCAGCGGCCAGTCGGGGGCCAGGACCAGGCGGGTGAGCGGGTTGCACAGCTCGATGCGGTTGCCGCCCGGTTCGTAGACGTAGAGGAAGAACGTCTGCTGGATGGCGTGCTTATGGGGGCCGGTCTCGATGTGCACGCCGTTGTCCAGGCACAGATCGGCGGCGCGCAGGATGTCCTCGCGGGTGTCGGTGGCGAACGCGATGTGGTGCAGCCGGCCCTGCGAGCCCGACCAGTCCTCGGTGTAGACGATGTCGTAGGACTTGTTGGTGAACGTCAGCCACTGGGCGGCGACCCGCCCGTCGTCGAGGACGATCTGCTCGGTGGGACGGGCGCCGAGCACCTCGCGGATGAACGCGGCGTTGGAACCGACGTCGGAGGCGAGGAAGTTGACGTGGTCCAGGCGGCGCACCCCCACGCCGTGGCCGGGCTTGGCCTGGGGCTGGTTCTTCAGTCCCGGCTTGAGCTCGGACGGCGCCTGGTACCACTCGCTCTCCCAGTACAGGGCGACCTCGTGGCCATCGGGGTCACTGGTGACGTAGAGCGGGCCGATACCGGGTTCGTCCTCGGCCCAGCGCCCGGTACGGCCGGCGGCCTCGGCCTCCTTCACCCGGCGGTGGAGGGCCTCCTCGCTGGACGCGCGCAGGGCGGTGCGGCGAATGCCCGAGGTCGCGTGTGCGGTGAGGGTCAGGCTGTGGTGCTCGTAGTCGTCCCAGGTGCGCAGGTGGACCGAGTCGCCCGAGCGGCCGTTCTCGGTCAGGCCGAGGATCGTGGTGAAGAACCACAGGCTGCCATCGAGGTCGGGGGTGAGCAGTTCGACATGGCCCAGGTGGGCGATGTCCCCGAGCGGCGGGGTCATCAGCGGCTCCTTGAGTGGCGGGTGGACATGGGGTGTGACAGGTGTGACATGCATGAGAGGTGTGACATGTACGTGACATGCACCTGGCTGACCCGGGGCGGTACCGGAGGTGGTGCGGGTGCTGGGCGCTGATCAGGCGGGGCGCGGGAAGACCGTGCCGTCGAAGATCTTGCGCGCGGTGCGCACGACGGCCGTGCCCCGTGCCACGGGGGCGGCGCCGTCCACGGCCGTGCCGTCGTCCGCGGCCGGGTGGTTGTCCACGGCCGTGTCGATGTCCAGGAAGCCGGTGGGGTGTTCGATGCGCAGCCGCTCCCCCGTCTCCGGGAGCCGGGCCACGCCCTGGCCGACGCTCCCCTCGACACACAGTCCGGCGGCGACGCTGGCGGCTCCCAGGACGCCGATGGAGGTGTGGCAGCGGACCGGGATGAAGGTGCGGGTCATCACGGCGCCACCGTGCTGGGGCGGGGCCAGCAGGCTGAGCTTGGGCACGGTCGTGGCCCGGACGTCGCCCAGCCCCATCAGCCGGCCGGCCTCCTGCCGGATGCGCTGGAGCCGGGCGCCGAGCGCCGTGTCCGCCTCCAGTTCCTCGGGGTCCTCATAGCCGGTGACGTCCAGGTCGGACGCGGCGATCAGCACGGTCGGCATCCCGTTGTCCACACAGGTCACCGGGGTGCCGTCGATGAGGTCACGGGCCCGGCCGGTGGGCAGCAGCGGACCGCTGCCCTGCGCGAAGGCGATCACGATCGGGGCGGCGGAGCCCGGTACACCCGAGATCTCGGCCGAGCCGGTGTAGTCGACGCGCCGGTCCGGGGTGGCGACGGTCGCGGTGGCGAGGTCACCGCTGTTGACCATCCTGATCCGCACCGGGGTCCGCCCGTCCTGGGCGGCGACCAGGCCCCGTTCGACGGCGAAGGGGCCGACTCCGGCCAGGAGGTTGCCGCAGTTCTGCCGGTCGGAGACCTCGGCCTTGTCCACACCGAGTTGGAGGAACAGATAGTCCACATCGGCGTCCGGGTCCTGGGACGCGGAGACGACGGCCACCTTGCTGGTGAGGGGGTGTGCCCCGCCGAGGCCGTCGATCTGCCGCGGATCGGGGGTGCCCATGATCCGCAGCAGCAGCTCGTCGCGGGCACCGGGGTCGGACGGCAGGTCCTGCCCGAGGAAATAGGCGCCCTTGGAGGTGCCGCCGCGCATCAGCATGCAGCGCACGCCCTCCGGCGCACTCATGAGCCGGCCCCGCCGCGGGTGTACTCGGTGTAGGTCTGGTACCGCACGCCGAGCCCGGCGAGCTTCTCCCGCAGCCCGTAGCGGTCCAGACCCAGCTGGCCCTCGGCGAAGGCGGCCCGGCTCGCCTTCTCCTTCACGGTGCGCGCCTCGGCCGCCTCGACGGCCGTGGCGGCCGACTCGCGCGGCACGCACATCACACCGTCGTCGTCGGCGATGATCACATCGCCGGGGCGTATGCACTGCCCGCCCACCACCACGGGCACATTGACGGACCCGGCCGTGGCCTTGACGGTGCCCTGCGCGCAGACGGCCGCCGACCACACGGGGAAGCCCATCTCCCGCAGTTCGGCGGTGTCGCGCACCCCGGCGTCGATGATCAGGCCGCGGACCCCGCGGTGCTGGAGCGCGGTGGCGAAGAGTTCGCCGAACATGCCGTCCGTGGACGGCGAGGTGGTGGTGACGACGAGGATGTCGCCCTCGGCACACTGCTCGACCGCAGCATGGATCATCAGGTTGTCGCCGGGCCAGCACAGCGCCGTGACCGCGGTGCCCGCGATGCGCACGCCCTGCTGGATGGGCCGCAGTCCGGGGCCGAGGCTTCCGGTGCGGCCCAGTGCCTCGTGCACCGTGGCCACGTCGTACCCGCCCAGGGCGGCCACCTCCTCGGCCGCGGCGCGGGGCGGGTCGGTGACGATCACACCGCTCGGCCGTGCGGCAGCGGGCGCCTTGTCCGCGTTACCGTGCGTCATTGCTGATATCTCCTTGCTGGACAGGTCGGTGACCCACCCCCGGGGCGCCGGCCCAGCGCTATTCGCGTAGGGCCTCGATCACGCTGGAGAGGTGGGCACGGACGGCCGCTTCGGCCGCCTGTGGGTCCCTGGCTCTGATCGCTTCGATCAGGGCCAGGTGTTCACCCAGGGACCGCTGGGAGCGCCCCGGCCGCAGCGCGAGCTGGAAGCGATGGCGCACCAGCTGTGCGTTGAGCCGCTCCAGCAGCTCCACCGCCACCTGCTGACCGGACAACTCCCGGATGCGGGTGTGCAGTTGCACGTTGAGCCCGGAGTAGGTCATCGGTTCGCCGCCGGCCACCGCCTTGGACATCGCCGTGCCCAGGTCGGCCAGCTCGGTCAGCTGCTCGTCGCTGGCCTCGACGGCCGCCTTGGCGGCGCACAGCCCTTCCAGCACCATCCGGCATTCGGTGATGGCCACCGCCTCCTCGACCGTCACCACCCGCACCCGTGAACCACGGTTGCGGATCCGCTCGACCAGACCCTCGGACGCCAACTCGATCAGTGCCGCACGAATACTCGCCCGTGTCACGCCGAATTGCTCGGCGAGTTCGTTCTCCACCAGCCGCTGGGCCGGTGCCATCTCCCCTCGCAAAATCGCTTGCCGCAGCCGCTCCAAAGCGTGCTGCTTGGCCTGTTCTCCGGTGCCTGGACGGGCTTCCTGCGGCATCGTGCCCTCCCTGAGTGAGTGCCTGTCGAAGATAAATCTAGGCCAACAAGATTGTCAACGATTCTGTTGCCCATATTGGCGACATAAAGCGAGCCCATTACCGCGTTTCCGGTCCCGTGACAGCGGAAGTCGGGGTTGCTTGAATGGAGCGGCGGTTCCCCATCGGATCCCGTCGACCGTGGGAGCGTTTTCGTGCCTCTGTCGCGCCGTGCCCTCCTCTCCACGCTCCCGGCCGCCACCCTGTCGGCCATGGCCCTGCCCCTGCGCGCACGGGCGGCGGGCCGTCCGGCCGCGGCCGGCGGGACGACGGCCAGTGGGGCGGCGGCCGGTGAGGCTCACACCCGGCTGATCGCGAACACCGTCGCCTTCTTCGCCGGGACACCGGACTCCAACGCCCGTCCCGAGGTGCGGGCCAAGCTCGCGTCCATCGCCGCGACCGCCCGCTCCCGGCTCGCCGCGATGGACGGCGCCGGGCCGGGCGAGCTCTTCCGGGGCGTCGCGCTGGGCACCAGCGACCCCAACCTGGCCACCTCCTTCCAGTACCTCTACGAGATCGCCCTGGCCACCCGCGCACCGGACGGCGGCACACCCTCCGGACTCCACGGCGACACCGATGTCCAGCGGCGCGTCATCGACGGTCTGATATGGCTCCACGAGCGCTACTACGGAGATCAGTCCAAGGGCTACTACGGCAACTGGTTCACCTGGGAGATCGGCATCTCCTCCCACGTCAGCAAGATCCTGGCGCTGCTCGCCGACGCACTCGCCGGCTACCGGCCCGGCCTCGCCGCCACCTACGTCGCCTCGATGGACGGGTATCTGCGCAACGGCGAGGACGGCGACGTGGACCTCGACTCGCGTTTCCACACCGGCGCCAACCTGGCCGACATCACCACCAACCGCATCCTCCAGGGCGCCGTCCTCGGCGACGACGCCCGGATCGCCAAGGCCCTCGCCGACCAGCTGACCGTGCTGGCGACGATCGACCCGTACGACCTGAGACACGGTGTCACCGACGGTTTCTACGCCGACGGCTCCTTCATCCAGCACGCCTCCGTGGCCTACACCGGCTCCTACGGCAGGGGGCTGCTCACCCGCGTCGTGCAGACCGTCACGATGCTCGACGGCACCGGCTACACGACCGACGACCGGCTGGTCCGCGTCGTCCAGGGCTGGGTCACCGACAGTTTCGCACCGCTGATCTTCGAAGGCTGGCTGATGGAGATCGTCAAGGGGCGCGGGGTGTCCCGGACGACCACGGGGTACGCCGACGCGGCCGAGGTGGTCGAGGCCGTGGTGGGCCTGGCCGCCCACGCCACCGGCGCCGACGCCACGGCCCTGAAGGGCTATGTCGCCCATCTGCGGCAGACCTCGGCGGCCCCGCTCGACCCCTCGGTGTTCGTGTCCCCGGTGAGCGTCGCGGCCTACGCCGACATCCTCGCCGACCCCTCGATCCCGGCGCGGGACCTCGGGCCCGCCGAGCGCCACCTCGCGTTCAACGCGATGGACAGAACCGTGCACCGGCGCCCCGGTTACGCCTTCGCCCTGGCCCGCAGCTCGTCCAGGGTCAGCAGATACGAGTACATGAGCGGCGAGAACCTGATGCCGTGGTTCCAGGGGGACGGCGCCCACCATCTGTATCTCTCCGGCCAGGACCAGAGGCAGGCGTTCGGCGTCGACTACCTCACCGCCGTCCCGCCCCACCGGCTCGCCGGTGTCACCGCCCCCGTGGAGACCCGCCACACCGTCCCCGAGCTCTACGGCACGCTGTGGTACGACAACCCCGAGCGCGGCTTCACCTCCTCCTCCCAGGCGCAGAACACCTATGTCTACTTCCCTCGCGGCACCCACCCCTTCTCCGGTGGCGCCTCGCTGGGCGCCTACGGTGTGGCCGGGCTCGTCCAGTCCGACGACGTGGGGTATGCCGCGAAGCGGGCGGGCGACCTCCCCGACGACTTCGTGGCGTACCGCGACGCCGATGCCACCAAGTCGTGGTTCCTGTTCGACGACGAGATCGTGGTGCTGGCCGCGGGCGTCGGCGACGGCGCCGGACGCGCGGTGACGACGACCGTCGACACCCGGATCGCCGCGCCCTCGGACACCCTCACCCTCACCGGGCGGCTCCGCGACGGCGCCCGGTGGTCCGGCACCGGCACGGCCCCGCTCGCCTGGCTGCGGTACGGCAACGCCACCCGGGCCGCCTCGGTCGGCTATGTCTTCCTCGACGGGCCGCGGCCCACCGTCACGCTCGACACCGTCACCCGCAGCCGCCGCGCCGTCCGCCTCGCCAACCCCGACACCCCGGTGACCAAACAGCTCTTCGCCGTCACGGTGGAGCGGCCGGCCGGCGCGCCGCACACCTCGATGGCGTACGCCCTCGTCCCGAACGCCACCGAACGCCACCTGGACGGCTACGCCGGCCGGCCGCTCGCCGTCCTGGCCAACACCACCCGGCTCCAGGCCGTGGCCCACCGGGACCTGCGGATCACCGCGCTCAACGCCTTCACCCCCGGCACCCACCGCGCCGGGCGGCTGTCGGTGCGCGGACCCGGCTCGGTGATCCTGCGGGAGACACCGGACGGCGCCATGGCGATCGCGGTGTCCGATCCGACCACCGAGCGCGAGGCGGTCACGGTCGTCGTCCGGGGCCGGTGGACGAGGGCCGTCGCGGCGGACGACGGGGTCCGGGTGAGCCGGGTCCCCGGCGGCACCCGGATCGCCGTCACCACCCGCCACGCCTACGGCCGGAGCTTCACGGCCACGCTGCGGTGACCCGCGAAGCGGTGGCCGGTGCACTCCGACGGCGTAGCAGCGACGGCGGGGCCGGGGAGGCGTGCCGAGACTTGAGGGAGACGTCGGGCGGCCGCCCGTGGTGTTCCCGTACGGGACCGGAGGAGACCCTATGCGAGACCCCATGCCCCTGCGCAAGGATCTCGGACTGCTCGCCCTGCGCCTCGGCGTGGGCGGGGTGCTGTTCGCGCACGGTACGCAGAAGCTCTTCGGCTGGTGCGGCGGGGACGGTCTGGCCCGTACCGCCGAGGCCATGGAGGCGATGGGCTTCCGTCCGGGGCGGAGCAGCGCCCTCGCGGCCGGGCTGGGCGAGGCGGGCGGCGGGCTGCTGCTCGCCCTGGGCTTCGCCACCCCCGCGGCCGGGGCAGCGGCGGCCGGCACGATGGCCGGTGCGGTGTCCGTGCACGCGCCGGCCGGGTTCTTCGCCCAGTCCGGGGGTTATGAGTACGCGGCCCTGCTGGGCTGTTCGGCGGCGGCGCTCGGGATCTCGGGGCCCGGCCGCTACTCCCTCGACCACCTCACCTGCCATGTGCTGGACCGGCCGTGGCTGATCGCGACGGCGCTCACCACGAGCGCGCTGGCGGCGGCCGCGGTGATCAAACGCCGGATCGCGGTGACCAGCGAGCGGGAGCTCACCGAGTAGGGCACGCCATCCGCCGCGGCACGCGGTCTCCGGTCCTTATAGTGAAACCTTCATAGCGCAACCTTCGCCGGATCGAGGGGGCCGGGGGATGGCGGAATTCGAGGTGGCCACGGGTGCCACCGCGGGCCCTGCCGGTGACGACCCGGGGCGCCGGGCGGCGGTGCGGACCGCGTTCGAGGGGTTGCTCCAGATCCGGCGGCTGATGAACACCGACGCCGCCGACCCCGAGGGGGTGCCCGCCGAGTGGGAGCGGCGGCGACCGGTGCGGGCCGTGGCCCTCGCCCTGGAGGCCGCCGGTGTGCCACCGTCCGCCCTCGACGCGGCGGGGCACCGTGTCGCGACCGGCTACTGTCTCGGCACGGCCGAGCGGCCCGGGGTGGTGCGGGTCGAGTGGCTGGGGCCGCCGGGCAGCGGTGCCGCGTACGCGGCGGAGGAGGGGTTGCGGAACTGTGCGGCCGTGCTGCGGCGGCTGGGCTGGGAGGCGCTGGAATACCGGGGGCCGCGCCGCCGGCGCCATCTGGAGGTCGAGCCGGCGCCGGACGGACCTCCCCGGCGCTGACCGGACCGGGGACCCGGCCCGGGGACCCGGCCCGGTCCGGTCCGGTCGGCGCCGGGGCCGTGGCGCCGCTCAGGCGTTGGGGTCGAAGGGGATTCCGGACGGCATGGCCTTGGCGAGATGGGAGTTGAGGGTGCTGTCCTTGAGGCCGAAGGTGGCGCTGCCGAAGTCGGCCTGGCTCAGCTTGTCGCGCAGCCCGGCGGGGTAGCCGTTCCAGCCGACCAGCGCGGGGTACTGCCAGGTGTGGTAGTGGTTCTCCGGCGGTTCGTCGTTGGACGTCGCCGGGCGGAAGCAGTGGGTGCTCAGGCCGTCCTTGTGATACACGATCTTGGGGTGGGTCCCGTCCCAGAGGATCTGGTCCCGGCCGTAGACGGTGAAGTCGCCGTGGGCCGAGGTGGCGACGTACTTGGCCTCGTTGTCCTGCACCCACACCACGACGTGCTCCCAGTCGTGGCGGTGTCCGCCGAGACCGCTGCCGACCACCGCCTGGTCCTTCTCGAAGTACAGGTCGTAGATGATCGCGCACCAGCCGTTGTTGCACTTGGAGCGGGAGTATCCGTTGGTGTTGTCCAGGTCCCAGGAGTCGCGGCACTGGCCGTTGAGGGCCCCGCTCGGGTTGAGACCGCCCGCGATCGTCCCGTCGGGCCCGATGGCGGGCGTGGGGTAGCAGCCGTCCGTGTCGTAGTCGTACGCCGGCTGGAACGCCCGCTCGGCGTCATCCGCGTTGGCGGGCAGAGCCGTGGGCGGGTCCGCCAGCGCACTGCCAGGAAAGGCCACGACCAGCGCGATGGCGCTGCCGAGGATGGCGGACACCCTGCGGATCCGCGAACTCTTCTTCACTGCGTCCTCCTGATCGACGGCGCCGTGACGCCACACCGGAAAGCACGGGATGAGCCTGCCGCGATTGGCATGCTCAGGTCAGCATGATCGCATCCCGTATCCGGTGGCGGGCAGGTGGCCCGTGATGAAGAGTCAGCCAACAGCTGTAGCAGAGGACATGGGGAAACGATCACCAGGAATCCCCTAGTCCGCACCCGCCCCTCCGCGAACGAGGCGGCCGGGCGGGTTCGCGTTCGACCGGAAGCGCGGGTTATTCATGAGGGGACATCGAGCCAACGTCTCCGGCAGATTCGGGAGAAATCCGCATGGACCGCACCCAGTCCCGCCCCACCAGCTGCTGCGCGCCGTCGCGGGGCGGCGGCGCGGCCGTCACCGCGCCCGGGGCCACGCCACGGACCGGCCGCCACGACGCGGACATGGCGCTGCTGCCGGGTGGGACGTTCCTGATGGGCACCGAGGATGCGGAAGGTTTCCCCGCCGATGGCGAGGGGCCGGTCCGGGAGGTGACCGTCGCTCCGTTCCGGATCGATGTGCACGCGGTGACCAACGAGCGGTTCGCCCGTTTCGTCCGCGAGACCGGCCATACCACCGAGGCCGAACGGTTCGGCTGGTCGTACGTGTTCGCCGGATTCCTGCCCGCCGCTCTGCGCCGGGGCGCCCCGCGCCCCGAGGGGGCGCCGTGGTGGTGCGGGGTCGAGGGGGCCTCGTGGCGGGCGCCGGAGGGGCCGGGCAGCGAGGTCGGCGAGCGGGCCGACCACCCGGTGGTCCACATCTCCTGGAACGACGCGGTGGCGTACTGCCGCTGGGCCGGTGTCCGGCTGCCCACGGAGGCCGAGTGGGAGTACGCCGCCCGTGGCGGACTGGAGCGGCGCCGGTACCCGTGGGGGGACGAGCTGACCCCCGGCGGTGAGCACCGCTGCAACATCTGGCAGGGGCGTTTCCCCGTCAAGAACACGGCCGAGGACGGCTATCGGGGAACGGCCCCGGTGGACGCCTTCGAGCCCAATGGGTTCGGTCTGTACAACGTGTCGGGGAATGTGTGGGAATGGTGCGCCGACTGGTGGTCCACCGACCACACCGACCGGCCGCGCACCGATCCGCGCGGACCGGCCACCGGCACCGCCAAGGTGATGCGGGGCGGTTCATATCTGTGCCACCACTCGTACTGCAACCGCTACCGGGTGGCCGCGCGCACCTGCAACACGCCTGACAGCTCCACCGGGAACCTCGGCTTCCGCTGCGTCCGCGACGCATGAGCGCTCTTTTTTCCGGGGCGTTGACAGAAATAGCCCCTCCTGCGCATCCTGTTCGCCATGCACCCCCATCAGGAGGGCCCCCTGTCCCGGCTACGGCGGGGACACGAGGACTTGGTACTGGAGCTGTTGCGCATCCACGGCCCGCTCAGCCGGGCTGAGCTGGGGCAGCACAGCGGGCTCTCCCGGACGACCCTCAGCGATATCGTCACCGAGCTGATCGAGAGTGGCGCCGTGGTCGCCACGGCACCCGAAGCGGCCCCGCGCAAGCGGGGGCGGCCGGTGGAGGCCCTGACGCTCAACCCCAGCGCGGGCCAGGCCATCGGCATCGACTTCGCCCGCCGGGCGGTGCATGTCTCCGCGGTCAACGTCGCCCATGAGGTGATCGGGTCGGCCAGTGAGCCCCACGACCCCGAACTGCCCTGGGAAGAACGGATCGCCCTGGCCGAGCGGCTGGTCGGCACGCTGGCCGACGGCGCCCTGCGGCTGGGCGCGCTGAACGCCATCGGGGTGGGAGTGGTCGGCCCGGTCGGCGATCCGGACCTCGGGCCCGCGCGGCCGCGCCCGTACGCCGATCTGCCCGCCCTGCTCCACAAGCGTTTCCAGGTCCCCGTGCTGGTGGACAACAACACCCGGCTCGCCGCGCTCGCCGAGGCGACCTGGGGTGCCGCGGCGGGCGGCCAGGACGTGCTCTACCTGCGGCTGTCGCACGGTGTGGGCGGCGGGCTGGTCGTGGGCGGCTCCCTGCACCGCGGGGCCTACGGACTGTCCGGCGAGTTCGGGCATATCGCGGTCGAGTCGGGCGACGGACGATGTTCGTGCGGCGCCACCGGCTGCCTGGAGACGGTGGCCTCGGTGGCCGCCGTACTCGCCGCCTACCGGCGCGCGGGCGGACACGCGGACGGCCTGGCCGCGCTCCTCGGAGCGCTTCAGGCCGGCGATCCGGTGGCGCTGCGCACGCTGGAGGCGGCCGGCACACAGGTCGGCATCGTGCTGGCGGCCGTGTGCAACGCGGTCGGCCCCGGGGTGATCGTGCTCGGCGGCGAACTCGCCGACGCCGGCGCACCGCTCTTCGAGCCGGTCGAACGGGCGCTGCGCGCACACATCATGCCGATCTCACGGGACCGTGTGGACCTGAGGCCGGCCGCGCTCGGCGAGTCCGGTGGCGCCCTGGGCGGTATCGCCCTTGTCCTTCATCGATCCCCCTTGCTCAGCCATTACCCGGCCCGTCCGGGCTGAACCGGCCCGTCCGGGCCGAAGAGGAGTACCCATGAACCCCGCGAGGCGTCCATGACGGTGGTCACCGCGCCCGAGAAGACTCCCGCGCCGCCGGAAGCACCGCGCGGCACCCGCCGCACCGTCCCTCCCCTCGTGTTCAACCTGATCGCCCTCGTCCTGGGCATCACCATCTGGGCCGTGACCGCCGCCGCCGGGCTCGCGGACATCCCCGGACCACTCGCCGTGTGTTCCAAGGCGCGTGACCTGCTCGCCGACGGAACCCTGACCGAGGACGCGCTGGCCAGCCTCCAGCGGGTGCTCCTGGGCTTCGCGCTGGGCACCGTGGTCGCCGTGCCGGTGGGCTTCCTGATGGGCTGGTACCCGGTCGCCCGGGGCCTGCTGGAGCCGTACGTCCAGTTCTTCCGCACGATCCCGCCGCTGGCCCTGATCCCGCTGGTGATCGTCCTGATGGGCATCGGCGAGACGCCCAAGGTCTTCGTCATCTTCCTGGCCGCGTTCATGTCCTGTGTGGTGGCCGCCTTCCAGGGGGTGACCGGTGTGGACCGGACGCTGATCGACGCCGCCCGGGTGCTCGGCGCCTCGGACCGGACCGTCTTCCTCAAGGTGGTCATCCCGGCGTCCACGCCGTTCATCCTGGTCGGCATGCGCATCGGGCTCGGCGCGGCCTGGGCCACCGTGGTGGCGGCCGAGATGATCGGCGCCCAGAAGGGGCTGGGCTTCGAGATGGTCCACGCCCAGACCTACTACGACGTGCCCACCATCTTCGTGGGTCTGATCAGCATCGGCGTCATCGGCCTGCTCATGGACCGGCTGTTGCTGCTGGCCGAACGCCGTCTCACCGCCTGGCAGGAGCGCCGATGAGCACCAAGATCTCGTTCCGGGACGTGGCCAAGACGTACCCGATGAAGAACACCACCTTCACCGCCCTCGGCAGTGTCTCCCTGGACATCGAGGACCGGGAGTTCGTCGCGGTCGTCGGGCCGTCCGGCTGCGGCAAGTCGACTTTGCTGAGCATGGCGGCCGGACTGGTGGAGCCCACCTCCGGCACGGTCACGGTGGACGGCGCGCCCGTCACCGGGCCGGGCCCGGACCGTGGTGTGATCTTCCAGCAGTACGCGCTGTTCCCCTGGCTGACGGTGCGCGGCAATGTCGAGTTCGGGCTGAAGCTGGCACATGTCCCCGCCGCCGAGCGCAGGCGCCGCGCCGAACACGCCATCGAGCTGGTCGGGCTCGCCGACTTCGCCGACGCCCTGCCCAAGGCCCTCTCCGGAGGGATGAAGCAGCGTTGCGCGATCGCCCGCGCGTACGCCGTGGACCCGGAAGTCCTGCTGATGGACGAGCCGTTCGGGGCGCTGGACGCGCTGACCCGGGTGCAGTTGCAGGACCAGCTGCTGGACACCTGGACCAAGGAGCGGCGCACCGTGCTGTTCATCACGCATGACGTCGACGAGGCGGTGTACCTGGCCGGCCGGGTGGTCGTGATGGCCGCCAGGCCCGGCCGGATCCACCGGGTCATCGACGTGGACCTCCCCTATCCGCGCACCGAGGAGATCCGGCTCTCCCCGGAGTTCGCCCGGATCCGCAACGACGTCTGGACGCAGGTCTACCACCAGTCACCGGCCGATTCCGCCGCCTGACCCCTCCCCCACGCATTCCCCATCCGCACTTTTCCGAAGGGACTCACTCCTCATGAGGATGAGCCGACGCGACTTTCTGATCACACTCTCCGCGACCGGGGCGGCACTGTCGGTAGCGGCCTGTTCGTCCTCCGGCGGCGGCGACGGCTCCACGGTGCGGTTCGGCTACATCGCCGACTACAACGGCGCCAGCCTGCTGGCGATCGCCGATGAGCAGGGTCTGTGGAAGAAGCACGGACTCACCGCCGAGCCCAAGGTGTTCGTCAACGGCCCGGTCCAGATCCAGGCCCTGCGCACCGGCAACCTGGACTACGGCTACATCGGTCCGGGAGCCCTGTGGCTGCCCGCGTCCGGCAAGGCCACCGTCGTGGCGATCAACACCCTCACCTACGCCGACCGGGTCATCGCCCGGCCCGGTATCTCCTCGATCCAGGGCCTGAAGGGCAAGAAGGTCGGCGTCCCCGAGGGCACGTCCGGCGAGATGGCGCTCAATCTCGCGCTCCAGCAGGCCGGGATGACCATGAAGGACATCTCCAAGGTGGTGATGGACGCGCCCACCATCGTCTCCGCGTTCGCCTCCGGGCAGATCGACGGCGCCGGTATCTGGTACCCCCTCATCGACACCATCAAGGAGAAGGTGCCGGGGATGAAGGAGGTGGCGAGCACCGAGGACATCCCCGGCTCCTCCTTCCCCACCGCCTTCGTCTCCGCCGCCAAGGGGAACGCGGAGCGCGACCAGAAGGTGGTCAAGGTGCTCCAGGAGGCCAACGACTGGCGGGCCGCGCACCCCAAGGAGTCCATAGCGCTGGCCGCGAAGCTGCTCAAGGCCGACGAGAAGAAGGTCGCGGCGGACGCCGGACATGTGAAGATGATGACCACCGCCGAACTCGTCGCCAAGACCAAGGACGGCACCGTCGACAAGTGGCTGGACGGCATGAGCGACTTCTTCGTCCGCACCGGACAGCTGAAGAAGGCACCCGAACCGTCCTCCTTCTACGACGGTGACCTCTACACGAAGGCGGCCGCCCGATGAACCTGCTGTTCCTGATGACCGATCAGCACCGGGTCGACACCCTCGGCTGTTACGGCAATCCACACGTGGCCACGCCGAACCTGGACCGGCTGGCGGCCACCGGCACCCGGTTCGACCGCTTCTACACCCCCACCGCCATCTGCACCCCGGCCCGTGCCAGTCTGCTCACCGGCCAGGCGCCGTTCCGCCACCGGCTGCTGGCCAACTACGAGCGCAACGTGGGCTACCTGGAGGATCTGCGCGAGGACGCGTTCACCTTCCCCGGCGCCCTGGCCGAGCGCGACTACCAGCTCGGGCTGGTCGGCAAGTGGCATGTCGGCACCCACCGCAACGCCGCCTCCTACGGCTTCGACGGACCCGATCTGCCCGGCTGGCACAACCCGGTGGACCATCCGGACTACCTGGCCTACCTGGAGGAACGCGGCCTGCCTCCGTACCGCATCAGCGATCTGGTGCGCGGCACCACCCCCAACGGCAACCCGGGGAACCTGCTCGCCGCCCGCCTCCAGCAGCCCGTGGAGGCGACCTTCGAGCACTACCTCGCCACCCGTGCGATCGAGCAGCTGGACAAGTACGCGGCCGACGGCCGCCCCTTCTACCTGGCCACCCACTTCTTCGGGCCGCATCTGCCGTATCTGCTGCCCGACGAGTACTACGACATGTACGACCCCGCCCTGGTGGAGCTGCCTCCGTCGATCGCGGAGACCTTCGAGGGCAAGCCGCCGGTGCAGCGCAACTACAGCGCGCACTGGACCTTCGACACCATGCCGATCGAGGTCACCCGCAAACTGATCGCCGTGTACTGGGGCTATGTCACCCTGATCGACGAACAGATCGGCCGCATCCTCACCCGCCTCGACGAACTGGGGCTCACCGACGACACGTCCGTGTTCTTCACCGCCGACCACGGCGAGTTCACCGGCGCCCACCGGCTGCACGACAAGGGCCCGGCGATGTACGAGGACATCTACCGCATCCCCGGCATCATCCGCGTCCCCGGCCAGGAACCGCAGGTGCGGCAGGAGTTCGTATCCCTCACCGACTGCACGGCGACCATCCTGGAGCTGGCCGGCTGCGACCCCTCCCCCGCCACCGACAGCCGCAGCCTGCTCCCGCTGGTGCGCGGCGAACACCCCAACTGGCCACAGGAGTTGCTGGCCGAGTTCCACGGCCACCACTTCCCCTACCCGCAGCGGATGCTGCGCGAGGACCGGTACAAGCTGGTCGTCAACCCCGAGTCGGTCAACGAGCTGTACGACCTCGACGCCGACCCGCACGAGCTGTCCAACCGCTATGAGCACCCGGAGCTGGCCGGTGTCCGCCGCCGGATGATGCGCCGCCTGTACGACCTGCTCCGGGAGCGCGGCGACAACTTCTACCACTGGATGACCCCGATGTACGACATCGGCGCCCTGGACTACGACCCCACCCTGAGCTCCTTCGAGTCCTCCGAGCAGGAAGGCGCCCGGCCATGACCCGGAGAACGAGCGTCACGGCCAAGGTCGTCACCGCGCTCGCCGGGGTGCTGATCGCCACCCTGCCACCCGCCGCGCAGCAGGCCACGGCCGGCGCGGCGGCCCACCGGCCGGCGGCGTCGGCGACGTACCGGAACCCGGTCACCTCCGGTGTCGTCGACACCTTCCCCGACCCCACGATGATCCGCGGCAAGGACGGCTACTGGTACGCCTACGGCACCCAGAACCCGGTCTTCCAGACCAAGGGCGAGACCGGCGAGCGGATGCTGCCGATCCTGAAGTCGGCCGACATGGCGCACTGGAGTTACGCCGGCGAGGTCTTCACCCCCGCCACCCAGCCCGCCTGGCACCACGGTTCCCGGCTGTGGGCGCCGGACATCCGCTACGCGGACGGCCACTACACCCTCTACTACTCGGTGCCCGGCAAGGACACCGTCGGCGTGGCCACCGCCCCCACACCCACCGGTCCGTGGACCGACCGGGGCGCGGTGCTGGCGGACGACAGCGGCTGCGCCACCGGGGACATCGACCAGGCGCAGTTCACCGACGTCGGCGGCCAACCGTATCTGTACTGGGGCAGCTACGACACCATCTGCGTGGCGAAGATGAACGACGACCGCACCCGCGTCGAGGGCACGGTCACCGAGGTCGCGCAGGGCCGCCGCATGGAGGGCGGTTTCGTGGTCCGCCGCGACGGCTACTACTACCTCTTCTACTCCGACGCGGGCTGCTGCGACGGCGCCTACAGCGGCTACCAGGTCAAGGTGGGCCGCGCGACCAGCCCGACCGGCCCCTTCACCGACGACCAGGGCGTCGACCTGATGACGGCCACCAGCAAGGGCGGCGTGGTGCTGAGCGCCGGCGGCAACGGGTGGATCGGGCCGGGGCACAACGCGCTCCAGACCGACCTGTCGGGCCAGGACTGGCTCGTCTACCACGCCATCCCGGCCGACGACCCGGACCTGGACCTCGTTCCCGGTATCGACCGCCAGCTCAGCCGGCGGCCCATGCTGATCGACCGGCTGGACTGGATCGACGGCTGGCCGGTGGTACGGGCCGGGGCCGGCCCCTCCCAGGGCGCCCAGCGGGCCCCGGTGACCTCCCCGGCCGCGGGCGGCACCTTCAACGACGGCTCGCTGAAGGGCTGGCACGGCACGGGCGGCTCCGGCACGGGCGGCTGGACCGTCGGGCACGAGCGGGACGCGCGGGGCTTCGCCACCCTCGGCCAGAACGCCACCGGCCCCGCCTATCTGGTCTCGGACCGGTCGGCCCCCGCGGCCCGGCGCGCCGAGGCCGACCTGCGGGTGCCCTCGGCCACCGGCGCGGCCGGACTGCTGGCCGCCTACACCGGCCCGGACGACTACGTGGTCGCCTGGCTGGACCGGAAGCGCGACGCGCTGGTGACGGACGTGCGGGTGGCCGGCCGCGACGTCGGCACCCGTACCACCCCGCTGCCGCCGGACTTCGCCTGGGACACCTGGCACAACGTGACGGCCGAGATCCGCGGCACCCGGATGACCGTGGAGGTGAGCGCGGACCGGCTGCGGGACGCGGTGGCCACCCAGGAGCGCCCGCTGCCCGCCCGCGCGGTCCGCTCCGGCCCGGTCGGCGTCGCCGCGCGCGGCGCCGGGGCGGCCGCCGACAACGTGGCGGCCACGGCGCTGTACACACCGGTCACCGACCGCGTCCCCGACCCCGGGCCGGGCCGGCTGCTGCCCGCCTACAGCGACGACTTCGGCTCCACCGCCGTTCCCGGCACCACCGCGGATTCCCCGTGGTCCTGGGTGCGCGGCCCGGCGCCCGGGGTCACGATGGCCGACGGGGCCCTGTCCTGGCCGACGCAGGGCGGCGAACTCCATCTGGGCACCAATACGGCGTCGGTGCTGACCCGGGACGCTCCCCGGGGCGACTACACCGTGCAGACCAGGCTCCGCTTCGATCCGGGGCGGTCCAATCAGCAGGCCGGAATGGTCCTGTACGGGACCGACGACCGCTATGTGAAGCTGGTGCACGCGGTGCTCCCGGTGAGCCACACCGACGGGAAGCTGACACACGTCACCGAGTTCGCGAAGGAGGGCGAACGCCCCACCACCACACCGCCGACCCCGGTGGCCTACGGGCCGATGTTCGGCGGTCCGCCCGCGGGCACCCTGTGGATGCGGCTGTCGTATCACGCCGACACCGCACGGGACGAGACCGAGGTGCGCGCCGCCACCAGCACGGACGGTGTGCACTGGGTCCGCACCGGCGTCTGGACCCTCCCCACCGTGAGCAAGCTCAGGATCGGCCTGGTCGCGCAGAACACCGAAGGCGCGGTCGCGCGGTTCGACTACGTGCGCACCTACCGCGGCTGACGGCGCGAGCGAGCCCCCGTCCTATGCTGATCGGCACGTGTCAGTTCGGGACGGGGGCCGCTTCGGTGGCCGGAAAAGGTGGAGATCGTGGCCAAGCCGGTACGCGCGGCTCTCGGAGACGTGTGGATCACCTGTGTGTTCTGCAAGGGCGACCTGTTCCGGGATCGCGAGGTGAAGCTCAACAGCACCGGCATGGAGCTGTTCAACTTCGCCTGGGCCAATGAGTCGGCCACCGGGCTGATCTGCTGGAACTGCGGCTATGTGCACCTGTTCGCCAACAAGGACATCGAGCTGTACAAGGTGCGGAAGGGCGAGGTGTAGCCGCTCCCGCCGACGGCGTTCCACGATCGTGGGAAAAGATGGTGCGCGAGATCTTTACAACGATGTAAACGGGTGATGGCATACCTTTGCCCGACCCAATCCCTCGCCCCTTCCCGGAGTTTCCATGGCTCACACCGACAACCCCTCGACCGAAGTGTCGAACGCCGTTCCACGACCCGAATATCCCCGTCCAAGCTTCGTCCGGGAAGAATGGCTCAATCTCAACGGCACCTGGCAGTTCGCCTTCGATCCCGGCGACAGCGGTCTCGAGCGCGGGCTGGTCCACCAGGAGTTGAGCGGGCGGATCCTGGTCCCGTTCTGCCCCGAGTCCGAGCTGTCGGGGATCGGTGACACCGACTTCCACCCCGCGGTCTGGTACCGGCGCACGGTCCACATCCCGGCCGACTGGTCCGGCCGGCGGGTACTGCTGCACTTCGGGGCCGTCGACCACGACGCCACCGTCTGGGCCGACGGCCGCGAAGTCGCCCGGCACAGCGGCGGTTTCACCTCCTTCACCGCCGACCTCGGCGAGGTGGACGGCGGGACCGAGATGGTGATCGTCGTACGGGCCCGGGACGCCCGGCACGGCCCGCAGGCGCGCGGCAAACAGTCCACCGAGTACGCCAACCACGCCGCCCACTACACCCGCACCACCGGTATCTGGCAGACGGTCTGGATGGAGCCGGTGTCCGCGGTCCATCTGCGCAGGCCCCGGATCACCCCCGACCTCGCGTCCGGGGCCTTCCACCTCGAACTGCCGCTCAGCGCCAACCGTCCGGGCCACCGGATCACGGCCCGGGTGACCGACGCGGACGGCGAGTCGGTGGCCGAGGCGACGGTGCGCGCCGACCTCGACCTGGCCCCCCGTATGGTGCTCACGCTGCCCGAGGACCGGTGCCGGCCGTGGTCCCCGGAGGACCCCCACCTGTACCGGGTGCGGATCGAGCTGCTGGACGCCGACGGAGCCACCGTGGACCGCGCCGAGTGCACCGCCGGGCTGCGGTCGGTGGCCATCGACGGCAAGCGGCTGCTGCTGAACGGCCGCCCGGTCTTCCAGCGGCTCGTCCTCGACCAGGGCTGGTACCCCGACGGGCTGATGACCGCCCCCGACGACGCCGCCCTGGTCCGGGACATCGAGCTGTCGCTGGCGGCGGGGTTCAACGGGGCCCGGCTGCACCAGAAGGTGTTCGAGGAGCGTTTCCTGCACCACGCGGACCGGCTCGGCTATCTCGTCTGGGGCGAGTTCGGCGACTGGGGCTCCGGTACCAAGCACACCACCCGGGACAACCAGCAGCCGACCGCCGGCTTCATCACCCAGTGGCTGGAGGCCGTGGAGCGGGACTACTCCCATCCGTCGATCGTCGGCTGGTGCCCGCTCAACGAGACGCACCAGGAGCTCCACGACCGCCAGAGCGTGCTGGACGATGTCACCCGGGGCATGTTCCTGGCCACGAAGGCCGCCGACACCTCCCGCCCGGTCCTGGACGCCTCCGGCTACTCCCACCGCGTGCTCGAGACCGATGTGTACGACTCGCACAGCTATGAACAGGACCCGCGGGAGTTCCGCCGCCAGATGGCGGGACTGGACAAGGACCAGCCGCTCATCAACCCCGACACCCGCGCCAACCCCGAGAAGGAGAACACCGACGCGGTGTGGTCGGTGCCCTACCGGGGCCAGCCCTACTTCTGCAGCGAGTTCGGCGGCATCTGGTGGAATCCGGAGGAGGCGGCGGCCGCGGCCGGTGACGACCGCCAGGTGTCCTGGGGCTACGGGCAGCGGCCGCGGACCGAGGAGGAGTTCCACGAGCGGTTCGCCGGACTGACCGCGGCGCTGCTGGACGACCCGCTGATGTTCGGCTACTGCTACACCCAGCTCACCGACGTCTTCCAGGAACAGAACGGCGTCTACCGCTTCGACCGCGGCGAGAAGCTCGATGTGGCCCGGTTGCGCGCGGCCCAGCAGCGTCCCGCCGCCTTCGAGCGCCCGTCCGGTGAGGAGGGGCGATGAGCGGTCTGTCACGGCGCGGTCTGCTGAGAGGGGCGGTGTACGGCGCGGGTGCGGCCGTCACGGCCTCCGCGCTCAGCGGCTGCGGTTCCCTCGCCGGAAGCGTCACCAGCGCGGACGACATCCAGTACTGGACCCTGTTCACCGGTCCGGACGGCGTGCTGATGAAGACGATAACGGGGGGCATCGAGAAGCGCGTCCCGGGTCTCAAGGTCAGGACGACGGTGCTGGACTGGGGCCCGCCGTACTACACCAAGCTCGCGATGGCCTCGGCCGGCGGCCGCGCACCGGACGTGGCCATCATGCACCTCACCCGCCTCGCGGGCTACGCGCCCGGCGGTCTGCTCGACCCCTGGGACACCGACCTGCTGGCCGAGTACGGTCTGAAGCAGGAGGACCTCAACAGCACGCTCGTCAAGCGGAGTCTGTACCAGGGCGCCCCGTACGCCATTCCGCTGGACACCCACCCCTTCATCGTCTTCTTCGACCGGGACGTCCTGGACAAGGCGGACCTGCTCACCACCGATGGGCAGCTGATGCCCTTCGAATCGCCGCAGCACGCCCTGGAGATGATGGACAAGCTCCGCCGGTCCGGCGGCAAGCTCGGGCCCGTCCTGGGGCATGTGAACGACGCGGCGATGGGCTGGCGGATGTTCTGGACCCTGTTCAGCCAGACCGGTGCCACCTTCGACCTCACCGGCAAGCGGGCCGAGATCGACGAGGACACCGCCGTGGAGGTCGTGCGGTTCATGGCCGACCTGACCCGCGACAGCCGCACCATGGACCTCCAGACGGCGAACGCCGCCTTCGCGACCGGCCGGTCACCCCTGATCTTCGCGGGTGAGTGGGACATGGCCACCTTCAAGCCGACCTTGAAGGACAGGCTGGGCGGCTCCCCCTTCCCCACCTTCTACGACCGTCCGGCCGGCGCCGCCGACAGCCATTCGCTGGTGCTGCCGCACCAGGACAACCCCGATCCGGAGCGCCGGCGACGCACCCACCGGTTCGTGGCCGAGCTGGTCAAGTCCGGGCTGACGTGGGCGTCGGCGGGTCACATCCCCGCCTACACACCGGCCGTCTCGTCCTCGGCGTACGCCCGCTTGAGTCCGCAGTCGCAGTACGCGGGCGCCGCCAAGCAGCTCGCGCTCGACCCGCCGGTGTGGTTCGCGGGCTCGGGCTCGGACTTCCAGACCCGGATGTGCCAGGCGCTCGATCCCGCGTTCGCCGGTTCGTCGTCCGCCGCGAGCGCGGTGCGCACCATGATCTCCCAGATCAACACCCTGATGGCCCAGCCGAATCCGGCCTGAGCGGGACGGAATCGCAATGGAAAGGAGCGATGTCATGGCTTCCGTCTCCACGCCCGCGCGTCAGGTCGCGGCCGGATCCCGACGGCCCGCTGCCACGGACCGGTCACGGTCCTCGGGCGGTACCGGGTGGCTCTTCGCCACCCCCTTCCTGGTGTTCTTCACGCTCTTCCTCATCGTGCCGCTCGGCATCGGCCTGTGGATGAGCTTCACCAACTCCAGCTTGACCGGCCACGGTGACGGCACCTTCGTCGGCCTGGACAACTACACCGAGGCGCTGGGCGACAGCCAGGTGTGGGAGACCCTCGGCAACACGGTCTGGTTCACCGTGCTGTCCACCGTCCCCCTCGTCGTCGTCGCCCTCGTGATGGCCCTGCTGGTGTACACGGGGATGCCGGGGCAGTGGCTGTGGCGGCTGGCCTTCTTCGCCTCGCACCTGCTGCCGGTCGCGGTGGTCTACCAGATCTGGAGCATGCTGTACCAGCCGGACCGGGGGATGCTCAACGGTCTGCTCCAGGCCGTCGGGCTCGACGGGGTCACCTGGCTGACGGACGAGAAGGTCGCGATGTGGTCCATCGCGCTGGTGACCCTGTGGTGGACGGTGGGGTTCAACTTCCTGCTGTACCTGGCCGCGCTCCAGGCGATCCCCGACCACCTCTACGAGGCGGCAGCGCTCGACGGCGCCGGTGCGTGGCGCCGGCTGTGGTCGATCACCCTGCCCCAGCTGCGCCGGACCACCGGGCTGATCGCGGTGTTGCAGGTGATGGCGTCGCTGAAGGTGTTCGACCAGATCTATCTGCTCACCAAGGGCGGTCCCAACGGCTCCACCCGGCCGATCCTGGAGTACATCTACGACACCGGCTTCACCAACTACCGGCTCGGCTACGCCTCGGCCGTGTCGTACGTGTTCTTCGCAGTGATCATCATCCTCTCGATCGCCCAGTTGAAGATCTTCTCGCGCGGGGAGGACTGATCGCGCCATGACCACCGAGACTCTCTCACCCCGCACACCCGGCAAGCCGCCCCGTTCGACCATGCCCCGGGAGGTGGTCCGGCGGCGCCGCTACGGCCGCGGCCACGCCTGGCACCCCACACTCGGCACGGGGCTCCTCCCCCGTGTGCTGACACTGCTGGCGCTGGCGCTGATGACGGTGGCGTGGCTGGTGCCGTTCGGCTGGGGAGTGGACACGTCGTTCAAGACGGAGGTCGACGCCAGCGCGTCGGGCGTCGACTGGATTCCCAAGGCGGGCTTCACCCTCGACGCCTACCGGACCATCTTCGGCCAGGGCAAGCTCCCGGTGTGGGCGCTGAACAGCCTCGTGATCGCGGTGTGCGTCACGGCGCTCACCGTGGCCGTCTCGGCGATGGCGGCGTACGCCTTCTCCCGGACGCTCTTCCGTGGCCGCCGTGTGCTCTTCGCCGTCATCATCGCCTCGATCATGGTGCCGCCGCAGATCCTGATCGTGCCGCTGTTCCGGCAGATGCTCGCGATGAACCTCGTCGACACCTACGCGGCGGTGATCCTGCCGCAGGTGGTGGCGCCCGCGATGGTGTTCATCCTGAAGAAGTTCTTCGACGGCATCCCGCGGGAGCTGGAGGAGGCCGCCCGGATCGACGGGGCGGGCAGCTTCCGGGTGTTCTGGAGTGTGGTGATGCCACTGTCCCGGCCCATCCTGGCAGCGGTGGCGATCTTCGTCTTCATCAACACCTGGAACAACTTCCTGTGGCCGTTCATCAGCACCAGCGATCCGCAGCTGATGACGCTGCCGGTGGGGCTGTCGACCGTGAAGGACTCCACCGGGCTGCGGAACGCCCAGGAATCGGCCTCCTCGATCCTCGGCTCCCTCCCGCTGCTGATCGTCTTCATGCTGTTCCAGCGGCAGATCGTGAAGTCGGTGGCCACCACCGGTCTGGGAGGTCAGTGACCGGTCCGGGCGGCCCGGCCCTCGGTGGACTCGCGGATGTGCAGTGTGTATCCGACCACCACCTCCTGGGCCGGGCGGTCCGGTGCGTCGATCCGCTCCAGCAGCAGATCGACGGCGCGCCGGGCGATGGCGCTCTTGTCCGGCGCCACGGTGCTCAGACTCGGCGTGCTGTACCGGGCGGCCTCGATGCCGTCGAACCCCATCACGGCCATGTCGTCCGGCACCCGCAGCCCGCGTTCGTACAGGGTCCGCAGCGCGCCGAGGGCCAGCGCGTCGTTGAAGCAGAACACGGCGTCCGGCGGTTCGGCCTGCTCCAGCAGCGCCTCCATCGCCCGCGCGCCCTCGCGCAGGTGGTAGCGGGGGGTCTCCCGCTCCAGCCGGGGGTCCAGCGGCAGCCCGGCCTCCTCCAGCGCCTGGCGGTAGCCGGTCCTGCGCAGCAGCGGTGTGCCGATGTACGGCTCGGGCTGCAGCCCGATGGCGGCGATCCGGCGGCGGCCGGCGCGCGCCAGATGGGTCACGGCCTCCTTCGCGGCGGCCACGTTGTCGATCACCACATGGTCGGCGAGGCCGCCGCTGGGGCGTTCGCCGAGGAGCACCAGCGGCACGGCGCCGAGGTGGCCGGCGAGCGCGCTGCCGTGCAGGGCGAGCGGGCTCACCACCATGCCGTCCACGATCTGGTCGCCGAGGCCGCGGATGACGGCCGCCTCCCGCTCGCGGTCGCCGAGGGTCTGCTCGATCAGCAGGGTGCGGCCGTGTTCCTCGGCGGTGGTCAGGAAGTGCCGTCCCAGTTCGGCGAAGTACGGGACGTCCAGCTCCGGCAGGACCAGCCCGATCATGCCGGTGGTGCCGCGCCGGAGGTTGCGGGCCACCCGGTTGGGCCGGTAGTCGAGCTCCCGGATGGCCCGCTGGACCCGCTCCCGGGTCGCCGGGGACACGTGGACGAAGCCGTTGATCACGTTGGACACGGTCTTCGGGGAGACTCCGGCGAGCGTCGCCACGTCCTTGACGGTCGCGCTTCTGGCCGCACCGTCCGGGCGCTTTCGCCCCGGTGCCGCTCCGTCCCTGGTGGTCTGCTGTTTCACGGCGGTCACCGACCGATCCTAGAGCGTGCCGGAGCCGGGGGCACGCCCCGGGCACGCGCGGCGGTGCCCGCTCAGGCGGCGGCCGGTGTCCGGCCGCGCGACGTCTTCGGCGAGCGGATCACCGTCCGCCACTCGGCGAGGGCTCGTCCACCATGCCGTGCTCCCAGGCCCAGGCCGCGATCTCGACACGGTTGCGGGCGGTGAGCTTGCGCTGCACGTTGCCGAGATGGGTCTTCACGGTGGACAGGGTGACATGCAGGTCCGCGGCCACCTCCTCATTGGTACGGCCGCGGGCGACCCGCCGGACCACGTCGACCTCGCGCTGGGTCAACGGCTCGATCAGATCCTTCGGCCCGCCCCTCCCGGTGCGGGCCGGACGGGCCTCGGAGGGGGCCGGCCGCTCGCGGTGGGGTGCCATGTGCGCGAGCAGACGGACGGTCACCGACGGCGAGATCAGCGAGTTGCCCGCCGCGGCCGCCCGCACCGCTTCGGTGAGCAGCCCCGGGGCGCCGTCCTTGAGCAGAAAGCCGCACGCGCCGTTGCGCAGCGCCCGGTAGACGTATTCGTCGAGGTCGAAGGTGGTGGCGATGAGGACGTTCAGGGGGTCGGGCACATCGGGTCCGGCGAGGAGCCGGGTGGCCTCCAGACCGTCCAGCTCGGGCATGCGGATGTCCAGGAGGCAGACATCGGGCCGCAGGCGGCGGGCCTGGTCGACCGCCTCGACGCCGGTCGCCGCCTGGGCGACGACCCGCATGTCCGGCTGGGAGTCGAGAATCATCCGGAATGCGGCCCGGACCATCTCCTGGTCGTCGGCGATGAGCACCTGGATCGTCATGCCCTGCATGATCGCAGGCGTGCGGTCCATCAGCCGGACGAGGCCACCTTCGGGGTCGTGTGGTCCGAAGTCGCGGAGCACGGGGTTCGCGTTGTTTTGTCCGGCGTCGTTTTGCCCGGCGTCGTTTTGCCCGGCGTTGCTTTGTCCGGGGCATCCTTCTCCGGGGTCGCCTTGTCCAGGGGGAGCACGGCCAGGACGCGCCAGCCGCCACCGTCCCGTGGCCCGGCGGTGAGGTGCCCGTCGACCTGCTCGATCCGCTCGGCCAGGCCGACCAGGCCGTAACCGCTCCCCTCGACCGGCCGCTCGGCGGCGGGTGAGGCGCCGCCCCGCCCGTCGTCGTGGACCGACACCTCCAGCCGCTCCGGGTCGCCGGGCCGCACACCGATCCGCACCTCGACCCGGCCGGCCCCGACGGCGTGCTTGCGGACGTTGGTCAGGGACTCCTGCACCACCCGGTGGACCGTGGTGGCGGTGCCGGGCGGGAGCGGCCGGTCGGCGAGTTCCGGGGCGAGGATCAGCTCGGCGGGCGGGCCCACCTCGGAGAACTCCCGGGTGAGGGCGCGCAGCCCGCGCAGACCGGTCGGATCGCCCGTGGGCCGGGTCGTGGCGGAGCCGTGGTCCCGCAGGCTGGAGACCATGGCGCGCATCGACCCCAGCGCCTGGGACCCGGCCCGCTCGATCTGGGCGAGCATCCGGTCCAGGTCCTCCGGGGACTGGGTGTGGCCGGCCGCCGCCGTGAACCGCGCGGCTTTGACCTGGGTGACGATCGCCGTGACGTGGTGCGCCACGAAGTCGTGCAACTCCCGTGCGTGCTCCAGGCGTTGGGCCTGCCGGATGGTCTCCCGCTCCCGCTCCCGCAGCGTGTCGTACAGACGCAGACACAGGCCCACCACCACCATGAACGGCACGAAGCACACCGCGATGGCGCCGATCAGGTTCGCGAGGTTGCCGTCCCGCTCGGCGACCCGCAGGGGAAGTGTCACCGCGGCGAGGGCGGCTCCCGCGGCCAGGGCGGCCGCGCTCAGTGGCCGACGGCGCCGCACGGCGCGGGTGATGAGCAGCAGCAGCGCGCCCAGCTCCACCAGGCCCGGGGTGTTGGGGGGACGGTGGGACAGCTGTGCCTCCGTCACGGTCAGCACACCCGAGACGGCCGCCGCGCCGACGGCGCAGCGCGCGAAGAGCCGTTCCGGCACGGCGAGCGCGGCCAGGCACAGCACCCCGGACAGCATCGTCGCCGCGGCCATCGGCGGATACGGCGCGTTCAGCCCCTCGAGGACCACGAGGACGACCAGAGGGGCGCCGACCAGGCACTGCCAGAGGTGCCGGAAGCGGAAACGGTACCGGGACACGGAGATCATGGCAGGTCACGCTACGGCCGGGCCGCCCTCGCCACATCGAACTTTCGGCCGAGGGGAGCCGGGGACCAGGCGGCGGCTTCGGCATTCCGGTGGATCCGCCGAGCCGCGCCCGCGCGAAGGATGGCACCCGGGGCGGCCGAAGAGCGTTCGAGCGCCACGCACCCGCCCCTGCTCACCGTTTCCCTTTCCGAAGGCCGTCGATGTTCCGCACCGCCCTGCGCACCCTCCGCTCCCATCGGCTCCGTTTCGCGATGCCCGCCCTCGCCGTCGTGCTCGGCGTGGCCTTCATGACCGGTTCGCTGCTCTATGGCGACTCCGTCAGCGCGGCCGCGCTCCGCGCACAGACCAACTCCCAGCCCGATGCCTCCGTCTCGATCACACCGGACCGGTCCGATGAGTCCCCTCCGCTCGATGACACCCTGCTGCGGCGATTGCGGGCGCTGCCGGCGGCCGCCGCGGCACGCGGTGTGGTGGAGGGCCGCTCCTTCCTCGTCGGCTCCGACGGCACTGTGGTGGGTGACCTGAACCAGGCCGCGGGCGTCAACTACGTCCCCGACGGCAGCGGCGAGGACGTCCGCTATCCGCTCACCGCGGGCCGCGGCCCCCGTACCGCCACCGAGATCGCCGTCGACCGGCACAGCGCCGAACGCGCCGGGTACCGGGTGGGGGCAAGGGTGCGCGTCGTCGTGGGCGGGACGGCCCGCGACGCGCGGCTGGTCGGCGTGTTCACCGCCCAGGACAGCCGGCTGGACTCCGGTGGCACCCTCACCGCCTTCGACACCGCCACCGCGCGACGGTATTTCGCCCCCGCGGCGCACGGCTACTCGGCGATCACCCTGACCGCCGCCGACGGCACATCCGACGCCCGGCTCGCCCGCCAGGCACAGCGGGCGCTGCCCTCCGGGCTGCGGGCCGTCACCCGTGCGGAGCTGGATTCCCAGGCCACCGGCGGCGGCGAGGACAAGCTCACCACGCTGCTGCTGAGTTTCGCGGGCATCGCCCTGTTCGTCTCCACCTTCCTGGTCGCCAACACCTTCACCATGCTCAGCGCGGCCCGCGCGCGGGAACACGCGCTGCTGCGCGCGGTCGGCGCCACCAGGGGCCATGTGATGCGCCTGGTCCTGGCCGAGGCCACCCTGGTCGGGGCGGTCGCCTCGGCCGTCGGGTACGCGCTGGGCATCGGTGTCGCGGGGCTGCTGGGCCGCGTGTTCGGCGCCTTCGGGACGGGGAACGCCCCCTTGCCGCCGCTGTCCGCCACGTCCCTGCTCGCGGCGTTCGGCGTCGGCATCGGCGTCACCGTCCTGGCCGCCTGCCTCCCGGCCCGCCGGGCGGCGGCCGTACCGCCCGTGGCGGCGCTGCGGACCGTCCAGCCGTCCACCGTGGCCTCGCTGCGCCGCCGCAACACCATCGGGCTGATCGTCACCGCGTCCGGGGCGCTGCTGGTCGCCGCCGCCGTCGGCGAGCCGGACCTGCTCTTCGGCGCGGCCCCCGTCCTGCTGGTCGGACTGATCGTCCTCACCCCGCTGCTCGCGCTGGGCGTCACCGGGCTGCTGCGCTCTCCGCTGACCCGGCTGGCGGGCGTCCGCGGCACGCTCGCGGTGGAGAACGCCCGGCGCAATCCACGGCGTACGGCGGCCACGGCGACCACCCTGATGGTGGGTCTGGCGATGGTCACCGCCGTCACCGTGGCCGTGGCCTCGGTAAACCGCCTGGACGAGGAGGAGGCGGGCCGGTCCATGCTCTCGGATGTGCGCATCACCGCCGTCGACTTCGGGGAGATCGGCGATGACACGGCGGCCCGGGTCGCCCGCCTCGCCGACGCCGAGGCCGTCACCCCCGTCAGCCACGCCTACCTCGACCTCTCCGACACCTCCTCGGTGCCGGTCACCGCGGTCAGCCCCGGCGCGGTGGAGCGGGTGACGCCGCTCACCGTCCGCGAGGGGTCGCTGGACCGCCTCGGCCATGGCATCGCCGTGACCGAGGAGCTGGCCGCCGCCCACGGCTGGCGGCTCGGCTCCCGGGTGACGGGCACCTTCTCCAGCTCGGCCGGACCCACCCCGAGCACCCGGACCAGCCTGCCCGTCGTCGCGGTCTACGACGGTCCGGACGATCTGACCCCCGCCCTCGTCTCCGACCGCGCCCTGCCGCGTGGGGCGGGCGCCGAGGAACGGCCGAGCATCGACTCGGTCCTGGTCAAGGCCGCCCCCGGCCGCACCGCCGCGCTCCAGGAGGAGATCCGGCGCGCCCTGGACAATCCCGCGCTGCTCGTCCAGGACCGCGCCGACGCGGTGGCCGCCGCCACCGCGCGGACCGCGCCGTTCCTCGACATCATGTACGCCATGCTCAGCGTGAGCGTGCTGATCGGCGCCCTCGGGGTGGTCAACACCATGGGCATGGCGGTCTTCGAGCGGGTGCGGGAGTTCGGGGTGCTGCGGGCCATCGGGCTGGACCGCCGTGGTGTCGCGGCCGTGCTGCGCCTGGAGTCGGTGACCATCTCCCTCCTCGGTTCCGCGCTCGGGGTCGTCGCCGGCACGGCCATCGGCGCGGCTGCCGTCCTCGGCCAGGAGGGCGTACCCCTCGTCGTCCCCTGGGACCGGGCGGCGCTGTTCTTCGTCGCCGGCGCCGCGATCGGGGGCCTGGCCTCGCTCTGGCCGGGGCGTCAGGCCGCCCGTGTCCCGATGCTGCGGGCCATCACCGCGGATACCGAATGACGGCACGGGCGCCGAGGAGGCGCCGGGAGGGTCAGGCGGCGTCGATCAGCGACAGGTCCAGGGGGACGAGCGTGGTCGACATCATCAGGGCGCGGATCAGGTGGTCGTTGAGGGCGTTGCCGACCGGTTCGCCGACCTCCTCGCGGGTCAGCCAGGGCACACCGTCCCGGGAGAGCATCATGCGGACCCGGTTGACCAGGTGCTCCACGCGCTTCTCCCGCCAGCCCTCCCCGGGCCGCAACTCCGCGAGCTGGGCGGCGGTCTGCTTCCAGGTGAGCGGCTGCGGGCGTGGTTCATGGAGCAGATACCGCTGGCCGAGGACGACGAGCGCGAGCTTCTCCTCCTCGGTGAGCACCCATACGCGGGGCGGGCGGGTGACGTCCCCGGGCTGGGCCACGGGGCGCTCGGCCTCGGGACCGCTGACGAAGACCTCCAGCAGATGCTCCCGGTCGCGTGAGCCGCGCACGAACAGCGGGGTGTAGCCGGTCTCGAGAGGCAGCGGCTCCTCGCCGGTGAAGAGCAGCCGCGTCGGGAAGCGCAGGGGCAGCCGGCCGTTGTTGGCCACCCACCACTGGCCGTGGCGGTGGGTCAGCCTGCCCTGGCAGCGGCTGACCTGCGGGTCGTCCTCGCCCACGCAGACGTGCACCTCGGGCCGGTTGCGCCCGAAGAGCAGCTCCCGGCCGTCGCCGGGGCCCAGGGTGATGCCGCCGGTCAGCGCGAGGGCGAAGGCGGTGCCCGGCACCGGCGCGGACACCCCGCGGGCCAGGCTGCCGTGCGCGGCGGGCAGCAGGCGACCGGCCACGGCGGGACGGCCGGTGGCGGGGTGGCGGGCGGCGGGGTGGTTCGCGGGGGGCCGGGCGGTGGCGCGGCGGTCGTTGCCGGGAGGTGTGGTCATGCCTTCGGTAGTTTCTTCGCGGCCGCGGCGGTGAGCGCCTTGGCGGTGTGGCAGAGCTTTTCGGTGGACTGCGGTCCGCGGACGTTCAGCGACACCAACTCGACGGTGTCATCGCCGAGGGAGTTGCGGTAGGAGCGGTGCAACATCTGGACGAGGCAGGACTCGTCGCTCCACTCGTTGGGCAATACGAAGCTCTTTCTGCCGGCGATCACCGCTCGCTGTCCGTCGTGAGAGGTGAAGTCGTTGCTCCGGCTGAACTCCAGCTCCACTCCCGCGTCGCCCGAGCCGTTCGCCCACTCGCATCGCCAGTCCCCGAAGCCCTGGTCGCGGTCCTGCACCTCGACACCGGCGGCCCGCTCGAGCTCATCACCGTCGAACAGCCCGCACGCGTGTCCCCGGGCCAGGGAGCTCTCGTCCGGCCGCGACGAGCGCCGGGGGACCTGGCCGCGGTCCAGCACGCTGACGGCGTAGTCGGTGGCCGCGTCGCCGAGTTGGCACGGGTCGGGAGCCGGGGTGCCGAGCCGCTCGGTGATGATCCAGATCTGTTTCCGGTCAGCCGACGCGATGTTCCGCACGCACTTGTCCCCCTCGCGCTTGTACGCGCCGATGGTGACATTGCCGACCCTTCTGGTGGGCACGAGGCCGCCCGGCTCCGGCGGGTCGGCGTCGAAGTTGAGCTGGACGTCGGCGATGTCATCGCCGCTCTCGCCGCGCAGCAGGACATCGCACCGATCGATCTCGCCGTAGTCCGGGTCGAGCACGGTCGCGCCGAAGCGGCTGAGCGAGACGGCGTCGAGCAGCGTGCAGGGGTCGGCCGTGCGCGCGTCGCCCACGGTGCCGGCCCGTCCCGACTCGGACCGGCCGCTCTCGTCGGAGTGTCCGCCGCCCCAGGGGCCGACCAGGGCGAGCCACGCCACCATGGCCGCGGCGGCACCCAGCGCGGTCGCGGTGATCACCACACGGCGGCTCGGGCGGCGCCAGGGCCTTCGGGCCGACGGCGGCAGCAGCCGCATCCTGAAAGGGGTGCGGTCCAGCGGGCCGCCGTCATGCGGGCCCTCGCCGGGCGCGGGCCCGGGGGTGGCCCGCCGCAGCAGCCGTACGGCCTGATCGGCGGCGGGGCGCCGCCTCGGCTCCACGCTCAGCAGCGCGGTGAGCGCCTCGGCCAGCGGCCCGGCCCGGCGCGGGGGCTCGATATGGCCGTCGATGGCCCGCGCCACATAGGCCATGAGGTGTGCGGCCTTACCGTACGGAGACTGCCCCTCGACCGCCGCGTAGAGGGTCGCGCCCAGGGAGAACACATCGGACTTCCGGTCGGCCGGGTGTCCCTTGGCCACCTCGGGCGGCAGATACAACGGCTTGCCGGGCACGCCACCGGTCCGGGTCAAGGTGGCCTCGCTCCACAGCGCCCGGGAGATGCCGAAATCGGTCAGCTTGGCCACCCCGTCCTCGGTGACCAGCACGTTCTCCGGGGAGACATCGCCGTGCACCACGCCCTCGGCATGCGACTTCGCCAGCGCGGCGGCGATCTGGCAGCCGATGGAGCCCACCTCCTGCGGGGAGAGGGCGCCGCGGTCGCGCACCAGGTCGGCGAGGCTGCTCCCGGACACGTGCTCCATGACGATCCAGCAGTCCCCGCCCTCCTTGACGAAGTCGAACACCGAGACGACGTGCCGATCGTGCAGCTGCGCGGCGTTGGATGCCTCGTTGGTGAGCCGCCGCTCCGCGCGCTCGTCGTCCGGATGGGCACACTTCATCGCGACCTGCCGGTTCAGCAGTTCATCGTGGGCCCGCCAGACGATGCCCATACCGCCGCTGCCGATGGGCTCCTGAAGGAGATATCGGTCGGCGATCCTGTCACCGGCCTCCGCCATCACCCGCACCCCCGTTTACCCCACTTCATCGCACGAGTTCCCACTCCCGGCGTTTCGCGAGGGAGAGTACTTCGGCCCGAGGTCGGTGGGTAGCGATTCCGGCGAAGAGCCCCGGAAAGAGCGAAGCCGCCGGCGTACGACGGGCGCTTCGCGGGGCGGCATGGGGGCACCTGCACGCGGCGGCCCCGGAACCGCGTTCCGGGGCCGCCGCGACCGCGCCTTTCCGCCGTCGGTGCGGGGTCAGGGCACGATTTCCTCCTTGACCACGATGTGGCCGGAGTCGGGGTTGAGGACTCCGCCGAGCCGGGCGTACGCCCCGTCGGTCAGGTCGAGGCACTTGGGCACCGACGGGCTCCACGCGAAGGTGCCGCGGTCGTTGATGCGCACGACCAGGGACGCGCCGTTCGCGACGTTGGTGACCTTCACCTTGGTCCCGAAGGGCAGTTGCGGATCGCGGCTCAGGGACGTCGCCGCGGTGTCCGCGTTGTTGTCGAAGAGTTCGCCGCTGGCGGTGTAGGCACCGGGGGGTATGTAGCCGTAGTGGGTCGCCCAGCAGTTCTCTCCGGCCGGCGGGGTGTCACTGGTCGCGGCGGTGCTCGTCGGGGCGACACCGAGCACGGCGGTCAGTGCGACGGCCGCGGCCGCCAGCCGGCCGGCCAGCATTCCCTTGCGCATGGCGAGGACCTCGTTTCGATGTGTGGTGGTGGGGGGTGCGCACGGACGGGCCGTTCGTCAGCCGGCCGCGCGGTAGGCGGCGCCCATCTGGTTGGGCGTCGCGCCGTTGTAGAGACCGGTGCCGCCGCGATCGGCGGACAGCGTGAACCACGCGTACCGCTCGACGAAGGACAGTCCCTGGAGCATGGCGGTGGACTTCGTCACGAACGCGGCCTGCTGCTCCGCGGTCGGATACCTCGGGGTACCGGTCGAGAAGTCGATCAGCGCGTACTCGGTGAGCCAGATGGGCTTGTGGTAGCGGTCGTGGACCGCCTGGAGATAGCCGCGCAGCTGGTCGGTGGCGCGGGTGGCGTCGAAGTCCGCGCCGTACCAGTGCAGCGGGATGAAGTCGACCGGGTAGCCGCGGTCGGCGGCGCCCTTCATGAAGCGGTCGAGCCAGCCGTCGGCGACGTCGCCGCCGTAGGCCACGGCGGGGGCGCCGAGCCGCATACCGGTCGACTGGAGCCGGGGCCACAGGTCGAGGGCCTGCTCCACGGTCATGTTCGCCTGGCCGGCCAGGTCCGGCTCGTTGAATCCGAGCAGGGTGCTGCCCTCGCTCCTGGCCCGGTCGAGTTCGGTGTCGGTCACCGAGCCCGCACCCCAGATCATGGGCACGAACTCGACACCGTCCGGCGGCTGGATCTGTTCCTTGCCCGAGGCCCAGGTGTAGAACCAGCCGACCCCGGAATCGGCCATCGCCGCGGTGACCCCGTCGAAGTTCCAGGCGCTGACGCCCTTCTTCCCGGCCTCGGCGGCGGACGCACCGGCGCCCGCCTGGCTGCCCGTGGTCAGCAGGGTCAGCACCGCCAGCAAGACGGTGAGGAGGCGTATCCTCCGCACGTCGTCCCTCCTTTTCTCATCCGGCCGCGGGTGAGGCGGCCGACCGGCCGGTCAGACGACGCTGTGGAAGGTGACGGTGAAGCCGCTGCACTGGCCGCACTGCTGCATCACCTGGTTGCCCGGTTCCTGGTCCTGCTTGGACCATCCGTAGGCCTTGGGGCAATGAGCGGCGATCATGTCGCTGTAGGGCGTCTTGGCGTCCCGGTTGGGGTTGGTGCACAGCATCGGCGTGCCGTCCGGCCGGCTCGTCAGGTTGTCCGGGGGACACAGCGGCAGCAGGTTCTCCGAGCAGCCCATCGTGTCGCATCCGCCGCCGCCCGCGGCGTCGTTCGGGGCGATGGTGACGGGCTGGGAGAAGGCGTTGACGTAGCTGACGTTGTACCAGGGGGCCAGCGAGTCCCGGGTGTCGAAGTTGAACTCCGCGAGGCTGGTGGGCTGTTCGGCGGTCTCGCAGTGGTCCTCGAGCTTGCCGCAGTCCCCCACCTCGCAGTGGAACGTGTCGCCCGGCGTTCCGGTACACCCTTGACGGGCGAAGAACTTGCCGCGCCAGTGGCCGGGGTCCGCCGTCTCGGGAATCGTCACCGTGCCCGACTGTCCGGGCTCCAGGATGGGCAGCGAGGTGAAGTCCTTGGACCCGTCGGCATTGACATCGCTGCCGATCCACACCTTCCTGCCGGTGTCGTTGACGAAGGTGACGGTGTGGTCGACCGCCGCGGCCGACGCGGTACCGGACGCCGTTTCCGCGCCGGTGCCGGGGGTGGCGCCCGCGCTGGTCGCGGAATGCGGGCTCAGGGCCACCAGGACCGCGGCGGCCATGGCGGCCACGGCGGTCAGGATTTTCCGCATGGTTCCTCTTTCGTCGTGGGGGAAAGGTGTTACGGAAGAGCCGGCGGTGCCGCCGGAAGGTCATGCGCCGTGGCGCTCCCACGACCGAGCGAGGTTGATCACGAGCAGTTCGTCACGATCATGACAACCTTTGCGCACGAAAACTCTCCGAGGTCCGGCCCAGGCGATAGCATCGGCCTGAGAGCGCTCTCCAGAGCTGACGGTCCCCCATGACAGCGCCCGCGGACCCCGTCTGTCAATGGTCTGGACCAAAATGACGCTCAGCAGCGCGCCGTGAGGCCACCGTCCACGGGCAGGCATACGCCGTTGATGTACGCGGCCTCGTCCGAGGCGAGGAAGACGGCGGCGGCCGCGACGTCCCACGGGCTGCCCATGCGGCCCGTCGGGCTCACCGCGTGGCGGGCCGCGAGCGCGGCCTCGGGGTCGTCCGCCCCGGCCACGATCTGCCGGGCCACCAGCGGGGTGTCGATGAGTCCGGGCATCACGGCGTTCACCCGGATGCCCTCGGCGGCGTGGCGCAGCGCCAGGCTGACCGTGAGCTGGTTGACGGCCGCCTTCGATGCGCTGTAGCTCGGGTACGGATACCCGGTGTCGCGTATCGCGGCGATCGAGGACACGTTGACCACCGCCCCGCCACCCGCCGCCACCATGCGCGGCAGTACGTGCTTGCAGGTCAGGAAGACACCGCCGACATTGATCGCGAGGGCGGACTGCCAGTCGGCCAGGTCGAGTCCGGTGATGTCGCCCAGCCGGGCCACGCCGACGTTGTTGTGCAGCACCGTGGGCGTGCCCAGTGCGCGCTCGGCCAACGCGACGGCGGCGGCCACCTGCTCCTCGTCGGTGACATCCGCCGTCAGGGGCAGCGCCGTGCCACCCTCGGCCGTGATCGCCTCGGCCGTGCGGCGGGCCTGGTCCGCGTCGATGTCGATCGCCGCCACCCGCGCCCCCTCCCGGGCGAACGCGAGCGCGGCGGCCTGGCCGTTGCTCACCCCGTCCCCGCTCGAGCCGGCCCCGAAGACGAGGGCGGTGCGGTCGGCCAGTCGTCGTCCCCTGTGCATGGCCCGATCCTGGACACCGGGGTGTCCCGGGGCCACCGACGGCCGTCGCAAACACCTCGCACCGCCTCCTCGATCTGTAGAAAACAGCAGGTCATCACCCTTCACATCGGTCGAGACATACGTAAAGATCTTTCCGATCGGCAGCAGCGACGGGCCACCCGGCCCGTCCGGCGGGAGGTGATGGACGATGCTCGAAGGCCGGCTTCAGGACGTCGTGGACGAGCTGGCGGAGCGCATCGGCCGGTCCGTCGCGGTCAACGACCCACGGGTGCACATCCTGTGTGCGAGCCGCCACTTCGGCGACGAGGACCGGGTGCGGGTCCGGGCGGTGCTCCAGCGGGACGCGGGCAGCGCGGCGGCCGGGCACATCCTCGCCCAGGGGGTCGACCGCTGGACCGAACCCGGTGTCATCCCGCCGCGCGACGACCTGGGCATGCGGGCGCGGCTGTGCGCGCCGATACGGTGGCGGCACCAACTGCTCGGCCTGCTCATGGTCATCGACCCCGACGGCTCCCTCTCCCCCGCCAGTGTCGAGGCCGTCGTCGAGGCCACCGGTGTCCTCGCTCCCCTCATGTACGGGGAGTTCGCCGCGCGGGACACCGAGCGGATGGCCCGCGAGGAGGCGTTGCGGCAGCTGCTGAGCCCGTCGGCCACGGTGCGCAAGGCCGGGCGGGACGCGCTCGTCCGCGGTGGCCGGCTGCCGTCCGCCCGCTGCGCCGGCGTCACGGTCGCGCGGGTCGTCGGTGATCCGCCGGCCGACCGCGCGGGGGTGGTGGAGGTGGCGCTGCGCACCGGGCTCGAGCGGGTGGCCGGTGACCGCGCGCTGCACACCGAGTTCTGCCTGGACGGGCCGCGCGGGCTGCTGCTGACCTGCTCCGACCGGCCCGTACCCGAGGAGCGGCTGCGCGCTCGGGCGGCGGTCCTCCTCCAGCAGGTGCGGTCGGTGCTGGACGGGTCGGCGGAGTGTGTGGCGGGGATCGGCGAGACCGTGGAGGGCGGTGTCGAACAGGCGTGGATGTCGTACGAGCAGGCGGCGGGCGCCGCACGGGCGGCCGGACCGCAAACCGGCGGTGACGGCGTCGTGCGCTGGGCCGAACTCGGCGCGCTGGCACCCCTGTCGCTGATCCCGCCGGACCGGCTGACTCCCGCGCTGCTGCCCGCGCCGCTGCGCGCCCTGCTGGCCCGGGACCCGTCGGGCCGCCTCACCGAGACGCTCGCGGCCTACCTCGACCACGCCGGTTCGGCGCCGCGCACCGCGGACGCCCTGCACCTCCACCGCACCTCGCTGTACTACCGGCTCCAGCGCATCGCGGAACTCACCGGACTGGACCTGGCCGACGGCGACAACCGGCTGACGCTCCATCTGGGGCTGCGGCTGCGTTCCCTGATGCGCGCGGCCGGCCAGGGATGAGCCGCCGGACCGACCACGGCCGACGGCCCCCCGGCGACCGTCGGCTTTTCGACAAAGAGAGGAAAGCATCCGGCCGATTCCCGACAGGGAACGGTGGCATGCCCCCTGGCCGGGCCAGATACTCCGACCGCAGTGCACGTCACCTGGGAGCCGCCGCCATGTCCACCCTCGCCCCGCCCGCCGGCCGCACCGTGTCCACGACACGGATCGCGGTCGCCAGCTTCGTCGGAACGGCGATCGAGTTCTACGACTTCTACATCTACGGGACGGCGGCCGCGCTCGTCCTCGGCAAGCTGTTCTTCCCCACCTTCTCCGCGCTCGCGGGCACGCTGGCCGCGTTCGCCACCTTCGGTGTGGGCTTCGTCGCCCGCCCGATCGGCGCGGTCATCTTCGGACACTTCGGGGACCGCACCGGGCGCAAGGCGATGCTGGTCACCTCGCTGCTCGTGATGGGGACGGGAACGGTCGCCATCGGGCTGCTGCCCACCTACGGGACGGTCGGGATCGCGGCGCCCGTACTGCTGGTGCTGTGCCGTTTCCTCCAGGGTGTGGGGCTGGGCGGCGAGTGGGGCGGCGCGGTGCTGCTGGCCACCGAGTACGCGCCCCGGGGCAAGCGGGGGCTGTGGTCGAGCTTCCCGCAGATCGGCCCGGCCATCGGCTTCATCATCGCCGGCGGCTCGTTCCTGCTGCTGGGCCGGGTAATGGACGACGCGACCTTCGAGTCCTGGGGGTGGCGGATCCCGTTCCTGGCCAGCGCGGCGCTGGTCGTCGTCGGCTACTACATCCGGATGCGGATCGCCGAGACACCGGTCTTCCAGAAGGCGCTGGAACAGCAGGAGCGGGCCAAGACGCCCATCGTCGACGTGGTCCGCCGCCAGGGCGCCACTCTGGCCCTGTCGACCTGCGCCTTCATCCTCGCGCACACGCTCTTCTACACGATCACGACCTTCGCGCTGTCCTACGGCACCACGGAGCTGGACCTCGACAAGGACATGCTGCTGCTGTGCGCGATGGTGGCGGCGCTCGTGCTCGGCCTGGCCACGCCGGTACTGGCCGTGGTGTCCGACCGCATCGGCCGCCGTACCGTCTGCCTGAGCGCGGGGATTCTGGCCGCGCTGTGGGCGTATCCCATGTTCGCCCTGATCAACACCGGTGAGCCACTGCTCATCGGGCTCGCGATGGCCGTCGGGATGCTGGCCTTCGCGGCGCTGTACGGCCCGATGGGCGCCTACCTCCCGGAGATGTTCGCCACCCGCTACCGCTACACCGGCGCGTCCGTGGCCTACAACGCGAGCGGCATCGTCGGCGGCGGCGTCACCCCCGTCCTCGCCACCCAGCTCGTCGCCTCCACCGGCTCATCGCTGCCGGTGTCCGGCTACATCGTGGTGATCGCCCTGATCTCCGCGCTGTGCGTGTGGTTCCTGAAGGAGACCCACACCACCGATCTGGAGGACGACCCGATCGGGTCCCAGGCTCACGGGTGACCGCCGGCCTCACCCCACGCCGCTGGGGCGGAACTGGACGCTGATCCGCGGGCCGGCGGCACGGGCGGACTTGGGGATCGCGTGTTCCCAGGTCCGCTGGCAGGAGCCGCCCATCACCAGCAGGTCCCCGTGGCCGAGCGGCCGTCGCACGGTGCCGCCGCCACCGCGCGGGCGCAGCAGCAGGTCCCGGGGCGCGCCCACGGACAGGATGGCGACCATGGTGTCCTCGCTGCTGCCCCGGCCGATGCGGTCGCCGTGCCAGGCCACGCTGTCCCGGCCGTCCCGGTAGTAGCACAGCCCGGCCGTGGTGAAGGGCTCCCCCAGCTCGGTGGCGTAGTACGCGGAGAGCGCCGCCCTGGCCTCGGCCAGGACGGGGTGCGGCAGCGGGTCCTCGGCGCCGTAGAAGGCGAGCAGCCGGGGAACGTCCACCATCTGCTCGTACATGTGCCGCCGCTCGGCCTTCCAGGGGACCTCGGCGACGAGCCGGGTGAACAGGTCGTCCGCCCCGCTCAGCCACCCGGGCCGCAGATCGATCCAGGCCCCGGACCCGAGCTCGGTCCTGCGCATCCCGCGCAGCGGGCCGAGACCGATGTCGTCGGCCTGGTCGAAGAGCGAACCCTGGAGATATACGCCCATATGGGCAGCGTACCGATGTCATCGGACACACGTTCCCCAAGGTGCGCATACGGACCTGCGCGGGCGGAGACGCGCATGCGTACCGACGCGGGCGGATACGCGGTTAGCGTCGATACGGGGACGACGTGTCACCGCTGAGGGGAGCGCGATATGACCAGCCATACGGCCGGCCGCCCGCCCGGCGTCACCCCGGAGGAGGCAGCGGGGAGGCCACCTGGCGTGGGGCCCCGGACCTGGGCCAGGGTGCCGCGCCGGTCCCGGCAGGTCCTGGTGGTGGCCGGACACGACCGGAACGCGCCGGTGTCCACGGCCATCCTGTACGAGCGCACCGGCACCGGCTGGCGGGCCGGGACGAGTCGGCCGGCGCACAACGCGCTGGAGGGCTGGACCGACCACCACCGCGAGGGTGATCTGCGCTCCCCCATCGGCGTCTACACCCTCACAGACGCCGGCGGCCGGCTCCCCGACCCCGGGACCCGGCTGCCCTACGACCATTCGGCCGGCTTCACCACGAGCGGCACGGGCTTCGACGGCGAGCCCCTGACCGGCTCGTTCGACTACGTGGTCGCCATCGACTACAACCGCGCGCCCGGCACCTCACCCCTGGACCGGACCCGCCCGCTCGGTCCGGACCGGGGCGGCGGCATCTGGCTGCACGTCGACCACGGCGGCCCCACGCGCGGATGTGTGAGCCTCGGGAAGGGCCCGATGAAGGAGCTGCTGCGGGCGCTGGACCCGGACCGCGGACCCGTCGTCGTCATGGGCGACGCGGTCTCGCTCGCACGCTGAGGACCGGCCGGCCACGCGCGGGACGGCCGTCGCGGAGCCGGATCGTTCCGGGGAGCCGGGATCACTTCGGGACCGGGATCACTTCGGGGAGCCGCCTCGGTGGGCACGGCGCGTGAGCGGATCGCTGATGGCTTCCACCAGCCAGTCCAGCTCGGCCTGACCGGCGCGTACCGGGTTGCGCAGGGTGCCCACCCCCTCGATGGACATCTCCACGACGTCCCCGGCCCGCAGGGTGAAGTCGAGCGCGGGCACGATACCGGTGCCGGTGGACAGCACGGCGCCGTCGGGGAAGGGCTGGGAGCGCCACAGATGCTCCACCAGCCCCCGCGGGGTGCGGTGGAACGCGGCCGTGGAGGTGGCCGACCGGAAGGCCGCCTCGCCGTCGCGCCAGACCACCAGGGTGATGTCCAGCGCGTCGGGGGCGGCGATCTCCCAGGCGGGCACGATGCCGGAGGACACGGCGGCGCTTCCGGCGTAGATCTTGGCCTGGGGGAGGTAGAGCGGATTCGCACCCTCGATGGACCGTGAGCTGACGTCGTCGGCGACCAGATAGCCGACGGTCTCGCCGTGCCGGTTGAGGACCAGCGCCAGTTCGGGCTCGGGGACGTTCAGCTCGGAGTCGTCCCGTACGGCGATCGGCTCACCGTCGGTCACCACCCGCCAGGGCGCCGCCTTGAAGAACAGCTCCGGGCGCTCGGCGTCGTAGATCCGCTCGTACACCGACTGCTCGGCGCTCTCCTCCACCCTGGCCTCGCGGGAGCGTTCATACGTCACCCCCGCGGCCCACAGCTCCATCAGCCCGTCCAGCGGCGGCAGCAGCAGGACGTCCTCCTCGTGGGCGGCGGCGGGGCCGGAGACGGTGTTGTCCACCAGGGCCCGCAGCTCCGCCCCGGACAGCCGCAGCAGCTCGGCGATGAGCGGCGCCCCGGGGAAGGCCCGTACTCCGCCGGTGTCGTCGGCCACTCCGGTCCGGACGGTCCCGGCGTCGTCGGCGAAGCGCACGATGCGTGTCATCTGTCGTCTTCTCCTCTCCTGACGCTGTGACTCGTCCTCCTACCCAGCGGAGGGCGTGACCGCGCCGGAGGAGGGGCGGTGGCCGTGCGCGCACCCGCCGCCACGATGACGCTTCGACCGCCCCGGGTGAGGTTCGACCGCCCCGGATGAGGGGCGGGCCGGCCCCTCACCGGGGCGGTCAGATCTCGCGCCGTACCAGGAAGCCCAGCAGCGTGCGCAGCTCCGCGCTCGCCCGCGGCGCCAGCGGCAGACCGTTCAGACACGCTTCCACGGCGGTGATGTGACGGTCGGCCTCCGCCAGGGCCGCGATGCGGCCGCCGGCCTGCTCGATCAGAGCGGCCGCCCGGTGCGTGGTGGCGTCGTCCGGAGTGTCGGGAAACTCCTCCAGGAGGGTGGCCAGCCGTCCGGCGGCCGGGGCGCCGGGGCCGTCGGCGCTCAGGGCGGCGAGCACGGGGAAGGTCTTCTTGCTCCGCCGCAGATCGTGGTGGACGGGTTTGCCGGTGACCGCGGGATCGCCCCAGATGCCCAGCAGATCGTCCGCCACCTGGAACGCCACGCCCATATGCCGTCCGGCCCGGTCCAAGGTGGCCACGGTGGTCTCCGGCGCCCCGGCGAGCGCGGCGCCCAGGGCGGCGGCGCAGCCGAGCAGCGCCCCGGTCTTGTGCTCGGCCATCGTGCGGTACTCCTCCGGCTCCACCGCCGTGGGCCCGGTCCAGGGGCGCGACTCGAAGAGCAGATCGTCCGCCTGTCCGCTGGAGAGGTCGGCCATCGCGGTGCCCAGGCGGCGCACCGCGGCCGCGGTCCCGCCGCCGGGCGCGGCGGCGAGCACCTCCACCGCCAGTGCGTACAGGGCGTCGCCGGCGAGCACGGCCGGGCCCGTCCCGTACGCCTTCCACACGGTGGGCCGGGAGCGCCGGGTCTGGTCGCCGTCCATGATGTCGTCGTGCAGCAGTGAGAAGGTGTGCACCAGCTCCACGGCCACCGCGCCGGCGACCGCCGCCTCACCGGACGCCCCGGCCGCCTCCGCGCTCAGCACGGCCAGCGCCTGCCGCACCCCCTTGCCACCCACTCCCCCGGCGGGCGTGCCGCCCACATCGCACCAGCCGAAGGAGTACGCGGCCATCTCGCCGAGCCACGGGTGCAGCCGCCCGACCGCCTCGGCCAGCGCCGGGCGCACCAGGTCCCGGCAGCGGCCGAGGATGTCGCCGGCGGTCGCGGTGATCTCGTCCGCCCCGAGGAACACGGGGAACGCCGTGGTTGCCGTGGTCATCGGGCCGCCCCCACGATCTCCGCGCCCTCCACGACCCCCGCGGGCCCCGCGACCCCCGCAGCCTGCGCGACCCCCACGGCCTGCGCGTCCCCCACAGCCTGCGCGACCCCCGCGACCTCCGCGGCCTCGGTGAGACCGAACTCCTCCCGGGCCCGGTCCACCATCCGCCGGGCGTGCCGCAGCCCGATCCGCTCCAGCGCGGTGGCCAGTTCGGACAGGTCCTCGGCGGTCCGGGCACGGTCGCGGCCCAGCCGGGCCAGGGACTTGATGAGCCCGAGCCTGGCGAGCGCCTCGCCGCGCGGCTCGCTCATGTCGCGGAACTCCTCCAGCGCCTGCTCGTACATCGCGCGGGCCTCCTCGTAACGGCCCGCGCGGTAGAGCACGTTGCCGCGCATCTTGTGGTTGTACGCCAGCGCGCTCACCAGGTTCATCTCACGGCAGGTCAGTTCGGCCTCGGAGAGCAGCTCCAGCGCGCGCTCCACGTCCCCGTCGCGGACGGAGATGATGTCGGCCATGCCGCGCAGCGCCCACGCGTGTCCGCGCCGGTCCTCGGCCTGTGCGGCTATCCCCGCGGCCTCCTCGAACATCGCGTAGGCCGAGTCGTACGACCCGGTGTTGCGGTGCATCTGGGCGATGCCTTCCAGCGCCCATACGGTGTGCCGCGCCTCGCCGCGCTTCCGCGCCTCGGCGAGGAGCTTCTCGTGCAGCGCGCCCACGGCCTCGTAGTCCCCCTGGATACGGCCGGTTTCCGCCATCCCGGCGAGCGAGTAGCCGCGGACGACGATGTCCCCGCCGCGTTCGCCGAGGTCGGCCGCGAGTCCCAGCAGCCGCCACGCCAGCGCCAGCGCACCCCGCTGCCGGGCGAGCGTGCCTCCGCTCCACAGCGCCCACGCCATCGCCCCGAGGTCCCCCGCCGTACGGGCCGCCCGGTAGCTGGCCTTCCACTCGCGGTCGGCCTCACCCACGTGCCCCAGCCTCCGGTACGCCTCGGCGACCGCCAGCCCCGCACGGGCCACCTCCCCCGGTGAGCCGCCCCGCTCGGCCGCCCGCAACTGCTCGGTGCCCGCTGCCAGTACGTCGACCAGCGAAGAGTTAACGGACAGGGTGGTGAGCGAGCCCTGGTACTCAGGAGCGAATGCCTTGCCGTACATGGATGCCTTTCCGTCTGTGGTCCCCAAGAGCGCGCGGCGCACCTATGCACCGCATGTATACATGCAGTGTATAGCTAGCCGGAAGCCTGAGTCGGCCAAGCGGCACCGCTGCGGCGCATCCCGTCGATGATCAAGACGCGACCAGGCCCTTCGAGGTTCACCGGATGGCTCGATCGACGGCAAAAACTTTCCCGGCCCACCCGCTCACGGCCGGGGCGAGTGCCGGATCTTGTGCGCGCGCCGGTGCGCGGGCACTCTGACGGCCATGGTGGACACGCAGTTCTCCGATCACCGGCTGGCCGTGCTGTACGACCTGTTCTGCCCCTGGGACGAGCGCACGGACTTCGCGTTCTATCTCCCCCTGGTGATGTCCGCCCGTTCCGTGCTGGACGTGGGGTGCGGAACGGGCGCGCTGTTGCGCAGAGCGCGGGAGGACGGGCACACGGGACGGCTGTGCGGGCTGGATCCCGGGGCGGGGATGCTGGAGGTGGCGCGGGCGCGCCCGGATGTGGAGTGGGTGCTCGGCGACGCGGTGTCGGCGCGGCGGTGGCACCGTGAGTTCGATCTGGTGGTGATGACCGGCCACGCTTTCCAGCAGCTGCTCGGGGACGACGAGTTGCGCGGTGCGCCGGCCGCGATCGCCACGGCGCTGGCCGACGGCGGCCGCTTCGTGTTCGAGACCCGCAATCCGCTGGTACGGGAGTGGGAGGACTGGGACACGCGGTACTCGGGCGAGGTGGTGGACCCCACCGGGGCCGTGGTGCGCTGTGTGTGCGAGGTGGAGCTGCCGGTGCGGGGCGATCTCGTCTCGGCCACGCACACCTACACCGGCACGGGCTGGGATGGGCCCCTGCTGAGCCGCAGCACGCTGCGGTTCCTCGGCCCGGAGACGCTGGCCGGGTTCCTGGCCGAGGCGGGACTCGAGGCGGCGGAGCGGTTCGGGGACTGGGACCGCGGGCCGCTGACGGACACCAGCCCGGAAATCATCACCGTCGCCCGCCGCCTCCGTTGACGCCCCGCTGCCCCCACCGACCCCCACCGTCCCCCGCCGGCCCTCGCGGTCAGCCCCAGGTCCTGCCGGTGACCAGGTCGGGACCGAGGTGGCGGGCGGCGACGGCGGTGATCGCCGAGGCGGGGCCGTACCGCCGGGCGAGTTTGTAGGTGTGGACCACGCAGGTGCGCACCGGATGCACCTCCCCGCCGGGTTCCGCCGTGTCGTCCGCGGCGAGCGGGCGGGCCTGCGGCCGGGCCAGCGCGAAGCACACCAGCATGGTGCGGTGGTCCTCGCCGATCAGGAAGTCGGCGATGCCCCGGTGGCGGAAGTCCAGGCAGGGGAACACGACCGCGATGTCCTCCTGTGCGTACGGAGCCGCCCGGAGGGCCGGGAGGACGTCGAGTATCCGCTCGCCCGTGGCGAGCAGTCGCGCCTCCTCGTGGGAATCGCCCCAGGGCGGCGGGTCGTCGTCCCGCCACAGGTCGTCGTCCTGCCACAGCGGATGTCTCTCGGTGCTGAGCGGCGTGCCCACGGCGGGCCGGTCGTAGCGCGCCTTCCCGCTGACGCTGGTCCAGTTGAGGCTCGCGTTGACGCAGAGCCTGCCCGCCAGGAGCGACCACGGTGTACGGACCAGACGCTCGCGGGCCAGGTCCACCACGAGGCGGCCGAAGGACTCCGCCGGGAGCAGGGTCGGTTCGGCGGGGGCGATGAAGGCGTCGGTCCAGGTTCCCACCGCGCGGTTGTAACACCGGGTCCGGTGCGGTGCCCAGTCGTTTTCCGTTCGGCACCGCGTCCGGCCATTCGGCACCGCATCCGGACGTTCGGCACCGCGTCCGGACGTTCGGCACCGCGTCCGGACGTTCGGCACCGCCTTCGGCTCCGCCTCATGGCGGCGGCAACGCCCGGTGGATCAGGACGAGTTGGCCACACGGGGCTCAGGAGGACGTCCGGCCCGCCCGCCACTCCGGCGCGAGCGCCGACCAGATCTCCATGTCGTACCGTTCGCCCCGATGGCAGTAGCTCTGCCGCAGCACACCCTCCCTGGTCATCCCCAGCCGCCGGGCCACGGCGACGCTGGCCTCGTTGGCGGAGGCGGCCCACCACTCGACGCGGTGGATGCCCCGCTCCTCGACGGCCCAGTCGATGATCAGGCGCGCGGCCCGGGTCACCAGTCCCCTGCCCACCGCCGACGGCTCCAGCCAGCAACCCGCCTCCGCGGTGCCCTGCTTGATGTCCATCGTCCGGAAGAGGACTCCGCCGACCAGTGTGCCGTCCGCCCAGATGCCGTGGATCCGCCCGGCGTCGGCCGCCGCCTTCTCCGCGTACCCCTGGAGGAACGCACGGGCCGACTCCAGGTCCGCGACGGCGTCCGCCAGCCCGATGTACCGCCCGATGAACTCCCGTCCCCGGTCCATGTGGAGCAGGAACTCCTCGGCCTGCCACGGCTCCAGCGGGCGCAGCTCCGCGCCGTCCTCGCCCAGGGACATCGCGTACATCGTCACCCTCCACGGTCCGAACCAACGCGCACTACGGGAGGGATCCTGCCATCGAGAGGCTCGTCCGCGCGTTTCTTTTGTACCTACTAGTATGTATGATCCTGTCCATGGACACCCGGGAACGACTCATCGCAAGCACCCGTGAGCTGCTGTGGGAGCGCGGCTACGTGGGCACGAGCCCGAAGGCGATCCAGGCGCGGTCCGGAGCGGGCCAGGGCAGCATGTACCACCACTTCCACGGGAAACCCGATCTGGCGCTCGCCGCCATCAGCCGCAGCGCCGAGGAGCTGCGGAGCAGGGCGGAGGCCCAGTTCAGCGGCCCCGGCACGGTGGTCGAGCGGATCACGGCCTATCTGCGGCGGGAACGGGACGTCCTGAAGGGCTGCCCGGTCGGCCGTCTCACCCAGGACCCCGATGTGATGGCGGACCCGGATCTGCGCCGGCCGGTCGAGGACACCTTCACCTGGCTCACCGACCGGCTGACCGGGCTGCTGGCGGAGGGGCGCGGAAACGGCGAGCTCGCCCCCGGGCTCGACCCGGTGGGCACGGCCACCGCGCTGGTCGCGGTATTGCAGGGCGGCTATGTGCTGGCCCGCGCCGCCGACTCGGCCGAGGTCTTCGGCCGGGCGGTCGACGGAGCCCTCGGCCTGCTCACCGCCCATATCCGCTGACCCGCCGCCGACCGACCCGCCGCCGACCCGCTCGCCGCGGTCCCGGCCGCCGTGGCCCCGGCCCGCCGTGGTCCCGGCCCGGCATGGCGGGAATCCGTTGATGTCTGTCACTCACGCCCCTGGGTGATCCTCCTCCGGCTCCCTAGCGTGGGGCGGGCGCCACCCGCCCCACGCCTGGAAGGAGACGCTGGTGCTCGCCACCTTCGGAACGGAGCCGGACGCCACCCGATGACCAAGATCCTGCTCTCCCTGCACGTCCTGGCCGCCATCGTCGCGATCGGCCCCGTCACGGTCGCCGCGAGCATGTTCCCGGCCGCGGCCCGCCGCGCCCACGCGGCCGCCGCCGAGGGCGCGGCGGACCTGGGTACGGTCCGGCTCCTGCACCGCATCTGCCGTGTCTACGCCAAGCTGGGCCTGGCCGTGCCCCTTCTCGGCTTCGCCACGGCCGCCGCGATGGGCGTCCTCAGCAGCGGCTGGCTCACCGCCTCCATCGCGCTGACGGCCGCGGCCGCCGGCATCCTGGCCGCCTTCGTGCTGCCGCGTCAGGACGAGCTCATCGACACCCTCGGTGCCCACAAGGCCCTGGAGCGGACCGAAACGGCCCAACTGGCCATGTTCACGGGCGTGTTCAACCTGCTGTGGGCGGTCGTGACCATCCTCATGATCGTCCGCCCGGGTTCGACCACCGGAGCGTGACCCGGCCCCGTCACCGTCGTACGGATCCGGGTACGGCCCCGGCGGATCCGTGTACGGCCCCGTCCCCGGGCGCGTGTCCGACCGGGGCCGCGATCCGTGCGGCGGCCGCGGTGCCGGGGACGGTGCAGGGCTCGCCGTTCAGGGTGAAGTCCCGTGGCGCGGCGTTCGTCCCGGTGTAGGAGCCGTTGAATCCGATGGTCGTGGACGTGCCGGTGGCCAGGGCGGCGTTCCAGCCGGCGTCCTTGGCGGTGACGGCGGCGCCGTTCTGGCTCCAGGTGCCGTTCCAGCCGTGGGTGACCTTCTGGTCGCCGGTGAAGGAGAAGCCGAGCCGCCAGCCGTTCAGCGCGGGGCCCCGGTTGGTGAGCGTGACGGTGGCGGTGAAACCGGTGCCCCAGTCGTTGCCCACCCGGTAGTCGACCGTGCAGCCGGCCGGCTGGGCCGCGGCGGTGGTCACCCGCACCGGGGCGGACGGTGGGGAAGAGCGGCCCGCGGTGTCCTTGGCCACCACCCGGAAGGTGTAGGCGGTGGCCGGGGACAGCCCGGTGACGGTGGCGCTCGTGGCGGGGGCGTCGACGGTGGCCACCGGAGCGGTGCCGGCGGGGTCGCCGGAGTACACCTGGTAGCTCGCCACCGGGGAGGACCCGGCGGTGGACGCGGTCCAGGACAGGGTGGCCCGGTCCGAACCGACCGCGGTGGCGGCGGGGGTGCCGGGGGCGGTGGGCGGTTCCGCCTCGGCGGACCCGGCGGGCAGCACGTAGGTGGTGATGGAGTACGCGGGGAAGGTCGTGGTGAAGCCGCCGTCGGTCAGCGGCTGGTCGGCCAGGTGCCGTATCGCGGTGGTGTCGTCCTGGCCGTAGCGGTAGACCTGTGCCGCTCCGGCCGTTCCGGTGCCGCCGGTCAGGGACACCGGGGCGGTCAGGTCGCCGGTGGTCTTGTTGACGACCACCACGGTCAGCGCGTGGTCACTGGCGCGTTCGGCCGCGTAGACGGCGAGCTTCTCCTGGTCGGCGCTGGCCGCGTGGACCGCGGTCTCGCCGAACGAGCCGCCCTCGCCGTCGTAGTTGCGGAACATCCGGAAGGCGTAGGCACCGGGCTCGGTGGCGGCGGGCGGGTCCCACAAGGTGGCCAGGTCCAGCCCCTCCCGCCCGAAGATGCCGAGCACATCGGCCTGGGCGAGGGCCCCGTTGATGTGGTTCAGCGCGCCCCAGTTGTACTCGGTGATGGCGAGCTTGGTGCCCGGGTAGTTCTCGTCGACCAGGGACCGCATCCGGGGGATGAACTGCACCGGCTGGTTGATCCAGCTCTCGTCCACGTACGTGGGGTCCCACAGCTGCCGTGTGGAGCGCAGCCGCAGGGCCTGGGTGTCCGCATCGACGGCGTCGCCGAACACCCCGGACTGCTGCGGGTAGATGTGCTCGTCGAAGTAGTCCAGGACGCGGCGGCCGTGGCTCTGCTCGTACGCCTTCATCTGCTGGAGGTACCAGGGGGCGAACTGCAGTCCGCCGTGGGCCGCCCGGTCCGGCGGGTTGGACCAGCAGTCGCCGCCCTTCTCGTTGCAGGTCTTCTGGTCGAGGCCGGAGTAGATCAGGGAGTTGAAGCCCCAGCCGACCGGGCCGAGGGTCTTCGCCCCCGGATCGGCGTCCTTGATCGCGTCGGCGGTGGCGTAGGCGCGGTCCCGCAGCTCGTCGTAGCCCGCTCCGTCCGGGTGGACGTCCCGGTGGGTGCTGTGCCACAGGTCGGGCTCGTTGTCGAGGTCGTAGAAGCGCACCCCGCCGTCGTCCGCGCTCCCGTAGGCGCGGTTCAGATACCGCACCCAGTCCCCCGTGAACTCCGGTCCCGCGGCCACGCTGGTGTCGGCCGGATCGTTGCCGGTGACATTGGTGCCGTCGCTCTTCACCCCGTTGCCGCAGTCCGGACGCCACTGGGCGTCGCTGCCCTGCTGGGGTCCGTAACGGGCGATGCTGAAGCCGCAGGCGGCGTTGCGGGCCGCCGTCGTCCAGCCGCTCATCGGCACGGTCAGCACGGTGTCGGTGCCGGTGCGGCGGTTCTGGTCGATGAACTTGTCGGCCTCGGAGCCGTCCGGCAGCCCGTCGGTGCCGTTGTCGTAGAAGAGGTTCTCGAAGTACCAGTCCGCGCCCGCGTTGTAGGCGTCCAGCTGGTAGTTGTAGCGGGTCGTGGCGTTTCCGCCCCACCGCCGGACCGGCAGCCGCAGCTCCTCGGCCAGCGACTCGTCGGCGAAGTTGATCCCGTAGATGTGCGGGTCGATCGGGTGGCGCCCGGTGGTGGCGTCGACGGTGAGCGCGGGGCCGTCCGCGGCGGCGCGGGCCGCGCCCCGGTCCGGTAAGGCACTGGCCCGGACGGGGTCGGCCAGCCCCCCGCCCGCCACCAGCAGCACCACGGCCGCCAGCGCGGCCCTCGGAGTCATGCGCATGGTCCTCCTTCCAGACGGCCATGCGGCACGGCCCGGCCACGCGGCAGGCACAGGAGCACACGTGTGCACGGGCGGGGCACAGGGGCGGGTGGTGCCGTACGGCCTCACGATGGGGGGACGTGCATGGGAGCGCTCCCAAAGAGCGTTCACATGGTCAGTGAAGCCCGCGGCGGTGTCAACCGTCCGGACCGAAACCGGACCCGGCCGGAGCGCGCGACCTGACGCGGGATAATGATCGAGGGCGCCGGACCGAGGCAGGAGGCGGGCAGGACATGCACGGCGAGTACAAGATCCCTGGCGGGAAGCTCGTGGTCGTGGATCTGGACCACCAGGACGGCGTCCTGCGCAACGTGCGGGTCGCCGGCGACTTCTTCCTCGAACCCGACGAGGCCCTCGCCGCCATCGATCACGCCCTGGAAGGCGCCCCCGCCGACACCGACGCGGCGGGGCTCACCGCACGCATCGAGGCGGCACTCCCACCAGGCACCACGATGTACGGCATCACGGCCGAGGGAGTCGCGGTGTCCGTGCGCCGAGCCCTGGCCCGAGCCACGGACTGGACCGACTACGACTGGCAGCTCATCCACGAACCGCCACAGTCCCCGGCCCTGCACATGGCCCTGGACCAGGTCCTCACCGAGGAGGTCGCGGCCGGACGCCGCGCCCCCACCCTCCGCGTCTGGGAATGGGGCGCCCCGGCCGTCATCATCGGCAGCTTCCAATCCCTCCGCAATGAAGTGGACCCCGCGGGCGCGGCTCGTCACGGCGTCACCGTGGTGCGGCGCATTTCCGGTGGCGGAGCCATGTTCGTGGAGGCCGAGAACACCATCACCTACTCCCTGTCGGTACCGGCCTCCCTCGTCTCCGGGCTGTCGTTCGCCGACTCCTACGCCTACCTCGACGACTGGGTGCTGAACGCGCTCGGCGACATGGGCATCAAAGCCTGGTACCAGCCCCTCAACGACATCGCCTCCGAGGCAGGCAAGATCGGCGGCGCCGCACAGAAACGCCTCGCCGCCGGGAACGGCGCCGTACTGCACCACGTGACGATGGCGTACGACATCGACGCCGACAAGATGCTCGACGTCCTGCGCATCGGCAAGGAGAAGATGTCCGACAAGGGCACCAGGAGCGCCGGAAAACGCGTCGACCCGCTCCGCCGCCAGACCGGCCTGCCCCGAGCCGAGATCATCGACCGCATGCTCACCTCCTTCCGCACCCGCTACGGCCTCGCCCAGGGACACCTCACCAACGAGGAGATGGCGCGCGCCGAGGAACTGGCCCTCACCAAGTACAGCAACGAGGAGTGGACGGCGCGGGTGCCGTAGAAACCGCACGGAGCGCTCCGACGAACACCACATGGGCGCCAACACCGAGTCCGATCGACGCGACAGTGACGATGCCTAGCGGTAGGACGGCTTGGGCACCGCCGAGGCCGACGAGCGGTGCGGCGACTCCTCCGAGCCCGAAGCGGGCGCAGCCCAGTACCGAGGACGCGGTGCCGGCGAGTTCCGGGTAGTCGGCCAGGGCGAGCGACGTGGTCGGGGGCGAGGCGAACGCGACGCCGGAAGCGAGAACGAACAAGGAGACGAGCACGACGGGCAAGGACAGGTTCCACAGTCCGGTCGAGAGGAGCCCGAGGGAGCCGATGGCGGTCATGGCGATGCCGACGATGAGCGTGCCGCGTTCGGACCACCGCTCGGCAGTGCGGCCGCCGATGTAGCCGAAGATCATGAACCCGGCGGAGTTAGCGCCGAACGCGATTGAGTATGCCTGCGGGGAAAGCCCGTAGGTGCCTTGGAGGATGTAGGTCGCTCCGGACAGATAGGCGAACAGGGCGGCGTAGGTCAGGCCGGCGATGAGCACCGATCCAACGAAGAGGCGGTCGGAGAACAGACGGTGGAAGTCGCGGCCGGTCTGTTTCATGCCGCCACGGGTGCGCTGATCGTTGGGAAGCGTCTCGCCGAAGATGATCAGGGTGGCGGCCAGCAGCAGTACTCCGATCGCGGCGAGGAAGAGGAAGATGCCGCGCCAGTCGGTGATCCGGGCGAGTTGCCCTCCCAGGACGGGGCCGACAATCGCGGCGAGACCACCGAGCACGGTCAGACGCCCGTAGTAACGGATCAGGGCACCGCCTTCATAGACGTCCCGGCCGGCTGCCTGGGCGATGACGATCCCGACCGCGCCCGCGAGACCCTGCACGAGCCGGGCGATCACCAAGGTCACGAGGTTGGGGCTGATCGCGCACAGTACGGACGCGGCGATGTAGGCGGTGATCCCTATGAGCAGCGGTGTGCGGCGCCCGAACCGGTCCGACAGCGGCCCGGCGATGATCTGCCCGACAGCGAGTCCGATCAGACAGGCGGTCAGGGTGAACTGCGCCGCCGAGGTGGCTGCGCCAAGCTCGCTCGTCAGCGAGGGCAGGACTGGTAGGTAGAGGTCCATCGAGATGGGGCCGAACACGGTCAGCAGCATCAGAAGTGTGGACAGTGCCGGCCCGACGCGTCGCGCTGGGCTTGTGGCCGAGTGGTGACCGAGGGGAAGTGTCGCCTGGTCGTTCACGGGATGGCCTCCACGGTGACGTCACGTCCTTCGAGCTGTTCGAGCTCGTCGATCGTGGCGTCGTAGCTGCCGAGTACGAGGGAGTCCTCGGCGTGGGTGCTGGAGTACAAGAAGTCCCGAGCGGCCGGGTTGTCCTCCATGGTGACGTCGACCGACGTGTCACCGGCGGTGAATCGCACGATCGTGTCGGCAACCTCCCCAGAGTCGTCGGGATCGGTTACGGCGGAAGCGCTGGAAGTGGGGGCCGATGCAGCTGATGACGGCGGGGTGGACGACGACGAAGTAGCCGCGCCGCTGCCGTCGGAGGAGGCGGAGCTGCATGCGGAAAGCAGCAGCGGCAACGCCGCGGCGAACACGAGCGGGAGGAGCATGGATCTCACGGAAGCAGTTCCTTCTCACACCAGTCGATGGAGGGCGTCGGTAGCCTGCTCAGGATGCGGAGCCGGCGCGCGGGGTGATCTCGACGGTCGCGGCCTGCGGGCCGGCGGACACCATCGGCGGCAGGTAGCTGCTGCCGGCGTACTTGGTCCGGTAGGCCGTGTCGATACGGCCGTTCATCGTTGTGTCGGCAGGCTGGAACTCGACGTCATAGGTGGTGCCGGCCGCGGTGATCTGCCCGGCGTGCTGAGTTATCGCGGCCTGGTACCAGCGGGAGCGGGTCCCGTTCCATGCCCGCACAAACAGGCGCCCGTCCACTACCACCGACCAGATCCAGGTCGGCGTCCCGGTGGTGGTCCCATCGGGTCGGAACGGGGCGATGTGCAGGTCGTCGCCAGCGGCGAGGCGGTCGATGTCTTCGGTGGGCCAGGCGCGCATGGTGATGCCTTCCTTCGTTCTGGGCGGTGGGTCAGGGGATGGGGAACTCGAGGATGATGCGACCCCGTACGCCGCCGGCGTCCAGGAGCCGATGCGCTTCGGTGGCATCCGCGGCGGGCAATACCGGCCCGACCCGCATGGTCAGGACACCCTCGTTGACGAGGTCTCTCAGACGGGTGATCGCGGCATGGTCGGTCGCGCGTTGCCGCACGTTCAGCCCGTGCACGCGGATTCCCCGGCCGGGTTCCCCGTGGTAGGGCCGGAACGTGGCCAACTGTCCACCGTCGCGGATCACGTCGACGATGTCGTCGCCGAGCAAGGCGGCGTCTGCGACCGCGTCCACCCCGCCCGGGATGAGGGCGAGGGCGTCTGCGGCGGCGTGCGGCCCTCGGTGCACGACCTCGTTGGCGCCGAACGTGCGGACGAGGTCGTCGTCACCGGGACCGGCGATCGTGATGACCCGTAGGCCCGCGTGGTGGGCGAGCTGGGTGAGGTAGCCGCCGACCGAGCCGGCCGCCCCGGTGACCAGCAGCGTCGCACCCGCGGGGAGCTTCAGGGCGTCGAGCGCGTTGAGCGCGGTCAGCGAGTTGTTGATGAAGCTCGCCGCCTCCGGTGCGGATGCCCCCTCGGGGATGCGGGTGACCGACGCGGCGGGCAGCACGACGTAGTCACTGTACCCGCCGTGCGTGCCGAGGTTGTCCACGAACCCGACGACCTTCTCCCCGACCTCGACCGCCAGAGCCGGGTCGATGTCGTCGCCAACCTCATCGACGGCGCCGGCGACCTCCATCCCGGGCACGAACGGCGGGGTGCGCCCGGCGTTCATGTCGGCCAGCAGACCGGTGCGGAGCATCGCGTCGACCGGAGCGACTGCGGCGGCGCGTACTCGGATGCGTACCTGCCCGGGGCCGGGATGCGGGTCCGGCAGCTCGACCGGGTGAAGTACCTCGGGGCCACCGTAGGTTTCGACGGCGATCACTTTCATCGTGTGTACCTCACTGGTCTCAACGCTTTGGACAGGTTGGCCCGCTTCTCGCCCGTGCGTGGGGGTGAGAAGCGGCAGATTCACATGGTCAGGGTGCAAAGGCATGGCTGTGTCCGAGCCCGGTGGTCACCCCCGGGGCCGGCTCACTGCCGGTGCGGCCGCAGGCCAAGTACGGACTGGTCGCGGGTGGGTGCCGTCGAAGCAGTGGCCCATCCCCCGCGACTCGCTTCGTGGAATTGCTACGTGTCGACCGCCGAGTTCCGGGAATCGGCACGATCGACGGATGCTGGGCAAGCAGCCAGGCGAGCGCGACCTGTCCCGGTGTGGCGTTCGCACCAGGGCAAGGGCCTGTCCGACGAGCTCCTCGTTGGCGTAGGGGCCGTACACCTCTGCGGCGTCGAAAAAGGTGACTCCGCGGTCGACGGCGCTGCGAAGCACGGCGATCATGTCTGAGCGGTCACCTGGGTTGGGGCCGTAACCGTGGGACATGCCCATGGCGCCGAGGCCGATGGCAGAGACTCGCAGGTCGCGCCCCAGTATGCGCTGGCGCATTCTGTCCTCCTTGATGGGCCCGTTGCAGTGGCGAGGTGCAGCTGTAGGGCGGCCGCCAGAGCGTCGGACGTCGTTCTCGGCGACGCGATACCCGGTCAGGCGGCCGCTTTGCCGCCTTGCTCGCCGGGCTACCAGGCGTACGCCTCGGGAGCCTCACCGCCGAGGCCCGGCCAGATCTCGTCGAGCGTACGGAGGGTCTCCGGTGACAGGGACAGGTGCGGGGCTCGCAACGAGTCGGTCAGCTGCTCGGGAGTGCGCGGCCCGACGATGGTGGTGGCGACCGCCGGGTTGTGCAACAGCCACGCGAGGGCGATGTCTGCGGGTCGCTCGCCGAGGTCCGCGCACAGGGCTTCATACCGTTCGAGCTGCGGCCGGTACTGCTCAACGGTGGCCAGGAAGTCGGGAGACGAGCGCCGGCCGCTGTCGGCCTTCTGCAGGGCGCCGCCGAGCAGGCCGCCACCCAGGGGGCTCCACGGGATCAGGCCCAGGCCGTAGTGGCGCAAGGCGGGGATCAGTTCGAGCTCGATGGTGCGGGCGTTGAGGTTGTACAGGCTCTGCTCGGAGACGAGACCGAGGAAGTGCCGCTTGCTCGCTTCCTGCTGGGCAGTGGCGATGTGCCAGCCGGCGAAGTTGCTGCTGCCGACGTAGGTGACCTTGCCCTCGCGGACGAGTTGCTCCATGGCCTGCCAGATCTCGTCCCACGGAGTCGAACGGTCGACGTGGTGCATCTGGTACAGGTCGATGTGATCGGTCTGCAGTCGCCGGAGGCTGGCCTCGGCGGCCCTGCGGATCTTGTAGGCCGACAGGTACTTGTCGTTGGGGCCGGTGCCCATGGGCTGGTAGAGCTTGGTGGCCAGCACGATCTGGTCGCGTCGGCCGCCGCCCTGGGCCAGCCAGCGGCCGATGATCTCCTCGGAAAGGCCGTAGCCCTGTGCCATGTCGGGTGACTGCGGGCCGCCGTACACGTCGGCGGTGTCGATGACGTTGATGCCTTCCTCGACGGCCCGGTCGAGGATGGCGAAGCTGGTGGGCTCGTCGGTGACCCAGCCGAAGTTCATGGTCCCCAGGCCGAGCCTGCTGACCTTCAAGCCGGTCCGGCCGAGGTGGTTGTAGGTCATCGTCATGGGTGGTTCTTCCAATCCGGTAGGGGCAGTACGCCCGGTATCGGTACACAGCGCAGCGGTCTACGACAGCCTCAAAGGGCCGGGTCGTGCCGTGCCGGGGCACCTGCAAGAACGGTCCTCGCCCGTGCGGGACGCCGAGCATGTGCGGCCGGCGGGCGCGGACGGGCACATCCGTCGAGGTCTGCCCGATCTCCGTCAGGATCTACCCCGATCAGGCGTCAGCCGGCCGGCCACGGTCGGCTCCCACGGCGTGCTGTGCAACCGCTGGCTTCAGGGCATGAGGAGTGCCTTGATGGCGCGCCGTTCGTCCATGGCCTGGTAGGCATCGGCGACCTGTTCGAGCGGCAGGGTGAGGTCGAAGACCTTGCCCGGGTTGATGCGGCCGGAGAGCACGCGGTCGATCAGGTCGGGCAGGAATGCGCGGACGGGGGCGGGGCCGCCGCGCAGGCCGACGTGGGAGTAGAACAGTTCCTGGCCGTCGAGCGCCACGCCGTGAGGGACGCCGACGAAGCCGACGTGGCCGCCGGGCCGCGTCGAGGGCAGCGCCTGCCGCATGGACTCCTGCGTCCCCACGCACTCCAGGACCCGGTCGGCGCCGATCCCGCCGGTCATCTCCTTGATGCGGGCGATGCCCTCCTCGCCGCGCTCGGCGACGATGTCGGTGGCGCCGAACTCCCGGGCCAGCTTCTGCCGGGGCTCGTGCCGGGACATGGCGATGATCCGCTCCGCGCCCAGTTCTCTGGCGGCGATGACCGCGCACAGCCCGACCGCGCCGTCGCCGACCACCGCGACCGTGTCGCCGGGCCGCACCTCGGCGGCGACGGCCGCGTACCAGCCGGTGCCCATCACGTCGGAGCAGGCCAGCAGGCTGGGAATGTGCTCCTCGGCGGGCTGCTCTGGAGTGGCGACCAGGGTGCCGTCCGCGAGCGGGATGCGGATCTTCTCGGCCTGACAGCCTTCCGCACCTACGAACTCGCGGTGCAAGCAGTTGGTCTGATAGCCGTTGCGGCAGTTCGCGCAGGTGTTGTCGGAGGCGAAGAACGAGCCGATGACGAACTGACCCGGCTTGACGGCCGTCACCTCGCTGCCGACTTCCTCAACGATGCCGACGTACTCGTGGCCGAACGGTGTGGGCTGCTCGACCGGGTTGATGCCGCGGTAGTCCCACAGGTCCGAGCCACACACACAGGTCGCGGCGGTACGAATGAGCGCATCGGTCGCGTTGATGATCTTGGGGTCGGCACGCTCCTCGAAGCGCACGTCCCCGGGAGCGTAGAGAACGGCTCCGCGCATGATGATCGTCCTTACAGGTTGTCCGGGTTCGGATCAGCGGCGGGTGCTGGTGCGTGGGCCGCCGTACTCGTCATCGCCAACGTGTTCGAGCCAGTCGACCTCGTCGGTCTCCCACAGCGCGATGTGCGTCATGAAGTGGTCCGGGGCGGCGCCGTGCCAGTGCTCCTCGCCCGGCGGGGTCCAGATCACGTCGCCCGGGTGGGCTTCGAGGATCGTGCCGCCGCGGGACTGGATCAGGGCGATACCTGCGACGATGTAAAGCGTCTGACCCAGGCCGTGGCTGTGCCAGGCGGTCCGGGCGCCGGGGGCGAAGCGCACCGCGTTCGCGCGGGCCTGGGAGGGCGCCTCACCGCGGTGGATCACATCGGCCCACGCGTCGCCGGTGAACCACTCGGTCGGCAGCTTCATCGTCGGCTGCTTGGTCAACAGTTTCATGATCAGAGCTCGTGACAGGGGCAGGCCGCGGGTCAGCCGGCGTCCCGCTCGTCGGCGATCTTCTTGAGCTGGTTGATCGCGGTCATGGCGTTGGGCCAGCCCGCATAGAAGGCCAGGTGGGTGATCGCCTCGGACAGCTCCTCCACGCTCAGCCCGTTCTCCAGGGCCACGCCCAGGTGGTACGGCAGCTGCTCGCTGCGGTACAGCGCGGCGAGCACGCTCACGGTGACCAGGCTGCGGTCCCGCGGGGAGAGCCCGGGCCGCTCCCAGACGTCACCGAAGAGGACCTCGTTGGTGACCTCGACGAGCTTGGGCGCGATCTGGGCCAGCTCCTGGGGTGCAGACTGCTTCGGCATGCGGTGACTCCTTGTTACATAAAGCGAGCAAATCGCCCCAGATTCAGCCTGGGGCAGGGGCGGCCGTCCGGCCGGGGCCAGAGCCCGCATCCCGGTGGATCCCAGGGGCCGGACCTCTGCCGATATCGAGGAAACCGCAGGTCAAGGAGGCGGGGAAGGGTCTGCCGTTACAGGTACTGACAGGGCCCCCTTCATGTGCGCCATCCGGCTTAGCCTGGAATACGTGAGTACCGAGAGCGACATCCGCGAGTTCCTGGCCTCTCGCCGCGCCAAGATCACCCCGCAGCAGGCCGGTCTGCCCACCTATGGCGGCAACCGGCGCGTACCGGGCCTCCGCCGCGAAGAAGTCGCCCTGCTCGCCGGCGTCAGCAGCGACTACTACGTCCGCCTGGAACGCGGCCGTCTGGCCGGGGCCTCGGAAGAAGTCCTCGACGCCGTCGCAAACGCCCTTCAGCTGGACGACGCCGAACGCGCCCACCTCCACGACCTGGCCCGCGCCGCCGCCAAGCGCCCCGCTCGCCGTGGCAAGCGCGCCCGCGGCCCGCTCCCGGACAGCGTCCTGCGTGTCCTGGACTCCATGACCGACTCCCCGGCCTTCATCCGCAACGGCCGCCTGGACATCCTGGCGACCAACCGCCTCGGCCGGGCCCTGTACTCCCCGCTGTTCCCCGACCGCACCACCCGGACGGTCAATGTCGCCCGCTTCCAGTTCCTGAGCCCGGGCGGCCGCGACTTCTTCCCCCACTGGGAGGAGTCCGTGAACACCACCGTCTCCCTGCTGCGCACCGAGGCCGGCCGTGCGCCCCACGACAGCGACCTGACCGGACTCCTCGGCGAGCTCGTCACCCGCAGCGAGGAATTCCGCGCCGCCTGGGCCAAACACAACGTGCGCCTGCACCACACCGGCCGGAAAGCCTTCCGCCACCCAGAGGTCGGAGAAATCACCCTCGATTTCGACGCCATGGAACTACCCGCGCAACCCGGCCTCGTCCTCACCGCCTACAGCGCCCCTCCCCACACTCCCGACCACGACGCTCTCCAGCTTCTCGCCGCCTGGGCCGCCACCGAAGACGCATCGACGGCCACAGACCGCGCCAGCAGCCGCTGAACAGCGGCCGCCCGACCCCGATCACCGTCGCCGCCCGAGGAGACACACAATGCACACGCGTACGCTCGGCCAGGGCCTGCAGGTCTCGGCCGTGGGCCTGGGTTGTATGGGCATGTCCCAGAGCTACGGCCCCAACCCCGGCGACCGGCAGGACATGGTCGGGGTGATCCGCGCCGCCGTCGACCGGGGAATCACCTTCTTCGACACCGCGGAGGTCTATGGCCCCTATGCCAACGAAGAACTGGTCGGCGAGGCGCTCGCTCCGGTGCGCTCTCAGGCCGTCGTCGCCACGAAGTTCGGCTGGCGCATCGAGGACGGCAAGCCGGCCGGGCTCGACAGCCGGCCCGAGCAGATCAAGCGGGTGGCCGACGCCTCCCTGCGCCGCCTGCGCACCGACACGATCGACCTCTTTTACCAGCACCGTGTCGATCCCGACGTCCCGATCGAGGACGTCGCGGGCACGGTCGGTGAGCTGGTCCAGGCCGGCAAAGTTCGGCACTTCGGCCTGTCGGAGGCGGCGGCGACAACGATCCGCAGGGCTCACGCCGTCCATCCCGTGACCGCGGTACAGAGCGAGTATTCCCTGTGGACCCGCGACCCCGAGCCCGAGGTCCTGCCCACGCTCGCTGAGCTCGGCATCGGCTTTGTACCGTTCAGCCCGCTCGGCAAGGGCTTCCTCACCGGCACCGTCGACACCACGACCACGTTCGCCGAAGACGACATCCGCTCCACGATTCCCCGGTTCAACCAGGACAACCGCGCCGCCAACCAAGCACTGGTCGACCATGTCGCCGCTCTCGCCCGAGCCAAGAACGTCTCCCCGGGCCAGATCGCCCTGGCTTGGCTGCTCGCCCAGCACCCTTGGATCACTCCGATTCCCGGCACCCGCCGCATCGAGCGTGTGGAGGAGAACGCCGGAGCGACCCAGGTCGCTCTGTCCGCCGACGAGGTAGCGGACCTCGACGCCACGGCAGCGCGTATCGGCGTGCACGGCGACCGCTACAACGACATGCACATGCGCCTCGTCGGCAAGTAGGACGGCCACGGTGCGGACCGAGGCGGCGATAGGGCCGACTGTGGATGGCCGTCACCGTCAGCGCGGGGCGCCCCCCGAACGCCGCGCGGGCGCCCTGGGTGACATCTGACCGCTCACCGTGCGTCACGCCGTCCGCAGCCGACGCTGTAGGTCTCCTCCGAGACCTCTTCCTGCCAGGTCGTCCCGCCCACGGTGATCGCAGTGTGGAACATGAAGCGTTCGCCAGTGGCGCCATGCCAGTGGCGGACGCCGGGCGGCGTCCACACGCGGTCGCCGGCACCGACCGCGATGGTCTCGTCCGCAGTGCAGACGAGGCCGCTACCAGCGAGCACGAACAACAGCTGGCCGCCGTCGTGCTCGTGCCAGTAGGTCCGTGCGCACGGCGAGAAGAACACGTTACCGATCGACACGCCGTCACCCAGGGGCACGAGCGGGTCGCGCCATGCCTCACCCGTGAATGTCTCCTCTGCGCGCATCGACGGGTTCCCGGTCGTAGCCCTCAGGACAGTAAGTCTGTTGCCCATGTCACCCTTTCACGATCCCGACAGGTCAGAAGTCCGGCATGTGCCGGACAGCGCAGAGCCCGTGCGCGACACGCAGCAGATCGGGGTCACGCCAGCCGGTAGACATCGCGTGCGCTCTCCGCGAACAACCGGCGCCTCTCGTCTTCCGAGGCCCCCTCGGTGAGCAGGTGGTAGCAGTTCCACAGCAGGCCATAGGAGACGCCCATCTTGTCCACCGGGAAGTTGCTCTCGAACAGGCACCGGTCGGCGCCGAACTCCTCGATGCAGGCCTCCACCCAGGGGCGCCAGATAAGCGCAAGCTCCTGTGATGACGGTGGCCGGGTCGCGGTCAGATAGTCGAAGGCCGCGCCACGAGCCACCAGCCCGCCGATCTTGCACCAGACGTTCGGGCGTGCCGCGACCTCCCGCAGGCCCGCCCGCCAGAGCATGAAGTTGCCCGCTCGATCGTCCGCGTAGGGCCCGTAGCCGAGCGGTCCTCCACAGTGGTCGAGCACGATGCGCAGATCCGGCACCGCTTCGGCCAGCGTCGCGACGTCACCGAGCTGGTGATGGAACAGCCACACGTCCAGACTCAGGTCCAGCGCGGCCAATCGGCGCGCACCGGCGTGGACGGTCTCCTCGCGGAGCATCCCCGGCCTCCGGCCGGTCTGGGTGTTCTGGATGTCCGGGCTTTCATCCCAGCCGGTGCCGAAGCGGATGCCGCGGAACCGCCCCTCCCCCGCCTCGACGTGGGCCTCGAGGACGGGGGCGACCGCATCACCGAGGTCGAGGTCGGCGAACCCGACGATGCCCGCAGCGATCCTTGGATCGCCGGCCGCGATCAGCGCGACCACATGCTCGGTCTCCCCCACCGGGCGGAACTCTGCGGGCCCGTCGGCGCGGTAGTGCGAGGCGCACTCCACGTAGACGGTGCCCGCCACCGCCGGGACCTGGTCGAGGTCGGCGAGCAGCTCGGGCAGGTCGTAGTCGTAGCCAGGCAGGTTCCACAGATGGTGGTGGGCGTCGACGACAGGGATGTCGAGCTCGGAGGGCTCGGGCGGGGTCAGGCGCAACCAGTCCGGGTCGGGCGGGAAGATCGTCCCGAACTCGTCCGGCCTGCCGGAGCTGGTCCGGCGCAGGAAACGGGCGTCCAACAGATCACACCGCCCCGACGACGGCATCCGTCGTCCTCGCGGGTGGCAGGGTCGCTGCCCACTTCACGAACTCGCCCAGGCCCGTGCGCAGGTCCGTGGTCAGCACCGGACCCAGCACCGACCGCATGAGATCCGGGCTGGTGAGCTGGAAGCGGCTGAGTTCGGGCTGCCAGTCGATGGACTCCGGGTCACCGCCGCCGAGCTCGACCAGGGTGCCGAAGGCCTCCGTGGAGCTGACCGGCTCGCCGACGACGTTGACCGCCAGGTTCGCCCGGTCGTCGGGCAGGTTCACCGCAGCGATCATGGCCCGGGCAGCGTCGTCGACGTAGACCAGATCGTGCAAGGCATCGGGCGCCCAGCGGACCACCGGCCGCTCCCCCCGCCGGACCGCGGCCAGCACGTCGAGCATGATGCCCGCCAGCGAGTTGTCCCGGTTGGACTGGGGACCGTACAGCGTTGCGAGCCGAGTGGAGACGTAAGTGGGGCCGCCCGCCGCCGCGAACGCGTTGAGGTATGCCTCCGCCGCGATCTTGCTGGCGCCGTACATCCCCAGGTCCGCACTCGGCGGCAGGTCGTCCTCGCGCCATCGGAAAGCCCGGGGCGTCTTGAACGAGCCGTAGACGCTGTGCGAGGACCCGAAGACGATCCGCCGGACATCGTGTTCCGCTGCGAGCCGCATGAGGTCGTAGGACACCCCGACGTTGACCTGGAACGACTCCTGCGGGCGGGACTGGGTCGCCTTGGGGCGCAGCGCCGCGAGATGCACCACGGCATCGGCGCCCTGCACGGCCGACTCCAGCGCGGCCGTGTCGCGGAGGTCCATCCGCTCGCTCGTGACCCCGGGAAGGTCCGCGAGCGCCGCCGCCCGGTCCGTGGTCCCCGCGTCGACGGCGCGCACCGGACGCCCGCTCGCGGCGAGCTGCTCGACGATGCGCGCGCCCAGGAACCCCGCCGCACCGGTGACCAGCACTGGCTTGTCACCATGAACGGTCGACTGGGTCATTTCGTCACTCCTGTCTGGTGGCACTCAGAGGCCACGCTCTCAGGACAGCTGTGTGCTGTCATGCGTCGGTTGCCGCTCACGCGCTGGTCAGCGATTCGAGGCGGGCCGTCAGCCGCAAGCGGACGTACTCAGTTGTCGCGGCGTCGACCAGGACGGAGGATCGCCCCTCCTCGATGGCAAGAATGGTGGCGGCCGCGACGTCCGAGGCCTTCACGAAGTCCAGGATCTTCTTCGCAGGCGGCAACGCATCGGCATGGTCTGCCGGAGTGGTCGCCGTGGCCTGCAGCGGGGTGGCAACCGGACCGGGTGCCACCATGCTGACCCCGACGGGAATGTCGAGGTGCGCGAATTCCTCGGCCAGTACCTCGCAGATCGCGAGGTCAGCGTGCTTGGTGGAGGCGTACGCCGCGTTGCCGCCGCCGGAGCGGGTGACGAACGCCAGGTAGGAGCCCGTCACCGCTACGTGTCCGGCGCGCCGCTCCACCATCTGCGGGACGAAGGCGCGAATCGCGTTGGTCACGCCGAGCACGTTCACCCGAAGCACCCGCTCCATCTCAGCGGGATCCTGCCGCCACAGCGGAGTCCGGTGGCCGGCAACCCCGGCGTTCGCGCACAGTACGTCCACCCGGCCGAGATCCGCGAGGATGTCGGCCGCCGCAGCTTCCACAGCCATCCAGTCAGCCACGTCGCACGGGTAAACCCTCACGCGACGGCCCGCTGCCTCAACCCGGTCGACCAAGTCCCTCAGCGCGGCCTCGTCGACGTCCAGGACTGCCACCTCGACCCCGCGGGCCAGGAGCTCGTCGACGATTGCGGCACCGATCCCGGACGCGCCACCGGTGACGACCGCGACCCGGCTCTCGTCCAGTTTCAGTCCAGTCATGTCCGTTCCCTCAGTTCGAGCTCTGTTCCGGGGCCTGCGCTCCGACGGCCCCGCTATCAGGTCGGCGATCACACTCCGGACCGTCGCCCCGTCGACCGCTGACCTCGTGGTCGGCGTCGAGCTTCCGGGTCCGGGTCTCGGACAACAGCAGGAGACAGGCCACGCTGAACGCTCCCACCCCCGCGAGGAACCAGGCCAGGGACATGATGCCGAGCGACGCGACCATCGAGGCGATGATGAGCGGCGGTACACCGCCGCCCAGCACAGCACCCACGTTGTAGCTGAGGGCTGCGGCCGTGTAGCGGTAGTGGGTGCGGTACAGCTCGGCGAAGAAGGAACCCAGCGGGCCGTTGGCCGCACCGCTGATCGCCAGGAAGCCGATCGCAGAGACGGCGAACGCGACGAGCGAGCCGGTCCCAGCGAGCGGGAACGCCACGAACGACCACACGGCGCCGAGCCCGGTCGCCAGCATCAGCATCCGGCGGCGCCCGTAAGTGTCGGACAGGCGCCCGAAGGCCAGGCACGCCGCCGCATATGCGAGGCCGCCCGCCATGACCACGGCCAGAACGGCGTTACGGCTGTGTCCCAGGTCCGCCGTGCCGTAACTGATGAAGTACGTCGAACCGACGAAATACAGTACGAAGATCACAAGCACGGAGCCGGCGCTGAGGAGCACCTGACGCGGCTGTGCGCGCAGCGCCTCACCCAGCGGCGCTCGGGTGGTCTCGCCAGACTTCAGGTGCTGCTTGAAGATGGGCGTCTCGGCCGTTCGCAGTCGGATGTAGAGGCCGACCACCACCAGCACGGCGCTGAACAGGAACGGGATCCGCCAGCCATAGCTCATGAACGACTCGTCGTTGGTGAACAGGCCGACCAGGATGTAGGCGGAGTTACCGAGGGCGAGCGCCAACCCCGACCCTGTGGGCGGGAAGCTGCTCCAGAAGCCACGCCGGTTCCCCGGGGCGTACTCCGCAGCGTAGAGAACAGCGCCTGCCCACTCCCCGCCCGCCGCGAGGCCTTGCAGCAGGCGGAGCACGACGATGATGATCGGCGCCGCCACCCCGATCTGCGAAGCGGTCGGCATCAGGCCGACGATCAAGGTCGCAAGCCCCATCGTCAGCAGCGTGATGACCAGTGTCCGTTTGCGACCCAGCCGGTCACCCATGTGCCCGAAGACGACAGATCCCACCGGCCTCGCCACGAACGCCACACCGAGCGTCGCGAAGGAGGCCACGGCACCGGCAGAGTCACCGAGCGCGGGGAAGAAGAGGTGCGGGAACACCAGCGCTGCTGCAGTGGCATATATGAAGAAGTCGTAGAACTCGATCATGTTGCCGATCAAGCTCACCGACGCTACTTTGCGCATCACCTTCGACGAGACCTCAGGAGCGGTATCGGGTACCTGTCCGGTCGTCGTCAATTGCTCGTGCATTGTCATTTCTCTCCACAACGTTGTGAATCGCTCCCGTGCACGGGCGATGAGATGCGGTGCCCCGGAGCCGTCAGGACCTCGCGACAGTCGAGCTCAAACGGGGAGGACTGACGGTTCGGTCGGCACGGTCGCCAGGGACAGGTCCCCGTCGACCACGATGTTCTGTCCGTTGGCCACGACACTGGCCTCCGGATCGGCGGCGCCCCAACTGCGGTCGGCTACGGCGCCGCCGCCGGGCACTCGGCGGCCGGCTGGGCCACCGCGCACGTGTCCAGGTCTGCCGCGAGTGTGGGTTGCACCGCGCGTGGCCGGCAGGCGCGCAGGGGCCGGGCGGCCGATGCCGGCACCCGCGCCGACCACGATGGCCGTCCCCTTCTCGGTCGCGTTGCCCGCCACCACTCCTTCTTCTCCGCTCGGACCGGCGTCAGGCCCGAGGGTTGAACGGGTCCGCGATCTTGCCGCCGGTATTGATCCATGCGGTCTTGACCTCGGTGTACTCGTCCACCGCGTGCAGTCCGTTCTCCCGGCCCATCCCCGACTCGCCGAAGCCTCCGAAGGGGCCGACGTGGTTCACCTGGCGATAGTTGTTGATCCAGACCGTCCCGGCCCGCAGCTTGCGGATCATTCGGTGCGCGCGACCGACGTCGTTCGTCCAGACGCCGGCGGCCAGGCCGTACGGGGTGTCGTTGGCGATGCGCACCGCGTCGTCCTCGTCGGTGAAGCGGATGAGGGACGCGACGGGGCCGAAAACTTCCTCACGGGCGATCCGCATGTCGTTGGTGACGTCGGTGAACACCGTCGGCTCCACGAACAAGCCATTGGCCAGCGCCGGGTCCTTGGGCACCTTGCCACCCGTGGCGAGCGTCGCGCCCTCGGCCTTGGCGATGTCGATGTAGCGAAGCACTTTCTCGTGCTGGGCCTTGCTCGCGACCGTGCCCATCTCGCTCGCGGGATCCTGCGGGTCGCCGAGCTTGATTTGAGCCGCCCGCTCGACAACGGCCTTGGTGAACCCGTCGTAGATCTCCTCGTGCACCAGCACCCGGGAGCCCGCCTGACATGTCTGCCCGGTGGCGGCGAAAATGCCCGCCATGACACCACTGACCGCGTTGGTCAGGTCGGCATCGGGGAAAACGATGTTGGGTGACTTGCCCCCCAGCTCCAACGAGACGCGGGCCATCCGGGACGCGGCGATCGCGGCGATCTGCTTGCCGACCGCGGTCGAGCCGGTGAACGAGATCTTCTTGACGCCCGGGTGCGCGACGAGAGCCGCGCCCACGTCCCCGGCCCCAGTCACCACGTTCACGACGCCTTTCGGGAAACCCGCCTCCTCGATCAGCTTCGCCAGGATGAGCGTGGAGACCGGAGTGACCTCGGAGGGCTTGACGACGATCGTGCAACCCGCCGCCAGCGCGGGCGCCAGCTTCATGATCAGCAGAGTGAGCGGGCTGTTCCACGGCGTGATCGCCGCGACGACACCCACTGGCTCACGCACGGTGAATCCCGCCATGTTCGGAATGCTGCTCGCCAGGGTGTCGCCCAGTGGCATCTCGGCGACGCCCGCGAAGAAGTTGCAGTTGTCGGCGAGGGCACGCGCCTGCCCGCCGACCTCGCGGATCAGCTTGCCGTTCTCCCGCACGAGCGTGGTAGCCAGCGGCTCCGCCTGCTGGGTGATCAGCTCGGCCAGCTTACGCAGCAGGGCGCCGCGCTGCTTCGGTGTGGACGACGCCCAGGGCCCTTCGGTGAACGCCCGCTCCGCGGCCTTCACCGCCACGTCGACGTCCGCGTCGGTCGCCCGGGGCACGCGTGCCCACGACTCACCGGTGAACGGGTTGATGCACTCGAACGTCTCCCCATCCGAGCTCGCGCGCCACTCACCGTTGATGAGCATCGAATACGACTCGATCGACATGGTTCCGAGTCCTCCTTGTCCGGCGCCGCCTGGCGCCGTCGTCACGACTGTCGTGTCACTGCTTCTCGTACCTCTCGGCCATCAACTCGCGCCGGGCTGCGTCCGAGCCGAAGGCTCGACGGCCTCCGCCGTCAGCTCCTGGACCAAGGTGGCGATCGGCACGTGGCCGAGCGCGGCGACCATGTGGTTGGCCGGAGTCATGCCCTTGCACATCAGCGCGAGGGGGAGGCCTTGCGGCTGGTGGGTGTCCCCGCTCAGCAGGGTGAGGAACGTGTGCTCGGTGGGGCAGTTCCGCCGGCTCGAGCGGTTGGCCACCGACGAGCACGTCCCACTCGAGCCCGGCCGTCTGGCCGAGGCGCACTGCCTCGCGAAGAAGCGGTCGTTGACCACCCCTCAGGTTGCGGCCGACGCCGACCGGACCCGCGCGCAAGCGGGCTATACGGTCGCCTTCAACAACGGCTCGATCTTCGCGTACGTCCCGGGGGGACGAACCCGCCACCAGGGCCGCCGCGCCATCACGGGCCTTGCGCAGCCCTCCCGCGATAGGGGCATCACCGAACTCCGCGCCCTTCGGCCTCAGTACCTGAGTAATCCAGGCATCGGCGTCCGGGGGTTCGTCGTCGTGTCGCTCACCACGGCGCCGGGACGCCGCGGATCGACCAGGCCACCCGGGCCGACCAGCAAGTCGACGACGAACACCGCGTCTGCTTCGACCAGCGCGTCCGCAGCAGCCGGATCGTGATCAGTGACCCGCAGGTCGCGCTCACCCACCATGCGACTCCCGATCGCGGATCGCGTGACTCCGACACCGACACCGATGAACCCGACCGGTCCCATACGGGCACGCCCCTCTGCGTCTGTGCGACAGGTACGTCCGATGGGGGCGACCTGTTAGTCTGACAATTAAGAGAGTGGCAACCAGCGGGATACCTTGTCAAGGGTGGTCACCGCACTCTCGCTCATGCGAACACCACCTCGGCTGTTGCGTGGCGAGCCGTCCGGTGGGTGGCGATGCCGAGTTCCGCTCCGTCCGCGGTGGGCGCACCGTCGGCAAGGATGTGCTCACCCGCGAAGACCGGTCGATGCAATCGGTATGACAGGGAGCCCACTCTCCGGTGCGGGGACTCACGTCGTACCAGTTCCAGCATCAGCAGGGCGAGCAGTGGGCCGTGAACGACGAGGCCCGGGTAGCCCTCCACGTCGCGGCAGTAGGGCACGTCGTAATGGATCCGGTGCGCGTTGGCGGTCAGGGCGCTGACACGGAAGAGCAGGCGTTCGTCCGGCTGGATTCGTATCCGCCAGGGGCCCACTGCCTCAGGAAGTGTGGTGTGGTCGATGTCTGGATGGTGCCCGGCGACCGCGCTGCGGCCTGAGCGGTAGACAATGTCCTGCTCCTCGACGAGGCAGGTCCGGCCGCGCTGGCGGAACTCGCGACGCTCGGTGACGAAAAGCAGCTCACCGCTGCGCCCGCTCTTCGGCGTCACGGCACCGAGGCTGACAACGCGTTCGGCCGGTTCACCCAGGCGCAGTGGCTCACGGATGCGGCATCGTCCGCCCGCAAACATCCGCTGACGGTCGGGGACAGGCGGCAGGAACCGGGACTCACGGGGATGACCGTCGTGGCCGAGTTCGGCTTGTGCGGGCCACGCCAGGAAATACAGCCAGTGCCACAGCGGGGGCAGCGGATCCCCAGGCTTGACGGCCGCATCGGGCAGGTCCAGGACGGCTGAGAGGGCTGCGGCCGGGCCAGGCCGCAGGGTGTCCTCATCGCTGACCGGTGCCGGCTGCCATGACTCAACGTAAGAGCCGAGGGGGTGTGACATGGACGCGGGTTCCATGGCGGGTGCTTCCCTTCCGAGCCAGGTGGTGGGTACCGGATGCGGGTCTGGGGCGTCGGTCGGCGCGTAAGCCACCGGCCCAGACCGGCTCATGTTGACCTTGACTCTACTGTAAGACAATGGAACGCTTGTCAATTACCTAGAGTCCTGACCGATCCGTGCCTTCGTGAGGAGCCCCTGTCGCACACACCTGGGCGAACCCCACGGGCACTCGGCAGGTCGGCTGGCAGTCGAACAAAGGCAGCGCAGGCATGGGCAGAGACTCAACACGGGCCGCTTCGGAGACGCCGAGGGAGCTGCCGCAGCCATGGAGGAGCACCTGCATTACGTCCTGAGGTATTCCGCTGAACCCTCTCCTGAGGGGCCCGCTGCTTGACCGGCACTCCCGGGCCGCGTAGAAGGCATCTGCCTGGAAAGGGAACCACGTTGACACCGTCTCTCCAGCCTCTGAGCGGCCTCCGGATCGTCGAAGGTGCATCCTTCGTGGCCGCACCATCGGCCGGGATGGCGCTCGCGCAACTCGGCGCGGAGGTCATCCGAGTCGATCCCCCCGGCGGCGGGAGCGACTTCCGGCGCTGGCCGCTCTCCTCGGGGGGCGACAGTCTGTTCTGGACCGGGCTCAACAAGGGAAAGCGGTCGGTGACCATTGATCACCGCAGCCCCCAGGGGCGCGAGCTGCTCCTCGCACTGGCCACGGCTCCTGGGCCCCGGTCCGGAATCTTCCTCGACAATATGGTCGGCCGGCACCGGCCCACCTACGACGAGCTCCGCGCCCTTCGCAGGGACGTCATCCACGTCCATCTCCAGGGCCGGAACAACGGGTCGCCTGCTGTCGACTACACCGTCAACGCCGAGATCGGCGTGGCCCGGATGACCGGGCCACAGGACACCGAGCGGCCGGTCAATCATGTGCTGCCGGCCTGGGACCTGCTGTCCGGCATGATCGCGGCCAATGGGGTTCTCGCCGCCGTCATGCACCGCGACCAGACAGGTCAAGGGGCCCGGCTCGAACTCGCGCTGGCCGACGTGGCGTTGGCCGGCGTCGGCAGCATGGGGTGGCTGGCCGAAGCAGAGATGCGCGGCACACCACGCGCCCGGCACGGGAACCACATGTACGGCTCATTCGGTGTGGACTTCGAGACTGCGGACGGCCATCGCGTCATGGTGGTCGCACTGACCGAGGGACAGTGGTCCGCGCTGCGCAAGGTGACCGGTACCGCAGAGGTCTTCGCCGCACTCGAGCAGGCTCTCGATGCCGACCTGACTTTGGAGAGCGACCGCTACCGGCTGCGCGAGACGATCGCCGCGGTGATGCGGCCGTGGTTCGCGCAGCGGGACTTCGGGACGGTGCGCCGATCGCTGGACGTCGCGCGCGTCCTGTGGAGCCCCTACCTCGACATGACGCAGGTGGCGAGTGCCGCACGCGCGGACGCCAGGTCGGTGGCAGCGGAGCTGGACCAACCGGGCATCGGCCCTGTGCTGGCTACCGGCAGCCCGCTGCGCTGGGACGGAGCGGGGGCCGCTCCCGTCCCTGCACCACGTCTCGGTGAGCACACCGAGGAGGTGTTGTCGGACATCCTGGGGCTCTCCGCCAAGGAGATCGGCCGGCTGCAAGAAGCCGGTGCGGTCGGCGTGACCGCGGACAGCGCAGAACTGATCGCGAACTCGTCCTCGCAGCGATCGGTGTAACGGCGCGTCGACTTGCCTTGTTCTTTGTCCATCAGGACCTACGCCATGCTCCTGACCGCCGCGGCCTGGCTTCCGGTCTCGATCCAGTCGCTTTCATACATGCACAGCAGCACCGGCCTCACGGATACCGCTTCCGTGAGCCCGGTGCTGCTGTGCATGTATGAGGTGTCAGAGTGCTCGGAGTATGTTCTCCACCCTCTCCTTCGCGTCACCGAAGAGCATGGTGGCATTCTCCCGGAAGAACAACGGATTCTGCACACCGGCGTAACCAGAGGCCATCGTCCGCTTGAAGACCACCACGTTGTCGGCCTCCCAGACACGCAGAACGGGCATACCCGCGATCGGGCTGCCAGGATCTTCGGTGGCAGCGGGGTTCACGGTGTCATTGGCTCCGATCACGAGCACAACGGACGTGCCGTCGAAATCGTCGTTGATCTCGTCCATCTCCAGCACGATGTCGTACGGCACTTTCGCCTCCGCCAGCAGCACATTCATGTGGCCGGGCAGGCGGCCGGCGACGGGGTGGATGCCGTAGCGGACATCCACACCCTTGTCCCTCAGCTTGCTCGTCAGTTCGGCCACTCCGTATTGGGCCTGCGCGACCGCCATGCCGTAACCGGGCGTGATGATCACGGAATCGGCTTGCAGCAGAAGTTCGGCGACGTTCTCCGGGGTGGTCTCCCGATGCTCCCCCTGTTCCTGTTCACCGCCGGGCCCCGCGTCGATACCGAAGCCACCCGCGATGACGGAGAGGAAGGAGCGGTTCATCGCCTTGCACATGATGTACGAGAGGTAGGCTCCGGACGAACCGACCAGCGCGCCGACGATGATGAGCAGATCGTTGTCCAGCAGAAAACCGGAGGCGGCCGCGGCCCAGCCGGAGTAGCTGTTGAGCATGGACACCACGACCGGCATGTCACCGCCGCCGATCGAGGCGACCAGGTGCCAGCCGAGCAGCAGCGCGATCACGGTGACCGCCACGAGAAGCCAGAGCGCGGGGGCCAGTACGAACCACGTGGTGAGCGCGGCGAAGAGCACCAGGGCCCCGAGGTTGAGCGCGTTCTTGCCCGGTAGGACCAGCGGTGCCGACTTGATGCGCGCTGACAGCTTGAGGAAGGCCACGATCGAGCCGGTGACGGTCACGGCGCCGATGAAGACACCGACGAAGACCTCGCCGTGATGGATGCCGAGCGTCTGGGTGGCCCGCAGCGCCTGTCCCTCGGCGCTGTCGGGGTCGGCCTCGACGAGCAGGTAGCCGTTCCAGCCGACCAGCACGGCGGCGAGGCCCACGAAGCTGTGCAGCAGCGCGATGAGTTCGGGCATCCCGGTCATCTCGACCGCGCGGGCTCGCTTGATGCCGATGAACGCGCCGATCGCGGCCGCGACGATGAGGAGTTCGAGCCCGGTGCCGTCGATGTCGTGGTCGAGAGCGAGACCGAGGGTAGCGACCAGCGCGAGCGCCATGCCCGCGATACCGAACGCGTTGCCCGCCTTCGCCGTCTCGTGCTTCGACAGTCCCGCCAGGGCGAGGATGAACAGCAGCGCGGCAACGATGTAGGCCGCCTGCGCGGCAGTATCGACAGCCATGGGTGTCAGCTCCTGGAGAACATGGCGAGCATGCGCCGGGTGACGGCGAACCCACCGAAGACATTGATGCCGGCGAGCAGAATCGCAACTGCCGAGACCACCGTGATCACCGCGTTTCCGTGGCCGATCTGCAACAGCGCACCGACCACGATGATTCCGGAGATCGCGTTGGTCACCGACATCAACGGCGTGTGCAGGGCGTGGTGTACGTGCCCGATCACGTAGAAGCCGACGACGACGGCGAGCGCGAACACCGTGAGGTGGCCGAGGAGAACGGGCGGTGACACCGCGCCGATTAGAAAGAGCGCGACCGCAGCGCCGACGACCGAGCCGTATCGCCGCGCCGAGGAGGCCGGCGGCTTGTCCTCCGCCACCGGCGCGAGCGCCGTGACCTGGGGCTTGGCTGCCGGGGTCGCCGACACCTGGACCGGCGGTGGCGGCCACAGCAGTTCTCCCTCGCGTACGACGGTCATGGCACGCTGCACCACGTCGTCGAGGTCGAGGACGAGTGCGCCGTCCTTGCCGGGCGTCAGCAGCTTCATCAGGTTGACCAGGTTGTTGCTGTACAGCTGGGAGGCCTGGGCGGGCAGTCTTCCTGCCAGATCGGTATAGCCAAGGATCGTCACCCCGTTGTCCGTGACCACCTTCTCGCCCGCGACCGTGCCGGCCACGTTGCCGCCGTTGGCCGCGGCCATGTCGACGATCACACTGCCGGGCTTCATGGCAGCCACCATCTCGGCGGTGATCAGCTTCGGCGCCGGCTTCCCCGGGATCAGGGCGGTGGTAATGACGATGTCGGCTTCCGCGCACTGCGCGGCGTAGAGCTCGCTCTCGCGGGCCTTGTAGCTGTCCCCCATCTCCTTGGCATAACCGGAGGCACTGACTTCGCTCTCGGGGGACTCGATGGCGAGGTACTCACCGCCCAGTGACTTGACTTGATCGGCGACCTCGGGCCGCGGGTCAGTGGCACGAACGACCGCACCGAGACTGCGGGCGGTGCCGATCGCCGCGAGGCCGGCGACACCGGCTCCGGCTACCAGTACCCTGGCCGGTGGGACCTTTCCCGCAGCGGTGACCTGCCCCGTGAAGAAGCGGCCGAACTCGTGGGCTGCTTCGACGACGGCCCGGTAGCCGGCGATGTTGGCCATCGAGGACAGCACGTCGAGTGACTGCGCCCGGGATATCCGCGGCACCGCATCCATCGCCAGGGCGGTGATCGACCGCCGCGCCAGGTCCGCGACGAGCTCGGGGTCGAGTGCCGGCCTGAGCAAGCTGATCAGGGTGGTCCCGGGGCTCAGCCCGTCCCGCTGCCGGTCCGAGGGCGGGTTTACACCGAACACGATGTCGGCCGCGAGCGGATCGCCCATTGCGGCTCCTGTCGCAACGTACGCCGCGTCGGAGAAACTCGACGTCTCTCCCGCCCCGGGCTCGACCACCACCTGATAGCCAAGTTTCGCCAGCTGTGCCACGGTGGCCGGGGTCGCGGCCACCCGCGTCTCCCCCGGCAGGGACTCCTTCAGCACACCGATGCGCACCACGCTCTCCTCTGCTGTTCTGTACGCCGGACGTCGATATCCCCTGATGTCGGCGTGGTTCCGCTCGGTCGGGGCATCGCGCGTCGGTTCTTCCTGTGGTTGGTCAGCCCGACCGGCTACCGGTGAGCGCGAAGCGGTCCATGACCGAGAGGATGCGCTCCCGCACCTCGGGACGGGCAATCAGTTCGACGTTCGCGTCGAGGCTGTCGCGAAGCGCGGCCTCGAGCGCCTGCGTCGACGAAGCACGGGCAATCCGCTTGGTCCGCGCGAACGTCTCGGCAGGGCCGTGGGCCAGCTCGGCCGCCACCTTCCGTGCGCGAACGACAAGTTCATCCGCCGCGCAAACTTCGCTGACGATGCCCAGGTCCAGCGCCTGGGAGGCATCGGCGAAGGAGCCGGAGGCCAGAAGGTAGGTGGCGGCGGGCAGGCCCGTCACCATCGGGAGCAGGAATGCGCCGCCGGCCACCGGGACCATGCCAAGGTTGACGTAACTCTCGGCGAACCGAGCGGTGTCTGCCGCGATACGGACGTCGCAGGCGAGGCCGAAGTCGAGCCCACCGGCCGTGGCGGCACCGTTGAAAGCGGCAACCAGCGGCTTCGGCGCGGCCCAGAGCCCCCGCACGGTCCGTTGCACGGCGGGCATCCACACGTCGGCCAGGTAGTCCATGAGCGCGTCGGCTCCGTCGTTGCGGTAGACGTCATGCATCTCCCGGACGTCGGCACCCGCGCAGAAGACCGACCCGGTGCCCGTGAGGACGACCGCGCGTACGCTCTCCTTCTCGCACAGCCGCCGGACAGCGTCGCCCAGTGCGGTGACGACTTCCGGCGTCACCGAGTTGCCCCGTCCTGGGCGATTCAGGCGGACCGAACCGATCCCGTCCGTCTCCTCGATCACCACCTCATCCACGGGGGCCCACCACCTTGGTCACGTTGTTCGGGACGCGCGTCGGGTCCTCGACCCAGCCGCGCAGAAGCTTCTTGATGTCACCGCGCGCGATCTTCGACTCGCCCGATGCCCGCGGGATCGGGTCTGCGGAGAGGTAGACGTGCCGCGGCCGCTTGAAGCGAGCCAGCCGGTTGCTCATCCAGAGGTCGAGGTCCTCCTTGGTGAGTGCGTCGATGTCCGGCGTGTGGACGAGGGCAGCGGGGGTCTCGCCCCACTGGACGTCGGGGACGCCGACGACGACGGTCTCGCGAACGGCGGGGTGATTCTCGAAGGCCCGCTCGATCTCGACGGGCTGGATGTTGGTGCCGCCGGTGATGATCGTCTCGCTGGCCCGGCCGACGATGGTGATGCGCCCCTCGTCGTCGAAGTGACCGAGGTCGGAGGTGCGCCACCAACCGTCGGCCAGTAGGCGGCCCGCGCGCTCGGCCTCCGCACCCAGCAGTTCGGTGGTGACGCTGGGAGTGCGGATCACCAATTCACCCTGTATGCCTGCCTCCACCTCGTCGAGCACGCTGCCGTCGACGAACAGTGAGAACTCGACACCCGGGATGGGACGGCCGATAGAGGACCACAGTGCCGACGACTTCATCTCCTGTCGGCTCAGCAGGGTGGTGGAAGCAGGTGCTTCGGTCTGCCCCCAGGACTGGACCAGGGCGTCGGTGTACTCGCTGACGACCTCGAGGGCCGGGAGCGCGGCGGGTTCGCCGGCCAGGTTCAGGCAGGAGAGCTGGGCACCACGAAGCTGTTCCAGTTCATTGGACTGGCTCATCCGACGCAGCATGGTCGGCACGGCGAACATCCAGTCAATGCGCTCCTCGCGCACCACACGCAGCGTCTCGTCGGCGTCGAAACGGGGCAGCACGACGTTGGTACCGCCACGCAGCAAGGTGGGCAGGACGCTCCAGCCACCGGCGTAGACCAGTGGTGCCACCTGTAGAGTCCGGGGAGCGAGCACGGGCCCGCTGGTGCTCATCAGCCAGGTGTTGCCCAGGATGGCCGAGCGGGCACCCCTCTGCGATATCGCGATCCCCTTGGGGCTGCCGGTGGAACCCGAGCTGAACCGGATGTGGTACAGGTCGTCGGGACCGACGGGAACCTGGGAGCGCACCGGCGAGCCCGCAGCGACCAGCGCGTCGAAGGAGCGCCAGCCCGGGCGTTCGCCGATGACGACCTTCACAGGCCCCTCCCCCGCGACTGCCTCGTCGACAGCCACGGCCGACTCCGCGTCCGCGAGGACAAGCCGCACGTCGGCTATCTCCATGCAGCGGCGCAGCTCATGCGGGGCGAATCGGTGGTTGAGCGGGACCTTCACGAGTCCAGCCTTGAGCAGGGCGAACTCCAGGACCATGTACGCGATGTGGTTCTGGGCGACATAGGCGACACGATCGCCGGGGGCGAGCCCGAGTCCGGTGAACGCGTTGGCCAGGCGGTTGGACGCCTCGGCCAGTTCGGCGATCGTGTAGCGGCGGGATGTGCCGATCTGCTCTGCCGCGAGCGAGGCGCCTGGCCGCCGCTCGATCTGGCGCATCAGGTGGGCGACCGTCTGCACGGAGTCGTTCATCGTGGTGACCACTCCGTCAGCTCTGGCCGAAGCCGATGGGCATGGTGGCGACCGAGAGCCCGCCATCGACGACGATCGTCTGTCCGTTGATGGCCGCGCTGCGAGGAGAGCAAAGGAACGCCATGACGTCGGCGACCTCTTCGGGCTCTGGGTAGGCGCCGGACGGTGTCTGGCTCAGCCACTGGCGCTCGTACTCCTCCCATGCCTCACCCGCGTAGAAGCGGAAGGAGTCGGTGTCGATCGGCCCCGGGCAGATGCCGACCGCGGTGATGCCCTGTCGTCCGAGTTCGACCGCGAAGTACCGGACCATCGATTCCATCGCCGCCTTGGCTGCGCCGAGCAGACCATGGCCCGGCAGGACACGGAAGCTGTCCCAGCCCGAGACCGCGACGATCCGGCCGCCAGGAGGCATGTGCCGGGCGCTGGCCCGGGCCAGGTCCAACAGACCCTGGACAGTGATGCCCATCGTCTTGCCGACGTGGTGGGCGTGGATCTCCGAGAGCGGCTTGAAAGCGCTGGCCGCCGCATTGGCGACGACGACGTCGATCTTGCCGAACCGGTCAGCGGCGGCCGACACCAACGACTCGACGGCGTCCGTCTCCGAGACATCGGCCTGCACCGCGAGGGCGCTGCCGCCGGCCTGTTCGATCTGGGCGACGGTCTCCTCGGCCGCTGCCGCGTCGCGCCGGTAGTTGACGACGACATTGGCTCCCTCCCCGCCGACCTTGAGCGCGAGGCGCTGGCCCATACCCCGGGAGCCACCGGTGATGATGACTGTCTTGCCTGTCAGTTCCATGCTTTACCCACCTGTCACAAGTCGTTTGTAGGCCTCTGGCCCGCAGTCGGCCCTGTCATGACGTCATCGTCAGTCCACCGCCGACGCACAGGGTCTGCCCGGTGATGTAACTGGCGTCATCGAGGGCGATGAACGTGAGGGCGGCAGCAATCTCCTCGGGCCGGCCCACCCGGCGCATCGGAACCCCTCGGATGGCCTTCTCCAGCAGGGCGTCTCCGCCCTGCTCCTCCAGCAGCGGCGTCGCGGAGATGCCGGGGGCGACGGCATTGACCCTGATACCGTGCCGGGCCCACTCCCGAGCCAGGGACTTGACCAGCGCGATGACACCGCCCTTGGCCGCGGAGTAGACGCTCTCTCCCGACATGCCGACCTTGCCCGCCTCGGACGCGGTGAGGACGATGCTCCCGCCGCGGTCGCGCAGCGCCCTGCCGGCGGCAGCCGCGAGGTAGACGCCCGACATCAGGTTGAGGTCGACGATCTTGCGCCAGTACTCCGGTGTCTCCTCCAAGAAGGGCGTAATGGCCGTCCACCCGACCGTGGAGATCACGTGGTCGAGCCGGCCGAGGGTGGTGACCGTCTCCTCCACCAGTCGCTCGCAGGCGCCAGGGTCCGTTGCGTCCCACGCCGCGTCGCCGACACCGACGATGTGCTCGTTCTCCTTCGCCAGCTCCCGTACGGCGTCAGCGTTCAGGTCTGCGACTGCGGTGGTGATACCCATCGAGGCCAGGCGCAGTGCGGTGGCACGGCCGATCCCCGACGCGGCGCCCACCACGAGGGCTTTCTTCGAGGTGTTGACGTCAGTCATGTGTCCTCCTGTCGATTGGTGTGCGGCTGAAGGGTGGTCACGCCCGGGGGAAAGGGGGCGGCCTTGCTGGTGCTGCCGGTGTCGATCCAGGACCTTCCCTATCTGACCGGTCGGTAAATACCACGCATGAAAATGCCTGACAGATGCGAGCAGTGTGCTCCTGTAGAGACCGGAGGCCACTGAGGGTCAGCGCAGTTCGTCGTGGACCCAGTTGAGCGCTTCGACGACGGGGACCAGACCGAGAGATGTACCGAGCATGAGGATGACGACCTGCTCGATCTCCTCGACCGTAGCGCCCGCGTCCTTCGCTCGGTTGCAGTGGACGCGGAAGCCGGGCTCGTTGCGGCTCACCGCGAATCCGGTCAGCAGGCATAGTTCGCGCTGCTTGGCCTCGAGCGGGCCGTGGTCGTCGGCCGCCCGACGCAGACCGCGGAACGCGTCCGCCACGGGACCTGACGTCTCCCGCAGCAGGTCCAGATTGGAGACGAGCGTCTCCTGCGCGCTCAGCGGGTAGACCGGCGCCGCACCATTGGCTGTCGTCATTTTTCTTCCCCTTCAGTGACGTTGACGGAATCGGCGAGCCGGGACAGCGCGGGCAGCCCGTAGCTCTCGGCGTACTCGGCGGCCGCTCCACCGATCACCGCGGCCGGCGCCTTCGCATACAGCCGTCGCCTGCTGACGAACGCGCCCGCGGTCTCCCGGATGCGGATGGCCGACTCCGTCATCGCAAGCAGCGTCGCCGTGCCGTCGAGAATCGGGGCGCCGTCGATCTCACGCAGACCGGTGGAGTTGAGGAAGGCCGTGATGCGCCCGCCGGCCGGGATGATGACCTCGGCTCCGCGCTCCATGGTCTTCCGGGCAGCGGCCACGAAGGAGTCGATGGCGCGCTTGCGGCCGTCCTCGTCGGAGAAGCAGGCGTCAAGCTCGTGCGGGGTGAGGTCCATGCACTCGATGCCTGCGAGACGTTCCCGCAGACCGTACTTGGCGACGTTCTCCTCGAACCGCCCGCCGAAGTAGGGATTCACGCCTACCAGCGAGAACTGACTGCCCATCAGGCATGCCGTCATCATCGAGGTCTCGCCGTATCCGAGCACCGGAATGTCGACCATGGAGCGGGCCTCGCGCAGCCCCGGGTCGAGGATGTTGCCGATGGCGACCGCGTCGAAGCCCGACTGCTCGGCGTCCAGGACCCAATCCAGGATCGAGACGGAGTCGAGGCTCTCGAAGAAGCGGAAGCTGTCGATGCGCCCGACACGGGTGCCGCACAGTTCGACCTCGGTGTCCGGGCCGACGAATTCGTCGATGTACTTTCGCAGGAAAGGGAAGTAGTTCGGGGAATAGGCGGCGTTGGACAGACTGAGATAGCGAATACGAGCCACGGGCTGTGCCTCCAGTCAGTGTGCGTGTGGGCGTGGGGTCACGCGAGGCGTTCGAAGATCGCGGCAAGGCCTTGGCCGCCGCCGATGCACATCGTCTCCAGGCCGAATCGGGCCTCCCTGCGGTCCAGTTCGCGCAGCAGGTTGGCCATGATCCGGCCGCCGGTGGCACCGATGGGATGACCGAGCGAGATGCCCGATCCATTGACGTTGACTCGCTCCAGATCGGCGTCGGTGAGCTTCCACTCGCGAAAACAGGCCAGCACCTGGGCGGCGAACGCCTCGTTGAGCTCCACCAGATCAAGGTCCGCCCAGCACAGGCCGGCGCGTTCGAGCGCCCGATTCGTGGCCACGACCGGGCCGATACCCATCCGATGCGGCTCAACCCCGGCGAGGGACCAGCTGACCAGACGTGCGTAGGGGCGCAGCCCGAGCTGTTCGGCACGCTGCGGCGTCGTGACGATCGCGACCGCAGCAGCGTCGTTCTGGCCGCTGGAGTTGCCCGCGGTGACGGTCGCGCCGTCGATGGTGCCGCCGAGCATCGGCTTCAGGCGCGAGAGCGATTCGACCGACGTCCCCGGGCGGGGATGTTCATCGACGGTGACCGTAAGGTCGTCGCCCTTGCGACGTGGCACCACCACCGGGATCGTCTCGTCCTCGAACAGGCCCCGTTCGATGGCGCTGACAGCTCGCTCGTGCGAGCGGGCCGCCCATTCATCCTGCTCGGTGCGACTGATGCCGTACTCGGCCCGGAGATTCTCCGCGGTCTCGATCATCCCGCCCGCCACCGGGAATCGATTACCGCCGGAGTTGACGCGCGGCTGCGCGAGGCGGTCGAGCAGCTGCGGCTGACGGCCCTGGTTCCAGCGCATGCCAGGGACATAGTACTCGGCCTGGCTCATGCTCTCCGCGCCCCCGGCCAGCACCAACTCCGATCCGCCGGTGGCAACCTGCATACAGGCGTAGAGCACTGCCTGCAGTCCGGATCCGCACCGTCGGTCGATCTGCAGGCCGGGGACGGTGATGTCGAGGCCCGCGTCCAGGGCCGCGATACGACCGAGAGCCGCCGCCTCGCCATTGGCGTAGCCCTGGCCGAAGACCACGTCGTCGATGTCGGCGCCCGTGATACCGGTGCGCTCGACGAGACCCCGGACCACGCCGGCGGCCAGCTGTGCCACCGGAACATCCTTGAAGACTCCCCCGTAACGTCCCACCGGGGTGCGCACGGGTTCACATATGACGGCCTCGAACACGTTTCTCTCCTTCGCGGTAGCTCAGACGCCTTCGGGGCGTGGCTCAGACACTCGACTCGCCGCCGTCGATGGCGATGGTCTGCCCCGTCAGGAAGTCCGGAGCGTCCAGGGACAGATAGGTGACGAGGTCGGCGAGTTCCTCGGGGCGGCCCATCCGCCGCGCGGGAATCCGCCGCAGCACCTTGGCGACGGCTGCCGCGTCATCGCGGAGTTCGGCGTTGATGTCCGTCGCGAAGTAGCCGGGTGCCACGGCGTTCATCTGCGCACCGAACTTCGCCCACTCTGCGGCCGCGGCTCGGGTGAAGTTGGTGACCGCCCCCTTCGACGCCCCGTAAGCGGTGAAGCCGGGTCGGCCGAGCAGGCCGAAGACCGAGCCGATATTGACGGCCCTCCCGGATCCCACTACGGCGAAGTGTCGGGCCGCCGCTCGGCTGCAGAGGAACATGCCCCGTACATTGATGCTGATGATCTGATCCCACTCCTCCTCGGACATGTCGGCGAGGTTGACCTGGGCGGTGACACCGGCGTTATTGACGAGAACGTCCAGCCGCCCGAACTCCTCGAGGCAGGTGTCGAAGAGCTCCTGGACCGACGAGGCGTCGGCCACGTCCGTGGGCACAGCCAGAGCGGTGCCGCCCTCGCCGACGATGATGTCCCGGAGTTCCGAAAGAGGCTCGGGCGTGCGCCCGGCCAGCACCACGGTCAGCTTGCGGCGGGCCAAACTGTGGGCAATCGCGCGGCCCAGCCCCCGGCCCGCGCCCGTGACAATCGCTACGTGATGAGCCATGACCCTCAAGGTGTCTGACATTGACCTGGCTGTCAAGGTTTTTGCAACCAGTCCAAGTGTGACGACCGGCCCCGGAGAGCACGTCGGCACCACGAGGTGCGAACTGGTGTTCGAATCAGAGGGCGAGCGGAGCACCGACCGGGCTGAGGCCTTGGACATTCGCAAAATTGGACGTTCGCAAAAAGGACGCGGGTGACGTCACGCGTCAGTAGACCCGGGAGGGGCAACATCAGTCCCGTGCACCCGGGGGCCGGACGACCGCCCTTAGCGGGCCGCCTCGGCGAAGGGGGAGGTGAACGCCTGTCGACACGCGGTCGTTCACCACCAGAAACGACTTACGTCGGCCGCTCGGTCGGCGGCCACTCCCGCCGACCGACGGAATCTCGGTTGCCGGCAACCGGCGTCGGTCGCAACCGCCGAGCTACTTCTCCGGCGTGGAATACCGCAGCACGTAATCGAGGTGCGACTCCATCGCCTCGGCTGCCGCCGCCTCGTCTCCGCTCTCGATGGCGGCCAAGATCGCAATGTGCTGCTTGACGGTCCGACGGCCCACTTCCTGGGTGACGTCGAGGTACTGCGCCGGATGCGTGGAGTCGTGCACGGAGCCGATGAACGCCGCCAGCAGACGGTTGCCGGAGGCCTGCCCGATGGTGGTGTGGAACGCGAGGTCGTACCCCGGAATACCCGGGTCGTCGATCGTCGTGGTCCGCTGCCGCTCGACGATCGCGTGAAGTTCACGCAGCTGCTCGTCCGTGCGATGCCGGGCGGCCAGCCGCGCGGCCGGGGTCTCGAGCATCCGCCGCACCTCCGTCAGTTCCACCAGGTCCAATGCCCCGAGACGAAGAATGGTGTCGACCGACTCACCGAGCATTCTGCTCAGCGAGTCCGGCGTCACGGTGTTCACAAAGCTTCCGCCGGCCACTCCAGGGATCTTGCGGATGAGCCCTGCACTGACCAGGGCACCCAGCGCCTCGCGCACAGTGGGTCGGCTCACACCGAACTGCTGCGCCAGCTCGGTCTCCGGCGGGAGCTTGTCGCCCTGCGCGAACTGTCCGCCCAGGATCGCTTCCCTCATCTGCTGTTCGACCTGGTCCCGGGGGCGGGTCACCTGCCGCGCCTTGAACTTCGGCGCCATTTTCCCTGACTCGGCCACCTCGTACCTCTCTCCTCGACCGGACCTTCGACGCTGGTCGCGCCGCAGACGCGCCGCTCTCCACGCTTCTCAAAATGTAGCTCATGCCCAGCACGACTAATTGTCGTACAGGAAAATGTTGTGCACCGTCAGGTGTCTGCCCAGGCCGACGGGACACGCTGGCGCAGCGATACGTGCGACCGACTCGGGCCCCAGCGCTCCCCTCGAACAGGAAGACCCCCTTGCCGCCGGTCTGCTTGTCGAACTCCGCCTACGCTTCCGCGACTTGCTCAAGTCGCCACGGCCTGACAGATCGTCTACGGGCAGCGCGCCACGAGCGATGAACTCGGCGCACCGCCACTGCTGCACCGTCCGGTTCCCAGGAAGACGGCCCCTCGCATGTGCGTCAACCTCCGTCATGCGGCCAACAGCACCGCAGTCCCTCCGTCCACGTGCACGTCCACACCATTGACAGTAGCGGCAATCTTTCCATAATGCTAATTGTCAGATCCTTCACGCTCCCGGCGCCAGGCTCACCGGCTCCGTCGCGCACTGCGGTTTTCGGCGACCCGGCGGAGCGCTCCGCGTCCGGAGCCCGGCTTCCGAGAGCAAGGATGACGGAGACACCGTCGAAGAGGCTTCCCTGCCGTAGCCGCCGCTGCGCGGCGCGACTGGACGAAACCGCCCGCCCCGGGACCATCGGAAGACGGTCCCGGGGGCGGGCTTCAACGTTGCTGCCGTCCGCTGTGCCTCACAGCGCATACTCCTTCAGCAGGCTCCGGCCGATGATCATCTTCTGGATCTCGGAAGTGCCCTCGCCGATCAGCATGAAGGCCGCTTCGCGGTAGAGGCGCTCGATCTCGTACTCCTTGGAGTAGCCGTATCCGCCGTGAATACGGAAGGACGCCTCGACGACCTCCTTGCAGTACTCGCTCGCCAGCATCTTGGCCATCCCGGCCTCGACGTCGTTGCGCAGGCCGGAGTCCTTCTTGCGAGCGGCGCGGACCATCATGGCGTGCGCCGCCTCCACCTTCGTCGCCATCTCCGCGAGCCTGAACAGGACTGCCTGGTGCTCCGCGATCGCCTTGCCGAACGTTCGGCGCTGCTGGGCGTAGGCGATGCCCAGCTCGAAGGCGCGGTTGGCGATGCCGCACGCGCGTGCCGCAACGTTCACCCGGCCCACCTCGACGCCGTCCATCATCTGGTAGAAGCCCTTGCCGGGCTGGCCACCGAGAACCTGCTCGGCGGCCAGCCGGTGGCCGTCGAGCACCATCTCAGTGGTGTCGATGCCTTTGTAGCCCATCTTGTCGATCTTGCCGGGCACCGTGATGCCCTGAGCCGTCTCACCGAAGCCGGGCTCCTTCTCCACCAGGAACGTCGTCATGTTCCGGTAGACCGAGTCCGCGCCTTCGTCGGTCTTGGTCAGGACCGCGACCAGGTTCGACGAACCGCCGTTGGTCAGCCACATCTTCTGGCCGGTGATCTCGTAGGAGCCGTCGTCAAGCCGGGTCGCCTTCGTCGACACTGCCGCGACATCCGAGCCCAGGCCGGGTTCGGACATGGAGAACGCGCCGCGCACCTCTCCGGTGGCCATGCGCGGAAGATACTTGCGCTTCTGCTCCTCCGTGCCGTGACGCATGATCATGTGCGCCACGATGAAGTGTGTGTTGATGACGCCCGAGACACTCATCCAGCCGCGGGCGATCTCCTCCACGCACAGGGCGTAGGTCAGCAGCGATTCTCCGAGCCCGCCGTACTCCTCCGGGATCACGAGGCCGAAGATGCCGAGCTCCTTCATGCCCTCGACGATCTCGGCCGGGTACTCGTCACGGTGCTCCAGCTCCGTAGCGACGGGTATGACCTTCTCCTCGACGAACTGCCGGACGACCTTGAGGATCTCCTGCTGCTCCTCGGTCAGGTCGTCGGTGCCGGCCAGTCGATCCATGTTCTGGCTCCTTTCGGTCATGCCTTCGCCCCGGCCGGCGCACCGGCCGGGGCGACAGGGGAGTTCAGGCAAGCGACGCGGCGTACTCGGGGGGAAGCCCGATGGACCGCAGCTCGGTGTAGGAGGCGAGTCCCTCCGGCCCGTGCTCGCGGCCGATGCCGCTGGTCTTGAAGCCGCCGAACGGCGCCTTCAGACCGGCCGGGCTCCCGTTCAACTCCACGACCCCGGTGCGGATCCGGCTCGCCAGCTCCACCCCGTGGTCGAGATCCGTGGTGAAGACCGCGCCATGCAGTCCGTACACGGAGTCGTTGGCGATCTCGATCGCCTCCGCCTCGTCGCGATAGGTCATCACGGAGAGAACCGGGCCGAAGATCTCCTCTTGGGCAATCTTCATGTCCGGCCTCACTCCGGTGAAGAGGGTCGGCTCGACGAACCAGCCCCGGTCCTGTCCCGCGGGCCGTCCGCGGCCCGTGACGACGGTGGCTCCTTCCTCGCGACCACTGGTGATGTACCGCTCCACCACTTGCCGCTGCCGGGAGGTGACGAGGGGCCCGATCTGGGTGTTCTCCAGGTATGGGTCGCCGACGGGCATCGTGTCGATCATGGCGGCAAGTCGCTCGACGAGCTCCTTCTCGCGCGTCTGGGAGACCAGCACCCGGGTCTTCAGGGTGCAGATCTGGCCGTTGTTACGGAAGGCTCCGAGGCGCATGGCTTCCGCCGTCTGGCCGAGGTCTGCGTCGTCAAGGACGACGGCAGCCGACTTACCGCCCAGTTCAAGGGTCACGCGTCGCAGATCGTTCCCGCACAGGGACGCGATCCGACGGCCGGCGGCGCTCGAGCCGGTGAATGTCACCTCGTCGATGCCAGGGTGTGTGACGAGATGTTCGCCGGCTTCACGTTCCGCCGGGACGACATTGACGACACCGTCCGGGAATCCGGCCCTATCGACCAGTTCACCGAGCAGGTAGGCGTCCAGCGGCGTCTGCGGCGCGGGTTTCAGCACGACAGTGCACCCGGCCAGCACCGCCGGGACGATCTTCTGCACGCTGATCCCCACGGGCATGTTCCAAGGGACGACTGCGGCCACGACCCCGACGGGCTCGCGAGTGACGAGGGCGCTGCCCGTGTCGGCCCGCCGGACCGAGCGAAACGGGAACTCCGGCGCGAGGTCGAGACAGGCGTCGATGACCCGCACCGGGTTGACGGCCTGGATCGTGCGGGACTGGGCGATGGGACAACCCATCTCCTCGGTGATCAGGCGAGCCAGCGGCTCCTGATGGTCGGCCAGCAGCCGCCGCAGCTCCCGCAGCGCCGCGATCCGTTCCTCCAGCGGCATCCGCGGCCAGGGGCCGTTGTCGAACGCTTCCCGCGCCGCTGCGACGGCCCGGTCGTTGTCGGTGAGTGACGCGGACGGAACGTCGGCAATGACCTGCTCCGTGTACGGCGACACGATCTCCAGACGCTCGCCGTGAGCCGGGACCCACTGCCCTCCGACGAACAGGCGGTCGTAGCGGCCTTCCCCGGCCATGAGCCCTCCTCCTGAATCGGCTGTCACGCCTGGGCCGAGAGACGGATGTCCCGGGCGACGAGCATGCTCTGGACCTGGTTGGTGCCGTCATAGATCTCTGTGATCTTCGCGTCGCGCAGTCGCCGCTCAGCACCGATGTCGTCGCGGTCACCGTCGTCGCCAAGCAGCTCGACGCAGGCCGAAGCGGTACGGACGCCCAGGGCCGTGCAATGCAGCTTGACCATCGAGACCTCGGCCGTCGGGTCCTCGTCGCTGGCGTCGACCAACTCACAGACCTCACGCAGCATCGACCGCCCCGCAGCGATCTCGGCACGGAGCCGGGCGAGTTCGAACTGCAGGTCCTGGGCGCTCCGGTTCCGGGACGAGAGCAGACCGCGCTCCGCGCAGTGGCCCACGACCGCGTCGAACGCTCCTTGGGCGAAGCCAACGCCTTGGGCCGCCGCGCTGATCCGCGACTTCGTCACGGACCGCAGCAGCAAGGGGTAGCCCTCGCCTTCGGCTCCGAGCCGGGCGCCCACCGGAACACGGCAGTCCACGAAGCTGAGAGTGACCGTGGACGCGCCCTTCTGCCCCAGCTTCTTCATCGGTTTGCCGGCCTCCAGGCCGTCGGTCTCGGCCGTGTCGATGAGGAAGGCGGTGATGCCGTCCTTGCCGAGGCCAGGGTCGACCGTCGCAAAGAGCACGATGATGTCGGCGACATCGCCGTTGGAAATGAACGTCTTCTCTCCATTGATCACGTACGAGTCGCCGTCGCGGCGTGCGGTGGTACGCATCGAGGCGACGTCCGACCCGGCTTCGGGCTCCGTCAGGGCGATCGCGCCGACGGCAGCTCCCGAGCAGAGCGCGGGTATCCAGGTCTCATGCTGGTCTGCGCGGCCCAGGAGATGAAGAGGATGGGCGCAGTGCATCTGCGTCATGTAGACGGTCGAGGTCGAGCCACAAGCGGCCGCGACCCGGGCGAGTGCCTCGGCGTACGTTGCCGTGGAGGTGCCGCGCCCGCCGAGAGTCGCAGGCATCAGGAGCCCTCCGAGGCCCGCCTGGGCGAGAACCTGGAGGGAGGGCGCGGGGAAGGTTCCCTCTCGGTCCACGGCCTCGGCCGCCGGGGCCACGGTCTCGGCGATCACGGTCTCGAGAGCGCTGATCACGGTGGCCTCGTCTGCCGGAAGCGGCAGGTCGGTGGCGGGGGTCACTTCATCACTCCTCGGTGAAGGAAGGTTCGCGCCGCTCGGCGAAGGAGGTGATGCCCTCCTGGCCGTCGGCGGAGGCGATCGACAGGGCGGCCAGGGCGGCCTCGTGCTCGAGTGCCGGCCCTGCCGTCGCCTGCCGCCCGGCTTCCAGCAGGTTGGCCAGGCCCGTACGGCTCCCGGAGGCGATCAGCCGTGCCGTCCGCTCCGTCTCGGAGCGCAGCTCGGCCGCTGCGACGGGCGGGACGGAAAGCAGCCCGGTCGCCCAGGCTCGAGCCGCATCTATACGCTCCCCGGTCAGCATCAGGTGGAAGGCCGCCGCCTTCCCCAGGGTCCTGGGCAGGCGCTGGGTTCCACCAAAGCCGGGGATACAGCCGATGCGCGCCTCCGGGAGGCCGAACTGGCTGCGGTCGGAAGCGATGATCACGTGACACGCCAGCATCAGCTCGAGTCCTCCGCCCAGTGCGAAGCCATCCACCTCGGCCAGCACCGGAACGGGTGAGCGCTCGATCGCGTTGATCGTGTCGTGGCCACGGCGAATGAAGGCGTGGGCCTGGCCGACGTCGATGCCCCGGATCTCCTCCAGGTCGGCGCCGGCGCTGAAGGCCCGCTCGCCGGCGCCGCGAATGACGAAACACCGCACCCTGGGGTCCTCGGCGCCCGAGCGGATCTCGACGGACAGGGCAGCCAGTACGGAACTGTTGAGCGCGTTGAGCCGCTCGGGACGGTTCAGCGTGATGGTCCGCACCCGGTCGGCGTCCTCCACCTCGATCAGGGAAGCCATACGACACCTGCTTCCACGAGTTCGTCGATCGCCTGAGCCTCGAAGCCGACGCCGGTCAGAATCTCCCTGCCGTGCTCGCCCTGTAGCGGGGCCGACAGGCGGGGCGTGCGGTCGGTCTGAGTGCCGAGCCGCCACGGACTTCCGACCCCGCGGAAGTCCCCGGCCCGCGGGTGCGGCTGGGTCACGATGGCCTCGCGCGCCTGTACCTGGGGGTCGTCGACAACCTCGGAAAGCGAGCTGATCGGCGCACACGGCACCCCTACGTCCTGAAGCGCCTTGAGCGCGTCGGCGCAGGTCATCGTGGACAGGACGGCTTCGAAAGCGGCGACCACCTCCGCTCGACGAGACCGGCGACCGGCGTTGCTGGCGAGTTCGGGATCGGCGGCCAGTTCCTCGAGGCCCAGCGCGGCACAGGCGCGCTGCCAGATACGGTCGTTCCCTACAGCGACCACAACGGGTCGGTCGCTGGTACCGAACGGCTGATAGATCGAGACCACGGAGTCGGTGCCTCCACAGGGGCGCGGCTCGGGGTCGCCCGCCAGATAGCTGGCGATACGGGGCGCCATGAAGGCCAGGTCGGCGTCGAGCAGAGACACATCGACGACCTCGCCGACGCCGTGCTTCTGTTGCCGGACCAGTGCCGCGGCTATCGCGTACGCCGCGACGGTCCCCGCCGCGATGTCGGACAGCGCTGTGCTGACGCGCTGCGGGACCCCGGCGTCGCCGGTCACACTCATCATCCCGGACCTGGCCTGGGCGATCAGGTCGTAACCCGGCAGGTGGGCATCGGGGCCGTCGAGCCCGAATCCGGAGAGAGCACATATCACGAGACGAGGGAAGGTCTTCCGCAAGGTGTCCAGGCCCAGCCCGTGGCGTTCCAGCTTGGCCGGGTTCAGGTTCTCGATGAACACGTCCGCCGTCTCGAGCATCCGGAAGAGAACATCCCGACCGTCATCGGTGCGGATGTCCAGGCACAGGCTCTTCTTGTTGCGGTTGACCGACAGGAACCAGGCCGCTTCGCCGTTGAGGAAGGGCGGCCCCCACCCGCGGGCGTCATCGCCCCGCAGGGGTTCGATCTTGATGACATCGGCCCCCATGTCACCGAGGTACATGGAGGCGGTCGGCGCCGCGTACGACGACGAGATGTCGACCACGGTGACACCATGCAGCGGGGCAGGTGTTTCAGTCATGAGGGCTCCGTCCTCGTGCCTGCGTCGAGTGGTGCGGTGCCGTGCCGGGGGCAATGCCGGGGAGTCAGCCGCGGGGTCATGACCGATGGTCATCGCACACCATCCCCGGCAACGCCCAGCTGCCGGTTCGCGACCTGCGCGAGGAGGGCACGGCGTCCGCCCCCGCGTGCCCTGATGCTCAGCGCGTCGCGCAACAACCCAGCCAGCGGGTACTCATCGATGTATCCGTAGCCGCCGTGTACCTGGATCGCGTCCAGGCAGACATCGACCGCGACCCTGCCCGCGACGGCGAGCGCCTCGGCCGTGTCGGTGTCACCGGCGGTGGCACCGGCGAGCAGTCCGCCCACCGTGGACACGCGCAGCCGCATCTCTGCAAGAAGCGCGCGGAGCCCGGCGAACGTGCCGATCGGCGTTCCGAATTGGCGTCGCTCGCCGGCGTAGGTCTCGGCTGTGGCCAGCGCCTGCTCGGCGAGTCCGAGAGCGGCCGCGGCCGTGAACAGGTCCCACTCCCGCATGGCGCGTGCGGCCGCCGCCGCGTCGAGGGGCTGCCTCCCCTCGACGGATGTGACCGTCCGCAGGCCGGCTTCCCGCAGTCCGCTGCGACGCGTTCCCTCGGTGTCCTCCACCAGAAGCGAGTCCCAGTCCGCGAGCGCGGCCTCGCCCGTGGAACGGTCGAGCAGTAGCACGGCACGAGCGTCAAGGAGCGTCGGCACGGTGGCCGTCCACGGAGATGCGGCCGTGGGATGGACGACGCCGGAGGTCACGTCCTCCGTGTCGGGGCCGCTGAGTGCGAGGCATCGTTGCGCGGCGAAGCGGACGGCGAGGGTGAATGCGGCTGAAGGCGAGTGGCGGGCGGTCATCCGCACGGTGCTGATCAGCCACTCGCCCGCGTCGTCGAACTCGGCCGTTTCCCGGGCGAGATCCCTTACGTCCGCGTCCGCCAGCAGGGCCCGAAGTGCCTTCGGGGCACACCCCGCCGCTTCCGCGAACCGCTTCTGGAGCACCTGCAGGAAGGTGTCGAGTTCGGCGTTGCGGCCCGTCATCGGTTGAACTTCTCACGGCTGGGGGCACGACGGGCCTCGAAGGATTCCGACATCTCCGCGGCCTCCTCCGTGCTCCGGTAGGCCGTGAGCAGGAGGTCGTGGGCGAGGCGCGCCTGGCCTGCGACTCCGGTATGACGGCTGGAGAAGGCTGTCTTGAGAGCCGCCAGTGCGAACGGCCCACGCCGTCGCAGGTCCTGGGCGACCTCAACGGCCCTGTCGACAACGGGCCGGCCGGAGACCACCTCATTCACCAGGCCCATGTTCTGCGCCTCCTGAGCCGTGTACTTGCGGTTCAGGTACCACATCTCCTTGGCCCGACGGCGGCCGATGGTCTCCTCCAGGTACCAGGTGCCGAAGCCGGCGTCGAAACTGCCGACGAGCGGACCGACCTGGCGGAACACTGCGTGTTCGGCGGCTATCGACAGGTCGCAGACGACCTGCAGCACGTTGCCGCCTCCGACGGCGAACCCGTTGATCGCCGCGATCACCGGCTTGGGCATCGCGTCGATGAATTCGTAGAGGTCGATGACGGGCATGACGCTGGAGTAGTCGAGGGACTTGAGCTCCTCGTGCTCACCCCCGATACAGAAGAACTTCTCACCTGCGCCGGTGAGGACCACGACGTCGATCTCCGGGTCCTCCCGAACATTCCGGAACGCGTCGAGCAGCTCGCGGGCCGTTTCGAACCTCAGCTTGTTGCCGCGGTCGGGCCTGTTGATGGTGATGACCGCTACGCCGTCCTCGACAGCCACGGTGACGTCTTGGTAGGTCATGGAATCAGCGCTCCTGAATCGACAAATCGCCCCGACGGGGCCTCCATACGCATACCGCGACCGCGTCCGACCGGCTTCACGCTTCCCGGTCCAGCGGCCTTTGTTGCTTGACGCCAGGCCTCGACAGTCTGACCTGTTTCTCATGGCTGCGAAAATGTTTGACATTACGATACTCTGCACAAGGTCCTTGTCAAGGATCTTGCGGATCTTCGTAGGGTCTCGTCGGCACCGAGGTCGCGAGGCGACGGGCCAACTCACCCATGCCGCGCCCTAGGTTTGACTTTAACCAGTGTGTAAGTTGTCTTACAGATATCAACTCTCGCCCGGACAGCTTGGTACCTCTGGCTCGTCCACGGGCTGAACGGAGACAGGAGAGGCCAGACGATGACAGAGCAGGGCACACACATCTGCGTAGTCGGTGCCGGGACGATGGGTCGGGGCATCGCACAGGTAGCCATCAACGCCGGGCACCTCGTCAGCCTGGTCGATCCGAATCAGCACCAACTCGACGCTGCGGCACAGGACATCACCGCCCGGCTCAGCCGCAGGAATCCCGAAGCCGAGCGACTCGTCTCCGAGCGACTCGAAACCGCAAGGACGATCACCGACACTCCACCACACGCCTCCACCGTCGTCATCGAGGCCGTCGTCGAAGACCTGGCAGTCAAGCAGCGGGTCTTCAACGACGCGCTGCGGCACTTCGGTGCCAGTTGCGTTCTCGCGACCAATACGTCGTCGCTGTCCGTCACTGAGATCGCCGCCGGAACCACAGATCCTTCGCGCGTCGTCGGGATGCACTTCTTCAACCCGGTACCCGTCATGAAGCTCGTGGAGGTCGTCCACGGCCTGCAGTCCGACCCTGTGGCTGTCAGGACGATCTCGGACCTGGCATCGGCCTGGGGCAAGCACGTCGCGCGAGTGCGATCGGCGCCGGGATTCATCGTCAACCGCGTGGCAAGGTCGTTCTACGGCGAGGCACTCAGACTCCTGGAGGAGGGGGCGGCCTCTGCCGAGACGATCGACGCACTGATGCGCACTGCGGGGCAGTTCCGCATGGGGCCCTTCGAATTGATGGACCTCATCGGCGTGGACGTCAACTTGACGGTGACGCGGACAGTATGGAGCGCCTACAACTACGACTCGCGGTTCGCGCCTTCCCTGATGCAACAAGAGCTGGTTGCGGCCGGCCGCTTCGGGCGCAAGTCCGGGCAAGGCTTCTACCCGTACAGCGAGGGTGCTCAACGCACGACAGCTCAGTCGGCCAAGCCCGGCTCCGAGCCGCCGGCCACGGTTTCGCTGTTCGGCACCAGCCCCCAACTCGAGGGGCTTGTGGCTCGGTCAGGTGTCACGTGGAGCGGTCACGAGTCCGATGGCATTCCACATCTGGAAATTCCCAACGTAGGCACAGTCATGGTCACCCGTGGAAAGACGGCTCAGGAGGAGTCCCTCCTCCAGGGCGGACCGGTGGCCGTCATCGATCGCTGCCTCGATCCGGAGCAGGTCTCGGCGCTGGCCATATCGTCGACTGACACATCTCTGGCGGACTCGTTGATCGCCCTGCTCGGCCAGGCCGGGGTGCAGGCCTATCCGGTTTCCGACGCACCCGGGCTCATCGTCGCCAGGATTCTTTCGATGATCGCGAACGAGGCATGGGAGACAGCTCACTGCGGTGTCGCCTCTCCCGATGACATCGACGAGGCCATGGTCCTTGGAACCAACTACCCCATGGGTCCGTTCCAGTGGTGCGCTCAGTGGGGGGCGACGAACCTCCTGGAGACCCTGGACGCTCTCTGGGCGGAGTATCACGACCCTCGTTACCGCGCGAGTCAGCGGCTGCGGGCGCATGCACGGAGCTCGCTCGTTCACTGACCTCTGTGCGACGCACCGCTCCACGCAGAGGGGCACGTCTTTCATCGCACGTCTCTCACGTCGGCTCCCTTCTGCTCGGCATGGCCGTGCCGGAACGTCTCCGGCACGGCCATCGCCGACTACAAGGTCATGGTCGCGGAACGATAGCCCGATTCCTACCGGAGCATCTGGTTGTCCTCGACCAGGCCCCCAAGAGAAGTCGGGGCCGGGCTAGTTCACCGGCTCCGGCTCTGGCGCGTCCTCGCTCTCCGCCTCGTCCGCCGGGTCGACGGGCGTCTTGACGGAGTCGAGAAGGAGCTGGGCCACGTCAACGACCTGGACGTTCTCGCTGACCTTGCCGTCGTTCTTCTTGCCGTTGACCGAGTCGGTGAGCATGACCAGGCAGAACGGGCAGGCGGTGGAGACGATGTCCGGGTTGAGGGACAGCGCCTCGTCGACGCGCTCGTCGTTGATGCGCTTGCCGATCCGCTCCTCCATCCACATCCGGGCGCCGCCCGCGCCGCAGCAGAAGCCGCGCTCCTTGTGGCGGTGCATCTCCTCGTTCCGCAGTCCCGGCACCTTGGCGATGATCTCGCGCGGCGGCGTGTAGACCTTGTTGTGGCGGCCCAGGTAGCACGGGTCGTGGTAGGTGATCAGGCCCTCGACCGGGGTGACCGGGATCAGCTTGCCCTCGTCGATGAGGTGCTGGAGCAGCTGGGTGTGGTGGATGACCTCGTACTCGCCGCCCAGCTGCGGGTACTCGTTGGCGATCGTGTTGAAGCAGTGCGGGCAGGTCGCGACGATCTTCTTCTTGGACTTCGGCTTCTTGGTCGCCTCGTCCTCGTCGTCTTCCCCGAAGGCCGCGTTCAGGCTCGCGACGTTCTCCGCGCCCAGCTGCTGGAAGAGGAACTCGTTGCCCAGGCGGCGAGGGGAGTCACCGGTGCACTTCTCGTCGCCGCCCATGATCGCGAACTTGACGCCGGCGATGTGCAGCAGCTCCGCGAAGGCCTTGGTGGTCTTCTTGGCCCGGTCCTCCAGGGCGCCCGCGCAGCCGACCCAGTACAGGTAGTCGACCTCGGTGAGGTCCTCGATGTCCTTGCCGACGACCGGCACCTCGAAGCCTGTGTCCGCTGCAAGCTCCTTGGTCCACGCCAGCCGCTGCTTCTTGGCCAGGCCCCAGGGGTTGCCCTTCTTCTCCAGGTTCTTCAGCATCGTGCCCGCCTCGCTGGGGAAGCTGGACTCGATCATCACCTGGTAGCGGCGCATGTCCACGATGTGGTCGACGTGCTCGATGTCCACCGGGCACTGCTCCACGCAGGCGCCGCAGGTGGTGCAGGACCACAGCACGTCCGGGTCGATGACGCCGCCCGCGGCGAAGCCGCTGTCGGACGCGGCCTCGAGGGTGCCGATCAGCGGCCGCTCGGCCTCGGCCAGCGCCGCCGCGGGCACCTGGGCCAGCTGCTCCTCGCTCGCCTTCTCCTCGCCCTCCATCGTCTTGCCGCCGCCGGCCAGCAGATAGGGGGCCTTGGCGTGGCTGTGGTCGCGCAGCGCCATGATCAACAGCTTGGGGGAGAGCGGCTTGCCGGTGTTCCAGGCGGGGCACTGCGACTGGCAGCGGCCGCATTCGGTGCAGGTGGAGAAGTCGAGGATGCCCTTCCAGGAGAAGTGCTCGATCTGCGAGACGCCGAACTGGTCGTCCTCGCCCGGGTCCTCGAAGTCGATCGGCTTGCCGTCGCTCACCATCGGCTGGAGGGCGCCGAGCGCGACCTCGCCGTCCGCGTTGCGCTTGAACCAGATGTTGGGGAAGGCGAGGAAGCGGTGCCAGGCGATGCTCATGTCGAGGTTGGTGCTGACCGTGATCATCCAGATGAAGGACGTCGCGATCTTCAGTCCTGCGAAGAAGTAGGTGAGGTTCTGGAGCGTCGAGACGTCCATCCCCTCCAGCCACGAGATCACCGGATACGAGATGAAGAACGAGGCCTCGTATCCGGCCACATGGTGCTGGGCGCCCTCCAGCGCGTGCAGCATGAAGATGCAGACGCCGACGATGAGGATGACGGCCTCGACGAAGTACGCCTGGCCGAAGTTGGAGCCCGCGAAGCGGGACTTGCGGCCCGCGCCGCCCGGCCGGTTCAGCTGCCGGATGATGATCAGAGTCACGATGCCGAGGATCGTCATGGTGCCGATGAACTCGACGAAGATGTTGTACGGCGCCCATTCGCCGATGACCGGCAGCAGCCAGTCGGCCTTGAAGAGCTGCCCGATGGCGTTGACGATCGTCAGCAGCAGCGAGAAGAAGCCCATCGCGACGAACCAGTGCGCCGCGCCGACGATGCCCCACTTGTTCATGCGGGTGTGGCCGAGGAATTCCTTGACCACCGTCACGGTGCGCTGCGCGGGGTCGTTGGTCCGGAGACCGGCGGGTACCGACTGGCCGCGCCGCATGAAGCGGACGATCTGCACGATCGCGCGGCCGAACAGTGCGACGCCGACCACGATCAGGGCCAGCGACACGATGACCGCGGCGAGTTGCATGCTTGTGCCTTCCGTCTCTCCTGTGCCGATTCAGCCCTTGCGGGCCTTGACCTCATCGGTCAGCGCCGGGACGACGTCGAAGAGGTCGCCGACGATCCCGTAGTCGACCAGGTCGAAGATGGGCGCTTCGGCGTCCTTGTTGATCGCGACGATCGTCTTCGAGGTCTGCATACCGGCGCGGTGCTGGATCGCGCCGGAGATGCCGGAGGCGATGTACAGCTGCGGGGACACGGACTTGCCGGTCTGGCCGACCTGGTTGGAGTGCGGGTACCAACCGGCGTCCACGGCGGCGCGGGAGGCGCCGACGGCCGCGCCGAGGGAGTCGGCGAGGGCCTCGATGATCGCAAAGTTGTCGGCGCCGTTGACGCCGCGGCCGCCGGAGACCACGATCGCGGCCTCGGTCAGGTCCGGACGGCCCGTCGACTCACGCGGCGTGCGCGAGGTGACCTTCGTACCCGTCGCCTGCTCGGAGAAGCTGACGGTGAGGGCCTCGACCGCGCCGGCGGCCGGGGCCGACTCCACGGCCGCCGAGTTGGGCTTGACGGTGATGACCGGCGTGCCCGTCATCACCGTGGACTTGGTGGTGTACGAGGCGGCGAACACCGACTGCGTCGCCACCAGAGTGCCGTCAGCGACCTCCAAGTCGACGGCGTCGGTGATCACACCGGACTTGATGCGCAGCGCCAGACGTGCCGCGATCTCCTTGCCCTCCGCCGAGGACGGCACCAGCACGGCGGCCGGGGAGACCGCCTCGTAGGCGGCCTGCAGCGCGTCCACCTTCGGCACGACCAGGTAGTCGGCGTACTCGGCAGCCTCGTGCGTGAGGACCTTGACTGCGCCGTGCTCGGCGAGGGCGGCCTGCGTGTCGGCGGCACCGTTGCCCAACGCGACGGCGACTGGGTCGCCGATGCGGCGGGCCAGCGTCAAAAGCTCCAGGGTGGGCTTGCGGACAGCACCGTCCACGTGGTCGACAAAGATCAGGACTTCAGCCATGGGACTACGATCTCCTGCAATCACAGAGAATTCGGGCGGGGAACCGGGACGTGGGAAGTGCAGATGAACTTCTGTCCCGCGAGGAACTCGGCGAGCTGCTTGGCGCCCTCGCCCTCGTCCTTGACGATCGTGCCCGCCGTCCGCGCCGGGCGCTCATCGGCCGAGGCGACCTTCGTCCAGGCCCCCGCCAGGCCCACCTGCTCGGCCTCGATGTCCAGGTCGTCCAGGTCCCAAGACTCCACCGGCTTCTTCTTCGCCGCCATGATCCCCTTGAAGGAGGGGTAGCGCGCCTCACCGGACTGGTCCGTCACCGACACCACCGCAGGAAGCTGCGCTTCGAGCTGCTCCGAGGCGGTGTCGCCGTCACGGCGGCCGGTGACCTTGCCGTCGGCGACCGCGACCTCCGACAGCAGCGTCACCTGCGGCACGCCCAGCCGCTCGGCCACCAGCGCGGGCACAATCCCCGCCGCGCCGTCGGTGGAGGCCATGCCGGAGATCACCAGGTCGTAGCCGGCCTTCTCGATCGCCTTCGCCAGCGCCAGCGAGGTGCCGATCGCATCGGTTCCGTGCAGGTCGTCGTCCTCGACGTGAATCGCCTTGTCCGCACCCATCGACAGCGCCTTGCGCAACGCGTCCCTGGCGTCCTCCGGACCCACCGTCAACACGGTGATCTCCACGTCGTCGTCGGAGTTCTCCGAGATCTGCAGCGCCTGCTCCACCGCGTACTCGTCGAGCTCCGACAGCAGACCATCGACATCGTCGCGGTCCAACGTCAGGTCATCGGCGAAATGCCGGTCGCCCGTGGCATCCGGCACGTACTTCACGGTGACAACGATCCTCAAGCTCACTGGACGTCCCTTTTCTCGTGCTCACAGCCGACGCGTCGGCGCACCGGGCTGCGGTCTCGTCGTTGCGTGGCTGACCTACTCAGAGCGGTTCAGGTACCACTCGGCCATGAGCTGGCTCTGATCCGCGTCACGGCCGAAGCGCTCGATCGCCTCCTCGGTGAACCTCTCCACCAGGTGACCGATGGGGGTGCTGTGCTCCAGACTCTCCGCCAGCTCATTGGCCAGGCGGATATCCTTACGCATGAGCTCGAGGGTGAAGCCCTGTGGTTTGTAGGAATCGCCGCTGAGGAGCTGCGGAAACGTATACTCGGTCGCATAGTTCCGGCCCGTCGACTTGTTGAGAATGTCGACCACCGTGTTCTGATCGATTCCGCAGGCTTCACCCAGGCGGATCGCTTCGAGGGCCGCGAACCGATTGCAGCTGTTGATCAGGTTGTTCACCAGCTTCATCGCGTGCCCCGTACCGACAGGACCGACGTGATAGACATCGGAGGTGACATGCAGCAGTAGTTCGCTGACCTTGGCGAATGCTGTCTCAGAGCCACCGACCATGAGCGTGGCGGTGCCGGCCCTGGCGCGCCGGACGCCCCCACCGATCGGGGCATCGACGAAGTCGACCCCTCGTTCGGTCAAAGCGTCGACGATTCCGCTGTCCGCCATCGGGGTTCCCGTGGTCGTGTCGATCACTACGGTGCCCGGCGTGAAGTGCTTGGCTATGCCCTCAGTTCCGAGGAGTAGTTCGGTCACCTGCGCCGGGCCGGGCAGGGATATGAAGACGCGCTTGCACTGCCGAGCTATCTCTTCAGCCGTGACGAAAGTCGCTCCCTGGCTGACGAGTTCTGCCGCTGCTTCTTCCCTGCGATCGTTCACCAAAAGCTCTTGTGACTTCACGAGCCGGGACGCGATGGCCGATCCCATGGCACCGACACCGATGAATCCAACTTTTCCTGCCACCAGAAACACCTCGTTCATGTCATGACCTACCGGGGTCCGTTCGTCCGTCCGGAAGAGGTCCGCTTACTCCAGCGAGGTTCCCGCTTCCCTCAGCCCCCGGGCAGGATGGATCTCCGTGGTGTTGCGCCCGTTTCGATCCAGGCAGTCTTCACCTTTGTGTACTCGTTCACGGCATTGAGGTCGCCCCAGTGGGGCGCCCGGCAACTGCCATCCCCACAGCGAACATAGCCCGGCCTCAGCAAGCAGTCAATTGTCTGACAGCTTCTTGTTCGGTAACCCTCGCACACGGCCCTGACCCACACACGCTCTTCGGACCTCGATCGCCGCGACTCCCCCACTTCCGCTCGCCACCCCGCCCACCCCCACAGCCCGAGCGGCAGGGCCTCACTCGCATCTGTCAGATGTTTACCTATCGATAGCACCTTTTTTTGATCCGCTGTTGCATGACAATTGACTTCATGAAACCTGGCCGCCTACCGTGACGCCGCGACTGACCACCCTCGACGGGAGTCACAAAAAATGACCGCAAACCGGGCACCGCAGCCCGAGAGCAGGGCACAAGTCGTCTCCGCGCCACCTCCCCCCGCCACGTCGAACGTCTCCATGCGCAAGCTGGCGATCGCCAGTTGCGTGGGGACCACCATCGAACTGGCCGACTTCGGACTGTTCGCCTTCGCCTCGGTCCTCGTCTTTCCGGAGATCTTCTTCCCCGCCCTGGGGAGCGCTGCCGGACTCACCGCTTCCCTCGCCACCTTTGGTGTTGTCTTCGTCGCCCGCCCGATCGGCAGCATCGTCTTCGGACACTTCGGTGATCGTCTGGGACGAAAGGGCACCCTGCTCACGACGCTCGTGATCATGGGCGTCTCGACGGTGCTCGTAGGATGCATCCCGCCCGCGTCGCAGATCGGTGTCGCCGCCCCGATCCTCCTCGTGGCCCTGCGCTTCGCCCAAGGCCTGGCCGTGGGAGGCGAGTGGGCCGGAGCGATCCTCACCACGGCCGAGTACGCGCCTACCGAACGAAGGGGATTCTGGGCTATGTCCGCCTCTCTGGGAGGCGGCTTCGGCGCCGTCCTCAGCAGCGCTCTGATCGTGGGCGGGAGCCTGGGCATGAGCGACGAGAGCTATCTGAGTTGGGGATGGCGCTTGCCGTTCCTGGCGAGCATCGTCCTGGTCGGTGTGGGGTTGTGGGCCCGGCTCACGATCGAGGAGACCCCGGTTTTCAGAGCCGAGGTCGCCAAGCACGGCGTCACACGTGTCCCCATCCTCGACGCCGTGCGGGCACAGCCGCGTCAGATCGTTCTGGCATCCGGGATGATGCTCATGGTCTACGCCTCGTACTACCTGGGCATCACCTTCCTCACGAACTACGCCACGTCGGATCTCGGCATCGCGCGGTCCACGGCTCTGCTGGTCGCGCTGGTCGCAACCGTCTTCTACACGGCTGGCATCTTCCTCACCGGAGCTCTGGCGGACCGCTTCGGGCGGCGGCGCCTCATGCTGACTGCCGCAGTCGCCGCGGTGGTGTTTCCTCTGGTCCTGTTCCTGTTCATGCGCAACGGGTCTCTTTCAGGCCTGGTCGTGGCAATGTGCGGCACGATGTTCATCACCGGGACAGCGACCGGACCGCTGGGAGCGTTTCTCTCGGAGCTGTTCCTCACCCGCTACCGCTACAGCGCGGCCGGCTTCTGCTACAACTTCGCCGGAATCCTCGGAGGCGCTGTCCCACCGCTGTTCGCCGCGTCGATCACGGCGTCGTACGGCGCGAGCATGTACGGAGTTCTGGTCTCCGTCCTCAGTGTCATCAGCCTGCTCTGCGTGCTTGGGCTCGAGGAGCCCAAGGGGCGCGACCTCAGCGATGTGGGGTCCGACTGACGACGCCCTCGACGTCGCTCGCCTTCCTCCGCGATTCGAAGCCGCACCACCGCGGCGCACACCACGGGTGGCCAAGGCGTTGCCCGGAAAGGCAGATCAATGCAGGGACTCACTTTCCTGGGAGACCGCACTCTCGCATTGGGCCACTTCCCCGACCCGACACCGGGTCCCGGCGAGGTCGTCATCCAGGTCATGGCATCCGGACTGTGCGGAAGCGATCTCCACCAATACCGGTCGGCCACCCCGCCTTCGTGCATCGTCGGCCACGAACCCTCCGGCATCGTCGCGGCAGTAGGGCCGGGGGTGAGTGCTCGACTCTGGCGTGTGGGTGACCGGGTGACGGTTCACCACTACGCCGGCTGCACTGTCTGCGATCAGTGCCGGTCGGGCTGGTTCCAACTGTGTCGGAACGGCACGGTGCGATACGGCGCCGACGCACACGGGTCGCACGCGTCGTACATGCTGGTACCAGCCGTCACCCTCGTCAGGCTCCCGGACTCTCTGACGTTCGATGCGGGCGCGGCGCTCGGGTGCGGCACCGGGACTGCATGGGGCGCCCTGCGCAGGCTCGGGGACCTGTCCGGTTCGAACCTCGCGGTGTTCGGCCAGGGCCCCGTCGGTCTGTCAGCGACCATGATCGCCAGTGCCCTCGGTGCCAGGGTCATCGCTGTGGACGTCGAAGACTCCCGCCTGGACATGGCCCGTCACTTCGGCGCGGCGGACGTTGTCAATCCGCGAACCACCCCGGTCGACGAAACGATCCGAGATCTTACCGACGGTCTTGGGGCCTCCCACGTGCTGGAGACATCGGGCAGCGAACAGGGTGCTGCCGATGCTCTGTCGTCCCTTGCCACTTGGGGCCGGGCCTGCTTCGTCGGACTCGGCGGTGGGAGCTTCAAGGTTGACGTGACGCGGCTCCTCCCCACGCAGGCAACCATCATGACGTCGTGGACTCTGTCCATCCCTGAACTCTCGCGTTGCGTGGACTTCGCCGCCCGGCACGAGCTCCCGGTCTCCGACCTGTTCACCGACCAGTGGCGGCTCGACGAGGCCGAGGACGCGTACGCCACGTTCGACCACCAGCGCGGTGGCAAAGGCGTCTTCCTCTTCTAGGGTCCGTCTTCACAGGTCATCGGGAGGTGGTTCATGGCGGGGTGAACGGGAGCCGGCTCATAGTGTGCTCCCGCACCGACCTTCGTCGAGGCCGAGAACACCATCACCTACTCCCTGTCGGTACCGGCCTCCCTCGTCTCCGGACTGTCGTTCCGGCGCGGTCCGGTCAGCCCCGTCGGACAGCTCCCAGCTGAGTCCGGTGCAGGCCGGAAGCCGCGAACCGGTGCGCCACCGTGTCCAGGACCCGGGCCATCGCTTCCGCGGGCGGGGTGGCGGGTCGGGTCTGGGCGCGGGCGAGCAGGACGCGGCGGGTGGGGGCGGGCACGTCGGAGGCGAAGGGAAGGAGGCGTACGTCGCTGCGGCGGCTGGTGAGGGCGAGACGGGGCGCCAGCGCGATGCCGAGCCCGGCGGCCACCATGGCCTGCGCCTCCTGGTAGTCGTGCGAGGCGTAGGCGATGCGCGGTTCGTAGCCGGCCTGGCGGCAGCTGCGGCGCAGCACGTCGGCCACGGGGTGGTTGTCGGCGCGGATGATCCATTCCTGGTCGGCGAGGTCGCTCAGCCGCACGGAAGCATGGGCGCGCAGGGGCGAGTCCGCGGGGACCACCAGCACCGTGGGGTCGTCGAGGAGGTGGGTGAGCGTCAGGGCGGGGTCGTCGAGGCGGCTCCAGCTGTAGTCCCACAGCAGGGCCTGCTCCACCTCACCGGTGTGCAGCATCTCGCACAGTTCGGCGCGGACCCCGGCGCGCACTTCGATACGGACTCCGGAGTGGCGGCGGCGGAAGCGGGTGAGCGCCAGCGGCAGGAGTGAGGCGCTCGCGGTGGGGAACGAACCGAGCCGCAGTGTGCCCTGGTCGAGGTCGGCGAACGACTCCAGATCCGCCTGGGCGGCGCGCAGTTCGCGGCGGATCGTCTGACCGCGCTCCGCCAGCGCGGCACCGGCCGGGGTGGGGCGGACACCACGGGGCAGCCGCTCGATCAGGGGCTGCCCGGCCTCCCGCTCCAGCAGCGACATCTGCTGCGAGGCGGCCGAGGTGGTCATGCCCATCGCCTCCGCCGCGGCGGTGAGCGAGCCGCGCTCGGCGGCCTCGGTGAGCAGGAGCATACGGCGCACGTTCAACATGGCGCCCGAGTTTAGCTGAGCTAAACCATGGTGAAGCGATCTGCCATTGTGCCGAACGCACGCCTCTGCGAAGGTCTTCGCGTTCGCCGGAACGGTTCATGAGTCGGCAATGCGCCCGTAACCGTTCCCGGTCCTTCCCTTGATTGATCGAGAAAGAGCCCCCGACGTGCACACTCCCGCGACGCTGGTCCGCGGCGGCACCAGCAAGTGCTGGCTGTTTCACCAGGTCCATGTCCCCGCCGAGCGTGGCGAGCTGGAAAAGCTGCTGGTAGCCGCCTACGGCTCCACCGATCCGGTGGAACTCGACGGTGTCGGCGGAGCCACCCCCACCACCTCCAAAGCGGCGGTCGTGAGCGCTTCCCCCGAGCCCGGTACGGATATCGACTACCTGTTCGCCCAGGTCGGCATCGGGACCGGGACGGTCGAGTGGACGAGCAACTGCGGCAACTGCGCCACCGGCGTCGCCCTGTACGCGGTCGCGAAGGGCCTGGTGCCGATCACCGGCGACCGCACCCGGGTGACGATGCGCAACATCAACACCGGCGCGGTGCTCGAAGGGCTCGTGGACACCACCGGTGGCCTCGTGCACGACTTCGGCGAGCAGACGGTGCCGGGCACCCGGGCCGGCGGGGTCGCGGTCGGCCTCACCTTCCTCGACCCGGCCGGCCGCACCACCGGCCACCTTCTGCCCACCGGGCAGGCCGCACAGGAACTGAAGGTCGGCACCGCGGACCCGGTGCTGGTGAGCATGGTGGACGCCGGTGCCCCGGTCGTCCTGGTGGACGCCCGCAGTGCCGCCCGCACCGGTTCCGAGACGCTGGAGCAGATGCGTACGCACACCCCTTGGCTGCGCACCGTCCGGCACACCGCCGCGCCGCTGATGGGACTGCTCGAACCGGGGCAGGCACCGGGCGACGCGGTGCCCAAGGTCGGCCTGGTCGGCGAGCCGGTCCCCTATACGACGACGCTCGGTGAGGCCGTCGCCGCCGAGGACTACGACGTCTCGGTGCGCATGCTCACCATGAACGCCCCCCACCCCGCCATCGGTCTGACCTCCGCCGTCGCCGTCGCGACCGCGGGCCTGCTGGAGGACTCCGTGGTCTTCCGGGCCGCGGGCGGACCGACCGGCGACTGGCTGCGCCTGGGCACCCCCGCGGGCGTGGTCGCGGTCCGCTGCTCGGACCTGCGGGACGGCCTGCCGGGCCGGGTCACCGTGCAGCGGGCCGCACGTCTGCTCGCCGACGCCCGGATCTACGTACCCCGGACTGGCCGGGCACAGGCGGCCTGAACCGGAACGACCGTCACCCCTCCCCAGAACCTGTCGATGACCCCCGTCCCCGGGTTAACCTCGCGCCTTCGGGAGCGCGCACCCCCGTCCCCACCGCACCAAGGACAATGATGTCTGCTGAAGTGATCTCCATAGGCGCGCTGCTGGTGATGTTCGTGGTCGGCACCATCCTGCCGATCAACCTGGGCATCCTGGCCTTCGTCGCCACCTTCGCCGTCGGCACCGCCTCGCTCGGCCTCACCGAGGACGAGATCTTCGAGGGTTTCCCGGTGGACCTCTTCGTGACCATCGTCGGCGTCACCTACCTGTTCTCCGTCGCCCGCCGCAACGGCACCATCGACTGGCTCGTCGCCGCCGGCGTACGGCTGGTGCGCGGCAAGGTGGCGCTGATCCCCTGGGTCCTCTTCCTGGTCGCCGCGACGCTCACGGCGTTCGGCACCTTCACCCCGGCGGCCGTCGCCCTCCTGGTGCCGATCGCGATGAACTTCGCCTACCGGTACAAGATCAATCCGCTGGTGGCCGGGATGATGGTGATCAGCGGCGGGCACGCGGGCGCGTTCTCCCCGCTCGCCGTCTCCGGTGCCCTGGTCCTCGGTCTCGTCGACGACACCAGGCTGCACGTCGCGCCCGCGACCCTCTTCGCCGCCAGCTTCGCGATCAACCTGCTGCTGTCCGCCCTCACGTACGTGTTCCTCGCCAAGCGCCCCGCCCCCTTTGCCGAGAACGCGCAGGAGGAGACCGACGGGGAGGCACCCGTCGCGTCCGGCAGGCTCGACTGGCGGCAGTGGCTCACCCTCGTCTGTCTGCTCGCGCTGGTGATCGGTGCGCTCGGCTTCCACCTGGAGATCGGCTTCCTGGCCCTGGTGGCCGGCGCGGTGCTGGCGCTGGTGGACATGAAACGGCAGGAGAAGGCCGTGGACGGCATCAGCTGGTCCACGCTGCTGCTGGTGGCGGGCATGATGACCTACATCGCGATGCTGGAGAAGGCCGGCATCATCGAGTCCGTCTCCGAACACGCCGCGAACTTGGGCGCCCCGCTCATCGTCGCCCTGGTGTTGTGTTTCACCGTGGCCATCACCTCGGCCTTCGCCTCCTCCACGGCGATCCTCACCGCGATCATCCCCCTCGCGGCGCCGCTGTTGCTCTCCAGCCACCTCAGCGCCGCCGGACTGGTCGCCGCCCTGGCGGTGTCCACCACGATCGTCGACACCTCCCCGTTCTCCACCAACGGCGCCCTCGTCCTCGGCAACGCCCGCGGAGTCGACACCCGCCGCTTCTACCGGCAGGTCATCGGCTACACCGGCGGCATCGTCGCGATCGGTCCGGTCGTCGCCTGGGGAGCCCTCGTCCTCCCCTTCTCCTGACCGGCACGGTCGGAGCCCCTGCGGGCACCGGGCGCCCCCGCGGCGCCCGGTGCCCGCTCGTCGTTCCCCCACCGGCAGACCGCTTCGCGCCATGTGACCGGCACCACCATTGAAAGCCCACATTAATTCATATTTAATGGCTGCGCTTGCCGCTTCCGGCTACGTCCCCGGCCTGTCCCGGGCCCCAGGAAGGAACTTCGATGAGCACAGCCCCCGGCGCGCCGACGGTGCCGCGCAGCGCGCTGCCCTGGGTGGAACGCATAGGCATCCCCCGCCCCCTGATGTGGGGATACGTCGCGGTCCTGATCTTCATGATCGGTGACGGTGTCGAGTCCAACTACCTGGAGCCGTACCTGCGCGACACCGGCTTCACCTCGTCCGGCGCGGGTCTGGTCATCAGCGTCTACGGCGCCTTCGTCGCGATCGGCTCCTGGCTCTCCGGCGCCCTGTCCAACCTGTGGGGACCGCGCCGCGTGATGCGGATCGGCGCCGCCCTCTGGATCGTGTTCGAGGTCCTCTTCCTCACCGCGGCGCTCCCCAGCCACCACCAGGTGCTCGTCTACGTCTTCTACGGCCTGCGTGGCATCGCCTATCCGCTGTTCGCCTACGCGTTCCTGCTGTGGATCCAGCTCACCGCCCGCAAGGAGCTGCGCGGGTCCGCCGCGGGATGGTTCTGGTTCGCCTACAGCGCGGGTCTGCCGACCATCGGTTCCGCCATCGCCGCCGTCAGCATTCCGCTGGTCGGTGCCTACTCCACCTTCTGGCTCTCCCTGGCGCTGGTCGTGGTCGGCGCGGCGATCGGCTCCTTCGCCGTGCGGGAGGCCCGCGGCGCACGGCCCATGGTCGACACCACGGCCCCGGACTTCTCCCCGCGGTCCGAACTGCTCCGCGGTGTCAGCGTGCTGAAGCGCCACCCGCGCACCGGGATCGCCGCGCTGGTCCGGATGATCAACACGACGCCCTACTTCGGGTTCTTCGTCTTCCTGCCGTCGTTCTTCACCGACGACATCGGCATCAGCGAGTCGAAGTACCTGGCACTGGTCACCTTCATGGGCGTCATCGGCATCCTCGCCGATCCCTTCTTCGGCCGGCTCAGCGACCGGCTGGGCTGGCGCGACACCATCGCCTGGGCCGGCGGCGTCGGCTGCGCGCTCGGCGTGGCGCTCGTCTACTGGGTGCCCCAACTGGCGCCGGGCAACTACGCGGTGGCGCTGCTGGCCACGGTCGTCTACGGCATTATGCTCGCCGGATACATCCCGCTGTCCGCGCTGCTGCCGTCCCTGGTGCCCGAGGAGGACAAGGGCAACGCCATGGGCATCTACAGCCTCGCCGCCGGGCTCTCCACCTTCGTCGGGCCGCTGACGTACTCCGTCGTCGACCCGCTCGTGGGCCACACCGGCGTCGTCATCGTCTACATCTGCATGTACCTGGCCGGTGCCCTGCTCACCTGGCGCTACCTGGACGTGCCCGAGGACCCGGGTGCGCGCCGCGCCCGTGGCGCCGTCCCCGTGGCCCCCGCCGCGCACAAGGACCTCCAGTCGTCCTGACCCCGCCCGGTCCCCCGGCGGCCCGCCCGCACGCAGTACGGAACAACGAGGAACATCATGAGCACACACACCAGCACCGCCACGATGACCGGCGCCTTCCTGCCCGGCGACGGCACCGTCGACCTGCGCGAGACGCCCCGCCCCCGGGCCGGCCACGGCCAGGTCGTCCTGCGCACCCGGGCCTCGGGGATCTGCGGAAGCGACATCCACTACATCTACAACGGTCATATCGGCGAGGGCGGTGCCCGGTACGACAACGTCGTGGCCGGCCACGAACCGGCCGGCGAGGTGATCGAGGTCGGTCCCGGCTGCAAGCGGCTCAAGCCCGGTGACCGCGTGGCCGTCTACCACATCTCCGGCTGCGGCCAGTGTGACGAGTGCGCCCGCGGCTACTTCATCGGCTGTACCTCCGAGTCCCGCGCCGCCTACGGATGGCAGCGCGACGGCGGTCACGCCCCCTACCTCCTGGCCGATGAGAACACCTGCGTGCCGCTGCCCGAGCCGCTGACGTACGTCGACGGCGCGTTCATCGCCTGCGGCATCGGCACGGTCTACGAGGCGCTCTCCCGGATCGCGCTGAGCGGCGCGGACCGGCTGCTGGTGACCGGGCTCGGCCCGGTGGGCGCCGCCGCCGCGCTGGTCGCGCGGGCCTTCGGCGTGCGGACCGTGTACGGCGCCGAGGTCGTCCCCGAGCGGATGGCGTGGGCCCGCTCCCTCGGGCTGTTCGACGAGGTGCTCGACTCCTCCGCCGCGCCACTGGACCGGGTCCTGGAGCTGACGGGCGGCGCCGGTGTGGAGGCGGCCGTGGACTGCTCCGGCCACCCCGCGGCCCGCTCTCTCGCCCTGAAGGCCCTGCGGGTGCGCGGCCGGCTCGCCCTCGTCGGCGAGGGCGGGCAGATGACCCTGGACGTCTCGGACGACGTCCTCCACAAGCAGGTGCTGATCTCCGGCTCCTGGGTCACCTCCGTCCAGGGCATGACCCGGCTGGCCGAGCTGCTGGCCCGGCAGGGACTGCACCCCGAGCGCCTGGTCAGCGACCGCTTCCCGCTCGCCGAGGCGGAAGGCGCCTACCAGGCCGCGGCGGGCCGCGCCGCGGGCAAGGTCTGCCTCGTCTTCGAGGACTGACCGTCTTCCAGGACCGACCGTCTTCCAGGACCGACCGTCTTCGAGGACCGACCCCGCGCGCCGGACCGCCTCTCCCCCTGCCCGCACCGACCGGACGGCAGTGGATTCCCCCTGCCGTCCGGTTCCGTTTCCCCGAGGAGCACGTCTGTGAGCAGCACACCCGCACACCGCGCCGACGCAGGCCGGGTCCGCGTCGTCCGCCGGGCCCGCGCCGGGCACGAGGTCGTGGACGTGGACAACGGCCTGATCCGCCTGGTCCTCGCGCCGGCGCTGGGCGGCCGCATCCTGTCGGCGGTCCGTGACGGGCGGGAGTTCCTGCACCGGAACCCGGACCTCCTCGACGACGCGCTCAACGCCCGTGACCCGCGGGCCGTCGGCCCGCACGACGGCCCGATGTCCGCCTGGCGCAACTGGGGCGGGGACAAGACGTGGCCGGCCCCGCAGGGCTGGTCGGGACCCGGGGAATGGGCGGGCCCGCCGGACCCTGTCCTGGACTCGGGGGCGTACGCGTGCGATGTGACCGTGGCGGACGACGGCTCACGCGCCGACGCCACCCTCACCAGCGGCGACGACCCGCGCACCGGGCTGCGGCTGATCCGCCGGATCTCCATGGTGTCCGGCCGGTGCGACGTCGCCGTACGGCTGACCGCGCGGAACGTCTCGGCGAGGACCGTCCGCTGGGCCCTGTGGAACGTCACCCAGTTGCCGGGCCACCCCGCGCGGCGGCCGGGCGACGGTGTCTGGCTGGGGACGGCCGGATCGGGCGCGCCGGACACCGTGGACCTGGTCGCGGGCACCGGACGGCCGCGCGTCGAGCGCCACGGCGACCTCCTGCACGTCCCGGCACAGGACGTCGTCGGCAAGGTCGGCTTCCCCGACGCGGCCGGGTGGATCGCCCACGTGGGCCCGGCCGGTACCTGGACCTACCGCTTCCCCGTCGACCCCACCGCCCCGTACCCGGACGGCGGTTCGCGGGCCGAGGTCTGGATGGAGCATCCGCTACGGGCGCCGCTGGAGCACCTCGGCGGTCTGCGGCCGAGCCACCGGGTGGTGGAATGCGAGGCGCTCGGCCCCTACCGGGAGCTGGCTCCCGGGGACTCGGCCCACCTGGACGGCACGATGGCGCTGGGCCCCCGTCTCGGCGCGGTGACCTCGGTGGGCCGGCACGCCTGGTGGAGCGAGCCACTGACGTGCGCCGAGGGGAGGGTGACGGGGGTGTGCGTACCGTCGGGCAGCGGTCCGGCGGTCCTGCTGCTGCGGGACGCGGCCGGCCATGTGCGCCGGCGGCGTGAACTGGGCACCTGTGCGGCGGGCGTGCCCCTGGTCCTGGACGCCCGGGTGCCGGCCGACCCCGATGGTGTGCGCCTGGACGTGTGCTGCGCGCGGGACGTCCTGGGATCGGTCGCGGTGGCGGCCGGCTGACCGGCCCCGCACATCTGTGCCCGGCACCATGGGTCCGCCATGGTGCCGGGCACAGATGTGCGGGCGTACGGCGGTCAGATGGCCGGGGGCCCGTAGGCGGCCGCCGGCGGACCGGGCACGCCGACCCGGCCCCGGAACACCGCGCCGTCGAGCGGTCCGGGCGCGGGGAGTCCCACGCGGGCCGTGGTGACGTAGAGGGTGCGTCCGTCGTCGCCGCCCAGGCAGATCCCCGCGGGCTGGGCCACCGGCAGGCGCAGCACGGTCCCCAGTGTGCCGTCGGGCAGATAACGGCGGACCTCGCCGGCGCCCCAGACCGCCGTCCACAGGGCGCCTTCGGCGTCCACGGTCATGCCGTCGGGGCTGCCGTCCTCGACCCGGACGAACTCCTCGCCCGCTCCGAGGTCGCCGTCGCGCGGGTCCACCGGGTAGCGCCGTACGAGACCGCGGGCGCTGTCCGCGAGGTACATCGTGGTGCCGTCGCGGTCGAAGGCGGGGCCGTTGGGGATGGTGATGCCACCGAGGACGCGCGTGACCGTGCCATCGGGGCCGACCCGGTACAGGGAACCCGCGTCCGGTGTCCCGTCACACGCCATGCTCCCGGCCCAGAACCGGCCATACGGGTCGGCGCAGCCGTCGTTCATGCGCATGCGTGTCGGCGCGTCCCGCTCGGGGGTGGCCGGCCACTTGGGAGCGGTGCCGGGACGCAGCAGGCAGACGCCGGTGCCGGCGGCCGCGATCCAGGCGCCGGGCCGGCCGGCGACCGGGGCGACCGCGCCCAGGGGGACGTCCAGCCGGGCGAGGGTCCGCAGCGGGCCGGTGCCGTCCTGGCGGGGTGTCATGAGACGGCCGGTGAGGATGTCGACGAGGACGAGCCTGCCGTCGGCCCAGCGGATGCCCTCGCCGAGTTCCAGGCGGTCCGATGGCTCCATGGGCGTCAGGTCGGTCATGGTGAGGCGCTCCCGGTGGTCGTGGGCGGCGGTCAGCGGATCGTGGTCCCCGGGGCCGCGGCGAGCAGGGGCAGTTCGTCGCGGCGGGGCAGCCCCTCCCAGTCGCCGTCCGAGGCGACGGCGAAGGCCCCGAGCGTGTTGGCGCGGGCGAGGCGTTGCTCCGGTGGCAGTCCGTCGAGCAGCCCGGAGAGATAACCGGCGCAGAACGCGTCACCCGCCCCCACCGTGTCCCGTACGGGCACGTGCAGGGCGGGCACGGCGTGCCGGGAGCCGTCCCGGTCACGGAAGGCGGCCCCCGCTCCCCCGCGCTTGACGACCACGTCGCGTATTCCGGCGTCCAGCAGCGCGCCGACGGCCCGTTCCTCCCCCTCGGGCCGGTCGGCGAGGGCGTGGGTCACCACGGGCAGTTCGTCGTCCGAGGCGATCAGGACGGTGATGTGCGGCAGCAGCGGGAGCAGCGCCCTGCCCGCCTCCTCGACCGTCCAGAGCCGCTGCCGGTGGTTGACGTCCAGGGCGACGGTCCAGCCGTGGGCGTGCGCGTGGGCGGCGGCCTCGCGCACCGCTTTCAGCGGGCCGGGGCCGAGTGCGCAGGTGACGCCGGTCAGGTGCAGGACGCGGGCGCCGGCGTCCAGGGCGGGCGCGAGGTCGGCGGGGGCGAGCAGCGAGGCGGCCGAGTGGCTGCGCCAGTAGTGGACGCGCACCAGGTCGGCGACGCGCCGCTCGCGGAGCATGCCGCCGGTGGGGGCTTCGGGACGGGCCCCGGCGTGGGTCGTGTCGACGCCTTCGCCGCGCAGCGTGCGCAGGATCAGGCGGCCGGGCTCGTCGTCACCGACCAGGCCCGCCCAGGCGGCCCGGTGGCCCAGCCGGGCCAGGCCGATGGCCACGTTGGACTCGGCGCCGGCGATGGTGGTCCGGGCCTCGGCGCCGACGGCGAGCGGTCCGGGCAGCTGCGCGGCGAGCATGGTCTCGCCGAACGTGAGCACGTCGACGGGCGCGTTGTCCGGGGTGGTGGTCACGCCTCCCCCTGGTGGGCGTCGTGGGCGCAGAGCGTGACGAAGCGGCGGGCGCGTGCGCGCAGGGCCTCAAGGTCACCGCCGTGCGCGGCGTCGCCCACCACGGGCGAGCCGACACCGACCGCGACGGCGCCGTACGCGAGGTACCGCTCGGCGCTGGTGAGGTCCACGCCGCCGACCGGCACGAAGGGCAGGTCGGGGAAGGGGTCGTGCAGGGCCTTCAGGTAGCCGGGGCCGCCGATCGAGGCGGGGAACAGCTTGACGGCGTCGGCCCCGGCCCGCCGGGCGGCTACGGCCTCGGTCGGAGTGAGGGCGCCGGCCAGGACCGGCAGTCCGGCGCGGACCGAGGCCGCCACGGATTCCGTGAGCGCGGGGGTCACGATCCAGCTCGCGCCCGCTTCCCGGGCACGGGCGACGTCGTCCTCGGTCAGCACGGTGCCGGCTCCGATGAGGGCCGAGGGGCCGGCCTCGGCGACGGCGCGGCGGATGACGCCGAGGGCGTCGGCGGTGTTGAGGGAGACCTCGACGAGGGCCACGCCCTCGTCCAGCAGGGCCAGGACCGTGCGCAGCGCGGCATCGGCGTCCGAGCCGCGCACGATGGCGGCCAGCCGGGTGCGCCGCAGCACGGCGGGGAAGGTGTCGGCGTTCACGGTGTGCGGGCGGTTCACGTTGAGGTCCAGGAAGGTCGGGGACGGGCGGGGGTCACCACTCGGCGAAGGAGCCGTCGGTGTGCCGCCACAGCGGGTTGTGCCAGTCGGCGACGGTGTTGTCGGCGGCGCGGACCGCCTTCTCGTCCACGTCGATGCCGAGGCCAGGGGCCGCCGTCCGCGGCAGGTGGCCGTCGTGGAAGCGCAGCGGCGTGGTGTCGACCAGGTAGTCCAGCGGACCGGCGCCCACGTTGTAGTGGATGCCTATGCTCTGCTCCTGGATGAGGAAGTTCGGCGTGGTGAAGGCGACCTGGAGGCTGGCGGCGAGCGATACGGGCCCCAGCGGGCAGTGCGGCGCGAGGAGTACGTCGAAGGTCTCGGCGAGCGCGGCGATCCTGCGCACCTCGGATATGCCGCCCGCGTGGGACAGGTCGGGCTGGACGACCGCCACCCCGGCGGTGAGGGCGGGGAGCACATCGGTACGCGAGTACAGGCGTTCTCCGGTGGCCAGCGGCACCGGGGACGCCGCGACCAGGTCGCGCAGCCGGTGGGTGTACTCGGGAAGCAGGGGCTCCTCGACGAAGAGCGGGTTGAAAGGGGCCAGGTGCGGGAGCACCTTGATGGCGTTGGCGACCGTGAACCGGCCGTGGAAGTCGACGGCGAAGTCCCGGTCGTCACCGAGCGCCTCGCGCGCGGCGGCGGCACGGGAGACGACCTCATCGATGTCACGGGTGGTCGCCAGCCGGTTCATCCGCCCACTGGCGTTCATCTTGACGGCGGTGAATCCGGCCTCCACCTGTTCCCGCACGGCCTCGGCGATCTGCGTGGGCTCGTCACCGCCGACCCAGGTGTAGGCCCGCACCCGGTCCCGTACCGGACCGCCGAGCAGCTGGTACACGGGGGCGCCGTAGACCTTGCCGGCGATGTCCCAGAGTGCCTGGTCCAGCCCGGCGACCGCGCTGGAGAGGACCGGGCCGCCACGGTAGAACGAGCCCTTGGTCATGGTCTGCCAGTGGTCCTCGATCCGCAGCGGGTCCCGCCCGACGAGGAGTTCGGCCAGTTCGTGCACGGCGGTGCGGACGGTGGCCGCGCGACCCTCGACCATGGGCTCGCCCCAGCCGACGACGCCGTCGTCCGTCTCGACGCGGCACAGCAGCCAGCGGGGCGGCACGGCGAAGGTCTCGACGCGGGTGATCTTCATGCTTCTCCTTGGTACGGCCGGGCACCGCCGGCCGGTCGGGGTGCCGGGCACGGGCGTCCCCCGCGGGGCGGGCGCGCTTCAGGAAGAGGTCTTGTAGGCGCTCCAACCACCGTCGACGACCAGCGAGCTGCCGGTGATGAAGGAGGCGTCGTCGCTCAGCAGAAAGGCGGTGGCCCCGGCGACCTCCTCGGGGCTGCCGAGCCGGCCGGCCACGGTCTGCTCCGCGCTGCGCCGCCGGTCCTCCTCGCCGATGCCGTCCCAGGCGCGGGTGAGCACGGGTCCGGGCAGCAGGGAGTTGACCCGTACGTCGGGCCCGTACTCGACGGCCAACTGGCGGGCCAGGCCGGTGAGTCCGGCCTTGGCGGAGGCGTAGGCGGGGCGGCCCGGCAGTCCGACGAGGGCGTGGACCGAGGAGATCAGGACGGCGCTGCCGCGGGTGGCGCGCAGATCGTCCAGGCAGGCCCGGAAGCCGAGGAAGGCGCCGGTGAGCGTGACGCCGAGCTGCTGGTTCCACTGGTCGAGCGTCGTGTCGTGGGCGGGGGCTACGCGCACGGCGTAGGCGCCTTGGACGAGGGCCGAGACCGGGCCGTACGCGCGGTGCGCGGTTTCCAGTGCCGAGGCCCAGGACTCCTCGTCACTCACGTCGGTCGGGTGGAAGAGGGCCTCTTCGCCGGTGTCCCGGATGGCACGGGCCGTGCGTTCCCCTTCGGCGGTGTCGATGTCGGCGACGAGGACGCGGGCTCCCTCGTCCGCGAGCCGCCGAGCGATCGCGGCACCGATTCCGCCGGCCGCTCCCGTGACCACGGCGACCCGTCCGTCGAAACGAGGCGCTGTCCCGGGAGGCTGCGGATACGAGGAGGGCATGGGCGGCTCCGAAGGCTGCGGCGCGAACGGGTGGGCGGGATCGGCCGACGGAACGCGGCCGACCCAGCGACATCATTAAATATGAATTATTGGGTGATGCCAAGGCACCCGACTGAGGCGCCGATCACAGGAGACCGGCCGCACGGCGATCGCCGGATCAGCGGGCCTCGCCGGAGGACCCGCGCCCCGCCGGAGCGGCCGTGGGCCCGGCGAGCCGGCCCAGGTCCTCGACAGCCTTCGCCAGCAGGTCGAGCATGGCGAGTTCGGCCCGGACCGGGTCTCGGTCGCGTACGGCGTCGAAGACGGCACGGTGACTGGGCACGGGGTCATCGACGGAGGCATGCGCGTGGACGAGGCGGTCACGCTCCCGCAGGCCGGGTTCGAGCAGCAGGTCCATCCGGGCCAGCATCTCGTTGCCGGTGGCCGCCAGAAGAGCGCGATGGAAGGCCGCGTCGGCCTCGGCGGCGTCGGCCTCGGCCGAGTCCACCCGGGCCCGTCCCATGGCCTCGAGCGCCGCCTCCAGGGTGCCGAGATCGGCGTCCGTCCGGTGCAGGGCGGCGCGGCGCGCGGCCGCGGGCTCGATGATGGAGCGGACGTCCGCGAGGTCCCGCATCAGCTCCTCGCCGGCGCCCCCGTCGACGCGCCAGCGGATGACGTCCGCGTCGAGCAGGTTCCAGTGCCTGCGCTCCCTGACGAACGTGCCCCGCTTCTGCCGCGCGTCGATGAGTCCCTTGCCGGCCAGGACCTTCAGCGACTCGCGCATGACGGTCAGGCTGACGTCGAGCTCCTCCCCCAGGGCCCGCACATCCAGCGTGCTGCCCTCGGGCATGGCGCCGCCCACGATGCGCGCTCCGAGCGACTGGACCACCTGTCCATGGACGCCTCGGGCACTGTAGGCCGCCATGCCGCCATCTCCTTGACATCGGGCGCGCCCGGGGCGCGCGGGGTGAGGCGCCGCAGCGTGCGAACGCGGCCCCATGATAGCGCCGGGCATTAATTATTAATTATTGTGACAGCCCCTGTGCGGACCGTGAAGGGGTGGCCGCCCAGCTGGCCAGGAGCCGCAGGCGCTCTTCGGAGGGGGTGTCCGGTTCCGCGGTGTAGAGGGTGAGCACATAGCCGGCCCGGCGGGGCATGGGCAGCTCCATGGACTGGTAGGCCAGTTCCAGGCGGCCGGCTTCGGGGTGGCGCAGCCGTTTGGCGCCATCGTGGCGGATGCGCACGTTGTGGGCGGCCCACAGGGTGCGGAACTCGGGGCTGAGCGTCGACAGTTCGCCGATGAGGGCGCGCAACTCCCGGTCGGAGGGGTCGCGACCGGCCTCCGCCCTCAGCAGGGCGACGGTGGTGGCGCAGGCGGCGTCGTGGTCGACGAAGAAGTGCTGGGCGCCGGGGTCGAGGAAGTGGTAGCGGGCGAAGTTGGCGTGGCCGTGTTCGGCGGTGGTGGGGCTGTCGAACATGGGCGCGTGCAGGGCACGGGCCAGTGCGTTGGTGGCGACGACGTCCAGGCGGCCGTTGGCCACGAAGGCGGCCGACAGGGTGATGGAGTCCAGCATCCACTGGACGCTGGACGGGACCTCGGCGTTCTTGCGCCGGGCGGGGGCGCGGCGGTCGGGCCGGGCCGCGTGGGCCAGGTCGAACAGGTAGGTGCGTTCGTCCTCGTCCAGGTCCAGGGCGCGGGCGACGGCGCCGAGGACGTCCACGGACACGCCGCTGATGTGGCCCTTCTCCAGCCGTGTGTACCAGTCCGTGCTGACCCCGGCGAGGACGGCGACCTCCTCGCGCCGTAGCCCCGGGACGCGGCGCCTGCCGCTGGTGGGCAGCCCGACCTGTTCCGGGGTGATCCTGGCCCGGCGGCCGGCGAGGAAGTCACGGATCTCGGCGCGGTTGTCCGATCGCTCATCCATGCGGTCCACCGTAGTCATCTGCCGGCGGACAGGGAGGTCGAGCTTGTACCCCCCTTAACTCGACCTCCCTCCCGTGCGCCGTAGACGGTTTCCTGGGGGACCGAGCCCGATCCCCCACCCACCGGAGACGGAGAAGTGAGCACCTGTCGACAAGCCCTGCGCGGTCCTGCTTCGACACACGCCGAAGACGAGGGGGCGCCCGCGTCCGCCCGGTTGCCGTTCGTCGTGCATGTGCTGGCGCTGGGCCTGGTGCGGGTGCGGAGGATGCTCTCCGTGTACGACGCGGGGCGGATCATCAGTCCCAAGCTGGCGGAGAGCCAGGCGATCGGCGGCATGGTGGGCGGCATCGGTGCGGCCCTGCTGGAGCACACCGTCACCGACCACCGCGACGGCCGGATCGTCAACGCCAACCTGGCCGACTACCTCGTCCCGGTCAACGCCGACGTCCCCGACCTCACAGCCGTCTACCTCGACAGTGAGGACTACGACGCCGATCCGCTCGGGGTCAAGGGCCTCGCCGAGCTGGTGATCACCGGTGTGGCGCCCGCCATCGCCAACGCGGTCTTCAACGCCACCGGCCGCCGCGTCCGCGAACTGCCGATCACCGCGGAGGCATTGCTCTGACACCAGCCCCGCGCCTGGGTGCCGCCGAGGCCGAGCAGGTCCTGCGCCGCTTCACCCGCGGCGGCCCCGCGCCCCACCTGCCGGGCGATCCAGTCCAGCCCGGTGGTCTCCGGTGAGCAGAGTTTCGGCATGCTTGCGGAAAGCGGTGACCAGGCGGCTGCGGTCGCCGGTGCGGGTGGCGAGCACGACCTGGCTGGGTTCGACCCCGTGCAACGGGACGGTGGTGAGGCTGGGATGCAGGCCGGTCGCGTAGTCGAGGGGCGGCCCGATGGCCACCGCCCGCCCGGCGGCGATGAGTTCGTGTTTGTCCTCGAGGGCTTCGACCAGCGGGCCGTCGGGCGCGGGCCGACCGTCGGGCCGGGGGTCGAGCCGCCAGTAGGCGTTCAGCAACGGGTCGGACTGGCGTACGTGGGGGATCGGCTCGTCGGCGATGTCGTCGAGGGTGACCCACTCCTTGCCGGCCAGACGATGGTCTCGCGGCACGACCAGCACGCGCGGCTCGTCGTAGAGGACGGTGACGCGTAGCTGGTCGGTGGGGAACGGCAGCCGCGTCACCACCGCGTCGGCGCGGTGCTCCAGCAACGCGCCGCGTGAGTCGTTCCAGGCGAGCAGGCGGGTGTGGACCTCGGCATCGGGATGGCGGTCGCGCAGGGCGCGCACGGCCGGAGTGATGATCAGCCCCTTGGTGTAGCCGATGGTGACGCTGCTGGGCCGGGCCGCGGCGCGGGTGCGGGCCATCGCCTCGACCGCGGCGCGCAGCAGCTCCTTGGCCTGGGGCAGGAAGATCTCGCCGGCCTCGCTGAGCCGGGTGCCGTGCGTGGTGCGGTCGAGCAGGCGGGCGCCCACTTGCTGTTCGAGACGGCGGATCTGCCGGCTCAGTGACGGCTGGGTGGTGTGCAGCGCCTCGGCGGCACGGCCGAAATGCTGGTGCTCGGCGACCACCGTGAAGCACTGCACCAGCCGCAGGTCGAGGTCCACGGGCGCGGGGAAGGGATCGGACACCGACCCATCCTAGCTGGCGTTATACAAGCTTCGTATGACGTTTTACGGAACAATCATTGGACCGGGGACGCATCGCGGCCGCACCGTGGTGATCGTGACATCGAACAGCGTGACACCGTTTCGCATCGACATTCCGGACAGTGCCCTGGAGGATCTGAAGGACCGACTCCGCCGGGTACGCCTGGCCGGCCGGGAGACAACACCCGACAGCAGCCAGGGAGTGCAGCGGGAGCGGCTCCAGGAACTGCTGGACTACTGGGCCTCCGGCTACGACTGGCGCAAGCTCGAGCGGCAGCTCAACGAGCTGGGCCAGTTCCGTACCACCCTCGACGGTCTCGGCATCCACTTCCTGCACGTGCGCTCGCCCCGCCCCGCCGCCACTCCCCTGTTGCTGCTGCACGGGTGGCCGGGCTCGTTCCTGGAGTTCCTCAAGACCGTCGGCCCGCTCACCGAGCGCGGCTTCCACCTCGTCATCCCCTCGATGCCCGGCTACGGCTTCTCCGACCAGCCCACTTCCACCGGCTGGAACCCGGACCGGATCGCCCGCGCGTACGGCGTACTCATGCAGCGCCTCGGCTACGACTCCTACCTGGCCCAGGGCGGCGACTGGGGCGGGGTCGTCGCGACCCGCATGGGGGCGCAGCGCCCGGCGGGTCTGCGCGCGATCCACGTCAACTTCCCCGAGTTCCTCGCCGCACCGCCGGTCGGCGACGATCCGACCCCCGAGGAGAAGGCCGCGCTCGAACAGGGCAGCCGCTTCTTCGCCGTCCATTCCGGATACCACGTCGTACAGCGCACCCGGCCGCAGACCATCGGCTACGCCCTGACCGACTCCCCGGCCGGGCAGGCCGCGTGGATCTACGAGAAGTTCCTCGACTGGACCCGGCCCGACGCCCTCACCCGCGACGAGATCCTCGACCACATCTCCCTCTACTGGTTCACCGGTACCGGTGCTTCCTCCGCCCGCCTGTACTGGGAGTACGCCCGGCAGCCGCTCGCTCCGACCGAGCTGGACCTTCCCGTCGGTGTCAGCGTCTTCCCGGACGAACTGACGCGCACCCCGCGCATCTGGGCCGAGCGCGCCTACCACGACCTGCGCTACTTCAACGACGACATCCCCGCGGGCGGCCACTTCGCCGCTCTGGAGGAGCCGGAGCTTTTCGTCGAGGAGATCGTTGCGTTCGCGCGGACGGTGGGCGCATGAAGACGGTCGTGATCAGCGCACGGCGGTTCCACGACTACACCCGGGAGGTGCTTGCCCGATGAGATGGGTCAGCTACCGCTCCGCGGACGGCTCCACACGCTGCGGCGTGGTACACGACAACACCATTCACGCCCTGGGTACGGACCTGCTGGAGCTGCTGCGCGCCGAAGGCGGGCTGGAGGCCGCCGCCACCAGGGAACCGACCGAGATCGTGGAGCTGGCCACGGCCCACCTGCTGGCGCCGATACCGGTACCCCCGGCGGTCCGGGACTTCGCCGCGTTCGAGCGCCACATCAGCAACGCGGGTAAGGCAGCCGTCGGCGACGGTACGGTCAGCCCGGTCTGGTACGAGTATCCGCTCTTCTTCTTCTCCAACCCGGCGGCGATCAAGGGACCGCACGACGAGATCCCCATCGCCCCGGGCGCGCAGGACTGGGACTACGAGGTCGAGGTCGCCGCGGTGGTCGCCGGGGACTGTTCGAACCTCGACGCCGCCACGGCGGAGAAGCACATCGCGGGCTACCTGGTCTACTGCGACTGGAGCGCACGCGATATCTCCGCAAGCGAGATGGGGTTCGTGTACGGCCCGTCCAAGAGCAAGGACGCATCGACCAGCCTCGGCCCGTTCCTCGTCACCCCCGACGAGCTGGAGCCCTACCGCTCGGGCAAGGGCTATGCGCTGCGGATGGACGGGTACGTCAACGACGAGCATTACGGCGGCGGCAGCTGGGACGAGATCCACTGGTCGTTCGGCGAGATGCTGGCGCACGCGTCGCGCGGCACCACGCTGCGAGCCGGTGACATCCTCGCCAGCGGCCCCGTGGGCACCGGCTGCATCCAGGAGTTGTCCGACCACCGCCCCTACCTGGCACCGGGAGACACGGTCCGGATCGACGTACAAGAACTCGGCGCGATCTCCGCACGGATCACCGCGCCGGAGCCGCTCACCCTTGCGCCACCCCTCACCCGACGTTGATCCTACGACGTGCCAGGAGACACCCTGCGATGCATCTCACCAGCACCTTTGGTCGTGCCAATATGGACCTGAACGCCGTTCGCGAGGTCAGCCTCACCATCAACGCGACCCACCTGTTCATCTACTTCATCCCCGAGGCACCGGAAGAGGCCGGGAAGCTCGGCGTGACCGAGTACGGTCCGGCGTACTTCGCGTTCCGGGCGGCCCCGATGGGCGCAGTTCCCTGGCAGGTCACGCTCGCGGCCTTCTACAGCTTCAGCCCGCGGTCGGTGCGGGCCATGGCAGGCGTGTGGGATACCGCAACGCCGCAACAGTGGCAGGCCGCTCGCTTCGCGGCCGCCGACCGTGCGTTGCGTCGCGTCGACGTAGACCTCACGGCCGATCAGATCGCGGAGGCACGATCGCTGATCGACCCGGTCGTCGCGAGCGCCGACTACGCCGGAAAGCCGATGGCCGCCGCCAACGTCTCGGTCCCCCTCCCCTCCGATCCGCTCGTCGCGCTATGGCAGCAGATCACGGTGGTGCGCGAGTGGCGCGGCGACGCGCATGTCACCGTGCTCGCCGCCAACGACATCGGGCCGTGCGACGGCAACGTTCTGCAAACCGCGACCGGCCACTTCCCGGAAGCGATCGCACGTGCCACCCGGCTGTGGAGCGACGAGGAGGTGGCCGCGGCGACGTCACGCCTCGTCGCACGCGGCTGGCTCAACGCCGACGGCACCGCGACCGATGCCGGCGTCGCGGCGCGCGAGCAGATCGAGGCAGAGACCGACGCGCACTGCGCCGCGCTGTGGACGCCGATCGGCGACGCGAACGTCCGTCGTCTCACCTCACTCCTCATGCCGATCCACGACGCGTTCACCGCAGCCGGGACATACCCCTTCCGCGTGGAGATGGGAGACACGCGGTCGGCGGATCCGGAGGCGGCCAGGTAGTCCGCTCGCGGTGGCGAACACCCCGCCGGTCGTCCATCCGGGCGGTGACATGGGGTTTGCCGATGCCGAGGTGGGCCTGGAGAACCCACAGGGTGCCGGGGACCGTGCGCCGGTTTCCGGGCCGGCGCCTCAGCCGTTGGCCAGGGTGCGGCGGAGAAGGGGCAGCAGGCGGTCCCAGTGGCGCTGGAGTGCGGCGGGGTCGAAGGCGTCGGTGTCGGACATGGTGAAGCCGTGGATGGTGCCGGGGTAGATCTCCGAGGTGTAGCTGACACCTGCGGCGTCCAGGGCCTGGTTGAGCTCGCCGAGGGCTTCAGGTGTCATGTCGCCTTCGGCGTGGCCCAGGTGGATCTCGGCGGTGAGCTTGGAGAAGAGGTCAGGTCCATCGACATCCACGGGTCCGTGGAATGCGGCGACGGAGGCCACCTGGCCGGGGTGGGCCGCGGCGGTGCGCATGGCCAGGAGGCCGCCTATGCAGTAGCCGGTCACCGCGACCGGTCCGGCGCCGACCTCGGGCTGGGTGGTGAGGAACCTGAGGTAGGCGTCGGCGTCGCTCAGGACACGTTCGGCGGTATGCGCCTCGATCAAGGGCATCAGCTGGGCGAAGACCGCGGGCCGGACTTCTTCTCCGATGTACTCGGGAAGTTCGATCACCGGTGCCGGGCCGTGCCGGTAGAAGAGGTTGGGGACGAGCACGAAGTACCCGTGCTCGGCGAGTTCGCGGGCCATCTCCCGCAGCACGGGCCGGATACCGAAGCCATCCGCGTACATCAGCACCCCCGGGTGCCGCCCGCCACCGTCGGGGAAGGCCGCGAACGCGTCGGCCTGGCCGTCCGCGGTGGGAATCTGCAACATCTTGGTGGGCATGAACTCTCCTGTCGTGGTTGATGTGTCGAGCCTGTGATCAACACGACGGAGGTGGAGCCCGCGCAGCAGCACCAGGTCCTCGGTCCAACAGCGGGCCGGCACCGGCCCGTACGGCGCTCAGAAGAGCACCGGGTCACCAATCCGTGTGTGGCGCAATGCCGTCCCGGTCGTCATAGCAGCACAACATAGCCCACCGGATGAAGCCGCTGCCAGCCCCCCGTCATCCTGCGTCCGGTCGACGCGCTGCTCAACTCTCCCGCGTCTCACACCGTACGGGCGCCTTCACGGTCCTCGAGGGCGCTGATGGCGGTGGCGGTGAGGCTGTTGGTGATGTGGTCGCGCATCAGCCGGGCGGCTTCGGCGGGCCGCCCCTCCTCGATGAGGTCGACGAGTTGGCGATGCTCTCGCAGGTCCCGGGTGCGGGGTTCGTCGCCGGGTGGGAGTTCGAGTCCGAGGCGGCGGTAGCGGTCGGACTTGTCCCACAGGTCGTCGAGGAGCCGGATGAGGACATCGTTGTGCGAGGCCCGGTACAGCGCCTGGTGGAAGGCGCGGTGCGCGGTGAGCGCCTCCTCGCCCCACTGACGTGTGACGGGGAGCAGCCTGTCGACCGCGGCTCGCATGGTGGTGATGTCAGCCGCGGTGCGCCGGGTGGCGGCGAGTTCCGCGGCGGTGGGGTCCAGGGACAGACGCACCTCGAACAGCTGCCGGGCCTCGTGCGAACTCATGGGGGAGACACGCACGTCGCGGTGGGTCTCCACGGTGACCAGTCCCTCGCTGCTGAGGCGGCGGATCGCCTCGCGCAAGGGCGTGATGCTCATATTGAGGGACTCGGCGAGGTCGTACTGCGCGAGCCGTGAGCCGGCGGGGAGGGCACCGGTGAGGATCCGGCCGCGGAGTTCCGCGTAGGCGAGATCGCTCTTGCTGAGGAAGGTGTTCGTACCTGGCATCGCCCCCAGTGCATCCTTTCCGGGTCCTCGCACCCCTTGACAGTCCCCATCAGGACGCCTCAGCCTAACACCGACGCAACTTATAAGATATGAGAAAGGCCGTCGCGTGCAGATCACCAACGTCTACGAGGGCACCGTCCCGATCAGCTCCTCGATCCGCAACGCCTGGATCGACTTCAGCTCCATGGACTGCTCGATCGTCGCCATCGAGAGCGACGTCATCCGCGACGGCAAGCCGGTCGTGGGCTACGGCTTCAACTCCAACGGGCGCTACAGCGCCGGTGAGATCCTGCGCCGGCGCATTCTGCCGCGGCTGATGGGAGCGGAGCCCGGCAGCCTCCTGGACGAGCGGGGCCGCCTGGATCCCGCCAAGGCGTGGGACATCATGATGCGCAACGAGAAGCCCGGCGGACACGGCGAGCGCTCGGTCGCGGTCGGCGTGGTGGACATGGCACTGTTCGATCTCGCGTCCAAGATCGAGGGCAAGCCGCTGTACCGGTACCTCTCCGAGCGCTACGGCGACGGAGAGCCCGACGACTCGGTGTTCGTCTACGCCGCCGGCGGCTACTACGCGCCGGGCAAGACCCTCGCCGATCTACAGGACGAGATGCGCGGCTTCCTCGACCAGGGCTACGACGTGGTCAAGATGAAGATCGGCGGCGCCGACCTGGCCGAGGACCTGCGCCGCATCGAGGCCGTCATCGACGTGCTGGACGGCGACGGCTCCCGGCTGGCCGTCGACGTCAACGGCCGCTTCGACCTCGCCACGGCGCTGGAGTACGGGCGGGCCATCGAGCCCTACGGCCTGTTCTGGTACGAGGAGATCGGCGATCCGCTGGACTACCAGCTCAACGCCACCGTCGCCGAGCACTACGCCGGACCCATCGCCACCGGCGAGAACCTCTTCTCCCTCCAGGACGCCCGCAACCTGATCCGCTACGGCGGGCTGCGCCCCGACCGCGACACCATCCAGGTCGACCCCGCCCTCTCCTACGGCCTGACGGAGTACCTGCGCGTCCAGGACATGCTCCGGCAGCACGGCTGGTCCTCCCGGCGCTGCGTCCCGCACGGCGGACACCAGTTCTCCCTGCACATCGCCGCCGCCCTCAAGCTCGGCGGCAACGAGTCCTACCCGGGCGAGTTCCAGCCCACCGGCGGCTTCGCCGACGACGCCGTCGTCAACAAAAGCCGGGTCGGCCTGACCGACATCCCCGGCATCGGCTTCGAGGGCAAGGCCGCCTTCTACAAGGTGCTGCGCGACCTGCACAGCTGAACCGGCACCGCGGCAGGCGGGCCCCACTCGGCCGTGGGGCCCCTGCCGCCGGCGCAGCCGCGTCCATCGGGACCGGGATACACACGATCGTCGTGCAAGGGAGCACCAACGATGACACGCGCCACCACTGCCGTCGGCCGCCCGCAGCGGTCGCGGCTGAACCGTCTGCTACGTGAGCTGTGGTTCCAGGTCGTGCTGGCCGCGGTCCTCGGGATCGTGGTCGGCGTCCTCGCCCCGGGGTTCGGTGAGGATTTGAAGCCGCTCAACGACTGGTTCATCGCTCTGGTCAAGATGATCGTGGTCCCGGTCGTCTTCTGCGTGGTGACCACCGGCATCGCCTCCATGGACAACCTGCGCAAGGCGGGCCGGATCGGGGTGAAGGCGATCGGCTACTTCCTGGTGCTGTCGCTGGTGTCGATGCTGATCGGACTGGTGGTCGCCAACATCTTCCAGCCCGGGTCCGGTCTGAACGTGGATCCCTCGACGCTGAACGCGGACGACGTGCCCGAGACCGCCACCGAGCACGCCACCTTCACCGGGTTCGTCTCCTCCCTGATTCCCTCCTCGCTGCTGGGCGCGATCACCGGGGACGCGATCCTGGCCGCGCTCATGGTCTCGATCGTCTTCGGCGTGGCACTGAACATGGCCGGCGAGGACGCCGCTCCGCTGACCCGCGGCATCCGGGCCCTGTCGGACGTCGTGTTCCGCATCGTGGGCTGGGTGATGCGCCTGGCACCGCTGGGCACGTTCGGCGCGCTGGCCACGGTCGTCGCCACCTACGGCGCGGAAAGCCTGAAACAACTCGCCTACCTGATCGTCCTGTTCACCGCGACCTGCGTCCTGTACGTGCTGGTCGTGCTCGGGGCCATCATGCGCGCCTGCCGTCTGAGCCTGTTCGGCCTCATGCGGTTCTTGAAGGCCGAGCTGCTCGTCGCGCTGAGCACCTGTTCGAGCGAGGCCGTCCTGCCGCAGCTGGTGCGCAAGCTGGAGATCCTCGGCATCGGCCGTCCCGTGGTCGGCATCGTCATCCCCTCCGGGTTCTCCTTCAACCTGGACGGCTCCGCGGTCTACCTCACGATGGCCTCCCTGTTCCTGGCCCAGGCCGTGGGCATCGACCTCTCCTGGCAGCAGCAGTTGGTGATGGTGGGCGTCATGATGCTCACCAGCAAGGGCACCGCGGGCATCGCCGGCGGCGCGTTCATCGTGCTCGCCAGCACCGTCACCGCGGTCGGCCACATCCCCCTGGCCGCCCTCTCCCTGATCGTCGGCGTCGACCGCATCCTCAACGAGGGCCGCGTCTTCATCAACGTCCTGGGCAACGCCGTCGCCACCATCGTGATCGGCACATGGGAGAACGACTTCGACGCCGACCGGGCCCGCTCCGTCCTCCACTCCGGCGCCGCCCCCGAACCGCCGTCGAAGAGCGCCGACACCCCCAAGGTCGGTGCCGACACCTGACCTGCCCGCCTGCCGCATCCCCCACCCGCCCGGCGGCGGCTCCGGGTCGCCGGGCCGCCACGTCAGATGGCCAGCGCCACCAGGAAGCGAGAGACCATGTTGTAGGCCGCGACCGTGGCAACCGCTTCCACTGTTTTGGTCTCACCGAACAGGTTCTTCAGTTCCTCGATGACGTCAGCATTCACCTCAACCTGTTTCGTGGACTGGTCGGTGAGCGTGATCAGGGCGCGCTCCTCTTCGCCGAAAACGCCGCCGCTCACGCTTTGCTCCTTAAGGGCGAGGCACTTTTCCTCGGTGCCACCCGCCTGCAAGTACGCCGGGTAATGCACACCCCATTCGAAGTCGGCATGGTTCAGCACGGCCACCCGCAGCATGATCAGTTCGCGGTACTCCAGCTCCAGGCTGAAATCGGCGCGAACCCGGCCCAGTAGCTCGTTCCAGCCTGTTGCGAGGGGAAAGCTCCTCAGCAGCACCCGATCAATGCCGATCAGCTCGCCGTTGGGCCGACGAGCCTGCATACCCGCAAGCAATTCGGAGGGCGGAGAGGGAAAACTGTCGTTTTGCCACGGGGCGACGCGCACACCACTCACACTGCACTCCTTCGACATCTTCTTTCCGGTTCGTCGAATGCGCTGCGGCACCCCCGCAGCACAACCGCGAAGTTAGGCGTAAGCCTGAAGATCCGGTAGGGGCGCCTACTGAATCACTTCATAAGCATTGCGTATACCTAGCGAGCCGCGCCGAGTGCCTGCGCGAGAAGGGTGAGGTCCGCGCACAGCGCGGAGTCCGGGTTCCATACGGCTTCGAAGGAGATCTGCACCTCGCGGCCGTCGTTCAGCAGCGGGCGGTGGGGAACATCGGGGGACGTGAGCCTGGACCGGGGAATGATTGCCGAGCCCAGCCCCAGACCGGCCCATTCCTCCAGCACCCGGTAGCTGGCCGCTTCCCCCGGATACGCGCGCAAGGGAACTTCGTGTGAATGGAAAAGCTGGGTGGTGAATGTCGTGAGTCCGCACGCGTCCGGCACGAGGATGAACTGTTCGTCTGCGGCTTCGGCGAGTTCGAGGGTGGCATCGTCCCCGGCGGCGGTGCCGACGACGACGATGGGTTCGACGTCGATGATCCGGTGCTCGAAGCGTGGCATCGCCGTCACGGCCGGGATGAGGATGATGTCGAGCTGCCCGGCCCGCAGACCGTCACGCAGGTCCTGCATGTTCGCCTCGCGCAGGACGAGGTCGCGTGGTGTCGGCAGGTCGCAGACCGCGCTGAACGCCCGCGCCACCAGATGCGCGCCGATCAGCGGCGAGACCCCCATGCGGATCTTCTGCTCACCCGGTTCGGTCAGCCGCCTGGCCTCCGCCGCGACGGCGTCGAGCGCGGCCACGGCACGGTCGATGAGGGGCAGAATGCGGGTGCCGAACGCCGTCTGCGTCACACCGCGCGGCGATCGGTCGAAGAGCTTCTCCCCCAGCCGCTCCTCGAGTTTCGCGATCCCGTTGGACAAAGCCGGCTGAGTGACGCCGTATGCTCGGGCCGCGGCGCTGAAAGATTTCGTCTCGGCGACCGCCCGCGCATAGCGCAGTCCCTCGACGTTCAGTCGTTCCGTCATAGCCATGGCTTATCACTCTATTCGCCGGCATCGCCTACCGCCCGTGCCGGCCGGTGTTTACGGTGGGCCTGCTCGGTGACCTCCTCATCACCCACACTTATAACATTCGCCGCTGCCCGCTCAGGAAGTAACCGTGCTGCGGCCGGCGCTCGGCGGCCGGCTTCACTGGGCCTCCACCGAGACGGCCACCGGCCACGCCGGACACATCGAGGGAGCCCTGCTCTCCGGAGAGCGAGCGGCGCGCGCCATCCTGTCCCCGGTGGCGAACAGCAGCGGCGTCACGGCCGGCTGAGACCGCCGGCGGGTGCGGGGGCAGTGGTCCGGAGCGGGGCGACAGTCAGTGGCAGGCGACCGTTCGGGGGCCCCTCACCGTGCGCGGACGAGGAAGGCCCAGAAGGCGAGCACCGGCAGGACCAGGGCTCCGGCGGCGGCGTTCAGCCCGCCGAAGCCGATCCAGCCCATGAGGGGCCCGGCCAGTCCGGCGCCCACTGCCGCGACGACGTTCATCGCGGTGTCCGTGGTGCCCTGCACTCCAGGCCGCAGCGCCGCGGGAGTGGTGTCGCTGAGCATGGCCGAGCCGGCCACCAGGCTGAACGACCAGCCCAGCCCCAGGAGGAACAGCCCTGCCATCACCATGCCGACCGAGTCGCCGCCCATCCCCGACAGCACGGCGGACCCGAGGAAAACGGCCTGACCGGCCACCACGGTCGACAGATGGCCGATCCGGTCGGAGAGCCAGCCGACCAGCGGCGAGAACGCGTACATGCCCAGCAGGTGTCCGCTGATGGTGACGCCGACGATGGTGAGACCCGCGCCGTGCTGGGACATGCTGACGGGGGTCATCGTCATGACCGCTGCCATGATCGTGTGGGCCACGACGATGGTCACGCACGCGAAGGCCGCCCGCGGGGCGTGGCGAAGGTGGCGCAGGCCCGCGCGCAGCGTGCCGGTCTGCGAGGTGCCCGTGCCGCTTTCCGGTAGTCCTTCGGCGGCCTGGTACTGGCGGGACAATACGAGCGGGTCGGGGCGCAGCAGGCCCCACAACAGGGCTGATGCCAGCGCCATGCAGACGGTGGCCAGGACGAACGCGCCGGCCAGTCGAGGCAGGTGGAGGGCCGACGCCACGGCGGCACCGGGATCGGCGAGGTTCGGCCCGATCACCGAACCGATGGTCGTGGACCACACGACGAGGGACAGATCCTGGGCCCGGCGGTGCGGCGCGGCCAGGTCGGCGGCCGCGTAGCGGCTCTGCTGGTTCGTCGCGCTGCCGATGCCGAACAGCAGCATGCCCGCTATGAGCAGCGGTATCGACCGGCTCACCGCCGACCCTACGAGCAGGATCCCGCCGACGGCGGCCACGAGCCATCCGGTGCTCAGGGAGGTCCGGCGGCCACGCCGCTGCGCGAGGAGGGCAAGAGGCACACCGACCGCGGCGGCGCCCGCCGTCGTGGCCGTACGAGCCAGTCCGGCGTAGGTCTCGCTCTGAGCCACCGACTCGGCCAACAAGGAGCCGATCGACACCGAGACGCCCACCCCGACCCCGCCGACGATCTGTGCTGCGGCCAGGACCCGGACCGTGCGCTTCTGCACGGAGCGCACCGGTGATTCCGTCTGCCATGACGTCGCGTTCGCGCTTACATCGTGCTCTGTGCTCATGTGAGGGCACTCCTGGAGATATCAACTGAGCGGGTGAAGCGAGGAGGTGCCACGGGCGGTCGCGTCGTAAAAGCCGAACGGACGCGGAACCGACAGGCCGGCGACGGGCACCGCGAGCAACGGCTACGACGAGCACGTGGTGCGGAACTGCCCCGCTGTCGTCAGGAGCCGTGCCGGGACGGCTCCTCGGGGCGGGGTTTCGCCCGTGGCGCCTCCCGGCGTACCAGCAGGACTACGGCGGTGAGCGCCGCCGCCGCGGCGAGGACGAGCAGGAGAATCCGGTCGGGCACCGCGCTGCCGATGTGCGCCAGGTGTTCCTCCAGCCCCGCTTCCGTCTCGACGCTGACCGGTGAGGGGAGCGCGGCGGTGCCGTCGAAGACCAGGAAGACCACTCCGAGCAGGATGAACAGAGTGCCGCCGGCCAGGGACGTGGTGTGCCAGGACAAAGGCCCCAGGCGCAGGGTGCGGCCCCGAAGCCAGCGCTTGCGGCCGAGGTCGAAGCGGTCCCAGAGCAGGGACAGGGCGAACAGCGGCACCGCCATGCCGAGCGCGTACACCGCCAGCAGCAGGCCCCCGTGTGCGGGCCGGCCGCCGAGGGCCGCGAGGGTGAGGATGGAGCCGAGGATGGGGCCGGCGCAGAAGCCCGCCAGGCCGTAGACCGTGCCGAGGACGAAGACGGAGACGGCCGATCCGGACCGGCGTGCACCGGCGGCTTCCTGCAGCCGGCGCACGCCGAACCCGAGTCCGAGAACCTGCGCGGCTCCCAGGGCGATCACGGTCCAGCCGCCGACGGTGACCAGGAGCTCCCGGTGGCTGTAGAAGAGACGGCTGGCGAACGATCCAGCGACGCCGAGCGGCACCAGGGTGGTGCACAGCCCGAGGTAGAACAGCACGGTGCGCAGCAGCAGTCTCGTCGTGGTGGTGAAGGAGTAGGCGAAGAAGGCCGGTAGCAGCAGGGCACTGCACGGGCTGAGCAGGGCCAGGAGTCCGCCGAGGAAAGCGGCCAGGAGGCTCGCGTCGCGCGTCACCGTGCGGCCTTTGCCGCGGCCTCGATGACCTGCTTGAAGGTGTCGGCCGGCTGGGCACCGAGCACGGGTACGTCATTGACCAGGAATGCGGGTGTGCTGGTGACGCCGAGGTCATAGCCCTCTTCCCGGTCCCTCCGGATCGCCGTGTCCGCCTTGTCGGATGCCATGTCCGCACGGAACTCGCCGATGTCTGCCACGCCGGCGGCCCGCGCCATGTCGGTCAGTTTGCCGGCGGAGAAAGCGCCCGTGTTCTTCTTGTGTGTCGTGCGGTACGCCTCGTCGTGAAACTCCCAGAACCTGCCCTGCTGACCGGCGGCCCAGGCCGCGCGGGCGGCCTGCTCCGACTCCGCACCGAAGATGGGGAAGTTGCGCCACTCGATGCGCAGCAGTCCCTTGTCGACGTAGGAGCGCACCAGCTCCGGTTCGGTTCCCCGGGCGAACTTGCCGCAGTAGGGACACTGGAAGTCCGAGTACTCAATCATGACGACGGGGGCGTCGGCCCTCCCCAAGGCCAGCGGATCGTCCGCGTCCCGGCGGGCCAGCGCGAGCAGAGCGCCGGAGCGGGCGTCGGGCGTACTCGTCCCGGCCACGGGCGAGTTGTGGGACGCACCGCCGGACGGTCCGGCGTCGAGCGTGAAAGCGAGGACCACCGCACCGACGGCGGTCAGCCCGGCCGCCACCGCGGCGAGCGTGCGGCCGCGGCGGCGGACGTGAGTGGCGGGGGACGAAGAGGACGGCATGAAGGCAACCTTGTGCTGGGAGTACGAGTGGTGGACAGCGATCCGTTCGGCGGACTGCTTCGTCTGTGGCCGGTGCACGGCGGCACGGCCGTGTGAATCGTCCGCGACCGGTCACGTCCGGGCGGGGATTCCGTCACGGCAGGCCGCTCGCACTTCGCGCGTCACGCGTAGGGGTGCAGGACAAGGTAGCCGTCGATACGGCGGACGTGGTCGGATTCGGGGTCGGTGGGCAGTGCGTGCCCGAGGTGCTCGGCACGGACCTCGCCGATCCACTGGTCGTGCTGGTACTCGTGGTTGATCAGAGCGGTCAGCAGATGTGTGGCCACGATGGTCATCTGAGTGGGGGCACTCACCTTTCCGGCCGCGATGTCACCGATGCGGGCGTGCACCCGCTCGGCGACGGTTTCCCGGAAGGCGGTGAGCCGTCGCACTGTCGGGAGGGCACCCCGGAACCGCTCCGGCAACGCCGAGTCCAGCAGTGCGTCGAGGGCTGGGTCAGGACTGGGCTCGGCCGCGGTGAGATTGCGGATCATGAAGTGGGCGACATGGGCCTGGTGGCCGAGGTGCCATCCGATGGCGCTGAAATCCTCCCGCGGACGCCAGACCACCTCGTCCGGGGTCAGGTCCTTCCACAGCTCGTCGGTGTAGCCGCGGGCGCGGTCGTACTCACGCAGCAGCGCTTCCAGTTCGTACATGACTCCTCTTTGAGTTGACCGGTGAGGGACGAGGCCATGAGGGTGCTGACGAAGCCGTGCTGCGACGAGCGCCGCTGACGGGCGGCGTCCCACCGGCGGCGTCTCACGAGCGGCGTCTCACCAGCCGCGTCTCACCGGTTCCCGAACGTCCGGGTGGCGCGGCTGGCGGCAGCGCACCGCCGCCAATGTAGAGAGCCGGTCCGGAAGCCGGTAGGGGGCAGGGCCGAATGCCCCTATCACTGCCCTGTATGGCCCTCACCGGTGGGCTGCTGCTGGTTCCTGGTGCAGGGGGTACGGAAACCTCGGAAGGTCACCTGCTTGCGGGTCTTGAAACCGAGTCGCTCGTACAGTGCGATCGCGCCCGTGTTCGTCTCCGCCACATGCAGGAAGGGGCGTTCGCCGCGCGCCACGATGCGCGCGGCGAGCGCACTGACCAGACGGGCAGCGTGGCCTCGCCCGCGTGCCTCGGGAGCGGTGCAGACGGCGCTGATCTCGGTCCAGCCTGGCGGCCGCAGGCGCTCCCCCGCCATCGCCACCAAGGTGCCGTTGACCCGGATACCGAGGTAGGTGCCGAGTTCGTGGGTGCGGGGCCAGAACGGCCCCGGCTGGGTCCGCGCGACCAGGTCGAGCATCTCGGGCGTGCTGTCCGCGCCCAGTTCGAGCACGTGGGAGTCGGGTTCGGCACGCGGATGGCCGGGCCGGCCCCTGCCGGGCCAGATCAGTTGACGGCCCTCGAGACTGAACACCGGCTCCCAGTCCGGGGGCGGGACGGCCGGGCAGCTGAACATGTCGGCGAGTGCGCCAGGACCGAGCAGCCCGGCCAAGTCGGCCCACTCCCCCGCGTCCGGGCCGGTGGATACCGCGGAGAAGGTTGCCACGTCCGCGACATAGGTGGCGGCCCGGCCGAGTCGTCGGGCGAGATGTGCGTGCCGGCCGCCCAGTGACTGACCCACCGGGTCGTCGAGTGCCAGGTCGTCGTCGTTCACCATCGTGCTGTTCCCTTACCTGGACGGGCGCGGAAGTCGAACACCCCGGGGCCCGACCCGGCCGGCGCCCCGTGCTCGGCGCGCCCGATCATCTCACGGGGGCGGAACACGGTGCCGTCGTTGGTGACACCGACACCGAGTCCCGCGAGCGGCCCGATGACGGTGGCTCCGAGCAGCACGGCCGCGTGCTCGCCGCGCATCAGGAGCCGCGGCGTCGTCGCTTCCGCGCCGGGGTCGGACGGCGCCGCGTACATCACGGCGAGCACCACGCACAGGATCGGGCAGAGCACGGCACAGATCTGCCACACCAGGGGGTCGCCGGACCGGCGGGTCAGCGCCCAGAAGCTCACGGCGAAGGGCCGGGGGGGAAGCCGCCGTCACCGCCCCTCGATGTCCTTGGCGATCACCGTCACCGTCGACGACGCGGGCTGCCGGGACGGCTCCAGGTGGAGGCGTTCGGTGCCCTCGAGCTCCGGGGCGTGGGTGATGGCGGACCGGCAGGCGCAGTCCTGGTCGGAGAAGCCGGCGAACCGGTAGGCGATCTCCATCATCCGGTTGCGGTCGGTGCGGCGGAAGTCGGCGACCAGGTGCACGCCGCTGCCGGCCGCCTGGTCGCACAGCCAGTTCAGGATGGTGGCGCCGGCGCCCCAGCTGACCACCCGGCAGGAGGTCGCCAGCAGCTTCAGGTGCCAGACCTCGGCCAGCTTTTCCAGCAGTACGATGCCGACGGCGCCATGTGTGCCGAACCGGTCGGACATGGTGACCACCAGCACCTCATGGGCCGGGTCGGCGAGCAGGCCGCGCAGCGCCGCGTCCGAGTAGTGCACACCGGTGGCGTTCATCTGGCTGGTGCGCAGGGTCAGTTCCTCGACCCGGGTCAGCTCCTCGTCCCCGGCCTTGCCGATGGTCATGGTGAGTCGCAGTGAGCGCAGGAAGTCCTCGTCCGGCCCGGCGTACTCGGTGCGCGCCGCGTCCCGCGCGAAGCCGGCACGGTACATCTCCCGGCGACGGCGGGAGTCCACGGTGGAGGCGGGCGGGGAGAACTCCGGCAGGTCGGGCAGGGAGAGCGCCTGCCCGGCGTCGTAGGTGCGCACATCGGGCAGGTGGTAGGTGACCTCGGCCCGCTCGGCGGGCTGGTCGTCGATGAACGCGATGGTGTGGTGCGCGAAGTTGAGCCGTTCGGCGATCTCCCGGACGGAGCCGGACTTCGGCCCCCAGCCGATCCTGGGCAGCAGGAAGTACTCGGCCACCCCCAGCGCCTCCAGTCTGGCCCAGGCGTGGTCGTGGTCGTTCTTGCTGGCGATCGACTGGAGGATGCCCCTGCGGTCCAGTTCCTCGATGACCTCGCGCAGTCCGTCGAAGAGCCCGACCTCGCCGTCCTCCAGCAGCGTCCCCTTCCACAGCGTGTTGTCGAGGTCCCACACCACGCACTTGACGATGGTGACCTGCCCGTCCACCGTGTTCCCCTCTCAGCCCGCGACCGACAGCGCGTGCTGGGCCAGCATCAGCCGGCACAGCTCGTTGCTGCCCTCGATGATTTCCATCAACTTGGCGTCCCGGTACGCACGGGCCGCCACGTGTCCGTCCGACGCGCCCGCCGACGCGAGGATCTGCACGGCGGCGGCCGCGGCGGTCGCCGCCTGGGTGGCACCGACGTGCTTGGCCAGCACCGCCGCCGTCACCATGTCCGAGGACCCGTTGTCCCAGCAGCGGCTGGCGTGCTCGCACACCCGGGTGGCGGTCTGCTCGGCCACCAGCAGGTCGGCCAGGTGACCGGCGATCAGCTGGTGCTCCGCCAGCGGCCGGCCGAACTGCGCGCGGGACTTCGCGTGCCGGGACGCCACCGCCAGGCAGGCCCGCAGGATGCCCACGCAGCCCCAGGCCACCGACATCCGGCCGTACGACAGCGCGGCGGTGACCAGCATGGTCAGCGCCGCGCCGGCACCGCCGAGGACGTGGCCGCGCGGCAGCCGCACCGAGTCGAGCCGGATGCCGGCGTGCCCGGCGGCCCGGCAGCCCATCGGGTCGGCTACCCGCTCGACGGTGACACCGGGGGCGTCGGCAGGCACCAGCACCGCCGCGGCGCCGTCGCCGTATCGGCCGAAGACGACCAGCAGGTCGGCGTAGTGCGCGGCGGTGACCCAGACCTTGCGGCCGTCGACCACCACATCGTCGCCGTCCGGGCGGATCTCGGTGGTGATCGCCGAGAGGTCGCTGCCCGCCTGGGGCTCGCTGAAGCCGACCGCGGCCAGCGTGCCGGAGGTCAGGCGCGGCAGATGCTCGGCGCGCTGCCGGGCGCTGCCCAGCCGTTGGATGGTCCAGGCGGCCATGCCCTGGGAGGTCATGACGGACCGCAGCGAGCTGCACAGGCTGCCGACGTGCGCGGTGAACCGGCCGTTGTCCAGGCTGCTCAGCCCGAGCCCGCCGTGCTCCCGGGGGACCTCGCCACACAGCAACCCGGCCTCGCCGAGCTTCCGCAGCAGCTCGGTGGGGATCAGACCGGCCAGGTCCCAGGCGTCGGCGCGGTCCCCCACCAGCTCGCTGACCAGGGCCTCGCGGTCATTCACCGTCGGCCTGCCGCAACCGGTCGACCATCGCGACCATCGCGTTGACGGTGCGGAAGTTGGTCAGCTGGAGGTCCGGGCCGGCCACCGTGACGTCGAAGGTCGACTCCAGGTGGACGACCAGCTCCATGGCGAAGAGGGAGGACAGGCCGCCGTCGGCGAACAGGTCGCGGTCGGGCGTCCACGGGGTCTTGGTCCGCTCCTCCAGGAAGGACAGCAGCTGCTGCTCGACGGACGCGTTCTCCGTGCTGGTACCCATCACATCGCCCTTTCGTAGGTGTAGAAGCCACGGCCGCTCTTACGGCCGTGGTGTCCGTCGCGGACCTTGGACAGCAGCAGTTCGCACGGTCGGCAGCCCTCGTCGCCGGTGCGCCGGTACAGCACCCACAGCGAGTCGACGAGGTTGTCGATGCCGATCAGGTCGGCCGTGCGCAGCGGGCCGGTGGGATGTCCCAGGCAGCCCTGCATCAGCGCGTCGACGTCCTCGACGGAGGCCGTGCCCTCCTCCACCACCCGCGCCGCGTCGTTGATCATCGGGTGCAGCACCCGGCTGGTGACGAAGCCGGGGGCGTCGTTCACCAGGATGACCTTGCGCCGCAGCCGGCCCAGCAGCTCCCGGGTGGCACCCAGCGCGGTCTCGCCGGTGCGCGGGCCGCGGATCAGCTCGACCGTCGGGATCAGGTACGACGGGTTCATGAAGTGGGTGCCGAGCAGGTCCTCGGGCCGGCCGATCGCGCCCGCCAGTTCGTCGATCGGGATCGAGGAGGTGTTGGAGATCAGCGGGGTGCCGGGCGCGACCGCCGGGGCCACCTCGGCCAGCACCTTGGCCTTCAGCTCGGCGTCCTCGGTGATGGCCTCGATCACCGCGACCGGGCCGGCCGCCCAGTCCACCTCGGCCGGGGCGGTGGCCTCGGTCAGCTCGCCGGTGGTGACGCCCTCGGGCAGCGCACCCATCAGCTGCGCCATCCGCAGGCCCTCCCGGATCCGGCCGCGGGCCACCGGCAGCACGCCCTCCGCGGTGTCCACCAGGGTGACCGGCACGCCGTGGGCGAGCGCCAGTGTGGTGATGCCGACGCCCATCACACCGGCGCCGAGCACCACCAGCGCCCGATCCTGCGGCTCATGAGCTGCTGACGTCACGTGTCCTCCCGAACGTTCACTTCCGTGGACCCGCGGCCCGGCGGTGGGCCGGCCGGGCGGCGGGGGGGCCGAGCCGCCACGGCCACCGGCGCGGTGCGGCCGGGCGGCAGGGCGTGCCGGCGAGGGGCATGGGGTGGTGCGGTGGATCAGGCGAACGGTCCGGCGCACCAGCGCGGTGCGGCGGGATCAAGCCGTGGGATCAAGCAGTGATCCGGCGGACCAGCGTGAGGCGGCGGACCAGCGTGAGGCGGCGGGATCAATCAGTGGTCCGGCGCACCAGCGTGATGCCGTCGGCGACCGGCAGCAGCGACAGCTCGACGCGGTCGTCGGTGAACAGCTTGGCGTTCAGCTCCCGCACCGCGACGGTGTCGGGGTCCTGCGCGGCGGGGTCGACGACCCGGCCGAAGAAGAGCGTATTGTCGATGACCACGAGTCCGCCCGGCCGCACCAGCCGCAGCGCCTGCTCGTAGTAGGCCGGGTAGTTCGCCTTGTCGGCGTCGACGAAGACCAAGTCGAAGGAGTCCGGCCCGAACCCGGTGTCGGCGAGCAGCGCGTCCAGGGTTTCGGTGGCCCGGCCGACGCGTACGTCGATGCGGTCGGCGACGCCCGCGCGCTTCCAGTACTCGCGGCCGACGGACGGCCACTTGTCGGTGACGTCACACGTCACGATCCGGCCGTCGAGCGGCAACGCACGCGCCATGCACAGCGTGCTGTAGCCGGTGTAGGTGCCGATCTCCAGGACCGTCCTCGCCTGCGTGAGCGAGACCAGCAGCGCCAGCAGCTGGCCCTCCTCCGCGGCCACCGGAAGCGTGGTGCCGCCCGGCAGGCCGACGGTCTCCTCGCGGAGGCCGCGCAGGATCTCGTCGTCACGCAGCGAGACCGAGGTGACGTAGTCCAGCAGCTCCGCAGACGTGCTCACTTGGTTCGCCATGGCCCCCATGGTGGGAGAGCACGCCGCGGCGCAGCGGGACCGGAGTCGTTTCTAGGGGGGTTTAGGGGGCCGGATTCACGTCGGGCACCGCCTCCTTCGCCGGCTGCGGCGCCAGCGTGCCGGCCGCCTCGCTGTCGCGGACCCGCAGCGTCAGCAGCAGCGCCACGATCGCGAGTCCGCTGGTGACGACGAAGCCCAGCTGGTACGTGGACAGGTCCGGTGCGCCGGAGCCGGTGGTGGTGCCCAGGCCGGCCAGGATGGTGCTGAGCAGGCTGACGCCGAGCGCGGCGCCGGTCTGGGTGGCCGTGCTGAACAGCGAGGAGGCGACCCCGACCTGGGTCGGTGTCAGGGTGGCGAACGACATGGTCTGCGCGGCGTTGTACGCGATGGCGCTGACCGCGCCGGTGTAGAGCATGATCAGCCACACCAGCCACCGCTGGGTGCCGCCGTCGATCAACGCCATCAGCGCCAGGCCCACGAACGAGGCGGTCAGCGACACCAGCAGGTGCCTGCGCGGACCGAGCCGGTGGTACATCTTCACCGCGACCTGCGCCCCGGCGATGGCCCCGACGGCGGCGGGGCCGATGTCGATGCCGACCCGCAGGGCCGAGCGGTCGAACACGTTCTGGTACAGCAGCGGGAACACGAAGTTGTACGCGGCGTTGAACGCGGTGATCATCAAGATGATGCCGGAGCTGATCCGGAAGATGTGGTTGCCGAAGACCCGCAGGTCCAGCAGGGGGTGCGCGGCCCGCAGTTCGGTGAAGCACAGCAGTCCCAGCAGCACCGCGCCGCCGATGACGCAGCCGAGCACCAGAGCCGAGGTCCAGCCGTCGTCGACGCTCTTGTTCAGTCCGTACATCAGCAGGGTGAGTCCGCCGGCCGCGTAGAGGAAGCCGAGGACGTCGAACGGGTTGCGCGCCCGCTGGCCGTCGTCGTCCAGGAACCACACGGCGAACAGGGTCGCGGCGACACCGATGGGCAGGTTGATGTAGAAGATCCAGCGCCAGGAGAGGGAGTCGGCGATGAACCCGCCGAGCACCGATCCGATCAGCGGGGCGGCGGCGATCGGGATGGTCATGACCCGGCTGGCCTTGATCCGCTCCTCCGGCGGGAAGGTGCGCATCAGCATCGCCATCACCACCGGCCCGAACAGGCCGCCGCTGAGGCCCTGGAGCAGCCGGAAGACCGTCAGCGCCGGCAGGTTCTGGGACACCCCGCAGGCGGCGGAGGCGAGCGTGAAGACGACGAGCCCCATCACGAAGACCCGCTTGGTGCCCCACCGGTCACCGCACCAGCTCGCCGCGGGGATGCCGATGACCAGGCCCAACAGGTAACTGACCACGACGGCACTGGCGCTGACCGTGTCGACGTGGTAGTCCCGGCTGATCGCCGGCAGTGCCACCGTCACGATCGTCATGTCCAGCATGCGTACGAACATGGAGACGGTGAACATCACGCTGACTGATAATTTCGGGTTAAGCCGTGGCGGCCTCATCTGTTCCTCCGGGTCAGGGCACCGAGTACGGCGCATACATTCCCATCATCCGCTCATCTTGGTCAAGGCCAACAAAACGGCGCTGAGCTGCGGAAATGCCGGTCACCGGGGGGTTGTGGGACAAGAAATTACCATCTGATGGACGGATGGTGGAAAACTCAGAATTCCCGGCGCGTCCGGGACCGCCCTACGCTCGCGGCTGCCGAGCCGTCAGCCGAAGACCGTGCGGCCGAACCGGGTAGGGCGCCGCACCCGCTGAGAGCGAGAAGACGTGGCCATCATCATTTCCCATTCCGCCCTGATCAACGATTCCACCACGGACAGCCAGGACGGGATCAGCACGGACAGCCAGGACGGGATCAGCTACGACGCGCTGTGGGAGACCCTCCTCCGCAAGGCGGAATACCCGGTCGACTACGTGGCGCAGATCAGTGAGTGCCGCATCGTCGAGCGGTACCCCGACGGATTCCTGCGGGAGGCGGTCTTCTTCGGCAAGGACATCGTGCGGGAACGCGTCACGCCGCGCCGCGACCGGTGGCGCATCGACTTCGAGGTGCTGGACGACCCGCGTTTCACCGCGGTCATCAACGAACTCGACCAGGACCCCGAGGGGCGTTTCCGCTACACCGTCTCGGTGGTGTTGTCGGAGCGTTCCGCGCAGCGCATCACCGAGGTCGAGGGGCTGCTCGCGGAGACCGACGCGGGCGTGCTGGAGACGGCCCGCCAGACCGCGGAAACACTGCGCAAGGTGACGCTGGGCACCGCCGCCGCCTGAAATCCTCCGTCGCCGGGACGTGCGGTGCCCCGGCCGAGGCCGGGGCACCGGATCGTGCTACATGACCACACCCTCGATTTCCACCAGCAGGTCGGAGCGGCAGACGTCCACCGTCAGATACACGACGTCGGCGTCCGGTGAGAACACCTCCTGGCAGATCTCGCGCACCGCGGGCACGTCCTCGGACCTGCGGACGTACACCTTGATGTTGCGCAGCGCCGTCAGCCCGTGGCCGGCGGAGATGCCGTGCGCGGCCAGGTTCCCGCCGCTGATGACGAGTTCGATGTTCTCCAGCGCCAGTCGGCACTGCTTGACCAGGTCGCCCTCGTGCGCCGTCTCGTGGCCGAGCACGCTGGCGGTGCCGGACACGAAGACCTGGCCGCCGGCCCGGTCCGCGGCCCTGAACGGCAGGTAGGTGGCGCGGGCGAAGCGCGGCGCACGCGGACCGTACCGCTTCGGGTAGTGGTAGGCCGGCACCTGCCGGGGGTTCTCGATGTGCACATGCCCGCCGGACCGGCAGGCCAGCAGGTAGAAGGCTATGCCACCGCCCCGGGAGCCGATCCCGGTGGCCGCCGGGAACTGATCGAACTCCAGCCGGCACTGCTCGAACGCCTCGGCCCGGCCGCGGCAGAAGTCGCGGTAGACCTCCATGCCCTCCGCGTTGTCGCGGTTGATGTCACCGATGAAGTTCCACATGCGGAACACACTGGAGTAGCCGAATGCCTCCAGCAGCTCGAACATGGTGACGTACGCCGCTCTGGTGGCTTCCGTGTACCGCCCGGCGGGCGGGACCCGACCGGCGCAGAAGAAGTACTCGCCGTCGTGCGCGTAGGTGATTCCGTCGCGTTCGCCGTGCTCCGCCTCGGTGTCCGTCACCCACACCTCGGCGAAGGGCTCCGCGGTCGGGGCGACCATGTTGATGTCGAGTTCGGGATAGCCGTGGTCAAGGGTGGGATATTCGCACGCGGACGTGTAGTTGACGATACCGAGGATCTTTCTTCCGGCCGGGGGTACTCCCCTGGTGCGCCCGCTTGCGAAGTACGACGTCAACCCATTCCGGCCAAGCGATGACGAATTCAATGTGGCTCCGCATTCTCTCTGGTGGGTTGCTCTCTCTTGGCTCCGGAATCGATGTGCCGGAGCCATTCTTGCGGCCCGTCAAAAAAGCTACACTGCGCCCCGACCGGGCCGCGGTGGCGACCAGTGAGTACAAGAAAATAGTGACCACTAGGGGGCGGCTAGGGGGGTGCTCCGGACCTCCGCTTGGTTAATGTGCCGACTGCTAGCCGCTTTTACGGACACGGCCTTTGGAATAAGCCGGGGATTGACGTCCGCCGGTCGGCGGGCACCGTCAGCGGAGCGCCGGCCGACCGGGACGACCGGTACGACCGAGAGGTGTGGTGGCATGCTCCGTCGCGAGCTGATCCGGCCGTTGCCCGAACTGCTGAAGGCGCACGCGGCCCGCAGGGGAACCCAGACCGCGTTCGCCGACTCCAGGCGCGGCGTCAGCTACGCCCAGCTGGAGGCCCGCACCCGCCGGCTGGCCGGACACCTCGCGCAGCTGCGGCTGATGCCCGGTGACCGGGCCGCCATCTACCTGGGCAACTGCGTCGAGACCATCGAGAGCTACCTGGCCATCGTGCGCGCCGGCGCGATCGGCGTGCCCGTCAATCCGCACTCCTCCAGCGCCGAGCTCGCCTACCTGCTCGACGACAGCGCGGCCCGGGTCATCGTCACCGACCACACCCGGCTGCCCCAGGTGCGCCGGCTCCAGGCCGAACGGCCGCACCTGACCGTGGTGGTGACCGGTGACGAGGAGAGCGGCGCGGTGTCGTTCGAGGCGCTCGCCGAGACCGAACCGCAGCAGCCCGCCCGCGACGACCTCGGGCTGGACGACATCGCCTGGATGCTCTACACCTCCGGCACCACCGGCCGCCCCAAGGGCGTGCTGTCCACCCAGCGCAGCTGCCTGTGGTCGGTGGCCGCCTCGTCCGCCGGTGTGCTGGGGCTCTCCGAGAGCGACCGGGTGCTGTGGCCGGTGCCGCTGTTCCACAGCCTGGCGCACATCTACTGCGTGCTCAGCGTGACCGCGGTCGGCGCGACCGCGCGGATCACCGAGGCGTTCGACGCCGAGGAGCTGCTGCGCACGCTGCGCACCGAGGAGTTCACCTTCCTGGCCGGTGTGCCGACCATGTACCACTACCTGCTGGACGCCGCCCGGGACGGCGACCTGTCGCTGCCGAACCTGCGGGTGTGCCTGTCGGCCGGCGCGATCAGCACCGCGACGCTGCGCGCGGAGTTCCAGGAAACCTTCGGCGTACCGCTGCTCGACTGCTACGGCAGCACCGAGACATGCGGCCTGATCACCGCCAACTGGCCGAACGGAACCCAGGTCGAGGGCTCCTGCGGACTGCCGGTGCCCGGCCTGACCGTACGGATCGTCGACCCGGAGACCCACGAGAACGTCGAGACCGGCGAGGAGGGCGAGATCTGGGTCGGCGGGCCCAGCCTGATGGTCGGCTACTACAACCAGCCGGAGGCGACCGAGGCGGCGCTGCCCCGCGGCTGGTACCGCACCGGCGACCTCGGCCGCCGCGACGACCTCGGCTACCACACCATCACCGGCCGGCTCAGCGAGCTGATCATCCGCAGCGGGGAGAACATCCACCCGACCGAGGTGGAGCAGGTGCTGCTGCGCGTACCGGGCGTGGCCGACGCGGCGGTCGTCGGCTCGGCCCGCCCCGCCCTCGGTGAGGTGCCGGTCGCCTACCTCGTACCGGCCGCGGACGGCTTCGACCCGGACCAGGTGTTCGCCGCCTGCCGCGAGCACCTGGCGTACTTCAAGGTGCCGGAGGAGCTGTACGAGATCGGTTCGATACCGCGCACCGGGTCCGGGAAGATCAAGCGGCACGCGCTGGAGCAGAGCCCGGCCCGGCTGCGGGCGGTGAGCGCCGGGTCGTTCGAGTCGCTGTTCCGCGTGGAGTGGACGCCGCTGTCGACGGACACCGGACCGGGCGACGGCGGCCAGGCGGGCTCCGCGCACCGGTCCGAGGGCGGCGTGGCGCCCGCGGACGGCGACACGCCGCTCACCGACGGCCGTCCAGCCCCAGCGGACGGACCGGACACGCCGGCCCTCTCGGAGGACCCGGACACGCCGGCCCTCTCGGAGGGCCCGGACTCGACCGCGCCGACGGACGCGCCGGGCCTACGGGACGCCACCGAGCCGACGGACGCGCCGAGCCCGCGGAACACCGCCAAACCGACGGACGCGCCGAGCCCGCGGAACACCGCCAAACCGACGGACGCGCCGAGCCCGCGGAACACCGCCAAACCGACGGACGCGCCGAGCCCGCGGAACACCGCCAAACCGACGGACGCGCCGAGCCCGCGGAACACCGCCAAACCGACGGACGCGCCGAGCCTGCGGAACGCTGCCGAGCCGCTCGGCGTCCCGGACCTGCCGGAGACCCCCACCCGCCCCGGGGCCCCGGACCTGCCCGACGCGCCGACTCTGCCGGACCGGCTGGCAGTGTCCAACGCGCCGACTCTGCCGAACCACCCGGCAGTGTCCAACGCGCCGACCCTGCCGCGCCGCCCAGCATTGCCCGACGCGCCGGCGGACCCCGACGCGCCCGGGGCGGCGGTCGTGGACTGCCCGTCCGGCTCCCTGGACGACGTGCTGCGCGCGGTGCGGGCCGGGCTGGCCGACCAGTCCGGCCGGGTCGCCGTGCTGACCCACGGCGTGGACCGCGACCCGGCGCAGGCCGCGGCCTGGGGACTGGTGGAGTCCATGCGGGCGGACGTGCCGGACGACGCGCTGGTGCTGGTGGACGCCGACGGCGGCGAGGCGACCGCCGCCGTGTCGGCCGCCCTGGTGTCCGGGCAGCCGCGGGCGCTGGTACGCGGCGGCGAGGTGCTGGTTCCCCGGCTGGCCCGTGCGGGGAGCGGGCAGCGGGTGAGCCGGCCGGACCCGGACGGCACCGTGCTGGTCTCCGGCGCGGACCAGGAGCAGGCCGCCGAGCTCGCCGGGCACCTGGTCGCCGCGTACGGCGTACGGCATGTGCGGCTGCTCGCCCGCACGGCCGTACCGGACTTGGCCGCCCGTCTGACCGAACTGGGCGCGACCGTGACCCAGTTGGTCCGCGAGCCCGGCGACCGGGCATCGCTGGCGGCGGCGTTCCGGGCGGCCGGGCCGCCGATCACGGCCGTGCTCCAGGTGGCCGGTCCCGAGACGCTGCCGACCACGCTCGCCGGCGAGGTCGAACTCGGCCCGCTCCAGGACGCGCTGGCCCTGGACGAGCTCACCCGGGAGGCGCCCCCGTCGCTGTTCGTGCTGTCCGCACCGATCGACAACGGTCCGGCGCACGCGGTCTTCCAGGCGGTGGCCAACCGTCGGCACGCCCGGGGACTGCCCGCACTGGCCCTCGGCTGGGGGCCGCGCGAGGAGCTGACGCCCCGGGAGAGGCTCGCCCTGTTCGACGCGGCGACCACGGTGGACGACGCGTCGGTGCTGGCGATGCGGCACGAGCTGGCCGCATCGGCCGTGGACACCGGCGCCGCCGGGCGGCTGGCCCGGCTCCCCGAGGCGGAGCGCGACCGGGCCCTGCTCGACCTGGTGCTGTCCGAGGTCGGCGTGATCACCGGCGGCCGGCCGGTGCACGGCCGGCAGTCGTTCCGCGACATCGGCATGACGTCGACCAGCGCCGTGGAGCTGCGCGGTCGGCTGACGGCGGCGACCGGGCTGGCGCTGCCCGCCACGCTCGCCTTCGACTACCCCAACCCCGACGCGTTGGCGGCCTACCTCAACGGCCGCCTGTTCGGCGACGCGTCCGCGGCGGGCCCCGACACGGAGCCCGCGGACGCCGCCGCTCCATCCGGTGAGCCGATCGCGATCGTCGGCATGGCCTGCCGGCTGCCGGGCGGCGTGACCTCGCCCGAGGGGCTGTGGGACCTGTTGTCCTCCGGGGGCGACGCCATCTCCGGCTTCCCGACCGATCGTGGCTGGGACCTGGATCACCTCTACCACCCCGACCCGGACCACCCCGGCACCTCCTACATCCGCGAAGGCGGCTTCCTGCACGACGCGGGCGACTTCGACGCCGCCCTGTTCGGCATCTCCCCCCGCGAGGCACTGGCCATGGACCCGCAGCAGCGGCTGCTGCTGGAGACCACCTGGGAGGTCCTGGAACGCGCCGGCATCGCCCCCACCTCACTCCGCGGCAGCCGCACCGGCGTCTTCGCCGGCGTCATGTACCACGACTACATCTCGCGCCTGCGGACCGTGCCGCCGGAGCTGGAGGGCTACCTGAGCAGTGGTGGCTCGGGGAGCGTGGTGTCGGGCCGGGTGTCGTACACGTTCGGGTTCGAGGGACCGTCCGTGTCGGTCGACACCGCCTGCTCCTCCTCCCTGGTCGCCCTGCACCTGGCGGTCCAGGCACTGCGCTCCGGCGAATGCACCCTCGCCGTCGCCGGCGGCGTCACCGTCATGGCCTCCCCCTCCTCCTACATCGAGTTCAGCCGCCAACGCGGCCTCTCCCCCGACGGACGCTGCAAATCCTTCGCCGCCACCGCCGACGGCGCCGCCTGGTCCGAAGGCGCCGGAGTCCTCCTCATCGAACGACTCTCCGACGCCCAACGCCTCGGCCACCCGATACTCGCCGTGGTACGCGGCACCGCCGTCAACCAGGACGGCGCCTCCAACGGCCTCACCGCCCCCAACGGCCCCTCCCAACAACGCGTCATCCGCGACGCCCTCACCAACGCCCACCTCACCCCCACCGACATCGACCTCATCGAAGCCCACGGCACCGGCACCAAACTCGGCGACCCGATCGAAGCGCAGGCGGTGCTGGCGACGTACGGGCAGGACCGTGACCGGCCGGTGTGGCTCGGGTCGCTGAAGTCGAACATCGGCCACACCCAGGCCGCCGCCGGGGTCGCCGGTGTGATGAAGGCGGTCCTGTCGATGCGGCACGGGATGATGCCCAAGAGCCTGCACATCGACGAGCCGACTCCGGAGGTCGACTGGTCGGCGGGTGCCGTCGAACTGCTGGCCCAGGCCCGGGACTGGCCGGGCTCGGAGGAACGTCCCCGGCGCGCGGGGGTGTCGTCGTTCGGCGTGAGCGGCACCAACGCGCATGTCATCCTCGAACAGGCGCCGCCCGTACCCGAACCGGCGGAGCCCACCGAGCCCGCCGGGCCTTCCGAGCCCGCCGAACTTGTGCTGGAACCGTCCGGTCCGGTGCCGTGGGTGCTCTCCGCGCACAACGAGGCCGCACTCAAAGACCTGGCGCGTCAACTGGCCACCGTGGACGGCTCGGTGCGGGACATCGCCCATTCATTGATCAGCACGCGGGCCGGGCTGCCGCACCGTGCCGTGGTCGTCGGCTCCACTCGCGAAGAATTCGCCACCGCCCTGGAACAGATCACCGGACACACTCCCGACGGCGGGAAAACCGTCCTCGTCTTCCCCGGCCAAGGCTCCCAATGGATCGGCATGGGACAACGCCTCTGGGAAACCTCACCCCTCTACCGCGACACCATCCACGAAATCGACACCGCCCTCTCCGAACACATCGACTGGTCCGTCACCGACATCCTCACCCAACAACCCCACGCCCCCACCTGGAACCGCGTCGACGTCATCCAACCCGTCCTCTTCACCACCATGGTCGCCCTCGCCACCCTCTGGAAACACCACGGCCTCACCCCCGACGCCATCATCGGCCACTCCCAAGGCGAAATCGCCGCCGCCTACACCGCCGGAGCCCTCACCCTCCAAGACGCCGCCCGCATCACCACCCTCCGCAGCAAAGCACTCCTCCCCCTCACCGGCCACGGCACCATGATCAGCGTCCTCGCACCACCCGAAAAAATCCGCAACATCACCAACCCCGACCACTGGAACACCCGCATCTGGATCGCCGCCCACAACGCACCCAACAACACCACCATCACCGGCGACCCCCAAGCCATCAACCACCTCACCAAACAACTCGCCCACCACCACATCATGCGCTGGCAACTCCCCAGCGTCGACTTCGCCGGCCACTCCGGCCACATCGACCAACTCCACCACCAACTCCAAGAAATCCTCGCCCCCATCACCCCCCAAACACCCACCACACCCCTCTACTCCACCACCGACAACACCTGGATCACCACCCCCACCCTCAACGCCGACTACTGGTACCGCAACCTCCGCCAACCCGTCCTCTTCCAACCCGCCATCGAACACCTCACCCACAACGGCTACACCACCTACATCGAAACCAGCCCCCACCCAACCCTCACCCCCAGCATCCAAGAAACCAACCCCAACACCACCACCATCCACACCCTCCACAACAACCAAGACGACACCCACGCCTTCCTCACCGCACTCGGCCACGCCCACACCCACGGCCACCCCATCACCTGGCACACCCTCATCCCACCAGCCACCACCATCCCCCTCCCCACCTACCCCTTCCAACACACCCGCTACTGGCTCAACGACAAAACCGCTGACGCACAGGTGGAAAGCGCCGGTCTGAGCCAGGCCGACCACGCACTGCTCGGCGCCACCACAACGGTCGCCGACACCGGCGCCACCATCTTCACCGGGCACCTCGACCCGGCCCACCACCCCTGGACCGCCGACCACGCCGTCAACGGCACCCCACTCCTCCCCGGCACCGCACTGGTCGACATGGCCCTCCACGCCGGCGACCACACCCACCACACCACCCTCGACGAACTCATCATCCACACCCCCATCACCCTCACCCACCCCACCACCATCCAGATCACCACCACCCCCACCCACAACGACAACACCCACACGCTCACCATCCACACCCGCACCGACCCCGACCAACCCTGGACCCAACACGCCACCGGCACCCTCACCCGCACCCACACCACACCCCCCACCCCCCACACCACCTGGCCCCCCACCAACGCCGAACCCATCGACCTGGACGGGACATACCACCACCTCGCCACCACCGGACTGGAATACGGCCCCGCCTTCCAAGGCCTCCAAGCCCTCTGGCGCCAAGACAACCGACTCCTCGCCGACGTCCACCTCACCGACAACGCCGGCGACACCGACGGCTACGGCATCCACCCCGCACTCCTCGACGCCGCCCTCCACGCCGCCACCGTCGCGCAGAACCACACCGACACCCGACTCCCCTTCGCCTGGACCGGCGTCACCCTCCACGCCACCGGAGCGACCAGGCTGCGGGTCGAGCTGGACATCGACGACGACGGCGCGATCCGGTTGTTGGCGCGGGACACCACGGGACAGCCCGTCGTCTCGATCGACTCTCTGGTGACACGGCCGGTGGATGCGGACCAGCTCCGTGCCGGGAGCACCGGCGCCCACCAGCTCTACGACCTGGCATGGGTCGCCCGCCCGCTGGACGCGAGCGCCGTCACGGCGGAGTTCGAGCGGTACGTGGTGCCGACGGTCGGCGACGACGTGGTCGCCGACACCCACCGCATCACCACCGAAACCCTGGCCCACGTCCAACACCACCTGGCCCACGACACCACCACCCCCCTCGTCGTCGAAGCCACCCACGACGACCTCGCCGGCGCAGCCGTCTGGGGACTGCTCCGCACCGCCCAAACCGAACACCCCGACCGCATCGTGCTGGTCGACACCGACCACCACCCCGCCTCCCACAAGGCACTCCCCACCCTGATCGCCTCCGGCGAACCCCAGGCCCGCATCCGCGACGGCGCCATCACCCTCCCCCGGCTGACACGCGGGCCGGTGGACGCCGGGGCGTCCCCCGACGAGCGCCCCGACCTCTCCTCGGGCCCCGTGCTGATCACCGGCGGCACCGGCGGTCTGGGCTCACTGGTCGCCCGTCACCTGGTCGCCGAACACGGCGTCCGCGACCTGGTCCTGGCCAGCCGCCAAGGACCCGACGCGGACGGCGCCACCGAACTCACCACCGAACTCACCGACCTCGGCGCCCACGTCCGCGTCCGCTCCTGCGACCTCACCGACCGCACCGCCCTCGCCACACTCGTCAACGAGGTCGGTCCGCTGACGGGCGTGGTGCACACGGCCGGGGTGCTGGCCGACGCCACCGTCGACCGCCTGGACGCCGACGCGCTGGCCACCACGTTCGCACCGAAGGCCGACGCCGCCTGGTGGTTGCACGAGCTGACCTTGGATCACGGCTTGGCCATGTTCGTGGTCTTCTCGTCGGTCGCCGGTGTGCTCGGCAACGCGGGGCAGGCCAACTACGCCGCCGCCAACAGCTTCCTCGACGGTCTGATCACCCACCGTCGCCGCCACGGTCTCCCCGGTACCTCTCTGGCCTGGGGCTCGTGGGAACGCACCACCGGTCTGACCCGCCACCTCACTCGCGCGGACCACGACCGACTGGCCCGCGACGGGCTCCGGCCGCTGGCCGACACCGAGGGGCTGGCCCTGTTCGACGCCGCGCTGGCCACGGACGCCGGGAGCGTGGTCACGGCCGCGTTCGACCTGGTGGCGCTCCGCGCCGCACCGGTGACACCGACCGTGTTGCGCGGCCTGGTGCGCAGGCCCCGGGCGACCGCGAGCAGCGACGAGGCCGCCGGGACCTGGCGCGACCGGCTGGCCGGGATGACGCGGCAGGAGCGAGAGCGGGTGGCCGTCGACATGGTCCGGGAGCAGGCCGCGGCCGTACTCGGGCATGCCGACGCCACCGCGATCGGAGCGCGTCAGGTCTTCAAGGACCTCGGGTTCGACTCCCTGACCGCCGTGGAGTTCCGCAACCGGCTGTCGGCGGCGACGGGACTGCGGCTGCCGGCCACACTGATCTTCGACTACCCCACCTGCGCGGCGGCGGCCGGTCTGCTGCTCGGCTCGGCAGCGGACACCGCCCGGCCGAGGGCCGCCGTGGCCGGAGACGCGGAGCCGATCGCGATCGTGGGGATGGCCTGCCGGCTGCCCGGCGGCGTCGACTCCCCCGAGGACCTGTGGCGCCTGATCAGCACCGGCGGCGACGCCATCACCACATTCCCCACCGACCGTGGCTGGGACCTGGACAGCCTGTACGACCCCGACCCGGACCACCCCGGCACCACCTACACCCGCCACGGTGGCTTCCTGGACAGCGCCGGCGACTTCGACCCGGACGCGTTCGGCATCTCCCCGCGTGAGGCGCTGGCCATGGACCCGCAGCAGCGGCTGCTGCTGGAGGCCACTTGGGAGCTTCTGGAACGCGCCGGTATCGACCCCACCTCACTGCGCGGCAGCCGCACCGGCGTCTTCACCGGCATCATGGCCAGCAATTACGTCGCCCTGCGAGGCAGCGCGCCGGCCGAGCTCGAAGGCTACGTGGCCAACGGCAGCGCGGCGAGCGTGGCCTCGGGCCGGGTCTCGTACACCTTCGGCTTCGAGGGCCCGGCCGTCTCCCTGGACACCGCCTGCTCCTCCTCCCTGGTCGCCCTGCACCTCGCGGTCCAGGCACTGCGCTCCGGGGAGTGCACCCTCGCCGTCACCGGCGGCGTCACCGTCCTGGGATCGGTGACACCGTTCATCGAGTTCAGCCGACAACGCGGCCTCGCCGACGACGGCCGCTGCAAAGCCTTCGCCGCCAACGCCAACGGCTTCGGCATGGCCGAAGGCATCGGCCTCCTCCTCATCGAACGACTCTCCGACGCACAACGCCTCGGCCACCCGATACTCGCCGTGGTACGCGGCACCGCCGTCAACCAGGACGGCGCCTCCAACGGCCTCACCGCCCCCAACGGCCCCTCCCAACAACGCGTCATCCGCGACGCCCTCACCAACGCCCACCTCACCCCCACCGACGTCGACCTCATCGAAGCCCACGGCACCGGCACCAAACTCGGCGACCCGATCGAAGCCCAAGCCCTCATCGCCACCTACGGACAACACCGCGACCAACCGCTGTGGATGGGCTCCCTGAAATCCAACATCGGCCACACCCAAGCCGCCGCAGGAGTGGCTGGCATCATCAAAACCGTCATGGCCATGCGCCACGGCGTGATGCCCAAAACCCTGCACATCGACGAACCGACCCCCGAAGTCGACTGGACCGCCGGCACCGTCGAACTCCTCACCGAACCCCGCGACTGGCCCACCACCGACCACCACCCCCGCCGCGCAGGCATCTCCTCCTTCGGCGTCAGCGGCACCAACGCCCACGTCATCCTCGAACAAGCCCCCACCACACCAGAACCCACCACACCAGAACCCGACACCTCACACACACCCCCGACCGGACCCGTGCCCTGGATACTCTCCGCACACACCGAACCCGCCCTGCGGGAGTCGGCACAGCGGCTGGCGGCGCTGGTCGAGGGCGAGGAGGTGTCCGTCCATGATGTGGCGCACTCACTCATCACCACCCGGGCGGTCCTGCCGCACCGCGCGGTGGTCGTCGGGGAGACGGTGCAGGACTTCACAGCCGGGCTGGCCGACCTGACGCCGGGCACCGGGGACGGCGGGCCGCTGGCGGTGATGTTCACCGGACAGGGCTCCCAACGCCCCGGCATGGGCCGACAACTCTACGAACACTTCCCCGCCTTCGCCGAAGCACTGGACGACATCCTCGAACTCACCGGCCCCGAACTACGCGACGTCATGTTCAACCCCGACCAAGCCGACACACTCCACCGCACCGACCACGCACAAATCGCCCTCTTCGCCTTCGAAACCGCCCTCTACCGACTCTGGCAAACCTGGGGCCTCCAACCCGACGCCGTCTGCGGCCACTCCCTCGGAGAAATCACCGCCGCCCACATCACCGGCGCCCTCACCCTCCCCGACGCCATCCACCTCATCACCACACGCGCCACCCTCATGCAAAACCTCCCACCCGGCGGCGCCATGCTCGCCATCGCCACCGACCCCCACACCCTCCAACCCCACCTCACCGCCCACAAAAACACCATCTCCATCGCCGCCATCAACGGCCCCCACACCACCGTCCTCTCCGGCGACCACACCACCCTCCACCACATCGCCACCCAACTCAACGTCAAAACCAACTGGCTCAACGTCAGCCACGCCTTCCACTCCCCCCTCATGCAACCCATCCTCACCCCCTTCACCACCACCCTCAACACCCTCACCCACCACCCCCCACACACACCCCTCATCAGCATGCTCACCGCAACACCCACCCACCCCGACACCACCCACTGGACCCACCACATCACCGCACCCGTCCGCTACACCGACACCCTCCACCACCTCCACCACCACCACCGCATCACCACCTACCTCGAAATCGGCCCCGACGCCACCCTCACCACCCTCGCCCGCACCACCCTCCCCACCACCACCCACCTCATCCCCACCACCCGCCGCAACCACAACGAAGTCCACAGCGTGCTCACCGCCGCCGGGCAGCTCCACGCCAGCGGTGTGGAGCTCGACTGGTCCGCCGTGGTCCCCCGGGGCCGACGCGTGGAGCTGCCGACCTACCCGTTCCAGCGCGAACGGTTCTGGCTGCACGATGCCGCCGTCGGGGGCACCGAGGTGACCGGAGCCGGCCTGGACACAACGAACCACCCCCTCCTGGGCGCCATGACCACCGTGGCCGACACCGGCGAACTCATCCTCACCGGCCGACTCTCCACCACCACCCACCCCTGGCTCACCGACCACACAGTCGGCAACACCGTCATCGTCCCCGGCACAGCACTCCTCGACATGGCCATCCAAGCCGGCGACGAAACCGACCACACCACCCTCGACGAACTCGTCATCCACACCCCCATCACCCTCACCCACCCCACCCCCATCCAAATCACCGTAGGCCCCGAAACCACCACCGGCCACCGCCCCCTCACCCTCCACAGCCGCCACACCAACGGCACCTGGACCCGCCACGCCACCGGCACCCTCAGCCGCCACACCCCACCCACCCCCACACCCACACCACACGACACCCGACCACCAGCCGACGCCCACCCCATCGACCTCACCAACGCCTACCAACAACTCGCCGACACCGGACTCCACTACGGCCCCGCCTTCCAAGGACTCCGCACCCTCCACCACCACCACAACACCCTCTACGCCGACATCGAACTGCCCACCGCCGCAGGCACCACCACCGGCCACCCCCTACACCCCGCACTCCTCGACGCCGCCCTCCACCCCGCCGCCCTCAGCACCACGGACGACGGCATCCCCCGCCTGCCGTTCTCCTGGACCGGCGTGACCGTCCACGCCACCGGCGCCACCCACCTGCGAGTCCGACTGGACATCGACGACACCGGCGCCATCCGCCTGCTGGCCACCGACACCACCGGTCAGCCCGTCATCACCATCGACTCGCTGGTCACCCGGCCGCTCGCCGTTGAGCATCTCCGTGGTACCCGGCCCGGGACGGACGACCTGTACGGTCTGGGCTGGGTCCCGTACACCCCGGCCGTTTCCGCGACCGGCCCGGAGTTCGAGCGGTACGTGGTGCCGACGGTCGGGGACGACGTGGTCGCCGACACCCACCGCATCACCACCGAGGCGCTGGCCCGCGTCCAACACCACCTGGCCCAGAACACCACCACCCCCCTCGTCGTCGAAGCCAGCCACGACGACCTCGCCGGCGCAGCCGTCTGGGGACTACTCCGCACCGCCCAAACCGAACACCCCAACCGCATCGTGCTCATCGACACCGACCACCACCCCGCCTCCCGCGAGATCCTGCCCGCCCTCGTAGCCTCCGGCGAACCCCAGGCCCGCATCATCGACGGCACCGTCACCGTCCCCCGACTGACCACCACAGCCGCGACGGAAGCACTCACACCACCAGCCGACACCGACGCCTGGCACCTGGACACCAGCGAACACGGCACACTGGAGAACCTCACACTGATCCCGACCGACACCCCCACCCGGAACCTGCTGCCAGGAGAAGTACGGATCGCGGTACGAGCCGCCGGGCTGAACTTCCGCGACGTGCTGATCGCCCTGGGCATGTACCCCGGCGAGGCCACCATGGGCAGCGAAGCCGCCGGCATCGTCCTCGACGTCGGCCCCGACATCACCGACCTCACCCCCGGCGACCGCGTCACCGGACTCTTCCCCAACGCACTCACGAACACCGCGATAGCCGACCGGCGCATGGTGACCCCCATACCAGCAGGCTGGTCCCACACCCAAGCCGCCGCATTCCCCATCGTCTTCCTCACCGCCTACTACGCCCTGCACGACCTGGCCGCCCTCAAACCCGGCGAACGCGTCCTGATCCACGCCGGCACCGGCGGCGTCGGCACCGCCGCCATCCAACTCGCCCAACACCTCGGCGCCGAAGTCTTCGCCACCGCCAGCCCCGCCAAATGGCCCCACCTACGCGCCATGGGCCTCGACGACGACCACATCGCCACCTCCCGCACCCTCGACTTCGAAAACACCTTCCGCACCACCACCCACGGCCACGGCATCCACGTCATCCTCAACTCCCTCACCGACGACCTCATCGACGCCTCCCTCCGCCTCCTCACCCCAGGCGGACGCTTCATCGAAATGGGCAAAACCGACCTCCGCGACCCCGCGGAAGTGGCACGGGCGCATCCGGGCGTGACGTACCGCGCGTTCGACATCGCCGACGACGCGGGTCCGGACCGCATCGGCGCGATGCTGGTGGAGCTGACCGGGTTGTTCGAGCGGGGAGCGCTGCGGAGCCTTCCGGTGCGGTGCTGGGACGTGCGGGAGGCGGTGGACGCCTTCCGGTTCATGGCCCAGGCCCACCACGTCGGCAAGGTCGTCCTCACCATCCCGCACACCCCCGACGGAACCGTCCTCATCACCGGCGGCACCGGAAGCCTCGGCTCCCTCATCGCCCGCCACCTCGTCACCGAACACGGCGTACGCGACCTCGTCCTCACCAGCCGCCAAGGACCCGACGCGGACGGCGCCACCGAACTCACCACCGCACTCGAACAGCACGGCGCCCGCGTCCGCGTCCGCTCCTGCGACCTCACCGACCGCACCGCCCTCGCCGCACTCATCGACGACATCGGCCCCCTCACCGGCGTCATCCACACCGCCGGGACTCTGGCCGACACCACCATCGACCGCCTCGACCCCGACGCACTGACCACCACCTTCGCGCCCAAGGCCGACGCCGCCTGGTGGTTGCACGAACTCACCCGGAGCCACGACCTGGCACTGTTCGTCGTCTTCTCGTCGGTCGCCGGTGTGCTCGGCAACGCGGGGCAGGCCAACTACGCCGCCGCGAACAGCTTCCTCGACGCCCTGGTCACCCACCGCCGCCGCCAGGGCCTGCCGGGCACCTCGCTCGCCTGGGGCTGGTGGCAGCGGGAAGGCGGCATGACCGCCCACCTCACCCAGGCCGACCACGACCGCATGACCCGCGCCGGAATCCACGGACTCACCGACGACGAAGGCACCGCACTGTTCGACACCGCCCTCGGCCACGGACTCGGCACCGTCGCACCGGTCAAGCTCCACCTGCCCACCCTCAATCGGACCGACACGGTGCCCGCCGTGCTCCGTGGGCTGGTCCACGCCGTTCGGCCTGCCGCCCGCGAGGCGACCGCCCCCGCCGAGAACTGGGCGGACCGTATCTCCGCGCTGGCGCCGGAGGAGCGGGACCGGGCGGTGCTGGACCTGGTCCGCCAGCAGGCGGCGCGGGTCCTCGGGCACAGCGACGCCGACCGGATCAACCCCAGCCAGGCGTTCAAGGACACCGGTTTCGACTCGCTCACCGCCGTCGAGTTCCGCAACCGGATCACCACCGCCACCGGGCTGCGGCTGCCCGCCACTCTGGTCTTCGACCACCCCACGCCGGACGCCCTCACCGGTCACCTGCTCGCCCAGCTCGGGCCGCTGGACGACGGCGGGTCGTCGTCCCCGGAGATGCTGCGCGAGCTGGAGCGTTTCGAACGGCAGTTGTTCGACAACCGGCCGGACGACGAGACAGGCACCGCGATCGCCGTCCGGTTGCGCTCCATCCTGGCCCGGCTCGACGCGCCGTCCACGGCGCCGGCCGCCGCGGCGGGCGGCGACCAGGTCCTCGACAGGTTGGCGGACGCCTCCGAATCGGAGCTGCTCAGCTTCATCGACAAGGAATTCGGCCGTGCCTCCAACTGACCGCTCGGCTCGCCCTCATCCTCAAAGGTTGATACCGCATGGCTGATTCGAAGACCCTGGCCGACTACCTGAAGCGGGTCACGGCGGATCTCTACCGGACCCGTGAGCGGCTCGCCGAGGTCGAGTCCGCGTCCGCCGAGCCGATCGCGATCATCGGCATGGCCTGCCGCTTCCCCGGCGGCGTGACCTCACCGGAGGCATTGTGGGAGCTGGTGGCGTCCGGCACCGACGCCATCTCCGGCTTCCCGGACGACCGAGGCTGGGATCTGGAGGGCTTCTTCGGCTCCGACCCGGCCCAGGAGGGCACCTCGTACATGCGCGAGGGTGGCTTCCTGAAGGACGCCACCGGGTTCGACCCGGCGTTCTTCGGCATCTCGCCGCGCGAGGCACTGGCCATGGACCCGCAGCAGCGACTGCTGCTGGAGACCACGTGGGAGGTGCTGGAACGCGCCGGCATCGACCCGGCCTCACTCCGCGGCAGCCGCACCGGCGTGTTCACCGGTCTGATGGCCAACAGCTATACGACGCGGGTGCGGCGGATCCCCGGCGAGCTGGAGAGCTACACGGGCAACGGGGAGGCGGCGAGTGTCGCGTCCGGGCGGGTGTCGTACACGTTCGGGTTCGAGGGGCCGGCGATGTCGGTCGACACCGCCTGCTCCTCGTCGCTGACCGCGTTGCACCTGGCGGTACGGGCGCTGCGGGCCGGCGAGTGCCCGCTGGCGGTCGCCGGCGGGGTGACCGTGTTCGCCACGCCGCGGATCTTTTCCGAGCTGAGCCGGCAGCGCGGGCTCGCCAGGGACGGCCGCTGCAAGGCGTTCTCCACGTCGGCCGACGGCACCGGACTCAGCGAGGGTGTCGGCCTGCTGCTGGTCGAGCGGCTGTCCGACGCCCAGCGGCTCGGCCACCCCGTGCAGGCCGTGGTACGCGGCACCGCCGTCAACCAGGACGGCGCGTCGAACGGCCTCACCGCGCCGAACGGCCCCGCGCAGCAGCGGGTCATCAGGGCCGCGCTCGCCGACGCCCGACTGATGGCGGCCGACGTGGACGTGGTGGAGGCGCATGGCACCGGCACCAAGCTGGGCGATCCGATCGAGGCGCAGGCGGTGCTGGCGACGTACGGGCAGGACCGTGACCGGCCGGTGTGGCTCGGGTCGCTGAAGTCGAACATCGGGCACACCCAGGCCGCCGCCGGGGTCGCCGGCGTCATCAAGACCGTCATGGCCATGCGGCACGGGGTGATGCCCAAGAGCCTGCACATCGACGAGCCGACTCCGGAGGTCGACTGGTCAGCGGGCGCCGTCGAACTCCTGGCCCAGGCCCGGAGCTGGCCGGGCTCGGAGGAACGTCCCCGGCGCGCGGGGGTGTCGTCGTTCGGCGTGAGCGGCACCAACGCGCATGTCATCCTCGAACAGGCGCCGCCCGCACCCGAACCGGCGGAGCCCACCGAGCCTCCCGAGCCCGCCGGGCTTGTGCTGGAACCGTCCGGTCCGGTGCCGTGGGTGCTCTCCGCGCAGAACGAGGCCGCACTCAAAGACCTGGCCCGTCAACTGGTGACGGAAACCACCGGCACGGTCCACGACATCGCACACACCCTCATCACCCAGCGCTCCACCACACTCCCCCACCGCGCCGTCCTCGTCGGCTCCACCCGCGAAGAATTCGACACCGCACTCGACAACCTCACCGGACACACCCCCGACGGCGGAAAAACCGTCCTCGTCTTCCCCGGCCAAGGCTCCCAATGGATCGGCATGGGACAACGCCTCTGGGAAACCTCACCCCTCTACCGCGACACCATCCACGAAATCGACACCGCCCTCTCCGAACACATCGACTGGTCCGTCACCGACATCCTCACCCAACAACCCCACGCCCCCACCTGGAACCGCGTCGATGTCATCCAACCCGTCCTCTTCACCACCATGGTCGCCCTCGCCACCCTCTGGCAACACCACGGCCTCACCCCCGACGCCATCATCGGCCACTCCCAAGGCGAAATCGCCGCCGCCTACACCGCCGGAGCCCTCACCCTCCAAGACGCCGCCCGCATCACCACCCTCCGCAGCAAAGCACTCCTCCCCCTCACCGGCCACGGCACCATGATCAGCGTCCTCGCACCACCCGAAAAAATCCGCAACATCACCAACCCCGACCACTGGAACACCCGCATCTGGATCGCCGCCCACAACGCACCCAACAACACCACCATCACCGGCGACCCCCAAGCCATCAACCACCTCACCAAACAACTCGCCCACCACCACATCATGCGCTGGCAACTCCCCAGCGTCGACTTCGCCGGCCACTCCGGCCACATCGACCAACTCCACCACCAACTGAAAGAAATCCTCGCCCCCATCACCCCCCAAACACCCACCACACCCCTCTACTCCACCACCGACAACACCTGGATCACCACCCCCACCCTCAACGCCGACTACTGGTACCGCAACCTCCGCCAACCCGTCCTCTTCCAACCCGCCATCGAACACCTCACCCACAACGGCTACACCACCTACATCGAAACCAGCCCCCACCCAACCCTCACCCCCAGCATCCAAGAAACCAACCCCAACACCACCACCATCCACACCCTCCGCAACAACCAAGACGACACCCACGCCTTCCTCACCGCACTCGGCCACGCCCACACCCACGGCCACCCCATCACCTGGCACACCCTCATCCCACCAGCCACCACCATCCCCCTCCCCACCTACCCCTTCCAACACACCCGCTACTGGCTCAACGACAAAACCGCTGACGCCGACGTGGAAAGCGCCGGACTCAGCCGGACCGACCACCCGCTCCTCGGCGCCGCCACCACCCTCGCCCACTCCGGCGAGACCGTCCTCACCGGTCGGCTCAGCCCCACCCAGCACGGTTGGCTCGCCGACCACGCCGTCAACGGCACCCCACTCCTCCCCGGCACCGCACTGGTCGACATGGCCCTCCACGCCGGCGACCACACCCACCACACCACCCTCGACGAACTCATCATCCACACCCCCATCACCCTCACCCACCCCACCACCATCCAGATCACCATCAACCCACCGGACGACACCACCACCCGCACCCTCACCATCCACACCCGCACCGACCCCGACCAGCCCTGGATCCACCACGCCACAGGCGCCCTCGCCCAACGCCGGCACACCCCCCGCACCCCGGAAACCTGGCCTCCCACCAACGCCGAACCCATCCCCCTGCACGACACCTACCACCACCTCGCCACCACCGGACTGGAATACGGCCCCGCCTTCCAGGGCCTCCAAGCCCTCTGGCGCCAAGACGGCCGACTCCTCGCCGACGTCCACCTCCCCGACCACGCCGGCGACACCGACGGCTACGGCATCCACCCCGCACTCCTCGACGCCGCCCTCCACGCGCTGGTCGCGGACTCCGACGGAGACGAGATCCGGCTGCCCTTCGCCTGGACCGGCGTCACCCTCCACGCCACCGGCGCCACCCACCTCCGGGTCACACTGGAGACGGACGACACCGGCGCGGTGTCCCTGTCGGCCACCGACACCAGCGGTCAGCCGGTCGTCACCGTCGACTCGCTCACCACGCGGCCGATCGACCCTGCCCAGTTGCGCGCCCGCCCTCGCGGGGCCGACGACCTGTACGCGCTGGACTGGCTCCCGTGGTCCAGCGGCGGCACCGCAACCACGGTGGACTTCGAGCGGTACGTGGTCCCGACGGTCGGCGACGACGTGGTCGCCGACACCCACCGCATCACCACCGAGGCGCTGGCCCGCGTCCAACACCACCTGGCCCAGAACACCACCACCCCCCTCGTCGTCGAAGCCACCCACGACGACCTCGCCGGCGCAGCCGTCTGGGGACTACTCCGCACCGCCCAAACCGAACACCCCAACCGCATCATCCTCATCGACACCGACCACCACCCCGCCTCCCGCGAGATCCTGCCCGCCCTCGTAGCCTCCGGCGAACCCCAGGCCCGCATCATCGACGGCACCGTCACCGTCCCCCGACTGACCACCACAGCAGCGACGGAAGCACTCACACCACCAGCCGACACCGACGCCTGGCACCTGGACACCAGCGAACACGGCACACTGGAAAACCTCACACTGCTCCCGACCGACACCCCCACCCGGAACCTGCTGCCAGGAGAAGTACGGATCGCGGTACGAGCCGCCGGTCTGAACTTCCGCGACGTGCTGATCGCCCTGGGCATGTACCCCGGCCAGGCCACCATGGGCAGCGAAGCCGCCGGCATCGTCCTCGACGTCGGCCCCGACATCACCGACCTCACCCCCGGCGACCACGTCACCGGACTCTTCCCCAACGCACTCACGAACACCGCGATAGCCGACCGGCGCATGATGACCCCCACACCAACAGGCTGGTCCCACACCCAAGCCGCCGCATTCCCCATCGTCTTCCTCACCGCCTACTACGCCCTGCACGACCTGGCCGCCCTCAAACCCGGCGAACGCGTCCTGATCCACGCCGGCACCGGCGGCGTCGGCACCGCCGCCATCCAACTCGCCCAACACCTCGGCGCCGAAGTCTTCGCCACCGCCAGCCCCGCCAAATGGCCCCACCTACGCGCCATGGGCCTCGACGACGACCACATCGCCACCTCCCGCACCCACGACTTCGAAAACACCTTCCGCACCACCACCCACGACCACGGCATCCACGTCATCCTCAACTCCCTCACCGACGACCTCATCGACGCCTCCCTCCGCCTCCTCACCCCAGGCGGACGCTTCATCGAAATGGGCAAAACCGACCTCCGCGACCCCGCGGACCTGCCCGAGGGGGTCACGTACCAGGCGTTCGATCTGGCACGGGATGCCGGCGCCGACCGGATCGCGGCCATGCTGACCGAGTTGGTGGAGCTGTTCGGCAGCGGCGCGCTGCGCTTGCCGCCGGTGCGGTGCTGGGACGTGCGGGAGGCGGTGGACGCCTTCCGGTTCATGGCCCAGGCCCACCACGTCGGCAAGGTCGTCCTCACCATCCCGCACACCCCCGACGGAACCGTCCTCATCACCGGCGGCACCGGCAGCCTCGGCTCCCTCATCGCCCGCCACCTCGTCACCGAACACGGCGTCCGCGACCTCGTCCTCACCAGCCGCCAAGGACCCGACGCGGACGGCGCCACCGAACTCACCACCGCACTCGAACAGCACGGCGCCCGCGTCCGCGTCCGCTCCTGCGACCTCACCGACCGCACCGCCCTCGCCGCACTCATCGACGACATCGGCCCCCTCACCGGCATCGTCCACACCGCCGGAGCCCTCGCCGACACCACCATCGACCACCTCGACCCCGACGCCCTGACCACCACCTTCGCACCCAAGGCCGACGCCGCCTGGTGGTTGCACGAACTCACCCGCGACCAGGATCTCGCCCTGTTCGTCGTCTTCTCCTCCTCGGCCGCGGTGCTGGGCAGCCCCGGGCAGGCCAACTACGCCGCCGCGAACAGCTTCCTCGACGCCCTGGTCACCCACCGCCGCCGCCAGGGCCTGCCGGGCACCTCGCTCGCCTGGGGCTGGTGGCAGCGGGAAGGCGGCATGACCGCCCACCTCACCCAGGCCGACCACGACCGCATGACCCGCGCCGGAATCCACGGACTCACCGACGACGAAGGCACCGCACTGTTCGACACCGCCCTCGGCCACGGACTCGGCACCGTCGCACCGGTCAAGCTCCACCTGCCTACCGTCGGGCGTTCCGGCAGCGTGCCGCCGGTGCTCCGCGCGCTGGTCCGCGCCGCCCGGCCCACCGCCGGCCAGGCGGCCGCCCAGGACGGCACCTGGGCCGACCGTGTCGCCGCGCTGGCGCCCGAGGAGCGTCGGGCGGCCGTCCTCCAGTTGGTGCGGGCGCAGGCGGCCACCGTGCTCGGCCACGCGGACGCCGAGCACGTCAGTCCGACCCAGGCGTTCAAGGACGGTGGCTTCGACTCGCTCACCGCCGTCGAGTTCCGCAACCGCGTCACCGCCGCCACCGGGCTGCGGCTGCCCGCCACCCTCGTCTTCGACCACCCCACGCCGAACGCGCTGGCCGATCACCTGGTGGCGCGGTTGGTCCCGGCCGACACCGGGCCCTCACTGGCCGATCTGGACGGCATCGAGGTGACGCTGCGTGCGCTGGCCGAGGACGAGGAGCGGCGACCGGCCGTGGTGGCGCGGCTGAAGCAGTGGATGTCGACGCTGGACACCACCCGGCCGGCCACCGACACCGCACTGGACCTCGACGCGGCGAGCGCCCGGGAGATCTTCGACTTCCTCGATGGCAAAGCGGGTCAGGACACGTCCCACTGATCTTCGACGGACCGCCCCGAAGAGCGTCCGCGCGGTCCCCGTCCTTCCGGTTCACGTATGGAGCTGAGCACCGATGGCGAACGAAGACGAGTTTCTGCACTACCTCAAGAAGGCCGCCGCCGACCTGCGTGACGCCCGGCAGCAGATCCATGAGCTGGAAGCCAGGGACCGCGAGCCGATCGCGATCGTGAGCATGGCGTGCCGGCTGCCGGGCGGCGTCGACTCGCCGGAGTCGCTGTGGGAGCTGGTCGCCGCCGGTCGCGACGGCGTCTCCGCGTTCCCCACCGACCGGGGCTGGGACCTGGAAGGCGTCTACGATCCGGACCCCGACCACCCGGGCACGACGTACGCCCGGGAGGGCGGCTTCCTGGACGACGCGGCCGGGTTCGACCCCGCGTTCTTCGGCATCTCGCCACGTGAGGCGCTGGCCATGGACCCGCAGCAGCGGCTGCTGCTGGAGGCCACCTGGGAGGTCCTGGAACGCGCCGGCATCGACCCGGAGACCCTGCGCGGCAGCCGTACCGGCGTGTTCACCGGAGTGATCCACAATGACTACGCCGACTGGTCGGCCGACGACACGGACCAGTTGGAGGGCTATCTGGGCAACGGCAGCGCGGCGAGCGTGGCCTCGGGCCGGGTCTCGTACACCTTCGGCTTCGAGGGCCCGGCCGTCTCCCTGGACACCGCCTGCTCCTCCTCCCTGGTCGCCCTGCACCTCGCCGTCCAGGCACTGCGCTCCGGCGAGTGCACCCTCGCCGTCACCGGCGGCGTCACCGTCCTGGCATCGGTGGCACCGTTCATCGAGTTCAGCCGACAACGCGGCCTCGCCGACGACGGCCGCTGCAAAGCCTTCGCCGCCAACGCCAACGGCTTCGGCATGGCCGAAGGCATCGGCCTCCTCCTCATCGAACGACTCTCCGACGCACAACGCCTCGGCCACCCGATACTCGCCGTGGTACGCGGCACCGCCGTCAACCAGGACGGCGCCTCCAACGGCCTCACCGCCCCCAACGGCCCCTCCCAACAACGCGTCATCCGCGACGCCCTCACCAACGCCCACCTCACCCCCACCGACATCGACCTCATCGAAGCCCACGGCACCGGCACCAAACTCGGCGACCCGATCGAAGCCCAAGCCCTCATCGCCACCTACGGACAACACCGCGACCAACCGCTGTGGATGGGCTCCCTGAAATCCAACATCGGCCACACCCAAGCCGCCGCAGGAGTGGCTGGCATCATCAAAACCGTCATGGCCATGCGCCACGGCGTGATGCCCAAAACCCTGCACATCGACGAACCGACCCCCGAAGTCGACTGGACCGCCGGCACCGTCGAACTCCTCACCGAACCCCGCGACTGGCCCACCACCGACCACCACCCCCGCCGCGCAGGCATCTCCTCCTTCGGCGTCAGCGGCACCAACGCCCACGTCATCCTCGAACAAGCCCCCACCACACCAGAACCCACCACACCAGAACCCGACACCTCACACACACCCCCGACCGGACCCGTGCCCTGGATACTCTCCGCACACACCGAACCCGCCCTGCGGGAGCTGGCGCGGCGGCTGGTGACACGGAGCGAGGGACACGTGGCGGACGTGGCCCACTCGCTGCTGCGCGGTCGCGCCGCGCTGCCCTGCCGGGCGGTCATGATCGGGGCGACGCGGGAGGACTTCGCCGCCGAACTCGACGCGCTGACCTGCGGGTCCGGCAGGGCGTCGAAGGTGGCCCTCGTCTTTCCCGGTCAGGGTTCGCAGTGGATCGGTATGGGCCGACGGCTGTGGGAGAGCTCCGCCGTGTTCCGTGACAGCGTGCTGCGCACCGACCGCGCGCTGGCCGAGTTCGTGGAGTGGTCGGCCGCGGCCGTGCTGGCCGGCGAGCCGGGGACACCGGACCTGGACCGGGTGGATGTGGTCCAGCCGGTGCTGTTCACGGTGATGGTGGCGCTGGCCGAGGTGTGGCGGTCCTACGGCGTGGAGCCCGCCGCCGTGGTGGGGCACTCGCAGGGCGAGATCGCCGCCGCGTACGTGGCGGGCGGGCTGTCGTTGCGCGACGCGGCCCGGGTGGTCGCGCTGCGCAGCAGGGCGCTGACCGCGCTGGCCGGAGAGGGCGGCATGGTCGTCGTCCAGCGGTCGGTGGCATACGTGGAGGACCTGCTGCGCCAGTGGGAGGGCCGGCTGTCGGTCGCGGTGGTGAACGGGCCGGAGGCAGTGGTGGTGTCCGGTCAGGTGGCCGCGCTGGAGGAGCTGCTGGCCACCGAGGACCGCGCGCGGCGAGTCGCGGTGGACTACGCGTCGCACTCGGCGCAGGTGGAGCGGATCGAGGAGGAGCTGGCCCGGACGCTGGCGGACGTCCGGCCGGTGACGTCGCCGGTGCCGCTGTTCTCCACCGTGGAGCGGGACTGGATCGACACCGCCTCGATGGACGCCGGCTACTGGTACCGGAACCTGCGCCAGACAGTGTGGTTCCATGACGCGGTGGGCCGGCTCTCCGAGGCCGGCTTCGATGTGTTCGTCGAGGTCAGCCCGCATCCGGTGCTCACCACGAGCATGCGGGAGAGCTGCCCGGAAGCGGTCGTCACCGGGACGCTGCGGCGTGACCACCACGACGTGGCGGCGCTGCTCGCCGCGGCGCGCGAGCTCCACATCGGGGGCGCCCGGGTGGACTGGGACGCGGTGGTCGGGGAGGGCCGGCGGGTGGACCTGCCGACCTACCCGTTCCAGCGGGACCGGTACTGGCTGGAGCGCGGGTCCGGCTCGGCCGGCGACGCCACCGGTCTGGGGCTGCTGCCGACGCGGTACGCGCTGCTGGGCGCGGTGACCACGATCGCCGGCAGCGGCGCGGTCGTGCTGTCGGGCCGGCTGTCGGTGGCCTCGATGCCGTGGCTGGCCGACCACGCGGTCGCCGGCACGGTCGTCCTGCCGGGCACCGCGCTGGTCGACATGGCGATCCGGGCTGGCGACGAGGTCGGCTGCGGTGTCCTGGACGAGCTGGTCGTGCAGACCCCGCTGGTGCTCGACCGGGCCGCCGCCGTGCAGGTCAGTGTGGGACCGGCGGAGGCGGACGGGCGCCGCCCGGTGTCCGTGCACGCCCGGCGGGACGACGGCGACTGGGTCGAGCACGCGGTGGGCACCCTCGCCCAGGAGGCGGAGGCGCACGTTCCACCACGGAGCTGGCCGCCCGCCGGGGCGGAGGCGGTCGATCTGACCGGGCTGTACGAGCGGTTGGCGGACGGCGGGCTGGTCTACGGGGCCGCCTTCCAGGGACTGGAGGCGCTCTGGCGGCAGGACGGCAGCCTGTACGCGGACGTCACCCTGCCCGACGCGGCCGGGGACGCCGACGGCTACGCGGTGCACCCGGCGCTGTTCGACGCGGCGTTGCACGCGGTCGCCGGCACGGCCGAGCTGTCCGAGATCAGGCTGCCGTTCGCCTGGACCGGCGTCGCGGTGCACGCCACCGGCGCGACGAGGCTGCGGGTCCGGCTGGACACCGACGACACGGGCGCCGTCCGCCTCCTGGCCACCGACACCACCGGCCGGCCGGTCGTCACCGTCGACGCGCTGGTCACCCGGCCGGTCACCGCCGACCAGCTGCGGCGGGCCGGCTCGGGTCCGAACGGCCTGTACGCCCTGGAGTGGGTCTCCCACACTCCGGCGACGCCGACGACCGTGCCGGTCTTCGAGCGGTATGTGGTGGAGCCGGCCGGTGATGACGTCGTGGCCGACACCCACCGAGCCACCACCGACGCACTCGCACACGTCCAGCGGCACCTGACCGGGACCACCGCCCCGCTCGTCGTCCAAGCGCCCTACGACGACCTCGCCGGCGCGGCCGTCTGGGGGCTGCTCCGCACCGCCCAGACCGAACACCCGGGCCGCATCGTGCTGGTGGACACCGACGACCACCCCGCCTCCCGAGAGATCCTGCCCGCCCTGGTCGCCTCCGGCGAGCCCCAGGCCCGCATCCGCGACGGCGCGGTCACCCTCCCCCGGCTCGCACGCCTGGCCGCGGACACCGAACCGGTCACGATCGGCGACGGAACGATCCTCATCACCGGCGGCACCGGCAGCCTCGGCTCCCTCGTCGCCCGCCACCTCGTGGCCGAACACGGCGCCCGCGAACTGGTGTTGGCCAGCCGCCAGGGACCCGACGCGGACGGCGCCACCGAACTCACCACCGAACTCACCGACCTCGGCGCCCGCGTCCGCGTCCGCTCCTGCGACCTCACCGACCGCACCGCCCTCGCCACACTCATCGACGACATCGGCCCCCTCACCGGGGTCATCCACACCGCCGGGGCCTTGGCCGACACCACCATCGACCACCTGGACGCCGACGCACTGACCACCACCTTCGCGCCCAAAGCCGACCCCGCCTGGTGGCTCCACGAACTCACCCAGGACCACCCCCTCACCCTCTTCGCCCTCTTCTCCTCCGTCGCCGGCGTCCTGGGCTCACCCGGGCAGGCCAACTACGCCGCCGCCAACAGCTTCCTCGACGCCCTGGCCACCCACCGCCACCGCCAGGGCCTGCCAGGCACCTCACTCGCCTGGGGATCCTGGCAGCGGGTCGGCGGACTGACCCGGAGCCTCAGCGCGACCGACCGGAACCGGCAAGCCCGCGCCGGACTGCGCCCACTGTCGGACACCGAGGGAACCGCCCTGTTCGACGCGGCCCTGGCCGCCGGGGCCGGCCCGGTGGTCGCGGCGAGGCTGGACCTGGCCGCGCTCGGCCGGGCCGAGGCGGTGCCGGAGGTGCTGCGGGGCCTGGTCGTCCGGCGCGGTCGGCGGCAGGCGGGCAACGCGGGCGACGCCTCGTTGGCCGACCAGGTCGCGGCGATGGCCCCGCAGGACCGGGTGAACGCCATGGTCAAGCTGGTACGCGGTCGGGTGGCCTCGGTGTTGGGGCACAGCGACGCCCGCCGGATCGCCGTCGACCAGGCCTTCAACGAGCTGGGCTTCGACTCGCTGACCGCCGTCGAGCTGCGCAACCAGCTGACCGCCGCGACCGGACTGCGCCTCCCGGCAACCCTGATCTTCGACTACCCGACCACCGCCGCGGTCGCCGGGCTGCTGGCCGAACGGCTCTCCGGCCAGGCCACGCCGGCGGTACCGGACCCGTGGGTGACACCGGTGTCGGCCACGGACAGCGAGCCGATCGCGATCGTCGGCATGGCCTGCCGCTACCCCGGCGGCGTCACCTCGCCCGAGGAGCTGTGGGACCTGGTCGCGTCGGGCACGGACGCGATCTCGCCGTTCCCGACCGATCGTGGCTGGGACCTGGATCACCTCTACCACCCCGACCCGGACCACCCCGGCACCTCCTACGTCCGCGAAGGCGGCTTCCTCTACGACGCGGGCGACTTCGACGCCGCCCTGTTCGGCATCTCCCCCCGCGAAGCGCTGACCATGGACCCGCAGCAGCGGCTGCTGCTGGAGACCACCTGGGAGGTCCTGGAACGCGCCGGCATCGCCCCCACCTCACTCCGCGGCAGCCGCACCGGCGTCTTCGCCGGCGTCATGTACCACGACTACATCTCCCGCCTGCGGCACTTCCCGTCCGAGCTGGAGGGGTACACCAGCAACGGGGGATCGGGCAGCGTCGTCTCCGGCCGGGTGTCGTACACGTTCGGGTTCGAGGGCCCGTCGGTGTCGGTCGACACCGCCTGCTCCTCCTCCCTGGTCGCCCTGCACCTCGCCGTCCAGGCCCTGCGCGCCGGCGAATGCACCCTCGCCGTCGCCGGCGGCGTCACCGTCATGGCCTCCCCCTCCTCCTACATCGAGTTCAGCCGCCAACGCGGCCTCTCCCCCGACGGACGCTGCAAATCCTTCGCCGCCACCGCCGACGGCGCCGCCTGGTCCGAAGGCGCCGGAGTCCTCCTCATCGAACGACTCTCCGACGCACAACGCCTCGGCCACCCGATACTGGCGGTAGTACGCGGCACCGCCGTCAACCAGGACGGCGCCTCCAACGGCCTCACCGCCCCCAACGGCCCCTCCCAACAACGCGTCATCCGCGACGCCCTCACCAACGCCCACCTCACCCCGACCGACATCGACCTCATCGAAGCCCACGGCACCGGCACCAAACTCGGCGATCCGATCGAGGCCCAGGCGATCATCGCCGCCTACGGGCAGGACCGCGACCAGCCGGTGTGGATGGGCTCGCTGAAGTCGAACATCGGGCACACCCAGGCCGCCGCCGGGGTGGCCGGCGTCATCAAAACCGTCATGGCCATGCGCCACGGCGTGATGCCCAAGAGCCTGCACATCGACGAGCCGACTCCGGAGGTCGACTGGTCAGCGGGCGCCGTCGAACTCCTGGCCCAGCCCCGGGACTGGCCGGGCTCGGACGAACGTCCCCGGCGCGCGGGGGTCTCGTCATTCGGCGCGAGCGGGACGAACGCGCACGTGGTCTTGGAGCAGGCACCCGAGGCGGAGCCCGACGAGACGGCGGAGGACACCCCGGAGCAGTCCGTGCCCTCCGGTCCGGTGCCGTGGGTGCTCTCCGCGCAGAACGAGGCCGCACTCAAAGACCTGGCCCGTCAACTGGTGACGGAAACCACCGGCACGGTCCACGACATCGCACACACCCTCATCACCCAGCGCTCCACCACACTCCCCCACCGCGCCGTCCTCGTCGGCTCCACCCGCGAAGAATTCGACACCGCACTCGACAACCTCACCGGACACACCCCCGACGGCGGAAAAACCGTCCTCGTCTTCCCCGGCCAAGGCTCCCAATGGATCGGCATGGGACAACGCCTCTGGGAAACCTCACCCCTCTACCGCGACACCATCCACGAAATCGACACCGCCCTCTCCGAACACATCGACTGGTCCGTCACCGACATCCTCACCCAACAACCCCACGCCCCCACCTGGAACCGCGTCGATGTCATCCAACCCGTCCTCTTCACCACCATGGTCGCCCTCGCCACCCTCTGGCAACACCACGGCCTCACCCCCGACGCCATCATCGGCCACTCCCAAGGCGAAATCGCCGCCGCCTACACCGCCGGAGCCCTCACCCTCCAAGACGCCGCCCGCATCACCACCCTCCGCAGCAAAGCACTCCTCCCCCTCACCGGCCACGGCACCATGATCAGCGTCCTCGCACCACCCGAAAAAATCCGCAACATCACCAACCCCGACCACTGGAACACCCGCATCTGGATCGCCGCCCACAACGCACCCAACAACACCACCATCACCGGCGACCCCCAAGCCATCAACCACCTCACCAAACAACTCGCCCACCACCACATCATGCGCTGGCAACTCCCCAGCGTCGACTTCGCCGGCCACTCCGGCCACATCGACCAACTCCACCACCAACTGAAAGAAATCCTCGCCCCCATCACCCCCCAAACACCCACCACCCCCCTCTACTCCACCACCGACAACACCTGGATCACCACCCCCACCCTCAACGCCGACTACTGGTACCGCAACCTCCGCCAACCCGTCCTCTTCCAACCCGCCATCGAACACCTCACCCACAACGGCTACACCACCTACATCGAAACCAGCCCCCACCCAACCCTCACCCCCAGCATCCAAGAAACCAACCCCAACACCACCACCATCCACACCCTCCACAACAACCAAGACGACACCCACGCCTTCCTCACCGCACTCGGCCACGCCCACACCCACGGCCACCCCATCACCTGGCACACCCTCATCCCACCAGCCACCACCATCCCCCTCCCCACCTACCCCTTCCAACACACCCGCTACTGGCTCAACGACAAAACCGTGGCCGGCCCCCAGGACGCCACCCAGCTCGGACTCGTCCCGACCCCGCATCCGCTCGTCTCCGCGACCACCACGCTCGCGGAAACCGGGGCCACCATCCTCACCGGGCATCTCAACCCGGCCCACCACCCCTGGACCGCCGACCACGCCGTCAACGGCATCCCACTCCTCCCCGGCACCGCACTGGTCGACATGGCCCTCCACGCCGGCGACCACACCCACCACACCACCCTCGACGAACTCATCATCCACACCCCCATCACCCTCACCCACCCCACCACCATCCAGATCACCATCAACCCACCGGACGACACCACCACCCGCACCCTCACCATCCACACCCGCACCAGCCCGGACGCCCCCTGGACCGCCCACGCCACCGGCACCCTCACCCGCACCCACACCACACCCCCCACCCCCGAAGCCACCTGGCCCCCCACCAACGCCGAACCCATCGACCTGGACGGGGCATACCACCACCTCGCCACCACCGGACTGGAATACGGCCCCGCCTTCCAGGGCCTCCAAGCCCTCTGGCGCCAAGACAACCGACTCCTCGCCGACGTCCACCTCCCCGAGGACGCCGGCGACACCGACGGCTACGGCATCCACCCCGCGCTGTTCGACGCGGCCCTGCACGCGCTGGTCGCGGTCTCCGACGGGGACGAGATCCGGCTGCCCTTCGCCTGGACCGGCGTGCGGATCCACGCCACCGGCGCCCCCCGCCTCCGGGTCGAGCTGGAATGGGACGCGTCGGGCTCCGCGAGCCTGCGGGCGTTCGACCCGGCCGGCCAGCCGGTGGTGACGGTCGAGTCCCTGGCGAGCCGGGTGATCAGCCCCGAGCAGTTGCGTTCGGCGAGTGCGCGCTCCGGGCCGCTGTACCGGCCGGAGTGGACCGCCTGGACCGGTGCGGGCGGGTCCGGTGGCGCCGTGGAGTTCGAGCGGTACACCGTACCGACGGTCGGGGACGACGTCCTGGCCGACACCCACCGCATCACCGCAGAGACCCTGGCCCACGTCCAACACCACCTGGCCCACGACACCACCACCCCCCTCGTCGTCGAAGCCACCCACGACGACCTCGCCGGCGCAGCCGTCTGGGGACTACTCCGCACCGCCCAAACCGAACACCCCAACCGCATCATCCTCATCGACACCGACCACCACCCCGCCTCCCACAAGGCCCTCCCCACCCTGATCGCCTCCGGCGAACCCCAGGCCCGTATCCGCGACGGCGCCATCACCGTCCCCCGGCTGACCGTGGTCGCTCCCACCGAGCCGGTGACGATCGGCGAAGGAACCGTGCTGATCACCGGCGGCACCGGGAGCCTCGGCTCCCTCATCGCCCGCCATCTCGTCACCGAACACGGCGCCCGCGACCTGGTCCTGGCCAGCCGCCAAGGACCCGACGCGGACGGCGCCACCGAACTCACCACCGAACTCCAACACCACGGCGCCCGCGTCCGCGTCCGCTCCTGCGACCTCACCGACCGCACCGCCCTCGCCACACTCATCGACGACATCGGCCCCCTCACCGGCATCATCCACACCGCCGGAGCCCTCGCCGACACCACCCTCGACCACCTCGACGCCGACGCACTGACCACCACCTTCGCACCCAAAGCCGACGCCGCCTGGTGGTTGCACGAACTCACCCGCGACCAGGACCTGACCCTCTTCGTGGTCTTCTCCTCGCTGGCCGGCGTGCTCGGCAGCGCCGGCCAGGCCAACTACGCGGCGGCCAACGGGTTCCTCGACGGCCTGGTCACCCACCGCCGCGGTCTGGGCCTGCCCGGCACCTCGCTGGCCTGGGGTTCGTGGGAACGCGCCAGCGGTATGACCCGCCACCTCACCCGCGCGGACCACGACCGGCTGGCCCGTGCGGGTCTGCGGTCGCTCACCGATGAGCAGGGGCTGGAGCTCTTCGACGGCGCGCTGGCCGCGGACGTCGGGCAGGTGGTGACGGCCACGTTCGATCTGCCCGCCATCGGCCGCTCCGGCGCGGTGCCGGTCCTGCTGCGTGGGCTGGTGCGCGCGCCACGCCGGCAGGCCGCCGGGGCGGGCGCCGACGGGGCCGAACCGTGGACGGAACGGATCGCGGCGCTGGCCCCGGAGGGCCGGGAGCGGTCGGTGCTGGCGTCGGTGATCGAGCAGGTCGCCCAGGTGCTCGGGCATCCGGACCCCGGCGCCATCGAGCCGGACCAGGCGTTCAAGAGTCTCGGCTTCGACTCCCTGACCGCCGTGGAGTTCCGCAACCGGCTGTCGGCGATGACCGGGCTCCGGCTGCCCGCCACGCTCGTCTTCGACTACCCGGCGGCCGGCGCTGTCACGCGGTACCTGCTGGACCAGGTCTCGCCCGCCCCGACGGCCGCCGGACCCGACGACGACCCGGACGAGCGGGAGCTGCGCCGGGTCCTGGCGCAGGTGCCGGTCGCCCGGTTCCGCGACGCCGGCGTGCTGGAGGCGCTGCTGAAGCTGGCCGGTCCTGACCCGGCGCAGGCACCGGACACGGCCGAGCACGACGAGGACGACCTGATCGACGCCATGGACACCGAGGCGCTGATCCGGCACGTGATGGACGGAACCGGAGCCTGAGGGGTACGACGATGACCAATGAACAGCTTGTCGAGGCGCTGCGCGTGTCGGCCAAGGAGAACGCCCGGCTGCGCCGGGAGAACGCCTCGCTCCAGGAGGGGGCGGCCGAGCCGGTTGCCATCGTGGGGATGGCCTGCCGGCTGCCCGGCGGCGTCGACTCGCCGGAGTCGCTGTGGGAGCTGGTGGCCTCGGGAGGGGACGCGGTCTCGCCGTTCCCCACCGACCGCGGCTGGGACCTGGACAGCCTGTACGACCCGGACCCGGACCACCCGGGCACCACGTACGTCCGCGAGGGCGGCTTCCTGGACCGGGCCGGCGCGTTCGACCCGGACCCGTTCGGCATCTCGCCGCGTGAGGCGCTGGCCATGGACCCGCAACAGCGGCTGCTGCTGGAGGCCACCTGGGAGGTCCTGGAACGCGCCGGTATCGACCCCACCTCACTGCGCGGCAGCCGCACCGGCGTGTTCACCGGCATCATGTACCAGGACTACGTGACCCGTCTGCGTGGCTTCCCCGCCGAGTTGGAGGGCTACCTCGGCAACGGCAGCGCGTCCAGCGTGGCGTCCGGCCGGGTCTCGTACACCTTCGGCTTCGAAGGACCGGCCGTCTCCCTGGACACCGCCTGCTCCTCCTCCCTGGTCGCCCTGCACCTCGCCGTGCGGGCGCTGCGCTCCGGCGAGTGCTCGCTCGCGGTCGCCGGCGGCGTCACGGTGATGTCCGTCCCGCACCCGTACGTGGAGTTCAGCCGGCAGCGGGGGCTGGCCGCCGACGCGCGGTGCAAGGCCTTCGACGCGGCCGCGGACGGCACCGTGCTCAGCGAGGGCGTCGGGCTGCTGCTGGTGGAGCGGCTGTCGGACGCCCAGCGGCTCGGCCACCCGGTGCTGGCGGTGGTACGCGGCACCGCCGTCAACCAGGACGGCGCCTCCAACGGCCTCACCGCCCCCAACGGCCCCTCCCAGCAGCGCGTGATCCGCGACGCGCTCGCCGACGCCCGGCTGACCGCGAGCGACGTGGATGTGGTGGAGGCGCACGGCACCGGCACCATGCTCGGCGATCCGATCGAGGCCCAGGCCCTGATCGCCACCTACGGGCAGCACCGGGAGCTGCCGGTGTACCTCGGGTCGCTGAAGTCCAACATCGGCCATACGCAGGCGGCCGCCGGGGTGGCCGGCGTCATCAAGACGGTGCTGGCCATGCGGCACGGTGTGATGCCGAAGACGCTGCACATCAGCGAGCCGACGCCGAATGTCGACTGGTCGCAGGGCGAGGTCCGGCTGTTGTCCGAGGCCCGGGACTGGCCGAGCACCGATCAGCGCCCCCGCCGCGCCGCGGTCTCCTCGTTCGGCATCAGCGGCACCAACGCGCATGTGGTCCTCGAACAGGCCCCGGCCACGCCGGAGCCCGACGTGCCGGAGGCGCCGTCGGCCGGGCCGGTGCCCTGGGTGCTGTCCGCGCACACCGAGCCCGCGCTGACCGCCCTGGCCGGACGGCTCGCCACGCATGTCGCGGAGGACGACGCGCCGCTCGGCGACGTCGCACACACCCTCAACACCACCCGCGCCACCCTCCCGCACCGCGCGGTGGTCGTCGGGGAGACCCGTGAGGAGTTCGTCGCCGCGCTCCGCGCCATGCGGCCGACCCCGCCCCGGCGCGGGCCGCTGGCGGTGATGTTCACCGGACAGGGCTCCCAACGCCCCGGCATGGGACGACAACTCTACGAACACTTCCCCGCCTTCGCCGAAGCACTCGACGACATCCTCGAACTCACCGGCCCCGAACTACGCGACGTCATGTTCAACCCCGACCAAGCCGACACACTCCACCGCACCGACCACGCACAAATCGCCATCTTCGCCTTCGAAACCGCCCTCTACCGACTCTGGCAAACCTGGGGCCTCCAACCCGACGCCGTATGCGGCCACTCCCTCGGAGAAATCACCGCCGCCCACATCACCGGCGCCCTCACCCTCCCCGACGCCATCCACCTCATCACCACACGCGCCACCCTCATGCAAAACCTCCCACCCGGCGGCGCCATGCTCGCCATCGCCACCGACCCCCACACCCTCCAACCCCACCTCACCGCCCACAAAAACACCATCTCCATCGCCGCCATCAACGGCCCCCACACCACCGTCCTCTCCGGCGACCACACCACCCTCCACCACATCGCCACCCAACTCAACGTCAAAACCAACTGGCTCAACGTCAGCCACGCCTTCCACTCCCCCCTCATGCAACCCATCCTCACCCCCTTCACCACCACCCTCAACACCCTCACCCACCACCCCCCACACACCCCCCTCATCAGCATGCTCACCGCAACACCCACCCACCCCGACACCACCCACTGGACCCACCACATCACCGCACCCGTCCGCTACACCGACACCCTCCACCACCTCCACCACCACCACGGCATCACCACCTACCTCGAAATCGGCCCCGACGCCACCCTCACCACCCTCGCCCGCACCACCCTCCCCACCACCACCCACCTCATCCCCACCACCCGCCGCAACCACAACGAAGTCCACAGCGTGCTCAGCGCGTTGGGCAAGGTGTTCAGCGTGGGCCACCCGGTGGACTGGCGGGCCCTCACCCCGGCCGGGAGGCATACATCCCTGCCGACGTACCCCTTCCAACGGCGGGACTTCTGGCTGCACGATGCCGCCGGCGGGGGCACCGAGGTGACCGGAGCCGGCCTGGACACAACGAACCACCCCCTCCTGGGCGCCATGACCACCGTGGCCGACACCGGCGAACTCATCCTCACCGGCCGACTCTCCACCACCACCCACCCCTGGCTCACCGACCACACAGTCGGCAACACCGTCATCGTCCCCGGCACAGCACTCCTCGACATGGCCATCCAAGCCGGCGACGAAACCGACCACACCACCCTCGACGAACTCGTCATCCACACCCCCCTCACCCTCACCCACCCCACCCCCATCCAAATCACCGTAGGCCCCGAAACCACCACCGGCCACCGCCCCCTCGCCCTCCACAGCCGCCACACCAACGGCACCTGGACCCGCCACGCCACCGGCACCCTCAGCCGCCACACCCCACCCACCCCCACACCCACACCACACGACACCCGACCACCAGCCGACGCCCACCCCATCGACCTCACCAACGCCTACCAACAACTCGCCAACACCGGACTCCACTACGGCCCCGCCTTCCAAGGACTCCGCACCCTCCACCACCACCACAACACCCTCTACGCCGACATCCAACTCCCCACCACCGCAGGCACCACCACCGGCCACCCCCTACACCCCGCACTCCTCGACGCCGCCCTCCACCCCGCCGCGGTGATCGCCGCACAAGACGAGGACGGCGACGTCCACCTGCCGTTCTCCTTCTCCGGTGTCACCGTCCACGCCACCGGCGCCACCCACCTGCGAGTCCGACTGGACATCGACGACACCGGCGCCATCCGCCTGCTGGCCACCGACACCACCGGCCAGCCCGTCATCACCATCGACCACCTCGCCACCCGGCGCCACGCCGCCCCCACCGCCCCGTCCAGCCGGCACCTCTACCGACTGGCCTGGCGTCCCGCGCCGCTCACCGGCCCCGAGGTCGCCCCGGAGTTCGAGCGGTACGCGGTGCCGACGGTCGGCGACGACGTCCTGGCCGACACCCACCGCATCACCACCGAAACCCTGGCCCACGTCCAACACCACCTGGCCCAGAACACCACCACCCCCCTCGTCGTCGAAGCCACCCACGACGACCTCGCCGGCGCAGCCGTCTGGGGACTACTCCGCACCGCCCAAACCGAACACCCCAACCGCATCATCCTCATCGACACCGACCACCACCCCGCCTCCCACAAGGCCCTGCCCGCCGTCATCGCCTCCGGCGAACCCCAGGCCCGCATCCGCGACGGCGCCATCACCCTCCCCCGACTGACACGCGGGCCGGTGGACGCCGGGGCGTCCCCCGACGAACGGCCCGACCTCTCCTCGGGCCCCGTGCTGATCACCGGCGGCACCGGCGGACTGGGCTCACTGGTCGCCCGTCACCTGGTCGCCGAACACGGCGTCCGCGACCTGGTCCTGGCCAGCCGCCAAGGACCCGACGCGGACGGCACCACCGAACTCACCACCGAACTCACCGACCTCGGCGCCCACGTCCGCGTCCGCTCCTGCGACCTCACCAACCGCACCGCCCTCGCCACACTCATCGACGACATCGGCCCCCTCACCGGCATCATCCACACCGCCGGCGCCCTCGCCGACACCACCCTCGACCGCCTCGACCCCGACGCGCTGACCACCACGTTCGCACCCAAAGCCGACGCCGCCTGGTGGTTGCACGAACTCACCCGCGATCACGGCCTGACCCTCTTCGTGGTCTTCTCGTCGATCGCCGGCACCCTCGGCAGCGCCGGCCAGGCCAACTACGCCGCCGCCAACGCCTTTCTCGACGCCCTGATCACCCATCGTCGCCGCCACGGCCTGCCCGGTACCTCGCTCGCCTGGGGCGCCTGGGACCGCACCACCGGCATGACCCGCCACCTCACCCAAGCCGACCACGACCGGCTGACCCGCAACGGGCTCCGGCCGCTGTCGGACGCCGAAGGGCTGGCGCTCTTCGACGCGGCGGTCGGCTCCGGTGAGGCGGTGCTGGTGCCGGTGAAGCTGGACGTCGGGACACTGGGCCGGCTGGAGTCGGTGCCGGAGGCGCTGCGGGACCTGGTCCGACGGCCCCGGCCGACCGCCCGGCGCGCCGCGATCGCGGCGCCGCCCGTGGTCGACCCCGGGTCGGCGCTGGAGCTGGTGTGCGAGCAGGTCGCCGAGGTGCTGGGGCACGGCGACGCCGGCGCGGTCGATCCCGAGCGGGACTTCCGGGAGTTCGGCTTCGACTCGCTGACCGCGGTCGAGCTGCGGAACCGGCTGGCGTCCGCCACCGGGCTGCGGCTGTCCGCGACCGTGGTGTTCGACCACCCGACGGCCACCGCGCTCGCCGACCACGTGCGGGAGCGGCTGGCGGCCGGGCGTTCACCGCGGTCGTCGGCCTACACGGTGGCCACGCTGTACGAGCGGCTGTACCGGGACGGTCGGATCGAGGCGGCGACCCAGATGCTGGTCGGTGCGTCCTGGTCGGTGCCGACCTTCTCGGGCCGCGACAGCGCGGAGCACGCCGTGCGGCCGGTGACGCTGTCGACCGGTCCGCGGCGGCCGAGGGTGGTCTGCGTGCCGGCGGTGACTCCGGCGGCCACCCCGCACGAGTACGACGCGTTGGGCCGTCGGCTGGAGGGGGTCCTGGACGGCGCGGTGCTGCCCTACCCCGGCTTCGGCACCGGTCAGGCCGTACCGGAGGACCGTGAGACGCTGGTCGGCATGCACGCGCGGGCCGTACTCGACCACGTCGGCGACGAGCCGTACGTGCTGGTGGGCCGGTCCCTGGGCGGCACCGTGGCGCACGCCGTCACGGGCGAGCTGGAGCGGCTGGGCCGCGGGCCGCGGGGGCTGGTACTGATCGACACCTATCCGCTGGACGGCGCCGCGCGGGCCCAGGAGTGGCTGCTCGGGCTGCCCGCGCGGGCCGCGGTGGAGGAGGGCGCGCCGGACGACGCCGCGCTGCTGGCGATGGGTGCCTACCTGCGGATGTTCGCCGGCTGGACACCGCACGCGGTCACCACGCCGACGCTGTTCCTGCGGGCCGGCCGCCCCACGCCGGAGATGGCCGGACAGGACGGCTGGCAGGCGTCGTGGCCGCTGCCGCACGACCTGATCGAGGTGGCGGGCGATCACTTCACGGTGCTGACCGACGAGGTGGCGGACACCGCGGAGGCGCTGCTGGGGTGGCTGGAGAAGCTGGGCTGACGAGGTGGCGGCGGCATCCCGGCCGCACGCCGCCTTTCCCCCTCCTGACCTCGCCCGACGGGTGGTCGGCCGGTCGGCTGTCTGACGGGTGGTGACCGGCGTGTGGAACGGCCGGTGGAATTCCGTCACTGGAACGCCGCCGCGGCCCAGACCTAGCATCGGCGCCGCCGGAAGGACTCGGTCAGCACGGGGGGACACGCTCGATCGCTGGAGGAACCTTTGACCAGATTGGTGGAGAGGAACGAGCAGCTGTCCCGCCTCGCCACGCTGTTGCATCAGGCCAGGTCGGGGACGGGAAGTATCGCCCTCGTGGAGGGGGCGGCGGCGACCGGCAAGACGGAGTTGCTGCACTCGTTCGCCCAGTCCGCCGACGGCGCACGCCCGCACCGCACCGGCGGCCCCGGTACGGACGCGCCCTGCGACGGCACACCAGCGGACGGCGGGCCCGGGGCCGACGGGGAGTTGCTGCGGCTGCACGCGATCTGTTCGCCGGCCGAGCGCGCGCTCCCGCTGGGTGTGGTGAGCCAGCTGCTCCTGGCGCCCGCACTGCCGGCGGCGTTCCGGGCTCGGGCCGCGGAACTGATCGACAGGCTCGCGTCCACCCCCGATACCGGGGCGACCGAGCGGCTGGCCGCCCAGGTGCTGCATGGGCTGTGCAGGGAACTGCTCGCCCTGGTGAACCGTTCACCGGCGCTGATCACGGTGGACGACGTGCAGCACGCCGACCCGGAGTCGGTGCTGTGGCTGCTGTGGCTGGCCCGGCGGATCGGGCCGGCCCCCGTGCTGGTGGTGCTGGCCAGCGACGTCGGCCCGCACCCGGGCTTCGCGGCGGCCAGGACCGAGCTGTTGCGGTACCCGCACAGCGCTCTGATCCCGGTCGACCGGCTGTCGCAGCGGGGCGCCGCCGAGCTGATCGGCCGGCATCTCGGGCGGTCGGCCGCGCACCGGCTGGCGCCGGCGTTCTTCCGTGCCAGCGGCGGCAACCCGCTGCTGCTGCGCGCCCTGTTGGACGACTGGCGGACCGGCCGGAACATGGCCGGCCACTCGTACCGGCAGGCGCTGCTGACCAGTCTGCGGCGCGCCGGGCCGGCCGGGCTGGCCGTGGTCCGGGGCCTTGCGGTGCTGGGCGAGTACACCTCGGAGGCGTTGCTGAGCCGGCTGGTCGGGGTGAACGTGGACGTGGTCGCCGACACCGTCCGGGCCTTCGAGGCGGGCGGGCTGCTCACCGACGGGGATTTCGCGCACCCCAACGGCCGGGCCGGGGTGCTCGATGACCTGTCGCCGCCACAGCGTGTGGCGCTGCACCGCGCCGCGGCCCGGCTGTTACAGGAACGGGGCGAGCCGGCCACCGCGGTCGCCGCGCACATCATCGCGGGCGAGGGCGCCGACGGGATCCCGGCCACCCGGGTACTGCTGGACGCGGCCGAGAGCCATCTGTTGGAGCAGCGGTTCGAGGTGGCCGTGAACTGCCTGGAGCAGGCGCTGCGCAGCGCCGGGGACGGCCGGGAGCGGGCCGCGATCCGCGCCCGGCTGGCCCAGGTGGAGTGGCGCTGCGACCCCCGCGCCGCGGCCCGGCACCTGGAGCCGCTGGTCGGGGACGCACGGGCCGGTCTGCTGACGGCCGGCGACACCATCGAGGTGTGCCGGCAACTGCTGTGGCAGGGCCACTGTGAGGAGGCCACCACGCTCATCGAGGGGCTGCGGGCCGCGCCGGCCGACGAGGCGGCCGACACCGGTGCCCGGCTGCGCGCGTTCGAGCTGTGGCTGATGTGCACCCACCCGCGGCCGGCCCGGCGGCGCCGGCCGGTGCTGCGGGGCCGGCCGGCGGCCGAGGGGCCGGCGGACCGGTCCGCGCCGTGGCAGCGGTTCTCCGCGGTGCTGGCGGATGTGCTGATCCACGGGCGGTACGAGGAGGCCACCGAACGGGCCGAGCAGTTGCTGCACAAGGCCAGCGTGCAGCGGGGCACGGTGTGGACCGGGGAGTCCGCGCTGCTGTGCCTGATGCCGGAGGTGTACGCCGACCGGACGGAGCGGGCGGCCCGCTGGTGCGAGGCGTGGCGCCGGGATCCGTGGACCGCGCGGGTGCCGATGTCCCGGGCCGAGCTGGCCGCGGTGTCGGCGGAGATCGCGGTCCGGCGCGGTGACCTGACGGCGGCCACCGAACGGGCGCGGGCCGCGCTGGAGGAGGTGTCCGCGCCGGCCTGGGGCACGGCCGCCGGCCTGCCGCTGAGTTCGCTGATCCTGGCCGCCACCCGGAGGGGGCAGCTGCGAACGGCCGCCGAGTATCTGCGGGTGCCGGTCCCGGCGTCGATGTTCGAGAGCCGGTACGGGCTGCACTACCTGTACGCGCGCGGCCACTACCACCTCGTATGCGACAACCACGCCGCCGCCCTGGCCGACTTCTTCGCCTGCGGCGAGCTGATGCGCTCCTGGGCGCTGGACACCCCGGGCCTGGTGCCGTGGCGCACCGGCGCGGCCGAGACCTGGCTGCGGCAAGGCAACCGGGAGCAAGCCAGACGGCTGCTGAACGAACAGCTGGCCTGGGTGGGGACCGACTTCGGCCGGGTGCGGGGGCAGGCGCTCCGGCTGCTCGCGGCGTGCGGGAGCCAGCGGCAGCGCACCGATCTGCTGGGGGACGCGGTGGAGATCCTGGAGGGCGCCGGGGACCGTTACGAACTGGCGCGGGCGCTGGCCGACCTCAGCCACGCGCACCACACGTCCGGCGAGCAACGGCGGGCCCGGCAGACGGCCCGCCGGGCCTGGCACGTGGCGCGCAGCTGCCAGGCCGAGCCGCTGTGCCGGGAGCTGTTCCCGGGCATGGCCGAGCACGAGGTGGACGGGCCGGGTGCGTTGGAGGACACCGCGCTGACCTTCCTCAGCCGGGCCGAGCGCCGGGTGGCGACGCTGGCCTCGGCCGGCTACACCAACCGGGCCATCGCGGAGAAGCTGTTCGTCACCGAGAGCACGGTCGAGCAGCATCTGACGAAGGTGTACCGGAAGCTGGGCGTGAAGCACCGCGAGGAGCTGCCCGCGCTGCTCCACCACGACATCGCGACGTCCGCATGATGGGCGCACCGCTGCCGTCGGCGTGGGAGTCGCTGCCGGCCGCGCAGCAGCCGGAGTGGGACGCGCACCCCGCGCACGCCGCCGCGCTCGGCTGGCTGCGCGGCGCCGCGCCGCTGGTGACGCACACCGAGGTGGCCGCCCTGGGCTGGGGCCTGGCGAAAGTGGCGCGGGGCCAGGCCCGGCTGGTGCAGGCGGGCGACTGCGCGGAGAGCTTCTATGAGTCGGGTGCCGGGCACACCGCGGCGAAGGTGGCGGCGATCGAGGAGCTGGCCGGCCGGATGGCGGTGCGGACCGGCCAGCCGGTGCTGCGGATCGGGCGGATCGCCGGGCAGTACGCCAAGCCGCGGTCGGCGCCGGTCGAGACGGTCGACGGGGTGACGCTACCGGTCTTCCGCGGGCACATGGTCAATCTGGAGACGGTCTCGGAGCTCGCCCGGCGGCCCGATCCGCGCCGGATGGTCTGGGCGTACCAGGCGAGCGAGGAGATCCTGCGGGACCTGCGCGCCCAGCGCCTCCAGGCGGCGGACGGCGGGCGGCTGGGGCCGTGGAGCAGCCATGAGGCGCTGGTGCTGGACTACGAAGCCGGTCTGGTGCGGCATGACCCGGCGGCCGGCCGATCGCTGCTGGGCTCCACGCACTTCCCGTGGATCGGCGAGCGCACCCGGCAGCTGGACCACGCGCATGTGGCGCTGCTGGCCGCCGTGCGCAACCCGGTGGGCTGCAAGATCGGCCCGTCGACCGACCCGGAGACGCTGCTGCGGCTGTGCGCGGCGCTCGACCCGGACCGGGTCCCGGGGCGGCTGACATTGATCTTCCGGATGGGCCGGGACGCGGTCGCGGAGGCGCTGCCGCCGCTGGTGCGGGCGGTGGTGTCGGCCGGCCACCCGGTGGTGTGGCTGAGCGATCCGATGCACGGCAACACCCGGCGGGCGGCGAGCGGGCTGAAGACGCGGTATCTGGCCGATCTGATCGCGGAGGGCCGGGAGTTCCGCCGGGTGGTGGAGCGGGCCGGCCGGCATGTGGGCGGGCTGCACCTGGAGGTGGCCGCGGAGCGGGTGACCGAGTGCGTCGGCCGCCCGGAGGAGGAGCACGCGCTGACCGAGCGCTACCTGTCGCTGTGCGACCCGAGGTTGACCGTAGAGCAGGCGTCCGAGCTGATCGACGCCATTTTCTGACAGGAGGCTGGATCCCGTGATCTTGGTGACCGGTGCTACCGGGGCCGTGGGCGGCGAGGTCGTCGACCGGCTGCTGGAACGTGGAGAGAAGGTCCGGGTGCTCACCCGGAACCCCGAGGGCGCCCGGCGCTGGGCCACGGCGGTGGATGTCGTCACCGGCGATCTGACGGACCCCGGCTCGCTGGGTCCCGCGCTGGACGGCGTGGACCGGGCGTTCCTGCTCCTGGTGCTGCCCGGGATACCGCAGGCCGGGCCGATCGTGGACGCGGTGCGCGACGCGGGCGTGCGGCATGTGGTGCTGCTGTCCTCGATCCGGGCCGGCAGCGCGCGGGACAGCGCCATCAAGCAGGCGAACCTGGCGGCGGAGGCGGCGGTCCAGGGCTCCGGCCTGGACTGGACGGTGCTGCGCGGCGGCACGTTCATGTCCAACACGCTGCCGTGGGCACCGTCGGTGCGCGCCGAGCGGGTGGTGCGGGCCTTCGGCAGGGACTTCCGCAGTTCGGCGGTGGATCCCCGGGACGTGGGCGCGGTGGCCGCCCGGGTGCTGGCGGACCCGGCCCCGCACCGGTCCCGGGTGCACACGCTGACCGGCGGCGAGGTGATCACGGTCGCCGAGCAGGTGGCCGTGCTGTCCGGCCTGCTCGGCGAGCCGGTGGCGTTCGAGGAACTCCCGGAGGCGGTGGCTCGGGCGGCGATGGTGGAGCGGCTGCACTACCCGCCGGCGGTCGCCGACGCGATGCTGACCATGCTGCGCAACACCGACGAGAGCCTGGTGCGGGTCGACGGGGCGGTGGCGGAAGTCCTGGGCCGGCCGCCGCGGTCGTACCGGGAGTGGGCCGCCGACCACATCGAGGCGTTCCGGTGACCACCGACTGCGACGTGCTGGTGGTCGGCTGGGGGCCGGTCGGCCGGCTGACCGCGATACTGCTGGCCCAGCAGGGCTGGCGGGTGACCGTGCTGGAGCGCTACGAGCGGCCGTACCCGTTCCCGCGGGCGGTGCACTTCGACGGGGAGACCGCGCGGTATCTGGCGGCCGCCGGGATCGGGGACCGGCTGCACGAGGTCGGGGACCCGGCGGTCGACTACGAGTTCCACACCGCCGACGGCCAGGTGCTGATGCGCCTGGAGCTGGCCGGCGACCCGCCCGGGTCGGCCGGCTGGCCGAGGTCGGTGGTCTTCCACCAGCCGGCGCTGGAGCGAGTGTTGCAGGAGAGGGCCGAGCGGCTGCCGAACCTGCGGCTGCTGCGCGGCGTGGAGGTGACCGGCTGCGTCGAGCGGGACGATCACGTGGAGGTCGGTGCGGGCCGGCGCCGGTTCACCGCCTCCTGGGTGGTGGGCTGCGACGGCGCGCACAGCGTGGTGCGCCATGCCATCCGGTCCACCGTGACCGACCTGGGGTTCTTCTACGACTGGCTGCTCTGCGACCTGGTGCTGGACGAGCCGCGCGAGTTCCGGCCGAACAACCTCCAGATCTGCGACCCGGCCCGGCCGACCACGGTGGTCTCCGGCGGTCTGGAACACCGTCGCTGGGAATTCATGCGGCTGCCGGGCGAGAGCGTCGAGGAGCTGAACCGGCCGGAGACCGCCTGGCGGCTGCTGGAACCGCACGGCGTCACCCCGGACAACGCCACCATGCACCGGCACTCGGTGTATACCTTCCGCGCGCAGTGGGTGGACCAGTGGCGGCGCGGCCGGATCCTGCTGGCCGGGGACGCCGCGCATCTGATGCCCCCGTTCGCCGGCCAGGGCATGTGCGCCGGCGTCCGGGACGCGGCCAACCTGGCCTGGAAGCTGGACCTGGTGCTGCGCGGCCGCGCCGACCCGGCGCTGCTGGACAGCTACGCGGTCGAACGCACCGGCCACCTACGGCACTTCATCGGCTACGCGATCGAGCTGGGCAAGATGGTGTGCGAGCTGGACCCGGCCGCGGCCGCGGTGCGCGACAGCATGCTGCTGGCGCGGGCGGCCGACCCGGAGGCCGAGGAGCCGCCACAGCTCAGCGGGGTGCCGCTGACCGAGGGGCTGCTGTCCGGGGCGGGCCCCGGCGCGGGCGCGTACATGCCGCAGGGCCGGGTGACCGGCACCGCCGGCACCGGACGCTTCGACGACGTGGCCGGACGCGGCTTCGTGTTCCTGACCGGGCAGGACCCGGCGGCGCTGCTGGACGAGGCCGACCGGGAGTTCCTGGCCGGCATCGGGACCCGCCTGGTGCGGGTGGTGCCGGCCGGGGCACCGGTGGGCGAGGGCGAGGTGGCCGACGACGACGGGGTGTACCTGCCGTTCCTGGCCGAGTCCTCGGCGGTCGCGCTGATGGTGCGGCCGGACTTCTACGTCTTCGGATCCGCCGCGGACCGTGTGTCGGTGGCGGAGCTGGTGGGCGACCTGCGTCGCGGGCTGCTGTCCGCGACGCCGCAACGATCACTCTCGGGAGGACCCGTATGACCGCCACGCACCTGTCCCTGTGGGAGAAGTGGACCAACCTCTGGTACAACCAGCTGGATCTGACCGACGAGATCATCGCGCCCGGGTTCAAGCTGTGCCTGGAGTCCGACCGCGACCTCAGCGCGATCAACGACGCGCAGTCGGTCCGTAGGTGGGTGGTGGCGGTGAACGCGATCTTCCAAGAGGCGAAATTCACCACCCTGGTCGGGCCGATCATCACGGACGAGTACATCACCACGCACTGGAGCGTGATCGGCAAGCTGGGTCCGGGCGCGGGCGAAATCGGGCCGGAGGGTGCCACGTTCACCCGGGTGCTGACCGAGATCCTCAAGGTGGAGAACGGTCTGATCACCGAGTGCTGGGCGTCCTGCGACCCGGTCAAGGTGCTCGTCGACTAGACGCGGCCGCCGCGGCCGGCCGGACCCACCCGGCGGTGGGCCCACGGGTACGGCAACGACCGCCGGTGGCCGGGGCCGGCCTCGGGGCCGACCGGCGGTGGCCGGGGACAGACCCGGACGACCGCCAGTGGCCGGGGACGGCCGGCGGTCGCCGGTGGCCGGGGCCGGCCCCGGCGGCGCGGCCGGCCCCGGAAGCGCCGCCGTCAGCCGACCCGCAGCGCCTCGGCCCGGCGGTCGGCGCAGGACCGGGTGGCCTTCGGTAACTGGGCGTGCGCCACGTCCCGGATCACCGGGTGCGCGAAGGCGTAGCCCGTGCCGTCGCGGTCGCGCACCAGCAGGTCCCGCCGGGTCAGGTCGTCCAGGCAGCCCCGTACCACCTCCACGGTGTGGCAGCCCAGCGCGGCCACGGTGTCCGGCACGATGGGCCCGGACACCAGCGTGGCCTCCTTCAGGATCTCCTTCTCATCCGGCGCGAGGCGGTCGAGGGTGGCGGCGACCACCCGGTAGATCCGGGCCGGCAGCCGGCCCTCCGGAGCACCGTCCGGCTCGTGCAGCCGCTGCCGGGCGAACTCGATGGCGAACATGGGGTTGCCGCCGATCCGGTCGAACAGCTCCGGGGTCAGCCCGGCGCCGTCGCCGCCGTCCTCGCGCCGCAGCACCGACCCCCACAGCTCCCGGACCGCGTCGTCGGTCAGCCGGTCCAGCGTGATGGTGGTGGATGCCTGGGAGCACAGACGGCGGGCGAGCTGCGGCCGGGCCGTGGAGATCAACAGCAGCGGGATGGCGGCGACCCGCCCGGCGAGCAGGCCGAGGAACCGCGACAGGTCGTCGTCGGCCGCGTGCAGGTCCTCCACCACCAGCACCACCGGGAGTTCCCCGGCGATCCGGACGAGCAGGTCGACGACGGCGGCGTGCAGTACGCCGGTGTCCGGCCCGCCGCGTGCCCGGCCGCCCGGGGCGAACAGCGGGAGCAGGTCGCGGGTCAGCGACCGGGCCGCCGGTTCCTCGCCGAGCAGCGCGCTCACCGCGGCGGTCACCTTGGCCTCGGCCTCCTCGGGCGTGCAGCCGTGGGCCAGCCCGGCCCAGGAGGCGACCAGTCCGGCGAGCGGGTCGGCGGTGGCGGTCCGCAGGCCGTGCACCGTGCCGGTCCGCAGCACCCGGGCCCGGTCGGGGCCGCGCCGGATCAGCCGGGCGAGCTCCAGCACCAGACGGCTCTTGCCCATGCCCGCCTCGCCGACCAGGGTCAGGATCCGCCCGCGCCCACGCCGCACCACCTGGTCGAAGTGCTCCTGGAGGATCATCAGATCGTGGTCCCGGTCGACCAGCGGCGGCCGCGGGATGTCGACGGGGCACGGGGGGTCGCCGCGCAGCCCGGTCGCGTGCCACAGCGGCGGGCCGGCCGGCGAGGAGTACGGGGCGAGGTCGTGGATGAGGTCGGCGCCCCCACTGCGCCGGGTCGCCTCGCAGATCCACACCGAGTCCGGCGGCAGCGACCAGACCCGGCGCAGGCAGATGTCGATCGCCGGGCTCACCACCTCCGGCGCCGCGCCGTGCGTCTTGATCAGGACCTCTTCGGTGTTGACCGACAGGCGCACGGTGGCCGGCCGGGGGCCGGCGTCCTCCCGGGCGGCGAAGCGGTCGCGTACCGCCAGCCCGGTGCGGACCGCGGCCAGCATGTCGTGTTCACCGGTGCGCGGGACGCCGAACACCGCCTGGACCGCGGAGCCGGTGCAGCACACGACGGTGCCCCCGGCGGTCTCCACCTCGGTGCGGACCGCGGCGGCCAGGTCGGCGAGCAGGTCGTCCACGTCCTCCGGGTCCACTTCGGGGCCGAGGTCGAACGAGGTGGTGAGGATGGAGACGAGCTTGCGCTCCCCGGTCGAGGCGGCCGGTCTGGGGGACGGCGCGGCCTCTTCGGCCCCGGCCCGGTGGGCGGTCGGCTCCCGGTCCGGGACGGCCTCGACGGCCGGTGCCGGGCGGGCGTGCGCGGCGCCGGGGAGGGTCAGCCGCAGCTCGGGTTCGGTGGCCGGGCGCAGGGACACGTCCTGGGCGAGGATGCGGGACTCCAGCTCGCGCAGCTCCCGGGTGGGTTCCAGGGCGAGGTCGTCCATCAGTACCTTGCGGGTCCGGTGGTAGGCGCGCAGCGCGTCGACCTGTCTGCCGCAGCGGTACAGCGCGATCATCAACAGCCGGCAGGCGCGCTCCCGGTGCGGCTCCGCGGTGACCAACTGGTCGAGCTCCGCCACGTGCTGGTGGTGGCGGCCGGCGGCGATCTCCGCCTCCAGGTAGTCCTCCAGGGTGGTCAGCCGTTCCTCCTGGAGGGCGGCCAGCCGGGGCCAGGTGATGCCGGTGTCGGTCAGGTCCTCCAGCACCGGGCCCCGCCACAGGTCGAGCGCCTCACGCAGGGTCCGGGTGGCCTCGGCGCGCCGGCCGTCGGCCAGCGCCTGGCGGCCGGCCCGGGTCAGTCGTTCGTAACGGAGCAGGTCGACCATGCTCTCGTCGACCCGCAGAAGGTAACCGGGTGAGTGGGTCAACAACGCGCAGGACGGGGCGAGGTCGTGTTCGGCGAGCACGCTCCGGAACCACGACACGGTGTTCTGGAGCATCTTGCGCGCGGTCGAGGGGGCTCCCTGGGGCCAGATCACTTTGATCATCTGACTGGTGGCGACCACGTCGTTCGCATGCACCAGCAGGTAGCCCAGAACCGCGCGCTTCTTGGGGCCGCCCATCGGCAGTATGGCACCGTCCCTGACCACCTGGAGCGGGCCGAGAACGTTGAATCGGACATCGGTCCTGGGTTTCGGCATCGCACGGAGTCGCCGGTCCTGCCGCCTTTCGAGCATCACCTGAATCCCCTATCGGAGCGCCATCAAGACAAAATCGCTCGCCGCGGACGAGAGTCGGGGCGTCGGTAAGCGGGCTTGCGTGACCCAGGGGTCGGCGGTGCTGCAGCAGAGCCCACAGGGGCCGATCAGGCGGGTTTCCCGGGCTGAACCCGCGCGTATGCGGAATCTGTCGATATCACTTGCAGCCCTCCACGGACTTCGGCATCAGACGCTACGTCGATCTTAAGTCGAACGTTTTAGAGAAATCACTAAAGCCGAAGGGATAGGCGAGGCTCCTGATAGATGGATTGTTGGCCAAAAACAATCTGTACGCCAGGATATTTTACCCGCACTTGGCATAGCGGAGTGCTCAACTACCACTTGTTTTACATGCGTCGGCGATACCCGCTTCCGGGGCCGGAACCGGCGGAATTCTCAGGAGTCTTCGAGAGGATTTCACGATCGGGCGAACTCGTCCCGCACGGCTTCGATCTCGACGGTGCGGGTACCACGACGAGCGAGTTGCAGCGTGAGGGCGACGGCGGAGAGGAGCGAGACGAAGACGCTGTAGCCGATGACGACGGTGCGCAGGCCGAGCGTGGGGGTGAGCAGCCCGGCGAGAAGGCACGGCGCGCCGAAGGCGAAATAACTGATCAGATAGACGGTCGACAGCAGCCCGGCCCGGTCGGCTTCCGGCGCTTCGGCGAGGATGAGCCGCAGCCCGCCTTGAAAACCGCCGCCGAAACCGATCCCGCCGACGATGTTGCCGAGGAACATGAGCCAGAGCTGCCCGGTCTGGACGGCGGCGAGGATGAGCAGGGGGCCGATGACGAGTGCGATGGCACCCGTGATCATGACATGCCGGGCGTCCAGGCGCTGCCCGGCCATGCCGGTGAGGGCGCCGACCCCGGTGACGCAGGCGATCGCCAGGCCGCCGACGACCGCCTGTGGGGCGTCGAAGATCCCTCGCACGAGGGTGGCGCCCATGCCGAGATAGAGGCCGGCGAGTGCCCAGGAGGCGAGCATGCAGCCGAGCACGGCGAAGAACACTGGACGCACCGGGGCCGGGAGACTGAGGGTGGGCCGCAGGGAGGCCAGCGCACCGGGGCGGCGGGGGTGGCGCTCCGGGAGGAAGAAGGCCAGCACGCCGAGCACGATGACCGCGACCGACAGCACCACGAAGACGAGCCGGGTGGGGTCCGGCTCGAACTGGACGAACACACCGCCCAGCAGCGATCCCACCGCCAGGCCGACCGGCGGCAGCGCGCCGTTCAACGTAGCGGCGAGCCGGCCGCCATGGGGCGGGGCGAAGTCCAGCAGGGCGGCGCCGAGGGCACCGATCCCGAGCGCCATCGCCGCCCCTTGGAGGGTCCGCGCCACCAGCACCGCGCCGACGCCTCCGGCGAGGACGAGGATCACGAGGGCTATCAGCGCGAGCAGCGCGGCAGCGAGTATCACCGGCCGGCGACCGGTGTGGTCCGACAGCGACCCGGCCGTGATGAGGACGATCAGCAGGCCTACGACGTATATCGCGAACATCAGGCTCAGCACGCCCGGCCCCAGTGACCATTCGGCCTGGTAGAGCGGGTAGACCGGCGAGGGCGCGGCGACCGTCGCGGTCAGCGTCACCAAGGTCACGGCCGAGAGGGCGAAGCCGTAGGCATGACGTCGTCGGCTCCTTGTCGCGCCAGGGTTCACAGCCTCTGTCGTCGTTTCCGCCATCTCCGCCGTCGCTCCATTCCGTGTGCTCCTGGCCGCCTCGTAAATGTACACCGTGAACAGATAACGGCTTCTGCGGTGCCAGGCCGGCGGAAGGGGGCGGCCCCGGGGCAGCGGCGGAGCCCGGTCCGTGCGGGTGTGTGATGCCGCTAGGCGCGGGGTGAGGCGCCGGCTCCCGCGAGGGCCACGTCGACGACGGACCGGGCGAAGTCCTCGGTGAGCGTGCCGGTGAGTCCGGGCATGAGAAGACGGTTGTAACAGGCGCCCCACATCATGTCGACCATGACCGTCACGTCGATGTCGGCGGGGATCTCGCCGCGTTCCCTCGCGGCGTTCAAGATGCCCAGGACGGCGTGGCGACGGGGCGCGAAGTAGCGTTCCCGGATCGCCTCGGCGAGGTCGGCGTCGATCTGTGCGGCGCCCAGCAGTTGCGCGAAGGCGGGACCGGCCGGCTTGCTCGCCAGGAGCCGGGCGAAGGTCCCGAGGACCTCATGCAGGTCGCGGCGGACGTCGCCGGTGTCGTGGAGGGCGAGGTCGTTGTGGAAGGTGTCCGTGAAGGCGTCGAGGGCGAGCGCGCCGCGCGAGGGCCAGTGCTTGTGGACGGTGACCCGGCTGACCCCGGCGCGGCGGGCGACGCACTCGATGGTGAAGCCGGCGATCCCGGCCTCGAACAGCGTCTGGGCCGCCGCCCGCAACACGGCCTGCCGCACCTCCTCGAACGGGCGCCGGCCACGCCTCACCGGGGGCCGTGTGGGCACGGCACCGGGGCGGTTCGCGGGAGCACTCATCGTGGGGATGGTACTCCCGCGGGCCGGGAGGGGTACGGGGTCGCGGTCGACGCGGCCACGCGCCCGTGCCGGCCGTCTCGCCGTCCGGCTCAGGTGACGGTGGTGGCCCCGGTGAGGACGGCGAAGCCGATGTAGGCGAGGGAGACGGGGACGCCCCAGCGCAGGGCGTGCTTCTGGAAGTCGCCGAGCTCGGCCTTGACGAGTCCGAGCAGGACCCACAGGGGTGCGCTGGTGGGGCCCATCATGTGGAGGATCTGGCCGATGGCGCCGGCCCTGGCGATTTCGTTGGCGTCGATGCCGTAGTGGGCGGCGGATTCGGCGAGAACGGGGACGACGCCGAACCAGTAGCCGTCGTTGGACATGAAGAAGCCGAGCGGCAGGGCGAGGACGGCGGTGAACAGCGGGATGAGGTTGCCCATGGAGTCGGGGACGACGGCCAGGGCGGCATCCGCCATGGCCTTGATCATGCCGGAGTCGGTCATGATGCCGGTGAACACACCGGCGGCCAGGACGAGGATCATCACGGGGACGGCGTTGGCGGCCTGACGCTTGATGAGTTCCTGCTGGTCGCCGATGGTGCGGATGTTGATGAGCAGGGCGATGACGAACGCGACCATGAACAGCACCAGGAGATCGGCGACCTCCAGGACGAGCAGCACCATCAGCAGCACGGTGAGGGCGGCGTTGCACCACATCCGCCAGTCCGCCCGCACCGGCTCGAAGGCTTCTCCCGAGGCGATGTCGAGCCGGTAGGCGGCGAGCTTCTCGGCGTCGATCTTGTGCCGCTCGCGCAGGCCGAGCCAGTAGGCGGCGGCCATGATGGCCAGGCTGGTGAGCGCCATGGGGGCGATCATGTGGACGAAGTACTCGGTGGCGCTCAGGTGCAGCACGCTGATGCCGCGGGTGGCGGCTCCGCCCCAGGGGGTGGTGCCGGAGATCGTGCCCAGCGCCATCGCGGAGAGGGTGGCGAGGATGAGGGGGTTCATCCCCAGGCGCCGGTAGATGGGCAGGAACGCGGAGCAGACGATCATGTAGCTGGTGGTGCCGTCACCGTCCAGCGCGACGCACAGGGCCAGGACCGCGGTACCGACGCAGATGCGGACCGGATCGCCCTTGGAGGCACGGACGATGGCCTGGCAGACGGGCTCGAAGAGCTTGCACTCCATCATCAGGCCGAAGTAGAGGACGGCGAACAGCAGCAGCGCCGCGGTGGGTGCGACGGTGTCCAGACCGTTCATGATCATGTCGCCGAGCTTGGCGCCCTTGCCCGCGATCAGGGCGGCTGCGATCGGGGTCAGCATGATGGCGGTGAACGCGGAGAGGTGTTTCCGCATCACGAGCAGCATGAAGCTGCCCAGGGTGGCGAAGCCGAGGACGGCGAGCATCGTTGCTCCTAGGGGCAGGGCGGAGGGGCCGCCACGGTCGTGCGGCTTTCTGTACGGCGGTCCGGGCGGGCGCACGGTCGCGGCGGGCAGTGGCCCGCTTCCGATGTCGGGGGTGCGCTGGTCGGGCTGGGGCTTCCGGCGGCGGTACGGGAAGGGAGGGCGGCTCGCCGAGCTTCCGGCAGACCGGTTAACCGGATTGCCGGTAGGTAACTAGAATCCAGCCATCACGTCAATACCGACGTGAGGGATTCACCGCCTAAAACGCGGAACCCTCACCGGGGACGGACGGCCGGAAACGCGATACTTCCAGCCTCGCCGCATCTGGTTGACCGGTTAACCGGATGCTTCTACAGTGGCGGCACGGCACCACAGCGAACGTTGCCGCCCCCCACCTCGGGCCTTCTCCCCCGTGCTTTCGCGGCGCGTCACCGCGCCGGCCGGAGCGGGCCCGCGGTCGGGACCCTTCCCGGTCCCCGCCTACCGGAAGAGGAAAGAACCCGGTGATCGAACCCCATCCCCTGGTCGCCATGATCCACGCCGTGCCCGCCGCGACCCGCATCGCCCAGGAGGCGTTCACACGGGAGTTCCCGCAGGCCACCGTGTGGAACGTGTTGGACGACCGCCTGCTGGACGAGGCCCGCGAGGCCGGCGGCCTCACCGACGCGCTGCGCCGGCGCATGCTCCGCCTGATCGGGCACGTGATGGACGGCGGCGCCCAGGGCCTGTTGCTGACCTGCTCCTCCTACGGGGAGGTCGTGGACACCGCCCGCGCGCTGTGGAACGTGCCCGTCCTGAAGTCCGACGAGGCGATGTTCAAGGCCGCCCTGGCCGGTCCGTACCGGCGCATCGCCGTCGTCGCCTCCACCCCGCCCGCCGTCCCGGCCGCCGTGGCCCAGCTCGAAGCGCTGATCCCGGTGGCCCGCCCGGACCGCCCGGTCGACCTCGTGACCGCGCTGAGCGAGGAGGCGGCCGTCGCCGCCGACGCCGAGTCCACCGCCCGCCACCTGGCGAACGCCCTGGACGCGGCCGGGGGCTCGGACGCCGACGCGGTGCTCCTGGCGCAGTACTCACTGACCCCGGTGCGCGACGCGCTCGCCGACCTGGTGGGCGTGCCGGTGCTGGACGGTGCGGGCGCCGCCGCCCGGGAACTGCGCGGCCTGCTCACCTCCGGCGCGGGACGGCCGGCCACCACCGCGGCGGTCGCACCGTGACGGCGCGGCTGCCCTGGCCCCTGGCCTACACCGTCTCCGGCGACGACTGCGCCGCGCCCATGCCGCTCGGATTCGGCGCGCCCCTGGCCGAAGCGGTCCGCCGGCTGGCCGAACTCGGCTATGACGGAGTGGAGGTGCAGGTCCGTGACACCACCGCACGCGATGCCCACGCCCTGGCCCGGACCGCCGAGACGGCCGGTCTGACGGTCCTGGGCATCGGCACCGGACCGGTCGCGGCCCAGGACCGGCTGACGCTGACCGACCCGTCGCCGGACGTACGCCGGCACGCCCTGCACCGTCTGCTGGGCGCGGCCCGCCTCGCCGGGGAACTCGGGGTGCCGGTCACCCTCGGCCAGACCCGCGGCACCTTCCTGCCGGGACTGGCGGACACGCAGCGCACCTGGGCCGAACGCGCCGTGGCGCAGCTGGCCGAGGAGGCCGCCGCCCGCGGCAGCCGGCTGCTGCTGGAGCCCCAGTCGCGCGCCAACACCTCGCTGTGGCACACCCCCGACGAGGCCCTCGCCGTCATCGGCTCGTTCGACGCCCCGGCCGGGCTGGTGCTGGACACCCACCATCTCGACGCCGAAGGCGTCGATACCGTCCGGGCCGTCGCCGAGCACGCCCCCGTCACCGGCTGCCTCCAGCTCGCGGCGCCCTCGACGCGGGGCCCCCTGACCCTCCGCGACCCCCGGCTCCCGGCCCTGCTGAACGCGCTGCGCACCGGCGGTTTCACCGGCTGGCTGACCTTGGAGCACACCCAGGACGGCGACAGTCCCAGGGCCGCCGCCCGCTCCTGGACCGCGCTGGCCGATGCCGCGGCCGCGCTGTCCTGATCCGTCCCTCCCGACCGCCCACCACCCTGTTCTGAGAGGAACCCGCACCATGAGCACCACGACCTACCGCCTCGGCGTCCTCGAAGGCGACGGCATCGGCCCCGAGATCGTCCCGTCCTCCGTGGAGATCGCCACCGCCGCCGCCCAGGTCGCCGGCGTCTCCGTCGACTGGGTGACCCTGCCGCTCGCCGCCACCGCCATCGAGACCCACGGCACCCCGGTCCCCGAGGAGACCAAGGACGCCCTGGCCGGTCTGGACGGCTGGTACCTCGGCCCGCACGACTCCGTGTCCTACCCCGAGCCGCACAAGTCCGCGCTCAATCCGTCGGGCACCCTGCGCAAGCACTTCCAGCTCTTCGCCAACATCCGCCCCGCCAAGAGCTTCCCCGGTGCCGAGGCCGTCTGCGGCAACGCCGACCTCGTCATCGTCCGGGAGAACACCGAGGGCTTCTACGCCGACCGCAACACCTTCGCCGGCACCGGCGAGTTCATGCCCACCCGCGATACGGCGATCATGATGGGCATCATCACCCGCGAGGCCACCGAGCGGGTCGCCCGCGTCGCCTTCGACCTGGCCCGCTCCCGCCGCAAGAAGCTCACCATCGTCCACAAGGCCAACGTCCTCAAGCTCACCACCGGCCTGTTCCGCACCGTCTGCCAGGAAGTCGCCGAGGACTACCCGGACGTGGCGGTCGACGACTTCCACATCGACGCCATGACCGTCCACCTGGTGCGCCGTGCCCAGGACTTCGACGTCATCGTCACCGAGAACATGTTCGGCGACATCCTCTCCGACCTGGCCGGCGAGATCTCCGGCTCGCTCGGCACCGCCCCCTCCATCAACGCCTCCGCGACCACCGCCATGGCCCAGGCGTCCCACGGCTCCGCCCCCGACATCGCCGGGCAGAACATCGCCAACCCGGTCGCCATGATCCTCTCCGGCGCGATGCTCTTCGAGTGGCTCGCCGCCCAGCACGGTGACGAGAGGCTCGCCACCGTCGCCAGGCTCATCGAGAGCGGCGTGGCCGCCGCCATCGCCTCCGGCACCTCCACCCGCGACCTCGGCGGCTCCGCCTCCACCACCGAGTTCACCGCCGCCGTCATCAAGGCCATCACCGCCGGCGCCGGCCAGAACTGACCCACCCGCTCCGGGGCGGGCCGACTCCGCCGCCCGCCCCGGACCGCACGCTCCCCCGCACGCCCGAGGAGAAGATCCCCGACCATGACCCTGCGCATCGGCTGCATAGCCGACGACTTCACCGGCGGCACCGACGTCGCCGCCGCCTTCCGGCGGGCCGGCCTGCGCACCGCCCTGGTCTTCGGCACCCCGGACACCACCATCGCGCTGCCCGATGACTGCGACGCCGCCGTCATCGCCCTCAAGTCCCGCTCCACACCCGCCGACGAGGCCGTCGCCGACTCCCTCGCCGCCCAGCGCTGGCTGTGGACCAAGGGCGCGGCACAGATCTACGTCAAGTACTGCTCCACCTTCGACTCCACCCCCAAGGGCAACATCGGCCCGGTCACCGACGCCCTCATGGAGACCGCCGGGTCGAGCGTCACCCTGCACTGTCCGGCCTCCCCGCCCAACGGCCGCACCGTCTACCAGGGGCATCTGTTCGTCCACGACCAGTTGCTGTCCGACTCGCCGCTGCGCCACCACCCCCTCAACCCCATGACGGACTCCGCCCTGGTGCGCCTGCTGTCCGCGCAGACCCGCCATGCGGTGGCCCTGATCGACTGGGTCACCGTGCGGGAGGGGGTCGAGGCCGTGCGCGAGGCGCTGGTGGCACACCGGCACGCCGGCGTCCGGCACGTCATCGCCGACGCCCTGACCGACGACGACCTCGCCGTGCTGGGTGCCGCCGCGCTCGAACTGCCGGTCGTCGCCGGGGCAGCGGGCCTGGCCGAAGGGCTCGGCCACGCCTACCCCGGCACCGGACCGGCCGCCGCCGAACCACTGCCCCGCGCGGGCCGCGCCGCCGTCCTGGCCGGCAGCTGTTCCGCTCGCACCCTGGAGCAGATCGCCCAGTTCTACGCCGCCGGCCTGCCCTCCCGCCACCTCGACGTCCTCGCCGCCGCCACCGGCCGCGACGTCACCGGCGAGGCACTGGCCTGGTACGACGAGCAGGATCCCGACCTGCCCGTGCTGATCTATGCCTCCGCGTCGCCGGAGGAACTCGCCGCCGTACAGGCCCAGTTGGGGGTCGCCGAGGCCGCCGCGCAGGTGGAGGAGCTGCTCGGCACCCTCGCCTCGCACCTCGTCGAGCGCGGCGTACGCCGACTCCTCGTCGCGGGCGGGGAGACCTCGGGCGCCGTCACCACGGCCCTCGGCGTCCGCGCCGTCCTGGTCGGTGCCGAGGCCGACCCCGGCGTGCCCTGGACCTACGCCACCACCGAGGCCGGTGACCTCGCCCTGATGCTCAAGTCCGGCAACTTCGGCGCCCCCGACCTGTTCACCCGCGCCCTGCCCAGCACGGCCGAGGAGGCCACGTGACCACCTACCCGGACGCATCGGCGGCCCGCGCGCTGATCGTACGCACCGCCCGCTCCCTGTTCGGCCGCGGCCTGACGCACGGCTCCACCGGCAACCTCTCCGTCCGCCTCGCCGACGGCAGCCTCCTGCTCACCCCCACCGGTTCCAGCCTCGGCACCGTCGAGGAAGCCGAACTCTCCCGCACCGACCTGAACGGCACGCACCTCGACGGTCCCCGGCCCACCAAGGAGGCGTTCCTGCACGCCGCCTTCTACCGGGCCCGGCCCACCGCCCACGCGGTCGTGCACCTGCACTCCACCCACGCCGCCGCCGTCTCCTGCCTGGCCGACGTGAACCCCGACGACGTCCTGCCGCCGCTGACCGCGTACTACGCCATGCGCGTCGGAACCCTTCCGCTGCTCCCCTACCACGCCCCCGGCGACAGCGGCCTGGAACCGCTCGCCGAGCGGACGGCCCGCACCCACCACGCCGTCCTCCTCGCCAACCACGGTCCCGTCATCGCCGGCGCCACCCTGGAACAAGCCGCCGACGCGATCGAGGAACTCGAGGAAACCGCCAGACTCCACCTCCTCCTGCGAGGACACACCACCCGCCCCCTCACCCCCGAACAGGCCGCCGCGCTCGCGCCCCCGTCCCCCTGACGGCCGGATGACACAGGAGCGCGGCAGCCCCAGCGAAGGAGTCCCACCATGCCCGAGACCGTCACCCCCCTCCCCACCGCCGACCTCGTCGACCAGTACGGCGCCGATCTGCGCGTCTGCGACCTCCAGTTCCGCCAGTTCGGCGGCCATCGCGGCTTCGCCGGGCCCGTCCGCACCGTCTCCTGCCACGAGGACAACGGCCTGCTGCGCGACCTGCTGCGCACCCCGGGCGACGGAGGCGTCCCCGTCGTGGACGGGGGCGGCTCCCTGCGCACCGCGCTGGTCGGCGACCTCATCGCCGGCGCCGCCCAGGACAACGGCTGGGCCGGGCTCGTCCTCCACGGCGCGGTCCGCGACAGCGTCGCCCTCGCCGGTCTCCGGCTCGGCATCAAGGCCCTGGGCACCATCCCCCGCAAGAGCGCCAAGGACGGCGCCGGAGCCGTCGACGTCCCCGTCACCTTCGGCGGGGTCACCTTCCGCCCCGGCGACATCCTGCACGCCGACGACGACGGCATCGCCCTCCTGGGGGCGTAGCGCCATCCGGAGTGCTAGGCCGCGGCCGGGTCCTCCGGATGTCTTACGGCCTTCTTCACCGCCCGCTCCACCTCGAATCTGCTCAGCCCGGCGGACGCGGCGTGCTCCGTCACCGCCGCCTGCGCCCGCTCCGCCGCCACCCGCCATCGCTCCCACTGGGCCTGGCGCTCATCGCCGTCCAGTCCGGAGAGCCGCTGATGCTCGGCATCGGAGGATTTTTGCAGCTCAATCAGCTCATCAGTCACCAGATCAGACATGAGATCGATTCTAGAGAAACCGTTCGGGCGGGAAGCGTCAGCCGGGAGGCGTACCGGCAGCGCGACGACACGGGGGCGGCCGCTCGCCGGGTCCGGCGAGCGGCCGCCGTCGGGTCATGGGCCGGCGGTCAGACCTCGACCACCGGTGCCTGGAGTTCCGTCACCCACTCCTCGCGGTCCTCGGGGCACTCCAGGCTGATCTCCCGGGGATAGCCGGCCGACCGGTAGCCGTTGCCGTCGATCCAGCGGGCCAGGGCCTGGGCCGTGGGCACCACGGTGTCCATCGGGCCGCGGTGGACGATGGTCGCGGCCCGCTCGACCGGCGGCAGGTCGAGGACCCGGATGTCGTCTCCTTCCCGGAGCGGGGCGGAGACCTGGACGGCGGCGTGGACGGTGATGGCGCCGCCGCCGTCCGGGGCGTCCTCGTAATAGGCGACACCGGGGCCCGTCGGGGTGATGCCCGCCGCGTCGAGGCGCCGGAACAGCTCGTCGTAGAGGGGGGAGATGACCGGGCCGATCTCCTGGGGTTCGAAACTGGCGGCGGTCGCGGTGAGCTCCGCCACCCGCACCGCCGGGACCTTCTTGATGACGACGTCGTTCGTGGGCATGTGTCCCTCGCTCTCGATCGACCGGAGCCTCGCCTCGACCTGTACCAGCCGTGCCGCCGCGGCGGCCGCCGCGGCCGCCAGCTCGGCCCGCCGCAACCGGAGCATGCCGCGCAGCTCCTCGGTGCCGACCTTCTCGTCCACGATGGCCCGCACCTGCTGGAGGGTGAAGCCGAGCTCTTTGAGCGCGATGACCCGGTTCAGGCGGCTGAGCTGGGCGGCCGAGTAGTACCGGTAGCCGGTGGCGGGGTCGACATGGGCCGGGCGCAGCAGTCCGGTGGCGTCGTAGTGACGCAGCATCCGGACCGAGACACGGCCGTGCCGGGCGAAGTCTCCGATGGTGAACATGGTGTCTCCGAGTTCAGCGCCTGACACGGTGTGAGGGTCAACAGGACGGCGGAGAGCCCCGGCCGCCCATACCGGGCGCGCGGGAACCGGCTCCGCATGGCCACCGCCGTCGCACCGCTCATGTCCCCTGGGTGCCCAGTGTGGCAGGCCCTGGCCCACGGGCCGGGACCGTGCGCGGCAGCACCACGGGCACCGGGTGGCACCGTTTGGCGCCATACGGTGCCGCGCTGGCACCATCTCGCGCCCTCGAAGGCGCATGGGCACACCTGGCGCCACCCTGCCCCAGGTTGACCTCTCCACATTTCCGCAGGTCAGAGCGGGTCAGGGCGACAATCACCCACGCCCACTGCCAGCAAGACGCCACTCGGACTTGCGAGTGGCGCCATTGTGGTGCCATCATGGCGTCATGGACCTCACCCCGTATGTCGACAACCTTCGCCGCGAACTGGCGGTGGCCGCCGAAGCCGGCGGGGAAGACGCCCGCGAGCTGGCCGAGCGGCTCACCGCTCCTCTGGAGTCGGCGACCCGTCTGACCATGCTCAACGTGCTCTCCGCCGCTATGGACGAGATCACCCGCGAACTCGCCCCCGGCTCGGTCGACGTACGGCTGCGCGGACTCGACCCCGACTTCGTGGTGACGCCGCCGCCCGCCGACGGCGGCCCCGCCGAAGCGGCCGCCGCGCCCGTCGAACCGCCCAAGGCCCAGGTGCCCGCCGAAGGCGACGAGGGTGGCACCGCCCGCGTCAATCTGCGGCTGCCGGCCCACCTCAAGGCGCGCGCCGAGGAGGCCGCGAGCCGCGAGGGCCTGTCGGTCAACGCGTGGCTGGTGCGGGCCGTGTCGGCCGCGGTCGACGGTGGCACGCGGCCGCGTACGACGACGGAGAGGACCCGCACCGTCGGACAGAGCTTCACGGGCTGGGTGCGCTGACCGCGTCCGCGCCCGCGCCACAAGAGAACGGCACTTCACCCACACCACGTCCCACCAGCGGGGACGCCCCAAGGACCCATGAGGACGGTACAGCCATGCCTTCTTTCGACACTCCCGAACCGATTTCGGTCACCGCCCGCGTGGACGCCGGTTCGCTCCGCTTCACCGCGAGCGACCGCCTGGACACGGTGGTCGAGGTGCGGCCCCGCGACCCGAAGCGGGACAAGGACGTACGGGCCGCCGAGCAGACCGAGGTCTCGTACGCGAGTGGCGTCCTGACCGTCAGGACGAAGCTGCGCCGCCTCGTCGGGCCCTCCGGCGCCGTCGATGTGACGGTCGACCTGCCCACGGACTCGCGCGTCGACATGACCGGCTCCGTGGTCCAGGTGCTCGGCGAGGGCCGGCTCGGCGAGGTCCGGATGAAGACCTCGTCCGGTGACGTCCGCCTCGACACGACCGGGCCGCTCCGGCTGACCGCCGCCCACAGCTCGATCACCGTCGACCGGATCGAGGGCACGGCGGAGGTCACCACCAGCTTCGGCAGCCTGCGCCTCGGCGTCGTCGACGGCCCCGCCGTCCTGAAGAACTCGCACGGCAACACGGCCGTCGCCGCCGCGACCGGCGACCTGCGGGTGAGCGGCGCCCATGGCGACATCGACATCGAGCGCGCCGAGAGCTCGGTGACCGCGACCACTGCCCACGGCGCCCTTCGGGTCGCCGACGTCGCCTGCGGCACGGTCCAACTGGAGACCTCCTACGGCGCGATCGAGGTCGGCATCCGCGAGGGCACCGCCGCCTGGCTCGACGCCGCCTCCGAGCGCGGGCAGGTGCGCAACTCCCTCGCCGACACCGCACCCCCGGCGGAGACCGAGGACACCGTCACGGTCCGCGCCCGGACCCGCTGGGGCAACATCGACGTGCGCCGCGCCCGGCCCTGAGCGCCGATCCCGCCGGCTCGCCCACGCCACCCCACTCCACACGCCCCTTCAGCCTTCAACGGGAGGGCTCCATGCGTTCATCTGTCATGCCCACATCCATCAACGCGGCCGCCGCCCCCGCCGTCTCCACTGCCGATCTGCGCAAGTCCTACGGCGACAAGACCGTGCTCGACGGCATCGATCTGCGCATCCCGGCCGGGTCCGTGTTCGCGCTGCTCGGGCCGAACGGCGCCGGCAAGACCACCACCGTGCGGATCCTGTCCACGCTCATCGCCGCCGACGGCGGACAGGCCCAGGTCGCGGGCCACGACGTCGCCACCTCCCCGGACGGGGTGCGCGCCGCGATCGGCGTCACCGGGCAGTTCGCCGCGCTCGACGACCTGCTCACCGCCGAGGAGAACCTGCTCCTGATGGCCGATCTGCTGCGCCTCGGCAAGCGGGAAGGGCGCTCCCGCGCACAGGAGTTGCTGGAGCGGTTCGGCATCGCGGACGTCGCGCACCAGCGGGCCGCGACCTTCTCCGGCGGTATGCGGCGCCGGCTCGACATCGCCATGACACTGGTCGGCGACCCGAAGGTGATCTTCCTGGACGAGCCGACGACCGGGCTCGACCCGCGCAGCCGCCGCACCATGTGGGAGACGGTTCGCTCACTGGTCGCGGGCGGTGTCACCGTCTTCCTCACCACCCAGTACCTGGAAGAGGCCGACCAGTTGGCCGACCGGATCGCCGTGCTCGACGGCGGCCGGATCGTCGCCGAGGGCACCGCCGACGAACTCAAGGCGCGGATCCCCGGCAGCCATGTACGGCTGCGCTTCGACGACATCGCCGAGTTCGAGCGCGCGGCCGACGCCTTCCCCGGCGCGGCCCGCGACGACGAGAACCTCGCCCTGCGCGTGGCGGGCGACGCCGGCGTCGACGCGCTGCGCGCCCTGCTCGGCCGGCTCGACGCCGCCGGCAGCCGGGCCGCCGCCTTCTCCGTGCACACCCCCGACCTGGACGACGTGTTCCTCGCCCTGACCGGCGACGGCAGCACCGGCACCGCCCTTCACACCAAGGAGACCCCGCGATGAGCACCCTCGCCCACGCCGTGCACGACTCGAAGACGATGCTGCGGCGCAACCTGAAGCACGCCCTGCGCTATCCCGCCGTGTCCCTGGGCCCGGCCATGATGCCCATCCTGATGCTGCTGCTGTTCGTGTACGCCTTCGGGGACTCGATCGGCGCCGGCCTGGGCGGCGGCCGGGACGCGTATCTGGAGTATCTGACGCCCGGCGTCATCATCATGGGCGTGGCGGCCGGGGCCATGTCCACCTCGATCGCGGTCTGCCAGGACATGACCGAGGGCATCATCAACCGCTTCCGCACCATGAACATCACACGCTCGTCGTTCATGACGGGCCATGTCATCGGCAGTGTCATCACCACGGTGGTGAGCCTGGTCCTGGTGGTGGGGGCGGCACTCGCGCTCGGCTTCCGGCCGGACGCCGACCCCCTCGAGTGGCTGGCGGCGGCCGGGCTGATCGCGGCCATCGCGTTCGCCGTGGCCTGGCTGTCGGCGGCCCTCGGCCTGATCTCCAAGACGGTCGAGTCCGCGAGCAACAAGCCGCTGCTCATCCAGTTCCTGCCGTTCCTCGGCTCGGCGTTCGTGCCGGCCGACTCGATGGCCCCGGGCCTGCGCTGGTTCGCCCAGAACCAGCCGTTCACGCCGATGACCGAGACGCTGCGCGGGCTGCTCACCGGTTCGGAGATCGGCTCCAGCGGCTGGGTCTCGCTCGCCTGGTGCGTGGGCATCACCGTGATCGGCTACGTCTGGTCGCGTTCGCTGTTCAACAGCACCACCAGGTGATTTTTTGCCGTACCGGCAACACGCTTCGCGCTTTCGCGCGGCAGGCTCGCATGGTTGCCGTGGAGGTGGTCGAGGTGATCGACGAGCTGAAGAACGGCTATGACGTGGTGGTGATCGGCGGTGGTGCCGCGGGACTGAGCGGGGCGCTGATGCTGACCCGGGCGCGGCGGTCGGTGGTGGTGATCGACGCGGGAAACCCGCGCAACGCCCCGGCTTCGGGGGTGCACGGACTGCTGGCCCGGGACGGGATGCGGCCGGCCGAGCTGGTGGAGCGGGGCCGGGCCGAGGTCCGCGGCTATGGCGGTCAGGTGGTGTCCGGCGAGGTCGGTGAGGTGATCCGCGAGGAGACCGGGTTCCGGGTGACCCTGACCGACGGCCGGGCCGTCCGGGCGCGCCGGCTGCTGCTGGCCACCGGACTGGTCGACGAGCTGCCGGACGTCGCGGGGCTGCGGTCCCGGTGGGGCCGGGATGTGCTGCACTGTCCGTACTGCCACGGCTGGGAGGTCCGTGACCAGGCCATCGGGGTGCTGGCGAGCGGGCCGATGTCGGTGCACCAGGCGCTGCTGTTCCGTCAGTGGAGCGACGACATCACGTTCTTCTCGCACACCATGCCGTCGCCGTCCGGTGAGGAGGCGGAGCAGCTGGCCGCCCGTGGCATCCGCGTGGTGGACGGCGAGGTGGCGTCCCTGGAGGTGGTCGGGGACCGCCTCACCGGTCTGCGGTTGAGCGACGGCACCGTGGTGGAACGGGAGGCCCTGGCCGTCGCGCCCCGGATGGTGGCGCGCACCGGCTTCCTGACGGCGCTCGGGCTGCGGCCGGTGGAGCATCCGAGTGGCGCCGGTGAGCACATCCCGTCCGACGCGACCGGCCGCACCGACGTGCCGGGGGTGTGGGTCGCGGGCAATGTCACCGATCCGGCCGCCCAGGTCGGTGCGGCCGCGGCCGCGGGCGCGACCGCGGCCGCCCATATCAACGCCGACCTGATCGCCGAGGAGACCCGGCAGGCCGTCGCCGCCCGAGCCCGCGGCGACCTCGCGTTCTCCGCCGCGGCGGAGTCGCGGGTCTGCGAGGCGGTGCTGGGCGACCGTCGCCACGGCCTGTGACGGCGGTCGCGCACGGCCACGCCCCGTCGGCGGCACGGCCACATCCCGCCGACCCGCACGGTCACATCCCGCCGGGGGCCGGGACCGCCGGCGGGATGTGGCCGTGCCCGCCGTCGGACGGTGTCAGTAGACGGTGAGGCCGTAGGCGCTCAGCACCTCCTGGATCGGCTGGTAGAAGGTGGTGCCGCCCGAGGCGCAGTCCCCGGAGCCGCCCGAGAGAATGCCGATGATCTTGCCGTCCGCGTAGAGCGGACCTCCGCTGTCGCCCGGCTCGGCACAGATGTTGGTCTGGATCAGGCCGTACACGATGTCACCGCCGCCGTAGTTGACGGTCGCGTTGAGCGCGGTGACCTGTCCGCACTGGACACCGGTCGTGGCCCCGCGGCGGCAGACCTGCTGGCCGACGTAGGCGGTGGCGGTTCCGGTGAGGTCGACGGTGCCCGCGGTGCCGGGGTGCGGAACGGCCGTGTTGGTGTACCGGACGATGCCGTAGTCGTCGCCCGGGAAGCTGGTGCCGGTGGTCGGGCCGACCGGGGTGGTCAGGCCGGAGCCGGTGTACCAGGTGGAGCTGCCATCGGTGCAGTGGCCGGCCGTGATGAAGTAGTACGAGGCCCCGCTCTGCACATTGACCCCCACGGAACAACGCAGACCCGCGGAGTAGACCCCGTCCCCGCCCGAGAGGAGGGTCCGCAGCGGACCGCCGAGCCGCTCGACGGTGACGGCGCCGCCGAAACGCCCGGCGGTACGGTCGAGCCTGGCCAGATCGGCTCCCCGGACCGTGGAACCGACGACGACCCGCAGCGTTCCGGTGCGCTCGTCCACGGTCCAGGCGGTGCCCGGGATACCCAGGGACTCCACGGCCGAGGCGGCTGAAGCGGCCGGGGCGGCGCCGGGCCCGGACGGGGCGGTGGGCGCGGAGGAAGCGGCCGCGCTCGTGCCGACTGATGCGAGGGCGACCGTGACGAACAGACCGGACAGCGCGGCGATCAGCCGGCGACGTCTCCCGGAGCGGCGTGCTGTTCTCACCCGAACCTCCTTGACATGGACGTCAGTTGGTCCAACCGCCTCATTGTGCCCGTGGCCGGGCGGACGCGGAACCCGGCTTCCCGAGGTCCGGCTCTCCCCGCGACCAGCCCGGAGTCCGGAGCCGTACGGGCGTACGCGGATCGGCCGGCCTCGTGCCCGCGTAGGCTGGTGCCGGGCAGGGAAACGCCATGTCCGAATCCCGCCAGCTTTCCGTCCCCGGACGACGCATGCTGGGAGCCGCGCACCACAGAACGGCGAGAAGAGAGGGACCCGCCATGACGGTCCACACGACGATCGACAGCCCGCTCGGCCGGCTGCTGCTGGTGGGCGAGCGGTCCGCCACCGCGCCGGGGGGCACCGCGCTCGTTTCCCTGTCCGTGCCCGGCCAGAAGGGCGGAGCCGTCGTCCAGGACGGCTGGCGCGAGGACGCCGGGGCGTTCACCGAGATCGTCTCCCAGCTGCGCGCCTACTTCGACGGCGAGCGCACCCGCTTCCACATCGAGTGCGTGGTGGGCGGCACGGACTTCCAGCGCAGGGTCTGGGAGGCGCTGGAGACCATTCCGTACGGCACGACCGTCAGCTACGGCGACATCGCCCGGCAGATCGGCGCGCCGCGCACGGCGGTCCGCTCCGTCGGCACCGCGATCGGCCGCAATCCGCTGCTGATCGTACGGCCCTGCCACCGTGTCATCGGCGCCAGTGGCGCGCTGACCGGCTACGCGGGCGGACTGGAGCGCAAGGAGCGCCTCCTGGTCCACGAAGGCGCCCTCCAGTCCGCCTGAGCACTCGCGGAGCCCCCGTATGAACGCCCTGATCCCCCGCCCACGGCTCGAGGTGGCCCCCGGCGCCGTCCATGTGCCGGGCTGGCTCACCCTCGGACAGCAGCGGAAGCTGGTCACCGCCTGCCGGGGCTGGGCCACCGGCCCCGTCCCGATCCGGCACACGCGGCTGCCGCGCGGGGGCGTCATGTCGGTGCGGACGGTGTGCGTCGGCTGGCACTGGCAGCCCTACGCGTACACCCGCACCGCCGACGATGTGAACGGCGCCCGGGTCGCCGCGTTCCCGGACTGGCTGGTCGAGCTGGGCCGTCGCGCCCTGGCCGACGCGTACCAGGACGAGACGGCAGGTGACGGGTACACCCCCGACACCGCGCTGATCAACTTCTACGACGCGCAGGCGAAGCTCGGCATGCACCAGGACAAGGACGAGAGGTCGTCCGCCCCGGTGGTCTCGCTCACCATCGGCGACAGCTGCGTCTTCCGCTTCGGCAACACCGAGACCCGCACCAAGCCGTACACCGATCTCGAACTCGCCTCCGGCGATCTGTTCGTCTTCGGAGGTCCCTCCCGCTACGCCTACCACGCCGTGCCCAGGATCCTGCCCGGGACCGGCGATCCGGCCACCGGGCTGACGTCCGGTCGGCTGAACATCACCCTGCGGGTCACCGGCCTGGCCGACACCGAGCCGACCGACAACGACCCGGCCGACACCGGCCGCCGGGCTCCCGGGCCCCTCGGCTCATCCGGCGGGTGAGGCCAACCGCAGCACACTCCCCTCCCCGTTGGCCGAGAGGAGCAGGGCCCCGTCCGGGCCGACGGCGAGTCCGGCGAACTGGCGCGGACGGCCGGGGACTCCGGGGACCGGCTCGGGTTCGGTGCGGGTGATCCCGGGCGGCAGGCCGACCGCCAGGTTCTCGGCGTCGATCCTGCTCTCTCCGGTGGCGAGCGAGATCGCCCGCAGCCGCCGGTGCGCCACCTCGACCGTGAACAGCTCGTCCCCGCGCACGGCCAGGCCCTGCGGTTCGCCGAGCCCGTCCACGACGACCACCGCCGCGCCGTCGTCCTCCAGCCGGAGCACCGCGCCGCGCCGGTCGTCGCTGACGTAACAGCGCTGTCCGGCGTCGAAGGCGACATCGAGGGGGTGGTCGAGTCCCTCGGCGAGCACGCTGACGGTGTCGGTGTCGTCGATGCGCAGGACGCGGCCGGCGCCGGTCTCGGCGACCACCAGGGAGCCGTCCGGTCCGACGGCGATTCCGGTGGGCCGGTCCAGCCCGGTCGCCCGGACCCGGGTGGTCCTGCGCACGGGGTCGTAGGTGCGCACGTCGCCGAGTTGCGAAGTGAGGTGCAGCAGGCCGTTGTCGGCGGTGACGTTGTGCACGGAGTACATCAGCTCGCGGGTGACGACACCGGGCTCCGGCCCGCCCTCGTCGAAGCCGGAACCGGAGGCGGCGTCGGAGGCCGAGTCGGGGTGGGGCGCGGAGACATCCGGGCTCGCGATGCTGAAGTGGTCGGCCGCGTACACCGTGCCGCCGAGGTCGACCGTGATGCCGAAGGGTCCGTCGAACCCCCGGGGGACCACCACCCGGGTCCGGCCGTCGGGAGCCAGCTCCGCGATCCCGCCACTGGCGTAGCTGGAGACGAACATCCGGTTCTCGTGGTCGAACGCGGCGTTGTCCAGCCCCGCGATACCGGTGGCGACGACCGACCGCGCCCCGGTGGCCAGATCGATGCGGGTCACCAGCCCGGCCATGCCACGGGAGAGGACGACGAGGACGCCGCCCCGGTCGAACCGCACCGCGACCGGGTCGTCCACCTCCTCGGCGACCAGCTCGGGCACCCCTCCGTCCGGTGGTATCCGCCAGACCTGGTTGCGCATCATCTGGGGGTAGTACAGACAGCCGTCGGGACCGAGCTGCATCGCGTTGCCCAGGGCCAGTCCGTCGGTCAGTACCGCGGGGTCCCCGCCGTCCGGGAACAGTTCCATCAGACGGCCGTTCATCTTCATCTCGTTGACGAAGAGGCGGTCGCCGACGCAGGTGATGCCGTTGGGGACCGCCACCTGGTCGGAGACGAGCGTGTACGCGCCGTCGGCGCTGCGCCGCCACACCCGGCCGGGGGTCAGATCGGCGATGTACATCGAGCCGTCCGCCCCGAAGGCCAGGTCGTCCGGCGCCTCGACGGGGCCGTCGAGCGGCACCACCACATCGATGTCGCCCGAGGCGGGGTCCACGGCGCTGATCTGCCCGGCGAGGAACTGCGCCACGTACAGCCGTCCGTCGGGGCCGAAGGTGACGCCGTTGGATCCCCACAGCCGGTTCGCCCGGGTGAGCCGTCGCACCTCCAGACGGTCGCTCGTGGCCTGCAGGTGGCCGGTGTCGTCGAACCGGCTGGGGTGCATCGTCGCTCCCTGTTCTGGTCTGGTGTCCGCGGTCCGGTCAGCGTTTCCCCGGAGTCAGATGACGAGCACGTCGTCCATGCCGCCCTCCGCCCGCCAGCGCCTGAGCAGGGCGTGGAAGGCGATCGGCCCGTCGCCGAACGACTCGCTGCGCTCCCTGGGCATGCCCTCGTTGTTGTAGTAGCCGGGGGTGCACTCGGCCTGGAAGGCGTGCAGGTCCGCGGCCTTCTCACGGATCGTGGCACACCAGGCCGCCTCGGCCACGGCGGTCGGCTCGACATACCGGGCCCCGCGCTCGCGCGCCTCTGCGAGCACCTCGGCCACGTGGATCGCCTGCTCATCGAGGATGTGCACATAGTTGACGGCGCTGGCGTTCTGCAGCGGGCCGAGCTGGAAGAGGTTCGGGAAGCCGTGGCTGTAGAAGCCGTGCAGCGTCTTGGGGCCGTCGCGCCAGGATTCGGTCAGGGTGACACCGCCGCGTCCGTGCACCGGCAGGAGTCCTGAGGTGACGCCGGAGACGCCGACCTCGAACCCGGTCGCGAAGATGACGCAGTCGACCTCGTACGCGGCCCCGCCGACCACGACGGCGTGCTCGGTGATGCGCTCGACGCCCCCGTGGTCGGCCGTGTCCACCAGCGTGACGTTGGGCCGGTTGAAGGTGTCGAGATAGGTGTCGCTGAACGTGGGCCGCTTGCACATGTACCGGTACCAGGGCTTGAGCGCCTCGGCCGTCGACGGGTTCGCCACGACGGAGTCCACCCGGTCGCGGATGGCGTTCATCTTCTGGAAGTCGGCGATCTCGTAGAGGCGCTCCCGCTCCTGGGGCGGGAGACCGGCATAGCTGTCGGTGGGAATGAGCTTCTGCTGGAGCCGCGCGGTGCTCGTCCAGCCGTCGCCGACCAGGTCCTCGTCCACCTGGCCGCCGGTGACCACGGTGAGGAAGTTGTCCCTGCGGCGCCGCTGCCAGCCGGGCGTCAGCGATGCGGCCCACTGCGGATCGGTGGGGCGGTTGCCGCGCACATCGACCGAGGACGGCGTGCGCTGGAACACGTACAGATGCTCGGCGTCCCGCCCCAGGTGCGGCACCACCTGGATGGCGGTCGCTCCGGTGCCGATGAGGGCCACGCGCTTGTCGGCGAGCCGGCTCAGGCCGCCGCTCGCGTCGCCACCGGTGTAGCCGTAGTCCCAGCGGCTGGTGTGGAACGTATGCCCCTTGAAGGTCTCGATCCCGGGGATGCCGGGGAGTTTCGGCCGGCTGAGTGTTCCGCTGGAGATCACCACATAGCGCGCCCGGATGCGGTCGTCGCGGTCGGTGTGGACGATCCACTCCGACTCGGCCTCGTCCCACCGCAGTGCGGTCACCTGGGTCTGGAAGCAGACGTCGCGGTAGAGGTCGAAGTGGCGCCCGATCGCCTGTGCGTGCTGCCGGATCTCCTCGCCCGGCGCGTACCGCCACGTCGGTACGTAGCCGATCTCCTCGAGCAGGGGCAGGTAGACGTAGGACTCGATGTCGCACTGGATCCCCGGATAGCGGTTCCAGTACCAGGTGCCGCCGAAGTCCCCGCCCTGTTCGATCATCCGGATGTCCCGCACACCGGCCTGCCGCAGCCGGGCGCCCGCGAGGAGACCGCCGAACCCGCCACCGATGACGGCCACCTCGACCCGGTCGGTGAGCGGCGCGCGGGTGAAGCCGGTGTCCGCGTACGGGTCGTCTGCGTAGGCACCGAACTCTCCCGTGACGCGCCGGTACTGCTTGCTGCCATCGGGGCGGATGCGGCGGTCGCGCTCGGCCCGGTACTTCGCGCGCAGGGCATCGGGGTCGAAGCCCAGCTCCGCCGGGTCCGGGGAGCCGGCGGTGGACGGATGGCGGGGGGTGGACATGGGCCGTCCTCTCCTGGTCGGTGACGCGGTGTCAGCCTCACAGAAACTTTCTCACTGTGCAAGATTTCCCATTGAGCAAGAAGTGACCCGCAAGAACCGGCCTTTCCCGTATCCTCGACCGCGATGAGTACCGGCCTGCGTGAGCGCAAGAAAGCGGCGACCCGCCAGGCGTTGCACGACGCCGCCGTGCGGCTGGCCACCGAGCACGGTGTCGAGAACCTCACGGTGGAGGCCATCGCCGATGCCGCCACCGTCTCCCGGCGCACCTTCTCCAACTACTTCGCCAGCAAGGAACAGGCGCTGCTGCACCAGGACCGGGCGCGCACGGCCCGGCTGGTCGAGCTCTTCCGCACCCGCCCCGCGGAGGAGTCCCTGATGACGGCGCTGCTGCGGGCCGCCGAGCAGCACGCCGCCGAGGACGCCCCGGACCCCGCGCGGGAGGAGCGCTACCGGACCCTGCGGCTCGATCCGTCGCTCCTCCCCGAGGTGGTGGCCACCTACGCCGCCGCCGAGCGGGGTTTCGCGGAGGCCGTGGAGGAGCGCCTGCCCGCCGGGCCGGACGGGCCGCTGCGCGCCCAGGTGCTCGCCGCGACCGTGCTGGCCGCCCTCCGTGTCGTCGGGCAGGCCGCCCTGGAACGCGGGGAGTGCGACCCCGTGGACCTCCTCCGCCAGGCCGTCGACATCACCCGTGAGGGGTTCCGCTGATATGTCCCCGAAGGGGATCGAACGTGGCTGGATCTGAGCGGTTCCCGCACCGCCCGTCGGACCGGTACCGGACCGTCTCGGGGCAGCCTCGATAGCCAACGTCTATCGAGATGATCGATTTCATATCTTGGCTCTTTGGACCCGTCCGGTCTTAACGTCGTGTCCATGGCATTGACAACGCGGACGGACCGACGGCCGTCCATGGCGTCCACTTTCTGGCAGTCGACCGTCGGCAAGAAGATCGTCATGGGCGTGACCGGCCTGATCATGATCGGTTACCTGGCCGTCCACATGCTCGGGAACACCAAGATCTTCTTCGGCCCGGAGGAGTTCAACGCCTACGGGCACTGGCTCCGCGTCATGGGCGCGCCCGTTCTGCACCATCAGTGGGGTCTGTGGATCGCCCGTGTCATCCTCCTCGCCTCGGTGATCCTGCACGGCGTGTCCGCCTACCAGCTGAGCCGCCGCGACATCAAGGCCCGTCCGCAGAAGTACGTCCACTCCAAGCCACGGATGAGCTACGCGACCCGGACCATGCGCTGGGGCGGGGTGATCCTGGGCCTGTTCATCGTGTGGCACGTCCTGGACCTCACCACCGGCACCGTGCACCCCGACGGGTTCCAGGAGGGCCATCCGTACCAGAACGTGGTGGACACCTTCTCCACCTGGTACGGGAACGTCATCTACATCGTGGCCATGCTGGCCATGGGCATGCATGTGCGGCACGGCTTCTGGAGCGCCGCGCAGACCCTCGGCGCGGGCAACCGCACCCGTGACCGGGCGCTCAAGACCATCGCGAACGTCCTGGCGATCGTTCTCACCGCCGGGTTCATCTCCGTACCCGTCGGTGTCATGACCGGAGTGGTGAGCTGACCATGACCTCCTACAACGAATACACCGAGTACACCGTCGGCGAGCCGATCAAGGACGAGCAGGCCCCCTCCGGGCCGGTCAACGAGCGCTGGGACACCCGCCGCTTCCAGGCCAAGCTGGTCAACCCCGCCAACCGCCGCAAGCACACCATCATCGTGGTGGGCACCGGCCTGGCCGGTGGCGCCGCCGGCGCCACCCTGGCCGAGCAGGGCTACCACGTGGTCCAGTTCTGCTACCAGGACTCACCGCGCCGGGCCCACTCCATCGCCGCCCAGGGCGGCATCAACGCCGCGAAGAACTACCGCAACGACGGCGACTCGGTGCACCGGCTGTTCTACGACACCGTCAAGGGCGGCGACTTCCGCGCCCGCGAGTCCAATGTCCACCGCCTGGCGCAGATCTCGGTGGAGATCATCGACCAGTGCGTGGCCCAGGGCGTGCCCTTCGCCCGGGAGTACGGCGGTCTGCTGGACACCCGCTCCTTCGGCGGTGTGCAGGTCTCCCGCACCTTCTACGCCCGCGGCCAGACGGGCCAGCAGCTGCTGCTCGGCGCCTACCAGGCGCTGTCCCGCCAGATCGCGGCGGGCAATGTGGAGCTGCACGCCCGCACCGAGATGCTGGACCTGATCGTGGTCGACGGGCGGGCGCGTGGCATCGTCGCCCGCGATCTGGTGACCGGCGAGATCTCCACGTACTTCGCCGACGCGGTGGTGCTGGCCAGCGGCGGTTACGGCAACGTCTTCTACCTGTCGACGAATGCCATGAACTCCAACGCGACCGCCATCTGGCGGGCGCACCGGCGCGGCGCCTACTTCGCCAACCCCTGCTTCACCCAGATTCACCCGACCTGCATCCCGCGCTCCGGGGACCACCAGTCCAAGCTGACCCTGATGAGCGAGTCGCTGCGCAACGACGGGCGGATCTGGGTGCCCAAGGCGAAGGGCGACACCCGTCCGCCGGCCGAGATCCCCGAGGACGAGCGCGACTACTACCTGGAGCGGATCTATCCGTCGTTCGGCAACCTGGTGCCGCGCGACATCGCCTCCCGCGCCGCGAAGAACGTGTGCGACGAGGGACGCGGGGTCGGCCCCGGCGGCCAGGGCGTCTATCTGGACTTCGCCGACGCCATCGCCCGGATGGGCCGCAAGGCGGTCGAGGAGAAGTACGGCAACCTCTTCGACATGTACGAGCGGATCACGGCGGAGAACCCGTACGAGGTCCCGATGCGCATCTACCCCGCGATCCACTACACGATGGGCGGGCTGTGGGTCGACTACGACCTCCAGACCACCGTGCCGGGGCTGTTCGCGATCGGCGAGGCCAACTTCTCCGACCACGGCGCCAACCGGCTCGGCGCCTCCGCGCTGATGCAGGGCCTGGCCGACGGCTACTTCGTCCTGCCGTCGACGATCAACGACTACCTGGCCCGCAACCCGCACAAGGACGAGGTCGACGCCTCGCACCCGGCGGCCGTCGAGGCCGTGCGGGAGACCGAGGACCGGCTGGCCAGGCTGCTGGCCGTGGACGGCGACCGCACCCCCGACTCCTTCCACCGCGAGATCGGCGAGCTGGTGTGGGAGTTCTGCGGTATGGCCCGCACCGACGAGGGGCTGCGCAAGGCGCTGGACCGCATCCCGCAGATCCGCGAGGAGTTCTGGCGGCGGATCAAGGTGCCGGGCACCGGCGAGGAGTTCAACCAGTCGCTGGAGAAGGCCAACCGGATCGTGGACTACCTGGAACTGGCCGAGCTGATGTGCCTGGACGCCCTGCACCGGGCCGAGTCCTGCGGCGGCCACTTCCGCGAGGAGTCCCAGACCCCCGACGGCGAGGCCGCCCGCAAGGACGAGGAGTTCTCCTACGCCGCGGCCTGGGAGTTCACCGACACCGGCGCCGCCCCCGTGCTCCACAAGGAGCAGCTGACCTTCGAGTACGTCCACCCCACTCAGCGGAGCTACGCATGAAGCTCACCCTGCGCGTATGGCGCCAGAAGAACGCCGACACCCCCGGTGCCATGGCCACCTACCAGCTCGACGACGTCTCCGAGGACATGTCCTTCCTGGAGATGCTCGACGTCCTCAACGAGGAGCTCATCGTCAAGGGGGAGGAGCCGGTGGCCTTCGACCACGACTGCCGCGAGGGCATCTGCGGTGCGTGCAGCCTGGTGATCAACGGTGACGCCCACGGTCCGGAGCGCACCACCACCTGCCAGCTCCACATGCGGTCCTTCCAGGACGGCGACACCATCGACATCGAGCCCTGGCGCGCCTCCGCCTTCCCGGTCATCAAGGACCTGGTGGTGGACCGCTCCGCGTTCGACCGGGTGATCCAGGCCGGCGGCTACATCACCGCCCCGACCGGGTCCGCGCCGGAGGCACACGCCACTCCGGTGCCCAAGGCGGACGCGGACTACGCGTTCGAGCACGCCGAGTGCATCGGCTGCGGCGCCTGCGTGGCGGCCTGTCCCAACGGCGCGGCGATGCTGTTCACCTCGGCCAAGGTCAACCACCTCAATGTGCTGCCGCAGGGCTCTCCCGAGCGGGAGACCCGGGTACTGGACATGGTGTCCCAGATGGACGCCGAGGGCTTCGGCGGCTGCACCCTCACCGGGGAGTGCGCCACGGCCTGCCCCAAGGGCATCCCACTGTTCTCCATCACCGCGATGAACAAGGAGTGGCTGCGGGCGACCCGCAAGGTCAAGCGCTGACCGCACTCCCCCTCGAACGGCACCCCTCGACAATGCTCCGTGGATGGGGTGTCCCGGCGGCGGAGGTCTCTGGACGCTCGACCTCCGCCGCCGACCGAATCCACCGCCGTCCGGCCGCTACCTTCAGCCGTTCAGCGCGTCGATGAGCGCCTTGGTGACGTCCTCGGTGGTGGCGGTGCCGCCGACGTCGCGGGTGAGGATCCCGGCGGCGGTCGTGGCCTCGATCGCCTTCCGCAGCCGGTCCGCCTGGTCCGGGAGGCCGAAGTGGTCCAGCATCAGGGCCGCGCTGCCGACCGCGCCGATCGGGTTGGCGAGGCCCTGCCCGGCGATGTCCGGGGCGGAGCCGTGGACGGGTTCGAACATGCTGGGGAAACGGCGCTCGGGGTTGAGGTTGGCGCTGGCGGCCAGGCCGAGGCTGCCGGCGAGGGCGCTGCCGAGGTCGGAGAGGATGTCGGCGTTGAGGTTGGAGGCCACGACGACGGACAGGTCCTCGGCGCGCAGCACGAACTTCGCGGACATCGCGTCCACCAGGACGCTTTCGGTCTCCACGTCCGGGTAGTCGGCGGCCACCCGCTGGAACACGTCGTCCCACAGCACCATGCCGTACTGCTGGGCGTTGCTCTTGGTGACCGAGGAGACCTTGCGGCGGGCCCGGGTGCGGGCGAGCTCGAAGGCGAACCGTATGATGCGCTCGCAGCCGACCTCCGTGAACAGGGCGGACTGCACGGCCACTTCGCCACCCGGCCCACGGCCGGAGAGGTTCCGGCCGCCCAGACCGGCGTATTCGCCCTCGCTGTTCTCACGGACCACCACCCAGTCGAGCTCGCTGTCGTCGGCCTTGCGCAGCGGGCTGGTGATGCCGGGCAGGAAGTGCACGGGACGGACGTTGGCCCACTGGTCGAAGCTCTGGCAGATCTTCAGGCGCAGCCCCCACAGGCTGATGTGGTCGGGGACGGTGGGCCAGCCGACCGCGCCGAAGTAGATGGCGTCGAAGTCCTTGAGGCGGTCCAGGCCGTCGTCGTCGATCATCTTGCCGGTCCGCTCGTAGAACTCGCAGCCCCAGGGAAACTCCTCCCACGCGAAGGCGAAGGCACCCTCGGAGCCCCGGGAGTGCTCGGCCAGGGCGTCCAGGACGGCCCGGCCGGCGGCCACGACCTCCTTGCCCACTCCGTCGGCGGGGATGGCGGCTATGCGGAAGGTGCGGGGTGTGGTCACGGATGCCTCCGGCGCGTGGCAGGGCTGGGGTGGATTCCTCGACCGGGCGACGCGGGCGGGGATGCCCGGCGGCTTCGCCGGCTTCGGTCGGTTCGAGTCAACACACCACAGTCAGGGCGCGTCCAAGACCTGCTTTCGATGCGACCCATAGGCGTGGCCGATCATTTTCGCGTCCGTGCGGCGGCGGGGCCCTTGGTCCGCTGCCGGGCCAGGGAGGTGGTGAGGGCGAGGAAGGCGCGGGCGGCGGGGGTGAGATGTGCCGGGAGGCTGACCATCGCCACATGGAGATGGGCGGTGGGCTCGATGGGCGCCACCACGGCCCCGCACCGCCGGGCCAGCCGGGTCCAGGACGAGGGCAGTACGGCGATCCCGACTCCGGTGAGGACCAGGGGCAGGATCGAGGTGCGGTGGTCGACGACCGTCACGATCCCGGTGCCACGGCCGCCCGCGGTGATGTCGTCCACGATGCTGCGCATCAGGCTGCCCGTCCGCGAGGCGATGAGCTTCTGCCCGGCGAGGTCCTCGGGGCGGATCGTGACGTCGTCCCGGACGGGCCCGTCCGGTGCCGCGACGACCACGAACGGCTGGTCCTCGACCTGTAGGACGTCCAACCCGGCCACCGTCACCGGGTTCGGCGACCCGAGCAGCCCCAGCTCGCAGGCGCCACTGCGAACCAGGGACACCACCTCGTCCGGGGTGAAGGCGGCGTGGGTGCTGACCGTGACCGCCGGATGCAGTTCGGCGAACCGGTGGATGAGGGTGGTCAGCGGTTCGATACCGGGCGAGGGCATGGTGGCCACTTCCACGGTGCCGCCGTGCAGCCCGGAGAGCGCGGCGGCGGTGTCGCGCACGGCCGCCATGTCCCGCAACACCCGGCGACTGGGCTCCAGCAACTCCTCACCGGCCTCGCTGAGCACAACACCGCGCCCCACCCGGTGGAAGAGGGCCACCCCGAGGTCGGCTTCCAGATTGGCCATCGCCTGCGACAACGACGGCTGCGCCACATGAAGCGCGGCTGCGGCCTTGCTGAAGCCGCCGTGCTCGACGATGGCGAGGAAGTATTCGAGCTGCCGGGCGTCCACGGCGCCTCCCGGGTTCGTGACCTCGTTCGATAGGCGCAGACTACCTATCCGGCAGTGACCCGTATCCGGCAGCGCGGGGTTCGGACGCGGCCACGAGGACAGGGCGCGCGGCCATGCCCTCGTGGCCGCGTCGGCCACATGACCCGAACATGGCCGCGCGGCCACGAGGCCATGGACACGGCCACCCGGCCCGGATGCAGCCACACGACCCGGGCTCACGCCCACGCAGTCCTGGCGCGGCCACCCGGCCCGGGGTACAGCCACACGACCCGGACACGGTCACACCGCCCGCGGCCCGTCCACATGGTCACGGGCGCCTGATCACGAAGGCCCGGCGCGCCCACGCACCCGGACCCGGCCACGAGGTCATGGGCACGGCCACCGGCCCGGATACAGCCACACGACCCGACGCGGCCATGCCGCCCGCGCCACGGTAACGAGGACAGGGCTCGCGGCCACGTGGTCGCGAACGCGCGGCCACGCGACTCGGGCGCGCGGACATGCGATCCGGACGCGGGCACGAGGGCCGGGCGACGGTCGCGACACCCGAACGCCGTCACGAGATCCGGGCGTGGCCGCGTCGCCCGCGGCGCGGTCACGTGATTCGGGCGCGCCGTCACGAGGGCCAAGCGCGGTCACGAGGTTCGTGGCAGGGCCGCCGTGTCGTCGTCGGACGGGAGCCAGCGGTCGGCGAGGGTGTGTCCGCACCGTGTGAGCAGTGCCGCGGACAGGGCGCTGTCGTTCGCGCAGTCCCGGTCGGTCAGCTCGGTGAGGGCCTGCACGGAGCGGAAGTGGGCGGCGGTCCGGCCCGCGGGCAGGGTGCACCGGCCCGCGACGGCGTGCACCGGTACTCCGTGGGCCCGCGCCCGCCGGGCCAGCGCGACCGGTAGCTTCCCCGACAGCGACTGCTCGTCGAGACTGCCCTCGCCGGTCACGGCGAAGTCGCTCCCGGCGAGCAGCCGGTCGGCGCCGAGGAGGGTGAGGAAGTAGTCGGCCCCCGAGCACACCCGTCCGCCCAGCAGCAGCCCGGCGAAGCCGAGCCCACCGGCGGCCCCGGCCCCGGGCTGCTCGGCGAGGGCCGCCGCGTCCGCCGCACCGCCCGCCTCCAGCCGTCGTACGAAGTGTCCGAGTGCGGCGTCCAACGTGTGCACCTGGTGTTCGTTCGCTCCTTTCTGCGGACCGTAGACGGCGGCGGCGCCCCTCGGCCCGAGCAGGGGATTGTCCACATCGGTGGCCAGTACGAGATCGACTCCGGCCAGTGCGTCGCGCACCCCGGCGAGGCCGGCCGAGTGGAGCCCCGCGAGACCGCCACCGCCCGGACCGATCGGCGAGCCGTCCGCGTGGGACAGCGGGGCGCCGAGCGCCTGGAGCAGACCGGCGCCCCCGTCGGTGGTGGCCACCCCGCCCAGAGCGAGGACGACGGTGTCCGGTGTGTCCGCCAGCGCGTACCGGATGGCCTGGCCGATGCCACGGCTGGTGGCCTCGAGGGGCGCCGGCCGGCCGTTCGGCAGCACCCCGAGTCCGCAGATCGAGGCGGCCTCGATGAGCACGGTGCCACCGCGGACGGCGAGGGCCGCGGTGACCGGTCGCCCGGTCGGCCCGGTCACGGTGACCCGCCTGGCGGTGAACCCCGCGGAGCACGCGGCAGCCACGCTGCCCTCGCCGCCGTCCGCGAGCGGGAGGCGGCTGACCCGGATGTGCGGGGCCCGCTCCAGGAGTCCGCGTTCCAGGGCGAGGGCGACGTCGTCGGCGCTGAGGGATCCCTTGAACTTGTCCGGGGCGATCACGACGGAGACCATCAGCGCGTCACCTCGGCCACCGCCGCCGTACCGCCCTTGACCTCGGTACCCGCCTCGGGGCGGGCCGGAGCGGACGCGGCGTCCCGGTCCTCGGCCGGGACCGCCGGGACGCCCTGGGCCGGGACCGCCGGGGTGTCCTCGGCCGCACCCGCGACCGGTGGGTCCCCGGCCCTGCCCGCCAGCACCTCACGCGCCCTGGCCAGGTCCAGACCCCCCTCCCACTTGGCGATGAACAAGGTGGCCACGGCATTGCCGAAGAAGTTCACCAGCGCCCGGCACTCCGACATGAACTTGTCGATCCCGAAGATGAGCATGATGCCCGCGGCCGGGACGTGGCCGACCGTGGACAGGGTCGCGGTGAGGGCGATGAAACCACCGCCCGCCACGCCCGCGGCGCCCTTGGACGTCAGCAGCATCACCGCGAGCAGGCCGAGTTGCTGGGTGAGGGACAGGGGCGTGTCGGTGGCCTGGGCGATGTAGAGCGTGGCGAGGGAGAGGTAGATCGCCGCACCGTCGAGGTTGAAGCTGTAGCCGGTCGGCACCACGAGCCCCACCGTGGACCGTTCGACGCCCATGAACTGTAGTTTGCGCATGAGCCCCGGCAGCGCCGGCTCGGCGGTGGAGGTGCCCAGGACGAGGAAGAACTCCTCCCTGAAGTAGCGGAAGAGCTGGAAGATGTTCAGCTTCACATAGGCGGCGAGCACCCCGCCCAGGACGACCACGACGAACACGATGGACGTGGCGTAGAAGAGGAAGATCAGCGAGCCGAGACTGGTCAGCGTGGACAGCCCGAACTTCCCGATGGCGTACGACATTGCGCCGAAGGCGCCGAGCGGCGCGGCCTTCATGACGAAGGACAGCACCTTGAAGACGACCTCGGTGAGGCGGTGGACACCCACGATGAGCGGTTCGCCGACCGCGCCCACCGACTTGAGCGCGATGCCGAAGATCACGGCCAGGAAGATGACCTGGAGGATGTCGCCCTCGACGAACGCCCCGAAGAAACTGTCCGGCACCAGGTTGGTGAGGAACTCCCACCAGTGCTGGTGCTCGCCCTGCTGGATGTACTGGCCGGCGTCGCCCGAGGTGTCGAGCGTGGACGGATCGGCGTGCACACCGTCGCCGAGCCGGAAGACGTTGATGGCCACCAGTCCCGTCATCAGGGCGACGATCGTGCCGACCTGGAAGTAGGTCAGCGCCTTGATGCCGGTCAGGCCGACCTTCTTCAGATCCGCCACCCCGGCGATGCCACTGATGATGGTCAGGAAGACGATCGGCCCGATCAGCATCTTCATCGCGGTGATGAATGTCGCGCCGATCGGCTCCATCGACGTGGCCAGATCCGGCCATCGCCAGCCCAGCACGATGCCGATGACGATCGCGATGAGCACCTGTATGTACAGCTGCCGGAACCACGGTTTCGACGTGCCCGCCGTGACCCGGCTACCCGAGACCCGGGTACCCGAGGCCCGCTGTCCACCGTGTGCGGCGCCGTCCGGGGTCTGCGTCATTGCAACCTCCCTGCTCGCACGACACCGAGCCCGACCGGCATCGCACTGACTTCCGCCACAGTGAACCGGGTCACACGCCGGGGGTCCACGACCAAAAATCGATGCCCCGTATAGGCGCTTCCTATCGGCTGCCCCTCACCCGGCACACGAGCGTTTGACACGCCGCATAGGGGCCGTGCGGTACGGGTCGGCGTCCCGGCCTCAGCGGGCCGTGCGGCCCGCGGCGCTCATGCGGACCGGCCGTCGTCGTCGAAGGCGGCGAGGTGGGCGGTGAGGTCGTCGACGAAGCGCGCGAGCAGCCGGCCGAAGACCTCGCGGTCGCGCGGGCTCCAGTCGGCGAGCACACCGCCGAGCCATCCGAGGACGGTCCGCAGGTAGCGGTCCGTGGCCGCCGCCCCTTCGGCGGTCGGCTCGACGAGCCGAGCGCGCTGATCGTCCGGATCGGTGATCCGGTGGACCAGCCCTCGCCGCTGCAACTCGTTCACCTGGCGGGTGACATGGGGTCCGACGACCTGCATCCGCTCGGCGATCTCCCCCACGCGCAGTGGACCGCCCGCCACGTGCAAGGAGACGAGCACCGACATCGCGGGCCGGTCCACGGACACACCGGCGGCCTCCATGGCACGCTCGACCACACGGCCCCGGTTCACGGCCCCGCTGAGCTGCATCAGACGGGGCAGCATGGCCGATACGCCGTGCTCATCACCGGCGCCCGGCCCGACCTCCGGTCCCTCCGCGGCCATCCCGCCTCCATATCTACCTAACTTAGGTATATGGTTGTCTCAACAGCCCCACCTTCGGGGCCCTTTCATGCCACCAAAAAGGATACCTGAGTTAGGTACGCGCTAGGCCCTCCCCCGTGGGAGGGCCGGAGAGGAACGCCATGGGCGGCAGGACCACCGCACCACAGCGCACGATCCTGATCTCCGGCGCCAGCATCGCCGGCCCCGCGCTGGCCTACTGGCTCCGCCGGTACGGCTTCGCGGTCACCATCGTCGAGAAGGCGGCCGCCTTACGCGGCGGCGGATACCCCATCGACATCCGCGGCACGGCGGTCGAGGTCGTCCGGCGCATGGGGCTGCTCCCCCAGCTCCGGGACGCCCACGTCGGCATCCGCCGGCTCTCCTTCGTCGACGCGGACGGCCATCCGGTAGCCGCCGTCCGACCCGAAGACATCACCGGTGGCGAGGACGGCCACGACCTCGAGATCCCCCGCGGAGAGCTGGCCGAGATCCTCTACGGCGCGATCCGCGACGACGTCGAACTCCTCTTCAACGACTCCATCGCCACCCTCCACGACCACGCCGGCGGCGTGGACGTGGCCTTCCGCGGCGGCACCCGGCGCACCTTCGACCTGGTCATCGGCGCCGACGGCATCCACTCGCAGACCAGGAGCCTGGCCTTCGGCCCCGAGGAGGACTACCACCGCTACCTCGACCACTGCTTCGCCGGGTTCACCATGCCCAACCACCTGGGGCTCGCACACGAGGGCCGCACCTGGAACGTCCCGGGCAGGACGGCCGTCCTCTACGCACCCCGTGACGACGACCGGGTCCACGCCTTCCTCAGCTTCCTGCGCCCCGAACCACCCCTCGACTCCTTCCGCGACCCCGACGCCCAGCGCGACCTGGTGGCCGGGATCTTCGCCGGATACGCATGGGAGGTCCCGCGCATGGTCGCCGCCATGAGGGGCAGCGACGACCTCTTCTTCGACGTGGTCAGCCAGATCCACCTGCCCCGGTGGTCCACCGGCCGGGTCGCCCTGATCGGCGACGCCGCCTACGCGCCGTCGTTCTTCTCCGGCCAGGGATCGAGCCTGGCCCTGGCCGGCGCCTACGTCCTGGCCGGTGAACTGGCCGCAGGCGCCTGCCATGCGGACGCCTTCGGGAGTTACGAGCGCAGGCTGAGGCCGTTCGTGGAGAGGAACCAGGCGCTCGCCACCGAAGGGAGCGCCGGTCTCTCCCCGCGCACCGCCGAGGACCTGACACGGCGCAACGAGGCGCTGCGCGACCGGTCCTTCGCACTCAGCGGCGCGAGCCGGAGCGCGCATTCGGCGCTGGACCTCCCCGACTACCAGGCCGTATGAGCGCACCGGCACCCGCCTCCGGGCCCGGCGGGCACCCGCCGCCGGGCCCGGTCCGGTCAGCCGGTGGTGCCGATGGCCGTGGTGGGGCCGGAGCCGGACTTCACGACGGACGGGACCCGGTCGGCGGAGTCGAGGGAGTAGGCGTAGTACGCCTTCGGGTCGAACGCGGTGCCACCGCTCTCGTTGCGGCCGGTGGTGTTGACGAAGATGTTGCCGCGCTGGACCAGGGTGGCCGTACTGTCCTTGATGACCGGGTTCCGGTAGCCCTCGAAGTAGCTGTTCTCCAGCACCATCTTGGTGTTCCCGCGGGCATAGTTGCCGTAGGAGGAGTTGATGTCCGTCCCCGGGTCGTCCTGTAGGTAGTTGTTGTACAGGTGCGCGTGGGCGATGTTGTCGGCGGACGGGTTGCGCTGTTCGCTCTCGTGGAACCAGTTGTGGTGGATCGTGATGTCGGCCGTGGTGTTCTCCGTCCAGCCGATCCCGAAGCTCTTGTTGTTCTGCTGCAATCGGTTCCAGGACACCGTGAGGTAGGTGGTGTCCTTACGGCTGTCGATCAGACCGTCGGCCATATGCCGCAGATCGTTGTGGTCGATCCACACATGGTGGGCGCCGTCCATCTGGATGGCGTCCCAGTCGTGCTCCTTGTCGTTCCACACGCCCTCGTAGGAGTCACGGATCGTCAGGTTCCGGATGATGACGTTGTGCACGCCCTCGCCGAGGAAGAAGCCACCACCGACGATCTGGCCCGAGGTGCCCGAGCCCACGATCGTCTTGTCGGACGCGACCTTGATCTCCTTGCCCTTGGGGTCCATGGTGATCGCCGCGGCCACCACGATGACGTACGGTTGCGAGGCCGTCGCGTACTTCTCGAGATCGGCGAGCGTGCGCACGGTGACGGTACTGCCGTCCCGGCCCCCGTACGTGCCGTTCTGGCCCAGCGCGTTGACCGACGCGAAACCGTCGGCGACATCGGCGCTCAAGGACGCGGAGGCCGACGCGGCCGCCGGCGCCGTCCCGTCCTCGGCGAACGCCCCCTGTCCCGCCAGGCCGGCCGTGCCGGCCAGGGTCAGGGACACGACGACCGCCCCCAGCGCACGGCGCCTGCCGCGCCCCACCGCTCGGCGTATGGCTTCCATGGCCCACACTCCCACTGCTCGACGACACCTTCCGTCCGGCTGTCGCCGCCGCGCACGGAGAGGTTGCCGGGGCCACCGGTCGTCCTGAGGCGGATGTGGACGGCGTCTTGAAGATGCGACGACGCGCTGACAGACTCCGGCGGAAAGCGCTTACCGACGGACGCACCACTGATGAGTCGCCCCGGAGGGAACAGTGAGCGAACACAGTCGCAGGCAGGTGCTGTGGACCGGCCTCGGCGCGGTCGCCGGATCGACGGTGCTCGGCGGAATCGCCTCCGCCACCCCGGCTTCGGCGGCATCACGGCCCGGTGGACCGTCCGGGTCCGCGGGCCACCCGGACCCGGCAGGCCACGCGGACCAGGCGGTGGCCACGGGTGAGCCGGCCGCGGCGCGGACAGACCTGCCCTGGGTGGCGGACCTCGGGGACGGCCGTTATCAGAACCCGGTGCTCAACGCCGACTGGTCCGACCCCGACGTGATCCGGGTCGGCCCGTACTTCTATCTGGTCGCCTCCACCTTCAACCGCGTGCCCGGACTGCCCATCCTGCGGTCGGCCGACCTGGTCAACTGGAGCGTCATCGGACACGCCCTGACCGAGCTGCGGCCCAGGGACCACTTCAGCGAGCCCAGGCACGGCGAAGGGGTGTGGGCCCCCGCCCTGCGCCATCACGACGGCAAGTTCTGGATCTTCTACCCCGATCCCGACTTCGGGATCTTCATGGTGCACGCCACCGATCCGCGCGGGCCCTGGAGCGCGCCCCATCCGGTCGCCACGGGCAAGGGGCTGATCGATCCCTGTCCGCTGTGGGACGAGGACGGGCAGGCGTATCTGGTCCACGCCTGGGCGAAGAGCCGCAGCGGTATCAACAACCGGCTCACGCTGCACCGTATGAGCCCGGACGGGACCGGTCTGCTCGACGAGGGCCAGATCGTGATCAACGGCGATGAACTCCCCGGCTACACCACGCTGGAGGGGCCGAAGCTCTACAAACGGGACGGCTGGTACTGGATCTTCGCTCCGGCCGGAGGCGTCACCAACGGCTGGCAGTCGGCGTTCCGCTCCCGCGACATCCGGGGCCCCTACGAGGAGCGCGTCGTCCTCGCCCAGGGCGACACCCCCGTCAACGGGCCGCACCAGGGGGCGTGGGTGACCACCGCGGGCGGCGAGGACTGGTTCCTGCACTTCCAGGACCGCGGGCCCTACGGACGGGTGGTGCACCTCCAGCCGATGCGGTGGCGCACCGACGGGTGGCCGGTGATGGGCACCGACGACGGCAGTGGCCGGGGTACGCCGGTGCTGGTGCACACCAAACCGCGCGTGGCCGCCCGCCCGGCGGTGACCGCGCCGGCCACCGGTGACGAGTTCACCGGGGCCGAGCTGGGCCGGCAGTGGACGTGGCAGGCGAACCCCGACCCGGCGTGGTGGTCGCTGCGCCGCTCCCCGGGCCGGCTCGCGCTGGCCTGCCGGCCGAGCCCGGTCGCCCATGACCTCCGGCTGCTGCCCAATGTGCTGGGCCAGCGGCTGCCCGCCGAGTCCTTCACCGCGACGACCTCGCTGAGGCTGTCCACCACGACCGAGGGGTCCCGGGCCGGGCTGGTGATCCTGGGCGAGACCTACGCCTGGGTGGGCCTGCGGCACGACGGCGACCGGATCGTCCTCGTCTGCCGCACCGCGGCCCAGGACGCCGCCGAGGCGGACGCGGTCACGCCGGTACCGCTGCCGCGCGGTCGTTCGGCCGTACGGCTGCGGGTGCGTGTGCTGCCGGGAGCGGAGTGCCGGTTCGCGGCCGACGTGGACGGGCGGGGGTTCACCCCGCTCGGGGCGCCGTTCCCGGCGACCGCGGGGAAGTGGATCGGGGCGACCGTGGGACTCTTCGCCACCGGTCCGGCGGCCGGCGGCCGGGGCGGAGTGGCGGAGTTCGACTGGTTCCGGGTGGGTCCGGTTTCCTCGTAACCGGTCGGAGGGCGGGTCTTTCGGGACCCACCCAGGGTGCCGCCTCAGTAGCCGTAGCGGCTCTTGAGGTGGCGCCAGACGTCACGGAGCATCCAGGTGTCGAACTCCGTGATCCGGGTGGCGCTTCCCGCCTTCATGAGGAAGCAGCACTGGCCGGTCGGGGTCCAGTCGTAGAAGTCGTCCAGGCCGAAGGTGTGGCCGACTTCGTGGAGATAGATGTGGATGTCCTCCTGGTTCAGCGCACCGGTGAAGTACTCCTGCCCCACCCGCTGGCCCCAGTCCCCGCCGGCACCGCCCTCGAACCCCTTCGTCAGCCACAGCGACTGGTCGTAGTGGTGGGCGGCGCCACCGGGACAGCGCGAGTAGTCACCGTTCTGGTGGAAGAAGCGGCCGCAGTCGGGTGAGCACTGCGGGGCGCCGCCGCCGTCGAGGTTCCCGGCGTAGACGTCCACGGAGTTGTCGGTCCACTGGAGCGTCGAGCGGTCCTTCACCGCCCAGCCGACGATGGTGACCGGCACACTGGTGTACGGCCAGGCGTTGTGGCCCGTGCCGTTCTCCACCATGGCCGCCATCCACGTGGCGAACTGCTTCTTCAGCGCGGCGTGGATCCGGTCGCGCAGTGCGGCGCTGACCGGGGCGTCGGACTCCCAGCGGACGCAGTAGTTGACACTGCCCCGGTTGGCCATGACCTGGTCCCAGCCGTAGTTGCGGAAGCCGTAGAGATCCGGATAGGTCGACTCCACGTGGTTCCACACCTCGCCCAGCGGCTGCACCAGGTTCGCGGGCGGGTTCCAGTCGGCGGCGGTCCGCGCCGGGGCCGCCGTCGCCGCACCGGGCGCGGCGACCAGCGCGGCCAAGGCGGCCGGCACGGTGGCCAGACGCGCGAGGAATGAGCGCACTGTGAACTCCCTCGGTAGCTGACAGGCTGTCAGCCCGAGGTTGCCGCCACGGCCACTCGGGTTGCCGCCACGGCCGCTCGGGGCGCCGAGAGGGCCGCTCGGGGTGCCGCGACCACCCGGGTTGCTGCCGCGAGCGCGGGCCGCCGTGCACCGCGCGGGCCGGGCTCAGGACGGCCGGGTGGCCACCACCAGTCGGCAGCGGGGGCTGCCGTCCGCCCGCCGGCCGAGTTCCTCCAGTGCCTGCAGTTCGACCTCGAACCCGGCCCGCACCAGCTCTTCCCGTACGTCCGCGAGCCGGAAGGTCCGGTAGTACATCACGAAGCGCGGCCGCCACAGCGCGTTGCGCACCCGCATCGCGGTGTCGAAGGCCAGGAGCGACCAGTAGAGCCGGGAGCCTGGACGGGCCGGTGCCACGATCGGGAAGGCGAACCGGCCGCCCGGACGGAGCACGGAGTGCACCTGGGCGAAGAGCCCCGGCCGCTCTCGCGGTACGAAGTGGCCGAACGCGCCGAAGCTCACCGCCAGATCGAAGACCGGCCCGAACGGGAGGGCGCGCGCGTCGGCGCGTACCCAGTGCGTGCGCGGGGCGTCCGGTACCACCGGTGTGCGGGCCCGGCCCACGGTCAGCATGCCCGCGCTGAAGTCGACGCCGGTGACCCGCTCCCGGCACACCTGCCGCAGAACCCCCAGGCCCGCGCCGGTTCCGCAGCACACGTCCAGGCCGCTGTCGAAGGGCCCGAGCCGGCGCAGGGTGCCTGTCACGGAGTCCAGCACCGCCGCCGGGGTCCGGTACGGGGTGTGGTCGAACTTCGGGGCCAGCAGGTCGTAGCCGCGCTCGACGGAGGACAGCGCCTGGACGACGAGCTCACGGAGGGTGGGGCCCTGGGGTGTGAACATCGCGCTCAGCATAGAGCCCACCGGGGCGGGGCGGCCTGTCATGCTCAATCCACCCATCATTGACGGAGTGAGTACTCACTCCGTACCGTACCCGCATGGCAGAGAACTCCTCCACCCCGCCCCCGCCCCGCCGCCGTGCGCCGGCCATGCACCCCGACCAGCGCCGCGCGATGATCGTCGCCGCGGCGCTCCCCCTCGTCGTCGAGTACGGCGCCGCCGTCACGACGGCGAAGATCGCCCGAGCCGCGGGCATCGGGGAAGGCACGATCTTCCGCGTCTTCGAGGACAAGGACACCTTGCTCGCGGCCTGTATGGCCGAGGCCGTGCGGCCCGATGACACCGTCGCCCATCTGGAGTCGATCGCCCTGGACCAGCCGCTGGCGGCCCGGCTCGCCGAGGCGGCCGATGTGGTGCGCGGGCACATGGCGCGCATCGGCGCGGTCGCCGGGGCGCTCGCGGCGGCCGGCCGGCTGGAACGCGTCGCCCCCAAGCCCGGCAAGGACGGGCGGCTGCCGGACCGCGAGGCGAGCCTGGCCGGGCCGCGCGCCGCGCTGGCCGCGCTGTTCGAACCCGACCGGGACGCCCTGCGGCTCGCCCCGGAACGGCTCGCGGACGCCTTCCAGCTGATGCTGATGTCGGCCGGGCGGCTGGGCGCTCCCGACCCGCTGACCACCGAGGAACTCGTGGACCTCTTCCTGCACGGCGCGCTCGCGACGCCCGGGGAGGGCCGGTGATGACCGGACCCGACCCGTACGGGGAACTCCCCTCCCGCCGCCGGGCCCTGGTCACCTCGGCCCTGCTGGGGTGCGCCTTCCTGGCCATGCTGGACGGCACCGTGGTCGGCACCGCGCTCCCGCGCATCGTCCAGCAGATCGGCGGCGGCGACTCCTGGTACGTCTGGCTCGTCACCGCCTATCTGCTGACCTCCTCCGTCAGCGTGCCGGTCTACGGCCGCTTCTCCGACCTCCATGGCCGCCGCCGGCTGCTGATCGGCGGGGTCACCGTCTTCCTGGCCGGCTCGATCGCCTGCGGCCTGTCCGCGTCCATGCCGGCCCTGATCGTCTCCCGCGCGGTGCAGGGCCTGGGCGCCGGAGCCCTGCTGACCCTCGGCATGGCGCTGGTCCGCGACCTCCACCCGCCGTCCCGTCCGCACGGCCTGATCCGGATGCAGACGGCGATGGCCACCATGATGGTCCTGGGCATGGTGGGCGGCCCGATCCTCGGTGGTCTGCTCACCGATCACGTCGGCTGGCGCTGGGCGTTCTGGCTCAATCTGCCCCTCGGGCTGGCCGCCGTCGCCGTCATCGCCCTGGCCCTGCCCGACCACCGGCCCGCCGCCCCGCCGTCCGGCCGGCTCGACGTGGCGGGCATCCTCCTCCTCGCCGCCGGGCTCTCCCTGACGCTGACCGGCCTCAGCCTCAAGGGCAACGCGACCGCCGGCCACGCCCCGTCCTGGACGGATCCGGCTGTCATGGGCTGCCTGCTCGGCGGGCCGGCGCTGCTCGCGCTGCTCTTACCGGTCGAGCGCCGGGCCGCCGTGCCCGTCCTGCCCCTGCGGCTGTTCCGGCACCGCACCTACTCGGCCCTGCTGACCGCCGGTTTCTTCTTCCAGGTCGCCGCCGCGCCGGTCGGGATCTTCCTGCCGCTGTACTTCCAGCACATCCGCGGCCACTCGGCCACCGTCTCCGGCCTGTTGCTGCTCCCCCTGCTCATCGGCATGACGCTGGGCAACCGGCTGACCGCCGCCGCCGTTCTGCGCAGCGGGCACGTCAAGCCGGTCCTGCTCACCGGTGCGGGGCTGCTCACCTCCGGCACCGCCGCCTTCTTCGCCCTGAGTGCCACTACACCCCTCGCGCTGACGTCCGTGTCGCTGCTGCTCGTCGGGCTCGGCACCGGACCGGCCATGGGCGGGATCACCATCGCCACCCAGAACGCCGTCCCGCGCTCCGACATGGGCACCGCCACCGCGGGCTCCGCCCTCACCAAGCAGATCGGCGGCGCGGTCGGCCTGGCCTGCGCCCAGTCCCTGATCGGCCACTCCGGCACGGCCGCGCCCACCGCGACGGCCATCGGCTCCACCGTCGCCTGGAGCGGATGCGTCGCCGGGCTGCTCGCCCTCGGGGCGCTGCTGCTCATGCACGACATCGCCATCGCCACGCCCCGAAGGCGCCCCGGCGCACCCACTCCCCCGTCCGCCGTCCCCTCCGGCGGCACGCCCCGGTAACCCCTCGCCGGGCGCCTTACGGCGGACCGACATTCCGCTTGACCTCAAGCCCACCGGCGCTACCACCCCGCCCTGGTGGAGACGATCAGGTCCTTGGGATGCCTGAGGTCGACCGGCATGAGCGTGCGCGACATGCGTGCGAGGCCGCCGCCGGCTCCGGCCCGTCGCGTCGGGAAGCGCCCGGTCAGGCGGGGAAGGTGCCGGTGCTGCGCACCGAGAAGGCGCGTTCCGTACTCGGCTGGACGGTCTGAGCCGCTTCGCGAGCCCGGAAGACGGTAGGATCGGCGCCATGAAGTGATGACCCGGCACACCGAAACCATCCGCACCCTCCGTGCAACGCCGTCCGAGCCATGTCCGCTCCGGCGTTCGATCGGTGTGCCCATCCGCATCCGTCATCCACTTCACACGATCGGATCCGTATGACCGACGACTTGTTTCTCAATGATGTCGCCGAGCGGCTCGCCGCCCTGCCCGCCGTGCGCGCCGTCACCCTCGGTGGCTCGCGTGCGCAAGGCACCCACACCCCCGAGAGCGACTGGGACCTGGCCCTGTACTACCGGGGCGGTTTCGACCCGGCCGAGTTGCGGGCCATCGGCTGGGAGGGCGAGGTCTTCGGCCTCGGCGACTGGGGCGGCGGTGTCTTCAACGGGGGCGCCTGGCTGACGATCGACGGACGGCGCGTGGATGTCCACTACCGCGACCTCGACGTGGTGGACCACGAACTCGCCGAGTCGCGGCAGGGACGCTTCCGCTGGGAGCCGCTGATGTTCCACCTCGCGGGCATCCCCAGCTATCTGGTGGTCGCCGAACTCGCCCTCAACCAGGTGCTGCGCGGCACCCTGCCCCGCCCCGAGTACCCGGAGGCGCTGCGCGCGGCGGCGCCCCCGGTGTGGCGCGGGCGCGCGGCGCTGACGTTGCGGTACGCCACGGCCGCGTACGCGGTGCGCGGCCAGGCCACCGAGGTCGCGGGGGCGGTGGCCACCGCCGCCATGGAGACGGCGCACGCGGTGCTGGCGGCACGCGGTGAGTGGGTCACCAACGAGAAGCGGCTCCTTGAGCGGGCGGGCCTGCGCGGTATCGACACGCTCGTGGGCGGGCTGCGGCCGGAGCCCGCCGTCCTGGCCGAGGCGATCGCCGACGCGGAGGCGCTGTTGGAAGCCACCGCCGCCGGCTGAGCGGTGGTCCGGGGGGCGGTGGACTCCGCCGCCCCCCGGACCGTCCGAGGTGCCGGGACACGGCACACGCGCTGCCGAGCACACGCTGCCGAGGACACGCCCTACCGGCACACGCGTTGCCGAGCACGCGCGCTGTCGGCGTATCAGCCGCGCCGGGTGAGGATGCTCAGCGCGTTGGCCGCGACGATGGCACCGGTGCTCGTCCACTCCGCCCACCCCAGGTTCTGCCCCAGGCCGACCCATCCGACCAGGGCGGCGAGGACGGGGTTGACGCTCATGAAGAGCCCGAACGCCTGGGCGGGCACCCGGCGCAGGGTGAACAGGTCGGCGAGGTACGGCACGGCCGAGGAGAGCACACCCGCGGTCACGGCGTACGCCACGGCGCTCACCGTCGGCGGCTGCCGGACGACGACGGCGATCCCGACCGGCAGGAACATCAGGGCGGAGAGCGCCGCGGCCACCGCCGACCCCTGGGCGCCGGGGACGCGCCGGCCCACAGCGCGGTTGAGCAGGATGTACGACGCCCAGCACACCGCGGCCAGCAGTCCCAGCCCCATGCCCAGGTAGTCGGCCGAGGGACGCGGACGCATGAGGGTCACCACGGCGGCCGCCGCGATCAGCGCACAGCACGCGTCCACCCGGCGCCGTGCGGCGGCCAGCGCGACGCACAGCGGGCCGAGGAACTCCAGGGTCACCGCCAGCCCGAGGCCGATGCGGTCGATGGCGGTGTAGAGGGACAGGTTCATGGTGCCGAACACCACGGCCAGCCCCACCACCGGCCGCCACTGCCACCAGGTGAAGGTCCGCGGCCGGGGCCTGCCGATGGCCAGCAGGACGATCGCGGCGACGTACTGGCGGACCGCGACGACCCCGACCGGACCGAGGACGGGGAAGGCATGGGAGCCGATCGCGGCGCCGGTCTGGTTGGACAGACCGCTGCCGATCATCATGGCCACACCGGCGGACCGCCGCCCGGTCCGGGTCGGAGCGGGGTCGGCGTCGTCGGACACGGTCGCCGGGGTTTGGTGGGCGGATTCCGCCGATCGTGCGGCGGGGCTACGTGGCGCGGGGGCGGCTGGCATGCGTCGATCGTGTGACCGGTCCGCGCATACGCAAAATGCGTTCGGTGTTCCTGTCTATACGCTAGACGTATGGATGCTGGTACGGATGTGGAGCTTCGGCAGCTGCGCTGCCTCGTCGCGATCGTCGACGAGGGCAGTTTCACCGACGCCGCCATCGCGCTCGGTGTCTCCCAGGCGGCCGTGTCCCGCACCCTGGCCTCGCTCGAACGCGCCTTGGGAGTGCGGCTGTTGCGGCGAACCTCCCGCGAAGTGGCCCCGACGGGCACCGGGCTGCGCGTGGTGGGACACGCCCGGCGGGTCCTGGCCGAGGTGGACGGCCTGGTCCGGGAGGCCACTTCGGGCCACGCCCATCTGCGGATCGGCTACGCCTGGTCCGCACTGGGCCGCCACACCCCGGCCTTCCAGCGCCGCTGGGCCCAGGCGCACCCCGAGACGGAACTGCACCTGGTCCGCGTCAACTCCGCCACGGCGGGGCTGGCGGAGGGCGCCTGCGACCTGGCCGTCGTCCGCAGACCGCTGGACGAGCGCCGTTTCGACTCGGCCATCGTCGGGCTGGAGCGGCGGCTGTGCGCCGTGGCCGCCGACGACCCCCTCGCCAGGCGCCGCTCGGTCCGGCTGGCCGACCTCAGCGGGCGCACCCTGCTGGTGGACCGGAGGACCGGCACCACCACCGCGGAGCTGTGGCCGCCCGACTCCCGGCCGGCCACAGAGGAGACCCACGACGTCGAGGACTGGCTCACCGTGATCTCCGCGGGCCGCCGCGTCGGCATGACGGCGGAGTCCACCGCCAACCAGTACCCGAGGCCCGGCATCGCCTACCGGCCGGTCCGCGACGCGGAGCCGATCGCGGTACGCCTCGCCTGGTGGCGGGACGATCCGCACCCCGCCACCCACACCGCGGTCGAACTGCTCACCGCCCTCTACCGCAACGGCTGACCCGAAGACCCCTGGCCGCCCAGGAAGCGGATGTGGGGCCGTCCGTGGGGGGCGTCGTGGGTGATGTCCGCGCGCACCCCGTACACCTCCGCGACCAGGTCCTCGGTGAGGACCTCCCGTGGGGTGCCGCCGGCCGCGACGCGGCCCTCCCGCAACACGATGAGCCGGTCGCAGTACATCGCCGCCAGGTTCAGATCGTGCAGCGCGATGACGGTGGTGACCGGCAGGCTCGCGACGAGCGAGAGCAAGTCGAGCTGATGGCGGATGTCGAGGTGGTTGGTCGGCTCGTCCAGCAGCAGTTCGCGCGGTTCCTGGGCGAGCGCGCGGGCGATCTGGGCACGCTGGCGTTCGCCGCCGGAGAGCGTGTGCCACAGCTGGTCGGCGCGGTCCATGAGCCCAGTGCGTGCCAGGGCGTGGCGCACGGCTTCCTCGTCCGCCGCCGACACCGCCGACCAGGCACGGCGGTGCGGGACGCGGCCGAGGCGTACCACCTCGCCCACGGTCAGCTCCGCCTGGGTGGCGGCGTTCTGCTCGACGACGGCGATACGGCGGGCGATCGCCTTGCGGGGCAGGGCGTTCAAGGGGTGGCCGTCGAGGGTGACGACGCCCGAGGTGGGGGCGAGGACACCGGCCAGCAGCCGCAGCAGGGTGGACTTCCCGGAGCCGTTGGGGCCGAGGAGTCCGACCAGGGAGCCCGGCGGCGGGGTGACGCTGACACCGTCCACGATCAGATGGCCGCCCACGGTACGCGTCACCCGCTCCGCGCGCAGACCCGTGTCCGGGTCCGTGCCCATGGCCGCGTCCGTGCCCGTGCCCGTGCTCATGACGTGGTCACCTTCCGGGAGCGGTAGAGGACCAGGACGAACGCCGGTACGCCGATCAGCGAGGTGACCACGCCCACCGGCACCTCCTGGGGGTCCAGTGCGGTACGGGCCAGTGTGTCGACCCAGACCAGGAACACCGCACCGGTCAGCGCGGTGACCGGCAGCAGCCGGCCGTGTCCGGAACCGACCAGGGCGCGGGTGGCGTGCGGGAGCACCAGCCCGACGAAGCCGATGGCTCCGGCCGAGCTGACCAGCGCCGCGGTCAGCAGCGCGGTGACGGACAGCAGGATCAGCCGGGTGCGGGCCACGGGGACGCCGAGCGTGGCCGCCGCGTCCTGGCCGAACGCGAAGGCGTCGAGGGCGTGCGCGTGGGCCGCGCAGACCAGCAGCGCCACGGCGAGCACGGCCAGGCACACCCACACCTCGCTCCAGCCGACGTTGCCGAGCGATCCCAGCAGCCAGAACAGCACGCCACGGGTCTGCTCGGCGTCGGCGGCCGTCATCACGACGAACGAGGTCAGCGCGGAGAACAACTGCATCCCGGCGACCCCGGACAGCACCACCCGGTCCGTGGTCCCGCCCAGCACCTGACTGCCCAGCAGGACCAGCGCGAACGAGACCACCGCGCCCACGAACGCCCCCACCGACACGGTGACCGCCCCGCCACCGGCCCCCAGCACCACCACCGCGACCGCTCCGGTGGACGCGCCGGACGAGACCCCCAGCACGAAGGGGTCGGCGAGCGGGTTGCGCAGGAGTGACTGCATCACCGCCCCGCACACCGCGAGTCCGGCCCCGCACACCGCGGCGAGCAGGGTCCGCGGCAGTCGCAGCTCCCAGACGATGCCATCCCGGATGGGCGTCAGGTCGGAGGTGCCCAGGCCCAGATGAGACCCCACCACGGCCCATACGTCGCCGACGCGGATATCGGCCGGGCCGATCGTGATGGCCAGGGCCACGGACACCAGCAACGCGGTGGTTCCGGCCCCGCACAGTGCCGCGAACCGCAGTCTGCGCCCACGCCGCGCCTGCCTCACCGGGTTCACCGGTCTCACCGAGTTCACCGGTCTCCCCGGTCGAGGCCGAACGTGTGCAGCGCGGCGGCCACCTTCTCGATGCCCTCGACCGTACGGATCGACGGATTCATGGCCTGCCCGCTGAGCAGCACATACCGCTTGTGCCGGACCGCGTCCATCGACCGGGTCGCCGGGTGGGACTCCAGGAACCGGATCTTCTTCGCGGCGGTCTCGGCCGATTGCTGTTTGCGGGTCAGATCGCCGAGCACCAGGACATCGGGGTTGCGGTCGGCGACCGTCTCCCAGTTGATCTGGGGCCATTCCTGGTGGGTGTCGCCGAAGGCGTTCTGCGCGCCGACGGCGTCGGTGATGATGCCCGGCGCGCCGCAGCACCCCGCCAGGTACGGGGATTCGGAGTTGGCGAACCAGTAGAGCAGGGTGGCACCGGAGGCATCCACGTTCCGGGTCGCGGACGTCACCCGGGCCGTGAGCTCGCCGATGAGCTTCTCGCCCCGCTCGGCCACGCCGAAGACCGTCGCCAGGTCCCGGATCTCGCCGTAGATGTCGTCCATGGTCAGCCGGGTGGCGCGCGCTCCGTCTCCGTCGCCGCTGTTGTCCTTCGCGCAGTCGGCCGGGGAGACGTAGGTGGGCACGCCGAGCGTGTCGAACTGCGAGCGGGTGGCCACGCCGCCCTTGCCCAGCGTGGACTCGAACGACGCGGACACGAAGTCCGGCTCCTGGTCCAGCACCTTCTCGAAGGAGGGCATGTTGTCGGCGAGCCGCTCCACCGTGGCGTCGGCTTTCCGCAGGTCCTTCAGCACCGGGTCGGTCCAGGTGGCGGTGCCGGCCATCCGGTCGGCGAGGCCGAGGGAGAGCAGGATCTCCGTCGATCCCTGGTTCAGCGACACCGCCCGCTGCGGCGGGGCGGTGACGCGCACCTTCTGGCCGCAGTTGTCCAGCGTGCGCGGGTATCCGGCGGCGTTCCTCGATGACGATGACGATCCAGCAGGTGACGGGCCGCCACCACAGCCGGTGGCCAGCAGCAGACCGCCGGCCACGAGGACGGCGGTGAGACGGGCAGGGCGTACGGAAGGCACAGGGGTTCCTCTGCGGGGTAGGGCTCATACGGCCCGAAGCGGCCGATACGGGATGAGACCGGGTCAGCGGCCCAAGCGGCCGGGCAGATGGCGGTCGGCACGCGGCCGGGCGTGGCCGCCCTCGCCGGAGCGGAACTGGGCCATGGCGGAACCTCCTGGGGAAACACGCGTCCCTGTCGTTGGTGCTCATACGACGGCGGCGGGTCTGACTCGTCCGGCGGCGATCCGCGTACGGGGCCTTCGCCGGACACACAGTGGCGCGACCGTGCCGGGTTCTCACCGGGCTTCCGTCACGCCGTCGTTTTCCCGAGACGGTAGCGCGCGGCGGCCGGTGGCCGCTACGGCGCGCTCGGCGCGATCGCATCCCGTATGGGGCGAATGCCGCACCGCTGAGGGGGCGAAGTGGCACGTATCACGGCCCGCCGGAACCCGGGCCGCGACGAGGTACCGCGGGTTTGCTGTGGGGTCGAGTGGTAACGCGGAGAACATGGCTGAGAAGAAGAACGCACACACCACCGTCCGGAACGCCAACGCGACCGCGAAGTCCACCGCCACCAAGGCCAAGAAGACGGCGGAGAAGGCCAAGGACACCGCGAGCGAGGCCGGAACCACGGCGAAGAACACGGTGGCGGGCGCGGCGCAGACCGCTCACGTCGCCGCCGACAAGGCCCAGGTGGCCGCCGGGAAGGCCGTGGCCACCGGTCGTGGCGTGGCGGCTCAGGCGCCCGAGAAGGCGGCCGCGGCGGCTGGTACGGCCTGGATGACGATCAAGGCGCGGAAGATCCTGGCCGTGGTCACCGGTGCGGGGGCCGCCGCCGCGGGCGCCACCGTGGTGATCCTTCGGCAGCGCGCCGCTCGGCGTCGCCGCCCGCTGGCGCGACTGACGGGTGGCCGGCTCGGCGCCTGAGTCCGGCCGTCCCGGCGGCCACCCGGACCGGGCCCCCGCCTCGACCCGATACGCAAGCTACTTGCAATTCTTTGCGCTACGCTTGCGTGTATGACGCGACGACTTGCTGAAGTGGCGAAAAAGGTGGGTGTCAGCGAGGCCACGGTCAGCCGGGTGCTCAACGACAAGCCCGGGGTCTCCGATGCCACCCGGCAGGCGGTCCTGTCCGCGCTGGACGTCCTCGGCTACGAGCGGCCCACACAGCTGCGGGGCGACCGCGCCCGGCTGGTGGGGCTGGTCCTGCCCGAGTTGCAGAACCCCATCTTCCCGGCGTTCGCCGAGGTCATCGGCGGGGCACTGGCGCAGCTCGGACTGACTCCGGTGCTGTGCACACAGACCAAGGGCGGGGTCTCCGAGGCCGATTACGTGTCCCTGCTGCTGCAACAGCAGGTCTCCGGGGTGGTGTTCGCCGGCGGGGGGCTGTACGCGCAGGCCGACGCGCCGCATGAGCACTACCGGCTGCTCGCCCAGCGCAACATCCCGGTGGTGCTGCTCAACGCGGCCATCGCGCACCTCGGTTTCCCGAACGTCTCGTGCGACGACGCGGTGGCCGTGGAACAGTCGTGGCGGCATCTGGCCTCCCTCGGCCACGAGCGGATCGGGCTCGTGCTCGGGCCCGCCGACCACATGCCGTCGGCGCGCAAACTGGCCGCCGCACGGGCGATCGCGGGCGATCTGCCGGACGACTTCGTGGCCCGCGCGATCTTCTCGATCGAGGGCGGCCACGCCGCGGCGTCCCGGCTGATCGACCGGGGAGTCACCGGCATCATCTGCGCCAGCGACCCATTGGCCCTGGGGGCGATACGAGCGGCGCGCCGCAAGGGGCTGGACGTGCCGTCGCGGATTTCGGTGGTCGGCTACGACGACTCCGCGCTCATGAACTGCACCGAGCCGCCGCTCACCACCGTCCGCCAGCCCATCGAGGCCATGGGCAGGGCGGCGGTGGAACTGCTGCACGCGCAGATCGGCGGCGTGCCCGTACCGGCCGAGGAGCTGTTGTTCGAGCCGGAGCTGGTGGTCCGCGGCTCCACCGCACAGGCTCCGCGGGAGTGAGAGCGAGACATCCCGACAGGACCGACCGACAGACGATCGGCTTAATTCGCAGTGGAGTTGAATAATTACAATCTCTGCGCAACATCTTGCGGTCGGATGGTGACGGTGCTTGAGTTGCGGCGCACTCACCGCTGTGTGCGCCCGCTCACGGCCGTGGGGCTTCCCTGCTCATGTCCAGAGGGGTCCACCAATGAGAAGCACCGGGTTCCGCCGTAGCCTCATCGCGCTCAGTGTCTGTTCCCTCGCCCTCACCGCGTGCGGCGGGTCAGGCGGGGACTCGGCGAACGGGAAGACACGCATCACGGTCAACTGCATGCCGCCCAAGAGCGCCAAGGTCGACCGCAGGTTCTTCGAGGAGGACGTCGCCTCCTTCGAGAAGCAGAACCCGGACATCGACGTCGTCACCCATGACGCGTTCCCCTGCCAGGACCCGAAGACGTTCGACGCCAAGCTCGCCGGCGGTCAGATGGAGGACGTCTTCTACACGTACTTCACCGACGCCCAGCACGTCGTCGACATCAACCAGGCGGCCGATCTCACCCCGTACCTCAAGGAACTGAAGAGCTACCACACCCTCCAGAAGCAGCTGCGCGACATCTACACCGTCGACGGCAAGGTCTACGGCATCCCGCGCACCGGCTACTCGATGGGCCTGATCTACAACCGCCGGCTCTTCGAGAAGGCCGGCCTCGACCCGGACAAGCCGCCGACGACCTGGAAGGAGGTCCGCGCCGCCGCCAAGAAGATCGCCGCGCTGGGCGGTGGCACGGTCGGCTACGCGGACTACAGCGCGCAGAACCAGGGCGGCTGGCACTTCACCGCGGAGCTGTACTCACAGGGCGGGAACGTCGTCAGCCCCGACGGCAAGAAGGCCACCATCGACACCCCCGAGGCGCACGCCGTCCTGCGGAACCTGCACGACATGCGCTGGTCGGACGACTCGATGGGCAGCAAGCAGCTGCTCATCATCAATGACGCCCAGCAGATGATGGGCTCCGGCAAGCTCGGCATGTACCTCGCCGCGCCCGACAACCTCCCGATCCTGGTGAAGCAGAACGGCGGCAGCTACAAGAACCTCGCCATCGCGCCCATGCCCGGTGGCAAGGGCACGCTCCTCGGCGGCGACGGCTACATGTTCAACAAGAAGGACTCGCCCGCCCAGATCCGGGCCGGCCTGAAGTGGCTCGACCACATGTTCCTCACCCCCGGCAAGGGTTTCCTCGGCGACTACGCCCGCGCCAAGAAGAACGACGCCCCCGTCGGCCTGCCCGAGCCGCGGCTGTTCACCGGCACCGCCGACGCCAAGGACCAGCAGGTCAAGAAGGCCAACGCCAACGTCCCGGTCGCCAACTACCAGAGCTTCCTCGACGGCAACCGGAAGCTGGAGATGAAGATCGAGCCGCCGCACGCCCAGCAGATCTACTCCGTGCTCGACGGGGCCGTCTCCGCCGTCCTGACCAAGAAGGACGCCGACATCGACAAGCTCCTGGATGACGCCTCCGACAAGATCGACAACATTCTGGCCAGGGGCTGACCCCATGACCAAGACCGCTGCGCGGCCGCCCGCCGAGGCGATCGCCGTACGCCCGGTGCAGGCGCCGCCCCCGGCAGGGGGCCGGAAGCGGCGCCGGCTGGCCGACCAGGCCCGCGCCTACGGCTTCCTCCTCGGCGGCCTCATCTGCTTCGCGCTGTTCTCCTGGTACCCGGCGATCCGCGCGGTCGTGATCGCCTTCCAGAAGTACACCCCCGGCTCATCCCCCGAGTGGGTGGGCACCGCCAACTTCACCCGCGTCTGGCACGATCCGGAGTTCACCGCGGCCTGGCGGAACACCCTCACCTTCACCGCCCTCGCCCTCCTCATCGGCTTCGCGATCCCGTTCCTGCTGGCCCTGGTCCTCAATGAACTCCGGCACGCCAAGGCGTTCTTCCGGGTCGTGGTCTATCTGCCGGTGATGATTCCGCCGGTGGTCAGCGCCCTGCTGTGGAAGTGGTTCTACGACCCGGGCGCCGGGCTGGCCAACGAGGCGCTCCGCTTCCTCCATCTGCCCACCTCCAACTGGTCCAACGGCGCCGACACCGCCCTGGTGTCCCTCGTCATCGTCGCCACCTGGGCCAATATGGGCGGCACGGTCCTGATCTATCTGGCGGCGCTGCAATCCATCCCCGGTGAGCTGTACGAGGCGGCCGAACTGGACGGCGCGGGCCTGCTGCAACGCATCCGGCACGTCACCATCCCGCAGACGCGGTTCGTCATCCTGATGCTGATGCTGCTCCAGATCATCGCGACGATGCAGGTCTTCACCGAACCCTTCGTGATCACTGGTGGCGGTCCGGAGAACTCCACGGTCACCGTCCTCTACCTGATCTACAAGTACGCCTTCCTGTACAACGACTTCGGTGGCGCCTGTGCGCTGAGCGTGATGCTGCTGGTGCTGCTCGGCGCCTTCTCCGCCCTCTATCTGCGGCTGACCCGCTCCGGGGAGGAGGACGCATGAGCACCCGGACCCTCGTCTCCCCCACCGCCCTGGCCCGCCCGCGCGGCCGGGCCGTCTACTGGACGGTCTTCGGCGCCGTGGTGGTGCTGTTCGCACTCGCCTTCCTCTTCCCCGTCTACTGGATGGTGTCCGGTGCGATGAAGTCGCCGGACGAGGTGGCGCAGACCCCGCCCACCCTGGTGCCCGAACAGTGGCACCTCAGCGGCTACAAGGACGCCTGGGAGCTGATGGAGCTGCCGCGGCACCTGTGGAACACGGTGGTCCAGGCGGCCGGCGCCTGGGTGTTCCAGCTGGTCTTCTGCACGGCCGCCGCATACGCCCTGTCCAAGCTGAAGCCCGCCTTCGGCAAGGTGATCCTCGGCGGCATCCTGGCCACGCTGATGGTCCCGGCCCAGGCGCTGGTCGTACCGAAGTACCTGACCGTCGCCGACCTGCCGCTGATCCACACCAGCCTGCTCAACGATCCGCTGGCGATCTGGCTGCCGGCCGTCGCCAACGCCTTCAACCTCTATCTCCTCAAGCGGTTCTTCGACCAGCTGCCGCGCGATGTCCTGGAGGCCGCCGAGATCGACGGCGCCGGAAAGCTGCGCACCCTGTGGTCGATCGTGCTGCCCATGTCGCGTCCGGTGCTCGGGGTCGTGTCGATCTTCGCGCTGGTCGCCGTGTGGCAGGACTTCCTGTGGCCGCTGATGGTCTTCTCCGACACCGGCAAGCAGCCGATCAGCGTGGCACTCGTCCAGCTGTCGCAGAACATCCAGCTGACCGTGCTCATCGCCGCGATGGTCATCGCCAGCATCCCGATGGTCGCGCTGTTCCTCGTCTTCCAGCGGCACATCATCGCCGGGATCAGCGCGGGCAGCACGAAGGGCTGACACCGCCCCCTCGACAGAAAGGCACCCACCGTGGCCCAGCCCACTCCTGCCCGGACACCCCACGACTGGTGGCGCTCCGCCGTCATCTACCAGGTGTATGTGCGCAGCTTCGCCGACGGGGACGGCGATGGCACCGGCGACCTGGCGGGCGTCCGCGCCAGGCTGCCGTACCTCGCCGAACTCGGCGTCGACGCGCTGTGGTTCAGCCCCTGGTACCAGTCCCCCATGAAGGACGGCGGCTACGACGTCGCCGACTACCGCGCCATCGACCCGGCCTTCGGCACCCTGGCCGAGGCGGAGAAGCTCATCGCCGAGGCCCGGGAGCTGGGCATCCGCACCATCGTCGACGTGGTGCCGAACCACGTCTCCGACCAGCACCCGTGGTGGCGGGCCGCGCTCGCCGGCGGGCCCGAGCGCGAGCTGTTCCACTTCCGTCCGGGCCGCGGGGACCACGGTGAGCTGCCGCCCAACGACTGGACGTCGGAGTTCGGCGGCCCGGCGTGGACCCGGCTGCCCGGCGGCGACTGGTATCTGCACCTGTTCGCCCCCGAGCAGCCCGACCTCAACTGGGCCCACCCGGCGGTGCGCCAGGAACACGAGGACATCCTGCGCTTCTGGTTCGAGCGGGGGGTCGCGGGCGTCCGCATCGACTCGGCCGCCCTCCTGGTCAAGGATCCCCGGCTGCCCGACTTCGTCGAGGGCCGCGATCCGCATCCGTACGTCGACCGCGATGAACTGCACGACGTCTACCGCTCCTGGCGCAGGGTGGCCGACGAGTACGGCGGGGTCTTCGTCGGCGAGGTGTGGCTGCCCGACGCCGAGCGCTTCGCCCGCTATCTGCGCTCCGACGAGCTGCACACCGCGTTCAACTTCTCCTTCCTGGCCTGCCCCTGGGATGCCGGGCGGCTGCGCACCTCGATCGACGAGACGCTCGCCGAACACGCTCCCGTGGGCGCGCCGGCCACCTGGGTGCTGTGCAACCACGATGTGACCCGCACGGTGACCCGCTACGGCCGCGAGGACACCGGTTTCGACTTCGCCACCAAGGTCTTCGGCACCCCCACCGACCTCGCCCTCGGCACCCGGCGGGCACGGGCCGCCGCCCTGCTGGCGCTGGCCCTGCCCGGCGCCGTCTACGTCTACCAGGGGGAGGAACTGGGCCTGCCCGAGGCCGACATCCCCCGTGACCGCATCCAGGACCCGATGCACTTCCGCTCCGGCGGCACCGACCCGGGCCGGGACGGCTGCCGGGTGCCGCTGCCGTGGGCGGCGCACGAGCCGTACGCCGGTTTCGGCTCCGACCGGGAGCCGTGGCTGCCGCAGCCCGCGCACTGGGCGGCGTACGCGGCCGACCTCCAGGAACGGGACCCGGAGTCGATGCTCACCCTCTACCGCGAGGCGATCCGCATCCGCCGTGACACCCCCGGTTTCGGCGACGGACCGCTGACCTGGCTCCCCGCGCCCGACGGGGTCCTCGCCTTCGCCCGTACGGACGGCCTGGTCTGCGTGGTCAACCTGGCCGACACCCCCACCGTGCTGGACGACCACTCCCGCACCCTGCTCACCAGCGGCCCGCTGGACGACCAGGGCCGTCTGCCGCGGGACACGGCGGCCTGGCTGCTCCGCTGAGCCGTCACCACCCCACCCCGCTATCCCACCCCCCACGATGAAGGGATCAGCACATGCACCGCACCACCTCATCGGCATCCGCCAGGCGCTTGTCGGCCATCGGGGCGACCGTCGCCCTGGCGGCCGGCATGCTGGTCACCCTGACCCCCACCGCCGCGCACGCGGCGGCGGGGGCCTCGCTCCCCCTCACCTCGGTCGAGGCCGAGTCGGCCACCACCACGGGCACGAAGATCGGCCCGGACTTCACCCAGGGCACGCCGGCCTCCGAGGCATCCGGCCGCCAGGCCGTCCGCCTCGCCGCCGGTCAGCGCGTCGAGTTCACCGCGCCCCGCGACGCCAACGCGGTGAACGTCGCCTACAGCGTTCCGGACGGCCAGTCGGGATCGCTCGACGTCTATGTCAACGGCACCAAGCTCGCCAAGAGCCTCACGGTCACCTCCAAGTACTCGTACGTGGACACCAGCTGGATCGTGGGGTCGAAGACCCACCACTTCTACGACAACGCCCGGCTGCTGCTCGGCCAGAACGTCAAGGCCGGTGACAAGATCGCCTTCGAGGCGGCGAACACCCAGGTCACCGTGGATGTGGCCGACTTCGAGCAGGTCGACGCGGCCGCGAGCCAGCCGGCCGGGTCGGTGTCGGTCACCGCCAAGGGCGCCGACCCCACCGGACAGGGCGACTCCACGCAGGCGTTCCGGGACGCCATCGCCGCCGCCCAGGGCGGAGTGGTCTGGATCCCGCCGGGTGACTACAAGCTGACCTCCTCCCTGAACGGCGTCCAGAACGTCACCCTCCAGGGCGCCGGCAGCTGGCACTCCGTCGTGCACACCTCGCGGTTCATCGACCAGAGCAGCTCCTCGGGCAAGGTCCACATCAAGGACTTCGCGGTCATCGGCGAGGTCACCGAGCGTGTCGACTCCAACCCGGACAACTTCGTCAACGGTTCGCTCGGTCCAAACTCCAGCGTGTCGGGCATGTGGATCCAGCACGTGAAGGTCGGTCTGTGGCTGATGGGCAACAACGACAACCTCGTGGTGGAGGACAACCGCATCCTGGACACCACCGCCGACGGCCTCAACCTCAACGGCACCGCCAAGAACGTGACGGTCCGGAACAACTTCCTGCGCAACCAGGGCGACGACTCACTCGCCATGTGGTCGCTGAACTCGCCGGACACCGACAGCAGCTTCGAGAACAACACCATCTCGCAGCCGAACCTCGCCAACGGCATCGCGATCTACGGCGGTACGGACATCACGGTCAAGAACAACCTGATCTCCGACACCAACGCCCTGGGCAGCGGTATCGCCATCTCCAACCAGAAGTTCGCGGACCCCTTCCACCCGCTGGCCGGCACGATCACGGTCGACGGCAACACGCTGGTCCGCACGGGCGCCATGAACCCCAACTGGAACCACCCGATGGGCGCCCTGCGCGTCGACTCCTACGACAGCGCGATCGACGCCACCGTCAACATCACCAACACCACCGTCAAGGACAGCCCGTACAGCGCCTTCGAGTTCGTCTCCGGCGGCGGGAAAGGCAACGCGGTCAAGAACGTCACCGTGTCCGGCGCGACCGTGACCAACCCCGGAACGGTCGTGGTGCAGGCCGAGGCGCCGGGGGCGGCGAAGTTCAGCGATGTCACGGCCTCCAGCGTGGGCGTGGCGGGCGTCTACAACTGCCCCTTCCCGACCGGCTCGGGCACCTTCGAGGTCACCGACGGGGGCGGCAACGACGGCTGGAGCAGCTCCTGGTCGGACTGCTCCAGCTGGCCCGAGCCCGGCAAGGGCAGCCCGGAGCCCGACCCGGGCCGCAACCTGGCCAAGGGCCGTCCGGCCACCGCGACCGGCTCCACGGACGTCTACACCCCCGGCAAGGCGGTGGACGGCGACGCGGGCACCTACTGGGAGTCCGCCAACAACGCCTTCCCGCAGGCCCTGACCGTGGACCTCGGCTCCACCCAGGCCGTCCGCCGGGTGGTGCTGAAGCTGCCGCCCTCGTCCGCGTGGGGCGCCCGCACCCAGACCCTGTCCGTGCTGGGCAGCACCGACGGCTCGGCCTCGTCGTACGCGACGGTGGTCGGCTCTAAGGGCTACCGCTTCGACCCGGCGACCGGCAACACGGTCACCGTCGATCTGCCCGCCAACACCAATGTGCGCTATCTGAAGCTCAACGTCACCGGTAACACGGGCTGGCCGGCGGCTCAGATCAGCGAGGTGGAGGCCTATCTCGGCGCGTGACCGCCGCCCCGCGCCGGCGCCCGTCACCCCGGCCACCGACGGGCGCCGGCCACGGGTGTCACCAGGGGCCTTGCATGATCATGCGTGACACTGCATAATCCTGCTGTGTCCAAAGTTCTCACCTCCCTCCCCGTCGGCGAACGCGTCGGGATCGCCTTCTCCGGCGGCCTCGACACCTCGGTAGCGGTCGCGTGGATGCGCGACAAGGGCGCGGTGCCCTGCACCTACACCGCCGACATCGGCCAGTACGACGAGCCCGACATCGCCTCGGTCCCCGGGCGCGCCACGACGTACGGCGCGGAGGTCGCCCGCCTGGTCGACTGCCGGGCGGCCCTGGTGGAGGAAGGGCTCGCGGCCCTGGCCTGCGGGGCGTTCCACATCCGCTCCGGTGGCCGCAGCTACTTCAACACCACCCCGCTCGGGCGGGCGGTCACCGGCACCCTGCTGGTCCGCGCCATGCTCGAGGACGACGTGCAGATCTGGGGCGACGGCTCCACCTTCAAGGGCAATGACATCGAGCGGTTCTACCGCTACGGCCTGCTGGCCAACCCCTCCCTGCGGATCTACAAGCCGTGGCTGGACGCCGATTTCGTGAGCGAGCTCGGCGGCCGCAAGGAGATGTCGGAGTGGCTGCTCGCCCACGACCTGCCCTACCGGGACAGCACCGAGAAGGCGTACTCCACCGACGCCAACATCTGGGGCGCCACCCACGAGGCCAAGTCACTGGAGCACCTCGACACCGGCATCGAGATCGTCGAGCCGATCATGGGCGTGCGGTTCTGGGACCCGGCGGTCGAGATAGCGGCCGAGGACGTCACCATCGGCTTCGAGCAGGGCCGGCCGGTGACGATCAACGGCAAGGAGTTCGCCTCCGCCGTCGATCTGGTGCTGGAGGCCAACGCCATCGGCGGCCGGCACGGCATGGGCATGTCGGACCAGATCGAGAACCGCGTCATCGAGGCCAAGAGCCGGGGCATCTACGAGGCACCGGGCATGGCGCTGCTGCACGCCGCGTACGAGCGGCTGGTCAACGCGATCCACAACGAGGACACCCTCGCCACCTACCACACCGAGGGCCGGCGGCTCGGCCGGCTGATGTACGAGGGCCGCTGGCTGGACCCGCAGGCGCTGATGGTGCGCGAGTCGCTGCAGCGCTGGGTCGGTGCCGCGATCACCGGCGAGGTGACGCTGCGGCTGCGGCGCGGTGAGGACTACTCCATCCTGGACACCTCCGGACCGGCGTTCAGCTACCACCCGGACAAGCTCTCGATGGAGCGGACCGAGGACTCCGCCTTCGGGCCGGTGGACCGGATCGGCCAGCTGACCATGCGCAACCTGGACATCGCCGACTCGCGCGCCAAGCTCGAGCAGTACGCCGGGCTCGGCATGGTCGGCAACGCGCACCCGGCGCTGATCGGCGCCGCGCAGGCGGCCTCGACCGGGCTGATCGGCGCGATGCCCCAGGGCGCCTCGGAGGCGATCGCCTCGGACGGGAAGGTGTCCGGACAGGACCAGCTGCTCGACAGCGCCGCGATGGAGTTCGGCGCGGACTGACACCCCCCCCTCGTGCCACGCGGCGCGGCGCCTCCCCGAGCGGGGGGCGCCGCGCCGCCGTCATGACCGGGCACGGGCCGGGACGGGTCAGCTCGCGGGCCGCGCCGCCGCGCCGTTGCCGAGATCGTCGACGTACGAGGCGATCCAGGCCAGCGGCGCGTTCCAGTTGATGGTGATCTCGTTGGTGGAGAACGCCATCAGGTCGTCGGTGTAGCACATCGCCGGGGCACAGCCCTTCAGCTTCTTCTTCGCCACCGGGTCCTGGAGTCCGGAGTTCGGGCCACCCGCCAGCGAACCGGGGGCCGGATGCGGCAGCCGGTGGTCACGCTGGTGCGCCCAGAAGCGGTGGTGCTGGTTGTGCGAGTTCCGTTCGCCGTAGCCAGTGACGTAGGACTGGTTGAGCGGGTTCTCACCCAGCACGTAGTCCAGGCCGCGGAGCACCGCGTCGAGATAGCGGTCCTTGCCCGTCAGATCGTGTGCGGTGGCGAGCACGACCATGTTGTTCAGCACCTGGCTGTTGGAGCCCCACTCGTACTTGCCGTCCTTCGGCGCGTACGGAACGCCGTAGGCCGACTTGGCGGAGTCCGCGGCGTAGCGGTCGGCGGCCTTCGTCACCATCGCGCGCACCTGCGCGCGCTGCTTGGCGGTGAGCTTGTTGGGGACGGTGGCCAGGTCGAGTTCTCCGAGGCCCGCGGTGGACGACCAGGACATACCGCCGCCGCGCGGGAAGAGCGCGTCGAGGTCCCGGTGCAGCGGCGAGTCCAGCACCGCCTTGGCGTAGCCGTGATCACCGGTGGTGATGAACAGCTCGGCCGCGGCCCAGTAGAACTCGTCGCCGACGTTCCGGTCACCGTAGGCCCCGCCGCCGGTGGAGTCCTTGTCGCTGGCGAAGATCTTCGGGTGTGCCGTGGCCGCGGCCCAGGCGGTCCGGGCCGCGTGCAGGCAGCGGGCCGCGAAGTCCGGGTCGTACGGCTTGAAGAGGCGGGCGCTCTGCGCGGCGGCGGCCGCGAGGTTGAGCGTGGCCGCGGTGGACGGCTTGTGCAGCTCACGCTGTTGCGTGTCCTGGTCCGGCCGGGTCGGGAACCCGGTCCAGTGCCGGTCGTGCACCTTGTGGAACGCCATACCGGCGAGCGGCTTGCCCTGGGGCACCTGCATGCGCAGCAGGAACTCCATCTCCCAGCGGGCCTCGTCCAGGATGTCCGGGACGCCGTTGCCACGCTCGGGCACCCGGAGCCGGCCGTCGCCCAGCGGCGCGGCGTCGGCGCCCTTGGCGGTGCGGGTGCGCTCGTAGGCGGACATCAGCTGGGCCACCGAGATACCGCCGTTGACAACGTACTTGCCCTGGTCACCGGCGTCGTACCAGCCACCGGAGACGTTCCGGCGGTAGTCGCACACGCCCTTGACGCACGGGACGTCGGTGTCGCCACGGTGCGGGGCCGCCTTGTCGTGGCCCGCGGGACGGGCGTACTCGCGCCCCACCAGGTCCGCGTCGATCTTGATGCCGCTGCGGTTGTGGTAGAAGTACGCCAGCGCGTCGCCGCGCAGCGAGCCGTAGAGGTGGTCACCGATGGTGAACGGCTCGCTCTTCTTCCCGTCGATGGTGACGGTGTACCCCTTGCCCGCCTCGGTGACCGCCGAGAAGTCGAAGGTCTGGACGTTTTGCCGGGAGCTGGGGTCGATCCCGGCGGGGGTGGTGGTCCCGTGCGCCCGCTCGGTGCCGTCGGCGGCCCGCAGCGTCCACGTCAGGGGCTTGGTGGCGGAGGTGACGACGGTGCCCTTCTTGGGTCCGTAGGTCAGGTAGCCGACCTGGTTCACCCGCACCGGAGAGCCGGTGTCGGCCTTCGGGGCGGCCGTCCCGGCGCCGTGCCGTGCGGGGTGGCCCACGGCCATCGCCGCGGGTGCGGACAGGGCACCGGCCGCGATGGCCGCGGTGACCGCGGCGGCCAGCGTGCGCCGGCGACGGCGGCCGGCCCGATCGGTCGGTCCGGTCCGGTCGGGGGCAGGACGTACGGGAGGAGCGGCGTGAGACACGACTTCAGCACTTCCGAGGGTTTCGGCGTCTTTTCCGTCCTCCAGAGGCTATGGAAACGTCCTGGCCTGGGACTTCGTACGCTTAGCCGAAATCCGGATACAGCAGGTGACCGACGTCGGCCTACCTCGATCGAGGTATTCGAGAAGAGAGGTGCTCCAGGAGGCGGGCCCGGCGCGGGTCACCAGCGGGCGAGGTCCGCCCGGAAGGACGGGTCGAAGCGCCGCATGTACCCGGTGTCGTCGCGGTTGCGCTGTCCGCAGTGGAGGTACTGCTCATGCAGGCGCGCCAGGGCATCGGGGTCGAGCTCCACCCCGAGTCCGGGGGCGCTCGGCACGGGCATCGCGCCGTCCACGAACCTCAGCGCGCCGTCCACGATCACGTCCTCGGTCTTCCAGGGCCAGTGGGTGTCGCAGGCGTAGGTGAGGTTCGGAGTGGCCGCGGCCAGGTGGGTCATCGCGGCCAGGCTGATCCCCAGATGCGAGTTCGAATGCATGGACAGGCCCATGCCGAAGGTCTCGCAGATGCCGGAGAGCAGCTTGGAACGGCGCAGTCCGCCCCAGTAGTGGTGGTCGGAGAGGACGATCTGGACGGCGTCGGCGGCGACCGCGGGGGCCAGCTCGTCGAAGGCGACCACGCACATGTTGGTGGCCAGCGGCATGGGGACCTCGCGGGCGACCGCGGCCATGCCGTCGATCCCGGGGGTGGGGTCCTCCAGGTACTCCAGCACCCCTTCGAGCGCGCGCCCCACCTTCACCGACGTCCCGGTCGTCCAGACGGCGTTGGGGTCCAGGCGCAGCGGATGGCCGGGGAAGGCGCGGCGCAGCACCCGGATGGCCTCGATCTCCTCCTCCGGGGGCCTGACGCCGCCCTTCAGCTTGATCGCGGTGAAGCCGTACTCGTCCACCATCCGCCGGGCCTGGGCCACGAGGGCGTCGGGGTCGAGGGCCTCGCCCCAGGAGTCCGGCTCCTGGCCGGGGTGGGCCGCCCACTTGTAGAAGAGGTACGCGCTGAACGGGACCTTGGAGCGCACGGCGCCGCCGAGCAGATCGCAGACGGGGCGCCCGACGGCCTTGCCCTGGAGGTCCAGGAGCGCGACCTCGAACGGGGAGGCGACGCGGTCGACGGTGCTGCTGGTGGTGATCATGCCGGTGAGCCCGGAGCCCCCGGAGCCGCCCACCCGGTCGATGACCCGCTTGACGCGCTGGTGCAGCTCCTCGGTGGCGAAGGCGTCCAGCCCGACGATCTCGTGCCCGACGGCCGTCAGGCGCTCCAGGTGGAGCTCGTCCGCGTAGGTCTCACCGAGGCCGGTCAGCCCCGCGTCGGTGTGGATCTGCACGATCGAGCGGAGCGCGAAGGGCTCGTGGACGCCGACGGAGTTGAGCAGGGCCGGGTCGCGGAAGGCGACAGGGGTGATGGTGACATCCGTGATGCGCAGGGGCGCTCCGTCAAACATCGACGTCCATTCATGTAGCTGAACAAATGGCAGGTGTATGAACTCTACCCAAGGAGTTCGCCCTCATCGCCGCGTTCTTCCTCGTCTTGTGCCGTCCATCGTCACGGTCCGCCGGGTGGGGTATTTTCCCTAGTACTCCGATAGGGAAAGTCTAGTAACGAGCGGGGGCTCGCCCATGACCCGTGGAGAGGCGCACTGTCGCGTCGCGGTCGCCGGTGCCGGAGCGGCCGGCACCCTCATCACCGCCCGCCTGCTGGAGGTGGCCACCCGGCGTGGCCGGCCACTGGAGATCACACTCATCGACCCGGCGGCCACGACCGGCCGCGGCCCGGCCTACGCCACAACCGACCACCGCCATCTGCTGAATGTGCCGGCCGCCCGGATGAGCGCCACGGCCGACGACCCGGACGACTTCGTCCGCTGGCTGAGCGGCCGCGCCGACAGCCGGATGGCGCCCGGCGGATTCGCCCCGCGCCACCTCTACGGCAGCTATCTCGCCGACCATCTCCAACAGCGGGTCGCCACCGGACCGGGGACGGTGGTCAGGGTGCGGGACCGGGTGGCCGGGGCCGTCCGCACGGGCGGGCGGCTGACGCTGCGGACGGCCGGCGGCCGCGAACTCACCGTCGACGCCATGGTCCTGGCCACCGGGAGCCACCCGCCGTCCGTCGCCTGGGCACCGCCCGCGCTGCGGGACTCCGACGCCTTCGTCGCCAACCCCTGGGCCCCAGGGGCGCTCGACCACGTCCCCGACGAGCGGGATGTCCTGCTGGTGGGCACCGGGCTGACCATGGTGGACATCGCCATGACCCTCGCCCGGTCCGGCCGCACCGTCCACGCCGTGTCCCGCTCGGGCCTGCTCCCCCAGGGCCACGCCCCCGCCCCCGCCGCCCCCGTGACACCCGCTGACGGTCTCACCGGGTGCACCGGTCTGGACGCCCTGCGCCGCGCGGTCCTGCGGCATGTGGCCCGGACCCGGCGCGGCCACGGGGACTGGCGTCCGGCCATCGACGGGCTGCGACCGCTGACCGCCGCCCTGTGGCAGCGGCTGCCGGAGTCGGACCGGGCCAGGTTCGTCGGCGAGGAGGCCCGCCGGTGGGAGGTGCACCGGCACCGCATGGCACCCGCCACCGCGGACCGGCTGGCGAGGTGTCTGGCCGAGGGGCGGCTGTCGGTACGGGCCGGAAGGGTGGCCGAGGCGGCCGCCACCACGGGCGGGCTGCGGATCGGTCTCGCCGACGGACGGACCCTGACCGTCGGCGCGGTCGTCAACTGCACGGGCCCGCAGACCGATGCCCGCCGCACGGCGGACCCCCTGCTCAGGGAGTTGTTCGCGGCGGGTCTGGCCGCACCCGGGCCGCTCGGTCTCGGCCTGCGGACCCACCCCGACGGGCGGGTCAGACCGGCCGACGGGCCGGACGCACCGCTGTGGACGCTGGGTGCCACCCGGCGCGGGGAGTTGTGGGAGAGCACCGCGATTCCGGAGATCCGGGCCCAGGCCGCCGAGGTGGCCACCGCCGTGCTGGACACGCTGGCCGGCGCCCCGGTGGCGGCGTCAGGCACGCGGGCATGAGACCTCGCGGGGGCAGGTGCCGGCTGCCCGGCCCCGATCGGCGGTGCTCTAGGATTTTCGATGGCCAGGACCTGAGCAGCCGAGGAGATGCGTCGTGCGGGAGCCGCGGTATGTGGTGATCGCCGGCGATCTCATGCGGAAGATCGCCGCCGGGCGGTGGCCGGTCGGGGAGTTGCTGCCCACCGAGCCCGAGCTGGCGGCCGAGTACGGCGTCTCCCGGGAAACGCTGCGGCGGGCGTTGCAGCGTCTGGACGTGGCCGGTCTGATCTCCCGGCACCCGGGGACCGGCACCCGGGTGGAACGCTCGGCGCCGGTGGCCGAGTTCACCGCCCAGCTGGGCAGCGTCGAGGACCTGACCCAGTACGGCGAATCGGCCGTGCGCGGCATCCTGTCGGTCGAACCCGTGACGGTGGACGCCGCCCTCGCCACGGTCACCGACCTGGCCGAGGGGTCCCGGCAGGTGTGTGTCACCTCCACCCGGCGGGACCCCGGCCGGGCCGGTGAGGTCGTCTCCTGGGCCCGGGTGTATCTGGGGCCGGGGGACGCCAAGGCGGTCGCGGGCGATCTGGAGGGCAGCCCCCAGCTGATCGCCGATCTGATCGAGGCCCGTACCGGCCGGGCCGTGGAGCGGGTGGTCCAGCGGGTCCGGGCGGTGGGGGTGCCCGCGGAGGCGGCGGCACACCTCGGGGTGGAACCGGGCAGCCCGGGGCTGGAGTTCGTACGCCGTTACTACGACGCCTCGGGCGCGCTGTTCGAGGTCGCGGTGAGCACCCACGCCGGTGACCGCTTCGTCTACGAGACGGTTCTCCAGCGCAAGTGACGACCGGCGGCCGCCGGCCGCCCGCCATGTGAACACCTCTTGACACACCTGTTTCTGCGAGCATTCTTGTCTAGACACTCATGTCTAGACAAGGATGTGCCCGCATGAGGTCTCAGGAGCAGCTACTGGACGCCACCTCGCCCCCACCGGCTCGCCACCGCTGGTACCGGGGGCTCATGGCACAGGTCGTCATCGCGATGGTCCTCGGTATCGCGGTCGGCTTCGCCTTCCCCGGTTTCGCGGCGGACCTGAAGATCCTCGGGGACCTGTTCCTGGCCTTGATCAAGGCGGGGGTCGCGCCCCTGGTCTTCTTCACCGTCGTCATGGGCATCGCCTCCGCCGGCGACCTGAAGAAGGCCAGCCGCATCGGCTTCCTGGCGCTGATCTACTTCGAGGCCGTCTCCACCCTCGCCCTGCTGCTCGGCCTGGCGGCCGCGAACCTGTTCGGGGTGGGCAAGGGGGCGGGGGCGCTCGCCCCGGGCGCCGAGGCGGCCCAGGCGCCCTCGGCCGACCAGGGCGAGCACGGGGTCACCGCCTTCCTGCGGGACATCGTCCCCGACAACTTCGTCGGTGCCTTCTCCTCCGGCCAGCTGCTCCAGGTCGTCGTGGTGGCCGTGCTGTTCGGTATCGGTGTGCTGTCCCTCAAGCCGCGGATGCAGGACCGGATCAACGCCGGTCTGGAGGTCGTCTCGGAGGCGTTCTTCGGCTTCGTCAACGTCGTCATGAAGCTCGCCCCGATCGGCGCCTTCGGTGCCATCGCCTACTCGGTGGGCACCAGCGGCAGCAAGATGCTCCTGGCCCTGACCGAGCTCGTCCTGGAGTACTGGCTGGTCGTCGCCGTCTTCGTGTTCGGCGTGCTGGGGCTGGTCTGCCTGCTCGCGGGGTTCAGCGTCTGGCGCATCCTGCGCTACGTACGCGTGGAGATGACACTCGTCCTGGGCACGGCCTCCTCCGAGGCCGCCCTGCCCGGACTGCTGAAGAAGCTCACCAGGGTCGGGTGCTCGAAGCAGACCGTGGGCCTGGTCGTCCCCACCGGCTATGCGTTCAACCTCGACGGCACCTCCCTCTACATGTCCATCTGCACCCTGTTCGTGGCCAACGCCTACGGGATCCCGATGGGCATCCCCGAACAGCTCGGGCTGCTGTTGATCATGCTGCTGACGTCCAAGGGCGCGGCCACCGTGTCCGGCGGGACCTTCGTGGTCTTCGCCTCCACCGTGGCGGCGACCGGGAACCTCCCCGTCGAGGGCGCCGCCGTGCTCTTCGGGGTGTACCGCTTCATGTCGATGGCCACCGCGTTCTGCAACACCTTCGGCAATGTGGTCGCCACCTTCGTCCTGGCCAAGTGGTGCAAGGAGATGGACGTCGACACGGTGCGGCGCGCCCTGGCCGATCCCGCCGCGTTCCTCGCCCAGCCCGAACCCGATGACGCGCCCGCCGCGCCGCGGACGGCCTCCCGGCCGGACGGCGTCGCCCTGTCCGAACCCGCTCCTACCAGCCCCACCACCGGGAAGTGAACCAGCACATGAGCAGTACCGTCTTCGACTCCCTGTTGTTCCGCGACATGTTCGGCACCCCGGCCATGCGCGAGATCTTCAGCGACACCGCCTACGTCCAGCGCGTCATCGACACCGAGACCGCTCTCGCCCGTTCCCAGGCCGAGGTCGGCATCATCCCCGTCGAGGCCGCCGAGGACATCACCGCCAAGGCCGGTCTGGACGGTCTCGACCTGGAGCGGCTGCGCACCGAGACGGAGATCGTCGGCTATCCGGTCCTGCCCGTCGTCCGGCAGGTGGCGGACCAGTGCGGTGACGCGGGCCGCTATCTGCACTGGGGTGCCACCACCCAGGACATCATGGACACCGCGGTGATGCTCCAGTGCAAGGACGGCGTCGCCCTGCTCCAGGACCAGCTCGACCGGGTGCGCCGGGCGCTGCAGCGGCTCGCGGAGGAGCATGCCGAGACCGTCACCGCCGGGCGCACCCATCTCCAGCACGCCCTCCCCGTCACCTTCGGCTACCGCTGCGCCGTGTGGCTCTCCGCCCTGGACCGGCACGCCGAGCGGCTGGAGCAGGCCCGCGGACGCGCCCTGATGGTGCAGTTCGGCGGCGCCGCCGGAACCCTGGCCTCGCTCGGCACAGGGCCGGAGGGCCTTCGGACGCGTGCCGTGCTGGCGGCCGAGCTGGGGCTGCGGGACCCCGCGATCACCTGGCATGTGGCACGGGACGGGCTCGTGGAGCTCGTCACACTGTTCGCCGCGATCGGCGGCTCCCTGGGCAAGATCGCCTGGGATGTGATGATGATGTGCTCCTCGGAGTTCGGGGAGCTGGCGGAGCCGTTCGTCCCCGGACGCGGGGCCAGCTCGACCATGCCGCAGAAGCGCAACCCCATCTCCAGCGAGCTGATGTTCGCCGCCGCCAAGCTGCTGCGCGAGAAGTCCTCGACCGTGCTGGACGCGATGATGCAGGACTTCGAACGCGCCACCGGCCCCTGGCACCTGGAGTGGGCCGCGGTGCCCGAAGCCTTCCTGCTCCTGTCCAGCTCGCTCCACCAGGCCGAGTTCATGCTCTCCGGTCTGGAGGTGAACGTGGCCCGGATGCGCCGGAACACCCACCTCACCGGCGGGCTCATCGTCGCCGAAGCCGTGATGATGGACATCGCGCCCGTTCTGGGCCGTCAGCAGGCCCACGACGTGGTCTACGAGGCCTGCCGCACCGCCATCGAGACCGGCACCACACTGGAGGCCGAACTGCGCGCGCACGCCACGCTGATGGACCAGATCGGCGCCGAGCGGATCGGGGAACTGTGCGACCCCGCCCGCTACCTGGGCAGCGCGACCACGATGACCCTCGATGTGGTCCGCGCCCTGGACCGCGAGGGCGGCGGCCGCACGCCTCGCTGACGGTGGCGCCCTCCCCCGGCGGGGGCTCCTCAGAAGCCGGGGTCGGGGGCCGTGCGAATGGCGGCGATGTCGAACTGGAGGCGGACCTTCTCGCTCACCAGGGCGCCGCCCTCCGCCAGCTTGGCGCTGTAGGTCAGGCCCCATTCGGAACGGTTGATGGTGGTGGTGCCGTCGAAGCCCACCCGCTGGTAGCCGAAGGGGTCCGTGACATGTCCGATATAGGTGAGCTCCAGGACGACGGGGCGAGTGACGTCCCGGATCGTGAGATCCCCGGCCATGCGGTAGAGGTCCGGACCCGCGAGGTGCACATCGGTGCTCAGGAACCGGATGTGCGGGTAGGTTCTCGCGTCCAGGAAGTCGCGGCCCATCAAGTGGTCGTCGCGCTGCTCGACACCGGTGTCGACACTGGCGGTGGAGAGCAGGACCTCGGCCCGGGAGCGGCGCGGGTCGCGGCCGTCGAAGTACAGGCGGCTCTCGAACTCGGTGAAGGCGCCACGCACTGTGGTCACCATGGCATGCCGGACGGAGAACCCGATCCGGCTGTGTGCCGGGTCGACGATCCACTCGCCGGTGAGCGCCTCGAGGCCGGGATCGGGCGAAACGGCGCGGCCGGACGCCGCACGGGCAGAAGGTATCACCGGTGCGGCGCCGGCGCCCGTGCGGCGGGAGGTACGGCTGAACAAGTTCATGCCACCCGTTGTTACTTTGGCCGTAGGGGGTGACGCAACCCTTGATCAAGGTCGATTCGCAAGGACCTTCGATAAGTGGCCTCTCGGGCACGGTCCGTGACGGGCGGTCAGTGTATGCGGGAGCCGCCGTTGATGTCATACGTGGCACCCGTCACATACCCGGTCTCGGGCCGGGCGAGGAAGGCGATGACGGGGTGGGCCCGGGTCACAGTTCCCGGCGCACGCGTTCCTTGATCGCCGCGACCGACAGGCCGTACCGGTCGTGCAGGGTGGGCAGGGCACCCGCCGCGAGGAAGGCGTCCGGCAGTCCGATCGGCACGATGCGCGCCGTGGTCTGCGCGTACGCCAGACTGGAGGCCACGGACTCGGCCAGTCCGCCGACCAGGGTGTGGTTCTCGAGGGTGACCACGAGCCGTCCCTTGGCCGCTTCCCGTACCACCGTGTCGCTGTCGAAGGGCTTGATGGTCGGGACGTGCAGGACCGCGACGTCGATGTGGTCCCGCTCCAGTTCCTTGGCCGCGCTCAGGGCGCGCACCGTCATCAGGCCGGTGGAGATGAAGAGCACATCGCGCCCGCCGCGCAGTCCGGCGGCCCGGCCGAGCCGGAACCGGTAGTCGTACTCGTCCAGGACCGTGGGCACGGCGCCGCGCAGCAGCCGCGTGTAGGTGGGTCCGGGGTGGGCGGCCAGGGCGGGGACGGCCTGCTCGATGTCGACCGAGTCCGCCGGGTCCACGATCGTCAGGCCGGGCATGCCGCGCAGGATGGCCAGGTCCTCGGTGGCCTGGTGGCTGGGGCCGTAGCCCGTGGTCAGTCCGGGCAGGGCACCCACGACGTTGACGTTGAGTCCGGGCTCGGCGATGTCCAGGCACAGGAAGTCGTAGGCACGGCGGGTGGCGAACACCGAGTAGGTGGAGGCGAAGGGCGTCAGGCCCACCTCCGCCAGTCCGGCGGCCGCGCCCAGCATCGCCTGTTCCGCCATGCCCATCTGGAAGAAGCGCTCGGGGTGGGCGTCCCGGAAGATGTGCATATCGGTGTACTTGGCCAGGTCGGCCGAGAGGCCGACCACATCGGGGCGTTCCTCGGCGAGCCGGTTCAGCGCGTGTCCGAAGGGGGCCTTGGTGGTGCGCTGTCCCTCTTCGGCGATGGAGGCGATCATCGCGGAGGTGGTGAGTCTGCGCGCCGGGGGCACGGTGGCGGCGGGGGTGTTCATGCGGCGGGTCCCTTTCCCTCAGTGGCGTCGCTCCGGCCGTCGGGTCCGTCCGCCCGGCCGGCTTCGTGGTTCTGGGTGAGCTGCTCGCGGGCGATCTGCCACTCGTGCTCCTCGACCCGCATGAAGTGCGCCTTCTCGCGGGTTTCGAGCATCGGCACCCCGCGGCCGACCTTGGTGTCGCAGATGAGCACCGACGGCGATCCCCGGTGCTCGCGCAGGCTGTCGAAGGCGGTGACGAGCGCGTCGACGTCGTTGCCGTCCACCCGGATCGCATGCCAGCCGAACGCCTCCCACTTGGCCGTGACGGGCTCGGTGCGCAGTACGCCCGCGGTCGGGCCGTCCGCCTGGAGGGCGTTGACGTCGACGATGGCGGTCACGTTGTCGAGCCGGTGGTGGGCGCAGGCCAGCGCGGCCTCCCAGGTGGAGCCCTCGTCCAGCTCACCGTCCGAGAGCAGGTTGTACACGCGGGCGTCGCTGCCCCGGTAGCGCAGGCCCAGCGCCATGCCGGTCGCGATGCCCAGTCCGTGGCCGAGGGAGCCGCCGGAGATCTCCATGCCGGGGGTGTAGGTGGCCATGCCCGACATGGGCAGGCGGGAGTCGTCGCTTCCGTAGGTGGCGAGTTCCTCGGTGTCGAGGACACCGGCCTCCGCGAGCGCCGCGTACAGGGCGATGGCGTAGTGGCCGATGGACAGCAGCAGCCTGTCCCGCTCGGGCCAGTCGGGCTCGTCGGGGCGGTGGTCGAGGACGTCCTTGTAGACGACGGCGAGGACGTCGGCCACGCCGAGCGCCTGTCCGATGTAGCCCTGTCCCTGGACCTCGCCCATGTTCAGGGCGTGCATCCGGATGCGGTAGGCGGAGTCCCGCAGGGCGCGGATCCGTTCCTGCCGGGTGGTGTGCTCTTGAGCCGGCGGAGCGGCTCCCAGGACGGTGGACGGGGTGGAGGTCATGTCGGTCCCTTCCTCTCGGTGGGGTGTCGGCGGAGCTGGGGCGCGGGCGTGGCCGCGGCGGCGGTCCCCCTCGTCGCGAGGCCGGCCTCGTGCCGCTCCTGTGCGCCCCAGGTCTCGCGGGTCAGCAGCGCCGCCACGAGTCCCGGCAGCCCGTAGCGGCTGAAGAGGGCCGCGGGCCCCACCCGGCCGACGGCCGAGGAGAGGGCGGTGGCGATCCCCCACCTCCTCCCTGTTGGCTGCCGACTGTTAACAGTCGACCTCGATGCTGCGGAGTGAAACCGGCGGTGTCAACCCCTCCGGCGGAAAAAGCCTGGTCAGCCGCGCCGGTACGGACCGCCGCGGGCGGCCGGGCCGGTCGGCTCGTCAGGACGGGAGCGCATACCCAGAAGGCCCACCGGATGTCCCGGTGGGCCTGTGCGGGCGAGGGAGGGGCGGCGGGTCAGTCGCTCCCGGTTTCGCGGTCACCGCCGCGGCCGATGCCCAACTGGTCGACGGCCGAGGCCATATGGGCGTGCAGAACCCGCTGCGCCGCCGCGGCGTCCCCACGCTCGATCGCCTCCACGACCGGCAGATGGCTCGAGGCGGACATGGCCACTTCACGGCGTTCACCCGCGGCGCTCATGATCACCACACGGATGGGGCCCTCGAGCTGGCGCCAGGTCTTCAGCAGGACGGAGTTCCGGGAGAGCTCGCACAGCAGGAGGTGGAAGGCGAGATCCGCCTCGACCTTCGCGTTCAGGTCCACAGCGGCATCGACGGTCTCCTGGAGCCGCTCCAGGGCCTCCCGGAGCGCCCGCGCCGCCTCCGGACCGCGCGCGGACTGGATGATCTGCGTCACCGCGAGTCCCTCCAGGGCCTCGCGCACCTGGAACAGCTCCCGGACCTCGGTCGGGGTCAGCTGGGACACCCGGAGCATGCCGCGCGCCCCGGGGGTGACCAGTCCCTCCTGCTGGAGGTGGCGCAGCGCCTCCCGTACCGTCCCGCGGCTCACCGACAGCCGCTCGGCGATCTCCACTTCCCCCAAGTGGTCACCGGGGCGGTACTGGCCGCTGGTGATGGCCGTCCGCAACGCCACGAGCGCACGCTCCCGCAGGGTCATCGAACGGGTGAGACTGGCCAGGCTCGGACCGGTCACGGACGGGGCCTCCTTCTGCTCCACAAGCGATCATAGTAGTCGGAAACGTGTCACCTGTTGACAGTCGGCATCGTGACGCGGCCGAGCGGGCGGCGTCGGTCCGGCGCGGCATACCGGCAACCGGCGAGGTGGCGGCGTCCCGGTACGATGTCGCCGCAAGCAACGAACCACTCTGCCTGACGCAGAGCTGGCGCGACCGCTCGGCGGCCGCGGTCCTTCCGCCCTTGTCGGCGCGGACCCGGTATCTACCCCGGTCCCGCGCGAGAGGACAGCTCTCGGCGCATTCTGCCATGCCGGCCGGAGTGCGCTACCAGGCGGCGGAAAGGCATCGGCCGTGGCACCCGCGGTCTCCCCGACTCCCCCTCCCGTCCCGCGCGCCGGCTACCGGCACCTGCTGCGCACACCGGGCGCTTGGACCTTCCTGCTGCCCGGCTTCGCCGCCCGGCAGCCGTTCGCGATGCTGACGCTCAGCATCGTGCTGCTGCTGCGCCACACCACCGGGTCCTACGGCGTCGCCGGTGCGGTCGCGGCCGTCACCGGCGTCGCCATGGCGCTGTTCGCGCCCCAGAGCGGCAAGCTCGCCGACCGCTACGGGCAGCGCGCGGTCCTGGTACCGGGCGTGCTGAGCCACGCGGCGGCCGCGGCCCTGCTGACCGTGCTCGCGCTGGCACACGCGCCGCTGTGGGCGCTGATCGCCGCCGCGGTGCCGACGGGCGCCTCCGTACCGCAGATCGGGCCCATGGTGCGGGCCCGCTGGGCGGCCGTCCTCGGCAGCGGCGCCCCGGACGGGTCCGGACCGCGCCCCGGGCGCCATCCGCTGCTGGCGACCGCGGCGGCGTTCGAGTCGGTCACGGACGAGTTGACGTTCGTCATCGGCCCCGTGCTCGCCACCGGGTTGAGCACCGGTGTGCACCCGGCGTCCGGCCTGATCGCGGAGGCGGCGCTGACGCTGGTGGGCGGGCTGCTCTTCGCGGCCCAGCGGCGGACCGCACCGCCGCCGGCCCCGGGCCGGGCGGACCCAAGGGAGCGGCACGCCTCGGCCCTGTCCGTACCGGGTGTGCGCGTCCTGGCCGTGGTCTTCCTGGGCATCGGCTCGGTCTTCGGCGGTATGCAGGTCGCCCTGACCGCCTTCAGCCAGGAGCACGGCCGGCCGGGCCTGAACGGTGTGCTGTACGGCGTGTTCGCGGCGGGCGACATGCTCGCGGGCGCGGCCTGTGGCGCCATCACCTGGCGCACCTCCCCGCAGCGGCGGCTGCTGGCCTCCTACGCCGCGCTGGCGCTGGTCTGCTCGACCCTGTGGGCGGCGCCCACGCCACTGCCGCTGGGCGGGCTCGGGCTGCTCGCGGGGCTGTGTATCGCACCTGCGCTGATCACTGGATACACGCTGGTGGAGACCCTGGTCCCGGCCACGTCCCGGACGGAGGCGTTCACCTGGCTGACCGGCTCGGTCGCGCTGGGGCAGGCCGCGGCGGTGACGGCGGCCGGACAGCTGGCGGACGGCTTCGGCGCGAGCGCGGCCTTCACGGTGCCGCTCATCGGCACGGCGTCGGCCCTGCTGACGGTGGTGTCCCTGCGCGGGCGGCTCGCCCCGCGCGCGGACACCACGGTGACCGGCCGGGGGCAGTGCGTACCCGACGCCCACTCCGGGGCGTCCCGGTGGGCGGACACCTCCTGAGGGGGATCTCGTGGAGGCTGGGCGCGTCCCGGGGCGCGCCCGCCCGCCACCCGATCACATGGTGGGCTCCGCCAGGAACGCCGACACGATCGCCCCGGCCTGCGGGCGGCACTCCTCGAAGTAGCCGTGCCGGGCGCCCTCGAAGATGTGGGTACGGGCCCGGGGGATACGGGAGGCGAGCAGCGGAGCGTTGGCCGACGGGGTGAGCCGGTCCTCCGCGCCGTGCAGGACCAGGGTGTCCGCGCCGATCAGCGGAAGCGCGTCCCAGGCGTCGTGTTCATTGCTGGCCACCAGGTGGCGCCGGCGGGCGTGCGGAGGCATACCGGGGTCGCCGAGGGTCGTATAGGGCCCGGGGTGTCCGGACCGCCAGGCCGGGGTGTACATGAGGTCGGTCAGCGCTTCCCGCGCCGCCCGCGCGTCGGCCTGGGCCAGGGAGCGCCGCACCGCCGTGTCGCGCTCCGTCGCCCGTGGCCCGCCGGGTGAGGTGCAGCCGAGGACGAGCCGCCGGACCCGGTCCGGATGGCGGGCGGCGACCCACTGGGCGACCCGTCCTCCCATGGAGGTCCCGTACAGGTCGGCGCGTTCGATGCCGAGATGGTCCAGGACGGCGATCACATCCTCGGCCAGGCCCCGCGTCGAGTAGTGCACATCGGGTTTTCCGCTCTCCCCGGTGCCGCGCCAGTCCAGGGTGAGGGTGCTGTGCGTGTCGTGGAAGTCCGCCCGTATGCCGTCCCACCAGTGGTGGTTGTTGGCCTGTCCGGCCAGCAGCACCAGCGGCCGTCCGGTGCCGTGGTGCTGGTAGGCCAGGAGCGTGCCGTCCAGTGCGCGGGCGTGGCCGCTGACCTGCCGCGGGACGTCGGTGCTTGCCATGGGGGTCGCTCGCCTTTCGGGCGTCGGGTGTCCTCGGTGCGCGCGGCGGCGGACCGGCCGCGCGCTCAGCCGCGGGTGATGACCTTGCCCGGGTTGAGGATGCCGTGCGGATCGAGGGCCGTCTTGACCGCCCGGTGCATGTCCAGGACGGCCGGTGCGAGCTCCCGCTCCAGACCGTCTCGCTTCAGCAGGCCCACACCGTGTTCGCCGGTGACCGTGCCACCGAGGTCGATCGCGTCCGCGATGATCTCGTGGAACGCCGCCTGGGCCCGCTCCCGGGCCGCCGTGTCGCCCGGCTGGGTGATCAGCAGCGGATGGAGGTTGCCGTCACCGGCGTGCGCGATGTTGGCGATGAGGGTGTCGTGCCGGGCGGCGGCGCGCTCGATGCGCGCCAGCATCTCCGGTACGGCCGCCTTGGGCACGCATACGTCCTCGGTGAGCACCGGGCCCAGCCGCTCCAGCGCCGGATAGGCGAGCCGCCTGGCCGAGAAGAGCGCGTCGGCCTCCTCCTGGTCCGTGGACTGCGCGGCCCAGGTGGCGCCCGCCTCCTCGAAACAGGCGAGCATGCGCTCGGCCTCCTGGGCGCCGGCCGGGCCCGGGGCGTCCGTACGCCCGAGGAGCACCACGTCCGCGTCGACGGACAGCCCCATGTTCTTCCACTTGTCGACCGCCGCCAGACAGTGCCGGTCGATCAGTTCGAGCGCGGACGGGGTGAGCCCCGCGGCCCCGATGGCGGCGACCGCGCGGCCGGCGGCCACGACCGAGGAGAAGTATCCGGCGACCGTGCGCTCCGCCTCACGCTGGGGCCGCAGCCGCACCGTGACCTCGGTGATCACTCCCAGGGTGCCTTCGGATCCGACCATCAGCCCGGCCAGGTCGTACCCGGCGACGCCCTTGGCGGTCCTGCGGCCGAGCCGCACCAGTTCCCCGGTGCCGGTGACCACTTGCAGGCCGAGCACATAGTCGCGGGTGACGCCGTACTTCACACAGCACAGCCCGCCCGCGTTGGTCGCCACATTGCCGCCGATGGTGGACCAGGGCGCGCTCGCCGGGTCCGGCGGGTACCAGAGCCCGTGCTCGGCGCAGGCGGCTCGCAGGTCGTCGTTGACCACACCGGGTCCGACGACGGCGAGGCGCTCCACGGGGTCGATCTCGTGGATGGTGTCCATGGACTCGGTGGAGAGCACGACACAGCCGTCGACGGCGTTGGCGCCACCGGAGAGGCCGGTGCCGGCGCCCCGGGTGACCAGCGGAACACCGTGCCGTACACAGGCGCGCACCACGGCACGCACTTCCTCGGCCGTGCGTGGCCGCACCACCACGAGGGGTGTGTCGTACGGCGCCCACTCCGCCTCGTCGTGGACGAATCCGGCGGCGACGCCGGGGTCCTCGACCATCCGGCCGTCCGGCAGCTCCTGCCGCAGATCATCGATCAACACGCCCGGTCCCTGCCTTGTCCTCGAGCACGGTTCTTCCAGCTCGCACGGTACCCACTGCGGCGGAACCGCTGATCACCGCCCCCGTCTTGCGCGAGAACCAGCGTTCTCGTACGGTGGCCGCCGCAGCGGAGAACGCCCGTTCTCCACTCCCCCGCCGGCCTCAGGAGACGATGTGACAGCCGCGCCACGCCCCCCGCTCCCGCCGTTCACCCGGGAGACCGCCATCGAGAAGGTCCGGCTGGCGGAGGACGGCTGGAACTCCCGTGACCCCGAGAAGGTGGCCCTGGCCTACACCGTCGACTCGCGCTGGCGGAACCGCGCGGAGTTCCTCACCGGGCGCGACGCGATCGTCGCCTTCCTCACCCGCAAATGGGCGCGGGAACTGGACTACCGGCTCATCAAGGAGCTGTGGGCGTTCGACGGCAACCGCATCGCCGTGCGCTTCGCCTACGAATGCCACGACGACTCCGGCAACTGGTTCCGCTCCTACGGCAACGAGAACTGGGAATTCGACGACGACGGTCTGATGCGCCGCCGCCACGCCTCCATCAACGACCTCCCCATCACGGAGTCGGAGCGCAAGTACCACTGGCCGCTCGGGCGCCGCCCCGACGACCACCCCGGTCTGAGCGACCTCGGCCTCTGACCGACCGGCACCAGGAGAACGGCGAGATGAGCAGTCCCGAGACCGCGGAACTCCGGATACTCGACGCGGCCGAGGCCCTGTTCTACGGGCGGGGCATCCAGGCGGTGGGCATGGACCAGATCCGCTCCGCGTCAGGTGTCTCCCTCAAACGGCTCTACCAGCTCTTCCCGTCCAAGGGGGACCTGGTGCAGGCGTACCTGCGGCGGCGCGACATCCGGTGGCGGCAGAGACTGGCCGCGTACGCCGAGACCCGGAGCACGCCCGAGGAGAGCGTCCTGGCGGTCTTCGACTGGCTCCACGAGTGGTTCGGCGAACCGGACTTCCGCGGCTGCGCCTTCGGCAACTCCTTCGGAGAGCTCGGGGCCACCTCGCCGGCCGTCGCCGAGACGGCACGCGCGCACAAGGAGGCGTTCTTCCGGTATCTCGCCGATCTGACAGCCGCCGCGGGCAAACCGGCCTCGCTGGCCGGCCACGTGGCGCTGCTGGCCGAAGGCGCCATCACCACCGCGGCGATCACCGGCAGCGCCGAACCCGCCCACCGGGCGAAAGAGGCGGTGCGCCTCCTGCTGGCGGCGGCGTAGCGGCTCACACCGCCTCCCGTGCGCCACGCCCGCCCCGCCTCCCGTGCGCGCGGCCCGCCCCGCCGGCCCGCACCGCCTCCCGTGCGTACGCCCGCCCGTGACGGGCCTCAGTCCGCCTTGAGGGCCGTGAGGATGTTCAGCCGGGCCGCCCGGCGGGCGGGCCAGAGCCCGGCGATCACCCCGACGAGTACGGCGCCCGCCAGGGCCACGGCGATGCGGTCCCAGGGGATGACCATCTCGTACCCCTGGATGCTGTCCGAGACGAGCCTGCCCGCGGCCCAGCCGAGGAAGAGGCCCGCGCCGATGCCCAGCAGGGCCCCGAAGAGCGAGATCAGGACGGACTCCAGGCGGACCATCCGCTTCGTCTGCTCGGGCTGGAGCCCCACCGCGCGCAGCATCCCGATCTCACGGGTGCGCTCGAACACGGACATCGCGAGGGTGTTGACGACTCCCAGGACGGCGATCACCACGGCCATGGCCAGCAGTCCGGAGAGGACGTCGAGGAGCAGTGTGACGGCCTCGCCGCCGGCCTCCTCGGCCAGGTCGTCGGTGTTCCGCACCTGGATGAGGGGGTTGTGGTCGAGGGCGCGCTGGAGGGATCGCCGGGCGATGTCGCCGTCACCGTCCTTGGTGCGCACCCAGACCGCGGTGTCCTGGACTTCCGTCAGATGGGGCTGGAGCGTGGCCAGCGGCATCATCGTGGCCGGGAGGAAGTCGTTGCCGCGGTAGACGCCGCCGATCCGCAGGGTGTCCCGGCTGCCGTCCTCGTAGACCACCGGAACGCGCCGGCCCGTGGTCCATCCGTGGAGGTCGGCGGTGGCGGTGTCGATGAGCAGGCTCTTGCCGCCGCCCGCGCCCAGTGCGGTGGGCGACCCCGACACGAAGTCCGGGTGGACGAGGTCGCCGATGGTCCGCGGGTCCACACCGGTCAGGTCCACCGCGTCGCCGCCGATCCGCACGGTGCCCGTGCGCCGCGGGCTGGAGGAGGTCACCTCGGCGGACTTCGCCAGGGTGTCGTGGACCGACGCGGGCAGGGGGCCGCTGTTCCGCGTCGAGATCTCGAAGTCGGCCGTGACGGTGTTCTCGGCTCCTCGGTGCAGCGATGTGGTGGCGGACACCGCGACCACCGTGAGGCCGGTGACCAGGGACAGCCCGATCATCAGGGCCGAGGCCGTGGAGGCGGTGCGCCGCGGATCGCGCCGGGCGTTGCGCGGCGCCAGCGTGCCCGGGACGCCGAAGCGGCGCAGGAGGGGGCCGGCCAGGGCGATGGCCGGGCCGGAGAGCGCCGGTGTCACCACGATGATGCCGAGGAGCAGCAGGGCGGCCGGGAGGAGGACGAGGGTCGTGCCCTCGTCACCGCTGGACGTCGTGACCAGCACCCCGAGCACACCGACCACGATCAGGGCGGCGCCGGTGATGTTGCGCCTGCGCAGGCCGCGGACCGGCGGGGGCGTGTGGAGCGCGGACATGGCCGCCACGGGCGGCACGGTGGCGGCGCGGCGGGCCGGCAGATAGGCGGCGAGCATGGTGACGACGACGCCCACCAGCAAGGAGACCACTGCGGTGCGCGGGGCGACGATCAGCGGCCCGTCGGGGAAGCCCGACCCGGTGGACCCGAACAGCTGCCGGATGCCCATGGCCACGCCGATGCCGAGGAGGAACCCGGCCGCGCCGGCGCACAGCCCCAGCAGGGCGGCCTCGATGAGGACGGAACGGGTCACCTGACGGCGGTGGGCGCCGACGGCCCGCATCAGGGCCATCTCCCGCGCACGCTGGGTGACGAGCATGGTGAAGGTGTTGCCGATGACGAACACGCCGACGAACAGCGCGATGGCCGCGAACACGAACAGCACCTGGTTGAGCTTCTCCGCCCCCTCGGCGGCCTGGGCGCGCTGCTGCTCGCGCAGCCGCGCTCCCGTGCTGATCTCGGAGTTCTCGGGCAGCAGATCGCGCACTTCGGCCGCGAGCCGGTCCTCGGATACGCCGCGGCCGGCCTCCAGGCCGACCCCGTTGTACTGGCCGGGCTTCAGGAGCAGCCGCTGCGCCGTGGCGTTGTCGAAGAGCGCGAGGGTGCCGCCGGAGCCGTGGGTGTCGTCGGTACGGACGATGCCGACGAGTTTCTTGTGCAGCACCGGTCCGTCGACGGCCAGCCGAACGGTGTCACCGAGCTGGTAGCCGCCCCGGTCGGCGGTGTCGGCGTCCAGCAGCACCTCGCCGGGGCCAGTGGGGGCCCGTCCGGCGGTCAGGGGGTGGCGGGCGTCCTTGCCGTCGGCCTGGGGGACGTAGTTGCCCGCGGCGGTCCGCTGATCCTCGCCGAGGGGGTGGCCGTCCTTCGCGGCCACGGCGGCGAAGCCGTCGACGGAGCCGGTGACGGACGCCACGCCGGGCAGCTGTCGCAGGCGCCGCAGCGTGTCCTCCGTCAGGGTTCCGGGCTCGCCGGTCTTCTCGTCGAACGGGGGTGTGGCCTGGACCGAGACATCGCGCAGGGTGGTGAGGAAACGCTCCTTGTAGGCGTTGCCGACGGTGTCGGTGAAGACGAGGGTGCCCGCGACGAAGGCCACGCCGAGCAGAACGGCGAGCATGGTCATCAGCAGACGGGCTTTGTGCGCCAGGACGTTGCGCACGGCGGTACGGAACACGGGGCGGCCTTCCGGGAGGGTGCCGGTGGGAGGGCTTGGGCGGAGGGGGCGGACGTGAGACGTCGCGGCGTCAGACATCGCGGCGTCAGACATGCGCGCGGCCGTCAGACGTGCGCGGCCGTCAGGCATGCGCCGCTCAGACCCGCACGGCGTCAGGCTTGCGCGGATCAGGCCCGCACGGCGTCAGGCGTTGCACGGCGTCAGACATGCGCGGCGTCACGTGTGGGGCCAGACTTGCGCGCGTCAGACGTGCGGGCGTCAGACTGCGCGGCGTCAGACGAGCGGGCGTCAGACGTGCGCAGCGTCAGGCGTGCGCTGTATCGCTTGACGCAGCGTCAGACATGCGCGCAGCGTCAGACATACGCGGCGTCAGACATGCGCGGCGTCAGACGTGTGCCGGTGTCAGGCGTCCCATCCGTTCCAGGACGGCCTCGGCGGTGGGGGCGTGGAGTTCGTCGACGATGCGGCCGTCGGCGAGGAAGACGACGCGGTCCGCGTAGGAGGCGGCGACCGGGTCGTGGGTGACCATGACGACGGTCTGGCCCAGCGTGCTCGCGGAACCCCGCAGGAACTCGAGGATCTCGGCGCCGCTGCGGGAGTCGAGGTTGCCGGTGGGCTCGTCGGCGAAGACGATGTCGGGCCGGCCGGCCAGCGCGCGGGCGACGGCGACGCGCTGTTGCTGTCCGCCGGAGAGCTGGGCGGGCCGGTGGCCGAGCCGCTCGGACAGGCCGACGGTCCGGATGATGCTCTCCAGCCAGGCCCGCTCCGGCTTGCGGCCGGCGATGTCCAGGGGAAGGGTGATGTTCTCCGCGGCGGTCAGGGTGGGCAGCAGGTTGAACGCCTGGAACACGAAGCCGACGCGGTCGCGGCGCAGCCGGGTGAGCTGACGGGCGTTCAGGGCGCCGATCTCCGTGTCGCCCACCCGGACCGATCCGAAGGACGGCGAGTCGAGACCGGCCATGCAGTGCATGAGGGTGGACTTCCCCGACCCGGACGGCCCCATGATCGCGGTGAACTGCCCCCTGACGAAGCCGACCGTGACCGCGTCGAGCGCCACCACACGGGTGTCTCCCGTGCCGTACACCTTCGTCAGGTCGGTGGCGTGGGCCGCGAAGGCCGCAGGGGCGGAAGGGGACTGATGGGCGTGCATGCGGATCCTCGGTGGACGCTCGGTGGATGTCCCTCGTGGCAGAGGGCGCCGCCGCTGGTGGCGACGTATCCGAGCGTCCCGCCGCACCCCCCGCGGGCGGATCCCCCGTTCATCCGAAAGCCGTCTCCCCCGATCGGGGGAGATCGCCGCGGGACGGCCACCGCTATTGCGCACGCCCGGTACGGAAGGCCCAGGCCGCGACCTCGACCCTGTTGCGCAGGCCGAGTTTCGCCTGGATCGAGCCCAGATGGGTTTTGACGGTGCTGGGCGCGATGTACAGCTCGGCGGCGATCTCCGGGTTGGTCAGTCCGCGGGCGATGCCCTGGATGACTTCCTCCTCGCGGTCGGTCAGCGGATCGGCCGGCTCGGCTGCGCCGGACCGCCGCGCCTTGGTGAAGTGCTCCAGCAGGCGCAGGGTGATCTGCGGGGCGACCATGGCGTCCCCGCGGACCGCCGCGCGGACGGCCTCCGTCAGCAGCGCCGGGCCGGCGTCCTTGAGGAGGAAGCCCGAGGCGCCGTTCGACAGCGCCGTGTACACGTATTCGTCGAGGTCGAAGGTGGTGACCACGACCACTTTCGGGGCTCCGGGCCGGCCACCGCCGGCCAGTCGGCGGGTGACCTCCAGACCGTCGGGCGGGGGCATCCGGATGTCCACGAGGCACACGTCCGGCCGGGTCTCCCGGGCGAGCGACAGGGCCGCCGCGCCGTCGGCGGCCTCGGCCACCACTTCCATGTCGGGCTCGGCCGACAGCACCATGCGGAACCCGGCCCGCACCAGATGCTGATCGTCCGCGACCAGGATGCGTATGGTCATGCCGTCCTGCCCTCCCGTAGCCGCAACCCGCTCCGTACGGCGTGCCGAGCCCATGCGCGCGGGTTCCGCGACGCCTCGTCGGGACGCAAGGGTACGGAGGCGCGGACCCGCCACCCGCCTTCGGGGCGGTGCCCCGCCTCGAAGCTGCCGCCGAGCAGTTCGATCCGCTCCCGCATGCCGATGATGCCGAAGCCGCCGCCGAGCCGGCCGAGGCTGCCGCGGTGTCCGGACGCGGACCCGTGTCCGTCGTCCTCGACGACCAGTTCGGCGCGGTCTGCCGCGACCCGGGCGGACACGTCCACCGACCGCGCTCCGCGCGCATAGCGCTGCGCGTTGGTCAGGGCTTCCTGGAGGACCCGGCTCAGCCCGCCGGTGACCTCGGCCGGTACGTCCTCGGGCAGGTCCCGCCCGAGGTCGAGGCGGACCGGCAGTCCGGCCGCCCGGGACTCCTCGGCGATGCGGGACAGGACCTCGCCGAGGTTCTCCGGATGGCGCGGGGTCTCGTCCCCGCGCATCGAGCCCACCAGCCGCCGCATCGACGTCAGCGCCTCGCCGCCCGCGTGCTCGACGGCCTGGAGCATCTCGTTCAGCGCCTGCGGGTCGGGGGTGCCACGTCCGGTGACATGGCGCACGGCCTGCAACTGCACCACGATCGCGGTCACCTGGTGGGCCACGGTGTCGTGCAGGTCCCGGGCCAGCGCGAGCCGTTCCTCCTGCCGCACGAGCTGTCCGGTGCGTTCCTGCTGGGCGTCGTAGAGCCGCAGCACCAGGCCGCAGACGAAGGCCAGCGCCAGGATGAGCACGGTGCTGTCGGAGAAGTCGCCGGGGTCAAAGTCCCGCAGGACCGGGACGGAGAACACGCTGACGCCGACCGCCGCCACGGCCGCCAGGGCCGGCCCAGGGGTGCAGCGGCGCACCGCCACCGCGAGGAGGATCAGCTGTCCCATGAGTTCGGTGCCGCTGGTCTCGCTGGTCACCATGTTCACCGGCAGCAGGTGGTAGGCGGCCGTGGCCGCGAAGGTGCCGGCACAGGCCACCAGCACGGCCCGCGGTACCCACCGGGGACCGCGCACGACGGCCAGCACGGCCATCGCCGCGGCCAGGGCCCCGGCGCAGACCGGCGCCCAGTCCCCGGCGAACGCCTCGGTGTCCCGGGCCGGGTCGAAGACCAGCCGTTGCCGCACGTCGTCGTAGACGGAGAAGAGGAACCACAGCGCGAGCGCGGATATCGCCGCCCGCCCCGGCCAACGTCGATAACCGGCGCGCCTGCCGGAAGCCACAGCTATTCGCACCCGCGCCACCCTACGCACCCACGGCGACGACCGGCGCACGCCCGGCCCGGCGCCGGCCAGGGGTCACTCGCCGGGCGGCTGCTGGAGCATGGCGAGGGTCAGGACGTTGCCGCCGATGCCCCAGCCGCCGTCGGTGACCTCCTCGACCAGGACCATGGTGTTGGCGCGGGCGCGCTCACCGTAGATGTCGACGTACAGCTCGGTGGCACGGGTGACGATCTCCTCCTTCTGCTTCTCGTCGAGGGATCCGGCGGGAACCTTGAAGTTCGCGAAGGGCATGGTCGTTCTTCTTTCCTGTCGTCGTTCGTGTCGTCGTTCGTGTCGTACTTCGTGTCGTACTTCGTGTCGCAGGGGTGATCGCGTGGCGGTCGGACGATGCCGCCGTCGGCGCGGACGACCCCGTCGGTGTCTCCAGGCTGGACCGGGGTTTCCGGGCCAGCCAGGGCTGTCCCCACCCAGGGGTTGTCAGCCCCTGGCTCGGCTCACCGGTACGAGGGACCATGGGGGGCGTGAATCACTCCGCATTCGCCGCGTTCCTGAAGTCCCGGCGCGACCGGATCCGCCCGGCCGACGTCGGCCTGCCCACCGGTCCACGGCGCCGGGTGCCCGGACTGCGGCGCGAGGAGGTCTCCCAGCTGGCCGGGCTGTCCGCGGACTACTACACCGAGCTGGAGCGCGGACGCGGCGCTCAGCCCTCGGCCCAGGTGCTGACCTCCCTGGCCCGTGCGCTGCGGCTGAACGGCGACGAACGCGACCATCTGTTCCACCTCGCCGACCGCCCCGTTCCCCCGGCGACGCACGGCCCGGCCGCGCAGGTCCAGCCGGCCCTGCTCGGCCTGCTGGACCGGCTGACCACCACGCCCGCGCAGATCATCACCGACCTGCACCAGATCCTCGCGCAGAACGAGCTGGCCGTCGCCCTGATCGGCCGGCCGGTGGCGGTGCGCGGCCCCGAGGCGAGCTTCGTCCACCGGTGGTTCACCGACCCGGACGCCCGTGCGCTCTACCCGCCCGAGGACCACCCCCACCACTCCCGGGTCTTCGTCGCCGACCTCCAGGCCGTGGCCGCCCGGCGCGGCCGCGACAGTGAAGTGCAGCGGATGGTGGCCTCGCTCCGCCGCCGCAGCGAGGAGTTCGCCGCCCTCTGGGACACCCACGACGTCGCCCTCCGGCGGACCGACCACAAGCGCATCGTCCACCCCGCGCTGGGCATCATCGAACTGGACTGCCACTCCCTGTTCAGCGAGGACGGCCGCCAGCGCCTGCTGTGGTTCAGCGCCCCGCCCGGCACCGAAGGCGCCGCCCAGCTGGAGCTCCTCTCGGTCATCGGCACACAGGACATGACGGCCGACGAGAACCGCACATCGCCGTGATCGGCCGATGTACATCGGCCGCCGTACGAGGCCGGGCACGGCACGCCGATCGCGCCAACGTGGTGACGTTCGGCGTACGGGGCGAGCGCACGGCCCGTCACCGGGAACCCCTGTCGCAGTACAAGCGGACGCGCTCCGGTGCGGGAAGACGGCACCGGTAGCGGTCCGCCGGTCTCCGACGCACCCAAGGAACCCGTATGAATGGACCGAATGGCCCAGCCCCTCTGCTGACCCTGAACAACGGCGTGCGGATGCCCGCTCTGGGCCTCGGCGTCTACCAGAGTCCGCCCGACGAGACCGTCGCCGCGGTGACGACCGCGATCGAGAACGGCTACCGGCTGATCGACACCGCGGCCGCCTACGGCAACGAGAAGGAGGTCGGCGAGGGCATCGCCCGCTCGGGCATCGGCCGCCAGGACATCTTCGTCATCACCAAGCTGTGGCTGACGGACTACGGCTACGACGCCGCCCTCCGCGCCTTCGACACCAGTCTCACCAAACTCGGCCTCGACCACCTGGACCTGTATCTGCTGCACTGGCCCGTCCCGTCCGCCTTCGACACCACGGTGGCCTCGTACCGGGCCGCCGAGAAGCTGCTGGCCGACGGCCGGGTACGGGCCATCGGGGTGTGCAACCACACCCCCGAACACCTGTCCCATCTCATGGCGCGCACCGATGTGGTGCCCGCGGTGAACCAGGTCGAACTGCACCCGCACTTCAACCAGCCGGAGCTGCGCGCGTTCGACGTCCGCCACGACATCGTCACCCAGTCCTGGTCGCCCATCGGCGGAGTGACGCGCTACTGGGGCGACCGGCCGAGCGAGGCCGAGGACCCGCTCCGGAACCCGGCCCTCACCGGCCTCGCCGACAAGTACGGCAAGACCCCGGCCCAGATCATCCTCCGCTGGCACATCGAGCACGGCCTGTGCGCGATCCCGAAGTCCGTCACACCCCACCGCATCGCGGAGAACATCGGCGTCTTCGACTTCTCGCTGACCCCGCACGAGGTGTCCGCCATCGACGCGCTCGACACCGGGGTACGCGGCGGTCCCGACCCCGGCGACGTGGGGCCCGACACCTTCTCCTGAGACACCGGCTCTCCTGGGGCACAGGTTCTCCTGAGGCACCGCGCGGGGCGGACACCGGGCCGTCCCGCGCCACCACCAGCCGAGGAGTAGTCTCCTGGGCAGCAGCTCGTCCGGGTTCGTTCGGCCCCCACCCCGACACGAGGAGAGACCGTTTGTCGACCTTTGTCGTGTTCGACCTTGAATTCACCTCATGGTCGGGAGCGCTCGAACGGGATTGGACGGGGCCGGGGCAGCTTCGCGAGATAGTCCAGATCGGCGCCTTGCGCATCAGTGCCGGCGATTCCGCCGAAGACCACTGTGTGGTCGAGGAGTACGAGGCGCTGGTGCGGCCGGTGGTCAATCCGCGGCTGTCCCCGTACTTCACCGGTCTCACGGGCATCGACCAGGAAACCGTGGACCGGGAGGGAGTCGCGCCGGCCGAAGCGCTCAGTGATTTCCTGGGCTTCTGCCAGGGGCAGTCCGTGCTCTCCTACGGCAACGACATGATCGTCCTCGGGGAGAACACGGGGTGGGCGCGGGCTCGTGGCGAAGAGGTCAAGAACGGCTTCCTCACCGCCGGCTTCCTGAACATCCGCCCCTGGCTGAACGCCGTCGCACCGACCACCGCATCGGCCAGTTCCGGTCGCCTGTGGGAGGCGCTGGGCCTGCCCAGACCCGTGGCCGGCCGGGAGCATTCGGCGCTCTTCGACTGCTATTCGATCGCCGCGGCGATCAGACACGTATGTGCCGGCGGGGCTCGGCTGCCCGAGGGATGCCTCTGAGGGCACGGGCCCGCCGGGTCGCCCGCGATCCGGTACTCGCCCGCGATCCGGTACGAACGAAGGAAGGACCCCCCATGACCGCAGTGCGCGGAACAGACGTGGACATCCCCACCCAGGACGGCGTCGCCGATGCCTACCTGGCCCATCCCGACGACTCCGGCCGCCACCCGGCCGTCGTGCTGTACATGGACGCCTTCGGGCTCCGGCCCCACCTGCGGACGATGGCCGACCGGCTGGCCGGGGCCGGTTACACCGTGCTGGTGCCCAACGTCTTCTACCGGCACGGGCGGGCTCCCCTGACGGAGCTGCCCGACTTCCTCGACGTCGCGACGCGTCCGGAGATCCTCGAAAAGCTCCTCCCGATCGCGGCGGAGCTGACTCCCGATCTCACGGTGCGCGACGCCGGCGCCTATCTCGACTGGCTGGCCTCCTGCCCTCAGGCCACCGACGGGCCCGTGGGCCTCACCGGCTACTGCCTGGGTGCCGGACTGGCCTTGCGCGCCGCCGGCGCCTACCCCGACCGCGTCGCCGCGATGGCCGGTTTCCACGGTGGCAGCTTGGCCACCGAGGCACCAAACAGCCCGCACACGGTGGTCGGACGGATCACCGCCGAGGTGTACTTCGGACACGCGGACCAGGACCACGCCCTTCCTCCCGAGCAGATCGAGCGTCTGGAGAAGGCCCTCGACGAGGCCGGTGTCCGCCACCGCACCGAGGTCTACGCGGGGGCCCGGCACGGCTACACCCAGGCCGACACCTCCGCGTACGACGCCGAGGCCACCGAGCGCCACTGGCAGGCCCTGTTGGACCTGTTCGGCCGCACCCTCTGAGCACGGCCGGTGACCAGCCGGACCGGGCTGGTCACCCGCTCCCGCCCCGACGTGGCCCTACAACTGCCGGAGGTGGTCGCGCAGTGTGCGGGCGATCTGCGCCATGAGGGCTTCGGCGCCGGGCTGGGTTCCGGCGGGCACGAGTGACTCGGTGAGCACCGCGATGGCGAACGCCTGACCGTCGGAGTGCTCGACGACGCCGATCTCATGGCGCAGGTTGAGCAGGGTGCCGGTCTTGGAGGACCAGGTGGTGGCGTCGGAGCTGAAGTCGGGGGCGAGCCGGTGCCGCAGCACGTTGTGGGCCATGAGGTCGCGTACCCGCCGCGCCACTTCGGGGTGGATCGCCGAGGGGGTCCACAGGGCTTGGAGCAGATCCACATGGGCGCGCGCGCTGCCGATGTTGGTGCGGGTGGTGTCGAGTTGCGGCACCCGGTGGCCGCGGCCGCTGGTGCCCGCGTCGATGGCGAGGGCGTGGGCGAGATGCCGCTGCGCGGCGTCGAAGCGCAGCCCGGGGGTTTCGGCCACTTCGCGGATGCCATGCCGGACGATGATGCCACGCAGCCCGAACTCGTGGAGCATGTCGGCGACCTGGGCGGGCGGGGTGAGGCCGAACAGCGCCTCGGCCGCCGTTCCGTCGCTCAGACAGGTGCTCAGGTAGAGCAGGTCGTCGACGGCGACCCGGGCGGGGTGGCGGAACCGGCTGAGTCCGGTGGGACCGGGTGCGGTGATCCGCCCGGGGGACACCTCGAGCATCGTCGCCCCGTCCAGTTCGCCGCGCCGGATGCGCTCCAGCGTCGCCAGCGCGAGCGGGATCTTGACCAGGGAGGCGGAGGGCAGCGGGGTGTCCGGGTCGATGCCCAGCTCGTCCCCCGTGTGGAGGTCCCGCACGAGCAGACAGCCGTGCAAGCCGCCGTCGCGCAACTGCCCGCGCAGATCGCGCAGCAGTGCCTCGGTGTTCACGCCTCCGCCCCTTCCGTGGTGTCCGGCTGGGTGCCCGCGCCCAGGCAGTGGGCGATGGCGCCGCCCAGACGTCCTTCGAGGTGCTGTGGGTTGCCGCCCGCGGCGGCGGCGAGGGCGAACCCCCGGCTGAGCGTGAGCTCACCGATGGGCCGCCACTTCAGGGCGAGTTCCGCGGCCTGCGCGGGAGAGCACAGCAACAGGTCGCGGGAGCAGAGGACTTCGGCGGCGGCGGTCGTCAGGTCGGTCGCGGCCACGAGCTGCGCGGGCCGCAGACCGACCGCGTCGCGCAGCAGGGTCAGCGGGTCGCGGATGTGCGGAACGTCGTCCTCGGGCTGGATCCAGACCCGGCGGGCCGGCCCCGGGCAAGCCCGTCCGACCCGCAGCGTCTCGAGGTAGACCCGCCGCACACCGGGCTCCTGGACACCGGCCAGTCCGAGCGGCACGGACCAGGTGGCCTCGTCCGCGGGCACCGCGAGCAGGGCGGCCCGCACCTGCTGGGCGTGGATGAGCTCCAGGCGCTGCGCCGGCGCCGCGACACGGAGGTCGAGCGTGACACCGTGCCCCCGTGCCTCGGCGACCAGGCGGGCGAGACCGGCCGTGGAGCAGATGCCGGGCACGGCGAGCCGCCACGGCTTGCGCTTGGCGGCTTCCGCCTCGTGCAGCAGCACATCGGCCGCCTGCACGAGTTGCCTGGCCACCGGCAGCATGTCCCGCCCGAAGGGGGTGAGAACGGCGCGTCGCGAGGTGCGCTCGAAGAGCTGCTCACCGAAGCGTTCCTCCAGGGCGGCCACCCGGCGGCTGGCCACCGACTGGGACATCCGGGCAGCGGCCGCTCCCACGGTGAAACTTCCGCGCTCGCTCACGCTGACGAACGCCCGGCACACTCCCACCAGATCCACACCCGGCACCCTATGCCAGATCCGCATGAAGAGGCGCACGAGCGTATTGGACCGCATAGCACCCGACGGCGAGAGTGACGACACCCGACACCACGCCCCGGCGAGGGGCCTGGTCTTCTCGTCCCCGCGCGCCCCCGCGTTGCGGGGACCCATCCGGAGGTTTCGACCATGCGATTCACCCGTGCCCGCCACACCGCCCTGGGCGCGCTCGCCGCGCTCGCGCTCCTCGTCCCACTGACGGCCTGTGGCCAGGACGGGTCCCCGGACAAGCCGAAAGCGTCGAGTTCCTCATCCGCCGGCGCGACATCGTTCACCGGCGAGTTCAAGAAGCTGGAGCGCGCCTACGACGCGCGGCTGGGGGTCTACGCCATCGACACCGGCACCGGACGGGAGGTGGCCTATCGCGATGGCGAACGGTTCGCCTACGCCTCCACGTTCAAGGCGCTGGCCGCCGGCGCCGTCCTGCGGAAGTACTCGCTGAGCGGACTGGACCGAGTGATCAGGTATTCCCAGGACGATCTGCTCGACTACGCCCCCGTGACCGAGAAACACGTCAAGACCGGGATGACCCTGGGCGCACTGTGTGACGCCGCCGTGCGCTACAGCGACAACACCGCGGCCAACCTGCTCCTCGACGCGCTCGGCGGCCCCAAGGCGCTGGACGCCACGCTCGAGAAGTTGGGCGACGACGTCATCCACATGGAGCGCCGTGAGCCGGAGTTGAACGTATGGGCCCCGGACTCCACACGCGATACGAGCACACCGCGGGCGATGGCCGAGGATCTGCGCGCGTTCGTCCTCGGCGATGTCCTCGGCAAGGGCGAACGCGCCCGGCTCACGAAGTGGCTGCGGACCAATACCACCGGCGACAAGCTGATCCGGGCCGGGGTGCCCAAGGGCTGGGTGGTCGGCGACAAGACCGGAGCCGGCCGCACCTACGCCGCCCGCAACGACATCGCCGTGGTGTGGCCTCCCGACAGCGCTCCCATCGTCGTGGCGATCATGTCGAACCGCGGCGACAAGGACGCCGAATACGACGACAAGCTGATCGCGGACGCCGCCTCCGTCGTGGCCGACACGCTGCCGTAGCGCGTCTGCCCACAGCGGTCTCCGGGCCGGCCGTCCGGCCCGGAGAGCAGGGGCGACGGATACGTCCGGCCATCAGTGGCCGTCCCGCTCCTCCGCCTGATCGGTGCGCGTGGCGCGGTGGCGCAGGCGCCCCAGCAGGGCGGTGCCTCCGACGACCATCCCGATGGCGATGACCCTCGCCGCCTGGTAGTAGTCGACCGTCCGGTCGTCGTCCGACGCGCTGCCCGGCATCCCGAGGGCGGACCACCCGGCCGCGGCGATGCCGAACACGATGAGGCCGACCGCCCCCATCGGCCCGATCCCCCACCACCACGGGCTCGAGCCGTCGTGCTGGTCGTCTGTCCGGTGGCGTTCGTCGGCAGTCACAGTGAACTCTCTCTGAGGGCAGGGGCGAGAAAGGCCCGGGAAACGGCCCGGGACAGGAAAGACGTCGGCCGGGGCCCACTGGTTCACTGCCGAGGGCGAACCGCGCCGGTTCAGGCCCGCTGCGCGCGGTCCGCGTCGAGACGGCGCAGTTCCCGCACACTGTCCGCGAGCGTACGGTCACCCAGCGACGCGAGCACCGCCTGCTCTGCCTCGGCGGTGAGCGCGGCGAAGTACTCACCGGCGTGTGTGGTCACCTCGCACACGGGCTCCGCTTCCGGCGAGGGGGCCCACAGCGGCTTGTCGCCGACGGCACAGCGATAGATCTCCGCCAGGGTGATCCGGTCGGCCGGCCGGCCCAGCCTGGCCCCGCCGGTACGGCCCTTGACGCAGACGACGAGCCCTTCGTCGGTCAGCGGTACGAGGAGTTTGCGGATCAGACTCGGGTTGGTGTTCAGCTTGTGAGCCAACTGGGCCGAACTCAGCGGCGGGGATCCCTCCCTGTCGCCGGCCACCGCGAGGAACATCATCAGCCGCAGCGCACGCGAGAACCGGATGTCCAGCACGGTCTCCACCTCCGCCTCCGCCCGCAGATCGGCACAGCTTACTCGACGGTCCGTGCCACCCCTGCCGCATATGCAATCGATACAGTTGCAGTTTACGCCGGTAAAAGCGTATCTTTCAGATGCACATTTTAGGAGTCCGGGAAACACCGGAAGCGGCCACCCCCGGATACGTCACGGCAGGAGAACAACAGTGAGCACTCGCGCGGCCACGGCACTGTCCCGTCCGTTCACACTGGGTTCGGCCAAGCTGCCGAACCGCATCGTCATGGCGCCCATGACCCGCCAGCACTCCCCCGACGGCATCCCCGGTGAGGACGTCGCCGCCTACTACGCGCGCCGGGCGGCGGCCGGGACCGGTCTGATCATCACCGAGGGCACCACCGTCGACCACAAGTCCGCCGGTTTCCACGACGCCATCCCCCGGTTCCACGGCGAGGCGCCACTCGCCGGCTGGGGACGGGTCGTCGACGCCGTGCACGCGCAGGGCGGCGCGATCATGCCCCAGCTGTGGCATGTGGGCATACAGCGGCCCGCCGGAGCGCCGCCGTTCCCCGACGCCCCGTCCCTGGGGCCGTCCGGGATCGCGCTGGACGGCACGCCCGGCGCGGGCGGGACGATGACCAGCGCCGACATCGACGACGTCATCGGCGCCTTCGCCGAGGCCGCGCGGGAGGCCGAGCGGATCGGTTTCGACGGCGTGGAACTGCACGGCGCACACGGCTACCTCATCGACCAGTTCCTCTGGGAACGCACCAACCGGCGCACCGACGCCTACGGGGGCGACCTGGCCTCGCGGACCACCTTCGCCGCCGACCTGGTGGCCGCCATCCGCGAGAAGGTCGCGCCCGACTTCCCCGTCGTCCTCCGGTTCTCCCAGTGGAAGGGCGAGCACTACGAGGTCCGGCTCGCCGAGAACCCCAAGGAACTGGAAGCCGTGCTCACCCCGCTGGCCGAGGCGGGGGTCGACGCGTTCCACGCCTCCGGACGCCGCTACTGGCAGCCGGAGTTCCCCGACACGGGCTCGGACCTGAACATCGCCGGGTGGACGAAGAAGCTCACCGGCAAGCCGGTCATCACCGTCGGCTCGGTCGGCCTGGACGACGCCTTCCAGAAGGCCTCCATCAACGGTGCGGAGGCGGCCGTGGAGAGCATCGACCGGCTCCTCGACCGCCTGGAGCGGGACGAGTTCGACCTCGTCGCGGTCGGCCGCGCACTGCTCGCCGACCCGCAGTGGGCCGACAAGGTCCTCACCGGCCGGCTGAGTGAACTCGTCCCCTTCAACCGGGACGCGGTGCAGTCCCTGTACTGACCGCGCGGTGAGCGCGCACGCGGTCGGCGCCACCGTCACCGTCCCGTGGCGGTGGCGGCTGTTCCTGCCCGGTGAAGGGGAACCGGGCGCCGGGCGACCGGGGCGACCGAAGGGCCCGCGCGATCAGCGCGTGACCTGGAACTCGGCGGCGCGGGACACGAACGCCGTGTTCCCGTCCCCGCCCGTCGCCAGTGCCGAGACGTACCACGTGCCCTCGGTCGCCTCGGCCCGCGTCACCCGGACCGTGTAGGTGCAGCGGGACGTGCCGGACGTGAGGCTCCGGCACGTGGCGCTCTCCACGGACCGCAGTTCGCTCTCGGTGGGGTCGAGCTTCGAGCTCGCCGGCCAGGCCAGGACCTTCAGGTCCGCGACGCCCGAGTCGTCATGGACGTCCGCGGTGAAGGTGAGCGAGCCCGAGCGGTCGGCGGACGGCGCGACGTAGCGAACCGAGGTGTTCGCCAGGGTCGGCGCCGTGGCGCCCCAGGCGGTCGTCGCGACGACACCGCCGCCGACGACGACCGCACCGACGCACGAGGACAGCAGAACGCGCTTGGACATGGGAGAACCTCCGAAGTAGGCAGGAAAAGGGAATCGTCGCTCCGCGGGATCGTCGCTCCGCGGGATCGCCACTGCGGTGCTGAAGCCGACGAGGCAGTGCACGGAAGGGCGGTGAAGAACCGCCGGCCGGCCGCCTCATCGACATGATCGAGCCTATGGCCCGCGACGGCGTCCGCTCCTCACGCCGCGGGATGATCAGCGCCTCCAACCGGAGACAGAGTCTGCAACCCCGGTTGGAGATCCGGCTCCGCCTCCAGCCGGAGCCGGGGCGGAGGGACGCGCTCCTAGACTCTTCGCATCATGAAGCGAACCGACGACCGGTGGGCACCGGTCCTGCTGACCTGCGTCCAGGCCGTGGTGTGGCCCGGGGCGGCGCTGGTGCGCGGCGCCGTGCCGCCCGCGGCCGCCCTTCTCGGGGCGGCGCTGGTCGCCGGGGTGACCACGGCCGCGCTCGCGCTGCGCCGCACCCGGCCCGTGGTCGCGCTCGCCGTGGCCGTCGCCGCTTGTGCGCTGGGTGCCGGGCCGCTGCCCGCCGGGGCGGTCGCGGTGCTCGGCACAGCGGGCGTGGCGCTGGCCCTGTGCACCGTGGCGACCGAGCGCGACACCTTCACCTCGGTGCTGTGCGTGGTCACGCTCGCCGCCTGGCAGCTCCTGTACGGGATCAGCCTCCACGGGCTCAGCGGACCCGACGGTCTCGACCTCGTCCTGACCGCCCTGCTGTATGCCGCCGCGTGCGGCGCCGGCCTGCGGGCCCGGCAGGTCCGGCGGGCGAGGGCCACGGCCGAACGGCTGCTGGCGCGGGCCGAGGCGGAGCGCCACCGACTCCCGGCGGTCGAACGGCGCCGGATGGAGCGCGAGCTGCACGACGTCAGCGCCCACCATCTGACGGCCGTGGTGGTCACGGCGGGCGCGGCGCTCGGACTGCGCGACCGCCGCCCCGAACTCGTCGAGGAGGCACTGCGGTTCGCGGTCGACTCCGGCCGTGAGGTCACCCGGGCACTGCGCTCGGTCCGGGCGCCGGCGCCCGCACGGGAGGAACAGCCCTCGCCGGAGGAACGGCTGACGGCGCTGGTGGCCGGATTCCGCCGGCTGGACCAGCGGGTGGACTGCGAGATCGACCCGCTGCCGGACGGCGCCGTCGCGGACGCGGCGTACGGCATCGTCCGCGAGGCGCTGACCAACGTCGCACGCCACGCCCCCGGGGCGCACACACGGGTGCGCTGCCGGTACGGCGACACCGGCACCGAGGTCGTCGTCACCAGCGCGGCGCCGGAGGCCGGTTCGCCGGCGCACGGCGCGGGGCTCGGCTCCGGGCGCGGCCAGGGTTTCCTGCGGTCCCGGGCACGGGAGGCGGGCGGCACGCTGACCAGCGGCCCGACGGCGGACGGCGGCTGGGAGGTGCGCGCGGTGCTGCCGGGGCGGAGTGCCGCGCCGGTGGAGCGGACCGTCCCGCGTACCTACCGCCTGGCGCAGCTCACGGCCGCTGTCGGCCTGTGGTGGCAGCCGCTGCTGCCCTCGCTGATCATCCGGCCGGAGACCGCGCCGAGTGGGGCGCACATATCGGCCGGGCCGCTCTTCACGCTGCTGGCCATCGCCCAGGCGGTCGCGCTGCTGTGGCTGCGCCGGGCGCCCCGTACCGCGCTCGGCGTCCTGTGCGGCCTGGCCCTGCTCTGGCCGGTGGCGATGGCCGCGGGAACCTATGGCGGACCGGTCCTGCTGCCGCCCGCGCTGAGCATGCTCGCCACTGGTGCGGCGCTCGCGGTGACCGCGGCCCGGACCTGCCTGGCCGCTGACGCTCCGCGCGCCCCGGCGTACCTCGGCACGGTCGCGGCCGTGGCGGCACACGCGGTGGCCGCGACCGCGGCCGTCCTGGGCCGGGGGACGACCGTCGCCGCCTGGCAGGTCGCCGCGGGCGCGACGGCCGGGGCCTGCCTGGTGGTCTGCGCCGCCCGGTGGGGCGGGACACGGTGCGGGCGACGGGAGCGGACCGCCCGGAACGCGCGGGACGCACGCCTCGCCGGCTGGACCGAGGAGGCCGTCCGGGACGCCTGGGCCGAGCGCCGCCGGATCACCGTCGGCCTGGAGACCACCGTGCTGGACCGCATCACCGACATGGTCGCCGAGGCGGAGGCGGGCCGCCTCGACGCCACCGCCGAACGCGCCCGCGAGGCCCTCGCCGCGATGCGCGCCCTGCTCGACGCGGTCCGGGACGGCGAGACGGCGCCCGCCCTGCGGCCGCAGCCCACCCTCCAGGCGCTCGACCTGCTCGTCCGCCAGTGCCGGGCCACCGGCCGCGACGTCGAGGTCCGGCCGGCCGGTCGCCTGCCGGAACGGCTGCCCACCGCGGTGGACCTGGCCGCCTACCACGTCGCCGAGACGGTGCTCGCGGTCGCCGGGGAGGAGCCCGCCGTGCTCGAACTCGACGCCGCGCACGACGTGCTGACGCTCACCGCCACCGGTGTGCCGCGCGCCGCCGCGCCCGTCGTACGGGAGCGGCTGACGGCGCGGGCCACGGCGCTCGGCGGCACCCTGACCACCGAGCCACCGGGCACGGTCCGGCTCGCCCTGCCCCTGGCACGGAACGACGAGGAGGGGTGGCGATGAGCCTGAAAGTGCTGGTCGTCGACGACCAGGGAATCGTCCGGGCGGGGTTCGCCGCCGTGATCGACGCCGAGGAGGACATGACGGTCGTCGGCGAGGCCGGTGACGGCGCCGCCGCGGTGCGCCTCGCCGCGGAACTGGCGCCCGACGTCGTCGTCATGGACGTCCGGATGCCCGAGCTGGACGGCATCGCGGCCACCCGCATCATCACCGGCCACCAGGACGCGCCGCGCGTCCTGGTGCTGACCACCTTCGACCTCGACGCGTACGTCTTCGACGCGCTGCGCGCCGGCGCCTCCGGGTTCCTGCTGAAGGATGTGCGCGCCGCCGAACTGCTGCGGGGCATCCGCGTGGTCGCCGCCGGCGAGAGCGTCCTCGCCCCGTCCGCGACCCGCCGGCTCATCGGCCACTACACCTCCGGACCGGGTCCCGCGCACCGGACCGGGTACGCGCACGGGGCGCTGGACAGCCTCACCGGCCGGGAACGCCATGTGCTCGGCCTGGTCGCCTCCGGCCTCAACAACGCGGAGATCGCCGACGCACTCGGCATCACCGTCGGCACCGTCAAGTCCCATGTCAACGCGCTGCTGCGGAAGCTCGGGCTGCGCGACCGGGTCCAGGCGACGATCCTCGCCTACGACCTCGGCCTCGCCCGCCCCAACCCGCCCGACCTCCACACCTGACCCCGCCCGAGGAGCCCACCGCCGTGACCGCCTCCGCACCGTCCTTCCCGCACCGCCTGCGCCGGGCCCTCACCCACGTCGTCGCCCTCGGCTACCTGGCGCTGTGCGCCGCCCTGCTGCTGTGGGCGGTCGCCGTGCACCTCTTCGGCGACGCGGAGGGGTCCATGGCGGGCGTGATACCGATCCTCGCCACCGCCCCCGGCAGTCTCCTCGTGCTGATGCTGCCGACGCCCGACGGCATCCCCGGGATCGTCCTCACCGTCGCCTTCGGTGCCCTGCTCAACGCCGCGGTCATCGGCTGGTGCGCCCGCGCACTGACCCGCGGCACGGCGTGACGCCGCGGCTCCGCTCGTCGTCGCTTCCTAGTCGAGCAGTTCGCCCAGGCGCGCCGCGGCGCGGACGACGACGGCGCCGAGTTCGTCGATGGCGGTGTGCTCGAACACCGAGATGCCGATACTGGTGGTCGCCTCGCCGCCACGCGCCGGGACGGCGGCGGAGATGCCGGTCACGGCGGGGATGACCTCGCCCGTGGTGACGGCGTACCCCTTGGCGCGGGCCTCGGTGACCTCGGGGCGCTCCCCTTCGCGGTGGGGGCCGCGGGCGAGCAGGGCGAGGCCGCCCGAGCCGTGCTCGATGGAGTGGGTCTGACCGGGCCGGAAGGACACGTGCACCAGGGCCCCGCGCGGTTCCACCACCATGAGCGCGCGCATATCGGCGGCGCCCTCGCGGACCAGCAGGTGGGCGGTGGCGCGGGTGGTCTCGGCCAGCTCGTCGAGGATCGGGCGGGCCAGTGCGCGCAGATCCTGCTGGACGGGTTCGGCGAGGCTGACCAGACCGGTGCCGAGGACGATCCGGCGCTGGTGGTCACGGCGGCAGAGCTGGTGCGCCTCCAGGGTCCGCACCAGACGGTGGGCGACCGTGCGGTGCACCCCGATGGCCTCCGCCAGCTCGCTGACGGTCAGGCCCCGCGGGTGTTCCGAGAGGACTCTGAGGATCAGCAGCCCGTGGTGGAGCGTCTTGGACATGCCGGAATCGACCTCGGGGACCGACGGGGTCTGCGGTGGTGAGTTCACGAATCCATCCCTTGACGGGTTTCAGCCAGGCTGCCTATGCTCCCATTATTCGCACAGTGAGTGCGATTATCGCACACAGCTTTTGTGCGGAGCAAGCTCCCGCTCCGGCCGCTCGGGACGGCCGCCGGCGCGGGACCTCGTGCCGAAGGGACGCCCGCATGAACCCCAGCGCGCCAGCGTTTCCCGCCAGCGCCCGGCTGGCCGAAAACCCTCAGCTCGCCGACATCCACCAGCTCTACGCCCTCCAGAGCCATCTCATCGACGGTGGCCGGGCCGCGGAATGGGCCGCGACCTTCACCGCCGGGGCCACCTTCGACTCACCGAGCTACCCGGCACCGGTGACCGGCACCGCCGCCCTGACCGCGTTCGCCGAGCGGTTCGCCGCCGACTGCGCCGCCGAGGGCGTGGTGCGCCGGCATGTGATCGGCAACATCGCCGTGACCGGCGACGACGGGGCCGGAACCCTGCGGGTGGAGGCCTATTTGCAGATCGTCGCCACCCCCCGGGGCGGGACACCGCGCACCGAGCGGTTCACCACCCTCACCGACCAGGTCGTCCACGACGGCGACGGGTGGCGGATCGCCGCCCGCACCGTGCGCCGCGACGACCTCCCCGGCGCCGCCGGGGCATGACCCCGGCCCCGCGCCCGTACCCCGCCGCCCCGTACGGCCGCCTCCCGCGTCCGTACGGCGGCGGACCTCCCCGGCGTCCGCGCCACCTCCGGCACCCGCGCGCCCCGACGGCCGCGACCGGACCCCCGCGCCACGACGGAACTCCGGCAGCCGCGACGGGCCCCTGCGACCACGACGGGCCCCCGGCACCCCCGGCAACCTTGGACAACGGAACTTCGACGACGAAGGAACGGAACCGATGAGCGACACCACACCCCCGCAAGCGGCCGCCGAAGGTCCCGGCCGGGTCGACAACCGGCGGCCCGCCGCCGTCCACCCGGAACTGGCCGGCACCACCGCCGTCGTCACCGGCGCCGCCCGCGGCATGGGCGCCGTGTTCAGCGAGGGCCTGGCGCTGCGCGGGGTGAACGTGATCGCCGCCGACATCGACCTCGACACGATGAAGGCGACCGCCGAGGCGATCAACACCCAGCGGGACGCGCTGCCCGAGGGCGGTTCCCGTGGCCGGGTGGTGCCGGCCGCCGTGGACGTGACCGACCCGGCCGGCCACGAGGAGCTGGCCCGGCTGGCGCACCGCGAGTCCGGCCGTCTGGACCACTGGGTCAACAACGCCGGCATCTTCCCGCACGCCTTCGTGCCGGACATCTCGCCCGAGCAGATCGACGCGGTGCTGAAGGTCAATGTGCAGGGCGTGCTGTTCGGCTCGCAGGCCGCCGCCCGGCACATGCGGCCCGGCGGCGCGATCGTCAACATGTCGTCGGTGTCGGCGGTCCGGGTGCGCAAGGGGCGTGGCGCGTACTGCGCGTCCAAGGCGTCGGTGGCCCATCTGACCGAATCCCTGGCGGTGGAGCTGGGCGACCAGGGCCTGCGGGTCAACGCGATCGCGCCCGGCTACATCGACACCGAGATGACCCGGTGGGTGCGCGAGGATCCGGCCGCGCTCGCGCACGCGCTGGACAGCGTGCCGCTGCACCGGCTGGGCTCCCCGCAGGAAGTGCTCGGCGTGCTGCTGTTCCTGCTCTCCGACAGTGCCCGCTACGTCACCGGGCACAGCATCGCCGTCGACGGCGGATCGCGCCATGTCTGAGCCGGGCCACTCCACCGGCGGCGGCCCGGACGGGCACCGCGAGACGGTGCGCTACCCGTCCGTGGTCCTCGTCACCGGGGCGGCGGGCGGGATGGGCGCCGAGCACGCCCGCGCGCTGGCCCGCCGCGGCAGCCATGTCCACCTGGCCGACGTCGCCGACTGCGCCCCCGTGGTGCGGGAGATCACCGAGGCGGGCGGCCGGGCCACCGGACACGCCCTGGACGTCACCGACCCGGCCGGCTGGCGCGCGGTCGTGGACGCCGTACGGGCCGCCGACGGCCGCCTGGACGGGCTGGTCAACAACGCCGGTATCTCCCGCCGCCTGCGGTTCATGGACACCACCGAGGAGGTGTGGGAGCGGGTGCTGCGGGTCAACCTGTCCGGCCCGTTCCACGGCATCCGGGCCGTCGCGCCCCTGATGCGGGACAGCGGCGGCGGGGCCATCGTCAACATCTCCTCCATCTCCGGGCAGATCGGCTACTTCTCGCCGTCGTACTCGGCGAGCAAATGGGGCCTGACCGGGCTGTCGAAGTCCGCGGCCGGCGAGCTGGCCGGCTGGCGCATCCGGGTCAACTCGCTGCACCCCGGACTGGTCGGCACGGGCCTGCTCGCCGGGTCGGACACGTTCGTCGCGTCCGCCCGGCGCAGCATCCCGGCCGGGCGGCTGGGCGAGGTGGGCGAGGTCACCGACGCGGTGCTGTTCCTGCTCTCCGACCGCAGCTCCTACATGACCGGCAGCGAGATCACCCTCGACGGCGGTCTGGTTTCCAACGGGCTCTACCACCGCATCCTCGACGACGCCGAAGGAGCACTGTGATGACCGACTTCGACGCACTCGACGTGATCGTGGTGGGTGGCGGCGGGGCCGGCCTGGCCGCCGCGGTCAGCGCGGCCGAACAGGGCGCACAGGTGGCGCTGTTCGAGTCCGAACGGGAACTGGGCGGCTCCACACAGCTCTCCGCCGGCATGTTCACCGCGGCCGGCACCAGCGTGCAGCGCGGCCTGGGCGTCGAGGACACCGCCGAGCGCCACTTCCAGCACTACATGGACCTCAACCAGTGGCGGCTCAAGCCGGGCCTGATCCGGGCGTTCTGCGCCGCCGCCGGTCCCACCCTGGAGTGGCTGCTGGGCCTGGGCCTGGACGTACCGGCCGCCGTTTCGCCCGACGCGCACACCCCGGGCCTGTGCCGGGCCGGGGTGGAGGACGTCTGGCGCGGCCACGTCCCGCGCGACCAGGGCTACGGCCTGGTGCGGGTGCTGGACCGGGCGCGGCGCGAGCGCGGTGTGGAGGTGGTGCTGGGCACCCGTGTGGAGCGGCTGCTGTCCGAGGACGGCCGGGTGGTGGGCGTGGTGGCCGACGGCATCGAGGTGCGGGCCGGCGCGGTGGTCGTCGCCAGCGGCGGCTTCGCCCAGCACCCCGAACTGCTCGACCGGTACTACCCGGAGGCGCGCGCGGCGGGCGAGGCGCTGTTCGTGGTGGCGGCGCCGGGCAGCCGCGGCGACCATGTGGCGTTCGCGGAGCAGACCGGCAGCGCGCTCACCGGGCACGGCTGGGGCCTGATGCTGCCAACCGCATCCTTCCAGCGGTACCACCACTGGCAGGCCGGGTTCCCGCCGAAGTCCCGGGTGTACGTGAACGGCGCCGGGCGCCGCTTCATGGACGAGGACGCCTCGTACGCCGTCTCCAGCGGCATCATCCTGGCCCAGGACGGACCCGTATGGGCGGTGTTCGACGAGCGGGCCCGGCAGGGACTGCCGGTCGGCTACGCGGACTGGACACCCGAGCGGGTCGCCGAGGAGGCCCGCGCCGGCCGGGTGCTGCGCGCCGGCTCCCTGCCGGAGCTGGCCGCCGCCATGGACGTCCCCGCCAACGCGCTGACCGCCACCGTCGCGCGGTGGAACGATCGGCTCGCCGCGACCGGTGCGGACCCGGAGTTCCTGCGCGAGGAGTCCCTCGCCGCCAAGGGCTCCCCGCAGCCACCGGACCCGATCGCGGCCGGGCCGTTCTACGCGGTCCGGGTGCTGCCCGCCGAGCTGGTGTGCACGCACACCGGTCTGGAGATCGACCACGACGCCGCCGTGCTGGACCGCACCGGCACCCCCGTCCCCGGGCTGTTCGCCGCCGGGGAGGCCGGCGGCGGGGTGCTCGGCATGCGGTACGTCGGGGGCGGCAACGCCGTTGCCAACGCCCTCACCATGGGGCGCATCGCGGGCCGTGGCGCGGCCCGCGGGCGCTGACCCCCTCCCCCTCTTCCCTCAGGAGCCGTCATGGGAGCGCACCTCAACGCCGAGGACACCGCCCTGGGCAGCAGAGTCACCAGGAAGGTCTCGTACCGGATCTTCCCCATCGTGGGCCTGTTGTACGTGTTCAACTACATGGACCGGTCCAACATCAGCTACGCCCAGCTGGGCATGGAGCAGGAGCTGGGCATCACGACGGCCACCTTCGGCGCCGTCGCCGCGATCTTCTTCCTGGCCTATGTGGTCCTGGAGATCCCCAGCAACATGATGCTGAAGAAGGTCGGGGCCCGGCTGTGGCTGGCCCGCATCGCCATCAGCTGGGGCGTGGTGACCGCGGTCACCGGCTTCGTCTCCAGCGTCACCCACCTGTACATCGCGCGCATCGCGCTGGGCATCGCCGAGGCCGGCCTCTTCCCCGGTCTGCTGCTGTACCTGACGTTCTGGTACCGGGGCAGGGAGCGCGGCCGGGCCATCGCGCTGCTGGCGCTGGCGCAGCCGGTGGCGATGATCCTCGGCTCCATGACCGGTGGCTGGATCCTGGACCACGTCCACTGGTTCGGGCTGAGCGGCTGGCGCTGGGTGTTCATCCTCCAGGGCGCGCCCGCGGTGCTGATCGGCCTGGTCACGCTGGTCTGGCTGCCCGACCGGCCGGCCGACGCCCGGTTCCTGGCGCCCGCCGAGCGCACCTGGCTCCAGTCGCAGATCGACAAGGAGTACACGGCCGGACCCGCCCACAAGGAGACCGTCCGGGACCAGCTGCGGGCGATGAAGAACCGCAAGGTGCTCTACCTCGCGGTCGCCAACTTCTTCGCCGCGTGCGGCCTGTACGGCTTCTCGTTCTTCCTGCCGAAGATCGTCCAGCAGCTCGACCCGGGCTACTCGGCGACCAACATCGGTCTGCTCGGAACCATCCCGTACCTGGTGGGCGCGGTCGGCATGCTGCTGGTGGCACACACCTCGGACCGCACCGGCGAGCGTCGCCTCCACGTCATCGGCCTGATGCTGCTGGGCGCGCTCGGCCTGGCCGGCACGATCGCCTTCCGCCACGACCCGGTGCCCGCGCTGATCTGCCTGTCGCTGGTCGCGGTCGGCGTACTCGGCTACATGGCGCCGTACTGGGCGCTGGCGGCGCGGGTGCTGCCGCGCGAGCAGACCGCGGTGGGCCTGGCCGGCATCAACTCCATCGCCGCGCTGGGCGGTTTCTTCAGCCCCTACATCATCGGCAAGAACGCCACCGCCGACGACGTCACCGTCGGCCTGTACTTCCCCATCGCCTGTCTCGTGGTGTGCGCCGCGATGCTCGCCGTCCTCAAGGTGCCCCGGGACCGGCAGCCCGCCGACGCCTCCGCCGTGCCCACCACCGCGGGCGTCTGACCCACTCCGACGCAAGGAACAGCCATGCCCTACTACCGCAGTGCCGGTGACATCCCGCCCAAGCGGCACACCCAGCACCGGGACGCCGACGGCCGTCTGCGCTTCGAGGAACTCATGGGCGAGGAGGGGTTCTCCTCCGACTCCTCGCTGCTCTACCACCGTGAGATCCCCTCGGCCATCACCGACTCCCGTCCCTGGGACCTCACCGGCCAGAACACCACCGCCAACCACCCGCTCAAGCCGCGCCACTTCAAGCTCCACGCCCTGTGGTCCGGTGACGACTGGCACGACACCGACGCGGTGACCGGACGGCGGCTGCTGCTCGGCAACGCCGACGTGCGCATCTCCTACGTCGTCGCCGGCACCGCCTCGCCGTTCTACCGCGACGGCATCGGCGACGAGTGCGTCTACGTGGAGGCCGGTTCGGCCACCGTGGAGACCGTGTTCGGCACGCTGACCGCCCGCCCCGGGGACTATGTGCTGCTGCCCCGGGCCACCACCCACCGGTGGCTCCCGCAGGGCGACCAGCCGCTGCGGCTGTACTGCGTGGAGGCGAACTCGCACATCTCCCCCGCCCGCCGCTACCTCTCCCGCAACGGACAGCTGCTGGAGCACGCCCCGTACTGCGAGCGGGACCTGCACGGCCCGAACGGGCCACTGCTGGCGACCGGCACCGACGTGGACGTGTACGTCAAGCACCGCGGCCCGCGCGGGGAGGTGCTGGGCACCGTGTTCACCCAGGCCACCCACCCGTTCGACGTGGTCGGCTGGGACGGCTGCCTGTACCCGTACACCTTCAGCGTGCACGACTTCGAACCGCTGACCGGGCGGGTGCACCAGCCGCCGCCCGCGCACCAGGTCTTCGACGGCGACAACTTCGTGATCTGCAACTTCGTCCCCCGCAAGGTGGACTACCACCCGCTGGCCATCCCCGTGCCGTACTACCACTCCAACGTGGACTCGGACGAGGTGATGTTCTACTGCGGCGGCGACTACGAGGCCCGCAAGGGCTCCGGCATCGGGCCGGGCTCGGTGTCGCTGCACCCGGGCGGGCACGCCCACGGGCCGCAGCCCGGCGCCTACGAGCGCTCCATCGGAGCCGAGTTCTTCGACGAACTGGCCGTGATGGTCGACACCTTCCGCCCGCTGGAACTCGGCGAGGGCGCGCTCGCCGCGGAGGACCCGGGCTACGCCTGGACCTGGGCGGGCCGGGGGCCGGCCGCGTGAACGCGCTGCTCACCGGGCTCGTCGACGACGCCGGCCTGTTTCCCCCGACGGCGCTGCCGCCGGCCGAGGCGGTGGCCCGGCACCGCCGGGACCGGGCGGCCGGCCACCCCATGCACACCCTGCGCCTCCTGGTCCCGGTCGGCCGGCTGGACGAGGTCCGCGCCAAGCTGCGGACCGCCGACCGGCTGCGGCTCGGGCTGATCGCGGACACGGCCGGGCCGGGCGCCCCGGCGGACCGGCTGCGCGCCGCCCTGGCCACGGTCGCCGCCGACGACCGCCTGGAGACCGCCCTGATCGAGGCGCCGCTCACCGCGTTCGGCACCGATCCGGCCGTGGCGGTGCCCGCCGTGCTGGACGCGACCGCCGGCGCCGGGGTGCCGGTGTTCCTGGAACCGGCCGCCCCGGACGGCGTCGACGCCCTGCTCGCGGCGATGGGCACGGCGGCTGTCCCGGGCCTCGGCGCCAAGCTGCGCTGCGGCGGCGTACGGGCCGGGCTGTTCCCCTCCCCGGCCGAGGTCGCGCACTTCGTCACGGCGTGTGCGCGCTCCGGCGTCCCGTTCAAGGCGACCGCCGGGCTGCACCACGCGGTGCGCCACCGGGACCCCGGGACGGGCTTCACCCACCACGGCTATCTGAACCTCCTGCTGGCCGCCGCACGCGCCGCCGCCGACCCCGGCGAGCCGGCCCCCGTGCTGCGCGCGCTGGAGACCACCGACGCCGGCACCCTCGCGCGCGACCTGGCCGCGCTGTCCCAGCAGGCCGCGCACGCCGCCCGCGCCCTGCTGGTCTCCTACGGCTCCTGCTCCACCCGTACGCCGGTGTCCGAGGCCCGCACCCTCCTCGACGCCGCCTGAAAGGACTGCCCCCGCCATGACCTCCCGCTGCTGGGTCCCCGTGCCCGAGGACTCCCCGTTCACCCTGCACAACCTTCCCTACGGCGTGTTCGCGCCGGACGGCGGCGCGCCAAGGGTCGGCGTCGCCATCGGCGAACACGTCCTGGACCTGGCCCGCGCGCTGGACGACGACACCTTCGCCCGGCCCGCCCTGAACGCCTTCCTGGCCCAGGGCCGCGACCGCTGGCGGGACGTCCGCGCCAAGATCACCGCCCTGCTCACCGACGCCTCCGGGCGGGACACGGTGGAACCGGCGCTGCACCGCGCCGACCGGGTGCGGATGCTGATGCCGTTCGAACCGGCCGACTACGTGGACTTCTACGCCTCCGAGCACCACGCCGCGAACATCGGCCGGATGCTGCGCCCGGGACAGGAGCCGCTGACCCCGCAGTGGAAGCACCTGCCGATCGGCTACCACGGCCGGTCCGGCACGCTGGTGGTCTCCGGGACGGACGTGGTCCGCCCGTGGGGTCAGACCCGGCCGGCCGACGGTGCCGAACCGCCGTTCGGCCCCTCCCGGCGGCTCGACATCGAAGCCGAGGTCGGCTTCGTCGTCGGCACCCCGTCGCCGCGGGGCACCCGGGTCGGCGTCGACGACTTCGCCGACCACGTCTTCGGCGTCTGCCTGGTCAACGACTGGAGCGCCCGGGACCTCCAGGCGTGGGAGTACGTGCCGCTCGGGCCGTTCCTCGCCAAGTCCTTCGCGACGTCCGTCTCGCCGTGGATCGTGCCGCTGGACGCGCTGGGCGCCGCCCGCACCGCCCCGCCCGAGCGCACCGAACCGCTGCGGCCGTACCTGCGCGACGGCGAGGACTGGGGCCTGGACCTGGCGCTGGAGGTCCGTCTCAACGGACAGGTGGTCTCCCGCCCGCCGTTCAGCGCGATGTACTGGACACCGGCCCAGATGCTCGCGCACATGACCGTCAACGGCGCCTCGCTGCGCACCGGGGACTTCTACGCCTCCGGCACGGTCAGCGGCCCCGGCCCGCGGGAGCGCGGCTGCCTGATGGAGATCACCTGGAACGGGCGGGATCCGGTGACGCTGCCCGACGGGTCCACCCGGACCTTCCTGGAGGACGGCGACGAGGTGGCCATCACGGCCACCGCGCCCGGCCCGGACGGCACCCGCATCGGCTTCGGCGAGGTCCGTGGCCGCGTCGTCGCCCAGCCGCTCCGGACCGAGGACTGACCGCCGGCCCGCGGGGACGCTAACCGGTGGCGCAGGTGCCGCCGTTGAGGGTGAAGGCGGTCGGCGCGGAGTTGGTGCCGCCCTTGTCGGCGGTGAAGCCGAGGGTGACCGAGCCGCCGGCCGGGATGGTGGCGGTGTAGGAGGCGGCGGTGACGGTCACCGCGGCGCCGGTCTGCCGTGGTGTGCCGCCCCACATGTTGGTGATGACCTGGCCGTCCGCGAAGGTGAACGTCAGGGTCCAGCCGGTGATGGCGGCGGTGCCGGTGTTGCGGATGGCGATCTCGCCCTGGAAGCCGGCGCCCCACTCGCCTGCCACGCGGTAGCCGACCGAGCAACCGGCGCCGGAGCCGCCGCCCTCCGTAGTGGTGACGCCGACCGTGGCCGAGCGTGCCGAGCGGTTGCCGGCCGCGTCCCGGGCGTAGACGGCGAAGGTGTAGGAGGTGGCGGCGGTCAGGCCGGTGAGGGTCGTCGTGGTGCCGGTGGCGGTGGCCACCCTCGTCTCGGTGCCGCCGCTGACCCGGACGACGTCGTAGGCGGCGACACCCACGTTGTCGGTGGCGGCGGGCCAGGTGAGAGTGGCGGAGGTGGCCGTCACGGCGGAGGCGGTGGGGGTGCCGGGGGCGGTCGGGGCCTGGGTGTCGCCGCCCGAGCCGCCGCCGTAGACGGTGGCCTCCACGGAGGTCTCCGCGATGCCGTCGGGGCCGTTGAAGATGCGGTTGCCCCAGTCGGTGAGCCGGGTGGGGTCGAAGTCGGTGGTCAGGTCCAGGATGGGATCGGTGTTGCCGCTCCAGGACCAGGCCAGGTAGCCGAGCTTCAGCGATCTGGTGGCCGACAGGATCGTGTCCTCGTCGGTGTCGCCGTAGGAGTCCTGCCAGCCGAACTCGCCGACGACGATGGGCAGTTCGGCGTTGACGAAGGCGTTGAGATAGTCGGTGATCTCCTGCGCCGTGTCATAGACGCTGTACATGTGGATCGAGAAGATCAGGTTGCCGGTGGAGTCGGCGTCGTAGACGGTCCGCGCGTTGGTGCGCATCACGTTCTGCCAGTCCTGCCCCCAGTTGGGGGCGTCCACCATGATGGTGTGCTGGAACCCGGCGTCGCGCAGCTTCTGGACGGCGGCGACGGTGGGGGCGGTCCAGCCGGACGGGTCGGTGTTGCCCCAGGGCTCGTTGCCGATGTTGATGATGACGTAGTTCTCCTCGCCGGCCAGTACGCTCTTGAGGCCGATCCAGTAGTCGGCCGCCTGGTCGAGCGAGGCGGCCGCGGCCTCCTCGCCGTAGCCGGTGGTGTCGTGCACCTCCAGGACGCAGATCAGCCGGTTGGCCTTGCACTGGGCGACGACGGCGGCCACGTCCTCGGGGCTGTTCTCGGTCCAGCGGTGGCCGTTGGAGAGGACGACCCGGACGGTGTTGGCGCCCAGGGCCTTGATGTCGGCCAGTGACTGTGTCTCACCCGGGTACCAGGTGTGGGCGTGGTTGACACCGCGCATGACGAAGTCGTTGCCGTTGGCCTCCAACAGCCGCCCTTCGCTGATGTGCAGACCCTGAGCCAGGCGGGCCGAGGGGGCTGCCGAGCGGGCCGGCTCGGCGTGGGCGGTCCGCACGAGACCCGCCATTCCGAAAAGGCCGACCAGTAAGGCCAGTAAGGCGGCCAGGGATCTTTTCCGTCTCATCACGACTCCAAGGAGTGAGCGCCTGATGGCTTTCCGCGAAACGGCATTGGGAGCGCTCCCATCGCCGTTGACGGGAGCGCTCCCATCCATTGCATCGCACCTGGGAGCCGTCAAGGCCTCCGGCCGGAACCCGTCCGCGCCCGACGATGGCCGTGCCGCATTCGTGCCCCTCCTCCGGCGATCGCCCGAATTCCCACCCGAAATCCCCACACCTGCCTTACGACATCCACCGTTCGGTCAACTCCGCAGGTCCGAAGACTGGTTGATTCCCCAAAGACATCGCTGGACCGATACCCCGAAGCATCCCCGCTTTTCGCCCGGTGAGACGATGCGCTCGCCCGAAACAATCCCCAACCGAAACGGAGGGCGAATGCATAAACGTCGTGGAACCGTGACCCGTCGCTGGAAAGTCGCGGCGGTCGCGTCCACGGTGGCCGTATCGATCGCGGTTCCGGTGGCGATGGCCCAGGCTTCGACCGAGCCACCACCGGAGGTCAGCGCCCAGGGCGCCTACCTGCTCGACACCGGCTCCAACAAGGAGCTGATGGCCAAGGACGCCGACACCAAGCGTCCGATCGCGAGCACCACGAAGATCATGACTGCCCTCGTGGTACTCGAGACCAAGGGTGTGGACCTCAACCAGCAGGTCACCATCAAGCAGGAGTACCGCGACTACGTGACCAAGGCGGGCGCCAGCACGGCGGACCTCCAGACCGGTGACAAGCTCACCGTCAACCAGCTGCTGTACGGGCTGATGCTCCCGTCGGGCTGTGACGCGGCGATGGCGCTGGCCGACACCTTCGGTACCGGCGACACCACGGACGAGCGCACCAAGTCGTTCATCTCCAAGATGAACACGAAGGCCGAGGACCTGGGTCTGACCAACACCCAGTACGACTCCTTCGACGGTGTCTCGGCCGATGCCGACAACTACTCGACGCCCCGTGACCTGGCACAGCTGACCCGCCACGCCATGGAGAACGCCACGTTCGACACGGTCGTCAAGTCGGTGTCCACCGAGCAGGAGGCACCCGCGGCCAACGGTCGCACCCGGTACTACTCCTGGGACAACACCAACCAGTTGCTGGGGTCGTACGAGGGCGCGATCGGCGTCAAGACCGGGACCACCACCCCCGCCGGCCCCTGTCTGGTGTTCGCCGCCAAGCGCGGCGACAAGACGGTCGTGGGAGTCGTCCTCAACGACGCGGACCGCTACCCGGACGCGAAGAAGATGCTCGACTGGACGTACGACACCGACACCGAGGTGAAGTGGCGCCAGCTCCCCAAGGGAGCGCAGCGGGACTGATCCCGCGAGCTCCTCGAGCGTGACACGGCGGTGCCCCGGCCGGAATCGTTCCGGCCGGGGCACCGTCGGCGCGAGGCGGGACACCACCGCCCACCTCACCCGCCGTTCACCCCAAAGGGCCGCCGGGCCCTGGGCGACCGGCGGCTCAGGCGAACACCGACAGCAGCAGGGCCATCGCCAGACCGAACACACTGACCAGGGTCTGCACCGCGGTCTGGGTCTTGGTGGCCTGGCCGAGGTCCATCCCGAACGACTCCTTCACCAGCCAGAACCCCGCGTGGTTGACATAGTTCAGGCCGATGGAACCGGCCCCGATCGCGACCACGAGCAGGGACGCCTCCAGGCCACCGCCGTCCCCGATCAGCGGGGCCACGATGCCGGTGGCGGAGACGATGCCGACGGTGGCCGAGCCCGTGGTCAGCGACAGCAGCAGGGCGATGAGCCAGCCCAGCAGGATCACATTGATATGCGCGCCCTCGGCGGCCGACGCGATGGCATCGCCGATCCCCGAGTCCTGGAGGACCTGCTTGAACGCCCCTCCCCCACCGATGATGAGCAGGATCGCCGCGATGGACTTCAGGCTGTCGGTCAGGGAGGCGCGGGTCTGTTCACCGGAGCGGTCGGAGCGGGCGATCGTCACCACGAGGGCGAAGAGGAACCCGGCGAGCATCGCCACCAGCGGCTCTCCGGCGAACACGAGGGCCGCGCCCAGCCCGCTCGACTCGTCCATCAGCGTCTCGGCCACGGTGCGCAGCAGCATCAGGACGACGGGCACCAGCACCGCCGCCACGGCCAGGCCGGTGGGCACACCGGTCCGGCGGGACGCCTCCGTACGCGCCTGCGCACCGGGCCCCGAGGCGGCCGGGGCGGGCTCCGGCTCCCGCTCGGCGCCGGCGAACTGCGCCACCAGTTCGGCGTCCGGGCGGACGTCGAGGAGCCGGGGCGCGATCCAGCGGGCGTAGACGGGACCGGCCAGGATGACGGTGGGCACGGCGCAGACCAGGCCGACACCGAGGGTGAGGCCGAGGTCGGCGTGCAGACCGGTCATCGCGGTGAGCGGTCCGGGGTGGGGCGGCAGCATGCCGTGCAGGGTGGACAGCGAGGCGATGGCGGGCACGCCCAACAGGACGTAGGGGCTGCCCTTGGTGCCTGCCTGGCCCTCCAGCCGGCGGGCGACGCTGAAGATCAGCGGCAGCAGGACGATCAGACCCACCTCGAAGAACATGGGCACGCCGATGACGAACGCCGCGGCGCCGACCAGCCAGGGCAGCTTGCGGGGCTCGGCGCGGGCCACCAGGGCGCGGGCGATGGCGTCGGTGGCGCCCGAGTCGGACAGCAGCCGGCCGAGCATGGCGCCCAGGGCGAGGGTGACGCCGACGTCGCCGAGGGTGCCGCCCGCACCCTCCTCGATCGAGCCGGTGAGTTTCGCCACGGGTTCCCCGGCCGCGATCCCCGTGCCCACGCTGACCAGGATCAGCGCGACGAACGGGTGGATCCGCAGCCGGGAGTTGATGAGGTAGATCAGGGCTGCGATCGCCACCGTGAGGATGAGCAGCAGCCACCAGGTGTGTGCGGTCATGCGGTGCCTTTCCGGGACATGCGGGTTCGTACGCCACCAGGGCAGGGGCGGGTCAGGGGTGGTGCGGGGGGTGGGTCGGGGTGGTCTGGAGCAGGGGTCCGCGGGCGCCACCGGCGGCAGCCGGTGGCGCCCGTCGGGGGCGTGGGTCAGTCCAGTCCGAGGTGTCGGACCAGCTCGGCCACGGCCTTGTCCTGCCGGGCCAGATAGGTGGCGAAGGCGCCACCTGTGGTGAAGGCGTCGGTCCAGCCGTGGCGGGTGAGCTCGGCCTGCCACTGCCGGGAGGTGTGCAGCGCGGTCAGCGCCTCGATCCAGCGTTTCCGGTCCGCGGCGCTGATGCCGGGCGGGGCGACGATCCCCCGCCAGTTGTCGAAGACCAGGTCGATCCCGGCCGCCTTCAGCGTCGGCACCCCGGGCAGGGTGGCGACGGGCCGGTCGCTGGTGACCGCGAGCACCCTCAGCTGCCCGGCGGCGATCTGGCCGAGGAACTCGCCGACGCCGCTGGTGGCGAAGTCGACCCGGCCGTCCAGCAGCGCGGGCAGCAGGTCGCCGCCCCCGCCGTCGTAGGCGACGTACCGCACCTTCTTCGGCTGGATGCCGATGGCGTCGGCCAGGGCCATGGGCAGCAGGTGCTCCGGGCCGCCCGGTGAGGAGCCGCCCCCGACCGTGACGCCTGGAGGGTCCTCGCGCCAGGCGGCGACCAGGTCAGCGAGGGTGCGGTAGGGCGAGCCCGCGCGGACCACCACCGCCTCGGGTTCCTCGATCAGGCGGGCGATCGGCGTGGTCTGCGCGACGGTCACCTTCGCGTGTGCGACATGTGACGCGCCGAGCACACCGAGGCCCATCTGGAGGGCGAGCCGGCCGTTGCCCCGTTCGTCGACGGTGCGCTGGAGACCGACGGTGCCACCGGCTCCGGGCAGGTTGAACACCTCCACGTCCGAGGCGGTCCCGGTCTCCTCCAGCACCCGGGCCACGGTCCGTGCCGTAGTGTCGTACCCGCCTCCGGGTGTGTTGGGCACCACGATCCGCCGGCCGTCGGCCGCGGCGTCGCCGGTGCCCGGCCAGGCGCCGCAGGCCCCGACGAGCAGGGACAGCACCACGGCGAGGGCGCCGGACAGGGCGCGGGTACGGCCTCTCATGGCACACCTCCCTTTCGCTTCCCACACGGCGGACGCCATGATTGTGCGGCCTGGCGGAACACCTGCCCAGGTTGTGTCAGCAGGAGAGATTGAGTTCATTGTGGTCGCCGCGTTCCGTCGCCAAACGCTCGCGGGCGAGATGCTGGTCCTCCAGCTCGCCATCGTGGTCGTGGTGCTGATGGCGGTCGCCGCGGTCTCGCTCGCGCAGTCGGAGGCCACCTTCGACCGGGTGGAGGGCCGCCGGGTCGGTGCGCTCGCCGAGCAGCTGGCCGCCCAGCCGCTGGTGCGCAGCCGGCTGGTGGGGCCCTCCCCGGCGGAGGCGCTGGCCCCGCTGGTGTACTCCACGCGGGTGCAGTCGCGGGTGACGTCCGTGACGGTGGCCGACCGCGAGGGCCGCATCGTCAGCTCCACCAACCCCACGGTGCTCGGCGACCGGCTGCCGCTGGGCAAGGGGGTCGCCGAGGGCCGCGGCTGGTCGGGCACGCTGGACTGGGACGGCAGCCGGGAGCTGGTGGCCCAGGTGCCGGTCCTCGGCGCCACGGGGGACGACCTGGGCCGGAACCTGGGCACCGTCATGATCGGCGAGGCGTCCCCCACGGTGTGGCAGCGGCTCAGCGGCGCCTCCTCCTACCTGCCCGTCTACCTCGGCGTCGCCAGCGCGCTCGGCGTCGTCGGCTCCTGGCTGCTCGCCCGGCGCGTCAAACGGCAGACCCTCGGCCTGGAGCCGCGTGAGATCACCGGGCTGGCCGAGCACCGCGAGGCGATGCTGTACGGCATCGCCGAGGGCGTCGTCGCCCTCGATCCGCAGCAGCGGGTGACCCTCGTCAACGACGTGGGCAGACGGCTGCTGGACCTGCCCGAGGACTGCGTGGGCCGGGACCTGGCCGAGCTCGGCATCGAGGGGCGGCTGCTGGACGTGCTGGCCGGTGCGCGGAAGGAGTCGGCGGACCCCAAGGACGAGGTCGTCGTCCGGCACGGCCGCGTCCTGGTGATGAACCGGATGACCGTCGTCAAGGACGGACGGCCGCTCGGCTCCGTCACCACCCTGCGGGACCGCACCGAGCTGGCGAGGCTGGAGCGCGAGATCGGCTCCTTCCGCAGCACCTCGGAGCTGCTGCGGGCGCAGACCCATGAGTTCGCCAACCAGCTGCACACCATCTCCGGGCTGATCCAGATCGGCGAGCAGGAGGAGGTGGTGCGCTACATCCGGGCGCTGAACCAGCGCCGCCAGTCGCTCGACATGTCCATCGGCCGCCGGGTCCGGGACACCGCCGTCGCCGCGCTGCTGATGGCGAAGGCGTCCCAGGCCGCCGAGCGGAAGGTGGCCCTGCGCCTGTCGGACCGCACCGCCCTCGGCCGGCTGACCCCCGAGGACGCCGCCGATGTGGCGACCGTGGTGGGCAATCTGGTCGACAACGCCATCGACGCCGCCACATCCGAACCCGGCACCGGCGACGAGCCCTGGGTGGAGGTGGAGCTGCGGCAGGACAACGCCAGCGTGGAGATCGTGGTGCGCGACTCAGGTCCCGGTGTCGCCCCCGAACTCGCCCAGGAGGTCTTCGCCCACGGCTTCACCACCAAGGCCGCCCGGGAGGGCGAGCGCGGTATCGGGCTCGCCCTCACCCGGCTCGTCTGCGAGCGCCGCGGCGGCGAGGTCGCGGTGACCAACACCCCGCAGGGCGCGATGTTCAGCGCCCGCATGTCCGTCAGCCACCCCGCCGACGCGGTGGCGGAAGGAGCGACCCGATGACCGAGCCGGCCGGCACGATCGACGTGCTCGTGGTGGACGACGACTTCATGGTGGCCCGCGTCCACCGCACCTTCGTCGAACGGGTGGCACCGTTCCGCGTCGTCGGCACCGCCCACACCGGTGAACAGGCCATCGAGGCGGTCGACGCCCTCCGCCCCGACCTGGTCCTGCTCGACCTGTACCTGCCGGACCTCTTCGGCCTGGACGTCATCCCCCGGCTGCGCACCGCGGGCCACGACTGCGACGTCATGGTGATCACCGCGGCCCGGGAGGCGGACGCGGTGCGCGGCGCCGTCCGCCAGGGCGTGGTCGACTACCTCCTCAAGCCCTTCGACTACGAGGACCTCCAGCCCCGCCTCGAACGGTACGCCACCCAGCGCGGGCGGCTGCTCACCACGGTGGTCCGCGGCCAGGCGGACGTGGACCGCGTCCTGGCCGGGGCCTTCGCACCCCCGGCGGGCAGCGCCCTGCCGAAGGGCCTGAGCGTGGAGACCGCCCAGCTCGTCGAACGCGCCCTGCGCGAGGCGGACGGCACCGTCTCCGCCGCCGAGGCGGCCACCACCACCGGTATCTCCCGGGTCAGCGCCCGCCGCTACCTGGAGTACTTCCACGCCACCGGAAACGCCGACGTCTCCCTGCGCTACGGCACCGCCGGGCGCCCGGAGCGCCGCTACAGCTGGCGGGCGTAGGGGCTGGGCTGCTCAGGGCTTTCGGGCGACCGCCCCGTACATGGCGATGTCCTCGTCCTTGATGTCTTCCGTGCCGGCGCCGTCCGGGCGCCACTTGTGGACCTGGGTGAGGCCGGGTTCGACCAGGTCCAGGCCGTCGAAGAACCGCTTGGCCTCGGCCTCGGTGCGCAGGCGCATGGGCATGTCGCGCGCCGCGTACTCGCGAGCGACCCGGGCCACCTCGTCCGGCGCGAAGTCGGCGGTGCCGATGGACATCGCCAGATAGCTTCCGGAGGGCAGGGGCTCCAGGAGGCGGTTGACGATGCCGTAGGCGTCGTCCTTGTCCAGGACGAAGTGCACGATGGCGATCACGGTCAGGGCGACCGGCCGGCTGAGGTCGAGGGTGTCGCGGAGTTCGGGGGCGCCCAGGATGGTGGCGGGGTCGCACATGTCCGCCTCGACATAGGCGGTCCTGCCTTCGGGGGTGCTGGCGAGCAGGCCCTGGGAGAGGGTGAGGACGATGGGGTCGTTGTCCACGTACACGACCCGGGCGTCCGGGGCGACCGTCTGAGCGATCTCGTGGAGGTTGGGTGACGTCGGGATGCCGGTCCCGATGTCCAGGAACTGCCGGACCCCCGCCTCCTCCGCCAGATAGCGCACGGCCCGGTTCATGAAGTCGCGGTTGGCCCGCATATGGATCGGCAGGGCGGGCCACTCCCGGGACATGGCGATGCCCGCTTCCTTGTCGGCCGGGTAGTAGTCCTTGCCGCCGAGGATGTAGTCGTAGATACGTGCCGAATGCGCGCTCTCGGTGTCGATACGGTCGGCCGACCATCCGTTCTCGCTCAACGCGTCCCCTCCCATGGGATCGTCTGGATCGTCATCGGTCTTCGGGTCATGCATCTTCGTGGATCGTCAGTGGTGCGCTGCTGAGTGCGCTGCTGAGGGCGTTTCAGAGCTCCTTGCGAATCGCGCCGAGGACGTCCTCGGTCTTCCGGGCGGGCACCGACTGGGCGCCCAACCGGTCCAGGACCTCGCGGTAGACCACCACGTCCTCCTCCTTGTCCAGGTACACGGCGCCGACCAGCCCGCTGAGGTAGACGATGTCGGGCAACTCCTTGGCCCGGAACCGGAAGACGTCGAACGCACCGGCCGGCATGGCGGGATGCGGACCGTTGCGGAACGGCATGATCTGCACGGTGACATGGGGCAGGGCGCTGACCTCGATCAAGTGGTCGATCTGGGCGCGCATCACGGCCGCGCCCCCGACCGGCCACCTCAGCACCGTCTCGTCCATCACGACCCACACCCGGGGCGGGGTCTCGCGGGTCAGCAGTTCCTGACGCTGCATCCGCAGAGCGACCCTGCGCTCGGTGGCCTCCGGCGCGGCATGCGGATGGCCGGCGCTGAGCAGCGCACGGGCGTAGTCCTCCGTCTGGAGCAGCCCGTGGACGAACTGCGCCTCGTAGCCACGGATCTGGAGTGCCGCCTGCTCCAGGCTCAGATACGCGGCGAACCAGTCCGGCATCACATCGCGGTAGGTGTGCCACCAGCCGCGCTTGTTGGCCTCGCGCACCGACTTCAGGAAGGTGTCCAGCTCACGCTGGTCGGTGACGCCGTACGTCCGGAGCAGCTTCTCCACGTCCGGAAGTCTGAGCCGGGCCACCTTGGCGGATTCCATCCTGCGGATGGTCGAGTGGCTGACCCCGATCACCGCGCCCGCCTGGTCGTACGTCAGACCGGCGCGGGTCCGCAGCTCCTCCAGCTGCCTGCCGAGGATCAGGCGCAGGACGGGGGGAGCACCGCCCCATGCGGTTTCCGCCGCCACGCTCCACCTCCCCACACCCAGCTTCACCGTTGCAGTGTGTCACGAGCGCCGCGCCGGGTGATCACCCTCCCTCTCGGCTCCGTTGGCAACTTGCAATTTTCAACTTACCGCTTGCAACTCGCTTATTGCAGCTGTCACAGTGGTCACACCGTCCGATCACGGTGGGAACGCTTGCGTGGGTTCGTCCGTAGGCACTGCGCAGTGCGGGAGCGGCACGGTCCATGGTGCGAAGGCAGACGAAAGGCGACCGCTCGTGGCTTCCCTCGCCCTGCCCCCGGCTCCCCCTCGGACGCCGCGGGAACAGGACACGCACCCGGCATGCGCCTTAAGGCTGCCGGCCACCGCCTCCTCGGTGGGCACGGTCCGCGCGGCCGTGCGCGAGCGGCTGCTCGCCTGGGGCGTGGGCTCCCAGATGTGCGACGACGCCCTTCTCGTGGTCTCCGAGCTGGTCACCAACGTGATCGCGCACACCGCCAGCGATCGCCTGGAGTGCAGACTGGGCGGTGGCGCGGGACTTCTGCGCATCGAGGTCGAGGACCAGGCGCGGGCCCACACCCTGCCCGCGCCGCGCACCCCGGGCCCCGACGAGCACGGCGGCCGCGGGCTCCTGCTGGTCGGCGCGGTGAGCAGCGCCTGGGGGGTCAGGGACGCCCCGCACGGGCGGGGGCGGATCGTATGGGCCGAGCTGGCGTCGCGGACGGAAGAGCGCCGCTGACTCATGGACCGACCGCATATCGCCCCTGACGCCTCGTCGCCCGGCACGACGAGCTTCCGGCGACACCACTGCCGGCGCCTCCGGATACCGGACGGGCTGCCCACCAGGCTGGGTTACGACGCGGTGGGGATGCCCGCGGACATCGGACGGCGGGTCATGCGCTCCCTGCCCCGCATCGGCTGTGTCTTCGCCGACGATCATCGGTGGTGGTGGATCGTGCCCTCCGGATCGCATATCGACGTCGCCTGGCCGCCGTTCACCAGCTACGCGGTCGGGGCCTGTGTGACCGACCGGGGCGCGGGACGTCTGGTGCGCTCCCGCCACCCCCGCCTGGTCCATCACCCCCAGGACGACTCGCCCTACACCCCGCCCATTCCGCTGTACTTCATGACCTGCCATATCGCGGGCATCCGGCCCCGCTGGTCGCCGGGGGACGCCACCGGGCCGTCCCGGGCGGTATGAGCCGGATCGCACCGTCTTCCGTGCGCCGACGGTCCGCCCGAGGACGCCGCGCACGGGAGTCGGCCTGACCGACAACGTTGTCCCAAGGTCTGGACAAACCACAGATCCGAGTGCTCTGGTATTCGTGCAGCAAGTGTTCCCTGTGGAAGAGTTCCGCCGCCTCGACGGGCGGTGGGGCCAACCGGACCATGGAGCAGCAGCGTGCTCAGACACTTGTTCCTCCGCTTCCCCGCACTTTTCCGCCCGAGACGGACCTGGCGGCGGCGCGTGGCCGCCGCCGTGGTCCCCACGCTGGCCGCCACCGCCCTGCTCGTCTCCGGCGCCGGCCCCTCCCACGCCGCCCCGGCCTGGGACCCCAAACCCGCACCGATGACGACCCCGTGGACCCATCAAGTCCCGGTCGACCACCCCCTGCCGGAATATCCGCGCCCGCAGCTCACCCGGAACGACTGGACCGATCTCAACGGCATCTGGAACTTCGCGGTCACCTCCCGTGACGCCGGACAGCCCGCCACGTTCGGCGAGCAGATCCGGGTGCCGTTCGTACCCGAGTCCGCGCTCTCCGGCATCCACCGCAAGATCACCCAGAATGACAAGCTCTGGTACCAGCGCACCTTCACGGTGCCCTCCGGCTGGAGCGGCCGCCGGGTCCAGCTCAACTTCGGCGCCTCCGACTGGGAGACCACGGTCTGGGTCAACGGCACCCAGGCCGGCGCCGTCCACCGCGGCGGGTACGACGCCTTCTCCTACGACATCACGCCCCTGCTGAACGGCGGCACCAACACCATCGTCGTCTCCGTGTACGACCCGACGGACTCCGGCGGTCAGGCCTTCGGCAAGCAGCGCATCCAGGACATCGCCCCGCACGCCGACCGGAGCATCGAATACACCGCCGCGTCCGGCATCTGGCAGACCGTCTGGCTGGAGCCCACCCCCACCGCGCACATCACCCGCCTGGACATGGTCCCGCACCTTCAGGACAACACCCTGCGGGTCACGGTGCGCGGCTCCGGGGCGGACGGCGCCGGTGTCAAGGTCACCGTCTCCAGCGGCGGCACCACGGTGGGCAGCGCCACCGGCACGGTGGGCACCGAACTCTCGGTGCCGGTGCCGGGCGCCCATCTGTGGACCCCTGAGGACCCGTTCCTGTACGACGTCACGGCCGAGCTGACCGGCAGCGCCGGAGCCGACAAGGTCGGCGGTTACACCGGTATGCGGTCGATCGCGGTGAAGGACGTGAACGGGGTCCGGCGGCCGGTGCTCAACGGAAAGTTCGTCTTCCAGACCGGCACCCTGGACCAGGGCTACTGGCCGGACGGCATCTACACCGCGCCCACCGACGAGGCCCTCAAGTACGACCTCCAGAAACACAAGGACCTGGGCTTCAACATGGTCCGCAAGCACATCAAGGTCGAACCGCAGCGGTGGTTCTACTGGGCGGACCGGCTCGGGCTGCTGGTGTGGCAGGACATGCCCTCCATGGACAGCTCCAAGACCCCGGACACCGCGGCCCGCGCCCAGTGGGAGAGCGAGTACCGCGCCATCATCGACCAGCACCGCAGCTCGCCCTCACTCATCCAGTGGGTCGATCAGAACGAAGGCTGGGGCCAGTACGACCAGGCCCGGATCGCGGACATGGTCAAGGCGTACGACCCCTCCCGCCTGGTCGACAACATGAGCGGGGTCAACTGCTGCGCCGCGCGGGACGGCGGCAACGGCGACGTCATCGACAACCACAACTACGTCGGCCCCGGCAACACCCCGACCGAGTCGGCGCGGGCCTCGGTGCTCGGCGAGTACGGCGGTCTGGGCTACCGGGTGTCCGGCCACGAGTGGTATCCGGGCGGCGGGTTCAGCAACGAGGACCAGCCGAGTACATCCGCGCTCAACAACCGGCTCGTCGGCCTGCTCGACGGGTTGCGGGAGAACTCCATGCCCGCGGGCGGCCTGTCGGCCTCCGTCTACACGCAGATCACCGATGTGGAGAACGAGGCCAACGGACTCATGACCTACGACCGCCAGGTCGTCAAGGTCGACCAGGCCCGGGTGCGGGCGGCCAACGAGGCGCTCATCGCCGCGTCCCGCACGGTCGGCGCACCGGTGAAACTGTCCGTCGGGCAGTCCGTGTCGATCCGGGTCACCACCCCCGGCTACACCGACCGCTACATCCGCCACTACGACGGGCTGGGCTTCACCGAGGTGGTCAACGCGGCCAGCTCCGACCTGCTGAAGAAGGACGCCACCTGGACCGTCCGGCCGGGACTGGCGAACAAGCTCTGCTACTCCTTCGAGTCCCGCAACTACCCGGGCGAATACCTGCGCCACCGCGACTTCCGCGTCCGGCGCGAGGCGGGCGACGGCTCCACCGTGTACCAGCAGGACGCGACCTGGTGCCCGATCCAGGGCAACGGCGGCATCCGGATGTCGGCCGCCAACTTCCCCGGCCAGTATCTGCGGCACATCGACGCCGAGCTGTGGCTGGCCCAGTCGGGCGGCACCCACGACTGGGACAACCCGGCCACCTTCACCGAGGACACCACCTGGGCGATCGAGCCCCCCTGGGCTCCCTGACGCCACCCGCGGGCACGGCCCGACCGGCCCGCGCCTTCGGTCCCGTCATGGCGGCCGCCCCGCGCGGGCGGCCGCCGCCTCTCCCCTCCCCTCCCCCACCTCCGCACGCGCACGGCCCCCACGGAAAGGCGGGTACGTCATGTCAGCGCGTCTCCACCGGGTCCTTCGCGGACTCCTGACCCTGGCCATCGCCCTGGCCGGTCTCGTCCTCCTCCCCACACCGTCCCGTGCCGCCACCCCGGTCTGCGCGCTGGCGTGCGACACCCTCGACCCCTCCAAGGCACAGCGCGAAACCTTCCCCGTGCCGGAGGTCAACCTCCATGGCCGCATCCTCCGGCTGCATGTGTCCGACCCCGACAACATGGCCTGGGCCAGCATCGACAACGGCGTGACCGGTGACGCGGTCTGGCTCGACCGCTCCTGGGACCGGGGCGCCTCCTGGGACGGCCTGCTCGGCAAGGCGAGCATCCCCAGCACCTGGACCGGCACCCGCACCCTGATGTACAACCTCACCGACCCGGTGGCACACCGGCGCGGCTGGGTCCGCGCCTGCGGTGACGCCGGCGGCGTCACCTGCACCGGCTGGGTCTACCCGAAGGTGTGCGACGGCACGTTCTGCGACGGCGCCGACCCCGCCACCGCGGCCGGCGACGACCGCCCGGTGCCCTCGACCACGCTGTTCGGACGCACCATCAGCGTCCACGTGGACCAGAAGAACGGGATGGCGTGGGGCGTCATCGACAGCGGCGGCGCGGGCGACGAGATCTGGCTCGACCGCTCCTGGGACAACGGCGCCACCTGGCCCGAGGGCTCCTCCCTCGGCCGTACCAGCGTGGCCTCGGGCAAGACCTCGACACGAACGGCCATGTTCGCCACCCGGGACCCGCGCGGGCTGATGTTCGGCGGCGCGGTCCGCGCATGCGGCCGAGAGGCCGCCCACCAGGAGGGCAGCTGCACGGCCTGGGTCAGGCCCGCGCCGACCCGGGCGCGCGCCGCGGCGGACGCGCTGATGGCGTCGTACCAGACCTACGAGGGCTGGTGGCGCAGCAGCTGGTGGAACTCGGCCGTCGCGGTCACCTCGCTCATCGACTTCGCCGAGCGCACCGGACGGCACGACTACGACTGGGTCATCGCCCGCACCTTCGAGCAGAACCGCGGCGTCTTCCCGGCCGGCGGGCGCAGCTCCGACGCGGTGGAGGGCCACTTCATCAGCCGCGCCATCGACGACGCGGCCTGGTGGGGGGTGGCCTGGCTGACCGCGTACGACTACACGCACGAGCGGCGCTATCTGGACGAGGCGGTCACCATCGCCACCTACGTCCACCAGTACTGGGACACCGGCACCTGCGGCGGCGGTGTGTGGTGGGACCGGGAGCGCACCTACAAGAACGCCGTGACCAACGGGCTGTACCTGTGGCTGACGACCTCGCTGCACCAGCGGGTCTCCGGCGACACCGTGTGGGGCGACCGGGCGGCCACGGCCGCCACCTGGTACCTGAACAGCGGCATGATCAACAGCTCCGGACTGGTCAACGACGGGCTGACCAGCGGCTGCCGCAACAACGGCCAGACCGTGTGGAGCTACAACCAGGGGCTCGCCATCGGCGCCTTCACCCAACTGTGGCGGTCCACCGGCAACGGCCAGTACCTGGACACCGCCCGGCGCCTGGCCGACGCCGCGACCACCTCGACGGCGCTGACCCGCGACGGTGTCCTGACCGAGTCCTGCGACACCGGCACGAACACCTGCGACGACAACCAGAAACAGTTCAAGGGCGTCTTCATGCGGCATCTCGACGATCTCGCGGACGCCACCGGATCGGCCACGTACCGGGCGTACATCACCCGGCAGGCCGACTCGATCTGGCGCACCGACCGGGACTCCCTCAACCGGCTCGGCCAGCGCTGGTCGGGCACCACCCCGAACCAGGTGGACTGGCGCACCCAGGCCAGTGCACTCGGCGCGCTGACGGCCGCGGACGGCCGGTGACCCGTCGCACCACCCGACGGGCCGGCCACCCGCCGCCAACCCCCCACCACCCGCGCTCGACCCGATGTGAGGAGCCATCCATGGGCCCAGGGCCCCGCACCGCCCGCCGCTACGCGGCACTGCTCACCGCACTTCTGGCCATCCTGTGCGGCCTCGTCGCCACCCCGGCGGCCACCGCCGCGACCCCCGGCGCCGCCACGGCACCGCGCACCGAAGCGACACCGCAAGCCGCCGCGGGCACCTTCCGCAATCCGCTCAACACCGGTCCGGACCCGTATATGACCTTCTGGAACGGGTCCTACTACCTGACCACCACGCAGGGCGGCAGCATCCGCATGTGGCGCTCCTCCTCGCTCGGCACCCTGCTCGAGGCCGACCCCATCACCGTGTGGACGGACACCGACAGCTCCCGCAACCAGCACATCTGGGCACCGGAGTTCTACCGCTTCAACGAGCGCTGGTACCTCTACTACACCGCCGACGACGGCGTGGACGACCACCACCGGATCTACGTGCTGGAGTCCGACCGTGACGACCCGGCGGGCCCCTACCACTTCAAGTCCCGTCTGACACCGCCCAACCACCCGAACGACTTCGCCATCGACCCCAGCGTCCTCCAGCTCAACGGGCGGCTCTACCTCGCCTACTCCGGGATCAACCAGTACCAGCACAACGGCATCAACATCGCCCCGATGTCCAACCCCTACACCGTCTCGGGCAACGCCGTCGCCTTCAACGCGGCCGGCGGCTGCCCCGAGGTGCGCGAAGGCGCCGAGTTCCTGTACCGCAACGGCCGCACCTGGATGACGTACTCCACCTGCGACACGGGCAAGCCGGACTACCAGGTCTGGATGATGTCCCTGCCGGACGGCGCCGACCCCCTCGTGCCCGGCAACTGGACCCAGCACACCGGCGCGGTGTTCTCCCGCGCCGACGACCACGGCGTCTTCGGCCCCGGCCACCACGCGTTCTTCCGCTCCCCCGACGGCACGGAGGACTGGATCGTCTACCACGCCAAGACCACGTCGGTGAACACCTACACCGACCGCACCACCCGCGCCCAGAAGATCTCCTGGCGCGCCGACGGCAGCCCCGACCTGGGCCGGCCGCTCGCCATGGGGGCCACACAGGACCTGCCCTCCGGCGACCCGGGAGCGGGCACGTACTGGATCAACGACGACGCCCGTTCCAGCGGCGCCGGCACCGTCGCGTACACCGGCACCTGGAACTCGGGCACCGGCTGCGCCACCCAGTGCTTCTGGAGCGACGACCACTGGAGCGACCGGGCGGGCAACACCGCCACCTTCTCCTTCACCGGAACCCGGATCGCCCTGCTGTCGGTGCGCGACACCGGCAACGGCATCGCCGCCCTCAGCATCGACGGCGGCGCCGAGCAACGCGTCGACTTCTACGGCGCGATCCGCACCGGCGAGACCCTCCAGTACCTCAGTCCCCGGCTCGCCTACGGCCGGCACACCCTGCGCGTCCGGGTCACCGGCGAGCACAACGCCCAGTCGGGGGCCTCGTTCGTGAGCGTGGACCGTGCCGAGGTGTACACGCGCTGAGAACCCGGCACCCGCCGAAGGTGGCCCCCGCCCGGTGGCGGGGGCCACCTCATGGTGCGCCGTCCCCCGCGTCCGCCGGTACGAGCAGACCGTGCAGGGCGTACTCCACCAGCGTGCGCACCTCGTCGGGGGCCAGCGATGCGTGCCCGGCCATCAGGCGGAACGCCAGGGCGCCCAGCAGCACGTCCGTGGCCGTTGACGCGTCCACGCCCGGCCGGGTCAGTCCCGCTTCGGCGGCCCGGTCCCAGTACGGCTCCAGCGCCGCCCTGCGGGGCAGCAGGAAGAACTCGTGGAAGTACGGCGCCGCCTGCGGCTCGGCGGCGCAGGCGGCCAGCAGCTGCCCGAAGAGGGTGCCTTCCGGGCTGGTGTAGTAGGTCAGCAGATCGGTCGCGTAGGTGACCAGGTCGGCGACGGGGCGGCCGGTGTCGGGGAAGGCCACCGCCTCGGCCGTGTCCCGGCCGAACGCCTCCGCCATGATGGCGGCCTTGCAGGGCCAGTGCTTGTAGATGGTCGCCGTGCTGACACCGGACCGGCCGGCTATCCGGTCGATGGTGACCGCGGCCATGCCCTCCTCGCGCATCAGCGCGCTGGTCGCGGTCAGGACCGCGTCATGCGCCCGTGCGCTGCGCGCACTCCGGGGACGCTGCCGCGTTCCGCGCCCCTCGGACACGCCGGGCACGTCAGGCACGTCGGCGGTGGTGTCCACGGGCGGGTCCTCCTCCGGGCTTGCCTCCGTAACTAAAGTGATGCTTCACTTTAGCATGCTCTACGAACTCGCGACCCTGTCCCTCAAGCTGCGCACCGTCCCCAAGGCCCTGTCCGCGCTGGAGACCTACACCACGAGTGCCGGCGGCCGGCTGCTCGGCTGCTGGGAGCCCGAACACGGCGTCATCGTCGGGCAGTTGCTCGTGCTGCGCGGCTTCGAGGACGCCGAGGAACTCTCCGAGGAGCGCCGGCGCGTCCTCACCAGCTCCGATCCGTTCGGCATCGGCGAGCACCTGACCGCCTTCCAGGTGGAGAGCTACGCGCCGTTCCCCTTCCTGCCACCGGTCGAGCCGGGCCACTACGGCTCCGTCTACGAGTTCCGCACCTACCACCTCAAGGTCGGCGGTCTGGTGCCCACGATGGCCGGCTGGGAGGCCGCGGTGCCGCCACGCGTCCGGCTCCACCCCCTGACGACGGCCATGTACGGCCTGGACGGCATCCCCCGCATCACCCACATCTGGCCCTTCCCCGACCTCAACGCCCGGCTGGAGATCCGCCGGACCTCCTACGAACAGGGATTCTGGCCGCCGGAGAACGGCCCGGAGAACATCGCCCACGCCACCTCCACGATCGCCCTGCCCACCCCCATCTCCCCGCTGTCCTGACCCGGTGCCGCGGACCCCTTACCGTGGCGCATGTGGATCTCAACTTGCTCGTGGCGCTCGACGCGCTGCTGGAGGAGAACAGCGTGTCCGGGGCGGCGGACCGGCTGAATCTCTCAGCGCCGGCGATGAGCCGGACACTGGCCCGGATCCGGCGCGCGACCGGCGACGAGATCCTGGTACGGGCCGGCCGCACCATGGTCCCGACCCCGCGCGCCCTGGAACTGCGCGAGGAGACCCGCGAACTGGTCCGGCGGGCCACCGCCGTGCTCACCCCCGTGCGCCGGCTCGACCTGGCCCGGCTGAGCCGCCACTTCACGGTGCGCGGTCATGACGCGCTGCTGGGCGCCCTCGCCGCGCCGCTGATCGCCAGGGTCGGTGCCACGGCCCCGAACATCCGCCTGAGCCTGCTCGCCGAGGCGTCCGCCGACCAGCCCGATCTCACCCGTGGCCACGTCGACCTGGAGATCGGCGCCCGGGAGCCGGACCGTCCCGAGATCTCCTCCGACGTGGTGGGTACCGACCGGATGGTCCTGGTACTGCGGCGGGGCCATCCGCTGGCCAAGGGGAGGGTCGATGTCGACAAGCTCACCCGGATGGCCTTCGTGACCGTCTCGCGCCGTGGCCGGCTGCACAACGCCGTCGACGACGCCCTCGCCGAGCGGGGCCTGCGCCGACGGGTGATCGCGTCCCTGCCGACCAGCGCCGCGGCGCTGGAGGTGGTGTCCCGTTCGGACGCCGTGGTCATCGTGGCCGAGCGGGTCTGCCGACCCGCCGCGGCGAGGCTCGGCCTCGTCACCCGGCGGCTCCCCGTGGAATTGCCCCCGGCCCGGATGGTCATGACCTGGCACCACCGCCACGACGGCGATCCGGCCCACGCATGGCTCCGGGGCCAGGTGCGGGAGGTGCTCGGCGAGGTGACCGACGGCCCCGTGGACGCCCCGGACTGAGGTCTCCGGAGCGCCCGGCCGTCGGCCACCTCGCCGACTGGTCCCGCGCCCGTGTGCCGCGGCCGCGCCCGAGAGCCGCTTGGCACACTATTTCTCGGGCACTGTTTCTCGGGCACTCTTGCTCGGACGCTGTTTCTCAGGCGTTCTTTCTCAGCGGGCCGCCGGGGCGGTCGCCGTGAGCACCTGCTGCGGGGTGTTGAGCTGCCGGAGCAGGCGGGCCACTTCGCCGGCCATGGCGTGGCGGGCCGGCCGCAGATAGCGGCGCGGGTCCACCACGGCCGGGTCGGCGTCGAGCGTCGCGCGGGCGGCTCCGGTGAAGACCACGTTCAGATGGGTCGACATATTGATCTTCTTCATGCCGGCGTGGACGGCCGCCTGGAGCGTCGCGTCGTCCGCCCCGGACGAGCCGTGCAGCACCAGGGGTACCGGTACGGCGGCGCGCAGTGCGCGCACCAGGTCCAGGTCGACCGTGGCGGTCCGGTCGCTCATCTGGTGGGAGGTGCCGACCGCGACCGCGAGGGCGTCGACGCCGGTGTCGGCGACGAACCGCGCCGCCTCCCGCGGATCGGTCCGGACACCCGGCGCGTGTGCTCCGTCCTTTCCGCCGATCTCGCCGAGCTCCGCCTCGACGAACACCTTCCGTTCATGACACCACTGGGTGACCTCCCGGGTGCGGGCCACGTTCTCCTCCCAGGGCAGGTGCGCCCCGTCGTACATGACGGAGGTGAAGCCGCGGGCCACGGCCTCCTCGATGAGGTCGACCCGGGTGGCGTGGTCCAGGTGGAGGGCCACCGGCACTTCGGTGGCGGCGATGGCCGCGTGGGCCGCCGCGGCGAGCGGCGCGAGCGCGCCGCGGTAGGCCACGGCGTTCTCACTGATCTGCACGATCACCGGCAGCCCGGCCCGCGCCGCCCCGGTGAGGACCGCTTCGAGCTGCTCGATGAGTACGACGTTGAAGGCGCCCGCGGCCAGCGGGGTGGCGGCGAGGACCCGGTCGGTGGAGGCGAGGGGCATGGGAGACGTCCTGGTGGTGAGGGGAGGTTCAGCCGGTCGGTCGGTTCAGTCCTGGGAGCCGAGGATGACCGAGCGGGTCAGGTGCTCGGGCCGGTCGGGGTTCCGGCCGGCGTTCTCGGCGAGACGGACGGCCAGGCGCTGGGCGAGGACGAGTTCGGCCAGCGGATCGAGAACGCCCTGGCGCAGATACGCCCCGGTGGCGCCGACCCGGTCGGCGAGTGAGTCCGCCACGGGGGTCAGGCTCCACACGGCCCGGCCCGCGCGGGCCACGGCGATCGGGCCGTGCCGGTACTCCATGGCGGAGTAGGACTCCGTCCAATGGGCCGCCGCCTCGCGCACCTTGAGCGCGGCCTCGTGGGCGACGCCCACGCTCCAGTCGGCCCCGAGGAAGGTGATCTGCTCGGCGCCGGTCAGCTCGTCGGGGAGCGGCGAGGCGAGCGCGGTGGCCACGTCGGCGAGCGCGTCGTCGGTGGGGAGCCCGAGGTGGGCACGGAGCAACAGCAGTTCGGTGGTGGGGAACCGGGTCTGCACCACCGACCGCTCGTCGGCGTAGTCCAGGCAGATCACCTCGTCGGCCTTGGCCGTCGCCGGGGAGTCGGCGACGGCGGTGACCGTGGTGATCCGCGCCGGTTCCGCGGCCTCCTCGAGCGCCGAGACGATCTCGGTGGTGGTGCCGGACCGGGTGAGGGCGAGGATCCGGTCGTAGGGCCTGAGCAGCCGCGCCTCGGACGCCGGATAGGCGTCGGTGATGCCGTGGCCGATGCCTTCGCGCAGCCGCGCGTACGCCTGGGCCATGAACAGCGAGGTGCCGCAGCCGATGACCGCGACCCGCTCGCCCGGCGCGGGCAGCGCCTTGGCGTGGCGCGGCGCTTCGCTCACCGCCCGCTCCCAGCACTCCGGCTGGCTGGCGATCTCATCACTGGTGTGGGACATGATTCTCCGTGACGTAGGTGGGTGGCGGCGAGGGTTCTCAGCTGCCGAGGGTGGCGCGCAGCGCGGGTTGCAGCCGGTCGGCGTGCGCGCGCACCATGTCGTCGCACAGCTCCCAGATCTGCTCGACCCGCAGGGCGGCGGCGGTCGCCGGGTCGGTCATGGCCGCGTGCCGGATGTGGCGCGGCTCGTCCTCCAGGGCGGCGCGCACCACGAGGTCGTTCATGCTGAGGTAGGTGCGGTTGAGCGCGGCGAGCTGCGGGGGGAGGGCACCGGCCCGGGTCGGCTGGACACCGGACCGGTCGACCAGGCATGGCACTTCGACGACGCCGTGGGCGGGGAGGTTCTCGATGAGCCCCCGGTTGGGCACATTGCCGTAGACGGTCCTGGGGGTGCCGGTCACCATGGAGTGGATGATCTGCGGGGCGTATTCCATGGTTCCCTCGACGTCGATGCACGCGCCGCTGGCGAGGGCGTCGCGGGTGCGCTCGTACTCGGCCACGTTCTCCTCGACGATGCCGAGATAGGCGCCGATGGGCAGCCGCAGCCGCTCGATCTCGCTGTCGTGGTGCAGGTACCAGGGCACGTATTCGGAAGAGTGCTCGCTGGTCTCGGTCGGGTAGTAGCCCAGCCGCCGGTACATGTCGACACGCACCCGGCGGCGCAGCTGCTCGTCCTCGGCGATCAGGGCGTCCAGCCGGGGGTACAGGTCGGTGCCGTCGTGCTCGAACCGCAGCACCCACGCCTGGTGGTTGACGCCGGCGGCACGGTAGGTGACCTCCTCGAAGGGGACCTTGAGCAGGGCGCACAGGTCGTGCATGGTCCAGTGCACCGAGTGGCACAGGCCGACCACCCGGGTCAGACCGGTCGCCGCCACCAGGTACTGCACGTTCATGGCCATCGGGTTGGTGTAGTTGAGCAGCCACGCCTCGGGGCACACGGCGGCGATGTCCTCGCCCAGCGCCTTGAGGAACGGGAAGGTGCGCAGGGCGCGGAAGATGCCGCCGACGCCGAGGGTGTCGCCGATGGTCTGCCGCACACCGTGGCGCGCGGGGATCTCGAAGTCGGTACGGGTGGCCTCGCCCATGCCGATCTGGACGATGTTGATGACGAAGTCGGCGCCTTCGAGCGCCGCGCGCCGGTCGGCGTGTGCGGTGATGCGCACGGCGGCGTCCCGTTTCCCGGCGATGTACCGCGCGGCGGCCTCGGCGGTGGCCAGGCGTTCCGCGTCGATGTCGTGCAGGGCGATGTGCGCGGTCCTCAGCTCGGGGAAGGCGAACAGATCCGCCAGCAGGCCCTGGGTGAAGACGACGCTGCCGGCGCCGACCAGCACGATTTTGGGGTTGATCATGACGGGCTGTCTCCGTTGGCGGTGAGGTGGGTGAGGGTTTCTTCCCAGGTGGGCTGGGCGGTGGTGCCGCCTGCGGCGCGGGTGGACAGCGCACCGCATACGGCGGCGAGGTCGAGCGCCTCGGTGGTGGACCGGCCCGCCAGCCGTGCGGCCAGGAAGCCCGCGTTGAAGCTGTCGCCCGCGCCGACGGCGTCCTGGGGTGTCACCCGGAGGCCGGCGGTGGTGTGCAGGGTCCGGCCGTCGTGGCACAGGGCGCCGTCCGCCCCGTTCTTGACGGCCACCAGCGGGACCTGGCGGGCGAGGGATTCGGCGGCCGCGGCGACGGAGGTGCCGTCGGTGCCGGCCAGCCGGTGTGCCTCGTCCGCGTTGGGCAGCAGGATGTCGGTCCGGGCCAGGACGGGCGCGAGTGGCGCGAGGTCCCATCGGCCCGAGGGGTCGTCGTTGGTGTCGAGCGAGGTGGTGGCGCCCGCCGCGCGGGCGGTGTCGAAGAGGCCGGGCAGGTCGGCGGCGAGCTGCGGCATGAGGAAGAAGGACGCGGAGTGGACGTGCCGGGCCGAGGTGAGCAGGCGTTCGGGGACGTCGGCCCCGGTCGTCGCGGCGAGGGTGCCCGGCGCGGTGAGGATGGCACGGTCGTCGCCGCGGGTGACGATGACCGTGAGCGGTGTCGGCCGGCTCTCGTCCAGGTGCAGCGCCTGGACGTCGACGCCGTGCGCGGCGAGCCGGTCGCGCATGTAGTGTCCGGCGCCGTCGTCCCCGACGCGTCCGGCGAAGGCCACGCGCAGCCCCAGCCGGGCGGCGCCGCACGCGGTGATCGCGGCGGAGCCGCCGATGGTGAGTGCGCCGCTGTCGACGAGCTGTTCGCGCTGGCCGAAGGCGAGTGGGGCGTCGAGCGGTCCGATGATGACGTCGGGGTTGGCGTCCCCGATGACGAGCAGGTCGAAGCTGGGCGGCATGAAGGTTCCCGAAGAGGTGCGATGAGGGGTGGTGCGGAGCGTGGTCAGCCCTTGAGGCCGGTGGAGGTGATCGACCGGACGAAGGTCTTCTGGGCGGCGAGGAAGGCGAGCAGCACCGGCAGGACGGTGATGACGTTGCCCGCCATCACGGCCGACCACTGGGTGTGGTGCTGTCCCCGGAAGGTGGTCAGGCCCAGTTGGAGGGTGTAGTTGGCCTCGTGGTTCAGGGCGATGAGCGGCCACGACAGGTCGTTCCAGGTGGTGAGGAAGGTGAGGACGGCGACGGTGCTCAGCGCCGGGCGGGACAGCGGGACCACGATCTGGAACAGCACCCGCAGCCGCGAACACCCGTCGATCCAGGCGGCTTCCTCCAGCTCCCTGGGCAGGGAGAGGAAGAACTGCCGCAGCAGGAACACCGCGAACGGCGTCACCAGCGACGGGACGATCAGCGCCCCGAGGGTGTCGGTGAGTCCCAGCTTCCGCATGACCAGGAAGGTCGGGATCATCGTCAGCTGGAACGGGATGGCCATGGTGGCCAGCATCAGCACCAGCAGCACCCGGGACCCGCCGAACCGCATCCGGGCGAAGGCGTATCCGCCCAGCGTTCCGAGCAGCAGGTTCGAGACGACCGCGACGGCCGAGACGATCAGGGAGTTGGCGAACCAGCGCGGGAACATCGCGTTGCCCAGGACGTACCGGTAGCCGTCCAGGTCGATGCCGGAGGGCCAGAGCGCCGGCGGGAACCGGTTGATCTCCGCGTCGCTCATTACGGAGCTGAGCCCCAGCCAGATCAGCGGTACGGCGAAGAGCAGCGCCAGCGGAGCGAGCAGCAGATGCCACGGGCTGAACGGCAGCCGGAGCCGGCGCCGTGGGCGGGCCACGGGCTCTTCGGAGGTCCGGCCGGCCGGCCGGAGCCGGTCGGCGGTCCTCCCCGGGAGGTGGGACAGGTCCGTCATGACGTGGCTCCCTTGAGACGGCGGTCCTCGCGGCGCCGGACCAGACGGGTCCCGGCCGCGATCAGGAGCAGGGCGGCGCCGAGGACGTAGGCCGCCGCGGCCCCGTAGCCGGCGGTGAAGTTCCGGAACGCCTGTTCCCAGACGAAGTAGACGATCACGGTGGTGGATCCGAGCGGCCCGCCCTTCGTCGTCACGTACACCAGGTCGAACACCTGGAGGGCGGTGATCGTCTGCCACAGCAGCAGGAACACGCTGACCGGTGCGATGGTGGGCAGGGTGACATGGCGCAGCACGTGCCGGCGGTCCGCACCGTCCAGGGTGGCGGCCTCGACGAGCTCCCGGGGGACGTCCTGGAGCGCCGCGAGATAGATCACGACGCAGAAGCCGGTGCCGCTCCACAGGGAGATGCCCACCAGGACCAGCAGGGCCTGGGCCGGATCGGACAGGAAGCCCTGGGGGGAGACTCCGATGCGGTGCAGCAGTGAGTTGGCCGCGCCGAACTCCGGGTCGAGGATGAAGGCGAACAGGACGCCCTGGGCGGCGGCCGAGACCACGAACGGCACGAAGAGCAGGGTGCGGTAGAGGCCGACGAACCGGATGCGGCGGTTGAGGACCAGCGCCAGGAACAGCCCCAGGCCGATGCTCAGCGGCACGTACAGCGCCGTGTAGACCAGTGTGTTGCGCACGGCCTGCCCGAACTGCGGATCGTCGGCCAGCTGGCGGTAGTTGTCCCAGCCCACCCAGACGCTCGGCGTGAGGAGGTCGCTGTACTGGAACGACAGCAGCAGTGACCACAGGACGGGGATGACGCTCAGGCCCAGGATGACCAGGACGGAGGGGAGGACGAACGCCCAGGCCGTGGCGGCTTCCCGGCGGCGTCGGCGGCGTGCCGGACCGGCCGGTGGCGTCACGTCCGGAAGGGTGATGGGGGTGGGCAGACGGGACATGTGGAGCTCCTCAACGCACCGTGGCCATGGCGGCGTTGGCTTCGTCGGCGCATCGCCGCAGCGCCGTGGCCGGTGTGCTCTTCCCGAGCAGGACGGCGGTGATGGCCTCGCCGAACGGCATGGAGATCTTGGGGTAGGCCCGGTCGACGGGACGCACCCGGGCGGTCCGGAGCGCCTCGGTGAACACCGACAGACCGGGCACCTCGGCCGCGTGCGCCCGCCACCGCGGCCGGCGCTCGGCCGGCCGGCTCTGCGGCAGGCTGCCCACCCCGGTGTCCCAGAGGTACGCCGGTCCGGGCCGCATGAGCCAGCCGACGAACGTCCGGGCGGCCTTCAGACGCGCGGAGCCGTTGTCGAACACGCTCCAGGTGTCGGGGCCGGAGATGGTCACCGGTCTGCCGCTGAAGCTGGGCAGCGGGACGACGTGGTAGTCGATCTCGGCCTGGCGGATGTCGGGCAGCTGCCAGGGGCCGGTCGCGACCATCCCCAGGCGGCCGGACGCGAACGCCTGGTACATCTGCTCGCCACCGGGCTTGGGGTCGACGTAGACGCTTCTGTCCTGGGCGAGCGCCTGGAGCACTTCCAGAGCGCGGATGCCGGGCTCGCCCGCGAACCCGATCCGCCGGGTGTCCTCGTCGATGACCTCCCCGCCCAGATCCCAGATCATGGGCCACATCCGCCACACGGTGTCCTCGTCGCCCGCGGCGGGCCAGCCGGTGCCGAACGTGCCCTTGCCGCGGTCGGTCAGCTTCCTGGCGGTTTCGACGAAGTCCTGCCAGGTCCAGCCGGGCGCGGGCAGGTCCAGTCCGGCCCGGTGGAAGAGCGTCTTGTTGCACACCACGGCGAGCGCGTCCAGCACCGCGGGCACCGCGCGGACCACACCGTCGACGGTGACGCCGTCCCGGGCGGCGGGCCAGTACTGCTTCCAGGGCACCTGCCCGGATTCCACGACCGTCGTCATGTCCGCCAGCTGGGAGCTTCTGGCGACGCTGGCCAGGTCGGAGCCGAAGATGTAGGCGACATCGGGCGGGGAGCCGGCCACCAGACCGGCCATCACCTTCTGGAGCATGTCGTCCGCCAGCACCCCGCCGCTCAGATCGATGCGTATCTTCGGGTGGCTCCGGTGGAAGTCGGCCACGAGCCGTTTGACCACGTTCAGCGCGGAGCTGGTCTGCCCGTGCCACACCTCGATGTGGACGACTCCGTCGGAGTCCACCCCCAGGCCGGTACCGCATCCGGCCACCGCCGCACCCGCGGCGCCGGTGAGCGCCAGCGCACCACCGCCCCGCAGGACGTCACGCCGGGACGGGCCGCCGCGCACGCGATGAACCGCGTCCATGTCTGCCTCCAGTTGATCAATGAATGAGCGGCGCCCTCGGAACGGCATGGCGGTCCGGGCATGGCCGCGGCAGGCCGGGGAGCCGGGGCGGGACGGGGACCGTCCCGCGCACCCGGCCCCCCGGAGTCGAGCGTGGGGGGTGGCGTGCCCGCCGGGGGCGGGGTTTCAGCAGGTCTTGCGGACGTAGCCGCTGCTGCCCGCGGGTGAGACGTTGACGTCACGCTGCACGACGCTCACCCGGTCACCGTACTGGCATGCCTTCTTCATGCCCGCGTCCTTGTACTCGATGAAGATGGCGTGGTTCCCGAACGCCGAGAGGTACCGGGAGCACTCGTTCCAGCTGCCGCACTCCTCGGCGATGGCGAAGTCCAGGCCGTTCGCCGTGTGGTTCGGGGCCAGTTCCACGGTGTTCTTCTGGCCGACGGCCAGGCCCTTGTCATGGCCGTAGGCGGAGAGGATGCGGATGTAGGTCTGGGCGTGCGAGGCGGTGATCCGGCCCTCGACGACCTCCCGGGTGTAGGTGTCGAAGTTGTCGAGCTCCAGCGCGTTGAAGCCCTTGGCGGCGCATTCGTCGATCTGGACCTTGATCTTGTCCGCGATGCTGCGCCGCTTCGCGTCGGTGGTGATGTCCAGGATCGCCTCGTCCCAGTCCGGGTCGATGACGACCTCGCCGTCGCCGTCCTTCAGCAACAGGTCCTGGTCCCAGTCGTCCGGGCCGCCGGGGTCGCCGACGGCCTGGGTCTGGAAGGCGTTGATGTAACAGATGTTGTACAGGCCGGAGGCCGGGGAGGCGCTGTGGTCGCGGCTGACCACCCGCACCCCGGCCGGCGGGGTGTACGCCCCGCCGATCTGGTAGTCGAAGCCGGCGTGCACCGGCGGAAGGGTGACCGCGGCGGCCGAGGCCGAGGCGGTACCGGGGGCGAGAAAACCGACCGTGGCGGCCGCGGCGCAGGCCACGGCGGCGCCCAGGGTGGTGCGGATGCGCATACGGTTCAGGCTCATCGCTGAGAGCTCCATGATCCGGGGGCACGGCCCCGCCTCGGTCGCAGACAGCGACCTGGCGACTTGGTCCGGGCTCGCGGCGGGGCCGCATACCGGCTGGGCGTACCTCTGCCGCCGATTACGTGACATCGGCGTGTCAGGGAGTAAACCGATCAGGTCGAGCCACGTCAAGAGTTTGAAACTGCTCAATATTGGCTTCGAACGCGCACAAGCGATCAGCGAGTGCGCGCTCGCCGAGGAACATTCCAGGCATCAACGACAACCGCGCCGCCCTCTGCCGGAGAGCACTCTCTCCGGCAGAGGGCGGCGCGGTTCCGGCGCCTTTCGCTAGATCCGTCGAAGCCCCACCAGCACCCGCTCCATCAGGGCGCGGTCCGGGACCTCGCCCTCCGCGGAGGGCGTCCGGTGCACGACGATCAGCCCGCGTTCCGCCATGTCGCCGAGCAGGACCTTGGCCACGCCCAGCGGCACCGAGAGCATGGCCGCCACCTCGGCCACCGACCGCGGCTCCTGGCACAGCGCGATCACCGGGTAGTGGTCCGCCTGCACCACGTCGGTGGAGCGGTGCCCCAGCTCGGTGGTGGTCACCAGGGTCTCGACCTCGAAGTGATGGTGGGACCTGGTCCGCCCGCGCGTCCATGAGTAGGCACGCACCAGCGAGGCCGGGCCCTGGCTCTCATCGTGCTCGGACTCCCAGCCGTCCGACTGCTCACGCTCCGGCGGCGTCCGCGGGAAGGATTCCGCGCGGCTCTCCGGCCGGACGTCCTCGGTCTCCGCCGGGGACGGGGGCTCGGGCGTCCCGCCGGAGCGAGACGCCTTCCGCCCGCGTCGCCCTTTGCCGAAACTGAAGGCGTTGAGCACATCGGCGAAAGTCTGTTCGTCCTCCGCCCCCTGTTCTCTCCGAGATCCCTGCCCGGAAGGGCCCTCACCGGTGCTCATGATCTCCCCGTCCGGCCTATTTGACTGCTGTCCGATGCATTCCCTGGAGATTCAACTCCTGAAGCTCGGCGCGTAGTTCCGGGGTCAGCATCTCGCCGACCTGATCGACCAGGACCGTCATCTCGTACGCCACCTGACCGATCTCGCAGTCCGGCGCCGCCAGCACCACGAGGCACGAGCCGTCCTTGATCGACATCAGCAGCATGTTTCCGTACTGCATCTGGATGACGGACGACCGCACATCACCGGTCATCAGGCATTGGGCGGCGCCCTGGATCAGACTGATGGCCCCCGCCGCGATGGTGGCGACCTGCTCGGCACGATCGTCCGCCAGCCCGTTCGAGGCGGTGAGCAACAGTCCGTCGGCCGAGACCACCACGGCGTGTGCCACATTGGGCACCCGCTCGGTGAAGTTGGTGACCAGCCATCCGAACTGGCTCACCTCCCGCAGGTGGGGTGAGGTCATGGGTTCTTCCTGTCCATCTTCGCTGAGCCCTTACGTCTCGTCGGGGTGAGCCCGACGGATGCCTGACTGGTAGTTGCTGAGGAACCTGTGGGTGCGGCCGGCGTCCACCCGCGCGGCCGCCTCGTCCCCGGCGGCACGCGGTTTGGCCGGGTCCGGCGCGGGGGGCTTGGCCCGGTCCGGTGCCGGACTCTGGCGCGGCACCCGCCGGGGCAGCCCGGCCTGGGTGCGTTCGGCCTGGGGACGTTCGGCTTGGGGCCGTTCTGCCTGGGGACGTTCGGCCTGGGGGCGGCCGGCCGACTGCGCTCCGCCCGACGGCTCCTGGTCGGCGCGGCGACGGTCGCCCGCGGGCCCCGGCCGGCTCTCCTGGGGGGACCCGGGCGGAGCCGGAACGGGCCGCCGGGGAAGTCCGGACGCCGGAGGGTGGTCCGCCGGCTTCCGCTCGGCCGGCTGCCGCTCGGTGAACCGCCGCTCGGCCGGCTGCCGCTCGGCGGGCGTCCGCCCGGCGGGCCGCTCCTCGCCACGCGGGCCCGTCGGTGCCTCCCCGGAGGCGGTCGGCGCGAACCACGGCGAGGCAGCGGCGCCCTGTTCCGGAGGGGCCGGACGCGACCGCTGAGGTGGCACCAGCGGCTGCCCGGGGGCCGCGGCGGCGCGGCCGTTCACGGGTGCGCCGCCGGTGCCGGGGCGGCCGCCGATCCGCTTCGGCGCGTCCTCGCCGAAGGGGGTGGGCCGGCCGGCCCCGCCGCCGGGCTTCCGGCGCGGCAGTCCCTTGGTCTGCTGGGGGTCGGCGAACGCCCGCGGGGAACCGGGGCGGCTCGGCAGGGGACGTTCGCCGCGCCCGGAAACCGCCGGGGTGTCACCGCCGCGTATCGAGCGGGCCAGGTCGGGGGCGCGGCGCGGCAGCGGTGCGGCGGTGGCACCGCCGGCCTCCGGGCGGGTCCGCACCGGCTCGGAGGCCTGGGCGGAGGTCTGCCTGACGGGCAGTGAACCTGCTCGGCCCGCGAGGGCGGGCTTGTCGGTCAGCATCAGCTTGGCCGGGACCAGCACACCGGCCCGGAGTCCGCCACGGGTGGCCCGGTCCGATATCAGCTCCACGGTGACGCCGTGCCGGCGGGCCAGCCGGCCGACGACCGATAGGCCCATCTGGCGGGACGTAGGTACCTCCACGGATGCGTCCCCCGCTACGCGCCGATGAGCCTTGGCCAATTCGGCACCGCTCATCCCGAATCCCTCGTCGTGGATCTCGATCAGTGCGGAACCGTCCGGGCGCAGTGTGTTGCTGATGACCACTTGGGTCTCGGGCGGGGAGAACGCGGTGGCGTTGTCCAGCAGCTCAGCGACCATTCGCGCCAGGTCACCGGCAGCGTACCCGATCACCTCGACGGAGGGAACGGGCTCGACCACCACACGCTGGTAGTGCTCGATCTCGGAGACCGCGGCCCGCAACACGCGGTCCAGTGGCACGCGTTGCTCGGAGGGGCGGACCGGTGTGCTGCCGCACAGGACCATCAGGTTCTCGTTGTTGCGCCGCATACGGGTCGCCAGGTGGTCGAGCTTGAAGAGGCTGGCCAGCTGGTCCGGGTCCTCTTCGTGCAGCTCGAGCTCCTCCATCAACCGCAGCAGCCGGTCCACCAGGCTCTGGCTGCGCCGGGAGAGGTTGACCAGGGTGTCCCGCAGGTCGCCACGGAGCGCGGCCTGCTCGGCGGCCAGCCGCACGGCCTGCCCGTGCACCGCGTCGAACGCCCTGGCCAGCTGTCCGAACTCCTCCGTGGTGTGGACCGGCACCGCGCTGATCGACGTGGTGGACACCTCGCCCTCGCGGATGCTCGACACCGCTTCCGGGAGCCGCCGCTCGGCCACGTCGAGCGCGGTGAAGCGAAGGATGGTGAGCGAACGCAGCAGATGGCGGGCGATGCCGATGCCGATGGCGAGGGCGAGCAGGAGCACGGCGAAGAGCAGCACGGACTCCGCGCCGGCCCGGTCGCTCGTCTGGTCCTGGAGATCGGCGGAGGTCACCCGGAGCCGGTCGGCGAGGCTCTTCGCCACCGTGTCGATGAGCGCTCCGGTCCGCTCCGAACTGCTGTTCCAGTCGCGGACGGAGAACCGCGTCGCGTCCCCGGTGCCGTTCTGCCCGATGCCCGGCTGCTCCGACCGCGCCGACTGGTACAACGCGGCATTGAGCAACTGAGCGCGCCGCTCGACCTCCGGGCCGGTGACCGTCCGCTGGTAGGCCCGCTTCTCCGCCTCGGTGGCCACGGCCCGGAAGTCGCCCAGCTTGTCCCCCATGCGGATCGCGGACTCGGCCAGCGCCCTGAGGAGCCGGCCATCATCCAGCTTGCCGGGCTCGGCCCCCTCCAGCACGATCACATGCTGGAGGTGGACCTGCTCCTGGACCACCTCGAGGTCGTACAGCGCGGTCGCCGTCCCGGACAGCTTGGGTTCACCGAACCGGCTGCCGAGTGCCTGGTCCAGGTCGAGCAGACCGTTGATGATCTCGCTGTAGTCGTTCACCGCGGTCCACGAGCTGATCTCCTTGGACGTCACCTGCCGGCGCAGGGCGGACAGCCCGTCCAGAAGCTTGACCGCGTCGTGGTAACGGAGCGCCGAGGCCCCCTCGAGCCGGGGTGCCCGCTTCATGGTCCGGGCGACGGCGGCCTGAGCGCGGTCCACGCGCCCGGTCTGCTGCCGGAGCATGGCCTCGTGGGTGGACGCACCGCCACGCAGCCGCTCGGCCGACATGGTCCGTTCCATCTGGAGATCGCCGATCAACGGCATCAGCTCACCGCGCAGCTCGACCAGCCGCTGCATGTCCGCGTAGGTGTTCGCGCGTTCGACGTCGCGCTGGATCTGCACGACGCCCAAGGCGACGGCGAGCAGGGCGGGCACCACCAGAACGGCACCCAGCTTCACCGGCAGCCGCCAGTTCCGCCACTCCACGACGCCGGCCCACCACGACGGCGAGCGATCGCGCGCGGCCGCATGCCTGCCCGGGGTCATGAGACGCGCTCCGCGCTCGGACCGGCTTGCCCACAGGGATGTATCACGATGCCGTTTCTCCTGGGATTTCCCCGGAAGGGGAAGTCGAACACCCGGCAGCGCGCCGGCGCATCGATGCGGCGATGCGCCGGCGCGGCCTACCTCACTCGAACAACTTGCTACTCTTCACGCCGAGTTCATACAAACCGTACAGAAACGGAATGGCCACCCAGAGCCACGCCACGACCAGCACGACGGGGGAACTCGTCGTCGCCTTCGGCGCGGGGCCGTCTGCGTCCGTCACGGTTTACCGCCTCTCTGCCGGGATGGGATCGGGGTCTTCTTCCGGCGTCGCCGACTCCTTCGAGCTCGCCGACTCCGGTTCATGGAACTTCGGATTCACCGGACGTACCAGCTCGTTGGCGATGAAGCCGATGACGAGCAATCCCATCATGAGGGAGAACGAGAAGGAGTACAGACCCGGCCCCGTGTGCCCGTCCTCATGCGCGGCGTCCGCGATGGAGTCCACGATGAGGGGCCCGGCGACCCCGGCGACCGACCAGGCGGTCAGCAGCCGGCCGTGGATCGCGCCGACCTGGTAGGTGCCGAACAGGTCCTTGAGGTAGGCCGGTGCGGTGGAGAAGCCACCGCCGTAGAACGACAGGATCACCATGGTCGAGACGACGAACAACACGGTGCTGCTGTCCTTCTCGAGCATGATGGTGAGGTAGAGCAGGGCGCCGACACCCAGGTACACGCGGTAGATGTTCTTCCTGCCGACCACGTCGGAAACCGAGGACCACACGAAGCGACCGGCCATGTTGGCCAGGGACAGGAGCGCGACGAACCCGGTGGCGGCGGTCGCGCTCACCGGGCTGTCCGTGTCCTGGAAGAAGTCCTGGATCATCGGGGCGGCCTTCTCCAGGATCCCGATACCAGCAGTAACGTTCATGCACAGCACGACCCAGAGCAGCCAGAACTGCGGGGTCTTCACCGCGTTCTTCGCCGATACGTTCGCGGTGGTGACGAGCTTGTTCCCGGCGTCGTCGCGAGGCGTCCAGCCGGCCGGCCGCCAGCCCTCCGGTGGCACCCGGATGAGCACCACACCCAGCGACATGAACGCGGCGTAGGCCAGGCCGTGCACCAGGAACGCCTGCGCGATACCGCTGGTGTCGCTGCCGAACGCCTTGAGCATCTCGGTGGACCAGGGAGAGGCGATCAGCGCACCGCCACCGAAACCCATGATCGCCGTGCCGGTGGCCATGCCCGGCCGGTCCGGAAACCACTTCATCAAGGTGGACACCGGTGCGATGTACCCGATACCGAGGCCGACGCCGCCGATGCCGCCGTACCCGAGCACGACCAGCCAGTAACTGCTCGTGGCGACACCGAGTGCGGCGATCAGGAATCCCGACGAGAAGGCCACGAGCGCCACGAACATGGCCCATCGCGGTCCTTTCCTCTCGACCAGCGTTCCACCGAACGCGGCAGAGAGTCCCAGCACCAGGATGCCGATCTGGAAGGGGAGGGCGCTAGCCGTCCCCGAAATATCTAGGGAATCTTCCAGGGGTGTCTTGAAAACGCTCCAGGAGTACGCCTGGCCGATGGAGAAGTGAATCGCGAGCGCAGCCGGCGGAATCAGCCAACGATTCCAGCCCGGCTCGGCGATGATGCGAGAGCGATCGAGGAAACCCACAGATCAACCTACCTCCGGCTCTTCGGGAACACCCCCGCAGACTGCATTCCTGACCGTACTCTCTAACACCTCGGGGGAGGGAGTGGCGAGCGCGGAGCAGTCGTCATATGCCAGCGGCAGACTCACTGCCCAGTGGCGCGTCCACTGCACCCGTGCTCGCGCACGATGGGACGTTCTGCACGAGGGGAGGTTCTATCAGTGGGGCCACTTGGGACACAACGCCGGGCCCGGAAATGTCCCGCAACGATGCGTTGCTGATCGTCTGTCATCCTCTGACCTCCTTTCAAAGGGGACAACACGGAAGGGATGCGACAAAGCATGGGGCGCGGCGGCCCCTTACCGTAACCGAGATGACACCTGAACCGGATGCCCGCCGTCTCACGCGTCCACCTGGGCGGACGAGCACCGGGGGCGGCGTTGACTGCGTACGGCGCCTCACTACACTTGCCGCGTCAAGGGCCGCCGGTTGCCCGTCCCCGCCGCCCGAGCCGGGCGCTCCGAAGGACGCCTCGTCAGAAAAACCCCGGAGACAACCATGAACAATGCGGTGCGACCTCCCGCTGCCAGGCCATCCGAGCGGGCCGCCGGACCGGGGTTCGCCGACCGCGGTGACGACATCGGGGAGCCCGATTTCCAGGCGATTCAGCAGAGCCCGGAGTTCAAGCTGCTCCGCAGGAGACTGCTCTGGTTCGTCTTCCCCATGAGCGCCTTCTTCTTGTGCTGGTACATGACCTTCGTGCTCTTCTCCGCCTACGACCACGAGTTTATGAGCCGCAAGCTGTTCGGCGCGGTCAACATCGGCACCGTTTTCGGCCTGCTCCAGTTCGTGTCGACGATGCTGATCGTCTTGACGTACCGGCGCTACGCGCGTAAGAAACTCGATCCTCAGGTGGACCGGATCCACGAGCTGGCGGGAGTCGGCAAGAAATGACAGTGCAGATCGCAGCCTCCACGACCGGCAGCCCGATCATCAACCTGAGCGTATTCTTCGTTTTCGTTCTCATTACGCTCTACATCGTCTACAAGGCCACCAACAGGAATTCGACGACATCCGACTACTACGCCGCGGGAAGCGCTTTCACCGGCGTGCAGAACGGTATCGCGCTCTCCGGTGACTTCCTCTCCGCGGCGTCCTTCCTCGGTATTTCCGGGGCGATCGCCGTCCACGGCTACGACGGGTTCCTCTACTCCGTCGGCTGGCTTGTCGCCTGGCTGGTCGCCCTGCTGCTCGTCGGGGAGCGGCTGCGCAACACCGGGCGGTTCACGGTCGGCGATGTGATGGCCTACCGCATGAAACAGCGCCCGGTGCGCGCGGCGGCGGCCAACTCCACGCTGGTGATCACGTTCTTCTACATGCTCGCCCAGATGGCCGGCGCCGGTGGTCTGATCGCCCTGCTGCTCAACGTGACCAGCAAGACCGGGCAGGCCCTGGTCATCACAGGCGTCGGCGTGGTCATGGTCTTCTACGTCCTGGTGGGCGGCATGAAGGGCACGACCTGGGTGCAGATCATCAAGGCGGGTCTGCTGCTGCTCTGCGTGACCTTCATGAGCGTGTTCCTCATCGGCAAGTTCGGGTTCAGCTTCTCGGCGATCCTCGATCAGGCCGCGCAGAACAGCCCGCTGGGCGGGGATCTGCTCAACCCGGGTGGCTGGTACGGCAAGAACTCGATGGACCAGCTCGACTTCGTCTCGCTGTCGCTGTCGCTGGTCCTCGGCATCTCCAGCCTGCCGCACGTGCTGATGCGCTTCTACACCGTGCCGGACGCCAAGGAGGCCCGGCGGTCGGTGGTCTGGTGCTCCTGGTCGATGTTCATCTTCTACCTGTCGATCCTGATCGTCGGGTACGGCGCCACCGCTCTGGTCGGTTCGGACCGGATCGTCAACGCGCCGGGCGGGGAGAACTCCGCGGCGCCGCTGCTCGCCTTCGAGATCGGCGGTGCGATGCTCCTGGGTGTCGTCTCCGCGGTGGCCTTCGCCACGATCCTGGCGGTCGTGGCCGGTCTGACCCTGGCCGCGTCGGCCTCGTTCGCCCATGACGTGTACGCCAACGTGATCCGGAACGGAAAGGCCGATCCGCGGTCCGAGATCCGGGTCGCGCGGCTGACGGCGCTCGTGATCGGTGCCCTGGCCATCGTCGGCGGTATCGTCACCAACGGCCAGAACGTGGCCTTCCTGGTGTCACTGGCCCTGGCGCTCGCCGCGTCCGCCAATCTGCCGACGATTCTCTACACACTGTTCTGGAAGCGTTTCAACACCACCGGCACGCTGTGGAGCATCTACGGCGGTCTGGGCTCCGGCCTGGTGCTCATCATCTTCTCGCCGGCGATCTCGGGCAGTCCCACGGCGGTCATCAAGGGCGTGGACTTCCACTGGTTCCCGCTCACCAACCCCGGTCTGGTGTCGATCCCGCTCTCGTTCCTCTGCGGGTTCCTCGGCACGGTCCTCAGCAAGCGGCCCGCGGACTCCGCGAAGCAGTCGGAGATGGAAGTGCGGTCGCTGACCGGCATCGGTTCGCAGGGGTAGTCGCCCCGGGCCGATGTGGCCCAGGGCGCTGGGCCCGCATGACGCAGGGACGTCCGGACCGGCCCGGACGTCCCTGTCAGCTGTCAGATGGGTCAGACGAGGTCGAACCGGTCCAGGTTCGACACCTTCACCCACGCCGCGACGAAGTCCTTGACGAACTTCTCCTTGGCGTCATCGCTCGCGTAGACCTCGGCGAGCGCCCGCAGCTCGGAGTTGGCGCCGAAGACCAGGTCGGCCCGGGTGCCGGTCCACTTGACCTCGCCCGTCTCCCGGTCGCGGCCCTCGAACGCGGTCTGGTCCTCCGAGGTGGCCTTCCACACCGTGCCCATGTCGAGCAGGTTGACGAAGAAGTCGTTGGTCAGCACCCCGGGCGTCTCGGTGAGGACGCCGTTCGGCGACTCCTGGTGGTTCGCGCCCAGGACGCGCAGGCCACCGACGAGGACGGTCATCTCCGGGGCGCTCAGGGTCAGCAGGTTGGCCCGGTCGACCAGCAGGAACTCGGCCGGCAGCCGGTTGCCCTTGCCGAGGTAGTTGCGGAACCCGTCGGCGGTCGGCTCGAGCGCGGCGAAGGACTCCGCGTCGGTGTGCTCCTCGGTCGCGTCGACACGGCCCGGGGTGAACGGCACCTCGATGTCGTACCCGGCGTCCTTGGCGGCCTTCTCCACGGCGGCGGCGCCGCCGAGCACGATCAGGTCGGCCAGGGACACCTTCTTGGCGCCGGAGTTGAACTCCTGCTGGATGCCCTCGAGGGTGCGCAGGACCGCGGCGAGCCGGTCGGGGTCGTTGACCTCCCAGTCGCGCTGCGGCTCGAGGCGGATGCGCGCGCCGTTGGCGCCGCCGCGCTTGTCGCTGCCCCGGAAGGTCGAGGCCGACGCCCACGCGGTGGACACCAGCTGCGACACGCTCAGGCCCGAGTCGAGGAGCTTGGCCTTCAGGGCCGCGATGTCCGCGGCGTCGATGGGCTCGCCCTCGGCCTCCGGCAGCGGGTCCTGCCACAGCAGGGTCTCCTGCGGCACCTCCGGGCCGAGGTACAGCGACTTCGGGCCCATGTCGCGGTGGGTCAGCTTGAACCAGGCGCGGGCGAAGGCGTCCGCGAACTCCTCGGGGTGCTCGTGGAAGCGGCGGGAGATCGGCTCGTAGATCGGGTCGAAGCGGAGCGCCAGGTCCGTGGTGAGCATGTTCGGGGCGATCTTCTTCGAGGAGTCGTGGGCGTGCGGCACCGTGCCCTCGCCCGCACCGTCCTTCGGCCGCCACTGGTGGGCGCCGGCCGGGCTCTTGGTCAGCTCCCACTCGTAGCCGAAGAGGTTGTCGAAGAAGCCGTTGCTCCACTGGGTGGGCGTGCTGGTCCAGGTGACCTCCAGGCCGGAGGTGATGGCGTCGGCGCCCTTGCCGGTGCCGTAGGTGCTCTGCCAGCCCAGGCCCAGCTGCTCCATGGGGGCGGCCTCGGGGTCGGGGCCGACGTGGTCGGCCGGTCCCGCGCCGTGGGTCTTGCCGAAGGTGTGACCGCCCGCGATGAGGGCGACCGTCTCCTCGTCGTTCATCGCCATCCGGCGGAACGTCTCACGGATGTCGCGGGCCGCGGCGATCGGGTCCGGGGTGCCGTTGGGGCCCTCCGGGTTGACGTAGATGAGGCCCATCTGGACCGCGCCGAGGGGGTTCTCCAGCTCACGGTCGCCGGAGTAGCGCTCGTCGCCGAGCCAGGTGGTCTCCGGGCCCCAGTACACGTCCTCCTCGGCCTCCCAGACGTCCTCGCGGCCGCCGGCGAAGCCGAAGGTGGTGAAGCCCATGGACTCCAGGGCGACGTTGCCGGTGAGGATCAGCAGGTCGGCCCAGGAGATGTTCTGGCCGTACTTCTTCTTCACCGGCCACAGCAGACGGCGGGCCTTGTCCAGGCTCGCGTTGTCCGGCCAGCTGTTGAGGGGGGCGAAGCGCTGCTGGCCGGCGCCGGCGCCACCGCGGCCGTCGCTGATCCGGTAGGTGCCCGCGCTGTGCCACGCCATACGGATCATGAACGGGCCGTAGTGGCCGAAGTCGGCCGGCCACCAGTCCTGCGAGGTGGTGAGCACCTCGGCGATGTCCTGCTTCACGGCGGCGAGGTCGAGGTTCTTGAAGGCCTCGGCGTAGTCGAACTCCTCATCGAGGGGGTTCGCCGCGGGTGGGTTCTTGGCCAGGATCTTCAGGTTGAGCCGCTCCGGCCACCACTGACGGTTGCCGCCGCCCTGAGTCGGGTGCGGTGCGCGGTGCGCGACCGGGCAGCCCCCTTCCCCGTCGGTCTTGGGGTCTACGACGATTGCCTCATGGTTCTCAGACATGGGAATCCTTCCGAACTGGGCGGATCATGGTGCGCAGGAACTGGTGGCGCTCGAACAGTCGGGGCACAGGCCCCAGTAGATGACCTCGGCCTCGTCGATCGCGAAGCCGTGGTCGTCGGACGCGGTCAGGCAGGGCGCCTCACCCGCCGCGCAGTCGACGTCGGCGACGGCGCGGCACGATCGGCACACGACATGGTGATGGTTGTCGCCGACCCGTCCCTCGAACCGGGCGGGGTCGCCGGCCGGTTCGATGCGGCGTACGAGGCCCGCCGCGGTCAGTGCGTGGAGGCCCTCGTACACGGCCTGGAGGGAGATATGGCCTACGCGGTCGCGCACTCCGGAGGCGATCGCCTCGACGCCGAGATGGTCACCGTCCCGGACGGTCTCGAGCAGCGCGATGCGGGCGGCCGTCACCCGCAGGCCGGCACCGCGCAGCTCCTCGGCAGTGGTCGGAGTCTGGGATGCGGTCATGGCGCCGAACCTACCCTCATGAAGGCGAACGGTACAGAGAAACGACAGATTCAAGTTTGGCGCCACGCGGACAATTTTTGCCCGATTATGCACCGTTATGCCGTCCGGGTGGTGGCTCGGACGGGCTCGGACGGGCTCAGCCGGACTCGGAGGCGCTTGGCGCTGCGAAAAAGCCCGGCGTAGAAGCCATTGCCGTCGAGGCGAAGCACACGTCCGCAGGTCACCGGGCCGCGTTGGTACTCTCGGCCGGGATGTCAGAACAGAAGAAGTACATACGGACCGCTGCCCCGTTCGCTCGTGCCGAGCGATCCGACGATATCGCCATCATCGGGCTCAGCTGCCGGTTACCGGGGGGCATCACCGACCCCGAGGAGTTGTGGGCCGCGCTCGCCACGGGGCGCGACCTGGTCGGTGAGGTACCGGCGGACCGGTTCGACACACGCCGCTTCGTGGACCCCGATCCACGGCGTCCCGGCAAGACGTACTCGGCCGCGGGCGGGTTCCTGGAGGACATCACCGGTTTCGACGCCGCGTTCTTCGGGCTGTCGCCCCGGGAGGCGAGCCGGATGGACCCGCAGCAGCGACTGCTGCTGGAGATGGCCCAGGAGGCCCTCGACGACGCCGGTGTCGATCCGGGGACGCTCGCCGGCACGGATTCCGGGGTCTACGTGGGGGTGAGCAACGGCAACTACGGCCAGCTCCAGTCCGCCCACCCGGAGACCATCACGGCGTACACGATCGCGGGCTCGGCGCTGTGCAACACCGCCAACCGGATCTCGCACCTGTTCGATCTGCGGGGCCCGTCCATGGCGGTGGACACCGCCTGTTCCTCGTCCCTGTTCGCCCTGCACCAGGCGTGCGTACAGCTGCGCGCCGGGGACGGCGAGGTGGCGCTCGCCTGCGGTATCAATCTGCTGCTGAACCCGGGCGACTTCGTCGGGTTCTCCAAGGCGTCCATGCAGTCCCGCAGCGGCCGCTGCCGCCCCTTCTCCGCGAACGCCGACGGATACGTGCGCGCCGAGGGCGGCGCGGTGGTGGTGCTCAAGCGCCTCGCCGACGCCAGGCGGGACGGGGACACCGTGCACGCCGTGGTCCTCGGCACCGGAGTGGGCTCGGACGGGCGCACCCCCGGTCTGTCGCTGCCCAGCGCGGAGGCGCAGGAACACCTGATACGTCGGGTGCACCGGCGGGCCGGAGTGCGCCCGGAGGACGTGTCCTATGTGGAAGCCCACGGCACCGGGACGCTGGTGGGCGACCCGTTGGAGTGCCAGGCGCTGGGCAGGGCCCTCGGCATGCACCGCGGTACGCCGCTGCCCGTCGGCTCGGTGAAGTCGAACGTCGGCCACCTGGAGTCCGGGGCGGGCATCGCCGGTCTGCTCAAGGCCGTGCTCATGCTGCGCCACGGGGTGATCCCGGAGTCGCTGCACGCCGAACCGCTCAACCCCGCCATCGACTTCTCCGCATGGGGCCTGGAACCGGTGACCGCGCCACGGCCCCTGGAGGCGGGCGCGCTGGCGGTCAACTCGTTCGGTTTCGGCGGGGCCAACGCGCACGCCGTTCTCGGGCCACCGCCCGCACCTTCCGTGCCCGCGCCACCGAAGACGGCGTCCTTGCCGGTGCTGGTCTCGGCGGCCACCCCGGAGGCGCTCACCGAGGCCGTCCGCCGGACGGCCGCCCGGCTGCGCGAGCCGGGCTCCTTCTACGACCTGGCGTTCACCAGCTGCCTCCGGCGCGGGCACCACCGCGAACGGGTCGCCGTGCTGGCGGACAGCGCCGACCAGGCCGCCACCCTGCTGGAGACGGTCGCCCAGGGCACGCCCGTGCCCGGGGGCGCGGCCGCGGGGGCGAGTGCGGGCCCGGTGGCGTTCGTGTACTCCGGCAACGGCGCCCAGTGGGCGGGCATGGGCGCGGATCTGCTGGACACCGAACCGGCGTTCCGCGACGCGGTCGCCGAGGTGGACGCGGAGCTGGCCGGGCGTCTGGGCTGGTCGGTGCTCGCGGCGCTGCGCTCCGCGGCACCGGAGCTGGAGCGCACCGAGGTCGCCCAACCGCTGCTGTTCGCGGTGCAGGTCGGCCTGACCGCACTGCTGGCGGAGCGCGGCATCCGGCCCGCCGCGGTGGCGGGGCATTCGGTGGGTGAAGTGGCCGCGGCGTACGCCTGCGGGGTGCTGGACCTGGCGACGGCCTGCCGGGTGACCGTCGAACGCAGCCTCGCACAGGTGGCGACGGCCGGCGGCGGGCGGATGGCGGCGGTGGGGCTCCCGGCCGACGGGATCGCCGAGTTGCTCACCGGCAGCGGTCTGGAGCTGGCCGCGGTGAACAGCCCCGACGATGTCACCCTGGCCGGAAACGCCGAGGAACTGTCCGCGCTGGGCGACGAACTGCGGCGCCGCGGCGTCTTCTTCCGGGACCTGGACCTGGACTACGCCTTCCACAGCCGGTCGATGGACCCCATCCGGGACCGGGTGCACACGGCGCTGGCCGGGCTGGCGCCCCACGCCGGATCGGTGCCGTTCGTCTCCACGGTCACCGGTGGCACCCTGCCGGGCACCCAGCTCACCACCGGGTACTGGTGGCGCAACGTCCGGGAACCGGTGCTGTTCGCATCCGCCGTCAGGGCGCTGGTGGAGGAGCACGGCTGCGGCACGCTCGTGGAGATCGGCCCGCATCCGGTGCTGCGCGGCTATCTGCGCAAGCAGTGCGCCACCGCGGACCGGCCGGTGACCACGGTCGGCACACTGGTCCGCCGGGCTCCCGGCCCGGACGCGCTGCGGACCACCTGCGCCACGGTGCTGGCGGCCGGGGCCGAGGTCGACTGGGACACCTGGTTCCCGGTGCCCGGCCGGGTGGTGCCGCTGCCCGCCTATCCATGGCAGCGGGAACACCACTTCAACGGCGCCCCGGACTGGTGGTCCGCGCGGTCGGGTGCCGGTCAGGCGTCGGGGCACGCCCTGCTCGGGGACCGGTTGCCGAGCGTGGAACCCACGTGGCAGACCCCGGTGGAGCCGTCGCGGCTGGGCTGGGTCGGCGACCACCGGGTCAGCGGGGCGGTGGTGATGCCGGGTGCCGCGTATCTGGAGATGGCCCTCGCGGCCGGCCGGATCGTACGGGAGGGCGAGGTGGAGATCACCGGCCTGGACATCGGCAAGGCGCTGGTGTTGCCGTGGGACGACCCGGACATGGACGTCACCGTGCAGACCTGGCTCTCCGGTGAGGTGGCCCGGGTGGCCTCCCGCCGGCGCGACGAGGACTGGCAGGAACACGCCCGGGGGCGGGTGCGCCGGCTGCCCGGCGGGCCCCCGGCGCCACTGGACGTGCCGGGCATCCGGAAGGCCGCGACGAGCGAGGTCTCCGGGGACGCGCACTATGCGCGGATGCGGCAGGTGGAGCTGGCGTACGGAGCCGCCTTCCGCGGTGTCCAGCGGCTCGCCGTCGGCGACGACACCGTGCTCGTCGACTACACCAACCCGGGCGGGGCCCAGGGGTTCCACGTCCACCCGGCCCTGGTGGACTGCGCGCTTCAGGCCATCTGGGCGCTGTTCCCGCAGGTCGAGAACGGGCAGGTGCACCAGTTCCTGCCGGCCGGGTTCGAGCGGGTCCGGCTCTGGCGCACCCCCGCCGACCGGGGAGTGGCGCTGGTACGGACCCGCGGCCTGTCGCTGCGGGAGGCGGTGGTGGACATCACCATCGCGGACCCGGACGGCACCGTCGCCATGGAACTGGGCGGTGTCACGGTGCGCAGGAACAAGGGGGCGGCGAGCGGCGTCCACCGCATCGTCACTACGCTCCGGGCCGCCCCGCTGCCCGGGGCCACCGGACCGGCCGGACTGCCGTCCGCCACCGCGCTCGCCGCCGCGCGCACCGCCGAGATCGAGGCGCTGACCACGGCGTTGCGGCGGCACGACAGCCACTCCTTCGTCCGCCGCGTCAAACACCTGACCGCCCACTTCGTGGTGGCCGCGCTCGCCGAGCTGGAGGCGGCGGGCGCGCGGCCGCGCAACCGGCGGCTGCACCACAGGCTGAGGTCGCTCGCCGAACGGGAGGGTGTCCTCGGCCGGAGCCCGGAACCGCGGCGGCTGGTCTCCGAACTGCTGCGGGACTTCCCCGCCATGGCGCCGGACGTGCTCATGTACGCGCGGTGCGGTCCGCAGCTGGCCGGGGTGCTCACGGGGGACGTGGACCCGATGCGGTTGCTGTTCTCGGACACCGAACGCCTCGCCGAACTGCACTACACGACCTCCGTGGGACACCAGTACCTGAACCGGATCGCCAGGGAGCTGATCACCGGGCTGGTCGAAGCCTGGCCCGCGGACCGGCCGCTGCGCATCCTGGAGGTCGGTGCCGGTACCGGGTCCACCACCGCCTGGCTGCTGCCCCGGTTGCCCGCCGCTCGCACCACCTACACCTATACGGACGTCTCCAGCGCGTTCTTCCCCCGGGCCCGCAACCGGTTCGCCGAACACCGTTTCCTCGACTACCGGACGCTGGATCTGGACCGGGACCCCGCCGCACAGGGTTTCGCCACCGGATCCTTCGACCTGGTGATCGCCGCCAACGTCCTGCACGCCACCACCGATGTCCGCCGGGCCCTCGGCCATGTCCGCGAACTCCTGGACACCGGCGGCCGGTTGCTCGCCGTGGAGTTCCACGACAACGACCTCTTCGCCCCCTGCTACGGGCTGCTGGCGTCGGCGGACGACTTCACCGACACGGACCTGCGCGAGGACATCCTGCTCGCCCGCGAGCAGTGGCCCGACGTGCTGCGCTCCGCGGGGTTCGACGGCGTGGCCCAGCTCGGGGCGGACCCGACCTGCTCGGTGCTCTTCGCCGACCGGGCCGGACGCGCACCGCTTGCGCCCGCGCCCACGCCCCCGGACACCGCGCCCGGCCACTTCCTCGTGGTCGCCGACGGCATCGGCGCCGACGGCATCGGGGAGCTGCCCGACGCCGTGGCGGCGCGGCTGCGCACGCTGGGCCGCACGGTGACCCGGCTCGACGCCTCCAACGACGCCGCACGCTGGGGCGCCGCCCTCGCCAGCACCGAGGAGAGCACCGGAATCCTGGTGCTGCTCGGCGACGAGACCGCTGACGACGGACCCGGTGGCGAGGCGGCCGGTGGCGAGGGGTCCGGTGGCGAAGGGGAGGACACCGTCGAGCTGGTGGTCCGGCAGGCGGCCGTCCTCAGGGCGATGGTCACCGCCTGCCAGGCGCTGCCGGAACACCGCGACGTGCACGCCTGGGTCCTGACCGGCGGCGAGCACACCGCGGTCCCCGAACGGCCCGCCCCGGCCGCCGCCTGGGCCCAGGCGCGCACCCTGACCAGTGAGAACCCGCTGCTGAGGGTTCGCAGGATCGCGGTGACCCCCGGTGCCACCGCGGCGGACGTCTGCGCGGAGCTGCTCGCCGGGACCGACGAGGACGAGGTCGTGCTCACCGCGGGCGGGCGCTTCGTGCCACGGGTCGCCGAGCGCCGGACCGCCACCCACCCCGTCCGCCCCTTCGCCTTGGCCATGCCGGACGGCGGACTGGCCTGGACGGCGGTGGACGTACCCGAACCGGGCCCGGGAGAGGTGGTCATCGAGGTTCGGGCGGCGGCGCTCAACTACGCCGACGTCATGGTCTCCCGGGGGCTGGTGCCGCCCATGGCCGAGACCCCGGACACCGGCGTCCCGTTGCTGGGCAGCGAATGCGCGGGCGTGGTGGTCCGCGTCGGGACCGGGGTGACCGACCGGGCCGTCGGCGACCGGGTGATGGTCCCGCACGCCGGAAGCCTCGCCTCCCATCTGCGCTGCCGCGCCCGGCTCACCATCCCGGTCCCCGAGGGCATGTCGTGCACCGAGGCCGCGACCATCCCGACGGTGTTCGCCACGGTGCACTACGGCCTCGACTACCTGGCCCGGCTCCGCCCGGGGGAGACGATCCTGGTCCACGGGGCGGCCGGCGGGGTGGGGCTGGCCGCGCTGCGGTACGCCGAACACGTCGGGGCCACGGTCATCGCCACCGCGGGCAGCCCCGCCAAACGTCAGCTCCTGCGCCTGCTCGGCTACCGCCATGTGCTGGACTCGCGCGGCCTCGGCTTCGCCGACGAGGTCCGCGAGATCACCGCGGGCCGCGGAGTGGACGTGGTGCTCAACTCGGTCGCGGGGGAAGCGCTGGGCCGCGGTATGGAACTGCTGCGCCCGCACGGCCGGTTCGTGGAACTCGGAAAGCGCGATGTGCTCGCCGACAACGCGCTCGCTCTGCGGCCGTTCAGCCGGGACCTCGCCTTCTTCGGGGTCGACCTCACCAGCCTCCTCAAGGGCGACGGCGAGGTGGCCGAGCGGCTGATCGCCGAACTGACCGAACGCGTCGGGGCCGGGGTCTACCGGCCACTGCCCCATATGACCTACCCCGCGGACCAGATCGCCGAGGCCATGGCGCTGCTGCGGGACTCCCGGCACATCGGCAAGATCGTCATCACCTTCGACCCGGCGGAACCCGTCCCGGTACGGATACCGCGGCCACCCGTCGCCCTGGATCCGGAGGCGACGTATCTGGTCACCGGCGGGCTGGGCGGGTTCGGCGCGGCCACCGCCCTGTGGCTGGCCCGGTGCGGGGCGCGCCACCTGGCCCTGGCCTCCCGCGGTGGCGCCGCCCACCCGGAAGCCGGTGCCGTCATCGAGCGCATCGCGGCGGAAGGGGCGACGGCCACCGCCTACGCCACCGACATCACCGACCCCGCCGCGACCCGGCGGCTGGTGGACGCCATCGAGGCCACCGGGCGTCCGCTGCGGGGGGTCATCAACTCCGCCATGGTGCTCGACGACGTTCTCGACGACGCCGTCGCGGTGGAACTCGACGACGAGCGGACCCGGGCGGTGGTGAGCCCGAAACTGGCCGGGACGGCCCATCTGGACCAGGTCACCCGTGATCTGCCGCTGGACTTCTTCGTCTTCTACAGCTCCATCTCCGCGCTCGCCGGAAACCTGCGGCAGAGCACCTACGCCGCGGGCAACCTGGCGGGCGAGGCGATCATCCGGCAGCGCCGGGCGGCGGGGCTGCCGGGGCTGGCCGTGCAGTGGTGCGCCATCTCCGACACCGGCTATGTCGACCGTGCCGGAATGGCCGAGACCATGCGACAGGCCGGTTTCGGGGAACTCGACTCGGAAGCGGCCACCAGGCTGCTGGGGGAGTTCATCACCGATCCCGACGTGGACGTCATCATGGTGGGGAACACGGACTGGTCGCAGACCGCGAAACTGCTTCCCACCGTCGCCGCGCCGCGCTTCACCGAGGTGCTGCCCGCGCGGGAGGCCACCGTCGATGACGCCGAGGGGAACGTGCCGGAGCGGGTGCGCTCGGTGGCCGAGCCGGAAGCGCTGGGCATCGTCACCGATGTGCTGGTCTCGGCACTGGCGACGGTGCTCCAGACCACGCCGGAGCGGATCGATCCGAACACCCGGCTCGACCAGCTCGGGCTGGAATCGCTGATGGCGGCCGAGCTGAGCTCCGTACTGCAACGCAGGCTGGGCTGCGTCGTACCGTCGATGGAACTGGTCACCGCGACCGGCGTCCGGCAGCTCGCCCCGCGCCTGCTCGGACGTATCAGGCGGGGCGCGTGACCCCGCACTCCCCCGGCACGTTTTCCCACTGACGAGTGGGGCGGCCCGGTTCCCGTGATACCGAAACGGCGGGGAGGGGTCCCGGAGCCCCGGCGGCAGGATTGCGGGCCGAGGCCGAAGCAGCGGGAAGAGGGGATGGACCATGCCGGTGACGACGGGGATGGGACGCGTGGCCGGGCTGGCGGTCGGGGTCACGCTGGCGGTGGGGGCGGCGCTGGCCGTCGGCGGATGTGCCTCGGACACCGAGGACTTGGGCGACTCGGCCCGGCGGCCTTCGGCGAGCGCGTCGAAGGCCGCCGGGCCCAGCCGGGCGTTGGTGACCTGGGCCGGCCGGATGTGTGCGGCCACCAAGCTCTACGAGACGGTGAAGGCGGACAGCGCGGACGAGATCGAGGAGATCACCGATCCGCCCGAGGACGCGCTGATCGGGCCCGAGTTCACCGCCATGGGCTACCTGTCGAGCACCTCCTCGTCGCTCGACGAGGTCGCGGAGAAGCTCGGCGGCGTGCCGTCGTCGGGCATCGCCGCCGCGGACCGGCTGCACGACAGCCTGGCCGAGCAGGTCGCGACCATCCGCCCGAAGGTCACCGCGCTCACCGACAACAGCGGCTTCACCAGCCCCGCGGAGGACTCGGTCGACCGGGCCGAACGTGTCGGCAAGCTGATCGAGTCCCTGAAGAGGCCCGCGCCGGGGCTGTCGACCGTGGTCGCCAAGGAGCCGGAACTCTTCGCCGCCTACCGCGCCGCGCCCCCGTGCGCCCCGCCCGAACCGCTGCCCAAGGCCGCGGACGGCTCGGACACCGGCGCCTGCGCGGACGGGAGGTGCGAGATCCTGGTGACGAAGCAGGTGGATTTCCCGCTCCGCGCGTGGCGGGTGCGCGTATCGCTCACGGAGACCAAGGCCAAGGTGAGCAACGGCGGACCCGAGGGCGGCGCGGGACAGCTCACGCTGACGTCCGGCGGAACCGGATCGTTCGGCGATGCGGGCGGCGATACGGTCACCGTCCGCGCCGTCGCCGTCACCGGGGATGGCGCGGTCCTGCGCTTCAGCACCAAGTGAGCGCGGGGAGGGGCGAGGTGAACACAGCGGGGACGCCGGACCGGGCTCCGTCCGGGCAGCGGCTACGCGAGGTGGTGGGCGCGGTCATCGCCGAGGTGGCACCCGAGGAGCTGCCCGTCGTGGCGGGGCTCAGCCGGTTCGACGACGATACGGTGGTGGCGCGGCTGACCAGCCGCCGCAGGGGCCGGGAGCCCCTGGGGTTCGGGCTGGAGGAGATGGTCTGCCTGGCCACTCCGGTGGTGTGGGTGGCGCTGGACGAGAGTGTGCGCAAGGTCATCGGCCGCACGGTCGACGGCGTTCCCGCCAGGGTGGGCAGACGGCTCGGCAGGGTGTTCCGCCGGCCGTCCGACCCTCTGGTGGTGCCCGCGCTGACCCCCGAGCAGGTCGCCGAGGTGCGGCGGCGGATCCTGGAGCTGTCCGCGCGCAGCGGGCTGGAACCCGAGCGCGCGGAGGTGCTCGCCGACCGCGTGGCGGCTCGTCTTCTCCTGCCCGTCCAGGCCGACGGAACCGACGGGGCCGGCCGGACCGACGACGGGGCCGAGGGCGGCGAGGACGACACCGACGAGCAGGGCACCCGGGCGTAGCCGTGTCCGCGCCGGCCGCACGCGTCGACGAACGCGTCCTCAGCGCGGGGACCACACCCCGTTTCGTGCTGCTGATGGTGCTGGTCCTGGTGGCGAGCCTGACGGCGCTCGACGATGTCAACTATGTCCTGTCCTACGCGTTCAGGCCCGAGGGGAACGCCCTCGGCGGCCTCGGGTGCTTCTTCGCCGCGGGCGTCGACCCCATCGGTGACCGCCAGGCGAACCAACTGGCGTTGAAGCGCCCAGGGGTCCCGGAAGCGCTGGACGCGTGCATGGACCGCTTCGAGCACCGCTTGCCCGGGTGGCCGGTGCTGCTGGAACTGGCCCTGCTGATCGCCGCCGTAGGGGTCCTGCACTGGGCGCTGCCGCGCTGGAAAGGCCGGCGTGGCAAGGTCGTACCGCTCGACCAGCGGGTCGATCCGGCCGGCGAGGTGCGTCACCTCATCGACGAACTGGTCGCCACCGCCGGCCTGGCCCGCTCCCCACGGGTCGTCATCGACCCGGCCGCGCACACGCCCAGCGCGGTCGTGTTCGGGCGGTGGCCCCACTACACGATCTGTCTGCACGGTGGGCTGCTCGCACGCCGGCCGGCCGACCCCGCCGGTTTCCGCGGAGTGGTGCTGCACGAACTCGCCCATATCCGCAACCGCGATGTTGACATCACCTACGGCACCGTGGCCCTGTGGCGGGTGTTCCTCGCCGTGCCGCTGCCGGCCAACCTGCTGATCGCCGCCGCCTACTTCCGGCGGGACTTCCTGCGGGAATCGTCCACGGCCTTCGCGGCGTCCAGCCGCCCGAGCACCGTCTACGAACTGCTCCAGGCCGGTTTCCTGATCGCGCTGGTGTACCTGGCGCGCGCCGACGTGCTGCGCACCAGGGAGTTCTACGCCGATATCGACGCCGCGAAGTGGGGGGCCGACCCACGGGTGTGGAGCCACCGCGCCGGGGCGCCGCCGGACGCCGGCCGGGTCAGGCACGCGCTGGGGGCGTTCGCCGGTCTGTGGCGCACCCATCCGGACTGGACGCGGCGGCACCAGGCGGTGGCCGACCCCGTGCGCCTGTTCGACGTCCCACGCCTGCCCATGTTCCTGACCGGTGCGGCGGCGATCATCGTCTCCGGCTGGGCGGGCACCTCGGCCACCCTGGGCCAGGGCGATCTGCCCGGATGGGCGGAGTGGGGCTGCGCGTTGCTCGGGGCGGGGCTGGCGGCCGTGGTCGTGGGCACCATCCTGTGGCGGGCCGCCGTCCACGCGGTGCTCTCCGGCCGGCGCGGCCCGTCCGGGATACGGGCCGGTGTGTGGTTCGGGGCGGGCCTGGTGACCGGTGAGGTGGTGCTCGGCCGCGCCGCCGACCGCTGGCTCCCCGCGCGACCGTGGTTCCTGCTGATACTGCTCCTCATCGGCGTCGTGATCTGCTGGTGGACGGCTCAGCACGCCGAACTGTGGGCCCGGACCTGGCGTGGCCGGACACTGGGCCCCGTTGTGCTGCTGGGCCTGGTGGCCACGGGGCTCGTGTTCGGGCTGTGGTTCTCGTGGTGGCAGTCGGACGGGTACACGTGGGTGCAGGGCCGCTCGATCGTCAACCGCGAGGGCCTGCTCACGGTGTACGCCACGTGGTACCCCGGACTGGCCGAGGCCGACTCCGGCGCCCTGCGCACGGTGCTGGCGGTGAGCTGGGTGGCCGGCCGGCTGGGCACCGACCAGTTCGTGATCTCCTCGGAGCAGCTCCTGATGTGGGTGGCGGGGGTGCTGTGGCTGCTGCCGCTGCTGACGTGCCTGTGGCACCGGACCCCGGCGGCACCCCGCTGGGCACGGGGGGATGGTGTGCGACCGGGCCGGGGGCTGCCGGTGCGCCGGATCGTGCGCTGCGGCGTCGGCGGTGGGGTGCTGGCCCTGTGCGCGCTGATCGTGGCCAAGGTGTGCGTGCACCATGTGGTGCGGCCGGGCCCTGGCCGGCCGGCCGTCGCCACCCTCTCCGACTCCGTGGCGGTGCTGGTGGCGCTGATCGGGGCGATGGTCGTCGCGGCGTGGGTGGCCGGCGCCGGGGACCGTACCTACCGGCTGCTGACCGGACTGGTCACGGCGGGCGTCACCGCGCTGCTGGGGCTTTTGTGGAGCTTCCTGCTGGCCTCCGCGGACGGCTGTCTGGGACGGCTCGACATCGCCTATGACACCTGCGGATGGCGCCCCCACGAGGGCTGGACGAGCACCGTGGACCCCGGGCTCGGCGTTCTGGGACTGGGGATGTTCACCGTCGCGGCGGCCATGCTGGTCCTCGCGGGCCTCCCCCGCCGCCGCCCCGCGCCGCCGGCGGAGGTGCCGGACACCGCGGCCGGACGCCGTCGCTTCCTGGTGGCCGCCGTCTGGGGCGTGGCGCTCGCCTTCGCCTCGACCAGTGAACTCGCCCTGACCGAGGTCTCCTCGGTGACACCCGACGGCACCACGCCGTCCCGGGTGCGGGTCCCCGCGGCCACCTCACCACGCATCCACACGGTGCGCGTGCTCGCGTGGCTGAGGTACGGCGGCAGCGAACACCTGGACGGCATCGGCCACGAGGAGAACACCTTCACCACCGCCGCGACGCGAGCCTCCGACTACGGGGCGGTCGTCGCCCGGGTACGCCCGATCTGCCAGGACATCGAGCGCCGCGTCGCGGACGCCCGCCACTACTTCCCCGTACCCGATGAGAAGGGCCATCGGTACTGGACCACGTTCCTGGACCAGTCCGAGCGGGCCGCCCTCACCTGTCAAAAGGCCATCGACTCGCACGATGTCGAGATGTACCGGATGTCGGGAGAGCAGATGCAGCAGACGTACTTCTCCCACCGGACGCTCTACGACTGGCTCCAGAGCCATCGTGGGTGAGCGGGGGCCGCCGCGCGGCCCGAGCGGCCCCCGCCCCGTCTTCAGCGCTCCGCCACGGCCTCAGCCCTGGGCGGCGGCCACGGTGAACGCGCTCTGCACGGTCTGCGTCACGGCGTTGCCGTCCGCGTCGGTGGCGGTGACGCGCAGGGACGCGTCCCGGCCCGCCGCCGAGTCCGGGGTGGTCCAGTCGGCGCGGAACCCGCCCTTGCCCAGCGAGGTGGTGGACGCCGTCGTCCAGTGCTCGCCGCCGTCGAAGGACACCTCGACGGTCGCCTCGGTGACGGCGGGCGGCGCCACCACGCCCGGCACATGTCCGAAGGTGGCCACGAGGTGGTCGTCGCCGGTCGGGCCGGTGCCGTCCAGTGTGGCGCCGAGCTGGTAGTGCGGGACGACGACCGGCAGCGCCGAGCACTGCTCGGGCCCGTCGTACTCGCCCTGGTCGGATACGCAGGCCCAGTCGTCCGGCACGGTCTGGCCGCCCGAGTGCGCCGAGGCGAAGGTCCATTCGGTGTGCGTGGTCAGCGACTGGTGGAAGTCGCTGTTGGTCCTGGTCTGGTCGTACACCACCGTGTACGCGGCCTTCTTTGGCGGCGCGCCCAGGACGACGCCGGAGGTGCCGTCGCTCTCGTACAGGGTCGTGTCACCGGAGACCACCGCGAGGTGCGAGGAGCTGATGTCGGACGGGAACGCGAGGTCGTGGTGGCCGCCCGAGTCCGTGACCGTGGCCAGGGAGAAGGTGAGCGCGTCGCCCTTGCGGCAGGCCGTGCAGTACCACGTCTCGTCCAGGGCGGCGGCGCCTGGCGCGGGCTCGGTGAATCCGGGGACCAGCGGGCCGCGCAGCCAGTCGACCGTGGTGGTCCGGCCCGGCCGGAGGGGCTGCTTCTGGGAGACGAAGCGCCGTTCCCCGGCCTTGAGCCAGTCGTGGTAGGAGGCGCCGGCGGAGCCGCCGATGTACTCGACCCGCTGCGCGGGTGTCTTGAACGGCTGGGACAGCGCCTCCCCGCCCGTCTCGTACGGCAGGTACATCAGACGCGCGATCTCCTGGGCGCGGCCCGGCGTATCGCTGTGGTAGTTGGTCTTCACCGTGGCCAGTTGGCGTCCGGTGACCTTGTAGTGCTGGTTCTTCGCGATCCGGCCGGCCGGGTTGTCCAGCTTGAGGTCGTAGGAGTAGGGCTCGGCCGCTTCGGCGGGCGCGTCGCGGTGGGTGTAGACGTTGAAGCGCAGGTCGCCCGTGGTGACGGGCCGGCTGGAGGGCTGCACATAGGTGGGCAGGCCGCCGGTGACGCCGGTGGTGCTGTAGAGCGCCGGGTCGCCCTGTGCGTCGACGCGCCGGTAGCCGAGGATGAGCTGGCTCTCCTGAGCCGCCCGCGGGGTCGAGAAGGTGATCCGCTGGGTGGCTTTGCGCAGGTCGAGTACGACCTCGGTGCCGGTGGCGCCGTCGGAGACGGTGAACTCGGCGGTGGCGAGGCGGATGGCGTCCGGGGTGCCGTCACTGCCGAGGGTCGCGGCGGCGACCATGGCGGTGTAGTGGCCGGCGGGGACGTCGATCCGCTTCTCGCCGTCGACGGCCTGGAGGTACGGCTCCTGATAGAGGGCGGCGTCGTCGACGTTGGCCAGTCCGAACGTGGTGGTGCCCGCGCGGGGTTCGCCGTCCGGGCCGAGCACGGTGACCTTCACCGGGTGGTCCGCCCGGTGGACGGCCGACGGACGCGGGGCGGTTCGTTCACCGGCCGTGGCGATGGCCGGTGTCACGGAGGTGACGCCGCCGAACAGCGGGCCGTCGCCGACGGAACCCTCGGCCGCCTCGGCGCCGGCCTGCTTCGCCAGCGCCGCGCCGAAGGCGGCACCCGAGGGCGGGGCCGTGGCGCCCGCGGTGGCCTCGACCCGCACCGGTGTGGTGGTGACCTGGGCCTTGACCAGGGCGGACACATTGAACAGCGCGGGGTCCAGGGTGCGGCCCAGATACGGCAGCGCGGTCATCGGAATGACGAAGACATCGTTGTCGACGCGCTGGGTGACATAGTCCGCCGTGGCGCCCGGCCGCGCCGTCACCACGACGCCCCCGTCCGGGCGGAGCGTGACCCGCTCACCGGTGACCAGGGTGACGGTGTGGGCCGCCGTGTCGGGGGCGGCCGGCACCGCGGACGCGATCGCGGCGGCGCCCCGCGCCGGGACGGGGGCGGCCAGGGCGCCGGGGGCGGGGCCGGCCGTGAGCGCGAGGGCGGCCAGGGCGCAGCCGGCCGTGAGGACGCGGGGGCCGCGCGGGACGGCTCGTGGCGTGGGGGTCTCTCTGATCCGTCGGTGCCGCATGAGGCTGGTCCTTCCTTGACGTGCGATCAAGGGGCATGTGCACGTCCCACAGGTTTGCCCTCGGAGGCGATCACTGCCAGGTACAGACCAAAGCTGGCCGGAAAGCGTCGTTCCGAGGCGTTAACCGAGCGTTCGCCGTGATGTCCGGGGGCCGGGGCGCATCCGGTGCGGAGCGGCCACGGTGAATTAGGGCGTCCTCCCGACGGAATTCACGCATCCGCCAGGGGCGTCGGACACGATCCTGCCCCTTTCCCAGCCAGGAGGAGCCGGTGACCGCCGACAGATCCCATACGGAGGAGCCACGCTTGGAGATCCGCGGCCCTTCGCGACGTCTCGCCCTGCGGGGCCGCGCCCTCCGTGCGCTCGTGACCGCGCTCGCCTTCCCCGTGGCCGGACTGCTCGCGCTCACCGCCGGAGGGCATCTCCTGCTCCCCTTCGAAGGGGTCACCACGCTCGAGGGCAAGATCGCCTCCAAGGCGGAGTTCTTCGAGGACGAGGAGGTCCAGCGCATCCTGATGAAACACGGCATCAGGGTGCACATCACCCGGATGGGTTCCCGTGACATCGCCACCACCAGCTTCGACGGATACGACTTCGCCTTCCCGTCCGGCCAGCCCGCGGCGGAGATGATCAAGAACGATCGCAGGGACGGGTACGCGAAGGCGCGCTCGCCCTTCGTCAGCCCCATCGTGCTGGCCACCTACCGCGAATACGCCGAAACCCTGCGGGACAACGGTCTGGCCACGCCACGGCAGGGCACCGGCGGGCAGCGGAACGACCCGCTCTACTACACCCTCGACATGGGGAAGTTCATCGACGTGAGCGCGCGCGGAAAGACCTGGGACGAGATCGGCATCGGAAGGAGACACCGGACGACGAACGGCAACCGCATCCTGGCCCAGACGTCGAACATCTGCGAGGCCAACCACGCCGGAACGTATCTGGGGCTGGTCGCCTTCGTGGAGAACGGAAACGCCGTCCCGACGAACGACGCGGCGGCGGACCGCGTGGCCGAGCTGATCAAGCCGACTCTCGTCTCCCAGGGGCTGCCTTCGGAGGAGATGTTCAAGACCTACGAAGTGCCCGAGGGAAAGGGCGTCGCCCCGATCGTGGTGGTCTACGAGCACCAGTACTTCGCCTACCAGATACGGCAACGGCAGCAGACCGGAAAGCCCGACGCGGAGCGGGTCCTGCTCTATCCGTCGACGCAGTTCCTGACCGAGCCCGAATACATCGCGCTCACCCCCAAGGGCGACCGGCTCGGGGAACTGCTCGCCACCGATGAACAGCTCCAGCGCCGGGCGATGGAACTGGGCTTCCGCGTCCTGGACTCCAGTTCCAAGGCGACCAGCACCGCGCTGTACCGGTTCCTGGCGGACCAGGGCATCCCGGCCCCCGCCTCGGCGGCCAACGACACCAAGGCGACGCTGCCGAGCCTGCCGCTGCTGGAACGGATGATCACGTCCGTCGGCGACTGCCCGCCGCCGAAGACGACCTCCGAGGCGTCCTCATGAGGCGGCGTCCGCACCGCCGGGTGGTTCTCGCGCTCTGTCTGGCCCTGCTCGGCACGGCCAGCGCCACCGCCTGCGGCTCCGGTGACGAGGAGCCCACCACCCTGCGGGTGCTGGCGAGTTCGGAGCTGCGGGACATGGCGCCGCTCCTGGACGACCTGCGCCGGGACACCGGGGTGGAGTTGGACATGGAGTACCGGGCCACCGTGGACGCCGGGGACGGGCTGACCCCCGGTGCGTACCACCACGATCTCGCCTGGCTCGCCTCCGACCGCTACTTCCAGCTCAGGCTCAAGGAGTCCCACGGCGCGGCCGACAAGCCGCTCGCCACCACCACCATGCTCTCCCCGGTGGTCGTCGGCGTGAAGCCGGACACCGCCAGGGCCCTGCGCGCGCGGGCCAAGGGCGGTCAGGTGTCCTGGGCGGACATCGCCGACGCCGCCGCCGCGGGCTCGGTGCGCTTCGGCATGGCCGACCCCAAGCGCACCAACAGCGGCCTCTCCGCGCTCGTCGGCGTCGCGACCGCCGCGGCCGGGACCGGCAGCGCGCTGCGCGCCGAGGACATCTCCTGTGACCGGCTGCGTGGCTTCCGTACCGGCCAGAAGGTCACCGCGGAGAGCAGCGCGGAGCTGCGCGAGGAGTTCATCGCCCACCAGGACGAGCTGGACGCCCTGATCACCTACGAATCGGAGCTGCTGTCGCTCAACGCCGGCGGCAGGCTCCACGAAAAGCTGGAGATCATCTACCCGAAGGACGGCATGGTGCTGTCCGACTACCCGCTGCTCCTGCTCGACCCGGCCAAGCGCGACGCGTACGACAAGGTGGTGGCCTGGCTGAAGAGCGCGTCCACCCAGCAGAAAATCATGGAACGCACACTGCGCCGGCCACTCGGCCCCCAGGTGCGCAGGGACCCCCGGCTGCGGGCCGACATCGGCAACGCGCTGTACTTCCCGGACCAGCGGGCGGTCGTGGACCAACTGGTCGAGGACTACGGCGACCCCCGGTCGCCCACCCCGAACCACGTGATCTTCCTCCTCGACTTCTCCACCTCGATGCGGGGCGCCCGGGTGGCCGCGCTGCGCTCGGCGTTCGCCGGGCTCAGCGGCGCCGACACCTCCGCCACGGGGAAGTTCGTGCGGTTCTACCAGGGCGAGCGGATCACCGTCATGCGCTTCGGCGGCCGCGTCCTCGCCGAGCGCGACGTCACCGTCGGCGGGCGGCGGGACCTGCGGTCCGTGGACTCCTTCGTCGCGGCGGACGGCTTCGACGACTCCACCGCCATCTGGTCCGCGCTCGACCACGCCTACCGGAAGGCGTCCGGCATCGTCCGCGACCACCCCGGGCAGCCGGTCTCGATCGTCCTCATGACCGACGGTGAGAACACCTCCGGCATCACCTTCGAGGAGTTCCGGCGACGGTACGCGGCACGGGCGGAGACGGTCCGTTCCATCCCCACCTTCCCGCTCCGCCTCGGCGCGGCGGACACCGCGGAGCTGACCCGGGCGGCGCGTACGACCGGCGGGCGCGTGGTGGACGCGGGCGCCCGTTCCCTCCCCGACGCCTTCAAGGAGATCCGTGGCTGTTGACAGCGGAATGTGGTGGAGCGTCTGGTGGCCCTGGACGCTGGTGTGGGCGGCGACCGCCGTCAGCCTGATCGTCGCCGTGGTCCTGCTGGTGATCCGCGCGCACCGGTACCGCAGACGCCTCAGACAGAGCTCGGAGAAGCCGACGGAGGGGATCTGCCTCTACCTCCACGACCGGGCCATCATGAACCTGTACGAGATGGGCCGTTACGAGAAGGCGCTGGAGCGGGAGGTCGAGCACCGGATCACCGGCAGCACGGACGGATCGCTGCGGGCCCGGATCTTCGGTGTGGGCGTCAGCGGCGGCCGGAACGTCAGCCGCGAGGAGATCAGCACGTACATCGAGAGCGCCAAGCCCATCACGGTGATCGGCCTCATCGTGGACACCCTGGAGCGGACCGACGCCATCGTCCACGGTGACCTCAGGACCCGCACCATCACCTGGAACCACGCCCTGGCCCGCTCCCTGGACACGGACGGCCGCCCCGGCCGGGGGGCCGGGGCGGCCGTCCGGCTGCGCGACATCGAGGACTTCGTCTCCCTGCGGGGCCGGTTCCGCAAGGCCGGGCAGACCGACGCGCGCACCGTCTTCCTCGCCCCGTACGGCGACCCGGAGGACCCGGCCCAAGGGCCACAGGTCCGCGTGGTCTGCGCCACCGACGGGCTGCGCAACGACGACAGCCACGACGGCACGTTCCCGGCACGCTGTCTGGGCAAGGTGCGGGACTGGAACCCGCGGACCGGGGAACTGACCGTCGAGGCCATCGCGATCTTCAGCTAACGACTATGACCCGCTATCAGGGGTACTGGAAGGGATTTTCCGGTGTAACTGCGATACGCGGAAACAGCTGTTTACGGGAGGAATTCTCGGGCCTTCTCGATACACCGGCCCTCCCTCTCCGAAAAACCCCGACCGGGGCCGCGCAAATGTGAGCCCAGCAGCAACTTGCTCATCATCGCTCTCCTCAAACGAGCTTCCGGCGAGACTTTGGTGACATTTGGCGCCGCAGCACTGTCCCCTCCCGACGTGCCTGTTTTACGTTCTTCTCTCCACATCACAGGAACTCTTACAGGGGAACCGTGCTCACTCGAAACACCACCACCGAGCAAGGCGCCGAGCGCGCACCGGAGACGGCGGCAGCGCAGACCGGCGAGCGCCCGGCGGCACCCGCCCGCTCCAAGGGCGCCGCCATTCTCAGCTGGGCCATCACGCTCAGCCTCAACGTCGTCGCGCCGATCATGACGTACCACGCGCTGCGCGACCACGGCTGGAGCGAATTCGCCGCACTGCTGACCAGCAGCGCCTGGCTGGTGCTGGACAGCGCCGTCCACCTTGCCTGGCGCCGCCGCCTCGATGAATTCGCCGTCGTCACCATGGTGTTCATCGTGATCACCGCGGTGGTGTCGCTCGTCGGCGCGCATTCGGCGCGCGCTCTGCTGATCAAGGACTCGTCCATCACCGGGCTGTTCGGCCTGCTGTGCCTGGCCACGCTGCTGGCGCCGCGCCCACTGATGTTCTACTTCGGGCGCAAGTTCTCCACCGACGGCACCGACGCGAGCGTCGCCTGGTGGAACGGCCTGTGGCGGTTCGAGGACTTCCGCAGGAGCCTCATCACGATGACGACGGTCTGGGGCGTGGCCTACTGCGTGGAGGCCGCGGTGCGGATCGTGCTGGCGTTCACGCTCAGAACTGACACCATGGTGATCCTGAGCCCGGTCATGATCTACAGCGTGCTCGGCAGCCTCGGCATATGGACGGCGTGGTACGGCAAGCGGTCGCGCCGCAAGGGCGAGGCGCGCGCCAAGGCCGCCGCCGCGGCCGCCCAGTCCTGACCGGCCGATGAATCGGGGGCGGGTCGATGCGCTTGACCAGCACCGTATCGGCGTTGATATGAAAAGCTGTCGTCAGCCGATCGCAGGACGGGGCCTGGGGACGGTTGTCGAGAGGAGCGCAGCGTGACAGAGAACGGCTTCCGTGCCGAGCAGATCGACACCAGCAGGCCACATCCCGCGCGCATCTACGACTACTTGCTCGGCGGCAAGAACAACTACGAGGTGGACCGCGACGCCGGTGACCGGCTCGTCGACGCGGCACCCGAGGTGCGGCTCGGCGTCCAGGCCAACCGCGCCTTCCTGCGGCGAGCCGTGCGCCACGTGGTCGGCAGCGGCGTCCGGCAGCTCCTCGACATCGGCACCGGGCTGCCCAGCTCGCCCAATGTGCACGAGATCGCCCAGGAGGTGGCTTCGGACGTGCGCGTCGCGTACGTCGACAACGACCCGATCGTCAACACCTACGCCAATGTGCTCCTCCGCGGGTCCGCCCTGACCAATATCGCGCTCGCCGATCTGCGCGACCCGCAGGGCATCGTGGACCACCCCGAGGTCCGCCGGGTCATCGACTTCGGCGAGCCGGTCGCGGTGCTCCTCGTCGCCGTCGTCCACTTCCTCACGGAGGCGGAGCAGCCCGAGCGGGTCGTCGCCACCCTGCGCGACGCGCTGCCGGCCGGAAGCTTCCTGGTGCTCTCCCACGCCACGGGCGACTTCGCCGACCGGCGCGCGGCCCAGGCCGTGTACGACAAGGCCACCGCCCCCCTCAACCTGCGTTCCCGCGCCGAGGTCGAACGGTTCTTCGACGGCTTCACGCTGGTCGAGCCCGGTCTGGCGGAGGTCCCGTTCTGGCGCCCGGACACCCCGCCGCCGACCCGGCCCGGCCAGATCGGCTACTACGGCGGCGTGGCGCGGAAGACCGGCTGAACCGCCTTACCCACGGTACGGTTTGACCATGGATGTTCTCGGAACACCTTGTGCCGATGACACCACCGGGCCGCGGACGGCCGTTGCGACCACCGCGCGTCAACTGCTGGTGAAGCCGGGCGCCATCGCCGTGGCGGCCGAAGGCATCGGGCCCATGGATCCCTTGGGCGACACCACCGACCGAAACCGTCCGCCGCGTGCGCGGCACCTGTGGGGAAAGGGCCGTGAACACCGCTAAGACCCTCTGCTTCGCCATATCGGCGCTCTCGTCGTACGCCGCGCTCGTCTACCGGCTGTCGCAGATGAGACGCAGCTGGCGGGACACCGCCTACCGCACACTGGTGGTCGCTCTGCTGCTCCAGTGCCTCACCTTCACGATGGGTACCGTCGCGATGGGCAACGAGCGCTTCCTGGGCGTCGGCAACCTCGCCATCCTGCTGATGCACCTGTCGGCGGTCGCCTTCGTCGTCAGCGCGCAGATCATCCTGCTGCGCTGGGCGACCGACGGTGAGGACACCGGACGGAAGGCCCGCTGGTGGCTGGTCACCGGCGTCGTCCTCAACGCGCTGCTGACGGCGCTCTTCTTCATCGCCGACGGCCCCGACCGGCCGGCCTCGGACTTCAACACCGGCAGCGGCCAGCCGCTGGTCCTCACCTACCTCCTGGCCTTCATGCTCTCCCAGGCGGTCCCGTGCGTCACCATCCTGCGCCAGTGCGGCCCCTACGCCCGTATGGCGGGCAGGACCTCGCTGCGGCAGGCCCTGCGGCTGCTCTCCGTCACCGCGGTGCTCCTGTTCCTGTACTTCCTGGCCAGGGTGGTCAACGTCCTCACCGCCGCGTGCGGGATCGACATCGGTGCCTGGACGCTCGCCGCCTCCGTCTTCAGCGCCCTGGGCATCATCACCCTCTCGCTCAGCCTGACGATCTCCTCCTGGGGGGCCTCCGCCACCAGGCTGCTGGAGTGGGCGCGCGGGTACCGGTCCTACCGGGCCCTCTACCCGCTCTGGCGGGACCTGTACGAGTCCTCCCCGGACATCGTCCTGGAGCCGCCCGGCGCTTCGGTCTCCGACCTCGACTACCGCCTCCACCGACGGGTCATCGAAATCCGCGACGGATGGCGGGAGTTACGTCCCTACATCGACCGCACCGCCAGCGGGGACGGGGAAGCGGACTTCACGGGCGGTGAAGATTCCCGGCAGGCGTTCGCCGAGGCCGCGCAGATCAGACAGGCCCTGCACGCCAAGCGCACCGGCACCATCCCGGAACACAACGCGGACGCGCGGGACTTCGCGGACCGCGACACCGACAACTTCGCCGCGGAGGTCCTGTGGCTGACGAAGGTCGCCTCCGCCTACCGCAAGCTCGGCAGGGCGCGTTGAGAGTTCCCGCCCGGTCTGCCCCCGTGTCAGGCCGGGCGGGATATCCCCCGTGGTCCCCCGTTTCTTCCACCGGACCCGGACCCGGAAGACCGGGCCGGACCAGGCCGATAGCCGCCGGCCAACTCGGCCACCCCCGCCGACGAAGTTAGCTGGCAGCTATCGACAAGGTCCACGGTGGCGGAGTTCCGCGCGATTGTCAACTGGCAGTTGATCTGGGAGACTCACGAATAACCGGGGGCAATACCGAAGGGGTGACGGGAGGGGAGCCGCACGATGTCCGAGAGCGAGGACCGTCCCCTGCTGGCCGTGCGTCTGGACAACCTCTTCAAGACGGTTCGCCCCAAGGGCAGGCACTGGACCAACGCCGAGGTGGCGGAGGAGCTGAAGCGGTCCAACCCCGAACTCAAGGTCGGGGGCGTGTATCTGTCGCAGCTGCGGACGGGCAAGCGCTCCAATCCCTCACCGGACCTGCTGGCCGCCCTGGCGCGTTTCTTCGGCGTGTCGGTGGCCTACTTCTTCGACGACCAGGTCGCCGAGTCGGTGCTCAGCGAGCTCGCCGCCATCGAGGCGCTGCGACAGGCGGGGGTCCGCGCCGTGGCGATGCGGGCGGCCGGGATGAAGAAGGAGAACCTCCAGGCCATCACGACCCTCATGGACCAGTACCGGCAGTTGCAGGGTCTTCCGCCGGTCACCGACGCCGCGGACGACCCGGAGTGAAGGGCTCGGCGTGAGGGGCTCGGCAGAGAGGAGCTCGGTATGAGGGACTCGGTGTGAGGGGCGCCAAGAAGGGGCGGTCGGCCGGTCAGGACCGGCGCAGCCAGCTCAAGAAGCTCCGGAAGGCGGGTGCGCGGCGGATCGCCGAGCTGGATCTGCCGGAGGTGGCCGATGTCGCCGAACTGTGCCGCCATCTCGGCGAGGTCCGCGGCCGCCCGATCACGCTGGTCCCGATGCAGATGCCGGCGTCGCACCCGTGCGGCATGTGGGTCGCCGCGCGCGACGAGGACCTCATCTTCTACGACGCCAACACGACCAGCGCGCATCAGGAGCACATCATCTTGCATGAGCTGGGCCACATCATCTGCTGCCATCGCGGGGCAGGCTGGCTGGACGAGGCGAGCGCCCGCCTTCTCTTCCCCAACCTCGACCCCGACCTCGTGCGTGACATGCTCCTGCGCGCGACCTACGACGACGTCCAGGAGCAGGAAGCGGAGATCATCGCCTATCTGCTCTCCCAACGGGTGGGCGGCACCGGGACACGGCATGGTGTGCCCACGGCCCCGAAGACCGGGGAAGCCGGGAAGGCCGGGGAGGCCAGGGAAGCCGGGCAGGACGCCACGCTCAGCCGGATCGAACGCACCCTGATCTGATGCGCGTCACTCATGTGCCGGCGGCGGCCGCATGCCACCGCCGGCTTCGTGCCGTCCTGACGCCTTGTTGCTCGTCCTAGCCTCGGCGGAGGCTCGCCAGGAAGCGCCAGAGCGCGGAGCGGGGCCGTTCCGGCTGGGCGGGGGCGGGCGTCGCGGGTTCGGGCGCCGGAGCGGGTTCGGGCGCCGGGGTGGGCGCGGCCGCCTCGGGGGCCGGGGGCGCCACCGGGGTCGGCCGCATCCGCATGTGGAACCGGGCGGGGCAGGACTTCAGCCCGCGTACGTGCGTCGAGGAGCGCCAGGGCAACTGGTCGACGGGCAGCCCCAGTTCGAGGTCGCACCGTTCGAACAGCTTGCCCACCGCCGTGGTGACGATCATGTCGGCGATGCCCCGCCCCGGGCACTGGTGCGGCCCCGCGCCCCAGGCCAGATGGGCGCGCGAGCTCACCGACGCCTCCTGGCTGCCGGGGGTGGCGAACACCGGGTCACCGTGCGCGGCGGCGATCGAGGGCACGACCGCGTCGCCCGCGGCCAGCCGGAAGTCTCCCAGGTCGGTGTCGACCACGGGGAAGCGGAAGGTGAGGTTGACCCACGGTGGCGAGGCGATGTGCACGCGGTTGACCAGCTCCTCGACGGGCCCCGCCATCAGGCCGGCCCGCGCCCCGGCCTCCCCGGCCAGCACCTCCAGCACACTGTTGGTGATGGCGTGGCTGACCAGCTCCGCCATGATGACGATGATGGCGTACAGCTCCAGCCCGACCTGCTCCACCGTCAGCGCGGGCTCGACGGCGAGCAGCCGGGTGGTCAGGTCGTCGCCGGGGTGCTGCTTCTTGTACGCGGCGAGTTCGGTCGTCGCGGCCACCAGCCGGCCCACGGCCGCGGCGGCCTCCGGGCCGCCGTCCACCATGCGCCACGAGTCCATGAAGACCTCGTCGCCCTGGTCGACCGGGAAGCCGAACAGCCGGTTGACGGCCATCAGCGGCAGCGCCCGTGCGAACTGCGCGCCCAGGTCCACCCATCCGCTGTCGCTGCCGTCCGCGAAGAAGCTGATCAACTCGTCGGCGTGCCGGGAGACGGCCTTCGCCAGCTCGAAGGACTCCGGCGCATGGGGGTCCTGGAACGGGGCGATCGCCTCCTCCACGGCGGCGCGTGTCGCCTTGCGCCGCTGGTCGTCCTGGACCAGCAGATGGCTGACCTGATAGCTGGGCAGATGCGGCCAGTCGGAGGGGACTTTGCCCTCGTTCAGCCACCGCCAGTGCTGGACGTCCTTCTTCCACACGTTCTCGTCGCGCAGGACCTCCCACACTTCGCGGTAGCCGAGCACCAGCCACACCGGGACCCCGTGCAGATCGACGGGCGCCACCGGTCCGTAACGGGCTCTCAGGCGCGAGTAGACCGCGGCGGGCCGGGTCTCGAAGTCCCGTGTCATCAGCGGCTCGACCGCCAGGGACGCCAGCTCCGAAGGGGGGAATTCCATGTCCGATGTCCTTAGTGCGACAGCAAGGGCCGTTCCGGCCGGGCCGTGCGGTCCGTGTGGGGAAGCCACACGGCATCCGACGCGCGGCACGGAGCGGGAGCGGCCCGCTACAGCGCAGACAGACTAGCGGCCGACTCGCGGGCTGAACAGCGCGGCCGCCGGCCCCCGCACGTGGCCGGCCCGTACCCCGGCCCTGGCCGCCGCCAGATGAATCTCGTGCAGTTCGCGGGCGCTCAGCTCGGTGGCCGCGCTGTTGCGCCGCCGACGGTGGCCCCCTGGCCGGCGAAGTGCTTGAGCACGACGGCCACGTCGGCGGTGCGCGCGCCCCGCACCAGCGCCTCGGTGAGCCGGGCCGCCAGATACGGGTCCTCGCCGAAGCACTCCTCGGCGCGGCCCCAGCGCGGGTCGCGCACCAGGTCGAGGGCGGAGACGAGCGCCACATGGCCGCCGCGTGCCCGCAGCCGAGCGGCGACCGCCGCCGCGGCGGCCTCGTAGAGGGCGGGGTCCCAGGTGGCGCCGGTGGCGAGGTTGACCGGCAGCACGGTGCCGTCCAGGGCCTGGTGGCCGTGCGGAACCTCCTCGACCAGCAGCACCGGTATGCCCAGCCGGGTGTTCTCCACCACATGTCGCTGCACCGTGTCCGCGACCCGGGCCCCGTCCGCCGCCGGGATGCCGTCGGCGAAGCCGACGCCGGACCACGCGTCGGCCCGCTGGAGCCCGTACAGGGCGCCCATCCCGTCGTACGCGGCGACCTCGGCGCGGAAGGCGTCGGTGAGCCGGTGGCCGCCTTCGTGGCGCTCGTAGGCGTGCCAGCCGTACATGCGCTGGTTGACCTGGCCGACCTTCTCGGTGAGCGTCATGCGCCCCAGCAGGTCGCGGACCCGCTCCGGCACGGGGGCCGAGGGGTCGCGGTAGAGCTGATCGGTCACCTCAGCTCCACCACGCGCACACCGTAGGGGTCGAGCGTCACCTCCGGGGCCGGCGCGCCGGACGCGAGGTCGTGCAGCGTGCCGTCGGCGTCCGGGCGGACGGTGAGTTCCTCGGGGCTCTGGCTGACCAGCCACACGAAGCGGCGTCCGTCCCGGTGGATCAGCAGGTCCGCGCCGACGTGGGCGGAGTCGACCGTCACCGGGCGGCGGGCCCCGGCGACCTCGGCGAGCGCCGCGTAGAGGCGGTGGGTATCCTCGGGGTTGACCCGCGCGGTGCGGGCTGCCATGTGCTCCAGGGGATAGGTGGCCAGCACGGTGCGGCCGTGCCCGGTGTCGCGCACCAGCAGGGCGGGGCGGCCGTGTGCGTCCACGGCCACCACCCGGGCGTCCCGCGCCAGGACCGGCAGGTACGCCCGGCTGTCCTCGTTGCCCGCGACGGGGAAGCGCAGGGTGTCCCCGGCCGTGAGTCCGCCGAAGTCGCCGGTGAACGTCATCTCCAGGACGTCGTCCTCGATGGGCTCGGCGACACCGTAGGAGAGCTGGAGTTCGACGCCGAACAGCCCGTCCAGGTCGTCGAACCACGGGCCGCGGGTCCCGGGGTGTTCGCCGGAGCAGAACGAGAGGTAGACGGTGGCGCCCGCGTGGGCGCGGCGTTCGAGCTCGCGCCGGGTGCGGGTGGTGAGCTGGCGGGTGGCCGGCAGCAGGTACAGGGCCGCGTCGCCGGGCAGACCGTCGGCCTCCCGGGTGAAGCCCACCGGCAGATCGGCGGCGCGGGTGGCGACATAGCTCTGGTGCAGGGAGGTGAAGATCAGCGGGCGGTCGGCGGGCCTGCTGTAGGGGTAGCCGCGCTCCAGGAAGGCGGGCACGACCAGCGCCGCGTCCGCGTCGGCGCGCCGGCAGTGCGCGAAGTCCACGGCCTTCAGTGTGGTCGCGAACGCGGCGAGTTCGCGCAGTGGCGCCTTGGGGGCGCCGGTGCGGTCGGTGATGCCGAAGTGCATCTCGAAGGGGTGGTGGTCGTACGGCGAGCGGTCCCACAGGTCGTCGTAGTCGGTGTTGTTCCAGGCGATCCAGCCGGTGGCCCCGCCGAGCAGCGAGTTGTGCAGGGTCTGCCGGTAGTAGGCGGCCGCGTTCTGCTCGGAGACGGTGTCCGTGGAGAGGCCGAATTCCTCCAGGACGACGGGCTGCCCGGTGACCGAGGCCAGTTCGCATTCGAAGGCGGCGCGCAGGTGCTGACGGGGCCGGTCGGTGTCGGAGCGGTACACATGCGGGCCGACGAAGTCGACGTACTCGGCGGTCTCGCGCAGCGAGAAGCCGTTGTCGCGGCCGGTGACCTCGATGCCCCAGGCGCCGTCGCCCAGGGAGACGGGCTGGGTGCCGCCGGCCGCCCGTACGGCGTTGCACATGGCCTGCGCCCAGGCCGTCACCACCTCGGAGGAGGGCGGGTCCACCTGGTAGATCCGGCCGTATCCGGGCATCTCGTTGGTGATGAGCCAGCCGGTGACCGCCGGGTGGTCCTTGAAGCGGCGGGTCATCTGGGAGGCGAACCACGCCTGGCGGCCGACCATCCACACGTCCTCGTACAGATCGCGGCCCCCGCGCCAGGCGGGGTCCCAGTTCTCGCCCGACATGTGTCCGACGATGAAGGTGGGCACCGTCCCCATGCCGATCTCGTGGTGGGCGTCGAGGAAGTCGCGGAAGCGTTCGCACAGCGTCTCGTCGATGCGGTGCGGCTGCGGATGGAAGTCGGGCCAGTAGAAGAACGACCGGGTCATCGTCAGGCCGTGCTCGCGCAGCACCCGCAGTTCCGCGCGGACCGTCGTCGGGTCGTAGTCGCGCCACATCAGGGGCCCGCCGGTGCGGGACCAGAAGTTGGCGCCGAGCCAGGGCAGGACGGCGGGGTGGTGGGTGAGCTGGGCGCTGTGGCGTCGCATGGTCCTATCCGGAGGTCGGTGGTGCGGTGTGGGGGCGGTGGTGCTGGTGGGCGGTCGTGATTGCGGGTGTCCGGGGCGGTCCGTGGTGGCGGCGCGGGGCCGGGGCGTCAGCCGGGGGCGGGTCCGGTGGACTCGCGGACGACCAGCCGCGGCCGGTCGTCGAGCACCGTGTCCTGGACGTCCTCGCCGCAGCGCGCGAGGAGCAGCCGGGCGGCGGCCGCGCCGACCCGCTGCACCTGCTGGTCGACCGTGGTGAGCCGGGGGTGCAGCCAGCGGCCGAGCGGCAGGTTGTCGTAGCCGACGACGGACAGGTCCTCGGGGACCCGCAGACCGGCGCGCCGGGCGGCGCCGATGCCGCACATCGCCATGGAGTCGTTGGCGTAGACGATCGCCGTGGCGCGGTCGGCGCCGTCCAGCAGCGCCTCGGTGGCGGCGACGGCGGACACTTCGGTGAAGTCGGTGTGCAGCACCGCGTAGGGCCGCAACCCCGCTTGCCGGAGGGCCGCCTCGAAGACACCGCCCCGCAGCCGGGTGTGCTGAAGGTCGGCCGGGCCCGCCACATAGGCGATGCGCCGGTGTCCGAGCCCGAGCAGGTGGTGGACGGTCTCCTCGACCGCGGCGCCCTGGTGGCCCAGGCCGACGCGCGGCACCGCGGCGGTGCGGTCGGGCGGGCCGAGCAGCACGGCGGGCAGGCCGAGGCGGGCCAGCAGGGCGGGGCGCGGGTCGTCGGCGCGGGCGTCGGTGAGCACGGCCCCGTCCACCCGGCCCTCGGCCGCGAGCCGCTTGTAGAGGGCGTGTTCCTCCTGCGCACCGGCGACCAGGTGCAGCAGCAGACCGTAGCCGCGCGGCGCCAGTTCGCCCTCGATACCGGTGATCAGCTCGCTGAAGTGCGGGTCCGCGCCGAGCACATCGGTGGGGCGCCGGACGACGAGGGCCAGGGTGCGGGTGCGGGCGCTGCGCAGGGCGGCGGCGGACGCGCTCGGCGACCAGCCGAGTTCCAGCGCGGTGTCCAGGATGCGCCGCCGGGTCGTCTCCGACAGCCGGCCCTTGTCGTTGAACGCCTGGGACACGGCCGCGGTCGACACCCCGGCGGCGGCCGCCACCTCCTTGATGGTGGGACGCCGGCCCGGCGTCCCGGTGGGCGCCCTCACATCTTCACCGCCCCGTTGACGAGTGCCGCCTGCATGCGCTTCTGGAGCACCGTGTAGACGACCCACACGGGGATGAGGGTCAGTACGGTGCCGGCGGTGAGGACACCGTAGTCGGTGCCGGTGATCGCCTTCAGGGTGGGCAGCGCCACCTGCACGGTGCGCTGCTCGGGGTCGGGTCCGATGATGACGAGCGAGTACAGGTACTCGTTCCAGAACGTGAGGAAGTTCAGGAGGACCACGGTCGCGATGCCGGGCAGGCACATCGGCGTGTAGATGTGCCGCAGCACCGTGTAGGTGGACGCGCCGTCCATCCGGGCGGCCTCCTCCATCTCCCGGGGGATGGTCCGCATGAACTGCACCAGGATCACCACCGACAGCGGCATCGCCGTGGCGGGCAGGAAGAGGACCATGAAGGCGCGGGTGTGGAACAGTCCGGTCGCCGCGGCGAGCAGGAACGTCGGGAAGAGCGCCGCGAACGTCGGGATCAGGAAACCGAGCGAGAACACCTTCTCCATCGCCGACGCCAGCCGCCCGGTCGACCGGGCGAGCGCGAACGCTGCGGGCAGCGCCAGCAGCAGGGTCAGCGCCAGGGAAAGGACCGTCACCAGCGCCGAGTTGACGATGGCCGGTCCCAGGTCGGCGCTGTGGTAGGCGGTCGTGAAGTTGCCGAAGCCGAAGGACTCCGGCAGCGCGAAGGGGTGGGCGAAGATCTCCTCGTTGCTCTTGAACGCGGAGGCGAGGAAGTAGTAGAGCGGCACGATCAGCAGCACCGCGTAGGTCCACACCAGAAGGTGTGCGGGCAGCCAGCGTTTCCCGAGTTTCATGGTGAGCCGCCTTCGATCAGTAGTTCTGCCGGAAGGCGCGGCGGATGGCGAGCAGCCCGACGAGCCCGGCCAGGAAGAGGATGACGCCGACGGTCTGGCTGTAGCCCAGGTCGGCCGCGATGAACGCCTTCTGGTAGACGAGGAAGGACAGCGTCGTGGAGGAGCTGCCGGGACCGCCCTGGGTGAGCAGCAGGACGTGCTGCGCCGAGCCGAAGAGGGTCCACAGGAACTGGAGCATGGTGACGACGCCGACGTAGTCGCGGATCACCGGGAAGTGGATGCGCCACATGGTCCGCCAGTGCCCGGCCCCGTCCAGCTGCGCCGCCTCGCCGAGGTCGTCGGGGACGCTGCCGAGCCGGGCGGCGAACAGGACGGCGGTGAAGCCGATCCCGCTCCACACGTCCAGGGCGATGAGACAGGCCAGGGCCGTCGACGGCGAGGCGAGCCAGGCGTCGGTGAGCGAACCGAGCCCCGCGCCCTGGAGCGCCCCGTTGACCAGCCCGTCCGGGGACAGCGCCGCGTAGAACACCATCGCCTTGGCGGGGGTGGAGATCAGGCCCGGGATGAACAGCAGATAGCGGATGACACGGTGTCCGGGCGGCCGCTGCGCGACGTAGTAGCCCAGCATGTAGGCGCACACGATCATGATCGGCAGCGCCACCGCCAGCTGGACGGCGGTGTTGCGCACCGCGTCCCAGAAGACGGGGTCGTCGAGGACCGTGCGGACGTTGCCGAGACCGGCGAAGGACACCGGCTGGAGCATCCCCGGCCAGTGCAGGGCGGCGATCACGAAGATGGCGGCCACCGGGCCGATCATGAAGATCGCGTACCAGACCAGCGCGGGCACGGCGAGGATCGTGCCGCCCTGCCGGGGTGTGCGCGAACGGGCCGTGGTGGCGGGCGGAGCGGGGTGGCGGACCGCGGCCCCGCCCGGGGTCGACGTCAGCGTCGTCATGGGGTGGCTCCCGTGGAGTCGGGCTCGGGGTGTGAACGAGCGGGCGGGCGGGTCACGCGGAGCGGTACGCGGTCTCCAGCGCGGCGCGGACCTTCGCGGCGCTGGTGCCTCGGGTGAAGGACGTACTGGTCGCGGTGATCAGTGGCTGGGCGGCGGCGGGCGGGACGTACACATCGGGCAGCAGCACCTGGCTCACCCGGGAGCCCAGCCGCTGCGCGGCGGCGACCAGCGGGAAACGCGTACTGACGGCGTCGGAGTGCAGCGCCATGTCGCGGCCGCTCTCCTCGATGAACCGGGAGACGGTGTCGGGGCGGTACATGAAGCGCACGAACTTCTCCACCGCGTCGATCTTCTTGGTGCCGTTCGGGCTGATCCAGAACCCGATCAGGGTGTAGGTCCGCAGGATGGTGGGCTTGTCGTGCGCGGCGCCGCCGGCCAGTGGCCAGCCGCCGACCTCGGTGTGCTCGGCCACCTTCGCGGGCACCTTCGCCAGCGCCGAGGACATGGCCGACTCGATGGCGGCGGCCTCCGTGTTGAACTGCGTGGTCATCGAGTCCGAGGTGAGGCCCTGCGCCTTGTCTGCGAAGACGCCCGCGTCGCGCAGCGTCACGAAGTAGTCGATGCCCTCCCGGGCGCCCCTGCTGCCGAAGTCTCCCGTGGAATAGGCGTGCCTGGCCTCGTCCTCGGTGAGAAAGGTCTGGATGATCTGGGCGAGCAGTTTCTGCCCGGTCCAGTCGTTGCCGCCGACGGTCACCGGCGCGATCCCCTTGGCCCGCAGCTTGCGCGCCGCGGCGATCAGCTCATCGCCCGTGGTGGGTATCGCGTCGACACCCGCCCGGTCCAGCAGTGCCCTGTTGTAGGCGATCGGCCAGTTGGTGGCGAAGTAGGGGAAGGCCCGCAGCCGGCCCTTGGCGTCGGTCCACGCGCCGAGCGCCTCCGGGCGCACGCGCTCGCGCAGCCCCCAGTCGTCCAGGTAGCCCTTGACGTCGACGGTGGCGCCGACGTCCGTCCACGCCAGTGTCTTGTCGTAGAGGTTGACCATGACGACGTCCGGCTCCTTGCGGGCCAGCCGTGAGGTCTCGTAGACCTGCGCGAGGTCGTCGCCGTTGATGAGGTTCTTGACCTTGAGTCCAGGGTTCTCCGCGCGGAACCGGTCCAGGGCCGCGAGGTAGGTGGGCGACCCCGGGGCGGTGGTGCCCAGCTGGCTGTGCACGACGAGCGTGTGGGGGTCGGAGTCGGCCCCGGTCAGCGCGGAGCAGCCGGACAGGCCGGGCAGGACGGTCGCGGCGGCGAGGCCGGAACCGGCGGCGAGGAAGCCGCGCCGAGTCAGCGGTGAGTGCACTGCGGGGGTCTCCAACCAGGCGGTTAACGAGTGGTTAATCGATCTACCTCGGAGGTGTGAGGACTGTAGGAGCCACTTCGCGCCCGGTCAAGCCTTCACCGCGCGGACACCACCGTTGCCCTTGAGCACCGGTGGCGGCGGACAGCACATCACCCGCCACCGAAAACTTTTCGGAGGCCGGGACCGAAAGATCCTCCACGCCAACGGCCAACATCCATCTGCTCCACAAAGCAACAGCTCAGAGGCGGCATCAGCGAGGGAGGCAGAATCTTTCCTACCGGAATAATTCCGGAAGGAAGCGTTGACGTTGCGTCAGCTCCGCAGCATACTCCGCATCGATCGTTGCCCATCGGCACCTCCCCAGCACGGCCGGACGGTCGGCTCGAGACCGTCCGGCCCCCGGAAGAAGGGACAGCAATGGTCACCAGTACCCGTCGTCATGAGCCGAGGCGCTCCCCTAGCGGAGCCCAGCGTCCCCGGTTACGTGTCCGAAGAGCGTTCACCCTCGGTGTCGTCGGCTTCCTCACCGCCGCCGGCGTCCTCACCCTGTCCGGTACCGCCAGCGCCGCGAGCACCCTCGGTGGCGCGGCGGCCGCCAAGGGCCGGTACTTCGGCGCCGCCGTGGCCGCCAACCACCTCGGTGAGGCGCAGTACGCCGCCACGCTGGACACCGAGTTCAACGCCGTCACACCCGAGAACGAGATGAAGTGGGACGCCGTCGAGAGCTCCCGGAACTCGTTCAACTTCACCTCCGCCGACCAGATCGTCAGCCATGCGCAGGGCAAGGGCATGAAGATCCGCGGCCACACCCTGGTCTGGCACTCCCAGCTGCCCGGCTGGGTCAGCGGTCTGGGCGCCACCGATCTGCGCTCGGCGATGAACAACCACATCACCAAGGTGATGCAGCACTACCAGGGCAAGATCTACGCCTGGGACGTGGTCAACGAGGCATTCCAGGACGGCAACAGCGGTGCGCGGCGCAGTTCGCCGTTCCAGGACAAGCTCGGCGACGGCTTCATCGAGGAGGCGTTCCGCACCGCCCGTGCGGCCGACCCCAGCGCCAAACTCTGCTACAACGACTACAACACCGACGGTCAGAACGCGAAGAGCAACGCCGTCTACAACCTGGTGAAGGACTTCAAGGCGCGCGGGGTTCCGATCGACTGCGTCGGCTTCCAGTCGCACTTCAACAGCCAGTCCCCGGTCCCCTCCGACTACCAGCAGAACCTCCAGCGCTTCGCCGACCTCGGCGTCGACGTGCAGATCACCGAGCTGGACATCGAGGGCTCCGGCTCGGCCCAGGCCGACAACTACCGCCGGGTCACCCAGGCGTGCCTGGCCGTGTCCCGCTGCACCGGGATCACCGTCTGGGGCATCCCCGACAAGTACTCGTGGCGGGCCAGCGGCACCCCGCTGCTGTTCGACGACAACTACGGCAAGAAGCCCGCGTACGACGCGGTGCTGGCGGCGCTCGGCGGCTCCAGCGGTGGTGGCGGTGACGATGGCGGTGGCGGTGGCCGGTCGTGCACCGCGTCGTACTCCGAGACGCAGCGGTGGGGCGACCGTTTCAACGGCCAGGTGACGGTGACGGCCGGCAGTTCCGCCATCAGCGGCTGGACGGTCACGGTGACCGTGCGTTCCGCGCAGCGCGTCTCCGCCACCTGGAACTCCACACCCAGCTGGGACAGCAGCGGCAAGGTCATGACGGTGAAACCCAACGGCAACGGCAACCTGAGCGCGGGAGCGACGACCAGCTTCGGCTTCACGGTCATGGCGAACGGGGACTGGTCGGCCCCCACCATCGGCTCCTGCACCGCCTCCTAGCCGGCCGATGACGCACCCGCGGGCACGCCGTGTTCAACTCACTGTCACTCACGCGCGAGGAGGAGAGATGACCGGGGAAGCAGCAACCGGGAGTACCGGCCGACGGGTGGCCGTAAGCACCCGCGACCGCAGCCGCAAACGTCTAAGGGCCGGGCTCGTCGCCGCGGCCACGGCCGCCCTGGCGGCGTTCTCCGCCGCTCCGTCCCCGGCGGCCACGCACGGTGCGGCGGGCACCAACACCGCCTGGGCCGACTGCTCGGGCGGATACGTGGGTCTGACGTACGACGACGGGCCGAATCCCGCGTCGACGCAGGCGCTGCTGACGGCCCTGCGGGCGGGCGGCGCCAAGGCCACCTTCTTCATCTGGGGACAGCACGCCGAGCAGTACCCGGACCTGCTCAGGTCCGAGCAGTCGGCGGGCATGTGGATCGCCAACCACACCTCCACCCATCCGCATCTCCCCCAGATCGGCGAACCGGCCGCGTACAACGAGATCGCGGGCGCCCAGAGCACCATCCAGCGCATCACCGGGCAGACCCCCACCCTGTTCCGCCCGCCCTACGGCGAGACCAACGCGCAGATCAAGGCCGATGAGGCCCGGCTCGGGCTGACCGAGGTGCTGTGGTCGGTGGACTCCCAGGACTGGAACGGGGCCGGCACCCAGCAGATCGTCCAGGCCGCCGCCACCATGCGGGCGGGCAGCATCATCCTCATGCACGACGGCGGCTACCAGACCACCGTCAACGCGGTACCGCAGATCCTCAGCGGGCTCGCGGCACGGAAGCTGTGCCCTGGCCGGATCACGGCCGGAGCGGGCGGCGGCGCCGTCGTCACGGCTCCCTGAGCGCCGTAGCCGAGTGACCGCTCGCGGCACTCACCGGGCGACACCGGCGTCTTCAGCGGAGGCTCCGGCATCGCCGGCGCCTTCCGCGTCGCCGGCGCCCTTGGCATCGCCGGCGTCCCCGTGTTCGCCACCGCGGCCGACGGTGAGCGACCGGGGCGCCGGCGACAGGCGCTGGAGCAGCGGGCCGGTCATCATCGTGGTGATCACGGCCATGGCCACCATCACGGTGAAGAGGCGCCCGTCGATGACACCGAGGGCGAGGCCCACGTTGAGCAGCACCAGTTCGGTGAGCCCCCGCGCGTTCAGCAGCACCCCGAGGGTGATGGACTGCCGGGGAGTGGCCCCGGTGAGCCGGGCGGCCACCGCGGCGCCGACGAACTTGCCCGCGCAGGCCACCAGGAGCACGGCGAGCAGCATGACCAGGCCCTGCGCGCCGAGGCCCTGGAAGTCCACCGACAGTCCGGTGACGGCGAAGAAGACCGGGAGCAGCAGCAGGCTCGACTGCTCGATGCGCGCGGGCACGTCCGGCGCGTGGGCTTCGAGCTGCCGGCGCGGTACGACGGCGCCGAAGACGAAGGCGCCGAACACGGTGTGCAGCCCCATCGCGTCAGTGGCCCAGGCCGACAGCAGCAGGCCGCCGAAGACCACCCCCTGGGCCAGGGCGCTGTCCCGGTTCCAGGGCCGCTCGGGCGCCAGCAGCCGGCGCAGCGCGGGCCTGACCACGTACCGCATGCCGAGGACGAAGAGGGTGGACAGCAACGCCATCCGGGCGAGTGGCCAGGGCCCGTCGGCATTCACCACGACGACCACGACGGCGAGAATGCCCCACGCCAGCAGGTCCTGGAGGGCGGCGCAGGCGAGCGCCACGTTGCCGATGCGCTCGCGGGCCAGGCCGTGGTCGGTCAGGATGCGGGCGAGCACCGGGAAGGCCGTGATGGACATGGCCGCGCCCAGGAACAGCGCCGGACCGAGCAACCCCGCCCGCCCCCGCTCGGTGAGGCCCCAGGTGGCGAACCCGACGGCCAGGCCGGTGCCCAGCGCGAACGGCAGGGCGACGGAGCTGAACGACACCGACATCACCTGGCGCCCCCGGCCGCGCAGATGCGCGACGTCGAGGTGATAGCCCACCCCGAACATGAAGAGGACGAGGCCCAGTTGGGCCAGCAGCTGGAGGAAGGGGCGGGCCTCGGCCGGGAAGAGGGCCCCGGTCGGATCGCCGGGGAACATACCCAGCAGGCTGGGGCCCAGCATCAGACCGGCCGCGATTTCCCCCAGTACGGCCGGCTGCCGCAGCCGCTGGGCGATCCGCCCGCAGAAGAGGGCCACGGGCACGACCACGGCGAGGCCGATCAGCACATCACGGATGGTCTCTTCGAGCGCGCCGCCACTCATGGCCATGCCCCCTCCGCGTCACGAGTTCCGCCCAGTCTCGGGGAGCGGGCGGCGGGACGGAAATGTGCACTTGGACATCTGGACGGAGAGTGCCGGGGTGGGTGTCGGCGCGGGTGCCGCCGACGGTGTGTCATGGTGACGGCATGGGCGTGCGTTTCCCGAATGCTTCCCCCAACGCCTCCCCCACGCCGCCCCGAACGGCGGGGAGCCCGGCACCGGGACGGGGGAAGACCACGGTGCCGGGCAGCTTCGGTCAGACCGTCCGCAGCGCCTCCGTGGGCTGCATCCGGGCCGCCCGCAGGGCGGGCAGCAGCCCGGCGATGGCACCGATGGCCACGGCCGCGCCGAGTCCGCCCGCCCAGGCGAGCACCGGGACGACGGTCTCCCAGCCCTTGACGCCGGCGTAGACGAAGGTCGCCAGCGTGCCCAGAGCCACCCCGGCCACACCGCCGAGCATGGCGAGCAGGACCGCCTCGGAGAGGAACTGCGTCCGGATGGTGCCCCGGGTGGCGCCGAGTGCCCGCCGCAGACCGATCTCCGAGCGGCGTTCGAGCACGGAGATGACCATGGTGTTGGCGACGCCGATGCCCCCGACGAGCAGGGCCACCGCGCCCAGTCCGAGGAACAGCCCGTCGAGCGCCGACTGCGCGGCGGCGCGGGCCTCGAGCGCGGCCGACGGCTGGGTGACGCTGACCTCACTGGGGTTCTGCGGGTTGGCGGTGGCGGCCAGCACCTGGCGCACCTCCTTGACCTGGTCGGTGTCCGACCGCACATACACCGTGGAAGGGTGGCCGTCGAAGTCCAGGTACTTCTCCGCGGCCGGATAGCCCACCAGCACCGCCGAGTCGATCTCCGGTGTCAGTTTGGCGGGCTTGAGGACCCCGGACACGTAGAACCACTGACCGCCGACCCAGATGCGCATGTCCGGGTGGATCCGGGAGATGCCCAGCCGGCTCGCGGCATCCCAGCCGAGGACGGCGACCGGCTGCCGCGCGGTGGCGGCGTTGAGGTATCTGCCCTGGGCCATCGAGGTGCGCACCGCGGCCGGCAGGCGCAGGCTGGCGGCGTTCACCGACAGGGAGTTGGTGTTGAGGGCCGGGATGTGCGGGCTGCGGTATGCCTCGGCGTCGGTCTTGCCGGTGCTCTGCACCGCCTCGACCGGGCCGATCCGGGAGATCATGCCCGGCGCCTCGACGGGGAGCTTCGCGTCCCCGCCGCCCAGCGACTGGCCCGGTGTGACCTTCAGCAGGTTGGTGCCCAGCTTGTCGATCTCGGCGAGCAGTCCGGCCTGCGACGAGGACGACAGCCCGAGCACCGCCACCATCGCGGCGACGCCGATGGCGATGCCCAGCGCCGACAGGGCGGCCCGCATCCGCCGGGTGCGCAGGCCCACGCTGGCGGTCCGGGCGAGATCGGCGGGATAGAGCCGGCCGGGGGCGGTGGCCGTGGCGGTCATGGCAGCCGCCTTTCGGTGTCCAGGGGATCCTCCGCCGACAGGACGTCCGCGACGATGTGGCCGTCGAGGACCTCGATCCGGCGCGGCAGCCGGGCCGCCAGCTCCCGGTCGTGGGTGATCATCACGATGGTGGTGCCCTCGGCGTTGAGTTCCCTGAACAGCTTGAAGATGGCGGCGCCGGCGACACTGTCGAGGTTGCCGGTGGGCTCGTCGGCCAGCACGATCGCCGGGTCGCCGGCCAGGGCACGGGCGATCGCGACGCGTTGCCGCTCGCCACCGGACAGCTGCGGCGGCCGGTGGTGGATCCGGTGGCTGAGGCCGACCCGGTCCAGGGCCGCGGCGGCCGCCGACAGCCGGGCCGGGCGGCGGACGCCCGCGTACAGCATTCCGTCGGCGACGTTCTCCAGCGCGGTGGCGTGTTCGGCCAGGAAGAACTGCTGGAAGACGAAGCCGATCCGGATGGCACGCAGCCCGGCCAGCGCCCGGTCGGACATCGCGGCGACATCCTCCCCCACGATCCGTACCTTCCCGGAGGTCGGCCGGTCCAGGGTGCCCATCACCTGAAGCAGGGTCGACTTGCCGGAGCCGGACGGACCCACGATCGCCACCAGGTCACCCCGGTGGATGGTGAAACCGGCCCCGTCCAGCGCCACGACCGGGGACGCGCCCGGGTAGACCTTGGTCACGTCCTCCAGCTCCAGGACCGCCTCGCGGGGGCCCTGAACACCGGCCGGCGGCGTCTGGACCGTCTCGGTCGCCTGGGACGTCGTGGTGGTCCGGGCCGCCTGGGCCGTCTGAGCCGTCTGTGTCTCCATGCCGGTCATGACGTGGGCACCGCGATCTTCTGGCCGACCGCGAGCCCGGCGCCGCTGACCTCGACCTTGCCCTCGCTGTCGTCGAAGAGCCCGGTCCGCACCGCGATCAGTTTGTGCTTGCCGCCGCTCTCGACGACCTCGACGGCGTAGCCGCCGCCGGCGAGCGCCAGCAGCGCGTTGACCGGCACCGACAGCACGTCCTTCACCGTGTCGGAGACGATGGCGACCTGGACGGGCGCCTGGTCGAGCCCGCCGGTGGCCTTCGGGTCCTTCGGCTTGATCTGCACCTCGATGGTGGTCTTGTCCTCGACCTGCTTCGCCACCTTCCCCACCGACGACACCTCACCGGCGGTCGTCTTGCCGTTGGGGAGGGTGATGGTCACCTTGTCGCCGACCGCCACCCCGGTCTGCTGGCTGGCGTTGAGCTGGACGGTGACCTGCCGCCTGGTCGAGGACACCTGGAGGATGTTCTGGCCCTGTCCGGCCGGGCCACCGCGCACGGCCCCGGTCTTGATGACCCGGATCTCCTCGGCGGGCAGGAACACCGCCTGCCCGACGGGCAGTTCACCCGACGCCTTCAGCCCGACGTCCTCCTGAAGCTCCTTGAGGGCGTAGAAGGTCTGCATGCTGAAGTAGTCCGAGTCGGGGTCGATCTGCGCCTTGGTGGCGTACTTGAGGGTGACGAGCGCGGCGTTGAGCTGCCGGACGTCCGCCCCCTCGGCTCCGTAGGCGAGGTCGCGGTAGACCGGTGCGGCGGCCCCCTGGAGCAGCACCACCGGTTTGCCGTCCACCCGGTAGAGCACATGGCCCTGGCCGATCACATCGCCCACGGCGGGCAGTTCGGTGATGGTGCCCTTGGTGTTGTTGACGACGTCGTACGAACCCGCGTAACCGAGCGTCCCGTTCTCCAGGGTGCGGGCCGACAGGGTGCCCTGGGTGACCTTCGCCAGCCCGGTGCGGGCGGTGGTCTTGGCCGACGCGTCCTTGGCGGTGTCCTGGAACGGATCGGCCACGACGACCCCCGCCCCGGCCGCCACCACGACCGCCACCACGACCAGCGCGGTCAGCCCGCGCCGCTTGCGCCGCGCGGGTGGCGGCGCGCTCTGCCGCTCCGGCGGGCTGGCTTCCTCGTCCTCCGTGGGTGTCTGGGTCGCGCTCACGCCGAACCCCCGCCGGGCTTGTTGGGCTCCATGTTGCGCAGGGACTCGGGCTGGTACTTCTTGCAAGCTTCCTCCGCCTTCTGGAACTGCGGCGTGGTGGGGTCGACCTCGAGCTTGAAGCCACCGTTCTCGTCCGGGTCCGGGAAGCTCGGCACGCCGTTGTTCCGCATGCACTTGGCGTACTTGAGCTTGTCGTCGGTCGACCACACATCGCCCGGACCGCCGCCGCCCTCCTCCGGGGGCGGCGCCGGCATGTACTGCTTGCAGGCTTTCTCGGCCTTCTGGAACTCCGGCGACTGCGGGTCGATCCCGGCGCCCATGCCCTCCCCGGGCTTCGGGTCCTTGAAATCGGTCAGACCGTTCTCCCGCATGCACTGCGCGAATTTCAGCCCGTTGGCCTGGCTGCCGGCCTCCGGCTGCTTGGACTGCGAGTCGTTTCCGGAGCCGACGCTGGCCACGCTCTTATCCGGTTCGTCATCGCCGCCACAGGCAGTGGCGAACAGGGCGATCCCGGCCAGCAGCGCCGCCAGTGTGGTATTGCGTCGCACCTTCTTTTTGGGTGCGGAGATGTTATCCGCCGACCGCTCCGTGACAACCACCATGCCGCTGTCCCCCAATTCTTCTGGATTTCCTGTACCCCCTGTTCTACCGAGGCCGCGGTTTCGCCGAGGTTTCGCTGTCGCCGGGCATACGGAAGCCCCGGTCCACCGGACCACACGTCCGGCGGACCGGGGCCACGGGAGGCGCCCCACGGGGCTACGCGGGCGACGGCGCCCCGGCGGGCAGGTGCTGCCGGCAGGCCTTGTGGGCGTCCCGGAACTCGGACGACTCGACATCGATCCCGGCCTTCTCGGGAGCGAAGCCGCCCCCTTCGGGATCGGGGAAGTCGGGCACGCCGTTCTTCCGCATACACTCCACGTACTTCGTCAGATCGGGCATCCCGCCGGGTGGCGGTGAGGCCCGGCGGCCTTCGGGCATCAGACGCTCGCAGGCTTTCTCCGCCTTCTTGTACGCACCGCCCCCGACGTCTATACCGCTGTTCGGGTCGAGCAGAATGGAGCCGTCCGCGGCGGGATCGGGGAAGTCCGGCACCCCGTTCTCCCGCAGACATTCGACGAAAGCCATACTTTTGGCCCTCTTGTCCCCCGAACCGGCGCCCGCGGAGCTTTTCGGGGAAGAATCATCGGAGCCGAGCGCGAAGCCCAGTCCGCCCGCCACCATGGCGATCGCCAGGGCGGCCCCGATTGAAACGACCAGAATGCCGATTCGGCTCTGCCGGCGCGTGCCCTCGGGCGCCCCGCCCGCGGCCGCGTTCTCCCTCTCGTCCATACCCTCTCCTTATTCCTTCGTGAGCAGCTGCGCGGAAATGAGCCGGCCGATCGTTTCGAGGGGCTTTCCGGTGAGCATCCCGTCGTGATCGCAGGCGATCCGGACCCGTTCGACGCGCCCGTCGACGTACGGCGCCCAGCCGTCCGGAGCCGTCCGCGCCGGGGCCGACCCGGGCCGGCCCTCCGTGGCGACGAAGAGCAGCAGCTCCCCGTGGAAGACGCCGGGCGTGTGGTGCTGGAGGAGGCGGATGTTGTGCGCGTTGACCCGCTGGATCTCCGAGAGCGTCCGGACCCGCCTGCGCTGCCGGCCGGCCGGCCCTTCGGCCGGCTCCGCCTCCTCGGTGCCCGGGTAGCCGTCGAGGCTGACGAGGAGGTCCACCGTCTCGCCCTGCCGTTGCAGCAGCGCTGCCATCGCATGGGCCACGGTGCCGCCGAACGACCAGCCGAGGAGGTGATAGGGCCCGGCCGGTTGTACGGTCCGGATCCGCGCGACGTAGTCCGCGGCCATCTCCTCGACGGTGTCCGGCAGCGGCTCGTCCGTGGCCAAACCGCGGGCCTGCAACGCGTAGACCGGACGGTCCGGCGGCAGGTGGTCCGTGAGCTCCGCGTAGCAGCGCCCCAGGCCGGTGCTCGGGTGGACACAGAACAGGGGCGATCGGTCGCCTTCCGTCCGGAGCGGCAGCAGCAGACCGGTGCCGGTGTCATCGGCGTCCGTTCCGGCGTCGAGCAGCCGGGCCACGTCGGCGACGGTCGGGGCGGTGAACAGTGCGCGGATGCTGACCTCGGCACCGAGGACGGCGCGGATCCGGGCGATCAGCTTCATCACGAGGATCGACTCGCCGCCGAGATCGAAGAACGACGCCTCGGCACCCACCTGCTCCAGACCGAGCACCTCGGCGAAGAGTGCGCAGAGGCGCTCCTCGGTGGGCGTCCGGGGGCCACGTCCCGCTGTCGCCGCGCCGGTGAAGTCCGGGGCGGGGAGGGCGGCGCGGTCGAGCTTGCCGTTCACCGTGACGGGGAGCGCGTCGAGCGTCACGAAGGCGGCCGGGACCATGTAGTCGGGCAGCCGGTCGGCCAGGAACGTCCGCAACCGGGTCGTGTCCACCGCACCGTCCGGGACGACGTAGGCCACCAGGCGCCGGTCCCCGGCGCGGTCCTCCCTGGCGATCACCGCCACCTGGTCAACGCTCTCGTGGCCGGTGAGGACGGCCTCGATCTCCCCGGGCTCGATACGGAAACCACGTACCTTGACCTGCTCGTCGGCGCGGCCACCGAAGACCAGCTCACCGTCGGCCGTCCACCGGGCGAGGTCACCGGTGCGGTACATCCGCCCGCCCGTGAACGGACACGCCACGAATCGCTCCGCGGTCAGACCCGGACGGCCGAGGTAGCCACGCGCGAGCCCCGGGCCCGTGACGTAGAGCTCGCCCAGCACACCCACGGGCGCGGGGTGCAGATGCTCGTCGAGTACGAACGCCCGGGTGTTGAGGATCGGACGGCCGATGGGCACCGGGCCCGGACCAGCCGCCTCGAGGGGCGCACTCAGGGTGGCGCAGACAGTGACCTCGGTCGGGCCGTACCCGTTGACCAGCCGCCGCCCCGGTGCCCACTTCTCCACCAGCGCCGGCGGGCACACTTCACTCGCCACCACGACGGTGCCGAGACTGTCGGGCAACTCCTCCACGGCGGCCAGCACCGACGGCGACACGTTCACATGGGTGACGCCGAACTCCTTGACCGTGGCGGCCAGCGAGCCGTTCGGCGGCAGCTTGGCCGGGTCCGCCATCACCAGAGCGGCACCCGCGAGCAGCGCCATGAACTCCCACACCGAAGCATCGAAGCTCGGCGACGCCAGTTGCAGCACCCGCGCGTCAGCACCCACCGCGAACCGCTCGATCTGCACGGCCGCCAGGTTCCCGATGCCGCGATGCGTCACCGCCACACCCTTCGGCCGACCCGTCGAACCCGACGTGTAGATCACGTACGCCACATCATCGGCACCCACCGAGACCGAGGGCGCCGGCCCCACCGCTTCGGACGGGTCCCGCACCAGGCACTCCACCCCGGCCGGAACCAACGCCCGCGTCTCCTCGGAGCACAGGACGAGCGCGGGCGCCGCGTCCCCGATCATCCACCCGATCCGCTCCGCCGGGTACGCCGGATCCACCGGTACGAACCCCGCCCCGGCCTTCACCACCCCCAGCCACACCGCCACCAGGTCCGCCGACCGCTCCAGCACCGCGGCGACCAGGTCACCGCGGACCACACCCCGCGCGGCCAGCGCTCCCGCCACCCGATCCGCCCGCTCCCGCAACTCCCCGTACGACCACTCCTCACCATCCGCACCCACCACCGCCACCGCGTCCGGAGTCCGAGCCGCCTGGGCGTCGAACAACTCCCCCAAGGAAGCCACCGGCACCTCGGCAAAGGTCTCGTTCCACCCCGCCACCACCCGCTGCCGCTCCCCACGGCCCAGCACCTCGACCTCGCTCATCCGGGCCGCCGGATCCGAGGCGATCTGCTCCAGCACCCGCACCAGCCGCTCCGCCAGCGCCTCCACCGTCCGCTCGTCAAAGAGATCGGTGGCATACAGGAACGTGCCATGGATCCCGCCCGGGTTGCCGTCTCCGTCGCGGTGCTCGACCAGGTCGACGGCAAGGTCGACACGCGCCGAAGCCTCCGCCTCCGACTCCCACGGGCGAACCCGCAGCCCCGGCAGATTCCACAACCGCTCCTCACCCAGCGGCGCGCCCTGCATGCCCAGAGAGACCTGGAACAGCGGATTGCGCCCCAGCGACCGGGCCGGATTGAGGTCCTCGACCAGCCGCTCGAACGGCACGTCCTGATGCGCGTACGCGTCCAGATCCGTCTCCCGCACCCGGGCCAACAACTCCACGAAGGCCGGATCGCCGCTCAGATCGGTCCGCAGGACCAGCGTGTTGACGAAGAACCCCACCAGCCCGTCCAGGGCCGCGTCCCCACGCCCCGCCACCGCCGTGCCGATCGAGATGTCCTTCCCCGCGCCCATCCGCGACAGCAGCAGCGCCAGTGCCGCCTGGACGACCATGAACATGGTGGCCCGCCCACGCTGGGCGAGCGCCACCAGCCGGGCGTGGACCCGCGGGCTCACCCGCACCGGCAGGGAGCGTCCGCGGAAGGAGGACATCGTCGGCCGGGGCCGGTCGGCAGGGAGCACCAGCTCCTGCGGTGCACCGGCCAGCGCCTCGCGCCAGTAGCCGAGCTGGCCACTGATCACACTGTCCGGGTCCTCCAGATCACCCAGCACCTCACGCTGCCAGAGCGCGTAGTCCGCGTACTGCACCGGCAACGGCTCCCAGCCGGGCGCGCGGCCTGCCCGCCGGGCCGCGTACGCCACCCCGATCTCCCGGCCCAGCACACCCATCGACCAGCCGTCGACCGCGATGTGATGCGCCACGATCAGCAGCACATGCTCCGCCGGCCCCGTCTTCAACAGCCGCGCTCGCCACGGCACATCGACGCTCAGGTCGAAGGCGCGGGCGGAGTACGCCGCCAGGGCCTGCGGCAGTTCGTCCTCCGTGGTCTCCACGACCACCAGCGGCGGCCGGCCGGCGCCGTCCGTCAGTACGCGCTGCCGCGGTTCGCCATCGGTCTCGGGAAAGACCGTACGCAGGCTCTCATGCCGGTCGGCGACATCCCCGAGCGCCGCCTCCAGCGCAGCCCCATCGAGCTCGCCCGAAAGGCTGAGCGCCAGCGGCAGGTTGTAGCCCGCGCCTTCCCCGACACCTTCGAGGCGGTTGAGGAACCACATCCGCCGCTGGGCGTACGACAGGGGTACGGAGTCCGGCCGGAGGAACGGCACCAGCGCGGGGCGGGCCCGGCCGTCCGCGCTGCCCTCTTCCTCGATGCGGCGGGAGAGGAGGGCGACGGTGGCGGCGGTGAAGAGCTCACGGACGGAGATCCGGGTGTCGAGGACCGCCCGGATCCTGGCAATGAGCCTCATCGCCAGCAGCGAGTCACCGCCGAGCTCGAAGAACGAGGCGTCCGCGCTGACCCGCTCGACGCCGAGGACTTCGGCGAACAGCCCGCAGAGGATCTCCTCGGTGGGGGTGGCGGGGGCGCGGCCCCCGGTCGTTCCGGTGGTGTCGGGGGCGGGGAGCGCGGAACGGTCCAGCTTGCCGTTGACCGTCAGCGGCAACGCCTCCAGCACGACAACGGACGGGATCATGTACTCCGGCAGCCGGTCCGCGGCGAACTCCCGCACCACCGCCACGTCAAGCTCACCACTGGGGACCACATAGGCGACCAGCCGCTTGTCCCCCGGACCGTCCTCACGGACGACAACGGCAGCCTGGGCCACGGCCGGGTGACCGCTGAGAACGGCCTCGATCTCACCCGGCTCGACACGGAAACCACGCACCTTGACCTGCTCATCAGCCCGCCCGGCGAAGACCAGGTCACCGTCGGCTGTCCACTTCGCCAGGTCACCACTGCGATACATCCGCCCACCCGGAACCGCGAACGGACACGCCACAAACCGCTCCGCCGACAACCCCGCACGGCCGATATACCCCCGCGCCAGACCAGCACCAGCGATATACACCTCGCCCACGACGCCTACGGGCACCGGATTGAGGAACGCATCCAGCACATAGACACGCACGTTGGGGAGCGGGCGGCCGATCGGCGGGGCCTCCTCCAACGCCGGGTCCAGCGGGCCGGGGGTGGCGGTGGTGATGACGGTCGCCTCGGTCGGACCGTAGGTGTTCCACACCCGCGCACCCACCGACCACCGCCCCGCCAGCTCCGCACTCAACCGCTCCGCACCCAACACCCAGTTCCCCACCCCCGCCACAGCGCCCGGGTCCAACACCCCCAACAACGACGGCACCACACTCGCCACCCGCACCCCACACCGCCCCACCATCCCCGCCAACGCCTGCGGATCCCTACGCTCCTCCGCCGTCGCCACAGCCAAAGTGCCACCAGAGGCAAGGGTGACCGCAACGTCCAGAACGGCGGCGTCAAAACTGAACGAGGCGAACTGCAACGCCACCACACCCGCGTCCATCCCCAACACCGGACGCATCACCTCAGCAAGATTCGCCACCCCACCATGCGCAACCGCCACACCCTTCGGACGACCCGTCGAACCCGACGTATAGATCACATACGCCAACTGCTCCGGCACGATCACCGTCCCCAACGGCTCATCCGAGACCCCGTCCGCCTCTTCCACATACACCACGCGCGCGTCGCCCACCAGCACCCCGGCCAGACTCTCCGCCGTACCCAGCACCACCTCGGCGCCACTGTCCGCGATCACGAACCCCAGCCGGTCCACCGGATACTCCGGATCCAACGGCACAAACGCACCACCGGCCTTCCACACCGCCAACTCCGCCACCACCACACCCACCGACCTCGGCAAACACAACGCAACACGCGACTCCCGACCCACACCAACACCACTCAGGAAACGCGCCAACCGATTCGCCCGCCGATCCAACTCCCCATACGACAACACCTCCTCACCACACCGCACCGCCACCACATCCGGCGCCACCCTGGCCCACCCCTCAAACCGATCCACCACCGACCCGCCCGGCACCACGGCCCCGGTGGCATTCCACTCCTCCACCACCCGCACCCGCTCCCCCACACCCAGCACATCCAGCCGACCGACCAGCGCCTCGGGGTCAGCCGCCATCTGCTCCAGCACCCGAAGCACCCGGTCGACCAGCCCCTGGGCCGTCTCCTCATCGAACAGGTCCGGTCGGTAGCTCAGCCGCATGCCCAGGCCGCCGCTCGGGCCGACCACCAGGCCAAGCGGGTAATTGATCGACTCCCGGAGGCCGTGCTCGGTGAACTTCAGTCCGCCCGGTCCGCGTCGACCGGCCTCGTCGCCCGACGGCTTCCGCGCGTTCGTGCCCGAGGGGAAGCTCTCGAACGCCATGATCGTGTCGAACATCGCGCCGGGCCCGGCCTGCCGCTGGATGTCACTGAGGCTCAGGTACTGGTAATCAACGAGTGCCGACTGCTCGCTCTGTAACTCCGTCAGCGTCTCGGCGACCGACCGCGCCGGGTCGAAGCGCACGCGTACGGGCACCGTGTTGATGAAGAGTCCCAGCATGCTCTCCATGCCCGGCAGGTCCAGCGGCCGCCCGGCCACGCTGGCGCCGAACACCACGTCCCGTCGGCCGGTCAGCTTTCCGACGACGAGGGCCCAGGCGGCCTGAACCACCGTGTTCAGGGTCAGGCCGGGGGTGCGGCGCGTCAGCTCGCGCAGCGCCTGATCCAGGTCGTTGCTCGCCTTGGCGGACACCATGGCGGAGTGCGTCGGCGCCCCGTTGTACTCGGCCGGCGCCACCAGCGTCGGCTCATCGGCACCGGCCAGCATCCGCCGCCAGGCCGCCATGCCTTCTTCCTTGTTCTGCCGGGCCAGCCAGGCCAGATACTCGCGGTACGGGGTGACGGGTGGCAGGCCGTGGGCGCTGCCACCGGCCTCGTAACACGTCCACAGCTCCCGCATCAGCACCGGCAACGACCAGCCGTCCAGCAGGATGTGGTGCAACGTGACCATCATCCGGTACCGCTCCGGCCCGACCTTCACCAGCAACACCTTCAGCAGCGGCGGCACCGCCAGATCGAAACGCCGCTCCCGCTCCTCGACCCCGAGCCGCTCCGACTCCGTCCAGGCCACCTCAGCGTCCAGCCCGGACAGATCCTCCTCCCGCCACGGCAGCGTCACCCGGCGCATGATCAGCTGGACCGGCGCTCCGGAGGCGCGCCGCTGGAAGCCGGCGCGCAGGCTCTCGTGCCGGTCGAGCAGCGCCTGCCACGAGGCACGCAGGGCTGCGGCGTCGAGCGTGCCCTCCAGACCGAGGATCATCTGCTCGACGTAGACGTCGATGCCCTCCTCGTCGTACATCGCATGGAAGAGCAGGCCCTCCTGTAGCGGCGACAGCGGCCATACCCCCACCAGAGCGGAGTCGGTCATCTCAAGCTCCTTCTTCCATCTGCTGCGCTGTCGCTTCGAACTCGTCCAACTCGCTCTGGCTGATCTCCACCAACGGGAAGTCGGAGGGGGTGTGGCCACCGGTGCCGTCGTCCGTGGTGTGCGTGGCCAGCCCGGTGAGCATCGCGGCCCAGCCGTCGGCCAGGCTCCGGGCGGCCGACTCCGCCAGCAGCTCCGCCGGCCAGGACACGATGAGGGTGAGCTGCGGGCCGTCGGGCAGGTCGTGGACGACGCCCATGGCCTCCAGGGCGTGCATGACCGGGATCCGGTCGTCGGCGCCGCCGCCCCGGCCGCCTTCGCCGACGGTCTGCCAGGCGTGCTGTTCCACGGGCTGCCGGCTCTGGCGGCCGGGGAAGCGGCCCAGGTAGTTGAAGCCGATCTGGGCCGTCGGCAGCGCGGCGAGCGTGGGTGCGGTCTCGGGGTTGAGATACCGGAGCATCCCGTAGCCCAGCCCGTCGCCAGGGATGGCCCGCAGCTGTTCCTTGACTCGCTTGACGACCCGTCCCGCCACGGCCCCGCCGGAGCGCAGCTCCATGAAGTCGACGACGCCGATGTCGAGCCGCACCGGGTAGCTGCTGGTGAACCAGCCCGCCGTACGCGTCAGATCCACACCCTCGGCCAGCGGGACCCGGCCGTGGCCCTCGATGTCCAGCAGGAACGCGGCGGTGTCCTGGCCCTGCCTGCGCCGCCACTCGGTCACCGCCGCCGTCAGCCCGGTCAGGAGCACATCGTCGACACCCGCGTGGAACGCCGTCGGCACACTGGTCAGCAGCGCCGAGGTGACCTCCGTGGACACCTGCACCGACAGCTGCCGGACGGTGCCGCCGAGGTCCCGCTCCGGGTCCACGGCCCGTGGGGTGAGCAGCGGGTCGGCACCGTCCAGTACCTGGGTCCAGGCGGGGAGTTCGGCACGCCTCTGCTGACCGGTGGCATCTGCCTGGAGGGCACGGGCCCAGTGCCGGAAGGAGGTGGGCACCGGCTCCAGCACGACCTCACGGCCTGCGGCCAGCTCCGTGTACGCCTCGGCCAGGTCCGGTAGCAGGACGCGCCACGAGACGCCGTCCACCACGAGGTGGTTGAGGAGGATCAGCAGCCGTCCGGGGGTGTCCGGGCCGGTGTCGAACCAGACCACCTGCGCCATCACACCCGCCCGCGGATCCAGCCGGTCCGCGGCGGCCCGCGACTCCTCGGCGATGAGACGGTCAAGGTCACCTCCGGCCCCGGCTCCGGCCGCGTCGACCCGATGCACCCAAGGGGCCACGGACACGCTCGGGGGAACCAGGAGACGAGGCCCGGACTCGACGTCCAGCCGCGCCCGCAGCATGTCATGGTGATCGACCACCGCCTGAACGGCCTCGGTCAACGTCTCCAGCCGCATCCCCGCCGGAGCCACCACCACCGTCGACTGATACACCCCACCCACACGCTCCGCCCCGGCCCGCCCCAGCAACTCCAGCATCACCGGCGTCAACGGCACCTCACCCGTACCCGGATCGCCACTGCCCACCACACCACCACCAGCGGCCACATCACCGGCCACCACAGCCAACTCCGCCGGACTCCGCCGCTCGAACACCTGCCGCGCCGACACCACCAAACCCGCCTTGCGCGCCCTCGACACCAGCAGCATCGACATGATCGAGTCACCACCCAACTCGAAGAACGACGCATCCGCACTCACCTCATCCAGCCCCAGCACCTCCGCGAACAACCCGCAGAGAATCTCCTCGGTGCGGGTGGCGGGCGCGCGGCCCCCGGCCATACCGGCCGTGTCCGGGGCCGGGAGCGCGGAACGGTCCAGCTTGCCGTTGACCGTCAGCGGCAACGCCTCCAGCACGACAACCGACGGGACCATGTACTCCGGCAACCGGTCGGCGGCCAGGCCACGCAGGACCGCCGGGTCGAGCTCGCCATCGGGGACCACATAAGCGATGAGACGGCGCTCCCCCGGACCGTCCTCACGGACGACCACGGCAGCCTGGGCCACGGCCGGGTGACCGCTGAGAACGGCCTCGATCTCGCCGGGCTCGACACGGAAACCACGGATCTTCACCTGCTCATCAGCCCGCCCCGCGAAGACCAGCTCACCATCCGCCGTCCACTTCGCCAGGTCACCACTGCGATACATCCGCCCACCCGGAACCGCGAACGGACACGCCACAAACCGCTCCGCCGACAACCCCGCACGACCGATATACCCCCGCGCCAGACCGGCACCAGCGATATACACCTCGCCCACGACACCCACCGGCACGGGGTTCAGGAACGCATCCAGGACATAGACACGCACGTTGGGGAGCGGGCGGCCGATCGGCGGGGCCTCCTCCAACGCCGGGTCCAGCGGGCCGGCGGTGGCGGTGGTGATGACAGTGGCCTCGGTCGGGCCGTAGGTGTTCCACACCCGCGCACCCGCCGACCACCGCCCCGCCAGCTCCGCACTCAACCGCTCCGCACCCAACACCCAGTTCCCCACCCCCGCCACAGCGCTCGGGTCCAACACCCCCAACAACGACGGCACCACACTCGCCACCCGCACCCCACACCGCCCCACCATCCCCGCCAACGCCTGCGGATCCCTGCGCTCCTCCGCCGTCGCCACAGCCAAAGTGCCACCAGAGGCAAGGGTGACCGCAACGTCCAGAACGGCGGCGTCAAAACTGAACGAGGCGAACTGCAACGCCACCACACCCGCGTCCATCCCCAACACCGGACGCATCACCTCAGCCAGATTCGCCACCCCACCATGCGCAACCGCCACGCCCTTCGGACGACCCGTCGAACCCGACGTATAGATCACATACGCCAACTGCTCCGGCACGATCACCGTCCCCAACGGCTCATCCGAAACCCCGCCAACATCCTCAAGAAGAACAGCACGAGCGTCGCCAAGCGGCACCCCCGACAGACTCTCCGCCGTACCCAACACCACCTGCGCGCCACTGTCCGCGATCACGAACCCCAGCCGGTCCACCGGATACTCCGGATCCAACGGCACAAACGCACCACCGGCCTTCCACACCGCCAACTCCGCCACCACCACACCCACCGACCGCGGCAAACACAACGCAACCCGCGACTCCCGACCCACACCAACCCCGCTCAGGAAACGCGCCAACCGATTCGCCCGCCGATCCAACTCCCCATACGACAACACCTCCTCACCACACCGCACCGCCACCACATCCGGCGCCACCCTGACCCACCCCTCAAACCGCTCCACCACCGACCCGTCCGGCACCACGGCCCCGGTGGCATTCCACTCCTCCACCACCCGCACCCGCTCACCCACACCCAGCACATCGACCTCACTGACCCGCACCTCCGGATCGGCTCCCACCTGCTCCAACACCCGCACCAACCGCTCCACCAACCCCCGCGCCGTACCCTCGTCGAACAAATCCACCGCATACAGCAACGCCCCGCCCAACCCCGCCGGAGCCCCCGCCCCATCACGGTGCTCGATCAATGTCACCGACAGGTCGAAGCGGGCCACCGGATCCGCGGTCGACGGCAAGGTGTCGACCGCCAGGCCGGGCAGCTCCCACTCCTCCGGCGCGGCGCTCTGGAGCGCGAGCATGACCTGGAACAGCGGGTTGCGCGACAGCGACCGCGCCGGGCTCAGCACGTCGACCAGCCGCTCGAACGGCACGTCCTGATGGGCGTAGGCGGCCAGATCGGTCTCCCGCACCCGCGCCAGCACCTCGCTGAACGTCGGGTCGGCGCTGACATCCGTGCGCAGCACCAGCGTGTTGACGAAGAACCCGGCCAGGTCGTCCATGGCCTCGTCGCCACGGCCGGCGATCGCGGTGCCGATGGGGATGTCGGTGCCCGCGCCCAGGCGCGCCAGCAGTACGGCCAGCGCGGCCTGGGCCACCATGAACATGGTCGCGTTGCCCTGTTGGGCGGCCGCCACCAGCCGGGCGTGGGTCTCGGCGTTCACGCGCAGGGGCACCGTGCCGCCCCGGAACGTGGACGCGGGCGGGCGCGGCCGGTCGGTCGGCAGCGCCAGCTCCTGGGGCGCGTCGGCCAGCGCCTCGCGCCAGTAGTCCAGCTGGCCGCTGATCACGCTGTCCGGGTCCTCCGGGTCACCCAGCACCTCGCGCTGCCAGAGCGCGTAGTCCGCGTACTGCACCGGCAGCGGCTGCCACCCCGGCGCGCCACCCGCCCGCCGGGCGGCATACGCCACACCGATGTCCCGCGCGAGCACACCCATCGACCAGCCGTCAACGGCGATGTGATGCGCCACGATCAGCAGCACATACTCCGCCGGGCCGGTCGCCAACAGCCGGATGCGCCAAGGCAGTTCGGCGCTCAGCTCGAAGCCGCGCCCGGAGTGCGCCGCCAGGGCCGCACCGAGCTCGTCCGGTGTGGTCTCGACGACGATGAGCGGCGGCCGGCCCGCCTCGCCCGCCAGGACCCGCTGGCGCGGTTCGCCGTCCGTCTCCGGGAAGACCGTGCGCAGGCTCTCGTGCCGGTCGGCGACGTCGCCGAGGGCGGCTTCCAGCGCGGCGACGTCCAGGTCTCCCGATATCCGGAGCGCCAGCGGAAGGTTGTAGCCCGCGCCCTCGCCCACGTCTGCGAGCCGGTTGAGGAACCACATGCGCCGCTGGGCGTAGGAGAGCGGCAGCACGTCCGGCCGCGGCCGCGGGGTCAGCGCGGGCCGAGCGGTACCGTCCTGGCAGGTGGCGTCGAACAGCCGGGCCACACCGGCCACCGTCGGAGCCGCGAACAGCTCGCCGATGTTGAGTACGGTGCCCAGGACCGACCGGATCCGGGCGATGAGCCGCATGGCCAGCAGGGAGTCCCCGCCGAGCTCGAAGAACGAGTCCTCGGCGCCGACCCACTCCAGGCCCAGCACCTCGCCGAAGAGCCCGCAGAGGATCTCCTCCGTCGGTGTCGCCGGGCCCCGTCCGGCGGTGGTGCCACCGAAGTCGGGGGCGGGGAGGGCGGCGCGGTCCAGCTTGCCGTTGGCGGTGACGGGGAGGGTGTCGAGGGGAACGAGGGCGGCCGGGACCATGTACGCGGGCAGCCGCTCGGCCACGTACTCCCGCAACCCGGCCAGGTCTTGGGTGCCGTCGCCCGCCGCGGGGAGGACGTAGGCGACGAGCCGCTTGTCACCCTCTCGGTCCTCACGGACGACGACCGCGGCCTGACCCACGCTCTCGTGTGCGGCGAGCACGGCCTCGATCTCCCCCGGCTCCACCCGGAAGCCACGGATCTTCACCTGCTCGTCCGCTCGGCCCCCGAAGACCAGCTCACCCTCGGCCGTCCACCGCACGAGGTCGCCGGTGCGGTACATCCGGCCGCCCGTGAACGGGCATGCCACGAACCGCTCCGCCGACAGCCCCGGTCGGCCGAGGTAGCCGTGTGCGACGCCGGCGCCGGCGAGATAGAGCTCGCCCCGCACCCCGATGGGGACGGGCTTGAGGTATTCGTCGAGGACGAATGCCTTGGTGTTGTCGCGCGGCCTGCCGATCGGCAACACCACCGGAGGTTCGGCGTGGGCGGGGACGATGTGTGTGGTGGCGCACAGGGTGGTCTCGGTGGGGCCGTACAGATGCCGGACCCCGATCCCCGGGCAAGCCGCCTTGACCTGGGCGATCGCGCCCGCGGGCACCACATCCCCACCGGTCAGCACCTCGGCCAGGCCCGACAGGCACTCCGGCGACTCCTCAGCGAGCACACCGAACAGAGCAGCCGTCACATGCACGGCCGTCAGCCCATACGCCCGCACCAACCCCGCCAGCGTGCCCGCGTCCATCCGGCCCGGCGGCGCGACCACCACCCGGCCACCACTGGCCAACGGCACCCACACCTCGAAGAGCACCGCGTCGAACGCATGCGGCGCATGCCACAGAACCCGACCACGCGCCGCCGCACTCCAACACCCATCCGTCACCAGCGCGGCCAGCGCACCATGGCCCACCGCCACACCCTTCGGCACACCCGTGGAACCGGACGTGAACATCACATACGCCACGTCCTGCCCCGAGACCACCACATCCGGCACCGCACCCGGCACACCCTCCAGCGCACCGAACAGCTCGTCCACCGGCACCGCACCCGGCACCCCGAGCCCCCGGTCCGCCACCACCAACCCCACCTGCCCCAATACCAGCCCGCGCCGTGCTGCCGGCCACCCCGTGTCCACCGGCACAAAACCGGCTCCGGCCTTCGCCACTCCCAGCCACACCGCCACCAACTCAGCCGACCGCTCCATCACCACACCCACGAGGTCGCCACGCCGCACACCCCGCGCGGCCAGCGCACCCGCCACCCGGTCCGACCATTCCGCCAACTCCCCATACGACCACTCCCGGCCATCCACACCCACCACAGCCACCGCACCCGGCGCCTCAGCAACACGCGCCCCGAACAGCTCCACCAACGACGCCGCCGCCCCCGCCGAATCCACCGGCCCCGGACGCTCCGTGGCATTCCACTCCGCCACCACCCGCGCCCGCTCCAGCTCCCCCATCACATCGACCTCACTGACCCGCACCCCGGGATCAGCCCCCACCTGCTCCAACACCCGCACCAACCGCTCCGCCAACAACCGCACCGTGCCCTCATCGAACAGATCGGTCGCATACAGCAGCGAGCCCGAGAGCCCGGCCGGATCGCCTTCGGTGTTCCGCCGTTCGGCGAGGGTCAGCGACAGGTCGAACTTGGCGGTCGACTCCTGCGACGTGGCCTCCAGCGGCCCGACCCGCAGTCCGGGGACATTCCACCGTCCCTGGGACACGGGCAGGTTCTGGAGGACGAGGGTGATCTGGAACAGTGGGTTCCGGGAAAGCGAACGGGTCGGGTTGAGATCTTCGACCAGCCGCTCGAACGGCACGTCCTGATGCGCGTACGCGGCCAGATCCGTCTCCCGCACCCGCGCCAGCACCTCGCCGAACGTCGGGTCGGCACTGACATCCGTGCGCAGCACCAGCGTGTTGACGAAGAACCCCGCCAGCCCGTCCAGCGCCGCGTCCCCACGACCCGCCGTCGCCGTACCGATGGGGATATCGGTACCCGCGCCCAGCCGCGACAGCAGAACCGCCAGCGCGGCCTGCACGACCATGAACATCGTCGCCCGGCCGTCCCGCGCCAGCTCCACCAGCCGGGCGTGCGTCTCCGCGGCCACCTCCACCGGCAGGGTGTGCCCACGGAACGACGGCGTGACCGGGCGGGGCCGATCGGTCGGCAGTTCCAGCTCCTCGGGCGCGCCGGCGAGCGTCTCCCGCCAGTGGGCCAGCTGCCCGCTGATCACACTTCGCGGGTCGCCGAGGTCGCCGAGCACGTCGCGCTGCCAGAGCGCGTAGTCCGCGTACTGCACCGGCAGCGGTTCCCACCCGGGCAGCCGACCCTGGCAGCGTGCGGTATAGGCGGTTTCCAGGTCCTGCGTGAGGACGCCCATCGACCAGCCGTCGACCGCGATGTGGTGTGCCACGATCAGCAGGATGTGGTCCGTGGGGCCGGTCCTGAGCAGCCGGACGCGCCAGGGCAGGTCGACGCTGACGTCGAAGCCGCGGCCCAGGTGGGTCGTGAGGGCTTCCTCGATCTCGTCCTCGGTGATGTCCACCACGACCAGTGGCGGCCGGCCGGCGGCGCCTTCGAGCACCTGCTGGCGGGGAACGCCCTGGGCCGCCGGGTAGATCGTGCGCAGGCTCTCGTGCCGGTCGGCGATGTCGCCCAGGGCGGTTTCCAGCGCCGCGAGGTCCAGGTCGCCGGACATCCGCAGGGCGAGGGGAAGGTTGTACGCCGCGCCTTCGCCCGCCCCTTCGAGCTGGTTGAGGAACCACATCCGCTGCTGCTCGTACGACAGCGGCAGTACCTCCGGCCGAGGGCGCGCGACCAGTGCCGAGCGTGCCTGGCCGGTCGCGGCACCGGCCAGCCGGGCGACACCGGCGACCGAGGGGGCGGCGAAGAGCTCGCCGATGGTGAGTTCCGCGCCCAGGACGGCGCGGACGCGGGCGATGAGCCGCATGGCCAGCAGGGAGTCGCCGCCGAGGTCGAAGAAGGAGTCCTCCGCGCCGACCCACTCCAGGCCCAGCACCTCGGCGAACAGCCCGCAGAGAATCTCCTCGGTGGGTGTGGCCGGGCCCCGCCCGGCGGTGGCGCCACCGAAGTCGGGGGCCGGAAGCGCGGCGCGATCGAGCTTGCCGTTGGCGGTCACGGGAAGGACACCGAGGGGAACGAAGGCGGCCGGGACCATGTAATCGGGCAACCGCTCGGCCACGTACTCCCGCAGCCCGGCCACGTCACCCGCACCGTCCCACACCACGTAGGCGACCAGCCGCTTGTCCCCCTCGCGGTCCTCCCGCACGACGACCGCGGCCTGGCCCACACCCCCGTGAGCCGCGAGCACTGCCTCGATCTCCCCCGGCTCCACCCGGAACCCACGGACCTTCACCTGCTCATCCACCCGACCCGCGAAGACCAACTCGCCCTCCGCGGTCCAGCGTGCGAGGTCACCGGTGCGGTACATCCGTGCCCCCGGCTCGGCGAAGGGCGCGGCGACGAAGCGCTCGGCCGTGAGGCCGGGGTGACCCGTGTATCCGTGTGCGAGTCCGGCGCCGGCGAGGTACAGCTCGCCCCTCACTCCTACGGGGACGGGCCTCAGGTATTCGTCGAGGACGAATGCCTTGGTGTTGTCACGCGGCCTGCCGATCGGCAACACCACCGGAGCCTCGCTCTTGCCGGGAACGACATGAGTGGTGGCGCACAGAGTCGTCTCGGTGGGTCCGTACAGATGCCGGATCTCGATCCCGGGACACGCCGCCTTGACCCGGGCGATCGCCCCCGCGGGCACCACATCCCCACCGGTCAGCACCTCGGCCAGACCCGACAGGCACTCCGGCGACTCCTCCGCCAGCACCCCGAACAAACCAGCCGTCACATGCACGGCCGTCACCCCATACGCCGCCACCAGACCCGCCAACGTGGCCGCGTCCAACCGCCCCGGAGGCGCCACCACCACCCGGCCACCACTGACCAACGGCACCCACACCTCCAACAGCACCGCGTCGAACGCATGCGGCGCATGCCACACCACACGACCACGCGCCGCCGCACTCCAGCACCCGTCCACCACCAGCGCGGCCAGCGCACCATGCCCGACCGCCACGCCCTTCGGCACACCCGTGGAACCGGACGTGAACATCACATACGCCACATCCTCCGCCGACACCACCACATCCGGCGCCACACCCCGCCCCTCACACAGCTCATCCACCGACACCGCACCCGGCACCCCCGAACCCCGGTCCGCCACCACCAGTCCCACCTGCCCCAACACCAATCCGCGCCGGGCTGCCGGCCACCCCGTATCCACCGGCACGAACCCCGCACCCGCCTTCAACACCCCCAACCACACCGCCACCAACTCCACCGACCGCTCCAACACCACACCCACCACATCCCCACGCCCCACACCCCGCGCAGCCAACCCAGCCGCCACCCGGTCCGACCACTCCCCCAGCTCCGCGAACGACCACTCCCGGCCATCCACACCCACCACCGCCACCGCACCCGGCGACTCAGCCACCCGCACACCGAACAACTCCACCAAGGACCGGACGGGAACGGCCCGCTCGGTGGCGTTCCACTCCGCCACCACCCGCTCCCGCTCCGCACCACCCAGCACATCGACCTCGCTCACCCGCACCCCCGGATCAGCCCCCACCTGCTCCAACACCCGCACCAACCGCCCCGCCAACAACCCCACCGAACCCTCATCGAACACATCAGCCGCATACAGCAACGAGCCCACCAGTCCGGTCGGCGCTCCGTCCGCGTCACGCCGCTCGGCCACCGTCGCCGACAGATCGAACCGGGCCGCCGGTGAGGCGGCGGGCAGGCCGCTCACCTCCAGCCCGGCCAGCTCCCACTGCCGACGGCTCTGCGGCAGGTTCTGCAGGGTGAGCGACACCTGGAACAGCGGGTGCCGGCCCAGCGACCGGGTCGGGTTGAGGTCCTCGACCAGCCGCTCGAACGGCACGTCCTGATGCGCGTACGCGGCCAGATCCGTCTCCCGCACCCGCGCCAGCAGCTCGCCGAACGTCGGGTCGCCGCTCAGGTCGGTGCGCAGTACGAGGGTGTTCACGAAGAAACCGGCCAGCCCGTCCAGCGCCGCGTCCCCACGGCCCGCCGTCGCCGTACCGATGGGGATGTCCGTACCCGCGCCCATCCGCGCCAGCAGAACCGCCAGCGCCGCGTGCGCCACCATGAACATCGTCGCCCGGCCGCGCTGGGCGAGCTCCACCAGCCGGGCGTGCGTCTCCGCGCCCACCTCGAACGGCATCTCGCCGCCGATGAACGAGGACACCGCCGGGCGGGGCCGGTCGGTCGGCAGATCCAGCTCCTGCGGGGCACCGGCGAGCGTCTCCCGCCAGTAGGCCAGCTGCCCGCTGATCACACTCCCCGGATCACCGAGGTCACCGAGCACCTCACGCTGCCACAGCGCGTAGTCCCCGTACTGCACCGGCAGCGGCTCCCATCCGGGCGGCCGACCCGCGCACCGGGCCGCGTAGGCGGCGCCGATGTCGCCCGCGAGGACGCCCATCGACCAGCCGTCGGCGGCGATGTGGTGGACGGCGCCCAAGAGCACGTACTCGGCGGGGCCGGTCACCAAGAGCCGTATGCGCCACGGCAGTTCGGTGCGCACATCGAACGGCTGGTTCCCGTACGCCGCGAGCTGCGCGGGCACCTCGGCGGCGGTCGTGTGCACCACCGTCAGCGCGGGCCGACCCGCCGCGCCGTGCACGACCTGCTGACGGGGAACGCCCGCGGTCTCCGGGAAGATCGTGCGCAGGCTCTCGTGCCGGTCGGCCACGTCGCCGAGGGCGGCTTCCAGAGCGGCGACGTCGAGGGGGCCGGAGAGCCTCAGAGCCAGGGGAAGGTTGTACGCGGCACCCTCGCCGGTGTTCTCGAGCCGGTTGAGGAACCACATCCGCTGCTGCTCGTACGACAGCGGCAGCACATCCGGCCGGGGCCGCGCCGTCAGCGGCGCCCGGGTCTCGCCGCCGAGTTCGCCCACCAGCTGGGCGACGCCGGCGACGGTCGGGGCGGCGAACAGGTCACCGATGCTGACGTCGGTGTCGAGGACGGCACGGATGCGGGCGATGAGCCGCATGGCCAGCAGGGAGTCGCCGCCGAGCTCGAAGAAGGAGGCGTCGGCGCTGACCCACTCCAGCCCGAGGACCTCGCGGTAGAGGCTGCTGAGGATCTCCTCGGTGGGAGTGGCGGGAGCGCGCCCCTCCGCGACGTCGGTGAAGTCGGGAGCGGGGAGGGCGACGCGGTCCAGCTTGCCGTGCACCGTGACCGGCAGGGCATCCAGGGCGACGACCGCGGCGGGGACCATGTGGTCCGGCAGCCGCTCGGCCACGTACTCCCGCAGCCCGGCCGGGTCCGCTTCCCCTTCCGCAGCGACGACGTACGCGACGAGCCGTTTGTCACCGGGACGGTCCTCCCGCACCACAACGGCCACCTGACCCACACCCCCGTGCGCCGCGAGCACCGCCTCGATCTCCCCCGGCTCCACCCGGAACCCACGAACCTTCACCTGCTCATCCGCACGGCCCACGAAAACCAACTCACCATCGGCCGTCCACCGCACGAGATCACCGGTCCGATACATCCGCCCACCCGTGAACGGACACGCCACAAAACGCTCCGCCGTCAACCCGGGGCGACGCAGATAACCGCGCGCAAGCCCCGGACCCGCGACATACAACTCACCCACCACACCCACCGGCACCGGCCGCAGATGCACATCCAGCACGAACGCCTTCGCATTGCGGATCGGGCGCCCAATCACCACCGGGCCACCCACATCGAGAGGCCCACTCATCGTCGCGCACACGGTGACCTCGGTCGGCCCGTACGCGTTGATCATCCGCCGTCCGGGAGCCCAGCGCTCCACCAGCCCCTGCGGACACACCTCACCCGCCACCACCAACGTACGCAGGCTCTCCGGCAACTCCTCCACCGTCGCCAGCACCGACGGCGGCACGGTCACATGCGTCACCCCGAACTCCGCCACCGCCTCACCCAACGCACCATTCGGCGGCAACCTGTCCGCGCCCGCCATCACCACAGCAGCACCCGACAGCAGCGCCATACACATCTCGGAAACCGCCGCATCGAAACTCAACGACGCCAGCTGCAACACCCGCGCATCAGCACCCACCGCAAACCGCTCGATCTGCGCCACCGCCAGATTCCCGAGACCACGATGCGTCACCACCACACCCTTCGGGCGCCCCGTCGAACCCGACGTATAAATCACATACGCCACATCATCCGCACCCACCGAGACCACAGGCGCCGGTTCAGCCGTCCCGGACGGATCCCACGCCCAGCACTCCACCCCAGCCGGGACCAGCGCCCGCGTCCCCTCAGCACACAGAACGAGCGCAGGCTCCGCGTCTTCGAGCATCCACCCGATCCGCTCGGCCGGATACGCCGGATCCACCGGCACGAACCCCGCCCCGGCCTTGGCAATCCCCAGCCACACCGCCACCACATCCACCGACCGCTCCAACACCACCGCCACCAGATCACCGCGCCCCACACCCCGCGCGGCCAGCACCCCCGCCACCCGATCCGACCGCTCCCGCAACTCCCCGTACGACGACACCTCACCACCGGCACCCACCACGGCCACCGCACCCGGAGTCCGAGCCGCCTGGGCATCGAACAACTCCCCCAAGGAAGCCACCGGCACCTCGGCAGAGGTCTCGTTCCACCCCACCACCACCCGCTCCCGCTCCGCACCACCCAGCACATCGAGCTCGCTCACCCGAGCCGCCGGATGCGAGGCGATCTGTTCCAGCACCCGCACCAGCCGCTCCGCCACCGCGCACGCCGTGGCCTCGTCGAACAGGTCCGTGGCGTACAGCAGATGGCCGTCGATCCCGGCCGGGTTGCCCTCGCCGTCCCGGTGCTCGGCCAGGGTCAGCGACATGTCGACCCGGGCCGCCGCTGCCCCGGGTGTCATCGGCCGCACCTCGACGCCGGGCAGCTCCCACCGCTGGGGTGGCATCGTCTGCACGGAGAGCATGACCTGGAACAGCGGGTGCCGGGCCAGCGAGCGCACGGGGTTGAGGTCTTCGACGAGGTGCTCGAAGGGCAGGTCCTGGTGTGCGTAGGCGGCCAGATCGGTGTCCCGCACCCGGGCCAGCAGCTGCTCGAAGGTGGGGTCGCCGCTCAGGTCGGTGCGCAGCACGAGCGTGTTGACGAAGAAACCGGCCAGCCCGTCCAGCGCCGCGTCCCCACGGCCCGCCGTCGCCGTGCCGATGGGGATGTCGGTGCCCGCGCCCAGCCGGGACAGCAGCAGCGTCAGCGCCGCGTGCACAACCATGAACATGGTGGCGTCGCCGCGTCGCGCGACCTCCGCCAGCCGGGCATGGGTGGGCACGCCGATCCGCACCCCGGCCGCCCCGCCACGGTACGAGGAGATGGCGGGACGGGGCCGGTCGGCGGGCAGTGCGAGTTCCTGGGGCGCGTCGGCCAGGGTCTGCCGCCAGTAGTCCAACTGGGCGCTGATCAGGCTGTCGGGGGCGGTCAGGTCACCGAGCAGCCGGCGCTGCCAGAGCGTGTAGTCGGCGTACTGCACCGGCAGCGGCTGCCAGCCGGGGGCGTGGCCTGCTCGCCGGGCCGCGTAGGCCAGCCGCAGGTCTTTGAGGAGCAGGTCCATCGTCCAGCCGTCGACCGCGATGTGGTGCGCCACGATCAGCAGCACGTATTCCTCGGGTCCCGTCTTCAGCAGCCTGATGCGCCACGGGAGGTCGGCGCTGAGGTCGAAGCGTTCCTCGGTCTGTGCGGCGAGCACCTGCTCGACCCGGTCGGCGGGGGTGTCGAGGACGACCAGTGGCGGGCGGCCGGCCTGGCGGTCGAGGACGTGCTGGCGCGGTACGCCGTCCGTCTCGGGGTAGCGGGTGCGCAGGCTCTCGTGCCGGTCCGCGAGGTCGCCCAGGGCGGCTTCCAGCGCGGGCACGTCGAGGTCGCCGGAGATGCGATAGCGCAGCGGGAGGTTGTACGCGGCCTCGCCGCCCTGCCCTGCCTCCTCCATCTGGTTGACGAACCACATCCGCCGCTGCCCGAACGACAGCGGTACGGCCTCCGGCCGGGGCTGCGGGGTGAGCGGCGGCCGTACCTCGCCCCCGCCGGTGAGCCGGCGGGCGACCCCGGCGACGGTGGGCTCGGCGAACAGCTGCCGGATGCTCAGCTCGGCGTCCAGGACGGCGCGGATCCGGGCGATCAGCCGCGTGGCCTGGAGCGAGTCACCGCCCAGCGCGAAGAACGACGCGTCGACGCCGATCCGGTCGAGGCCGAGGATCTCGGCGAACAGTCCGCACAGCGCCTCCTCGATGGGGGTCGCGGGCGCGTGCCGGCCGGTCAGGCCCGCGTAGTCGGGGGCGGGCAGGGCGTCGCGGTCGAGCTTGCCGTTCACGGTGAGGGGGAGGGTGTCGAGCGCCATCACCGCGGCGGGGACCAGGTGGTCCGGCAGCCGCTCGGCCACGTACTCCCGCAGCCCGCCGGCCGGTCCCTTGGTGTCCTCGGGGACGACGTAGGCGACGAGCCGCCGGTCCCCGGGGCGGTCCTCGCGGACCACGACGGCGGACCGGCCGACGGCCGGGTGGGTGTCCAGGACGGCCTCGATCTCGCCGGGTTCCACCCGGAAGCCACGGATCTTGATCTGGGTGTCGGCCCGGCCGACGACGACGAGCCGGCCGTCCGGGGTCCAGTAGGCCAGGTCACCGGTGCGGTACATCCGTCCGCCGGGGGTGCCGGGTTCGTCGGCGGCGGCGAACGGGCAGGCCACGAAGCGCTCGGCGGTCAGCGCCGGGCGGCCGAGGTAGCCACGGGCCAGGCCAGGGCCGGCGAGATAGAGCTCTCCGGTGACACCGGCGGCGACGGGTTGCAGGAACTCGTCCAGGACGTAGGTCTGCCCGTTCTCGAGTGGCCGGCCGATCGGCACCGGGGCATCGGCGTCGGCCGGGGTGAGCGGGTCGCTCAGGGTGACGCAGACGGTGGCCTCGGTGGGTCCGTAGGCGTTCAGCATCCGCCGGCCCGGCGCCAGCCGGGCGACCAGCGCGGGCGGGCACACCTCGCCCGCCACCGCCACGGTGGTCACGGTGGCGGGCAGTTCTTCGGCGGCGGCGAGCACGGACGGCGGCGCGGTCAGATGTGTCACGCCGAACTCGGCGGCCACGGCGGCCAGCGACCCGTACGGCGGCAGCATGTCCCGGTCCGCCATGACGAGGGTGGCCCCGGCGGGCAGGGCGGTGCAGAACTCGGCGAACGCGGCGTCGAAGCTCGGCGAGGCGAACTGGAGGACACGCGCGCCAGGTGCGGACCCGAACCGGGCGATATGGCTGGCCGCCAGGCTGCCCACGCCGCCGTGGGTGACCACGACGCCCTTCGGGGTGCCGGTGGAGCCGGAGGTGTAGATGACGTACGCGGGGTGGCGCAGCCGCTGCGGGCGGACGCGGTCCGCGTCGCCGGGGGCGGTGACCGGGCGGTCCGCCAGTGCGGCGGCCACCTCCGGGGCGTCGAGGACCAGCCGGGGCAGCGGCTCGGCGCCCGACACGGCATCGGCGGCGCCGCGCACGGCCTCGGCGGCGCCCAACGTAGCCTCGACGCCCAACGTGGCCTCGGCACCCAACGTGGCCTCGGCGGCGACCAGCGCGGCCTCGGTCCGGCCGGTGCACAGCATCAGCTGCGGCCGGGCGTCGGCCAGCATGAACGCGATCCGGGGCGCCGGGTAGCGGGGGTCGACGGGCAGATAGCCCGCGCCCGCCTTGACCACGGCCAGCAGCACGGCCATGAGCTCGACGGACCGCTCCATGGCCACGCCGACCAGGTCCTCCGGACCGATGCCACGGGCGATCAGCTCGTGCGCCAGCCGGTTGCTCTCCGCCTCCAGCTGTGCGTAGGTCAGGCCGCGCCCGGCCCCGACGACGGCCACCGCGTCGGGGGTCCGGCGCACCTGTGCCTCGAACAGCTCGGCCAGCGTGCCCTCCGGCACCTCCCGGGCCGTGCGGTTCCAGTCCTGGACGACGGTGCGCCGCTCGGCCGGGTCCAGGACGCGCAGCCGGCTGAGGGGCACGGCGGGGTCGGCGGCGATGTGTTCCAGCACCCGCGCCAGCCGCCGGGCCAGGTCCTGGACGGTGTCCTCGTCGAACAGTTCGGTGGCATAGAGGATGTCGCCGCCGATACCGGCCGGGCTGCCGTCGCTGTCACGGTGTTCGGACAGGTCGAACGACAGGTCGAAGCGGGCGGCGAGAGAGCCGGGCGGGGTCAGCCGGACCTGGAGGCCGGGCAGGTCCCACTGCGCGGGCGGGACGTTCCGCAGCGACAGCATGACCTGGAACAGCGGGTTGCGGGACAGCGAGCGTGACGGCGCGAGGTCCTCGACGAGGTGCTCGAAGGGCACATCCTGGTGGGCGTACGCGGCCAGGTCGGTCCCGCGTACCCGGGCCAGGAGTTCGGTGAAGGCGGGGTCGCCGCTCAGGTCGGTGCGCAGTACGAGCGTGTTGACGAAGAAGCCGGTCAGCCCGTCCAGCGCCGCGTCGCCACGGCCGGCGGTGGCCGTGCCGATGGGGATGTCGGTGCCGGCGCCCATGCGGGCGAGGAGCGCCGCCAGCGCGGCGTGCACGACCATGAAGACCGTGGCCCCGTGGCGCTCGGCGACCTCGGCGAGGCGGGCGTGGGTACGGGCGTCGATCCGGACGGGGACCAGGCCGCCCGCGTACGACGACACCGCCGGGCGCGGTCGGTCCGTGGGCAGCGCCAGCTCCTGCGGCGCGCCGGCCAGGGCGTCGTGCCAGTAGGCGAGCTGATCACTCAGCAGGCTGTCGCGGTCGTCCCGCTCGCCCAGCAGCTGCCGCTGCCAGAGGGCGAAGTCGGCGTACTGCACGGGCAGCGGGTCCCACGCCGGCGCCCGGCCCTGCCGCCGGGCCGCGTAGGCCGTGCTCAGGTCCCGTGCGAGGACACCCATCGACCAGCCGTCGACCGCGATGTGGTGTGCCACGATCAGCAGCACGTACTCCGTGGGTCCGGTGACCAAGAGCCGTGCCCGCCAAGGGAGTTCGGCGCGCAGATCGAAGCCGCGCCCGGCGTGCTCGCTCAGCTCCGCGTCGACCCGGTCGGCGGGGATCTCCACCACGACCAGCGGCGGATGCGCCTCGGGGCCGTCCAGCACCCGCTGCCACGGTACGCCGTCGGTCTCGGGGAAGACCGTGCGCAGGCTCTCGTGCCGGTCGGCCACGTCGGCGAGGGCCGCTTCCAGCGCGCCGGTGTCGAGACCGCCGGAGAGCCGCAGCGCGAGCGGCATGTTGTAGACACCCTCGGCGCGCTCGATGCCCCGAGTGCCCTCGATGGCCCCGGTGGCCCCGGTGGCCTTGGTGTCCTCGGTGGCCCCGGTGCCCTTGGTGCCCTCGGCGTCCCCGGTGGCCTTGGTGCCCTCGGCGTCCCCGGTGCCCTCGCCGGTCATTGCCAGTCGGTTGAGGAACCACATCCGCTGCTGGCCGTACGACAGCGGCAGCAGCTCGGGGCGCGGCTGCGGCTTCAGCGGCGGCCGCGCGTCGCCGTGCTCGGTGTCGATCCGACGGGCGGTGTCGGCGGCGGTCGGGGTGGCGAACAGGTCGGCGATGCGCAGTTCGGTGTCGAGGACGCGGCGGATACGGGCGATGAGCCGCATGGCCAGCAGGGAGTCGCCGCCGAGCTCGAAGAAGGAGGCGTCGGCCCCGACCTGGTTCAGGCCCAGGACTTCGGCGACGAGCCCGCAGAGGATCTCCTCGGTGGGCGTGGCGGGGGCGCGGCCCCCGGTCGTTCCGGTGGTGTCGGGGGCGGGGAGTGCGGAACGGTCCAGCTTGCCGTTGACGGTGAGTGGCAGGGCGTCAAGGCGCACGATCACCGGGACCATGTACTCCGGCAGCCGGTCGGCGGCCAGGCCACGCAGGACCGCCAGGTCGAGCTCGCCATCGGGGACGACGTAAGCGACGAGACGACGCTCCCCCGGACGGTCCTCACGGACGACCACGGCAGCCTGGGCCACGGCCGGGTGGCCACTGAGAACGGCTTCGATCTCGCCGGGCTCGACACGGAAACCACGGATCTTCACCTGCTCATCAGCCCGCCCCGCGAAGACCAGCTCACCATCAGCCGTCCACTTCGCCAGGTCACCACTGCGATACATCCGCCCACCCGGAACCGCGAACGGACACGCCACAAACCGCTCCGCCGACAACCCCGCACGGCCGATATACCCCCGCGCCAGACCGGCACCAGCGATATAGACCTCGCCCACGACGCCTACGGGCACCGGCTTGAGGAACGCATCCAGGACATAGACACGGACGTTGGGCAGGGGACGGCCGATCGGCGGGGCCTCCTCCAGCCCCGCGTCCAGCGGACCGGCGGTGGCGGTGGTGATGACGGTCGCCTCGGTCGGACCGTAGGTGTTCCACACCCGCGCACCCACCGACCACCGCCCCGCCAGCTCCGCACTCAACCGCTCCGCACCCAACACCCAATTCCCCACCCCCGCCACAGCGCCCGGGTCCAACACCCCCAGCAGCGACGGCACCACACTCGCCACCCGCACCCCACACCGGCCCACCATCCCCGCCAACGCCTCCAGATCACCACGCTCCGTGGACGTGGCAACGGCCAAAGTGCCACCGGCAGCGAGGGTGACCGCAACGTCCAGAACGGCGGCGTCGAAACTGAACGAGGCGAACTGCAACGCCACCACACCCGCGTCCATCCCCAACACCGGACGCATCACCTCAGCCAGATTCGCCACCCCACCATGCGCAACCGCCACACCCTTCGGACGACCCGTCGAACCCGACGTATAGATCACATACGCCAACTGCTCCGGCACGATCACCGTCCCCAACGGCTCATCCGAAACCCCGCCAACATCCTCAAGAAGAACAGCACGAGCGTCGCCAAGCGGGACATCGGTGAGGCTCTCCGCCGTACCCAACACCACCTCAGCGCCACTGTCCGCGATCACAAACCCCAGCCGGTCCACCGGATACTCCGGATCCAACGGCACAAACGCACCACCCGCCTTCCACACCGCCAACTCCGCCACCACCACCCCCACCGACCTCGGCAAACACAACGCAACCCGCGACTCCCGACCCACACCAACACCACTCAGAAAACGCGCCAACCGATTCGCCCGCCGATCCAACTCCCCATACGACAACCCCTCCTCACCACACCGCACCGCCACCACATCCGGCGCCACCGAGGCCCACCCCTCAAACCGCTCCACCACCGACCCGCCCGGCACCCCAGTCCCCGTCGCATTCCACTCCTCCACCACCCGCACCCGCTCACCCACACCCAACACATCCAGCCGACCGACCAGCGCTTCCGGATCTGCCGCCATCTGCTCCAGGACCCGCACCACGCGATCGAGGAGTGCCTGGGCCGCTTCGGTGTCGAACAGGTCCGGCCGGTAGTCCAGCCGCAGCCGCAGCTCCTCCGTCGGGTGTACGCCGAGCGACAGCGGGAAGTTGGTGGACTCGCGCATCGCGGTGCCGGTGATCCGCACTCCGGTGGTGGCCCCGGTGGACTCCTGCGCCCCGATGGGGTGGTTCTCGAACGCCATGATGGTGTCGAACGTGGCGCCGGGTCCGGCCAGCCGCTGGATCTCGGTCAGGCTCAGGTGCTGGTGGTCCAGCAGTGCCGACTGCCGGTCCTGTAGCTCCGTCAGCGTCTCGGCGACCGACCGTGCCGGGTCCAGGCGCACGCGTACGGGCACCGTGTTGATGAACAGCCCCAGCATGCTCTCCATACCGGGCAGATCCGCCGGCCGTCCCGCCACCGTCGCGCCGAACACCACGTCGCGGCGGCCGGTCAGGCGGCCGAGTACGACGGCCCAGGCGGCCTGGATCACGGTGTTCAGGGTCAGGCCGCTGCGGCGGGCGAGGTCCCGCAGCCGGGTGGCGAGCGCGGCGCCGGCGTCGGTGGCCGCCTTGCCGGAGGCGACAGGGGCGGCGGACCGGTCACCCGGGGCCACCAGTGTCGGCTCATCGGCACCCGCCAGCTCCTGCCGCCAGGCGTCACGTGCGGCTTCGTTGTCCTGGCGGGCGAGCCAGGCGAGGTAGTCGCGGTACGGGGTGACGGGTGGCAGGCCGTGGGCGCTGCCACCGGCCTCGTAACACGTCCACAGCTCCCGCATCAGCACCGGCAACGACCAGCCGTCCAGCAGGATGTGGTGCAACGTGACCATCATCCGGTACCGCTCCGGCCCGACCTTGACCACCAACACCTTTAGCAGCGGCGGCACCGCCAGATCGAAACGCCGCTCCCGCTCCTCGACCCCCAGCCGCTCCGACTCCGCCCAGGCCACCTCCGCGTCCAGCCCGGACAGATCCTCCTCACGCCACGGCAGCGTCACGCCCCGGGCGATGACCTGCACCGGCTGTGCCACCCCGGCCAGCTGCCGGAAACCGGCGCGCAGACTGTCGTGCCGGTCGAGCAGCGCCTGCCATGAGGTCCGCATCGTGGAGAGGTCGACGTTTCCGGCCAGGTCCAGCACCAGTTGCTCGACGTAGACATCGGTGCCCCGCTCGTCGTACACCGCGTGGAACAGCAGGCCCTCCTGCAACGGCGACAGCGGCCAGACGTCCTGGACGCGCATCTGAGTCATCGTGCTCCCCCCTTGTCCGCGAGTTCCGCTTCGAGCGCGTCGATCTGGTTCTGGTCGAGCGTGATGAGTGAGAAGTCCGACGGTGTGTGGCCACCGCCGGAGCCGGTGGTGTGGGTGGCGAGGCCGGTGAGCATCGCCAGCCAGCCGTCGGCGAGTTGCCGCATGTCCTCGGTGTGCTGGAGGTCTCGGGGCCAGGCGAGCGTGAGCGTGAGCAGCGGGCCGTCCGGCAGGTCGCGGACCAGGCCGACGGCCTCCAGGGCGTGGGCCGACGGGACCTCGTCGCCCGCTCCGCCGCCGAGACCGCCTTCCGGGGCGGCGGACCAGGCCGCCGTCCGATCCGGTGTCCCGTCGGCGAAGCGGCCCAGGTAGTTGAAGCCGATCTGGGCCGTCGGCAGCGCGGCGAGCGTGGGTGCGGTCTCGGGATTGAGATACCGGAGCAGACCGTGGCCGAGGCCGTCGCCCGGGACCGCGCGGAGCTGTTCCTTGATCCGCTTGACGACCCGTCCCGCCACCGGCCCGCCGTCGCGCAGCCCGGCGAAGTCCAGCGTCTCGGGGTCGATCCGCACCGGGTGGCTGCTGGTGAACCAGCCCACCGTACGGACCAGATCGAGACCGCCGGCCGTCCGGCCGTGGCCTTCCACATCCACCAGAACCCCGCCCCCCGTGTCCTGCCCGCGATGCCGCCGCCACTCCGCGACCGCGGAGGCCAGGGCGGTGAGCAGCACATCGTCGATCCCGGCGTGGAAGGCGGCCGGGACCGCCGTCAGCAAGGTGCCGGTGAGCTCCGCGGAGGCCGTCACGGAAACCCGCCGCAACGTGGCGCCTACATCGCGAGCCGGGTCCAGGGACCGGCCGCCGAGCGGTGCCTCCGCGCCACGCAGCAGTCGGGTCCAGGCGGGGAGTTCGGCGAGCCTCGGGCGGCTGGTGGCTTCGGTCTTCAGGGCGCGGGCCCAGTGCCGGAAGGAGGTGGGCACCGGCTCCAGCACCACCTCGCGGCCCGCAACCAGGTCTGCGTATGCCTGTGCGAGGTCCGGGACGAGGATACGGAGGGAGAGCGTGTCCACCGCCAGGTGATGGACGCTGAGCAGGAGCCGTCCGGGGGTGTCCGGGCCGGTGTCGAACCAGACCACCTGCACCATCACACCCGCCCGCGGATCCAGCCGATCCGCGGCGGCCCGCGACTCCTCGGCGATGAGACGGTCAAGACCGCCACCAGCCCCGGCTCCGGCCGCGTCGACCCGACGCACCCACGGAGCCACCGACACGGCCGGGGGAACCAGGAGACGAGGCCCGGACTCGACCTCCAGCCGCGCCCGCAGCATGTCATGGTGATCGACCACCGCCTGAACGGCCTCGGTCAACGTCTCCAGCCGCATCCCCGCCGGAGCCACCACCACCGTCGACTGATACACCCCACCCACACGCTCCGCCCCGGCCCGCCCCAACAACTCCAGCATCACCGGCGTCAACGGCACCTCACCCGAACCCGGATCACCGCCCCCCACCACGGCGTCGGCAACCGCCACATCACCGGCCACCACAGCCAACTCCGCCGGACTCCGCCGCTCGAACACCTGCCGCGCCGACACCACCAAACCCGCCTTACGCGCCCTCGACACCAGCAGCATCGACATGATCGAGTCACCACCCAACTCGAAGAACGACGCATCCGCACTCACCTCATCCAGCCCCAGCACCTCCGCGAACAACCCGCAGAGAATCTCCTCGGTGCGGGTGGCGGGCGCGCGGCCCCCGGCCATACCGGCCGTGTCCGGGGCCGGCAGCGCGGAACGGTCCAGCTTGCCGTTGACCGTCAGCGGCAACGCCTCCAGCACGACAACCGACGGGACCATGTACTCCGGCAACCGGTCGGCGGCGAACTCCCGCACCACCGCCACGTCAAGCTCACCACTGGGGACCACATAGGCGACCAGCCGCCCGTCCCCCGGACCGTCCTCACGGACCACCACCGCGACCTGACCCACACCCTCGCAGGCCGCCACCACAGCCTCGATCTCGCCGGGCTCGACGCGGAAACCACGGATCTTCACCTGCTCATCAGCCCGCCCCGCGAAGACCAGCTCACCATCAGCCGTCCACTTCGCCAGGTCACCACTGCGATACATCCGCCCACCCGGAACCGCGAACGGACACGCCACAAACCGCTCCGCCGACAACCCCGCACGACCGATATACCCCCGCGCCAGACCGGCACCAGCGATATACACCTCGCCCACGACGCCTACGGGCACCGGCTTGAGAAACTCGTCCAGGACATAGACACGGACGTTGGGCAGGGGACGGCCAATCGGCGGAGCATCCTCCAACGCGGGGTCCAGCGGGCCGGCGGTGGCGGTCGTGATGACAGTGGCCTCGGTCGGGCCGTAGGTGTTCCACACCCGCGCACCCGCCGACCACCGCCCCGCCAGCTCCGCACTCAACCGCTCCGCACCCAACACCCAATTCCCCACCCCCGCCACAGCGCTCGGGTCCAGCACCCCCAACAACGACGGCACCACACTCGCCACCCACACCCCACACCGACCCACCATCCCCGCCAACGCCTGCGGATCCCTGCGCTCCTCCGCCGTCGCCACAGCCAAAGTGCCCCCCGAGGCCAACGTCACCACCACATCCAAAACAGCCGCATCGAAACTGAACGAGGCGAACTGCAACGCCACCACACCCGCGTCCATCCCCAACACCGGACGCATCACCTCAGCCAGATTCGCCACCCCACCATGCGCAACCGCCACCCCCTTCGGACGCCCCGTCGAACCCGACGTATAGATCACATACGCCAACTGCTCCGGAAGAATCACCGTCCCCAACGGCTCATCCGAAACCCCGCCAACATCCTCAAGAAGAACAGCACGAGCGTCGCCGAGCGGGACATCGGTGAGGCTCTCCGCCGTACCCAACACCACCTGCGCGCCACTGTCCGCGATCACGAACCCCAGCCGGTCCACCGGATACTCCGGATCCAACGGCACAAACGCACCACCGGCCTTCCACACCGCCAACTCCGCCACCACCACACCCACCGACCGCGGCAAACACAACGCAACCCGCGACTCCCGACCCACACCAACACCACTCAGAAAACGCGCCAACCGATTCGCCCGCCGATCCAACTCCCCATACGACAACACCTCCTCACCACACCGCACCGCCACCACATCCGGCGCCACCCTGGCCCACCCCTCAAACCGCTCCACCACCGACCCACCCGGCACCACGGCCCCGGTGGCATTCCACTCCTCCACCACCCGCGACCGCTCACCCACACCCAACACATCAACCTCACTCACCCGCACCCACGGATCAGCCCCCACCTGCTCCAACACCCGCACCAACCGCTCCACCAACCCCCGCGCCGTACCCTCGTCGAACAAATCCACCGCATACAACAACGCCCCGCCCAACCCCGCCGGAGCCCCCGCCCCATCACGATGCTCGGCCAGGTCGACCGACAGATCGAAGCGCGCCGGGACCTGGCCGGCCGCCGGTATCCGCCGGACCCGCAGTCCCGGCAGGCCCCATTGCGCCGCCGGTACGCTCTGCATCGCCAGCAGGACCTGGAACAGCGGGTTGTGGGAGAGCGAGCGGGACGGGTTGAGATCCTCGACGAGCCGCTCGAACGGCACGTCCTGATGGGCGTACGCGGCCAGGTCCGACGTCCGTACCTGCTCCAGCAGCTCGGTGAAGGATGGGTTCGCGCTCAGATCGGCGCGGACGACCAGGGTGTTGACGAAGAACCCGGCCAGGTCGTCGAGCGCCGGGTCACCGCGGCCGGCGATCGGCACGCCCATGGGGATGTCGGTGCCCGCACCCACTCGGCTGAGCAGCACGGAGAGGGCGGCGTGCACGACCATGAACATGGTCGCGCGACCGCGACGGGCGACCTCGAGCAGCCGGGTGTGGGTCTCCGCGCTGATCCGGATCGGCACTTCGCCACCCCGGAAGGAGGACACCGCCGGCCGGGGCCGGTCGGTCGGCAGCGCCAGCTCCTGGGGCACCCCTGCCAGCGCCTGCCGCCAGTAGCCCAGCTGACCGCTGATCACGCTGTCCGGGTCCTCCGGATCACCCAGCACCTCGCGCTGCCAGAGCGCGTAGTCCGCGTACTGCACCGGCAGCGGCTGCCACCCCGGCGCACCACCCGCCCGCCGGGCGGCATACGCCACACCGATGTCCCGCGCGAGCACACCCATCGACCAGCCATCGACGGCGATGTGATGCGCCACGATCAGCAGCACATACTCCGCCGGGCCCGTGTTCAGCAGCCGGATCCGCCAGGGCAGATCGACGGTCACATCAAAGCCGCGGTCCGCGTGCACCCCGAGCTCCGCCGCGAGGAGTTCCTCGCTGATCTCCATGACCACCAGCCGGGGCCGGCCCGCCTCGCCCACCAGTACCTGCTGGCGCGGTTCGCCATCCGTCTCCGGGAAGACCGTGCGCAGGCTCTCGTGCCGGTCGGCGACGTCGCCGAGGGCGGCTTCCAGCGCGGCGACGTCCAGGTCTCCCGATATGCGCAGCGCCAGCGGAAGGTTGTAGACCGCGCCGGCACCCGGGTTGGTCTCTTCGAGCTGGTTGAGGAACCACATGCGCCGCTGGGCGTACGAGAGCGGCAGCACCTCCGGCCGCGGCCGCGGCGTCAGCGCGGGCCGGGCGGCCGTACCGCCCTCCGCCGCGACGAGGCGGGCGACCCCGGCGACGGTCGGGGCGGCGAACAGCTCACCGATGTTCAGCTCGGTGTCGAGGACGGCGCCGATCCGGGCGATGAGCTTCATGGCGAGGATCGAGTCGCCGCCGATGTCGAAGAACGACACCTCGGCACCGACACGTTCGAGCCCGAGGACCTCGCAGTACAGGCCGCAGAGGATCTCCTCGGCCGGTGTGGCGGGGCCGCGGCCGGCGGCGTCGGCGAAGTCGGGGGCGGGGAGGGCGACGCGGTCCAGCTTGCCGTGCACCGTGACCGGCAGGGCATCCAGGGCGACGACCGCGGCGGGGACCATGTGGTCCGGCAGCCGCTCGGCCACGTACTCCCGCAGCCCGGCCGGGTCCGCTTCCCCTTCCGCAGCGACGACGTACGCGACGAGCCGTTTGTCACCGGGACGGTCCTCCCGCACCACAACGGCCACCTGACCCACACCCCCGTGCGCCGCAAGCACCGCCTCGATCTCCCCCGGCTCCACCCGGAACCCACGAACCTTCACCTGCTCATCCGCACGGCCCACGAAGACCAACTCACCGCCAACCGTCCACCGCACGAGATCGCCGGTCCGATACATCCGCCCACCCGTGAACGGACACGCCACAAAACGCTCCGCCGTCAACCCCGGACGACGTAAGTACCCGCGCGCAAGCCCCGGACCCGCGACATACAACTCACCCACCACACCCACCGGCACCGGCCGCAGATGCACGTCCAGCACGAACGCCTTCGCATTGCGGATCGGGCGCCCGATCACCACCGGGCCACCCATATCGAGAGGCTCACTCATCGTCGCGCACACGGTGACCTCGGTCGGCCCGTACGCATTGATCATCCGCCGTCCGGGAGCCCACCTCTCCACCAGCCCCTGCGGACACACCTCACCCGCCACCACCAACGTACGCAGGCTCTCCGGCAACTCCTCCACCGTCGCCAGCACCGACGGCGGCACCGTCACATGCGTCACCCCGAACTCCGCCACCACCTCACCCAACGCACCATTCGGCGGCAACCTGTCCCCACCCGCCACCACCACAGCAGCACCCGACAGCAGCGCCATACACATCTCGGAAACCGCCGCATCGAAACTCAACGACGCCAGCTGCAACACCCGCGCATCAGCACCCACCGCAAACCGCTCAATCTGCGCCACCGCCAAATTCCCGAGACCACGATGCGTCACCACCACACCCTTGGGACGCCCCGTCGAACCCGACGTATAAATCACATACGCCACATCATCCGCACCCACCGAGACCACAGGCGCCGATTCAGCCGTCCCGGACGGATCCCACACCCAGCACTCCACCCCAGCCGGCACCACCCCCCGCGTCCCCTCCGAACACACCACCAGCACCGGCCCCGCGTCCTCGACCATCCACCCGATCCGCTCCGCCGGATACGCCGGATCCACCGGCACGACACCCGCCCCCGCCTTCACCACCCCCAACCACACCGCCACCACATCCACCGACCGCTCCAGCACCACCGCGACCAGATCACCGCGCCCCACACCCCGCGCGGCCAGCGCCCCCGCCATCCGATCCGACCGCTCCCGCAACTCCCCGTACGACCACTCCTCACCACCGGCACCCACCACCGCCACCGCGTCCGGAGTCCGAGCCGCCTGGGCGTCGAACAGCTCCCCCAACGCACCCACCGGCACCACGCCACCCGTGGCGTTCCACCCCACCACCACCCGCTCCCGCTCCGCACCACCCAGCACATCGATCTCACTCACCCGCCGTGCCGGGTCGGCCGCCATCTGTTCCAGCACCCGCACCAGCCGCCGCACCACGCCCTGGGCCGCGTTCTCGTCGAACGCGTCCGGGCGGTAGTCCAGCCAGAACTTCAGCTCATCCGCCGGATCCACTCCCAGCGTCAACGGGAAGGTGGTGGCCATCCGGGTCGTGCCGGCGGTCAGCCGCAGGGGGGCGGGCGGTCCGGTCTCGCCCGCGTGGAAGTTCTCGAAGGCCATCAGGGTGTCGAAGGTGGCGCCCGGACCGGCCAGGCGCTGGATCTCCTTGAGGCCGAGGTGCTGGTGGCCGAGCAGTGCGGACTGCTGGGCCTGTACCACGGTGAGCAGGTCGGCGATGGTGTCGGCCGGGTGCAGCCGGACCCGTACCGGGATGGTGTTGATGAACAGTCCCAGCATGTCCGCCATCCCCGCGAGTTCCGGCGGGCGGCCCGCCACGGCGGCGCCGAAGACCACGTCGCGCCGGCCGGTGAGCGCGCCGACGACCTGGGCCCAGGCCACCTGGAGCACGGTGTTCAGGGTGACGCCGTGGCCACGGGCGAGCTCACGCAGCGCGCCGGGGAGATGGCCGTCGGTCTCGGCCAGGGCCTTGCGGGTGAGGACCGGCTCGGCGTTCGGGTCGAGTGCGGCAACCGTCGTCGGCTCGGTGACGCCGTCGAGCGCCCGCCGCCAGGCGGTGCGCGCCGCCTCTCGGTCCTGGCGGCGGAGCCAGGCCAGGTAGTCCCCGTAGGGGGTGGTCGGCGCGAGGTCGCGGGCGTGGCCGCCCGCCGCGTAGACGGCCCACAGCTCGCGGATGAGGATGCGCAGCGACCAGCCGTCGAGCACGATGTGGTGCAGGGTGACGACCATGCGGTGGCGGTCGGGGCCCGTCTTGACCAGCAGGATGCGTGCCAGCGGCGGGGTCGCGAGGTCGAAGCGGCGGGCCCGTTCCGCGCTCTCCAGCCGGTCGGCCCGGTCCCGCGCATCCTGGAGGGTGAGGTGCGAGAGGTCCACCTCGCGCCAGACCACGTCGACCTGGCGGGCGATCACCTGGACGGGCTCGTCCACGCCGACCGGTCGGCGGAAGCCGGTGCGCAGGCTGCCGTGCCGTTCGACGAGCGCTTGCCAGGTGGCACGCAACGCCGCGACGTCCAGCGGCCCTTCGAGCTCCAGGACCTTCTGTTCCACGTAGATGTCCCGCTCCCGCTCGTCGAACATCGCGTGGAAGAGCAGGCCCTCCTGGAGCGGTGACAGGGGCAGTACGTCGACCAGGCCACCCGGCACCTCGGCTTCGAGCTCCTCGATCTGGGCCTGGTCGAGCGTCGTCAGCGGGAAGTCGGACGGGGTGTGGCCACCGCCGGTGTGAGCGGCGAGGCCGGTCAGCATCGCCGCCCAGCCGTCGAGCAGGCGCCGGGCGGCAGGCGCGTCGAGGAGGGGCTCCGGCCAGGCCAGGCTGAGGACGAGTTCGGCTCCCTCGACCCGTGCCGAGGCTTCGAGCGGGTGGGCGGGCGGCCGGTCGCCGCCGCCGGGACCGAGGCCGGGACCGAGGCCGGGACCGTCACCGAGGCGGGAACCGTCACCGGGGCCGGTGAAGCCGAGCTGCGGGGCGGGCAGGGCGGCGAGGGTGGCGGCGGTGTCGGGGTTGAGATGGCGCAGCAGGACGTAGCCCAGTCCGTCGCCGGGGACGGCCCGCAGCTGTTCCTTGATCCGTTTCACGGCCCGGCCCGCGGCGGGGCCGCCGGCGCGGATCGCCGCGAGGTCGAGGGTCCCGGTGTCGAGCCGGGCGGGGTGGCGGTGGGCGAAGGAGCCCACGGTTCGGGAGAGATCGGCACCGCCCGCCAGGGCGCCACGCCCGTGGTCCGGCGCCGCCACGTCCACGAGGAAACCGCCGGTCCGGTCCTGGCCGTCGCGCCAGGCGGCGAGGGCCGCGGTCAGGCCGGTCAGCAGGACGGTGTCGACATCGGTGTGGAACGCCGCCGGGAGGCCGGTCAGGGCGGCCACCGTGGTGCGGGCCGGGATGCGTACGGAGGCGTGCCGCACCGGAGCGTCCGCGTCGCGGGCCGGGTCGGCGGGGCGGGTGGTGAGCAACGGGTCACCGGGGGCGAGCAGTTCGGTCCACGCGGGCAGCTCCGCACGCCGCTCCGCGCTGCGCGCCTGCGCGGCCAGGGACCTCGCGGGGTCCTCGCGCAGCGGTTCGGCGATCCGGGCGAGGCGGGCCGGGGTCGAGAGTTCGAACACCTGGTACGGGGCGATCACCAGCCCGGCACGCCGGGCGACCGACACCAGCAGCATCGTCAGGATCGAGTCGCCGCCGAGCTCGTAGAAGGACGCCTCCGCGCTGACCCGTTCCAGGCCGAGGACCTCGCAGTAGAGGCGGCAGAGGATCGCCTCGGCGGGCGTCCGCGGACCACGGCCCTTCGCCGCCTCGGTGTGGTCGGGGGCGGGGAGGGCGGCACGGTCGAGCTTGCCGTTCACCGTGACCGGCAGCGTGTCCAACAGGACGACCGCGCTGGGCACCATGTAGTCCGGCAGGTGGGCCGCGACGTGGTCGCGCAGCTCGGCGGCGCCGGCCGCGCCGTCGAGGACGACGTAGGCGACGAGCCGCTTGTCTCCGGGGCGGTCCTCGCGGGCCGTCACCGCCGCCTGGCCGACGCTCGCGTGGCGGGTGAGGACGGTCTCGACCTCGCCGGGTTCGACGCGGAAGCCGCGTACCTTGATCTGCTCGTCGGCGCGGCCGCGGAAGACCAGCTCGCCGTCCGCCGTCCAGGTGGCGAGGTCGCCGGTGCGGTACATCCGTCCCCCCGTGAACGGACACGCCACGAAACGCTCCGCCGTCAGCCCGGGGCGGCGCAGGTAGCCGCGTGCGAGCCCCGGGCCCGCGACGTACAGCTCGCCCGGCACGCCCTCGGGGACCGGCCGCAGGTGCTCATCCAGCACGAACACCCGTGTGCCGGTGATCGGACGGCCGATCGGCACCGGCCCGGACGCCTCCAAGGGCTCACTCATCGTCGCGCAGACGGTGATCTCGGTCGGCCCGTACGCGTTGATCATCCGCCGTCCGCGAGCCCACCTCTCCACCAGCCCCGACGGACACACCTCACCCGCCACCACCAACGTACGCAGGCTCTCCGGCAACTCCTCCACCGTCGCCAGCACCGACGGAGGCACGGTCACATGCGTCACCCCGAACTCCGCCACCGCCTCACCCAACGCACCATTCGGCGGCAACCTGTCCCCACCCGCCACCACCACAGCAGCACCCGACAGCAGCGCCATACACATCTCGGAAACCGCCGCATCGAAACTCAGCGACGCCAGCTGCAACACCCGCGCATCAGCACCCACCGCAAACCGCTCAATCTGCGCCGCCGCCAAATTCCCGATACCACGATGCGTCACCACCACACCCTTGGGACGACCCGTCGAACCCGACGTATAAATCACATACGCCACATCATCCGCACCCACCGAGACCACAGGCGCCGGTTCAGCCGTCCCGGACGGATCCCACGCCCAGCACTCCACCCCAGCCGGGACCAGCGCCCGCGTCCCCTCCGAACACAGAACGAGCGCAGGCTCCGCGTCTTCGAGCATCCACCCGATCCGCTCGGCCGGATACGCCGGATCCACCGGCACGACACCCGCCCCCGCCTTCACCACCCCCAACCACACCGCCACCACATCCACCGACCGCTCCAACACCACCGCCACCAGATCACCGCGCCCCACACCCCGCGCGGCCAGCACCCCCGCCACCCGATCCGACCGCTCCCGCAACTCCCCGTACGACCACACCTCACCACCCGCACCCACCACCGCCACCGCATCCGGAGAGACAGCCGCCTGGGCGTCGAACAACTCGCCGAGCGAGCGCCAGGATTCGGTCGTGCCATGCATGGACGTCTCCCTCTGCTGCGGTACGCGGTGGCGGGGGCGGTGACGGGTGGTGGTGAGGGTGTCGGGCTACGGACCCGGGAAGGGGACGGGGCCAGGTCCCGGCCCCGGGAAAGGCCCGCCCCCCGAGCCGGCCGGGAACGGCCCACGGGGGCCGCCCGGGTACGGCCCACGGGGCCCGATCGGTTCGGGAGCGGGCCGGTGGCCGTTGGCCGGCGTGTGGCCGGCGAACTGGGTTCGGTACAGCTCCGCGTAGAGGCCGTCCAGGGCGAGGAGTTCCTCGTGGGTGCCGCTCTCCTGTACCCGGCCGTCGTCGATGACGAGGATCTGGTCGGCGTCGCGGATGGTGGACAGCCGGTGGGCGATCACCAGTGAGGTGCGTCCCGCCAGCGCGGTCTCCAGCGCCCGTTGCAGGGCGGCCTCGGACTCGGAGTCGAGGTGTGCGGTCGCCTCGTCGAGGACGACGACCGGGGGCGCCTTGAGCAGCAGGCGGGCCATGGCGATGCGCTGTTTCTCGCCACCGGAGAGCCGGTAGCCGCGGTCGCCGACGACGGTGTCGAAGCGATGGGGCAACGACTCGATCAGGCCCCAGATCTGGGCGGCCTTGCAGGCGTCGATCATCTCCTGTTCGGTGGCCTCCGGGCGGGCGTAGCGGAGGTTGTCCCCGATGGTGGCGTGGAAGAGATAGGCGTCCTGGGTGACGACGCCGATGGTGTCGTAGAGCGACTCCAGCGTGAGGTCCCGCAGGTCGTGCCCGTTGATGCGGACGGTGCCCTCGACGGGGTCGTACAGCCGGGGCACGAGGTGGGTGATGGTGGTCTTGCCGGCGCCGGAGGGGCCGACGAGGGCGGTGAGTTTCCCGGCAGGCAGCCGGAAGCTCAGGTCGCGCAGGGTCCGCTCGTTCCTGGTGCGTTCCGGCTGCGGCATGGCGATCGACTCGAGGGAGGCGAGCGAGACGTCCGCGGCGGCCGGGTAGGAGAAGGAGACGCCGTCGAAGACGATCTCCGGTGCGCGGCCGTCCCGGGGCAGGGCGGTGGCGTCGGGCTTCTCGGCGATGAGCGGCTTCAGGTCGAGGATCTCGAAGAGCCGGTCGAAGCTGACGAGCGCGGTGACCACGTTGGCCTGGGCGCTGGAGAGCTGGTTGATCGGGCCGAAGAGCCGGGTGAGCAGGGTGGCCAGGGCCACCAGGGTGCCGATTTCGAAGGCCCCGTCGATGACGAGGCGCCCTCCGACGCCGTAGACCACGGCGGTGGCGAGCGCGCTGAGGAGGACCATCGACAAGAAGAGCAGCTTGCCGTGGACGGCGGTCACGACGCCGAGGTCGCGGACCTTCCCGGCCAGCCCGGTGAACTGGCGCATCTCGCGGCTCGGCCGGCCGTACAGCTTGGCCAGCAGCGCGCCGGTCACGTTGAAGCGCTCGTTCATCAGCGCGCCCATCTCGGCGTTCCGCTCCATCTGGGACCGCGTGAGCCGCTGTAGCCGGCGTCCGACGACCTTGCCGGGCAGGATGAAGAAGGGCAGGACGACCAGGGAGATCACGGTGATCACCCAGGACAGGTAGAACATCGTGACGAGGACGAACAGCAGTGTCAGCGCGGCCGAGACGACCGTGGACAGCAGCGACGTCAGGGCCTGCTGGGCGCCGACCACATCCGCGTTGAGCCGGCTGACCAGGGCGCCGGTCTGGGCCCGGGTGAAGAACGCCAGCGGCTGGCGCTGTACGTGGTCGAAGACCTCGGTGCGCAGTTCGTAGACGAGCCCTTCGCTGACCCGGGCCGAGTACCACGCCTCCCCGAAACCCAGCAGCGCGCCGAGCACCGCCAGTCCGCCGACCGCCACCGCGATACCCACGACAACGTCCGAGTCGTGCTGGGCGATGCCATTGTCGATGAGGTATTTGAAGAGGATGGGAGTGGCCACCACAATGGCGGCGTTCAGCACGGTCATGAGCAGCAGCAGACTTATGCTGACACGGTACGGCCGGGTATACGGAAGTATCCGTTTCGCGGTCCCGGGTTTTATTTTCTGCTTGGTCACGGATGGGTCGGGGCCCACCGCGCGAATCATCATCGGCCCTGGGCCGCCTATGGACACGACGCTCTCCTCGGCTTCGATGGTTCCGAACTATGTGAGCTGGTCAATGAGGCTCTTGGGGCGCATGTCCCGCCAGTTCTCCTCGATGTAGTCCAGGCAGTTCTTGCGGGCGTCCTCGCCGAATACGACCCGCCATCCGGCCGGTACCTCGGCGAAGGCGGGCCACAGCGAATACTGGCCCTCGTCGTTCAGCAGGACCAGAAACGAACCGTTTTCGTCGTCGAACGGGTTGGTCATCACCGCTCCTCTCAACTGCTCCGGGGTGAGGCCGGAATTCAAAGTAACGGGGGCCTGTCGGAAGCAGCAAGGTCGACTATTGAAGCGGCGTCCAACCGCGTATTCTCGGCACTTGGACGACAGCACTTGGACAACGGCACTTGGACAACGGCACTTGGACAAGGGCGCTTAGGCAAGGGCACTTGGACAGGGGCACTTGGGCGACAGCACGTGGACTGCGGCCGAAACCCCGTGGAAACCGTGTCCGGCGCATTCTGGATCTCGTTGTCCAAGTGGTGTGGTCATGGCCGGTTGGACGGACCGAGGAGGGGGAGCGAGTGCGCGTGCTCGTGGTGGAGGACGACCAGGAAATGGCGCAGGCGGTGGCGGTCGGCTTACGGCGGGCGCAGATGGCCGTCGACGTGGCGTACGACGGGGAGAGCGGTCTGGAGCGCGCTCTGCTCAGTGACTACGACGTGATCGTGCTGGACCGGGATCTGCCCGGGGTGCACGGCGACGAGATCTGTTCCGAGCTGATCACGTCGGGCTGCCGCAGCAGGGTGCTGATGCTGACCGCCGCCGCCTCGGCGGAGGATCTCGTCGACGGGCTGAATCTGGGGGCCGACGACTATCTGGCCAAGCCGTTCGACTTCCCGGTGCTGGTGGCCCGGATCGGGGCGCTGGCCCGGCGGGCGCATCCGGCCGTGCCGCCGGTGGTGCGCCACGGAGATCTCGTGGTGGACACGGCGCGCCGCAAGGCCACCCGGGCGGGCCGGCCGCTGGAGCTGGCGCCCAAGGAGTTCGGTGTGCTGGAGCTGCTGCTGTCGGCCAAGGGCCGGGCCGTCTCGGCGGAGGAGCTGCTGGAGCGGGTCTGGGACGAGGCCGCCGATCCGTTCACCAGCGCCGTGAAGATCACCATCAGCAGGCTGCGGGCCAAGCTGGGCGATCCGCCGGTGATCGAGACCGTCGCCAAGCGCGGCTACCGGATCTGAGGCCCGCCGATGCCGCCGCTCTCCCGGCTCACCGGCCGGCTCATGTCTCCGCCGCTTCCCCGGCTCACCGGCCGGCTCGCGCGTCCGCTGCTGCCGCGGCGTACGGTCCGGCTGAAGCTGACCCTGCTGTACGGGGCGCTGTTCCTGCTCTCCGGGGCGGCGCTGCTGACGGTCACGTATCTGCTGGTGCTCAACGCCAACGGCTCCCTCTCCGGGGTCCAGCCCGCCCCGGGCGGCGGTCGTCCGCGGGAGGGCGAGACCGCCGGGCCCGCCGCGCCGGTGCCGCCGCCCCAGGGACACAGTGGGGAGAGTGTCCGCGACATCCTTCCGGGCCCGGCGCGGGAGCTCATGGAGCTTCAGCGGGACGCCGTGCTGCACGACCTCCTCGTTCAGTCCGCCATCGCGCTCGCGCTGATGTCGATGATCTCGATCGCGCTGGGCTGGGTGGTCGCCGGGCGGATACTGCGGCCGCTGCGTACGGTCATCGCCGCGGCCCGGGACATCTCGGCGACGAGTCTGCACCGGCGTCTGGCCCTCGAGGGCCCGAGCGACGAGCTCAAGGAGCTGGGCGACACGTTCGACGGTCTGCTCGGCCGGCTGGAGTCCTCGTTCGAGGCGCAGCGCCGGTTCGTCGCCAATGCCTCGCACGAGTTGCGCACCCCGCTCGCCCGGCAGCGGACGCTGGGGCAGCTCGCCCTGTCGGATCCCGACGCGGACGTGGCGTCGCTGCGCGCGGCGCATGAGCGGATTCTCGCCGCGGGCGCCCAGCAGGAGCGGCTGATCGAGGCGCTGCTCACGCTGGCCCGCGGCAACGCGGGCATCGAGGTGCGCCGGCCGTTCGACCTGGGCCGGCTCGCGCAGGAGGTCGTCACCGCGCGCCGGGCGGACGCGGAGCGGTGGCTGGTCACCCTGCGCTGCTCGCCGTCGGCCGCGGTCGCGGCGGGCCACCGGCCGCTGGCCGAGCGGCTCGTGGTCAATCTGGTGGACAACGCACTGCGGCACAACGAGCCGCACGGCTGGGTGGAGGTGGCCGTGGCGGAGGGGTCCGGCCGGGCGGTGCTGACGGTGGCCAACTCCGGTCCGGTGGTGCCGCCGGGCGCGGTGGACCAGATGTTCCAGCCGTTCCAGCGGCTCGGCGACCCCCGGACGAACCGGGACGGCCTCGGTCTGGGGCTGTCGATCGTGCAGGCCATCGCGGTCGCGCACGACGCCACCCTCGGCGTCGAGGCCCGCCCGGAGGGTGGCCTCGTCTTCACGGTCGGCTTTCCGCACCCGCCCGCTCATGGGTCCGGGCCGGTGTCCCATCGGCGAGGGGCGCGGTGAGGAAGTCGATGAGCGCGGCGTTCACCGCGGCCGGTTTCTCCAGGTAGCCGTAGTGTCCGCAGCCGGGGATCTCGGTGTGGCGGGCGCCGGGGATGGCGTCGGCGACCTCGCGGGTGAGCTGCGGCCGCACGATCAGGTCGTGCTGGAAGCTCAGCACCAGGCACGGGCAGCGGATGGCCGCGTACGCCGGCAGCCGGTTGGGGATGAGTTGCAGGCCGAGCTGGCCACGGACGGAGGCCAGGTCGACGGCGGAGAGCTCGAAGATGTCGAGCCAGTCGCGGAGCCGCTGTTCGTCGCCCAGGGTCTGCGGGGACAGGCTCTGTAGCGCGTTGACGTAGGCGGCGTAGCGGGGCGGGAGTTTCACCCCGCTGTCGGCCAGGTCCATCTCCGCGATCGCCTGGGCGGTGGCGAAGGTGTCGGCCCGGCCGCTGGTCGCCATCAGCACGGCCGCCCGGACGAGTTCCGGCCGGGCGAGCAGCAGTTCCTGGACGATGATGCCGCCCAGGGAGAAGCCCACGACCCGGCACGGGGCCGCGCCGAGGTGCTCGATGAGGCCCGCGATGTCCGCGGCCATGTCGTCGAGGGTGAAGCCCTCGGTGCCGGGATCGCTGGGCGGGATGCCCCGGTTGTCGACGGTGATCACTTTGAAGCCGGCCGCCTTGAGCGCGGGGACCTGGTGGGTGCGCCACATCCGGCCGGGGGCCCCGGTGCCGGTCACCATGACGACCGGGTCCCCCGTTCCGTGCTCCTCGTAGTGCAGCTGGATCCCGTTGATCCGGTGGACGGGCATGGTCAGGCCGGTCCGGGCTGCCAGAGCATGCCGTCGTCGGAGGTGATCAGCCCGCCGGGGAACATCGGCACGTCCGGGCCGAGGTCCTCGCCGAGGAACGCCCGGCTCTGCACCTGCGCCCCTTCCTGCATCGCCTGGCGCACCGCGGAGGAGCGGAACAGCGGGGTCATGTTGCCCTCGCTGTCGGTGGACATCTCCTCGATGGCGGAGACGAACTCCGCCGACTTGGACTTCATCCGCAGTGCGGCCGACTCGGCCCCGTCGAGGTCGAACTCCGAGGACGAGATGCCGGCGACCAGTTCGACGAAGGACTCCAGTTCGGTGTGCTGGTTCCGGGTGACCTTCTTCGCCGACCAGAAGTAGGAGTTCTCGTCGACGTGCATGTCGTAGAAGGACATCAGGAACTCGTAGAAGACGCCGTACTCGCGGCGGTAGCGGGCCTCGAACTCGGTGAACGCGGCCTCTTCGGAGACCAGTCCGGCCAGGGTGCTGCCGATCGAGCGGGCCGCCAGCAGGGCGCTGTAGGTGGCCAGGTGGACACCGGAGGAGAAGACCGGGTCGACGAAGCAGGCGGCGTCACCGATGAGCACCAGGCCGGGCCGCCAGAACGAGGTCTGGTGGTACGAGTAGTCCTTGCGCACCCGCAGCTGGCCGTACTGGCCGTCGGTCACCCGGGTGGCGTCCGCCAGATAGTCCTTGATCATCGGGCATTCGTCGATGAGTGCCCGCAGGGCCTGCTCCGGATCGCCCTGGACCTTGTCGGCGTTCTCCCGCCGGACGACCGCGCCGACGCTGGTGAGGTCGGGGGTGAGCGGGATGTACCAGAACCAGCCGCTGGAGAACGCCACGGACAGGATGTTGCCCGAGTTGGGGGCGGGCAGCCGCTTACCGCCCCGGAAGTAGCCGAACAGCGCGAGGCTGCGGAAGAACTGCGAGTACTCCCGGGTGCCGCCCACCCGCTTGTGCAGCCGGCTGCCGTTGCCCGACGCGTCCACCACGTATGTGGCGCGCACCTCGTGCTCGACCCCGCCGGCGTCGGTGTACCGCACCCCGGTGACCCGCTCGCTGTCCTCGATCACATCGGAGACCGCCGCCTGGAAGCGGACCTCGGCGCCCTTCTCCACCGCGTGTTCCAGCAGAATGCTGTCGAACTTCGAGCGTTCGACCTGGTACGCGTGCGAGGTGGCGCCCGCGATCTTCGGGGACACCGAGAAGGAGAACGTCCACGGTTCGGGGTTGGCGCCCCATCGGAACGTGCCGCCCTTCTTCGGCGTGAAGCCGGCCGCGGCCAGTTTCTCCGACACCCCGGTCAGCTTGCAGACGCCGTGGATCGTCGACGGCAGCAGCGATTCGCCGATCTGGTACCGCGGGAAGGTCTCCTTCTCCAGGATCAGGACGCGGTGGCCCTGCATGGCCACGAGCGCGGCCAGGGTCGAACCGCCGGGACCGCCCCCGACCACCACGACGTCGTATTCAGTGTGTTCCCCACGGTCCGTGCGTTCGTTGTGTCCCTCGTACGCCTTGCGATCCTCACTGCTCATGTGTGCGCCTCCTGGCGTCGTTGCTCTTCGTGGTAGCGCGGCCGGGCGTCGCGGGGGGCGGTCATGCGCCGCGCCCCGCGAACCGGCTCACCTTGCGGATGACGTCCTCGCCGTACAGGCGCAGGGCCTGTTGCAGCGCGAACTCGGCCATGTAGCGGCGGAACTCCTCGACCGGTTCCTCGGCCCCGACCAGCATCCGCCGGTTGGGCACGACGGCCGGGCCGCGCAGCCGCTCCACGGCCCCGGCCACGGCCTCGTCGATCCGCTCCGGCTCCACGACCTCGTCGATCAGCAGCCGGGCGTCGGGGTCGGTGGCCCGGATGCGGCGGCCCTGGAGGATGACCTGCCGGGAGATCCGTGGTCCGGTGTGCCGGCCGAGCCGGAAGTTGCCCGCCCCGGGCACGATGCCCTCGCGGGCCGCGGGCAGGCTGAGATAGGCGTCCGAGGCGGCCAGCACATGGTCGAAGACGAGCAGCAGCTGGGTGCCGCCGCCGATGGCGAACGTCTCGACGGCCGCGATCCAGGGTTTCTGGACCGTCGGGGAGTGCCAGGGCGCGTCCGTGGTGCGTACTCCCCTGACGAGTTTGTGGAGGTAGCCGAGTTCGCGGCGCAGCAGGAAGCCGACCAGCGAGATCTCGCCGGAGTGCAGGCTCTTGAGGTTGATGCCCGCGCTGAACACCCGCCGGCCCCGGTAGCGCGGATGGCTCATCGTGCCGCCGCGCACCACCCCCACCCGCACCTCGGGGTCGAGCAGCGCGAGGTCGACGGCGGTCTCCATGTCGTCGACCTGCTGCTCGTCCTCGGCGTTCAGGCAGTCGTCCCGGCACATGGTCAGATAGGCCGTGCCGTCCCGCCGCTCCATCCGGACGGAGGTCGTCCGAAGGACGCCGGTCCGGGTGAACTCGGGCAGCAGCCGCAGCGCCCGCGGTGTCGGCCGGAGCATCGCGTCGAGCAGATGCGGCCCCGACCGGGGCGAGCCCAGGACGGCACGCAGGAAGACGCCCTGGTCGATCTCGTATCCCTCCTTGTCCGCCTGCCGCCGGCCGCGGTCGGCCGCGAGCTGCCCGGCCGTGGGCAGCAGCGCGGGGAACTCGGCCGCGGCGGCCGCGACGAGTTCGGCGATCCGGAGTTCGCCGGCGCGGCCGCGGGTGAGGTGGTCGTACACGGCGTCGGCGTGGGTCCGCAGATAGCGGGTCCGCAGCGCCCTGGCGGTGTCCTTCGCCGCGGCGATCTCCGTCCGCTGCTCGGGCAGCCGCGCGCCGGGTTCGGGCAGCACCGCCACCAGTTCGTCGACGCGGCGGGCCGCGTCCCGCAGCTCCGGCCACAGCGGGACGGTCACGACGCCTCCACCACGGGGGTCCGCAACGCCCGGTCGCAGGCGGCCAGATGCGGGCCGAGGGCGTCCTCGAAGCTGGTCGTCGCGGCGTCGAAGAGCAGTTGCCGCCGGATGGCGACCTCCTTGCCGGTCAGCCCGCCGGCCAGCGCGGCGGCGGCCGCGACCGCACCGGCCGGGTCGTCGGCCAGTTCGTCGGCGACGCCGAGCGCGACCGCCTCGGAGGCCTCGATGGGCAGGCCGAACAGCAGCGCCCGGCGGACCCGCGCGACGCCCGCCAGCTGGACCAGCCGGTAGCCGGCCATGCCGGGCCAGGTCGCCGTCCCGTCACCGGGGACGAGCAGCCGGGTGCCCGGGGTGACCACCCGGATGTCGCAGGTGAGGAACGCGTCCAGGGCCGCGCCGCCGCAGTCGCCCGAGGCCACCGCGACCGTGGCCCGCGGCAGCCGCTCCAGTCGGCGCAGTGTCCGCTCCCACTTGCTGATCCCCATCACCTCCAGGCCGTCGGTCCAGCCCGCTGCCGGGGCGCCGCTGACCCGTACGGCGACGACTCCGGCGCCGGGGCGGTCCTCGGCCTGGTCGCACACGGTGCGCACGGCGTGCACGGTCGCGGCCGACGGCGGCTGGGCCCCGTCGATGACCACGGTCAGCGGTTCTTCCATGACACCCTCCGTGGTCACCACTGGACCAGCGCCGTCTCGATCGTGGAGCCGGGCCCCATGGTCATCAGCAGTCCGTACTCGCCCGGTTGGGCGATTCCCTCGTCCAGGAGCCGTTCGTAGGAGAACAGGAACGAGCCGCTGGACACGTTGCCGTAGTCGCGCAGCACGCCCACGGTGTGCCGGACGTCGTGCCGGGTCAGCCCGAGATTGACCACGACGGCGTCGATGACCTTCTTGCCGCCCGAGTGCACCAGCCAGTGGGCGATGTCGCTGCGGCGCAGGCCGGTGCCGGCCAGCAGCCGGTCCACGGCCAGTTCGGCGTGGGCGCCGACCACATAGGGGATCAGCGGGTCCAGGTAGAAGCTGTAGCGGCCCTGGTCCCGGTCCCAGTCGTAGCGCATGGCGTCGCAGGCGTCGGGGATGAGGCAGCTGGCGAACTTGATGATGCGCGGCCCCTCGGGGCCGGTCACACCGTCCGGGCCCGAGCGGAGCGCGATGGCGCTCGCACCGTCGCCGAAGAGGCTGTTGACGACGGCGGTGCGCATCGTGGAGTCGATCGTGTACGCGGCGGAGCAGGCTTCGGCGCAGAGCACGACGGCGAGTTCGCCGGGGTGGGCCGCGGCCCACCCCGCGACCACGTTCAGCGCGTTCAGGCCGGCGTTGCAGCCCATGCCCACGATGTCGGAGCGGCCGCAGTGCCGGTCGATGCCGAGTTCCTTGATGAGCAGGGCGCTCAGTCCCGGGGTGAGCAGTCCGGTGGAGGTCACACAGCACAGGTGGCGCAGTTCGGACAGGTCGGCGCCGGCCCGCTTCAGACAGGCGCGCAACGCCTCGGCGCCCATCTCGATGGCCTTGGCCTTGTGCTTGTCGAGCAGGTCGCCCTGCGGTTCGTGGACGCGGCCGCCGGTGCCGTCCGGCGGCGGGAGCGTCAGGTGGCGGCGCTCGATGGCGCTGTTGAGGAAGACGGAACGGATCTTGGGGTCGGTGATCCGGAAGGCGTCGAGCACCTCCCGCTGGGTGTACGACGTGGACGTCACCGCCGTGCCCACGCCGAGGGCGCGGGGCCGCGACTCGGCTGCCAGGGTCATCTGAAGGTCCACCCCCACATGCGCGGCTTGCTCCGAGGCCGTCGCTTGCGACTCAGTCCGGACACGTGTCTCACCTTTCTCGCTGGGTACCGCTGGTGCGCGGCTGCGCGCTGTGCGCCTCGATGAAGCGGGCGAGCCTCGCCGTGCCCTCTTCGATCTCGGCGGGTGTCAGATAGCTGATGGACAGCCGGATGCCGTGGTGGCCGCCGGTGCCGGGATGGAAGTGCGTCATCGGCGTCCAGATCACGCCGAAGTCCTGTGCGGACGTGGTCAGTACGGTGTTGTCCACCCGGAACGGGACCCGCAGGGTGAGGAAGAAGCCGCCGCCGGGCTCGTTCCAGCGCACCCCGAGGGCCTCCCGGCGGGCGGCGGGCAGCCGGGCGTCCAGCTGCCGCAGCACCTCGCGCATCGCCTGGCCGTAGTAGGCGGCCGCCTCGGCGTTGAGCTCCGACAGCCGGCCACGGGCGCCGAGCAGCGCGCCCGCCACGGCGGCCTGGCTCAGCGACGAGGTGTTCACCGTCACCATGCTCTTGATCTTGGCGAGTTCGTCCGCCAGCAGCCGCTCGCCGCCCGAGGCGTCCCGGACCCGCTGGTCGGCGACGACGAAGCCGACCCGGGCGCCGGGGAAGACGGTCTTGGAGTACGAGCCCAGATGCACCACGCGGCGGGCCCGGTCCAGGGACTTCAGCGTGGGCTCGGGGGTGCCGGGGCTCACCTGCCGGTACGGGCTGTCCTCCAGGATCAGGAAGTCGTGGCGCCCGGCGAGCTCCAGCAGCTCTTCCCGGGCTTTCGGCCCCATGGTGTTCCCGGACGGGTTGGAGTGGTCGGGCACCACGTAGAAGGCGCGGGGGCGGCGGCCGCGTGCCTTCTCCGCCAGCACCGCGGCCTCCAGGTCGGCGGCGCTGAAGCCGTCCTCGCGCTCCTCCACCGGGCGCACGGCCACATCGAGCAGCCGGGCCGCGCCGGTGATCCCCACGTAGCAGGGGCTGGAGACCAGCAGTACGTCGTCGGGGCCGGTGATGAGCGCGCGCAGCACCAGCAGCATGGCCTCCTGGGCGCCGACGGTCACCACGATGGACTCGGCCGGCACGTCGATGTCCTCGTCCGCGCGCAGCGCGTCCGCGACGATCCGGCGGATCAGCCCCGCGGTCGGCCCGTACTGGTACAGCGCGGTGCGGATGTCGGCCTGCGTGCTCCCCTGTTCCGCCAGGTGGTCCAGATACCGGCGAATGTGGCCGAAGACCTGCTCGGTGTCGAAGAAGCCGTCGTACGGCCGGCCCGGGGCGAAGGAAATGGCGTCCGGATAGCGATGGGTCACCTCATTGAGGAAGTTCATCGTGTCCAGCACCGGCTCGGAAACGCTGCCGTGCAGCTCCGCCATTTCCAGATATTCCCGCGAACGGGTTTGCGCGGCAACGGTGGTTCCTGCCATGAATTTCCCCCGGCGACAATGGATGAGGGTGGCTCGGATGCCTTAGCTTCACACGCTCGTCAGCGTTTCGACAACGCCGTCCAATTGGCCGGACTGCGCACTTGGACGGCGTATCCGACGGCGTCGAGCCCGGCCTCGATCCGCTCGGCGTCGGCCGTGGGAACGGGGATGCGCACGCTCAGCCCGCTCTCCTCCGCGGCCTCCACGGCGATGTCGTCGGCGGCGACGCCGAAGGCCGCGACGGCGCCCAGCAACCGGGCCAGCTCGCCGGGCCGGTCCGGGACCAGGACCCGCAGCGCCGCCCGCCCCTCGGGCGGCCCGGCGCCCGGCCGCGGGAGCCGGGCGAGCCCGGCGACGCCCCGGGCGAGCAGCTCCTCCAGGGTCCGTACGCCCTGGTCGCGGGCCCCGTCGTCGGCCTCGGCGAGCACGTCCAGCGCCGCCGCCACCCGGGAGAGGTCCGCTCGTAGCTCCTGCACCACCCCGGCCATGGCCCGCGCGTTGGACCGCAGGATGTCGCCCCACAGCCGGGGGTCGCCGGCGGCGATCCGGGTCACATCGCGCAGGCCCTGCCCGGCCAGCAGCGGCACCCCGGCCGGGCCGTCGCGCAGCCGGGCCGCCATCACAGCGGCCAGCAGATGCGGAACGTGCGAGGTCAGCGCCACCACCTCGTCGTGTTCCCGGCTCCGCATCACCACCGGGGCGGCGCCGCACAGCTCGGCCAGCTCCAGGCCCCGGTCCAGGGCCGCGCGCGAGGTCAGCGGGTGCGGCGTCAGCGCCCAGGGCCGGCCCCGGAACAGCTCGGCCCGCGCCGCCAGCGGCCCGGACCGCTCCCGGCCGGCCAGCGGATGACCGCCGACGTAGGCGGCGGGGTCCGGGGCGCGGCCGAGCACGGCCTGCTCCGGCCCGGCCTTCACGCTCGCCACATCGGTGTAGGCGCGGGCCAGGCCGCGGCCCTGACAGGCGATCAGAACGGCGGCGACCTGGCTCGGCGGCACCGCGAGCACGGCCAGGTCGACCGGTTCGGGCGGCTCCTGCGCGCGGCCCGCGCCGAGTGCGGCGGCGGTCCTGGCGGCGGTCCTGTCGCGGTCGGAGAGATACACCGACACGCCCTGCGCGGCGGCGGCGAGCGCGACCGAGGTACCGATCAGGCCGGTGCCGATGACAGCCATGGTGCGCATCACAAGCATCACCCGTCCAAGGGAACCGCGCCCGGAAACACATGCGCGGCACACAGATTATGAAGGCGGCACAGTTTATGGAGAAGGTCCGGCGTCCACGAGTCCGATAACCCCTGGAATGACTGCGATGGCTGGACGCCCGAAGGGCCGCCTAGAGTTCGGCGGGCTCGGTTTTCTTCCGGATCTGGGGGACAGACATGAGGAATTCATCGAAGGCAGCCCAGCCGCTCGCGGATCTCGCCGTCGACTATGTCGAGTTGTATGTGGAAAACCTCGATTCGAGCGCGTCCCAGTGGGTCGAGCGGTATGCGTTCACCGTCGTCGGCCGCGGCGGTTCCGCCGACCACCGCAGCCTGGCGCTGCGGCAGGGGCGGATCACCCTCGTCCTCACCGAGGCGACCTCCGGCCACCACCCCGCCTCGGCGTACGTGCTCACCCACGGCGAGGGCGTGGCGGACATCGCGCTGCGCACCGCCGATGTGCCGGCGGCCTTCGAGGCCGCGGTGGCGGGCGGCGCCCGGGTCCACCGGCGGCCGGTCCGGCACACCGGTGACGGCCCGGCCGTGACCGCCGCGCTGGGGGGCTTCGGGGACGTCGTCCACACCCTGGTCCAGCGCGCTCCGGGGGCCGGCCCCGGGCTGCCCGCCGGCTTCGTACCGGCGGAGCCGGCCGCCGCCCCGCCGAGCACCGGGGTGGGCCTGCTCGACCTCGACCACATCGCGGTCTGCCTGGACACCGGCGGACTCGGCCCGGCCGTCGCCTATTACCAGCAGGCGCTCGGCTTCCGGGACGTCTTCGCGGAGCACATCGTCGTGGGCGCCCAGGCGATGCACTCGAAGGTCGTGCAGAGCCCGGCCGGCACCGTCACGCTCACCCTCATCGAGCCCGACGACACGGCCCTGCCGGGGCAGATCGACGAGTTCCTGAAGAGCCACCAGGGCGCGGGCGTGCAGCACCTGGCCTTCTCCTCCCAGGACGCCGTCCACTCCGTACGCGCCCTCGCCGACCGCGGCGTCGTCTTCCTCACCACCCCGGACGCGTACTACGACCTGCTCGGTGAGCGGATCGACCTCGGCCCGCGGCGCCTCGCCGACCTGCGCGCCACCGGAGTGCTCGCCGACGAGGACCACGACGGGCAGCTGTTCCAGATCTTCACCGCCTCCACCCACCCGCGGCACACCCTCTTCTACGAGGTCATCGAGCGGCAGGGCGCCCAGACCTTCGGCAGCGCCAACATCAAGGCGCTGTACGAGGCCGTGGAGCTGGAGAGGACCGGGCAGCGTGACGTCCGACGCTGACCGGTCGGCGGCCACCGCCGAGTGCGTGGCCGACTTCGAGCACGCCGCCGCCGCCGTTCTGCCCCCGGACGTCCGGGACTTCGTGGCGGGCGGCAGCGGTGCCGAGACGACGCTGGCCGCCAACCGCGCGGCGTTCGACCGCACCTTCCTCGTCCCCCGGGTGCTGCGGGACGTCTCGCGATGCACCACGGACGCCACGCTGCTCGGTCGGCCGGCGGCCATGCCGCTGGCCGTGGCCCCGGTCGCGTATCACCGGCTGGTCAGCCCGGACGGCGAACTCGCCACCGCGCGGGCGGCGAAGGCCGCGGGGGTGCCGTTCACGGTCTCCACGCTGAGCAGCGTGCCGGTCGAGGAGATCACCGCGGTCGGCGGGGCCGTCTGGTTCCAGCTGTACTGGCTGCGCGACGGCGCCCGGACGCTGGAGCTCGCCCGCCGGGCCGAGGACGCCGGCTGCGAGGCGCTCATGCTCACCGTCGACGTGCCGTGGATGGGCCGCCGGCTGCGGGACGTGCGCAACCGGTTCACACTCCCGGCCGAGGTGCGGGCCGCCACCATCGACACCGGCGGTACGGCGCACCTCAGGCCCACGGCCGGCTCGGCCGTGGCCGCGCACACCGGCCAGGCGTTCTCCCCGGCGCTGACCTGGGCCACGGTGGCCCGGCTGCGGGAACACACCCGGCTGCCGCTGGTGCTCAAGGGCGTCCTGGCACCGGAGGACGCGCTGCGCGCCGCCGAGTCGGGGGTCGACGCGGTGGTGGTCTCCAACCACGGCGGCCGTCAGCTCGACGGCGCCGTGCCGAGCCTGGACGCGCTGGCGGAGCTGGCACCCGTGCTCGGCGGCCGCTGTGAACTGCTGCTCGACAGCGGCGTCCGCAGCGGTACGGACATCCTGCGGGCCCTGGCCCTCGGCGCGGCCGGGGTGCTGGTGGGGCGGCCGGTGATGTGGGGCCTGGCCGCGGCCGGCGAAGCGGGCGTGCGGCGGGTGTTCGAACTGCTGGCCGCCGAACTGCGGACGTCCCTGGGGCTGGCGGGCTGCGCCGATGTCACCGAGGCCCGTGGCCTGCGCACCGTACGCTGAACGACGGCTACCGCACACCGCACATACCGCATACCGAACCGGCCAGGACGGATCTTTCTGTCCTGGCCGGTTCGGTGTACCGGAATGCCGGAATGCCGGCATGTGGGCATGTGAGTATGTCGGCGTGACCTGGTGGGCCGGAGCTGTCCAACCGGAGAGCCTCGCTGGTTGGACGCCCCGGGTGGGGGGCCCTGGTCCGAGCTGGTCTAGGCGAGCTGGAGATCCACCCGCACCGCGATCTCGTCCCACATCCCCGCGCACTCACGGGCGAGGCTGGCGACGATGCTGCTGCAGTGCGGCGGTACGTTCGCGATGATTTCCTGCCATTCCTCCGGCTTGAGCATGTTGACGTTGAGCAGCCGGAGCAGCCTGCGGCCCGTTTCGTTGAACCGCAGGGCGGGGTCCGAGGTGAGGCGGTGCACGGCCGCGAGGCGCTCGGCCATCGGGACCACCGCGGCGGCGGCCGCGCCCGCCGTGGCCCGGTCCAGCGCCGCCTCGGCCGCTCGGCCCGCGGTCGCCTTGGCCGCGCCGCGCGACTTCGGCAGGGGGTCCTCGCCCCTGCTCATACGGTTTCTGACGTCCCGGGCCGTCTCCGGGGAGATCCCCGCGGCGCGGGCGATCTGCCGCAGCGACAGGCCCGGGTTCGCCGTGATGAGCCTGCTCGCCAGTTCGCGCCCCGCGGCGCTGTTGATGGGACGGACCCGGCCGTCCTGGCCGATCCGGCTGCCGCCGTCCACGTCCTGGGCCGACGTCCGGCGGCGGATCTCGGCCACGGTGCCCGCCGAGATGCCCGACACCGACGCGATCATCCGGTCCGACCACTGGGGGTGCGACACGATGATGCGCGCGGCCGCGGACTTCCGGTCCGCCATCGACAGTGGCAGTCCATGAGTGATGTTCGATCCGACGGCGAGGACGAACGCGTCGGCCTTGCTGCCGTCGAAGAACCTGATCCTGATCTTCTTGTCGCCGCGGAGCTCCGCGGCCCGTAGCCGGTGCACGCCGTCGACCACCCGCATCGTGGACCGGTGAACGATGATGGGCGGTAACGGCGCTTCGGTTTCCGCCAGCGCTTGTATGTGCTCCGGATCCTCCCCTGAACTTCTGGGTGATTCAGCTGTCGATATCGACGCGATGTCGACTTCGACAACCACTTCCTCGAGTTCTTGCTCGAACATCGCCACCCCCCGCTCCAAGGCGAGCTCGCCTCGAAAGGAATTCCATACGGGGGGTGGCAGACGAACTCTGAACGCCGCACCGAAGATCGCCGACCGTGACCGAACAAAGTCGGCCACCCCCCGTTGCTCCACTTCGCACAATCGCGAAAAGGCCGTTCGTCTTCTGTCGCCGACTCTAACAGCGGTCCGGCGGTTTGACACCCCGTATCCACACGGCGTGGCGCCCTCCGGGCAGCGGCGGTGGCGTGCCCTTCTGACGTGCTTGTTGGGACCAGCGAGACAGGACGTATCCCATGAGGCTCAAGCACCGCCGCTGCACCGGCTATTCACGCGGCGTCTCGTTCTCCGGCCGCGTGGAAAATGATTCCACAGCCCATGCCGCGGCGCCCATGGTTTCTGTCCCGCCGGCGGGACAGAAACCATGGGCGGAGGCTCTACGCAGAGTTGTCGCGGCGTTATGCGGAGTTCCTTACACCCCCAAGGCAGGAGGGTCGGTCGCGGGGCCAGGAATACCCGGAACGGGGTCGTCGGCCGCCGCCTCGTCCAGCATCCGGATGATCCACTCCCGGAAATCGAGCCCGGCGATCTCCGCGGCGCGCTGCCAACGGATTCTGCGTTCGGCGACGACGCTCACGTGCACGACGGCCCGCTCGTCCGGTTCCTCAGGAGTTTGACGCCGCATCCGCATGCGCCGACGCAACTCATTCCGGGTCCAGCCCCCCTCCTCGGCCCGGGTCAGCCATACGTCCTGCTCGGCCTCGGATACGGCGGCCACCTCGGCATGATGCTGGAAGCTCAGCCTGGCCCGCCGTCGACCGGGCTCGAACTTCCGGGCCACCCACGCGTAGTTGCGGAGGGTCTGGTAGTCGAGCGAGGTCTGCTTCAGCGCCCGGCGGTAGCGGTCGGGGTAGTGCTCCTGGCCGAAGATGAGCCAGTCGCCCAGCCACCATGCCGAGGAGTCGGCGATGGTGTGGATCTGCTGACCGAGGTGGCGCCACTCGGACAGCGACAGATCGGGAGGGAGTGACAATCCGGTTCTTCGCGTGGTCGTCCGTCCATGTACGGGGATGGACATCGTGCACACCTCACCTGCCCTCGTCGTCGGCGCGCCCATCCTCCACAGGGGGCGGTTTCGGCGAGGTTTCACCGCATCCGGCCGGATCGCGCCGCGACACCGACGGACGACGCCGGGCCGGCCGTCGGCGTTACGGCGCCGAAACCCCGGCAGGGCTCTACTGGACGCATGGATGCGGAATCTGTCTCACCGCGAGCCGACCGAGGAGGCTACATGGTCACCGCAGCCCGGCGGTGTGCCGAATGCGGCGCCGAGTTCACCTGGACCAGCAGGAACCCGACGCGCAGGTTCTGCGACTCCAGATGCAAGAACCGGTGGTGGCGGGCCAACCGCCGCAGCGCGGACACCCCGGATCTTCCGGCCGCCACGGACCGGGTCCACCGCCGGTCGCCGGTGCCCCCGCTCAGCACCGACCACGAGTGCCCGAACTGCGGACAGCACATCACCGTGCTCAATCTGATCGTCGCGGCCGACGGCACCCCCGGCGGATGAGGCGCCCCCGGCCGACCACCACGATCAGCCGCCGGGCCGCTGCCCCGGTGCAGCTCGCCGGTGAGCGCGTAGGCGGGGTGGACGCCGTCGTCGCTGATGGTCGTGGTGAACTCGAACGCGAACCGGTCACCCGGCCCCACCGGCAGGCCCTCGAAGGGGCGGCCCACCGCAGCGAATAGGAATGAACGGCCCGCCAAGCTTGACCAGGCGCTCCCGCGCGTCCCGCAGCACGGAGCCCGCGCCCTCGGAGCCGCCGAGCGTGCCGATGATCTCGGAGACACACTCGTCAGCGTGTCGGCGAGGCCCTCGTTTTCACCTGCCTGGAGCCTGGCCTGCCAGGGCGCCGGAAGCGTCAGACCAGGCTCTGGCGTTACGGGCTCGCATCGTGTTGGCCTGCGCAGGCCCCGACATCCCTCCCATCGTCCAGGTGGCCCGGGACCTGCGGATTGCCGCGGACACGGTGCGCAAGTGGCGGCGGCGGTTCCTGGCCGAGCGGCTGGACGGCCTGGCCGACGAGCCCCGGCCGGGACGACCGCCGACCATCAGCGCGTGGATCAGGTCCCCGCACAGTGGCGTCCCGTCACCATCGAACGCGGCTGGAGCAAGCACGCCGAGGGCTCCGTCCTCATCTCCTTCGGAGACAACTGGATCGAACACGAGCTGCCCTGCCGTGAACTGTGCGGGTGCCGCACGGGGCAGCTCTCAGCAGTAGGGGTAGGGGGCGGTGATGAACTCGGTCAGAACCGTGCCGCCGGGGTCGAGCGCGTAGACCCCGCGACCGCCGAACAGATGGTTGATCTCGCCCTCCTTGGACTTGTGCGGGTCCGCCCAGAACCTGATCGACTTCTCCTTCAGGCGCTCCAGGATCGAGTCGAACTCGTCGTCGGTCACGAGAAAGGCGAGGTGGCTCTCGTTGATGCGGTCCGGCGGGACCAGGGCGTCGGCGAAGTCGATGCCGACGTTGTTCGATGTGTCCACCTGGGTGAACAGGCCCCAGTCGCAGGGGGCGGGGGCGTCCATCAGCTCGGCCAGGAACGCGGCGGACTCACGCCGGTCGCGGCAGTGGACGATGATGTGGTTCAGCTCGTTGGGCATCGTGTCTCCTGTGAACGCGACAGACCCGGCGTCCTGGCCGGGCTTCCTGGTGCGCGCCGGGAACGGTTGTTTCCCGGCCCGTTGCGCGTGCAGGTGGATTCCTGCGGGGCGGGGCCGGCGCCCTCGGTGCCGCTTTTGATCAGGCCGGACGTCGTGTCGGCGCTGTTCGAGCGGACCGCCGCTCGTCCTGCTCCGCTGGAACCTGGCCGGCGGTACTCCCTTTCCGCGGGCGCGGCGGGGCCGGGCGGCCGGGAACCACACCGCGGTCACGGCAGAAGGAGCCGGGGGCGGTGCGGCCGGTTCGGTCCCGGTTCACAGACGCTGGGCGATGGCCCAGGTCCGCGCGCGGTCTTCCGCATCGAAGAGGTCGGTGTGGGTGATCATGACCTCGGTGGCCCCGGCGTCGAGATAGCGGCGCAAACCGGCGGCGACGGTGTCCTCGTCGCCGGCGATCAGCAGGTCCGCCGCGTTCGACAATCCCTCGGTCGCGATGACCTTCCGGTAGGACGGGATGCTGTCGTAGAAGCCGAGGGCAGCTGATACGCGGTCGCGGGCGGCTGCGGCATCGTCGGTGACCACCGCGGGCACCCCGGCCACGATCTGCGGGGCCGGCCGCCCGGCCGCGGCGGCGGCTTCGGTGATGACCGGCACGATCTGTTCGGCGAGCGTGCGAGGCCCGGCGAGGAACGGAATCGTTCCCTCGGCCAACTCGCCCGCAGCCGCGAGGGCCCGCGGCCCCATCGCGGCCACCAGGACCGGGACCGCCGGGGAAGCCCCGGCCACGGCCGTCGAGCCGACCGGGCGGGACGCCAGCGTCTCCCCTTCGAAGGCGGTGTCGTCGCCGTCCAGCAGCGGGCGCAGCGCGGTGAGGTACTCGCGCAGGTGCTGGATCTGCGGCGGATACGGCAGGCCGAACTGCGGCTCGAGCACAGTGCGTGCGCCGAGCCCGACACCGAGCCGGAAACGCCCTGCGGTAGATGCCTGCGCCGTCTTCGCCGCCGCCGCGAGCAGCAGAGGATGGCGGGGATACATCGGCACGACCGAGGTGCCTACGTGGACCCTGGGCTCCGCCCGGCCCACCAGCGCCGCGAGCTGGGGCGCGTCGTAAGCCGACGCCTGCCCGAACCACACGGTCTGCACGCCGGCGTCGGCCACCTCGTGCGCGAACTCCACGGCCCGGTCCACAAGGTTGGTCATGCCGGGTTCCTGCGCGGACGTGCCTCCACCTCCCAGGAACACTCCGACCCGCGTTCCGGCAGCGTTCATCCCGAGCTCCTTCGCCTGTTCCGGTCCATAGGACTGACGTCGTCATCGCCGCAGCCTCTGTCCCGCAGCGCCACGGTGATTACAGTTTCTGAAATCACCGTACACCTTGATTGCAGTCTCTGCAGTCGTTACTCTGCGTGCCATGGGACGATGGCCGGCCGGCACGCAGGAACGACTGCAGGAAGCCGCGATCGAGTTGTTCGCCGAGCGCGGCTACGAACGCACGACAGTCGCCGAGATCGCGACGCGAGCCGGCCTGACCGAGCGCACCTTCTACAACCACTTCGCCGACAAGCGCGAGGTGCTCTTCCCCGACCAGGACCGGTTCATCGCCGAGGTCTGTGAAGCGGTGGGCGCGGCACCCGCGGAGCAGTCCCCGCTCGACGCGATCGCCGCGGCGTTCACGGCCCGCAGTCACTGGTTCGACCAGCGCCGGGACGCAGCACAGCGCCGCAGGCACATCCTCGACGCACATACCGATCTGCGGGAACGCGAACGGGCGAAACTGGCGGCCCTCGGCGAGGCGATCGCCGGCGCACTGCGCACGCGGGGAATCTCCGACCCGGCGGCCACGCTGACCGCCACCGTCTCCGTCGCCGCCTACCAGCTCGCCTCAGCCCGGTGGCTGGCCGACCCGCAGCATGGCACGCTCGGGCATCACCTGCACGCAAGCTTCGAGGATCTGCACCGCACCGCACGCAGCTGGTAGCGCGGGAAGATCTTGATCTGCGGGTCGTCCTGTCGCCCGTGGCCTGGCTGTGGGCACGGTTGAACGGCCAACGCTCCGGCCAGGTCGTACGGCGGGACGGCCACGAGCCGCTCGGACTCGACACCCGTGGACAGCTTGAAGGTGTCCGTCAGATGCGGCTTGAGCTGGAACTTCCGCCAGATGCGGCCGACGGTGGACTTCGACAGGCCGCTGTGCTCGGCCATCGACTCGCGCGACCACTGGGTGGCGTTCTTCGGGATCTCCTCCAGGGTGGCGATCACGACCGCTTCCACCTGATCCACGCTGATGGTCGGCGGTCGTCCCGGCCGGGGCTCGTCGGCCAGGCCGTCCAGCCGCTCGGCCAGGAACCGCCGCCGCCACTTGCGCACCGTGTCCGCGGCAATCCGCAGGTCCCGGGCCACCTGGACGATGGGAGGGATGTCGGGGCCTGCGCAGGCCAACACGATGCGAGCCCGTAACGCCAGAGCCTGGGCGGAGTTCGCCCGCCGCGTCCAGCGTTCCAGCACAGCACGCTCATCATCCGCCAACAGCAGCGGCTCCAGCTTCGGACCACGACGCGGCACCGGCACCCCGGCAGAAGAACTCATGCGAGATCTGACGACGGACTACCGGCGCAGGACACTAGTCGGTCCGGGAGAACCGTCGTGCGGCGGCGGCCAACGCTGTCAGAGCGAGCAGGCTGAGTGCCGCGACTTCAAGCATCACGGGCACCTGCCATCCCGCCCAGTGCAGTCCCGCCCCTGTGTTGCCGGAACCGTCGGTGGCCAGAGTCTGGCGCATCGCGTCCGTCGCGTAACTGAGTGGGTTGGCCAGCACAGCGCCCTGGAGCCAGCCGGGGAGGCCGTTGCTGGGAAAGAAGGCCCCGGACAGGAAGATCAACGGGGTCATGGCGATTCCGACAACGGACTGGAATGTCTCCATGCGTTCGACGCTGACGGCAGCCAGTGCGCCTAGTGCGGTGAAGGCCAGCGTGATCGCGAGGAGTTCCATGACGAGCGGCACCAGCAGTAGCGGAGCGAACGTGGCGCCGAAGAGCGCGGCCGCCATGAGCAGCAGTACCCCATGGACAGTTGCCGCTGTGGCGCCGCCCAGGCAGATTCCGCTGATCAACGCGGTGCGGTGTACTGGCGCTACGAGCATCTCGCGCAGGAAGCCGGCGTGCCGGTCCCACACGATCGACATCCCGGTGTTCAGCGCGGGCGCCATCACGACCATGAGTACGGCTCCGGGCAGGAGATACGTGCGGTAGTCGGTGCCGTCGGCGCCCGCCCTGGCTGTCACGGAGTTCATCCCTGTTCCGAGCACCAGCAGGAACAGCAGGGGGGTGAGGAGGCTCATGACGCTGCCGATCCGATTGCGCGAGAGCCGGATGAGCTCGCGCTGCCACATCACCCTGACCGCGCGCAAGTCCCCAGCGAGGCCGCCGAAGCCGGCCGGGGGCCCGTCCCACGGCGCCTCCAGCCGGGACTCGGGAGAAGCTTCGGTACGCGCCATGGTCTATCCCTTCCTCATCGGGAGGTCGGCGCCGACCTCCCTTATCGTGCGACCGGTGTAGTGCAGGAAGACGTCGTCCAGGCTCGGCGGAGCGGCGGTCACCGAGTGCAGGGGGATGTCAAGCCCGGCGCACAGACGAGGGATGTACGCCGCGGCATCCTTAACCTCCACGCGGACGCCTTGTGGCGTAACCACTCCTTCCAGAGCGAAGCGCTCGCGCAGCGCCCGCACCACTGCCTCGTCGTGTCCGGTGCGCAGGAGGATCGTGTCGGCACCGATGACTGACCTGAGTTCGGCGGGTGAACCCTGTGCGACCACACGGCCGCCGTCGATGATGGCGATCCGGTCACAGTGCTCGGCTTCCTCCAGGTGGTGGGTGGTCAGGAAGACGGTGGTCCCTTCTTCCGTGCGGAGCCGGTGGAGGTGTTCCCAGATGACCGCCCGGGTCTGCGGGTCCAGCCCGGTGGTCGGCTCGTCCAGGAACAGGACCTTGGGACCGTGCAGCAGCCCGCGGGCGATTTCCAGTCTGCGGCGCATACCACCGGAGAAGGTCCGTACCCGGTCTGAGCGCCGCTGGGCCAGTCCCATCAGGTCGAGCATGGCCAGTGCCCTGCGCCGCCCCTCGCGTCCGGGCAAGCAGTAGAGATCAGCGTGGAAGCGAAGATTGCGCTCTGCGGTCAGATCCGTGTCGAGGGTGGTCTCCTGGAAGACGATGCCGATGCTGCCGCGTACCTTGTGCCGTTCGTATCGCACGTCGTATCCCGCAACCATGGCCCATCCCGCGGTGGGGCGCAGGAGCGTGCTCAACATTCCGACCGACGTGCTCTTGCCCGCTCCGTTCGGGCCGACGAATCCGAAGATCTCGCCGCGGCGAACGGTGAGATTCAGACCCCGTACGGCCTCAACGGTGCCGTATGTCTTGCGGAGGTCCTCGGTGAGTAAGGTCGGCTCGGTGTCCGGAGTCGCGCTCATCGCCGGCCCGGCACCCTGATGAGGATGTGAAAGTGCCTCACCTCGTCGGTGCTCTCGCCGACCGGCTTGCCGTCCGCTTCCACCCAGGCATGGGCTCTGAAAGGCTGAGTGCGCACTCCCGTGACCCAGTCCGGCCACGCCCCTCGCGTACGGCAGAGCAGCGCGGTGGCGATGGACCGCTGCAGGCACCTTGGCCCGGCGCAGGGCACGCTCATAGCCACCACGGCGTTGCGAGCCCGCAGGGTCTCCGCCTCGTTCGCGGGCCTGGCACCACGCCGCACCGTCTCCATCACCTGCCGCAGCCGTCGCGGAGGCAGCTTGGCGAGCAACCGGGCGACCCCGACAACGCACAGTGCGACCGGGCGCACACGCCACGGCGGAGCCGTGGACGGCTCAAGACTCAGTGCCCTGGCGGTCATGCGATCACCACCCCTGCGGTCCGCACGGCGGCGATCAGCTTCTCGACGTCGGCGGCGAAGTCGTCAGTGGCGGTGGGGAAGCGCCTGCGTAGCTCGGAGGTGGCGGATTCCGCCGATCCGCCGTCGAGGAGACAGCGCAGCACGAGCGCGCCGGTGTCATTCATCTGCCAGTAGCGCCCGCTGCGTTCGTCCAGCAGCACCATGCCGGTGTCGGTCTCGGTCATGGTCATGTGCGGCGCGAGGGAAAAGGTCATGGTCTTCCTTCGGCGAGGACAGGCTTGGTGTTCTGCACTGTGTGGCTGCTGCTTGTCCGCGTGAGCGGGGACCCGTTCGGAACCGAGACATGGGACGGCAGTGAGCGCAGCCACAGTTCATTGGCCAGCGTCATGTCGAGGGGCATGAGGAGGCCGGCGTCCGCATGCATGGTGCGCAGGGCGGCACGAGGGCCTGCGGCATCTATCAGTCCCATGCGGGCGAGAAGGGAGTCCTGGAAGATCTCCAGGAGATGGCCCCGATGGTGGCGCAAGCCCACGTAGAGGTCGGGGCCGAAGTCTCCCTTGGTCTGCCGGTCAAGGATGCCGTCCGGCACGATGCCGCGCATGGCGGCGGTGAGGATCGGCTTGACCAGGTCCGCCCGGTGCCGGTCCACCAGGCGGATGGACATGGCCGCAGTGAGCACCTGGTCATCGAGGAAGGGAGCCTGGAACGACACTCCGTGGTCCGCCACCACCCGGGACGACGCCCGGACGATCGTGCCGTTCGCCTGCATCAGCCGCAGCATCTCATGGTGCACCGGCAGCGGGGACAACGGCTCCGGTTCCTCGGCGGCGGTACGGCGCAGGAGGCGGCGAATCGCGTCAACCGCCTCTGGAGTGGTCCACGGCGGCACCCTCGATGCCACCTCCCAGCCGACTCCGGTGCCCAGGACGCGTTCCCCGGTGATCTGGTCGGCGGATGCGGCCAGCCACTGGGGGTATGTCCGGTGGCCCATCAGACTGCGCACCGTCGTGACGGCGTTCCAGCGGCGCATCGACTTCACCGCCCGCACATGCGGCACAGCCGCCAACGGCCGGCTGCGGACAAGGGCGTGCAGTGACATCAGGCTCGGCCGGAACAGTTCGTCTGCTCCGATGCCCTGGAGGTGCCGGGTGGCTCCGCGCGAGGCGGCGAAGCCCGCGATGTACTCGAGCATGGGCCTGCGGGTCATGGTCAGCGGTGCTTCCAGCTCCTGCCTGGCGGCCAGAGCCGATTCCGCGAAGAACCCCGGAGTGTCACCCATGGGAACAGTCACGTGTTCGGCGTCCGGCAACAGGGCTGCGCTGCGTTCGGCCCAAAGCCTGTCCTCGTTGGCGCGGTCCGACGAGCACAGGTGCAGGGTTGCGAGGGAGACGTCTTGTCGCGCAGTCAGAAAGCACAGGCTCGTGGAATCCTTGCCGCCCGACAAGTCCGCGCTGATGGTGCCGCTTCCGCGGATCCGCACCGCGACGGCGTTCTCCAGTGCCTCACGCACGGCACCCGCCCCCACCGCGAGAGGAACGACCGGTTCGGGAGGCGTCCAGTGCGTCCTGGTGCGTTCCGACCCATTGGGCCGGATCTCCAGATGCTGTCCCGGACCCAACGCCCGTACACCGCGCCATACCGACCGCGTACTCAATGGCCAGGGGGGCCCGAAGGGGGCCAGCAACTGCATGGCCAGCAGTTCCTCGTCGACGCCGGTTCCGGCCATGGCAGCCAGCGTCTGCGGACGGTCCGCCGCGATGGTCACGCCCTTGACGGAGCCGTAGAAGAGTTGGCATGCCCCGGAGATGCTGCCCTGGGCCCGTACGAGGCCGCCGACCGACGCGACCAGATGAAAGCATCCGTGCAACGCTCGGGCCACCTGGTCGGCATCGCTGACCGAGCGCACCCGCTGCAGCCGTCGCGACAGCGCTTCCGCTGTCGCGGAAACCGGCCCGAAGAGAGCAATCCGGGCGTCCCTGGCTTCGGCCGTCACGATGTCCGTCTCGGACCAGCATCCCACAAGCCATGGCCGACCGGAGGGGTGGACGATTACCCGGGACCGCGCCGAGCGGGGTACGAGTTCTTTGATTTCCTCGCTCACTGGGTGATCTGGAAGGATCACGAATTCCATACCGATATCCTGTTCCCCGCACTGACGGTTCGACCTGCGAGATGGTGCGCCGACCCGGCCGGGAAGGCGGGAGTATCCACTCCCGGCCGGGTCAGCGCCTCGGTGGACCAGGCGTTCCGATCAGAGGTCGAAGTAGTAGCCGATGATCCCGTCGAACCAGCGTCCGCAGCAGGTGATACGGGTTTCCTCGGCGAAGCCGCCGGCCTCCGCGATCATCGGAGCCTCATACGCGAGTTCGGTGCCATTCATTCCGTTTTCTCCTTTGTCGGTTCCCGGCCGATTTCCTTCCAATTCTCGGCCGATGACTAATCTGCCACTCGGGAAGCGTGTGCACTTGGAGGAAATCACCGTCTTCGTACGGTCCTCTGGTGGAATACCGAGCGGGCGGCGAGCAGTTGGCTCGGCGGTCGCCCGGTCAGGGCGGTGCATTCCCGGCTCAGATGGGCCGGGTCGCAGAAACCACAGTCCATGGCGGCGCGGACGGCGGCCTGACCGGTTGCCAGCAGGCGCAGCGCACGACGCAGGCGCAGTGCACGGGCCGCGACTTTCGGAGAGAGCCCGATCTGCTCCCGGAAACGGCGCGCCAGCTGGTTCTGGCTCCAGGCGACATCGGCGGCCAACCGCCTGATGGGAATCCTGCCTCCGGTCTCCACGAGCCGCCGCCAGGCCTGCCGCAGCGGCACCGGGCACGGCGGATTCGCTGCCTGGCGCTCCACGAGGGCCGCGTCGATCACGGCGCGGCGGGCCGCCCAGTCCCTGGTGCCGGAGACATTCCTCGCCACGGCGTGGACGAGGGAACCCGGGAAACGGTCCCGGTCGTTGATCGCGGCCCCCAGGTCCTCCGGCGATGTGCCGAAAAGACGGAACACGGCCCATGGTTCCAGGGCCACCTCCACGCCGGTCCCGTGTTCTCCGTCCCCCAACGTGTCGCCTGTAGGGGTTTTCAGCCCGGACAGCAACGAGTCGATCAGCACTGGGGGAACATCCGGGTGGCGTTCCGTACCGCGCTCGGCGAGCAAGATCATGCGAACGCGGCCGTCGGTGGTGAGAGAGTGCGGGACACCGTCAGCGCACGGAAAAACGCGGTAGCAGAGCACCTCACCGCGTAATCGGGGATCGGGTAGAGCAACGTCGGGCTGTGCCGGGACAAGGGATGGAGCATCCGGCACAGCCGGGTGCTCGCGGAAACGGCGGTGTGGAGCCTCCTCATAGCGCATGTTCTCCCCCATATGTATGACCGAGGTCCATTCATCAGACAGACCTCCGGTGCATGTCGAGTGGCACGCTCGCTGTCGTGGATCATGCGAGCCCGCCGACGCTGCCGGGGCCACGAGAGGCTGCCGCAGGTCAGCGAGACGCTCATCGCCTGGGTGTCCATCACGTTGATGACCCGCCGTCTCACCCGGAAGTCCGTACGGCGGCGGAGCCCACTCACCCAGGCCCGCTCTCGCCGCCTGACAGCGTCAACACTGGTATCGAGCGACAGACGTTCGTTCACCGGTGCGGTCTGAAGGCCGCGGACGCCACTATCCGGTCACGCCGTACCCCCGCTGCTGATCTCGCCCTCCAGGGCGGAGTCCAGCACGCGCTTGGTCAGCTACTACAGCCCGCTCTCCCCGGTCAGCCCCTCTGCGGCAGCGGCGGGCTGCATGCCACGGAAGCGTGCTGCGGCTGTCGCGTACGGCGCAACAGGTTCAAGCGTCCGGGACATCGTGCAGCTTGTCCGTACTGGTCATTGGCGTGCCTGGGGCTTGTCCGGGACACGTCCGGCTGCGGCGCGGTGTTGGCGAACCCCTTGGCCTACGCCGTCGACGCGATGCGCCGCACACTGTCCGACGTCGGCACCGGCTCGGGGAACAGACTCCGCTGCTGGGGCCGGCAGCCACCCATCTCGGTGGAGATCGCGTTCGTCGGCGCACTGGCCTTGTTAGCAGCGGAGCAGGGGGCGCCCCTGGGCACCATTTGACAAATGAGTTGCGTCAGATCAAGCGTTTTTAGGGGGGTACCGGGAGGGGCGGGGCGCCGCACCGGAGGGGGCGTGCCCAGCCGCCAGCTAGCCGCAGTCCGGATGGGCCTCGGCCACCGAGCGCGGAGGTCGCCACCGGCGCCACGTCCGCCGGCCCGTCAGTCGGCGGCGGCGCCGCCCCCCATGGTCCAGAGTTCCATCGGGTTGCCGCTGCGCGTCAGAGCCGAGTTGCACGCGACGGACCGTAGATGGAGGCCGTGCGGCTCCGCACCGCGGCCGATCTCCTGGGACACGCGCGGCCGCTGCTCCGGGACCACCGGGCCGGCGCCCGTGAGCTCCGCTTCGTGGGGCACCGGCTCGCCGAGGCGCTGCATGACGCGCTGCGGGTGGCCGAGAGCCGGGGGCGGCGGCTGGAGGAGGACGGGGAAGAGACCACGGCCGAGCAGAGTTAGTAGAAGCATGAACAACAACGTGGACGTCGTGGTCATCGGCGCCGGGCAGGCGGGGCTGTCCGGGGCCTACCACCTGCGGCGGGCCGGGTACGAGCCGGGCTCGGGCTTCGTCGTGCTCGACCACGCGCCCGCGCCCGGCGGGGCGTGGCAGTTCCGGTGGCCGTCGTTGACGTACGGCAAGGTGCACGGGATGTACGACCTGCCCGGCATGCGGCTGACCAGCGACGACGCGGATCCCGAGCGGCCCTCGTCCGAGGTGGTCCCCGCGTACTTCGCCCGGTACGAGCGCACTTTCGATCTGCGGGTCGTCCGGCCCGTGCACGTCGCCGCCGTACGCGACGGGGACGATGGCCGACTCCACGTCGAGACCTCGGCCGGAACGTGGTCCGCGCGGGCGCTGATCAACGCGACCGGGACCTGGGACCGGCCGTTCTGGCCGCGCTACCCCGGACAGGAGACCTTCCGGGGACGGCAGCTCCACACCGCCCAGTACCCGGGGCCCGAGCCATTCGCGGAGCGGCGGGTGATCGTCGTCGGGGGCGGCGCCTCCGGGGTACAGCATCTGCTGGAGATCGCGGAGGTCGCGGCGGAGACCACCTGGGTGACGCGGCGCCCGCCGGTGTTCCGTGAGGGGCCGTTCGGCGAGGAACAGGGGCGGGCGGCCGTGGCGCTGGTCGAGGAGCGGGTGCGGCGGGGACTGCCGCCGAAGAGCGTGGTGTCCGTGACCGGGCTGCCCATGACGGAGGCGATGCGGCGCGCCCGGGAGAAGGGGGTGCTGGAGCGGCTGCCGATGTTCGAGCGGATCACCCCGGACGGGGTGACCTGGGCGGATGGGCGCCACGTCGAGGCGGACATCATCCTCTGGGCCACCGGTTTCCGCGCCGCGATCGACCATCTTGCCCCGCTGAGGCTGCGCGAGCGGGGTGGTGGGATCGCCGTCGAGGGGACCAGGGCGGTCCGCGATCCGCGGGTGCATCTGGTCGGCTACGGGCCGTCGGCCAGCACGGTCGGCGCCAACCGGGCGGGCCGGGCGGCCGTCCGGGACATCCGGGCACTGCTGGAGGGAGTCCCGACGGCACCCCTCGCCACGGCCTCGGCCACCGTCTCGGCCACGGCCCCGGCCACCGTCTCGGGCGCACACCACGCCCTGGGCTCAGCCACCATCACGGCCACGGCCCCGGCCAACGACTCGGGCGCACACCACGCCCTGGGCTCAGCCACCATCACGGCCACGGCCCCGGCCAACGACTCGGGCGCACACCACGCCCCGGATGCAGCCACCGTCACGAGCGCGCCCCACGCCCCGAACCCGGCCACCGCCCCTGGCCGGGTCTCTGCCCCGGCACCGGTGGCCGCCGGTCGGGGCCACGCGCTGGGGTCTTCCTCGTAGCGGATCCGGCGGGGGCTCGGGCTGCGAAGGTCCGCGGCCACCCGAACATCCGCAGCGCGCAGATGCGCGGACCCGGCACGCGCCCGGCGGCGCGGTCGGGGACGGCACCCACAACGCTGCGGGGGGACCGTCTCGACAACACGGCGGGGACGGGGCCGACAACACGGCGGGCGGACCGCCCGATCACGCGGCGCGGCCGAGAGCGGCGCCCGGAACGCGGCGGGCGCGGGCCCGACGGCGCCGCGGGAGACGGGCCCGCCACCGTGCCGCCCGGAGACCGCGTCACACCGCCGGTCTGGGGGCGAACGTCGAGTCCCGTACCACGAGTTCCGGCTGGAGGACGATCCGGCGGTGCTGATGGCCGGTCGCCTCCTCACTGGTTTCCTCGATCAGCAGTTCGGCCGCCGCACGCCCCATGCGGAACGCCGGCTGCCGTACCGACGTCAGCGGCACCGCGGCCGCCGCCGCGAACTCGATGTCGTCGTATCCCACCAACGCCACCTCCCCCGGCACCGAGACGCCGGCCGCGAAGAGCGCCTGGAGCACGCCCAGCGCCAGCAGGTCGTTGGCGCAGAACACCGCCGTCGGCCGCGGTGAGATGCCCAGTAGCCGCGCGCCCGCGTCCCGGCCCGACGCCACGTCCAGCAGCTCGGCCTCGATGTGCACCATCGACTCCGCCGGCAGCCCCTCCTCCGCGAACGCGCGGAGCAGCCCGGCGCGCCGGTCCTGGCACTGCGGGAGTTGCATGGGGCCGCTGACGTAGACCACGGAGCGGTGTCCCTGGGCGATCAGGTGGCGGCCGGCGAGCGCCCCGCCCGCGATGTCGTCGACCGACACCGAGCAGGCGTCGGCGCTGGGCACCTCGCGGTCCACGAAGACGAACGGGATGTCATGGCGCCGGAAGCTCTCCAGGTTGGTGCCGGTGACATCGGCCGGGGTGACCAGCACGCCCCGGACCCGGTGCTCGGCGAAGAGGCCGAGGTAGTCGGCCTCCTCCTCGGGGCTCTGGGCACTGTTGCACACCATCACGCCCAGTCCGGCCTCGCGCGCCGCGCGCTCCGCGCCGGTCGCCACGTCCACGAAGAAGGGGTTCGCCATGTCCAGCACCAGCAGCGAGATGATCCGGCTGCGCCCGGCCCGCAGCTGGCGTGCGGACTCCTGGCGTACGTAGCCCAGCCGCTCGATCACGGCCTGCACCCGGTCGCGGGTGGCCTCGGCGACCATCTCGGGCCGGTTGATCACGTTCGATACGGTGCCGACCGACACTCCCGCCTGCCGCGCGACGTCCTTGATCCCCACCATGCGTCCCACGACCCCGACCATCCGCCTTCCCGCGACCCACCACGGTCGCGGGACCATGGTAGTGCCCTGTTCGACCGGTCGGGCAGGACCGGGCCGCGCCGCACACAGCCGCCCAGCCACGGACCAGGCGCGCCGCCCCCGGGCCGCCGCACACAGCGGCTCAGCGTGACCGGGCCAGGCTCGATCCGCGGACGACGAGTTCGGGCTGGAGGACGATCCGCTGGTGACGGTGGTCCCCGGCGCGCTTCCCCGTCTCCTCGATCAGCAGTTCGGCCGCCGCGTGTCCCATCCGGAACGCCGGCTGCCGTACCGACGTCAGCGGCACCGCGGCCGCCGCCGCGAACTCGATGTCGTCGTACCCCACCAACGCCACCTCCCCCGGCACCGACACCCCCGCCCCGTACAGCGCCTGGAGCACCCCCAGCGCCAGCAGGTCGTTGGCACAGAACACCGCCGTCGGCCGCGGTGAGATGCCCAGCAGCCGCGCGCCCGCGTCCCGGCCCGAGACCACATCCAGCCGCTCCACCTCGACATGGCGCAGCGCGGACGCGCCGAGGCCCTCCGCGCGCAGGGCGCGCAGCGCGCCCTCGCGGCGGTCGCGGCACTGGGCCAGCCGCATCGGCCCGCTCACATAGGCGATGGCGCGATGGCCGAGGCCGAGGAGGTGGCGGACGGCGAGTTGGCCGCCGGTGACGTCGTCGACCGAGACCGAGCAGCCCTCGGCGCTGGGCAGCACCCGGTCGACGAGGACGAAGGGGATGGGCCGCCGCCGGAAGGAGGCGAGGTTGCGCCCGGTCATATCGGCCGGGGTCATCAGCACGCCGCGCACCCGCTGCTCGGCGAAGAGGCCGAGGTAGACGGCCTCCGCCTCGGGGCTGTGCGCGCTGTTGCACACCATCACCCCCAGCCCCGCCTCCCGCGCCGCGCGCTCCGCGCCGCGTGCGATCTGTGCGAAGAACGGGTTGGCCATGTCCAGCACCAGCAGCGCGACGATGCGGCTGTGGCCGGCCCGCAGCTGGCGTGCGGACTCCTGGCGTACGTAGCCCAGCCGCTCGATCACGGCCTGCACCCGGTCGCGGGTGGCCTCGGACACCGACTCCGGGCGGTTGATGACGTTGGAAACGGTGCCGACCGAGACCCCGGCCTCGCGTGCCACCTCCTTGATGCCCACCCCGGACGCCATCAAGAAGGGAGCTTGAAGTCGATGACGCGGAGGGCGGAGGGCGTGGTGCCGCTGGATTTCCGCTGGTACAGAAACGACAGGACACCGTCCTGGGCGAGGCGGGTGTCGTCCACGACGACCTCGCCGAAGGCGTTCAGACCGCTGCCGTCGAAGAGGGTCTTCCAGTCCGTCCAGCCCGAGGATTTGGACGCGGCCACGATCCGGCCGTACGGCATCACGGCGTAGGCGTTGTCGTAGCGGTCGAAGACCAGGTGGGTGCGCTGGCTGGAGCCGAGGGGCACCGGGATCTCGGTCTTCTTCCAGGTGCCGGCCGCGTCCTTGGAGAGGTGGAAGACGCGGCCGTTGGACGTCCGGTCGGCCACGTAGTCGGTGGTGCACTGGCCGAAGCGGCCGGGGACATAGCTGATCAGGGCGTGGGGCAGGCCGGCGGAGTCGGTGGCCTGGCTCTCCTGGTTCATCAGCGAGTGGTCGGGGTTGAGCGGATCGACGACCGTTCCGGCGTCGCCGACCGCCACCGTGTCAAAGCCGCCGGTGGTGCCGACGACGGCGCCCGCCGCGTTGCGCCAGGTGCGGCCGCGGTCGGAGCTGTAGACGTAGCCGGTGTCGTGGTTGGTGAGGCCGCCGCTCGTGCACATCACCGCGTTGTTCTGCTCGCGCCAGGTGTAGAAGGCGTGCAACCGGCCGTCGGGCCCGTAGTCGATGCCGTGCAGATACATGTTGCGGGCGGTGCTGGAGCCGTGCTCGCTGGTGTAGGTGCCGGTGGCGGAGGACCAGGCGCCGAGGTCGGTCCAGGTGTTTCCGTCGTACTCGGCGAGCGCGTTGCGGCCGTTGCCGGAGACGCCGGTGCGGTAGCTGAGCTGGAGCCGGCCCTCGGGGGTGGCGATGAACTGGGGATAGGTGAACTGGGAGGTGAGCGCGAGGCCGTCGAGGGTGGTCTGGACGGCGCCGAACTGGCCGCTGGTCCAGGGGTGTCCGGCGGGGTCGTCCAGCAGCCCGGCCACCGACTTCACGTAGAAGAAGCCGCTGCTGTGGGAGTCCATGTTCAGGTGCAGCCGGCCGTCGATCCGCGAGACACCCATGGAGATGACGTTGTGCGAGTCGTCGGCGGTGAGCCGGTGCGGCAGCGTGACGGTCTGCCAGCTCCGCTCGCTGAGGGCGCGGCGTGCGACGACCGCGCTGCGGTCGCCGGTGTACCAGACGGCGTACTGATAGCCCTTGTAGGTGAGCAGCCCGTTCTTCTGGAAGGCGTTGTTGTTGACCAGGCCGTTGTACGACTCGAAGTACAGGGCCCTGGGGTCGAGCTGGGTGTCGGCGAGCCGGCTGACCGCGGGCCCTGGGGCGGCCGCGGCGGCGGCCGTGCCCGGGGTCGCGGCGCCGAGCAGGGCGGTGGCGAGCACGACGGCGGCAAGTGATCTCATCTTGAGCGTCTCCGTCCTGGGCGTGGGTGGAGGGGCCGTGCGGCGGGTCCGGGGCGCGGGGCCCCGGACCGGCGCCTAGGCGAGGTGGAACACTTCGGTGAGCGGTTTCATCGCCTCATCCGGTCGCGCGCCGTCGAGCGCCTCGAAGAAGGGCGCCATCTCCGCCTGCCAGCGGGCGTTGACCTCGGTGGCGGCCATCGCGGCCTGGGCCGCCTCGAAGTCCTCGGTCTCCAGATAGCCGACGAGCAACCCGTCCTCGCGCAGGAAGAGCGAGTAGTTGTGCCAGCCGGTCTCCGAGAGCGCGGCCCGCATCTCGGGCCAGACGGCCGCGTGCCGCTCGCGGTACTCCTCGATCCGGTCCTGGCGGACCTTCAGCAGAAAACACACCCGCCGCATCACCGGCCGCCTCAGAAGTGGTACTTGTCGATGTTGGACTTGTCGAAGACGGTGGGCGGGCCGAGGATGACCTCGCCGTCCTTGCCGACCGTGTACTCGCCGAGCTTCCCGGCCGTGAACTTCTCCCCCTCGGCCCCGGTGATCTGTCCGGAGGCGAGCGCGGCCGCGGCGTACGAACCGAGGTAGCCGAGCTTCTTGGGGTCCCACAGCGCGAACTGCTCGACGGTGCCGTCCTTGACGTACTTGCGCATCTGGTTGGGCGTGCCCAGGCCGTTCAGCACGACCTTGCCCTTGTACGAGGAGCCGCTGATGTAGCGGGCGGCCGCGGCGATGCCCACCGTGGTGGGCGAGATGATGCCCTTGAGCTTCGGATACGCCTTGAGCAGGCCCTGGGTCTCCTGGAAGGATTTCTGGTCGTCGTCGTCCCCGTACACCGTCTTGACCAGCTTCATGTTCTTGTAGGCGGGCTTGCTCAGCTCGTCCTTCATGAACTCGATCCAGGTGTTCTGGTTGGTCGCGTTCTGGGTGGCCGACAGGATCGCGATCTCGCCCTTGTAGTCGAGCTGCTCGGCGAGGTGCTGGACCTGGCTGCGGCCGATCTCCTCGGAGCTGGCCTGGTTGATGAAGAGCTGGCGGCAGGCCGGGGCGGTGTCGGAGTCGTACGCCACGACCTTGATGTCCTTCTTCATGGCCTGCTTGAGCGGGCCGCAGACCGCGTTGGGGTCGTTGGCCGCGATCAGGATGGCGTCCTGCCGCTGCTGGACCAGGGTGTTGATGTACGACACCTGGGAGGAGGCGCTGGCGTCGGACGGGCCGACCTCCTTGCCCTTGCCGCCGAACTCCCCGGCGGCGGCGATCCCCGCCTCGTCCACGATCTTCTCGTAGGGGTTGTTGATCTGCTTGGGCAGGTAGGCCAGTTTGAGGCCCTTCTTCAGCGGCGCGTCGGGGTCGGCCTTGGCGTCGCTCTTGGCGGCGCCGCCGTTGTCGTTGTCCTTCTTGGTGGTGCCGCCGCAGCCGGCCAGGGCCACGGCCAGGGCGCAGACCGCCGCGGCGGTGGCGGCGGCGCGGTGGCGGTGCTGTTCGGGGGAACGCTGGAACATGAGGAGACCTTTCGCGGTGCGTGCGTGGGTGGCGCGTGCGTGCGTGATGCGGTGCCGTGCGTGCGTGGCGCGGCGCGCCTGGGTGGATCAGCCGGCCTGGGCGGCGGCGCGCCGGTGGCGCCAGGCGCTCACGGTGGTGATCAGACGGGGGGTGAGGACGGAGGCCACCAGCAGCAGTCCGGTGACGATCACCTGGACCTCGTTGGCCACGTCGTTGAGGGTCAGCAGGTTCTTCAGGACGCCGATGAGCAGCACCCCGGCGACGGCGCCGAACAGCGTGCCCTTGCCGCCGTCGAAGTCGACGCCGCCCAGCAGGACGGAGGCGATCACGAGCATCTCGAAGCCCTGCCCGTTGTCGGCCCGTGCGCTGCCGTACCGCAGGGTGAACACGATCCCCGCGAAGGCCGAGATCAGCCCGCTGACGACGAACAGCAGCAGCTTGACGCGTTTGACGCGGATGCCCGCGAAGTACGCGGCGTCCTCCTGGGCCCCGATGGCGAACAGCGACCGGCCCAGCCCGGTGGCGTGCAGCACCACGGCGGCGACGGCGGCCAGCACGATGAACAGCACCACGGGGTAGGTGAGGAAGGTGCCGGGCACGGTGGTGGTGTCCACGGCCCACTTGGCGTACGTCTCGGGGAAGTCGGTGATGGCGCCCGTGCCGAGCACCACCGAGGCCAGTCCACGGTAGAGGGCGAGCGTGCCGATGGTGACGGCGAGCGAGGGCAGCCCGACCCGGGTCACCAGCCAGCCGTTGATCAGCCCGCCGACCACCCCGACCAGCAGCACGATCGGCACGATGGTCTCGAACGCCCAGCCCGCGTCCCACAGTTCGCCGGTGAGCGCGCTGGCCAGGCCGAGCATCGAGGCCACCGACAGGTCCACCTGCCCGGCCACCACCAGCAGCGTCATCGGCAGCGCCATCAGCGCCACCTCGGCGATGTCGTTGAAGGCGAAGGCGAGGTTGTCGTGGCTCGCGAAGCCGTCCGTGGTGCCCAGGCCGGTGATGAAGACGGCCACCAGCAGCACCCCGACGGCGGTGTCCCACCTGAGCTTGATCGCGCTGAGCTTCATCGTGCGCTCCTCTTCCTCAGCGCACGGGTCATGCGCACCCTCACGATCCGGTCCACGCTGATGGCCGCCAGCAGCAGCGCACCCGCGATGGCGTCCTGCCAGAAGGAGTCGACCTTCAGCACGGCCAGGGCGCCGCTGATGGTGGTGAGCAGCAGCGCGCCCAGCGCCGCGCCCCACACCGTCCCGGTGCCGCCGACGATGGCGACGCCGCCGACCACCACCGCGCTGACCACGGTCAGCTCCCAGCCGTGCGCGTTGTCCGCGACGACGGTGCCGAAGCGGGCCAGCCACAGCGCGCCCGCGAAGCCCGAGACGGCGCCGGAGAACAGATACGCGCCGAGCACCCGCCGCCGGATCGGCACCCCGGCCAGCCGGGCGGCCTCCGGGCTGGAGCCGATGGCGTACAGCTCACGGCCGCCGCGGTAGGTGCGCAGGACGTACGCGGTGCCGGCCAGCACCACGAAGGAGATCAGCGGGAGATACGGGACGCCCAGCACGCTGCCGCTGCCCAGGTCCAGCACGGACTGCGGCACATCGGCCGCGTTGATCTGCGCTCCTTGCGCCCACCAGTAGTCGACGCCCTGGATGATGTAGAGCATCCCGAGGGTCACCACCAGCGCGGGCACCCGCCCGAAGCTCACCAGCGCCCCGCTGACGACGCCGCAGCCCGCGCCGACGAGGACGCCGAGGACCAGGACCGTCAGCACCCCGTGGTCGGTGCCGGAGACGAACTTCCCGCAGGCGAACGCGGACAGCCCCACCACGGAGCCGACCGACAGATCGATGTTGCGGGTGATGACCACCACCGACTGCCCGACCGCGAGCAGCACCAGGATGGCCGCGTTGAGCAGCAGGTCCTTGATGCCCTGGCCATCGAGGAAGCGCGGCTCGGCGATCCAGGTGAACAGCACCAGCAGGACGAGGGCCCCGGCGATGCTGATCTCCCGCGCGCGGAAGACGGCGTCGACGAGCGAACGCGCCGAGCGGGCCGTCTCCGGCGCGGCGGCGGGTTGCCCGGGTTTCTGGATGGTCGCGCTCACGTGCGGGTCCCTTCTGCGGTGGCGCCGTTGGCGCCGGTGGGCCCGGTGGCGCCCGTGTCACCGGTGGCGTGGGGGTGCCCGCTCGCGCCGGTGGCGCGGGGGAGCCCGGTCGCGGCGGCCTCACCGGCGACACCGGCGCCATCGGCGCCATTCGTGAGCCCGGTCGCGGCTGCCATGACGGACTCCTCGGTGGCCTCGGCGCGCGGGATCTCGGCGACCAGCCGGCCCTCGTGCATCACCAGGACCCGGTCGGCCATGCCCAGCACCTCGGGCAGATCGGAGGAGATCATCAGCACCGCGAGCCCGTCGGCGGCCAGTGCCGACAGCAGCCGGTGCACCTCGGCCTTGGTGCCGACGTCGATCCCGCGGGTGGGCTCGTCGACGATGAGCACCGTGGGCTCGGTCGCCAGCCACTTGGCGAGGACGACCTTCTGCTGGTTGCCGCCGGAGAGCACCCCGACGTGGTCGGCGAGACTGCCGTACTTCAGCTGGAGCCGGACCGCCCAGTCGGCCGCGCGGCCGCGCTCCAGAGCCCGTTTGACCAGCCCCGCGCGGCCCAGCCGGTCGAGACCGGTCAGCCCGATGTTCCGTTCGATGGACATCTCCATCACCAGACCGCGCTGGCGCCGGTCCTCGGGGACCAGCGCGAGCCCGGCGTCCATGGCGGCGGTCGGCGAACCGGGCCGCAGCACCGTCCCGTCGACCCGCACCTCGCCCGCGTCCGCCCGGTCCACGCCGAAGACGGCCTGGGCGACCTCGGTGCGCCCGGCGCCGACCAGACCGGCGAGCGCGACGATCTCACCGCGCCGCACCTCGAACGAGACGTCCCGGAAGACGCCTTCGCGGGTCAGCCGCCGCACCGACAGCGCGGTCTCCCCGACCCGGCTGTCCTGTTTGGGGTAGAGCTCGGTCAGCTCCCGGCCCACCATGCGGCGGACCAGATCGTCCTGGGTCAGCCCGGCCAGTGGTTCGGAGGCCACCCACCGGCCGTCCCGCAGGGTGGTGACCCGCTGGCAGAGCTCGAAGATCTCCTCCAGGCGGTGGGAGATGAACAGCACGGCGGCGCCCTCGGCGCGCAGCGCCGTCACGACCGAGAAGAGCCGGGCGGTCTCGCTTCCGGTCAGCGCCGCCGTCGGCTCGTCCATGATCAGCACCCGGGCGTCGAAGGAGAGCGCCTTGGCGATCTCGACGATCTGCTGATCGGCGATGGACAGGCCCCTGGCCGGCCGGTCCGGGTCGAGGTCGTCGCCGAGCCGCGCCATCAGGGCGGCGGTGGAGCTCCGTACGGCCTTGTGGTCGATGCGGCCCAGGGCCCGGCGGGGCTGCCGGCCCATGAAGATGTTCTCGGCGATGGACAGATCGGGGAAGAGCGTCGGCTCCTGGTAGATGACGGCGATGCCGACGTCACGGGCGTCGGCGGGGCCGTGGAAGACCACCGGCTCACCGTCGAGCAGCACCCGGCCGGAGTCGGGCCGGTGCACCCCGGCGAGGGTCTTGATGAGCGTCGACTTGCCCGCCCCGTTCTCACCGGCCAGGGCGTGGGCCTCACCGGCGAAGAGCTGGAGCGAGACGTCCCGGAGGGCCCGTACGGCGCCGAAGGATTTGTTCACCCCCTCGAGGGCGAGGACCGGCACACCGGTCGAAGCAGGCTGGCTCACGGGGTCTCCTGATCACTTACCCAACGCAACAAATGAAATGTTTCAATGCGGATTCCGGGAAGCTAGCCTTGCGTTATGCGCCCGTCAAGGGGGTACGCACGGGATAAAACTCCTCACGTTTCAGACCCGCCTGACACGCCATCCCTTCTTGACGCACGACCGGCTGCACGGCTAGGTTTCTTGAATCGTTTCATGCCAAGGAGACTCATGTCTGACGTTCCGGCCGTGAAGGCGGCCCTCAAGAGCCAGGCGGTCGAGACGCCGTCATGGGCGTACGGCAACTCCGGAACCCGCTTCAAGGTCTTCGCCCAGCCCGGCGTCCCGCGCTCCCCCCAGGAGAAGCTGGACGACGCCGCGCAGGTGCACGCGTTCACCGGAGTGGCCCCGACCGTGGCCCTGCACATCCCCTGGGACACGGTCGAGGACTACGGGGCGCTCGCCACGTACGCCCGGGAGCGCGGCCTGAAACTGGGCGCCATCAACTCCAACGTCTTCCAGGACGACGACTACAAGCTGGGCTCGGTCACCCACCCCGACCCGGCGGTCCGCCGCAAGGCGCTGGACCACCTCCTGGAATGCGTCGACATCATGGACGCCACGGGCTCCCGGGACCTCAAGCTCTGGTTCTCCGACGGCACCAACTACCCCGGCCAGGACGACATCGCCGCCCGCCAGGACCGCCTCGCCGAGGCGCTGAGCGCGGTCTACGACCGCCTCGGCGAGGGCCAACGGATGCTGCTGGAGTACAAGTTCTTCGAGCCGGCCTTCTACACCACGGACGTCCCGGACTGGGGCACCGCCTACGCCCACTGCCTCAAGCTCGGCCCCAAGGCCCAGGTGTGCGTGGACACCGGCCACCACGCCCCGGGCACCAACATCGAGTTCATCGTCGCCCTCCTGCTGCGCGAGCGGAAACTCGGCGCCTTCGACTTCAACTCCCGCTTCTACGCGGACGACGACCTGATGGTGGGCGCCGCCGACCCCTTCCAGCTCTTCCGGATCATGTACGAGGTGGTCCGCGGCGGCGGGCTGACCTCGGGGGTCGCCTTCATGCTCGACCAGTGCCACAACATCGAACCGAAGATCCCGGCGATCATCCGTTCCGTGATGAACGTCCAGGAGGCCACCGCCAAGGCCCTCCTGGTCGACCGGGACGCCCTCGCCGCCGCCCAGGGCTCGGGCGATGTGCTCGGCGCCAACGCGGTCCTGATGGACGCGTACAACACCGATGTCCGCCCCCTCCTCGCCGAGGTGCGCGAGGAACTGGGCATCGACCCCGACCCGATGGCGGCGTACCGGGCCTCCGGCTGGGCGGAGCGGATCGTGGCGGAGCGCGTCGGAGGACAGCAGGCGGGCTGGGGCGCATGACCCCGCCGCTCGGTGGGCCGACACCCGAAGTGGGCCAACACACGAAGAGGACGACATGACCGCACAACCGCATCCCGAGGCGGCCGCGCTGCTGGACCGCTCACACCGGCTCGGCTCCGATCCGCGCAACACCAACTACGCGGGCGGGAACACCTCCGCCAAGGGCACCGCCCCCGACCCCGTCACGGGCCAGGACGTCGAGCTGATGTGGGTCAAGGGCTCCGGTGGCGACCTGGGCACCCTCACCCACTCCGGCCTCGCCGCACTCCGCCTGGACCGGCTCCGCGCGCTCACCGACGTCTACCCCGGGGTGGACCGCGAGGACGAGATGGTCGCGGCCTTCGACTACTGCCTGCACGGCAAGGGCGGTGCCGCGCCGTCCATCGACACCGCCATGCACGGCCTGGTCGACGCCGCCCACGTCGACCACCTCCACCCCGACTCCGGTATCGCCCTGGCCTGCGCGGCCGACGGCGAGGCCCTCACCAAGGAGTGCTTCGGCAACCAGGTGGTGTGGGTGCCCTGGCGCCGTCCCGGCTTCCAGCTGGGCCTGGACATCGCCGCCATCAAGAAGGCCAACCCGCAGGCCATCGGCTGTATCCTCGGCGGCCACGGCATCACCGCCTGGGGTGACACCTCCGCCGAGTGCGAGGCCAACTCGCTGCGCATCATCCGTACCGCCGAGGAGTTCCTCACCGCGCGCGGCAAGGCCGACCCCTTCGGTCCGGTCGTCCACACCACCCTCCCGCCCGCCGAACGCCGCGCCCGCGCGGCGGCCCTGGCCCCCGTCATCCGCGGCCTGGTCTCCACCGACCGCCCCCAGGTGGGCCACTTCACGGACTCCGACACCGTCCTGGACTTCGTCGCGCGCGCCGAACACCCGCGGCTGGCCGCGCTCGGCACCTCCTGCCCGGACCACTTCCTGCGCACCAAGGTCCGCCCCCTGGTGCTGGACCTCCCCCCGGACGCACCGCTCGACGAGACGATCGCCCGCCTCAAGGAACTCCACACCGCCTACCGCACCGACTACGCCGCCTACTACCAACGCCACGCCACCCCCGACTCCCCGGCGATGCGCGGCGCGGACCCCGCGATCGTGCTGGTCCCCGGGGTGGGGATGTTCAGCTACGGCAAGGACAAGCAGACGGCCCGGGTGGCCGGCGAGTTCTACGTCAACGCGATCAACGTGATGCGCGGTGCCGAGGCGGTCTCCCGCTACGCGCCCATCGAGGAGTCGGAGAAGTTCCGCATCGAGTACTGGGCGCTGGAGGAGGCCAAGCTCCAGCGCATGCCGAAGGCCAAGCCCCTCGCCACCCGGATCGCCCTGGTGACCGGCGCGGGGTCGGGCATCGGCAAGGCGATCGCACACCGCCTGGTGGCCGAGGGCGCATGTGTGGTGGTGGCGGACATCAACGCCGGCTCCGCTGCTGACGTGGCCGCCGAACTGGGCGGCCCGGACAAGGCCACGGCCGTCACCGTGGACGTCACCGACGAGGAGCGGATCAAGGCGGCGTTCGACCAGGCGGCCCTGGCCTTCGGCGGGGTGGACATCCTGGTCAACAACGCGGGCATCTCCATCTCCAAGCCCCTGCTGGAGACCACCGCCGAGGACTGGGACCTCCAGCACTCCATCATGGCGCGCGGCAGCTTCCTGGCCGCACGCGAGGCGGCCCGCGTGCTGATCGCCCAGAACATGGGCGGCGACATCGTCTACATCGCCTCCAAGAACTCGGTGTTCGCGGGCCCGAACAACATCGCGTACTCCGCGACCAAGGCCGACCAGGCGCACCAGGTCCGCCTGCTCGCCGCCGAGCTGGGCGAACACGGCATCCGCGTCAACGGTGTGAACCCCGATGGGGTGGTCCAGGGCAGCGGCATCTTCGCGGGCGGCTGGGGAGCCAAGCGCGCGGCGGTCTACGGCGTCCCGGAGGAGAAGCTGGGCGAGTTCTACGCCCAGCGCACCCTCCTCAAGCGCGAGGTACTCCCGTCCCACGTGGCGAACGCGGTCTTCGCCCTCGTCGGCGGCGACCTGACGCACACCACGGGTCTGCACGTCCCGGTCGACGCGGGGGTCGCGGCGGCGTTCCTGCGCTGACCCGCGCGAGGGGGACGGGGTCGCGGGGGCCCGGTCCCCGTCCCCAAGGCCCCGTCCCCCGCCGGTACGAAACCACCGTCATCACACCACTCACCACGAGGTCCACGTGCCCGCCCAAGAACACCACTTCGCCGCCGTGGACCTCGGTGCGTCCAGCGGCCGCGTCATGGTCGGCGAGGTCGCCCGCGACCGGCTGACCCTCCACGAGGTGCACCGCTTCCCCAACCAGCCCACCCGTGTCCTGGGCACCCTGCACTGGAACGTCCTGTCCCTGTACCAGGGCGTCCTGGACGGCCTCGGGGCGGCCGCGGCACACACCAGGGGCAGCGGCCTGACCAGCGTCGGCATCGACACCTGGGCGGTCGACTACGGCCTGCTCGCCGCCGACGGCACCCTCCTGGCCAACCCCGTCCACTACCGGGACACCCGCACCACCGGCACGGCCGAAAGGGCCGCGGCGGCGCTCCCGCCCCCGGCCCTCTACGCCGCCACCGGCCTCCAGCACCTCCCCTTCAACACGATCTACCAGCTCATGGCGGCCCAGGGCACCCCCGCCCTCGCCGCCGCCCACCGCCTGCTGCTCATCCCCGACCTCATCGCGTACTGGCTGACGGGCGAGGCCGGCACCGAGCTGACGAACGCCTCCACCACCCAGCTGATCGACCCCCGCACCCGCGACTGGGCCCGCCCCGTGGCCAAGGCCCTCGGGATCGACCTCACGCTCTTCCCTCCGCTGCGCCGTCCGGGCGACCCCGCCGGGACCCTGCGCCAGGACGTCCTCGCCGAAACGGGTCTCACGGCGCCCACCCCCGTCACGGCCGTCGGCTCGCACGACACCGCGTCCGCCGTCGTCGGCGTCCCGGCCACCACGCCCGACTTCGCGTACATCGCCACCGGCACCTGGTCCCTGGCCGGACTCGAACTGGACGCGCCGGTGCTCACGGAGGCGAGCCGCGCGGCCAACTTCACCAATGAGCTGGGCGTGGACGGCACGGTCCGCTATCTGCGCAACATCATGGGCCTGTGGATGCTCCAGGAGTGTGTGCGCAGCTGGGACGCCCGAGGCGGTCTGGCCTCCCGTACGGACCTCACCGCCCTGCTCCGGGAGGCGGCCGAGGCCACTCCGCTGCGCTCGGTGGTCGATGCCGGCGACCCGGCCTTCATCGCCCCGCACGACATGCCCGACCGCATCGCCGACGCCTGCCGCCGCACCGGCCAGCCCGTCCCGCGCACCCCCGCCGAGACCACCCGCTGTGTGCTGGACTCGCTCGCCCTGGCGCACCGCCGGGCGATCGAGGACGCCCAGCGGCTGTCCGGCCGTACGGTCGGCGTGGTGCACATCGTCGGCGGCGGTGCGCGCAACGAGCTCCTGTGCCGGCTCACCGCCGACGCCTGCGGGCTTCCGGTGGTCGCGGGCCCGGCCGAGGCGGCGGCGCTGGGAAACGTCCTGGTGCAGGCCCGTACGGCCGGCAGCGTCAGCGGCGGTCTGGCCGAGTTGCGCACGCTGCTTCACAGCACCCAGCCGCTGAGGCAGTATGAGCCCACAGGTGATCATTCGGCGTGGGACCGGGCAGCCGCCCGGCTGGGGGACGCGCAGGTCACAGGGCAGGCCACCGGGGCTGCCACCGGCCAGGGCCACGAGGAGGAACCGTGCGCGTAGCGCTCTTCATCACCTGCGTCAACGACACCCTCTATCCGCGCACCGGCCAGGCCGTGGTCACGCTTCTGGAACGGCTCGGCGTGGAGGTCGGTTTCCCGGACGCGCAGAGCTGCTGCGGCCAGCCGCAGTTCAACACCGGCTACCGCCACCAGACCGAACCGCTGGTGCGCCGCTACGCCACCGCGTTCCGCGACTACGACTACGTGGTGACCCCCTCGGGTTCGTGCGCGGCGATGGTGCGGGACAACTACCCCCGGATCGGCGCCAAGGCCGCCGCCGAGGGGCGTGGCCAGGAGCTCGCGGACGCGGCCGCCGAGGCCGTCCCCAAGACCTACGAGCTCACCGAGTTCCTCACCGACGTCCTGGAGGTCACCGACGTCGGCGCGTACTACCCGCACACCGTGACCTACCACCCCACCTGCCACGGGCTGCGGATGCTGGGACTCGGCGACCGTCCGCGCTCGCTCCTCGCCGCCGTGCGGGGGCTGACCCTGGTGGAGCTGCCGGGGGCCGAGGAGTGCTGCGGCTTCGGCGGTACGTTCGCCGTCAAGAACGCGGCCGTGTCGGCGGCCATGGGGGCGGACAAGGCGCGCAACATCACCGCGACCGGCGCCGAGGCCGTGTGCACGGTCGACAACTCCTGCCAGATGCACATCGGCGGCACGCTCGCCCGCCAGGGCTCCACGGTCCGTCCGGTGCACATCGCCGAGATCCTGGCCAGCACGGAAGGGAACGTCTGGTGAGCGGAACCCACCAAGCCACCTACCTCGGGATGCCCTCCTTCCCGCGGGCGGCCGACGCCTCGACCCGCAACACCCAGCTGCGCGCCAACCTCCGCCACGCCACCCACACCATCCGCGCCAAGCGCGCCACGGCGGTGGCGGAACTGGACGACTGGTCGCGGCTGCGCGCCGCGGGCGCGGCCATCAAGGACCGTACGCTGCGCCATCTGGACCACTACCTGGAGCGGCTGGAGAGCGCGGTCACGGCGGCCGGCGGCCACGTCCACTGGGCGGCGGACGCGGAGGAGGCGAACCGCATCGTCACCGAGCTGGTCCAGGCCACGGGCGAGCGCGAGGTGGTCAAGGTCAAGTCGATGGCCACCCAGGAGATCGGCCTGAACAGCGCCCTCGCCACCGCCGGGATCACGGCGTACGAGACCGACCTGGCCGAGCTGATCGTGCAGCTCGGCGACGACCTCCCGTCGCACATCCTGGTTCCGGCGATCCACCGCAACCGGGGCGAGATCCGCGACATCTTCGCCGAGCGGATGGCCCAGTGGGGCCGCCCGGCGCCGGAGGGGCTGACCGACGCGCCCGCCGATCTGGCGGAGGCCGCGCGGCTGCACCTCCGCGAGAAGTTCCTGAACGCCAAGGTGGGGATCTCCGGCGCCAACTTCATGGTCGCGGAGACCGGCACGCTGGTGGTCGTGGAATCCGAGGGCAACGGCCGGATGTGCCTGACCCTCCCCGAGACGCTGATCTCCGTCGTCGGCATCGAGAAGGTGGTGCCCACCTTCCAGGACCTGGAGGTCTTCCTCCAGCTGCTGCCCCGCTCCTCGACCGCCGAGCGGATGAACCCGTACACCTCCACCTGGACCGGCACCACCGACGAGGACGGGCCGCGCGCCTTCCATCTGGTGCTCCTGGACAACGGCCGCACCGACACGCTCGCCGACACCGTGGGCCGGCAGGCGCTGCGCTGCATCCGCTGCTCGGCGTGTCTCAACGTGTGCCCGGTGTACGAGCGGGCGGGCGGCCATGCCTACGGGTCGGCGTACCCGGGGCCGATCGGCGCGATCCTCACTCCCCAGCTGCGCGGCACCGGCAGCGAGGTGGACGCCTCGCTGCCGTACGCGTCCTCCCTGTGCGGGGCGTGCTACGAGGTGTGCCCGGTGGCCATCGACATCCCGGAGGTCCTGGTCCACCTCCGTGAGCGCGTGGTCGAGGGCGGCCCCGCCTCGGTCCGCGGCACCCGCACCGTCATCAAGCCGGCCAAGGGCCACGCCGCCGAGCGCGCCGCGATGCGCGCCGCCCGCTGGACCCTGGACCACCCCCGGGTGCTGCGCACCGGCCAGCGCCTGGCCTCCCGCACCCGCCGTTTCCACCCGCGCCGGCTGCCCGGTCCGGGACGGGCGTGGAGCGATACGCGGGAACTGCCGAGGGTGCCGGAGGAGTCGTTCCGCGACTGGTGGCAACGGACCCGGGGCGAGAGCCGCACGGAGGGAAGGAAGACCACATGAGCCCGCAAGCCCCAGGCTCCCGGGACTCCGGGCCACAGGGCCGGCCCCAGCACTCCGGGCCGCAGGGTCCCGCTCCCCGGAGTCTCGGCTCCCGCGCCCTGGTCATGGCCCGCGTCCGCCGTGCCCTGACCGATGTGCCGCGCGCCGAGACACCCGACGAGGTGCCGGTCGAGCGCGCCTACCACCGGGTGCACGGTGACCGGACCGCCGCCGAGAGCGTGGACCTCCTCGCGGAGCACCTGGCCGACTACCGCGCCATCGTCCACCGCGTCGACGCCCCGTCCCTCCCGGCCCTGATCGCCCGTCTCCTCGCCGACCGCGGCGCCACCGGCGTGGCCGTACCCCCCGGCCTCCCCGCCTCCTGGCTGTCCGCCGTGCCCGATTCGGTGCGCCGGGTTCCGGACACGGCGGAGCTGACCCCGCATGATCTGGACGCGGTCTCCAGCGTGGTGACGGCGTGCGCGGTGGCCGTGGCCGAGACCGGCACCGTGGTCCTGGACGCCGCCCCCGACCAGGGACGACGCCGTATCACCTTGGTCCCCGACCACCACGTCTGCGTCATCCGGGTGCCCGACCAGGTCGTGGACTCCGTTCCCCAGGCCCTGGAACGCCTCGATCCCACCCGCCCGTTGACCTGGATCTCGGGCCCGTCCGCGACCAGCGACATCGAACTGGACCGCGTCGAGGGCGTCCACGGCCCCCGCACCCTCGAGGTGATCCTCACAGGACCGGAAACCGCTGGTCGGAGCTGATGGGTCAGCGGGAGGCATGCCCCGGCCGGGGCGGGGCATATGCCATGGGGACAGGGAGGGGAACACCCGCGCGGTGGATGCGGCGTTCCTCACATACCGGCGGTAACACCGCAGTTGGGCGGTTTAAGCCGGTGCTGATGTCGGTAGGGGCCCTTACTCTTATGGCATGCGTCCGACTCCTCCTCATCAACCCGCCTTACTGACCACCTCCACCACCGACCAGGCCAACGAGGCGATACGCGTCTTTCTGCGGGCCCGGGGCGGCCGTGCGCTGCGGCCTTCGGAGCGTGCCGAGTACAGCCGGTTGCTGAGGGTCTACACCCGGGCGTTGCGCGGCGAGATGGAGCAGGCCGCCTGAGCCACACGAGCCGGCCACACGTGAAAAGCGGGGGCACGCCATGCAGGTGCTGCGGGTGCTGGGGAAGGTCGCCTTCGGGGCGGCGACGGCGGGGCTCCTGGGGATCGCCGGCTACGGCGGGTACAACCTGTACCGGGGCGTGACCGGCGGCGACACCACGGGCTTGCGCGACGGCCCGGTGACCGCGGAGGAGGCCCGGCAGACGGCCCGGGAGTTCCTCGACGCCTGGGCGGACGGCAATGACATGCTGGCCGCGGGCTACACCAACAACGCCGAGGCGGCCCTGGGCGCGCTGAGCCGCTATCGCGACGACGCCCATGTGAAGAGGGTGACGCTCACCCCGGGCGCGGAGCACGGCACCACGGTGTCGTTCACCGTGAAGGCCGAGGTGGTCTTCGACAAGGCCACTTCCCGCTGGACCTACACGTCGCGGCTGACCGTGGTGCGCGGCCGGACCACCAAGAAACCGCTGGTCGACTGGGAGCCCTCGGTCCTCCACCCCCGGCTCGGGGCCACCGACACGCTGCGGACGGATCTGGCGGACAATCCGCCGGTCCGGGTGCTGGACCGGGACGGCAAGGAGCTGCCGCAGGGCCGTTATCCCTCGCTCGACCCGGTGCTGACCGCGCTGCGGTCGAGATACGGGACGGCCGTGGGCGGCGCGGCGCGGGTGGAGGTGTCGGTGGTCAAGGCCGACGGGACCACCGGGGCGACGCTTCACGTGGTGGCGAAGGGCAAGCCCGGCACCCTGCGCACCACCCTCGACGCCGCGGTCCAAAAGAGCGCGGAGGAGGCCGTGGCCACGCGCGACGGCGCCTCCGTGGTGGCGCTCAAGCCCAGCACCGGGGAGATCCTGGCGGTGGCCAACTCCGACCGGACCGAGTTCAACGCCGCGTTGCAGGGGCAGACCGCGCCGGGCTCGACGTTCAAGATAGTCACCGCGGCCACCCTGCTGGAGGCCGGCAAGGTCACTCCGGGCCTCCCGGTGCCCTGCCCCAGGACGGCGTCGTACGCGCAGGGCATGCCGTTCCACAACGTCGAGAACGGCGAGCTGCCCGGCGCCACCTTCGCGCAGGACTTCGCGGCCTCCTGCAACACCGCGTTCGTCTCGCTCGCCGGAGCCGTACCCGATGGCGCGGTGGCCGAGGAGGCGCGGTCCGTGTTCGGGATCGGGCTGGACTGGCGGGTGGGGATCACCACGTTCGACGGTGCGGTGCCGAGCGGGGGCGGCGACGACAAGGCCGCCGCCATGATCGGCCAGGGCACGGTCCAGATGAACCCGCTCACCATGGCGTCGGTCGCCGCCACCGCCCGGACGGGCACCTTCAAGCAGCCCGTCCTGGTGCCGCCTTCCGTGGACCACCGGGAGATCGCCACCAGCGACCGCGGCCTGGGCCCGGCCACCGTGGCGCAGTTGAAGGCCATGATGCGGCTGACCGCGACCAGCGGCACCGCCGCTTCGGCGATGTCCGGGCTCACCGGGGACATCGGGGCCAAGACGGGCTCGGCCGAGATCGACGGCCAGGCCGAGACCAACGCCTGGTTCACCGCCTACCGCGACGATGTGGCGGCCGCCGCCGTGGTCACCGCCGGCGGCCACGGCGGGGATGCCGCCGGGCCGGTCGTCCGCGCGGTGCTCGAAACCGGCTGAGCCTCGACCCACCCGCAGGGGTCAACTCTTCAGCCGCTCCCGCAGCTCCTCCACGTCCCGGAGGAACCAGGTCTGCCGCCCCCGATCGCACTCGCGGACGAAGTCCCGCAGCGCCGAACTGGCCTCCGTATGCCGGGAGATGTCACCGAGCACCACCAGCCCCAGACCGTATTGGACGAACTTCTGGATGATGTCGCCGGCCACGCGTGTGCTCAGCCGGAAGAACGCCTCGTCGAACCGTCCGGCCGGGACGACGACCCACTGGGCACCCTGGTACCCGGCGTTGCCGATGAGATCCAGCGCGTCGCGTTCACAGCCGATGAGTTCGCCCTCGGGGGCACACATCAGGACAGGGACGTCGTGGATCGTCTGGAGGTCGCTCATGACGGTCAGGCTAATGCCACCTCCGGTGGCGGTCGACGGCATAACGCGACCCGCGTCAGGGGACCCGCCCGCACCCCGGGTCCTCCCATGACCCCTGGTCATCGCGGCGCCCGCTGGGGCAGGGTGTGGCACAGACCGGTACCAAGGGCTGACCGAGGAGAACGATGAGCTCCACGCAGCACACGCCACTGCCCTACTACGAGGACGTCTCCCCGGGCACGGGAGCGCTGCCGCCCCGTCCCTGGACCCCTTCCTCCGACGCCGTGCGGCTGAGCCTGAACGGGACGTGGTCCTTCCGGCTGTCGCCGACCGCCACCGCCGAGGACGACTCCTTCGCCCGCCCCGGATACGACGCCCGCGGCTGGGACGAGATCCCGGTGCCCGGCCACTGGGTGCTGCACGGCCACGGGGCGCCGATCTACACCAATGTGCGCTACCCCTTCCCGGTGGACCCGCCGCGCGTCCCCACCGAGAACCCGACCGGCGACCATCTGCGCCGGTTCGACCTGCCCGGCGACTGGCCCGAGGGCGGGGACGCGGTGCTGCGCTTCGAGGGCGTCGAGTCCTGCGCCCGGGTCTGGCTCAACGGCGAGGAGCTGGGCACCTTCAAGGGCAGCCGGCTGCCGCACGAGTTCGCGGTCGGGGGCCTGCTCAAGCCGTCGGGCAACGTGCTGGCCGTACGGGTCCACCAGTGGTCCTCCGGAAGCTATCTGGAGGACCAGGACCAGTGGTGGCTGCCCGGCATCTTCCGTGAGGTGACGCTCGAGCACCGCCCCGAGGGCGCGCTCGCCGACTACTTCGTCCACGCCTCGTACGACCACACCACCGGCGAGGGCACGCTGCGGATCGACGCCGACCCCGGCGGCCGGGTCACCGTCCCCGAGCTGGGCCTGGACCTGGCCACCGGGGAGAGCGCCACCGTCCCCGTCGAGCCGTGGACGGCGGAGACGCCCCGGCTGTACGAGGCGCGGCTGACCACCGCGGGCGAGAGCGTCTCGCTGCGGGTGGGCTTCCGCACCGTGGTGGTCGAGGACGGGCTGCTCAAGGTCAACGGCCGCAGGGTGCTCTTCCGCGGCGTCAACCGGCACGAGTTCCACCCCGAGCACGGGCGGGCGGTGGACCTGGCGACCATGCGCCGCGACCTGGTGCTGATGAAGCAGCACAACATCAACGCCGTGCGCACCAGCCACTATCCGCCGCATCCGGCCTTCCTCGGGCTCTGCGACGAGCTGGGGCTGTGGGTCATCGACGAATGCGATCTGGAGACCCACGGCTTCGTCGAGCTGGGCTGGCGGAACAACCCGGTGGACGACGACCGCTGGACCCCCGCGCTGCTCGACCGGGCCGCCCGCATGGTCGAGCGCGACAAGAACCATCCGGCCGTGGTGATGTGGTCGCTGGGCAACGAGTGCGGGACCGGGCGCGGGCTGTCCGCCATGGCCGCCTGGGTGCGGGAGCGCGACCCGTCCCGACCGATCCACTACGAGGGCGATCCGTCCTGCGCCGACACGGACGTCTACTCCCGGATGTACGCACCGCACGAGGAGGTCGACCGGATCGGCCGGCGCACCGAGGCGCCGTGGGCCGATGCGGAGCTGGACGCCAAGCGCCGGGCGCTGCCGTTCATCCTGTGCGAGTACGCCCACGCCATGGGCAACGGGCCGGGCGGACTGAGCGAGTACCAGCGGCTGTTTGAGAACCATGAGCGGTGCCAGGGCGGTTTCGTCTGGGAGTGGATCGACCACGGCTTCACCCGGCGCGCCCCCGACGGCCGCTTCTACCACGTCTACGGCGGGGACTTCGGCGAGGAGCTGCACGACGGGAACTTCGTATGCGACGGGCTGCTCTTCCCCGACCGCACCCCCTCCCCCGGACTGGTCGAGTACAAGAAGGTCATCGAGCCGGTGCGGATCGAGGGCGACGGGGCCGACGGCACGGTCCGGATCACCAACGGCCACGACTTCGCCGATCTGTCCCATCTCACCTTCTCCTGGACCTATGAGGCGGAGGGCGAGGCGATCGGCTCGGGCGAGCTCGCGGTGCCACCCCTGGGCCCCGGCGAATCCGCCGATCTGAAGCTTCCGGCGCCGCCCGGCGCCGAGGCGGGGGCGGAGACCCGGTGGACCGTCGAGGCGCGGCTCGCGGCCGCGACGGCGTGGGCCGAGGCGGGCCACCCGGTGGCCTGGGCCCAGCTCCCCGCCGTCGCCCCCGGCACCGGCCGGTTGCGCGCCCTCGCCTCGGGGGAGGCGCCGCGCCGCGACGGCGACCGGATCGTACTCGGCCCCGGGGTCTTCGACGCGGCCACCGGCGCCCTGACGGCCCTCGGCGGCCTGCCGGTCACCGAACCGCCCCGGCTGGACATCTGGCGCGCGCCCACCGACAACGACAACGGCGCGTCCTGGCAGCCGGACGAGCGCTGGGGAGTGACATGGCGCCGGCTCGGACTGCACCGGATGCGGCACCGCGTCGACGCGGTGGAGACGACGCCGGACGGTGCGCTGACCGTCCGTACCCGGGTCGCGCCCGCCGCCGTCGACCTCGCCCTGGAGACCGTCTACCGCTGGACCGCCGACGGGCCGGGACGGCTGAGCCTGGCGGTCTCCGTCACCCCGCTGGGCGAGTGGACCTGCCCGCTGCCGCGCCTGGGCCTGCGGCTGGGGCTCCCGGCCGCGCTGGGCGCCGCCGAGTGGTTCGGCGGCGGCCCCGGCGAGGCGTACCCGGACACCCGCGCCGCCGCGCGGATCGGCCGGTGGGCGCTGTCGGTCGACGCGCTCCAGACGCCGTACGTCCGTCCGCAGGAGAACGGCGCCCGCGCCGATGTCCGCTGGGTGCGGCTGACCGCGCCCGATGGGTCGGGGGTACGGATCGAGGGCGAGCCGGCCTTCTGGTTCACCGCACGCCGCTGGACCACCGAGCAGCTCGACGCGGCCGAGCACACACCGGATCTGGAGGCGTCGAACGAGACGGTGTGGGTGAACCTCGACCACGGACAGCAGGGCATCGGCAGCCAGTCCTGCGGACCGGGCGTACTGGACGAGCACCGTCTGGACGCGGCACCCGCCGCGTTCTCGTTCACCTTCCAGCGGTTGAGCTGACGGTTCGACGGTCCGGGGCCGGTCTTGGCGACCGGCCCCGGGCCGGGTGCCTGCCCAGCTGAGCCGGCCCGACCCGGCCTTATCCGCTCCTGCGGCGCAGGGCCGCGAGCGCCCGGTCCGCGTGCACGCTCATCCGGAACTCGCTCTTGACGATCTCCAGCACCGTGCGATCGGTGTCGATCACAAAGGTGACCCGCTTGGTCGGCACCGCCGCGATCCCGCGCTTCGCCCCGAACCGTTCCCGTACCGTCCCCTCCGGATCCGAGAGCAGCGGATAGCCGAAGGAGTACGCCTGGGCGAACTCCGCCTGCTTCGCCACCGCATCGGCGCTGACCCCGACCGGCTGGGCGCCCAGCTCCCGGAACTCGGCCGCGATGTCCCGGAAGTGGCACGCCTCCTTGGTGCAGCCGGGGGTAAAGGCCGCCGGATAGAAGAAGAGCACCACCGGGCCGTCCGCCAGCAGCCCGGTGAGCGAACGGGCGGTGCCGGTCTCGTCCGGCAGTTGGAAGTCCTCGACCACATCACCGATGTCCATGGCGGCACGCTACCCGCCCCCGGCAGGTGGCCGCCCAGGGAATGCCACGCGAGGCCGAGCGGCGGCGCACGGACGACCGAGCGCCGATGTGGAGGCCCCGCTCACGGCACCCGTGGCGGGCCTCCACATCGGCTGCCGCCGTCAGCTGCCGCCCGTCACCTTGACGTAGTCGACGACCAGCTGCTGCGGGAAGGTGGTGCTGCCGTCCGGGTCGCCGGGCCAGTAACCGCCGACGGCCAGGTTGAGGATGATGTAGAAGGGGTGGTCGAACGCCCAGCGGTTGCCGTTCAGGTCGGCGGGGGTGCGGGTCTGGTAGACATTGCCGTCGACGGACCACGTGATCTTCTCGGACGACCAGTCGATCGCGAAGGTGTGGAAGTCGTCGGAGAACTTGGCGCCGTTCGGCAGGGTGTAGCCGGCACCGATGCCGCCCGAGCCGGAGTAGCCGGGGCCGTGGATGGTGCCGTGGACGGTGCTGGGCTCGAAGCCCACGTTCTCCATGATGTCTATCTCACCGCAGTTGGGCCAGCCCGCGCTGCCGATGTCGTTGCCGAGCATCCAGAAGGCGGGCCACATGCCCTGGCCCTGGGGCAGCTTCATCCGGGCCTCGACATGGCCGGAGGCGGTGGTGAAGGTCTGGGCGGTGTTGAGGCGGGCGGAGGTGTACTCACACCGGCCGTACCAGCAGTTGTAGTCGGCCGGGTTCTCCTTGCGGGCGGTGATGACGAGGTTGCCGTTGCCGTCCAGCGCCGCGTTCTTGGTGCCGTCCGTGTAGTACTGCCGTTCGTGGTTGTTGACGTTGTCGCCGGTCTCGTAGCCCCACTTGGAGGCGTCGACCGCGCTGCCCGCCGGGCCGTCGAAGTTGTCGGTGAACTCGGCGGCGGCGGTGGTCTGCGGGGTCGCCGTGGCCGGGGTGGTGAACCAGGGGGTGGCGGCGAGCGCGGTCGCCGACAGCAGACCGATCACGGTATTGCGCAGGGTCCTACTCATGGAACGGTGGTGCCTTCCTGTGTGGGGGATGGAACCGGCGGTGCCGGTCCGTGGGGGGAAGGTGTGCGTCCGGCGGCTACGGGCCGTGGCCCGCTGCGCTACGGCAGGCGTACGGACCGGAGGCGTGCGCATCAGCGCCCGTCGAGAACTGGGCTTCCTGCGCCTGGGCCGTCATCGGTCACCTCCGGGGAGACACAATGTCCAGCGCTGTTCGAGGCATGTCAATAGGTCTGGACCTGCTTGCCTCAAAGAGTTCGATGCGGCTTCCGGCCCAACTCCCCCTGAACCGACAGAAGTCGAACCCTCAGGACACTACGGCGTCGGCCTCTGTTCGACGGGGCCGAGGCGGAGCCGAGGACCCCGGGGCCGACACCGACGACCGGCCCGGGGGCCCTGGGCCCTGGACGTACAGCGGGCGAATGAGGTCGCGCGCTTCACCTCTTGAACGGTCAATTGACGGAACGCAAACGGCCGAACGGCAGAACGACCTAACGGCGGAACGGCCGAACGGCGGCTTCGGCGGTCTCCGTTACGCCGACTACGCCGACCCCGGGCCCTCGAACAGCGCGAGCAGATCCTCCCGCCCGAACATCCGCGCCGTCTCGACGGCCGAGGGCGATCCGGCCCGGGGGTCGGCACCCTTGGCCAGCAGCACCCTCAGCACCTCCTCCTCGCCCTTGAACGCGGCTCCGGCGATGGGGGTCTGGCCCCGCTCGTTGACCCGATTGGGGTCGGCGCCGCGCTCCAGCAGTGCCGACACCGTCGCGGGATGGCCGTAGTAGGCCGCGAGCATGAGCAGGGAATCGCCCTTGTCGTTGGTGAGGTTGGCCGGGACACCCGCGTCCACGTAGGCGGCGAGCGTATCGGTGTCCCCGTGCCGGGCCAGGTCGAAGACCTTGGCGGCCAGTTGCAGCACCTCCGGGTCGTGGGCGGGCTCGCTCTCGGGGTTCGATTCGGTCATGGCGTGTCGCCTCCGGCTTCGCTACCTGAGTATGTGATCACCACCCTAAGGAGGGGCGGCCGACCGGCCCCGGGAGGGCGACCGGTTCACGGTGCCACACACCCATGGTGATGATTACACCGATAATCCACCCAATTGCACCTTTCGCCCGGTGGATACATGCTGTGATCCTGGAACACCTCATGGTGACTGACCGTCCCCCACCAGCCAGGAGACCGTGATGATCCTCTCCATTTCCGGCGTCGTCCTGCTCGGCATCATCGTCTTCATCTTCTTCCGCAAGGACGGCCTGAAGGCGTCGCACGCCGTCATCTGCGCCCTCTTCGGCTTCTATCTCGCGTCCACCGCGATCGCGCCGAGCATCAAAGCGGGCGGTGCGAGCCTCGCCAGCCTCCTGGGCGGGATCAAGATCTGACGTGGTCCGGAGACCGCTCCCCCGCCCCCGCCTCGGCCTTCGCCCCCGCCTCGGCAGCGCCGCGGGCAGTCCGCTCGTCCCGCTCATGCGCGGGCGCGCGTTCGCCCGCACCACGGCCGATGGCGTGGCCGATGTGCTCCACCCGCTGGTCGCGCTCTCCCGGGGCGCGCGCGTGCTCGCCGCCGCCGGGCGGCGCAGATGGGCGGAACTGCCCGGCGACCGCCGCGGCCCGGTGTTCTTCCTGGTGGCCGCCTGCGGCTTCGTCCTCTTCCTGCTGCCGTACGGGCCGCTGGCGGCGGCGATCAGCCTGATCGGCGCGGCGGGCTGGGCCGGGCGCGGGGGCGCCACCGCCGCACCGGGACCGCCCGGCGCGGACGGCACCGAGCGGCTGCGCATGCTCTACGAGGCGCTGGTGCCGTACTTCTCCGCCGCCGAGGACCCCAGCCCGCTCTACCGCCACGGCGGCGACTGGTCCACGGTGTTCGACTCCTTCGCCTTCGACGAGGGCGGCCGGATCACCCGATTGCACCTGCGCTACCCCGCGTACTTCACCGACGGCGACCCCGCCGCCCGGACCCGGATCGAGCAACTGCTGTACGCGAAGTCGGGACGCGGTCGCGAGTACCTGTTCGAGTGGGACGAGGAGGCCAACGGTCTCACCCTGACCGTGCTGCCCGCCCTGTCCACCGCGATCCACGCCCAGCGCTTCGTCACCGCGCCCGGCGAGACCGTGCTGGGCTTCACCGACGCCTCGTCGGTGCAGCGGACACTTCCGGTGCTGACGGCCCCGGAGACGGGCGAGGAAGACGCGGAAGACGCGGAGGACGCGGGGGGCACGGGCGGCACAGGGGGTGCGGGGAGGCTCAGGAAGGCGGCGGGGAGCGAGCCGGAGACGCAGGACGTACCGCCGGTGGTCTGGCGCACCGGCCCGCGGTCGACCGAACCCCATCTCCTCGCGCTCGGCCAGCCGGGGAGCGGCACCACGACCCTGCTGCGGTCCATCGCGCTCCAGGCGCTGCCCCACGGCGAGGTGCTGGTGGTGGACGGCAGCGGCACCGGCGAGTACGCGTGTCTGAGCGGTCGTACGGGGGTGCTGGCGGTGGAGTGCGGGCTGGCCGGGACGCTGACGGCGCTGGAGTGGGCGGGGCACGAGACCGAGCGCCGGCTGATCGCCGCCAACCGCGCCCGCCAGCTGGGCCATCCGCCGCCGGAGGACATCCAGCGCCCGCTGTGGGTCCTGCTGGACCGGCCGTCGGTGCTGAGCCATCTCGCGGCGGCCGACGGCCGCACCGATCCACAGGAACTGCTGGCCGTGCCGCTGCGGCACGGCCGGGCGGCGAACGTACGGGTCGTGGTGGCCGATCAGCTGGACACCGCCGAGAGGCTGAGCGAGACCGTGCGGAGCAACACCCGGGCCCGAGTGGTCCTCGGCCCGGCCTCGCCGGAGCAGCTCACGGCCGCCCTCGGGGCGCCGCCGCACACCACACCGACGCCCGAGGTCCCCCCGGGCCGCGGCTACGCCCGCCTCGGCACGGGCCCGGTCCACCGCCTCCAGGTACCGGCCACGCCCGACCCGTACGACGAGGCAGCCGGCGAAGCCGAGCGACAGGCCGTCCTCCGCCTGCTCCCCACCCAAAACCCAACACCACCCCCGCCCCCGACCGGGTGAACCCTGCCGGGACCGCCCCGCCACGCGATGAGCCGGGCGATGAGCCGGGCGATGACCCGTCGGGCAGCCCACCGGATCACGTCCCGCCAGGGCCCACCACACCCCCACCCCCGCACCCGGCCGGGTGACGCCCCTCCGGGCGATGACCCGCTGGGCGGCCCGCCGGTTCACGTCCCGGCCGGGCACGCCCCACCAGAACCCGCGGCACCCCCGACCCCGGCACCGGCACCGGCACCGGCCGATTGGCGCCACGCCGAGGGACGCCCCACCGGAGGCGTCCCACAAAGGGCGCCCCACCGGGCGATGACCCGCTGGGCGGCCCGCCGGTTCACGTCCCGCCAGGATCCACGACACCCCCACCCCCGCACCCGGCCGGGTGACGCCCCGCGCAAGGACGCCCCACCGGAGGCGTCCCACAAAGGGGCGCCCCGCCGGGCGACGACCCGCTGGGCGGCCCACCGGATCACGTCCCGCCAGGGCCCACCACACCCCCACCCCCGCACCCGGCCGGGTGACGCCCCTCCGGGCGATGACCCGCTGGGCGGCCCGCCGGTTCACGTCCCGGCCGGGCACGCCCCACCAGGACCCGCGGCACCCCCACCCCCGACACCAGCCGGGTGGTGCCACGCCAGGGGACGCGCCGGGGTGACACCCCCGGCGCGCGATGACCGCCGGGCGATGACCCGTCGGGCAGCCCACCGGATCACGTCCCGCCAGGGCCCACCACACCCCCACCCCCGCACCCGGCCGGGTGACGCCCCACCGGAGGGGCGTCACCCGGCCGGGCACGTACCGCCGGAACGTGTCCCGGCCGGTCAGGCCACGTACGTGCGGGGCGTTTCGGCCTCGATCGTGGCGCCCGTGGCCACCAGGTCGGCGGCTGCGGCCAGCCGGGTGGCGGCCTTCTCGGCGACCGCTCCGCCGACGGTGAACGGAAGCCGTACGTATCCCTCGAACGCGCCGTCCACCCCGAAGCGGGGCCCCGACGGCACCCGGACCCCCAGCCGGACGCCGGCGTCCGCGATGCGCGAGCCGGAGAGGCCGCCGGTGCGGGCCCAGAGGGTGAGCCCGCCGTGCGGGACGGTGAACTCCCAGTCGGGCAGATGGCGCCGGAGGGCGGCGACGAGCGCGTCCCGGTTGTCGCGCGCCAGTGCCCGGCGGACCTCGACGGCCTCCTCCCAGCCTCCGGTGCTCAGCAGCCAGGCGACGGCGAGCTGTTCGATGACGGGGGTGCCCAGGTCCGCGTAGGCGCGGGCGGCGACCAGGCTGCGGATGACGTCGGGCGCGGCGCGCACCCAGCCGATGCGCATCCCCGCCCAGAAGGACTTGCTCGCCGAGCCGACGGTGATCACGGTGCTGCCCGCCGGGTCGAAGGCGCAGACGGGCCGGGGCTGCCCGGCGTCGTCGTCCAGGCGCAGTTCGGCCATGGTCTCGTCGGCGACCAGGATCGTTCCGGCGGAGCGGGCGGCGTCCACGAGCTGCCGGCGCTGCTCCTCGGTGGCGAGGGCGCCGGTGGGGTTGTGGAAGTCGGCGATGACGTAGGCGAGCCGGGGTGCGGCGGCGCTGAGGACCTGGCGCCAGGACGGGATGTCCCAGCCCGCGAGCCGGTCGCCCATGGCGACGGGGACGAGCCGGGCGCCCGCCTCCCGCATCAGCTGGAGGATGTTGGCGTAACTGGGCGATTCGACGGCGACCCGCTCGCCGGGCCGGACCATCAGCCGGCAGGCGGCGGCGACCGCCCCCATGGCGCCGGTGGTGACCATGATCTGCTCGGGCATGGTCGGGATGCCACGGGCGGTGTAGCGGTCGGCGAGCGCCTGGCGCAGGGCGGGCAGCCCGGCGGGGTAGTCGCCGTGGGTGTGGGCGTAGGGCGGCAGCTCCTCGAGGGCGCCGTGCATCGCGCGGGTGAGCCAGGGTTCGGGGGCGGGCAGAGCGGCACAGCCGAGGTCGATGACGGAGGCCGCGGCCTCGGGCGGGAGCGGGTCGAGCCCCCGCGTGGGCAGCGGGCTTCCGGCGGGCATGGCGGTCCAGCTCCCGGCGCCGCGCCGGGACTCGAGGAACCCCTCGCCACGCAGCGCCTCATAGGCGGCGGCGACGGTGGTGCGGCTGACCGCGAGCGCCGCGGCGAGTTCGCGCTCGGCGGGGAGCCGGGCCGCGACCGGAACCCGGCCCTCCAGGACGAGCAGCCGTACGCCGTCGGCGAGGGCACGGTAGGCGGGGACGCGGCGGCCCCCGGTCAGGGCGGCCGCGGCCCCGGCGGCCACGCCGTCACGGGTGTGCTGTGACCCGAGCAGCCGGGCCAGTTGCGGTGCCCCGACCGCAGAGGTCCATGGACTCATCGGACACGGTCCACCTTTCACATATTGGCCATGGAACTGGACTGGTTCCGGACCTCAGAGTGACATGCCGCAGGCCACTCACACCAGGAGCACGCATTGTCCGATCCCCTTCCTGACCCGTCCTCCCTTCCTGACCCGTCCTCCCTTCCCCGCCCGTCCCGCCTTCCTCGCCGTCTCGTCCAGCTCTACGTGGGGCTCGTCCTGTACGGCGTGTCCATGGGGCTCCAGCTGCGCGCCACGCTCGGTCTCGACCCGTGGGACGCCTTTCACCAGGGCATCGCCGAGCACACCTCGCTGTCGATCGGCACGGTGACGATCGTCGTCGGCGCCGCCGCGCTGCTGCTGTGGATCCCGCTGCGCCAGCGGCCGGGGCTGGGCACGGTGTCGAACGTGCTGGTGATCGGAGTGACGGTGGACGCCACCCTGTGGCTGATACCGGAGCCGGACGCCCTGGCGGTGCGGATTCCGATGCTGGTCTTCGCGATCGTGCTGTGCGGCGCGGCCACCGGGCTCTACATCTCGGCCCGGTTCGGTCCGGGCCCGCGGGACGGGCTGATGACGGGCCTGCACCGGCGCACCGGGTGGTCGATCCGGCTGGTGCGGACCGGGATCGAGCTGGCGGTGCTGGCCACCGGCTTCGCCCTGGGCGGCTCCGTGGGGGTGGGTACGGTGCTGTTCGCGCTGGCCATCGGGCCGCTGTCGCAGTTCTTCCTGCGCGTTTTCGCGATTCCCGCACCGGCCGGGACGGGCTCCGGGATCGTGGCGCGGGGCGGCGTCGAACCCCAGGTCCAGGACCTGATTTAGAGCTGACGCGGTCGGGGCGGTAGTGTACGCCCTCGGCCTACCAGGCGGACCGTTACTGCGCGCTAAAGTACCAGAAACGCTGGGTGACATCTGCTGCCAGATGTGACAAACCGGGCGCCGGTGGGTAGAACAACGGGGCGGCACGACGGGCGACGCATGTCCCAATACGGGAATCTTCACCGCCGACCGGACGTTGACCGGATGACGACGACAGCGACACCTGTCCTGTGGGCGACAAGCCCGGGAGGCACGATTCATGAGTGAGCGAGCTCTTCGCGGCACGCGACTCGTGGTGACCAGCTACGAGACCGACCGCGGCATCGATCTGGCCCCGCGCCAGGCGGTGGAGTACGCATGCCAGAATGGCCATCGATTCGAGATGCCGTTCTCGGTAGAGGCGGAGATCCCGCCGGAGTGGGAGTGCAAGGCGTGCGGCGCCATGGCACTCCTGGTGGACGGCGACGGACCTGAGGAGAAGAAGGGCAAGCCCGCGCGCACGCACTGGGACATGCTCATGGAGCGGCGCACCCGCGAGGAGCTCGAGGAGGTGCTGGCCGAGCGGCTGGCGGTCCTGCGCTCCGGTGCCATGAACATCGCCGTGCATCCGCGGGACACCCGTAAGTCTGCCTGATTCCGAGCGGCAGCACTGAGGTAACGAGGGCCGGGGCCACTGCTTGAGCAGTGGCCCCGGCCCTTGTCCTCGTTGAGCGCGGACGTGGCTGTCAGCCCCCGGCCCCGGTCACTCAGCTCCCGTCACAGCCCCGGGCTCAGCCCCGGTCGCGCGGTCGCAGTCCCGGTCCCGGCTCGCCTTCGCCGCCCCGGTTCCGGTCCCGGTCCTGGTCGTTCCCGTCCCGGATCACCTCGCCCTGAATGACCGTGCCCTGCCCCGGGCGCTCCCGCCCGTCCCGGCGCTCCCATTGCTCACGGGCCTGCTGGAAGGGGTCGGACGGCGATCCGGGGACGAACCCCATGCGGCGCGACAGCGCGCTCTCCGCGCGGCGCCGCAGCAGCGCCTGGGTCGGCGGGAACAGGCACAGCAGCGCGGCCGCGTCCGAGATCAGTCCCGGCACCATCAGCAGCAGCCCGCCGAGCATCGTGAAGGAGCTCCCGGGCCGCGCCGAGGGCTCCCCGGTGCCCGGCCGTATCGACCCGGCCAGGCTCTGCCAGGCCTGGCGGCCGCCGCGCTTGACGACGGCGGCGCCCACCACCGCGCCCGCGACCAGCAGCAGGAAGACGGTCACCCCGCCGGCCGCGTCCGCCACCAGGGTCAGCAGCCAGATCTCCACGACCAGCCAGGCGGCGATCCCCAGCGGTACGAAGGTGCGGGCGCGTGAGCGCTTCGGGCGGGTCGGGTCGCTCTGCTGCGATGCGCCGGTCATCATGCCTCCAAGTGTGCCCGGGTCCGTGCGCTGTCCGGAGCCCGGGGCCGTGCGGCCAAGGGGATCTCACGGGTTCCAACGTCCGACGGGTCCCAGAGGGTCCGACGCGGGCCAGAAAGGCCGGATGAGGCGGATGGGCCGGGGAAGCCGGGTAGGCCGGATGGATTCGGCGGGGAATCGGCGGCGGCGGTCGCGGGTACCCGCCGCCGCGGAGGTGTCGAGCGGAGGTGTCGCATGGCGGCTGTGCTGGAGGTACTCGTGTGGTGGGCGGCGCTGACCGGCCTCTGGCTGGTGCTGATCAGCACCGTGGACCCCTTGGAGGTCCTGGTGGGCGCGGCCGCCGCGCTGGCCGCCGCCCTCCTCGCCCGCGCCGGGCGCCGGGCGGTGGCGGACCGGTGAGCGCCTCCGACGGCTGGCTGGCGGCGGCGCTGGTGCCGCTGCTCGCGCTCGTGCCGGTGCTGTGGCGGATCGCCCACGGCTCGGCGCAGGACCGGCTGGTCGGCCAGAACCTCACCGCACTGCTGGCCGGGCTGGCGCTGCTGCTGGCCGCGCAGGGCTTCGGCCGCTCCTCGTACACGGATGTGGCGCTGGTGGTCAGCGTGCTGGGGCCCACCGGAACGCTGATCTACGCCCGCTTCCTCGACGTCCTGCCCGATTCGCGGCTGGTGCGGTGGACGGCGCTGGTGGGGGTGCCCGCGACCGTGCTGCCGCTGTGCGTGGCGACCGGGCCCGGCCGGGCGATGGCGAAGCTGCTGCTGATCGGCGCGCTGCTGATCGCGGGCAGCGTGGTGACCAGCGCGCGCGGCGGAAACGGGGGCACCACGACATGACCGAGGTGCTGATCGTCGTGGCGCTGCTGCTGGTCGCGGGCGCCGCCACCGCCGCCGTGCTCAACCGGGACCCGGTGCGGCAGGCGCTGGTGCTGTCCTTCCTCGGGCTCGCGCTGGCCCTGCTGTTCACCTTCCTCCAGGCGCCGGACGTCGCGCTCTCGCAGCTCGCCGTCGGCTCCGCGGTGACGCCCCTGATGATCCTGCTGACCGTGCGCAAGGTGCGGCGCCGCTCGGGGAACGGCCGCGGCGGGGACGAGACGACGGCGGGCCGTGAGCGATGAGCGCACGGCTCAGGCTGTGGGTCTTCCTGGTGGGCGCCGCCGGGTTCGCCGCGCTGTTCGCCGTCGCCTGCTTCGGCCTGCCGTCGTTCGGCAGCGGCTACCACCCGTACGGTGTGCGGGCCGTGCACGCCGCCCTGGGCCATCACACGGCCAATGTCATCGCGTCCGTCAACTTCGATCTGCGCGCCTTCGACACGCTCGGCGAGGAGACCATCCTCTTCGCCGCCGTGCTCGGTGCCGTGGTGCTGCTCCGCCAGACCCAGGACGAGCACCGCACGACCCCCGAGCCCGCCGTGGTGCACCCCCGGGTGCGCCGGTTCGCGCTGCTGACGCTGCCGCTCGCGCTGCTGGTGGGCCTGTATGTGATCGCGCACGGCCAGATCAGTCCGGGCGGTGGTTTCCAGGGCGGGGTGGTCGCCGCCACGGCGCTGCACCTGCTCTACGTCGCCGCCGACTACCGGGCCCTGGAGCGCGTCCGGCCGCTGGCCCTGTACGAGGTCGGGGAGGCGGTCGGCGAGGCGGCCTATGTCGTCACCGGGCTCGCGGCCGTCCTCGCGGGGTCGGCGTTCCTGGCGAACGTCCTTCCCTTCGGCACCTTCGCGACCCTGTCCTCGGGCGGCACGGTGCCCGTGCTCAACGCGGCCGTCGGCCTGGAGGTGGCCAGCGGGGTCGTGGTCCTGCTGGCCCGGTTCCTGGACCAGGCGGTGGAAATCGAGGAGCCCGGGGAAGGCGAGGAGGACGCGCAGGACACCGGAGACACCGGAAACGGCGACGCGGACGACAGAGACGACGCAGACGACGGAGACGACGGAGACGACGGAGACGACGAGAGGGAGCGAGCGTGACGGTCCTGCCGTACCTGGTCGCCGGATGGATCTTTCTGATCGGTGTGTACGGGCTGGTGACCAGCCGGGACCTCATCCATGCCGTGGGATGCCTGGCCGTCACCCAGTCCTCCACCTATGTGCTGCTGCTCGCCGTCGGCTACCGGCACGGCGGCACCGCCCCGGTCTTCGCCGACACGCCCACCGACAGCCGGGTGGTCGACCCGGTCGTCCAGGCGCTCGCCCTCACCGACATCGTGGTCGGCGCGACGGTCACCGCGCTGCTGCTCGCGCTCGTCGTCCAGCTGCGCAAACGCCATGGCACGGTCGATCCGGACGCCCTGTCCGAGCTGAAGGGCTGAGCCGGTGGACAGCGCGCGGCTGCTGCCGCTGGTGGTGGCGGTGCCGCTGCTGGGCGCGGCGGTGCTGGTGGCCGCCGGACGGCGGCTCCCCCGGCTCGTCTCCGACCTCCTGGGCTGCGCCTTCGCCGCCGCCACCGCCGTGGCGGCGCTGCTGGTGCTGGTCCGGGCCGGTCATGCCGGGCCGGGGGCGTATCCGGTGGAGTGGGTGGGCGGCTGGCGGCCGGTGGGCGGCAGCGGAGTGGGCATCGTGCTGGTCGGCGATCCGCTGGGGGCCGGGCTCGCGGCGCTGGTCTCGCTGCTCGTCGTCGCCGTCCTGATCTACTCCTGGCGCTACTTCGAGGAGCCGCCGCGCCGGCACACCGGCTCCTTCCCCGCGCTGATCCTGGTGTTCCAGGCGGGCATGTGCGGTTTCGCGCTGACCGGCGACCTGTTCAACGCCTTCGTCTTCTTCGAGCTGATGGGCGTGGCGGCCTACGCGCTGACCGGCTTCCGGGTCGAGGAGCCGAAACCGCTCCAGGGCGCGCTGGCCTTCGGGGTGGTGAACTCCCTCGGCGGCTACGCCACCTTGCTGGGCATCACGCTGCTGTACGCGCGCACCGGGGAGCTGGGGTTCGCCCAGATCGGGCGGAGGCTTGACGCGGGCGGGCCGGACGGGCTGGTGCTCGCCGCGTTCGTGCTGGTGACGACCGGTCTGCTGGTGAAGGCGGCCGCCGTTCCGTTCCACTTCTGGCTGCCCGACGCGCACGCGGTCGCCCCGACGCCGGTGTGCATGCTGCTGTCGGGGGTGATGGTGGAGCTCGGCGTCTACGGGGTCGCCCGGGTCTACTGGACGGTCTTCGCCGGGCCCGGGGGGCTCGGCCACCCCGCGTTCACCCGCGCCCTGCTGGTGCTGGGCGTCCTCACGGCGCTGCTGGGGGCGGCGATGTGCTGGCAGCAGCGCCATCTGAAGCGGCTGCTGGCGTTCTCGACCGTGGCCCATACCGGGCTGTTCCTGATCGGCGTGGCCGTACTGACCCCCGAGGGGGTGTCGGGCACCGCGCTGTACGTCCTCGGCCACGCGGGCGTGAAGGCGGCCCTCTTCGCCTGTGTCGGGGTGCTGCTGGACCGGTACGCGACCGTCGACGAGCACGAGCTGTTCGGCCGGGCCCGGGAACTCCCGGTGGTCGGCGCCCTGTTCGCGGTGGGCGGTCTGGCCCTGTGCGGGCTGCCGCCGTTCGGCTCCGGTCTGGGCAAGGCCGTCGCCGAGGAGGCCGCGGGACACACCGCCGGATGGCTGCCCGCGCTCTACGTCCTGGTGTCGGCGGTGACCGGGGGCGCGGTGCTCCGCGCCGGGCTGCGGATCTTCGCCGGAGCGGGCCGGCGCCCCCGGGACCAAGAGGGTGAACCGGAGACCACCGGCGAGGAGGAGCCCGAGACCGGCCGCCGCCTCGGGCGCATCCCGGTGCCCCTGGTGGCGGTGCCCGCCGCGCTGCTGGCCGCGTCGCTGGCCGTCGGGGCGGTCCCGGCCGTCGCCTCCGCGATGGGCCGGGCCGGGGCGCTGTTCACCGACACCGGCGGCTACCGGCGGACGGTCCTCGACGCACGGGCCGCGGCCGCCCCGGCGCTCCCGCCACCGCACTGGCAGCCGACCGGGATCGTGCTGGGGCTGCTCTCCACGGCCCTCGCCATCGCCCTCGCCACACTGGCGGTACGGCGGCCGGCCCGCGACGGGACGGCCGCGCTGCTCGCGCCCGTACGGCGGCTGCAGTCCGGGCACATCGGCGACTACGTCGCCTGGCTGGTCGCCGGGACGGCGCTGCTCACGGTGCTGACCGTCCCGGGGATCCGCTGAGCCGCGCTCAGCGGCGTCCGCCTCACGTGCGGACCTCGAGGGACCTAGGGCGTGTTTCGAAAGTCCCGCCTGCCCCGCGACGCCTGGCACGCGCGCTCGCCGCGTTGTCGGGATCGTCCAAGTAGGCCCACTACGAGGACGACCCTCCGCCTTGCGATCACACGCACCAGACGCCGCGGGGCCCGCCCTCCGGGCGGACGGCGCTACTTTCGAAACACGCCCTAGGAGTCCTTGCGGCCCAGCATCTTGTTGACCCGCGTGCCCACGCCCCAGGACATGACCCGCCAGGCCGCCTCCGTGACGATGTCGCGGCTCATCTTGCTCTCACCGCGCTCGCGTTCGATGAAGGTGACCGGGACCTCGATGACGTGGAAGCCCGCCTTGACGGCGCGCCAGGCCAGGTCGATCTGGAAGCAGTAGCCCTGGGAGGCGACCTCGTCCATGCCGATGCCCTCGAGCGTCTCCTTGCGGAACGCGCGGTAGCCGGCCGTCATGTCGCGGATCGGCACATCGAGGAGCAGGCGGGAGTAGGTGCTGCCGCCGCGGGAGATGAACTCGCGGGACTTGGGCCAGTTGACGATGCGGCCGCCGGGCACCCAGCGGGAACCGATCACCAGATCCGCGCCCTTGAGCGCGGTGAGCAGCCGGGGCAGCTCCTCGGGCTGGTGGGAGCCGTCGGCGTCCATCTCCACCAGTACGCCGTAGCCGTGCTCGATCCCCCAGCGGAAGCCGGCCAGATAGGCGGCGCCGAGGCCCTCCTTGCCCTTGCGGTGCAACACCTTGACGTGGTCGTCCTCGGCAGCCAGCTCATCGGCGACCTTGCCCGTGCCGTCCGGGCTGTTGTCGTCCGCGACGAGGATGTGCGCGTCCGGAACCGACTCCCGGACCCGCGCGACGATCGGCTTGAGGTTCTCCGCCTCGTTGTAGGTCGGGATGATCACCAAGGTCGTACCGAGCGGACCGTACTTCCGCCGCCCGCCGTCGTCCTGACTCTCGCTGCTACGGCGCGGCTCGTCGGCCTTGGCACTCGACTCCTCAGCCTTGGTGCTTGGCTCGTCGGCCTCGGTGCTCGGCTGGTCGGCCTCGCGTGCGTCGCTCACGGCGTCGGATTGTTCGCTTCTCCGCCCGCGAGGCGAATCGTCACGGTCGTTGCTCCGGCGCGGCTGGTCGGCCTCGCGTGCGTCGCTCACGGCTACTGCCCCTTCTAGTCCGTACGTCCCCGACGGCCGATCATGATCGCGGCCGCGCAGGACAGAACGCCCACCATAGCGAGCACCCACTCAGGGATCGCACCGACGCGGTCGGCCAGGGTCTTGCCGTCACGCAGCGGGATGCGCGCGGTGAGCACATCTTGCGTGAATTCTTTCGTCCGCTGCTCGATCGTGCCATCCGGGGAGACCACCGCGCTGATCCCACTGGTGGCCGCGGTGATCACCGGACGGCCGTGTTCGATCGCCCTCAGCTTGGACATGACCAGCTGCTGCTCGGGCTGGCCGCTGCGCCCGTACGTGGCGTTGTTGGTCTGGACGACGATCGCCCGAGCGCCCGCGTTGACCGTGTCGCGGACGATCTCGTCGTACGCGACCTCGAAGCAGATCACATCGCCGAGCCGGGCCGGGCCGACCTTCAGCACCCCGGTGTGGTCGCCGGGGTAGAAGTCGCGGGGCACCCGCTGGAGCCGGGTGATGATCTTGCTGAGCTGCTGGCGGAAGGGGACGTACTCGCCGAAGGGCACCGGGTGCTGCTTGGTGTACGAGGCGCCGGGGCCGGTCTCGGGGTCCCAGACGATGCCCTGGTTCTCCACGTAGCCCTGCTTGGTCGGATGGTCGACCAGGGCTCCGACCAGCACCGGAACGCCGATCGCCTTGACAGCCTCGTCGATCCGGGCGTAGGCCTCGCGGTACTGGTAGGGGTCGAGGTCGGAGGCGTTTTCCGGCCATATGACGAGATCGGGCTTGGCGATCCGGCCGGCCTTGACGTCCTTCGCCAGGTCCAGGGTCGCCTTCACATGGTTGTTGAGGATCATCATGGGGCGGCCCAGGAAGTCCATTCCGGCCTGCTGCACATTGCCCTGGACCACGGCGATGTCGACCGAGTCGGCGGCGGCGGTGGGGATGGGCACCGCGAATCCGGCCGCCGTCACGGCGGCGGCGACGGCCACCGCCCCGGCGGCGGGCAGGGCGCCGCGCGGTGAGAGGCCCCCGGTGCCGCGCAGCCGCCACAGGACGAGGGCGGCGGAGGCGAGCGCCCCGCCCGTCAGCGCGACGGCGAAGGTGACCAGCGGGGCGCCGCCCAGCGCGGCGAGCGGGGTGTAGGGCGACCCGGTGTTGGCGAAGGCCAGCCGGCCCCAGGGGAAGCCGCCGAAGGGCGCCCGGTCGCGGGCCCACTCCTCGGTGACCCACAGACAGGCCGTCCACAGCGGCCACAGGGCCGGTACCGGCAGCCGGGAGACCAGGGCCAGGCCGGCCCCCATCAGCGCGAGGAAGGCCGCCTCGATGGCGGACAGGCCCACCACCGCGTCCCAGCCCACGACGCTGAGCCATTTCAGCAGCAGCAGGAAGAACGGCAGCCCGAAGGCGAAGCCCGTCCAGGCGCCCTGGCGGGCCGTGCGGCCGCGGGTGAGCAGGGCCAGGGCGGCGACGGCCACCAGGGACAGCGGCCACACCCCGAACGGCGGGAAGGCGAAGCCGAGCGCGAGCCCGCTGACCGCCGCGAGCGCGCTGCGCCGCGCCTCGCGGCGGGCGAGCCGGCCCAGACGGCGCAGCCGGCCGGGCCGGCGCTCCCCGGCGACCGGCCCGGACACGGGCGCGGACGCCGCCGTCCCCGTCCCGGTCTCGGTCTCCCCGGCGGCACCGCTCTCGGCGGCGCCGCCGGTGGGCGGCACGGCGGCGGAACCGGTCCGCTGACCCGGTCTGTCTGCGCCCGGCCCGGTGGGGGCGGCTTCGGCGGTGGTGTCGGAACCCGATGGCACGGTGCGGCCTTCCTGCAAGGTCGTGCTGTGGTGAGCTGACCGTATAACGCGGGTGCGCGGAAGTGCTCCGGAGGTGCGGAATGTGGCCCCGAGGTACGGAACGTCCCGGCCCTGGCGGGGGTTCCCCGCCCGGCGGCGGTGCCGCCCCCGCGCCGGGGGCGGTCCGCCGTGTGCGCGTGCGGATGGGGGCCCGACGCCCTTCGGGCCGGCCTGGGACCCGCTGGCTGCGGGTCGACCGAGAGCCGTTGTCTACTGAGCGTCCGGGCCCCTCCCGGGTCGCACCTGCCGACCCGGCGATCCCTCCCTCGCCCCCGTGCGCTGGACCTGGCTCCCAGTGGTGGCGCGCCGCGGCGGCGCGTCTCCCTCTGGCCCAGCGGCGTTCGACGACTGCGTGAAGATTCCCCGGTCGGGCGTCCTGTGGTGGACGCAGCCGAACCTACCGGCCACCGACCGCACCCTGTCAACAGCCGCATGACCTGCGCCGTTTCCTCAAATGACCAGGTCAGTACGGACAGTGTTCAGATGCCACGACAGGCCGGGGGCTCATCGTTCGGCGTACGGCGTGCCCGCGCGTCACTCGTCCGGACGGAGATGGACGGTGCGTCCGCCCACCACCGTGCGCACGCACACGGGCAGTTGGCCGCCGGGGGTGAGATCGGGCAGGCCGGGGGTGCCCGAGCGCGGATCGGTCGACCACCCGGCGACCCGGGTGTCGGGCACCTGCACGATCAGCTCACCGGTCCGCCAGATCGCGTAGTCGGCGGGCGCGCCGGGCGCCAGGACGCCCGCGTCGTCCCGCCCGATGGCCCGCCAGCCGCCGCGGGTGTGGGCGGTGAAGGCGGCGCGGACGGAGATCCGGTGCTCGGGGGTGCGGTGGAAGGCGGCGGCGCGCACGGTGCCCCAGGGGTCGAGCGGGGTGACGGGGCTGTCGGAGCCGAGCGCCAGGGGCACACCGGCGCGCAGCATCGCCGCGTAGGGGTTGAGGGTGCGGGCCCGCTCGGGGCCGAGCCGCTGGGCGTACATGCCGTCCGTACCGCCCCAGAGGGCGTCGAAGGCGGGCTGGACGGACGCGGTGAGGCCGAGTTCGGCGAAGGCCGCGATGGTCTCGGGGGTGAGCATCTCGGCGTGTTCGACGCGGTGCCGAGCGGCCCGGACGCGGGTGAGGCCGACCTTGTCGGCGGCGGCCCGTACGCCCTCCACGACGGCCGTGACGGCGGCGTCGCCGATGGCGTGGAAACCGGCCTGGATCCCGGCCTCGGTGCAGGCGATGACATGCGCGGCGACGGCCGCCGCGTCCAGATGGGCGGTGCCGGTGTGCGGCGTGTCGGCGTACGGCTGGTGGAGACAGGCCGTGTGGGAGCCGAGCGCCCCGTCCACGAAGAGGTCGCCCGCCGCGCCGATGGCGCCGAGCTCGCGCACCTTGTCCAGGTCGGCGGCGCTGCTCGCGGCCTCGGCCCAGTAGCCGTACACCCGCGGCCCCGGCTCCTCGGCGGCGAGCCGCAGCAGCCCGGTGAGGTCGTCCTCGGAGGAGATGTCCGGCCCTGCGCACTCGTGGACGGTGCCGATGCCCAGCGAGGCGGCGCGGGCGAGGGCGGCCCGCTGGGCCTCGGCGCGCTGCCGCTCGGTGAGGCCCGCGTGGGCGGCGGCCCGCACCGCGTGGTGGGCGGCGCCGGTCAGCGGCGTGTCGGGGTGGTAGCCGGCCAGCTCGGACACGCCGGGGACGAGGTCGAGCGTCGCGGTGGTGACGACGGCGGAGTGCACATCGATGCGGGTGAGGTACAGGGGGCGGCCGCCGGTCGCCGCGTCGAGTTCGGCACGGGAGGGCGGACGTCCCTCGGGCCAGCGGGCGGCGTCCCAGCCGTGGCCGAGCAGCACCCGGTCGGCGGGGCGGGCGGCGGCGTGGGCGCGCACCCGCTCCAGCGCGTCGGCGAGCGTACGGGCGCCCGTGAGATCGAGCCCGGTGAGGGCGAGCCCGGTCGCGGTGGTGTGCACATGCGCATCGGTGAAGGCGGGCGTCACCAGCGCCCCGTCCAGCTGGATGACCTCGTCCACGCCGTCGGCGAAGCTGTCCGCGGCCCCTTCGGAGCCGACCCAGGCGATGGTGCCGCGCTCGACGACCATCGCGGTCGCGAACGGATCGGCGGGGCTGTGGACCTCGCCTCCGCGCAGCAGGACGGTGCGGGCTTCGGGGGCCTGGGCGGGGGTCGGGTCGTTCACGGCGGGCTGCCTCGGTGGGGGTGCGAGAGTAAGGGGGCGGGAGGTGTTCAGATGCGCGGCGGGCGCGCCTCGTAGGGCGTGGAGAGGACCACGGTGGTGCGGGTGGAGACCCCGGCCAGTGAGCGGATCCGGCTGAGCAGGTGCTCCAGCTCCAGCGGGGTGGCGACGCGCACCTTGAGAATGTAGTTCTCATCGCCCGCGACGCTGTGGCACGCCTCGATCTCGGGCACCTCGGCGAGCCGCTCGGAGATGTCGTCGGGCGCGCTGGGGTCGAAGGGTTTGACCGAGATGAACGCGGTGAGGGGGAGCCCGACCGCCTCGGGGTCCACGACGGCGGCGTAGCCGCGGATCACGCCCCGCTGTTCGAGGCGGCGAACCCGCTGGTGCACGGCCGATGTGGACAGGCCGGTGGCCTTGCCCAGGTCCGTGTAGCTCATCCGCCCGTCCTTGACGAGCAGCTCCACGATCTGTCTGTCCAACTCCTCCACAGCCGATCACCTTATGTGGTCGGGGGCGCTCCGGCACAGCCGGTGGGCGCGGCCGGCACAGGCTCCTCATGGACCGCATCCGCACCGCGTCCGCACCGCATCTGCATCGGGCATGTGACGAACGCCACATATCCTCATGGGTGTCCTATGAGTTGCGGCGATTACCTATGCGGCCGCGAGGGAAATGCTTGCTGTGGTCGAGGACGACGTGCCTGGCCGGCCCACACGAGGGGGAAACTCATGCCTCATCTTGAGCGCCTCGACGCAGGCGACATCGACACCGACGAGAACAACGACACCTATGAGATGTTCCGGGTGATCTGCCCGGACTGCACGCGCCCCATCGCGCTCCTCGCCAACGAGGACGTCCTTCCGGAGCACGCGCTGTGCTCCTCCCCGTGGGACCCGTTCGGCCTCACGGTCTGCGCCGGTACCGGCCGCCGGGTCACCGACGCCACCCCCGCCGACGCGTCGCTGGACGCCTATGAGCGGGACGCCGCGCTGCTGCTGACGCTTCCGGAGGGTCTGGACTGGCGGATGCAGCCGTTCTCGCACCTCGGCGGCCCCGGCTCCCGGCCGGTCCGTTTCCCGGTGACGCGGCGCTAGGAACACGGCGGGGGCGCCGATCGCGCCCCCTGCACGACTCACTCACGCGCCACCCGCTCATGCGCTACGCGCCCATGCGCTGCTCGCCCATGCGCCGGCAGCCCGGCTCTGCGGCTCGGGGCCCACGAGCATGCGGGCGATGACGCCCCGCCGCACCTGATGGGCGGCCTCTTGGCACCCTCCACTATCCGGGCGACCTCGACTTCGCGCATAACGCGCCCGACCTGGAGGTCCGCCGGGTAGCCGTATCCGCCGAGCAGTTGACCGGCGTCGGTGGCGATCCGCAGCGCGGTGCCCGTACGAGGCGCGCCCGGCCTCGATCCGGGTGGGCATGCCGGCGGGCATGGAACGCAGCCCCTGGACGCCGGCCCTCGGCCGGCCGTACTGCCGCCGCCGCGCGGGGTACGCGAGCGCTTCACCCGGCTGCCGCCTGGGCGAAGCGGACGACGTAGGTCCCGCGACGTCCCGACGGTCCGCGCCGACAGCGACAGAGTGATCAGGAACCCCTGATTCTTGTCGCCGATGCGGCGGGCGCCGGGGCTCCACGCCTTGTCGAGGGGGATTCGGACGGTCGGCGAACCGGCCGTGCCCCACGGTGCCCGCGCCGCCCGGCATCGCCAAGAAGTACGCGGCCGGTCGTTCCTTGCCGCCGCAGCGGGCGCGAGCGCGGCAGGCCAGGGTGCGGGCGCCGAGGCCGACGGCCGGCCGGGCCGCGGCGAACCCCCGGGTGGAGAGACCCCGCACGGCCGGTCGCCGCCGCCGACGGTGCCGCGGCGGCGTACGCCGGGGTGCGGCGGAACCGCCGACGATCCCCCGCGCGCACTCCCCGATGACGCGCATGCGGAGCAAATTGGCCCAGACCATTGACCCTACTGGTCTAGTCCTTCTACCGTTTCCCCACCCTGTCCTGCGCGTTCATGTCAAGCTTTGGGCAGGTCGTCGGGCAGTTCACTCTCCCCTCACCCCCCACCGAGGAGATTCCATGCTCAGACCACGCAGACTGTTCGCCGCGCTCGCGGCGACCTGTACGGCGGTCGTGACCGCCACTCTGCTCGCGGGCTCGGCCGCCGCCGGTGAACCCCAGAGCGTCGGAACACCCACAGCCGCGTCCCAGGCCGCCGGGACCCCCACCACGAAGGCCGCCGGTGACAAGGTCGTCGGCTACTTCACCGAATGGGGCATCTACCAGCGGAACTACCACGTCAAGAACATCGAGACCTCGGGCTCGGCCGCCAAGCTCACCCACATCAACTACGCCTTCGGCAATGTCACCGGCGGCAAGTGCGCCATCGGCGACTCCTACGCCGACTACGACAAGGCGTACGACGCGGCGAGCAGCGTCGACGGCCAGGCCGACACCTGGGACGCGGGTGCGCTGCGCGGCAACTTCAACCAGCTGCGCAAGCTGAAGAAGCTCCACCCGAACCTCAAGGTACTGTGGTCGTTCGGCGGCTGGACCTGGTCCTCCGGGTTCGCCGAGGCCGCCAAGAACCCCGCGGCGTTCGCCCAGTCCTGCTACGACCTGGTCGAGGACTCGCGCTGGGCGGATGTCTTCGACGGCATCGACATCGACTGGGAGTACCCCAACGCCTGCGGCAACACCTGCGACAGCAGCGGTAAGGACGCCTTCAAGAACCTGATGGCCGCGCTGCGTGCCAAGTTCGGCTCGTCCAACCTGGTGACCGCCGCGATCACGGCCGACGCCTCCTCCGGTGGCAAGATCGACGCCGCCGACTACGCGGGCGCCGCGCAGTACGTCGACTGGTACAACCCGATGACGTACGACTTCTTCGGTGCCTGGGCCGCACAGGGCCCCACCGCCCCGCACTCGCCGCTCACCTCCTATGACGGCATTCCGCAGGACGGCTTCAACACCGACGCCGCCATCCAGAAGCTCAAGGGCCTGGGCGTCCCGGCCTCGAAGCTGCTGCTGGGCATAGGCTTCTACGGACGCGGCTGGAGCGGCGTCAGCCAGGACGCCCCCGGCGGCACGGCGACCGGCGCCGCGCCCGGCACCTACGAGGCGGGCATCGAGGACTACAAGGTCCTCAAGAACTCCTGCCCGGCGACCGGCACGGTCGCGGGGACGGCCTACGCCCACTGCGGCAACCAGTGGTGGAGCTACGACACCCCCTCCACCATCGCCGGGAAGATGACCTACAAGCAGCAGCAGGGCCTGGGCGGCACCTTCTTCTGGGAGCTCAGTGGCGACACCTCCAACGGTGAGCTGATCAAGTCCATCAGCTGACCCCATAGATCCCTCGCCGACGCGGGCGGGGAGCCATCACCGGCTCCCCGCCCGCGTTGTCGTGCGCACCGGGCGCGTTGTGCGGGCGCGGCGGGCGGTCGTCCGGGGTCCCGTCGTCAAGGGTTCAGCCGACCGGTCGTCAAGGGTTCAAGCGTTGCGCGAGGGGGCGCGAGGAGCGTAGGCGGAGGAGATCCCTCGCGCCGCACCCCGGGTGAACGCGCGCCGTCCGGGGCGCGTACCCGAACGCGGCTTGTTCTGACTATTGCGGGGCATCCGCCCCACAAGGAAATCTGAGCGCAGGGGCGGCCCGCACCGCCCCTGTACGTGAACCAAAGGAACGATCATGAGCACCGAGCAGTGCCCGAGCTGCGGCGGCCAACTCGCCGTCAACCAGGACGGGTGGAAGATCTGCCACTCCTGCGGCTATGCCTCCCCGCCCGGTGTCATGCCCGCCCCCGCCCCGTCCGCCCACCCCTGACCGGCCGCAGCCGGCCGGCCGACTCCCCCGCCCCCTCCGTACCGCTGAATGAGGCACCGTGGTCAATCCCTGGCTGGCGATGGCGTCCGGCACCGACCCGGCGGAGCGCACCCGTGCCGTGCGCCGCGCCCATGAGGCGTTTCTGACCGAGGGGGCGGTGGGCCCCGCCGTGCGCCCGGTGGTGGCGGAATCCTGGCGGCGCTCGGCGCACGCACGGGTCGCCCAGGAGTGCAAGGCGCCGATCGATCTGGCGGACGGCGCGCTGGACGCGTACCGGGCGGACCATCCGCTGGCCCGGGTGATGCCCCTGTTCCGGGAGCTGCTGGGCGGCATCGCCTACGACGGGGCCCATCTGCTCGCGGTCTGCGACGAACAGGGCCGGCTGCTGTGGGTGGAGGGGCACGCGGGCGTACGGAACCGGGCCGAGCGGATGAACTTCGTGGCCGGGGCGCGCTGGGACGAGCGCCATGCCGGCACCAACGCGCCCGGGACGGCGCTCACCGTCGACCACGCGGTGCAGATCTTCGCCACCGAGCACTTCAACCGCACGGTGCAGCCGTGGACCTGCGCCGCGGCCCCCGTCCACGATCCGCACACCGGGCGGCTGCTGGGCGCGGTGGACATCACCGGCGGGGACCATCTGGCCGCCCCGCACAGCCTGGCCCTGGTGCAGGCGACCGCCCGCGCCGCCGAGGCCCAACTGGCCGCTGAGCGGCCGCGGGCGCGCGAGCCGCGGATCTGCCTGACGGCGCTGGGCCGGGACGAGGCCGTGCTGGTGGCCGACGGACGGCGGCTGCGGCTGGGGCGGCGGCACAGCGAGATCATGGTGCTGCTGGCCGGCCATCCGGAGGGGCTGTCCGGCGACCGGCTGACGCTCGAGCTGTACGGGCCCCGGGCCGACGACCGGTCCCCGGTGACGCTGCGGGCCGAGCTGTCGCGGCTGCGCCGGCTGGTGGGCCCGCTGCTGGGCTCGCGCCCGTACCGGCTCTGCGCACCGGTGCGGACCGATCTTGGGGCCGCGGCCGACGCGCTGGCCGCCGGTGACGTGTCCACCGCACTGCGGACGTATCCGGGGCCGCTGCTGCCGCTGTCGGAGGCGCCCGGGGTGTGCCGGATGCGGCAGGTGCTGGAGGACGGGCTGCGGCGTGCCGTGCTGTCCCACGGCGATCCCGAACTGCTGCGGCACTGGGCGCAGACGCCGTGGGGCGAGGACGATCTGGAGGTCGCGGAGGCGCTGCTGACCGCGCTTCCGGCGGATGCGCCGGGGCGGGCGGGGCCGGCGGCGCGGGTGCGGCGGCTGCGGGAGCTGTACGGGCTGCCGGGCGAGGCCGGGTACCCGGACGGCGGCCGGTACGCCGATGGCGCCCGGTACGCCGACGGCGGCCGGTACGCGCGCCCCGCCTCCCGTGACGCAACGTCCGCGCAACGTGGCCGCGCCTAGCCTCACCGTCGGCTCCGGCCGCATGGGCGCGGGCGGAGCCCGGGACGCGTCCGCACGACGCGCCCGGCAACCGGAACACCGGATCCATCACGCGTGACACCACGGGAGGCCGCCCCATGACGCGTTTCGCAAGCCCCGGCTCCGAGGGATCGGTCGTCAGCTACCAGCCGCGCTACGACCACTGGATCGGCGGGGAGTACGTGCCGCCCGCCCAGGGCCGCTATTTCGAGAACCCGACCCCCGTCAACGGGCAGCCGTTCACGGAGATCGCCCGGGGTACCGCCGAGGACGTCGAGCGGGCCCTGGACGCCGCCCACGCGGCCGCACCCGCCTGGGGCCGCACCGCGCCCGCGGAACGCGCCTCGGTGCTGCTGCGGATCGCCGACCGGATGGAGCAGAACCTGGAGGCGCTCGCGGTCGCGGAGAGCTGGGAGAACGGCAAGCCGGTACGGGAGACGCTGGCCGCCGACATCCCGCTGGCCATCGACCACTTCCGCTATTTCGCGGGGGCGATCCGGGCCCAGGAGGGCAGTCTCTCCGAGCTCGACCACGACACGGTCGCGTACCACTTCCACGAGCCGCTGGGCGTGGTCGCCCAGATCATCCCGTGGAACTTCCCCATCCTGATGGCCACCTGGAAGCTCGCCCCGGCGCTGGCCGCGGGCAACGCGGTGGTCCTGAAACCGGCCGAGCAGACGCCCGCCTCGATCCACGTCTGGATGAACCTGGTGGCCGATCTGCTGCCCCCGGGTGTGGTCAACATCGTCAACGGCTTCGGCGTGGAGGCCGGGAAGCCGCTGGCGTCCAGCTCCCGGGTGGCCAAGGTCGCCTTCACCGGGGAGACCACGACCGGCCGGCTGATCATGCAGTACGCGAGCGAGAACCTGATCCCGGTCACCCTGGAGCTCGGCGGCAAGAGCCCGAACATCTTCTTCGACGACGTCTCGGCCACCGACGACGACTTCCTGGACAAGGCGCTGGAAGGCTTCACCATGTTCGCCCTCAACCAGGGCGAGGTGTGCACCTGCCCCTCGCGGGCGCTGGTCCAGGGCGGCCACTACGAGGCGTTCATGGACGCGGCCGTGGCCCGTACGGAGAAGATCACGCAGGGGCATCCGCTGGACACCGACACCATGATCGGCGCTCAGGCCTCCAACGACCAGCTCGAGAAGATCCTTTCGTACCTGGACATCGGCCGGCAGGAGGGCGCCCGCGTCCTCACCGGCGGCAGCCGCGCCGAACTCGGCGGTGAGCTGGAGGGCGGCTACTACGTCCAGCCCACGATCTTCGAGGGCGGCAACCACATGCGGGTCTTCCAGGAGGAGATCTTCGGGCCGGTGGTGGCGGTGGCCCGGTTCACCGACCTCGCCGACGCGATCGGGATCGCCAACGACACGCTCTACGGGCTGGGCGCGGGCGTGTGGACCCGGGACGGCACGACCGCGTACCGCGCCGGACGCGCCATCCAGGCGGGCCGGGTGTGGACCAACTGCTACCACGCCTATCCGGCGCACGCCGCCTTCGGCGGCTACAAGCAGTCCGGGATCGGCCGCGAGACCCACAAGATGATGCTGGACCACTACCAGCAGACGAAGAACCTGCTGGTGTCGTACTCGCCGAAGAAGCTGGGTTTCTTCTAGACGCGCAGAAAAGGGCGCCTGACCAGGACGGATGTCCGGCAGGCGCCCTTTTTGAGCGCACCGTCCACACCGTGAGTCGCACGCCGTCCGCCTGATAGCGGGAAGACGCATCCCCACCCGCGGTGGTTCACCTCGGGCCCGGCCTCGCGAAGAACACTGTGGATCTCCCTAGGGCGCTACCTCATCCTTTGACGTCCTCCGGATGATCAGCGTAATTTCTCCGCTGAAGTTGCTATTGCCTGGCTGTTTTTCAGCAGGTGAACCCCGCCCGCCCGTTATGCGCCGCACACAGGGCGTGCCCGGTTGGACGACGATGTGGAGATGGGTGACGGTGAATTCCCGATCGGACACGATCGCCGTATTCGGTGCGGGGGTCATGGGGCGCAGCATCACCGCACTGGCACTGGGCCGCGGGGTGGATGTCGTCCTGGTCGACGTCTCGGACGACATACTCCAGAAGGCCCGGACGGAAATCGCCCAGCAGATGCGGCACGGGCAGTTCATGGGCGCCTTCCCCGACGGGCAGGCGGCCGGAACGCTGACCACGACGCTGTCCGGCACGGACGCGGCGGACGCCGGTGTCGTGATCGAGGCGATCACCGAGGACGCCTCGCTCAAGGCGCGGATCATGGCGGAGATCTCCGGCATGCTCCCCGCCGGAATCCCGGTGATCACCAACACCTCGGGCATCCCCGTCGCCGAGCTGGCGAAGTCGGTGCGACGCCCCGAGGACCTGGCCGGGGCGCACTTCATGAATCCGGCCTATCTCATTGAGATGGTCGAGGTCATCCGTGGTCCGCAGACCGGCGACGAGACCATGGCCGCGGTCCGGTCCGCCCTGGAGCGGCTGGGGAAGAAGACGGTCGTCGTGCGCGATGCGCCGGGGTTCGTCACCAGCAGGCTGCTGCATCCCATGATCAATGAAGCGGTGAGGATCGTGGCCGAGGGCGTCGCGAGCGTCGAGTCCGTGGACCGGCTGATGCACGGATGCCTCGGTCACCCCACCGGTCCGCTGCGCACCGCCGATCTGATCGGGCTGGACAATCTCGCGGACGCTCTTCGGCTGCTGGCCGAGCGGACCGGGAATTCCACCTTCGAGCCCTGTGAACTTCTCCTGGAGAAGGTGCGCCGCGGCGATCTGGGGCGCAAGACGGGGCGGGGTTTCTATGACTATGGAAAGGTGCTTTCGTGAATATGGACCAGCCGATCACCGCCGAGGGGATCGAGCAGGCGATTACGGCGTTCGTCTCGGAGCGGGTCAAGGCGGAGGTCCCTGCCGACCAGGATCTCTTCGCCTCGGGGCTGGTGTCGTCGATGTTCGCGATGGAGCTCGTCGTCCATCTGGAGCAGGAGTTCTCCGTGCAGATCCTGGGGGACGATCTGAAGCGGGACAACTTCCGCACCATTGCGGGCATGACCGCCCTGGTGGGGCGTCTGCTCGGCGCCGGGCACACCGCCGATGCCTGAGCCGCTCGCCGGTGCGCGCGAACTCGTCGACGATCTCGTCGGTGACCGGGCCGCGGAGTGGGACCGGAACGGTCTGATCCCCGACGACGTTCTGCGGACACTGGCCGCCCGCGGCCTGCTGTGTGCGGGAGTGCCGGAGACCTTCGGCGGACTCGCGGCGAGCAGCGCCGCGAACGGTGAGTTCACCGCCCATGTCGGCAGCCGGTGCAGTTCGCTGCGGAGCGTGATGACCTCGCAGGGCATGGCCGCGTGGACCATCCAGCGCCTGGGCAGTCCGCAACAGCACGCCCAGTACCTGCCGAAGCTCGCCGGTGGCCGGCTCGCCGCCGTCGCGTTCAGCGAACCGGAGGCGGGCAGCGATCTGTCGGCGATGACCACGACCATCGAACCGGACGGTGACACCGTCGTCGTCCGCGGACAGAAGGTCTGGACCACCGCGGCCCATTACGCCGATCTGATCGTCGTCGTCGGACGCCATGGTTCCGGGGCGGCCGCCGTCGTGGTGCCCGTGTCGACCCCGGGCGTCACCGTCCGCAGGGTCCCGCGTCCGTCCGGCTGCCGGGCGGCCGGACACGCGGATGTACACCTCGACGATGTGCGGCTGCCCGCCACCGCGGTGCTCGGCGGCGGGCAGCCGCTGATGCTCCTGGTGACCAGCGCGCTGGCGTACGGACGCCTCTCGGTCGCCTGGGGCTGCGTGGGAATCCTGCGGGCCTGTCTCGACGCCGCCCGTGGCCACGCCCGCGTCCGGCGGCAGTTCGGAAAGCCGCTCGCCGAACACCAGCTGGTCGGCCGCCACCTGGCGAATCTGCTGACCTCCGAGCAGATCGCCACCCGGGTGTGTGAACACGCCAGCCGGTGCTGGGACAGCGGCTCCCCCGACATGGTCGTCGCCGGGGTCCTGGCCAAGCAGGTGAGCGCGGTCCAGGCCGCGCAGGGCGCCGCCGCGGCCGTACAGGTCCTGGGCTCGGCCGCCGCGCACGAGGGCCATGTGGTCGAGCGCGCCTACCGCGACGCGAAGCTCATGGAGCTCATCGAGGGCAGTACCGAGATCTGCCAGCTGATCCTCGCCGACCACGCCGTGTCGATGCCGGCGTCATGACCCAAGGAAGCGCTGTGGCCCAACCGCCCCCGATCGTGAAGTGCCTGGTGTGGGACCTCGACAACACCCTGTGGCAGGGCACGCTGCTGGAGGACGGGAAGGTGACGCTCGCCGCCCCGGTGCGGGAGCTCATCGCCGAACTGGACGGCCGGGGCATCCTCCAGTCGGTTGCCAGCAAGAACGACCACGACCAGGCGTGGCAGCAGCTGGTGGAGCTGGGCGTGGCCGAGTACTTCGTGTTGCCGCGCATCGGCTGGGGCCCGAAGTCCGATGCGGTGCGAGAGATCGCCGCCGAGCTCAACTTCGCGCTCGACACGATCGCTTTCGTCGATGACCAGCCGGCGGAGCTGGCGGAGGTCCGGTTCCATCTGCCGGAGGTGCGCTGCTACGCCGCCGAGCGGCTGCCCGAGTTCTCCACCCTGCCGGAATTCAGCCCGGCGACGGTGACGGTGGACGCGCGCCGCCGTCGGCAGATGTACCAGGCCGGGTTCCAGCGGAAGGCGGCCGAGGCGGAGTTCCAGGGGCCGAGCGATGACTTCCTGCGCTCGCTGGACCTGGTGATGGACATCGAGCGCGCCACCGAGGAACAGCTGTCCCGGGTGGAGGAGCTGACGCTGCGCACCAGTCAGATGAACGCGACCGGAGTGCACTACTCCCTGGCGGACCTGCGCACGCTGCTGGCCGATCCACGCCACGAGGTGCTGGTGACCATGCTCACCGACCGGTTCGGACCGCATGGCGCGGTCGGTCTCGAACTGCTGGAGAAGCACCCAGGGGTCTGGAATCTGAAGCTGCTGGCCACGTCGTGCCGCGTGGTGTCGTTCGGCGCCGGTTCGGTGATCCTCGGCTGGCTCGTCGACCAGGCCGCACACGCGGGCGTCCACCTGGTGGCGGACTTCCGGCGGACGGAGCGCAACCGGATGATGGACATCGCCTACCGGTTCGCCGGTTTCACCGATGAACCGTGTGACTGCCGGGCCGGGCTGCCCGCACCCGCGCACCAGGACATCCGGCGGCTGCATCTGGTTCCGGAGCCGCAGGCCCCGTCGCCCACGATGAAGCTGAACGCCGTCAGTCTCCAGGGCGCCTGAGCCCTCCTCATGGCGTCGGGAAGCACCGCCTCCCGACGCCATGGGGTCGTTCAGCTGACCACCCTCGGGATGAACGCGGCGTGGGACCCGTCGGAGAAGCGGCGCAGTTCGATGCCGTACACCTCGGCGGGGTGCAGCTGCTGACCGAGGAATGCGATCACCCGGTTGAATTCGGGCGGAAATCGGCTGGCCACAATGGCCATGCGGAGCCTGCCGAGGGCCAGATTCGCCTCGATCGTACGCAGGAACGAACCCGCGTCGATGGGATACCCCATCTCCGCCAGCAACTGCTCTCCGGTGCTGTCCTGCAATTGGGCGGTGTACTCGAGCGACCGCTGGAGTATGTGGACCGGCCAGTGCCGCGCCCCGCTGCCCGCGTAGTCGAGGATTTTGGCGAGGGCGCTGTGCGCGTTCCACGTGTCGTGTGGTTCCACCACTTCCACGAGTATCGGGACACCCGAGGAATCGGCGAAGAGGTGGGTGGCGCTGAAGGAATAGCCGTCCGTGTCCGGCATGACGTCCGTGGAGTTCCTGCGGATCAGCAGGAGCGAGGAGTTGGAGCCGGGCGCGTTCACCGTGGACAGCAGGTCCGGGTAACGGACGAGGATCTCGTGAAGTGGCAGTTCGGGGCTGGCCGACGACGGGGTGAGCTGGGAGAGTCCGGTGTCGTTCTGCAAGACGATCCGCTGGTTCCAGGTCTCGGAGCCCGCCTGCGTGAGCGGCTCCCGCGGGCGTGCGTGTCTGCCGGAGGTCAGCTGTCCCGGGTCGGCCGGCAGCAGCGCGGGACGCTCCATCCAGGGGTCGATCGGCACCAGACAGGAGTTCAGGATGAACGCCAGGGTCTTGTACGTTCCGGCCAGGGCCAGCAGTTCGAGGATCTGCTCCTCGCTGTAGCGCTCGGCCAGCCGCTTCCATGTGCCGTCCGACACCGCTGACTTGGTGTGGAGCTCGTCGACCGCCTGGAGCAGAGTGGCTTCGAACGGCGTCCAGTCGGCGGTGTCCTCCGAGGCGACTCGGGCGATCTCCGTCTCGTTCAGCCCGACGAACAGCCCCGCGGCGTGGTGGTGCGCCCAGACGTACGAGGCCTGTGAACGCCACGCCGTCCGCAGGATGACGAGTTCGCGTTCGCGGGCCGGCAGGACGTCGCCCGCCACATGCGACATCAGCGGCTGCATCGCGGGCAGCAGCGTCGGGTGGTTGGCGATGGTCCGGTGGACGTTCGGCGGGGGCCGGTCCGCGAGGAGCCCGTTGAGTGACTGGCCGATCTCCTGGGCGTAGACCTGGCCCGCGGGTGTGACGGCGAAGTCGTCCGCGTCCTGCGGATCGATCCTGGGCCGCATTCTCTCACCTTCGTGAATTGTGTTGGCGCGTCGACGTCTCATGGACGGGCGGCGTGGCGTTGTGGCACTTTTTCACCGGTCGAGGTCCAACGATAAGTGATCGCACGGACTTTCAAACGCCGGAGATCTAGGGAAATCCCTAATATTTGGGATCGGCGGTAAAGGCGGACAGTAAAAATCCCAAAACATTTTCCAGCCATGGCCATGTATCATCGAGGCCACTGTTGATCATGACTCGATACAACAGTTCGGTGTCGCCGGATTTCTGGAGACGGACGTGTACCAATCCGTATCCGTCCTTGTCCTGCCGGGCCTGCGAAGACGACGAGTTGAGGGATCGGTGCCGTGAGCCGATGCGAGTCCATGTCCGCGTCCGCTGAGCGACTCCGGGAGCGGGATACCGCCGTCGCGGTGATCGGAGTGTCCTGCCGGCTGCCGTCCGCGGCGGATCCCGCGCAGTTCTGGCGGCTGCTGTCCAGCGGGTCGAGCGCGGTCTCACAGGTGCCGCCGGGCCGATGGGACAGCGGGGCCGCGGCCTCCGGCGAGACCGGCTGGGGTGCCTTCCTGGAGGACGTCGACGGTTTCGATGCGGAGTTCTTCGGGATCTCTCCGCGTGAGGCGCGGGCCATGGACCCGCAGCAGCGCCTCGTACTGGAGCTGGGCTGGGAGGTCCTGGAGGACGCGGGCCTGCCGCCGGCCGCGGTACGCGGCAGCGACACCGGGGTGTTCATCGGGATGACCGCGGATGACTACGGCGCGCTGGACCGGCTCAGAGGACCGGCGGCGATCGGTCATCACACCCTGACCGGCCTGAACCGCAGCATGGCCGCGAACCGGCTGTCCTACGTCCTGGGCCTTCGGGGACCGAGCCTGGTGGTGGACACCGGGCAGTCGTCGTCGCTGGTGGCGGTGCACCTGGCCTGCGAGAGCCTGCGGCGCGGGGAGTCGGCCACCGCGCTCGCCGGTGGTGTGCACCTCAATCTGATCCCGGACAGCGCGGAGGCCGCGGCCCGGCTCGGCGCCCTGTCCCCGGACGGCCGGTGCTTCACCTTCGACGCACGTGCCAATGGGTATGTGCGCGGCGAGGGTGCGGGGATGGTCCTGCTCAAGCCGCTGGCGACGGCGTTGGCCGACGGGGACGAGATCCTGTGCGTCATCGAGGGAAGCGCGGTCGGCAACGACGGCCCCGGCGACGGCCTGACCACCCCCGACCCCGAGGGGCAACGGGCGGTCATCCAGACCGCCTGCAGGCGTGCGGGCGTCGACCCGGCCGCGGTCCAGTACGTGGAACTGCACGGGACCGGCACCCGGGTGGGCGACCCGGTGGAGGCCGCGGCGCTCGGCGCGGTGTACGGGGCGGGCCGGGCCACGGACAGCCCCCTGCTGGTCGGTTCGGCGAAGACGAACGTGGGACACCTGGAGGGCGCCGCGGGCATCACCGGCCTGATGAAGGTCGTGCTGTCGCTGCGGAACGGTGAACTCCCGGCGAGCCTGAACTTCGAACACCCCAATCCGCGGATCCGCTTCGGCGAGTGGAACCTGGATGTGGTGACGTCGACTCGTCCCTGGCCCTACCGCGACGGCCGTGCCCTGGCCGGGGTGTCGTCGTTCGGCATGGGCGGCACCAACTGCCACCTGGTGGTGTCCGCCAGCGAGCCGGCGTCCGGGGACACGTCCGCGGCGGCGGACCCGGACACCGGTGCGGCGGACAGCGCTCTGATGGCGGGTGGCACCGTGCCGTGGCCGGTCTCGGGCCGGACTCCCGGGGCGCTGCGTGCGCAGGCCGTCCGCCTCGCGTCCCATCTGGCCGGGAACGACCGGCTCCGTCCGGTGGACGTGGGCTTCTCCCTGGCGACCACCCGGACCGCGTTCGACCACCGTGCCGTCGTCCTCGCGTCGGACCGGTCGGCCGCCTCGGAGGCGCTGACGGCGCTGGCCGACGGCGAGTCCGCGCCGGGCGTGGTGCGGGGAGTCGCCGATGTCGAGGGCAAGACGGTGTTCATCTTCCCCGGGCAGGGGTCGCAGTGGGCGGGCATGGGCGTCCGGTTGATGGCGGAGTCCCCGGTGTTCGCCCGGCGGCTGGCCGAGTGTGCCGCCGCGCTCGCGCCTCATGTGGACTGGTCGCTGGTGGAGGTGCTGCGGCAGGCCGAGGGGGCGCCGTCACTGGAACGGGTGGATGTGGTCCAGCCCGCCTCCTGGGCGGTGATGGTCTCCCTCGCGGCGGTGTGGCAGGCGCACGGGGTGGTCCCGGACGCGGTGGTGGGCCATTCCCAGGGAGAGATCGCGGCGGCGTGCGTGTCCGGTGCCCTCTCCCTGGAGGACGCGGCCCGGGTGGTGGCGCTGCGCAGCCAGACCATCGCACGCCGCCTGGCGGGGCGGGGCGGCATGCTGTCGGTGGCACTGCCCCGGGCCGAGGCCGAGGCGCGGCTGCTCCGCTGGGACGGCCGCGTGTCGATCGCGGCGGTCAACGGGCCGGGCTCGGTGGTGGTCTCCGGTGAGCCGGCGGCGCTGGACGAGCTGTTCGAGGAGCTGTCGGGCGCGGAGGTACGGGTGCGCCGGATCGCGGTGGACTACGCCTCGCACTCGGCCCAGGTGGAGCGGGTGCGCGACGAGTTGACGGCCGCGCTGGAGGGCATCCGCCCGCGCCGGGCCGAGGTGCCGTTCTACTCCACGGTGACCGGCGAGTGGCTGGACACCACCGGTATGGACGCCGGGTACTGGTACCGCAATCTGCGGCGGACCGTCGGCTTCGAACCGGCCGTCCGGACGCTGCTCGGCCAGGGCCATCGCGTCTTCGTCGAGGTCAGCTCCCACCCGGTGCTGACCGCCGCGGTGCAGGAGGTCATCGACACGGCCGACGTCAAGGCGGTCACCGTCGGCACGCTGCGCCGGGGACTGGGCGGGGCCGACCGGTTCCTGACCTGTCTGGCGGAGGTGTACGTGCGCGGTGTGCCGGTGGACTGGCCGCGGCTGTTCACCGGGACCGGTGCCCGGCGGGTGGCCATGCCGACGTACGCGTTCCAGCGGGAGCGGTACTGGCTCCAGGAGGCGGCCGGCGAGGTCGCGGTGCGCGATGCCGTTCCGGCCGTTTCCGCGCCGGTGACCGGGCACGCCACCGATCCGGAGCCGGAGCGTGGGGAATCCGCTGCCCGGTGGACCCGCGCCGAGGTGGCACGGCTGGTCCGCGCGGAGACGGCGGTGGTCCTGGGCTTCGCCGACGCGGAGCGGGTGGACCCGGCGCGGCCCTTCAAGGAACTGGGCTTCGACTCGGCGATGACGGTGGAGCTGGCGACCCGGCTGAGGGCCGCGACCGGACTGCGGGTGCCCAACACCGTGCTGTTCGACCATCCCACGCCGGCCGCGTGCGCGGAACATCTGGCCACGCGGCTCACCGGCCCGGTGACCGGTGACGCGTCGCCGGCGCCCCGCGCCGTACCGGAGGACGACCCGGTGGTGATCGTGGGCATGGCCTGCCGCTACCCGGGCGGGGTGACCTCACCGGAGGAGCTGTGGGAACTGGTGTCGGGCGAGGCGGATGCCATCTCCGACATGCCCGTCAACCGGGGATGGGCGCCGGAGATGGTGGCGACCGGCAGGCCGGGCGGGTTCCTGTACGACGCGGACCGCTTCGACGCGGCGCTGTTCGGGATATCCCCGCGCGAGGCGGAAGCCATGGACCCGCAGCAACGGCTGGCCCTGGAGGTGAGCTGGGAGGCGGTGGAACGGGCCGAGATCGCTCCGTCGTCACTGCGCGGCAGCAGCACCGGGGTGTTCCTCGGGGCGATGGCCCAGGACTACGGTCCGCGGCTCAAGGACGGCGCCGGTGCCGCGGAAGGGTATCTGCTGACCGGCACGTCGCCGAGCGTCCTGTCCGGCCGCGTCGCCTACGCCCTGGGGCTGCGGGGGCCCGCGCTGACCGTGGACACGGCGTGCTCGTCGTCCCTGGTGGCGCTGCACCTGGCGGCGCAGGCGCTGCGCGGTGGCGAGTGTTCCCTGGCGCTGGCCGGCGGTGTCACCGTGATGTCGGAGCCCGGGATCTTCGTGGAGTTCGCCCGGCAGGGCGGCCTGTCGCCCGACGGCCGCTGCAAGGCGTACGCGGAGGCCGCGGACGGCACCGGCTGGTCCGAGGGGGTGGGCGTCCTGGTGCTGGAGAGGCTGTCCGACGCGGTCCGGGCCGGCCACCGGGTGCTGGCGGTGCTGCGCGGTTCCGCGGTCAACTCGGACGGGGCGTCGAACGGCCTGACCGCGCCCAGCGGCATCGCGCAGCGGCAGGTGATCGGCCAGGCCCTGGCCAGTGCCGGCCTGGCCCCGTCGGACGTGGACGCGGTGGAGGGGCACGGCACCGGCACCCGGCTGGGTGACCCGATCGAGGCCCAGGCGCTGCTCGCCACCTATGGACAGGGCCGGGACCCGGACCGTCCGCTGCTGCTGGGGTCGCTCAAGTCCAACATCGGGCACACCCAGGCCGCCGCCGGTGTCGCGGGCGTCATCAAGATGATCCTGGCGATGCGGCACGGCGTCTTGCCCCGGACCCTGCATGTGGACGCGCCGTCGTCGCAGGTGGACTGGTCGGCCGGCGCGGTGGAACTGCTCACCGGGGCCACCCCGTGGCCACCGGCCGAGCGACCTCGCCGCGCGGGCGTGTCGTCGTTCGGGATCAGCGGCACCAACGCGCATGTGATCGTCGAACAGCCACCGCGGGACCGGCCCGACCGGCCCAGCGCGCGGCCACCGGCCGGATCGCCGGCGGAGCCGCGGCCCGGTGTGGTGCCCTGGCCGGTCTCGGCGCGTACCCAGGCCGCGCTGGACGGGCAGCTGGACAGGCTGGCCGCCTTCGTGGCCGACACCGGCGCGGCGGCGCCGGACATCGGCTTCTCCCTGGCCACGACACGCTCCGAACTGGAGCACCGCGCCGTCCTCCTGGCCGCGACGGACACCGCCGGGGACGGCGCCGCGCGGCCTTGGAAGGTGGCCGAGGGCCTGGCGGGCGACCCCGGCCCGATGGCACTGTTGTTCGCCGGCCAGGGCGCCCAGCGGCTGGGGATGGGACGCGAACTGCACGCCCGGTACCCGGTGTTCGCGGCGGCGTGGGACGAGGTCTGCGCACTCCTGGACGGCGAGCTGGAACGGCCGCTGCGCGAGGTGGTGTTCGGCGACGACGCGGAGGCGCTGAACCGCACCGCATACGCCCAGCCCGCGCTGTTCGCCCTCGAGGTGGCCCTGTTCCGGCTGCTGGAGTCCTGGGGGGTGGCGCCGGATCTGCTGATCGGGCATTCGGTCGGGGAGATCGCGGCGGCGCATGTGGCCGGGGTGCTGTCCCTGCCCGACGCGTGCACCCTCGTCGCCGCCCGCGGACGGCTGATGCAGGCGCTTCCGGAGGGCGGGGCCATGGTCGCGCTGCGGGCCACCGAGGACGAGGTGACGCCGCTGCTCGCCGGCTGCGGGGACCGGGTGGGACTCGCCGCCGTCAACGGACCGCGGGCGGTGGTGGTCTCCGGGGACGCCGGCGAGGTGGAGGCCATCGCGGACCGCTTCGCCGCCGACGGCCACACGGTGACCCGGCTGCGGGTCAGCCACGCGTTCCACTCCCCGCTGATGGCGCCGATGCTGGAGGACTTCCGCACGGTCGCCAAGGGTCTGGCCTTCGGCGAGCCGCGTATCCCGATCATCTCGACCGTCACCGGTGAGCGGATCGGCACCGCCGACCACTGGGTTCAGCACATCGTGCTGACCGTGCGGTTCGCCGACGCGGTCGGCGCCGCGGCACGGGCCGGTGCGCGCACCTTCCTCGAACTGGGCCCGGACGCCACGCTGTCGGTGCTGGCGCAGGACGCCCTGCCCGACGTGGCGCGGGTGGAGGCCGTGTCCCTGCTGGGCAAGGACCGCGGCGAGGAGTCCACGGCACTGACGGCCGCCGCCCGGCTGTATGTGCGGGGTGTACCGATCCGGTGGGCCGAACTGTTCGCCGGTACCGGCGCGCGCCGGATCGCGCTGCCGACCTACGCGTTCCAGCGGGAGCGGTACTGGACCACGCCCGTCGCCGGCACATCGGCGACCGGTGCGGTCCCGGCGGGGCTCGGCGGTGTGGACCATCCGCTGCTCGGCGCGGTCGTGGAACTGCCCGAGACCGGTGGTCTGCTGTACACCGGCCTGCTGTCGGTGGCGGCGCGTCCATGGCTGGCCGACCATGTGGTGGCCGGGCAGGTGACCTTCCCCGCCGCCGGATTCGTCGAGCTGGCGATACGGACGGGCGACGAGGTCGGCTGCGCCCTCGTCGAGGAGCTGACCCTGGTCGCACCGCTGGTGTTGTCCGGGCGGGACGACGGCGGGGTGCGGATCCAGGTGGCGCTCGGTGGTCCCGGCGACGACGGCCGGCGCACCCTGAGTATCCACTCGCGGCCCGTCGGCGCACCCGACGTGCCCTGGACGCGGCACGCCACGGGCACGCTCGCGCCGGGCGCCCCCGCGGCCGACGCCCATGACCGGCGGGCGTGGCCGCCCGCGGACGCCGTACCCGTCGATCTCGACGCGTTCTATGAGCGGCGGCGCGCCGCCGGGCTCGCCTACGGGCCAGCGTTCCGGGCCGTCCGGGCGGCCTGGAGGGCCGGCGACGAGGTCCTGGCCGAGGTCGCGCTTCCCGAGGCGCTCGCCGACGAGGCCGACGCCTTCCGCCTCCATCCCGCCCTGCTGGACGCGGCGCTGCACCTGGCCTCGCCGGCCGTGCTCGACGGCCCGGACGGCGGACGGCTGCCGGCGAGCTGGTCCGGGGTGTCCCTGCACGCCGTGGGCGCGTCGGTGCTGCGGGTACGGATGAGCAGGACGGGCGACGACACGGTCACGCTGACCGCCGCCGACACCGCGGGCGATCCGGTGGCGACCGTGCGCACGCTGACGCTGCGTTCGCCGGACGTCCGCCCCCCGGCGGCCACGGCGGCGCGGCCGCTGCTGCGCCTGGACTGGCTGCCCGCCCCGGCGCCGGACACCGCGGGGCACGACCCGGTGGCGGCCGGGGAGGCGGTGCTGGTCCCGGTCGCCGCGCCGGTCGGCGTGCCGGTGCCGGAGGCGGTCCGTACCGTCACCGCGTCCGTGCTCGACACAGTGCGACAACACTTGGAAGCGGCCGACGCGGACGAGGCGGCCGACGCGGCCGAGGCCGGTGACGGCGGGCCCGCGCGGGTGGTGTTCGTGACCCGCGGAGCGGTGGCCACGGCACCCGGCGCGGCCCCCGACGTGGTGGCGGCCGCGGTGTGGGGGCTGGTGCGATCGGCCCGGCAGGAGAGCCCCGGCCGGTTCGTCCTGCTCGACCTGGACCCCGCGGACGACGATGATCCGGTGCCGGCCGCCGTGGCGGCACTCCGCGCGGCGCCGGACCGCGATGAGCCCGAACTGGCGCTGCGCCACGGGCGGTTGCTGATCCCTCGACTGGCCTCCGTCGAGGTCACGGACCCGGTGGCGCCGGAGATGGTGTGGGGTGGCGACGGCACCGTGCTGATCACCGGCGGCCTCGGCGGTCTCGGCGCGCTGATCGCCCGGCACCTGGTCACCGCGCACGGGGTGCGCCACCTGGTGCTGGCCGGCCGTCGGGGGGCCGACACCGAGGGCGCCGGGGAACTGCTGGCCGAGCTGAGCGGGCGGGGCGCACGGGTGACCGCCGTCGCCTGCGATGTCTCCGACCGTGCGGCCGTTGCCGCCCTGCTGACGGCGATCCCGGACGAGCACCCGCTGACCGGTGTGGTGCACGCCGCCGGTGTGCTCGACGACGGACTGGTCGCGGCGCTGACTCCGGACCGGCTGGACACGGTGTTCCGCCCGAAGCTGGACGGCGCGTGGCATCTGCACGAGCTGACCCGTGACCTGGGTCTGAGCGCGTTCGTGGTGTTCTCCTCGGTGTTCGGCGTCCTCGGCAACGCGGGGCAGGCCGGTTACACCGCGGCGAACGCGTTCCTGGACGCGCTGGCGCGGCGGCGGACCGCCGAAGGGCTCGCGGGCCTGTCCATCGGCTGGGGGCCGTGGCCCCAGGACAGCGGGATGTCCGCCGCGCTGAGCGACGCCCAGCTGCGGCGGATCACCGCGGCCGGGCTGCCGACGCTCCCCGTCGATCAGGGGTTGGCCTGGTTCGACGCCGCGGGCGCGGTGGACGAAGCCGTCGTCGTCGCGGCACGCGTCGACCGGGCCGCCCTGCGCGCGCGGCACACCGTGCCCGCCGTCCTGCGCGGCTTGGTCCCCGCCGGAACCGCCCGCCGGGCGGCGGCCACCGAGCGCGGCTCCGGTCTGCCGACCGGGCTGACGGCCGACCAGACCCGTGCCGCCCTGTCCCAGTTGGTGCGTGAGCAGGTGGCGTCGGTGCTCGGGCACGCGGATCCCCTGGCGGTCGCGAGCGGGCGGACGTTCAAGGACATGGGCTTCGACTCGCTGACCGCCGGCCAGTTGCGGAACGCGTTGCGGAAACGGACCGGCCTGAGCCTGCCGTCGACCCTGGTCTACGATCACCCGACGCCCGACGCCCTGGCCGGCCATCTGTGGACCGCACTGTACGGCGGCGCCGACGAGCGAGCGGAGGGCGCCGAGCCGGCCCCGACCGCGGCGGCGGGCCCGACGGCCGGGGCACCCGCTGAGGAGCCGATCGCGATCATCGGAATGAGCTGCCGGTTCCCCGGCCGGGTGCGCTCGCCCGAGCAGCTGTGGGAGCTGCTGGCCGAGGGCGTGGACGCCACGTCTCCGCTGCCCGCCGACCGCGGCTGGGGTCCGGGTGTGTACCACCCCGACCCGGACCGCACGGGCACGACCTACTCGGCGGCGGGCGGCTTCCTCGACGGCGCGGCCGAGTTCGACGCGGCGTTCTTCGGCATCTCCCCGCGCGAGGCCGCCGCGATGGACCCGCAGCAGCGGATGCTGCTGGAGCTGGCCTGGGAGGCGTTCGAACGCGCCGGGATCGACCCCACGTCCCTGCGGGGCAGCACGACGGGCACCTTCGTCTCGGCGACCGCCCAGAGTTACGGCGCGGACGTGTCCGCGGACTCCGACGGCTATCAGCTCACCGGCACCCTCCCGAGCGTGCTGTCGGGCCGCCTCGCCTACCTGTTCGACCTGGGCGGGCCGGCCGTGACGGTGGACACGGCCTGCTCGTCGTCCCTGGTCGCGCTGCATATGGCGTGCCAGTCGCTGCGCTCGGGGGAGAGCACCCTCGCCCTCGCCGGCGGCGCCACGGTGCTGACCGGCCCCGACACCCTCGTCTCGCTGAGCAGGCACCGGGTCGTGGCGCCCGACGGGCGGTGCAAGGCGTTCGCCGAGTCGGCGGACGGCATGGGCATCGCCGAAGGCGCCGGTCTGCTGGTGCTGGAGAGGCTGTCGGACGCGGTCCGGCACGGCCACCGGGTGCTGGCGGTCGTCCGCGGATCGGCGGTGAACTCCGACGGTGCGTCCAACGGGCTGACCGCGCCGAGCGGACCGGCCCAGCAGCGGGTCATCCGGCAGGCTCTCGCCAACAGCGGGCTGTCGGCGTCCGATGTCGACGCGGTCGAGGCACACGGAACCGGCACCGCGCTGGGCGATCCGATCGAGGCCCATGCCCTGCTGTCCACCTACGGCCAGGACCGGGGCGGCAATCCGCCGCTGCTGGTCGGCTCGGTCAAGTCCAACATCGGACACACCCAGGTGGCCGCCGGTGTCGCGGGGGTCATCAAGATGGTGATGGCGATGCTCCACGGCGAGCTGCCGAAGACCCTGCACGTCACCGAACCGTCCTCCCGCGTCGACTGGGACTCGGGCGCGCTCAGGCTGCTGACCGAGGCCGCGCCGTGGCCCGACCTCGGCCGGCCGCGGCGGTGCGCGGTGTCGGCGTTCGGCATGAGCGGGACCAACGCCCACGCCATCCTGGAGCAGCCCCCACGGCCCGCCGGTCGACCCGCGCTCGCGGATCCCGCGCCGGACCGGCCGGTGGCCTGGCCACTGTCCGGCACGTCGGCCGGAGCGCTGCGCGCCCAGGCCGCGAAACTCCTCGCACACCTGGACGACCACCCCGGACTGCGGCCCGTGGACGTCGGGTATTCACTGGCCACGACCCGTGCCACGTTCGAGCACCGGGCGGTGCTGGTGGGCGACGACCTGGCGGCGCTGCGTGGGAGCCTGGCGGCCCTGGCCGAGGGCACTTCGTCGCCCGCCGTGGTGCGGGGCACGGCGGGCGAGCGCCGTCCGGTGGTCTTCGTGTTCCCCGGGCAGGACGCGGCATGGGCGGGGATGGCGGCCGAACTGCTCGATGTCTCCCCCGTCTTCGCCGACCGCGTCGCGGCGTGCGAGGCGGCCCTCGCCCCGTACCTCGACTGGTCGCCCACCGGTGTGCTGCGCGGCGAGTCCGGCGCTCCCCCGATGGACGGGCGGCCCGATGTGCTCCAGCCCGTGCTGTGGACGGTCATGGTCTCGCTCGCCGCCCTCTGGCGCTCGTTCGGCGTCGAACCGGCCGCCGTGATCGGCCACTCCCAGGGCGAGGTCGCCGCCGCCTGCGTCAGCGGCGGTCTGTCGCTGGACGACGGTGCCCGCGTGGTGGCGCTGCGCAGCCGGCTCATCCACGAGCGCCTGTCCGGGCGCGGCGCGATGATGTCGGTGATGGCAACGCCGGAGCGGGTACGGGAGTTGCTGGACGGGACGTCCGGCGCGGTGTCGATCGCGGCGGTCAACGGACCGAGGACGGTGACGCTCTCCGGCGATCCGGCCGCGCTCGACGAGGTCGAACGCGGTCTGTCGGCCGCCAGGATCATGCGCTGGCGGCTGGGCGGGGTGGACTTCGCCGCCCACTCGGCGCAGATCGACGAGATCGAGGCAGAGCTGCTCGAACTGCTGGCACCGGTACGGCCCCGCCCGTCGGACGTGCCGTTCTACTCCACGGTGACGGGGAACCGGCTGAACACCGAAGAGCTGGACGCCCGGTACTGGTGCCGGAATCTGCGGCAGACCGTGTCCTTCGCCGAGACCATGGCGGCTCTCGTACGCGAGGGCTACGGGGCCATGATCGAGGTCGGCCCGCATCCGGTGCTCGCGGTCGGCACCAGCGAGATCATCGAGCACGCGGGCAGCCCGGCGGTCACCCTGGGCACCCTGCGCCGCGACGACGGTGGATGGGACCGCGTCCTTCGCGCGCTCGGGGAGGCCCATGCCCACGGCGTGCCCGTCGACTGGGGCATGGTGCTGTCCGGTGGCCGCACGGTGGACCTGCCCACCTACGCCTTCCAGCACGAGACATACTGGAGCGCCCCGCCCGCCACCACGCCCGGACGGACCCACTCCGCCGACGAGCCGCTGTGGGAGGCCGTGGGCCAAGGCGATGCCACCGCGGTCGCCACCCTGCTCGGCCTCGAAGCCGAGTACACCGAGTACAAGGACGCGCTCGACGCGGTGCTCCCGGCGCTGTCGGCGTGGCGCAGGCGGCAGGACGAGCACACCCTGACCAGCGCGCGGCGCTACCGGACGGTGTGGACGCCGCTGCGGGTCCCCGCCGCCCCCGCACTGACCGGAACCTGGCGGGTCCTCACCACCGATGGCATCGACGACGCCGATGTGGTGTCCGCGCTGACCGCGCACGGCGCCCGGGTGGACCGGGTGGTCCTCGACGGGACCTGCGCCGATCCCGAGGTGCTGGCGGAACGGCTCGGCGACCTCGACGGCACGGCCGGAGTGCTGTCGCTGCTCGCGGCGGCCGAGGAGGCGGACAGCGGCGAGCCCGTACTGCCCGCCGGTCTGGCGCTGACCGTGTCGCTGATCCAGGCGCTGATGGGGGCCGGCGCCGAGCTGCCGCTGTGGACGGTGACCCGTGGCGCGGTCTCGACCGGCCCGGCCGACCCGGTGCGCGACCCGCGGCAGGCGATGGTCCTCGGACTCGGGCGCACCGCGGCCGTGGAGGCGACATCGCTGCGGGGCGGGCTGGCCGACCTGCCGGAGCGGCTCGACCCCGAGGCGGCCAGGCGGTTCGCCGCGCTGCTCGCGGCGGGCCCGGGAGACGAACAGGCGGCGGTGCGCTCCTCGGGCGTGCTCGTCCGGCGGCTGGAGCGGGCGGCGGCACCGGCCGACGCGCCCGGCACCTGGGTGCCCGGCGGCACGACCCTGGTGACCGGCGGCACCGGGACGCTCGGCAGCCGGGTCGCCCGCTGGCTGGCCCGGCAGGGAGCCGGGCACCTGGTGCTGCTGAGCCGGAGCGGCCTCGCGGCACCGGGCGCGGCCGAGTTGGCGGCCGAGCTGACCGCCCAGGGGACGAGCGTCGAGGTGGTGCGGTGTGATGTGACCGACCGGGCCGCCGTGGCCGCGGTGCTCGACCGGCTCTCCACGGACGGCACTCCGGTGCGCGCGGTGGTGCACACGGCGGGGACCCGCGCCCTCGGCCCCCTCGGCACGGCGAACCTCGCGCAGGTCGCCGACGCGGTGCGCGCCAAGGTGGCGGGCGCCGCGCACCTCGACGAACTGCTCGGCGACACCCCGCTGGACGCCTTCGTGCTCTTCTCCTCACTGGCCGGTGTCTGGGGCATCGGCGACCACGGGGCGCAGGCGGCGGGCGACGCGTATCTGGAGGCGCTGGCGGCACAGCGCAGCGCCCGCGGCGCCTGTGCGACGGCGATCTCCTTCAGCCCCTGGGAGGAGGCCCGCCCGCGGCTGAACCGGCAGGACGGCGAGCACCTCATCCGCAGCGGGATGGCCTTCCTCGACGGCGACGTGGCCCTGGCCGGGCTCGCCCAGGCGCTGCATGAGCAGCGGACCACGCTGACGGTCGCCGACATCGACTGGGAGCGCTATCTCTCCGTCGTCACCGCGGCCGGCTCCCGCCCGTTCTTCGGCGAGCTTCCGGAGGCACGGTCCCTCGCCGTGCCCGCGGCCCCGAGCCGCGACGGCGAGTTCGCGGTGCGACTGCGGAGCCTTCCCGCCGGGGAACGGCGCAGGGACCTCCTGGACCTGGTGCGGAGCGAGGCCGCCGTGGCTCTCGGCCACTCGTCCGGCGAGGCGATCGGCGAGCACTCGGCGTTCCGCGACCACGGCATGGACTCCCTCGCGGCGGTCGACCTGCGCAACCGGCTTGCCGCGGCACTGGGCACGCCGCTGCCCAGCACCGTCGTCCTCACCCACCCCACCCCGGCCGACCTGGCCGACCATCTCCTCGACCACCTCGCCGCGCCGTCGGCACAGGACGGCGCCACCGATGTCGTCCCGACGGCCGACCTGGTCACCCGGCTCCACCGCGAGGCCATGCGGACGGGCCGGGTGAACGAGGCCGAGACCCTGCTCCTGGACCTCGCCGCCCTCCGGCCCAAGGGCAGTGGGCCCCTCCCGCCCACGGTCGACCGGCTCACCACCGGCACCTCGGGCACCCACGTGTTCTGCGTGGCCCCCATCGTTCCCCTCACCGGGCCCCACACCTACTACGCGCTCGCCCAAGCGCTCCCCGACGACTGGTCGGTCTCCTGTCTGACGCCTCCCGGCTTCGGCACCGACGAGGAACTGCCCGCCACCCGGGAAGCACTCGTCGAAGGGCTGGCCCGAGCCGTGGTCGCGAGCACCGGCGGCGACACCGCCGAGCCGGTGATCCTCCTGGGCACCTCGTCCGGCGGCATCCTCGCGCACGAGACGGCCCGCCGTCTCGCCGACCGCGGCACCCCCGTACGGGCGGTCGTCCTCGTGGACACCTACATCCTGGAGTCCGCCACCGCCCGAGCGCTCCAACCCCACCTGTGGCACGGGCTGTACGCACGCGAGCACCTCACCGACGGCTACACCGCCACCGACCTGTCCGCCTACGCCTGGATGGAACGGCTGCTGCGTACGTGGGCCCCCGTGCCGACCCCCTTCCCGACCCTGCTCCTGCGTGCCTCGGACCCCTTCCCCGTGCCGGACGGGACGGATCCGGTGCCGCCCGACTGGCAGACGGTCCTTCCGCACCTCACCACCACGCTCACCGCTTCGGGCAACCACTTCACCCTCGTCAACCAGCACGCCGCCACCACCGCCGGCCACATCGCCGACTGGCTCACCATGCCCGGCTGACACGCGCCGCGTGGGGCGCCCCCGGCCGGGGGCGCCCCTCGCGGTCAGCCGGCGGTGTGCCGCGCGGCCAGGTCGAGCGCGATGTCGGTGATCATGTCCTCCTGGCCGCCGACCATCTTGCGCCGGCCCACTTCGACGAGGATCGTGCGGGTGTCGAGGCCGTACCGGTGGGCGGCCGCCTCGGCGTGGCGCAGGAAGCTGGAGTAGACGCCCGCGTAGCCGAGGGTGAGGGTCTCGCGGTCGACGCGCACGTCGCGGTCCTGGAGTGGGCGTACCACGTCGTCGGCGGCGTCCATCAAGGGGAACAGGTCGCAGCCGTGCTCCCAGCCCATCAGGTCGGCGACCGCGATGAACGCCTCCAGTGGGCAGTTGCCGGCTCCGGCGCCCTGGCCGGCGAGGGAGGCGTCGACGCGGGTGACGCCGTTCTCGACGGCGACGACCGAGTTGGCCACGCCCAGCCCGAGGTTGTGATGGGCGTGGATGCCCAGTCCGGTGGCCGGGTCCAGCACATCGCGGTAGGCGCGGAACCGGTCCCGGACGCCGTCCATGGTGAGCCGGCCGCCGGAGTCGGTGACGTACACGCAGTGGGCGCCGTAGGACTCCATCAGCTTGGCCTGGCGGGCCAGTTCGGCCGGTTCGGCCATGTGGGACATCATCAGGAAACCGGCCACGTCCATGCCGAGCTCGCGGGCGGCGGCGATGTGCTGGGCGGAGATGTCGGCCTCGGTGCAGTGGGTGGCGACGCGGACCGAGCGGATGCCGAGCGCGTGGGCCCGGCGCAGGTCGTGCAGGGTGCCGATACCGGGCAGCAGCAGCGTGGTGGGCACCGCGTGCTCGACGGCGTCGCAGACGGCTTCGATCCACTCCCAGTCGGTGTGCGCGCCGACGCCGTAGGTGATGCTGGAGCCGGACAGGCCGTCGCCGTGGGCGATCTCGATCGCGGCGACCCCGGCCGCGTCGAGGGCGGTGGCGACGGTGCGGGCCTGGTCGACGGTGTAGCGGTGGCGGACGGCGTGCATGCCGTCCCGCAGGGTCACGTCCTGGACGTAGAGGGTGGGTGTGGGGGTCATGCGGTCACCGTCTCCGAGCTGTGGGCGGCCATGCGTTCGGCGGTGCGCAGGGCGGCCGAGGTCATGATGTCGAGGTTGCCGGCGTAGGCGGGCAGGTAGTGGGCGGCGCCCTCTACCTCGAGGAACACCGACACCTTCGCGGCCGCCGCGGACCGTTCCCCGGCGGGCAGCAGGGACCGCAGCGGATCGTCCGCCGCCACGCGGTCGAACTGCACCTTCTGCTTGAGGCGGTAGCCGGGGACGTAAGCGCGCACCCGCTCGGCCATCGCTTCCACCGAGGCGGTCACCGCGGCGTCGTCGCAGTCGCCGACCAGGCAGTGCACGGTGTCCCGCATGATCAGCGGCGGCTCGGCGGGGTTGAGGACGATGATGGCCTTGCCGCGGGCCGCGCCGCCGACCCGCTCGATGGCCGCGGAGGTGGTCTCGGTGAACTCGTCGATGTTGGCCCGTGTACCGGGGCCGGCCGAGCGCGAGGAGATCGAGGCGACGATCTCGCCGTAGTGCACCGGCGTCACCGCGGCGACGGCGGCCACGACCGGGATGGTGGCCTGCCCGCCACAGGTGACCATGTTGACGTTGGGCGCGTCCAGGTGGGCGTCGCCGTTGACCGGTGGCACCACGTACGGGCCCAGCGCGGCGGGGGTGAGGTCGACCACCGTGCGGCCGAGCGCGCGCAGCACCTCGTCGTGGCGGCGGTGGGCGCCGGCCGAGGTGGCGTCGAACACCAGGGACACGTCGGCGAACTCGTCCAGTCCGGTCAGGCCGTCCACGCCCTCGTGGGTGGTGGCGACCTTCAGACGGCGGGCGCGGGCCAGGCCGTCCGAGCCGGGGTCGATGCCGGCCATGGCGGCGATCTCCAGGGAGTCCGAGAGCCGCAGGACCTTGATCATCAGGTCGGTGCCGATGTTGCCCGATCCGATGACGGCGACCTTCGTGGTCATGCTCCGGCTCCTTCCGTGGCTCCCGGGGCCGCTTCCGTGGCTTCCGTGGCTGTTTCTGTGGCTTCCGTGGCTTCCGTGCCCGCTTCCGTGGCCGAGGAGGCGAACGCGGCGCCGACGGTGCCGAGACCTTCGATACGGGCGGTGAACTCGTCGCCCTCGGCCGCCACGGCCATCGGGCCGAGCGCGCCGGTCAGGACGATGTCTCCGGCCCGTAGCGGGTCGCCCAGACCGGCGAGGGTGGAGGCCAGCCAGAGCGCGGCGGTGAGCGGGCTGCCCAGGCAGTCGGCGCCGGTGCCCTCGGAGACGGTCCGGCCGTTCTTGGTGAGGGTCATCGTCACACCGCGCAGGTCGACCCGGTCCAGCGGGACGGGGGTGCCGCCGAGGACGAACAGGCCGCAGGACGCGTTGTCGGCGACGGTGTCGACGATGGTGATGTCCCAGTCGGCGATCCGGCTGTCCACGATCTCCAGCGCGGGCAGCGCGAACGCCGTGGCCCGCAGCAGATCGGCGACGGTCGGGTCGCGGTGCGGCAGGTCGGCACCGAGCACCAGGGCGACCTCCGCCTCGACCTTCGGCTGAAGCAGCCGCCCGGGGGCGATCTTCTCCCCCTCCGGCACGGCCATGTCGGCGAAGAGGGCCCCGAAGTCGGGCCGGTCGACGCCGAGTTGCCGCTGGACGGCGGGCGAGGTCAGCCCGATCTTGCGGCCCACCAGCCGCCGGCCCGCGGCGACGGCGCGCTCGGTGTACCGGCGCTGCACGGCGTAGGCCGCCTCGACGTCCGCCTCGGGCAGGAGCGAGCGCACCGGAGGGCAGGGGACGCCGCTGCGGATGGCTTCGTCCAGGACGGCCACCACCTTGGCCACGGCACCCGCGGACTCATGGGCGCTCATCCTCGCCTCCGGCCGTGTGCGCGGGTGCGGCGGTGCGGAACGGGCATGCGGGGTACCTCCGGGACTGGGTTCGGGGCGGGTCGGGGCTGTGGAGAAGTGGCATGGGCTGCTCGGCCCGTGCCATGCCAGGTATAGGCGGGGGCTCCGAGCGGGGGCAAAATACGTTCCATGACACGGAACAGTGCGCAGGGAAACATGCTCGACAAGGCGGTTGTGGTGCTGGACTGCTTCCGGCCGGACGGCGGTGCGTTCCGTCTCACAGAAATCGCCGCCCGTACGGGGCTGGCCAAGACGACCGCGTTCCGCCTCTGCGCCGACCTGGTGCGCCTGGGTCTGCTCGAACGCGACGGCGAGACCTACCGGCTCGGCGGCAAGCTCTTCGAACTGGGGTCGCTGGTGCCGCGCCGGCACGGCCTGCGCGAGTCGGCCCTGCCCTTCCTCCAGGACCTCTTCGAGGCCACGCACGAGACCATCCACCTCGGTGTGCGGGAGGGACACGACGTGGTGTACGTGGAGCGCATCCACGGTCACCAGGCCCTGTCGCTGCCGTCCCGCATCGGCGGCCGGCTGCCGCTGACGTGCACCGGCGTGGGCAAGGCCCTGCTGGCGTTCTCCGGCGACGAGCTGACCGAGGAGGTGCTGGCGGAGCCACTGCCCCGGCTCACCCCGCATTCGGTCACCGACCCGGCGCGGCTGCGCACCGCCATCGAGCAGATCCAGGTGTCCGGCCTCGCCTATGAGGAGCAGGAGGCGGCCATGGGCGTCAGCTGCATCGCCTCTCCCGTCTTCGACGGGCCGACGGCCGTGGCCGCACTGTCCGTGGCCGTGCCGCGGGCCCGCTTCCGCCCCGCCCAGCTGGCGCCGGCCGTGCGGACGGCCGCCCTCGGCCTGTCCCGGGTGCTGCGTTCGGGCCGGGACGCGGGGCGTGGCGACCGCTCCTGAGGCGGCGGCGCGCCGCGACCCGGGCGTGGAGTCGGCCCAACCGTCACCCGGCGGCGAGCGCCACCGCGCCGCTGACGCTGTGTGGGCAACGTTCTCGCAACGTGGCGGGGAGTGTGCTGAATGGGGCCCCTGGCAACCCGGTGACCACGATCGGAGAGGGATCGCCCATGGACCGTATCGCCCTGACACCGGCCGCCGCCGAGCTGATCCGCAGACTGCGGGCGGAGCACGGCCCGCTGATGTTCCACCAGTCCGGCGGATGCTGTGACGGCAGCGCGCCGATGTGCTATCCGCTCGGTGAGTTCCGTACCGGCGGATCGGATGTGCTGCTCGGGGAGCTGGAGGTGGACGGGGTCCAGGAGCCGGTGGGGTTCTGGATGTCGGCCTCGCAGTTCGAGCGGTGGCGGCATACGCATCTCACGGTGGACGTGGTGCCGGGCCGCGGCAGCGGTTTCTCGCTCGAGGCGCCGGAGGGCGTGCGCTTCCTGATCCGCTCACGGCTGCTGGAGCAGGCGGACCCTCTGGAGCAGGCTCACTCCCCGGAACAGGCGGGCTGAGCGGCGCGCCCGCGGGGGCGCCGAGCGGCCGCCGCCAGGGCGGCGGCCGCTCGGCGCCCTCAGCTGGCGTCGGCCAGCGCCAGGGTGTGCAGCCGCTCGGGCGGGCCGGGCCGGGCGTAGTACCAGCCCTGGGCGGTGTCGCAGCCGAGCACCCGCAGGTGCTCGGCCTGGACGGCGGTTTCCACGCCCTCGACCGTCACCGCGAGGTCCAGCGTATGGGCCAGCGAGACGATCCCCTCGACGATCTTGACGTCGACCGGATCGGCCGGGGCGCGCTGCATGCCCCGGGTGAAGGAGCGGTCCAGCTTGAGGGTGCTCACCGGGAGCCGGCGCAGGTACGACAGGTTGGAGTAGCCGGTGCCGAAGTCGTCCAGGGCGATGTCCACACCCAGGTCGGCGAGTTGCCGCAGGGGCCGCAGGGCGCTCTCGTCGGCGCCGACGAGGTCGTTCTCGGTGACCTCCAGGCACAGCGCGCTGGGGCACAGCCCGGAGTTCTCCAGGACCGCCACCGTGTCGGAGACCAGGGTGGGATGGCTCAGCTGGCACGGCGAGAGATTGACGTTGACGCGCAGCGGCTCACCGCCGGGCCCGGCCGCGTCGCGCCACTCGCACGCCTGCCGGGCGGCCTGCTCCAGCACCCAGCGGCCGAGCGGGACGATCAGCCCGGTGTCCTCGGCGAGCGGGATGAACTGGTCCGGGCCGAGCACTCCGTGCACCGGATGCAGCCAGCGGACGAGCGCCTCCGCACCGCGCACGGTGCCGTCGGCGAGCCGTACCAGCGGCTGGTACTCGATGAAGAACTCGCCCTTCTCCAGGGCGGAGGGCAGCCCGTTGGTGAGGCTGTGGCGGGCGATCACCCGGGCGTTGGAGTCGGCGTCGGCGAGCTCGTAGCGATTGCCGCCCGCGGCCTTGGCGCGGTACATGGTGATGTCGGCGCTGCGCAGCACCTCGGCCCGGCCGATCTCCCCGGCCCGGCCGTCGACCACGCCGATGCTGGCCCGCACCTGGAGCTCACGGCCCTCGACCCGGACGGGTTCGGCGAGCGCGGCGAGCATCCGGCGGGCCAGCGCGGTGCCTTCGGCCTGCGCCGCGGGGCCGGTGACCAGGGCGAGGAACTCATCGCCGCCGACCCGGGCGATCAGCTCGCCGGGGGTCCTGACACAGCTCTGGAGGCGTTCGGCGACGGCCTTGAGCATCCGGTCGCCGACGGCGTGCCCGAGGCTGTCGTTGACCGCCTTGAAGCCGTCCAGGTCCAGGTAGCACACCCCGAACCGCTCGGCGTCGGCGTCGGCGGCGAGCACCTGGTCCAGCCGCTCCAGGAACAGGGTGCGGTTGGGCAGCCCGGTCAGCTCGTCATGGGTCGCCTCGTAGCGCAGCCGCTCCCGCAGCAGCCGGTGCTCGGTGATGTCCTCGGCGAGGGCGAGCTGGTACTGCGGGGCGCCACCGGAGTCGCGCAGCAGGATGACGGTCAGATTGGTCCACAACACGCTGCCGTCGTCGCGGTAGTGCGGCTTCTCGATGCGGAAGTGGTCGCGTTCGCCGCTGATCAGCTCGCGGTAGAGCTCATGGGCGCCCGGTACGTCATCGGGGTGGACGAACTCGGTGACGTTGCGGCCGGGGCGGAAGAAGTCCATCCCGCCGAACATCCGGGCCAGGGCGTCGTTGACGACGAGCACCTCGCCGTCGAGTCCGGCGATGCCGACGCCCATGACCGCGCCCTCGAAGACGGCCTGGAACTTGGCCTCGCTCGCGTGCAGCGCCTTCTCGGCCTCGGACCGGGCGGCCAGCGCGGCCCGCGCGATGGCCTCCTGCTCATCGCGCTCGCGCTTGCGCAGCTCGCGGACGAATCCGGCGGCCAGGGCGTGCTGGAGCCGCACACAGCGGGCGCGCGCCTCCTCGTCCGTCAGCGGCTTCCCGTCCGTCAGCGGCTCTTCGCCCGTCAGCGGCTCTTCGTCCGTCAGCGGCCCGTCGGCCGGCTCGGAGGGCAGCCCGGGGGACGCCGAGCACGGCACCAGATGCGCGTCGATGACGCCCAGGATCGCGGGCAGCGCCTCGGGCTCGGTGCACTGGGCGCCCACCAGCGCGGCGCCGACCTCGTACGCCGCCTCGGCGTCGAAAGGGGAGGTGCGCAGGGCGACGCTCAACCGGCGGGCCAGCGGCAGCAGATAGTCCTCGAACTCGTCGGGCTTCATCGTCGTGGCCGCCAGCGGATGGACGGCCCGGCACCAGATGCCCGCGAACCGCCTCAGCGCGTCGCTCTCCGTGGGGGCGAGGTTCCCGGCGGCGTCCCCGGCGCCGCCGTCACATCTCGGCCCGCCCGGTCCGGAGGTCATATCGTGCGCTCCCCCGGGCGACCGACATGGGGTGTGCCCCTGTCGCCTGGCCCGTCCTCGCCCGCCGCGTCCTCGCTTGCGGCGTCGATGCCCTCCGGCCGCCAGTCCACGTCCTGCACTTCCTTCGCCCTCTTCCGGCTTCCGGGGCCGCCCTCGGGTCGTCCGCGTCCTCGGGGAAGTTGAGCACGCCGGAGAGCGGCACGGCAACCCGCTGCTGAGGCGAGATTACTGATCAACCGTTCGATGAGGAAAGGAAAAACGGAAATCTTCAATCCGGATGTGATCACGGCGACGCGCGCGGCCGGGTGATACCGGGCACCTGCCACGGTCATCTGCCGACGGCCCGAGGCCCACGCTGACCTCGTCCCTCCAGTGGGCGTTCCAGTGAAAGTGGACCGCGAAGCCCGCTTCCGGAGCCCGGTTCTGGCGGGGCGCCAACCTCGTTGACCGGCATCCGAATTGGGAAATGCGTCACTTCCGTACGCCTCGGCGCGGCCTCCGGCACCCAGGATGCCGAACACCTCGCACCCTTTTCGCCCCCATGCGGTGATTTGCCATGAATCGGGTACTCGCGACGTGGACCGTTTTCGACACATGAGGACACACGGAGTGACGCGATGGCCCCACCAGCCGCCGCCCACGATCCGCTGTTGCGCCGCTGCCTGACCCTGTTCAGCGGCTTCGACGGGATCGAGGACCAGGACGAGGCAGCGATCCTGCGCCGGGCGATGGCGCAGGTCAGCGCGGTCGGGACGGGCCGCGCCGAGGCGGGGTATCTGCGGCTCGTGGACGGCGACGGCGGCGGCGGTCTGGTCCGCTGTCCGCACGACGGTGCGCGCGCCACCGGGGCCCTGGACGCGCAGGTCCGGGAGCTGGCCGGGCGGGACGGGCCGGTGCGGTTCCCCCGGCGGGCCTGGGGCTGGGCGTTCGGGCTGCGCGTACCGGACGGTCCGCATGAGCCGGACGGGCTGCACGGCGCCCTGGTGGTGAGCTACCGCGACCGGCCGGGCGAGGACGAACGGCTGCTGCTCCGCCTGCTCGTCCGGCAGACCGCGGCGGCGCTGGCCACCGCCGCCGCGCACCGCCGGGAACGCGTCCAGGCCGTGGAGCTGCGCCGGGCGCGGGACGAGCGGGAGGCGATACGGCGGCGGCTGGACTCCTCGCTGACCGACCTCGACCAGCTGCGGGAGGTCCACGACGCCCTCGCCCGCTCGGCCGCCCACGGCGACGGCGAGGACGGCATCGTCCGCACGCTGCACCGGATCACCGGGCTGGCGGCCGCGGCCGAGGACCGGTTCGGCAACCTCCGGGCCTGGGCGGGTCCGGGCCGCCCGGACCCCTACCCCAAGCCCGATCCGGCGCGGCGCGAGGAGCTGCTGCGCGAGGCCGCCCGCCGGCCGCGGCCGGTGCGGGTGCGGGACCGGCTGCTGGCGGTGGCCGATCCGCGCGGTGAGGTGCTGGGCGCGCTGTTCCTGCTGGACCCGGACGGCCGGGCCGACGCGCGGGCCGTCCGGGCGCTGGACCAGGCCGCGACCTCGCTGGGCCTGGAGCTGGCCCATCTGCGGGAGCTGGCCGAGGTGGAGCTGCGGCTGCGCCGGGAGCTGGTCGCCGATCTGCTCGCGGGCACGGACGACACCGGTGCGTACGCCCGCTCCGAGGCGCTCGGCCACGATCTGCGCGGTCCGCACCATGTGATCGTGGTGCGCTGGGCGGACCGGCCGGCCGACGACGTCTTCCTCAAGGCCGTGCGCCGGGCGGCCGCGGGCCTGGGCCTGCGGATGCTGTCCGCCCTGCGCTCGGACACGGCGGTCCTGGTGGTCCAGGGCGCGCCGGAGGCGGACGGAGCCGCGGATGAGCGGTCGCTGCACACCGCGCTCGGCCGTGAGCTGGGCACGGACAGCGGGGCGGTCGGGGTGGGCGGTTCCTGCGACACTCCGCGCGAGGTGCCCCGCTCGTACCAGGAGGCGCTGCGGGCGCTGGAGGTACGCCGCCGCTCGCACCGTGCGCACGGCATGACGTTCTTCGACGACCTGGGGCTGTACCGGATCCTGCGCACCGGGAACGACCACCGGGAGGTCGAGCGGTTCGTCCGGGAGTGGCTGGGCCCGCTGCTGGACTACGACGCCCTGCACCACACGGACCTGGTGGAGACCCTCTCCGAGTACTTCGACCGCGGCGGCAACTACAGCCGGACGGCCGAGGCGCTCGTCATCCACCGCTCGACCCTCCGCTACCGGCTGCGGCGCATCCGCGAGATCAGCGGCAGCGATCTGGCGGACGTGGACAGCAGGCTCAACCTCCACGTGGCCACCCGTATGTGGAAGATCATGAGGAATGGCCCCGAGTGACCGGGGCGTCGCCGGGCACCCGTGGCCGAGGCACGGCATCACACGACGAGGCGGTATCCGCACATGAGCGACAAGAACGAGAGCCTGGCGCGCAACCTGCTCGACCAGCAGGGCACCACCTTCGCCACCGAGGCCGGGATCAAGCTCCGCAACACCCCCGGCCCGCTCTACCAGCTGCTGGTGCTCGCACATCTGCTGTCCGCGCGGATCAGGTCCGACATCGCCGTCGCTTCCGCCCGTGCCCTCTTCGACGCGGGGATGCGCAGCCCGCGGCGGATGGCGGAGGCCACCTGGCAGCAGCGGGTCGACGCGCTCGGCGAGGGCGGCTACCGGCGTTACGACGAGCGGACCGCCGGCCAGCTGGGCGAGGCGGCCGAGCTGGTGAACCGGGAGTACCGGGGGGATCTGCGGCGGATGCGCGAGGCCGGGGACCCCGGGAAGCTGCTGCGGGAGATCAACGGCATCGGCCCGGCCGGGGTGAACATCTTCCTGCGGGAGGCACAGGGCGTATGGCCCGAGTTCGCCCCGTACTTCGACCGCAAGGCGCTGGAGGGCGCCGAGCGCGTCGGGTTGCCGAAGAGCGCCGAGGCGCTGGGGCGGCTGGTGGCCGAGGAGGACCTCCCCCGGCTGGCCGCGGCCCTGGTCCGGGTCGCGCTGGACGCGGACGCCGCGCGGGAGGTGCGCGCCGCCGCGTGACGGAGCGTGGTCAGCGGCGGCGGGTGTTGAGCCGGGCGGCCTGGCGCGTCAGGTGATCGCGCTCGGCGAGGCTGGGTGCCTTCCCGGCCGCCTCGGCGTACAGCCGGGCCGCCGTCGCCAGGTCCCCGTCGCGCTCGTGGAGGTACGCCGCCACCGCGGCGTGGCGGGGCAGGGAGGCGTCCAGCGCCGCGAGCGCCGCCAGCCCGGCGCGCGGTCCGTCGGCCTCGCCGACGGCCACCGCGCGGTTGAGCCGGACGACCGGGCTGTCGGTCAGGCGGGCCAGCTCGTCGTACCACTCGACGATCTGCGCCCAGTCGGTCTCCCCGGCGGTGGGCGCGTCGGCGTGCAGTGCCGCGATGGCGGCCTGGGCCTGGAACTCGCCCAGCCGGTCGCGGGCCAGGGCCGCCTGGAGGAGCTCGACGCCCTCGGCGATCGCCTCGGTGTCCCACCGGCCGCGGTCCTGCTCGGCGAGCGGCACCAGGCTGCCGTCGGGCGCGGTCCGGGTGGCGCGCCGGGCGTGGTGGAGCAGCATGAGGGCGAGCAGCCCCGCCACTTCGGGGTGGTCGACCGCGGCCGCGAGCTGCCGGGTGAGCCGGATGGCCTCGGCGGCGAGATCGACGTCGCCGGAGTAGCCCTCGTTGAAGACCAGGTAGAGGACGCGCAGCACGGTGGCCACGTCGCCGGGCTGGTCGAACCGCACACCGGAGACGGTGCGCTTGGCCCGGCTGATCCGTTGTGCCATGGTCGCCTCGGGCACCAGGTAGGCCCTGGCGATCTGGCGGGTGGTCAGCCCGCCGACGGCGCGCAGCGTGAGCGCGACCGCGGACGACGGGGTCAGGGACGGGTGGGCGCAGAGGAAGTAGAGCTGGAGCGTGTCGTCCACCCCGGGCGCGGGGCCGGGCGCCGGCTCCCTCTCGACGAGGTCCTCACGCCGGCGGCGGGCGGTGTCCGCCCGGGTGGCGTCGAGGAACTTGCGCCAGGCCACGGTGATCAGCCAGCCCTTCGCATCCCGTCTGGGGTATCCCCTGCTCGAAGAGCTTGGGGAAGGGTCGGCCGGCCCGACGCGGACCGCCTCGACGAGTGCGTCCTGCACGGCGTCCTCGGCCGCCGCGAAATCGGCTCCGCGGCGGACGAGGACGGCGAGCACGCTCGGCGTCAGGCTCCGCAGCTCGGCCTCGTCCATCGATGACTCGTGCATCGGCTCGTTCACCGGCTCGTTCTTCGGCTCGTTCTTCGGCTCGTGCATCGTTGAGGTCACTCCAAACGAGGTACAGCGATGGGTGAAAGAAGCCCGCCGAGCGAGGCTCCGGCCTGGTGGGCGGCGTTAGCCCGGCGTGGACCCCGAAGACCCCAAAGAGATTGTCCGGCGTGGGTACGACATTGTCTCCTCGCGCTATGACGAGGCATATGGCGCGGAGACGAAGTACCGGCAGTGGCTCGGCGATGTGCGGCGACGGATCCCGCCCGGCGGGACGGTGCTGGACCTGGGATGCGGAAGCGGGGTGCCGGTCGCCCGTGATCTGGCCGCCGATGGCTACCGGGTCATCGGTGTCGACATCAGCGAGGTACAGATTCGACGGGCCAGGGCGCGGGTGCCCGAGGCGGAGTTCATCTGCGCGGACGCATCGGCCGTGTCCTTCGAAGCCGCTTCCTTCGACGCGGTTGTTTCCTTCTACGCTCTCATCCATATTCCGCTGCCCGAACAGCCGCCGTTGCTGCGGAGGATCGCCGAGTGGCTGCGCCCGGGGGGCTGGTTCGTGGCCACCACCGGGTACGGTGCGCGGACCGGCGTCGAGGAGAACTGGCTCGGTAGCGGTGCCGCGATGTGGTGGAGCCACGCCGACGCGGCCACGAACCGCACCTGGATCACTGAGGCCGGTCTGACCGTCGAACGGGAAGAGTTCGTTCCGGAAGGCGCCGGCGGACATGCCCTGTTCTGGGCACGTCGGGGCTCCCTTTAGCACCGCACGGTCGTCCGTGGTGACGGTATAGGCTCTGGCGCTGCGGGTCGAACGCGTCGTCAAGTCGGCAGCTGCCACCACCAGTCGAACGAGGAGGCTTGTCATAGGCGCCAAGCAGGGCAATGTCATGGTAATGACACGACGGTTGTCGTTATTCATGGTCGACTCGGTCATGTCCACGGTCCCGTCGTTCATCGTGCTGTGGGCAGTCTCCCGGGTCGCCGATGCGGACACCTACGGAACTGTCGCCATCGGACAGGCCTTCGGAGTGATCGGAGCAATTGCCGTCATATGGGGGTGGGAAATTGCCGGGCCACCGGTCATCGCCCGAGCAGATCCACAGGCACGCAAAGACTACTATGCCGAGTCGATCGGGGCGCGGATATGGTTGTTCGTTCCCGCCGTCTTTTTCGGAGTGATCGGCCTGTGGTTCGCCACCGATCACTCCTACCTGGCCATCGTCGCGGGCCTGACCGGAACGCTTTCCGGACTGTCGCCGTCCTGGTTCTACATCGGAACGGGCGACAGTCGTTCCTTGGTTCTTCTCGAAACCGTTCCGAACGTAGCGGCAACCCTGTTGGGTGCTTGGCTGACGGTGCTGTCCGGGTTTGTGCTGCCGATTCTTGTGCTGCCGTTGCTGGGCGCGATGGTAAGTCCTGTTGTCGCGTCCGTACAGATTCTGGGTTCGCGACGGCTGCGTGCCAGTGACTTCCACTTCTCCAATGTCGTGGCGGCGTTGCGCAAGGATGCCGCCGCCGCGGCCACGGGTGCCACGACAGCGCTGTATGTGACGCTCCCCGTGCTTCTTCTGGCAGCCGTGAACCACGGTGCGGTCGCGTCCTTCGCCGCGGCGGAACGCCTCGAGCGGTCCGCGCTCTCTCTGGCGACGCCTGTCACCAAGGTTCTCCAGGGCTGGGTGCCCTCGACAGACCAGCGGCTGGTGGTCCCCAGAATCCTTCGGGCACTGGTGATCGGGGTGGCGACCTCCGCCACGCTGGCGACCGCCGCCGCGTGCACCGCCGCGCCCATTCTTCGCCTCACCACGGACGGCGAAATCTCGATTTCGCTTGCTTCTTCGCTTTTTCTGGGCCTCATCGTCGGCGCCATCGCTCTCTCGCAAGTCACGGGCATCGTGTGCCTGGCCAGTCTCGGTCTCTTTGCCAAGGTTCTGACCAGCACCATCCTCGGGGCCGTCGTCGGATTGGTGCTCGTGCCCGCGATCGGCCACCACTACGGCACCGCCGGCGCCCTGGCCGCTCTGGCGGTCGCGGAGCTGACCGTACTTCTCTACCAGCTCTGGGCCGTGCTGACGGCTCTCCGCGAGCTGAAGGAGGCGCCGCGCGCCGAACTCGTGGGCGCGGAGGGCTGACCTCGGTCCTTCGTGACCCGCACGGTGTGCGGTGCCGTCGTATCGCGCGGCACCGCACACCGTCGTCCGAGCGGGGTCAGCGGGGCTCCTTCGCATCGAAAAGGAACGCCCCCTGGGTGTCCGGCGAGACCAGGTGGCTCGCCGACGCCCGATACATCCGAGCCAATTTCGGCCAATTCCACCAGAGCCGCGCATGCTCCTTCAGCAAGCCTTTGAGGGAACTCACGAACAGCGAACGGCTCCGCCTGCGCCGGGACACCAGATCCCCGTTGGGAAAGTAGATGTCGACCGCGTCACGGTGACCGATGTCCCGCCATTCGTCCATCGCGGCAGGAAGCACCGGAGCAACCGTATGCCGCCGGTCCGTGAACGCGTGCCGGCATATCAGCGCGCAGATCCGCAGCAGTGTGGCGATCTTGCTTTTCGGTGATGTGTGATCGCTCCTGTGCGGTGTCGCTTCGACTGAGATCTGATCGGGGTCCTCAGCCCGTTCCGAGGCATCAAGGAAACCCTGGCGCAAGCTGTTCAATGACGCGAGCTTGCCATCGGACTCGCGGAGCAGATCCGCCGGCTCTCGATGCAGGTCGATCAGCGCTTGGCACCTGAGAGCGGCAGTCGAGTAGCGCATGCACAACAGCGACTCGATATCGAAGGCGAGATTCGTCAGGACAACGCCGGTGCCGCGACGATGCGGCGAGTGGATCAAGGCGGCAATGCAGCGATTACGCAGAAGATAATAGGCTTGCCAATTGTGAGCGTCTTTCTCCCGCCAGGACTCGTGCCAGACCCCGAACCCCGGAAGACTGACCGTGGGGATGCCATGCGCACCAGCCCGGAGCCCGTACTCGATATCATCCCACTTGATGAAAACAGGCAGCGGAAGCCCAATGGATTTTATGACGTCGACCGGAATGAGACATGTCCACCAGGCGTTGTAGTCGACATCGAAACGCCGATGGAGCCACGGAGTCCTCCGCAGGTCATGGAGCGACAAGTCGAATGAATCAACAACTCCGGGTACCGAATCCCACATGTAGTCACGCCGGTCGATCCCCTCGCCGAACGTGGACAGCACACACGGTTCGTTCATCTCAAACATATGGGCACCCACGATCGTGGGCTCCCGGCAGAAATCGGCGAAAGCCAGGCCCCTGATGAAGCTTTCCGGGTCCACGGCCACGTCATCGTCCATGACCACTACGTAATCACTCAGTTCCTCCCTGATGGCTTCGTACATGCCGCGCCCGAACCCTCCGGCTCCGCCCAGGTTCCGCTGCTTCACGACCCGCAGCCGGCGGACCACTTCGGGGTCGAGGTCACCGAAGTGCGGATTGTCCGCGACCGGATACCGCCGGCCGTGATCGACGACGACGATATGTTCCACCCGTCCGCCGAGGCGGATCACCTCACCGAAACTCTTCAGAAGGCCCATACAGGTTTCCGGTCGATCATGAGTCGTGATCACGATCGTCACGGTGCCCTGCTTTCCCCGGTCGTCCTGCACCTGCCATTCGGCATTCACGATCCGGACGGCCGGACCCTGCGGGGCGACCTCGAACCAGTACCACCCACCTCGCTGGAATGCGTCCAAGGGCAGAACCTCGTCGAAGGAACTGTCCTGCGCCGCGTCCTTGGAAAGCACCCGCGTTGCGTCGCCGTGCTCGTCCGACCTGAGAACCGTCACCGTGCATGCGCCGTTCACTGTTATTTTCAACCTGACGTGACGACGCGATGTCCAGGTGTGCCAATAACTGGCCGGAAAGGCGCTGAAGTAGGCCGCCATGGACGCAACTCCACCCGAAACGACTGCCCTTTCGTCGTTCCCTGTACCGTTCGCATCGCCCGCCGTCAGGGATTCAGCATGAGAGGAGACGTAGAGGGGCAGCGTTTCGATGGGGCGGTCAAGCGGAAAGCGTGTCTGCTGAACAGTTCGCCAAAGAGTCTTCCGCACGCTCTGGTGCACACCATCAGCGATCGTTGCCACTTTTCAGCTCCTTCGACGATGACGTCTCAAACGATCTGGGCCCGGCACAGACCTGTCAACCCGCTGCACCCGGTCCCCTGCCCTGCCCCTGGACAGCTTGTGGTCGTGCAGCATCGTGACGATCGCGAACCGTGGACGGCCACCACCGGTTGCTGAAAACTCGGCCTCCAGTGTCGCGCCAGGAAGACGAAGTGCGTACCGCGAGGGGAGAAGGCCATTGCCTGCCAGTGCGATCGACCTCGACCACGTGATCGGCAAGGTGCGGACGACAGGGTACGCGGTGCTTCCGGGCGTCCTCTCGCCCGAGGAGACCCGGCGGACCAGAGAAGCACTGCACCGGTTGTCGGAGCTGGACGACGAGACCCATGGCGTCGAGCGCCTCGTCGGGATGCGGGAACGCGGCGCGCTGCGCAACCTGGCCGCCGCCGACGATGTCTTCCACGCCCTGCTGGAGACCTCGCCCGCGCTCGACATCGTCGACGCGTTCCTCGGCCCACGGGGCATACTCAACTGCTTTGACGCCCTGACCCTGTTCCCAGGGCAGGGGCGCTACCCGTGGGACTACCACACGGACCTGATGGACGTCACCGGTGTGTCGTTCCCGCCCCACAGGATTCCCGGTGTCAACGTCCTCTACTACTTCGACCGGGTGCGCGAGGAGAACGGCGCCACCTGGGTCGTCCCCGGCAGCCACCTCACCCTCGCCGACGAGCCGGACCCCGAGGTGATGGCGCCGCTGTCGGTGCCCTTGGAGGTCGAACCCGGTGACGGCGTCGTGTTCGACGCGCGGATCTGGCACTGTGCGGGCACCAACGGCTCGGACGTGCCACGCGCCCTGATCAAGACGTTGTTCACCGCGCCCTGGTACCGGCCGCAGATGGACTTCACCCGCGCCGTGCCCGAGGACGTGCTCGCCCGGCTCAGCCCGCGCGCCCGGCGGTATCTGAACGTGCACAACGTACCGCCCACGACCGTCGACGAGCTGCGGTGGCGGCTGTTCCACGGTGACGCGGTGTACGAGGAGGAGGCCACCGCGGACAAGGTCGCGGAGGTCTGAGGTGTATCTGCTGCCGTTCTTCAGCTACCGGCAGGTCGACGACGCCGTCGTCCTCACCAACCACATCACCAAGAAGCAGGCCGTCGACACGTGGGCGACCGTGGAGGCGCTGGAGGCGATCTACAACTCGCCGTCCGATCCGATCGGCCTCCCCGCGGTCGCCGAGGAGATGGAACTGGTCTTCGCGGACCGCGACGAGGCCAACAGGTGGCTCGACAGCGGTCCGTCCCGGCAGTCGGGCCGACTGCCCAAGATCGAGCAGATCGAGCTGACCAACCGCTGCCCGTACACCTGCAAGATGTGCCCGCGTACCTTCGAGATGGACCGCGGCCTCGGCGACATGTCGCTGGAGCTGTTCGACTCGATCATGAGCCAGGTCAGCGGTGACACGAAGTTCTGCGCACTGCACCACTTCGGGGAGTCCTTGCTGCACAAGGGCGTCGGCGAGGCCATCGCCATCGCGCTGAGCCACGGCGTGCGCACCGGCCTGTCGTGCAATCCGCCGAGTCTGCTGCCCAAGCGGGCCGAGGCGGTCCTCAGCGCGGGCATCGCGAACATGGTGTTGTCGCTGGACTCCCTGGACCCGGACGTCTACAAGTCCATCCGCGGCCGGGCGGCCCGGCTCGACGTCGCCGACCGCAATCTGCGCGAGCTGGTGCGGTTGCGCGACGAGGGCGGCTACGACACCAACCTCACCCTCCAGATGATCAATATGCACGCCAACAACGATGAGGCCGAGCGGTTCCTCGCCTACTGCGAGGAGCTGGGTGTCGACCGCGGTGTGGTGATCCGGCTCGAGCGCTGGGACTTCGACGACGAGCTGGTGGCCGAGCTGGGCGAGCACACGTCGGCCGGTTACACCGAACCGTGCACCCGGCCGTGGAACTCCGTGGCCATCCTGTGGGACGGGCGGGTCGTCCCGTGCTGCCACGACTACAACGGCGAGAAGGTGCTCGGCAACCTTCAGCACGAGACGCTCGAGGAGATCTGGGCGAAGCCGGAGTCCCGCGAGTTCCGCTCCCGCAACGCCGAGATGGCCATCTGCGCCAAGTGCGCGTTCGGCCAGTCGTTCCGGGAGGCCAGGCGGCAGAAGGAGGGCTTCCACCGGTTCCACCGGGAGGTGACCGAGCCGGATGGCGCGCGGTGGGAGTGGTTCAATCCGCGCCTGCTCGACGCGGGCCGGACCAGGGCTTGGTACGACGGCTTCGATGTGCTGCCGGCGGTGTCCCACGAGACGGGAGCGTGAACGTGGACCAGACGCGATCGACGCGCGATGCGCGGGTGAAGTTCGAGTCGGCCGATCTGGCCGCTCGGGCCGTGGCGCTGCGGGGATGGGCGTACGCCGACGAGGGGCTGGACGTCGTCGGCCCGCTGCTGGGCGCGGCTCGTGGGCCCGGTGAGCAGGCCGCCGCACACGGTGCGTGGATCTCCGTGGAGAAGCCGGACCCGGCGCACGCCCTGGGACCGGTCCGTTCGGTGGTCGTCCTGACCACGACCGGCGATGCCACCGTGTCCATCGCCCACGGCGGCCAGGCGTGGCGGCCCGCCGGGGACGAGGAGCCGCCCGCGTGGACCGTGCGGCTGGGCGCCGGCGCCCAGGTCGTGGTCGACGGGCGCGCCGCCTACCGTCTCGACGAGGGTGAGGCCACTGCACGGCGCTGGACAGCCGCGTGACGCGAGGAGGCAGCAGATGATCACGCTGGGTATCACGGGCAGCTTCGCCGACCTGGCCGGGACGTTCATGCCCGACGTACCGGAGTGGCTGTTCCACGACTCCGCCGCGGCCCTGGTGGTGGACGGGACGGTGGTCGCCGCGGTCGAGGAGGAACGTCTCAACCGGCTCAAGCACTCCAACCTGTTCCCCGCCTCGGCGGCGAAGGCCTGCCTGGAGCTGGCCGGCGTGCGCGCGCAGGACGTCGACGACGTGGCGTTCTTCTTCGGGGAGGACTACGCCGACCTGGAGGTCGGCCACGAGTACCTGAAGTTCCCCGATGTGCCCGTGCTCTCCGCGCGGGAGCTGCTGACGACACGCCTCACCGAGGCGCTGGGACGGGAGTTCCAGCACGGTGACGTCCACTTCACCAAGCACCACCGCGCCCACGCGTTCGGCTCCTTCGCCGACTCGGGGTTCGACAGCGCGCTGGCGGTGGTCATCGACGGCAATGGCGAGGCCGAGGGTGTTTCGGTGTTCGACTGCGCCGACGGCGGCATGAAGCTGCTGCACAGCTACCCCGATCAGCACTCGCTGGGACATCTGTACCTGGCGCTGCTGCCGTTCCTCGGCTTCCGCCGCTTCGACGAGTACAAGGTCATGGGACTCGCGCCCTACGGTGACCCGTCGGTGTACCGCGACTGCTTCCGCCCGTACTACGCACTGCTGGACGACGGCGGGTACACCATGAACAGCGGCGCCGTGGTGGAGCACCTGCTGCACGCCGGGTTCGCACCGCGCAGGCGCGGTGAGCCGATCCGGCAGCAGGACTCCGACCTGGCGGCGGCCCTCCAGGCGACGCTGGAGGAGGTGGAGCGCCATCTGCTGAGCCACTGGGCGCGGCAGACCGGGGCCGGCCGGCTGTGTCTGTCCGGTGGTGTGGCCCACAACTCGACGGCCAACGGACGCGTCCTCCAGTGGGGTCTGTTCGACGAGGTCTTCGTCCACCCGGCGTCGCACGACGCGGGCGCGTCGGCGGGTGCGGCGCAGCACCGGCAGGCGGAGGTCACCGGCGGCCGCCGGGGCAAGGGGCTCGTCAACGCCTTCCTCGGGCCCGACCTGGGCGGCCGGGACGTGGTGCGGGCCGAACTGGCCGGGTGGCGCGCCTTCGTGGACGTGGAGGAGATCGCGCCGGGTGAGGAGGCGCGGTACGCGGCGTCGGCGGTCGCGTCCGGCCAGGTCGTGGGCTGGGCGCACGGGCGGTCCGAGTTCGGGCCGCGGGCCCTCGGCCACCGCAGCATCCTGGCCGATCCCCGCGACGCCGGCAGCCGCGACCGGGTCAACGCGATGATCAAGAAGCGGGAGGGGTTCCGGCCCTTCGCCCCGGCGGTCCTCGCCGAGTCCGCGCGCGAGGTGTTCGACCTCACCGCCACCAAGGCGCGCCTGGACTTCATGGGCTGCGTCGTGGACGTCCGCCCCGAATGGCGGGAGAAACTGCCCGCCGTCACCCACGTGGACGGCAGCGCACGCGTGCAGACCGTGCACCGGGAAACCAATCCGGTGATGTGGGAGCTGATCGACGGTTTCCGCGCGGCCACGGATGTGCCGGTGGTGCTGAACACGTCGTTCAACAACTTCGCCGAGCCGATCGTGCAGTCGGTGGGCGATGTGCTGCGGTGTCTGGTGACCACGACGCTCGACCTGGCCGTCGTGCCCGGCCACGCGGTCCGGCGCAAGCCCGGGTTCCGCGCCGTGCTCCACACCGCGGACGTGGTGCTCCACCCGGCGACCCGGCTGCGCGAGGTGGCGACGGCCGACGGCTCGGTGACCCGCGTCGTGTCGTTCCGTACCCAGGGGGCGAAGCCCGTCGCCGTGTCGGAGCCGGTGTTCGGCCTGCTCCGGGCGGCCGCGTCGGGGCCGACGTCGGCGGCGGCCCATGGACTGCCCGCGGACGAGGAAACCCTGGACGCACTGCTCCTGCTGTGGGAGCACCGGGTCGTGGACTTCCGGGTCCGCTGACGCCTTCAGGAGGAATCATCGGGGGGCGTCCCGGCGGGACCGCCCCCCGATCCGCACCCCGGGCCCCGATCCGGGCCCCAGGAAGGAGACACAGTGGCCGACCTGCGTTTCGACAGCGTCCGCCTCGACGTACGGGACATGGACGCCGCCGAGGCGTTCTACCGCGACGCCCTCGGCTTTCAGCGGGTGTTCCGCTACGACCTGCCGGACGGTGTCATCCAGATGATGGCGCCGGGCGGCCGGCCGCCCGGCGTCGAACTCACCATGCTGCGCGATCTCACCCCGGCCGCCAGCCCGACCGAGCACGTCGCGTTCCTGGCCGATGACGTGCCTTCATGGGTCGAGCGGGTCCGCCGTCTCGGCTACAAGGTGGAGCGGGAGCCGTTCTCCATCGAAGGGGAGACGATGGCGTTCGTCCTCGATCCCGATGGCCACCGGATCGAGTTGAAGCACTACAGCTGAGCGTCCCAGACGACGACGGGCTTGGCGGTGTGTCCCGCCGCCATGTCCCGGAACGTGGCCGTGCCGAAGTCCTCGGGCCGGACCGGGGTGGCCAGGGGGCGCGGATCGAGCACACCGGCGGCGAGCAGCCGCAGCACGGCGTGGAAGTCGGCCCGGAGCGCGCCGAGCGACCAGCTGAGCCGCAGCTCCTTGCCGAACGCCAGGCCGGCGTCCACCGTCAGGGTGCCGCTGTGCTGCGCCGCCACCAGGACGTGCCCGCCACGGGCGACCGCGTCCAGCGCGTCGTGGAAGCCCGCCGCCGTGCCGGACGCCTCCACCACGACCGGGAGTGCGCCGTCCGGGCGGCCGACCGGCAGGCCGAGGTCCGCCGCCAGGGCGGCGCGGACCGGTGCCGGGTCGGCCACCGCCACCTCCAGCCCCCGCGCCCGCAGCAGCAGCGCCACGCCGAGTCCGATGGTGCCGGCGCCGAGCACCAGCGCCGGCCCGTCGCAGGTGACCTTGGCCGCCGCGTGGTGCGCGCAGGCCAGCGGTTCCACCAGGGCCGCGGACACCACGTCGATACGGTCCGGCATCCGCAGCAGCGCCGTCCCCGGCACGGCCACGTACCGCGCCAGACCTCCCGAGCCGTAGGTGTGGCCCAGCAGCAGCAGCCGCTCGCAGTAGCTGGTCCGGCCGGCCGCGCACGGGCCGCAGGCGCCGCAGTGGAACGCCGGGTCGACCACCACGGGCGTCCCCACGGGCCACCCGTCCTCGCTGTGCACGACGGTGCCCGCGATCTCGTGGCCGGGCGAGGTGTCCGGCAGCGTGCCCGGCCGGTCCAGCCGCCCCCGGAAGTCGATGAGGTCGGTGCCGCAGACACCCGCGGCGGCCACCCGGAGCACCGTCCGATCCGCGGGCACGGACCGCTGCCGTACGACGACCTCGCCCGCGGAGGTCAGGGTGTACGCGATCCCCTCGAAGCGCTCAGACACCGGCCACTCCCGCCTTCCGCAGTGCCTGGCGGGTGTCCGTCGCGTCGGTGAACCGGACGCCGATGCCGCCGAGCGCCGCCACCGCGTCGGTGTTGACGCCTTTGTCGTCCACCAGCAGCACCTCCCGCAGTGGCGTGTTCGTGGCGTCCGCCACCAGTTCGAAGAACCGGGGCGAGGGCTTGCGCACGCCCAGCCGGCACGAGGCGAAGACGCCCACGTCCAGTCCGTGCAGGTGGTCCCGTACCACCTCGTCGATCCAGTCGGCGTAGTTCGACCCGATCACGACCGTGTTGACGGCGGTGCAGTCGGACACCAGGTCGCGCATGCCCTCGATCCACGCGTAGCCCTCGCGGCGCACCCGGTGGAACTCCTCGACGTCCCAGTCCAGGCCGCTGTCGATGAGACTGCGCCAGTAGTCGGCCTCGGTGATCTCGCCCCGTTCCAGCCGGTGGTACACGCCGTCCGGGCGCACCGCCTCGAACTCGGCGAACGTCAGCCCGCACGCGGCCTCGTGAGCGCGCAGGAACGGATCGGTCAGCAAGGTGTCCATCAGGTCGAAGACGATGAGCACGGCTCTCCTCATGAGGGGTGTCGCAGGATGACCTTGATCGCGCGGTGGGTCCGGCGCGCGCGGGCGACGGCGAGCGCGCGCTCCACCTCGTCGGGGGCGAACGTGTGGGTGACGAGGCGGCGGCCCAGGTTTGGCGCCGCGGCGAGCAGGCGCACCGCCTCGTCGAGGGAGTCCGCCGCCTCGGGCGGGCGGGGGCTGGGGTCGGCGGCGTGTTCGAGGTGGCCGAGCAGGGTCAGCCCCTTCAGCCACAGCGGGGTCAGGTCGGTGCACTCATCGGGGTTGCCCAGCGTCAGCACCGTGCCGCCCGCGCGGACCGCGCGCATCGCGGTGATCAGTGACGATGACGTACCCCCCGCGTCCACCGCGAGCCCCGGCCCGTCGATGAGCACGTCGGCGCCGCGGGGCCGGGCGCCCGGGAGGTCGGCGGGTGTCCGCACCGGCTCCGCGCCCAGCGCGCGGGCCGCGTCCGCCTGGAAGTCGTGCCGTACCAGGGCGAAGCATCGGCTGCCGGGCAGGACGGACGCCACCGCCACCACGGTGAGCAGCCCCAGTGTGCCGCCGCCGACGATCACGACGTCGTCCCCCGCGTGGTGGCGCACCGAGCGCACCCCGGAGACCGCCACCGACAGTGGCTCGGCCAGGACGGCCGTGCGGTCGGGCAGGTCCGGTGGCAACGGCCGCACCATGGCGGGGTGGGCCCACACCCAGTCGGCCCATCCGCCGCCGAGGTCCGCGCTGAACCCGAGGGACTTGCTCCACCGCACGGTGGGCCGCCAGAAGGACTCGCATTGCCCGAACCGGCCGTTCCGGCACGCCGCGCACAGTGGCTCGTCGCGGGCGGCGCAGGTGACGAGCGGATGCACCACGACCCGCTCGCCGCCGCCGGGACCGTCGGCGAGCACGCCGACCACCTCGTGTCCCGGAACGACTCCGGCCGGGTCCACCGCGCCGTCCACCGGCGCCTCCGCCAGACCGCGCAGGTCGCTGCCGCAGATCCCGGCCGTGGTCACCCGGACCAGCCGCCACCGCGGTCCCGGCCGCGGTGGCACCGGGCCGTGGACGATCCGCGGCCACCATGTGCCGTCCGGGGCGGGCGCCCGCACCACACGCCGGCCGGTCACGGGACCGGCTGGGCGGTGGCGCCGGCGAAGGTGCGGTACAGCCGGTGCGCGGCCGAGCGCACCTCCTCGACCGCCAGGCCGCGGGCCCGGGGCAGGACCGCGCCGGTCCGGCTCTGGTCCGCGCACGTCCAGTACTGGTAACGGCCGCTCACCGGGTTGGGCACCAGGTGGACGGCGAGTCCGTCCTCACCGCGCAGCTCGCCGCACCAGCCCAGCAGCGTGGCGAAGCTCACCGGAACGCCCGACCCGAGGTTGTACACGCCGGGTGGCGGCGGTTGCCGGATCACGTCCAGCAGCGTGTCGACCACCGTCTCCACCGGTACGTAGTCCCGGCACGCCTCCAGTGTGTCGGCGAACAGCCGGAGCGGGACGCCCGTGGCGGCCTGCCGCAGCAGCTGGGAAATGATCGACGCCATGCTGCCCTTGCGTTCCTCGCCGGTGCCGAACACGTTGGTGTACCGGTAGCCGGACCACGGCGCGTCGTCGCCGAACCGCGCCGTCATCTCCTGGTCCAGGGTCAGTTTCGACCAGGCGTAGTCGTTGAGCGGGCCGGTGCAGCGGTCCGGGTCGGCCACGTCCTCCTCGACGACCGCGAACCGGCCGCGGATGGTGCCGTAGACGCTGTGCGAGGAGGCGTAGGCGAAGGGTGTCCCGGCGGCGGCGCACGCCTCGGCCAGGGCCAGCGGCTCGTCGACGTTCACCGCCCGCAGCAGGTCGCGGTCGGTCTCCAGGGTCGAGCTGATCCCTCCCTGGTGCAGCACCGCCCGGTACCGCCCGGCCCGCACATCGGCCAGCAGGCCGGCGTCGCCGGCGGTGGCCGGGACGACACCGTCGGCGGCCGTGCTCTCCTCCCCGGACGGCGCGGGGTCCAGCGCGGTCACGGTGAACCCCGCCCGGCGGCACGCCGCCGCGAGGTGGCCTCCGATGAACCCGGCCGCTCCGGTGACCAGAACCTCCCCGGTCATCGCATCGCCTCCGGCGAGGCGGTGCGCAGCAGGACCTCGCGCACTTTGGCGGTCTTCGCCGCGGCCTCCTGTGCGGTGTCGCGCACGGTGACCTCGCCCAGGGTGCCCAGATAGCCGTCCACCACGCCCACGCTGAGCGCGACCGACCGGGACAGCAGGTCGTCGGTGCGCGGCAGGTCGCCGGGGGCTGCGTTGCGTATCCGTCGCTCGCCGCCCGCGTCGGTCCGGGTGAACTCGGCGTGCAGCTGGCCCGCGCGGGCGTAGTTGTGCTTGGTCGAGGCGTCCAGGGTGGACCCGCCCAGTTCGCGTGCGAACGCCGCCGCCCGCGCCGGATCCTCGAAGATCAGCACATGGGCCGTGCCGCACCAGCCCTCGTCGTGGATGACGCGGTGGCCGACGCCCGGCACACCGTCCAGCCCCTCGCGCACCACGGCCGCCAGTTCGCGGCAGTGTTCCAGTGCGCGGTCGAGCTTGCGCACCTGGGCCAGGCCCAGGGCCGCGGCCAGTTCGTGCATCCGCAGGTTGAGCCCCATCCGCGGGCCGTCCTCGACCAGGCCCGCCCGGTCCGGTGCGAACCCGTGGTCGTGGAAGGCGAACGCCTGCCGGTACACCTCCGGCGACCCGGTGACCAGCAGGCCGCCGTCGCCCGTGGTCATCGTCTTGCCGGTGTTGAACGAGAAGGCCCCGGCCACGCCGATGGTGCCCAGCCGCCGGCCGCGGTACGAACCGCCGCACGCCTGCGCGCAGTCCTCCAGTACGGGTACGCCGTCCGCGACCGCGAGCAGCCGGTCCAGGTCGGCGGGGGCGCCGATCATGTGCACCGGCATGATCGCCTTGGTCCGTGGGGTGAGCTTCGCCGCGACGTCGTCCGGGGCCAGCGTCAGGCTCTCGTCGATCTCGGCCAGCACCGGCCGGGCACCGGTGAAGAGCACCGCCGCGATGGAGGCGATGAAGGTGTAGCCGGGCACGATCACCTCGTCCCCCGGGCCGACGCCGAGACCGGTCAGCCCGGCCACCAGCGCCGAGGTGCAGCTGTTCACGGCCAGCGCGTGCGGGCTGCCGAGCAGGGCGGCCATCTCCCGCTCGAACCGCATCGTCTTGGACACGGCCGACTCGTCGCCGAACCGGTAGCGGCTGAGGTGGCCTTCTCGTAACGCCTCGACGACCTCGCGCTCCTCGGCGTCGTCGATCAGGTACCAGCCTGGACCGGGCACCGCGGCCCTCCGTTCTCTCGACTCTCTCGACGTGTCCTGCAACGTGGCGGCTGATGGGTTACGGCCGCGTGGCCATGGAGCGGCGTGGCCGGCCGGCTCACACCCGGCTCCCGCTGTCGTGGATGCGGGAGATCATGCTGGTGGTGGAGCGGCCCTCGACATAGGGCACGATCACCGTGCGGCCGCCCCACTCGGCGACCAGCGCGGCCTCGGCCACGTCCTCCACGCGGTAGTCGCCGCCCTTGACGTAGATGTCCGGCCTGATGATTTTGAGGACCTCCTCCGGTGTGTCCTCGCCGAACAGCACCACCGCGTCCACCGAGCCGAGCGAGGCCAGCACCGCGGCGCGGTCCTGCTGCGGCACCACCGGCCGGGTCTCGCCCTTGAGCCTGCGCACCGAGTTGTCGTCGTTCAGGCACACCACCAGGCATCCGCCTAGCCGGCGCGCCTGGTCCAGCAGGGCGATGTGGCCGGGGTGGATCAGGTCGAAGCAGCCGCCCGCGGCCACCACCTCCTCGCCCCGCGCCCGCACCCGCGCCAGCAGGGCCGTCAGGTCGCTCTCCGCCGTGCCGCGCTCCGCCACACCCGGCCGCGCCGGCTCCGGCGCGGTGTCGGACACCAGCGCCGACGCACCGCCCGCCGCCACGAACTCGGTCGCGGTGCCGACGGCCGCGGTGACCGCCTCGGCGGGCAGCGCCCGGTCGGCGAGGAGCGAGGCCACCGCGACGGCGAACCGGTCGCCCGCGCCGCAGGTGTCGGCCGCGGTGACCGGGACGCCGGGCACCACCAGCGGGGCGCCGTCGCGGGACTCCAGCAGCACCGCCCCGTTGCCGCCGCGGGTGATCACCACGCCGCCCGCCCGCCACCGGTCCAGCAGTGTGCCGGCCCGGTCGACGTCGCCCACCAGGCCCGTGCCGGTCCCGCCCGCGAAGTGGGCGGCCTCCTGGGAGTTGGGGGTGACCAGCCGGACACCGGACACCGGTTCGGCGCCGCGCGGGTGCGGATCCCATACGACGGGTGTCCGGGGCGCGGCGGCGGTCAGCGCCGCGCGCACGGACTCGTCGAACGTGACCCCGCGCCCGTAGTCGGACACCAGCACCGCGGCGGCGCCGAGCAGCAGGTCCCGCTCGGCCTCGGTCAGCCGGCGGCGTAATCGGACCCTGCGGTCGGAGGCGCGGCTGAGCATCAGCAGCGAGCGGTCCTCCGTCCGCACCCGGGACTTGACCGGGGTCGTGCCGTCGGCGCCGAGGTCGATCACGTGCACATCGTGCGCGCGCAGCAAGTCGGCCAGCTCGCCGCCTTCCTGATCCGCCGACAGGGCCGTGACCAGCACCACCGGCCGGTCGTCACGGGCGGCGAGCAGCGCCGCGAGGCCGGCGCCACCGGGGCGCGCCCGCACCTGCGCGTTGTCCACCGTCGGCACCGGCGCCTCGGGCGACAGCCGCCGCACCACGCCCACGATGTCGTGGTCGAGCAGCGCGTCGCCCACCACCACCAGGGGCGCCGGACCGTCCCGGCGCCGCTCGGGCGCACGGCTGGACGCGCCGAGGGCCACGTCCACCTCCGCGCACAGCACATGCACGGCGACCAGGTGGCACTCCTGGATGGTCGCCGTGCCCTCCGCCCGCACCGCCAGCACCTCGTCGCACAGCTCCGCCAGCGGGTTGGGTTCGGGCCCGGTCAGGCCCCATACGGTCAGCCCGGCCTCGTGGGCGGCCCGTGCCGCGCACAGCAGGTTCTCGCTGCGCCCGGACGTGGACAGCACCACCAGGATGTCGCCGGGCCTGCCGTGCGCCCGGACCTGGCGGGCGAACACCTCGTCGAAGCCGTAGTCGTTGCCGATGGCGGTGACGCTGGAGGTCTCGGCGTGCAGCGCGATGGCCGACAGCGGTTCGCGTTCGTCCCGCAGCCTGCCCACCAGCTCCGAGGTCAGGTGCTGGGCCTCGGCGGCCGATCCGCCGTTGCCCGCGGCCAGCAGCCGCCCGCCACCGCCCAGCACGTGCGCCAGCGACCTGCCCCAGCTCTCCAGCAGGGGCAGGTCGAGACCGGCCAGCGAGCGCCGGAGCCTGGCCACGTGCTGGGGGCCGGTTTCCATGTGGTTCATGTGCCCCCTCCCATCGAGGCGCGCGCGGGCTCGACGCCCCGCTCGCGGATTTCGGTGATCGTCAGGACGCGGTCCGGTGTGCCCGCCGAGGTGGCGTGGCGCACCTCACCGCAGAAGACCCGGCAGCCGCCCGCGACGCAGGACGCGGTGACGGCCACCTCCAGCACGCCCACCACGCCGCCGAGGACCGGTGCGCCCAGGGCGCCCGCCGACCACGGCACCCTGGCGAACCGGTCCCCGTCCGCGGCGAACACCCGCGCGGTGGCCAGGTCGTCGGCGGCCAGCACATGCAGCGCGGCGACGCCGCTGCCCGCCACCGCGCGCTCGGTGCGCGAGCCCGCGGTGAGCGCGAACGCCACCACACCCGCGTCGTAGCCGACCGGCATGACGGAGCCGACGAGGCATCCGCGCGGCTCGTCGCCGTCCCGGCTGGTGACCACCACACAGCTGGTGAGGAGGGTGTCGAGGAGGGCGTCGCCGGTCATCCCCGCTCCCCCAGCACATCCGGGACCACATCGGCCACCCGGGTGCGGAACAGCGCGTTGCCGCCGGGCCACACCTCCGGGTTGCCGGGGTCGACGCCGGCCTCCGCGGCGCGCGAGGCGAGGAACGCGGCGCTGGGCACCAGCAGTTCCACCGGCGCCCAGGCGTCGTCGCACCCGGCCTGCCACACCGTGGCCTCGACCGCCGGCGGGAGCGAGTCGACCGTGCCGCGCACCAGTGGCGCCCAGCGCCGCTCGGCCAGCACCAGCACGCTCGTCGACCCGGCGTTGCGGTAGAGGCCGACGTGCCTGCCGTGGCCGAGGTTGCGCAGGTCGCTGATGGTGACCGACCCCAGTCCCGCCTCCATGACCCGCGTTTCCAGGTCCACCGCGACATTGCGCAGACCGGGTGTGTAGAGGCAGAGCAGGCGCGGCCTTGTGATGTCCGCGTCCGCGCGCAGGAGTCCGCCCACGACCCAGCGCGCCACCACCTCGTCCGGGTCCGGCGCGCCCTCGTCCGCTCCCAGCAGGGTCAGCGCGCCCAGGCTCAGGCTGAGCACCGAGTTGGTCGCGATCCATCCGTCGCGTCCCGGCCGGGGCGCGGACACGATCGCCAACCGGTCCGTCAGACGGTCCCGCAGCTCCTCGGCGGTCCGGTTCGACAGCACCACGGCGCGGGCCCGGCCGGCCGCGGCGAGGTCGGCGGCCAGCAGGGCGTCGGGGTGGCTCATGCTGTCGGAGATCACCACGACGGTGCCGAACTCCACCGGCGACAGGGCGAACTCCACCGGCGTGAGCACGGCTGCCGGCTGCCGCCACCGGCGTTCGTAGGCCGCGGCGGCCAGGTGCGCCACCGCGAGCGAGCCGCCCGAGGCGACGAACGCCGCCGGGCCGCCCAGCCGCCCGGTCAGCGCGCCGAGTTCCGCCTCGCCCCGCCACCGCTGCCAGGCGCGCCAGGTGGCGCCGAGGGTGGCGATCTCCTCTTCGTAGGTACGATCCACTGGTCCTCCCGGACAGCTCCCCGAGTACGGCGGGACCGGCGCGTCAGGGCGTGCCGGCGCCGCGGTCGACGGCGGTGGCCCCGCTGCTGGAGACGGCCTGATCGGTCATGTGTGCTGCTCCTCGTGGTGGGTGCCGGTCGGCTTCTGCTGCCCGTGGTCGACGTCCGCGCCCGGGTCGCACTTCAGGCCGTGGACGATCTGCAACCTCGCCAGGAGTTGCGGCCCGCCGTCCTGGGCGCCGCGGAACTCGGCGTCCAGCCAGGTGCGGTAGTCGCGGGTGTAGCGCTCCTCGAAGATGCGGCGGGACAGCCGGAATCCCAGTGGGCGTCCCACCGCCTTGGCGGCGTAGAAGGTGTCGAAGCACAGCGCGCAGTCGCCGCACCACGGCGCGGCGCCGGTGCGGCCGCAGCCCTCCAGCTGGTGCTCGGCGCCCGGTGGCAGCGCGGCCAGCAGCCGTTCGCGGGTGAGGTCGCCGCAGACCGTGCGCAGCCGCAGCGCCGGGTGGAACTCGTTCCACCGCGCGAGGAACTCCAGGTCCGCGTCGAGGTCCGTCGGGCCGGGCGGGCCGGCGGGCGCGGCCAGGGCGGCGCGCCGGGCGACACCGACGTAGGAGCACGCCGCGCCGCGGTGCGCCGACAGTACGGCGAGGGTGAACAGCAGCGGTGCACCACCGCGGTGCGGTTCGACCTCGGCCGCGAAGCCGTGGTAGCTCAGTCGCGTGGGCGACAGGTGGTTCACCAGCAGGTCGGTGTAGGCCGAGGCGAGACCGCCCGAGCACCACTGCGCGACCTCCCCAGTGGGTTCGGGGAACGCCAGGCCCGCGGCGGGGCCGGCCTCGACGCGGACCTCGCCGCCCCGCAGCCACCCCGCGTACCAGGACCAGAACGGTGTCCCCGCGTCCGCGGGCACCACCAGCCGCTCGCACCCCGGCGACACCAGTTCGCGGCGCAGGCGGAAGTAGGTCGCCGCGGCGGTGGCGGTGACGCCCGCGCCGGTTGCCGTCATGGTCATCACCGGTTGGTGAGGTAGGCCACGGACACGGCCAGCTGGTCGGCGAGCAGTTCGGGCTGGCAGTGCGGTTCCAGCGTGAACGGTCCGTCGTAGCCCGCGCCCTCCAGCCGGTCGAGCACGTCGTCCCAGGGCACCTCGCCGGTGCCCAGCTCGACGGTCTGGTAGGTGTGGTCGCCGTCGGTGTAGGTGTTCCAGCCCGCCGCCGCGCCGTCGTGTCCGGGTCCGACCGTGATCACGTCCTTGACGTGTACGTATCCGACGTGTGGTGCGAGCAGCGCGGCCGCCTTGGCGACCTCCTCGCCCGCGCAGGCGAAGTTCGCCGCGTCGAAGTTGAGCCGGAACGCGGGGTGGTCGATGACCTCGGCCAGGTGCAGCAGCGACGCGGCCCGCCGGGAGATGTCGTAGTGCTCGGGGTCGTGCCCGAAGCCGTCGAACTCGTTCTCCAGCACGATCAGCACGCCCGCTTCCGCCGCCTGGTCCAGCAGCGGGGCGACCAGCCCCGCGTAGGTGCGGGCGGCGTGGCGGTCGTCGCCGTCGCCACCGTGGCCGAAGTAGGTGTTGACGCGTCCCGCGCCCAGCTCATGTGCGATCCGGATGCTCGATTCGATGAGCCGGCGCCCGGTGCCGGTCTCCTCCCCGTGCAGATAACTGGGCGAGGACACGCAGGCCACCCGCACCCCGACGGCCCGCAGCGCCGCGCCGACCTCGGCCGCGTCGTCCTCGGTCACCTGCCACGGCGACCACAGCTCCAGTGCGGACACGCCGAGGTCCCGCAGCACCGTCAGCCGGTCGAGTGAGTCCACCAGCGGTCCTGTTCCGACGAACTCCGGTGCGGCGACAGTCAGTTCACGGGATGGCATGGGTACTCCCTCACTGCGCGGGAAGGACATTCCGCACGGCTTTCGCGATCACTTCGGGGGGCAGGTCCAGGTGGCACGGCGCGTCGCAGGTGTCGTAGTGACGGGTGCAGTTGCCCTGGAGCGGTCGCTGGTTCGGGCAGCGCGCGCCCACCGCGCTCTGTACGGCCACGGCGGTGCGGGACCGGGGCCGCCACACCCGTGCGTCGGTCGACAGGAAAACGGACACCACCGGGGTGCCGCACGCCGCGGCGACGTGGCCGACGCCGGTGTCGTTGGCCACGAGCACCGACAGCGTGCTCAGCCGCGCCACGAGCTCACGCACACCTCCCGCCGGGGCGAGGACCAGGCGGTGCCGCGGGACCACCGCCGCCAGCCGCTCGGCCAGATCGAGCGTGAGATCCAGCTCATCACCGCCGGAGCCGCTCAGCACCACGAACGTCACATCGTCCGCCGCCAGTTCGCGGGCCAGGCCCAGCCACCGGTCGGTCGGCCAGCGCTTGGCGGTCGAGCTGGCGCTGCTGAACAGGCCGACGAGCGGTTGGTCGCGGTGTCCGCGAGGGGGCGGTGCCGGTCCGCGAAGCCACTCGTCGGGTGCGGGCGCCACCGTGAGCCCGGCGGCGGCGAGCACCCTCGCCATGCGCTCCCGGACGTGCAGCGGGCCCACGTCGTCCACCTCGTACAGATCGTGCCAGCGCAGCCGGAGCCCGCTGCGCCCGCACCAGTCCCGGAACTCCGCGTACCGTCCGTCGACGGCGAGGTCGGGATTACGGAAGTTCACCACGGTGTCCAATCGGTGTCGTTCGATGAACTCCGCGATGTCCGTCCAGTCCGAGCGGTCGAACCGTCGCCATCGCGACGGCGCCAGACCGACCAGGCCACGCAGGCCGGCGGCGTCCAGCAGTTCCGGGTCGCGCAGCAGGGCGTTCTCCAGGTAGGTGTAGCGGACCCGTGGATTCGCCTCCTCCATGCCGCGCAGCACCGGCACTGCCAGACAGGCGCTGCCCAAACCGGTGAAGTCGACGATGTACAGGCGGCCCGCCGCGGGCTCAGTCGACAAAGTCGATCTTGTCGAAATCGAGGGTGTGCATGCCCTCGCTCTGCTTCATCAGCAGATAGTCATAGGCCCGCCGGCTCACCTGGTAGGACATCGCCACCTGGTCGACTATGCGGTACCCCAGTTTCTCCATCGCCCCGCGCTTGCTGGGATTGTTCGACAGCAGGGTGACGTTCTTGGACACTTTGAGGTCTTTCATCGCCACTGCCGCCAGGGAGTAGTCGCGCAGGTCGCGTGGCAGGCCGAGCGAGGAATACGCCTGGTAGGAATTGATGCCCTCCAAGCGCTGCCGCTCCATGCCGCGGATCTTGAGGTCCAGCCCGGCGCCGCGGCCCTCCTGATACAGGTAGACCACGAGGCCCGCGCCGCGCCGGTTGATCTCGTCGAGGGCGGTGGCCAATTGCGGCCCGCAGTCACAGTCGCAGGCGAGTAATGCCTCGCCGAAGACGCACGACGAGTGAAGCCGAACGGCTGTGCCGTCCTTTCCGAGCTCACCCTGAGAGATGGAGAGGCACCGCTCCGGGCCGTCCGCGCCGTGCGTGGCGACATCGAAGGTGCCGTGTGCGGTTTGCAGGACGGTACTGGCCAGTATCACTGATCATCTCCTGACGATGCGTACGAGCCGTGCCCGGCCGGATGCGCGCGTGAGAGTGCGGTTCGTCGAGTCACCGGCCGACGAAATCGTTGAACTCCACCAGATGCCCGTCGGGATCGCGGACGAAGGCGACGGTCTCGTCACCGATCTGCCACGGTTCCCTCTCCACCTCGTAGCCGAGAGCGCGGACGCGTTCCAGCAGGCCGCGGACGTCGTCGACGGCGAACGCCAGGTGTTCCGTCGCACTCGGGCGGGGCTCCAGCCCGTGCTCGAACCACAGCTCGACTCCGGGTGGTGCTCCGCCGGGACCCATCTGCAGGATGACACCATTCTCGGTTTCATACCGGACGATCCGCCGCAGTCCCAATGCCTCCGAGTAGAACCGTTCGGCCCGGTCGATGTCTTTGACATCGACCCGAAGGTGGTCGAGACGCACTCCTACCACGGGATTCCCCCCTCGGACGGCTGCGTTGAGGCTAGGGGCAATCTTTATGAGCCGTGATGTGCGCGTCTAGGGCGGGGTACCGTCACCATGCTGCACTGCCTCAACATGACGACCACCGGACGCGGCGCGGACGATGATCCGGAGGCACAAACCGTGGGAATACCTCCCGCAAACCGCCCGGAATCAGCCGTTCCACTATCGCGGTCGCGGTGGACGGTCCAAAGATCACGCCTATTGGGACGGGCGCCGGGTCCGGGGCGGGCGGCCGATCCCTGGATTTGCCAACTAGTTATGCGGGTAACGATTCAGCGTCGGTAGGCGGAAACCGGAGGCCGCGCTGTCTCTCCAAGAGGAACTAGGTGGTGTCGTGCCGGGTGCGGAACGGGGGCACAGTGATCCACGCGTCATTTCCACTCTGGACGACATTAGCTGGGTCGTCTATCGATGGGTCCTCGACCGGGGACGCACGGAAGTCGACGCGATTCCCGAGCAGCTGGGACTGAGTGTTCCCCTCTTCAACCAATGTCTGGAACGGCTCCTGCGGCTGCGGCTGCTGCACACGGACGGGAAGGGGCGGCTGGTCGCGGGCAGGCCGGATGCCGTAGCGGCGAACATCGTGGGCCCGCTGGAGAAGCAGATCGTGGAGTTCCGTGATGAGGCGGACCGGCTGAACGACGATTTCCGCAGGCTGATGTCCATGTACCGGCGGCACCGCAAGCGACATATGCGGCGCGGGAGCGACACCATCGGCATGATTCCGGAGGGCGTCGGGATCAACCTGCTGGTCAGCGAGATCGCCGAGGGCAGCGTACGGGAAGTGCTGCTGCTGCACGCCGGGACGGAGGGCTTCGGCGGTCTGCTCAACCAGGTGCTGGCGGAGACCCCGTCATTGTCCAAGCGCGGTGTGCGGGTGCGGGCGGTGTGCGCGGCCGAGGTGCTGGACGACGACTGGGCGGCGCGGCGCTGCGCATCGACCGCCGCCCGTGCCGGAGCGCAGGTGCGCGTCGTGCCCCAGGTGGCGGGGCCCCTGGTGGTCCTGGACGAGCATGCCGCGTTCATCCCGGCCGCGGGAGGCCGGGCGGGCAGCGCGGTCGTGGTCCGGCAGACCACGGTGCTGGACATGCTCCGGGGCGCCTTCGAACAGCACTGGTCGGAGGCGGTGTCGCCGGCCGAGCAGGCCGAGCTCGACGCCGAGGCGCTGACCGGTGACGAGGTCAAGCGCCGCATTCTCCATCTGCTCGTCCAGGGCGCTCGCGACGGCGTGATCGCCCGTCGGGTCGGGATATCGGTACGGACGTGCCGCAGGCACATCGCCGAGTTGGTCGAACAGGTCGGTGCGGAAAGCCGGTTGCAGGCGGGGTTTTTGATGGCCGGCCGTGATTGAGCACGGTGATCTGAAACGGGTCAGGAGCGTGAGCTAGGACAATCCGCCCTCCGTGGATTCGCGGATCCGCAGGGTGTGCCCGATCAGAATCTCCCTGGCCGGCCGGTCGGGCACATCGATCCGTTCCAGCAACAGACGCACCGCGCTGCGGGCCATGGCGGCTTTGTCCGAGGCGACGCTGCTCAGGTTCGGCGTGCTGAACTCCGCGGCCTCGAAGTCGTCGAAACCCATGACGGCGACGTCGTCGGGGACCCGCAGTCCGCGTTCGTGCAGCGTCCGTAACGCCCCCAGAGCCAGTGCGTCGTTGAAGCAGAACACCGCGTCCGGCGCGTCGGGCTCCTCCAGCAGCGAGCGCATCGCCTGCGCCCCCTCGCGCAGGTGGTAGCGGGCGGTTCCCTTCTCCAGCCGGCTGTCCACCGGCAGCCCGGCCGCTGCCAGCGCCTGGCGGTAACCCGTATGCCGCAGTAATGGCGTGCCGGTGCACGGCTCGGGCTGGATGCCGATGGCCGCGATGCGCCGCCGGCCGCCGCGTACCAGATGGGTGACGGCTTCCCGGGCGGCCGCGACATTGTCGATGCCCACATAGTCGGCGGAACAGCCGCTGGGGCGTTCCCCGATGAAGACGAACCGCATGTCCGCGCGCCCGGCGAACGCGCGGCCGTGCGGAGCGAGCGGGCTCACCACCACCCCGTCGACGAACCGGTCGCCGAGATGGTCGATGACCGCCTCCTCCCGCCGCCTGTCCCCCAGGGTCTGCTCGATGAGCAAGGTACGGCCGTGCTCCTCGACCGCCATGAGCAACTGCCGGCTGAGTTCGGCAAAGTAGGACATAGGTAATTCGGGGACGATGATCCCGATGATGCCGGTACTGCCCCGGCGCAGATTCCGGGCCGATCTGTTCGGTCGGAAGTCGAGCTCCTGGATGGCCCGCTGAACCCGCTTTCTCGTCACCGGGCTCACGTGCACATACCCATTGACCACGTTGGACACGGTTTTCGGGGAAACCTCGGCGAGGTTCGCCACGTCCTTGATGGTGACACTTCTCGCGCGACCGCGTGGCGTCACATCTCTCCCTCCCGACTCACACGACGCTGACCAGCCCGGTCACGGGAGACCGCCGGACACCGTACCGTCCGTGACGGACACACCGCCACCTTCTTCCGTCAGGTTGTGGTCGTGCAGCATCCTGATGTTGATCAGCTATGGACGGAAGTAACGCCCACTGCGAATCCTCTGAACCAGGTACCAGCGCGGTTCGAGAATGGATGGTCATGACAACGGCGACCGTACGAGTCGACAAGAACTTCCGTATCGGTGCTATCGACCGCCGCATCTTCGGATCCTTCATCGAGCACATGGGCCGTGGCGTCTACGGCGGTGTGTACGACCCCGGACACCCGTCGGCGGTGGCGGACACGGGCTTCCGGGGCGACGTACTGGAGCTGACCCGGGAACTCGGGGCCACCACGATCCGCTACCCCGGCGGGAACTTCGTCTCCAGCCACCGCTGGGAAGACGGCGTCGGTCCGCTGGAGAACCGTCCTCGCACGGTCGACCTGGCATGGCGCACCGTTGAGACCAACGCGTTCGGGCTCCATGAGTTCATGGACTGGACCGACCGCGCCGGGGTGGACCCGTACATGGTGGTCAACCTGGGCACCCGGGGCCCTGGCGAAGCGGCCGCTCTCGTGGAGTACTGCAACGTGGCGAAGGGGACCACACTGGCCGAGCTGCGCCAGAAGAACGGCGCGGCCGACCCGTTCGGGGTGCGGCTGTGGGGTCTCGGTAACGAGATGGACGGGTCCTGGCAGGTCGGGCACCGGAGCGCACGTTCCTACGGCGAGGTGGCCGGCCAGGCGGCTCAGGCCATGAAGCTCGTGGACAGCAGCATCGAGACGGTGCTGTGCGGCAGTTCCAACATGACGATGTCCACGTACGCGAGTTGGGAAGCCGAGGCCCTGGACGCGGCCTATGAGCACGTCGACTACGTGTCGCTGCACCAGTACTACGACCCCGAGAAGTACGACGAGCAGTCCTTCCTGGCCTCCGCGTGCGCCATGGACCGGCACATCGAGGATGTCATCGCGGCGGTGGACTTCGTACGGGCACGCCAGCGCCGGCAGCGCCGCATCCACCTGGCGTACGACGAATGGAACGTGTGGTACCAGTCCCGGTTCCGGGAGCCGTACGAGTGGTCGTCGATGTCCGACGGCCCCCGCGCCATCATCGAGGACGACTTCACGGTCAGGGACGCCGTGGTCGCGGGAAGCCTGCTGATGACACTGCTGCGCCACGCCGACCGGGTGCGTATCGCCTGCCAGGCGCAACTGGTCAACGTCATCGCGCCGATCAGGACGTTCGGCGCCACGTCCGCCTGGAAACAGCCGATCTTCCATCCGTTCGCCCTCACCGCCCGCCACGCCCGTGGCGATGTGCTGCGGCCCGAACTCAGCGCTCCGACGATCGACACGGACAGGTTCGGCCCCGTCCCCGCCGTGGACGTGGTGGCGACGCACGACGAGACCGACGGCGGTATCGCCCTGTTCGCCGTCAACCGAAGCCGGCAGCCCATCACTCTGCACGGCACGGCCACCGGCTTCGGCCGGCTGGCCGTCACCGGACACCAGGCGCTGGCGGACGACGACACCTCGGCCGTCAACACCCCTGAGAACCCGCTGCGGGTGCGACCGCGAGACCTCCCGATCACCTCGGCCGAGGCGGGGAACTGCCGGCAGACCCTTCCCCCCGTCTCGTGGAACCTCATCACCCTCGCTCCAGCCGCTCCATGAGCCAGTGACGTGTGCTGGACGCGCCGCGCACGGCCACCCGGGAGGACTGAGACATGGATACGTACCGCCCGCCCCGCAGCCCTGTGACGCGACAGCAGGCCGACACCGTGCTGCAACGCGTCCTGCTCCCCGGCGACCAGGCAGAACGGGGTCATGTGTCCCTGCTGCTGGAAACTTCGGGAGGGCCGACGGCGGCCTCCCGGGAGGGAATGGCGCTCGCAGGCGGCGACACGGTGTCCTTCTGCGGCTATCTCAACGCGTTCCCCGCGGGTTACTGGGCCCGCTGGTCGATTCTGGACCGGGTGCGCCTGAGCCTGTCGCTGGTGGGGGACGTGGTGGTCACGGTGCACCGTTCCTCCGCCGACGGCGAGGCCGACGTGGCGGCGGAGATCCGGCACCGCGGCCAGGGCGACGTTCACATCGAGCTGCCGCTGGCGGGTTTCGACGACGGCGGCTGGTACTGGTTCGACATCGCCCCGCAAGGGCAGCAGGAGGCGCGGCTCCTGCGAGGATCGTGGAACGCCCTGACCCCGGCACCGGGCCGGGCCGCGGCAGTCGTCGGGATGCCGACCTTCAACCGCCCGCGGGACTGCCTGGCGACCATGCGGGTGGTGGCCGGCCATCCGGCGCTGCGGGCCGTGGTCAAGCGACTGGTGGTGGTGGACCAGGGCAGTGACAAGGTCACCGCGCAGCCGGGGTTCCCAGACCTGGCAGCCGACCTCGGCGAGCAGCTTCTCGTGGTCGACCAGCCCAACCTGGGCGGCAGCGGAGGATACGCGCAGGTGATGCGGCGCGCGTTGGACGAACCCGAGTGCGAGCAGATCGTCTTCATGGACGACGACATCGTGCTGGAGCCGGACTGTGTGCTGCGTGGCATCGCGTTCGCGCGCTACGCCGCTCGTCCGCTGCTCGTCGGCGGACAGATGCTGAATCGGGAGATCCCGTCACAGCTCTATGTCATGGGAGAACTCATCGACCGGCGCGCCTTCACCTGGCTGAAGCCGGCGCATTCGGAGTACGACCACGACTTCTCGGCACACCCACTCCGTGCCACACCGTGGCTGCACCGGCGCATCGACGTCTCCTACAACAGCTGGTGGACCTGCGTCATCCCCAGGACGGTGGCGGAGCAGGTCGGCGGGCCCCTGCCGCTGTTCCTCAAGTGGGACGACGTGGAGTACGGCCTGCGAGCCAAGAGCCGGGGATTCCCCACCGTCTCCGTTCCCGGTATCGCGGTCTGGCACGAGCCCTGGTGGAAGAAGGACGAGGAGAACAACTGGCAGACGTACTTCCACAGCCGCAACAGGATGGTGACGGCGGCGCTGCACGGGCGGTTGTCGCATTTCCCCGTGCTCTTCGGTGCTCATCTGATGGACACCCTCCGCCACCTCGTGAGCATGCAGTACTGGAACGTCGCCCTGCGCAGCGCCGGAATCCGGGACTTCCTGGCAGGCCCCGACGCCCTGTCGTCGTCGCTGCCCACCGCCAGGCAGCGCGCGGCGCGGGTGTACGAGCGCTTCGCACCGGTGGCCGGGCCGGTCGAGGTCACCGAGGAAACCCACGACGACGGCGCCGGGGACCTTCCCCGGCAGGTGGCACAGCCGCCCGGAACCTCCGGAGCGTCCGTCCTGCGCCTGGTGGCGGAACTCGTCCGGGGTTGTCTTCCCGTCTCCGGCGGACATACCGCCGGCGGACACCCCCGCCTGTCCACCGACCAGGCGGCATGGCACGTTCTGGCCGCTCTCGGTGGCGCGACGGTCACCAGCCCCGACGGATCTCACTGGACCCGCAGAGAACGTCGGCCGGATGTCTTTCGCAGGCTTCTGGTCCAGACGCTGACCAGCCACGGCAGGCTCGCCCTCGCGTTCCCCCGGATGCGATCGACGTACCGGCGACATCGCCGACGGCTCGAATCGCTGCGCCGGCCCTGAACGCACCAGTCGTTGTGATCGCTCGGAGGGATGGAGCATCGAGATGGACCTACTCGTTGTCGGATCCGGACTGTTCGGCCTCACTATCGCCGAGCGATGCGCTGCCGAGCTCGGCCTTCGCGTCACGGTGCTGGAACGCCGTTCCCATATCGGAGGCAACGCATACAGCGAGGCCGATCCGGAAACCGGAATAGAGGTGCATCGCTACGGGTCGCACCTGTTCCATACGTCCAATGACAGAGTATGGACCTATGTGAACCGGTTCACCGAGTTCAGCGATTACCAGCACCGCGTGTATACGGTGCACGGCGGCAAGATCTACTCCATGCCCATCAATCTCGGCACCATCTGCAGTTTCTTCGGCAGAGTGCTGGCGCCGGATGAGGCACGCGCCCTGATCAGGGAACAAGCGGCCGAGACGGCCGATCCCCACACACTCGAGGGCAAGGCCGTCTCCATGATCGGCCGTCCCCTCTACGAGGCATTCATCCGGCACTACACGGCGAAACAGTGGCAAACCGACCCGCGCGACCTCCCTGCCGAGATCATCGGCAGGCTTCCGGTGCGCTACACATTCGACGGCAGGTATTTCTCCGACACCTACGAGGGGTTGCCGAAGGACGGGTACGGCGCCTGGCTGCGGAACATGGCCGACCACCCGAACATCGAGGTACGGCTCGACACCGATTTCTTCGAGCACCGGAAAGAGGTGCCGCCCGGCGTTCCCATTGTCTACACCGGTCCCTTGGACCGGTATTTCGACTACGCGGAAGGCGAGTTGGGATGGCGCACCCTCGACTTCCAGACCGAGGTGCGGGCAACGGGTGACTTCCAGGGCACCTCGGTCGTGAACTACGCGGATCCGGACGTGCCGTTCACCCGGATACATGAGTTCAGGCACCTGCATCCGGAGCGGGATCACTACCCTGCCGACAAGACGGTGATCATGCGCGAGTTCTCACGATTCGCCGAGCGCTCGGACGAGCCCTACTACCCCATCAATTCGCGGAACGACCGGAAGATCCTTTCCCGTTACCGGGAGCTGGCCCGGAGCGAGCCCGATGTGTTCTTCGGGGGACGCCTCGGCACCTACAAGTATCTGGACATGCATATGGCCATCGGCTCGGCGCTGAGTCTCTTTGACAACCACCTTCTGCCGCGCTTCGCCACACGCCTCCGCTCATGAGTATCGAGGTCGTTGTCTGCGCACCGCGAGCGATCACCCGCGAGGGGCTGCGCACCATGCTGAGTGCGGCGCCGCGCGTGTCGGTCGTGGACGTCACGACGGATCCCCGCGACAGCTTCGCCGTCTGGCGGACCACGCACTCGGACCTCGTCGTCGCCGACCTTTCGGCGACCAGCGGTGAGATGGGCGAGGTGATGCGCTGGCTCGGGGCCGACAGCGAGGTCTGCCCGCCGGTGCTCGCGGTCTCCCACGAGACGACCGCCGCCGCGACGAACGCTCTGCTCGAGTCCGGAGTCCGGGGTGTCATCGCGGGCGACGCCGATTCGGTCGAGATGATCCGGGCCGTTGAGGCGGTGGCGAACGGGGACATCTACGTGATGCCGTCCCTGGCCGGTGATCTCATCAACTGGCTCAGGGCGAGGACGGCCATCGTGGACCGCGTGCTCCAAGTGCGGGCTCAGATACTCACCCGCCGGGAGCGCGAAATCGTGGTGACGCTCGCCCTGGGCAACTCACTGGACGACACCGCACGCACCTTGTTCATCAGTTCGTCGACCGTCCGCACCCACCTGTACAGAATCCGCCAGAAGCTGCATGTGCGTGACCGGGCCGAGCTCGTCTCCTTCGCGTTCCGGGCCGGTATCGTCAGTCCGCTGGACGGGGTATGCGCGGGATCGACGTCGTATACCCCGTCGGCTTGAGCGGGTGACCTCACGGGCGGCTGCCCGATTCCGTCCATGGGCTGTCGTTCGCCGTACGACGGGCCGGGAGCACCGGCCGCGGCCGGGTGAAGACGCCCTCCCACAGGCCCTGGACCAGGTACCGGACGAACCGGTCCTTCCGGCGGGCGTTCTTCGCCTGCGACCAGATTCCCGTCCAGAACGCCTCGGCGGCGCGTTCCCGGCCCCGGGCGGAGGCGAGTCGACGGTGCTTGAGGATCCAGATCCGGTTGCGGACATCGAAACGCAGACGGGGACCGAGGTCCTTCCACTCCGGCTTGTCCGGATGCACCACGATGCTGGTGGTGCTGGCGAGTCCGCCGGCGAGGGTCTGGAGCCGGGAGGTGTACTCCGAGTCGTCCCACCAGATGAAGAAGTCGGCGATGGGAAGGTAGGTGCTGCCGGCCGTCTCCAGATTGATGAGCACGCCCACGAAGGTCGAATGCGCCGCCGGGTAGGTGTCGGGGGGCGTGGGCAGTCCATGGTTCTCCGCCACGGGTATGCGCAGCGGAATGTGACTGGGGATCTTGGTTCCGTCGGGTGCGAGTACCGTCGACGCGACGAAGCCGGGCTTGTCCCCCGTGGCGTGCATGGCGGACAGCAGCGGCTCCAAGGCGTCTTCCCTCGGCTCGGCGTCGTCGTCCATGAGCCAGGCGAAGCTGTGGCCATGCCCGAGCAGGGTGTCGACCCCCAGCGAGAAGCCGCCGGCGCCGCCGATGTTGGTCGGACTCCGCACCACCGTGACGGAGGGAAACTCACGGCGCACCATGTCGACGCTGCCATCGCTCGAATCGTTGTCGACGACCAGGATCTCGTCCAGCGGCCGAGTCTGCGCGAGCAGCGCCGACAGGCACTTCCTCAGAAGGTCGCACCTGTTGTGCGAGACGACAAGGGCCGCGACGGTCATGGCTCCTCCTTGTGGTTGTCGCTGTCATGCCGATGCGGTGTGCGGGACGCGCCGATCGGGATGGGCCGGACCGCTCCGGCCCACACCGATCGGCCGATCCCCATGTCGTGTGGGGGGAGCCGGCTACTCTCCCCAGTCCTCCTCGACATCCGGAGCGAGGGCCAGCAGGAGCGGGTCCACGCTGACCACCTCGAGCTCGCTGCGGCATTCGCCGCATTCGATGATCTCGTTGAGTACCACGGTGTCCTGGTACCGGATCGGGCTTTCGCACATCGGGCAGTCCAGCTTCACGCTGTCCGACTGATCCATGGTTTCCGTTGTCATTTCTCCACCGCCTTGCGTTGGTCGTGCACGGTATTTCCGTTCTTCGGGGTCAGCCGACGCTCATACAGCTTCTGGTAGTACGGCAGGTGGTACTGGAAGAAGTCACGCAGGAGAGGGTGGTTGTCCACCGTGTCCGGATAGCTCGTCCCCACGTCCGCGAAACCGGTCGTGCGGCTGGTGTGTTCGTGCCAGCGGCTGGTCCGCTGCCACTGCGGCAGCAGGCCGGCCTGCCAGGACATGGCCGCCGGGGCGAACCGCAGCCCGACGGCGTCGCAGTATGCCCGCACCGTGGTCGCCGGGTCCGCCACCAGTTCCTCGGAGCTGATCACCACCGGTTCGGTTCCGGTGGCCGCGTGTACCGCGTCATAGATTTCCGCCAGCCGGCCGAAGCCGATGTCGTCCCGGCCCACATCGGGGTTCAGGGCGTAGTGGGAGGCGATGACCGGTGCCGGGTGGCGCACGATGAAGGTGTGGGTGGCCTCGCGCAGGAACGCCGTGTCCGCCAGCAGTCCCTCGTAGCGGAAGTCGGTGGTGTCCTTGAAGAACACCGGACCCTTAGCGGCCTGCCGGCGGATCGCGGCGATGAGCTCGTCCTCGCTGCGCACCTCGCGCTCGCCGACCGTGGCGTGACCGAAGTCGAGCAGATGGGAGAACGGCTCGTGCAGCACGGTGTGGTCGCCGCGCTCGACCATCATGCGCAGAAACGCGGTGGACCGTGACCGCGGAGCGCTCCACAGCGCCAGGACGCTCGGCGGCCGCGTCATGACAGCCGCCCCTGCGTCGCCGCCCACGCCCTGCCCGGCCCCTGCGCGCCCGGGGCGGGTCGTGGCATGGCCGGGAGGGACGCGGGCAGCGCGGTGAGCGCTTCGGCGAGTACCGCGATCGACCGGTGGTACTCGACGAGCACGATGTGCTCGTCTTCCGTGTGGTCCAGCCGGCTGTCACCGGGACCGTAGGTGGCCATCGGAACCTCCCAGTACTCAGCGACGGTGTTCATGTCCGAGGTGGCGGTCTTGACCTTGGCGCGCGGTAGCAGGTCCTGCCCGCGGATCGCGCGCGTCAGCGCACGGACCACCGGGTCGGTCCGCCGCACCCGGCACGCCGGTACCGCGTGGACGACGCTCACCTCGCCCCGCCCGACCCGCTGCCGGAGTTCCCCGGCACAGGCGTCGGCGTCGAAGCCCGGCGGGGTCCGGACGGTGAGGTGTGCCGAGGCGGTCGTCAGGTCGCCGCTCAGTTCGGTGAGCGTGACGCCGGGGCGGTCGAAGGCGAAATGGGAGGCGGGGCCGAGCATCTCCAGCAGCGACCGCCACGCCAGCACCGCCAGTTCCGTCGCCCGCGGCTCCGGACTGGTCGGGTGTGCCGCGGGACAGCGCACGTCGTACCGGAGGTCGAGCCGTCCCTTGTAGCCCAGGACCACGGTGTCCACGCCGCTCGGCTCGCCGACGATCAGCGCGTCCGGACGGTGGCCACGGCGGACGTACTCGGTGGCACCACGCGAGCCCGGCGTCTCCTCCTCCACCGCCGCGACCAGGCGCAGTCGCCCCCGGAAGGAGTGCGCGTTGACGGCGGCGCACACCATGGCCGCCAGCGGCCCCTTCGCGTCCACCGTGCCGCGCCCGTAGAGGCGGCCGTCGGCACATCTCACCCGGGGCGTGCCCGGGGCGGTGTCCATGTGGGCCAGCAGCAGGACGGTCGGCCCCGGCCCGCGGTCCAGCTCACCGATCACGTTGCCGGCCGGGTCCACGGAGGCGGTGAAGCCCCAGCTCCGTAAGCGTTCCACCAGATAACGCGCCAGCGCGGCCTCGTGGTACGACGGCGACGGGATCTCGACGATATGGCGCAACAGCTCGGTCGCCTCGCTCGCGGAGACCTCGGGACGTCCGTTCATCCATGCCTCCGCACACCGTCGGATGCCCTCTTCAGGGTGGTTCCGCCACCCTCCATCGCCGCGCGTACCGGGTGGTCCAGCCGCCCGTCCGCCACCACCACGCGGGGCACGCCCGTACGCAGCGCCCGCTCCCCGGCGTGCACCTTCACGGCCATGCCGCCCGCCAGCTCGGCGTCGGCGGTACCGCCGTCCACGTGGCACACCGGCAGCACGGATGCCTCGTCGTGCGGATCGCGGAGTACGCCGGGGGCTGCCGTCAGCATGATCAGGCTCGTTGCCGACAGGGCCGAGGCGACGGCGGCCGCCATGCGGTCGGCGTCGACGTTCACGGCGGCGCCGTCCTCGGTGATCGCGGGTGGGGAGAGGACCGGCACCACGTCCGAGGCGAGCATCTGCCGCAGGAGAGGGGTGTTCACGCGCTCGATGAGCCCGGCGTGGTTGTCCCGGACGACCACGACGCGACCGTCGACGACGGTCCGTGTGACGGCCTTGCGCCGGGCGAGGACCAGGCCCGCGTCCATGCCGGTCAGTCCCGCCGCCGGTACCGACACTTTCGCCAGCTCGCTGACGAACCTGGGTTTGACCACGCCGCCGAGGGCCAGTTGCACCACTTCCAGCATGGCCTGGTCGGTGTGCCGGGCCACCGTCCCGTTCGTGGCACGCAGCCGGCGCCGCGGTACCCCGAGCCGGTCGGCGAACCGATCGATGTCCACCGAGCCTCCGTGGACCAGCACCACCCGGTGGCCCGTCGAGCGCAGCCAGGCCAGATCGCGGCACACCGCCCGTGGCTCGACCGCCGTGTGTCCCCCGCACTTCACCACCGTGAGCTCCGCCATCGCCACCTCCTCAGATCGGGTGCAGTCCGGGAAACGTGAGCCCGAGCTCTTCGGGCCAGCCCATGCGCAGGTTCATGCACTGCACGGCGTTGCCCGCGCCGCCCTTCATCAGGTTGTCCAGCGCTCCGACGGCGATGGCCGCGTCGGCTGTGCCGAGGCCGGTGCCCGTCGCGAAGCCGACGTCGCAGAGGTTGGAGCCGGACAGGATCTTCGGCTCGGGGAAGCGGTAGTTGCCGCGTTTCGCGGCCACCACGCGCACGAACCGCTCGTCCTGGTAGTGGTGGCGGTAGGCCCTGCGTACCGCCATCTCGTCCACGCCCTCGCGCAGGGCCACATGGCAGACGACCTGGACGCCGCGCACCGCCTCGAACCCGGTCGCCGTCATGGTCACGGTTCGCCCGGTCTCCTGGCTGATCTCGGCCTCGTGGCGGTGTCCCACGGGTGCGAAGACCCGCATCGCGCCGCTGCGTTCGGCGTGGAGGTTCTGCTCGCCCGCGCCGGCGCCCGCGCCGCTCGAACCGGTGCGTGCGTCCACCACGACCCGGCCCGTGATCAGGTCACCGGCGGCCAGCGGATGCAGAGCCAGGATGGCCGCCGCGGCGGTGCACCCCGGTACCGCGATGCGGTCGGCGCCGCGCAGCTCGGCCCGGTGCAGCTCCGGCAGTCCGTACACGAAGGAGTCCAACGCGCCGGGGGTGTCATGGGGAAGGCCGTAATAGCGCTGGAAGACGGCCGGATCGCGCAGCCGGAAGTCGGCGGACAGGTCGATGACCAGTTTCGCCAGGCCACTGTGGCGGGTGAGCCAGCCCATCGTCTCGGTGTGCCGCATGGCCAGGAAGGCCACGTCGTAGTCGCTCAGGTGCTCCGGGGCGAGGAACCGCTGGTCCGTCAGGCCACGCAGGTTGGGGTGGCTGCCGTCGATCCGGCGGCCGGCCAGCCGCGTGGAGGTGACCGCGGCGACCTCGACCCGCGGGTGGAGCAGCAGCAGGCGCAGCAGTTCGCCGCCGATGTATCCGGCGCCTCCGACGACGGCCACCCGGATACTCATCGGACCTCCCGCAGGACGTGGTCCACCAGGCGTGCGGCGACATCGACCCGGTCCGCCGCCGCGGCCTGGAGCCCCGCGAACTCGACACGGTGGTTGACCTCCAGTACCCGCACGCCACCGTCGTCGGTCTCGATCAGGTCCACCCCCGCGATGTCGGCGCCGACGCAGTCGGCCGCCGCAACCGCCGTCGTGGCCACGTCCGCACTCGGTTCGCAGTACGTCCCGCGACCGCCCAGGGCGACGTTGCCCCGCCAGTCGGCGCCGCGTCGCCACATCGCCGCCACCGGTTCGCCGCCGGCCACCAGCACCCGCAGTTCACGCCCGCCGCCGATGTACTCCTGCACGCATACGACGCGGGACTGGGGATGGGGCAGCGCGGCGACGTATTCCAGCAGGGTCCGGCCCGTCCGCCGGTCGGGGACGAACGCGACCATCCGGCCCCACGAGCCGACCAGGGGCTTGAGCACGGCCGGGTAGCCGATGGCGTCGAGCGCGTCCAGTGCCGCGTCCGGACTCAACGCGAGCACGGTGCGCGGCGTCCGCAGGCCCGCTCGGTCGAATGCCAGGGCACTGCGCCACTTGTCCCCGCACACCTCGGTGGCCTCGGCCGAGTTGCAGACCCGCACTCCCTGGGCTTGCAGCGCGCGGGCGGTGTGGACCGAGCGGTAGAAGCCGATCTCCCGGTTGATCGCCAGTCGCCACCGTCCGGCGGGGGCCCGCGTATCGGTCCACAGCGTCCGGACGTCGACCTGTTCGCAGCAGACGCCGCGGCGCTGGAGCTCGGTGAGGATGCGCTTCTCCTCGACGCCCACCCGCGAGGCGAGTACGGCGACCGCGTCCCCGGCCACTGGTGCGCTCATACCGTCGTCCTCCGCCTGTCGGTCCGCAGTGCGCGCCGGATGTGGTCGGCGATCCCCGCCGCCGTGAGCCCCACCGCGTCGAGCAGTTGTTCCTGGGTTCCGGGGGTGTGCCCGAAACCGTCCGGAAAGCCGAGCCGGACCAGGGGTGGGCCGCACGCGTCGGCCAGTACCTCGGCGACCGTGGAGCCCAGGCCGCCGGTGCGCCAGTGCTCCTCGACCGTGACGACCAGTCGGGCGGTCAGGACCGTGTGAAGCAGCGCGGCCGGGTCGAACGGTTTGAGCGTGTGCGCCTGGACCACCGATACGTGGATGTCCTCGTGGTGGTGGAGCGCGTCCGCGGCGGCCAGCGAGCGCAGGGTGGGCAGCGGGCCCGTGGCCACGATGACCACGTCGTCTCCGCTGCGCATCTGCTGGAGCTCGCCCACGACCGGCTCGCCGTCGGTGCGGGGAAGGGGCTGGGTGGCTTTCCGGCCGAGGCGGACGTAGGCGGGGCCCGAGCGGTGTCGCACCTGCTCCAGCAGGCTGACGGTGGCCGCGGCGTCGCCGGGTACCAGGACCGTCATGTTGGGCAGGGTCCGCATCACCGCCAGATCCTCCAGCGCATGGTGGGTCGGGCCCAGGTGACCGGCGGCCACGCCGCCGTGGGTGGCCACGACGCACACGGGCAACCCGTTGTACGCGATGTCGATCTTCACTGACTCAACGGCCCGGCTGGCGGCGAAGGCGGCCATCGTGTTGACGTACGGCCGCCATCCGGAGGCGGCCAGTCCCGCGGCGACTCCCATGGCGTTCTGCTCGGCGATGCCCAGATTCAGGTAGCGCTCGGCGGCGGGACCGAAGTCCGCGCCCGCGAAGAGGCCGGTGTCGGTGTCCACGCAGACCACCCGGGGGTCGGTGCGCATCAGCTGGATCAGATGGTCGCGGTAGGCGGTACGGGTGGCGACCGGCCGGTTCATGCTCGTCCTCCCCGCCGCGCGCCGATGTCGAGTATGCGATGTGCCCGCTGGCGGTTCTCCTCGGAGAGCGTGACGTAGTGGCCGGCCGGCTTTCCGGCGAGGAACGGCAGCCCACGGCCCTTCACCGTGTGCGCGATGACGACGCTGGGCCTGCCCGGCACCCAGGGTGTGCGGGCCAGCGCGTCCGACACGGCCGCGTGGTCGTGTCCGTCCACCTCCCGCACCTCCCAGCCGAAGGCGCGCCAGCGCTCGGCCGGCGGTCCGGCCGGACAGACCTGGTCGGTCTCGCCGGCGAGCTGGAGTCCGTTGCGGTCCACGATGGCCACCAGGTTGTCGACGCCGTGTCCCGCACCGGCCATCACCGCTTCCCAGCACGAGCCTTCCTGCAACTCGCCGTCGCCCAGGAGGACGAAGGTGCGGCGGCGGCTCCCCGCCCAGCGCGCGGCCATCGCGAAGCCGATGCCGAGCGACAGGCCGTGTCCGAGCGAGCCGGTCGGCAGCTCCACGCCGGGCACCGCGGTCACCGGGTGTCCCATCAGCCGTCCCCGCCGGGTCCCGAAGCCGCCCAGCTCCGCCACCGGCAGGAAGCCGCGCTCGGCCAGCGTGGCGTAGAGCGCGATGGCCGCGTGCCCCTTGCTCAGCAGGAAGATGTCCCGGTCCGGATGGTGTGGGCGCGCCGGGTCGACACGCAGTACGGAGAAGTACAGGACCGCGAGGATGTCCGCCGCCGACATGGACCCGCCCAGGTGTCCGCCCTCCGGCGTGGCGCACATGTCCACGATGTGATGGCGGATGCGGTGCGACACCGCTTCCAGGTCCGCACGGCCGGCGGCGGTGGGCTCCAGCGGATGCTCGGCGGCCTCCCGTACGTCCGGTCTCGCCATCGGCGTCATGCCGCCGCCCTCGCCATCGACTCGACGGTCGGGAGGTGGTGCCAGACCTTCTCGAACGCGGTGGCGTACCGCTCCAGCAGCTCACCCGCGGCCGGGTGCAGATGTCTGCGCTGGAGGGTGAGCGAGTCCTCGACGATGCCGGTGGCCACCGGATGGGGTGCGCTCGGTGGCGGTGGCGCGCCGGTCCAGGGGTGACCGCGCCCGATGCCGGCCTGGTCGGTGAAGACCTTCTGCTCGGGCAGCGGCATCACCTGGTACCGGGACACCGGCACGCCTTCGGCGCGCAGCAACCGGTGGAGGGTGCGCCGGAAGCCCACGGGGCTCACCCCGTCCATGCCCGCCGCCACCGGATCGAACCGGAAGCGCAGGATGTGCCACGCGTGGGTGGCACCGGGGTGGACCGTGGGCACGGTGATCCCCGGCAGCTCGGCGATCCTGGCCAGGAACGGCGGGATGGTGCGCTGCCGAGCGGCCTCGTACGCGGCGAACCTGTCGAGCTGGGACAGCGCGAACGCGGCCTGGAGCGGGTTCATCTTGTGGTTCCAGCCCAGGATGCGGCTCACGTAGTCGCGCTCCCTGCCGGGGACCATCTCCTCGCCGAACTGGCGGGCCAGCGTGGCGCGTTCGGCCACCTCGGGGTCCGATGTGGTGAGCAGTCCGCCCTCTCCGCAGGTGGGCAGGTTCTTGGTGACCTGAAGGCTGAAGGCCGCGCAGTCGCCGAGCGAGCCGACGGGCCGGCCGCGCCACATCGCGCCGTGTGCCTGCGCCGCGTCCTCGATGACGGCCAGACCGTGCCGTGCCGCCAATACGCCCACGGCGTCCATGTCGGCCGGGTGCCCGTGCAGATGGACGGGGATGATCGCGGCCGTGCGCTCGGTGATCAGCTCCGCGGCCGACCGGGGGTCGAGGGTCATGGTGACCGGGTCGACGTCGGCGAAGACCGGCACCGCCGACAGGTGCAGCGGGGCCAGTCCGGTGGCGATGAAACTGAGCGCGGGCACGATCACTTCGTCTCCCGGCCCCACACCCAGTGCGTACAGCGCGGTGGCCAGCGCGGTCGTGCCGTTGGAGGTGGCGACGCAGTGCGGGACGCCGCAGAACTCGGCCCAGCGGGCCTCCAGTTCGCTCACCGCGGTCGGTCCGTCGGTGTTGGACACCAGCCGGCCACCGTCCAAGGCCGCGAACAGCGCCGCCCGGTCCTCCTCAGTGATCACCGGCCAGGGCAGGTCGCGTGCGCCCGGCGGCACGGCCGGCGTCCCGCCGAACGCGGCGAGCCTCGCCCGTCTGCCTACGGCCGTGCCCGTCGGCCGTTGCGTGGTACTCACTACACCCTCCCTGGTCGCATGCTCGTCACGTCGCGCGACGCGGGTCGTGTCATCACAACTCCCGCACCGCTTCGTCGACCGCCGCCAGGGCGACGTCGTAGGACCGGCTGAGCCGGTCGAAGTGGCGCAGCAGCCGCTCCGGCGACTTCCTCGGCCCCGGGGGCGAGGCGCTCCAGTGAGCCGCGCACACCCGTACCGCCGTCCAGCTGTGCGCCACGTGCTCCACCCGCCGTCCGGCCTCGGCCAGCCGGGGCAGCTCCCATGCGAAACCGCACCGCCGCAGCAGTTCCCCGTGCAGGGCGGCCTGGGCCTGCTGGCTCCAGCCGTGGGTGTAGACCTCGCCGAGCGTCGGGACGGCCGCGGCCCGTACGGCGTGGGCGAGCAGGTCCCGGTAGCGGCGCAGACCGTCCCGGCCGGCCCAGTGGGATGCCGGGGTGGCCCCGTCCTGGGTGAAGCCGCGCAGGTTCTCCGTCAGCACCTCGCGCAGCCGTTGCCTGGTCAGCGGTGGGCTCGGCGCGTCCAGCCGGACCTGGAGCCAGCGCCCGCCAACGGGTTGGCCGCTGAAGAATCTGTCCTGGTGGTCGGGTGGGCAGGGGGAATCGCACGCGCGCAGCAGGTCCTCGACGGCGAGGGTGCCGTGGAAAGCGGGCGGCATGGCGTCGGAGACGTGGACCGTACCGGAGTCGCGGTCCACGGCACAGAGCACCAGCAGGTGGGCGGCGTGGACATCGTGATACGCGGGCCGGAACGGCAGGTGGTAGTTGTCGACGACGACGATCGGCAGCTCACCGCATTCCAGCGCGTCCTGCCAGGGCGTGAGGGGATCGGAGGCGTGCAGTGCGTGCCACCGGGACGTCACCTTCAGGTACGGCAGTACGCTGCGGGCGAGGTCACCGGGGACGCGGCACGGCCAGTAGAACTCCTCCGGCCGCACATCCCCCGGCAGGTAACGGAACTCCCATGCCTGGCCGAGGGCGGCCAGCGGGTCCTCGCCCGCGTGGATCAGCACCGTGGCCAGTGTCGACTGCAGGCAGCTCACCGGGTCCCGGTACCACTGGGCCACTTCATCGTGTCCACGCGTCGCATCAGTCGGCACCGTGGGACCTCCGCTCCGCCTCGCACAAGGTCATGGCGAGGATGTGGACGGCGAGGTTGTCCGGGAACCGGACGGCGCGCAGCCGCCCTCTGCGGGTGACCGGGACCCGCTGGGACCAGACGGTCGCCGGCACGTTCCGTTGGACGTGGCGGGGATAGTGCATGACGGTGGTGGTGAAGGCCGCGGTCTCACCGAACGCCGCGGGGGCCACCCAGAAGTCGGACACCCGCAGCGGTTCGAAGTCCACGGCACCGTCGGCGAAGTGCAGGGCCATCTCGTCCTCGACCCTGCGCTCGGCGGTGGTGAGCAGATAGACCCAGTCGTACGCACCGCGGGGCACCGGCGCCACTTGCCCGTCGCACCGTACGTTGTCGTATCGGTCGCCGTCGGCCGGCGGCAGGAGAAACGGAACACCCTCGACGGTGACGCGCTGTCCGCACGGCAGTTCGGGCGCGGGCAGCGAGTTGCGCCAGACGTTGAACGCACCCGCGGAGGTGTTGTCCGGCCTCGTCAATCCCACGTTGTTGTACCACGCCGACAGGTCGATGCACTGGAAGCCCGCAGCCACACCACACCACCACTCATCTCATCACGCTTCGCCTCGGGGACGTCCGCTAGTCGCGCAGTGCGGCCGTGGGGTCGAGCCGGAGCATGGTCCAGGAGGTCGGCGGCAGCTGCGCGAGGAGCTTGTGATCAGCGATCTCGTGCTCCTTGCTGGGCTCCGGCACGACCTGCTCCGGGTGCGCCTCCGTGTTGGTGGCGTCGAGCCGGGTACCGCCCATCACCACATGCTCGACGACCGACATCTCCGGCAGGGCCCGCATCGCGACCTGGAGTGTCATCGGCTCGCTGTGCCGGTTCACCGCGAAGACGGCGACGGCACCGGACTCCGGATCGTGAGTGGCCAGCACGTCGACCGCCGGCACATCGCCGTACGTGGCCGAGTGCAGCTTCTCCACCCGCGGCTCGATCCGCAGGACGTCGCCGCGGGCGTACCGCGCCATCAGCGCGAAGGGATAGAAGGTGGTCTGGCGCCAGGCTTCGCTGCCGGGCTCGGCACGAATCGGGGCGATCACATTGACCAGCTCCGACAGGCAGGCGACCGTCACCCGATCGCTGTGCCTGAGCAGGCTCATCAATATGCCCGCGACCGCCACCGCGTCCTCGGCCGTATAGGTGTCCTCGATCAGCCGTGGCGCGAACTCCCAGGTGAGGCTCTGGTCGGCGTACCGGTCGTCGATGCTGAACCGGCTCTCGTACCAGATGTTCCACTCGTCGAAGGCCACCTGGAGCTTCTTCTTCGACCGCTGCTTCGCGCCGACGTAGTCCGAGGTGGCCACCGCCGCGTCGATCAGCTCCTCGATGACCAGGCCGGAGGCGAGGTATCCGGCGCGGTCGCCTTCGATGGGTTCGAAGTAGCCGTGCAGGGATACGTAGTCCACATACTCATAGGCGTGCTCGAGTACGGTGGCCTGCCAGCTGTTCATGGTCGGCAGGAAGCGCCAGGAGCTGGCGCAGGAGACCACCTCGATGGTCGGGTCGATCCGCTTCATCGCCTTGGCCGTCTCGGCCGCGGCGAGACCGTACTCCACGGCCGACTTCTGCCCGATCTGCCACGGGCCGTCCTGCTCATTGCCGATGCACCACAACTTGATGCCGTACGGGTCCCGGACACCGTGTGAGATGCGCAGGTCCGAGTACTTCGTACCACTGGGGAAGTTGGTGTACTCGAGCAGGTTGCACGCGTCGGCGAGACCGCGGGTGCCGAAGTTCACCACCATCATCGGTTCGGCGTCGGCCAGCCGCGTCCACGACATGAACTCATTCAGGCCGAAGGTGTTGGGTTCGATCTCCCGCCATGCCAGTTCGAGGCGGGTCGGGCGTTCCTCGACGGGACCGACGGTGTCCTCCCAGTCGAGGCTGGAGACGAAGTTCCCACCGGGATAGCGGGCCATGGTGACGCCCAGTTCGCGGGTCAGTTGGAGGACGTCCTGGCGCAGGCCGGCGGCGTCGGCCTTGGGGTGGCCGGGCTCGTAGACGCCGCCGTACACACAGCGGCCCATGTGCTCCACCAGGGCGCCGAACATCCGGGGCGGCACCGGTGCGATCGTGAAGCTGGGTTCGAGAGTGACGTCGCAGTTGCTCATGGCTTAAGTTCCCTCCGCTTCCATGGATGGCCAGGACGGATCGGACGCGCCTTTCGCGGCCAGGGCGGCGCCGACCTCCCGGACCACGTGCACGAGTTCGACGAGATCCTCCGAACGCGTGTCGTAGTGCAGTACGCAGGCGCGCAGGACCAGCCGCCCGCGCAGCCGGGTGGTGGTGAGGAAGACCCGGCCGTCGTTCTGCACCTCGGCCTCGATGGCGCGGTTGAGCCTGTTCAGCGCCTCGGGATCGTCGGTGGCGCCGGCCGGGACATAGCGGAACGCCACGACCGACAGCGTGACCGGCGCCGCCATGTGCAGGTCCGGCGCGTCGTCGATCAGTGCCGCCAGTTCGCGTGCGAGAGCCAGGTGCCGCCCGATCATCTCCCGCAGTCCCCGCAGGCCCATGTGGCGCAGCACCGCCCACAGCTTCAGCGCGCGGAATCCCCGGGTCTGCTGGAACCCGTACTGGGCGAAATCGGGTCCGCCGATGCCCACTCCCTCTTCGGTGTGCAGATACGGCGGGACGTAGGCGAACGTCCGGCGCAGCAGCTCTCCGTCCCTGACCAGCGCGCATCCGCACTCCACCGGCACCGAGAGCCACTTGTGCGGATCGATGCTCAGGGAATCGGCTCGGGCGATCCCCCGCAACTCCGGCGCCACCCGGGGATGGGTACGCGCGATCGCGCCGTACGCGCCGTCGATGTGCAGCCACAGACCGTGCCGGTCGCAGATGTCCGCGATGCGTGCCAGGGGATCGATCGCGCCCGAGTTGACCGTGCCCGCGGTGGCGACGACGCAGAAGGGTCGCTCGCCCAGCTCGGCATCCCGCTCGATCCGCCGCGCGAGAGCGTCGGGATCCATCCGATAGCCATCGTCGACCTCGACGGTTCTCAGCGCCGAAGATCCCAGACCCAGCAGTTCGACGGCCTTGCGCACGGAGCTGTGCGTCTCCTCGGAGACATAGACGAGCAACCGCCGTCCGTCAGGTGGCCGTACCCCGTCTCGGCGGACGTCCCAGCCATCGCTCTCGGCGACCCACTGGCGGGCGGCGGCCAGGCCGGTCAGGGTCGCCATCGTTCCGCCGCTGATTAGAATTCCCGCCGCCGCCGAGGGGAATCCCATCAGATCCTTGAACCACTCGAGCACAGCGGTTTCCACGTGCAGCGCCGCGATATCGCCCACATCGGCACTCGGATTCTGCGCGGCCACCAGCATTTCCGCGAGGATGCCGACCGGCGCCGGGGCCGAGTTTATCCAGCCGAAGAACCGCGGATGCCCGTTGCCCATCGGATACGGCAGGACGAATTCTCTGATTTCCTGTACCAATTGCGCGGCGGAAACGGAATCATCGCCGAGTTCTTGTTCCTTCAGTCGCCGTCGCACGGTGTCCGGCATGACGCGGACGACCGGGTCCTGGCGGATGCCGGCCAGATAGTCGGCCACGATGTCGGCCGTTTCGTGAGCCAGTCGTCGAAATTGGTCCTCCGGCAGTGCGGGACCGAGATCACCGCTCATGAGGCGCATTCCCGCGTGCCGCGTCCGGACACCGGGCTTCCCGTCACCCGACGCGTCGAGTCTCTTCGACACCGAGACAGCATCACGACTCCTGACTACTGGGACCGGCGAAGAGCACGAGCCGACTTCGCCCCGGACACGTGACGATCATGCTTCCGGCTCCACGGCCGTGGCATCCCTCCAGCCGACTACTGTCACCGGCCCGGCATACTCACCGTGTCCACAGCCGCTCAGCGCACCGTTGACGACGCCGACGCCCGCCACCCCGACATGGCACCCACCTGTGTTGCCGGGTGCATGTGCCTCAACTGCCGTCCCGCGCCCTGTTCCTGTCCTGTTCCGGCGGCTACGCTGCCCAGCGTGGACGCGCCTGGCATCGGCTTGTACGGACGTCAGCATCTGGGGAACACCAGGCGCCTGGTGAGTCGGCGGCACGCGGCTCCCGGCACCACGGCGACGGATGGTTCGCCACCCGCTCTTCGCCCGCACGTCGCACCACCTCCCTCATCCCACAACACCCGACCGTCCGCTCGACGATGTCGTCATTTCACGGCACCGGCAGGTTGACGAAAGCAGGTTTACGCATGACGGGCTCGTGCGAAGCAGGGAGTAGCCAACGCATGGAAAGGGAATTCGTGGACAACGGAAATGGTCGGGGAAGGGTGACCGATTCCCATCGCGCCCATCGGCCACCGAAAGCCGACACGACGATGTTGCTGCCACCGCGGCTGGAGGAACACGCCTACCAGGTTTACGACTGGGTCCTGGAGAACAGGCAAGTCGACTACCCGGCCATGGCCACCGCCCTGGGTTTAAGCCCCAGCGAGCTGCGGGACGCCGTGGAGACGCTGGTGGACTGGCGACTGCTGCGGGAGCTGCCCGACCGGAGCGCGATCGTCGCCGCCCGACCCGACGCGGCGCTCGCCGAGGCGATGCTCCCCTTGGAGAACGCCATCACCCGGTACCGGCTGGAGGTCAGCCGGACGCGTGACGAATTCGACCGGCTGATGTCCATCTACCTCGTCGCGGGCGACCAGAGCGCGACCGAACCGCTCTCCTGTGCCGACGACGTGGATGACGCGCTGAGCGACCTCGCCGCGTCGTGTACGCGCGAGGTGCTGGTCGCCAACCCCGGCAAGGATCCCGTGCCCAGAGCACTCCGGCAGGCATTATGGGGTGAGACCAGACCGCGTGACGGGGTGCACGACGGGGTGCGGGTCCGGGTGCTGTACCAGCATCCGTCACGGCTCGACGCCACCACCCGAGCCCATACCTCGGCGGCACGCCGAGCGGCCGCCGAGGTGCGCACCGTCGGCGAGCTGCACGACCGGATCGTCGTGTTCGACCGGCAGGTGGCGGTGCTCATCGGCGACGGTGCCCAGGGCAGCGTCGTCGTCCGGGAGACGTCCGTGGTCGACTTCCTGGCCCGCGCGTTCGACCGGTCCTGGGAGCAGGGCCTGGACTTCGCGGGTGAGGCGGGGAGACAGCACGAGGCCCGCGAGCTGGCCGACAGCGTGCAACAGGACATCGTCCGACTGCTGGTCCAGGGCATACGCGACGAGGAGATCGCCCGGCGGTTGGACATCTCGGTGCGCACATGCCGCAGACACATCGCGAAAGTCATGGAGCGCCTGGGGTCGGAGAGCCGTTTCCAGGCGGGTTACCTGCTGCGCAAACGGGGTTGGGAATTCCTGATCACCAGCTCCGACGACCGTGAGGGAGACGTCAGGTGACACCGGACGGAGCGCCTGGGCGCGATCCACGAGCACGGCGGCCCTGACGCTCCTCCGCCTGGACCGGTACCCGCCGGTCCCTTCTTGGGCCACACCTCGCGGCGGCGGGCCTCGACGGTCACCGACGAGCACGTCGCCGCTCCGAGTGCCGAGTCCGGTACCAGGCGATCGTGCGGTTGAGCGCGTCCTCGATGGGAGTGCCGGGCTTCCATCCCAGGGCGCGCTCGCCGATCGCGTCCGCGAGCACGAACAACTCAGCTGCATCGATCATGACGGTGCGTCAGGTCGAAGGCAAGAGCCTCTACCGGGTATGAGGAATTCCCCTAGATCACCATCGCCGCGGACATGACCTGTCCGTCGGCAACGTCTGAAGCTCCTCCAGGCACAGGGTAAAAGCGTGACCCCGGGGCGGATGGCCCCGGGGCGGGTGGCGGCGCGGTCGGGGCTACTTCGCCAGATGGGCCCCGAGGCGCCTGGCCAGGGCGAGGATCGTCAGGACCGGATTGGCCGCGCCGGTCCGGGGGAAGGTGGCCGGTCCGCTGACGTACAGCCCGCGGACACCACGCAGTTCGCCGTCGGTGGTGAGCATCGGTCCGTACGGCAGGGTGCCCGCCTCGTGCAGCTCGCTTCCCAGCCGGAAGGCATAGGTGTGCGGTGGTCTGGGCGAGGTGATGCCGGCGGTCCGCTTGAAGGTGGTGGCGAGCGGCTCGGCACCGAGCGGATCGGTGAAGTGGAGGGTGGCCGGATCCAGGCCCAGGCGGCCGCGCACGGTCTCCCACACGGTGGTCAGCAGCTGCCGCTGCGCCTCGATGATGGCGTCGTCGACGGCGTCGTGGCGGCCGTCGACGACGACGGGCCATGGCCACGGCCCGGCCGGATCGCAGATGAGCCTGCCGTGCTCGCCCCGGTGCTGCTCGCCCAGCACATAGAACTCCAGGAGTGCCAATCCGTCGGGCGTCGTCGACGTGTGCAGGAAGAGATTGCCCACCGCGCCGCCCGGACCCGGCGGGCAGGGAGCCAGCAGGTTCTCGCCGCTGGACGCCAGCCGCCGCCACGGATCGGGCAGCCGGTCCACCGCGACGGGCACCACCACCCCCTGGGCCACTTTGTCGACCAGGCCGGTCAGGACGGGCACATCGCGCGCACCGGTGTCGTACAGCGCCTGGAGGGCGAGCCGGGAGTTCTCGAAGGTGCTGGCGCAGAGCACCACACGGTCGGCGCGCACGTCCGCCACGGCGCCGTCCGGGCGCCGCAGGCGGACGCCGCGGACCCTGCCGTCCGTCACCAGCACGCCCAGGACCTCGGCATCGGCGACGACATCGGCTGCGCCGTCGTGCAGGGGTGAGTACGCCTCCCAGCGGCCGTCGTCCCCGTCCGGTCGCACGGCCTTGGGCAGTGAGGAGAACGCCAGTCCGTCCAGGCCGAGATCGGTGTGCTCGGTGGGCTCGAGGGTGAGCGAACGTCCGGTCCACTCCTCCAGCCGCCGCCTCTCGCGGTCGTACAGGGAAGGGCCGCCGCGCCAGGACCGGGTCAGGTCCTCGGCGATCTCCCGGGGCCATGCCGCGGTGTCGTTGAGTACCGCTTCCTCAAGTGGCAGCACCACACCGTGCCAGTACAGCGAGCGGCCGCCGACGCAGCGGCGCAGCCCGGCGATGTCCGTCCAATTGTCGTTGGCGGACACGTAAGGCCGCCAGAAATGAGGGTCGGTGACGGGATGAAGCCACATCTCGTCGGCGCGGACGCCGTCGTAACGGGACCGGTAATGCCGCGTGCCGATGTCCGGCCCCGCCTCCAGGACCAGCGGAGGCTCCGCCCCCTCTTCGCACATGGCGCGGGCCACCGCGAGCCCCGCCATTCCGCCGCCGACAACAACCGTCCCTTGGGGTGACGCTTGTTCGAGCATCATGGAACGCTACATACCCCGCTCCGTGGGTGGAGCACACCTACCCCGGAGGGCCGCGCGGGCCCCACCGGAAACACCGCCGATCAGCCGCCGATCAGCCACCGGCCTCCAGTACCACATGGCTCTTACCGGGGTGGCGCCGCGCTGTCAGACCCACGTCGGCCAGGTGTCGCACATACCGCTCCTCGAGGCTGGCGTGGACGACGGCGAGCAGCCGCCGGCCCTCGGCCGCGCGATGCGCCAGCCCGCGCATGAGAGCGGTGGTCCTGGCCAGGTCGATGTGCGTGGGCACGTTGCACACCGTCAGCGGAGTGTCCTCGATCTCCATCGGGTCGGTGCTGCAGACCACCTTGAGCGGCACGCCGTTGGCCTCGGCGTTACGGCCGGCCAACCACAGTGCCACGCTGTCCACATCGGTGGCCACGGCCCGATCGGCCACTCCGGCACGCACCAGGCCCAGGGCGAGTGGACCGTAGCCGACACCGACATCGGCGACGGTGGACACGTGGGGCTGCCGCAGTGCCACGTCGAGCAGATGAGCCGTGCCCTCGTCGATATGGCCCGGCGAGAAGACGCCGTAGTCGGCGGCGAACGTCAGCGCGTGGCCGTCCATCCGTGCGGTGAAGGTGCGCGGCTGGGGCGGCGTGACCTCCGTGGGCGGACGGCCCGCGATCCGGTACAGCTTGCCCGCACGGGAGCGACTGACGTCCCGCCAGCCGAGGTCCGTCAGCAACGCAGGTAATGAGCCCGCGCCCTGCTGCTTGGTCAAGAACCACCCGGCCGTGCCGCCTTCGGTGACCAGATGCCGCGCCACCAGCCAACTCAGCACGGTGACGAGCGCCTTGCCGCGGTAGGTCGGCAGGTGCACGTCGACGAGCGGCGCGCGCGGCAGATCGTCACGGACCATGGCCTCGTGCAGCCCGAGCACGACGGCACCACCACGGCGCGTCCCCTCCGACAGACCGTCAGCGGTCAGGGCCACGACACCTTCGCCGGCCGAGACGGCGGCATCCGACGGGTCGCCAATCGACCACCGGGACAGGGATGTCGGGGAATGTGCGGTGTGTTGCTGTTGCGTTCGCATGACCAGCGCATTCTAGTGCGTTGGGCCGCTTACCCGGCGTCAACTGCGCTGCGTGCCATGATCGGTGCATGGCTCATTACTTCACAACTCCTGGTGACCAGGGCATCGGCGCGAAGACGTCGTCGGTGCCGCTGCGCCTGCCGTACGGGCCCGTGGAGGAGGTGCAACTCCTCACCGCGCCCGGCGTCTTCTCCGCCTCACGCGTCGATCCCGGCACGTCCGTCCTGCTCCGCGCGCTGCCGCAGCCGCCCGCGCGGGGCACGTTCCTCGACATCGGATGCGGCTACGGCCCGCTCACCGTCGCCCTCGCGGGAGCCTCGCCCGAGTCGACGCTGTGGGCCATCGACGTCAACGACCACGCGCTGGAGCTCTGCCGCCGGAACACCGAGCGGCTCGGCATGCGCGGGGTACGCTGCGCCCGCCCGGAACACGTACCCGACGACGTGCGCTTCGACTTCATCGTCTCCAACCCGGCCATCCGTATCGGCAAGCCGCAGCTCCACGCCATGTTGCGGCACTGGCTGGATCGGCTCGTACCGGGCGGCAAGGCGTACCTCGTGGTGCAGAAGCACCTGGGCGCCGACTCGCTCCAGCGCTGGCTCAGCGAGCAGGGATGGCCGACCGAGCGGTACGCCTCGCAGAAGGGCTTCCGCATCCTGTGCTGCACCACCGCGCGGGACGACCGACCCGAGTGATCTACGGTCCGGACGGGGCGGTGCGGCTCACGCCACGCGGCCGGCTTCCGGACACCACCGACGAGCTGTGCGCCGACCCCTGACGCCGCTCACAGGTGTCCGAGCAGGTACTGCGTCGCCAGGCTGGTCACGGAGACCACCCCCCACAGCAGGCCGCCCAGCAGCAGCGGCGCGGGGCCGGTGCGCCGCAGCGTGGCCGGTTCGGTGGACAGGCCGATCGCGGACAGGGCGACGGTGATGAGGAAGCCGGCGAGCGTGCTGAGCGGCTGGTGGGCCGCATGGGGGACGAGTCCCGCGGTGTTGATCGCGGCCAGGGCGAGGAAGCCGACCAGGAACCAGGGGATCAGACGGCCGACGCGGACCCGCCGGGCCTCGGGCCGGCCCGCCCCGGCCGAACCCGCGGCGGCCGCCGCGCGGCGGCGGGCCAGCGCGGCCAGGCCCAGGCAGACGGGGATGATGAGCAGGGTGCGGGCCAGCTTCACGACCACCGCGTAGTTCGCCGCGGGTCCGCCGTAGGTGGTGGCGGCGGCGACCACGGAGGACATGTCGTTCACCGCGGTACCGGCGAAGAGCCCGTAGGCGTGCTGGCTCATGTGCAGCAGATGGCCGAGTGCCGGGAAGACCAGGACGGCGGCGACGTTGAAGACGAAGATGGTGGAGACCGCGTAGGCCACCTCCGCCTCGGCGGCGCCGATGACCGGCGTGACCGCCGCGATCGCCGAAGCGCCGCAGATCCCGGTGCCGGCCCCGATCAGGGTGCGCAGGTCGCGGACGATGCCCAGGCGCCGCCCCAGCCAGGACGCGGCGGCCAGGCAGGCCGCGAGGGTCACGAGCATCACCGGCAACGACCCCAGCCCCACTGTCACGATCCGCCCCAACGACAGCTGCGCGCCCAACACCACGACCGCGGCCTGGAGCACACCTCGTCCGGCGAACGCGATACCCGGCCGCAGCACGGCGCCCGGCCGCACCGCCACCGCCACGAGCACGCCCAGCACGATCCCGGTCACCGGCCCGCCGACCACCGGCACCAGCCGGCCCAGCGCGGTGGCCACGGCCGCGATGGAGACGGCGAGGGCGAGGCCAGGGAGGCGGGCGAGGACGGCGCCGCGCACGCCGCGAGCGGGGGCGGGCTTCCGGGACGGCCCGGAGGCGGGCGCGGCCGGATCCTTCGCGGCGGTCGCGGAGCCGGACGGGGCCCGTGCCGGGGAGCCGTGGGCGGGAGGAGCACTGTCATCGGGCATGGTCCACACTCTTCGCCGCGGCGCGGCCCCGCTGTAGCCCCCGATCGGGCAGCAGGTCATAGCGCCGCGCTATGAGTGACTCATACGCTGGAGCTGTGACACCGCCTTCCGCCGACCTTCCCGCCGCTCGCACGCCCGGCGCCGCCCCGGCGCCCGCCCGCACTCCCGACCTGGAGTCGCTGCGGCTGCTCGTCCTCGTCGCCGAGCTGGGCAGCCTCGGCCGGGCCGCCGAACGGCTCCGGATCGCGCAGCCGTCGGCCAGCCGCCGCCTGTCCACCCTGGAACGGGCGCTCGGGCTGGTTCTGGTCGACCGCACCCGCCGAGGCTCGCGGCTCACCGCCTCGGGCCAGATCGTCGCGGGCCACGCCCGGCGCGTCCTGGACGAGGTGGACGCCCTGCTCACCAGGTCCGACGCGCTGCGCAACCGGCGGGAGGCCGAACTGCGGGTGGCGGCGAGCCTGACCATCGCCGAGTACCTGCTGCCCGCCTGGATCAGCGAACTGCGGAGCCGCCGGCCCGAGCTGTACATAGGGCTCCAGGTCACCAACAGCGAACATGTCCCCGCCCTGATCGAGTCGGGCGACGCCGACGTCGGCTTCGTCGAGGGACCGCACCTGGCACATGTGATGTCGACGCGGCAGGTCGCCGAGGACCGGCTGGTCGTCGTGGCCGACCCCGGCCACCGCTGGGCCCGCCGCCGTCAGCCGCTGTCCGCGCGGGAGCTGTCCAGCACGCCGCTGGTGCTGCGCGAGCGCGGTTCCGGCACCCGCCAGACACTGGACCGCGCGCTGCACCTGGCCGGGCACGGCCGCGCCCGCGCACTGCTGGAGCTGGGCTCGACGGCCGCCGTCCGCGGGGCGGTGATCGCCGGTACCGGGCCCGCGGTGCTGAGCGAACTGGCCGTGCGCGGAGACATCACCGAGGGGCGCCTGGTCGGGATCGAGGTGGCGGGGGTGGACCTCACGCGTGCGCTGCGGGCGGTCTGGCCGGTGGGACGGCGGCTGGTGGGGCCGGCGGCGGAGCTGGTGGCGGTGGCCGGGGAAGGCAGCCGCCACCAGCGCGCACGCCGCACGCCGGAGAGGGACGACGGTGCACGATGACCCTTGTCACGCTCCCTCCCAGCCGGTTCGATCAGCCGGTTCGATCAGCCGGTCACTGAGGCCAGGCGTGGAAGCCTTGTCCGGTCTTGCGGCCCAGTTGTCCCGCGGTGACCTTGTCGCGCAGCAGTCGCGGCGGGGCGAAGCGGTCACCGAGGGTGCGGTGCAGATGCTCGGCGATGGCGAGGCGTACGTCGAGGCCGACGAGGTCGGTGGAGCGCAGCGGGCCCATGGGGTGGCCGTAACCCAGTTCCATGGCGGTGTCGATGGCGTCGGCGTCGGCGACCCCCTCCTCCAGCATGCGGATCGCCTCCAGACCGAGCAGCACACCCAGGCGGCTGGTGGCGAACCCGGGCGAGTCGCGTACGAGCACGTCCTTCTTGCCCAGCGCTCCGACGTACCCGAGCACCTGGTCCCGGACGGCGTCCGAGGTGGCCGGTGAGGTGACCACTTCGACCAGCTTGGAGGCGGGGACGGGGTTGAAGAAGTGCATGCCCAGGAAGCGTCCGGGGTGCTCCAGGACGGCCGAGAGTTCGGTCACCGACAGCGAACTGGTGTTGGTGGCGAGGACGGTCCGCGGGGAGACCGCCTGCTCGGCGGCGGTGAGCACCTCGGCCTTCAGACCGGGGATCTCCGGTACCGCTTCCACCACGAGATCCGCCTCCGCGGGCAGCCCGGACACAGCGGGCACCAGGTCGAGCCGGCCCAGTACGTCGGCGGGATCGACGTCCGACTTCCCCCGCCGGACAGCCCGCTCGAGACTGTCCGCGATGCGTGCGCGGGCGGCGTCGGCGGCTTGTGGCGAGCTCTCGACCACGGTCACATGCGCGCCCGCGGCGGCGAAGACCTGCGCGATCCCCCCGCCCATCCGGCCGCCGCCGATCACTCCGATCCGCTGGGGTGCCGCTGTCATCGGGTCGTCTCCTTGGTCAGGAACCGGGCCATCCGGTCACGTTTGTCGGCTGTCTCGAACAGCACCGCCTGAGCGAGGTCGTCCACGTACGGGTGGCCGCCCGGGGAGTCGACGACGAGCTTGGTGAGCCGCAGGGCGGCAGCGGACGAGCGGGTCATGCGGTCCAGCAGCCCATGGGCCCGCGCGTGCAGGTCGGCGGCCGGCACCACGTCGGCGACCAGGCCCAGGCGGTGGGCGCGCTCCGCGTCCAGGCGTATCCCGCCGAGCAGGACCTGTTTGGCGACGGACGTGCCGACGAGATCGGCCAGCCGCCAGCACGCCCCGGCGGCGGCGATGATGCCGAGACCCGGCTCGGGGTTGCCGAAGACGGCCGTCTCCGAGGCGATACGGATGTCGCAGGCGAAGGCGAGCTCCGCGCCCCCGCCCAGTGCGTAGCCGTCGACGGCGGCGACGGTGGGCTGCGGAAGCCGGGCCAGGCGGTCGAAGAGGCGGCTGTTGATGCCCTGCAGGGCTTCCTCCCGGCCGCGCTCGGCCAGTTCGGCGATGTCGGCACCGGCGGCGAAGACCCCGCCGGAACCGGTCAGCAGCAGGGGCTTCGGGCGCGCTTCCAGCCGTGCGCACACCTCGTGCAGCTCACCGATCATCGCCGCGTTGACGGCGTTGCGGGCGTCGGGCCGGTCCAGCGTGACGACGACCCGGTCGTCACGCTCGTCGATGGTCACGGTGCTCACGGGACCCGCTCCGTTTCCGGGCCGGGGACGAAGGTGTCGCGCGGTGCGCGGAAGGCGCGGCGGACGCCCGCCGCGCCCTTGGCGCCGTTGGTCGTACGGAGGTGCTCACTCACGGAAGACTCTTTCTGACGTGCGGCATGGGTTCGGCTCGGCCCGTTCGGCTCAGTGCTCCCCGACACCGGGCCAGGACCAGACCGGCTCCCGCTTCTCCAGGACGGCCTTCGCGGCCTCCGCGGCATCGGGGTGGGCGCCCAGCCGCAGCGTGTACACCTGCTCGGCGGCGTACCCCGGCCGGACGGGCAGGTTCTCCGCCTCGTTGAGGGCCTGCTTGGCCAGCCGGAGCCCGAGCGGGCTCTTCGCGGCGAGCCGGGCGGCCAGTTCGCGGGCCTCGGTGAGAATCGCGTCGGGCGCGGCGACGCGCTGGACCAGGCCGATGCGGTACGCCTCGGCCGCGTCCACGGGGTCGCCGGTGAGGTACATGAGCCGGACCTGCCCCTGGGGCAGCAGCCGCATCAGATGGGCGCCGCCGCCGCAACGGCCGGCGTTGATCTCTGGCAGTCCGATCCGCGCGTCGTCCGCGGCGTAGCGGATGTCGCAGCAGGCGCCGAGGACCGCCCCGGCGCCGACCGCCGCTCCGTTGACCACGGCGATCGTGGGAAGCGTGCAGTCGAGGATGGCCTCGTAAGCGGTCCGCGCCATGCGCTGCCGGAACTCGGCCGCGCTCTCGGAGGGGCTGACCGCCTCCACCGGCTGCTTGATGTCGGCTCCGGCACTGAAGATCCGTACGGCGGACCGGAGGATGACCGCGTGCACGTCGGTCCGGGCCGACAGTTCGCGGAAGACGGTGGTGAGCCTCTCGTACATCCCGACGGTGACCGCGTTGACCGGAGCGCGGTCGAGTACCACTTCGGCCACCTGACCGTGGATCTCCAAGCGGACGCCGTGCACGGTCGCTGAGGTGTCTACAGGTGATGTCATGTGGCCGGACTCTACACAGATGAGCTTTTCAATCCAAGAGAACTGGATACAGTTTTCCTCTCGGCTCGCGGTCATCACCGAGGAAGGTGTATCCGCTACTGTGAAGCCTGTGTCCACCACCCCCGCGCATCCCTCCGGCCGGCGGCCCTCTGACCTGACCGGCGACAGCATGACCCTCGCGTACGAGCACGTACGCGACGCGATCCTGAGGGGTGAACTGCGACCCGGTACCTGGATCTCCCAGGTGCAACTCGCCGCGGACCTGCGGGTCAGCCGGACGCCGCTGCGCGAGGCGCTGCGGCGGCTGCAGACCGAAGGTCTGGTGCAGTTGGACTTCAACCGCAGGATCCGGGTCTCCCCGCTGTCCCTCCCGGACCTGGAGGCCCTCTACTCGATGCGGCTGGTCAACGAACCGCTCGCGGTGCTGCTGTCGGTGCCGCGGCTCACGGCGGAGGAAACCGCCGAGCTGGAGAGCGCATTGACGGCCATGAACGCCTCGGCGTCGGACGGTGACGAGGAAGGGGCCACCGAGCATCACCGCCGGTTCCACTTCCTGCTCTTCTCCCACACGGAGGACCGGTTGCGTACGCAGGTGGAGTCGATGTGGGACCACTCGGTGCGCTACCTGCGCATCTACCACAACGAGCCCAGCTACCGACTGGCCCTGATCGCGATGGGGCGGGCCGGCCACGAGGAGATCCTCCGTGCCGCACAGGCACACGACGGCCGGCGCACCTCGCGGCTGGTCGCCGAGCACCTGGCCCGCACGGCACTGACCGTCATCGCGTCCGTGGCGGGAGCCCACGACCCGAAGACGATCCGGGAGACGCTGCGGTTCGTTCTCGAATCCGCCGACTGACGACGGTCAGGACGATGCGAGGCGGGCCTCGGTCTCGGCCGACCCCGAGACGAAACTGTATCCAGTTCTGAGGACGGTTCCTGGGGACGGTTCCTGGGGACGGTCTGGTCAGTTCTGTCTCGCTTCGGCGAGTCCGTCGAGGATCTCCGGCAGCCTGGCCCGAGCGTTGTCCCGCACGTCCCGGTAGATACTCCCGCCGTGCGCGTCGATCCCGACCGTCAGCGGCCCCAGCGCTTCGACCTCGACCTGGACGAGGCGGTAGTGCTCCACCATCTCGGTCCAGTGCACCGCCGTGACACGCCTGATGGCGTCCGACAGCAATGTGCAGCCGCCGCCGAGGAAGGAGAGGTACACGCAACCCGTCTCGCGCATGGCCGCCACCGACGCGTCGATCCAGCAGTTGAAGCACACGGCGACGGGCGTGAACCCGTGCCCGGACGCGTAGTCGACGTGCACGGCCATGGCGGTGGTGGCGCCCCGGTGCCCATCGGGCCGAACCCGGTCTTGTTCACCGCGTCGAGCAGCCGTTCCTCCATGGCGGCGATGACCGGCTCGGGATGGCTCTGACCGATCGGCCGTACGACCGACTCCTTGGCCAGCTTGGTGGCGTAGTCGAAGGTGCCGCCGATCCCGACGCCCACGATCACGGGCGGGCAGGCCTGGGAGCCGGCTGTGAGGACGACCCTCATGATGTACTCCTCGATCTCGGCCATCGAGGGAAACGTGAAGATCTCCAGTGCGGCCCACCGTCCGGAGCCGAGTGCCTTGGGCGAGCAGATGATCTCCACGTCGTCGGCGCCGTCGACCAGGTCGAAGGTGACGATGGGCATGTCCTTGCCGGTATGACCGCGCTCGTTGGTCAGCGGGTTGGTGACGTGCTTGAGCAGCGGCGGGTCGGAGGTGGCCACGAGTTCGGCGAACCCGTCCCGGATCGCTCGTCTGATGTCGCCGTCGAACCTCGCCTGTGTCCCGACCCGGATCTGATAGGTCGGCACCCCGGAGTCGCTGCACAGGAAGTGCCCGCGTTCCTCGGCCGCCGTCGCGTTGGCCACCATCAGGTCCAACGTGGTGCGCGCGACGGAGTCCGTCTCCCGGGTCCGGGCGTCCGCCAGGGCTTTCTTCGCATCGGCGGGTACCGCCCGCAGCGACCGCGCGTACATCTGCGACGTGACGCTCTTCAGCAGGTCATAGCTGATCGCCAAGGTTACGGTCCCCCCGTGATGGGCAACGCCGACCCGTCGAACGTAGCGCGGAAGTTCGCAACAATCAAAAAGATAGGTCATTGACTTTTACCTGGTCGGTGCCTAGCGTCCTCGCCAGCATCGCGACGGTGGGCCGCTCCGTCGCGAAAACTCAACGACGAGGAGCCAGCCGATGGCGACGGAAACCACGCCGGTGACCGCGACAGGAGACGTCGGGAACCTGCGAGCCGACGCGGTCTATCGAAAGATCAAATGGCGCATCCTGCCGCTGCTCGTGGTGTGCTACGTGGTCGCGTTCATCGACCGGTCCAACATCGGGTTCGCGAAACTCGCGTTCTCCACGGACCTCGGGTTCTCCGACGCGGTGTTCGGCCTCGGGGCCTCCCTGTTCTACCTGGGCTACGTCCTGTTCGAGGTGCCGAGCAATCTGATGCTGCACAAGGTCGGAGCCCGCAAGACGTTTCTGCGGATCATGGTGCCGTGGGGGCTCGTCTCCGCGGTCACCGCGTTCATGGTGTCACCCGGCCACTTCTACGCCGTGCGCTTCCTCCTCGGCGTCTTCGAGGCGGGATTCTTTCCCGGCGTCCTGCTGTACCTCTCCTACTGGATCCCCTCCAACCGGCGAGCCAGCACCAGCGCGATCTTCCTGTCCGCGATGGCCATCTCGGGCATCGTCGGCGGCCCCGTGTCCGGCGGGATCATGGACGGGATGGACGGAATCTGGGGCTTGGACGGCTGGCAGTGGGTCTTCCTGGTGGAGGGGCTGCCCGCCTGTCTGCTCGGCGTGGTGGTGTACTTCGTGCTCAGCGACAGTCCGGAATCCGCGCACTGGCTCACCCCGGACGAACGCCGTCTCGTCGCCGCCGAGGTCGAGCGCGACCGGCCCACCGGGGAGAAGGTTCCCCATTCCTACGGTGCCGCGCTGCGCAGCGGGCGGTTCTGGGGTCTGGCCGCGCTCGGCTTCGGCATCATGACCAGCACGAGCGGTCTGTTCCTGTGGCTCCCCACGATCCTCAAGGACGCCGGCTCGCTCAGCGTGGCGCAGATCGGGCTGCTGAGCGCGGTGCCATTCGTCGTGGCGGTGGTCGTCCAGTACCTCAACGCCCGTCATTCGGACCGGACCCAGGAGCGCCGCATGCACGCCGGCGGCTTCGCCCTGGTGGGAACCGCCGGCTGGCTCCTGCTGCCGCTGGTCGCGGACACGACCTGGCTCGCGCTCGTGGTCCTCACGGTGATAGCCGTGGGAACGATGGGGGCGATGGGGCCGTTCTGGAGCATGCCGGCCGCTCTGCTCAGGGGCACCGCGGCCGCGGGCGGTATCGCCACCATCACCGCCTTCGCCGGCATCGGCAACCTGCTCACGCCCACCATCACCGGATGGCTGAGCAGTACGACCGGCACCCAGGCGTACAACCAGCTGCTCTACGGGGCGATCCTGGGAGCCGGTGCTTTGGTGATGTTCCTGCTCATCCGTCCGGCCCGTGCCGAGGGCACGGTCTGACCGCTCGTGCTCCCGTCGTGCGGCCGGTTTGCGACAATGGCCGGCATGGCGATCAACCCCCACGGCACCAGCGCCGGCGTTGCCCGGTACAACCAGCTGGCCACGATCTTCCGCCGGCGTATCGAATCGGGTCACTGGGCCGTCGGGGAGCGCATTCCCACCGTTGTGGAGCTGGCGGAGGAGTGGAGCGTCGCACCCGCCACGATCCGGCAGGCACTCGGACTGCTCGAAGAGGCCGGGCTGATCGAGCGGTACCGCGCCAAGGGAACCTTCGTCAGGCGGCGGCCGCAGCAGGACCTGTGGTGCGAGGTCCCCACCGACTGGAACGGCCTGCTGCTCTCCCCTCCCGGTATCGAGGTCGAGTTGCTGGCGAGTGACGTCGCCGCCCGTCCGCCGCGCGTCGAGCACGCCGACGGCACACTGGCGCCGTCGTACCGGCACTGGCGGCGGCGCCACTCGCGCGACGGGCGCCCCTACTACCTCGGCGACGCCTACATCGCGGAGCGGTGGGCCGCACGGATCACGGACGAACAGCTCGCCGAGAACACCACGCTGCGGATACTCAAGGACATGCCCGGCCTGCGTCTGACCACCGTGCACCAGACGCTCACGATCGTGATGGCCGACGTCGAGCTCAGCAGCGAACTCGACGTCCCGCTGAACTCGCCGATCGCCCGGCTCCAGCGCACGGCGGTCGACGCGGACGGGTCCGTGGTCTTCGTCGGTGACGGCATGTACCGCGGTGACGTCGTCCGTCTGGACATCTCCGTCCACGCCTGACCCAGAGGTGACTTGCCACCGACAGGGGCACACCCTTACCGTAAAAAGCTATAAAGCTGCATTAATGACTTAGGAGTCTGTGGTGCGACTGTTCTGGTCCCCGAAATCACCGTTCGTCCGCAAGGTCATGGTCGTACTGCACGAGACGGGCCAGGTGGACGACGTCGAGACCGAACGCACCCCGGTGCAGATGTCCGAGCCCAACCCCAAGGTGCTGAGCGCCAATCCGCTCAACAAGATCCCCACACTGCTGCTCGACGACGGGCGCGTCCTGCTCGACTCCCGGGTGATCTGCGAGTTCTTCGCCCGCAGGGCGGGTGACACGGTGCTGTACCCGCGCGACGAGGCGGAGTACTTCCGGGCGGCCTCGCTCCAGGCCCTCGGTGACGGCCTGCTCGACCTGCTCCTCATATGGCGCAACTGGCATCGTGACCGTGGCCTCGCCCACGACGCCGCCGACCCCTACCTCGACGCCTTCGGCCTGAAGGTGACGACGACGCTCGACCACCTCGAGTCCCGCGCCGGCGAACTCGGGGAACGCTTCGACATCGGCCGGGTGTCGGTGGCGATCGCCCTGGCGCACCTGGACTTCCGCTGGGACGTACTTCACTGGCGCGCCGGGCGGCCGAACCTCGCCGCATGGCACGCCGAGGTGTCCGAGCGTCCGTCGATGCGCGCCACGCGGATCGTCGACGACTCCGCCGCACTCGCCACCGGGAGCGCGTCGTGACGGGCCCGCTGACGCATGTGCGCGTGCTCGACCTGAGCCGCATCATGGCGGGACCGTGGGCCGGCCAGGTGCTCGCCGACCTCGGCGCCGACGTCATCAAGGTCGAACGGCCGGGCACCGGCGACGACACCCGCTCCTGGGGACCGCCGTTCCTGGACACGGAGTCCGGCTACTTCCTCTCCGTCAACCGGGGCAAGCGCTCGGTCACCGCGGACCTCGCCACCGCCGAGGGGCAGGAACTCGTCCGCCGGCTCGCCGCCACCAGCGACATCGTGCTGGAGAACTTCAAGGCCGGCACGCTCGACCGGTACGGACTGGGCTACGAGGACCTGCGGGCCGTCAAGTCCGACCTCATCTACTGCTCGATCACCGGTTTCGGCCAGACCGGCCCGCGTCGTGACCAGGCCGCCTACGACTTCATGATCCAGGCCATGGGCGGGCTGATGAGCGTCACCGGCGAGCCCGACGACCGGCCGGGAGGGGGCCCGCAGAAGGTCGGCATCCCGGTGGTGGACCTCTTCACCGGCATGTACGCGGCCACCGGCGTGCTGGCCGCCCTCGCCCACCGGGACCGCACCGGGGAGGGCGACCACATCGACCTCGCCATGCTGGACGTCCAGGTCGGCATCCTCGCCAACCAAGCGATGAACCACCTGATCTCCGGTGACGTGCCGGTCCGCCGCGGCAACCGGCACCCGAACATCCAGCCGCAGGACGTGTACCCCTGCCGGGACGGCCACCTCGTCGTCGCGGTCGGCAACGACGGGCAGTTCGTCCAGTTCTGCGAGGCGCTCGGCATGCCCGACCTCGCCGCCGACCCCGACTACGCCACCAACGAGGCCCGCGTGCGCAACGTGGAAGCGCTCACCTCCCTCATCCGGGACACGCTGGCCGAAGGCGACCTCGAGCACTGGCTGCACGAACTCGGCAGCCGTTCGGTGCCGTGCGGCCCCATCAACACCGTGCCGATGGCCTTCGCCGACGAGCAGGTGCGCCACCGCGAGATGGTCCGGCACCTGCCGCACCCGACCCTGGGTTCCGTTCCCCAGGTGGTCAGCCCCCTGCGCTTTCGCAACGCCGCGCTCGACTTCGACACGGCCCCGCCACTGCTCGGACAGCACGGGGCGGAGATCACCCACGAGCTCACGGCCGAAACCCGCGCCTGACGAGCCGGTCACCGCCCTCTTCAGCGAACGAACGAGAACCAGGAGAGTCCTTCGTGCCCCGCATCCCACTGTTCGACCCCGAGGTGATGACCCCGGAGCAGGAGAGGGTCTACCGCGACGTCGTGAACGGACCCCGCGCCCGGCTGGTCGGACCGCTGAGAGCGGCGTTGCACCGGCCCGAACTCGCCGACCGCTGGCAGCGGTTCGGCGAGATCCTGCGGTACGGCACCAGCCTGCCCGAACACCTCAACGAGCTGGCCATCCTCGTCGTGGCCCGTCGCTGGACCGCCCAGCTCGAATGGTCGATCCACGCGGACGCCGCGCTGCGCGCGGGTCTGGCAGCGGAGATCGTCGAGGCCCTCCGGGTCGGTGAGCCCCCCGTCTTCCACGACCAGGACGCCTACGACGTCCATGAGTTCGCCCGCACGCTCCAGCAGACCGGCGATGTCGACGAAGAGGTGTACCAGCGGGTCTGGCAGCGCTGGGGCGAGGTGGGAGCCGTCGAACTCTCGTCCGTCGTCGGCTACTACACGCTGGTCGCCATGACCTTGAACGTCCACCGGATCCCGGTGCCCGGCGGGGAGCGCCCACTGGCGTCCGCGGCCGGCCCGGTGCGCCGGCTCATGGAGCTGCCCGAAGCCACACTCGGCGCGCCCGCCGAGATGACGAAGACGGCGGGCTGAGCCGTGACCACGACAGACGGCACCGTCCCGCCGCGCATGCCCACGCGTGCGGCCCGGGACTTCCCGGCCGACGCCTGGGACTGCCACTCCCACGTCTTCGGGCCCTTCGACCGGTTCCCGACCGGCCCGTCCACCTATCCGATCCCGGACGCGCCTGCGGGAACGTACCTCGGCATGCTCGACCGCACCGGCACCGCGCGCGGGATGCTCGTACAGCCCGCGCCCTACGGGAACGACACGAGCGCGCTGGAGCACGCGCTGGCGCGGTCGGAGGGCCGGGCCGTGGGCGTAGGCGTGGCCACCGCCGACTGCCCGGCCGGTGAGCTGGCACGGCTGCACGCCGCCGGCGTCCGGGCCCTGCGGTTCAACGACCGCATCGCCCCGGCCACCGGCGCGCGCTTCCCCGGCGCCATCGGGACCGAGGCGTTCCGTGCCCTGGCGCCGGTCATGCGCGAGCTGGGCATCCACGCGCAGATCTGGGCGGGGCTGGAGGACTGCGTCCGGCTGGTGGACGAGTTCTCCGGCACCGGCGTCCCGGTCGTCCTGGACCATCTGGCGCAGCCCGATGTGGCCGCCGGCCCCGACTCGGCGGCTTTCCGTGCCCTGCTCGACCGCGTGAAGGACGGCGCGGCCTGGGTGAAGCTGACGCTGTGCCGCGTGGGAGACCCCGACCGGGGCTACGCGGACGCCCGCCCGTTCCACGACGCCCTGGTCGAGGCCGCGCCGGCACGGTTGCTGTGGGGCTCGGACTGGCCCTTCGTACGGATGGGAGAGTCCGCGCCGGACGTCGCCGACCTCGCCGACCTCTTCTGCGACTGGGTGGACGACGCCGCGCTGCGCCGGCAGATCCTGGTCCACAACCCGCGGCGGCTGGTGGACACCGGGCTCCGCGCATGAGGCTGCTGTTCCTCGTCGACCCGCCGGACCGGCTCGACCCCGGTCACGACTCGTCGATCGCGCTGATGAGGGCCGCCGCGGCGCGCGGTCACCAGGTACTCATGGCCGAGATGCGCGAGTTGTCCGTACGTGACGGCAAAGTGTTCGCCCGCGCCCGCGCGGCCGATCCGCGGTCCGGCTTCCTCGGCCGCGGCCCGGCCGAGGTCGTGGACCTGGACCATGTCGGCCTCGTGCTCGTACGCACCGATCCGCCGGTGGACGAGGACTATCTGCGGGCCACGTATCTCCTGGACTTCGCGCAGCGACGCGGCACTCCCGTGTGCAACAGCCCTGACGCGCTGAGGAGCACGAACGAGAAGCTCTTCGCGCTGCGCTTCCCCGAGCTCACCCCGGAGACCGTGGTGAGCGCCTCCGCGGCGGAACTGGCCGACGCGGTGGGGCGATGGGGCCGGGCGGTCCTCAAGCCGACGGATGCCATGGGCGGACGTGGCGTCCTGCTGCTGGAACACGGACACCCGAACCTCCCCGGCCTGATCGAGGTCGGCACCGCGCGGGGGCGGCGACACGTGGTACTTCAGCGTTTCGTCGACGACGGCACCCACAGCGACCGCAGAGTCCTCGTCGTCGACGGCGAACCGGTCGCCGCGCTCCGCCGCACCGCCAAGGCGCCCGACTTCCGGTGCAACATGGCCGTCGGGGCCTCGGCGACCGCGGTCCCCCTCACGGAGACCGACCGCGCGATCTGTGCGGTGCTCCGCCCCGAGCTGATCGGGCGGGGGATCGCCTTCGCCGGTGTCGACCTCATACGAGACCGGCTCATCGAGGTGAACATCACCAGTCCGACCGGGCTGCGGGAGATCGACGGCGGCCCCGCGGACACGGTGGGGCGGGTAGCCGACGACGTCCTGCGGCGCCTGCTGGCCCACGCCCGATGAACCGGCCGGGCACGGGCCTTCAGGCTTCCAGCCCGGCCCAGCCCGACTACCGGATCCCCAGCTCCCGCAGGACGCGGCGCTGAGCCGCTGTCGGCCTGGCCGGGAAGTAGAGGTAGCACACCCCTCCGGTACCGCTTTTGACCTGGCCGTTCGCGTCGTAGCGCTTGGTGCGCAGCCAGATGTTCTCCCACTGGCGCCGCTGGTAGACGTGGCGGACCGCCTCGTTGTCCGGCGAGGCCGGGTCGTTGGCGATGACGTCGCCGTCGGCCGTGAAGCCGACGACGGTCATCAGGTGGCCCGAGGTGCCGTATCCCGCGCCGTCCAGCTCCGTCGCGAGGAAGGACTGCGAGGTGATCAGCGGGATGCCGGCGTCGATCAGCTTCTCGGCGTCGGTGAGCGAGTCCAGCCGGGTGACCACACCCTGGAGATCGCGGTAGGTGGCGGCGTACGCGGCGTTGAACGGCCAGTTGCCGCACCCCTCGTACTGGTAGTCGAAGGTGGACCGGGCGGCGTGGCAGACCTGCGGGTCGGCGTAGTCCGGGTCGACCCAGGCCAGGTCCGCGGCGGAGGGCTTGCGGCCCCAGTACTCGATGATCATCTGCGAGGAGGTGGGGCTGCACCACGCCTCGCCGCCGTTGTCGTACTCCGGGTACTGGCCCTTGTGGATCTCCTGCGAGTAGCGCGGTACGGCCAGCTCGCGCCCCGTGGACAGGCTCGGCGTGGAGGCGGGCACCTCGAACCGGTCGGGGACGTCCGAGCCCATCGCGCCGACCCGCCACACCGTGGGGGTGAGGGTGGTGCCGGGCTTGCGGTGGAGGGTGAGCCGCACCTGGTACGTCGCCAGCCGCAGCCCGTCGGCCGGGTCGTCGATGGAGAGGGTGTCGGTCCACACCGAGCTCTTGTCGTCGCTCTGGCCGTCCACCGAGGTGCGCCGGATGGAGGAGGCGCCGTCGCCGGAGGCCCAACGGCCCATCACGTACCAGGGGGTCGCGGAGCCGTCGGTGTAGGTGCCCTTCAGCTCGATCTGGATCCAGGTGCCGGCGGGGGTGCGGGCGTTCCAGGAGACGATGGCCTCGGTGGCGGGCACGGAGAGCGTGCGCACCGGGGAGGTCCAGGTGGCGTACTCCCAGGCGGCCTTGGTGCCGGTGTGCGGGTCGGTGTAGTCCACGCTGCCCAGCGGGCGGGAGATCACGATGCCGGGGCGGGCACCGGCCTCGGCGCGGACGCCCTTGGCGGCACCGGCCAGCCAGTCGGCGTGGCCGCTCCAGCCGTGGTACTCCGCGACCCGGCCGGCCTTGGCCTTGGTGGCCGTGGCCTCGGAGGCCGCCGGGGCGGCGGAGGTCCCGGGGGTCGTGGACGTCCCGGGGGTCGTGGAGGTCCGCGCCGCGGAGGCGGCCGTGACGGCCGTCGTGGAGACGGCGGCGGCGCCCGCGACGCCGAGGGCGGCGGCGAGCACGGAGCGGCGGGGTGTGGATCCGGATCTGGTCATGCGGGTTTCCCCCAGTCGTCGTCCAGTCCAATGGGCGGCGGGTGCACGGCAGTCGCACAACTGCGGCAGTCGCACAACTATGGCCGCCGCGAGGGGTCCCAGGCCAGTGATTCCCCCGGCGCCCGCTGCATCAATATTGGTGTGAACCAATGGCGTGAACGAGCCGGAGGGGCCGTATGGTGGTCCCGATGCGAACATACCCACCGGTTGGCACCCTGGACGCGCTGGCGCGGCGCCTGTGCGCGCTGCCGCCGTCCTGCGGGCCGGTCCGGCTGGTCGCGGTCGACGGGCACGCCGGTTCCGGGAAGACCACCTTCGCCGGGCGGCTCGCCGAGGCACTCGGCGGCGCGCCCGTGCTGCACACCGACGACTTCGCCACGCACGAGGAGCTCTTCGGCTGGGCGGAACGGCTGCGGACCCAGGTGCTCGCCCCGCTCGCCCGGGGCGCGGCCGCGCGATACGCCCCGTACGACTGGGTGGAGCGCCGCTTCGCCGTCACCCGGCGGCGGCTCGATCCGGCGCCGGTCGTGCTGCTGGAGGGGGTGGGCAGCGGCCGCCGCGCGGTGCGCCCGTGGCTGGCCCGACTGCTGTGGATGGAGCTGCCGGACCGGGACTCCTGGCGGCGCGGACAGCTGCGGGACGGTCCGGGGCTGTCCGCATTCTGGGACGGATGGCTGCCCGCCGAGCGTGCGCATTTCGCCGACGACCCCTCCCGTCCGTACGCCGGAGGGTTGGTACTCCAGCGAAAGGAGGGGTATGAGGTGCTACCGGGACCTGCGGCGACCGACCGAAACACCCTCTGCCCTCACACAGCGTGACCCGATGTGGCCGACCGGGGCGGACCGCGCCCGACGCGTGACGCGTGCCCCAACTCGGCTTGACCCGGGGCCCATACAGGTCTTACGTTCTCAATGTGCGACTCGTACGAGTCGTCCCACAACGCGAAGCCCCCGGTTGTTCCCCCGTGATCGGGGGCTTCGTCCTGTCTGGCGCCGGTTTTCCGCTCCTTTGCGCCGCCGCTCGCTCACCCTGCGTGACGATCTGTCTCAGGACCCGCGCGCCCCTTACACGCCCCCGCGCACACCCGCCCGACCTTGTGGGATTGCGACGAACAGCAGTGCGGCACCCTCGGCCCATCCGGCCTGCGCAGGTACGATGCGAAAGGGGCAGTCGCCCCTGCGGCATCCACGGGGGCAGGGGTTGTGGGGGACGTGATGGATTTCGGCACGCACAGTTCGCACGCCCCGGCCGATCTCGCCTGGCTGCGAGCCGTCGACGCCTACACGATGGGCGCGTACGCACAGGCCGAGGAGGAGTTCCGGACCGCGACACGGCTCGATCCCGGCATGGCCGACGCCTGGCTCGGACTGCACGCGCTGCGAGCCGACACGGCGGCCGCGCTGCTGCGGATGTACAGGCACCGCGACCGCTTCGGCGAGCAGCGCGCCCGCCACCGCCGCACCCTCAACTCCTGGTACTGGCTCGGCTGGTGGGTCCAGCCGGTGCTGGAAACCGGCCGGGATCTGCTGCTCGCCCATGCCTCGCACTGGCTCGACGGCCGCCATGTGCCCGAGCTGGACCGGGCGCTGGCCGGCTGCCCTCCGGTGGAGGCCGATCCCCAGGCCCGCTTCCTGCACGCCTGCCGCGCCTATCTGGTCAAGGACTGGGAGCAGCTGGTGCGCCACACCGACCCGCTGCTGGACGATCCGTTCCTGGGCATCGAGGCCGGTCTGTTCGCCGGGATGGCGCGGGTCCGGCTGGAGATGTACAGCCAGGCCGAACCGCTGCTCGCCGCCGCCCTGATGCGCTGCCGCAGCGAACAGCCCCAGCGCAAGGAGCTGCGCTACTGGCTCGCCCGCGCCCATGAGGGCACCGGGCGCAGCGCCGCCGCGCTCCCCCTCTACCGCGCCGTGCACCGCATCGACTCCGCCTTCATGGACACCTCGGCGCGGCTCGCGGCGATCGCCGAGTCCGACGGGCTGGACGAGCCCGCGGATCTGGCCACCATCTCGCTGGCCGGGACCGGCGGCCAGGATGTGGACGGCCGGGACAGCACCGCCACCGACCCCGCCGATCCGCTGCCCACCGATCCGCTGCCCACCGACGGCCGCGATCCGCGGGCCCCGGGCGAGGGACCCTCGGGACCCGCGGGACCCGCGGGACCCGCGGGACCCGCGGGACCCGCGGGACCGCCCCGGATGGGCCCGGCCGTGGTGGGTGCGGGCGGCACCCGTGAGCGGGCGGGTCTGCCGTCCCAGCCCGGCCCCTCCGATCCGGTGCTGCTGGAGAGCGCGCTACAGGAGCTGGAGCGCATGGTCGGCCTGGAGCCGGTCAAGCGGCAGGTGCGGGCGCTGTCGGCGCAGCTCCACATGGCGCGGCTGCGCGCCGGGCAGGGCCTGCCGGTCCAGCCACCCAAGCGGCACTTCGTCTTCTCCGGCCCCTCCGGCACCGGCAAGACCACCGTGGCCCGCATCCTCGGCCGGGTCTTCTACGCCCTCGGCCTGCTCGGCGGCGACCACCTGGTGGAGGCCGGGCGCGCCGATCTGGTCGGCGAGTACCTGGGCCAGACGGCGGTGAAGGCCAATGAGCTGATCGACTCCGCGCTCGGCGGGGTGCTCTTCGTCGACGAGGCGTACAGCCTGTCCAACTCCGGCTACAGCAAGGGCGACGCCTACGGCGACGAGGCGCTCCAGGTGCTGCTCAAGCGCGCCGAGGACAACCGCGACCGGCTCGTGGTGATCCTCGCCGGCTATCCCGAGGGCATGGACCGGCTGCTGGCCGCCAACCCCGGCCTCGGTTCCCGCTTCACCACGCGCGTGGACTTCCCCAGCTACCGCCCGCTGGAGCTCACCCGGATCGGTGAGGTGCTGGCCGCGGAGAACGGGGACGTGTGGGACGAGGAGGCCCTGGAGGAGCTGCGCAGCATCAGCGGCCATGTGGTGGACCAGGGCTGGATCGACGAGCTGGGGAACGGCCGGTTCCTGCGCACGCTGTACGAGAAGAGCTGCGCCTACCGCGATCTGCGGCTCTCCGGCTGGACCGGCACCCCGACCCGCGACGACCTCGCCACGCTGCGGCTGCCGGATCTGATGCAGGCGTACGGGGAGGTCCTGTCCGGCCGCGGCCCCATGTACCGCGACCCCCAGGACCCCCCGCTCACCTGAACACCGCCCCCGCCGAACCGCGCGGGGGGTGCCCCGCCCCGTCGCCTGGCCCCGGCCTGCGTGCGCATGGCCGCGCCCCGCCGCACGGCCGCGCCCCGTCCCATGGCCGGCCTGCCGCATGGCCGCATGCCGCCGCCTGGCCCCGGCCTGCAGCATGGCCCCGGCTGCGCGCCGCCGAGCGACGCAGGTCCGGAGCACGGCCGACACGGTGGGCTCCGCCGCCCGGCACCGAAAAGTGCTCCACCGAGCGACGTCCGCCCCAGCCGCGGTGGGTCCAGCCTGCGGGGCACCCGGGGCCGGGGACTCGCCCAGGAGCCAGAGCTTCGCCCCGGGGCCAGAGACTCGCCCCGGGCCGCGGACTCACCCGGCAGCCCGGAGCCCCGCCCCGGAGTCGAGGGCCCACCCAGAAGACTCCACCAGGAGCCAGGGGGCTCGCTCAGGAGCCGGAGACTCCACCGGGAGCCGGGGGCTCGCCCGGAGGCGGGGCTCAGGGGCCTCGCCTCTGACCGGGGGCCGGGAGGCAGGGCGGAGGCCGGACGCCGAACGCCGGACGCCGGGGCCAGAGGCCGGAAGTCGGACGCCGGGCACCGGAAGCCGGGGGCCCGGGGCCGGACGCCGGGGCCAGAAGCCGGAGGTCGGACCCCGGGCACCGGAAGCCGGGGGCCCGGGGCCGGACGCCGAGGGCCCGGGGCCGGACGCCGGGAGCCACGGGCCGGGGCCAGTGGCCGGAAGCCGAACGCCGGACGCCAGAGGCCGGAGGCCGGGAGGCAGGCCGGAGGCCGGACGCCGGAAGCTTCGCCCCTGGCGGGGCGAAGGCTTGGCGTCGTTGGGTGGGTTACCGCGCGACCATCGCCGGTTCGTCCGCCGGGGCCGTCGGCTCGCCCCGCTGTCCGGTCACCCGGCCGGGGCGGCCCTCGTCCCGGTGGGAGGGGTCGTGGACCTCGCCCACCAGCATCTCCAGGACGTCCTCCAGGGCGACCAGCCCGAGCACCGTGCCCGACGCGTCGGCGACGGCCGCCAGGTGGGAGGCGGCCCGGCGCATCGCGGTGAGGGCGTCGTCCAGCGGGAGCTCCGCCCGGAGCGTCTCGATCGGATGCCAGAGCCGCTGTGGCACGGCCCGCTCCGGGAACTCCAGCTCCAGGACGTCCTTCACGTGCAGATAGCCCATGAAGGCGCCGCCGGGGCCGCGCACCGGGAAGCGCGAGTAGCCGGTCCGCACGGTCAGCTCCTCGATCTGCCGGGGGGTGACCGAGGGGTCGACGGTGACCAGGCCCGCCGGGTCCAGGAGGACGTCGGTGACCGGGCGGCTGCCCAGTTCCAGGGCGTCCGCGAGCCGCTCGTGCTCACCGGGGTCGAGCAGTCCGGCCTGATGGGAGTCCTCGACCAGATGGGTCAGCTGCTCACTGGTGAAGACGGCCTCGATCTCGTCCTTGGGCTCAACCCGGAACAGCCGCAGCACCAGCCGAGCGCACGCCCCCAGCAGCGCGGTGACCGGCCGGCACAGCCGCGCGAAGGCGACGAGTCCGGGGCCGAGCCACAGCGCGGTCCGGTCCGGCGCCGCCATGGCCAGGTTCTTCGGCACCATCTCGCCGATGACCAGATGCAGGCAGACGACCACGGCGAGCGCGATGGCGTAGCCCAGGGGGTGCACCAGCTGCTCGGGCAGGTGGACGAGGTGGAACACCGGCTCCAGCAGATGGGCCACGGTCGGCTCGGCGACCGCGCCCAGGGTCAGCGAGCAGACGGTGATGCCGAACTGCGCGGCCGCCATCATCTGCGGCAGGTTCTCCAGGCCCGTCAGCACCGTACGGGCGCGCCCGGAGCCCTCGGCCGCGCGCGGCTCGATCTGGCTGCGGCGCACCGAGACCAGGGCGAACTCGGCGCCCACGAAGAAGCCGTTGGCGAGGACCAGCAGGGCGGCGAAGAGAAGCTGTACCAGACTCATCGCGCGTTCTCCTCCCCGGCCATTGCTCCGGCACTCGCGTGCACGGGCGGGGTACCCGGCTTCGTACGGACGATGCGCACCAGCTCCGCCCGGTGGTGGCCGACCTGCCGGACGGCCAGCTGCCAGCCGGGCAGCTCGGCGGTGTCGCCGGGGACCGGGATCCGCGCCAGCAGATCGGCGACCAGCCCGGCCACGGTCTCGTACGGCCCGTCGGGCGCGTCGAGGCCGATCCGGCGCAGGGCGTCGACGCGGCAGCCGCCGTCGGCGTCCCACGCGGGGCGGCCGTCCTCGGTGGCGGTCTGCACCAGGTCGGGGGTCTCCGCGGCCTCGTCGTCGTGCTCGTCGCGCACCTCGCCGACCAGCTCCTCGACGATGTCCTCCAGGGTGACCACACCGGCCGTGCCGCCGTACTCGTCGACGACGACGGCTATCGGCTGCTCGCTGCGCAGCCGCTCCAGCAGCGGCTGGACCGGCAGCGTCTCGGGGACCAGCAGCGGGGGCTGGGCGATCCGGCTGACGGGGGTGCGCAGCCGGTCCCGCGCGGGCACCGCGAGGGCGTCCTTGAGGTGCACCATTCCGATGACCTCGTCCAGCCGGTCGCGGTAGACGGGGAAGCGGGACAGCCCGGTGGCCCGGGTGAGGTTGAGCACATCCACGGCGGTCGCCGAGGAGTGCAGCGCGCTGACCCGCACCCGCGGGGTCATCACATGCTGGGTGGTCAGCTCGCCCAGGGCCAGGGTCCGGACGAACAGATCGGCCGTGTCCTGCTCGATCGCGCCGGCCCGCGCCGAGTGGCGGGCCAGCGAGACCAGCTCACCGGGGGTACGGGCGGAGGCCAGCTCCTCGGTGGGCTCGACACCCAGCGCCCGCACCAGCCGGTTGGCCACGGTGTTGAGCAGGGCGATCACGGGCCGGAAGAAGCGGGCGAAGGCGTACTGCGGGCCCGCGACGAAGCGGGCGACCTGGAGCGGCCGGGAGACCGCCCAGTTCTTGGGCACCAGCTCGCCGATGACCATCTGGACGGCGGAGGCCAGCAGCATGCCCAGCACGACGGCGATGCCGGAGACGGCCCCGTGGGGCAGCCCGACCGCCTCCAGCGGGGCGGTCAGCAGATGGCCGAGCGCGGGCTCGGCGAGCATGCCGACGATCAGCGAGGTGATGGTGATGCCGAGCTGGGTGCCGGAGAGCTGGAAGGACAGCTCGCGCAGCGCCTCGACGACGGTACGGGCGCGCCGGTCGCCCTCGTCGGCGGCTCGCTCGGCGTCCGGCCGCTCGACGGTGACCAGGCCGAATTCGGCGGCCACGAAGAAGCCGTTGGCGAGGATCAGGACGAGTGCCGCGGACAGCAGCAGGAGGGACAGCGTGATGCTCATGCCGCCGCCTCGTGGTCGGCGGCGGCGCAGGTACTACAGGACGATCCGTCCATCTGCGGAGGGAGTCACTCCTCGGGTCGCAGGGGAGCCCGCCGGGGCGCACGGGGGCGTGCGCTCAGCAAGAGGCGGGGCGGGGCACCGTTCGGCCCCGGCAACAGGGTAATCAAGGATGGGGGGTGACGGGCAGGCCCCTCGCGCCGTTGGAGTGCCGATCGGCACACCGGCCGGGCCGCCGCACGCACCGGCCGGGCCGCCGCACCGGCCGGGCCGCCCGGCCGGGTGGCTCAGTGAGCGGCACGGCCGGTGCCGTGCCGCTCGGCGAGCGCGCGCAGGGCGCGCGCGTCGTCGATGGCCCGCGCCTTCGCGATGCCCGGCTGGATGCCCATCGCGGGCAGGCTGGTGCCGTCGGCGAGGTCCAGATAGACCCAGGGGTCGCCGGGGCGCAGATTGACCCGGAGCACCTCCGCCCACTCCAGCCGGCGCTTGGTGGTGAGGTTGATCACGGTCACCCCGCCCTCCTCGGCCACCACCTTGGGGCGGCTGAGCAGCATCAGCACCCCGAAGAACAGCAGTCCGGTGACGACGAAGCTGGCCCTCTCCCCCGGCCCCAGCGACTCCAGCAGCAGGGCGACGGCCGTGAGGACGACCAGGGCGGCGACGCCGACCGTCATCAGCACGGCCCGGGTCCTGGTCGGCCGGAAGGTGACGGGCAGGGTGGGCGGGGACGCGGGGGCGGACACGTGGCCGGCCTCTCGATGGCAGGGAAAGGGCAGGGAAGGGGCAGGGCTGGGGTCAGGGAGGCGAGGGGGAAGCCGTCAGAGGCGGCAGGCGTGGATGCCGGTGGTGAGGATGGCCCGTGCCCCCAGGTCGTAGAGCTCGTCCATGATCCGCTGAGCGTCCTTGGTGGGGACCATCGAGCGGACCGCGACCCAGCCCTCGTGGTGCAGCGGGGAGACGGTGGGCGACTCCAGGCCCGGGGTGAGCGCCACGGCGCGCTCCACCTGCTCCACCCGGATGTCGTAGTCCATCATCACGTAGCGCCGGGCGACCAGGACGCCCTGCATCCGGCGGAGGAACTGCTGGACCTTGGGGTCGTCGGTGGGGGCGCCGGTGCGGCGGATGACGACCGCCTCGGACTCCAGGATGGGCTCGCCGATGATCTCCAGCCCGGCGTTGCGCAGGGTGGTGCCGGTTTCCACCACATCCGCGATGACCTCGGCGACACCGAGCTGGATGGCGGTCTCGACCGCGCCGTCGAGGTGGACCACGGCGGCGTCCACGCCGTTGTCGGCGAGGTGCTTGGTGACCAGTCCGGAGAAGGAGGTGGCCACGGTCATCCCGCCGAACTCGCTGACGTCCTTCGCCGTGCCGGGGCGGGTGGCGTAGCGGAAGGTGGACCCGGCGAAGCCGAGCTGCATGATCTCCTCGGCCTGGGAGCCGGAGTCCAGCAGCAGGTCACGGCCGGTGATGCCGATGTCGAGCCGGCCGGAGCCCACGTACACGGCGATGTCGCGGGGGCGGAGGAAGAAGAACTCGACCTCGTTCTCGGCGTCGACGAGGACCAGTTCCCTGCGGTCCTTGCGCTGCCGGTAGCCGGCCTCATGGAGCATCGCCGACGCAGGCTCGGACAGTGAACCCTTGTTGGGGACGGCGATGCGCAGCATGAGTGCTCTTTCCTTCGGTAGTTCGGTAGCCGGGTGGCCGGGTGGCCGGGTGGCCCGTCGGCGGGAGCCGGTGCCGGGGCGGGCGGGGTTACGGGTGGGTCAGAGGTGGGCGTAGACGTCGTCGAGGGTCAGCCCCTTGGCGACCATCATCACCTGAAGGTGGTACAGGAGCTGGGAGATCTCCTCGGCGGTCGCCTCGTCGCTTTCGTACTCGGCGGCCATCCACACCTCGGCGGCCTCCTCCACGACCTTCTTGCCGATGGTGTGCACACCGGCGTGGACCAGCTCGGCGGTACGGGAGGAGGCGGGGTCGGCCGTGGCGGCCTTCTGCTGGAGCTCGGCGAAGAGCTCCTCGAACGTCTTCTTGGACATGGTGTGCGCCATCCTACTGGGGGCCCGGGGCGCGGCTCAGCGCGAGGGCCGGGCGACCGACCGCAGGCCGGCGACGGTGGCGACGGCGGCGGTGACCGCCTCGTGGCCCTTGTCCTCGCTGGAACCCTCCAGTCCGGCCCGGTCGATGGCCTGCTCCTCGGTGTCGCAGGTCAGCACGCCGAAGCCGATGGGCACGCCGGTGGCCACGCTGACCTGGGTCAGCCCCTGGGTGACGCCCTGGCAGACGTAGTCGAAGTGCGGGGTGCCGCCGCGGATGACCACGCCCAGGGCCACGATCGCGTCGTAGCCGTGGCCCGCGAGCACCTTGGCGGCCACCGGCAGCTCGAAGCTGCCCGGCACCCGCAGCACGGTGGGCTCGTCGATGCCGAGCTCTCCCAGCGCGCGCAGGGCGCCGTCGAGCAGCCCGCCCATCACCTTTTCGTGCCACTGTGCGGCGATGACGGCGACGCGCAGGTCTCCGCAGTTCTTCACGGACAGTTCGGGGGCGCCCTTACCGCTCACGTCTCTCCTCGGTGGTTCTTCGGTGGTTCTTGGGGTTCTTCGGTAGTGCGTGCCTGCATATGCGCAGGTACCGAGTGTGTGGGGATGGCTGCTACTGGTTGCCGCAGGCCGATACGGGCTCGGCCCGGTCACCGTCCAGCCAGGGCAGGTCATGCCCCATCCGGTCCCGCTTCGTCCGGAGATAGCGGAGATTGTGCTCCCCGGCCTGGACGGGCATCGGCTCCCGGCCGGTGACCCGCAGCCCGTGCCCGACCAGCGCCGTGGTCTTCTCCGGGTTGTTGGTCATCAGCCGCAGCGAGCGCACGCCGAGGTCGGCGAGGATCTCCGCGCCCGCGGCGTAGTCCCGCGCGTCGGCGGGCAGGCCGAGCTCCAGGTTGGCGTCCAGGGTGTCCCGGCCCAGTTCCTGGAGCTCGTAGGCGCGCAGCTTGGACAGCAGTCCGATGCCGCGCCCCTCGTGGCCGCGCAGGTACAGGACGACGCCACGGCCCTCGGCGGTGACCCGCTCCAGGGCGGCGTGCAGCTGGGGGCCGCAGTCGCAGCGCAGCGAGTGGAAGACGTCGCCGGTGAGGCATTCGGAGTGGACCCGGACCAGCACGTCCTCGCCGTCCCCGAGCTCGCCCTGGACCAGCGCGATGTGCTCGACGCCGTCGGCCGCGCGGTAGCCGTACGCCCGGAAGTCGCCGAAGGCGGTGGGCAGCCGGGTCTCGGCCTCGCGCCGCACCAGCGGTTCGGCGGGCTTGCGGTACGCGATCAGGTCGGCGATGGAGACGATCGCCAGGTCGTGCTTGCGGGCGAAGGCGACCAGGGCGGGCAGGCGCAGCATGGCACCGTCCTCCCCCGCGATCTCGCAGATCACGGCCGCCGGGCGGAGTCCGGCCAGCCGGGCGAGGTCGACCCCGGCCTCGGTGTGGCCGTCGCGGGCGAGCACTCCGCCGGGGCGGGCGCGCAGCGGGAAGATGTGGCCGGGGCGCACGAGCTCGCCGGGGGTGGTGGCCGGGTCGGCCAGCAGCCGCAGGGTGGCGGCCCGGTCGGCGGCGGAGATACCGGTGCTGACGCCGTGTTCGGCGGTGGCGTCGACCGAGACGGTGAAGGCGGTCCGCATGGACTCGGTGTTCTCCTCGACCATCTGCGGGAGCCGGAGCCGGTCGAGGTCGGCGCCCTCCATGGGGGCGCAGATGAGCCCGCGGCACTCGTTCATCATGAAGGCGACGATCTCGGGGGTGATCGTCTCGGCCGCGGCGACGAGGTCGCCCTCGTTCTCCCGGTCCTCGTCGTCCACGACCACGACGGGGCGGCCCGCGGCGATTTCCGCGATGGCCCGCTCAATGGGGTCCAGCACCAGTTCGTCGGGCCACCGCGCGGTGCGCAGTGGGGCGGCCGGGCCGCTCTGGTGCGGCTCGGGGACCGCGTATGCCTCGCTCATGGGGTGTCCTTTGCAATCGCTTCTCCGCCCGCGCGGCGCCGCGGCGCGGGCATCGTCACCAGGTGCGGGCCGGCGGCCGCGGGTGCGGCGCTCATGGGGTGGCCTCGTCGGTGGCCTCGTCGTTCTGGGCGCCGCCGTCCCGTCCCAGCAGCCGCTCGACGTATTTGGCGAGCACGTCCACCTCGAGGTTGACCGGGTCCCCGGCCTGCTTGACCCCGAGCGTGGTGAGCGCGAGGGTCGTCGGGATGAGGCTGACGGTGAAGTAGTCGGGGCCCGCGTCCACGACGGTGAGGCTGATGCCGTCGACCGTGATGGAGCCCTTCTCGACCACATAGCGGCTCAGTTCGGCGGGCAGCGAGATCTTCACGATCTCCCAGTGCTCGGAGAGCTTGCGCTCCACGATGGTGCCGGTGCCGTCCACATGGCCCTGCACGAGGTGGCCGCCGAGCCGCCCGCCGAGCGCCATGGGGCGCTCCAGGTTGACCCGGGAGCCAACGCCGAGCGCGCCGAGGCTGGAGCGTTCCAGCGTCTCGGCCATCACATCGGCGCTGAACCGGTCGCCCTCGGCGTCACCGATGATGTCGACGACGGTGAGACAGACGCCGTTGACGGCGATGGAGTCGCCGTGCTTCGCCCCTTCGGTGACGACGGGGCCGCGCACCTGGAAGCGGGACGCGTCGCCCAGGTGCTCGATGGCGACGATCTCACCCAGTTCTTCGACAATTCCGGTGAACACTTCAGTTCTCCTCGGCGAGGGAAGCGGGGGTGGTGGGGGTGGCGGGGGTGGTGACAACCGTGGGAACGGCGGTGACGCGCAGATCGGGGCCGAGCCGGGTGACATCGACCGTCTCGAGCCGCAACGCCCGCGTGATGGTGGTGATTCCGGCGTCGGCGAGGGCGGCGGGGCCCGCGCCGAGCAGAACGGGGGCGAGATAGCCGACGACCTTGTCGACCGCGCCCGCGGCGAGGAACGCGCCCGCGAGGGTGGGCCCGCCCTCCAGCAGGACGGAGCGCACCCCGCGGCCATGCAGTTCGGCCAGGAGCGCGGGGATCAGCAGGCCGGTCCCGGCCGCGCGCGGCAGCCGTACGGTCTCCACGCCCGGCCGCCGGGGCAGATGGGCGGTGCTGGTGTCCTCGGCCACCGCGATCAGCGTGGGAGCGGCGTCGTCCAGGACCCGGGCGCCGGGCTTGACGGTGGCGCCCGAGTCCACGACGACCCGCAGCGGCTGGGTGACTGACTCCCGGCCCCGTACGGCCAGGTGGGGGTCGTCGGCGCGCAGGGTGCCGGAGCCGACGACGACGGCGTCGGCCTCCGCGCGCAGCCGGTGCACATCGGCGCGGGAGTCGGGGGAGGTGATCCACCGGCTGGTGCCGTCGGCGGCCGCGCTGCGGCCGTCCAGGGTCGCGGCGTACTTCCACAGCACGAAGGGGCGGCCGCGGCGCATCGCGGTCAGCCAGGGCTCGTTGACCGCCTCGGCCTCCTGCGCCAGCAGCCCGGCCGCGACGTCGATCCCGGCGGCGGCGAGAGTGGCGGCGCCGCCCCGGGCCTGTGCGGTGGGGTCGGCGACGGCGTAGCGGACGCGGGCGATCCCGGCGGCGATCAGGGCCTGGGCGCAGGGACCGGTGCGGCCGGTGTGGTTGCAGGGTTCCAAGGTGACGAGGGCGGTGCCGCCGCGGGCCCGCTCTCCCGCCGCGCGCAGCGCGTGGACCTCGGCGTGGGGTCCGCCCGCCCGCTGGTGCCAGCCCTCGCCGGCGACCCGGCCGTCGGCGTCGAGGATGACGCAGCCGACCACGGGGTTGGGACTGGTGTGGCCGAGGCCGCGGGCGGCGAGCGCGACGGCGTGGCGCATCGCCTGGGTTTCGGCTGCGGTGGCCACCGGGTCCTCCTGCCTCTTCGGGCACGGACTCCGGGGCTGTCGAGATGACACGGAAGCGGAAACGGCGTCGCCAGCACGCCGGGTTCGGCAACGGGTCCGCGCCGGGGAAGGGCGGACCGCCGAGGCGGCGCACCGGTGATGTCGCTACCGCCGCGCACTGCCTCCCATCCGGACTTTCACCGTCGGTCCAGGAATTTCACCTGGTCAACCGGCCGCTGGCAGCGGACGGGTCGCGGACTGTAACCGCCGGTTCGGATTTTCACCGACCCCGGAGTGCGCTGACGTCACTGGTACGGCCCCAGTCTGCCATGGCCATCAGCGCAGGTGGGATGCGAGGTGGGTGTGGCCTCCCTCACCCGGTGGCGAGGGGGCCGGCCGCGGCCGGTGCGCCCCGGAGCCGGACCGAGGCCGAACGAGGCCGAACCGAGGCCGAACGAGGAGACCGAAGCGGCCGAAAACGAGGAAGCCGGACCAGGCGCCGGACCAGGCGGCCTAGGCGGCGCCGAACAGCTCGTTCTGCGCCGCGTCCATCGCCGTGAGCACGGCCCCGCGCAGCACCCCGCCGCCGCCCACCGCCCCCGCGCACACCCGTGTCCGCAGCGGTGACAGCCGGGCGACCCGCTCCGCGACCCGCCGGGCGAGCGCATCGCCCCCGGCCCGGCCCACCTCACCACCGAGCACCGCACATCCCGGGTCGAGCACCGCGCAGATCGCGGCGACACCCACCGCTATCCGGGCCGCCAGCTCGTCCAGGAACGGCTCGCCCCGCTCCCCCGCCCCGAGGGCCGCGCGGATCACCGCCTCCGCCGCACCGGCGTCCTCCGTTCCGGCCCCGCGCCGGGCCTCGCCGCCCGCACCGCCCGCGGCGGCCGTCAGGCCGTGCTCCTTGGCGAGTTCGCAGACCGCGGCGCTGCACACCAGGGAGTGGAACCCGCCGTCGCAGCCGGTGGCGGAGGGCAGTCCCGAGGTGCCCGGCACCGGCAGGAAGCCGATCTCGCCGGTGCCGCCGGAGGCACCGCGCCGCAGCATCCGGTCGAGCACCACGGCCGCGCCGACGCCGTGGCCGAGCCACAGCAGGACGAAAGTGTCGCGGTCGCGCGCCGCGCCCAGCCGCTGTTCGGCGACGGCCGCCAGATTGACCTCGTTCTCCAGCAGCACCGGCGCCGCGAGACCGCCGTGCAGCGCGGTGGCCAGCTCACGGTGCCAGGAGGGCAGTCCGCTGGTGGCGTTGAGCTCCCCGGTGGCGGGGTCGATGAGACCGGGTACCCCGATGCCGATGTGGTGCAGCCGCACCGCCCCGGCCCGCTCGGCCACCCGCTCCACCAGGGCCACCGCGGCCGCCACGGTCCGCGCCGGGTCCGTGTCCGGGGCCACCGGCAGCGACTCCTCGGCCAGGGTCCGGCCCAGCAGATCGGCCACGCATACGGCGACGCTGTCGGTACGGACGTCGACCCCGGCCACATGCGCGCTGTCGGCGACGATCCCGTACACCCGGGCGTTGGGCCCCCGGCGCTCCGCCCCCGTCTCCCCCACCACCGCCACCAGTCCGGTCTGCCGCAGCCGCTCGACGAGGTCCGCGATGGTGGGGCGGGACAGGCCGGTGAGCGACTTCAGCTGCCCCGCGGTCAACGGCCCCTTGTCCTTGAGCAGCTGGAGGGCGAGGCGGTCGTTGATGGCCCGCGCCGTACTCGGGGAGGCGGTGCGGCCCGCCACGGACGCGCTCGTCGAGGTCATGCCGGGATCCTTCCAGAAGGCTGCCGGAAAAACTCTATCTATCAGGGAGCCTTCCTGATAGTTTCCGCTGGGACCATTCGGGATCTGGGACCAGCTGTGACCATCGGTACAGGCCGCGCTGCGGGGAGGGTGCGACAGGTATGGGCAGGCTCAAAGAATCCGGGACGCCCGAGATGCGCCCCGTACGGCGGGCACGGGTGGCCGTCGCGGCGGTGTTCGCCGTGCACGGCGCGGTGACCGGCAATTTCGCCACCCGCATCCCCTGGATCCAGGAGCGGCTGGACCTCAGCGCCGGTCAGCTCGGCCTGGCGCTCGCCTTTCCCGCCATCGGGGCCTCGGTCGCGATGCCCCTGGCCGGGCGGATCAGCCATCGCTTCGGCGCCCGCGCGGCGCTGCGCGGGCTGCTCGCCCTGTGGACCGCCTGGCTGGTGATGCCGCCGGTCAGCCCCGGTCTGGTCTGGCTGTGCGGGGTGCTCTTCGTCTACGGCGCGACCTCCGGGATGTCCGACGTCGCCATGAACGCCCTCGGCGTGGAGGTCGAGAACCGCCTCGGCCGTTCGATCATGTCCGGGTTGCACGGCATGTGGAGCGCGGGCGCGCTCACCGGCTCCGCGGCGGGCACGATCGCCGCGCACGCCGAGTCCGACGCCCGGCTCCACCTCGGCATCGCCGCCGCGGTTCTCACCGTGCTCGGCGCGGTGGCCTGCCACTGGGTCCTCGATCTGCGCAGCGCCCCCGAGGAGCACCCGCCGCCCCGTTTCGCCCTGCCGCCCCGCTCCGCGCTGATCATCGGCGCGGTGGGGTTCTGCGCGGTCTTCGCCGAGGGCGCGAGCCTGGACTGGTCGGCGGTCTATCTGCGGGACGTCCTGGACTCCTCCCCCGGGGTCGCCGCCGCCTGCACCACCGCCTTCTCCTGCACGATGGCCGGCGCCCGGCTCATCGGGGACGCGGTGGTGGGCCGCTTCGGCCCGGTGCGGACCGTACGCACGGGCGGTGTCCTGGCCACCGCCGGCGGGCTGCTCGTCGTCACCGCCCCCGGTCCCGCCCTCGCCATCGCCGGATTCGGCCTCATCGGCCTGGGCATCGCGGTCGTGGTGCCGCTGGCCTTCGCCGCCGCGGGCCGCAGCGGCCCGGCCCCGAGCCAGGCCATCGCGGGCGTCGCCACGATCACGTACACCTCGGGGCTGATCGCCCCGGCGGCGATCGGTTCGATCGCCGACCTGACCTCGCTGACGATCTCGTTCTGCCTGGTCACTGCGTTGACGCTGGGGCTGGTGGCGGGCGCGGGGGTGCTGCGGACGCCCTCGTCGCCAGACTCGGCGGCGCGGCCCGATCCGTCCGCGTCCGAGGCCACACTGCCCTGACGGGCCGGGGCACGGGAGCCGGAGGCCGGGGGACGGCCCCGGCTGCCTGCCGGACGGTGATGGCGCCGAACCCGGCCCCCCTGCGCCGCCGCAGGTGCGCGACAAAAGCCGCACCGACCGGCGGCGCCCCCGGCGACGGGCCGCACCCGCCCCGTGCCCCGACCCTTCGGTGCGGGCCGCAACGTCCGCCCCGCACCATGGACCCATGAGCCCCACCACGCCCACCCGGTCCACCGCACCCAGCGGACTCCGCGGACCCCAGCTCGCCCGGCTGGCCGCGCTCGTCGCCGATGAGACCCGCGCCGCCATGTGCCTCGCCCTGCTCGACGGGCGGGCGTGGACCGCGGGGGAGCTGGCCCGGTACACCGGGGTCGCCCCGTCGACGGCGAGCGAGCATCTGACCCGGCTCATCGAGGGCGGACTGCTGGCGGAGGAGCGCCAGGGTCGGCATCGCTACGTACGGCTGGCCGGGCCCCAGATCGCGCAGCTGATCGAAGACCTGTCCGCCCATGCCGCGCCCCCGCCACCGCCCCGTTCGCTGCGCGCCGCCAGCGCGAGCGGCGCCATGGCGCGGGCCCGCACCTGCTACGACCACCTCGCCGGGCGGCTCGGGACCGCCATCACGGACGCCATGCTGGAGCGCGGGCTGCTCCAGAAGGTGACCGGGTTCGCGCTGACCGACGCGGGGATGGCCTGGTTCCGGGAGCTCGGCATCGACCTCGCGAGCACCGCGTCGCGCGGACGGCGGCCGATGGTCCGCAGCTGTCTCGACTGGACCGAGCGCCGCCCGCATCTGGCGGGACTCGCCGGGGCCGCCCTGTGCCGTCATGTCCTGGACACCGGCTGGTGCGTCCGCATCGGCAAGGGACGGGCGCTGCGGGTGAGCCCGGAGGGGGAACACGCGCTGGACGAACTGCTCGGCATCACCGCCCCGGAGTGACGGCGGGGGCGGCAGGGACGGCGCGGGCGACGGCTGAGGCGGGCGACGAGGGACGGCGGATGGCGGCGAGCAGCGGCACTACCGGGTCACGACGCCCCTTCGGGTGACGGCGCCACCGGGTGACGGCGGAATGGCGGCGAGCGGCGGCACCCCGGTCACGACACCACCGGGCATGGCGCCCCTTCGGTGACCACACCACCGGGTGACCGGGCCACCCGGCCACGACACCAACACCACCGGGTGACCACGTCATCGTTCGGTGGGGGCCGAAACGATCCGGATCTACGGTCGGCGGTATGACCGACGACACCGGCGACGGCACTGCGCCCACCCCGCTCGACCGCCACACCGCCTTCCACCGGCTCCACCACGGCGAGCGGCCCCTGCTGCTGCCCAACGCCTGGGACCACGCCTCCGCCGCGGCCCTCGCCCGGCGCGGCTTTCCCGCCATCGGCACCACCAGTCTCGGCGTGGCGGCGGCGGCCGGGCTGCCGGACGCGACGGGCGCCACCCGCGACCGGACCCTCGCCCTCGCCCGGGGCATCGCGCGTCTTCCCGCGCTGGTAAGCGTCGACATCGAGGGCGGGTTCAGCGACCGGCCCGAGGAGGTCGCGGCGCTCGCGGCCGAGCTGGACCGGGCCGGGGTCGTCGGCGTGAACATCGAGGACGGACGCCCCGACGGCACCCTCGCGCCCCTGGCCCGGCAGTGCGCGGTGATCGCGGCGGTCAAGGAGCGGGTGCCCCGGCTGTTCGTGAACGCCCGGACCGACACCCACTGGCTCGCCGCGATCGGTGGCGCCGGAGCCGTGCCGCCCTCCCGCGCCGCCGCCTTCGAGCGTGCCGAAGCGTATGTCCGGGCGGGCGCCGACGGTGTCTTCGTGCCCGCGCTCACCGATGAGCGGGACATCGGCGCACTCGTCCGCGACCTGGGCGGAACCCCGCTGAACATCCTCTTCGCACCCGGCCGCCACACCTATGAGCGGCTGGCGGAGCTCGGGGTGCGCCGGATCAGCTGCGGTTCGCTGCTCTTCCGGGCCGCGCTGGACCGCGCCGTCGAACTGGCCTGGACGATCGCCCACCCCACCGGCCGTACCGACCTGGGTACCGACCCGGACCGGACCGCCGGCCTGCCCACCTATGCCGAGGCGCAGTCACTGGCCGAGGACTTCGCAGATGACGTCACCGATCACGTCACGGATGACGTCACCGATGACGTCACAGGCGGCACCCGCACATAGCTGCAACGGGCATATTTTCGGCCATCTAACATTGGTGCGATTCCCCCCGTAGCAAGGAAGTGGAGCAGTCATGGGCCTCGGCGTGCGCTGGACCCTGCACGGCGATGGGCGCACCCCCGCCCCCGGTGCCGTCGTCAAGCCGGATGAGCGGCTGTCCTGGCCGAGGACGGCGGGGCTGGGCGCGCAGCATGTCGTGGCCATGTTCGGGGCGAGCTTTGTCGCCCCGGTGCTGATGGGGCTCGACCCCAACCTCGCGATCATGATGTCCGGGGTCGCGACCGTCCTCTTCCTGCTCGCGACCCGCGGCCGGATCCCCAGCTATCTGGGCTGCAGCCTGTCCTTCGTCGGTGTGGCCGCCGCCATCAGGGCGCAGGGCGGCGGCAGCGCCGCCGTCACCGGGGCGATCCTGGTGGTCGGCGGGGTGCTGCTGCTGAGCGGTCTGGCGGTACGGAAGTTCGGCGCGCGGATCATCCACGCCGCGATGCCGCCGGTAGTGACCGGCGCGGTGGTCATGCTGATCGGGTTCAACCTGGCACCGGTGACCGCCGGTACGTACTGGCCCGCCGACCAGTGGACCGCGCTGCTGACGATGCTGGTCACCGGGGCGGCCGTGGTCTGTCTGCGGGGTTTCTGGTCGCGGATCGCGATCTTCCTGGGGCTGGTCTTCGGCTATGCGGTCTCCTGGGTCTTCGACCGCGTCTTCGGCATGATCCACTCGGTGGACGGCAGCGGACGGGTCACCGACCACTGGCGGCTGGATCTGTCCGGGGTGACCAAGGCGGACTGGATCGGTCTGCCGTCCCTGCACGCGCCGAGCTTCCACTGGTCGGCGGTGCTGGTGGCGCTGCCGGTGGTGATCGCGCTGATCGCCGAGAACGCCGGGCATGTGAAGGCGGTCGGGGAGATGATCGACGATCCGCTCGACGACCAGCTGGGCACGGCGATCGCCGCGGACGGCGCGGCGACCGTGATCTCCACGGCGGTCGGCGGCCCGGCCAATACGACGTACTCCGAGAACATCGGCGTCATGGCGGCCACCCGGGTGTACTCCACCGCCGCGTACTGGGCGGCCGCGGGGTTCGCGCTGCTCTTCGGGCTGTGCCCGAAGTTCGGCGCGGTGGTGGCGGCGGTGCCCAGTGGGGTGCTGGGCGGGATCACCGTGATCCTCTACGGCATGATCGGGCTGCTCGGTGCGCAGATCTGGGTGCACAACAAGGTTGACCTGCGCAATCCGCTCAATCTGGTGCCGGTCGCGGCGGGCGTCATCATCGGCGTCGGCGGCGTCAGCCTGAAGGTCAGCCAGAACTTCGAGCTGGGCGGGATCGCGCTCGGCACCATCGTGGTGCTGCTCGGCTACCACGTCCTGCGCGCCCTGGCCCCGGCGCATCTGAAGCAGCAGGAGCCCTTGCTGGACGCGGGCACCAGCGAATACGACGACGACCGGCCGGCCTAGCCGGTAGTCCTCGGTAGCCCTGGACGTACGCACCGGTTGACGCGGCGTTCAGCCGTCCAGGGGACGTGGCGGCGTACGGCAGGACCGCCCCCGGTCCGGCCTGCCACTGTGGCGTCCATGACGATGCCCACGCACACGCGGCCGGCTCCGCACACCGTGAAGAACGTCGTGGCGCGCATGGGCGCGCTCGGCGCGGCGCTGCCGCCCGGGGACGGGGTGGCGGTCTTCAACGGGGTGTACCTGTCGGTCACCGAGGAGGTCGGCCGCCGACTGGCGGACGGATACTTCCATGACCCGTCCGCCACCGAGGAGTTGGACGTGCGGTTCGCCGGGCGCTATCTGGCGGCGGTCGACGCGGTGACCACGGGGGCGCGGCCGCCCGCCTGCTGGCGGCCGCTGTTCGAGCTGCGGCGCCATCCGGACGTCCACCCGGTGCAGTTCGCGCTCTGCGGGATCAATGCCCATATCGGCCACGACCTGGCGCTCGCGCTGCTGGACACCTGCCGGGCCCGGGGTGTCGAGCCGGACGTCCTGGAGGGCGACTTCGACCGGATCGGCACGCTGCTCACGGGGATGGAGGAGCGGATCCGGGAGGAGTTGATGCCCGGTCCCGACCTGCTGGACGTGGCCGATCCGCTCACCCATCTGGTGGGTTCGTGGAGCCTGGAGAAGGCGCGGGACGCCGCGTGGGCGGCGTTCCGCGCACTGTGGGGGCTGCGCGGACTGCCGGAGCTGGCGGCGGAGTTCGCCGAGCGGATCGACGCGACGGTGGGCCTGGTCGGGCGCTTCCTGCTCACTCCGCTGCCGTCGGCGCGCTGAACGGGCTCCCGCCGGACCGCTTCAGTCCTCGGGCAGTTCGACGGGCGCGATCCGGTCGTACAGGTCGCCCGGCCCGGGGTTCGTGGGATCGGTGGAGCCGCCGAAGTGGTGCATGACGCCCCAGACCGCGTTGAGCGCGGTCTGGACGGCGCCCTCGGCCCAGCCCGCCGTCCAGGAGATGTCGTCGCCCGCGAGGAAGACGCCCCGCCGGTCGGCGGGCAGCCGGTCCTGCATGAAGTGGGTGAACAGCCGCCGCTGGTAGCGGTAGTGGCCGGGCAGGTTGGCCTTGAACGCGCCCATGAAGTAGGGCTCGTTCTCCCAGGAGACGGTGACCGGGCTGCCGATGATGTGCTTGCGGATGTCGACGCCCGGATAGATCTCCGAGAGCGACTTGAGCATCACCTCCATCCGCTCGTTGGCCGACAGCGGCAGCCACTTGAGGCTGTCGTCGCACCAGGTGTACGAGAGGCAGATGACGGCGGGCCGGTCCGGGCCGGTCTCCAGCAGATAGGTGCCGCGGGTCATCCGGTCGGTGAGCGTCATGCTCATCGTGTCCCGGCCGGTGCGCTCGTCCTTGTCCCGCCAGAACGGCCGGTCCACCGGCACGAACAGCTTGCTGGACTCCATGTAGTGGGTGCGCTCGATCGCCGTCCAGTGGTCGATCGGGAAGAGCGAGTCGTCGCAGTCGATCTGGGACAGCAGCATCCAGGACTGCGCGGTGAAGACCACCGCCCGGTACGAGCGGATGTCACCGCTCGCGTCGGTCACCACGATGCGGTCGCCCGCGGCCCGGTGCAGCCGGGTCACGGCCGGCCGGGGCGCACCGCCGTGCAGCGAGGACAGCGAGGTGCCCTGGGGCCAGTGGACGATCTTCTGGGGCTCTCGCTCCCACAGCCGCAGCGGAAGCTGCCGGCTGCCGCCGACGATGGAGCGGTGGTGGTCGTCGGCCTCGGTGTAGACGACCCGCAGGATCTCCAGGATGGAGTTGGGGAAGTCGGTGTCCCAGCCGCCGGTGCCGAAGCCGACCTGGCCGAAGATCTCCCGGTGGCGGAAGGAGGCGAAGGCCGGGGAGTCGCAGAGGAAGCCGTAGAAGGTCTGGTTGTCGAGCTTCTCCACCAGCCGCGCCCAGATCTCCCGGATCCGGGGGACGTCCCGCTCGCGGATGGCGCGGTTCATGTCCGAGAAGTCCGCTCCCTCCTCCAGACAGGTCCGCCAGGCGTCGGCCACCTCGCGGTAGACCGGGGGCAGATCGTCGATGGTGCGGGCGTAGTGGGACCGGCCCTTGAGGTCGACGACGGTCGAGGGGGTGTCGGGGGCCAGCGGGTTGGGGAACGGCTCGGTCCGCAGGCCCACCAGGTCGATGTAGTGCTGGAGGGCGGTGGAGGACGGCGGGAAGCGCATCGCGCCCATCTCGGCGGTCAGCGAGTCGTCACAGCCCTCGAAGCCGACGGTACGCAGCCGTCCGCCGATCCGGTCGGCCTCGTGGACCACAGGCCTCAGACCCATCTTCATCAGCTCGTAGGCGGTGACGATGCCGGACAGACCGCCGCCGACGACCGCGACCTCGGCGCCGTGCTCGGTCGCGGGTATCTGGCCCAGGCCCGCGGGGTGGGCGAGGTAGTCGTCGTAGGCGTAGGGGAAGTCCGGACCGAACATGGTGACGGGCGGAAGGGGATCGGGAGCGTGCGCGTCCCGCTCGTCGTGGACGGCGTTGGGCACCGTGGACGTCATGGGCTACGGACTCCTGGCTGCTGAGGGTGGTACGGGTGGTACTGGGCGGTACGGGTGGGTCGGGTGCGGCGGGGCCGGATCAGCCGAGAGAGCTGTACAGACCGGGGCGGCGGTCGCGCAGATACGGGTTGATCCGGCGCGAGGTGGCCAGCAGCTTGGGGGCGACGTCGCCGAGGAGGAGTTCCTCCCCGCGGCCGGCCCGCAGACAGGTGGCGCCGTCGGGCCCGGCCAGGCAGCTGAGGCCGATGAAGTCGAACTCCCCCTCGGGTCCGCTGCGGTTGACGTACGCGATGTACATCTGGCTTTCGAAGGCCCGTACCGGGATCAGGGATTCGGCGACGAACTCGAAGGGGTGCATCTGCGCGGTGGGCACCAGCAGCAGATCGGTCCCGGCCAGGGCGTGGGCCCGGACGTTCTCCGGGAACTCCACGTCGTAGCAGATCAGGATGCCGACGGTCAGCTCGCCGAGGGTTGCCTGGACGACGGGGGTCTCGCCGGGGGTGAACGCGTCCCGCTCGAAGCAGCCGTAGAGGTGGGTCTTGCGGTAGTTGGCGAGTTCGGTGCCGTCCGGGCCCACGAGCCGGGCGGAGTTGTGGACGGCTCCCGCGTGGCGCTCGGGGTAGCCGTAGAGGATGGCGAGGCCGTGGTTCCGGGCGATCTCGGCCACGGCCCGGCCGCTCGGCCCGTCGGCGGGCTCGGCCAGCTCCCGTACGCCGCCGCCGATGGCATAGCCCGTCAGGAACATCTCGGAGGTGACGAGCAGCCCGGCCCCGTCGGCCGCCGCGCGGGCGGCGGCCTCGTCGAGGACCTTGAGGTTCTGGGCGGGGTCGCCGGGGTGACCGGAGTTCTGGAGCAGAGCGGTGCGCAGCGGCGGCATGGGCAGACCTTGAGGCGAGACGGGCGGGCGGAGGGGCGTAAAAACAGTACGTCGCCTCCGGATCGCCCAACAAGGCGCGATCATTGCGTCCGGCGTCGATTCATGACGCGTGGGGCGCGGTGCGCGGCGATTCATTGCGCACCGGGCCCTCGCACCGGACCTCCCGCTCGGCCGGCGCCGCCGCCCCGGCGCCGTTCAGCGCCGTGCAGCACCATTCGGCGCCGTGCAGCACCGTTCGGCGCCGTCCGCGCCTACGAGGGCGTCCCCGAGCCGAACCGCCGCAGCAGGGGCGAGAGCACCAGCACGGACTTGGTGCGCTCCACGAACGCCTCCCCCGCGATCCGTTCCAGCACCCGCTCGAAGTGGCGCATATCGGAGGCGAAGACCTGGACGATGGCGTCCGCGTCACCGGTGACGGTCGACGCGGACACCACCTCGGGGTAGCGCGACAGGCCCCGCCGGATGTCGGCCGGGGAGGTCTTGTGGCGGCAGAACAGCTCGATGAAGCCCTCGGTCTCCCACCCCATCGCCGCCGGGTCGACCCGCACCGTGAAGCCGGTGATGGCGCCCTCGGCGCGCAGCCGGTCCACCCGCCGTTTGACGGCGGGCGCGGACAGTCCGACCAGTTCGCCGATGTCGGCGTAGGAGCGGCGGGCGTCCTCGGCGAGGGCGTGGACGATGCGTTCGTCGAGATCGTTCAGTCGCACTGCGGGGGAATCACTTCTCTGCCGTGGCCAGTCGGGATCGGCGCAAGCCGTAGGCGAAGTACAGCACAAGGCCAACGGCCATCCAGCCCCCGAACACCACCCAGGTCACCGGCTGGAGACTGCTCATCATCCACAGGCACAGCGCGAAGCCGATCAGCGGGAAGAGCGGGGACAGCGGCACCCGGAAGGTGCGGGGCATGGCGGGCCGGGTCCGGCGCAGCACGATCACGGCGATGTTGACCAGCGCGAAGGCGAAGAGCGTACCGATGCTGGTGGCGTCGGCGAGCTGGCCGAGCGGGACCGCGGCGGCGAGGACACCGCAGAAGAGCGAGACGATGAGGGTGTTGGCGCGGGGCACCCCGGTCCCGGCGTGGACCGTGGAGAAGACCTTGGGCACCAGCCCGTCCCGGGACATCGCGAAGAGGATGCGGGTCTGCCCGTAGAGCACGGTCAGCACCACGGAGGCGATCGCGACGACCGCACCGGCGGCGAGCAGCACGGCCCAGAAGCCCTGGCCGGTGACATCCTTCATGATCGAGGCGAGCGCGGCCTCGGTGCCGGAGAACCGCTGCCACGGCAGGGCGCCCACCGCCACGGCGGCGACCAGGCAGTACAGCGCGGTCACGACGACCAGCGAGAGCATGATCGCGCGGGGCAGGTCGCGCTGCGGGTTCCTGGCCTCCTCACCGGCCGTGGAGGCGGCGTCGAAGCCGATGTAGGAGAAGAAGAGGGTGGCACCGGCGGCGCTGACGCCCGCCATGCCCAGCGGCATGAACGGGGTGTAGTTCCCGGCCCGGATGCCGGTGAAGGCGACGGCGCAGAACAGGATCAGCGCCGCGATCTTCACACCCACCATGATCGCGTTGGCGCGGGCGCTCTCCCTGGCGCCGCCCAGCAGGAACGCCATGGCCAGCAGCACCACCAGCAGACCGGGCAGATTGAAGACGCCGCCGTCCCCGGGCGGGGCGGCCAGGGCGTCGGGGATGGTGACGCCGAAGGCACCGTCGAGGAGTTCGTTGAGGTACTCGCCCCAGCCGACGGCGACGGCCGCCACCGAGACCCCGTACTCCAGGATCAGACACCAGCCGCAGATCCAGGCGATCAGCTCGCCCATGGTGGCGTAGGCGTAGGAGTAGGAGGAGCCGGAGACCGGGATGGTGCCCGCCAGCTCGGCGTAGGACAGCGCGGAGAACAGCGCGGTGAGACCGGCTATGACGAAGGACACCACGACCGCAGGTCCGGCGTCCGGTACCGCCTCGCCGAGCACCACGAAAATACCGGTGCCCAGCGTGGCACCGATGCTGATCATGGTGAGCTGCCATACGCCCATCGAGCGCCGCAGGCTCCCGCCCTCACCCTGGCCGCCCTCGGCGACCAGCCGCTCCACCGGCTTGCGCCGCATCAGCCGGGCGCCCAGTCCACCGACCGGAGGGTCTGATTCCGGTTGCTGGGTAGCGGGCGGTGCTGCGCCGTGCTCCGACACTTGGGTGGCTCCTTCATCGCTGCCATCGCTGCCATCAGGTGGTGGCGACCGAACTGCGGACATACGGGTGCCCGGAAGGCAAACCCGCAGGTTGGAATCGCCGAGCAGCCGGTCCCCGCCACTCCACGTCAGCGCAAGACCCTATGAGCCGTCCGCCGACGGCCGTAATGCACCATGGTTGCGCATCCCCGTCGCAACGTTGCGCGCGGGGGCGCGCGGCGTGGAATCGTTGCGAGACACTGCGCGCGTCAGCGCGCGTTTCACCCGAATGCCGCGATACTGCACTATTTTAGCGGTCGTTGGTGGGGACGTGACCACTGACAGCCTGCAACCACCCGATCACTCCCGCCTCCCGGCCGAACCCGTGTTCCGGCCCCGTGACCAGGGGGGTGACGGCGAGCGCTATCCGCTCGAATACCGCGCGAGAGTGTGGGAGGACTTCCTCCGGGCGCTGGGCCGGATCGAGGCCGACTTCCTCCAGCGCTCCGACACCCCGGAACCGGGCGTCACGGCATGACGTACACCGAGCCGAGGCCGGGCGGCTACGGGCCCTCTCCCACCGGCCACCGACCCGCCCCCGCGCCCCCTCCCGGGGAGCGGTTCGAGGCGGCCGTCGACCATGAGATGAACCCTTTCCCGCTGCCCGACTTCTCCCTGCCCGACCCGGAGACCATCGAGAGCCGCTGGGACCTGGAGGGAGACCTGGCCCGGCTGCTCCAGACCACCTCCGCCGAGGAGCCGGTGCACACCACCGGCCCCATCGGACCGGCCGGCCCGCTCCGCGCCCCCTCGCCCTCCCCCTCCCCCGCGCATGTGCGCGGGCGCGGCAAGCGCCGCCGGGTCCGGTTCCGGCTGCCGACGATGCCGTGGCTGCACGTGATCAGCCTGCTCTTCGCGGCCGTCACCACGGTCATCGTCGCCATGCTGAGCGTGCTCGGCGGAATGATCTCCTACCGTCCGCTGCGCTATCTGGCCTCCCCGAGCACCTCGGAGTCCATGGCGGCGTGGTGGCCCCTGCTGGTCTACGGACCCTGGCTGGTCGCCTCGCTGTCGGTGCTGCGGGCCGCCCTGCACCGCCGGGGCGCGGCCCACTCCTGGGCCGTGGTGGTGCTCTTCTCCACCATCGCGGTGTTCCTGTGTGTCGCCCACGCCCCGAAGAACGCGCCCAGCATGGCCGTCGCCGGTCTTCCCCCGGTCGCCGCGCTGGTCTCGTTCCACCAGCTGGTGCGGCAGATCACCCTCACCAGCCCCCCGCGCCACGCGCTCCCCCGCACCAGGGGTGAGCAGCGCGGAGTGGCGAGGTGAGGCACACCACGAGAGATCGCCGTGGCCCCACTCACCCGAGCCGAGTGGGGCCACGGTCGTGTGTGGGCCGGACCGGAGCCGGCCCCCGCTGAGCCTCAATCCCAGGAGACGTGCAGCGGCTGGCCCTCCGCGTAGCCGGCGGCGCTCTGCACGCCCACCACGGCCCGCTCGTGGAACTCCTCCAGCGACGCGGCGCCCGCGTAGGTGCAGGAGCTGCGCACACCCGCGACGATCGCGTCGATCAGGTCCTCGACCCCCGGCCGGGCCGGGTCCAGGAACATCCGCGAGGTGGAGATGCCCTCCTCGAACAGCCCCTTGCGGGCCCGCTCGTACGCCGACTCCTCGCTGGTGCGATTGCGCACCGCGCGCGCCGACGCCATGCCGAAGCTCTCCTTGTACGGCCGGCCCTCGGCGGTGTGCTGGAGGTCGCCGGGCGACTCGTACGTCCCCGCGAACCAGGAGCCGATCATGACGTTGGACGCCCCGGCGGCCAGCGCCATGGCGACGTCGCGGGGGTGGCGTACGCCGCCGTCGGCCCACACGTGCTTGCCGAACTTCCGCGCCTCGGCGGCGCATTCGAGCACCGCGGAGAACTGCGGCCGGCCCACGCCGGTCATCATCCGGGTGGTGCACATCGCCCCCGGTCCGACGCCGACCTTGACGATGTCGGCACCGGCCTCGATGAGATCGCGCACCCCCTGGGCGGCCACGACGTTGCCCGCCACCACCGGCACCCGCGGGCCGAGGTCCCGGACCGCCCTGAGCGCGCTGATCATCGACTCCTGGTGGCCGTGGGCGGTGTCCACGACGAGGGTGTCCGCCCCGGCGTCCAGGAGCGCCTTCGTACGGCCCTCCACATCGCCGTTGACCCCGATGGCGGCGGCGATCCGCAGCCGGCCCGCGGCGTCCACCGCGGGCTTGTAGAGCGTCGCGCGCAGCGCGCCCTTGCGGGTCAGGATGCCCACCAGCTTCCCGTCCGCGTCGACCGCGGGCGCCAGCTTGCGGTGGGCGGCGTCGAGGCGGTTGAACGCCTCCTGGGGGTCTATGTCCGCGTCGAGCACCATCAGCTCCCGCGACATCACCTCGGACAGCTGCGTGAAGCGGTCCACGCCGGTCAGGTCGGACTCGGTCACCACCCCCACCGGACGCCCGTCCTCGACCACCACCCCCGCGCCGTGCGCCCGCTTGGGCAGCAGCGACAGCGCGTCGGCGACGGTCCCCGAGGGGGCGAGGACGATCGGGGTGTCCAGCACCAGATGGCGGTTCTTGACCCAGCGGACGACATCGGTGACGACGTCGATCGGGATGTCCTGCGGGATGACGACGAGGCCACCGCGGCGGGCCACCGTCTCGGCCATGCGGCGGCCGGCGATCGCGGTCATGTTGGCGACGACGAGCGGAATGGTGGTGCCCGTGCCGTCGGGCGAGGCCAGGTCCACCCCCTGGCGGGAGCCGACCGCGGAGCGGCTCGGCACCATGAACACATCGTCGTAGGTCAGGTCGTAGGGAACCGGGGACGATTCCACGTGGCGTCCCGTACCGGGCTCGAGGAAACGCATGAGTCTCACATTCACGCGAAACGACGCAGGTCGCTCCGCGGCGGCACAACAAAAGACCCCCGCACTCATATAGTCCTCCGAAGAGGGGCCGCGGGGGTTGCTCCGTGCCGGCAGGCAACCTGCCTTACGTCGAAACGTTACCCGAGCGTCCGCCCGAGGGCGAGTGACCGACGCGTCGCGGCCGCCGCCGGTCCATGATCATCTACTCCAAGACGCCGTTGGGTGCCCTTTCGTGCCAACCGAGCCCGTCACGGCCGAGGCCGGACCGCTGCCCGGCTGGTTCAGCCCCCCGTGGCCCGCCGCCGCGGACCCGCGGCGACGGGAGTGGGTGCTCGACCTGGGCCTCGCCCACGGTGCCGCCGGACCGCTCGCGCTGCTGTCCCTGTGCTGGACGCGCGGACTGCGCGTCCCCGACCACGACACGGCCATCCGCCGTATCGCCCGATGGCTGATGAGCTGGCGTCAGGAGCACCCGGACGCCGGCCCCGGATGGCCCGGTACGGTCTCCGCCGACCAGGAACTGGCCCCCGCCCGGCCGGTCCTGGAGCCCCAGCGGGCGAGCTGGTGCTACGGCACCCCGGGCATCGCCCGCGCGCTCCACCTCGCCGGAGTCGCGCTCGGCGAGGACGCGTGGGTGCACACCGCGGCCGAGGCGATACGGGCGGTCTTCGCCCGCCCCGGCGGCCTGCGGGGGATCGACGACCCCGGACTGTGTCACGGCCTCGCCGGGCTGGCCCGGATCACCGGGCGCATGGCCGGAGGCGCCACGTCCCCCGACCGTGCCGGGGCGCCATGCCGGGCGTCGCAAGCCGACGCCTCCCAGCCGTGGCCGGAGACGCCGCGCCGAGCGTCACAAGCCGACATCTCCCAGCCGTACCGGAGACGCCACGCATCCCGGCGGTGGCCGGAGGCGCCGCGCCGGCGTCGCGGGCCGGCGTCCCCCGGCCGTGGCTGGGGCACCGTGCCGGGCGTCGCGGGGCCGGGACGCTCCGCCCGTCAGGGCGTAGGCGGCCGGCTATGCGCCGTCCGGGTCCGCGCGGTCCAGGGCGGGGCGGGCGCCGGGGGTGATCTCGGCGAGCAGGTGGTCCGCCGCGGCGGTGTCCGTCACCAGGCTGGTGACCAGGCCGGACCTCAGCACCGCCCCGATCGCCTCGGCCTTGCGGCGGCCGCCCGCGATGGCCACCACCTCGGGGATCCGGCGCAGCCGGTCGGCCTCCACGGTGATGCAGCGCTCGCCCAGGTCACGGCCGATGCGGCGGCCCTCGGCGTCGAAGAGGTGGGCCGACATCTCGGCGGCGGCGCCCAGGCTCTCGTAGTGGGCCCGCTCCTCCTCCGACAGCATGTCGTAGACCGTGGAGATCCCGGCCTCCCAGGAGCCGATGGAGACGCAGGCCACGGTGACCTTGTCGAAGTACTCGAAGGCGCGGGCGATCCCGGTCTGGCCGCGCAGGGCGTCCGCGGTGGCCGTGTCCGGCAGCAGCATCGGCGCGTAGATGGGGTGCGCCTCCCCGCCGGAGACGGCGGCGGCGCGGCGCACCGCCTCCACCGAACCGCGCTCCGCCGTACCCGCGTCGTACACGCCGGTGAGCTGGACCACGGTGCACGGGGGCAGCCGGTGCAGCGCGGCCGCCATGTGGATCGTGGAACGTCCCCAGGCCAGCCCCAGCACGTCCCCCTCGGTCACCAGCTCGCCCAGCAGGTCCGCGGCCACCTCGCCCAGGTTCTCCGGGTCCGGGGTGTCGGCCTCGGCGTCGGCCGGGGACTCCACGACGACCGCGTGGCGCAGCCCGTAGCGGGCGCGCAGCGCGTCGGAGCGCTCGGCGTCGAGTTCGGCGGGAACTCGGATCTCGATGCGCACCAGATCGCGCTCGAGCGCCGTCTCCAGCACACGCGCGACCTTGAAGCGGCTGACGCCGAACTCCTCGGCAATCTGGATCTTGGACTTGCCCTCGAGGTAGAAGCGGCGCGCCATGGCCGCCGCCTGCACCAGTTCGGCGGGTCCCATCCGCGTGGCTGAACGGCCCGTCGACACCGCGGTCTCCTCACTATTCACTGTCCGGACTCACCGTTCATCCTGTCAGAAACGGCGGAGTTGGTTTGCCCATTGCCCGTGAGTTCACCGACCGGTAGCCGCGTGGCCGGGTGTTCCGGGGGCGCCGGTCGCCTTCTCGGCGAGCCCGCGCAGTTCGCTGACGGCCTTGGCCGGGTCCTGGGCACCGTAGACCGCCGAGCCCGCCACGAACACATCGGCGCCCGCCTCGGCACACCGCTCGATGGTGGCGGCCGAGACCCCGCCGTCCACCTGGAGCCACAGCTCCAGTCCGTGCTTGTCGATGAGCTGCCGGGTGCGGCGGATCTTCGGCAGCATGATGTCCAGGAACGCCTGGCCGCCGAAGCCGGGTTCCACGGTCATCACCAGCAGCATGTCCAGTTCGGGCAGCAGGTCCTCGTACGGCTCGATGGGCGTGGCCGGCTTGAGCGCCATCGAGGCCCGCGCGCCCTTGGCCCGGATCTCGCGCGCCAGCCGGACCGGCGCGGCCGCGGCCTCCACGTGGAAGGTGACCGAACCGGCCCCCGCCTCGACGTACTGCGGCGCCCAGCGGTCCGGGTCCTCGATCATGAGATGGCAGTCCATCGGTGTGTCCGTGGCCTTGCCCAGCGCTTCGACCACAGGGACACCGAGGGTGAGGTTGGGGACGAAGTGGTTGTCCATGACGTCGACGTGGAGCCAGTCGGCGCCTTCCACCGCCTTGGCCTCGTCCGCCAGGCGGGAGAAGTCTGCGGACAGGATGCTGGGACTGATCTGGAGGGCCATGGCACCAAGCCTCCCACGACCGGCGCCGGTCCATGGAGCCGGGATCAGCGCGAAGGCGCCCACCGCCGTGATCACTTGGGTCCCGCCCGGATCGACGGACGGCGTCGGAGACGGGATCATGGGGACGAGGGAAACAGGCGATCCGGGTGACGAGACACCGACTACCCCGACACCCCCGCGCCGTGGTGTGCGCGGCGCTGGCGGCGGCCGTCGTCATGGCGCCGGTCGCCGGGGCGGGGCCCGCCTCGGCCGCCTCGGCCGCCTCCGCCACCGCCCCGGCCGCCTCCGCCACCTCTGCCGCCACCACCGCGGCCACCGCCACCACCGCGGCCACCGCAACGCGCCCGGTCTGCGTCTCGCACCGGTCCGGGCTGGCCGGCAAGCTGTCCAAGGACATCGCGGCCGCGCTGCGCGGCCGGTCCGCCACCACCGCGATCAGCCTCCGCGATCACACCACGCACACCTCCTGCACCCTGCGCGCGAACCAGCGGTTCGATTCCGCGAGCGTGGTGAAGGTGACGGTCCTGGCGACGCTGCTGTGGGACGCGCAACATCACCGCCGGGCCCTGACCAAGCGCGAGAAGACCCTGGCCACCGCCATGATCACCAAGTCGGACAACGGGTCGACCAGCAAGCTGTGGAAGCAGCTCACACCCGCCCGGGTCACGGCGTTCCTGCGGACGGCCGGAATGACCGACACCGTGCCCGGTAAGGACGGCTACTGGGGCCTCACCCGGATCACCGCGAACGACCAGGAACGGCTCCTGGGCCTGATCACCCACCCGAACACGGTGCTCAGCGACGCCTCCCGCCGGTACCTCCTCACCCTGATGGGCAAGGTCGTCCACGCCCAGCGCTGGGGCACCCCGGCCGGTGCCCCGGGCGGCACCCGGATCCATGTGAAGAACGGCTGGCTGGAGCGGTCCACGCACGGCTGGCGGGTGCACAGCATCGGCGCCTTCACCGGCGGCGGCCACGACTACACGCTTACCGTGCTCACCCAGGACAACCACACCATGGAGGCGGGCGTGGCCACCATCGAGGCGGTGGCCCGCGCGGTGCACGAGGACCTCAGCCCGACCGCCCGCGCCGATACCCGCTACGCCCCGACCGACCGGCCCCGGGAGGCCCTGCCGGCGGTCCCGGAGGAATAGCCGCGCCCCGGGACCGGGCCGGGTGCGGTCAGCCGGTGCGGCGCAGCAGGGCCAGATACATCGCGTCCGTACCGTGCCGGTGCGGCCACAGCTGGACGTCGGGGCCGTCGCCCAGCTCGGGCACCCCGGGCAGCAGCGGGCGGGCGTCGATCCACTCCGCGGTGGCGGGCGGGCCGCCACGCCCCTTGAGGACGTCCTCGACCACGGCCCTGGTCTCGGCCGGATGCGGGGAACAGGTCGCGTAGCCGACCACCCCGCCGATCCGCACCGCGGCCAGGGCCTCCCGCAGCAGCCCGCGCTGCAACGGGGCGAAGCCGTCGAGGTCCTCGGGGCGGCGCCGCCAGCGGGCCTCGGGGCGGCGGCGGAGCGCACCGAGCCCGGTGCACGGCACGTCCACCAGCACCCGGTCGAAACCGCCGGGCCGCCACGGCGGCCGGGTGCCGTCCGCGGCGATCACCTGGTACGGGCCGGGGTTGCCCGCCAGGGCCCTGGCCACCAGCCGGGCCCGGTGCGGCTGCTTCTCGGCGGCCAGCAGGAAGGCGCCGCGCTCCGCGGCGAGCGCGGCGAGCAGCGCGGCCTTGCCGCCGGGGCCGGCGCAGCCGTCCAGCCAGCGCCGGTCCGCCCCCTCCAGCGGGGCGTTGGCCAGTGCGAGGGCCACCAGCTGGCTGCCCTCGTCCTGCACCCCGGCGCGCCCCTCGCGCACCGCCTCCAGCGCCCCGGGCTCGCCGCCCTCGGTGAGCCGCACCGCGTACGGGGACCAGCGGCCCGGCACCGCGGCCCCCTCGCCCACCGCGGCCAGCAGCTCCCCGGCCGTGGCCCGGCCGGGCCGGGCGACGAGGGTGACCTCGGGCCGTTCGTTGTCGGCGGCCAGCAGCTCCTCCATACCGGCGCTGCCGCCGCCGAGCGCGTCCCACAGGGCGGAGACGACCCAGCGCGGATGCGAGTGGCGGACGCCCAGATGCTCCTCGGGGTCCTCGTCGTAGGGCGGGGCGACCCGCTCCAGCCAGCCGTCGAGGTCATGGCCGGCGATCCGGCGCAGCACGGCGTTGACGAACTTGGCCCGCCCGTCGCCGAGCACCACCCGGGCCAGCTCGACGCTCGCGGAGACGGCGGCGTGCGTGGGGATACGGGTGCCCAGCAGCTGGTGGGCGCCGAGGCTCAGCACATCGAGCACCGGCGGATCCACCTCGCGCAGCGGGCGGTCCACGCATTCGGCGATGATCGCGTCATAGGTGCCCTGGTGGCGCAGCGTGCCGTAGACCAGCTCGGTGGCGAGCGCCGCGTCCCGGGTGTCGAACCGCGGCCCGTGGCCGGCCTCCGCGCTCTCCCGCGCCTTGCGCAGCAGGGGCGGGAGCACGAGGTTGGCGTACGCGTCCCGTTCGTCGACCGCCCGCAGCGCCTCGAAGGCGAGGATCCGCACGGGGTCCTTCTGCGGACGGCGGTAGGGCTTGCCTGGCCGGTTCGGGGCGTGGGGGCGGCGACGACGGGGCTGGTCGGTCACGGGAAATGTGCTCCGGGGGACGGATCGGGCTGAAGGGACCAGCCTACGTCGCCGGGGCCTCGGCGGTCGTGGGGCCGCCGGGCACGGCCGTCCCGTCCACGGTCCTCCCGTCCACGGCCAACGCGTCCTTGGCCGCCGGCTGCTCGAACTGGGTGCGGTACAGCTCCTCGTAGCGACCGCCGGCGGCCAGCAACGCGGTGTGCGTACCGCGCTCCACGATCCGGCCGTCCTCCACGACGAGGATGAGATCCGCGGCCCGGATCGTGGACAGCCGGTGGGCGATCACCACCGCGGTGCGCCCCTCCAGTGCCTCGGCGAGCGCCTCCTGCACGGCGGCCTCCGAGGTGGCGTCCAGATGCGCGGTGGCCTCGTCGAGGATCACCACACGGGGGCGGGCCAGCAGCAGCCGGGCGATGGTCAGCCGCTGGCGCTCACCGCCGGAGAGCCGGTAGCCGCGTTCGCCCACGACGGTGTCGAGACCGTCCGGCAGGGCCGCGATCAGTCCCTCCAGCCGGGCCCGGCGCAGCACCTCCCACAGCTCCTCGTCGGTGGCCTCGGGCCGGGCCAGCAGCAGATTGGCGCGGATCGAGTCATGGAAGAGATGGCCGTCCTGGGTGACCAGGCCGAGGGTGGCGCGGAGCGAGCCGGCGGTCAGGTCGCGGACGTCCACCCCGGAGATCCGTACGGCGCCGGCGTCGGCGTCGTAGAGCCTCGGCAGCAGCTGCGCGATGGTCGACTTCCCGGCGCCGGAGGAGCCCACCAGCGCGACCATCTGGCCCGGTTCGGCGCGGAAGGACACCTGGTGCAGGACCTGGACGCCACCGCGGGTGTCCAGGGTGGCCACCTCCTCCAGAGAGGCGAGGGAGACCTTGTCCGCGGCCGGGTAGCCGAAGTCGACGCGGTCGAACTCGACCGACACCGGCCCCTCCGGGACCTCCCGGGCGTCCGGCTTCTCGGTGATCAGCGGCTGAAGGTCGAGCACCTCGAAGACCCGCTCGAAGCTGACCAGCGCGCTCATGACCTCCACCCGCGCCCCGGCCAGCGCGGTCAGCGGCGCGTAGAGCCGGGTGAGCAGCAGCGCGAGCGAGACGACGGCGCCGGGGTCGAGCCGCCCGTGCAGCGCGAACCAGCCGCCGAGGCCGTAGACCAGGGCGAGGGCCAGGGCGGAGACCAGGGTCAGGGCGGTCACGAAGGAGACCTGGACCATCGCGGTGCGCACCCCGATGTCCCGCACCCGCCGGGCCCGTACGGCGAATGCGGCGGACTCCTCGGCGGGCCGGCCGAACAGCTTGACCAGCGTCGCCCCGGGCGCGGAGAAGCGCTCGGTCATCTGGGTGCCCATCGCCGCGTTGTGCGCGGCCGCCTCGCGCCGCAGCTTCGCCAGCCGCCCGCCCACCCGGCGGGCGGGCAGCAGGAAGAGCGGCAGGAGCAGCAGCGTCAGCAGGGTGATCTGCCAGGAGATCCCGACCATCACGACCAGGGTGAGCAGCAGCGTCACGACATTGCCGACCACCCCGGAGAGGGTGTCGCTGAACGCCCGCTGCGCGCCGATCACGTCGTTGTTGAGCCGGCTGACCAGCGCACCGGTGCGGGTCCGGGTGAAGAACGCCACCGGCATCCGCTGGACGTGGTCGAAGACGGCGGTGCGCAGATCGAGGATCAGCCCCTCGCCGATGTTCGCCGACAGCCAGCGGGTCAGCAGCCCCAGGGCCGCCTCGGCCACGGCGATCGCGGCGATGAGCCCGGCCAGCCCGAGGACCGTCTGCTGTCCCGAACGGTGGACGATCGCGTCCACCACCCGGCCGGCCAGCAGCGGTGTAGCCACCGCGAGCACCGCCGTGACCGTGCTCAGCACCAGGAACAGCAGCAGCGGGCGGCGGTGCGGACGGGCGAAGGCGCCGATGCGGCGCAGTGTCTCGCGGGAGAAGGGCCGCCGGTCGTCTGCGGCATTGGCCGTCCGGTAAAGGGATTGCCAGGCGGTGGCCTGCATGTCCATCACGTACCTCCGAGGTCTCGTGAGGAACGTAAGACTTCAACTTAGGTTGAGGTCAACTCCCACCGCCCCGGCGCGCCCACCTCCCGCCCCCGGTCAGGCGCCGAGCCGCTCGCCCTCCGCGATCCGCACCCCGCGCGCCCAGTCCGCCGCGAGCATCGGCTTCTTGCCCTGCGGACGCACCCAGGTCAGCTCCACGGCATGGCTGCCCGTGCCCACGTACACCGCCTTCTTGGTCGCGGCCAGACGGCCGGGCTCCAGGTCCGTACGGTCCGCCACCGGCCGCGCCGAGACGACCTTCAGCCGCTCCCCCCGGAAGGTGGTCCACGCCCCCGGTGCGGGCGTGCACGCCCGCACCAGCCGGTCGACGCGCAGGGCGGGCGCCGTCCAGTCGATCCGCGCGTCCTCGACGGTGATCTTCGGGGCGAGCGAGACGCCCTCGGCCGGCTGCGGCACCGGGCGCAGGGTGCCGTCCTCGATGCCGTCCATCGTCGCCGCGAGCAGCCCCGCACCGGCGAGGGCGAGCCGGGTCAGCAGATCGCCGCTGGTGTCGGTGGCCCGCACCTCCTCCGTCACCACCCCGAACACCGGCCCGGAGTCCAGCCCCTCCTCGATCTGGAACGTCGAGGCGCCGGTCATCTCGTCGCCCGCGAGCACGGCGTGCTGCACGGGGGCCGCGCCCCGCCACGCGGGGAGCAGCGAGAAGTGCAGATTGACCCAGCCGTGCGCCGGGATGTCCAGCGCGGCCTTGGGCAGCAGCGCGCCGTAGGCCACCACCGGGCAGCAGTCCGGCGCGATCTCGCCGAGCCGGGCGAGGAATTCCGGGTCGCGCGGCCTGGCGGGCTTGAGCACCTCGATGCCCGCCTCCTCGGCCCGCTCGGCGACCGGGCCGGCCACCATCCGGCGACCGCGTCCGGCTGGCGCGTCGGGACGGGTCACCACGGCCACCACCTCGTGCTTCTCCGACGCGATCAGCGCGTCCAGAGCGGGCAGGGCGACCTCGGGGGTACCGGCGAAGACGAGCCTCATGGGTGGCGAACTACCTCTCACACAGCGGATACGACACGAACGTCGGGCACTCGGGAACAGCGTCTGAAGTCTATGGTCCGCCGAGGCGAGGGGGCGTACGGGCGGACTCCCGCACGCCCCCGGACCGTGACCGACGGGCGGGTGCCGCGTTGGTCAAGGCAGATTGACCCGCGTCGGGCCGCCGCCGAGCGGCCCGACGCGTTTCCCGCCGTCCGTCCCTCTTCCCCGTCCAGCACCGCATCCCTCATCCACCCCATCCCCCGTCAACGCCGGTTCGAGAGGCTTGTACATGGCCGACCACGCAACTCATGACGCCCAGGCACGGGCCAGCCTGCACCTCCTGGTCCGGGACATCGAGCGGGTCCGCCGGCAGGTGGACGCGCTGCGCACGCTCACCGCCCAGCTCGGCAATGTCTACCGCCCCCGGCGCACCGGCCCGTCCGCCGGCTTCGTGGTCTACGGACGCGCCCCGGCCCCCACCGTGCGGCTCGCCCAGGAGCTGCGGGACAGCGTCGAGACACTGGTCACGGCGGCGGTCGACTTCGACCGCTCGCTCGGCTTCTCCTGGGACGCGGTGGGCTCGGCACTCGGCGTCACCAAGCAGGCGGTGCACCGCCGTTACGGCGCCCGCCGGGCCGCCGCGAAGAACGCGTCCGAGGGCGGCGAGCCGTCCACCGGCCGCCCCGCCGAGTCCGCCGCCGTCCCCTCGGTGCCCGCCGCGCGCACGGTCCCGCCGCAGTCGACGCCGCACCTCCGCGAGGACCCCCGGCCCAGCTCCAGCCCCTTCCCCGGCCCCCGCCACGGCTGACGCCGGGTCAGTCCCGGCCACCGCCGGGAGGTGCCGTCCGCGGACTGGGCAAGGACCGGCTCAGCCGATGTCCAGAGGGTCGATCCGCACCGCGGGGTCCTTCACCCCCCGGGCCAGGCGGCGGGCCTTCGCCTCCTTGAGGGCCGCCGCGAGGGCGCTGCCCTGGCCGGGGGGCACCCGGAGCAGCGCACGCTCCCAGACCTCGCCCGGCGGCGGGTCCCCGGGGCGGCGCGGGCGGCCGGGGGGCGCCGGGGGCAGCGGCACGGGACCCAGCTTCTCGGCCTCCCCGGGCAGTCCGGCCGAGGCGATCAGCTCTTCCACCGCCTCCGCGGGGCCGGTCACCGCCGCCATCCGTGAGATGGGCGGAAAGCCCAGCTGGGACCGCTCGGCCAGCTCACGCGCCGCGTATCCGGCCGGGTCCCAGCGAACCAGCGCCTGGACGGGCCGCAGCGTCGGCTCGGCCATGATCACCACGGTGCCGCCCCGATCGCTCTCGCCGTCCCCGCCCCCCGCGCCGTGGCCGCGGACCAGCGACGCCGCCTCCAGCCAGTGGTGCAGCGCGTCCTCACCGGCGCGCAGATCGGGGCGGCCGAGCAGGGCCCAGCCGTCGAGCAGCAGCGCCGCGGCGTAGCCCCCCTCCGCCACGGGCTCGGCGCCCGGTGTGCTGACGACGAGCGCGGGGCGGTCCGGCACCGAGGTCAGCACATGGTCCCGGCCGGAGGTGCGGACGGGGACGGCCGGGAAGGCCCGGCCCAGCTCCTCGGCGGTGCGCCGGGCGCCCACGACGGACGCCCGCAGCCGTACGCCCCCGCATGCGGGGCAGTGCCAGGAGGACTCGGCCCGCCCGCACCATCCGCACACTAGATGGTCCGCGTCCCGCGCCTCCAGCGGACCCGAGCAGTGCGCACAGCGCGCGGGCTCCCGGCAGCGCTCACAGGCCAGCCTCGGCACATAGCCCCGGCGCGGCACCTGCACCAGCACCGGGCCCCGGGTCAGCGCCTCCCGTACGGTCTGCCAGGCGAGCGTGGGCAGCCGGGCGGCGCGGGCCTCCGCGTCGCGGGCCACCTCGCCCTCGTCGACCGTACGGATCAGCGGGGCGGCCGCCCGGACCTGCTCACGCCCGGCCTCCAGCGGCCGGGCCCAGCCGTTCTCCACCAGCTGGGCGGCCTCGACGGTACGGCCGAGATCGCCCAGCAGAAAGCCCGTCCGCTCATGGACGGCGCGCAGCAGCAGCACATCGCGGGCGTGCGGCTGGGGCAGCCGGTCGTCGCTGTGGCTGCGGTCCCCGTCGTCCCAGATCCCCACCAGCCCCAGGTCCCGGACGGGTGCGAACATCGCCGCCCGGGTGCCCACCACCGCCCGGACCGAGCCCCGGCTGACCGCCAGCCAGCGGCGGTAGCGCTCCTCGGGCCCGAGGTCGGCGGTGAGCAGCACATGCCGCCCCGGACCGCCGAGCGCCTCCGCGAGCGCCGCGTCCACCCGCGCGGCGGTCCGCCCGTCGGGGACGACGACGAGCGCCCCGCGGCCGGAGGCGAGCGTGGCGGCTACGGCGGTGGCCCACTCCCGGGGCCAGTGCGGTCCGGGCAGCGCGGTCCATACGGCGCGCGGCCGGTCACCGCGGGCCAGCGCCTCCAGGAACCCGGGCCCGGCCGGATAGCGGTCCCAGCTGCCGGGCGCGGGCGGTCCCGGCGGGGGCAGCGGCGGCGGTGACGGCTCACCTTCGGCGCGGGCGTTGCGCTTGGGCAGGGCCAGCTGGAGCACATCGGCGAGCGATCCGGCGTACCGGTCGGCGACCGCCCGGCACAGCGCCAGCAGCCCCGGCCCCACCACCGGCTCCGGGGAGACCACCTGCGCGAGCGCGGCCAGCGGGCCCCGGTACTCGGACTCGGCGACGCGCTCGATGAGGTAGCCGTCGAGCAGTCCGCCGCCCTCGCGCCGCCCCTCGCGCACCTTCCCCGTGCCGGCCCCGAACCGCACCCGCACCCGCACTCCGGGCCGGGCCTCGGCGTCCATCTCGGCCGGCACCGCGTAGTCCCACAGCTTGTCGAGGTGGACCGGGCCCTTGTCGACGAGCACCCGCGCCACCGGCAGCTCGCCGGCCAGCGCGGCCCCGCGCCAGGTCCGCGGCTTGGCCCGGGGCACTTTGGCCTTGCGCACGGTCTCCCGGATGAGCGCGAGCTGCTCGCCTCCCGACGGCTGCGCCGGGTCCTTCGGCCGCTCGTTGTCCCTGCTCACAGATCAAGTCTTAGCAGACCGCACGGACAGGGACGGACCCGCGCGGACAGGGCCGGCCACGCACGGGCAGGGAGAACGCGAAGGCCCGGACGCCGCGGGGGCGTCCGGGCCTTCGCCGAAGCCGTGACCGTCCCGGGGCCCTGCCGGCCCCGGGGGTCGGGTCCTACAGGCCCGCCGCGGCGCGGAGGGCGTCGACGCGGTCGGTGCGCTCCCAAGTGAAGTCGGGGAGCTCACGGCCGAAGTGGCCGTACGCCGCGGTCTGGGCGTAGATCGGGCGCAGCAGGTCGAGGTCGCGGATGATCGCGGCCGGGCGAAGGTCGAAGACCTCGGAGATGGCCTTCTCGATCTTCTCGGCGTCGACCGCGGCGGTGCCGAAGGTCTCGACGAAGAGGCCGACCGGCTCGGCCTTGCCGATGGCGTACGCGACCTGCACCTCGCAGCGCTGGGCGAGTCCGGCGGCCACCACGTTCTTGGCGACCCAGCGCATGGCGTAGGCGGCGGAGCGGTCGACCTTGGAGGGGTCCTTGCCGGAGAAGGCGCCGCCGCCATGGCGGGCCATGCCGCCGTAGGTGTCGATGATGATCTTGCGGCCGGTGAGGCCGGCGTCACCCATCGGGCCGCCGATCTCGAACCGTCCGGTGGGGTTGACCAGCAGGCGGTAGCCCTCGGTCTCCAGCTTGATGCCGTCCTCGACCAGCTCGTTCAGCACGTGCTCGACCACGAACTCCCGGATGTCGGGGGCCAGCAGCGAGTCCAGGTCGATGTCGGAGGCGTGCTGCGAGGAGACCACGACGGTGTCCAGGCGGACCGCCTTGTGGCCGTCGTACTCGATGGTGACCTGGGTCTTGCCGTCGGGGCGCAGGTAGGGGATGGTCCCGTTCTTGCGGACCTCGGACAGCCGGCGGGAGAGCCGGTGCGCCAGGTTGATCGGCAGCGGCATCAGCTCGGGCGTCTCGTCGCATGCGTACCCGAACATCAGGCCCTGGTCGCCCGCGCCCTGCTTGTCCAGCTCGTCCTCGTCGCCCTCGACCCGCAGCTCATAGGCGGAGTCCACACCCTGCGCGATGTCCGGGGACTGTGAGCCGATCGACACCGAGACGCCACAGGAGGCGCCGTCGAAGCCCTTCTTCGACGAGTCGTAGCCGATCTCGAGGATCTTGTTCCGGACGAGGGCCGCGATCGGGGCGTACGCCTTGGTGGTCACCTCCCCGGCCACGTGCACCAGGCCGGTGGTGATCAAGGTCTCGACGGCGACCCGGGAGGTCGGGTCCTCCTTGAGCAGGGCGTCGAGGATGGTGTCGCTGATCTGGTCGGCGATCTTGTCGGGGTGGCCCTCGGTCACGGATTCCGAGGTGAACAGGCGGCGGGACACATCGCTCCCTGGGGTTGCAGCGGCTGCTGGCTGATCATGGTCGGGACCGCTCGGGGGCTGCGCCCGGCGCGGTTCCTGGGCCAGTTTATCCGGCACGTCCACCGGTCAAGCATCCCCGTCCCACAGAACGGGCAGGCCGTGTCCGGGAAGATACCCTGCCTCAAGCGGAAATACAGCCACGCCTCCGGGATGCGGACGTGTCATGAGCCCGATCGGCCGCACGGCGGCCGCGGGGCCGGGCTCATCCCAGGCGGCGGACCACCAGGTCCCAGACGGTGTCGGCGAGCGCGCCCTTGGGGCCGTGCGGCACGGCCGTCTCGGTGCCGTCGGCGGCGAGCACCACGGCCTCGTTGGTCTCGGCGCCGAAGGTCTTGTGCTCCCCGACCTCGTTCACCACCAGCAGATCGCACCCCTTGCGGGCGAGCTTGGCGCGGCCGTTGGCGAGCACGTCGTCGGTCTCGGCGGCGAACCCGACGACGATCTGGCCGGGGCGGGCGCGCTCCGCGGAGATCTCCGCGAGGATGTCCGGATTGCGCACCAGGGCGATCGGCTCCGGCTCCACGCCGTCACGCTTCTTGATCTTCCCCTCGGCGTAGTGCGCGGGGCGGAAGTCGGCGACGGCGGCGGCCATCACCACGGCGTCGGCGTCCGCGGCGGCCTTGAGCACGGCCTCCCGCAGCTGTGCCGCGGTGCCCGCGCGCACCACGTCGGCACCGGCCGGATCCGGCAGCTCGCTGTTGGCCGAGACGAGCGTCACCCGCGCGCCCCGGGCGACGGCGGCACGGGCCAGGGCGTACCCCTGCCGGCCGGTGGAGCGGTTGCCGAGGAAGCGCACCGGGTCCAGCGGCTCACGGGTGCCGCCGGCGCTCACCACGACATGGCGGCCGGCCAGGTCGGGGGTGGCCGCTTCGGCGCCGCGGGCCAGCACCCGCCGGCAGACCTCGAAGATTTCCCCGGGGTCCGGCAGCCGCCCCTTGCCGGTGTCCACACCGGTGAGCCGTCCCACGGCGGGCTCGATGACGATCGAGCCGCGGCGGCGCAGCGTCGCCACGTTCTCCTGGGTGGCGGGGTGCTCCCACATCTCGGTGTGCATCGCGGGTGCGAAGACCACCGGACATCGCGCGGTGAGCAGCGTATTGGTGAGCAGGTCGTCCGCCAGGCCGTGGGCGGCCTTGGCGAGCAGATCGGCGGTGGCGGGGGCGATCACGACCAGGTCGGCGGACTGGCCGATGCGGACGTGGGGCACCTCGTGGACGGACGTCCAGACCTCGGTCGTCGCCGGCTGCCCGGACAGCGCCGACCAGGTCGCCTCGCCGACGAAGTGCAGCGCCGAGGCGGTCGGCACGACGCGTACGGCATGGCCGGACTCGGTGAGGCGGCGCAGCAGCTCGCACGCCTTGTAGGCGGCGATCCCACCGCTGACACCCAGGACCACCCTCGGCTTGTCCATCGCTCGGCTCTCCCCACCGGGTACGTCTACGCCCCGTCACGGTACGCCGGTCGCCGCACGTACCCATGACACACCACGAGCCCGGCAGGACTGCCGGGCCGGTGGTGGGCGATCGAAAACGATCTGGAACTTACTGAGCCGGGGCCTCGATGGCCTCGGAGGTCAGCAGGCCCGCGTTGATCTCGCGGAGCGCGATCGACAGGGGCTTCTCGTGGACGTGGGTGTCCACGAGGGGACCGACGTACTCGAGCAGGCCCTCACCGAGCTGGGAGTAGTACGCGTTGATCTGCCGCGCGCGCTTGGCCGCGTAGATCACCAGGCTGTACTTGGAGTCGGTGGCCTCGAGCAGCTCATCAATCGGAGGGTTGATGATCCCCTCGGGCGCGGTCATGGGAGAGGACACTCTCTAGCCTTCCTTATGTCGCCTCAGGGCAAGAGTGAATCGAAGATCAAGCCACTCGCATCAAGGCTAGCAGCTCGTTCGCCACGTCCTCGACGGAGGTGTTGACCAAGGTGGTATCGAACTCGGACTCGGCCGCCAGCTCGGTCCGGGCGGCCTCCAGGCGCCGCTCGATCACCTCGGGCGCCTCGGTGCCCCGGCCGGTGAGCCGGCGCACCAGCTCCTCCCAGCTCGGCGGCGCGAGGAAGACCAGCTGCGCCTCCGGCATGGATTCGCGGATCTGCCGGGCGCCCTGCAGATCGATCTCCAGCAGCACCGGCTCGCCCGCCTCCAGGCGGTCCATGACCGCCTCGCGCGGAGTGCCGTAGCGGTTGCCCGCGAACTCGGCCCACTCCAGCAGCTCACCATTGGCGATGAGCTTGTCGAACTCCCCGTCGTCCGCGAAGAAGTAGTGAACACCGTCCCGCTCACCCGGACGCGGCCGGCGGGTGGTGGCGGAGACCGAGAGCCAGACCTCGGGGTGTTCCTTGCGCATATGGGCGACGACCGTGCTCTTACCGACCCCGGAGGGGCCGGAGAGCACGGTCAGTCGCGGTCGTGCGGAGTGTGCTGCCATGCAGCGATTATCCAGGTTCCCGGGAGTGCCTGGAAACGTCAGCCGGCGGCGCCGCCGAACTCACGCTCGAGCGACGCGATCTGGTTGGAGCCCAGACCCCGCACACGACGGCTCTCGGAGATGCCGAGCCGCTCCATGATCTGCTTGGCGCGGACCTTGCCGACGCCGGGCAGGGACTCGAGGAGAGCGGACACCTTCATCTTGCCGATGACATCGTTCTCCTGGCCCTGCTTGATGACCTCGTGCAGGGAGGCGCCGGAGTGCTTGAGTCGATTCTTGACCTCGGCGCGCTCCCGGCGAGCCGCGGCGGCCTTTTCGAGCGCGGCTGCGCGCTGTTCAGGGGTAAGGGGCGGAAGAGCCACGCCTACGTCACCTCGGATGTCGAACTGTCGGATATGGACCGTGAGGAACCTAGTCGCCCCTCACCTGGGGAGCAACGCGCAACGCAGCAGCGCGTTCGCTCTCGTCGGAGACTAGCGGCCCATTCCGCTCCAGTCAGCGAGAACAGATGAAAAGTCCTGGTCAGACTCGCTCGACTCGGACATTTAGGAGCAAACCAACCCGGTTATTCGGCCACGGCACGCACGTCATCGGCCATTCGCGAGGCTGCCTCGACCAGCGCCGCGGCATCCGGACCGTGCCGGAGCACCCCCCGGCTGACGCTTGGAACGACGTTCCGGACCGCCGGGCCGAAGACCGCGGGAAGATCGGCGGGGGTCGCGCCCTGGGCGCCGATGCCGGGGGCCAGCAGCGGCCCGTCGATCGCCAGCTCGGCGCCCGCCTCCCGGACCGCCCCGCCCAGCGTCGCGCCGACGACCGCGCCGTACGAGCCGAGGCGGCCCTCGGCGGCCTCGGCGGCGTTCTCGGCCTTGAGCGCGGCCAGCACCGAGGCGGCGACGGTCGTCCCGCCGGGCCGCACCGCGTGCTGCACCTCGGCGCCCTCCGGGTTGGAGGTCAGGGCCAGCACGAAGACGCCCGCCCCGGCGGCCCGCGCCGCGTCCAGCGCCGGGCGCAGCGAGCCGAAGCCCAGGTAGGGGCTGACGGTGACGGCGTCCGAGAACAGCGGACCGGAGGGGTCCAGGTAGGCGGAGGCGTACGCGGCCATGGTCGACCCGATGTCGCCGCGCTTGGCGTCCATCAGCACCAGCGCCCCGGCGGCGCGCGCGTCGGCGACGGCCCGCTCCAGCACCGCGATACCGCGTGAGCCGAACCGCTCGAAGAAGGCCGACTGCGGCTTGAGGACGGCGACCCGCTCGGCGAGGGCGTCCACGACGGTCCGGGTGAACCGCTCCAGACCGGCCACATCGTCCCCCAGGCCCCAGTCGGCGAGGAGGGAGGCGTGCGGGTCGATGCCGACGCACAGGGGGCCGCGGTCGTCCATGGCGGCGCGCAGGCGGGCGCCGAACGGGGTGGGGCTGGTCATCGGTGTCTCCTCGGGGTGCGGACCCGTCCGCACCGCTGCGTTGTCGGGTAGGGCCGGTGGGCGGGTTTACGCGGTGGCCTCGGCGCCGACGGCCTCGGCGAGGGTGGCGTACGGGCTCGCGGCCAGCCGGGCCGCCAGGCCGTGATGGATCTCACGGCACCAGAACGGGCCCCGGTAGATGAAGCCGCTGTAGCCCTGCACCAGCGTGGCACCGGCCAGAATCCGCTCCCAGACGTCGTCCGCGGTCTCGATCCCGCCCACCCCGACCAGGGTCAGCCGGTCCCCCACCCGGGCGTACAGGCGGCGCAGCACCTGAAGGGAGCGCGCCTTCAGGGGGGCGCCGGACAGGCCGCCGGTCTCGGCGGTGAGCCGCGCGGGGGAGGTGAGGCCGAGGCCGTCCCGCGCGATCGTGGTGTTCGTGGAGATGATGCCGTCCAGGCCGAGCTCGACCGCGAGATCGGCGACCGCGTCCACGTCCTCGTCGGCGAGGTCCGGCGCGATTTTGACCAGAAGGGGCACCCGGCGGCCGGTGACCGTGCGGTCGGCGGCCTCGCGGACCGCGGTCAGCAGCGGCCGCAGCTGGTCCACGGCCTGGAGATTCCGCAGTCCGGGGGTATTGGGCGAGGAGACGTTGACGACGAGGTAGTCGGCGTGGACGGCGAGCCGCTCGGCGGAGGTCACATAGTCGGCGACGGCCTCCGCCTCCGGGACGACCTTGGTCTTGCCGATGTTGACGCCGACCGTCGTACGGAAGGCCGGGCGCCGGGCCGCGAGCCGGGCCGCGACCGCCGCCGAGCCCTCGTTGTTGAACCCCATCCGGTTGATCAGGGCGCGGTCGGCGACCAGCCGGAAGAGCCGCCGCTTGGGGTTGCCGGGCTGCGGCTGGGCGGTGACCGTGCCGATCTCGACATGGTCGAAGCCCAGCATGGCCATGCCGTCGATACCGGCGGCGTTCTTGTCGAATCCGGCGGCGAGCCCGAAGGGCCCGTGCATCCGCAGGCCCAGCGCCTCGGTGCGCAGCGCCGTGTGGCGGGGGGCGAGGACGGCGGCGGCGAAGGTGCGCAGGACCGGGATGCGGGCGGCCAGCCGGATCCAGGAGAAGGCCAGGTGGTGTGCCTTCTCCGGGTCCATCCGCCGGAAGATCAGGTGGAACAGGAGCGCGTACATGAGGGGCTTTCTGGGCGCGGGCGAGAGGTGGGCTCATGGAGCGGGCTCATGAAGAGGGGGACACCGGCCGGTGTCCCCCTCCTCGCCTCACTCCTCGCGGGCGGCGGTCAGATGTTCCGCGTGTTCCTGGAGCGACCGGACGCCGACCGAGCCCCGGCCCAGCGCCTCGATGCCCTGGACGGCGGCCGCGAGCGCCTGGACGGTGGTCAGGCACGGGACGCCGCGGGCGACGGACGCCGTACGGATGTCATAGCCGTCGAGGCGGCCGCCGGTGCCGTACGGGGTGTTGACGATCAGGTCGACCTCGCCGTCGTGGATGAGCTGGACGATGGTCTTCTCCCCGTTCGGGCCCTCGCCCTCGCAGTGCTTGCGCACCACGGTCGCGTTGATGCCGTTGCGCTTGAGCACCTCGGCCGTGCCCGAGGTGGCCAGCAGCTCGAAGCCGAGGCCGACCAGCTCCCGGGCGGGGAAGATCATCGAGCGCTTGTCGCGGTTGGCGACGGAGACGAACGCCCGCCCCTTGGTCGGCAGCGCGCCGTACGCCCCGGCCTGCGACTTGGCGTAGGCCGCGCCGAAGACCGAGTCGATGCCCATGACCTCACCGGTCGAGCGCATCTCCGGGCCGAGGACGGTGTCCACCCCGTGCCCGGAGGCGTCCCGGAACCGGCTCCACGGCATCACGGCCTCCTTGACGGAGATCGGCGCGTCCAGCGGCAGCGTGCCGCCGTCGCCGCTGGAGGGCAGCAGTCCCTCGGCGCGCAGCTCGGCGATGGTGGCGCCCAGCGAGATCCGGGCGGCGGCCTTGGCCAGCGGGACCGCGGTGGCCTTGGAGGTGAAGGGGACGGTACGGGAGGCGCGCGGGTTCGCCTCCAGTACGTAGAGGATGTCCCCGGCCAGCGCGAACTGGATGTTGATCAGCCCGCGGACGCCCACCCCGCGGGCGATGGCCTCGGTCGAGGTGCGCAGCCGCTTGATGTCGAAACCGCCGAGGGTGATCGGGGGCAGGGCGCAGGCCGAGTCGCCGGAGTGGATCCCGGCCTCCTCGATGTGCTCCATGACGCCGCCGAGGTAGAGCTCCTGGCCGTCGTAGAGCGCGTCCACGTCGATCTCTATGGCGTCGTCGAGGAAGCGGTCGATGAGCACGGGGTGCTCGGAGATCAGCCCGGCGTGCCGCTCCAGGTACGCGGCGAGCGAGGGCTCGTCGTAGACGATCTCCATGCCGCGGCCGCCGAGGACGTAGGAGGGGCGGACCATGACCGGGTAGCCGATCTCGGCCGCGATGCCCTTGGCCTGCTCGAAGGAGAAGGCGGTGCCGTACTTGGGCGCGGGCAGCCCGGCCTCGGTCAGCACCCGGCCGAAGGCGCCGCGCTCCTCGGCGAGGTTGATCGCCTCGGGCGAGGTGCCGACGATCGGCACTCCGTTGTCCTTGAGCGCCTGGGCGAGGCCCAGCGGGGTCTGGCCGCCGAGCTGGACGATGACGCCCGCGACCGGGCCGGCCTGCGTCTCCGCGTGGACGATCTCCAGGACGTCCTCCAGGGTGAGCGGCTCGAAGTAGAGCCGGTCGGAGGTGTCGTAGTCGGTGGAGACGGTCTCCGGGTTGCAGTTCACCATGACGGTCTCGTAGCCCGCGTCGTGCAGCGCGAAGGAGGCGTGGACGCAGGAGTAGTCGAACTCGATGCCCTGGCCGATGCGGTTGGGGCCCGAGCCGAGGATGATCACTGCGGGGTTCTCGCGCGGGGCGACCTCGGACTCCTCGTCGTAGGCGGAGTAGAAGTACGGGGTCCTGGCGGCGAACTCGGCGGCGCAGGTGTCGACCGTCTTGTAGACGGGCCGGATGCCCAGCGCGTGCCGCACCTCGCGGACCACGTCCTCGCGCAGCGAGCGGATGCCGGCGATCTGGGCGTCGGAGAAGCCGTGCCGCTTGGCCTCGGCGAGCAGCTCGGGGTGGAGCTTGTCGGCGGCGGCGAGCTCGTCCGCGATCTCCTTGATCAGGAAGAGCTGGTCCACGAACCACGGGTCGATCCTGGTGGCGTCGAAGACCTCCTGCGGGGTGGCCCCGGCGCGGATCGCCCGCATCACGGTGTTGATCCGGCCGTCGGTCGGGACGACGGCCTGGGCCAGCAGCTCGGCCTTGTCGCCGGGCTCCCCGCTGAAGTCGAACTGGCTGCCCTTCTTCTCCAGCGAGCGCAGCGCCTTCTGGAGCGCCTCGGTGAAGTTGCGGCCGATGGCCATGGCCTCGCCGACCGACTTCATGGTGGTGGTGAGCCGGGGGTCGGCGGCCGGGAACTTCTCGAAGGCGAAGCGGGGCACCTTGACCACGACGTAGTCGAGCGTGGGCTCGAAGGACGCCGGGGTCTCCTGGGTGATGTCGTTGGGGATCTCGTCCAGGGTGTAGCCGACGGCCAGCTTCGCGGCGATCTTGGCGATGGGGAAGCCGGTGGCCTTGGAGGCGAGCGCCGAGGAGCGGGAGACGCGCGGGTTCATCTCGATGACGATGACCCGGCCGTCCTCGGGGTTGACCGCGAACTGGATGTTGCAGCCGCCGGTGTCGACGCCGACCTCGCGGATGACGGCGATGCCGATGTCCCGCAGGATCTGGTACTCGCGGTCGGTGAGCGTCATCGCCGGGGCGACGGTGATCGAGTCACCGGTATGCACGCCCATGGGGTCGAAGTTCTCGATGGAGCAGACGACCACGACGTTGTCGTTGCGGTCGCGCATCAGCTCCAGCTCGTACTCCTTCCAGCCGAGGATGGACTCCTCCAGGAGCACCTCGGTGGTCGGCGAGAGGGCCAGGCCCTGGCCGGCGATGCGGCGCAGCTCGTCCTCGTCGTGGGCGAATCCGGAGCCCGCGCCGCCCATGGTGAAGGAGGGGCGGACCACGACGGGGTAGCCGCCGAGCTGCTCGACGCCCGCGAGGACGTCGTCCATGGAGTGGCAGATGACCGAGCGGGCGGACTCGCCGTGGCCGATCTTCTTGCGGACCTCCTCCACGACCTCCTTGAACTGGTCGCGGTCCTCGCCCTTGTGGATCGCCTCGACGTTGGCACCGATCAGCTCGACGCCGTACTCCTCGAGGGTGCCCGCCTCGTGCAGGGAGATCGCGGTGTTGAGCGCGGTCTGGCCGCCGAGGGTGGGCAGCAGCGCGTCCGGGCGCTCCTTGGCGATGATCTTCTCGACGTACTCCGGGGTGATCGGCTCGACATAGGTGGCGTCGGCGATCTCCGGGTCGGTCATGATCGTGGCCGGGTTGGAGTTGACCAGGATGACCCGCAGGCCCTCGGACTTCAGGACCCGGCACGCCTGGGTGCCGGAGTAGTCGAACTCGGCGGCCTGGCCGATGACGATCGGGCCGGAGCCGATGACCAGAACGGACTGGATGTCGGTGCGCTTAGGCACGCTGGCCCTCCATCAGGGACACGAAGCGATCGAACAGGTACGCGGCGTCATGCGGACCGGCGGCGGCTTCGGGGTGGTACTGGACGCTGAACGCGGGGCGGTCGAGCAGCCGCAGCCCCTCGACGACGTTGTCGTTGAGGCAGACGTGGGAGACCTCGGCGCGGCCGTAGGGGGTGTCGGACGGCGCGTCGAGCGGGGCGTCCACGGCGAAGCCGTGGTTGTGGGCGGTGACCTCCACCTTTCCGGTGGTGCGGTCCTGCACCGGCTGGTTGATCCCGCGGTGCCCGTACTTCAGCTTGTAGGTGCCGAAGCCGAGCGCCCGGCCGAGGATCTGGTTGCCGAAGCAGATGCCGAACAGCGGTGTGGAGCGCTCCAGCACGGCCCGCATCAGGGAGACGGGGTGGTCGGCGGTGGCCGGGTCGCCCGGCCCGTTGGAGAAGAACACCCCGTCCGGGCCGACCGCGTAGACGTCCTCGACCGTCGCGGTCGCGGGCAGGACGTGCACCTCGATGCCGCGCTCGGCCATCCGGTGCGGGGTCATGCCCTTGATGCCCAGGTCGATCGCGGCGACGGTGAACTTCTTGGTGCCGATCGCGGGGACCACGTAGGCCTCGCCGGTGGCCACCTCGCCGCTCAGGTCGGCGCCCTTCATCTGCGGGACCGCGCGCACCTTGGCCAGCAGCGCGGCCTCGTCGCCGAGTGCCTCGCCGGAGAAGATGCCCACGCGCATGGCGCCGCGCTCCCGCAGATGGCGGGTGAGGGCGCGGGTGTCGATGCCGCTGATGCCGACGACGCCCTGGGCGGCCAGCTCCTCGTCGAGCGAGCGGCGGGAGCGCCAGTTGGAGGGCGTGCGGGCCGGGTCGCGCACCACATAGCCGGAGACCCAGATCCGCTGGGACTCCGGGTCCTCGTCGTTGACGCCGGTGTTCCCGATGTGCGGGGCGGTCATCACGACGACCTGGCGGTGGTAGGAGGGGTCGGTCAGGGTCTCCTGGTAGCCGGTCATTCCGGTGGAGAACACGGCCTCGCCGAAGGTCTCCCCCACGGCCCCGTAGGCGCGGCCGCGGAAGGTGCGGCCGTCCTCCAGGACGAGTACGGCGGGGGCGCTGGCCCCCCGGGTGGAGGTCGTCATCGTGCGGCGCCTTCCGTCTGGTTGCTGGGGTTGTTCTGGTTGTCCGGGGTGTTCTGGTCGCCCGGGGCGTTCTGGCTGCTCGGGGCCTTCTCGTCGCTCGCGCTCAGGGAGGTGAGGGCGTCGACCCAGGCCGGGTGCTCGGCCGCGTGGTCGGAGCGGAAGCCCGAGTCGATCAGCTTCTCGCCCAGCCGCCAGGTGATCACCAGCAGTCCGCCCTCGGCGAGGACCTTGCCGGCGATGCCCTTGTCGAGCCGGGCGCCGCGCAGCTCGGCGGCGGGGATGAAGAAGTCCCGGGCGCCCGGTCGCACCACGCTCACGCCCCGGTCGGTGAGGGTGAGCTCGGCCCGGCTGCGGGTGCCGAGGCCGTGGGCGACGATCCGGTCCAGCCACTGCCCGGCGGTGGTGGAGCCGTGGTAGCGGCCGCTGAGTGTAAGGGGCTCATTTCCTTTGAGGGTGGTGGTGGGCGACGGGTGGGCGAGCACGGCCTCACCGGGCTCGTCGGGGGCCGCGGGCAGCTCGGGGAGGTCGCCCTGGAGGGTGCCGCGCCACTTCCAGCCCTCGCGCATCAGCCAGTAGACGAGCGCGATGACCAGCAGCAGCCCGACGACCCAGCCGAGCCGCGCCGCCCAGTCCGTCACTTCCTGCGATTTCTGCTCGGCCGCGAGGCCCGCGAAATGCGCGAGGCCCGCCACCGGATGACTCGGAGATGTCACGCCAGCTTCCCGTCCACAACCGTCGCCCGCCCCCGCAGGAACGTGTACGTCACGCGGCCCGGCAGTTCGCGGCCCTCGTAGGGAGTGTTGCGGCTGCGGGAGGCGAAGCCCGCGGGGTTCACCACACCACGGTAAGCGGAGTCGAGCAGGGTGAGGTTGGCGGGCTCCCCGGCGGCGACGGGGCGGCCGTGGCCGGCCAGGCGGCCGATGGCCGAGGGACGTACCGACATCCGGTCGGCGACGCCCGCCCAGTCCAGCAGCCCGGTGTCCACCATGGTGTGCTGGACCACGGACAGCGCCGTCTCCAGGCCCACCATGCCCATGGCCGCGGCGCCCCACTCGCAGTCCTTGTCCTCGTGCGGATGCGGGGCGTGGTCGGTGGCCACGCAGTCGATGGTGCCGTCGGCGAGGGCCTCGCGCAGCGCCATCACGTCGGCCTCGGTACGCAGCGGCGGGTTCACCTTGTAGACCGGGTTGTAGGAGCGCACCAGCTCATCGGTGAGCAGCAGATGGTGCGGGGTGACCTCGGCGGTGACGTGCCAGCCCTTGGACTTGGCCCAGCGGACGATCTCGACCGAGCCCGCGGTGGACAGATGGCAGATGTGCACCCGGGAGCCGACGTGCGCGGCGAGCAGCACATCGCGGGCGATGATCGACTCCTCGGCGACGGCCGGCCAGCCGCCCAGGCCCAGCTCGGCGGAGACGACGCCCTCGTTCATCTGGGCGCCCTCGGTCAGCCGGGGCTCCTGGGCGTGCTGGGCGATGACGCCGTCGAACGCCTTCACGTACTCCAGCGCCCGGCGCATGATCACCGCGTCGTCCACGCACTTGCCGTCGTCGGAGAAGACCCGCACCCCGGCGGCGGAGTCGTGCATCGCACCCAGTTCGGCGAGCTTCTTGCCCGCCAGTCCGACGGTCACCGCGCCGACGGGCTGGACGTCGCAGTAGCCGGATTCCCTGCCCAGCCGCCAGACCTGCTCGACGACGCCCGCGGTGTCCGCGACCGGGAAGGTGTTGGCCATGGCGTGGACCGCGGTGAAGCCGCCGACGGCGGCGGCCTTGGTGCCGGTCAGGACCGTCTCGGAGTCCTCACGGCCGGGCTCGCGCAGATGGGTGTGGAGGTCGACCAGGCCCGGCAGCAGGATCTGCCCGGTGGCGTCGATCACGGTGGCGCCGTCGGCGTCCAGGCCGGAGCCGACCGCGGCGATGCGCTCCCCCTCGATCAGGACGTCCCGCGGCTCGCCGCCGAGCACCTTCGCGCCGCGCAGCAGCGTCTTGTTCGTGTCGCTCATGGTCACTTGCTCTCCTCGGTGCGGGCGGCGACGGCGGACTCGTTCCCGCCGAGCAGCAGATACAGGACGGCCATGCGGATCGAGACACCGTTGGCGACCTGCTCGACGGCGGTGCAGCGGTCGGAGTCCGCGACCTCAGCGGTGATCTCCATTCCGCGGTTCATGGGGCCGGGGTGCATCACGATGGCGTGTTCCGGCATCCGCGCCATACGGTCGCCGTCCAGGCCGTAGCGGCGGGCGTACTCCCGCTCGGTGGGGAAGAACGCGGCGTTCATGCGCTCGCGCTGGACGCGCAGCATCATCACGGCGTCGGACTTGCCGACCACCGAGTCCAGGTCGTAGGCGACCTCGCAGGGCCAGCTCTCCACGCCGAAGGGGACCAGCGTCGGCGGGGCGACCAGCGTGACCTCGGCGCCCAGGGTGGACAGCAGATGGACGTTGGAGCGGGCCACCCGGCTGTGCAGCACGTCGCCGACGATCGTGATCCGGCGCCCGGCCAGGTCCTGTCCGACGCCGGAGCCCTCCGGGCTCAGGTGGCGGCGCATGGTGAAGGCGTCGAGCAGCGCCTGGGTGGGGTGCTCATGGGTGCCGTCGCCCGCGTTCACCACGGCGCCGTTGATCCAGCCGGAGGTGGCGAGCCGGTGCGGGGCGCCGGAGGCGTGGTGGCGGATCACGACGGCGTCGGCGCCCATCGCCTCCAGGGTGAGCGCGGTGTCCTTCAGGGATTCGCCCTTGGAGACCGAGGAGCCCTTGGCGGAGAAGTTGATCACGTCGGCGGACAGCCGCTTGGCGGCCGCCTCGAAGGAGATGCGGGTACGGGTCGAGTCCTCGAAGAAGAGGTTGACGACGGTACGGCCGCGCAGGGTGGGCAGTTTCTTGATCGGCCGGTCGGCGAGCCGGGCCAGTTCCTCGGCGGTGTCCAGGATCAGGACGGCGTCGTCGCGCGAGAGGTCGGCGGCCGAGATGAGGTGGCGCTTCATCCGGTTGCTCCGTGGGTGACAGAAGAGGTGCGGGCAGGCGGGCGGGCAGGCGCGGGGACCGGTGTCCTACGGGCACCGGTGGTCCGTCCGGGCGGGTGCCCCGGGATCGCCGGGGCTCTCCTCGCCGTCGGAGTGGGGCGCTACTTCCCGTCCGCGGGGGTGGTCGCGCGCAGCCCGAGGAGCACGCTGTCGCGGCCGTCCTCCTCGGTGAGCTGGACCTTGACCGTCTCCCGCAGCGACGTGGGGAGGTTCTTGCCGACGTAGTCGGCGCGGATCGGCAGTTCCCGGTGACCGCGGTCGACGAGGACCGCCAGCTGGACCGCGCGCGGTCGCCCGATGTCACCGAGGGCGTCCAGCGCGGCACGGATGGTGCGGCCGGAGAAGAGCACATCGTCGACGAGGACCACCAGACGGCCGTCGACGCCGTCGTCGGGGATCTCGGTGCGGGCGAGTGCGCGGGCCGGGCGCAGCCTCAGGTCGTCGCGGTACATCGTGATGTCCAGCGAGCCGACCGGAATCCGGCCGGGCCTGCCGGTGATCTCTTCGAGCCGGGCGGCCAGCCGCCGGGCGAGAAAGACACCACGGGTGGGAATGCCGAGCAGCACCACGTCATCGGCGCCCTTGGCGCGCTCGACGATCTCGTGGGCGATGCGGGTCAGAACGCGCGCGATATCCGGTGCTTCCAGCACGGAGCGCGCGGCGTCCGAGGTGTGTGCGTCCATACGAAACGGACCTCCTTCTCCGCCTCACGGGACGGACCTTAAAGGACGGTCGGATTTGCGCCATTCACACTAGCAGGGGCAGCGAGTGCCCCCGTCAACGCCCCTGGCCGGAGCCCCTCCGCTCCGTTCGGCTTGACGAATGGAAATTACGCTGCGTAACCTCACAGTGAGTGACCAGCCGCGCGGTGAAGCCGCACGTCGATACAGCGTCCGGGGAGCTTTATGTCCAGCGAATACGCCAAACAGCTCGGGGCCAAGCTCCGCGCCATCCGCACCCAGCAGGGCCTCTCCCTCCACGGTGTCGAGGAGAAGTCCCAGGGCCGCTGGAAGGCCGTGGTGGTGGGGTCGTACGAGCGCGGTGACCGTGCCGTGACCGTGCAGCGTCTCGCCGAGCTGGCCGACTTCTACGGCGTCCCGGTGCAGGAGCTGCTTCCGGGCACGAGCCCGGCCGGGGCCGCGGAGCCCCCGCCGAAGCTGGTACTGGACCTGGAGCGGCTGGCACATGTGCCGGTCGAGAAGGCGGGCCCGCTCCAGCGGTACGCCGCGACGATCCAGAGCCAGCGTGGTGACTACAACGGCAAGGTGCTCTCCATCCGCCAGGACGATCTGCGCACCCTCGCCGTCATCTACGACCAGTCGCCGTCCGTGCTGACCGAGCAGCTGATCAGCTGGGGCGTGCTGGGCGCCGACGCCCGCCGCGCGGTCCAGCACGAGGACGTCTGAGTCGTTCTCGCCCCTCTGCATCGGCTTTCTCCAGCAGCAGAAACGTGCCGCCGGTGGCGGTGGGACCCTTCTGGGTCTCCATCGCCACCGGCGGCTTTGTCATGCTCAGTCGCGCTTCGCCGGTGAGGACAGGCTCATGCGGCGTCCGGCCTCCGGCCCAGCGGTCCGGCGCGGGGTTATGCCTGGTGCTCCTGATCGCGGCGCAGACTCGGCTTCAGCTCCTTGATACGGCCCAGCAGACCGTTGACGAAGGCCGGCGAGTCATCGGTGGAGAACTCCTTGGCGAGCTGCACCGCCTCGTCGATCACCACCGCGTCCGGGGTCGCGTCCTCCCACACCAGCTCATAGGTGCCCAGCCGCAGCAGGTTCCGGTCGACGACCGGCATCCGGTCCAGCGTCCAGCCCACCGCATAGGTGGCGATCAGCTCGTCGATCCGCCCGATGTGCTGGGCATACCCCTCGACGAGCTGCATCGTGTATTCGCTGACCGGCGGCTGCCGGTCGTCGGTCCGGGCGTGCCGGATCCAGTCCGCGAGCACCGTCTGCACGGAGCTGCCGCGCTGATCGGCCTCGAAGAGGATCTGGAAGGCACGCTTACGGGCCTTGTTGCGGGCAGCCACGGTTAGTTGTTCACCCGACCGAGGTACTCACCGGAGCGGGTGTCGACCTTGATCTTCTCACCGGTGGTGATGAACAGCGGCACGCCGATCTCGTAGCCGGTCTCCAGCTTGGCGGGCTTGGTGCCGCCGGTGGAGCGGTCGCCCTGGACACCCGGCTCGGTGTACTCGATCACCAGCTCGACGGCGGCGGGCAGCTCGACGTACAGCGGGTTGCCCTCGTACATCGCCACGACGGCCTCGAAGCCCTCGAGCAGGTAGCGGGCGTTGTCTCCGACGACCTCGGGGGTGATGTAGATCTGGTCGAAGGTGTCCATGTCCATGAACACAAAGCTCTCGCCGTCCTTGTACGAGAACTGCATGCCGCGCTTGTCGACATTGGCCGTCTCGACCTTCACGCCGGCGTTGAAGGTCTTGTCGACCACCTTGCCGGACAGCACGTTCTTGAGCTTGGTGCGCACGAAAGCAGGGCCCTTGCCGGGCTTGACGTGCTGGAACTCGACGACGGACCACAGCTGGCCGCCGTCGAGCTTGAGCACCATGCCGTTCTTGAGGTCGTTCGTGGATGCCACGGTTGCGGGATCTCCTGGACTGCGCTGGCGGAGACCGAAGAGATGCGACGCGCCGTTCGCAGGCCGAAGCCGAAGCGTAAGGCCGTAGCCAAGCCGCGGCCGAAGCCTAGAGCGCGAGCAGCTCTTTGGTCGTGATGGTGAGTAGCTCGGGTCCGCCGTCCGCCTCGGGGCGGACGACGAGCGTGTCGTCGATCCGGACACCGCCCCGGCCCGGGAGGTGGACCCCCGGCTCGACGGTGACCGGCACACAAGCGTCCAGTTTACCCATGGCAGAGGGTGTGAGCCGAGGGTCCTCCTGGATTTCCAGGCCCACGCCGTGTCCGGTACACGGTTCCAGCGCGTCTTTGTAGCCCGCCGCGTCCAGCACTTGACGGGTCACCCGGTCCACATCCCGGTACGCCCGGCCCGGCACCAGCGCCTCCCGCCCGGCCCGCTGGGCGGCGAAGACGACGTCGTACAGCTCGACCTGCCAGTCCGCGGGCGAGGGTCCGATGACGAAGGTACGGCCCACCTGGCAGCGGTAGCCGCGGTAGTCGGCACCGAGACAGATGGTGAGGAAGTCGCCCTCCTCGACCCGCCGGTCGGTGGGCAGATGGCCGGGGCGCCCCGCATGGGGCCCCGCCGCGACGACGGTGGGAAAGGCCGGGCCGTCCGCGCCGTGGTCCACCAGCCGGCGCTCCAGCTCCAGCGCCAGATGCCGCTCGGTGCGGCCCACCAGGATCGACTCCAGCAGCTCGCCGAGCGCCTGGTCGGCGAGCTCCCCGGCGATCCGCATACAGGCGATCTCCTCGTCGTCCTTGACGATCCGCAGCTGTTCCACGGCCCGGCCCAGATCGGCGAGGCGGACCCGAGGAGCCGCGGCGCCGAGCGCCCGGTGGCGGGCGACGGTCAGATCGTGCTCCTCCACGGCCAGCGAGTCGGCCCCGTCCGCCGCGGCCAGATCGGCGGCGGCCACCGCCGGATCGCGGTCCGCCCCGGGCAGGACGAGCAGCCGCGGCTCCTCCGGACGCGGAGGGAGGGAGGAGGGGAGCGGAGAGGGGAACGGGACGTCGGCGGCCACCAGCACGTCCTGGACGGGGCCCAGCAACAGCACGGCCCCGGGCGGCACCTCGCCGCACAGATAGCGCACATTGGCGGGCCGGGACACCACCGCCGCCGCGCTCCCGGCCGCGGTGCACTGATCGCGCAGACGGGCGCGTCGGGCCGCGTACACCTCGGACATGTTCCCGAGCCTACGCACGCCCGGCGGGCACGGCCGGTCGAACGGGGCCGGACGGGGGTCCTACCAGCTGGGCGGGCTCGCGATGGAGCGGGCGACCACCTCGTCGAGCATGCGGGCCGTGGTCTCCACGTCATAGGTGGAGTTGTCGATGATCGGCAGACCGGAGCCGTACCACCCCGCCATCCGGCCGTGGATCCGCGCCACCTCCTCGTCGCTGAGGCGGCGGTTGCCGGTGCGGGCCGCGTTCCGCTCCAGCACGATCTCCAGGCCCGGCAGCACCACCACCGGCAGCAGCCCGGGGCCTACATGGCGCTTCCAGCCGCCGAGGCCGACGACCGGACGGTCGGGGAAGACGGCGTCGTCGAGGATGCAGGAGATGCCGTTGGCCAGGAAGTTACGGGCGGCGAAGCCGCAGGTGCGGCGGGCGAGGCGATACTGCGCCTCGGAGTTCTCGTTCCACCCCGACTGGGGGTTGGCGAAACCGGACCGGACCCACTCCCGCACATCGTCCAGGCTGATGTGCGCGGTCGGCACCCGGCGGCGGTCGGCCCAGTAGCGCGCCACCGTCGTCTTGCCCGCCCCGGCCGGTCCGATCAGCAGCACCGCCACCGCCGCCTGTGAGGCGTCGGCGACCGACGGGTCCGGCGAAGGGTGCGGCAGCGGCACCGGGCCGCCGGGCGGCAGCTGGACATGGCCGGTGGTGTTCACCGTCTCCAGCGGCGCCCCGGGGTGCGCGGGCGGGGCCGGTGGCGGCGACACCGGGTGGTGCGCGGGCGGTGCGGGATGTCCGGGCATGGGAGGCGCGGGCGGTGCGGGGGGATTCGGATGGGGTCCCGGGTGATGGCTGGCACTCGCGCCCTGGGCCCAGCCCGCGCCCCGCGGCCCCGGGACCGGCCCCGGCTGGTGGGGCGGTGGCAGCGGAGCCCCCACTGCATGCTGCATCCGGTGGCACTCCGTCTCGTACAGGCAGTTCTCGTCCGACAACTGTCGCGTGCTGACACGGCGGTGAGGCCGCTCCTGTCGAACGGTACCTGCCCACACCGCCGCTGTGTGAACGCCCCACAAACCCTTTGCCTGCCCGCCACCCCTTGCCGGCCAGGCAATTCGTCCCTCAAGGACCGCAACTGTGAGGAGTTGGAGGGGTGTTCTCGGCCCGCGGCGAGGCCGCGGGCCGCGAGGGCGATGATGAAGTTGTGACGCGACGGCGACGGAGCCGGTGGAAAGGAGACGGCGGGTGCGCGCCGGCTCAGCGGGAGATCTCGGCGTACGCGGCGAGCAGCACCGCCGGGTCCGGCCCCTCCAGGACGGTGGGCTTGGCGAGGCCGTCGAGGACGATGAAGCGCAGCAGGTCACCCCGGGACTTCTTGTCGACCTTCATGGTCTCCAGCAGCCTGGGCCACTGGTCGCCACGGTAGGTGAGCGGCAGCCCCACGGCCTCCAGGACGGCGCGGTGCCGGTCGGCCGTGGCGTCGTCCAGACGGCCCGCCAGCCGGCCCAGCTCGGCGGCGAAGACCATGCCCACGGAGACGGCCGCGCCATGGCGCCAGTTGTAGCGCTCGTTCTTCTCGATGGCGTGGGCCAGCGTATGCCCGTAGTTGAGGATCTCCCGCAGCCCGGACTCCTTGAGGTCGCTGGAGACGACCTCGGCCTTGACCCGGATGGAGCGCTCGATGAGCTCGGCGGTGTGCGGACCGGTGGGCGTACGGGCGGCGGCCGGGTCCCGCTCGATCAGCTCCAGGATCTCCGGGTCGGCGATGAAGCCCGCCTTGATGATCTCGGCGAGCCCGCTGACGTAGTCGTTGACCGGCAGCGAGTCCAGCGCGGCCAGATCGCACAGCACCCCGGCCGGCGGGTGGAAGGCGCCGACGAGGTTCTTGCCCTCGGCCGTGTTGATCCCGGTCTTGCCGCCGACGGCGGCGTCGACCATGCCCAGCACCGTGGTGGGGACGGCGATCCAGCGCACTCCGCGCAGCCAGGTCGCGGCGACGAACCCGGCGAGGTCGGTGGTCGCGCCGCCGCCGACGCCGACGATCACGTCGGTGCGGGTGAAGCCGGTCTGGCCGAGCGCCTTCCAGCAGTACGCGGCCACCTCGGCGGTCTTGGCCTCCTCCGCGTTGGGCAGCTGGATCGCGATGGCGTCGTACCCCTGCTCGGCGAGGTCCTGGCGGATGGCCTCACCGGTCTCGGCCAGCGCCTCGGGGTGCAGGACGGCGACGCGCTTGGCTGCGGTGCCGATCAGCCCGGGAAGCTCGCCGAGCAGCTGCCGGCCGATCAGCACCTCGTACGGCGCGGTGCCCGCGGTGCCTCCGACCTGGATGCGCGTGGGGGTGTCGGTGCTCATGCGTTCTTCAGCTCCAGTGCGTCCAGGACGGCGTCGGCGACGTCCTCGGGGGTACGGTCCTCGGTCGAGACCACGGCTTGGGCGACCTCGGTGTACAGCGGGCGGCGCTGCTCCATCAGCTCGCGCCAGCGCTGACGCGGATTGACCGCGAGCAGCGGGCGCGGGGAGTCCAGTCCGGTGCGCTTGACCGCCTCGTGGACCCCCATCTCCAGGAAGACGACGGGGAGCCCGGCGAGCAGCGCCCGGGTGCCCTCGTCGAGGATCGCGCCACCGCCCAGGGCCAGTACGCCCGGGTGCTCGGCGAGGGCGGCCCGTACGGCCTGCCGCTCCAGCTCACGGAAGTGCGGCTCGCCCTCGTCGATGAAGATCTCCGCGATCTCCCTGCCCGCCGTCCGGACGATGTCGAGGTCGGTATCGCGGAAGGTGGTGCCGAGCCGCTCCGCGAGTACCTGCCCGACGGTGGTCTTGCCGACGCCCATCGGCCCGACCAGCACCACGGCGGGCCGCACACCGGCCGACCCGCTCGGCCCCGTCTTGTCGTTCGCCCCGTCTCCGCCCGGTCGGCGAAGGCGCGCGTCCTCGTCCGTCTGCCGCCCGGCGGCCTCGCGTGCGTCGCTCAGCCCCGCCGTATCGTTCGCCCCGCCGCGGCAGCGGCTCATGTCACCGCCGCCCGCTCGGCGAAGGCGCGCGTCGTCATCCGTCTGCCGCCCGGCGGCCTCGCGTGCGTCGCTCAGCCCCGCCGTATCGTTCGCTTCTCCGCCCGCTCGGCGAAGGCGCGCGTCGTCATTCGTCTGCCGCCCGGCGGCCTCGCGTGCGTCGCTCACCGGATCGCCAGGTTGTCGAGGAAGCTCTCGACGTTGCGGCGCGTCTCGGTGACCGAGTCGCCGCCGAACTTCTCCGCGACCGCGTCGGCCAGGACCAGCGCGACCATCGCCTCGGCGACGATCCCGGCCGCCGGGACGGCGCAGACGTCGGAGCGCTGGTGGTGGGCCTTGGTGGCCTCGCCGGTGGCCACATCGACCGTGGCCAGCGCCCGCGGCACGGTCGCGATCGGCTTCATCGCGGCCCGGACGCGCAGCAGTTCGCCGGTGCTCAGCCCGCCCTCGGTGCCGCCGGAGCGGCCCGAGGAGCGCCGGATGCCCTCGTCCGTGGAGACGATCTCGTCATGGGCCTGGGAGCCGGGCACCCGCGCGAGGTCGAAGCCGTCGCCGACCTCGACGCCCTTGATGGCCTGGATGCCCATCAGCGCACCGGCCAGCCGCGCGTCGAGCCGGCGGTCCCAGTGCACATGGGAGCCGAGGCCCACCGGCACGCCGTACGCGAGCACCTCGACGACGCCGCCGAGCGTGTCGCCGTCCTTGTGGGCCTGGTCGATCTCGGCCACCATCGCCTTGCTCGCGTCGGCGTCCAGACAGCGCACCGGGTCGGCGTCGAGCTTCTCGACGTCGGAGGGCTTGGGGTGGACGCCGTACGGCGCCTTCGCGGCGGCCAGCTCCACGACATGCGAGACGATCTCGATTCCGGCCGTCTCCTTGAGGTAGGAGCGGGCGACGGTGCCCAGCGCCACGCGGGCGGCGGTCTCCCGGGCGCTGGCGCGCTCCAGGATCGGCCGGGCCTCGTCGAAGCCGTACTTCTGCATCCCCGCGAGGTCGGCGTGGCCGGGGCGGGGGCGGGTCAGCGGGGCGTTACGGGCCAGCCCGTCGAGGACCTCGGGGTCCACCGGGTCGGCGGCCATGACCTGCTCCCACTTCGGCCACTCGGTGTTGCCAACCATGATCGCGACCGGGGAGCCGAGGGTCAGCCCGTGCCGTACGCCGCCGATGAAGGTGACCTCGTCGCGCTCGAACTTCATCCGGGCACCGCGGCCATAGCCGAGCCGCCGTCGTGCCAGGGCGTCCGCCACCATGTCGGTGGTGATCGGCACCCCGGCGGGCAGTCCCTCCAGCGTCGCCACGAGTGCGGGGCCGTGCGACTCCCCCGCGGTCAGCCAGCGCAACCTGCTCAACGGTGCTCCCTCATGCGCGTGCCTCGACGTCCTGCGGCGCGGCCCGGTCCGCGCGACTCCGGTCCGCACTTCCGATCCTCCCACGACCGAGGGACTCCCCGGTTTCGCCGTCCATGGGGTGGACCGTTTCGGACCGTTTCCGAGGCCGTCAGGCGAGGACCGGGCAGGGGCCGCCGAGGGGCCCGTGCGAGGGTTCAGCGGGCCGCCAGCGCCTCGCGCATCGCGGCCAGGGGCGCGGGGGCGCGGCCGGTCATCTGCTCGACCTGGAGCACCGCCTGGTGCACCAGGAGGTCCAGGCCGCCGAGCACCGAGCCGCCGCGCGCCGACCAGGCGGCGGCCAGCGGCGTCGGCCAGGGGTCGTAGAGGACGTCGAAGAGCGCGCCGGGGCGGTCCGGTACGGCCGTGGCGAGCGCGTCGGCGGTGCCCGCGGGGGTGGTGGCGATCACCAGCGGCGCGCCGAGCGCCTCGGCCGCGTCGCCCCAGTCCGCCGTGCGCACCGCGATGCCCAGCCGCTCGCCCCACTGCCGCATCTCGGCGGCGCGGGCCTCGCTGCGGACGTACGCGGTGACCTCACCGTCGCAGATCCGGGAGAGCGCGGCCAGCGCCGAGGAGGCCGTGGCGCCGGCGCCCAGCACGGCGGCGCGCGGTACGCGCCCGACGCCGCGCTCCCGCAGCGCCGCCAGCATGCCCGGGATGTCGGTGTTGTCACCGAGCCTGCGGCCGTCGTCGGTGAAGACGACCGTGTTGACGGCCTCCACCGACGCCGCCGTGTCGCTGATCTCGTCCAGCAGCGGGATGACGGCGCGCTTGAGCGGCATGGTCAGCGACAGCCCGGCCCAGGCCGGTCCGTCGTCCTCGCCGAGCCGCTTGAAGAAGTCGGGCAGCCCGGTCTCGTCCACCTCGAAGCGGTCGTACGTCCAGCCGCTCAGGCCCAGTTCGCGGTACGCGGCGCGGTGGAGCACCGGTGACAGGGAGTGGGCGATCGGCGAGCCGAGCACCGCTGCCCTGCGGTTTTCCGACATCTTTCCTCAACCATTGTTCGTGCGCTGCCTATTGAACTTGTCGACCCACTTCTGATGTTCCGCGTAGGTCTTCGAAAAGTAGCTCTTTCCGCTGACCGCGACGAAGTAGTACCACCCGTCGGATGTCGGATTCATCGCAGCCCGCAGCGCGTCGTGGCCGGGATTTCCGATCGGACCGGGCGGAAGCCCCTTGTAGAAATAGGTGTTGTACGGGTTGTCGTATCCCTTGATCTCACTGATCGGGATATCCAGCTTGCTCTGGTTCTTGATGTAGTTGTACGTGGAGTCGAATTCCAGCCTGCCCCAGGTCTCGGGGTTCGTGGGCTTGAGCCGGTTGTAGACGACCTCGGCCATCTTGCGGAAGTCGTCGTGGGTGACGCCCTCCGCCTGGACCAGGCTGGCCACGGTGATCAGCTGGAACGGGCCGTCCAGGCCCAGGTCCTTCGCCTTGCCCTCCAGGTCCAGCTGGGCGTAGTTGCGGTTGGCCTCGGCGACCATCTTCCGCAGCACGTCCGCGGGCTTGGCGCCCTTGCCCACGCTGTAACGGGACGGGAACAGGAACCCTTCCAGCGGATCCTTGATCTTGCTGCTGTCATCGGCCCAGGAGGGCAGCCCGAGGTTCTTGGCCTCCTTCTGGGCGACGTCCGCGGTGGTCCCCGCCTTGACGCCGGTCTTCTTGTCGATCGCCGCGTAGACGGCGGCGTCGCGCATGCCCTCGGTGACGATCAGGGCGTTGCTGCTGGTGGGGTCGAGCATCAGCTTGACCGCCGCCGCGCCGGACATCTGCTTGCGGAGGCTGTACGTGCCCGGCTGGACGAACTTGCCGCTGTCCTCCACGGCCTCGACGAAGGCGCCGCTGCTCTTGACCACTCCCTTGTCGGCGAGGATCGAGCCGATCTCGGCATTGCCGGAACCGGAGGGGATCTCCACCTCGATCCGGCCGGTGCCCTCGCCGGCGTAGTCGGGCGCGGGGCCGTAGCGGCTCTGCCAGAAGTCGTAGGCGAAGTAGCCGCCTCCGCCGACCGCGCCCACCAGGACGACGGTCACGAAGAGGCAGGCCACGCCGCTACGGCGCTTCTTGGGCTGTCTGCCCTTGGCCTTCCGGCCGGGGCGCTCGTCCTCTTCGCCGTCGTCGTCCGCCGTGTCGTCCAGGTCCCGGCCGCCGCCGTCGAGGAAGAACGGGTGCTGCTCCTCCTCACCCTCTTCGGTGGCCGGCTCCTCGGGGGCCTGACGCTGGCGCGGCACCTGGTGCTCCGCGGGCACCACGGGCATCTGCTGCGTCCCCTGTACCTCATGGCCGCCCTGGGACCCATGAGGGGGCTGCGGCGACTGCTGTTGCCCCTGGTAGCCGTCCTGGGCGTAACCGTCCTGGACGGGGTACGAGGCGCCCTGGCCGCCGCCGTAAGGATCGCCGTAGGGATCGTGCGGGTCCATGCCCCCGTACGAGCCGTCCTGGGCCGGGTAGGCAGCCTCCTGGCCGGGGTACTCCTGCTGGTGCCGCTGGTGCGGATAGCCGGCCTCCTGGCCGTCCCAGTGGGGCTGCTGGTGCTGGTGGGCGTCCTGCGGATATCCGTGCGGATACTGCTGGTGCCCGTAGGGGTCCTGGCCGTAGGAGTCCTGGCCGTACGGATCCTGTGCGTACGCGCCCTGGCCGTGGGAGCCCTGGCCGTACGGATCGTGCGCGTAGGCGTTCTGCGCGTAGGGGTCCTGGGCGTGCGGGCCCTGGGTGTAGGCGTCCTGACCGGCCACGGTCTGGTGTGCGGTCCACTCCTGGTCCCCGTACAGCGGATCCTCGGGATGCCACGGTTGGGAGCCGGGTCCCCGGCCGTACTCAGTCATCGATCCCCTAGCGACGGCGGTGGCCACCGTTCGGTGTGCTCGTGGCACGGGCGACGGCGGCCATGTCGCGCGGAACGTTACCGTACCGCGATCAGATGACCACTTCGACGGCTTCTCCGGGAGCCCGGCCGGAGACCCGCTCGGTCTCCAGCGCGCTCTGGAGGATCACCACGGCGGCCGCCTGGTCCACCACCGAGCGGCCCTTCTTCGACGTCACTCCGGAGGCACGCAGCCCCTGGGACGCCGTGACGGTGGTCATGCGTTCGTCGACGAGCCGCACCGGCACCGGGGCGACCCGCCGCGCCAGCTCGCGTGCGAAGGTGCGCACTTTGCCCGCGGCAGGCCCCTCGCGCCCGCTGAGCGAGCGCGGCAGGCCGACCACCACCTCGATGGGTTCGTACTCCTCGACGATGGCCACGAGCCGCTTGTGGGCGGCCGGGATGTCGCGTCCCGGCACGGTCTCCACGGGCGTGGCGAGGATCCCGTCGGGGTCGCACGAGGCGACCCCGATCCGGGCGTCCCCGACGTCGACGGCGATGCGCCTGCCGCGTCGCACGGCGGTCAGGCCGATTCCGTGACGAGCCGCTCGACGGCCTCGATGGCCTCGCCGACGGCGTCCGGGTTCTGGCCGCCGCCCTGGGCGACGTCCGGCTTGCCGCCGCCTCCGCCCCCGAGCGTCTTGGCGGCGGTGCGGACCAGGTCACCGGCCCTGAGACCGCGCTCGCGGGCGGCCTCGTTGGTGGCGATCACGGTCAGCGGGCGGCCGCCTCCCACGGTGAAGAGGGCGACGACGGCCGGGCGGTCGCCCGGGATGCGCCCGCGCACGTCCAGGACGAGCTTGCGCAGATCGTCGGCGGAGGTGCCGTCCGGCACCTTGGCGGCGACCAGGGCCACGCCCCGGACGTCCTTGGCGCCCTGGGCGAGACCGGCGGCGGCCTGGAGCACCTTCTCGGCGCGGAACCGCTCGATCTCCTTCTCGGCCTCCTTGAGCCTGCCCAGCATGCCGGAGATCTTCTCCGGGAGCTCCTCGGGGCGGCCCTTGACCAGGTCGGTCAGCTGGGAGACGACCGTGTGCTCACGGGCGAGGAAGTTGTACGCGTCCACGCCGACTAGGGCCTCGACCCGGCGCACACCGGAGCCGATGGAGGACTCGCCGAGCAGCTTCACCAGACCCAGCTGGGCGGTGTTGTGCACATGCGTGCCACCGCACAGCTCCTTGGAGAAGTCGCCGATGGTCACCACGCGCACCCGGTCGCCGTACTTCTCGCCGAACTCGGCGATGGCGCCCTGCTTCTTGGCCTCGTCCATGCTCATCACCTCGGCGGTGACGTCGAGTTCCCGCGAGAGCACCTCGTTGATCTTCTGCTCGACGTCCATGAGCACCGTGCCGGGCACGGCGGCCGGCGAGCCGAAGTCGAAGCGGAAGCGGCCGGGCGAGTTCTCCGAACCGGCCTGGGCGGCGGTCGGACCCAGGGCGTCGCGCAGCGCCTGGTGGGTGAGGTGGGTGGCGCTGTGGGCGCGGGCGATGGCGCGGCGGCGCCTGACGTCGATCCGGGCGTGCGCACCGGCGCCGACCGTCACCTCGCCGACCTGGACGACGCCCTTGTGCACGCTGACGCCGGGCACCGGCTGCTGGACGTCCCGGACCTCCACCACGGCGCCGGTGTCGAGCTTGATCCGGCCGGTGTCGGCGAGCTGACCGCCGCCCTCGGCGTAGAAGGGGGTGCGGTCCAGGACGACCTCGACCTCGTCGCCTTCGGAGGCGGCGGGCGAGGACACCCCGTCGACCAGCAGACCGACGACGGTGGACTCGCCCTCGGTGTGGGTGTAGCCGGTGAATTCGGTGAGGCCGGAGCTGTCGGCCACCTCGCGGTAGGCGGACAGGTCGGCGTGGCCGGTCTTCTTGGCCTTGGCGTCGGCCTTGGCGCGCTCCCGCTGCTCCTTCATCAGCCGGCGGAAGCCCTCCTCGTCCACCGAGAGGCCCTGTTCTGCGGCCATCTCGAGGGTGAGGTCGATCGGGAAGCCCCAGGTGTCGTGGAGCAGGAACGCCTTGTCGCCGGAGAGCACGCTGCCACCGGCGGCCTTGGTGTCGGTGACGGCGGTGTCGAGGATGTTGGTGCCGGCCTTGAGCGTCTTGAGGAAGGCGGACTCCTCGGCCAGGGCGACGGTCTCGATGCGCTTGCGGTCGGTCAGCAGCTCCGGGTACTGCTGGCCCATCGTCTTCAGGACGACGTCGACCAGCTCGCCGACGACCGGCTCGGTGGCGCCGAGGATGCGCATGTTGCGGATGGCGCGGCGCATGATGCGGCGCAGCACATAGCCGCGGCCCTCGTTGCCGGGGGTGACGCCGTCGCCGATGAGCATGACGGAGGTGCGCATGTGGTCGGCGACCACGCGCAGCGAGACGTCGGTGTCATGGGCGGCGCCGTAGGCGACGCCGGTCAGCTCGGTGGCCTTGTCCATGATCACGCGCAGCGTGTCGGTCTCGTACATGTTCTGTACGCCCTGGAGGATCATCGCCAGGCGTTCCAGACCGAGGCCGGTGTCGATGTTCTTGCTGGGCAGGTCGCCGAGGATCGGGAAGTTCTCCTTGCCCTCGCCCGGACCGCGCTCGTACTGCATGAAGACCAGGTTCCAGATCTCCACGTAGCGCTCGTCGTTGACGGCCGGGCCGCCCTCCTCGCCGAACTCCGGACCGCGGTCGTAGTTGATCTCGGAGCAGGGGCCGCAGGGGCCGGGGACGCCCATGGACCAGTAGTTCGAGTCCATACCCAGGCGCTGGATGCGCTCGGCGGGGACGCCGACCACCTCGCGCCAGATGCGCTCGGCCTCGTCGTCCTGCTCGTAGACGGTGATCCACAGCCGCTCGGGGTCGAGGCCGTAGCCGCCCGCCTCCTGGGAGCTGGTCAGCAGCTCCCAGGCGTAACGGATGGCGCCTTCCTTGAAGTAGTCGCCGAACGAGAAGTTCCCGCACATCTGGAAGAAGGTGCCGTGGCGGGTGGTCTTGCCGACCTCTTCGATATCCGGGGTGCGCACGCACTTCTGCACGCTGACGGCGCGGTCGAAGGGCGGCTTGACCTCGCCGAGGAAGTACGGCTTGAAGGGGACCATGCCCGCGGGGACCAGCAGCAGCGTCGGGTCGTCCGCGATGAGCGACGCCGACGGCACGACGGTGTGCCCGCGCTCCTCGAAGAAGCGCAGCCAGCGGCGGCGGATTTCAGCCGACTCCATCAGTGGTCCTCATTTCCGGCTTTGTGGATCTTGTAGGGGGAAGTGCGGGTGAGCTGGGCCCGGCCGCGCTGGGCCGGCAGCTGCCTGCGGTCGTCCGGGGGCGGCGCGGTGAGCCCGAGCGCGTCCTTGAGCGCGGCTTCGCGGTCGGCCATGCCGTCCCGTACGTCGAGGGCGAAGACCTTGATCCGCCGGCCCGCCAGCACCGCCCGGTCGGCCGCCTGGGCGGCCAGGCTCTCCGGGGTGAGCTGGTTGAGCTTGCGGTTGACCTTGGTGGTGGCCCACACCCCGGCGGCGACGCCGGTGGTGAACCAGAATGTGCGGCGGAACATCCGGTCCTTCAGCCCTTCGATCCACGAGTGCGGCGGCCGCCCCGGCGGGCGGACGGCAGGGTCTTGCCGATGACGACGGTGCGCGCGGGCGCGGGCTCGTCCTCCGCCCGGCCCTTGCGGCCGATCGCCCGCCGGACGCCGTAGCCGAACGCGGCCACCTTGACCAGCGGTCCGCCGAAGGCGGTGGAGACGGTCGAGGAGAGCGCGGAGGCGTTGGAGGTGACCTCCTGGACGTCGGCGGCGATCGAGTCCACCCGGGCGAGCTGGGTGTTCGCCTCGCGCACGGTCGCGGACGCCTCGCTGAGCAGCGGGACGGCCTGGTCGGTGACCTCCGCCACCAGTCTGGTGGCCGCCTTGAGCGTCTGGGCCAGCCTCACCAGCGCGAGGGCGAGGAAGGACACCAGGATCGCCCAGAAGACGGCCACGAGGATCCCGGCCACCTCTCCACCGGACACGTCGCACCGCTCCCTGTCGCCGCTCGTCGTCGTTTGGTCTTGTTGTCGTGCTGGTCGTACTGATCGTGCTGCTGGTCGTTCAGGTCTTCGTCGCCCACCGCTCTCGGGCGGTCTCCGGGCGCGGGCGGCAGGTATCGACCTTATCGCGCCGCGCAGGCGCACCCGAAACGGATAAGGGTCGGTGGGCGGCCCGCCGGGGGCGGCCATCGGACAAGCCCGCGGGTTCCCCGCCGACCGGTGTCGAAGGGGAACCCGCGGGCTTGGTGCGTACCGCCGTACCGCCGTACCGTCCGTCCGTTCCGCCGGATCAGCGGGCGTAGTACTCGACGACGAGCTGCTCGTCGCAGATCACCGGGATCTCCTTGCGGTTGGGGTCCCGGTCGAGGCGGAAGGCGAGCGCCTTCAGGTTGACCTGGAGGTAGCGCGGGGTCTCGCCGTCGGGGGCGTAGCCACCCTCGCGCGCCACCTGGAAGGGGTGCTTGTCGCGGCTGCGCTCGCGGACCATCACCACGTCGTCCGGGCGGACCCGGAAGGACGGCTTGTCGACCTTGCGGCCGTTGACCTCGATGTGGCCGTGGGTGACCATCTGGCGGGCCTGGTAGATGGTGCGGGCGATCCCGGACCGCAGGACGAGCGCGTCCAGCCGGCGCTCGAGCTCGACGACCAGGGCCTCACCCGTCTTGCCTTCGGCCTTCCGAGCGCGGTCGTAGGCGCGGGCCATCTGGCGCTCGCTGATGTCGTACTGGGCACGCAGCCGCTGCTTCTCCAGCAGCCGGACCTTGTAGTCACTGGTCTGCTTGCGGCCACGGCCGTGCTCACCCGGCGGGTAGGGGCGGGCCTCGAAGTACTTGACGGCCTTCGGAGTCAGGGCGATGCCGAGCGCCCGCGACTTCTTGACCTTGGGACGCGACTGGTTCACGGGGAACGAACCTCCATGTAAGTTAGGTGAGCCTTACCTTAGCCGAGGAGAACGCATGTTTCGACCTGGGATCCCCCTGCCCAGCACTGGTCAGAGCCCCGAGGAGGGTCAGCCGCGTCCCATGGAAGACACCCTGCGGCCGACGCCGGCAGAGCGCGTACGTACTCTCGTGGAATCCAAGGCTACGGCGTCGTTGACGGTTCCCGGAAACGAGCCCCTGGACGATCTGGGGGCGGACGGTCCGGCCGCCCGTACCGTCGCTCCCGACGGTGATGTGCTGCTGCTCGTGCCCGGAGGCTCCGCCGCCGCCCGCGCCGCCGCGTACGCCCAGGACGACGAGCTGACCTGCGTGATGGAGATCACCGACGTCGCCCCCGTCGCGATGCGCCACCGCATCCGCGGCCGCGCCTGGGTGGCCGGCTGGCTCACCCCCGTCCCGTGTGGGGAGCGGACGCGCGCCGCGGCGGCGCTGCTGGCCGAGCGGCATCCGGTGGGCGAGTTGCTCGGCCTCGACCAGGCGCCGCGGCCCCCGCGGTCCGGTGGGCCGGCCGCCGGTGTCGGGCCCGCCGGGAGGGCCGCCTGGACGCTGCTGCGGCTGGAGGTCGGCGAGGCGTGCGTGGACGACCTGTGGGGCGTGGCCGACGTGGAGCCGGACGACTTCGCGACGGCCGCCCCCGATCCGCTCGTCCGGCACGAGGCCGATCTGCTCCAGCATCTGCACGCCGCCCACAGCGATCAGGTGCGCGGACTGTGCGCGCTGCTCGGCGACCGCTCCGCCATGGTCTGCACCCGGGGCCCGGCCACCCCGGTGGCCCTGGACCGCTTCGGCCTGCGGGTGCGCTTCACGGACGAGACGGACCGGCCGTTCGACGCGCGCTTCGACTTCCCCGAGCCGGTGCGGAACGTGCTCGAACTGCGGCGGGCGATGCAGGCCCTGTTCGACGCCGCGACCGGCTGAGGCGATTCGCGGGCCAGGTCGGTGGGCTGGGCCGGTGGGCTGAGTCCGGGGTCCCCCGGCTAGGACGAGGCCGGGGCCGAACCGTCGGCGGACGGCGGCGGATCGCCCCGCAGCCGCGCCCGCACCCGCTCCACCACATCCGCGTACCGCGCCTCGGCCCCGTACCGCGTCGGCTCGTAGTACCGCTTGCCGTGGATGGTGTCCGGTGCGTACTGCTGCGCCGCGATCCCGCCCGGCAGATCGTGCGGGTAGAGATAGCCCTGCGCATGGCCGAGCTTCTTTGCGCCCTGGTAGTGGCCGTCGCGCAGATGCGGCGGCACCGGGCCCGCGAGCCCCGCCCGCACATCCGCCAGCGCCGCGCCGATCGCCGTGGTGGCGGCGTTGGACTTGGGCGCGAGCGCCAGCGCGATCGTGGCGTGGCTCAGCGTGAGCGCGGCCTCCGGGAAGCCGATCAGGGCCACGGCCTGCGCCGCCGCCACGGCGGTGGGCAGGGCGGTCGGATCGGCGAGACCGATGTCCTCGCTCGCCGAGATCATCAGCCGCCGGGCGATGAACCGCGGGTCCTCCCCCGCCTCGATCATCCGGGCCAGATAGTGCAGCGCCGCGTCCACGTCCGAGCCGCGGATGGACTTGATGAGGGCGCTGGCCACGTCGTAGTGCTGGTCGCCCGCGCGGTCGTACTTCACCGCGGCCCGGTCGACCGCCTCCTCCAGCGTGCCGAGCGTGACCTCGGACTCGCCCTTGTCCAGGGCCGCCCCGGCGCCCGCCTCGAGCGCGGTGAGCGCCCGCCGGGCGTCACCGCCCGCTATGCGCAGCAGATGCGCCTCGGCGTCCTCCGGAAGGGTGACGGCCCCGGCGAGCCCACGCTCGTCGGTGAGCGCGCGCCGCAGCAGTCCGCGCAGGTCGTCGTCGGTGAGCGGCTCCAGGGTGAGCAGCAGCGAGCGGGAGAGCAGCGGGGAGATCACCGAGAAGTACGGATTCTCGGTGGTGGCCGCGATCAGCGTCACCCAGCGGTTCTCGACGGCGGGCAGCAGCGAGTCCTGCTGGGCCTTGCTGAAGCGGTGGATCTCGTCCAGGAAGAGCACGGTGTCCCGGCCGTACGCCCCGGAGGAGCGGCGCGCGCCGTCGATGACGGCCCGGACCTCCTTGACCCCGGCGGTGATGGCCGACAGCTCGACGAAGCGCTTCTGGGTGGCCTGGCTGACCACATACGCCAGCGTCGTCTTTCCGATGCCCGGCGGGCCCCACAGGATCACCGACGACGGCCCGGCCGGTCCGCCGCCGCCCTCGCCCACGAGCCGGCGCAGCGGGGATCCCGGGCGCAGCAGATGCTGCTGGCCCACGACCTCGTCGAGGGTGCGCGGACGCATCCGCACGGCCAGCGGGCTGCTGGCCGGGTCCTTCTCCTGACGGTCCTCTGCGGCGGCGGTGAACAGGTCTGGCTCCACGCGGGAAGCCTATGCCACGCCTCTGACACTCTTCCCTTTCGGGCCGAGCCCCGCGTCAGGCGGTCCAGAAATCCCACCAGCGGGTCAGGATCAGCATGCCGATGACGCCGATCCACAGCACCGGGACCACCCAGTGGAACTCCATGAGACCGCGCCGCAGCCCGTCCGGCGCGGGCAGGTATCCGTGCTTGAGGTTGTAGCCGGTGACGTAGCAGAACATCACGATCGTGGCGACCCAGGCGAGGCAGCACCACAGGCACAGCGAGCCGATGACGTACAGCGACTCGTACTGGAGCCAGGTCACGAAGCCGACGCCGAAGAGGCAGCCCGCGTTGAAGGTCAGCCAGTACCAGCGCGGGAAGCGCGCCCCGGCCAGCAGGGACATGCCCACGCAGATCACGATGCCGTAGGCGACCAGCCCGAGCATCGGGTTCGGGAAGCCGAAGGCCTGGGCCTGGTCGCTCTCCATGATGTTGCCGCAGGAGACGACGGGGTTGAGGCTGCAACCGGGGGTGAAGACCTTACCGTCGGCCTTGTACTCGAGGATCTTGTTCTTGTCGATCGTGATGACCCAGGCGGCGAGGAGACCCAGCGCACCGGTGATCACGAGCAGGAGGGCGAAAGCACGACCGCCTCCCGTCCCGACCCGAGCGCCCTCGTGCGCCTCACCGGACTCCACATCGTCCACCACTGTCGTCGCCATACTCGCCGTCCGTCGCTCTCCACAGTCTCCGGCCCTGCCGGGCACGGCCATTGTGCCGCACCCGCTCTCGCCGTAGGGCGCGCTTATCGCGGCCATGCCATGGTGCCCTGCCCCCCGTTCGGAGGACATAAGACGGGCTTCCCGGTCGTCCCCCGGCACCCGTGGCGGCACCGTCGGGCTCATGGGCATGGCGGGAGAAGCGGTACGGGTGCGCCGGCCGCGCGAGCGCTATGGCGCGGTGACCGCGCCGGACGGCGTTGACCTGGGCATCCGGCAGGGTGAGGTGGTCGGGCTCCTGGGACCCGACGGGGCGGACAAGAGCACGGCCGTGGAGACCCTTCAGGGCCAGCGGAGCCGGGACGCGGGTGAGGTCGCGGTGCTGGGCCGGGACCCCGCCTCCGGGGGACGGGGGTGGCGTTCCCGGGTCGGCACCGTTTGGCAGGATGAATCGGCCCCGGCCGAGTTGACGGTGCGCGCTCGAACGGGACGAGAAGGTGCCGCGGCGGCTGCGCGGCACACCGATATCCCCGGCCGCGTACGTCCTCGGCACGCTGTGGCGAACTGCCGGTGTTACGCCGGACCGCCTGGGGGCCTTCGGCAGGCTCGCCGTGGCCGACCACACCGCGGCGGTCACCAGCGCGATGCGGCTGGGGCTGCCGTAGGAACTCGCAAGGGGTGCTCAGGGCCAGAGCCCCGAGCACCCCTTGCGCGCCGCGCTCAGGCGAGGCGTGCGCGGATCGCCTCGACCGCCTCGGCCAGCGGCACCGGCGCCTGCTCGCCGGATTCCATGTCCTTCAGCTGGACCGCGTTCTCGGCGAGGTCGCGCTCGCCCGCCACGATCGCGTAGCGCGCACCGCTGCGGTTGGCCGCCTTCATCGCGGCCTTCAGCCCCTTGCCGCCGTAAGAGAAGTCCGTGGCCACACCCGCCTTACGGAGCTCGCCGACCAGGCCGAAGAGGACCTTCCTGGCCTCCTCCCCCAGCGGCACCGCGAAGACGCTGACGGCGTCGGGCAGCTCCAGCTCGACGCCCTCGGCCTCCAGCGCCAGCACCGTACGGTCCACGCCGAGCGCCCAGCCCACCGAGGGCAGCGCCGGGCCGCCGATCATCTCCGACAGCCCGTCGTAGCGTCCGCCGCCGCCGACCGCGGACTGCGAGCCCAGCCCGTCGTGGACGAACTCGAAGGTCGTACGGGTGTAGTAGTCCAGGCCGCGCACCAGCTTCTCGTCGTCCTCGAAGGCCACGCCCCGCGCGGTGAGCAGGTCGCGGACCTCCGCGTGGTACGCCTTGCACTCCTCGCACAGGTAGTCGCGCAGCAGCGGGGCGTCGGCCAGTTGCCTGCGGACCGCCTCGCGCTTGTCGTCCAGCACCCGCAGCGGGTTGATCTCGACGCGCCGCCGGGTGTCCTCGTCCAGGTCGAGGCCGCGCAGGAAGTCCTGGAGGGCGGACCGGTAGACGGGGCGGCAGGTGGCGTCGCCCAGTGAGTTCAGCAGGATGCGGAAGTTCCGGAGCCCCAGCGAGCGGTAGGCGTCGTGGGCCAGGATGATCAGCTCGGCGTCCAGGGCCGGGTCCTCGGCACCGATCGCCTCCGCGCCGACCTGCGAGAAGTGGCGGTAGCGGCCCTTCTGCGGCCGCTCGTAGCGGTAGTACGAGCCGGAGTACCAGAGCTTGACCGGCAGGGACCCGGCCTTGTGCAGATTGGCCTCCAGGGCGGCACGCAGCACCGAGGCGGTGCCCTCGGGGCGCAGCGCGAGCTCGTCCCCGCCCTTGGTGGTGAGGGTGTACATCTCCTTGGTCACGATGTCGGTGGACTCGCCGACGCCGCGCGCGAAGAGTTCCACGTTCTCGAAGCCGGGGGTCTCGATATAGCCGTAGCCGGAGCGCTTGAGCGGTGCGGCGAGCGCCTCGCGCACCGCGAGGTACTTGGCGGAGTTCGGCGGGATCAGGTCGTACGTGCCCCGGGGGGCCTTGAAGGTGCTCAACGGAAGTCTCTCGTCACATTCCTCGTCGCGGAGCCGGGCGCTGTACGCCGTCTCCCAGGCCGGCGGCCACCTCGCGCAGATACGGGTTGGCGGCACGCTCACGGCCGATGCTGGTCTGGGGGCCATGGCCGGACAGCACCACGGTCGAGTCGTCGAGCGGCAGGACCACACGGGCCAGCGACTCGAGTATCTCGGCGTGGTCACCGCCGGGCAGGTCGGTGCGTCCGATGGAGCCGGCGAAGAGCAGATCGCCCGAGAAGAAGACGGACGGGATGTCCGCCTGCTCGGGCATCCGGAAGGTCACCGACCCCTTGGTATGGCCCGGGGCGTGCGCGACGGAGAACTCGAGACCGGCCAGCTTCAACTCGGCGCCGTCGGCCAGCTCCTTGACGTCGTCCGGCTCGCCCACGGTGAGCTCGCCCATCAGCGGCATGCCGATGGAGCGCCCGAGGGCCTTCTCGGGATCGCTCATCATGAAGCGGTCGGACGGGTGGATCCAGGCCGGTACGTCATGCGCGCCGCAGACCGGGACGACCGAGGCGACATGGTCGATGTGGCCGTGGGTGAGGACGACGGCGACGGGCTTGAGCCGATGCTTGGCGACCGCCTCCTCGACGCCTTGGGCCGCCTGATGGCCCGGGTCGATGATCACGCACTCCTCACCGGCGGCGGGGGCGACCAGATAGCAGTTGGTCCCCCAGGCCCCGGCGGGGAACCCGGCAATGAGCACGATCGTCCTTAAAAGTCGTCCGGTGGAGGTTTGTCGGCAGCACCAGAGCCTACCGGCGGCGCCCCCGCCACAGCGAACCCGTATACGGTACGCCCGAACCCTCATACACAACAGCAGGACACCGACGGCACACGCCATGAGGAGACGACCCGGTGGTCAGTAACGAGCAGCGGCGGCGGCAACTCGCCCGGGAGAAGTACCTTCGGCAGCAGCAGCGGCGCGAAACCGCCCGGCGCAAAGCGCGCCAGCGCAATGTGGTGATCGCCTCCGTACTGGCCGTGGTCCTGGCCGGAGGCGGCGCCGTGGCGGCCACCGGCGCCCTGTCCGGGAACGACAAGGACAAGAAGGACGACGCCGCCGCGTCCGGCACCCCCTCGGCCGCCGCCACCAGCAAGGCTCCGGACCCGTGCGCCAAGGAGGCGAAGAAGGTGGCGGACCAGAAGCCGAAGAAGCTGTCGTGGAAGAAGGAGCCGTCGATCACGATCGACAAGTCGGCCTCCTACACGATGAAACTGGAGACGACCTGTGGCGACATCTCCATCGCCATGGACGCCGGCAAGGCGCCGCACACGGTCAACTCCTTCGACTTCCTGGCGGGCAAGGGGTTCTTCGACCACACCAAGTGCCACCGCCTGGTGAATTCGGGGATCTATGTGCTCCAGTGCGGTGATCCGCAGGGCACCGGCGCGGGCGGCCCCGGCTACACCATCCCGGACGAGAACCTGAAGGACTCCTCGCTCAAGGGCGGCAAGTACCCGGCCGGCACGGTCGCGATGGCCAACCAGTACAACCCCCAGACCAAGCAGGGCCGGAACACCGGCGGCAGCCAGTTCTTCCTGGTCTACCAGGACAGCGAGCTCCCGGCGGACTACACACCCTTCGGCACCGTGGACGAGGCCGGTATGAAGGTCCTGAAGAAGATCGCCGACGCCGGGGCGGCTCCCGCGGACCAGACGATGAACACCGCCCCGAACGCCAGCGTGGTGATCAACAAGGCGACGGTCACCAAGTCCTGAGGTGGCTGACGTGCGTACTGCGAAATTTCGGTCGCGCAGGATACGGACAGCCGGGGCACCGGTCGCCTATGTTGGCGTTGTGTAGGGTGCCTGCCCCTGGTGGCCGCCATCCTGCTGTGAGACCGGCCGGGCGTATCCCGGCCGGAAGAAACTGTGGACGATGCCCACGGGCCGCGCGCCCGCCCCGGCATCATGTGGAGGAGGCGCTGTGAGCAGCGAGCCTTGGGGCCGCGTCGACGAGGCGGGGACCGTGTACGTGCGTACGGCCGACGGTGAGCGGGTCGTCGGGTCGTGGCAGGCGGGATCGCCGGAAGAGGCCCTCGCCTACTTCGAGCGCAAGTACGACGGTCTGGTCGTCGAGATCGACCTCCTCGAGCGCCGGGTCAAGACCACCGACCTGTCGGCCAAGGACGCGACGACGGCCATCGATCACATCCGGCACCAGGTCGACGAGCACCACGCGGTGGGCGATCTGGGCGCGCTCAGGGAGCGGCTCGACAAGCTCGCCGAGCAGGTCGAGGTCCGCCGCGAGCAGCGCAAGGCGGCCAAGGCGGTCCAGGCCGACGAGGCCCGCAGGGCCAAGGAGGAGCTGGTCGCCGAGGCCGAGCAGCTGGCCGCCAGCGAGCAGTGGCGGGCGGCCGGGGAGCGGCTGCGCGCCCTGGTGGACACCTGGAAGGGGCTGCCCCGCCTGGACCGCAAGACCGACGACGAGCTGTGGCACCGCTTCTCGCACGCCCGCTCGGCGTTCTCCAAGCGGCGCAAGGCGCATTTCGCGGCGCTGGACGCCCAGCGCGAGGAGGCCCGTCAGACCAAGGAGAAGCTGGTCGCCGAGGCCGAGGCGCTCTCCGGCTCCACCGACTGGGGTCCGACCGCGGCCCGGTACCGGGAGCTGATGACGGACTGGAAGGCCGCGGGCCGGGCGCAGCGCGAGGCCGAGGAGGACCTGTGGAACCGCTTCCGCGGTGCGCAGGACATCTTCTTCCAGGCGCGCAGCGAGGTCTTCGCGGAGCGCGACGCCGAGCAGCGGGAGAACCTCACCCGTAAGGAGGAGCTCGTCGTCGAGGCCGAGAAGCTGCTGCCGATCTCGGACCTGAAGGCGGCCCGCGCGGCCTTCCGGTCGGTCAACGAGCGGTGGGAGGCCATCGGCCATGTGCCGAGGGACGCCCGCGCCCGGATCGAGGGCCGGATCCACGCGGTGGAGCGCGCCATCCAGGAGGCCGAGGAAGCGGAGTGGCGGCGGACCAACCCGGAGGCGCGGGCCCGCGCCGAGGGGCTCACCGGCCAGCTCCAGGACGCCGTCGACAAGCTCCGCGCCCAGATCGACGCGGCCCGCGCGGCGGGGAACAACGCGAAGGCCGACAAGCTCTCCAAGGAGCTGGAGGGCCGCCAGGCGCTGCTGGACCAGGCGCTGAAGGGGCTCCAGGAGTTCGGCGGCTGACCCCACCCGGCCGACACGGGATACGGCGGCGGCCCCCGGCGCGAGGCGTCGGGGGCCGCCGTCGTACGCGCGCTCAGCGGGCGCGGGCCGAGGCTCAGCGGGCGCGGGCCGAGGTGACCCGGTAGACGTCGTAGACGCCCTCGACGCCGCGCACGGCCTTCAGGACGTGGCCCAGGTGCTTGGGGTCGCCCATCTCGAAGGTGAAGCGCGAGGTGGCGACCCGGTCGCGGGAGGTCTGCACGGCCGCGGAGAGGATGTTGACGTGCTGGTCGGACAGCACCCGGGTGACGTCCGACAGCAGCCGGGACCGGTCCAGCGCCTCGACCTGGATGGCGACCAGGAAGACGGACGACTGGGTGGGCGCCCATTCGACCTCGAGGATGCGCTCGGGCTGCTGGGAGAGCGAGTCCACGTTGACGCAGTCGGCGCGGTGCACGGAGACGCCGCTGCCGCGGGTGACGAAGCCGATGATGGGGTCGCCGGGGACCGGCGTGCAGCAGCGGGCCAGCTTGACCCACACATCCTCCACGCCCTTGACCACGACGCCCGGATCGGCGCTGGAGCGGCGCTTGGCGCGGCTGCGGATGGGCGGGGCGGTCTCGGCGATGTCCTCGTTGGCCGCCTCCTCGCCGCCGAGCGCCTGGACCAGCTTCTGCACCACGTTCTGCGCGGAGACATGGCCCTCGCCGATGGCCGCGTAGAGCGCGGAGATGTCGGGGTAGCGCATCTCATGGGCGAGGGTGACCAGCGAGTCCCCGGTCAGGATGCGCTGGATGGGCAGGTTCTGCTTGCGCATCGCCCGGACGATCGCGTCCTTGCCCTGTTCGATGGCCTCGTCGCGGCGCTCCTTGGAGAACCAGGCGCGGATCTTGTTACGGGCGCGCGGCGACTTGACGAAGCCCAGCCAGTCACGGGAGGGCCCGGCGCCCGCCGCCTTGGAGGTGAAGACCTCCACCAGGTCGCCGTTGTCGAGGGTGGACTCCAGCGGCACCAGCCGCCCGTTGACCCGGGCGCCTATGGTGCGGTGGCCGACCTCGGTGTGCACCGCGTAGGCGAAGTCGACCGGGGTGGCCCCGGCCGGCAGCGCTATGACATCGCCCTTGGGGGTGAAGACGAAGACCTCGTTCCGGGACAGGTCGAAGCGCAGGGACTCCAGGAACTCGCCCGGGTCCTCGGTCTCCTTCTGCCAGTCCAGCAGCTGCCGCAGCCACGCCATGTCGTTGATGGCGTCGTCCTTGCCGGCCCGGCGGGGCACATCGGTGCGCACCTTGGATGCGCCGGCCACCGCCTCCTGCTTGTACTTCCAGTGCGCGGCGATGCCGTACTCGGCGCGGCGGTGCATGTCGAAGGTGCGGATCTGGAGCTCGACCGGTTTGCCGCTGGGCCCGATGACCGTCGTGTGCAGCGACTGGTACATGTTGAACTTGGGCATCGCGATGTAGTCCTTGAACCGCCCCGGCACCGGGTTCCACCGCGCGTGGATGGTCCCGAGCGCCGCGTAGCAGTCGCGGACGGTGTCGACGAGCACCCGGATGCCCACCAGGTCGTAGATCTCGGCGAAGTCCCGGCCGCGCACGATCATCTTCTGGTAGACGGAGTAGTAGTGCTTCGGCCGGCCGGTGACGGTCGCCTTGATCCGGGCCGCCCGCAGATCGTTCTGCACCTGGTCGGTGACGACGGCCAGGTACTCGTCGCGCTTGGGGGCCCGCTCGGCGACCAGCCGCACGATCTCGTCGTACATCTTGGGGTAGAGGATCGCGAAGGCGAGGTCCTCCAGCTCCCACTTGATCGTGTTCATGCCCAGGCGATGGGCAAGCGGAGCGTAGATCTCGAGGGTCTCGCGGGCCTTCTTCTCCTGCTTCTCCCGCTTGAGGTAGCGCATGGTGCGCATGTTGTGCAGCCGGTCGGCGAGCTTGATGACCAGCACCCGGGGGTCCCGGGCCATGGCGACGACCATCTTGCGCACGGTCTCGGCCTGGGCCGCCTCGCCGAACTTGACCTTGTCCAGCTTGGTGACGCCGTCGACGAGCAGGGCGACCTGGTCGCCGAAGTCACGGCGCAGGGTGTCCAGGCCGTACTCGGTGTCCTCGACGGTGTCGTGCAGCAGCCCGGCCATCAAAGTGGCCGGATCCATACCCAGCTCGGCGAGGATCGTGGTCACCGCGAGGGGGTGGGTGATGTACGGATCGCCGCTCTTGCGCTTCTGGCCGCGGTGCCAGCGCTCGGCCACCTGGTACGCGCGCTCGATCTGGCGCAGCGTCGAGGCGTCCGCCTTGGGGTCGTTGCCCCGCACGATGCGCAGCAGCGGCTCCAGCACCGGGTTGTACGGGCTGGAGCGCTGGACGCCCAGGCGCGCCAGGCGGGCCCGGACGCGGTTGGACGAGCCGGTGCGGGGGGCGGGGCTCTGCACCGGGCGCGCGGGGGGCGTGGTGGCGGGCAGGGCGCTGCCGCGGCCGGGGGCGGGCTTGGGGTTCGTCTGCTCGGGGCCGCGCCGGGCCGGGCCGCCGCCACCGTTGTTGGACACGCCTGGGGCCGCCGTCGGCTCGGCGGCGGTGGGCGCGTCCGGCTGTGCGGAGGGGGTTCCGCCCGGACGGACTTTGGGCGAGAGCGGCTGGGCCTCGTCTGGCAAGGGCACTCCTCAAGCGGTCCGGACCTCAGGAGGTCGGGCTGCCATGGTATCGATCCCGCCACTCCGCTTGCCTCCCGACCGTGAAGCGGGGGCAGGACGCGGGCATGGGCGGATATGACGGAGGGCGGGGACCCGGCGGTGCGCCGTCCCCGCCCTCCGGCGGTCGTCCCGGCCCGGTGCGCGGGCCCGGACCCTGCTCAGACCGTGATCAGGGCCTCCAGCGGGGCGCTGTCGAGCGCGCCCAGCAGCCGGCCGCGGCCGTCGAGGAAGCCGAGCTCCAGCAGCACGGCGACCCCGGCGACCTGGGCGCCGGCCCGCCGGATGAGCTGGAGGGAGGCCTCGGCGGTGCCGCCGGTGGCCAGCACGTCGTCGATCACCAGCACCCGGTCACCCGGCTCCAGCGCGTCGGCGTGTATCTCGATCTCGGCGGTGCCGTACTCCAGCTCGTACGCCTGGCCGAGCGTGGCGCCGGGGAGCTTGCCGGCCTTGCGGACCGGTACGAAGCCGATTCCGGCGCGGACGGCGGCCGGGGCGGCGAGGATGAAGCCGCGCGCCTCCAGGCCCACCACCTTGTCCGCCCGGTGGCGGACGCACAGCTCGGCGAGCGCTTCGGTCAGCGCGCCGAAGGCGGCGGCGTCGGCGAGCAGCGGGGTGATGTCCTTGAACATCACGCCCGGCTCGGGGTAGTCCGGCACGTCCTGGATCCGGCTGAGCAGCAGCGCGCGCAGCTCCTCGGCGGCGGCGCCGCCGAAGCCGTCCGGACTGCCTGCCGGAGTCTGTGTCACCTCTGCCTCTGTCATCTGGGTGTCCCCTCGCCCTTCCCGCTCAGCGCCGCTTGCCCGAGGGCCGGCCGCGGCCCCGGTTACGGGAGGCGGGCTGGCGGCGCTGGCCGACGACCCCGGCGGGGGCCGCCGCGGCGTCCTCCAGGTCGCGCGCGTCGTCCTCCTCGGCCGCCGGGTCGGTGGCCTCGGTCTTGGCCGCGGCGGCGCGCTTGGCCTTCACCCGCTTGGCCAGCGCCTTCATCTTCGGGTCGCGCTCCTTCAGATCGGCGACCAGCGGGGTCGCGATGAAGATCGAGGAGTACGCACCGGCGGCGAGGCCGACGAAGAGCGCCAGCGAGATGTCGTTGAGCATGCCGGCGCCGAGCGCACCGCCGCCGATGAACAGCAGCGCGCCGACCGGCAGCAGCGCCACGACCGTGGTGTTGATGGACCGCACCAGGGTCGAGTTGAGGCTGCGGTTGGCGACCTCGCTGTAGGTGAAGCGGGTCTGCTTGGTGATGTCCTTCGACGCTTCCTTGAGACCGTCGAAGACCACGACGGTGTCGTAGAGCGAGTAACCGAGGATCGTCAGCAGACCGATCACCGTGCCCGGGGTGACCTCGAAGCCGACCAGCGCGTAGACACCGACGGTGATGGTGAGGTCGTGGATCAGCGCGATCAGGGCGGCCAGCGCCATCCGCCATTCGAAGGCGATGGCGAGGTAGATCACGACCAGCACCATGAAGATCGCCAGACCCTGCCACGCCTTGCTGGCGATCTGCTCGCCCCAGCTCGGGCCGACCAGCTGGGTGTCGATCTTGCTGGTGGTGACGTGCAGCTCCTTGGCGAGCTCCTCCTGGACCGGCAGGGCCTCCTTGGTGTCCAGCTCGCTGATCTGGATCCGCACGCCGCCGCGGCCGAGCTCCTGGACCACGACGGTGTGGTCGCCGGCCGCCTTCTCGGCCGCCTGACGCAGATCGGAGGCGGAGACCTTGGTGTTGTTGGGGGTGGTGAAGACCGCGCCGCCGGAGAACTCGATGCCCATGTTCAGGCCGCGCACCGCCAGGCCCACGATGGCCGTGATGGTGATCAGTATCGAGACGCCGTACCAGATCTTCCGCTTGCCGACGAAGTCGTAGCCGACCTCGCCTCGGTAGAGCCTGGCGCCGAGAGTGCCGAGTCGCGACATCTCACGCCTCCTTCGTGTCGGCGGGGCCGGGGGCGGCGGGACGGCGACGGCGCAGCGGTGGCTTGACCCCGAGGCGCTTGGGGTCCAGACCGGACCACGAGTGGCCGTTCCCGAAGAACGGACGGCGGGCGAGGATCGTCATCAGCGGCTTGGTGAAGAGGAACACCACGGCGATGTCGAGCAGCGTGGTCAGCCCCAGGGTGAAGGCGAAGCCCTGCACCTTGCCGACGGTGACGATGTAGAGCACCGCGGCGGCCAGGAACGACACGAAGTCGGACACCAGGATGGTGCGCCGGGCCCGCGGCCAGCCCCGCTCGACGGCGGGGCGCAGCGAGCGGCCCTCCCGGATCTCGTCGCGGATCCGTTCGAAGTAGACGATGAACGAGTCGGCGGTGATACCGATGGCCACGATCGCACCGCAGACCGCCGGGAGGTTCAGCGCGAAGCCGATACCCGGGCCGAGCAGCACCATGATCGTGTACGTCAGGATCGCCGAGACGCCGAGGCTGGCCATGGCCACCAGGGCGAGGCCGCGGTAGTAGACGACCAGGTAGACCACGACGAGCGCGAGGCCGATGGCGCCGGCGATCAGACCGGCCTCCAGCTGCTCACCGCCGAGCGCGGCGGAGACGGTGGTCTCGTCGGCGATGTCGAAGGACAGCGGCAGCGCACCGTAGGACAGCACGTTGGCCAGGTTCTCGGCGCTCTGCTGGGTGAAGCCGCCGGAGATGGTGGCCCGGCCGCCGGTGATGGCGCCCTGGGTGACCTCGGGGTCGGAGACGACCGCGCCGTCCAGGACGATCGCGAAGCGATTCTGCGGGGAGGTCTTGCTGGTGAGCTCACCGGTGGTCTTGGCGAACTTCTTGGAGCCCTTGCCGTTGAAGTCGAGCTGGACGATCCAGCCCGCCCCGTTCTGGCTGTCGAAGACCGCCGAGGCGTCGTCCACGTCGGTGCCCTCGACCTCGGAGGGGGCCAGGATGAACTTGGCGTCGCCCTTCTCGCTACAGGCCAGCACGGAGTCGGTCGGCTTGGCGTTGGCCGCCTTCTCGGCCGCCGCGGCGCGGCCCGCCTTGGTGGTGCAGTCCAGGTTCTGGAACTGCTTGGTCAGGTCGTCCTGGCTGGTGGAGTCCGAGGGGCTGGTGGACTCGTCGGCCTTCGGGGTCTTCGTCGGCGAGGGGCTGTCGCTGGGCGTCTTGTCGGCCTTCAGGCCCTCGGAGAGGGCCCGCCCCTGGGTGCTGGGGCTGGCGGTGGCGGAAGAAGACGCCGAGGACGACGCCGACGGTGTGCCGGACGCCTTGTCGTCCTTGCCGGAGCTCTTGTTGTCGCCCTTGTCGCCGGCGCTGCTGGACGGGCTGGGGGTGGAGCTGGGCTCGGGGGTCTTCTCGCCGCTGGTGGTCGTCGTCACCGGCCGGAAGTAGAGCTGGGCGGTGGTGCCGACCTGCTGCCGGGCCTGCTTCGCGTTCGTCCCCTTGGGGATGTTCACGATGATGTGCTTGTCGCCCTGCGTCTGGACCTCGGCCTCGGACACGCCCAGACCGTTGACCCGCCGCTCGATGATGCTCACGGCGGTGTTCATGTTGTCCGAGTTGATCGCGTTGGGCTTACCCGGTTGGTTCTTGGCCTCCAGCGTGAAGCTGGTGCCGCCCGCGAGGTCGATACCCAGTCGCGGCGTGGTGTGACCGGAGGCGAACATCCCCGCGGTCAGGCCCACGATGGCGATCAGGATGACGGCCAAGGCGCGCCCTGGCCTGCCCTGTGACCCTGAGGACCTGCGGCCCTTCTTCGGTGCTGCCACCTTCTCGTATCTCCCTGTCCAACCGCCCGGCATCGGGTGTGCGCCGGGCGGCCACGAAGTCTTGTGGGGACGAGCCCCGCCGGAGCCTGGACCGTCCCAGGGAACCGCGGCGCGCCGATCGGGGCGTGCCGCGGTTCCCGGGTGACGGACTTACTTCGCGTCGGTGCCGCCGTCCCGCTTGTCGTCCCCGGAGGCGTCCGCCGCGGGGGCGTCGTCCTTGCCGAGGTCGATCTTCTTGGCGTCCGTCGTCCCGGCCTTCTCGTCGGCCTCGCCGGCCTTGTCGGCGGGGGCGTCGCCGTCGGCGGCCTCGGTCAGCGAGGAGGCGTCGTCGGGTACGACAGGGGTCTCGGTGGCGTCCTCATCGGGGTCGATGCCGTGCACGATGCGGTTGTACTCGTCGTCCGGGAGGATGGCTCCCACCGCGTTCTTCGCGTAGATCGCGTGGACGCCGGGGGCCACCTCGAGGAGGACCGTGTCGTCGTGGACCTCCTTGACCGTCGCGTACATGCCGCCGATGGTCCGCACGCCGCTGCCCGGCTGCATCTCTTCGCGCATCTGCTGGGCCTGGCGCTGCTTGTTCTTGGCCGAACGCGTCATCAGGAACATGGCCCCGATAAGCACGATGAACGGCAGGAGAGTCACGATATTCACGGGACGGAAATTCCTTCACACGACCGCGGGGAGCGGCCTGGTCTACGGGGGTGGGTATACCGCACAGTGAGCGGACGGCATACGGACGGCATCGGCGGAGTCTAAGCGAGCCCACGCCAATGGAACAACGCCCGGCGCGGTACCGGGGTTCCTGACCCCGCCATTATTGGTCCTCTACGCCATGATGCCGGGTAAGCGAGCGCTTAGGCGTCGCTATGCCTCGAACAGGCCCGCCTGACCGCCGCCGGCGGCCTGCTGCGGTGGGGTGAGTCCCATATGGGCCCAGGCCGCCGGGGTGCCGACCCGTCCCCGGGGGGTGCGGGCCAGCAGCCCCTCCCGGACCAGGAAGGGCTCGGCGACCTCCTCCACCGTCTCACGCTCCTCCCCCACGGCGACCGCCAGGGTCGACAGGCCCACCGGGCCGCCGCCGAAGAGCTTGAGCAGGGCGCTGAGCACCGCCCGGTCCAGCCGGTCCAGGCCGCGCTCGTCCACGTCGTACACGGCGAGGGCGCTGGCGGCGATCTCGCGGGTGATCACGCCGTCCGCCTTGACCTGGGCGTAGTCGCGCACCCGGCGCAGCAGACGGTTGGCGATCCGGGGGGTGCCGCGGGAGCGGCCCGCGATCTCGGCCGCGCCCTCGGCCTCTATGGTCACGTCGAGCAGCCCGGCGGAGCGGTGGAGGACCCGCTCCAGCTCGGCCGGGGCGTAGAACTCCATATGGCCGGTGAAGCCGAAGCGGTCGCGCAGCGGGGGCGGCAGCAGCCCGGCCCGGGTGGTGGCGCCGACCAGGGTGAACGGGGGCAGCTCCAGCGGGATGGCGGTGGCCCCGGGCCCCTTGCCGACGATGACGTCGACGCGGAAGTCCTCCATCGCCATGTAGAGCATCTCCTCGGCAGGCCGGGACATCCGGTGGATCTCGTCGAGGAAGAGCACCTCGCCCTCGGTGAGGGAGGACAGGATCGCGGCCAGATCGCCGGCGTGCTGGATGGCCGGGCCGGAGGTGATCCGGATCGGGGCACCCATCTCGGCTGCGATGATCATGGAGAGGGTGGTCTTGCCCAGTCCGGGCGCGCCGGAGAGAAGCACGTGGTCGGCGGTGCCACCGCGCTGCCGGGCCGCCTTGAGCACCAGGTCCAGCTGCTCGCGCACCCGCTCCTGCCCGACGAACTCGCCGAGGTCCTTGGGGCGCAGCGCGGCCTCCACCGCCTGGTCGTCGCCGTCGGCGTCGGCGCCCAGCAGCCGCCGGCCCGCGCCGGGCGGGGCGTCGTCGGCGGTTGCCGGTGCGGTCTCGTCCCAGTTCACTGCGTTTCGCCTCGCGATGTCGTCTGGAGTGGTGCCGCCGGCCGCGGCCTGCCGCGCCGGCGGTGGCTCACCGTGTGCGGTTCAGGGTCTGGAGGGCGGCCCGCAGCAGCTGGGCCACCTGGGGCGTGCCGCCCGCGGCCACCGTCTCCTCGGCCTGCGGGGTGACGGCGGCGACCGCCTCGTCGGCCTCCCGGGTGGCGTAGCCGAGGCCGACCAGCGCGGTGTGCAGCTGATCGCTCCAGCCGGGGGCGGGCGCGGAGCGGGCGCCGGGCACGGCGGAGCCGAGCGGCTCGCCGAGCCGGTCCTTGAGCTCCAGCAGCAGCCGCTGGGCCCCCTTCTTCCCGATGCCGGGGACCGCGGTGAGCGCCTTCTCGTCCCCGGTCGACACCGCGCGCCGCAGCGCGTCCGGGGAGTGCACGGCCAGCATGGCCTGGGCCAGCCGGGGGCCGACCCCGCTGGCGGTCTGGAGCAGCTCGAAGACCTGGCGCTCGTCGTCGTCGGCGAAGCCGTAGAGGGTCAGCGAGTCCTCACGGACGACGAGGGAGGTGGCCAGCCGGGCCTGCTCGCCGACGCGCAGCCCGGACAGGGTGGCCGGGGTGCACTGGACCGCCATGCCCACCCCGCCGACCTCGATCACGGCGGTGTCCGGGGCGACGGCCGCCACCGGACCGGAGACGAACGCGATCATGAGATACGGCCTTTCGTGGTGCGCACGGTGCTCGTGGTGCCCGAGGGGCGTGCGGTGCTCGTGGTGCGGTGGGCGGCGACGGCCTGCTGGAGGCGGTTGGTCGCGGGGGCCCGCCAGATATGGCAGATGGCGAGCGCCAGGGCGTCGGCGGCGTCGGCCGGTTTGGGCGGTGCGTCCAGCCGCAGCAGCCGCGTCACCATCGAGCCGACCTGCGCCTTGTCGGCGCGCCCGGAGCCGGTCACGGCCGCCTTGACCTCGCTGGGGGTGTGCAGCGCGACCGGGAGCCCGCGGCGGGCCGCGCACAGCATCGCGACGGCACTGGCCTGGGCGGTGCCCATGACGGTGCGCACATTGTGCTGGCTGAAAACCCGCTCCACGGCGACGCATTCGGGCCGGTGGATATCCAGCCACTCCTCGATGCCGCGCTCGATCAGGACGAGCCGGTCGCCGATCGCGGCGTCCGCCCCGGTCCGTATGACGCCGACGCCGAGCATTCGCAGCGGGCGGCCCGCGACCCCCTCGACCACACCGACGCCACATCGGGTCAGCCCCGGGTCCACGCCCAGCACGCGCACCGCGCCCCTCCCCTCACCGGGTTTCGGTCACCTGTTCCGGCAGGCTAGCGGCTGCCGCCGACAACACCGGCCGACAACGCCGACGGGCCGGTGGGGTGGTGCCCCGCCGACCCGTCGCAGTTGCCGGCCGCCGCGCCGATCGGGCGTCAGGCGTCCACCTTGGCCATGACCTCGTCGGAGACGTCGAAGTTGGCGAAGACGTTCTGCACGTCGTCGCTGTCCTCGAGTGCGTCGATCAGCTTGAAGATCTTGCGCGCGGCCTCTTCCTCGAGCTGGACCTGCATCGTGGGCACGAAGTTGGCGTCGGCCGAGTCGTAGTCGATGCCCGCGTCCTGGAGCGCGGTACGGACCGCGACCAGGTCGGTGGCCTCGCTGATGACCTCGAAGGACTCACCGAGGTCATTGACCTCCTCGGCGCCCGCGTCCAGCACCGCGCCCAGCACGTCGTCCTCGGAGAGCTCGCCCTTGGGGACGATGACGACGCCCTTACGGTTGAAGAGGTACGACACGGAGCCCGGGTCGGCCATCGAACCGCCGTTGCGCGTCATCGCGACGCGGACGTCGGAGGCGGCGCGGTTGCGGTTGTCGGTCAGACACTCGATGAGCACGGCCACGCCGTTGGGCCCGTAGCCCTCGTACATGATCGTCTCGTACTCGGCGCCACCGGCCTCGAGACCGGCACCGCGCTTGACCGCGCTGTCGATGTTCTTGTTCGGAACCGACTGCTTCTTCGCCTTCTGGATGGCGTCGAAGAGCGTCGGGTTGCCCTCCGGATCGGCACCGCCCATCCGGGCCGCGACCTCGATGTTCTTGATCAGCTTCGCGAAGAGCTTGCCGCGCTTGGCATCGATCACGGCCTTCTTGTGCTTCGTCGTAGCCCATTTAGAGTGGCCGGACATCCGCCTGTCTCCTTCGCGTAACCCATTGCTGTACGAACGCCTGAGATCCTACCGGGACAGGCTCAGCCCGTGGCGCGCACTGCCCTCCCGTCTCCCACCACCCTCGGCCGAGCGCTACGCGCGCCCCACCATCTCCACGAAGAGCTGGTGCACCCGGTGGTCGCCGGTCAGCTCGGGGTGGAACGAGGTGGCCAGGACGTTGCCCTGCCGGACGGCGACGGTGTGCCCGTCGAACGTGGCGAGCACCTCGGCACCGCCGCCCACGGACTCGACCCACGGCGCGCGGATGAAGACCCCCTCGACCGGGCCGCCCTCGATGCCCTGGACCTCGATCTCGGCCTCGAACGACTCGTTCTGACGGCCGAAGGCGTTACGGCGCACGATCATGTCGATGCCGCCGATGGTCTCCTGGTCGTCCCGGCCGTCGAGGATCTTGTCCGCGAGCATGATCATGCCCGCGCAGGTACCGTACACCGGCAGTCCGGCCCGGACCCGCTCGCGCAGCGGCTCCAGCAGCCCGAAGACGACCGCGAGTTTGGACATGGTGGTCGACTCGCCGCCGGGGATCACCAGGCCGGCGATCTCGGCGAGCTCCTCGGGACGGCGGATCTGCCGGGCCGTGGCCCCGGCCGCGGTGAGCGCGGCGAGATGTTCGCGTACGTCGCCCTGGAGGGCGAGCACACCGATCACGGGGGCGGAGGTGGACGTGGACGACGTAGTCACGGAAGCGAAGACCTCTCGGACGTCAGGGGCACCACGCGCCGGGCCGGACGCCGGGACGCGTGGTGCCAGGTGGTGCCGTGCGGGCGCCGGTTACCAGCCGCGGCTGGCGTACCGCTCGGACTCGGGGAGGGTGTCGCAGTTGATGCCGACCATGGCCTCGCCGAGGTTCCGGGACGCGTCCGCGATGACCTTGGGGTCGTCGTAGAAGGTGGTGGCCTTCACGATCGCGGCGGCGCGCTTGGCCGGGTCGCCCGACTTGAAGATGCCGGAGCCCACGAACACGCCCTCGGCGCCGAGCTGGCGCATCAGCGCGGCGTCGGCCGGGGTGGCGACACCGCCGGCGGAGAACAGCACGACCGGCAGCTTGCCGGTCTGCGCGACCTCGGCGACCAGCTCGTACGGGGCGCGGATCTCCTTGGCGGCGGCGTAGAGCTCGTGGTTGTCCAGACCGCGCAGCCGGGCGATCTCGCCCTTGATCTGACGCAGGTGGCGCACCGCCTCGACCACGTTGCCGGTACCGGCCTCGCCCTTGGAACGGATCATCGCCGCGCCCTCGGCGATCCGGCGCAGCGCCTCGCCCAGGTTGGTGGCGCCGCAGACGAACGGGGTGGTGAAGGACCACTTGTCGCTGTGGTTGACCTCGTCGGCGGGGGTGAGGACCTCGGACTCGTCGATGTAGTCGACGCCGAGCGACTGGAGCACCTGGGCCTCGACGAAGTGGCCGATCCGCGACTTCGCCATGACCGGGATGGAGACGGCGTTGATGATGCCCTCGATCATGTCCGGGTCGGACATCCGGGCCACGCCGCCGTCCTTACGGATGTCGGCGGGCACCCGCTCCAGGGCCATGACCGCGACGGCACCGGCGTCCTCGGCGACCTTGGCCTGCTCGGGGGTGACGACGTCCATGATCACGCCACCCTTGAGCTGCTCGGCCATACCGCGCTTGACGCGGGCGGTGCCAGTCGCGGGGGCCTCGGAGTTGGACGTGCTGGCGGGCGTGATGGACACGGTTTGACCTCACTCGGTGATGAAAAGTGCGATGAACCCATCGTAGGGCTGTTCGATGCCGGTACATGACCCGGCCATCTGGTCCAGGTCTCAAGCGTGTGTGTTACACGAATGACAAAAGCGGGTCCGGGCACGGCGCGGCAAGGGCCAATCGGAGGCCTGTGGCTCGAAGCGCCCCGGACCTCCCCGGCGCGCGGAAAGCACGGAAGGCACACAGGCGCGGAAGGCACGCAGGCATGCAAGGCGCCAGGGTCCGGGGACGCTTCAGTCGGTGTGCGGCTCGCCTCCGCGCTCGGGCTCCTCGGTGTCCGGCACCCGCCCGAGGGCCGGCGGGGGCTCGTCGTCCATCTCGAAGGCGAGCGGAAAGGGCGCGTGGCCGGCCAGCCGGAACCAGCGCACCGTGCGATGGCGGCGCAGCGCCCGCGCCGCGCGCACCGCGTCGTTGTGGAACCGCCGGGCCATCGGCACCCGCCTTACCGCCTCCGTGAGCTCCCCCAGCGCGTCCTCACCGCCCGGCGCCTGCCGTACCGCCTCGGCCTGTGCGCCGTCCTCGAAGACGGCCCGCAGCGCCTGGCTCAGCTCGCTCTCGGCGACCTCGCGGTGCTCCTCCTCGGCCTGCCGGGCGGCGTGCGCGGCCTGGTACAGCACCATCGAGGCGGCCGGGTCGAGCACTCCGGCGGTGGCCAGCTCCTGCGCGACGGAGGCACGCCGCAGCAGCTGTGCGTCGAGGGCGGCCCGCGCCGCGTCCAGACGGCTGTGCAGCCGGTCGAGACGCCCGGCGGTCCAGCTCAGATAGACGGCGATGACGACCAGGGCCACCGCGATCCAGATCAAGGTGCTCACGGCCCGCCACGCTACCGCCTGCCGCGCCCGCCGGACGGGGCGAAGCCCTGAGCCGCGGCGGCTCGGCACGGCCGCGTACGGCACGGTGGTCCGGCCCCACCGCGCGAGACCCCGGCGGTCCCGCGCAGCGCCCCGTCCGGGAACTCCCGCCAGTCCCGGCACGGGCCCCGGGGCCCGGCGGTCCCACGCGACGCCCCCGGGGCATCCGGCCGGTCCCGACGCGAGCCCCGGAGCGTCCGGCCGGTCCCGGCGCAGGCCGCCGGCCCCAGACGCGTCATTCGGCTAGTCCCGGGCGAGCCCCAGACGCGTCCACAGCCGCGTGCGCTCGTCGGCGGCCACGGACGCCGCCCCGTCCGTCACCGTCTCGTAGACCGCGAGGATGTCCGCCCCGACCGTCGACCAGTCGAAGCGCCGTACGTGCCGGCTGCCCCGCTCGCGCAGCTCGGCCAGCCGCTCCTGGTTGCCCAGCAGCCGCACCGCGGCCGCCGCCAGGGCGTCGGCGTCCTCGTTGGCGAACAGCTCACCCGCCGCTCCCCCGTCCAGCACCTGCGCGAACGCGTCCAGGTCGCTGGCGAGGACCGCGGCGCCCGCCGACATCGCCTCGACGAGGATGATGCCGAAACTCTCGCCGCCCGTATTGGGCGCGACGTAGACATCCACGCTGCGCAGCAGCCGCGCCTTGTCCTCGTCGCTGACCATCCCCAGGAACTCGACGCGCTCCCGCAGCGGCCCCGGCAGACCGGCCACGGCCTCCTCCTCGTCGCCGCGCCCGGCGACCAGCAGCCGTGCCCCCGGCCGGGCCTGGAAGATCTTCGGCAGGGCGCGCATCAGCACCGGCAGCCCCTTACGGGGCTCATCGATCCGGCCGATGAAGCCGATCGTGTCCCCCTGCCACTCCTCCTTCGGCTCGGCGTCGGCGAAGAAGTCCACATCGACGCCGTTGGGGATGACGACCGCGTCACCGCCGAGGTGCTCCACCAGCGTCCGCCGCGCGTACTCGCTGACCGCGATGCGCGCGCTGATCTTCTCCAGCGCCGGCTGGAGGATCGGATAGGCGGCGATCATGGCCCGGGAGCGCGGATTGGAGGTGTGGAACGTCGCGACGATCGGCCCCTGGGCCGCCCAGCAGGCCAGCAGCCCCAGGGAGGGCGAGGTGGGCTCGTGGATGTGGATCACGTCGAAGGCGCCGTCGTGCAGCCAGCGGCGCACCCGCGCGGCCGACAGGAAGCCGAAGTTCAGCCGGGCCACCGAGCCGTTGTAGGGCACCGGCACGGCGCGCCCGGCGGAGACCACGTACGGCGGCAGCGGCGTCTCGTCGTCCGCCGGGGCCAGCACGGAGACCTGGTGGCCGCGCCGGATCAGGTGGTCGGCCAGATCGCGGATGTGGAACTGGACACCGCCGGGGACGTCCCAGGAGTACGGGCAGACGATCCCGATCCTCACGGCTTCTCCATTCGGGAGGGTCCAGGACGTCCCGGACGTCCGGATCCGTGCTCCAGGTCCGCGAGCCACAGCCGTTGCAGCATGTGCCAGTCCTCCGGGTGCTCGGCGATCCCGGAGGCGAAGGCGTCGGCCACCTCCTGGGTCATGACGGCGATCCGCTCCGCGCGGTTCCCGTCCGCGGGCACCTCGACCGGCGGATGCACCCGGCCGCGCATCACCGGCGACTCGTCGTACCAGAGGGTCACCGGCAGCAGCAGGGCACCGGTCTGGAGGGCGAGCGCGGCGGGCCCGGCCGGCATCTTCGCCCGCTCGCCGAAGAACGACACCTCCACCCCGGAGGCCGACAGATCCCGGTCGGCGACCAGGCACACCAGACCGCCCGAGCGCAGCCGCCGGGCCAGCGTCCCGAAGGCGCTCCCGCCCTGGTGCGGCAGCACCTCCATGCCCAGCCCCTCGCGGTAGGCCACGAACCGGTCGTACAGCGACTCCGGCTTCAGCCGCTCGGCGACCGTGGTGAAGGGCACCTTCAGATGCGTGGTCACCCAGGCCCCGGCGAGGTCGTAGTTGCCCATGTGCGGCAGCGCGAGGATCACGCCCCGGCCCGCGGCGAGGCCGTCCACCAGATGGTGCACGTCCTTGACGTCGAAGCCGCCCCCGATGCGCTCCGGGCTCCACACCGGCAGCCGGAAGGACTCCATCCAGTAGCGCAGGTACGAGCGCATGCCCGCCCGGGACAGCTCCGCGAGCCGCCGCGCCGAGGCGTCCGGGACCACCCGCGCCAGATTGGCCTCCAGACGCAGCACGCCCTTGCCGCGCCGCTTCCACGTCTGGTCGGCGATGCGCTGACCGAGGCGCGCCGCGACCGGCTCCGGGAGCTTCTTGACCGTGCTCCAGCCGAGCCCGTACAGCGCGTCGGTCAGCCTGTCCCTCACCGCGTCTCGCCCCCCTGGGGCACCGTCCGCTCCTCGGCCTCCGCCTCGGCGGCCTCCCGGCGCACGGTCACCACCCGCTGGACGAGGGTCACCGCGCTGCCGACGGCCACGATCCACAGCGCGATCGGGAGCAGGATGTCGATATGCGGCACGCCGAACGCGTGCAGACCCGAGAAGCCGCAGGCCACCAGCGAGATCACCAGTCGCTCGGCGCGCTCCACCAGCCCGTTGACGTTCACCGGGAGCCCGATGCTCTCACCGCGGGCCTTGGTGTACGAGACCACCTGGCCGCTGGCGAGGCAGAAGATCGTCACCGCACACAGGACATTGTCGTCCCCCCGGCCCGCGTACCACAACGCCAGACCGCCGAAGATCGCGCCGTCCGCGACCCGGTCCAGCGTGGAGTCCAGGAACGCGCCCCAGCGGCTGGAGCGCCCCAGCTGCCGCGCCATGTTGCCGTCGACCAGGTCGGAGAAGACGAACAGCGTGATGACGACCGTGCCCCAGAAGAACTCCCCCCGGGGATAGAAGACCAGTGCGCCCGCGCAGACGCCGGCGGTGCCGGTGAGGGTCACCACGTCGGGGCTGACCCCGAGGCGGATGAGCAGGGCGGCGAACGGTGTGAGAACACGCGTGAAGAACGCACGCGCGTACTTGTTCAGCATGACCTTCCCGGGGGGTCGAAACGGGCCGGATGGTCAAGGGGCCACCGGCGCGCCCATCGTAGCCACGCCCGGGTGGGCCGCCGTGCACCTGTCGGACAGCTTCGGGGCCCCATGCGTGGTACGGCCGGATGTGCGACGTATGGACGCACCGTTACGGCGGTGGAAAGCTCGAAGTATCGCAAGGTGTCGACCGGGAGGCGAGACACATGGGCGACAAGACGAGTACACACCCAGGGGCCGCCGGAAGGGCAGTGGCGGCCGACCGGCCCAGCTCCCTGCGGAATGTGGTTCTGGTCGGCCACAGCGGGACCGGAAAGACGACGCTGGTGGAGGCCCTCGCGCTGGCGACGGGCGCGGTCAACCGGGCGGGCAGGGTCGAGGACGGCGGCTGCCTCTCGGACCACGACGAGATCGAACACCGGCAGCAACGTTCGATCCAGCTGTCCCTGGTCCCCGTCGAATGGGACGGGATCAAGATCAATCTCCTGGACACCCCGGGCTACGCCGATTTCGTCGGGGAACTCAGGGCCGGTCTGCGAGCGGCGGACGCGGCCCTTTTCGTCGTCTCGGCCGCCCAGGACGCCCTGGGCATCACCGGGGCCACCCGCATGGTCTGGGACGAGTGCGCCGCGGTCGGGATGCCGCGCGCCATCGTGATCACACACCTGGAGGCGGCCCGCGCCGGCTTCGAGGAGATGACCGAACTGTGCCGGGAGAGCTTCGGCGGCGACGACCCCGACGCCGTGCTGCCGCTGTACCTGCCGCTGCGGGGCGCGCCGGGGCCGGACGGGCACGCCCCCGTGACCGGGCTCATCGGACTGCTCACCCAGCGGGTCTTCGACTACTCCTCTGGGGTGCGCACCGAATCGCCGCCCCGGGAGGACCAGCTGCCGCTGATCGAGGAGGCCCGCGGCCGGCTCATCGAGGGGATCATCGCCGAGAGCGAGGACGAGACCCTCATGGACCGCTACCTCGGTGGCGAGGAGATCGACGTCAAGACGCTGATCGAGGACCTGGAGAAGGCCGTCGCACGCGGCAGCTTCCACCCCGTCCTCGCGGCGGCGCCCGCCGCCGAGGGGTCCAAACAGGGCCTGGGCACCACCGAACTGCTCGATCTGATGACCGGCGGCTTCCCCACCCCGCTGGAGCGCGAGGCGCCCGCCGTCACCACCCCGCAGGGCGCGCCGCGCCCGCCGCTGGTGTGCGATCCGGACGGTCCGCTGGCCGCCGAGGTCGTCAAGACCTCCTCCGACCCGTATGTCGGCCGGATCTCGCTGGTGCGGGTCTTCTCCGGCACGCTCCGCCCCGACGAGACCGTGCATGTGTCCGGACACGGTCTGGAGGACCGCGGTCATGAGGACCACGATGTGGACGAGCGGGTCGGCGCCCTGTCCACGCCGTTCGGCAGGCAGCAGCGCACCCTCGCCCAGGCCATCGCGGGCGATCTGGCGTGCGTGGCCAAACTGACCCGCGCCGAGACCGGGGACACGCTCTCGGCCAAGAACCAGCCGCTCCTCATGGAGCCCTGGCAGATGCCCGATCCGCTGCTGCCGGTGGCCATCCAGGCGCACAGCAAACCGGACGAGGACAAGCTGTCGCTGGGCCTGTCCCGGCTGGTCGCCGAGGACCCGACGATGCGCCTGGAGCAGAATCCGGACACCCACCAGGTGGTGCTGTGGTGCCTGGGCGAGGCGCATATGGACGTGGCGCTGGAGCGGCTGCGCAGCCGGTACGGCGTCCAGGTGGACGCGGTGCCGTACAAGGTCTCGCTGCGCGAGACCTTCGCGGCGAAGTCCGCCGGGCGCGGCCGTCACGTCAAGCAGTCGGGAGGGCACGGTCAGTACGCGATCTGCGAGATCGAGGTCGAGCCGCTGCCGGAGGGCTCGGGCATCGAGTTCGTGGACAAGGTCGTCGGTGGCGCGGTGCCCCGGCAGTTCATCCCGTCCGTCGAGAAGGGCGTGCGCGGCCAGGCGGCGCGCGGCGTCGCCGCCGGCTACCCGCTGGTCGACGTGCGGGTCACGCTGCTGGACGGCAAGGCGCATTCGGTGGACTCCTCCGACGCGGCCTTCCAGACGGCGGGTGCGCTCGCGCTGCGCGAGGCGGCCGCCGACGTCCGGATCGACCTGCTGGAACCGGTGGTGGAGCTGGGCGTGCTGATCTCGGACGACTACGTCGGCGCCGTGATGAGCGATCTGTCCGGGCGGCGCGGCCGGGTCGTCGGCACCGAACAGTCCGGCCGCGGACAGACCTTGATCAAGGCGGATGTGCCGGAGATCGAGATCGGTCGGTACGCGGTTGATCTGCGATCGCTGTCGCATGGCACGGGACGGTTCAGCCGCTCCTACGCCCGGCATGAGCCGATGCCCCATCAGCTGGCCGAGCGGATGCGCGAACGCGTCGCCGCCGAGGCGTAGTTCACGGCCCTTCCGTGGCGTACGTCACGGTTCCGCCCGCCCCGGACGCGCCGGGGCGGGCGGACCGCCGCCGCCGGCTGTCCCGGACCGTTTTCTCCACCAGGGTTTTCCACAGGCCGCACACGCCCTGGCGACAGGCGGTGCACACCCCGGATACGCTGAGGTCGCAGCGCAAGAGCGTGCCGTATTGGGGGCGTTGGTGACGGACGGATTCGATTTCAGTCCCGGGGCGCAGGTTCCCCTCTCGGGGGCGGCGGGACAGACGGCGGCGACCCAGGCACTCGCCTCGGCCGCCTACCGCGACGACCCCGTGGCAAAGCTGCTCGAGGCCAACTCGGAGTGGACCGTCTCGGAGGTCAAGGCCCCGAGGATGTCGCTCTTCGAGCCGAATCTGGGCGAGGCGTTCGCGCGCGCCGTCCAGACGAGAATGCTCGGCGGCGGCCGGGGCCAGGTGATCCAGTCCTTCGGCATGGAGCCGCAGACGGTCGTGGAGCACTGCCTGGCCGCCAACCGCATCCGCAAGACCCGGGACGCGCGGCTCACCGCCGTCATGGTGATCTTCGGGCTGCTGTTCCTGCCCGGGACGCTGCTCTGGCTCGGCGCCTTCCAGCTGCGCCGCTCGGTCGCCGGGGCCCAGGACAAGCGGATGGGGGCGCTCGGCACGGCGCTGCTGCTGGCACTCGGCATCATGGTCCTGATCTTCCTGATCAAGCTGCCCTTCAGCGGCTTCTGGGGGATCTATCTGCGGGGCGTCGTGGTCGCCCCGGTGATCGGCTGGTACATCGCCAAGCAGATCTGCGAGCGCACCGCCAAGGAGCTCCGGGACGCCTGGGGCGGGCTGCTCTCGGGCGGCGGCATAGGCGCCAAGGTGCCCGAGACCGTGCCCAACCACCCGGGCCAGACCGCCGCCGAGGAGCTGCGCAAGTCGCTCCACAAGCTCACCGCCGAGCAGCACAGCAATGTGGTCTTCTACGCCGGCCCCAAGGGCATATTGGGCATGGGCACCCGCTGGGGCAGCTGGCAGCTGGCCGAGGACCTGGTCTCGGCCGATCCGGACAAGGAGATCGACCCCTTCCGCAGCTGGGACGTCATACGGGCGATCCATGACCAGCTGCGCATGCTGGAGCGCACCCCGCTGCACACCGGTGGCTTCCCGCCGCCCTCCGTGCGCCACTGGGTGGTCTCGCCGATCGGCGAGGGGGCCAAGTCGGTCTCGCGCGGCGGCACCTCCGAGGAGGAGGGCTTCCAGATAAAGGGCGTGGACCTCCAGCGGATCTGCGACACGCAGCAGTTCGGCGCCGGTGACCGGCACTATCTGGGTGTGCAGTTCGTGCTCTGGGACGGCCAGTTGGTGATCACGCTGATGATCACGGTGACCCTGCTGCACAAGACGCTGCGGATCGAGGTCACCGGGCACGCCCTGGGGCCGGTGCACCCGATGTTCACCAGCAAGCCCTCAGCGCCCAGCAAGACCGTCGCCAAGCCGATCCGGTTCTGGGAGACCAAGTCCATCCCGCTGCCGCTGGTGAACGCCAAGGAGGTGGTGCGGCTGGCCGCGCGCGCCCCCTTCACCTGGTACCCGCCGATCCTGGACCACCTGGGCGGCAAGCTGGTCCTGCCCGAGCCGTTCGGTCTGCGGCATGCCTGGGCGGACAAGCCGTGGCGGCACCGGTTCATGGCGGACGACGCCCTGCGCGCCGCCACCCCGGTGCTGCGGGTGGTCCATGAGGCGGCCATCGGGGTGCTCAAGCGCCACGGCGTGGACACCGAGCGCTTCGGCAACCGCTCGCTGGCGCTCAGCGGCCAGATCCAGGAGGCGGCCCCGAAGAAGGCCGATCTGTACGACGCGTAGGGCCGCGTAAGGCCGCACCGCACGAGAAGGCCCCGGCCGTGCGGCCGGGGCCTTCTCGTTTCGCCTGCCGGGTCCGTGCCCGTGCTTATGCCTCCGCCTCTGCCCCCGCCTCCGCCTTCGGCCAGGCGTCGGCGAGCAACCGGCGGGTGTCGGCGAGGAGTTGCGGCAGCACCTTGGTGCTGCCGATGACGGGCATGAAGTTGGTGTCCCCGCCCCAGCGCGGCACCACATGCTGGTGCAGATGCGCCGCGATCCCGGCGCCGGCCACCGTGCCCTGGTTCATCCCGATGTTGAAACCGTGCGCACCCGAGGCGGTACGCAGCGCGGTCATGGCGGCCTTGGTGTATTCCGCCAGCTCGACCGTCTCCTCGGCGGTGAGATCGGTGTAGTCGGCGATGTGCCGGAACGGGACGACCATCAGGTGGCCGCCAGTGTACGGGTACAGGTTCAGCACGGCGTACACGGAGCGACCGCGGGCGATGATCAAGCCGTCCTCGTCGGACTTCTCCGGAATGGAGCAGAACGGACAGCCGTCGCCCGCACCCGGGCCGGTCGGCTTGTTCTCCCCCTGGATGTAGGCCATCCGGTGGGGCGTCCACAGGCGCTGGAACGCGTCAGGCGTCCCCACTCCGATCTGCTGTTCCGGCTCACTCGTCATGCGGGCCAGCATATTCGCCCGGCAGGGGTGAGGAAGAGCCGAGGGGCGGCCCCGCCTCGGGACCGCCCCTCAGAATCCCGGCCTCCGTGGAGACCGCTGTGGATCAGACCTGGATCCGGCGCTCCACGGCGTCGACGATCTCGGCCAGCGCCTGGTCGATCGGGATGCCGTTCTTCTGCGAGCCGTCGCGGTAGCGGAAGCTCACCGCGCCGGCCGCGATGTCCTCGTCACCGGCGATGATCATGAACGGCACCTTGGACTTCTGCGCGTTCCTGATCTTCTTCTGCATCCGGTCCGAGGACGAGTCCACCTCCATCCGCAGGCCCTTCGCCCTGGCCTGCGCGGCGAACTCCTCCAGATACGGCACATGGCCGTCACCGATCGGGATGCCGACCGCCTGGACCGGGGCCAGCCACGCCGGGAAGGCGCCCGCGTAGTGCTCCAGCAGGACCGCGAAGAAGCGCTCGATCGAGCCGAAGAGCGCCCGGTGGATCATGACGGGCTGCTGCCGGGAGCCGTCCGCCGCGGTGTACTCCAGCTCGAACCGGGCCGGCTGGTTGAAGTCGAGCTGGATGGTCGACATCTGCCAGGTACGGCCGATCGCGTCCCGTGCCTGGACCGAGATCTTGGGGCCGTAGAAGGCCGCGCCGCCGGGGTCCATGACCAGCTCCAGGCCCTGCTTCTCAGCGGCCTTGCGCAGCTCCTCGGTGGCCTCTTCCCACTGCTCGTCGCTGCCCATGAACTTGTCGGAGTCGTCCCGGGTGGACAGCTCCAGATAGAAGTCGCTCAGGCCGTAGTCGCGGAGCAGGTCCAGCACGAAGGTGAGCAGGCTGTCGAGCTCATCGGCCATCTGTTCCTTGGTGCAGTAGATGTGCGAGTCGTCCTGGGTGAAGCCGCGGGCCCGGGTCAGGCCGTGGACGACGCCGGACTTCTCGTAGCGGTAGACCGTGCCGAACTCGAACATCCGCAGGGGCAGCTCGCGATACGACCGCCCGCGCGCCCGGAAGACCAGGTTGTGCATCGGGCAGTTCATGGCCTTGAGGTAGTAGTCCTGGCCCTCGAACTCCATGGGCGGGAACATGCCGTCCATGTAGTGCGGCAGATGGCCGGAGGTCTCGAAGAGGCACGCCTTGGTGATGTGCGGGGTGTTGACGAACTCGTACCCCGCCTCCTCGTGCCGCTTCCGCGAGTACGTCTCCATCTCCTTGCGGATCACGCCGCCCTTGGGGTGGAACACCGCCAGGCCCGAGCCCAGCTCGTCGGGGAAGGAGAACAGGTCCAGCTCCGCGCCCAGCTTGCGGTGGTCGCGCTTCTCGGCCTCGGCGAGGAAGTCCAGGTACGCCTTCAGCTCGTCCTTGGTCGGCCAGGCGGTGCCGTAGATCCGCTGGAGCTGGGGGTTCTTCTCGCTGCCCCGCCAGTAGGCGGCGGCGCTGCGCATCAGCTTGAAGGCCGGGATGTGCCGCGTGGTCGGCAGGTGCGGACCACGGCACAGGTCCTTCCAGCACAGCTCGCCGGACTTGGCGTCGAGGTTGTCGTAGATGGTCAGCTCGCCCGCGCCGACCTCGGCCGACGCGCCCTCGGCGGCGTCCGCGGCCGCCCCCTTGAGCCCGATCAGCTCCAGCTTGTACGGCTCGGCGGCCAGCTCCTCGCGCGCCCCCTCGTCGGTGACCACGCGGCGGGAGAAGCGCTGCCCCCGCTTCTGGATCTCCTGCATCTTCTTCTCGATGCGCTTGAGGTCCTCCGGGTGGAACGGGGTCTCCACGTCGAAGTCGTAGTAGAACCCGTCCTTGATCGGCGGGCCGATGCCGAGCTTCGCCTCCGGGTACAGCTCCTGCACGGCCTGGGCCATGACATGCGCGGTGGAGTGGCGCAGGATGTCCAGACCGTCCTGGCTGGTGATCTCCACCGGTTCGATCTCGTCGCCCTCGGCCGGCTGGTACGCCAGGTCCTTGAGCTGTCCGCCCACGCGCACGGCGACGATCGAGCGGTCGCCGGCGAAGAGGTCCGCCGTCGTAGTGCCCGTGGCCACCACACGTTCTTCCCGCTCGGAATCGCGTTGGATGATCACACGGACGTCTGACACCGGTCTCTCCTGACTGAAGGATGGCTCCCCGCGGCGAATACCGCGCAGCGTGAATCGTACCGAGCCGACGGGTGCGACCGCGAAACGGTGGTGCGGGCCCCCCACGGCCCGGGGCGGCGGTCAGGGGCCGCCGCCGCACGCCTCCTCGAAGAAGTCCAGGTTCTCCTGGAGCGACTTGACCAGCCGGTCCCGCTCGGCCTCGTCCACCTGGACCGGGGTGACGCCGGTGGCTCCGCTGAGCCGACGGAAGCCGCCGCGGCTCTCCAGCCGTCCCCGCACCTGGATCGGCAGCCCCACCAGATGGGCATGGCCGGCGATGCGGTAGTCGTCCTCGTCCAGGGTGATCCGCACCTGTGCGACATCCGCCCCGGACAGCACCCGCAGCCGCACCGTCCCGGGTCCGCCGGGGCCGGTACGGCGCAGCCGCACCACCGCGCCGGTGATCAGCACCGGCGGGGAGGGCTCGTCCCGGACGTAGCGGGCCCCCGCCTCCCGCAGTCCCGGGAGATCGCCGGGCGAGAACTCCACCGGATCGGGCCGGGCGGCGAACCCCGGCGGCGGACCGGCGGCCGGTGCCCACTCCAGCGCCACCCGAGCCCCTTCCGTGCCCTGGACCAGCGCGATCACCGCATCGGTCAGCTCCCGGCACACCCCCGCCGCGACCGCCGCGTCATACGCCTCCATGCCGCCCGTCGCCCGGTGGTAGTCGGCGGCGTCACGGAGGGCGTACAGCGCGCGCAGCAGGGTGACGGAGGTGGCGCGGCCGTCCTCCGCGACGGGCACGAAGACGGTCAGCTCACGGCCGGCGGACTCCGTGCCCGAGGGCCCGGTCAGCACCCGCTCCAGCCACGCCTCGGCGGCGCGGCGGTGCCGGGCGCCGTAGTAGCCCGCGCGGCCCCGGGTGGCGAGCGCACCGGCCAGCAGGGTGTCGCGGGCGGCGGTGCGCAGCCGCTCCTGCGCGGTCCAGGCGGCGGTGCCGCCCGGGGATTCGGGCACCGCGCGGCGCCAGCGGATCTCGTCGCCGGGCACGGCGAGTGCGGTGAGCACCTCACGGGCGGAGGGGGCGGCGCTGCGGCTGAGCGCCATCAGCGCCTCGCCGAGCAGATCGCCGCTGTCGGGGAAGTCCCGGCTCTCGGGCACCAGCAGGCTGGTGCCGCCCGCGAGGCGGCCCGGCGGGGTCCACCGGGCGTAGTGCCCCGGGGCGCCGCCGCGGCGGCGCCAGCCGTGCCGGGCGAGCAGCGCGCCGAGGACGGCCGGGTCGACCGTGTCGGGGTGCGGGACCGGCGGGGGTGGCGGGGAGTCCTGCGGCCACGGTCGGTCCATCACGGTCTCCCTCCCGCCCCGACCCGGGTCATGATCTCGCAGAGCGCGCGGTCGTCGAAGACGCGTGCGGTCGGGATCCGCACGGTGGTCCGCCGGCGGCCCGTGATCGGGTGGCCGGCCAGGTTGATCCAGTAGCAGCAGTGGCGCAGGGACAGGCGGTCATGACCGGCCCGCAACCAGTCCTCCCGGCGGCGCGGCACGATCATCACGACGAGGATCTTGTGCACGGACACCGGGCTGCGGGCGAGCTTTACCAGGTGGTCGTTGTCGAGGGTGAACGCGAAGGTCGGCCCGGGAGGGTCCGGCGCGATCTGGTACGTGGCCTTCAGCTGCACCTTGATGGTGACTTCGTCGTCCACGGCGTGACCGGGCGCGCTGTGGCTGACATGCCAGTCGATGCCGTGGTCGGGGAAGGGCTGGGCCAGCGAGCAGCCGGCGGCGGCCGCCACCGCGTGCAGATAACCCACCTGAGGGGTCTCCATACAGGCGGTGGTGGCGATCTGGCCACGCACGGGAGGTGGTCCGCTCAGGGCGAGACCGCTCGCCATCGGGGCCGGGTCGGGTTGCGCGAGCGTCATGTCCGTGACGCCTTCCGGTCGTCGCCGGCTCGTACATCTGTGTTGTCTCCCCGTCAGGACCTCGGCAAACAGCGGCGGTTCGGGCTGCCCGCTCCGGGTATCACCTGGTCGGGGCGGGGTGCAGATGTCATCGACGGGAAGCGCACGAGGAGTTGAGGCCATGCCGTCCTGGTTCGAGGGGCCGCTCGCCGCGTTTGACACGGAGACCACAGGTGTCGATGTCGAACATGACCGGATCGTGTCGGCGGCCCTGGTGGTGCAGCGCGGGACCGGAAGTCTGCCGGAGGTCCGGCGCTGGCTGGTGAGTCCGGGAGTGCCGGTGCCGCCGGCCGCCACCGAGATACACGGTCTGACCGATGCCCATCTTCAGCATCACGGCAGATGGCCGGCGCCGGTGATGGACGAGGTGGCGCGGGCGATAGCGGAGCAGACCGCGCGGGGCACCCCGCTGGTGGTGATGAACGCGCCGTTCGATCTGACGTTGCTGGACCGCGAGTTGAAGCGGCATCGCAACTCCAGCCTGGCGGGCTATCTGTCGCTGCGGTCGCTGAGCGTTCTCGATCCACGGGTGCTGGACAAGCATCTGGACCGCTATCGCAAGGGCCGCCGCACCCTGATCGATCTGTGTGCGCACTACGGCGTGGAGCTGACGGGCGCGCATGACGCGGCGGCGGACGCCGCGGCCGCGCTGAACGTCGTACGGGCGGTGGGCCGCCGGTTCGCCTCCCGGCTGGAGACCCTGACCCCCGCCGAGCTGCACGCCCGCCAGACGGTCTGGTACGCGGCGCAGGCCCGCGGACTCCAGGCGTGGTTCGCGCTCAACGGCTCGGACGAAGTCTGCGATCCGGCCTGGCCGCTGCGGCCCGACCTCGCGGCCGCCGCCTGACGTCCGGCTCTCGCTCCGCCGCACGGGCTGAGCGCGGACGCTTCAGCCCTTGCGGAGCGAGAAGGGGTGGCCCGCCGGGTCGGAGTAGATCCGCACATCGCGGGGGCCGCCGTTGTGCTTGGTGTCCAGCGGTCGGGCGCCCAGGTCGACGACCTGGCGCTCCGCGGCGTCGATGTCCTCCACCAGCAGGTCCAGATGGGCCTGCTGGGAGTCGTCCGGCCGCGGCCAGCTCGGCGGGGCGAAGCCGTGGTCCCTGAGGAACGCCATCCGCGAACCGCCGGGTGCGACGATCTCGACCCGGTCGGGGGTGGTCAACGGCTGGATCTGCGCGCCGAGCACCTGGGCGTAGAACTCGGCGAGTTCTACGGGTTCGGCACAGTCCAGGGACAGGACGGCTGCGCTCGCTACGGCCATGAGTTCCCCTCCACTTCGTCACCCACGGAAGTTTTATCCGGATACCCAGCTCCGGGCCGCACAAGCACACAGACATGAGGCCGGGCCGCCTGCTGGCGGCCCGGCCTCATCGGGTGGTGGGCGATACTGGGTTCGAACCAGTGACCTCTTCGGTGTGAACGAAGCGCTCTCCCACTGAGCTAATCGCCCGGGTTGTTCTCCTCGGGGCCCTCCCCGGTGGAACGACCTGAACAATACAGGTCGCGGCGGGTTTGGTTCAAACCACGTTTCCGCCGGAGGGCCCGGAGGGCTCGGAGGCCGCCCCGGCCGCACCGGGAGTCTCAGTCGGTCCGGTCGCCCCGGGAGTCTCAGCCGGCCCGGCGGCCCGTGCGGCGAGGTGTGCCCGCAGCCCCCGCCGCCCGGAGCGCATCATCAGGGCGTGGTTGGCCCGGAAGACGGGGCGGCCGGGGAGCGCGAGGCGGCGCAGCAGCGGTTTGCGGGCCACCACCTCCTGTTCGAAGCGGGCGCGGGTGCCGATGTCCTGGGCCATGACCGTCCAGCGCACCCATCCCTCCAGATCGCCGGAGAGGCGGATCTCCAGTACGCCGGCCGCCGGGTCCTGACGTGCCTCGCTGACGATCACCCGCAGGTCGTACGGGACGACGGAGCGGAAGCGGGCGGCGCCGCTGCGCTCGTCGATCCGACGGACCTCACGGACCTGGGGCCACCACCACGGATAGTCCTCGGCGTTCGCCAGCGCCGCGAAGACGGCGGCGGGCGGAGCGTCGAGGTCCCAGCGGCTGTGGAAGCGGTAGTGGCACCAGTCCATGCCCCCAGTGTGGTCGGCCGGTGGCGGCCGGCGCCAGCTCTAGCCCGGCAGCTTGTCGCCGACGAGCGCGAGGTTCTGGATCGCGGCGAGGCCGTACTGGGCGGTGGCGTTGGTGCTCACCCAGGCCGCCTCGACGCCGGGCTCCAGTACGTCCGGGCCTTCGAGCTCGACCGTCTTCCAGCTGGTGGTGGTGTCCGGGTAGCCGTCGCCCTCGTGGTACTCGGTGAACTTCCGCCAGGCGCGGGCGGCCAGCTCGTCGTCCTTCAGCTGCACGGCGGCGTAGGCGTCGAGCCGCGAATGGCCCTGGACCAGGATCAGGGAGCCGAAGTCGGCGCCATAGCGGGCCTTCTGCTCGGCCTTGGTGGCGTTGAAGTAGCGGCAGTAGTCCAGCCATGCCTCCTTGAACTGCGGCATGTCGATGAGGTCGATCACCTCGGCGCAGACCTCGACCAGGCCGAAGACCGCGGACAGATGGGAGACGCTGACCTTGGGCTCGTCGTCGATCGCGTACCTGCCGGTGTCGAGGTCGTACAGGCCGCTGCCCTGGACGAAGCCGTTGGGCTGGGCCGCGATGGTCTCCATGGTGGAGCGCAGCCGCGCCTCGGCCTTCTTCGCCTTGGGGCCGCGCCGCTCCCATTCGGTGAGCCAGGCACCGGCCAGACCGCTCCAGTCGGTGCCGAAGCCGATGGACAGGGCGTGCGGGTCGGGCTCGTAGTCGGGGTCCTCGCGGACCTTGCGCTGCGGATCGAGGACGAGGAACGTCTCGTCGGAGTCGACGAGGGCGTGCATGATGTCGCCGACCCGCTCGTCCGCGGTGAGGAAGTAGTAGTAGCGGCGGTACAGGGCGGTGGAGATGCGCTGCTGTTTGGCGCTGTCGGCGAAGTGCTGGACGCCGTGCCGGGTGCCGAGCCCGGCCCATGTGCCGAGGTGGTAGGCGTCGACCTCGCCGGTGTGCCGGGTCATGGTTTCGGCGAAGCGGAAGATGTCGGAGCGGCCGGAGCGCAGATACGCCAGCCACAGCCACAGATCGGGGGAGAGCTCGGAGTTGTCCCAGGCGTAGCCTCCGACGTCGTACCGCCACTGGTGCCGGTCGCCGTCGTAGGTGTGCATGATGTCGCCGTAGTCCCAGAAGCCGTACCAACGGCGCTGTTCGACCTGGCCCTTGTGGTAGTCGAAGAGGAAGTCCAGCCGGTTCTCGATCTTCGCCTTGGCGGGGGTCGAGCGGTCGACGGGGGCGAAGAGGCCGCCGAAGACCTTGGCGCGGGCCAGATCGGCGGGACCGGCGGCCAGTTGGGGCGGGGTGCGCACGGCGGCGGCCTGCCGGACGAGGGTGTCGGCGTCGGGGGTGGCCGCGTTGGCCCAGAAGGTGAGTTCGCTGGTGCGGGCGATGCCGTACGGGGTGCCGAAGTCCGGTTCGTAGTCCTCGTAGGTGATCTGGAGGCCCTCCAGCTGTTCCGGGTAGCTGTCCTGGCCCAGGCCGTCGTGGTAGAAGCGCAGGTCCATGGGCTGGGCCTCGGGCGACCAGAGCCACAGGGTGACCTCGGCCTCGTCCCCGGCGGCGCCGCGGATGTCCAGCTGGGCGGGGAACTTCTCCCAGAAGTCGCGCAGTCCGAAGGAGAGTCCGCCGCTGACGCCGCCGACATAGCCGAAGCCGTTCGCCCGGCGTCCGCCGCCCGCGGCGATCCAGCCGTGGCCGGGCTTGGTGCGCTTGCGCAGGGTGAAGCCGTCGGCGGAGAGCTGGGAGAGGGTGTAGTCGCCCCAGGTGGGGATGAGGTGCAGCCGGGAGGTGACGCGCTGGTCCCAGGTGGCCGGGTCGGGCAGCTTCTCGCCCTTCACCTGGGCCGTGCGGACGCCCGCGCCGGGGTCGCGGCGCAGCCCGGTGACGCCCTTGACGGCCTCGGTGAGGAATCCCTTGCCCTCGCCCGCGATACGGATGTGGCGGTCGTACGCCTCGTCGCGCATCGGTACGGAGAAGCGGACGCCGAGGCCGCGGATGAAGTCCTTGTTCTGATCGCCGTCGTAGGTGATCGTGTGCACCATGCGGAAGGAGTCGGCGCCCGCGTAGAAGTAGAGCCGGACGCTGAAGGGGAGCCAGCCGCGGCGGCCCTTGCGGTGTGTGCCGTCGATGCGGACGACGACGCGGACGGGGCCCCTCTGCTCGACCTCGGTCCCGCTGATCTCGCCGTCGAACCGCTCCCACGCGGCGCTGCCCTGATCGCCGTCGTCGAGGCCGCCCTGGCGGAGCAGGACCAGCCGGCCGTCGCGGGCGATCTCGGTGGAGCCACGGGTGACGGTGCGGACGAGCTTCTTCCCGTCCTTGCCGATCACGGCCTTGATCACCCCGGTGTCGACGGTGATCCCGCCGCCGCTCTCGGAGACGGTGACCTTCTTGGCGGGCGCGGCGGGCTTGCCGGTGGTGAGCCGGTAGGCGCTGCCGGTGAGGCCCTCCCCCGCCGCGTGCGCGGTCCATTTGAGGGAGCCGTCGGGCCAGTAGGCGGTGGCCCAGGTCTGGAGCGGCACCTCCTTGCCGTCGGCGGTGGTCAGCGTGAACGTCCGGTCGCCGGGGTGGGCGCCCTTGGGCCAGGGGACGCCGAAGGTGGAGCCCGCGGCCGCGCCCAGACCGCCGTCCTCCAGCCATGTGATGTCCACGGGCTCGTCGGCGGACTTCCTCGCGGGACTGTCGGCGGCGGCCTTCGGGGCGTTACCGGCGAGCAGCCAGGAGAACGGCACGGCGGCGCCGGTGACGGCAGCGGCCTTGAGGAGGTCGCGTCGGGGGATCGGGGGCATGTCCGCTTCACCTTTCGTACGGGGGCGGGGGGGAACGGGGGGTTGGTCAGGGGCAGGTGCATGACATACGGCAGGACGGAGCCGGTCAGCAGGCGGCGGACGGCGCCGGATCAGGCGCGGGCGCGCCGCTCCACCGCGACCGCACAGCCCGCGAGGGCGCCCATGGCCGGGGCGATCAGCGGCAGCATCTGCCAGGCGGCGACGGCGAGCACCGCGAGCCCGCCGACGAGCAGCAGCGATCCGCCGGGGTCGGCGGCCAGGCCCTGGCGTGCGGCGGTACGGGCGGCGGTCGGCCAGGGGGTGCCGGGCCGCCGCACGGCCGCCGTCCGGAGCCCGAGGACGATCACCGCGAGCAGGCCCGCCACGCTCACCGCGATCAGCGCGGGCCCGCCGGGCAGGGCCCCCGAGCGGGCCACCCGCAGATCGAAGGCGAGCAGTGCGAGCGCCGCCCACCACAGCAGGGAGAACCGCCAGCCGCTCCGGGCCGCCTCCCGCAGCCCGGCGAGGAAGTCCCGCCAGGTGGACCGCTCCCCGTCCAGATGGCGCCGCAGATGCGCACAGCCGGCCGCGAAGGCGGGCAGCACGGTGATCACCGGCAGCGCGGCGAGCACCACCCACACGCCGGTCAGCAGGCATTCGGCGAACAGGGCGAAACGCAGCGGGCCGCGCTCGGGCCGCTGCACACCGCGTACGGCGGCTTCTGTCATGGCGGTCTCAGCCCTTCAGTCCGGAGGTCGCCGCGCCCTCGACCAGATAGCGCTGGAAGGCGAGGAAGAAGAGCAGCACCGGCAGCAGGGCGACGAGCGACATCGCGACCATGCCTCCGTAGTCGGCGACGGAGTCCTGGTCGATGAAGAGCTTCAGGCCCATCGAGACCGTGTACTTGTCCGGTTCGTTGAGATAGAGCAGGGGTCCGATGAAGTCGTTCCAGGACCAGATGAAGGTGAAGATCGCGCTGGTGATCAGGGCCGGACGGCACAGCGGCAGCACGATGCTCCAGTAGATGCGCGGATGGCCGCAGCCGTCCAGCCGGGCCGCCTCGTCCAGCTCCCGGGGCAGCCCGCGCATGAACTGCACCATCAGGAAGACGAAGAAGGCGTCCGCCGCCAGGTACTTGCCGAGCAGCAGCGGCACATAGGTGTTGATCAGGTCCATCTTCTGGAACAGGATGTACTGCGGAATGATCAGCACCTGGAACGGCAGCAGCAGGGTGGAGATCATGAGCGTGAAGAGCGCGTTCCGCCCCGCGAAGCGGATCCTGGCGAAGGCGTAGGCGGCCAGCGAGCAGGAGAACAGCACGCCGATCACCGAACCGGCCGCCAGGAGCAGTGAGTTGGTGAAGAAGGTCGAGATCGGCACGTCCGCGATGCCGTCGCCGAGCCGGCGGTAGTTGTCGACGATCGGATCGGTGGGCAGCAGCTGGAGGCTGCCGATGATCTGGTCACCGGGTTTGAACGAGCCGCCGATCACCCACACCACGGGGTAGAGGATCACCGCCAGCACGGCGAGCGCCCCCACATGCCAGATCACCGAGCGCGCCCGGCGGCGCCCGACCGTCGCAGACGCACTCACGACGCCTCCCGCTCGGTCCCGGCGCGCTCCGCCGCACGGACTTCCTTCGTCACCGCACGCTCCTTGGTCGCCGCGTGGTTCCTCAGTCCAGCCCGCGCGGCGCGCCGGTCCGCGCTCACCTGGCGTCCTCCTCGTAGTGCACCCAGCCGCGCTGGGTCTTGAACAGCACCGCGGTCACCAGGCCGATGCCGAGCATCAGCATCCAGGCCATCGCGGCGGCGTAACCCATGCGCAGATTGTGGAAACCCTGCTCGTAGAGGTACCAGCCGTAGACCAGCAGGGAGTCGCCCGGTCCGCCGGTGTTGGTGCCCGCCCCCACGATCACCACCGCAGAGGTGAAGACCTGGAACGAGTGGATGAGCTCCAGCAGCAGGTTGAAGAAGAGCACCGGGGAGATCATGGGCAGGGTGATGGACCGGAACCGGCGCCAGCGGCCGGCGCCGTCCATCGCGGCGGCCTCGTACAGCTCGTTCGGCACCTGCTTCAGCCCGGCCAGGAAGATCACCATCGGCGCGCCGAACTGCCAGACGGTGAGGGTGATCAGTGTGGGCAGCGCCCAGTCCGGGTCGCCGATCCAGCCGCCGACGTCCCAGCCGAAGAGACTCATGGACTTGTCGACGATCGCGTCGTCGTTGAAGATCGCCCGCCAGACGATGCCGATGCTCACGCTGGCGCCGATGAGCGAGGGGGCGTAGAACGCCGAACGGTAGAAGCCCTGTCCCTTGCGGGGCTTGACCAGCAACAGCGCCACGGCGAGCGCCGCCGCCAGCTTCAGCGGCGTGCCGATCAGCACGTACTTCAGCGTCACCTGGACCGAGGTCCACCAGCGGTCGTCCTCGAGGAGGTCCTGGAAGTTCTGCAACCCGATCCACTGGGGCGAGTCGAAGAGGTTGTAGTCGGTGAACGCCAGATAGAGCGAGACGAGCATCGGGCCGAGGGTGAGCAGCAGGATCCCGATGCACCAGGGGGTCAGGAAGAGATAGCCCGCGAGGGTCTCCCGGCGGCCCTGCCGCCGCCCCGCCGCGGGGGCGGCACCGGGGCCCGGGGCGGCCTTCGCCCCGGACGTCCCGGTGGGAGGCCGCGCCCCGTCCGCCGCACGCGTCGTGGTCGGTGTCACGGAAACTCTCCTCACGACCCGAGCGCGGACTCGGCCTCGTCGAAGAACTGGTCGACCGCCTTGTCCATCGAGGTCTGCCCCAGCGCGACCTGGGTGTAGATCCTCAGGAAGGCGGCCTCGGCGACATCGGCGCCGGCCGGATGCGGGGTGATCGGCTCGAGTTCGGCGCTGACGCTCTTCTCATACGCGGCGATCTTGGCGTCGACGCCCTGCGGCTTGTACGCGTCGTACTGGGCGGTGGTCGCCGGGATGCCGCGGTTGTAGCCCATGATCTTGCCCACCTCGGGGTCATGGGTCATGAAGTCGATGAACTGGGCGACTTCCTTGGGGTGCTGGGTGCGGGCGGAGCCGCTGAGCATCAGTGAGGAGAGGTACTGGCCGGTCCGCTTGCCGTCGGTGGTCGGGATCGGCCCGAGGTCGAGGGTGGTCTTGGTCTCGGCGGCGAAGCGGACCAGGAAGTTGTCCCAGGTGAACTCGGCGGCCGACAGATCGGCGCTGATCGACGCCTTGGGCTTGGCCTGCTCGGACTTCTTGCCCGGCACCAGCTCATCGGCCTTGGCGTGCTGCCGCCACAGGCTCCACCACCGCGTGAGGTCGTCCTTGGTGAAGCCGAGCTTGTCGTCCTTGGTGAAGAACGCCTTGCCGTTCTGCCGCATATACAGGTCGTACAGATACATCACATTGGCGTTGTCGCTCGCGCCGTAGAGCGTGCCGTCGCTCTTGCGCACCTTCTTGGCGGCCGCGAAGAAGTCGTCCCAGGTCCAGCCGTCCTCGACGGTCACCCCGGCCTTCTTGAAGGCGTCCGGGTTGTAGAAAAGGGCGAAGGTATTGGCGCCGACCGGCACGCCGAGGAGCTTGCCGTCGATATCGCCGGCCTTCTCCAGCCCGTCGCGGAAACCCTTCAGGCTGAGGTTTCCCGCCTTGGCCTGACCGTTCAGGTCCAGGAGCAGGTTCTTGTCGCCGTATTTGCGCAAGAAGGCGTAGGAGTTCTGGAAGACGTCCGGGGCGTTTCCGCCCGCGGCCTGGGTGTTGAACTTGCTCCAGAAGTCGGTGTATTCCGAGAAGTCCGTCTTGACCGTGATGTTCGGATGTTCCTTCTCGAACAGCTCCACCGTCTTCTGGATCAGCTCGGCGCGATCCTTGGCGCCCCACCAGGAGTAGCGGATGGTCACCTTGCCGTCTCCCGAGCCACTCCCCCCGCCACAGCCGGTGGCCAGCAGCCCCAGCGCGGCCACCGCGGCCGCGGCCGCCCGGAACCCTCTTGCCCTCGCCGTCCATCGCCGAGCACCCATGCACGCCCCTCCCGGGCAGGTCGTCCGACCGCCCCCACAGCTTGAAACGTTTTAGGCAAGCGCTTGCCGGGACAAGTTATGGACCGGCGACGCCTACGTCAACGGTTCGGACAGGATCGATCGGATCGGGTGAGGCGCCTGCACGAAAGCGCTTGGGGCGAACGCCACCGGCCATCCGCCACCGGACACCTTCGGACATGCGACAACGCCGAGGGCCCGGAAGACTGATGCCTTCCGGGCCCTCGGTCCAGGGTGGGCGATACTGGGTTCGAACCAGTGACCTCTTCGGTGTGAACGAAGCGCTCTCCCACTGAGCTAATCGCCCTGGCGCACGGCCAACATTAGCGTATGCCGGACCGTGCTCATGACCAGCCCTACGAGCCAGGGCCGGTCACTGCTCGATCTTCCACGGCATCACGACGCCGAACTTCCACACGTAGACCGACACCGCCGCCGCGCAGACGACCACGGCGATCGTGGTCAGTATGAGATTGCGCCGGCGCACCTTCGGATCCAGCGCACGGTGCGCCGCCTCGGTCACCTTGCGCTTGGTCCAGGCCAGCACCAACTGGGCCCAGACGAACTCGGTCGCCCAGATCGCCATACCGGCGAATATCACCAGCCACCCCGGACCGGGCAGCGGCAGCATGACGATGCCCACGCCCACGACCGCGAGGCCGACGATGAACACTCCGACCTGCCAGCTCAGGTGGAGCGGGCGCGACCGCTGGATGAACCGCGGTGCCCGGGAACCCAGCACTGGCCCCTTCGTCGGCGCATCGTCCCCCGTCGCGGCATGGGGCACCGATTCGGAACCCCCCTGCCGCCCGTCACTCTCCGCGTTCATGTGACCCAACTTACCCGATCGCCCGAGCTCACCGGAACGGCGGTAGCGGCCGCCCCGGAGCTGGGCCGCATGAGCTACCAGAAGCGCCGCAAAACGGTCAGAGGGGTTTACAACGGCACCGTAGGTGGCATGTCGATTTCGCCGACGTGCGAATCCCCGAGCGCACACTGAGCGAAAGGCCCTGGCGCTTATGAACACCACGGTCAGCTGCGAGCTGCACCTGCGCCTCGTTGTGTCGAGCGAGTCCTCACTGCCTGTACCCGCGGGCCTGCGGTATGACACGGCCGACCCTTACGCCGTGCACGCCACCTTCCACACCGGAGCCGAAGAGACGGTCGAATGGGTGTTCGCCCGCGACCTTCTCGCCGAGGGCCTGCACCGGCCCACCGGCACCGGCGACGTCCGCGTGTGGCCGTCCCGCAGCCACGGCCAGGGTGTGGTCTGCATCGCCCTGAGCTCTCCGGAGGGGGAGGCACTGCTCGAAGCCCCGGCGCGGGCCCTGGAGTCGTTCCTGAAGCGAACCGACGCCGCGGTGCCACCCGGCACCGAGCACCGTCACTTCGACCTCGACACGGAGCTCTCCCACATCCTGGCGGAGAGCTGACACCCGGCGAGAGCTGAGCGCTCGGCCGTCCGACTCGGGGAGACGGCGCGAAGCCGGGACGCGACATCCGCAACATACCGGTACTGACCATTCCGACCACGGCAATCACGACAACGGCAGAGGCAGGCGACGGTGCCGTCGCCGCGGCACCGTCCGCGGTGACGGCACCGTCCTGTGTACGCGCGACACCGCCGGATGAACACCCGGGGCCCCGGCAGGGCTAGAGTCGGGCAGATCGAGGGCAGCCCAGGGGCAGCCGCCGACCCAGCCGGCCAGGGAGCCAACCGTGCTGATCAACCACGACACCCGGTGCGCGCTCGACGTGGTCGTCGATCTGGTGAACACCGCGCCCGAGGGCGCGGACCGGGACGACCTCGCCGACGTCCCCGCACTGCGCCGGTTCGTCGAGCGCAATGACATCAGCGACATCGGCGCGCTCGGGGAGCGCGACCTCACCGCCGTCCGGGCCGTACGGGCCCGGTTCGCCGAGGTCTTCGCGGCGGCCGGGAACGAGGCCGCCGGCCGCCGTACCGCCGAGCTGCTCAACGCGATGATCGCCGCGGCCGGGACCACGCCCCGGCTCACCGACCACGACGGCTACGACTGGCATGTGCACTACTTCGCACCCGGTGCCTCGCTGGCCGACCACCTCGCCGCCGACGGCGGCATGGCGCTGGCCTTCCTCGTGGTGGCGGGCGAGCGGGAGCGGCTGCGCCGCTGTGACGCGCCGGACTGCCGGCACGCCTTCGTGGATCTGTCCCGAAACCGCTCCCGGCGCTACTGCGACAGCCGCACCTGCGGCAACCGGCTGCATGTCGCCGCGTACCGCGCCCGGCGCCGGGAGGCCGCGAGCTGACCGCGCACACCCGGCGGTCGGGGGCCGGGCGGCCGGGACGGGGGTGGGCCGCCGCCTCACCACCAGCAGGGGTCGCCGCCTCACCACCGGTACAGGTCGTGGACGGCGGTCACGAAGAGCAGGGTGCCGATGAACGCCAGGAACAGCATCAGCGGCGGCTGCGAGAGGGCGAAGAGACAGCCACGGGGCTCGTCGCTCGGCGGAACAGGGGGTCCTTCGATGGGGGATTGCTCCCCGGGCGGTGATTGCAACATCTCGCGGAGATCATGACCCAGCCCCGGCCCCGCCTGCGACCAGTGATCGTTTTTTGACCGGTCGCTGGTCAGATCCCGTGTTTTTTGAGTATGGCCTCGATGTCGGAGAAGTCATCTGTGCCAGAGCTCGTTCCGCCCCTGGCCTTGGACCTTCCCGCCGCCTTGACCCCGGTGGCCCCTCGGCCCGGCCCCAGGGCGGGCTCCGAGGCGCCCGCGGAGAGCCCGGTCCGTTCCGCCGCGGCCGCCGAGCGCCGCTCCTTACGGGTGCCGCCGGAGCGGCGCTCGGCAGCCCGGCTGATCATGAACAGCGCCCAGGAGAGGCCGAGCACGCCGAAGCCCGCCCAGACGGTCGGCTGGAAGACCAGGTTGGTCACCCAGTCCAGGACGCCGGTCAGCGCCAGGCCCAGCGGGATCAGGGCGTAGGCGGCGATCCGGGTCGCGGCCAGGAACCGCTTGCGGTACGCGGTCAGCCCGGCGATGCCCAGACCGGCAGCGGACAGCGCGGCGCACACGGTGTCGGTCAGCATCGTTCCTCCCGCGACTGGGTTCCGGTATGTCCATCGTGCACCCCTTAAGGCGGCGTGGGCCATGACCCCGGCCCGGGATCAGGGACATCTCCGGGTACGGAGCAGGGGCCGGGGGCTGGAAGACTGGCCCCATGAGCCACACCGACCCCTCCCCCCGCCCCGTGCTCGACGTCTGGTGCGAGTTGCAGTGCCCCGACTGCCGTACCGCCCTGGCCGATCTGCGCGCGCTGCGCGACCGCTTCGGGGACGCCCTGGACATCCGGCTGCGCCACTTCCCGCTGGAGCGCCACCGGCACGCCCACGCGGCGGCTCAGGCGGCCGAGGAAGCCGCCGCCCAGGGGCACGGCTGGCCGTATGTCGAGGCGGTCCTGGAGCGCGCCGAGGAGCTCGGGACGCGCGGTGAGCCGCTGCTGGTGGAGGTGGCCCGGGAACTGGGCCTGGACGCCGAGGAGGTGGACACCGCGCTGATCGACGGGCGGCACATCCTCATCGTGGACGCGGACCAGGCCGAGGGCCGGGCGATCGGGGTGACCGGCACCCCGACGTATGTGATCGGCGGCGAACGGCTCGACGGCGGCAAGAGCCAGGAGGGGCTGCGGGAGCGCGTCGAGGAGATCGCCGCCCGCCTCGTCGCCGAGCGACCGTAAGAGCCGTAAGGACGTAAGGGCCCGGGAGACCCTGGAGGCCCGGGGAAGGCCCTGGAGGGGCCCCTGAGCGGCGCGCCCGGCCCTAGAGCAGCGGCTTGTAGAGCTGGTATTCGACCGGCTCGTAGCCCAGCGACTCGTACAGCCGCAGCGCCGGAGTGTTGCCGCCGAAGACGTGCAGGCCCAGGCTGCGCGCCCGGTGGGCCAGGGTCGCGCGCTCGGCGGCCAGCATCAGCGTGCGGCCGTGTCCCCGGCCGCGGTACTCCTCGGCGACCTCGACGGCGTAGACGTACGCCTCCCCGCGCTCGGCGGCGTCGGGCTCCCCCGTGCGCAGCGCGACCCAGACGGTGCCCACGTCCGTACCGCCGTGGGCGAGGACGCGCAGCAGGGCGCCCGGGGTGGCCGGGCCCTGCGGCAGCAGCGTGCCGTAGTCGGTGTCCGCCTTGGTGTCGGCCTGCTGCCGGGTGAGTCCGCGCTCCAGGAGATTGGCGATGTACCCGGCCCGCTCATGGGCGTACCACGCCGCGTAGTCGGCCTCCGCCAGGGGACGTATCGCGCTGCCCTGGGGCAGCTCGGGCGGCTCCGTGAGCCGCTTGAGCATGTTGCGGCCGCGCTCGCGGTAGCCGAGCGCGGCCGCGAGCCCGAGGGCGGTCGTGGCCGGGGCGGGGACGCTCACCACCAGCTGGGCGCAGCCCCAGCCGCGCAGCACCTCCTCGGCGGCGAGCGCGGCGACCGTGCCGCGGCCCCGGTGCCGCTCGGCCTCGTCGATGTCGAGCCGCTCGATACGCCCGGCCTCCGGGCCCAGACGGGCGTCGGTGGCCAGGCGGACGGAGCCGACGGGACGGCTGTTGACGCATACCTCGTACGAGCGGGCACGCCCGCCGCCGTCGGTGCGCTGTTCGGGCGCGGTGGGTCGCAGAGTGGTGGTCACGAGGGTGTTTCTACCGGCCCGCCGGGCGTTCGACACCCGTTTTTCCGGCGCGGACCCGCCGCTGCCGCCGGATCACGGGTCGCTGCCGCCGGATCAGGGGTCGATGTCGGCGGCCGCCCGCTCGGTGAAGATCCGCATGGCCTCGGCGGTGACCGGTCCGGGGGCGCCGGGCACAGCGCGGCTGTCCACCCGGTGCACGGCCTGTACGTCGCGGGTGGTGGAGGTCAGGAAGACCTCCTCGGCCCGGTCCAGCGCCTCCAGCGGCAGGTCGGTCTCCTTCGCGCCCACCCACTCCAGCACCAGGGCACGGGTGATCCCGGCGAGGCAGCCGGAGGAGAGCGGAGGGGTGTGCAGTTCGCCGTCGAGGACCACGAAGACGTTGGAGCCGGTGCCCTCGCAGAGCGCGCCGACCGTGTTCCCGAAGAGGGCCTCGGTGGCGTTCTGTTGCCGGGCGCGGGCGAGCGCGACCACGTTCTCGCCGTAGGAGGTGGTCTTCAGACCGGTGAGCGCCCCGCGCTCGTTACGGGCCCAGGGGACGGTGACCACGGCCGTGGAGTCGGCCGGGCGGGCCGCCTCGACCAGGGCGACCACCAGCGTGGGGCCGGCCGTGCCCCGGTCGGAGCCGAGCGGCGAGAAGCCGCCGGTGTAGGTGATCCTCAGCCGCCCGAACGGCACCGGATTGGCCCTGAGCACCTCCTCGCAGCCCCGCCGCACCTCGTCCGCGTCCGGCTCGGGGAGCCCCAGGCCCTCGGCGGAGCGGGCCAGCCGCCGCAGATGGCGGGTGAGGGCGAACGCCCGCCCCTCGGTGGCCTTGACGGTCTCGAAGACGCCGTCGCCCACCGTGAGCCCATGGTCGAATACGGACACCCTGGCGCTGTCCGGGTCGCAGAGGGATCCGTCGAGCCAGATGGCCGGTTTCATCGCGTCGCCCTTCCCGTCGGCTGCTGTACACCCGACGCTACCGTGAGCAGCCGGGCGGCCTTGAGTTCCGTTTCATCCCATTCGCGCTCCGGGTCGGAGCCCCAGGTGATGCCCGCCCCGGTGCCGAACCGCAGCACGGCCCCGGCCGGGCCGCGGTCGATCCAGAAGGTCCGTATCCCGACCGCCAGCTCACCGGTGCCGCGGTCGGCGTCGACCCAGCCGATACCGCCGCAGTACGGGCCGCGGGGCGCGGTCTCCAGCTCCGCGATGGCGCGCAGCGCGCTGGACTTGGGCGCGCCGGTGACCGAGCCGGGCGGAAAGGCGGCCGCGAGCAGCTCGGGCCAGCCGGTGCCGGGGGCGAGCTCGCCGCGCACCGTGGAGACCAGGTGGACCAGACCCGGGTGCGGCTCGACCGCGCAGAGCGCCGGGACGGTCACCGAGCCGGTGGCGCAGACCCGCCCCAGGTCGTTGCGGACCAGGTCCACGATCATCACGTTCTCGGCGTGGTCCTTCTCCAGCAGGTCCTCGGGGCGGCGGCCGGTGCCCTTGATGGGGCCGGACTCCACGGTGCGCCCGACCCGCCGCAGGAACAGCTCGGGCGAGGCCGTGGCGACCTCCACCCCGTGGCCCGGCAGCCTTACGGTGCCCGCGTACGGAGCGGGGTTGCCCAGGGCCAGCAGCGCGGTCAGCGCGTCCACATCGGCTCCGGCCGGATCGGGCAGCGGCGCGGACAGCACCCGGCAGAGATTGGCCTGGTAGACCTCGCCGGCCGCGATACGGCGCCGGACGCTCCGCACGCCCGCGGTGTAGGCGGCCCGGTCCAGTGACGAGCTCCACTCACCGGCCGCGGGGCCGCGCCAGCCGCCGGGCACGGGGGCCGGCACCGGCTCGGTCCGTACGTTCGCGAAGCGAGCGCAGACCAGACGGCCCTCGAAGTCCGCGACAACGGCCCAGAAACCCTGGGTGTCCAGGGCCGACGGGTCGCTGGTGACCTCGCGCAGATCGGTGGCGAGCAGTCCGCCGAAGCGGGCGAGCGGGGGCAGGTCGGGCACGGTTGCGAGTCTATGGCGCCCAGGTCAGGGCGGCCTCGGGAGGGAGTGCGGCGCGCGAGCAGGGCAGCACGCTGCGGAAACGGAATTTGAGCTGGCCCGGGAATCCGCTAGAGTTCAACACGTCGCCGGGACGCGGAAGCGCCCCGGGGAAACGACACCTGCGGACGTGGCTCAGTTGGTAGAGCATCACCTTGCCAAGGTGAGGGTCGCGAGTTCGAATCTCGTCGTCCGCTCGAAGTGGGGGTTTCGATCCCCACGGCTGGTGGAGTGGCCGAGAGGCGAGGCAACGGCCTGCAAAGCCGTCTACACGGGTTCAAATCCCGTCTCCACCTCGGACGATTAGCTCAGCGGGAGAGCGCTTCCCTGACACGGAAGAGGTCACTGGTTCAATCCCAGTATCGTCCACTCGGATCCTCGTGATCCATCCCGCGCGATTAGCTCAGCGGGAGAGCGCTTCCCTGACACGGAAGAGGTCACTGGTTCAATCCCAGTATCGCGCACGCAGTCCTGCGGACGATTAGCTCAGCGGGAGAGCGCTTCCCTGACACGGAAGAGGTCACTGGTTCAATCCCAGTATCGTCCACTCGGATCGGCCGAGGGCCGGAGCGAACAGCTCCGGCCCTTCGCCGTTTCTCAGGACGAGAAGAGCATGTGCCCGAAGCCCCGGTGGTGCTTGTGGTGGCCGTGGTGGCCGCCGTGGTGCGGCGCACCCCACGCGGGCGCGGCCGGGTACGCCTGCGGGGCCGGCGGGGCGGCGGGCGGCATCTGCTGGGTCCACTGCGCCTCAAGGCGGGTCAGCGCCTCCAGCTCCCCGTAGTCCAGGAAGATCCCCCGGCAGCCGCTGCACTGCTCTATCTGCACGCCGTTGCGGTTGTACGTGTGCATCGGCGCATGGCACTTGGGACACTGCATCGTCCGCTCAACTCCTCATGCTTCGGGCGGAGCGCGCCGGAACACCCGTCCGGGCGCGTGGACTTCACCCTACGGCCTCCATGAACCGGGCGATGCGGACGGCCGACTCCACCATCGCCTCCTCCGCCTCGTCCAACGCCCGCCCGGCGGCCGCCGCCTTGGCGAGCGCCAGCGCGGCGGTCTGGACGGTGAGGGCGCGGGCGGGCACGTCCAGTCGCGGCCAGGGGTCGCGCTGCCCCGCAGCGGAACCGTCCGCGGCCCGGTACGCCCCCAGGAACCGCTCCCAGTCCTCGGGCTCGAGCAGCCCGGCCGCGTACCAGGCGGCGGGCCGCGCGAGGTCCCAGGCCGGGTCGCCGAGGCCGAGGTCGTCGATGTCGATCAGCCGCCAGTCGGTGGCGCGGTGGCGGATGAGCTGGCCGAGGTGGAGATCGCCGTGGCAGAGGCGGAGACCGCCGTGGCAGCGCCCGTCGCCCTCACCCCCGCCGTCGCCCGCTCGCCGGTCCACACCCCGCGCCCAGCCGGGCAGACCGGCCCAGGCCCGCAGTACGGCCCGGGTGGCCGCGGTGTCGGGGAGCGCCGCCGCCCGCAGCCGGGCGATGGCGCGGGCCGCCTTGGCCGGGCCGCGCATCGCCGGGAGCGGACCGGGCAGTTCGGCGACCGGCACGGCGTGCAGCCGGGCCAGCAGCTTCCCCGCCTCGACCCAGGGGGCGGCGTCGGGCTGGTCGGGCGATACGGGCTCGCCGTACGGCCAGAGGGTGACCTGCCGGCCGTCGGGCAGCGCGGCCATGCCGTCGACCGGCGGCAGCAGTATCCCCGCGCACCGCGGGTGGGCGGCCACCCCGAGCCGGACGGCCAGCTCGGCGGGGTCCGTGCCGGGCGGATGCGCCTTGGCGACGACGTGGCCGCACCGGACCACGGTGGCGTCGGGGCGGTCGGCCAGCACGGTCACCTCGGCGGTGGGGTCGCGCCGGGCCCGGCGGAGGGTGGTGACGAGCTGCGCCGCGGTCTGGCTCACGGCTCCCCCCCATTGTCATCGGCTGCCCATCGGCTGCCCCGGGATCGTAGCCGGTGCCGGGCGGGGCGCCGACGCTCCGGGGCTCCTGGTGTCGGGCGATCACCCGAGTGCGGCCCGTGGGTGCCTCCACTCGCGATATGGGTTACATAATTTGTCATCTGTAACCGAGGGCAGTACGTTCGGCGCCATGGACACCGAACCGAACACCCAACACACGGGAACCAGCGCGTCGGAGGACCTGCCGAGCAACTGGGGCCGGTGGGGCGAGGACGACGAGCGCGGCACGCTCAACCTCATCGACGAAGAAGCCCGAGCCAGGGGCGCCGCGGAGGCCCGCACCGGGCGAACGGTGTCACTCGCGCTTCCGATCCGGCCGACGCCGCTCATCAGCGGCCCCTTCGCGCCTGCCACCCAGGACGCCTCGCCGGTCCAGCAGGTGATGGTGTACGTCGGCTCCCCGGCTCCGGCGACGGCGGACGTGATGCTGGTGACCAACCACCACCCGGGCTCGACCCACCTCGATGCGCTGGGGCACATCGTCCGGGACGGCCGGGTCTATCCGGGGCGCCCCGTGGACGAGGCCGTGACACCGGCCGGCGCCCGGCATGGCTCCACCGCGGCGTACGCCGCCGGGATCGCCACCCGCGGGATCCTGCTCGACCTGGCGGCCGACGGCCCGCTGCCCAGTGGCCACGCGGTCACCTCCGGGGACTTCGAGGCGGCCGAGGAGCGTCAGGGTGTGCGGCTGGAGTCAGGGGACGCCCTGGTCGTGCGCTGCGGGTGGTCCGCGACGCCCGACCCCGACCGGCCGATGCCGGGGATGAGCCTGGACGCGGTGCGATGGATGCACCAGCGCGGCGCGTCGCTCTACGCCGGCGACATCGGCGACGCGCACCCGGCACTGGACCCCGCATGCCCCTTGCCGCTGCACCACGTCGCCCTACCGATGATGGGCCTGCCCCTGATCGACGCCGCCGAGGTGGACGAGCTCGCCGCCGTCTGCGCGGAGCTGGGCCGCTATGCTTTCCTGCTCACCGTGGCGCCACCGCGTATCCACGGACTGACCGGAGTACCCGTCAATCCGCTCGCCGTCTTCTGACGGCCCCCTCCGCCGTCCGCGGCCGGATTGTCCTGACCGAGGAGGAACTGGCAGTGAGCGAGCAGTCGGTGCCGGCCTCCGCCGTCGCCGGGGCCGTCGCCGGAGTGACGGACCGCGGGGCGCGGTCCGTCCGGGACGGCGAGCGCTGATGCGTTCGGGCCCGGCACTCGACGCCGAGACCATCCTGACGGCCACCGAGGAGGTGCTACGCCGCCATGGACCGGCGAAGGCCACGGTGCTGGACGTGGCGCGGGCTCTGGGTGTCAGCCACGCCAGCGTCTACCGGCACTTCCCGTCCAAGGCGGCGCTGCGCGAAGCCGTCGCCCGGCGCTGGCTGGGCCGGGCACGCGAGCCCCTCGCGGCGGTCGCGGCCGACACCCGGCAGGCCGCGCCCGAGCGGCTGCGCACCTGGCTCACCACGCTGTTCACCGCCAAGCGGCACCTGATGTCCGACGACCCGGAGCTCTTCGCGACCTACCGGGTCCTGGTGGCCGAGCACAGCAGCGCGTTCGCCGACCACGTGGACGGCCTGGTCGAACAGCTGCGCGTGATCATCGCCGACGGTGTCGGCAGCGGTGACTTCACCTCTCCCGACCCCGCCGCGACGGCGCGGACCGTCTTCGCCGCCACCATGGCCTATCACCACCCCGCACACGCCCCCGAGTGGCAGGCCCCGGAGGCCGAGGCCGCCCTGGAGGCCGTCTGCGCCCTGCTCATCAACGGCCTGCGCCCGCGCTGACCCCCGGCCCCGCCGGCGCCGGGCGCGAGCGCCCTGGGCTCGTGCATGAACCGCGCGGCCATCGGCCCCGGTTGAGTGGTCCTGACAGCGGTCCGCATGGCCCCGAACGGCGCGATGCCCGGACGGCTCCCCAGCCGTCCGGGCAATCGTGCCGTCCGCCGCACCCCCGTCCCCACGGGGTTGATGGCCGGAAGTCCCCGGTCCGGGCCGCTCTCCCGGACCCGGGGCGCCTCAGCGCCCCAGCATTCCCGCCACGGACGACGCTTGTGTGACGACGGCATCCCAGCCGCCGAAGGTGATGGTCAGGAGGATGGCCATCGGCAGCACCATGGCCGCCGCGACCAGGGGATGGCGAGTGCCGGTCCGCGAGCCGCCGAACGCATCGGCCGCCGCCTCCACGGACCTGCGACGAGGTGTCCGGATGACCGTGCGCCCGGCCGTGTCCGCCATCGTCCCTCCTCCGTCACATCTGGGGGCGGCGAGCGTCTGACCTCGGGGGACGAGTGCTGCGCCCGCCGCTTGACCACAACATTAGGCGCGCGCACCGGTGCCCGGCGTCATGCCTTCGTACCGATTGCCGGGCCTCCCGGAGGATGACCCCGGGAGGCACCGAGTACTCCCCTGGGTGGAGATGCGCCGCCATGTCTTGGGGTCATCCCGGAGAGGGTCGCGGAACAGATCCCTCCGGAGTCCGCGGAGGGACTTCCTCCGAGCCCCGGAGCAGTCCTTCCAGGGCCGGGGCGGGTGCTACTCGGCCTCTCCTTCCTCGCCCCGCGGCACCGGCTGCTCCACCAGCGCCAGGACCCGGTTGGCCATGAAGCGGGCCGTCCGCACCACGGAGCCATTACGGGTGACTTCGCTCACTTCCACCACCCCGCGCCGGACCGCCGTTTCGACCCTCCGGCCCGCCCTTGTGGCCACCACTTCGTAGGTCCGCGTCGTGTCGCCCGCGTCCACCACTATCTCCACACGATCACCCTTCACGGTCTCAATCCCCCTTCTGAGACGGCCTTTTGAGATCACGCACGCACGGAGCCGAGCGCGGATTGCCACGATTCCGGCCCACTTCTCCAGGATCCCAGGCACCACTGACAATCCATCGGCCGACGCATGCGCGGCCTCTCAGCGCGCGGGGCCGTCAATCCGTAAGCTGTGCACGTCAGGCGGACAGCAATGGGCAACAACAGCGGACCGACGGCAAATCAGCGGCAAACGGCAAGCAGACGAGCAGCGGATGGGGCTCCCCACCAGGGGTTAAGGGAAGGGGCCTCCCCACCGGAGGTAGGGGACGGACATGGCGATGATGCGGCTCCGGCGCGAGGACCCGCGTGTCGTCGGTTCCTTCCGGCTGCACCGGCGGCTCGGCGCGGGCGGTATGGGGGTGGTCTACCTCGGCTCCGACCGGCGCGGGCAGCGGGTGGCCCTGAAGGTGATCCGGCCGGACCTCGCCGAGGACCGGGAGTTCCGGTCCCGGTTCGCCCGCGAGGTCTCCGCCGCGCGGCGGATCCGCGGGGGCTGTACGGCCCGGCTGGTGGCCGCCGATCTGGAGGCCGACCGCCCCTGGCTCGCCACCCAGTACGTACCGGGCCCCTCCCTCCACGACAAGGTGAACGAGGAGGGCCCGCTGCCCGCCGCGCAGGTCGCGTCGATCGGGTCGGCGCTGGCGGAGGGGCTGTTGGCGGTCCATGAGGCGGGGGTCGTCCACCGCGACCTCAAGCCCTCCAACATCCTGCTCTCCCCCAAGGGCCCGCGCATCATCGACTTCGGGATCGCCTGGGCGACCGGCGCCAGCACCCTCACCCACGTCGGCACGGCGGTGGGCTCGCCCGGCTTCCTCGCGCCCGAGCAGGTGCGGGGCGCGGCGGTGACCCCGGCGACCGACGTGTTCGCGCTGGGCGCGACGCTCGCGTACGCCTGCACGGCGGACTCGCCGTTCGGGCACGGGAGTTCCGAGGTGATGCTGTACCGGGTGGTGCATGAGGAGCCGCAGCTGCTGGGCGTGCCGGACGCCCTGGCGCCGCTGCTCCACGCCTGTCTGGCGAAGGCCCCGGAGGACCGGCCGAGCACCCTGCAACTGTCGCTGCGGCTGAAGGAGATCGCGGCGCGCGAGGCGCATGGGCACGGGCCCGGCGCGGGGGGCTACGGCGGAGCACCGGGCCGCCCTCCGGGGCGGCGTCCCGAGGCGCACGCCGACCAGGACACGGAGCGGCGCCCCGGCGGCACGCCGACGCCGCGAAGCGGGCCGTCGTCCTCGCGGCCCGGTGCCGGTACAGGCGGGGGCTCGGGGCGTCCCGCGGGGCGGAACACCCCCGCGCGTCCGGCTCAGCGCCGGGGCCCGCGGCCGCCCGTGCGCACGGACCGCCCCGACCGGCCGGACCGTCCGGCGCGCCCCGCGCATCCCGTGCGCACCGCACCGAACGGACGCCGCCCCAGCGGGCCGGACCATCGGCTGCTGCGGCAGCGGCTGACCGTGTTCGTCGTGGTGACGCTGCTGGTGGCGCTGGGGATCGCGGCGGCGCAGGGCTGCCAGGGCCCGGCGAACGGCCTGGGCGGTGCGCCCGGACCGACGGGGTCGGTCTCGTCGTCCGCGGCGCCGCCCTCGGTGGCGGCCGTGCCGGACAGCCGGCAGGCGCCGGACAGCCAGTAGATACCCGACAGCCGGTAGGCGTCTCAGGGTCCGGACAGCCGGTAGGCGTCAGAGTCCCGGCCGACCGGTGGGCGTCAGAGTCCGGACAGCCGGTGGGCGTCAGAGTCCCGCCCGGCCGGTAGGCGTCAGGATCCCGCCCGGCCGGTAGGCGTCAGAGTCCCGCCCGGCCGGCCCGAGGTGACCGCGTAGAAGGCGACCGCCGCCGCCGCGCCCACGTTGAGCGAGTCCACACCGTGGGCCATGGGGATGCGGACCCACTCGTCCGCGGCCATCAGCGCCTGGGTGGAGAGTCCGTCGCCCTCCGCGCCCAGCATCAGCGCGGCCCGCTCCAGGCGGTGCGGGGCCGCGTCGTCGATGGTGGTGGCCTTCTCGTCGGGGGTCAGGGCGAGGATCTTGAAACCCGCGTCCCGGACCGCCTCCAGACCGCGCGGCCAGCTCTCCAGGCGGGCGTACGGAACGGAGAAGACGGCGCCCATGGAGACCTTGACCGAGCGCCGGTAGAGGGGGTCTGCGCAGTCCGGGGAGAGGAGTACGGCGTCCATGCCCAGGGCCGCCGCGCTGCGGAAGATGGCGCCGGTGTTGGTGTGGTCGTTGACGGACTCCATGATCGCGACGCGCCGGGCGTCCCGCAGGATCGACTCCGCGTCGGGCAGCGGCTTGCGCTGCATGGAGGCGAGGGCGCCGCGGTGGACGTGGTAGCCCGTCACCCGTTCGGCCAGTTCGGGGCTGACGGCGTAGACGGGGGCGGGGACGTCCTCGATGACGTCCCGCATCACATCGACCCACTTGGACGACAGCAGCATCGAGCGCATCTCGTAACCGGCGATCCGGGCGCGCCGGATGACCTTCTCGCCCTCGGCGATGAACAGGCCCTCGGCCGGTTCCCGCTTGCGCCGCAGCTCCACATCGGTCAGACCCGTGTAGTCGCGCAGTCGCGGGTCGTCCGGATCGTCGACGGTGATGAGATCAGCCACTTAAGTGATACTGCCTTGTCCTGGATGCGGTGCCAATGAGCCCGACGCGATTATGTTACCGGCGGTTACGAATCAGTCGTGGTCACGGGACGAAAGGGCGACGACGTCGCCGATCACCACGACCGCCGGGGGCCGTACGCCCTCGGCGGCGACCCTCTCCCCCACGGTGGCGAGGGTCGCGTCCACCCGGCGCTGGGCCGGGGTGGTGCCCTCCTGGACGACGGCGACGGGGGTGTCGGCGGCGCGGCCGTGCGCCACCAGGGTCGCGGCGATGGCGCCGATCTTCTCGACGGCCATGAGCAGCACCAGCGTGCCGCGCAGCCTGGCCAGCGCCGCCCAGTCCACCAGGGAGCTCGGGTCGTCCGGGGCGACATGGCCGCTGACCACCGTGAACTCATGCGCGACGCCCCGGTGGGTCACCGGGATCCCGGCCGCGCCCGGGACGCTGATGGAGCTGGAGATGCCGGGCACGACGGTGCACGGGATACCCGCCTCGGCCAGCGCCTCCGCCTCCTCCATGCCGCGCCCGAAGACGAAGGGGTCGCCGCCCTTGAGCCGCACCACCGACTTGCCCGCCTTGGCGTGCTCGATCAGCGCGTTGTTGATCGCCTCCTGGGCCATGAAGCGGCCGTAGGGGATCTTCGCCGCGTCGATCACCTCGACATGCGGCGGGAGTTCGTCGAGCAGATCGCGCGGGCCGAGCCGGTCGGCGACCACCACGTCCGCCTCGGCGAGGAGGCGGCGGCCGCGCACGGTGATCAGGTCGGGATCACCCGGCCCGCCGCCCACCAGCGCCACCCGGGGGCCGCGGGCGCGATGGCGGGGCGCGGCCAGGGTGCCGTCGCGCAGCCCCTCCACCACGGCGTCCCGTACGGCGGCGGAGCGGCGCGGATCGTGTCCGGTGAGCACGGCGACGGTGACGCCCTCGCTGCGTCCGGTGGCCGGAGTCCAGGCGGAGGCGGCCTCGGCGTCGTCGCTGCGGACGCACCAGATCCGGCGCGCCTCGGCCTCGGCGGACGCGGCGGCATTGGCCTCCGGGTCGTCCGTGGTGATCAGGACGTACCAGGCGCCCTCGAAGTCGCCCTCCTGGTACCGGCGGCGCTCCCAGCGCACCTCCCCCGCCTCGGCCATGGCCTCGACGGAGGCCGTGGCGGACGGTGAGATCAGCAGGATGTCCGCACCGGCCGCTATCAGCGCGGGCAGCCGGCGCTGGGCGACCTGGCCCGCCCCGAGGACGACGACCCGCCGCCCGGAAAGGCGCAGTCCGACGGGGTATGCGAAGTTTTCGGACATGGCGGTGCAGCTCTCCTCGTGCGAATGCGCTGCCGCTGCGGCACTGGAGCGGCTGATCGGCTCTGGGCGGGGCCCCCGCCGACACCTTACGCGGCGGGGGCGGGCATCAGTTCTTCTCCGTGACCCCTGCGGAGTCGAAGGTGGCCACCTCGTGCATCGCCCGCGCGGCGCTCTGCACCACCGGGAGGGCGAGCAGCGCGCCGGTGCCCTCGCCGAGCCGCAGGTCCAGGTCGACCAGGGGGCGCAGGCCCAGCTTGTTCAGGGCCGCCACATGGCCCGGCTCGGCGCTGCGGTGGCCCGCGATGCAGGCCGCCAGCACCTCGGGCGCGATGGCCCGTGCGACCAGCGCCGCGGCGCCCGCGCTCACCCCGTCCAGGATCACCGGCGTACGCAGGGAGGCACCGCCCAGCAGCAGACCGGCGATCGCGGCGTGCTCCAGGCCGCCGAACGCCGCCAGAACGCCGATGGGGTCGGCCGGATCGGGCTGGTGCAGCTCGAGACCGCGCCGTACGACATCGATCTTGCGCGCGTGCATCTCGTCGTTGATGCCCGTGCCGCGCCCGGTCACCTCGGCCGGGTCGGCGCCGGTGTAGACGGAGACCAGGGCGGCCGACACGGTGGTGTTGGCGATGCCCATCTCACCGGTGAGCAGCGCCTTGTTCCCGGCGGCCACCAGGTCGCGGGCCGTCTCGATGCCCACCTCGACCGCGCGCAGCACCTCCTCGCGGGTGAGCGCGGGGCCGACGGTGAAGTCCCCGGTGCCCGCCCGCACCTTGCGCGGCAGCAGACCGGGCGTGCTGGGCAGATCGCTCGCCACCCCGACGTCCACCACGCACACCTCGGCGCCGACCTGGCCGGCGAAGGCGTTGCAGACCGCGCCGCCGCCCAGGAAGTTGGCCACCATCTGGCCGGTGACCTCCTGCGGCCAGGCGGTGACGCCCTGGGCGTGCACCCCGTGGTCGCCCGCGAAGACCGCGACGGCCGCGGGCTCCGGGATCGGCGGCGGGCACTGCCGGGACAACCCGCTCAGCTGGGCGGAGATGATCTCCAGCATGCCCAGCGCACCGGACGGCTTGGTCATCCGCTTCTGCCGCTCCCACGCCTCGCCGAGCGCCTTGGCGTCCAGCGGACGGATGCCCCGCAGGGTCTCCTGGAGCAGGTTGTGCGGTTCCCCGCCGGGCAGGGTGCGGCGGCCGTACGTCTCCTCGTGGACGACCCAGGACAGCGGGCGGCGCTTGGACCACCCGGACCGCATCAGCTCCGGCTCCTCCGGGAACTCGTCGACGTATCCGACGCACAGATACGCCACGACCTCCAGATGCTCGGGCAGCCCGAGCTCACGCACCATCTCGCGCTCGTCGAAGAAGCTGACCCAGCCGACGCCGAGGCCCTCGGCGCGGGCGGCGAGCCACAGGTTCTCCACCGCGAGCGCGGAGGAGTACGGCGCCATCTGCGGCTGGGTGTGCCGGCCGAGGGTGTGCCGGCCGCCCCGGGTGGGGTCGGCGGTGACGACGATGTTCACCGGGGTCTCGAGGATCGCCTCGATCTTCAGTTGCTTGAACTGCTTGGCCCGGCCCTTGGGCAGGGACTTGGCGTACGCGTCCCGCTGGCGCATGGCCAGCTCGTGCATGGCGCGCCGGGTCTCCTCCGAGCGGATGACGACGAAGTCCCACGGCTGGGAGTGCCCGACGCTGGGCGCGGTGTGCGCGGCCTCGAGAACGCGCAGCAACACCTCGTGCGGGATGGGGTCGGACCGGAAGCCGTTACGGATGTCCCGGCGCTCGCGCATCACGCGGTGGACGGCGGCGCGCTCGGCCTCGTCGTACCCGTCGGCAGGGGGGCCGAGGGGGGTGGGGGCCGGTGCGGGGCTCTCGGTTTCCGGTGTGGGGCTCTCCGGTTCCGCTTCGGCGGCAGGGGCGGGGTGGGGGGCCGCCTCGGGGTTCGGTTCCGATGCCGGGGCCGCCTCGGGGGCCGGCTCGGCGCCGGGGGCCGGTGCGGGGTCGGCGGCCGGCGCGGACTGGGTGTCCGTCGCCGGGGCCGCCGAGGTGGGGTCCGCTTCGGGGGCGGTAGCGCCGGGGGCGGCGGCCTCGGACTCGGCGGCCGCGGGCTCGGTTGCCTCGGGGCCGACGGCTGCGGGCTGCGTGGCTTCCGGGGCGCCGGCCTCGGGCTCGGGCTCGCCGGCCTCGGGCTCGGGCTCGCCGGTCTCGGGCTCGGGCTCGGCGGCCTCGGGCCCGGTCTCGCCGGCCTCGGGCTCGGCGGTCTCGGGCTCGGCGCTCTCGGGCTCGGCTTCCGGAGCGGCGGCCTCCGGCCCGGCGGTTCCGGCCTCGGGTTCGGCAGCTTCCGGCTGTGTGGCTTCTGGTTCGGCGGCCCCGGCCTCGGGCTGGGCGGCCTCGGGCCCGGCGCTCTCAGACTGGGCGGCCTCGCCCTGAGGTGCCGTGGCCTCCGGCTCAGCGGCTGCGGGCACCGTGGCCTCCGGGGCACTGGTCTCGGCCTCAACAGCCTCCGGCCCAGCGGCCTCCGGCTGTGTGGCTACTGGTTCGGCGGCCCCGGCCTCGGGCTCGGCGGCTTCGCCCTGGGAGGCTGCGGCCTCGGGCTCTGCGTCCGAGGCGCCCGCGTCCGGGCCACCGGCCTCGGCCTCAACGGCCTCAACGGCCTCCGGCTCGGCGGCCCCGGCTTCCGGCTCGGCGGACCCGGCCTCGGGCTGGGCGGCCTCGGGCCCGGCGCTCTCAGACTGGGCGGCCTCGCCCTGGGGTGCCGTGGCCTCCGGCTCAGCGGCCTCCAATGCACTCGCGTCCGGATCACCGGCCCCGGCCTCAACGTCCTCCGGCCCAGCTGCTGCGGACACCCCGGCCTCCGGGGCACTGGTCTCGGCCTCAGCAGCCTCCGGCCCGGCGGCCTCCGGCTCCGTGGCTTCTGGTTCGGCGGCCTCGGCCTCGGCAGCTGCGGGCACCGTGCCATCGGACTGGGCGGCTTCACCCTGGGAGGCTGCAGCCTCGGGCTCTGCCTCCGAGGCGCCCGCGTCCGGGCCACCGGCCCCGGCCTCAACGGCCTCCGGCTCAGCCGCCACCGATTCAGCGGACCCGACCTCGGGCTCGACGGCTGCGGGCTCAGCGCTCTCGGACTGGGTGACCTCGCCCTGAGGGGCCGTGGCCTCGGGCTCGGCGGCCTCCGATGCACTCGCGTCCGGATCACCGGCCTCGGCCTCAACGGCCTCCGGGGCACTGGTCTCGGCCTCAGCAGCCTCCGGCTCGGCGGCCCCGGCTTCCGGCTCGGCGGACCCGGCCTCGGGCTGAGCGGCCTCGTCCTGGGGGGTCGCGGTCTCGGGTGCGGTGGGCTGAGCCTCTGCCTCGGGGGCTTCGTTCTCGGCGGATCCGGCGGCGGGAGTGGCCGCCGCTTCGGTCTCGGGGGCCTCGGCCGCAACTTCGGGGGCCGCCTCCTCGGTGGCGGTCGGCTCGGACTCCGGCTGCTGCGCCTCGGCGGGGGCCTCCTCCGGCGTCGCGGGCTCGGCTTCCGGCTCGGCGGGCTCCGCCTGCTGGGGCGTCTCGTCGGCCACTATCGAGTGGCCCGGGTCCACGGCGGTCGGCTCCGCCGATTCGGCGGGCTGCTCGGGAAGTTGCTGAGCGGCCTCCGCGACGGGGGCCTCCGCGACGGGGGCTTGGGGCTCCTCGGTCGCGGCCTGCTCCTGCGGCGCCGGTTCCGCGACCGGCTCGTGGGGCACCTGTGCCGGGATCTCCGGTGCGGCCTCCGCGACCGAGGCAGCGACGGGCTCGGCCTGGGCCTGGGCCGGGATGTCGACGACCTGCTCCGCGGCCGGGACGGCCTGCGGGGCGGGCTCCATGACGGGCGCCCCGGCCTGGGCCGGGATGGTCGGGCCCGCCTGGTGCGGGTCCGCGACGGCGGGGTCCACGTACCCCTGGTCCATCGCGACCGGTTGCGCCTCCGGCGCCACCGCCTCGGGCTGGGCGAACTGCTGGGGAGCGGGCTCCGCTTCGGGCGCCTCCACGGCCTGGGACTCCCCGGCCGGACCGACCGTTTCTGCGGGAGCGGGCGCGGGCTCGGCCTGCTGTACCGGCGGCGTGGAGTCCCAGGCGTCCCCCGGCTGCGGGGCATCGACCAGGTGCGGGAGGTCCGCGAGCTGGGGACCGGGCAGTCTGCTCGGGTCGTCGGGCTGCGGGGTGAAGTACTGCGGCCCGGCCGCGTACTGGGGCGCGGTGGAGTAGTCGACCGTCAGAGGCTGCTCGGGCAGGACGGGCTGCTCGGGTCCGGCGAATGGGTCGGCGGCGGCAAACTGCTGCTGTTGCTCGGCCTCGGCGAACTGCTCGGGCCCGGCGTACTGCTCGGGTCCGGCGAACTGCTCGGGTCCGCCGTACTGCTCGGGTCCGGCGTACTGCTCGGGTCCGGCGTACTGCTCGGCCCCGGCGAACTGCTGCTCGGCCATCCCCGCTTGCTCAGGCGCCGGGGCGCCGTGCCGGGGCCCCGCCCCGTACTCGGGCTCGGGCTGCGGCGCGGCCTGGGGCTCCGGCTGGCGTACGGGCGCGGCGTGCCGACCCGCCGCCGGGCCCCGGTCGGCGAGCGAACGCACCACGCCACTGGTGGAGGTGTCGGGCACTGGCGGGCCCAGGTGGAGCGGCCGCCGGGCGTGAGCGGCAGGGGCGGCGGGCGCCGCGTACGCGGCCGGGGCGGGGGCCGGCTGCGGTGCGGGCTGTTCCACCACGGGCTGTGGTTCGGGCATCTGGGCATCGGCGTACGGGGCGGCGCCCGGGTCGGGCACCCCCGGGTTGAGCACTCCCGGCTCGTACGCCCCGGTCTGGTACTGGGCCTGCTGCTCGCTCCAGGCGCCCTGGGCGCCCGGCATCAGCAGCAGATCGTCCTCCTCGCCGCCGTGTTCGGGACCGTCGAGGAAGGTGTAGGCGGCGCCGGGAGGGACACCGGGCTGCGGCTGCTCGATGTAACCGGCGTCGGCAGGCGGGGCGTGGACATCCGCCGGGTGCGGGTGTCCGAGTCGTCCGCCTGCGTTCTCCGGCAGTCCCTCGCCCGGGACCTGGCCGGTGTCGGTCATGCGTACCCCTCGCCCATCGCTAGTGCTCCTTCCAACCGCCTACCGCCGAGAGCAAGCCCCCTGAGCAAGAACGAGCATGCGCCGTGCGCGGCACGTAGACACGCCCGAGCCTTGCCTACCGCGGCCCCGCCAAGGGAGGGGCACATTCCGGCCTTTGGCCCATAAAGCGCCGAACGCCGGGCAGCGGTACTGGCAGTACAACGATCCGCCAGCCTACCCCGCGCGATGCCCCGAGCAGGTCACCGGGGCGAAGCTCAGGGCGAACGTCACAAGGACAAAATCACTGGTGCGGGCGGTGGCCGCAGAGCATGAAGGCGACCGCGCGCTCCCGTTCGGTCCAGCCCCGGGTGTCCAACTCGACGGACTGCGACAGCACGCATTCGACGGCGTAGCCACCGTCCTCCAGCGCCGCGCCGATGGCCTCCGCCTCGTCGCGGGTCGCGGCGTGGGTGACGATGCGCTCGGGGCGGCGCGCGGCGCACGCGGCCACCACGGACGCGCCCCCGCCGCCGATCCGCACCACGTCCGGCTCCGGCAGGTCCTCCAGCACCTCGGGGGCGACGCCCTGGACGACCTGGAGCTGTACGGCGAAGCGGCGGGCGAGGGTGGCGGTGCGCTCGCAGGCGTCCGGGTCGCGGTCGACGGCGATGACGGCGGCGCCGAACCCGGCGGTCTCGACGGCGGCCGCGCCGCTGCCCGCGCCGATGTCCCAGACCAGGTCGCCCAGGCGGGGGCCGAGGCGGGCGAGTTGGAGGGCGCGCAGCTGCGGGGACTCGCTCTCGCCCAGCACGGTCGCGTACGCGGGTCCGGGCAGCGCCCAGCCGCGGACGGCGCCCGGGTAGCCGGGGTCGTGTCCGGCGATCCAGCCGCCGCCCGACAGCGCGCCGCGGGCGGCACCGGCCGACGGGCCGCCGGGGGCGGGGGTGGCGCCGGAGCCGCCGATGACGATGACGACGTTGGGGTCGCGCCAGGCGTGGTCGGCGGCCTTGTCGGAGGTGAGGACGGTGACCCGTTCGCGTTCGGTGCCCAGGGCCTCGCAGATGACGAAGGTGCGGTGGACCGGGCCGAGGAGCAGTGCGAGTTCGGCGGGGCCGGCGCCGGGCGAGGTGAGCACGGCGACCTTGGTGTGGGCGCGGCAGACGTTGACGGCGCGGCGCAGATCGCGGCTGTGGGCGACGACCACCTGGGCGTCGTCCCAGGGCATCCCGGCCCGTGCGAAGGCGGCGGCGACGGAGGAGACGGCGGGGACGACCTCGACCTCGAGCCCGTGCTCGGGGGCGCGCAGGGCGCGGACGACGCCGAAGAAGCCGGGGTCGCCGTCGGCCAGGACCACGGCGGAGCCACGGTGCTGGGCGATCCTGCGGGCCGCGAGGTCGACGCTGCCGAGCCGGATCCGTTCGGCGCCGGGCGGGACTTCGGGCAGCGCCAGGTGGTGGGCGGCGCCGGCCACGAGGGTGGCCGCGCCGAGGGCGGAGCGGGCCGCGTCCGTGAGCGGGGTGCCGTCCCAACCGATCACCGTGACGCGGTCGGCCATCGTCCTTGTTCTCCCCTGTGCGTGGTGGGTTGTGCGTGGTGGGTCGGGTCTGTCGGGTGCGGGCGTCGCGGGGTGCGCCCGTGAGGGGTCACGGGCGGGTCGCGGCCGGTGCGCCACCGATGCGCGGGTCGCGGTCCTGGGTGCGGGCCGAGTCGCGGGCGCTCAGCGCGGAGAGAGAGTACCCCGGCTGGTCCGGACCTCCGGAGCGGGGGCGGGCACGGGGTGGTGCGCCGAGGGAGCGGAGGGCGCGGACGCACCGGATCCAGGGTCCTTCTGACGTATCTCCGTCAGCCGCGGAGATCCGTCGGAGGGGCCCTGGCCCCGGCGGAGTGCGGGCGAGGGGGCGTCAGGCCCAGTCGGAGTAGCTGGGGTAGACGCCGAAACCCTCGGGCCCGGAGTTCCGGTCGGGGACGCCGTCGAGGTCCTCGGCGAGCAGACTCCAGACGATGAGGTCGGTGCGCATATCGGTCCAGCCGCCGTCCTCCGTCTGGGTGCGGGCTATCCAGGCGTTGCGCAGCACGCCCTCGCTGATACAGCCGATCTTCTGGGCGACCTGCTGGGAGGCGGTGTTGCCGGCGGCGGTGCGCAGCTCCAGCCGCTCGAACTTCTGGTCCTGGAACAGCCAGCGGGCCACGGCCAGCACCGATTCCGAGGCATAGCCCTCACCGCGCGCCCAGGGGGCGGTGATGTAGTGGACCTCGGTGGCCAGCAGCCGCCAGTCGGTGTTGTGCAGATGCACCAGTCCGACCAGCCGCTGGGTGAGGAACTCAGCGACCGCGAAGACGATGCCACGGCCGGTGGTGCGTTCCGCCGGGGCGAGCCGCAGTGCCTGGTCTCTGGCGTCGCCGAGGCTGTACGGGTAGGGCGCTCTGGTCCACGCGATGACGAGTTCGTCGTTCATCATGTCCGCGAGCGCGGGTACGTCCGCTTCCTCGAACGGGCGCAGCACCAGCCGTTCCGTGCTGATGGAGATGTCCGGGAAAGTGGATGTCATGCGCCGCTCCGTAACCGGAAGTCGTTTCGGGATCGTGGAGAGGCCCAGCATGCAGCATCGTGCGGATGAAATGCAGCACGGGGGGTGAATCGGAAGGCTCCGCATCCGGCTGGGGTGCGGATGCGGAGCCTCGGGGATCCGCCGGCGGGTGGAACGTTGGCGTAATTGTTGCGGTGATCACGGCATTGTCGAGGTGATCACGGCCGCGGGGTGCGCGGTACGCCGGGGAGCGGTGTGCCGGGGATCGGAAAGACCGGGGATCAGAAAGACGCCAGTACGGAGCCCTGGTACTTGTCCTTGATGAACTTCTTGACCTCGGGGGAGGTGAGGAGCTTGGCGAGCTTCTTGACGCGCGGGTCGTCCTCGTTGCCCTTCTTCACGGCCAGGAAGTTGGCGTAGGGGTTGTTCTTGGCCGATTCCAGGAGGATGGCGTCCTTGGCGGGCTTGAGGTCCGCCTCGATGGCGTAGTTGCCGTTGATGACCGCGGCGTCCACGTCGTCGAGCGAGCGCGGCAGCTGGGCGGCCTCCAGTTCCTTGAACTTCAGGCCCTTGGGGTTCTCGGCGATGTCCTTGGGGGTGGCCTCGTTGCCGACGCCGCTCTTGAGCTTGATGACGCCGCCCGTGTCCAGCAGCTTCAGCGCGCGGGCCTCGTTGACCGTGTCGCTCGGGACGGCCACGGTGGCGCCCTTCTTCAGCTCGTCGACCTTCTTCACCTTGTGCGAGTAGAGGCCGAGCGGCTCGAGGTGCACGGTGACGACGGGCACGATGTCGGTGCCCTTCTTCTTGTTGAAGTCGTCGAGGAAGGGCTGGTTCTGGAAGTAGTTGGCGTCGACCGAGCCGTCCTGGGTGGAGAGGTTCGGCGTGTTGTAGTCGGTGAACTCTCTGACGTCGAGCTTGAGGCCCTCCTTGTCGGCCAGGTGGTCCTTGACGTAGTTGAGTATCTCCGCGTGCGGGACCGGGCTCGCGGCGACGACCAGGGCGCCGTTCTTGTCGCCGGAGGAGCCGGCGCCGCAGGCGGTGAGGCCGAGGGCGAGCGCGCCGGCGGCGAGGACGGTGGTGACGGTCTTGGTGGTGTTACGCACGAAAAGTGCCTTTCTTCTGGGGCGCACGGATCCGCCACGGGTGCCGAAGCGGGATAGGGACGGGAGGTTGGGGGGACAGGAGGGGGCTCAGGGGACCTTGGTCGGCTCCACGGGTCCGGCCTCCGCGGGTCCGGCCTCTCGCGCCGCCGGGACCGCGGCGGGCTTTCCGGGCCGCTCCTCGGTCGTCGCCCGGCCGCGCAGCAGCACCAGCCGCGGGGCGACCGAGGAGCGGCCGCGGTGCGACAGGGCGCGGGCGGCGAGGTCGCCCGCGAACTGGATGACGGAGATGACCACGGCGAGGATGGCGACGGTGATCCACATCAGGTCGGTCTCGAACCGCTGGTAGCCGTAGCGGACCGCCAGGTCGCCCAGGCCGCCGGCGCCGACCGTGCCGGCCATCGCGGAGTAGCCGATGAGCGCGACGATCGTGGTGGTGGCGCTGGAGATCAGCGCGGGCAGCGACTCGGGCAGCAGCACCTTGCGGACGACGGTCCAGGTGGAGCCGCCCATCGACTGCACGGCCTCCACCAGCCCGCCGTCCACCTCGCGCACCGAGGTCTCCACGAGCCGGGCGTAGAAGGGGATGGCGCCGATGGCCAGGGGCACGATCGCGGCCTCGGGGCCGATGGTGGTGCCCACGATCAGGCGGGTGAAGGAGATCAGGGCGACCATCAGGATGATGAACGGCATCGAGCGCGCGATGTTGACGATCTGCCCGACGACCTTGTTCACCACGACGTTCTGGAGCACTCCGCCCCGGTCGGTGAGGACCAGCAGCACGCCCAGCGGCAGTCCGCCGACGACGGCGATCAGCGCCGACCAGCCGACCATGTAGAGGGTGTCCCAACACGCCTGTTCCAGCAGGGGCTCCATCTCGGACCAGGTCACTTGGCGCCCTCCTTGAGCAGCGGGGTCGGGTTCGCGCGCGGGCCGTCGGCGACCCCCGCCACATCGACCTGGAGGCCCTGCTCGCGCAGGAAGCCGATCGGGACGACGTTCTCCTCGAACCGGCCGGGCAGCTCGATCCGCATCCGGCCGACCTGGTGGCCGCCGACGGTCTCCATCGCGGCGCCCAGGATCGAGATGTCGATGTTGTACGTACGGGACAGCTGGGAGATGACCGGCTTGGTGGCCGCCTCGCCCTGGAAGGTGAGGTCCACGACGGTGCGGTCCTCGCCCGAGGGCACCCCGCCGACCGGGAAGAGCGCCTGGGCCAGCTCGGAGCCGGGCGTGGCCAGCAGCTCGGTGACCTTGCCGGACTCCACCACCCGCCCGTCGCGCATCAGCGCGGCCGAGTCGCAGATGGTCTTGACGACGTCCATCTCGTGCGTGATGAGCAGCACGGTCAGGCCCAGCTGCTCATTGAGGTCGCGCAGCAGCTGGAGGATCGAGCGGGTGGTCTCGGGGTCGAGCGCGGAGGTCGCCTCGTCCGACAGCAGCACCTTGGGGTCGCCGGCCAGTGCGCGGGCGATGCCGACGCGCTGCTTCTGGCCGCCGGACAGCTGCGCCGGGTACGCCTTCGCCTTGTCGCCCAGACCCACCAGGTCCAGCAGCTCCAGGGCCTTGCGGGTGCGCTCCTTGCCGGAGATGCCGAGGATCTCCAGGGGCAGCTCGACGTTGTCCCGCACGGTGCGCGAGGAGAGCAGGTTGAAGTGCTGGAACACCATGCCGATGCGGCTGCGCGCCTGGCGCAGCGCGGAGCCCGCCCTTTGTCCCCGCCCGGCGAGCGCGGTGAGGTCCTGACCGGCCACGCTGACCGTGCCGGAGGTGGGGCGCTCCAGGAGGTTGACGCAGCGGATGAGGGTGGACTTCCCGGCGCCGCTCTGGCCGACGACGCCGTACACCTCACCCTCGCGGACGTGCAGATCGACGCCGTCGAGGGCGGTTACCTCGCGGCCTCGTGAGCGGTAGACCTTGGTCAGGTCCGTGGTGGTGATCACAGGGATTCCGTCACTGTTGAGTGCACGGCGGTTGGTGCCGCCGGGCACGGCTCCTTCATTGCGGAACGCGGCAGGGCGAACCCGAGGGCGCGCGGCGTGTGGGCGCGGTTCCGGGTTCCGGTGACGCGGGGCGGGTCCGGTCGGGCGCCATCTGGCGCACGGTCCGGCTCAGCGGGTCTCGCTTCGGGGCGCGAGGCGCGGGCAGGGGCCCTCAGCTGTCACACATTCGACACCGACAACGAGCACCGGGCGCGCGGATCGCCTCGGTCGCAAGGGTGCGGCAGCTCGTCGTGGTCATGGCTGCAAGTAAAGCAGACACCGGTGCGGACCCATCAAGCATGCCCGCATAACGGACACGGCGTATCGGTCCGTGGACGGCTCGGAGGGGCACCGGGGACAACGTTCAGAGGCGGGCGGTGATCTCCACTGCGCCGTCTTCCCCGTCGATCACCCGTGCGGACACGGCCGACAGGTCCTCGACCACGATGTCGGCGGCCAGTTCGCTGCGGTCGGTCGTTGTGGCCAAGGCCACGGTCCGCATCCCGGCCGCGCGGCCCGCCGCGAGCCCGGCCGGGGCGTCCTCGAAGACCACACAGCGCGCCGGGTCGACTCCCAGCCGCTCGGCGGCCAGCAGGAAGGGCTCGGGGTCGGGCTTGCCGCGGGTGATGTCATCGGCGCTGATCAGCGTCTGCGGACGGATTCCCACCTCGACCAGACGGGCCTCGGCCAGCTTGCGGTTGGCCGAGGTCACCACGGCCCAGCGCCCGGCGGGCAGCCCCGCCAGCAGCTCGGCGGTGCCGGGGAGCAGCTTCACCCCGCCCGGTACGTCCGCCAGCTCCAGCTCGTCGATGCGCGCCCGCGCCCAGGGGCGGCGGTCGGCGGGGAGCAGGTCGGCGATGATGTCGTCGGCCGGGCGGCCGTGCAGCTCGACCCGGGCGAAGTCCTCCGCGGCGATCCCGCACTCCTCGGCCCAGCGGGTCCAGCAGCGCAGGACCGAGTCCAGGGACGAGACGAGGGTTCCGTCGTTGTCGAACAACAGTGCGTCAGCGGAGATCTTCATGGGCCGCAGCGTACGTGGGGGCGGGGAACGCTCCGGGGCGCGGGGCCGGGCGCAGCGCGGCCGGCCGGGCCGATTACCCTCGTCCCATGCCTGTCACTCCCTGTGTGCGCCGCCGTCGGGTGCGCCGCCGCACCGCGCGGAGGTCCCGTTGATCGACGCGCTGACGGTCGCGCTCGGTGTGACCGCGCTCCTCCTCGCCGCCTGGTGCGGTTTCGCCACCTACCGGGACCAGCCGACCAAGGACTGGCACTTCATCGGCATGGCCGTGGTGGCCGTGCTGGCGATCGTGCAGCTGATCATAGGAGTGGTGCGGCTGGCGGGCGGTGACGACCCCCAGCAGGGGGTGGCGATCTTTGTGGCGTATCTCATCGGCTCGGCGCTCGCGGTGCCGATCGCGGCGTTCATGTCGCTCGCGGAGCGGACCCGCTGGGGGTCGGCGACGGTCTCCGCGGCGGCCGTGGTGCTGGCCGTGCTCGAGGTGCGGCTGTACGACATCTGGGGAGGCGTCGGTGGCTGAGGACACCGGAACGGTTGAGCGGCGCACCGGACTGGGCCAGGGCCCCGGGCGGCTGCTGGTGATGCTCTACGGCGTGTTCACCGTGGCCGCCGCGTCCCGCTCGGTCTACCAGCTGATCGCCCAGTACCACGAGGCCCCGCTCGCCTACATCCTCTCGGCGGTCTCCGCCGTGGTGTACGCGTTCATCACGGTCTCGCTGGTGCGCGGCGGCGAGGGCGCGCGCAAGGCGGCGTTCGTGTGCTGTGCGGCGGAGCTGCTGGGGGTGCTGACCGTGGGCACCTGGACCCTCGCCGACCCCTCGGCCTTCCCCGACCAGACGGTGTGGTCCGACTACGGGATGGGCTATCTGTTCATCCCCGTCTTCCTGCCGGTCACGGGTCTGCTGTGGCTGCGACGGGCCCGGCGGGGCTGACCGGACGCGGCGTCGCGAGGGTTGCGGGGTCCGGTCAGCGCCGCCACGAGCCTGCCGGGGTACCGCCCTGGCCCCCGGTCCTCGATCGCCGGCCGGCCGGGACGGGCTCCCGGCCCGGCCGGCGATCGACCGTGTCAGGCCGCCGCCTAAGCGCTCGCGGCGTACGCGCTGGCCGCGGCGTCCTTCTCCAGGGTGATCAGGCTCAGCCGGCGGTTGACCTCCTCGGTGCCCACCTGGGCGTAGCCGTAACGGCGGTACAGCCGCAGATTGCCCTCGCTGCGGTGGCCGGTGAACAGCCGGTACCGCTTGGCGGCCCGCTCCCCGGCCAGCCGCTCCTCGATCGCGGCGAGCAGCCGCCCGCCCAGGCCGTGCCGCTGCATGCGCGGGTGGACGATCAGCTTGCCGATGGCGGCGGTCCCCTTGTCGTCGACGGCCCCGCGGACCGAGCCGACGACCTCCGCGCCGAGCCGGGCGACGAGCACGCAGCCCTCGCTCAGTTCGGCGCGCAGGTCGTCGAGCGACTCCGTCAGCGGTTCGATGGAGTAGTCGCCGTAGAGCTCCGCCTCGCCCTGGTAGCACAGATACTGCAGCTTCAGGATCTGCTCGGCGTCGTCCGCGGTCGCCGCGGAGATGGTCACGCTCATGCCCATGTGCGCATGCCTCCCCTTTTCTCGGTTCCGCCGGTCGCCTTGAGGGTAGGAGTGCGACCGGGGTTCATGGCCTGGGTGGAGGCGCCGCCGATCGGCGTCCGCCTCCGAGGCGCCGGTTGTCTATCGCTCCTTTCCCCACGGTTCAGGAGCCGCAACCTCCGCCGTGAGCATTCTGCGCAGGCAACTCAGACATCGGGAACGTACCGGCCCCAGACTCCCCTGTGACATTCCCAACTGCCCGGCGATCTCGCGGTACGTGGGATCGGAGCGGGAGAGCATCGCCGCGAGCAGCGCGGGGCAGCGGCCGGGCAGCCGCCGCACCGCCGCGCGCAGCGTCCGGCGGGTCTCCGCGGCCAGCACGGCGTGTTCGGCGGGGCGGGGCTCGGGGCCGCTGGGCGGGCCGCCGCCCACCGGGTCGTACGGCACCTCGCGGCGCGCCCGGCGCCTGACCCCGCGCACCTCGGCCCGTACGGCGCAGCGCAGCCAGCGGGCGGGGTGGGGCGGCGGTCCGGTGTCGCGGGTGCGCTCCAGCAGCCGTAGCCAGACGGCCTGTTCGAGTTCCGCGGGCTCGACGCCGACGCCGTGCGCCTCGGCCGCCGCCTCGGCGGCCAGCAGCGGGCCCAGCTGCTTCACAAGGTCCATGCCGGGCGGGACGAGGCCCGGTCGTGGGGTGGTTGCCGGGGGGCGGTTTCGTCACCCGACCGGGGAAGCCGCGGGGCCGCGCCTTGACGCTCGCGCGGCCCCGCGGTCACTTCTGAGGTGCGTGTGCGTTACTTGCGGAAGTCCGCCGCCGCGAGGAGCGCGGTGTCCGGGTTGTCGGAGAAGATTCCGTCAATTCCGGTCTCGAAGTATGCCTTGAACACTCCGAAGGCGTCACCGTAGGCGTTGGGGTCGCTGCCCCGGCGGAAGTCGGCCGGGAGGAAGGTGTTCTCGGCGCGCACGGTGTACGGGTGCAGGACCAGCCCCGCCGCGTGCGCGTCCTTCACCACGCTGGTCGGCGTGCCGAGCTTGCCGTCGGACGTGCGGGGGATGATGACCGACAAATCAGGGCCGATGCCCTGGGCGTAGCTCGCGATCCACTTCAGTCCCTCGGGCCCCACCAGGTCACGGACCGTACGCGGGTCGTTCGCCTCGACGAAGTCCCAGGGCCTGCTGTCGATGGTGGACAGCAGCACGACCGCCGGGGTGTCGACCAGCTTGCGCAGCCGCTGGATGCTGCTCGGCTCGAAGGACTGGAGGAACAGCGCCGCGTCCTTCTTGTGCCGGCCGTACCGGCGCAGCAGCTTGGCCAGCGGCTCCTCGAGGCCGAGCCCGAGCTTGCGGAAGTAGGTGGGGTGCTTGGTCTCCACGTACAGCCAGACCCGGCGGCCCCGCTTGCGGCCCTCGCGGTCGGCCCACTGGAGCACCTCTTCAAAGGTGGGCACCTCCCAGCGGCCGTCGTAGAGGGTGTTGTGCTGACGGGTGCCCGGGATGCGCTCCTTGGCGCGCAGCGTCTTCAGCTCGGCGAGGGTGAAGTCCTCGGTGAACCAGCCGGTGAGCTTCGTGCCGTCGACCGTCTTGGTGGTCTTGCGGTCGGCGAACTCCGGGTGCGAGGCGACGTCCGTGGTGGCCGTGATGTCGTTCTCGTGACGGCAGACCAGATGGCCGTCCTTGGTGGGGACCAGGTCCTGCTCGACGATGTCCGCGCCCATGTCCAGGGCGAGCTGGTACGAGCCGAGGGTGTGCTCGGGCCGGTAGCCGCTGGCGCCGCGGTGGCCGATGACGGTGGGCACCGGCAGCTCACGGTTCCGGCCGGGCGCGCCCGAGGCGGCGCCCGCCTCCGTGCCCGCGGCCGCCGCCGTGCCCGCACCGCCCAGCGCCATCGCTCCCGCGCCGAGGGCCGCGGCCCCCAGGAGGGCGCGCCGTCCGGGCTGTTGCTCCCGTTCCATGAGCACTCCTTGATGTGGTGTTCGACACGGTGTTCACCACCGTGCCCAGCACCTGTTAAATCCGGTCAGAAGACGGGCTGATGGTAGGCGGGAGCGGCTTTCGCGTGGGAGACCTCGGGCGAAACGCGTGGGGAACGTGGGTCAACACTGCGTATCAGGTGGGTGAACCTGGTGTGCGCCGGAGCGCAACCGGCGAGTATCGTCCTCATCGGCGCAACGGTGCGGTACGAGGTTGACGGACCGCACGGCGACGCGCCCCAGAATTTGACCCCGACCGGAGGGCCCGTGTCCCGATTCGCGTTTCTGAAGGCAGTACTCGGTCCGCTGATGCGCCTGATGTTCCGCCCACGGGTCGAGGGGGCCGAGCGCATTCCGGGCTCGGGCCCGGTGATCCTCGCCGGGAACCATCTCACCTTCATCGACTCGATGATCCTGCCGCTGGTCTGTGACCGTCAGGTCTTCTTCATCGGCAAGGACGAGTACGTCACGGGCAAGGGCCTCAAGGGCCGGCTGATGGCCTGGTTCTTCACCGGCGTCGGCATGATCCCGGTGGACCGCGACGGCGGACGCGGCGGCGTCGCCGCGCTGATGACGGGGCGCCGGGTGCTGGAGGAGGGCAAGGTCTTCGGCATCTATCCCGAGGGCACCCGCTCCCCCGACGGCCGCCTCTACCGGGGCCGCACCGGTATCGCCCGGCTCGCCCTGATGACCGGCGCGCCCGTGGTGCCGTTCGCGATGATCGGCACCGACCGGATCCAGCCGGGCGGCAAGGGGCTGCCGCGGCCGGGCCGGGTGGAGGTCCGCTTCGGCGAGCCGCTGGAGTTCACCCGCTACGAGGGCATGGACCGCGACCGCTATGTGCTGCGGGCCGTGACCGACGAGGTGATGAGCGAGGTCATGCGGCTGTCCGGGCAGGAGTACGTGGACATGTACGCCACGAAGGCGAAGTCGGCCGCCTGAGGGGTTCGAGCGCACGCCATACGGCCGCGGCGGTCCGGGTACCGGACCGCCGCGGCCGTATGTCCGGGCCGCCGCGTTTCCCCTTCAGGCCCGCCCCGGCCTGGCCTGGCCGGGGCGCAGCGGGCCGCCGCGATCGAGCACCGGGTCGCCTCAGTCATGCGATCGGGCCACCGCGTTGAGCATCCCGGGCCACCGCGGACCCCCTCCGAGCCCGGCCTGGCCGGGGCGCGGTCGGCCCGCCGCGATCGAGTCGCCAAGTCGCCTCGGCCATACGGCCGGGCCACCGCGCTGGGCATCCCGGGCCACCGGGTTTTCGTTCAGGCCTGGCCCTGCGGAGGTACGGCCGGGCCGTCGCGGTCGAGCCACCGGGTCGCCCCAGTCATGCGATCGGGCCGCCGCGCTGGGCATCCCGGGCCACCGCGTTCCCCCTCCGAGCCAGCCCGCCCGAGGTACGGCCGGCCGCCGCGGTCGAGTCGCCGGGTCGCCTCGGTCATAGCCGCGGGGTCCGGCTAAGGTGCGGTGGCTGGCGGCTGGCGTTCCGGTGAATTGCGGGGCACGGCGGGCCGGCGCGCCGGTGAAGGGTCATGGTCCGGCGCACAGGCGGAAGATAGGATTCCGCTCCCTGGTGGTCACCGCCGATCCCGGCCGCTATGGTGCCCCGGGTGACCACGATGACCGTGCCCTCCCCCGACTTCGTCATCCTGCGCGGTCGGCGGTTCGCCCTGACCGATTTCGGCGGACCGGGCACCCCGGTTCTGGCCCTGCACGGCCACTTCGGCCGGGGCAGGATGTACGCGCCCCTGGCTGCCGCCCTCGCCCCCGAACGGCGGGTGATAGCCCTCGATCAGCGGGGCCACGGACTGACCGGTGGCGGCGGCCCGTTCACGCTGGACGAGTACGTGGCCGACGCGGCCGCGCTGCTGCGGGAGCTGCGGCTGGGCCCGGTCCCGGTCGTCGCCCACTCCACCGGCGCGGTCGGCGCGTACGCCCTCGCCGCCCGCCATCCGGATCTGGTGAGCGCGCTTGTCGTCGAGGACATCGGCGCGGTGACGGGCCGTCCGGTGGTCAGCCATCCGGTGCTCGACGTCTCCGGCTGGCCGACCTGGGCCGTGGACCGGGAGAACCTGCGCGCCGCCATCGAGTCCCGGGGCATCCCGGACGCCTCGTACTTCCTGGACAGCGCCGAACCGGACCCCACGGGCGGCTGGCGGCTGCTGTTCGAGCCCAGCCACATGATGGCGTCCCAGCAGGCCATGTGCGGTGACTTCTGGGACGACTGGCTGGGCTCCACCTGCCCCGCGCTGCTGATGCGCGGCGAGCACAGCCCGCTGCTGCCGCCGGGCCACGCCCACGAGATGGCCACCCGTCGCCCCAACACGCGGCTGCGCGAATTCGCCGGGTGCGGTCACTGGATCCATGACGACGCGCCGCGCGGGTACGCCCGCGCGGTCCGGATGTTCCTGAGCGCGCTCTAGCCCCCGCGTCTCCCCCGTCCCCTCGCACGCCCTGCTCGGCATCGCCGGGCCGGGGGACCGACGGCCCCGGCGGGGGCTCAGGACCAGGGCAGTTCGGAGCGGTGTCGCCAGTAGCCTTCGGCGGGTTCCGCCAACCGCTGAAGCTCGCTCACCTGACGCTCGTCCAGGCTCAGGCCGGCGGCGGCCAGATTGGCGTGCAGCTGGGCCGTGGTGGCCGCGCCGGAGAGGACGACGGTCACCCACGGGCGGTGCAGGACCGCGGCGAGGGCGACGGCGTCGGGGGTGACGCCGGTCTCCTCGGCCACCTCGCGCAGGGCCGCCGGCAGCCGCTCGCCGGCGGCCTCGGTGAGCCGGCCGTTGGCCACGGCTTCCTTGACGATGACCGCCCGGCCCGCCTGATGGGCCTCGGCCAGTGCCGCCCCGGCCGAGGGCTCCAGCAGGTTGTAGGTGCTCTGGATGGTGCGGAAGAGCGGCCGGCCGTCGACCTCCACGGCCAGCGCGGCGCGGATCGCCTCGGCCTGACGCGGACCGCTGGTGGACACGCCGACCGTCACCCCCTCCGCGGCCAGCGCCGCCAGCCGGGTGTGCAACTCGCGGTCGGTGAGGGCCGGGCTCTCGGGGGTCACCGAGTGGATCTGGTACAGGTCCAGCCGGTCGCCGAGCAGCGCGTCGGTCAGCCCGCGCTGCCGCTCGAAGAGCTCGACGCCGTGGTCCTTGACCTCATGGGTCTCGGCGTCCGTACGCCAGTCCGCGACGTACGTATAGCCCCACTTGGAGCCGACCACCACGTCCCGCGCGGCGTCCGGCCGGTCGCGCAGCCAGTCGGCGAGGAACTCCTCGGCCCGGCCGTAGGAGCGCGCCGCGTCCAGATAGCGCACGCCGGCGGCGTAGGCGGCGTCCAGCAGCTCATGGCTGCGCTGCCGCATCACCTCGACCGGGCGCTCGGCCGGGAGGTCCTGGTCCCGGCCGAGGTTGATGTAGGCGGGACGGCCGACCGCGGCCAGGCCGAGCCCGATCCGGGCCGCCCCCGCCTCAGGGGTGGCGATCTCCGCAAGACGTTCGAAACCCATGGTGCCGTCCCCACCTCTCCCGTTCAGCGCTTGGCGCCGGCCCACTCGTACTGGGCCGCCAGATCCTCCTTGACCTCCGCGAGCTGGGCCCGCACCGCCTCCGGGGCGGTGCCGCCGCGGCCGCTGCGCGCGGCCAGCGCGCCCGGCACGTTGAGGACGCCGCGGACCTCGGGCGTCAGATGCGGGGAGATCTTCGCGAACTGCTCATCGGTGAGCTGGTCGAGCTCGATGCCCGTCCGCTCGCACTCCTTGACGCACGCGCCCGCGACCTCGTGCGCCACCCGGAACGGCACACCCTGCCGCACCAGCCATTCGGCGATGTCGGTGGCCAGCGAGAACCCGGCCGGGGCCAGCTCCTCCATGCGCTCGCGGTTGACGGTCAGCGTCGCCATCATCCCGGTGAAGGCCGGGAGCAGCACCTCCAGCTGATCGCAGGAGTCGAAGACCGGCTCCTTGTCCTCCTGGAGGTCGCGGTTGTACGCGAGCGGCAGGGCCTTGAGCGTGGCCAGCAGCCCGGTGAGGTTGCCGATCAGCCGGCCGGACTTGCCGCGGGCGAGCTCCGCGATGTCCGGGTTCTTCTTCTGCGGCATGATCGACGAACCGGTGGAGAAGGCGTCGTGGAGGGTCACGAAGGAGAACTCCTTCGTGTTCCAGATGATGATCTCCTCCGCGATCCGCGACAGATCGACGCCGATCATCGCGGTGATGAACGCGAACTCGGCGACGAAGTCACGGGAGGCCGTGCCGTCCAGCGAGTTGGCGGACGAACCCCGCTCGAAGCCGAGGTCGGCCGCGACCGCCTGCGGGTCGAGGCCCAGCGAGGACCCGGCCAGGGCGCCCGAGCCGTACGGCGAGACGGCGGTGCGCTCGTCCCACTGCCGCAGCCGCTCCGCGTCCCGCGACAGCGCCTGCACATGGGCGAGGACGTGGTGGGCGAAGAGCACCGGCTGGGCGTGCTGGAGGTGGGTGCGGCCGGGCATCGCGACGTCGGGGTGCGCCTCCGCGAGCCCCACCAGGGCCTGCTGGAGGTCGGCGATCAGCCCGCCGATGATCCGGGCGTGGTCGCGCAGATACATCCGGAAGAGGGTGGCGATCTGGTCGTTGCGGGACCGTCCGGCCCGCAGCTTGCCGCCGAGGTCCGGGCCCAGCCGCTCCAGCAGACCGCGCTCCAGGGCGGTGTGGACGTCCTCGTCGGCGATGGTGCCGGTGAACGCGCCGGAGGCGACGTCGGCCTCCAACCGGTCCAGTCCCGCCAGCATCCGCTCCAGCTCATCGGCGGTGAGCAGCCCCGCCGAGTGCAGCACCCGGGCGTGGGCGCGGGATCCGGCGATGTCGTACGGCGCCAGGCGCCAGTCGAAGTGCACGGAGGCGCTGAGCTTCTCCAGTGCCTCGGACGGCCCGTCGGCGAAGCGGCCGCCCCAGAGCCGGACGTCACCGCTGTTGCCGTTGCTCACGCTGTTGCTCCTCAGGCTGTGGGGTGGTGCTGTGCGGGTGATGCTGTGGTTGGTGTTGCGGGTGGTGCTGTGGGTGTACGACCGCCTTCCCGCCGTGCGGCGGGAAGGCGAGGTGGTCCGTGATGGTACGCGGATACGCGGGCTACTGCTGGAGGTCCCGCTTCGCGGCGATCTTGCTGGACATGCCGAAGGTCTCGATGAAGCCCTTTGAGAGGGACTGGTCGAAGGTGTCGCCGGTGTCGTAGGTCGCCAGGTTGAAGTCGTACAGCGACTGCCGCGACCGGCGCCCGGTGGCCACGGCCCGGCCGCCGTGCAGGGTCATCCGGATCTCGCCGGAGACCTGCTCGTTCGCCTCGGCGATGAATCCGTCCAGCGCCCGCTTGAGCGGCGAGAACCACAGTCCGTCATAGACCAGCTCGCCCCACCGCTGCTCGACCTGCCGCTTGTAGCGGGCCAGCTCGCGCTCGACGGTGACGCTCTCCAGCTCCTGGTGGGCGGTGATCAGCGCGATGGCGCCGGGGGCCTCGTAGACCTCCCGGGACTTGATCCCCACCAGCCGGTCCTCGACCATGTCGATCCGGCCGACACCCTGGGCACCCGCCCGCTCGTTGAGCCGCTGGATGGCCTGGAGCACGGTGACCGGCTCGCCGTCGATCGCGACCGGGACGCCCTTCTCGAAGGTGATGATCACCTCGTCGGCCTCGCGCGGGGTGGCCGGGTCGGAGGTGTACTCGTACACGTCCTCGATCGGCGCGTTCCAGATGTCCTCCAGGAAGCCGGTCTCCACGGCCCGCCCGAAGACGTTCTGGTCGATCGAGTACGGGGACTTCTTGGTGGTCGCGATCGGCAGGCCCTTGGCCTCGCAGAAGGCGATCGCCTTGTCCCGGGTCATCGCGTAGTCCCGGACCGGCGCGATGCAGGTCAGATCCGGTGCGAGGGAGGAGATGCCCGCCTCGAACCGCACCTGGTCGTTCCCCTTGCCGGTGCAGCCGTGGGCGACGATCCCGGCGCCGTGCTTGCGGGCGGCGGCGACCAGGTGCTTCACGATGGCGGGCCGCGACAGGGCGGAGACCAGCGGATAGCGGTCCATGTACAGCGCGTTGGCCTTGATCGCCGGAAGGCAGTACTCCGTGGCGAACTCGTCCTTCGCGTCCGCGACCTCCGCCTCGACCGCCCCGCAGGCGAGCGCGCGCTTACGGATGACGTCCAGGTCCTCGCCACCCTGGCCGACGTCCACGGCGACGGCGATGACCTCGGCACCCGTCTCCTCGGCGATCCAGCCAATGGCGACGGAGGTGTCCAGGCCGCCTGAATAGGCGAGTACGACGCGCTCGGTCACGGGTCCCTCCTTACGTTTCATACGGTCGTAGGTATAAGTATGCACTGGGCCGCATGTTTCGTCAAAGCGCCCCAAGAGGGTTGTCCGGCGGGTCGGTGCTGTCACCATGGATGACGCGGAGAGCGCAGCTGTGGACCGAGGGGGAGTCGGGACCCGTGCAGAAGAAGCAGATGATGGTGTTCGGAGCGATCGTGGCGGGGGTCCTGTGGATCAACAACCACGGTGACGGCAACACCCGCGACGGCGAGTCGGACCAGAAGGACCGGTATCCCGTCCACTTCCAGAGCGAGAAGGGCGATAAGAAGGGCGACAAGAAGCAGCCCGAGCCGCGCTCGACGGTGTCCTACCCGATCAAGTTCGATCGTCGGTGAGGCCGGCGGCTCGTCCGGACGGTGGACGTACGGGCGCGGTGAGCGGCGCCGTGGGGCCACGTTCGGCACCGGAACGCACGCTGACCGGCATGGATCACCTGATCACTGTTCCCGGCCGCCGCCGGTTCCTCGCCGCGGCGATCGGCCTCGGCACCACCGCCGCCACCGGGACGGCCTGGGCGGCGGCGGCCGCCACGGGTACGGAGGAGCGGCTGCGCGTGGCCACGTTCAACATCCACCATGGCGCGAGCCCGGCCGACGTACTGGACCTGGAGCGCGTCGCCCAGGTGATCGAGGCCCTGGGAGTGGACGTCATCGGCCTGGAGGAGGTCGACCGGTACTGGCGGCGCAGCGGCTTCGCCGACCAGCCGGCCTGGCTGGGCGAGCGGCTGGGCATGCGGTACGCCTTCGGCGCCAACCTCGACCTGGACCCGGAGGAGCCCGGCCGGCCGCGCCGTCAGTACGGCACCGCGGTGCTCTCCCGCCGGCCGATCCTGTCCTGGACCAACACCCACCTTCCGCTCGTCCCCGGCCATGAGCAGCGCGGTCTGCTCCGGGCCACGCTGGACGTGGGCGGTACGCGCGTCACCTTCGCCGTGACGCACCTTCAGCACGACGACGGCCGGGAGCGCGAGCGGCAGTCCGCCCGGATCGCCGAACTCCTCGGGCCGAACCCCGGGCGCACCGTCCTGGTCGGCGATCTGAACGCCACGTCCGAGGCCCCGGAGATCCGCACCCTGACCGGTGTGCTCGACGACGTGTGGACAAAGGCCGGCACCGGGGACGGCTTCACCTACGACGCCGCCGACCCGCACGCCCGTATCGACTACCTCCTCGCCTCCCACGACATCGGCCCGCTCGCCGCCGAGGTGGTCACGGTGGACCCCGAAGCCTCCGACCACCTGCCGGTGGTGAGCGATCTGCTGATGCCCGCGGCGCGCCGACGGCGTTGAGCCGACACGCGGCGGGACCGGAGCGGGCCGGACCGGGCGCCATTATTTGCATACGCGGCCTATTTCGGGCGAGGATATATGCGAGGCGCTGCTAATGCGCCTCGTCGGCATCTTTCGGTGCCGCCTCCCCCAACCCCCTGGTACGGAGTTTTTGTGAGTTCCCTGTTCGAGCCCTACACCCTGCGTTCCGTCACGATCCCCAACCGGGTGTGGATGCCCCCGATGTGCATGTACTCCGCCGCCCCCACGGGTCTCGCCGAAGGCGTGCCCACGGACTGGCACTTCCAGCACTACGGAGCGCGGGCGGCGGGCGGCACCGGGCTGATCATCATGGAGGCCACCGGGGTGTCGCCCGAGGGCCGGATCTCCCCCCACGACCTCGGACTGTGGAACGAGACGCAGGCCGGCGGCCTGCGCCGGATCACCGATTTCCTCAAGAGCCAGGGCACCGTCCCCGGCATCCAGCTCGCCCACGCCGGCCGCAAGGCATCCACCAGCCGGCCCTGGGAGGGCGACCGCCCGGTCGCTCCCGACGAGCACGGCTGGCAGCCGGTCGGCCCGAGCGCCGAGCCGTACCCGGGCCTGAAGGTCCCGCACGAGCTGACCGTCGAGGAGATCCACGAGGTCGTCGACCGGTGGCGCGCCTCGGCCCGCCTCGCCCTCGCCGCCGGTTTCCAGGTCATCGAGATCCACGGCGCCCACGGCTACCTGATCGGCAACTTCCTCTCCGCGCACAGCAACCGCCGCACCGACGCCTACGGCGGCAGCTTCGACAACCGCGTCCGGTTCGCCGTCGAGGTCGTCGACGCGGTACGCGAGGTCTGGCCGGAGGAGCTCCCGCTCTTCTTCCGCGTCTCGGCCACCGACTGGCTTCAGGAGGGCGGCTGGACCCCCGATGAGACCGTCGCCCTCGCCCGCGTCCTCACCGAGCACGGCGTGGACCTGATGGACGTCTCCACCGGGGGCAACGCGGCCGGTGTGACCATCCCGGTCGGGCCGGGCTACCAGGTGCCGTTCGCCGCCCGGGTCCGGCGCGAGACGGAGATGCCGGTGGCGGCGGTCGGCGAGATCACCGAGCCCGAGCAGGCGGAGAAGATCCTCGCGGCGGGCGAGGCGGACGCGGTGCTGATCGGCCGCCAGCTGCTGCGCGAGCCCACCTGGGCCCGGCGGGCCGCCCGCGAACTGGGCGGCGATGTGCGGATTCCGCCGCAGTACGGCTGGCGTCCCTGAGCGGTCGCCGGAAGCCCCGCCGGTGAATCCCCGCGGCCGTTGAGTCATCCCGCACTCCCGGCCGTACCCCCTTGCGCCGGAGCCCAAGGGAAGGGGACAGGCCGTGACGACGCTACTGAACAGCCGGGCCGGGCGGCGGCAGGCCATGCGCCGCATCCGGCCCCGCCGTTCGCCCGCCGTGCCGTTGATCCTGCTCAGCTGGGCGGGCGCGGCGGCGGTGTGGTCGCTGTGGTGGCGGAACACGCCGAACGTCGACGGCACCGCGCAGTGGCTCACCCACGCCGGGCGGCTCAGCGGGCTGCTCGGCGGGTACGTCCTCGCCCTCGTCGTCCTCCAGATGGCGCGCGTTCCGGCGCTGGAGCGGCGGGTGGGGTCGGACCGGGTGGCGCGGTGGCACGCGATGAGCGGGCGGTATGCGCTGTGCCTGATCGTGACGCATGTCGGGCTGACCCTCGCGGGGTACGCCCAGCAGGCGGGCACCGGCCTCGCCGACCAGACCGTGACCGTGGTCATGAACTACCCGGAGATGATCGAGGCGACGGCCGGCACCGCGGCGCTGGTGGTGGTCGGGCTGGTCTCGGCGGGGGTGGTGCGCCGCCGGATGCCGTACGAGGTGTGGTACTACCTGCATCTGTTCACCTATGGGGCGGTCTTCCTGACGTTCTGGCACCAGCTCGCCACGGGCGCCGAGTTCGTCGGGCACCAGACCGCCGAGACCGCCTGGTACGCGCTGTACGGCACGGTCACCGCCCTCGTGGTCTGGTACCGGCTGCTGGTGCCGCTGCGGCTGAACCTGCGGCACCGGATGCGGGTGGCGGCCGTCGTGCCGGAGGCGCCCGGGGTGGTGTCGGTGCTGATCGAGGGGCGCAGGCTGCACCGGATCGGGGCGCAGGCGGGGCAGTTCTTCCGGTGGCGGTTCCTGGCGCCGGGGATGCGCTGGGGTTCCCATCCGTACTCCCTCTCCGCGCCGCCGCGGCCGGAGCTGCTGCGCATCACGGTGAAGGCGGTGGGCGCCCACAGCACCCGGCTCGCCTCGCTGGCGCCGGGGACGCGGGTGTGGGCGGAGGGCCCGTACGGGGCGATGACCGCGGCGCGGCGCAGCCGGGGCAAGGTGCTGATGATCGCGGGCGGGGCGGGAGTCACGCCGATCCGGGCGCTGTTCGAGACGCTGCCCGGCAAGGGCGGTGACCTCACCCTGCTGTACCGGGCCCGCAGCGTGGCGGACCTGGCGCTGTGGGACGAGCTGAAGCAGATCGCGACCGAGCGCGGGGCCCGGCTGCTGTACGCCGTGAACGGGCCGGACGGCGCCCGGCCGGAGATCACCGCGGAGCGGCTGCGTCAGGTGCTTCCCGACATCGAGGACCACGACGTCTATCTGTGCGGCCCGCCGGGCCTGGCCGAGCACGCGTACGGGGCGCTGCGTGCGGCGGGGGTTCCGGATCGCCGGATCCACCACGAATCCTTCGAGCTGTGACCGAGGTGAAGCCATGAAGAGGAAGCATCCGCTGCGCCGCGTCGTCCTGGGCACGGCCGCGACCGTCTCCGGTGTGGTGCTGCTGCTCGCGCTGAAGCAGCCAGGCGCGGGGGGCGGCCAGGCCGTCGCCCGGAACCAGCCGGGGCAGGCGCCCCCGGTCGCGGCCACGGCGGCGCCGGGCGGGGGCGGTGCGGACGGCCGGGCCGGCGACGGCGATGCCCGTACGGTCACCGGTGACGTCGTCCGGACGCAGTACGGCCCGGTCCAGGTGAGCCTCACCCTCAGCGGCGGCAGGATCACCGCCGCGCGGGCGGTCAGGACGCCGGACTCCGGGTCGCGGAGCGAGCAGATCGCCCAGGACGCCGTCCCCCAGCTCAACCAGCAGGCGGTGGCCGCCGCGCAGGTGGACACGGTCTCCGGCGCCACCTACACGAGCGAGGGCTATGCCAGGTCCTTACAGAGCGCTCTGGACAAGGCGGGGGTCCGATGACGGCCGAGCCCCCCGCGGGCCCCGGGCCGCTGCGCCATGTCGAGCACGTCATGGGCACGGTCTTCTCCTTCGACGTGCGCGACGTCGCGGCCGCCGACCGGCCCCGGGTGCGGGCCGCGCTGGACGGGGCCGTGGCCGGGCTGCACCGGGTGGACGAGCTGTTCTCCACCTACCGCCGGGACAGCCAGATCAGCCGGCTGGGCCGCGGTGAGCTGACGCTGTCACGGTGCGATCCGGAGGTCCGGGAGGTGCTGCGGATGTGCGAGGTGGCCGAACACCGCAGCGGCGGCTGGTTCAGCGCGCGCTACGGCGGCCGGCGGCTCGACCCGACGGGCCTGGTCAAGGGCTGGGCCGTGGAGCGCGCGGCCCGGATGCTGGTGTCGGCGGGCGCCGGGTCGGTGTGTGTGAACGGCGGCGGCGACGTCCAGGTGCACGGCGGCCCATGGCGGGTGGGCATCGCCGATCCGCTGCGCCGGGGCGAGTTGGCGGCGGTCGTGGCGGCCCACGGCGAACTGGCCGTGGCCACCTCTGGTCCGGCCGAGCGGGGCCGCCACATCCTGGACCCGCGCACCGGACTGCCCCCGGCGCGCGGACCGGCCTCGGTCACCGTGATCGCCACCAGCCTGGCGGACGCGGACGCCTGGGCCACGGCGGCCTGCGCGATGGACGCCGAGCGCGCCCGCCCCTGGCTGGGACGGCTGTCCGACGCCGAGGCGTTCGTCGTCACCGCCGACGGCTCGACCTGGCACACGAGCGGTTTCGCCCGCTATGCGGCAGGGCTGTGCGTATGACTCCGGCTCCGTCCCGCCTCCGCCGCGACGAGGAGTGCGCGCATGGCCCGCGGCTGGGGCGGCGGTCAGCCGTGGCCGCGGATCGCCTCGGCCAGCACCTGGACATGGCCGTGGTCGAGGTCCTTGACCGCGGTGAGGAGGGTCAGGGGGCCGGCGGCGGCCAGGGTGCGCAGGTGGTCGACGGCGGCGCGGCGGTCCGGGTCGGCGAGTTCCGCGTGGTAGCGGCGGGTGAACTCGGGGAAGCGGTCCGGGTCGTGGCCGTACCAGCGGCGCAGTTCGGTGGAGGGGGCGGCGTCCTTGGTCCATTCGTCCAGGTGGGCGTCGGCCTTGGCCAGACCGCGCGGCCAGACGCGGTCCACCAGGACGCGGGTGCCGTCGTCCGGTTCGGGGGTGTCGTACACCCGGCGGATCCGGACCGCGGGCCCGGTCGCGGAGGGCCGTGACGAGGACCGTGCCGAGGCTCGTGCGGAGGCTTTCTTGGAGGCCATACGCCCATGGAACCATCGCCCTGGCCGCCATCCGCAGGGATAATGCGCCACATGGGAAAGGTGTACGAACGCATAGACGGCAGACTCCGCACCTTCATCGAAGAGCAGAAGATCTTCTTCACCGCCACCGCCCCGCTGGCCGGGGACGGCACGGTGAACCTCTCACCGAAGGGGCTCACCGGCTCCTTCGCCGTGCTGGACGAACTGACCGTGGCCTACCTGGACTTCGCGGGGAGCAACGCGGAGACCGTCGCCCATCTGCGGGAGAACGGCAGGATCACCCTGATGTGGTGCGCCTTCACCGGCCCGCCGAACATCGTGCGCGTCCACGGCCGGGGCGAGCCGGTGTTCCGTGACGATCCGCGCTTCGCCGGGCTGCTGGAGCACTTCCCGGACATCGACGTCCGCGCCCACGGGCTGCGGGCGATCATCGTGGTGACCGCCGAGCTGATCCGGGACACCTGCGGCTACGCGGTCCCGTTTATGGACTACCGCGAGGACCGCCCGCTGCACGCCTCCCGCTTCCAGCGGGAGGACGACGAGTCGCTGGACCGCTACTTCCACAAGAAGGAGCACATCGCCAGCAGCATGGACGGGCTGCCGGGGCTACCGCTCCCGCTGCCGCCCCTCACCGCCACATAGTGGGCGTAGTGACCACATAACGAGACGGTGTTGCGGAAGGTGCCTCCGGAAGCGTTCCATCACGCGGTGCGCTCCGAATCGAACAGCTCCGCGGCGGACTCCCCGACGGCGGCGGCGCAGACGCCCGCCTCGTCGCCGGAGTCCGCTTCCACCGACCGGGCGGCCCGGCGGGCCGTCACCGTCTTCCCCATCCTGGTGCTCGCCGCCGGCGCGGCCGGCCTCAGCACGCCCGGCACCTTCAGCGGCTGGGCTCCGGACGTGCCCTACCTGCTCGGCGTGATCATGTTCTGCATGGGGCTGACCATGACCCCGCGGGACTTCTCCGGTGTCGTCAAGCGGCCGTGGGCGGTGGCCCTCGGACTGGTCGCGCACTACGTGATCATGCCGGGGCTGGGGTGGCTGATCGCGCACGCCCTCGGTCTCTCCCCCCAGCTGGCGGCCGGCGTCATCCTGGTCGGCTGCGCGCCGAGCGGTACGGCCTCGAACGTGGTGACGTACCTGGCGCGCGGCGATGTGGCGCTGTCGGTGTCCGTCGCCACCGTCTCCACGGTGCTCGCACCGCTGGTCACCCCGCCGCTGACGCTGCTGCTGGCCGGGGAGTTCCTGCCGGTGGACGCGGGCTCGATGGTCACCGACATCCTCAAGACCGTGCTGCTGCCGGTGGTCGCGGGGCTGGTGGTCCGGCTGTTCGCCGGGCGGTTCATCCACCGGGTGCTGGGGCTGCTGCCCTGGCTGTCGGCCGTCACGATCGGCGTGATCGTCGCGGTCGTGGTGGCGGCCAGCGCGGACACCATCAAGTCGGCGGCGGCGCTGGTGCTGCTGGCCGTGGTGCTCCACAACGGGCTCGGCCTGGCGCTGGGGTACGGGGCGGGCAAGGTGGCCCGGCTGGGCGCGCCCGCCAGCCGCGCCATGGCCTTCGAGGTCGGCATGCAGAACTCCGGGCTCGCCGCCTCCCTGGCCGCCGCCCACTTCAGCCCGCTGGCCGCGCTCCCGGCCGCCGTGTTCTCGGTGTGGCACAACGTCTCCGGTGCGCTGGTCGCGGCCTGGATGTCGTACCGGGCCCGGCGCCGCGCCGACGCGTCAGCGGACTGACGCGCCGGCACTCCGGGGAGTGCCGGCGCGCAGATCATCCGCCGGAAGGGCGCTAACGCTCCTTCTGGGCCAGCCGCAGCAGATGGTCGGCGAGCGGCTGGCCGCCCGCCGGGTCGCGGCTGATCAGCAGGAGGGTGTCATCGCCCGCGATGGTGCCGAGGATGTCGTGCAGCTCCGCCGAGTCGATGGCCGAGGCGAGGAACTGGGCGGCGCCCGGCGGAGTGCGCAGCACCACGAGGTTGGCCGACGCCTCCGCCGAGATCAGCAGCTCGCCCGCCAGCCGGGCCATCCGCGCCTCGCTCGCCGACTCGCCGAGCGGGGCGCGCGGCGTACGGTCGCCGCCCTCGCTCGGCACCGCGTAGATCAGCTCACCGCCGGTGTTGCGGATCTTCACCGCGCCCAGCTCGTCAAGGTCCCGGGAGAGCGTCGCCTGGGTGACGGAGAGCCCGTCGTCGGCGAGAAGCTTGGCGAGCTGGCTCTGGGAGCGCACGGGCTGCCGGTTCAGGATGTCCACGATCCGGCGGTGGCGTGCGGTGCGGGTGTGCGGCAGGGCCGGTCCGTGGTTGGCGTCCTGTGCGTCGGTGTGCTGCGCCTCGGTCATCGGTGTCGTCAGTCTCCGGCTCGTCGTTCCCCGTGACCCTCGTGGACGGCGTCCAGGACGGCGGGCAGCTCCCGGAGGAAGGTGTCCACCTCGTCGTCGGCGACGACGAGCGGCGGGGCGAGCCGGACCACATCCGGCGCGACCGCGTTCACCAGGAGTCCCGCGTCCTGAGCCGCCTGCTGCACCTGCGGCGCGAGGGACTCGGTGAGCACGATACCGAGCAGCAGCCCGGCGCCACGGACCCGGTCCACCAGAGCGTGGTCGAGTGATTCGATTCCGTTACGCAGCCGCTCCCCCGCCCGCTTGACCCGGTCCAGGATGCCGTCGGCGGCAATGGTCTCCAGGACGGCGAGCGCGGCGGCGCAGGCGACGGGGTTCCCGCCGAAGGTGGAGCCGTGCTGGCCCGGGGTCAGCAGCTCGGCCGCGGGCCCGAAGGCGATGGTGGCGCCGATCGGCAGCCCGGCGCCGAGCCCCTTGGCGAGGGTGACGACATCGGGCTCGACACCCTGCGCCTGGTGCTCGAACCAGTGCCCGGTCCGGCCGATGCCGGTCTGGATCTCGTCGAGCACCAGCAGGGTGCCGGTGGCCCGGGTGATCTCGCGCGCCGCCGCGAGGTAGCCGGCCGGCGGCACGATGACGCCGTTCTCGCCCTGGATGGGCTCCACGATGACGAAGGCGGTGTCGGTGGTGACGGCCGCGCGCAGCGCCTCCACGTCCCCGTACGGCACATGGGTGACGTCGCCGGGCAGCGGACGGAAGGGGTCCTGCTTGGCGGGCTGGCCGGTCAGCGCGAGGGCGCCCATGGTGCGGCCGTGGAAGCCGCCGGTGGTGGCCACCATATGGGTGCGTCCGGTGCGCCGCCCGATCTTGAAGGCGGCCTCGACCGCCTCCGCGCCGGAGTTGGAGAAGTACACGCGCCCGGAGCGGCCGAAGAGCTGGAGCAGCCGCTCGGCGAGCGCCACCGGGGGTTCGGCGACGAAGAGGTTGGAGACATGGCCGAGGGTGGCGATCTGGTCGGACACGGCCCGCACCACGGCGGGGTGGGCGTGGCCGAGGGAGTTGACGGCGATCCCGCCGACGAAGTCGAGGTACTCCTTGCCGTCCGCGTCCCAGACCTTGCCGCCCTCGCCGTGGGTGAGCGGGACGCGGGGGGTGCCGTAGTTGTCCATCAGCGCCCCCTGCCAGCGCCGCGTCAGCTCCTCGTTGCTCACTGGTCCTCCCCCTGGGGGTCGTTGTCATTCTGATGGGGTACGGCCCCGTCCGGCAGGACCATCGTGCCGATGCCCTCGTCGGTGAAGATCTCCAGCAGGATGGAGTGCTGGACGCGCCCGTCGAGGACACGGGCGGTGCTGACGCCGTTGCGCACGGCGTACAGGCATCCCTCCATCTTCGGCACCATGCCGCTGGCCAGCTCCGGCAGCAGCTTCTCCAGCTGGCTCGCGGTGAGCTTGCTGATCACCTCGTCGCTGTCGGGCCAGTCGGCGTACAGGCCCTCGACGTCGGTGAGCACCATCAGCGTCTCGGCGCCCAGCGCGGCGGCGAGCGCGGCCGCCGCCGTATCCGCGTTCACGTTGTAGACGTGGCCGTCGTCGGCGCTGCGGGCGATGGAGGAGACGACCGGGATGCGGCCGTCGTCCAGCAGCGCCTGGACCGCGCCGGTGTCCAGCTCGGTGATCTGGCCGACCCGGCCGATGTCCACCCGCTCGCCGTCTATCTCGGCGAAGTGCTTGGTGGCGGACATCAGATGCGCGTCCTCGCCGGTCATGCCGACGGCCAGCGGGCCGTGCCGGTTGAGCAGCCCGACCAGTTCGCGCTGGACCTGTCCGGCCAGCACCATCCGTACGACATCCATGGCCTCGTCGGTGGTGACCCGCAGCCCCGCCTTGAACTCGCTCACCAGGCCGTGCCGGTCGAGCTGGGCGCTGATCTGGGGGCCGCCGCCGTGGACCACGACGGGGCGCAGGCCCGCATGGCGCAGGAAGACGACGTCCTGGGCGAAGGCGGCCTTCAGCTCGTCGTCGACCATGGCGTTGCCGCCGAACTTGATCACCACGGTCTTGCCGTGGTGGCGGGTCAGCCAGGGCAGCGCCTCGATGAGGATGCGGGCCTTGGGCAGGGCGGTGTGTTTACGGGCGGTCGGCTGGCTCATGAGGAATACGCGCTGTTCTCGTGGACGTAGTCGGCGGTCAGGTCGTTGGCCCAGATCACGGCCGATTCGCTGCCCGCGGACAGGTCGGCGGTGATGCGGACCTCGCGGTAGCGCATGTCGACCAGCTCGCGGTCCTCGCCGACCGAGCCGTTCTTGCACACCCAGACGCCGTTGATGGCCACGTTGAGCTGGTCCGGTTCGAAGGCGGCGGAGGTGGTGCCGATCGCGGACAGCACCCGGCCCCAGTTGGGGTCCTCGCCGTGGATGGCGCACTTGAGGAGGTTGTTGCGGGCGATGGAGCGGCCCACCTCCACGGCGTCGTCCTCGGTGGCCGCGCCCACGACCTCGATCCGGATGTCCTTGGAGGCGCCCTCGGCGTCCCCGATCAGCTGGCGGGCGAGGTCGGCGCAGACCGCGCGGACCGCCTCGGCGAACTCCGCGGCGTCGGGCGTGACACCACAGGCGCCGGAGGCCATCAGCAGCACCATGTCGTTGGTGGACATGCAGCCGTCGGAGTCGATCCGGTCGAAGGTGGTGCGGGTGGCGGCGCGCAGCGCGGTGTCCAGGCCGGGGGCGTCCAGGTCGGCGTCGGTGGTGAGGACGACGAGCATGGTGGCCAGGCCCGGGGCCAGCATCCCGGCGCCCTTGGCCATACCGCCGACGGTCCAGCCGGCCGGGCTGGTGGCGACGGCCGTCTTGTGGACGGTGTCGGTGGTCTTGATGGCGATGGCGGCCTTCTCGCCGCCGTGCGCGGAGAGCGCGTCGGCGGCCTTGTCCACCCCGGACAGCACCGCGTCCATGGGCAGCCGGACGCCGATCAGTCCGGTGGAGGCGACGACGACCTCGCCCGCGCTGTGGCCGAGGACGTCGGCGACCTTCTCCGCGGTGGCGTGGGTGTCCTGGAAGCCCAGCGGGCCGGTGCAGGCGTTGGCGCCACCGGAGTTGAGGACGACGGCGGAGACCTGACCGCCCTTGATGACCTGCTCGGACCACAGGACGGGGGCGGCCTTGACCCGGTTGGAGGTGAAGACGGCCGCGGCGGCCAGGCGCGGGCCGGTGTTCACCACGAGTGCGAGATCGGGGTTTCCGTTCTCCTTGATCCCTGCCGCGACACCGGAGGCCGTGAAGCCCTGGGCTGCCGTAACGCTCATGGAGCGACTCCGATCGTGGAAAGTCCCAGCTCCTCGGGGAGGCCGAGGGCGATGTTCATGCTCTGCACCGCGCCACCCGCGGTGCCCTTGGTGAGGTTGTCGATGGCGCTGATCACGATGGCGCGGCCGGCCGCCTCGTCATGGGCGACCTGGAGCAGCGCGGCGTTGGATCCGTACACGGCGGCGGTGGAGGGCCACTGGCCCTCGGGGAGGAGGGTGACGAACGGCTCGTCCCGCAGCGCCTTGACGTACACCGCCCGCAGGCTCTCCCCGGTCACTCCGGGCCTGGCCTTGGCGCTGCAGGTGGCGAGGATGCCGCGGGGCATCGGGGCGAGGGTCGGGGTGAAGGAGACCGAGACCCGCTCCCCCGCCGCGGCCGACAGGTTCTGGATCATCTCGGGAGTGTGCCGGTGGCCGCCGCCGACGCCGTACGGGCTCATGGCGCCCATGACCTCGCTGCCGAGCAGATGCGGCTTGGGCGCCTTGCCCGCGCCCGAGGTGCCGGAGGCGGCGACGATCACCGCTTCGGGCTCCAGCAGCCCCGCCGCGTACGCCGGGAAGAGCGCGAGGGAGACGGCGGTGGGGTAGCAGCCCGGCACCGCGACGCGCCTGGACCCCGCCAGCGCGGTGCGGGCCCCGGGCAGCTCGGGGAGGCCGTAGGGCCAGGTGCCGGCGTGCGGTGAACCGTAGAACCTCTCCCAGTCCGCCGCGTCCTTCAGCCGGAAGTCGGCGCCGCAGTCGATGACCAGCACCTGGTCGCCGAGCTGCTCGGCCACAGCGGCGGACTGCCCGTGCGGGAGCGCCAGGAAGACCACGTCATGCCCGGCCAGCGCCTCGGCGGTGGTGGGCGCCAGGACGCGCCCGGCCAGCGGCAGCAGGTGCGGCTGGAGCTGGGCGAGGGGTTGCCCGGCGTTGGAGTTGCCGGTCAGGGTGCCGATCTCCACCTCGGGGTGGGCGAGCAGCAGGCGCAGCAGCTCCCCGCCCGCGTATCCGCTCGCCCCTGCCACCGCAGCACGTATCGCCATCGCCATCCTCCCTTGAGTATGGCATGACTATACGTATGATCGCAGCTTTATGCAATGAGGTCCGGCCTGGTCACGGCGCCGGGCCAGTGACCTATGCGCGCAGGTGGTGGCTGAGGTCGCCGGTCAGGTGGAGGTGGACCCGGCGCTCGAGGAAGCGCCACCGTCCGTCGTCGCGGACGAAGCGGTCGCGGTAGCGTCCTGCCGCGATGGGCTGGAGGGGGAGGCCGGGCGCGGCCTGGAAGACGGTGACGTAGGAGTCCGCGGCGGCGGTGCCGGCTTCCTCGTCGACCTCGACGGCGATGTTGCTGGTGACGTGGTGGGTGCGGGGCGTGCCGTCCTCGTAGCGGATCACGCTGTCGCGGAGCATCGCCGCCACGGCGTCGCGGCCGTGCGCGGAGGGGCCGCTGCCGGTGAAGGTGGCGTCGGCGAACAGGTCACCGACGCCGGCGAAGTCCCCGGCGTCCACCAGCTGTGCGTAGCGGGCGATCAGGTTCGTCACCGCGGTCGCGCCGGCCGTGGCCGGGGCGGGGGCACCGGGCGAGTCGGGTGCCGTGCTCATGGGTTCCCTCCTGCGGGGCCGAGCGTCCGCGCACGGTGCCGGGGCGGAAACCGCCCCGGCCGGACGGGTCCGGTCGGGGCGGTTTCGTGGTGCGGTGGTGCTGTGGTGCGGCCGGGCCTCAGCCGAGGGTGGCGAGGGCCTGGTTGAGGGTCGCGGACGGGCGCATGACGGCCCCGGCCTTGGCCGGGTCGGGCTGGTAGTAGCCGCCGATCTCGGCCGGGGAGCCCTGGACGGCGATCAGCTCGTCGACGATCTTCTGCTCCTGGGCGGTGAGGGTCTCGGCGAGCGGGGCGAACGCCTTGGCCAGGTCGGCGTCCTCGGTCTGCTTGGCCAGCTCCTGGGCCCAGTACAGGGCCAGGTAGAAGTGGCTGCCGCGGTTGTCGATACCACCGACGCGGCGGCTGGGCGACTTGTTCTCGGCGAGGAAGGTGCCGGTCGCCCGGTCGAGGGTGTCGGCCAGGATCTGGGCCCGCGCGTTGCCCGTCTTCTGCGCGAGGTGCTCGAAGCTGACCGCGAGGGCGAGGAACTCACCCAGGCTGTCCCAGCGCAGGTAGTTCTCCTTGACCAGCTGCTGGACGTGCTTGGGCGCCGAGCCGCCCGCACCGGTCTCGAACAGACCGCCGCCGTTGATCAGCGGGACCACCGACAGCATCTTGGCGCTGGTGCCCAGCTCCAGGATCGGGAACAGGTCGGTCAGGTAGTCACGCAGCACGTTGCCGGTGACCGAGATCGTGTTCTCGCCGCGGCGGATCCGCTCCAGGGAGAGCTTGATCGCCTCGACCGGCGACAGGATCCTGATGTCCAGACCCTCGGTGTCGTGCTCGGGCAGGTACGCCTTGACCTTCTCGATGAGGTTGGCGTCGTGCGCGCGGCCCTCGTCGAGCCAGAAGACGGCCGGGTCGCCGGTGGCGCGGGCGCGGGTGACGGCGAGCTTGACCCAGTCCTGGATCGGCACGTCCTTGGTCTGGCACATGCGGAAGATGTCACCGGCGCCGACGACCTGCTCGATGACCGCGTTGCCCGCCTTGTCCAGGACGCGGACGGTGCCCGTGGTGGGGATCTCGAAGGTCTTGTCGTGGCTGCCGTACTCCTCGGCCTTCTGCGCCATCAGACCGACGTTGGGCACCGAGCCCATGGTGGCCGGGTCGAAGGCGCCGTGGGCGCGGCAGTCCTCGATCACGGCCTGGTAGATCCCGGCGTAGCTGCTGTCCGGGATCACCGCGAGGGTGTCGTGCTCCTCGCCGTCCGGGCCCCACATGTGGCCGGAGGTACGGATCATGGCCGGCATGGAGGCGTCGACGATGACGTCGGACGGCACGTGCAGGTTGGTGATGCCGCGGTCGGAGTCGACCATGGCCAGCTCCGGGCCCTCGGCCAGCTCGGCGTCGAAGGACGCCTTGATCGCCGCGCCCTCGGGCAGGGACTCCAGACCCTTGAGGATGCCGCCCAGACCGTCGTTCGGGGTCAGCCCGGCGGCGGCGAGGGTCTCACCGTGCTCGGCGAAGGTCTTGGGGAAGAAGGCCCGTACGGCGTGGCCGAAGATGATCGGGTCGGAGACCTTCATCATCGTGGCCTTCATGTGCAGCGAGAACAGCACACCCTCGGCCTTGGCGCGGGCGACCTGCGCCGAGAGGAACTCGCGCAGCGCCGCGACGCGCATCACGGAGGCGTCCACGACCTCGCCCGCCAGCACCGGCACCGACTCGCGCAGCACGGTGGTGGAGCCGTCGTCGCCCGCCAGCTCGATGCGCAGCGCACCGTCCTCGGAGATCACCACGGACTTCTCGGTGGAGCGGAAGTCGTCCGCGTCCATGTGGGCCACATTGGTCTTGGAATCGGCCGTCCAGGCGCCCATGCGGTGCGGGTTGGCCTTGGCGTAGTTCTTCACCGAGGCGGGGGCGCGGCGGTCGGAGTTGCCCTCGCGCAGCACCGGGTTCACGGCGGAGCCCTTGACCTTGTCGTAACGGGCGCGGATCTCCCGCTCCTCGTCGGTCTTCGGGTCGTCCGGGTAGGCCGGCAGCGCGTAGCCCTGCTGCTGAAGCTCGGCGATCGCCGCCTTCAGCTGCGGGATCGAGGCCGAGATGTTCGGCAGCTTGATGATGTTGGCCTCAGGGGTCTTGGCGAGTTCACCCAGCTCCGCGAGGGCGTCCGGGATGCGCTGGCCCTCCTCGAGGTACTCCGGGAACTGGGCGATGATCCGCCCCGCCAGAGAGATGTCCCGGCTCTCCACGGTGACCCCGGCCGTCGAGGCGTACGCCTCGATCACCGGCAGGAACGAGTACGTCGCGAGGGCAGGGGCCTCGTCCGTGTGCGTATAGATGATGGTCGAGTCAGTCACCGGGTGCTCCGCTCCACGTCTGCAACATTGCTCGACATCAAGATATCCGGTACTCGGCCCTTTCCCGAAAGGACCCTGGCCAGATCCGAAAGGGCACCGGACAGACACCGGACAGACATAAGCGCTCTGGTCACCGCCCGCGCTTCCTGAGATCGTCGCGACCATGCCGACGACTCTGCGGGGCGCGCGGGTGGTGCTGCGCCCCACCACCCCCTCCGATGTCCCCGCCCTGGCCGCGATCCGCGCGAAACCCGAGGTCTACGCGCGCTGGCGAGGTGGCGCGGACCTGGTGGCGGCGGTGCGCGAGGACCTGGCCGAGCCCGGCGGCGAGCACCTGACCATCGAGTACGAGGACGCGGTGATCGGCATGATCCAGTGGTCGGCCGAGGCCGATCCGGACTACCGGCACGCGAGCATCGACATCTATCTGGACCCGGCGGTGCACGGGCGGGGGCTGGGCACCGACGCCGTACGCACCCTGGCCCGCCATCTGATCGACGACCTGGGCCACCACCGGATCGTGATCGACCCGGCCGCGGACAACGCCGCCGCGATCCGCTGCTACCGCAAGGTCGGCTTCCGGCCGGTCGGCGTCATGCGGTCCTACGAGCGCGGTCCGGACGGTACGTGGCACGACGGCCTGCTGATGGACCTGCTGGCCGAAGAGGTCACGCAGGGCCCGTGAGCGCCCGCGTCCCACACCGCCCACGCGTAACGTCCGCTCGCCCGCCCGGCCGGTGAGGGTGACCGGGGAGAGCGGGCGTGCGGCGCGGACCACGGATCGCTGAGCCAGGCGTCCACCGCCCGCGGTGCGCATGCCCTCACATCGGCCGGCGAGCGGGCCGCCCAGTGGCCCATCTCACAGTCACGCAGGGCGAGTTGGGCCAGCGGGGGAAAGCCCGGCGCGACGCCGGTCCCCCGGCCGCGGGCCGACGGCGAGCGGTAACGCGGCTCCGCCGCGGTCGGCGGCCGGAGCGCCGGGGCGGCGCGCCGGCCCTCCGGGCCTGGCGGCCGGTCCTCGCCGAAGCGCTCCCCCAGCCGCGAGGAACTACGGCCGGCGGCGACCGGCGTCAGCCGAAACGTCATCCCGGCGTCGTACGGTCACACCCCCGCTCCGGTGGCCCGCTGCCGGGAGAAGGCCAGGGCCATCCAGTGCTCCGGGTCGTCGAGCGGCTCGAAGCCGGCCTTCGCGTAGACGCCGTGCGCGTCGTGCGTGGCGAGCAGGATGCGGCGCAGCCCGTGGGGTGCCAGGTGGTCGCGTACGGCGCCGGCCAGAGCGGTGCCCAGGCCCTTGCCGCGCGCGGCCCGGTCCACGTAGACGTCGCAGAGCCAGGCGAAGGTGGCGTGGTCGGTGACCACGCGGGCGTACGCGACCTGGGCGCCCGAAGCGGTGTCGTACACGCCGAAGTTGAGCGAGCCGGCGATCGCGCGGTCCTGCTTCTCGCGGGAGCGGCCGAGGGCCCAGTAGGCGTCGGTGGACAGCCAGTGGTGGATACGGGCGGGGTCGAGCCGGGCGGGGTCGGTGGAGACCTCATAACCGTCGATCATGGGCTCTTCCTACCAGCGGCCCGGCCGGTACCGCGACGGATTTCCGTCCGGCCGCCACCGGCGGGGCCCCTACGCCCCGCCCAGCACCTCGTCGCACGCGGTGCGCAACCGCCGTACCCCTTCGGCCAGTTCACCGGCGCCCGCCACCGACGCGAAGCTCAGCCGCACATGCGGCGCGGGCGGTTCGGCGCAGAAGTACGGGCGGCCGGGGGCGACGGCGACCCCGGCGCGCAGCGCTGCGGAGGCCAGGGCGGTCTCGTCGGCGCCCTGAGGCAGCCGCAGCCACAGGTGGTAGCCGCCGGGCGGCACATGGCGCAGCTGAAGTCCGGGCAGCTCCCGCCGGACCGCGGTGACCAGCGCCTCCCGGCGGGCGTGCAGCTCGGCGGCGACGCCGCGCAGATGGCGGGGCCAGGCCGGCGCGCCGACCAGTTCCAGCGCGGCCTCCTGGAGCGGGCGGGGCACGAAGAAGCTGTCGACGACCTGGATCGCGCGCAGCCGCTCCAGCGCGGGGCCGCGGGCGGCGAGCGCGCCCACCCGCAGGCTGGGCGAGGTGGCCTTGGTGAGCGAGCAGACGTGGACCACCACCCCGTCGGGGTCGTCGGCGGCGAGGGTGGCGGGCAGCGGGGGCGCGTCCTCGTGGACGAGCCGGCGCGCGAAGTCGTCCTCCACCACGAACGCGCCCGCCGCACGGGCGATCCCGATCACCTCGCGGCGCCGCTGTGCGGAGAGCACGGCGCCGGTGGGGTTCTGGAACAGCGGCTGGCACACGACGACCCGGGCGCCGGTCGCCCGCAGTGCCTCGGCGAGCAGATCGGGGCGGATTCCGTCGGCGTCCACCGGGACCGGGACGGGCCGCAGCCCGGAGGCGCGGGCGGCGGCGAGGATCCCGGGGTAGGTGGGGGACTCGACCAGGACGGGCGCGCCGGGCGGTGCGAGCGCGCGCAGCGCGCAGGTGAGCGCGGCCTGGCCGCCCGCGGTGACCAGGACGTCGGCGGCGCCGAGGACTCCGGCCGGGCCGCCGATCTCCCGGGCGAACCAGGCGCGCAGCTCCGCGAGCCCCTCCACCGGCGGGCGGCCCCACGCCCCGGGCCGCCGGCCGGCCCGTGCCAGGGCGGCGGCCAGGGCCCGTTCGGGCTGGAGCGAGGAGTGCAGATAGCCGCTGTTGAACTCCAGGATCCCGGGCGGCGGGGCGGCGAGCGTGGCCAGGACGCCGGAGGCGTCCACCGAGCGCGGCACCGACTCACCGGCCGTCTCCACGCTCAGCGCGACCTCCTGCCAGGAGGTGTCGCCCGGCTGTGGTGCCCGGTCCCGTGGCCGGTCGGCGCGGAAGGCGCCGGCGCCGGGGCGGGTGGTCACCAGCCCTTCGGCGGTGAGCGCGGCGAGGGCGCGGGAGACGGTCACCGGGCTCACCCGGTAGCGCTCGACCAGGGCACGGCTGGACGGCAGCTTCTCTCCCGGCGAGTAGCGGTCCAGCTCTTTCCGGAGCGATTCCGCGAGTTCGGCCACACTGCTACGCTGATGCATGACAGCACAGGATAGCGCTACTGAGGGCAGTGCGATAGCGGTGAGCGGCGGCCCCGCAGGCGGCCCCGCGCCGGGCCGGGGCGCCCCGGCCCCGTCCGCCTCCCGTACCGGCACCCCGGCGCCACCCGCCCCCCGGACCGGCACCGCGCTCGCCGCGCTCGGCGTGGCCGCCTTCTCCCTCACCTTCCCCGCCACCGCGTGGGCGCTCACCGGCTTCGGCCCCTGGTCGGCGACCGCCTGCCGGATGGTGCTCGCCGCACTGATCGCGGGCGGGGCGCTGGCCGCCCTGCGGGTCCCGGTGCCGGACCGCCGCCACTGGCCTGGGCTGCTGGTCGTCGCGGCCGGGGTCGTCGTGGGCTTCCCGCTGCTGACCACGCTCGCGCTCCAGACCGCCACCACCGCGCACTCGGCCGTGGTGGTCGGCCTGCTGCCGCTGACCACCGCCGCCCTCTCCGCCGTACGCACCGGAGTGCGGCCCTCGCGGGTGTTCTGGGCGGCGGCGCTGGCCGGGGCCGCGGTCGTGATCGCCTTCGCGGTGCAGCAGAGCGGCGGCGCGCTCACCACCGGCGATCTGTATCTGTTCGCCGCGCTGCTGGTGTGCGCGGCGGGCTATACGGAGGGCGGCCGGCTGGCCGCCCATATGCCGGGCTGGCAGGTGATCGGCTGGGCGCTGGTGGGCTGTCTGCCGCTGTCGGTGCCGGGCGCGGTGCTCGCGCTGGCCGCCGAGGACGTCCACCTCGGCGGCCGGGCGGTGGCCGGGCTGGTGTGGCTGGCGGCCGGCTCGCAGTTCATGGGCCTGGTGGTCTGGTACCGGGGGATGGCCGCCATCGGGGTGGCCAGGGCCAGCCAGCTCCAGCTGGCCCAGCCGCTGCTCACCCTGGTGTGGTCGGTGCTGCTCCTCGACGAGGAGCTGACCCCCGCCGCCCCCATCGCCGCCCTCGCGGTGCTGGTGTGCATCGGGGTGACACAGCGGGCCAGGGTCCCGGCGGCGGTACGGACCCCCGCGCCGGGCCGGGCGCGGAAGTCCTCAGCGGCGCACCCCGAAGCGGCGCACCCCGAAGCGGCGCACCCCGAAGCGCCGGCCCCCGAAGCGCCGGACCGGGCCGCCGAACTGGCGGACCGGGGCCCCGGAAAGACGGACCGGAGCCCCGAAGCGGCGGACCGGAATCACCCCACGGCCGGAGCAAACCAGGACAACCAGCCATAGACTGGCTTCAGGGATCGCATTGTCCTCGGCAGATCGCATTGCCCTCCGGCGGACAGGAGGTCACGCAGATGGAGGCGACCGTAGGCGACAAGCTGCTGGTGCACGGCAGGGTTGTCGGAATTCACGACCGTGTGGCGGAGATCATCGAAGTGCTCGGGGACCACGGAGAGCCGCCCTACCGTATCCGCTACGAGGACGACGGCCACGAGTGCCTGTTCTCCCCCGGCCCCGACTCGGTCGTCCGCCACCTGGCCACCGGACCCGGCCGGCGGTAGCCGTCCCACGGGCCACGGCCCGGTTCAGCGGGGCGGACGGACCCGATACGGATAGTGGTCGGCGACCACGCGCGCCATGGCGCCGTTGCGGTCGGCGGCCACTTCCTTCGCCGAGAACCAGACATTGCCGCGCACCTGCGGAAAGTCCCGGTCGAAGGTGAGGTGCCGGGACAGCTCCGCGGGGTCCTGCCAGGGCGCGGGCTGCGCCGGATCGCCCGCCTTGTAGAGCGCCTCGCCGATGTAGAGGCGCACCCCGGAGCCCCGCACCACCCGGGACCACCAGGGGACGAGCACCGCGTAGTCGGCGGCGGTGAAACCGATGTTCCAGTAGACCTGCGGCACGATGTAGTCGAGCCACCCCCGCCGCACCCAGGCACGGGTGTCCGCGTAGAGGTCGTCGTAGGTCTGCACCCCTGCCGTGGTGGCGGAGCCGAGCGGGTCGGTGGCCTGGTTGCGCCAGACGGCGAACGGGCTGATGCCGAACCGCACCCGCGGCTTCAGCCGCTTGACGCGTACGGCCGTCTCGTGCACCAGACGGTCGATGTTGTTCCGCCGCCAGGCCGCCCGGTCCGGGAAGCCCGCGCCGTGGCGCTCGTAGGCCGCGTCGTCGTCGAAGACCTGGCCGGCCACCGGATAGGGGTAGAAGTAGTCGTCCCAGTGGACGGCGTCGATGTCATAGCGCGCGACCGCGTCCAGCATGGCGTCCTGGACGAACCGGCGGACCTCGGGCAGCCCGGGGTTGTAGTAGAGCTTCCCGCCGTACGGCACGGCCCACTCGGGGTGCACCCGGGCCGGATGCGTGGGGACCAGCCGGGAGGGGTCGGTGTGGTTGGCGATCCGGTACGGGTTGAACCAGGCGTGCAGCTCCAGACCGCGCCGGTGCGCCTCGCGCACGGCGGTGCCCAGCGGGTCCCAGCCCGGGTCCCGGCCCTGGACGCCGGTGAGGCACTCCGCCCACGGCTCGTACGGTGAGGGCCACAGCGCGTCCGCCGTCGGCCGCACCTGGAAGACGACCGCGTTGAGCCTGCGGTCCACGGCGGTGTCGAGGAAGGCGAGCAGTTCGGCCCGCTGCTCGGCGGCGCCGAGACCGGGCCTGGACGGCCAGTCGCGGTTGGCCACGGTGGCCAGCCACATTCCGCGGAACTCGGGCCGGTGCCCACCGCCCCGCCCGTCCGCCAGCGCGTCGCCCGCGGTGACGGTCGCGGCCAGCGCCCCGGCGGCCGCGACCGTCAGACTCCTGCGTGTGATCCGACCCATGCTCACTCCTCGCCTCGGTCCTCGTGCCGTGGACGGCCTCCGTCGCCGGGTGTCGCGCCGGGCGTGACATGACGGCGACGGGGGCCTGATGCGGCGGCAACTCCCGCTGATGATGGGGCCCTTGCGGGCGCCGGGCAATGCATGGCGCGCATACGGGCGCTCGGCCCCCAACACCCCTTGAGGACCACTTGACTTCACCCTTCTCGCGCGCCCATCCGGCCGCTAACATCGGATGACGCACGCATGGGAGCGCTCCCAAATCTTCGCCCGCACAGCCCGCACGCCTCACTACCCCCACGTCCGGAGAGGAAGTTCCCGTGCGCAGCAAAGGCAGAAGACCGATCGGCGCGCTCATGGCCGCGCTGGCGCTCGTCGGCGGATTGCTCACCGCGGCCGCCTCCCCCGCGGCGGCCCGCCCCGACGCGGCCCCCGGCACCTCCGACCGGGGCGCGGCCCAGGCCGACGCCTACACCTGGCGGAACGTCCGGGTGGACGGCGGCGGCTTCGTCCCCGGCATCATCTTCAACCGCAAGGAGAAGAACCTCGCCTACGCCCGCACCGACATCGGCGGGGCGTACCGCTGGGATCAGTCCGGCAAGCGGTGGGTGCCGCTGCTGGACTCGCTGGACTGGGACCACTGGGGCTGGACCGGGGTGGTGAGCCTGGCCAGCGACTCGGTGGACCCCGACAAGGTCTATGTGGCGGCCGGTACGTACACCAACAGCTGGGACCCGGGCAACGGCGCGATCCTGCGCTCCGCCGACCGCGGCGCCAGCTGGCAGTCCACCACCCTCCCCTTCAAGCTCGGCGGCAACATGCCCGGCCGCGGCATGGGGGAACGGCTGGCGGTCGATCCCAACAAGAACAGCGTGCTCTACCTCGGCGCGCCGAGCGGCAACGGGCTGTGGCGCTCCACCGACTCCGGGGTCACCTGGTCGAAGGTGACGGCCTTCCCCAACCCCGGCACGTACGTCCAGGACGCGAGCGACACCACCGGCTATCTGAGCGACAACCAGGGCGTGGTGTGGGTGACCTTCGACGAGCGCACCGGTTCCCCGGGCAGCGCCACGAAGACCGTCTACGTGGGCGTGGCCGACAAGGACAACACCGTCTACCGCTCGACGGACGCGGGCGCCACCTGGTCGCGGGTGGCCGGGCAGCCCACCGGCTACCTCTCCCACAAGGGCGTCCTCGATGCGAAGAACGGCTATCTGTACCTCACCACCAGCGACAAGGGCGGCCCGTACGACGGGGAGAAGGGCCAGGTGTGGCGGTACGCCACGGCGACCGGGGAGTGGACCAACATCAGCCCCATGACCGACGCCGACACCTACTTCGGCTACAGCGGGCTCACGGTGGACCGGCAGAAACCGGGCACGCTGATGGTGACCGGGTACAGCTCCTGGTGGCCGGACACCCAGATCTTCCGCTCCACCGACTCCGGCGCCACCTGGACCCGGGCCTGGGACTGGACCAGCTACCCGAACCGGTCCTTCCGCTACACCCAGGACGTCTCGTCCGTCCCGTGGCTGACCTTCGGCACCAACCCCTCGCCGCCCGAAGTGACCCCGAAGCTGGGCTGGATGACCGAGGCGCTGGAGATCGACCCGTTCGACTCCAACCGGATGATGTACGGCACGGGGGCGACGGTCTACGGCACGGAGAACCTCGCCAGCTGGGACACAGGCGGCAAAATCACCATCACGCCCATGGTCAAGGGCCTGGAGGAGACCGCGGTCAACGACCTGGCCAGCCCGCCCACCGGCGCCCCGCTGCTCAGCGCGCTCGGTGACATCGGGGGCTTCCGCCACACCGATCCGGACGCGGTGCCCGCGAAGATGTACACCTCGCCCACGTTCACCACGACCACCAGCCTGGACTACGCCGAGACCAGCCCGAACACCGTGGTGCGGGTGGGCAACAACGACTCCGCCCCGCGGATCGCCTTCTCGACCGACAACGGTGCCAACTGGTGGCAGGGCAGCGAACCGTCCGGGGTCACCGGCGGCGGCACGGTGGCCGCCGCGGCCGACGGCAGCGGCTTCGTCTGGGCCCCGGAGGGCACCTCGGCCGTCTACCACACCACCGGTTTCGGCACCTCCTGGTCGGCGTCGAGCGGTATCCCGGCCGGAGCGGTCGTGGAGTCCGACCGCAAGAACCCCAAGAAGTTCTACGGCTTCAAGGCGGGCGTCTTCTACGTCTCCACCGACGGCGGCGCCACCTTCACCGCCAAGGCGTCCTCCGGGCTGCCCGCCGACGGCCCGGTGCGGTTCAAGGCGCTGCCGGGCACCGAGGGCGACATCTGGCTCGCGGGCGGCAGCACCGGCGGGGCCTACGGGCTGTGGCACTCCACGGACTCCGGCGCCACCTTCACCAAGCTCAGCGGCGTCCAGCAGGCGGACACCATCGGCTTCGGCAAGGCGGCACCGGGCGCCTCCTACCAGGCGCTCTACACCAGCGCGAAGATCGGCGGGGTGCGCGGCATCTTCCGCTCCACCGACGCCGGGGCGAGCTGGACCCGGATCAACGACGACGCCCACCAGTGGGGCTGGACGGGCGCCGCCATCACCGGCGACCCGCGCGTCTACGGACGGGTCTACGTGGCCACCAACGGCCGTGGCATCCTGCGCGGCGACATCTCGTGACGGTGATGTGAGAGCCCCGTGCGGGAGCGGGGAGCGGGGGCGGGCCACGGCCGGGAATCCGGCCCCGGCCCGCCCCTTGCCGATAACCGGAGGGTAACGTCTGGGGCGCAGGGGGGACGACACAACGGACGACTGGACCAGCGAAAGGCACGATGTGACCGACATCGAACGCGTCGGAGTGGTGGGCTGTGGCCAGATGGGTGCCGGCATCGCGGAGGTGTGCGCACGTTCCGGCCTGGACGTGATGGTCGCGGAGACCACGGGCGAGGCCCTGGAAATAGGGCGTACCCGGCTGACCAACTCCCTCGGCAAGGCCGCGGAGCGCGGCAAGATCACCGAGGAGCAGCGCGACGCGACGCTGGACCGGCTGAGCTTCACCACCGATCTGGGGGAGTTCGCCGACCGCGATCTCGTGATCGAGGCGGTGGTCGAGAACGAGCAGGTCAAGACGGAGATCTTCCAGGTGCTCGACCAGGTGGTGACCCGCCCGGACGCCATCCTCGCCTCCAACACCTCCTCCATCCCGCTGGTCAAGCTGGCCGTCGCCACCTCCCGCCCCGATCAGGTGATCGGCATCCACTTCTTCAACCCGGCGCCGGTGCAGGCGCTGGTGGAGCTGATCCCGGCGCTCACCACCGGTGAGGAGACCATCAAGCGCTCCGAGGCGCTGGTCCACGACGTCCTCGGCAAACACGCCATCCGCGCCCAGGACCGCGCGGGGTTCGTGGTCAACGCGCTGCTCATCCCGTATCTGCTGTCCGCCATCCGGATGTTCGAGTCCGGGATCGCCAGCCGCGAGGACATCGACAACGGTATGGAGCTGGGCTGCGCCCATCCGATGGGCCCGCTGAAGCTGGCCGATCTGATCGGCCTGGACACCATCACGGCGATCGCCGACTCGATGTACGCCGAGTACAAGGAGCCGCTGTACGCCGCTCCCCCACTGCTGCTGCGGATGGTGGACGCGGGCCGGATGGGCCGCAAGACGGGCTCGGGCTTCTACACCTACTGAGGGCCCCGCCGGGTCCGCTCCCCGGGACGGCCGCCCTGACCGGATCGTTCCGCCACCGGCCCCGATCGTGCCTGGCAGTGGGCTTTCACCCTGGTCAGACTATGTCCCATGAACCGAGCACTGATCGTTGTCGATGTCCAGGAATCCTTCCGCGCCCGTCCGTCCTGGGAGCAGATCGCCGATCCGCGGATCGCGGACCCGGTCAACCGGCTGGTACGGCTCGCCCGTGCCGAGGGGGACCAGGTGATCTGGGTGCTGCACACCGAGCCCGGCAGCGAAGGTGTGTTCGACCCGGAGCAGGGTCAGGTCCGCCTGCTGGCGGAACTGGAGCGGCCCGCTCCGGGGGAGCCCGTGCTCCACAAGACCTCCCACAACGCCTTCACCACCACCCCCCTGCATCAGCTGCTGACCACGGCGGGCGTGCGCGAGCTGGTGGTCTGCGGTATCCGTACCGAGCAGTGCGTGGAGACCACCACCCGGGTCGGCAGCGACCTGGGGTACCGGGTCGTGTTCGTCACCGACGCCACCACCACCCATCCGATCGGCGAGCTGAGCGCCGAGGCGGTCATCGAGCGCGCGGAGGCGGTGCTGCGCGGCCGGTTCGCCCGGATCGCCACGGTGGCCGAGCTGGAGGCGGAGGCGGCGGGAGCGGCCGCGGCATGAGCCGGGTGGTGTTCGTCCTGGTGCCCGGGGTCCATCTGCTCGACCTGTCCGGACCGGCCCAGGTGTTCGACACGGCGCGGGACCTCGGGCAGCCGTATGAGCTCACGTACGTGGCCGAGCGGGAGCTGGTGCCCAGCGCCCAGGGTCTGACGCTGAACGCGCGCACCCGGTGGCCCGCGACGGGCCCGGACGACCTGGTCGTGGTGCCGGGCTGGCGGTCGTCGCCGCCGCACGACGGGCCGGAACCCGGCCCGCACGCGCTGGAGCGGCTGTGCGCCCACCACGCGGCCGGGGGCACCGTGGCCGGCGTCTGCGCCGGGGCGCTGGCGCTGGGCCGGGCGGGGCTGCTGGACGGGCGCCGGTGCACCACCCACCATGAGCTCCAGGACGAGCTGGCGGCCCGGCATCCCCGGGCGACGGTGGTACGGGATGTGCTGTTCACCGCCGACGAGCGGGTGGTGACCTCGGCGGGCATCGCCAGTGGGATCGATCTGGCGCTGCATCTGCTGGCGGTCCGGCACGGGCCGGCGCTCGCCGCCCGGGTGGCCCGGAACATGGTCGTCTTCGCCCGCCGCAACGGCCATGAGCCGCAGGCCGGCGTCATGCTGCGGCACCGCTCCCATCCGGACGACGTGGTCCACCGGGTCCAGGACCTCATCGACGCGCGGTTCGCCGAACCGCTGTCGCTGACGTATCTGGCCCTTACGGCGCAGGTCAGCGAACGCACCCTCACCCGGCTGTTCACCCGCGCCACCGGCGGGCTCACCCCACTGCGCTATCAGCAGGCGCTACGGCTGGAGCGCGCCGAGCACCTGATCGGTCAGGGGTCGACGGTGGAGGCCGCGGCGCGCGAGGTGGGGTTCGACGACGCGCGGATGCTGCGCCGTCTGCGGGCGCGGGCGCTCTGAACCGGCGGACTGAACCGGCGGCCGCCGCGCCGGGTCGTGCGGTGGACCGTGCGGTGTGCGCTCGGGCGCCCGTGGCGGTACGGCGTCACTCCGAGCCGTCCAGGTCGTGGCCCGCGTCGGCGCCGAGCACGCCGTCCAGTTCGGAGATCTGCCCGACCAGATGGAGGATGTCCCCAGTGCCCTCGAGGGCCAGCAGTACCTCGGCGACGCCCGTATCGGCGGGCCGGGCCTCCTCCTCGGCCCGGACGACCCGCGTGGTGCGGTCCCGGCCCTTCCAGGGCGCCCGGTCCACCCGGACCCGCACCACCCGGTACCCGGCGGCCGTGCACAGCTCCAGGACGCGGGGCAGCACCCCTCCGCCCACCCGGTAGGAGAGCTGCACCTCCACCCGTTCGGCCGACCAGAGGGCCGGCAGCCGGCGGGTGAGCAGCGGATAGCCGCGCACCACCAGGAAGTGCGCCACGGTGGCCGCGGTGGCCAGCAGGGCCAGCCCGCCGCCGCAGGCCATGCCGACCGCACAGGTCAGCCAGATGGTCGCCGCGGTGGTCAGCCCCCGGACGGCGTCCCGCCGTACGAAGATCAGGCCGCCGCCGATGAAGCCGATACCGGAGACGACCTGCGCCGCCACCCGGGAGGGGTCCAGGCTGATGTGGTCCCGCAGCAGCACATCGGCGAAACCGTACTGGGACACCTGCATGAACAGCGCGCTGCCCACGCCCACCAGGGTGTGGGTGCGCAGCCCGGCGCTCTTCTGCTGCACCGCCCTCTCGAGCCCGATCAGAGTGGACAGCACCAGGGCGACGCCGAGTTCGGCGAACTGGCGCAGTCCCTGGTCGGCGCCGAATTCCCACATCCCAGCGGCGATCAGTCGCACATCCGTCCCTTCTGCCCCGTTGAGTACCCGCGCGGAGTACCCGGCTGAGTACCCGCGTTTCGCACGGGGTGTGCGCCGGTGACACACACACCATCCCCACACACGCTCCCGCACCACCTGGGCATGCGCTTGACTCGAAGCGTCACCACTGCACGGACGTTACATCCGGAAGGGGATCAACCCGTGACCACCGAGCCCGAGCAAGCCGCGTTAGCCGTGGAGCTCGCGGAACTGCGCCGGACCGTCGAAGTGGGCTTCACCCGCGTCGACGGCCGGCTCGCCCTGCTCGACCACCGAGGAGAGCAGGCCGAGGAGGACGTGAACCAACTGGGCGGACGGATACGGACACTGGAACACGGACGCTGGCCGCTGCCCTCCATCGCCGCCCTGACCGGGGTCTCCGCCCTGGCCCTCGCGGTATGGCAGGCGGCGGGACACTAGCGCGCCACCGCGCCACCGGACCCGGTCCGTATCCGCCGTCCGGCCTAGCCGAGCCTGATGTGGTGCAGCAGCAGCAGCGCGGCCGCCATGTTGGCCGCGGGCACCTCGCCCCGGGCGACCAGGTCGGGCACCGCCTTCAGCGGCACCCATTCACGGCGGTCCGACTCGAAGTCGTCCTCCGGGTGTCCGACGTACGACGCCTCCTCGGCCCAGTAGATGTGGTGCCGTGCGTCGGTGAGCCCGTTGGACGGCTCGACGGAGAGCAGATGGCGCAGCGGGCCGGGGCGCCAGCCGGTCTCCTCCTCCATCTCCCGGGCCGCGGCGTCGGCGATGTCCTCACCGTCCTCGACGACGCCCGCGGCCAGTTCCCAGCCCCAGGCGTCGGTGATGAACCGGTGCCGCCACAGCAGCAGCACCTCGTTCGCCGCGTTCACCGCGGTGGCCACGGCCACGGGGCGGAGCCGGATCAGATAGTGGTCCAGATGACGCCCGTCGGGGAGTCGGACGTCGGCGAGGTTGACCCGGAACCATCGGTTCTCGTACACGGTCTGCTCCCTGAGGTTCTTCCATCGCACGGTCAGCCACCTTTCGTCGAAACGGGAGGCCATCCTGGGCCACCCGCTGACGAGAGAGCGGAGCGCGAACGGAACCGCGGTCACAGAGGGACGCGCAGTGCCCCGTCGATGAGCTCGGCGGCCGCGGCCGTCGCGGCGCATCCGCTGGCCGCGAGGTGTTCCCGTACCGCCCGCAGCCGGTCGCGTAACCGCTGGGACTCCATGCCGCGCGCCCGCTCGGTCATCTCCACCGCCGTGGCGCCCGCCCGGTCCGCGTCACCCTGCCGCAGCTCGATATGGGTGAGCATGGCGAGCCGGTGCACCCGCCCCCGGTCGTGCGCGGGGGTGCCGACCGCGGCGGTGGCGTGCTCGCGGGCGCCGCCGAGGTCGCCCAGGCTCAGCAGCGCCTCGGCCACCTGGACGTTCACCAGACCCGGCTGGACATAGCCGGTCTCGTCGGGCTCCTGGCCGGGTCTGATCCGGTCGGCGGCCGTCTCGGCGCGCCGGATGCAGGACAGCGTCCCGGCGCCGTCGCCCAGCCGGGCGTACGCCTTGGCCTGCATGGCGTAGAGGTCGGCGGCGAGCGCGGGGGTGATCTGGGAACCCGCGGCACGCAGCGCCGATTCGGCGAAGGCGACCGCCTGCCGGTACTCCTTCATGAACAGGGACTGGTTGACCAGCAGCGCGATCACATAGGCGCCCAGGCCCCGGTCGCCGCTGGCCTTGGCGAGCCGCAGCGCCTGGTGGAAGTAGCGCTGGGCCAGGCCGTGCGCGTCGGAGTCGTAGGCGCAGATCCCGGCGATGGCCACCAGGCCGCCGGTCGTCCGGTGGAGCTGGCGGCCGGTGTCGTCGCCGTAAGCGCCGCGCAGCAGCGGCGCGGCCTCGGAGTTGAGGAATCCCACCACCCGGGTCCGGGTCGCGACGCCGCCCGCCTTGCGGTACATCTGCTCGTAGTGGGCGCGGGCGGCGCGCAGCGTCTCGATGTCGGTCATGCTGACCCGCGTCTGACCGCGCCGGGAGACATCGGAGTCCTCGGGCGGGTTCTCCCACTCCCACACCGGGATGACGGCGGGGGTGCCGGTGACCGCCGGGGCCTGGACGACATGCGGGCGCTGCTGTTCGTCGGAGCGCCACAGCGCGGTGGCACGCTCGACGAACCCGGAGAGCGGGGTGGCGGGTCCGCGGGGGCTGCCGGGGGTGCCCAGGCCGATGTCGTCCAGGGTGAGGGCGCGGTGCAGCCGCTCCCCCAGCACCTCGCAGATGAGGTCCGGCACCTGGCCACGGGGCCGCTGGCCCTTCAGCCACCGGGCCACCGCGGTGTGTTCGTACCGCAGCTTCATCCCCCGGGCCCGGCCTGCCTCGTTGACATGCGCGGCCAGTCCCGCGTGGGAGACTCCGGCCTCGTCGAGCACGGAGTCGAGCAGTGTGTTGGGCTCCATCTCGCCCTCCCGAAGCGCTCGGTGGCGCCAGCGTAGTGGAGGGCGATTCACACGGGGTGTGAAAGCGGCGAGGCGCAAGGCGGAGCACCGCCCTCGTACTGGACGTGGACGTACGTGGGTGCTGCGACAACGCGGCGAGCGGCCGTGCCAGGCGTCGGGAGCAGGGCGCCCCCTGTGACGACAGGCCCTAGTTCCGGCCGGCGTCGGCGGCCGGGAGGGTGAGGGCCGTGGGGGCGGACAGCGGGCAGCGGTCGTAGCGCAGCGCGACGAGCGCGACGTCGTCGGCGAGCCGCCCGCCGGTGTGGCTCAGCAGCGCCGAGCGCACCCCCTCGACGACCGCCGTCGGGACGAGCGGTCCGGGCCCCGCGGCCTCGGACAGGGCGCGGCGCAGCGGGAAGAACGTGCCGTGGGCATCGCGTGCGTCCTCGGCGCCGTCGGTGTGCAGCACCAGCGTGTCGCCGGCGCCCAGGGCGCTCCAGTGGGCGGCGGGCGGCTCGGCGGGGAGCGGGAAGAGACCGAGCGGGGGCAGCACCTCACCGGGGTCGGTCTGCCGGGCGATGGCCGGGCCCACCGGCTGCTCGTGGAGGCGGTACGGCCAGGGGTGGCCGCAGTTGAGCGCGGTGACCTCGCCGTCCGGGCCCACCTCCAGCAGCAGGACGGTCACGAACTCCTCGTCCACCGGGCTGTCCGGCGGGCACTCCCCGCTCGCGCGTGCCCGCAGATGGCGCTCCAGGGCGCGGTCGAGCCGGCGCAGCACACCGGTGAGCCGGGGTTCCTCATGGGCCGCCTCCCGGAAGCTGCCGAGGACGGCGGCGACGGTGCCGATCGCGGGGAGGCCGTGGCCGCGGACGTCGCCGATGATGACGCGGACGCCGTACGGGGTGGCCAGCGCCTCGTACAGATCGCCGCCCACGACGGCGCCCCGGCTGGCCGACAGATGCCCGCCCGCCAGCTCGATCCCCTCCAGCCGGGCCGGGAGCGGCCGCAGCACCACGTCCTGCGCCGCGGCGGCCACCGCCCGGAGCTGTTCCAGTTCGCGGATCAGCCGCAGCCTGCGGCCGTTGCCGAGGTAGGTGGCGACGACCACGGCGAAGATGGCACAGCAGGTGACCAGGCCCGCGTGCGGCTCCTCCACGTCGCCGTCGGGCTCCAGAGGGGTCGGCGGGGCGAGGGCGCACAGCAGGCTCGCGCCGCCGAGTAGCAGGATGTATCCGCGGCGGCCGCTGCTCGCACAGGCGATGGCGGGGGCCGCGGCGAGGAGCGGGACGACCTCGGTGTCGTGCGGGGTCAGCAGTTCCCAGCAGATGACACCGAGCACCCATAGACAGGGGGCCACGCGGGTGACCACCCGAAGCCTGTGCGCTCCCCGTGCGAACGCGCCGCCGACTGCCGATGCCCCGATCATGTGTCGCCCCCAACGCCGGCCAATGAGGCGGTCGGCCAGGCCCCTGGACGGTCGGTCTCCCGATGGGCCGTACGACCGGGACGATTCTCGCGACAGCCCCTGTCAAAGGGACCTGCCCCTTCCGGATCTCACCTGATCGGGTGACCACGCCCCAGGGCCCTTCCCGAACACCCCACCGTGCCCCGGATCGGCTGTTCGCCATTCACCGGCTGGAGCGGGCAGGCGCGGCGCGGGGACGGCGACGGCGTGCGCCCCGGATCGCGGTGCGCCCCATGGCCACCGGCACGGGCATCACCACGCCCCGGGCGGCCCCGAACACCCCACCGCGCGTGACCGGAGGTCCGGGTGACAGCGCGGGCCGGCGGCCACGCGGCCGCCCGGACCTCGCGCCACTCGGCGAGCGGCGCGCGCGGCGTCGCGGCCGGGGACGGTGATGGGGCCGCGCCCGGGTGCGGGTGCGGCCCCATGGCCGGGTTGCGGCGACCGGCGGGAGCCGGTCGGTGTCAGGCTCCGCGCAGGGTGGCGCCGGTGCGGTCGGCGGCCGCCGACACCGCGGCGTCGCGGGACGCCGCGATCTCCTCGGCGGTCAGCGTGCGGTCCGGGGCGCGGAAGCGCAGCGCGTAGGCCAGCGACTTCCTGCCCTCGCCGAGCTGTTCACCGGTGAAGACGTCGAACAGCCGGAGCGACTCCAGCAGCTCGCCCGCGCCCTCGCGCAGCGCCGTCTCGACGTCGGCCGCGGGCACCGAGGCGTCCACGACCAGCGCGACGTCCTGGGTGGCCACCGGGAAGGTGGAGACGTGGGGGGCGGCCACGCGGCCGGTGCCGGCCCGCTCCAGGCGGTCGAGCTCCAGCTCCATCGCGCAGGTGCGCTCGGGCAGGCCCAGGGCCTTGGTGACCCGCGGGTGGAGTTCGCCGGCGTTGCCGACGAGGATCTCCTCGCCGTCGACGACGGCCAGCAGCGCGGCGCAGCGGCCCGGGTGCCACGGGTCCTGCTGGTCCTGGCGGACGATCAGCTCGACCCCCGCCTCGCGCGCCACGATCCGGCCCGCCTCGATGGCGTCGGCCCAGCTCACCGGGGTGCCCTTGCCCCACCAGCCGGCCTGCTCACGGTCGCCCGCGAGGACGACGGCGACGCGGCGCGGCTGGTGGGGCAGCGCGGCGTTGAGCGCGGCGATCTGCTCGTCGGTGGGTCGGCGGTCGACCGGGAGGGTGACCGCGGCCGGTTCGTCGCCGGTGGCGCGGAAGACCAGACCCGTCTCGAAGAGCGCGAGGTCGTGCGCGCCGCGCCCGTCGTTGCGGCGCAGCGCGCCGAGCAGTCCGGGCAGCAGTGTCGTACGGAGCGCGGGCTCGGCGTCCGACAGCGGGTTGACCAGCCGCACCACATCGCGCCGCGGGTCGTCGGCGGCCAGCCCGAACTGGTCGAGGACCTCCTCGCCGAGGAACGGGTAGTTCAGCGCCTCGACGTATCCGGCGCCGGCCAGCGCCCGGCCGACCCGGCGGTGCAGCCGCTGACGCTCGGTCAGCCCGCGCCCGGCGGGCGGCTGGGGCAGCGTGGCGGGGAGGTTCTCGTACCCCTCGAGCCGGATGACCTCCTCGGCCAGGTCGTTGGGGTCGGTGAGGTCGGGCCGCCAGCTGGGGACGGTGACGGTGAGGTCGTCGGCCCCGTAGACGTCGCAGCCGATCTGCTGGAGCCGGCGCACCACGGTCTCCCGGCCGTAGGGCACCCCCGCGACCTTGTCCGGGTGGTCGGCGGGCAGCGTGATGGTGTGCGGTGCGCTGGGCGCGATGATCTCGGTGACGCCCACCTCCGCGGTGCCGCCCGCGAGCAGCACCAGCAGATCGACGGTGCGCTGTGCCGCGGCGGAGGCGGCCTGGGGGTCGACGCCGCGCTCGAACCGCCGGGACGCCTCGGAGGACAGCTTGTGGCGGCGGGCGGTGCGGGCGACCGAGACCGGGGCGAAGTGGGCCGCCTCGATGACGACCTCGGTGGTGCCCGTCACCTGGCCGGTCTCGGCGTCGGCGGTGGCGTCCGCGATCTCGGTGTTGGCACCGCCCATGACGCCGGCGAGGCCGATGGGCCCGCTCTCGTCGGTGATGACGAGGTCCTCGGGGTCCAGGGCGCGCTGGGTGCCGTCGAGGGTGGTGAGCTTCTCGCCCGGCTCGGCGCGGCGCACCCCGATCGCCCCGTTGATCCGGGAGCGGTCGTAGGCGTGCAGCGGCTGGCCGAGTTCGAGCATCACGTAGTTGGTGATGTCGACGGCGAGCGAGACCGGGCGCATCCCGGCCTTCTGGAGCCGGCGCTGGAGCCAGATCGGGGAGTGCGCCTCGGGGTCGAGGCCGGTGACGGTGCGGGCGGTGAAGCGGTCGCAGCCGATCGGGTCGGCGACCTTGACGGGGTAGCCGTGGCTGTTGGGCGCGGGCACGTCGAGGAGGGCCGGGTCGCGCAGCGGCAGCTCGTAGGCGGTCGCGGTCTCGCGGGCGACACCGCGCATCGACAGGCAGTAGCCGCGGTCCGGGGTGACGGCGATGTCGAGGACCTCGTCGACCAGCTCCAGCAGCTCGATGGCGTCGGTGCCGGCCTCGTGCTCGGGCGGCAGGACGATGATCCCGTCGTGCTCGTCGGACATGCCCAGCTCGCTGGCGGAGCAGATCATGCCCTCGGAGACCTTGCCGTAGGTCTTGCGCGCGGAGATCGCGAAGCCGCCGGGCAGCTCGGCGCCGGGCAGTACGACCACGACCTTGTCGCCGACCCGGAAGTTCCGGGCGCCGCAGACGATGTTCTGCGGCTCACCCGTGCCGTTGGCCCGGCCGACGTCCACCTGGCAGTAGCGGATGGGCTTCTTGAACCCCTCCAGCTCCTCGATGGCCAGCACCTGCCCGACGACCAGGGGCCCCTTGAGGCCGGTGCCGAGCTGCTCGACCGTCTCGACCTCGAGCCCTGCGGCGACGAGTTTGGCCTGTACGTCACGGCCGGTCTCACCGGCGGGCAGGTCGACGTACTCCCGCAGCCAAGAAAGCGGGACCCGCATCAGATCTCCATCCCGAAGGGCCGGGTGAAGCGCACATCACCCTCGACCATGTCTCGCATGTCTTCCACGTTGTGCCGGAACATCAGCATCCGCTCGATGCCGAAGCCGAAGGCGAAGCCGCTGTACTTCTCCGGGTCCACGCCGCAGGCGATGAGCACCCGCGGGTTGACCATGCCGCAGCCGCCCAGCTCGATCCAGCCCTCGCTGGAGCAGGTGCGGCAGGGCCGGTCCGGGTTGCCCACGGACTCGCCGCGGCACACGTAGCACAGCATGTCCATCTCGGCGGACGGCTCGGTGAACGGGAAGAAGTTCGGCCGCAGCCGGGTCGACATCCCCTCGCCGAACAGCGCCCGCACCATGTGGTCGAGCGTCCCCTTGAGGTCGGCCATGGTCAGGCCCTCGTCGATGGCGAGCAGTTCGACCTGGTGGAAGACGGGGGTGTGGGTGGCGTCCAGCTCATCGGTGCGGAAGGTGCGGCCGGGGCAGATCACGTAGATGGGCGGCTCGCGGTCGATCATCGACCGGATCTGCACCGGTGAGGTGTGGGTGCGCAGCACCACACCGGAGCCCTCGCCGTCCTGGTCACCCTTCGCGCCCCGCACGAAGAAGGTGTCCTGCATCTCGCGGGCGGGATGGTCGGGCGGGAAGTTGAGCGCGTCGAAGTTGAACCACTCGGCCTCCACCTCGGGGCCCTCGGCGACCTCGTAGCCCATCGCGACGAAGACGTCCTCGATGCGCTCGGAGAGCGTGGTGATCGGGTGGCGGGCACCGGCCGGGGTGCGGTCGTACGGCAGTGTGACGTCCACCGCCTCCTCGACCAGCACCCGGGCGTCCCGCTCCGCCTCCAGCTCCGCCTGCCGGGCCTTCAGCGCCTGGTTGACCTGGCCGCGGGCCTGGCCGACGCGCTTGCCCGCGTCCGCCTTGGCGTGTGGCGGCAGGGCGCCGATCTCGCGGTTGGCGAGCGCGAGCGGCGAGCGGTCGCCGGTGTGGGCGACCTTCACCTCGCGCAGCGCCTCGAGGTCCCCCGCCGCGGCGATGGCGGCGAGCGCCTCGTCCCGCCTGCGGGCGATCTCTTCCGGTTTCAGTGCCTCGACCTCGACAGGGTCGTACGACTTATTGGGTGCCGACATCTCTTCCCGTGCTTCCGATTGTCCCCCCAGCTACCGCTGGGAGGTGCCCCCGGCTGCGCGACCCCGGCTCACGACGGCTGCGACCGCTGCGACCACGAAGGGGACGCCAAGGTGCCAAAGCCCGAGTCTAAGGGGCGCGCGAGGGGTGCTGTTCCTGGGGACGCCGCGCGGCACCTGCCGCGCGGACGGGTCCGCTCCGTCCGGAGAAGCCCGTGGGGGATCAGGCCAGATAGGCCGGGGTGCCCACGGGCAGGGTAAATCGGAACTCCGCGCCGCCGCCGCGGGCCCGGTCGACGGTGATCGTCCCGCCGTGCGCCTCGACGATGCCCTTGACGATGTAGAGCCCCAGGCCGGTGCCGCCGCGCTTGCTGCCCCGCCAGAAGCGGGTGAAGACGCGGCTCATCGACTCCTCCGGGATACCGGGGCCCTCGTCGCTCACGGTGACGGCGGTCCTTTCGACAGGGGTACCGTCCGCGACCGGCTTGGCCGGTGCGGGCGCTATATCAGGCGCTATATCAATAGTGACCGTTCCCTCACCGTGGCGCACCGCGTTTTCCAGCAGATTGCCCAGCACCTGATCGATCTTGTCCGGATCGGCCCACAGCCGGGGCAGCGGCCCCCTGACCCTGATCAGGAAGCGCTCGGCGGTGTGCCCGGCCGCGGTGAGCGCCTGCACATGGCGGCGGACGGCGGCGGCGAGGTCGACCGGCTGGCGGCGCACCTCCAGCCGGCCCGAGTCGATCCGGGAGATGTCCAGCAGCTCGGCGATCAGCCGGGTGACCCGGTTGGCGTCGGCGTCGACGGTCTCCAGCATCAGCCGCTTCTGGTCGTCGGTGAAGCGCTCCCATTTGGCCAGCAGGGTGGCCGTGAACCCCTTCACGGACGTCAGCGGTGAGCGCAGCTCATGGGCGACGGTCGCGATCAGCTCGGCATGGCTGCGCTCGGTGCGGCGGCGGGCCTCGGTGCCGCGCAGAGAGACCACCACCCGGCGCACCGGCCCGGTCGGCCGCTCGCGCACGTAGCGGGCCGAGACCAGCACCTCGCGGCCGCCCGGCAGCAGCAGGTTCCGCTCGGGCTGGCCGGCCCGGATGGCCAGCCCTCCGTAAGGATCGGTCAGCGCCCACCAGCGCCGGCCGTCCAGGTCCTCTAACGGCAGGGCCACCTCCAGGCGGCGGCCGATCGCGTCCGAGGGGTCGGTGGCGGTGATCCGCGCCGCCGCCGCGTTGAAGAACGTGACCAGGCCGGCCTCATCGGCCACCACCAGGCCGTCGGGCAGATCGTCGGGGTGCAGCCCGAGCCCGTCCGGCGCGCCGCCGGGCACACCGGGTCCCGGCCCGGTGGACGGGCGGCCGTGGTCCTCGCCGGGCGGCTCCGCCCCGGGCGCATGGGCATCGGCCGCCCTGGCGCCGGAGGTCCTGACGTCCATCCCCACACCCCCTCTCGGTCCCCTCCCGGAGGGGGCAACCCTACTAGGTCGATGTGACGGAGCGGCACCCTGCGGGAGCGCGCTGCGCACGAGCGGAGGCATAGAGGCACACGGCGGCGGCCGTGGCGAGGTTGAGGCTCTCGGCCCGGCCGTGAATCGGAACGCGCACCACCTCGTCCGCGAGTGCGCGGGTAGCCTCCGGCAGGCCCCATGCCTCATTGCCGAAGATCCAGGCGGTGGGGGCGCCCAGCAGCCCGTCGTCCAGCTCGGAGTCCAGGTCCCGCTCCCCCGCCCCGTCCGCGGCCAGCACCCGCGCCCCGGCCTCCCGCAGCCCGCTCACCGCGCGCTCGACGGGCACCCCGACGGCCACGGGGAGGTGGAACAGGGAGCCGACGGAGGCGCGCACGGCCTTGGGGTTGTACAGGTCCACGGAGGCGTCGGTCAGCACCACGGCGTCCGCCCCGGCGGCGTCGGCGCACCGCAGCACGGTCCCGGCGTTGCCGGGGTCGCGGACGTGGGCGAGGACGGCGACGAGTCTGGGCCGGGCGCGCAGGATCTCCTCGAACGGCGAGTCCAGGAAGCGGCACAGCCCGACCACGCCCTGGGGGGTGACGGTGTCGGACATCTCCGCGATCACGGCGTCGGAGGCGGTCAGGACGGGCACGCCCGCGGTCCGGGCGGCCTCGGTGATGTCGGCGTGGCGCTCGGCGGCCTCGGGGGTCGCGTACACCTCCACGAGATGCGCGACGGCCTCCCGTACGGCCTGCGGCCCCTCGACGATGAACCGCCGCTCCTTGCCCCGGAAGCTGCGCTTGGCGAGCCGGCGGGCCGCGGTGACGCGGGGCGATCTGAGGGAGGTCAGCTCGGGCGGGGCCATGGGGTGGGGGTCTCGATTCCTGGTCGTGGACGCCGACACGAGTGGACCCGCAGGTGCCGGGCACCTGCGGGTCCGTTCAGCCGGCAAGGCTGGGGGCGCGGCGGTTACGCGGCCTTCGGCGCGTTGACGTCGCTCGGCAGCGCCTTCTGGGCCGCCTCGACCAGCGCGGCGAACGCGCCCGCGTCGTTGACCGCGAGGTCGGCCAGGATCTTGCGGTCCACCTCGATGTTGGCGGCCTTCAGACCCTGGATGAAGCGGTTGTACGTCATGCCGTTGGCGCGGGCAGCGGCGTTGATGCGCTGGATCCACAGCTGCCGGAAGTCGCCCTTGCGCTTCTTGCGGTCGTTGTAGTTGTAGACCAGAGAGTGGGTGACCTGCTCCTTGGCCTTGCGGTACAGGCGGGAGCGCTGGCCCCGGTAGCCGCTGGCCTGCTCGAGGATCGCCCGGCGCTTCTTGTGGGCGTTGACTGCCCGCTTGACGCGTGCCACTTGTTTACTCCTTGTACGGGGCCGCGGCTGACTCACGCGGCCCGGAAACGAATGGGTCCCGGTCTGGCGCTCGCCCCGCCGGAGCGGGGCGGGGCGTCACTTGCCGAGAAGCTTCTTGATCTTCTTGGCGTCGGCCGGGGCCATCTCGACCTTGCCGGCCAGGCGGCGCGTCAACGTGGACGGCTTGTGCTCGAGAAGGTGGCGGCGACCGGCGCGCTGGCGCACCACCTTGCCGGAGCCGGTGAGCTTGAAGCGCTTGCTGGCACCGCTGTGCGTCTTGTTCTTCGGCATGTCGCCGTTCTCTCCTCGTCGGGGCGCTGTCCGGGCGGCCGCGGGCGCGGGGGTGACCGCGATCCGGGCGTCCGGAAGCGTCATATGTGTACGTTCGTCACCGGAGCCGTACGGCTCCGGTGTGTGCGGTCCAGGCCGGGGGCCTGACCGATCACGCCTCGGCGGGCTCCTCAGCGGGACTGCCGCCCTGCTGGCGCTCCGCCTTTCGGGCGGCCTGCGCCTCACGGGCTTCGGCCATCGCCTCGGTCTTCTTCTTGTGCGGACCGAGAACCATGATCATGTTTCGGCCGTCCTGCTTGGGGTTGGACTCGACGAAGCCCAGCTCCTGGACGTCCTCAGCGAGCCGCTGCAACAGCCGGTAGCCGAGCTCGGGCCGGGACTGCTCACGGCCACGGAACATGATCGTGATCTTGACCTTGTCGCCCTGCTTGAGGAACCGGACGACGTGACCCTTCTTGGTGTCATAGTCGTGCGGGTCGATCTTCGGCCGGAGCTTCATCTCCTTGATGACCGTGTGCGCCTGGTTCTTGCGCGCCTCACGGGCCTTCATGGCCGACTCGTACTTGAACTTTCCGTAGTCCATGAGCTTGCAGACCGGCGGACGGGCGTTCGCCGCCACCTCGACGAGGTCGAGGTCGTACTCCTGCGCAAGCTCCAGGGCCTTGGCAAGCGGCACGATGCCGACCTGCTCGCCACTGGGACCGACGAGTCGCACCTCGGGGACGCGAATCCGGTCGTTGATGCGGGGCTCGGCGCTGATGGATCCTCCTCGGTTGCACCACGCGACCGCCTGGCGGACTGCCGCGTAAGTCTGTATCGGTTGAGACCACCGCGCCGTGGCGCACAAAACGCCCCGGACGGTACACAGGCGGGGCTCCTCACTGACCGGGAGCACCGCCGCGATATCACCGCGGGGCGCAGCCTGACCGATGACCTGCCGACCCTGGGGACCGGAAGGTGGGAGTGCGGAGCCTCCACTTGTGGGCCGGACACTCAGGTGACCGGCCGGTCGTTTATCTACGATACCAGCACCCGCGCAGGATGCTCATCCGCGGTGTCAACGGCGTCCGTCCCGCCCCGTTCCCCCGACCGGTACGAACGCCCGCCGGGCGGCCGCCTAGGCTGGGGCGCACCATCCATCAGGAAGTGAGCCCCGACCACCATGAGCGACGCCAACGCCGGGCAGCCACCGGCCCCCGACTTCGACCGTATGACCCGGGACATCGCGGATGTGCCCGCGGTCGAGGTGATCACCACGGTCGCGGTGCACCTGATGAGCGCCGCCGCGGTCAACCTGGGCCTGGCCGAGGAGGGCCCCGAGCACAAGGACCTGGACGAGGCGCGGAAGCTGATCCACGCGCTGGCGGGGCTGGTCACGGCGAGCGCCACGGAGATCAGCTCCTTCCACGCCGGCCCGCTGCGGGACGGTCTGAAGTCCCTCCAGCTCGCCTTCCGTGAGGCGTCGGTGGTGCCGGACGAGCCGGGGAAGGGGCCCGGCGAGAAGTACACGGGCCCGGTCTTCGGCTGACCCGGGCCGGGCCCCCTCGCGGGCTCGGTGCCACGTGAGGTTCCGGGAGCTTTCGGGACCGGGCCCCGGGGCGTTTCGGGCCGGGTCCCCGGAGCGGCTCCGGCTCGGGCTCAGGCCGCCTCCGGGCCCTTGGTTTCCGGGCCGCCCGCCTCGGGGCGGTGGCCGCCGCGCAGCCGTCCCCACGGTCCGGCCGCCGGCGTCGGGTGCGGCGCCCCCTCCTGCTCGGCCTGTCCCGCCGCCGGGTGCAGATGGGTGAACCGGTGCGCCACGGCGGCCAGCACCCCGCCGACCAGCGGGGCGACGATGAACAGCCACAGCTGGCCCAGCGCGTCGCCGCCCGCGAAGATCGCGGGGCCGAAGCTGCGCGCCGGGTTGACCGAGGCCCAGGTCAGCGGGATGCCGATCAGGTTGGCCGCGGCGTAGGCGAGGCCCACCGGGACCGGTTCGACGCCGGCCGGCATCACCGAGCTGGTCACCGCGAGGAAGACGAAGACCAGCAGGAAGGTGAGCAGCACCTCGGCCAGGAAGGCCCCGCCCGCGCCCAGGCCCACCGGCGAGCGGCCGCCGTAGCCGTTGCTGCCGAACGCACCGGCCGTCTGCAGCCGGGGCACCTGCTTGGCGAGCAGGAACAGCACCGCCGCGCCCACGATCGCGCCCACGAACTGCGCGATCCAGTACTCGACCGCCGTACGGATGTCGATGCGCTTGGCCAGCAGCACCCCGAGGGTCACCGCCGGGTTGATGTGGCAGCCCGAGACGCGTCCGAACGCGTAGGCGATCGCGATCAGCGTGAAGCCGAAGGCGAGCGAGATCCCGAGGGCGTTGATGTAGTCGCCCGCCAGGACCAGGGAACCGACTCCGAAGAGGACCAGCATCGCGGTCCCTATGCACTCCGCTACGACCGTTCTCGTCTCCATGGCGCTCTCCTCACGCAGATTCCGACCGCCAGTCGCCTAAGCATTGTGGGGGGAACCGGGACGATTCGCCTGTTGGTCCGAATGGAGGATGCGGAGAAGCGGGCCGGAGCGGCGGGCCCGCCGCTCAGCGGCTGAAGAGCGGTTCGCCGGGGACCCTCGCGTCCGGTGGCAGCAGCGCCAGGGTCAGCCCGCGCACCAGCCGCGCCCGCAGCACCTCGTCGGCGGCCAGGGCGCCCGCCACCCGGTGCGCCGTCTCCCGCGCCGGCGCGGTGGGGGCCAGGGATAGCGCGAGCATCCCGTCGGCGTCCGCCGCCGGGGCCAGATGGGCCCGGACCACCTCCGGCTCGGCGGCCAGCACGGTGCGCACCGCCTCGGTGACGGCCGGGTCGGCGAGCGGATCGGCGCTGGTCCGTCCCTCGGCGAGGGCCAGCAGCGCGGGACCGGTCAGCTGGTACGGCACCGGGCCCGCGAGGTCCAGGACCAGGGTGTCCGCCTTCTCATGGGCGGCGGCCTCCAGCGCCTGGCGCAGCGGTACGGCCACCGGCCGGGCGTCCGGGCGCCAGCGGGCCAGCGTCTCGAGCGAGGTGAAGGCGGGCAGGGCGCGCCGGCCGCCGGGGGCCTCCAGCGTGGGCACCGCCATATCGCTGGTCTTGTCGCGCCGCAGCCCATCGGGGCCCACCTCCGCTTCCCCGAGCATCGCGACCACCGGGACGAGGAGACGGGCCTCGGTGAGCGCGGCGAGCACCTCCGGTTCGGCGGAGCGGTCATCGGCCCAGGCGGCGAGCGCCGCGGTAAGGCGGGGATCGGCGGAGCCGTCGTCGCCGGAGAAGCCTGGGTCGGGAATGTTCTTGAGCGCCACGCCATGAGGGTATCGAGGGCGGTGCGCCCCGGACGCGGCGGGCAGGGCGACCGCACTGTGGCGACCGCGCTGTGGCCGCCGCCGTGGCGCATCAGCGGCCGGTTCGGACTCACCGTGATCCGTACCGGACCCTCCCGGCCACGGCCGCCGTTACGGCAGCGGCGACCGATGTCGACGCAGGCGCCGTGGTGCGGCACGGCAGCGAACGGCGCGGGCCAAGGGGCGGCCGCGCCGGGACCCGGCTGAGGAACGGTTGGGGGTGCCGCGCGGTGCCACCGATGGCCGGGCGGGGCGCCACGGACCCCCGCGAGCGGCCCCTACGGTGAGCCCGCGCCGACGGCCCACCGCCGGGCCCCGGCCGCGAAGGCCGTCCCGGCGCCCCGCTCGACGCCCAACAGGCCACCGCCACCCCGACCCGGCACAACGCGGAACGACTCGCACCGGCAACCCGGCTCAACGCGTCCGGTCCACCGCCGGGCCCCGGCCGCGAAGGACCGCCCCGGCGCCCGGCTCACCACCCAACGGCCCACCACCAAAAGGCGCCACCATGACGACCACCCCCGGCGCCCGGCCCAACACCCAACGGGCCGCCGCCGGCCCCGTCCGGCTCAGCGCGTTCGGCTTGGCGGGAGCAGGGCGCGCAGGCTCGGGGGCAGGCGTAGGGGGCCCGAGCCGCGCCACAGGGCGATCGCGGCGATGACCAGGGCGGCGCCGGCGAGTCCGGCGAGGAGCGCCATCCGGTTGGGGCCGGACTCCTCGTGTGCGCTCTGGGCGTGGTCCGGGCCCTTGCCGAAGAAGCGTGGGGCGGAGCCGGCCACGGCGGGGGTCTGGGTCTGCGGCTCCACCTTGCCGCCCTCCGCGATCGCCGCCGCCGGGTCCACCAGGCCCGCGCCGAGATCATCGCTGCGGCCGCCCTCCGGGACGTCCTGGGCGGTCTTGGTGAGGAGCTGCCGGATCTGGCGGGGGCTGAGCTCGGGGTGGGCGGCGCGGACGAGGGCGACGGAGCCGGAGACGAAGGCGGCGGCCGCGCTGGTCCCCCAGCCCTCGTAGTAGCGCTTGTCGGGGTCGGCGATGACCACGTCGACGCCGGGTGCGCAGACGGTGGCGTACCAGCGGCGGGTGGAGAAGGCGGCGCGGGCGCCGTAGCGGTCCACGGCGGTCACGGCGATCACACCGGGGTAGGCGGCCGGGTAGGAGACCCGGTCGCCCTTCTCGCCGCCGTTGCCCGCGGAGGCGACCACGACCACGCCCTTGCGCAGCGCGTACTGTACGGCGGCGTCCTCGGCGGCCTCGGGGTGGGCGGAGGCGCTGTCGTCGCCGAGCGAGAGGTTGATGACGTCGGCGCCGTGGTCGGCCGCCCAGCGGATACCGGTGGCGAGCGCGCCGCCGCGGCTGGAACGGGCCTTCTTACGGTCGGGGTCGGTGTCCTCGAGGATCACCCGCACCGGCAGGATCCGCGCCTCGGGCGCGACGCCCAGCACGCCCTCGTCGCCGGACGCGCCATGGCCGTGCCCGGCGATGATCCCGGCCATCGCGGTGCCGTGGCGGGCCCAGGCCCGCTCGCCGCGCCGGGCGCCGAAGCCGATCAGGTCCTTGCCGGTCCGCACCTGGCCCTTGAGGTCGGGGTGGCGGTCGTCGACACCGGTGTCCAGGACGGCGACGGTGATCCCGGAGCCCTTGGTCGTCTGCCACGCCTCGCGGACGTGGAGGGCGTCCAGCGCCCACTCCTGGGCCTGTATGCCGTCGGCGTCGGCGGGCGCGGCGGGCACCAGGGTCAGCCCGGCGGCGGCGAGGGCCACGGCGAGGCGCCGCCCGATCCCGGCGGTCCGGGTCATGACGTGGTCTCCGTGCTCGTGGACAGGGCGTGCCGGAATCCGGTCTCGATCGCGTCGGCGATGCCGCGGGCGTCGTTGCCGAGGCCCGACTGGGCGGGGGCCGAGGTGGCGCCCCGCTGGGTCGCCTCGCCCGCCGACTGCGGGTCGGTGACCTTACGGCCGTCGGCGAACCCGCTGACGGCGTAGACGACGGCGGGGGCGTCGGTGAGGACGCGGATGCGCCAGCTGGCGCGCTGGTCGTCGCCGAAGCCAGCCGCCGCGGTGCCCTTGGCGGCGTAGGTGCGGGGCATCAGGTCGGTGCGCTCGTCGAGTTTCTCGGTCACGAAGCGCTGGTGCAGCGCCCGCATCCCGGCGGGGCCCGAGGTGGTGATCAGCACTCCGACGGTGGTGACGCTGGTGCTGGTGGCGTCGGTGTACGTGGCGCGCACCAGCCGCTCGCAGCCCACCGGGGCCAGCGCCTTGCCGAGCAGCGGGTCGAATCCGCCGCCGCAGCTGCTGTCCGGGGCGACCGCTATCCGGGTCCAGACGCGGTCGGCGCCGCCGGGGCCCGCGCCCTTGCCGCGCAGGGTGCGCGGGAAGAGGTCGGCCACGGGGACGCTGTGCCAGGCGGAGCGGGCGTGGGCGTAGGTGTCGGCGGTGGACGGCGGGGCATCGGGGTCGTCGCCCAGCCAGCTGCCGGCCGCCGCCCCGCCGAGCAGCCCGAGGCCGAGGACGAGACATGCGGCGGCGGCCGCCGTACGGCTGGGCGCACGGCGCCGGCCGCCCGGCCCGCCGGCCGCGGGGGGCCCGGTGGGGCGCGGCGGTGCGAGGGGGCGCGGTGGCACTCGGGTGCCGGAGGTCCCGGCGCCGCCCCTGGGGAGGGGGACCTTGGCCCGTACGCCGAGGATGGGGGTGTCCGGGTCCGGGGTGAACCCGGGTGGCGCGAAGGGGCGTGGCGGGGGCGCGGAGGGTCGCGCGGGCGCCGTGCGAGGAGGATGTGCGGGGCGTGGTGGGGGCGTGTCGTGAGGTGAGTGCGCTTGTTCCGCGTCGGTGCTCACCGGCACCCCCTCGCACCCGTCGACACCTGGTTCACCTGGCTCCGTCCGGTTCGCCGCGCCGCCGACCCGCCTTTCGGGCAGGCGGGCTCCTATACGGACAACACGCCGCTGACCTGCCGGTCGTGGCGTGCGCGACACTCTACGGGCAGCCGGGGGCGCTGCGCACCGGCCGCCCTCTACCAAGTGGTAACAGCGGTCTGGCAAGCTTCGTCCATGCCCCCTGCCGCCGCTGACCGGGCCCGGTACGACCGGGCCACCGCCCATCTCGAAGCGCCCATGGCGATTGTCGACCTGGAGGCCTTCGATGACAACGCACGGGATCTGGTCCGCCGGGCGCAGGGCAAGCCGATCCGCGTCGCCAGCAAATCGGTGCGCTGCCGGGCGCTGTTGGAACGGGTGCTGGCACGGGACGGCTTCGCGGGGATCATGAGCTTCACGCTCCCGGAGTCGCTGTGGCTGGCCCGCGAGGGGTTCGACGATGTGCTGCTCGCCTATCCCTCCACCGACCGGGGCGGGTACGCCACCCTGACCAACGACCCCAAGCTGGCCGCCGCCGTGACGGTCATGGTGGACGACCTCGCCCAGCTCGATCTGATCGACAGCGTTCGCGCCGGGGCCGAAGAGGTCCGGGTCTGTCTGGAATTGGACACGTCCTTGCGGATGCTCGGCGGGCGGGTGCGGGTCGGAGCGCTGCGCTCACCGCTGCGCGCACCGGAGCAACTGGCCGCGCTGGCGCGGGCGATCGACCGCCGCCCCGGCTTCCGGCTGGTCGGGCTGATGGCGTACGAGGGCCATGTGGCGGGCGTGGGCGACGCGGTGGCGGGGCGCCCGCTGCGGTCGCGCGCCGTCCGGCTGATGCAGTCCGTGGCGCGCCGGGAGCTCGCGGCGCGCCGGGCCGCGGCCGTCCGGGCGGTGCGGGCCGTGGCGGACCTGGAGTTCGTCAACGGCGGCGGCACGGGCAGTGTGCAGCACACCGCCGCGGAGGACGCGGTGACGGAGATCGCCGCCGGGTCCGGGCTCTACCAGCCGCGCCTCTTCGACGACTACACCTCCTTCCGCGGCCGCCCGGCCGCCCTGTTCGCCCAGCCGGTGGTGCGCCGGCCGGGGGTGGGCGTGGTGACGGTGCTCGGCGGCGGCTATCCGGCATCGGGCGCGGCGGGGCGGGACCGGCTGCCGGTTCCGTATCTGCCCGAGGGACTCTCGTACGACTCGATGGAGGGGCCGGGCGAGGTGCAGACCCCGCTGTTGGGCACGGCCGCCGACGATCTGCTGATCGGCGACAAGGTGTGGTTCCGGCATGCCAAAGCCGGTGAGCTGTGCGAGCGGTTCGACACGCTGCGGCTGATCGAGGGGGACCGGGTGGTGGCGAGCGTGCCGACGTACCGGGGCGAGGGCAAAACCTTCCTCTGACCGGCTGGACGGCTGACCAGCTGACCGACTGACCGGCGCGTTCGGCAGACCGGCTGGCCGACACGTTCCTCTGAAATACGGCGCTTTGCGTACCCCGCCTAGACGGACTGGCCGTCGCCCGCCAGCGCCTCGATGCCCTTGACGATCTTGTCCATGTCGCTGAGCGGCGGCGCCTCGTCGCTCGCGTCGAAGCCGAAGCGCACCACGACCATCGTGTCCGGCACGGTGGGCGAGGGGAAGGCGACCGACTGGACGATGCCGTCGTCGCCCTTCTTCGTCACCACCTTCCAGCGGACCAGGTAGCCCTTCTGGCCCGCGACGTCGACCGCCGACTCCTTGAGCTGCTTGTGGGAGGTGATCCCGCCGTACGCCTTGCGGTCGGTGTCCTCGTCCTGGCCGTAGGACTCCTCCGCGTTCTGCGCGATGTCCTCCTCGGCTATGCCCTTGGCGGAGGTGGCCTGGTAGCCCGTGGCGGTGCGGGAGAAGGCGCCGCCGCGCACACAGTCGGTGGACGGGTCGCCGGGGCAGGGGTAGCGGGAGGTGGTGACGCCCGCGCCGCCGGAGCTGCTGCGCCCCGCCTGCCAGCCGTCGAGCACCGGCAGGCTGATGCCGTTGACGGGGTCCGGGGCGATGTCCGGGTCGTAGCTGGGCGCCGCGCTGGGCGCGTCGGTGGGCCCGTCCGAGGGGCTGCCCGGGGCCGGGACGCCCGGGTCCGGGCCGCCGCCGTCCTGCGGGGCGGAGCTGCTGGAGGCGGACCCGGCCTGGGCGCTCCCGCCGCCGTCGCCGTCGTCGCCCAGCAGCACGATGCCGCCGACGATCGCGGCGACGACGACCCCGACCGCGACGGCGAGCGCCGCGATCTTCGGACCGCGGCCCCGGCCCTGCTGCCGCCCTGGCGGGTAGGGGGGCGGCGGCGGGCCGAAGGCCGGGTCCGCGGCGCCGGAGGCGTCGCGGGTGTACTCGGTCCAGGCGGCGCCGTCCCACCACCGTTCCATGGCGGGGCCACTGCCTGCGTAGCCGGGATCGGGGTACCAGCCGGGGGGCGTGTTCATGGTCACTCGGTCAGCCTATGGCCATGGCTCGGCTCCGTACACCGCGGCGACCGGACCGCGCGTGCGGACTACAGCGGGGTGACGTACGCCCCGGCGATCCCGCCGTCCACGAGGAACTCGGCGGCGTTGACGAACGACGCGTCGTCGCTGGCCAGGAAGGCGACGGCGGCGGCGATCTCGGCCGGCTCGGCGAACCGGCCCACCGGCACGTGGACCAGCCGGCGCTGGGCCCGCTCCGGGTCCTTGGCGAACAGCTCCTTCAGCAGCGGGGTGTTGACCGGCCCCGGGCACAGCGCGTTGACCCGGATGCCCTCGCGGGCGAACTGCACGCCCAGTTCGCGCGACATGGCCAGCACCCCGCCCTTGGAGGCGGTGTAGCTGATCTGCGAGGTGGCGGCGCCCATCACGGCCACGAAGGAGGCGGTGTTGATGATGGAGCCCCTGCCCTGCCGCCGCATGTAGGGCAGCGCGGCCTTGCAGCACAGGTAGACGGAGGTGAGGTTGACGTCCTGGACCCGCTTCCAGGCGTCGAGTCCGGTGGTGAGGATCGAGTCGTCGTCGGGCGGCGAGATACCGGCGTTGTTGAAGGCGATGTCCACCGAACCGTAGGTGTCGAAGGCGGTCTTGAAGAGCGCCTCGACCTGCTCGGGATCGGTGACGTCCACCTGGACGAAGAGCCCGCCGACCGCGTCGGCCGCGGCCTTGCCGGCGCCCGCGTCGATATCGGCGCAGACGACCTGCGCGCCCTCGGAGGCGAGGCGGTGCGCGGTGGCCAGGCCGATGCCGCTGCCCGCTCCGGTGACGACGGCGGTACGGCCCACCAGACGGCGGCACACGGGGGTCTCGGTCACGTCAGTCACTCCTCGGTGCTGATGAAGACGTTCTTGGTCTCGGTGAAGGCGGTAAGGGCGTCGGGGCCCAGCTCCCGGCCCAGGCCGGACTGCTTGTAGCCGCCGAAGGGGGTGGTGTACCGCACGCTGCTGTGCGAGTTCACGGACAGGTTCCCGGCGGCGACGGCGCGCGAGACCCGGACGGCGCGGCCCACGTCGCGGGTCCAGATCGAGCCGGACAGGCCGTAGTCGGTGGCGTTGGCCAGCCGCACGGCGTCGGCCTCGTCCTCGAAGGGGAGGACGACGGCGACGGGGCCGAAGATCTCCTCCACGGCGGCGCGGTCCGCGGGGCCGGTGGCCTCCAGCACGGTGGCCGGGTACCAGAACCCCTTGCCCTTCGGGGCCTCGCCGCGGATCGCGGCGGGCGCGTCCTCGGGGACGTAGGACCGTACCCGCTCCCGCTGGGCGGCGGAGATCAGCGGGCCCATGGCGGTGGCGGGGTCGGCCGGATCGCCGACCGCGAAGGAGGTCACGGCGGGCGCCAGCAGCTCCATGAACCGGTCGTAGACGCTCCGTTGCACCAGGATGCGGCTGCGGGCGCAGCAGTCCTGGCCGGTGTTGTCCAGGAAGGAGCCGGGTGCCGAGGCCGCGGCCCGCTCGATGTCCGCGTCGGCGAAGACGATGTTCGGGCTCTTGCCGCCGAGTTCGAGGGTCACCCGCTTCACGCCCGCCGCGCACCTGGCCATGATCTCCTTGCCGACGGCCGTGGAGCCGGTGAAGACGACCTTGGCGACGCCGGGGTGCTCGACCAGCGCGGCGCCCGCGACCGGCCCGGCTCCGGGCAGCACCTGGAAGAGCCCCTCGGGAAGGCCCGCCTCCAGGGCGAGTTCGGCCAGCCGGAGCGCGGTGAGCGGGGTGGTCTCGGCCGGCTTGAGGACCACCGCGTTCCCGGCGGCCAGGGCGGGGGCGGTGCCCCAGGCGGCGATCGGCATGGGGAAGTTCCACGGGGCGATGACCGCGACCACGCCGAGCGGCTCGTGGAAGGTGACGTTCAGACCGCCGGCCACCGGGATCTGGGCGCCGCTCAGCCGCTCCGCTCCACCGGCCGCGTAGTCCAGCAGATCGCGGACATTGCCCGCCTCCCAGCGGGCGTTGCCGATCGGGTGACCCGCCTCGCGGACTTCGAGGACGGCCAGTTCCTCGAGGTGATCGTCCACGACGGCGGCGAAGCGGCGCAGCAGCCGGGCGCGGTCGGCGGGGGCGAGGGCGGCCCAGCCGCGCTGTGCCCCGGTGGCGCGGGCGACGGCGGCGGCCACATCGCCCGGGGTGGCGGCGGGGACGGTGGCGATGACCTCCTCGGTGGCCGGGTTGAGGACCCGGTGCTCGTGGGGGTGGCCGGCGGGGTGCGGGTGCTCGTTGCTCACCTGGTGGTTCCTCACATGCGCTCGAAGGACCGGAAGCGCTCCCAGTCCGTGACGGCGGTGTCGTACGCGTCCTGCTCGACGCGGGCCATGTTGAGGTAGTGCTCGACCACCTCGTCGCCGAAGGCGGCCCGCGCTATGGGGCTGTTCCGCCACAGCTCGGCGGCGTCCCGCAGCGAGGTTGGGACGTGTGCGGCGGCGCCGTTGTAGGCGTTGCCGGTACAGACCTCGGGGAGCTCCAGCTCCCGCTCGACGCCGTACAGCCCGGCGGCCACCATCCCGGCCACCGCCAGGTACGGGTTGACATCGCCGCCGGGCAGCCGGTTCTCCAGCCGGTGGGAGGGGCCGTGGCCGATGACGCGCAGTGCGCAGGTGCGGTTGTCCGGGCCCCAGGCGACGGCGGTGGGGGCGAAGGAGCCGGGGCGGAACCGCTTGTAGGAGTTGATGTTCGGGGCGTAGAGCAGGGTGAAGTCGCGCATCGCCGCGAGCTGCCCGGCCAGGAAGTGGCGCATGGTCCGCGACATGCCGTACGGGCCGTCGTCGTCGGCGAGCACGGGGCGCCCGGCCTCATCGCGCAGCGAGAGGTGGATATGGCAGGAGTTGCCCTCGCGCTCGTCGTACTTGGCCATGAAGGTGAGCGCCATGCCCTCCTGGGCGGCGATCTCCTTGGCACCGGTCTTGTAGACGGCGTGCTGGTCGCAGGTGGTCAGGGCGTCGGCGTAACGGAAGGCGATCTCGTGCTGGCCGAGGTTGCACTCCCCCTTGGCCGACTCAACGGTCATCCCGGCGGCGCCCATCTCGTTGCGGATGCGGCGCAGCAGGGGTTCGACCCGGCCGGTGCCGAGGACGGAGTAGTCGACGTTGTACTGGTTGGCCGGGGTGAGCCCGCGGTAACCGGTGTTCCACGCCTGCTCGTAGCTGTCCTTGAAGACCATGAACTCCAGCTCGGTGCCGGTGTACGCGGTCCAGCCGCGCTCGGCGAGCCGGTCGAGCTGACGGCGCAGGATCTGGCGCGGGGAGGCGGCCACGGGGGTGCCGTCGTGCCAGGCGAGATCGGCGGTGAGGAGGGCGGTGCCGGGGTTCCAGGGGGTGCGGCGCAGGGTGACGGTGTCGCCGTGCATGGCGAAGTCGCCGTAGCCACGCTCCCAGGAGGACATGGCGTAGCCGTCGACGGTGTTCATCTCGGCGTCGACGGCGAGGAGGTAGTTGCAGCCCTCGGTGCCGTGCTCCAGGACGTCGTCGAGGAAGAACCGGGCGGCGAACCGCTTGCCCTGGAGCCTTCCCTGCATATCGGTGAAGGCCAGGACGACGGTGTCGATCTCCCCGGCGGCGACCAGTCTGGTCAGCTCGTCGACCGAGAGCGGGGGCGTGCGGTCTGCCACGGTGGGGCCTCCTGGCGTCGGAGCGGGGCTGGGGGCGCGGGGTGGCGTTTAAGGTAATACCGCAGACCATTGGTTGGGAAGGAGGTGCGGACGGTTCGATGGACGGAATCGGAAACGGGAACGGGGGCGGGGCCGGGAGCGAGCGCGCGAGCGGGGCCGGGAGCGGGGGCCGGAGCGGGGGCGGCGACCGGCTGGCGCCGGTGCTGCGCCCGGTGCGCGCCGGGAACGGCTTCGAGGAGGCGCTGGAGCAGATACTCCAGGTGCTGCGGCTGGGCCTGGTCCCCGACGGCGGCCGGCTCCCGGCCGAGCGGGAGCTGGCCGACCGGCTGCGGATCAGCCGGGTGACCCTGCGCGAGGTGCTGAAGGTGCTCCAGGACCAGGGGCTGGTGGAGAGCCGCCGCGGCCGCTACGGCGGCACCTTCGTCCGGGCCAGGCCCGAGCCCAACCGGGGCGACGGGGACGAACTGCGGCGCCGGGTCGCGGCCGTCGACGTCGAGGACACTCTGCGGTTCCGGGAGGTCCTGGAGGTGGGCGCGGCGGGGCTGTGCGCCGCGCACGGGCTCGACGCCGGGCAGGCGCGCCGGCTGCAGGCGGCCCTCGACGCGACGCGGGACGCCCCGCTCACCGACTACCGGCGCCTGGACACGATGCTCCACCTGACGCTCGCGGAGCTGGCGGGCTCGCCGTCGCTGGCCGCCCAGTACGCGGCCGTCCGCGCGACCGTCAACGACCTGCTGGACTGCATCCCGCTGCTGGTGAAGAACCTGGAGCACTCACAGGCCCAGCACTCGGCGCTGGTCGAGGCGGTGCTGGACCGGGACGCGGACGGGGCGCGCGAGGTGATGCGGGAGCACTGCGAGGGCACGGCGGCGCTGCTGCGCGGCTTCCTGGTCTGACCCGCCCAGCGGCTCCCTGGTCCGGCCCCGCCCAGCGCCTCCCTGGACCGGCCCCGCCCAGCAGCTCCCCGGACCGGCCCCGCCCAGCGCCTCCCTGGACCGGCCCCGCCCAGCAGCTCCCCGGACCGGCCCGCCCAGCGCCTCCCTGGACCGGCCCCGCCCAGCAGCTCCCTGGACCGGCCCCGCCTGTCTGCCCGCGGTCCGTCCGTCACTGTCCGGCCCCGCCTGTCCGCCCACGGTCCGTCCGCCGCCCGCCCACGGTCCGCCCGCCGTCCGTCCGCCCTCTACCCGCCGTCCACCCGCGGTCCGTCCGCCCTCCACCCGCCGTCCATTCCGCGGTCCGCCCACGGTCCGCCAGCGGTCCGTCCGCCCTCCGCCCGCCGTCCACCCACCCTCCGCCCGTCACTCCGTAACGCCGGTTTTACGCGGAGGTCTTGCGCATCGCCGGCCGGAAGGCAAAGGTATGGCCCCACACCTTTGCCATCGCCCCCCGCGTCGAGCAGGAGCCTCCATGGCCGACGGAACCGAGTCCGCCCGCACCGAGTCCGCCCGCGCCTCCGCCGTCGGCGCACCACCGGGCGGCGCGTCGGCGCCGGCCCCCGGCGACGGGTATCTGGAGCGCCGTACCCTGCGGCGCGGCAGCGCGGGCCCGCTGCTGCTGACCGGCCTCGGCGTCGCCTATGTCGTCTCCGGCGACTACTCCGGCTGGAACTTCGGCCTGGCGGAGGGCGGCTTCGGCGGTCTGGCCATCGCCGCGCTGCTGATGGGCCTGATGTACGCCTGCATGGTGTTCGCCCTGGCCGAGCTGGCCGCGATCCTGCCCACGGCGGGCGGCGGCTACGGCTTCGCGCGGCGCGCCCTCGGCCCCTGGGGTGGCTTCCTCACCGGTACGGCGATCCTCATCGAGTACGTCCTGGCCCCCGCCGCCATCTCCATCTTCATCGGCGACTACGTCGAGTCGCTCGGACTCTTCGGACTGGAGTCCGGCTGGCCGGTCTATCTGGCGTGTTTCGTCCTCTTCATCGGCATCCATCTGTGGGGCGTGGGCGAGGCCCTGCGGTTCAGCCTGGTCGTGACCGCCGTCGCGGTCGCCGCGCTGCTGGTCTTCGCGATCGGCGCGTTCACCGACTTCGACGCGGGCTCGCTCGACGACATCGCGGTGGACCATTCGGCGTTCGGCGCCACCTCCTGGCTGCCGTTCGGACTGCTCGGCATCTGGTCGGCGTTCCCCTTCGGCATGTGGTTCTTCCTGGGGGTGGAGGGGGTGCCGCTGGCGGCTGAGGAGACCCGGGACCCGGCCCGTACCCTGCCGAGGGCCATGGCCTGGTCCATGGGCATCCTGCTGTGCCTCGCCCTGCTCACCTTCCTCGCCGCGACCGGGGCGCGCGGCTCCGGTGCCCTCCAGGACGCGGGCAACCCGCTGGTCGAGGCGCTCCAGCCGGGAGGCAAGGCGACCGCGCTGTCCCGCGTCGTCAACTACGCGGGCCTCGCCGGGCTCGTGGCCTCCTTCTTCTCGCTGATCTTCGCCGGTTCGCGCCAGCTGTTCGCCCTCTCCCGGGCCGGCTATCTGCCCCGCTTCCTCTCCCTGACCAGCCGCCGCAAGGCCCCGTACCTGGGCCTGCTCGTCCCGGGCGCCATCGGCTTCACCCTCGCGGCCTGGTCCGGCGACGGCGCCCGGATGCTCAACGCCGCGGTCTTCGGCGCCACCATCTCGTACGCCCTGATGTCGCTCTCCCACATCGTCCTGCGCCGCCGCGAACCGGGCCTGGAGCGTCCCTACCGCACCCCCGGCGGCACGGTAACGTCGTCCCTCGCCTTCGTCCTGGCCTGTTCGGCGCTGGTGGCCACCTTCCTGGTGGACAAGGACGCGGCCTTCATCGCGCTGGGCGTCTACGCGGTGGCGCTGGCCTACTTCGCCTTCTACAGCCGCCACCGCCTGGTCGCGGCCGCGCCGGAGGAGGAGTTCGCGGCGCTGGCGGAGGCCGAGGCGGAACTGTCCCGCGACTGAGATTGGACCGACCGTGCCCCCTCTGATCGGCCTCAGCACCTACCTCGAACCCTCGGCGAGCTGGGGCGTCTGGAACCTCCCCGCCGCGCTGCTGCCCTCGGGCTACCACCGCCTCGTCCAGCGCGCGGGCGGCCTGGCGACGATGCTGCCACCGGACCGCGCGGACGGCTCGGCCGCCGCCGTCGTCGCCCGTCTGGACGGGCTGGTCGTCTCCGGCGGCCCGGACGTGGAACCCGTACGGTACGGGGCCGCCGCCGACCCGCGCACGGGGCCGCCGGCACGGGAGCGCGACGCGTGGGAACTGGCCCTGATCGACGCGGCCCTGTCGGCCGGCGTCCCCCTGCTGGGCATCTGCCGCGGCCATCAGCTGCTGAACGTCTCCCTCGGCGGCACACTCCTTCAGCACCTCGACGGCCACGCGGGGCCGCCCGGCGTCTTCGGCCACCACGAGGTCACACCGGTCCCGGGCACGCGCCTCGCCGAGATCCTCCCGGCCCCGGTGTCCGTCCCCACCTTCCACCACCAGTCCGTGGCCCACCTGGGCAAGGGCCTGATCCCGGCAGCCCATGCCACGGGCGACGGAACGGTGGAGGCGGTGGAACTGCCGGACGCGGAGGCGTTCACGCTGGGCGTGCAGTGGCACCCGGAGGCGGGCGACGACGTACGGATCATGCGGGCCCTGGTGGCGGCGGCGTCGGGCTGATCTCGAGCCCGAGACGCGCCGCCGGTGCGGGCCTCAGGAGTCCGGCTCCGGGGTCCAACTCTGGGGTCCGGCTCAGGAGTTGATCTCGTACGGGTCGCCGTAGACCTCCCACCGCAGCGGGGGCGTCAGGTCGAGGTTCCCCTCGTTGAGGAACTTCCGCTGCTCGGTGTCGACCCGGCTGGTGTCGCTGTGCGCCTCCTCGGTCTTCATGGCCTCCTTACGGGCGTCGAGGAAGGCGTGCAGGTACGTGGCCTCGTCGCCGCCCTGCGCCGGGGGCTTCGCCTGGGACAGGGCCGTCTTACGGATGCCGCCGAAGCTGTACCGGCTGTTCCCGGGGCCGTGCATCACGATCGCGTCGTAGTAGATGAACTGGCCGAGCGCGCCCAGTCCGTCGGCCTTGCCCTGTTCGACGGAGGGGTTGAAGTAGACGCGGTCGCGCTCGTGCTCCTGGGCGTCCTGGAACGCCTGGTCGGCGGCGGCCTTCCGCCAGTCCTCGGTGAAGCCGGGGTCGAGGCCGTCGTGGGAGTCGCCGCCGTTGACCTCGCGCAGCGCGGGGAGGTACTTGGCCAGGACGTTGTCGGGCTTCTGCCGGGTGTAGTACTCGACGAGCTCCAGCATGTCGCCGGTGCCGGAGCAGAATCCGATGATCCCCGCGGTGTAGCCACGGCCGTCGCCGATGTCCTCGATGTAGGAGAACTGCGCGCGCCAGTCGAGCGAGGAGTTCTCGGCGCTGGAGACCAGCTTCATGGCGATCTCCTTCTTCGCCGGGTCGTCCAGGCCGGTCGCCGCGGCGGCCTTGGGCGCCGAGTGGTGGGGGCGCGCGTCCGCCGACGACGGCAGGTGGTCGGATGCCTGCCCGACGCCGACGCCGGTGAGGACGAGCGCGGCCGGTACCGTGACCGCCACCGCCGCGAGGCCGACCCTCCCGAACCTGGAGGACATGGGGGACATGGGGACTCCGTTCCTTGTCGACTGTGGGGGAAGTGCGCACGGCCGTCCGAGGGTGCGCCGGGGCCGCCCCCGGCACACTGGGGCCGCCCTGGACCCTCAGGGACGATCCGTTAGGAACCTTTCCTAACCATTGAAGCGAGCGCGTCGTGTCCACCACAAGGGTTTCGACACCATTCGACAAAGACGCGGGCGGCGCCAACCGCCGTGTTACGGCTGGGGAATGGGCATCGCGGGGTCCGCGCCACCCGTCACACCGGTCGCCCCGGTCGCTCCCGACGCGCCGGTGGAACCGGCGGAACTGGTGGAACCGGTGGAACCGGCCGGCTCGGCCGCGCCCTCGGCCGCGGCGGGCACCTCCGTCACCGGCCGGGCCGCGATCGCCCGCCACCACGGCTCCAGCGGGAGACCGCGCACCGGCTCGAAGGGCTCCCCCGGGCGCGGAACGGCCACGTTCGCCCCGGCCGCCCGTGCCGCCGTGACCGTGCCCTCGGCGGGCTCCTCCCACGGGTGCGGGGCGAGGTTGAAGGTGCCCCAGTGGATCGGCAGCATGATCCCCTTCGCCGGGTCCCCGCCCTGGAGATCGACGTGGGCCCGCATGCCCTCCTCGGGGGTCATGTGGATGTCCGGCCAGTGTTCGGAGTACGCACCGATCTGGATCATGGTCGCGTCGAACGGCCCGTACGCCGCGCCGATCTTCGCGAATCCGGGGAAGTAGCCGGTGTCCCCGCTGTGGTAGATCCGGTGCTCGCCACCGGCCACCACCCAGGAGGCCCACAGGGTGTGCTGGGTGTTGCGCAGCGCGCGCCCGCAGAAGTGGCGGGCGGGGGTGGCGGTGAGCTGCAGACCGGCGACCTCGGTGGACTCGTGCCAGTCCAGTTCGGTCATCCGGTCGGCCGGAACGCCCCAGTGCTCCAGGTGGGCGCCGACCCCGAGCGGGACGACGAACATCGCGCGGGAGCGCACCAGCGCCCGGATCGTGGGCATGTCCAGGTGGTCGTAGTGGTCATGGGAGATGACCACCGCGTCCACCGGCCCCAGCTCCCGCAGCGGCACCGGCACCGGGTGCATCCGCTTCGGCCCCGCCATCGCGAAGGGCGAACAGCGCTGTCCCCATACGGGGTCGAACAGCACCCGCCGCCCGTCGATCTCCGCGAGCACGCTGGAGTGTCCCATCCAGGTCAGCCGCAGCCCGGAGGCGGGGGGAACGGCCAGATCGGCGACGGTGGTGGGGTGCACCGGCACGGTCCCGGCCGGGGCCCTGCGGATCCGTTCCTCCTTGCGGAAGTACGTGGCCGCGAACTTCAGCATCGAACCGGACGGGGCGGTGCGGGCGCCCACCGGGTTGACGAACACACCGTTCGCGAAGTTCGGCGACCGTCGGATGCGCTCCATCCGCTCCCCGGAGGGATCCGCCCCGAAGGCGGCGGGGCGCAGGGCGGCGGCGAGCCGGGAACGTTTCGGATGGGAGCCGGTCACGGATCCTCCATGGTGAGGGGGGCTGCGGAGCACCCCGACGCGCTGTGCCGTCGGGCTGCAATGACACAACTCTTACGAGGGGTGGCCTTGTTCCGGAACCGGGTGGTCGGCCGAGGTGAAGGACAGCAGCAGATGGTCCTCCACCGGGCGGTAACCGAGACGCTGGTAAAGGGCGTTGCTGGTGGGGTTGGCGAGATCGGTGAAGAGCAGGACCTCGGTGACCCCGGCGGCCCGCGCGGCCCGGCTCACGGCGGCCGTGGCGGCGCCGGCGTAACCGCGCCCGCGCAGCTCGGGCGGGGTGTAGACAAGGGCGACCCGGGCCATGTCCGCGACCGTACGGCTGATGCCGGCGCAGGCCACCGGCCGGCCGTCGAGCTCCCACAGCGTGATCCCGTCGTGGCTGAGCTTGTCGTCGACCTGCTTGGCGGCATCGCCCATCAGCGCGCCGGTGTCGCGGGCGAACCCCTCGCACCAGGTGATCAGCAGATCGCGGTCGGCGGTGGTGGCGGTCCGGGCCCGGCCCGGCGGGGCGGGGTCGGGCGGGATGAGGTCACCGAGCCGGTAGAGCCGGTGGAACTGCTCGACACTGCTCGACGCACCGGTGAGGCGCTGCCAGGCGGTGGCGAAGGTCTCGGCGGTCTCGCGCCCGGCGTTCACGCCGGTGATCTGCCACTCACGGTCCCGGGCGAGGATGCGGGCGAGTTCCTGGGCCGCCTCGCCGGAGAGAGGGGAGAGCAGCGGAGGGTAGGGCGGGGTGCACAGAAACGCCCCCTGCGCGGGGCCGTGTACGGAGCCCTGCACTGCTGATACGGGGTCCGCTTCCTCGCCGGTCCACCAGCCGTAGACCGGCGGCTGGTCGCCGTATCTGCCGCTGCCCGCCGCCACCAGGGAGGAGACCACGGTGAGCAGGGTGGTGTGCCGGGCCGGGCGGGCGCGCAGAAAGCCACCCGCCGCGGCCCGGAACTCATCGAGGTCGTACGTCACTGTCCACGCCATGTGCCCAGGCTGGCGCGCGGCAGCGGCGCGGCGCACCTCAATTTCCCCGCTGTTTCCCCGTTACTGAGCCCGATGGCCGTTCAGCGGACGGTCAGCAGTAGAGGTTGGAGCCGGCGGTGGTGCCGAGTATCTGGACGAAGCGCTGGTAGGTGTCGACCCGGCTCTGCACCTGGCCGGGGTTGTTGCCGTTGCACTCCTTGGCACCGTTGATGCTGCGGATGGTCTCGCCGAAGCCGCGCTGGTTGACCATGGCGTTGTGCGGCGTCATCGTGCCGGCCCCGGTCTGGGTGTTCCAGAACCACAGGGCGGTCTTCCAGGACACCGCGGCGTCCCGCTCCACCAGGTAGGGGTTGTTCAGCAGGTCGATGCCGAGTGCGTCACCCGCGGCCTTGTAGTTGAAGTTCCAGCTGAGCTGGATCGGTCCGCGGCCGTAGTACGCCGACTGGCCGGCGGGGCAGCCGTAGGACTGGCTCCAGTCGCAGTAGGACGGGTAGTTGGAGGTGTCCTGCTCCACGATGTGGACCAGACCGCCGGTCTCGTGGCTGACGTTGGCCAGGAAGGCGGCCGCCTCCTGCTTCTTGACGGTGTCGCTGCCGGTGTTGGCGAAGCCCGGGTAGGCGCTCAGGGCGGCGGTCAGGCCCTGGTAGGTGTAGAACGAGTTCCGGTTCGGGAACATCTGGTTGAACTGCGCCTCGGTCACCACGAAGCCGCTCGGGTTCTGCTCCCCGGAGCCGCCGCAGTTGTACGGCTCCCAGTACCAGGTGCTGATCACCGGGTCATAGCCCGGGTTGTCGTGCTCGGCGCGGTAGTAATTGCCGTCGGTGTACCGGACGATGTCACCGGTGACGTACCACTTGCCCGCCACCCAGTTCGCGGCGCTACAGGCCGCCTGGGCGGTGGTCCCCGCCGACGAGGCCGAAGCCGAGGCCATGGGCATGACAAGCACACTCGCGCACACCGCCGCGGTCGCCGCGAGCGGCGCCAGAACGCGTCTTCTCCGCATGGGCCGATCTCCTTCTCAATGAATGCCCCGGGGAACTTCGAGGCTCCGGGGACACTCAAACCGGTTTGGTCTATACCAGTCAAGGTCCAGACCAGACCTTTGTACGGAGATGAGTAAAAGCACGAGGGCCGGCCCGCCCGGAGGCGCCCGCCGTAGACCACCGCGCACCGGCGAGCCGCGGACCGCGAGCCCGGAACCGGGCTCCGAATCGACCCCGGAAGCCGGCCAGGGACGAGGCGGTGCCCCTCGCCGGGACCAGGCCGGGACCAAGCCAGAATCCGTCCCGGGGCCGAGGGCCGGAATCAGGCCCGGGGGCCCGGGACCGGCGGCCGGGGCCAGGGGCCAGCGGTCGGCGGTCGGCGGTCGGCAGCCAGGGCCGAGACCGGCGGCCAGGACGAGGGCCAGGGGCCGGTATCGGTAGCCAGGGCCGGGCCCGGGGGTTCGGGGTCGGCAGCCAGGGCCAGGGCCATCAGCCAGAGACCAGCAGCCAGGCGCCAAGGGCCGAGACCAGCAGCCAAGGGTCGGCAGCCAAGGCCGGGACCGGCAGCCAGGGCCGGGCCCGGGGGCCCGGGGTCGGCAGCCGGCGGCCAGGGCAGGGCCCGCTGGGAGCCCAGGGTCGGCAGCCAGGGCCAGGGCCAGCCAGCGGCCAGGGCCAGGACCGAGTCCGGGACGAGGGCCGGGCCCGGGAGCGGGCCGGGGCAAGGTCCGCCGTCCGCGAGCGGGTCCGGGGTCAGGTCTCGCGCTCGGGGTGGTAGGCGTCGGCGTCCACCCCGAAGGTCCAGGCCACGCCCTCGCGGGCGGTCCGGACGCGGGGCGGTACGCGCAGCCAGTAGGTGCGGTGCGTACCGTCCGGCTCCGGCGTGGAGTTGACCACCTCGACCATCACCACCGGCTCGTCCCCGTCCAGCGCGATGCGCCACAGGACCCCGGTCTCGTCGCGGTGCACCGGCTGCGCCCCGGACTCCTGGAGATAGCGCTCATAGCCGTAGTGCTCCAGCATCACCCGGCGCAGCTCCGCGTTCTCCTCCTCGCGGATGCGCTCCGGGGTCAGCTCGTCCAGTTGCTCGAGGAAGGCCGCGGGCACCGGCATGCCCCGCCAGGCGTACAGCGCGAAGCCGTCGGGGAAGGCGAGCGCGGGACCGTCGCCGCGGTCGAGCCGGCCCGCCTCGTCGCGGTGCAGCTCCACCGGGCGCTCCGCGACGATCACGACCCTCTCGTACGGCCACCACCAGCCGGCGGCGCGGGCCACCGCGGCGACACCGGCCAGCGGGCCGGACTCCGCCTCGTCCGTGACGGCGGCCAGCCAGGGCGCGTCGTGCTGTCCCAGCACCGCGTCCAGCAGGGCGAGCCGGACGGCCGTCTCCTGGTCCCGAGCGGGCGCCAGGGCCTCGGTCACCCCGGTGCGGACGCGCTCGGTGAGCGCGCGGGTGACCTCCCACAGCGGCGCCGCCGCGAGCGCCCACCGCCCGGCCCAGCCCGCCGGGCCCAGGTCGTCATGGAGCCGCTGCCTGGCGCGCGCCCACGGCTGGGTGCGCACGGCCTCCCGCACCGACGCTCCCGCGCCGCCCGCGACCGGCTCGACCCCGGCCGCCCGCAGGGTACCGGCCGCCCGCTCGGCCAACTCCCGGGGCAGCCACTCCTCCTTCCCTGTCAGCAGCAGCACGGCCGCCGTGGCCGCCAGCGGGGAACCGGCCCAGACGATCCGCTCGGGCGCGGCGAGCCCGGCCTGCGCATAGGCGCGGCGGATGCCCGCCTCGGCCGCCTCGCGATCGGCCGGGCCGGTGGCCGCGGCCACCGTGCGCCAGCGCGCGGCCCGGTCCTCGTCCGCGAGCGCGTGCCCACCACTCATGCCGTTCTCCCCCGCCGTCGCCGTCACCGTTTCCGTCACCGTCACCGTTGCCGTCGTCATCGTCCGCTCCGCCGCGCTCAGTCGGCCACGACGCGCACGGCGCCCGGCGTGTACTCCCGCTGCCGCACCACGCGGTACCAGCCCTTGGGCAGCGGTATCGCGGCATGCTCCTCGTGCACCACCCGCCCGCCGTCGGGGAGATGGAGGTACGAGACGCCGAACGGGCCCGGCTCGCGCACCAACGTGCCCGGCCCGACCACCGCATGGGCGTGCCCGGTCACCTCGCCGAGCGCCAGCACCAGCCGGCCCCGACCGTCCCTCGGCTGCCGCGGCAGCGCGTCGGTACCCGGCGGCAGCGCCTCCGCCGCCACCGGAACGATCAGGACGTCGCCCTGTCGGTACATGCCCATTCCCTTTCAGACGCAGCACTGTTGGACCCACCGCGCCACACGGGGCCCGGTCGATGGTCATGACGCTACGAGGAGGTACTGACAACGCCGTGCGACGGCCCGTCTCCGTGCCTCCGGCAACGCCCGCCGGGGCGGCTGTCGGTGGCGCTTGGTACAACTCTTCGCACGCCATTCGGAATCGGGCACGCCCACGCGAACGCATCAGGAGATACCACCCATGTCGGTCTACCACCTGGAAAACCTGTACGGTCTTCCGGCCTTCGACTTCCCGCTGCCCGACACGGAGACCGAGCTGCCCGAGCCGGGCGCGGTCGCCTGGCGGATCTCCTACGATCCCTACAGCGATGAGTCGGACGAGGATTTCGACGGGCGTTTCCAGCGCTTCCTGACCACGGTGGACCCCTCCCGGGTGCGGGCGGTGATCATCGGCTTGTGGGGCGAGACCTACGAGGGCGACGCCGATGACGCCATCGAGCAGCTGCTCATGGCCAAGGACCGGCTGACCTCGCTGGAGGCGGTCTTCATCGGCGACATCACCCAGGAGGAGTCGGAGATCTCCTGGATCCAGCAGTCCGATGTGACACCGGTCCTCCGCGCCTTCCCCGGCCTGCGCGAGCTGGGTGTTCGCGGTGGCAGCGAGCTGTCCTTCCCCGCCGTCACCCACGCCAACCTGCGCACGCTGCGCTTCGAGACCGGCGGGCTGCCCGGCGCGGTGGTGCGCGGTGTCGCCGCCAGCGACCTGCCCGCGCTCGAGCACCTGGAGATGTGGCTCGGGGTGGACGAGTACGGGGGCGACGCCACCGTCGCCGACCTCGCCCCGATCCTGGCCGGCGGCAGGTTCCCCGCGCTGCGCCACCTGGGCGTGCAGAACAGCGAGATCCAGGACGAGATCGCGGCCGCCGTGGCGGCGGCCCCCGTGGTCGCCCAGCTCGAATCCCTCGACCTGTCCATGGGTGTGCTCACCGACGAGGGCGCCGCGGCGCTGCTCGACGGCCAGCCGCTCACTCACCTGAAGCGGCTCGACCTGGACCACAACTACTTCTCCGCGGCCATGGAGGAGCGGTTGCGCACGGCCCTGGAGCCGTCCGGGGTGAAGGTCGAGATGTCCGAGAAGGGTGATGAGGACGAAGACGGGGACGAGGTGTTCCGCTACACCGCCGTCTCCGAGTGACACCCGCGCCCCAGACGAGGAGTTCCGCTATGCCGCCGTCTCCGCATGAGACGCGCTTCGCCGTGGTCGGCAACCCCGGCAACCGCCGGGTGGAGATGTTCACCGACGCCGCACTCGCCGCCGGGCTGCCCGCGCCCCGGGTGCTGGCCTGGCACGATGTGCTGACCGGCGGTGCCGCGTTCGAGCCGGGCGAGACCGTACGGATCGACTCGCCGGGCGAGGACGAGGAGGTGGAGTGGCTGCTGCGCGGCGCCTTGGACCTCACCCGGGTGGAGGGCACTGCCCGCTGGTACGCGCGGTTCACCGAGGCCGTCCGGGGCATCGCGGCGGCGGCGCGCACGGCCGGTGCCACCCTGCTGGACGACCCCGGCGAGCTGGCCGTCCTGTTCGACAAGCGGTTGTGCCACGGGGTGCTGGAGCGCGCCGGGGTGCCGGTCCCGCCCTCGCCGACCTCCGGTCCGCAGGCGCCGCCGGTGCGCGGCTGGGAGGACGTCCGCGCCGCGCTCGGCACCTCGGGGATGCGGCGCGCCTTCGTCAAGCTCGCCCACGGCTCGTCCGCGTCGGGGGTGCTCGCGGTGGAGACGGCGGGTCCCGGCCGGGTGCGGGCCACCACCTCCGTGGAGCGCACGGAGGACGGCCGGCTGTTCAACTCGCTGCGGGTGCGGCGGTACGACACCGAGGCGGAGGTCGCCTCGATCGTCGACCGGCTGGCGCCGGACGGGCTGCACATCGAGCGCTGGCTGCCCAAGGCGTCCCAGGGCAAGCGCGTCGCCGATCTGCGGGTCGTGGTGGTGGCCGGCCGGGCGACGCACGCCGTGGTGCGCACCAGCCGCTCCCCCATGACCAATCTCCATCTCGGCGGTGTGCGCGGCGATCTGGCCGCCGCCCGCGCGGCGGCGGAGGAGGCCGGGGTGTCCTGGGGCGAGGTGCTGGGCATCGCGGAGCGGGCGGCCGAGCAGTTCCCGGACACCCTGTGCGTGGGGGTGGATCTGCTGCCGGGGCTGAGGTGGCGGCGGTTCGCCGTCGGTGAGGTCAACGCCTTCGGCGATCTGCTGCCCCGGCTGACCGGTCTGGCCGGAAGCGGCGCCGAGGGACTGGACACCTACGCGGCGCAGGTCGCCGCCGTGCGCCGCGGCCACGCGCCGGGCCAGACGCGCACCGACCACGGCGAGCGGAAGGGGCACCACCGCGATGCCGCTGGCTGAGCCCGATATGAACGAGGTCGTGGGCAGCCACGACCTGCTGCTGATCACTCTCGACACGCTCCGCTACGACGTGGCGGCCGAGCTGGCGGCCGCCGGCCGGACGCCGCGGCTGGCGAGCCGTCTGCCCGGTGGGGTCTGGGACGAGCGGCATGCCCCCGGCAGCTTCACCTACGCCTCCCACCAGGCGATGTTCGCGGGCTTCCTGCCGACCCCGGCCGCCCCCGGACCGCACCGCCGGCTGTTCGCGGCCCGCTTCGCGGGCAGTGAGACCACCGCGGCGGGCACCTATGTCTTCGAGACCCCCGATCTGGTGTCGGGGCTCGCGGCGGCCGGGTACCGCACGGTGTGCATCGGCGGGGTCGGCTTCTTCAACAAGCGGGGTCCGCTGGGCTCGGTGCTGCCCGGCTACTTCCAGGAGAGCCACTGGGAGCCGGAGTTCGGCGTGCCGTCGCCCACCTCCTTCGAGGCCCAGATCGACCGCGCCGAGAAGGTGATCGCCGGTCTGGCCCCGGACCGGCGGCTGTTCCTCTTCGTCAACGTCTCGGCACTGCACCAGCCCAACTGGTTCCATCTGCCCGGCGCCACCCGCGAGGCGGGCGATTCGCGCGCCACCCACGCCGCCGCCCTGGAGTACGTGGACCGCCATGTCGACCGGCTCTTCACCGCCATGGGCGACCGCGCCCCCACCTTCGCGATCGTCTGCTCCGACCACGGCACCGCGTACGGCGACGACGGCTACACCGGCCACCGGCTCGGCCATGAGGTCGTCTGGACCGTGCCGTACACCCACTTCTTTCTCGAGGCCCGATGAACATCAGCACGCTCGGTTCCACCGTCCGCCCCTACCAGTCGTACGTCTACGCCTATCCGCACAAAACCGCCTACCGGCCGCTCGCGGACCGTCCCGCGCTGCGCGAGCTGTGGGCGGCCGAGCCGAAGGACGCGCTGTCGCTGTATCTGCACATCCCCTTCTGCGAGGTGCGCTGCGGCTTCTGCAATCTCTTCACCCGGATCGGGGCGCCCGAGGGGCTGGTGACCGCCTATCTGGACGCGCTGGAGCGGCAGGCGGGGGCGGTGCGCGAGGCGCTCGGTGAGCGGGCCCGGTTCGCCACCGCGGCGTTCGGCGGCGGCACCCCCACGTTCCTGGAGGCGGCCGAGCTGGAGCGGCTGTGCGACATCGCCGAGAAGGGCATGGGCGCGGATCTGGCGGCCGTGCCGCTCTCGGTCGAGGCGTCCCCGGCCACCGCCACGGCCGACCGGCTCGCGGTGCTGGCCGGGCGCGGCACCACCCGGCTGAGCCTGGGCGTGCAGAGCTTCGTCGACGCGGAGGCGCGCTCGGCGGTGCGCCCGCAGCGCCGGGCCGATGTGGAGGCGGCGCTGGCCCGGGTCCGGGAGGCGGGCATCCCGGTGCTCAACATCGACCTGATCTACGGTATCGACGGGCAGACCGAGGACAGTTGGCGCCGGTCCCTGGACGCCGCCCTGGCCTGGCGTCCCGAGGAGCTGTATCTCTACCCTCTCTATGTCCGCCCGCTGACCGGGCTCGGCCGTAAGGAGGCCAGAGAGCCAGAGGCGGAGGCAGTGGCGGAGGCAGTGGCGGAGGCGGAGTGGGACGCGGAGTGGGACGAGCGGCGGCTGCGGCTGTACCGCTCGGGCCGTGACCATCTGCTCGGCCACGGCTATGAGCAGGTCTCGATGCGGATGTTCCGCCGCGCCGACGTGCCCGCGACCGGGGCCGAGGACTACGCCTGCCAGACGGACGGCATGGTGGGCCTGGGCTGCGGCGCCCGCTCCTACACCTCCGAACTGCACTACTCCTTCGACTACGCGGTGGACATGCGGGAGATCCGCGGCATCATCGACGACTATGTCTCCCGGCCCGCCGCCGACTTCGCCCGCGCCGAGCACGGCCGGTGGATGACGGGCGACGAGGCCCGCCGGCGCCATCTGCTGCAGTCCGTCCTCCAGGCCGAGGGGATGGAGCAGGCGGGATACCGGGCCCGGTTCGGCACCGATCCGGCCCAGGACTTCGCCGCCGAGCTGGACCGGTTCTCGGCGCGCGGCTGGCTGGATACGGACGCGGCTCCCGAACGGCTGCGGCTGTCCCCCGAGGGTCTCGCGCACTCCGACGCGCTCGGCCCCGAGCTGTTCTCGCCCGCCGTGCGCGCCGCCATGGCCGCGTACGAGCTGAAGTGAGGGAGGCAGGCATGGACTTGACCCTGCTGTACCGGGGCCCGCTCGCCTCGTGCGACTACGACTGCCCGTACTGCCCGTTCGCCAAGCGCCGGGACAGCCCGGAGCGGCTGCGCGCCGACCGCGCCGCGCTGGAGCGGTTCACGGCCTGGGCGGCGGCGCAGACCGGCGACCGGCTGTCGGTGCTGTTCACCCCGTGGGGCGAGGGGCTGGTGCGCTCCTGGTACCGCCGTGCGCTCATCGAGCTCAGCCATCTGCCCCATGTGCGACGCGTCGCCATCCAGACCAATCTGAGCTGCCGGACCGGCTGGACGGCCGAGGCCGACCCCGCCACCCTCGCCCTGTGGTGCACCTACCACCCGGACCAGACGCCGTACGACCGGTTCCTGGCCAAGTGCCGGGAGCTGGCCGCGCGCGGGGTGCGCCACAGCGTCGGCATCGTGGGGCTGCCCGCCCACCTCGACCGGGCCCGCCGGCTGCGCGCCGACCTGCCCGACCAGGTGTACCTGTGGGTGAACGCGGCGGAGGGCCACACCTACACGGACGCCGAGGCGGCCGAGTGGACCGCGCTGGACCCGCTCTTCGGATACAGCCGCCATCCGCACCGAAGCGCCGGTCTGCCATGCCGGACCGGCGCCTCGGTGATCTCGGTGGACGGCGACGGCACGGTGCGCCGCTGCCATTTCGTCCCCGCCGAACTGGGCAATCTCTACGACGGGTCGTACCGCGCGGCGCTACGGCCCCGCCGGTGTCCGCTGGCCGTCTGCGACTGCCATATCGGCTATGTGCACCTGGAGTCGCTTCCGCTGTACGACGTGTTCGCGGGCGGTGTGCTGGAACGCATCCCGGCGCCGCCCCCGCCGGTCGGTTCGTGGTCGGTCGGTCATCCTGTCGGTCACACTGCTTCCCCCTCGATCCCCCTGGTCACGATGAGCGCCACAGAACGGGACGTCACGCGGGACGTCACACCGGACGTCATAGGAACAGAAAGTCCGCTTCCCCGGCCTTCGCCCCCTGGATGAAGCGTTTCATTTCCAGATGGGTGTAGATCAGGGCCGGTCCGTCCGGATCGGTCGACTGGCGCAGCGCCACCCGGCCGTCCTTCAGTCTCATCGCCTCGACGCAGCTTCCCCCATTGCCACCGCTCCATGGCTTGTGCCAGCCCTCGCTGCCGAGTTCCCTGGCCGGCATGCCGCTGTAGACGCGGTTCCCGCATATGCGATCCATCGTTCAGATCTCCTTGCGAATGCGACCCAGAATCGCCTGAGTCGTCTGTGCAGGCGCGGCCTGCGCGCACATCCGGTCCAGGGCCTCCAGGAACGCCGATACATCATCGCGCTGGTCGAAGTAGGAGCCGCTGACGAGCGTCTCCGTATACGCGATATCGGGCAGCTCCGGGATCGGGAACCGGAAGATATGGAAGGGACCGTACATCGCCGGGTGCGGGCCGGCGTCGAACGGCATGATCTGCAGCCGGATATGAGGCGCCTCCGCCTCCTCGATCAGGCGTGAGATCTGGGCACGCATGGTCTCGGTGCCGCCGATGGGGCGGCGCACCACCGTCTCGTCCATGACCACCCACAGCATCGGCGGATTGTCCCGGGTGAGCAGGGCCTGGCGTTCCATCCGGAGTGCGACGTTGCGCTCGATCTCCGTCTCGGGTGCGTGGGGCATGCCCGCGCGGAGCACGGCGCGGGCGTAGTCCTCGGTCTGGAGCAGCCCGGGGATGTAGTGCGGCTCGTAGGCCCGGATCAGATTGGCCTCCACCTCCAGGCTGACGAAGGTGTTGAACCACTCCGGCAGGACGTCGCGGAACCGGTGCCACCAGCCCGCCTTGTTGGCCTCGCGCGCGAGCGCGAGGAACCCCTCGACCTCCTCCGGGTCGGTGACGCCGTACGTCCGCAGCAGCTTCTCGACATACGGAAGCTTCAGGCCGACCTCGGCCTTCTCCATCCGGCGGATCGTGGCATGGGTGACGTCCAGGGCGCGCCCGGCTTGTTCGAACGACAGCCCGGCCTTCTCCCGAAGGTCCTGGAGCCGCTTGCCGAGCACGACTCGCAGGACGGTCGGGGCTCCGCCCGCCCGCGCATCCGCCACTATCGTCCCCCTCCAAGTACCTTCACGACACAGCAGTCTGGCATGGGCTCAGCAATCCGAACAGCCTGCGCTTCCGATTCTGTAATTTACAGATTGAACCTTGCCAGACGCGATCGTGACAGAGCATAGTGTCGGCGTGGCTCCTTCCTATGAGGCTCTCCGGTTAGGGCGCGGCGGCACCGTGGTCGCTCCGCCCCGCCACGACGTGTTCCGTCTCCCGGCGCTGAGCACGTCCGTGGCCGAGGCGAGAAGGCATGTCGTCTGGCGGCTGCGCTCATGGGGCATCGACGAGGACACCCGGGACAGTGCCGAGCTGATCGTCTCCGAGCTGTTCACCAACGCGGTGCGCCACACCTCCAGCGAGGAGGTTCGCTGTTCGCTCCAGCTCATAGGGACCCGGCTGCGGCTCGAGGTGGCCGACCAGGGCTGCGCCCGCACGGTGCCGGAGGCCCGGTCGGTGAGCGCGGACCAAGAGGGCGGCCGGGGGCTGATGCTGGTGGAAGCCCTCTCGGAGGCATGGGGGGTCAGGCCGAACCAGGGGAACGCGGGCCGCGCCGTCTGGGCCTATCTGGCGGTCTGAGGCACGGCGCGGGGGGACGACGGGTTCGGAACGAGCGGTGCCGAGGGAATAGGGGCAGCGACAGCGCACGGGGCGGACGCCTCGGGGCGCCAACGGGGGTCTGCCCCTATTCCTCCGGGACCGCTTCGGGTCACCGGACGGTCACGGCCGCAGCGGCAGCAGATCCGGCCGCTTGGGCTCCACATGGTCGCCCGACGACTCTCCGCGCAGCCGCCGGCCGATCCACGGCACCAGATATTCGCGCGCCCAGTGGATGTTGTCCCGGCGCACCTCGGCGGCGCTGCGCTGGCCCTCCGGCGGCCAGGGCTGATCGGGGTCGGCGGGGACGTCGAGCCCGAGCACCTGACCGGCCCTCAGCGCGACCCGGGTATGACCGTCCGGCGACAGATGCAGCCGGTCGGCGTCCCAGGCCCGGCGGTCCTGCACCGAGCGCAGCGACCACAGGTCGAGCACCGGGCAGCCGTGCCGGTCGGCTATCGCCCGGACGTGCGCCGTATACGTGGCGATCTTGCCCCGCAGATGGCGTAGTACCGGCACCCCTCTGGTGTCGAAGCCCGTACACAGCAGCACCGTGCCGACGTGGGCCTTGAGGCCGGCGACAGCCGCCTCATAGCGCTCGGCGACATCGTCGGGGTCGCTGCCGGGCCGCAGGATGTCATTGCCCCCCGCACAGAAGGTGACCAGATCCGGGCCGAGCTCGATCGCGCGCGGCACCTGCTCCGCCACGATCTGGTCAAGGAGTCGACCGCGTACGGCCAGATTGGCGTAGCGGAAATCGTGTTGAGGTCGTTGGTCGGACAGCAGGACCGCGAGCCGGTCGGCCCAGCCGACGAACACCCCATCGGGACCGGGGTCGCCGACGCCCTCGGTGAAGCTGTCGCCGACGGCTGCGTACGACCCGATGGAACCGTTGCTGAATCTCTCCTTATCGTCTGCCACGTCGGGACATCATTCACCCGAGGGCGTGACCTACGCCACCGTAACCAGGGCTTGACGTGGGGTGATGTATCCCACCCGGTCAGTTTCGGCGAAGGTGGAATACGGCGGCGTCCAGATCGCCGCTGAGCCCGGTGCGCAGCCCCCGGTGGCAGAGCACCGCCCCCCCCGGTGCACCTGCCCGGTCGCCAGATCCCGGTAGGTGGCCGCCGGGTCGAGCCCGCGCAGCCGCAGCGGGGGCTGCGGCTGGCCGTAGTGCTGCGCCTGGAGCCAGGCCAGCACCACGGTCTCCGCGCCGCGTACGTACTGCACCACGCTGAGCCCGTCGCCGTCCGGCGGCCGCAGCCGGTACAGCTCACCGTGCCGGACGACCGGGCGCACCCGCTTGTAGAGCGCCACCCAGTCGCGGGCCTCGGCCGGCTCCGCCGCGCTCCAGCGGGTCAGGTCGCCGCCGACGCCCAGCACTCCGGCCATCGCGCTGACGAAGCGGAAGCGCAGCGAGCTGACGCGTGCGTTGCCCATGGCGTTGGGGCTGTCGGTGACCCAGGCGGCCATCACCCGGGCCGGGTGGAGCTGGCTGAAGCCGTGCTGGATGGCCAGCCGGTGCAGCGGATCGGTGTTGTCCGAGGTCCACACCTGGTCGTGCCCTGGGCCTGTACGGACAGGGCGGGGCGGGCGAAGCGCGGGCCGCCCTCCACGGGGTACTCCTCGCGCCCGTCCAGCGGGGATTCGAACCCCCGCTCCGGCGGCTCCGGCTCGGCGGCCAGGGCCTCGGCGTCCGCGACCGCGATTCTCGGGCCCCAGTGGAGATGGATCAGCTCATCACGGTCGGTCAGGTGCAGGGCGTAGCCGCTGTGCCGCCCCGAGAGCACCCAGAGCCGACCGCCGCCACCGGTTTCGATCATCGCGTTCCCCACCCATCGCCACAGGTCCGCACAGGTCCGCACAGTCTGCGCAGGTCTCTTCGGGTCTCTACAGCTCTCTGCACGTCTCCACAGGTCTCCACAGGAAGGATCGGAGAGTGCGGGCGGCGCGGCAATACGCCCCCGCGCCTTCCACGGGACCGGTTGCCTGTTGCACCCATGTCGTAGGGTCGGCTCCAGCCGCCTTGTCGACGAGCCGCGTCGGCGGCCGATGGTGAAGGAGAGCCCGTGACGCAGCAGTCGCAGTCGCCGCAGGTCCCCCAGGCCGAACCCCAGCTGGTGGGGGTGCGCAACTTCCGTGATCTCGGTGGACTGCCGGCTGCCGACGGCCGCCGGGTACGCCCCGGTGTGCTGTTCCGCAGCGGCCATCTCGCCCATGCCACCGAGGCCGACACGGCCTTCCTCGACTCGCTCGGGCTGCACACCGTCTTCGACTTCCGCAACGCCGCCGACATCAAGCTGGAGGGCCCGGACGTCACGCTCAGCGGGGTCCGGAACGTCAATCTGCCGCTGTCCGACCCGGCTGACGGCGCCGGGTTCTGGACGATGGTGCGCGAGGGCGATCTGGACACCCTGCGCAAGCTGCTCGCCGAGGGGCGGGCCGAGAAGCGCATGACCGCCTCCTACCGCGCCATCATCACCACCCGGATCGTCGAGCACGGCCGCGTCCTCGGTGACCTGGCCGAGGACAGCTCACCGGCGCTGATGCACTGTTCGGCCGGCAAGGACCGGGCAGGGCTGTCCATCGCGGTGACCCTGCTGGCCCTCGGTGTCGACCGGGAGGCCATCGAGGCCGACTACCTCGCGTCGGCCGCCGCCCACCGGCGGTACAAGATCTGGCGCAAGGGCGATCCGAAGGACGGCTCCGACCCCATGTCCCCCGAGGTCATGGCGCTGTTGCTGCCGCTCTTCGACGCACGCGCCGAATATCTGGCGGCGGCCTTCGCGACCATCGAGGAGACCTGGGGCGGCACCGAGCGCTATCTCTCCGAGGGGCTCGGGCTCACCCCCGAGCGGCGCGAACGGCTCCGGGAGCGGCTGCTCACCGGCTGACCCGCTCTCCCGGACCGGGGGCGGGAGGACTGCTCACCACATGGTCTCGGACCCGGCCTCCGGTTCGGTGACCCAGCCCGCCGTCAGCACCAGGCCGGTGGCCCGGTGCACGGCCAGGAAGCCGAACGGCCGGTCGTACCGCACCACGATCACCCGCGCCGTCCGCTGCGGCGGCGCCGAACCGACCCCCATGGAGAACGCGGTCACCGCCGCCGCCCAGAAGCCCTCGGCGCTGAACGAGGCGGTCATGGACTGCTCTCCGGCGGACAGCGCCAGCGGCACGGGGCTGATCCCGGGGAAGTGGCCGCGGGAGTCGTCCTGGGCGGTGCGCAGCCCGAACAGCTCGTCGTGGCGCAGCAGATCGTGCCGGGCCCGCACGGTGAACTGCGGGGTGGTGAGCGTGACCCGAGGGGTGGGGTCCCAGCTCGGGACGTCCATGACCTGGACGCCGGGGCCCGCCGCGCCCAGCGGCAGCGCCGAGCCGGGCCAGCCCGCGTACTGCCCGGCCAGCGCGCCGGTCCCGGCCTCCAGCACCGCGCCGCCCGGCACGCCCTCGGCGCCCAGGACCAGATGGACGTCCAGTCCGTTGTCGCCCGCGATCCCGGACAGGGTGAGCGGACCGGCCGGGGTGTCGGGGACGACCCGCAGCACCCCGTCCAGGTCCTCCATGGTGCGGGAGAGCCCGGCCAGCGAACGGCCCTGCCACGGGCCGCTCTCCGGCTTCAGCCACGCCGGCCGGAACGGCTGCCGCCAGGCCGTCCGCACCGTGAGCGCGCCGGCCAGCACCAGCTGGGTGCCGGTGTCGAGCGCCATCGGCAGCTCGGGGATCGCGCCCCGGGTGCGCTGGGACGCCCAGGCGTCCAGCGCCTTGCGGTCGCGCTCGCTGTCCCCGGTCAGGGCGGAGCGGACGCCGGGCGGCAGCGTGGCCTCCCACTCGGGCCGGATCGGCAGGTCCTGACGGGTCCACAGCCCGGTGGCCGCGTCGACTCCGGCCATGGCGGCCATCGCCCCGAGCGCCGCGCCGCCGAGCGCCCCGGCCGCGTCCGCGCCGACGCCCAGCGCGCCCTCCAGCTCCCGGCGGGCCGGGCCGTCGGCCCCGCCGGCGAGCAGGGCGAGCAGCGGCCAGACGCCAGCGGCGGTGAAGACCGTGCCGCCGTCGGTGGCGGTGGCCCGCGCCCACCTCGCCGTCATCGCGTTGACGGCCCGTACGGTGGTCGCGTCGATCATGCCGGTCCCCCATCGGTCAGCGGTGGGCCACCGCCTGTTTGACAAGAGTCCGGCCGAACTCCCACATCAGGCCGCCGCCCCCGTGCGCGTCGTCCATGACCGCTGTGAACGCCTCGACGAAACGGTCCACTTCCCGCTCGCCGATGATCAGCGGCGGGATCAGCTTAATGACCTCCAGATGGTCGCCGGAGACCTGGGTGAGGATGCGGTGGCGCTGGAGCAGCGGGACGACGACCATCTGCGCGAACAGCCCCTTGCGCGCCCGTTGCAGCATCGCCCAGCGGCTGCGCAGCCCCAGCGAGCTGGGCCTGCCGAACTCGATGCCGATCATCAGTCCCCGGCCGCGGACGTCGTGCAGCAGTTCGTAGCGGTCCACGAGCGCGGCCAGGCGCGTGCGCAGCAGCTCACCGGTGCGGCGGGCGTTCGCCACGATCTGTTCGTCCTCCATGACGGCGAGGACGGCGAGTCCGGCCGCCATGGCCTGGGCGTTGGAGCCGAAGCTGGCCGAGTGGACCAGCACCCGGTCCATCGACGAATAGACCCGTCTGAAGATCCAGTCCTTGCCGAGGGTCGCGCCGACCGGCACATAGCCGCCGGAGAGGGCCTTGGCCACGCACACCAGATCCGGTTCGACGCCGTCCTCGTGGCTGTAGGCGAAGAAGTCCCCGGTGCGGCCGAGGCCGGTCTGTACCTCGTCCGCGATGAGCAGGGCCTTGTGGCGGTGGAGCAGTTCCTGCGCGGCGCGCAGGAAGCCGGGCGGGCTCTCGTGCACCCCCTTGCCCTGGATGGGTTCCACCACGAACGCCGCCACGTCCCCGCGCGCCAGCTCCCGCTCCAGCGCCGCCAGATCGCCCATCGCGATCGCGGTGTCGGGCAGCAGCGGGGCGAATCCGTCCCGGAAGCCGTCCTCGCCGTTGACCGACAGCGAGCCGGTGGTCAGCCCGTGGAAGGCGTGTGCGCAGTACAGGATGCGCGGCTTCCGGGTGGCGTAGCGGGCGAACTTCAGGGCCGTCTCGACGGCCTCGGTGCCGCTGTTGCCGAAGAAGACCCGGTCCAGATGCGGGGCGTGGGCCAGCAGCCGCTCGGCGAGCAGACCGGGCAGCGGCTGGCAGTCGAAGCGGGTCAGATCGGCCAGGTCGGCGTCCAGGACGTCGTGCAGCGCCTTGCGGACCACGGGGTGGTGGCGGCCCAGGCCCATCACCCCGAAGCCGGCGAGCATATCGAGGTAGTCCTGGCCCTGGTCGTCCCAGAAGTACGCGCCCTCGGCCCGTTCGTAGACCTTGTCGAAGCCGATGGTGTGCAGCATCCGGGGCAGTTGGTGGTTGAGGTGCCGGCTGTGCAGGTCGTACCGCTCCGACCCACGCTCGGCCAGGAGCTTTCCGAGGTCGAAGTCCGAACGCCGCTGCTGAACTGCTGTCATCCCTGGCTCTCCTTGGCGGCGGCGGTACGGGGCCCGGTGAGGGTACCGGTCCCGGCGGCGGTACGGGTCAGGGCCGCGGTACGGGTCAGGGCCGACCCGATCCGGCCCGCGATCTCGGCGGGGGTGAGCCCGATGTCGGCGAGCACCTCGCCGCGTTTGGCGTGGGCCAGGAACGCCTCGGGGATGCCGAACGTACGCACCGGCAGATCCACCTCGGCGTCCCGCAGCGTCTGGGCGACCGCCGCGCCCACCCCGCCGGTGCGCACATTGTCCTCCACGACCGCCACCAGCCGGTGGCGGGCCGCGAGTCCGGGCAGCTCGGGGTCGACGGGCTTGACCCAGCGCGGATCGACGACCGTGCAGCCGATACCGCGCTCGGCCAGCAGTTCGGCGGCGCGCAGCGCGACGGTGGCCATGACCCCGGCCGCGACGAGGAGCACATCCTCGCCCTCGCGCAGGACGTCCATCCCGCCGACGCGGCCGATCGCCGGAATCGGCTGCCCCACCGACTCCTTGGGGAAGCGGATGACGGTCGGCGCGTCGGCCACCTCGATCGCCTCGCGCAGCTGGGCGCGCAGCTGGTCGGCGTCGCGCGGGGCGGCGATCCGCAGCCCCGGCACCACCTGAAGGACGGACATGTCCCACATGCCGTTGTGGCTCGGCCCGTCGGTGCCGGTGACACCGGCCCGGTCCAGGACGAACGTCACCCCGCACTGGTGCAGGGCCACGTCCATCAGGAGCTGGTCGAAGGCGCGGTTGAGGAAGGTGGCGTAGACGGCGAGGACCGGGTGGAGTCCGCCGGTGGCGAGCCCGGCCGCGGAGACCGCCGCGTGCTGCTCGGCGATGCCCACGTCCCACACCCGCTCCGGATACGCCTCGGCGAAACCGGCCAGGCCCACGGGGTGCAGCATCGCGGCGGTGAGGGCGACCACATCGGGCCGCTCGGCGCCGATCCGCACCATCTCCTCGCCGAACACCGAGGTCCACGACCGGCCGCCGGAGGGGACCAGCGGCGCGCAGGTGAGCGGGTCCATCGCGGCGACGGTGTGGAAACGATCCGCCTCGTCCTCCAGCGCGGGCGGATAGCCCCGGCCCTTCTCGGTGAGGCAGTGGACGAGGACGGGGCCGTGGAACCGCTTGGCGCGGCGCAGGGCCGACTCGACGGCCGCGGTGTCATGGCCGTCGATGGGGCCGAGGTACTTCAGCCCCAGGTCCTCGAACATGCCCTGCGGGGCGAAGGCGTCCTTGAACCCCTTCTTGGCGCCGTGCAGCGATCCGTACAGCGGCTGGCCGACCACGGGGGTGCGCCGCAGCATCTCCTTGCCCCAGGCCAGGAAGCGCTCGTAGCCGTCGGTGGTCCGGAGGGTGGCGAGGTGGTTGGCGAGCCCGCCGATGGTCGGCGCGTAGGAGCGTTCGTTGTCGTTGACGACGATGATGAGCGGGCGGTCCCGGGCGGCGGCGATGTTGTTGAGCGCCTCCCAGGCCATTCCGCCGGTCAGCGCCCCGTCCCCGATGACGGCGACGACATGGTCGGTGGCGCCGCGCACCTCATTGGCCTTGGCCAGGCCGTCGGCCCAGCCCAGCACGGTGGAGGCGTGGCTGTTCTCGATGACGTCGTGCTCGGATTCGGCCCGTGACGGATAGCCGGACAGCCCGCCCTTGTGGCGGAGCTTGGAGAAGTCCTGGCGTCCGGTGAGCAGTTTGTGGACGTAGGACTGGTGCCCGGTGTCCCACAGGATGCGGTCGGCGGGTGAGTCGAAGACGCGGTGCAGGGCTATGGACAGCTCGACCACGCCGAGATTCGGTCCCAGATGGCCTCCGGTCCTGGCCACCGCGGTGATCAGGAACTCTCGGATCTCATCGGCGAGCGCCTCCAGCTCCTCGCCGGTCAGCGCCTTGAGGTCGTGCGGGCCCCGGATGTTCTCCAGCAACGGCATGCTCGGTTCCCCTCCTCGGTGCGCGAGCCCACGGCGACGTCCGGGGCCCGACGGGACCCCCCTCGTCCGCCGTGTGCCGCGCGGTGTTCGTCGTGCTCGGATCGGCGCGGCCGCGGCCACCGGAAGCAGCGGCCTGCCCGCGCACGGCGGGCAGGCCGGATGCGACCGGTGCCGCGGAACGCGGCACCTCACCCATGGCCTCCGGCGGCGGTCTCCCGGGCCGCGCGCAGCGACTCCTTGAGGGAGCCCATGGTCGCCAGGACCGCGGTGGGCTCGTAGCCGCAGTGGGCCATGCAGTTGTCGCAGCGGGGGTCCTTGCCTCGGCCGTACTTGTCCCAGTCGGTCTCCTCCACCAGCTGGCGGTAGGTCGGGACGTAGCCGTCGCTCATCAGGTAGCAGGGGCGCTGCCAGCCGAAGAGGGAGTAGTTGGGGATGCCCCACGCGGTGCACGGGAAGTCCGTCTTGCCCTCGAGGAAGTCGAGGAAGAGCGGGCTGTGGTTGAGCCGCCAACGGCGGCGGTTGCCACCGGCGAACGCCTTCCGGAACAGTTCGCGGGTCTGTGTGACGCCCAGGAAGTGCTCCTGGTCGGGCGCCTTCTCATAGGCGTAGGCGGGCGAGATCATCATCTCGTCCACCTTCAGTTCGTCGTTGAGGAAATCGAGTACGTCGATGACGGTCTGCGGGGTGTCGGTATTGAAGAAGGTGGAGTTGGTGGTGACCCGGAAGCCGCGCCGCTTGGCCTCCTTGATCGCCTCCACCGCCTCGTCGAACACCCCCTCCTTGGCCACCGACGCGTCATGCCGCTCCCGCAGTCCGTCGATGTGCACCGCGAAGGCGAAATACGGGGACGGGGTGAACAAATGCATCTTCTTCCGCAGCAGCATCGCGTTGGTGCAGAGGAAGACGTACTTCTTCCGCTCCACCAGCTGCCGTGTGATCTCGTCGATCTGCGGATGCATCAGGGGTTCGCCGCCCGCGATGGACACCATGGGCGCGCCCGACTCCAGCACCGCGCCCACCGCCTGGGCGACGGGCATGCGCTGTTTGAGCACCCCCGCCGGATGCTGGATCTTTCCGCAGCCCTCGCATTTGAGGTTGCAGGCGAACAGCGGCTCGAGCTCGACGATCAGCGGAAACTTGTCCCGCCGCTTGATCATTTTCTGTTCAAAGAGATACGTCGCGACCCGGATGGTCTGGCGGAGCGGCATGGCCATCTAGCTCACCTCCTGGGAGCAGCGAAGAACGGTACCAATGAAAGAAAGCCGGAAGAACAGTCCGTAGTACCCGGAAAGCCGATATTCCACCGCATAGTGTGCCGATACGGACGAGTTCGTGTTCGGGAGCGTCCACGACCACCCGTACGGCGGCAACCGGACGGACGCCGTGGGAAACCGCGGTGCGCAGGGTCGCGGCGGACTCCATGTCCACCGCGATGGCCCCGGTGCGGTGCAGCGCGGCCCGTTCCGCGCCGCGCACCACATGGTCGGATCCCACCACCGGACCGATGTGGACGGCCCGGCGGGGGGCGTCGTGGGACGGATGTGACAGCGCGTCGGCGAGGATCCGGATGCCGGTGCACGCGGTGCGGCCCGCCGGATCGCGGGTCTCGTCGGCGACGACGAGGTCCCCGGGGTGCATCCCGGGGGCCAGTCCGGCACAGAAGCCGGTGGCGATGACGGCGGTGCGCCGCCCCCCGGACGCACCGGCCCCGCCGGTCAGCGCCCGGGTCACGGCGCGCTCGGCCGACTGCGGCCCCATGCCCGTGCGCAGCACGGTCGCCCTCCCGGCACCGGGGCCGGCACCGGGACCGGCGCGGAGCCCCGCGCCGAGTCCGGCGCCGCGCAGGGCGAACCGCTCGATGCCGAGCGCACAGGCGATCAGCAACGGCCCGTCGCCGGGCTCCGGGGCCGGGTCGGCGGACATCAGCTGCTCCGCGGCCGCGCCCCGGTGGGCTCGCCGTGGACATACCGGCCGAGTGCCGTGACCGGGAAGACCTGCCGGTACAGGTGGTAGTTGATGGAGAAGTCCCAGGGGAAGCCGGTGCCGGTGAAGTACGGCTCGTCCCAGCCCCCGTCCGGCCGCTGGGTCTCGGCGAGCCAGGTGATCCCGCGCTCGACCGCCGTGCCGTCCCGCTCCCCCGCCGCCAGCAGCGCGAGCAGCGCCCACGCCGTCTGCGAGGCGGTGGAGGCGCCCCGGCCCATCCACTCGGGGTCGAGGTAGGAACGCTGGTCCTCGCCCCAGCCGCCGTCCTCGTTCTGCACGCTCTCCAGCCAGCGGACGGCCCGGCGGATCGCCGGATGGGAGGCGGGGACCCCGGCGGCGATCAGCGCGGGGACGACGGAGCCGGTGCCGTAGACGTAGTTGGTGCCCCAGCGGCCGAACCAGGCGCCGCCCGGCTCCTGCTCGGACAGCAGCCAGGCGATACCGCGCCGGGTGCGGGCGTCGTAGGTCCTGCCCTCGTGCGCCAGCATCTCCACGACGTGCGCGGTGACATCGGCCGACGGCGGATCGACGACCTCCCCGAAGTCGCAGAACGGCAGCTTGTTGGGGAGCGGGCTGGTGTTGTCGACGTCGAACGCGCCCCACGCCCCGTTCTTGGACTGCATGCCCAGGGTCCAGCGCATGGCGCGCCGCACGGCCGCCTCGACCCGCTCGGGTTCGGGGTGGTCGATCCGGCGCAGCGCCAGGACGACCTCGGCGGTGTCGTCGATGTCGGGGTAGTTGTCGTTGTGGAATTCGAACGCCCAGCCGCCGGAGGGCAGCGCGGGCCGCCGGACCGACCAGTCGCCGGGCCGGTCGATCTGCTCGGCCAGCATCCAGTCGGCGGCCTTGACCAGCGCCGGGTGGTCGGGGGCGAGACCGGCGTCGGCGAGCGCGATGGCGGCCAGGCAGGTGTCCCAGACCGGGGACTGGCAGGCTTCGATCATCCGGCTGCCGTCCGCGCGCCACACCGCGAACCGGTCGAGCGACTCCAGACCGGCGCGCAGCACGGGGTGGTCGAGGTCGTAGCCGAGCAGATGGAGGGCGATGACGGAGTAGACGGCGGGTGGCTGGATGCCGCCCCAGCAGCCGTCGTTCTCCTGCCGCTCCACGATCCAGCGGGCGCAGGAGCGCAGCGCGGCCCGGCGCAGCGGGCGGACGGCGACCTTGTGGTAGGCGTGCAGCGCCCGGTCCAGCCGCTGGAAGACGCCGTCCCAGGAGGCGAGGGGAGCCCGGGGGCGCGGCGGATTGGGCTTGCGGGGGTCGGTGTGGAGCTCGTCGAGCGGGAAGGGGGCCGGGCGCACGGGGCGTTTGGCCGAGACGATGGTCAGGGGCACGATGGTCTGCCGGGCCCAGCAGCCGAAGTCGTAGATGTTGAGCGGGAACCACTTCGGGAAGTAGATGATCTCCGGTGGCAGCTCGGGCAGGTCCTCCCAGCGCCACCAGCCGAAGAGGGCCAGCCAGATCCGGGTGAAGACCCTGCTGCTCGCGACGCCGCCCCGGGAGCGCACCCAGGCGGAGGCGGCGGCCATATGGGGGGCGTCGGGCTCGTCACCGGCGAGCCGCAGGGCGACATACGCCTCGATGGTGGTGGAGAGGTCGGGGGGACCTCCGTGGAAGGTGGCCCAGGTGCCGTCGGCGGCCTGCTGGGAGCGCAGGTAGCGGGCGGCGGCGGCGAGCGTGTCGGGGTCCTGGATACCGAGGAACTGCCGGAGCATCAGGTCTTCGGCGTCCATGGTGACGTTGGTCTCCAGGTCGCCCTTCCACCAGCCCCGCTCGTCCTGGCGGGACAGCAGGTGCTCCACCGCACGGGCCGTCGCCTCACGGGCGACGGTCAGCGTCTTGGACTCGGATGACTCGGAGGGTTGAACGGTCGGTGTCGCTGTCATGGCTTCCCCTCTGCAGTGTGTGCATCTGCCGTCTTTGGGGCTTCCGTCGGCCGGCACCCCGGCTGGGTGCCGGCCGGCGACTGCGAACTAGGTGGTGTTGATGGCGATCATCTCTCTCGTACGACGACGAAGTCGGCGAGCGCCACGAACCGCGCCCGGACCTCGGCGGGCATGTCCACCGAGTCGAGCGCCTCCATGGCGGTCGCGTGCTGTCTGCGGGCCTCGGCGGAGGTCCAGTCCCGGCCGCCGGCCTGTTCGATCAGCGCGGCCCGGATGGCGAACTCCTCCTCCGAGAAGTCGGCGAACTCCTCCTCCGGCTTGTGCGCGTCGGCCGCGAGGATCTGGGCGAGCCGCTCGGAGTCGGTGCCCCCGGCGGCGAGCGCGGCGACCACGGGCAGGGACTTCTTGCGCTGCCGCAGATCGCTCCAGGTCCGCTTGCCGGTCGCCTCCGGGTCGCCCCAGATGCCGAGCAGGTCGTCGATGGCCTGGAAGGCGAGGCCCAGGTGGTAGCCGTAGCGCTCCAGGGTGTCGGCGGTGCGGTCGTCGGCGCCGCCGAGCACGGCGCCGATGGAGGCGGCGCAGGCGAGCAGGGCGCCGGTCTTGTTGCCCTCCATCTCCAGGCACTCCTCGACGGTGACCCGCTCGCGGTGCTCGTAGGAGATGTCCTGCGCCTGACCGTCGATCAGTTTCCGGCTCGCGGAGGTGAGCCGGCGGGTGGCCCGCCCGGCCTCCACGGTGCCGAGCTCCAGCAGTATCTCGTTGGCCAGGGCGAACAGGGCGTCACCGACGAGGATGGCCTGGGCCGGGCCGTGCACCTTCCACACGGTGTCGCGGTGCCGGCGCTGTTCGTCCCCGTCCATCAGGTCGTCGTGGAGCAGCGAGAAGTTGTGCACCAGCTCGACCGCGACCGCGCCGGGCACACCGGTCTCGGGGGTGGCGCCCGCCGCCTCGGCCGACAGCAGGGCGAGCGCGGGACGCACGGCCTTGCCGCCGTCGCCGGCCGCCGGCTTTCCCTCGGCGTCGATCCAGCCGAAGTGGTACGCGGCGACGGTATCCATGGGCGGGGCCAGCCGGTCCACGGCGGCGCGCAGCACCGGCGTGGCGAGCGTACGGCCGCGCTCCAGCAGCGCCATGACGCCTGCGGTGTCGACAGCTGGGGTCGCCGGGGTCACGGTCTCTCCTCTTTTGTTCTTGGTGGTGGTGCTCATGCCGCCTCCTTGGGCGTCCCCCCGCCCGGGGCGGGGAGCGGGTTCACATGCGGGCGGCCGAGGTCGGTGAGGGCCGCGCGGGCGGCGGAAAGACCGCTGCGCACGGCGCCCTCCATGGTCGCGGGCCAGCCGGTGGCGGTCCACGCACCGGCCAGGTAGAGGCCGGGCGCGTCGGTGGGGGCGGAGGGCCTCAGGCGCCCGACGCCGGGGACGGGGGCGAAGGTGGCGGCGCGCTCCCGGGTGACGAAGAAGTCACGCACCCGCGCCCCGCGGGCGAGCGGCAGCAGCCGCTCCAGTTCGGGCAGATAGCGGGCGCGCAGCTCGGCGACCGGGCGGTCGACGTCGTCGTACGCGGCGGACTGCGACACCGCCAGGTACTGGCTGTCCCCGGCCCCGGGCGCGCCCCGCAGCCCGGAGGCGTCCGTGCGGTCGAAGACCCACTGGACGGGGGAGCCGATGGCGGCGAAGAACGGGCGGCGCAGCACCGTGCGGTCGTAGATCACATGCAGATTGACGATGGGCGCGGTGCCGATCCGCAGCAGCCGGCCGGGGTCCTTCAGGGCGCCGTCGGGCAGCAGGGCGTGCGCCTCGCGCTGCGGTACGGCGAGCACGAGCACATCCGCGCCGTCCGCCCCGGCCGGCGGCTCCTCCCCCGGCCGTCCGGCGCGCCGCACGCTCCAGCGGCCCTCGGGGGTGCGGCTGACGGCGGCCACCCGGGTGCCCAGCTCGGTCGTCACGCCCGCCGCGTCCAGGGCGCGGTGGGCGCGGGTGTGGTGCAGCTCGCCGAGCGGGGCGCGGGCCCAGCCGATGTCGGCGGCGCCGGGCCGGGAGAGCAGCCCGGTCTTGAAGACCATCGCGGCCAGGCCCAGCGAGGCGTTGTGCGCGGTGGCGTTGAGCGTGGCCACGCCGACCAGGTCCCACAGCGCCTCGACGGCGCGCGGCGACTGGCCGTGGCGGCGCAGCCAGCCGGCGAAGTCCGCCCCGTCCAGGGCCGGGTCCTCGGGGTCCAGCCGCCCCAGGGCGAGCGCGGCGCGGCCCACCAGGGCGCGCTCGGCGAGGGAGAGATGGGGATAGGTGGCCAGGCTCGCGGACAGGTGGAGCGGCACCGGCAGGGCGGTGCGGCGCAGCCGGCCGAGCCGCCGTCCGCTCGGGCCCTCGGCGTCGAGGACGGGGACGTCCAGCCGGTCCTGGAGCGGGACGAGCCGGGTGGCGCCGACCCGGTCCAGGAACCACTGGTAGGCGGTGCAGCAGCGCAGCAGGACATGCTGGCCGTTGTCGACGGTCAACTCGCCCGCCGGGGAGGAGCGGTGGAAGGAGAAGGCGAGGCCGCCCAGCCGGGGGCGCCCCTCGACCAGGGTGACCCGCAGCCCGGCGTCGGCCAGCGCGAGCGCCGCCGTGGTACCGGCGAGCCCGCCGCCGATCACCAGCGCGCTCCGTCCGGCGGGGCGGCGCCCGGCGGGAGCCGCGGGGCCCAGGGGCGAAGGGGTCACACCGGCCTCCCGGGGTCGCGGCGCTCGACGGCGCGGGCGTCCAGCCCGGCCAGTCCGCGCACCGCCACATACGCCTTCTCGTGGCCGGGCAGCGAGACGCGGCCGCGCAGGATCGCCGCGGGGTCCCTGGCGATCCGGGCGAGGAGCCTGCGGTAGATGCCCGCCATGGCGGACACGCACGCCCCGCTGCGCCGGTCCAGCAGCGGCAGCAGCCGGAAGCCCTCGTCGAAGAGCGCCCTGGCCCGCCGCACCTCGAAGTGGACCAGACCGGTGAAATCGGCGTCGGGCGGCGCGGTGGAGGTGCGGAAGGCGGCGGTGCAGCCGAATTTGGCGAGGTCGTCGGCGGGCAGGTAGGTGCGCCCGGTGGCGGCGTCCTCGCGGACGTCCCGGAGGATGTTGGTCAGCTGGAGGGCGAGCCCGAGGGTGTCGGCGTAGTGCGGGGCGCGTTCGAGCTCGTCCTCGCCGCGGCCGGTGCCGGGGGCCGTTCCGAAGACGCCGAGCGACAGCCGTCCGATGGCGCCCGCCACGCAGCGGCAGTAGACCTTGAGGTCGTCCCAGGTCTCGTAGGTCTGCCCGGCCACGTCCATCAGCACGCCGTCGATCAGCTCGTCCAGCGCGTCGAGCGGGATCGGGAAGCGGTGCGCGGCATGGGAGAGGGCGACGGCGACGGGGTCGGTGTCGTCCTCCTCGATCCCGCCGCCGCGCACCCGGTCCAGCAGGGCGCGGGTGTCCGCCAGCCGGGCGCGCTTGGCCGCGGGCTCGAGGGGGCCGTCACCGATGTCGTCGATACGGCGGGAGAAGGCGTACAGGGCCGACATCGCGCGGCGCTTCTCCGTCGGCAGCAGCCTGATGCCGTAGGCGAAGTTACGGGCCTGGTGTCCGGTCACGGCCTCGCAGTAACGGTACGCCGCGAGCACTGGCGCGGACGCGTGCGGAGATCCCTTCACGGTCCGGCTCACCCCTCTCTTCGCAGTGTCGCCCCCACCTCGCGCAGCAGGCTGAGCTTGGTGGGCCTGGGCGGTCCAGGGAGTACGTCATGTCCCGCGGCCGCGACCGCCCGCAAGGCGGCCCGCCCCCCGGCCACGAATCCGGCGAGCAGCACCTTGAGCCTGCCGTGGACGCTACCCACCAGGGGGGTGCCTTCATTCAGCAGGTCTCCGGCGCGTTCCGCCTCCTTCGCGACCAGCGCGCGCAACCGCGCGCCGCCCCTGGGGGCGGCGAGGTCGGCCTCGGTCACACCGAAGCGTTTCATGTCCTCGGCGGGCAGATAGACGCGGTCCCTGCGGAGGTCCTCGGCCACGTCCTGGAGGTGCTCGATGATCTGGAGGGCGGTGCAGATGGCGTCCGAACGGCGGATCCGCTCGGGGCTGGCGGTGCCGGTGATACCGAGGACGAGCCGTCCGACCGGGTTGGCGGACAGCTCGCAGTAGTCGAGGAGCTGCTGGTAGGTGGCGTACCGCCGGACCCGCTGGTCCTGGCGATTGGCCTCGATCAGGCCGAGGAAGGGCTCGGGGGTGAGCCCGTGACGGCGGACGGTGGGGCGCAGGGCCCGCAGCAGCGGATGGCGCGGTTCCGCCGACGGCCGGAAGACCCGGTGCAGATCGGCCTCGAACGCGTCCAGCATCGCGAGCGCGTCGTCCGCCCGCTCGCGGTCCAGTCCGAGCAGTTCGGCGTCGGCGCCGCCGGGGGCCAGGTCGCCGTCGCCGATGTCGTCGACCAGCCGGGCGTAGCCGTAGACGGCCATCAGGTCGGTGCGCCAGGCGCGGGGCAGGAAGAAGGGGGCCACGGGGAAGTTCTCGTGGGCGGCCTTGTCGAGCACGGCACGGGCGGCTTCCTGCCCGCCACTCCGGCCGCTCGACGTGGTATGGGACCCGCTGCGCTCGTCCTCCACGGTCACCGTGGACAGCCAGGCATACGGGCGAGACCCAGGACGCCACGTGGATCCCGGCGACCGGGCCCCGCGGGAGCGCTGGAGATGGGCCGTGTAGCCAATGCCGTCACATCCCCCGTTCTACACCGGTTGCCAGGGTCGGCCGATCCGGACACGCCGCTCCGCCTTGTCAACTGGCTCCGGCCCCGAGCCCCCGAACAGGGGACACCGGTCCGGCTCCGACATGATCCGGATGAGCACTGCCACAGCTTACGCCTCCCGGTCTACAGCCGTACGGGGCGATACCCCGATGTGACCTTCGGGCGGACCCGGCCGGGTGGTCGCGGGCCACCCGGCAGGCGCGGGCCCCGGACCGGTTCCGGGGGCCCGCGGCCGGCCTCGGACGGTCCTTCGGACCTCGTCGGGCCCGGTCAGACCACTTCTTCGTAGAACTCGGAGATGTCCAGCACCCGGCACAGATCGCGCAGTTCGAACTCGAAGAAGTGCTGGCCCTCGGAGAGCGCGAAGGACATATGGCCCAGCGCCTCCATGGAGATCACCCCGTACAGCCGCACCCAGCAGCGGAGCATCACGGCGATGGCACCGGGGGGCATGTCGACGTCCTGGTCCTCGCTGAGCGCGGTGAGCGTGCGCGCGAGCCCGGGGTCGAGTTCCTCGACCGCGGGGGCGGGGAAGCCCCGCACCCGCCACAGATCGGCGACCAGATCGGAGTAGACGGAGCCGAAGACCCAGCTCATATGGCGCTCGGGCTTGGTCTCCTCACGGCCGAGCCCCGGGGCCCACGGGCCGAGGATGAGCCCGAACTCATGGGGGTGCTTGATCGCCCAGACGCGCAGCGCCCGAGCGCCGCTGATCCACCGGCGGCCCGGCTCCTCCTCGGGATGCTGTCCGAGGACCCCCTGCATGAAGCGGGCCATCTCCTCGAAAATGTCCACGCGCAGCTGAAGGATCAGCGCATCCCGGCTACTGAAGTAGCGGTAGACGGCCGGAGCCGTCATGCCCATCTCACGCGCGATGGCCCGGATGGTCACATTTTCCGGGCCCTCCTGAACCAGGAGCGTCCGGGCGACGTCCTTGATTTCACGGATGGTCGCGATGCGCAGCCGCTCGCGCCGTGAGTACGGTGCGACGTGCGCTTCCCCTGGCGACACGCGTCCCCCTCCCTGATGCTGCGCCGTTCGACAACCCGGCGTACACGCACACGATACAGCGCCTCCGTTTAGTGAACAGCGGCGACGACAGCACCTCTGGCTCATCTGCTAGCTCCCCGACCTTGCCACAGATCCGGGGGGATGCTCCGCCGGACGGCTCATCCGGCACCGTCCGGGTCACCGGGGGACGCGCGGAAGCGGCCGCATTTGCGTCGGACATTCATTCGCAGAGAATGCGCGCGAGCGCCCCGCCGAGCATGGGAAAAAAGTTTGCTGTCATCGTCGGCACCACCCTGCGGTAAACGATCGTAGCGGAGGTGAATTTGAGTTCTGGACGGCCTTGGCGCACCCGCGGAAAAGCACCCGCGCGGCCCGTTCCACCAGGAACGGGCGCGACGGCACGGAAATCGCGGGCGCCCACGTTCGGTGAGCGGTCCGGGGCATACGAGCCAGGCCACGTGGCCCGGCGCGCGTCGCCCGTATTCTCCGCCGCGGCCCGACGGGACACCCTTTCCCCCCATAGCCCCCGCGTCCCGCGGGCGACGCCGCGAGCCTCACCGCGTTTCGCCGACGCCTTTACGCTCGCCGCCCGCCAATTCGGTGAGCGCTTTCCCCGATCCGGCTTCCCGGCGGCGCGGGCCGTCCGCCACCGGCCGCGGTGCGCGCATAACCGGCGGCCGACGGCGCCGAGCCGGACCCGAAACTCCGCTTCCACTTCCGCCCCGGGCCCCCTCCGGGGCCGGCTTCCGGCCCCGGGCCGCCCGTACGGCGTTTACGATTCTTTGACCATAAGCACCGGAGGAATACCGGAGCACGGCGGTCACGGACGGGTGACGGCGGGGCCTACGGATGGTGCGGGCAGGCGGCGGGGGCGACGGGGGCGGTCCGCCGGGCCGGCCGGGGCGTGGCGGTGCTCCGCTCGCGCGGGGTCACCGTCACCAGCACGTCCTCAAGCGGCCGCAGCGAGATCACCGGTGAGCCGTACCGCAGCTCGGTCCCCGGGATCCGGCTGATCCGGAAGCGCTGGTTCACCATGGCCACGATGATGCGCAGCTCCAGCAGCGCCATGAAGTTGCCGACGCACTGCCGGGGTCCCGATCCGAACGGCAGATACGCCAGCCGCGGCCGCTCCTTGATGGCCTGCGGGGTGAACCGGTACGGGTCGAAGGCCAGCGGGTTGTCCCAGTGGCGCGGGTTGTGGTGGGAGACCAGCGGGGACAGCAGCACCGAGGAGCCCGGTTCGATGCCGTAGCCGCCGAGGGTGTCCGCCTGGACCGCCGCCCTGGGGAAGATCCAGATGGGCGGATGCATGCGCAGGCTCTCGTCGACGACCATCTTGGTGTACGTGAGCGATTCGGCGCTCCGCGCGTCCGGCGGCCCGCCGCCGAGCACCGTGGCGATCTCGGCGTCCAGCTCCTCCTGGACGCTTGGGTGGGCGGCGACCGACAGCAGCGTCCAGCACAGGGCGACGGCGGTGGTCTCATGGCCGGCCAGATAGACGGTGAGCAGTTCGTCCTTGATCTGCTGATCGGTCCAGGGCTCCCCGGTGGCCGGGTCGGTGGCCTGCTCCATCAGCGCGATCAGCGGCCCCTCCCCGGTCTCGGCGTAGGCGCGGCGCACATCGGCCACGATGCGGTCGAAGACCCGGTGAATGCGCAGGATCTTGCGCTGACGGTCCGTCGGCACCCAGGAGGGCAGCATCTCGGTGGCGGTGCCGCGCCGGAACATCACCTCCACCACATCGTCCACGATCGTCTTCAGCAGGGCCGAGTCCGGCTTGATGTCGTAGGCGAACAGCGAGCGGCTGAGGGTGACCAGGGTCAGCCGCAGCATGTCGGTCATCAGATCGACCGGCTCCCCGGCGGCGGCCTTGCGCTCCCAGGTCTCCAGCATCTCCTCGGTGGCCCGGACGATGTTGGGGATGATGTCGGTGATGGCGTTCTTGAGGAACACCGGCTGCACCGTCCGCCGGTGGCCGCGCCAGAACTCGCCGTCGGTGGTGAGCAGGCCCTTGCCCATGACCACGCCGAACTGCTCGTAGAGCGGGCCGCGGACGTAGTTGCCGTTGTTCTCCACCAGCACCCGGCGCACCGCCTCGGGGTCGGTCACCTGGTGCACCAGGAAGGGGCCGAGCCGCATCCGGACGATCTCGCCGTAGTCGCGCTGCAGACCGAGGAGGAATTCGGCGGTGTTCCGCTTCCAGGGGCCCAGACTGCCCAGCAGCGGGGCGCCCTTGGGGCCGGGTGCGAGGCGCGGCGCGGAGGTCGCTGTGGTCATCGGTGGTCTCCTTGCTTTCGCGGCCGCGGCCCGCGGGGCACCGGAAACAGGCGGCGCACGAAGAGATGGTCGAAAAGGGCGTCGGGGGCCAGGCGCCGCAGGGCGATCGTGCTGTGGGCGAGGAATCCCACGGGATAGCGGGCGCGCGGCCGGGCGCCGCGGGCGCCCTTGGCCACCACCTTCGCCACCCTGCGGGCCACGTCGTCGGCCTGGATCGCGAAGGTGCCCGCCAGGGTCCGGCGGCTGCCGGTGTAGATCGCCTCGAAGTACTCGGCGCTCTCCTGGCGGAACCTCTCGTACGTCTCGCTCACCGGACGCAGATTGCTGACGTAGGTGGCGCCGAACCGGGTGGTGCGCACCGGCCCCGGCTCGACGAGCACGACGCGCACCCCGAAGTCGGCCACCTCGTTCCGCAGGGAGTCGCTCAGCGCCTCCACCGCGTGCTTGGTGGCGTTGTAGAAGCCCGAGCCGGGGACGGCGTAACGGCCGAAGATGGAGGAGATGTTGACGATGGTGCCGCCGCCCCGGGCGCGCATCGCGGGCAGCACCAGCTGGCTGAGCCGGACCAGTCCGTGGACATTGGTCTCGAACTGCTCGCGCACCTCGGCCATGGAGGCTTCCTCGATACAGCCCGACATGGCGTAGCCGGCGCTGTTGACCAGCGCACCGACCGCGCCGTGCGCCGCCTCGACCTCGGCGACCGCGGTGGCCATGGACGGCTCGTCGGTGACGTCGAGCGGCATGGTGCGGATGCCGAGCGCGGCCAGCTCCGTCAGCGTCTCGGGCCGCCGTGCGGTGGCGTACACCACGTGCCCGGCCCGGTGCAGCCGCAGCGCGCAGGCGCGGCCGATACCGGAGGAGCAGCCGGTGATGAGGACCGGGGTGCCGGCCCCGGAGCCCGGGGCCGGCTCGCGGCCGGTCACGCCGGGGGCGCGTCGAACGCCCCGAGCTGGGTGGCCAGGTCGTAGGTGTCCATGGAGAACCAGCTCTCCACGATCAGGCCCTCGTCGTTGAACTCGTCGATGACGATGCCGGGGATCTCCAGCTTGCGGCCCTGCGCCGGGATGAGGCCCGCGTAGGCGTCGCCGGTGTGGGTGCCGCGTGCGGTGAACCGGCTGACGACCTTGTTCCCGTCCAGGATCCAGTCGTCCACGGTGACGTGGAGGTCGGGGAAGGAGGCGCGCTGGAGCCGCACCCACTCCTTCAGGTGCTCCACGCCCTCCTTGCCGTTGGCGGCGGTGCCGTGGCTGATGTGGTCCTTGGTGGCGCCCTCGTAGATGACGTCCAGGTTGCCCTTGTTGAGGCACTCCTCGTAGTAGCGCTCCAGGACGGCCTTGTTCTGTTCGGGAGTGGACATGGATCGCCTTCCTATTCCGTCGTGTTTCCCAGCGGGCCGGGGAACCCCGAGACGGTCGCCACGGGGTCCCCGGAATGTGCGTCGGTGATCCGCCACACGCCGAGCGAGGGATCGCCCTCGACACGGGTGGGTCCGCGCTCGGCGGAGTGCACCGCGATACGGCCGATGACCAGCGGGTCGGCGGTGGCCGAGAGCCCGTCGCCCTGGGTGGTGCCGTGCCGCACCACGTTCTCCAGCGCGCCGACCGGGAGAGCCGTCCCGGGTACCAGGGGCGTGGCCCACAGGTCGGCCGGCGGGCAGCGCGGGACCTCGGCCACCGGACGGTCCCCGGGGGTCCACCCGGACACCGGCACCACGGCGCCGCGCCAGAGCAGGAACGGCGGCCCGGAGCGCAGGGTGGTGGTCTGCCGGACGGCGGGGCGCGGCGGGGCGGGCGGCCGCGGCCCGCCGGTCTGGTGGACGATGCGCAGGCTCGCCTCCGCACCGTCCCCGGCGCCTTCGTGGCGGTAGCGGACCTCCACGATCCAGTCGTGCCCGTCGTGGAACCCGCGGGCCTCGCGGACCAGCCGGATCGCGGGGCCGTCGAGGCGCAGCAGCGACAGCGGCACCACGATCTCCTCCAGCCGGTCGGCCCGCAGCTCGGGGAAGTCCTCCGGGACGAGCCATTCGGCGGCCCGCAGGGCGTTCTCCAGCAGGAGGGACGGCGGCAGGGCGGGGGCGCCGTCGATGCGGAAGTCGCCGAGCGCGGGGGTGCGTTCGGGGTCGAGGACGACCCGGGCCGCCAGGTGGGCGTGCGGCTGGTAGGCGGTCACCTCGCCGAGGTGGAAGATCTTCGGGTAGGCGGTGGCGAAACCGGGCAGCGCGGGCACCACCGGATAGCCGACGGCCTGGCCCGGGTCGATGGCCCGGCCCAGCGGCCCGACGAAGGTGACCTCGCCCTCGGAAGCGCCCAGCAGTTCGGCCCGCCAGCGCTCCAGACCGTCCGCCACGTCGATCGCGGCCATGTAGCGCAGGGCCGCGGCGAAGTTGGCGATCAGCCCGATGCGGTCCCAGGTGGGCCAGGCGAGGGTCATCACGGGGAACGCGGCCCGGCGGGCGGCCCACTGGCCCAGCCGGGCCAGTCCGTCGTTGGCCGCCGCGTATTCGAGCTGGCCGACCATGCCGCCGAGCCGTCCGGTGAGGGAGCCGACGCTGCAGAAGAACTTCAGGTCGCGGTCGCGCACCGCCTCGAAGACGTTGAGGAAGCCCTCGATCTTGACCTCTACGGTGCGCAGGATCTCCTCGTCGGTCTTCTTCGGCAGCCGGGCGGCGGTGTCCACCCCGGCGTTGTGCACCACCCCGGCGAGCCTGCCGCCCGCCGGCCCGGTCACCCGCCGGATGAGCTCGCGCACCTGGGCCCGGTCGGTGACGTCGCAGCGCGCGTACTCCACCCGCAGCCCCTCCCGCCGGGCGCCGGTCATATGGCGGGCGAGCTCCCACAGCCGGCGGGTACGGGCCAGCCGGCCGCGGATCAGCGCGGGCGACTCGCCCTTGGCCCGGCCCGCCCAGACGTCCTTCTCGTAGCGCTTCCACCCGGCCTCGTCCGCGCCGAACCAGGGCTCGTCCCCGCTCGGGAACGGCTCCCGGCCGGTCACCACGACCCGTGCGCCGTGCCGGGCGGCCAGCGACCGGGCCAGCTCCCAGCCGATGCCCCGGCCGCCGCCGGAGATCAGCACGGTGTCCTCGGGGCCGAGGGTGAGGGCGGGCGCGGCCACCGGCCGGGCCTCGGGGGTGAGGGTGAACCGGCGGCCGTCGCGGTAGCCGACCTCGATCTCGCCGGTGCGGCCGAGTTCGGCGGCGACGATGCCGGGCAGTTCGGCGGAGGCGGCCAGGTCGATGTCGACGACGCGGGCGCCCACGTTGGGGAACTCCCGGTGCAGGGTCTTGGCGAGCCCCGCCCAGATGCCGCCCAGCGGCTGCTCCAGACCGTCCCGCGGGTGCTGGCCCATCCCGCCGCCGAGGTAGCTGACGGCGAGGTAGAACAGCCGGTCCGCGGCGGTCTCCGCGGCCCAGTCGTCGTAAGCGCCGCGCAGCGCGGTCACGGTCTCGGTCAGCGCCCGCCGCCAGACCCCGGCGGAGGCTGCCGGGTCCGGACCGTACGGCCGGCCCACGGTGAGGTCGACGATGGCGTCCACGGGGCCGGGACCGTCCGGCCCCCGGCGCACCAGCGCGCCGTGTTCCTTCAGTGCGCGCTCCACCCCGGCGGCGACGTCCTGTTCGCCGCCGATCAGCAGCACCCGCATGCCGGCCAGCCGGGGGTGCGGCCCGGCCGGGCGCGGCAGCTCGGTGAGCCGCCACACCATCCGGGTCACCGGCTGGACCGGCCCGTCCTGAGCGGCCGCCGTCATACCAGGCCCTCCCCGGGTGCCGGCTGCGGGGCCGGGACGGCCTCGCCGGTCTCGGTGTCGATGTAGCCGATGAGGGTGGCCCGCATGTCCTTCATCTGGAGCAGCATCCGGCCGTCGGGCCGTACCGCGACGAAGCGGTTGCTGATGGCGTCGGCGGTCAGATCGAAGCCCGGCGGGGTGACGAAGAGGTCGACGGCCGCCTGGGAGACGGCCAGATCGTGGTCGCTGATCTCCTCGTACAGATCGATCCGGCGGATCGACAGCGGTGCGGCCACCGGCACCAGATGGCCGTCGACCAGGTCCAGCACCCCCACCCGGGCCAGCCCGTCGAGCAGGATGGCCGGCACGGTGAAACGGGACCACACCGGATCGCCGGCCGGGATGGCGGGCGCGTAGCGGGCCCGCTTGCCCCGGGGGTGGATGCGGGTGTCGGTGGTGGAGACGAAGGGGCCGGTCAGCCGCACCGGGGAGCCGGGCTGGTGGTACGGGTCGGGGACGGGCGTCTCCTCCCCCGGCGGCCACTCCTCCCAGCGCGGCGCGGTGGGCGCCTCGGTGTCCAGCAGCACCCGGGCCCGGAAGTGGACCCGGTCCTTGACCAGGACCACCCCGCTGGGCGCGACCACGTCCTCGCTGATCCGCACCTGGACGGCGGTCACCTCACCGGGGCCGTCGACCAGCTCCGCCCGGATGCGTTTCGGGCCCGCCGGGTGGTCCCGGTAGACCCGCAGGAAGTGCTCGAAGCGCAGGTCCTCGAAGGCGATCACCCGCTTGCCGGGGACCAGGGCGCGGGCCGCCTCGGCGGCCAGTTCGGTGACGAAGGTGCCGGGCAGGGTGGCCTCGCCGCGCACCGTGTGGTGTTCCAGATAGCCGTCCGTCTCCAGGTCGAAGGCGCACTCGTGGACCTGGGACCGCTCATCGGACGCCACCAGCCGGCGCAGGAAGAACCCGGGCCGCCGCGGCTCGCCGCTGGTGGAGAGGTAGCCGGGGTAGAAGCGCTCGACCGTGGCGCGCTCGGCGTCGCCGAGGTGGACGACGGAGGGGCGCCGCACGGGGACGTGCAGCTCCTGGACGAAGTGGTGGACGCCCTCGGCGACGGCCATGTTGCTGTACGAGCCGGCGCGCTCGTAGTACGCCTTGGTCAGCTCGTTGGCCCCCATGCCGACGCCCTCCCACAGCGTCCAGCCGATGGTGACCTCGTCCGCCTGCGGATCGGTGGCGCGGGCGTGGGTGGCGGCGGCGGCCAGGAAGTCGTTGGCCGCGGCGTAGTCGGCCTCCCCCAGCTGCCCGAAGTAGCCCAGCAGCGAGCCGAAGTTGCACCACAGCCGGGGCGGGGCGGTGCGCAGGGCACGCTTGAGGTGGAGATAGGAGTCCAGCTTCAGATCGCGGATGGCGGTGAACTCGGCGAAGCCCTTGTCCTTGATCAGCCCCGAGCGCTGTAGCCCGGCGGCGTTGACCAGCAGGTCGATCCGCCCCCGCTCGGCCAGGACCCGGCCGATCGCCCGGTCCACCCCGGCGCCGTCGCGCATGTCGCAGGTGAGGTAGGTGACCCGGCCGGCCCCGCTGTGGGCGGCCATCTCGTCCAGGTTCCGGCGCGCCCAGCGGGCGTTGACCATGCGGTCGAAGGCGCGGTTGATGTCGGCGACGGTACGGCCGTCACGCCGGGCGATCTCCGTCTTGATGTAGCCGGAGCGGCGGGCGGCGAACTCCTCGTCGGTCCCCTGATAGGTCTCCGGCGGGTAGTCGTCCAGGGAGTTGCTGCCCAGAACGTAGATCCGGGGCCGGAAGTGCTCGGCGACCGCCTTGACCACCTCGGCGGTGATGCCCCGGGCGCCGCCGGCGACCACCACGACGGAGTCCGGGCCGAGCACGGCCGGCGCCCCCTCGCGCAGGTCGTTCGGCTCGTCGGAGAGCAGATACGCCTTCCGTACGCCCTCGATGTCGAACACCACGGGGAAGACCCGCTCGGCCGCGCTCTCCTCCTCGGCGCGGGCGATGGCCCCGGCGAGGCCGGTGGCGGAGGTGCACAGCGCGAAGGCCAGGCACGCGTCGCGCTCCAGGGCCGCGGTCTTCCACAGCCCGGTGAACAGCCCGGTGTACGGGTGCGGGGTGCCGCCGGGAGCGGCGCCCAGCAGCAGCGCCACGGCCGAGGAGCCGGGGTCGCCGAGGTCGTCGTACGCCTGCTGGAGCGTGAGGTAGGCGGCGTCGTGCAGGGCGGTGAGGGCGGGCGCGGGGCCGTCCGTGGCCGCCGCGCCGAGGTCGCCGACCACCCTGAGGTGGGTGATCCGGGGGCCCGCGCCGGCCAGGGCCCGGCGGACCGACTCCTCGGTGACCTCGGACAGGTGGTGCCAGCCGGAGCGCGGGGCGGCAAGCGGCGCCGTGGACAGGACGGTGAGGTCCGCGCCCGGCGGCACGACCTCGGCGAGCGGCCCGGGGGCGTCGGTGAGCACCACCGCGCCGGCCGGGAGGAAGGGGACGCGCTCGCGCACGGTGCGCGCGGGCAGTTCGGTCAGCACGGGCACCTGGCGGCGGACCCGTACCGGGGTGCCGTCCGCGAGCCGCCCGTCGGTGGCGAACGCGGCGGGCAGCGTGGCGGGGCGCGCGGCGGACAGCGTGGCCGGGGCCGCCTCGGCGGGCAGCGTGGCCGGGACCGCCTCGGCTGGCAGCGTGGCCGGGGCCGCCTCGGCGCCGCCGGAACCGGGGTCGTCGCCGGGTTCCACCTCGTCGCCGGGGATGGTCAGCCGGAGCCGGGCCCCGGCGGCGCCCTCGCTCTCGTCGGTGGCGATCTCCACGGTCCCCGAGGGCCGGTGCAGCGCCTTGAGGACGGCCAGACCGCCGGCCGCCCCCAGATAGCGGGCGTGCTCGGGCGCGGGCGCACCGCACAGCAGGACCTCGTCCGGGGCGGACTCGCCGCGCCCCGCCTCGACGGCGCCGAGCGGTTCGTCCACGTAGGCGAGCACCGTGAGCCCCGCGGCGCGGGCCCGCTCCTCGGTGGTGAGGGCGAACAGGAAGGCGCCCTCGGCGAGTTCCTCGGCCTCCGGCGGCAGCAGCGCGCCGATCAGCGTCCGGTACTCCGGGAGGCTGTTGCCGTTGATGCCGCCCGCGAGCGCGAAGTCCAGCTCCCCGGTGCGCAGATAGCGGGCCGCGGAGGTGATCGAGGAGACGGCGGAGGCGAATCCGGAGTCCATCGTCATGTTCGGGCCGTTGAGGTCGAAGTAGTTCGCCACCCGAGCCGAGATGATGTTGGGCATCTGGCCGGGGAAGGAGTCCTCGTTGGAGGCCGGGATCAGGCCGCGTACGCGGTCGCCGAGCCGTTCCAGCACACCGGGCAGGGCCTCGGAGCGCAGCTCGCCGAGCGCCTCGGCGATGTCGTCGAGGTAGCAGCGGTTGGCGTAGAGCATCGCGGCGCGGGTCGGGCCCATGTGGCCGACGAACACCCCGGTCTTGAGCGCCCGCTCCTGCCAGAACTCGGGCATCCGGTCGCGCAGCTGATGGGCGCACTCCACGATCATCAGCTGGCAGCGGTCCAGGGCGCGGATGGTCTTGGGAGGCAGCCGGACCTTGCTGAACGGCGGCGCCGGGTACTCCTCGCCGAAGCTGTCACGGGGGCGCGGGCCGCCGCCCAGCCAGCGGGTGACCTCCTCGCGGCCGTCCAGTCCTGGCAGATGGGCCGACCAGCCGACGATGGCCACCCGACTGCCGGTGTCCGGGACCTTGGTGACGGTGGCGGGGGCGGTGGTTTTGGCGTTGGCGTTCGGCGAGGCGGCGGGCCTGCGGTACTCGGAGTACTCGGAGACGATCAGGTGGGCGTTGGTACCGCCGAAGCCGAAGCCGGACACCGCGGCCAGCCGCGGCCCGTCCGGCCGGCCCGGCCAGTCCTTGCGCTCGGGGGTGATCTCCAGTCCGGTCTCGGCGAGCCGGAAGTCCTCGCGGGGCCTGGAGAAGCGGAACTGCCCGGGGATGGTGTGCTCGGCCAGGCCCAGCAGGTTCTCGATGAGCGAGACCACGCCCGCCGCCCAGCCGGTGTGCCCGATCAGGGACTTGTTGGAGGTCACGGCGGCCGGTCCGGCGGTGCCGTAGTACTCCCGCAGCGTGGTGAACTCCGCGAGGTCACCGGCCGGGGTGCCGGTGGCGTGGGCGTTGACCCACTGCACCGCGCCGCCCTCCACCTCGCCCGCCTCCAGGGCGCGCCGCACCGCCAGGCTCTGACCGGCGGCGTTGGGCGCGTAGATGGCCTTGCCCTTGCCGTCGGAGGACGAGCCGAACGCCCGGAGCACCCCGAGCACCTTGTCGCCGTCGGCCCGCGCCCGGCTCAGCCGCTTGAGGACGACCAGCGCGGCGCCGTCGGCGAAGATCACCCCATCGGCGTCCTCGTCCAGCGCGTGCACCTCACCGCGCTTGGAGAGCCCCTGGAGCTTGGAGAAGAGCACGGTGCCGCGCGGTGCGAGGGCGAAGGCGCCGCCGCAGACGGCGATGTCCTGCTTGCCCATGAGCAGGCCCTTGGCCGCGATGTCGATCGCGTACAGCGACGAGGAGCAGGCGGTGTCCACCATGTGCAGCTCGGTGGACGGCGGCAGCAGACCGCGCATCGCCAACTCGCCCACCCGGTGCGGCAGGAACCGCGAACGGTCGTGTCCGGCGCGCCAGTAGCGGCGGGCGAGGGCGGCTTCGATGTCGCCGCCGAGGGCGGCGCGCTCTGCATCGTCCAGCGGCAGGTCTCGGAGGATGTCGCGGGTCATCCGGGTGACGCTGTCCAGCACCCCGGCCTCTTCGAGGTGCTGGCTGCCGTCGGGGGTGTAGCCGACGACGAAGGAGCAGCGGTCGGTGTCCCGGCGGCGCACCCCGCCGAGGGCCTGGACCAGGCTGTGGCGCAGCCACATGGTGGTCAACTCGTGGTCGTCGGCGCCGTCGGCCATGCTGTCGACCGAGCCGGGGACGGCCTCGAAGTCCGTGATGAAGACGCAGCGGTCGGCGTACGCCTTGTCCTCGGCGGCGGTGTCGACGGCGTGGAAGTTCTCGTGCCGCCAGCGGTCCCGGGGGATCTTGACGAACAGCTCGTCACCGGTCGTACGGAGCTTCCAGAACTCCTCGGGACTGTTCGCCCCGGCAACGGCCAGGCCCATGCCGACGACGGCGATCGCGTCATCGGGGACATCGGGGCCGCCGGGGACGCCGGGGAGCCCGGCGGGATCGGGCGCCTCCAGGACCTCGGCGACGCCGGCGGCCGGGCCCGTGGCCCCCACGGGCTCGGACGGCACGACGGGCGCGGGCGCGGACTCCGGTACGGCCTCCGCCACGACGGCCGCGGACTCCGGTGCAGGGGCCCCCTCCGGCGCGACCGCCTGCGGCGCGGCAGCCGCGGGGGCTTCCCCCGACGCGGCGGTCTTCTCCGATGCGGCAGCCACCCCCGGCGCGGGGGCCACCCCCGGCACCCGGGCATCCTCCGATACGGCAGCCACCCCCGACGCGGGGGCCACCCCCGGCACCCGGGCATCCTCCGATACGGCAGCCACCCCCGACGCGGGGGCCTCCCCCGACGCGGCGGCCACCCCCGCTGCGGCGTTCTCCTGCTCTGTGGGGGCCACCCCCGACGCGACAGCCGCCCCCGATACGGGGACTTCCCCCGCTACGGCGGCCACCCCCAACGCGGGCACCTCCCCCGACGCGGCGGCCACCCCCGCTACGGCGTTCTCCTGCTCTGCGGGAGCCACCCCCGACACGGCAGCCGCCTCCGGCACCCGGGCATCCTCCGATACGGCAGCCACCCCCGACGCGGGGGCCACCCCCGGCACCCGGGCATCCTCCGATACGGCAGCCACCCCCGACGCGGGGGCCTCCCCCGACGCGGCGGCCACCCCCGCTGCGGCGTTCTCCTGCTCTGTGGGGGCCACCCCCGACGCGACAGCCGCCCCCGATACGGGGACCTCCCCCGGCGCGGCGGCCACCCCCGCTGCAAAAACTCCCCCCGCTGCGGCGGTCTCCTCCAATGCGGCAGCCATCCCCGGCGCGGGGGCCACCCCCGACACCCGGGCATCCCCCGCCGCGGGGGCGGCGGTCGGTGGGGACAGGAGGGCCGCGCCCAGGGTCAGTCCGCCGTCGGCGAGCACCACCTGTCCGGTGATCCACCGCGAGGCGTCGGAGGCCAGGAAGGCCACGACGTCCGCGAACTCCTCCGGAGTGCCCAGCCGTCCGAAGGGGGTCGCCTTGGCGATCACCTCCTGCATCTCCCGGGCCCGGGGGAACTTGTCCGCGACCTCGCTTTCGAGCATCGCGGCCGACGCCGTGTTCACCCGGATGCCGAGCGGGGCGAACTCCACGGCGAGATAGCGGGTCGCCGCCTCGGCGGCCGCCTTGGCGGGGGCGCAGGCCGAGTAGTTGGCCATCACCATCTGCGAGCCGCCGAGCGCCGAGACGGTGACGATCGACCCGCCGCCGGTGCGCGCCATCAGCGGGGCCGCGGCGCGGGCGCAGCGCAGTCCGCCCTTGTAGTTGGTGTCGATGGCCTTGGCGATGTCCTCGTCGGTCACCTCGGCCAGGGGCAGCAGAGCCCCGTTGGCGGCGCTGTTGACGAGGATGTCCAGCCGCCCGTGGCGCTCCTCGATCTCGGCGAACATCCGGTCGACCTGCTCCTGCCGGGCCACCGAGGCCCGTGCGAGCTCGACCCGGGCGCCGCGTGCCACCAGTTCGTCCCTGGTGCGCTTGGCCTGGTCGTGCGAGTGGAAGTAGTTGAGGACGACAGCGGCGCCGCGGTCCGCGAGGGTCCGCGCGATCGCCTTGCCCACGCCCTTGGAACCTCCGGTGACCAGGGCCACCTTCCCCGTGAGGTCTTTCATGGAACGACTGACTCCTTCTGCGACTTCTGCGACGAGGGGGTGGGCGGTTCAGCCCGCGGCGGAGGCCGCCGCGTGGGCCCCCTGGTCGTTCAGCTGCTGGAGCACAAAGTCGGTGATCTTGCCCATGGTGTTGTAGGTCGCCAGCCGGAAGCCGGACTCGCGCGGCGGCAGCCCGTAACGGCTGGAGACCCTGGACAGGAGCTCGACCTGCTTGACGGAGTCGACGCCCAGCTCGGCCTCCAGCTGCACCTCGTCCTCGAAGACGTCCTCGGGGTATTCGAGCGCTTCGGCGTAGAGGGTGCGCAGCTCCGCGAAGAGCCGCTCACGGTCGTACGCCTCCGGCCGCGGCCCGGACCCGGGCGAGGCCGGAGCCGGGGCGGCCGGAGCCGGGGCCGGGGCGGTCTCGGCGGCGGGCTCGGGCTCGGCGCGCCGGGACTCGGTGGACTTGCGGAAGGCGTCCAGTTCGGTGCGGACCAGCTCCAGCACCATCTGACCGCGCTCGCTCCAGTACGCCGCGAACACCTCGGCGGGCACCGAGGGGGCCAGCAGTTCGGCGAGCCCGCCGCGCTCGGGCGCGGCGAGACCGGCCTCGCGCAGCTCTTCGAGGGTTCCGTCGAGCGCGAGCCGTCCGCCGGTCAGGGCCAGCGTGGGCAGCGACCGCACCGGGGAGCCCGTGGTCACCTTGGCGACCAGTTTGGAGAGCGCGGCGCGCCCGCCCGCCTCCACGAACACCCCGACGCCGGTCTCCCGCAGGTGCCGCACGGCCGCGGCGAACCGCACCGGCTGGGTGAAGTGCTCGGCCAGCAGGTCGGCGAGCACGTCCCCGGGCTCGTAGTAGCGCTGGAGGATCGGCGAGTAGACGGGGCGGTTCAGCGGATGCTGGTCCAGCTTCCGTACGTACGCGGCGAACTCGGGGGCGGCGGGGGCCAGCGCCGGGGTGTGGAAGGGGAAGGGGGTGTCGATCTCGATGGCGCCCACGCCCAGCTGTCCGGCGATCGCCACGACCCGGTCCAGGATTCCGGCGGGGCCGCTGACGACGGTCTGCTCGTCGTGGTTCTCGGTGGCGACGGCCAGCAGCGGCTCGTCCACCAGCTCCAGCAGCTTGCGGGTGCGCTCGGCGCTCGCGGACAGGGCCACCATGCGGCCGTCGACACCGCCCTGCCGCTCGATCACGGCGACGCGCTGGGCGACGATCCGGACGCCGTCTTCGACCGAGAAGGCCCCGGCCGCCACCAGGGCGGTGATCTCGCCGAGGCTGTGGCCGGCCAGGACGTCGGGGGTGACGCCCCGGGCGGCGAGGATCTCGTAGGCGGCCAGGCCCGCGCCGTAGATGGCGACCTGGGAGGCCCACGGGTCGCTGTCGAGCAGATCGCGCAGATCGGCCTTGCGCTCGCCGAAGAGCACATCGGAGAGGCGGCGGGCGTACAGCTCCTCGGTCACGGCGTCGAGCCGCTCGAAGACCCGGCCGATCTGGGGGTGGAGCTCCTTGGCGCGGCGGAGCGCCTCGCCGTCGAAGCCGCCCTGACCGGGGAAGAGAAAGGCCGTCATGGCGTCGACGGGCAGGTGGGTGGACATGCCGAACCTCCTGGTGGAAGGGGTGACGATGGATGAGGTGCGCCACCCGCACGGGTGACGCGGCGCTGTGGACGGCCGATGGCCGTTGTGAGGTCGCGGCCGTGCCGCGTGGGCGGGCCGCGGAAGTGCCCCCGGCGCGTGGGCGCGCCGGAAGGGCGGGGCTAGGCCGCTCGGGCGACCGGGGAGCCGAGCAGGAAGGCGCCCATGCTCCCGAGGTTGGCGGCGATCAGCCGGTCGGCGAGCCGGGTCGCCGGGGGCAGATGCCTGGGGGCGCCGCGCACCAGCCAGCGCACCATCCGGATCTTCCAGCCCGGCTCGGGGCCTGCGGGGATGTGGTCGAAGAGGGCATGGATGTTGGCCGGGGAGTAGAACTCGGCCGGCGGGACGATCGTGGCGAACATCCCGACCATCCCACTGCCGTGCTGCGGGCTGCGGGCCATCGCCCGGATGAACTCCAGCTCCTCGCGGTTGTAGTCGGCGATCGCGGCATGGTCGCGGGTGTACCGGAAGTGGCCGCTCACCAGGGCGTCGCGGCGCCGGGCGTAGTCGGTGAGCGCGGCGGTGAGGTCGCGGTCGCCGGACAGGGCGGGCTCCACGGCCTCCGCCAGCAGTTCGGCGCCGCGCAGGGCGTCGGTGATACCGGCCGCGGTGATGGGGTCGCGGGTGTAGCCCGCGTCGCCGACCAGGGCCCAGCCGGGGCCGTGACAGTGGCGCAGGAAGTTGGGGACCGCGCCGGTCATCCATGTGTCGGCGCGCCGGGTCTCCCGCAGCCGCGCCGCGAACTCGGGGTCGACGTCCTCGAAGGCGGCGATGACCGTGGCGTCGCGCTCCTCGTCGGGCGCCGCCTTGAAGTCCTTGACCGGCAGGGCCACGCCGACGATGGTGAGCCCGTCGTGGGTGGGCCAGGTGAAGGCGTGCCGATGGCGGTGGCGGTAGGTGCGCACCTTGCCGTCGTGCGGCAGACCGGCCCAGTACGACCAGTGGCTCTTGTTGAGCACCGGATGGGATTCGTACTTCTCCGCGCCCACCAGCCGGGCGACGGTGGAGTTCGAGCCGTCGGCGCCGACCACCAGCCGGGCGTGCGCCACGAGGGGGGTGCGGTCCTCGGTCTCGGCCCGGACGCCGATGACGGTGCCCTGCTCATCCGTCAGCAGTTCGCGCAGCGCGACCTGTTCCCGCAGTTCCGCCCCGGCCTTGACGGCGGCCTGGAGCAGGATCTCATCGAGCTTGCGGCGCTCCGGGGAGTACGCCTCGGCCACACCCTCGACGGCGGGCAGCTTGGCCATGAGGTGAACGGGGCCGCTCTGCAGACCGTAGGAGTGAATGGGCGGGCAGCCGGTGGCGGCCACCTCGTCCAGCAGTCCCCAGCGCTTCAGCCGGAGAATTCCCGGGGGGTGGACCAGATTGGTCGCGGCCCCCTTTCCGCCGGGGAATTTCGCCCGGTCGAGCAGGAGGACGCGGTACCCCGCTCGCGCCAGGAGCATCGCCGTCGATGCCCCGCTGATGCGCGCTCCCACCACAATGACGTCGTACATAGCGACCCCCATACCCAACGGTCACCCGGGTTCCGGGGGCCGGTTGGATCATCTTTTCGCTCTGTCTTCGTTCTGGCTTCGCTCTGGTTTGGCTCTGTCTTCGGCCTGTCTTCGATCTGCTGTCTTCGGCCTGTCGAATCTAGTTGCGCGACCGGCTCGGAAGGTTTCCCGGGTGTGCGTCCTCGACCGTCTCGCCGGCGCCCGAGGAAATCACCGTCGATTCACCCGGCGCGGTGCGCCCGCGCGGTGCCGTGAGAATGGCCAGACAGCCGAGGGCGGCGATTCCGGCGCCGATCCAGGAGGCGGGCCGCAGCCCGTCCACGAATTCCTGGGGCGATCCGTATCCGCCCAGCGTGGTGAATACGGAGGTCAGCACCGCGACGCCGAGTGCGCCACCGAGCTCCCGGAAGGTGTTGTTGGCGCCCGAGGCGATTCCCTGGTCGCGGGGTGCGACGATGTTCATCGCCATTTCCGCGACGGGCGAGAAGAACAGCCCCAGGCCGATTCCGCCGAGCACCAGACCGGGCACCTGGTCGGCGTACGCGGTGTCCACGCTCACCACGGAGGCCAGCCAGGCCAGCCCCGCGGCCTCGAACAGCAGCCCCGCGGCGACCACCAGGCGGTTGCCGAGCCGGGCGGTCAGCAGCGCCGCCAGCGGGGCGACCACGACCGGCATCGCCGTCCACGGCAGCATCTTCACGCCCGCTTCCAGCGGCGAGAAGCCCTGGATGTTCTGCATGAACTGGGTGAGCAGGAAGACCAGTCCGAACATGGCCGCGAACATCAGCAGACTGGCGGCGTTGACCGCGCTGAACGCGCGATTGCGGAACAGCCGCATCGGCAGCATGGGTTCGGCGCTGCGCAGCTCCCAGAGGACGAAGAGCGCGAGGACCACCGCCCCGCCGGCCAGGAACCCGAGCACCCGGCCGCTGGACCAGCCGTGTTCGGTGGTGGACACCAGCGCGTAGACCACCCCGAACACCCCGAGGCTGACCAGGACGGTGCCGGCCGGGTCGAGCGAGGTGTCCGGGCGGGTGGACTCGGCCAGCTTCCACAGGCCGAGCACCAGCACCACCACACCGATCGGCACATTGACCCAGAAGATCCATTCCCAGGAGATCTTCTCCACCACGGCCCCGCCGATCAGCGGGCCGAGCGCGACCGCGAGCCCGCTGAGGGCGCCCCAGACGCCGAGCGCCAGACCGCGTCGGCGCTCGGGGACGGCGACGGTCAGCAGGGTCAGCGTCAGCGGCATCACCACGGCGGCCCCGAGGCCCTGTACGGTCCGGGCGGCGATCAGGGCGTCCGCGCTGCCGGACAGCGCCGCGGCGGCGGAGGCCCCGGTGAAGACGACCAGGCCGGCCAGAAAGACCCGGCGGCGCCCGAACCGGTCCCCGGCGGCCGCGCCGGCCATCAGGAAGACCGAGAAGGTGAGGGTGTAGCCGTTCACCGTCCACTCCAGGTCCTGGAGGCTGGTGCCCAGGTCCTGCTGGATGGCGGGCAGCGCGGTGATGACGACGAGGTTGTCCAAGGCGGCCATGAAGACGGTGAGTCCGGACACCACCAGCGTCCACACGGGGTTCATTCCGCTCGGGCCGGAACGGTCAGTCATGAATACCTTTCCTATGACGGCGCGATTGCTGTGCGACGGATTGGTGCAATGCGATATCCGGCCGACGGATAATGAGGCAGACAGGGCAACGCTAACCGGCCACGTTCCGCTCGGAAACTGTACTTTGGTACAGGTGCCGGTAGCTGAGGGCGACCAGACCGGCTTGCAGCCGGGATTCCACCTGCAGTTTCGCGAGTATTGAGGCCACGTGCGCCTTCACCGTGCGCTCGGTCACCTGGAGCCGCAGTGCGATACGGCGGTTGGACCAGCCCGCGCCGAGCAGCGCGAACGTCTGGGCCTCCCGGGCCGATAACAGCGACACCCGCTCCAGCTCCCGTGACCAGCTGGGCACGGGAGTATCGGACACGACGGCAAGACCGCCCCTGTCGGACACGATGATTTCCCCCTTGTATGCGGCGCACCAAGCCGCCGCCCGTGCAAGAATCAGACTGGATTGCCACCTTGATTATTGCGGCCGCACGCCCGTACGAGTCAAGGATTTCCGGTCCTTTCTCGCCTCGCGAGAAAGGGCAGGTGAAGCACTCCGAATGCGCTTCGCGTTAACCCCTGTTACCGTAAATTTACTTGGGCGTCGGATCATTCCCGTTCGAGGGGACGGGACCGCCGCGCCCCAGATCGGCCAGCCCGGCCGCCGTCTGCTCGACCGCGTCGATGACGGTCACCGGACACCGCGGCATGACCCTTTTGGGCTTCATCACCAGCACCGAGCCCATGACCAGTCCGTCCCAGGTGACCGGCGCCGCGCACTCGTTCCACCCCGCCGCGCACTCCTCGTGCCCCAGGGCGTAGCCCCGCGCCCTGATCCGGTGCAGCGAGGCGACCAGCCGGACGTCGTCCCGGTAGGCGCCGGGCCCGGCCTCGGCGGGCACCGGCCGCTCCAGCACCTCGGACTGGATGGCCTCCGGCAGATACGCCAGGATCGCCCGCCCCGCCGCGCCCACCCGCAGCGAGTGCTCGACGGTCTGCACCGCACGCGGCGTCATCCCCAGCTCCGTCAGATCGGAGTCGCCGACGGCCATGTCGACGCACTGCCGGTGTGCGCCGCCGAACGGCGCCAGCAGATAGAGGAAGGTCAGCGCGCCGCCGGTGGCCCGGCGCAGCCCCTCCAGAAGGGCGTGGGCGGCCTCCGGCGCGGGCGAGTGGGCCAGCGCCTTGAGGCCGAGCTGCGGGGCGCCCGAGCCCAGCCGGTACAGCCCCCTGCCCTCGCGGACGAAGATGCCCTCGTGCACCCCGGACTGGAGTATCCGGTAGACGCTCGAATCGTCCAGACCGGCCGCTCTGGCCAACGCACCGGGCCCATGGGCCCGTCCGCCGAGCCGGGTGAAGGCCCGCTGCACCCGGAACACCCTCTCGGCATGGCTGCTTCCCCCCACGGCACCGCTACTGGACACCCCGTCAGCCCCCTGTGCAGACTCCCCCGTCGCCCTGCTCAACGCACCAGGCGGGCACGGGCATTCCCCGACCGGGGCAGGGGTCCGCTTGTGGACAACAAGGCCCCGCCGGGTTGCCCGGCGGGGCCTGATGGTCTATAGGGCCGGCGTTCGCGGTGCGGCTACTTGCCGGTCTCCTTCTCGTACGCCTTGATGACCTCGTCGGTCGGGCCGTCCATCAACAGCTCGCCCTTCTCCAGCCACAGCACCCGGTCGCAGGTGTCCCGGATGGACTTGTTGTTGTGGCTGACGAGGAAGACCGTTCCGGCGTCCTTCCGCAGCTCCCGGATGCGGGCCTCGGAGCGCTTCTGGAACTTCCGGTCACCGGTGGCCAGCGCCTCGTCGATCATCAGCACGTCGTGATCCTTGGCCGCGGCGATGGAGAAGCGCAGCCGGGCCGCCATACCGGAGGAGTAGGTCCGCATCGGCAGGGTGATGAAGTCACCCTTCTCGTTGATGCCCGAGAAGTCCACGATGTCCTGGTAGCGCTCACGGATCTGCTCCCGCGACATCCCCATGGCCAGACCGCCCAGGATGACGTTCCGCTCACCGGTGAGGTCGTTCATCAGCGCCGCGTTCACACCGAGCAGCGACGGCTGGCCGTCGGTGTAGACACTGCCGCGCTCGGTGGGCAGCAGCCCCGCGACGGCCTTGAGGAGGGTCGACTTGCCGGAGCCGTTGGACCCGATCAGACCGATCGACTCACCCTTGTACGCCACGAAGGTGACCCCGCGCACAGCGTGCACCTCGCGCATGCCCGGGGCGCCCTTGCGGCCCAGGATGCGGCTGAGGGCGGCGGTGGCACTGCCCCGGCCCTTGGGGCCGCCGTTGACGCGGTAGACGATGTGGACGTCGTCGGCGATGACGGTGGGCACCCGCGCCTCGGCGCGAGCCCCCTGGACCCCCTCGCCCGCCTTGGCGGCCCGGCCCTCCTCGGCGGTCTTGTCCGCCTTGGCGGCTTTATCTGCCTTGTCAAGGGTTTGCTCAGCCACGGCCGTACTGCTCCTCTGCCTTCCAGAAGTACACGAAACCCCCGAAGCCGATCAGCACCGCCCACCCCAGTGCCAGCGCCCAGACGTGCGGCGGCAGGTTCGACGAGGGGTAGTCGTTGATCAGGGCGTAGCGCATCAGGTCCATGTAGACCGCCGCCGGGTTGGCCAGCAGGAGATCGGACACCCAAGGGTGCGCTCCCGCCTTGTTGAGCATGTGCTCCAGCGGGTACATCACGCCGGAGGCGTACATCCAGGTGCGCAGGAGGAACGGCAGCAGCTGCGCCAGGTCCGGGGTCTTGGCCCCCATCCGGGCCAGGATGAGCGCCAGACCGGTGTTGAAGACGAACTGCAGCGCCAGGGCCGGGACGACCAGCAGCCATGCGAAGTCCGGGAAGTGCCCGAAGCCCAGCAGGACGACGACCAGCACGATCATCGAGAAGAGCAGTTGCTGGAGCTGCTGGAGCGCGAACGAGATGGGGAGCGAGGCACGCGGGAAGTGCAGGGCCCGCACCAGGCCCAGGTTCCCCGAGATGGCACGCACCCCGGCCATCGCGGAGGCCTGCGAGAAGGTGAAGACGAACACGCCCGTCACCAGGAACGGGATGTACATGTCGTTCTTCATACCGCCCCGGCCGCCCAGCAGCAGGCCGAAGATGAAGAAGTACACCGCGGCGTTGAGCAGCGGGGTCACCACCTGCCACAGCTGGCCGAGCTTGGCCTGGCTGTACTGGGCGGTGAGCTTGGCCTGCGAAAAGGCCAGGATGAAGTGGCGCCTGCCCCACATCTGGCGGATGTACTCGCCGAGGCCCACCCGGGCGCCGCTCACCGACAGCCCGTACTTCTTCGCCAGCTCGGCCGGGGACAGGCCGTCGTCGGCTGATGGCGGGGCACTCACGGCTACCGCACCGTCGTGCGTAGTCTCGCTCACAGTTGACACTTTCGTCTTCAGGGTGCGCTGAGCGGGGCCGCGCCCCGGGTCGCGCCCGATGCTCTTCGATACGAGCTTGTCAGATGACAGGAGGTCGGCCCAGTCGGGTCAGGCGCCATACCGTACGCCACTTCATGGGCCGACGTGGACCACACGGTGTCTTCCAGCCTTCCCTGAACCCTCCGAACCAGGCCCGAAGTGCGGTTTTCGACGGACGTCTGGCCAGTGTGAGCAGCAGCCAGACGCCCAGGTAGACGGGTACGAGCAGGGCAGGAAGGTTACGCCGGGCCAGCCAGACCCGGTTGCGGGCCACCATCCGGTGGTAGACCGCGTGCCTGCTCGGCGCGGTGGTCGGATGGTGCAGCACCATGTCCGACCGGTAATCGATCATCCAGCCGGCGTCCAGCGCCCGCCAGGCCAGATCGGTCTCCTCGTGCGCGTAGAAGAATTCGTCCGGCAACCCTCCGACCTGCTGGAACACCGCGGTACGGACCGCGTTGGCGCCGCCCAGGAAGGTGGTCACCCGGGAGGACCGCAGGGGGTCCGAGGCACGCAGCCGGGGCACATGGCGACGCTGGGTGACACCGGTGTCGGGGTCGGCGATGCGGAACGAGATGATGCCGAGCCCGGGATCGGCGGCGAACGCCTGCCGGCACAGTTCGGCCGTGTCGGTGCCCGGCAGCAGCCCGTCGTCGTCGAGGAACAGCAGCACATCGACGTCCGACCCACCGGGTCCGAACGCCTCGATGCCGACGTTGCGGCCCGCCGGGATGCCCACGTTCTCGGGCAGCTCGACGGTCCGGACGCCCTCGGGAAGCGTGGGCAGCGGCGATCCGTTGCCCACGACGACCACCTCGACCGGGTCGCCGTCCTGCTTGGCGACCGAGTCGAGGAGTGCGCGCAGCTCCTCGGGGCGATTGCCCATCGTCAGGACGATCGCTCCGACCTTCATGGTGCTCGGGTTCACTTGAGCCTGCTCGACGCGAGGATGGACACGAGGTGAAGCAGGGTTTGCAGAAGGGCGATACCGGCCAGTACGGCAACGCCCAGCCGGGTGAAGAACAGGTCGCCGCGCACCTGGTCCACGACCGCCACCACGAGGATGAGCAGCGACGCCTCGACCCCGAGGACCAGCCGGTGGAACTTCAGCGCCGCGGCCGCCCTGCGGGCCAGCGCCATACCGGACGAGCGCGGCTCGGAGGCCGCCTCCTTGACCGGTGGCAGACCGCCCTGGTGCCGGGCGACCCCGACCAGGTCGGTCTCGGCCTTGATCAGGATGGCACCGAGCGCGGCGAGGGTGCCGAGGAACGCCCACAGCCAGTCGATCCGCCCGGAGCCCCACAGGTCGGCCGCGCGCAGACCGAAGCCGACGAGCACCGCGGCGTCGCACAGGTAGGCGCCGACCCGGTCCAGATACACACCGCCCAGCGAGAACTGCTTCTTCCAGCGGGCTATCTCGCCGTCCACGCAGTCCAGCAGCAGGTAGAGCTGGACCATCAGCACCCCGAGCACGGCGCCCGCGATCCCCGGCACCAGCAGGGCCGGGGCGGCGAGGACGCCGAAGACGGTCATCAGATACGTCAGCTGGTTGGGCGTGACCCGCGTGTTCACCAGGTGCCGGTCGCAGCGCAGCGAGATCTCGCGCATGTAGAGGCGCCCGGCCCAGTGCTCACCGCTCCGCCGGTCCTTCACCCCCGCGGGGTGGACGACCGGGCGGAGTTCAGCCACTGATGGCTTGACTGACTGCTTTGGCATGGTCGGCGTATGCGTCCCTGATCGCGTCGGATGAGAGGTCGAGGTGCTCGAGGATCGTGTAGCGGCCGGGGCGCGTCTTCGGAGCGAACTCCACGACCTGGACGAACTCGTCCACGGTGAAGCCGATCTCCTCGGGCAGCACGGGCAGACCGTGCCGGTGCAGCACCTCGGCCATGTGCGCCGACTCCTCGTGCGCCCCGCGCAGCCGCATCGCGAAGGCGGCGGCCAGGCCGCACTGCTCGCCATGGCTGGCGGCGCGCTTGGGGAAGAGCAGGTCGAAGGCGTGGTTGATCTCGTGGCAGGCACCGGACGCCGGGCGGGAGTCCCCCGCGACCGACATGGAGATGCCGGTGAGCACCAGTCCCTCGGCCAGCACCTGGAGGAAGGCGTCGTCGCCGACCCCGCCGGGGTGGCGCAGCACGGCCTCGCCCGCCTGGCGTGCCATGGCGGCGGCGAGTCCGTCGATCTGCTCGCCGGTCTCGCGGTTGGACAGCTCCCAGTCGGCGACCGCGGAGATGTTGGAGAGCGCGTCGCCGATACCGGAGCGCACATAGCGGACCGGCGCCTCGCGGATCACATCGAGGTCGATGACCACGGCGATCGGGTTGGGCACCCCGTACGAGCCGCGGCCCGCGTCGTTGTCGAGGGTCGCGACCGGGGAGCACAGACCGTCGTGCGAGAGGTTGGTGGCGACGGCGACCAGCGGCAGGCCGATCCGCGCCGCGGCGAACTTCGCACAGTCGATGATCTTGCCGCCGCCGAGCCCCACGACCGCGTCGTAGTGGCCCGACTTCATGGCGTCGGCGAGCTTGATCGCGTCATCCAGGGTGCCGCCGCCGACCTCGTACCAGCTGGCGCCCGGCAGCGCCGGCGCCAGCCGCTCGCGCAGCAGGGCGCCGGAGCCGCCGCTGATGGCGATGGCCAGCTTGCCGGAGGCGGAGATCCGCTGGTCGGCGAGGACCCCCGCGAGATCGTCCAGGGCGCCCGCGCGAATGTCGACGACGAGCGGCGAGGGGATGAGCCTCGTCAGTACTGGCACGCGATCTCACGGCCCTTCGCCAGGTCGTCATGGTTGTCGATCTCGACCCACTTGACGTCGCCGATCGGGGCCACGTCGACCTGGAAGCCGCGGTTGACCAGCTCCTGGTAGCCGTCCTCGTAGTACAGCTGGGGGTCGCGCTCGTACGTGGCCTTCAGCGCGTCCGCGAGGTCCGCGGCGGCCTCGCCCTCGATGAGGGTGACGCCGATGTACTCACCGGTCGCCTCGGCCGGGTCCATCAGCTTGGTGATCCTCCGCACGCCCTTGTCGGGGTCGGCGACGACCTTCATCTCCTCCTCGGCGAGCTGCTTGGCCGTGTCCAGCGCGAGGATGATCTTCTGGCCGTTGCCGCGCGCGGCCAGCAGGGTCTTCTCGACGGAGACCGGGTGCACGGTGTCGCCGTTGGCGAGGATCACGGAGTGCTTGATCGCGTCACGGGCGCACCAGAGGGAGTAGGCGTTGTTCCACTCCTCGGCCTTGTCGTTGTCGATCAGCGTGAGCTTGAGGCCGTACCGCTGCTCCAGGGCCTCCTTGCGCTCGTACACGGCCTCCTTGCGGTAGCCGACGACGATGGCGACCTCGGTCAGACCGACCTCCGCGAAGTTGCCGAGGGTCAGGTCGAGGACGGTCGTCTCGCCTTCCTTCCCCTCGGGTCCTACGGGCACCAGGGCCTTGGGGAGCGTGTCGGTGTAGGGACGCAGACGCCGTCCGGCGCCGGCCGCGAGCACAAGGCCGATCATGCGGGTTCTCCTGTTTCGTCGTGTACTGCGGGTGCTTTGGAGGACACCCAGAAGCGGATGCTCTCGATGAGCACCGTCAGCGCGAGGGCCGCCGCGAGAGCGGTCAACGCGATGGTGAAACCTTGGTTCTGGTGGTGCAGCAGGGCAGCGGCGAGCGTGACCACCACCGTCCGCCCCTCGTGCCCGCCGATCGCCCGCACCAGCCGCCGCGGGGGCGCCCCGGTGCCACCGCGGATGCGGTACACCGTGTCGTAGTGATGGTAGGCGACCGCCGCAACCAGCCCGAAAGCCGCCGGCAAGGCGCCGTTCACCTCCGAGCGGGCCGCCAGGATCAGGATGGTGCCGTATTCGGCGGCGCGGAAGAGCGGCGGCACCAGCCAGTCGAGCGGGCCCTTGAGGGGCGCGGCGACGGCGACCCCCGCGAGGACCGCGTAGAGCACGGCGCATCCGACGGGCACCCAGGAGCCGAAACCGGCGGCCGCGGTGCCGGCCAGGACGGCCGCGGCCCCGAGGGCGGCCGAGAGCGGGGCGAGGTAGGAACCCGCCTTACGGGCGGCCGCCTTGGCGGCCGACTCGGCGAGCGGACCGGAGTCCGCCAGCTCCGCGAGGGCGCGGGCCGCCCGGTCGGTACGCTCCGCCCGGCGGGTGAGCGAGCGCAGCACCCGGCCGGCGGTGGTGTAGCAGGCGGCCAGCGCGCAGCCGATGAGCAGCACCGCGAAGGTGATACGGGGGGTGGTGAACGCGGTCAGCACGGCGATCATCGCCCAGCGCTCACCGATCGGCAGCACGACCATGCGGCGCAGCCAGACCGTCCAGCCGACGCTGTCGAGGCGGCCGGAGAGGGCGGCGGTGGGGCTGGTGTTGCCGGTGGCGTCGTGGTTGGCCTCGTTGAAGGCGAAGTCCACCACGTGGCGGCAGGTCTGGAGCACCATCGCGCCGAGCGCGAGCGCCCATACGTCATCGCCGTCGGCGCGGGCGGCGCCGAGGGCGAGGCCCGCGTAGTAGGCGTACTCCTTGGCCCGGTCGAACGTGGCGTCCAGCCAGGCGCCGAGCGTGGAGTACTGCAGCGAGTAGCGGGCCAGCTGCCCGTCGGTGCAGTCGAGCACGAACGAGGCGATCAGCAGCACCCCGGCCGAGACGAACCCGGGCCGGGTGCCGGTGGCGGCGCAGGCCGCCGCGATGAGCGCGGTGAGGAGGGAGGCGGTGGTGACCTGGTTGGGGGTCAGCCCGCGCCGGGCGCACCAGCGGGCGATATAGCGGGAGTAGGGGCTGATGCAGAAGGTCGTGAAGAAGCCGTCCCGCGACTTCACGGCACTCCGCAGCCGCACCCGCTCGTCGTCCACCGCGTCCACGGCGTCACGCGCCCTCGCCCGCGCCGGCGCGTCGCCGGGCACGGCGGCGACGAGCACCCCGAGCTCGGGCCGGTGGACGGCGACGCCGTCGGCGTCGAGACGCGCGGCGATGTCGTCCACCCAGGAGGGGGCGTCGGCAGCGCCCGGAGTGGCCGCGGGCGCGGCCTCACCGGGCGCGGCGGCGAGCGCGCCGACGGCGGACGCCCCGGCGCCGGGGTCCGGCGCGGAGCCGACGGGCGGCTGGGCCGGTCCCGCCCCGCCGGGCACGGTGGCGGGCACCGATGCCGGGACGGCGGGGAGCGCCCCACCGCCGTTCCCGGCGGCCGAAGCGGCCGCCGCGCGGGCCAGTGCCGTACGCGCCTCGGGCTGGACGCTCAGTGCTCCGCGCGTCGCGGCCGCGGGGAAGCGGGGGTCGGTGAGGGCCAGCCGCAGGGCGTGGACGTGGCCGACGAAGCGGGGGTCGACGAGGGCCACCCGCTCCCGGGCGGGGACGGCGGCGAGCGCCGCCGTGACGCCGGCGGCGTCGGCCGCCGTACGCACGTCGAAGCCCAGCGACCGCAGGTCGCCCTCGAGGGACGAGCCGGCGATCGGCGCACCGGTGAGAATCGCGGTCGACAGACGAACTCACTCCTTGGCAGCTGACATGGTGGCCGCGCCACTGGCGGCACCGGCCTGGGCCCTGCGGACAACGGGCATCGCACGCCCTGGCCCCACGAGGGGCGGGCGGCACGTCCGGCAGAGGCTATCGGATCGATGGAAGCGTCCGTTCACCGCACATTCACCACACGATCGGGGGAACGACCGCTTCCGCGCCGCCGATCATCATGGTCGATGGCGGCTGTCCTTCACAAACGGCGACCGCCCCGCCGCGGATAGGGTGCGGGGCATGACATGGCTGATCACAGGTGGTGCCGGATATATCGGGTCGCATGTCGTGCGGGCCATGGCCGAGGCGGGTGAGCCGGTGGCCGTGCTCGACGATCTGTCCGACGGCGTCCGGACGCGGCTGCCCGAGGACGTCCCGCTGGTATGCGGCTCCACCCTCGACCGTGAGCTGCTGGACCGCGCCTTCGCCGAGCTGAACGTGACCGGTGTGGTGCATCTCGCGGCGAAGAAGCAGGTGGCGGAGTCCGTGGAGCAGCCGCTGCGCTACTACCGGGAGAATGTGCACGGGCTCACGGTGCTGCTGGAGGCGGCGGTCGCGGCCGGGGTCAGCCGTTTCCTCTTCTCCTCCTCCGCCGCCGTCTACGGCATGCCCGATGTGGAACGTGTCACCGAGGACACCCCGTGCCGGCCGATCAATCCCTACGGAGAAACCAAGCTGGCCGGAGAATGGCTGGTCAGGGCGGCGGGCGCGGCCCACTCCCTCGCCACGGCCTGTCTGCGCTACTTCAATGTGGCGGGGGCCACGCGCCCCGAGCTGGCCGACACCGGAGTGTCCAATGTCATCCCGATGATGTTCGAGCGGATCACCGCGGGGCAGCCGCCCCTGATCTTCGGTGACGACTACGACACCCCCGACGGCACCTGTGTGCGCGACTACATCCATGTCGAGGACCTGGCCTCGGCCCATCTGGCCGTGGCCCGCCGGCTGGCCGCGCAGCGGGCGCCGGGCGATCTCACGGTGAACATCGGCACCGGTCAGGGCGTCTCGGTACGTGAGATGGCCGATCTGATCGGTGAGATCACCGGCCGCCCGGAACTGACTCCGGTGACCGGTCCGCGCCGGGCGGGCGATCCGGCCCGGGTCGTCGGATCCACCGAACTGATCACCAAGGAGCTGGGCTGGAGCGCCCGGCACGATGTCCGCGCGATGGTGGAGTCGGCCTGGGCGGGGTGGTGCCGGCACCACCCCGAGGCCCGGCGCGGCTGAGCGTTTCGACGTCGGGCACCGCACCTTAGCGGGAACCGGATGGGCATGCTGGTCACAAAGCCGAACTGTGCCACTGACACGGTCAGGCGGCACAGTTGCGGCAGACTTGGACGTTCACGAGTCGGAACTATGAGGATGGTCATGCCGATCACACCTGCCAACGGCGGCTCCGCCGAGACGGCCGCGCCCTCCGCACCGAGTGGTTCCGCGGAACCGATCATGCTCGAGCTGGTCGACGAGGACGGTACGACGATCGGCACCGCGGAGAAGCTCTCCGCGCATCTCGCGCCCGGCCGGCTGCACCGGGCGTTCTCCGTGTTCCTGTTCGACGACAGAGGACGCCTGCTGCTCCAGCGCCGCGCACTGGGCAAGTACCACTCCCCCGGGGTCTGGTCCAATACCTGCTGCGGCCACCCCTACCCCGGTGAGCCGCCGTTCGTGGCCGCCGCCCGGCGCACCGGTGAGGAGCTGGGCGTGGCGCCCACGCTGCTGCGGGAGGCGGGCACGGTCCGCTACAACCACCCCGACCCGGCCTCGGGCCTGGTGGAGCAGGAGTACAACCACCTCTTCGCGGGGCTGGTGCGGGTGGCGCCGCGCCCCGATCCCGAGGAGATCGCCGAGGTCGCCTTCGTCACCCCCGACGAGCTGGAGAAGCTGCGCACCGAGGGGCCGTTCTCGGCGTGGTTCATGACCGTGCTGGACGCGGCCCGTCCGGCGATCCGGGAGCTCACCGGGACGGCTGCGGGCTGGTAGCGGCGCCGGGCAGCGGCAGGGCGGCCCAGACCACCTTGCCGCCGCTCGCCGTGTGGTCGACGTCGTAGACGCCGCCCGCCGCCTCCGTGATCGCCGTCACCAGCAGCAGTCCACGCCCCCCGGTCCGGCCCTGGTCCGCCACCAGGGCGACGGGCCGGTAGGGGTGGTTGTCCTCGACGGCGACCCGCACCCAGTCCCGGCTCAGGGCCACCTCGACGGCGATCTCGGGGGAGAGCAGCGCGGCGTGCCGTACGGCGTTGGTGACCAGTTCGGAGACGATCAGCAGCAGGCTCTCCACCAGTTCGCCGTCGGCCGGAACCCGCTGGTGGGCCAGCAGCTCGCGCACCGCGTGCCGGGCCTGGGGCACGGAGGAGTCGAGGGCGGGTGCGGTGAACCGCCACACCCCCTCGTAGGCGACCGGCGGAGGCGGGGCCGGGCGCGGGGGCGGGGGCGGGGCATGGCCCGGTTCGGCGGGGACTCTTCCGACGGTCTCCATGTCCGACACCCACCCCTCGCCGCGGCCCGACCACTCGTACCGAGTGTTGGGAAGCTTTGGTACGGACCGGCGAACTGAGCACAACTTGGCTCTTATCGAACGTTTTTGATCGTTGGCGTATGCCGGGGTCACGCGCTCGACTGTTCCTGCTCACCAGGATTCCGACGCGGCCCGGATACGATCCGCCGCATGGAGCCCTGTCTGGAGCACGAGGTCGCCGACGGCATAGCGACCGTGGTCATCCGCCACCCCGCCAAGCGCAACGCGATGACCCCCGGCATGTGGCGTGCCCTGCCCCCGCTGCTGGCCCGGCTGGCCGCCGACCCCGCCGTACGGGCACTGGTGCTCACCGGGCACGGGGACTCCTTCTGCGCGGGCGCCGACATCGGCTCGCTGGGCACCACGTACGACGCGCACGAGGAGACCACCGGGCTCGCGCTGCCCGCCGAGGAGGCGCTGGCCGCCTTCCCCAAGCCGACCCTGGCGGCGGTGCGCGGCTCCTGCGTGGGCGGCGGCTGTCAGCTCGCGGCCGCCTGCGATCTGCGGTTCGCCGAAGAGGGCGCCCGCTTCGGGATCACCCCGGCCAAGCTCGGGATCGTCTACTTCCCCGGCTCGACCCGCCGGCTGGTCGAGCTGGTGGGACCGGCCACCGCCAAGTTCCTGCTGTTCTCGGGCGAGCTGATCGACACCGAACGGGCGCTGCGCACCGGGCTGGTGGACGAGGTACTGCCGGTGGGCGGGCTCGACAAGCGGGTGGCGGAGTTCACGCGGACGCTGGCCTCCCGGTCGCGGCTCACCCAGGCGGCGGCCAAGGAGTTCGCGGCCGGGCCCGCCGGGCCGGACCGGGTGGCGTACTGGCAGGAGCAGGCGCGGCTGAGCGAGGAGGCCGCCGAGGGCGTCGCGGCCTTCCTGGAAGGCCGCCCCGCGCGCTTCGGCTGGACCCCGCCGGCCGGGGAACCGGCGCGGTCCGACGGCGATCCGGCGGCGGCCGGGGAGACCTGACGCATTGTGAGGGATTCCGGGTTACCAGATGTGACTACCTGTCGGTAACGTGCGGTCCATGACCACACTTCCCGAGCGCGCCGCGTATCAGTGTTACAGCGCCGTCAACCCGATCCACTCCACCATCTACTTCTCCCCCGACTGCGGCGAGGAACTCGCCAAGCTGGGCCTGGAGGACAGCTCCGCCGCCTACTTCGTCTCCCGCGCGGCGGCCATGGGACGGGTGGGTCCGGGCACCGTCACCGCGACCTTCTTCCACTTCAGCCATGAGCTGGTCGCCCGCCACCTTCCGGCCGCGTGGGACGTGGTCTCCCCCGAGGCCGCCCTGGAGGCCCGGCTGCGGGCAGCCGACTCGGTGCTGCGGCGGGTGCTGGGCGAGGAGGTCATCGCCTCCAAGGAGATGGCCGAGGCCGCGGAGCTGGCGCTGCGCGCCACGGAGGCGTGTTCCCGCCTGGCGCGCCCCCTGTACGCCGCGCACGCCGATCTGCCCGTCCCGGACGCCCCGCATCTGGCGCTGTGGCACGCCGCCACGCTGCTGCGCGAGTACCGCGGCGACGGCCATCTGATGACGCTGGTCGGCGCCGGGCTCGACGCGGTCGAGGCGCTGGCCTCCCACACCGCGACCGGTAAGGGCATGTCCACCAAGTGGGTCCTGCTCACCCGCGGTTTCAGCGCCGAGGAGTGGGAGGCGGGCCGGCAGCGGCTGCGCGACCGCGGACTGCTCACCGCCGACAACGAGTTGACGGAGGAGGGCGCGCGGCTGCGCCAGTCCCTGGAGGACGAGACGGACCGCCTGGACGCGGCGCCGTACGAGCACCTGGGCGCCGCGGGCGTGGCCCGGCTGACCGAGCTGGCCGCCTCCTTCACCAAGACCGCCCGCGAGAACGGCGCCTTCCCGGCGGACCTGCTGGGCAACCGCTGAGCCGCTGATCCGGACCGGGCCGGACTGGGTCGGATCGGGTCGGCCCGGACCGGACCGGTCGAGGGGGTCCGCCCCGCGCCCGTTCCGTGCCTCCGGGGGGAAGCACGGCGCGAGCGGGGCGGGCCGCGGCGCCGAGCCCCCCGACTCGGTGGGACCGGCACAAGCCCCGCCCGGCCGGGCGGGGTTTGGCCGCAGCACACCGGGATACCCGCTTGTCGTGCGCGATCGGCCGTCTGACAACCGGGCGCCCACAACGCGCGCCGCGCACGCCGGCGCTTGCCCGTGCGCCGCGTAGCGAACGGTGCCCGGCGGCCGCCGCCGACCCCGCCACCGGACGACAGGAGGTCCCCGTGTTCCGTGCCATCGCCGACGTGCTCCGCGCCATCGGTGCCGCCATCGCGACCGTGGTGACACTTCCCTTCCGCGCGCTGGCCCGCCTCTTCGGCGGTGCCTCGGACGCGGCGGGCGGGCCGCGCCGTCGCAGGCATGTGTGATTCCCGCCCCCGACCCTCCCGGCCCGCCGAATGGGTCCGCCGCGTCCGCTTCGTCGGTGCCACCTGCCACAATGCAGGGGCAGTGCAGACCGGAAGCGGAGCGTGATCGTGACGACGTCCATCGAAGGCAGGATCGCCGAGGAACTCGGCGTACGGGAACGGCAGGTCAAAGCCGCCGTCGAGCTGCTCGACGGCGGCTCCACCGTGCCGTTCATCGCGCGCTACCGCAAGGAAGCGACGGAGATGCTCGACGACGCGCAGCTGCGCTCCCTGGAGGAGCGGCTGCGCTATCTGCGGGAGCTCGAGGAGCGGCGCGCCGCGATCCTCGAGTCGATCCGCTCCCAGGGCAAGCTGGACGAGGCCCTGGAGGCGCAGGTCCTCGCCGCGGACTCCAAGGCCCGGCTGGAGGACATCTACCTCCCCTACAAGCCCAAGCGGCGTACGAAGGCGCAGATCGCCCGCGAGGCGGGGCTCGAGCCCCTCGCGGACGGGCTGCTGGGCGACCCGACCGTGGAGCCCATGGCCGCCGCGGCCGCCTTCGTGGACGCCGAGAAGGGCGTCGCGGACGCCGCCGCGGCGCTGGAGGGAGCGCGGGCCATCCTCACCGAGCGGTTCAGCGAGGACGCCGACCTGATCGGCGAGTTGCGCGAGCGCATGTGGACGCGCGGCCGGGTGGCCACCAAGGTGCGGGAGGGCAAGGAGGAGGCGGGGGCCAAGTTCGCCGACTACTTCGACTTCGCCGAGCCGTTCACCGAGCTGCCCTCGCACCGGGTGCTGGCGATGTTCCGCGGGGAGAAGGAGGAGGTCCTCGACCTCACCCTGGAGCCGGAGGAGCCCTCCGAGGAGACCGGCCCCACCTCCTACGAGCGCTCCATCGCCCAGCGCTTCGGCATCGCCGACCGCGGCCGCCCCGCCGACAAGTGGCTGGCCGACACGGTGCGCTGGGCCTGGCGCACCCGCGTCCTGGTCCACCTCGGCATCGATCTGCGGCTGCGGCTGCGGCAGGCCGCCGAGGACGAGGCCGTCCGGGTCTTCGCCGCCAACCTGCGCGATCTGCTGCTCGCCGCCCCGGCGGGCACCCGCGCCACGATGGGCCTCGACCCCGGCTTCCGTACGGGTGTGAAGGTGGCCGTGGTCGACGCGACCGGCAAGGTGGCGGCCACGGACACGATCTATCCGCACGTCCCCCGCAACCAGTGGGACGAGTCCCTCGCCAAGCTCGCCAGGCTGGCCCGTGAGCACGATGTGGAGCTCATCGCGATCGGCAACGGCACGGCGTCCCGCGAGACCGACAAGCTGGCGGGCGAGCTGCTGGGCAAGCACCCCGAGCTGAAGCTCACCAAGGTGATGGTGTCGGAGGCGGGCGCCTCCGTGTACTCGGCCTCCGCCTTCGCCTCACAGGAGCTGCCGGATCTCGATGTCTCGCTGCGCGGTGCCGTGTCCATCGCGCGCCGGCTCCAGGATCCGCTGGCCGAACTGGTCAAGATCGATCCGAAGTCGATCGGGGTCGGCCAGTACCAGCACGATCTGTCCGAGGTGAAGCTCTCCCGCTCGCTCGACGCGGTCGTCGAGGACTGTGTCAACGGTGTGGGGGTGGACGTCAACACGGCCTCCGCCCCGCTGCTCAGCCGGGTGTCGGGCATCGGCACCGGCCTCGCGGAGAACATCGTGGCCCACCGCGACAGCAACGGCCCGTTCCGCAACCGTAAGGCGCTCAAGGACGTGGCCCGGCTCGGCCCCAAGGCGTATGAGCAGTGTGCGGGCTTCCTGCGCATCCGCGGCGGCGACGACCCGCTGGACGCGTCGAGCGTGCACCCCGAGGCGTATCCGGTGGTGCGGCGGATGGCCACCAAGGCGGGCGGCGATGTGTCCGCCCTCATCGGCAACACGGCGGTGCTGCGCGGCCTGCGGCCGGACGAGTTCGTGGACGACGCCTTCGGCCTGCCGACGGTCAGTGACATCCTCAAGGAACTCGAGAAGCCGGGCCGCGACCCCCGTCCCGCCTTCAAGACCGCGACCTTCAAGGAGGGCGTCGAGAAGATCGGCGACCTGTCGGCCGGGATGATCCTGGAGGGCGTGGTCACCAATGTGGCGGCGTTCGGGGCGTTCGTCGACATCGGGGTGCACCAGGACGGCCTGGTGCACGTCTCCGCGATGTCCAAGACGTTCGTCAAGGACCCGCGGGATGTGGTCAAGCCCGGTGACATCGTGCGGGTGAAGGTCCTGGACGTCGACATCCCGCGCAAGCGGATCTCGCTGACGCTCCGGCTCGACGACGAGGCGGGCACCCCGTCCGGCGGCGGCCGTGACCGCGGCCGCTCCGACGACGCCCGCGGCCAGCGCGGCGGAGGCCGTCGCGGCGCGCCCCAGCAGCGCCAGGGCGGCGGCCGTGGCCAGCGCGGCGGAGGCCGCGACGCGGGCCCGGTGAACGGAGCAATGGCCGACGCCCTGCGCCGCGCGGGCCTCCTGGACCCGAAGCAGCGCTAGCCCTCCAGGCGGCAACGCGGTTCGCCCCCCGCCCCCGGCCTTGCCACGGCGAGGCCGGGGGCGGGGGGGCGGGGGCTGCCCGGGATGATCGCCCTGGTCGGCCCCGGGCCGCTCAGTGGGACCTGGGGGCGGCGTCTGCCCTACCGTTTCACGGGGGTGACCAGCACCGTGTCGCTGGTGCGGGCCTCCAGGAAGGATCGGCCGCGGAGGGCGCGGGTGTCCAGGGGGATGCGGTGGGCGCCCGGGTGCAGCACGTCGTCGAAGAGTTCGCGCGCGTGGTGCCGGGACAGCCGGTCGAGGCGGTGGGCCACCAGCCGCACCCGGCAGGCGGACGCGATCTCGACCACCGCCTCGGCGCCGCCCGCCACCGCCGTCAGGCGCAGGAGGCGGCGGCGGTCGTGGGGGGTGCGGTCCAGGGCCTGTTCGACCTGGGCGACGAGCACGGGGACGAGCGGGGTGAGCGCGGTGACGCACACCGCGTCCGAGCGCGCCGCGGCGAAGGCGTCCCGGACCGCGTCGCGCTCCTCCTGACCCACCGTCCGGCCGAACACCACCGCACCGTATTTGCGCAGTTCGTCCGCGTGGGCGCAGGCCGCGTCCAGGGTGATCTCGGCGCCGATGCCGATCCGGCGCAGCGCGGCGGCGAGCTTGGCGAGGACGGCGGCGCGCTGCCCGATGAGCAGCGCCCGCGGTCCGGCCGGGAGCTCGGGCGCGGGTGCGCCGTCGGCGGACAGCAGCCGCTCCAGCGCGGCGCGGTACTCCTCGCCTCGGAAGCGGTAGGGGCCGATGCCGTGGTAGCCGTCGCGCTCGACGTCCGCGGTCTCGTCGGTCTGCCAGCCGAAGTCACGCCAGACGACGTCCGGACCGTCCCGTTCGACGACGGCGGTGACGGCCCCGCACGCCGGTCCCTCGCACTCCGGGCAGCCGTAGATGACGAACCGGCTCCCCTCCAGCGGCGACTCCGTCTCCAGCAGCAGCCTGCGCACCTGCTCGGCGAAGACGGAGGGTCCGAGGCCGGCGGCGAGCGGCGAGACCGCGTCCAGGTCGGCCAGGCGGGCCAGCAGGGGCCGGCCGTCCACCACGAAGTCCAGGAAGTCGCGGTGCGTCTGGTACGTGCCATCGGCCAGCACACCACCCGCGCGCATCGCCGGCGCCAGCCCGAAGGTCACGTACTCGGAGATCATGGCCCAAGTATTCCCGGTTCGGGCCGGTATCAGGGGAAACGGCGGTGTGCCGGGCGGCCCGGGTCGCCGCTTCCCCGACGTCGCCGCTCCCCCCTGCGCGGAGCGCCGCCCGGACCGTGGGGTCCGGGCGGCGGGCGAAGGCCGTACCCGGTGGAGACGGCGGGGTCGGCCGAGGCGGCTGGCGGGCTAGCGGGCCTTGGCCATGGGGTCGCGGTCGCCCGGTACGGCCGCGCCGTCCTCGTTCTCGGACGGGCTGTCGGAGGCGGACGGGTCGTCGGAGGACGGGGTGTCGGCGTCGGACGGGGTCGCCGGGCCGATACGGATCTCGAACTCGCCGTCGTACCTCTCATGGCCGGCGATGACCGCCATCTCGACGGCCTCCTCGCCCTTCTCGCCCCGGACGATCAGCGGATCGCGGCGCAGATCCTTCAGCAGGGCCCAACACAGGCCCACCATCACCAGGGTGAAGGGCGCCGCCACCAGGATCGTCAGATTCTGCAACCCGGTGAGGGCGTCGTCACCGCCGCCGCCGATCAGGAGCATGACGGCCGCCACCGCGCCCGTGACCACACCCCAGAAGACGACGACGAAACGGGTCGGCTCGAAGGCGCCCTTCTGCGAGAGGGTGCCCATCACGATGGACGCCGCGTCGGCGCCGGAGACGAAGAAGATGCCGACCAGGATCATCACCAGCACGCTCATCACACCGGCGACCGGGTACTGGTCCAGCACCCCGAACAGCTGCCCCTCAGGGGTGGACTCCTCCCCCAGCTTCCCCGCGGCCTGGAGCTTCATCGACGACCCGCCGAAGATGGCGAACCAGATCAGGCTGACGGTGCTCGGGACCAGGATCACACCGCCCACGAACTGCCGGATGGTGCGGCCGCGGCTGATCCGGGCGATGAACATGCCCACGAACGGCGTCCAGGAGATCCACCAGGCCCAGTAGAAGACCGTCCAGCTGCTCAGCCAGTCCGCGACCGACTGGCCGCCGGTGGCCTCGGTGCGGCCCACCAGCTGCGGCAGGTCTCCGAGGTACGAGCCGATGGAGGTCGGCAGCAGATCGAGGATGATGATCGTCGGGCCGGCCACGAAGACGAAGACGGCGAGGAACAGCGCCAGCACCATGTTGATGTTGGACAGCCACTGGATGCCCTTGGCGACACCCGAGACGGCGGACGCGATGAAGGCGACCGTCAGGACCGCGATGACGGCGACCAGCAGCCCCGTGCCCACATCGCTCTTCCAGCCGAGCACCTCCACACCGCTGCCTATCTGGAGCGCGCCGAGGCCGAGCGAGGCGGCGGAGCCGAAGAGCGTGGCGAAGATGGCCAGGATGTCGATCACCCGGCCGGCCCAGCCATTGGCGTTCTTCGAGCCCATGAGCGGGGTGAAGACCGCGCTGATCGTCTGCCTGCGGCCGCGGCGGAAGGTGCTGTACGCGATGGCCAGGCCGACCACCGCGTAGATGGCCCAGGGGTGCAGCGTCCAGTGGAAGAGCGTGGTGGACATCGCGGTCTGCATCTTCTCGGCCGCGCTGCCGGGGTCGGTCCCGGGCGGCGGGTCCATGAAATGGGCCAGCGGCTCGCTGACCCCGTAGAACATCAAACCGATGCCCATGCCCGCGCTGAACATCATCGCGACCCATGAGACGGTGCGGAACTCGGGTTCCTCGCCCTCCTTACCGAGCGTGATCTTGCCGTAGCGGCTCATGGCCAGCCAGAGGGCGAAGATCACAAAGCCCGAGGCGGCGAGGACGAAGGCCCATCCACCGTTGTGGATCAGCCCGGAGAGCATGCTGTCCGAGACGCTCTCCAGGGTGTCGGTGGCAACGGCCCCCCAGACGACGAAGGCCAGCGTGAGCGCGGCGGAGACGCCGAAGACCACGCGGTCCGTCCGGGGGGTCCGATGGGGCCCGGCGGGGTCAGGGCCGGGAAGCTCCACGGTGACGGGAGGAACGCCGCTGACGTCCCCCGAAGTTGATCCTGTCTGCGGCACGCAAAAAAACCTTTCACTGGGTTTAGGTGGTGGAGTTGCGGCTACCCAGGACCTGGAGAGGCATGCCAACCGGCCGACGGCCGGGGTTTTCGCGTGCCGCAAAGGGCTTCGGTCAGCGGCTGTTGACGGGCCGGCCTGCGGTGATGTGGTCGGTGGACAGGGCCGGGAGCGGGGTGTGGCGCCGCGGGGCCCGGACGCCCTTCAGCGGCGGTGCGGCCGCCGGGTGCGAGGGGGCGGCCGCGGCCTTCGGGGCACCGCCGACCAGCGGAAGGCGGGCCGAGGTGCGGAACAGATCCAGCGTCAGCCGCGGGGTGGTGGACGGCGGTTCCAGAAGGCCCGCGTCGGTACCGGCGATGATCAGGCCGAGGCGGTGGCCGGCCGGGACGACATGGTCGGTCGCCGCGAGGTCGAGGGTGATGGTGTACGCCGTACCCGGGGTCAGCGGGCGGCCCTTGCCGTCGTCCGCGAAGTGCCCGAGGTCGGCCCAACCGCGGCTGAAGACCGTGTAGTCGACGTTCTCCCGGTCCGCGACGGTCTCCTTGAAGCAGCCGCTGTCCCCCGCCGTACCGCTGCCCCAGCAGTCGCGCCGGTCGAGGGTGGTGATCCCCTCGCCGGCCGCGGTGTAGTCCCGGATGGTGGCCGGGCCCAGGTCGACCAGGACCGCGGAGAGATGGGCGCTGCCGGCGGAGGGCGTGGCGGTGACGGTGACCGTGCCGGAGCCGGACAGCCGCAGGTCCCGCTTGAGCGGGCCGGTGGTGAAGCCCGCCTTGCCGGGCGTCGAGGTGTCGATCGCCGCGGCCCAGTCGGCCTCGCTCAGCGCGGGGTCGTCGGTGAAGCTCTCCGTCGCGCCGGGTTCGGCCCGCTCGGTGCCGAGCACGCCCACCCCGGCCGTGGTGCCGCCGCGCGGGCGCAAGGTGGTCTGCCGGGTGCCGGACGGGGGCCAGACGCGGTCGGTTGACCACTGGTCGGGGGCGCGTTCGACATCGGCCATCGGCTCGCGCTCGATGCCGTTGTCGATGCCGAGGAGGTAGTGGTCGAACCAGCGGTGCAGGGTGCGCACCCACTCCTCGCGCCGGAAGTCGAACGGGTCGACGTGGCCGGTCTGCGAGAGCCAGATCTTGCGCTCGACGCCCGCGTCGGCGAGGGCGTCCCACCACTGTCCGAGGTGCTTGGTGCGGACGTTGAGGTCCTGCGCCCCGTGGACGGCGAAGACGCTGGCCCGCACCTCGCCGGCGGCCGGTACGTAGTCGCGGGCGCTCCACAGACCGGTCCAGTCGCCGTTCCGTGGGGCGCCATCGACCAGGCGTCGCTGTACGGCGGCGCAGCGGGCGTGCGCGTCATCGCTCTCGACGGCGTCCGAGAGTCCGTCCGGGCCGGAGTCGAAGAGCGGGGCGCCCTTGGCGAAGTAGTAGTCGTACCAGGAGGAGATGGCGCCGATCGGCACGATGGTCTTGAGCCCCTTGACGCCGGTGGCGGCGACGCCGCCTGCGATCGTGCCGTCGTAGCTCTTGCCGATCATGCCGGTGGCCCCGTTGGACCAACTCGCCCTGGCGGTCCGGGTGCCGGTGCGGGTGGTGTATCCGGTCGCGCGGCCGTTGAGCCAGTCGACGACGGCCTTGGCCGACTGGATGTCGGAGCGGCCGCCGATGTCCACACAGCCGTCGGAGCGGTTGGTTCCGGCGAGGTCGACCAGGACGGTGGCGTAGCCGCGCGGCACGAAGTAGTTGTCGTAGAAGAGCGGGAAGAGGACCGGATTCCCGGCGGCGTCATAGGTCTTGGTCTGGCTCTCGTTGCCGCGTCCGCAGCAGGAGTAGTAGGGGCTGGCGTCCATGATGACCGGGATGCGGCGGCCCTGCTGAGCGGGTTCGCGCGGCCGCACGATGTCGACGGCGACCCGGTCGGTGCGCCCGTCCGCGTCGCCGTCGACTCTCGTGTCCACCCATACGGATTCCCGGATGGCGTTCTGGTAGGAGTAGACGGGTTCGCTCTGCGGTTCGGCCGGACCGTTCAGTCCGTTTGGCCCGTTCGGTCCGGCGGAAGCGGCGTGGGCGGCCGGGGCGCCGAGCGGTGGCAGCAGCGATACGGCGGTGGCGACCAGCGCGGTGACCGCCGACAGCACGAGCATGGTCCAGGGGATGCGGGATGTCCGCCTCGGTAACAGCACGGCCGGACGGTAGCGCGAGTCAACTCCCGCGCAGAAGAGGGCGATGCGGGTCCGAACGGGTCCGGATCGGTGCGCGTTGCGGCCGGATGTCGATTGGATGTCGGACGGCGTGATGGACGCGGAGTGGATGCGCGGAGTACATAAGGTCGCCAGTGATCGTTCTCCCCAACGAGTTGGAGGACTCGTGCGTCACCACAGACTTCTCGTCCCGGGCGCGGCCGCGGCCTGCCTGCTGCTGGCGATCCCGGCGTCGGCGGCCGACGCCACGCCGGGCGCCCCCGGCATCGGGGACTCGTACTACCCCTCGTACGGCAACGGCGGGTACGACGTCTCCCACTACGACCTCCGGCTGAAGTACCAGCCGACGACGGACCGGCTGGAGGGCACGGCGACGATCGTGGCCGACGCCAAGCAGGATCTGTCCCGGTTCAACCTGGACTTCGCGCTCGATGTGAGCGAGGTGCTGGTGGGCGGCAAGAAGGCCGCCTTCGAGGCGACCGGCGACCACGAGCTGGAGGTCACCCCGACCGCGCCGCTGACCTCCGGCAGCCCCTTCACCTTGGTGGTGCGCTACAGCGGTACCCCCTCGAAGGTCGTGGCGAGCGGCTTCACCTCCTGGCTGCGCACCCCGGACGGCGGGATCGCGGCGAACGAGCCGGAGTCGGCCTGGTGGTGGTTCCCGAGCAACGACCATCCGCTCGACAAGGCCACCTACGACGTGTCGGTGGCGGTGCCGGACGGGACACAGGCGATCAGCAACGGCACCCTGCGGTCGACCAGCTCCAAGCTGGGCTGGACCCGCTACAACTGGCGCTCCAGCAAGCCGCAGGCCACGTATCTGGCCACGCTGGCGGTCGGCAAGTTCGACATCACGACGGACACCACCGCGGGCGGTCTGCCGGTGATCAACGCCTACAGCAAGGACCTCGGGGACAACGCGGGCGCGGCGCGGGCCAGTGTGGAGCGGACGGCGGAGATCGTGGACTGGGAGTCCACGGTCTTCGGCCCGTACCCCTTCGACGCACTGGGCGGCTATGTGCCCAACGTGCCGACGAGCTACGCGCTGGAGACCCAGACCCGGCCGTTCTACAGCCCGAAGGGGTTCGCCAAGGGCGCGAACACCTCGCTGGTGGTGCATGAGCTGGCCCATCAGTGGTTCGGCGACAGCGTCTCGCTGAAGGACTGGCGCGACATCTGGATCAACGAGGGCTTCGCCAGCTACGCGCAGTGGCTGTGGTCGGAGAAGGAGGGCGAGGGCACCGCGCAGGAGCTGGCGGACTACACCTACGCCTCCTACCCGGCCGACGACCCCTTCTGGCAGGTCGAGCCGGGCGACCCGGGGGCGGAGAACCAGTTCCACGACGCGGTGTACGACCGGGGCGCGCTGGCCCTCCAGGCGCTGCGGAACCACATCGGCGACCAGGACTTCTTCGCGATCCTGAAGGGCTGGACGGCGGAGCACCGGTACGGGAACGCCTCGGTCAAGGACTTCGTGACCTACGCGGAGAAGGTGTCGGGCAAGCCGCTGGCCTCGCTCTTCGACACCTGGCTGTTCACCCCTGGCAAGCCGGCCGCGGCGCAGGCGCGGGCGGCGGAGCTGAGCCCGGCCAAGACTCCGGCGCGGCCGAAGTCGTGGCAGCGCATCCAGGACACGCACAGCGCCCACGGCCACGGGGCGCACGGCCACTGAGCCCACGGCCACTGAGCCTTCGGGGCCCCGGCCGGGTGTTCCACCACCCCGGCCGGGGCCTCGCGCGTCCACGGCGCGTGGCATTCGTACGGTCTACCGTCGGCGCACAGCCTACGGCTGGCGCACCGTCTACCAGCTGGCGCACGACCTACCGGCCGACGCACGACCCACCGGCCGACGCACGACCCACCGGCTGACGCACGACCCACCGGCTGATTGCACCGTCTACCGCCTGGCGCACGGCCTACCGGTTGGCTCACGGCCTACCGGGTGACGTACAGCCTACCGGCGGTTGCACCGTCTGCCGCCTGGCGCACGACCCACCGGCTGACGTCGCGGCAGTAGGCCGCCCGCGGGCGGAGACAGCCGAGCGCCATCGGGCCGGCGCACCTGACGAGGACGATCAGGCGCGGTGACCGGTCTTCGGGCCCATGCGCCACCCGCGCCGTCCACGGTGCCATCGCCGTCCGGCACGGGCGCGGCGCCGGGCCTCGCGGGCGATGGGGAGGTAGCGCAGCCGCTCGGGCAGCAGCGGGACCACCACCCGGACGCCCCTCCCGAACCACCGCAGCCGCCGCTCCTGTCCTGGGGTCCACTCCAGCCCGATCGCCTCCCGCGCGTCCGGCGGCATCAGCCCCACGGTGAGGAACGCGCGGAACCGGGTGAACAGCGGGCGCAGCAGCGGCCACAGCAGCCGCGGCGGCAGCGGACCCGGCGGCGGCACGGACGCGTCGGGCGCGGTCAGCTCACGGGCGACGACGGTCGGCTCCAGCCGTTCCCGCACCATCGCGCGGTAGTAGGGCCAGAACTCCTCGACGGACCCCGGCATGGCGCGGTCGTCGATGCCCAGCACCCGCCCGATCCGCAGCCATTCCCCGTACAGCTGCCGCTCCTCGGCCGCGGTGAAGGGGCGGATGCCCAGATAGCGCTGGGCCCGCAGATAGACCGGATAGCCGGTGGCGTGCACCCAGGCGTAGACGGGCGGGTCGAGCGCGCGGTAGGGGCGGCCGTGCGCGTCGACGCCCTGGATGGACGCGTGCAGCCCGCGCAGCCGGCGGCCCTCCGCCTCGGCCTCCGCCCCGCCGTACACCCACAGCTGCACCGACCGCAGCGAGCGCTCGCCGCGCCCCCAGGGGTCGGTGCGGAAGACGGAGTACCGGTCCACGCCCGCCCCGACGGCCGGATGGGCCACCTGCATGGTCATCGCGGCCGGCAGGGCGAGCACGCTGCGCAGCTCCCCCGCGATCGCCCACAGGATGCCGCCGGGAGGCGGCGGGTCGTGGCCTTCGGTGGTGGCGCGGGGGCTCTGCGTGCTCATGGGACCAGCGGGTGTGCGGTGACGCATGACGCGGTGGCGCGGTGACGCGGTCACTCCTCTCGTGTTCCAGTGTGCGCGCCCGCGCCGCCGGTGAGCGGACCGGTCCGGGGGGTGAGCCCGTCGCGGCGAGAGGTTTCACAGTGTTGGTGCGACAGCGATACTGATGGGCCCGATCGGGCAGCAGTACGGCGGAACAGGACGACGCGGAGAGCGAGGCACGGCCGATGACCATCCCCGGCACCGAGGAACCCACCCTCACCGTCGACGAGCTGGCGGCCCGCGCCGGGGTGACCGTGCGCACCATCCGCTTCTACGGCACCCGCGGGCTGCTTCCGCCCCCGGTGATCGGCCCGCGCCGGGTCGGCCACTACGGCCCCGAGCATCTCTCCCGGCTCGCGCTGATCGAACAGTTGCAGCGCCACGGCATGACCCTGTCCGCCATCGAACGCTATCTGAGCCAATTGCCGCGGGATCTGAGCGAGGACGATCTGGCGATCCACCGCGCCCTGGTCGCCTCCTGGGGTCCGGACGCCCCCGAGGAGGCGAGCCGTGAGCAGCTGGACCGGCGGGCCGGACGGGAGCTCACGGAGGGGGACATCGACCGGCTGGCCGCGCTGGAGGCGCTGGAGCGCACCGACGACCCGGACCGGTTCCGGATCGACCCCAAGGTGCTCCACCTGGGGCTGCGGCTGCTGGACATGCCGATCGAGCTGGAGACGATACGCACGGCCCACGCGGTCGTCTCGGAACACACCCGCTCGGCGGCACGGGAGCTGAGCCGGCTGTTCCGGGACGAGGTGTGGGGGCCCGAGCGGGAGCACGAGTCCGGGAGCGGACCGGAGCGGATGCGGGCGAAGAAGTCGCTGTCGGCCCATATGCAGCCGCTGGTGGTGGAGGCCCTGGTGATCGCGTTCCAGCGGTCGATGAAGCACGAGCTGCGGGCCTGGTACGGGCAGGACGCCGACTGAGTTCAGCGGCCCCCGGTGAGCGCGGCGGCGAGCTCGTCGGGGCGGGCGGCGAACGGCGAATGGCTGCCCGGCAGCGTGACCACGGTGAAGGGGTGGTCCGGCATGGCCGCGTCGGCCTCCGCGATCATCAGGTCCTGGAGCGCGGGGGTGCACGCCCGGTCCTCGGCGCAGCGGATGAAGGTGCGCGGGACGCTGCCCCACCGCTCCCGGGTCAGGGCGATCGGGGTGGTCGGCACCGCGAAGGGCAGGTCGGGGCTCAGGGCGTGGCGCCAGCGGGCGAAGGACGCGGCGGGGACGTCGTGGTAGTAGGCCAGCCGCAGCTCCTCCACGTAGTCCGGGTCGGCGGAGAACGGGTTGATCCGGAACGCGCCCAGGGCCTCTGGGTCGCCCAGCATCAGCCCCTGCCCCCGTACGGTCGCGGTCTGCTCGGGGGACGCCAGGTAGTCGGCGAAGCGGGGGCGTCCGGCGGGGACGAAGGACGACAGGTGGACCAGCTCGTCGACGAGCTCGGGCGCCCGCTCCGCGGCCAGGGAGGCGGCGGCGCCCCCGGCGCTGTGCGAGACGAGGACCACCTTCCGATGGCGGCGGACCGATCGCAGCGCGGTGACGACGGCCCCGGCGCACTCCTCCAGGGTCAGCCCGGCCAGCGCGGACTTCTCGGTGGCCAGGTCCGGCTGGCCGGGGAGGTGGTAGCCCGAGGGGAGCGGGGCGTCGAAGCCGTGCCCCGGCAGGTCGACGGCGAGGCTCGCCGCGCCGCGCCGGGCCAGGGCGCGCTGGGTGGACGCCCACTGCCAGGAGGCGTGCCAGGCGCCGTGGACCAGCACGAACACGGTGTCGGAAGGGCCGGGGCGGGAATCGCTCACGGGGGTCTCGGGATGCGTGGCGCTCGTGGAACTCATGGGGGACAGTCCACCCGGACGGCACGGCGTCATCCACCGCTATATCTGACAACCGTCCCGCCGATATCCGCCGCATATCGCGTCGCGGTATCCTCGGCCCGATGGAGGCACGTCATCTGCGGTACGCCCTGGCGCTGGCCGAACATCAGCACTTCGGACGGGCGGCGGCCGCCCTGGGCATCGCCCAGCCGCCGCTGTCCCAGCAGATCGCGGCGCTGGAGCGGGAGCTGGGCGCGCGGCTCTTCGACCGTACGGCGCGCGGGGTGTTCCCGACCGCCGCCGGCGAGGCGTTCCTGGCCAGGGCGCACCGGGCGCTGGCGGAGATGTCGGCAGCCGTGTCCGACGCGGGCCGGGCCGCCCGGGGCGAGACGGGGCGGCTGCGGCTCGGCTTCATCGGTTCGGCGCTGCTGGAGCTGCTGCCGTCCGTGCTGGGCCGGTTCGTCCACGACCACCCCGGGGTGCGGCTGGGGCTTCAGGAGATGTCGACCCGCCGGTCCACGGCGGCGCTGCTCGCGGGCGAGCTGGACGTCGCGATCGGGCGCGGGGCGCCTCGGGGCGCGGGTGCCGAGGATCTGGTGGCGGTCACGGTCGGCCGGGACCATCTGGTCGCGGTCGTCGGCGCCGCCCATCCCTTCGCCAGGCAGCGCAAGGTGAGCACCGACCAGCTCAAGGGGCAGCATCTGATCGTCGCGCCCGCGGATGAGGAGCCGGTGGTGGCCGGCTGGCTGGCCGGGCTGCTGGGCGAGGGCGCCGACGCACCCGCGCGGACCGGTGGGGTCACCGAGGCGCGGGATGTGCACACCATCATCGGGCTGGCGTCGTGCGGGGTGGGGGTGGGGCTCGGGCCGGCGTGTCTGCGGGTGGCGGCGCGGCCGGGCACCCGGGTGTGCGAGGTGAGTCCGCGGGTGGAGCTGCCGGAGCTGGTGATGTCGTTCCGCGCCCAGGACCGCTCCCCCGTCCTGACGGCCTTCCTGGATATCACCCGGGAGTTGTGCCCGGAGGTGAGCGAGCGGCTCGAACGCCGTCTCGGCCCGCGCTGACGGGCCGCACCGGCCGGCCCGTCAGCGCATGGAGTCCCGTCAGCGCACGGGAGCCCCGTCAGCGCATGGAGCCCATGCCAACGCATGGGAGCCCCCGTCAGCGCACGGGAGCCCCCGTCAGCGCACGCGGCCCCGTGCGCACGCTAGTCCGTGAAGCGCGCTCCGCGCTCCGCCTTCTCCAGCAGCAGCGCGGGCGGGGCGAACCGCTCCCCGTACGCCGCCTCCAGCTGCCGGGCGCGGGCCACGAAACCGGCCACACCGCCCTCGTAGCCGTTGATGTACTGGAGCACGCCGCCCGTCCAGCCGGGAAAGCCGATGCCGAGGATCGAGCCGATGTTGGCGTCGGCGACGGAGGTCAGCACGCCTTCCTCCAGCAGCCGCACCGTGTCGATGGCCTCGCAGAAGAGCATCCGCTCCTTCATGTCCTCGAAGGGGATGCCGGTGCCCCCGGTGTCCGAGCCGCCCGAGCCGCCCGAACCGCCCGAACCGAAGTGCTCACGCAGTCCGGGCCACAGCCGGGTGCGCTTGCCAGTCGTCTCGTCGTAGTCGTAGAAGCCCGCGCCGCCACTGCGGCCGGGGCGCCCGAACTCCTCCACCATGCGGTCGATGACCGCGTCGGCCGGATGCGGCCGCCATGTGCCGCCCGCCTCCTCGGTCGCCCGGCGCGTCTCCTCGCGGATCTTGCGCGGCAGGGTCAGGGTCAGCTCGTCCATCAGGGAGAGCACCTTGGCCGGATAGCCGGCCTGGGCCGCGGCCTGTTCCACGGAGGCCGGGTCGATGCCCTCGCCCACCATCGCCACGCCCTCGTTGAGGAAGTGGCCGATGACGCGGGAGGTGAAGAAGCCGCGGGAGTCGTTGACCACGATCGGGGTCTTGTTGATCTGCCGCACCAGGTCGAAGGCGCGGGCCAGCGCCTTGTCGCCGGTGCGCTCGCCCTTGATGATCTCGACCAGCGGCATCTTGTCGACGGGTGAGAAGAAGTGGAGCCCGATGAAGTCGTCGGCGCGCTGCACCCCCTCCGCGAGCAGGGTGATGGGGAGGGTGGAGGTGTTGGAGCACAGCAGGGCGTCCGGGGCGACGACGCCCTCGATCTCCTGGAAGACCTTGTGCTTGACCGCCGGGTCCTCGAAGACCGCCTCGATGACCGCGTCACAGCCCTGAAGATCGCGGAGGTCGGCGGTGGGGGTGATCCGGGCCAGCAGCTCGTCCCGCTCGGCCTCGGTGGTACGGCCCTTGGCGAGCGCCTTGGCCAGCAGCCCCGCCGAGTACGCCTTGCCCTTGGCGGCGGCCTCCACGGACACGTCCTTGAGGACGACCTCGATGCCCGCCTTGGCGCAGGAGTACGCGATGCCCGCGCCCATCATCCCGGCGCCCAGCACCGCGACCTTGCGGACCTGACGGGCCTCGATCCCCTGGGGGCGGTTGGCACCGGAATTGACCGCCTGGAGATCGAAGAAGAACGCCTGGATCATGTTCTTGGCGGTCTGGCCGATGACCAGCTCGGTGAAGTACCGGGCCTCGATGGTCTGCGCGGTCTCGAAGTCCACCTGGGAGCCCTCGACGGCGGCGGCCAGGATGTTGCGCTGCGCCGGGTAGGGGGCGCCGTTCAGCTGCTTGCGCAGATTGGCGGGGAAGGCGGGCAGGTTGACGGCGAACTTCGGCTGCGCCGGAGTGCCGCCCGGGATCCGGTGGCCCTTCTCGTCCCAGGGCTGCGCCGACTCGGGGTGGGCGGCGATGAACGCCCGCGCCAGGGTGAGCATCTCCTCCGGGGTGGCCGCCACCTCGTCCACCAGCCCCGCCTCCTGGGCGCGCCGGGGGTTGTAGCGCGTCCCCTGGAGCAGCCACTTGAGCAGCGCGTCGGAGACGCCGAGCAGCCGGACCGTACGGGCGACTCCGCCGCCGCCCGGGAGCAGGCCCAGGGTGACCTCGGGGAAGCCGATGCGCGAGCCGGGGGCGTCGAGGGCGACGCGGTGGTGGCAGGCGAGCGCGATCTCCAGCCCGCCGCCGAGCGCCGCGCCGTTGATCGCGGCGACCACGGGCTTGCCGAGGGTTTCGATCCGGCGCAGCCCGCGCTTGACGCGGAGGTTCTTCTCGTAGACCTCCTGGGCCTGGTCGGGCCCGACCTGGAGGAGGTCGTTGAGGTCGCCGCCGGCGAAGAAGGTCTTCTTGGCGGAGGTGACGATGATGCCGCGGATGGCGTCCCGCTCGGCCTCGGCGCGGTCGGCGATCGCGTCGAGGGAGTCGATGAACGCGGCGTTCATGGTGTTGGCGGACTGGCCGGGGTCGTCGAGCACCAGGGTGACGACGCCCTCGTCGTCCTGCTCCCAGCGGATGGTGGAGGCGGTGGTGGGGTGGGTCATCTGAGGTCTCCAGGGCGAAGGGGACGGGCGCGGGGGGGCGGGGGTGGGGAGGGGCGGGAGGGAACTCGGCGTCAGCGGAGCCGCTCGACCACCGTCGCGATGCCCATCCCACCTCCCACGCACAGCGTCACCAGCCCGTACCGCCCGCCGCGCCGCTCCAGCTCGTCGATCAGCGTGCCGAGGATCATCGCGCCGGTGGCGCCCAGCGGATGGCCCATCGCGATCGCGCCGCCGTTGACATTGACCTTGTCCAGGCTCAGGCCCATGTCGTCCACGAAGCGCAGCACCACCGCCGCGAACGCCTCGTTGATCTCGACCAGGTCGATGTCGTCGATGGTCAGCCCGGCCTTGGCGAGCGCCTTACGGGTGGCGGGAGCCGGGCCGGTGAGCATGATGGTGGGGTCGGCGCCGGAGACGGCGGCGGAGACGATCCGGGCGCGCGGGGTCAGCCCGAAGCGCTCACCGACCTCGCGGTTGCCGATGGCGACCAGGGCGGCGCCGTCCACCATGCCCGAGGAGTTCCCGGCGTGGTGGACGTGGTCGATGGCCTCGAGCCAGTGGTACTTCTGAAGCGCCACCGCGTCGAAGCCGCCCGCTTCGCCGATGGTGGCGAACGACGGCTTGAGGCCCGCCAGGGTCTCGGGGGTGGTGCCGGGGCGGATGTGCTCGTCCCGGTCGAGGACGGTCAGCCCGCTGCGGTCGCAGACCGGGACCACGGAGCGGTCGAAGTGCCCCTCCTTCCAGGCCCGCGCGGCCCGCTCCTGGGAGAGCGCGGCGAAGCTGTCCACGTCATGGCGGCTGTAGCCGCCGATGGTGGCGATGAGGTCGGCGCCGATGCCCTGCGGTACGAAACCGGTCTCGTAGTTGGTCATCGGGTCCGCGAACCAGGCCCCGCCGTCGGAGCCCATCTTCACCCGCGACATCGACTCGACGCCGCCCGCGAGCACCAGGTCCTCCCAGCCGGAACGGACCTTGGCCGCGGCCAGGTTGACGGCCTCCAGGCCCGAGGCACAGAAGCGGTTCTCCTGGACGCCGGCGACCGTGTCCGGGAGCCCGGCCGCGATGGCCGCGATCTTGGCGATGTCGGAGCCCTGGTCGCCGAGCGGGCTGACGACGCCGAGGACCACGTCGTCGATGGCCGCCGGGTCCAGCTCGGGGAACCGCCGCCGGATCTCCTGGATGAGGCCCACCACCAGGTCGACGGGCTTGGTGCCGTGCAGGGCGCCGTCGGCCTTCCCGCGCCCGCGCGGGGTGCGGATGGCGTCGTACACATACGCTTCGGTGCTCACGTCAGCGGCCTTTCGGGGAGGGTTTGGGCGGGACGGCTCAGCGGGGCGGGGGCGGCTCGGCGGACCGGCCGGGAACGGACCGGGGGCTCATGACGGACTTCCCTCGCCGAGGGAGGTGACACCCCAGTCGCGGGCCACCTCGGCGGTGTCCGCCCCGGGCCGGGCGGGCGCGCGGCGCACCGCGCCCGGGGTGGCGGAGAAGCGCGGGGCGGGCGCGGGCTGGGTGATCCCGCCGTGGTCGAGGAAGGTGGAGCGGGCCGCGAGCTGCGGATGGGCCGGGGCCTCCCGCAGCGACAGCACGGGGGCGACACAGGCGTCCGAGGCGCCGAAGACGGCGGTCCACTCCTCGCGGGTGCGCTGCTTGAAGCGGTCGGCGATGGCGGCGCGCAGCTCGGCCCAGCTGTCGAAGTCGTCGCGGGCGGGGGCCTGGTCGGCGATCCCCAGCAGCTCGATGAACTCCGCGTAGAACTTGCGCTCCAGGGGCGCGACCGCCATATAGCCGCCATCGGCGGTCTCATAGGTGCCGTAGAAGGGGCAGCCGCCGTCGAGGAGATTGGTGCCGCGCTGGTCCCGCCAGCCACCGGCGGCCATCATGCCGTGGATGACGGAGGTCAGATGGGCGGTGCCGTCGACGATCGCGGCGTCCACCACCTGACCGGGGCCGCCCGCGCGGGCGTGCTGGAGGGCGGCGAGGACGCCGATGACGAGATAGAGCGAACCCCCCGCGTAGTCCCCCAGGAGGTTGGCGGGGGCGATGGGCGGGCCGTCGACTGCGCCGATCATGCTGAGGGCGCCGCTGACGGCGATATAGCCGAGGTCATGGCCGGCCACCCCGGCGAGCGGGCCCTGCTGCCCCCATCCGGTCATCCGGCCGTAGACCAGCTTGGGGTTACGGGCCAGACAGGCGTCCGGCCCGACGCCCAGTCGCTCGGCGACCCCCGGGCGGTAGCCCTCGATGAGGATGTCGGCGCGCTCCACGAGGTCGAGCACGGCGGCCGCGCCCTCCTCGGTCTTCAGGTCCAGCAGCACCGAGCGCTTGTTGCGGTTCGCCAGGTCGTAGTCCGGGTCGATCCGCAGACCCCCGGGGCCTCCGGGGCGGTCGACGCGGACGACATCGGCGCCGAGGTCGCCGAGGACCATGGCGGCGAACGGGCCAGGACCGATCCCCGCGAGCTCCACCACACGCACTCCGGCCAGCGGGCCGGCCGCGGTCGCCCCCTCCTCCATCGCCATCATCCCGTCCCCATCATGTGACACCACCGCTGTAACACCGCCGATGCTAAGAACGCGGTCCGCATTCCACAAGCCCCCTCCTGGGCCTGTGGACAACCAAACCCCTTGATGGACGAGGGGCTTGGGCCCCGCGGCCGTACGGCGGGCCGGGTGTGGCGCGTCGGGGTGCCGAAGCGGCGTGGCTGTGGGCGCCGAAGCCAAGTGCCTCGCCGGCACCGAAGCCGCGCGCCCCGATGCCGAAGCCGCGTACCTCGGAGCACCGAAGCCGCGTGCCTCGAGGGCGCCGAGCCGCGTACCTCGGAGCACCGAGCCGCGTACCTCGGTGCACCGAAGCCTCGTGACCGTAGGCGCCGAAGCCGTGTGCCTCGGAGCACCGAAGCCGCGTACCTCGAGGGCGCCGAGCCGCGTACCTCGGGGTGGCGAGACCGCGTGCCTGTGGCGCCGAAGCCGTGTGCCTAGGAGCACCGAAGCCGCGTACCTCGGAGCACCGAAGCCGTGTGCCTCGGGCACCGAAGCCGCGCGCCTCGGGGCGCTGAGCCGCGTACCTCGGTGCACCGAAGTCTCGTGGCCGTAGGCGCCGAAGCCAAGTGCCTCGGGGCGCCGAGCCGCGCGCCTCGGGGCCGAAGCCGCGTACCTCGGGGTGGCGGAACCGCGTGCCTGTGGCGCCGAAGCCAAGTGCCTCGGGGTGGCGGAACCGCGTGCCTCGAGGGTGCCGCCCCGGCCGGCGTCCCGGATCAGTGCCGCTCCGCCCCTGCCGGCCCCCGGATCAGGTCCGCTCCACGCCGGGCTCCGCCACCGGCAGCGGCCGGCCGGGCCCGAGGTGGTCCTCGTCGCCCGCCGGATCGGTCAGCCGGCCCAGCCGGCGCGGCACGTCGGCACCGACCAGCACGATCACCAGCAGCGTCAGCCCGAAGGTGAGCACCGCCAGCGCCCGGCCGAGGGACATGCCCTCGGCCAGATGGGCGCCGAGCACCGGCGCCACCGCGCCGCCGAGCGCCCCGGTGTTGTAGACGAAGCCGAGCGAGGCGGCCCGGCTCTCGGTCGGGAAGTGACCCGCGGTGTACTTCGGCAGCAGGCCGGAGATCCCCTGGCTCAGCGCGAGCAGGAAGAACAGCAGCACGCCGAGTCCGACCAGGCTGTCGCGCACCGCGAACACCGGGAAGACGAAGGCCAGCGAGGCGAGCAGGGTGGAGGCGTAGGCGCGCCGGGTGCCGAGCCAGTCGCCCGCGAATCCCGCGAGCCAGCACCCGGCCATCGTGCCGAACCCGGCGTAGAACATCACATCGGTGACCTCGGAGGGGGTGTATCCCAGCTGCTCCTTCAGATAGGTGGGCAGCAGCGCCTGGATCGGCCAGCTGTAGAGGAACGCGCAGAAGACCGTGCACGTCAGGGCGATGTACAGCGACCAGCGGCGGCGTCCGCCGAGCTGGGCCGCGAAGGCGACCAGACACCCCGCCGCCAGGACCGACAGCGGCCAGCGCCAGCCCGCGCCCAACGGGGTGAAGACGCAGAACAGCGCGGTGCTCGCGGCCACGGCCAGCGCCGTGTTGGCACTGGCGCGGGAACGCCCGGCGAACAGCGGCCGGAAGGGGTTCGGCCGCGCCCGCGCCGTCGCCACCTCCTCGTCCCACTCCCCGGCCTCCGGAAGGGCCCGCCGCACCCACAGCGCGACCAGCACCGGCAGCACGCCGATCCAGAACATCCAGCGCCAGCCCCAGTGGGGCACCACCCACTTGTAGAGCTCGGAGGCGATGATGGTGCCGCCGGAGTAGCCCGAGATCAGGAAGCCGGAGGCGCGGTTGCGCAGCCGCGCGGGCCAGCTCTCCAGGACGTAGGTGGCGCTCGCGGTGTACTCACCGGCCATGCCCATGCCAATCACCAGCCGGGCCGTGAACAGGCTGGTGTAGTTCCAGGCGAAGCCGCACGCGAAGGTGCCGAGCGAGTAGAGCAGGATGCTGACGATCATCGCGGCCTTGCGTCCGTAGCGGTCGCCCAGCGCGCCCAGCACCGCCCCGCCGAGCCAGCGGGTGATGAAGGCGCCGGAGACCAGGGTCGCCGCCGAGGCCGTGCTCAGGTCGAACTCGTCGGCTATCTCGGTCAGGACGAGCGTGATCAGCACGAAGTCGAAACCGTCGAGCAGATAGCCGATCCAGGCGGCGAACATGGACTTCCACTGGCCAGGGGAGACCTCGCGGTACCAGGGCACCTCGGCGGCTGCGGTCACGTCAACAGCCCTCCCTCCTCCAGCAGCTGACGTACGGTCTTGACGGCCGCCTCGCCGAGCGGGACCTGGGGGGCGGCGGTGTCCGCGCACTCGATCACGCCCAGCAGCCGCAGCGCGGTCTTGAAGCCGCCGAGCCCCGACGAACTGCCGCCCATCAGCGCCGGGTCCCCGGCGTCGGTGATGGCGAAGAGCGCGGCCAGCCGGTCCTGTTCGGCGGCCGCCTGCTCCCAGCGTCCCGCGCGCGCGTGCCGGTACAGCCGGACGAAACCGGCCGGATCGACATTGGCCAGGCCCGGAACGACGCCATGGGCCCCCGCCAGCAGGGCGCCGTCCACGGACAGCTCGGAGCCGGTGAGCACGGTGAAGGAGTCACCCAGGCCGCGCCGGCGCACCTCGACGAGCAGCCGCCGCAGCGCCCCGTCGTCCCCGCTGCTGTCCTTGACCCCGGCCAGCGTGGCGTCGGCGGCCAGCGGGAGCAGGATCGAGGGCGTCAGCTTGGAGTGGACGGAGACCGGGATGTCGTAGGCGAACAGCGGCAGGTCCGCGCCGTCGCGCAGCCGCCGGAAGTGGTCGGCGATCTCCACGGGGTGGGTGCGGGTGTAGAAGGGAGCGGTGGCCACGATCCCGTCCGCGCCCAGCTCCGCCGCCGTACGGGCGTGGTCCAGCACCCGCGCGGTCGTCATGTCGATCACCCCGGCGAGCACGGGCACCCGGCCGTCCGCGGTCCCGATGACCGTCTCGAGGACCGTACGGCGGCTGCGGTCGTCCAGATAGGCGGCCTCTCCGCTGGAGCCGAGCGCGAACAGCGCGCTCACCCCCGCGTCGATCAGCCGCTCGGCGAGCGCGGCGAGGGAACGGGTGTCGACCTCGCCCAGGGAGGTGAGCGGGGTGCACAGAGGTGGCACGACACCGGTGAGGGGCGCCGGAAGACTCATCGACACCAGCTTTCTGGAGAGCGGGACGACCTGGGCAGCGGGACAATACGGACGTCGGACGTCCTGTGGTGGCCCGAATCTGACGGAGCACCACCGCCCTGTCAAGTACCTCGCCCACCTCAGCGCCTGGTCCGAATCCCGCCAGCGCGCCGGGGGTCCACCGGCCACCCTGGACCGCATGAGCGAGAACTACGAGCTGCGGGCCATCGCGCCCGAGGCGCTGAAGCTGCTGCGGACCGCCGACGACGCGGGGCAGCCGCCGCGCACGGTGGTGGAGGGCGAGGAGGGCGGCAGCCCGATGCGCTGCTGCCTGGGCCGGAGCCGGCCGCACGAGACCATCGCGCTGGTCTCCTACGCCCCGCTGCGCCGCTGGGCCGCGGAGACGGGCGCCACACCCGGCCCGTACGACGAGGTCGGTCCGGTCTTCATCCACCCCGAGGAGTGCGACGGCTGGACCGGCCCCGGTATCCCGGACGGCATCCGGGGCACGCGCCGGGTGCTGCGGGCGTACTCCGCCGAAGGCGGCATCCTCGGCGGCCGGCTGCTGGACGGCTGCGAACCGACGCTCGAGGAGGGGCTGGCCGAGCTGTACCGGGACCCTCGGGTGGCGGCGGTGCATGTGCGCGCCGTCGAGTTCGGCTGCTTCCTGGCCGAGACGCGACGGGTCTGACGGCCCCGGAACGCACCGGCACCGGCACCGGCAGCGGCAGCGGCACCGGCACCGGAGGGTTCGTCACATCCCGGCGGCCTTGAGGGCCCGGCGGCACAGCGCGTCCGCGCGCCGTGTCGTCTCGGGCTGCCGGTAGTCGCGGGCCAGGTGCAGGGTGTACGCGCAGGCGTCCGCGATGGTCACCCGGTGGCCGACCGAGACGAACAGGGGCTTCACACCGTCGCGGGTACGCAGCGCCCGGCCCACCTCCTCGTCCCCGTCGAGCAACGGCGCCCAGTCGCCGCGGCGCGGCCCCGGATCGGCATGGCGGAAGCCGAAGGGGTTCTTGGCGACGCCTATGGTGGGCAGCCCGGTGAGCACCCCGAGATGGCTGGCCAGCCCGAACCGGCGCGGGTGGGCGAGCCCGTAGCCGTCGCACACCACCAGGTCGGGACGGCTGCCGAGGCGCCGGTGGAGGTCGCCGAGCGCGTCGAGGACGGCCGGGATCTCACGGAACGCCAGCAGCCCGGGGACGTACGGGAAGCTGACCCGGCCGACCGCGGTCGCCTCCGCGACGACGGCGAGGTCGCGGGCATCCAGGGCGACGGCGGCGGCCGCGACCAGGTCGCGCTCGTCGTCGTACGCCACGTCCACCCCGACGACCGCGCCGGTCCCGGTGCCCGGCGCGGGCACCTCCCCGCCGATCAGCACGGACGCCCGCGTCCGCTCCTGGAGGGCGATCGCCCCGGCCTCGGTCGTGGGCCAGTCGCGGGGCAGTTCATATCGTGGATCGACAGCACTGGTCATCATGCGGACCACGTTACGAGCCTGCTCGTCATGTTCGTACTGGAGATCACGTACACCGCCTCGGCGGCGGTGAGGGGCGCCCAGTCGCCGCCGGGGCCGATGGCGCCTCGTCGTAGCCGGGCTCACCGTGGGTCAGCCGGACCGGTGTGATGTCACACCGGCCGCATACGTCGTCGAACGCTGTGCATAAGAGCCGCGGACCCATGGCGGCCTCCTGAGGGCGAGTGAGGGGCTACCTGTCGCCGAGGTCTTCGCCATAGGTGACGTCGAGCTCCACGGCGAGGGCCTCGGCCAGTTGCAGCGTCTGTCCGTGGTCAATGATCACCTGCTTGAGCGAGGCAAGGCCGCGGAGCTGGGAAAGGTCGTTGCCGCGCAGGTCCAGGTGGTGGTACGTGCCGCCGTCGAACTCGGCGAGTCGTAGATCGCAGCCGTCGAATGCGGCTGTACTCAGGTCGGCCGCGTCGAACGTGGTCTCGCGCAGGGAGCACTGGGAGAAGATCACGGGCCCGACGGCCCGGACGCGGGTGAGGGTGCTGTAGTCGAGCTTGCAGTTCTCGAACAAAACGTCATCAAGGGTGATGTCCTCCAACATGACGCCCATCAGCTTGCAGTCTCGGAAGACGGCACGGGTGACCTTGCTGTCGACCCAGCGCAGGGAAGACAGGTCGCACCCGGTGAATTCCACAGAGTCGACGCGGAGCTTCTCCAGCCGGGCGCGCTGGGTCTTGAGTCCGGAGATCCGTCCATCGATCAGGTGCGTGTCGGCCAGGTCCAGCGCGCGCAGATCCGCGTCGCCGTAGTGGAACTCCGCGACCCGGCCACGACCGCCTTCGAGCGAGGTGACATGGGAGAGATACAGGCCGGACTCGTCCAGCGAGGGCAGGGTGACGCTCGTGCGGCGGATCGTGCGGGTTCCCATTGAGATGCCTTCCAACGATGGGCCTGACGCGGCACCGGCCGCGCGCCCTCGCACGGGCGTGCCGCCGACGGCGGGCTACTTCTTCTTATTCCAATTGTCCCATGTGGGCCTATTATCGAAAGGTGCGGGACTCTTCCGCCAGTTGTCCCATGTGGGGCGGTTGTCCCATGTCTCCCCAGTAGCCACCGGGACCGAAGCGATGTGGGTGGAGATCAAGTCCACCACGACCGGGGCGTCGGAAGTGGTTAATCCGTCGAGCAGTGTCATGTTGCTTGCCCTTTCTCCTTGGTTGCGAGGGTGGACAGGGCCGTGACCAGGGCCTGCCGGGAGACCCGGCAGTAGTTGGTCTCGGTGGACCTCAGGCTGCCGTTCTCGAAGTAGCGATTGGCGGCCTGGGCGCCGCGACAGAAGTCGAAAAAGGCGCACCCGCCCCGGCAGCGGTCGAGGCCGGTGAGGAAGTCACGGACGTAGCGGAGTCGGTGCGCGCCGCTCAAGATCACGGGCAGGGGCTGGTCGAGGATGTTGCCGGCACGGAAGTCTTCGTAGGCAGGATCGGTGGTGCCCGCGAGCTCCGGGGAGAGCAGCACCACGTCACCGGTGACGGAGACGGTGGGGATCGGATCGAGGCGCCGCTCGTCCCATGCGGCGCGCTGTCCAGAGCGGATCAGGTGCAAGTACTCGGCGAGGCGTTCAAGTTCCCTCACCTTCAGGCGGTCGCCGTGGGAGCGGGTCCAGATGAGGGTGCGGCACCAGAACTCCTCGGCTTGCGCAGGCGTGGGCGACTGCCGGTGGGTGTTGACACCCTCAACCTCCTCGATGTTGAACCCCGCCGAGTGGCAGCCCAGCTCCGCCAGGAATCGCAGCAGCTCTTCGGGCTGGGTGATGGACTCGGTGGCCACGACCGAAATCACGGAGAACGGGATGCCGTGCGCACGCAGTCGCCGGACGCCGTGGAGAATCCGGTGGAAGGCAGGCTTGCCGCGCAGGTCGACCCGCTCGGTGTTCAAGGCGGCCGGGCCGTCGACGCTCACGCCCACGCGAATGTCGTATGCGGTCAACAGCTCGCACCAGATGTCGGTGATCAGGGTGGCGTTGGTCTGCACGTAGTGGTGGACGCGGCCTGCGCGGCGCAGATCCTCGAAGGGGGCGAGCAGCGCGCTGAACTTCTGCGGGCCGATCGCGAGGGGCTCCCCGCCGTGCCAAACGATCCCGATGGGCGGGCCGCCGCCGGCTGTGAGCTGGGCGACCGACATCGCCAGGGCGGCGGCGACGTCCGGGCCCATGTGGTGCCTAAGCTTGCGGAAAGGCAGGTAACAGTAATGGCAGTCGAGGTTGCACCAGGTCGTGGGCTGGACAACCACAGTCTGCGGGGCCGTGAACCACTGGTCGTAACGGGCACGCCAGCCTGGGGTGCGAGTGCGGGTGCGCATCACGGTCCTTCCCTCGCCGAGCGGGGCCTTCGCCCGCCACTGCCGGATCGGCATCGGCGGACACGTGTCCACCCTCCGGCCTGTCATGACGCGAACGCGATGACATTGCGATGTCATCGCCGATGACGTGTCATCCGGCATCCGATGACATCCGGGTCAAGTCCTCGGCGGTGCTCCCGAGTTCGGGAACGGGCGAGTGGGCTATGGTGGCGGGCGTGCCTCGCTCGATTCTGATTCACGACGGCCGGACCGCCCGCGACATCGGCCTGGTGTACATCTGCTCGGGCTACCTCGTCGAGCGCGGCAAAGTGCTGCTCGTCCACCACAACCGTTTCGACAAGTGGGTCCCTCCCGGCGGCCACATCGAGCCCGGGGAGTCCTTCGCCGGAACAGCGGTGCGAGAGTTCAAGGAGGAGACCGGCCTGCTGGTGGAGGCGATCTCCAGCCAGCCCGCCATCCATCCGGCCGACGACAACGCCACCCCCGAGCCGACACCGTTCTACGTGGACATCGAGCGGGAAGGGTTCGCCACCCCCGCCCTGGCCCAGTTCTTCTACGTCCGCCGCCAGGCGGGCACCGGCGAGCAGGCCGTGGAGGCACAGTTGGAGGAGGTGCACGGGGCCGGGTGGTTCGGCCTGGAGGACCTGGAGCAGTTGCCGACCTTCGAGCAGGTCCGTTCCCTGGCACGCTTCGCCCTGCTGAACTACCCGGTCGCCTTCGAGCGCGCCCAAGCGTAGCCGCTGACCCCGTTCGCGGTGCCGGGCAGCAGCAGCCGGGCCGGGGCGCCGCCGAGGGCGGCGGACACCGCCTGGTTCAGGCGTTGGACGTACTTGGGCACCGAGGACGGCGCAACGAATAGCGCCTGGGCGATCTGCTCGGTCGACATGCCCTCGCCGGGGCCGTCGTGCACGACCTTCGCCAGGTCGAACAGCCGCTCCGACAGCTCACACACGACCGGGCCGTCGATGTCTGGTGTGGTCAGCAGGACCCTGTACCCAGCGGCAAGCTCAGCGCTCCTCAAGGGGATCTCCGCCGCAATGTCGCTGTCACCGGACCCGGCCGCCTCCTCGCCGAGGCCGATCCGGGCGAGACGGCCGAGGGCCTCCTGGTAGGCCGAGACGGTGTAGTACGCCGCGCGGATAGTGGAACGCTTGCCGGATGCGCCGGGTTCGTTCCACATCCCGGCCTCGGGCTCCCACAGGTCGTCCATCAGCCGCCACGCCTTGGACAGCCGGGGATCGTGTGGGTTGGCGCCGGCCGGATGGCGGCCTGGGTGCACAGCGCGTACGCCATATGCTCCCAGGCAGTGCCCTGTACGTCCTTGTCGTCCTCGACGAAGGTCTCCCAGCGGTGGTGGTTGCGCAGCAGCCACTGCCCGGCCTCGACGACCGCCTCGGACAGCCGCTTCTTCCGCACCGGGCCGTGGGCGCTTCCGGTTTCCCGGGGCGCGTCCCGGTAGGCCGGTTCGCCTCCGGGACCGGCCCCGGAGGCAACCGCGGAGAGGGCCAACAGGCACAGCGCGGTCTTGCTCGGGCTCGGGTCCGTATCGACGTAGGTGCGCCACCCCCAGGCGCCGCTGGGTCGACGGTGGTAGAGAAGACCGTGGACGCCGTGGTCGATCAGTGGCTCGACTCGCCCCAGCAGGCTCGTGGTGTCCACTCCGCCGGGGAGGACGAGACCCGGGCCGAGTTCGTGGAGGGTGTCCCTGAGCTGGGCGAGCCCGTGCACTGCAAGGGCGGTTTGGTGCAGCGAGGTGTCGTCGAGACCGAGTACCTCGGGCCAGCCGTGGTCGACGCGATGGTCGTCGAGCCAGCCGACGCACCAGGCCGCGGCCTCCACCACACCGTCATGGTGGAAGAAACGTGGGTGCGACAGCAGTCCGGTCAGACCGAAGGCGACGAAGCGGGTGTGCTCGCCACGACCGCCCTTGTGACGTGGTCGGCAGTGCCCCGGAATGGCGCCGGTCAGAAAGTCGAGCGCCTGGCGCACCGGCTGCCCCGCGAGGCCGGCAGCCCGCAGGATCGGAAGGACCTCACTCGTGTTGACGATCGACGACACCGACGTGAGCGTGAGACCCCACCCGCCGTCGTAGCCCTGGTTGTGCAGCAGAGTCCGCGCGGCCTCTCCCGCACGGGCCTCGAACGCCGTAAGACCCGCACGTGCCTTTCTCATGGCTCGCCTCCACCACCAATCCGAATGACCTCGGTCGGCCGTGCTCAACTCGACTGCTATGGACGCCTGTTCACCGCCACGACGCTACGGTGCGTGGTCATGAAGCCGTTCGTGTTCCAGCATGCGGCGATCTTCTATGCCTTGAAGGAGGCCAGGAACGCGGCCCACGATCCGGCGGGGAATATGAGGGCGGGGCCGTCCGGGTTCTTGGAATCGCGGACAGGGACGAGGCCGGGAAGGTTGTCGGCGACCTCGACGCATTCGCCGCCATCACCATTGCTGTAGCTACTCTTGCGCCACGCGGCAGTGCTCAGGTCCGGGTTGATCGACATGGGTCCAGTCCTTCATGACGGCTCGGATCATCGCCTTCGAGTCGCGAGGCGAGAGGGCCATGGCCCTGAGCAGATCGTAGTTCTCTCGGCGCACTGCGACTCCCTCTCGGTCCTCGACGATGCTCCCGGACCGGCTGCCTTCCTCGTAGGCCACTTGTGGTCCCTCGGGCATCGTGTAGAGCGTCAGCGCGCCGCCCAGCATCTCTGAATGCTCTCCCGCCGAGAAGGGAAGCACCTGGATGCTCAGATGTGACTCTGTCCCACGCTGGATCAGAGACGCCAACTGATCACGCATTACCTCTGGCCCGCCAACGGAGCGGCGCAGTACAGCCTCGTCGAGGATGAACCAGCAGCGTGGCGGCTTGGGGCGATCCAACAACGCCTGCCGGTTGACACGAGCCTTGACCATCGCTTCGATCTCCGCGTGCGGCGCATGCGGATGGACACTGCGCATCAATGACTCCGCGTACTTCGGCGTCTGGAGCAGTCCGGAAGCACTTCCGCTGATGTACTGCTCGATGACGACCGCCCGGCTTTCGATCTCCACCACCCGACGGTACTTACCGGGAAACGGCTCGTTCTTCGCGAGCGCGTGCAGCCTCGCGAACAACCCGTCCGTGCCGAAGCACGCGTCCAGCTTCGCCGGTAGGTCGTCGTACGGCAGCGATTCGGCCGCCTCGATGCGCGCCAAGTGGGACTTGCTGTAGTTCAGTACCTCGGACAGCCGCCGCAGCGACATGTCCGCCTTCTCGCGGTGGCGACGGACCTCCGCGCCGAACAGGTCGCGTGCGGAGCGGTCAGGGAAGAGTTCGCGCGGTTGGAACGTCATTGGTCCATCCCTCCTGGTCCCGCTGTCCGGCTGGGACCGCTGGCTCGTTTTCGAGCTTACGCTCCGGAGGGCAACGCTCTTGACACAGTCCGTGATTGAGGCTGAACGAATTGAACCCCGGTGACCGTGTACGACCACCGGGGCGAGGTCAGCGTACGCAGAGCCGGACCACCAGCGAGACGCAGTCCCGGGAACCGTCGGAGTCGGAGCCGGAGCCGTCGTCGGAGCCGTTGTCGGTCGGCTTCGCCGTGGGCCGTGTCGGCCGCTCGCTCGGGGTGTCCTGCGGGGCCGTCGTCCCGGCGTCGGTCGGCTCCTGGGTCGGTTCGGCGGTCGGCCGGTGCGACGGGCCGCCCGACGAGGACGAGGAAGCGGAGGAAGAGGGCGACGGTGCCTTCCGCGAGGGCGATACGGCGCTTGAGGGCACATCCGTCGGGGAGTGTCCCGTGGGCGCGCTCGACGTGGCCGGCCGGCTCCGGGACGCCTCCCCCGGAGCGCCCGACCGCGCCCCGTCCGCATGCCGCGAGGCCCCGGACGTGGCCGACGCGTCGGAACCGGTCGGGGACGGGGAGCCGGACGGGCTGGAGGAACCAGAAGAACCAGAGGAACCGGAAGAAGAGTCCGACGTGCTCGATATGGGCGGTGTCGACGCCGCCGCGGGCTGCTGCGCCTCCGCCGCGCCGCCGTCCGTCAGCGCCAGTCCCGTCATGATCGCCGCCCCGGCGACCAGTATCACCCCGGCCCCGGCCGCCGCGACCGCCACCGGCCCCGCCTGGCGCACCTGCCCGCGAGCGAGGTGACGTATGGACCGGCGGGTGGTGACCAGCGGCCCGCCCGAGCGGGCCGCATGCGCACCGCCGGTCGCCATGGCACTCGCCCCGGCGGCCCCCACGGCGCCCAGCGCACCGGCGGCCACCAGCGGCGCCAGGAAGCGCGCCTGGTCCCGGTCGTACAGCGCCAGCAGGGCCGGGCCGGTCAGCGCGGGCAGCCGCCCGTCGGCCGCCACCAGCTGCTCCATCCGGCTCCGGCAGTCCCGGCAGCCGTCGACGTGCACCGCGAGCTGCTCGGCCTCGTGCGGGGAGTCCGTGCCCCGCACATGGCCGGGCAGCCGCTCCCAGTACCCACCGCACGCGGCGCTCGCCGGATAGCCGGGCTGGGCGCGCAGGAACTCCTGGCGCACGCTCTCCCGGACGCGCTCCACCAGGGCCGCCGCGCCGTCCGGACCGGCCCCGGCCCGCCGCGCCACCTCCTCCGGCGGGAGCCCGTCCACCTCGGTGAGCCACAGCGCCTTGACCCATCGCTGCGGCAGCTCGTCGAGGACCTGGACGAGCGGTTCGAGGTACGACGCCTGCTGCGGCGGACCCCAGCTCCCCACCCCGGCCGACAGCGCCCTTACGGCGCCCGTCAGCTCGGCCGGGACGGCGTCGGCACCGAGGGGGTGCCCGGCGCGCAGCCGGCGCCAGACGCTGTAGTGCGCCTCGGCCACCAGGTCCCCCGCAACCCAGGGGTTATCGGTAAGAGTTCGGGCATATCCGCACAGACGCGGATATTCGGCTTCGTAGATACGGGTGTACGCGGCCGCGTCGAGCGCCGCGGGACCTTCGGTCATGGTGGAACAACCCCTGGGACGGGTGCCTCGACACTGCCGACGTTCTGTAACAGCTCCGCACGGCGCCCGAGACCTTGCATGGTTTGGCCACCCTAAATGCCGTATGTCCCGGCGAAAAATCAGTCGTGACGCACGTCACTCCGAAAACGGGTGCACTGCCCTCATCGCCCAGACGTCTTAACGGTCGTAGGGAGTCGTAAGTCGTAAGGGAACAGCGCCCCGCACCCATCGCAAGGGAGCCGACGTGACCACAGTCATCGACCAAGCCGTCCAGGCGCAGCTCATCGCGTCGACACCCGAGTCACGCGCGATCCCGGCGTGTCTGCACTATGAGCGGAACGACCCGTTCGCCGTCCATGTCTCCTTTCCGCCCTCGGCGTCCCTCGACGGCTCCGCCGTGGAGTGGACGTTCGGGCGGGAGCTGCTCGCGGCCGGGCTGCGGGGCCCGGCGGGCAGCGGGGACGTGCAGATGTGGCCGTGCGGACCGCAGCGGACGGTCCTGGAGTTCCACGCCCCGGAGGGCATGGCCATGGTCCAGTTCGACACCGGCGACCTCCGCAGATTCCTCGGCCGCTCGTACGCCGTCGTGCCCGAGGGCCACGAGGCCGGGGAGCTCGACCTGGACGGGGGGCTGGCATCGCTGCTGAACGACGCCTGAGCCGGTACCGGCGGCTGAGGCCGTACAGCCGGCTGAGGCCGGTACCGGCGGCTGAGCGGCCGCCACGGTGAGGGGTCAGGTCGTGGTCGTGACCGTGGTCGTCGTCAGCATGGTCGTGACGACGGCGGCGGCGAGCGCCGTCCGCACCTGCGCGATCGCCTTCTCCAGCACCGGACCCATGCCTCCGCAGCGCTCCCCCAGTTCGAGGATCCGGTCCTTGCGGACCTTGGCGTCCGTGGCCGTCACCACCGTCCGCAGCTCGCCCGCGGCCGCGAGGGTGACCAGCGCCGCGTCCCGTTCGGACACATCGGCCGCCGGCTGCCCACCGTGCAGCGCGCGCACCGCGTCGTCCCGCATCCCGGCCGCCTGCTCGGGCCGTTCCAGCACGTACTCCTTGGCCGGGAACAGCCCCAGCACCCGCCTCCCCTTCTGCCGCACATAGCCGGCCGCCACCATCTGGTCGCGGACCGCGTGCTCGGTGAGCCGCGGGTGGTGCCCCACCCAGACCTGCCAGCTGCGTGGCCGGGATTCACCGATCAGTTCCAGCAGCCCGTCGAGCACCTGGTCCCCGGTGAGCGCGTCGGCCACCGGACAGGGGCTGCCGTCGCTGTCGGTGAGCAGGCCCCGCTGGACGAGTTCGGTGAGGGCGGCGGCGCGGACCAGGAGGGCGGTGTGAGCACCGGTGGGGCGGCCGGTCTCGGGGTCGTAGGAGAGCAGGTAGAGCGAGGCGGCGAGGGAGAGCGAGCCGTTCGGCACGGATAACCTCCGACGGTCGGGCGTCCTGTGGTGCGGCGTCTTCCGACCATATCGGCCACCCGCCCGGGTGTGCGGCCTCGCTAGGAGGCGGCGACGTCACCGTCCGGGGACGGCGTTCCGTACGCCTGGGGAAATTCTTGGAGGCCGAGCACCTGGAGCAGTCGCAGGCGTTCGCGGCTCTCGTGGTCGGCGGGGGTGAGCACCATCAGTCGCTGCTGGCGGTCGAGTCCGACGAGCGTCTCGCAGTCCAGGAGCAGGCGGCCCACCCGTGGGTGGATCACGGTCTTGCGATCCGTTCGTTTGACCGCCACCTCGTGCTCGGCCCCCATCCGGCGGAAGTCGCCGCTCGCCGCCCGCACCGACCTCGGCTATCGACCGCGGATCAGTCTTGATGCCGGCCTGCGGGAGATGGCGGCCCAGCCCGTCGGGCTTGACGCCGATTCGGCGGAGTGAGCGCGGGACGCGCGAGCCACCGGGCTCCGGGGAGGTGAGGAGGTGACGGCGACGCGCGCACCCCCGTGCCCCCGCGTTGCCGCCACCGGTCCCCCTCCCCCGTCGAGCCCTCCCCTCCAGCCCCCGTCGAGCCCTCCCCTCGGGCCCTCCCCTCTCGGGCCCTCCCCCTCGGGTCGCCGACTGATCCCCCATCAGCTGTCCGTTGGCTCCCCCTCAGGCCCGGCTCCCCCTCAGGCCCGGCTCCCCGTCAGACCCCTCGGGCCCGTCATCTTCCTCGGACCCTCTTGGGACCCGTCCCCGTCACGGGTGGTACAGCTTGACCACGGCGGTGGCGGTGGTCCGCTTGAAGTCGGCCAGCGGCGCCTGGTCGTAGTCGCCCATCTGCCCCCAGGCCACGACGGTGACGGTCCGGCCGTCGCGCCCCACCCCGAAGAGGTGGATGCCGGGCTCCGAGTCCGGATACGAGGTGTGGACACCGTAGACGTGGGCGCCGTCCTCGGCTGTCAGCGCGCCGTAGTCCCGCCATGAGGCGGTGCCCTGCGGGTAGTCGCGCTGCCAGTCGGCGGCGCAGTTGCGGATCTTCTGCTCGGCCGCGGCGGCGAGCTTACGGGCGGCTTCCACCGTGCCGGTCCTGACCACGATCTGGGTGGCGCCGGTGTCGTACTCGGTCCAGAAGGCGCGGTGGGTCGCCCCAGCCGACGGCAGGGTCTTCTCGACGCAGAACGGAGCGGTCTCGGGCAGGCCCTTGGTGACATCGCTCGCGTACCAGTCGGATTTCGGATGCGGCGGGAGTTCCCTCGGCACGAGGTGGGCGGGCGTGCTCCGGGGGACGGCCTGCGCCGTGGTCCGGGCCGCCGGCGTGTGGGTCTGGGCGTGGGCCGGTCCGGTCCCGGCCACGGCCACGGCCACGGCGGCGGCCGCGGACACCGCGCCGAGCGCGGCGCCGCGAAGTGCGTGCGTGGGCTTGCGCATGAGGTGGTTCCTCGTCTCTTCCCGATCTCAGGATCTCAGCATGTCGCCGCCGCACCGGCAGGTCGCGACGGCGGGACAAGCGTGTGCGCCACGTGGCCGTGGCCGCTACGGCTGGCGTGGCATTCGGGACGCTGGAATGCCTGCACGTACGCTGACTTGGGGGTATGACAACACCCTGGAACGCGCTCACGAGGAGCTCGCGGGACGCCCGCGGGACGATGCCGCGGCGCCGGGGCCGATATGGGGGGTGGTGGGCGTGGGGAACGCCAAAGAGGTCGAGGACTTCGCCGAACGCTTGCGTGCGCTGAAGGAGCGCTCGGGCCGCAGTTACGGCTCGCTGGCCACGCGTCTGCACGTCAGCGCGTCCACGCTGCACCGCTATTGCAATGGCGACGCGGTCCCGGCGGACTACGCCCCCGTCGAGCGCTTCGCCCGGCTGTGCGGCGCCACTTCTGAGGAACTGCTCGCCCTCCACCGCCGCTGGGTCCGCGCGGACGCCGCCAAACGCCGCGCCCGCGCGGCGGACCGCGAGGCCGACCGTGAGGGCACGGCGTCGGCCCCGCGCGGGGGCGCGGCCGACGCCGTACGCCCGGTCGGCGACGAGGGAGCGGCCGCCGCACGAGGCGGCGTCGACGACGACCCGTCCGACGCGCCTGACGCCCCGTCGGACGCCGCCGGGACCGTCATCGCGAGCCCCGACGCCCGACCGGCCCCTCCTCCCAGTGAGGCCACGGATACCGGGACCGAGAACCTGGCGAAGGCCACCGACACCCGCCCGCCCGCGCACCAAACCGACATCGCGGCCGCCCCCTCACCGGGCCACCCCGCCGTCAGCACCGAGCCGGACCAGACGGCACCCGGCCGTGACGCCACACACCGCCACGGGAACGCATCCCAACGCGGGGACACGGACCGGCACGAGGACACGGACCGGCACCAGGACACGGACCGGCCCAGGACCGCACACCAGCCCCAGGACGCGAACATGTCCGGGAATGCACACCGACACGAGGACGCGGCCCGGCACGAGGACGCGCCCCAGCGCGGCGACGCAGACCGGCACGAGGACACACCCCACCCCCAGGACGCGCACGGGTCCGGCAATGCACCCCAGCCCGAGGACGCATACGGGTCCGGGGATGCACACCGGCACGGCGGCGCGGACCGGCCCAGGACCGAACTCCAGCGCGGGACCGCACACCGGCACGGCGACACACCCCAGCGCGCGGACACGGACCGGCACCAGGACACGGACCGGCCCAGGACCGCACGCCACCACGCCGACGCAGACCGGCACGAGGACACACCCCAGCACGCCGACGCAGACCGGCACGGGGACGCACCCCAACGCGGGACCGCACACCAGCCCGGGAACCCACCCCGGCGCGGAAACACGGACCGGCACGGGGACACACCCCGGCACGGGGACACACCCCGGCACGAGGACGCGCACCAGCCCCAGACCGCACACCAGCCCGGGACCGCACCCCAACGCGGGACCGCACACCGCCCCAGGGGTACCACCGAGCGGGGCGGCGACGGGCGGGGGCCGCGCGGCTTCGGGGGTGGCGTCAAGGCGGAGGCCGGGTCCGTGGCCGGTGGGCGGCGGGGGTTGCGGGCGGTGGCGGGGGGCGGTGGGGAGGCCGTCGTCGGGGCACGGGTGCGGCGGCCGTGGGCGTTGCTGGCCGGGGCCGCCGCCGTCGTCGTGCTCGCCGTCACGGCGGTCGAGGTGCGGCCGCCCGGCGCGGACGGGCGGCAGGACACGGCGGCCTCACCCCCCACCGCCACCGCCCCCTCGTCCGCCCCGTCCGCCGGGCCGACCGCCCGTGGGCGGCTGGACCGTCAGGAGACGAACGGCGACGACGCGTCCGGCGCGCCCCGCGACGGCGCGAAGGGCGAACGCGACGACGAGCGGAAGGCCGGAGGCGCTCCCTCCGGCTCCCCCGGGACCGGCTCGGCCAAGGGGCCGGGCGATGGCGGTTCCACCCGGGCCCCGCTCACCCTCTCCACCCGTTCCCATGTCTGGGAGAACGGCTGCGACCACCGCTATCTCATCGACCGGCCCCCCTCCGAGGTTGCCCCGCCGCCCACCGAGCAGGACGCCCCGACCTGGGCCGCCGCCCATGGCGCGGTGCACGGCGGGACCACCAATGTCGAGGTCACGGTGCAGGGCCGCGCCTCGTCGGCGGTCGTCCTCCAGGCCCTGCACGTACGGGTCGTGGGCCGCCGCGCCCCGCTCGCGTGGTCGTCGTTCGCCATGGAGAACGGCTGTGGGGGCTCCCTCACCCCGCGCGCCTTCTCGGTCGACCTGGACGCCGCCCGTCCGCTGGCCCGCCCCACCGACGGCAATGACGGCGGCGAGCCGATCCCGGCCGTTCGCCTCCCCTACCGGGTTTCGGCCTCCGATCCGGAGGTGCTGCTGGTCAACGCCCGGACGTCCGGCTGCGACTGCAGCTGGTACCTGGAGCTGGACTGGACGAGCGGCGGCCGCTCGGGGACGCTGCGGATCGACGACCACGGCTCGCCGTTCCGCACCAGCGGTGTCAAGGGGCGCCCCGAATACGGGTACGACTACGCCGACGGGGCCTGGCACCAGAGCGGCTGAGCCGAGCACGGTCGGCAGATGGTTTCCCGGGACACCCGTTCCCCCGGCACTCGTTCCCGCGGCACTCGTTCCCGGGAGCCATCGCCTCCCGCCTCGCCCGGAGCTTTCCTCGCCCCGAGCCTCCCCCGCCCGACGCCTTCCGTACGCCGTGCGAGCGGGACCGGCGCCACTTAGGCTCGGTGTGTGGGCCGGCCGGGTGCGTCGACGGATCCACCCCGGGGCCGGCCACCGTCGTCCGAGCCCGGAGGCACCCATGCCGGAGCTGTTCATCGGCGGCCACTGGACGACCGCCCTCGACGGACACAGCCGCGAGGTCCGCTGTCCCGCGGACGGCTCGCTGGTCGCCGTGGTCGACGAGGCGGGGCCCAAGGACGCGGCCGCCGCGGTGGCGGCCGCCCGGGACGCCTTCGACCGCGGGTCCTGGCCCGGCACCCCGGCCGCCGAGCGGGGCGGGCTGCTGCTGCGGGTGGCCGATCTGCTGGTGCGCGAGAAGTCGACGCTCGCCCGCGCCGAGTCCATGGACACCGGGAAACGGCTGGTCGAGAGCGAGTACGACCTGGACGACATCGCGAACTGCTTCCGCTGGTTCGGCGATCTCATCTCCTCCGCCGGCGCCGGGCGGGTGGTGGAGGTGGGCAGTCCGGAGATCGACAGCAGGGTGGTGCACGAACCGGTCGGGGTGTGTGCGCTGATCACGCCGTGGAACTATCCGCTGCTCCAGACGGCCTGGAAGGTGGCGCCCGCGCTGGCCGCCGGGAACACCTTCGTCCTCAAGCCCAGCGAGCTGACCCCGCACACCGCGATCCATCTGATGCGGCTGCTGGCGGAGGCCGGGCTGCCGGGGGGTGCCGCCAATCTGGTCCTCGGCTCGGGGGCCACCGCGGGCGCGCCGCTGGTCACCGACGATCGGGTGGACATGGTGTCCTTCACCGGCGGGGCGGCCACCGGCCGCTGGATCATGGCGGCGGTCGCGCCCACGGTGAAGAAGCTCGCCCTGGAGCTGGGCGGCAAGAACCCCAATGTCGTCTTCACCGACTGCGATTTCGACACGGCCGTCGACTACGCGCTCACGGCGGTGTTCCTGCACTCCGGGCAGGTCTGCTCGGCCGGTGCCCGGCTGCTGGTCCAGCAGCAGCTGCATGACGCGTTCGTCGACGAGATCGTGCACCGGGCCCGGAACATCCGGCTGGGCGGACCGTTCGACGAGCACGCCCGCGCCGGTCCGCTGATCTCCGCCGAGCACCGCCGGAAGATCGCCGACTATGTGGCGGCGGGGATCGACGAGGGCGCGGTGCTGCGCTGCGGCGGGACGCCGCCCGACGACCCGGCGCTGGAGAGGGGCTTCTACTACCTGCCGACCGTCCTGGACGACTGCACCCCGGACATGTCCGTGGTGCAGGAGGAGTCCTTCGGTCCGGTGCTCACCGTGGAGCGGTTCCGGGACGAGGACGAGGCGGTCGCGCTCGGCAACGACACGGTGTACGGCCTGGCGGGCGGGGTGTGGACGCAGGACGCGGAGAAGGCGCACCGGGTGGCGTCCCGGCTGCGGGCCGGGACCGTCTGGATCAACGACTTCCATCCGTATGTCCCGCGGGCCGAGTGGGGCGGGATGAAACAGTCCGGTATCGGCCGTGAGCTGGGCCCGTCGGGGCTGCACGAATACCAGGAGCTCAAGCACGTCTGGCGCAACACCGCGCCCCGCCCGCAGCGGTGGTTCGAGTGAGAGTGACGGCGGCCGGACCTCCCGGACCTCCGTCGGAGCCCCGGCCGGAGGGGTCCTCGCACAACGGCACGGACGACGACGGGTACGGGTGTGCTCGCCGAGCACGCCGCCGTCACCATCCCCCGTGAGAAGAGGCGAGAGGCCCGTGGACGAGTTCGACTATGTGGTGGTCGGCGGCGGTACGGCCGGTTCGGTGGTCGCGGCGCGGCTGTCCGAGGACCCCTCGGTGAGCGTATGCCTGCTGGAGGCGGGCCCGTCGGACCTCGGGGACGACAACGTGCTGCGGCTGAACCGCTGGATGTCGCTGCTGGGGTCCGGCTACGACTGGGACTACCCGGTCGTACCGCAGGAGCGGGGCAACAGCTTTCTGCGCCACGCCCGCGCCAAGGTGCTGGGCGGCTGCTCCTCGCACAACTCCTGCATCGCCTTCTGGGCGCCCGCCGAGGACCTCGACGAATGGGCGGCCATGGGACTGGACGGCTGGTCGGCCGCCGACTGCTTCCCGCTCTTCCGGCGCCTGGAGGACAACGACGCGCCCGGCGACCACCACGGCCGCGACGGCCCGGTCAGGATCCGCACCGTGCCGCCGGAGGACCCGTGCGGCCGGGCGGTGCTGACGGCCTGCGAGGAGGCGGGCATCCCGGTCACCCCGTTCAACACCGGCACGACGGTGCTGCGCGGCGCCAACTGGTTCCAGATCAACGCCCGCGAGGACGGCACCCGCTGCTCCGCCTCGGTCGCCTACCTCCATCCCGTCATGGACTCCCGGCCCAATCTGCGGGTGCGTACCGAACTGCGGGCCAAACGGCTGGTTCTGGACGAGGACCGGCGCTGTGTCGGGGTGGACTACCTCCCTCCCGATCTGGTCCGCACCCTGCGGGTGCACGCCCGGCGCGAGGTCATCGTCTCGTGCGGCGCCATCGACACCCCGAAGCTGCTGATGCTCTCCGGCATCGGCCCAGCCGCGCATCTGCGGGAGTCGGGGGTGGAGGTGCTGGTGGACTCCCCCGGTGTCGGGCAGAACCTCCAGGACCACCCCGAGGGCGTCATCATGTGGAACGCCGAGCAGCCCATGGTCACCACCTCCACCCAGTGGTGGGAGATCGGCATCTTCGCCGCCACCGAGTCCGGCCTGGACCGCCCCGATCTGATGTTCCACTACGGTGCGGTGCCCTTCGACCTGAACACCTACCGCCGCTCCTATCCCACCTCGGAGAACGCCTTCTGTCTCACCCCGAACGTCACCCGCGCCCGCTCCCGGGGCACCGTGCGGCTGGCCAGCCGGGACTTCCGCGACAAGCCGCGGGTGGACCCGCGCTACTTCACCGACGGCTACGACATGGAGATCATGACCCGCGGTCTGCTGCTCGCCCGCAAGATCGCCGCCCGGCCCGCACTGGCCCTGTGGGCGGGCGCCGAGCTGGCTCCCGGGCCCGATGTGCACAGCGACGACGAGCTGGCCGGTTATGTCCGCGAGACCCACAACACCGCCTACCACCCGGCGTGCACCGTGCGGATGGGCCCGCCCGAGGACCCGGACGCGCCGCTCGATCCGCAGCTGAGGGTCAAGGGCGTGCGGGGGCTGCGGGTCGCGGACGGCTCCGCCATGCCGTTCCTCATCGCCGTCAATCCGTGCGTCACGACGATGATGATCGGCGAGAAGTGCGCGGACATGCTCGTGCGGCGGCATCCCTGAAGAGGTTCGCTGTGGGTCCGCCGTGGACTTACGCCGTGAACGTCCGCCGTGGACGACCATCGCCGCACACCTTGACGTTGAACCGATTCAGAGCTTCCATCGTGGAGCCACGGACGCCTGGGAGCGCTCCCAGGCAGCAGCCATCACCTCCTCGAGGGGACCCTCATGCCATCGATCCCGCACGCCTCGCCCGCCTCACGTTCCTTACGCACGCTCTTCGTTCTTGTCATGACCGCGTCGCTCTGCGCACTGGGGGTCGGCCTCGGCGCCACCGCACGGGCGTCGGCTCCGGCGGCGGCCCCGGCGGCGACCCCGGCGGCGGCCCTGGGGGACGGCTCAGTCACCGACCCCAACATCGTCTACACCGGCCGCTGGGACCTGAGCTCCGCCACCGCCGCCGTCCCCAACTGGACCGGCGGCTACCTCCAGACCGCGTTCACCGGCACCACGGTGAAGATCAAGGCCCGGGAGGCGGTGAACTTCTACGCGAGCGTCGACGGCGGCGCCGACGTCTTCTACGCGGGCGTCAAGGGCACCGTCACCCTCACCCCCCAGCCGCTGCCCCAGGGCACCCACACCCTCCGGGTCTCCTACCGCTCCGGCGACACCGTCTTCCAGGGCCTGGTCCTGGACGCGGGCGCGGGCACCGTCGCTCCTCGGGTGCCGTCCGGGCTCCTCGAGTTCGTGGGCGACTCCATCACCGCGGGCGCCCTCACCGACCGGCTCGCGCTGGACTCGTACGGCTGGAAGACCGGCGAGCTGCTGGGCATGCGGCACACCCAGATCGCCCGCTCGGGCTACTGCCTGGTGGGCAAGGACGGCTGCGTGGGACTGGCCACGCAGTTCTTCAAGACGGCCTCGACCGGCGATCAGAACTGGGACTTCTCCCGCTACCAGGCGAGCGCGGTCGTCATCAACCTGGGCACCAATGACATCGGGCACGGTGTCACGGGCGCCGAGTTCCAGTCGGCGTACACCACTTTGCTGCGCGACATCCGCGCGACGTACCCGAACGCGGCCCTCTTCGCCGTACAGACCCTCAAGAAGCGCTATGTGACGGAGACCAAGGCGGCCGTGAGCGCGCGCAACGCGGCGGGCGACGCCCGGGTGCGCTACGTGGACACCACCGGCTGGCTCACCGACGGCACCGACTACGAGGACGGCAACGGCCACCCCAACGAGGCCGGGCACACCAAGTTCGCGGACCGCCTGGCCCCGGTCATCGCCGCCGACGTGGGCGCCGCCGCCACCAAGGCGGCCGCCGTCGCCCCCGGCCAGCCGGGCGACCCCAACATCAGGTTCACCGGCCGCTGGGACACCCGGAGTTCGGCCACCGCCTACACCCCCTACTGGGCGGGCGCCTACTTCCGCACCGGCTTCACCGGCCGCACCGTGGGGCTCAAACAGCGGAACGCGATCGACCTGTGGGTCAGCATCGACGGCGGCCCCGCCACCTTCTACGACGAGGCCAAGGGCACGGTGAACCTCACCCCGACCCCGCTGTCGGCCGGAAACCACACCCTCCAGGTCAACTACCAGGTGGTCGCGGGCTCCTACCACGGTGACGCGGTCTTCCAGGGCCTGACCCTGGACAGCGGCGCCACCACCTTCGCCCCGCCGGCCCCGGAGAAGCTGATCGAATTCGTCGGCGACTCGATCACGGTGGGCACCACCACCTCGCAGAACGCCCGCACCGCCTACGGCTGGCTCATCGGCGAGCGGCTCGGCGCCGACCACACCCAGATCGCCCAGGGCGGCGCCGCACTCGTCGACACGGCGGACGACCGGATGAGCCTGGAGCAGCAGTTCACCAAGCTGAACCCGAACGCCGCCACCCCCGACTGGGACTTCTCCCGCTACCAGGCGGACGCGGTGGTCATCAACCTCGGCACCAACGACGTGGGCCGCGGGGTCGGCTCGGCGCAGTTCCAGGCCGCCTACGCCAGCCTGCTGCGCAAGGTCCGCACCGCCTACCCGGACGCGTGGATCTTCGCGCTGCGCACCTTCAGCGGCCGGTTCGGCACCGAGACCCAGGCCGCCGTCACCGCTTCCGGCGACACCCGGGTCTCCTACGTCGACACCACCGGCTGGCTCGCCTCCGACGACCTTTCCGACTCCGTCCACCCCAACGACAAGGGCCACCGCACCATCACCGACCGCCTGGCCCCCGTCATCTCCGCCAGGCTCGGCTGACGGCTACGCCGGGTGAGCCGCCGCCGCACGCCGTGACCAGTCGTTTCCCGCCCCGGAAGCCGGTTTGGGACGTTTGGGAGCCGGGCCGGACGGTACTCGTGGGCCATGGTTCGATGGGGATACACGATGATGACCGAGCAGGCCGGTCCACGTCAGCTCGTCGACGACGTGGTCCGGGCCGAGCAGGTCGGGTTCGACTTCTCGGTGACCTCCGACCACTACTTCCCGTGGCTGGCCTCCCAGGGACACGCGCCCTACGCCTGGAGCGTGCTGGGTGCCGCCGCGCAGGCCACCTCCTCGATCCCGCTGACGACGTATGTCACCTGCCCCACCGTGCGCTACCACCCGGCGGTGGTCGCCCAGAAGGCGGCGACGCTCCAACTGCTGTCCGAGGGGCGGTTCCGGCTGGGGCTCGGGTCCGGCGAGAACCTGAACGAGCACGTGGTCGGCCAGGGCTGGCCGTCGGCGGATGTGCGGCAGGAGATGCTGCAAGAGGCGATCGAGATCATCCGCGCGCTGTTCGCCGGCGGCTATGTCACCCACCACGGCACCCACTACGACGTCGACTCGGCCAAGCTGTGGGACCTGCCGGACCAGCCGCCGCCCATCGGCCTCGCCGTCTCCGGGCGGCAGTCCTGCCTGCTGGCCGGGCAGCTGGCCGACATCCTGATCGCGACGGAGCCGAAGTCCGAGCTGGTGGCGGAGTTCGACCGCAACGGCGGCAGCGGGAAGCCGCGGATCGGACAGATCCCGGTCTGCTACGACCCCGACCGGGACGCGGCGATCGCCCGCGCCCATGACCAGTTCCGCTGGTTCGGGAGCGGCTGGAAGGTCAACTCGGAGCTGCCGGGGCCGGCCTCCTTCGCGGGCGCCACCCAGTTCGTACGGCCCGAGGACGTGGCCGCGTCCATTCCGTGCGGCGACGACATCGGGGAGTTCACCGAGCGGATCAGGCCCTACGTGGACGCGGGCTTCACGGACGTCGCCCTCGTCCAGATCGGCGGCGACCACCAGCGGCCGTTCCTGGACTGGGCCGAGAAGCAACTGCTGCCCGCGCTCAGGGAGCTGTAGCCCGCGCAGGCGGTCGTTGCCGCGTCGGCGTCGTAGCCGCTCAGGGCGTCGTCCCCGCGCGCCGTACGAAGAGCTGGTGCAGATCGCGGACGGCGCGCGGGACCGAGCCCGAGCGGCGGCGCTGGATCACCAGCGCCACCTCGGTGGCCTCGCCGTCCGCGAGCGGCCGGTAGGTGATCGCGCCGCCGCGCTCCAGGGGGTCGCCGATGACGCTGAAGTCGGGCAGCACGGTGACGCCGAGCCCCTCGGCGACCATCAGCTTGCCCATCTCGGCCCCGTCGGTGGAGTACGAGAAGGACGGGGTGCGCCCGGCCAGCAGCCGGTGGATGAAACGGTGCATGAGATAGCCGGAGCGCATGACGATCAGCGGCTCCCGCTCGTCCAGCAGATCCGCCACGCTCACCGTCGGCCGGGCCGCCAGCGGGCTGTCGGGGCGCAGACAGACCACCGGGCGGCCGCGCAGCAGCTCGGTGGTCTCCAGCGCGGGCGGGACGTCGTCCCCCTGGAGGTAGTTGACCAGGCCCAGGTCGAAACTCCCCTCCAGCAGCGCCCGGTGGATCTCGGCCTGCTGCGCGGCCACCACCTCGACCTGGGTCACCGGGTGCGTCGCGCGGAACTCCCGGACGGCCGGGATCAGCAGCGGGACGGTCGCGGTGTTGACCGTGCCCAGCCGGATCATCCGGCTGACCCGGTGCTGGTCGCCGGCCGCGCCGCGCAGCCGGTCGACGGCCTCGATGACGCTGACGATATGCGGCAGCAGCTCCCGTCCCTCGGCGCTGATCGTGGCGCCGGAGCGCTTGCGCTCCAGCAGGTCCACGCCGAGTTCGCGTTCCAGATTGCGCACCGTCTCGCTGAGCGCGGGCTGGGACAGATGCAGTTCCTCGGCGGCGCGGCGGAGCGAGCCGAGGCGGGTGACCGCGGCGATGTATTCCAGCTGTTCGATACGCACACGCCGCAGAATGCCCGTCCCGGTCCGCGCCGTTCAAGGGGATCCCTATCACGGTCTCATGAATACCGACTCACTCCCCGGCCCGCCTCCCGGGTAATCTCGAAGCAGGCACCGCGGAATTTCCGCAGCCCAGTCCATGCGTCCGCGATATGGAATACGCCCCGGGCGTTCTTGACCGGCAGGACTTCCCCCTGGTTGGATCGGTGACATGAAGCGACAGGACCTCACGCGGCGACGCCACGTCGACCTCGCGCGTGTCTCCAGCGCGTTCTGTTGCTGTCCGGGCTGACCTGCCATCGGGTCCGAGCGAGCGCTGAGGGTCCGCCTCCGCTTCACTGCCCCTCGCCTCCCATGATCGGGAAAGGCTTCTAGGGCCCTTCTTCCGCAAAGTCCCGCAGAGCCCCGCAAAGCCCCGCGGGAAGGGTCCCGGCCGCCGCTCGAGGAAATGCGGCCGCCCCGCCCCGGCGCTCGTCCCCTTCGCGCCGCCCGATCTTTCCCCGCCCCGTCCGCGATGAATTCCGCTCGACGCCGTGGCGCCGATTCCCCATGCCCGTATTCGTTCCACCGGGAGTTCCGCATGCCCGCAGCACCCCTGCGTTTCGCCTATTGGGTGCCCAAGGAGGTGGAGTACTTCGGCAAGCGGGTGCTGCCCCTGGTCCGCGAGCTGGAGGCGCGGCTGCCGGAGCCCGAGCCCGCACTGTCCTGACCGCCGCCGCGGTCCCCTCCCGTCCCCCTGCCCCGACCGCACCACGAAGGGTTGCTCATGGCCACCGTCCTGTCCCTCTCCGGCTCCCCCTCCGCCACCTCCCGCACCGCCCGGCTGCTGCGCCACCTGGACGCCCGGCTGACCGCCCAGGGCCATGAGGTGATCCCGCTCGACGTACGCACCCTCCCCGCCACCGCGCTGCTCGGCGCGGACTTCTCGCACCCGGCCATCGTGCGGGCCAAGGCGCTGGTGGAGCAGGCGGACGGGGTCGTGGTGGGGACGCCGGTCTACAAGGCGGCCTACTCCGGGCTGCTGAAGTCCCTGCTGGATCTGCTGCCGCAGTACGCGCTCACCGGCAAGACCGTGCTGCCGCTGGCCACCGGCGGCAGCGTGGCCCATGTGCTGGCCATCGACTACGCGCTGCGGCCGGTGCTGTCCTCCATGGGCGCGTCCCATATCGTCCAGGGCTGGTTCACCCTCGACAAGGACATCACGGTCGAGCCGGACGGCGGGGTGCGTGTGGCGGCCGGGGCCGCCGAGGCGCTGGAGCAGGTGGTCGACCAGTTCTCGGCGGCGCTCGGCCCGCACCCGACCGTGCTGGCGGCGGCGAGCTGACCATGTCGCCCCTGCCCGAGCCCGCCCATGTCATCGCCGATGACACCGAGGCGCTGAAGGTGGCCGCGGCGCTGGCCGAGGAGTTCCGTACGGGCGCCGCCGAGCGCGACGCGCGGCGCCGGCTGCCGCGTGCCGAACTGGACCGGCTGTCCGCGTCCGGACTGCTGGGGATCACCGTCCCGGCCGGGCACGGCGGCGCGGACGTCGCCGCGGTGACCCTCGCCGAGGTGTTCCGGCTGCTCGCCGCCGCCGACGCCAGCCTCGCCCAGATCCCGCAGAGCCACTTCGTGTACATCAACGTGCTGCGCCGACAGGGCACGCGGGCGCAGCGGGAGTTCTTCTTCGGCGAGGTGCTGGCGGGCAAGCGGTTCGGCAACGCCCAGTCGGAGGCGGGCACCCGGCACGTCCAGGACATCCGCACCCGGCTGGACCCCGGCGCCGCCGGCTCGTACACCCTGACCGGTGTCAAGCACTACTCCACCGGCGCGCTGTTCGCCGACTGGATCCCGGTGCTGGCCCGGGGCGAGAACGACGACCTCCAGGTGGCCTATGTGCCCAGGGACGCGCCCGGTCTGACCGTCGTGGACGACTGGGATGGCATGGGCCAGCGGACGACCGCGAGCGGCACCGTCCGGCTGGCGGCCGTGCCGGTGCCGGCCGACCGGGTCGTACCGCACCACCTCACCTTCCGCGGGCCCCAACTGCACGGCGCGGTCGCGCAGTTGCTGCACGCGGCGATCGACGCGGGGATCGCCTCGGGGGCGCTGGCGGAGGCGGTCACCTTCGTCCGCACCAAGAGCCGCCCCTGGTTCGAGAGCGGTGTGGACACCGCCGCCGAGGATCCGCTGCTCATCCAGCGCTTCGGCGAACTGGCCCTCCAGATCCGTGGCGCCGAGGCCCTGCTGGCGGCCGCCGCCCGAGCGGTGGACGCCGCACGGGCCCGCCTCGACGACGACACCGCCGCCGAGGCGTCGATCGCGGTGGCCGCGGCGAAGGTGGCGGCGGCGAACGCGGCCGTGGAGACGGGCAGTTCGCTGTTCGAGGTCGCCGGCACCCGCTCGGCCCTGGACACCCTGGGCCTGCACCGCCACTGGCGGGACGCCCGTACCCACACCCTGCACGACCCGGCCCGCTGGAAGATCCAGCACATCGGCCGCTATGTGCTGAGCGGAACGAAACCACCCCGGCACGGGCTGCTGTAGCCCTCTGAACGGAGTCGCACCATGTCCCTCACCTTCCACTGGTTCCTGCCCACCAACGGTGACAGCCGCCACGTCGTCGGCGGCGGCCACGGCACGCCCGTCACATCGGCCGGCGGGGACCGCCCGCCGTCCGTCGGCTATCTCGCCCAGATCGCCCGCGCCGCCGAGCACCTCGGCTTCGTGGGCGCGCTCACCCCGACCGGCGCCTGGTGCGAGGACGCCTGGCTGACCACCGCGATGGTCAGTCAGCACACCGAGCGGCTGAAGTTCCTGGTCGCCTTCCGCCCCGGCTTCCTCTCGCCCACCTTCGCCGCCCAGATGGCCTCCACCTACCAGCGGCAGTCCGGCGGGCGGCTGCTGCTCAACGTGGTCACCGGCGGGGAGAGCCAGGAGCAGCGCGCCTACGGCGACTTCCTCGACAAGGACGCCCGCTACGCCCGCACCGGCGAGTTCCTGAGCATCGTCCGCGACCTGTGGGACGGCAAGACCGTCGACCTCGCCGGTGAACACCTCCACGTCGAGGGCGCCAAGCTGAACCGGCTCCCCGACCCGGTCCCGGAGATCTACTTCGGCGGCTCCTCCTCCGCCGCCGGCCAGGTCGCCGCCCGCCACGCCGACGTCTACCTCACCTGGGGCGAACCCCCCGCCCAGGTCGCGCAGAAGATCGCCTGGATCCGCTCGCTCGCCGCCGAGCAGGGCCGCACGGTCCGCTTCGGCATCCGGCTGCACGTCATCACCCGCGACACCGCCGAGCAGGCGTGGGCGGAGGCACGGCGGCTGCTGGACGGCTTCGGCCCGGAGACCGTCCGCTCCATCCAGACCGGCCTCGGCCGCAGCGAGTCCGAGGGCCAGCGGCGCATGCTCGCCCTGCACGGCGGCAGCCTGGACAACCTCGAGATCCACCCCAACCTCTGGGCCGGTATCGGCCTGGTCCGCGGCGGCGCGGGCACGGCGCTGGTGGGCAGCCACGCCGAGGTCGCCGAGCGGATCGCCGAATACCACGGCATCGGCATCGACGAATTCATCCTCTCCGGCTATCCGCACCTGGAGGAGGCGTACTGGTTCGGCGAAGGCGTCCTGCCCCTGCTGCGCCGCCAGGGCCTGTGGTCCCACCCCTTCCACCCCGCCCCGGCCCGACAGCCCACCGCGCAGGTGCCGTTCGCGGGGGCGGGCAGCTCCTGAACGGTGGCGCGCCCGCGGTGCTTCCGCGGGCGCGCGAGGCGCAGTGCGCGGCGGCGGGGCCGGAAGGGTGGGCGGCCGTCAGGCGATGTCCCCTGGCGCGTCCGTGTCCGTCTTCTCCTTGCTGACGGTGGTCAGGTGCTCCCTGAGCGCCTCCGACGCCTCGGCGCGCTGTTCCACCAGCAGGAGGTCGGCGATCCGCACATGCTCGGCGCAGCGGACGACGGCGCGGTCACGTTTGAGGGAGCGGCGGTATTCGATCAGCCGGCGCAGGCGGTCGACGCGGCGGAGGCCGTCGATGAAGAAGGAGTTGTGGCTGCAGCCCATGACGACCTCGTGGAAGCGGCTGTTGAGGTCGTACAGCTGCGCGTTGCCGATGGTCCAGATGTCGCCGTCGACGAGGCGTTGCTGCTGGGCGCGGACGGTTTCCAGCGCGTCGCGGTCGAGGACGAAGCCGGGTTCGAGGACGGCGGCGGGTTCGATGGTCAGGCGGAAGCGGTAGCTGTCCTGGTAGGCGTCCATCGAGGTGAGCATGGGCTGGAACTCCCAGCCGTAGCCGGGCAGCCGGTCGATCCAGCCCTCGACGGCGATGCGGCGCAGGATGTGGGCGAGTTGGCCCGGCGGGAGGTCGTAGCGGCGGGCGAGGGCGTTCTCGGTGACGCGGTCGGGCAGCCGGCCGTCGAGGCGGTCCGCGGCGATGCGCAGATAGCTCGCCTCGATGTCGTCCTCGGCGGGCGGGACCGTGGCCGTCCGGGTCAGGGCCTCGCCGGTCAGTGCCACGGTGAAGCCGCCGCGCGCGGCCGGCGCGACCACGCCCTCGTCCGCCAGCAGCCGCAGGGCCTGGCGGACGGGCGAGCGGGAGACCTTCAGCAGGTCGGCGAGGTTGCGCTCGACCAGCCGGGTGCCCTCCGGCAGACCGCCGGTGGCGATGTGTTCCACGATGCGGGCGGCCGTCTGCCGGGTCAGCGGTGTCGCCCCCTGGCCCGCGCCGCCGCCCGCACCGTGCACGCCGTCCGCACCGTCCGCGCCGTCCGCGCCGGGTGTCCGCTTCCGCGCTGGTGGCGGGTTCATCGCTGGCGCCTCCGCAGGGGTGGCCGGGGCTGGCCGGGACCGGTGCGATCCCGGCCGCCGGTCATGGGGCAAGGACGGAGTATACGTGTTCGACCTGCGGCGGAGCGGCGAAGTACGGGCCGGCGAGGGCCCGCCACCGGGCGAAGCCCTCGGACTCGCGGAAGGTCACGGTGTGGTGTTCGACGGTCTCCCACCGCACCATGAGCCGGTAGCGGGACGGCTGCTCGACGCCGCGGTGCAGATCGACTCCGTCGCAGCCGTCCGCCGCGAGGAAGAGTGGGAGGGCCTCCGTCACGGCCTTCTCGAACTCCTCCTCGCTCCCGGGCCGGACCTCGATCTGGGCGATCTCCGTGATCATGTTCTGGTCCGTCCTCAGCTCGTCGTGCCGGTGGGCTTGGTGTGCTCGGCGTCGACCCGGGCGGTGACGCCGGTCTCCACGAGGGTGCGGGTGGCGTCCACCGAGGCGTAGATCCACAGGATCCGCATCGGCGCGGTGTCCGAGGCGTTGCGGAAGCGGTGCGGGGTGCCGGCGGCCACGTAGGTGGTGTCGAAGCGGGTCACGTGGTGCTCGGTGCCGTCGATCTCCACGATGGCGTCGCCTTCGAGGATGGTGACGCTCTCGGGGCAGTTGTGGGTGTGCAGGGGAATGCCCGCGCCGCCCTCGAAGAGGGTCTGGCCGGTCAGAAAGACCTCGGCGCCGACCGCCCGGGTGACCAGCGGAATGGTACGGGCGCCGCCACCGCGGCTGAAGGCGGTCAGCTCCGCGGGGCGCAGCACGGCGGGGGCGAAGCCGCCGCAGCAGGGCCGGTCGGGGACGGGGGTGGAGCTCATGCGCGGTGTCTCCCTCTCTGGTCGGGTGGGGGTGGTGCTTCGGTACGTGTGGTTGTTCATGTGCGACGCGGTCAGGCGGCCGGGTCCGGGTGGTTGATGCACACGGTCTTGGTGTTGACGAACTCGCGGATGCCCTCGGCGCCCAGTTCACGGCCGTAGCCGGACTTCTTGATGCCGCCGAAGGGCAGGCGCGGATCGGAGGCGACCATGCCGTTGACGAAGACCGCTCCGGCGTCCAGGACACGGGCGAGCCGGCGGGCGCGGTCGAGGTCGCCCGTCCACAGGGCGGCGCCGAGGCCGTACTCGGTCCGGTTGGCCAGGGCGATCGCCTCGTCGGCGTCGGCGACGCGGGTGATGGCGGCGACGGGGCCGAAGGTCTCCTCGTCGAAGGCGGCCATGCCGGGCCGGACGTGGTCCAGGACGGTGGGCGGGTAGTAGCAGCCCGGACCGTCGGGGATCTCGCCCCCGAGGGCGAGCACGGCGCCCGCGGCGAGGGTGCGGGTGACCTGGTCGTGCAGGGTGTCGCGGAGGTTGGCACGGGCCATGGGGCCGATCGCGGTGTCCGGGTCGGCCGGGTCGCCGACCTTCAGGGCCGCCGCCGCGGCGGTGAACGCGGCCACGAACTCATCGGCCACCCGCTCCTCGACGAGGAACCGCTTGGCGTTGACGCAGGACTGACCGGCGTTGAGGTACCGGGCCCCGACGGCGGTGGCGGCGGCCCGCGCGATATCGGCGTCGGCCAGGACGACGAACGGGTCGGAGCCGCCGAGTTCGAGCACCTGCTTCTTCAGGACGGCCGCGGCCTGGGCGGCGACGATCGCGCCCACCTCGGTGGAGCCGGTGAGGGTGACCGCGGCGACGCGCGGATCGGCGATCAGACCCGCCACCTGGTCGACCTCGATCAGCAGGGTCCGGCACAGGCCCTCGGGGGCACCGGCCTCGCGGACGACCTCCTCGACGGCGAGCGCGCACTGCGGCACGTTGCCCGCGTGCTTGAGCAGGGCGCCGTTGCCCGCCGCCAGCGCGGGGGCGGCGAACCGGAAGAACTGCCAGAACGGGTAGTTCCAGGGCATCACCGCGAGGACGACGCCCAGCGGGTCGTAGACGACGGCGCTCTCGGTGGCGCCGGCGGCGACCGGCCGGTCCGCGAGCTGGGCCGGGGCGTGCTCGGCGTAGTACTCGCAGGTCACCGCGCACTTCTCGATCTCCGCGCGGGCCTCGGTGATCGGCTTGCCCATCTCGGCGGTGATCAGCGCCGCGTAGCCGTCCCGTCCCTCGCGCAGCACACGGGCCATCTCGCGCAGCAGGGGGGTGCGGTCGGTGATGGCGCGTCGGCGCCACGCGGCCTGGGCGTGGGCCGCCGCGTCGAGGACAGCGTCCACCTCCTGGTCCGACTGCGGCTGGTAGCGGGCGAGTTCGGCGCCGGTGGCGGGGTTGCTGGAAATGATCATCAGGCGGTTTCTCCAGTGCGCTCGATGACACGGCGGATCTCGGCGCCGAAGTCGGTGGTACCGAGGGTGCCGCCGATGTCGCGGGTGCGGGTGGCGGGGTTGTCGAGGGTGGTGTCCACCGCGGCGGTGATCACCGCGGCGGCGCGGACGAGCCGGTCGTCGCCGTCGCGCCGGCCGCGCCAGTCCAGCAGCATCGCGGCGGACAGGATCAGCGACGTGGGGTTGGCGATGCCCTGACCGGCGATGTCGGGAGCCGAGCCGTGCTGGGCCTGGGCCACGCACAGGGTGTCGCTCGCGTTGATGGAGCCACCGAGGCCGAGGCTGCCGGAGAGTTCGGACGCCTCGTCGGAGAGGATGTCGCCGAACATGTTCGTCGTCACGATCACGTCGAACCGCTCCGGGCTGCGGATCAGCAGCGCCGCGGTGGCGTCCACGATCAGCTCTTCCAGCTCCACGTCGGGGAACTCGGCGGCCACCTCGCGCACCTCGCGCAGGAACAGTCCGTCCGACAGCTTGACCACATTGGCCTTGTGGACGGCGGTGACCTTCTTACGGCGTCCCCGGGCCAGTTCGAAGGCCGCGCGGGCCACCCGCCGGCTGGCCTCGGCGGTGACCTTCCGGATGGAGAAGGCGTGGTCCTCGTCGGGCATGAACTCACCGGCGCCCGCGTACATGTTGCGGTCGGAGTAGAAGCCCTCGGTGTTCTCGCGGACGATGACCAGGTCCATCGGGGTGCGCAGAACGCTCAGGTCGGGGCGGGAGACGCAGGGGCGGACGTTGGCGAACAGCCGGAAGCGGGTGCGCAGTTCGGCGGACGGGTTGATGCCGCCCTCGGCGCGCGGCGGATAGTCGTAGTGCGAGACCGGGCCGAGCAGCACACCGTCGGCGCGCGGGACGCGGTCCAGCACCTCGTCCGGCAGGGTGGAGCCGGAGGCGGCCAGCGAGGCGAGGCCGATGTCGTGGGTGTCGTACGTCAGCCCCAGTCCGAGCCGCTTGTCCACGGCGTTCAGCACGTCGAGGGTGGCCGCGGTGATCTCGGGCCCGATGCCGTCGCCGGGCAGTACCAGGATGTTCACGGATTGCCTTTCCTGTTCCAGGGTGTGGGGGGTGTGCGAGGGGTGTGGGCGGGGGGCTGTGGGCGGGGCGCTGTGGGCGGGGACTGTGGGCGGGGACTGTGGGCGGGGCGGTCACAGCCCCACGGTGTGCGCCGCGAGCAGGGCCAGCGCCACGGTGATGCCACCGCCGATCCGGGTGGCGATCTGCGCGAAGGGCAGCAGCCGCATCCGGCCGGCCGCGGTGAGGATGGCGACGTCGCCCGCGCCGCCCATGCCACTGTGGGTGCCCGTGACCAGGGCGCCCTCGATGGGGTGGAGCCTGACCCAGCGGGAGACGACGAACCCGGTGCCGACGAGGGCGCAGACCGTCGCCACCACGGTGACCAGCGGGGCCGGGGAGAAGCCCTTCACCAGCGTCTGCCAGGGGGTCTGGGTGGCGCTGAAGGTGAACAGCATGGGGAACGCCATGGCGGCCAGGCAGAAGTCGTAGACGAACCCGGCGCCCTGCTGGAGGCGGGGCGTGACACCGTGCGCCAGCTTCAGCAGGACCGCGAGGGCCAGCATCACCACGGGCGCGGGCAGGTCGAACAGATCCAGCGCGAGGACACCGGCCAGATAGAGGGTGACGGCGGTGACCCCGGCCGCGGCGACCTGCTGCACGGTGACCGGGGCGGCGGGCCGCTCGCCTTCGGCGGCCGCCAGCGGGTCCGGTCCGCCCGCCACGTCCAGGCGTCCGTGGCCGGTCAGGTCGGGGCGTCGTTTGCCGAGGTGGTTCAGGAGACCGGCGAGGAGGATGGCGGTGAGGTTGCCGACGAACACCGCGGGCAGCACCTGGGCGAGCAGCTCGCCCTGGGTGGCGCTCAGGACGCCGGCGTAGCCGATGGTCAGCGGGATCGCGCCCTCCCCCACGCCACCGGCCATGATGGGGACGACGATGAAGAACACGGTGTGCTTCCAGCCGAGGCCGGTCGCGGTGCCCACGGCGGTGCCGACCACCAGGGCGACGGCGCTGCCCGCGACCAGCGGCGCGAAGATCTTCCCGAAGCCGCGGACCAGCACCCCGCGATCCATGCCCATGATGCTGCCGACGATGACGAAGGCGATGAACAGGCTCAGCACCTTGGTGTCGCCGAAGAAACCGCCGATGGAGGTGAGCGCGGCACTCGGGATCAGCCCCTGGTAGGCCAGGTACGACGGCACCAGCGTCACGAAGATCGCCGCCCCGCCGATGCCGCGGACCAGGGGGAGCCGCTTGCCGAGCTCGCCCAGGGCGAAGGCGAACACGCACATGACGCCGATGACCACGGCGAGCTCACCGGTGATGTTGTCCGTCGCGGTCAGCGCCGCGATCAGCGCGGCGAGGGCGATGAACACCGGCAGCGGAACGATCCCGATGTCGAAGTCCATCCCCCGGCGCCACAGGCGCCCCGCCCGCGTCGAAGGCGGCACGGAATCCGTGGCCACCGGCGCTTCGGCGGAGTGCTTCGCTCCGGAGGAGATGCCTGAGGAGCTGGTGATATCGGACATAGCGGTGTCCTTTTGCGGCTCAAGGGGGCCCAAGGGGGCTCAGGGACTCAAGGGGCTCAGAAGGCTGGCCCAGGGGGCTCAAGGGACGGGGATCAGGCAGGTGGCCGCCGCGTCCTCGGCATGCCACCGCCAGGGATACACAAACACACGGCTTGGTTTTTTGGAAGACTGTTGTACCAAGAAATTCGGGAGTAGGGTCCCCGGCGAAACCCGTGAAACAAGGAGCCGCCCCCGTGGCCGTACCCCTCCCCGAGGCCCTCCCCGACGGCGCCTGTGACGCCCATGCGCACGTCTTCGGCCCCGCCACCCGCTACCCCTACGCACCCGACCGCGGCTACACCCCGCCCGACGCCCTGCCCGCCGAACTGACCGCCCTGCACCGCCGCCTCGGCATCACCAGGACCGTCCTGGTCCAGCCCAGTCCCTACGGCACGGACAACTCCCGCCTGCTGGACGCGCTCGGCGCACTCGGCCCGAGCGCGCGGGGAATCGCCGTGATCGCGCCCGGCACCGACCGCGCGTCACTGGCCACGATGGAACGGGCAGGGGTCCGCGGCACCCGCGTCAACCTGGGCGTCCACACGACGACGGACGCCGAGCGCGCCCGGCGGCGGATCGAGGAGACCGTCCGCACGATCAGCGCGGTCGGCTGGCACCTGGAGCTGCACGCCGGTTCCCGCACTCTGGCGTCCCTGGCCGACACGCTCGCCGACCTCCCGGTTCCCGTCGTCCTCGACCACTTCGCCCGCGTCACGCCGGGGGCGAAGGACGAGCCCGACGCGCTGAAAACCGTCCTCGGACTCCTGGAAACCGGGCACGTGTGGCTGAAGCTCTCCGCCCCCTACCGGGTCGCCGGTGACTACGACGATGTGCGGGACATCCTGGCCACACTGGTCGCGGCCCGCCCGGACCGCCTGCTGTGGGGCTCCGACTGGCCGCACACCGGCGGCACCCCCGCCGACCGGAACCCGCGCCGTGTCCAGCCGTACCTGCCCGTGGACGACGAGCGGTCCCTGACCCTGCTCACGACGCTGCTCGGCGAGGAACCGACCCACCGGGTGCTGGTCACCAACCCGGCGGCCCTGTACGGATTCGCCTGACGAGTTCGGCTGGCGGATTCGCCTGACGGGTTCGGCTGGCGGGTTCGCCTGACGGGTTCGGCTGGCGGGTTCCGCCATCACCGCCGGCGTCGGCCGAAACGCGTCTTACGGAATTCTCAGGGTCTTCCGTCCCTCCTCTCAGGAACGGTGCCTAACTTGGCGCGACATGAAGTTCCTCCGTCAGCTCAACGCACAGCTGGGGTCCCGGACGGGCTACGCCATCCGCCGGGTGGCACCGCCCGCGCGGGCGGTGTCCAAAGCCACCGCCGGGGCCTCCTCGAAAGCAGCCGCCGTCACGTCCGGGGCGGCTCGCGTCACCTTCCGGCCACCCGCCGAACCGGAAACCGACCGGCTGCTGCGCAAACCGGTCTTCATCATCTCGCCCGTACGGTCCGGCTCGACGCTGCTGCGGCTGCTGCTGAACGCCCACTCCCAGCTGCACTCCCCGCATGAGCTGCACGTACGGAGGCTGGAGGTCCGCCCCGGCACCACGTTGAGCGAGCGGGCCATGGCGGAGCTGGACTTGGACCGCGCCGATCTGGAACACCTGCTGTGGGACCGGGTGATGCACCGGGAGCTGATCCGGGTGGGCAAGCCCGTCATCGTCGAGAAGACGCCCAGCAACGCCTTCGCCTATCAGCGGCTCGCCGCGTGCTGGCCCGACGCCCGCTTCCTCTTCCTGTTGCGCCACCCCGCCTCCATCGCCCGCTCCTGGCACGAGGCCGATCCGGACAAGCGCGACCCGGACGAGGCGGCGCTGGACGCGCTGCGCTATATGCGAGCCGTCGAGCGCGCCCGTAAGGCGCTGCCCGGCCACACCGTGCGGTACGAAGAGCTGACCGCCGATCCCGAGGCGGCCCTGCGGGGCATCTGCGCGTTCCTCGGCGTCGAGTGGGAGCCCCGCATGCTCGCATACGGTGCCCGGGGCGAGGATCAGCTCCGGAAGGGCCTCGGGGACTGGAAGGAGAAGATCCGCACCGGACGTGTCCAGCCCGGCCGCGCACTGCCCGCCCACGACGAGATCCCTGAACCCCTGCGATGTATCAGCGCGGCCTGGGGCTACACCACAGCTCCCGCCGATGGGCGGGACGCGCCTCGGGCCGCTGACGGCGGGCATGCGGAGGTCGCCCAGGTCTGGGCGCGGGAGGGGAGCATCCGCGTGGCCGGCGACATCCACGGCGCACCGCCCGGCGCCCCTCCCCACGCCTGGCAGCTCGCCCTCGTCCTGCGCGGCCACCCCGAGCGTCGGCGCACCTACGCGGCGCCGCTCGACGGCGTCCGCTTCGATGTGACCGTACCGCTGTCCGAACTCGCGCCGGGAGAGGTCGAACTGCCCGCCGTGTGGGACGCGTACCTGAGCGGACAGGACGACGACGGCGGGGCGGTGCGGCTGCGTCTCGGGCGGCGGCTGGACGGGGTGGCCGACAAGAAGAAGGTGATGGTCTTTCCCGCGCAGCCGCTGCCGGCGGGTGCGGGGACGGGGACGGACGTGGCGGCCAGGCCGTACTACACCGTCAAGGACAACCTGTCCATCGAGTGCGTGCCGACCCCCGGTGAGGTGCGGACCCGCACATGATGATCCGCTATCTGCTGCTGCACGCCTACGGGATGGGCGGCACCATTCGCACCGTCTTCAACCAGGCATCCGCCATGGCCGCCGCCGGTCACGAGGTGGAGATCGTCAGCGCCCGCCGAGGCCGCACGGAACCCAGGTTTCCACTCGATCCGAGGGTGCGGCTCGTCCCCCTCGTCGACGAACGCGAGCGGGAGAAGTCCGGAGCCGGAGCCGGACCCGCCGGCGAGGACAGCCCGTTCGCCTGGCTGCGGTCCCGGCGCACGAGGAGCGCGCGCGAACACCGGCCGGCGTACGTACCGGCGGGGGAGTTCGGCGCCCAGTTCTTCACCCCCGAGGTGGAACGCGCCGTCATCCGCCATCTGCGCGGTCTGGACGACGGCGTCCTGGTCTCCACCCGCCCCGGGCTCAACCTCCTCGCGGCCCGCTTCGCGCCCAGACACCTGCCCCTCGTCGCGCAGGAACACATGAATCTGCGCTCGCACCGCCGCGACGTCCAGGCGGCGATAGCCCGGACTTACGGACGCTTCGACATCATCGCCGTACTCACCGAGGGCGATCGCGAGGCGTACGAACAGACGCTGCCCGGCGCCCGGGTGGTGTGCGTCCCCAACGCGGTGCACAAACCGCCGCGCCAAGCGGGCAACTACCCCGCGCACATCGCCGTCGCGGCCGGGCGGCTGCTGCCACAGAAGGGCTTCGACCTGCTGATCCCGGCCTTCGGCCGGGCCCTTGAGCACCACCCGGACTGGCAGCTGCGCATCTACGGCTCCGGACCCCAGCACACGGCGTTGCGCAACCTCATCGACGAACACCACCTCTACAACAACGTGTTCCTGATGGGCCACACCTCCGACCTGGACGGGGAACTCACCAAGGCGTCCCTGTACGTCCTCAGCTCCCGCTTCGAGGGCCTTCCCATGGTCATGATCGAGGCCATGGCGCTCGGGCTGCCCATCGTGAGCTTCGACTGCCCCACCGGGCCGCGCGACGTCCTGACCGACGGCAAGGACGGCTTCCTCGTCCCACCGGGCGACACCGCCGCGCTCGCCGGAGCGCTGACCCGGCTGATGGACGACGAGGGCCGGCGCGCCGACATGGGAGCCGCCGCGCTCGACTCGGCACGCGCCTACGCGCCCGACTCCATCCAGCCGCGTTGGCAGCGCCTCTTCGAGACCCTGCACCCCGCCTCCCGGGGTGCCCGACCGGGGAGGCCCGCGTGACGGACCTGGCCTCCCAGGGAGCGACCGCTCCCCTGACGGACTCGGACGCAGCCGGCCCCCGCACCAGGCGGGACAAGCCGGAAGCGACACCGGCCACCGGCTTCACCGTATGGCTGACCGGCCTGCCGAGCGCGGGCAAGACGACGATCGCCACCGCGCTCGCCGGACTCCTGCGCGCCACGGGCCGCCGGGTTCAGGTGCTGGACGGCGACGAGGTCCGCGCCACCGGCTCCCTGGGGCTCGGCTTCTCCCGCGCCGATCGCGAGACCCATGTGCGGCGCGTCGGCTACGCCGCCCAGCGCATGGCCGCACGGGGTGCCTGCGTCCTCGTCCCCGTGATCGCTCCCTACGCCGGCAGCCGGGCCGCCGTCCGCACCCGCCATGAGGCGGAGGCCACACCCTATGTCGAGGTGCATGTGGCCACGCCGGTCGAGGTGTGTTCGCGGCGGGACGTGAAGGGCCTGTACGCCCAGCAGGCGGCGGGCGAGCCGACGGGGCTGACGGGCGTCGACGACCCGTACGAGCCGCCCGAGAGCCCGGACCTGCGGCTGGACACCCGGGACAGCACCGTCTCCGCCTGCGCCGGCAGGCTCTACGCCCACCTGATGGAGAGGGGGCTGGTGTGACGGGCTCATCCTTCACCGGTGTGACGTACCCACCGTTCACGCTGACGCATGTGGACGCGCTGGAGTCGGAGGCGGTGCACATCTTCCGCGAGGTCGCGGGGGAGTTCGAACGCCCGCTGATCCTCTTCTCCGGCGGCAAGGACTCCCTCGTGATGCTGCACCTGGCGCTGAAGGCGTTCGCCCCGGCGCCGCTGCCCTTCGGGCTGCTGCACGTGGACACCGGCCACAACTTCCCCGAGGTGCTGCGCTTCCGGGACGAGACCGTGGCCGAGCACGGCCTGCGGCTGCACGTGGCCTCGGTGCAGCGGTACCTCGACAACGGCAGGCTCCGCGAGCGTCCGGACGGCACCCGCAACCCCCTCCAGACGCTGCCGCTGCTGGAGGCCATCAACGAGCACCGGTTCGACGCGGTGTTCGGCGGCGGGCGCCGGGACGAGGAGAAGGCCCGCGCCAAGGAGCGGGTGTTCTCGCTGCGGGACGAGTTCGGCGGCTGGGACCCGCGCCGCCAGCGCCCCGAGCTGTGGCAGCTCTACAACGGCCGCCACTCCCCCGGCGAACACGTGCGGGTCTTCCCGCTGTCGAACTGGACCGAACTGGACGTGTGGCAGTACATCGCCCGGGAGAAGATCGTCCTCCCCTCGATCTACTACGCACACCGGCGGGAGGTCTTCTCCCGCTCGGGGATGTGGCTCGCACCCGGCGCATGGGGCGGCCCCAAGGACGGTGAGCGGGTGGCGACCCGGCTGGTGCGCTACCGCACCGTCGGCGACATGTCCTGCACCGGCGCCGTGGACTCGGACGCGGACACGGTCGAGAAGGTGATCGCCGAGATCGCCGCCTCCCGGCTGACCGAACGGGGCGCCACCAGGGCCGATGACAAGCTCTCCGAGGCCGCGATGGAAGACCGCAAGCGGGAAGGCTACTTCTAGACGATGCGCACGACAGCCGAGAGCACCGAGCCGTCGGCGGCCACCGCGCTGCTGCGGTTCGCCACCGCCGGGAGTGTCGACGACGGCAAGTCCACCCTGGTGGGCCGTCTGCTGCATGACTCCACGTCGGTGCCGTCCGACCAGCTGGAGGCGGTCTCGCGGGCCTCGCGGGCACGCGGCCAGGAGACCCCCGACCTGGCGCTGCTCACCGACGGGCTGCGGGCCGAGCGCGAGCAGGGCATCACCATCGACGTGGCGTACCGCTACTTCGCCACCCCCCGGCGGCGGTTCATCCTCGCGGACACCCCCGGCCATGTGCAGTACACCCGGAACATGGTCACCGGCGCCTCCACCGCCGAACTCGCCGTGGTCCTGGTGGACGCCCGCAACGGCGTGGTCGAGCAGACCCGCAGGCACGCCGCCGTGGCCGCGCTGCTGCGCGTCCCGCACGTGGTGCTGGCCGTCAACAAGATGGACCTGGTGGACTACGCCGAGGCCGCCTTCGCCACGATCGCGGACGAGTTCGCCGGCTACGCCGCCTCCCTGGGCGTGCCGGAGGTGACCGCCGTCCCGATCTCCGCGCTGGCGGGCGACAACGTGGTCACCCGCTCGGCGCACATGGACTGGTACAGCGGGCCGACCGTCCTCGAACACCTGGAGACGGTCCCGGTGACCCACGACCCGACCGACGACCCGGCGCGCTTCCCCGTCCAGTACGTCATCCGGCCGCGCACCGCCGAGCATCCCGACTACCGGGGCTACGCGGGCCAGTTGGCGTCCGGCGTGCTGCGGGTCGGCGACCGGGTCACCGTCCACCCCGCCGGCCGCTCCAGCACCATCGCGGCGATCGACGCGCTGGGGCAGTCGGTGGAGGTGGCCTGGGCGCCGCAGTCGGTCACCCTCCGGCTCGCCGACGACCTGGACATCTCCCGCGGCGATCTGATCGCACCCGCGAACGCCCCGGTACGGGCCGGCCAGGATCTGGCCGCGACCGTCTGCCATCTGCACGACCGCCCGCTCAGGCCCGGTGACCGGGTGCTGGTCAAGCACACCACTCGCACCGTCAAGGCCATCGTCAAGGAGATCCCCACCCGCCTGACCCTGGCCGACCTCTCACAGCACCCGGACCCCGGCGAACTGGCCGCCAACGACATCGGCCGCGTCGTCCTGCGCACCGCCGAGCCGCTGGCCGTGGACCCGTACGCCGCGTCGCGCCGCACCGGCTCGTTCCTGCTGATCGACCCGGCCGACGGCAGCACCCTGACCGCCGGAATGGCGCGGGCCGCCACAGGCTCACCCTGACTCGCCGGCACCATCACGCCGGCCCCGTTCCTCAGCGGGTCGCGTGCCGCATCGCGGCCGCGGACCGGGCGGTGACCTCGTCCCAGCGGGCCTCGCCGAGCAGGGTCCGGTCCACCATCCAGCTGCCGCTGACGGCGGGTACGGCGGGGAGGGCGAGGTAGTCGGCCATGGTGGCGGCGGTCACCCCTCCCGACGGCATGAAGGAGATGCCGGGGAAAGGGGCCGCGAGGGCGCGGATGGCGGCCGGGCCGCCCAGCAGTCCCGCCGGGAAGACCTTGACCTCGGTGAGGCCGAGGCCGACCGCGGCCATGAGGTCCGAGGCGGTGGCCACGCCGGGCAGCGCCGGGACCCCGAGCGCGCGGGCCCGGTCGACCACACCGGCGGAGAGGCCGGGGCTGACGACGAACCGCGCCCCCGCGGCCACCACGTGGTCGACCTGGTCGGGCACCAGCACCGAGCCCGCGCCGACGCGCATCCCGGGCAGCGCCGCCAGGGCGCGGATGGCGTCGACGCCGGCGGCGGTGCGCAGGGTGATCTCGACGACGTCGATGCCGCCGGCGAGCAGTGCCTCGCCGAGGGGCAGCGCCTGCGCGGGGTCGTCGAGCACGACCACGGGTACGACGGGGCAGGTGTGCAGCAGGGACTGGGCGGGCACGGCGTTCCCTCGGTCCGGTGGGTTCACGGCGTTTTCCCGGTCCGGTGGGTTCATGGTGTTTCCCCGGTCCGGTGGGTTCGGTGCACAGCGGGAGGTCATCGGATGACCTCCTCGTCGTCGGACCGGGCCGCGAGTTCCTCGCGGGTGGGCAGCCCTTCCCAATCGCCCGGCGCGGCGCAGACCGCGGCGCCGAGGAGGTTCCCGGTGCTGAGGCAGTCGGCTACGGGGGCGCCGCCGACGACACCGCTGAGGTAGCCGGCGACGAAGGCGTCGCCCGCCCCCACGGCGTCGACGACGGTGACGGGCCGGGCCGGTGCCCGGTGGGTCTCGCCGTGGCGCAGGGCCAGGGCGCCGAGGGCGCCGAGCTTGACCACGACCGTTCCGGGCCCCAGCCGCGCCAGTTTCCGGGCCAGGGCCGCACCGGTTTCGACGTCCGCCGGCTCGTGCCGGGGCTCGTCCGTGCCGAGCAGCAGCGCCGCCTCGGCGGGCCCGGCGAAGAGGAGGTCGGCCAGGGAGGCCAGCCGGGTCAGCACCGGGGCCGCCTCGGACCGCGGCCACAGCGTCGCCCGGTAGTTGACGTCGAACGAGACGAGGGTTCCCGACGACCGGGCGGTGGCGATGGCGTGTTCGACGGCGGCGAGCGGACCGGGGCCGAGGGCGGGGGTGATGCCGGTCAGGTGCAGCACGTCGGCCGCCGCGACGGCCGCTTCGTCGACGTCGGCCGCGGACAGGTGGGAGGCGGCGCTTCCGCTCCGGTAGTAGCGGATCCGCCGGGGCAGACCGCCGCGCAGTTCCTTGAGCATCAGCCCGGTCGGGGCGGTGTCGTCCCGGTGGGCGACGACCTGGACCCCTTCGGCGCGGATCTCCCGGATGACGTAGGTTCCCAGGGCGTCGTCGCCGACCCGGCTGATCCAGGTGGCCGGGACGCCCAGCCGGGCGAGTCCGATGGCGACGTTGGACTCCGCTCCGCCGATCCCGACGGGCAGGGCCGACCCGGCGGTCACGCGGCCCTGCGCCGGCGTGGTCAGCAGCGCCATGGTCTCGCCCAGGGTCACCACCGCTCCGGGTGCGGTGCCGGCGGGCGGGTGGGGGCCGTCGCGGTGCGCGGTGGTCAACGCGGGCCTCCTGCCGGGTCCTGGCCGAGCCGGAGCAGGACCTTGCTGCTGCCGCTGGTGCGGTCGGCCGCCACGGCCAGGGCCTCGGCCGCCTGGTCGAGGTCGAAGGTGTGGGTGATGAGCGGCGTCACGTCCAGGCCGTCGCGCATGGCCCGCAGTGCGTCACTGATCTCGTCGACGAACCGGTAGGAGCCGATCCAGGTGATCTCACGGGTCACCAGGTCGCCGAGGACGGCGGGGGCGGCGGTGCCGGGGAGGTTGCCCACCTGCACGAGGGTGCCGCCACGGGCGGTGGCGCGGAGCACGGGGCCCAGTGCCGCCGGCGCTCCCGATGCCTCGAAGACGAGCTCGACGTCGTCGGGGAGCAGGTCGCCGCGCGCGGTGTTGCGCAGCTCGTCGGCGCCCAGGGCGCGGGCGACGGCGAGGGAGGAGTCGTTGATGTCCGCGGCGACGACCGTGGCCGCGCCGCGCAGCTTCGCCGCGGCGACGACCAGCGATCCGATCGGGCCGGCTCCGTTGACGAGGACGTGCCGGCCGCGCAGGTCACCGGCGCGGTGCACGGCGTGCAGCGCGACGGCGAGGGGCTCGGCCAGGGCACCGTGCCGCGTGCTCACACCGTCGGGCAGCGGTCTGAGCTGCTCGGCGCGGACGGCCCTGAACTCGCTGAAGCCGCCGTCGGTGTGCGGGTCGAAGGCGGCCGAGCCGAAGTACCGCACGCGCGGGTGGAGGTTGGTGCGCCCCGCGATCCGGTCCGGCAGGGCCCCGTCCCCGACGGTCCGGGCCGGGTGGACGGTGACCGGCTGCCCGGCCTCGAACCCCGCTACCCCGGTCCCCAGCCGGACGATGCGTCCGGCGACCTCGTGCCCGAGGACCATGGGGTGCTTCAGGACGGCCGTGCCGGACCCGCCGTGGCGCCAGTAGGCGAGGTCGGAGCCGCAGATGCCGCCCCACTCCATGGCGATGAGCACCTCCCCGGCGCCGGGGACCGGATCGGGCAGGTGATCGATCCTCAGATCACCGGCACCGTGTACGACGACGGCCTTCACAGGGCGTCCTCCCATCGGACGAGATCGCGTCCCCGGGTCTCGGGGGCGAGCCAGGCGGAGACGAAGGTGATGAGCGAGTAGCAGATGAGCATGGCGGCGATCGGCCACCAGTGGTGCGTGGCGGCGGTCAGCGTCGCCGCGATGACGGGTCCGACGGCGGTGGCCAGGATGCCGCCGATCTCCTTGGCCACGGCGAGCTGGGTGAAGCGGGTGCGGGAGCCGAAGAGTTCCGCCATCGTGACGCTCTCCAGGGAGAACGGGCCGAGGACGGCGATGTTCAGACCGAGGACGACCGCGAGGGTCAGCGCCACGCTGCCGCCGTGGGCGACGACGGCCATCATGGGCAGCGCCAGGACCATGGTCAGCCCGGTCAGCGCGAGGTAGACCGGCCGCCGGCCGAACCGGTCGCCGAGCGCTCCGGCCACGGGGACGGTGACGAAGCCGAGCAGCGAGCCGTAGACGATGGCGGTGGTCGGGACGGACCGGTCCACCGTCAGCGTGGTGGCGATGTAGCCCACGAGGAAGGTCTGGATGAGACCCGAGTTGCCGGCCTGGCCGAAGCGCAGCCCCAGCGCCAGGAAGAACGCCTTGCCCTTGCGCCGGTGCGGCCCGGTCCCGAGGCCGCTCCGCTGTTCGGCGGCGGTGGCCGCCTCGGCCTCCTCGCGCGGCAGCGCGACGCCGTCGACGACGTCGGGCCGTTCCTCGAACACGGGGCTTTCCTTCAGGTTCGAGCGCAGCCACACGGCGAAGAGCAGCAGCAGGAAGCTGCTCAGGAACGGCAGCCGCCAGCCCCAGCTGAGCAGCTGTTCGTCGGAGAGGACGCCGAGCAGCACGGCCCACAGGGCGGAAGCGGCCAGCGTGCCCGAGTTGGTGCCGAGGGACACCAGGGAGGCGATCAGGCCACGGCGCCTGACCGGTGCGTACTCGGTCAGCATCGCGGTGGCGCCCGCGATCTCCGCGCCCGCGCCGAAACCCTGGATCAGGCGCAGCGCGACGAGCAGGGCCGGGGCGGCGATCCCGATCGTCGCGTAGGACGGCAGCGCGCCGATGAGCGTGGTCGACGCTCCCATCAGGACGATGGTGATGAACAGGACCTTCTTGCGGCCGATCCGGTCTCCCAGGCGACCGAAGTAGACGGCACCGGCCAGGCGCGCGACATAGCCGACCCCGTAGGTCGCCATCGCGGCGATCAGCCCGATGGCGGGGCTGACGTCGGGGAAGAAGATCTTGTCGAAGACGACGGCCGCGGCGAGCGAGTACAGCTGGAAGTCCATGAACTCCATCGCCGTACCGAGCCAGCCGGACACCGCGGCCCGGGTCAGGTCCCGGGTCGACCGGGTGGCGCGGTCGGGTGGCGTCTGGGTGGTGTGCGTCATCGTGCGCCTCCTTGCGTCACGTGCCGTTCGCCCCTGTCGCTGTGGTGTGGATCGGATGGCCGGTGGGCAGGCCGGCGCGACCGTTCGGTGCGGGTCGGGTCTTGGGGTCGGGTCTTGGCGGGAGTGGTCCGGTTGGATGTTCAGAGTTCGATCCGGCCCGCGCGCAGCGCCGGAAGCCGGGCGGCCACCGCGGAGACGAGATCCGGCTGCTCGGCCAGGTCGGGTGCGCCGATCGCCGCCAGCAGCCGCGCGACCGGTGTCGCCGGGTCGGTCGCCCGTTGCCAGCAGCGGGCGAGCGCCTCCGCGGCGGGATCGGTCATCCCGTGGAGCCGGCCGCCGGCGTCGCCGGGCCGGGTGGCGTCGGCCCACGCCGCGAGCGCCAGCTCCATAACGGGTGTGGGGGTTCCGTCCGCTCTGAGGGCGCGCAGCGCGTCCAGCCACCGTTCGGGGATCTTGAGGGAGCCGTCCGAACCGATCTGGCGCAGCAGATGCCGTATCGCCGGGTTGCGGAAGCGGGTCACCAGGTCCTCGACGTACTTCTGCGGGTCCGGTCCGGCCGGCGGAAGGGTGCGGGCGACCTCCGCGCCGAAGCCGCGGACGAGCCGCTCCCCCCAGTCGGTGTCCATCGCCTCGGCGACCGTCCGGCAGCCCGCGGCCGCGCCCAGGTAGGCCAGGGCCGAGTGCGCGCCGTTGAGCAGCCGCAGCTTCGTCAGCTGGTACGGCGCGACGTCCGGTACGACGAGCGCGCCGTCGAGCTCCCAGCGCGGCCGCGCCGCCCGGAAGGAGTCCTCCAGCACCCACTGCCGGTAGGGCTCGCCGGACACGGCCATCTCGTCGCGCAGGCCCAGGGCGGCCGACGCGGCGTCGCGGTCCTCGGGCGTGGTGGCCGGGACGATGCGGTCGACGACCGTCGCGGGGAAGGCGACCGCGGTCGCCAGCCAGTCCAGCATCGCCCGCCGGTCCGGCCAGGCCGAGGCTTCGGTGAACTCGCGCACCACACGGGCCAGGGCCGCGCCGTTGCCGGCCGCGTTGTCGCAGGAAACGACGTTGACCGGGGCCGCGCAGCGGCGGAAGCGGGCGGCGAGCGAGCCGGCCAGCCGTCCGACCACGGTGGCCATCTCGGCGCGCCCCGCCTCGGCCGTGGCGGCGAGGTCGGCGGCGATCCCGGGTTCCCGGAGGTCCAGACCGCCGGTGCCGGGGTGGCGCGCGTAGCCCTTCTCGGTGACGGTCAGCGTCACCGTGGTCACCTCCGGGGAGGCCAGCAGTGCGTCGATCCGGGCGGCGTCGGGACGCATCACCAGGGCGTCCACGACGGAGCCGACCACGCGGGTGCGGCCCCGGCCCAGGGTGCGGTCGGTCACCGAGTACAGGAAGTCCTGGGCGCGCAGGGCCGTCGCCGTCGCGGCGGAACGGGGCGCGACGGCGACGATGCCCCATGGTTCGCCGGAGCGCGCCGCGGCGGTCTCGGTGTAGACCGCCTGGTGGGCCCGGTGGAAGGCGCCCAGTCCGAAGTGGACGATACGGGGGCGCAGCTCGCGGGGGTCGACGGGCGGGCGCTGGGCCGGCGGGAGCCGGTCCAGGGCGGCCCGGCGGAGCGGGTGGTGCGTGGTCACGGGTTCCTCACCAGTCGTGGACCGAGCCGTCCAGGCGGCGGGCCACCGGTAGGTAGCGGCGTTCGTACGGGAAGCGCTCGGCCGCCTCGTCGTCGTACTCGATACCCAGGCCGGGGACGTCCGCGGGGTGGAGCATGCCGTCCTCGAAGCGGACCTCGCTGCGGAAGACCTCCATGGTCTCGGCGACGTGCGGCATGTACTCCTGGATGCCGAAATTCGGCACGGCGGTGTCGACGTGGACCGCTGCCGCGAGCGTGATCGGTGACAGGTCCGTCGCTCCGTGGGATCCGGTGCGGACCTGGTAGAGGGCCGCCAGGTCGAAGATCCGGCGCAGATGCGTGATACCGCCGGCGTGCACGACCGTGGTCCGCACGTAGTCGATGAGCTGCTCGGTGATCAGGTGCTGCACGTCCCAGATCGAGCTGAGCACCTCGCCGACCGCGATCGGGGTGGTGGTGTGCTGCCGGATGAGCCGGAACGCCTCCTGGTTCTCCGCGGGGGTCGGGTCCTCCATCCAGAACAGCCGGTAGTCCTCCACCCGCTTGCCGAACCGGGCCGCCTCGATGGGCGTCAGCCGGTGGTGGACGTCGTGCAGCAGGTGGAAGCCGAAGCCGAAGCGGTCACGGACGGCCTCGAGGTAGGTGGGCGCGAAGTCCAGGTACGCCTCCGTGGACCATGGCTGCTCATCCGGCAGGGAGTGGGCGGCGGGCTCGTAGACGGTGCCTTTGCGCACTCCGTAGCTGCCGCCGATGTCCGGGACGGCGGCCTGCGCCCGGATGGCCTGGTAGCCCAGGTCGCGGAAGCGCGCCACATCGTCGAGCAGCGAGGGCACGTCGGTGCCGCTGGCGTGCGAGTAGACCAGTACGCCGTCCCGGGAGCGGCCGCCGAGGAGCTGGTAGACGGGCAGCCCGGCGACCTTGCCCTTGATGTCCCACAGGGCGGTGTCGACCGCGGCGATCGCGGTCATGGTCACCGGGCCGCGGCGCCAGTACGCGCCGCGGTACAGGTACTGCCACATGTCCTCGATGCGGGCCGGGTCGCGGCCGATCAGCAGCGGGACGACGTGGTCGCGCAGATAACCGGCCACCGACAGCTCCCGGCCGTTCAGTGTGGCGTCCCCCAGTCCGGTGACGCCGTCCGAGGTCGTCAGCCGCAGGGTGACGAAGTTGCGGCCCGGCGAGGCCACGAGGACCTCGGCCCGTTCGATCCTGCTCATGGGTTCCCCATTTCCTCGCCCCGTCCGACATGGCGTGTCCTGGCATAGCAGCCCTGGTATACAAGCACCGGTCGATGAGCCGGTCAAGCTGGTGTACTAGTCCTTCAGCCCTGTCTACTAAGGTGGGCGCATGGCTGGACCCGACAGGCGGCGCACCAATCGCCGCGTCGTCTACGAGACGCTCCGGCGCAGAGTCCTGACCCTGGATCTCCCGCCGGGCAGCGCGCTGTCCGAGAACGAGCTGGCCGCGGCCCTCGGTGTCAGCCGGACCCCGGTGCGCGAGAGCCTGATCCTGCTGGCCGAGGAGGGCCTCGTCCAGGTCTTCCCGCAGGTGGGCTCGTTCGTCTCACGGGTCGACCCGGACCGCGTCGCGGACGCCCAGTTCATCCGCGAGGCCGTGGAGCTGGCAGCGCTCGACGACCTTCCCGCGGACCTGGACCCAGGTCTGGTCGCCGATCTGCGCGGCAACCTCGCCCGCCAGCGGGAACCCGGGATCGACGTGGAGGAGTTCTTCGCGCTGGACGAGGCGTTCCACCACGGGCTCCTGCACCTGAGCAGCCATGGCCGCGCCTGGTCGACCGTGGTGTCCGCCAAGGGCCATCTGGACCGCGCCCGCCGCCTCGGCCTCGAGGCCAGCTCACCGGCGGTCTTCGCCGACCAGCACGAGAAGATCTTCGAGGCCGTCCTCGACCATGACCTCACGCGCGCCCGCAGCACCATGCGGCACCACCTGCGCGCGGTCTTCGAGGACATCGAGCAGATCCGGGAGCGTTCGCCGGAGCTGTTCGCCTCCAACACCCAAGCGGTGCCGGTGCGGCGGAACGTCGTCGTCTGGGAGTGAGCCACTGCGAGTGAGCCGCGACAGGCGGCCACCCGAGCGCCTCCCCCGCCACGCCCCAGCGCCGCGCGGCCGCTGACCATGCGCCGCCGCCGGTAACACCTCACCGTCGCCCCGGTGCGTCCGTCGCCAGGGTGCGCTCGTGTCACAGCACACTCTTGACCGGCTGTTCGACCGGCGCTTGTATACCACGACTGATACGTCAGCGGGCCGCCTGGCGTTCACGCCGCGTTCTCCGGCATCCCCGCAGGAGCGGGCCGAGCCTCCCCGATCCGGGCGGGCCGTTCCCTGCAAGTCCACCGGCACCTGTCTCCCGCGGCGCGCCATGCCCGATCCCCGTACGTGGTGTCCGTCCGCTCCCGCGGACACCGCGGCAACGCATTCGCCGAGTTCGAGGCGGCGTACGGCCCGGTCGGCCCCGGGGACTTCGCCCTGGTCGACTGCGGCTGGGCCGGCCGCTGGAACACCCCCACCTACCTGGAGCCATGGCCGTACGTATCCGTCGAACTGGCCGCCGCCCTGCTCGAACGGGGAGTGCGGATGATCGCCGTGGACACACCGTCCCCCGATCCGTCCGACTCACGCGCATGCCCGGTGCACCGGCTGCTGCTCGGCGCGGACGTGCTCATCGGCGAGAACTTCACCCACCTCGACCGGCTGACCGGCTGGAGCCTGCTCACCCTGGCCCCGCTCGCCGTCAAGGACGGTTCGGGCGCCCCCGTACGGGCCATCGCCCACTGCCCCTGACCGGTCGCACGGCCGGCACGCGTCCGCGGCTCACCGCTGGTCGACGGCGCGCAGCCGCACGGGGAGTTCCTGGTGACCGTTGCTGATGAGGGTGGGTACCGGTGGCAAAGCGTCGGCCGGTACCGCGAGCGACACGGCGGGGAAACGCTCGAAGAGCTGACGCAGGGCTTCCGCGACTTCGAGACGGGCCAGGGGAGCGCCGAGGCAGAAGTGCACGCCGTAGCCGAATGCCAGGTGGTCCTTGACCTCGCGGGTGACGTCGAAGGTGTCGGCGTCGGGCCCGTGCCACTCGGGGTGACGGTTGGCGGCCGCGTACGCGGCGAGGATGGGGTCCCCCGCGGAGATGGTCTGCCCGTCCGGCAGGTCGATGTCGGTGACGGCGAAGCGCATGGGCAGGTACGTGATGGCGGGCTCGGTGCGCAGGGTCTCCTCCACCACGTCCTCCCAGGCGGCCTGGCCGGTGCGGACGAGGTGAAGCTGGTCGGGTGCGGTCAGCATGGCGAAGACGGCCTGGTCGATGACGTTGACGGTCGTTTCGTACCCGGCATTGATCATGAGGATCAGCGTGTCGCGCAATTCCGCGTCGGTGAAGCCGGAGCCGTCCGCTTCCTCGTCACGGGCCGCTATGAGGAAGGAGGTCATGTCGTCGCCGGGGTTGCGGCGCTTGGTGGCGATCAACTGGTCGGTGGTCTCGAAGAGACGCGCGGTATTGGCCTGGGCCTGCTCAGGCGTGAGCGTACTGTCGAAGACGTTGTCGACGAGCTGCCGAAAATCGTCCCGCTGGTCTTCCGGCACACCCATCAGGTGGCCGATCACATTGATGGGCAGCGGGTAGGCCAGCCGCTCACGCAGATCCACCACCTGCCCGGCGGGCACCGAGGCAAGGTCGTCGATCAGTTCGGTGACCATGGCCGCTACGGTCGGCTTCAGCGTGGCGATGCGGCGTGCGCTGAAGGCCGGGGAGACCATCCGCCGCAGTCTGCGGTGGTCCGCGCCGTAGGCGGTGAGCATGCTCTGCACCTCGATCCACAGGGCGAGCGGCCACGTGCGCGTCGTCTCCTCGAAAGCCGGGTAGTGAGCGCGGCCGTTCTTGGAGACATCAGGGCTGGTGAGCAGGGTTTTGAGGAGGGCAGGGTCACTGACCGCCCAGGCGGACAGGCCGAGGATGTCCACGCGGGTGGCCGGACCACGAGCCCGCAGGGCCCGGTGTTCCGCGTGTCGGTCGGCACCGCCTGGATCGATGACGAACGGGAGGGACAGGGACATGTCTCTTCTCCTTCAGTCCGCGGTGGCGGAGCGGAGGGATTCCACGGTGATCTCCTCGCCGTGTTGCGGATGCACAGTGATGACCGGGGTGACCCGGCTGTGTGTGACAGGACGTCGGAGGTGACGTGCCTCTCATCCGGCCTGTCCCCCTGGCCCCCTTCCCTCCGGCCTGTCCCCCGGGCCTGTCCCCGGCGGACGGCGGAGTTCGACGTCAGCCGGCCACACCTGTCACAGATGCGCACCGCACTCGGTCATGACTGCGGAACGGTCGTGGGACCTGGGCGCCCGAACGCGGCATTCGCGGGACGGTGTGCCAGGCCCCCGCCACGCATGTGGCAGTCAGCAGGCTAGGGAGGAACGATGAAGAACGTCCTGGTGGTTGGCGGTGGCTTCGCAGGTGTGTGGGCCGCGGCGGGAGCCGTACGGACCGCGCGGCAGGCCGGCAAGGCCGGTGAGGAACTCCGGGTGACCCTGATCAGCGGCGGTGACGACCTGGTGATTCGTCCCCGCCTCTACGAGGACGACCCGGAGAGCAAGCGGGTGCCCTTGGACCGTGTCCTCGGCCCGATCGGCGTCCGCCGCGTCACCGCGACGGTGACGGGCATCGACACCCGAGCCCGTACCGTCCGGGCCGTCGAGCGGACGGGCGGGGAACGGACCCTCGCCTACGACAAGCTCGTCCTGGCCACCGGAAGCCAGCTGGTGCGCCCTGACGTCCCCGGCGCACAGCACGTCTTCGACATCGACACCCTGCCCTCGGCCGCGGCGCTCGATCACCACCTGCGGCGGCTGCCCCGGCGTGCCGCCTCCGCGGGCCGGTACACGGCAGTCGTCGTGGGCGCCGGATTCACCGGCGTGGAGATCGCCACCGGCCTTGGCGAGCGGTTGCGCGCCCTCGCCGGTGCGCAGGGTACGGGCGAGGAGGTGCGGGTCGTACTGGTCGACCGTGCCGATGTCCTCGGCCCGGAGCTCGGCCCTGGCCCGCGTCCGAGCATCGAGGGTGCGATCGACGAACTGAAGATTGAGTGCCGGCTGGGACGTACCGTGGCTTCGGCCACCGCCGAGGAGGTCGCCCTTTCCGATGGCGAGGTGATCCCCGCGGCGACCGTCGTATGGACGGCCGGCATGGCCGCCAGCCCTTTGACCGCCCAGATTCCTGGAGAGCGGGACCGGCTGGGACGGCTCGGCGTGGACGCGTATCTCCGGGTGCCCGGAGTTCCCGACGTGTACGCGGCCGGCGACACCGCGGTCGCGCCGGCGGAGGAGGGGCACCTCACGCTGCAAAGCTGCCAGCACGCCCTGCCGATGGGCAAGTTCGCCGGACACAATGTGGCGGCTGACCTTCTGGGAGCCGAGCCCCTGCCCTTCGCTCCGGATCCCTACACCACCACCTTGGACCTCGGACCGGTCGGCGCCGTCTCCACAGCCGGCTGGGACCGGGTGGTGCGGATGGCCGGCGAGGAGGCCAAGCGTCTCAAGCAGGACATCAATACGGTGTGGATCTACCCCCCGCTCGACGACGCCGAGCAGCTCCTCGCCCAGGCCGGTCGCTTCTCCAACCTCTGACGACACGGCTGCCGGTGCTTCCGCGACCGAGCGCGTCCGAGGTGCGGGACGGCCTCGGCCGTCCCGCCGTACCGTAGCCGTGCGACAACCGTGTGCTCCTGTCACGGGACAGCCACAACCGGAGGAACGGAGACCTCAGGATCATGCATGTCGAACCGTCTCCCACGGAGTCCCCCACGGCAAGTGATCTCGAAGAGGCCGTCTCCGTCTTCGTGCGGCACCGATTACGTCTCTTCGGAATCGCCTACCGCGTGCTCGGCAGCGCGGCCGAGGCCGAGGACGTGCTCCAGGAAGTGTGGCTGCGCTGGCAGAGGACCGACCGCTCCGCGGTGGTCAGCCCGGTGGCCTTTCTCTCGAGCACGACGACCCGTCTGGCCATCAACGTCGCACAGTCGGCGCGGGTCCGTCGGGAGACCTACATCGGACCGTGGCTGCCCGAGCCCGTCGACACGAGTGCGGACCCCGCACTGGGCGCGGAGCGCGCGGAGGCCCTGGAGATGGCTCTGCTGCTGGTGCTGGAGAAGCTGAGTCCCACCGAGCGCGCCGCATACGTACTGCGCGAGGCGTTCGATTACTCCTATCCCGAGATCGCCGAGATCCTTCACCTCAGTGTCGTCAACGTGCGGAAGATCGTGAGCCGCGCTCGTCAGCACCTGTCGGACGAGCGGCGCGAGAGCGTGGACACGACGGAGCACCGACGCCTGCTGAACGCCTTCGTCTCAGCGGCTCGAACGGGGGACGTGGCCTCGTTGGAAGCACTTTTCGCGCCCGACGTCGTCAGTCTGACCGATGGCAACGGGATGCGGGGCGCCGCTCGTATCCCTGTGCTGGGCCGTGCCCGCGTGGCCAACCTCTCGACGTCCTATCCGCGGTTCTGGCGGGATGTGGACCTCGGGCTGGTCGATGCCAACGGCCGTACGAGCTTGATGATCCACCGAGATGGCAAGCCCTCCGCGTTCGTGGCGATAGCCGCCTCGACGGAGGGCATCCACAAGCTGATGTGGGTGCTGAGCCCGAGCAAGATCGCCGCATTCCTCGGTTCGCGTTCCCGCTTCGCGACCGGCGTCAGCCCTGCGCCTGGTGTGTGACCGCGGCACGGCGCCGGCCGCTGAGTGATCAGGACCAGCCGTCGCCCCGGTGTGCCGGGCTCCGGCCGGAGCCGGAGCCACCGGTTTCCGGGGTGTGGTTCCAGGCATCGAGTTTGTCGGGGTTGAGGGTGACCCAGACCTGTGCGATGTGGCGGTCGGCGATGTCGAGGCTGATGACGGCGGCGACTTGGCGGTCGTAGCGGACGACGAGCCCGGTGCGGCCGTTGACGGAGTGCGTGGCCAGGGTGGTGCGGGGGCGGTCGGCCAGCAGGGTGAGCAGGCTGTGCGCGACCCGTCGGCTGCCGTGGACGGGGCCGGCCAGTGCCCGGACTTTACCGCCGCCGTCGAAGAACGCCGTGGCGTCCGGGGACAGGAGCGAGGCGAGCAGTGCGGCGTCTTCGGCGGCGCAGGCGTCGCGAACGGCGCGGGCGAGGGAGTCGTGCCGTTCGGGTGTCGTGGGGAGTGAGCGCTGAGCGCGAAGCCCGCGGCGGACCCGGTGGGCGAGTTCGGCACACTCCGCCTCCGTGCGTCCCACGATGTCGGCGATCGCGCCGGAGGTCATCCCGAAGACGTCGTTGAGCACGAACGCCGCCCGTTCGGCGGGCGACACGGAGTCCAACGCGTCCAGCAGCGCCCGGCTGACCTCCCCCTCCACCACCGCCCACGGCCCTTCGCCGTCCGCCGCCCGTGTTCGGCGCCCTCCCCCGCGGCCGCCCGCGCGGCCTCCCGCGCCCCGGCCGGGCAGGACGAGACGTCCCAGGCAGATCCCGCCGGCGGTCTTCGCGAGCCAGGAGCGAGGAGCCGTGATCTGCTCGCGCCCCGCGTCCGACAGCCCGTACCACCGGCGATAGGTCTCATCGACGACGCATTCCGCCTCACCGCGGTTGCCCAGCATCCAGTAGGCCACATCCAGCAGATACCGACGCTCGTCGAGCAACTCCGCGATCGGCACCACGTCACCGTGATCCATACGGCGTCCTCCTTCCCGGCTCAATCGTTAGACCGGGTACGCGCGGATCTTGTGACACCACTTCCCCACCATCACGAGCGGGCCGACCCCGTCCGTCCGCTCGGCCCCCACCGCACAGGGTGCCGACGCGGGCCATCCCGCCGACAGCGGCCGCGCCGAGGCCGCCGTCGGCCCGAGGAACGGCACATCCCCACGGTCGACGCCCCTCACGACCGTGCTGACGCCGACGTAGCTGCAGGCTCAAGCTCGCGCAGCGTCTGCTTCGTGGGTCCATCAGCGTGCTTTCGCCACCCAGACGTTGACAGGCAGCGCACGGATTATCACTTTGTTGCCCGTTTGGTTGCGCGTCACCTCCGCGTCAGCGGGGAGCCGGAAGGAATCGGGCCACCCTGCACTCAGGACCAGAGCGAGGGCGACTGGTCGAGAACACGTGACATCACACCGGTCCAGTACACGCAAGATTTTGACATCGGCATGTGTATGTAGTTAACGGATATTGGTCACGAATATGGGCGACAGCCCGTGTACACTGAAACCATGACGGACAGTGCCGCTTCATCGGTCGGACCTCTTGTCACCGGCTCCGAGATCGCTCGGCTGGCCGGAGTGACACGGGCCGCTGTCTCCAACTGGCGTCGGCGTTACGACGACTTCCCCGCGCCGGCGGGAGGTGCTGCGAACAGTCCGCTCTACGCGCTCACCGAGGTCCAGGAATGGCTGGACAGGCAGCGCAAAGGTCGGGAGGTATCGCCCGAGGTCGAGCTGTGGCAGGCCATGCGGGCCGCGTACGGCGAACAGATGGTCGCGGGCCTGGCGCAGGTGGCCGGGGCGCTGGCAGGAGGACACGAGCCGGGACTGCCGGATGACATCGCCGTCCGGGTACGGGGTCTCGCCCGGACGGGAGCACCCGCCGACCTCGTGCACGGGCTGACCGAACGGTTCATGGACTCCGCTCGTCGTACGGGATCGGACCAGGTGACTCCCGAGCGCGTGGTGCGGGCTGTATGTCACTTCACCCCGGAGCTGCCGGCCGACTCCACGGTCTTCGATCCGGCCTGCGGAATCGGGGTGCTGCTCCTGTCCGTAGCCTCCACATCGGGGATGTGCTGCCGCGGCCAGGAGATGGACGCCGACAGCGCCCGTTTCGCACAGCTCCGCGCCGATCTCCTGGGCCGCTCGGAAGTACTCGTCGTGGCAGGTGACTCGCTGCGCGCGGACGCGTGGCCGGATCTCAAGGCGGACCTGGTCGTCTGTGACCCGCCGGCCGGCGTAACCGAGTGGGGGCGGGAAGAGCTGCTGCTCGACTCCCGCTGGGAACTCGGTACCCCCTCCAAGGCCGAAGGGGAGCTCGCGTGGCTCCAGCACGCCTACGCGCACACCGAACCCGGCGGACACGTCCTCATGGTCATGCCTGCCTCAGTCGCCTACCGAAAGGCAGGCCGCCGCATCCGGGCGGAGCTCGTACGCCGGGGCATCGTGCGCCAAGTGGTCGCCCTGCCACCGGGGACGGCGACCTCTCACGCCCTGCCCGTCCACCTGTGGTGTCTGCGGCGCCCCGAGAACACGGGAGCCGCGGACGCGAACCACACCGTGCGCATGGTCGACCTGACCGGCAACAGCCCCGACGGAAGCCTGGAACCACGCCCCGAACAGGTCGCCGAGGTGCCGCTGATCGAGCTTCTCGACGACACGGTCGACCTGACCCCCGGCAGCCATCTGCGGGTCCGGCACCGGGACTATCCGGGTGAATACGCCGCCCTCCGCGAGGAGCTGGAGGACCAGATCCGTCGCCTCGCCACCCTCCTGCCCGAGCTTGCGCCGGGCGGCGGCCCAGGCTCCCTGGACGGGGCCACCACCAGCGTCGCGGATCTCGTCCGCGCCGGACTCGTCGCGCACGACGCCGGCCCGGAACCGGTGTCGGCCAGCGAGCAGCTCGACACGGACTTTCTGCAGGGTTTCGTGCGCAGCTCCGTCAACGCCCGCCGGTCCACCAGTGCCAGTGGGACCTACCGCTTCGACAGCAGGGGCTCACGTATCCCTCGCATGGGCATCGACGACCAGCGGCGGTACGGCTCCGCTTTCCGGGCCCTGTCCGCATTCGAGGCGGGAATGCGCAGGGTCGACGAGCTGAGCCGGCAGCTCGCCGAAGTCGCCCGTGACGGCCTCGCCACGGGCGCCCTGACGCCGCCGGAGTGAGGACGGTGCGGGGCGCCTCGGGTAGGTGTCCCGCACCCGTCCGCTCCGGGTGGCCGGTCAGGCGGCGCGCGGCAGAAACGGGCTCGCGGTCCCGCTCCACGTCACGCTCAGGGCTTCGCGGGCGCGCGTACAGGCGACGAAGAGGAGGCAGCGTTCCCGGAGCAGGTCGGCGTCGTGCTGCAGTGGGTCCGCCTCGCGCGGGGTGATCTCACGGGCGAACGGGACAGCGCCCTCACTGACCCCGAGGACGGAGACCGCCCGGAACTCCAGCCCCTTCATCGCGTGCATCGTCGCCAGCCGTACCCCATCCGCTCCCCGCGTGGTCTGCCCCTTGACCCGCAGCACCGGGATGCCGGCGGCCTTCAGCTTCTCCTCGGCCGCGTCCAGGGAGAGGTTGAAGCGCGCGCACACGCCGATCTCATGCGGTGCGAGGCCTTCGGCGAGCAGCGCCCGTACCCGGCCCACCAGGGCCTCGGTCTCCTGCTGCCGGGTCGCGTACCCCTGCGCCTGGGGTCGGCGCCCGTGCAGCAGCGAGCGGTATCCGGCCAGCGAGTCCGTCCCCTCGCCTTCGAGTGCGTCGACGGTGACGGGCGCGAGGAGCCGCGCCGACCAGGCGAGTATCTCCTCGGTGGAGCGGTAGTTGACGCGCAACCGGAAGCTGCGGCCGGCCGTGGCGATGCCCAAGGAGGCGAGCGACACTCGGGAATCGTAGATCCGCTGGTGCGGGTCACCGGTGACGAACAGGTCGTCGGGGCCGGGGGACACGGCGGCGCGCAGCACACGCCACTGTGCGGGGTGCAGGTCCTGTGCCTCGTCGACGACGACATGGGCGTACGGGGCCGGTTCACCGGCGAGGAGTTCCGCAGCGTGGGCACAGACCCGCAGGTGCGTGGTCTCGCCGCGGTCGTGCAGGAGCTGCTCGAACCGCTCCACGCCCCGCCACACCTCCCGGCGGCGCGAAGGGCCGAGGCCGGTGCCGCGGCCGCGGCGGCTCGCGCCGAGGTAGGCGTCGAGATCGCGGAGGTTCTGGCCGAGCACGACGTGCCGGTACTCCTGAGCCAGGAACTGGGCGGTGAACGGCAGGCCGAGCTGATGGACGGCCTTCTCCCACAGCTGCCGCTGTTCCCGGTCGCCGATGGGCTTGGGCGGGGCCGCCGACGTGGCGCGCACGACGGCGTGCGCGTAGGCGTCGACGGTCGTCACATCGACCCGGGCCAGCAGCTTCTCGTCCCCGTCGAGAAGCAGGCCGAGCATCTCACGTAGCCCGGCGGCCAGCGCGTTGGTGTACGTGGTGAGCAGGACCCGGCCGTCGGCGGAACGGCCGAGCAGGTGCCCCACCCGGTGCAGGGCGGCCACCGTCTTCCCCGTCCCGGGGCCGCCGGTGACCTGGACGGGGCCACCGTAGGAAGTGCGGTAGGCGACACGCCGCTGGGAGGGATGGAGGAAGATCCGCCAGGCCGCGAACGGCTTCTCAAGGATCTCCGCCAGCTCCCGCCCCCCGGTGACCAGCCGGATACGGGCGGACGTGTTGGCGATGACCGTGGCCAGGTCCTCGACCGGCTCGGCAGGCGCGTCGGCGGGCCGGCGGACGGCGACGACATCGCGGTAGACCTCTTCCGGACTGAAGCCCTGCGCGAGGTACTGCAACACCTCCAGCTGGTCCTCCGGCAGGAGCGTGGCGAACGCTTCCAGCTGGGCCTTGTCCACCAGGGAGCGCGCGGCGCGCAGCACCTGATCGTCGATGCCCAGCTCGCGCAGCGTGCCGTCGGAGACGTGCGCGAACAGCAGTCGGGGAGCCGTGCGCGCGGCCGTCTCGTACAGCGGTGTCAGCTCGTCCAGGGCGACGGCGTCGCGTACCTCCAGAGCCCGGGTCGCGGAGTTCGCGCTGTACAGACGCTTCGCCGCCCAGGTGTAGGCGTCGTCGTGCGGCAAAACGTTGACCAGCAGGAACACATCGCTGCCGTCGTCGGGGGCGAGGACGACGCCCCGCCAGAAGTCGGTGACGCGGATAGTGCGCATCCGCCGGTCACGGGCGTTCTCGACGGACTCCAGGTGCAGTCCCTTATCGGCGTTGAGTTCGGCGGCGCTCATGGTGTGGAATTTCGCCATGGCCTTGCGTACTCCGGCTCGCACCGGCTTCTCCAACGTCTCGTAGCCGTCCCAGAAGCTTTGGGCGAAGGCGAGCCGGGGCATGGGGTTCCTTTCTTTCAGCCTGACGGGGTTGCGTGATCACGAAGGTGACGCCGTCCACGCCAGCCGTCCGGCGACGTCCCTGACGGCCGACAGGAGTTGTTCTGGTTCGCGGGAGAGGTCGAGACTGTGCTGGTACAGGTGCATCCCTTGGCTGTCCGGCCCCGCCGCCGTCCCGCGCACCTCGTGGCGGCGTTCGGGCTGCCGTCCGGCGGCGTACACCAGGTGCGCCTCGCGCAGCCCCAGCACGGTGGCGTACGCGAGCGCCTGATACAGGTCGGCGTTGAGGAGCCCGTCGGCCTTCTCGACCTTGTACTTGGCGTCGACCACGGCGAGCGGGGTGCGGCCGTCCCCGGTGCGCACGACGAGATCGGGGCGCATCCGTACGAGACCCGCTGTGTCGAGGTGGTGGAGATCCTGGAGACGCGCGGTCAGACCGTGCTCGCGAAAGGCCTCGCGCAGGGCGACGGTGACGAAGTCCTCGAACAGCTTGTTCATGTCGAGCAGGTAGCCGTCCACGGCGAGCGGCTCCGGCCCGGCGAGCCGATGTTCCGGTGAGGAGCCGCGCAGGACGGCCTCGGCGAGCCGCAGCGCGGGCTGGTAGCGGGAGTTGAGCCGGGACGGCTGCCACCTCGGCAGTTCCTGTCCCGGTAACAGCGGCAAGGCGTCGGCCAGACGTACGCGCTGGTGAGCGAGGCGCCGCCGGACGGGCCCGGGGACGCCCGGCAGCCGCAGCAGCCGCTCGGCTGCGGCGCGCAGGATGCGGTTCTCGGCGGTGTCAGCGGTGTACGCGTCGTAGATGATCTCCACGGGCGGCGTACGGCCGAAGTGCCGCCGGATCTGCTCGGCCTCGCGTATCCGGCCACGCACGACCAGCGCGGTCTCCTCGACCTCCTGGTAGCCCTGGAGGACCCCCTGCCGCAGCGCCGCGTCGATCTGCCGCTCCACGGCGTGCGCGAGCCCGGGGACGACGTCATCGTAGGCGCCGGTGTCGACGGTGCCCTCCCGGCTGTCGCGCCAGGCGCGCGCCGGGTCGAGGCTGAACCCGAGCAGGAAGAACAGCCGGCTCACCGGGGTCTTGGGCACGATCCGCACGACCGGTCCGCCGGGCGTGCGCACGGCGCCGACCCGGCTGCCCGCCCGCAGCAGCCAGTGCCCGTCCCGGCCGGGATCCGGGGTGGCGCTCTGCAGGATGCCGGAGGCGGCGAGGGCCCGCCCGGCCCCGGCGCCCAGCGGGACGGAGACGGCGGGCCCGTACTCGCGCAGCGTCACCTCGCTCACGGGCACGGGCACGGTCACGGGTGCTGCTCGCGCAGCGCGTCGAGGCCGTAGCGGGCGGCGACGTCGAGACCGTCGCCGTAGTGGTGCTCCTCCAGCAACGGCAGGATCTTCGTGCGCCAGGTCCGTTCCAGGCCGCCTTCGCGGTAGACACCGGGCTTCATCAGATACGAAGGGCCGATGGCGAAGTCCGGGTCGTCTATACGGGCGTTGAGGGCGTCGAGGAGGCGGGCGGGCTCCGTGTTCCTGCCCTCGCGCTTCAGCCAGCGCTCGAGCAGTCCGGCGGTCGGCTCGGTGCGCGGGGACAGCTCCACGAACGCGAAACGGCGTCGCATCGCCGCGTCCACCAGGGCGATCGACCGGTCGGCGGTGTTCATCGTGCCGATGATGAAGAGGTTGGGCGGTAGGTAGAAGTCGTCCCCGGAGTACGTGAGACGCAGGGACCTTTTCCGGTACTCGAGGAGGAAGTACAGCTCGCCGAAGACCTTCGCCAGGTTGGCGCGGTTGATCTCATCGATGATCAGGAAGTGCGGGACGTGCCGGTTCCCCTCGCGTAAGGCGAGGTCGGCCAGCTCCCGGAGCGGGCCCGCCGTCAGCCGGAAGGCCACGTCCCGCGTCTCGGGATCCTCCATGGGCCGGAACCCCTCGAAGAAGTCCTCGTACGTGTACGAGGGGTGGAATTGGACGATCTTGACCTGTTCCGGGCCGCCGCCGAAGTGCTCGGCCAGCTTCATAGCCGTGTACGTCTTGCCGGTGCCCGGCGGGCCGTGGAGCACCAACTGCTTTTCGTCAACAAGCAGTTCGCGCAGCTCCTCCAGCCAGGCGCGGTCGTGGACCAGGAGGTCGGCGGCGAGGGCGTCGGTGATGTCCGGCAGTGCTGGCTCCCGCTGCGCCACCCCGCCGCCCGGGTGCTCGCCGCTGCCGCCGGCCGCCGTCGGGTAGGCCCGCTCCGTATCCCCGGTGAGTTCGTCCAGCGCGTCCATGACCCCGGTCAGATCGACGACGTCATGCTGCGCGGACAGCTTCTGCCGCACCTCGTCCGGCAGCTCCTCGTACGCGTGGCTGTCCGTCTGCCAGCTGACGGCCCGCCGCAGATTCGACAACCCGCCCGGCGACGGGGTCTGCACGGCCTCCCCGGTGATCCGCCCGGCCAGCAGACGGCCACCGTCGATGGTGGCCACCGTGTCACCGACCCGCATCTGTGTCAGGAAGGCGTGTAACTCGTCGACCAGGCCCCGCTTCTGGTGGTACGAGGCCGCCCCCTCGTACCCGTCCTCGACGTAGCGGCGCAGCGCGCTCTTGGTGGGATCGGCCTCCTCAAGAGGCGGCAGATGAGCGCCCGCAAGTGAGACGAACCCTTCCTCCAGCCACAGCTGCCGCACCAGGTTGTGCCCTGAGACGTTGGAGCCGCGGACCAGCCACGCCTTGCGCGGGGCGCGCCAGGTGGTGGACAGGTAGTCGGCGAGCGGGTGACCCTCGGCGGTCCGCCAGGACTCGGGCCCGGAGGCGTCGTAGCCGTACACCAGCGCGGCGGCGGCCGAGGAGGAGTTGCAGGCGATGTCCCGGGTCGCCACCCAGCGCGGCGGTGCCTGCGGCCGACCGGGGTCGGCGGGGGCGTCCACGAGCCCACCGCTCGCGCGCAGCTCCGCGCGGAAGCGGCGGGCGTGGTCGCCGAGTCCGGGCCATGCCTCGGCGGCCACCATCGACCCCTTGTGCAGGCAGAACTTGTACGTGCCGTTGCCGCCGAACTCGGTGAGCAGATGCCCGTGCGCCTCACCGCTGTCCTTGGGCAGCGCGATGCGGAAGTCGGGCGTGCCGGGGAGACGGTCGGGCTGCGGCATGGATGACCCTCCGGGTAGGGCGAGGCCTGCGCGAACCCGCATCACTGTACCCGTTGACGCCGTCAAGTGACGCAAGGGGAGCGAAGATCGTGTTGACACTGTAAACACAGTGCTCCTACAGTGTGATTTGTCCGGCCAACTCCGCCGGGCGGAACCGGCGCTCGAGTGCCGGACAAGGGGGGTCTCATGGGGAGAGAGCCGATGACCGACGCCGAACGGCGCGCGATCGAGGCAGAGTTGCCGTCCGTCATCGAAAGGCTCAAACGCGGCGCCACTCGTGGCGGAGTCATCAGTCAGCGGGCCTTCGCTCTGGAAACGGACCGACTCGGGCTCACGACCGACGAGCAGCGGCGAGGGCTGCGCACCGGACTCGTCGCCGTCGGCCTCCGCGTGAAGGCCTCGCCCCGGGGTCGCGCCAACCACCGCCCCACGCCCGCCTCCGACCTCACGACCCGGGCCAAAGCCCCATCTGCGAAAGCGGCTGCCTTACCGCCCGTCGCCGCCGCGCCCGGCCCCGTCGCCACCGAGGCGGCCGCACGCCTGGCTCAGGCCCGGCGGATGCTGGCCCGCTACGCCGCAGCCGACGGTACCGTCAGCAAGCTCGCCCACGATGGCGTGGTGCGGCTCCACCGGCTGAGCTTGGCCGAAGCCCGTGAGCTGACCGCCGACTTCCCCATCGCCCGTCCCCGCCCGCACGGCACACCGGCCGAGCCGGCAGTACCCGGTGAGGCCCGGCCGATGGGCCGTGATCCCGCTCCGGCTGCCGCCTCCGCGAGGCCGCCGCACACCACCAAGCGCACCCGTTCCGCCGCTGTCGCCCCGCACGACACACTGTCCGACGCCGTCCGCGCCGCGCGGGCCGTGCTGGAAGCGGACCGGTGGCGCCGGAACCCGGCCCGGGTGACGCTGAGGGCGGAGGAGGAAGTGGGCCTCGCGGTTCTCCTCCGCGGCAGTGCCGACCATCTCAGCCGCGACGTACCAAAGGAGGAGATCGCGGCGCTGTCCCCCGACGACGAGCGGCGACGCGCTCACGACTGCCTCGTCCTGCACAACCGGCGGCTCGTATGGAAGATCGCGCAGTACCACCAGGGACGCGGGCTGGATACTGACGATCTCGTCCAGCACGGCACCATCGGACTGTTGCGCGCGGTCCGCAGGTTCGACGCCACCAAGGGCTACAAGTTCTCGACCTACGCCACCTGGTGGATCAAGCAGGCCATCACGCGGGCCATCGCCGACGAAGGCACTCTGATCCGGCTGCCCGTGCACCTTCATGAAAAGGTCGCCAAGGTCGCCAAGGCCGAACGCAAGCTGCTCAGCGAAGGCCGACCCAGGACCGTCGACAACGTGGCTTACGTCAGCGGTCTCACCTTCGCCGAAGTGGAGAGGATACGCAGGATCAGCCGGCCCACCGACTCCCTGGACCGGGTCATCGGCGACGACACGGCCCTTGGTGACCTCGTCATCGGGCCGAGCCGACTGCCCGGCCCCGCCGCCGTGTTGATCCGCAAGGAGTTCCAGGCGCGCGTGCGACACGTTCTGGAGCACCTCTCCGAGCGGGAGCGGCACGTCCTCGTCCGGCGCACCGGTCTCGACGGTGACGAGCCGGACACGCTGGAGGACATCGGCGCCGTCTTCGGCGTCACCCGAGAGCGCATTCGCCAGATCGAAGGAAAGGCCAGGGCGAAGTTCCACGGCCAGCTGGCCCGCCACGGGCTGAAGCCGCCAGCCGCCTGAACGTCCGCGTCCACCGCGGACCCCGCCGTCCCCGCTCCACACATACCTCTGATCCGAAGGAACCGTGCATGGACCCGCGCCAAGAGCTGGTCGACTACCTCACTCGCCAGCTCGTCGGCCCCGTCGGCGATGACGACGAGATGCTCGATGCCCCGCCCGACCGGCAGTACCTCATGGGCACGCTCTACCCGCAACAGGCAGAGCTGGAGCGGCAGCTCGCCCTCGCGGCCGACGACCCCGATGCGCCCGGAGCCGAGCAGGACGCCCCCGACGTGGATCCGGCCCCCGACCCTGTGCCCGAGACCAACAGCTGGCTACCCGCCTCCCTCGGCCTCAGCTTCTACACCAACGCCGCACACATCGAGGTGGGCTGCGCCGCCGCCTGCTACGAGACCCGGCGGAGCGAACCCGGGCGCGGCCGGCACTGGCGCCGTGTCCCCCTCGCGGCCGAGACCCACACCATCGGCCCGGACCGGGAGACCGTGCCCGTCCTCGACGGCCGCGCGGAAATCCGGCTGCGCCGCCGCTCCTACGGCGACGGCACGCTCATCACCGTGGCCCTGGTCAACACGGCCCGCCACGATGGCTCCGACGGCAAGGCGCCGAGCTGGGATGACATGCTCTTCCAGTGCGGCCTCACGGTCCGCCCCGCCGACGGCGCCGTGCTGCCGTACCCCAGCGTCCGGCTCGCCAGCCGGGACCCCGAGGAGCGCGAACTACGCCTGCAGTACCGGCATGTCGTCACTCATGCGGTCGGCCACGGCTGCGCCGTCCGCGAGGACCGCGGCGAGGACGGCGCCGTGGAACGTCTCGCCTCCGAGGTCCTGCCACGTGCCGAGGTGCCCGCCATCCGGGCCGGCGGCCCGCTCGACGCACCCGCGCTCCGCCTCGCCCACCTGGCCGACCCCGCTGTCAGCGGCGACCAACTCCGCGAGGAGCTCGCGGAGTTCGCCGCCTCCTACCACGCCTGGTACGTGGGCCAGCGGTCCGTCGACGTGCCGCCCTGGGGGCGGGAGGCCGCGGATCGTATCCTCGGCCGTGTCCACCAGGCGGTCGCCCGCATCGAGGCCGGCGTGCGCACCCTGTGCGACCCGGACCGCCCCGAACTGCTGGCCGCCTTCCGCATCGCGCAGCGCGCCATGCTGCTCCAGATGCGGCACTCCGCCCCCGACCAGGCCGGCCTGCGGCGCCCGCGCTCGGAGCCCGTGGCCTTTGACCCGCCCGTCGACCCCGACGCCACCTGGCGCCCCTTCCAGCTCGCCTTCTTCCTCCTCGCCCTCGACGGGGTCGCCGAACCCGACCACCCCGACCGCGCGACCACCGACCTGATCTGGTTTCCCACCGGCGGTGGCAAGACCGAGGCGTACCTGCTCCTGGCCGCCTTCACCATCGCCCTGCGCCGCCTCCGCGACGAGGGCGGCGGGACCACCGTGCTCAGCCGCTACACCCTCAGCCTGCTCACCACCCAGCAGTTCCAGCGCGCCGCCACCACGATCTGCGCCCTGGAACACCTCCGCCGCGACGAGCCCGGACTCGGCCTCGGCGGCAAGCCGATCACCATCGGCCTGTGGGTCGGCGAGACCACCACCCCCAACACATTCCAGAAGGCCAAGGACGCTTTCGACCAGCAGCGCGAGGCTACCCACCCCGAGGACGTCTTCATCCTCGACCGCTGCCCGTGGTGCGGCACCCGCATCCTGCCGCCGACCCGGTCCAGCGTCCGCGCCGACTACGGGATCCGCGCCGAAGCGGACGCCTTCGCCTTCTACTGCCCGCGCGACAAGTGCGCCTTCCACGACGTCCTGCCCGTCGCCGTCGTCGACCAGCACCTCTACCGGCACCCGCCCACCTTCGTCCTCGGCACCGTCGACAAGTTCGCCCGGCTCGCCTGGGAGTCCGAATCCGGCAGCTTCTTCGGCGCCGCCACCGGCACCGAAAGCGGCGTCGGCAACCCGCCCCCGTCCCTGATCATCCAGGACGAGCTGCACCTGCTCACCGGCCCGCTGGGCACCACCGTCGGCCTCTACGAGGCGGCCATCTTGGAGCTGTGCACAGGCCCGGACGGCCGCCCGCCCAAGGTCGTCGCCGCCACGGCCACCATCCGGCGCTCCGCCGAACAGGTCCGCGCCCTGCACCACCAGGACGTCCAGCTCTTCCCGCCGTCCGGACTCGACGCCCGCGACAGCTTCTTCGCCGTCCCCGACACCGGCCGCCCCGGCCGCCTCTACCTGGGCGTCATGGCGCAGGGCCACACCGCGGGCCGTGGCGCCGTCGCCACCACGGCGGCCATGCTCCAGGGCGTCCACCAGCTCCCCGAGGAACACCGCGACGACTACTGGACCCTCGTCGCCTACCACCACAGCCTGCGGGAACTCGGCCGCACCGTCACCGCGGCCGGCGACGACATCCCCGCCCAGCTCCGGGGCCTCGACGAAGGCGCCGGCGTCCGCGCCCTCGGCCACGGCGACGTACAGGAACTGACCAGCAACCTGCCGCGCGCCGAGCAGCCCATCCTCCTCGACCGCCTCGAAAAACCTTGGGACGATCCGCTGTCGGTGTCCTTCCTCCCGTGCACCAACATGCTCTCCGTCGGCGTCGACGTGAAGCGGCTCGCCTACCTGCTCATGCAGGGCCAGCCCAAGACCACCGCCGAGTACATCCAGGCCACCAGCCGCGTCGGCCGCCACCGCGTGCCCGGACTCGTCGTCACCTACTTCAACGCCACCCGCCCGCGCGACCGGTCCCACTACGAGACCTTCTTCGACTACCACCGGGCGCTCTACCGCTACGTCGAACCCGCCAGCGTCACCCCCTGGTCCCCACCCGCCCGCCACCGCGCCCTCCACGCCGCGCTCGTCATCCTGGTCCGCCACCGGCTCGGCCTGGCCGCCGAGAACCAGGCCGGACACATCACCCGCCACCAGGAAGAGGCCGAGCGGATCGCCGACGCCCTCGCCGAGCGCGCCGCCATCGCGGAGAGCGGCGCCACGGGAGCCCGCGCCGACGGCGTACGGGCCGACGTCCGCACCGAACTCGGCAATCTCCTGGCCGACTGGTACCGGGAGGCCCGGACAGCCGCCGCCGAGAGCAAGGACCTCTTCTACCGCAGCCAGGGGAAGGGTCACCGGAACCTGCTCAAGGTTTTCGAGCAGCGCTACGGCCTGTGGGAAACCCTCAATTCCATGCGGAGTGTGGACCGCGAATGCCAGATCACTGTGACGGGAGCAGGAAAGTGAAGCGCAAACTGCGGGTCCGCCAGGCACAGACCGTGCTGCCGTTCGGCGTCGGCGCCGTCCTCGACGTCCAGGGCGAGTCGTTCGTCGCCGCCGGCATCGAAACCTGGCCGCAGGGCAAAACCGCGGTCCCCTCCGCACGGCTCGCCGCCCGGCTGGGCGTCACGGGCTTCTACGCCGCGCCCCACACCCTCAACGACCGCTACGACCAGCCCGACCGCCCCGGCGTCCCCTACGTCCGCTTCCCCGGCTGGCTGTTCTGCGGCGCCTGCCGGAGCATGGTCCGCTTCCTGCGTGAGCACGAAAAGCCCGGCGAGCCTCCCGTCTGCACGTCCTGCGCCGCCGCGCCCCGCCTTACGCCGATGCGGTTCGTCCGCATCTGCGCCGACGGCCACCTCGACGACGTCGACTGGTGGTACTGGGCCCACTCCCACCTCCCGACCGACCAGCGCGCCGAGTGCTCCGAGGCGAAGGACGCGTGGAAGGCCCGCCGGCTCAGCTTCCGCGTCGCCGACCGCGCCTCCGGACTCGAGGCGCTCTCGGTGCACTGCGGAGCGACCGGGAAAGACGGCAAGCCCTGCGGCGCCGAGCGCGACCTGCTCGACATCCTCGGCCCCCAGGGCGGACGCTGCTCGGGCCGCAACCCCTGGCAGCGCCCGCACCAGAGCACCTCCTGCGGCCAGCAGGTGCACATCGTTCAGCGCACCGCCGGCAATGTCTACTACCCGGTTGTCTACTCGGCTCTCGACATCCCCCAGTCCGCCGAGCTGCCGCGCGCGGAGCAGGACGCGGCGGAGGCCGTCCGGGGCCACGGCTACTGGCCGATCCTGCTCGACGTACTCGATACGCCCCGAGCCGACACCTTCCGCTCCATGATCCAGGACGACACCCACGTCCCCGACAGCCTCATCGACCAGCTCATCGCCGAGGCCACCGGTTCCACCGCGCCCCAGCCCGCCGACCGCCCGGAGTCGGGAAAGATCGACCTCAGCCGCGACGAGTGGCACGCCTTCGACGCCATCGAACTCCCCGAGCCGACTGGTGACTTCGCGATCCGCCGTGGCGGCCTCGGACTCGACGGCGAGGCGGAGGAGCCGTGGGCCACCCTCGACGCGCACATCGACGGCGTCATCCTCGCCGACCGCCTCCGCGAGGTGCGGGCACTCACCGGATTCCGCCGCCACTCCCTGGGCGGCACCCTCGTACCCGCCGACACCAGCGGCCGCCTGCGCTGGCTGCCCGCCACCGAGGTCTACGGCGAGGGCATCGTCCTCACCCTCGACGAGCAGCGCCTGACCACCTGGGAGAACGACCCCCGCGTGCGGGCCCACGTCCACGGAATCCGCACCGACCTCGACGCGTCGTTCCGCGACGAGCAGCTCGCCGAGACCCTCGGCAGCGAACTCTCCCCTCGCTTCCTGCTCCTGCACACCCTCGCCCACCTGCTCATCCGCCAGCTCTCCTTCGACTCCGGCTACACCACCGCCAGCCTGCGCGAGCGCGTCTACGGGCGAACCGAGTACGGCCAGCGCGGCCTGCTCATCTACACCGCCGCCGGCGACGCGGAAGGCACCCTCGGCGGCCTGGTCCGGCAGGGCGAGGCCCCGCACTTCGCCGAAACACTCATCCGCATGCTGGAGGCAGCCGCCTGGTGCTCCGCCGACCCGCTGTGCGCCGAACACACCGGCCAGGGCTTCGGCAACCTCAACCGCGCCGCCTGCCACGCCTGCACCCTGCTGCCCGAGACGAGCTGCCAGACCGGCAACACCCTGCTCGACCGCGCCTTGGTCGTCGGCTCCGCCCTCGTCCCCGGCTACTTCACCGACGTCCTCACCGCCAGCCGCGAGTACGCGGCCGCCACCGCCCTGGGATGACACGACCCATGACCGCCGCGCACACCTCCGTCCTCCACCCCGACCTCACCCCCGCCCAGCGCGACTGCCTGGACGTCCTGCCGCTGACGGGCAACCACGTCGTCACCGGCCCACCCGGCAGCGGCAAGAGCCTGCTCGCCGCGCACCGCGCCGTCCACCTCGCCCTCACCGGCCGACCCACCCTGCTGCTGTCGCGCTCCAACCTCCTGCGCCAGCTCCTGCGCGACACCCTTCAGGGCCTCACGGTCCCGGGCGCACCCATCGAGGCCGCCACCGTCCACGGCTGGGTCCTGCGTCACTTCGGATACGGCGCACCGCGCACCCAGGACGGCTGGTTCGACTGGACGGCCCTCACCCACCAGGCCGCCGCTACCCTCGGCCAGAACGAGGCGGCCACCCCCCACCTCGTCGTCGACGAAGGCCAGGACCTGTCCCCAGGCTTCTACCGGTTGGTCCGCCTCGCCGCCGCCTCCGTCACGGTCTTCGCCGACGAGTGCCAACGCCTCACCGAGACGAACTGCACCCTCACCGAGATAACCGACGCCCTCGGGCGCTCCACCGGACGCGCAGAGGTCACCGGCAACCACCGCAACACGCGCGAGATCGCCTCCCTCGCCGAACACTTCCGCACCGGTGGTACCCGTCCTGAGATGCCCTTCCGCAGCGGCGCCCTGCCCGTCGTCCGACACTACTCCGGCAACCAGGACGTCGTCGGCCATATCGCCACCATGGCGGCCCGGCACCCGAAGGACCGCATCGGCGTCATCACCAACTCGTCGCGCACTGCGGCTGATCTCATGCGCCGCCTCGAACGCGCCGGGCTCGCCCACCAACCCCAGCTGTACAGCTCGGCGGCCTCCTCGGGACGCTACCGCGACCTCGACCTCGCCCGCCCCGGCGTCGTCCTCGTACACCGAGCCAGCACCAAGGGCCTCGACTTCGACACGGTCGTCATCGCGGACACCGAGACCGACGCCGCCACCGACCCCACGTCGGCGACCCTGCGCATGGCGTACTACGTCATGGTCACCCGTGCACGGGAGCGGCTGGTGCTGGGTTGGCAGGGCAGCCGGCTGCCGCGCCACCTGGAGGGGCTGCACGGGTGGGTGCAGATGAAGTGACGGACCCGTGTGCCAGAACCGACGCACCCACCCACACCGTCAGCGCCAGCTTCAGACCTGGCCGTATGTCGACGCCCTCGAGGCGCTCGCGATCCGAGAGGACCAGAACCTCCATGAGCAAGGCCGATGACGTCAAGAGCATGCTTCAGCAGGCTCTCGACAAGGCGTTGGTCGCCCAGCAGCCGCTGGCGAGAAAGAATGTCGAGCGCCTGCGGCGAGTCTATTCCGGCGAGACTCCACAGGAGTTGATTCGTCGGTTGGACCGTTACTACCTCGCCGGCATCACCGCGTCCGGAGGAGCGTCCGGCGCGGCAGGGATCGTGCCCGGCGCCGGTATCCCGACGGCTCTGGCCGATGCCATGGTCTTCACCGAGGCGTCAGTGCTGTACACGCTGTCGCTGGCCGAGGTTCATGCCATACATCCTGAGGACTTCGAGCGACGCAAGCTCCTGGTCCTGACCGTCCTCCTCGGCGACGGGGCGGTGCGGGTTCTGGACAAAGCCATCGGGCGCACCGGCCCCTACTGGGCACGGCGCATCGTCGGTGCGATCCCCATGAGCGCGATCAACCGGGTCAACAAGGTGCTGGGACCACGGTTCGTCACCAAGTACGGGACCCAGCAGGGGGTCCTGGTGCTGAGCAAACAGGTGCCACTGGGAATCGGTGCTGCACTCGGCGCCGGCGGCAACCATGTCCTCGGGCGACTGACGATCAAGTCCGCACGTGCCATCTTCGGACAGCCCCCGTCGAGCTGGGCCGAGGATGATCGCGGGGACGAGGTGCCCTTCGGCCCTGAATCGGGGGATTCAACTGCGTAACGTCGGTTTCCGGAATAGTCCCAGAACCAGTGGGTGCCGAAAACCGTGTCGTACAGACGTCCAGACCGAGGGCAGCCGCAAGCGGCCCATCGCCATGGCAGACGCGAAGGCCCGCGCAGCCGCTCGCAAACTGAGGACGCGTGTCCGACGGAACGTCGTCAGTTCGGGTGCAGCGGGGGAACGGGTGTCGTGAGGAGGGCGCGGACCGTTTTGCCGCTGGGCGGATAGGGGAGCGTGTCCCAGCGGTCGGCGATCGCGGCGACGAGCGAGAGGCCGCGCCCGCTGGTGGGGAGCGATGCGTCGGGCGCGGCGCTCGCGGGACGGACCAGCGGCCACTTGTTCCCCGCGCGAGTCGGTGACGTCGACGCGAAGGCGGCCGGGTGCGGTGTCGAACGTGAGGGTCAGCCGAAAGCTGCGGCCGGGCAGGCTGCCATGGAGCACGGCGTTCGCGGCAAGCTCCGCGACGACGATCTCGGCACGTTTGGTGAGGTCCTGCGGGACGCCCCAGGACCGCAGTTGATCGGCGCTGAGCAGCCGGGCGAGCCGAGCGCCGCGCCGCGTTGGGGAGATCAGCTGCGTGAAGGTGAGCGGGGCGGTGGTGACGTGGGGAGCCGGTTGGGGAGCGGGTTGGTTCATGGCGCCAGCGTGGCGCACGTATCGGCCTGTGGCGAGGCTCACATCACGTACGCTGAGTCAGCGTACGGGCACATGGAGTGGACGGTACGCATGCTCGGCCGCCACGCTGGGGCTGAACGTGTGCGGGCCCGAGGGGGCTGGAGAAAGGGGCGGCGGATGGGCATCGTCGAAACGGAGGCGGCCACGGGTGGGGGTGGCCGGACGGCTCCGGCGGGAGAAGTCGAGCGGGAACCCCAGCCCTCGGACAGTCTGCGCACCTTCGGCGCGGTCGTCCAGGCCTTACGCGAACACGCGGGGCTCAGCCGGTGTGAACTCGCCGCCGTCGTCCAGTACTCCAAGCACACCGTGGAGTCGGTGGAGCTGGGCCGCCGCATGCCGGACCAGGCGTTCGTGGAGCGCGCGGAGGAGGCGACCGGCAACACGGGTGCGCTGCGCAGGGCCGCCCGCCATCTCACCCGGGGTGAGGTGGGGCTCGCCGCCTGGTTCCGGCGGTGGGCACGGCTGGAGCGGGAGGCGGTGAGCCTGTGCACGTACGAGTGCCGGTTGGTGCCGGGGTTGTTGCAGTCGGAGGCGTACGCGCGGGCGGTGTTCGAGGGCACGATCCCGCTGCGGACGGACGAGGAGCTGGAGGAGCAGCTCGCGGCGCGGATGGAGCGGCAGCGGATGATGCGGGACCGGCCGAAGGTGCCGTTCAGCTTCATCGTCGAAGAGCATGTGTTCCGGCGGCGGTTCGGGGATGCGGAGGCTATGCGGGGGCTGGTGGACCACGTGCTGGAGCGGAGCGCTCCGCGCAATGTGACGCTGCAAGTGGTTCCGCTGGAGGCGGGGTTGCATGCGTGTCTGGATGGTCCGGTGCAGGTTCTGGAGACGCCGGAGGGGCGGCGGCTCGGCTACGCCGAAGGGCAGAAGAACGGGCGGCTCATCGCCGACCCGAAAGAGGTGAGTGTGCTCTGCCATCGCTATGAAACACTGCGCTCGCAGGCCCTGAACCCCAACGAATCCCGGGTCCTGCTGGAGCGACTGCGAGGAGAGCTATGAGCAGCGGCGCGAGGGAACTTGCCTGGTTCAAGTCCAGCTACAGCGGCAGTGAGGGCGACAGCTGCGTGGAGGTCGCGATAGCCGAAGGAGCCGTTCACGTAAGGGACTCGAAGGACCTGTCCCGCCCGCCCTTCGCTGTGGGCCGCGAGGGCTGGGCGTCGTTCGTGAGCTTCGTGTCGGGCGCCTCGGAGGCGTAACCGAGCGCGGCACGGTTGATGTAGCGGTCGCCGAGGTCGGGAGTCGACTTCGGCGCAGCCTCCCGGGGTGCGGGTTCCGCGGCCGACTTCTTGCCGTCCGCCCGCACCCCGGGAGCGGCCTTGGTTTTCGCGGCGCGCTTGGCTGCGGGAGTGCCGCTCGCTTTGAACTTCGCCCGTAGCAGGGCAAGTTGCCTGCGTTCCTTGATGGTCTGGTCGACGGGCAGCGCGTTGACCAGGCCCGTGTCCGGCTGAGCATGTAGCGCGCCTGAGCCCAGCGCTTGGCGTTGATCGCCACGCCTATCAGCCCGAGGGATTCCCGCAACGCCTTGACCTTCGCCACCTGCCGCCGAGGCATCGGCAACTCGGCCCCACTCCCCCGCCGCTGCCCTGCGACACGCGTACCCCAGTCCGCGCCCGACGTCAGAACGACGGCCGAGCGCGGGTTACTGGTATGGCTTCGGCGCACCACGAGGTGTTGGTTCCTTGGGTGAGGGGCGGATCAGCCGTGGCGGGGGCCCTGACCGGGGGGCGGAGTGAGAGTGGAGCGGTAGGTACCGAACTCCCCCTCGGTGAGCGGGGTCTCCAGGGTGAGGCCAGCGGCGGCCATCCGGTCGTACTCGGCGAGGATCAGGTTCTTGGTGCGGTACTCGCCGTGTGCCTTGATGTCGTTGTCGCGGGTGACATTGAAGGTGTCCAGGATGTACGCGGTGTCGTCGCGGGTGATGCCGTAGAGGTGGAAGAAGAGAGCGTCCAGCTCTGCGCGGATCACGGCACGGCGTTCTTCGTCCCAGCGGAACGGGGATCCGGTGTCACCGAGGTCGCGGGCGAAGGGGGCCATGTCGGTCGCGGTGTAGGCCAATTCGAGGACCCGGGGGGTGACGAACTCGGCGTGTGGCCTCAGGGAATCTGGGGTTGGAACGGGGAGCTGCCGCCAGGTGAAGTACTTCATGCTGGTGCCGCCGAGCTTTTGACGGCTTGAGTAGTCGAAGACAAAAGACGATTGGCAGGCACCCAAGAGCGGAACGAGCGCCGGAGGTACCCCTGGGAGCTCCAGCAGGAACTTGTCACCTACGCCAGCCAAAGGCAGGAACGCGGTGATTGCAGTCCGGGAATCGCTCGCTCGGCAGATGTCACGCCAACCGAGGAGCCATTGCCGGTCCCAACCCTTGGCGGACAGACGGCTGCAGACGCCTGGCTCCATGATGGGTTGGCCGTTCTTGTCGACTTCGCCAGTCGGGACATCCTGCTCCGGCACCCAGTAGCGGGGCAGCGGTACGGCGCAGGCATCCTCGTGCTGTTCCACGGTGAAACGCGGCAGGGTGCCCACAGCAAGCTGCTTCTCCGTGGCGTTCTCGTACGTGGAGAAGCGGTGATCGTAGTAGTGCAGCATCTTCGCCTCGTACAGCGGGAGCAGACGCTCCTCACCACGGAAGAGGACGTTGCCGTCGGGCGCCCAGCCTTCTTTGAGGAGATCGTCCAAGGTCTCGCCGTACTGGGCGGAGGGGCGGAACAGGTGAGAGTCGTTCGACATGTCGAACATGCGCGTGAACGCGATGCCCCAGGGGTTTCCGCTTGCCTTCTTTGTCTCGTCGATGAGAACCGGCACTCGGCGGTAGATTCCCAGGGTGATCTCGGCGTCGCGACGGCTGCGGAAGACAGGGCATGTGCCGGTGTTCGGGTTGAGGAGCTGGATGTCGCGGCCCGTCAGGGGGTAGGAGCGCTCCGGGATCTGCTCGGTCTGACGGACCCGGAAGGCGATGGAGATCGGCTCGTCGGGGGAGCCGGAACCCACCATGGAGAACAGAGCGAAGTTCACGCGGTGGTCGACTCCGGGGAAGATCTTCTCCTCGTTCTCGAAGCCGTACAGCGCTGCAAGGTGCCCCTTGGTGATCAAGTCTCTGAAGAAGAACTGAGTCGTTGCATCCGTCGCGATCCCCGTCGGCACAATCACGCCCGTCCGCCCGCGCGGTCCCGTCAGTGTGCGGTCCGTCTCCGTGAAGACCGCATACGTGTTGATGTCGCCGCGCCCCGTCAGCGGGAAACGCGCACTGGTGCGCAGGAAGTGGCTCTCGCCCTCCGCCCGCCGCTTGGCGGCTCCGAACTCGGCGTACAGGCGCGCACCGTCGCGGTCGTCGCGCAGCTCGGCGATGAGGCGCTTACGCGCGGCGGCGTTCTTGGCCTCGGCGATGCGGGGGTCCCGCTGGGCAAAGAACTCCTGCTCCTGGAGTTTCACGCGCTCCCACGGCGGATTCCCCACCACCGCGTCGAACCCCCCGGCCCAACCCGTACCCCCCTGAACCCCGACGCCCGACTCCGGGACGGCGAAAACCTCCGGGAACTCCAGGTGCCAGTGGAAGAACCGGTACTCATCCCGAAGCCGCAGGATTTCGGCGTGCGTGGCATCCGGCACAGGCGACTGGTCCCGCCCCCGCAGCGCCCGAAACACCTGATCCGTCGGCGCCTCCGGCGCCCCCTCGTGCTTGGGCCACACAAACGCGGCGCACCACGCGTCGGCAGCGTGCAGGTCCTGCACGTACGCGGCCGACCCCGTTGAGGCCCGGTAGGCGGACTCCTGCGCCCGCACCTGCTCCAAGGAGTCGGCGGGGGCGGCGGTGATGCGGGCCAGCTCGGCGGCGTAGCGCTCGTTGCCCGGCAGCACATCCGCATCGAACAGAAGCTCGTCCTGGCCGCCCCGCTGGGCCTTGTTGCGCTTGACGAGTCCGGACGCGTACTTCCGGTCGTCGCCCTCGATCGGCTTGAAGGCGTCGTCCGGAACACCCTCCGCCAGTAGTTTCGGCGTGGCACCGATTAAGCCGTTCCCGTGCTTGACATGGGCGTCCAGGAACCCGAGCGGCTTGCCCGGCTCCATGGCCTCGATCCACAGGGAGACCTTGGCCAGCTCCACGGCCATCGGGTTGAGATCGACGCCATAGACGCAGCGCGCGACAACCTCGTGTAACGCGTGACGCATGGCGTCGACCGTCGGCTCCGGGTTTCGCTCACGCACGGACGCCACGTGCTTGGCGATACGGCGGGCCGACGCGACAAGGAAGTCCCCTGATCCACACGCGGGGTCACATACGGTCAAGGACAGCAGCTCATCGACGATGTCGTCCGTCGGGTCGGGACGGCCGGCCGCCGTGGCTCGCTGCTCACCCCGCTTGATGGCGTCATTGATCACCGGGTCGAGCGTCGTGTCCAGCAGGCACTCGATGAGCGAGGACGGGGTGTAGTAACTGCCTGTCGTCTTGCGGCTGTTGCCCGCCACCTCGATCAGCTCGAAGCTGCGGTCCGTCGCCGAGTGCTTCGGCTCCAGCTCCAGCAAGGACTCGTACACCGAGCCCAGCTCCTCCGCGTCAAGGTGCTTGTAGTCGACCGCCCGCCAGCGCCGCGCGCCCGGGTCGCGGACCTGGGCGAGGTGCCGTACGGCGGCGAGCAGCGACTCGTTGGACAGCTTCAGGCCGTCCAGCGGGGCATCGGCGTCCGTGTGCGTGAACAGACCGCCCAGCCCCGGCAGGGCCAGCTCGGGACGGCCACCTTCCGTACCCAAGGCGTCGAGGACGATGCGCAGCGCCGCGTACTGGTCACCATGAGCCGTGCCCTGACGACGCCGGGCCCGCTCACGCAACCGCGCCGAGGAGAAGTACCGCTCGTACGCGTCCCGCTGCCGCTCATCGGCCTCCGGGTCGAGCAACGCGTTCCGGTCCTCGGCGACGAAGACGAACAGCAGACGGTAGACGAGCCGCAGCAGAGCATCCCGGAGCGCCTTCGGGTCGACGTCCTCCCGCAGCCGGGCGTTGTCCGGGTGGCGCAGGAAGCCCGTACCCAGCACGGTCAGCGCGTTCTGCACGCCCAACCGGAGCTGGTCCAGCGCTCGCGCCCCGGACGTGACGGCCTCCGTACGCCACTTCTCCAGCCAGCACCCCGAAGCTGCCGTCCCCTCCGCCACCTCGAACCGGGACGCGTGCAGCACGCAGTACAGCAGCACGAACTCGCTGAACAGCTCGCCGTCGAATATCGCCTCCAGGTCGAACTCGACGTACGCGGCGGTGGAGAAGGACGAGGAGTCGCGCAGCAGACGCAGGCGGCGGCCGTTGGTGAGGACGGCCCACAGGTGGGCCTCGGTGCGGTTGAGGCAGTCCTGGAGCATGGACTGGGCCGGGACCTGGCCCGCTGCCGGGCGTTTGTCGAGTTCCTGGTTCCAGGGGATCAGGTGGACCAGGGCCGGGCCGTGGCGGTGGGAGACAAGGAAGCGTTTCTCCGGGTCGGAGTCGGCGGGTATGCCCGCCGCGCCGACCTCCGTCAGGGCGCCGAAGTCCAGCTTGCGGAAGAGCTGGGCGAGCCAGTCGGTGCCGGCCCGGCCGGTGGGGTCGGCGGCGGGGGCGCCGGTGGCCGGGTCGGAGGGCAGGGCGGCGCGCAGGTCGCGCCAGAGCGGCTTGAGGTACTCCCAGGCGCGCTCGGCCTCGTCCCGCACAGGGACTGACGCGGGCAGACCGTAGTCGGCGGACTTGGTGCCCGGCAGGTTCCGCGCCTCGGCGATGCGCAGGAGCATGTCGGCGGGAAGCAGTCCGCCGACCGTGGTGACGGCGGTGAAGGCCAGGGCGGTGCGGGTGGCGGCGGACATCAGGCTTCGGCTCCGGACACGGTAGAGGCGGGCTGCGGCAGGTAGACGTACACGCCGAGGACATCGGCGGGCTCCTGCGGGACGACCTTCAGGCCGCGGACGATCTCCTCGTTGGCCTTGCGCACGCGCCGGTGCGAGGCGTCGAGTTCTGCGGCCAGGCGGGTGCCGTACTCGGTGAGGTGGGCGGACAGGCCCGGCAGGCCGTCCAGCGCGCGGGTGATCTGGTTGCGGGCCAGCTGCTCGTGGGTGTTGGCGGTGGCGCGAGCCGCGAGGAGCGCGGCGGCCGCGTCGTCGTCCAGCCAGCGGGCGCGCGACGGCATCCCCTCGTAGGCGAGCAGCCGGGCGTCCTCCGCGACCAGCTGTCGCTCGCCGGTGCGGGACGGCAGGGTGAGGTGGAAGCGGTAGCGCACCAGCAGGAGCGTGGTGCGGATGGTGACCGCGTCCGTGGTGACCACCCCGCAGCGGCGGGCCGGGCGGGGACCCGGGGTGTTCGCGTCGAGCGCCGAGTCCAGGACGTACGAGGCGATGGCGCCGATCGCCGGGTCGGTGCGGACCAGCGCGGCCTCGCCGCGGGCGATCGCCGGTGTCGTACGGAAGGGGATCTCCCGGTCCTCCTCGATCAGCCGTCCGCCGAGGGTTGCGGCGAGGGCATCGCGCAGGCCGGCCGGGGCGCCGCCGAGCTGGGCGGTGAAGTCGCCGGTGCCGTCGCGCGGGTCGCGGACCAGCGCGTCCAGGTCGCGCAGCGCCTCCAGGGCGAAATCGCGCACCTCGTCGGCGCCGCCGAGCGCGGCCCGTACGGCGGCCACCTCGCGCGCCACCTCCTCCGGATGGATGGCGCGCTGGGCGTACTTGGAGCGGGAGGTCTTCTCCCGCTCGGCGGCCGAGTTCCACTCGCGCTCGATGCGGTCGAACGACTCCTGGTGGCCGTCCAAGTCGAACAGGCTCTCCTGGCTGCCCTGCCGTCCGTGCAGCAGCAGCCACTCCACCACCGCGTCGGTGACGCCGGAGGCGGTCTCGTCGGGGACGGAGACGGAGATGCCGAGGTCCTTCTTGATCTGCCGGTGCTTCCTGAACAGCACCTCCAGGACCTTGCCGTCGATGCCGTTGTCCTCGCCGTACATGGTGATGACACGGACCTGGTCGCGCTTCTGCCCGTACCGGTCGACGCGGCCCTCCCGCTGGTCGTGGCGGGTGGGGTTCCAGGCCAGGTCGTAGTGGACGACGGCGTCGAAGTAGTGCTGGAGGTTGACGCCCTCGGAGAGACAGTCGGTGGCGATCAGGACACGGCGGACGGCTGGGTCACCGGCCCCCTCGGCAGAACCGGCGGACTCGGCGGCGAGCTGCTCGATGCGCTCCAGACGCTGCTGCGGGGACAGGGTACCGGTCACCGCGGCGATCTTCGTCTTCTTGCCGAGCTTGCCCTCGAGCTGGGTGGCGAGGTACTCGGCGGTGGGGATGTAACGGCAGAAGACGATCGGGTGGTAGCCGTCGGCGATCAGGCCCTTCAGATGCCGGGTGAGCGCCTTGAGTTTCGCGTCCTCGGACGGCCCCACCAACTGCGCCGCCCGCCGGGAGAGTTCGAGCAGCCGGGCGCCCGCCTCCTCCGACTCGGCGGCGCCCGGCGCGACGTCCATGCCTTCCAGCCGGTCGTTCTCGGCGGAGTCGGCGGCCACCGGGGCGCCCAGCGCGTCGGCCTCCTGCGCGGTGCGGGCGGTGGCGGACTCCGACCGCGTCTTCAGGGTCTGCGCCGCGGCCGCGGGTGAGGACACCATCGAGCGCAGCAGCGCGATCACGGACCACCAGGCGATCCGGGCCTCCCGCTTGCCCTGCTCCCCGGCCGCCGTGACGCGGTCCCGCGCATAGGCAATGGCGTCGTCGAGCAGCGCCCGGTAGGCGGGCGTCAGCTTGTACGGCTCGTCCTTGGTCCAGCGGTCGGACGGGAAGGCGGTGCGCTCGGCGAGGGAGTCGTCGGCGAGACCGTCCTCCTTGGTGAGGTAGTCGCGGACGTCGGCGCGCTTGCGGGCCACGAAATGCTCGGCAAGCTTTGCTCGCCCCGTCGCGGGCTCCAGGTCCAGCGTCGCGAGTTCGGGCCGCACCAGGCCGAGCAGGTTGCGGAACGCGGACTCCTTGCCGGAGTGCGGGGTCGCGGTGAGCAGGAGCAGGTGCCGGTCGGTCTGGGCGGAGATCCTGCGCAGCAGCTCGTACCGGAGCTGGTTCGCGGCGGACGAGGTGCCGCCCTGCGCGGTGTCGTCGGCGGCCACGCAGGTGTGGGCCTCGTCGACGATCACCAGGTCGGGACAGTGCCGTATGAAGTCCTCGCGGTGCCGGGTCGACTTGATGAAGTCCGTCGAGATGATGGTGTAGGGGTGCTTGTCGAACAGGGACTGGCCCAGCTCCAGGCCGCGCTCGAGTCGTGTCACCGTGGAGGCCAGGACCAGCTCGGCGTCGATGCCGAACTTCTCCCGCAGCTCGCCCTGCCACTGCTCGGCCAGCGCCGGAGAGCAGAGCACGGCTAACCGGGTCGCCTCCCCCTGCGCCAGCAGTTCCTTGGCTATCAGCCCCGCCTCGACCGTCTTGCCGATCCCCACATCGTCCGATATCAGCAGCCGCACGGTGCGCTGCCGCAACGCCATCAGCAGCGGAACCAGCTGGTAGGCCCGGGGCTCCACAGCGATCGACGCCAGCGAACGGAACGGGCCCGCACCCGACCGGAACCCGATGCGCAGCGCCGTGCGCAGCAGACCGGCGGCCCGCTGGTCGCCCAGGTCGGCCGGGCTCGGCGCCGCGAACTCGGCCGGGCGCACCTCCTCGAAGGAGGGGAAGACGGCCGCGATGTCGTCCTCGCTCCCGCCCAGGGGGCGCAGCACCAGCATGTCGGGGGCGCTCTCGGGCAGCACCACCCATTCCCGGCCACGGGCGGCGACCAGGGAGCCGGCTGTGTACGTGAGGCTCATGAGCTGTCTCAGTTCCTTGGGATCGAAAGAGGGTGCGGCGGTCAACGCAGGTGGAAGTAGGAGGCGTTGTGCTCGACGACGGCGTCCCAGTCCGCATCCGTGGGAAAGCGCACGACGTCCCAGCCGGCCTCCTCCAGGCGGTACCCGGCATCGATGTCGCGGGTGGAGTCGGGCCTCTGGCCGGGGGCGTCGACGAACACGGCGACGCTGGCCCCCTCCAGACGGAAGACGAGATCGGGGCACGCTCCGGCTTCCGGGACGAGGACGCCGGCCTCGTCCGGCAGCCGGTAGCCCTTCGCCCTCAGCCAGCCGAGCAGGTCACCCTGCGCGACAAGGGCCGCCAGATCCGCCTCCGCCGGGGTCGGCTGGGCGCTCGGGGACGCGTCGGCCGGAGCGAGCCTGCGGAAGCGTTCGCTTCGGGACTCGCCGCGGTCCTCCCGCTCGGTGCGGGCGCCGGACAGCCGCACCAGCAGCGGGCGGGCGGCGTGCCGGTTGAGTTGGCGGTGGTGTGTCTGGTTGGCGTAGGTCAGCAGGCAGGCGTAGCAGCCGCGGGCGCACTTCTCGCCGTCCGCGGGCCCGCCCTCGTCGTCGCCGGTCTCCGGGTCGAAGTGGCAGATCTCCAGTGCCGTCCGGGCGGCCTTGGCGAGGGCGTGCTTGTCGTGCTGGATGCGGCGCAGCACACCGGCGCCGCCCTCTGCGGCCTCCGTGAACAGCATGCGCCGGCGCGGACCGTCCTCCGGCGGCAGCAACTCCGCGGTCAGCTCGGAGTCCTCCAGCTCGAACGCCGCCTCGATGCCCCGCTCCAGCGCGTACAGGAACGACCACGCCACCGGCTCGGGCAGCGGCTCCTCCAGGGTGACCACGAGGATGTTGCGGCGGTCCTCGACGAAGGGCAGGACCCGCTTCTTGCGGCGCTTCTCGTTGCCGTCCTCGTCGACCACCGGCATGCCGGTGCCCTCGATGGCGTCCGCGGCGGCCCGGTCGTTGAGCCAGCGGCCGTCGCCCAGGTCCAGCCAGTAGCCGTCCGGCTCGCCCTCCTTGTCGCGGACACGGCCGAGATTGGTGATGCGGACGGTCGCGGAGTCGCCGTAGTCGAGGTCGAGGACGGGCGCCCCGTCGGCGTCGGCGACATGCGAGGTGAGGCGCCCTTTGCGGGCACCGTGGTCCTGGAAGGCGTACGAGGTCTCCAGACGGAAACCGGCCCGGCGACGCTCCTCCTCGTCGGAGGAGATCCGCTCGCGCGGCGTGGTGTACACGGTGTGCAGGTGGAGCAGGCCGGTGCGCTTGCCGTACAGCTCCGCCCCGCACATCGTGCACGTGTCGGAGCCGGGCTTGACGGCGTAGTGGTAGCCGCAGCCGTCGCAGCGGCGGGCCTCCGCCGTCGCCAGCTCGCCCGATGCGTCCGGCGGCAGCTGCACCCGGGTGACCTGATAGCGGGCGCCCTCGTGGTAGATGAGCGCTCCCGGGCCGAACTCGCGGATCGCGAGGAAGCGGGGACGCTGCAGATAGTCGCCGTCGGCATTGCGGCGGTTGCCGGAGCGCGGGATGTACGCGGCCAGCGGCAGCCGCGGGAAGCTGTAACCGGGCAGGAACCCCTCGGACGCGAGATAGCGGTACGGATTGAAGTCGCTCATCACCGACTTGCTGTCGGCGGAGCGGTTCAGCAGGAGGTTCGTCTGCGTCTCCGCCTCCCGCCGGCGCGAGCGCGCCCGGCTCTGCTCGCCCTGGGAGAGGGTGTGGTCGACGACGCGCTTGTTCTGCTCGTACTGGTCGATGACCGCCGCCCGGAACAGATCCCGCCACCGGTCGAAGGAGGCGTCGAACCTCTCCGGGGCCCGCTCGATCCGGTCCTCGATCCACTCGTCGTACCACCAGGTGGTCGACTCGAATTCCGCGATCAGCGGGGCGAGGACGGTACGGGCGGTGGCGGCCGCGCGCCTGCGGGCGTCCTCGTCCAGGGACGCGCCAAGGATGTCCGGGAGAAGGGGCAGCGGCATCTGGGGGTCGGGGCGGTCGTCTCCGTCGGGGTCGTAGGCGACGTCGACGACCTCGGGTATCGCCGTGCCGAGCTTCATCCCGGTCTCCGCCAGCCAGATGCCCTGGAGATGTGAGCGGACCAGATCCTCGTTGGCCAGATCCAGACGCGGCGGGGCCACCTGCCCCGCCACCATGTCCTGGGAACGGCGGAAGTAGTACTGATCGTGGCTGTTGCCCGTCGCACAGTACGTCGTCACCAGCGCGGGCTGACCGGAACGGCCCGCCCGGCCCGAGCGCTGCGCGTAGTTCGCCGGGGTCGGCGGCACATTGCGCATCATCACCGCGTTGAGCGAGGAGATGTCCACGCCCAGCTCCATCGTCGGCGAGCAGTACAGCAGCGGCAGTTCGGCGTCGCGGAACAGCCGCTCGCGCTCCAGCCGGTCCTCCGGGGTGACCTGCGCGGTGTGCTCCCGCGCGTACAGACCGGCCAGCTCGGCGGCCGCGGTGCGGTACAGGTCACGGAAGAACGGGTTGACGCGCGGGCCCTCGCCGCTGGTGTAGGTGCGCGCCAGGGGATCGATCGCGCCCCGCTCACCGTTCCCCGCCCGCCAGATCAGCGCGGCGGCCGACACCCGGTAACCGGTGCGCTTCTGAGCCGCACGGCGGCGGTAGGCCGGCCCGGACTGCTCGGGGGTCGCGTCCACCTCGCGCACCAGGTCGGCGTCGCGCAGCACCTTCAGCAAGTCCTCGATGACGGACTGGACGTCGTCCAGGGTCGCGGCGCGCAGGTCGGGCACGTTCCGCCGCAGGTACTTGCCGAACTTGCCGCGGGCCGACAGGAACTGCGCGGTCCGCTCCATCCCCGGCCGCGAGCCGTAAGGGTAGGCGGTGCCGACCGCGGGCCGGTCGCTCTCGCTGAGCACCCATGGCCCGGTCAGACGCTCTTCGCTCGCCCGCTGCAAGGTGTCGAAGTCGTCGCGGAAGTACTGCACATCGATGGCGAGGGCGCGCCGCATGAAGTCGAGCAGCGTCCGGGCGATCTCCTGCCGCAGTGCAGGATCGGCGTCGCGCAGAGCGGCGTGCGCGGACTGCCAGCGTTCGGGGTGGGCGGCGATCCAGTCCAGGTCCTCGTAGTCGATCCGCAGCAGCCCCGTCTGCTCCAGGTTCGGCATCGTGATGCGCCAACCGCGCTCGAGATCACGGTAGAGGCGGTATCCCACGACGTCCCGGAAGGCCTTGGTGGCCCGGCGCTCCATGGACGGGGGCAGGTCGGTGCCCGCCGCGTACTCGCGGGGCGTCAGGCCCATCACCTCGGTGACGGCCTCCGCCAGGTCGTCGTGGCGCAACCCCTCGTCACCGGCGCGCACCGCGGCCTGGTAGAGGGCGCCACGTAACTGGGTCACCTGAGCGAAGTCGTTGAAGTGTCCGGCCTGCAGGGAGGCGTCCTGCCGGTTGTCGACGAAGGTGAGGAGCTTGCGCGCCTCCTTGCCCAGACTCTCCTCCGGCACCGCCCGCAGGGACTTCACGATCGACGCGGAGATCAGCGAGGTCGCCGAGGAACGCCCCTCCTGGTCGAGCGTGGCCAGCTTGGCGAAGTCCCGGCCGCGGGTCTGCTCGTAGGAGACCTGGCAGTGCACGCAGAAGAGGAACGGCGCCGGGACGAACGCCGCCACCAGCCCCTCGCCCGACTCGTTCCCGTGGGCGTCCACGACGACGCGCTTGGGCAGACGCGGCCGGTAGGACTTCTTGACGACCGTCACGCCCTGCGCGTCCGGCTCCAGCCACGATTCCGGCAGCCGCCGGTCGTCCACGGCCTTCTGCGGGTCGGCCGGCCACTCGTAGTCCTCTCCGGGCATACCCAGGTACAGGTAGCCCTCGCCCTGGCGGCCCCCGGAGGCGGAGGTGTCCCGGCGCGGTTCGTAACCAAACGCGCCGCCGTCCTCGGTGCGCCAGACGGTCAGGTACTCCTGGCCGCACTCACGGCAGAACGCCAGCGGGAACAGCGGCTTGCCGTCGCTGTCCGGGTACTCCAGCTGGTAGGTGCGGGTGAGCGGCCGGGTGAGCGGATCCTCGAGTGTCGTGTAGACGGTGTCGCCCTTGGAGAGGAACTGGTGCAGCCGGAACGCGAACAGCGGCCGTTCCGTCACCGGATGCTTGGCCTGCGCCCCCGCCTCCAGGGTCGTCCGGATCGCCTCGCGCACGCTCTCCTCAGGCACCCCGGACCGCGCCCTCAGCTCGGCCGCCGCCTCCTCGACGGTGCCCGGGGCACAGCGGCGCAACCGCCCCGTACCCTCCTCGCGTTCCAGACCGAAGCGGGACTCCACCCAGCGGGCCAGTGGGTCCTTCGTCAGTGCCTCGTACGAGCGGGGTGCCGCCGGCACCCGCAGCCGCTCGGCGGGCACGGTCTCGGGGGCCTCCTCGGTCGCCCGGACCAGGGTCTCGCCGATGACCCGCTTCGGCAGCACCGTCGTACCGAACAGCCGGCCGGCGACCCGGGCCACCTCGCGCTGCTGGTCCTCCCAGGAACCCTCGGTGGACATGGTCGCCGAGGTGCCGATGCACTGCAGGGTCGCGGACGCGCGGCATGCCTCGCGCACCCGGCGGATCAGGAACGCCACGTCCGCGCCCTGCCGGCCCCGGTAGGTGTGCAGCTCGTCGAAGACGAGGAACTGCAGCCCCTCGGCCATGCGGATGAGGCTGGACCGGTCGTCCGGCCGGGTCAGCATCAGCTCCAGCATCACGTAGTTGGTCAGCAGGATGTCCGGAGGGTTCTTGCGCAGCGCCCGGCGGTCCTCATCGGACTCCTGGCCGGTGTAGCGGGCGAAGGTGACGGGCTCCCGGCCCTTCCCGAATCCGTGGCGCAGGTACTTCTCCAACTCCCCCAGCTGGGAGTTGGCCAGCGCGTTCATCGGGTAGACGACGATCGCGCGCACCCGGGCACCCGCGTCCGGCCCCGCCGCCTGGCGCTCCTTCAGCACGTGGTCCACGATCGGGACGATGTACGACAGCGACTTCCCCGAACCGGTGCCCGTGGTGAGCACATAGGAGTCGCCCGCCTGCGCGGCCTCGATTGCCTGCCGCTGGTGGAGATGGAAGGTCAGGGGCCGACCGTCCGGGCGTAGCGAGGTCTCCTTCTTGCCGGCCTGGAATATCTCCGCGCACTTCGGATGCAGCACGTGGTCCCGCACGAGGTCGGTGACCTGGCCGCCGTCGGCGAAGAACGGGTTGAGCGACAGCCACGGGTCGGGCCACTGCGACTTCGCCGCCAGGTCGGCATCGACGAAGTCCTCGATCCGGGCGTCCCGGATCACCGTGGCGCTCTTGGTGAAGTCCTCGTACTCGCTGACCAGATCGGCGTGGATACCGAAGACGTCCATCGCCTCGGGCAGGCGCGGCTCCCTGCGCGGCATGGGTGCGGGAGCGGCCGGGGCAGGTTCGGGCAGCAGGGCACGCAGCCGTGCCACCGGGTCCATCACCTGCCAGTGCGGAGCCAGCAGGGCAGCGGTATCGTCCGATGCGAGCGCGAGCGGGACCAGCGCCTCATGCACAAGGGCAGCATTCTCGGGCCGTAGTTCGGCGTCCTTCTCCAGAAGGCGGCCCACCAGCCGGACCAGCTCGGGGGGCAGGTCCGGGCGCACCAGGGTGAGCCGCGGCGGCTTCTCGTGCTGGTGCTGTTCGGAGAGCTCGTAGGGGGTTCTGGCGGAGAAGGGCGGCCGTCCGATCAGCAGCTCGTACAGGATGCAGCCGAGCGCGTAGAGGTCGGCCGGTGCGGAGACCCGCTCGGCACGGAACTGCTCGGGTGCCATGTACCGGGCCGTGCCGACGCTGACGCCTGTACTCGTCAGCCGCGTCTGGTCGGGGTCGTCGACGACCGAGCCCATGCCGAAGTCGAGGATCTTGACGGTGCCGTCGCGGGTCAGCATCGCGTTGGCCGGCTTCAGATCGCGGTGGACGACCCCGGCGGTGTGGGCGGCGGCGAGACCAGCGGCGATCTGCGCCCCGATGGCGGCGACCCATGAAACGGGCAGCTGAGGCTCTTCGTCAATGAGGTCCGCGAGCGGATGGCCGTCCAGGAGTTCCATGGCCAGGTAGGGCAGGCCGCTGCCGCCCGGTGTCCGATCCACACCACCGCCGATCAGCAGGGTGAGATTGGGGTGCCCCTGGGAGAGCATGCGCATGATCCGCACTTCGCGGCGGAAACGGTCGACGTCCTTGTTCGGACTCGACGCGTCGACGGCGACTCCGGTCCGGGCACGCAGCACCGTCTTGACCGCGACCTCCTGGTGTGGGGAGTCGGGGGCCGCTTGAAGGTCGTGGGCCCGGTGCACCTCCCCCATGTTCCCGCGCCCCACGATCCCTGTGATGCGGAACCGTCCGTCGACCGCCTCCAAGCCCACTGCCCCTCCCCGTGTCACCCATCACTTGCAAGGTGTGTACGCCCCGCACGAAGCGTACACCTTAACTCGCTAACGACAGTCGCACATATGCGTTGACGCCGTCAACAGACCATGCGAAACCAGGGGCGTCCAAGCATGTCGTGGGTCGTGTGTGAGGGGCTGACTGTCGGTCAGGTTCCCGCGCGCAGGTGTTGGGTGAGGCGTTTAAGGGTGGTCCAGGTCTGGTCGTTGGTGCCGTCGCCGAGGGGGTAGTGGAGGGCGGGACGGGAGGTGGGGCCGAGTTGGACGGGGGTGAGGTTGAGGGGTGGGTGCTGGGCGTGGTGGGTGCCGATGTCGTGGACGGTTTCGGGGCCGAGGGTGAGGGCGATGGGGTTGGGGGGTGTCGCGATGTGCGGGGGGATCGTGAGGTCGCGTGGGCCGTGGCGCAGTGAGGTGAGCATCGAGGTCAGGCCGTGGTCGGCGGCGGTGAGGGCCTCGGCCAGGCTGGGGATCGCCTCCAGTGGCGGGGGTTCGTGTTCGCCGTAGCCGAGGGTAAGGGTGATGTCTTCTTCGACTCCGGCGGTGGTGCGGGCGATGCGGATGGTGGCGAGAGCGGGGCAGTCGAGGTGGCCGATGGCGATCAGCGAGGTGGGTTGGGGTGCGCGTCGGCGGGCGAGGTCGGTCAGTTGGCGGGTGGACCAGGGCAGGTTGACGGGCTCGGCCGTGCTCCATCCGGCGGGTGGGGTGCCGGTGAGGTGGCGCCAGGTGGTTTCGAGGGCGCGGCCGAGGATGAGTTGGTCGTCTGCGGGGTGGCGGGTGCGGAGGGCGAGGATGAGTTGGCGGTCGCCGGTGTGCGGGGTGTTGGTGAAGGCTGGTGCGACGGGCGTGGTGCCGGGTGTGGTGTGGGTGGGGGTGAAGGTGCCGTTGTGCCAGCGCAGTACGGCGCCGGAGAGGCCGTCGTAGTAGCCCTCTTGTGGGTCTTGGACGACCCAGCGGTGGGGGTGTCCGCCCAGGGCGTTGCGGGTGGGGAGGGTGAGGCGGGCGGTGTTGGGGGTGACGATGTGGAGGGCGCGGTCGCTGGTGATGGCGGTGCGCAGGGCGTCGGAGAGCCAGCTCGTCATGGGGATGACGGGACGGTCCTGGAGGACGACCGCTGTCGTGTCGGTCAGGACGTCTATGGCTGGGTGGGGGGCGGTGTTGGCGGGGACTGTTGTGGTGTCGGTGGTGAGGGGGATGACGTCGGTGGTTGCCGCTTCCGGTGGCCAGGTGGTGCCGCCCAGGACGGTGGCGAGGCGTCCGGCGAAGGAGCCGGCGAGCGCTCCGGCCTCGGGTACGGCGGTGGTGGCGCGTGCTTCGGTCCACCAGACAGGGGTGTCCGGGCCGGTGGTTGCGGTGCCGAGGAGGCGGGCCGGTTCGCCGGGGGTGTGGATGAGGATGGGGGCCTCGATGGAGACGAGGGTGCTTCCGTCCGGGGTGCAGAGCTGGACGACGGCGCCGTCGGCGGCGGTGCGTACGCGCACGTCGGGGCCGCCCGCGTAGAGCCCGGCCAGCAGGGTGCGGACGTCGGGCATGGTCGGGGTGAGGGCGATGACGTCCTTGGTCACGTGGCGTGGTCCGGGGTGGTGGCGGGGGTGGTCTCGGGTGCGAGGGCGGTCTGGACGAGCTGGTGGGGGCGGCCGCGGCGGACCAGGGTGCCGCGGCCGGGTGGCTGGGCCGAGGCGTAGAGGCCGGGGAAGAGCTGGCCCTCGGTGCGGTCGCCGGTCATGACGAGGGCGGCGGTCCCGGTCTCCCGCAGGGTGGTCAGCAGTGGCTCGTACAGGGCTCGGGAGGATCCGGCGACGCGGCGGGCGATGACGAAGTGCAGTCCGATGTCCTGGGCGGAGGGGACGTAGGGCAGGAAGCCGGCCAGGGGCTGTTGCCCTGCGGTGGTGAGGATGTCGTAGTCGTCGACGAGGATGACGATGCGTGGCCCGCTGAAGGCGGGTTCGTCGGCGAGGGCGTCGTGGTCGACCGTTGCGTCCGGCAGGCGCTTGTCGAGTTCCTTGGCGATGCCCGTGGTGAGGGCTGCGGAGAGCTTGGGGTTGTGGGCGTAGCCGCCTCGGTAGGGCTCGGGGATGACTCCGCGCAGTCCCCGACGGGGGTCGAAGACGGCGAAGACGAGTTCGTCGTCCGTGTAGCGGTCGGTGAGCTGCCGGGCGATGAGCCGCAGGAGGTTGGTCTTGCCGCATGCGTTGTCGCCGAGGATCAGCAGGTGCTGGTCGTGCGCGAAGAGGTCCAGGTGTACGGGGGCGAGGGCGTCCTGGTCGAGGCCGATGGGGATCCGTGAGGGTTCGATGGCGGGCGAGGGGAGTTTCGTCAGGGGAAGGCGGCTGGGCAGGACGCGTACGGGGGAGGCGAGTTCGCCGTGCCAGGTGGCGCGGACCGTGCGTGCGGCCTCTTCGAGGGCGGCGGCGAGGTCGCCCGTTGCCGGGTGGGCGTCGATGCGGGGCAGGGCGACCTGGGCGAAGAGTTTCGCGTCGGTCAGGGCCCGTCCCGGGGTGTCGGAGGTGAGGGTTTCGGCGAGTTTGCGGTCGATGCTGGAGTCGGCGGGGTCGTTCAGCCGCAGTTCGACGCGGGTGCCGAACATGGACTGGGTGGCGATGCGTACGTCGTTCCAGCGCAGCATCCCGGCTACCACGTGGATGCCGTAGCCGCTGCCGCGCTTGAGCAGGTCGGTGATGGCGTCCTCGAGGTCGGCGAATTCGTCGCGCAGCGCGCCGAAGCCGTCGATGAGCAGCACGATGTCGGTGGAGGAGAGCCCGAGCAGGCGGCCCTGGGCGCGCAGGGTGCGGAGTTGGGCGATGGAGTCGATGCCGTGGTCGCGGAAGAGCTGTTCGCGCTCGTTCAGCATGGCGCGGACTTCGGCGACGGCGCGGGTGGCTCGTTCGTGGTCGGAGCGTCCGGCGATGCCGCCGACGTGCGGCAGGTCGGTGAGGGCGCTGAGTCCGCCGCCAGCCAGGTCCAGTCCGTAAACGGCGACCTCGCGGGGGGTGTGGGTCAGGGAGAGGGACAGGGCGAGGGTGCGCAGCAGGGTGGTCTTGCCGGACTGCGGGCCGCCGATGATCGCCGCGTGTCCGCCCGCGACGGTCAGGTCCAGCAGCCACTGGTCCTGCCACTGCCTGGCCGGATCGTCGAGGACACCGAGCGGCACCCGCATGTGGTCTGGGCGTCTGGTGAGGTGCAGGCCGCGGTCCGATGCCTGGACCGGCCCGGCCGCGGCGTCGAGGGTGATGGCCTCCGGCAGGGGCGGCAGCCAGATGCGGCGTACCGGCTCTGCAGCCCCGCGTAGTTGGTCGACCATCACCGACAGCACGGTGGGTCCGGTGTCCCGTTTGGTGCTCTCGAGCTCGGGAGCGGTCACGTGCTCCGGCGCTTGTTGGGTGTTGAAGGTCGGGTACGGCAGGGCGAGCGGTTCGTCGTCCTGGGGCTTGCGCAGGGATGGGCCTCGGTAGCCGCCGGAGACGTAGCCCGCTTTGAAACGCTCGTAGGTCGAGGTGTCGACCTTGAGATAGCCGAAGCCCGGGAGCGGCGGCAGGTGGAAGGCGTCGGTGGTGTCGAGGACCGTGCGGCTCTCGTCGGCGGAGAAGGTGCGCAGGCCCAGACGGTAGGACAGATAGGTGTCCAGGCCCTTGAGCTTGCCGCCTTCGATGCGCTGGCTGGACAGCAGCAGGTGCACCCCGATCGACCGGCCGATGCGGCCGATCGACAAGAACAGGTCGATGAAGTTGGGCTTTGCGGTGAGCAGTTCGCCGAACTCGTCGATGACCACGAACAGATGCGGCAGCGGCTCCAGCTCCGGCCGTCGCGTCGCGCGCAGCGCCGCGTAGTGGCCGATGTCGGCGACGTTCCCGGCGTCCTTGAGTACCTGCTGGCGGCGTTTGACCTCTCCGGCCAGGCTCGTGTGCACCCGCTCGACCAGCCCCGCCTGGTTCTCCAAGTTCGTGATCACACCGGCGACATGGGGCAGATCCTCGAACGGCGCGAAGGTGGCGCCGCCCTTGTAGTCGACCAGCACCAGCGCCAGGTCCTCGGGCGGGTGGGTGGTGACGAGGGCGAGGACGAGGGTGCGCAACAGCTCGCTCTTACCGGAGCCGGTGGCCCCCACGCACAGCCCGTGCGGGCCCATGCCCAGTTCCGAGGACTCCTTCACATCGAGGAGTACGGGCTCGTGGCGGTCGCTGAGCCCGATCGGCACGCGCAGGAAGGCCCGCTCGCCTCGCGGCGCCCACAGCCGGTCCAGGTCCAGCGCGGCCGGGTCGTCGATGCCGAGCAGTTCGGGGAAGTCCACCGGCCCGGCCACGGGAGCGCCCTCGGGCGCGGACGTGGCCGACAGCCTCAGCGGCGCGAGCTCGCGCGCCAGACCTTCCGCACCCGGGAGCGTGACGGCATCCACGGTGCCCGTCGCGCGTACGGGTTCCGGCGTGCGCAAGTCTTCGACCTCGATCCGCTCACCGTCGACGGTGATGCGCACACTCACCTGGTCCGGCTCGTGGACTTGCCGCTCCAACAGGTGCAGCACGGTGACGCCCATGTCGCGCAGGGCCACGGCCTCGTCCGGACGCGGCAGCTCACAGGCCGCCTCCCCGTACGCGTCACTGATCACGAGGAGCCGGTCGGTGAGCTGTAGCGCGTTCCGGTCGGACAGACCGCGTCGTACCTCGGCGGCGTACGAGGCGCGGCGTCGCAATTCTGTGGGCAGCAGTTTGGACAGCTGCGGCAGGCCGGCCGCGATACGGCGGGCAGCCACCGGACCATCACCCTCGTCCGTGTCCAGCACGTGGGGCAGCCATTTGCCCCAGGACCAGTCCTCCTCCCGCTCCGCGGGGAACGCGAAGCCCACGGCGAGGTCGTCCGGCGCGTGGGCCACGGCGGCCTGGAGCAGCAGCGCTCGGGCAACGCGCAGTACGCCCTCACGGTCGCCGACGATCGACACATCGCCCGCCCGGTCCAGCGGCACCGTGAGCGGAAAGTCGGTGGCGATTGCGAAGCGGCCCAGCAGCGCACGGGCCTCGTTCAGCATGAACGGGTCCGGCGGGGTCAGAACGCTGCCCGAATGCTGCCCCACCGTCAGCTCCTGCACCGGCACCTCGCCGACGCCCACCCGCACCCGGAGAAAATCACCGTCCAGCCGACGACGCTCCCACAGCCGCGCCGGATCCCGCACGATGTCGTACAGCGCCTCCGGCGGCGGATTCAGCACCCGCGCCCCCTGACGGCGCTCCCGCTCCAGCCGCCCGAACTCCTCGCGGAGCTCTTCCAGGTACTCCAGGTACCGTTCCCGTTGCGTGCGGCGCGTGCGCTGCGCCTTGCCGCGCTGGGACCAGAAGAGGGCAACGGCCCCCAGCAGGGCGAAGACCAGGACGATGGCACCGAGCGCGGCGAACTGGCTGTTGCGGATGACGGTCATCATCACGACCGAGCTCATGACGCCGGCCAGCGGCAGCATCGTGGTCGCCGCATTGCCGATCTTGCCCTCGGGCAGGTTGGGCGGTGGCTCTACGGTGCGCGGGGAGGCGGGGGGAAGCGGACGGGTGCTGCGGGCGGGCCGGTGGATCACACGCTGGGTCATTCCGTCCTCACCGCACCCTTACAGCGCGCCGCATCACTTCGGCGGCCAGCATGGTGGCGGCCTCCCGGGTGTCCCGTCCCAGCATGGCGTTCAGAATGGGGCCTCCTCCGCCCAGATGGCGGTCGTATGGAACGGGTACGACCGCCGCTCCCGTCTCCCGCAGGTACGCGCTCGCCGCCCGCACATCAAGTGTCGTGTCTGGGGAACTCGCCGTGAGCGCCACCACCGTGCTGTCCAGGGCTGCGTGTGGCAACTGGGCAAGCCAGTCCAGGACGACACGGGTGCCGTTGACGCCCTCGGCGGTCATCGGCGCGGCGACCACGCGGGCGTGCGCGGTGTCCATCGCCGTGCGCGCCACCTCACCCGGCAGCGTCTCGCAATCGACCACGGTCACCGCGAAGTACCGGCGCAGCGCCATCGTCACCGTGCGGTATGTGCGGACATCCAGCGGTGCCCCCACCCGCCCCTGACTCGCGGGCAACAGCCAGCCGCCGTCGGCCACCGGCACCAGATAACCGATGACATCCGTCAACTGCATGGATGGGGTGAGAATCTGCGCCAGATCCGAACACGACCAGCGCACGGACTCCGCACCGAGCCGCACCGGCAACGTGCCCAGAGCCGTGTCCGCCTCCAGCGCGAGCACCGGATCCCGCCGGTAGTGATTGAAGATCCGGCTCAGCAAGGCCGTCACCGTGGACTTCCCCACTCCGCCACGTATGGACGTCACGGCGATCACCCGCCCGGTGGTCACCGGCTGCTGCACCTCCTGCGCCAGCCGGGTGCCCTCCGTGACCTCCCGAGCCACGGAACTCCCCAGCATGCGCACGGCGCGGCGGGCCCGCCGCGCCATCGAATCCCCGTGCAGCGGACGCCCCAACGCGCCCGACAGCCGGGGATCGACCGTCGGAGCGGACTCCGGCGTGTGTACGGGGAGCCCCGGATCCCGGGACCCCCGGCTGCCGGGCGGTTGTGGTCCAGGCGCCGGAACCTGGGCGTCGGTCCGCGCGGAGTCGGACCCCGCATCCACCGGAGGTGCGGACGAAGGCGAGAGCGATGCCGAGGCGGGCGGCACCTCCGCGGAACCCCTCTGCACGTTCTCCTCGGCTCGGCTCTGGCCCAGCTCCCGCAACACGTCCTGCTGCCAGTCCCCTTGAGACATGCCGCCACTCCTACGCGAAGGTGTCCAACAGGCGCCCGTAGACCCCGAACACCCCGATCAACAGCGGAAGCAAGGCACACACCCCGGCCGACTCGACCAGATCCCCCGCACGCCGCAGACGCACCCGGACATGCTCGGCGGGCTGCACCGCCAAAGCCCCGAGCGAGATGACCGCGAGCGCGACGAGCACGGCCAGCGGCCCGTAGGCCGAGGAACGCTCCAGCCACACCACGATCAACCGCAAGACCACGACCACACTGGCCAGCAGCACGCCCACGACCTCGACGGTCAACGGGAAAGCCCGGGCGCGAAGCGCCACCACCACGGCCACGACCACGGCCAACAGAACCGTCCACACCGTGGGCGAACGCAGCACGATAAACCCGGCCGCACCTGCCGAGACGGACACGACGAGCGTGGCGAGCGCCAGCCCGCGATGTGTGGCCGTCAACGCCGTGGCCACTTCGTGGCGGCTCACCGACGTTCCACCCGAGCGCCGGTCGTCCAGTGCGGACAGCCCCGACGCCATCATCGCCAGCCGCGGCACCACACTCAGCACCACGACCGACACGACCGCCAGAACCGCTCCCACACGGGCCTGCTCCCCAGCCGTCGCACCGCCGCCCTGCAACGCCAAGGCAACTTCCCAGCCGACGGCCATGACCGCGACCGCCCCGGCCCCGATCAGCCCACCACGCCCCAGCGGCGAAAACCACCCCAGGAGCAACAGCGTCAGCGCCACGGCCCCTGCTGTCCCGGCGAGCCGCGCCGCACCCGACCACGCCTGCGCGTCGGCCAGCGTCCACGCGCCCAGAACACCGAGCGCACCCGCCGCGACGATTAGCGCCGTGGCCACCCCACGACGCCCCGCACGCCCCGTACGCCCGGTCAACGCGCCCGCCACAGCCAGCACCAGCGCCGCGAACAGCACGACGGACATGACAGAGGATGACGCGAACTCGCCACGAGCCACCAACCCCGCGGCCAGCACCCACACGACCATGGCGACCCCCGCCGACACCCGACGCGCCGCCGGGCGCCAGCGCCAGGCGCGCAGGCCAAGGTCCTCCGCCACCTCATCGCTGACGTCATGCACCACCGGCGCCGACGGCGCGTCCTCGACACGCACAAGCCGCAGCACCGCACCATCCGGCACCCCGGCCGACTCCAGCGTGCTGTCCTGCGCCAACGCCGAACCGCTGACGGTCACGAGGTGCCGAGACGAAGGCCGCGCCGCAACCTCATCGTCCAGCAGCCGCAGAATTTCCGGCAGCAGCCGACCGATCGGTTCCTGAGAAGGAAGGACGAGATCAATGCGTCGCCGCTCGCCGACGAGAGTGACCCGACTCAGTTCCGTACCGCTTGTCGTCCCCGCTGCTACCACGCGTTCGAACCTATCATCGGGCCGAACTCCCCACGGATGGCGCGATCGAAGGCGCCGAAGGCCCATACGGACTCTGTCCGGTGACCCGGTGTGAAATGAACGACCAGCCCACGCATCCGGCACACAACACCCCGGCAATCACCGTCCCGACAACAACCTTTCCCAGCCGCTCATCCACCGACCGCCGCTGCCGCTGCGTTCCCAGCAACAAGGCATCCCGCAACCGCCGACGCCGCACCGACACCGATTCCAGCAATTGACTGTCGTAGTCCTGCGCTGCCATGGTCGTTCATTACCTCTTACAACGGTGTACGTCGCCACCTCGGGATTTAGGTGACCTGTCACGGTCTAATTTCCAGAGATTACGTGGACGTTGCCGCCTTTTCTTCTTATCCAATCTTCCAGGGCAGCGCCCCCCAGCGTGCGAACAGAGTCCTGCTCGAAGATTTTCACAGGGCCAAAGACTGATCCCGATACCCCATGGAGGATGGTCGAATGATTCATGAGGACCTTAAACGAGTTCTCCCGCAACATTGCATCGGTCAAGTCTGCGTCGCGGAGGTCCACGTCGAGCAGCGATGCCCCCATGAACTGTGTACCACGACAGTGCGTCCGTGAAGCGTCGACATCGCACAGAGATGCCTTGACGAGGTCTGCCCCGTCGAGGGTGGCTCCCCGCAGAACTGCGTCGTCAAAATTCGCCCGCACGAGGGATGCCCGGGTCAGGTCTGCCCCGGTGAAGTCCGCGCCTTGCGCGTCCGAGCGGTAAAGGTCGGCGTCGATCAACTTTACGTTGACCAACTTGGAGTCGGTGAACCAGGACTCGGAGAAATCGCCTTGCGAAAGATCGGCGCCACTCAGATCGAGCCCGACGGCGTCGAGCCCTCCTTCCTCACTCTGCAGCCATTCCCGCAGGCGCTGTGCCGCTTCGGAGTCGTCAGGGTATTGACCCGGAGCCCAGCCTTTACGGGTACCAGATGACATGATCTTCCCAGCCGTTCCTCTGGACAATGGACTTAACGTCGTCTATCGCCGCTTGATTTGCGTTTCGTACATCAATGATAACCGTGCGACGTTTCTCGACTATCTGCTCCGACAACTTCTTGACCCATTTGCCATTGTTCGCCGGATTATATGCACCCCGGAAAGACTGAGACTTGTCGCGCACGTTGTTGAAAGGCGGCCAGTCAGAATGGACACCCTTGATGTCGTAGTACTTCCCGGTGCTAGGTGAGTAGAATTCTCCGCGGTCAGCTTCTACGGGACGGCGAATATCGTCTGGAAGACGGCCCTGCTCGCGTAGGTCCAGGCCAACTCTCGCTTCGTCCTTCGAAGGCTCGGAGATACCGCCATTCTTGTCTGGATCTCGCTGAAGGTGATCGAAGTCGCCTGTACTTCGCTTCTCCACTTCTTCTAGATGTGTCCAATGCGCTGCTCTCTGCGCGGCAGTCATTTCGGGCGGCGGATCATTCACACGCTCAGTAGATGACGCGCCGGACGGGTCTCCTTCCGGTGGAGTCTTGGCAGTATCGCCTCCTTCGCTGCTGTGGTCTGGCATCAGATCGCTGTCGTGACCGCCTGAGGCGCTTCCGCCAGAGCCAGGGCGGCTGTCACCTGTTTCTGTGTGCCCACTGCTGTGTGGTACGTCGCGGCTGGTGGATGAGTTAGGGGAATCATGGTGCTTCCTGTCGGGCGCTTTGTCGGACGCAGGGCCCGCGCCTTCACCCGAGGCACTTCCAGAATGCATGGACTCAGCCCGGGAATGACCTCCGACTGCGGCTGGTTCCCGCTGCGCGGGTGCGGCCTCGTGTTGGGAAGCTCGCTGGTCCGCCCGCGGCTCCTGGCGTGGTGTGTCGTGGACGGGATTGCCGTCCGCATCCAGACGGATGAACGCGCCGTCCTCGATGCGGACCTTGGAGCCGTCAGAGAGTTCGATCTGGCTGTGGAGGCGGTGCGTACCGGGGGCGTTGTCGAGGGCGTGGATGGTGGCTGTGAGCTCAGAGAGCTTGGGCAGCGAACTGGCTGCTTTGCCTCCTACCTTGAAGGCTGCGGAGAGCGGGTCGAGATACTCGCCGATCTTGGCAGCCCCTTGGGCTGCCGCGCCTGCCTTGCCTCCCTTGATGGCTCGCGCGGCCGGAACCGTACCGAGGGTTAAGGCGTTGAAAACCACGGTCGCCGATGCACGGGCGGGGTTCTCGCTCCACATGTCCCAGGCGACCAGGGACTTGCCGAAGTCCTTGGCGGCCTGCTTCTGCCGAGTCTCCTCGGGGCTGTCCTGGTCCTCCCCGAACGCCCAGTCCATGAACGCGTCGTAGGGCTTGATGGTGTACTGGCCGACGCCGCCGACGACATCTCCGAGATGCCCCCAGGCCTTGCCGGCCGCGTCGCCACCGTCGAGTCCGGTGAGGGTTTTGAGGCCCTTGAGTCCGCCCCAGATGTTGTCGACGATCAGGCCGTCCCAGACGAAGCTCTTGAAATGGTGGCCGAAGTCAAGAGCGTCGTAGGTTTGGCTGACCGGACTGCCCCAGGGGAGTTCCTTGGCTTGTTCGAGGCTGTCGAGATCGTAGCCGTACATCACCTGCTTGCGGTTGTGCGTGTGGCTACCGTCGTCCGCCACGAACTTCGGGCCGCCCACGAGCCCGGAGATGGTGGTGGAAGCCTTCCGCTCGGCCTCCTGGAAGGCGGCCACGGCAGCGTTCACGCCGTCCCACAGTTGCTGATGACGGTCGACCTTGCCCTCGTCCTCGGTCCAGTCGTCATCACCCTCGACGCTGTCGACGAACGCGAAAGCATCCGCCTTGAGCTGCTTCAGCCGTTTGACGAGCGGGCGGATCTCATAGGCGAACGTGTCCAGCGCGTCGGCCACTGTCTCCAGGTCGCCGGCGAAGGCGTCGGCTTTCACAGCCGCCGGCCATGTGGAGGCGAACAGCTGGTCGGCCTCCGGCGCTGTGTAGAAGGCCTCCAGCATCTGGAAACGGGAGTGAGCGTGCATCCCGCCGTCGCGGATGGTGATCGCATCGCCGCGCAGCCCGGAGATGTCCTTGTCCAGCTGCTCCAGATCGCCGGTGAACTCCGGGATGCTCGCCGGATCGATCATCTTCACTTGTGGCCGCCACCCCGTTTGTCGTCGCCCGGCAAGTCGATCGTGGGTGCCGCGAGGGCCTTGTGCTGCGCGTCGGCAGCCATGTGGTGATGTCCGGCGATGTAGTACGCGGTGGCCTCGCGCGCGCCGTTCGCCGACTGGGCCGCCCGTGCCCCGATGAACAGTGCCTCGCGCGTGGTCTTCTCGACGAACAGTGCCAGAGCCGCCCCGACCGGGCCGGTCGTGGCCGCCCCGCACATGGGCTCGCTGATGGTGCCGGCCGAGGTGGCCGCGCTCTCCATATTCTTCCCGTATGACCTGACGCCTGCGTCGATGTCGTCTATCGCGTCACCCACCAGCGAGGTCACGAACTCGACCCCGGACGGGGTGATGTCCCACTTGGACATTGCCCAAATCCCCCAGTTACCGCCCCGTCACCTGCTCACCGCGCCCTCGAGTCTCACGGATCAACCGATGTTGTCCACGGCCGACTTGGCCTTGGCGAGCGTCGACTGAGCGGTGCCGTCGTTCTTCTCCAGTGTCGAGCGCACCAGGCGGATGATCTCCCGCACCTCGGCCGCCGCACGGTTCCAGCGGACCTCCTTGCCGTGGTATTCGTCCGAGACGCCGTCAGCGGTGAAGTCCGCCATCGCGGCCTTCACCGCACGGTCCCGGTCGGCGAGGACCTGCTCGAGTTGGCCGATAATCCCCTGCAGGCTGCCCTGCACCTCCACCGAGGCGCCCACGTCGTAAGAGTTACGGTCCTGGCTCTGCCCCATCGGGAATCCCCCTATCGCCCGGAGAAGCGGGCGGCCTCAAAATTCGCACTGGCCATGTGCTGGTGGGCGTTGTCCTCCTGCTCCTGATCACCCGTGGCGAACGCGGTGTCCATGCCCGACTGTCCGCCCAGGATGGACTGCAGGGAACCGTTCAGCGCGGCCGAGATCTCATCAGCGCGGAGCTTGAACGAGTCGAACGCCACCTTGCCGGCACCGTTGAACTTCCCCTCCAGCGGCTCCGCGGCGGCGATCAGCAGCCGGATCAGTGCCCCCAGGTCGTCGCTGGACCCCATCGTGCTCTTCCCGAGAGTCGACAGAGTCGTACTTCCCATGTCGAACTTCATACATCTTCCCCCGGACGCCTCGCGTACCGTTTGATAACCGATGGTCGCGGTTTGCGCTCGTCGCTGTGACGTCTCGTGCGCATGGAACATCCTCCCGTGCAAGGCGTGACGCACGCAACGCGGTTGGTCGCGGCGCGGTGCGATTCGGACTGATTCGCCCGGGTCGGATCGGGCGTGTAGGGGAGCTCTGGTCCGGCACATACCCGTCCATCCCGTCCCGCGTCATTTCCCTACCGAAGTCTGCTGCACGTGCGGCACGGTCACCTGCGTTGCCGCACCGACGCGCAGCGGATCCAGCGTAGGGCGAAGCTCTGACATGTGCCGTGGGCGGGTGCCGAATTCCAAGCTGATGCCGATCGGGGCCTTCGCCCGGCGCAGTGGGCTGACTGCAAGCGCCTAGCGGTTCTACGCCGACTCCGGGTTGCTGCCCGCCTGTCGAGGTCGACCCGGTTGGCGCCCGGGAATGCCGTTCCTTACGTCAAACGTGCCCGAGCCTGCCGCTACCGGAGACGCGGTTGTCTCCCCCGGTTGTCAGGCTTGCACGGTGGGCCGGACGACGACCTCGCTGATGTCGATGCCGACGGGCTGCTCGATCGCGTAACCGATCGCGGAGGTGACGGCGGAGGGTGGGATGGCGATCTCGTCGCGCGTCCCAGTCGTCCTGGCGCAGTTCGTCGAACGGTGACACCGCCATCGTGCCGGTGTTGGAAACCAGGACATCGAGCCGGCCGAACCGGTCGACCGCCACGTCCGTCAGGCGCTTGAGCACGAGCCGGGCGACGTGGGCAGTGCGACGCTGTACCGGAACGTCGCCACCCGTGAGGCGCTGATCCCGTCGAGGATGTCAGCGCTCATGAGAAGGCCGGGGTGGCCGGGGCTGGCGGAGAGGCGGGCGCCTCCGGTCCGGAAGCGCCCGCGGTGCGGTCATGTCAGCACGTGTTGTCGGCGCGCCAGGTGACCTTGTGCACGGTGGTCGGGTTGTAGAAAAACTGCCTGCTCGCCTTGCTCGTCGTGACGCACACCGTGCCGTCCACCGGGACGGTCCCGTCGTTCATGTAGGTGGTGTATTCCACGTCGACGGCGCGGGACCCGGTGTTCTGGAACACGAGCCCGTCGGCGTCTCCGGACCAGTCACCGCTGGTCATCAGGACCGGGGTTTCGACGGGTGTGGGGTAGGACGCGAAGGTGGGCCACAGACAGAAGTTGCCGTCCGGGCAGGCGCTGCTGCCCGCCGCCGACGCGCTGGGCGCGGTGGCGGCGATGCCCGCGAAGGCGGCGGATAAGACCACGAGGGTGAGGGAGCGCTTGCGCATGACGCTGTCCTTTCGTCGCTGTGTCACGGGTACGGGCCCGCCGTTCTGGATGAGTGACCGAGCGGGTGGCACGTGGTCGGCGCGGCGGGCGCCGTGGGGAAGGACGTGAGCTCGGAAACGACGGTGACACTATCGAGCGGTTTCCTCGGGGGTCGACACCGCGTTCTGCCCCGAGGGGGAGTGTCGCCGGGTGAATCGCGACGGCCGCGGACGCGACGCCTTCCGGGGCGGGTGGAGCTCGATGGTGAGTGAGGCGGCGGTGAAGACGGAGGAGTAGGTGCCGACCGCCAGGCCGATGAGCAGGGCGAGGGCGAAGTCGGCGAGGGTGTCGTCGGCGAGGACGGCGAGGGTGGTGAGGATGAGTGCCGCGCCCATGCCCGTGTTGACGGTACGGGGCAGAGTCTGCAGGATCGCCCGGTTCGTCAGGCGGGGAAGCGGTGTGGTGCGGTCGCGGTCGAGCAGTTCGCGGACGCGGTCGAAGAGGACGACGGAGTCGTTGACCGAGTAGCCGATGACGGTCAGCAGGGCGGCCAGGAAGACCCCGTCGATGGGCTTGCCGAGCCAGGCGAAGGCGCCGATGAGGATCACCACGTCGTGGGCGAGCGCGACGACGGCCGCGGTCCCGAAGAACCAGCGGAAGCGCACCGCGAGGTACAGCAGTTGGGCGCCCAGGGCGAGGGAGAGCGCGATGAGGGCGTTGCGGCGCAGTTCGTCGCCCATGCTGGGGCCGATCAGCTCGTCGCGGACCTTCTTCGTCTCGCCGCCGAGGTCGCTGATGGTTTCGGTGACGGTGGCCTCGTCGGCGTTGGTCAGGTTCTCGGCGCGCACCGTGAGCCCGGTGTCACCGGAGGACTGCACGACCGCGCGGGGGAACCCGGCGTCGGTGAGGGCGGTGCGGGCCCGGTCGGGGTCGACGGAGGTGCTGGTGGTGTACTCGATCAGCCGGCCGCCGGTGAACTCGATGCCGAAGTCCAGGCCGCGGACGAGGATGCCCGACGCGGCCAGGGCGGCGAGTGCGGCGGAGGCGGCCAGCCAGCGGCGCGGACGGCGCATCAGGAACGGGTCGCGGCGCAGCAGCCGGTCGCGGACCCAGCCGGTGCTCGCGATGCCGGTGACGCGGGGTCGGCGGAAGACCGCGGGGCGGTTGGCCGCGTACTCGGCGAGCACCCGGCTGATCACCAGGGCGCTGACCATCGAGGCGAGGACGCCGATGGCGAGGGTGATGCCGAAGCCGCGCACCGGGCCGGAGGCGAAGGCGAACAGGAGGGCCGCGGCGATCAATGTGGTGATGTTGGAGTCGGCGATCGCGCTGAGGGCTCCGCGGAACCCGGCCGTCAGTGCCGATCGGGGGGTGGGGCGGCTGCGGGCCGCGTACTCTTCGCGGGCCCGTTCGAAGACCAGGACGTTGGCGTCCACGGCCATGCCGATCGCCAGGACGAACCCGGCGAGGCCCGGCAGGGTCAGTGTGGCGCCGAGCGCGGCCAGGGCGGCGTAGGAGATGAGGGCGTAGCAGGCCAGGGCCGCGGTCGCGAGCAGGCCCATGAGCCGGTAGACGGCGATGATGAACAGCGCGGTCAGTGCGGTGCCGATGCCGGCGGCCCAGGCCGCGGCCTCGATGGCCGCATCGCCGAGCGTGGCGCCGATGGTGCGCTGTTCCACGGTCTCGACCGGTACGGGCAGGGCTCCGCCGGAGATGAGCAGGGCCAGTTCGCGGGCTTCGGTGTCGTCGAAGGAGCCGGTGATCTGGGTGGTGCCGCCCGGGATGCCGGTCCCGCACCGTACGGAGGGGTCGACCTGCGGCGAGGAGATGATCTTGTTGTCGAGGACGATGGCGACCCGGCGCTGCGGGTCACCGGCCGGGTGGCAGGCGGCCCGTGCGGTGACCTGCCGCCATTGGTCCTGGCCGGTCTTGGAGAAGTCGACCGCGACGTGCCATCCGGCACCGCCCTGCTGGTCGAAGCCGGCGTCGGCGCCTTCGACGTCCCGTCCGGTCAGATCGGCGGCCCCCAGCCGCAGGGGCTGTCCGGACTCGTCGGGCAGAACGCGCTCCTTGGCCGGATCGGTCGCCGGGGCGGTGGCGCCGTCGGCGGTCCGGGCCGGGCCGAGGACCGCGTGGACGGTGAGCTGCGCGGTGCGGCCCAGCACGTCGGCGGCCTTCTTCGGGTCATGCACGCCGGGCAGCTCGACGAGGATGCGGTGGTCGCCGGAGCGGACGAGGGTCGGTTCGGCGACGCCGAGCGCGTCGATGCGGCCGCGCAGCACTTCCACGGTGCGGTCGGTGGCCGCGGCGTCGGCGTCGGTGGTGGGGGTGGAGCGGGTTTCCAGCATGATCTGGGTGCCGCCGCGCAGGTCGAGGCCGAGGCGGACGGGCGTGGTGAGGGCGATGGCCAGCGATCCGGCGATCACGGCGAGGGCGAGGAGCGCACGCACGCGCAAGGACCTGGTGCGGTTGTTCCGGCGGTTGTTCCGGCGTTTCAACACGAGCCTCCGGCAGGCACGCCGCGGCAGCGGCCCGCGCGGCCGCGACGGAGGAAAGGGTGATGGGTCGCGTCAGATACCTGCGGGTGCCGGAGGGGCCCGGCCGCGGTCGTGGGCCGACCGGCCGGGAGAGACGGGCGCGCATGCGGAAGGCGCTGAAGCACGGGTACCGACAGCCGGGCCGGCATCCGCGTCCGGGGGGTCGGTGGCGTGGTGATCCGGTGGGCACGGGCGCTCGCCGAGGTGGTCGTGGCGGACCCTGGCCTGGGCCGCGCAGCCGATGGCATACGGGTCGTCCGCGTGGGGACCGGTGTCGGGGCGCTCGGCGCCCGTGGCCGCCGGGGCAGGATCGAGCACCGGAGCGGACGCCGCGGGCGCCGGAGCGGAAGCGGCGCGCGCGGCATCGGCGGGAACCCACGCCAGCAGGCTCGCGAGGAGCGCGATGAGCGTCCCCGCGAGCCGGTGACCTGCGGTCGGGGTGCTGCGGGGCGCTGGGCGCATGCACCGTCCCCTTCCTGCTGGGTGCTCGACTTCCTGCGGGGTGCTCGGCGTGGGGTGCCGGTCCGGGGCTCCGGCCGGGGGGGGGCTCCGGCCGGGGGGGCTCCGGCCGGGGAGTGGACGACCGGAGCCCCGTACGTCGGTGCGGGGCGGGCGTCAGGGTTCGATGAGACCTGCGCGAATGGCGTAGCGGGTCAGCTCCAGCCGGTCGTGCAGACCGAGCTTGTGCAGGAGGTTGGCCCGGTGGCGGTGCACGGTCTTGACGCTGATGAACAGGATCTCGGCGATCTCCTTGGAGGAGTGCCCTTCGGCGACGAGTTTGAGGACCTCCTCCTCACGAGGGGTGAGGAGCTGGTCGGGGTCTTCCTCGCCGTGGCGGACGCGCTCCAGGTAGTTGCGGATGAGGGCGGTGACCGCGCCGGGGTAGAGGAACGGCTCGTTGCGCATCGCGGCCCGGCAGGCGGCGACCAGGTCGCGGTCGGCAACCGACTTCAGCACATAGCCACAGGCCCCGGCCTTGAGTGCCTGGAACAGGTACTGCTCGTTGTCGTGCATCGTCAGCATCAGGATGCGCAGCCCCGGCTTGAGCGCCACCAGCTCCCGGGTGGCCTGAAGACCGGTCAGGCGCGGCATGGCGATGTCCAGCACGGCCAGGTCGATCTCCTGGCTCCGGGCCGCCTCGATGGCCTCGGCACCGTCCCCGGCCTCGGCGACGACCTCCAGGTCGGGTTCCCTGTCGAGGATCAGGCGTACGCCGCGGCGTACCAGAGCGTGGTCATCGGCGAGCAGGATGCGGATGGGCTTCCCGGTCGTGGCGGACGGTGCCGAGGCCGTGGTGGGTCCGGGCGGGGTCGGATCGGGCATGGTCAGAGCTGCTTCCTGGGGGCGGGTGTGGTGAGGCGGATCCGGGTACCGGTGCCGGGCGTCGAGGTGATGTCCAGGGTGGCCCCGGCGAGCAGGGCCCGTTCGCGCATGCCGCGGATCCCGGCGCCTTCGCAGGCGGCCTCGATGCCGCGGCCGTCGTCGGTGATCTCCAGCACCACCGCCTCGCCCACCCGGCGCAGGCTCACCTCGACCTGCCGCGCGTCCGCATGGCGGGCGGCGTTGGTCAGGCTCTCCTGAGCCACCCGGTACAGCACGAGCTCGCTCTCCTGGTCGAGGGTGGGCAGATCGGAATCGAGGCGGCGCACGACCCGCAGCCCGGTGTGGGTGGCGAAGTCCTGCGTGAGCGAGGTCAGTGCGCTGATCAGGCCCAGGTCGTCCAGGACGCCGGGCCGCAGGCGGCGCACCAGGCGGCGGACCTCGTCCAGGCTCTCCCGGGTGATCTCCTGGGCCTGCTGGAGCTCCTCGCGCAGCGGCTCGGGGGCGTCGTCCGCGGCGCGCTTGAGCACCAGCAGGATCGCGGTCATGCTCTGCCCGACCTCGTCGTGCAGTTCCTGGGCGATGCGGCGGCGTTCCGCCTCCTGGGCCAGCAGCGCCCGAGCGCTGGACGTGGCGCGTTCGTGCTCCAGCCGGTCCAGCATGGCGTTGAAGGTGCGGATCAGCTCGGACACCTCGCTACCGCCGCCGGCGCCGGGCACGGGCAGCCGCTGGCCCGGTCGCAGCAGGTCGACGGTGGTCATCAGCCTGGTCAGCCGGTCCAGCGGGGCCAGGCCCCAGCGCAGCAGGGTGCCGTTGGCGACGAGCATGACGGCGAGACCGCCGACCAGGATGATCGCCTCGGTCAGCAGCACCGGCACGGAGACGGTCACCGGCGCCCACAGCAGCAGCGCCGTAGCGGTGCCCAGCACCAGGGCGTTGAGCCCGAAGATCCGCCAGAACAGCGACACCGGGGACGTTCCTCCTTCTGCGCTCCGCGTGTGATCAGCTCTACTGATCAGCTCTACTGATCAGCTCTACTGTCGCCCATCGCACCCCGGCGGAGCCGCCACAACTGATCACGACCGAGCCTGACACAGCCTGCCTCCCGCACCGCGCGCGGTCGATGGGGCCCGTCACCCATATCCGAGGTCATCGGGTACCCATGCGCCCTCCCCCGCCATCGCCCCATGGTCACCGCTGCCCCGGGCAAATGGGGTCCGCGCCCGATGGGCTTCCGACGCCGGGTCGAGCAGAGTCGAAGGTGATCGAGCCGCCTGGTACGGCCCGTGCTCGCGGTCGTGGAGACCGCGGCCGGCGGTACCGGGCGGCCACTGCCGCGCCTGGCGCGCTTTCGCGAAAGGACCTCATCGTGCCGCTCGACACCGCCCAGACCGGTCCCCGCCCCGGGCGGCTGACCTCTCATGAAACCCGTCAGCGCCTCGAACACGCCCGCAACAGCCGGCTGGCTCAGCTGCGTGCCCTCGACGAGAGCGCCCCGAGCACGGACGCCCATCTGGTGTCCGCGCAGAGGGAGGCGATCCAGCGCGTCCTCACCGAGATCGACGAGGCGTTCGCCCGCGTGGAGGACGGCACCTACGGCACCTGCCAGGGCTGCGCCAAGCCCGTCCCCGCCGAACGCCTGGAGATCCTCCCCTACACCCGGTACTGCGTCGCCTGCCAGGGACGCGCCACCGCCTGACCCGCTCCGCCAGCCCCCTGTTTTCGTCTCCGCCCTGTTCAAAGGGGTGAAGTGGTGAACCATCAGACCATCGGCGACCGTGCCGCGCACCTGTCGCCCGAGGATCTCGCCGCGCTGCGGGAGAACCTCCACGAACAGCGCCTGTTCCGCCAGGAACAGCTGCGGGAGATCGCCGCGCCGTCCCGCGCCGAGGACCTGCTCCGGCGCCGCTCCGCGGCACAGGCCGAAGTGCACGTCGAAGTCGCCGCCTCCGCGCGCATGGTCCTCGCCGACGTGGAGGCGGCGCTGCGACGCATCGCCGAGGGCCGCTACGGCACGTGCCACCTGTGCCGTCGCCCTATCGAGCGCGACCGGCTGATGATCGTTCCACAGGCCCGCTACTGCGCACGGTGCCAGCAGGTGCGGGAGGCCGGACGATGACCGTCCGCCGCCGCTTCCGGCCCGGCTCCCCCGCCGGGCACCGGCACCGGCCCTGGCCGTTGTGCCGGCACTGCTGCGGCCTCGCCCTGGACCTGGGCAGCGCCCGCACCCGTGCCTGGATAGCCGGCCGCGGGATGGTCCTAGACGTACCCACCATCACCTTCCCCGGTGCTGGGGCGGGTACCCGGTCCAGCGCGGCGCCATCGTCGACGTTCCGGGAACGGCCCGGATGCTCGACCGGCTCCTCAGCCACCGCCTGCCCCGCCTCACCCGCCCGCTGGTGGTGGTCACCGCGCCGGTGCTGGGCGGCCCCGCCTACCGGGAACGGGCCCGTGCCGCCGTGGAAGTGCTCCGCCCCCGCGCGGTCCTGACCGTCCCCACCGCGCGCGCCATCGCCCTGGCCGCGGGCGCCGACCTCTCCCTGCCGCTGCTCGTGGTGGACATCGGCGCCCACCTCACCGAGGTGGTCCTCCTCGTCGACGGCCTGGTCTTCGACGCCCGCCGCACCGCCCTGGGCACCACCGACCTCGCCGGCGCCACCGACCTCGCCGGCACCTCCGACCTCGCGGACGCCGCCGCCACGGCGGAGATCAGCGAAGCCATCAGCATCATGATCACCTCCATGCTCCGGCAGGACCGCACGTCCCTGACCGCCGAGGCCCTGAGCCGGGGTGCCCTCCTGGCCGGTGGCGGCGCACTGCGCCCCGACCTCACTCACCGGCTCGTCGGCGGCACGCACGCGCCCCTGCGGACGGTTCCCACCCCGCACACCGCGGCGATCCGCGGCGCCGCCAAGATGCTGCGGGCCGCGCACGGACATCCGTCGGCCAGGGGCACGTCCCCACCCGGGCCCGGCCCGCTCTTCCGCTGACCTCGCTGGCCCCGCTGCCCCCCTGACCCCGCCGCCTCACCGGCCGGGGTCTGCCGTACGCCACCCCCCTGCCCCGGAAAGGAGAACCACTGTGTCCGGCGTGCCACCACCCGCACAGCCCCCGGATCCCCCGCACCACGAGCTCGTGCACCCCCTGTCGCTGTGGCGCTGGCGGCGCAATCCGCTGTACCGGCGCACCGACCGCCTCCAGGGCCGGATCGCCCTGGCGATGTTGCTGCTCGTACCGGTCCTGGGGCTCGGTGCCATGTTCGCCATCGGTGACGCCGCCCACCGGCACTACCGCGCCGCCGCCGAGCACCAGAGGCAGACCCTGCACCTCACCACCGCCGTCCTCACCCACGACGCCCCGGACCATCCGGAGCCCGGGTCGGCGGAGGCGAGAGAGAACCGCTATCCGGCCACGGTCCGCTACACCGACCCGGACGGACGGATCCGCACCGCCAAGACCGACGTCCTGCCCGGACTCAGCGCGGGCAGCTCCGTCGACGTATGGCTCGACGCGGACGGAGCGATCGCCGAGCCGCCCATGCCCGCCAAACAGATCCGCAGCCGGACCATGGGCTGGGCGCTCATCGCCTTCCTGACCGTGGCCCTCGCCGGTGCCGCCGCCTACCGCGGCGTCACCGTGGTCCTGCGTCGCCGCAATCTCGCCCAGTGGGACGCCAAGTGGGCCGAGACCGCGCCCCGCTGGACCACGTCCCCCTGAGCCCGCGCAAACGCTCACGCCTGCACCGACCGACCCCCCTGGACGAGCGCGGCCGAGCCATGTCGCCCCCGGCCACGGGACGGATGGCCGGGCAGGTCGTCGACGGACCGCCGAGCCGACAGCGGCCGCGGCCACCGGGCCGCGGCCGCTGTCGGCACGCGAACACGTGGCAGAAGGTCTGTACGGCGCAGCCGGATACGAGGTCCGTACTCGTCAGGCCTTGATATCCCGCGGCATCACGACCGACGTGGTCCATGCAGCCGTGGAGGCGCATGGCCTACAGGCGCCGGACGCCGTAACCGCCTGATGCCAGAGGCGGGCGTCACGCGGCCAACCACGAGAAGAAGGCCAGGTGTGCGATCCTCCGCTGCTGTCGGTACCGCCCCGGTAGTCGCTTCGGTACGGTGGGTGGCTTCCAATCCGATGGGGGAGTTGACGTGTGGCGGACCAACGGTCGTCAGGGGAAGGCGTTACGGGGCGGTGGCCTGGTGCTGCTTCTGGCAGCGGTTCTCGCAGGTTGTGGGGGCGGCGATGGGCAGTCCGAGGGTCTGACCGGATCAGCGTCCGGTGCGCCGAAAGGGTCAGCGTCCGGTGCGTCGGCGGATTCCAGAACCGGGCTGCTCTACCGGGACAAGGAAGTCTCGCTGAGTAATGTCCAGGCGATCAAGAACGGATGCCCTTCCGACTTCTCTTTCTACGTGGAGTTCGCGGACAGCGGGCCGCGCGTCCTCGGGCCCCGTGAGTCGAACCCGCGCCTGAACGACGACGGGGACCAGACGGACGAGGGCAGGCCGCCTGTCCTGTCATGGGAGCCTCCCTGCTCCTGGGACAACGAGGTGCTGGACTTCGACGACGTGCCCGTCGCCAAGGTTGCCGCGGACGCCGGGGACCTCGACCAGGCGGGCTGCCAAGCTGCCGCACGGGCAGCGGTCGGCAACGGCACGCACGTCGACCGCTACAAGACCGGGGCCCTGGCGGCGGGGGACCGGTTCTGCGAGGACTTCGCCGCGGGCGGCCGCGTGGTCCTCCTGCGCGTGGTGAAGGTGAGCGGATCCCCCGTCGGTGAGCTGACATTGTCGGCGACCGTGTGGGCCGGGCCGGCGAAGACCGAGGGCGCGCCGGCGCAACCCGGTGACAAGGTCTACGAGAACCAGCCCGTCACAGTGTCCGACGACGTGGCCAAGGCGCGCGGCTGCGTCCTGGGCAGCGTTGGGCTCGGTTCGGACATGCCGGTCGTTACCTACAGGAGCAGGCTGAACGGCGGCGGCGGAGACATCGAGTACTCCCCGAGCTGTCTGTCCGGAAGCCCGAAGATGTGGTTCCGCGGATACGTGGCCCGGGTGGAGGGCACCGCCGACCTGGACCTCACCGCTTGCCAGGACGCCGCGGCGCGCGGCGAGAGCAACGAACTCGAGGTACCGGTCTCCGAACTGCGGACCGGGGACCGGTTCTGCAGGTTCGACAGTCTCGACAAGGACGTCGCTCTGCTGAAGGTGACCGCCGTAACCGCCAAGGCCCCCGCCTCGGTGACCTTCTCGATCACCCGCTGGAAAGCTCCCGAACCGTCGTAGCAGCGGCCCAGGGCGGCTTGCCATCGGCAAGCCGCCCCGCTCAGCGCCCACAAGCGCGTTGCCCCAGCACTGCGATCGTGCATGGAGGCAGGGTTGCGTCCATGGGGGTTCTCGGAGAAGTGGCGTGCGTCCGTCGCCGTGTTCCTGCCTGTCACTGGGGTTTCTTGTCCCTTTCGAGGAGCTCCTTTCCTCAGCGACGGCCTGCTCCAGGGTCGCCAGCAGGTGCGGATCCATCACCATGGCGGCCGCATGGTGATGGGCCCGGGCCGAGGTCGGTCTGGCCACGCGCGGCTGTCCCGGCGAACTCCGCTTCCGTCATGGCATGGGAGACCCCGACACGCGGCCGTAGACGGAAGCGGCCATAGACGGTGGAGCACTCGGCCCGGACCTGATGACCACCGGCGGAGTCGACGAGCTGTCAGAACACGTCGTAGCCTTCCTCGACCAGCGCTGGGAGACCGAGCCCCAGCCGGCTCACGAAATGTGAGAGACTCGGTCCGGTTGACCCTTGTCGAGTACAAGACCATCGTGACCCCACCCGCAACGCTGGCGGCATGAACCCGCTGTCACCCAGTCATGCAGCAGTCGCGAAAGCCTTCTGGTGGGCGGGTCAGAGGTGGATTCCGCCGCTGACCTCGATGCGCTGGGCCGTGATCCATCCGGTGGCGTCACTGACCAGAGCCGTCACGGCCGGACCGATGTCCTCGGCAGAGGCGACTCGGCCGAGGGCCGTCATCTCGCTCATGGCCTTCCGGAACTCCTCACTGACGCGCAGGTATCCGCCGGCGAAGTCAGTGGCTACTGGGCCGGGCGCGACGGTGTTGACGCTGATGCCGCGCCCGCCGAGCTCGATGGCCCAGTAGCGGGTCAGCACCTCGATCGCGCCCTTCATCGCCGAGTAGACCGAGAACGGCGCGGTGACGATCCGTGAAAGGCAGGAGGAGAAGTTGATGACCCTGCCGCCGTCGGCCAGCAGGGGCTGGGAGCCCTCGGGTGCGGTCGCGAGGGCCTGGGTGAGCAGGTAGACGCCCTTGAAGTGGACTTGATAGAGCTGATCGATGGTTTCCTCATCGGTCGTGCCCAGAGCACTGTCCCCGGAGAAGCCGGCGTTGTTGACGAGGATGTCGAAGTTCTCCCGGCTCCACGCGGCCCGCAGGACCTCGGCCAGGGTCGCGGTGAACGAGGAATGGGAAGCCGTATCGGCGACGTCGAGCCGGATCGCCCGGGCGGTTCGGCCGACGGCGGCCACGGCATCGGCGACCTGCTCGGCCTCATCCTCGTGGGAGCGGTAGGTGAACACGACATCGACGCCGTCGGCGGCAAGGGCCTCGACCGTGGCGCGACCGATACCACGGTTGCCCCCTGTAACGAGTGCAATCTTCTCAATGGATGTGGGCATGCTGTTTCCCGGCTTTCCTGTGCAGCGATGTCTTGTATTCACCGTGCGGCACCCGCGCAGGGGCAGCCAGCGGGTCCTTTCCCTAGGGCCGCCATCCCTACCTTGAGGGCTGGAGTAGCTGGAACGCAGGCGAGCTCTGGGGCGGAGCCGGTGCCCCCCTGGCCGGGCACCGGCCCATGTGGGCACAATGCCGGTGTGAACCTTGGTGAACTGGGAGCGTTCCTCAGATCAAGACGCGAGCGCGTCCGTCCCTCCGACGTCGGTCTGCCGACCGGTCCCAGGCGCCGTGTGCCGGGGCTGCGCCGGGACGAGGTTGCCATGCTGGCCGGTGCCTCGAGCGACTACTACACCGAGCTGGAACAAGGCGGCGCCCAGCCTTCAGAGCAGATGCTCGCCGCGCTCGCCCGCGCCCTGCGCCTCACCGGCGACGAGCGCGATCACATCTACCGCCTTGCCGACCGAGCACTGCCGATCCCGGGCGGTCCAGCCTCGCACGTCGAACCAACGATGCTCAGCCTGCTCGACCGCCTTGCCGACACCCCGGCCCAGATCGTCACCGACCTGCACGTCACACTCGCACAGAACTCCGTTGCAGAGACGGTCTTCGGCCCGCCCGTGGCGGCGAAAGGGCTCGAGGCGAGCTGTGTATACCGATGGTTCACCGACCTGCGTTCACGCGAGGTCTTCCCAGAGGACGACCACGACTACCACTCCCGCGCGTACGTCGCCGATCTGCGTGCTGCCAGCGGCCGCCGTGATGACGGCGATCCGGAAACGGCCCGCCTGGTCACAGAGCTCGAACAGCACAGCGACGAGTTCGCGCACCTGTGGGGGCAGCACGAGGTGGCGGTGCGACGTAACGAACGCAAGCGGATCGTCCACCCCGCAGTAGGCATTCTGGAACTGAACTGCCTCAACCTGTTCAGCGAGGATAATCGTCAACGGCTCATCTGGCTCACCCCCGTCGACGGCACGGACGCCGCGGAAAAGCTCGGGCTGCTGACCGTGCTCGGCAACTGAACCTTTCCCCTGATCTCGGCCACCCGGTCGCACAAACTCCCACAAACAGGTCCGCGCCCGCGTCGAGCGCGTCTTCGCCCACATGAAGACCTGGAAGATCCTCCGCGACCACCGCCTTCGGTACGGACACCCGGGGAGGACCCGACGCGCTCTGCGAGCAGCACCTCCTCGACCAGTTCCCGGTAGCGGTGCTCATGGGTGAGCCCGACCGGGGTGTCCCCCTCGGTCATGAGGATGAAGTCCATACCGACCCTTCCATCGAATGTTATTCGGCGCTAACGTAGGGCGTAGCCCAGCCCAGGTCAAGGCGCCGAGAGAGGGCAAAGGCGTTACCTGTCGATAACACCAAGGCCCAGCAAGCACACACGGGAGGGGCGACCAGCGCAACCCCGGTCGCGTCACCGACCGAGAGCTGCACAGTTAGGCCACGGACCGACCTGACGCCCTCCCTGGTTACCGCGCACTCACGTATCTGCCTCCCCAGACGGGCCTTGACCACGCCCAAGCCAGGCCATAAGTTAGTCGCCAATAACATTCGAAGGAAGGGCTGATATGGACGTCATCGTCATGGTTGAGGGGGACACCCCGACCAGACTCGCGCGTGAACACCGCTACCGGGAACTGGTCGAGGATGCCAACTGGTCTGACGAGAAGCAGCCCAGCGCCGCCCTCGCCAACGCGCGCACCGTCTACCACGACCCTGCCGTCCGAGGTGTCCGCGAGGTGTGGAATGGCTGATCAAGTCCAGGGGCTGGACGCGGCTGCCTTCCGTTCGGCGTTGGCCCGCTTCCCCGCCGGCGTGACGATCGTGACGACCCGAAGTGCCGGGGGCACGCCGCATGGGTTCACCGCGAGTTCCTTCGCGGCGCTGTCGCTTGATCCACCACTTGTTCTGGTGTGCCTGGACCAAGGAGCGGACTGCTTCCCGGCTTTTGTAGCGGCTGAGCAGTTCGTCGTGAACATCGTGACGCCCGCGCATGCAAAGTTGGCCATGAGGTTCGCCACGAAGGGCGAGGACAAGTTCGCACACGGGAGCTTCGAGTCCGACGAGGGCGGACACCCGATACTGCCCGACGCCGCAGCGGTCATCCGCTGCGAGCTGGAGCAAGCCGTACCCGGCGGCGATCACGTCATTCTCATCGGTCGCGTGCACGACGCGCGCATAGGTAGCGGCAAGCCGGTGATGTGGTACCGCGGTGATTTCCTCCACCTCGGGCAGAGCGTTGAATGAATGACATCGGCCCCGGCTCGTCAGCTCTGGTGGATTTGCGGAGAGGCCGTGTGATGGATCTGATGAAGAATTCTGAACCGACCCGGACGAAGGCCCTTCGCACCTATGCCGCCATGGCCACCAGTGTCGACACCGCCACCGTCCGCCAGATCGCGCCAGTGGTTCATCCACGCGCGGCGCGCGGTGTAGCGGGACTCTCCGCTCAGGCCGTGCTACGGCCGTCCGGTGAGTGATTCCGTGGAGATCGACCTCGTGAAGATCGGGAACGTGCTGCACCCGGTGGCCGACATCGACGCCGCCGTGCGCTTCTACACCGACACCTTCGGCCTGGCCACGAAGTTCGTCGACGGCGACCGCTACGCCGCCCTCGACGCCGGCAGCACCACGTTGGCCCTGACCGGCCCGGCCGAGGACGTCACCGGTGGGGTGCCCGCGGCGTCGTTCAAGGTCCCCGACGTGACCTCGGCGCTCACCGCCCTCGTACAAGGCGGCGGATCCGTAGTCCGGGAGCCCGAGCAGGGCCCGCACGAGGTCCGGGCCGTGGCCCGGGACCCATGGGGCAACACCGTAGTGATCTACGGGCTGCGGTAGCGGTCAGTCCGGCAGCGGGTCGGCCTCCGCCATGCCCCGGACCGAGACGTCGTCGGATGCCGTTGACATTCCTGTTCGTGTCCCTCCCAAGCCGTCGGCCAGATCCTCGACCTTTTCCGCACCGGAACAAGCTGCGCGTCCGAGGCACCCATACTCGCCGGCTGAGTCACCCGCCCTCGAAGCCCGGAAGGTTTCCGTGCACCCCGCCTTCTCCTCGCCCTCACCGGATCACCGCCGGCACCGGACCCATCGCTCGATGCCCTCCGACTGCAACACGGTGAAAGTCTCCGCGGAACCACGCGTCGTGCCCGGCGTGCATTCGTCGCCGCCAACGCTGTCCCTCTTGTCGTCGGCACCACACTGTCCGCGCTGACCGCCGTTCCCGCAGTTCATGTGTACGGGCACGTCACCCTCGGCCTCGTCTGGGGCGTCCAGGACTCCCACTCTTGTCAGATCGCGTCCGCGGGGATGAGCAGCGCGTTGATCGCGGCGGTGCGGATGGTCGTCGCGACGACGTCGGGATCGAGGCCGCTGTTGAACTGGGGTACCGCGTTGATCATCGAGAAGACGGCGTGTGTGAGAACGCGGGTCTGCGCGTCTGACAGGTCGGGCCGCAGCCGGGTGACCAGTCCGCTCCACTCTTCGGCGTAGAGGCGCATCATGCGTCGCATGCGATGGCGTTCGTCCTCGGGGACGTTGTGTTCGTTCTTCAGGAACACCAGCGTGGACGGAACGTTCTGGAGACTGCGTTTGACGTGGTAATCGATCATCTCCTCAAGTGCCTTGCGTGGATCCGTCACCTCGGCTGCCGTCTTGCGGGCATGAGCCAGTAGTTCGTTGAGCGGATCCTCGAGCACGGCGATCAGCAACGCCTGCTTGCTCGGGAAGTGCCGGTAGAGCGCGGGGCCGGTCACACCGGCACGCGCGCCGATCATCTCAGTGGTGACCGCATCGAAGGCACGCTCGTTGAACAACTCTCCGGCGACCTTGATCAGCACCTGCCGACGGGTGGTGCGGGGAGATGCGGTACGGGGGGTAGGTGAGCTCGACACATGTGAAGTCTAGTCTAGGTGAGTGGCCGATAACGTGCCCTTGCGTGTTCCGCGAGCAGATCGGCCACCGCGGTCAGACAGGCGAAGCCCAGCTCAGACGACATGCCGTGCGGATCACCGAGCACCCCACCAGGTGCGACTGCCTTGACACCGTCAGTGAATACGCGGGCCAGCAACGCGTCATCCATGGACCCGGTGAAACCCGCGGCGGCGCGATCGTTCCTCACGGCGTCCGGCCGCACCGCTAGCATGATCGAACTTTCGGCGACGTCGGCATGGCCTCCGACGTGGCCGGCGAGGCCGGCGACGCGTTGAGCAGCATCGCGCCACGCGCGGAGGACCGCTGCCGAGTCCGCGAACGCGATGACATCCAGGTCGGAGGGAAGCCGCGCGGCGAGCTTCGGCTCGATGTCACTGAGCACCGGGTAGTTGCCGATATGCGCCGAGAAGATCAGCACCCGGCGGAAGCCGTGCGCGGCAAGGCTCACGCAGCAGTCGGCGCAGATCGCTTCGAGCGTCTCGGCCTGGAGCGAGAGCGTTCCGGCGAAGCCGAGGTGGTGCGACGAGCAGCCGATCCGCACCGTCGGTAGCACGAGCGCGTCGCCAAGCCGCTCGGCGACAAGAACACCCAGTCGATCGGCGTGATCACTGTCGACCGACATCGGCAGGTGCGCACCGTGCTGCTCCGTGGCGCCCAGTGGCAGGACCGCCGTACGCATACCGCTCGCGATGGCACTCGCGATGTCAGGCGAGGTCAAACGCTCAATCCGCAACTCGCTCACGTGTGGTCACTCCTCCTCCTGTGCCTGCTCGGCCAGTACCTCGCGGATGCGTCACTCCTCGACGGATGGGGACAGGCCCGCAGTCGAGGCTCATGCACGTTAATCAGAACTAACGCCTTCGCTCTCTCTCGTGGTCTTGACCTGGGCTGTGCTACGCCCTACGTTAGCGGCGAATAACATTCGATGGAAGGGTCGGTATGGACTTCATCCTCATGACCGAGGGGGACACCCCGGTCGGGCTCACCCATGAGCACCGCTACCGGGAACTGATCGAGGAGGTACTGCTCGCAGAGCGCGTCGGCTTCGATGCCTTCGGCAGTTCCGAGCAGCACGTCGCCCTCGGGACGGCCTCGGTCTCCGCTCCGGAGGTGCTCTACCCGTACCTGATGGCTCTCACCAGCCGGATCCGCTTCATCCACCTGGTGACACTGCTGCCGACACGGATGAACCACGCCCTGCGCGTGGCCGAACGCGTCGCGACCGAGGACATCCTCTCCAACGGACGCATCGAACTCGGCACCGGACGCGGTAACACCACCCTCGCCCTGCGCGCCTTCGAAGTCGACCCGTCCGAGAACAAGTCCCAGTGGCGAGAAGGCGTCGAACTCATCCGCCGCGCCTTCCTCGACGACCCCTTCTCCTACGTGGGCGAGCACTACAAGATCCCGCCCCGCAGCCTGGTCCCCAAGCCCCTGCAGACGCCCTACCCGCCCATCTCAGCCGCCGCCGGCAGCCCCAGCTCGGTCCAAACCGCGGCCACCATGGGCATCGGCGCCATCATGGGCGGCCTCTACCTCGGATTCGACCTCGTCGAAAACATGGTGAAGCTCTACGACACCACACTCGCCGCCACCGACCACCCCCACCCGATCACACCCCGCAAGATGGTCGCGATCTCCGGCGGCATGCACTGCGCCGAGACAACAGCACAAGCCCGCACCGAGGCCAAACCCCTCTTCGAGATGGCCAAACTCTCCACCGACGCCTACGAACGGCTCTCCAAACTCTCCCAGGACTACGCCTACATGGGCGCCGTCAAAAACATCGACTTCAACGACGAGGAGTACATGTTCGAACGCTCCCAAGGCTTCATGGTCGGCGACCCCGACCACTGCATCGAACACGTACAGCGCTACGCCGACATGGGCGTCGACGCACTCGTCCTCCGCGTCGACAGCCTCCCCCACCACCAGCTCCTGCGCTCGATCGAACTCTTCGGCAAGTACGTGATCCCCCACTTCAAAAACCCCCGCAACGTCATCCGCCCCGCCGACGACGTACTCGCCGACATCCGAGCCGCACGCCCCGCCCACCAAGAAGCACTCCGCCAGTTCCACTCCCAGCACAACCCCACACACCCCAAGGAGACCAGCCGATGACCACCCTCTACCACCACGGCACCGGCAACGTCCTCACCGAACGCCACGACAACGGCATCCTCCAGATCACGATCAATCGACCCGACCGGTACAACTCGCTCACCCTGCCGATGTTCGAGGAGATGAACCAGATCTGGGCCGACGTCGAGCGCGACGACCAGACCCGGGTCGTCGTCATCACCGGGGCCGGCAAAGCCTTCTGTACCGGGATGGACGTCGCTCAGCCCGATCCCACGCCCCAGGACGCGCTCGCGATACTGGAGACCGAACGCAAGCGGGTCGCGACGATGTTGCGCATCGAGAAGCCGATCATCTCCGCGATCAACGGCCCCGCGGTCGGCTACGGGCTGTCGACCGCGCTTCTCGCCGACATCAGCATCGCCGCGGACGACGCGGTGCTGATCGAAGGCCACACCAAGGTCGGTGTGACCGCCGGCGACCACGCCGCACTCATCTGGCCGTTGCTTGTCGGCATGGCCAAGACCAAGTACTACGTGCTCACCTCCGAGAAGCTGACGGGCGCCGAGGCCGAGCGGATCGGGCTCGTGAGCCTGTCCGTTCCCCGCGAGCAGGTGCTGCCCCGCGCCCTCGAGGTCGCGTCCCAGCTGGCCCGCGGTTCCCAGCAGGCGCTCCGTTTCACCAAGCGTGCGCTCAACGCCTGGCTCACCAACGCGATGCCCCAGCACGAGCTGTCCTCGGCACTCGAGATCCTCGACTTCGCCGGTGCCGACTACGCCGAAGCACGCCAGGCTTTCCGGGAGAAGCGCCCCGTGGACTTCCCCTCCGCTCGCACTGCCGGCGGACTGGCGAACTGAGGGAAGGCGAGCATGAGCATTGCCTCGCACAACACAGCGCCCAGCGCTGTGCACGCGTCCGACGAAGTGGACGGCGTGGTGGTACTCACCCTGAACCACCCGCCGGCGAACGCGCTCAGCAACTCGCTCGTCAGCGAGCTGACAACGACGCTGGAAACCCTCGCCGACGGCCCCGGCACCCCCGCGGTGGTCCTGACGGGAGCTGGTGAGCGCTTCTTCTGCGCGGGTGGCGACATCAAGGAAGCCATCGGCTTCGGGGCCGATTCGATGGTCGAGCGGATGGCGTCGTTTCACGCGCTGCTCTGCGCGCTGGAGGACTTTGCCCGGCCGCTGGTGTGTGCGGTCAACGGCTGGTGCGTCGGTGGTGGCATCGAAATGGCCCTGTTCGCCGACAAGGTGTACGCGTCGGCTGAGGCGCGTTTCGTCTTCCCCGAGATCAACCACGGGATGCTGCCGGCCGTGAAGGGGATCACTCGAGTGCGCGGGGTCCTGGGCGACCGCGCGGCCCGGCGCCTCCTGCTGAACGGAGAGCCCGTCGACGCGTTCGACGCGGAGCGGATGGGCATCGTCGACCAGGTGGTCGAGCAGGGCGACCTGCTCGCGACCGCGATGGCGGACGCACGGGCGGCAGCGGCGAAACCACCTGCCGTGTTCGCGGCGCTGAAACGGGCCCTTCACTCAGGGACTTCCCGTTGGCCGGTTGAAGAGCAGCTCCGCGTCACGGTTGCCGACGCGCGGACGGTCTTCAACGACCCTGCCGCCCGAGCTGCTCGCGAGGGATATCGTGGTTGATCAATGTCAAGGGCTGGACCCGGCCGCCTTCCGCTCGGCGTTGGCCCGCTTCCCTTCAGGCGTGACGATCGTGACGACGCGAAGCACGTCAGGCACGCTGCACGGGTTCACCGCGAGTTCCTTCGCGGCGCTGTCACTCGATCCGCCGCTCGTCCTGGTGTGCCTGGACCGAGGAGCGAACTGCTCTCCCGTCTTCATGGCGGCTGAGCGGTTCATCGTCAACATCGTGACACCCGCACACGCGGAGTTAGCGATCAAGTTCGCGACAAAAGGTGAAAACAAGTTCGCGTACGGAGCCTTCGCATTCGATGAGAGTGGTCACCCGCTCCTGCCCGATGCGGCGGCAGTCATCCGTTGCGCACTGGATCACGTCGTACCCGGCGGAGATCATGTGATCCTCATCGGCCGTGTACACGACGCGCGGACAGGCAGCGGCAAGCCGGTGACGTGGTACCGAGGTGACTTCCTGCACCTCGGGGAGAGTGCCGCATGAATCTCATCGGACCCGGGCTTGTCGGCTCTGGAAGAGAGGCCGTGTCATGGATCTGATCAATTTCGAGCCGACCCGGACGCTACCGGGACTGCTGCTCGATCGCGCGAACAGGGAACCCGACGCCGTCGCGCTGCGTTACTGGCGGGATGGGGCCATGCAGGCGATCACGTGGCGAACGTACCGGGATCGCGTGCAAGATCTCGCACTCGGCCTGGTCGCGCACGGTGTGCGGCACGGCGATCGCGTCGCGGTGATGAGCAGCGCACGCCCGGAGTGGGTGTTCGCCGCGCTGGCCGTCCAGAGTGTCGGCGGCGTCGTGATCGGCGTCTATCCGACCAACTCACCTGCCGAGATCGAGCAACTCCTCGCACACAGCGAGGCCGTCGCCTTCATCGGCGAGACGACGACGGAGCTCATCAAGGTGGCGGAGGTCGCCGCACACACACCGAAGCTGCGGCTCGTGGTGGGAATCGACGCCACTCCGCCGGAGCTGCCCGAGGTGATCAAAAGGACAACGTGGGAAGCGCTGTGCGAAGAAGGAACACGGTACGCAGCCGACAGCGCCGATCCTCTGTCCGAGCTGGTCGCCGACGGATCCGTCGACGATCCAGCGGTGCTGTTTTACACGTCGGGATCCACGGGAGTTCCCAAAGGCGTCACCCACACGCACCGCACGCTTCAGCACGCGGTTCAGACCTTCGTCGGCCTCTACCCGCAGCTCCTCCGCCACGAGCACGATGCCGTGGGCTTCCTGCCGTTGGCCCACGTGGCGCCGGCGTTGGTGTCGGTGTTCGCGCCGCTGCTCTCACGGCTGGTGGTCACATACTGCCGCATTGCTGACTACGAAGACGTGTTGCGTTCGGTGCGGCCGACAGCAGTGCTCTGGCCGCCGCGGTTCTACGAGAAGATCGCCGGCGAACTGATCGCACAGACGGAGGTCTGGCCGCGACGTCGTCGCTACGCCTATGGCGCCGCCATGTGGGCCGGCCGCAGAGTAGCCGAACGCCGCTGGTCCCGTCGTCGGCCCTCGGTACCGCTGCGGATGGCGTACGCTGCCGCACTTCGTTGGGTGTTCTTGCCACTGCGGGCAACCGTCGGAATGGATCGCATCCGCGTTGCCTACACCGCGTCTGCCGCCATGCCCGAAAGTGTCATCGCGATTTGGCAGATCTGGGGGCTCGACCTTCGCGAGAACTACGGCCTCACCGAGACCGCCGGGTGTCCCATCGCTCATTTCAACCAGCCGTTCCCCCGTCCGGGCTTCATCGGCAGAGAACTCCCGGACCCACGGTTCCAGGTGAAAGTCGCGGACGATGGCGAAATGCTGATCCGCGCGCCCCTGCTCTTCGACGGATACTGGCGCAACCCGGCGGAGACCGAGGCTGTTTTCCAGGACGGCTGGTTCCGCACCGGTGACCTGATGGAGCGCACAGCCCACGGCGACATCCGGCTCATCGGCCGGAAGAAGGACGTGATCATCACCCGAGGCGGCAAAACGATCAATCCTCAGCCCATCGAAACCCGGTTGAAGGAGAGCTCGCTGATCAACGAAGCGATCGTCGTCGGCGACGCCCGCAAGTACCTCACCGTCCTGCTCGAGCCGAGCACATCCGCAGCGGCCCGGTCGGCAGAGGTGCTGGCCGAACGCCTGCGAGCGGAGGTCGCCCGGGTCAACGCGGACCTCGCGCGCGTAGAGCAGTTGAAGGACTTTCGCGTTCTGCCGCGGTCCCTGCAAGTCGAGCGCGGCGAGCGGACCGCGAACGGCAAGATCAAGCGCAATGCCGTCGTGAACTCGTTCGCAGCGTTGATCGACGACATGTACGGCGCGAACGACGACGCGGCGATCGCACACCATGTGCGCTCGAGGCCGAACTAGGTGGTTGATCACGTGAAGACCGCGTGAAGTGAGATCGGTCCGCAGGCGTGGGAGGAGGGCATTCAGCTTGATATGTGAGCGAAGAACTGAACAACACTCGTCTGATGGCACTCTACGTGTTGATCAACGATCAGGTGGTCTCATCCCGTGCCTGCCGTGGCCGTCACTACGCCGCGACGAAGGCGTTCGTCCTCTTCTTCACCGAGGCGCTCGCGGAGGAGCTGCGGGACACCGGGGTGCGTGTCATGGGCGCCCACCCCGGCGCGACCGACACCGGTTTCTTCGACCACACCACCGCCGTCATGGACCCCAGGGTGACCGACCGGCCCGAGGTGGTCGCCGCGCAAACGCTGGACGACTTCGCCCGCGGCAAGGCCGCCTCGTATCCGGGCCGGAGGCTGCACCGGGTGAGTTCATGGGCGCCGCGGTTCCTTCCCCGTACGGCCGTCACGCGTACCGTCGCGGCCATGAACCGGAAGTTGGGCACCACGAGGTCCAGGACACCGGCGCCCCGGCGAGGTGATCCCCTGCGCGTACTCACCGAGGCGGAAGCCCTGTCGCGGAGAACCCGTAGTCGGTCCAGTTCTCGCATACGCGCTTTCGCACGTCCTCGGGGTAGGAGTGGCGGAAGCCGGCAGCCGTGCCCCGGGCGCGGCCTTCGAACTGTTCGGGCTGCAAGCAGCTCATGACGGACTTGCCGCCGCGCCCGGTGCGCACCTCCTCCTCGGTGAGGTAGGGCACCAGGGGAATCCCCGGTGCGTCCGGGTAGAGGTATTCGCCGGTGCCAGGGTGGTAGCGGGTGGCCATGGCCCACACCACCTGGTCGATGTCGGTGATGTCGATGTCGTCGGCGACCAGGATGACCTTGGGTACCAGCCATCCGGTGTGGGAGCCGAAGAGCACCTCGGCCACGGCGTCGGACAGTTCGCGTTCGCTCAGGCGCGTCCGGGCCAGCCGACGGGTGTCGACGGACACAACGATCCAGCAGGTCGCGGCTTCGTAGGAGCACCAGGCCATCGAGACGGGCAGGCCGCTGGAGCGCAACCGGTCCAGGCCGGTGGCGGCGATCATGGTGCCCCAGATCGTGTGGTTCTCCTCGGGGGGCAGGCCCGCGACACAGATCGGCAGGATCGGGTCGTCGCGGAAGGTGATGGCCTCGACGTGGAAGACGGGCTGGGGCCTGCCCTCGGCGAACTGGTAGCCGTGGTACTCCCCCATCGGCCCTTCGGGGGCGGTCTCGTCGGGGCTGATGTACCCCTCCAGCACGATCTCGGCGTTGGCCGGGACGTACAGGTCGTTGGTCTCGGTGCGGACCACTTCGACCGGGCTGCCGGTCAGGGCGCCGACGTAGCCGCTCTCGTCCACTTCGGCGGGAAGGGGCATGCCGGCCGCGGCCAGGGCGGCGGGCGGTGCGCCGAGCACCATCGCCCAGGGGGTGCGCTCGCCCCTCTCGCGCCACATCCGGTGGATGGCGCCGAGGTGCTGCTGGGGCATGCACGGGCCGACCAGGGTGGTGCGGCCGTGGAGCATGGTCCGGCTGATCGACCAGCTCGTCCACCGGCCGTCGGGGGTGGCCACCACGTGGAAGCCGTAGGTCCCGAGGTACCGGCCGCCGTCCCGCTCGTGCAGCAGCGGAACGGGGAATCGCTCCAGGTCGACGTCGTCCCCGGTGAGGACGTTCTCCTTGCACGGTCCGGTGTCCACGACCCGGGGGGCGACGGGGTCGGCGTGCATGGCGGAGATGAGCTTTTCCAGCAGCTCGCGCGGCGTGGTGTCACGGGGCAGACCGAAATGTGCGGCGAGCCGGCCGTAGGTGCCCTTCCGCGCACCGCTGAGGCCGGCGGGCGCACCGAGAATCCGGAATCCCGCCTCGGCCCCGGACAGGTTGCTGAAGAGCGGGGCGGGGCTCCTCGTTTCGTAGACGCGCCTGGTGATGGCCGCGGCCTCCAGGGTGGGACTGACCGGGGTGCGGATGTCCACCGCGTCACCTTCCGCGAGCAACTCCTCCACGAAGTCACGGAAGTTGAGTGCGGTGCCGTGCTGTGTCATGGCTGGGCCTTTCCTGGCGTGAGAAGCGAGAGGGGCCGGCGGTGCGGCCGCGGCGTGAACGGAGTTCAGGAGGGCGGGGTGGGGTCCGACGGGGTGCCGGGAGATCCCGGAGCGATGGCGTGGCCGCCCACGAGGCGGCCGTTGAGGTCGCGGGCGCCGCGAGACGGCCGGGATCGGCGGACCGGCTTCACCGTCCCCTGCCACCGGCGCGCAGTGGGCAGGTCCAGGCCGAACTGGTCGAGGACGCGGGCGACGATGTGCTCGACGAGGTCGTCAAGGGTGGCGGGCTGGTTGTAGAACGCGGGCACTGGCGGCATGATCACGGCGCCCATCCGGGTCAGCTCGAGCATGTTCTCCAGGTGCACGGCCGACAGGGGAGTCTCCCGGGCCACGAGAACCAGCCGGCGCCGCTCCTTGAGCATCACATCCGCGGCACGGCCGATGAGCCCCTCGCCGCAGCCGGTGCGGATCGCGGCAAGCGTCTTCATGCTGCACGGCACGACCACCATTCCGTCCACCCGGAACGATCCGCTGGAGACCGGAGCTCCCTGATCATCCGGGCTGTGGGAGACCGTGGCCAGGCTCTCGAGGTCACGCGCCGAGGAGTTCGTCTCCTGTGCCAGCGTGACCCGCGCCCACCGGCTGACGATCAGATGGGTCTCGACGCCCAGGTCTTTGAGGGCCTCCAGCAGGCGCACCCCGATCGGCGCACCAGTGGCCCCCGTCATCGCCACCACCAGCTTCACTCCGCGACCTCCTCCGGCAAGTTAGGACGTGTACGTCCTATACCGCCGAGCGTAAAGGACGTGTACGTCCTCATCAAGTTGTTCCCGAGTTCCGTGGCCCGCGGGCGTGCGCGGCTGCGGTGAGCGGCGTCCGCGCAGGTCCGGCGAGGCGTCCACGCAGGTCCGGTGAGCGGTGTCCGCGCACGTCACGGCGTTGCGGATACGCGCGACCCGGGAGAGGCGCGGGCCCACGTATCCTCCATGGAGGATTGCGTACGTCCTCGTCGAATCAGCAGCGGAGGCGCCGACCATGGGCCACGAGAACGCGGAGCGCCACGCCCTGCTCGAGGCCATCGGAGGGGTCGGCCCTCTGGCGCGGCGGCTGAACCAGGTGCACACCCGGCTGTGGTACGAGCAGGTGCACCAGGACCTCACCGGGCCGCAGTTCACCGTGCTGAGCCTGCTGGACGCCCACGGAGACATGGACCAGGGCACACTCGGCGCGCTCGCGCATCTCGACAAGTCGACTGCCGCTCCGCTGCTCGAACGGCTGCGCCGACGGGGCCTGGTGGACATCACCAGGGACGAGCGCGACCGGCGGCGCAAGCTGGTGCGCATCACCGACGACGGCCGGGAGCTGGCCGTCCGCCTCGCCCCCGCGGTGGTCGGGGTGAACGAGCAGATGCTCGCGCCGTTCACCGCCGAGGAGCGGGACCAGTTCTTCGGTCTCCTGCGCCGGGCGGTCGAGCGGGCGGAACGCTAGGAGCCGGCCGCGCCGCGAGGCTCCCCGCCTCCGCGTCCGGGCGCCGCTTCGGGCGGAGGCCACGCCGGGGACCGGCTCGGTGCCGTGGCGTCCACGTGCCCCGGGAACCGCTGGACGCGGTGGGCGATGTGGGTCCGCAAACCGTCGATCAGGGCGTGAATGGAGGCGCGGGCGTAGTGGGAGGCGTCCCAGCCGGCGTACAGGGGCACGGTGAGGGGCCCGTCGGAGGTGTGGACGATCAGTTCGCGCAGCCCGAAGCGCGCGTCATCGGTGACCAGGCAGACTCCTCGGCCCCGTGCGGCGAGGGCCTGGGCGAAAGCGGGGGAGCCGCTCTCGGCGATGTCCGCGGGGCTGAGGTTCGCGCGGCTGACGGCCTCGTCGACGACCAGCCGGGCAACGTGGGAGCGGGGCATCACGATCAGTGGCTCGGTGACCAGTTCCGCGAGGGTGACGGTCGCGCGCTCGCTCCAGGGGTGGTCGGGGGGCACCTGCGCGATGACGGGGGTGCGGCCCAGGAACGCCGACTCCAGGGGAGCCGGGGCCGGGCTGGTGGAGACGCCGAGGTCCGCGTCGCTGCGCAGCAGCGTGTCGAAGACCCTGCTGGGCTCCTCCTGGATGGCGTCCTGGAGGGTCGGCCCGGCGGCGCCGCCCTCCGCCATGAACGGAGCCAGGAGGTACGCCACCGTGGGGGCGGACGCGACGACGGTGAGCGCCGCCCCTTCCCCCCTTCCTACGGCGGCCATCGTCTCGGCGGCCTGCTCGGCGCGGCGGACCAGGTCCCGCGCGACGGGGCGGAAGCGGTGGCCCGCGGCGTTCAGGGTGAGCGAGCCGGGACGGCGGGTGAACAGCACGACACCCAGCTCCTTCTCCAGGCCGCTCAACTGGCGGGAGAGAGAAGGCTGGGTGACATGCACCTGGCGCGCCGCCGCCGTGACCGACCCCGCCTCGGCGACGGCGAGGAAATAGCGCAGCACCCGCAGTTCCATGAGGGCCTCCCGAGGTTTCGCCCTGCCCATGCCCCACAGGCATGGTTTCTGTAGAAACCAAGCATTAGACGGCATGAGCGCCCGAAATCAAACTGTGGCTGTCCGCTCAACGTCCCGGCCCCTCCGCCGAAGGGCTCGGTCGGTCCTCATCCACCGCCCGGTGCACTCGCCCGAGGGCCCGCTCCGTCCGGAGGCCCCATGAACGCTCCCCAGCCCGCCGCTGCCGCCGGGACCGCAGGCGCTCCTCGCCAGGCCCGTCGCGCCGGCCTCGCCGCATTCGTCGGCACGACCATCGAGTGGTACGACTTCTTCATCTACGGCACCGCGTCCGCGCTCGTCTTCGGAAAGCTCTTCTTCCCCGGTGTGTCACCGGCTGCGGGCGTGCTGGCCTCCTTCGCGACCTTCTGGGTCGGATTCCTGGCCAGGCCGCTCGGCGGGATCGTCTTCGGCCACTTCGGAGACCGGATGGGCCGCAAGGGCACGCTGGTCACCACGCTGGTGATCATGGGCACCGCCACGTTCCTGATCGGACTGCTGCCCACACACGCCCAGATGGGGATCGCCGCGCCCCTGCTGTTGGCACTGCTGCGGGCCGTGCAGGGCATCGCCGTGGGCGGAGAATGGGGCGGCGCCGTCCTGATGGCTTCGGAGAACGCCCCCAAGGGCCGGGGGTCGCTCTACGCGATGCTCGCGCAGCAGGGCTCCCCGGCCGGGGCGATTCTCGCCACCCTGGTCTTCCTGGCCGCCGCCACCCTGGACGACTCCGCCTTCATGTCCTGGGGCTGGCGCGTGCCGTTTCTGCTGTCCGGGCTGCTCGTCGTGGTCGGCCTGATGATCCGCCTGAAGGTCGCGGAGTCCGAGGACTTCGCGCAGGTCAAGGAGAGCGGCGACGTGGTGAAGCTGCCGATCGCCGAGGTGCTGCGGACGGCTTGGCGGACGGTGCTGCTCGGCATCGGCGCCTCGATCATGGGAATCTCGGCGGCCTATTTCACCAACACCTTCGTCCTGTCCTGGACCACCAACGAATTGCACATGGACCGGCAGACGATGCTGTACATCCTGCTCGCCATCTCCGTGGTGCAGTTCCTGTGGCAGCCGATCGCCGCCCTGATCTCCGAGCGGGTCGGCGAGAGCCGCTTCATGGTGTGCTCCCTGCTCGGCAACGTCGTCGTAGCGGTCCCCATGTTCATGCTGGTCAACACCGCGCGTCCGGTCCTGGTCTTCTGCGGCATCGCGCTCGGCATCGTCAGCGGCTCCGGGTACTACGCCGTCCTGGCCGGATTCCTCGCCCGCGCCTTCCCCTCCCGGTTGCGCTACACCGGGATCTCGCTGTCGTACCAGCTCTGCTCGACACTCATCGGCGGCACCACGCCGCTGGTGGCCCAGGCCCTGCTGACGTCCGGTGGCGGCTCCGTCTGGCCCGTGGCCGGGTTCTACGCGGCCCTGTTGCTCGCCACCACGGCGTGCGTCGCCGCGCTCGCCCGCCTCACCGGGCGGCACGCACCGCGGTCGCGGCCGGTGCCGGCGGCCGTCTGACGGCCCTGTCCCGCCCCGGCGGCCGCCGCGCGAGGGCGCTGCGCCGGCCGCCGCACACTACCCCCCTCAAGGAGTTGACCACCGTGCGTCTCGACGCTGTCTTCCACAACGGACGTTTCACCACCCTCGACCCCTGCCGTCCCGCCGTCCACACCATCGGCGTCCTCGGTGGCCGTATCGCGGCCCTGGACGACGAGGTGGCGGGATGCACGGCCGATGTGGTCGTGGACCTCGGCGGCGCGCACGCCGTCCCCGGTTTCAACGACGCCCACCACCATCTCAGTCTGGTCGGCAAGGGTCTGCGCGAGCTCGACGTGTCCTATGCCGTCACGCCGAGCCTGGAGGCCCTGTACGCGGCGGTGGCGGAGCGCGCCGCGACCCTGCCCGAGGGCGCCTGGGTGCTGGGCGCGGGCTACGACCAGAACAAGATCGGTGCACATCCCACCGCCGAGGGGCTCGACAAGGCCGCCCCGGGCCACCCGGTGTGGCTGGTGCACACCTCCCACCACATGGGCGTGGCCAGCACAGAGGCGTTCAGGCGGGCCGGCTTCGCCGACCTGGCCGCCGTGCCCGACACCTCCGGCGGCCAGGTCGTGCGCGACGCCGCCGGGCGGGCGGAGGGGCTGCTCCAGGAGACCGCGATGGGGCTGGTCGAGCGGGCACTGCGTCCTGAGCCCGCCGCCGAGTGGACCGCGAACATCGCCGCCGGCGCGCGAGCCGCCCTCGCCGTCGGCCTGACCAGCGTGACCGAGCCGGGCATCGGGGTCACGGACGGCATCGGCAACGGCCCCGCCGACCTGGACGCCTACCTGCGGGTGCGGGAACGTGGCGAGCTCGGCGTGCGCATGACCGTCATGCCGTACATCACCGCGTTGCACGACTGCGGTGTCTTCGAACCGGGCTCCCACTGGTACGGGCTCGACCTCGGCCTGCGGACCGGGTTCGGTGACGAGTGGCTGCGCGTCGGGCCGACGAAGATGATGTCGGACGGTTCGCTGATCGGCCGGTCGGCCGCGATGGCTTGCGACTACCACGACTCTCCCGGCAACAGCGGCCTGCTCCAGCATGACCCCGAGCAGATCCGCCGCTCCATCGGCGAGGCACATCGCTGCGGCTGGCAGATCGCCACGCACGCGATCGGTGACCGGGCCCTGGACATCGTCCTGGACGCCTACGAGGAGGCGCAGCGGCGGCACCCGCGAGCCGATGTGCGCCACCGGGTCGAGCACGCCGCGGTCACCTCGGACGCACAGGTCGCCCGGATCGCCGGGCTCGGGCTGATCCCGGTGCCGCAGGGCCGCTTCCTGTCGGAGACCGGTGACGGGCTGCTCGCCGCCCTCGGACCGGTCCGCGGCCAACTGGCCTACCGCATGCGCTCGTTCCTGGACGCGGGGATCGAGCTGCCCGGATCATCGGATGCGCCCGTCGTCGCGTCCGACCCGCTGCTGAGCATCCACGACATGGTCAACCGGCGGACCGCCTCGGGTGCGCCGATCGCCCCGCACGAGGCGGTGACGGCAGCGGAGGCGCTGCGCGCGTACACGATCGGCTCCGCCCACGCGGTCCACGAGGAGCACGTCAAGGGCGCTCTGTCCCGGGGCAAGCTCGCGGACTTCGCCGTCCTCAGCGACGACCTCCTGGGCGTGGCCCCGGACCGCATCGCGGGCGTGACGGTCGGGGCCACCGTCGTCGGCGGCCGGATCGCCCACGACACGGGAGCGCTGAGGGTCTCCTGAACCCCTGCGATGCCCTCCTGCCGGGCACGGCTACGGACGATCCGGTCCCCTGGCCTCCGGCACGCGGCGCGGCCCGCTCCGGGAGCGGGACGTCGGCCGTGCCGTCGTCAAGGAACTCCTGGGGCGTGGGTTTCAGCGGCGGGTGCTGGTGCGCGGGCCGCCGTATTCGGTGTCGGTGACGTGCTCGAGCCAGTCGACCTCGTCGGTCTCCCACAGCGCGAGGTGTGTCATGAAGTGGTCCGGGGCGGCGCCGTGCCAGTGCTCCTCCCCCGGCGGGGTCCAGATCACGTCGCCGGGGTGGGCTTCGAGGACCTCACCGCCGCGGGACTGGATCAGGGCGATGCCCTCCACGATGTAAAGGGTCTGCCCCAGGCCATGGGAGTGCCAGGCGGTCCGGGCACCGGGCGCGAAACGCACCGCGTTCGCGCGGGCGCGGGAGGGCTCCTCGCCGCGGTGGATCACATCGGCCCACGCATCCCCGGTGAACCACTCGGCGGGCAGTTTCATCGTCGGCTGCTTGTTCAACAGTTCCATGAGGTGGTGCTCCTTGCGGCACGTCGCGCGGTCAGGCGGCAGCCTGCTCGTCGGCGATCTGCTTGAGCCGGGTGATCGCGGTCATGGCGTTCGGCCATCCGGCGTAGAAGGCGAGGTGGGTGATCGCCTCGGACAGCTCCGCCACGCTCAGCCCGTTCTCCAGCGCCACCCGGAGGTGGTAACCGAGCTGCTCGCCGCGGTACAGCGCGGCGAGCACGCTCACGGTGACCAGGCTGCGGTCACGCGGGGAGAGCCCGGCCCGCTCCCAGACGTCGCCGAAGAGAACCTCATCGGTGACCTCGACGAGCTTGGGCGCGATTCCGGCCAGCTCCTGGGGTGCGGACTGCTTCGCCATAGGACGACTCCTCATGTGGTGAAAGTCTGGAAACCGGGCATCCGTGCCGTGGTCAGGGGCCCGTCCCGACGGCCCGAAGCCTCTCGGCGGCCTTTGCGGGGTGGGTGCGCCGGGGGCCGCGGCAACGCCCACTACCGAGGAAACCGCGGGTCACGCGCCTGAGGAAGGTACGGCTGTGCCAGGTACTGACAGGACCCCCCTCGTCTGTGCCGTCCGCCCTAGCCTGGAACACGTGAGTACCGAGAGCGACATCCGCGAGTTCCTGGCCTCCCGGCGCGCGAAGGTCACCCCGCGGCAGGCCGGACTGCCCGCCTACGGCAGCAACCGGCGCGTGCCCGGTCTGCGCCGCGAGGAAGTCGCGATGCTCGCCGGTGTCAGCGTCGACTACTACGTTCGCCTCGAACGGGGCCATCTCGCCGGAGCCTCCGAGGAAGTCCTCGACGCCGTCGCGAACGCCTTGCGGCTCGACGAAGCCGAGCGTGCACACCTCTACGACCTGGCCCGCGCCGTCGCCAGGCGTCCCTCCCGCCGCACCAGACGCCCCCGGGGGCCGCTCCCGGAGAGCGTCCTGCGCGTCCTCGACTCCATGACCGACTCCCCGGCCTTCATCCGCAACGGCCGCGTCGACATCCTCGCCGTGAACCGCCTCGGCCGCGCCCTGTACGCGCCGCTGTTCACCGATGACACCTCGCGCCCGGTGAACATCGCCCGCTTCCAGTTCCTGAACCCCCGCGGCCGCGACTTCTTCCCCGACTGGGAGCAGTCCGTGAACACGACCGTCTCCCTGCTGCGCACCGAGGCCGGACGGGCTCCCGGCGACAGCGATCTGACCGGGCTCATCGGCGAGCTCGTCACCCGCAGCGAGGAGTTCCGTACCGCGTGGGCCAAGCACAACGTGCGCCTGCACCACACCGGTCGCAAAGCCTTCCGTCACCCGGCCATCGGTGAGATCACCCTCGACTTCGACGCCATGGAACTGCCCGCGCAGCCCGGCCTGACCCTGACCGCGTACAGCGCCGGACCCCACACCCCGGGCCACGACGCGCTGCGGCTGCTGGCCACCTGGGCGGCCACCGAGGACGTATCCGCGGACGCCGGCCGCGCCGGCAGGCGCTGAACAGGGTCCTCGGCAGCCGGGTCCCGCTCCCCGCACGGCCCGGGAGGAAAGACCCGGGCAGGACAACGCAACGCCCGTGCCCGCACCACGAAGGAGGCCGGTTCATGAACACCTGGAAGACCGAGACGCTGAAGCGCATCGCCGCGGCCGAGGAACTGCGCATCGCCCCTCGCCGCGACGACGGATCACTGCGCGAGCCCACCACCATCTGGGTCGTACGGGACGGCGACGAGCTGTACGTCCGCTCCTGGCGCGGAACCGGAGGCACCTGGTGGAAAACCGCCCAGGCCACCCACGCCGGCCACATCGCCGCCGGCGGAGTCGAAGCCGACGTCACCTTCGCCCCCGTCGGCGACCCCGCGATCAACGACCGGGTCGATGCCGCCTACCAGGCCAAGTACGGCCACTACAGCGGCTACGTCGAGCCCATGGTCGGCGAACAGGCCCGCGCCACCACGCTGCGCCTGGCCCCGCGGTCCTGAAGAACAGCACCGAGCCCCCACCCCGCGGGCGGGGTGGGGGCTCGTCCTCTGAGCGCTGGGCAGGCCTTGCACCTGCATCTCCCCGCAGGAAGCGGGGCGCCTTTCCTTGGACCACCAACGCACGTCCGGCTGCCCGGAGTTCGGGCGGCCTCGTCGTGATCAAGTGTAGCGCACGGTACCCACCGGTTTTACGGGCGGCGCCGTGGCACGGTGCCGCGTTCCTCAACGGCGGGCAGCAGCGGCGGTTCACCGCTCGTCGCGGCAGACCAGCAGGAGGGGTCGATCGCCGATCTCTTCCCGGCGGACCCGGGCCTTCGCCGAGGCGGACCGACCGGGCGCGGAACTGGCGGGATTTCACCGGGATCTCGGCCGACGCCGAAGGAGCCATCAGCCGGGCCCGATCCGGCACCCCAGGGTCCCGGTCGTCACCGCCAGGCGCTGGCCTCGGTCGCCTCGCCGAGTATGCGCGCAGCGCCGCAGTGGACCATCCACTCTCCGTGTACGTACGCGAGGAAGTCATCCTGCCCCCTCTCGACCAATGGATCGCCACAGCCTTCGCCCCCGACGGCTGACAGCCACTCTCCGTGCACTACAACAAGCCCAGGAAACAGACACCGCGCCCGATACGGCTGCCGAAACCGTCCGCCGCGCTGTTGCCGACTGCAAGCGCCGTATCACCCGGTACCGGGCCGCACTCGACGCAGGAGCCGGCACAGAGCGAGAAGACAGCAGCCCCGCAGGATCTCCTCGCCATGGCACGGAGCCGGACGACGAACCTCACGACCGAGCAGATCCAGCGGATGGTCACCGAACTCGGCTCCGTCAAGGACCGGCTCCTCGCCGCCGCCCCCGGACGCAAGCAGCCCCTGTACGAGAGCCTCGGACTCGCACTGATCTTCGACGTGAAAAAGAGGACCGTGATCGTGGAATCACAGCCCTCATGTACGTATGGAGAGTGTCCGAGGACCGACACGCACCATACGCACACACCGCTCTTGCGCGGTGAGCTGTTTCTGCCGTAGTGGACTACGGCCCGCCGCTGCCACATCCGCGTCCGGCGGCGGCACGTCATGGCGTGGAGCCCGCACCGGAACTCCGGCCGTCGGGCGGCGCTTTCACGTGGATTCTGCGGTCGACTGAACTGACGACGCTCTTCCCTCACTGACTGGTCTCCGCGAGACCTTCGGCTTCGTTGCTCTCCGCGGTGTGGATGTACCTGGACGAGCCAGAGCGTATCGATGCCATGGTGGCCTGGACCCACATCGAGCGGCCGGTGATGAGCACCCGGATTCCGGTCGTCGGCAACGGCGTCACGCACCCTCACGCTACGCTGCGCGCCTGCGCGGGCCGCGGTGATGGCGCTGTGCGGTTCACCGGACCTCGGTCACAGCGGTGTCGGCCAGCTGGACCGACGCTGAGCGTCCGCGATCACTCACTGGACGACCGTGGTGACCCTCCCCGTGGCGAGATCATAGGCGTAGCCGCCGACCGCGATGTTGCCGATGCCCGGCGCGAGCTCGGGCGCCGAGCGCAGCTTGGCGACGTCCTCCTGGACCGTTTTGGACGGTTCCAGGACGGCCATCTTCAAGGAGGTCTGCTCGTCCCAGCCGCCGCGTGCGGCGTAGCCGGCGCGCAGGTCATCGTCGGCGAGCAGTCCCGAGCCGCAGTCGGTGTGGTGGATGACGGCGATCTCGAACCAGTCCGCGTCGGGGGTCTTGTTCTCGTGCAGGTGCACGATCCAGGCGAGGTCCCTGATGACCGCGGGGGTCACGCGGCCGCCGACGTTGCGCGCGACGATCGCTTCCCCGAGCCGGACGCCGAGGACGGCCGCGGGCTCCACGCGCGGGTCGATACAGGTGATCAGGTACACCTGTCCGAACGGGACGAAGGGAATCCCGGGGACGTCGGCCTGGGCGCCGGAGGCCGCGAAAGCGCGGTTGCGCTCCAGGTACGGGGTGATGTTCGACATGGCTGGTCCCTTCAAGATCAAGAAACCTTGGACACTCTGACTTGAAGTAGCGGTCACACACATTCATGCATGCCGAAAGGAGTACCTCATGCTCACTTCGCTTCCCCTCGTATACCTGTTACTCATGGCCGCCGCGGCGACATTCCTTTCTCCTTCGCCATGGCCAAGTGGATTCCGGTCCGAAAGGGCAAACGGCATGGCCTCTCATATCTTTAGCATGCTGTCTCGGGCATGATTCTGGTCGGTCGACTCCAATACCAGAACTGGTCGGCGCAGCACATGCTGGTTCTGTACTCCTTCGGATGGATCGGAGTCACGATCGGCCTGGCATGGATAATGCGGCTGACGTCAGCGTAGTTGGTGTTGTTCGGGACGCGGTTTCGTAGACGATCGGGCTGCGGTGCCCCAGGCGGGAGTGACGGCGTCGGGTGATGTAGCGGTGCAGCCAGCGGAACGTGTCGAGGCGGGCTTCGCACTCACTGAACCAGGTCTTGCGGCCCTTGAGCGTTTCGCGTTTGAACGTTGCCTTGAAGGACTCGGCGAGCGCGTTGTCCGCGCTGGAGCCGATCGCGCTCATGGACAACAGGACGCCGGCTCTGCGGCAGGCGTCGGCGAATGCCCGGCTGGTGTACTGGGCGCCGTGGTCAGTGTGCACCGATCGCCGAGGCGAGGCTGCCGCGGGTCTGCTCGGCGGCGGCCAGGCCACCGGTGACGAGATCGGTGCGCATGTGATCCGCGATCTCCCAGCCGGTCAGGCGGCGCGAGGCGAGGTCGATCAGGCTATTAGCCTCCGCCTTTCACTTGCGGTGGCGTCCAGGTCTTGAGCGGAAACACGAAAGTGCCTTCTGGGCTTTGGTGATGAGGCTTGTCTAGGTGTTGCGGGCCAAGACGTTGATGTCAGCGGTCACTTGCTACTGATCAAGGGCCATGGTCATCGACCGCGAATTCCTCACATCGGATGATCAAGGGTCCCAGACGAATGTCGCGCAGTCCGCGCACTCCTCGAGGTACCGATGGCGACACTCGACGGTGTGCCGGAGGAAGGTGATCGCTTGCTGTCTGCTGCGGACCTCACTTTCGAGCGCAGCGATCTTCGCGCGCACGACCTCCTGCGCTGCGGACTTCTTCGGGGACATCGCTGCGGTGACCTCTGGCAACGAGAGCCCGACTTTTCGCAGTTTCAGCACGGTTCGTGCCTGCTCCAGGACGTCGTGGTCGTAGAGGCGGTAACCGTTCGCGTCCCGGTGCACCGTGAGTGCTCCGACGTGCTCCCAGTGCCGTAGGACATGGGCCTCGACTCCAAGCTGCGCAGCCGCCTCGCCGATCGTTATCGCCATTCCGCCCTTGCCTTGATGTCGACCTGAACCTTTAGCCTCCCCAGCATGCCTGACAGTTCTCCCACCCCGCCTACTCCTGCTTGTTCCCGATCGGTCCTGGTCACCGGCGCGACGGGCAACCTGGGCCGTGAGCTCCTCGCCCGGCTGCATGCGCGCGCAACAGCTGTGCGGTGCCTCGATCGTCGCCGTGTTGGCCCGCGACCCGGCATCGAGTCGGTGCGCGGTGACCTGACCGACGCCGACTCCGTCCGTGCGGCGCTCGACGACATCGACACCGTCTTCCTCATATGGCCGCTGCTCGACACCGCCCCCGCCGAGCCCCTGATCGCAGAACTCGCCGCAGCAGCACCGCGCGTCGTCTACCTCTCCTCGACTGCGATCGATGACGCCTCATTTCGCCAAAGCGACCCGATTGTGCAGGTACACGCGGACATGGAACGCCGGCTCCGTGATGCCGGCCTGCATCCCACCGTGCTGCGCAGCGACACGCTGGCGTCCAACACCCGGGGCTGGGCGGCACAGCTGCGCGCAGGCGACGTGGTCAGAGGTCCGGACATAGCGCGCACAGCAGTCGTGGACGAGGGGGATGTCGCGGCCGCAGCCGCGGAGGTCCTCCTTCGACGCCAGGACGATTCGGATCGCACCCCCTACCTGCTGACCGGGCCCGAGCCGCTCAGCAGGGCCGACCAGGTCCGAATCCTCGGTGCCGCCCTCGGACGAAAGTTGCGCTTCGAGCCGGTCCCCGTGGATATCGCGCGCGCACGAATGCTCGCGGACGGCCGTCCCGAACGGCTGGTCGACGCCCTCATCACGGCGTCAACGCGACGACCTGAATCACGCCTTGTCACCGATGATGTCGAGCGCCTGACCGGTAGGCCGGCCCGCCCCTTTGCGCAGTGGGCCATCGACCACAGCACCGAGTTCGGCCCGCGGCCATGACCACACACATCAGTCAGTCTCTAACCGGTGTGATGACGGCCGAAGATCGCTTCCCCGACAATGTCGAAACCGTCACGGGAAACTGCCCATGAGGCACGCCAATGCTCCACTGACCGTCGAGGGTCGACGCCGACTTGTCGAGCGTTGCCGGACTCGTCCAATAGCGCACGTCGCCGCCGAGATGGGAATCTCGCGCGCCTGTGCATCGAAGTGGGTCAACCGCTACCGCCGCTACGGGGCAATCGGCCTGCTCGACCGTTCTTCGACACCACACCGTCAACCCGCCGCGACAGACGCCACAGTCTCGCAGGCAGCTCCGGCAACTCGTCAGGGCCACACCTACACCTTGAAGTCCACCCCGGTGGCGGCGACGCGATAGACCCGCTGGCCTGGCTTCGCAGCCACGGCCTCGACCCCACGTAGAGCGCGATGGAGCCGGCTGGACAGGGGCATCAGTTCGGCGGTCTAGGCGCTTGAGCTCGTGGATGGTGAGGATGGCTTCCTGGTCGGGCGGCCTCCTGGAGGTCGTACGCCAGCTTCAGCGCCTTCTCCAGTTCCGGCCATGTCTTCAGGCGCGTGCTGATCTTCTCGGAGAAGTTCCGCTTGCACACCGGTTCGAGCACATCCAGCTGGCTCTGCAACTCCTGCTGGGCGGTCGAGCAACGCGCGTACCCTCCGGATCGGTTTGGACGCCGCGGCGGCCGGCGCCGTCTGGACGGGCGGGCCCGGCTGTCACGGCCGACCCGGGCCGCGGCACTGCGGTACCGGCACCTCCGGCTCCCCCGGAGCGCGGTCACGAGGAATGAAGAGAGCGGTGTGGTTCTTCGTCGCGGTTTTCCCGCCGCGGGTGCGGCACGGACTCCGCCCGGGACTTCACACGTCGGACCGTCGTTTCGGTCCACCGCGATTGCGACTTGGTCGAGGGGGCTGATCGCCCCGACAGCGTTTCAGCACTGTCTCGCAGAACGCCGGGGGTTTGGAGAGGACTTCTACGAACGGCGGCCTGTGGAAGCCTGATCGAGTCCGGGCCTCTCGCAGCGCGCGCACGCCGAGCAGTGCCCGCGCGGCTCAGGCACTCGTGATGGCGGCGGTGTCGCGCTCCGGCTCCTGGGCGGGCGCTGCGGCGTCGCTCATGCCGAGGCGGAGATGCTCGACATGGTAGAGGGCTTGGTCGAGGAGTTCGGCGACGTGGTTGTCGTAGAGCGCGTAGACGACTGAGCGGCCCTTGCGGGTGCCGGTGACCAGGCCGAGGTTGCGCAGCAGCCGCAGCTGGTGGGAGCAGGCGGACTGCTCCATGCCGACTTCGGCGGCCAGCTCGGTCGCCGGCAGGGGGCCTTCGCGCAGGCGGGCGAGGATGAGCAGGCGTGAGGGGGTGGCCAGGGCCTGCAGGGTGGTGGCGACCTTGGCGGCGCCGGCTGCGTCCAGGCGTGCGCGCGGGACGTTCGTGGTAGGCGGTGCGGCTCCGTGACCCATGCGCCCATGGTACGCCTCGCCATCAACGCATGAATCAGTGTTCATTTATTCCTGTTACGGTGGTGGGGTTGGACTCTGTCCGTCGTCGATTCCGCATCCAGAGGACTGTTTCGATGTCTTCCACTCTCACCCGTCCGGCCCCGCCTGGCGACGCTGCGCGCGAAGCGGTGGCGCCCAGGCGCAGGACCCGGATCTTCGCGCTGCCCGAGGCCCGCTGGGCGGCCGCGGCGCTGGTGCTGTTCCTGATCGCGCTGCCGCTGTATCTGACCGGGGCGCCGGCCTGGGCGTGGGGACCGCTGTTCGCCTTCACCTACGCCACCGGCGGCTGGGAACCCGGCTGGGCCGGATTGCAGGCGCTGCGGGAGAAGACCCTGGATGTCGACCTGCTGATGGTGGTTGCGGCACTGGGGGCGGCGGCGATCGGGCAGGTGCTGGACGGTGCGCTGCTGATTGTCATCTTCGCCACCTCCGGCGCTCTGGAGGCGATCGCCACCGCTCGCACCGCCGACTCCGTACGCGGCCTGCTCGATCTCGCCCCGACGACCGCGACTCGGCTCGCCGACGACGGCACCGAGGAGACGGTGCCGACCGATCAGCTCAGTGTGGGCGACACCATCCTGGTGCGGCCCGGCGAGCGGATCGGCGCCGACGGCAGGGTGCTGGACGGGGCCAGTGAGGTCGACCAGGCCACCATCACCGGCGAGCCCCTCCCCGTCGCCAAGGAAGAGGGCGACGAGGTCTTCGCCGGCACCCTGAACGGCACCGGCGCCCTGCGGGTGAAGGTCGAGCGCGACCCCTCGGACTCGGTGATCGCCCGAATCGTGGCCATGGTCGAGGAAGCCTCCGAGACCAAGGCGCCCACCCAGCTGTTCATCGAGAAGGTCGAGCAGCGCTACAGCATCGGCATGGTCGCCGCCACCCTCGCCCTGTTCGTCCTTCCCCTCATCTTCGGCGCCGATCTGCAGTCCACCCTGCTGCGCGCCATGACCTTCATGATCGTCGCCTCGCCCTGTGCGGTGGTGCTGGCCACGATGCCGCCGCTGCTGTCCGCCATCGCCAACGCCGGACGCCACGGCGTGCTGGTCAAGTCCGCGGTGGTCATGGAGCGCCTCGGGCAGGTGGACGCGGTTGCCCTGGACAAGACCGGCACGCTGACCGAGGGAACCCCCCGTGTGACCGACATCCGCCCGCTGGCCTCCTCCGGCCTGAGCGAGGATGAGCTGCTGCGGCTGGCAGCGGCGGCCGAGCACCCCAGCGAGCACCCGCTGGCCCGCGCGATCGTGGACGCCGCCCGCGCCCGCGACCTCGACATCCCGCTGGTGGAGGACTTCGCCTCCTCCCCGGGAACCGGGGTGAGCGCGAAGGTCGAGGGCCGCACCGTCGCGGTCGGCAGTCCCGCCCGCCTCCTGGACAATCCCACCAGCCACCCGACCGCCACAGCGGCCGCGAGGCTGGAGGAAGAGGGCCGCACGGCCGTGCTGGTCACGCTGCACGGCACGCCGGTGGGGGTGCTGGGCATCGCCGACCGGCTGCGCGAGGAGGCCGCTGCCACCGTCACAACCCTGGGAGAGCTGACGAGCACCGCCCCGGTGCTGGTCACCGGCGACAACCCGCGCGCGGCCGCCCGGCTCGCCGACGAGGTCGGCATCACCGACGTCCGCGCCGGCTTGCTGCCGCAGGACAAGGTGAGTGCTGTGCAGGAGATGGAGCAGGCCGGGCGGAAAGTGCTGGTGGTCGGCGACGGGGTCAACGACGCCCCCGCACTCGCCGCCGCCCACACCGGCATCGCCATGGGCCGCGCCGGGTCCGACCTCGCCCTGGAGACCGCCGACGCCGTCGTGGTCCGCGATGAACTGGCCACCATCCCCACCGTTGTCCGCCTCTCCCGCCAAGCGCGCCGCCTGGTGGTGCAGAACCTGGTCATCGCCGGGATCTTCATCACCGGACTGGTCATCTGGGACCTGGTCGGCCACCTGCCCCTGCCGCTGGGTGTCGCAGGCCACGAGGGCTCCACCGTCATCGTCGGCCTCAACGGCCTGCGCCTGCTCGCCGACGGCACCTGGCGCCGCGCCCGCACCGGGACCGGCCGGTGAGCCGCCGCGCCCGCAAGGCCGCCCCCGCCACCGCCGGGGCAGCCCGCTGTACCGTCACCGTCTGCCGCGGCTGCTGCTGCGGCACCCCCAAGATCCCCGGCGTCGACCACGCCGCCCAGCTCGCCGGACTGCGCCGGGCGCTGGAGGGCACCGCTCAGGTACGGGTGACCGACTGCCTGGACGCCTGCGAACACGCCAACGTCATCGTCGTCCAGCCCTCCACCGCCGGACGAGCCGCCGGCGGACGCCCCATCTGGCTGGGCCTGGTCAACGACCTCGACGCCACCGACGACATCGCAGCCTGGGTGCGCTCGGGCGGCCCTGGGCTCGCCGACCCGCCCGACGTGCTCGACCTGTATGCGTTCACCCCCTCCCGCCGTATCCGCCAAGCCGTCGACGGCTGACCACACCCCATCCCAGACCCGGCCCCGGCTCCCGGTCCATCCCTCGTCGTCTGTCACCGCACCGGCTGTGACGGGTCCCTCAGCAGGCGCCCCGTCGGTGGGGACGGCGGCGCGGAAGCTGTAGCGGCCCAGGCCATTGAGGGTCGCGTGCCGCAGTGGGACAGCCGGGTCACGCCTTCGGCCGTCGTGCTCGCGCGCTAACGGGCGGAGCTCCGAAGAGGCGGCTTCGGAAGGGAGACGGCATGGGTGGGCATCGATCGCTCCCGGGAACGGCAAGGCCCAGGGGCGGGCACCCTGTGGTGCCCGCCCCTGGGCCTAGAGCAGCCTGAGACGCAGAGGAGGCTGGCCATTTATGGCGGTCCGGCTGCCGACTGCGGGGAAGCGGCGGCCGTGGCCGTGGCGCCGCCGAGGGCCGCTGTGGCGGCGAGCACGGCGGTCACAGCCCTCCAGATCGGCGATACGAGCCTCCACGGTTGGCGGTAGTGCCCGCGCCCCGGCCGGGCGACGCTCAGGTCAGCGCGGCCGGGGGCGGGAGTCTCATCCGGCGGGGACGTACGGAAGGGCGACGCGCACCTTGTCCTCCAGGCGCTCTATGCACAGGTTGCAGCTGTAGAGCGACACTTGGTGATCCGCGTGCTCGACCGTGCCGAGCAGCAGCGTCGGCCGGTCGACGCGCTGGCACCACAGCCAGCACTCGCCCGGGGCCCACCGTCGCCCCCGCCACTCGGCCCTCGTTGGATCCGCGTCGCGGGTGAGGGCAGCGTCCTGGTCTCTGTGTTCCAGGTGCCGGATGCACCGCTCGCAGGCGTGCAGGGGGGCATTGCCGCCCACCAGATGACCGGCCCTAGCCACAGCACCGGGACCGCGGTGCGCTCGCACCACAGCCAGCACTCGCCCAGAGCCCATCTCCGCCGCACGAGCGGTCTCCTTTCTGTCGTGACGGCTCCGGCCGCCCTCCCCTCGGGGGTAGGAAGCGGCGGCCGGAGCCTGGGACCACCCCGGCCGGGGCTCGTGGGCGCGCCCGGTCGGGGTGGGGGTCATGGGTGGTGGGTGATGCCGTAGCTGAGCACGCCCAGGAGCGCGGCCACGGCCAGGACGTACAGCATCTGCTCGGTACGGGGGCTCATCGCGGGCCTTCCGGGTGAGCGAGGAGGTGGACGCGGTCGCCACCGGTCGTGCTCAGACAGGGGTGGCAGGCGTAGCGGACGTGGGTGCCGGTACTGAACGACTCGCATGCGTCGATCACCTGAGCGTCACGCGTGGGGGTGGCGCAGAAGTGGCACACCACCACGGGGCTTCGTCCCGCTGCCTGATCCAGCGGCCCGACCAGGCTTTCCATGGCCGAGCGCAGCGTGTTGGGGTCGGTGAACAGTCCGTTCGCCTTCGGGGTGCGGAGCCACACGTTGACTCCCCGGTAGCCATTCAGTCGGGGCACGAGGAGGCTGTCTCCAGCCCGGTACAGGGTCAGACGCAGTGGTTCGGGGGTGGGCCAGCCGTCGACTCCTCCCGGAGGCACGAACCACACCAGGTGGCGTAACGCCGTGTCTTCGAGGACCGCGCCGGTGTGGTCGCCCAGGGCGTCGAGGACGCAGCGGCCCCAGTCGTTCGCGGTGGAGATCGCGTGCCAGGTGTCGTCGGCGTACTTGATGCCGATCGGGGTGTCCGGTCGGAGGCTGGCGGGCACGGCCCCGCTCATAGCTGTCCTCTCATTGGTGGTGCATGTCGGTGATGTCCGCCCCGGCATGACGCTGGCGCGGGACGGAAGAGAGGGGCGGGCTGCTGACCTGGGGTGTGTCCGGGTGGGGCCGGACGGTCAGCGGCCCGCCCGGTCAGGGCGTGGGCTCGGGCCCGCAGCACCGCCTGCCGCCACGGATGGCGGTCAGGCTCAACCTCCGGGGAGTGCCGCATCCGGTGCAGACGAGTCGCCAGGGGCGGTCCGTCGTGCGGGGGTAGTCCTCATCCGGGTCGAATCCGGCGTGCCGCACCTCCCACAGTGCCGAGTCCAATTGGGCGGCCGGGTCCCAGTTCAGGGGTGTCTCCTGGCCTGGGCGGAAGGCGCTGAGCGGGCCGGGGATGTGGCATGAGTGGCCGCCGAACAGCAGGCCGAGGCTGATCCACCGGCGGCCGGCTGGGGCACGGTCAACGTGGTTGCTCACAGGACTCCCTCCCCTCCCGGGGCGAGGTACAGGCGGCTCTCAGTGCGCACCGGGCGCGCCGGAGGGCTCGGTGCGGCGGCCCGCTCCTCAACGGGGGCGCGCCCCATCGTTCACGCACACTGCTGCGTCATCGAGGGGCACGGCGGCGTCCATGGCGACTCGCAGCCTGTGCTGCCAGGGGCCCAGGGCCTCACCGGTGTGGTAGATGACGAAGTCGGCCCGTTCCTCCGCGACGAGGGTGTGCCCGTGGAGTGTCATCTGGTACAGCAGGAGGCCGCGGGGCGGTAAGACCCGCTGAGGCACCACCAGAATCCGCGGTCCCTGTGGCGACCTGGTGAGCTGCTGCAGATGCGCGACCTGGTCCGGCATCACGTCCGGTTCGCCGAGGGGCCTGTGCAACCCCATCTCGTCCAGCAGCAGCGTCACATCCTCGCCGGTGCCGGCGGTCAGTGGCGCGCGTGGCGGGACATGGAGTTGCAGCTCGGCGCGGAAGTGCTGGGCCATCAGACCCACCGGGTAGTCCGGGATGCGCAGGAAGTCCGGAAGGGCATGTCCGGTGTGGATGACCGTGCTGTCCGCCTGGCGCTGGCAGGCGTGGAGCCGGTCCAGCCAGCCCGGCACCGCGTCGTGCAGCACGTGCCGGTGCGGCTTCTGCAACAGGTGGTCGACGGCGCGCAGGTGCGCTTTGCCATCGATGCCGTAGTACTCCAGGAGTCTGATGACATCCGCAACGCGGTGCAGACGGCCGGTCTCCAGCCGCGACACCTTAGCTGCCGAACCACCAATCGCCCACGCGGCCTCTTTGCCGCTCACGCCACGCGAGAGCCGTACGGCCCGCAGGTACGCCCCGACGACCAGCGCAGCGGCAGCGGGCGCCTCACCCTCACGCGGAGGCCGGATCTTGCCTTGGAACGCTGTTTTCATCCGGTCCTCCGCCTGGTGGTCAGCAGGTGCAGGCTGCTCACCCTCTGTGCCGGCGCGCCGGGTACTGCAGCGCCTTTGCGGTAGAGGCATTCACTGATCACGTCGCTCTCCGATGCAACGGCGATCAGTGACTCGCCATGCGTCCGCCCCGGAGTATCGGTGAGGACCGCGACCGGACCGGAGATCTCCAAGACGGCCACAACTCGCTTGCGCCGGTCCAGGACGGGAGCAGCGACGATGGCGACACAGTTGTCACGGCCGCCGAAGCCCTGCACCCAACCCCGGCGCCGAGTCCGGGCCAGCGTGTCGGCCCTGTAAGGAACGGCGGCGGAGACTCCTGCACCACCGGACCGGCTCGACTGCCAGGTGAGGAACGTCAAGGTGACAGGGTCAGCCCTCAGAGGTGCGAGCCGGCCGAGCAGTGAGCGCTGCGGTGCGTGAAGGTCCAGGACCTCAGCGATACAGACCCGTGTGGCGGGACTGTGGAGCTGATGTAGGCGGACAGCGAATGCGCCGGTCGCATCACGCAAGGCGACGAGCCTGTCGGCCCACGCGTTCGCCGCGGGAACGCCGTCACCCGCAGCCGCCAGCTGGGCGATACGCGGTCCGAGGGTGCTCTCCAGCTCGGCCCAGACCCTTTTCCCACCGTCCAGGATCTCGACGCCCCAGGTCCGCGAGAACGCGTCGACGACAGCGAGGCCGCCCCCGAAGCCGTCGCCCAGGCGCATGCCGACTTCGCCGACCTCCAGGACGCCGACGACATCCCCCGCCCCCGCCGAGTCCGCATCCGGCGGCCGGACGACCCGCTCACCTCGACGCCAGCCGGACCATGATCAATCTCAACGGCACTTTCTGTACCGCAACTACTCACACCCGGTATCCGTCAGGAAGCGACGTGGCAGGCCCGGATCGAGGCCCTGCCGTCAGCCGGACCTCCCTGCAAGCCGATCTGCTGGCCGCCGACGCCCGAACCGCCCGGCTCGCCGCCCAGGTCCGCCGCCTCGAAGCGCGCCTCAGCGAGGTCCTGGGCGAGCAGGTCTGGCGTGAGTCCGGCATCGGCGGCCCCGAGGACACCGAACCGCTCAAGGCCCGGATCACCACCCTCGAACAACAGGTGATCGACTTGGAGCTGAAACGCCAGGAGCGTGACGACGACCTCGCCGCCGCCCGCGCCGCCAACCGCGAGCTGATGGCCCAGCTCAACCGCCACACCGACTGATCAAGCAGCCCGTGACCAGCTGAAACGCGCGAGGGCCCGGTTCCCAGCCGCTGCACGGCCGGGAGTCGGCACAGGGCGCCCCGAGGCGGTGACGGCGACACCGCCTCGGGCGTTCACTGGAAGTATGGCGTTTTACGACGCTAGCTTCGTAAAAGCTCCCGCTGGACAAAGGACCAGGTGGAGGCCCTGCGCGAGGCGATGTCCTCGATCGCGGAAGGGGCGCGGCCGTGCAGCGTGCGCCACGTCTACTACCTGGGCATCGGACGGCTGTGGGACAAGGACACCGGCACCTCGTGCCGGAACTACTCGGTCGTCGTCCGGGAACTGGGCTATATGCGGGAGTCCGGGAAGATCCCGTGGGAATGGATCACCGACGGAACCCGCATGGTGCGGCAGGAGCTCCAGTACGACTCCATCGAGGAGCCATGGAGCGCGCTGCGGAAGGCTACCGGCGCAACCTGTGGGCCCCGCAGAGCCGCCGCGTCGAGGTCTGGTGCGAGAGTGCAGCGTTGGGGGCGTGCTTTTGCCCGTGGCCTCCGCGTGGGGCGTGGGGCTCGACGATCCGGCGTGGTTTACACGGACATTGCCGGCCTTTTTCCGCTGACCGTGTCGAGCAGCAGCTTCGCGGCCACCGTCGCCCCGTTGGTGCGGATCGTGCCGGCCACGGCGGTCGCTCGTGCGCGGGTCTCGGGGCTCAGGGCCGTGCTCAGCGCGGCCGACAGGGATTCGAAGGTCGGGGTCGGACCGTCGTGTGCCGCGCCGATGCCCAACTCGGCCACCCGGCCGGCCCAGTACGGCTGATCCGCCAACTGGGGAACCACTACCTGGGGGGCGCCGACCCGGGCGGCCGTCGTCGTCGTACCCGCGCCGCCATGGTGCACGACAGCGGCTACCCGGCCGAACAGTGCCTGATGGTTGACCTCGCCGACGGCGAAGCAGTCCTCCCGGCCGTCGATCAGCGCCAGGTCCGCCCAGCCGCGCCCGATGACGACGCGGCGGCCCTGCGCGCGGACCGCCTCGATGGCCACCTGGGCGACGTCCGTCGAGGCGTGCATCGGCATGCTGCCGAAGCCCACGTACACCGGTGGCGCGTCGGCCTCCAGGAACGCCACCAACTCGGCCGGGAGCGGGCGTTCGTCCGGCACCATCCACGCGCCGGTCTGAACGACGTCGAGGTCGGGTGTCTCCTGCCACGGATCCAGGATCGGGTCCGTCGCCAGCCATGGCTGGTTGCCGATGACGTAGTCGCGGACGTGCTTCACCGGGGGCAGACCGGCCGCCGCCCGGTTCGTGTTGAGCGCCTCGCCGAACAGCGCGTCGATGCTCTGAGCGTCCAGATCCCACAGCACCCGGTTGTCGGTCACCTCCGGCGGGAACGGCCGCCCCGGATACGCCAGTGGCCGGCGGTGCGGCGCCGGCAGGGTGAGCTGCTGGAAGGTCACGGACACGGATCGGATGCCCAGCATCTCGGCCACCGACAGCGCTCCGGCCGCGGCTGGCATCATCCCTGTCGCCACCAGCACGTCGCATCCCTCGGCCGCCGCGGTGACCGCGTCGAACTGCCCGGCGATCACCTCAGCCGCGCGCTGCGGCAGGCTCGACGCCGGCGGGGCCTCCTTCGTCAACGCCCGCGCCGACCGGCTGACGGGCACCAGCGGCACGCCCACACCGCCCAACCGCTGCGCGAAGTCCTCGTCCGGCGGCGCGCACACCTGCACCTGCGTGCCGAGTTCCCGTAACCGCACCGCGAGTCCCACCAGCGGTTCGACGTCCCCGCGCGACCCATAAGTCGATAACAACACACGCACTTCGCGACACCCGTTTCTGTAGGTTCTGGCTTCGACCGGCGATTCTGTGGCACGCCGGGGGTCTTGCCGCAAGCCCCCTGGTGCGCTATATGTTGAGCATGGCAAGGAGTGGGTAACCTCCTTGCCTTTGCCTTTTGCCGTCCGTTATGGACGGACGACCTCCTTTCGAAGCGGCGGCCCGCCGCGTACGGCGGTGCCGTCGGCCCCGGAGGATCTCCGACGAGCTGTGCACTCCGTCGAAGCCTGGTCGACGACATCCGGCAGTGGAACATCGAGGCCCGGACGGAAGATGCCGAGCGGGAGCTGCTGCGCTCCCTGCGAGGGACAGTGAGGAAGATCGTTCGCCGCGCGTCCGCCGAGCCGGTCGCCGAAGACGACGAAGACGTGTAGGCCCCGTGCACCACACATGTTGCATCAGCTACAGTGCTCGCGACCGCTCCTGAACTGCGGAAACTCCAACCCGCACACTCGTGGCGCCCCGGAGAAACGTCGGTGACTACGATCCCAGCGGTCTGAGCATTCTTGACCACCTTCCGACAGCTGGGACAGACATTCGGGGTCGCGGCCTTCGGCGTGCTGTTCCAGCCCGGCGCTGCCGACATGTCCGAGGGCCTGAACCGGGTCCTGATCGCTGCCGCGGCGGCCAGGATTATCGGCTCCGTCCTCGCCTACGCCTTCTTGCCCAAACCGGGGAAGGAGGGGGCCGCACCGGCATCCGGCCGCCGGAACCTCACCGGGAGCCGGTGAGGTTCCCACCTGCGATCCGCTTCGTCAGGCGGCTCGCAGGTTAGTCGTCACTGCCTGGAGTGTCGTCCCGGAGCGGGGTGAAGTCGACGTCCAGCTTCGGGTCGTACGCGTCGGGCTTGATGCCAAGTTCGTGTGTGCTGTACTCGCCGAATCGGTTGATGTGCTCGGTGAGATACGGCGAGATGTGGGCCAGGTCCTCCGGCTCGATCGTCAACCCCTCGTCCAGCAGCTGCCGCACGATCTCCGCGATGTCCAGGGCGTTATGGAAGATGACGGCGTTCGTGAGCAGGGCGTTGAACTTCATCGCCTTCTCCTGCTCGACGGGGTCGTTGTCGGCGATGACGCCGCGGTTGCCGAAGCCGATCCACTGCGAGAAGCCGTTGAATGCTTCGGTCTTGTTCGTCGCCGCGGTCACCCGACGGCGAAGCGCCGGATCAGAGAGATAGCGCAGCAGCTGCCCGGTACGGATCACGCGGCCGACCTCACGGAACGCGGCGTAGGTGGCGTTCTTCTTGGAGCCCGAGCGCAGCCGCTTGAGCAGCGTGGACGAGGAGATCGCCCCCTCCCGTACAGAGACGGCGACTTTCATCAGGTGGCGGAACTGGAACTCGATCAGGTCCCAGTCGATGACGTTCTTGCCGCTCTCGCCGAACAGCGCGTCGATGTGCACGTACTCGGTGGTCTTGGCCAGCCGGTAGAAGGTCAGCCCCTTCCAGTTCCTGATCCTGGGCATCAGATCGAAGCCCAGCAGGTGCGCGAGCGCGAATACCGGCTGGGACTGGCCTTGGGTGTCCCCGTGCACGGTGGTCGGCTTCACCTCGGAGGAGTTCTTCAGCAGACCCTCGATGATGTAGACGACCTCCCACACCCGCACGGGATGAAGTGCGTGAACAGCGCGACGTAGGTGTCGGAGATGTGGTGGTAGGCGATGCCGCCCGGCTTGCCGTACCTCACCGAGGTCTCGGCGAGCAGGTTGTCGAGGTAGGTGTCCATGTGGGTGCCGTCAGCCGCCACAGTGGTGCCGTCGCCCCACGCCTGGGAGATGTCCAAGCGGGCGTGCGCGTTGACCAGGTCGGCGATCGCCTCGTTCAGCAGCACGATCGAGAAGTGCCGGTTCGCCACGTACGCCAGCTCGTGCCCGCTCACGCCGGGAATGTGCCGGGCGGCCTCGTACGGGCCCATGTTGGTGCCCTTGACGAAGGTCGTGATGACGTAGCGGCCGAAGGGATCGTCCAACTTCGGCTCGTTGCCGGAGGCCGGTCCGAAGCGCTGCCACCAATCCACCCAGTACGCGGTCCTCGCTACGATCCCCATAAGGGAGCGCTCCGGCATCCGGGCCTTGATCTCCTGCTCTAGGGCGTGTTTCGAAACTCCCGCCTGCCCCGCGACGCCTGGCACGCGCGCTCGCCGCGTTGTCGGGATCGTCCGAGTAGGCCCACTACGAGGACGACCCTCCGCCTTGCGATCACACGCACCAGACGCCGCGGGGCCCGCCCTCCGGGCGGACGGCGCTACTTTCGAAACACGCCCTAGGCGCCTCGCCGAAGGCCGCTGCCCCTTCGAGCGGTGCGGCTTCAGCGACGGGATACCGGTCTCCGGGTCGATGACCAAGCCTTCGTTGTCCGGGGACCCGGCATCCGCCGCCGCGGCGGCTGCGGTGAGCTTGTCCTCCAGCTGCCGACGGAAACAGGCCGCGTCGAACGCGCCGGTCTCGCTCTCCTCGCACAGGCCGACCTCGACCAGATAGGTGCCCAGCTTCTCCTTCACGACCTCCCAGTCCAGCAACTGCTTGGACCAGTCCGCGTGCTCCTCCGAGCCGACCACCGCGACGTCGCCGGTGCGCAGTTCCTCGGCGAGCGCGGTGAAGACCATCGCCTCGAAGTGCTTGCGCACGAACTGCCCCGTACGGGTCTTGTCGACCACGGCCTTGCGCCAATTCTGCGTGGCGAAGGAGATGTCCACCTCCTTGCCCTCCTCGTCGAAGGCGGTGATGTACTCGCCCCGAGCGCCTTGGTGCCGCTTCGCGTGCGCGAGCGCGTTCAACACCGTCCAGTCCTCCGACGTGGCGGTGAACTCCAGCTTCTCTGCCAGGTCGAACATCACCGCGCGGTCCCGACCGATCTGCCCGTACAGCAGCACTTCCCAGAAGTTGCCGTGATGGGCGGAGCCAACGACACTGAGCCGAACGGGTGACGGGCCGAGGCGCTCAGGGCTCCAAGATCAACTCATTGCCCCTTTGACGCGTATCTCGGCGATACCCCATGCAGAGGGCCAGCCGAACCGGCAGCACGGGTCAGTGGTCCTTCAGCAGAAGGTGCAGCAGCGTCACCACGCCGACGCCGACCAAGAGGGCAGCGCCGAAGGAAGGATGTTCGAATGCGACGTACACAGAGCCGCCGCCCGCCAGCAGCAACAGAACCGTCCGCTGGTTCATCTGACCGTCCATGAGTAAGAGCCCTCCCGGCAGTGCGGTCCGCACGTGGGTTTCGGCGGTACCTGGTATGGAGAGAGCGCGGCGCCGGAGTCATTACGCGGGTTCCTCATGCAATCCCTGTGGTGTGCATCACATCCGATTTACGGCGGCGGGCAGAATCAACTGAAGCGGTGCGCCTTGTCCCGATGACACGCGCACCCGCTTCGCCGACGCATCGGTGAGCCCCAGCGAGCCTTCTACGGCAGCCAGTTCGGCAACACCTTCCCACTCTTCGTCCACTACGGCGTGCCGCTGTGGGTACCGGAAGTCGGCGGTCCCATCGATCCGGACAACGAGGCCCACGACCTGATCATGTCGGTCTTCGGCGGCATGTCGAAGGGCGAGCGCAACCGCATCAAAGTCCGCGTGCACTCCGCAATGGCCTCCCAGGCCCTGATGGAGGGCCGCTACCTCGGCGGCAGGCCCCCGTACGGATACCGGCTCAGCGACCTCGGCCATCACCCCAATCCCGGCAAGGCAGCCGACGGCAAACGTCTGCACGGCCTCGAACCGGACCCGGACACCGCCCCGGTCGTGGCCAGAATCTTCACCGAGTTCCTCAGCGGCCACGGCATCTTCACCATCGCCGAGGGCCTGACCCGCGACGGCATCCCCAGCCCCTCCGCCCACGACCGGGCCCGCAACCCCCATCGCGACACTCGTGCATGGGCCAAAAGCGCCGTCCGCGCGATCCTCGGCAATCCCCGCTACACCGGCCGTCAGGTCTGGAACCGGCAGCACAAACACGAAGCACTGCTCGATATCCACGACGTCACCCTCGGCTACACCACCGCCATGCGCTCGAACAGCCAGGACAAGTGGATCGTCTCGAAGAAGATCGTCCACACTCCGCTGGTCGACGATGACGTCTTCGCCCGCGTCCAGGACCTTTTCGCGGTCCGTTCGCGCCCCGGCACCACTCACCAGAAGCACCGCACCGCAACTCCTACCTGTACCGCGGACGCATTACCTGCGGGATCTGCACACGTCGGATGCAAGGACAGTGGTCCCACGGCGACGCCTACTACCGCTGCCGCTTCCCCGAGGAATACGCCCTGGCCAACCGCGTCCACCACCCGCGCAACATCTACCTGCGCGAGAGCTGGATCACCGTGCCACTCGACAGCTGGCTGGCGACCGTGTTCCTGCCGCACCGGCTCGACGACACGATCGACCTCATGGCGACGACCGCAGCGGCACCCGAACCAGAGTCCGCCGCTGTCGCGGCCGCCCGTGAGGCCATCGCCGACTGCGATGCCAAGCTGGCCACCCACCGAGCCGCCCTCGAAGCCGGCGCCGACCCCACCCTCGTCACACAGTGGATCGCCGAGACACAAACCCGTCGGGCCAGGGCCGAAGCCGAACTCCGTACGGCATCGAAGGGGCCGGGCACGAGAATGTCCCGCGATGAGATCGCCCGGCTCGTCCGGTCCATCAGCGATCTGACGACCGTCATTCAGCAAGCCGAGGCCGAAGACAAGGCCGAGATCTACCGCCTGCTGGGGCTCCGGCTCACCTACGCTCCAGCGCAAGCGACCGTGCACGCCGAGGTCACGCTCGACCCGAAGAACGACAAATCCCCACGGTCGACGAACAACCGTGGGGAAATGGTACGTGTCCGAGGGGGGACTTGAACCCCCACGCCCGATAAAGGGCACTAGCACCTCAAGCTAGCGCGTCTGCCATTCCGCCACCCGGACCAGGTGTGTCCCCGCGGTGGGCCGCGGTGACAGGCACAACGATACCAAGGTTTCGGAGTGCGTTTCACCTGCGTATGCCGTCCGCCCAGCCCCGCGCTCACCTGGGGAGACGCGGGGGTGGGCACGGTGGGTGATCAGTCGGGCAGCAGCTGGTAGTCGGGGAAGTTGCCGGGGAGGCGCTCGGGCTCGGGGCCCTCGGTGACGGCGCGGACCAGCAGGTCGCCGCCGACGAAGGCGCCGCGCCAGGAGGCGCCGAAGCCGCCGAAGAGTTCGGCGCGGTCGCCGCGGGAGCGGGGGGTGCCGTGGCCGGTTTTGAAGGCGCGGATCTGGGGGGCCAGGCGGTCGAAGGTGGCCGGGTCGTCGCAGGAGAGGGTGGCGACGAGGGCGCCGTTGCTGGCGTTCATGGCGGCGAGCAGCTCGGCCTCGGTGTCGACCAGGACGAGGGTGTCGACCGGGCCGAAGGGCTCGGCGTGGTGCAGCGGGGAGGTCGAGGGCGGGTTGAGGAGGGTGACGGGGGCGGCGTAGGCGGAGAGGTCCTGGCCGGGGAGGAAGTGGCCGTCGGCGAGGTCGCCGCGGTGGAGGGGGACGGCGCCGCGGTCGATGGCCTCGGCCACCTGATCGCTCAGCTCCTTGGCCTTGGCCGCGTTGATCAGGGGGCCGAAGTCCAGGTCGGGGAGGTGGTCGGAGGGGTTCTCCACCGCCAGCGGGTGGCCCACGCGGATGGCGCGCACCGCCGGGAGGTAGACGGACAGGAAGGCGTCGAAGGACGAGCGCTGGACGACGAAGCGCGGATAGGCGGTGCAGCGCTGCTTGCCGTAGTCGAAGGTCTTGCGGATCAGCGGGGCGAGGGCGTCCCAGTCGGTGTAGTTCCAGACGCCCCAGGCGTTGAGCCCCTCCTGTTCCAGGATGTGGCGTTTGCCGAGGTCGGCGACGGCGGTGGCGACCCGGGCGCCGGTGTCGCGGCCGCCGACGAAGGAGACGCAGCCGATCTCGGGTGAGCGGACCAGGGCCTCGGAGAGCTCACCGCCGCTGCCGCTGAGGAGGGTGACCGGGATGCCCTCGCGGGCGGCGAGCGCGCAGGCGAGGGTGAGGCAGGCCAGTCCGCCGTCGGTCGGGGTCTTGGCGATGACGGCGTTGCCGGCCAGTGCCTGGACGAGCATGGCGTGGGCGAGGACGCTCATCGGGTAGTTCCAGCTGGCGATGTTGGAGACCGGGCCGGGCAGCGGGGCGCGGCCCTCGGTCATGCGGTCGATCTCCCCCACGTACCAGCGGACGCCGTCGATGGCCCGGTCCACATCGGCCTGGGCCAGCCGCCAGGGTTTGCCGATCTCCCACACCAGGAGGAGGGCGAGCAGCTCACGGTGTTCGGCGAGGGCGTCGAGGGTGGCGGCCACCCGCGCCCGGCGCTCCGGGAGGGCGATGTGGCGCCAGCGGCGGTGCTGGTCGAGGGAGGCGCGTACGGCCTGGTGGGCGGTGGTGGCGTCGAGCCGGGGCGGGCCCGCGATCGGGGTGCCGTCGACGGGGGTGGTGGCGGGGAGGGCCCGGCCGTCGCGGTGCCAGGTGCCGTCCCAGAGGTTGAGGACTCGGTCGTCCTGGAACGCCTCGGGGGCGAGGGCCAGACAGCGCTGCCAGGCGTCGTCCCAGGCGGTTCCGGGTTTGAGGGTGAGGGTGGGTGCCATCGGTGGTCTCCGCTCTCGTTGCACGGGCGGGGCGGGGTGTGGCGGTCCGTACGGGTGTGTGTCCGTGGGCTGTGCCCATGGACGCATGTCCATGGGCACAGCCCACAGTCCGTGGCCGTACGGAGAGGAAGGTAGCGGCACGGGGCGTGGCAGTGGCCGGATCGCGGAGCGGGTACGGCTCACATCACGCTGGGTTGCCGGATGGTTCGGCCAGAAGGGCCAACACCAGCCGGGCGGTTTCCGTGGGGGTCGCTCCTACCCGCACACCCGCCGCCTCCAGCGCCGCCTTCTTGGCCGCGGCGGTGCCCGAGGAACCGGAGACGATCGCGCCCGCGTGGCCCATGGTGCGGCCCTCGGGGGCGGTGAAGCCCGCCACATAGCCGACGACCGGCTTGGTGACGTGGGCCCTGATGAAGTCCGCGGCGCGCTCCTCCGCCTCGCCGCCGATCTCGCCGATCATCACGATGAGGTCGGTGTCGGGGTCGGCCTCGAAGGCGGTCAGCGCGTCGATGTGGGTGGTGCCGATGACCGGGTCGCCGCCGATGCCCACGCAGGTGGAGAAGCCGAGGTCGCGCAGCTCGTACATCAGCTGGTAGGTGAGGGTGCCGGACTTGGAGACCAGGCCGATCCGGCCCGGTTTGGTGATGTCGGCGGGGATGATGCCGGCGTTGGACTGGCCCGGGGAGATCAGCCCGGGGCAGTTGGGGCCGATGATCCTGGTGGCGCGGGCCCGTGCGTACGCCTGGAAGGCGACCGTGTCGTGGACCGGGATGCCCTCGGTGATGACGACGGCGAGCGGGATGCCGGCGTCGGCGGCCTCGGTGACGGCGGCCTTGGCGTGGGGCGGCGGGACGAACAGGACGCTCACGTCGGCGCCGGTGGCGTCCATGGCCTCGCGTACGGAGCCGAAGACGGGCACCGTACGGCCGTCGATGTCGACCCGGGTGCCGGCCTTGCGCGGGTTGACGCCGCCGACGACATCGGTGCCGGCGGCGAGCATCCGGCGGGTGTGCTTCATGCCCTCCGCGCCGGTCATGCCCTGGACGATGACCTTGCTGTCCTTGGTGAGGAAGATGGCCATGAGGTGAGCCCCCTACGCGGCGAGTTCGGCGGCCCGCGCGGCGGCGCCGTCCATGGTGTCGGCCTGGTGGACGAGTGGATGAGCCAATTGGCCGAGGATGGCCCGGCCACGTGCGGCGTTGTTGCCGTCGAGCCGGACGACCAGCGGTTTGGTGAGGGTGACGGTGTCCAGGGCGCGTACGATGCCGTCGGCCACCGCGTCACAGGCGGTGATGCCGCCGAAGACGTTGACCAGGACCGAGCGCACATCCGGGTCGTCGAGGACGAGGGACAGTCCGTCGGCCATCACCCGGGCGGAGGCGCCGCCGCCGATGTCGAGGAAGTCGGCGGGGCGGGCGCCGCAGCCGGCCACGACGTCCAGGGTGGACATGACCAGGCCCGCGCCGTTGCCGATGACGCCCACCTGGCCGTCGAGTTTGACGTAGCCGAGTCCGGCGGCCGCGGCGCGGGCCTCCAGCGACTCCCGGGTGCGGTCGCGGTCGTCGGCGCGGGCCTCGGTGCGGTCGGCGGAGCCGTCCCATGACGGTTGCCGGAAGCGGGCGTTGTCGTCCAGGGTGACCTTTCCGTCCAGGGCCACGATCGCGCCGTCGCGGGTCACCACCAGCGGGTTGACCTCGACCAGCAGAGCGTCGTGGGTGGTCAGGACGGTCCACAGCCGGCGGATGGTCCCGGCCGTCTCCGGCGGCAGGTGGCCGGCGGCGGCGATCTCGGCGGCCTTCGCCCCGGTCACCCCCTCGGCCGGGTCGATCGCGATCCGCGCCACCGCCTCGGGGCGGTGCGCGGCGACCTCCTCGATCTCCATCCCGCCCTCGGCGGAGGCGATGGCCAGGAACCGGCCCGCGGCCCGGTCGAGGGTGAAGCCGAGGTACAGCTCGCGCTCCACCTCGACCGGTTCGGCCACCATCACCCGGTGGACGGTGTGGCCCTTGATGTCCATGCCGAGGATCCGGCGCGCGGTCAGCTCGGCCGCGGCCGGGTCCTCGGCGCGTTTCACCCCGCCCGCCTTGCCCCGGCCGCCGGTCTTCACCTGGGCCTTGATGACGACGCGTCCGCCGAGGCGTTCGGCGGCCGCGCGGGCGGCTTCGGGCGAGTCCACGACCTCCGCCCGGGGCACCAACACCCCGCCGTGGTCGAGGAGTTCCCGTGCCTGATGTTCGTACAGGTCCATAGCCCGCTCCCTGATGACCGGTCAACAGCGCTTGATCCGGCGCTGGATCGAACGAGTGGCGCACGCCCCCTGGACATCGCTCGGCCGATGGTGGGATAACAAAGTTCATACAGGATAACGTCGACTGTATGCAATCCACGATCCATCGATCCACCTGCGGAGCAGCACCGACCCCTACGAAGGGACGCGATTCGCCATGCCCGACGACAGCCAGAACCTCATCTCCGGCGGGCACTTGGTCGCCAAAGCACTCAAGGCGGAGGGCGTGGAGGTCATCTACACCCTCTGCGGCGGCCACATCATCGACATCTACGACGGCTGCGTCGACGAGGGCATCGATGTCATCGACGTACGCCACGAACAGGTCGCCGCCCACGCCGCCGACGGCTACGCCCGGATCACCGGCAAGCCCGGCTGCGCCGTCGTCACCGCCGGCCCCGGCACCACCGACGCGGTCACCGGCGTCGCCAACGCCTTCCGCGCCGAGTCACCCATGCTCCTCATCGGCGGCCAGGGCGCCCACAGCCAGCACAAGATGGGGTCGCTCCAGGACCTTCCGCACGTCGACATGATGGCGCCGATCACCAAGTTCGCCGCCACCGTCCCGGACACCGCGCGCGCCGCCGACATGGTCTCCATGGCCTTCCGCGAGTGCTTCCACGGCGCCCCCGGCCCCTCCTTCCTGGAGATCCCGCGCGATGTGCTGGACGCCAAGGTGCCGGTGGAGACGGCCCGCGTCCCCCAGGCCGGGCACTACCGCGCCTCCACCCGTAGCGCCGGCGACCCCGAGGCCGTCCAGAAGCTCGCGGACCTGCTGGTCCGGGCCGAGAAGCCGGCGATCCTGCTGGGCAGTCAGGTGTGGACCACCCGCGCCACCGACGCGGCCATCGAGCTGGTGCGCACCCTCAATGTGCCCGCGTACATGAACGGCGCGGGGCGCGGCACGCTGCCGCCCGGCGATCCGCACCACTTCCAGCTCTCCCGCCGCTACGCGTTCGCGGGCGCCGACCTCATCATCATCGTCGGCACGCCCTTCGACTTCCGCATGGGCTACGGCAAGCGGCTCTCCCCGGACGCCACCGTGGTCCAGATCGACCTCGACTACCGCACGGTCGGCAAGAACCGCGACATCGACCTCGGCATCGTGGGCGACGCGGGGCTGGTGCTCTCCGCCGTCACCCAGGCCGCCTCGGGGCGCATCAACGGCGGCGCGGGCAAGCGCAAGGAGTGGCTGGACGAGTTGCGGGCCGCCGAGCAGAAGGCGCTCGAAAAGCGGTTGCCCAACCTCCGCTCCGACGCCTCCCCCATCCACCCCTACCGCCTGGTCAGCGAGATCAACGACTTCCTCACCGAGGACTCGATCTACATCGGCGACGGCGGCGACATCGTCACCTTCTCCGGTCAGGTGGTCCAGCCCAAGTCGCCCGGCCACTGGATGGACCCGGGACCGCTGGGCACGCTCGGCGTCGGGGTGCCGTTCGTGATGGCCGCCAAGCAGGCCCGCCCCGACAAGGAGGTGGTGGCGCTCTTCGGCGACGGCGCGTTCTCCCTGACCGGCTGGGACTTCGAGACGCTGGTCCGCTTCGACCTCCCGTTCGTCGGCATCGTCGGCAACAACTCCTCGATGAACCAGATCCGTTACGGCCAGAAGGCCAAGTACGGCGAGGAGCGCGAGCGGGTCGGCAACACCCTCGGCGATGTGCCCTACGACCAGTTCGCGCGGATGCTCGGCGGCTACGGCGAGGAGGTCCGGGACCCGGCGGACATCGGCCCGGCGCTGCGCCGCGCCCGGGAGTCCGGCAAGCCGTCGCTGATCAACGTCTGGGTGGACCCGGACGCGTACGCCCCCGGAACGATGAACCAGACGATGTACAAGTGAGGGAGCCGCACCATGTCCCAGGCTCTTGAGGCCAATCAAGCCCAGCCCGGTCAAGCCCAGCCCGGTCAAGCCCTGGCCGGCATCCGTGTCCTCGACATGACGCATGTGCAGTCCGGTCCGTCCGCCACCCAGCTGCTCGCCTGGCTCGGCGCGGATGTGATCAAGCTGGAGAACACCAGCGGCGACATCACCCGCAAGCAGCTGCGGGATCTCCCGGACGTGGACTCGCTCTACTTCACGATGCTCAACTGCAACAAGCGCAGCATCACCCTCAACACCAAGAGCGAACGCGGCAAGGAGATCCTGACCGAGCTGATCCGCCGCAGCGACGTGCTGGTGGAGAACTTCGGTCCGGGCGCGGTGGACCGCATGGGGTTCACCTGGGAGCGCATCCAGGAGATCAATCCCCGGCTGGTGTACGCCTCGATCAAGGGGTTCGGCGAGGGCCCGTACACCAAGTTCAAGGCGTACGAGGTGGTCGCGCAGGCCATGGGCGGCTCGATGTCCACCACCGGTTTCGAGGACGGTCCGCCGCTGGCCACCGGCGCCCAGATCGGCGACTCCGGCACCGGGGTGCACTGTGTGGCGGGCATCCTCGCCGCGCTCTACCAGCGCGTCCACACCGGGCGCGGCCAGCGGGTCAATGTGGCGATGCAGCACGCGGTGCTCAACCTGTGCCGGGTGAAGCTGCGCGACCAGCAGCGGCTGGCGCACGGGCCGCTGGCGGAGTACCCGAACGAGGACTTCGGCGACGAGGTGCCGCGCAGTGGCAACGCCAGCGGTGGCGGCCAGCCCGGCTGGGCGGTCAAATGCGCGCCCGGCGGGCCCAACGACTACGTGTACGTCATCGTGCAGCCGGTCGGCTGGGCGCCGATCACGCAGCTGATCGGCCGCCCGGAGCTGGCGGAGGACCCGGAGTGGGCGACGCCCGAGGCGCGGCTGCCGAAGCTGGCCAAGATGTTCCAGCTGATCGAGGAGTGGTCCAGCACCCTGCCCAAGTGGGAGGTGCTGGAGCGGCTCAACGCCCACAACATCCCGTGCGGGCCGATCCTGTCCACCAAGGAGATCGTGGAGGACGCGTCGCTCGCGGCCAACGAGATGATCGTCCAGGTCGACCACCCCGAGCGCGGCTCCTTCACCACGGTCGGCTCCCCGCTGAAGCTCTCCGACTCCCCGGTCCGGGTCGAGCGCTCCCCGCTGCTGGGTGAGCACAACGAAGAGATCTACATCGGCGAGCTGGGGCTCGGCGACGAGGAAGTGCGGCTGCTCAAGACGGACGGAGTGATCTGACGGTGACGTACGACAAGGACGCCGTGCGCGCGGTGCTGGACGCCGCCCGCGCCGAGGGGCGCACGGCCCTGACCGCGCCCGAGGGCAAACGGATCACCGACGCGTACTCCATCCCGACCCCGGCCGAGGGGCTGGCGGAGTCCGCCGACGACGCGGTGGCGCTCGCCGACCGGATCGGCTTCCCGGTCGTCCTGAAGATCGTGTCCCCGGACATCCTGCACAAGACCGACGCGGGCGGGGTCCGGGTGGGGCTGACGTCCGGCGCCGAGGTGCGGGGGGCGTTCACCGCGATCGTGGCCAACGCCCGCACCTACGACCCGAAGGCCCGCATCCAGGGCGTCCAGGTGCAGCAGATGATCCCGGACGGCGGACAGGAGGTCATCGTCGGCGCGGTCACCGACCCCACCTTCGGGAAGGTGGTGGCGTTCGGGCTCGGCGGGGTGCTGGTGGAGGTGCTGAAGGACATCACCTTCCGGCTGGCCCCGGCGAGCGAGGACGAGGCGCTGTCGATGCTGGACGGGATCCGCGCCGCCGAGGTGCTGCGCGGGGTGCGGGGCGGGGAGGCGGTGGACCGCGGGGCGCTCGCCGACCTGATCGTGCGGGTCTCCCGGCTGGTGGCGGACTTCCCCGAGATCACCGAGGTCGATCTCAACCCGGTGTTCGCCACCGCGAGCGGGGTGCTCGCCGCCGATGTGCGGCTGCTGATCGGCGACGCTCCCCCGCCGCCCCGCCGCCGCTACTCGCGCGAGGAGATCCTGGGCACGATGCGCCGGCTGATGCAGCCGCGCTCGGTGGCGGTGGTGGGCGCCTCCAACGAGCCCGGCAAGATCGGCAACTCGGTGATGCGCAACCTCATCGACGGCGGCTTCCCCGGCGAGATCCACCCGGTGAACCCCAAGGCCGACGACATCCTGGGCCGCAAGGCGTACCGACGCGTCGGAGACGTCCCCGGCGAGGTGGACGTGGCGGTCTTCGCGATCCCCGCGAAGTTCGTGCCCGCCGCGCTGGAGGAGGTCGGCCGCAAGGGCATCCCGAACGCCGTGCTGATCCCGTCCGGCTTCGCCGAGACCGGTGAACACGAGCTCCAGCAGCGGATCGTGGAGATCGCCGAGGCACACGGGACCCGGCTGCTGGGGCCCAACATCTACGGCTACTACTCCACCTGGCAGGACCTGTGCGCCACCTTCTGCACCCCCTACGACGTCAAGGGCCCGGTGGCGCTCACCTCGCAGTCCGGTGGCATCGGGATGGCGATCCTCGGCTTCGCCCGGACCACCAGGACCGGTGTCTCGGCGATCGTCGGCCTCGGCAACAAGTCGGACGTGGACGAGGACGACCTGCTCACCTGGTTCGGTGAGGACGACCGCACCCAGTGCATCGCGATGCACCTGGAGGACCTCAAGGACGGCCGCGCCTTCGTGGCGGCGGCGCGGGCCACGGTGCCCAGGAAGCCGGTGGTGGTGCTCAAGGCGGGCCGTACGGCGGCGGGCGCCAGGGCGGCCGGTTCCCACACCGGAGCGCTGGCCGGGGACGACGCGGTCTACGACGACATCCTGCGACAGGCCGGGGTGATCCGGGCACCGGGCCTGAACGAGATGCTGGAGTACGCGCGGGCGCTGCCCGTGCTGCCCACCCCCCAGGGTGACAACGTCGTCATCATCACCGGCGCCGGGGGCTCCGGGGTGCTGCTGTCGGACGCCATCGTCGACAACGGGCTCTCCCTGATGGAGATCCCGGAGGATCTGGACGCCGCCTTCCGCCGCTACATCCCGCCGTTCGGCGCGGCCGGCAACCCGGTGGACATCACCGGCGGCGAACCGCCGGCCACCTACGAGGCGACCATCCGGCTGGGCTTGGAGGACCCGCGGATCCACGCCCTGGTGCTGGGCTACTGGCACACCATCGTCACCCCGCCGATGGTGTTCGCCGAGCTGACCGCGCGGGTCGTGGCGGAATTCCGGGAGCGGGGCATCTCGAAACCGGTGGTGGCCTCGCTCGCGGGTGACACCGAGGTCGAGGAGGCGTGCGCGTACCTCTTCGAGCGCGGGGTGGTGGCCTATCCGTACACCACCGAGAAGCCGGTGGCCGTCCTGGGCGCCAAGTACCGCTGGGCCAGGTCAGCGGGGCTGCTCACGACATAGCCGGCCACGTTTCCCGGAGCACGAAGAGTTTGGACAGGGGGCGCTGGCCGGGTTCCTTCGAAGCCAAGGGGACGACATGAGCACAGCAGAACGGCCGGAAGGGGTTCTCCCCTACCGGGAAGTGCAGGACAGCAAGGGACGCACGTATCGCATCGGCGAGACCGACCGCGACATCCTGGGCCACAGCCGGAAGCTGATGGTCTATCTGCCGTGGGTCGCGATGATGGCCATCAGCGTGTCCGAGTACGCGTACGGCTCGGCGGAGGACACGCTCTCGGACGCGCACGGCTGGACCCAGAGCAACACCTTCTGGATCCTCAGCGTCTGGGTGTTCTTCCAGGCGGGTATCGCCTTCCCCGCCGGATGGCTGCGGGAGAAGGGGTTACTGACCGCCCGCAGGGCCATGTACCTGGGGTCGGGGCTGTGTCTGATCGGCTTCGTGGCCCTCGCCCACCTCGACAACGTTTTCGCGGCGATCGTCGGCTTCGGCGTCGTCGGCGGGCTCGGCTCCGGACTCGTCTACGCCACCTGCATCAACATGGTGGGCAAGTGGTTCCCGGAGCGGCGCGGCGCGAAGACGGGCTTCGTCAACGGCGGTTTCGCCTACGGCGCGCTGCCGTTCATCTTCATCTTCAACTACTGGTTCGACACCGGTAACTACGACGAGGTCCTCGACCTCATCGGCGTCTACGTGCTGATCATCGTGGCGATCTGCGCCTGGTTCTTCAAGGACCCGCCGAAGAACTGGTGGCCCGCCGACATCGACCCGATCGGCTACTCCGGCAACGCCAAGAGCGCGGCGAGCCTGGCGAAGAACCCTCCGGCGGTGCGGCAGTACACGCCCAAGGAAGCCATCAGGACCGGCATGCTGCCCCTGATGTGGGTGTCCCTGGTGCTCACCGCCGGGGTGTCGATCTTCGGAATCTCCTTCCAGGTCGACTACGCCAAGGACGTGGGATTCGGCCCGCTGGTCGCGGCCTCGTCCATGGGCATCATGTCCGTCATCAACGGCATCGGACGCGGTGTGGTCGGCTGGCTCTCGGACCTGTGGGGCCGCAAGACCACCCTGGTGTTCGTCATCGTCGTGCTGGGCCTGGCCCAGTTCGGGGTGATCTGGGCCGGCAACATCCACAACGAGGTGCTGTTCCTCTTCTTCGCCTTCCTCTCCGGATTCGGCGGCGGCGCCTTCTACCCGATGTTCGCGGCGCTGACCCCGGACTACTTCGGGGAGAACTACAACGCCACCAACTACGGCCTGGTCTACAGCGGAAAGCTGATCAGCGGGCTGTTCGGCGGCGGCCTCGGCTCCATGGTGGTCGACGCCTGGGGCTACGACGGCGCGTACGCGCTCGCCGGAGGCATCTCCATGGTGGCCGCCGCGGTGGCCCTGCTGCTGCGGCAGCCCGGCCGGCCGCGGATCCGGGGCATCGCCCCGAACCCGCACCCGATCAGCCGCGAGGCGGTCTAGCCGTTCTCTCCGCCGAGGTCGGTGACAGGGCCCTCGCTCAGCCCCGTCCGCCGCACCGCAGCGACCGCAGATAGCGGCCGGAGCGGCGGGCGGTGGTGAGCGAATCGGCGGGCTGGTCGTGCTCCACCATCCAGTGGTGGTCACGGCGCCCGCCATGGGTCCTGCCGACCGCGGTCAGGAAACGGCGGTAGTCGATGTCACCGTCCCCGACGTCCACCATCCGGTAGCCGTCGGGGACGGTCTCGTCGTGTTCGCCGTCCTTGACGTGGAAGAGCGGATAGCGGTGCGGAGCGCGCAACACGTAGTCCAGCGGCTCGAAGGGCGCCGGGGAGCCGTCGGCCTTCCTGCCGAAGCGGTACTGGGCCACGTACGCCCAGTAGATGTCCATCTCCAGGTGGACCAGCTCCGGGTCGGTCTCGGCGAGCAGCACGTCGTAGAGCCGGACGTCCGGCCGGTCGGTGGCGAAGGAGAACTCCTCGGCGTGGTTGTGCTGGTAGAACTTCAGCCCGCGCGCCTTGGCCGCCGCGCCGTAGGTGTTGAACTCCTCCGCACACCGCTTCCAGCCGTCCACCGTGGTGCCGTAGCGCCAGGGCCCGGAGGCGGTGCCCACGTTCGGCAGGCCCAGCGCCTCGGCGTCGTCGAGCACCTGGGTGAGGTTGGTGGCGAAGGTGTAGGCCTTCGGGTCGTCGGAGTAGTAGCCGACGTGGCTGCCGATACCGCGCAGCCCGTGGTCCCGCATCAGCCGCTTCAGCTGCTCGAGGGTGATGGCGCCCGCCGACCCCTGGGTGTATCCGGCGAACTCCACCTGGTCGTAGCCGTACCGGGCCAGCTCCTGGAAGACCCGGGCGAAGCCGATGGACTGCACCTGGTCGCGGAGGGTGTAGAGCTGGATGCCGAGATGGCCGCGGGGCACCAGCGGACCGCCCCGGCCGCGCTGGGCGGCGGCGGTGGTGGTGCCCGTCTGGGCGGCCGCGGCGGTGCCGGTGCCGAGCAGACCGGCGGCCGTGGCGCCCGCGGCGACGCCGAGGAATCTGCGGCGGCGAAGGGTCTCGGCCAGTTCGGGGTGGTCGTGGGCGCTCTTCACGGGGTGTCTCCTTCGGTTGCGTTCGTCAGGCCGGCGAGTCGGAGGAGCAGGGTCTTCACATCGGTGGCGGCCACCCGGCCGCCGACCGCGCCGGGCCGGGAGCAGAGGAGGACGGGCCCGTCCTCGTCTCGGTCCGGGAGGCGGCCGTGGCTGCCGCGCACCGGGGCGGGGTCGAGCGGGACGACGGCCATGCGGTAGCGCATCCCGGTCTTCTTGCGGGCCAGCGCGGTGGCGGCCCGCACTCGCACATAGGGGTCCTTGGGGTCCATGAACAGCTCGGCCGGGTCGTAGCCGGGCTTGCGGTGGATCTCCACCAGCTGGGCGAAGTCGGGGGCGCGGGCGTCGTCGAGCCAGTAGTAGTACGTGAACCAGGCGTCCGGCGCGGCGACCGCGACCAGCTCCCCGGAGCGGGGATGGTCCAGGCCGTGGGCCTTCTTGCCCGCGTCGTCGAGGAGTTCGGCGATCCCCGGGAGACCGGCCAGCGCGGTGCGGGTGGCGTCCAGGTCCTCGGCGCGCCGCACGTATACATGGGCCAGCTGGTGGTCGGCGACCGCGAAGGCCCGGGAGGCGCCGGGGTCCAGATACTCCATGCCGTCCTGGGTGTGCACCTCCAGCAGCCCGGCGCGGCGCAGCGCCCGGTTGATGTCCACGGGCCGGGAGACCCGGGTGATGCCGTATTCGGACAGCGCGACGACGGTGCGGCCGCGGGCGGTGGCGTCGTCGAGCAGCGGGCCGAGGGCGGTGTCGAGCTCGGCGGCGGCGGTGTGGGCGCGGGGATCGTCGGGGCCGTACCGCTGGAGGTCGTAGTCCAGGTGCGGGAGGTAGGCCAGGACCAGATCGGTGGGGCGGGTACGCAGGATGTGGCGGGTGGCGTCGATGATCCACCGCGAGGAGACCAGGTCGGCGCCGGGGCCCCAGAAGTGGAAGAGGGGGAAGGTGCCGAACTTCTCGGTGAGCTCGTCGTGCAGCTCGGGGGGCCGGGTGTAGCAGTCCGGCTCCTTGCGGCCGTCGGCGTAGTAGACGGGGCGCGGGGTGACGGTGATGTCGGTGTCCGAACCCATCGCGTACCACCAGCAGACGTTGGCCACGGTGTAGTCCGGGTGGACACGGCGGGCGGCGTCCCACAGCTTGTCGCCGCCGACGAGCCCGTTGTGCTGCCGCCACAGCAACACCTCGCCCAGCTCGCGGAAGTACCAGCCGTTGCCGACGATGCCGTGCTCGGCGGGGGTGGTGCCGGTGAGGAACGTCGACTGGGCGGCGCAGGTGACGGCGGGCAGTACGGTGCCCAGCGCCGCGTGGGAGCCGGAGCGGCCGAGCGCCTTGAGACGGGGCATGTGGTCCAGCAGGCGTGGGGTGAGCCCGACGACGTCGAGGACGAGGAGCGGGGTCGGGCCGCTCCCGTGGCTCGGGGCGCTCATGGCAGCTCCTTGAGGCCGAGGTCGGTGAGCAGATCGCGGGCGAGGGCCAGTTCGGCGGCGATGCCGTCGGCGAGCCGTTCGCGGGTGCGGGGCCGCAGCTCGGGCGGGAGCGCCTGCCAGGTGTAGGTCTCCACCTCCAGGTGGCGGGTCAGCGGGGCGGGCCCGCCGACGAGGCGGGCGAGGGCGTCGGCGAGCACGGGGAGGGTGGAGGTGAGCGGGGGCTCGGGCGGGGCGTGCAGCGGCACGTGGAAGTGGGATCGCCAGGGCGCGGTGTCGTCGAGCCCGCCGGCCAGCGCCTGGTCGAGGTCGTCGGTGCCGTGGACGCCGCCTCCGGCGGCCCGGGTGCGGGTCTGGTGGAGGAAGCGGGGCTCGGCGAAGGCCGCGAGGGCTTCCCGTACGGCGGGCCGGCCCGGGTCCTCGGCGTGCAGCGCGGCGGACAGTTGCGCCTTGACGACGGGGACCCCGGCGGCGGTGAGCGCGTCGACGGCCGCGTGCGGATCCTCGAACTGCGTCGCCAGATGGCAGGTGTCCAGGCAGACGCCGATGCGCTCCAGGGGCGGACCGCCGGGCCCGGTGAGCGCCTCGATGGCCTGCGCGGTCGTCTCGACGGTGCAGCCGGGCTCGGGCTCCAGGCCGATGCGGACGGAGCGCCCGGTGAGCTCCTGGATGGCGTCGAGCCGCTGGGCGAGGGTGGTGAGGTGGCGGCGGGCGGCGCGGGCCCGGTCGGCGTCGAAGGGGGTGCGCCAGGCCAGCGGCAGGGTGGAGACGGAGCCGTCGGCGATGTCGTCGGGCAGCAGCGCGGCCAGCAGCCGGGCCAGGTGGGTGGTGTGCTCCAGCCGCTCCGGGTCGGTCCAGTCCGGTGTGTAGACGCGGTACTTGACCTCCTGGGCGCCGAACCCCTGGTAGGGGAAGCCGTTGAGGGTGACCACCTCCAGACCACGGGTGTCCAGCGCGGTGCGCAGCCGGCGCAGTTCGGCGGGATCGGCGCTGAGGGCGCGGGCGGCGTCGCGGGCCAGCCACAGGCCGATGCCGAGCCGGTCGCGGCCCAGGCGGCGGCGCACCGGTTCGCAGTGCAGTTTCAGTTGCTCCAGGACGCCGCCGAGGTCCTCGGCGGGGTGGACGTTGGTGCAGTAGGCGAGGTGGACGGTGGAGCCGTCGGGGTGGCGGAAGCGCATGGGGTACTCACCGTCCCGTCGATGCAGCGGCTGCCGGGGTGGCCGGGGTCGAGGTTGCCGGGGTGACCGGGGTCGAGGTGGCCGGGGTGGCCGGGGCGCCGCCGCGCAGGATGGAGTTGCCCTCGTGGGTGGCGGTGGCCACGGTCTCCTCACTGTCGAGGTCCAGGTCCAGACGGCCGCTGAGCCCGTAGAACGCGACCGGGTTGCGCCACAACACCAGGTCGATGTCGTCCTCGGTGAAACCCTCGGCGCGCATCAGGTCACCGACCTTGCGGGTCTTGAGCGGATCGCTCCGCCCCCAGTCGGCGGCGGAGTTGACCAGCACCCGCTCGGGCCCGTACGCGCGCAGGATCGCGACCATCCGCTCCTCGTCCATCTTGGTGTCCGGATAGACGGAGAAGCCCAGCCAGCAGCCGCTGTCCTTGGCCTCTTCGACGGTGGTCTCGTTGAGGTGGTCGACCAGGACGCGGTCGGGGGGCAGCGCGGACTCCCGGACGACGTCGAGGGTGCGCCGCAGACCGGCGAGCTTGTCGCGGTGCGGGGTGTGGACGAGGGCGGGCAGACCATGCTCGGCGGCGAGCTGGAGCTGGGCGGCGAGGGCGGCGTCCTCGGCGGGGGTCATCGAGTCGTAGCCGATCTCGCCCACGGCCACGACGCCGTCCTTGACGAGGTAGCGCGGCAGCTCGTCCAGGACGGGGACGCAGCGCGGGTCGTTGGCCTCCTTGGGGTTGAGGGCCAGGGTGCAGTGGTGGGCGATGCCGTGCTGGGCGGCCCGGAAGGGCTCCCAGCCGAGGAGGGAGTCGAAGTAGTCGTAGAAGCTGGCGGGCGAGGTGCGGGGCTGCCCGAGCCAGAAGGACGGCTCGACGACGGCGCGCACCCCCGCGGCGTACATGGCCTCGTAGTCGTTGGTGGTGCGGGAGGTCATATGGATGTGGGGATCGAAGATGCGCATCAGGACTCCTCGCGGGACACGGCGCGGGGCAGGGACGCCTCTCGGGACGGGGCTCGGGTCAGGGGCTCCTCGCCGAGCGGGGCGCGGGTCCGGGCCAGCACGGGGTCGAGGTCGCCGGGCACGGGGCGGCCGGCGGCGGTGCGCTCGCGGGCGTAGTCGGTGAGCATGCGGGCCAGCTCGGCGTCGCCGCGCGCACGGCGCTCCCAGTCGGCGACGGCGGTCAGCGGGACGCCGGTGAACAGGCACTTCAGCACGGCCTGCCGCCAGCTGTGCGGGGAGAGGTGACGGGCGGCGAACGGGCCGACGGCGGCCGCCACGAGCCGGGTGTCGTTGGTCCGCAGGGCGTCCTCGACGAGGGGAACGGCGTCCGCCCCGTCGATACGTAGATACGGCAGCGCGAGGAGCACGGCGCGGCGCTCGGCACCGGTGCCGTGCGCGTACAGCCTCGCGGCTGTACGCGCGTCCACGTTGGCGGCGTGCAGGAGCAGGACGCGGACGGCGTCGGGGAGATCCGGTGCCGCCCCGGCCTCTCGGGCCTCTCGGGCGCGGTGGGGTCCGCGGCTGCCGTGGACTTCGCGGGCGCCCGGGGCCACACGGGCCTCACGCACATCGCGCGCCCTGCTGGCATCGCGGGCGCCCTCGGGGGCACCCAACACCTCCGGGACGCCCGGGGCCCCACGGGCACCCGGCACCTCCGGGACACCCGGGGCCCCACGGGCACCCGGCACCTCCGGGACACCCGGGGCCTCACGGGCACCCGGCACCTCCGGGACACCCGGGGCCCCACGGGCACCCGGCACCTCCGGGACACCCGGGGCCTCACGCGCGTCGCGAGCCTCGCTGGCATCGCGAGTGCCCGGCACCTCCAGGGCACCCAAGACCTCACGGACACCCGAGGCCTCGCGAGTGCCCGGGACTTCACGAGCACCCAGCACCTCCGGGGCACCGGGAGCCTCGCGAGTGCCCGGGACCTCACGAGTGCCCGGGGCCTCACGCGTGTCGCGGGCCTCGCGGGTCTCGGGGGTGCCTTCGGGCCGCTGCGTGTTCCCGGCCTGCCGGGCATGTGTGGGGCGGACGTGGCGGCCGGCGGAGGCGAAGTCCAGCTCCCAGCGGGCGGGACCGGAAGCGCCGGGCTGCGGGCCGGTATGCGCCGCTTTCGCGGCTTCCGCTTCCGTCAGGGCCCGGTCCAGCCAGGCGCGTCCGGCCTCGTCCAGGCGCTTCTCCACGGCGACGCGCAGTTCCCTCGGGGTCAGCACCGGACGCCTCCCTCGATCGCGGCGCGTTCGGCGAGCCGTTCGGCGTCCTTGAGGAAGCGCAGGGAGGTGCGGGCCAGTTCGGGACCGGCGTGTGAATGGCGAGGCAGTTCGACGCCGACGAGCCCCCGGTAGCCCGTGGCGCGCAGCGCCTCCAGCACGGGCGGGAAGTCGATCTCTCCGTCGCCGAAGGGCAGATGCTCATGGACCCCGCGCCGCATGTCCTCGATCTGTACATGCCGCACCCATGGCGCCGCCGCGCGGACGCACTCGGCGGGCGGGGCCGGTTCCAGGCACTGGCAGTGGCCGATGTCGAGGGTGAGGCCGAGGGCCGCCGGGTCGCCGAGCGCCGTGCGCAGCCGGTGGAATCCGGCGAGGTCGGAGAGGAGATGCCCCGGCTCCGGCTCGATCGCCAGGGCCACGCCCGCCGCCCCGGCGGCGTCGGCCACCGGCCCGATGGCGTCCGCCAGCCGACGCCACGCCGTCCGCTCCGACTCACCGGGTGGCAGCACTCCGCTGAAGCAGTGCACGGCCGGCGCCCCGAGGTCGGCGGCCACCCGGACGGCCGTCAGCAGCAGATCGACGCGGGCGCCGCGGGCCTCGGGGTCCGGGTCGAGAAGGGTGGGGTGGTGCTTGCGCCGGGCGTCGAGGACGTACCGGGCGCCGGTCTCGATCGCGACACCGAGGCCGAGCCGCCCGAGGTCGCGGGCGACTCGGCGGGTGCGGGAGGCGAGGTCCGGGGCGAGTGGGTCGAGGTGCATATGGTCGAGGGTCAGCGAGACGCCGTCGTAGCCGAGGTCGGCGAGCAGCGCGAGGGCGTCGGTCAGGCGGAGGTCGGTCAGACCGTTGGTGCCGTAGGCGAAGCGGAGGGCTTCCGGGGTGGGGCGGCTCATGTCGCGCTCACCTTTCTCGCCAGCCGGCGGGCGACGGGTACGAGCGCGAGCAGCCCGGCGGCCGTACGGTGCGCCCCGGCGCGGGAGGCGAGTACGGCCTGAAGCGGGATCGTCGCGCGGATGCCACTGCCGACGGCGCGCTGGAGGAGGTACGGGGAGGGGTTGAGCGCGGCGTGCGCCAACGGCCGGGCGACCGTGGCGACGTACCCCCCGGCGAGCACGGCCGCCGCGACGGCCGCGAAGCGGCTCGTCGATCGCGTGCGGTGCCAAGCGCCCGCGCCTCGGGTGCCCCGCCGGGCGGGCCACCCCGCCGGTGAGCCACCGCGCCCGGTGCGGGCCGTGGCCACCGCATGTCGCTTGGCCACGCCGGCGGCCAAGCCCGCCACGGCGGACCCGGCGAGTCGCCCCGACGGGCCGCCCCGCCGCAACTGCGCGCCCTGGCCACCCGCACGAGCGATTCTCCGGCCAACCGCGCTGCCGACCCCTGCGGCGGCCGCAACCACCGCGGAGCGGCCCACCACGCGGTCAGGTCCCACGGAGGGGCGACGGCCGACCCGCCGCCCGCCCGGTGGGCCGCCTCTCATGGGGGCAGGGGCCGCCAGGACGGCCCCGGCGAGTCCCCCCGACGGGCCACCACGCCGCGCCTTCCCCGCACCCTGGCTCAGCAGGCGACCGAGCCCCCGGCTGACGGCGACACCGGCAGCCGGGCCACGCTCCGGGGCGGTGGCCCCGGGTGCGGCCGCGACCGCCGCGTGGCGGACCACTACGCGGTCGGGTCCCGCGCCGGTCGGGGTGGCGGCCGGGCGGGGTGGGTGACGGGTGGCCGTCCAGGCGATCGCCGCTGCCGCCGCGAGTGCGCCGAGGGGCGCCGTCGAGGAGCCGCCGACCGCCTCCCGCCGGGAGACCGTGGTCACCGCGAGGGTGTGGGCGCCCAGGAGGACGGCCGGGCGCAGGGCCGGGCGCAGGTGACCGGCGGAGGCCGTGGCGCCGAGGAGGAGGTCGAGCGCGCGGGTCGCGGCCATGGCGGGCGGGCCCGCGGGGGTGTTCTTCAGCCCCAGGTCGTACGCCCACACCGTGCCCGCCAGGGTCGTAGCCGTGGCGAGGGCCGGGCGGCCCGCGGCGGCGGCGCAGGCCAGTCCGGCGGCGGTCAGCCCGGTCGCGGCGGTCAGCGCCGCGACCGGGGCGATACGGCCCGACGGGAGTGGGCGGCCGGGGCGTTCCACGGCGTCGACGTCCCGGTCCGCCCAGTCGTTGAGCGCCATGCCCGCCTCGTACAGGCACAGCGACGCGCAGACCCCGAGCGCCGTACCCCGGTTGGGGCCGCGGCCGGCCGCGGCCGCGCCTGCCAGGGCGTCACCGGGGACCGTGAACAGGGCCGATACGCGGAGCAGTTCGGCCCAGTCCCCCCAGGTCCCCACCGCCCTCTTCTTGTCCGTCCGCGTCATGACCGCCCCCGCAGCCGCTCGGCGAAGCCGACGAGCGCCGCGTACTGGTCGGCGAGCGCGGGCGGGCCGCCGTCCGGGTCCTTGAAGTAGAAGCCGAGTTCGGGGAGCGGCCCGGCGAGGCCCAGCTCATGGGCGCGGGCGGTCAGCCGGGCCAGATCGAGGACGAGCGGTGCGGCGAGGGCCGAGTCGCAGCCCTGCCAGATGGTCTGGAGGATCATCCGGGAGCCGAGGAAGCCGTCGAAGGCGACATGGTCCCAGGCGGTCTTCCAGTCGCCGAGCGCGGGCACGTTGTCGATGTGCAGCTCGCCGTCGGGGAGTTCGCCGAGGCTGTCGGAGAGGACCCGCGCCTTGCCCGCGTTCTTGGCCGCCGCGGCGCCCGGGTCGGCGAGGGCGGCGCCGTCGCCGCCGCCGAGGAGGTTCGTACCGGACCAGGTCCGTACGGCCAGTGCCCGCTGCGCGAACATCGGCGCGAGTACGGACCGCAGCAGCGTCTGCCCGGTCTTGCCGTCGCGCCCCGCGTACGGCAGACCGGAGCGGCGGGCGGGCTCGCGCAACCGGGGGTGGTGGAGACCGGTGGAGGGGGTGAAGTTGACGTACGGGCACCCGGCGCGCAGCGCGGCGGCGGCGTAGAGGGAGCTGGGCGGCAGGGCGTCGGCGTCCGCCGGGGCCGCTTCGGTGGACGCGACGTTGACGACGACGGCGCGGGCCAGCCCGTGCGTACGGCGGAAGTCGGTGAGGTCGGCCGCGAAGGCCGCGATCAGCTCCTCCGCACCGCGGCCGTCGCCGGGCTGCGGTCCGCCGGGGCGGACGGCCGCGTCGGCGGCGGCGAGTTCGGCGCGTACGGCGGCGGGCAGCCCATGCGGCAGCACCCCGTCGGCGGCCAGCGCCTCGGCCCGCTTGGGCAGCGGGGTCGCGGCGGTGTCATGGCCGCCGAAGACGAGGTCGGCGAGCGCGGGAAGGCCGCTGTCCGCGAACGGCGGGGTCTCGGTGACCATGCCGGTCGCCGGCTGCAACCCCCCGGCGACGGCGGCACAGCCCGCCACGGCGGTGGTGGCGACGGAACCGCGAGCGCCGATGAGCCAGACCCCCGTACGGGGTGCGTCGCGGGGTGGGGTGATGTCGTCGGGGCGGGTGGTCACTGGCTGCCTCCCGGGTGGGCGTGGGTTGCGCAGGTGGTTCGCGGCGGCGGGGGTGCGGGTGCGGCGCCGGGTCTGTTGCGTCCTGCGGGTGTCTGTCGCGGTCGGGTGGTCGGTGTCGGGTGGGGCCCTGCCGGGTGGTCGGGCGGCCGTGCGGGTACGGGGGCGGGGTGCAGCGGTCCGCCAGGCGCACGGCCCGCCAGGCGCACGGCCCGCCGGACACGCGGTACGGCCAAGGCCGCATCAGTGGCCACCGGTCCCAGGGCCGGACCGGGGTCCGGCCACCAGGCTCGGGGCCGAGTCCCGAGACCCGGGATCTGTCCCAACAGCCCGTGCCGTGGCCGTGGCCGTGGCCGTGGCGGAAGGCCGTGGCCAGGCTCGGCGGCCACCGCCGGGCCGAGACGAGGTTGCCGCCCCCGGGGACCCGTGTGGAGTGGCCGGGGCCCCAGGGCGGAGGCCGGGTGGTCGGGGCCGTCGGGCCCCGGCTCCTGTGGGGCGGCTTGGGTGGCGGCGGGGAGGAGGCGGCGTACTCCTTCCCGCCGCCACGCCGCCCCCACGGCTCCCCTCGGGCCGTCGGGGCGGCGGACCGGGGCGCCCAGCGGTCGTGGTGACCCAGCGGTCGTGGTGGCCTAGTGGTCGTAGCGCCTAGCGGTCGTGGTGGCCGCCGCCCTTCGTCGGCAGGTCCTTGACGCGGATGTCGCGGAAGGAGACCTCGTCCCCCTCCCCGTGGTTCTGGATACCGACGTAGCCCTGTCGCAGGCTGCGCGCCGGGTCCCGGTTGGTGAAGTCGTTGATCTTCACGCCGTTGAGCCAGATCCGCAGCCGTTCGTCCTGCACACGGATCTCGTATGTGTTCCACTCCCCCGGCGGGTTCAGCGCCGCGTCCCGCTTGGCGAGGTCCGCCGACTGGAAGCCGTAGACCGACCCGGTGGTGCGGTCGGGGGTGTCCGTGGCGTCGATCTGCACCTCGTAGCCGTTGTCGACCGCCGACCAGGGGTCGTCGGAGGCCGGGAAGCCCACGAAGACCCCGGAGTTGCTGTCGCCTGTCAGCTTCCAGTCGAGCTTGAGCGAGTACGAGCGCAGCTCGCGCGCCTGGTACCAGAGCAGGCCCATGCCGCCCGTCGAGGTGAGCGTTCCGGCCGAGGTGTCGAGGGTGAAGGACCCCGGGCCCGCCTGCTGCCAGCCGTCCGTCGAGGTGCCGTCGAAGAGCGGGCGGTAGCCCCGCTCGGGGCGGCAGTCGGCGTGCGCGGCGCCGGTGGCGTAGCGGATGCCGCCGAGCAGGTGCTGCCGGAAGGCCGGGTCGGCGTAGGACTCCTTGGTGTGGCCGAAGCCGGTGTAGAAGGCGCGGCCGCCGCGGTATTCCTGGCACCAGGAGATGGGGTGGTCCTCCCCCATCGCGCCGCCCTGGTACGAGGACTCGTCGAGCGTGGCGAGGACCCGCACCCGCTCCCGGGGGTTGGTCCGGTAGTCGTACCACTCGTCGGTCCGCTCCCATGTCCGCCCCAGGTGCGCGGTCGCGGGGTGGGCATGGTCCTCGACGCCCACGGTGGCCTGCTGGATCGCGGGGTGGGACCGGAAGTACGCGCCGACGAGGCCCTCGTAGAAGGGCCAGTCGTATTCGGTGTCGGCGGCCGCGTGGACACCGACGTAGCCGCCGCCCGCCCGCACATAGCGCTCGAACGCGGCCTGCTGGGCGGTGTCCAGGACGTCGCCGGTCGTGGAGAGGAAGACGACGGCGTCGTAGCGGGCCAGGTTGGCGCGGGTGAAGGCGGCGGCGTCCTCGGTGGCGTCCACGGCGAAGCCGCCCTGCTCGCCGAGTTCCTCGATGGCGGCGATGCCCTCGGGGATCGAGTCATGGCGGAAGCCGGCCGTCTTGGAGAAGACCAGCACCCGGCCGGACGGGTCCGAGGCGGCGGCGGCCCCGGACATGGTGGCGGGCAGGGCCGTCAGGGCGAGCAGCAGGGCAGCCCCGACGGCAGCAAGGCGCGCCCCACGCGGGGATCCGCGGCGACGCCCGAAACGACGTCCGGAGTGGGGCCCGGAGCGGGCCCCAGGGCCGGACCCGAGAAGAAACCCGGAGCCGGACCCAGAACGAGACCCGGCGTCAGGCCCGGAATGTGATCCGGAGTCGGACCCGGGGATGCCCCCGAGGTGGGGCCCGGAGTCGAGCCCGGAGCCGGACCCGAGGCGGGATCGGGAGTCGGACCCGGAACGGGATCTGGCGTCAGGACCGGAGCCGGACCCGGGGTCGGACCTCGGGCGAGGTTCGAGGCGGGATCCGGCGTCGGCCCCGGAACGGGACCCGGAACCCGACCCGGAGTCGGGTCCCGGGCCGGGGCCGGAGTTGGGGCCCGATAGAAACCCTAGGTCGGAGGCTGGGTGGGGTCTGGGGTGCGGAGAAGGGTGCGGATGCATATCCGTCGTGCTCCTTCCTCCGGGCCGGGGGCGGCCTGCGCGGCCGCCCCCGGCCCCGGTCGTCAGCCGGTGGTGCCGATCGTGAAGTCGTCCACGTCGAAGAGGGCTCCCTCGCCGCCCTTGAAGACGAGGCAGAGCGTGGTGCTGCGGGCCGGGGGGTTCCGCAGCGTGGTCTTGACGTCCTGGAAGGTCTCCCAGTCGCCGGTCACCGGGACGGTGACGGTGCCGAGCAGCCGTCCGGTCGCGGACCCGGCGCGGATTTCGAGCGTGCCGCCCGTGCCCGCCGAGGAGACCCGTGCGGTGAAGTCCTTGGCGTTGCCCAGGACGTAGGGGGTGAAGGAGATCCAGTCGCCGTTGTGGATGTCGCCGACCGTCTTGCCGCCGTTGGCCGGGGCGTGGGAGACGACCGAGACGCCTTCGCCGTCGCCGTAGTGCTCGGCCTGCCGGTGCTTGGGCTGGACGATGCTCTGGTCATGGGTGGTCAGCGGGGGCTGGCCGCCCCCGCCGCCGTCGGTGTACTCGGCGTCGAAGACCCCGAAGATGTTGGCGTTGGGGTCGTGCTCACCGTCGGCGTTGGTCTTGATGGTGCCGGAGCAGCCGCCTGCCGAGGTGACGGGGTGGCCGTGGCTGTCGTGGCCGAGGATGTAGGTGATCTTGACCTTGGCGCAGTCGATGGTCCGGTCCTCCGGGTCGGTCACCGTGACCTTGAACGGAACCTCGTCGCCGAAGCTGAACAGCTGGCCGTCGGCCGGCAGTCGCAGCGTCACCTTGGGCGCGGTGTTGCCGACCGTCAGGTGCACGTTGGCGCCGGCGGTGCGGCCGGTGGGGTCCTTGACGGTGAGCGTCGCGGTGAAGGTGCCGTTCTTCTTGTACGTGTGGGTGGGGTTGGTGGCGGCGGAGGTCACGCCGTCGCCGAAGTCCCAGTGGTAGCTGAGGGTGTCGCCGTCGGCGTCGGAGGTGCCCGCGGAGGAGAAGGCGACCTTCATGGGCGCCTTGCCGGAGGTGCGGTCGGCGCTCGCCTCGGCGATGGGCGAGTGGCCGTCGGTGGCGTTCTCGATGCGGTAGAGCGCGGAGTGCTCGTCCCCGTTGAAGTAGCCCAGCCCGTAGTCGAGCACGTACAGCGCGCCGTCCGGGCCGAAGGCCGAGTCCATGACCTGGGTGCCGCTCCACGGGAAGTCGTTGATCTTCTGTACGGCGCCGTCGTCGCCCTGCTCGATCCGCTTGATCCACTGGCGGCCGAACTCGCCCGCGAAGAAGTTCCCGTCGTAGCTCTCGGGGAACTTCACCGGGGAGTCGAGCGAGGCGTCATAGCGGTAGACCGGCCCGGCCATGGGCGACTCGGAGCCGGAGCCGAACTCGGGCACGGAGTCGTTGTCGTACGGGATCCAGGCGGGCTGGGCGGGCGGCAGCTCGGTGAGCCCGGTGTTGTACCGCGAGGTGTTCTCGGGCGCGGCGCAGTCGAAGGCCGGGCCGGAGGTGCCGGTGGCGAAGTCGTAGTCGCGGTACGGCTTGTTGTCGGCGATGCAGTACGGCCAGCCGTAGTTGCCGGGCTTGGTCACCCGGGCGAACTCCACCGAGCCGCCGGGCCCGCGCTCGGGGTTGGCGGCGCCCGCGTCCGGGCCGTAGTCACCGACGTAGACCGTGCCGGTGGGCTTGTCGACGCTGATCCGGAAGGGGTTGCGGAAGCCCATCGCGTAGATCTCGGGCCGGGTCTTCTCGGTCCCGGGCGCGAAGAGGTTGCCGTCCGGGACGGTGTACGAGCCGTCGTCGGCCACCTTGATGCGGAGGATCTTGCCGCGCAGATCGTTGCTGTTGCCCGCGGAACGCCTGGCGTCGTAGGCGGGGTTGCGGTTCTCCCGTTCGTCGATGGGGGTGAAGCCGTCGGAGGCGAACGGGTTGCTGTCGTCGCCGGTGGACAGGTACAGGTTGCCGTCGGCGTCGAAGTCGATGTCCCCGCCCACGTGGCAGCAGATGCCGCGGGACGCGGGGACGTCGAGGACCTTCTTCTCGCTGGCGGTGTTCAGGGTGCCGTCGGCGTTGAGGGTGAAGCGGGAGAGCCGGTTGACGCCGTCGAACTTGGCGAAGTCGGCGGCCGTGCCCTCGTTGGGGGCGTCACCGGCGGGGGTGTCGAGCGGGGGCGCGTAGTAGAGGTAGATGGCGCGGTTCTCGCTGAAGCCGGGGTCGATGCCGACGCCCTGGAGCCCCTCCTCGTCGTGGGTGTAGACCGGGAGCTTGCCGGACACCTTGGTGTCGCCGCCCTCGTCGGTCAGCCACAGGGTGCCGTCGCGCGAGGTGTGCAGGACCGAGCGGTCCGGCAGTACGGCGAGCGTCATGGGCTCGCCAGTCTCCTCCACCCCCTTGGCGAGGGTGACCTGCTGGAACTCCTCCGCTACCGGGGCGGGTTGGTCCGCGCCCGCCGGCGGAGCGGTGAACGCGAGCCCCGCGCCGACGAGCAGTCCGCTCGTGACGAGCGCGAGGGGCCCGCGCAGTCGAAGCCTTTTCCTGTGCACGCTGATCCTCCGTGGAAAGAGGGGGTGTACGGGCGGGCCGTCAGGCCGCCGTGACTGGCACAGGCGCGCGCCGTCGCGCCGGGGTGACCGGTCCGGGGAGAGGGGTCCCTGGGTGACCGGTACATATCAAGGACCGTAGCGGGGTTTGTCCGGTCCGGAAACCCCTTTGACATAAAGCGGGTGGCTCTTGGTCCACGGGCAGGACAAAGCCGGGTGGGGGCGCGGTGTGTGCCGTCCCCCACCCAGGGGCCTGTGGGGTTCCTCGACCGCCCGGCCGGGCCGGGTCGGTTACCGGCCCGGTCGGTTACGGGCCGGGTCGCCTACGGTCCGGCGCGCTTACGATCCGGCCCGCCTACGGTCCGGCCCGCTTACGGGCCCGGCCCGCTTACGGGCCCGGCCCGCTTACGGGCCCGGCCGGGGGCTACTTCTCGCCGCCGCCGAAGGCCGCGTCGAACGACGCCGTCGGCGGGTCGAAGTCGAACCGCTTCAGCCGGGCCAGCGCCTCCGGGGCGCCCGTGAGCCGGTCCATTCCGGCGTCCTCCCACTCGACCGACACCGGGCCGTCGTAGCCGATCGAGCGCAGCATCCGGAACACGTCCTCCCATGGCACATCGCCGTGGCCCGCCGAGACGAAGTCCCAGCCCCGGCGGGGGTCGCCCCAGGGCAGGTGGGAGCCGAGGCGGCCGTTGCGGCCGTCCAGCCGCTTCCTGGCCTCCTTGCAGTCGACGTGGTAGATCCGGTCCCGGAAGTCCCACAGGAAGCCGACGGGGTCCAGGTCCTGCCAGACGAAGTGGCTGGGGTCGAAGTTGAGCCCGAAGGCGGGGCGGTGGCCCACGGCCTCCAGGGCCCGGTGGGTGGTCCAGTAGTCGTAGGCGATCTCGCTGGGGTGCACCTCGTGGGCGAAGCGCACGCCCTCGGCGTCGAAGACGTCCAGGACCGGGTTCCAGCGCTCGGCGAAGTCCTCGTAGCCCCGCTCGATCATCCCCGGCACCACCGGCGGGAACATCGCCACCAGATGCCAGATGGAGGAGCCGGTGAAGCCGATGACGGTGCGCACCCCGAAGGCGGCCGCCGCGCGGGCCGTGTCGGCCATCTCCGCGGCGGCCCGCCGCCGGACGCCCTCCGCCTCGCCGTCGCCCCAGATCCGGGCGGGCACGATGGCCTGGTGGCGTTCGTCGATGGGGGAGTCGCAGACGGCCTGGCCGACCAGGTGGTTGGAGATGGCCCAGCAGGTGAGGCCGTACTTCTCCAGCAGCCGGCGCCGCCCGTCCAGGTAGCCGGGTTCGCCGAGCGCGCGGTCCACCTCGAAGTGGTCGCCCCAGCAGGCGAGTTCCAGGCCGTCGTAGCCGAAGTCGCGGGCCAGCCGGCAGACCTCCTCCAGGGGGAGGTCGGCCCACTGGCCGGTGAAGAGCGTGAAGGGTCTGGGCATGCGGACCTCCTCCTCAGGCGGACACGGGGGTGTAGACGCAGTTCTTCTCCGCACTGTCCTCGACGGCGGCGAGCACCCGCTGCACCTGGAGCCCGTCCTCGAAGGAGGGCTCGGGGCCGGTCCCCCCGGCGATCGCGAGCACCATGTCCCGCGCCTGGTGGACGAAGGTGTGCTCGTAGCCGAGGGCGTGGCCCGGCGGCCACCACCCCTCGAGGTAGGGGTGGTCGGGTTCGGTGACCAGGATGCGGCGGAACCCGGAGTCGGTCGCGGGCTCGGTATGGTCATGGAACGACAGCTCATTGAGCCGTTCCAGATCGAAGGCGAGCGACCCGCGATCGCCGTTGAGCTCGATCCTGAGCGAGTTCTTACGGCCCGCGGCGAAGCGGCTGGCCTCGAACGACGCCACCGCCCCCGAGCCGAACCGGCCGGTGAACAGCGCCGCGTCATCGACCGTGACCGGTCCGCGCGCCACCCCGCCCGACCCGGAGCCGCCGAGCCCCGCCACCGCCCCGGCGGGCAGCGGCCGCTCCCGTACGAACGTCTCGGTCAGCGCCGAGACGCCGATCAGCCGCTCCCCCGCCAGGTACTGCGCGAGGTCGACGATGTGCGAGCCCAGGTCGCCGAGCGCGCCGGAGCCCGCGTACTCCCGCCGCAACCGCCACACCAGGGGATACTCCGGGTCGACGATCCAGTCCTGGAGATAGCTGACCCGTACGTGCCGCAGCACCCCGATCCGGCCCTCCGCCACCATCGTGCGGGCATGGGCGATGGCGGGCGCGCGGCGGTAGTTGAAGCCCACCATCGCCACCTGTCCGCGCTCCCGGGCCCGTCGCGCCGCCTCCACCATGGCCTCCGCCTCGGCGACGGAATTGGCCAGCGGCTTCTCGCACAGCACATGCTTGCCCGCCTCCAGGGCCGCGATGGCGATCTCGGCATGGCTGTCGCCGGGGGTGCACACATCGACCAGCTGCACATCGTCCCGGGCGATCAGCGACCGCCAGTCGGTTTCGGCGGCGGCCCAGCCGTGCCGCTCCGCGGCGGCCCGTACGGCGTCCGCGTCGCGCCCGCAGACGGCGGACATCACGGGTCGGGCGGGCAGGTCGAAGACCCGGCCGACGGTGCGCCAGCCCTGGGAGTGGGCGGCGCCCATGAAGGCGTAGCCGACCATGCCGACGCCGAGCGTTGAGGCTTCAGGACTTTCCATGGGACTCCTTCTGACGATCGCAAACCGACGCGAAGTGGGGGGTCCGGGCCCGTGCGGGGCTCAGCTGAATCCCGTGGGGAGGTACTGGTCCACGTTGTCCTTGGTGACGACGGCGGAGTAGAGGGTGAGGGAGGCCGGGATCTCCAGCTCCGCGAGACCGCCGACGCCCTTGCCCTGGCCGAGCGCGCGGGCGAGGTCGATGGCGGAGGCGGCCATGGTCGGCGGGTAGAGCACGGTGGCCTTCAGCACGGTGTTGTCGGCCTTGATGGCGTCCATGGCGTGCTTGGCGCCCGCGCCGCCGACCATGAGGAAGTCGTCCCGCCCGGCCTGCTTGATGGCGCGCTCCGCGCCGACGCCCTGGTCGTCGTCGTGGTTCCACAGGGCGTCGAAGCCCGAGTGGGCCTGGAGCAGCTGGGCCATCTTCGCCTGGCCCGACTCGACGGTGAACTCCGCGGCCTGGCGGCCGACCTTCTCGATGTTGGGGTAGTTCTTCAGGGCGTCGTCGAAGCCCTTCGTGCGCTGCCGGGTCAGCTCCAGGTTGTCGATCCCGGCCAGCTCGAGGACCTTGGCGTTCTTCTTGTCCTTGAGCTGCTCGCCGATGTAGTGCCCGGCGTTGAGGCCCATGCCGTAGTTGTCGCCGCCGATCCAGCAGCGGTACGCCTGCGGGGAGGCGAAGACGCGGTCGAGGTTGACCACCGGGATGCCCGCCCGCATCGCCTTGAGCCCGACCTGGGTCAGCGCCTTGCCGTCGGCGGGCAGGATGACCAGGACGTCGACCTTCTTGTTGATGAGGGTCTCGATCTGGCCGATCTGCTGGGCGGTGTCGTTGGAGCCCTCGGTGGCCTCCAGCGTGACGTCCTGGTACTCCTTGGCGCGCCGCTTGGCCTGCTCGTTGATGGCGTTGAGCCAGCCGTGGTCGGCCTGCGGCCCGGCGAAGCCGATGGTGACCTCCTTACCGGGCTTGTCGTCGGAGGTGTTGGCGGCCGGCTTGCTGCTCCCGTCGCTGTCGTTGTTCTCGTTGCTGGTGCACCCGGCGGCGAACAGCGCGCCCGCCGCGGCGGTGCCCAGCAGCAGGTTTCTGCGACTGGTGGCGGAGCTCTTGGCGTCCCTCATGACGTACCTCATGGCGTCGAACGACCCTTCTGTACCAGGACGGCGGCGACGATGATCGCGCCCTTGGCGATCTGCTGGACATCGCTCTGGAGGTTGTTCAGGGCGAACAGATTGGTGATGGTGGTGAAGACGAGGACGCCGAGGACCGAGCCGGTGATGGTGCCCCGGCCGCCGCTGAGCAGCGTGCCGCCGATGATCGCGGCGGCGATGGCGTCGAGTTCGTAGAGGTTGCCGTTGGTGTTCTGGCCGGAGCCGGTGAGGACGATCAGCATGAAGGCGGCGACACCGCAGCACAGCCCGGAGAGCAGATACAGCATCAGCCGCTGCCGTCTGACGTCGATGCCCGCGAGCCGGGCCGCCTCCGCGTTGCCGCCGATGGCGACGGTGCGGCGGCCGAAGGTCGTCCGGTTCAGCACCAGCCAGCCCAGGACCGTGACGGCCGCGAAGATGAGCACCAGCGGGGGGATGCCGAGGACGTAGGCGTCCGGGAGCCCGAGGTCCAGGACCGGGTCGACGGTGACGACCTGGGTCCTGCCGTCGCTGATCTGCAGGGCCAGACCACGGGCCGAGGCCAGCATCGCCAGGGTGGCGATGAACGGGACCATCCCGCCGTACGCGATGAGCACCCCGTTGACCAGTCCGCAGCCGAGCCCCACCAGGACCGCGCACAGCAGGATGCCGCCGAGTCCGTAGTCCTGCGTGGCCACGGTGGTGGCCCATACGGAGGCGAGGGCGACCATCGCGCCGACCGACAGATCGATGCCGCCGCTGGTGATGACGAAGGTGACGCCGACGGTGACGACGCCGATGACGGACGCCTGGGTGAGCACGAGCTGGAGGTTGTCGGTGCTCAGGAACTCATCGGGCTTGGTGAAGCCGCCGACGGCGATCAGCACCGCCAGCACCCCGACGAGGGAGAGGTTGCGCAGATCGGCCAGGCGCCGCAGCCGGCCCAGGGGGTCGGCGCCGGCACGGCCGGCCGGCGGTCCGCCGGCCGGACCGGCCGTCAGCGTGGCGCCCGCTCCCGGCACCGGTGCGGGGTCGGCCGGGGTGCCGGCCGCCGGCCTGCTCCCGGGTGAATTCACGACGGGCTCCCTTCCATGACGAGATCGAGGACGCGGTGCTCGTCCAGCTCCCGCGCGGGCGCCGTATGCACCACGCGGCCCTCGCGGAGCACCAGCACCCGGTCGGCGAGGCCCAGGACTTCGGGCAGTTCGCTGGAGACGAGCAGGACGGCCATGCCGTCGTCGGCGAGCCGGCGGATCACGGCGTACAGCTCGGCGCGGGCCCCGACGTCCACCCCGCGCGTCGGCTCGTCCAGCAGCAGCACCCGGCAGCCGCGCAGCAGCCAGCGGGCCAGCACGGCCTTCTGCTGATTGCCGCCGGACAGGGTGCGCACCGGCCGCTCGGGGTCGTCGGGGTGCAGCGACAGCTCCCGCACGCACCGGCGGGCCGCCGCCCGCTCCGCGCCGCGGTCCACCCAGCCCGCGCGGGAGAAGCGGGGCAGGGAGGAGACCGAGACATTGCGGGTGACGGACTCCAGCATCAGCAGCGCCTGCGCCTTGCGCTCCTCGGGGGCCAGACCGAGCCCGGCGCGCACGGCGGCGGTCACGCTGCCGGGGCGCAGCGGGCGGCCGCCGACGAAGACCCGGCCCGAGGTGGGGCGGCGGGCGCCGTAGACGGTCTCCAGGATCTCCGACCGCCCGGAGCCGACGAGTCCGGCGAGCCCGACGATCTCACCGGGTGCGAGGTCGAGGTCGATCGGCTCGAACTCCCCTTCCCTGGCGAGGTGTTCCAGCCGCAGCACGGGTTCGGCGGTGGGCGCCGGAGCGGCCGTGGTGCGGCGCGGGAACGCGTACTCCACGTCCCGGCCCGTCATCAGGGCCACGATCTCGCGGGTGGGGGTGGTGCGGGCGGGCAGCCCGCGGGCGGCGGCGCGGCCGTCCTTGAGCACGGTGACGCGGTCGCCGATCCGGCGGATCTCCTCCAGCCGGTGCGAGATGTAGACGACGGCGACCCCGGCGGCGGTGAGATCGCCGACGATGCGGAAGAGGTTGTCGACCTCGTCGGGGTCGAGGGCCGCGGACGGCTCGTCCATCACGATCAGCCGGACGTCGTGGGAGAGCGCGCGGGCCATGGAGACGATCTGCTGCCCGGCCGCGGAGAGCTCCCCGACCAGCCGGCCCGGGTCGATCTCGGGGTGGCCGAGCCGGGTGAGGAGGGCGGCGGTGGCGGTGCGGGCGGCGCGGGAGCGGACGAAACCGGCGGTGGCCACCTCATGGCCGAGGAAGACGTTCTCCGCGACGGACAGCCCCTCCACCAGGTCCAGTTCCTGGTAGATGGTGGCGATGCCCAGCCGCATGGCGGCGACGGGCGACTTGAGGGTGACCGGCGCGCCCTGCCAGCGGATCTCGCCGCCGTCGGGCTGATGCGCCCCGGCCACCACCTTGATGAGCGTGGACTTGCCCGCGCCGTTCTGGCCGAGCAGACAGTGCACCTCACCCGCTTCGACATCGAGGTCGACGCCGTCGAGGGCGCGGACCCCGGGGAAGGACTTGGTGATCGCGGACAGGGTGAGGAGCGGGCGCGGGTCGGGTGGTGCCGGTGCCATGGCGGGCCTCCTCGGCGGTTCGCACGTGCGCTGTCGCTCGATGCGGTGGGCGGGTCGGTCGCACATTCGCGTTCGCTCGCGTGGCGGAGTACGGCGCGGCGCGGTGGAGCGGTGCGGGGCGCGACGGGGTACGGCGCGGCGCGGTGATGCGGCGCGGTGGTGCGGCTCAGTGGTGCCGGTGGTGCGGCTCAGTGGTGCGGCGCGATGGTGCGCCGGTGGTGCGGCTCGTGCCCCGGCGTGGCGTGCGCCGAGGGGCGGTGCGGATGCCGTGCTGCCGTGGTGCTGTTGTGGTGTTGCTGCCGTGCTGGTGCGCTGTGCCGGAGTTGCGAGCCGCCGGACGGGGCCGGACGGCCGTGGCCGGACGGGGAGCGGGCGGAGCGGGCCGTCAGGCCGGGGAGAAGAGGTGGTCGCTGATCAGGCGGGCCGCGCCGGTGACCCCGGCGGCCGGGCCGAGTTCGCCCAGCACGATGGGGAGGTTGCCGGTGGCCAGGGGCAGGGACTGGCGGTAGACCTGGGTCCGTATGGCGGCGAGCAGCGTATGGCCGAGCCCGGTGACACCGCCGCCGATGACCACCAGACCGGGGTTGAAGAAGCTGACGAGCCCGGCGATGACCTGGCCCGTACGGGTGCCGCCCGCCCTGATGAGGTCGAGCGCGGTCGCGTCGCCCGCGGACGCCGCGGCGGCGACGTCCGTGGCGGCGAGGCTCCCCGCGGCCTCCAGCCGGGCGGCGAGTTCGGCGGACCGGCCGTCGCGGGCGGCCGCCTCGGCGTCGCGGGCCAGCGCCGCGCCGCCGAAGTACGCCTCCAGGCAGCCGCGGTTGCCGCAGGCGCAGGGGCGGCCGTCGGGTTCGGCCTGGATGTGGCCGATGTCGCCGGCACTGCCCGTCGTACCGCGGTAGACCTCACCGCCGACGACGATCCCGCAGCCGATACCGGTGCCGATCTTCACGCAGAGAAAGTCCTTGGCGGAACGGGCGACGCCCGCGTGCTGCTCCCCCATCGCCATGAGGTTCACATCGTTGTCGACCATGACCGGGCAGCCCAGTTCCTGGCTGAGCGCCTCCCGTACCGGGAAGCCGTCCCACCCCGGCATGATCGGCGGCGCCACGGGCACGCCCTCGGGGAACCGCACGGGGCCGGGCACTCCTATGCCCGCCCCGTCGAACCCCTCGGCCACCCCGGAGGCCCGGAGCTTCGCGGCCATGTCCAGCACCTGCTCGAAGACCGCGACGGGTCCCTCGCGCACATCCATGGGCTGGGTGAGGTGGCCGAGAATCTCCAGTTCCGCGTTGGTCACGGCAACATCCACGGAGGTGGCGCCGATGTCCACGCCGAGCAGCCGCAGACCGGGCGCGAGCCGGATGTTGTGCGAGCGCCGGCCGCCGCGCGAGGCGGCGAGCCCGTCCGCGATCACCAGCCCGGTCTCCAGCAGCCGGTCGATCTCCACGGCGAGCTTCGAACGCGAGAGGTCGATCTGATCGCCCAGCTGAGCACGGGAGTTGGGGCCGCCGTCGCGCAGCAGGCGAAGCAGTCGCGCCTGATGCGCGTTGGCCGGTCGTGCCGTCATGCGCCTCACGCCGCCCCTCCCGCCGTCATATCGGCATCCCTGGAGCCCCGCTGCCGGGCTTTCACGGGGAACGTAGCAGCGGTTGTCGGGGGTGGGAAGAACTTGCGCCGGAATTGCCGTCGACTTTCTCCTGTCGCAGGACAAAGCGGAGTTGATTTCGGGACAGACCTGCTGCGCGAGGGTGAGGAGATCGAGGGCGTCACGGTCCACCGGCGCCAAAAGGTGCCGCCGCCCGGCGACAGGCGGGGCGGCGGGAGATGTGGCGAGGCGGGAAGGGCGGCGGGAGGGTCAGGACCGGTCGCGCTCGTGGTAGGTGCGGCGGGTGTGTTCGGTGTGGGCGCGCATGACGGCCGTGGCGCGCTGTTCGTCGCCGGCGGCGATGGCCGCGATCAACTCGCGGTGCTCGATCCAGGACTGCTTGCCGCGCTGCCGGGCGACCGGGGTGTAGTACCAGCGGACCCTGCGGTCCACCTGGGCGGCCAGCTCGGACAGGACCGCGTTTCCGGCCAGCCGCATCACCTTGGCGTGGAATTCGGCGTTCGCCGCGACCGCGCCGTCCACATCGTCGTCCAGCACCGCGCGCTCGCCCTTGGCGCACAGGTCCTCCAGCGCGGCGACCCCGGCCGCGTCGGCCTCGGCGGCGGCCAGCCGGGCGGCCTCCGCCTCGAGGAGCGTGCGCACCGTAAGGAGCTGATCGGCCTCTTCCTCGGTGGGCTCGTGGACGAACGCGCCCTGCGCGGGCCGCAGATCGACCCAGCCCTCGGTGTTCAGCCGCTGGAGGGCCTCGCGCACCGGCTGGCGGGAGACCCCGAGATGACCGGCGAGCTCGCTCTCCACGAGGTGCTGGCCGGGACGGAGGGCGCGGGTGGTGATGAGTTCGAGCAGCGCCTCGTAGACACGCTCGCGGAGTGGGCCGGGCCGCTCCAGCTTCGGCACCGCACCCTGGGGTAGTCCCCTGGCCGGCATCGCGCCCCCTCTGGCTTCGTCGTTTTCCGGATACATGGATTGGTTATTGTCTACAGTTTACCCACACTGTCCATGTGTCAGACGGGTTCGGCGGTTCTGACGCCGGGTCAGCCACTCGCCGCATGTCCTCGCGGTCCGGGCGACACGGTGGGATCGAGGTGCGTCCGATGCCTTGACCCCCTTCTCGGGAATACTGTATTCAATATTCTGTCGACGATACCCGGACGCTCGGTTCCCTCACGTCGCAGCGCGGCGTGACCGCCGTAAGGAGCCCGTCGTGGCCCGTAACCGCCAGCGCGACCGACAGCAGAAGCAGTACCCCCGGCTGACCCACCCCCTGGTGCGCGATCCGGTGAGCGGTGAACTCCGCCCCGCCTCCTGGGACGAGGCGCTCAGCCGGGCCGCCGCCGGATTCCGGGCCGTGACGGCGGCCCACGGGCCCGACGCGTTCGGCATGTTCTCCTGCTCCCGCGCCACCAACGAGATGAACTACGTGGCCCAGAAGTTCGCCCGGGTGGTGATGGGCACCAACAACGTCGACTCCTGCAACCGCACCTGCCACGCGCCCAGCGTCGCGGGGCTGTCCGCCGTGTTCGGCTCCGGCGGCGGCACCTCCTCGTACGGGGAGGTCGAGGACACCGATCTGATCGTGATGTGGGGCTCCAACGCCCGCTTCGCGCACCCGATCTTCTTCCACCACGTCCTCAAGGGCATCCGGAACGGCGCCCGGATGTACGCGGTCGACCCGCGCCGCACCTCGACCGCCGAATGGGCGGAGAGCTGGCTGGGGCTCAACGTGGGCACCGACATCCCGCTCGCCCACGCCGTGGGCCGCGAGATCATCCACGCGGGGCTCGCCAACCACGCCTTCATCGAGCGCGCGACCAGCGGCTTCGAGGAGTACGCGGCCCATGTGGAGCCCTGGACCCCCAGCGTCGCCGAGAAGGTCACCGGCGTCCCGGCCGACGCGATCCGCGATCTCGCGCACGCCTACGCCACCGCCGAACGCGCCCAGCTGTGCTGGACCCTCGGCATCACCGAGCACCACAACGGCACCGACAACGTCCGGGCGCTGATCAATCTGGCCCTGCTGACCGGCCACGTCGGCCGGTACGGCTCCGGGCTCCAGCCGCTGCGCGGCCAGAACAACGTCCAGGGCGGCGGCGACATGGGCGCCATCCCCAACCGGCTGCCCGGCTTCCAGGACATCCTGGACCCGCCCGTCCGGTCGAAGTTCGAACGCGCCTGGGACGTGGTCATCCAGCCGCGCTACGGACTGAACCTGACCGAGATGTTCGAGGCGATGGAGGCGGGCGAGCTGCGCGCCGTCTACTGCATCGGCGAGAACCCGGCCCAGTCCGAGGCCGACACCGAGCAGGCCATCCGGCGGCTCACGTCCCTGGAGCACCTGGTGGTCCAGGACATCTTCCTGACCAGGACCGCCGAACTGGCCGATGTGGTGCTCCCGGCGACCGCCGCGTGGTGCGAGACGGACGGCACCACCACCAACAGCGAGCGGCGCGTCCAGCGGGTGCGCAAGGCCGTGGAGCCGCCGGGCGAGGCGCGCGAGGACATCGACATCCTCTGCGAGCTGGCGCGGCGGCTGGGCCACGACTGGGAGTTCGCGGACGCGGAGGAGGTCTGGAACGAGCTGCGCGCCGTCTCCCCGGACCACTTCGGGATGACGTACGAGCGGCTGGAGAAGCACCAGGGCATCCAGTGGCCCTGCCCCAGCACCGACCGCCTGGAGCCCACCTATCTGCACGGCCGCCTCTGGGAGAGCGATCCGGCCCGGCGCGGCGCCCGCGCCCCCTTCGGCCCCGTCAAGCACGATCCGCCGGTCGATCTGACCGATGACGCCTACCCGATCCGGCTCACCACGGGGCGGCGCCTGGACTCGTACAACACCGGGGTGCAGAGCGGGGGGTTCGCCTCCCCGCTGCGGCGCGGCGAGTACATCGAACTCTGCCCGGAGGACGCGGACCGCTACCGGGTGGAGGCCGAGGAATGGGTGCGGGTCACCTCGCGGCGCGGTTCGGTGGTGGCGCCGGTGTGGATCGACCCCGGGCTGCGGCCGGGACTCGCCTTCATGACCATGCACTTCCCCGACGAGGTGGACACCAACTCCCTGACGATCGAGGCCAACTGCCCCATCGCGGGGACGGCGGAGTTCAAGGCGTCGGCCATAAGGATCGAGAAGCTTCCCGTGACCGCCGTAAGGAGCTGATCGTGGATCTGCGCTTCGGTGACAGCAAGCCCACGGACGAGGAGCGGGCGGCGGTCGACGCGCTGCTCGGCCCGCCCGCGTCCGCCTGGGAGGGCGCGGACGACCGTACGGACACCGATCTGCGCTGGGCGCGCGGCGGCCGCGAGGCGCGTGAGCGGCGCGATCTGCTGTTGCCGGGGCTGCACGCCCTCAACGACCGGGTGGGCTGGATCAGCGAGGGCGGCCTGGCCTATCTGTGCCGACGGCTGACGGTCCCTCCGGCGGAGGGCTACGGGGTGGCGACCTTCTACGCGATGTTCGCGGTGAAACCCCGTCCGGCGACCGTCGTCCACGTCTGTACGGACCTGGCGTGCGCCGCCCGGGGCTCCGCGCGGGTGTGCACGAAGATCGAACGGGACCTGGGCCCGGCGGGCTCGGCGGGGTCCGGAGCCGTCTGGCAGCCCAGCCCATGCCTGGGCCTGTGCGAACGCGCCCCGGCGGCCCTGGTGATCCGCGCGGGCGAGGCCCCGCGGACGGCGGTCGTCGCCCCGGCCACGGCCGAGGCGGTCGCCGACGCGGCGACGGCGCCGCACGAGGCGGCGGCCGAGCCGCAAGCGGCGGCCGCCGCGCCGCAAGCACGAACCCCGGCCGCCCAGCCCGCACAGGCGGGCACCTCTGCCGCCCTGCCCGCCCCCACGCCCGCGCCACGGCCCAGCAGGGCGTCAGGCCAGGCGTCAGGCCAGGCGTCAGGCCAGGCGTCAGGCCAGGCGTCAGGCCAGACCGCGAACGCCGTTGCGCGGACGGGGAGTTCCGCGCCCGGGAGCGCACTCGCGGCGCCGGAGGCCGGGCGCGACGGTCTGGTGCTGCTGCGTCGGGTCGGGGTGGTGGACCCGGGGTCGCTCGACGACTACCGCGCCCACGGCGGTTACGCCGCCCTGCGGCGCGCGTTCGCGCTCGGGCCCGCCGGGGTGATCCGGGAGGTGACCGAGGCGGGTCTGGTCGGGCGGGGCGGGGCCGCGTTCCCGACCGGGCGGAAGTGGGCGGCCACCGCCCAGCAGCCCGACCATCCGCACTATCTGGTCTGCAACGCCGACGAGAGCGAACCGGGGACCTTCAAGGACCGGGTCCTGATGGAGGGCGATCCGTACGCCCTCGTCGAGGCCATGACCATCGCGGGCTACGCGACCGGGGCCCACCGCGGCTATCTGTACCTGCGCGGCGAGTATCCGCGTGCGCTGCGCCGGCTGCGCACCGCCATCGACCGGGCCCGCGCCCGCGGCCTCCTCGGCGAGGACGTGATGGGCCAGGGGTTCGCGTTCGACATCGAGATCCGGCGCGGCGCGGGCGCGTACATCTGCGGTGAGGAGACCGCGATCTTCAATTCGATCGAGGGGCGGCGCGGTGAACCGCGCAGCAAACCGCCGTTCCCGGTCGAGAAAGGGCTGTTCGGCAAGCCGACCGCGGTCAACAACGTGGAGACGCTGGTCAATGTGCTGCCCATTCTGATCGAAGGCGCACAGGGGTATGCGCGCACCGGCACCTCCGCCTCCACCGGCACCAAGCTGTTCTGCGTCTCCGGCACGGTGGCCCGCCCCGGCGTCTACGAGCTGCCGTTCGGGGCGACGCTGCGGGAGCTGCTGGAGCTCGCGGGGCCGCCGAAGACCCTGCGCGCGGTGCTGCTCGGCGGCGCGGCGGGCGCCTTCGTACGCCCCGACGAGCTGGACGTCCCGCTCACGTTCGAGGGCACCCGCGCCGCGGGCGCCACGCTCGGCTCGGGGGTGGTGCTGGTGCTGGACGACAGTGTCGAGCTGCCCCGCGTCCTGCTGCGCATCGCGGAGTTCTTCCGCGACGAGTCCTGCGGCCAGTGCGTGCCCTGCCGGGTGGGCACCGTACGGCAGGAGGAGGCGCTGCACCGGATCAAGGACCTTACGGGCGACGCCGCGGCCGGGGACATCGCGCTGCTGCGCGAGGTCGGCCGGGCCATGCGGGACGCCTCGATCTGCGGTCTGGGCCAGACCGCCTGGAACGCCGTGGAGTCCGCCATCGACCGTCTGGGAGCCTTCAAGTGACCGCGATACCGCTGCGACCCCCGCGCCGTCTGGTCGACCTCACCCTGGACGGCGAGCCGGTCCGCGCCCCGGAGGGCAGCACCCTGCTGGACGCGTGCCGCGCCGCGGGCAAGGACGTCCCGACCCTGTGCCAGGGCGACACGCTCACCCCGAAGAACGCCTGCCGGGTGTGCGTGGTGGAGGTGGAGGGCTCCCGCACCCTCGCCCCGGCCTGCTCCCGCCGGGTGGAGCCGGGCATGGAGGTGCGCACGGACACCGAGCGGGCCCGGCACAGCCGTAAGGTCGTCCTGGAGCTGCTGGCCTCCTCCACCGATCTGTCGACGACCCCGGGCGCCGCCGAGTGGATCGAGGAGTACGGGGCCGAGCCGGACCGGTTCGGTGCCGAGGCGGCCCGGGTGGCCGAGGAGCCGAAGGTGGACAACGACCTGTACGTCCGCGATTACAGCAAATGCGTCCTCTGCTACAAATGCGTGGACGCCTGCGGCGAGCAGTGGCAGAACACCTTCGCGATCGCGGTCGCGGGCCGCGGTTTCGACGCCCGTATCTCCACCGAGCACGACGCGCCCCTCACCGATTCGGCCTGTGTCTACTGCGGCAACTGCGTCGAGGTGTGCCCGACGGGCGCCCTGAGCTTCAAGACCGAGTTCGACATGCGGGCGGCCGGGACCTGGGACGAGTCGGCGCAGACGGAGACCACGACGGTGTGCGCCTACTGTGGTGTGGGCTGCAATCTCACTCTCCATGTGCAGGACAATGAGATCGTGAAGGTCACCTCGCCGCACGATAATCCCGTGACACACGGGAACCTGTGCATCAAGGGCCGCTTCGGCTACCAACACGTACAGAACCACGCACAGAACCAGGACTGATCGACATGGGACGGGTCACCGAGCGACGCCGCGTCATCCGCATCCGGGACGGGGCGGTCAGCACCCGGCCGGACACCCTCGTGGCGGAGGAGCCGCTGGAGATCCGGCTGAACGGCAAACCGCTGGCGATCACCATGCGCACACCGGGCGACGACTTCGCCCTCGCCGCCGGGTTCCTGGTGAGCGAGGGCGTCCTCGGGCGCGCGGAGGAACTGGCGAACATCGTCTACTGCGCGGGCGCGACCGAGGACGGTTCCAACACCTACAACGTGGTGGACGTGAAGCTCGCCCCGGGCGTGCCCGTCCCGGACATCACCCTCGAGCGCAACGTCTATACGACGTCGTCCTGCGGGCTGTGCGGCAAGGCCAGCCTGGACGCGGTGCGGACGACCGCGCGCTGGCCGCTCGGGGACGACCGCGAAGATTCTGAGGACTCTGGCGGCTCTGAAGGCTCTGCGGTGCGGATCGAGCCGGAGACGCTCTCCGCGCTCCCGGACCGGCTCCGCGCGGCGCAGCGCGTCTTCGACCGGACCGGCGGGCTGCACGCGGCCGGGCTGTTCACCCCGGACGGTGAGCTGCTGGACCTGCGGGAGGACGTGGGCCGGCACAACGCGGTGGACAAGCTGGTGGGACGGGCGCTCCAGCAGGGTCTGCTGCCGCTGTCGGGCTCGGTGCTGATGGTCTCCGGGCGCGCCTCCTTCGAGCTGGCGCAGAAGGCGGTGATGGCGGGGATCCCGGTGCTGGCGGCGGTGTCCGCGCCGTCCTCGCTGGCGGTGGACCTGGCGGCGGAGACGGGGCTGACCCTGGTCGGCTTCCTCCGCGGCACCTCGATGAACGTGTACGCGGGTGAGCACCGGCTCGCCCTGCGGACAGCGGTCGGCGGGGCCTGAGGAGCGGTCGGCCCGCTGCACGGGTTGGCGGGCCGGCCGGCGAGGAGCGCCCCCTGCGCCGGCCGGCCCCTACCGGACGCCATAGCTCCGCCCTGCACCGGCCGACCAGAGCCCGGCCACGGGACTGGACCCGGCCGTGGGGCTGAGCCCCGCCGTGGGGCTGTCCCCACCTGAACGCGGGGGCCTGCCGCATGGCCGGGGCGCTGCCGCGCCTGGAGGCTGGTGAGGCATGAACGCATCCACGAAACGCCCTCGCTTACGGTTCGCCACGGCCGCCGCCGTGGCCGCCGCCCTCGTCGGCGGAGCGGCCGCCGTCCCGGCCGCCGCCACCGGAGCGCCCGCCACCGCCGCGTCCGCAGGCTCGTCCGCCGGCCACCGGCTCACCGAGGACGAGCTGCGCCGCGAGGTGGCCCGGACGCTGAAGGACGCCGGTTTCATCGGCATCACGGTGGAGGTGCGCGACGGCCACCGCCGGATCCACGCGCGTGCGGGCGAGGCCGAGCTGAACACGGGCCGTCCCATGCCGTACGGGGCGCACTACCGGGCCGCGAGCGTCACCAAGTCCTTCGTGGCCACGGTCGTCCTCCAGCTGGTCGCCGAGGGACGGCTGTCGCTGAGCGATCCGGTGGACCGGTGGCTGCCGGGCGTGGTGAGCGGCAACGGCAACGACGGCCGCCGGATCACCGTACGGAATCTGCTCCAGCACACCAGCGGCATCCACAACTACTCCTACAGCGACGACACCGGCGACTCGGCGGAGGACTTCGAGCGGACCCGGTTCGACCATGTCTCCCCGGAGCAGGTGGTGGCCGGGGCGGTGAAGCACCAGCCCGACTTCCCGCCCGCTTCCGCCGACGACCCCGAGCCCGACTGGAACTACTCCAACCCCGGCTATGTGCTCGCCGGGATGATCATCCAGAAGGTCACCGGGCACACGTGGCCGCAGGAGGTCCGCGACCGCATCATCCGCCCGCTGGGCCTGACCGGTACTTACGAGCCCGGGGACGATCCGCGGCTCCAGGGCCCGTACGCGCATACGTACCAGCGCTTCCCCGGCTCCGGCACCTGGACGGACACCACGCTCCGCAATGTCTCCTGGGGTGGTGCGGCCGGTTCGCTCATCAGCACCGACCGCGATCTGGACCGGTTCTTCACCGCGCTGCTGAGCGGCCGTCTGCTGCCCCCGGCGCAGCTCGCCGAGATGCGCCGCACGGTCCCCGTCGCGGAGGACTTCGAGGTGGCGTTCCCTCACCTCCAGTACGGGCTCGGGATGATGCGGCAGCCGCTCAGCTGCGGCGGCTACCGCTGGGGCCACGGCGGCGATCTCGAAGGGGCCACGGTGCGCACCGGCTTCGCCGAGGGCGGGCGGCGCTCGGTGACCATCAGCAGCAGCGGCAAGACCGCCGACGACGAGCAGGTGCTCAGGGCCGAAGGCGCCCTCCAGGGCCTCATCGACCGCGTGCTGTGCGGCGGCGCGCGATGATCCGGCGGGTGACCGCGGCCACCGCGGCCGCCCCCGCCCGCGCGGCCACCGCCGTCTGCCTGGCCGTCGCCGCGCTGGTGGCGGCCGCGCCGCCGCCGTCGCACACCGCACGGCTCGCCCAGGACGCCGATGCGGTCCACCGGGCCGGGGCGGTCGGGGTGGCGGCCGTCCTGGACACCTCGTCCGGCACGGCCACCGCCCACAGCGGCACGGCCGACACCCGCACGGGGCGCCCCATGCGGCCCGATGACCACTACCGGGCGGGCAGCACGCTGAAGACCTTCGTCGCCACCGTCGTTCTCCAACTCGTGGGCGAGGGGCGGCTGTCGCTGGGCGATCCGGTGGACCGGTGGCTGCCGGGCGTGGTGAGCGGCCACGGCAACGACGGCCGCCGGATCACCGTACGGATGCTGCTCCAGCACACCAGCGGGGTACCCAACGTCACCCGGCTCCCCGAGCTGCTCCCCGCCCTGTACTCGGCGGACGGCTACTACCGGAACCGGTTCCGGCACTACACGGCCGAGGAGCTGGTCGCCGCCGCGGTGCGGCAGGCCCCGGACTTCGAGCCGGGCACCGGCTACCGCTACTCCAACACCGGCTATGTCCTCGCCGGAATGATCATCGAGAAGGTCACCGGGCGCGGCTGGCGCGCGGAGGTGCGCGACCGGCTCATCCGGCCGCTGGGGCTCACCGGCACCTCCCTGCCGGGCGACGCCCCGGTGCTTCCCGCTCCTTACGCCCGCGGCTACCACACCTACGCGGAGGGCGGCGGGGGCCCGGTCGACACCACGCTGTTCAACGGCACGGCGGCGGACGCCGCGGGCGACCTGGTCACCACCCCACGCGACGTCAACCGCCTGTTCACCGCGCTCCTCACCGGACGGCTGCTGCGCCCCGCCGAACTGGACGAGATGCGGCGCACCGTGCCGATGCCCGAAGAGCCGGGGCGCCGCGTGGGCCTGGGCCTGGAGACCACCCCGCTGAGCTGCGGTGGCTTCTACTGGCACCACGGCGGCAACGCCCTGGGCTACAGCAGTGAGAATGGCATCACCACGGATGGCCGCCGGGCCGTGACCGTCGCGACGAACAGCTTCGACGAGGCGGACGAGGGACGGCAGGACGCCGCGGACCAGGCGGTGAAGGAGCTGATCGACCACGCGCTGTGCGGGCGCTCGGCGGCGCCATGAGCTCTGACACCGGCCATGGGCCGACCCGGCGGCGCACCTGCCGCCCCTTGGCCCAACTTCCGCTGCGTCACACAGAGATGACGCACGGTTCTTGTCCCGGGATGCCGCCGGACGAGACACTTCTGCCGCAGCCATGCGCGAGACATGGGATGTCTTGATGTCGTGATGTCCAGGTGTGATGGCCAGATGCCCCCCAAGGGGCGGTCCGAAGGGCAGGTCCGTGACCATGGCGTCAGTTCTCCGCACACGTCCCCGTACCAGACCCTGGCGCCGCCGCGCCGGTGTGCTCCTCACCGCCGCGGCGCTGGCCCTGATTCCGCTTCCGGTACGGGCCGCGGACACGGACGAATCCGTGTCCGCGGCCCGTACCGCCTCCTCCCCCGACTCCGGCTTCGACCAGCAGGTCCTCTTCACGTCCGCCCAGGAGCAGGGGTACTCCTGCTTCCGTATCCCCGCGGTCGTCAAAGCGAAGGACGGCACCCTGCTCGCCTTCGCCGAGGGCCGGGTCGACAACTGCGGTGACGCCGGGGACATCGATCTGGTCCTCAAGCGCTCCACCGACGGCGGCCGCACCTGGGGCCCGCTCCAGGTGATCAACGAGGGCGACGGTGACACCCATGGCAACCCCGCGCCCATCGTGGACACCCGCACCGGTCGCATCATGCTCGCCAGCACCTACAACACCGGCCGCGACGACTCCCAGAGCTGCGACGTCCCCTGTGACCGCACCCCGCATCTCCAGTACAGCGACGACAACGGCGCCACCTGGTCGGCCCCGCGCGATCTGAGCCCCTCGCTGCTGCCGCCCCAGTGGAACTCCTGGTACGCCACCGGCCCCGTCCACGGCATCCAGCTCCAGCGCGGCCGGCACAAGGGCCGGCTGGTCTTCACCCTCAACACCGAGAGCTACGGCGGCGGCCGGATCACCGACAACCACGCCGCGCTCGCCTACAGCGACGACGGCGGCGACAGCTGGCGCATCGGCGCGGTGGACACCTTCCCGCTCGCGGACGACGGCACGTTCCGCCAGAAGCCGTCCGAGATGACGCTGGTGGAGCGGGCCGACGGAGCGATCTACGTCAGCGGGCGGGAGCAGGACGGCACCGACCTCGGCCACCGCGACTACGCCATCAGCCGCGACGGCGGTGAGAGCTTCACCGCGCCCTTCCGCACCATCCCCGATCTGCCCACTCCCCAGGTGCAGGGGTCGATCCTGCGGCTGCGCGACCCCGGCCGCGACGGTCCCGGCCGGCTGCTCTTCTCCGCCCCCGCCGATCCCGACCGGCGCCGCACCATGATGATCCGCTCCTCCTGGGACGAGGGCCGCACCTGGGACGGTGTCGATCGCGGCACGGTGGTCACCACCGACTGGTCCGGCTACTCCGACATGGTCGCGATCTCGCGGGACACGGTGGGGCTGCTGTACGAGGGCGGTGCGGTGGACGCCCGGGACGAGATCCGCTTCGCCCGGTTCACCGAGGACTGGCTGGGCCCCCGGCAGGCGCCCGCCCCCACCACCGACGACCGCGCGCCCGGCGCCCGGTCCGCGACCGTGCTCGGCGGTGCGGCGGTGCGCGACGACGGCCGTTTCGGCGGCGCGCTGTCCTTCGACGGCACGGACGACGCCGTACGCGTCCCGTACCGCACCGCCCTGCCGCTCGGCACCCGCGACTTCACCGTGAGCCTGTGGTTCCGCTACTCCGCCGCCTCCGGGCAGCATCCGTTCCTGTGGATGGGCGGCATCGGCACCAAACAGCCGCAGGTCTGGCTGCGCGGTGAGCCCGGGAGTCACCGGATCCGGGCGCTGATCACCACGGTCAACGGCTTCGCGAACTTCACCAGCGCCTCGGTCGCCACCGGCACCCCGTACAACGACGGGCAGTGGCACCACCTGGCCCTGATCCGCGGCGGCGGACGGCTCTCCCTCGCCGTGGACGGCGGCGCCCCGGCCACCGCCCCCGACGCCCCGGGCACCGTGAGCCGCACCGCGCCCTTCGGCCTCCACCTCGGCCAGGCCGTGGACAGCCGCTCCCGGATGACCGGCGACCTGGACGAGTTCCGCCTCTACGCCCGCGCGCTGACCGACACCGAACTGCGCCGGGTCCGCGAGTTCAACGCCCCGCTCGACGGTCCCCACTCGGGCACCCTGGTCCGCCTCCCCCTGGACCGCGTGCGGTCCTCCCACAGCTGACGCGGTGACGCGGCGGCTGGACAGCTAGACGCGGGTCAGCGCGGGGTCCGCACCGGACCCCGCCGGCGCGTCCGCATCCGCCTCGGTCCCCGCCTCCGCATCCGCCGCTTCCGGCGCCCGCGCCGCGAAGCGGCGGGCCAGCACCGCGCAGACCATCAGCTGCATCTGGTGGAAGAGCATCAGCGGCAGCACCGCCAGGCTCGCCTGGGCGCCGAAGAGCACGCTCGCCATCGGCAACCCGGCCGCCAGACTCTTCTTCGACCCCGCGAAGACGATCGTGATCCGGTCCTCGCGGACGAAGCCGAGCTTGCGCGAGCCGTACGAGGTGAGGGTGAGCATCAGTGTGAGGAGGACCGCCTCGACGCCGAGCAGGACGGCCAGCCGGGCCGGGGTGACCTGGTGCCAGATGCCCCGGGTCATGCCCTCGCTGAACGCCGCGTAGACCACGAGCAGCACCGAGCCCCGGTCCACCAGGCGCAGCACCGCCCGGTGCCGGGAGATGAAGCCGCCGATCCAGCGGCGCAGCAGCTGACCGGCGAGGAAGGGGGCCAGCAGCTGAAGCGCGATCTTGACCATGGAGTCGGCCGAGAAGCCGCCCTGGCTGCCGCCCAGCAGCAGCGCGACCAGCACCGGGGTGACGACCACGCCGAGCAGGCTGGAGAAGGAGCCCGCGCAGATCGCGGCGGCGACATTGCCCCGGGCGATCGAGGTGAAGGCGATGGAGGACTGGACCGTGGAGGGCACCAGGCACAGGAAGAGCAGCCCGGTGTAGAGCGGGTGCGTCAGCACGTACGGCACCAGGCCGCGGGCGGCCAGGCCGAGGACCGGGAAGACGACGAAGGTGCACACCAGCACGGTCAGGTGGAGCCGCCAGTGGCGCACCCCGTCCAGCGCCTCACGGGTGGAGAGCCGAGCGCCGTAGAGGAAGAAGAGGAAGGCGACCGCGACCGTGGTGGCGCCGTCGGTGACGGTGGCGGCCCGGCCGCTGACCGGCAGCAGCGCGGCGAGCGCCACGGTGCCGACGAGTCCGAGGATGAAACCGTCCAGGGGGAGCCAGGAAGGGAGGGAGATCGTGCGCGGGAACGGGCGGTGCGGGCGGTGCGGGCTGGGCATTCGTTCTCTTTCTCGCTGTTCTCCGGCTTGGCGTGAACCCTGGCGTGGACCCTGGCCCTGGCGTGGACCCTGGCACGGCCCATGGACACGGACGGGGCCCCGTCCATGGTGCTCCTGATCACCGTCATCGGGAATCCCGCATACCGCTCTGACTGTCATCGCGTTCCGTGATGACCTCCCGTACGGTGGCCCCATGTACGACCCCGCCCAGCTCCGTACGTTTCTCGCGGTGTCCCAGACCCTCAGCTTCACCCAGGCCGCCGACCGCCTCGGGGTGCGCCAGTCCACCGTGAGCCAGCAGGTGCGCAAGCTGGAGGCGGCCGTGGGGCGGCAGCTGTTCACCCGGGACACCCACGGGGTGGAGCTGACCGAGGACGGCGAGGCGATGCTGGGGTTCGCCCGCTCCATCCTGGAGGCGAACGAGCGGGCGGCGAGCTGGTTCCGCGGCACCCGGCTGCGCGGACGGCTGCGGTTCGGCGCCTCGGAGGACTTCGTGGTGACCCGGCTGCCGGAGATCCTGGAGGGGTTCCGCCGCGATCACCCCGAGGTGGATCTGGAGCTCACCGTCGAGCTGTCGGGCACGCTGCACGAGCGGCTGGAGGCGGGCAAGCTCGATCTGGTGCTGGCCAAGCGGTCCGAGGAGCGGCCGGGGGGACAGCTGGTGTGGCGGGACCGGCTGGTGTGGATCGGCGCCGAACGGCTGCGGCTGGATCCGGACCGTCCGCTCCCCCTGATCGTCTTTCCGCCCCCGGGGCTGACCCGGGCCCGCGCCCTGGACGTGCTGGAGCGGCACGGCAGGTCATGGCGGATCGTGTGCACCAGCGGCAGTCTCAACGGCCTGGTCGCGGCGGCGCGCGCCGGGCTCGGGGTGATGGCGCACACCCATGGCCTGATTCCGCCCGGACTGGCGCCGGTGCCCGAACGGGCCGGGCTGCCCGACCTCGGCCCGGTGGATTTCGTGCTGTTGTACGGAAGGCGGCGACAGGACGGTGCCTCGCACGCCGCGGCGGAGCGGCTCGCCGCCGCGATCCTGGCGGGCCCTGTGCCGCGATCGGGAAGATTTCGTGCAGAAGACCGTTACATATGAGCCACAGCCGGGGCGCATAGGGCCGGACTCCTCGCAATCCGCCCTGGCCGACGCCTGATTGGCCTGCCCGCCACCTCACCGGCCGCCCGGCATTCCGTGCGTTCCGGGCACAAAACACCTCTCCCGCATCCGGGCCGGATCGGGTACGGTCGCGGCGCTGTGCCCAGCGGCTTCAAGGAGCAGGTATTGCGCGAGTTCACCGTCCCCCCGATGGCGACGGCGCCCCAGGCCGGAGGACTGGCGGATGCCGTCTTCGAGCACGCGCGGTCCGACCCCCACCGGGTGGCGCTGGCCCGCAAGGCGGCGGACGGCCGGTGGCAGGACGTGACCGCGGGCCAGTTCCGGGACGAGGTGACGGCGCTCGCCAGGGGGCTGCTGGCCCATGGTGTCCGGTTCGGCGACCGCGTCGCCATCATGTCCCGCACCCGCTACGAATGGACGCTCTTCGACTTTGCCCTGTGGTCCCTCGGCGCCCAGAGCGTCCCGCTCTACCCCACCTCCTCCGCCGAGCAGGTCTGCTGGATGCTGCATGACGCGGGGGTCTCGGCCTGTGTCGTGGAGCACGAGGACCACGCGATGACGGTCGGTTCGGTGGTCGGCCGGCTGCCGCATCTGAAGCGGCTGTGGCAACTGGACGCGGGGGCGCTGGAGGAACTGCTGTCGGCCGGGCGGACCATCGAGGACGATGTGGTCGAACGGCACCGGCTGGCCGTGACGCCCGAGCAGACCGCGACCGTCATCTACACCTCGGGCACCACCGGCCGCCCCAAGGGCTGTGTGATCACGCACGCCAATCTGATGGCCGAGTGCGACAACATCGTCGAGCGGTACGAGGAGGCCTTCCACTCCAAGCGGGGCGACGAGGCCGCCACCCTGCTCTTCCTGCCGCTCGCCCATGTCTTCGGCCGGATGGTGGAGGTCGCCGCCATCCGCGGCAAGGTCAAGCTCGGGCACCAGCCCAAGCTCTCGGCCGCCGCGCTGCTGCCCGATCTGCAGACCTTCCAGCCGACCTTCATCCTCGCGGTGCCCTACATCTTCGAGAAGGTGTTCGCGGCGGCCCGCCGCAAGGCCGAGGCGGAGGGCAAGTCGGGGGTGTTCGAGAAGGCCGTGGACGTGGCGGTGCGGTACGCGGAGGCGCAGGAGGCCAGGGCGTTCGGCACCGGGCCGGGCCCGGGGGCCGCGCTGCGCATGCAGCACCAGTTCTTCGACAGGACCGTGTACGGCAAGGTGCGTGCCGCGATGGGCGGCCGGGTCCGGCACGCCATGTCGGGCGGTTCGGGCATGGAGCGGCGGCTCGGTCTGTTCTTCGCGGGCGCGGGCGTCACCATCTACGAGGGGTACGGCCTCACCGAGTCCACCGCCGCCGCCACCGCCAACCCGCCCGAGCAGACCCGCTTCGGGACGGTCGGCGTGCCGATTCCCGGCACCACGGTGCACCTCGCCGACGACGGCGAGGTGTGGGTGCGCGGCGGCCAGGTCTTCGCCGGCTATCTGGGCGACCCCAAGGCGACCGACGCGGTGTTGCGCGACGGCTGGCTCGCCACCGGCGACCTGGGCACGCTGGACGAGGACGGCTATCTGACCATCACCGGGCGGAAGAAGGAGATCCTGGTGACCTCCAGCGGCAAGTCCGTCTCCCCGGTGGGCCTGGAGGAGCGGGTGCGGGCGCATCCGCTGGTCGCCCAGTGCATCGTGGTGGGCAACGACCGCCCGTACATCGCGGCGCTGGTCACGCTGGACTCGGAGGCGGTCGCGCACTGGCTGACGATGCGCGGCAAACCGGAGCTGCCGCCGGGTGACCTGGTCCATGACTCCGACCTGGAGACCGAGATCCGGCGGGCGGTGGTCGCGGCGAACACCACCGTCTCCCAGGCGGAGTCGATTCGTACCTTCCGCATACTTGCCGCGCAGTTCTCTGAGGAGCATGGTCTGCTGACGCCGTCGCTCAAATTGAAGCGACAGGCCATCGAACAGGCGTACGCCGCCGAGGTCGAGGCGCTGTACCGTTCCTGAGCCGCGAAGGGGGCACGAAATGATCGATGTCATTCTCCCCGACCTTCCCGAACGCGAACTGGCCCTGCTGTCCGAGGAGACACCCCAGCCCACCGGCCCGAGGCTGGCCGGACGCGTGATCCTGGGCGGACCGGTGGCGTTACCGGTGACGGCGGAGCTCGTCGGACCGGATCCGGATCTGCTGGACTTCCTCCGGACGGAGGCGGACAACGCCGTCTACCACCTGGTGCACCTGTCGGTGACCTGCGCCCGGGACACCCCGGGCCCCGTTCTGCACTCGGTCAACCTCGATGTCACCCTCACGGCCGAACCGGTGCGGCGGGGCGGCACGGTCTTCCAGCCGGTGGCCTGGTCCATGACCCCGCGCCAGCTCACCGGGCAGGCGGTTGCCGGGGCAGCGGAGCGCGCGGCCCACCTCGGCCCGCGGCTCGGATTCCGCCACGGCGTCCCCACCGCGTACGGCGAGCGGGTCTGGCTGGAGGCGCGGCGGGAGCTGCGCTCCGACCCGGGCTGGGAGATCCGGCGCACCTCAGCGGTGCGCATCGACGGTACGTACCGGCTGGCCATGGTGGTGCGGGCGCCGCGCGCGGCGGTGAGCCGGGCGGCGGTCGCGGTGGGCGCGACGGTGCGCGAGGGACACACCCTGCGCCGTTTCCGGCACGAGCTCGCGGACCCGCTGCGCCTGGCGGCACCACGGTAGTGATCAGGCCATTCGATGACCTGATGGCGGGAATGCGGGCCGGCCGCTGATCGTTGTGGCTCTGGTAGCAAGCATCCACAACCGACGTAAGGATCGACCGCTCGTGAGCAAGGTCCCCTTCATCACCCTCAACAACGGCGTCCGGATGCCGCAGCTCGGCTTCGGCGTCTGGCAGGTACCGGACGACGAGGCGCGGACCGCGGTGGGCACCGCGCTGGAGGCCGGTTACCGCAGCATCGACACCGCCGCGATATACGGCAACGAGGAGGGCACGGGGAAGGCGCTGGCCGCGTCGGGCATCGCGCGCGACGAGCTGTTCGTCACCACCAAGCTCTGGAACGCGGACCAGGGGTACGACTCGACCCTGCGCGCCTTCGACACCTCGCTGGCCAAGCTCGGCCTGGACTATGTGGATCTCTACCTGATCCACTGGCCGCTGCCCAAGGTCGACAAGTACCTGGACACCTGGAAGGCGTTCGAGAAGATCTACGCCGAGGGCCGCGCCAAGGCCATCGGCCTGTCCAACTTCCACCCCGCCCACATCCAGCGGCTGCTCTCCGAGACCTCGATCGTCCCGGTGGTCGACCAGATCGAGCTGCACCCGCAGCTCCAGCAGGCGGAGCTGCGCGCCTTCAACGCCCGCCATGACATCGCCACCGAGGCGTGGTCCCCGCTCGGCCAGGGCAAGGGCCTGCTGGCGGACCCGACGCTCGCGGCGATCGCCGAGAAGCACGGGAAGTCCCCCGCCCAGGTGGTGCTGCGCTGGCATCTGGAGATCGGCAATGTGGTGATCCCCAAGTCCGTGACCCCGTCGCGGATCAAGGAGAACATCGACGTCTTCGACTTTCAGCTGGACGCCGAGGACCTGTCGGCGATCGACTCCCTCGAGGCCGGCAAGCGTCTGGGCTCGGACCCCGAGACCTTCAACGCGGTCTGAGACCCGGCCCCGGCCGCCCGGCCCCATCCGGCCCCATCCGCCCCGTCGCGTCCCCCGCGGCGGGGCGGACCCGTATGCGCCCACCGAGCGAGGCACCTCCCCGGCTATTACGCTTGGCGCCCAGAAGGGCACAGAGCGTGACCATTTCCCTAGCCGAGGAGACCGAAGATGTCCCGCAGACGCCGTCCCGGCCTTGAGCTGGCCGCCGGTTGCACCCTCGCGATAGCCGCCCTCTTCCTGGGCAACGGCCTGCCCGCGGTGGCCGACCCCGGCGAGCCCTCCCCCCGCCCCCGGCGGGAGATACCCCCCGAGATGCTGGCCTCGATGCAGCGCGATCTGGGCCTGACGGCCGACGAGGCGCGGACGCGGATATCCAACGAATACCGGGCCGGGGCCGCCGAACCGGAGCTGCGCAAGAGCCTGGGCGGCGCCTACGGCGGCGCGTGGGTGTCCGGCAACACCGCCGAACTCACCGTCGCCACCACCGACGAGGAACAGAGCGGCACCATCACGGCCGGCGGCGCCAAGGCCGCCGTCGTCAAGAACAGTCTCGAGGCCCTCACCGACGCCAAGGACGCCCTGGACCGCACCGCCGCGCAGCGCGCCCCGGCGATCCACGTGGCGTCCGCCTGGTACGTCGACGTCAAGACCAACAGCGTCGTGGTGCAGTCGGCCGAGCCCGACGAGGCGGCCGCCTTCGTCGCCGCGAGCGGCGCGGACCAGGCCGTGGTGCGGATCGTGAAGTCGGCCGAGCGGCCGAAGCCGCTGTACGACCTGCGGGGCGGCGAGGCGTTCTACATCAACGACGCCGCCCGCTGCTCGATCGGCTTCTCGGTGACCCAGGGCACCCAGAACGGCTTCGTCACCGCCGGCCACTGCGGCGATCCCGGCGACACCACCACCGGCTTCAACCGGGTGGCCCAGGGCAGCTTCCAGGGCTCCAGCTTCCCCGGCAACGACTACGCATGGGTGTCCACCAACGCCGACTGGGTGCCGCAGCCGTGGGTGATCGGCCCCGAGTCCACCACCGTCACCGTCTCCGGCTCCCAGCAGTCGCCGGTGGGCTCCTCCGTCTGCCGCTCCGGCTCGACCACCGGCTGGCACTGCGGCACCATCCAGCAGCACGACACCAGCGTGCAGTATCCGCAGGGCACGGTCAGCGGGGTCACCCGCACCAACGTCTGCGCCGAACCGGGCGACTCCGGCGGCTCGTTCATCTCGGGCAGCGAGGCCCAGGGCGTCACCTCCGGCGGCTCCGGCAACTGCACGGTCGGCGGGACGACGTACTACCAGCCGGTGAACCCGATCCTGACGACCTACGGGCTCACCCTCACCACCGGCTGACGCCGGGCGCCGAGACCGCCCCCGGCCCAAGCCGGGGGCGGTCCCACGCGAGCGCGAGCAGGCGCTACCGGCACGACCCGACGCGACACCCGCCCCAGCCCGGCACAGCGCAGCAGCCGCCCGGCGCGACGCAGCACGGCCCGGCGCGACGCAGCACCCGCCCGGCGCAGCACGGCATAGCACCCGCCCAGCCCGGCATAGCACCCGCCCAGCCCGGCATAGCACCCACCCGGCCCGGCGCACCAATCCCGCCCCACCCGGCACGGCACGGCCCGACGCGGAACCATCCCGCCCCACCCGGCGCGACACGGCGCGGCATCCGACCCGGCCCGGCGCGGGACCATCCCGCCCAGCCCAGCCCGGCCCGGCGCGGCACAGCGCCAGCCCGGCGCGGCGCAGCACGGCCCGGCGCGACGCAGCACCCACCCGGGCGCAGCACCCGCCCGGCGCAGCACGGCATAGCACCCACCCGGCGCGACACGGCGCGGCATCCGACCCGGCCTGGCGCGGCGCAGCACCCACCCGGCCCGGCGCGGGACCATCCCGCCCAGCCCAGCCCGGCGCGGCGCGGCCCGACGCGGAACCATCCCGCCCCACCCGGCGCGACGCGGCGCCCGCCCAGCCCGGCGCACCGTCCCTCGCGGCGCGGCGACCGGTCGGCCGGCCAGTCAGTCGGTGCGGGCGCCGTGTTGGGGGGCGATTGCTTCGATGCGGGCGGCGAGGTCGAAGTCGAGCGCGGTCACCTTGCCGCCGACGCTGTGGGTGTTCACCGAGACGGCCACCTTGTTGTAGCCGAGGGTCAGGTCGGAGTGGTGGTCGAGCTCCTCCTGGATCGTGGCCACCTCCGCGACCAGCCCGGCCGCCTGTGGGTGCCCCTTGAAGACGTACGTCCGGGTCAGCCGGTCGTCCGCGAACGACCAGCCGGGAAGCTGCTCCAGACGTCCCTGGATCTCCTGGTCGGTGAGCGGCTCGACTGCCATGACACTTCCCTTCGTCGCGGGTCGCCGGTCGGCCCCTCCACCCTGCCATGGGCGGATGGGCGCCGCCGGGCGTCGGCTACCTTCGGGGCATGACGACTGCCGCGCCGCCCCGGGTGGGCACACTGCTGCGCGCATGGCGGGACCGCCGCCGGCTGAGCCAGCTGGAGCTCGCGCTGCGCGCCGACTCCTCCGCCCGCCACATCAGTTTCATCGAGACCGGCCGGTCGCGGCCGAGCCAGGAGCTGCTGCTCCGGCTCGCCGACCGGCTCGATGTGCCCGTCCGCGAGCGGAACGCCCTGCTGGTCGCCGCCGGTTACGCCCCGCACTACCCGGAGCGTTCGGTGGACGACCCGTCGATGAGCGCCCTGCGCGCGTCCCTGGAGCGGCTGCTGACCGGCTATGAGCCGTATCCGGCGCTGGTGGTGGACGGCACCTATGAGGTGCTGGCGGCGAACCGGGGCATCACGGCGCTCCTTCAGGGGGTGGCGGAGCATCTGCTGAAGCCGCCGCTGAACGCGATGCGCCTCACCCTCCACCCCGAGGGGCTGGCCCCGCGCATCCGAAACCTTCGGGAGTGGCGCGGCCATCTGCTGGACCAGATGGACCGGCAGCTGGCGCTGATGCGCTCCGCGCCGCTGCGCGCGCTGTACGACGAGGTGGCCGCGTATCCGCTGCCCGGGACCGGTGGCCGGGAGACGGCCACCGCCGGTGACACCCCGCCCTTCGCGCTGCCGATGATGATCGAGCACGACGGGCGGGTGCTGTCGTTCATCTCGACGATCGCGACCTTCAACACCCCCATGGACGTCACGGTCTCCGAGCTGGCCATCGAGACGTTCCTGCCGGCCGACCCGGAGACCGCCGCCGCGCTGGGGCGGTTCAGCCGGCCGTAGGGACCCGGTCCAGGAAGCCGAGGACGGAGCGGATTCGGCCGTCCTCGGCCAGGACGATCACGTCGGTCGCGGCGACCGGTGCGGAGCCGTCGGCCGTGGAGACCAGCTCCCAGCTGCGAACCGGGTTCCGGACCGGAGGGCGCCGGCCCGGAACCCGATGGCTCAACCCTGCCGCCGTCGCGCGCGGGGGTCGATTACCGCCGAGGTAATGGCGGCCGGGGGCGCCGGGGGCGGGGACACCGGCCGGGGGGGCTCAGGAGCGCTGGGACTCCACCAGCGCGATGGCCTCTTCCTTGGTGGCCACGGCGGGGGGCGAGCCCTCCAGCGGCTTGCGGGCCGTCTCCTTCATCACGGCGGCGGCGATGATGCCGACGACCGCGGCGAGCATCGTGTAGAAGGCGGGCATCAGATCGTTCCCGGTGGAGCTGATCAGGCCCTCGGTCACCAGCGGGGTGGTGCCGCCGAAGAGCGAGACGGAGATGTTGAAGGCGATGGAGAGCGAGCCGTAGCGCACATTCGTCGGGAAGAGGGCGGGGAGCGAGGCGGACATCACGCTCACGTACGGCAGCAGGCACAGCCCCAGGAGCAGCAGCCCGGCGAAGACCGGGACGATCCCGCCCTGTTTGATGAGCAGGAAGCACGGCACGGCGAGCACCAGGAAGCCGACGGAGCCGGCCATCAGCACGGGCTTGCGGCCGATGTGGTCGGAGAACCGGCCGACGAAGGTGATGGCGGCCATGAGCACCAGCATCACGATGATGATCGGGACCAGGGCGCTGGTGCTGCTGTAGTGGAGGGTGTCCGACAGATAGGTCGGCATGTAGGACAGCAGCATGTAGTCGGTGATGTTGTACGCGGCGACCAGCGCCATGCACAGCACCATCGCCCGCCACTGGGTGCGGAACACCTGCCAGAACGGCAGGCTCTCGCGGTCCGCCGCGCTGGTGGAGCCCTCGTCCTCCAGTTTCTGGAACGCGGGGGTGTCGTCGAGCTTCAGCCGCAGATACAGACCGACCAGTCCGATCGGCGCGGCGGCCAGGAACGGAATGCGCCAACCCCAGGAATCCATCGAGGAGTCGGCGAGCGTCACGGTGAGAATGGTGACCAGTCCGGCCGCCGCGGTGTAGCCGATCAGCGTGCCGAATTCCAGGAAGCTGCCGTAGTACCCGCGACGTTTGTCGGGCGCGTATTCGGCGATGAAGGTGGAGGCGCCGCCGTATTCCCCACCGGTGGAGAATCCCTGGAGCATACGGAACAGGATGAGCAGCGCGGGCGACCAGAAGCCGATGGTCGTATAGGCGGGGATGAGTCCGATGGCGAGCGTGCTGGACGCCATCATGATCATCGTGAAGGACAATACCTTCTTACGGCCTATCCGGTCACCGAGCGGACCGAAGAACATGCCTCCCACCGGGCGGACCAGAAAGGCCACCGCGAAGGTCGCGAGGGAGGAAAGCACCTGGACCGTATCATTACCTGACGGGAAGAAAACCTTTCCGATGGTGACCGCGAGATAGCTGTAGATCCCGAAGTCGAACCATTCCATGGCGTTACCCAGCGCCGCGGCCTTCACCGCTTTCCGGACGGTCTTCTCCTCGGTGACCGTGATGTCGCTCCGGCGCAGTGGGGGGTTCTTGCGTCGCTGGATGGCACGCCACAGCAGGCGGTGCCGGGAGACGGCGGACGCGGAGGCTTCGACATCGGTTCGGACAGGCACAAGCAACTCTTTTCCGTGGACAGGCTCGTTGCGCATACCCCGAGCGACCCGCGGCATGCCAAGCGTGTCGCACACCACTCGCGACGCGGTCCACGGCACTCGAGGAACGTTCGACCCCAACCCGAGTCGGGCCAGGCATCTTCTGGGAATGCACGGCGCGTTGCTTTACCGCCTCTTGACCTCCCGTAAACCTGCGCACGCAGTCCCGTAACCGTCATGCACCGCCGAAAGGCTCCTGAATCAAGGGGACATCATGCTCTACGGCAATTCCCTCCGAGAGGCCATCAGTTCGCCTCACACCACACCCCTCATCGGCATCTACGACATGTACTCGGCATCCATCGCCGCCCAGCACTACAACGGCTTCTTCGTATCCGGATTCGGTTTCGCCGCCTCGCATTACGGGCTGCCGGATATCGGTTTCATCGCCTGGCCCGACATGCTCGCCTTCGTGGAGCGGCTGCGGCTCGCCTTCCCCGAACACCATCTGCTGGTGGACATCGACGACGGCTATGTGGACCACGAGGTCGCCTGCCATGTGGTGCAGCGGCTGGAGCGTACCGGGGCCTCCGGGGTGATCCTGGAGGACCAGCGGCGCCCGCGCCGCTGCGGCCACGCGGACGGCAAGCTGCTCCTGCCGCTCGAGGAGTACCTCGAAAAGCTCCACCTGGTGCTGAGCGCCAGGAAGGACCTGGTGGTGGTGGCGCGCACGGACGCCTCCGAGGAGTCGGAGATCCTGCGCCGGGCGGCCGCGCTGGCCGAGACCGACGCGGACGTCGTCCTCGTCGACGGGGTGCGCAGCGTGGAGTGGATCCGCAAGGTCCGCAGGGTCATCGGCGACAAGCCCCTGCTGTTCAACCAGATCGCGGGCGGGAAGTCGCCGCGGCTCTCCCTGACCGAACTGTCCGGACTGGGGGTGGATGTCGCGATCTACAGCACCCCGTGTCTGTTCGCCGCCCATGGGGCGATCGACGGCGCGCTGAGCGATCTCAAGACGTCGGACGGGCGGCTGCCGGACACCCGGGAGACCGGGGCCATCGGGGTCAAGGGCGCCACGGAGCTGCTGGAGAAGAACATCAGCAGGCACCACGGCAACCGCCGGCCGGCCAAGGTCTGAGCCGGGGCCACACGCCATGCCCTCGACATTCCTCAGGTCCTCGACGTTCCTCGGGCCCGGCACCGGCCGGCGCCGTAAGCCGAGAAAAGAGACCGGCTCGCCCCGGCCGTCCGCGACGGGCCTCGTCCTCGCCGCCACCGCGAGTGTGCTGTGCGCGGGCCCCGCGGCCCCCGCCATGGCCACGGCCCACCCGGCCACGGGCAGCGCCCCGGGCGACGACTGCGAGCCGGACGCCACCCCATCGGTCGTCACCGGGGGGCACAACGGTCTGGTGGTCATCGACAATTCCTTCGCGGACTCCTGGCTGGAGGTCGACCGCACCCTGAACACCCTGCTGCTGAGCCGTGGCACGGCGGGCAGCGACCACGACGGGGGCGGCGGCGCCATCGACGTCGTGGCCGGCGACACCGCCGGTGCGGACTGGGTGGCACAGCTCGGCCACCCGCCGTGGCAGGGCGAGAGCGGTGATTGATGTGCGCTGGACATCCTGGCCGCTGTCGTGGCCGGGCCGGCTCGGGAGGGCGGTGGACCCCTATGTCGCCGCCCTCCTCGGGACGGTCGCGGTGGCGGCGCTGCTGCCCGCGAGCGGCCCGGCGGCCACGGCCGCCGGCACCGCCGCGGACATCGCCATCGGGCTGCTCTTCTTCCTCTACGGTTCGCGTCTGTCCACCCGCGAGGCGCTGCACGGACTGCGGCAGTGGCGGCTGCACCTGGTGGTGGGCGCGAGCACCTTCGTGCTCTTTCCGCTGCTGGGACTGGCCGCGACCGGTCTCGCCCGGTTCCTCCTCACCGACCGGCTCGCCACCGGTCTGCTCTTCCTCTGTGTGGTGCCCTCGACCGTCCAGTCCTCGGTCGCCCTCACCTCCACCGCCCGGGGCAATGTCCCGGCCGCCATCTGCGCGGGTACGTACTCCAGCCTGTTCGGCATGATCGCCACGCCGCTGCTCGCGGCGTGGCTGATCGGCTCGGACGTCCGCTTCTCGGCGGACGAGCTGCTGGCCATCGCCACCCAGTTGCTGCTCCCCTTCCTCGCCGGGCAGGCGCTGCGCCGCTGGACCGCGTCCTTCATCGGCCGCCACAAGAAGGTGCTCGGCCTCCTGGACCGGGGCTCGATCCTGCTCGTGGTCTACACGGCGTTCAGCCGGGGCATGACGGAGGGCATCTGGCACCAGGTCACCCCGGCCCGGCTGGGCGCGCTGCTGGGCGTGGCGGCGGCCGTGCTGGGGCTGGCGCTGACCACGACGTCGCTGACCGCCCGGCGGCTGCGCTTCAGCCGGGCGGACCGCGTCACCATCGTCTTCTGCGGTTCCAACAAGTCGCTGGCCACCGGGCTGCCCATGGCCGCGGTGCTGTTCGGCGACGCGGCCGGGCCGGTGATCCTGCCGCTGATGCTCTTCCACCAGCTCCAGTTGATGGTGTGCGCGGTCATCGCGGGCCGCTGGTCCCGCCGGCCGCCGGAGGCCGCCCCCGCGCCCGGCGGGCCGGTCCAGGTCACGGAGGCCACGGGGTGAGGGGGCGAGCGGCGGGAGAGCACGGGAGGGAGGAGACCGGCTCAGGCGCGGCGGGCGATCACCACGATGGCGGCGTCGTCGTCGACGACCCCGCCGGTGTGCCGGAGCAGATCGGCGTGGAGATGGTCCACCAGCGACTGCGGGCCGCCGCCCTTCCAGGCCGCGAGCCGTTCGGGGAGCGGGTAGAAGGCGCCGTCGGCGTCCCGGGCCTCGATGACCCCGTCGGTGTGCAGCACCAGGAGATCTCCGTACTCGAAGCGGAACGTCTCCACCCGGTAGTCCCCCTCCCGCGGCACCTCCAGGCCCAGCGGTATCGCGGGTTGGTCCACGTCCAGTGTCGCGACCTCGCCCCGGTGCAGCAGCAGCGGCGGCGGGTGCCCGCAGTTCACCATTCCGGCCATCGGGCCGTCGTCGTAGACGTCCACCACCACGGCGGTCACGAAGGACTCCAGGCAGTTCCGGCCGCCACCGGGGACGTGCTGCCAGTTCCAGCACATGCAGCTGCCCAGGTGGGTGGCGATTGCCGGCAGCGAGAGATGGCGGTACGCGACCCCGCGGAAGGCCCCGATCAGCACGGCGGCGTCGCCGATCGCGGCCAGCCCCTTGCCCTGTACGTCCCCGATGACCAGCCGGGTCGCCCCCTGGGTGCGGACGGCCGCGTACAGATCACCGCCGATCTGCGCCTCCTCGTCGGCCGCGAGATACAGCGAGGCGATGCTCAGTTCCCCGATCCGTTCGGGCAGCGGCCGCAACAGCACCTCCTGCGCGGCCACGGACACCGAGCGCACCCTGAGCAGCCGGCGCCGATGCCGGTCGGTGACGTAGCGGAAGGCCGTCACCAGGCCGGAGAGCACGACGATGGCGGCGAGCTGCGCCTCGTGGTTGGTGGTCGTGACACCGCCGTGGAACACGGCGATGACGACCTGGGCCACGAAGGCCAGGGCGCCGATCGCGGCGGTTCCGCCCGCACCCGCGAAGGACGCGGTGATCGCGGGCGCGGCGATCAGGAAGGGGCCGAGGTGGACGCTGGCCGGAGTGAGGATGTCGATCAGCGTGACGGCCACGATGAGTGCGAGCGGGAGGGCGAACAGTGCCCGGCTCGACCGCGTTTCCCCACCGAACCGGGTGAGGTCGGGCGGCAAACGCATATCTCTTGCTTACACCCGATCCGGGCGCGGCGCGGACCGCGACCCGGCGGCGCGGCGCGCCCGCATCACCGGGCTTGGTCCGGTACGCCCCGGCTGACCACGGTGAAGGGTGCGGCGGGGGCGCCGTCGCGCCGGGACTCCGGCACGGTGTGCGCCGCGCCGGCCGCCTCCGGCAGTTCCGCGCCGGCCGGCGGCCGCGCGTCGGCCCCGGCCCGCGCGTCGGCCCCGGCCCGCGCCTCCCCCGCGGTCTCCGCTTCCGCTTCCTCCTCCGGCACCTGGGGCCCGTCCGCCTCCGCCAGCCAGCGCCGCAGCACCCGGTGCACCTGCTCCGCCCCGATCAGCTCCTCCCCCGCCGCCACCGGCGCGGTCAGCTCGGCCGGCCACAGCAGAAACGGGTGCCCCTGCTCGCCGCCGAGTCCGCCGTGCGAGCCGATCTGCTCCTCGAAGGCGTGCACCGTGCCGCGCACCGGGTCGTAGGCGGAGTTGACCATGATGTCGGGCGTGTTCCGGAAGTGCGCGGTGCGCCGCACGGCGTCCTCGGCGCCGGGCCCGAAGGCGGCGAGCGGGCTCACGCCCCCCAGCACCTCCCCGGTGTCCAGACGGTGCTCGGCGCCGTCCGCGCCCAGCACCACCGCGCCATGCGCCTCGGACCGTACGAGCAGGAAGCCCACCCCGGGATGGTCGGCGAGGGTGCGCAACAGGGTGGGGTGGCGGGCGTCGATCTGCTCGCGGCTCATCCGTCCCGGCACATCGGGGAAGGAGATCAGGCCCAGGTTCCCGGAGGCGAGCACGATCGGATCGGACACGGTGGCATGGCGGGCGGCGACGTCTTCGTCGGCCTTGGCGGCACCGGCCCGCCCGTCCGGCTCCACCTCGGGCTTCTCCGGCCGGCGCAGCGCCGCCCGCCCCGCCTCGCGCGCCTCCGCACCGCTCGAGGTCCGCCCGGCCCGCCGTGACACGGGCAGACCGCAGCCGGCCCGCACCAGGTCCTCCAGGGTCAGCCCGTACGCCCCCGAGAAGGTTTCGCCGGGGCTCTGTCCGTGGTCGGACAGCAGCACGATCCGGTAGTCGCGCGGGGCGTACTCGGCGACGTTGGCGATCAGCGCGATGGAGCGGTCGAGCCGGGCGAGCACCTGCTGGACGTCCCGGCCGCGCGGCCCCGAGTGGTGGGCCACCTCGTCGTAGGCCACCAGATCGGCGTAGATCGCGGTACGGCCGGAGAGGATGTCCCCCATCACCGCCGTCACCACCACATCCCGCTCCACGACGGTGGCGAACGCGCGGATGAGCGGATACAGCCCGCCCCGTTTGACCCGGGGTGTCTCGCGGCGCAGCTTGGCGCGTGTGGACTGGCCGATCTCCCGGACCACCTCGGCGAGGAACGACACGGCGGTGCGGGTCGCGTTGGCCGGGTCGGAGAAGTACGCGAAGTATCCGGACCGGGAGCGGTTGTGCTTGCCGCGCCGCGCCGCGACCGACAGCACCAGGGCCAGCTGATCGGCGCCGCCGGTGAACAGGTTGCCCCGGCTGGCCCCGTCCACCGTGAGCAGTCCGTCGTGTCTCGCGCGGGCGGCCGCGCGGCGTTGAAGCACGGCCGCGCTGGTCGGCCGGTTGCTCACCATCACCTCCCCGCTCTTCTTCTCGTACCAGCGGAAGGCGGGCACGTCCTCGTTGGAGCCGTGCAGGATGCCGAGCTGACTGGCGCCGGTCTGGCTGGACCAGTCGGTGCGCCAGGGCATCACCCGGTGGGTGGTGCGGACCCAGCCCGCGACGGTGGGCATCACCGGGGGCCGGTTCTCGCGCTCCCGCAGCGCCTCCCGCAGTACGGCGTGCCCCACCCCGTCGAGCTGGAGGAACACCGTTCCCGGGGACTGTTCGTCCCCTTCGTCCTGACCGAGCCGCCGTCTGCGCCGCCCGGCCAGCCGCGCCAGCCGCCGCCGGTACGCCCCGTCGTCCCGCACGGTCAGGAACGTGCTGGTGGCCGACGACGCGGCCGACATCACGGCCGCGACCACGACGGCGGTCTCCGGCTCGGCGGTGCCCGGCCCGTCCGGGATCAGGCTGAGGGCGATCAGCAGCATCGAGCCGTTGAGCGCGAACACCAGCAGCCCCAGCACCAGCGCGGGCATCAGCAGCAGCGCCCGTACGAGCAGCGGCCACACCAGCGCGCTGAGCACCCCGAAGGCGCCGGCCCCGCTGGCCGCCGTGACCGCGATCCGTGTCGCGCTGTCACCGTCGCCCGACTTCAGGCTGAAGTCGGGGAGAATCCCGGCGAGCGCCAGCATCGTGAGCGTGGACACCGCCCACACCGCCGTCACCCGCAGCAGGGCTCCCCCCACGGTCTTCCATCGGGGCTTCTGCACGCCGCGCCCTCACTTCGCATCACCGGCCCGCGCCAGGCGCGCGAGCCGGCTTCAAGCGTGGCACAGCGTTTCCGCGACGCGGCGGACGGTGGGTTACCAGGACGGATCGATTCCGCTTACGGGAAGCGGCCACGAGTACGGCTCACGTCCTACGGCTGCTACGGGGCGCTGGGGTCGTTGGTTGGGTGCGGCGCCGTTTCGCGCCTTCGGCGCAATTGAGCAGCGGCGGCGGGGGGTGGGGGGCGCGGCGCCGCCGCCGTCCGCCGGGTCCGTGGGTGTGGGCGCCGGTGGCGGCTTCCGTGCTCGGGGGCCAGGGCCGTTGCCGGAGTGCCGGATTCGTTCCGGGTTGGCGGGGGGTGGGTACCCCTCTGGAAACTGATTGACAAATTAGTTGCGTCAGATCAAGCGTTTTGGGGAGGGGTACCCGGACCCTGCTCGCACTCCGGGTCGGGCCGCACCGCCCGCGACGCCGAGCCGCCACCGGCCTCCGCCCCCACCGGTCCGTCAGTCGGCGGCGGCGCCGGGCCCCCGCCCCCCTGCCCCGCTGCTCAAGTGCGCCGAAGGCGCGAGACGGCGCCGCGCCTGACCGGCGGTCAGGGCCCGGTGGAAACGTTGGTCGTGAGTTGCCGGAGAATACGCTTGACCTCGTCGAAGTCCTGTGTCGACAGGGCCATGGCCGCGCCGATGGCGCTCGGCACCGCCTCGGCCCGCTCCCGCAGTTCCGCGCCCTGGCCGGTGAGGCTGACGCGGACGGTCCGCTCGTCGTCGGGGCGCCGCTCGCGGCGGACCAGGCCCGCCGCCTCCAGGCGCTTCACCAGCGGGGTGAGCGTGCCGTAGTCCAGGTGGAGGGCGGCGCCGACGTCCTTGATCGACACCGTGCCGTGTTCCCACAGGACCAGCATGACCAGGTACTGCGGGTAGGTCAGCCCCAGCTCCTCCAGCAGCGGCCGGTAGCGGTGCGTCACCGCGCGCGAGGCCGCGTAGAGGGCGAAGCACAGCTGGTCGTCCAGGAGCAGGGAGAACTCCCGGGCCTGCTCGTGCCCGTCGTTCCGCGCCATGTGCCTGTCCTCCGCTCGTGTGCTCATTCAGCCGAGCCTACCGTTACGACCGAATTATTCAACGCCCACTTTTTACTTGTGCACAATCTAATCGCGTCATAGTCTTCTGGCAGACGGGGCCCCCAGGCTCCCTTCAGCCAAGGAGTTCGCCGTGTCCGCATACACCCCGACCGCGCCGGTACTGGAACAGGCCGCGGCCGAGTTCGCCAACGCCACCGCTCAGCCGCCGTTCCTGTTCGACCTGGGCCCCGTCGAGGGCCGTAAGACCGTCGACGAGGTGCAGTCCGGCGAGATCGCCAAGCCCGCGGTCGACGAGGAGTGGATCACCGTGTCCGGCGGACCCACCGGCTCCGTGAAGGCCCGCATCGTCAAGCCCGCCGGCGCCACCGACACCCTGCCCGTCATCGTCTACATCCACGGCGCGGGCTGGGTGTTCGGCAACGCCCACACCCACGACCGCCTGGTCCGCGAACTCGCGGTCGGCGCGAAGGCCGCCGTGGTCTTCCCCGAGTACGACCTCTCCCCCGAGGCCCGCTACCCCGTCGCCATCGAGCAGAACTACGCCGTCGCCCGCTGGGTCGTCACCGACGGCGCCGCCAAGGGGCTGGACGCCACCCGCATCGCGGTGGCCGGTGACAGCGTGGGCGGCAACATGACCGCCGCCCTCACCCTCATGGCCAAGGAACGCGGCGATCTGTACTTCGCCCAGCAGGTCCTGTTCTACCCGGTCACCGACGCCGCCTTCGACACCGGCTCCTACCACCAGTTCGCCGAGGGCTACTTCCTGCGCCGCGACGCCATGCAGTGGTTCTGGGACCAGTACACCACCGACCCGGCCGAGCGCGCCCAGATCACCGCCTCACCGCTGCGCGCCACCGTCGACCAGCTCGCCGGCCTGCCCCCGGCGCTCGTCATCACCGCCGAGGCCGACGTTCTGCGCGACGAGGGCGAGTCCTACGCCAACAAGCTCCGCCAGGCCGGTGTCCCCGTCACCGCGACCCGCTACCAGGGCGTCATCCACGACTTCGTCATGCTCAACGCCCTGCGCGGCACGCACGCGGCCCAGGCCGCGATCACCCAGGCCATCACCGTCCTCCGCGATGCCCTGGGCACCAGCTGACAAGCCGCACCTACAAGCGGATGCGGGCCCAGACCGTCTTGCCGACGATGCGCTCCCGGATGCCCCACGCCTCGGCCAGGGCATCCACGATCGCCAGACCGCGTCCGGATTCGTCCTCCGGTGCCGGGGCCGCGAGGCGGGGGCGGCCCTCCCTCGGGTCGGACACCTCCACCCCGACCATTTTTTCTGCGTCGTATGCGATACGCACCTCGTAGTACCGCCCCGGTACGCGCCCGTGGCAGACGGCGTTCGTCGCCAGCTCGGAGAGGACCAGAAGTACGAGGCCGGCTGAGCCTTTGTCCAGGCCCCAGGCCCGCAGAGCGGCACCGGCGGCACGGCGGGCGTGAGGGACGGATGGGGGGACGGGCGTAAACCTCTGCTTCCAGCCATGGAGCGGATTTACGTCGTGACTTTCCGCGTTCATGCTCCCACTGTCAGTGCAGGCGGCTACCTTCACCAGTAACAGAGCGTCGACTGCGGCGACCGGCAACTCCTGTCGAACGCCGGTTGATTGACGTTGACCGAAGTTGAGGGGGGTGGCCTGTATGGCCCCGTCGAAGAAGAAGGACTCCGCGCCGCCGACCGTCCAGTACTTCGCTGCTGTGCTGCGGCTTCTACGAGAGCGGGCGGGGCTCACCCAGGACGAGCTGGGCGCGCTGATGAACTACACCGGGTCGGCGGTAAGCGCCGTCGAGACGTGCGCGAAGCCACCCACGGACGAGTTCATCGACGCGGCCGAGAAGGCTCTGGACGCGGGCGGGTTGCTGCGTTCTGCGATCAAGTATCTGCGGCTTGAGCGGTACCCGGCCCACTTCCAGGGCCTCGCCCAGCTGGAGCAGGAAGCGCTGAGTCTGTCGTCGTACTGCACGCAACTGATTCATGGCCTGCTACAGACGGAGGAGTACACCACCGCGCTGTTCGACTACGCATTCCCCCCGCTTGACAGGGAAGAGGTCACGAAGCTGGTCGCGGCCCGTATGGACCGCAAGGCACTCTTCGACCGCAAACCGGCAGCCGTGGTCAACGTCATCATCGAAGAGGCAGCGCTACGGCGCGAAATCGGCGGGCCAGAGGTCATGCGTGCCCAGTACGCGCATCTCATCGAGTGCGCAGCCCGTCCGAATGTCGTCATTCAGGCCATGCCCATGAGCCAAGCTGGGCACGCCGGGCTTCCTGGACCGATGACACTGCTCGAGACGCCCGAGGAGACCTCCGTGGCCTACCTCGAAGGCCACGGCCAGAGCATCCTGTTGTCCAAGCCGGACGAGGTGGGCGTTCTGGCCCGCCGCTATGCCATGATCAGGTCCCAGGCCCTCAGGCCGGAGGAATCCGCAAGCTTCATCGAGAAGTTGATGGGTGAGCTATGAGCAGACTCGTGTGGTTCAAGAGCAGCTACAGCGATAACACAGGCGGCGAGTGCATAGAGGTCGCCTACGACTGGCACAAGTCCAGCTACAGCGACTCCAGCGGCGGCCAGTGCGTCGAAGTCGCCACCACCCCCACCACCGTCCACATACGGGACTCCAAGAACCCCGGCGGTCCCCACCTCCGCATAGCCGCCACCGCCTGGACGGACTTCGTGGCCTTCGCCACCCGCTGACCCCCTAAGCCCGGCCGTGCGTCTTCTGCGCACGGCGGGACAGGGAATCGATCACGACGGCGAGCAACAACACCCCACCGGTGATCATGTATTGCACGGCGGCCTGGATGTCCAGGAGGGTCACGCCGGAGGCGATCGACTGGATGACCAGGACGCCCAGCAGCGCGGACCAGATGCTGCCGCGGCCGCCGAAGAGGCTCGTGCCGCCGATGACGGCGGCCGCGATGGCGTTCATCAACAGGTTCGTGGAGATCGCCGTCTGGCTGACCGAGCTGATCCGGGAGGCCAGGAAGAGTCCGCCGATGGCGGCCATCAGGCCCGACATCATGAACGCGGAGATCCGCACCCAGGTCACGTTGATGCCTGCGCGGCGGGCCGCCTCGACCCCGCCGCCCAGTGCGAAGATCATCCGCCCGTAGGCCGTGCGGCGCAGGACGTAGTCCAGGACGACGAGGACGGCCAGGAAGATCAGCAGGGCCAGCGGCAGGCCCTGGAACTGGTTGAGCACATACGCGGCGGCGAAGGCCACCACCGCGAGCGCCCCCGTGCGTACGGCGATCTCGCCACGGGAGCGGGCGGGCACCCCGGCGGCGTGGCGGCGCTTGGCGTCTCGTCGGGCGGCGAGGAAGTATCCGGCGGTGCCGAGCGCCGCGAGCCCGTACGCGGCGGCGACATCGCCGAAGTAGTAGTTGGTCAACTGGACGACCAGGCCCTGATCGTCGAGGTTGATGGAGCCGTAGCTGCCCATGAGGGCGAGCATCAGTCCGTACCAGCCCAGCAGTCCGGCGAGGGTGACCACGAACGCGGGGACGCCGACGGCGGCGGTGAAGAAGCCGTGGACGAGGCCGACCGCCGTACCGCAGAGTGCGGCCAGGATGACGGCGGGTGGTTCGGGCATGCCGTGGTTGACGTTCAACACGGCGAACAGGGCGGAGGCCAGGCCGCTCACCGAGCCCACCGACAGATCGATCTCGCCGATCAGCAGGACGAAGATCACGCCGACCGCGATCATGCCGGTGCCGACGATGTCCACGCTGAGGTTGGAGAGGTTGCGCGGGGAGAGGAAGTGGGAGTTGAGGAGCTGGAAGACGATCCAGATCAGGAGGAGTCCGGCCACGACGGGGACGGAGCCGAGTTCACCGGCGCGCAGTCGGCGCACGAACGCGTGGGGGAAGCGTTCGGCGGGGCCGCCCGGGTCGCCGAATCCGTTCACAGCTCCTCCTTCCGCCGCGTCACCGCGTTGTCGGACGCGCCGGTGATGGAGGAGACGATCTGCTCCTGGGAGGTGGTGGTGACGTCGAAGAACCCGTTGTTGCGGCCGAGCCGCAGCACCGCGACCCAGTCCGCAACGGCCTTGACATCGCCCATGTTGTGGCTGATCAGCAGCACCCCGAGTCCCCGGTCACGGAGCCGTTCCACCAGGTCGAGAACGTGCGCGGTCTGTTCGATGCCGAGGGAGGCGGTGGGCTCGTCCAGCAGGACCAGGCGCGGTTCGCCGAGCAGCGCCCGGGAGATGGCGACGGTCTGCCGCTGGCCTCCGGAGAGGGAGGCGACGGGCCTGCGCACATCGGGGACGCGGATGGCGAGGGTGGCCAGCAGGTCCCGGGTACGGCGCTCCATCTCGACCTCGTTCAGGACGCCGACCCGGCGGATCTCGCGGCCGAGGAAGACGTTGCCGACGACGTCGAGGTTGTCGCAGAGCGCGAGGTCCTGGTAGACGGTGGCGATTCCCAGGTGCTGGGCGTCGTGCGGGCGGCCGAGGTGGACGGGGCGGCCCTGCCATTCGAGGGTGCCCGCGTCGGCCGGTTCGACGCCCGCGATCACTTTGACCAGGGTGGACTTCCCGGCGCCGTTGTCGCCCACCAGCGCGATGACCTCACCGGCGTGGATCTCCAGCTCGACGTCCGCGAGCGCCTGGACCGCGCCGAAGCGCTTGGAGACGCCCCGCAGCGCCAGCAGGGGCGGGGCCGGCGGTTGATGAGCCATCCGCTCCTCCCTTCCCGTCGTTCGGTGAGCCGTGCTCGCTCGGTGAGCCGTGTCAGCCGATGAGCCCGGCCTCGCGGCACGCGTCCGCGTACTTAGCGGTACAGATCTGATCGACGCGATACATGCCGTCCTTGATGAGGGTCTGCTTGATGTTGTGCACGGTCACCGCCAGCGGCGTGAGCAGCACGGTCGGGATGTCGCGGGCGGTGGCGTTGTCGACCCTCCGGTCGGCGATCCCGGTGAGCGACCTGCCGTGTCCGAGCGCGACGGCCATCTCCGCGGCGGCGTACGCCTGGGGTTTGAACGGCTTGTAGACGGTCATGTACTGCTCGCCCGCGACAATCCGCTGGACGCCGTTGAGCTCGGCGTCCTGGCCGGTGACGGGTGGCAGCGGATGGATACGGGCCGTCTTGAGGGCGGCGATGACGCCCGAGGCCACGCCGTCGTTGGCGGCCAGGACGCCGTCGATGGCGTGCGGACCCAGGATGGCGATGGCGGCGGTCATGTTGTGGTTGGCGTTCTCCGGCCGCCAGCCGACGGTCTGGTAGGACTTGCCGATCCTGACCTCGCCCCTGAGGACGGACAGCGCGCCCCGTTCGTACCAGGCCGCGTTGGGGTCGGTGGTGGAGCCGTTCATCATGACGATCTGGCGGTCGCGGGCGTCCGGGCCCAGGGCCCTCAGCAGCGCCTGGCCCTGGAGTTGGCCGACGCGATAGTTGTCGAAGGAGACGTAGCCGGACACGGGTCCCTCCGCGAGCCGGTCGTAGGCGACGACCGGGACATGGGCCTGGTGGGCCTGGATCACGGAGTGGCGGATGGCCTTGGTGTCCACCGCGTCCAGGATCAGGACGTCGGCCCCGTTCGCCATCATGGCTTCGACCTGGTAGCGCTGGGCGGCCGGGTCGTGCTGGGCGTAGGCGTAGGTCATCGTGCAGCGCGGGCACAGCTCCTTGACCCGCTGCTGGATCAGTGGCTTGTCGAAGCGCTGGAACCGGGCGATCTCGTTGTCCGGGAGCAGCAGGCCGATCCGCAGGGCCCCGCGGTGGTGCCCGGTCGGGCCGGACGTCTCGCCGACCTGGGCCGCCTTGCCGCACGCGGCGAGGGACACGGCCAGGACCAGGCCCGCCGCGACGGCGACGGCCGCACGGAGGCGCGCACGGGTCGTACGGGGGTGCGGGCCGGGGTGCGTACGCGGGTGCGGGTGCGGGCGCGTACGGGGGTAGGTACGGAAACACCTCATCTGGTCGTCCCCCTTCCGGCCGCCGGTGGCTCCTCCCGCCGGAACGACAGGGCGACCTCGCTCCAGACCTGCTTGCCCCCGCTCAGCGGCACCGAGCCCCAGGACTGCGACACGGCCTCGACGAGCAGCAGCCCGCGTCCGCCGGTCGCCTCCCAGTCCACGGTGGCCGGTTTGACGGGGGTGCGCGGCGACGGGTCGTTGACGGCGATCCGCAGCCGGTCCGCGGTCAGCGTCAGGCTGAGCCGCACCTCGCCCTGGGTGTGCACCAGGGCGTTGGTGACCAGCTCGGAGGTGACCAGCAGGGCCACGTCCAGCTCCTCCTTCACGCCCCAGTTGCGCAGGGTGCGCGCGGTGAAGCGGCGGGTGTGCATGACGGCGTCGGGCAGCCGCCACACCGTCCAGCCGGCCCGGGTGGGCCGCACCCGCATCCCGTCGTAGCGCAGCAACAGCAACGCGACATCGTCCTCGCGGTGGCTGACGCCGCCGAGCAGCTCGTCCGCCACCCCTCCGGGGTCGGCCGGGTCGGCGCGGGCGAGCGCCTGGCGGACCCGGAGCATCCCGTCCTCCAGGTCGAGCCGGGCGGACTCGACCAGGCCGTCCGTGAACAGGGCGAGCAGGGTGCCGGCGGACAGCCCGGCCGCGGTCATCGGGAACTCGGCGTCCGCGACCACGCCCAGCGGCGGGCCGCCCTCGATCTCCAGGACCTCGGTGCTGCCGTCCGGGTGGCGCAGCAACGGATGGAGGTGTCCGGCCCGGACGAGCCACGCCTCGCCCTCCTCCATGTCGAGGTCGGCGTAGCAGCAGGTGGCGAAGAGGTCGGTCTCCATGCCGACGAGGAGGCGGTTGGCGTGCGCCACGGCCACATCGGGTGGATGGCCCTCCACGGCGTAGGCGCGGATGGCGGTGCGCATCTGGCCCATGATGGTGGCGGCCGCGGCGCTGTGGCCCTGCACGTCCCCGATGACCAGCGCCACATGGCTCTCGGTCAGCGGGATCACGTCGTACCAGTCGCCGCCCACCTCCAGGCCCATCGTCGCGGGCAGATAGCGGGTGACGGCCACCCCGCCGGGCAGCTCCGGCACCTTGCGGGGCAGCAGACTGCGCTGGAGCATCGTGGCCAGCTCGTGCTCGGCGTCCAGGGCGTGGGCGCGCACCAGGGCCTGCCCCACCAGACCGGCGGTCGCGGTCAGCAGCGAGCGCTCCTCCGGGCCGAACGCGTGCCGCCGCTCCCATCCGATCAGGCACACCCCGACGGTCCGGCCGTCCGCCGGGAGCGGAAGGAGGGCGAGGCCGCCGGGGCCGATGCCGGCGAGGCCGGGTTCGAGATCGGCGCCCTCGGGCCAGATGCTGACCTGGCCCACGCGCAGCGCCTCGGTCAGCGAGGGCAGGGCGTGGCTGGGCGGCTCGGGCCATTCGGAGCGCCAGGCGGACCGCCACACCTCGGGCCAGGCGCCGGGTTCGGCGGGCACGAGGAGGCCGACCACCAGCTGGTCGGCCTGGAGCTCGGCGACCGCGACCCGGCTCGCCCCCAGCGGTTCGCACAGCGCGCCGACCACGGCCCGGCCGACGTCGCGGATGGTCGTGGCCCCGGCCAGGGCGGCGGACAGCCGCTGCACCAGGGACACCTCGTCGGCGCTGGGCCGCAGGTAGGAGGTCTCCGCGACCACGCCGAGCATGCGCCGGGGCCTGCCGTCCGCCCCGGTCTCGACCCGGGAGCGCAGGCCCAGCCAGCGCAGTTCGCCGTTGGGCCGGCGGATGCGGAACTCCAGGTGGGCGGCGCCCGAGGTCAGCATGTCCGGCTCCAGGACCGACATCAGGACGGGCACGTCGTCCGGTACGGCGGCCGCCAGCAGGGTCTCCACCCGGCCGTCGAAGTCCTCCGGCGCGAAGCCGAACAGCTCCAGCACCTGGGGGTCGGCGGTCATCCGCCCGGTGCCGAGGACCAGGACGAACGAGCCGACCCGCAGCCGGTCCGGGGTCAGGCCGGGCAGCTCGCATCCGGGCTGGGCGAGCGCGCGCGGGCCGGCCGCTTCGAGCCCGGCGGCCACGTGGTGGGCGTAGAGCTCGAGGAATCCCCGGCGGTCGGCGTCGATGCCGTCGGGCGCCTCGTCCACGACCACCAGGCATCCGAGCCCCCTGCCGTCCCCGCCGAGCGGCAGCGCGCCCAGCGAGACGCCGGGCGCGGTGCCGGGCGCGGCGCCGGTTTCGGGTGTGCCGGGCGCGGTGTCGGTTTCGGGTGTGCCGGGGCCGTAGCCGGCGAGTTCGTCGGGGGACAGCCACAGGGGGCGCCCGGTGCGGAAGGCGTCGGCCACGGGGGACCGGCCGGACAGCAGATAGCGGGCCGGCAGCGCGTACGGCCGTCCGGCGCTGCTCACCGTCTCGGCCAGCCGCAGTTCGGCCCCCTCCGCGTCGAGCACGTAGACAGCCACCAACGCGGTCCCGGTGAACGTCAGCACATGCCCGGTCACAGCCGCCTGCACCGCCTCCGTGCGCGGACCGCCGGTTTCGTGGGCGTACCCGAGTCATGCCTCCCGGAAGGAGAAAGCCCGCAGATCCCGCAGATCCCGCAGATAGCACCGCCAAGCTTCTCCCCTCACAGCATGGCACAGAGGGTCGAAGCGGGGCATATCAGTCCTGGCGAGCGGCGGTGATCGCGCCGCCGTCCACCGGGGACGGGGCGAGCGTCTCGGGCAGTGGGGTGTGCCGCGCCCCGGCGATGAGGACGTGGAAGCCCCAGACCAGCCGGTCCTGGGGGGAGCCGGACAGCAGCCGGGGGCCGAGCGCGGCGATGTGCGGATACGTGCGCGGGGAGGCGCCCCGCACCCGCGCGGCGAGCGCCTGCCAGTCCGCTTCGCTCTGGGGCGTGTCGCCGGGGGCGCGGTGGGCGTGCTCGGCCGCGGTCGCGGTGGCGAACTGCATCAGCAGGTCGACCAGCCATGCGGCCCGGCCGGGCTCGAGACCGCCCTCGTCCAGCAGCGTCAGCAGCGCCTCCCCCAGATTCAGATAGTTCTTCCCGGAGGGGCGCGCCACCAGGGCGGACTGGGCGAGACCGGGGTACTCGAACAGCAGCGAGGTGTACGAGGTGAGAATCCGCACCAGCCGGTCGCGCCAGTCGCCGTCCGCACCGGCCGGACTCAGGTCGACCGTGCCGAGGAGTTCCTCCAGGACGGCCGCGTGCAGCTCGGCGAGGTTGCGGACGTAGACGTAGAGCGAGGCGGGCCCGGTGTCCAGCTCCCGGGCCAGGCGGCGCATCGTGACCCGCTCCAGGCCCTCGGCACGCATGAGGTCGACCGTGGTGGCGATGATGCCTTCCCGGGTCAGGGCCGGTTTCGCCGGACGTTCCCGGCGGCTCCGCGGGGCGGTGGGGTGCGCTGTCATGGGGTCATCGTACCCGTTGACGAACGCGTTCGTAACGAACGCGTTTGCCACGAACGCGTTCGTCGCCCTACTCTCCTGTCGTCCGCAGCGCACCGGCGCCGCCGAGCCAAGGAGGCACCACCATGTCCGGAGAACGCCGAATCGCCATCGTGGGCGCGGGGTTGGGAGGGCTGACGCTGGCGCGCGTCCTGCACGTGCACGGCATCGCCTCGACCGTCTACGAAGGGGACGCGTCGCCGACCGCACGCGACCAGGGCGGCACGCTGGACCTGGACCGGGAGTCCGGCCAGCGCGCGCTGCTGCTCGCCGGACTCCTCGAGGAGTTCCGGCCGCTGAGCCGTCCCGAGGGCGGGGAGCTGCGCCTGCTCGACAAGGACGCCACCGTCGGCCTCCGCATCCCCCCGCCGGAACCGGGCGAGGGCGAGGAACGCCCCGAGATCGACCGCAGCGCACTGCGGAACCTGCTGCTGGGCTCGCTGCCCGAGGGGACCGTCCGCTGGGGCCACAAGGTGCGGACGGTCGCCATGGGGGCGGCCGGGCGGCCCACGCTCACCCTGTCCGACGGCCGGACCGTCGAGCCGGATCTGCTGGTCGGCGCGGACGGGGCGTGGTCCCGGGTGCGGACCCTGCTGTCCCACGCCGACCCGGTCTACTCCGGCCTGTCGTTCGTGGACGGTCTGCTGCGCGACGTCGGCACCCGGCACCCGGCCATCGCCGAACTCGTCGGACAGGGCATGATGTTCGCCCTGGCCGACGAGAAGGGGCTGACGGCCCAGCGCAACGGCGGCGACCGCATCCGCGTCTACAGCGCGGTCAAGGTGCCGGAGGAGTGGAGCCGTTCGGGCCTCATCGACCCGGCGGACCCGGCGGCGTCCAAGAAGCGGCTCCTGGACCTCTTCCCCGACTGGGACGAGCAACTGCGCGCGCTGATCGCCGGCATCGACGGCCCCCTCGTCCCCCGGCCCATCCACGCCCTGCCCATCGGCCACCGCTGGGACCGGGTGCCCGGCGTCACGCTCCTGGGCGACGCCGCCCATCTGATGTCCCCCTTCGCGGGAGCGGGCGCCAACCTCGCCATGCTCGACGGCGCGGAACTCGCCCTCGCCCTCGCCACCCACGACGACCTGGAGACAGCCCTGAACGCCTACGAGACACCCATGTTCCCGCGCGCCGAAGAGGCGGCCGCGCTGTCGGCCGAGCACCTCACCGGCTTCTTCGGCCCGGACGGTCTGCGGACCGCACGGGACGCCTTCACCGCGGTCACCTCGGGGGGTGCGGCCCGATGACCAGCCAGCAGACCACGGGATTCACCATCGAGCCCTACCCCGGCCTCCCCCTGACGGTGCGGGACGTGGGCGCTGGCCGGCCCGTGCTCGTCCTGCATGGCGGCGGCGGCCCCGCCACCATGACCGGGGTCGTGGACCACTTCGCCGCCACCTCCCGGGTGCTGGCGCCGACCCACCCGGGCTGGGACGGCACCCCGCGGCCCGAGTGGTTCTCCGGGGTCGGCGACCTCGCCGAGACCTATCTGGAACTGCTGGACGACCGCGACCTGAGCGATGTCGTCGTCCTGGGCAGCTCCTTCGGCGGCTGGATCGCCTCCGAGATGACCGTGCGCGACCGGGGCCGGCGCATCGGCGCCCTGATCATCGTGGACGCCATCGGACCGCGGGTCGAGGGGCACGAGGTGCGGATTCCCACCGCCCCGCCTGGTTCGCCTGCCCCGGCTGCCCCGGCTGGTTCGGCTGCTCCGGCTGGTTCGCCTGCCCCGGCTGCCCCGCCGTCCGGGCAGGGCTCCGGCGCACCGGAACCGCCCCGGGGCCCCTCGCCCGAGGCCATCCGGGCGATGCTGGCCTACACCGGGCCGTCGCTGTCCGATCCGAAGCTGCTGCACCGGCTCGCCCGGGTGAAGGTGCCCGCCCTCGCGGTGTGGGGCGAGAACGACACGGTCGTCACGCCCGACTTCGGGCGCGCGTACGCCGCCGCCATCCCCGGGGCGCGCTTCGAGCTGATCCGGGACGCGGGCCACCTCCCCGCCCGGGAGGCACCGCAGGCCACCTTCGCCACGATCGACGCCTTCCTGGCCGCCGCCGGGCGGTAGGGCACCGTGGCCGGGGGTGGCTCACCCCCCACTGTCGGGCCGTAGGGCACTGTCCCCGCCACCGGGCGGTGGTTCACCGCCCCCGCTGCCGGCGGTGATTCACCGCCCCTGCCGCCGGGCGGTGGCTCACCACCCCTGCCGCGGGGCGGTAGTTCATCGCCCTCGCCACCGGGCCGTAGGGCACCATCCCCGCCACCGGCCGATGGACTCACCGCCCCCACCGGCCGGTGATTCACCACCCCCGCTGCCGGGCCGTAGTCACCATCCCCGGCACCGTGCGGTAGGGCAACGTCCCCGCCACCGGCCGGTGGCTTACCAGCCCCGCCGCCGGACCGTAGGGCAGCATCCCCGCCGCCGGGCGGTAGTTCACCGCCCCGGCATGTCGGGCCGTAGGGCACCGCCCCCGCCACCGGCCGTAGGGCACCGCCCTTCGGGCCGGGCGGGGGAAGGGGGTGTCAACGGGGGCGGCCCAGTTCCTTGCGGAAGATGTCCAGCACATTGCCGCCGAGGATCTTCTCGACGTCTGCCTCCGGAAGGCCCCCGCGGATCAGCGCCTCGGTCACCAGAGGCAGTCCGCGGGGGCCTTCGAGGCCGGGGACCAGCAGTCGGGCGTACTCGACGTCCTCGCAGCAGGGCGGGGTGGTGTCGTCGCTGACCTCCTTGATGAAGTCCGGGCCGAGACCCACCCGGTCGACGCCGATGACCTCCGCGATGTGGAGGATGTGGTCGGCCAGCCGGTCCACCGTGCGGTCGGCCTGGTCGGTGGCCAGGAACTCGCCGAGGAAGTTCACGCACACCAGGCCGCCGGTCGCGGCGATCCCGCGCAACTGCTCATCGGTGAGGTTGCGGTGATGGTCCAGCAGCGCGCGGGCGGAGGAGTGGGTGGCCAGCACGGGACGGGTGGCCAGCTCCAGTACATGGGCCACCCCGGAGGCGCCCAGGTGGGAGACGTCGAAGAGGATGCCCAGCCGCTCCATCTCGCGCAGCGCCCGGACCCCGGCCTCGGTGAGCCGGCTCCCGGTGGCGTCCTCACCACTGCCGTCGGCCAGCGCGGTACGGCCCCAGTGGGCGATCGAGGCGATGCGCACCCCGAGGCGGTGCACGGTGGAGAACAGCTCCACATCGGCGTCCAGCCCGGGGGCGCTCTCCAGCGCCAGCACCAGCGCGATCCGGCCCTCGGCGAGCGCGGCGTCGATGTCGTCGCCGTCCAGACACAGCCGTACCTCATCGGCGTTGCCCTCGGCGAGGGTGTGGGCGCACTCGATCATCCGCAGCGTCTCGCGCAGCGCGCCCTCGGGGCGGAACCGGTCGTCGATGAAGACCGGCAGCACCTGGAGGTCCACCCCGCCCTCGCGCAGCTGGGGCAGCCAGCGCTCCCGGAAGTAGCCGGCCCAGCGGTGCGGCGGGCGGGCGGTGACGGCTATCAGCAGGTCGTTGTGGGCGTCGGCGACGACGGCGCGCCGGTGCAGCGCACGGCTCATACGGATGCTTCGCTTTCTGTCGCGCCCGGTCCCGCTGAAGGGGTTCACCGTCGGCGGGCAGCAGCGGCGGCTGGGCCACCGGTCATCGTGGCGTACGCGCCGCCCGCCGGTCCATGGAATTTCCACCCCGCCGGGCCGCCCGGACGGGTCCGCCCGGTGGGGTGAGAGGATCGGTTGGACGGCCCGAGGGACGGAGGCGGGAGATGTCGGTGGAGATCACCTGGTGGGGGCACGCCACCGCGACCGTGCGGGACTCCGGGGTGCGGGTGCTGACCGATCCGCTCTTCGTACGGCGCCTGGCCCATCTGCGGCGGCGCCGGGGCCCGGTACCGCCGGCCGCCGCGGCGGTGGCCGACGTGGCCCTGGTCTCCCATCTGCACGCCGACCATCTGCACCTCGGCTCGCTGGCCAAGCTGGCGCCCGGCACCCAGCTGGTGGTGCCGCGCGGGGCCGGGCGTGCCGTGCCCGGACTGCGGCGGGTGGTGGCGGCGCGCGGGCTGCGGGTGACGGAGATGGCCCCGGGGGATGTGTGCACGGTCGGCGAGGTGCGCATCCGGGCCGTACCGGCCGCGCACGACGGACGGCGGCTGCCGTACGGGCCGAGCCGGGTGCCCGCGCTGGGCTATGTGCTGAGCGGCGAGTCGACCACGTACTTCGCCGGGGACACCGGGCTGTTCGACCGGATGGCGGAGGCGGTGGGCCCGTGCGAGGTGGCGCTGCTGCCGGTGGGCGGCTGGGGGCCGTACCTCGGCCACGGCCATCTCGACCCGGGCCGCGCGGCACAGGCGCTGGCGCGGCTGGGGGCGCGCTGCGCGGTGCCGGTGCACTACGGGACGTACTGGCCGATCGGGATGGACGCGATCCGGCCGCATGAATTCCACGCCCCGGGCGACGACTTCGTACGCCACGCCGGGCGGCTGGCCCCCGACGCGGTGGTGCACCGGCTGGGGCACGGGGAGTGCGTTCGGCTGGAGCCCGCCAGGTGATGGGGGCTTTGGCGGGCTTGGCGGATTTGGCGAACGTGGCGGATTTGGCGCGCAGTGTGCCGTCCGAGTCGACCCAGCAGGCGGTGGGGTATCCCTCGCTGTTCCTGCTGGTGGTGCTCGGCTCGCTGGTGCCGGTGGTGCCCACCGGGGCGGTGGTCTCCTCGGCGGCGGTGGTCGCCATCCACCAGACCGCTCCCCCGCTGTCGCTGCTGGTGGTCTTCGCGGTGGCCGCGCTGGCGGCCTTCTGCGGGGACGTGATGCTGTACTGGCTCGGGCGGCGCGGAGTGCGCTCGAAGAACGGCTCGCGGTGGCTGGAGCGGATTCACGACCACGCGGCGCCGGAGCGGCTGGACCAGGCGCGGGACCGGCTGAACGAGCACGGGGTGGCGGTCCTGGTGCTGTCCCGGCTGATCCCGGCGGGGCGGATACCGGTGATGCTGGCCTGTCTGCTGGCGCGCTGGCCACTGCGCAGGTTCGCGCGCGGTGCCGGGCCCGCGGCGCTGGCCTGGGCGGTGACGTATCAGCTGATCGGAATCCTGGGCGGCTCGCTCTTCCCCGAGCCGTGGGAGGGGGTGGCGGCGGCCGTGGTGCTGACGGTGGTGATCAGCACGGCCCCCGGACTGTGGCGGCGGCTGCGCCGCCGCACCACCGGCGACGCCCACAGCGAGGCCCCAGGCTGACCCCGCCGCCGGGACGGGAGCCCTGCTGCCCCCGCCCCGACCATGTCACCGGCCTCCGCCCCCCAGCCGACCCGACCGACCCGTCGTGGCCCGACCGGCCCGGCCGACGCAGCCGACGCGGCCAACCCGGCTGGCCCAACCAACCCGGCTGCCCCAGCCGACCCATCGTGGCCCGGCCAACTCGGCTAGCCCGTCTGGCCCCGGTGGCCCGGCTGGCCCGACCAACCCGACCGACCGACCCGCGTGGCCCGGCCAGCCCGACCGGCCAACCCGACTGGCCCGGCTGGGCCGACCCGACCGACCAACCCGGCTGGCGCGACTGACCCGGCTGGCCCCTGTGGCCCCGGCCCGACACCCAACACGGCTCCCCCGCAGGGACGGAGGGCCGCGGGGCCCGGTCACGTGCCGGGTCGGTGGCCGCGGCAGCGCTCCCGCGGGGGCGGCGGGGCCGGGGAAACGGAGGCGCGGGGCCGGGGGACGGGGGTCAGGGGGTGAGGTTCAGTACTTCTCGCAGGGTCCGCGTCAACGCCGCTTCCGGGTCCGGCACCGAGCGTTCCGCGCGCCAGGCGACGAAGCCGTCGGGGCGGACGAGGACCGCTCCGTCGGGGGCGGTGCCGTGGAGTTCGGCCCAGTCCGCGCCCGGTTCGGGGGCGAGTTCGTGGTCCGGTCCTTCGCCCACCCGGTAGCAGTCCAGCGGCACCCCGAGGGCGTCGGCGGCGCGGTGGCCCGCCTCGTACCAGGAGGCACCGCCCGGCCCGGTGAGCAGCACACAGGTGCGCTCGTACAGATCGAGGGTGGACAGCCGCACACCGCAGCGGTGGACCCACATATGGGGGGCGCGGTTGCCGGGTTCGGCCGAGACCCTGAAGCGTTCGGGCACGCAGGGGGCGGTGGGGTCGGTGCCGACGACCGCGCCCCGCACATAGCGGTAGCCCATGGCGACGGCCATGACATTGCTCTGCGGGCCCTCGGTGGCCGGTGCCGAGTAGCCGGGGTGGCTGTGCTCGGCCGAACGGGCGGCGGCGCGGGCGCTGGTGGCCTGGGCGACCGGCCGCCGCTCCGTGCCGTAGGTCTCCAGCAGGCCGGGGCCGGCCCAGCCGCCGAGCACGGCGGCGATCTTCCACGCCAGGTTGTGGGCGTCCTGGATACCGGTGTTGGAGCCGAAGGCGCCGGTGGGGGACATCTCGTGCGCGGAGTCCCCGGCGAGGAAGACCCGGCCGTCGGAGTACTGGTCCGCCACTCGCTCGGCGGCATGCCAGGGCGCCTTTCCGGTGACCTCGACCTCCAGGTCGGGCATGCCGACGGCGGTGCGGATGTGCTGGGCGCAGCGCTCGTCGGTGAACGCCTCCAGCGGCTCGCCGTGCTCGGGGTGCCAGGGGGCGTGGAAGACCCACTGCTCCTGGTTGTCGACGGGCAGCAGGGCCCCGTCGGCCTCCGGGTTGGTGAGGTAGCAGGCGATGAAGTGGCGGTCCCCGACCGCGTCCGCGAGCCGCTTGGCGCGGAAGGTGATGGACACGTTGTGGAAGAGCTCGCCGCGTCCGCTCTGCCCGATGCCGAGCGCCCGGCGCACCGGGCTGCGCGGGCCGTCGGCGGCGATGAGGTAGTCGGCGCGGACCGTGGAGCGCCGCTCGGACCTGCGGTCCAGGAGCACGGCGGTGACCCCGTCCGCGTCCTGCTCGAAGGAGATCAGCTCGGTGGAGAACCGCACCTCGCCACCGAGTCCCCGGGTGGCGCCCAGCAGCACCGGCTCCAGGTCGTTCTGGCTGCACAGGCACCATCCGGAGGGGCTGATCCGGGCGGCTCTGCCGTCCGGGTCCAGTTCCCGGAAGAGCCAGTTGCCCTCCGTACCGGTGAGGGACGGCGTCTGGAGGATTCCGTGGTTGTCGGCCAGGACGGACGCGGCCTCGCGGATCGCGGGCTCCACTCCGGCGGTGCGGAACAGCTCCATCGTGCGAATGTTGTTCCCCCGTCCGCGCGGGTGGTGCGAGGTGCGCGGGTGTTTCTCGACCAGCAGATGACCGATCCCCAGTCGGCCCAGGAACAGTGAGGCGGACAGGCCCACCAGGGAGCCGCCCGCGATGAGGACGGGCACACGCTCAGCATTGTCGGGAAGACGGTTCATTGTGCTGCTATGCCCGGTGCTTCCGGGCCCTTCCGATGCGCCGACCAGGCGTTCGCTCGGATGGCTCACATATCTCGCGCCATTGGTGGGAGCACTCCACGATCGTCTAACGGGCGGGTGTCCTCGATGCCCGGAAGGACCCGCCCGCGAGATAAGGAGTGGAATATGAGCACCCTGTCCGAGATGCCGGATGCCACGGCGGATCAGACACCGACGACCGTGGAATCCGCTCTCACCGACACCAGGTTGCGCGTCGTGTTGCTGGTGCAGGTCAACAGCGGTGCCGAGCAGCGCTTTCTGCGTGCCTACGATCAGCTGTCGCAGCAGGTGGCCGCGGTACCCGGGCACATCAGCGACCAGCTGTGCCAGTCGATCGAGAACCCCTCGCAATGGCTGATCACCAGCGAGTGGGAAAGCGCCCCTCCGTTCCTGGCCTGGGTGGACAGCCCCGCGCACCGGGAGATGGTCAAGCCCTTCCACGGATGTGTGGAGGACACCCGCTCGCTGCGGTTCAGCATCCTGCGGGAGACGCTGACCGCCGGATCGGCGCCGGTCGATGTCACCACCCGTGGGGTGGAGGCCGCGCTGCGGGTCGGCGACGGGCTGGTCCGGCAGGCGCTCACCTTCACGGTGCAGCCCGGCAGCGAGGACGCCGTCGCCAAGCTCCTCGCCGATTACGCCTCGCCCCAGGCGCGGGTCGACGAGACCACCGAGCTGGTGCGCACCTCCGTGTTCATGGGGGGCAACCGTGTGGTGCGGGCGGTGGAGATCAAGGGGGATCTGACCGCGGCGCTGCGGTTCGTGGCCCGGCAGCCGGAGATCAGGGCGGTCGAGGAGGCCATCAACCCGTATCTGGAGGAGGACCGCAACCTCGACGACCCCGCCTCGGCACGGGAGTTCTTCGCCCGCGCCTCCCTCCCGGTGGTCCACCACATGACGGCCGCCGGGCCGCGCCCCACCGAGGACGTCCACCGGCACGCCCTGCTCTACCCGGTCAAGGCCGGCTGCGGACCCGCGGTGGCCAGCTTGCTGGCGCGCCAGGACGAGCTGGCGGTGAACCGGGAGGTGGCCGCGGAGCAGTCCGCCAGGACCCTGCTGAGCAGCACCATCTTCCAGCGTGACGACATCGTGGTCCGGCTGGTGGATCTGAATGTGCCGCTGGACCGGAACCCCGCCATGGCGGCCGGTGTCAGCGGACGGCGGGCGGCCGCCGTGCTGGGCCGGTTGCTCGACCTCGGGGCGGAGGGGGCGGCGATCGACCTGTCCGTGGACGACGGGCTGCGCCGCTTCCTCGCCGACTGCGACATGACCCCGGTCACCGACCGCCGAGCGGCGGACCACTGACGTCCCGTCCCGTCCCGTTCCGTCCCGTCCACCCCTCGCCCTTCGCCCTCGCCCCTCGCCCCGCTTCCCCGCCGCTTCTCCCGCTTCCCCCGTTTTCCACCCCGTGGCGCGGACCGCGCGACGCTACCTGGAGGAACTCATCATGACCACGCAGTCCCCTCACATCGTCGACCTCGCCGCGGTCGCCCCCAACCGCCGACGCGGTGGTGACGTGCGCGCCATGCTCACCCCGAGCCTGGCGGGTGCCACGAGCGGCTTCATGGGGATGGCCATCGTGGGACCCGGTGAACGGGTCGCCGAGCACTACCACCCGTACTCCGAGGAGTTCGTGTACCTCGTGTGCGGCGAGGTGGAGGTGGACCTGGACGGCACGGCGCATCCGCTCCGCCCCGACCAGGCGATCCTGATCCCCATCAACATGCGGCACCGGTTCCGCAACGTGGGGGACACCGAGGCCCGGATGGTCTTCCACCTCGGGCCCCTGGCGCCGCGCCCCGAGCTCGGTCACGTGGACACGGAGGCCGCCGAACCCGCCGAGGCGGCGTCGTGACCCGACGAGTGGTGGTCACCGGGCTCGGCATCGTCGCCCCCGGGGGCTTGGGCGTTCCGGCGTTCTGGGACATGCTCACCGCGGGCCGTACGGCCACCCGCAACATCACCCTCTTCGACGCGGAGCGGTTCCGCTCCCGGATCGCCGCCGAATGCGACTTCGACCCGGTGGCCTGCGGTCTGAGCTTCGAGCAGATCGAACGCTCCGACCGCTATGTGCAGTTCGCCCTGGTGGCGGCGCAGGAGGCGGTCCGGGACTCGGGTCTCGACCTCCAGGCGATCAACCCCTGGCGGATAGGGGTTTCGCTGGGCAGCGCGGTCGCCGCGTCCACCCGGCTGGAGCAGGACTACGTCAAGGTCAGCGACGCCGGTGAGCACTGGGACGTGGACCACCGCAAGGCCGGTCCGCATCTCCAGCACGCGTTCTCACCGAGCGCGCTGTCCTCCGGAGTGGCGGAGCTGACCGGGGCGCAGGGCCCGGTGCAGTCCGTCTCCACCGGCTGCACCTCCGGTCTGGACGCGATCGGTTACGCCTTCCAGGCGATCGAGGAGCGGCGGGCCGATGTGTGCATCGCCGGGGCCGCGGACTCGCCGATCACCCCGCTGACGGTGGCCTGCTTCGACTCGATCAAGGCCACCTCGGCGAACAACGACAACGCGGCCACCGCCTCCCGGCCGTTCGACGCCCACCGGGACGGTTTCGTCCTCGGTGAGGGCGCCGCCGTGCTGGTGCTGGAGGAGCTGGAGCACGCGCGGGCCCGGGGGGCGCGGGCCTACTGCGAGTTCCGGGGGTTCGCCACCTATGGCAACGCGTACCACATGACCGGTCTGACCCGGGAGGGGCTGGAGATGTCCGAGGCGATCGACCACGCCCTCGGCCACGCCCGCGTCAACAGCTCCGACGTGGACTACGTCAACGCGCACGGCTCGGGCACCAAGCAGAACGACCGGCACGAGACGGCGGCGGTGAAACGGTCCCTGGGCGAGCACGCGTACCGGACCCCCATGAGCTCGATCAAGTCCATGGTGGGCCACTCGCTGGGGGCGATCGGCGCCATCGAGGTGGTCGCCTGCGCCCTGGCCCTCGCCCATGGCGTGGTGCCGCCGACGGCCAACTACGAGACCCCCGACCCCGAATGCGATCTCGACTACGTCCCGCGCACCGCCCGCGCCCTCCCGCTGCGCCATGTGCTGTCGGTGGGCAGCGGGTTCGGCGGCTTCCAGTCGGCGGTGGTGCTGAGCCGGGCGGACGGGAGGGTGGCATGAACGCCGCGATGAACACCCGGAACCGGGGTGCGGCCGTGACGGGCATCGGTGTGATCGCCCCGAACGGGGTGGGCACCGATGCCTTCTGGAAGGCGACCCGGGAGGGGATCACCTTCCTGGACCGGCTCTCCCGTGAGGGCAGTGAGCACTTCCCGGTCCGGATCGCGGGCCAGGTCCGCGGCTTCGATCCGGCTTCGATGATCGAGGAGCGGTTCCTGGTCCAGACCGACCGCTTCACCCACTTCGCGATGGCCTCGGCCGATCTCGCACTGGAGGACGCCCGGCTGCCGGTGGACGACATGTCGCCATTCGCCGTGGGCGTGGTGACCGCCGCCGGTTCCGGAGGTGGTGAGTTCGGCCAGCGCGAGCTCCAGCAGCTGTACGGCAAGGGGCCGCGCCATGTGGGCCCGTACCAGTCCATCGCGTGGTTCTACGCGGCCAGCACCGGCCAGGTCTCCATCCGGGGCGGGTTCAAGGGACCCTGCGGGGTGGTGGCCAACGACGAGGCCGGCGGTCTGGACGCGCTCGCGCACGCCCGCCGGTCCATCCGGCGGGGGGCGGACGCGATGGTCGCGGGCGCGTCCGAGGCGTCGCTGGCGCCGTACTCCGTCGTCTGCATGCTCGGGTGGGACGAGGTGAGCCGGGCCCGTGACGCGGGCCGGGCCTATCTGCCGTTCACCGAGGACGCCTGCGGATTCGCGCCCGGGGAGGGCGGGGCGATGCTGGTGGTGGAGGAGGAGGGGGCCGCCCGGCGTCGCGGGGTGCGCATCCGGGGCTTCATCGCCGGCTACGGCTCGACCTTCACCGGGGCGTCCCGGTGGGAGCGGTCCCGGGAGGGGCTGGCCCAGGCCATCCGGGTCGCCCTGGAGGACGCGGAGTGCGCGCCCGAGGAGATCGACGTGGTGTTCGCCGACGCGCTGGGGGTGCCCGAGGCGGACCGCGCCGAGGCGCTGGCGATCGCCGACGCCCTGGGGCCGCACGGCACCCGGGTCCCGGTGACCGCGCCGAAGGCCGGCTTCGGCCGGGTGCACTGCGCGGCCCCCACGCTGGACGTGGTGGCCGCGGTGCTCTCCATGGAGCACCGGGTGGTGCCCCCGACCCCGTACGTCACCGACGTCTGCCATGACCTCGACCTCGTCACCCGCAGCTCCCGACCCGCCGAACTGCGGACGGCGCTGGTGCTCAGCCGAGGGCTCATGGGATGCAACGCGGCGCTCGTGCTCCGCGGACCGGAAGGAGATTACTGATGCCCAGCCAACTGTCCTACGCCGAACTGGCCACGCTGATGAAGCGGTGCGCGGGGCTCACCGTCGACCCGGACACGATGCGGGACCGGCCGGACTCCACTTTCGAGGAGTACGGCCTGGACTCGCTCGGTCTGCTCGCCATCGTCGGCGAGCTGGAGAACCGGTACGGCACCCCGATCGAACCGGGTGCCGAAAGCTGCAAGACCCCCGGTGACTTCCTCGAGGTCATCAACACCTCACTTACCTCAGGAGCATGAAGATGGCAGGCCACACCGACAACGAGGTCATGATCAAGGCGCCGTTCGACCTCGTCTGGGACATGACCAACGACCTCGAGAACTGGCCGCAGCTGTTCAGCGAGTACGCCTCGGTCGAGGTGCTCCAGCGGAACGGGGACACCACCACCTTCCGCCTCACCATGCACCCCGACGAGAACGGCAAGGTCTGGAGCTGGGTGTCCGAGCGGGAGACGGCCCGCGATGTGCGCACGGTCTGGGCACGCCGCGTCGAGCCCGGCCCCTTCGCCTACATGAACATCCGCTGGGAGTACGAGGAGGAGTCCGACGGCACCCGCATGCGCTGGACCCAGGACTTCGAAATGCGGCCCGACGCACCGGTGGACGACCCCACGATGGCGGACCACATCAATCGCAATTCCCGCATTCAGATGGATCTGATCCGGGAGAAAATCGAGCAGCGGGCCCGCGAAACGGTGGGGGCATGAGCATGTACCGCACCATGATCGTCGCCAAGATGCAACGGGACGCCGGCCCCAAAGTGGCCGAAATCTTCGCGGAATCGGACCGCGGTGAACTGCCCAAGCTGATCGGCGTCACCGGCCGCAGCCTGTTCCAGTTCGGCGATGTCTATCTGCATCTGATCGAGGCCGAGCGGCCGCCGGCCGACGAGGTCATGAAGTACGCCAAGCACCCGGCATTCCGCGACGTCAGCGCGCGGCTCCAGCCGTATATGCAGGCGTACGACCCGGCGACCTGGCGTGAGCCCAAGGACGCCATGGCGCATGAGTTCTACCGCTGGGATCGCGATCCGGGCTGATGCGGAGCACACCGGACCCGGGCGCCATATCCACCCGGAAACCGCCGGGTTCATGGTGCCGCCGAACCGAATCGCCCGCACCCCGGGGCCGCTGAGGGAGTTTCCACTCCCCCGGCGGCCCCTTTTCGTACGCGCACTCGGATTTCCGTTTCAGCGGGCGCACTGGGCACACTACTGGGCTCATCGGATGGATATCCGCCGAGCCGGTGACACGGCATCAGCCCGTTCGCGCGGCGAATGAGTGATCATTGCGCTTATCTCCACCCAGAGGGCTTACAACCCGGCAGATAGCGGGCCGTGCCGAGTGGCAGGGGGCGTCCTCTTCGCTGACGGTGGATGAGACGCCGCTGCGATCCCTTTATCTGGCAAATAGTCAGTATCGCGACGGCGCCGGAAGGAATGACTCATGCGATCTACTCGCGCACTCTTCACCGGGGCGGCGATCGCCGCCACCCTGACCCTGGGCGCCCCCGCCGCCGCGTTCGCCGCCGACGTCTCGGACCCGGGCGGTCACGGTGGGTACTCGAGCAGCCAGGAGTCCTCCGAGGACGGCTACGGCCAGGGCGGCAGCTCCTGGAAGGACAAGGACCGGGAAGAGCACGGCAAGGAAGAGCAGGGCAAGGAAGAGCACGGCAAGGAAGAGCAGGGCAAGGAAGAGCACGGCAAGGAGGAGCCGCGCAAGGAGGAGCACGAGAGCGACTGGTCCGGCCGGGACAAGGACGAGGACGAGCGCGACTGGTCCGGCCACGGCAAGGAGGAGCGCGAGCACGAGTGGTCCGGCAAGAAGGACGACCACGAGTGGTCCGGCGGCTCGTGGAAGGACCACGAGAAGGGCGAGAAGCCGCGTGGTGGCGTCCACACCGGTGGTGGCGGCATGGCCACCACGGGCAGCGGCATGGCCGCCGGGTCGGTCCTGCTCCTCGGTGGCCTGGGCGCGGGCGCCTACGCCCTGCGCCGCCGCAAGCCGACCGGCACCGCGATCTGAGCCTGACGCTTTCGTAATTTCCTGCCGCCGTGGCACGACCGCTCAGCGGTGGTGCCACGGCGGCGCCACGAGCGCTGGGAGAAAAGCGCTGTGAGAAAGGCGAACACCCCTATGGGAAAGCCGGCCAAACAGGGCGCTGCCGACAGCAACACCCGCACTCTCCGCTGGGCCGCCGCGTCGGCCCTCATCGGCGTCTTCCTCATCTACAACTCCGTCGACGCCGCCTCCCAGAACACCTCGGCGACACCGGCTGGACCCACGGCCGGCGTCTCCACGTCCCCCACGTCCCCCACGTCCATCTCCACACCGGAGAACGACACCTCGCTCGAGGAAGAATCCCCGGACGCCTCCACGGAGTCCTCGGCCGCCCCCGAGTCCCGGCCCGGACCGGCGCTGCCGCGCTCCCCCGCGGTCCAGCTGGACATCCCCTCGATCGGGGTGAGCGCGCCGTTCGTGCCGCTGTCGCTGGACGCCCAGGGCGTGCTGGTCCCGCCTCCGGACACCGAGCAGAACCTGGTGGGCTGGTTCGAGGGCGGCCCCTCACCCGGTGAGCGCGGCAACTCCATCGTGGCCGGGCACGTGGACACCAAGACCGGTCCCGCGGTGTTCTACAACCTCAGCCAGCTCAAGCCCAAGAGCAAGCTGACCATCACCCGCGAGGACGGGATCATCGCGACCTTCGTCGTCGACAGGATCAAGACCTTCGAGAAGGACGCGTTCCCGGACCGCGAGGTGTACGGGGACACCCCCAACGCCCAGCTGCGGCTGATCACCTGCGGCGGCGCCTATGACCACACGGTCAACGACTACACGGCCAATGTGGTGGCGTTCGCGCACCTCGCCTCGTACCGCTACGCCTGACACACCGCGGTGCCCGCGTCGTCGAGGAAGGACGACGCGGGCACCGTGGCGTTCGTACCCGCTAGCGGCGGGCCGTGGCGGACACCGTGGAGTCGAAGGCGTGCAGAGCGCCGTTGACGGGCCGGATGTCGGTCACGTTCAGACCGGCCTCGGTCATCCGCGCCACCATGCTGTCCTCGGTGTGCTTCCGGCCGCCCACATTGAGCAGCAGGAACAGGTCCATCGCGGTGGTGAAGGAGGAGAGGCTGTTGTCGACGAGATTCTCGATGACGACCACCCTCGCGCCGGGCCGGGCCGCCGCGACCACGTTGGCGAGCGTCCGGCGGGTGCTCTCGTCGTCCCATTCGAGGATGTTCTTGATGATGTACAGGTCCGCCTCGACGGGGACCTCACGACGGCAGTCGCCGGGCACCAGCGTCGCCCGCGCGGCCAGTGGCCCGCCGTCCCGCAGCCGCGCGTCCGCGTGCGCCACCACCTGCGGCAGGTCCAGCAGCACGCCGTGCAGCGCCGGGTGCTTCTCCAGCAGGCCGGCCAGCACATGTCCCTGGCCGCCGCCGATGTCCACCACCTCCTTGACCCCGTCGAGGTCGAGGAAGGCGGCGACATCGGCGGCGGACTGCCGGCTGGAGGTGGTCATCGCCGCGTCGAACACCCGGGCCGACTCGGGCGCGTCCTCGTGGAGATACTCGAAGAAGCCCTTGCCGTAGATCTCGTTCACCACACAGCCGCCGGTGCGCACCGCACGCTCCAGCAGCGGCCACGCCTCCCAGGTCCACGGCTCGGTGCACCACAGGGCGATGTTCCGCAGGCTGCCCGGGGTGTCCTCGCGCAGCAGCCGGGACATCTCGGTGTGCCGGAACCGGCCGTCGTCGGTCTCGGCGAAGATCTGGCAGCAGGCCAGGGAGCGCAGCAGCCGGCGCAGCGGATCGGGCTCGACGTCCACGGCGGAGGCCAGTTCGCCGATGGTGGCGGGCCGCTCCCCCAGCGCGTCGGCGATCCCCAGCCGGACCGCGGCGCGCACCGACGCCGCCCGTGCGGCGCCGAAGACGATCTCCCGCAGCTGCATGGCCGGCGGGAGCGCGGCCGGCGGGGGGTGACCGGCGGCCGCGGGGTCGGTGCTCTCTTGGGTGGTCATGTCGCCGCCTCTCAGCACCGGCCCGTGGGCTCGGACAGCTCGCACACGTTCTCGGTGAAGGTGTTGCCCTCGCCCTTGTCCCGGTCGGCCAGGTCGGCCGGCTTGTTGCCGCTCAGCACGTTCCGGCTGATGGCGTTCTGGGCGTTGGGGGCGCCGACCACGCTGGTGTAGAGCACGATCCCGCCGGACATGGGCGAGGTGCCCACGTTGTCGTGCACCTGGTTGGCCGTCACCCGGGCGCCCTCGGCGCCGGTGAGCACGATTCCGGCGCCCTGGATGAAGGGGAGCCGGTCGGTGGCCGCGCAGTAGGCGTTGTTCTCGGTGACGGCGTTGTAGCGCACGGTCAGGTCCCCGGCGCGCGGGGTCGATTCGTCGCCGACGATGAACACGCCGGCGCAGTTGCCGGTGATGGTGTTCCGCTCGACCGTGAGGTCGCGCAGCCGGCGGACCACCACACCGGACCGGTTGCCGCTGAGCTCGTTGGCGGCGACCACGGTGCCCAGGGCGTCGGTGGCGCCGCCCTCGGCGTCGATGGTGTTGGCCAGGAAGACACCGGACTGCCCGTTGTCCCGCGAGACGTTGTGGACGAAGGCGCCACGGGTGGACAGCTCCTGGCCCATGCCCTGCTGGCCGTTCTGCTCGGTGACGGTGTCCCGTACGGTCATCCGGTCGGTGCCGGACCCCCAGATGCCGTTCTTCGGGAAGCCGGTGACCTTCAGCGAGCTGATCCGTACATCCGAGACGGGCTGCTGGTCCGTCCCGGTGACGCAGATGCCGTGGCCGGCCGCGCCGCAGGCGTTGTCCGACGGCTGATCGGCCGGGGAGAGCACGGTGGCCTCCCCCGCGCCGTGCAGGGTCAGCCGGTCGGTGGTGATCTGGATGTTCTCCCGGTAGACGCCGGGCTGGATCTCGATGGTGTCGCCGGGCTCGGCGGCGTCCACGGCGGCCTGGATGGACTGGCCCGGCGCGACCACATGAACGGTCCCCGTCTGATCGACGGGGGCGGCGTGGGCTCCGGGGAGCTGGGCGAGTTCGATGACGAGGACGGCCGTGAGGCCCGCGAGGTGACGAAGTTTCGGTGTGCGCATGAAAAGGAAGTTAGGTGTGGACCGCACCATTCGCCACTTATGATCCATCTACCAGTTGTGCGCCGGATTACCCCACTTGGCCTCTGTGTTTGGGGCGGGGGACGCCGGGAAGGGCGCGGGGCGGGCGGGGCGGAGGGTTTACCAGGCAGGCAGGGCAGGCAGGGAGGGACGCACGCTGCAACCGGCGTTGCGGCTGCTTATTCGAGTTATTCGAGCACGCGGGAGCCTCCGACCGGCAGGTCCCACAGCTCCCCGCGCGGGCGACCGGTGGCCTCCCAAGCAGCGCGGATCCGGTGCAGCGGCTCCAGAGGCGGCTCGGCCGAGAGCAGGAAGGTCGACCAGTGCATGGGCGCCAGCACCCGCGCCCCCAGGTCCCGGTGCGCCCGTACGGCCTCCTCCGGATCGGTGTGCACCGCGCCGAGCATCCAGCGCGGCTCATAGGCGCCGATGGGCAACAGCGCCAGATCGATGCCCGGGTAACGGCGGCCGATCTGCTGGAACCAGTGGCCGTAGCCGGTGTCCCCGGCGAAGTACACCCGGTGCCCGCCGGGCGCGGTGATGACCCATCCGCCCCACAGCGAGCGGCAGGTGTCGGTGAGGGTGCGCTTGCTCCAGTGGTGGGCCGGGACGAAGTCGAAGCGGACCGGGCCGGTCTCACCGGGCAGTTCGGCCGCCTCCCACCAGTCCAGCTCGGTCACCCGGGTGAATCCGCGCACCCGGAACCAGTGAGCCAGCCCGGCGGGGACGAACACCGGCGTCGCCTTCGGCAGCCGTTTGACCGTGGGCGCGTCCAGATGGTCGTAGTGGTTGTGGCTGATGACGACGGCGTCGACACCCGGCAGATCCTCCCAGCGGACCCCCACCGGGGTGACCCGGGCCGGGGTGCCCAGAATCCGCCGGGACCAGACCGGATCGGTGAGCACGGTGAGCCCACCGGTCCGCACCACCCAACTGGCGTGCCCCGCCCAGATGACCGCGGTACGCCCGGCCCCGGTGAGCGGCAGCGGCCCCGGCTCGAAGGGCAGCTCGGGAATCTCCCGCAACGACTCCACCGGCGGCCGCAGCCGCCCCTCCCGAGCCAGCCGGGCAAGCGCCCGCACCCCCGGCAACGGGGCGGTGAGCCGATCGAGGAAAGACCGCGGCCAGCTACGGATCTCGCCCAACGGCCGCGGAACAGCCGGCTCAGGAACGGCCGGAACCAACAGGGACCGGGCGACGGCACCGGGCTGGGCGGTGTCGGGCCGAGCGGCGGCACCGGACCGGGCCGCATCGGACCGGGCACGACTCGGCTCAGCCGGTACGGCACCGGGCTGCGCGGCAGCACCGGGCTGGACGGCGTCGGGGCGGATGGCGGCATCGGACCGGGCCGCATCAGGCCGGGCGCGACTCGGCTCAGCCGATGCGGCACCGGGCTGCGCGGCAGCACCGGGCTGGACGGCGTCGGGGCGGATGGCGGCATCGGACCGGGCCGCATCAGGCCGGGCGCGACTCGGCTCAGCCGATGCGGCACTGGACTGAACGGCAGCACCGGGCTGAACGGCGTCGGACCGAGCGGCGGCACCGGACCGGGCCGCATCGGACCGGGCACGACTCGGCTCAGCCGATGCGGCACCGGACTGAACGGCAGCACCGGGCTGAACCGCGTCGGGCTGAACGGTGTCGGCCCGAGCGGCGGAATCGGACCGGGCCGCATCGGGCCGGGCGCGGCTCGGCTCAGCCGGTACGGCACCGGACTGCGCAGCAGCACCGGACTGAACGGTGTCGGACCGGGCGCGACTCGGCTCGCCCGGAGCGGCGTCAGGCCGGGCGGCACCGGGCTGAACGGTGTCGGGGCGGGTGGGGTTTGGCTCGGGCGGTGTGGCGCCGGGGCGGGGGCGGCTCCGTTCGGCCGGTTCGGGCGGCTCGGTCGGTTCGGCGTGATCGGTCATGGCCTGGCTCCCTTCCGTATCCGGGCCGGCCCTGCCGCGCCGGCGTGTCGTGAAGGTGGTGGTCCACGAAGGCTCAGGTCACCTCGGCATCCCCGATCAGATCGCGGAAGGCCGTCTCGAAGGCGGCCAACGCCATGGCCACATGGGGCAGTTCCAGCGGGTCCGGCGCCTGGAGCGCCCGCAGCCGCGGCTCCTCCGCCGCGCCGAGCAGCGGCAGGGTCGCCAGCCGGAGCCGCAGGGTGTGCGGGGGGTCGCCGAAGCGATGGCCTCCGGCCACGCTCCGGCCGATCCGCCGGGTCAGCTCGCGCTCCAGCTCCACCGAGTCGGTGATGCCCCGGGCGGCGAGCACCCCGCGCAGCTCGTCGAGGTCGGCGTAGAGGTGGCGGCCGGCCTGTGGCGGGCGGCACAGCGCCCCGACGGCGGTCAGCGTGCGATACGCCGCGGCGGCCACGGCCCCGTGTGCTCGGGCCGCGGCGGCCATCCGGTCCCGGACCGGTTCGGGCTCGCCGAGGGCGTACCCGGCGGCCGCGGCGACGGGCGCGGGCAGCCCGGACCGTACGGCGGTGAGCAGGGACAGCACCCGGCCGCGCAGCTCCACGCCGCGCTCGGTGGCCGGGAACCGGGCCATCGCGGCCGGCCAGCCCGCCGGGGTGAAGGCGCCCACCAGGTCGGAGAGCACGATCACATGCTCGGGGCTCATCTCGGCGGGGCTGAGCAGCACCGTGCCCCGCGGATGGTGGACGGTGTCCCGCCAGGTCTCATCGCTGACGATCAGCAGCTTCTCGGCCACCGCCGCCTCGCACACCTCGTGCAGCAGCTCGGGCGGGGGCACCGTGCCGGTGGGGTCGTCGGCCACGGACAGCAGCAGGATGCGGGGCACGCCGCCCTCGGCGCGGATTCTGCGCACGGTCTCCAGCAGCGCGAACGCATCGGGCAGCCCACCGCATTCGGCCGGGACGGGCGCGGGGTGGCCGCGCCGGCCCACCAGCCGCACCAGCGGTGCGTACCAGGCGGCGCAGGGACGGGGCAGCAGCACGTCGCCTCGGGAGGCCGAGGCGAGCAGCGCCAGCAGCAGCGGCTCGGCGCCGGGGGCGACCACCACGTGCTCCGGGTCGGTCCACAGCCCGCGCCGCGACCAGTAGCCGCAGGCGGCCGAGCGCAGCTCCGCGGAGCCGGCGACGGGCTCCGGCGCGGTGTGGCCGGCCGCCGCGACGAAGCTGTCGAGCAGCTCCGGGAGGACCGGCAGCCCGCCGTCGTCCCGGTCGGCCGGAGCCGGGGCGGTCCACTGCCGCTGCATTCGTCCACACCTCCGCCCTGTTCCCAGCGCGTCACGGTTGGCGTACGTCCACCTTCCGCCCGGTTCCGTCCACTCTTTCTCTCCGCTGTTCGCCGTCTGCTGTCCGCTGTCCGTCTTCTGTTCCTTCTGTCCCCTTTCTGTCCACCTTCGCAGATCCCCGGCTCCGTTTCGCGGAAGGACGGCCGGGGACCCGGGTGCCATGACAGCGACGCCGGAACAACACGATGTGGTGGACGTGCTCACCGCGGACCACCGCGCGGTGCGCGCCCTCTTCGAGGGGTACCGGACGGCCACCGAGCCCGAGCTGCGGCGGCAGCTGGTCGACCGGATCACGGTGGAGGTGGTGCGGCACTCCGTGGCCGAGGAGGCCCATCTGTACCCCACGGTCCGCAAGGCGCTGCCGAACGGCGACCGGATCGCCGACGAGGAGATCGAGGAGCTGACCGAGGCCGAGCGGATCCTGTCCGACCTGGACGCGGTGGACCCCCGGGACCGGCGGTTCGACCCGCTGGTCCGGGATCTGATGGACGTGGTGTCCATGCATATCCGCGGCGAGGAGGACCTGGTCTTCCCCGAGCTGCGGGAGCGGCTCACCCCCGAGGAGCGGATGGCGCTGGGCCTGCGCGTCAGCGAGGCGACGGCCGCGGCGCGGGGCGTGGCACCGGTCAGCGAACCGGTCAGGGAACCGATCAGCCCGGAAGGCCCTGGTCCGGGGCGGACGCTGGCCGACCGGGTCCGGGAGCAGCTGACCGGTCGAACGCGATGAGGTTCTTCTCCAGCGCGATGAGGTTCTTCTCCAGACCGCGGCCGCGGCTGCGCACCACGGTCTCGGCGAGTTCGGCGAGCTTGCGGTTGGACCGCTGGGAGATGCGGCGCAGCAGATCGAACGCCTGGTCCGCGTCGCAGCCCAGGACGTACATGACGATGCCGCACGCCTGGTCGACCACCGGCCGGCTGCGCAGCGCCGCGTCCAGCTGGTCCACCTGGGCGAGGGCGGCGCGGTAGAGCCGGTCCCGGGCCATGCTCTCGGTGGCCAGATCGCCGAGCAGCCCGGTGACGCCCTGGGCGGCCTTCTTCAGGGGGCCGGGGCGCAGTCCGTAGACCGAGACGGTCACGGTGAGCCCGTCGCAGGCGAACGGCAGGGAGGCGGTGGACCGTACGCCCGCGGCCAGCGCCCGTGCCCGGTAGCGCGGCCAGCGGTCGTCGTGGAGCAGGTCGTCGGCGCCCGCCGGGCGGCCGGTGTCGATCGCCGCGAGGATCGGGCCCTCGCCCGAGTTCAGCTGGACCGACACCAGCGCGGACAGATCGGGGTGGGTGGCAGCGGTGGTCGGGTCGGCGTCCGCGTCGCGGAGGGGGTCCTGGGCGAGCACGGCGGTGGCGGTGGCCCCACAGCTGTCCGGGGTGCCGGCGGCGGCCTGTTCCGCCAGCTCGGCCAGGCCGCGGCCGAGGGTCGGCGCGTCGGTCTGGCATATCGGGCGGCCGTGCGTGCGTCCGGGCATCGCCGAGTCCGGTCCTTTCGCTCCCGTGTGCTGCGCTGTCCGGCCCCGTCCCCGCGGGGCCCCGATTTTTTCGACTTCCCACGCCATTGAGCCGAAAACACCACCCATGCCGTGCGCCGCGAACGGTCAGGCTACGGTGTGCCCATGCCAGGGGCGCAGGAATTTGGTGCGGAGCTCAGAGACTTCCGCAGACGGGTGGGCGAGTTGCGGGCCGCGCGGGCGCTGCCCTCGCAGGAGCGGCTGTCCCTGCTGGACGCCGCTCTTTTCGAGCTCCAGCATGTGGTGGACGTGCTGTGGCCGAGGTACGAGGAGCTGGCGGCCGCCTCCCCGCGCCCCGGTGGCGGTCGGGGCGGCCCGCAGGAACAGCAGCTGCTGCGGGCGCTGTTCCAGCGGATGCCGGTCGCGGCGGTGCTGCTGGACCGCGAATCCGTGGTGCGGCGGATGAACTTCGCCGCCACCCAGCTGTTCAACACCCGCGCCGGATACGCCACCGGGCGCCCGCTCACCGCGTCGCTGCGGCGCGACGGGCAGGCGGCGCTGCGCTCGCAGGTCGCCGCCGTCGCCCGCGGCGAGGGCGACCGCAGCCTGACGGTGCGGCTGTCGCAGCCGTCGGCCGACGGCGAGGCGCGGGTGACCCTGGCCGCGCTGCGGCCGCCGGGCGAGCCCCATCCGGCGGTGCTGGCGGCGTTCCAGCCCGGGATGGCCGGCCATCCGGCGGGCGCGGGGACGGCGGCCGGGGCGTGGCACGCGGAGTCCCGGCCGGATCTGGCGGAGGTGACCCGCCATGCCCAGCTGCTGGACCTGGTCGACGACATGACGACGGCGCTGCTGAAAGTGGCGCTCGACGGCGGCGGGCCGGAGCCCGTGCTGGTCCGGGCGGCGCAGGTGCTGCACGGCCGGTTCGCGGACTGGGTGATCGCCGACCTGGCCCCGGAGACCGGCTCCGACGCCCCGCGCCGGGTGGTGGTGCTCGGCCCGCCGGACGCGGCGGGCGACCGTACGGAATCCCTGGCCAAGCAGGACCCGGCCGGCTGCCCCCTGGTGGTGGACGCGCTGTCCGACGGGGTCTCCGCGCTACGGGTCGGCCAGCCCGACGCGGACGCCTTCGGGCGGGATGCGACGGGCGCGCCTGTCCTGGTCCGGGAGGAGGTCACCTCGCTGCTGTGCATACCCCTGCGCACCTCCGCCACGGACCCGGTCCGCGGGGCGCTCACGCTCTTCCGTACGGGCGGGCGCGCGGCCTTCGAAATGGCGGAGGCGGGCGCGGCGGACCGCATCTCCCGCCATATCGCCCTGACCATGCCCCGCACGACTCCCCGCACCCCGGCCGCCGAGACGTAAGCGGCACGGGACACCCCGGGCGGCACCAAGGCCGCCCGGGAACACCCACGCGGACGTAACCGCGCCCACCAACGCGTCACCGCCGCGCGTCGCCCCGGCGGGCGCGGGGACGGCCGCCGGGGCGTGGCACGCGGAGTTCCGGCCGGATCTGGCGACGGTGATCCGGAGGTCGACTCCGACGCCCCGCACCGGGTAGTGGCGCTCGGCCCGCCGGAAGCGGCGGGCGACCGTACGGAATCCCTGGCCAAGCAGGACCCGGCCGACTGCCGCCGCCAGCGCCACGCGATTGCGTACCACCGCCAGCGCCACGCGGGCCACGCAGCCGCCGCCCACGCCGCGCGACCACGCAGCCGCCGCCCACGCCGGGTGACCACGTAACCGCCGCCCGCGCCCAGCCGCCGCCCGCACCACTCGATCACTTCACGCGGCCACGCAGCCGCCGCCCACGGCACGTAACCGCCGTGCGCCGCGTGGACACGTAGGCGCCGCGTACGCCGCACGGCCACGTGAGCGCCGCCCGCGCCACACGATCACCTAACCCCCGCCCACGCCACACGATCACCGGGCGTGGCCCGGCCGGGCCACGGGCGGCTCCCGGCGGGCCACGGGCGGGACCGGGGCGCGCCCCGGTTCCGCGGGTCCACGGGCCGCCCCGTGCCCGCCCCGCGCCCCGCCGACCGAGGTTTTCTTCCCCGAGCGCCGGTTACCCGTCGCATCTGCCGCATCCCGCGCTCGAGGAGGGCCCCATGACCGAGTACGGCTATTTCCTGGCCGCCGAAGAACACGGGCCCGCGGAGCTGGTCGAGCAGGCCCGGATGGCGGAGCAGGCCGGGTTCCACGCGTTGTGGATCTCGGATCACTACCACCCGTGGAACGACGCCCAGGGTCAGAGTCCCTTCGTCTGGTCGGTGATCGGCGCCCTCGCACAGGCCACCAGCCTGCCCGTGCAGACGGCGGTGACCTGCCCCATCATCCGTATGCACCCCGCCATCGTGGCCCAGGCGGCCGCGACCAGCTCGGTGCTGCTGGAGGGCCGCTTCCGGCTGGGCGTGGGCAGCGGCGAGGCGCTGAACGAGCATGTGCTCGGCGACCACTGGCCGACCGCGCCGGTCCGGCTGGAGATGCTGGAGGAGGCCGTGATGGTGATGCGGCAGCTGTTCGAGGGGCGCCGCGTCACCCACTACGGCAAGCACTACACGGTGGAGAACGCACGGCTGTACACGGTGCCCGAGGAGCCGGTGCCCATCGACATCGCGGCCTTCGGATCGGCCGCCGCGGCGCTGGCCGGGCGGGTCGGCGACGGCTTCATCACCGTGGTCCCGGACGCGGAGCTGGTGGCGCGGTTCCGGCGCGGCAGCGGCGCCGGCGGCAACAGCAAGCCGGCCCGCGGCGGGCTGAAGGTGTGCTACGGCCCGGACCCGGACGAGGCGCTGCGCACCGTCCACCGGCTGTGGCCGACCGAGGCGCTGCCCGGCTCGCTGCTGTCGACGCTGACCACCCCGGGCCAGTTCCAGCAGGCCGCCGAGCTGGTCACCCCCGAGCGGCTGGCCGAGCGGGTGATCTGCGGGGACGACGCGGAGGCGCATGTCGGCGCGCTGAAGGCGTACGCCGATGCCGGATTCGACACCGTCTACGTCAACCAGATCGGTCCCGATCAGCGCGGCTTCTTCGATTTCTACCGCACCAAGGTGCTGCCGCAGGTGGCCGGTTGAGACCTCGAGCGGTCACGGCCGGATCGCCGAGTGGCCGAAAGAAACCCCGAACGGAGTGATGACCCACATGACCATGAAAGTGGCCGACTACCTCCTCGCCCGGCTGTCCGAATGGGGCGTCGAGCATGTGTTCGGCTACCCGGGGGACGGCATCAACGGCCTGCTCGCCGCATGGGGGCGGGCCGACAACGAGCCCCGGTTCATCCAGGCCCGGCACGAGGAGATGGCGGCCTTCGACGCCGTCGGCTACGCCAAGTTCAGCGGCCGCCTCGGCGTGTGCGCGGCCACCTCGGGCCCCGGCGCGATCCATCTGCTGAACGGGCTGTACGACGCCAAGCTGGACCATGTGCCGGTGGTGGCCCTGGTCGGCCAGACCCACCGCAGCGCGATGGGCGGCTCGTACCAGCAGGAGGTGGATCTGCACAGCCTCTACAAGGACGTGGCCTCCGACTTCCTGGAGACGGTCACCGTCCCCGAGCAGCTGCCCAACGTCCTGGACCGGGCGATCCGCACCGCCTACGCCCGCCGTGCCCCCACCGCCGTGATCATCCCGGCGGATGTGCAGGAGCTCGATTACTCCGCGCCCACCCACGAGTTCAAGATGGTGCCCTCCAGCCTGGACCGCAGCGGCTGGTCCGCGGTGCCCTCCAGCACCGCCGTGGACCGGGCCGCGGAGGTGCTGAACGCGGGCGAGCGGGTCGCGATCCTGGTGGGCCAGGGAGCCGCCGGGGCGCGCAAGGAGGTCCAGCGGATCGCCGACACCCTCGGCGCCGGTGTCGCCAAGGCGCTGCTCGGCCTGGACGCGCTCGGCGATGAGCTGCCGTACGTCACCGGCCCCATCGGGCTGCTGGGCACCCGCCCCTCGTACGAGATGATGCGGGACTGCGACACGCTGCTGACGATCGGCTCCAGCTTCCCGTACGCCCAGTTCCTGCCGGAGTTCGGCAAGGCGCGCGGGGTGCAGATCGATCTCGATCCGCACATGATCGGGATGCGCTATCCCTACGAGGTCAATCTGGTCGGCGACGCCCGCGAGACCCTGCTGCGGCTGCTGCCGCTGCTGGAGCGCAAGGAGGCGCGCGACTGGCAGGAGGAGATCATCGGGGGCGTACGGCGCTGGCGCGAGGTGATGGCCCAGCGCGCGGAGGTGTCCGCCGACCCGATCAACCCCGAGTACGTGGCCCACTGCCTGGACCCGCTGCTCCCCTCCGACACCGTCCTCACCTGCGACTCCGGCTCCGTCGCCAACTGGTACGCCCGCCATCTGACGATGCGCGGCGAGATGCGCGCCTCGCTGTCGGGCACGCTGGCCACGATGGGCTGCGGGGTGCCGTACGCGATCGGCGCCAAGTTCGCCCGTCCGGACCGGCCGGCGGTGGCGCTGGTCGGGGACGGCGCGATGCAGATGAACGGCATGGCGGAGCTGATCACGGTGGCGAAGTACCGCCACCTGTGGGAGGACCCCCGGCTGGTGATCGGCGTCTGGAACAACCAGGACCTCAACCAGGTCACCTGGGAGATGCGGGCGATGGGCGGCGCACCGCAGTTCCGGCCCTCGCAGGAGATCCCCGACGTGTCCTACGCGCGGTTCGCCGAATCGCTCGGCATGACCGGCATCCGGGTGGAGAAGCCCGAGCAGGTGGCGGACGCGTGGCGCCGGGCGCTGGACGCGGACGGCCCGGCGGTCGTGGAGTTCCTCACCGATCCGGCCGTGCCGCCGATCCCGCCGCACGCCACCTGGGAGCAGATGGAGGCCACGGTCGAGTCGATCGTCAAGGGCGACCCGGACCGGGCGGGCATGGTCCGGCAGGGCCTGAAGGCGAAGGTGCAGGACTTCCTGCCGCACCGGAATAAATCCTCCGAAAAGGCGTGACGTACCCGTTTCGACCCCGTCCGGCTGGCTACCCGCCGCACCGGACGCACGCATGCGAGATGCGAGAGCGATATCCGGACCGGAAGGACGTGAACAGCAATGAAGGTCGCCTTTCTCGTCGCCCCGGAAGGCACGGAACAGGTTGAGCTGACCGACCCCTGGCAGGCGGTCCGGGACGCCGGTGGCACCCCCCGGCTGGTGTCCACCAAGCCCGGCCGCGTCCAGGCTTTCCACCATCTCGACAAGGCGGACACCTTCGAGGTCGACCAGGTCGTGAAGGACGCGACGGTCGACGAGTACGACGCCCTGGTACTGCCCGGCGGCGTCGCCAACCCCGACTTCCTGCGCCTGGACACGGCGGCCGTCGCCTTCGCCAAGGGCTTCTTCGACGCCGGCAAACCGGTGGCCGCGATCTGCCACGCCCCCTGGACGCTGGTGGAGGCCGACGTCGTACGCGGCCGCACCCTCACCTCCTGGCCGAGCCTGCGCACCGACATCACCAACGCCGGCGGGACGTGGGTGGACGAGCAGGTCAAGGTCTGCACCGGCGGCCCCAACACCCTGATCACCAGCCGTAAGCCCGATGACCTCAAGGCGTTCCACGAGGCGTTCCTGGAGGAGTTCGCGAAGACGGCGAAGGGCTCGACGAAGGGATCGGCACGATGACGGAGAACCGCAAGGAGCGGCAGCGCGAGAAGTACCGTGCCGCCGATCCCGCCGAAGGACCACTGACCACCGACCAGGGTGTGGCGGTCGACCACACCGATGACTCCCTCACGGTGGGCGAACGCGGCCCGACCCTGATGGAGGACTTCCACTTCCGCGAGAAGATGACCCACTTCGACCATGAGCGCATCCCGGAGCGGGTCGTGCACGCGCGGGGCGCGGGCGCCTACGGCTACTTCGAGCCGTACGAGTCGTGCGCGGAGTTCACCCGCGCCGCCTTCCTCCAGGACCCGTCCGTGCGCACCCCGGTCTTCGTACGGTTCTCCACCGTGCAGGGGCCCCGGGGCTCGGCGGACACGGTGCGCGACGTGCGGGGCTTCGCGACGAAGTTCTACACCTCGGAGGGCAACTACGACCTGGTCGGCAACAACATGCCGGTCTTCTTCATCCAGGACGGGATCAAGTTCCCCGACTTCGTGCACGCGCTCAAGCCGGAGCCGCAGAACGAGATCCCGACCGGCGCCTCCGCCCATGACACCCTGTGGGACTTCGTCTCGCTCCAGCCCGAGACCATGCACATGATGATGTGGCTGATGTCGGACCGGGCGATTCCGCGCAGCTTCCGGATGATGCAGGGCTTCGGCGTGCACACCTTCCGCTTCGTGGACGCGCGGGGGCGCGGCACCTTCGTGAAGTTCCACTGGAAGCCGAAACTCGGCGTCCACTCGCTGGTGTGGGACGAGGCGCAGGAGTGCCAGGGCCGCGACCCGGACTTCAACCGGCGCGACCTGTGGCAGGCGATCGAGGCGGGTGAGTACCCCGAGTACGAGCTGGGGGTGCAGCTGGTCCCGGAGGAGGACGAGTTCAACTTCGACTTCGATCTGCTCGACGCCACGAAGATCATTCCGGAGGAGCAGGTGCCGGTGCGGCCCATCGGCCACATGGTCCTGGACCGCAACCCGGACAACTTCTTCGCGGAGACCGAGCAGGTGGCCTTCCACACCGGGAACGTCGTCCCCGGTATCGACTTCACCAACGACCCGCTGCTCCAGGCCCGGAACTTCTCGTACCTGGACACCCAGCTGATCCGGCTCGGCGGCCCCAACTTCTCGCAGCTCCCGGTCAACCAGCCGGTCGCCCCGGCCCGGACCAACCACCGGGACGGCTACCACCAGACCGCGATCCACCAGGGCACCAACTACTCCCCCAACTCCCTCGGCGGGGGCTGCCCGGCGATCGCCGGCGCGGACGGCTATGCCTTCTCCCACTACGCGGAGCGGGTCGAGGGCCACAAGATCCGCAAGCGGAGCGAGTCCTTCAAGGACTTCTACAGCCAGGCCGCGCTGTTCTGGAACAGCATGAGCGCCTGGGAGAAGCGCCACATCGTGGACGCCTTCCGCTTCGAACTGGGCAAGGTCGGCGCGGTGCACGTACGGGAGCGCACCGTCGACCAGCTGGCCCACGTCGACTACGACCTGGCCTCGCAGGTGGCCCAGGGCATCGGCGTGGCGAACCCGGAACCGGGCGCCGCCAACCACAAGCCGCAGGCCTCGCCCGCGCTGAGCATCGACAACCTCCAGGGCGACGGCTCGATCCGCACCCGCCAGATCGCGGTCCTGGTCACCGACGGGGTGGACACCGAGCAGCTCACCCAGGCCCAGGAGGCGCTCACCGCCCAGGGCGCCGTCGTCGAGGCCCTCGCCGCGCACGACGGCAAGGTGCGCGGCGCCGACGGCAACGGTTACGCGGTCGACCGCGCCCTCCCCACGGTCGCCTCCGTCCTCTACGACGCCGTCCTCCTCCCCGGCGGCCCCACCGGCACCCCCGACCTGGCCTCGGACAGCACCGCCATGCGCTTCGTCCGCGACGCCTACCGCCACGGCAAGCCCATCGGGGCACTCGGCTCCGGCGTCGGCATCCTGGCCACCCTGGAACCGGAGGGCCTCCACATCGCCTCGGGCCACGGCCACGTCTGCGCCGACCGCGGCGTGGTCACGGACGCGACCACGGGCACGGCGAGCGAGGAGTTCACCCAAGCCTTCACCGAAGCGATAGCCGCCCACCGCCACTGGGACCGCCCAGCAGTCCGCTGCTGAATTCCGCGGGACGCGGTTCACCCCTGGGGGCGCGGGGCGAAGCCCCCTCCGCCCCACACCCACCCCCACGCGCCCCCGGGGCGCGCCCAGCATGGGCGTGCCCACCCGCGCCGCCTGCGCACGGGTGCGCACGCCCGCGCCACCTGTCCATGGGTATGCCCACCCGTCGTGCCGCCCCGTCCAAGGGGTGCCCCACCCGTACCGTCTGCGCACGGGTGCGCATCGCCATCGCCCGCGCCGCCGCCTGTCCGACAGGCCCGCGTGCCCACCCAGGGGCGGGCGCGCCCGGCGCGTCGCCGCGCACGGGTGGGGCGCACGGGTGGGCAACCGCACCCGCACCCACCGGGGGGGCGGCGGGCACGCCCACACCGCCCCGCCTACGGCGGGGTAGGCACACCCGCAACGCCCGCCCACGGGTAGCCGCACCGGCACCCGCGGACACGGCCGCACCGCCCGCCCGCCGGTGGGCGTCCTCGCGACCCCCGACCGCCCAGAGGTGTGCCCCACCCGCACCGTCCACGGGGTAGGCATGGCCCGCGCCGTCCGGCCGCGTGAAGCCGCACCCGTGCGGCCTGTGCGCGGGTGGGCACGCCACTGTGGTCTCCGCGCCATCGCCGGGTCCGCTGTGCGCGGGGGCGGGGCGGAGTTCCGGTGGGGGTCGAGGGGGCGGAGCCCCATCGGTTCGGGAAGGGGCGGGGTGGGGGACTCACACGCCTACGGCTCGCGCCCCAGCAGCGCCAAGAGCCGGGCCTGCGCATCCGCCCCCGGCGGCGGATCGACGGGCGCCGCGAAAAGCCCGCTCTCCTCCAGATCCGCCGCGTACGGCGCGACCTCCCGCACCGAAAAGTCCACCAACGACCGCGGAATGCGCTCGTCCGCCCCGATGGCCCGGGACAGGTCCCATGCGTGCACGGCCGCGTCGGCCGTCATCTGGGCGCAGTAATGCGTGGCGGGACTCTCCCCGTACGAGAGCTCGACCATCCGGTCGAGGGCCCCCGGCTCCCGGAAGGCGTCCCGCGCCGCGGCCGCCGCCGCGTCCCACGTGGCGACGGGGTCGTCCCCGAGCAGATCGCCCTCCAGCGCATCGCCCTGGTCGGAGACGCTCGTCCCCTCGTGGATCAGCGGCGGCACCCACATCTGCTCGACCGCGAGATGGTTCACCAGATCGCGCACGGTCCACTCGGTGCACGGCGTCGGGCCGTCCCACTGATCGGGCCGGATGGCGTGTACGCGTTCGGTGAAGAGGTCGAGCGCCTCGCGATGCCTGGCCAGTAGCGGATTCTCAGCCATGGACGATCACCCCGTCTGCGGAGGGGGAGGCGGCGGAGGAGGCCCTCCGGCACCCGGAGACGGCGGAGGCGGCGGAGGTCCCCCCGCCCCCGGAGACGGAGGCGGCGGCGGAGGCTCCGGTGGCGAGGGCCCGGCCGAAGGGCCGGAGGGGCCAGAAGGAGCGCCCTGGCCCGCGGAAGGACCACCAGGACCCGAAGGCGCCGAAGGAGCAGCGTGCCGCGGCACAGCCGCAGGCCCCGCCCCCCGCCCCGCCGAATTCTTGAGCCACCCGGCCGCCACCAGCAACAGCACGAACACGACCAGTGCCGCCGCCCACGCCGGAATGGCGATGGCGAAGAGCAGCACCAGGCACGCCGTCAGCGCACCTCCCGCGTACAGCGCGGCCGCCGCCGCGCCACCGTAGAGGCGGACGGCGCGCCGCCCGGACTGCTCGCGCAGCTCTCTGCGTACTTCTTCGCGGACTGCCCGTGCGACCGGTTCCGCCAGGTCCCCGGCCGACGGCAGACCCGCCTTGGGATAGGCCGATTTGTCAGTCATGTACCGCCGGGTACCCGTGCCCCACCGCCGTTAACAGGGGCACGGGTACCCGGACCTACGCAGGGCACGGCGTCGGACGCGGCCCCTGATGTCCCACGTCCGACGCCGCTCCTCACTCCCTACGGGCCGCTCGGCCGATCGACGGGTCCCCCTCCCCGGGGTCGTCAAACGTCCGCACGAGCCCGTGTTGACGACGTGGTGAGGGGTACGCGTGGGGGACGCAAAACCTGGAGGGAGTACATGCGACTCGGACATCTCCAACCGCTTTACGACCGTCCTGGCCCGTGGGCCAGCGTCTACTTCGACACCTCGCACCCCGACGAGTCCGCGGCCGAGGAACGGGAACGCGCCGCCCGCGAGGCGAGCCGTCGGCTGGAGCGGCAGGGCGCCGACCAGGACACCTGCCGTGCGGTGTACGACAGGCTGACCGCGTTGCCGCCCGCCGCCGGGTCGGCCGGGCCGGCCGGGTGGGCCGTCTTCGCCACGGCCGGTGAGGTGGTCGTCGACCTGCCGTTGCTGACCCCGCCGCCGATGGGCGAACCACCGTGCTGGTCGGCGCTGCCACACGTGGGGCCGCTGCTGGAGCTGACCGGCGAGGACCCGTCCTGCCTGGTGGCCTACATCGACCGCACCGGCGCGGACGTCGAGCTGCGCCACGGGCGCGGTGGCGAGCGGGTCGGCTCGGTGCGGGGACGGCAGTGGCCGGTGCACCGGACCGCCAGTGCCGACTGGTCGGAACGCCACTTCCAGCTCAAGACGGAGAACACCTGGGAGCACAACGCGGCGCTGATCGCCGATGAGCTGCGTACCTGCCAGGAGGAGACCCACGCCGATCTGCTGGTGCTGGCCGGGGACGCGCGCGAGCGGCGCGCGGTCCACGACCAGCTGCCCAAGCCGCTGCGCGAGGCGGCCGTGGAGACCCCGCACGGGGGCCGCGCCGCCGGTTCCGCCCCGCCCGGCACCCACGCCGCCCGGCTGCTGGAACAGGAAGTGGACGAGGCGCGCGCACAGTACACACGGGAGCGCGACGAGGCGGCGATGGAGCGGTTCCGGGCCGGCCGGACGCCCTCGGGCGGCCGCGTGGCGGCCGCCGAAGGGGTTCCGGCGCTGGTCGACGCGGCGCGTGAACACCGCATAGGCTCGTTGCTGGTACGCCCCGACGGGGTCGACCTCTACCGCGAGGTATGGGTCGGCACCGAACCGGACCAGGTCGCATTGCGCCGTACCGATGTCCAGTACCTGGGCGATGCCCGTCCGTCCCCGGCCCGCGCCGACGACGCGCTGATCCGCTCGGCCGTGGTCACCGGCGCCGAGGTGCTGACGGTGGCGCCCGCCGACGAGGAGACGGACGGCGGCGACATCCCGGTGGGCGGCCTGGGCGCACTGCTGCGCTGGCCGTACGAGGGCGATACGGAGTGACACGTCTCGGGACCGCGACCGACCCGAGAGACAAACGGACCCGCTGAGGAAGGGGACCGACATGCAGCGAGGCAGCGACCGGCTGAGCGTCCACAAGGACGATGAGATGAAGCACGAGCTCCAGGGACTGATCCGCTCCGGGCACCCCACCCGGGCCGAGGAGTGGCACGACCCGGAGCCGTCCGCCGACGACGACCCGGAGGTGACCCTGGGGCCGGTCCCGGCCCGTGGGACGACCGGTCAGGCAGAGGCGGTGCGGTTCGAATTCGCGCGCCGCCTGGGGCGTACGTCGTTCCCCGCCGATCGCGAGGCGCTGCTGCGCACCCTGGAGGATCGGCACGCACCGGACGGCCTGATGGACCTGGCCGAGGAGCTGCCCGCGGACCAGACGTTCCACACCGTGCAGGAGGTGGTCTCGGCACTGGGGCTGCGCCCTGGGACGTAGGAGCTCTGGGAACGTAAGGAAGGGCGAGGAGACCGAGGTCTCGGCGCGTCTCCGTCGCGCATGAATGGCAGGGCGCGGCCGGGGTACTGCGGGCAGCACATCACCCACGAAGGAGTGGACAGATGTCACAGATGTCCCAGGACCCGCCGCGCCATGTGCGGGACGTCATGACACGGCCCGTGGTCTCGGTCCACCCCGATGCCTCGCTGGTGGAGGCCGCCCAGCTGATGCGCGCACAGGACATCGGCGAAGTGCTGGTGGCCGACGGCGGGAAGCTGCTCGGGGTGCTCACCGACCGCGACATCACCCTGCGCGCGGTCGCCGAGGGCGTCGACCCCCTCGCGGTCACCTGCCATGCGGTGTGCACCGCGGACCCGGTGACCATCGGACCGGACGAGGAGGTGGCCGAGGCGGCCGCGCTGATGCGGCGGCATGCGGTGCGGCGGCTCCCGGTGGTCGAGGCGGGGCGTCCGTTAGGCGTGATCAGCCTCGGCGACGTAACCGAACCGCCCTGAGCAAATCCCGTGCCCCGAAGGGGGCGGTGGGGCAGACCCCACCGCCCCCTTCGCCATGCACCCCTCACTCACATCGTGAGACAGTTCTTCTCGTGATTCGAGATGCCCTCTACGGTGGAGCTACCGAACACCGGCCCGAAGGGGGAGTTCCACCATGTCGAAGGACGCCGCCGTCTACACCCACGGTCACCATGAGTCGGTGCTGCGCTCGCACACCTGGCGCACGGCGGCCAACTCCGCCGCGTATCTGACCGGCCACCTCAAGCCGCATATGCGCGTCCTGGACATCGGCTGTGGGCCCGGCACCATCACCGCGGACCTGGCCGAGCTGGTCCCCCAGGGGCAGGTCACGGGCGTCGACGCGGCGGGCTCGGTCCTGGAGCAGGCCCGCTCGCTGGCCGAGCAGCGCGGACTGGCCAATGTCTCCTTCGCGGTCGCCGACGTCCACGCGCTGGACTACCCCGACGACTCCTTCTGCGTGGTCCACGCCCATCAGGTGCTGCAACACGTCGGCGATCCGGTGCGGGCGCTGCGCGAGATGCGGCGCGTATGCGCGCCGGGCGGGCTCGTGGCGGTGCGCGACGCCGACTACGCCACCATGACCTGGTATCCGTCCGTCCCGGGCATGGACGGCTGGCTGGATCTGTACCACCGGGTGGCACGGGCCAACGGGGGCGAGCCGGACGCCGGACGCCGGCTGCGTTCCTGGGCCCTGGAGGCGGGGTTCACCGACATCACCTCGACCGCCACGGCGTGGTGTTACGCCACCGAGGAGGAGCGGGCGTGGTGGAGCGGTCTGTGGGCGGACCGCACGGTCGCCTCCTCGTACGCCCGGCTCGCGGTGGACGGCGGCCATGCCACCGAGGATGAGCTGCGGTCCGTCTCGGAGGCGTGGCGGACCTGGGGCGAGGCCCCGGACGGTTGGTTCGCCGTCCTGCACGGTGAGATCCTCTGCCGCGTCTGAGCAGTTCAACTAGGCTCGCCCGCATGGATATTCTGGGGACTTCACTCCGTGTGTGCGTCGACGATCTGGACGCGGCGATCGCCGTCTACGAACGGCTGACGGGAGCCGAGGCGGTGCGCTTCCAGCGCGGCCCCGTCTCGGTCGCGGCGGTCGGCTGCTTCTTCCTGATGAGCGGCCCGGAGTCGGAGCTGTCGATTCTCCGTAAGATCACGGCGACGATCGCGGTGAAGGACGTGGACCAGGCGGTCGCCGACCTCACGGCGGTCGGCGGGCAGATCGTCGCCGGTCCGCTGCCCGCCCCGGTGGGCCGCACCCTGGTGGCCCGCCACCCCGACGGCTCGATCTTCGAGTACGTCGACCGGAATCCGATGGCGTGACCCGCCCGTGAACACACCGTCCGGCAGACCCGTCAGGAGGGCCAGACCCTTCAAGAGGGCCAGACCCGCCAGGAGGACGGTCCCGGATCCGCGGTGATCTCCTCGTGGTCGGTCTCCTCGCAGAGATCGTCCACGTCACGGAAGTCATCGCGCTCGATCCGGACCGCCTCCGCCGCGGCGGCCGGCCCGCCGGTCGAGCCCTCCTGGGAGGAAGCGTCCCGCTCTCGCGGGAGCGCGGGGCCGGCTCGTCCTCCAGCCACCTCACCGGCCCGTCCCCGGGCCCGGCCGACTCCCCCGCCTCCGGCCCCATCGGTCAGCCGCCCGTGCAGCGATTCCCGCTCACGCGCCTCCACGCTCGTGGTGCCCCGCGCAGGACGGCGCCCAGCGGGCCGCAGATCCCTATGCAGGCCGCAGGTCCCTTGCAGGCCGCAGACCCCTACGCGGGCCGCATACGGAACTCATAGCGCTCGGGCAGCGGATGCTCGGCCCGCGCCCGCCGCCGCACCTCCTCGGTCAGCGGCTCCCCGGCCCCCGCCACCAGCCGCTCCGCGACCGCGTACCAGGTGTCGCTCAACGCCTCGTCGCCCTCGCGCAGATCGCAGACCTCGAAACCCTCGTCGAAGACGGCCCGTGCGGCCGGGGCATCGCCCTGGGCCAGCAGCACTTGGGCGCGCACCAGGTGGAAGCGGCCGCGGGCCCGGATGGCGGGGCGCAGCGCGTCGAGGACCGCCCGTGCGTCGTCGGCGCGGCCGGCCGCGAGCAGCGCGGCGATCGCCTCCCGGCCGAGCGCCGCCTCGGCCGCCTCGGACGCCTCGGCCGCTTCCAGCGCGACCGGATCGGCGGCGACGGGCGGCGCGGCCAGGGAGACGGCGGCCGACGCCCCCGCCCCCGCTGCCGCGCCCGCCGCCTCCGGCACCGGGACGTCCGGCACCGGGGCCTCCAGCACCGGGACCGGCGCGGACGCCTGGGCGGCGTGTGCGGCGGTCGAGGCGAGGAGGAGCCGTACGGCGCGCAGCAGCCGCTCCGCCGCGCGCGCCGGATGACCCGACGCCGTGTCGGCTACGGCCAGACAGCGCAGTGCCCAGGGCGTCTCGGCGCACCGCAGCGACCGCTCCCAGCTGCGCTCGGCCTGTGCGCGGTCGCCCGCATGCCACTGGGCGACGCCCAGGTGGTACTCGGCGGCGGCGGTGGAGGGGACCGCTTCGAGGAGGTCGCGCCAGGCGGGCGCGACCAGGGAGGCACCGGGGTCGACGAGGGAGGCGTCCGGCGCCCAGTCGGGCAGGGCGCCGGTGCGCAGCAACCGGCGCCAGGGTTCCTGCTCCTCGCCCAGCGTGCCCGGGTCGAACGGCGTACCGGGCAGCTCGAAGCCGCCGCGCTCCACCTCCAGCGCGCCCCAGCCGGAGCCGGTGGCGAGGTGCTCGGCGGGTTCCGCGTCGGCGTGCGGGCGCCAGGCGGCGTAGGCCGCGTCGACGGCGGCGCGCGGCAGCGCCGCCTCCAGGCGGGTCTCGGTCTCGCGGCGGGCGGCCGCCCAGTCGGCGCCGTGGACGGCGGCCGGGTCGGCGGACAGCGGTCCGTACGCCTCCAGCCAGGCGAACTCCTCACCCGCCTCCAGCGGGACGTGCTCCAGCTGGGTGCGGGCGAGCCCGGCCTGGATCTCGGCGTAGCCGCCGGTGCCGGGCTCGGTCAGCCACCGCTGCCAGCGCCGCCCGCCGGGCCCGGCCCCCCAGACGAAGAGCTTGCGGCCGCGCAGCAGATCGGTCGAGGTCTGGACGAGGCCGCTGCCGTCGGCGTCGAGCGAGGCGATCCAGCGGCGGGCGCCCTCGGGCACGTCGTAGAAGTAGTCGGCGGGGTAGGCGCCGCGCAGCGGATAGGTGCGGTCGGCGCCGTCCCACTCGGGGACCGGGACCCGGCGGAGGGTGCGGGCGTAGCCGAAGTGCCAGGCGTCGTCGGCGGGGGCGAGGACGCGGGTGTGCTCGTCCTCGGGGACGGCGATGTTGGACCACCAGTAGACGGGGGCGGGGTGGTGGTGGGGGTTGCGGATCCGGACACCCACGTAGAGGAACGCGGAGTCGGCGGGCAGCCACAGATCCACTTGGAAGGGCAGGTCGCGCAGCCGCTCCCACTCCCACAGCCGCACCATCGCGCCCCCGTCGGCGGCGTCGGGGGCGGGGACCCGGGCGGCGTGCAGGGGTGCGCAGGACAGGGTGGTGTGGCCGGTGGCGCCGATGTTCCACTCGATCCCGCCGGAGAACCAGGCGCCGTTGAGCGCGAAGTCGGCGGGCTGGAACACGGGGTTGCGGTAGAGCAGCTCACGGCCGGTGACCTGGTGGACGAGTGAGTGGACGCGGCCGCCGAGTCCGGGCAGCACGGTGGCCCGCAGCCGGTCGTTCTCCAGGACGATCGTGTCGAGCGCGGCGGGGGCGCGGTCGCGGCCGTAGCCGTCGCGCAGCCGCACCGGCAGCACCGACCGCAGTGGCTCATAGGCGACCTGACGGGCCATGTCGGCCGGGAGTGTGGCCCGGACGCGGTCGTCCACGCGGTGCACCTCGTCGAGGGGGTGCAGCGCGGGCAGGGGGTTGTCCGGCCCGAGAGGGGCGGTGGGAAGGGTCAGGGTGGTGCGTCGCACGCTCGTGGCCACGGGCTCCCTCGCTCCGACTGCCTTGGGCCACCTCGGCTGCGGCGACCGTCAGGTGACCATGGAACAACGTCGCGGGCCGGCTGAACAGAGCGCTACGGGACCGATCATGCCGCCCTGTCAGGCGGGGCCGTCGGCCGGCTCCGGGCCGCTGTCCAGCATGTCGCTGGTCATGGCCCAGCGCTCGTGGTCGCGCCAGGCGCCCTCGATGTGGAGGAAGTCGGGGGAGAATCCCTCCAGCCGGAAGCCATGGCGCTTCACCAGCCCGATCGACGCCTTGTTGCCCGGCTGGATGTTGACCTCCACGCGGTGCAGCCCCAGCGGCCCGAAGGCGTAGCGCAGCACGAGCCCGAGCCCCTCGGACATATAGCCCTGTCCGGCGGTGGGTGGAAAGGCCCCGTAGCCGATCGAGCCGCACTGGAAGGCGCCGCGCACGATGTTGTTGATGTTGATGAATCCGGCGAGGTCACCGGTGGTCCGGACGCAGACGAGGAAGCCTTCGCGGTCCTCGCGCTCCAGCTGGCTGATGTAGTACTCATACGCCTGCTCCGTGGTGGGGAGGGTGAGCCAGGGGCGGTGGAACCCCACGCTCTCCCGGGCGCGCCGGATGAACTCCGCACCGTCCTCGCGGCGGGTGCGGCGGATGGCCGCCCTGGTTCCCTCGCTGACGTACCGGATGTCAGACATGCGGCGATGATGACAGCAGCGCCATGGCCGCCGCATAACCGGCGCCACCGGATATGCCCTCGTCCACCGGGATGTCGGTCATCGTCCACGGGCCGACCGGCACGGGGGTGAGCCCGGTGCCCACGTAGTTGACCGCCGGGTCCCGGGAGAGACCGGTGCCCAGGCCCTTGAGATACGCCTCCTTGCGGGTCCAGCAGCGGGCGAAGGCGGCGGGCCGGTCGGCCTGCGACAGCGCGCTCAGCTCGGCGCGCTCCCTCGGGTGCAGGCTCTCGGCGACCTGGTCGACCACCGAGACGGGCTGGAGCTTCTCCACGTCCACGCCGACCGGGGTGCCGGCGAAGGCGAAGAGCACCAGATCACCGGCGTGTGACATGTTGAAGTGCAGCGGCGTGCCGGAGACGGCGGGGCGGCCGTGCGGACCGCCGCAGCCGGGGCACGGCTCACGGGTGAACGGCACATCGGACGGGGCCAGGCCCAGATAGGCGCCGAGCAGCTCCCGCAGCCCCATATGGGCCGCCGTATAGCGCTCGCCGTCCTCCGCCCGCAGGAACTTCGCGGCCCGCTCCCGCTCCTCGGCGTCCAGGGTCTTGCCGGGTGCGCCCGTGTCCATGGCCGCCGTGTACCGGGAGACGCTCAGCAGCCAGGTCTCGGGCTCGCCGCCCTGCGGCCAGGCGTCGGCGACGGCGGCGGGCAGCGGCTCACGGCCGAGGACGCGCGGGGCCGGTGGGGGTGTCAACTCGCTCCTCCAGTGGAGTTCGGGGCCGCTGACGTCAGCAGCTCCAGGGTGGGCACATCGGATCTGTGCAGTCCGAAGGTCTGGATGTACAGCGACAATTCGGCCTCCAAGGCGCGGATCATCGTATCGGCCCGGCGGAAGCCGTGGCCCTCGCCTTCGAAGGTGAGGTAGGCGTGCGGTACGCCGCGCCCGGAGACCGCCGCCAGGAACCGCTCGCACTGCTCGGGCGGGCAGATGGTGTCGTCCAGCCCCTGGAGCAGTACGAAGGGCGAGCCGACGCGGTCGGCCCGGTACAGCGGAGAGCGCTCGCGGTAGCGGTCCGCCACCTCCGCGAGCGGGCCGACCAGCGATTCGGTGTAGCGGGACTCGAAGTCATGGGTGCCGCCGGTGGCCCAGGAGACCAGGTCGAGGATGGGGTAGCTGACGGTGGCGCAGGCGTACAGCTCGGTGGCGGTGAGGGAGGCGGCCGCCGTCCAGCCGCCCGCGCTGCCGCCGCGGATCGCGAGCCGGGCGCGGTCGGCGGTGCCCTCGTCGGCGAGCGCCTCGGCCACGGCGGCGCAGTCCTCGACATCGACCACGCCCCATTGCCCGCGCAGCCGCTCGCGGTAGGCGCGGCCGTAGCCCGTGGAGCCGCCGTAGTTGACCTCGGCGACGCCGATGCCGCGTGAGGTGAAATAGGCGATCTCCAGGTCGAGCACGAGCGGGGCGCGGCCGGTGGGCCCGCCGTGGACCCAGATCACATACGGCGGAAGCTCACCTTCCGGCGCGGTGTGGCCGGGATGGTGCGGCGGATACACCTGGGCGTGGATCTCCCGGCCGCCCGGACCGGTGAAGGTGCGAGTCCGCGGCCGGGGGTGGTATGCGGGGTCCACGGGGTCGGTGTGGGCGCTGCCGATGGTCCGGGAGCGGCCGGTGCAGACGTCCAGCTCGACCACCTCATGGCCGCTGTGCGGGCTCGCCGCGACGCCGACCACCCGGGTGCCGTTGACGGCCAGCGTGGGCTCCCATTCGGTCCAGGGGCCCGGCACATCGGCGGGATCGCCGGTCCGTGGATCGAGGATGCCGAGGGTCATCGCGCCCCGGCCGTGCAGCACCGCGATCAGACCGCCGGACAGCGGGGCGAACCAGCGGTGGCCGAGCTTCCACAGCGGCCCGGCGAACTCTTCCTCCCGGGGACACAGCGCCACCGGCCGGGCCCGGTCCCACGCCGTGGCGCCGGCCGCCTCCGCCGGCGGCTCCAGGCGGTGCAGATTCCACCAGCCGGTGCGGTCCGTGGCCGCGAGCAGCGCGCCGTCCTCGGCCCACTCGATCTGGGCGACCGCCTCCTCCGGCCCGCCCAGCACGGTCCGGGCGCCGGTGAGGCAGCCGTCCTCCGCGACATCGGCCAGCATCACCTCGGTGCCGTCCCAGGGCATCCGGGGGTGGTCCCAGACGATCCAGGCGGCCCGCCGGCCGTCGGGCGAGAGCCGGGGCCCGGTGAGGAAGCGGTGCCGGTCGCCGGTCAGCTCCCGCACCGCCGTCCGGTCCTCGGCGGCCGAACCGTCCAGCGGCACGGCGGCGATCACCCGCCGCACATCCGTCGGCCCCTCGCCCGTGAACTCCTCCAGCACACACCACACCTCGCCGCGGTCCGGATGGATCACCGGATCCGCCCAGCGCAGCCCCTCCCCCACCGGAGACAGCGGGGTCAGCGGGCGCGGCGGGCCCTGGGCCGGGGCGTCCGGCTCATGGACGTACAGCCGCTGATCGGCGAAGTGGACGAACACCACCAGCGGGCCGCCGCTCGCGCGGTCCACCGCGGCCCAGGGCATCCCGCCGTACCCCATCACCTTGCTGCGCACATTCCACGGCGGGGCCAGCACCGCCACTTCCGCGCCGTCGGTCCGCCGCCGGATCAGGGCGCGGCGGCCGCCCTCCTCGGGGCGCGGCGCGGTCCACCACACCTCCTCGCCGACCGTGCCCACATACTCCGGATGGCCGTCGCGGGAGGCGACGAGGGCGGCGTCGATCGGGGAGCGCCAGGTTCCGTAGGGGGCCGTGACCACTGTCCGCCGCTGTGCCGATGTCTGCTGCTGTGCCGATGTCTGCTGCCGTGCCGATGTCTGCTGCCGCACCGTCTCTCACGCCCTCCGCAGGAAGTGGTCGAGCACCCGGACGCCGAAGTGCAGGGCCTCCACCGGCACCCGCTCGTCCACGGCGTGATAGAGCGCCTGATAGTCGAAGCCCTCGGGCAGGCGCAGCGGCGAGAAGCCGTATCCGGTGATGCCGAGCCGGGAGAACTGCTTGGCGTCGGTGCCGCCCGACATGCAGTAGGGCACGGCGCGGGCGCCCGGGTCGAAGTGCTCGACGGCGGTGCGCATCGCCCGGTAGGTGGGGGTGTCGACCGGCGCTTGCAGCGGGCGCTCCCGGTGGTGGAACTCCCACTCCACATCCGGCCCGGTGAGCCGGTCGAGGGTGTCCTGGAACTCCTCCTCGCCGCCGGGCAGTATCCGCCCGTCCACGAACGCGGTGGCGCTGCCCGGGATCACATTGACCTTGTAGCCGGCCTCCAGCACCGTGGGGTTGGCGCTGTTGCGCACGGTGGGCTCGATCAGGGCGGCGGCGGGCCCCAGCTCGGCCAGCAGGGCGTCGACGTCGAAGTCCGCGGCGTCCACATCGGCCGGGATGCCCTGGAGCGCGGCCAGTTCGGTGAGTGCGGCCTTCACCGTGGGCGTCAGCCGGACCGGCCAGCTGTGCTCACCGATCCGGGCGACGGCGGCGGCCAGCCGGCTGACCGCGTTGGCCCGGTTGACCTTGGAACCGTGTCCGGCCCGGCCGTGGGCGGTGAGCTTCAGCCAGGCCGTGCCGCGCTCCCCCGCCGCGATGGGGTAGATCCGCCTCCCGGCCCCGGCGTGGAAGGTGAAGGCCCCGGACTCGCTGATGCCCTCGGTGCAGCCCTCGAAGAGCCCGGCGTGCCGCTCGGCGAGGAAGCCGGCGCCCCAGGCGGCGCTGTCCTCCTCATCTGCGGTGAAGGCCAGCACGATGTCCCGGCGCGGCCGCACGCCCGTGCGCGCCCAGGCCCGGACGACGGCGAGCACCATCGCGTCCATGTCCTTCATGTCGATGGCGCCCCGACCCCAGACGACCCCGTCGCGCACCTCCCCGGAGAAGGGATGCACGGTCCAGTCGGCGGGCTCGGCGGGCACCACGTCCAGATGGCCGTGGACCAGCAGCGCGGGCGCGGACGGATCGGTGCCCTCGATCCGGGCCACCACATTGGTGCGCCCCGGCGACCGCTCCAGCAAAGTGGGCTCGATCTCCACGTCGCCGAGCATCTCGGCCACATACTCGGCGGCCGGGCGCTCCGAGCAGTCACCCCCGCCGCGGTTGGTGGTGTCGATCCTGATCAGCTCGGAGGTGAACCGCACCACCTCCTCCAGCGCCTGGGCGTCGATCGCCTCGGGATGGTCCAGGTCAGCCATACTGCTCCTCCACCGCGGCCGACACGACCGTCGTGACGGCCTTGAAGCAGCGGATGCCCTCGTACATGGTCGGTGAGGTGTAGGCGACGCGCCGCTCGCCGCTGCGCTCCACGCCCGGTACGACGCTCGCCGCCCCCACCAGATGCTCGGCGTCGAATTCCAGCTCCACCGTGAACGGCCCGCCGCGGGCGGGCTCATGGCGCACCGCCAGCACCGCCGCCTCCCGCGCCGCCGCCCGGATGTCCGCGGCCGTGCGGGCGGGGGTGCGGCACACCGCCGCATAGCGCGAGACATAGTCCTTGACCGCGACCGAACGGGCGTGCGGCGCATAGCCCCTGGCGTCCTCACAGGTCTTGTCGTCCCCGGTCACCAGCACCACCGGCACCCCGTACTCGGCGACCACCAGGGCGTTGAGCAGGCCCTCGCTCGCCCGTGCGCCGTCCACCCACACCCCGGTGATGGAGTTGGCGAGATAGGTGTGGGCGAGGACGCCCTCGGTGCCCGCGCCGGTGTGGTAGCCGACGAAGGCCACACCGTCCACATCCCCGTGCTGCACCCCCTCGACCATGCTCAGGCTCTTGTGCCGCCCGGTGAGCATCTGGGCCCGCTCGTCCAGCTCCTCGAGCAGCAGATTGCGCATGCTCCAGTGCGCCTCGTTGATGAGCACCTCGTCCGCGCCGCCGTCGAGGAAGCCGGCGACGGCCGCGCTCACATCGGAGGTGAACAGCCGGCGACAGCGCTCCCACTGCGGGGTGCCGGGCAGCACATCAGCCGGCCAGGTCACGCCGGTGGCGCCCTCCATGTCGGCGCTGATGAGGATCTTCATGCCTCGTCACGTTACGCGCCGCGACGGACCCGAACCACCCCTGTGGATAACTGGTCCAATCCACTGGCCACACCCCGGTGACCGGGCCCGTTCCGCCCCGGTGTGCGCCCGCCGCCGTCCACCGGGCCGGCGCTACGCCCGCGACACCACGAACCAGCGGGCCGGCAGCTCGACCCGTGAGCCGTCCGGCCACTGCTCCGTCTGGGCCAGCGCCGTCGGGCCTTCGGCCAGGATCTCCAGCCCGGCCTCCGCCAGCACCTCCGGGATCTCCTTGTCCGCCGCGTCGGCCGGCCGCAGCCCGTGGTCCAGGACCCTGCGCAGCTTCGGCGGCGGACCGCCCGGACTCGCCGCCAGCTCGCCCAGCACCGCCTTGGACTCCGCCGTCAGCTCCGCGACGAACCCCCGCCCGCGCCGCCCCAGCAGCGTGGCCACCGCCTCCGCGACCGCGCGCCGATCGGGGGCGTCGCTCTGGTGGATGACGGCACGCATATAGACGTTGGCGTCGCCGAGCCGCCGGGACAGCTCCCGCATCCCGGCCGCGTCCGTCAGGCTCAGCTGCTGGTACTCCGCCACGCCCGCCGGGTCGGCGCGCCGCGCGTGCTCCACCGCCGCCCGGGACAGGTCGATGCCCAGCGCCCGTTCGAAGCGGGTGGCCAGATGGCGGGTCTGGGTGCCGTTGCCGCAGCCCAGGTCGACGATCGGCAGCGACGGGTCGGCGTGCGGCGCCAGCAGGTCCAGGTGCGGGGCCGCGCTCAGCGAGGGGTCCGCGTCCCAGATGGCGTCCCCCGGAACGTCCGAGGTGTTCCGCCAGTAGCTCTCCCACGCCTGCCGGTAGCGCTCCGAGACGCTCATCGCCGCTCCCCTGGGTGTGCCAACGCCTGCTCGAACCAGACCGTTTTACCGCGCCCCGTGCGGCTCGTGCCCCACTCGCGTGCCAGCTCGCTGATCACCCGCAGCCCGCGCCCGCTCTCGTCGTCCCGGTCCGCGCCCAGCAGCGCCGGCACCTCGTGGTCGTCGTCGGTGACCTCGCACAGCAGGGCGTCCGTGCGGACCAGACGCAGCCGCACATGGTGGGTGTGGGCATGCCGTATCGCGTTGGTCACCGCCTCGCTCACCAGCAGCTCGGCGGTCTCCACGGCCTCCGGCAGCCCCCACCGGACCAGCCGCTCGCGCACGAGCCGGCGGGCGCGCCCGACCTCGCTGGGGTCCAGTGCGAGCCGCCACTGGGCGACGTCCTCGGCCGGGATCCCGTTCAGCCGGGCCATCAACAGCGCCACGTCGTCCTTACGGCCGCCGCGGCCGTCCTGGTCCCGGGAGGCGGCGGCGAGGGCCCGGATGATGGTGTCGCACGCGTCGTCCATGGACGCCGCCGGATGCGCCGCGGACTCGCACAGCGCGGCGAGCCCGGCGCCGATGTCCTGGCCCCGCACCTCGACCAGGCCGTCCGTGCACAGCACCAGCCGGTCGCCGGGCGTCACCCGCACCGTCACGGTCTCGAAGGGCACTCCGCCCACGCCGACCGGCGCCCCGGTCGGCAGGTCCAGCAGCTCGCTGCGGCCGTCCTGGGCCCGCACCAGCACGGGCGGGATATGGCCCGCGTTGGCGATCAGCAGCTCGGAGCGGACGGGGTCGTAGACGGCGTACAGACAGGTGGCCAGGTAGTGCTCACCGAGCCGCTGGGCCAGATCGTCGAGGCTGCGCAGCAGCTGGGCGGGCGGCAGGTCGAGCGCGGCCATGGTCTGCACGGCGGTGCGCAACTGCCCCATCATGGCCGCCGAGGTGAGCCCGTGTCCCATGACGTCGCCGACCACCAGCGCGGTGCGCGAACCGGGCAGCTTGATGGTGTCGAACCAGTCGCCGCCGACCCGGCCGAGCCGGGTCCCGGGCAGATAGCGGGTGGCGGTGTCACAGCCCGCCATGCGCGGGGTCACCTGGGGCAGCATGCTGTCCTGGAGCGTCTCCGCGACGTTCTCCTGGTGGGTGTACATACGGGCGTTGTCGAGGACGAGCCCGGCGCGGGCGGCCAGTTCGGCTCCGGTCGTGCGGTCCATGTCGTCGAACGGCTCACGCCCGGGGCGCCGCAGCAGCACCATGAAACCCAGCACCACATCGCGCGCCTTGAGCGGCACGATCAGGATCGACCGGCCGTTGATCAGGGGTCTGAGGTCGCGCTTCTCGAACTGCCCGGCGATCCGGTCGCCCACCTCGTCGCTGATGTACGGGATCAGCACCGGATCGCCGGTGACCATGCACTGGAAGAACGGGGTGTGATCGGGAAACGCGATGCTCTCCCCGACCGGCACGGTGTCGTCCCAGCGGCCCGGTTCGTCGTTGTGCTCGACCCAGACGCGGTGCCAGACGGTGGTGACGTCGGGCGGGCCCTCGGGGAACCCCTCGCCCGCCAGCACCTGGGCGCGCAGATGCGTCCCGGCGAAGTCCGCGAAGCGCGGGACGGCGGCGCTGGTCACCTCGCGGATGGTGCGGGCGAGGTCCAGGGAGGTGCCGATGCGGCCGCTGACCTCGTTGAGGAACTCCAGCCGCTCACGGACCGCCGCGTGCTCCAGGTCCACATCGCCGGGGTCCAGCGGCCGCTCGGGGGTGTGCGCCTGCTCCGGCGCGCCGTCCGCCACGACCGCGCGCCGCCGCACGGCCTCCTGGCGCGCCAGGCGCTCGCGGTAGCGCGGCATCCCCCAGTCCGGGGTCACCGGCACCCGCTCACAGCGGCTGATCTCCAGTACCGGATAGCCCAGTTCCAGCACCTGGGCGACGATCCGGCCGGCCGTGGCCGGACCCATGTTGGGCAGGATGTCCGGCAGCCGGTCGGCCAACCGCTCGGCGCCGGGGAACTCGGTGTGCAGCGCGAACACCGGTGCGATCCGCTCGTCCTGCCCCAGCGCGCCGCCGCCCACCCCCTTGGCGTCCGCCGCCAGCACCAGCAGCCGCTCCGGTCCGGGACCCACCAGGGGGTACGCCCACCACAGGACGTCGGCCTGGCCATGGTCCGGGTCCGCCATACGGGCCCGCCCCGCGGTGGGGTAGGACGCGGTGCCGAGCCGCGAGTCGTCGAGCTCGGGGCGGCCCGTCGCGTCGGTGCGCACCTGTGCGCCGCGCAACGCGCCGGAGACCGGCATCAGATCGACGGCGGGAGCGCCGACGGCCTGTTCGCGGGCGGGTCCGAAGAGCCTGCGCGCCCCGGAACTCCAGTGCGTGACGAGTCCGTCGGCGTCGATGACGACGACCGCGAGCGGCATCCTCCCGTGGACACCCGTGCGCTGCTTAGGCACCGCGGGCGGCTCGCCCCGGCCGTCGCCGCAGCGCGACGTGCCGTACTCCATAGGCGGAAGACTCCTTCGCACGCAAGATCTGCGACAGTGCTACCCACGGTACGGCTGTTGCGGGCGCCGACGGGAGGCAATACCCGAATAGGTGTCATGTGCGCGTGCGTGCGGGGGCCTTGAGCCGGGAGGCGCCGTTTCGGTACGCCTCCCGGCTCGAGGTCTAGTCCTCGTAGCCCAGTTGCAGATCGCGCTCCGTACGGCCGCCGCCCGCGACCTGGAGGACCGTCGCCACCGGCGGGTAGCCCGCCGCGATGACCGTGTACTCGCCCGCCGACAGGTCGATGAAGCGGAACGCGCCGTCCGGGCCCGTCGTCGCCGTGTCGACCACATTGCCGGCCGCGTCCAGCAGCGTGACCCGGGCGTCCTCCACCACCCGGCCGCCGGTGGCCCGGACGACCCCGCGCAGAACCGCGCCACCGGCCAGTTCGACGTCCTGCCGGGTCTCGCGCGCGGCCTGGACGGTGACGGGGAGGGCGGCGGGGCGGAACGCGGGGGCGCTGGCGGCGAGAGTGTACTCACCCGCCACCAACTCGTCCATCACATAACCGCCTTCGCGCCCGCTGCGGGTGGCCGCGACGACCTCGCCGCGCACATCGGTCAGGGTGACGGTCGCCTCCCTTACGGGCGTGCCGTCGGCCGTAAGGACGGCACCGGCGAGCCGCCCCGCGCCGCCGAGGACCACGTCCAGCTCGACCGGCCGGTCCCCGACGGTGACGCTGACCGCGCGCGGCTGGTGGCCGCCGGCCGCCGCGATCAGCACGTAGGACCCGGCGCCGGGCGTGCTCAGCGCGTACCGCCCGTCCTCCCCGGTGGCGCCGCGCCCGATCTGGCGGCCGCCGACGTCGATGAGGGTCAGGGCGGCCCGGGGGACCGAGGTGCCGTCGTGGTGCTGGACCGTGCCGCACACCGGGACGCCCGCGGCGGGCGGCGGCGCGGCGGACCCGGCGTGCCGGGGCCCGGCGCCGGTGCGCGCGGCCGGCACCACCGGCTCTCGCAGGTCATGCGGGTCTTGCTGGACGGCGTAGTCGGTGTGGGACACCAGAGGTTTCTCCTTCAGCAGGAAGGCGAGCAGGAAGCCCAGGACGAGCACCGGCACGAGATAGAGGAAGATCCGCGGCATGGCGTGGGCGTACGCCGCGATGTAGCCGTCGCGCAGGGCGCCCGGCAGCGCGTGCACCATCTGCGGGGTGACCGAGTCGGGATCGGGCAGACCGGAGCCGTCGCCGCCGTGCCCGTTCGCCGCCCCGGAGGGCAGGTCGACCCTCAGGCGGTCGGCGAGCCGGTTCGCGAAGAGCGTGCCGAACACGGCCGCGCCGACGCTGCCGCCGATCTGCCGGAAGTAGTTGTTGGCGCTGGTGGCCGAGCCGAGGTCGGCGACGGGCACGGAGTTCTGCACGGCGAGGATGAGCACCGGCAGGACGAGCCCGATGCCGAGCCCGAGGACGCCCATCCACAGGCTGTAGTCCTGGCGGGAGGTGTCCTCCTCGAGCCGGGAGAGCAGCCACATGCCGATGGCGGAGATCAGCCCGCCGAGGATCGGGAAGAGCTTGTAGCGGCCCGTGGTGCTGATGAGGTAGCCGGAGAGGACGGAGGCCAGCACCATGCCGCCCATCATGGGCACCATCAGCAGCCCCGACTCGGTGGCCGAGACGCCGTCGACCATCTGGAGGAAGGTCGGCAGATAGCTGGCGGCGCCGAAGAGGGCGACGCCGACGACGGCGCCGATCAGTCCGCTGACGCAGAAGACCGAGTCGCGGAACAGCCGCATGGGGATGATCGGTTCGGGGACGACGCACTCCACGACGACGAAGAGGACCGCCGCGACCGCCGCGCCCAGGGCGAGCCCGAGGATGACGCGGGAGCCCCATGCGTACTCCGTGCCGCCCCAACTCGTCAGCAGCACCGCGCAGGTGGAGAACACCGACAGGAACAGCGCGCCCAGAACGTCGAAGCGCGCCCGGCGGGCCGGCTCCGGCACCTTGAGGACGGCGGCCACGACGGCGAGGGTGACCAGCCCGAAGGGGACGTTGACGTAGAAGCACCAGCGCCAGGAGACATGGTCGGTGAAGAACCCGCCGAGCAGCGGCCCGGCCACCGAGGCGAGGCCGAACGCGGCGCCGATGAGCCCCATATAGCGGCCGCGTTCCCGGGGAGGAACGATGTCCGCCATGATCGCCTGGACCCCGATCATCAGACCGCCGGCGCCCACGCCCTGGACGGCGCGGAAGGCGATCAGCTCGTCCATCGTGCGTGACCAGCCCGCGAGCGCGGACCCGGCGACGAAGACGACGATCGCGAAGAGGAAGACGCTCTTACGGCCGATGAGATCGCCGAGCTTGCCGTAGAGCGGCAGCACGACGGTGACCGCGAGGAGGTAGGAGGTGACGGTCCAGGACATCTTGTCCAGGCCGTGGAGTTCACCGACCACCTCGGGGAGGGCGGTGGCGACGATGGTCTGTTCGAGTGCCGCGAGCAGCAGCGCGAGCATCAGCGCGACGAAGACCATCCACACCCGGGCCGGGCTGAGCGGGAGGGGGGCCGGGGCGGCGTCGCCCGCCTCCACCGCCACCGGCACCGGCGGCGGTGGAGGGCCCGCCCCGGCTTCCCCAGGCCTCTCGTCGGTGGCGTGGGCGGGAGGGCCCGCCGGTTCGCACGCCCCGGCCCGCTCGTGGCCCTCTCGCCGCTTCGGCACGGTGGCCCCGGTGGTGCCGCCCACGTCCTTCTCCCCTCGTCACGTCTGCGCCGCCCATTTCTCGCATCACGCGCAATCAGGGGCAAACAGCGACGAATCGTCGACGAGGGACGGCCGATGGCATTCCCCCCGGTGAGAGCGTGTACGGGGGTATGCCGGACAGCGGAGAAAACCACCCGAACCGGTGAATGCGACGTTCGGTCCGGAGACGGGGGCCGGGCTCGGGTTCGGGCTCCGGCTCGGACCCGAGGGGCTACTGGGCGGTCTCGGCGGCGAGCTTGGCCAGCAGCTCGTCGTAGATCCGGGCCAGCCCCTTGGGCGCGAAGGTCCGCTCGAAGAAGCCGCCGATGCCGCTCGCGCCGGTCCAGGTCGAGGTGACGACCACCCGCGACCTGCCTTCACCTGCCGGGGTGACCGTCCAGGTGGTGACCATGGAGGAGTTGCGGTCCTTCTCGACCAGCCGGCCGTCGGTCGGCTCGGAGACCTCCAGCAGGCAGTCGCGCACCCGCTTGCTGGTGGCCTGGAGCTTCCAGTGCACGACGGTGCCCTCGCCGTCGCCGCCCTCGCGCACCTCGTACTCGCTGAACTGCTGCGGAAGCAGCCGGGGGCGGGTCTCGCGATAGTCGGCGAGTGCGTCGAACACGTCCTCGGGCTTACCCGTGACGATCCGCTCCGTGGTGGCTTCGACCTGCCCCATCGCTTTTCCTCCCGCGTTCGACGTGACGTCCCTGCCCGTGACGTCCTGACAAGCGCAAGCCAACCACCTCCAGGTCACCGGCCCAAATCCAGGCTTGACGAAAACGAATCACACATGTGTTCTATTGTGGTACGAGCGAGACCCGGAGGTGCCTGCGATGCGCTGGGACAACCTGAGCAGAGACGACGGGGCGGCCACCCTGGCCCTCTTCGCCGCGGACGCGGTGACCACCCGCACCTTCGACACCCCGGAGTTCCGCGGGATCACCTTCCATGAGATCCGGGCGCGCTCGATCATCAACCGGGTGCCCGGCGCCTCCCGGATGCCGTTCGAATGGACGGTGAATCCGTACCGTGGCTGCACCCACGCCTGCGTCTACTGCTTCGCGCGCAAGACGCACAGCTATCTGGACCTGGACACCGGGCTCGGCTTCGACTCCCAGATCGTGGTGAAGACCAACGCGCCTCAGCTGCTCCGCCGCGAGCTGGCCTCCCGCCGCTGGTCCGGTGAGCACATCGCGATGGGCACGAACGTGGACTGCTACCAGCGCGCCGAGGGCCGGTACCAACTGATGCCCGGCATCCTTACGGCGCTCACGGAGCGCGCCAACCCCTTCTCGATCCTCACCAAGGGCACCTTGATCCTGCGCGATCTGGAGCTGCTGCGGCGGGCGTCACGCGTCACCGACATCGGCGTCTCGGTCTCGGTCGGCTTCACCGACGGCGAGCTGTGGCGCACGGTCGAACCGGGCACGCCCTCGCCCGAGCGGCGCCTGGACGTCGTGCGGACGCTGTCCGCCCACGGGATTCCGTGCGGGGTGCTGATGGCCCCGGTGATCCCCTTCCTCGGCGACTCCCCCGAGCAACTGCGCGCCACCGTAAGGGCGATCGCCGAGGCCGGGGCCAGCTCCGTGACCCCGCTGGTGCTCCATCTGCGTCCGGGCGCCCGCGAGTGGTTCACCACCTGGCTCACCCACCGCCATCCGCGCCTGCTGCGGCGGTACGACGCGCTCTACGAGGGCGGCTCCTACGCCCCGAAGTGGTACCAGCGGCGGATCACCGGGATGGTGCACGACTTCGCCGCCGAGTACGGCATCGGCCCGTACGCGGCGGGCGCGCACCGCAACGTCCAGGAGGAGCCGGAGACCCGGTCCGACTCGCCCCCGGCGCCGTCCCAGCTGTCACTGCTATAGGCCGTCACCGCTGTAGACCGTCACTGCTATAGGCCGTCACTGCTATAGGCCGTCACTGCTATGGGTCGTCCCGGTCACCGCGGCACGAACACGGCTCCCCTCACGGCACGCGGGCCTCACCCACGCTCTCCGCCTTACCGGCCTTACCGGCCGTGCCCGCCGGCTCCGGGGCGCCACCGCCCGTGACGGCGCCTTCGCCGGTGATGCGGGCCAGGGCGGCGGCGGCCGCCGCGCTGAGGCGTATGTGCCGGGCGGCAGCGGTCAGGGCCGGGATGGCGCGCTCGTCGCCGATCGCGCCCAGGCCCTCGACGCAGGCGCGGGCGATCGCCCAGTGGCGGTCGCGGGCCGCCAACTGCCGTTCCAGTGCGGCGACCAGGGCCGGTACGGACTCGGGGGCGCGCAGCTCCACCAGCAGCCGGATGGGGTGCAGGGAGTACGCGGTGCGCAGCGGGTTCGTGGCCAGGGCGGCGGCGGCCCTCGCGGTGCGCGGATCGCCGAGGCGGGCCAGCACCCGGGCGGCGGTCGCACAGCGGGCCGGCTCGCGGTAGTTGAGCAGCAGGACGAGGGTTTCGAAGGCCCGGCGGTCGCCCGCGCTGCCGAGCACGAAGGCCGCGGTCTCCCGCGCCCACAGCGGCTGCTCCGGCGCGACCAGGATGCGGGCCAGCTGTTCGCGCGCGGCGGGGGTGCCCTGGCGCACGAGCGCGAGCAGCGAGGCATGGGCCGCGGTTTCCTGCGGGGTCGTGAGCGAGGCCCGTACCCGCTCCGTCAGCGTCCGGAATTCATCGTCCATACGAGGTCTCCCCTCCCCGGTGAGCCGCGTCCCGGCACGGACTCACAATGGCTCTGGCATCTTGGTTACCCGCGAGTTAATATGGCCACACGAGCAGCACCCCTGCTCCGGCGGCCTGGTGACGCAGCCGCCCTGTGTGACGTCGGTTCGGCAGTTCCCACAAGCAGATACGGCATGGCCCCGGGACAGGGCCGGCCGCGTGTCTCCCACGGGCAGTCTCCTCCGTACGGCGCTGTCCGCCAGGGAGCGTGCAAGACCTTCCGTCGGGGATGTGCGTCAGCCGCGTCAGCCCCCCGCGCATGCGTGGCGTGAGCGGTGGCAGCGGCATGACCCGAGCTCCCCTCAGTCGTCACGTCATCCCCGTTCCGGGGAACACCCTCTGGAGTCCGCGATGGACCGTCGTCTCCCACACACCGGCGTCAGCACTACGTCCCCCTCTGATCTCTCCCCCTCCCGGGCCCCGCTCACTACTGTCGCCGTCGTCGGGCTCGGCACGATGGGCACCGGCATCGCCGAGATCCTGGCCCGAGCGGGCCGCGAGGTGATCGGCATCGACATCAGCGAGAGCGCCTGCCGCCGAGCCGTCACCGCGCTCGAGGCCGCCACCGCCCGCGCCGTGCGGCGCGAGCGGATCAGCGAGCGGGAACGGGCCGGAATCCTGGACCGATTCCGCGTCTCGACCGATCTGCGTGCCGCCGCCGACGCGCACCTGGTGATCGAGGTGGTGCCCGAGGACTACGACACCAAGCACGAGGTCTTCGCCGAGCTGGACACCGTGGTCAGCCCCGCCGCGGTCATCGCGACCGGCACCAACGCGCTGTCGGTGACCCGGCTGGCCGCCGAATCCGCCCATCCGGAACGGGTTTTGGGCCTGCACTTCTTCAATCCGGCGCCGGCCATGAAGCTCGTCGAGATCGTCTCCAGCGTGCTGACCGCCCCCGCGGCCGTCGAGGCGGTCACCGCGCTCGCCCGCGATCTGGGCAAGGAGCCGGTGGCGCTCGGCGACCGGCCCGGGTTCGTCGCCGACGGGCTGCTGTTCGGCTATCTCAACCAGGCCGCCGCGATGTACGAGGCCAAGTACGCGGCGCGGGAGGACATCGACGCCGCGATGAGACTCGGCTGCGGGCTGCCGATGGGCCCGCTGGCCCTGCTCGACCTGATCGGCATCGACACCGCCCGTACCGTCCTGGAGGCCATGTACGCCGCCTCCGGTGACCGGCTGCACGCGCCCGCGCCCGTCCTGGGGCAGCTCGCCGAGGCCGGTCTCACCGGCCGTAAGGCGGGCCGCGGCTTCTATACGTACGAGGCGCCGGGCAGCGGCACCGTGGTCCCGGACGCCGCGTCGGACCAGGTGCGGCACTCCACCGACGGGGCGCGCCCGGTGCGCGCGGTCGGCGTCGCGGGTTCGGGCACGATGGCCGCCGGGATCGCCGAGGTCTTCGCCAAGGCGGGCCTGGAGGTGGTGCTGGCGGGCCGGACCCTGGAGAAGGCCGGGGCGGCGAAGGCCCGCATCGCGAAGTCCCTGGGGCGGTCGGTGGCCAAGGGGCGGATGACCGAACAGGCCCGGCGGCAGGCGCTGGAGCGGATCACTACGGCGGATTCGCCGGACGCGTTCGGCTCGGTGGATCTGGCCGTGGAGGCGGTGGCCGAGGACCTGGTCGTCAAGCAGGAGCTGTTCCGGGCGCTGGACAAGGTCTGCAAACCGGGTGCGGTGCTGGCCACGACCACCTCATCGCTGCCGGTCATCGCCTGCGCGCGGGCGACGTCGCGCCCGCAGGACGTGGTGGGCCTGCACTTCTTCAACCCGGCGCCCGCGATGAAGCTCATCGAGGTGGTGCACACCGTGCTGACGGCGGACGAGGTGCGCGCGACGGCGCACGCGGTGTGCGCGGCGGTGGGCAAGCATCCGGTGGACTGCGGCGACCGGGCCGGTTTCATCGTGAACGCCCTGCTGTTCCCGTACCTCAACAACGCGGTGAAGATGGTCCAGGAGCACTACGCCACCCCGGACGACATCGACGCCGCGATGAAGCTGGGCGGCGGCTATCCGATGGGCCCCTTCGAACTGCTCGACGTCGTGGGGCTCGATGTGTCGCTGGCCATCGAGCAGGTGCTGCACCGGGAGTTCCGGGAACCGGGTCTGGCGCCGGCGCCGCTGCTGGAGCATCTGGTCGCGGCCGGGTGCCTGGGGCGCAAGACGGGGCGCGGCTTCCGCGAGTATGCCAAGGCCTGAATTCGGCTCCGGGTGGGGCGGACCGGCGCAGTCCGGTGCCCGGTGGGGCGGGCTGCTGGAGCCGTCCGTCGGTCTGCCCCCGCACCGGCACACACAAGCGTGTTACGTTCCCCACATGTCCCAGCCCGTGAAGGCCACGCGTACGGAGCGTACGAAGCGACCCCCCTCGTCCGGCGGCGGTGAGAGCGCGGGAAGCCGCCGCGCCGCGGCTCAGCGTCTGTCCATGCGGCGCAAACTCGCCGCCGCGGCCATGGAGTTGTTCGCGACGCAGGGGTACGAGGCGACGACCGTCGATGAGATCGCGGCCCGCGCGGGGGTGGCCCGGCGCACCTTCTTCCGGCACTTCCGCTCCAAGGAAGAGGCGATCTTCCCGGACCACGACGACACGCTGGTGCGGGCCGCGGCGGTGCTGGACGCGGCGCCTCCGCATGAGAACCCCCTGGACACCGTGTGCCGCGGGATCAAGGAGGTCATGCGGATGTACGCGTCCGCGCCGACCGTCTCCGTGGAGCGCTACCGGCTGACCCGTGAGGTACCGGCCCTGCGGGAGCGGGAGATCGCCTCGGTGGCCCGCTACGAGCGGCTGTTCACCCGCTATCTGCTGGGCCACTTCGACGAGGGCGCGCACCACGACGGCGACGACGATCCGCTGCTGGCCGAGGTGGCCGCCTCGGCCGTGGTCACGGCCCACAACCATGTGCTGCGGCGCTGGCTGCGGGCGGGGGGCCAGGGCGATGTGGAGGCGCAGCTGGACCACGCCTTCGCGATCGTCCGGGAGACCTTCGGCACCGGCATCGGCGGCCGCCCCGCTCCGGCCCGGCAGCGCCCCGCGGCGGCGGTGTCGGCGACGGAGGAGGACGAGGTGGTGGTGATGGTGGCGCGGACGGACGCGCCGCTGACCGAGGTCATGCGGACGATCAAGGAGGCTCTCAAGCGGTAGCTCCGCACCCCGCCGGCCACACACCGCCGGCCACACATGAGCAACGACGGCCGCCCCGGCTCGGGGCGGCCGTCGTTGCTCATGTGTGCAGCCGAGATGACAACTGAGGGAATTTGTTGGCACCCAGTGTCTTGCGACGTGGCACAGGGTGCCATACGGTGAGGGTGTCCGGGCGGCCGGCGCGCTGCCAACCGCCGTGCGCCGGCTGTCCCCGCAAGCCGCTTTGCGCGCCCGGACAACGCCTGCGTCACCAGGCGCCCGGCGCCACCCGCGCCGCCATCAGCACCACCTCCGCCGAACCGACGGCACCGCATCAGCATTCACCCGTCACGAGCCCAGCGTTCCCTCAGGCGTCCCCCGTGGACGCTTCGCCGGAGGCACCGATGAACGAGATACTTGACGCGATCCTGGCGTCGGACACAGCACCCGAGGACTTCGCGGCACTGCGCATCCCCGAGTCGTACCGCGCGGTGACCGTGCGCAAGGACGAGGCCGACATGTTCGCGGGCCTCACCACCCGGGAGAAGGACCCCCGCAAGTCACTGCACGTGGACGAGGTGCCGGTGCCCGAGCTGGGCCCCGGCGAGGCCCTCGTCGCCGTGATGGCCAGCTCGGTCAACTACAACTCCGTGTGGACCTCGATCTTCGAGCCGCTGCCGACCTTCGGCTTCCTGGAGCGGTACGGCAAGCTCTCCCCCCTGGCCAAGCGGCACGACCTGCCGTACCACATCATCGGCTCCGACCTCGCGGGCGTCGTGCTGCGCACCGGCCCCGGTGTGAACGCCTGGAAGCCGGGCGCCGAGGTCGTCGCGCACTGTCTGTCGGTCGAGCTGGAGAGCTCCGACGGCCACAACGACACCATGCTCGACCCCGAGCAGCGCATCTGGGGCTTCGAGACCAACTTCGGCGGGCTCGCCGAGATCGCCCTGGTCAAGGCCAACCAGCTGATGCCCAAGCCCGCCCATCTGAGCTGGGAGGAGGCGGCCGCCCCGGGCCTGGTCAACTCCACCGCCTACCGGCAGCTGGTCTCCCGTAACGGCGCCGGGATGAAGCAGGGCGACAACGTCCTGATCTGGGGCGCGAGCGGCGGACTCGGCTCCTACGCCACCCAGTTCGCGCTGGCCGGCGGGGCCAACCCGATCTGTGTGGTCTCCTCGCCGCGGAAGGCCGAGATCTGCCGGCGGATGGGCGCCGAGGCGATCATCGACCGCACCGCCGAGGACTACCGGTTCTGGAAGGACGACGGCACCCAGGACCCGCGCGAATGGAAGCGGTTCGGCAAGAAGATCCGCGAGCTGACCGGCGGCGAGGACGTGGACATCGTCTTCGAGCACCCGGGCCGCGAGACCTTCGGCGCATCCGTCTATGTCACCCGTAAGGGCGGCACGATCGTCACCTGCGCGTCGACCTCCGGGTACACCCATGAGTACGACAACCGCTATCTGTGGATGTCGCTGAAGCGGATCATCGGCTCCCACTTCGCCAACTACCGCGAGGCGTGGGAGGCCAACCGGCTGATCGCCAAGGGCAGGATCCACCCGACGCTCTCCAAGACCTACCGGCTGGAGGACACCGGCCAGGCCGCGTACGACGTGCACCGCAACCGCCACCAGGGCAAGGTCGGGGTGCTGTGCCTGGCCCCGGAGGAGGGCATGGGCGTGCGCGACCAGGCGATGCGCGACCGGCACATCGACGCCATCAACCTGTTCCGTGACGTGCCGGAGCGGACCGTCGAGCACGGCAAGGACGTCCGATGAGTGGCGCGCCCCGTCCCAAGGACCGGCCCTGGCTGATGCGGACCTACGCCGGGCACTCGAGCGCCGAGGCGTCCAACGAGCTGTACCGGCGCAACCTGGCCAAGGGCCAGACCGGGCTGTCGGTCGCCTTCGACCTGCCCACCCAGACCGGCTACGACCCCGACCACCTCCTGGCCCGGGGCGAGGTGGGCCGGGTCGGCGTCCCGGTCTCCCATCTGGGCGACATGCGGCGGCTGTTCCAGGAGATCCCCCTGGAGCGGATGAACACCTCCATGACCATCAACGCGACCGCGATGTGGCTGCTGGCGCTGTATCAGGTCGTGGCCGAGGAACACGGCGCCGATATCGCGAAGCTCCAGGGGACGACGCAGAACGACATCGTCAAGGAGTACCTCTCGCGCGGTACGCACGTCTTCCCGCCGGGTCCGAGCCTGCGGCTGACCACCGACATGATCGCGTACACGGTCCACCACATCCCCAAGTGGAACCCGATCAACATCTGTAGCTACCACCTCCAGGAGGCCGGGGCCACTCCGGTGCAGGAGATCGCCTACGCGATGGCCACGGCGATCTCCGTCCTGGACGCGGTGTTCGCCTCCGGCCAGGTTCCCGAGGACCGTAAGGGCGAGGTGGTGGCCCGGATCTCGTTCTTCGTGAACGCCGGCGTCCGGTTCATCGAGGAGATGTGCAAGATGCGCGCCTTCGGCCGCATCTGGGACCGCGTCACCCATGAGCGCTACGGGATCGAGAACCCCAAGCACCGCCGGTTCCGCTACGGCGTCCAGGTGAACTCGCTCGGCCTGACCGAGGCCCAGCCGGAGAACAACGTCCAGCGCATCGTCCTGGAGATGCTGGCCGTGACCCTCTCCAAGGACGCCCGCGCCCGCGCCGTCCAGCTCCCGGCCTGGAACGAGGCGCTGGGCCTGCCCCGCCCCTGGGACCAGCAGTGGTCGCTGCGCATCCAGCAGGTACTCGCCCACGAGAGCGACCTGCTGGAGTACGACGACATCTTCGAGGGCTCCCAGGTGGTCGAGGCCAAGGTCGCCGCGCTGGTCGAGGAGGCCGAGGCGGAGATCGAGCGGATCCAGGAGATGGGCGGGGCGATGGCCGCCGTCGAGTCCGGTTACCTCAAGGCGCGGCTGGTGGCCTCCCACGCCGAGCGCAGGGCGCGCATCGAGGCGGGCGAGGAGAAGATCGTCGGCGTCAACTGCTACGAGTCCACCGAGCCCAATCCGCTCACCGCCGATCTCGACACCGCGATCATGACGGTGGACCCGGAGAACGAGGCGCGGGTGGTCTCGGCCCTGCACACCTGGCGCGAGCGGCGCGCGGAGGGCCCCGCCCAGGAGGCCCTCGCCGCCCTCCGTAAGGCCGCCGCGGGGACCGAGAACCTGATGCCCGCGACGCTGCGCTGCGCCCGTGCGGGCGTGACCACCGGGGAGTGGGCCTGGGCGCTGCGCGATGTCTTCGGTGAGTTCCGCGCCCCCACCGGGGTCGGCGGCGCGCCCGTGGCCGTCACCGCGGAGGCGGGTTCCCTGCTGGCCACGGTCCGCGAGAAGGTCGACAAGACCGCCGCCGAGCTGGGCGGCGGCAGGCTGCGGCTGCTGGTCGGCAAGCCCGGTCTGGACGGGCACAGCAACGGCGCCGAGCAGATCGCGGTGCGCGCCAGGGACGCCGGCTTCGAGGTGGTCTACCAGGGCATCCGGCTCACCCCCGAGCAGATCGTCTCGGCCGCCGTGGCCGAGGACGTGCACTGTGTCGGTCTGTCCATCCTGTCCGGTTCGCACGCCGAGCTGGTGCCCGACGTCCTGGAGCGGCTGCGCGGCGCGGGCGCCCGGGACATCCCCGTCATCGTCGGCGGGATCATCCCGGCCACGGACGCCGCCGCCCTGCGTGCGGCGGGTGTGGCCGCCGTCTTCACCCCCAAGGACTTCGGTATCACGGAGATCATCGGCCGTATCGTCGATGCGATCCGTGCCGCGCACACGCTTCCCCCTCTGGAGGTTCCCGCATGACCGCCCCCGACCGCTCCTCCGCCGCCGCCCGGCTCCGCCCCCGCCGCTCCTGCCTGGCCGTCCCCGGTTCCAATCCGCGCTTCCTGGAGAAGGCCCAGGGGCTCCCGGCCGACCAGGTCTTCCTGGACCTGGAGGACGCCTGTGCGCCGCTGGCCAAGGAGGACGCCCGGCACTCCATCGTCAAGGCGCTGAACGAGGGCGACTGGACCGGTAAGACCCGGGTAGTGCGGGTCAACGACTGGACCACCCACTGGACGTACCGGGACGTCATCACGGTCGTCGAGGGCGCCGGCCCCAACCTGGACTGCATCATGCTGCCCAAGGTGCAGGACGCCCAGCAGGTGATCGCGCTCGACCTGCTGCTCACCCAGATCGAGAAGACGATGGGCTTCGAGGTCGGGCGGATCGGTATCGAGGCGCAGATCGAGAACGCCAAGGGCCTGGTCAACGTGGACGAGATCGCCGGCGCCTCGCCGCGTCTGGAGACCATCGTCTTCGGCCCGGCCGACTTCATGGCGTCCATCAACATGAAGTCCCTGGTCGTGGGCGAGCAGCCGCCGGGCTATCCGGCGGACGCGTACCACTACATCCTGATGCGGATCCTGATGGCGGCCCGCACCCATGACCTCCAGGCGATCGACGGCCCCTACCTCCAGATCCGCAACGTGGACGGCTTCCGCGAGGTGGCCGGGCGCGCCGCCGCGCTCGGCTACGACGGCAAGTGGGTGCTGCACCCGGGTCAGGTGGAGGCGGCCAACGAAGTCTTCTCGCCGTCGCAGGAGGACTACGACCACGCCGAGCTGATCCTGGACGCCTACGACCACTGCACCTCGGCAGCGGGCGGTATGAAGGGCTCGGCGATGCTCGGCGACGAGATGATCGACGAGGCCAGCCGCAAGATGGCCCTGGTCATCGCGGGCAAGGGCCGCGCGGCCGGGATGACCCGTACGTCCACTTTCCAGCCCCCGGAGGCGTGAGCCATGCAGTTCGGCCGTACCTATGAGGAGTTCACGGTGGGCGACGTCTACCGGCACTGGCCGGGGAAGACGGTCACCGAATACGACGACCACCTCTTCTGTCTGCTCACCATGAACCACCACCCGCTGCACATGGACAGCAACTACGCCGAGAAGACGACCGATTTCGGCAAGAACGTGGTAGTCGGCAACTACATCTACTCACTGCTGCTGGGCATGTCCGTGCCCGATGTCTCGGGAAAGGCGATCGCCAATCTGGAGATCGAGTCGCTTCGGCATGTCGCGCCCACCTTCCACGGCGACACGATCTACGGCGAGACGACGGTTCTGGACAAGACGCCGTCGAAGTCCAAATCGGACCGGGGCATCGTGCAGGTGGAGACCAAGGGCTACAAGCAGGACGGCACCCTGGTCTGTGTCTTCCGGCGCAAGGTGATGGTGCCGACCGCCACGTACATCAAGGAGCGGGGCGGAGAACAGCCGGGCCGCCCGGAGCTGGGAGGGCAGTGATATGAGCCGCCTCGCACAGACGGAGGGCCTGACCGACATCCAGCGGGAGATCCTCGCCACGGTCAGGGATTTTGTCGACAAGGAGATCCTGCCGGTCGCGACCGAGCTGGAACATCGCGACGAATATCCGACCGCGATCGTCGAGGGACTGAAGGAGCTCGGCGTCTTCGGGCTGATGATCCCGGAGGAATACGGCGGTCTGGGTGAGTCACTGCTCACGTACGCGCTGTGCGTGGAGGAGATCGCCCGCGGCTGGATGAGCGTGTCGGGCATCATCAACACGCACTTCATCGTGGCGTACATGCTCAAACAGCACGGCACCGCGGAGCAGAAGGAGTATTTCCTGCCCAAGATGGCACTGGGCGAGATCCGGGGCGCCTTCTCGATGTCGGAGCCGGGGCTGGGCTCGGATGTGTCGGCGATCACCAGCAAGGCGGTGCGGGACGGCGACGACTACGTCCTGAACGGCCAGAAGATGTGGCTGACCAACGGCGGCACCTCCACCCTGGTGGCGGTCCTGTGCCGGACCGGCGAGCCGCGGGAAGGGGTCGCCCCGCACAAGGCGATGACCACCTTCCTGGTCGAGAAGGAGCCCGGCTTCGGGGAGGTGCGGCCCGGTCTGACCATCCCCGGCAAGATCGAGAAGATGGGCTACAAGGGGGTCGACACCACCGAGCTCATCATGGACGGACTGCGCATTCCGGCCGATCGGGTGCTCGGCGGGACGCCGGACCGAGGTTTTTACCAAATGATGGACGGAGTGGAGGTCGGCCGGGTGAATGTGGCCGCGCGCGGCTGCGGTGTGGCGCGGCGCGCATTCGAGCTGGGCGTCGCATACGCACAGCAGCGGCACACCTTCGGCAAGCCGATCGCGCAGCACCAGGCCATCCAGTTCAAACTGGCCGAAATGGGAACAAAGGTCGAGGCCGCTCATGCGATGATGGTCAATGCGGCCCGGAAGAAGGACTCGGGCGCACGCAACGACCTCGAGGCGGGAATGGCGAAGTACCTGGCGTCGGAGTACTGCAAAGAGGTCGTGGAGGACGCGTTCCGCATCCACGGCGGGTACGGCTTCTCCAAGGAATACGAGATCGAGCGCCTCTACCGGGAGGCGCCGATGCTTCTCATCGGCGAAGGTACCGCCGAGATTCAGAAAATGATTATTGGACGGAGGCTCCTGGAGGAATACCGAACCCAAGACTGAACGTCCCTTTTGGGGTGGTATCCGAGAGAAGAAGCTCACACCGCGCCGAGGGTCTTCGGTCACTGACCAGCCACCGACAGGCCCTGGCGCTTGCCCAGTTACCGCTCGCAACCGATACCATCCCGGAAAGCCGCCGTCCCCAGTCTCACGTCGCGGCATCCTCCGCTACGAAGGTCATCCATGCCCCACAGCCATTCCTCTGCACAACGCGACAGCTTGGTCGGTCTACGCCTCGCGCGCGGAGCGTCGCCGTGGCTCCTCCCGACCGTCGCCACCGCGGCGGTCAGTCTTGCCCGGGCCCGCCGCTCCGGACGCTGGACGGCGGTCGCCGTGCCCGCCACCGCGCTCGCGGCGGGCATGCTGTGGTTCTTCCGCGACCCTGAGAGAGAGATCACCCAAGGCCGGGTGATCTCTCCGGCCGACGGTGTGGTGCAGAGCATCATGCCGTGGAAGGACGGACGTACCCGCGTCGCCATCTTCATGAGCCCGCTCAATGTGCACGTCAACCGCGCCCCGCTGGCCGGCACGGTGACCTCCGTGGAGCACATCCCCGGTGGCTTCGTACCCGCCTTCAACAAGGAGAGCGAGAACAACGAGCGGGTCGTCTGGCACTTCGACACCGAGCTCGGCGACATCGAGATGGTCCAGATCGCCGGTGCGGTCGCCCGGCGTATCGTGCCCTACGTGCCCCAGGGCACCAAGGTCGAACAGGGTGAGCGGATCGGTCTGATCCGTTTCGGCTCGCGCGTCGACATCTACCTCCCCGAGGGTGTGGATGTCGCGGTCGAGGTCGGCCAGGCCACCACCGCGGGGGTGACTCGCCTTGACCGTGATTGATCCCGATACCCAGGCCGCCTGGGTCCCCGAGGCCGAGGTGGACACCGTCGACGAGACGGACGACATGCCGCTGTCGACACGGCTGTCGATAGCCGACACGCTGACCCTGGGCAACGCCACCTGTGGCTTCCTCGCGGTCTACTTCACCACCACCGGTGTCCTCATCCCGCACCTCACGGGCAGCGAGGACGGCGGCATGACCCGGCACAGCGCGGCCTCGGCCGTGATGCTGATGCTGCTCGCCTCCGTCTTCGACCTCTTCGACGGGCTGGTCGCGCGGAAGCTGCGCAGCTCGGCGATGGGCGCGGAGCTGGACAACCTCTCCGACCTGATCAGCTTCGGGCTGGCCCCCGCGTACTTCGTCCTGGTCTGGGGCATGGTCTCGGACGACGCCTACCAGCGGGTCTCGGTGGTGGGCGCGATCGTGGTGCTGCTGGCGGTGGTGCTGCGCCTGGCCAGATTCTCCTGTGTCACCCTGCGTGACGGCGTCTTCCAGGGCATGCCGAGTCCCTTCGGCGCCCTCACGGTCGTCTCGGTGGTCCTGCTGGGCCTGCCGTTCGTGCCGACGCTGCTCGCGATCATCGGCGTCGCCTGGCTGATGGTGAGCCGGGTGGAGTACCCCAAGCCGCGCGGCCGGCTCGCGGTGGCCATGCTCAGCTGGATCGTGACCAGCATGGCGCTGCTGGCGGCCTGGGCCTTCGAGGCCCCCGGCGGTGAGCTGCTGCTCCAGTCGGCCTGCGCCCTCCAGGTCGTCATGGGCGCGGTGATCCCCCTGTTCGCCACGGCCCGCCGGGTCAACGCCTTCCGCGACAACCGCCGCGAGGCGAGGGCGGCCCAGCTGCCCTAGCGGCCCCGCGGCCTTCGGCCGCCCCCGCCGTACGGGGTGGGCCCGAGCACGACGCTCGGGCCCACCCCGTTGTCGTGTCCGGGACCGATGCGTCCCCGCGGTGTCCCCGGCCCCGGCCAAGCGCCGGTCCAGCCCGGCCTCTCAGCCCCGCCGAGGCCCGAGGCCACCCAGGCCCAGGGCCTGGGCCCCGGGGCGCAGCCGCAAAGCCCACGTCCCGGAGACGGACCGGGGCGCAGCCGCCCCGTGGGGTCCGGGGGACGTGTTCCCGGTCCGGGGAAGGGCGGGGTGGAGGACGGGCCCGGCGGCGGCCGTCCGGTGTCAGGTCAGGAAGTCCGCCGCCAGGCGTTGTGCCGTGCGTTCCAGGAGGGGGCCCGCCTCGGCGATGCAGCGGGACGGGTCCGGTTCCAGGTCGGTGAGGGCGTAGGCGCGGCGGATGCCCGCGCTGCCCAGGGCCGCCGGGGCGAGGGCCAGACGGCCGCAGACCGCGACCACCTCGATGCCCCGCGCGCGGGCCGCCGCCGCGACGCCCGCCGGGGCCTTGCCGTGGAGGGTCTGCTCGTCCAGCGAGCCCTCGCCCGTGATCACCAGGTCCGCGCCCGCCAGCGCGGTCGCGAAGCCGAGGACGTCGAGCATCACCTCGATACCGGGGCGGAAGGCCGCGCCCAGGCCGAGGAGCGCGCCGTAGCCGATGCCGCCCGCCGCGCCCGCGCCGGGCGCCAGGGCGTACTCGGCGGCCGGGGTCCCCACCGCGCGCTCCAGGACCCGGGCGTAGTGGGCGAGGGCGGCGTCCAGGGCCGCCACATCGTCCTCGCTCGCGCCCTTCTGCGGGCCGTAGACCGCCGCCGCGCCTTTCGGGCCGGTCAGCGGGTTGTCGACATCGCTGGCCAGGACGATCTCGGTATCGGCCAGGCGCGGGTCGAGGCCGGACAGATCGGCCGTGGCGAGGTCGCGCAGCGCGCCCCCGCCCGGTGCGACGGGCGTACCGTCCTCGCGCAGGAAGCGCGCGCCGAGCGCGCCGAGCATCCCCGCGCCGCCATCGGTCGTGGCGCTCCCGCCGACGCCGAAGACGATCGTGCGGGCGCCCGCGTCGAGCGCCGCGCGCAGCAGCTCCCCGCTGCCGTACGTGGTCGCGGTGAGCGGCGCGAACACCCCCTCCGGCAGATGGCGCAGCCCGGACGCCTCGGCCATCTCCACCACCGCCGTGGACCCGCGCAGCGCGTACGCCGCCGTCACCGGTCCGCCCAGCGGCCCGGTGACCCGCGCCGTGCGCCGTTCGAACCCGGCCGCGACCGCCGCGTCCACCGTGCCGTCGCCCCCGTCGGCGACGGGCAGCGCCTCGATCCGCAGCCCCTCGCCGCCGCGGGGCGCGCCACGGCGCAGCCCCGCCGTGACGCGCTCGGCGACCTCGACGGCCGTGAGCGAGCCCTTGAACTTGTCCGCGGCGATCAGTACGCGTTTCGGGGGCGTCGCCAGCCCCGCCGCCCACGTCCTGGGCCCGGCCGCGGCCTCTGCCGCCGCCTCTGCCGGGATCTCTGCCTTCGAAGCGTCCGTCACCTTGGTAACCCCTCGCATTCGCACAGGCGGTCGCGCCGCTGTGACCCTATCCGGCACGGGCTCACCGGTACACCCGTCCCAGAGGGGTACACGTGCCCCATGGCCCTCAGCGGGAGCGCACTGGCGGACCGTATCCACGGCGGCTGGCTCGGCCGGATCGCCGGGAACATGCTCGGCAAACCCATCGAACGCGGCGACGTCTGGACCCGCGACCGCATCGACCGCTATCTGCGCCGCGCCGGGGCCCTCCCGCTCACCGACTACCTCCCCGCCCTGGAGCCGCCGCCCGATCCGGTGGAGTTCGAGCTGCGCCCCGAGTGGCAGGAGTGCGTGCGCGGCCGGATCAACGGCAGCTGCCGCGACGACGACATCGACTACTCCGTCCTCGGCCTGCACCTGCTGGAGACCCACGGCTTCGGCTTCACCACCGAACAGGTCGGCGAGGTGTGGCTGCTGCGGCTGCCGTACCTCCAGACGTTCACCGCCGAGCGGGCCGCCTACCGCAACCTCACGGCCGGGGTGCGGCCACCGCTCAGCGCGACCCTCGACAACCCCTACCAGGAGTGGATCGGCGCCCTGATCCGCGCCGATGTCCACGGCTGGGTCAACCCCGGCGATCCGCACCGGGCCGCCGCGATGGCCCGGCGCGACGCGGTCCTCTCCCACAGCGGCAACGGGGTGTACGGGGCGATGTGGGCGGCCGCGCTGATCGCCGCCGCGTTCACGGCCGACGGTCCGCACGCCGCCGTCGACAGCGCCCTGGACCACGTCCCGCCGCGCTGCCGCCTGGCCCGTACGGTGCGCCGGGCGGTGTCCCTGCACGACGCGGGCGTGGCGTGGGCGTCCGCGCTCGGTCAGCTGGAGCGGGAGAACGCCGGGCTGCCCTGGATCCATGTGGTCCCCAACGCCGCCGTCCTCACGGCCGGGCTGCTCTACGGCGCGGGCGACTTCACCACGACGATCGCCCTGACCGTGCGCGGCGGCCTGGACACCGACTCCAACGGCGCGACGGCCGGGTCGGTCGCGGGCGTGCTGTGCGGTGCGGCCGCCATCCCGCCGCAGTGGGCCGAGCCGCTGGCGGACCGGGTGCGCAGCGCCGTCTTCGGCTTCGACGGCGCCCGCATCAGCGACCTGGCGGCCCGCACGCACCGGCTGGCGCTCTCGGCGGACCGCTAGGGCCGGTCGCCTGGGCCCGCCCGCCCGCGAAACGCGGTCGCCGCCGGCCGTGGGGGGTGCGTACGCTCGCCGCATGAGCAGTGAGACGACGCACCGGCCACTGGTGGCGATCCTGAGCGGGGCGGGCATCTCCACCGACTCCGGAATCCCCGACTACCGCGGCCCGCAGGGGCTGTGGCGGCGCGATCCCGAGGCCGAGAAGCTCGTGACGTACGAGTACTACATGACCGACCCGGAGATCCGGCGCCGCTCCTGGCGGATGCGGCGCGACAGCCAGGCGCTGCACGCCCGGCCCAACGGGGCGCACGAGGCCGTCGCCCGGCTGGAGCGCTCGGGGGTGCCGGTGCGGGTGATCACCCAGAACGTGGACGGGCTGCACCAGATCGCCGGGATGCCCGCCCGCAAGGTGCTCGAACTGCACGGCACCGCGCGGGCCGTGCAGTGCACCCACTGCCGGGCGCGGTCCCGGATGGCGGAGGCGCTGGAGCGGGTCGCGGCGGGGGAGGCGGATCCGGCGTGCCGGGAGTGCGGCGGAATCCTGAAGTCGGCCACGGTGATGTTCGGGGAGAACCTCGATCCGGAGGTGCTGACCGAGGCGGTCGCGGTGGCGCAGGCGTGCCAGATCTTCATCGCGGTCGGCACCAGCCTCCAGGTCCAGCCCGCGGCCTCGCTCGCCGGTCTGGCCGCCGAGCACGGTGCCCGGCTGATCATCGTCAACGCCGAGCCGACGCCGTACGACGAGCTCGCGGACGAGGTCGTCCGCGAGCCCATCAGCACGGCCCTGCCCGCCCTGCTGGACCGCATCGCCCAGGGCCGCTGACCGGCGCCCGAGGGGTCAGAAAAGACCGGGGAGCTGCCGCCGGGCCTCGAACTCCAGCAGTCGCCGCTTGCGGTCCAGGCCGCCGCCGTAGCCGGTGAGACCGCCGGTCGAGCCGACGACCCGGTGGCAGGGGACGATGATGCCGATCGGGTTCCTGCCGTTGGCCAGGCCCACGGCGCGGGAGGCGGCCGGCTGTCCGATCCGGTCGGCCAGCCGGCCGTACGACCAGGTCTCGCCGTACGGGATGCGCCGCAGCTCGTCCCAGACGCGGCGCTGGAAGGGCGTGCCGTCCAGACGCAACGGCAGGTCGAACGCGGTCAGCTCGCCCGCGAAGTAGGCCGCGAGCTGACGGACGGTCTCGGCGAAGGGGGCCTCCTCGGGGTCGCCGGGCGCGCCGAAGGTCTCCTCGGGCGGGCGGTGGCGCTGCTCGGCCATGTAGAGGCCGGACAGCTCCGGGCCGGTGGCCACGAGGGTGAGCGGGCCGTAGGGGCTGTCGACGACGGTGTGGGTGCGGTTCTGCACGGGTTTCCTCGGCGGGTCCGGACGGTGCGGTTGCCCTGGCGGGCGTTGGCGGGGTTCGGCGGGGTTCGGTGGGCTGTGGCGGGCTTCGGCGGGGTTGCGGGGTTCGGCGGTCGCTGGGTTCGGCGGGGTTCGGTGGGCTGTGGCGGGCTTCGGCGGGATTGCGGGCTTCGGCGGGGTTCGGCGGTTGCGGGCTTCGGCGGGGCCTGGCCGGGTTTCAGAAGCACGGGCCGGGTCGCGCACCCCGGCGGGTTACGCGGTACCGGGCAGGCGGTCGGCGGCTCACCCCGCGGGATTGTGCCGCAGTACGGGCCCGCCGGTGGCCGGTCAGGCGGCGGGCAGGCGGTTGATGGCGTGGCCGTCGTCCGTGGCCCACAGGTACTGGACGGCGTACGCGCGCCAGGGGCGCCAGCGCGCCGAGTGGCGGGTGAGGGCGCCGGGCGTGGCGGGCAGCCCCAGGCCGGCGGCGGCGCGCCGCACCCCGAGGTCGGTGGGGAGGAAGGCGTCCGGGTCGCCGAGGGCGCGCATCGCGATCACCTCGACGGTCCAGGGGCCGAGCCCCGGCAGCGCGCCGAGGCCGGCGCGGGCGTCGTCCCAGTCGCTGCCCACCCCGAGCGCGACCCGCCCCTCGGCGAGCGCGCCGATCAGCCCGGTGAGCGTGGCGCGGCGGGTGCGGGGCATGGCCAGCTTCTCCGGGTCCAGCCCGGCGAGGGCCTGAACGGACGGGAAGAGGTGGGTCAGCCCGCCCGCCGGGTCCGCCACCGGCTCGCCGTGCGCCGCCACCAGGCGGCCGGCGTGAGTACGGGCCGCCGCCGTGGACACCTGCTGTCCGAGCACGGCGCGCACCGCGAACTCGTCCGCGTCCACCGCGCGCGGCACCCGACGCCCCGGCGCCTTGTCCACCAGCGGGGCCAACTGGGGGTCCGTACGCAGCAGCTCGTCCACGGCGGCCGGGTCCGCGTCGAGGTCCAGCAGCCGCCGGCAGCGGCTGATCGCGCCGGCCAGGTCGCGGAGGTCGGCGAGGGAGAGCCGGCAGGCGATGTGGTCCGGCCGCGGGCTCAGGGTGACCACGCCCGGCCCGTACGGCAGGCGCAGCGTGCGCCGGTACGCGCCGTCGCGCCACTCCTCGACGCCGGGGACGGCGGTGGCGGCCAGATGGCCGAAGAGGTTGTCCGGGCACAGCGGCGCCCGGAACGGCAGCCGCAGCGTGAGCGCCCCCGGCACGCTGCTCGTCGGGCCGCGCCGGGCCCGCTGCCGCAGCTCGGTCGGGGTGAGCGCGAAGACCTCCCGTACGGTCTCGTTGAACGCGCGGACGCTGGCGAACCCGGCCGCGAACGCGATGTCCGCCATCGGGAGCGCGCTGGTCTCGATGAGCAGCCGCGCGGTCTGCGCCCGCTGCGCCCTGGCGAGCGCGAGCGGGCCCGCGCCCAGCTCGGCGAGCAGCTGCCGCTCGACCTGCCGGGTGCTGTAGCCCAGCCGGGCCGCCAGGCCCGGCACCCCGTCCCGGTCCACCACCCCGTCGGCGATCAGCCGCATCGCCCGTGCGACGAGATCGGCGCGCTCGTTCCACTGCGGCGAGCCGGGACTGGCGTCCGGACGGCACCGCTTGCAGGCCCGGAACCCGGCCTGCTGGGCGGCTGCGGCGCTGGGGAGGAACCGCATGTTCTCGGGCTTGGGCCCGACGACCGGACAGCTCGGCCGGCAGTAGATCCCGGTGGTCACGACGGCGATGAAGAACCACCCGTCGAAGCGGGCGTCCTTCGCCCGTGCGGCGCGGAGGCACCGGTCGGTGTCGGTGTGCATGGGTCCAGCATCCGCCGACGGGGCGGGCGGGCGCTCGCGGAAATCCGACATCGACGTGCCGCCTCATCGGGCCGGGCGGGGCCGCCCCCGCTCACCGCTCTCCCGCGCCACAAGGGATGTTGCCGCAAAAGGGGAGACCAGCCGCGGTGAGATCGGCATCATGGGGGCGTGACGGACTACGCCGAATTCGCGCTCCCCGATGGCACCCCCGTACGCCTGGAACTGACGCCCGTAAGCACCGCACCCGCACCCGCCGCCGCCCCGGCCAACGGCCAAGGGCAAGGCGAAGGCGACGGCGACGGCGACGGCGCGAAGCGGCAGGGGCCCGCCCTGCCCGGCGGGATCGGAGGTGTGACCCCAGTGGCCCGGGGACCGAGAGCCGCGGCGGCGCTGGCGGCCGACGGCCTACGGGCCGTACTGCGGCCGCTGGGGCCGCTGTTGCAGGAGGTGCACGACGCCGTGTCCGCCACCGCGAATCCGCCCGATGAGATGCAGGTGCAGTTCGGGGTGCAGATCGGCCAGGACCTCAAGCTCGGCATCGTCGGGGCCAACGGCCAGGCGAGCATGACGATCTCGGCCACCTGGCAGCGGTCGGGTCCCTCGGGCTCCCCCACGGCCTGACCGATGGAGTGGTTCCGCCCCGTCCCGTCCCCCGGACAGCGCCCGGCCACGGTCTCGGTCCTGAGCCAGTTCGACCGCGAGGCGGTCGGCTCCGGCGTGCTGCTGCCCCATGACCGCTTCCTGACCTGCGCGCACGTCGTCAACTGCGCGCTCGGCAGGGAGGACACGACCTGCGCCGAGCGTCCGGCGCAGGAGGTCCTGAAGGTGCTGGTGCACGGCCCGGACGGCCATGCGCACGCGTGCACGGCCCGGCTGGCCGTATGGATACCGCCGGGCGCGGCGAACGGCGTGGAGTGGGACGGCGACCTCGCCGTGCTCGACATCGTCGAGCCGCTCCCCCGCGATGTGCGGCCGCCGCACTGGCAGGCGATGGCCGAGGGGCAGTCCGTCCGGGCGTGGCACGGCAGCGGGCTGCACGCCACCGTCGCCACCGCGCGGGTGATCTCGTGCGACGGCCGGATCGGCTATGTGGACGGCGAGGGGCTGAGCGGTGTCGCCATCGACCACGGCTACAGCGGAGGGCCGCTGTGGTCGGGCGAGGCGGGCGCGGTGGTCGGCCTGGTGGCGGCCGCCCTCACACCCCCGCACCACCCCACCAACGGCACCCCGCTCGCGTACTCCCCGCAGCATGTCGCCCGGCGCAGCTGGGGCATCCCCTGGCAGCGGATCCGGGCCGAGCTGGCCCGCGCGGGCGCCGAGCACGTCCTCGGCCGGCCCGCGCCGGCGGCGGGCGAGAGGGCCGTCGACCCCGCCCACCGGGCGCTGGCCGCCGTCCTCGGCCGGGCGCTCGCGGACCCCCAGCGGCGGGCCGACTGCGCGCGCACCGTCGCCTGGCGGTGCGGCCACCACCACCGGACGGACGGCTCCGCCCCCTCGGTCGACGAGTTCGCGCGGCTGCTCACCACCGACGCCCGCGCGCTGCCCGCCCTCGCCGAGGTGCTGCACCCCGCCGCGCCGCACGCGGTGGCCGAACTCCTCGCCGCCGGGCGGATGTCCGGCGTGCCCCGGCTGCTCTCCCCCGGTGAGCTGGGCGAGTTGCTGGGGCTGCTGGGCGAGGTGCCCCTCGGGACGGCGGCCCGCTTCCCCTCCGTCGTACGGGCCGCGCTGCCGCTCGCCGAACTGCCCGGGGCGCTGCTGGCCGGGGCCGACTGGGACAGCCCGGACCGGGCCGTGCGCACGGCGCGGCTGACGGCGCTGGTCGAGTACCTGGAGGGGCTGCGCGGGGACAGCCGCCCGGTCCCGGAGGGCACATCGGTCGTCCCCGGGCTGCTGCGCGTGGTCGCCTATGTGGCGGCCCTGTGCCCGCCCGCCCCGCGCGACGGACTGCACCGCTGGAGCACGGCGGTCGCCGCCCGCCTCGGCATCCACCAGGCGGCCCTGGAGGAGCGCCGGGCGGACGCCCATGAGTGGGCGGAGCGGCAGCGGACGCCCATGGCGGCGCCCCGGGTGCTGGTACGGCTCACCACCCACCCCGACGGCGACGGCACCCGCCGCTACCGGCTGTGGCTGTGGTGCGACGAGGGCGCCGGGCCGCGGCGCGTCTCGGACGGCGGCGACCGGCTCCGCACCGCCGCGCAGGCGGCCGAGGACATCCTCACCGTGATCGAACCGCTGCACCGGGCGCTCCCGGCGGGCACCCGTCCGGTCATCGAACTCATCGTGGACCGCGAGGGGTTGGAGCTCCCGGTCGACCAGTGGGAGTGGCCGGGCCCGGCCGGTCTGGTCCCCGGAGTGCTGGGCGCGGAGTATCCGCTGGTGGTCACCTGTCCGGAACTGGTGCAGCGGTCCGGTGAGCGCTTCAAGGCGGCGCTGCGCCACCGCTGGGCGCGGCTGGACGACGGGGGCGCGGTGCACATCGACCGTTCGACGGGCGGGAAGAACGGGGTGTACGCGCTGCTCATGGATCAGCTGGACGCCCCGCTGGCCACCGTGGACGGCGTCCCGGCGGATGTCCGTGTCGAGATCGTGCAGGTGTGTCTGGCGATGGGGATGCCGGTCGTGCTCTGGGACCGGGACAAGGGCGGGGAGGCCGGCTCCCACGCCGTACGGACGGTCGCGGGCACCCCGCCGCGCCGGCTGCCCGAGACGGTGCGCGCCTACCGCGCCAAGACCCTCGGCTGCCCGCAATCCTTCCCGGGGCGGCCGGTACTGGCCTGGGCCGACGTCGACCGTGACATGCCGCGGCTGGAATTGGCCGATCCTACGGAGACGTGATGAACACCAAGGACAGCGCTATGGAGGTCTCATGACGGCACGGAGCGGCGACGGCGGCCGGGACGACGACCGGCCCCGGTCCCTTCCCCCCGCGTCGCGGGACGCGGCCTCGGGCAGGGACGGCGCCGGCCCTGTGCCGGAGGGGGACGAGCCCGTTCCCGACAGCGGGTTCACCATCGACTACAGCGGTCCCGCCTGGTACCAGCAGAACCCCCGGCCGGGTCCGCCCCCGGCCCCGCCCGCCCCGGACGGCCCGGCCCCGGACGCGCCGGCGAGCTGGCGGCTCTTCCGCGGGGACGGCGTGGCACGCCCGGCGCCGCTGCCGCCGGCCCCGCCCTGGCGGCGGTTCGGCGGCGCCGGGCGTCCCGGGGCCGCCGGGCACGCCCCTCCGCCGTATCTGATCTCCCCCCGCCACGCCGACGTCGTGAACGCGGCGCTCCATCTGCGCCGCCCCCTGCTGGTCACCGGCCAGCCCGGCACGGGCAAGTCGTCGCTGGCCCATGCGGTGGCGCATGAGCTGGGCCTGGGCGAAGTGCTGCGCTGGCCGGTCAACAGCCGCTCCACCGTGCAGGACGCGCTCTACCGCTACGACGCCGTCGGCCGGCTGCGCGAGACGACCATGAGCCGGGATCACGGCCGCCCCGAGCCGGACATCGGCTCCTTCATGCGGCTCGGCCCGCTCGGCACCGCCCTGGTACCCGGACCACGGCCCCGCGTCCTGCTCATCGACGAGCTCGACAAGGGCGATGTGGACCTGCCGAACGATCTGCTGACGGTCTTCGAGGAGGGCGAGTTCGAGATCCCCGAGCTGTCGCGGCTCTCCGACGAACAGCCCGAGGTGCTCGTGCCGACGCTGCGGATCGACGAGAAGACGGTCGTGGTGCGCGGCCGGGTGCGCTGTGCGGAGTTCCCGGTCGTCGTCATCACCAGCAACGGCGAACGCGACTTCCCGCCCGCCTTCCTGCGCCGCTGCGTACGGCTGGAGCTGCCGCCGCCGGACGAGCACCGGCTGCGCGCGATCGTCGCCGCGCACCTGGGCGAGGACGCGCTGCACGAGGTGGACGACCTGCTCCAGGCGTTCCTGCGCCGCCGCGCGCCGGGCGAGCTGGCCACCGACCAGCTGCTGAACGCGGTCTTCCTGCGGGCGGGCGGCGTGGACCTGGACGCGGACGGGCTGCTGGACGCCGTGCTGCACCGGCTGAGCGGGGCGGTGTAGCCCGATGACCGGGGACGCCGACCGGCTCGGTGCGGACCTGAGCGCGCTGCTCGCGGTCCTCGCCGACAGCGGTGTCCCGCTGGCCCAGGAGGAGCTGCTGGACGCGCTGTGGCTGGCGCGACGGCTGCCCACGGGGGCCGGGGACGCGCCGCTGCCGCGCTTCCTCGCCCGGCCCCCCGTCCCGGCGGTGCCGGAGGCCCCGGCGGACGAGGACCTCGCGGAGGGGGACGTCGCGTTCGCGGACGGGGGCGGCGCGGACCGGCTCCACCCGGACCGCGTCTCCGTGGCCGACGACCCCGACCGCGAGAACCCGGCGGGCGGGGCCCCGGCCGGGAGAGACCCGCTGGACAGTGGCCCGGCCGGCGAGGGCCCGACCGACGCGGACGGGGACTACCTCCTTTCCCCGCCGCCGTCCCGCGCCCTCCCCGGCCCTCCGCCCCCGCCCGCCGAGGGGCGCGTGGCGGGGCTGCACGCCGCCCCCGCCCGCGACCACCCCACGGACCGGTCCGCGGACCACCGCGCCCCGGACCCGCCGGGCGCGCTCGCGCTGCGCGTCCCGGAGGGCAAGGCGCTCCGCGCCGAGCTGCGGATCGGCCGGGCGCTGCGCCCGCTCAAGCAGCACCGGCCGAGCGTCTCCAAGCGGGAGCTGGACGTGGAGGCGACGGTGACGGCGCTCGCCGAGACCGGGCTGCCGGACGTCGCCCTGCGGCCCGCGCGCGAGCGGTGGCTGGATCTGGCGCTCGTCATCGACGACGGCATGTCGATGCTGCTGTGGCAGCGGCTGGCCACGGAGATCCGCGCGATGATGGAGCGGCTCGGCGCCTTCCGGCTCGTACGGACCTACGGACTGCACTCCCAGGGCCCCGCCGCCCGGCCCCGGCTCAGCGTCCGCCCCTTCGACCCGTCGTCCGCCACGATGCCGTCGCGGGTGCTGGCCGATCCGTCGGGCCAGACGCTGGTCCTCGTGCTGAGCGACGGCATGGGACCGGCCTGGCGGGACGGGCGCAAGCACGCGGCGGTACGGCGGTGGGCGCGGTACGGGCCCACGGCCGTCCTGCACGCGCTGCCGCGCCGGATGTGGGACGGCTCCGGCATCCGGGCACAGCGGTGGCAGGTGACCACCCGGCGCAGCGGCGGGCCGAACACCGAGTGGGCGGTCAGCGATCCCGTGCTGCCGGCGGATCTGGCGCCCTTCGACGGCGTCCCGGTGCCGGTCCTGGAACCGGAGCCCGGTTCGATGACCGCCTGGGCCCGGCTGGTGGCCTCCCCGGGCGGCAGTGCGCTGATGCCCCTGCTGAGCCGTCCGGAACCGGCCCGGGAGGGCGGGGCGCCGCCCGCCGACGGGCTGGGCGCCGTCCAGCGCTTCCGGGACGCGGCCTCCCCGGAGGCGTACCGCCTGGCCGCGCACCTCGCCGCCGTCGCGCCGGTGTCCGTCCCGGTCATGCGGCTGGTGCAGGCCGCCGTCCCCTGGCAGGCGGACACCGCCCACCTCGCGGAGGTCTTCCTGGGCGGGCTGCTGCGGCCCGTCACGGCGGGGCCGTGGGCCGAGGAGCCGCTGCCGCGGCACCGTGTCTTCGACTTCGCCGAGACGGCGCGGGACGCCCTGCTGGACGCGGTCCCGACCGCCGAACTCATGGTCACCGGACGGCGCGTCGGGCAGAAGCTGGGGCAACTGGCGGGCCGCTCACCGGACTTCCCCGCCTGGCTCGCCCATCCGAGCGGCCCGGACTCCCTCCCCGCCGGGGTGCGGGCCTTCGCCGAGGTGGGGCCGCGCCTGGCGGCGCGCTTCGGCGCCCCGGCGCTTCCGCCCGCGCGGCCGGGGCCGCCATCCGCGCCGAGCGCGCCCGTGGGGTTCCCGGTGCGGCCGACGGCCCCGGGGTCCCCGGGACACATGAGGGCCGCGGGGCTCCCGGACCCCCTGGCGCCCTCGGAACTCCCCGACGCCCCGGCGCCCTCGGACCTCCCGGAGTACCTGGCGGCCGCGGAGCCCGCGGAGTACCCGACGAGCGCGGAGCCCCAGGAGTACCCGGCGCCCTCGGAGGCACCGGAAGCGTTCACCGCCCCGCCCCAAACGGCGGCGGCCCCCCTGTGGCAGCAGGGCCCGCAAGGGCGGCGCCTCGTCTGCCCGCACTGCGAGACACCGCTGTTGCAGGGCGACCCGTACTGCGAGTCGTGCGGGATGAACGTCGCCTCCCTCACCCGGATCACCGAGCGGGGGCGGGCCAGGTACTGCCCCAACTGCGGGGCGGCGGCGGAGTTCCACGACCGCTACTGCGGCAGGTGCGGCCGTCTCCTCCCCGAGCCCGAAACGGCCGTCCCTCTCCCCACGGCTCCCCCGGCGCCCGAGTCCGGTGCCGCGACGCCAACCGAGCGGGGGAATCCGCCGGAGGAGGGGGTGGTCATCGGCGACCTCCCGTACGGCATCACGATCCGGCACGACAACCCGCGGACGTTCGGCCCCTACAAGGTCGTGGGCAGCCTGGCCGAGGACGCCGACTCCGCCGCCTATCTCGCCGTCGACCAGGGCAGCGACAGGGACCGGATCGCCGTGGTGCGCGCCGTGCGCGGCGACCTCCCCTCGGCGCGGGCAGCACGACGGCTGCGCACGGTGGCCGAAGCGCTGCGCCGGATGGGCGGCCTCTACGCGCCGAGGCTTTACCTGGACCGGTCCGAGGACGACCGGCCCTGGCTCGCGGAACAGTTCGTCCGGGTTTCCGAGCGGTCACCGGCGCTGCGGCTGACCACCGTGCTGTCCCAGATGCGCGGCGGCGCGGATCACGACCATGAGGCGCACCGGGCCGTCGTCCTCGGCTGGCACCTCGCCGAGGCCGTGGCCTCCTGCACCGCCGAGGGCATCACCCACGGGCGGCTGACGGCAGACCGGGTGCTGGTCGTGGGCGACACCGTGAAGCTGGTGGGCTGGGGCGACGCCGCCATCGCCGACTGGCCCGGGGCCCCGCCTGTCTCCGAGCGGCCTCCCCTCGGGGACGACATCCTCGCCCTGGGGCGGATCCTGATGGCGCTGGGCGGAGGAGAGGAAACCGCGGCCGACCCCTGGGCGGGCTCCCGGTGGGAGGGCCGCGGCCGGGCGCCGCTGCGGGCGGTCGTCATGGCGTGCCTCAGCCGCGAACTCACCGGTCCGGCGGCGGCACGCCAGGTGGCGGACGCGTTCGCCTCCACCGCGGACGGTCCCATGTCCCCGCCCGCGTGGTCGGCGCCCCGGCCCCCGGCGCCCCGAGCCGAGCCGCAGGCGCCCACGTACGGACCGTCGGCACCCTCACCCTCGTACGGGCCGCAACCCTCCGCAGCCGGGCCACCGGCCTTCCCGTCCGCCACCCCGGACGCCACCCCGCCGGGCCGCCCCGGCGCCGACCCGGAGGTCATCACGCCCGCCGAGCCGGGGGGCGACCCACCCGCCGGCCCCGGCGTCGACCGACCCGCCGAACCGCCCGCCGATCCGGGTACCGACCCACCCGCCGATCCGGGGGCCACCCCACCCGCCGAACCGCCCACCGGCCCGGACGCCATCCCACCCGCCGGCCCGGACGCCGGCGGGAGCACCACGCCGGCGGCGCCGGTCACCGGGGCTCCGCTGGAGGACACCGTCACTATCGAGCTGTCCAGCGACCGGCTGCCGCGGAACACGCCGGAATCCAGGAGGTCGCCGACCTCCACGACGCGGCGGCGCGAGTCTGCGATGGTCCGCGCGCAGGCACTCCCCGGCCACCGCATCGCGGTGATCAGCCGCCCGGTCGCGGCCGGCCGGTCCACCACGACCCTCGCGCTCGGCGCGCTCCTCGCCGGTGAGCGTCTCGGCAAGGTCATCGCGGTGGACGCGATCCCCGGGGGTGACGCCCTCAGCCGCCGCGTCCCCGGCCGGACCGCCGCGACGATCCACGATCTGGCGAACTCCGCCGGTGCCCTGGATGACTATCCGTCCATCCGGCGGTTCACCACCCGGACACCCTCCGGGCTGGAGGTTCTCGTCGGGAACTCCGGCCCGGTGGACCCCGCGACATCGGCGATCCCGATCGACGACGCCGGATACCGACGCGTCATCGCGGGGCTGAGCAGGCACTACTCGATCATCCTCGCCGACTCGGACACCGGCGCCCTCCCCGACATCATGCCGGGGGTCCTCGGCCTCGCCGACCAACTGATCGTCGTCACCGCCCCCTCGGTGGAGCGCATGAGGAGTGCGCACACGACCCTGGACCGGCTGGTCCAGGACGGTCACGCGGAGCTGGTGCGGCGCGCCATCGTCGTGATCAACATGCCGTACCCGGCGAACGAGGCGGAGGTGCCGACGGATCTGCCGGCGGGGTATCGGAACCGCTGCCGTGGCGTGGTCGTCGTGCCCCACGACGAGTACCTGGCGACCGGCGGCGAGGTCGATCCGGCCATGATGCGGACGAGAACCCGGGAGGCGTTCGTCACGCTCGCGTCCCTGGTCGCGGAGGATTTCCCCAGCGCCGGGGGCTGACCCCCGTCCCGTGGAGCCGGGGACGCGGCTCACATCGCGACCGACACGGCCTATCCTCTACGCCATGTCGTCCGCCGATTTGATCCGCATCGTCTCCCGTTCCTCCCCCATGGCCCTCGCCCAGGTCGAACGGGTCCGCACCGAACTGGCCGCGCTGCGGCCGGGCATCCGTACGGAGGTCGTCCCGGTCACCACCTCCGGCGACCGCTGGATGGGCGATCTGTCGAAGCTCGGCGGGAAGGGGGCGTTCACCAAGGAGGTGGACGCCGCGCTGCTGGCGGGCGAGGCGGATCTCGCGGTGCACTGCATCAAGGACGTGCCCGCCGACCGTCCGCTGCCCGCGGGCACGGTCTTCGCCGCGTACCTCAAGCGCGACGACATCCGCGACGCCGTCATCCACCCCGAGGGGCTGACCCTCGACGAGATGCCCGCGGGGACCCGGATCGGCACCTCCTCGGTCCGGCGCGTCGCCCAACTGGCCACCACCCACCCGCAGCTGGAGTGCGTGCCGATGCGCGGCAACGCCAACCGCCGGCTGGAGAAGCTGGAAGCGGGCGAGTGCGACGCGCTGCTGCTGGCCGTCTCGGGGCTGGAGCGGATCGGCCGTACGGACCGGATCAGCGAGATCCTGTCCGTGGAGACCATGTGCCCGCCGATCGGGGCCGGGGTGCTGGGGCTCCAGTGCCGGGAGGACGACGCCGAGACGATCGAGGCCGTGTCCGGGCTCGGCGACACCAACGCCTGGAAGGAGATCACCGCGGAGCGGATGCTGCTGCATGTGCTCCAAGGGCACTGCAACTCCCCCATCGCGGGATACGCCAGGGCCGAGCGGGACGGCCGGCTCTCGCTGCGCGCCCGGGTCTTCAGCCCGGACGGCAAGACGGTGCTGGACGCCCATGAGTGGGCGGGTCCGCTGGACCCGGCCACCCTGGGGACGTCGGTCGCGGTGGCGCTGCTGCGGCAGGGCGCCCGCGAGGTGATCGACACCATTCCGCACTGAGCCCCTCCGGGCCCCCGGCCCCCGGGACCTACCGCGCCCGCAGCCGGCGCCACACCGCCCGTGCCGCGTGGTGTCCGGACATTCCGTGGACACCGGGCCCCGGCGGGGTGGCGGAGGAGCACAGGAAGACCGCCGGGTGGGCGGTGGCGTACGGGACGCGGGCGAACTTGGGCCGGATGACCGCCTGGAGGCCCTCGAAGGCGCCGCAGCTGATGTCGCCGTCGATGTAGTTGGCGTTGCGTGCGGCGAGTTCGGGCGGTCCGGCGACCGCGCGGGCCAGGACGAGATCGCGGAAACCGGGGGCGAAGCGCTCTATCTGACGCTCTATCACCTCCGTGGCGTCGCCCTGCCATCCGCTGGGCACATGGCCGTAGGCCCAGAAGGTGTGCTTGCCCTCCGGGGCGCGGGAGGGGTCGAGGAGGGTCGGCTGTGCGGTGATCAGGAACGGGACGGCAGGGTCGCGCCCCTCGACGGCGGCCCGCAGCGCCGCGCCGATCTCACCGGAGGTGGGGCCGATGTGGACGGTGCCCGCGCGCCGGGCCTCGGGCGCGGTCCACGGCACCGGGCCGGACAGCGCGTAGTCGATTTTGAAGGCGGCGGCCCCGTAACGGTAGCGGCGGTAGGCGTTGCCGAGACCGGCGATACGGGCCAGGGCGCGCGGTGAGGTGTCGAAGACGTACGCGCGGGCGGGCGGCAGTTCGTCGAGCCGCTTGACCTCGGTGGAGACGTGGATCGTCCCGCCGTGTGCGCGCAGGTACGACCCCAGCGCGTCGACGATCGACTGGGAGCCGCCGCGCGGAATCGGCCAGCCGACCTCATGGGCCGCGAGGGCGAACAGCAGGGCGGGGCCGCTGGTGCCCACCGCGCTGGTCGGCGCGATGGCGTGCCCGGACAGCCCGGCGAACAGGGCGCGTGCCTTCTCGTCGCGGAAGCGGAGCGGCCCGGCGAGCAGCGCGGCCGGCTGGAGCGCGTGGAGTCCGAAGCGGGCCCAGGTGACCGGGTCGCGGGGCACCCCGTTCCAGTGGGTGCGCAGCATATCGGGGGCGAGGGTGGCCCACTTGCCGAGGTAGGGGGCGATGAGCCGGCGGTAGGTGCCGGCGTCGCGCGGGCCGAGCGACCTGGCCGTCTCGCCGACCGAGCGGGCCAGCACCGCGGCCGTACCGTCCGGAAAGGGATGGGCCAGCGGCAGTTCGGGGTGGAGCCACTCCAGGCCGTGCCGGGCCAGCGGCATCCGGTCGAAGGCCGGGGAGCCGATGGCGAGGGGGTGCACGGCGGAGCAGGTGTCGTGCCGGAAGCCGGGGAGGGTCAGCTCTTCGGTGCGCGCGCCCCCGCCGATGGTGTCCGCGGCCTCGAAAATCTCCACCGCGCAGCCGCGGCGGGCGAGTTCGACGGCCGCGGTCAGCCCGTTCGGCCCGGCACCCACGACTACCGCGTCGAGCATGGACGGCACGTCGGCCCCCTCGTCCTTGAGGAATCAGTGGAACGATCAGCCGGCAGCGGCCAGCAGGCTCAGGATATGCCGAACCGTCGGCTCGTCCCGGGCCGCCGTGAAGGGAAGCACATTGCCCCCGGTGATGCGGAACGGCTCGCCGCCGAGCGTGGCCTGCGCCCCGCCCGCCTCGCCGACCAGCAGCAGCCCGGCGGCGTGGTCCCAGGCGTTCTCCCAGGTGAAGGCAACGGCGTCGAGCAGTCCTCGGGCCACGTTCAGATATTCCAGACCGGCCGATCCGCAGGGGCGCACCTCGGCGTCCGGTGCCCGCAGGCCCGAGAGGGCGCGCTTCTCCTCGTCGGTGGTGAAGTCGTAGTGGGAGACGGCGACACGGAGGGCCGCACCGGGCTCGGGGGAGCCGGAGTGGATCGGCTCCCCGCCCAGCCACGCGCCCCGGCCGCGGCGGGCGATGGCCATCTGGCCGAGCACCGGGGCGTAGGTCCAGGAGGCGAGGAGCTCTTCGCGGTGGGCGAGGGTCACCAGGGTCGCGAAGCCGGGGTCGCCGTGGACGAACTGGCGGGTGCCGTCGACCGGGTCGACGATCCATACGGGGGCGTCGCCGCCGAGTGCGGTGAGCACGGCCGGGTCGGCGTGCACCGCTTCCTCGCCCACCACCACGGAGCCGGGCAGCAGCTTGGTGAGGGAGTCGGTCAGCTGCTCCTCGGCCTGCCGGTCGGCGACGGTCACGAGATCGTGCGGGCCCTTCTTCTCGACGATCTCATGGGCGGCGAGCTGCCGGTAGCGCGGCATGACCTGGTCGGCGACCGCCGTGCGGATCGCCTCCTCCACCGCGTCGAGACCACCGGCGAGAAATTCATCGATCATGCGCTCATCGAATCACGCCCCTCCGACGGCCGGTGGTCGGCGGCTGCCGGACGGTGTCATCGAGGTGAACGCATCGTAGGACCTCACCGGGCGCGGAGCGGGGCTCCGCGCCCCGGAGCCCGGTCCACGGTCAGGGCACGCGTCCGGCCGGCTGCCGGGGGGTGGCCGGCCCGGCGCCGGTCCCGGCCGGCGATCGGCCGGCCGGCTGGGCCGGCGGGCCGCCTGGGCGGGCGAGCCGGCTGGGCGGGCGCGGGCCGTCAGCCGGTGAGCGCGGGGATGATCCGCTCGCCGTAGGCGTCGATGGTGCGCTCCTTCGCGTCATGCATCGCGTACACGGCGAACTGGTCGACCCCCAGGGCGCGCAGCCGCTCCAGCTTCTCGATCTGCGCTTCGGCGGGGCCGAGCAGACAGAACCGGTCGACGATCTCATCGGGCACGAAGGCCGTGTCCGGGTTGCCGGTGCGGCCGTGGTGGGCGTAGTCGTAGCCGTGCCGCTCCGCGATGTACGCGGTCAGCGACTCGGGCACGGCGGTGGAGTGCTCGCCGTAGCGGGAGACCAGGTCGGCGACGTGGTTGCCGACCATGCCGCCGAACCAGCGGCACTGCTCACGGGCGTGGTCCAGGTCGTCGCCCACATACGCGGGGGCGGCGACGCAGATGGTGATCGCGCCCGGATCACGCCCGGCCTCGACGGCGGCGTCGCGCACCGCCTTGACCATCCACTCCGTCAGGAAGGGGTCGGCGAGCTGGAGGATGAACCCGTCGGCCGTCCGCCCGGCCAGCGCGAGCGCCTTGGGGCCGTACGCCGCCATCCAGACCGGCAGCCTGCTGTCCTCGATCCAGGGGATGCGCATCGGGGTGCCGTCCACCACGGCCTCCCTGCCCTCCGCCAGATCGCGGATGGCGTCGATGGCCGCGCCCAGGCGGGCCAGGGTGTTGGGCTTGCGGCCGGCCACCCGCAGCGCGGAATCGCCACGGCCGATACCGCAGACGGTGCGGTTGCCGTACATCTCGTTGAGGGTGGCGAAGGTGGAGGCGGTCACCTCCCAGGTGCGGGTGGAGGGGTTGGTGACCATCGGCCCGACGATCAGCCGCTCGGTCCGGGCCAGGATCTGGCTGTGGATGACGAACGGCTCCTGCCACAGCACGGCGGAGTCGAAGGTCCAGCCGTAGCGGAAGCCGTTGCGCTCGGCGCGGCGCATCAGCTCCACGACGGCCGACGCGGGTGGATCGGTCTGCAGAACCAGTCCGAAGTCCATGCTCGCTCCCCGGCTCAGGTGAGGTACTGACAGGTGTCGCGGGTGAGGAACCGGCCGTGTCCGGCACGCCCGGTGTACTCCCGCTGGTCGATGACGGGGACACCGCGCGAGAGCACGGTCTCGACCTGCCCGGTGATCCGCTTGCCCTCGTACGCCGAGTAGTCGACGTTCATGTGGTGGGTTTCGGCGGACAGGGTCTGCTGGGCCCGCGGATCGTAGACGACGATGTCGGCGTCGGCCCCGGGAGCGATGGTGCCCTTGCGCGGATAGAGGCCGAACATCCTGGCCGGGGTGGCGCAGGCGATCTCGATCCAGCGGCGGCGGGAGATATGGCCGTCCACCACGGCCTGGTGGAGCAGGTCCATCCGGTGCTCCACGCCCGGCATACCGTTGGGGATCTTGGAGAAGTCGCCCCGGCCCAGCTCCTTCTGCCCGGCGAAGCAGAACGGGCAGTGGTCGGTGGAGACCACCTGGAGGTCGTTGGTGCGCAGCCCCCGCCACAGCGCGGCCTGGTGCTCGGCCGGCCGCAGCGGGGTGGAGCAGACGTACTTGGCGCCCTCGAAGTCCGGTTCGGCGAGGTTGTCCGTGGACAGGAACAGATACTGCGGACAGGTCTCGCCGAAAACCGGAAGCCCCAGGTCACGGGCGCGGGCCAGCTCCGCGACGGCCTCCTGGGCCGACACGTGCACGACGTACAGCGGGGCGCCGGCCACCCGGGCGAGCTGGATGGCGCGATGGGTCGCCTCCGACTCCAGCAGCGCCTTGCGGACCTCACCGTGGTGGCGGGGGTCGGTCCTGCCCTCGGCGAGGGCCTGTTCCACCAGGACGTCGATGGCGATGCCGTTCTCGGCGTGCATCATGATCAGCCCGCCGTTGGCGGAGGCGCGCTGCATGGCCCGCAGGATCTGCCCGTCGTCGCTGTAGAAGACCCCCGGATAGGCCATGAACAGCTTGAAGCTGGTCACGCCCTCGTCCACCAGGAGATCCATCTCCTTGAGCGTGTGCTCGTTCACATCGGAGAGGATCATGTGGAAGCCGTAGTCGATGGCGCAGTTGCCACTCGCCTTGAGGTGCCAGGCGTCCAGCCCCTCGCGCAGGGCGTGGCCCACCGTCTGGACGGCGAAGTCGACGATGGTGGTGGTGCCGCCCCAGGCCGCCGCCCGGGTGCCGGTCTCGAAGGTGTCGGAGGCGAAGGTGCCGCCGAACGGCATCTCCATATGGGTGTGCCCGTCGACCCCGCCCGGGAGGACGTACCTGCCGGTGGCGTCGATCGTACGGTCGGCGGTCCAGCCCCGGGCGCACTCGCTGCCGGACGCGGCGAGGGCGGCCACCTTCCCGTCCTCGATCAGCACATCGGCCAGGGTCTCCTCGGCGGCGGTGACGACCAGCCCGCCGCGGATCACGGTACGGGACATCAGCTCGCGCCCCTTCCGGACCGGGCCGCCTTGAGCGCGGTCTCGAGGATCGCGGCGCCCTCCTCCGCCTCGGCGACGGTGAGGCTGAGCGGCGGGGCGACCCGCAGCACGCTGCTGTTGTGCCCGCCGCCCTTGCCGATGAGCAGCCCGCCCTCCCGGGCGGCCTCCGTCACGGCGGCCGCGCCCTCGGGGGACGGCAGGCCGGTGCCCGGTTCGACCATCTCGAGGCCGATCATCAGCCCCCGGCCACGGACCTCCCGCACGGTGTCCAGCCCGGCGCAGGCGGCCCGCAGCCGCTCGATCAGCAGCCCGCCGACCCGGCGGGCGTTGCCCTGGAGGTCGTGCTCGACCAGGTGGTTGAGGTTGGCCAGACCGGCCGCCATGGTGATGGGGCTGCCGCCGAAGGTGGAGATGGAGTTGGCCCCCAGGCAGTTCATGACCTCTGCGCGGGCGACGACACCGCCGATCGACATGCCGTTGCCGATGCCCTTGGCGAAGGTGAGGATGTCGGGCGGCCCGGAGCCGTCGTGCGCCTGCCAGCCCCAGAAGTGGTCGCCGGTACGGCCCCAGCCGGTCTGCACCTCATCGGTGATCCACAGGATGCCGTGCCGGTCGAGCACCTCGCGGAAGGCGGCGAACAGCCCGTCGGGCGGGGAGGTGAAGCCGCCGACGCCCTGGATCGGCTCGGCGATCAGCGCGGCCACGTTGCCGTGCGCCTGGCCCAGGACGTCCTCGAGGTCGGCCACGCACGCCTTGATGAACTCCCCGTCGGACAGCCCGGCGAACGGGCCCCGGGTGCGCACCGAGCCGTGCACGTACAGCGTCTGGAGCGGGGACAGGCTGGTCGGCGACCAGCCCCGGTTGCCGGTGATGCCGACGGCCGAGAAGGAGCGGCCGTGGTAGCTGTTGCGCATCGCCAGGATCTGGTTGGAGCGGCGGTAGGTGGTGGCGAGCAGCAGGGCCGTGTCATTGGCCTCGGTGCCGGAGGTGGTGAAGAAGACCCGCGCGTCCGGGATGCCGGACAGGGCGGCGACCCGCTCGGCCAGGTCGACCATGGGACGGTCGAGGTAGAGCGTGGAGGTGTGCAGGATCCGGCCCGCCTGCTCGGTGATCGCCTTGGTCACCTCGGGGAGGGCGTGCGCGGTCATCGTGGTGAGGATGCCGCCGAAGAAGTCGAGGTAGCGATTGCCCTCGGCGTCCCAGACATGACGTCCCTCGCCGTGGGTGATCTCGATGGGGCGCTGGTAGTAGAGGGCCAGCCAGTCGGGCAGTACGGCCTGGTGGCGCGCGTGCAGGGTGGCGTGGGGGCCGCTGCTCCTCGTCATGTCGTCGCTCACGGCCGCACCAGCCCCTCGTATGCCTCGGGGCGCCGGTCCCGGTAGAACGCCCACTGCCGGCGCACCTCGTCGATCAGGCCGAAGTCGAGATCGCGGATGATCAGCTCCTCCTCCTTGTCGCTGGCCACCTCGCCGACGAACTGGCCGCGCGGATCGACGAAGTAGCTGGTGCCGTAGAAGTCGTTGTCCCCGTACTCCTCGGTCCCCACGCGGTTGATCGCGGCGATGAAGTACTCATTGGCGACGGCCGCCGCCGGCTGCTCCAGCTGCCACAGGTGGGCCGACAGCCCTCGGGAGGTGGCCGAGGGGTTGTAGACCAGCTGCGCCCCGGCCAGCCCCAGTGCGCGCCAGCCCTCGGGGAAGTGACGGTCGTAGCAGATGTACACACCGACCTTGCCCACGGCGGTGTCGAACACCGGCCAGCCCAGGTTTCCCGGCTTGAAGTAGTACTTCTCCCAGAACCCCTTGAGCTGCGGGATGTGGTGCTTGCGGTACTTGCCCAGATACCGGCCGTCCGCGTCGATCACTGCCGCGGTGTTGTAGTAGAAACCCGACTGCTCGACCTCGAACACCGGCACCACGATCACCATGCCGGTCTCCCGCGCCAGCTCCCCCATCCGCCGCACCGTCGGCCCGTCCGGCACGGACTCCGCCCACCGGTAGTGCTCCGCCTCCTGCACCTGGCAGAAGTACGGCGCGTTGAACACCTCCTGGAAGCCGATCACCTTGGCGCCCTGCGCGGCCGCCTGCCGGGCGTACTCCTCATGCTTCGCGATCATTGATTCGGTATCGCCGGTCCAGGTGGCCTGGACGAGAGCGGCACGTACGAGGTTGGCCATGATCAGCTCCTCAACCTGTGTCTACGCACGTAGAATCCGGCTGTGAAGAACGTAGAAGCGCACTGACCACTCTGGCAATACCGCCGCCGTTACTCAACGAGGTCGATGACGTTTCGCGTTGCGCCGGGGCTGGGGCGCTCGGTTTGGTCGGACTGCTCGGCTCTGTTGGGTGCGGGTTTCGTCTCGCGCCTTCGGCGCAGTTGAGCAGCGGAGCAGGGGGTGCCGGGCCGGGCGCTCGCCGCCGGGCGGCGGGCCGGTGGGGGCGGGGCCCGGTGGCGGCGTCCGTGGCCGGAGGCCGAGGCCGACGCCGGACAGCCGGGGGGGTAGGGCACCCCTCTGGAAACTGATTGACAAATTAGTTGCGTCAGATCAAGCGTTTTTTAGGGAGGTACCCGGAGGGGCGGCCTGCCCTCAGTCCGGCGGGGCCCCGGCCCCCGAGCACGGAAGCCGCCACCGGCACCCACCCCAACGGACCCGGCACCCGGCGGCGGCGCCGCGCCCCCACCCCCGCCGCCGCTGCTCAAGTGCGCCGAAGGCGCGAAACGAAACCGCACCCGACCACGCCGCCCAGCCCCCCGCCCTCGCGTCAGGCGATGCCGGGGGCGCCCGGCAGGCCCGCCGCGCGCAGGGCGTGGGCGAGGTCGTGGTGACTGCTGGAGGACACGTCGGCGGCCGCGCCGAGGAGCAGGGGCACCAGCGTGGCGGGGTCCTCCGCCGCCGCCCGCGCCACGTCCTCCGGGGTACGGGACCGTACGAGCGCCCCGAGCAGAATCGCCGCCTCGTGGCGGGCGCCCACCGCGAGGAGCGCCTGGGCGGTATGGGCCACCTCGGGGGCGGGGCGCGAGACGCTCTGCCGCAGCAGCCGTTCACCGTCGGCCTCGCGGTCCGCCGCGACCAGCGCCTCGGCGGCGGCCGCGAGCCGTTCGGGCGGCAGACACGCGATCTCCCACAGCAGCGTGGACACATCGGCCCAGAGCCCGGCGCGCTCCAACTCCTCCGCGAGCACCGGCAGCCGCGGGGCGGGCCACGCGGCGGCCTCGTACAGCGCGACGTGAGCCTCGCCGGAACGCCCCTCCGCCCGGAGCCGGCCGAGCCGCGCGACGGCCTCCTGGGCGGCGGAGCGCGCCGCGGCATGCTCCGCCGCGTCGCGGACGGCCTCCTGGGCATCCGCCGCCTGCTCCCGCTTACGGTGCTTGCCGCTGTCCTCATCGCCGTATGCCCCGGCGAACCGGGCACCACGCGGGGTCGCCGGGACCTCGGTCCGGCTCTCCGCCGGGAGCGGCGGGGGCTCCACTCCGGAGCCCCCGCCCCCAGCCCCAGCGAACCGCGCCCCACGCGGCCGCGGCGCGGTGACCACCTCTTCCACCCCGGCGAACCGCGCCCCGCGAGGCCGCGGCCTCGCGGGAGCGGGCGCTGGATCCGGGCTCCGTACGGCAGGGGCGGGAGACGCGCCTGGGAAGCCCCCGGGCTCGCCACCCCCGACGGCCGCCGCCTCGCCGGACACCCCGAACGGTTCACCGCCGGCCCCGGACCGTGTCACCGCGCCAGGCTCACCGGGCACCACGCCCAGACCGCCCGCCTCCGCGTCGAACGCCTCGAAGGGCACCGCGAACCTCGCCCCGCGCACCCGCCCATCCCGGCCAGCGCCACCCACACCCGCCCCCGCGCCGGGCACCCCGAACCGGTCACCGTCCCCGCCACCCGCCACAGCGGCCGCGCCACCCCACCCGGCGGACACACCACCCGGCACGGCGGGTGCACCACCCGGCACGGCGGGCGCGCCACCCTGTTCCGCGGGCACGCCGCCCCAGCCGGTGGCCCCCACCTCACCGGGCGCCCCGAACCGGCCACCGTCCCCACCACCCGACACAGCGGGCGCGCCACCCTGTTCCGCGGGCACGCCGCCCCAACCGGTGGCCCCCACCTCACCGGGCGCCCCGAACCGGTCACCGTCCCCACCACCCGGCGCAGCGGGCGCGCCATCCCACCCGGCGGACACACCCCCCGACGCGGCAGGTGCACCACCCGGAACGGACGACACACCACCCGACACAGCGGACACACCACCCTGTTCCGCGGGCACGCCGCCCCAGCCGGTGGCCGCCGCCTCGTCGGGCGCAGTGGGCCTCGTTCCGCGCGGGCGTCCGGCGTGCCCGGCACCATCCGCGTCGTACGCGCCGTACGCCCCGGGGGACGCGGTGGCACCCGGTGCGGGCCGGGAGGGGTGGGGCGTGGTGGGGAGGGCGGTGAGGCGGGCGTGGAGTTCCTCGGTGCGGGCGGTGGCGCGCCGCCAGTCGTCGTGGGCCCAGGCGAGCTCCGTGCCGAGGCGTTCCCGGTCCGCCGCGTCCTGGGCGGCGGACAGCGCCGCCTGGAGGTCGCGTTCGCGCCGGGCGGCGTTCCGCTGTTCGCGGAGCATGCCGTGCAGGCGGTCCTGGAGCGCCTCGCGGCTGCCCGGTCCGGCGTCGTGGGCCGTGACCGAGGCGCGGTAGAGGGTCGCCGCGCGGGCCGCCGCCTCCTGGGCGGCCCCGGGGCCGTGCTGGGCGGAGAGGTCCTGTAACAGGGCCTGGACCAGGTCCCACGGCGGCACTTCGAGACCGTCGAGACATGCCTTCAGCCCCTGGGGGTCGCGCAGGGCGAAAACGCCGTACCAGCCCGTCCCGGCGTCCAGCCGTCCCGTCAGCGCCCGCAGATAACGCGCGAACTCCTCGACCTCGGCCGGGAGTTGGCCGCCCGTCATGACCACCCGCCACACCTCCCCCTCGGGCGATGCACCGCCCAAGGTCACGCATTCGACACCCTGCGTGTTACGAAGCCGGTTACCGATGTGCTACGGACGCTTTTCCTCCTCCGCATACAACAGGCAAACTTGCAAGCCCAAACTTGCAAGTTTGCCTGCCGACCTTCTACGGTGGCCTCATGACAACGCACGACCGTCCGGACCCCGCGACCGCCGCCCCCCGGGCGGAGGAGCGCATCGCCGGCGACCTCGCCGTGGTCGTCAGCCAGCTGATGCGGCGCATGCGGGCGGCCTCCTCGCAGGGGGCGCTCACCCCCTCCCAGCGGGCGGTCCTCAGCCGGCTCTACACCGTTGGGCCGAACACCACCGCCGCGCTGGCCCGCGCCGAGCTGGTCCGTCCGCAGTCGATGCGCACGATCCTGGCCGCGCTGGAGGAGCAGGCGCTGGTGGAGCGGGCCCCGCATCCCACCGACGGACGACAGGTGATCTTCTCGGTCACCGAGGCGGGGCGGCAGGCGATCACCTCCGTGCGGCAGGCCAAGCAGAGCTGGCTGCTCGACGCGATCGACACCCGTCTCGACGCGGCGGAGCGCCGCACCCTCGCCGAGGCCACCGACCTGCTGAAGCGGCTGGTCCAGGAATGACCGACACCGCGACTTCCGCTTCCACCGAGCCCTCCCCTCCCGCTCCTGCCGGGTCCTCCCCCTTCGGTCCCCGGCTGATGGCCCCGCTGCTCATCGGCTCGGTCCTCAACCCCGTCAACTCCACGATGATCGCCACCGGTCTGGTGGCCATCGGCCATGACTTCGGCGTCGGTGCCGCCCAGACCGCCTGGCTGGTCGCCTCCCTCTACCTCGCCAGCGCCGTGGCGCAGCCGGCCATGGGACGGCTCGCCGATCTGCTCGGTCCGCGCCGCGTCTTCCTCTGCGGGCTGCTCCTGGTGTGCGTCGCCGGGCTGGTGGGCGCGCTCGCGCCCGCGTTCGGCTGGCTGGTCGTCTCGCGCGTGCTGCTCGGCATCGGTACGTCCGCGGCCTATCCGTCGGCGATGGCGCTGCTGCGCGCCCAGTCCGTCGCGACCGGGCGGGAGACCCCACGTCCCGTGCTCGGCCGGCTCTCACTCGCCTCGCTCGGCAGCGCGGCGGTCGGTCCGGTGCTGGGCGGGGTGCTCACCGCCACGGCCGGATGGCGGGCGATCTTCGCGGTCAATGTGCCGCTGTCCCTCATCGGCGTCGTCCTCGCGCTGCTCTGGCTCCCCAGGATCCGTATGTCGGCCGGGGACGGCGAGGGCCCCAGGGAGCGGACGGGGCGCGGGGCGTTCGACTCGCTCGGCGTCACGCTGTTCACCGCCACGCTCACCGTCCTGGCGATCTTCCTGCTGGATCTGGAGCGGCCCAACTGGGCACTGCCGCCCGTCGTCCTGATCCTCGCGGCGGCCCTGACCTGGTGGCAGCTGCGCCGTCCCCGCCCCTTCATCGATCTGCGGATGATCGGCGGCAACCGCCCCCTGGCCATCACCTACCTCCGCCACGGCACGGCGTACCTGGTCATCTACATGGTCATGTACGGGTACGCGCAGTGGCTGGAGGAGGGGCACGGCTACTCCGCCTCCCATGCCGGCCTGATCATGCTGCCCATGTCGGGAGCGGCCGCCGTGTGCTCCCTGCTCGGCGCCCGTACGAAGGGCATCTACGCACCGCTCGTCCTGGCGGCCGTCCTGCTCGCCGCGGGGAGCGGGGTGCTGCTGCTCGCCGACGAGTCCACTCCGCTCGTCGCGCTGCTGCTGGCCGCGGTCCTCTTCGGACTGCCGCAGGGGCTGTCCTCGACCGGCAACCAGGCCGCCGTCTACACCCAGGCCCCGCCGAAAAGTGTCGGCGCGGCGGCCGGGTTGCAGCGCACCTCGCAGTACCTCGGCGCGATCACCGCCGCCGGGCTGATCGGGCTCTTCTACGGGCAGCGGGCGACCGCCGCCGGGCTGCACGGCATCGCCATGGTGGCGGGTGTGCTCAGCCTGGCGGTGCTGCTGCTGACCGCCACCGACCGGGCCTTGCGCGCCCGCGCCCGTACCCGCGCCCGCGCCCGCACCTGAAACCACTCCCGCCGTCGCCCAGGCGGCACCGGTAAGACCCGTCCGTCCCAGGAGGCACCATGTCCGCCACCACGCTCGACCCGAACACCGCCCTGGTCCTCGTCGACCTCCAGAAGGGCATCACCGCACTGCCCACCGTCCACCCCGCCGCCGAGATCGTCGAGCGCGGTGCCCGGCTGGCCGCCGCCTTCCGCGAGCGCGGACTGCCGGTCGTCCTGGTCCGGGTCGTGGCCGGGGCTCCGGGGCGCACCGAGGCCCAGCGGGGCGGCTCCGGCGGCGCGCGCCCGGCCGACTTCGCCGACCTCGCGCCGGAACTCGGCCGCGAGGACGGCGACATCGTGGTCACCAAGCACACCTGGGGCGCCTTCCACGGGACCGACCTCGACCTCCAGTTGCGCCGCCGCCAGGTGACCCAGGTGGTGCTCGGCGGCATCGCCACCAGCATCGGTGTGGAGTCCACGGCCCGTGCCGCGTACGCGCACGGCTATCACGTGACCCTCGCGACCGACGCCATGACCGACGTGGACGCCGAGGCGCACCGCAACAGCGTCGAGAGGATCTTCCCCCGGCTGGGGGAGACCGACTCGACCGACGCGATCATCGGTCTGCTGGGCTGAACCGAGGCCCGTCCGCCGAGACCGACGAACCGGGTCAACCCATCGGGTCGACCCGGTTCAGCGCGTCGGGCGGGCCGGTTCAGCGCATCAGACGGGCCCGGTTCAGCGTGTCGGGCTGACCACCATCGCCGAGCCGCCGCCCCGCCGTTCCGTCTCGGCCGCCGCCAGCCACCGGCCGCCGGACAGCCGCTGCACCCCGGTGGCGGCCCCGATCTCGGGGTTCTGCTTGAAGGAGTGGCCGAGCGCCTCCAGCTTGGCGCGCTCCGGGCCGTTCCACAGCCCCGGTTCCAGCTCGGTCTGGGCGGCGTTGCGCTGGCTGGCGCGCGGTGCGGCGATCGCGTCGACCAGCGGCATGCCCCGGTCGAGATGGTTCAGCAGGGTTTGCAGCACGGTGGTGATGATGGTCGCCCCGCCCGGCGAGCCCAGCGCCAGCACCGGCTGGTGGCCGTCCAGCACGATCGTCGGCGACATGGACGAGCGCGGCCGCTTCCCCGGGCCCGGCAGGTTCGGGTCGTGGACGGCGGGGTCGGCGGGCGCGAAGGAGAAGTCGGTCAGCTCGTTGTTGAGCAGGAAGCCACGGCCGGGGACGGTGATCCCGCTGCCGCCGGTCTGCTCGATGGTGAGGGTGTAGGCCACTACGTTGCCCCACTTGTCGGCGACCGTGAGATGCGTGGTGTTCTCGCCCTCGTATGTGGTCGGGGCGGCGTGGCCGCGGGTGTCGCAGGTGCCGGGCGCGGCCGGGTTGTTCGGGTCACCGGGCGGTACGGGGCTCTTGAGCACCGCGTCGTCCTCGATCAGGCAGGCGCGGGAGTCGGCGAACCGCTGCGAGGTGAGCCCCTTGGTGGGGACGTCCTCGGCGGCGGGGTCGCCGACCCAGCGCCCCCGGTCGGCGAAGGCGATCCGGCTGGCCTCGATGTAGCGGTGCAGATATTCCGGCTCGCTGAGCTTGGAGAGGTCGGTCTTCTCCAGGATGTTGAGCGCCTCGGCGACGCTCGTCCCACCGGAGGACGAGGGCGCCATGCCGTACACGTCCAGACCGCGGTAGGAGGTCCGGGTCGGGGCCTGCCGCTTCGTTTCGTAGGCCCGCAGGTCCTCGGTCGTCAGATCACCTGCGCGCACCACGCGCTCCGCCTTCGGGTCGACGGGCGGCTTGCGTACGGTGTCGACGATGTCCCGGCCCAGCTCGCCCTTGTAGACGGCGCCGACGCCCTTCTTGGCCAGCAGCGCGTAGGTACGGGCGAGATCGGGGTTGCGGAAGGTCGAACCGACCTCCGGGAGCTTGCCGCCGGGCAGGAAGAGCTCGGCGGTGGCCGGGAAGTCCTTGAAGCGGTCCTCGTTGTCGGCGGTCTGCTGACGGAACGTGGCGTCGACCGTGAACCCGTCGCGGGCCAGCCGCTCGGCCGGCCTCAGCACCTGCCCCAGCGAGCGGCTGCCCCAGGCTTCCAGGGCGTCGTTCCAGGTGGCCGGGGTGCCGGGGGTGCCGACGCTCAGCCCGCTGGTGACCGCGTCGGCGAACGGCAGCGGTTTGCCGTGTCGGTCGAGGAAGAGGTTCTTATCCGCGCTGCGGGGTGCGGTCTCACGGCCGTCGAGCGTGGTGACCTTGTGCCGCTTGGCGTCGTAGTAGACGAAGTAACCGCCGCCGCCGACCCCGGCCGAGTACGGTTCGGTGACCCCGAGCGCGGCGGCGGTCGCCACCGCCGCGTCCACCGCGTTGCCCCCGTGCCGCAGCACGTCGATCCCGGCCGCCGAGGCGTCGGCGTCCACGCTGGAGACCGCGCCGCCGTAGCCGACGGCCACGGGCGTCTTGGCGGGCGCGCCGCCCGCCGCCCGCGCGGCGCCGTCCGGTCCGGCGGCCCCGGCCGGGGCGACGCCCAGCACCGCGACCATTCCGGCCGCCGCGGCCAGCGCGGGCAGCCTGCGCCGGACGGCCGCGGCGGTGGTGGACGTGATGGACGTGATGGACGATGTGGCTGGTCGTGCGGCGTGCCCCATCCGTGACCTCCAAGTGGACGACAGGGGCCGGAGCCTACCGGCGAGCCTCATGCTCACGACAGGGCTGATTCACCGTTCCGCCCGATTTTCCGTTCATGCGTCCGTTCATGTGTTCGTGTATTCGTCACACTCGAACGGGTACCCGGTCGACCGCTACTATGCGCGGCCATGACAGACACCGCGCAGGACCTGATCGCCTCCGGGGCGGCCCTGATCGTGGGCCTGGTCGCCGGCTGGGCCGTGCACACGGCGTTCGGGCGCCGCAAGCGCGCCCGCGAGCAGCGCTTCTTCGGTCTGCCGGACGGTTCGGAGTGTGTGCTGGTCACCCACCGGGACAGCGGCTCGGCGCACTGGAGCATCCCCCGCCATGACGCGCTGGCCCTGCTGGGACTCGCGTCCGTCGTGGAGAGCTGCGGGGCACACGCCGAGGTCGCCCCGCACGACACCGGGCTACAAGGCGTCGGGTCGCGCACCGAGTTCTGCGTCGGCGATCCGACCGCACACCGCAGGCTCGCCGCCCATCTGACCAATCTGCTGCCGGGCGTCACCGTGCACCCGGGCGACGAGTCCGGTGCCGACCGGGGGACGTTCACCATCGCCGGTACGCACTACCGCCCGGAGCCGGGCGCGGTCGAGCATGTGCTGCTGGCCCGGCTGACGGCGGGCGACGACAGCCGGCCCGTCTTCCTGGCGGCCGGTCAGCGGCCGGTCACCCATCGCGCCGCCGTCCGCCATCTCGTCCGCAACCGCGCCCGGCTGGCCCGGAAGTACGGCGCCCAGGGCTCCTTCTGCCTGCTGCTGAAGGTGGTCAACTCCCAGGCGTACGGGCCGGATGTGGTGGAGCTGGTCGCGGATGTGACCAAGTCCGCGACCTCCCCGGCCGGCCCCCGCGCCGCCGCGCGGGCGGCCGCGAAGGACGACTGAGCCGGAGGGACAACTGCACCAGGAGGTGGACGGCCGGGTCAGGGGCGGCGGAACAGCCGGGCCCCGCCGAGCAGACACAGCGCCGCCAGGGCCAGGGTGACGGCCGCCCCCGCGACGACCGTGGCGTTGGCGTAGTGCCCCAGGAACGCCTGGCGCACCGCGTCGACCGTGTAGCGGAACGGCACGGCGCGCGAGGCGCCCGCCAGCCAGCCGGGGGCCAGGGCCATGGGCAGCAGCAGACCGGAGAGCAGCATCAGCGGCATGACCGCCGTGTTGGCGATGGCGGCGAACTCCGGGGGCGTGCGGACGTTCATGGCCAGTCCGTAGGAGAGCGCGGACAGGGCCGCCGCGAGCACGGCCACGAACAGCAGCCCGATCACCACGCCCAGGAGCGGGGCGCGCAGCCCGAACGCCAGGCCGAGCAGTACCAGCAGCACCGACTGGGCCACCAGCTGGACGACATCGCGCAGGGTGCGGCCGAGCAGCAGCGCCAGCGGGCTGACCGGGGTGACCCGCATCCGGTCCAGAACACCGCTGTGACGGTCCATCAGCAGCCCCAGGCCGACGTATGACCCGCCGAGCAGACCGAGCTGGACGAGCACACCGGGGACCAGCGTCTGCCAGGACGATCCACCGGTGCCCAGGTCGAGCCCGGTCAGCAGCGGGCCGAAGAGGGCGAGGAAGAGCAGCGGCTGAAGCATTCCGAAGAGAAGACTGGTCTTCGAGCGGAGCGTGGAGCGCAGACAGCGGCCGAAGATGATGCCCGTGTGGGCGAGGAGAGTCATTAAGAGGGCCTCGAGTGTTCAGATGGCGAGGGGTTCTTCGGCCGTGGTCCGGCCGGTGATGGCGAGGAAGGCGTCCTGGAGGCCGGCGGCCGGATCGCCGGCATAGCGGCTCTTGAGCTCGGCGGGGGTGCCCTCGGCGACGACCCGCCCGGCGTCCACCACCACGATCCGGTCGGCGAGCGCGTCGGCCTCGTCCAGGTAGTGGGTGGTGAGGAAGACCGTGGTACCGCTCCCGTCGCGGATCCGCCGCACCAGGTCCCACAACTCGGCCCGGCTCCTGGGGTCGAGACCGGTGGTGGGCTCGTCGAGGAAGAGCACCTCGGGCCGGTTGACCAGGCCCAGCGCGATCTCCACCCGGCGGCGCTGACCGCCGGACAGGGCGGCGGTCGGGCGGTCCATGAACGCCGACAGCCCGAGCTCACCGGCGAGTTCCTCGGCGCGCCCGGCCGCCGCGCCCCTGGACATCAGATGCAGCCGGCCCTGGGTGACCAGCTCCTCGCGTACGGAGCAGGACGGGTCCAGGCCGCCCGACTGGGCCACATAGCCGATCCGCCGGCGGACGCCCGCCGGATCGCGGAGCAGGTCGTGGCCCGCGATCTCGGCCTCGCCTCCGCTGGGCGGCAGCAGGGTGGTGAGCATGCGCAGGGTCGTGGTCTTACCGGCTCCGTTGGGGCCCAGGAAGCCGAGGATCTCGCCGCGGCCGACGGTCAGATCGATCCCACGGACGGCGTGTACGGGGCCGCTGCCCAGCGAGAAGGTCCGGGTGAGGCCGCGCACGCGGATGACGGATGAGGACATGCCCTCGATCAGAGCACAGCGCATGGCAATCTTGCAATCGACTTAAAGTTTGTGCCGGGTTCCAAGTTTGCAGCGGGCTACACTGGCCGCCATGAGCGAAGGACTGCGGGAACGGCACAAGCGCCGTACGCGCCGGCGGATCGCGGACGTGGCCACCGGCCTGTTCTTGGAGCGGGGCTTCGACCGGGTCACGGTCGCCGAGGTCGCCGAGGCCGCGGAGGTGTCCGTCAACACCGTCTACAACTACTTCCCGGCCAAGGAGGATCTGGTCCTGCCGCCCGACCAGGCGTCCCCGCGGCGGCTCGCCGACATCGTGCGCGAGCGCCCGCCCGGCCGGTCCGCCGCCCAGGCGGTGCTGGACCGGCTGCGCGAGGAGGTGGACCGCCGCGACCGCGCGGTGGGGCTGACCGACGGGTTCGGCCCGTTCTTCGCCATGATGCGGGCGGCGCCCACGCTGGTCGCCCGGCTGGAGGACCTCGGCCACCGGATGAACGACGAACTGGCCGCCCTGCTCGCCGAGGAGACCGCCGCGGCGCCGGAGGATCCGCTGCCGCGCGTGGTGGCCGCCCAGATCAGCGGCTATCACTCGCTGATCTTCGGCGAGATCGGCCGGCGCGTCGCGGCGGGCGAACGCCCGGACGCCATCGCCAAGGCCGTCACGGAACTGCTCGACGCCATCGAGGAGATGCTCGGCGCGCCGATGCTCGGTTACGCCGTACGGGAGGAGCGACCGTGTTCCGAGTGACCATCCGCGGCACCTTCGAGGAGTTGGCCGAGGACGACCGGGAGGCCCTGCGCACCGCGGTCGACGCGTTCCCGGTGGCCTTCACCGAGGCGGGCACCTTCACCTGCGACCGGAGCCTTTCGGCGTTCACCTTCCGCTGCCAGGTGCCCGCGGGGCCGGACGACGGCGAGCCGGAAGCGACCGAACGGGCCATCGCGGCGCTGACGGCGCACGGCTATCCCCACCGGATTCTGCGGATCGGGGTGACGGACCTGCGGGAGATCAAGATCCGCCGCAAGAGCCGCACAAGCGGCGCGAGTCGCGCGAGCCGGCAGGGCTGAGCGTCCAGCCCCACGGCGAGGCTCAGCCCGTGGCCGGGTCGAGCCGCGTGGCGGGGCTCAGTCCCACGGCCGGGTCCAGTGCCGTGGCGCAGGCACGGCTGAGCGGGCGGGCGACCTCGGGGCTTATCGTTACCCAGGCGTAACTTACCGCGCTATTACCGCCGGTAAACACGCGGGTTACCGTCGGGTCACAAGCACCGGTGCTCCCCTGCCCCCACGGCATCCCACCAGGAGCCACAGTGACCCCTGCCCGCAAAGTCCCGCGCCCCACGACGGCCGCCGCCGTCTCGGTGACCGTCCTGGCCGGTGCGGCATTCGGCCTCGCACCCGCCGCCCAGGCGGTGGCCCCGGCCGCCGCCACCGCCTCCACGGCCACCGCCTCGGCCACCTCCATCCGCTTCGTCGACATCCCCGGCGACGGCGGCGTCAACCTGGCCGCCAACGTCGTCGCCCCCGCGGACGCCGACAGCTCCCGTCGGCTTCCCCTCGTCGTGCTGCCCACCAGCTGGTCCCTGCCCCAAGTCGAATACCTCGCCCAGGCCAAGAAGCTCGCCGAAGCCGGCTATGTGGTGCTCACCTACAACTCGCGCGGCTTCTGGCAGTCCGGCGGGAAGATCGAGACGGCCGGGCCGCCCGATATCGCCGACGCCTCCAAGGTCATCGACTGGGCGCTCGCCAACACCCCCGCCGACCCCGACCACATCGGCATGGCCGGAGTCTCCTACGGTGCCGGGATCAGCCTGCTCGCGGCCGGTGCCGATCAGCGGATCAAGGCCGTGGTGGCCATGAGCGGCTGGGCGGACCTGGTCGGCTCGATCTACAGCGGCCGCACCCAGCACGTCCAGGCCGCCGGGCTGCTCGGCGGGGCCGGGGAGCTGACCGGCCGGCCCAGCGAGGAACTCCGGCAGATCCTCGCGGACTTCCTCGGCTCCCGCCTCGACAAGGAACAGGATCTGATCGAGTGGGGCAAGAAACGCTCCCCCGCCACCTACCTCGACCGGATCAACGCAGGCGGCGCGGCCATCATGCTGGGCAACTCCTGGGGCGACTCGATCTTCCCGCCCAACAGCTACGCCGGCTTCTTCGAGAAGCTGACCGGGCCCAAACGGCTGGAGCTGCGGCCCGGCGACCACGCCACCGGCGAGCTCACGGGGCTGCTCGGACTGCCCAACACCACCTGGGACCACACCCGGCAATGGCTCGACCGCTACCTCAAGGGCGAGCGCAACGGCATCGACCGCCAGGCGCCGGTGCAGCTGATGTCCCGTACGGCCGACGGCGACGTCTACGAGGGCTACCCCAGCTGGTCGGCCGTGCCCTCGGAGCGGCGCCGCGTCCCGCTCGACACCACCGAGAAGATCACCGCCAACCACGACTCCGGTGCCAACGCCGGAACGGTGCTGCTCAGCGGCGCCCTCGACCAGTTCCTGAAGATTCCGCCGCTCGCCTCGATCCCGCTGCTGCCCCGGTCCTACGCGGCCGTGTGGCAGACCGGACCGTACGCCGGCGAACAGCGCGTGCGCGGCACGGTGACGCTGCACACCACCGTGACCAGCGACCGCTCCGACGGCACGGCGGTCGCGTACCTCTACGACGTGGGCCCGCTGGGCGTCGGCAAGCTCGTCACCCACGCCCCGTTCACCTTCCACGACCGCACCCCGGGCACGCCCTTCGGAGTGGATCTGGAGCTGTTCTCCACGGCGTACGACGTGCCGGCCGGCCACCGCCTGGCGCTGGTCGTCGACACCGTCGACCCGCTCTACATCGAGCACAACCCGGACGGCGCCCACCTCACGTTCTCCTCCCCGGACGCCGACCCGTCGTACCTCACGGTCCCGGTCCGCGGCTGAGGGACGCCCGGCCGCCCCGGCTCAGCCGCGGGTGTCCCCCGGCATCGGGGCGGCCGGCTGCGCGGGGGCGACCTCGAGCTGGCGGGTCTTCACACTGCGCCGCTCCTGCCTGGCCACCCAGTTGGCGAACCAGGACAGCAGCATGCACATCCCGATGTAGATCGGCGAGATCACCATGACCACCGGGATGAACGGCAGGTCGTAGTCGAGATTGGACGCGATCAGCTTTCCGGCGTGCAGGAACTCCTCGTAGGTGATGAGGAAGCCGAGCGAGGTGTCCTTCAGGGCCACCACCAGCTGGCTGATGATGGCCGGCAGCATCGCCCGCACCCCCTGCGGCACCAGCACCGACGCCATGACCTGGGTCTTGCGCAGACCGAGCGAGTACGCCGCCTCGCGCTGGCCCCTGGGCACCGAGTTCACCCCGGCCCGGAACACCTCGGCCAGCACCGAGCCGTTGTACAGCGTCAGCCCGGTGACCAGGGCGGGCAGCGGCTGGACCCGCAGCGCCACGAAGACGAAGAAGATCATCACCAGCACGGGCATCGCCCGGAAGAACTCCACCACCAGCGTGGCCACCCAGCGCACCGGACGGTGGTCGGAGAGCCGCCCGGCCGCGAGCAGCCCGCCGAGGACGAGGGAGAGGGCCGCGGCCAGCCCGAACGCCTTGAGGGTGCCCGCCAGCCCGTTCAGCAGCAGCTCCTGGATGCCCTTGTACGCGAACGGCATCCACTTGCGGTAGGCGAACTGGCCGGTGTCGATCAGGAGATGGACGATCCAGCCGAGCAGGGCCAGCAGCACCACCGCCGCGGCCAGCCCGTAGACCCGGTGGCGGCGGCGGGTACGGGGCCCGGGGACGTCGTAGAGGGCGGTGGTCGAGGTGGCGGTCATCGCGGCACCCCCCAGCGCCGCTCCAGGAGGGAGAAGATCGCGCTGATGGCCAGGGTGACGATCAGATACCCGACGGCGATCCAGACGAAGGACCAGATGATGCTGTAGCCCATCTCATTGAGGGGTTTGTAGGTGCCGAGCAGTTCGGTGACGCTGAACGAACCGGCGATGGCCGAGTTCTTGGCGAGCGCGATCAGGGTCGATCCGATCGGCGGGATGACCGAGCGGAACGCCTGCGGCAGCACCACCGCGCCCAGCGTCTGGTCGAAGGTCATGCCCAGGCTGCGGGCCGCCTCGCCCTGCCCCACCGGCACCGTGTTGATGCCCGCGCGCACCGCCTCGCAGATGAACGCCGAGGTGTAGCAGCCGAGCGCGAGCACCGCGAAGACGGTGAACGGCAGCACCAGGCCGAACCGCGGCAGTCCCAGCATCACCGCGAAGAACAGCAGCGTCAGCGGGGTGTTGCGGAGCACCGTCACCCAGACGGTGCCGAACGCCCGCAGCGAGGCGACCGGAGCCACCCGGAAGGCGGCCATCAGGATGCCGAGCGCGAGGGCGAGCAGCGAGGCGTAGACGGTCAGCAGCACGGTGCCGAGGAAGCCCTTGCCGTAGAGCGAGAAGTTCTGGGTGAGCACGTCCATGGGATGGCCTTCAGCCGGTGCGGTAGCGGTCGATGGGGGGCGGCTTGGGGGCGGGCACACCGGACAGGCCGAGGGTCGCCTCGTACGCCTTCTTCCAGTCGCCGTTGCGCTGGTGCGCCTGGATGGCGTCGTCCAGCGCGAAGCGCAGCGCGTTGTCCTGCTTGGGCACGCCGATGCCGTACGGCTCCTTGGAGAAGGGCCGGCCCACCACCTTCAGCTCCTCGGGGGCCTTGGCCGCGTAGCCGAGCAGGATGGTGTTGTCGGTGGTCACCGCGTCCACCTGGAAGCTGAGCAGGTTGTCCACGCACACCGAGTACGTGTCGTACGCGACCGCGTGGGCCTTGGGGTAGTCGGCCTCGATGCGCTGGAGCGGGGTCGAGCCGGCCACCGAGCAGACGGTCCTGCCCGCCAGGTCGCCGGGTCCGTGGATGTCGTTCTCGTCGGTGCGCACCAGCAGCGACTGGCCGGCCATGAAGTACGGCCCGGCGAAGCCGACCAGCCGTTTGCGCAGCGGATTGATGGTGTAGGTGCCGACGTAGTAGTCGATCTGGCCGCTTTGGAGCGCGGTCTCGCGGTTGGCCGAGGCGATGGTCTGGAACCGGATGGTCTTCGGGTCGAAGCCGAGGGAGGCGGACATCATGCGGGCGATCTCGATGTCGAACCCCGAGTAGCGGCCGGTGGCCGGGTCCCGCTCGCCCAGATAGGGCTGGTCCTCCTTGACCCCCACGGTGAGATGGCCACGGCGCTCGGCCCTGCGCCAGGTGGGCGAGGACGGCAGCCGGAATCCGGTCGCCACCGTGTAGGTGGGCAGCTTCTCCGCCCGGGGTCCCTTGGCGGGCGGGCTGCCCTCCTTGCCGCAGCCGGCCGTGAGCAGCACGAGCAGCACCGTGGTGAGGGCCACGGTCACATGGCGCGGACGCCTCATATCCGTCATCACCCGGCTCAGTGCTTGAGGATCTTGGACAGGAAGTCGCGGGCCCGCTCGCTCTCCGGGGCCTTGAAGAACTCCTCCGGCGCACGGTCCTCGACGATCCGGCCGTCGGCCATGAAGACCACCCGGTTCGCGGCGGAGCGGGCGAAACCCATCTCATGGGTGACGACGACCATCGTCATGCCGTCGCGGGCGAGCTGACGCATCACCTCCAGCACCTCGTTGATCATCTCCGGGTCCAGCGCCGAGGTCGGCTCGTCGAAGAGCATCACCTGCGGGTCCATCGCCAGCGCACGGGCGATGGCCACCCGCTGCTGCTGGCCTCCGGAGAGCTGGGCGGGGAACTTCTCGGCCTGGTCGCCGAGCCCGACGCGGGTCAGCAGTTCGCGGGCGCGCCGCTCGGCGTCCTGCTTCCCGCGCCGGCGCACCTTGACCTGCGCGAGCATCACATTGGCCAGGACGGTCCGGTGGGCGAAGAGGTTGAACGACTGGAAGACCATGCCGACCTCGGCCCGCAGCCGCGCCAGCTCCTTGCCCTCCTCGGGCAGCGGCCGGCCGTCGACGACGATGGAGCCGGTCTGGACGGTCTCCAGCCGGTTGATGGTCCGGATCAGGGTGGACTTCCCGCCGCCCGAGGGACCGATGATCACGACCACTTCGCCGCGTCCGACGGTGAGGTCGATGTCCCGCAGCACGTGCAGAGCACCGAAGTGCTTGTTGACGCCGCGCAGCTCGATCAACGGCTCACCGACGGCCATACCCGGCCCCACCCACTTTCCGCTGTGTCCCGGTCAGCTGTGTCTGGTCAGCTGTGTCCCGGTCAGCGCAAGCTATCCGGATGAAAGCGACACTTCACCCAAGACACGCACGGGTGGGTGGATAACACCCCCGCGAGGGCGGTCCGGGCGCGCGGACCGCGTCCGCACAGGAACTTCACACCATCCGACGGCAACCCGCCAACTCCTCACGGCGACCGCCGAGTTGCCGTGAGTGAAAACTTGCCGAGGAGTCACCGAGGGGGGCACCACCCGAAACAGAACCTTCCTAGCGTTTCCCCCATGACTTCACAAACCGAACTCGTGAAGAGCAGCTTCGCCGCGGTGGAGCCGTACGGAACACAGGTGACGGAGTACTTCTACGACCACCTCTTCGAGCACAACCCCGCGGTGCGCCCGCTGTTCGCCGAGCACATGGGGGAACAGCGGGACCGGCTGTGGCAGGCCCTCCGAGCCCTGGTGAGCAAGGTGGAGGACACCGAGGCCGTGACCCGGATGCTGGACGGCCTGGGCACCCGGCACGTCGGCTACGGCGCCGCCCCCGCGCATCTGCCGGCCGTCGGCGCCAGCCTGCTCGCCTCCCTGAAGCACTTCGCGGGTCCGGCGTGGACGCCGGAGACCGAGGCCGCCTGGGTCGCGGTATACGGCGTGATCACCGATGTCATGGGGCAGGCCATGGAGCGGGCGGGCGCCCCCGCGGCCGCCGGGGCCGCGCAGGACTGAGCCTGAGCGCCGCCGGGCAGGGCCGGGGCCGCGCGTTCGGCGGCACCCGGCCCCGGCCCCGCGCGGGCCCGGATCAGCCCTCGGCCACCTCGGCGTAGCGCCGGGAGAGTTCGGGGGCGCCGTCGGCGGCCCACTGCTGACCGGCCGCCACCACGTCGATCTCCCGGCCGGAGGCGAGTCTGACGACGGGCCGGCCGTTGGGCCACACCTGCCAGACCGCGCCGGGGACGGTGCGGACGATGACCGTGCCGAGGTAGAGACCGGCGTCGTTGCCCAGCCAGGGGATCTCGTCCGGGTCGTCGCGCCAGCGCGGCACCATCTGGTCCAGGGCCTCCAGGGAGGCCGTCGAGTCATCGAGCCCGATGCCCGCGGCCGCGGCCCGCGCCCGCAGCAGCTCGCATTCGGAGAGCAGTTGGGCGATGCCCTGGGGATCCTCCTCCTGGGCGCTCATCAGGGCCGTACCCGAGGCGGGGCCGCGTCGCTTGCGCCAGTTGTCCAAGAAGGGGATGTTCATACCACTCAGCGTGGCACCCGGCACACCGGCGCACCACAGGGCGCGCGGCACGAGCCGTGGCCCGATGCTTGTCTTGACGACACCCACCCGCCTCCGTACGTTCTCTCCGCGCCTGTCGAATCAGCGCTCCGGTTGGTTGCGAGAGGGGACACTTATGCGCGTCGCGAGACCGTGGACAGCGGCCGGGATCGTCGCGGGAGGTGTCGGCCTCGTCCTCCTCGCCCCCGCGGCCCCCGCGCCGGCCGCCCCGCAGACCCACAAGCCGCTCCCTTTGGAGCGGCTTTTCGACAATCAGGCAGTCAGCGAGGACGCCCGGCCGGGGGACGCCGACTTCGACGGTGCGGGCACCTCGCTCTCCGCCGCGGATCTCCGGACCGCCGGCTGGACTCCGGGGCGGCGCATCGGCCTGGACGCGGCGCGGCTGACCTGGCCGAGGAGCGCGGGGACAGGGCCAGACAACGTGATCGCCGACGGGCAGGCGGTGCGGCTGCGCGGCCGCGGCGAGGCGCTGACCTTCCTGGTGGCGAGCAGTTCACCCCAGGGCCCCGGCGCCGGGGCGAGCGGCGTCGGAGCGGTGCGCTACCGGGACGGGTCGAGCGCTCCCTACACGCTGAGCGCGCCCGACTGGCGGGCGGGCCCCGCCGCCACCAAGGCCGTCGGCCTCCCCCACCTCAACACCGCGGCCGGGCAGCGGCAGGAGACGGCCCGGCTGTACGCGGTGACGGTGCCGGTGCGACGCGGCCGGCAGATCGCGTCGGTGGTGCTGCCGAAGGACCCGGGACCGGCGGCCGATCTCCATGTCTTCGCCCTCGCGCTGCGGCAGCCCGGGTACGGCTGGACCGGCAGCTGGGCGGCGAGCACCGCCGGGTACACCAAGGTCGGGCCGTGGACGGATCAGACGCTGCGGCTGGTGGTGCACACCAGCGCGGGCGGGCCGGGCGTCCGGGTCCGGCTGGAGAACACCTTCGCCGCGGCGCCCGTGGAGATCGGCGGGGCGACGGTCGCGCTCCAGGCGAGCGGCGCGGCGGCGCGTGGCACACCGGTGCCGCTGACCTTCGGCGGGCGGCCGGGGACCTCGATCCCGGCGGGCGCCCAGGTGTTCAGCGATCCGGTGGACTTCCCGGTCCCGGCGGACGCCAATCTGCTGGTGAGCATGTATCTGCCGGGGCCGGTCGAGGCGGTGCCGGTGCACAGCCAGGCCACCCAGCGGTCGTATCTGAGCGCGGCGGGCAGCGGTGACCAGTCCGGTGAGCAGGGCGCCGAGTCCTATACCGGCACCCTCACCACCTGGCCGTTCCTGACCGGGGTCGATGTGCGGGGCGGGCCTGGTTCGGTGGTGACGCTGGGTGACTCGATCACCGACGGCACCAAGTCGACCCGTGACGCCAACCACCGCTGGCCCGATGTGCTCTCCCGCCGGCTGCGCGGCCAGTTGGAGGTCCCGGCGTACGGCGTACTCAACGCGGGCATCTCGGCCAACCGGGTGGTGGCCGACCGCTATCCGGGCGAGGGCGTCAGTACGGACACCGGCGGGGTGAGCGCACAGCACCGGCTGGAGCGGGATGTGCTCGCCCAGACCGGGGTCCGTACGGTCGTCGTCTTCCAGGGCATCAACGATCTGCGGTGGGGCAGTTCGGCCGAGGAGCTGATCGCGGGTCTGCGGTCCGTCGCGGAGCGGGCGCGTGAGCGCGGGCTGCGGGTGGTCGGGGCGACGATCGCCCCGTGCGAGGGCGAGTCGCTGTGCACGGCGGACGCGGACGCGCGGCGCTCGGCCGTCAACGCCTTCATCCGGGACAGCGGCGGGGCGTTCGACGCCGTGCTGGACTTCGACGCGGTGGTCCGGGACCCCGGCCACCCGGCGCGCATCCTGCCCGCCTACGACAGCGGGGACCATCTGCACCCGGGGGACGCGGGGTTGGCGGCGCTGGCGGACTCGATCGACCTGCGGAAGCTGGTGGGGTAGAGGGAGCCCAGGGGCTCCCCCTGCGTGAGGACGTCCCGCCCCGGGTGTCACACCTCCAGGTCGACGACGACCGGGGCGTGGTCGGACGCGCCCTTGCCCTTGCGCTCCTCGCGGTCCACGTACGCGTCGTCCACCGCCTTGGCGAACGGCTCGTTGCCGTAGACCAGGTCGATGCGCATCCCGCGGTTCTTGGGGAAGCACAGCTCCCGGTAGTCCCAGTAGGTGAACGGGCGGTCGTACTTCAGCGGCCGCGGCACCACGTCCGAAAGACCCGCCTCCCGCAGCGCCGCCAGGGCGTCCCGCTCCAGGTCCGTCACATGGGTCAGCCCCTCGAACCGGGCGCGGTCCCAGACGTCCTCGTCGGTCGGCGCCACATTGAAGTCGCCGAGGACCGCGAAGGGACGCTCACCGGCCGCGTCGTCGGCGACAGCCGTGCGCAGCGCCTGAAGCCAGCGCAGCTTGTAGTCGTAGTGGGGGTGGCCGATCTCCCGGCCGTTGGGCACGTAGACCGACCAGAGGCGGACCGGGCCGCAGGTGGCGCCTATCGCCCGCGGCTCCTGCCCGCCGTCGTAGTCCGGGCCGCCGGGGAGGCCCACGGTGACGTCGGTGAGACCGGCCTTGGAGAGCAGCGCCACGCCGTTCCACCGCCCGGTGGCGTTGACCGCGGCCTCGTAGCCGAGCTCGCGCAGCGGCTCGTAGGGGAAGGCGGACTCGGCGCACTTGGTCTCCTGGACGCACAGGACGTCCGTGCCGCTGCTCTCCAGCCAGGCGAGCAGCCGGGGCAGCCGGGCGGTGATCGAATTGACGTTCCAGGTCGCGATGCGCATAGGGGACAACCTACATCCCGGGTGTGACAGCCGGTCCGGTCCGCACCGGCGGCCGGCCCGCAAGGCGTCAGAAGGTGAGGGACTCGCCCGGTGTCAGCCGCAGGTGCTCGGCGCCGCCCGTACCGGGGCCGTCGGGGCCGAGCATCCGGCCGTAGACCATGGGCGCCACCTCGGACAGCAGGGCGTCGTGGATGTCCACGGCCCGGCGCGGGGCCACCGCGCGGACGTAGTCGATGACCTCGGCGACCTTGTTCCAGGGGGCGTGCACCGGCAGCATCAGCGTGTCCACCCGGCGCCCGGCGGGCACGGTGAGCGCGTCGCCGGGGTGGAAGAGCGTGCCGTCCACCAGATAGCCCACATTGGTGATCCGCGGGATGTCGGGGTGGATGACCGCGTGCAGCTGGCCGTGCACCTCGATGTCGAATCCCGCCGCGGTGAAGGTGTCGCCCTCCCCGACGGTGTGCACCCGCCCGGGGAACGCCGCCGAGATCTGGCCGGCGACGCTGGAGAGCGTCCAGATGTGGGCGGCGGGATTGGCGTCCAGCGCCGTGCGCAGCCGCTCCTCGTTGAAGTGGTCGAAGTGCTCGTGGGTGACCAGGATCGCGTCCGCGCCGACCGCCGCGTCCTCTTCGCTGAACGCTCCGGGATCGATGACGAGCGTCTGCCCGTCCTTCTCGAGCCGGACGCAGGCATGGCCCTTCTTGGTGAGCTTCATGGAGATCATTGTGCTACCGCGGTCCCCCGGTGGCCGGGCTACCCCTCCGGGCTGGTCTCCTCGCGGATGACGCGCTGGGCCACGGCGAAGGCGGAGTTCGCGGCCGGCACCCCGCAGTAGACGCCGGTGTGCAGCAGCACCTCCTTGATCTCGGTGGGGGTCAGTCCGTTGCGCAGCGCGGCCCGGGTGTGGGCGGCGAGGTCGTCGAGGTGGCCACGGGCGGCGAGGGCGGTGAGGGTGACGACGCTGCGGGTGCGCCGGTCGATACCGGGCCGGGTCCACACCTCGCCCCAGGCGTAGCGGGTGATGAAGTCGTCGAAGTCGCCGGTGAACTCATCCGCCAGGGACTGCGCGTGGTCCACATGGGCGTCGCCGAGCACTTCGCGGCGCACCTTGATGCCCTGGTCGTACACATCGGCGCGGGCGTCCAGCAGCGGCTCGGGCGGGTTCTCGGTGGGCTCGGCGATCTCGGCGACGGGCTGCTGTGCGGGCGACAGGAGGGGCTTGGGCGGGGGCGTGGGGATCGCGGTCATCCCGGTCGGGTGGTCCGAGGACTGCCAGGAGCTGGAGAAGTGGCGCACCAGCAGATCGGTGACGGCCGCCGGCTGTTCGACGGGGGTGAGGTGGGAGGCGCCGGGGACGAGCGCGAGCCGGGCGTCGGCGATGCCGGCGACCAGGACCCGGGCGTCGGCGGCGGGGGTGACCTGGTCCTCGGCGCCGGCCACCACGAGGGTGGGGATGCCGATCCGGCTGAGCTCGGCGCGGATGTCGAAGGCGGCGAGGGCCTCGCAGGCGGCGATGTAGCAGCCGGGGTCGGTGGTGCGGACCATCTGGACGGCCCAGTCGACGATGGCGGGCTGGGCGGCGGCGAAGGCGGGGGTGAACCAGCGCTCGGGGGTGGCGCGGGCGATCGGGTCCAGGCCGTTGGTGCGGACCACGACGCCGCGCTGCCGGAAGGAGTCGGCGGTGCCGAAGCGCGGGGAGGCGGAGACGAGGGCGAGTGAGCCCACTCTCTGGGGTTGTCGGAGGGCGAGTTCGGCGCCGATGGCCCCGCCGATCGAGCAGCCCGCGTAGCCGAAGCGCTCGATGCCGAGCTCGTCGAGGGTGGCCAGCAGCCGGGCGGCGAGGTCGGCCACGGAGTGGGCCGGGTGGGCGGGCGCGCCGCCGTGGCCGGGGAGGTCGAAGCGGAGGACGCGCCAGTGGCGGGACAGCTCGGGTATCTGGCGGTCCCACATGTGCCAGGTGGTGCCCAGTGACGGTCCGAGGACGAGCACGGGCCCGTCTTCGGGGCCGTCGGTCCGGTACTGAAGTGTCTTCGTCTCACTCACCCGAAAAAGGTATCCGACACGGGTGGCGGGCCTTTCGGCCCCATTGCCCCCGGGATGCGAAGGACCTACGGAGTGACCGTCGAGACCACGTACACCTTGGGATGCGACGGGTTGTCGAACTTGACCGTGATGCTCAGCTTGGGTTGCGGTTCCTTCTGCTTGAGCACCATTCCGGCCCAGTCATGACCGGGCGCCCCGACCTGCCAGCCGACCTTCTCCGCCTGCTTCCCGGTGATGGTCACCGCGCCCTTCTCCAGGGCGGTGCGGCGGGTGCCGATCCGGGTCAGGAAGGTGTCGAGCCCCTGGGAGGAGGTGACGAACTGCACGTACATCGTGCTGACCTTCCAGGAGTTCGTCTCGTAGAAGGCGACCTTGCGGGAGTAGGCGGGCACCGGCACGTCGTAGATGCGCCGCTGCACCCGGGTCGGATAGCCCGCGGTGAGGCCCTTGGCCGACGCCGCCTCCGCCTTCTCCTCACCGCCGCTGCGGCTCTGGATGGCGGAGATCACCAGATAGCCCGCCGGGATCGTGATCAGCAGGAAGATGACCAGGGCCTTGAGCCAGCGGCGCGGCGGACGGCCCCCCTCGCCGCCGGCCGGCCCGGGGCTCTGCGGGGCGCCGCTGTCGCGGCCCGGCGGGACGGCGCCCGGCGCGGGGCACTGCTCGGCGGCGGTCACTCGCGGCCTGCCTGGCTGCGCGGCGCCAGCCGCAGCGGGGAGGAGGACCCGGCGCGCTCGTACCGCTCGGTGCGGCGGCGGTTGGCCCGGCGGAAGCGACGGGCGACCAGCCGGGCGAGGTCGGCGGCGCCGACCATCCCGGCCTCGGGGCCGAGCTGCGCCTTGACGATCCGGGCCTCCGGCCGGTAGCCGCGGCCGGTGAGGGTGCGCCGGAAGGCGTCCCGGGCCGGGCCGATCAGCAGGTCGTCGGCGGCGCTGACGCCGCCGCCGATGACGAAGCAGGAGGGGTCGAGGGCGGCGGCGAGGTTGGCGATGCCGACGCCGAGCCACTGGCCGATGTCCTGGAGGAGTTCGACGCACATGGCGTCGCCCTGCCGGGCCAGCTCGGTGATCAGCGGTCCGGTGATCTCCTGGATGTTGCCGCCGACCCGGTCGATGATCCCGTAGGCCACCGGCGATTCGGCGGCGGCCAGTTCACGGGCCTCGCGGACCAGCGCGTTGCCGGAGCTGTACTGCTCCCAGCAGCCGCGGTTGCCGCACGGGCAGCGGTGCCCGGCCGGGACGACCTGCATATGGCCGAATTCCCCGGCGACCCCGTACTTGCCGCGCTTGACCTGGCCGTCCTCCAGGATCGCGCCGCCGATCCCGGTACCGAGGGTGATCATGACGAGATGGTCCTCGCCGCGTCCGGCGCCGAACCGCCACTCCGCCCACGCGGCGGCGTTGGCGTCGTTGTCGACCATGACCGGGACGGCGAGCCGCTCCGCGAGCCGGTCCCGCAGCGGTTCGTTGCGCCAGGACAGATGGGGGGCGAACAGCACCCGGTTGCGGTCGGCGTCCACCCAGCCCGCGGCGCCGATGCCCACGGCGTGCACATCGTGCCGGTCGGAGAGATCCAGCACCAGTTCGGTGATGGTGTCCTCGACGACCTTGGGGCTCTTGGACTTGTCCGGCGTCTCGGTGCGCTGCTTCTCGAGGATGTTGCCGTCGGCGTCGACCACCCCGGCCATCACCTTGGTGCCGCCGATGTCGATGCCGACCGTGGGCACCCGGGGCGCGGTGAGGTGCGAGCGGCGCTCGCGGGTGCCGACCGTCCGCAGGACGGTGGCTCGGGCCGAGCCCCGGTGCACTCGTTCGCGGTAGATGCTCATCGGCCGGCCCCCGGGGCCGTGTGGGGGGTGCGGTCGCTGCGGGTACGTGCTCGCAAGAGTTCGTCGTCCCTGCGGTGGTCTCGGGAGGCCGGGGCCTCGGATGCGTCGGTCGTGGCGGGTGTGGCCCGCCGTGCGATTGTGCCTCACCCGTGCCTCACGCCGCATGGCGAGCCTACGGCGCGCGGCCCGCGCGGAGCACCGGACGCGGCTCCGGGACCCGGCCGGTCAGCCCTTGGCGACCCCCTCCGACAGATCGGGGGCGGGGGTGCGGGCCAGTTCGTGGCTGAGCTGTTCCAGCTCGCTGCCGCCCGCCATCTGCCGGGTGAGCTCCTCCAGGGCGATCTCGTCCTTGGCGTGGCTGCCCGCCATGGTGCCGCGCTTGAGCAGCACGAAGCGGTCGCCGACGAGATAGGCGTGGTGCGGGTTGTGGGTGATGAGGACCACGCCGAGGCCCGCGTCCCGGGCGGCCGCGACGTACTTGAGCACGACCCCGGACTGCTTGACGCCCAGCGCCGCCGTCGGCTCGTCCAGGATGAGCACCTTCGCGCCGAAGTGGACGGCGCGGGCGATGGCCACGCACTGGCGCTGACCGCCGGAGAGGGTGCCGATGGGCTGGTCGACATCGCGCAGGTCGATGCCCATGCGCAGCAGTTCGCGGTGGGTCGTGGCGCGCATCGCCGCCACGTCCAGGCGGCGCAGCGGTCCGCGGCCCTTGTGGATCTCGGAGCCGAGGAAGAAGTTCCGCCACACCGGCATCAGCGGGACCACGGCGAGGTCCTGGTAGACCGTGGCGATACCGCGGTCGAGGGCCTCGCGGGGGGAGCCGAGCCGGACCTCCTCGCCCTCGATGGTGAAGCTGCCGCCGTCGTGCTGGTGCAGCCCGGCGACGATCTTGATGAGGGTGGACTTGCCCGCGCCGTTGTCACCGAGGACGCAGGTGATCTCCCCGGCGTGCACCTCGAGGGAGACGCCGTCCAGGGCCTTGACGTTGCCGTAGTACTTGCCGATCTCGCGCAGCGCGACCAGAGCCGTCCGGGACGACTCGGACGCCGCAGACGGCTCGGACGCCGGGGACGGCTCGGACGCCGGGGATGCCTTGGACGTACTCATTTGCTCTCCTCCGCCCGCTTGCGGACCCACCAGTTGAGCAGCGTGGCGAGCAGCAGCATCGCCCCGAGGAAGAACTTGAACCAGTCGGCGCCCCACTGGGCGTACACGATGCCCTTGTTGGTCATGCCGAAGATGAACGCGCCGACGGCCGCGCCGACCGCCGAGCCGTAGCCGCCGGTCAGCAGACAGCCGCCGATGACGGCCGCGATGATGTAGAGCAGTTCGTTGCCCACGCCCTCGCCGGACTGGACGACGTCGTAGTTGAACAGCAGATGCTGTCCGGAGATCCAGGCGGCCAGCGCGACGCCCAGATAGAGGCCGATCTTGGTGCGCGCCACCGGTACGCCGACCGCCCGCGCCGCCTCCTTGGCACCGCCCACCGCGAAGATCCAGTTCCCGGCGCGGGTGCGCAGCAGGATCCAGGTGGCGAGCGCGACCAGGGCCAGCCACCACACCACGGTGATCTGTATCTCGACGTCCCCGATGGTCAGGTGCGAGGCGAAGACCTTGTGGGCGGAGGGGAAGCCCTCCATGTCGGAGATGCTCTTGGTGGAGACGGTGTCGCTGATCAGCTTGGTGAAGCCGAGGTTGCAGCCCTGGAGGATCAGGAAGGTGCCGAGCGTGATGATGAAGCTCGGCAGGTTGGTGCGGACCAGCAGATAGCCGTTGAAGAAGCCGATCGCGAGGGTGGCCAGCAGGGACACCCCGACACCGACCCAGACGTTCGCCGTCATCTGGTACGAGAACATCGAGGAGATCAGCGCCGAGCTGGTCACCAGGACCCCGGTGGACAGGTCGAACTCGCCGCCGATCATCAGCAGCGCGACCGGCACCGCCATGATCCCGATGGTCGAGGAGGCGTACAGCACGGTGCTGAAGCTCGACCACTGGAGAAAGGCGTCGGCGACGACCGAGAAGAAGACGAAGACGGCGACGGCGCCGACGACCGCGCCCAGCTCCGGCCGGCCCACCAGCCGGCGCGCCAGCGAGCCGCGCACCGGCGGTCCGCCGACCAGCTCCTCCTGCACGGGCGGTGCCTGCGCGCTCATCGGGTCCCCCGCTTCGTATACGCCGCGAGCTGGGCGGCGTCGTCCTTGGTGATGATCTGCGGACCGGTCAGCACCGGGCGTCCGCCGCCGAGCACATCGGCGTTGTAGCGGTTGAGCCACAGCAGGTCCACGGCCTCGTAGCCCTGGAGGTACGGCTGCTGGTCCACGGCGAAGCCGAGCGTGCCGTTCTGCAGCGCGGCGGCGACCTTGGCGTTGAGGTCGAAGGTGTCGATCTCGGCGTCGCTGCCGGCCTGCTCGGCGGCCTTGGCGGCGGTGTCGGCGAAGGGCGCGCCGAGGGCGAGCACGGTGTCGATGCCCTTGTCCGACTGGAGCTTGGCCTCGACCGAGGACTGCACATCGGGCATGTTGGTGCCCTCGACGTAGATCTTCTCCAGCTTGCCGTCGAAGGTCTTGGCGGCGCCGTCGCAGCGCTGCTCCAGGCCCACGTTGCCCTGCTCGTGGATCACGCACAGGGCCTTCTTGCGGCCCCGCTTGTTGAGCTCGTCGCCGACGGCCTCGCCCGCGATGGTCTCGTCCTGGCCGATGTGGGTGAGCGCGCCCATGGCCTTGGACACCTCGGAGCCGGAGTTCACCGTGATCACCGGTATCCCGGCCTTCTGGGCCTTCTTCATCACGGACTTCATGGCGTCGGGCTTGGCGAGGGTGACGATCAGACCGTCGACCTTCTGGTCGAGGTAGGACTGGACCAGCTGGGCCTGCTCCTTGCCCTCCTCGTTGTGGGCGTAGAGGAACTTGATGTTGTCCTTGACCGCGGCCTGCTTGGCGCCGCTCTGGACGATGTCCCAGAAGGTGTCGCCGTCGCCGGAGTGGGTGACCATCGCGAAGGTCCACTTCGGGGTGTTGACCGCCGCCCGCCCACCGGCGGCCGCCTCCCGGGCGGCCCGCTCCTCGGCGCGCTTACCGCCCGTACTGCTACAGCCCGCCAGGGCCGTACCCAGAACCGCCGCGAGCACGGCGGCGGTCATCGCGCGTGCCCCTCTCCGCACCTTCGCCACGAAGACCCGCCCTTCTCACTGTGTGTTCGTCCCGCTGTCACCTTCGTGGCCGGGCACCGCATGATCGGGCCCGGCCGCCGCCAAGTATCCGTCACCGGCTCTCGCCGGAGCTTCCGGGGTGCTCGACGGGGCCGCCCGGCCGCCCCGTGGCGGCTGGGGGACTTGTAGCGGGGGGCGCGGGCCACGTCAACGGGTCAGGCCGGGAACGCCCGGCTCAGGGGCGTACGAGCAACTGGAACTCGAAGGCGTAGCGGGAGGCCCGGTAGGTGTGCGAGCCGAACTCCACGGCCCGGCCGGTGTCGTCGAACGTCGTGCGCTCCATGGTCAGCAGCGGCGCGCCCGCCGGCTCGCCGAGCCGCTCCCCCTCCTCGGCGGTGGCCGCGCGGGCGCCGACCGCCTGGCGGGCGCTGTGCAGGGTGATCCCCGCCGCGCGCATCAGGCGGTAGAGACCGGTGCGCTCCAGGTCGGCGCTGTCCAGCTTGAGCAGGCCCACCGGGAGGTGGTTGCGCAGATGGGCCATGGGCTCGCCGTGCGCCAGCCGCAGCCGCTCGATCAGCACCACCTCGGCGCCCTCGGCGATGCCGAGCGCGGCGGCCACCTCGGCGGTCGCGGACTCGGTGGTGTTCCGCAGCACCCGGGTGGCGGGGCGCTGACCGGCCGCCTCCAGGTCGTCGTAGAGGCTGCTCAGCTCCAGCGGACGCTTGACCTGGCTGTGCACCACCTGGGTGCCCACGCCCCGGCGGCGCACCAGCAGCCCCTTGTCCACCAGCGACTGGATGGCCTGACGGACGGTGGGCCGGGACAGCCCGAGCCGTCCGGCCAGCTCGATCTCATTGCCGAGCAGGCTTCCGGGCGCCAGCCGCCCCTTCTCGATCGCCGTCTCCAGCTGCTGGGACAGCTGGAAGTACAGGGGGACCGGACTGCTGCGGTCGACACTGAGCTGGAGCGCCTCCGCCCCGCCCGAAGAGTCTTCTTCCTCCATAGCCACGGCCCGAGGGTATCCGGATGAGCACATGACGGGAAGTTGTGAAGTTTTATTGTCCGGACAAACTACGCAGGGTGGCGCGCCGGGCCGGGCCGACAACGCCCACAGCCGTGTCACCCGTCACGGCCGTGCACCGCCGTCCGCCCCCACCAGCCAGCACCGGGCGCGGTGCCCCGGTCCGGCCTCGAGCTCCGGCGGCCGCCGCGCACAGGCGTCCATCGCGAACGGACAGCGCGGCCGGAAGCGGCAGCCGTCCCCCACCACCGCCTCGCGCCGCTCCGCGTCCCGCCGCTCCCGCGCCGCCAGCCGCGCGGCCCGCGCGGCCCGGGTCCGCTCCCGGCTCGCCCCGGAGCTGGGCGCGGCGGCGGCCAGCAGCTGGGTGTAGGGGTGACGTGGGGCCAGGATCACCTCGTCGCTCGGGCCGCGCTCGACGATCTCGCCCCGGTACATCACCATCACCTCGGACGAGAAGTGCCGGGCGGTGGCCAGATCGTGGGTGACGTAGAGCAGCGCCAGCCCGCGCTCCTCCTACACCAAGGGCGCCGGCGGAATGTGGCGGAAGGACGGCCGGCGCGCATCTGGGACAGCTCTTCGGCGTCCGCCACCAGCTGGACTACGGCCTGGTCGACCCCATCGAGGACGACGAGGTGACGTTCACCCTCACCCGGGCGTTCGGCACCCTCCCCGAGGGGGCCAGGCTCACCTTCCGCACCCCGGCCACCGGCAACGGCCGGGTCTTCCTGCCCGTGGAACCGGACGGCGCCGAGATCCTCGCGGTCGACGGGCGCGGCCGCCCGGCGCTGCCGCTGCGCCGGACCGGCGCCGGGTCGGTGGTGTTCTGCACCTATCCGATCGAGCACATGGCCGCGGTCACCCCGCGCGTCAACCCCGAGGCCACCAGCGCCCTCTACGACGCGCTCGCCGCCCACGCGGGCGTCAGCCGCCCGGTCACCGTGGCGGACCCCCGGGTCGCGGTGGACCGGCTGGTGCACGAGGACGGCCGGGTCTTCGTCTGGCTGGTCAGCCAGGCGCGGGCGGAGCTGACGGTCAAACCGGTGGTGGCGGACGGCGGACGGCTCACCTCCCTCGACGGCACGACGGCTCAGACGGTCGTCCTGCCCCCGTACGGGGTGCGGGTGCTGCGGCTGGAGACATCCTGACCGGACCGCTCGCGCAGCCGGGCGGCGGACCGGGCCAGCCGTACGGCGCCGACCACGGGCAGGGTGAGGGCCACCAGGAGGGAGGCCACGAAGGCGGGGGCGCTGATCCCGTCGAACGCCAGGGACAGCACCACCGCCAGCACCGGCACCGTCACCAGGGGCGACAGCACGAACAGGGTGGCCTGCCGCTTCTCCCGCCGCGCCCACGGCGCGGACCGCCACAGCCGGACCAGCGCGCCGAGGGCGGCGGCCAGCCCCAGCGGTATGCCCACCCCCGGGACCAGACACAGCGGCACGGGCAGCACGGCCAGGCCGAGCGTCAGCCAGGTGCCGCCGACGTTCTCCGGCTCGGGCGGGATGCTGCCGGACTCCTCGGCCAGCGCGTCCGCCGCGATCTCCTCCGGGGTGCCGATCCAGTCGAGGACCCGCCGCACCCGCTCATCGCTGTCGGCCGAGCCGCCGCCCGCCACGGGGTCCGCCACGGGGTCCGCGGCGGGGGCGTCGGCCGGCCCCTCGGCGGGGGCGTGCGCCAGTGCCGCGGCGATCTCCTCGCGCAGGTCCTCGAGCAGTTCCTCCCGCCATGCGGCGGGGAGCGCCGCGGTCTGCCGCTCGACCGAGGACAGAAAGGTCCGCACGAGGGGGTGGCTGAGGGGACTGCTCATGTCGTCTCTCCGGATGCGAGGGAACGGTCACCGGACCAGGCACTGCGACCGGCTTCCGTCAGCGTGTAGCACCCGCACGAGAGCCGCTCCCGGATTCGCGCATCTGCGCGTCCCGCTGCGCTCGACAGGCTAGTGGGCCGCCGTGTCGCTCCCACGGCGGGTCATGATTCGGTCGACTTCGGGCTCGGTGAGCCCGGCCGGGAGCCGGGTGGTGCCGGGTCGGGCGCGCAGGCCGTCCAGGACGAGTACGGCGATCCGGTGGGCGGCGCGCTGCCAGGCGTCGGGCGGGAGTTGGGCGTGGGCGAGCATCGCGCCGACGACGACGAGATCGGCGGCGGTGGCGTCGGGGCGGATCGAGCCGTCGTCGATCCCCCGCTTCAGGACCGCGGCCAGCGACCGGGAGATCCGCGGACCGAGGGGTTCGGCCCCGTCCTGCTGGAGCGGGCCGGGGGCGCCGAGCAGCGGCAGGGCGAGATGGTGGTGTTCGGTCAGCAGCCGGTCCAGGAAACCGGCCAGCGCGTCCAGCGGCGGCGCCGCGCTGCGCTCGGCCTCCTGGGCGAGGGCGGCCACGAGTTCGTAGCAGCGGTGGACGACGGCCGCGTACAGCTCCTCGCGGTCGGCGAAGTTCCGGTACAGCGTGGCGATGCCGACCCCGGCCTCGCGCGCCACCACGTCCAGCGGCACCGCGGGCCCGTCGCGGAGCAGGATCCGCTCGGCCGCGTCGAGGAGGGCGGCGCGGTTGGCGACGGCGTCCGAGCGGCGGCGCGGTGGCTGGGCGGCACTCATGGGGCCATCTTCCCGCTCCGGACGCCGTAGGAGGGCGGTGGACGCGAGAGTCGTACGGCGATGCCGATAATTTCAGCCGCCGGCCGTCCGCCGCCGCTCCGCGCCTCGCCGCCTCAGCGCTTCATCGCTTCAGCGCTTCATCCATTCATCCTCGTACTTCTGGTACGTGCCGTCGTGCGTGGCCAGGTGGACCCACTGGTCGACGTACTCCTTGAACTGCGTGTCGCCGCGCGGCAGGACGTACGCCTTCTCGGAGAAGGAGAACGGCTCGTCGGGGTGGACCGCGCACAGCTCCGGGTGGATCGCGGACTGGTAGCGGGTCTCGCTGGCGTCCGTCATCATCACATCGGCGCGGCCCGCGATGATCTCGTCGAAGATCGTGGTGTTGTCCGGATGGACGGTCAGAGTGGCCTGTTTGACATGGGCGCGGGCGAACTGCTCATTGGTGCCGCCCGGGTTGACCACCACCCGCACGCCCGGCCGGTCGATGTCCTCCAGCGTCTGGTAGGTGTCCTTGTCCTCGCAGCGCACGATCGGCGTCTTGCCATCGGTGAGATACGGCTCGCTGAAAGCCGCCTTGCGGGCACGGGCCAGGGTCACCGACACGCCGCCCATGCCCACGTCGCACCGCCCGGCGGCCAGGTCGTCCACCAGGTCGGCCCAGGTGGTGGGCACGAACGACGGTTTGGCGTCCAGGCTCTTGGCCAGGTCCCCGGCCATCTTGATGTCGATGCCGGTGTAGGCGCCGGACTCGGGATCGCGGTGGCTGAAGGGCCGGTAGTCGCCCGTGGTGCACACCCGCAGAACCCCGCGCCGGGGCACCCGGTCGAGCAAGGTGCCGCCCCGCTGCGCGCGGTCGGCGGCGGCGGCCCGCTTCGACTCCGGCTCCGCCGTGGAGCCGACGGCCAGCGCCGAACCGGCGGCGGTGGCGGCGAGCACGGCGGCGAGGGCGGACAGCGTGACGGTACGTCTCACGGCATCTCCTGGGCACGGGCGGGCTGGCGGCCGGTACGAGCCGCATGATCACAGCCGCTCAGGGTGGCAGAAGTCCGGGCCCACGGGAACCCACTGACCGCCTGCTGGGATGCGACGACGTGCGCCGCGTGGCCGTCGGTACGGCGCGCGGAGGCCGCGTCAGCACGGCGCGCGGGGGCCGCGTCGGTACGGCGCGCGGCCGCGTCGGCACGCGGGGCCGCGTCGGCTGTTCGCCCTGGTCCGGCGCGCGAGTCGCGTCGGCATGCGGGGCCACGCCGGTGTGGCGTGCGACGCGCGTCGGTATGGCGTTCAGGCCGCGTCGGTGCGGCATGCGGGCCGCGTCGGGATGGCCCGCGCACCCCGCCGACGGTATGTCAGCAGGCCGGTACGTCAGTACGGCTCGGGCGCCGAGTCCAGCGGCGGTGCCACATCCGCGAGGCGGGCCAGCAGCTCGGCGGCGCGCTTGACCACGGTGTCCCGGTCGCCCTCGGACAGCGCCGAGCCCATCCCGCAGGCGACGGCCCCGGCCGCGACCCAGTCCGGGGCCTCGGCCAGGGTCACCCCGCCCGTGGGGATCACGGCGGCCTGCGGCAGCGCGGCCCGTACGTCGCTGACCCACCTGGGCCCGTACGCGGAGGCGGGGAAGAGCTTCAGGGCGTCCGCGCCCAGCTCCATCGCGCGCACCGCCTCGGTGGGCGTGGCCACGCCGGGGAAGACCGGCAGTCCGTAGCGGTGGCCGGTGCGGATGACCTCGGGGTCCAGGCTCGGCGAGACGAGGAAGCGGGCCCCGGCGTCCACCGCCATCCGGGCGGAGGCGGCGTCGAGCACCGTGCCCGCGCCGATCACCGCGTCGTCGCCGACCTCCCGGATCAGTGTGGTGACCGCCTCCAGCGCGAACGGGGTGGTCAGCGAGATCTCCAGGCTGGTGATGCCGGCGGAGAGCAGACTGTCCGCCGTGGCGTGGGCGTGGTCGTAGCTGTCGCTGCGGACGATGGCGAGGACGCGCTGTCTGAGCGCGGCCCGGGTGATCTCCCAGCGGTACACGGCGGTCGCCGCCTTTCCTCTCCCAGATGGTGCTGGCGGTGCCGCCCCGGATTGCCTCCGGGATATGCGGCGGTTTCGGTGTGCGGTTGACGATGTGCGGTGCTGTGCTGCGCTTGGTAGCCGGTATCCGGGTTGTCCGTGCGATGCGCGCTGTGGGCGCTGTCCGCGCTGTCCGTCGTGGCGCGCCGCGGTGCGCCGCCGGGGGGCGGCTCAGCGGTACACCGGGTCCCCGCCCTCGGACAGCTCGGCGAGCGCCCGGTCCCGCGCGGCGGCGGTGGGCAGCCCGTCCGTATCGGTGGCGGCCTGGACCACCAGGGCGGCCACGCACGCCGCCTCGGCGAGCGCCTGGTCCTCGTGCAGTCCGCGCAGACGCGCCGAAAGATAGCCGGCCGCGAAGCCGTCACCGGCCCCGATCGGGTCGACGACCGGCACCGCGTGCGGCGGCTGGTCCCAGCGGCCGTCCGCGGTGAGGACGGTGGCGGAGTGGTCGGCGCGCTTGACCACGACCTCGCCGGCCCCGCCGCGCACCAGCTCCTTCGCCGCCTCGTCGGCGGATTGGGCGGTCAGCAGCTCCAACTCGTCCTCGCCCGCGAAGACGATGTCCGCGTCGCGCAGCAACGGGCCCGCCGTCTGGGCCCATTGCGCCGCGCCGCCCAGCTTGTGCCGTACGTTCGGATCGAAGGACACCTTGGCCCCGGCCGCACGGGCCAGCTCCACCAGGCGCCGGCTGGCGGCCGCCGCGGTCGGCGAGAGCATCGGCGTGATCCCGGACAGATGCAGCAGCCGGGCGCCTTCGAGGGCCTCGGGGCGTATCTGCTCGGGTGTCAGCCGGGAGGCGGCCGAGCCCGTGCGGTAGTACTGCACATCGATGGCGCGGTGCGGGTGGCTGTCCCGCATCAGCAGCCCGGTGGGGGCGTGGTCGTCCACGATCGCGTGGGCGACGTCCACGCGGTCGGCACGCAGCTCGCGCAGCACCGCCTCGCCCGCCGGGTCGGCACCGACCCGGCCCAGCCAGCGCACACCGTGCCCGAGCCGGGCGAGACCCACGGCCACATTGGACTCGGCTCCCGCCACCGACCGGCGGAAATGCACGGCCCGGTCCAGCGGAACCCCGGGCTCGGCGAGCAGGAGAAGCATGGCCTCCCCGCACGTGACCACTTCCGGACCGTTCGCCATCAGCGCCTCCCCGCACGTCCGCTTCTACCGAGACGTTATCGGGAAGCAACGACGAGGACCCGCCCGGGGTTCCCGGGCAGCCCGTCATGGCGGACAACCCGCATGGAGGGCGCAACGCGTTGCGGCCGCTGCCCGGTTGGGGGCAGCGGCCGCGGTGCGGGGGGTGGCGCTTTTCGGTGGGGCCGCGTCAGCAGCCGTAGTCCACCAGGTCGAACGAGGCGTAGTGGTCGGACGTGTAGTAGTCCTCGTCCGTCTTCTGCCCGGTGACGATGCGCCGGGCGCCGCGGTCGTCCGAGCCCGGGGTGATCACGGTGTACTCGTGGTAGTAGCCGGAGGACTGGGACGGGAGGACGCCTTCGCGGTTCTGGAAGACGGTGCCGTCCTGCGGGTACGGGTAGGGGCCACCCTGTTCGATCAGGTCCAGGGTGTCATGGGCCTCGGTCGGCAGATCCGAGTAGCAGATGTCGCCGACGGCCGCGATGACCTGCGAGGAGACAACGGTCCGCGGTGCCGGCTGGGTGACCGCGGTGGCCGCGGTGGCCGTACCGCCGATGATCAGCGTCGAGGCGAGGGCGCCGAGGGCGCCGATGCGGGCGAGCCGTGGGGGGATCGTCATACGGATAGCATGACGCGCGTAGACCCTGTCGTGTCAATGCCAAGTCTCGTCGTTTTCCCGGCGTTCACAAGAACTCCGCGAAGCGCCGGAGAGGGTAACGAAGACGTAATCTCACGGTTCTTGCCTCACAGGCAAAACTTTTGCCTCTGAGGTCATCCGCTGGCTATACCGGAGATATGAACCCGCTCCCCGACGGGCCCGCCGAGAGGCCCACGGACGGACCGGCCGACGGTCACTCCGGCGGACCGCCCGCCGAGCTCCCCACCGTCGCTCCCCGCCTGCGTGACCTGCGGCGCCGCAGTGGTCTGACGCTCGAGGCCGCCGCCGGGCGCGTCGGGCTCTCCCCCGCGCATCTGTCCCGGCTGGAGACGGGCCGCCGCCAGCCCTCGCTCCCGATGCTGCTGGCCCTGGCCCGTACCTACGGAACCACGGTATCGGACCTGCTCGGCGAGGTGTCCCCGGAACGGGACCCGATCGTCCGGGCCGACCGCATGGAGGCGCAGGAGGCGGGCGGCTGGACCTACTGGCAGGCCGGCGGCTCCGGCCGGGCCATGCAGGCGCTGCGGCTGCATGTGCCGGAGCGCTCCGGTGCCCAGGAGGACCTGGTGCGGGTCCATCCCGGCGAGGAGTGGCTGTACGTCCTGGGCGGCCGGCTGCGGCTGACCCTCGGTGAGACCGTCCATGTGCTCTCCCCGGGCGACGCGGCCCACTTCGACTCGCTCACCCCGCACCGTATCGCCGCCGCCCGGTCCGGCGGCGCGGATCTGCTCTTCGTCCACACGCTGCTCCAGAGCGGCGCGGCCGAGCTATGCCTCGGCGGCGACCCTCGCGGAGGAAGGCCCGGTAGACCATGAAGGACGCGAACGACCTGAGCGCGACCGATGCCCGGACGGGCCCGCCGGCGAGTGCCCGGACCGGACCGAACGAGGAGGACCGGGCGCCGATGACCTTCACCGTCCGGGTCTTCATCTACCTGGTGGGCGTCCACTTCATCGCCGCTTTTCTGTTCTTCCTCTTCTACGTGGCGGGCGCGAAGTAGGCGGTGGCCCAGGGACTGCGGCCCGGGGGCCGCGCCGTACCGTAGTCGACGTCCCGGCCGGCGACGTCCGTTCAGAACACGCGGTCGCGCCGGATGTGGTGCGGGATCAAGTCGAGGAAGGCGTGCAGCGCCCGCGTCGGCGGACGCGTCGCGGAGGTGACCACGCTGAGCGTCCAGGCCAGTCGGGCGTCCGCGAGGGGGACGGTACGGACAGCGTCCCCGACCGCCGCGGCGAAGTCCGGGGGCAACAGCGCCACGCCCAGGCCGTGCGCCACGTAGTCCGCGATCGTGGTGATGTCCGAGACCTCGATGAGGACCCGCCGGAACAGCTCCTCCTTCGCGAACGCGTCGTCCACGACCCGGCGTTGCCCGAAACCGGCGGGCATGTCGACGAAGGATTCCCCGGCGACGTCGCCGAGCCGCACGCTCTTCCGGCCGGCCAGTGGGTGATCGGCGGGGACCAGCAGCTGGACCTCGTACTTCTTGATGGCCCTCGATCTGAGGTGTTCGTCCTTGATGTCGGCTCCCACGAAGGCCACGTCGACATGGCTCTCCTTGATCCGCTCGATCAGCCCGGAGGTTCCCCGCTGGGAGGTCTCGGTGCGCAATCGGACCTCGGGATAGTGCCGGTGGAATGCACCGGCCAGCGCGGGTACGTCGATCACCGTCAGCCCGCTGAGGACGCCCACGGTGAGGCTGCCGCGCAGCCCCGTGGCGAGCGGCTCCACCGCCGCCCGCGCCCGGTCGAGCACCTCGATCGCGGTCCGCGCCTCGGGGAGGAACGCCGAGCCGGCCTCCGTCAATCTGACCGACCGCGTGGAGCGGAGGAGCAGTTCGGTCCGGAGCTCCTGCTCCAGGGCCTTGATACCGGCCGAGAGCGTGGACTGGGTGACGTGCAGCCGCTGGGCCGCCCGCGTGAAGTTCAGCTCCTCGGCGACGGTGATGAAGTACTCCAACCGCTTCTGGTCCACACCCCACCTCATTCATCGGTAAGTCCGATCGGTCATTCGAAAACATTCGTTGGACACGATAGCCGGACAGGGCGACTGTTGTCGTGCGGGCCAACCACCCGGCCTGGAAACGTCAGCGAAAGAGGATGACCATGCGCGTATTGCTCACCGGCGGCACCGGCTACATCGGAGCCGCGGTGCTCGATCGACTCATCTCCGGCGGCCACCAGGTCACCGCCGTGGTCCGCTCCGCCGAGAAGGCCGAGCTGGTGCGGGCCAAGGGCGTCGAGCCCGCGGTCGCCGACTTGGCGGACGGCGACACCCTGGAGGAACTCGCGGCCGCGAGCGAGGGCGTGATCCACGTGGCCTCGCCGGGCGACGAGACCAGCGCGACCGTCGACGAGGTGGCCGTCACCAGCTTCCTGCGCGCGCTGCGGGACACGGACCGGCCGTTCGTGCACACCACCGGTGTCTGGCTGCACGGCAGCGGTTCGGCGATCACCGAGTCGTCCGGCATGAACCCCCCGCGGCTGACCGCCTGGCGGGTGCCGCTCGGCACGCTCGTGCGCGACGCGCAGAACGTCCGGACCTCGGTCATCGCACCGGCGGTGGTGTACGGCCACGGCGGCGGTTTGCTGAACCTCGTCGCCGCCGGTCCCCGAACCGCCGGAAACACCCCGGCGCTCACCATGATCGGTCCCGGTGACCAGCACTCCGAAGCCTGCTGGTCGAGGAGAAGGGCCTCGCCGAGCAGGCCGAGCCGGTCGAGCGTCTGCACGACGGGTTCGGGCTCGACGCGTCCGGCCAGGCCGACGGAGCGGCTCACCGCTTCGGTGATCTCCCGTACGGTCGGGTTCGCGCCGCCGGCGCCGATGAAGTACGAACCGGCCGGGGCCTTCTCCAGCGCGAGCACGTACAGCTCGGCCAGGTCGTCCACGTGCACGGTGCTCGGCGACAGGGCCCGGCGTGTCCTGGGCTGGTCCCCCACCGGACCGTCGGTCCTCGACGACATCGCGCGTACGGACTTCTGAGAGCGACCTGCGGGGGCCCTGCCGCAGGCGGGGCGCGACCGGACGTCAGCGGCCGGGGCCCCCGTCCGGCCGCAGCCCTTCTTGAAGGAACTTCGACATGAGCACTCCCACCGCACTGCCCGGGTCAGGCCGTCGTCCTGCCGGGCCCGGCCCCCAGCCGGCGGAACAGCCCCGCCCGTCCGTGCCGCGCGGCGGCTCGCCGGCCGTCGTGGCGGCCATCGCAGCCGGCATGGTGGTACCGGTACAGGCCCGTCTGAACGGTGAGCTGAGTCATCGCCTCGACGACGGCATCGCCGCGGCGGCGATCAGTTTCTCGGGCGGACTCGTCCTGTTGTCCCTCCTCGCGCTCTTCTCCCCCGGGCTGCGCGGCGCGCTGCGCAGCCTGGCCGGCGCTGCACGGGACGGTCGGCTCCCCCGCCGGTACTTGCTGGCCGGTGTGCTCGGCGGCACGTTCGCCGTGGCCCAGTCCACCGCCGCGCTGGTCACGGGAATCGCCGTGTTCACCGTGTCGGCCATCGCCGGTCAGACCTTCGGCGGTCTGATCGTGGACAGCCGGGGTATCGGCGGCGGCCTGCGGCAGCGACCGGGCGCCGCTCGGCTCACGGGAGCGGCTGTCATCCTGGTGGCCGCGGTCGTGTCCGCCCTGCCCCGTTTCACCGACACCCCGGCCCCGGCCACGATCATCCTGCCGGCCCTCGCCGCCATCGTCGCGGGCTTCCTCCTCGGTGTGCAGCAGGCCCTGAACGGAGCGACGACGGCCGCGTCGGGCTCGCCGCTCGCAGCGACCTGGCTCAACTTCCTTGTCGGTGCGGTCTTCCTCGTCGCGGCCTGGGGGGCGAAAACACTCGTACAGGGGACCGCGGGGGCCCCGCTGCCCACCAGCTTGTGGGTCTACCTCGGTGGTCTGTGCGGCGTGGTGTTCATCGGCGCCTCGGCGTTCCTGGTGCGCCGGATCGGTGTCCTGCTGCTGAGCATGGCCTCTATCGCGGGGCAGCTCGCCGGTTCGATCGCCCTGGACTTCCTCGTCCCTTCGGGCGGCCGGTCCCCCTCCGTCCTCACCATCCTCGGCGCGTCGCTCACGTTCGGCGCCGTCTGGATCGCCTCCCGGCGCCCGCGAGGCACCCCCACGATGTGATCCACGTCCGCGTCCGACCGGACCCGGACCCGGACCCGCCCCACCGTCCCTCCCTCGATGGACGGGCAACACAGAGCCGCCCCCGGCACGAAAGGAACCACAGGTGTCCCAGAACCAGCCGCAGAACCCGCAGAACCCGCAGAACCCGCAGAACAAGGAACGCATCCTGATCAAGGGCGCGTACCTGATGACTCAGGACGACAAGCTCGGCAACTTCGTGGGCGACGTCCTCGTCGCCGACGGCAGGATCCTCGAGATCGGCCGGGACCTCTCCGACGACCGGGCCAGGGTCATCAACGGCACGGGGAACGCCGTGCTGCCCGGTTTCATCGATACCCACCGCCACAACTGGCAGGGAGCGCTGCGCAACCTCGGCCCCGCCTGGACCTACCAGGAGTACCGCAGCCAGGTGCAAATCGGCCTCGGACAGTACTTCGAGCCCCGGGACGTACACGTCGGCAACCTGGCGGCGGACCTGATGTCCCTCGACTCCGGGGTGACCACCGTGCGGGACGAGTCGCACATCAGCAACAGCCCCGAGCACTCGGACGCGGCGATCGCCGCGCACTGGGAGTCGGGCATCCGCGCCGTCTTCGACCACGGCTGGCCGTCCACGGAGGCCGAGCAGTGGCAGTTCGGCAGTGACCGCACCCACCCCGACGACATTCGGCGCATCCGCAACGAGGTGCTCTCCGACGACTCGGCGCGGGTGACCCTCAACGCCATGCTCCGCGGCCCGGAGCTGTCCACCCCCGATGTGTCCGAGCATGACATCCGGCTCGCCCGTGAGCTGGGCCTGCGCATCAGCATGCACGTGGGCCTCGGCGAGTGGGGGGCGGAGCAGCAGGCCGTACGGCAGCTGGAGGAGGCCGGGCTGCTCGCCTCGGACATGACGTTCATCCATCTGTGCACATCGACCGACGAGGAGCTGAGAATGCTGGCCGCACGCGGCGCCACCGCGTCCGTGGCCGGCGCCCTGGAGGTCTTCATGCCGGGCCTGGGTCAGCCGGCCACCAACCGGCTGCTGGCCGCCGGTGTCCGCCCGAGCCTCAGCGTGGACACCGAGACGATCGTGAGCGGTGACATGTTCGGCGTCATGCGGGCGACGCTCGCCTACCAGCAGCTGGTCCTCGCCGGTGCGGCCGGGCCCATGGACCGTGTTCCCGGCCTGCCCACGTTCGACGCCGCCGACCTGCTGTCCTTCGCGACCATCGAGGGCGCACGGGCCGCGGGGATCGACGACCGCACCGGCAGCCTGACCCCGGGCAAGGAAGCCGACCTGATCATGATCCGCCTCGATCACGCCAACATGCTGCCCGCCACGGACATCGGGGCCACGATCGTCGCGGGCGGCCACGCCGGCAATGTCGACCTCGTCGTGGTGGCCGGTGAGGTCCGCAAGGAGAATGGTGTGCTGAAGGGAGGCGACGCCGTCTTCGACGAGGCCGCGGCCTCCCGTGACCGGCTCTTCCACGCCGCCGGTCTGCCGCTCCCGGTCTGAGCCGGCCGCCGTCACCCCGCGTGGGTGGAGAACAGCCCGCCCGTCGGCCCCTGCTTGTCGCCGCCCTGCGCCTTCTTCAGGGCGTTCGCCAGGCCCTCGATGGTGAGCGACTGGAGGATCACCCGTCCATTGCCTTCCAGGGTGGCCAGCGACAGCCCCTCGCCGCCGAAGACCGCGTTCATCAGCCCCTGGCGGTTGAGCCCGCCGATCCGCTCCACGCCGTACCGGATGCCTTCCTCGAAGGCCACGATGCAGCCGGTGTCGACCTCGATCCGGCCGCCGAAATCGGCCGGATTCAGGTCGATGAAGTTGCCCGCACCACAGATGATCACGGTGCCGCGCCCGGTGAACTTCTCCAGGATGAACCCCTCACCGCCGCTGCGCCCGGTCTTCCCGCCCTGGAACGCGATCCCGAACTCCACGGTGGACTCGGCCGCCACGAAGGCGTCCTTCTCCGCGAACCAGGCCCGCGTCCCGTCCAGCTCCAGCGCCCGCATCTCGCCGGGCAGCACCCCCGCGAAGCCGACGGTGCCCTCGCCGCCGGCGGCGGTGAAGTACTGGAACGCCAGCGACTCCCCGGCCAGCGCCCGCTGCCCCACCTGCATGGCGGTGCCCATGGCCTGGCGCAGCATCCCGCCCATGCCGCCGCCCCCGCCGCTGCCGCCGTTGCCCCCGGGCTGACCGCCGCCCGCGCTCGGTCCGGACAGCCGGGTCTCCATCGTCACGTTGGCCGTCTTGAACAGGAACTTCCCGGCCTCGCAGTAGACGGTCTGCCCCGGCTGAAGGGTGCAGACCGCCATCTGCATGGCGTTGCCGACGATCTCTTGCCGCAGGGTCACAGCAGTTCTCCTCGAGGGTCGCGTCAGGTGGTGTCCGGTGGTGTCAGGTGCCGTCACAACCGGACATCCGGGTCAACGTCCGACCCGGACCACCAGGTTCCGTCGCGGCCGGCTGGAGGCGTGGGCCTACGACGTGGCGTGCGCGGCAGGCTTGAGCACCTGCCGGCACCAGGTCCGGAAGCCGGTGGCCGCGATCGTCGCGGTGGCCCAGTCCGCGTCGTAGATACCGCCGTCCTGGGCGGCGAACGTCTCGACGAGGTCCCGCACCATCCGGTCGCCGAGTCCGCGGGAACGCAGCGCCGAGGCGTACTCGTCCACGGTGATGCGGCGGTAGGCGACGGGCATGTCGAGTTCTTCGCTGATCACCTCGGCCATGCCCTCGGGCGTGAGGCGGTCGGGCCCGAACAGGGGCAGGTCGGCCTGCCCGGCCCAGGACAGGTCGGTCAGCAGGCCGGCGGCGGCCTCGGCGATGTCGCGTGTCGCGATCGTGGCCAGTGGCTGGTCGCCGGCGCAGGTCAGGGAGAACGCGTTGTGCCGGCGGATCGCGTCGAGCTGGCCGAGCAGGTTCTCCATGTAGAAGGGCAGGGCCAGCGACCGGTAGGCCGCACCGGACGTGGCCAGGTGCGCGTCCATGGCGAAGGCCGCGGACAGCACGCCGGCCGGGCTCGTCCATCCGTGACCGGCACTGCTCACGGCCACGAGGTGGCCGACGTCGTGGCGGGCCACGGCCGCGGCGCCGGTGCGGGCGAAGGACAGGTAATGCTCCATCGTGCTCGGCGCGGCGGGGTTCGGGGGGACCAGCCAGAACAGGGCGTCGGCTCCGGGCAGCGCCTTGTCGAGCACGGTCGGATCGTCGTGGCGGCCCTCGACGATCTCGACCTGGTCGCGCACGGTCTGGTCAAGGCGCGAGGCATCACGGGTGACGACCCGGACCGCCTTGCCCCCGTCGAGCAGCCGTCGCACGAGTTGACTGCCGATTTGTCCGGTCGGTGTGGTGACGACGATCACGAGAACTCCTCCATAAGATGAACCTGAACTCCGGTTCCGGACGCTAATGCGGGCCCTCCACGCCGTCAACTACCATCAGGAGCCATGACCACCCGGGGCCCCTCGCTGCGTGCCGACGCTCGGCGCAACCGCGAGGCCATCCTCGACGCGGCCAGCGAACTGTTCGCCCGGCGGGGCGAGAGCGTGCAGATGGACGAGATCGCCGAGCGCGCCGGTCTGGGCGTCGGCACCCTGTATCGGCACTTCGCGGACAAGCAGGCCCTGCGGGCCGCGATCATCGGCCGCCGGTTCGAAGCGATGACCAGCCTGGCCCGAAGCGCCGAGCGGATCGAGGACCCGTGGACGGCCTTCGAGACGCTGCTGTACGGATACCTGGAATCCGCGCAGCCCGACGCGGCGTTCCGCTTCGCCTTGCTCGGCCCGCAGGAGCCGAGCTGGGGCGAGATCGACGCCGAGAAGACCGCGTTCGCGGCGATCGTCGAACGCGTCGTGCGGCGCGCCATCGACGCCGGCCACCTACGAACCGACTTCCAGGCCTCCGACTTCGTCCTCATCACCCGCGGGGCGATGGCGAACATGACGGGCGGCGAAGACTGGCGCCGGCACCTGACCCTCCAGCTTGAGGGCGTCCGCGCCACCGACCGCTGAAACGAAGGGCAAGCGTGCGGTCGGCCGGCCCGGCGAGCGGATGGCCGAGTTGGTCGGTTACGTCCGCCGGGGCGGGAGCTGGTCGGTCAGCTCCGCATGGCGTGCGGCGAGCCACCGCGCGCCGTCCTCGGTCGGTGTCCCGTGCAGCCGCAGCCGGGCGATGCCCCCGTCCGGGTGGATGTCGATGCGGACGTGGGTGACCGGCGGGGCCGCGGTGAGCGGGAGGCGGTGGACCGTGTCGGGCTGGAGGCGGGTGCGGGGCAGGAGTTCGGTCCAGCCGGGTGCCGTGGGGTCGGCCGGGTCCGCGCCGGACGTCGCGTCGAGGCCGTACAGCGCCGCCCACCCCGGCGCGTTGCCCTTGTAGCAGCCGGTGTCGATCTCCACGGCGCGGAGGGTCGCCTGGGCGGCGAGGCGGTAGCGGACCCAGTCGTGGCCGGTGTCGCGGCGGCGGCGGGTCTCCCAGCCCTCGTCCATCCGCTGGGAGCGGCCCGGCTGGATGGAGTTGGCGGGCGGGGAGTAGAAGCGGTCGGAGGCGTCCTCGGCGGTGCCGCCGTTCTCCAGGGCCACCAGGTCGAAGGTGCCGAGGGCGGTGAGCCAGGCCGGGTCGGGGGCGACCTCGCCGTGGACGCGGAGGCGGGCGATGCCGCCGTCGGGGTACTGCTTGAGGCGCAGGTGGGTGAAGCGGCGCCGGACCGGGACGGCGAAGCCGTTGGCCGCGTGGCCGCCGATCGGCGTGCGGGGGACGAGTTCGGTCCAGGCGGTGTCGGCGGCGAGGAGTTCCCCGGGGGACGGGGTGCCGTCCACCGCCGTCGCCTCGACGCTCACCGCTCGCGGGTGGTTGCCGCGGAAGTGGGCGGTGTCGACGACGATGCCGTGGACGACCCCGGGCGCGCCGAGGCGGATCAGGGCCCAGTCGTGGTCGTCCTCGGCCGGATGCGGGCTGTCGGCCGTGGCCCCGCGCCGCCGCCGGGTCTCCCAGCCGTCCATGACCTTGCCCTTGTGGCCGAAGGAGTCGGGGTCGAACCGCGGTGCTTCGGGCTTCAGCAGGTTCTCGCGCTCGGCGAAGAACTCGTCGTTGGCCGCGAGCACGCTGCCGCCGAGCCGCCGGTCGGCCAGGTCCACGAGGTGGGTGAAGGGGAAGTCGGCGGTCCGGTAGTCGGCGTACGGATCGCCCCCGCCGTACGGGGCGGCGTCGCCGGTGAAGCGGGGGATCGGCGCGGACGGGTACGCGGTCATCGACGGGGCTGCCTTTCCAGGAGTCGGCCGGTGGGTTCGGTCGGCAGGCCGTGCTCGGCGATCTTCCGGCCGCGCAGCCAGGTGGACCGGACGACGCCGTACAGCGTCCTGCCCGCGTAGGCGGTGACCCGGTTGCGGTGGTGGAGGGCGGCGGGGTCGACGGTGAAGGTCTCGTCCGGGGCGAGGACCGCGAAATCGGCGTCGCGGCCGGCCTCGATGGCGCCCTTACGGTCGAGACCGACGAGCGCGGCGGGGCCGGTGGACATCCAGCGGGCCACGTCCTGGAGGGTGTGGCCGCGCCGCCGGGCCGCCGTCCAGACGGCGGGGAGTCCGAGCTGGAGCGAGGAGATGCCGCCCCAGGCCCGGCCGAAGTCGTCCACTTTGAGGTCGGCCGTACAGGGCGAGTGGTCGGAGACCACGCAGTCGATCTCCCCGGCCGCCAGGCCCGCCCACAGCACGTCCTGGTTGGCGGCCTCCCGGATGGGCGGACAGCATTTGAACTCCGTGGCCCCGTCGGGGACTTCCTCCGCGGTGAGGGTCAGGAAGTGCGGACAGGTCTCCACGGTGACGCGGACGCCCTCGCGCCGCGCGTCGGCGATCAGCGGCAGCGCGTCGGCGGACGACAGGTGCAGGACGTGGACGCGGGCGTCGAGCCGGCGGGCGAGCTCGATGAGGCCCGCGATGGCCTCGTTCTCGGCGGCGCGCGGGCGTGAGGCGAGGAAGTCGGCGTAGCGCGGGCCGGCCGGCGGCGGGGCGCCGTCGATGAGGCGGGGGTCCTCGGCGTGCACGATGAGCAGTCCGCCGAAGCCCGCGATCTCGCGCAGGGCGGCCTCCAGCTGGTCGGGGGCGAGCTGCGGGAACTCGTCCACGCCGGAGGGGAGCAGAAACGCCTTGAAGCCGAGGACGCCCGCGTCGTGCAGCGGCGCCAGGTCCGCGACGTTGCCGGGCACGGCCCCGCCCCAGAAGCCGATGTCGACATGGGCCGAGCGCCGGGCGACGGCCCGTTTGACCTCCAGGGCCCGGACGGTGGTGGTCGGCGGGATGCTGTTGAGCGGCATGTCGACGAGGGTGGTGACGCCGCCGGCCGCGGCGGCGCGGGTCGCGGAGGCGAACCCCTCCCATGCGGTGCGGCCGGGGTCGTTGACATGGACGTGGGTGTCGACGAGGCCGGGGAGGAGGACGTCGTCGCCGAGATCCTCGACCCGTGCGCCGTCCGGGACCGGGGACTCGTACGGCCCGACGGCCACGATGCGGCCGTCGGCGACGGACACCGAGGCCGCGCGTATGCCGTCCGGGGTGACCACCTTGGCCGAGCGCAGCACGAGTTCCACCGGCCGTGCGTCGGACACCGGCACCGACATCCTTCTCACCCCCGCCCTTGTTGATTCCGCTTCCGCGAACCGGAATCAACATTCCGTTGAATGGGATGCATGATTCACGCGGCGGCCGGGCCCGGTCAAGACCGCCCCCCCGGCCGTGACCGGCGCGGACCGCGAGCGCAAGCCCGCTGTGGGGGTCGCCGGGGACCGGTAGGCTGCCCGTGGCCGGTCGGCAGCGGATCGTCACCGTGTGCGGCCGGTGCCGACCGCTGGGAAAGGAACACCGCCGTGCCGTCCGCCGAGTCCAAGACCGCCGCCACCACCGCCGGGTCCGGTGGCGGATCCGGTGGCGTCCAGTCCCTGGAGCGCGCCTTCGATCTGCTGGAACGGATGGCCGACGCCGGGGGCGAGGTCGGACTGAGCGAGCTGTCCACCAGCAGCGGGCTGCCCCTGCCCACCATTCACCGGCTGATGCGCACGCTGGTGGCCTGCGGCTACGTACGCCAGCAGCCCAACCGCCGCTATGCCCTCGGCCCCCGGCTGATCCGGCTCGGCGAGAGCTCCTCCCGGCTGCTGGGCACCTGGGCGCGGCCGTATCTGGCGCGGCTGGTGGAGGAGACCGGCGAGACCGCCAACATGGCGCTGCTGGACGGCGATGAGGTGGTGTACGTCGCGCAGGTGCCCTCGCGCCACTCGATGCGGATGTTCACCGAGGTCGGGCGGCGGGTGCTGCCCCACACCACGGGCGTCGGCAAGGCACTGCTGGCGGGCACGCCCCCCGAGGAGGTGCGCGCCCTCCTGTCCCGTACCGGCATGCCCGCGGCGACCAAGAAGACGATCACCTCGCCGGACGAGTTCCTCGACGCCCTGCGGCAGGTCCGCGAAGTGGGCTACGCGGTGGACGACAACGAGCAGGAGATGGGCGTGCGCTGCCTCGCGGTCCCGGTGCCCGACTCCCCCGCCCCGGCGGCCATCTCCATCTCGGGCCCGGCGGGCCGGGTGACGGACGAGGCCACGGAGGAGATCGTGCCGATCCTCAAGGAGGTCGCGTCCGAGTTGTCGAAGGCGCTGGCCAGCACAGGATCCGCCTGACGGCGGAGGGGACCACTTGACCGCACCGCCACGCGGCCGACTCCGCTACGCGGCCAGCTCCGCCGCAGGTCGGCTCCGCCACGCGGCCGACTCCCCCGCTCGGCCGACTCCCCCGCTCAGCCAGCCCCGCCGCTCGGCCACGCCGCCGCTCAGCTCGGCCGGGTGCGGCCCTCGCGGCGAGCGCGGACGCGAACGCGACGAGCGCGGACGCGACGAGCGCGGGGCCGACGGGCGCGGGCGCAGCGAGCGCGGGGGCGGCGAGCGCGGGCGCAGCGAGCGCGGCGCGGCAAGCACGGCGCGGCAAGCACGGCGCGGCAAGCACGGCGCGGCAAGCACGGCGCGGCAAGCACGGCGCGGCAAGCACGGGGCGGCGAGCACGGGGCGGATGCGACGGGGGCGGACGCGGGCACAGTGGGCGCGGGGTACGCCGAACGCGAGACACGGCGGGCACGATCCACAGCCAACGCGAGCCACGGCCAACGCGAGCCACGACGAACGCGCGGCGAAGCGCGGGGCACACCGAGCACAAGCCACGGCCAACGCGGGGCACAGCGAGCACGAGGACAGACAACGCGAGGCACGGCGAGCACAAGCCACGACGAACGCGAGCCACGACGAGCACGAGACACGGCCAACGCGCGGTCGAGTGAGGCGTCAGACCGCCTGGCGGCGCTGCCGGTCGACCTGGACGTCGCACTCGACGCACGCACCCGCCGTCATCACGCCGCACGCGCCCATCCCGCCGCCATCAAGTCGTACTGACACCCCAACGTCCCGCCACCCGGCGGACGCCGGGACACCGGGACACCGGGCGCCGAACGGCGGACGGCGGACGGCGGACGGCGGACACACGGAAGCGGCTGGCGGCGAACGGCTGGCGGCACCCGGTGGTGAACGCCCGGAAGCGGACACCTGGCCGCAGACGGCGAACGGCCGACGGCGGACGCCCGGCGGACGGCGCACGACGACCAACGCACGGCGGCAGACGGCTGGCGGCCGCCGCCCGGCGTGCGGACGCCCGGCGGCCGACGGCAAACGCCCGACGACCAACGCCCGGCGGCCGCCGCCCAGCGCCCGACGGCAGACGCCCAGCGGCCGACGGCCGACCGCTGGGGCCTGGTGGCCAGGCCCCAGCCGGCCCGCCGCCGTGAGGCGCCGAAGGCGCCTAGGCTCACCGGTGCGTTCAGTCCCTCCCCAGGCCTGTTCGCGGGACGCTGCCGAACTGGTCGATCGCCGCGTGAACGCCCGTCAGGGCGGGGCCCAGGGCGCTGACCGAGCCCAGGGCGCCCGCGATGAGGAGCAGTGAGCGGCGGAGGCGGTGCAGCTCCGGGGCGCCGGTGCGGGCCATGGCGTCCAGCGCCGCCAGTTCGTCGTCCGCGATCGCCCGGTCCGGTAATTCGGCGGGGTGGGCGGCCAGGTCACGCCTCAGCCGGGCCACGGCACGGCGCAGCTCCGCCGCCCTCGGATCGTCATCGGCGCCCGCCACTCGCCCGGCTTCCACGACTGCGGCACCCTCCATTGGCAAGGCGCCGGGTTCGCCCCAGAGCCTCGCGCCCTCGTCGGACGACTCGGACAACACTGTCCTGCTCCCCCTCGCGCACTCTCGCACGAGCCTGCCCCCTCTCCCCACGGCCGCCTCGCCCGGCTTCATAGTGGTTCACGTCATCCGGGCACAAGGGGCCGCGGATCAGTTAACGCCACTCAGCGCGCGACGCGCTATACGGAGAGCGAAAATCAGACCGGCTGGGATGAAGCCCCCGCGCCGCCCCGCTGTGCGGTAAGCAGGGCCCATGGAACGCACATCGGAGGACAACGCGCTGGTCGCCGGGATCGTGTTGGCGGCCGGCGGCGGGCGGCGGCTGGGCGGGCGGCCCAAGGCCCTGCTGACGCATCGGGGACGGCCGCTGGTGGAGCACGCGGCGCACGCGCTGCGGGAGGGCGGCTGCGCCCCGGTGCACATCGTGCTGGGCGCCGCGGCCGGGACCGTACGGGCGCGGGCCCGGCTGTCCGGGTGCGTCCTGGTCGACAACCCCGACTGGGAGCAGGGCATGGGGTCCTCGCTGCGGGCCGGGCTCGGCTCGCTGGCCGGTACGGGGGCGCGGGCGGCGCTGGTCACGCTGGTGGACCAGCCGGGTATCGGGGCCGAGGCCGTGGCGCGGGTGGTGGCCGCGTACCGCTCGCCGTCGACCCTGGCGGCCGCCGCGTACGGCGGGGAGCGGGGGCATCCGGTGCTGTTCGGCGCGGACCGGTGGGCCGACATCACGGCGAGTGCGGTGGGCGACCGGGGGGCACGCGCCTATCTGCGGGCCCATCAGTCCGCGATCACGCTCGTCGACTGCTCGGACATCGCCCGTACGGATGACATCGACACCCCCGAGGACTTGGCGCTGCTGGAGTGAGGGGACACGGGACGAGACGTTCCCCGCATCATTGATCTTCCACCATAAGAAAATTAGTATCCGCGACACAGAAGCATCGCGTGTGTTCCGCCGTGCCTCGTCTAAGGAGTGACAGCCCATGTCCGCAGCAGCGCCGTCCCCGGTGGCCGTCGTCGACGCCGAGCCGCTGGAGCGTCAGGGGGAGGTGCTGACCGACGCGGCCCTGACCTTCCTGGCCGAGCTCCACCACCGCTTCACCCCCCGCCGCGACGAGCTGCTGGCGCGCCGCGCGGAACGCCGCGCCAAGATCGCCCGCACCAGCAGCCTGGACTTCCTGCCGGAGACCGCCCACATCCGCGACGACCCCGACTGGCGCGTCGCCCCGGCCCCGCCCGCGCTCGAGGACCGCCGGGTGGAGATCACCGGCCCCACCGACCGCAAGATGACCATCAACGCCCTCAACTCGGGCGCCAAGGTCTGGCTCGCCGATTTCGAGGACGCCTCCGCCCCCACCTGGGCGAATGTGATCGGCGGTCAGCTCAATCTGATCGACGCCTATGAGCGCCGGATCGACTTCACCTCCCCCGAGGGCAAGAGCTACGCACTGCGGCCCGCCGAGGAACTGGCCACCGTCGTCACCCGGCCGCGCGGCTGGCACCTCGACGAGCGCCATCTGCGGGCCGCCGACGGCCGCGCCGTCCCCGGTGCCCTCGTCGACTTCGGGCTGTACTTCTTCCACAACGCCCGCCGTCTGCTCACCCTGGGCAAGGGGCCGTACTTCTACCTCCCCAAGACCGAGTCGCATCTGGAGGCCCGCCTCTGGAACGACGTCTTCGTCTTCGCACAGGACTACCTCGGGATTCCGCAAGGGACGATCCGCGCCACCGTTCTCATCGAGACGATCACGGCGGCGTACGAAATGGACGAGATCCTCTACGAGCTCCGCGACCACGCCTCCGGGCTCAACGCGGGCCGCTGGGACTACCTCTTCTCCATCGTCAAGAACTTCCGCGACGCCGGCCCCGGTTTCGTCCTGCCCGACCGCAACGCGGTCACGATGACCGCCCCGTTCATGCGCGCCTACACCGAACTGCTGGTGCGCACCTGCCACCGGCGCGGCGCGCACGCGATCGGCGGCATGGCGGCCTTCATCCCCTCGCGCCGCGACCCCGAGGTCAACGCCGTCGCGTTCGACAAGGTCAGGGCCGACAAGGACCGGGAGGCGCAGGACGGTTTCGACGGCTCCTGGGTCGCCCACCCCGATCTGGTCCCGGTCGCCCGCGCCTCCTTCGACGCGGTCCTCGGCGACCGGCCGCACCAGAAGGACCGGCTGCGCGAGGACGTCCGGGTCACGGCCGCCGAGCTGATCGACATCGCGTCGCTCGACGCCAAGCCCACCCAGCACGGCCTGCGCAACGCGGTACAGGTCGGCATCCGCTACATCGAGGCGTGGCTGCGCGGCCTCGGCGCCGTCGCGATCTTCAACCTGATGGAGGACGCGGCCACCGCCGAGATCTCCCGCTCCCAGATCTGGCAGTGGGTCAACACCGGGGTCACCTTCGAGAACGGCGAGCGGGCCACCGCCGATCTCGTCGTCAAGGTCGCCGCCGAGGAGCTGGCGGCGATCCGCGAGGAGATCGGCGAGGACGCCTTCGGCGCGGGCCGGTGGAGCCAGGCGCACGATCTGCTGCTGCGGGTCGCGCTGGACGAGGACTACGCCGAGTTCCTGACCCTGCCCGCGTACGAGCTGCTGGACTGAGCGGCGCCGGACGACACCGTCCGTATCGCGGCGACGTTCAGCCGTCCGCCGCGATACGGGCGAGGCGTCGCGCCTGGGCGCGCGCCTCGCGGGCGATCTCGTCCTCGTCCACGGTGCGCAGCCGGCCCGACTCCACCACCGGAACCCCGCCCACCAGCGACAGCGTCACCGGGGCCGGGGCGCCGAGGACGAGGGCCGCGACCGGGTCGGCGATCGAGGAGTGGCCCAGCCCGTCCAGCTTCCACAGCACCAGATCGGCCAGTTTGCCCGGCTCCAGCGAGCCGATCTGGTCCTGGCGGCCGAGCACCCGCGCACCGCCGTGGGTGCCGAGACGCAGCGCCTGGCGGGCGGTCAGCGCCTTCTCGCGGTGCGCGCCGAGCCGGTTGACCAGCAGCGCGTTGCGCAGTTCGGTGTGCAGCTCACCGGATTCGTTGGAGGCGGTGCCGTCCACGCCGAGGCCCACCGGTACGCCCGCGGCGAGCAGATCGGGGACGCGGGCGATCCCGGCGCCGAGCCGGGCGTTGGACGAGGGGCAGTGGGCCACGCCGGTGCCGGTCCGGGCGAACGCCTGGATGTCGGTGTCGCTCATATGGACGCAGTGGGCCATCCACACGTCCTCGCCCAGCCAGCCGGTCGACGCGAAGTAGTCGGTCGGCCCCATCCCGAACCGCTCCTGGCAGAACTTCTCCTCCTCCACCGTCTCCGAGCCGTGGGTGTGCAGCCGGACGCCCTTGCGGCGGGCCAGCGCCGCGGCCTCGCGGAGCAGTTCGGTGGAGACCGAGAAGGGCGAGCAGGGCGCGACCGCGATCTGGAGCATCGCGCCGAAGCCCGGGTCGTGGTGGGTGTCGATGGCCTCCTCGGTGGCGGCCAGCGCCTCCTCGGTGGACTCCACGGCGAAGTCCGGCGGCAGCCCGCCGGCGGAGGTGCCCAGGTCCATGGAGCCGCGGGCGGCGGTGAAGCGCACCCGAAGTTCGCGCGCCGCGCGGATCTCGGCGCCCAGCAGATCGCCGCCGCCGCGCGGAAAGACGTAGTGGTGGTCCATGGCGGTGGTGACCCCGCCGCGCACCATCATCGCGAGCGAGCCGCGCGCCGCCGCGTGGACCATCGGCTCGTCGATCCGCGCCCAGGCGGGGTAGAGCGCGACCAGCCAGTCGAAGAGGTTGCTGTCCTGGGCCAGACCGCGGGTGAGCCACTGGTAGAAGTGGTGATGGGTGTTGACCAGGCCCGGGGTGACCAGATGCCCGGTGCCGTCGATGCGGCGGACGACGCCCTCAAGCCCCTGGGGCGCGCGCCCCTCGCCCACCGATTCGACGCGGTCGCCCGCGACGACGACATGGCCGCTGGCGTACTCGGTGTCCTTCGCGTCCACGGTCGCGACGGCACAGTTCTCGATGACGATGCGGTTCACGGCGCGTGGCCCTTCCGTCGGGTCAGTCGGTGGGGATCAGGGGCTCGGCGCCGTCCCGGAGCACGGTGGCCTCGATGAGGCCGTACGGCCGGTCGGCGGCGACGTAGACCTCGTTGTCGTTGGTGAGGCCGAAGGGTTCCAGATCGACCAGGACGTGGTGCTTGTTGGGCAGCGAGAGCCGTATCTCGTCGATCTCGGGCCGGCGCTCGATGACCCGCGCGCCCATCTGGTACAGCGTCTGCTGGAGCGAGCGGGAGTACGTCTCGGCGAACGCGCTCAGCAGATGGCCGCGCGCCTCGGCGTGGGCGCGCTGCCAGTCCGGCACCGGCCGGGTGTCATCGCTCCAGCCGTAGCGCCAGCGGGCGTGCACATCGGTGGCGAGGACGCGGTCGGACGTCTCCTCGAGCGTGGTGTAACGGTCCTTGACATAGCCCCGGAACTCGGAGTCCGTGGTGTTCAGCACGGTGAGCCCGGTGAGTCCGGAGACCACCTCCCAGCGCTCGCCGTCGTAGGCGATCCGGGCGGTGCGGACCTCCTGGCCGCGGCGGGCGAAGGAGTGCCGGGCGCTCCCGGCCGTCCCGATCCGCTCCCAGGCGTACTCCTCGATCCGCACCCGGGCGCGGTGGATGGACTCCTGCCCGGTGACGAAGTGCCGGGCCAGCCGGATGCCGAACTCCTCGGCCGCGTCGATGCCGTGCTCCTTGGCGAAGGCGTACACGGTGTTCTTGACGGTGTCGGTCGGCAGGACGTTGGCGTTGTCGCCGCAGAGGTGGACCGCGTCCATCTCCCCGGCGAGCGCCACCGAGACGTTGAGGTCCTTGAGGTGGTGCACGGCGCCGTCGCGCACCACCCGGACGACACGGGTTTCGGCTTTGCCGTAACGGTTCGGGCCGAGCGTGGGCATCGGTGCTAGCTCCCTCGGTAGACGGAGTAGCCGAACGGGGTGAGCAGCAGCGGTACGTGGTAGTGCTCACCCGGCTCGACGGCGAAGGCGACCGCGACCTCCGGGAAGAAGGCGTGGGTCAGATACGGCCCGGTCTCGAAGCGCAGCCGTGCGTGGGTGGTGCCCTCGGGGAGCGCGGGCAGGTCCTGGCAGCGCCCGTCGGCGTCGGTGAGGGAGTCGGCGTGCGGCGTCCACTCGGTACCGGGCCCCGAGCGGACGGCCAGCTCGACGACCACGCCCACGGCGGGGCGGCCGATGCTGGTGTCCAGGATGTGGGTGGACACGGACGTGGCGCCGGTCGGCATCACCGCTCTCCTTTCGCCGGGGCCCGCGGGGCCTGGGGGGTCTCCGCCCACCGGGTCAGCCGGATGCGGTTGATCTTTCCCAGTTCGGTGCGCACGGTCTCGCGCTCGGTCTCGGCGTCATGGCCGATCCGTGTCCGCAGCGCGGCCAGCATCTCCGCGCCGGTGCGGCCGGTGGCGCAGATCAGGAAGACATGGCCGTGGCGCTCCTGGTAGGCGCGGTTCAGCTCCAGCAGCTGTGCCCGCTCCTCGTCCCGCACCCCGCTCTGCTCCCGCGCCGAGGCGGCGTCGCCCGGCGCCGGCCGTCCGATGGGCGGGTGCGCGGCCGTCGCCTCGGCCAGATCGGCGGCGGTCAGCCCGGCCATGGCCGCGTCGGCGGCGTCGAGCAGTTCGCCGAGGGTGGCGTACGGCCGTCCGTCCGCCACCGCCGCGGCCCAGGCCCGGCTCGCGCACACCTCGCGCAGCATCCGGGCCGCGTCGCGCCCGTCCACCGCATTGAACCGGGCCAGGCCCGGCGGAGCACTGGTAGTCACCCTCCGCAAGCTAGGAGGCCCTCGTATCGAGCGTCAACAGTTTGTTGAAAAATCCGCGTTACGGAGGCGGCCGACGCGTGCCGGGACAGGTGGCGGGGACACGCGTGCCGGGACACTCTTGGCGGGGAGGCTCAGTCCCCGCTCTTCTCGCGGTTGAGGTAGTTGTAGACGGTGAAGCGGCTCACGCCGAGGGCTCCGGCGACCGTCTCCACGCCGTGGCGCACGGAGAAGGCGCCACGCTGTTCGAGGTGGCGGACGACGGACTGCTTGGCCTTGCGGTCGAGGGCCGAGAGCGGCACGCCGTGGCGGCGCTGGAGGTCGGCGAGGATGCGGTCGAGCGAGTCGGAGAGATGGGGCAGCCTGACGGCGACCACCGGCCGGCCCTCCCAGGAGAGCACCACATCGTCGCCCCGCGCCCGGTCCGGGGCGATCATCTCGCCGCCCATGGCGTCCACGAGCGGTTTCACCGCGGCGGCGAAGGGGTGATCGGCCGGTCCGCTCATGTCTCCCCCTCCCCCACCACGCTGACCTGGAGCGATATCCGGGTGGCACCGGCCGCGAGGGCGGTACGGAGGAGCTGGTCGACGGCCTGGAGCACCGCGTCGGCCCCGCCCTCGGCGGTGTTGCCGAACGGGCCGACGTCGACGGCGTCCAGCGGGGCGGCCTGGACGGTCTCGCGGGCCGCCACGGCGTGCGGCGGCACCTCGTCGAGGTCGAACGGTTCGGTGGTGAACTCAACCCTCAGTCTCACGCCGCCAACCTACTGCGTCAGGCCGTAACACGGCGCCCCCACTACGGGGGACAGAACGCCCAAGTACCTCCCCGCCGCCGCCCGCTTCCGGGAGCATGGAGGGATACCGCGTCCGCCCCCGTCCACGGAGCGCCCCGATGACAGACAACGTGCCGGTGCGTTGTCCCGCGTGCCGTCGCGAGCAGTCGTTCACGCCGCCCACCTTCCCCTGTCCGTGCGGCGCGCCGGTCACCCTGCCGGTCCTCCGCGACGGCGCCCCGGAGGAGATCGGCCACCGCACCTGGGAGAACCTCTGGGTGGCGGTGGACTGCCCCGCCTGCGGCCGCCGGGGCCACTGGCCGCAGCCGGAGCTCGGCTGCGGCTGCGGCGCGGTGGTCCGCGTCCCGGTCGCCGCCGCGCCGCCCCCGGCCGAGCCGCGCCCCGCCGGCCCGGGTGCGGCGGCGGGGCGCGGCGGCCCGGTCGTGCCGCGCCCGGCCTTCCAGCCGGTGACGATCCGTACGGCGCGGGACGCGGTCGCCGCCGCCGCGCAGTATCTGACCTGGCTCGGCTTCCACGGCCTGCGCCCGTCGGAGGACCGGGCCGGGTCCGGGGTGGACCTCTACGGGACGGGCGTCGTCGCCCAGGTCGATCCGACCACCCGCCCCACCGGGCTGCGGGACATCGAATGCCTGTGGCTGAACGGGCTCCAGAAGTCGGCCGTGAGCGTCTTCTTCTCGCTGGCGGGCTACGCGCGGGAGGCGCGGGCCCGCGCCGACGCGCTCCATCTGCCGCTTTTCATCATGGATCTGACCGGCACCCCGCAGCCCGTCAACGACCCGGCGGACACGCTGATCCGGCTGGGGCCGCCGAACAGCTGATCCCCCGTCCCCTGACGGGGGAACGGTTCCGTTGAGGGACCACCGTCCCCCGTTCACCCGTTCCCTCCTCTCGACTCTCGACTCCCGACCGGCCGGAGGCCGAACGATGGCTGTTCCGTGGTGCCCGAGGTCATGGGCTCCGATCGTCGCCGCCTTGGCCCTGCTCCTGGTGGCCGGGTGCGGGGGAGGTGCCGATCCGTCCCCGCGCCCGCTGGACAGCTCCCCGGTCGAGTCGGCGCCCGCGCCCGGCACCGCACCGGATACGCCCGGCCGGCCCACGGGCACCGGCGGGACCGACGGCCGGACGGAGGTGGAGCGGGACATCGACGCGGCGGTCGCCATCACCGACACCTACTGGCGGACCCACTGGTCCGAGCTGTTCACCGGCGGCTACCGACCGCCCCGGGTCCTGGGGCCGTACGACGGGGCGTACGCCGACACCCCGGTGTGCGGCGGTGAGCCCCTCCCCGACGACAACGCCGTCTACTGCTCCGACGGCGACTACCTGGCCTGGGACAGGGACCTGATGCGCTGGGGACACGCACGGGGCGACGCCTGGGTCTATCTGGTGATCGCCCATGAGTGGGGCCACGCCGTCCAAAGCCGCCTGGACGCGGGCCTGGTGGAGCTGGCCCGTGAGCTGCAGGCCGACTGTCTGGCCGGGGCGGTCCTCTTCGGAGCCGCCCGGGACGGAACCCTCACCTTCGAGGAGGGTGACACCGAGGAGCTGGCGGACGCCCTGACCGCGCTCGCCGACCGGACCCCGTGGACCGACGTCTCCGACCATGGCGACGCCGCCCAGCGTCTCTCCTCCTTCAGCCGCGGCGCGCGCTCCGGAGTGACGTCCTGCCTGCCCGGCGTCGTCCGGTGACGGGCGGCTCGGCGGGGGTGTGGGCCCCTGCTGGGTCGAGGGGCCCTCATCGCATCAGCTGGATCAGCTGAGTCAGCCGCGCGCGGCCTGGGGTTCGGCGCGTGCGGCGGTTGCCTCGGCTCTGGCCGGGTCGGCCTCGGACCGGGCCTCGGACCGGGTCTCGGACAGCAGCTCCCGGGCGGCCGCCTCGCGCAGCTCGACCTTGCGGACCTTGCCGCTGACCGTCATCGGGAAGGCGTCCATGAGACGCAGATAGCGGGGCACCTTGTAGTGGGCGAGGCGGCCCCGGCAGAAGCGGGCGAGCTCGTCGCGGGTGAGGGTCCTGGCGCCCTCGCGCAGGATGACGCAGGCCAGGATCTCCTCGCCGTACTTCTCATCCGGTACGCCGACGACCTGCACGTCCGCGATCTTGGGGTGGGTGTGCAGGAACTCCTCGATCTCCCGCGGATAGACGTTCTCCCCACCGCGGACGATCATGTCCTTGATCCGGCCGACGATCCGGACGTATCCGTCCGCGTCCATCACCGCGAGGTCGCCGGTGTGCATCCAGCGCGCCGAGTCGATCGCCTCGGCGGTCCGCTCGGGCTCCTGCCAGTAGCCGAGCATCACCGAGTAGCCACGGGTGCACAGCTCACCGCGGGTGCCCCGGGGCACGGTCAGCCCGGTGGCCGGGTCGACGACCTTGACCTCGACATGCGGCATCACCCGGCCGACCGTCCCGGTGCGGTGGGTCAGGTCGTCCTCGGGCCGGGTCTGGACGGACACCGGTGAGGTCTCGGTCATGCCGTAGCAGATGGACACCTCCGCCATGTGCATCTCGGTGACCACCCGCCGCATCACCTCCACCGGGCAGGGCGATCCGGCCATGATCCCGGTGCGCAGCGAGCTGAGGTCGAAGGTGGCGAAGTCCGGCAGGGCCAGCTCGGCGATGAACATGGTGGGGACGCCGTACAGCGAGGTGCAGCGCTCCCGTTCGACGGCGGCCAGGGTCGCGGCCGGGTCGAAGGAGGCGGCGGGGATGACCACGCAGGCGCCGTGGCTGGTGGCCGCGAGGTTGCCCATCACCATGCCGAAGCAGTGGTAGAAGGGCACCGGTACGCAGATCCGGTCCTGCTCGGTGTAGCGGACCGTCTCCCCCACGAAGAAGCCGTTGTTGAGGATGTTGTGGTGGGAGAGGGTGGCGCCCTTGGGGAAGCCCGTGGTGCCGGAGGTGTACTGGATGTTGACCGGGTCGTCGCAGACGATCCGGGCCTCGCGCTCGGCCAGCCGGGCGGGGGAGACATCGGCGCCGGCGCGCACCAGCCCGTCCCAGGTCCGGTCGCCGATGTAGATGACATCGCGCAGGGCGGGGCAGGCCGAGCGCACCTGCTCGACCATCCGGCGGTAGTCGCTGGTCTTGTGCTCGGTGGAGGAGACCAGGACCGAGATGCCGGCCTGCCGGAGCACGAACCGCAGCTCGTGGACGCGGTAGGCGGGGTTGATATTGACCATGATGGCGCCGATGCGGGCGGTGGCGTACTGCGTCAGCACCCATTCGGGGCAGTTGACGGCCCAGATGCCGACCCGGTCGCCCTTTCCGACTCCCTTGGCCATCAGCCCGAGCGCGACCTCCTCGACCGCCCGGCCGAACTCGGCGTAGGTCCAGCGGCGGCCGGAGGGCAGGTCGACGAGCGCGTCGCGCTCGCCGTACAGCTCGACGGCGCGGGCCAGGCTCGCCCCGATGGTGTCGCCGAGCAGCGGGAGGTCACTGGCTCCGCTGGCGTAGGAGAGTCCGGCTGGGCTGGGTGGATCTGATGTCAGGTCGGTCATGGGATCTCCTTGGGTCCATGTGCCCGTACGCCTTCGCGTACGGGTTCACGTTCGTGAGGGTCGGTCATCAGATGAGCGTCAGTCATCAGATCTCCTCATGAAACTCGATACCGCCGCCTTGTGCCGTGCGTTCACGCAGCTCGATCCGGCGAATCTTGCCGGAAACCGTCTTGGGGAGGTCGGCGAACTCCAAACGGCGGATCCGCTTGTACGGCGCGAGCACCGCCCGGGAGTGCGCGAACAGCGCCTTCGCGGTCTCCGGGCCGGGCTCCCAGCCCTCCGCCAGCACGATGTACGCCTTCGGCACGGCGAGCCGCAGCGGATCGGGGGCCGGGACGACGGCGGCCTCGGCGACCGCCTCGTGCTCCAGCAGCGCGCTCTCCAGCTCGAACGGCGAGATCTTGTAGTCGGACGCCTTGAAGACGTCGTCGGCGCGCCCGATGTAGGTGATGTAGCCGTCGGCGTCGCGTGCGCCGATGTCACCGGTGCGGTAGTAACCGCCGGCGGTGGCCTCGGCGGTGCGCTCCGCGTCGCCCGCGTAGCCGGTCATGAGGCCGACCGGGCGGCCGTCCGGGCCGGTGAGCTCGAGACAGATCTCGCCCTCCTCGCCGGGCCGGCCGGTGACCGGGTCGAGCAGGACGACCCGGTATCCGGGGGTCGGCCGGCCCATCGAACCGGTCTTGAGCGGCTGACCGGGGGTGTTGGCCACCTGAACGGCGGTCTCGGTCTGGCCGAAGCCATCCCGGATGGTCACCCCCCAGGCCCGCCGCACATGCTCGATGACCTCGGGGTTGAGCGGTTCGCCCGCCGCGACGGCCTCCCGGGGCGGGGTGCGCAGCTGGGTGAGATCGGCCTGGATGAGCATGCGCCAGACGGTGGGCGGGGCGCAGAAGGTGGTGACGCCGCAGCGGTCCATCACGGCCATCAGGCGGGCGGCGTTGAAGCGGGTGTAGTTGTGGACGAAGACGGTGGCCTCGGCGTTCCAGGGGGCGAAGAGATTGGACCAGGCGTGCTTGGCCCATCCGGGTGAGGAGATGTTGAGGTGCACATCGCCCGGCCTGACCCCGATCCAGTACATCGTCGCCAGATGCCCGATGGGGTACGAGATGTGGGTGTGCTCCACGAGCTTGGGGCGGGCGGTGGTGCCGGAGGTGAAGTACAGCATCAGCGGGTCGGTGGCGAGGGTCGGCCCGTCGGGGACGAAGGGCTCGTCGTCCTCCTCGCGGTCCGCCCTGATACCGGCCGTGCCCGCGTCCTCGTAGGCGAGCCAGCCCTCGGGCGCGCCGCCGACCGCGATCCGGGTGTAGTCGCCCGCCACGTCCGCGAACTTGCCGGTGTCCCCGGTCCGCACGATCACATGCGCCGCCCGGCCGCGCTCGATGCGGTCGGCGAGGTCGAGCGGGCCGAGCAGCGGGGTGGCGGGGATGACGACCGCGCGCAGCTTCATCGCGGCCAGCGCGGTCTCCCACAGCTCGACCTGGTTGCCGAGCATGACCACGACGCGGTCACCGGCCCGTACACCCCGGTCGCGCAGCCAGTTCGCGGCCCGGTTGGAGCGTCGGCGCAACTCCTCGAAGCTCAGCCGGATCTCGCTTTCGTCCTCTTCGACGATGTGCAGGGCGGTACGGTCGCCGCCGCGTCCGGCGATCCCGTCGAACCAGTCCAGGGCCCAGTTGAAGCGGTCCGGGCGTGGCCAGCCGAACCCCTCGTACGCCGCCGCGTAGTCCTCCCCGTGCTCGAGCAGGAAGTCCCGTGCCTCGCGGAAGTCGTGAGCCGGATCCATTGCTGTCACTTGTCCTCCTGAATGCCGTACCGCTCGCTAGCATCGTGCGACGGGTGATCTGAGTCTCACTACCCCCGGACGGGGGTGGCGCTGGAAGCAGGAGGTGGCCGTGACGGGATCGGACGGGGCGGTCGACGTACGGAGCACGCTGCAGCGTATGCGCCGGCGCGGTGGGCTGCCCGTCGCGTTCGGCGGGCTCTTCTCGGGCTCACGGCAGTTCCGGATCTCGGAGCTCACCGGCACCACGACCAACTCCTTGCGGGGGCTCGCCGTCATACCCGGCAACGGCCTCGGCGGCAAGGTCCTCACCATGTCCCGGCCGATCTCGGTGGCGGACTACCCCGCCTCACGGGCGATCAGCCATGAGTACGACGCGGCGGTGGGCGCCGAGGGGCTGCGCTCGATGCTCGCGGTGCCGGTGGTGGTGCGCGGGCGGGTGCGCGGCGTGCTGTACGGCGCCCTGCGCCAGCCGCTGATGCTCGGCGACCGCGCGCTGAGCGCCGCCGTGGCGGCGGCGCGCGAACTGGAGCAGGCGCTGGCGGGGCAGGAGGAGGCACAGCGGCTGCTGACGGTGGCGCGGCAGCAGCCGCCCTCGGTGGAGGAGACCGATCCGGCGGTGTGGGAGGAGGTGCGCGAGGCGCATGTCGATCTGCGGGCCCTGGCGCACCGGGTCTCCGACCCCCAGCTGCGGGAGGAGATCCTCAGCGCCTGCGGCCGGCTGGCCAGGGCCTCGTCGGGACACGGCCGGGAGCGGGCGCGCCGGCGAGAGCGCGAACGCCTGAGCGGGGTGAACCTGTCGCCGCGCGAGGTGGACGTGCTGGCGTGTGTGGCGTCGGGGGCGACGAACTCGGCGGCGGCGGAGCGGTTGGGGTTGCGGCCGGAGACAGTGAAGAGCTATTTGCGGTCGTCGATGCGGAAGTTGGGGGCCCATACGCGTTTGCACGCCGTGGTGGAGGCGCGGCGTGCGGGGCTTTTGCCGTAGGCGGCTGCTCGGGCGGGCTGGTCGGGGCCGGGGGGCTCGGGTTTGTCGGGCTTCTCGGGTTGGGCGGGCGCGGGTTTCGTTTCGCGCCTTCGGCGCCTTTGAGCAGCGGCGCAGGGAGTGGGCGCCCGGCGCCGCCGCCGGGCGCCGGGCCCGTGGTCGCGGCGCCGGTGGCGGCTTCCGTCTTCGGTGGCCGGGCTCCGGCCGGACTGCGGGGAGCCGGGGCGTCCCTCCGGTACCCCCTCCGAAAAACGCTTGATCTGACGCAACCACCTGGTCAAGCGACCCCGGACCGCACCACGGTCATATAGGGCGATATCCTGCACAGAGGTCAGTGCTCGCGCGCCCGCAACCCGTAAAGGACCCGCCATGTCCGAGCGCCGTCGCACTCCGCGTCCGGCGAAGCGGTACCTCCGGCTGCGCCCCGGGGCCAACGCCGCGGGCCCCGCCCCGGCGCCCCCGCGCGAGGAGCCCGCCCCCGTCGACGGAACCCCGGCCGACGAGCGCAGTGTGGTGGACGCCGCCGTGTACCGCGGCGGCCGCCGGGTCGGCACCCCCGGTTCCCTGGCCGCCACGTATCGGCGGCTGCGCGAGGAGCCGGGCGCCATGGCCTGGATCGGGCTGTACCGGCCGACCGAGGCGGAGCTGCTCTCGCTGGCCGAGGAGTTCGATCTGCACAAGCTGGCCATCGAGGACGCGATGGAGGCCCATCAGCGGCCCAAGCTGGAGCGCTACGGCGAGACGCTCTTCGTGGTGCTGCGCGCCGCCCGGTATCTCGACGCGCCCGAGGAGGTCGACTTCGGCGAGCTGCACGTCTTCGTGGGTCCCGATTTCGTCATCACCGTCCGGCACGGCGCCGCGCCGGACCTGTCCGCGGTGCGCGCCCGGATGGAGTCGACGGCCGAGCTGCTGGCGCTGGGCCCCGAGGCCGTGCTCTACGCGATACTCGACGCGGTCGTGGACGGCTATGCCCCGGTGGTGGCGGGGGTGCAGAACGACATCGACGAGATCGAGACCGAGGTGTTCCGCGGCGATCCGGAGGTGTCCCGGCGCATCTATGAACTCTCCCGCGAAATGGTGGAGTTCCAGCGCGCCACCCGGCCCTTGGTCGGGATGTTGCACGGGCTGATGGCGGGTTTCGACAAATACGGCACCGATGAGGAGCTACAGCGCTATCTGCGTGACGTCGCCGATCACGTCACCCACACCAGCGAGCGCGTGGACGGCTTCCGCTCCGCCCTCACCGACATCCTCGCGGTCAACGCCACCTTGGTGACCCAGCAGCAGAACGCCGAGATGCGGGCGCTGGCCGAGGCGGGGTTCGAGCAGAACGAGGAGGTCAAGAAGATCTCCGCGTGGGCGGCCATCCTCTTCGCCCCGACCCTCGTCGGCACCATCTACGGCATGAACTTCACCCATATGCCCGAGCTGGGCTGGGTGTGGGGGTACCCGTTCGCGATTCTGCTGATGGCGGTGGTCTGCGTCAGCCTGTACGTCATCTTCAAGCGGCGGGGGTGGCTGTGAAGTCTCGGGGGCGTTAGTGGAACGTTAGCGGTACGGCGACAGATCAACAGCGGTGGCCGACAGACTTGTTCTCACCAAGCCGGAACACCACGTCGTGAGAACGAGGAAGACCATGTCGCACCGCACCGCAATCCGCCACACCCGCAAGGCCGCCGCCGCCATGCTGATCGCGGTCGCCGCGCTCGGGCTCACCGCCTGCCAGGACAGCGAGACCGACGCCTCGTCCTCGGCCTCGTCCTCCGCGTCCGCCTCCGCGGGCACCTCCGCCGCTCCCGCGTCCAAGGCCGCCCAGGGCTCCACCACCAGCACGCCGTCGGGCACCCCCAAGAAGGACGGGGTCAAGTGCACCGACCAGATCAACTACGCGGGCGACACCCGACCCAACGCCGAAATCAACTCCATCGGCGAAGACACCGGCTACTGCCCGCCCGTCCAGGGCTCCTCCACCAGCACCCCGTCGGGCACCCCCAAGAAGGACGGGATGAAGTGCACCGACCAGATCAACTACGCGGGCGACACCCGACCCAACGCCGAAATCAACTCCATCGGCGAAGACACCGGCTACTGCCCGCCCGTCCAGGGCTCCTCCACCAGCACCCCGTCGGGCACCCCCAAGAAGGACGGGGTCAAGTGCACCGACCAGATCAATTACGCGGGCGACACCCGACCCAACGCCGAAATCAACTCCATCGGTGAGGACACCGGCTACTGCCCGCCGGTCGAGAAGTAATCGACGCACCGCTGATTCAGCCGCTTTCCGTAGTCCCTCCTCGTTCGCCTGTGCTTGGATGCCATGTGCACGACACAACAGGCGAGCGACAGGAGTGTGTATGGACCGGCGAGGGTTCCTCAGGGGCGCGGCCGCGCTGTCCACCGTGGGGCTGGTCACCGCCGCCGGCGGTGCCGCGACGGCCACGGCCGCCGCGCCGGCCCGGCCACTGGCCGCCGAGGACTGGCTGTCGGCCATCGCCGACTCCACCCCGGTCCAGCGGCTGACGCTGCCCGGCACCCACGACTCCGGCGCCCGCTTCGGCGGGCCGTGGACGGAGTGTCAGAACAGCGTCATCGCCGACCAGCTGACCAGCGGCATCCGCTTCCTGGACATCCGCTGCCGCGCCTTCGAGAACGCCTTCCCCATCCACCACGGCGCCTCCTACCAGAACCTCAACTTCGACGATGTGCTCGGCGCCTGCCGCGCCTTCCTCTCCGCGCATCCGTCGGAGACCGTGCTGATGCGGGTCAAGCAGGAGTACTCGGAGGAGAGCGCCGCGGAGTTCCGCCGGATCTTCGACATCTACCTGGACGACAAGGGCTGGCGCTCACTCTTCCGCCTGGACGGCACCCTCCCCACCCTGGGCGAGGCCCGGGGCAGGGTGGTACTGCTCGCCGACTCGGACAACATGCCGGGGGTGCGGTACGGCGACGGGGCGCTCTTCGACATCCAGGACGACTACATGGCGGAGCCGATCGGCAAGTACCCGAAGATCGAGGCGCAGTTCCGCAAGGCGGCGGCCCAGCCCGGCAAGCTCTTCATCAACTACGTGTCCACCGCCGCCCTGCTGCCGCCGCGCTCCAACGCGGACCGGCTGAACCCGCAGGTGAAGTCGTTCCTGGAGGGCGCCGAGGCACAGGGCTGGACGGGGCTCGGGATCGTTCCGATGGACTTCCCGAACACCACGTCCGGCCTGGTCGACGCCCTCGTCCGGCACAATCCGACGGGCTGACGGCGATGGCGGTCAGTATCTGCGGCCGGTGATCCGGCGGATGGTGACCGCCGGGTCCGCGTAGCGCACGAGCTCCAGGGCCTGCTCGGGGAACCACTCCCCCGCCTCGGGGTTGACGGTCCCCCGCTCCGGGTCGAAGGGCCCGTCCGTGCCGCGCAGACACCGGCCGTCCGACTGGCCCGGCGTCTTCACCCACAGCACGGCGTCCAGCAGCGGATTGCCGGTACGGGTGGTGGGGCGCCTGCCCAGACCGCGCTCCGGCGGGTTGCACCATGACTGCGCGTCGAGGTGCGCACCGGCCCTGGGGGTCCAGGGCCCTTGGCCGTTGCGGCTGGTGTCGGTGACGAAGTGCTTCATACGGTCGGGGTCGAACGGTACGTGGTCGCGCATCCAGCGCCGGGCGTGCCACCGCGACCAGCTCTGGTCGGCACAGTCCTCGGGGTCCCCACCCTGGTCGGCGTAGGCGAGGCAGGAGGAGACCAGCCGCCCGTACCAGGAGCTGTCCTGGTCGGTCTGGTAGTGGGAGACATTGATGGAGAAGCCGTCGGCCCGGTCGATCCCGCCCTTGATCAGACGGGGCACGATGGTTCTGACGGAGTGCCAGCCGGCGTGGCCCGCGTCCAGGTACACCGACGCGTTGCCGTGCGCGGTGAGGACGTCGACCGCGTAGTTGATCTCGGAGTAGCGGGCGGCGGTCTGCGCGTCCTCGACCTCCGGGGCGTCGCCCACGGTGTCGGCGTCCTCGGGGCCCTTGGAGTCCTTGGGGTCCTTGGAGTTCTGTGGGTCCTCGGGGCTCTCGGGGCTCGCGGAGCCCTCGGAGCCGGAGGTCTCGGGCGGCGTGGGGAGCGGGGGCAGCTCGGGCAGGGTGCCGGGCTGTTCGCCGCCGGACGGCTCGGGGGCGGGGCTCCGAGAGGCGGAGGTCTGGGGGGCCGGGGACTGCGGGGCCGGAGACTGCGAGTCCGGGGACTGCGGGTTCGAGGTCTGCGGGTCCGGGGTCTGCGCGGCCTCCTGGTCGGCGGGCGGGGCCGTCGACGCGTCGGGGTCGGGCAGCGGCGGCAGCTCGCCCGGCCGCTCCCCGGCCGACTGCCCCTCGGCGGCCGACTGCTCCTCGGCGGCCGACTGCTCCTCGGCGGCGGCCCCATCGGTCCCGGCCGCGTCCGCGGTCTCGCTCTCGGGCTCGGTCTCGCTCTCGCTCTCGCTCTCGGTGTCCGCGCCGGAGCATTCGGAGGGCAGCAGCGCCAGCGAGTCGGGTTCGAGGATGATGATCACCTTGCGGTTGCCGATGCCCTCGGCGACCGCGTCGATCCACGCCTCGTACGCGGCGATGCCGTCCGCTCCGCCTCTCGAGTAGCTGCCGCAGTCACGGCCCGGGATGTTGTAGAGGGTGAGCACCGGCAGCGTCCCCTGCCAGCGGGCGCTCCGCGTCGCCCTGCGGACCAGCCGCTTGACCCGCCCCGGGGTCTCGTCCCCGTACCAGAGCGCGTGCGGCGTCCGCAGCATGGCCATGAGCCCGGCGGCTTCGCGGTAGTCGCCCTGCCAGGCGAGCCGGGCCACCTGACGGTAGGCGTCCCGGTCGGGGGGCGGGGCGTAGAGGCGGGTCAGGTGCGAGGACTCGGTGTCGTCCTCCCATCCGGCCGCGCTCACCACGGGACTCATCAGCAGGGGCAGGGTGGCCGCGGTCACGACGGCCGTCGACAGGGTGAGAATCTTGCGTCTCTTACGCACGGGCGCACTCCAGAGGGGGCGGCAGGACCAAGGTCGGTTTCTGACTCTCACTCAGGAACCGGCGCCCGGCATAGCAGGCTCTGCCAGGTGGCGGAGGGTTTTTCCCGCCCAGGAGTGACCGAATGTCAGACGATCCTCATGTGAGCTGATGCGATTTCATGCAACCGGCTCCATCCGCTCCGAGGACGTCCGGGTGTCGTGGTGGATCGGTGTCCGCGCGCCCGTCAGCGGCGTACCGCTGCCGCCCCGCCGGTTCGCGACGATCTCGCTCGCGATGGACAGCGCGGTCTCCTCGGGCGTACGGGCGCCGAGGTCGAGCCCGATCGGGGAGCGCAGCCGGGCCAGTTCCGGCTCGCCCACACCGGCCTCGCGCAGCCGCCGCAGCCGGTCCCGGTGGGTGCGGGCGGAGCCCATCGCCCCGACGTACGCCACGGGCAGCCGCAGCGCCCGCTCCAGCAGCGGCACGTCGAACTTGGCGTCGTGGGTGAGCACGCACAGCACCGTCCGGGCGTCCACCTCGGTCTGCTCGAGATAGCGGTGCGGCCAGTCGACGACGACCTCGTCGGCGTCCGGGAAGCGGTGCGCGGTCGCGAAGACCGGACGGGCGTCGCAGACCGTGACGTGGTAGTTCAGGAACTTCCCGATCCGCACCAGCGCGCTCGCGAAGTCCACCGCCCCGAAGACGATCATGCGCGGTGGCGGCACGCTGGACTCGACCAGCAGGGTGACCGGGCGCCCGCAACGGCTTCCCTCGGCGCCGATGACCACGGTCGCGGTGCGCCCGGCGTCCAGCAGGGCGCGGGCCTCCGCGGCCGCCGTACGGTCCAGCTCGGGGTGGCCGCCCAGGGTGCCGTCCCAGTCGCCGTCCGGGCGGACGAGCAGGGCGCGGCCCAGCAGCTCGGGCGGGCCGTCCACGATCCGGGCCAGTGCCGTCGTCCGGCCGTCGGCGGCGGCGGACGCGGCGGCGGCGAGCACCGGGCGCAGCCGGCGGTCGGCCGCGGGGGCCGGGCTGATCAGCACATCGATGACCCCGCCGCAGGTCAGGCCCACCGCGAAGGCGTCCTCATCGGAGTAGCCGAAGGTCTCCCGTACGGTTTCGCCGGTGCGCAGCGCCTCCTGGCACAGCTCGTACACCGCGCCCTCGACACAGCCGCCGGACACGCTGCCGATCGCCGTGCCCTCGGCGTCCACGGCGAGCGCGGCACCGGGCTGCCGGGGCGCGCTGCCGCCCACGGAGACCACGGTGGCGACGGCGACATCCCGTCCTTCCTCGCACCAGCGGTGCAGCTCGGCGGCGATGTCCAGCATGGTGATCAGCTCCTTGGGGCACGTCGGTTACCCGCGTCAACGCACCGGGCCCGCGAAATCTGCCCCGGAACGCCGGAGGTCCCCGTTCTGCCCCGGACCGGCGGCTCAGGTGCCGGTCAGATGCTCCGGACGGACCGGGACGCGGTGGAGCGGGCGGCCCGTCGCCGCGCGGATCGCGGCGACGACGGCCGGGGTCGAGGACAGCGTGGGCGCCTCGCCGACGCCGCGCAACCCGTACGGGGCATGGTCGTCGGCCAGCTCCAGCACCTCCACCGGCATGCTCGGGGTGTCGAGGACGGTGGGGATCAGATAGTCGGTGAAGGACGGATTGCGCACCCGCGCCCCGTCCGCCGAGACGACGATCTCCTCCATCACGGCGAGCCCGAGTCCCTGCGTCGAACCGCCCTGGATCTGCCCGACGACCGACAGCGGATTGATCGCCTTGCCCACGTCCTGCGCGGCCGCCAGCTCGACCACCTTGACCAGGCCCAGCTCGGTGTCCACCTCGACGACCGCGCGATGGGCGCAGAAGGAGTACTGCACATGGCCGAACCCCTGACCGGTGCCCAGATCGAACGGCTCGGTCGGCCGGTGCCGGAACTCCCGCTCCAGGTCGATCGCCTCCTCGCCGAGGATCTCGGCGAGGTCGCCGATCGCCTCGCCGCCGTCGGTGACCACTTTGCCGTCCGCCAGCCGCAGCCGCTCGGGCGCCGCCCACGCGGGGTGGGCGGCGCCGAACCGTGCGCGGCCGCGGCGCAGCACCTCCTCCCGTACCGCCTCGCAGGTGTGCTTGATGGCGCCGCCGGTCATGTACGTCTGCCGGGAGGCGGAGGTGGAGCCGGCCGAGCCGACCCGGGTGTCGGCCGGGTGCAGGGTGACCCGGTCCACGCCCAGTTCGGTGCGGGCGATCTGGGTGTGCACGGTGACACCGCCCTGGCCGACCTCGGCCATCGCGGTGTGCACCAGGGCGACCGGTTCGCCGGCGATCACTTCCAGCCGGATGCGGGCCGTGGAGTAGTCGTCGAAGCCCTCGGAGAAGCCGACGTTCTTGATGCCGACCGCGTAGCCCACACCGCGCACCACGGCCTCGCCGTGGGTGGTGTTGGACAGTCCGCCCGGCAGCGCCCGTACGTCCACGGGGCCGCCCGCCGCCTCCCAGGCGCGCTCGGGCGGCAGCGGCAGCGCCTTGACGCGGCGCAGCAGCTCGGCGACCGGGGCCGGGGAATCGACCAGCTGTCCGGTGGGCATGGTGGCGCCCTGGGACATGGCGTTGCGCTGCCGGAACTCCACCGGGTCCATGCCGAGTTCGGCCGCCACCGCGTCCATCTGCGCCTCATAGGCGAAGCACGCCTGGACGGCGCCGAAGCCGCGCATCGCACCGCAGGGCGGGTTGTTGGAGTAGAGCGCGACGGCCTCGGCGTCGACGTTCTCGACCACATAGGGGCCGATCGACAGGGAGGCGGCGTTGCCGACGACCGCCGGGGAGGAGGAGGCGTACGCACCGCCGTCCAGGACGATGCGGCACTGGACGTAGAGCAGCGTGCCGTCGCGGGTCGCGCCGTGTTCGTAGGTGAGCTTGGCGGGGTGGCGGTGGACATGGCCGAAAAACGACTCGTACCGGTTGTAAACGATCTTGACGGGCTTTCCGGTGCGCAGCGCCAGCAGACAGGCGTGCGCCTGCATCGACAGGTCCTCGCGCGCGCCGAACGCCCCGCCCACCCCCGACAGCGTCAGCCGCACCTTGTCGGCGGGCAGTCCGAGGACCGGGGCGAGCTGATCGCGGTCGACGTGCAGCCACTGGGTGGCGATGTAGAGGTCCACCCCGCCGTCCTCGGCGGGCACCGCGAGCCCCGACTCCGGGCCGAGGAACGCCTGGTCCTGCATGCCGACCTCGTAGTCCCGGCGGACCACCACATCGGCGCGGGCCCTGGCGGCGGCCACATCGCCGCGCCGGACCGGCTGGCGGTGCACGATGTTGGGGTGCGGGACGTGGGCGGCGTGGTGGTCCGTGCGGCCGGGGTGGAGCAGCGGGGCGTCCGGTGCGGTGGCGGTGGCCTCGTCGACGACCAGCGGCAGCTCCTCGTACTCCACCGCGATCAGGGCGGCGGCCCGGCGGGCGGTCTCGGGGTGGTCGGCGGCGACGATCGCCACCGCCTCGCCGTGGTAGCGGACCCGGTCCTTCGCGAGCACGGGCTGATCACGGATCTCCAGCCCGTAGTGGGTCTCGGCGGGCAGGTCGGCATGCGTCATCACGGCGTACACCCCGGGCAGGGCGAGTGCCCCGGCGGTGTCGATGGACCGGATCGCCGCATGGGCGTACGGGCTGCGGAGGGTGAAGCCCCACAGCATGTCCTCGTGCCACAGATCGGAGGAGTACGCGAACTCGCCGGTCACCTTGAGGATGCCGTCGGGGCGCGGGACGGACTCGCCGACGACTCCCCCGCCGACGCCGGCGGCCTGGGTGAGGGGGGCACTGGCGGTGCGGACGGCTGCCATGGTCAGACCGCCTCCCCGGTGGTGCGGGCGGCCGCGAGCCGGACCGCGTCGAGGATCTTCTCGTAGCCGGTGCAGCGGCACAGGTTGCCGGAGAGCGCCTCGCGGATATCGGCGTCGGAGGGGTCGGGGTTGCGCTCCAGCAGCTCATCGGCGGCCACCAGCAGCCCGGGGGTGCAGAAGCCGCACTGGACGGCGCCGGCGTCGATGAACGCCTGCTGGACGGGGGCCGGCGGGGCGGCCTCCCCGGCCCGGCCGGCCTCGGACGGCTGCCCGCCGGCGGACCGCCGCCGGGCGTGGTCCGCGAGCCCCTCGACGGTGACCACCTCGCGGCCCTCCGCCTGGCCCGCCGCCACCAGGCACGCGCACACCGGCAGCCCGTCCAGGCGGACCGTGCAGGAACCGCATTCGCCCTGCTCACAGGCGTTCTTCGAGCCGGGAAGGCCCAGCCGCTCGCGCAGCACGTACAGCAGGGACTCGCCCTCCCAGACGTCGTCGGCCGCATACGGCCGCCCGTTGACCGTGATGTTCACGCGCACGGTGCGGTCCTCCCCTCTCCCTCGCGGTACGCCTCACAGACCCAGCCGAGCGTGCGCCGCGCCATGACCCCCACCGCGTGGCGGCGGTACGCGGCGGTGCCGCGCACATCGTCGATCGGGCGGCACGCCCCGGCGCACAGCTCGGCGAACCGCCGGACGGCCGACGGGTCCAGGGGTGCGCCGCCGTCCCAGAAGCCGCCCTCGGCGAGCGCCGCGCCCAGGAACTCCTCGGCCTCCCGGGCCCGTACCGGCGTGGGCGCGGCCGATCCGATCCCGGTGCGCACGGTGCGGGTGCGCGGATGCAGCGCGATAGCGAAGGCGCACACGGCGATGACCATGGCGTTGCGGGTGCCGACCTTGGAGAACTGCTGCGGACCGTCCGCCCGCCGGATGTGCACCGCCCGGATCAGCTCATCCGGCTCCAGGGCGTTGCGCTTGACCCCGGTGAAGAACTCCTCGACCGGGACGAGCCGGGTGCCGCGCACCGACGCCGCCTCCACCTCGGCCCCGGCCGCCAGCAGCGCGGGATGCGCGTCCCCGGCGGGCGAGGCGGCGCCGAGGTTGCCGCCGACGGTGCCGCGGTTGCGGATCTGCGGGGAGCCCACGGTGTGCGCGGCGAGCGCCAGCCCCGGCAGCTCGGCCCGGAGCTCCTCGATGACGCGGGTGTACGTCACGCCCGCGCCCAGCCGGACCGTACGGTCGGTGACCTCCCACTCGGCCAGTTCGCGGACGCGGTTCAGATCGAGCAGGTACTCGGGGCGCCGGTGATCGAAGTTGATCTCGACCATCACATCGGTGCCGCCCGCGATGGGCACGGCGGTGGGGTGCTCGGCCTTCGCGGCGAGCGCCTCCTCCCAGCCGGCGGGGCGCAGGAAGTCCATGGGGTCTCTCTTTTCGCGTCGTCGGCGGGCGGGGCGCGGGCATCGGCCTCCCCGGAACCCTGCACCCGGCTCCAGGCCAGTAGACCGAGGCGTGGGCCATCTGGTGCAGTCACCGAAGGCATGAAGCAATTGGCTGGCCAGCGGGCAGGTCTTGTAGATTCGAACGAACGGCGGGGCATCGAAACCCCGCGGTATTCGACCGGCAACACGAAGACGAGATCGGCTGGCATCACATGCGGCTGCGCACACTGCTGGAGAACGACGCCCTGGGGCTGCGGCTGCTCGGCGGCGAGGCCGAGCTGGACCGTACCGTGCGCGGCGTGATGACGACCGATCTGCGCGACCCCAGCCGCTATCTCTCCGGCGGTGAACTCGTGCTCACCGGGCTCGCCTGGCGGCGCGCGCCGGAGGACTCCGAGCGGTTCGTCCGCATCCTGGCGGCGGCCGGGGTGGCGGGTCTCGCGGCGGGTGAGGCGGAGCTGGGCGACGTGCCCGAGGACCTGGTGCTGGCCTGCGGACGGCACCGGATGCCGCTGTTCTCCGTGGTCGAGGACGTCGCGTTCGCCACGATCACCGAGCATGTGGTGCGCCAGGTCTCCGGTGAGCGGGCCGGGGATCTCGCGGCCGTCGTCGACCGGCACCGCCGGCTGATGACCCCGGGGCCCGCGGGCGGCGGCCCCGAAGCGGTCCTGGACCTGCTCCGCTCCGACCTGGACCTGGCCGCGTGGGTGCTCTCCCCCACCGGCCGCCGGATCGCGGGCCCGGCCGCCGGGGCGGCCGCGGAGCCACCCGCCGCGGTCCGCGCCCAGCTGGCCGGCGAGCATCTGGCCGCCCGGCGCGCCGGGCGCCGCGGCCCGCACCGGGTGACCGGCGCGGACGGCGTGACGTACTCCCTCTTCCCCATCCGCGACGGGGACACCGGGGACGATGTGCGCGAGACCGTGCTGTCCGACTGGCTGCTGGTGGTCGGCGCGGACGCCGACGAATGGCCGGAGGAGCGGCTGGACCTGCTGCACGGGGTCACCCAGCTGATCGCGGTCGAGCGCGACCGGCGGGACGCGTCCCGCACGGTGCGGCGCAGGCTCGCCCAGGAGGTGCTGGAGCTGGTCCGGACGGGCGCGCCGCCCGCCGAGATCGCCGCCCGGCTGCGGGTGGCCGCCCCGGTGCTGCTGCCGGGGCTCGGCACGGCGCCGCACTGGCAGGTGGTGGTGGCCCGGGTGGAGTGGGACGCCGGTCCGGGGCCGGGCGGCCCGGAGCAGAGTGGTCCCGAGCAGGGTGGTCCCGAGCAGGGGGACGGCGCGGACGGGGGCGCCCGGGACAGCGGCCGGGCCGCCCAGTCGCTGCTGGAGGAGATCCTGGTCGACCCGTGGACGTCCGGCCCGGAGCCCTCGGACCGGATCGCGGTGGCGCACTCCGGCGGCGAGGCGGTCGCGCTGGTACCGCTCCCGGCGCTCACCGACGGCCCGTCGGACGACGTCACGGACCACACCGAGGGACTGCGGGCCGACGCGCTGCTCACCGCCGTCCGGGAGCCGCTCTCCCGCGGCCTGGACGGCGACGGCCGGCTGACCCTCGGCGTCAGCGCCGCCGTCCACTCCGCCGACGGGCTGCGCGGCGCCCTGGAGGAGGCCCGGCACGCCCGGCGCGTCGCCGCCGCGCGCACCGGGCGGGTCTGCGCGGCCGGACACCAGGAACTGGCCTCGCACGTCCTGCTGCTCCCCTTCGTCCCGGACGATGTGCGGCGCGCCTTCACCGCCCGGCTGCTGGACCCGCTGCGCGAGTACGACCGGCGCCACCGGGCCGAGCTGATCCCGACCCTGGAGGCGTTCCTGGACTGCGACGGCTCCTGGACGCGCTGCGCCACCCGGCTGCATCTGCACGTCAACACGCTGCGCTACCGGATCGGCCGGATCGAACAGTTGACGGGGCGTGAACTCTCACGCCTGGAGGACAAGCTGGACTTCTTCCTCGCCCTGCGGATGAGCTGACGCCCGGCGGGCGCGGCCCGATCACGCGCCCCGGGCATTCCCCCCTTCGCGCCAAGACACCGTCACTCTTGCCAGGGGTTTGTGAATTCTTTCACACCAACCTCTTGGCCGGGCGCGCGCATTCATGCTGAGATTCGCCCACGGCTTCCGGCTCGATGGCGCGCTTGGGGAGGGCAATGTGGCGGACACCGCCATGTCACCACCTGGATCGTCAGATTCCCATTCCGAGGCACGGGCGGGGCGCGCACACGACCCGCTCGTGGAAGACCCACTCGATACGGCGGTGTGGCGGCTGCGTTCGCGCGGCCTGTGGAAGGACGCCGCCGAACTGCTCACCCCGCGCGCGGCGAACGACGCCGCGGCCGCGCTCAAGCGCGGCGCCGTCCTGATCGAGCGGTGCATGTACACCGCCACGGGGTGGGACGCGGCCGAGGACGCCCTGCGGGCGGCGGAGGCGCTCGCGCTCACCGACACCGAGCGGGGCGCGACCGCGTGCGAACGCGGCTATCTGGCGTACGCCTCCACGCTGCTCGGGGTGCGGGACCGGGCCGATGAGGCGCGGACCGCGCTCGGCCGGGCCGCCGCGCTGCTCTCACCGGGCTCCCCGATCCGGCCGCTGCTGGACTTCCGGCGCGGGCTGATCTCCCAGCACCTCGCCCACAACCCGACCGGCGCGCTGGCCGCCTTCCAGCGCGCCCACGCGGGCGCGGCGACGCACGGCGACACCCTGCTGCGGTCGTTCACCTGGCGGCATCTGGCCGCCATGGCGGAGGCCGACGGCGAGCTGAGCGACGCGCGCCACGGCTTCGCCGAGTCGCTGCGGATCCGTGAGGAGCTGGGCTATCTGGTCGGCATCGCCCCGGCCCTGGCCGCCCTGGCCGATGTGGTGCCCGACCCCGAGGAGGCCACCCGGATGCGCACCGAGGCGGCCCGGCTGGTCCGCCTGCTGGGCGGCGTCCCGGTCTGGCTCGCGGAGCAGTTAGCCCCCACGGACCCCCTCGGCTGACACGCCCCCGGCCGGGGCGCCGTTGGCCGCTCGCCCACCCACCGGATTCGGCCGTTCCCCCGGCCGTGCGACGGGGCCGACGACGGCGGCCCCGGGACCGGTCGGACGGTCGGGGTCGGTCGGACGCTCGGGACCGGTCAGGCCGTCGGGACCGATCAGACGCTCGGGACCGGTCGGACGCTCGGGACCGGTCGGGCCGTCGGAGTCGGTCAGGCGGCCGGGGCCGATCAGACTGTCGGGGCCGGTCGGACGCTCGGGACCGGTCGGACGCTCGGGACCGGTCGGGCCGTCGGGGCCGATCAGGCCGTCGGGGCCGATCAGGCCGTCGGGGCCGATCAGGCCGTCGGGGCCGATCAGACGCTCGGGGCCGGTCAGACCGTCTGGACCGGTCGGACGCTCGGGGCCAGCCAGGCCGTCGGGGCCGGTCACACGGTCGGGACCGGTCAGACCGTCGGGACCAGCCAGACGCTCGGGGCCAACCACGCCGTCGGGACCGGTCAGACGCTCGGGACCGGTCAGACCGTCGGGGCCAGCCAGGCCGTCGGGGCCAGTCAGACCGTCGGGGCGAAATGGGCGCGGGTGAGGGATTCCACGGTGTCGAGATCGCGGGCGGTCAGGGCGTCGAGCAGGGCCATGTGCTCCTCCGCGTCCGCGACGAGGTCGGCGGTGCGGGTCACCCGGCCGCAGGCCAGCGGCCACTGGGCGCGGCGGTGCAGATCGTCGGCGACGATCACGAGCTGCTGGTTTCCGGCCAACCCGAGAACGGTCTGGTGGAAGGTGCGGTCCGACTCCAGATAGGCGGCCCGGTCGCCCTTCGCGGCGGCCGCCGCCGTCGCCTCGGCGAAGGGCCGCAGCCCGGCCCAGCGCTCGGGCGCGATCGCCTGCGCCAGGCTGAGCAGCACCGGCACCTCCAGCAGCGCCCGCACCTCGGCGAGCTCGGCCAGCTCGCGCTCGCTGCGGCGGGAGACCCGGAAGCCCCGGTTGGGCACCACCTCGACGGCGCCCTCCCCCGCGAGCTGCTGCATGGCCTCCCGTACCGGGGTGGGAGAGACGCCGAAGCGCTCGGCGAGGACCGGGGCGGAGTACACCTCGCCCGGGGTCAGCTCGCCCCCGGCCAGCGCGTCCCGCAGGGCGTCCAGGATCTGGCCGCGCACCGAGTGGCGGCGCGGGGACCTGCGTCCCGCGGGCACACCGGAGGCCAGCGGCCCCATCGCCGCCGGTGCTTCGGACTGCTTCACTCCGGTCCTCCTGACGTTCCATCGAAACGATATGCGCCAGGGCGCGCCCGGGAAAAGCCTGTAAACGGCATTTAAGGCGGCGGTAACGTTGCGCCTCGTACACGACCGTACGCCGACAGGCATGGTGATCAGCCGGATTACCCGCGATCAGGTTCCGTGAATACAATCAAGCCGCTTGCACAGCGCGAGTGTTCGGACCGTATCGCACCTCACCGCGTGTCCCCCCGCACACTTGGCGGCCTCTTGTCCCAAAACCGCTTGAGGCCCGACAGGAACCCGCCAGGATGTCGCGCGCGGTAGGCCGCACTGCGGCCAGAACTTCATGAAAGCCAATCAAGGGGCACCGGATGAGACTGACCGACATATCGCTGGTTCTGCCAGTCGTCGTGGCGCTCGCCGGCGTCGTGGGGGCGGCCGTTGTCCTCGCGCGCGGACGACGTAAGAAGGACGAGGGCGTCACCACCGACTCCTGGGAGCGCAGCGAGGAGCGTCGGCGCCGTAAGGAGGCCATCTACGGGATGGCCTCCTATGTTCTGTTGTTCTGCTGTGCCGGCGTGGCCGCCGCGCTCTCCTTCCAGGGCCTGGTGGGCTTCGGGCGGGAGAACCTGGCGCTGACCAACGGCTGGGAGTACCTGGTGCCGTTCGGGCTCGACGGCGCGGCGATGTTCTGCTCGGTGCTGGCGGTGCGGGAGGCCAGCCACGGTGACGCGGCGCTCGGCTCGCGGATGCTGGTGTGGCTGTTCGCGGGTGCGGCGGCCTGGTTCAACTGGGTGCACGCGCCGCGCGGCGGGGGCCACGCGGGCGCCCCGCAGTTCTTCGCGGGCATGTCGCTCTCGGCGGCGGTCCTCTTCGACCGGGCCCTGAAGCAGACCCGCCGGGCGGCGCTGCGCGAGCAGGGCCTGGTGCCGCGGCCGCTGCCGCAGATCCGCGTCGTCCGCTGGCTGCGCGCTCCGCGTGAGACCTTCGCCGCGTGGTCGCTGATGCTGCTCGAGGGTGTGCGGACGCTGGACGAGGCGGTCGAGGAGGTCCGGGAGGACCGGCGCAAGAAGGAGAACGACCGCATCCGCCGGCGCGACCAGGAGAAGCTGGACCGGGCCCGGATCCGGGCGATCAACCGGCAGCACCGGATGTGGGGCCGGCGCGGCGGCCGTCAGGTGGAGGTCACCGCCGCCACCCCGCCGCCCGCGCAGCTCAGTTCGGAGCCTGCTATAGAGGAGAAGGTGCTGGAACCCGCCGGAGCCCCGGAGCAGGCTCAGCTGTCCGCCGCCTCCCCCCGGCCCGCCCTGCGGTCCGCGGGCGCGGCCGAGTCCGGGACCGGCGTCCTGGACCGCGACCGGGACAATGAGCGCGAGCGGGATTTCAGCTTCGGCTTCGGTGAGAAGGACAAGGACGCCGAGGCCGACCGCCCCCGCACCATCGACCTCACGGCCGAGGACGACACCCTCACCATCCCGCGGCTGGACTCCCTCGAGGAGAAGCTGGCGCAGATCGAGCGCGCCTTCGGCTGAACGGGCGGCCAGGGCGGGGACACCGGTCCTCGCCCGCCGCTCGGCGGGTCCGTAACGCCTCACGCGTCCGCGGCGAACCCACGGCGACCCGTGGAGGGCGCCCGCGGACGGCGTCCGCACCGGTCGCGGAGCGCGGCTACGGAACACCTTCGGCTTCGAGTTCGAACCACAGGACCTTGCCCACCCCGTGCGCCCGCACGCCCCAGGCGTCCGCGAGCGTATGCACCAGCAGCAGTCCGCGCCCGGACGTGCTGTCCTCGGCGGGCCGGTCGCGCAGCGTCGGGTGCCGGGAGACGAAATCCCGCACCTCCACCCGTAATCGGCCGGTGACGCGCGCGCCCGGCCCGTCCCCCGTCGAGGCCGTGATCTGCGCGCCGCGGTCGGTGTGCACCAGCGCGTTCGTCACCAGTTCGCTGGTGAGCAGTTCGGCGAGATCGGCCCGGCCGGGCCCGCCCCAGTGCCGCAGCAGCCGGCGCAGCTCCGCGCGGACCTCCGCGACCGCCGCGAGATCGCCGTGCGCCAATCGCTTGGTCAGGACCGGGCCACGCTCCACCGGGACAGCCTCCGCAGCCTTCGCCCTCGCATCCGGCCGGCCGTGTCCGCGCACCCGGCCGGGCCGTACAGGCTGACGCTTCATCCTCCCCCGCCCCGGCCGCCCCCTGGCGGCGGCCAGCGTCGAATGTCGTCGAACACGCTCACGGAAATGCATGCCCGCGTGTTGCCGCCCACACACCGCGGGAAATGTTGGGAGTGATCCGCGGAGTGATCCGCTGAGTGATCCACCGAGCCCGAGCCGAGGAGCCGTATGCACGACGACCGATCATTGGTGGAGGGGCGCCTGGACCGCGCGCTGCGCCAGTTCATCAGGCCCGCCCAGTACACGGCCCGGGTGCCGCTGGGCCTGTCCGCGTGGCGGGTCCCCGGTGAGCCGGTGCCGGTCGCGGAGGCGCTGGCCGGCACGTACGAGCCGTTCGCCCCCGGCACGGACTGGGGCAGCCCGTGGTCGACCTGGTGGTTCCGGCTGGAGGGCACGGTGCCCGAGGCGTGGGCGGGGCGGCGGGTGGAGGCGGTCATCGATCCGGGCTTCACCGACGACGGCCCGGGGTTCCAGGCCGAGGGGCTGGTGTACGACGCCGAGGGCGTGCCGATCAAGGGTGTCCATCCGCGCAACCGCCATGTCCCGGTCGCGGCCCCCGCGGCCGGTGGTGAACCCGTGGCGCTGCTGCTGGAGGCCGCCGCCAACCCCTCCGTGCTGCGCGACGGCTTCACCCCGACCCGGCTCGGCGATGTGCTGACCGCCGGTGACGAGCCGCTGTACCGTTTCGCCTCGGCGGAGCTGGCCGTCCTGGACGAGACCGTCTGGCATCTGGTCCTGGACATCGAGGTGCTGTCCGAGCTGATGCGCGAGCTGCCGCCGGACCGGCCGCGCCGCCATGAGATCCTGCGCGCCCTGGAGAACGCGCTGGACGCGCTCGACCTGCACGACGTCCCCGCCACCGCGGCCGCCGCCCGCGCCGAGCTGACCGAGGTGCTCAGCCGTCCCGCGCACGCCAGCGCGCACCGGGTCTCGGCCACCGGGCACGCCCATATCGACTCGGCGTGGCTGTGGCCGCTGCGCGAGACGGTGCGCAAGGCATCCCGGACCTTCGCCAACGTCACCGCCCTCGCGGATGAGTACCCGGAGCTGGTGTTCGCCTGCTCACAGGCGCAGCAGTACGCCTGGGTCAAGGAGCACCAGCCGCACATCTGGGAGCGGATCAAGAAGGCCGTGGCGGACGGCAACTGGGCGCCGGTGGGCTCGATGTGGGTCGAATCGGACGCCAACATGCCCGGTGGCGAGGCGCTGGCCCGGCAGATCGTGCACGGCAAGCGGTTCTTCCTGGAGGAGCTGGGGGTGGACACCGAGGAGATCTGGCTGCCGGACTCCTTCGGCTACACGGCCGCCTTCCCGCAGCTGGCCAAGCTGGCGGGGGTGAAGTGGTTCCTCACCCAGAAGCTGTCGTGGAACCAGTCCAACAAGATGCCGCACCACACGTTCTGGTGGGAGGGCATCGACGGCACCCGGGTCTTCACCCACTTCCCGCCGGTGGACACCTACAACGCCCAGTTCAGCGCCGCCGAACTGGCCCACGCCGAACGGAACTTCGCCGACAAGGGGCTGGCGACCCGCTCGCTGGTGCCCTTCGGCTACGGCGACGGCGGTGGCGGCCCGACCCGCGAGATGCTGGAGAAGGCGCGGCGGCTCGCCTCCCTGGAGGGCTCGCCGACCGTAGAGATCCAGCCACCTTCGGAGTTCTTCAAGGAGGCCGAGCGGGAGTACGCGGCCAAGGCGCCGGTGTGGTCGGGCGAGCTGTATCTGGAGCTGCACCGGGCCACGTACACCACCCAGGCCAAGACCAAGCAGGGCAACCGGCGGAGCGAGCATCTGCTGCGCGAGGCCGAGCTGTGGGCCACGGCCGCCGCGCTGCACGCCCCCGGCTACACCTATCCGTACGACGACCTGGACCGGATCTGGAAGACGGTGCTGCTGCACCAGTTCCACGACATCCTGCCCGGCTCGTCGATCGCCTGGGTGCACCGCGAGGCCCGGGACACCTACCAGAAGGTGCGCGCCGAGCTGGAGGGCATCGTCGCGGACGCGGTGGCGGCGCTGGGCGGCGACCGGCCCACCGTGCTCAACGCCTCGCCCTACGAACGCGAGGAGATCGCCGTCCTGGACGCGGAGACGGCGGCCGCCCTGCCGTCCGGGGCCCCGGTCCAGCCGCTCGGTGACGGCCGTACGGCGGTCGCGGTACGGGTCGCCGGGCTGGGCGCGGCCCCCGTCGGCGCCGCCCCGCAGGGGGCCACCGCCCCCGCCGGGGCGCCGCAGGGGGCGCCGCCGGTGACCGCCCTGAGCGACGGTCAGTCCATCGTCCTGGACAACGACCGGCTGCGGGTGACCATCGACGCCGACGGGCTGCTCACCTCGGTGCTGGACCTGGACGCGAGCCGTGAGGTGCTGGCCCCGGGCGCCCGCGGCAACCTCCTCCAGCTCCACCCCGACCACCCCAACCAGTGGGACGCCTGGGACATCGACCGGCACTACCGCCGCAGCCACACCGACCTGACCGACGCCGAGTCCGTCGAGCTGGTCGAGTCCGGTCCGCTGCGCGCCACGGTGCGGGTCATACGGTCCTTCGGCGCCTCCCGCATCACCCAGGAGCTGACGCTGGCCGCGGGCAACCGCCGCCTCGACATCGCCACGGAGGTGGACTGGCAGGAGTCGGAGAAGGTCCTCAAGGCGGCGTTCCCGCTGGACATCCACGCCCGGGTGTCCACCGCGGAGATCCAGTTCGGCCATGTGGACCGCGCCACGCACACCAACACCAGCTGGGACGCGGCCCGCTTCGAGATCTGCGCACACCGCTGGCTGCGGGTCGCCGAGCCCGGCTACGGGGCCGCGGTGCTCAACGACTCCACGTACGGCCACGACGTGACCCGTACGGCGCATGACACGCGCGGCGCCACGGACGGCGACCCGGAGGGGGGCGAGGTGCTGGGCACCACCGTGCGGCTCACCCTGCTGCGCGCCCCGCACAGCCCCGACCCGCAGACCGACCTGGGCGTCCACCGCTTCCGCTACGCCCTGCTGCCCGGCGCGGGCGTCGCCGAGGCGGTCGCCGAAGGGCTCGCCCTCAACCTGCCGCTGCGCACCCTGCCCGCCGGACCGGCCGAGCGGGCACCGCTGGTGACCGTGGACAACCCCGCGATCACCGTCGAGTCGGTCAAGCTCGCCGAGGACCGCAGCGGCGATGTGGTGGTCCGGCTGTACGAGTCGCACGGCGGCCGAGCGGCGGGCACGCTGGTCACCGGCTTCCCGGTGCTCGGGGCGGATGTGACGGACCTGCTGGAGCGCCCCCTCCACGAGGCCCCCACCGGCCCGGCCGGCCTCACCCTGGCCCTGCGCCCCCACCAGATCCTCACGCTGCGGCTGCGGCCGGTGACCGGCTGACGACGAGGGCTGACGGGGACTGACGGGGGACTGACGGGGGCTGTACGACGGGCGGTCGTCCGCTGCGCGCCAGCCGGGCGACCGTCCGCCGCCTCATCGGCACCCGGACGCCGTGCGGCGTCAGCGGTCCCGCTGCTCGTACCGCTCGAGGGCGTCCGGGGTGACGGGGGCGAAGAAGTTGACCATGTTGCCGTCCGGGTCCCTGATCAGCAGCGAACGATTGCCCCAGGGCTGTGTGATGGGCTCGTTCACGATCTCGACGTCGGACTCCTTGAGCCGCTCGTAGGCGAGGTCGACATCGGCGACGCGGAACTCGATGATCACACTCTGGTTGGCCGCCGGCCGGGGCGCCCGCGCCCCGAGCCCCCGCACCGTCCGGGTGCTCGCGAGGGCGAGGGTCGCGCCCGGTGTGATGATCTCGGCGAAGTCGTCCGTATGCCGCTTCGCCACCACGCCGGTGGCCTTCTCGTAGAACTCGACGATCCGGGCGACGTCCTCGGTGATGACGCGGATCGAAGCGAAGTGCATGGCGTGCTCCCGTGAGGTCTGTTGTGCTGTGAGACAGACCGTACGGTGGATACCGGACAGAAACCGCCCGCTTTTATCAGGGCACGTTTTTCTCAGGGGCGCGGTACGTTGCGGAGGTTGGAGCGGGCCATCTGGACCATCCTGCCGACGCCTCCCTCCAGCACCATCTTGCTGGCCGAGAGCGCGAAGCCGGTCACCATCTCCGCCTTGATCTTCGGCGGGATGGACAGCGCGTTGGGGTCCGTGACGATGTCCAGGAGCGCGGGTCCCTTGTGGTGCAGTGCGGCGCGCAGCGCGGATCGCAGGTGTTTGGGCTTCTCCACCCGCTCGCCGTACACCCCGGCGGCGCGGGCGATCTGGGCGAAGTCGGGGTTGCGGTAGCCCGTGCCGTGCGCGGGCAGGCCCGAGACCAGCATCTCCAGCTCGACCATGGACAGCGCGGAGTTGTTGAACAGGATCACCTTCACCGGCAGGCCGTACTGGACCAGCGTGAGGAAGTCGCCCATCAGCATGGTGAATCCGCCGTCGCCGGACATCGAGATCACCTGCCGGCGGCGGTCCAGGAACTGGGCGCCGATCGCCTGCGGCAGCGCGTTGGCCATCGAGCCGTGGGTGAAGGAGCCGATCATCCGGCGGCGGCCGTTGGGGGACAGATAGCGCGCGGCCCACACATTGCACATCCCGGTGTCCACCGTGAAGACCGCGTCGTCGGCGGCCTCCTCGTCCAGCACCGAGGCCACGTACTCCGGGTGGATCGGGATGTGCTTGTCGACCCTGCGGGTGTACGCCTTGACCACGCCCTCCAGCGCGTCGGCGTGCTTCTTCAGCATCCGGTCCAGGAAGCGGCGGCCGGTCTTCGGACGCACCTTCGGCGTCAGACAGCGCAGCGTCTCCCGGACGTCGCCCCAGACGGCCTGGTCCAGCTTGGAGCGACGGCCCAGATGCTCGGCACGGACGTCCACCTGCACGGTCCGCACCTCGGCGGGCAGGAACGCGCCGTACGGGAAGTCGGTGCCCAGCAGGATCAGCAGATCGCATTCGTGGGTGGCCTCGTACGCCGCGCCGTAACCCAGCAGACCGCTCATCCCGACGTCGTACGGATTGTCGTACTGAATCCACTCCTTGCCGCGCAGGGCGTGTCCCACGGGCGCCTTCACCAGTTCGGCGAAGGCCATCACCTCCTCGTGCGCCCCGGCACAGCCCCGGCCGCAGAAGAGCGTCACCCGCTCCGCCTCGTTGACCATGCGGGCGAGCCGGTCGATCTCCGCGTCACCGGGGCGCACGGTGGGCCGGGAGGTCACCAGGGCGTGCTCCTCGGCGCGCTCGGGCGCCGGGCGGGCGGCGATGTCGCCGGGGAGGGCGACCACGCTGACCCCGCTGCGGCCGATCGCGTGCTGGACCGCGGTCTGGAGGACGCGGGGCATCTGCTGGGGGTGGGAGATCAGCTCGCAGTAGTGACTGCACTCCTGGAACAGCCGCTCGGGGTGGGTCTCCTGGAAGTAGCTGGTGCCGATCTCACTGCTGGGGATGTGCGAGGCGAGGGCGAGGACCGGGGCCATCGAGCGGTGGGCGTCGTAGAGCCCGTTGATCAGATGGACGTGCCCGGGGCCGCAGGAGCCCGCACAGGCGGCCAGGGTCCCGGTGAGCTGCGCCTCGGCGCCGGCGGCGAAGGCGGCGGTCTCCTCGTGCCGGACCTGGATCCACTCGATGGCGGAGTTGCGGCGGACCGCGTCCACCACGGGGTTGAGGCTGTCGCCGACCACCCCGTACAGCCGCCGCACACCGGTGCGCACCAGGATGTCCACGTACTGCTCCGCCACGGTCTGCTTGGCCATCGCGCGCCCTCATCCCTTTCGTCCTGGATCGATGAGATCGGTGACTCTTGTTCGTTCGGTCACCTTTGTCCATCAACCCATGGACGCCGCGCTTACGCCTCCCAGACGGCGGCCGCCGTACGGTCGTCGGCGTATCCCTTCACCCCGGTCTGGGTGTCGGCGAGGAACGCGGCCAGGCCCGGCGGCTCCGCCGCGCCCCAGCGTGCGGCCAAGTGGTCGGCGAGGGCGGCCTCGCCGCGCAGGGGCTCGGCGAGGCCCGCGCCGCACAGCAGAAGGGTGTCGCCCGGCCGGGCTACGGAGGTGCGGAAGCGGAACGGTCCGGGGGCGGGAGCGTGGTCGGGGTCGGGGTCGGCCCTGTGCTCGGGCTGCTCGGGCTCGGGCTCGGTGGGTGCGGGGGTGTCCCCGGCCGGTTCCAGGTCCTGCCAGACGCCGCCCCGCAGACGGAACAGCCCGCCGTCGCCGACGCCGAAGAACACCCGGGTGCGGCAGGCCGGATGCGCCGGGAGCAGCAGACAGCGCACCGACGCGGTGCAGTCGGCGGCGGCCAGGCCGCGTACGGCCGCGCCGGCCCGCAGCCGCCCGTAGGCACGGCCGGTGAGCCGGTGCAGTCCGGCGCTGAGCGCGCCGCGGTTGGCGGTGTGGATGTCCTCCGTCAGCCGGATCCGATTGCGGCCGACCGCCCCGGCGATCCACTCGCACAGCTCACGCGCCGCCCGGTGCGCCCCCGGGGCCGCCCGCGGTCCGCTCGCCAGGGCCACCAGGACGAGGGCGCTGTCCCCGGTTCCGAACCGCGCCGCGAGCAGCGCGTCCCGCCGCGGCTCGCCCCGGTAGCGGGCCGCGGCTCCGCGCAGCGAAGCGGCCCGGAGCGTCAGCGTGCCGTAGCGGGCGCCCTCCAGCACGGTGTCGGGGACCAGGTCCCGCAGGTCCTCGGGGTCGGCGACGGGGAGGGTGGTCGGCTCGGCCTCGTACGTGGGCGGCTCGTCGCCGACGTACGAGGCCGCCGCGGTCCGCCAAGGCCGGGACGGCTCGGCGGGCCGGGAGGGCTCGGGCTTCGGGGTGGGGCGGGGTGACGCGGGCGGCCCGGCGGCGCGCGTGGGCGGTGGTGGTGGCGATGACGGTGCCGGGGAATCCGCACGGCCTGGTGCGGTACCCGGCTCCGTACGTTCCGCCGTGGCGCCCGGGTCCGCGCCGTCCCACGCGGCGCCCGGTTCCGTGCCGGCTGGTGCGACGCGGGACTTCGCGGTGCGGTCCGGCGCGGCACCGGCTCCGGATGCGGCGATGCCTCCCAGAGCAGGACCGGCTCCAAAGTTGCCGTCCCGCGCCGTGCCCTCCCGGGAGGGCGGTGCGGCACCGGGCCCCTCGCCGCCGGGAGATCGCCACCCCTGCGGGCCACCTCCCGCGCCGGCGTCCGAGCCCGGTGCGGCACCGCCCGGCTGTCCCGCCCACGGCCCCCAGGGGGCGCCCGCGGCCGGTCTCCGGTCACCGGCGTCCCCGTCGCCGGTGAGCGTGCGGGAGGCCGAGTCGAACCGGTCGTCCACGGAGTCCGAGGCCGCCGCGGGCCCCGCGTCGGAACGCCGCGGGTCGTACAACTCGGCCCACCAGTCGTCCTCTTGACCGCGTCGGTCGCCCTGCTGACTCATCCCCACATTGTCCACAGGGAGGCACCACGGGAACACCACGCGTTGACCGGCACGAGGCCCGCCCGAGACGCGCTCGAGCTCCGCCGGGAGAGCGGCTCCGCCCGCGAGCCCCGGCCCCGCGAACCGTCGCCGTGTCCGGGAGCCGCCGGCCCCCGCGACGAGCGCACCCGATCCGCCCGACAGGGGTCCGGACGCTGCCAGAGGGCACCTCCGGGCCGGGGCCGGAGAGGGAAGCCCCGCCCCCGGCCCCCGCTGTCCGAAGGGCCCGGCAGGGCGAGGGGTTCCGCAGAGACGGAGGCGCCGTCAGCCCCGGTACGCCTCCAGGAGCCGCAGCCATACCTCGCTCATCGTGGGGAACGACGGCACCGCGTGCCACAGCCGCTCGATCGGGACCTCGCCCGCCACCGCCACCGTCGCCGAGTGGAGCAGTTCGCCGACCCCCGGACCCACGAAGGTGACGCCGATCGGATGGCCCCGGTCCAGGTCGACGACCATACGGGCCCGGCCCCGGTAGCCGTCCCCGTACAGCACCGAGCCCTCGACCTGGCCCATGTCGTAGTCGACGACGCGGATGCTGCGGCCCTCGGCCTCGGCCTGCTCCGCGGTCAGGCCGACCGCCGCGACCTCCGGGTCGGTGAACACGACCTGCGGGACGGCCGCCTCGTCCGCCGTGGTCGCGTGCGCGCCCCAGCGGTCCGTGTCCAGCAGCGGGACGTCCCGCGCGCGGGCCCCGATCGCCGCGCCCGCGATCCGTGCCTGGTATTTGCCCTGGTGGGTGAGGAGCGCCCGGTGGTTGACGTCGCCCACCGCGTACAGCCAGCCGCCCGGTACGTCCCGCACCCGGCAGGTCTCGTCGACCGACAGCCAGCCGCCCGGTTCGAGTCCCACCGTCTCCAGGCCCAGATCCTCGGTGCGCGGGGCGCGCCCGGTGGCGAACAGCACCTCGTCCGCCTCGAGCCGCTCCCCGTTCTCCAGGGTCACCGTGACCGGCCCCTCCGCTCCGCCCGGCCGGGCGACGCCCTTCACCGACGTACCGGTGCGGATCTCGGCCCCGGCCTCCCTCAGCGTCTCGGCCACCAGCTCGCCGGCGAACGGCTCGATACGGGTCAGCAGCCCGGAGCCGCGCACCAGCATGGTGACGCGCGAGCCGAGGCCGCTCCAGGCCGTGGCCATCTCGGCGGCCACCACACCGCCGCCCACCACGACCAGCCGCTCCGGCACCACGCCGGAGCTGGTGGCCTCCCGGCTGGTCCAGGGGCGGACCTCGGCGATACCGGGCAGGTCGGGCAGCGCGGCCCGGGTCCCGGTGCAGACGGCCACGGCGTGCCGGGCGGTGAGGATCCGCTCGGCGCCGCCGCCGTCGGATACGTCCGGCGGTGTCACCGCGACCCGCTGCGGCCCGACCAGCCGCCCGTGACCGCGCACCAGGTCGATCCCGACCGACTCCAGCCAGGGGAGCGCACCGTCGTCCTTCCAGTGGCCGACCTGCTTGTCCCGGTGGGCGAGGACATCGGCCGCCGACAGCGGTCCGCCGACCGCCTGCCGCAGCCCCGGCACGTGGCGGGCCTCGGCCCGCGCGAGCACCGGACGCAGCAGCGACTTGCTGGGGACGCAGGCCCAGTACGAGCATTCACCGCCGACCAGCTCACGCTCCACGATCACCGTGGAGAGCCCGGCGGCACGGGTCCGGTCGGCCAGGTTCTCACCGACCGGGCCCGCGCCCAGCACGATGACGTCGTACTCGTCCGTGGCCTGGTTCATCGCAACCCGCTCTCTCGCTCGTATCACCGTCTCGGCGCCATCGCGGCGTCGAGTTACCGCACACAGCCATCCGAATCAGCGTTCCGGCCGAGCCCATGTGGCGTAGGCGGTGCGGGTCCCGCGGCTGATGCGCGCGGGACCCGGTCGCGCGACAGTGATCGTATGAGTGTGGCGCAACACCGGGGCGAATCCGAAGGTGGCACTGGTCGTCGACAGCGTGGTGAGCGAACGGCCGTGGATGGGCGGGCCGCGCTCGACCAAGGGGTGACCATACGTCGCGGCCAGGGCTACACCCTGCGCGTCACCGCCGTCCCCGCCGTGCACCGCCAGCTCCTCGACCGCTGATCAATGTCAGCGCCAACCGCTGTACCGATGTTCCCGAGGCCGGTTCACGCCGTCGCCCCCCGGAGCGTCATGTCATCAGTCGGAACATGCCCTGATCAGGGCAGCTGGTCGTAGACGGTTCGGACGTAGGCGGCGCTGCGGTCGGAGCCGAGGATGCCCGGTCCCATCTTGTTCATGACGTAGGAAATGGTCATGCGCCGGTCGAGATCCGCGATGATCATCGAGCCGCCCCAGCCGCCCCAGAACACGATCCTGCCGTCAGGGATCCAGGGCAGGGTGTCCTTCTTCGGCAATGCGAAGCCGACACCCCAGCGAGACGGCAGGCCATTGACGAGGTCGACGCCGTCCGCCTGCACGTCGAAGATGAGGTCGATCGTCTTCTCGCTGAGCAGCCGGATGCCGTCAACCTGACCGCCGCAGGCGAGCGCGGACAGGATGCGTGCGACGGAGCGGGCATTGCCGTGGCCGTTCGCCGCACCGATGTCCGCGGCCCGCCAGGCCGGGGTGTTCGCGGTTACCGCCGCCACCGCCGGGCCGATCAGGGTCTTGTAGGCGGGACCGGCTGTCCCGAGGGCCGCCGGATCGAATGGCAGCGGGGGCGGCGGCACGATGTCCGCGACACGCGTCCAGTCCGCTTCGGTTACGCCTATCTGGAAGTCCGCTCCCAGCGGGCGGGCGATCTCCTCGGCGACGAACTGCCGCAGGGACCGGCCGGTGATCCTGTGCACGAGTTCCCCGATGAGGTGCCCGTAGTTCATCACGTGGTAGCCGGAGGCTGTGCCCGGCTTCCACCACGGGGTTTGCGCGGCCATCCGGGCCGCCGCCCCGCGCGTGTCGTACAGGTCCTCCACGGTCGCCGGCTGCTCGAGCCCGGAGACACCGGAGGTGTGGGAGAGCAGATGACGGACTTCGACGTCCCGCTTGCCGCCTGCGGCGAACTCGGGCCAGTACCGGGCCACTGGCGCGTACACGTCGAGTTCGCCCCGGTCCACCAGCATGAGCGCAGCGAGACTGGTGACGGTCTTCGTGATCGACCACACGTTGGTGAGGGTGTCCTCCTCCCAGGCGGCGGTGCGGGCGACGTCGCGGTGCCCGCCCCACAGGTCCACAACGCGCTCACCGTCGATGTCCACGACCAGCGAGGCGCCGATTTCCTCACCGGATGCGATGTTCTGCCGCAGTGACTCCCGTAGGCCCGCGAAGCGGGGCTCGGACGTACCGTGGATTGTGATCATGGCGCGCTGTCCTTCGTCGATGTTGCTGGCCAGGCGGCCCCGGTGTGCCACCCGGGCGAGACTCATGCCCGTGGGGGTACGCCGCCGAGACGGCTCCGGTATGTATGGCCGACGCCGTCAGTGTCCGAGGCTGACACCGGTGTGAAGGTCAAGCGGTGCAGGTCACGGCGGGTTCAAGCGCTGTCATCCGCCGTGCGGCCCGGTGCGTGTTCCTGCTGCCCGTTGGTCTCGCGCAGGGCCGCGAGATAGTCGGCTATCGCGTCCCTGTTGCGGGTCAGACAGTCGATGCGTGCCGTGAGGCTGGCCTGCTCGGCTTCCAGGAGCGCGACCATCTCCGGTGTCAGACCGGAGAAGCGGATGGTGCTGCGCGGGGTGGAGATGCACGGCAGGACCCGCTGGATCAGGCGGGTCGGCAGACCGGCCTGCAGAAGGTCTCGGATCTGCACAATCCGCCCCAGGACATTTTCGTCGTACTCCCGGTAGCCGTTTTCGGAGCGACCGGGCGTGATCAGACCCTGCTGTTCGTAGTACCGCAGCAGCCGCGGAGTCGTTCCCGTGCGCTGCGCCGCCTCGCCGATGCGCATGCCCTCGATCTTAGGGCAAGGCAGCCTCCAGAAGGCTGTGACCTGCACCGTTTGACCTTGACATCAGTGTCAGGGGTGGACGCTGACGACGTTGGCGAGGTCCACCGGAACCGTCTCGGCGGCGTGCCCCCACAGGGCATGTACCTCGTCCGTGTGGCACACCGGGGCCGCGCAATCAGTGGCATCGACGAAAGACATGAACACCATGAACTTGACACCAGAGGCCGCAGCACTGCTGGAACGCTGGATGCAAGCGGCCGGCGGCATCGCTCCTGCGCTTGCGGGGGAAGGCGACCTCAGCTGGGCGGAAGTGCGGGACAACTACGGCAAGGAACTCGCCGCCGCCCTCCCGGCACCGCACGGCGTGACCTTCGAGAGGACCGAGCTCGATGGCGTGCCGGCCATGCTGGTGGTGCCGGAGGAAGTGACCGATGACCGGACACTGCTCTACATCCACGGCGGAGGCTACGTACACGGGGCGGTCGAGGCCTATGTCGGACTGACCGGCCACTACGCCAAACGCCTGCGGGCACGGGTATTTGTGCCCGACTACCGCCAGGCACCCGAGCATCCTTTCCCCACCCCCATCGACGACGTGTTCACCGCCTACCGGGCGCTCCTCGCGGCGGGGACCGCTCCTGAGAAGATCGCGATCTCGGGTGACTCCGCCGGGGGCGCGATGGTGATCACGGTCATGCGCAAGGCACGCGACGCGGGCATGCCGTTGCCCGTGGCGGGCGTCTCCCTCTCACCCTGGGCCGACCTGACGCACTCCGGCTCCTCGGTCCAGAGCCGCAACGGCCTCGACCCATTGACCAGCGGAGAATTCCTGGAGAAGCTCGCTCGCGCGTTCCTGGGCAACGCGCTGCCGACCGATCCGGACGCCTCGCCCGTCTTCGCCGATGTGCGCGGCCTGGCTCCGACCTTGATCCAGATGGGTGAGAACGAAGTGATGCTCAGCAGCGGCATCACGCTCGCCGGACGGCTCGCAGAACAACGCGTCCGCACCACCCTTGAGGTATGGCCCCACATGTTCCACGTCTGGCACCTGCTGGCCGGCCACATGGCCGAGTCCGACGAGGCCCTCGACAACGCCGTCTCCTTCATCACGCGGGAGTACGAGCGAGCGCGCTGAGGCACCCCACCACGCATCCCGGTCACTCCGCCTCACGGCCCGTGGGCGATCTTCGAAGAACGGGCGTTCTCCGAAGGTTTCCCGCCGGGATGCGGGGTGTGGCAGAGCCGCGACCAACGCCAGGTCCCGGCCCAGCGCAAGGCCCGCCGCGAGTACGAGAAGCGCGTCAGCACCCTCCCCCCCCGGGCGCGCGTACGGGCCTCGTCGCGGAACGGGACCTCGGGGTCAGCGCACCGAGTGGTCGTCATCCGCCACGGTGCCGCCCGCGGCGCGGGGGTCCGTGCGGCGGGTGTCCGTGGCGCGGGTGTCCGTGGCGGGAGTGTCGTCCGCGCCGTCCGCCGCGGACCGCACCTCCGGGCGCCTCGGTGCCTGCCGGGGTGTCCGGGGCTCCCCGGACGGCCCGGACGCCTTACCCGAGGGCTTACCGGCGGACGCCCCGGTGGACGCCTCGGTGGACTTCTCCCCCGTCTCGCGCTTGGTGTGCAGCCGGGAGCGTACGTCCGCGTGCGGCAGGAACTGGGCCCAGCGCTCGGGGAACTCCGACGGCGGGGTGATCTCCGCCGCGCCGTCGTCCGCCGTGCGCTGATCCCTCGCCCGCAGCCGGGCCCCCTCCTCCCGGGCGCGGGCGACGGCCTCCGCGCGCCCGGCGGCCGTGGCCACCGACGGCCAGACCCGGTCGATCGCGGCGTTGACCGCCGCCCCGACCAGCACCGCGAAGGCGGACACCCCGATCCACAGCAGCACCGCGACGGGTGCGGCCAGCGAGCCGTAGATCGTCGGGCCCTCGACCGTATGGATCAGGTAGATCCGCAGCAGGAAACTGCCCAGCACCCACATCGCGAGGGCCACCAGTGCCCCGGGGATGTCCTCGCGCCACGGCGAGCGCACCGGCACGGACACGTGGTAGAGCGTGGTGAGGAAGGCGACGGACAACACCAGCACCACCGGCCAGTACAGGGCCGGTACGAGATCGCCGCTGGACGGCAGCAGGTTCACCACCGCCTCCGGCCCTATGACCATCAGCGGCAGCGCCACCGCCCCGGCCACGAGCGCCACCAGATAGAGCAGGAACGACAGCAGCCGGGTCCTGACGATCCCGCGCCGCCCCTCCAGTCCGTACATGATGGTGATGGTGTCCACGAACACGTTCACCGCGCGCGAACCGGACCACAGGGCGATGGCGAAGCCGAGCGAGATGACATCGGGGCGGCCGCCCTCGATGACATCGTCCAGCAGCGGCCGGGCGATCTCCCGCACGCCCCGGTCGGACAGCACGGTCGCGGAGGCGTCGAGGATGTTCTGCCGGATGGTGGCCACCGTGTCGGTGCTCGTCCACGCGTCGAAGTAGCCGAGCAGTCCGATCAGGGCGAGCAGCAGTGGCGGCAGCGACAGCAGGGTGAAGAAGGCCGCCTCGGCGGCGAGCCCGGTGACCCGGTACTCCATACAGGAGTTGACGGTGTCCTTCAGCAGCAGCCAGGCCATCCTGCGCTTGGACACGTTGCGGTACAGGGCGCGGGCCTTGCGGAGCCGGCCGGGCGGCTTCGGTGTTTCATCTGCTGGCTGCACCTTCTCACCGTATCGGGGGTTCTCCCCCTCGCTCACCCGGTGACCAGGCCGAACCGCCGCAAAAGGCGTCGGCGGAGGGGATGCCGCGCCGACTCGGCACCACCCTCCGCCCGCCGGGCCCACTGTCCGAGCCGGATACCGCCATGCGCAAAGGTTGCGCCGCGTTGCAGCGGTGCGCCGGCCGGAGGTCAGCAGCCTCCGCAGTTGTAGTAGGTCACGTCCCAGTGGTTGCTCTCGCGCGCGTAGATGTTGCCCGAGCCGGACTTGTACTGCTGGGCGCCGTCACCGGGGCGCGGGCCGATGTTGCTGAAGGTGCCGGTGATGTAGTTGCTGAGGCAACTGGTGGGGCTGAAGTCGAGCTTGTAGCCGTTCCAGTGGCTGTACGTACCGGAGGCGTGCCCGGTCTCCGTGCCGCCGGTGATGGTGAGCGCGCAGCCGCTGGCCTGCTTCAGGGTGATGGCACCCTGCACGGTGGTCAGGTTGATCTGCTCGAACGAGGTGCACGTGGGGGTGTTGCGGTCCGAGCAGCCCCCACTGGAGGTCCAGGAGATCCCGGCGGCGCGCAGCCGGTTCGCCGCGTCGGAGTGGCTGAGCTTGGTCACCGCGACGGCGGAAGGGGCGTCGGCGGCCGTGGGGACGCTGGGTGCGGCCACCGCGCCGTGGGCGGTGAAAACGCCGGTGGTCGCGAGGACCGCGCCGCCGAGCAGCGCGCCGAGTCTGGTCCGGGTGCTGGTCACAGCCATGGTCGTGTTCGTCTCCTCCGTCTGCCGTTCCGTGGGCCGTCGAGGACGGCGGCAACACGATCCCAGCCCTTCAGGTCGAGTGGACCGTCCATCGGGGAAATGGGGACAGCGGGATTGGAACACGCCCCCGACCTGCGGGGACGGCGGGCGCTGGGATGCCGGGTGGGATGGCGGCAGCGTGACGAGCCACGATCAGCGCCTCTTAGCCCCCTCGGCCCCCTTGGTCCCCTCGGCCCCCTTCGTTCCGGCGCGATAGGCGCGGTCGCAGGACTTCCAGGCGCTGAAGTCATGGGTTCGCGCCCACAGCCGATGGGCCGCCCGGATGTTCCAGTCCGGGTCCAGCGCCTGCTCACGGGTGCCGTCGAGCGTGCGCAGCGTGCCGTCGTACAGCTGGAAGACGCCCCAGTTCCGGGTGGCGTTGGTGTTGGGCAGGGTGTAGAGGGGGTCGAGGTACGAGGCGCAGTCGGCGATGCCGACCGCGCGTTCGGGGTCCTCGGTGAAGACCTCGCGGATGCGCCGGGCGACCCGCTCGGGCGTCCAGGTGTCGAGCGGCTTGCCCTCGGTCTCGTAGAGCGCCCGTTTCGTCCGCTCGTCCACCGATCCGTTCGGCGTCAGCCCGCTGCGGAGCTGGAACACCACGACCCGCATCTGGGTGACCGGCCCGAAGGCCCCGTCGACGTCGAGCTCGCCGCCGGCGCGGGCCAGCAGCGACTGGAGCTCGTGCACACACGCGTCCGACTGCCCCATGCTCACCACGACCGGACAGCGGGAGGACAGCAGCAGCCGGCCGTCCGAGGACCCGCCCGAGCCGCCCCCAAGTCCCAGCGCGTCCCCTAACAGGACGGCCGCCGTCGCGGCGGCGGTGAGCGCGGTCAGGAGGAGCCCGGCGATCAGCGGCCGACGCCGCGCCGGCGGCCGCGCGGCCGCCCCGGCCTCCGCCCCCGGTACCGGCTCCGGTTCCGCCCCGCCGCCCGGCCCCGGCTCCGGCTCGACCCCCGGCTCGGTATCCGGCTCACCGTCCGTCTCGGCCCGTGAGACGGCGGGGGTGGCCGATACGGCGGCGGCCGGGGCGCGGGAGACGACGGTCGATGCGCGGGAGACGGCCCGTTTGCGCTCGGCGTCGGCCAGGACCCAGCGCCGGTGCAGCTCCAGCAGTTCCTCGCGGCCGGCCCCGCACACCTTGCCGAACCGCGCGATCACCTCGTAGTCGCCGGGCACGCTCGCCCCCGAGCAGTAGCGGTGCAGGGCCGAGCCGCTCACCCCGCTGCGGGCGGCCAGCGCCGCGTAGCTGCGGTCCGTCCTCCCCTTGAGCTCGCGCAACAGCTCCGCGAACTTCGCCACGTCCCCCACGTCCGCCACGTCCGCAACACCCCCCGCGTCGATACCCGTCAACGGCGAGTCAACGGCGTCCATGGTTATCTGTCCACCATGAGCATCACCGTGACCACCTGGCACCTGGAGCAGACCGCCGCCTCGGATCTCAGCCCCGCGCAGGAGCCGCCCGCCGCGGCGGAGGTGCGGATCGTCCGGGCCGAGGTGCCGAGCCCCGAGTTCAGCCACTTCCTCTACACGGCGGTGGGCTCGGACGTGGCGTGGACCGACCGGCTGGTGTGGTCGCGTGCGGCGTGGGAGGGGTATCTGCACCGGCCCGGTGTGGAGACCTGGGTGGCGTACGAGCGCGGCACCCCGGCCGGGTACATCGAGCTGGAGGGCCAGGACGAGGGCGTGGTGGAGATCGCCTACTTCGGGCTGGTGCCGGCCTTCCGGGGCCGCGGTATCGGTGGGCATCTGCTGAGCTGGGGGACCGCCCGCGCCTGGGACATGGCCGACCGGTGGCCGGACCGGGTGCCGACCAAGCGGGTATGGGTGCACACGTGCAGCAAGGACGGGCCGTACGCGCTGGACAACTACCGCCGCCGGGGTTTCCGCGTCTTCGACGTCAAGACGGCGGACGAAGAGTGACCAACACCACAACGTCTTACTAGCTGAGACATATTAGTCCGCATAGTGGATAAAGGTGGACTCGCCAGAGACCACCATGCGACGCTTCCGTCATGTCTCGAGCTGGAATTGCCTTGGTGAGTCGACGCCACGTCGACCTCGGCCGCATGTCCAGCGCGATCTGTCCGGCGGGCTGACCCGCACCTCGTCAGGGCCCCGAGACCCCGGTCAGCACCACCGCACATCTTTCGCCGCCCCCGACGACGTGGGCGAGCGCGCACGCCTCCACATCTTTCCGCCGCACCTCGCACCGGTCATCGCCGTCACCCCTGTCCGCCTGCGTATGCGCAGGTCAAAGGGTGCGCGCGAGTACCATCCGCCGCACCAGAGCCGCTCAGAAGGACACACACCGCCATGGCTGCCACCCCGGAACGCGCAAGCGCAACGCCCCGCCGCAAGGCCGGACGCCACCGCGGCGAAGGCCAGTGGGCCGCGGGGCACTTCACCCCCCTCAACGGCAACGAGCAGACCAAGAAGGACGACGACGGTCTCAATGTGCGGACACGCATTGAGACGATCTACGCCCACCGCGGCTTCGACTCCATCGACGGCGCCGATCTGCGCGGCCGGATGCGCTGGTGGGGCCTCTACACCCAGCGCAAGCCCGGGATCGACGGCGGCAAGACCGCGATCCTGGAGCCGGAGGAGCTGGACGACGAGTACTTCATGATGCGGGTCCGGGTGGACGGCGGCCGGCTGACCACCGAGCAGCTGCGGGTCATCGGGGAGATCTCGCAGGAGTTCGCACGCGGCACCGCGGACATCACCGACCGGCAGAACATCCAGTACCACTGGATCCGGATCGAGGACGTGCCCGAGATCTGGCGGCGTCTGGAGGCCGTCGGGCTGTCCACCACGGAGGCGTGCGGTGACACCCCCCGCGTGATCATCGGCTCGCCGGTCGCCGGGATCGCCGAGGACGAGATCATCGACGGCACCTCCGCGATCGAGGAGATCCACCGCCGCTACATCGGCAGCAAGGAGTTCTCCAACCTGCCGCGCAAGTTCAAGACCGCGATCTCCGGTTCCCCGGTGCTCGACGTGGTGCACGAGATCAACGACGTCTCGTTCGTCGGTGTCCGCCACCCCGAGCACGGTCCCGGTTTCGACCTGTGGGTCGGCGGCGGGCTGTCCACCAACCCCAAGATCGGCGTCCGGCTCGGAGCCTGGGTCCCGCTGGAGGAGGTCCCGGACGTCTGGGCCGGGGTCGCCTCCATCTTCCGCGACTACGGCTACCGGCGGCTGCGCAACCGCGCCCGGCTGAAGTTCCTGGTCGCCGACTGGGGCCCGGCGAAGTTCCGCCAGGTGCTGGAGGACGAGTACCTGAAGCGCCCGCTGATCGACGGTCCGGCGCCCGAGCAGCCGGCCCAGCGGTGGCGTGACCACATGGGCGTCCACCGCCAGCAGGACGGCCGCTACTACGTGGGCTTCGCGCCGCGCGTCGGCCGGGTGGACGGCGCGACCCTCGCCAAGATCGCCGACCTGGCCGAGGCACATGGCTCCGGGCGGCTGACCACCACCGTCGAGCAGAAGATGATCGTGCTCGATGTGGCCGAGGAGCAGGTGGAGTCGCTGGTCGCCGGGTTGGAGGCGCTGGACCTCCAGGTCACGCCGTCCCCGTTCCGGCGCGGCACGATGGCCTGCACCGGTATCGAGTTCTGCAAGCTGGCGATCGTCGAGACCAAGGGGCGCGGCTCCTGGCTCATCGACGAACTGGAGCGCCGGCTGCCCGAGTTCGACGAGCCGATCACCATCAACCTCAATGGCTGCCCGAACGCGTGTGCCCGCATCCAGGTCGCGGACATCGGCCTCAAGGGCCAGCTGGTCATGGACGCGAACGGCGAGCAGGTGGAGGGCTACCAGGTGCACCTGGGCGGCGCCCTGGGCCTGGAGCCGGGCTTCGGCCGCAAGGTGCGCGGGCTGAAGGTCACCGCCGCCGAGCTCCCCGACTACGTGGAGCGGCTGCTGCGCCGCTTCCAGGAGGAGCGCGAGGACGGCGAGCGCTTCGCCACGTGGGCCGGCCGGGCCTCCGAGGAGGCCCTCACATGAGCGAGCGTGCCGCGCCGTTCTACTGCCCTTACTGCGGTGACGAGGACCTGCGGCCCTCGGAGGAGGGCCATGGCGCATGGGAATGCGCGTCCTGCAACCGCGCGTTCCGCCTGTCGTTCCTCGGGCTGCTGGCCAAGGGTCTGCGGCCCGACACGGTCGATGAAGGGGGCACGACGATATGACCCGGCTCGAGCAGACCGATCTCGAGGAGCTCGCCGAGAAGGCGGGCCGCGAGCTCGAGGACGCCCCCGCGCTGGAGATCCTGCGCTGGGCGGCGGACACCTTCGGATCGCGTTTCTGTGTCACCTCCTCGATGGAGGACGCGGTGGTGGCGCATCTCGCCTCCCGCGCCTTCCCCGGTGTCGACGTGGTTTTCCTCGACACCGGCTACCACTTCCCCGAGACCATCGGCACCCGTGACGCGGTGGAAGCCGTGATGGACGTCAACGTCATCACGCTGACACCCCGTCAGACCGTCGCCGAGCAGGACGCCGAGTACGGCCCCAGGCTGCACGACCGCAACCCCGACCTGTGCTGCGCCCTGCGCAAGGTCCAGCCGCTCGAGGAGGGGCTGCGGGAGTACGACGCCTGGGCGACGGGTCTGCGCCGGGACGAATCCCCAACGCGCGCCAACACCCCGGTCGTTGGCTGGGACGCCGCGCGACGTAAGGTGAAGATCTCGCCGATCGCCCGCTGGACCCAGGCGGATGTCGACGCGTACATCGCCGAGCACGGTGTGCTGACCAACCCCCTGCTGATGGACGGCTATCCGTCGATAGGCTGCGCCCCCTGCACCCGCCGGGTTCTGGAAGGCGAGGACATCCGGTCCGGCCGCTGGGCGGGACGCACCAAGACCGAATGCGGGCTGCACGGCTGATGGCTGTCGACCAGGAGAACGAGATGAGCGCCCCCACGACCACCGGCGCCACGGTGTGGCTGACCGGTCTGCCGAGCGCGGGAAAGACCACGATCGCCTATGCGCTGGCCGAGCGGCTGCGCGGCGAGGGCCACCGGGTGGAGGTGCTCGACGGGGACGAGATCCGCGAGTTCCTCTCCGCGGGGCTCGGCTTCTCCCGCGAGGACCGGCACACCAACGTCCAGCGGATCGGCTTCGTCGCCGAGCTGCTCGCCTCGCACGGGGTCACGGTGCTGGTACCAGTCATCGCCCCGTACGCGGACAGCCGCGAGGCGGTGCGCAAGCGCCACCAGCGCGAGGGCACTCCGTATCTGGAGGTGCACGTGGCCACGCCGGTCGAGGTGTGCTCGGAGCGGGATGTGAAGGGTCTGTACGCGAAGCAGGCCGCGGGCGAGATCTCGGGCCTGACCGGTGTCGACGACCCCTACGAGGCCCCTGCCGACCCGGATCTGCGCATCGAAACCCACAAGAACGGGGTGCAGGAGTCGGCGGCCGAGGTGCGGTTGCTGTTGAGTGAAAGGGGACTGCTGTGAGCCACGCGCGCGCGGCCACCACGCTCCCCGCACCCGGACGCCCTGCGTCCGGCGGTGCCCACGGCGGAGCCGCCGATGCAACGGGAAGCCACTACCGCAGCCGAGCGAACGAAAGGGGCGCGGCATGACGACCGTGACGGCGATCAACGCGGACGAGGGCGCGGGCCTGTACGCGCTCTCGCACCTGGACGCGTTGGAGTCCGAGGCGGTGCACATCTTCCGTGAGGTGGCGGGCGAGTTCGAGCGGCCGGTGATCCTGTTCTCCGGCGGCAAGGACTCCATCGTCATGCTGCATCTCGCGCTCAAGGCGTTCGCCCCGGCGGCGGTGCCGTTCTCGCTGCTGCACGTGGACACCGGACACAACTTCCCCGAGGTCATCGCCTACCGGGACAACGCGGTCGCCCGGCACGGGCTGCGGCTGCACGTGGCCTCCGTCCAGGAGTTCATCGACGACGGCCGGCTGCGGGAGCGCCCGGACGGCACCCGCAACCCGCTCCAGACCGTGCCGCTGCTGGACGCCATCGAGAAGAACCGCTTCGACGCGGTCTTCGGCGGTGGCCGCCGGGACGAGGAGAAGGCCCGCGCCAAGGAGCGGGTGTTCTCGCTGCGGGACGAGTTCGGCGGCTGGGACCCGCGCCGGCAGCGCCCCGAGCTGTGGCAGCTCTACAACGGCCGCCACTCCCCCGGCGAACACGTACGGGTCTTCCCGCTGTCGAACTGGACCGAGCTGGACGTGTGGCAGTACATCGCCCGGGAGAAGATCGACCTCCCGGAGATCTACTACGCGCATGAGCGCGAGGTCTTCCGGCGCGGTGGCATGTGGCTGGCGCCCGGTGAGTGGGGCGGCCCGAAGGACGGCGAGACCGTGGAGCGGCGCATGGTGCGCTACCGCACCGTGGGCGACATGTCCTGCACGGGTGCCGTCGAGTCGGACGCGGTGACCATCGAGCAGGTCATCGATGAGATAGCCGCCTCCAGACTGACCGAGCGGGGTGCGACCCGCGCCGACGACAAGCTGTCGGAGGCCGCGATGGAGGACCGCAAGCGCGAGGGGTACTTCTAACCATGACGAGCAATCTGACGTCCGGGGAGCAGGCCGCCGCGGCCGCCGTCGAGCGGTCCGCCGCCACCTCGCAGCTGCGCTTCGCCACCGCCGGCTCGGTGGACGACGGCAAGTCCACCCTGGTCGGGCGGCTGCTGCACGACTCCAAGTCGGTACTGGCCGATCAGCTGGAGGCCGTGGAGCACGCCTCGCGCAGCCGTGGCCAGGAGGCCCCGGACCTGGCGCTGCTGACGGACGGACTGCGCGCGGAGCGGGAGCAGGGCATCACCATCGATGTCGCGTACCGCTACTTCGCCACCCCGAAGCGGCGGTTCATCCTCGCCGACACCCCTGGCCATGTGCAGTACACCCGGAACATGGTCACCGGCGCCTCCACCGCCGAGCTCGCCGTGGTGCTGGTAGACGCCCGCAACGGCGTGGTCGAGCAGACCCGCAGGCACGCCGCGGTCGCCGCCCTGCTGCGGGTGCCGCATGTGGTCCTCGCCGTCAACAAGATGGACCTGGTGGAGTACGCGGAGCCGGTCTTCGCGGCCATCGCCGAGGAGTTCACCACCTACGCGGCCTCGCTGGGCGTGCCGGAGATCACCGCCATCCCGATCTCGGCGCTCGCCGGGGACAACGTGGTGACCCCGTCGGCCAACATGGACTGGTACGGCGGCCCGACCGTGCTGGAGCACCTGGAGACCGTGCCGGTGGGCACCGACCCGTCCCAGGACCCGGCGCGTTTCCCGGTGCAGTACGTGATCCGTCCGCAGACCGCCGAACACCCCGACTACCGCGGCTACGCCGGCCAGATCGCCTCCGGTGTGCTGCGCGTCGGCGACGCCGTCACCGTGCTGCCGTCCGGCCGGACCAGCACCATCACCGGGATCGACGCGCTGGGCACGCTGGTGGACGTGGCGTGGGCCTCGCAGTCGGTGACCGTCACGCTCGCCGACGACCTGGACATCTCGCGCGGCGATCTGATCGCGCCGAGCGACCACGTCCCGCAGACCACCCAGGACGTCGAGGCCACCGTGTGCCATCTGCACGACCGTCCGCTGCGCGTGGGCGACCGGGTGCTGCTCAAGCACACCACCCGCACGGTGAAGGCGATCGTCAAGGACATCCCGTCCCGGCTGACGCTGGCCGATCTGTCGCAGCACCCGGCGCCGGGTGAGCTGGCCGCCAATGACATCGGCCGGGTCGTGCTCCGTACGTCCGAGCCGCTGGCGCTGGACGCGTACGACGCGTCGCGGCGCACCGGTTCCTTCCTGCTGATCGACCCGGCCGACGGCACCACGCTGACCGCCGGGATGGCGGGTGACTCCTTCGCGGCGTCGGCCCAGGGTGCCGAGTCCGCGCGGGACGACGAGGGATGGGACTTCTGACCATGGCCGGTGAGGTGTTCTCGACGTTCGCCAAGGAGGGCGGCCGGGTGGGCAGCGGCGCGCTCGGCAGCGGCCAGGGCGGGGTCGGACGATGTGCGTGCTGACGCCGCCGTCCGCTCCTGTCCACCACCGCCGTCGCATCCCGTCTGACCTGCCGGGCGTCCTCTGACGCCGTCCCGGCCCGTCGAGAGGAACACCCCCGTGTCGTCTGCCCACCGCCCTGCCTTCGTACGACCAGCCGAGCGTCCCCGCCACCGCACCAGGTTCCTGGCCGCGGCGGCCGTCCTTCCCCTGCTGATGGGCGCGCTGGGCGCCTGCGGCTACGGCTCGCAGAAGGACAGCGACGACCAGGGGTCCTCGGCGCTGCCCGCGGCCGGCGGCGAGAAGATCGACGGCCTGGACAAGGTGAAGATCGGCTACTTCGCCAATGTCACCCATGCCACCGCGCTGGTGGGCCTGCGCAAGGGCGGCCAGATCCAGCAGGAGCTGAAGGGCACGAAGGTCTCGCCGTTCGTCTTCAACGCCGGGCCGTCCGAGATCGAGGCGCTCAACTCGGGCTCCATCGACATCGGCTGGATCGGCCCGTCACCGGCCATCAACGGCTATGTGAAGTCGCACGGCAAGAACCTCAAGATCATCTCCGGATCGGTCTCCGGCGGCGTCAAGCTCGTGGTCAACCCCAAGAAGATCAAGACGCTCGACGACGTCAAGGGCAAGAAGATCGCCACCCCGCAGCTGGGCAACACCCAGGACGTGGCGTTCCTCAACTGGATCGCGAGCAAGGGCTGGAAGGTCGACGCGCAGAGCGGCAAGGGCGATGTGTCGGTGGTCCGCTCCGACAACAAGGTCACCCCCGACGCGTACAAGTCCGGCGCCATCGACGGCGCGTGGGTGCCCGAGCCGACCGCGTCCAAGCTGGTCGCCGAGGGCGGCAAGGTGCTGCTGGACGAGTCCTCGCTGTGGCCGGACAACAAGTTCGTGATCACGAATGTGATCGTCCGGCAGTCGTTCCTGAAGGAGCACCCGAAGGTCGTCGAGGCCGTACTGCGCGGCTCGGTGAAGACCAACGCCTGGATCAAGGCCAACCCCGAGCAGGCGAAGGACGCGGCCAACGCGACGCTCAAGGCGGAGACCGGCAAGGCACTGCCCGACGAGGTGATGGACCCGGCGTGGAAGTCGGTCCAGGTCACCGACGACCCCCTGGCCGCCACGCTGAACACCGAGGCGGACCACGCGGTCAAGGCGGGGCTGCTGGAGAAGCCCGACCTCAAGGGCATCTACGACCTGGCCCCGCTGAACAAGGTCCTCAAGGCCGAGGGCAAGCCGACGGTCTCCGCCGCCGGTCTCGGCACCCAGTAGCCGACCGTCCGTCCCCGTACCCAGGTACGCATCCATCAGGAGGTGACCGGATGTCCCCGGCACTGACCACCGAGAAGGACGACCGGACGGGCGCCGCGGCGGCGGGCTCGCCCGCCCCCTCCGGCCGCGCCGGATCCGTCTCGATCGACCACGTCCACAAGTCGTTCGGCCGTCCCGGGACCGCCCAGCCGGTGCTCGAGGACATCAACCTCCATGTGCGGCCGGGCGAGTTCGTCTGTCTGCTGGGGGCTTCCGGCTGCGGTAAGTCGACCCTGCTCAATCTGATCGCCGACCTGGACAAGCCGTCGGCCGGGACCATCGAGGTCCCCGGCCGGCCGGCCCTGATGTTCCAGGAGCACGCCTTGTTCCCGTGGCTGACCGCGGGGAAGAACATCGAACTGGCGCTGCGGCTGCGCGGTGTGCCGCGCGCCGACCGCAGGCCGCAGGCCGAGCGGCTGCTGGAGCTGGTGCGGCTCGGTGGCGCCTACGGCAAGCGGGTGCACGAGCTGTCCGGCGGTATGCGGCAGCGCGTGGCGCTGGCCCGCGCGCTGGCGCAGGACTCCAGCGTGCTGCTGATGGACGAGCCGTTCGCCGCGCTCGACGCCATCACCCGCGATGTGCTGCACGAGGAGCTGACCCGGATCTGGAGCGAGACGGGCGTCTCGGTGCTGTTCGTGACCCACAACGTCCGCGAGGCCGTGCGGCTGGCCGAGCGTGTGGTGCTGCTGTCCTCCCGGCCGGGGCGGGTCGTCCGCGAATGGACGGTGGACATCCCGCAGCCGCGCCGTATCGAGGACTCGGACGTCGCCGACCTGTCCGTTGAGATCACCGAAGAACTGCGTGGGGAGATCCGCCGCCATGGCCAGCAGTAAGACCACCCGCGGCGGCGGGGTCGACGAAGCCGCCGAGAACACCGAGGCCGCCGAGGCCACGGAGAACGCCGAGAACGCCGAGAACACCGGGAACGCAGGGAAATCGGCCGAGAAGCCCGTCGGCACCTCCACCGCCCAGGACCTGGCGGGCCTGGAGGCCGGTCTGGACGCCCTGGACACGGTGCAGACCAAGCGTGTCTCACCGGTCGAGGTGCTGGTCCAGAAGGTGCTGCCGCCCATCGTGGCCGTGCTCGTCGTACTGGCCCTGTGGAAGGTGCTCGTCCTCGCGAAGGTCACCGACGACTACAAGCTCCCCGACCCCAAGCTCGTGTGGGACTCGCTGCGCCGGCTGTGGCTCCAGGGCGAGCTGTTCGACATCATCTGGACCAGCGTCTCGCGCGGCCTGTTCGGCTTCCTCATCGCGCTGGCGATCGCGACCCCGCTGGGTCTGATCGTCGCCCGGGTGAAGTTCATCCGCGCCGGCATCGGCCCGATCCTGTCCGGACTCCAGTCGCTGCCCTCGGTCGCCTGGGTGCCGCCCGCGGTGATCTGGCTGGGCCTGAACGACCAGATGATGTACACCGTCATCCTGCTGGGCGCGGTCCCCTCCATCGCCAACGGGCTGGTCGCCGGCATCGACCAGGTCCCCCCGATCTTCCTGCGGGCCGGCCGCACCCTCGGCGCCCGCGGTCTGGTCAGCGCCCGGCACATCCTGCTGCCCGCCGCGCTGCCCGGTTACGTCGCCGGGCTCAAGCAGGGCTGGGCCTTCTCCTGGCGCTCGCTGATGGCCGCCGAGATCATCGCCAAGTCCCCGGACCTGGGCCTGGGGCTCGGCCAGTACCTGGAGAACCAGCGCAACAACTCCGACATGCCCGGTGTGCTGCTGGGCATCCTGCTGATCCTCGTCGTCGGCATCGCCATCGAGCTGCTGATCTTCGCCCCGATCGAGCGTCGGGTGCTGCGCAGCCGCGGCCTGCTGGCGAGCGCCCGCTGACCGGAAAACCGCCGAGAACCACCAAGAACCACGGCAGCCACGGAAGCCACCGAAGCCACCGAAGCCACCGAAGACCACGGAGAGCCAGAGAAAGCCACGATGTCTGCCCCGACCCTGCTGATCGTCGCCCACGGCAGCCGCGACCCGCGCCATGCGGCGACCGTCGACGCGCTGCGCGCGCGGGTGCGGTCGCTGCGGCCGGGGCTGCGGGTGGAAGCGGCGTTCCTGGAGTTCAACGCACCGCGCGTGAGCCAGGTCCTCGCCCGCCTCGCGGAGCGAGGCGCGGACGCGGGGGACCAGGTGATCGCCCTCCCCCTGCTGCTGACCCGCGCCTTCCACGCGAAGTCCGACATCCCGGCGGTACTGCGCGAGGCCACGGCCCGCCACCCCCGGCTGTCCGTCCGCCAGGCCGCGGTCCTGGGCCCGTCCCCGCTGCTCGTGGACGCCCTGGAACGCCGCCTGTACGAAGCGGGGCTGCGCCCCGCCGACCGCCGCTCGACCGGGGTCGTCCTGGCCGCGGCGGGCTCCACCGACCCGGAGGCGATCGCGGTGATCGCTGAAATCGCGCGGGAGTGGCGGCACACCGGTTGGTGCGCCGTGCGACCCGCGTTCGCCTCCGCCTCACTTCCCCGCACCGAGGACGCCGTCCGCGCCCTGCGCGCGGAGGGCGTCGCCCGGGTGGCCGTGGCCCCCTACGTCATCGCCCCCGGCCGCCTCCCCGACCGCATCGCCCGGGGCGCCGAGGCCGCGGGCGCGGACATCCTGTCCGACGTCCTGGGCCCGGCCCCGGAACTGGCCCGCCTCCTGCTGCACCGCTACGACGAGGCCCGCCGCACGGTCCCGGTGCCGCTGACCGCATGACCGCCTGACCGGACGCCGAGGCCGTCGGCCGGTCCACCCGGCGACCTGCGCCTTCCCCTGCTCACACCCGCGTTAGCCAGGTGTTAGCGGAGCGGCAGTCCTGCGGTAGGGACTCCCGGCAGAGTGGGTGACGTACCGAGAAGCACACGACACCAACCGCCCCTGGGGGGAACCGAAATGAGCTCCAGCACCGTCCGCACCGCTCGTCGCCGCACCCTGCGCGTTGCCGCCGCGGCCCTGATCGCAGCCGCCGGCCTCTCCCTGACCGCCTGCTCCGGCTCGGACGACACCAGCTCGAAGTCCGCGGCCACCGCCGCGTCCAGCAGCGCGGGCTCCTCCGCCGGAGCGCAGGGTTCCGATGCCAAGGTCGACACCAAGGCGGGCGCCGCGGACAAGGCGGCGTCCCCGTCCCGCACCGAAACCCTGGCGGACGGCAGCACGGCCGAGATCTACGAGCTCGGCGACCTGCACTACCGTCTCAAGATCGTCAACGATGGTGACGTCCTGGCCACGCTGGAGGCGAACGAGCACGACGCCGGGCTCGACGCCAACGACATGTTCGTCGTGCTCACGGCGGGCGGCGAGGTCCACTCCTGGATGGGCGGCGGCCACCAGGGACCGGGCACGTTCAAGCTCGCGGGCGGCTGGACGGCCAAGGTCACGAAAATCGGCGAACTCCAGTACCGGGCGCAGATCATCGGCCACGACGGGGTGGCCGCCACGATGGAGACGAACGAGCATGACACCGGGCTCGACGCCAACGGCGTGTACATCGTGCTCAGCGCCGGCGGTGTGATCAGCGCCCACGAGTGAACGCCTGCCCATCTGCGCGGTGGAGCCACCTCGGGCGGCTCCACCGCCGCCGTGACTTCCTCACCCGTGCGACGCGCCGCACACCTCGGGGTAGTCCACCTCGTCGGGCAGCCGGTAGCCCAGTTCGGCCAGTCGCGACGCGACGTCCGCCGGGCTTCGTCCGGTCAGGCTCGCGCTGTGCAGCACATGTTCGAGGTGGACGCCATCCAGGAAGGAGCGGTCGACCGTTTCCAGGAGCCGGATGTCCTCCGGATCCGCCACCTGTGGCAGCTTGGCGTTCTCATGCAGCCAATGGCCCAGCTCGGCCAGGCGCGCCGCGGTGTCGGCGGGGGTCCGGCCCATGGCGAGGGCCGCGCGCAGGACGTGTCGCAGCTGCACCCCCACGACGTTGTTCACCTTCAGCCAGGGCCGTCGGCCGTCGAGTTCCTCGCTGATGAGGCGCAGATCGTCCGCCTCCAGGGAGTCCGGCACGGTGCCCGGACGGTCGGCGCCCAGCTCCGTCAGGCGGGCGATGATGTCCGCCGGGGTACGGCCGGTCTCGCGCGCGACGGTGACCACGTGTCCGAGGTGGACGCCGCTGTCCGCGAGGAGCAGCTCGTCCTCGGGTTCGGGGGTGTACGGCAGCCGGACGCCGAGGGCGAGCAGGCGCGTGGCGACGGTGTGCGGATTGCACAGCAGCTCACGGGCCACGCGGAACACGTGCCGGGGGCTCGCCTCCGCGTCCCAGTCCAGGAACGTGCCATTGCCCTTGGGGTCGGTGCGGATCAGCACGATGTCCCGGCTGTCCGGGGTCTCGGGCAGCGGGTGGCCGGCCGGGACCGTGTAGCCGAAGGCGGTCAGCCGCCGGGCGGCCTCGGCGGGGCTCAGCCCCTGCTCCCCCGCCGAGACGACCAGGTTCCGCAGCGAGACGGGCTCGTCGAGCTTGATCCAGGAGAGGTTGTACGTGTCCGCCTTGAGCAGCAGGGCGTCCTGCCGGGTCACCGTGGGTGGCAGCGGGATATCGGGCAGCTCGATGTCGGTGTAGCCGAGTGCGGTCAGCCGTGACACGACGTCGGCGGGGGCGCACCCCACCGTGACCGCGGCGAACAGCACGTGGCCGAAGGGCACCTGCTCACCGGGCCGCAGCAGGGAGGTGTGGTAGCCCAGGCGCAGACGGATGAACCGGTCCTCCGGGTCCTGGGATGCGGGGGTGTTCGACATGGTGGGCCTTTCAGGAGCGGTGAGCGTGCGAGTGACGAGTGGGGTCGGTGCCGGACCGGAGGGTCATTCGGCCACCGCGATATAGCGGCCGCTCGCCCCGTCCTCCTCCTCGTCGTCCTCCCACTCCTCGTCCGGCTCCCGCTTCCCGCGCAGGTTCACCCGGACCCCCGCGGGCTCCAGCGTCGTCCATATCCGCAGCATCATCTCGTCGCTGAGGTAGTGGTGCGAAAGGTCGAGCTCCTTGAGGTGAGTGAGCGGCTGCCCGTGCAGCAGCGCCTCGGCGCCCTTGTCGGAGAGCGTGCCCATGGCCAGGCTCAACGAGGTGAGCTGGGGCACGACCGCCGCGGAGGCCACCGCGGCGGCCAGCTCGTCCTGGATGGGGCTGTTCTGCAACCCCAGGTGGCGCAGCGCGGGCTTGCGCGCACCCGCGAGGAGCGGGGCGAGCTGCTCGACGGTGGTGCCGCCCCCGTACCAGTCGTCGCCCAGCCACAGCTCCAGCCGCTCCAGCGCGGGCAGGTCGGCCGCGGCGATGCTCTCCGCCGCCTCGGGAGGCAGTCCGCCGGACTCGATCCGCAGCGACCTCAGCCCCGCGTGACCCGCCACGGGGAACTCCAGCCCGCTCCCGCCGCGGACGACGAGCTCCCGCAGACCCGGGAACGCCTCCAGGAGCGGGGCGACATCGGACTGTTCGATCGAGGAGATCATCTCCTCCTCGTCCTCGATGTCGCCCAGGAAGACCGCTTCGAGACCGGTCAGCCGGTCGCTCAGGTCGGTGAGCCTGGACACCCTGTCCATGCCGTAGCCGAGGACCAGCGCCCGCACCTTCTCCAGCTCCACCGTGCTGGTGAAGCGCTCCCAGCAGACATCGGCGTCCTCGTCGGTGGAGTACAGCCCGGACTGAAGGCGCCACGCCACGGAAGCGGCGTCGGGCAGCAGCGTGGCGGGGGTGTACGGCGGAACGGTCAGTACCGTTAATCCGTAGAAGTTCTCGACGTGGTGCACGTACGACAAGACGAGGCTCCAAGATCCATGTCCAACAGCAGTGCGACATGTTCTATCAGCGGCCTCCGACAGCGGGCCTGGCGGGCCACCGCCGTCGCCGCCACGTGCACCGCGCGGATCAGGCGCTCGTAGGGCGCCGTTGTGCCTCGTCCACAGGGGGCGCGGGCGGATGCCCGGGAAGAGCTGTCAGCGTGGCATCGCGGCTCAACGGGCCCAGGGGCGCAGCCGGGTGCTCTCCGCACCCGGCTGCGCCCCTGGGATGATCACCTCACCCGTACAGGTCCGTACAGGTCCCCGTAGGTCCTACTCGACGATCTTCAGCAGCTTGTTCGGCGTGCCCTCGCCCGGGTTGGAGATCTTGTCGGCGGTCGCGCCGTCCGTCAGCGCCTGCGCCACGTCGGCCGGCTTGGCGTCCTGGTGGCCGCTGAGGTAGACGGCGGCGGCGCCCACGACGTGCGGGGTGGCCATCGACGTACCGGAGATGGTGTTGGTCGCGTCGTCGCCGGTGTTCCAGTCGGAGGTGATGTCCGAGCCGGGGGCGTAGATGTCCACGACCGAGCCGTAGTTGGAGAAGTCGGACTGCTCGTCCTGGTCGGTGCTGGAGGCGACCGTGATCGCGTCCTCCACCCGTGCGGGGGAGCTCTGGCTGGCGTCGCTGGACTCGTTGCCCGCCGCGACGGCGAAGGTGACACCGGAGTCGATGGCCTTCTGCACGGCCGCGTCGAGGGCCTCGTCGGGGCTGCCGCCCAGGCTCATGTTGGCGACGGACGGGCCCTGGTGGTTCTCGGTGACCCAGTCGATGCCCGCGACGACCTGCTCGGTGGTGCCCGAACCCTGGTCGTCCAGGACCCGCACCGCGACGATGTTGGCCTTCTTGGCCACGCCGTGCTCGGCACCGGCGATGGTGCCCGCCACGTGGGTGCCGTGGCCGTTGCCGTCGTCGGCGTCGTCGTCGTTGTCGACCGCGTCGAAGCCGGAGGTGGCCCGGCCCTCGAAGTCCTTGTGGCTGCTGCGGACGCCGGTGTCGATGACGTAGGCGGTGACGCCCTCACCCGCGCTGTCGGGGTAGTTGTACGCGTCGTCGCCCTGGGTGTCTTCCTGGTCGATCCGGTCCAGGCCCCACGAGGGCGGGTTCTCCTGGGTGCCCTTGATGGTGTACCGGTGGTTCTGGACCACCTTGGCCACCGACGGGTCGGCGGCCAGCCGCTTGGCCTCGGTTTCGGTCAGCCCGCTGGCCGAGAAGCCGTTGATCGCGGAGTCGTAGGTGCGGCGCAGCTTCCCGCCGTACTGCTCGGCGAGGTCCTTGCCCTGCTCGGCGGCCTTGACGCTCTTGTCGCCCTTGAGCATGACGATGTAGCTGCCGTCCACGGCGTTTGCCGCCTGGGTGCCGTAGACCTTGCCCTCGGCGGGTGCGGTGGCGGCGCCGGCCGGAACGGCCACGAAGACACCGGCGGTGACGGCGGTGGCGGCGGCCACGGCCAGACCGAGTCGACGCGCGTTGCGCTGCTTGTGAACTGCCATGACGAGGGTTCCTCCTCGTGCGGTTGTGGGGGGTAGTCCGCGCGGGAGCGCAAGCGGATGCCGTTCCCGTAAGTGCGGAAGAACCGTTGTGTGTTGGGGCCACTCAGGTTCTGACAAAAACCCTGACTGATGAGTACGGGTCAATTCAAGATCCCGGCCCAGGTGTGACATAGGCAACGTTGTCCGCACCGACCACCAGGTCAAGCCCCCTTAGGTGTAAGGGGCTTGGATCGGGGATGGTAGGGATGGCCCCCCTCTTGGGAGGGAGACAACCACCCGTCAGGTTCACCGGTAAGCATGATGGGGCGGTCCGCCCCCGCGGCCTAGCGTCGTCCAGGGGTGGCGGAGAGGGTCTGCCACCAGGGCATAAGGGGATGTCGTGGCGGACACAGGCCACTGGGACAGACCGCGCGGAATAGCCGCCCGCGCGGGTAGCTGGAGCGCCCGTCACCGGTGGGCGGCAGTCGGGGGCTGGGTGCTGCTGGTCGTCCTCGCCCTGGCCGTCGGCTCGATGGCGGGCCGGGTGGACGTGGCGGACAGCGAGCAGGTTCCCGGCGAGTCCGGGCGCGTCTCGAAGATTCTCGACGATGCGGGCATTGACGAAGCAGCCGGGGAAACCGTGCTGATCCAGGCCAAGAACGGCGGGCTCACCGCGAACGACCCGGCCTTCCGCGAGGCGGTCGACGCGGTGCTCGACGGGGTACGCGACACCGGCCGGGTGACCGCCGTCCAGTCACCGTACGCCACCAAGGCCTTCTCCGCCGACCGGCGTTCGGCGCTGGTGCGGTTCGAGATGCGCGGCGACCCGGAGCAGGCCGCGGACCGCGTCCAGCCGGTCCTGGACGCGGTGGCCGAGGCGCAGGACCGTCACCAGGCGCTGCGGATCGAGGAGTTCGGCGACGCCAGCGGCCAGAAGGCGTTCGACGACGCGTTCGGTGACGACTTCACCCAGGCCGAGTACTCCGCGCTGCCGGTGGCCCTGGGCATTCTGCTGATCGCCTTCGGCGCGCTGGTGGCCGCGCTGCTGCCGGTGGCGCTCGCGATGACCGCGTTCCTGGCCACCTCCGGCCTGGTGGCGGTGGTCAGCCACTGGGTGCACATGAGCGACACCGCCAACTCGGTGATGCTGCTGGTGGGGCTGGCCGTCGGGGTCGACTACTGCCTGTTCTACCTGCGCCGGGAGCGTGAGGAGCGCGCCGCCGGACGGGACGCGGGGACCGCGCTGCGGATCGCGGCGGCCACCTCCGGCCGCGCCATCCTGGTCTCGGGTGTCACGGTGATCGTGGCCATGGCGGGCATGCTCTTCACCGGTATCGCGGAGTTCAAGGCGATGGGGCTGGCCACCTTGATGGTGGTGGCCGTGGCCATGGTCGGCTCGGTGACGGTGCTGCCCGCGCTGCTCTCGCTGCTCGGTGAGCGGGTGGAGAAGGGCCGGATGCCGTTCCTGGCACGCGCCAAGCGGCGGAGCAACGGCGAGAGCCGCGTCTGGCGCGCCGTCCTCGGCCCGGTGCTGCGCCGCCCCAAGCTGTCGCTGGCCCTCGCGGGTGGCGCGCTGATCGCGGTGGCCGTCCCCGCCGTGGGGATGAACACCGCGAACCTCACCCTGGACCAGGAGTTCGGCGACCGGCTGCCGGTCGTGGTCGCGTACCACCACATCGACGAGGCGTTCCCGGGCGGGCCCGACCCGGCCAGGGTCGCGGTGACGGCGGACGACATCGACGCCGCGCCGGTGCGCGACGCGATCGCCCGCTTCCGCGCCGAGGCCGTGGCGAAGGGCGCCTCCGAGGGCCCGGTCGAGGTGACCTTCCACCGGAAGCAGAACCTGGCCGTGATCGAGGTACCGCTGATCGGCGGCTCGGACGAGGACAAGGCCGAGCGGAGCCTGAACGTGCTGCGGAACGAGGTGCGCCCGGCCACGCTCGGCACGGTGGACGGGGTGGCGGCCCCCATCGGCGGCTCGACCGCCTCCTCCAAGGACTTCAACGACAAGCTCGGCTCGGCGATCACCCCGGTCTTCGCCTTCGTGGTGGTCTTCGCCTTCCTGCTGATGCTGATGTCCTTCCGGTCGCTCACCATCGCCGTGACCTCCATCGTGCTCAACCTGCTGTCGGTCGGCGCGGCGTACGGCATCCTCACCGCCGTCTTCCAGCACGGCTGGGGCGCGGGGCTGGTCGGCGCGGAGGGCGTGGGCGCGATCGTGTCCTGGCTGCCGCTGTTCCTCTTCGTGATCCTGTTCGGGCTGAGCATGGACTACCACGTCTTCGTGGTCTCCCGGATCCGCGAGGCGCGCCTGGCCGGCCGCACCACCAAGGACGCGGTGGTGCACGGTGTGGTCACCACCGCGGGCGTGGTGACCAGCGCCGCCGTCATCATGGTCGCGGTCTTCGCCATCTTCGGGACGCTGTCGATGCAGTCCATGAAGCAGATGGGCGTGGGCCTGGCGGCCGCGGTCCTCATCGACGCCACCGTCATCCGCGGGGTGCTGCTCCCGGCCGCGATGACGCTGCTGGGCGAGCGCAACTGGTACCTGCCGAAGTGGCTGCGGTGGCTTCCGGACCTCACCCACGACGAGCCCGCCCCGCCCCAGCGGCCCACCGTCCCGGTGGGCGCTCCCTGGGCGCCGGACGCGGACGACCGGCCCCGGCACGCCAGGGTCTGACCTTTGCTCCTCAGGAGTTGCGCGGGGCGGTGGCCGTCTCGAAGGAGTTGATGGTGCGGGTGAAGTCCCGGGTGGACAGCAGCAGCTTGTAGATGATGGCCAGCTCGAAGACGAGCAGCAGCGCACCCGACACGACGGTCGTCGCCACCACCCCGTCGATGGCCGGTCCGATGATGAACACGCCCATCTGGAACTCGATACCGCTGATGAGATGGGCCCGGATGCGGTGGCGCAGCAGGAAGTTCCGGCACCGGACCCACCAGGGGAAGCGGCGCCGGAACTCCTGGTGCAGATCGACGACCGCGGGGCGGCGCGGGGCCGGTACCGCCGCTCGGGCGGTACCGGCTGCGGCGGCGGTCTCGGCGACGGCCGCGGCCGCCGTACCCGGTGCCGGTGCGGCCGCCAGGGCCGGTGCGGTCTCCACGGCCGGAGCGGTCTCCAAGGCCCGTGCGGCCTCCGCGGGCGCCACCGGCTGCAGGGGGGCCACCGTGGCCGGGTCGGTCTCCAGATCGGCCTCGGGGTTCTCCCGCAGCAGGTCCTCCATGAACGCCAGCTCGGCCTGATTGTCGGCCTTGCGGGCCGCGCGCATCCGGGCCTTGATCTCCTTGCGCATCCCGTGCCGGATCTTGAAGATCTCCAGCGAGTCGATGTAGCGCAGCGCGTCCAGGGAGGCGACGGCCAGCGCCAGCCACAGATACAGGACGTCGTCCGTGCGCGCGTACTGGCCGCCCATCAGGGCGACCGCGCAGACCAGCACCCGGATCCGGTCGAAGACGAAGTCCAGCCACGCCCCGAAGACCGAGCCGGCGCCGGTCAGCCGGGCGAGCTTGCCGTCCATGCAGTCGAAGATGAAGCTCACGTGGTAGAGCAGGGCCCCGAGCAGCAGCCATTCCCAGTCGCCCTGCGCGAAGCACGCGGCGGAGCCGAGGCCCACCAGGAAGGCGCCCCAGGTCAGTTGGTTGGGAGTGGCCCGGGTGTACTTCGCGATCCAGCGGACCAGCGGTGTGGCCACCGGATCCACGAGCATGACGGTCCACCACGCGTCTCGCTTCTTCTCGGTGATCCTGCGGACCTCGGCGAGCGGCGGTATGTCTCGGGGCATGGTCAGTCTTCCTGGCGTTAGAAAAGAGTTCACCTGAAGCTAAGAAATGGGTAAGAGAAGAGACAAGGCCGGTTGAGGACAACCTTTGCCGAGGGGTAACGGTCTGCGTGGGGGACCGGGTCGATGGCACGGTCAGGTGTACGGGACGGCGGGGCCGTCCCGGTGGCCGACATGCGGGGACCGGCCGTTCATCGCCGCGCTCGATGGGAGACTGGGGCGGAGCGATGAGGAGGGGTACGGCGGTGGCGGATGTCGCCTTCACGGAGGAGCGGGCGCGGGCGGTGCTCTCGGCCGCGCTGCCGCCCTACCGGGCCGGTGCGGCGGAGGCCCGGCTGCTGGCCCTCGGCGAGAACGCCGTCTTCGCCCTCGACAGCCTGTCCCTGGTGGTCCGGATCAGCCGCGATCTGGAGGTGTGGGACCGGGCCGCCCGGGAGCTGAAGGTCGCCGACTGGCTGGCCCGGGAGGGGCTGCCCGCGGTACGCCCCGACCGGCGCTTCGGCGCCGAGCAGCCGCTTCCCTTCGGGGGCCATCTCGTCACGTACTGGCAGCGGCTGCCGGACGCCGTACGGCCCGCCGGGCCGCGCGATCTCGCCGAACTGCTGCGGATGGTGCACGCCCTGCCCGACCCGCCGCCCGACCTGGCGCCGCTTCCGCTGCCGCGCCGCGATCTGCTGGGCGGCGTCGAGCGCTGGCTGCGGCTGGCCGGGGACGCGATCGACCCCGCGGACGCGGCGTATCTGCGCGCCCGCCGGGACGACTTCGCGGCCGCCGCCGCGGAGCTGACCCCGCGGCTCACCCCCGGCCCGATCCACGGCGACGCGCTGCCGCGCAATGTGCACATCGGGAGGGGCGGCCCGGTGCTGGTGGATCTGGAGACCTTCTCGGATGATCTGCGCGAGCACGATCTGGTGGTGATGGCCCTGGCCCGGGACCGCTACGGGCTCGGCGCGGCGGCGTACGACGCGTTCGTGGCGGAGTACGGCTGGGATGTCCGGGAGTGGCCGGGCTGCGCGACGTTGCGGGGCGCGCGGGAAACCGCCGGCTGCGCGTGGGTGGCCCAGCACGCGCCGGGCAACCCCGCGGCCCGAGCCGAGTTCGCCCGCCGGGTGGCCTCCCTGCGGGACGCGGACGCGACGGTGCGCTGGCACGCCTTCTGAGCCCGCCCGCCCCTGTCTGCGCCCCTGCGACCGCTCCCTGTCCGCACCCCCGCGGCCGCTCCCGGGCCGCCCGCCCGTGCACCCATCCACACCCGCACGCCCGGCTGACCCACCGGACCACGGTCCGCACCCCACCCCCGCGGCGTTCACCCTGTTCTCCTCGGCGTCCACGGCCGGCGCGGCCGACACCGCGACCACGGCCGCGCAGCCGCTGTCGCCACCTTCACCGAGAAGTGCTCTGCCAGACCCCGTCGGCCGCCGTTGCGCCGGGCGGTCAGCCGCCCTGACCGGCCCGCTCGATCAGCTCGACGACCGGTCCGTGCGCCAGGCCGTCCAGGTACACGAAGCGGGCCCGGTCCGCGATGACCCCGTCGAAGGCGATAGTCGGGTCCTCGCCCGCCTCGCGCAGCGCCGCGAGATGCCGGTCGATGCTCTCGACGGCGTAGGCGAGATGGTGGACACCCTCGCCGTTGGCCTCCAGGAACTCCGTGTACGGCGAGCGGCCGGTGAGCGGCTGGATCAGTTCGATCTCCGATGCTCCGGTGCTGATGAAGCCGTAGCGGGCCGAGCAGGAGACCTCCTGCCCGTGGAACCGGGCGTCGGGGAAGCTGAGATCCATGATCCGCTCGGTCTTGACGGCCCACCGTCGCTCGTAGTCCGCGGCGGCACGGTCGAGGTCCGCCACGACGATGCCGACGTGGAACAGGGGAGGAAGAGTGGGGGACATGGCCAATCTCCTTTACTTCAGGACGAGGCTGCCGCATCGGGCTGCCGACCATGATCTCAAGTGGAGTCCCGTCTTCGGTCTCGGTGGCACTCTCCTCGCGGCCCGGGTCCCCGGTCCCCCTCACCCGTAGGAACCGGCCTCCCGCCGGGAACCCATCGCTGGGGCGCTCCGGTGCCCGCCGGGCCGGTGACCGCCCCACCGCGCGGCTACCCCGCCACGGCCCCCGCCTCCGCCTCCGCCCCCCGCAGCGGCCAGCCGCTGTCCACGACCGCGTCCGGAGTGCCCTTGCGGCGCAGCCAGGACTGGAAGTCGGCGGCCCAGCGGGCGTACCACCCCACCTGCTTGCGGTGGAGGTCCCACAGCTCGAGCGCGGCGACCTCGCGGTGGCGCTCGGCGAGCGCGCGGGCGACGCGCACCGCCGCCAGCGCGTCCGCGCCGGCGTCATGGGCGCGGTCGTGCACCACTCCGTACTCCCCGCAGACCGCCGCCAGCGTGCGTTTGCCCTTGCGGTAGCGGTCGACGGCGCGGTCTATCGTGTACGGATCCACCACGGGGCCGGTCTCCGCGCCGTCCAGCCGCTCGCTCAGCGGACGCAGCCCGTGCCGCGCCAACTCGGCGGCCAGCAGGCTGAGGTCGAACGCCGCGTTGTACGCCACCACCGGGGCGCCGGCGCGCCAGTGGGCCACCAGCACCTCGGCGATCTCCTCGACCACCTCGTGGGCGGGCCGGCCCTCCGCCGCCGCCCGCTCGCCGGTGATGCCGTGCACCGCCACGGCGTCGTCGGGGATGGGCACGTGAGGGTCGGCCAGCCATACGTGCCGCCCTGTCGGTACCCCGTCCGTCACCTCGACCACGGCCGCCGTGACAATCCGTGCCGTGCGTGGATCGGTGCCCGTCGTCTCCAGATCGAATCCGATCAGAAGCCCCCGGTGCCAGCCCATGGCCGCCCTCCCTTTACCGTTCTTCCCCCCAGGTGTGCTCACCTTCCCACGCACCACTGACAACGCCCGCCACGACCGGCCCCGCATCCCAGCCCGGAATGTCCGGCCCGCCCGGTCCGGGATAGCCTCCGTTCTGCCGGTGCCGCCCGAGGCGCCGGTCGAAGAGCTCACCCAGGACAAGGACAGACCAAGGAGGTGGCGGCCCCGTGACCGCCCCGGCCGTTCCCGTACTGAAGTTGAACGACGTGGACGTGGTGCGCGACGGCACCCCGCTGCTGCGCTCGATCTCGCTCACCGTCCACCAGGGGGAGCACTGGGCGCTGCTCGGCTCCAACGGCGCGGGCAAGTCCACCCTGCTGAGTCTGGCGGGCGCGCTGGTGCACCCCACCCACGGCACGGTGGAAGTCCTCGGCCGCACCCTGGGGCGGGTCGATCTGCGCGAGCTGCGGACGCTGGTGGGGCATGTCGATCCCCGGCATCCGCTGCGCTCCCCGCTGCGGGTGCGGGACGTGGTGCTCACCGGGCTGACCAACACCGTGGAGCCGGTCCCCCGCCGCCACCCCACCCCCGACCAGCGCGACCGGGCCGACCGGCTGCTGACCACGCTGGGCATGGGCGGGAAGCTCGACGCGCGCTGGCCGACCCTGTCGCAGGGCCAGCGCGGCCGGGTGCTGATCGCCCGTGCGCTGATGCCCCTCCCCCGGCTGCTGCTGCTCGACGAACCGGCCACCGGGCTGGACCTGGCCGCCCGTGAGCAGCTGCTGGAGAGCCTGGACACGCTGCGCCGGGAGCACCCCGAACTGGCCACCGTCCTGGTCACCCACCACCTGGAGGAGCTGCCCGCCAGCACCACCCACGCGGTGCTGCTGCGCGAGGGCGAGTGCCTGGACCAGGGGGCGGCCGAGGCGGTGCTGACCACCGACGCCATCAGCAAATGCTTCGACCACCCGGTGCGCATCAGCCGCACCGACGGCCGCTGGGCCGCCCGCGCGCTGCGCCCCTCCGGTCAGGACACCGGCTCGCCGGACCAGTGAACCGGCTCGCCGGTCCAGGACACCGGCTCGCCGGTCCAGGACACCGGCTCGCCGGTCCAGGACACCGGCTCATCGGTTCAGGACACCGGCCGGGAGTCCGCCCAGACGCTTTCGAACTCCTCCCGGTAGGTGGCGAAGAGCCCGCCCTCGCCCTCCTCGGGCATGCCCTCGCGGACCACCTCGCTGCCCCGGCCGCCACCGCGCAGCACCAGGACCGGGGCCTCCATGCCCCGGGCCTTGCGCAGATACGACTGGACGACCGCGAGGCCGTCGGCGCCGTCGCCGTTGACCAGGTAGGCGGTGAAGCGGGGGGTTTCGTCGAAGACGTGGATCTCGAACGCGCCCGGGTCCCGCAGCCGGGCGCGCACCCGCCGCATATGGAGGATGTTCATCTCCACCGAGCGGCTCATCTCCCCCTTTTTCAGGCCCAGTTCACGCTCCCGCCGCCGCACCGCGCTGCTCGCCGGGTTGAGGAAGAGCAGCCGGGCCCGGCAGCCGGATTCGGCCAGCCGGACCAGCCGGCGGCCCGAGTAGTTCTGGACCAGGAGGTTGAGCCCGATGCCGACGGCGTCGAGGCGGCGGGCGTGGCCGAACAGGTCCTCGGCGGGCAGCTGGCGCTGGAGCCGCACCCGGTCCGGGTGGACGCCCACGACATCGGCGTAGCGGTCGCCGACGAGGTCCTCGACGGCGTCGATGGGCAGCCGGTCGGCGGAGGGGGAGCCGGTACCGCTGCCGAGGATCTCCAGCAGCCGGGCGGAGGCGCGCTCGGCCTGGGCGAGGACGGTCTGGGACAGGGCTCGGTTGCGGGAGACCACATTGCGGGCGACCTCCAGCTCGTCCAGGGCGAGCTCCACCTCGCGGCGGTCGTCGAGATACGGCTCGAAGCACGGCCAGTGCTGGACGAGGAGTTCCCGCAGCTGCGGCAGGGTCAGGAAGCTGACGACATTGTCGTCGGCCGGGTCGAGCAGATAGCCCTTGCGCCGGCTCACCTCCCGTACCGCGACCGCCCGCTGTACCCACTCCTGCCCGGCCGGGCCGGCCGCGGCGACGACCCAGTCGTCGCCGTGGACCGGTTCGTAGATGGGCCGCAGCACGGCGTTGACGACCGCGCGCAGCCGCTGTTCCACGAGGTTGAGCCAGATATAGGCCCGCCCGGCCCGGCGTGCGCGTGTGCGCACCTCGCTCCAGGCGTCGGCGCCCCAGTCCAGTTCCGCTCCGATCTCCATCGGCCGCACCAGGGACACCGCGCCGGGAGGTGCGTCGGTGGAACCGTCACCCCCGGGACCTCCGTCACCAGGGGGCAGCTCCAGCCCGCCCGAGCTCACCTGTGCACCGCCTTCCGCCCCCGTCCAACGATCACCGCAGACTACTGCGCTGACGGGGGCGGTGCGACACTCAGGTCCCGCCTATCGGGTCACCGTGCCTCTTCTGTATGACCGTTGTGTCCGGACAGTGCAGGAGGCGTGAGGGGATTCATGGCGGTGACGTCGCGCGGGGAGAGCTGGAAGCCCTGCCAGTGCACCGGCATCGGCTCCTGGTCCTCGTCCCGGGCGATGTGGTGGAACCCGATGTTGACCCACACGATCGGGTGCTTGAGGGTCTGGCCGTTCACCCACTTGTCGACGCTCTTCCCGGCCCCGGCGCCGCAGTTGCGCAGGTTGTTGCTGGCGAATTGCTCACACTTGTTGTATTCGGTGAAGTAGACGTCGTGCTGAGTGAAGGTACGCCCCTGGTACTTGGTGGTGTGGCCGGGGACGATCTCGTAGCTGCGTGGATGGCCGTCCTTGTTCTTGCCCGCCGTGCTGACCACGCGCCACCACCGCGCCGCCGCCGCGTCGCCCGCCAGCTCCTTGGTGACCGGGGTGCGGGTGGTCTTGGTCTTCGGGATCCGCCCCGAGGTCGCGGTGGTCTTGGAGTCGTACTGCTCGACCTTGCTCTTGGGCGAGCCGTCGAGCCCGAAGTTCAGCCGCCAGAAGACGTTGTGGGCGTGGCTGGTGGCGTAGTCCTTGGCGCCCTTGCCGATGGGCCAGCCGCGGCCGTCGCCCGCGTCGTAGTCCATCGGGGAGAGCGTGCCGGTGGCGCCGACCTGCATGGTCATGGTGCCGTCACCGGCGAACCGCCACTCGGTGATGTACTCGTACCAGCCGGTCTGGTTGACGGTGTAGAGCAGCAGGTCCTTGCCCTGGAGCTGGTAGACCTTCTCCCCGTCGCCCATGCGGTAGGCGTGACCACGGGCCCGGGTGGTCGCACACAGACCCTTCACATCCGGGTGATCAGGGTCCCAGGCGTCGGGCACCCGTACGGTCTTGATCGTGCCGCCGGGGCACTCGGCCGGGTCCAGCTGCTGGAGCCCCTGGGCGAAGCCCTGGCCGGTGAGGTCGTCGTACTCATTGCTGCCGTCGTCGTACGGCACATGGATCTGGGCGAGCTTGGCCGAGGTCAGCACCTTGATCGGGGCGCTTTCGCCCTTGGGCTGGTACGAGATGTCGTCGAGCACCAGCCCGGCCTTGCTCTCGTAGTGCCAGCACATCCGCCAGGTGGTGCCGCCGTCCAGCTTCTGCTCGATGCGGTACGGGGCGCTGCAGTCCGCCGCGGCCGAGGTCGAGGCCGGCGGGGCCGCCTGGGCCGCGCCGACCGGCCCGGCGGCGACCGCCACGGTGCCGAGCAGCGCCGGGACGCCGATGGCCGCCACGACCCGGGCACGGGCGCGGCGGAGCCTGTTTGCAGGCATGGGGAGACTCCTGTGATGAGGGTGGGGCGTGGGAGCGGAGGCTTCAGCTGAGCTCGGCCACCTTGTGGGCGCTGAGGTCGATCACCAGCTGCCGGGTGTCGATCCAGGGGCCGTTCGTCACCCGGGTGAACAGCCGTACGCAGCGGTGTTCGCCGCAGTCCTGGACCGAGGCCGGACCGGGGTTGCCCTCGCCCGCGCGGTAGACGAAGCCGGTGACGGTCAGCTGGTCCGGGCTGGTCAGCGTCTTGCCGGTGGCGTCCTTGAAGTCCTTCTCCAGCCCCTTGCCCAGCTTGTCGGCGATCAGCAGCCGGGCCGCCTCCCTCGCCTCGTCGCGGTTGGGCGGCGGCTGGACCCCGCGCTGGGTGTCGGTGCCGGTGACCTTGCCGCCGCGGAGGTCGACCGTCTTGGTGACGTAGGTGTCGTCCCGGTAGTCGTAGTACGTCACCTCGGCGCGCCGTGGCGCGTCGGCGGCGCCCACCTCGTCGGGGCCGAGCTCCGCGAGGTCGGTGGAGAGCCGCTCGGGGCCCTGTGAGCCCTTGACGTCCTCACTGCTCATGCGGAAGTCGCGGCTGACCGCGAGGGTCTGGGCGCGCTTGATCTCATCGTCGGTCAGCGGATCGCGGCCGGTACCCGTCTTCTGCTGCTCGGGCGCGGACTCCACCACACCGGGCAGCTGCCGGGCCGCCTGGCCCTGCTCCGCCGCCGAGCCCTGCGGTCCCCCACCGGGGCTTTCCTCGCCGGACGCGCTCCCCGGGAGCGTCACCCCGATCATGATCGCCGTGGCGGTGACCGCCACGGCCGCACCGGCCATCACCTTGCCCAGGTGGCGGTGGATCATTGTGCGCACATCCTCCCCCAATCCCCCCTGTCACCACATCGGACCGCATAGCGGGATACGCGTATGGGTCAGGTCACCCGGTAGGACGAACCGATATGGCCGTAGGTTGCCTCCCTTGTGAGGAAATTCTGTTGAAAGCCCGGATGGTCGGGGCCAGTTGGGAAAGGATGCAGGGTCGATCGGGTTCCGTCCGGTGCCTGGGGTGCTCGCGGCCCCCGAAGAAGAAGTGGAAGAGTCGACGTATGCAGGTCTGGCCGGGACAGGCTTACCCCCTTGGCGCCACCTACGACGGCGCCGGAACCAACTTCGCGGTGTTCTCCGAGGCCGCTGTCCGCATCGAGCTGTGCCTCCTGCACGACGACGGCTCGGAGACGGCGGTCGAGCTGCGGGAGTCCGACGCGTTCGTGCGCCACGCCTATCTGCCAGGGATCATGCCGGGGCAGCGCTACGGCTTCCGGGTGCACGGCCCGTACGAGCCGGAGTCCGGCCACCGCTGCAATTCCGCCAAGTTGCTGCTGGACCCGTACGCCAAGGCGATCAGCGGGCGGATCCGCTGGGGCGAGGAGGTCTACGGCTACCACTTCGGACGTCCGGAGAAGCGCAACGACCTCGACTCCGCCCCGCACACCATGGCGTCGGTCGTGGTCAATCCGTACTTCGACTGGGGCGACGACCGCCCACCGCGCACCGACTACCACCGCACGGTCATCTACGAGGCCCATGTCAAGGGGCTGACCATGCGCCATCCGCGGCTGCCGGAGGAGCTGCGCGGGACGTACGCGGCGCTCGCCCACCCCGCGATCATCGAACATCTGACGGAGCTGGGCGTCACCACGCTGGAGCTGATGCCCGTCCATCAGTTCGTCCACGACCACCGGCTGGCCGACGCGGGGCTGGCCAACTACTGGGGCTACAACACCATCGGCTTCTTCGCCCCGCACAACGCCTACGCCTCCTGGGGCGACCGGGGCCAGCAGGTGCTGGAGTTCAAATCGGCCGTCCGGGCCCTGCACCAGGCGGGCATCGAGGTCATCCTGGACGTGGTCTACAACCACACCGCCGAGGGCAACCACCTGGGCCCCACGCTCTCCTTCCGGGGCCTGGACAACGCCTCGTACTACCGGCTGACCGAGGACCGCCGGTACTACATGGACACCACCGGCACCGGGAACTCGCTGCTGATGCGCTCCCCGCACGTGCTCCAGCTGATCATGGACTCGCTGCGCTACTGGGTGACCGAGATGCATGTGGACGGCTTCCGCTTCGATCTGGCGGCGACGCTGGCCCGGCAGTTCCACGAGGTGGACCGGCTGTCGTCGTTCTTCGACCTGGTCCAGCAGGACCCGGTGGTGAGTCAGGTGAAGCTGATCGCCGAGCCCTGGGACGTCGGTGAGGGCGGCTATCAGGTCGGCAACTTCCCGCCCCTGTGGACGGAATGGAACGGCAAGTTCCGGGACACCGTGCGCGATCTGTGGCGCGGTGAGCCGAGGACGCTGGCCGAGTTCGCCTCCCGGCTGACCGGCTCCTCCGACCTCTACCAGGGCGACGGGCGGCGCCCGCTGGCCTCGGTCAACTTCGTCACCTGCCATGACGGCTTCACCCTGCGCGACCTGGTGAGTTACGACGAGAAGCACAACGAGGCCAACGGCGAGGCCAACCAGGACGGCGAGAACTACAACCGGTCCTGGAACTGCGGGGTCGAGGGCGAGACCGACGATCCGGCGGTGCGCACGCTGCGCGAGCGCCAGATGCGCAACTTCATCGCCACCCTGATGCTCTCCCAGGGCGTGCCGATGCTCAGCCACGGCGACGAGTTCGGGCGCACCCAGGGCGGCAACAACAACGCATACTGCCAGGACAACGAGGTGTCCTGGGTGCGCTGGCCGGACCACGCCAAGGGACAGGACGGCGAGCGGGAGGACCGCTGGGCGCTGGAGCTGCTGCGCTTCACCCGTTCGCTGGTGTGGCTGCGCCGCGACCATCCGGTCTTCCGGCGCCGCCGCTTCTTCCACGGACGGCCGGTCGAGGGCACCCATGACGAGCTGTCGGACATCGCCTGGTTCACCCATGAGGGCGAGGAGATGACCCCGCGCGACTGGCAGGCGGCCCATGCCAAGTCCCTCGCGGTGTTCCTCAACGGCAGCGCTATCTCCGAGCCGGGGGCGCGCGGTGAGCGGATCACCGATGACTCGTTCCTGCTGCTGTTCAACGCGCACCACGAGCCGCTGGACTTCGTCGTACCCATCGACCACGGCAAGCAGTGGCAGGTCATCGTGGACACGGCGGTGCCGGAGGGCGTGGAGCCGGGCGGCGGCGCGAAGGTGGCGGCGGGCGACCGGCTGACCCTGGTGGACCGCAGCCTGATGGTGCTTCAGCGGCCCGCGTAGAGCCCGTAGCGGCCCCCGCCTCTTGAGGCCCCCAGGCCCTGGAATCCGCCAGGGGGCTCGATCGCGTCCGTTCGGGTGCGCGGGCCTCGCACGGGGCGCCCCTGGTGGGTACGTACGTTCATATGACGGCTGTCCCCGGCGTACCCACCGCCACCTATCGCCTCCAGCTCCAGCCCGCCTTCCCGTTCGCGGCCGCGGAGCGCGCGGTGCCGTATCTGGCCTCGCTCGGCGTCTCCCATCTGCATCTGTCCCCCGTCCTGGAGGCGGTGCCCGGCTCCACCCACGGCTATGACGTGGTGGACCACTCCGCCGTCCGGGCCGAACTGGGCGGCGAGGCGGGGCTGCGTTCCCTCGCCCGTACGGCGCGGACGCACGGCCTCGGGCTGATCGTCGACGTCGTCCCGAACCATATGGCCGCACCCGCCCCCGAGCGGCTCAACACCCCGCTGTGGGAGGTGCTGCGAGAAGGGCCCGGGTCGCGTTACGCGCGCTGGTTCGACATCGACTGGCAGGCCCACGGCGGCAAGGTGCTGCTGCCGGTGCTCGGCGGGCCGCTCGGCGAGGAGTGGGAACGGCTGCGCGTCGAGGACGGGACGCTGCGCTACTGGGACCACGCGTTCCCGCTGCGGCCCGGCACCGAGGGACTGCCGCTCGCCGAACTGCTGGACGCCCAGTGGTACCGGCTCGGCTGGTGGCGGCTGGCCCGCACCGAGCTCAACTACCGGCGCTTCTTCACCATCTCCGAGCTGATCGCGGTGCGGGTGGAGGACCCGGAGGTCTTCGACGCCACCCACGCCACGCTGCTGGAGCTGGTGCGGGACGGGGTCGTGGAGGGGCTGCGGATCGACCACCCGGACGGGCTCGCCGATCCGGAGGGCTATCTACGGCGGCTCGACCGGGCGGTGCGGACGGCCACGGCGGACGGGACGGCCACGGCGGACGGAGCGGGTGGGGCGGACGGTGCGGGTAGGGCGGACGGTACAGCCACGGGGGACGGTGCGGGTGGGGGCAGCCGATGGACCGCGTCGGGAGGCCGGGGCGGGGGCGGCCGATGGACCGCGTCGGGAGGCCGGGGCGGGGGCGGCCGGTGGACCGCGCCCGGAGGCCGGGGCGGGGGCGGCCGGTGGACGGTGGTCGAGAAGATCCTGGCCCGGGACGAGCCGCTGCCCCCGGCCTGGCCGGTCGCCGGGACCACCGGCTATGACGCGCTGCACCACATCGACGGGCTCTTCGTCGACCCGGACGGGCTGGCGAAGCTGACCGCCCTCTACCGCGACTTCGCCGCTCCCCCGGCCGACCTGGGCGGCGACTGGGCCGCCACGGTGCGCCGGGCCGCCCGCGAGGTGGTCACGCATGAGCTGGCCGCCGAGGTGGCGCGGCTGACCCGCACCGCCTCCCGCATCTGCGCGGCCGACCCCCGGCTGCGCGACCACGCGCCCTGGGCGCTGCGCACGGCGATCCGGGAGCTGCTGGTGCGGCTGCCGGTCTACCGTCCGTACGCGTCCGTGGACACGGACACGCGGCCCGTGTCGGACGCCGACGCGGTGATGCTGCGCTCGGCGGCGGCGGACGCCCGGGAGGCGTTCACGGTGCCGCAGGAGGCGCGGGTGGTGTTCGTCGTGCGGGACGCGGCGCTGGGCCTCCTCGGGGACGGCCCGGACCAGCGCGATTTCTGCGCCCGGTTCGCCCAGACGGCGGCCGCGCTGCGCGCCAAGTCGGTTGAGGACACCGCCTTCTACCGCTACCCCCCGCTGCTGTCGGCCGGGGAGGTGGGCGGCGATCCGGGACGTCCGGCCGTGGCGCCCGAGGAGTTCCACGCCTTCGCCGCCCGGCTGCTGCGTGACTGGCCCGCCACCGGCACGGTGCTGTCCACGCATGACACCAAACGCAGCGCGGACGCGCGGGCCCGCGTCGCGGCGCTCACCGAATGCCCGGCCTGGTGGGGCCGGATGGTGGAGGAGCTGACCCGGTCGGCCCCCGCCCCCGATCCGCAGCTGGCCTGGACGGCCTGGCAGACCGCGCTCGCCCTGGGCCACGGGGATGCCGAACGGCTGGTCCCCGCCGTGCTCAAGGGGGTGCGCGAGGCGGGGCTGCGGACGACCTGGACGGAGCGGAACGCGGCGTACGAGGAGGAGGTGACCGCCTTCCTGGCGGCCGGCCCGTGCGCGGCCGACCCGTCGGTGTGGGCGGCGATCGGAGCCCAGCTGGACGGACCGGCCAGGGCCAACACGCTCGGCGCCGCCCTGCTGCACCTCACCATGCCGGGCGTCCCCGACCTCTACATGGGCACCGAACACGTCTATACCGCCCTGGTCGACCCGGACAACCGCCGTCCGCCCACGCTGGACGGCGAGCCGGAGGTGTCGGGCCTGTCCGCCGAGAAACTCCTGCTGACCAGGGCCGCGCTGCGGCTGCGCCGGGAGCGTCCGGGGTGGTTCGGCCCGGGGAGCGGCTATGCGCCGCTGGCCGCCGAGGGGCCGGCGGCGGCGCACTGTACGGCCTTCGTACGGACCGGCGCCGGGGGCGAGGGCGGGGCGGTCACGGTCGTCACCCGGCTGTCGCGGCGGCTGGCGGAGGCGGGCGGCTGGGGCGCCACCCGGCTGCCGCTGCCGCCGGGCGGCTGGCGGGACCTGCTGACCGGGCGGACGGCCGAGGGTCCCACCGCCCTGGCGGGGCTGCTGTCCCGGCTGCCGGTGGCGCTCCTGGTCCGTACCTGACCGGCCCGTCCGGCGGCCTTTCCTGACGGCCCACCAGAAAGGTTGCGGTCTTCACCTCCTGAAGCATTTACAGGTACGGAGACGCGCGCTACGTTCACCAAGAATTGGGAGCGCTCCCATGCCGACGGTTCCTGACCCGATCACGTCGAAGGGACAGCACGCGCAATGCCTCGACGATTACTGGCTCTCGCCTCTTCCACACGCCCGCCGGGCCGCTCCCGCGCGCCCAGATCCGTCCTGCTGGTCCTGCTCTCGGTCCTGCCCGCCCTGGGCCTTGTCTTCTTCTCCGGGGGCAGCGCCTCCGCACACGGCGCGCCGATGGCGCCGGGCAGCCGCACCTACCTCTGCTGGAAGTACAGCATGTCCTCCACCGGCGAGGTCAAGCCGACCAACCCGGCGTGCAAGGCCGCGTACGACAAGAGCGGGGCGACGCCCTTCTACAACTGGTTCGCGGTGCTCCGCTCGGACGGCGCGGGCCGCACCGAGGGGTTCATCCCGGACGGCAAGCTGTGCAGTGCCGCGGCCACCGTCTATGACTTCTCCGGTTTCGACCTGGGCAGCAACGACTGGCCGGTGACCCATCTGACGTCCGGCGCGTCGATGCAGTTCGCGTACAACGCCTGGGCCGCGCACCCGGGGTCGTTCCGCAGCTACATCACCAAGGACCCGATCGATCCGACCCAGTCGCTCAGTTGGGACGATCTGGAGGACCAGCCGTTCAGCACGGTGACGAACCCGCCGCTGTCCGGCCAGGTCGGCACGGTCGACGGCAAGTACACCTGGACCGCCAACCTGCCCTCCGGCAAGAGCGGACGGCACATCATCTACACCGTGTGGACGCGCTCGGACAGCCAGGAGACCTTCTACAGCTGCTCCGACGTGGTCTTCGACGGCGGCAACGGCGAGGTGACGGTCCCCGGCACCACCAGCAACGGCGACGACGACGGCAGCGACCCCGCCGACCCGCCGACGGCCTCCTGCTCCGCCGCCCAGAAGGTGACCAGCACCTGGAACGGCGGCTACCAGGCCGAGGTGACGGTCACCAACACCGGTGTCACGCCCATCTCCGCGTGGATGGTCGACTGGACGGTGCCGTCCGGGCAGCGGATCGACAGCGTCTGGAACGGCAAGCTGACCACCACCGGCTCGGGGGCGTCGGTCACCAACGCCGGCTGGAACGGTTCACTGGCCACGGGGGCCTCGACGACCTTCGGCTTCACGGCCGGCGGCGGCTCTCCGGACACGGCGGCCGCGCCGATCTGCATGGTGCACTAGTCTGCCTCCCACACCGGACCACGCAGGTGCGCCGGCCCGCTCAGTGATCTGTCAGGTGCACCTCATCCCGCGCGCCGGTCTGCCGCTCCTTCCCCCTCGTGGGCGGCAGACCGGCTCCGCCCGGGAAAGGCGTGGACAGGGAGAGATCGGCGCCCGTAGAGTGCGGCCACGCCCTTGACCGAGGAAGGAGGCGAGAGCCATGGACATCACGACCATTCCGCGCTCCCGCCCCCTGTCCGCCGGGCGTATCCGCGTCTGATCACGCATCGTCTGAAGCGCGCATCGCCTGATCAGGCATCCGACCGGGAGCGCACCACCCTCCTGGAAGGAATCCCATGACCGATCTGGTCATCCGCGCGCTCACCGAGGGCGACGCCCATCTCTTCAACGACCTGCGGGTCCCCGCGCTCGTCGGCCGGGGCCGCTTCAGCCACACCTACGCCACCGTCGGCCAGGGCGGCGAGTACCGCCCCGAGTGGACCTGGGTGGCGCTGCGCGAGGGGCGGGTCGTGGCCCGCGCCGCCTGGTGGGCCGGGCCGAAGGACTCCGCGCCCGTCGCCCTGGACTGGTTCGACTTCGCCGAGGGCGAGGCCGACGCCGCCGCCGAACTGCTGCGCACCGCACCGCTGCGCGCCGAGTACAGCCTGCTGGCCCCGCCCGGCTGGCGCGACCAGCCCGAGGTGCGGGCCGCCGCCCGCGCCCGTGTCGACGCCGCCGTGGCGGGCGGGCTCGAGTTCCTGGTCGAGCGCTACCGCTATGAGTGGACGCCGGAGTGCGGGCTGCCCGAGCGCCCGGGGCGGCTGGAGTTCCGGCCGGAGCCCGAGGACGCGGTGATCGAGGAGGTGCTGCGGCGCATCATGCCGGGCTCGCTCGACGCGCACGACGCGCGGGCCATCGCCCGGGGAGGCGTCGAGGCCGCGGTGCGGGAGCTGATGGACTTCTTCTCCTGGTGCCCCTCGCCGCGCGAGTGGTGGCGGCTCGCCTGGACGCCCGAGGGCGAGCTGGTGGGCATTCAGGTGCCCGCGCACAACCCGTCCGGCCCGTGCGTGGGCTTCATCGGGGTCGTCGCGGAGCAGCGCGGCCACGGCTATGCGTACGACCTGCTCGTGGAGTGCACGCACGATCTGGTGGAACGGGGGGCCACGAAGATCGCGGCGGCGACGGACCAGCCCAACCTCCCGATGGCCGCGCACTTCGCCACGGCGGGTTACCCCGTCACGCAGGAGCGCATCGACCTGGTCTGACCGGCGTCCGCCCTGACCTGACGGCGTCCGCCCTGGTCCGGCCGGCGTTGATCCTCGTCCGGCCGGTGTCGTACTGCTGCGCCGTGCGCGCCGTGTCCCGCAGCATGGTCGGGACCGTGGACGGGCCGAGGTGAGGAGACGCCAGTGCTGTTCGAGGTGTGGGCGCCGCACGCCGGGCGGGTCGGGCTCCATCTGGAGGGGCGCGATCGCCCCATGGAGCCCGATCCGGACCGGGAGGGGTGGTGGCGGGCCGAGGCCGAGGCCGGACCCGGGGCGCGGTACGGCTTCGCGCTCGACGACGGCCCGCCGCTGCCCGATCCGCGCTCCCGCCGCCAGCCGGACGGCCCCGAGGGGCTGAGCGCGGTGGTGGACCACTCCCGCTTCCCCTGGGAGCGGGAGTGGTTCGGGCGGCCGCTGCCCGGCGCGGTCCTGTACGAGCTGCACATCGGCACCTTCACCCATGAGGGCACCTTCGACGCGGCGGCCGAACGGCTGCCGCACCTGGCCGAGTTGGGCGTCACGCATGTGCAGCTGATGCCCGTCTGCCCGTTCCCCGGGACCCACGGCTGGGGGTACGACGGTGTGGCGCCCTGGGCGGTGCACGAGCCGTACGGCGGGCCGGAGGGGCTGGCGCGCTTCGTGGCCGCCGCGCACCGGCACGGCCTCGGCGTGGTCCTCGACGTGGTCCACAACCACCTGGGCCCCTCCGGCAACCACCTCCCGGCCTTCGGGCCGTACTTCACCGAGACCCACCACACCCCCTGGGGCGCGGCGGTCAACCTCGACGCGCCCGGCTCCGACGAGGTCCGCGCGTACTTCATCGGCAGCGCGCTGGCCTGGCTGCGCGACTTCCGGCTGGACGGGCTGCGGCTGGACGCGGTGCACGCGCTGCGCGACACCCGGGCCCGGCACTTCCTGGCCGAGCTGTCGGCCGCCGTGGACGCGCTGGCCGCCCGCACCGGCCGCCCGCTGTTCCTCATCGGCGAGTCGGACCTCAACGATCCGCGCACCACCACCCCGCGCGAGGCGGGCGGCCACGGTCTGCACGCACAGTGGAACGACGACTTCCACCACGCCCTGCACACCTTCCTCACCGGGGAACGGCAGGGCTACTACGCCGACTTCGCCGCCGAGGGGGCCGGGGCCCTGGTCAAGACGCTGATGGGCGGCTTCTTCCACGACGGCACCCCTTCGACGTTCCGGGGCCGCCGCCACGGCAGTCCGCTGAACACCCACACCACCCCCGCGCACCGGCTGCTCGGCTATGCCCAGACGCATGACCAGGTGGGCAATCGCGCGGTCGGTGACCGGCTCTCCGCCCTGCTCTCCCCCGGGCTGCTGGCCTGCGCGGCGACCGTGGTGCTGTGCGCGCCGTTCACCCCGATGCTCTTCATGGGCGAGGAGTGGGGCGCCCGCACGCCCTGGCAGTACTTCACCGACCACCAGGACCCGCGGCTGGCCGAGGCGGTGCGCTCCGGCCGCCGCCGGGAGTTCGCCGCCCACGGCTGGGCGGAGACGGACGTCCCCGACCCGCAGGACCCGGCCACCCGGCTGCGGTCCTGCCTCGACTGGCGGGAGCCGGAGCGGGAGCCGCACCGGGCGCTGCTCGACTGGTACCGCCGGCTGATCGCGCTGCGCCGCGCCGAACCGGCCCTCACCGACCCCACCTGGTCGTACACGGGCCTGTCCACCGGCTCGGACGGCTGCTTCAGCTTTCAGCGCGGCCCGCTGCGGATTCTGCTCAACCCGGGCGACCGGCCGGCCGAGACCTGGCTGGGGCCCCGGACCGGCGAGGTCACCGAGGTGGTCGCCGCCTGGCGGCGGATCGAGCGGCCGGGCCCGGACGGCATGCTGCGGCTGCCGCCCGAGACCGCCGCCGTGCTGCGCTGCGGCAGCCGGTGATGTGATCGCGCGGTAGCCAGTGCTCACACGGCACGGTGGCGGGCGGCTGGGTGGCGGCGACCCGGGTCAGCTGTCCTCTGGGTCAGCTCTCCTCGGGGGTCAGCTCTCCTCGGGGGTCAGCTCTCCTCGGGGGTCAGCTCTCCTCGGGGGTCAGCTCTCCTCGGGGGTCAGCTCTCCTCGGGGGTCAGCCGCAGCGAGATGGAGTTGATGCAGTACCGCTGGTCGGTCGGGGTGGGATAGCCCTCGCCCGAGAAGACATGGCCCAGGTGCGAACCGCAGCGGGTGCACCGCACCTCGGTACGGACCATGCCGTGCGACCGGTCCTCGATCAGCTCGACGGCCGAGCTGTCCGCCGGGTCGTAGAACGACGGCCAGCCGCAGTGGCTCTCGAACTTCGTCTCCGAGCGGAAGAGCTCCGCCCCGCACGCCCGGCAGGAGTAGACGCCGACCGTCTTGGTATCGGTGTACTCACCGGTGAAGGCGCGCTCGGTGCCGGCCTCCCGCAGCACGTGGTACTCCTGCGGGGTCAACTCCGCACGCCACTGCTCCTCCGGCTTGTCGATCTCATACGCCATGGGGACGGACCTCCTCAGTTCTCCGGGCTCTGGAGACGGGCGAGAATCTCCGGACCGAGATCGGTCACATCGCCCGCGCCCATGGTGAGAACAAGGTCACCCGGCTTGGCCATTCCGGCGATCAGCTCGGGGATCGCGGTCCGGTCGTGCTCGGCGGTCACGTCCGCCCCGCGGCGGGCGGCGGCGTCGATGACCAAGGCGCTGGTGACCCCGGGGACCGGGTCCTCACGGGCGGGGTAGATGTCGAGGACGACGGAGGCGTCGGCGAGCGCGAGCGCCTCGCCCATCTCGGTGCCCAGCTCCTGGGTGCGGCTGAACAGATGCGGCTGGAAGACCACCAGGACCCGGCCCTCCCCGGCGCCGCCGCGGATCGCCTCGAGGTCCGCCGCGATCTCGGTGGGGTGGTGCGCGTAGGAGTCGATGACCTGCACCCCGGCGGCGGTGCCCTTGAGCTGGAGCCGCCGCTTGACGCCCGTGTACGAGCCGAGGGCGGGGGCCAGTTCCCCGGCCGGAACGCCGAGGGCGGCGCCCGCGGTGAGGGCGGCGACGGCGTTGAGCGCGTAGTGGCGGCCGGGGACGGAGACGGTGAAGGTGATCTCCGCACCGCCCAGGGAGTCCGCGAGCCGGACGGTGACCTCGCTGGTCAGCCCGTGCGGCTCGATGGCCGTCACCCGTACCTCGGCGTCCTCGTCCTCGCCGTAGGTGAGCACCCGCGGGCCCTCGCCGCCGGTGATCCGGGCGGTCAGCTCACGGGCGCCGGGGTGGTCGGCGAAGATCACCAGCGCGCCGCCCGGCCGGATGCGGCCGACGAAGGTCTGGAACGACTCGTAGATCTCGTCCATCGAGGCGTAGTTGGCGTGGTGGTCGAGCTCCACATTGAGGATGATCGCGACCTCGGGCGCGTACTTGTGGAAGCTGCGGTCGCTCTCGTCGGCCTCGGCGACGAAGATGTCGCCGTCGCCGTGGTGGGCGCTGGAGCCGGGGGCGTCCAGATCGCCGCCGATGACGTACGACGGGTCCAGGCCGAGGGTGCGCAGCGAGACGGCCAGCATCGAGGTCGTGGTCGTCTTGCCGTGGGTGCCCGCGACCGCGATCGGCCGGGAGCCGTCCATCAGCGCGGCGAGCGCGTCGGAGCGGTGCACCACCGGGATGCCGCGCTCACGCGCCGTGACCAGTTCGAGGTTGTCGGCGCGGATGGCGCTGGAGATGACGACGCCGGTGGTGTCGGCGGCGATGTTCCCGGCGGCGTGGCCGATGTGCACGGTCGCGCCGAGCTCACGCAGCGCCCCGACGATCGGCGAGTCCTTGCTGTCGCTCCCCGAGACCCGCGCGCCCCGCATGGCGAGAACCTTCGCCACGCCCGACATCCCGGCGCCGCCGATGCCGATGAAGTGCGGTCGATCCAGCGCGTCGGAGGCGGTGCCGGCCGGTGCCATGTACGGGTCTCCCCTGGTTCTCGGTGTGTGCTGTCGGCCCGATTCTCGCACCCCCGGCGGCCCGCCCCCGCCGATGGCCGCGGAGACCGGGGCCGTGGCTCAGCCCCGGCTCGGTCATGGCTCAGCCGCCGGCCGTGGGCTGGTCCTCGTCCACCGCGTGCGCGAAGAGCCCAACTCCCACGCCCCCGGCCACCCGCCCCGCCGACGGCCGCGGAGACCAGGGCCATGGCTCGGTCCCGGCTCAGCCCCGGCTCGGTCCTGACTCAGCCGCCGGCCGTGGGCTGGTCCTCGTCCACCGCGTGCGCGAAGAGCTTGAGCACCGGCACCCCCACCTTGTGGCGCGCCCGGGAGGCCCAGTCCCGGTGGAAGAACTCCTCCACGAAATGCGGTGCGGTGAGCACGATCACCTCATCGGCGTGGGTCTCCTCCACGACGCCGCGCAGCACCTCCAGCGGACGGCGCTGGACGACATGACCCCGGGCCCGGCTCCCGGCCGCCTCGAGCGCCGCCACGGAGTGGTTCAGCGCCCGCTCGGCGGGCTCCAGCGCCTCCGCGCCCTCCGGCTCGTCCCCCTCCTGGGCGGCCTGCTCCAGCTCGCCGAGCGCGATGTCGTCGATCGCGCGCAGCAGCCGGTCCTTGCTGCCCCGGGGCTGCATCAGGACGACGAAGGAGACCGGATCGTCGCCGTGCAGGGTGGTGACGAATTCCACGTCGGCGGGGGTCAGGGGCTTCTCAATCATCAATACGCTCGTGAACACGGCGGATGCCCTTCTCCTTCGCACTGCTTTTCACGGGTTAACAGGCGTTTTGTATAAGTTATTGGTAAATCCGACGGTAGCGGGTGAAAAGAAATCCGGCTTCCTCCAGGACGGAAGCGAGAGCGAACTGCTCCGGTTCCGCCAGCCCGGGTCCGTCCACGATCCGCTTGGCGTCTCCCGCGGCGATCAGGGGAGCCACCGCCAGGCACAGTTCGTCCAGTACCCCGGCCGCGGTGAACTGCCCCAGCAGCGTGGGGCCGCCCTCGGTGAGCAGCCGGGTGTGGCCGAGCTCCTTGAGCGCGGTCACGACCGCCGCCGCGTCGACCCGCCCGGACGGCCCCGCCCCGGCGAGCACCACCTCGGCCCCCGCCGCACGGGCCTGCTTGACCCGCTCCTGCGAGGCCGCCGCGCCCGTGATCACGATCGTGGGGACCAGCGGCTCGGTGAACAGCGGCCGCGAGAAGTCCAGGTCCAGGCTCGCGCTCACCACGGCGATCGCGGGCACGGGTCCCTGGCCGAGCGCCGCCCGGCGCTCGGCGAACGCCTTACGGGCGCGCGCCGGCCGATAGCCCTCGCGGCGCACGGTTTCCGCGCCCACCACCACGGCGTCGGCGAGTCCGCGCAGCACCCCGAAGATCCGCATGTCCGCGTCGGAGGACAGGGGCTTCGACCGGCCGCCGTGATGGGCCGCCCCGTCCAGCGAGGACACCATGTTGGCGCGCAGACAGACGCCGGAGGGGCCGTACGGCGGGTCCGGATACGCATAGGCGTCCGCCAGTTCGTCGAGGCCCCATTCACGGTCTTCGGCAAACACATCGGTAAACACAGAGGTGTCGGCAGAGGTTTCGGCAGAGGTTTCGGCGGGCGTTGCGGTAGGCGGTGGGAACAGGCGTCGCATAGGCCGCAGTGTGACATGCCTCCCTCTCGGACGGCGCTCGGGTGAAGAGCGACTACCCTGGATATCCGTGTCCGCACCAACCACCTCAACGGGCTCGGCAGGCCCCATAGCCGCCGAAGCTCCAGCCGCCCCAGTCGCCCTCACCGCCCGTGCGCCGCAGGTTCCGGCGGAGCGCCTGGTCGCCGAGATGGTGCCGCCGCCCCGCTTCGCCACCGTGAGCTTCGACAACTACATCACCGACCGCGACCAGCCCAGCCAGGCCGAGGCGGTCGAGGCACTGCGCGCCTTCGCCGCACGGCTGGACGGCGGGCGGGACACGAAGGGCGGTCGCCGCAGGCACTGGTTCCGCCGGGAGACCAAGCCCGCCGCCGCGGCCGACGGTCCGCGCGGGATGTACCTCGACGGCGGCTACGGCGTCGGCAAGACCCATCTGCTGGCCTCCCTGTGGCACGCCACCCCGGCCGCCCCCGAGCTGAAGGCGTTCGGCACCTTCGTGGAGCTGACGAACCTGGTCGGCGCGCTGGGCTTCCAGCAGACCGTGCGCACCCTGAGCGATCACCGGCTGCTGTGCATCGACGAGTTCGAGCTGGACGACCCGGGCGACACCGTTCTGGTCTCCACGCTGCTGGGCAAGCTGGTCGAGGCGGGCGTGGCGCTCGCCGCGACGTCCAACACGCTGCCCGGCAAGCTCGGCGAGGGCCGGTTCGCCGCGGCCGACTTCCTGCGCGAGATCCAGGGGCTGTCCGCCCACTTCCGGACGCTGCGCATCGACGGCGAGGACTACCGCCACCGCGGTCTGCCCGCGGCCCCCGCCCCGCACTCCGACGACACGGTCACCCGGGCGGCGCACCGCGTCCCGGGCGCCTCGCTGGACGCCTTCCCCGCCCTGCTGGAGCACCTGTCCCGGGTGCATCCGAGCCGCTACGGCGCGATGTGCGACGGCATCCAGGCCGTCTGCCTGACCGGGGTCGGCCCGGTCCCCGACCAGTCGACCGCGCTGCGGCTGGTGGTGCTGGCCGACCGGCTCTACGACCGCGAGGTGCCGGTGCTGGCCTCCGGGGTGCCGTTCGACCGGCTCTTCAGCGAGGAGATGCTGAACGGCGGCTACCGGAAGAAGTACTTCCGGGCGATCTCCCGGCTCACGGCGCTCGCCCGGGACGCGAAGGAACTGGCCGACGCACCGGAGAGCAGCTGAGCGGGTGGCTCCCCCGCCGCACCGGTTGCGCGTGACACACGTGGTTCCGGTAGGTCGGCGCGCATGACGCAGGGGTTCCCATGCGTCGGCGCGCATGACGCGGGAGTTCCCGTGCGCCGGAACGCGTGACGCAGGGGTTTGCGTGCGGCGACGCGCATGAGGCAGGGGTTCGCGTGTGTCAGAACGCGTAACGCACGGGTTTGCATGCGGCGACGCGCATGACGCAGGGGCTCCCGTGCGCCGGAACGCGTAACGCACGGGTCCCCGTGCTTCGACGCGCATGAGGCGGAGGCTCCCGTGCGTCGGCACGCATGACGCAGGAGTTCCCATGCGTCGGCACGCGTGACGCAGGGGCTCCCGTGCGCCGGCACGCGTAACGCAGGAGTTCCCATGCGTCGGCACGCATGAGGCAGGGGCTCCCATACCTCGGCACGCATGAGGCAGGGGCTCCCATACCTCGGCACGCGTGACGCAGAGGCTCCCACGCGTCGGCACGCATAGCGCGGGCGTACCCGCCGTCACGCGCGTGACGCGCGCACGTGGTTCCCGCGCGCCTGCGGGCGTGATACACACATGCGGTCATATTCTCTGTCCGCCAGCAGGGAGTTACCGCATGTCAGCGACACGACGTCAGGTTCTCGGCCGCACCGGCGCGCTGGGCGCCTCCATTGCCTCCATCGCCTTCACCGGCAGCATCCCCGAACTGTTCGCCGGCACCGCCGCGGCCGCCACACCGGACCCCCGGCCGCTCGGCCAGGGCGGCTACGGCCCCCTCGTCCCCGACCCCGACGGTCTGCTGGACCTCCCCGAGGGGTTCCGCTACCGGGTGCTCTCCCGCGAGGGCGACGAACTCCGCTCCGGCGAGGGCAAGGTCCCCAGCCACTGCGACGGCATGGCCGCCTTCCCCGGCCGCGCCGACGGCCGCCAGGGGCGTACGACGCATCTGGTCCGCAACCACGAGAACCGTCCGGGCGCCGCGTTCCGCGTCCCGGCCGTGGAGGGCCTCACCTACGACCCGATGGGACTGGGCGGCTGCACCGCCCTGGAGCTCGGCTCCGGCAACCGCGTACTGTCCGAGCGGGTGGCCATCGCGGGCACCGCGGTCAACTGCGCGGGCGGCCCCACCCCCTGGCACACCTGGCTGACCTGCGAGGAGACCGAGGACCGGGCGGGCACCAACGGCTACACCAAGGACCACGGCTTCATCTTCGAGGTCGACCCCTACGATCCGCGCCGCACCGGCGCCGTGCCGCTCACCGCCATGGGCCGCTTCCAGCACGAGGCCATCGCCGTCGATCCGCGCAGCGGCGTCGTCTACGAGACCGAGGACGCCTTCGAGAGACCCTTCGGGCTCTTCTACCGCTTCCGGCCCAAGAAGCCGCTCGGCGGCATCGGCTCGCTGCGGGCCGGCGGGGAACTCCAGGCGCTGCGCGTGCCGGGGGTGCCCGATCTGTCCACCATCCAGGAGCCGGGCACCGCCTTCGACCGCGTCGAATGGGTGGACGTGCCCGATCCGCTCGCCCAGCAGACCCCCATCCGCTTCCAGGACTTCGGCCCCGGAGGCATCACCCACGCCCAGAAGCTGGAGGGGTGCTACTGGGGCGGCTCGTCGGTCTACTTCGTCTCCAGCTTCGCCAAGAGCGCGGACGGCTCGGCGGCCGACCACTTCGGCCAGATCTGGCGGTACGACCCCGACCGGCGGCGCCTCACGCTGGTGATCGTCTTCGGCCCCGAGACGGATGTCCAGCTGCCCGGTGAGTCCCCGGACAACATCACGCTGGCGCCCAGCGGCGGTCTGATGGTCTGTGAGGACGGCAACGGCGCCCAGCACGTCTTCGGGCTGACCCGGCACGGCGAGGTCTACCCGATGGCACGTGGACGGCAGAACGTCGGCACACCGGAGGACCCCGAGTGGGGTGAGTTCGCGGGCGTCACCTTCGCGCCGGACCGCCGCACGATGTACGTGAACTGCTACACCCCGGGCACCACCTTCGCGGTGACCGGGCCCTGGCGCCACTAGGGTCTGCCCGTCGCCTACGCCTAGCCGGAGCAGGCGGTGCGCTGGGCCTCCTGCCATTCGCAGACGGGACACAGCGTCGCTCCGGGGCGCGAGGCGGGGTACTCGGTGGGCTCGCCGCACCGCACGCAGTCGGCGTACGGCGGGCCCTCGGGAAGGTCCGTACGGTCGTCCATGACCCGAACTCTACGACCGGCGGGAGCTGAGCGCGCAGGCCAGCGCGGTCGCCCCGGCGGCGGCCGCGCCGGTCAGGGCCAGGGGCAGCAGCGGCATCGGCACGGTGCCGCTGTGCGAGCCGTCGACCAGCCCCGACACGGCGGCGTTCGCGGGCGAGGCGCCGGCCACCGACACCAGCAGCGCGGCGCCCATGGTGGAGGGGATCGCCCAGCCGGGGCGGCGCAGCAGCGGCCGGTTGCACAGCGCGCCGACGGCCGCGCCGAGCAGGGCGCACGCGACCGCGGCGAGCAGCCCGGCGACGGTCGCCTCCGGCACGGGGACCCGGTGCCGGTGGTCCGCGCCGTGCGGATCGCTGACGGCCGCGACGAACAGCGTCCCGGCGGTGCCGAGCACCAGCGCGGCGCCCAGCGCGGTCAGCACGGAGGCGAGGTGCACCCGGCCCGGCCCCACCGCCGCCGCGGCGCAGGAGCGCGCCGCGGCGGGCTCGTTGGTGACGCACACCCGCACCAGCCAGGCGGCGACGGGCAGCAGGGCGGCGGCCGCGTAGCCGAGCGAGTCGAGGATCGGCTGCCCGGACCGCACCCCGATCCCCAGGAACGCGCCGTACAGCAGCAGCGGTGGCAGCCAGCGGTGGGAACGGACCAGCAGGGCCGCCTGGTAGCGCAGCAGCGCGATCACGCCGTCTCCTTCCGCCCTGGCCCATCGGCGGGCTCCCGGGGATCGCTGATGGTCGTCACAGCGCGGATGTGCCAGGGCGGATCGGCGGCCAGGAGGGCCCGGAGCAGGGCATCGGAGGACGCGGACCGGACCGCCAGCCGTACGACCTGGCCCGCCGGGTTGGCGGACGGGCTGCCGTACGCGGGCAGGTTGTCGTACGCGGACGCGTTGTCATGCGCGGACGGACTGTCGTGCGCGGACGGACTCCCCTGCGCGGCCGGGCTCCCCTGCGCGAGCGGGCTCCCCTGCGCGAGCGGGCTCCCCTGCGCGAGCGGGCTCCCCTGCGCGAGCGGGCTCCCCTGCGCGAGCGGGTTCCCCTGCGCGGACGCGTTGTCATGCGGGGACGGGCTGCCGTACCCGGGCATGTCGCTGTACGCGGGCAGGCTCCTCCGCACGGGCGCGGGGCCTCGTTCGCGTACCGCCGCGTCCGGCGCCCCGTACGCATCGATGCCCCGCACCTCGCGCACCGGCGCCCCCGGCAGCCCGGTGGGCAGTCTGGCCCCGGGCGCTCCCTCGGCTTCCACCCGGACCCATACGTCGGCCGGGGCCGTCGGCTCCGTGGACTGCCCCGGCCGGGTCCCGGCCGGAGACGGCCGCTCACCGTCCGGGGACGGCCGGGCCCCGGGCGAAGCGGGCGGGCCGAGCACGGCCCGGGGAGCGGGCCCGCCCGGTGGCGCGGGTTCCCGGCCGGGCGGGGACTCGGCCCCCGGGGCCTCGTCAGTACCCCCGGCCACCGGCACCAGCCGGGTCTCGGCGAGGCGCAGGACCCGGTCCGGGGCGCCGGCGAGGCGGCGCGGGTCGTGGTCGACGAAGACGACCGCGCCGCCGTCGGCGACGCGCTCGGCGACCGCCGTGTCCAGCACCCCGCGCGCCGCCTGGTCGAGGCCGGTCCATGCCTCGTCCAGCACCAGCAGCCCGGGGGCGGCCAGCAGCGCCTGCGCCACGGCGATCTTCTGGCTGGTGCCCTTGGACAGCTCGGCGAGCGGGGTGCCGGCGTATCCGTCCGCCCCGAACCGCTCCAGCCACTCCCCCGCCCCGCGCACCGCCGCGGCGCGCGACAGCCCGTGGATCCGGCCCAGGTGGGTGAGGTAGCCGAGGGCGGAGAAGGGCAGCTCGGCCGGGAACCGCTCGGGGACGTACGCGGTGGGCGGGCGGCCGGTGATCCGGCCCGCGCTGGGGGCGTCGATCCCGGCGAGCAGCCGCAGCAGCGTGGACTTGCCGCTGCCGTTGCTCCCCTCGATGCGGGTCAGCGAACCCGGCGGTACGTCGAGATCGACACCGCGCAGCACCCAGGGCCCGCCCAGGCCGTAGCGCCGGCCGACTCCTCGCAGTCTCATGCCGGTTGAGCATAGGCCTCTCCCCCGGGCCCAGCGGCCCCCTCCCGCGGCCTCTCCCGCGGCCTCTCCGGCGGCCCCTCCCGTGGTCCTGGCAGACTGGGCGCGTGACCAGCACCGAGACCGGTACCCCCAGCCCCCGCACCAGCCCCTTCCGGCACGCCGAGTCCGACCGGGACGCCGCGCCGCAGTTCGTCCTGCCCATGGTGGTCCGGATCGAGAAGGCCGCGCCCCCGACCCGTACGGACGCCCTGGAGACGGCGGCGCGGGCGGTGCTGGTGCTGCTGTCGGACGAGCGGGCGACGGCCGAGGGCGGCGAGTGGACCCAGGCCGTACGGGACTGGCAGGACGCCCGCATCCGCAAGGTCGTACGGCGGGCGCGCGGCGCGGACTGGCGGCGCGCGGCCGGGCTGCCGGGCATCACGGTCACGGGCCGGACCCCCGCCACGGCCACGGCCGAGAACGGGGACGGGGACGGGGACGGGGCCCCGTCGGCCGCCGAGGTGCGGGTGTTCCCGCCGGTGCCGCTGGACGGCTGGCCCAAGGAGCTGGCCAAGCTCCAGGTCTCCGGCACCGACCTGGACGACCCCGAGCCGCCGGCCGCCCCCGATCTCACCGGTCCGGTGCTGTGGCTGAGCCCCCATGTGCGGATGTCGGCGGGCAAGGCCATGGCCCAGGCCGGGCACGGCGCGCAGCTGGCCTGGTGGGAGCTGGACGACGCGGCGCGGGCGGCCTGGCGCGGGGCCGGGTTCCCGCTGGCGGTGCGTACGGCGTCGGCCGAGCGGTGGGACGAACTCACCAGGAGCGGGCTGCCGGTGGTGCGCGACGCGGGGTTCACCGAGATCGCCCCCGGGCTGACCGTTGCGGTCGAAGGAGGCTCCCGGTTCTGCCCCCTGCCGCGCAAGCCGCGCCGGTAAGCGAGCCGAGCGGCTGCCGGCGGCGCGACCGCGTCCATGCGCCGGGGTGGCAGGCCGCTACGAACAGCAGCCTGGCCCCCAGCCCGGCGGGACTCCCGGTTACGCCACTATCCGACGCTGAGATCGAAATCGGTCACGTACCAGGCGTTGTTGATCTCGGACGCCTTCACCTTGACGTCCAGCTGTCCTGACGTCAGCCCGGTGGAGTTGGACAGGATGACCTTGTCGAGGGTCTGCCCGTCGATGGTGACCTTGTTGGCGGGAACCACCGCCTTGTCGCCGGTGACCGGGGCCTGCGCGACCTCCACCTTCGGGTCACTCGGGGCGGGCTTGGGCGTGAACGACTCGCGGAGCCTCCCGATGCTCTCCTTCATTTTCCGCACATCGGGCTGGTCGCTGTTGCACATCGAGGCGCTGCCGACCCGCACCGGGGACGCATCGGTATCCGCCATCACCAGGCACGCCCGCGTCGGCTGATTCTTGATGATCGCGGTGACCCACTCGGCAACCGCGCCCTCCGCGGACTGGCGGGCGGCCGCGGGCTGTGCGGCCTCCTTCTTCCCCTCATCCGTCTTCTTCGCGTCGGCCGTGGCCGAGCTGTCCGCGGTCGGCTTCTTCTCGGTGCTGGAGCTCGTGTTGTTCGAGCACCCTGTGACACCCGTGACCACCGCCACCACCGCGGCCCCGGCGATCCAGCCGACGGTCCTCTCCGCAGAGCGCTTTGACACCATTACGGCCATCCTTTCCAAGTACAGACCCTCATGCCCCAATGTCCCCCGGAGGCATCTCTCGTCGAGATGCCGCATCGATTTACGGAGACACGGTATGGGCAGTGGATCAGGTCGGGGCCGGGGGGGGTGACGGGCACGGCTACGACGCCGGGCCGGACAGTCCAGGTGCCGCACCGGACAGTCCACGTGCCGCGCCGGACAGTCCACGTGCCGCGCCGAAGAGGTCGCATGCGCGGTCTCCGACTCCGCCACCGCCGCCGCGCGTGCACGGTGGTGGCGGACCACCCGGCGCTGCGGCGGCGGTAAGGACGGTGGACGGGCGGTCAGATCTGGGAGCCGCCGCCGTCCACGGCGAGTTCGGCGCCCGTGGTGAAGGTGGCGTCGAACGCGAGGAACGCGACCGCCCTGGCGACCTCGGCGGGGGTGCCCATGCGCAGCATCGGGTTGTCCGCGGCCATCTGGGCCTTCGTCTGCTCGGCCGCCTCCTTGGGCATCGACTTCTCCAGGATTCCGGAGTCGATCGGGCCGGGGCTGACCGCGTTGACGCGGATCTTCCGCGGGAGCAGCTCCCGGGCCAGGCCGCGGGTCATGGAGCGCAGCGCCGCCTTGCTGGCCGCGTACGCGCTGAGCGCGGGCAGGCCCAGCACGTTCGCGACCGAGGTGGTGAGCACCACGCCGCTGCCTTCGGCCAGCAGCGGAACCAGCTTCTGCACCGTGAAGTAGGGGCCCTTGGCGTTGATGGTCAGCAGCTGGTCGAAGAGCTCCTCGCTGGTCTCCTCGAACGGTGCGAAACCGTTGACCCCGGCATTGGCGAACAGGGCGTCCACCGTGCCGAATTCGGCCTTCACCCGGTCGGCCAGCGCGTCGATGTCGGGCAGCGACGCCGCGTCGCTGCGGACCGCGATCGCGTTGTCGCCGAGCTGGTCGCGGGCGGCGTCCAGCGTGGCCTGGTTTCGCCCGGTGATCAGGACGCGCGCCCCTTCGTCCACGAGCAGCTGGGCGGTGGCCAGACCAAAACCGCTGCTGCCTCCCGTGATCACGACATGCTTACCGTCGTACTTGCCCATGGCGGACACACCCCATCTGTGGAATCGGCTCGTGATGCTCGTCCCGGCCGGGCGGTCCCGGCCGGACACCATCGAGTCAACAGCCGTCCCGGCTGGGGCGTCCAAGACCTGTTTCGCACCCCGCCATACAGGAATCGCATAACGAACGGGCCCCGGTGCGGCCCGGTGCCGCCCGGTGCCGCCCGGTGCGGCCCGGTGCGACAGTCCGGTCCGGGGGCGGTCCTACCCCCTACCCCCTGCGGCGGCGGATCGCACGGGTGACGACCGGCGGGAGGACGTCGGCGGCGATCCGCCGGACCGTGGTGGGACGGCGCGTGGCGGGGCCGGCGGGCCCCGGTGCGGTGGAGGCGGGGCGCGGCGCCGGGGCGGGGTCGCGCGGCTCATGGGCGTAGCGGGACGGGGGCGCGGCCGGGTTCGCGGGTTTCCCGGAGAACCGCAGCACCCTCCGGCCCGCGATCTCCTGCACGCTGGTGTGCATCCCCTTGCGCCACTGCTCGTCCGCGAGCAGCTCGTCCTGGATCGGCTCCGGGTCGCCCCAGGTGCCGTAGAGCTTCTGCGTGGACAGGCAGATGGGCCGCAGGCCCCGGGTGAACACCGCCTCCCAGGCCGCGGCGGCCACCCCGGGGGTGTGCTCGGAGCGGAAGTCGTCGAGGACGACGAGCCCGTCGGGCACCAGCGCGGTGTGCGCGGTGTCGATGTCGCCCGCCACGTGCTCGTACAGATGCGAGGCGTCCACGTGGATGAAGCGGCAGGTGTCCGCGCCGACGTGGTCGGGCACGACGGAGGTCGGGCCCTGGATGACGTACGGCAGCTCGTTCCAGAACGCCAGGTAGTTCTGCTCGAAGGCGGTGCGGGTCAGGGTGGAGTACGACTTGCGCGCCTCCGCCGCGTTCTTCTCGTCCGGCGCCTCCCCGTCGAAGAGGTCGCAGACCGTGAACCGCTCGTGCGACCGCAGATAGGCGGCGGTGAAGATGGCGCTCTTGCCCATGTAGACGCCCATCTCCATCAGGTCCCCGTGCTGTCCGAGGCGCTCCTGACGGCTCAGGAAGCGGTCGAACAGCACTTGGTCGAGGCTGGGGAACCAGCCCTTGACGTCGTTGAGGCTGCGGGGACGCTGGGCCGCGGGGGCGGTGGTGACCGTCATGTGGCTCTCTGTTCGTCGGTGGCGGCGGTCGGGAGAGACGTGTCGGTGGATGTGTCGGGTGGATGTGTCGGTGGACCTGTCCGGTGGATGCGTCGGGTGGACGCGTCGGTGGACGTGTCCGGTGCCCCGGGGACGCGAACGAGGTCCCGGGAGACGCGAACGGGCGCCACGGTCGCAGTGGAAGGCAACGCCGGGCCGTCCCTCTTGTGACCATTCTGTGACCACGCCTCCGCCATAAGGTCTTACGGAGCGGTGACGGCCCGGCGCGGACGCATGCCCCGCCGCCCGCTCGGGCCTAGCGTCCTCCCCATGCGCGTACTGGTCACCGGAGGTGCGGGCTTCATCGGCTCGCACATCGTCACCGCCCTCATCGATCACGGCCATGAGCCGGTCGTCCTCGACGCCCTGCTGCCGGCCGCCCATCCGGCGCCGCCTCCCGTGGACGGGGAGTGGCTCCACGCCGATGTGCGGGACCGGGAGGCGGTGACCGCGGCGCTGGGCGGGGTGGACGCCGTATGCCATCAGGCGGCGATGGTCGGACTCGGCAAGGACTTCGCGGACGCCCCGGCCTACGTGGGCTGCAACGACCTGGGCACGGCGGTGCTGCTGGCGGCGATGGCCGAGCGCGGGGTGCGCGAGCTGGTGCTGGCCGGGTCGATGGTCGTCTACGGGGAGGGGCGCTACGACTGCCCCCGGCACGGCCGGGTCCGTCCCGGTCCGCGCGCCGAGGCGGATCTCGCGGCGGGCCGCTTCGAACCCGGCTGCCCGGAGTGCGGCACGCCGCTGCGGCCCGGTCGGGTGGCGGAGGACGCACCGGCCGATCCCCGCAATGTGTACGCGACCACGAAGCTGGCCCAGGAGCATCTGGCGGCGGTCTGGGCCCGGTCGGTGGGCGGCCGTGCGGTGTCGCTGCGCTACCACAATGTGTACGGGCCGGGGATGCCGCGCGACACCCCGTACGCGGGGGTCGCCTCCTTCTTCCGCTCGGCCCTGGCGCGCGGCGAGGCACCCACGGTCTTCGAGGACGGCGGCCAGCGCCGCGACTTCGTCCATGTCCGGGACGTGGCCGCGGCCAACGTCGCCGCCCTGGAGGCGGCGCCGGAGGCGGTGGCCCCGTCCGCGCTGACCGCGTACAACACCGGCAGCGACGACCCCCATACGGTGGGCGAGATGGCCGCGGCCCTGGCCACGGCGTTCGGCGGCCCGGCGCCCGTGGTGACGGGCGAATACCGGCTGGGCGACGTACGGCACATCACCGCGTCGTCGCGGCGGATCCGCGAGGCGCTGGGCTGGCACGCGGCGGTCCCCTTCACCGAGGGCATGACCGAGTTCGCCCACGCCCCACAGCGCGCGGGAGTCTGAGTTCCCCCACGTCCCACGACACGCGGGAGCCTGAGTCCCCCCCCCCACGCCCCACGGCGCGGGAGTCTGAGTTCCCCTCACGCCCCACGGCGCGCGGGGGTCTGAGCGGGGGCCGCGCGGGCGCCAGGGGCGCGGAGCCCCAGGGCGCCCCCGTGGCAGGCGACGGGAGGGGCGCCCCCTTCGGCGGCGGACCCTGACGCGGGGCGCTGGACAGCGGGCCTTGGCGCGGCACGCTGGACGGCGGATCCTCACGCGGGGCGCTGGACGGCGGCCCCCGCGCGGGGCGCTGGACGGCGGCCCTCGCACGGGGCACCCGACGGCAGACCCTGACCCGGCACGCTGGACAGCGGACCCTCGCGCGGGGGCACCCGACGGCAGACCCAGACGCGGGCGCTGGACAGCGGACCCTCGCACGGGGCACCCGACGGCGGACCCCCGCGCGAACGCTGGACGACAGACCCCCACGCGGCACACCGGACGACAGACCCCGACGCGGCACACCGGACGGCAGACCCTCGCACGGGGCACCCGACGGCAGACCCCCCGCGCGGCACGCTGGACGGCAGACCCTGACGCGGGGCGCTGGACGGCGGCCCTCGCGCGGGGCACCCGACGGCAGACCCCGACGCGGCACACCCGACGGCAGACCCTCGCGCGGCACACCCGACGGCAGACCCCCACGCGGCACACCCGACGGCAGACCCTGACCCGGCACACCCGACGGCAGACCCTCGCGCGGGGCACCCGACGACAGACCCTCCCGTGGCACACCCGACGGCAGACCCCCACGCGGCACACCGGACGGCGGGTCCTCTCGCAGGCGCTCAGGTGGGGGTGGCGGCGGGGAGGCGGACCTCGAAGCGGCAGCCGCCCTCGACGTTGCGGACCGCGGCCTGTCCGTCGTGGGCCTCCACGATGCCCCGGACGATGGCGAGGCCCAGACCGGCGCCCGCCGGGGGTGTGCGGGCGTGGCTGCCGCGCCAGCCCGTGTCGAAGACGCGCGGAAGGTCCTCCTCCGGTATCCCGCCGCAGCCGTCGGTGACCGACAGCACGACGGTGTCCGCCTCGCGCTCGGCGGCCACCGCGACCGTGCCGTCCGCCGGGGTGCGGCGGACGGCGTTGACCAGGAGATTGCCGAGCACACGGGTCATCTCCTTGCCGTCGACCTCCACCGGAACGGGGTCCACACGGCCGCCGATCACCTGGACGCCCAGCTCGCGGGCGAGCGGATCGACCCCGGCCAGGGCGTCGCCGACCAGGTCGTAGACGGAGATCCGGGTGGGGGCGAGGGACAGCGCTCCGGCGTGGATGCGGGAGAGCTCGAAGAGGTCGCCGACCATCGTGTTCAGCCGGTCCACCTCGGTGCGGATCCGGCGGAGGTAGCGGGCCGGGTCCGGGGCCACCCCGTCCTCCAGCGCCTCGGACATCGCGCGCAGCCCCGCCAACGGGGTGCGCAGATCGTGGGAGATCCACGCGACCAGCTCCCGGCGGGAGGACTCCAGGGCTCGCTCACGCTCACGGGAGGCGGCGAGCTTGGCACTGGTGGCGGCCAGTTCACGGCCGAGCGCCGCGAGTTCGGCGGTGGCCTGGCCGTCGGGGGCGGCGAAGCTTCCGCCGTCCCCGAAGGAGCGGGCGGCGAGCGCCAGCGCGTTGCTGCGCGCCACCACCCAGCGGCCCAGCAGCAGCGCGGTCGCCAGGGACACCACGGCGGCCATGGCGCAGACGGTGGTGACCACCGTCAGGTCGTGCGGGGACAGGAACATCGCCCAGGCGACGGCCAGCGTGCCGGTGAGCATCGCCGTGACCGCGACGGCGGCGACGACGGTCAGGGACACCGCGACCGAACGGCCGCGCACCAGCCGCAGCGCGAACGCGCCCAGCAGACCGGCCGCCGCGGCGCCGAGGAAGGCGAACGCCGCCATCAGGAACACATCACGCATCGCGGCCCCGCCCCGGTCCGACGCCCCGCCGCTCGTCCCGTCCCTCGTCCCGTCCCTCGTCCCGTCCGACGCCCCGCCGCTCGCCCCGTCCCTCGTCCCGTCCGCCGCCCCGTCCCTCGTCCCGTCCACCGCCCCGTCGCTCGTCGTGTCCGTCGCCATCGGCCTCGGGCGGGGTGTCGAAGCGGTAGCCGACGCCCCACACGGTCTGGATGAGCCGGGGCGCGGCGGGATCGTCCTCGACCTTTCCGCGCAGCCGCCGCACATGGACGGTGACGGTGGACAGATCACCGAAGTCCCAGCCCCACACCTCGCGCATCAGCTCCTCGCGGGTGAAGGCCACCCCCGGGTGGCGCACCAGAAAGGCCAGCAGGTCGAACTCGCGCACGGTCAGCGCGAGTTCCCGGCCGTCCCGGGTGGCGCGCCGGGCCAGCGGGTCGAGGGTGATCCCGGCCCGGTGCGCCACACCGTCCCGGGCGGTGGCGGACGAGGCGGAGCCGTGCGGACCGGTCCGGCCACGGCGCAGCACCGACTCCACCCGCAGCACCAGCTCCCGTGGGCTGAACGGCTTGGTGACGTAGTCGTCCGCGCCGATCTCCAGGCCGAGGATCCGGTCCTCCTCGTCGCCGCGGGCGGTGAGCATGATGACCGGCACCGGGCCCTGGTCCCGCAGCGCGCGGCACACCTCGAGCCCGTCCATACCGGGCAGCATCAGGTCGAGGACGACCAGGTCCGGCCGGCGGGCGGCGGCGCGGGCGAGCGCGCCGGGGCCGTCGGCGGCCCGGTCCACGGCGAAACCGGCCCGGCCGAGGTATCCGGCGACGACCTCGGCCACGGTCGGGTCGTCGTCCACGACGAGCACCCGGCCGGCTGGTGGGTTCTGTTCCATGCCGTACAGCGTGGCACCGGGAGCGGTCGCCGGGGCCGGTCGGGAACCCGCGGCCTGGCCGACGTCCGTGTTTCGTAAGAACCTGAAGCCCGGAATGTCGCTTTCTTCTTCGTAGTGTGGTGCGGGTGACGAACTCCTCCACCCCCTCCGCGGACGTCGTCCTGCCGTGTCTGGACGAGGCCGCCGCCCTGCCCTGGGTGCTGGCCCGCATCCCCGACGGCTGGCGCGCGATCGTCGTCGACAACGGCTCCACGGACGGCTCGGCCGCGATCGCCCGCGCCCATGGCGCCACCGTCGTGCACGAGCCCCGCCGTGGTTTCGGGGCCGCGTGCCACGCCGGACTGCTCGCCGCCGAGGCCGACATCGTCTGCTTCTGCGACTGCGACGCCTCGCTCGACCCCGGGCTGCTGCTCGCCTTCGTGCGGACCGTCGAGGCGGGCGGTGCCGACCTCGTGCTGGGACGGCGACGGCCCCGGGAGCGGGGGGCCTGGCCGGTGCACGCCCGGCTCGGCAACATCGCGCTCACCCGCATGCTGCGCCGGCGCACCGGCCTCGCGCTGGGCGACCTCGGCCCCCTGCGGGCCGCCCGGCGCGAACCGCTGCTCGCCCTCGGCCTCACCGATCGCCGTAGCGGCTACCCACTGCAGATGGTCGTGCGCGCCGCGGACGCGGGCTGGCGGATCGCGGAGCGGGACGTGCCGTACCGGCCGCGCACCGGGAAGTCGAAGGTCACCGGCACCTGGCGGGGCACCTGGCAGACGGTGCGCGATATGCGGGCCGTGCTGCGCCAGCCGCCGGTGGTCCGCGACCTGGCCGCCACCCCTCGGGCCGCGCGGTGAGCGCCGCGCCACGCGAGGGCGCGCACGCGGCGGAGGTCCCCCCGGCACCGGACCCGGCACCCAGGACACCGGACCCGGCTCCCCCGGCACCGGACCCGGCTCCCCCGGTACCGGACCGCCCCGGCGCCGGACCTGATACCGCTTCCGGTTCCGGGCCCGTCGTCGCCGTCGGTTCCGCCTCCCCGGCGGCTCCCGCAGGCAGGACGACCCTGCTCGTCATCGCCAAAGAACCCATCCCAGGGCGGGTGAAGACCAGACTCGCTCCCCCGTACACCTTCGCCGAGGCCGCCTCGCTCGCCGAGGCGGCCCTCACCGACACCCTGCACGCCGCGCTCACGATGCCCGCCCACCGCAGGGTGCTGGTGCTCGACGGACACCCCGGGCCGTGGCTGCCGCCGGGCTTCGAGGTGGTGCGGCAGTGCGACGGCGGTCTGGACGAACGGCTCGCCGCGGCCTTCGCCGCCTGCCAGGGCCCCACCCTGCTGATCGGCATGGACACTCCGCAGGTCACCCCGGCTCTCCTCGCCCCCGCGCTGGGCACGGACGGCTGGCAGGACCGCGACGCCTGGTTCGGCCCGGCCGCCGACGGCGGCTTCTGGGCCCTGGGCCTGGCGGAACCGGACCCCGGTCTGCTGCGGGGCGTGCCGATGTCCACCGCCGCGACCGGTGCCGCACAGCGGCGCCGGCTGACCGACGCGGGGCTGCGGGTGGGCGACCTGCCGGTGCTGCGCGACGTGGACACGGCCGAGGACGCCGAGCGCGTGGCGGCCGACGCCCCGGGCGGGCGGTTCGCCCGGACCCTCGCCCGGCTGTCCCGGGCCTCTGCGCGATGAGCACGGCCGAGTCGGTGCACAACGGATCGGTGCGCGGAGAGCCGGTGCGCGAAGCGTCGGTGCGCGAGCGGGCTCCCTCCCGCCGCGCGGGCGCCCCATGGCACGCCGACCCCTACGTCCGAGCGCTGCGCGCGGGCCGAGGACCGCTGTTCCTGCGCCGCGCCGACGGCTGGATGCTGCCCCTGGACGTCGAACGCTGGTGTGCCGACCCCGACGCGGCCGACCGGACCGTGCTGCGGCGATGTCAGAGCCCGACGCTCGACATCGGCTGCGGACCCGGCCGGCTGGTGGCCGCGCTGGCCCTGCTGGGCCGCCCCTGCCTGGGTATCGACGTCAGCCAGGCGGCCGTCGCCCGTACGCTCCGTGCGGGCGGGCCCGCGCTGTGCCGCTCGGTCTTCGAACCGCTGCCCGGGGAGGGACGCTGGGGCACGGCGCTGCTGATCGACGGCAACATCGGCATCGGCGGCGATCCGCGGGCCCTGCTGGCGCGCGTCGCCCAGCTGATCGTCCCCGGCGGGCTGCTGCTGGTGGAGGCGGCCGCGGCCGATGTGGACGAGCGGGTGCGCGTACGCGTGGACGACGGGCGGGGCGGAGTGGGCACGGCCTTCCCCTGGGCCCGGGTCGGCATCCCGGCCCTGCTGCACCACGCACGCACGGCCGGCTGGGCCCCGGCCGAGCAGTGGACCGCGCAGGACCGCGGCTTCATGGCGCTCCGCCGCACACCGCCCGGACCCCGATCCGCCACGGAGCGCTGAGCCGTGCCCACACGGTCCCGCGGTCTCCTGACGCCCGGCCAGCTGCTTCGGCGCACCGGCCAGCTGCCCCGGCGAACCGGCCGGTGGCCGATGGCTGATGGGTCGGCGGACCGGCCCGGCCCCTCAGCCACCGGCCGACCGCTGCGGCGCACCACCGCGAGGCCCGGCCGGGCGCCGCCCGGCGGCGCGCCCCGCCCCGCCCGCGCGGACGCGCGGGCGCGCGGAGCCCACCCGTGGATCGCGCCGCTCGTCCTCGCCGCGCCGCTCGGCTCGCTCGTCGCCGTCCTGATCCTGACCTTCCGGCAGGTACGTACGCCACCGCCTGGGCGCTCTTCGCCGCCGCCGCGTGGACGGTCCGCCGCCTGGGCACCCGTCAGGCCGCGAGGCCGGTACGTGGATCGGGACGCTGGGGTACGCGGTGGCCGGTGGCCGCGGTCACGGCCGGTGGGGCCGTACGGGGCCTGCGGCGGGCTTCCGCGGATCCTCCGCCCCGGCCCGACGGCGGCGCCGCGGGCGGCGCCACCACACCCGGATCGCCAGCCACAGGGCCGAGACGGCGAACAGCCCCGCGGTGATCAGCAGCCAGCGCGGCCAGAAGACGCCGGCGGTCAGCCCGGTCGCGTGCTCGTAACGGCGCTCCTCCCGGCCGAGGATCAGCGGGAACCACACCAGCAGCAACAGCCCGGAGACGAAGGCCGGCACCCGTACGTGGTTGATCCACGAGGCCGGGGCCGGGAGCGCGGCGCGCACGGCCCGGTCCGCGAGCGCGTACAGCGGCAGCAGCACCAGATCGTGCAGGACGGCCGCGCCCACCAGCCAGAGCAGGATGCCGAACCAGTCGCCGCGCAGCAGCCTGATCCCCGCGTACGCGGTCAGCGCGAAGGAGGCCAGCAGCAGCGGCAGTCGCAGCGGCGCGCCGCCGTGCCCCCGCCGCACACCCCACCGGATGCCCCGGAGACCACCCCGCAGGCCCCGCCCAAGGCCCCGCCGCAGCCCCGGCATGAGAGGCATAAGAACGCGCACCAGTCCCCTCATGCCCTCTCCCCGAACGTCAGCCGGCCGACCCACTTGATGTTGTGCACCCCCGGCGCCCCCGGCACGATGATCCGCGCCGGATAGCCGTGGTCCGGCGACAGGTCCGCGCCGTTGACCTTCAGGGCCAGCAGTGAGCGCGGGTCGCGGACCTGGGTGTCGCTCAGGACGACGCTGCGGAAGGAACCGTGCCGCTGCACCGACTCCACCAGGACCTTCGGCGGCCGGTCGGCATGTCCCACCAGCGCGGCGAGGTCGGTCAGCCGTACCCCCTCCCACCGCTGGTCGGACGTGGACCAGCCCTCCACACAGGCGATGGGCAGCGCCGCGCCGTGTCCCGGCAGCCGCAGCAGCTGCTGCCGGGTGAGGACGGTTTCGCGGCCGGTCGCGCCCCGCACCACCAGCCGCCAGCCGGGCCCGATGTCACGGGCGCGGATGCCGACCCCCACGGCGGTCTTGTTGATCTGGAAGCCGTTCGGCCCCCGTCCCGGGTCGCGCCCGTGCGGGGCGAGCAGGGCGCTGGTGCGCAGCGGGCCGCCGATGCTCTGCCCGGCCGTCACCACCAGCAGCGCGAACGAGCCGGTGCCGACCATCGCGAGCGCGCCCCGCCGGGACATGGTCGGCGCGGCCGGGCGCGGGCTGACCAAGCCGGTGTCGTCGGGCGGCTCCGGCCGGGTGGCCGACACCGGCGTGCGCAGTTCCGCCCGCAGGTCGCGGCCGCGCAGCGACCGCGCCATACGCGGCAGGCGCAGCGCCACATGGACCACGAAGGCCGCCATGAAGATCCATGCCCCGTAGAAGTGGAGCGGGTAGAACGACCCGGGGAAGACGTAGTCCAGCTGGACGTTGAGCACCCCGGTCACGAACTCGAACAGCCCGCCGCCGACCAGCGCGAGCAGCGAGATCCGCTCCAGCGCGTACCCGACCGACCGCACCGGCGGCCAGGCGAAGAGTCTGGGGATGACCGACCACAGCTTCGCCAGCAGCACCGGCACGAGCACGATGCCGAGGGTGACGTGCACGCCCTGGGTGACGCGGTAGAGCCAGGAGGGGCGGGTCGGCCAGGAGAAGAGGTAGAAGCCGAGCAGCCCCTTGTCCGGGGTCTCGTCGTTGACCGGGGACAGATCGGGGTTGTAGGCCGCGTACGACAGCAGACCGGTCACGAAGAGCACGGGGATGCCGACGAGCAGGACCAGGCCGAAGACGGAGGTCAGCCAGGGGCCGCGGAGCGGGCTCCGCCATAGGGCGGGACGGTTGCGGTCGGTGTGGGGGCGGTGGCTCATGGCTTGACCGTAGGACCGCCGAACCGCGTTCCGGGGCCTTGCCGCCATGACGAAACGGTGACGTCGCCCGCCTGGCCACGAGGATCTGACGGTTCGATGACGGCGCATGGCGCGGCGGCCCGACAGCGGGCTCCGCGACGTAGCGTGACGTCGTGAAACTCCCCTTGCGCAGCGCCAGCGCCACCCGGGCCGACGAGGACGCCGCACGGACCGGCCGCCGGTGGGACGTGCTCGCCGCCTCCGCCGCCGCCGTGCTCTTCGCCGTCGCCGCCGTCGTCGGCACCCTGATCCAGCGGGCCGATCACTCCCTGTACGTCGACTGGGCGCCGCTGTACGCCGACTGGCTCCCCCACGTGGGTCCGGGCACGCCCGCCGCTCTGGCCGTCGCCGCCGCGGTCGTCGTCCACGGGCCGCGGCTCGCGGCGCGGCTGCCGTGGCGCGGGCTGCTGGGGGCGGTGTGGGCCGCTGCCATGGCCTGGACCTGGTCCCTGGCGCTGGTCGACGGATGGCACCGGGGGGTGGCGGAGCGGCTGACCACGCGCCACGAGTATCTGCGCGGTGTCGACCGGTTCCACGACATCGGCGCCGCCCTGCGCGGTTTCACCGGCCACATCCTGCTCACTCAGCCCGACCACTGGCCCGCGCATATCGCCGGCCATCCACCCGGCGCCGTGCTCACCTTCGTGGCCCTGGACCGGTTCGGCCTGGGCGGGGGTGGCTGGGCGGGGGCCTTCTGTATCACCGTGGGCGCTTCGGCGGCGGTCGCGGTCCTGGTCACGCTGCGCGCGCTGGGGCGGGAGCACGCCGCCCGCGCGGCCGCCCCGTTCCTGGTCCTGGCGCCCGGGGCGGTCTGGGCGGGCGCCTCGGCCGATGGCTGGTTCGCGGCCATCGCGGCCTGGGGGCTCGCCCTGCTGGCGCTCGCGGCGACGCGTACGGTCCGGGCGCCCCGGGCCGTCGCGTTCGGCTCCGGACTGCTGCTGGGGCTGACGGTCTATCTCTCCTACGGGCTGACGCTGCTCGCGCTGCCCGCCGTCGCCGTGCTGCTGCTCGCCCGCACCGCGCGGCCGCTGCCCTTCGCGCTGACGGGGGTGGCGGCGGTGGCGGGCGCGTTCACCGCGGCCGGGTTCCGGTGGTGGGAGGGCTACTCCCTGCTGGTGACGCGCTACTACCAGGGCGTCGCCTCGGAACGACCTTACGGGTACTGGGTCTGGGCCAACCTGGCCGTCGCGACGGTGGTCGCCGGCCCGGCCGGGGTCGCGGGTGTGCGGCGTATGCTCGCGGCGGTGCCCGATGTCCTGCGGCGGCAGCGCCGGGGCGGGGCCAACGCCCCGGACGGGCTCGTCGTGCTGACCTTCGCCGCGCTGCTCGCGCTCGCCGTGGCCGACCTGTCCGGGATGAGCAAGGCCGAGACGGAGCGCATCTGGCTTCCCTTCCTCCTCTGGCTGCTGCCCACCACCGCGCTGCTGCCCGCTGACGACCGACGCCGATGGCTTCTGGCCCAGGCGTGTCTCGCACTGGCCGTCAATCATCTGCTGTTGACCGGTTGGTGACGGAGACCCGTGTGAAGAGCACGTGATACTTCTGTGATACTAGGGGGGACGTACATCTGTACTGTTGCCAGGGGGCGGGACCCGTGAAGGCGCTGAAGATCATGAAGGCGTTGAAGGCTTTACACGCGAAGAACGCCTATGGCGTTGCCGCGCCCATAGGCGCGCTGACGGCCGTGGCCGTGGTGGTGGCGCTGCTGATAGCCCTCACCTCGCGCGGGGACACGAGCGAGGCCCCGGGCGAGGATCTCCCGGCCGTCGCGGCGTCCCCCAAGTCGGACCGGGTCCCCAAAGAGGCCAAGAAGAAGGACAAGTACGCCGACTGGGACGGCAAGGTCAAGGTGCTCGGGGACGCCTCCACGTCCTACACCGGGCCGCAGCCGCACCAGCTCAAGCCGGAGAAGCTCAAACCCGGTGAGAAACCGCCACAGTTCGTGGTCTTCTCCTGGGACGGCGCGCTGGAGAACGACGACCACCTCTTCTCCCGTTTCCGCCAGGTCGCCAAGGAGAGCGACGCCACGATGACGTTCTTCCTGAGCGGCATGTATCTGCTGCCCAAGTCGAAGAGCGACCTCTACCAGCCGCCGCAGCACAAGCGGGGCTCGGCCGCCATCTCCTTCCCCACCGACGAGCACATCAGGGAGACCCTGGAGCAGTTGCGCGGGGCCTGGCTGGACGGCAATGAGATCGGCTCCCACTTCAACGGCCATTTCTGCGACGCCAAGGGCGGCGAGGACTGGTCCACCCAGGAGTGGAAGAGCGAGACGGAACAGGCGTACTCATTTGTGAAGCACTGGAAGACCAACACCGGCTTCACCGACATCGAACCGCTGCCGTTCGACTACGACGTGGAACTGGTCGGCGGGCGCGCCCCGTGCCTGGAGGGTCAGAAGACGCTGATCCCGGCCATCAAATCCATGGGCTGGCGCTATGACGCGAGCTCCCCGGGCGACTTCCAGCTCTGGCCGTCCAAGGTCGACGGAATCTGGAACTTCCCGCTACAGCTGGTGCCGTACCCGGAGAGCGAGAAGCAGGTCCTGTCGATGGACTTCAACTTCCTCTACAACCAGTCCGGTGACAGCACCGAGGGCGATCCGGCGAAATACCCGGAGTGGGAGCGGCTGACCCGCCAGGGCTATCTCAACGGCTTCGAGCGGGTCTACAACGGCAGCCGGGCACCGCTGTTCATCGGAAATCACTTCGAGACCTGGAACGGCGGCATCTATATGCAGGCCATCGAGGACGTGATGAGGAGCGTATGCCGCCGCGACGGTGTGCGGTGCGTGTCGTTCAAGCAGCTCGCCGACTGGCTGGACGCCCAGGACCCGAAGGTGCTGGAGAAGCTGCGGATGCTGGACCCGGCGCAATCGCCGGACTGGTCGACGTACACCAAGACCGAATAGCGTTCCGCTCGGGCCCGAACCGCCCGGCCCTGTTCCGCCCTTCGGTCCTGTTCCGCCGCCTCGTCCTATTCCGCCGTTCGATCCTGTTCCGCCGACCGGTCCTATTCCGCCGTCCGGTCCGTCATATAGCTCTTCCAGATGTCCAGGGGGTAGGTGTCTCCCGAGTCGGCGGCGCCTTCCCCGCCCAACCCCTCCAGCGGCATCAGCTCCTGGGTCTTCGGGTCCAGCCGGGACAGCGAGACCGCCGTCGACAGCTCCTTGGTGTAGCCGACGAACCAGGCCGAGGTGCCGTCCTGCGCCGTGCCCCCCTTACCGGCCACCTCTTCCCCGGCCACGGCGGCCCCGTGCGCCGCACCCGACGGGCTCTGGACCGCACCGCGCAGCGCGTCGTCCACCTCCGCCGCGACCTCGGCGCTGAAGGCCCGCTTGGCACGGTCCTTGCGCAGTTCCACCTTCTCCCCGCCGTGGGTGAGCCCGCTCACCGAGTAGGGCGGATTGTGCGTACCGCCGGCGGCGAAGGTCCCGTAGGCGCTCGCCATACGGATGGAGCTGGGGGTCGCGGTGCCGAGCGAGAACGCGGGCACCCGCTCGCCGAAGCTGCTGGGCAGCAGCCCCGCGTCGATGGACGCCCGCCGCACCTCGTCCAGGCCGACGTCCATGCCCAGCTGCATCATCGGGGTGTTGATGGACTGCACGATCGCCTGGCGCAGCGTGACCTGCCCATAGGACACGTCACCGTCGTTGGTGGCCCGCACGATCTTGCCGCTGCGGTCCCAGTACGGCCCCTCGGGCGTATGCACGGCGACCTTGTTGTCGCCGTCGTAGAGCGTCGAGGGCGTCACAGGCGTCCGAGCCCCGTTGCGTTCCAACAGCACCCCGTCGCGCAGCGCGGCGGCGTAGACGAAGGGAGTGAAGGAGGTGCCGGCCGGGACATTGGAGGCGTTCGCGTCGTTGAACCCCTGTTTGAGGTAGCCGGGGCCGCCGTAGAGCGCGCGAATGGCACCGTCCGGAGCCACCGAGCCGGCGCCGATGCGCACATTGCGGTCCTCCGGGCGCCGCTCGGGGTCGAGCTTGCCCCGGGTCTCGTTCACCGCCTTGGTGAGCGCGTCCACCTTCGACTTCTCGAAGGTGGTGTGAATCTGATAGCCGCCCAGGTCGAAATCGGCGTCGGAGACATCGGTGTGGGAGCTCACATACGCCTTGGCGGTCTCCACCAGATAGCCGACCTGACCGGTGAGTCCGACCGGTTTGGGCTCCGGCTGGGGCTCGGGGAACGTCGTATAGCGCGCCCGCTCGGCCTTGGAGAGCCGGCCGATGTCGACCATCCGGTCCAGCACCCACTTCCAGCGTTCGACCGCCCGCTTGTGGTTCTTGGCGCTGAGCGTCGGATCGAATGTGCCGGCGCCCTTGAGCAGCGAGGCGAGCAGCGCGCCCTCGCTCGCGTTGAGTTCCGAGACGTCCTTGCCGTAGTACGCGTACGAGGCCCGCTGAATGCCGTAACTGCCGCGCCCGAACCAGCTGGTGTTGAGATAGCGCTGGAGGATCTCCCGCTTGCTCATCCGGTCGTCCAGCTTGATGGCCATGAACATCTCGGTGAGCTTGCGGGAGAAGGTCTGGCGCTGATTCAGGTAGGCGTTCTTCACGTACTGCTGGGTGATGGTGGAGCCGCCCTGGGTCTCACCGCCCGTCACCATCCGGGTCACGGCCCGCATCAGCCCGCTCGGGGACACCCCGCTGTCGGAGTAGAAACTGGCATTCTCGGCGGCGAGCACCGCCCACTGGACCTTTTCCGGCACCCTGTCCAGCGGCACCTCCTGCCGGTTGACCGGACCGGTGCGGGCCATCTCCGTGCCGTCGGCCCAGTAGTAGACGTTGTCCTGCTGGGTGGCGAAGTCGTTGAGGTTCTTGGGGATGTCGGTCTGCAGGTAGAGATAGCTCAGCAGACCGGTCAGACTGCCGAGGCAGAACAGGAAGAACAGGGCTATCTGACGCCACGACGGCAGCCAACGCCGCACCCCCCGCCGCCCCGCCCGGGGGTAGTCCAGCCGGACGTGCGCGGCCGCCCAGCGGCGCAGCCGCCTCCCCCGGCTCCTCGAAGGCGGCCTGCTGCGGTGCTTGCGGTGCTTCCCCATGGCGTTGTCGCTGCCCAGCACGTGTTTCCCCCACGCTCGCTCCGCGCGCGGGCGCGGCATACAGGTGTGATCTTCCATCCCCCAGACCAGACCGATCCTATTTTCCCGTCCGAACGTCTGTCGTCATAGGGCCCCAAATTTTTGTAACAGTGGCCATATTCAGCGACACCGCCCACCCGGGACCTCCCGCGTTACGCCCTGAAGCTCAAATGAACCTCTGAACCGGACGGCCGGGGGATTCGTCCTCCCTCCGAGGGGTCATCACCCCGGCACGCGAGAACACACCGCGGGGGACGCGGTACGGAACGAGGAGGGGGAGCCATGGTGCGCCTCGGTACCGGAATCGGCTGGCGCCCGGAGATCGCCGAAGACATCGCGCGGCTGCCCGGCATCGACTGGGTGGAGGTGGTGGCGGAGAACGTCTGCCCCGACCATGTGCCGGACGCGCTCCGTCGGCTGCGCGAGCGCGGGACCACGGTGGTCCCGCACGGGGTGTCGCTCGGCCTCGGGGGAGCCGAGCGGCCCGACCCGGACCGCCTCCGGGCACTGGCCGAGCGGGCCGAGGCACTGGGCTCGCCGCTGGTCACCGAGCACATCGCGTTCGTCAGGGCCGGGGGGCCGCGGACCGCGTCACCGGTCATCGAGGCCGGGCATCTGCTGCCGGTGCCGCGGACCCGTGACGCGCTGGACGTGCTGTGCGAGAACGTGCGCATCGCGCAGGACGCGCTGCCGGTGCCGCTGGCGGTGGAGAACATCGCGGCGCTGTTCTCCTGGCCCGGTGAGGAGATGACCGAGGGTCAGTTCCTGGCCGAGCTGGTGGAGCGCACCGGGGTGCGGCTGCTCATCGACGTGGCCAATCTGCACACCAACCACGTCAACCGGGGCGAGGACCCGGCCAAGGCGCTGGACGAGCTGCCCACGTCGGCGATCGCCTACGTCCATGTGGCGGGCGGGGTGGAGAGGGACGGGGTGTGGCACGACAGCCACGCCCATCCGGTGACCCAGCCGGTCCTCGACGTCCTCGCCGAGCTGTGCGCCCGTACGACGCCGCCCGGCGTGCTGCTGGAGCGCGACGAGGACTTCCCGGCGGCCGGGGAACTGGCGGGCGAGCTGGACGCGATCCGCGCGGTGACGACGGCGGGCGCCTCGGACGCGGCGCGCGCCTCGGATGCGGCGGGCGCCTCGTATGCGGCGCGCCCGGTGACGACGGCGGACGCCCCGGAAGCGGCGCGCCCGGTGACGACGGCGGGCGCCGCCGAAGCGGGCCGCGCGGTGACGGCAGGCCGCGCTCCGGTGCGGACCTCCGCCGCCACCGCCGCCATCAGCTCCGCCGTCACCGCCCCCGCGCCCGGCGGCCCCGTGCCGGACGCCGTCCGTGAGCGGCTGGCGCTGGCCCAGACCGCGCTGCTGTCCGCGCTGGTCGCGGGCACCCCGGCGCCGGAGGGCTTCGACCGGCGGCGGCTGCGGGTGCAGACCGCGGCGCTGACCGCCAAGCGCGCGTCCGTGGTCGCCAAGGTGGCCCCGGAGCTGCCGGAGATCCTGGGCGGCGGCTACCGTACGGCGTTCGCGCGGTACGCCGACGGCCGCCCGATGACCGGCGGCTACCGCCGCGACGCGCTGTCGTTCGCCGAGCATCTGCTGGCGGACGACCGGCCCGACGACCCGGCGGCGCGGCGCGAGCTGACGCTCTGGTGGCGGGAGCGGTCCGGCCCCGCGCCCCTGGCGGCCCATCCGGCGGCCCGGCTGGCCCGCCGGGTCCGGCTCGCGCTGAGCGGGCGGTGAGCGGCGTGAACACGGCGGTGATCCTGTTCTACGCGGCGGTGGCCGTCTTCTCGACGGCGCTCATCGCGGGCACGGCCACGGCCCGGGGGAAGGTGGCCACGGAACCGGTGGGCGACCGGGCGCACGACCTGCTGGAGGCGGCGTTCCTGGCGGGGGGTCCGGGCCGGGTGGCCGACACCGTGATCAGCGAGATGTACGCGGACGGACGGCTGGCGGTCGGCGGGCCGGGCGTCCTCTCGGTACGGCGGCAGGTCGCCCGCGGTCCGGTCGAGGAGGAGGTGCTGCGGCTGTGCGCGCGCTCCCCGCACGGCGCGCTGCACTGGCTGCGCCGGGAGCTGATGCGCAGCCGGGCGGTGCAGGTGATCGGTGACCGGCTGGCCCGGCGCGGGCTGATGGTGCCGCCGGACGCCCTCCGCTTCTGGCACGGACTGGCACAGCTCCAGCTCGGGCTCTGCTTCGTGGCCACGTTCCTGGGCTTCGTGATGACCATCTCCGCCACGGACGGCCACGGGGTGCCGCTGATTTTCAAGCTCGTCCCCGGGCTGTTCGCCGGCTTCGTCGTCGGCGGCGCCTGCGTCAAGGCGAGCAAGCGCCGGCTGACCGCGGCCGGGAAGCGGGCGCTGGCGGTCTACCGGAAGGAGTCGGGGGTCTCGGCGTACCGGAGGGAGGTCTTCGAACAGCGCGGACGGCACGCCCTGTCCGCCGGACAGGGCGCGGCGGTCCCCGTGGCCGTCGTGGTCGCGCTGACCGGGGCGGCCGCGCTGGTCGGCGAGCCGGCGCTGCGGGACCACCTGCTGGAGGCGCAGAAGGCGACCAGCACCGTGGCCTCCCCGGCCGGCGGCGGGGCCTCGACCTCCCCGGGCACCTCCTCCTGCTCCGCCGGCGGATCGTGGTGCGGTGGCGGCGGCTCCGGCTGCGGAGGCTCCTCGTGCGGCGGCTCGTCCTGTGGCGGGGGCGGAGGCGGGGGCGGGGGCTCCTCGTGCGGTGGGGGCGGTGGAGGCAGCGGCTGCGGCGGCGGAGGCGGCTGCGGCGGAGGCGGCGGGGGCGGCGGCTGCGGCGGAGGGTGAGCCGCCGCAGCCACGGGCCGCATCCCCGTCCGGGTCCCCCCGGCCCGGCGGGTTAGAGAGGCCCGGCAGGCCCGGCAGGTCTGGCACGCCCGGCGAGCCCGGCACGCCCGGCAGGTCTGGCACACCCGGCGGGCCCGGCAGGCCCGGCGGCCCCGGCACACCCGGCGGGCCCGGCAGGCCCGGCGGCCCCGGCACACCCGGCGGGCCCGGCAGGCCCGGCGGCCCCGGCACACCCGGCGGGCCCAGCAGGCCCGGCGGCCCCGGCACACCCGGCGGGCCCAGCAGGCCCGGCGGCCCCGGCACACCCGGCGGGCCCAGCACACCCAGCACACCCAGCAGACCCAGCACGCCCGGCGGGCCCAGCACGCCCAGCAGACCCAGCACGCCCGGCGGGCCCAGCACACCCAGCAGACCCGGCACGCCCCCGCGGCGGGCCGCCGCCCAGCGCTCCGGCGGCGGTGCGGGCGACGGCACCGACGGCGAGCTGCTCACCGCCCTCGCACTGCGCGGCCCGGCCGCCCTCCCCGACCCGGCGCTGCGCGCGGCGCTGAAGGCGCATTGGGGTCATTGACCCCGACACCGCGGCCCGGTGCTTTACATGACCATCCGCCGCACCAAATATCCCTTTCATTGCGTGATGCCCGAATCATTGCGTGATGCGGGAAGGTCTGCGCGATGCCCGGAGGTCCGGCGCGATGCACGAAGGGAGGGGCCGGTGAGAGCAGCACCGCTGTACGGCATCCTCGGACCGCTGTCCCTGTCGCTGACCATGAGCGCCCTGCTGGCGACGCCCGCCACCGGCCGCCCGCTCGCCGCGCCCGCCGTCCGCGCCGCCACGACGGCCACCGCCGCGACCACCTGGTCCGTCCCGGCCCCTGCCGGTGCGGCGGGCGTGCCCCTCACCGCCCCGGCCGCCACCGCGCCCCGTTCGGCCCCCGCCGCCCCCACCGCGCCTGCCGCGCCCGGCTGGTCTGCCTGGTCCGGCTCAGCCGCCTCAGCCGCCCCGCCCGGCGGCGCGGCCGCGGCCCGTGGGGTGGCGCTCGCCGCCCGGCGCGCGGCGCAGCGCGGTGTCACCTTCCGCCGCTGTCCCCGCGCCGAGCAGCTGGCCGCCCCCATCACCTGCGGAAAGGTCTCCGTACCGCTCGACTACACCCGTCCCCGCGGCAAGCACATCGCCCTCACCGTCAGCCGGGTCCGGGCCACCGGCCCCACGGCGCGGCGGCAGGGCGCGCTGATCTACAACCCCGGCGGACCGGGTGCCTCCGGTATGGCGTTCCCGGAGTACGCGGCCGAGGACGCCTTCCGCCGCCTGGCCGCCGCCTACGACTTCGTCGGCTACGCCCCGCGCGGCGTGGGCCGGTCCGCCCCGCTGTCCTGCCGGCGGCCGTCGGCCCACGCCAAGGCGCCGACCAGCTCCCCGCCGCATCCCACCGCCGCGTTCAAACGGCGGCTGGTGGCGCGGGCACGGGCCTACGTACGGGGCTGTACGCGCCGCTCGGGGCGCGCCCTCGCGCACTACACCACGCTGAACAACGCCCGTGACCTGGAGGTGCTGCGCGCGGCGCTGGGCCAGCGGCGGCTCACGTTCGTGGGCGCCTCGTACGGCACGTACTACGGAGCCGTCTACGCCACGCTCTTCCCCGGGCGGGTGCGCCGGATGGTCTTCGACAGCGTGGTCAACCCCGCCCCCCGGCAGATCTGGTACCGCGACAACCTCGACCAGTCGGTCGCCTTCGAACGGCGCTGGCGGGACTGGCGCCGCTGGGTCGCCCGGCACCACGCCGTCTACCACCTGGGCCGCACCGCGGACCGGGTGCTCGCCTCCTACGAGAAGGCGCGGCGGCGGCTGGGGCGGAAACCGGCGGGCGGGGTCATCGGCACCGCCCAGCTCCAGAACGCGTTCCTGCGGACCGGCTACAACGACGCCTACTGGGATCCGTCCGCACGGGCGCTGGCCGCCTATCTGCTCGGTGACCCCGAGCCGCTGATCGCGCTCGCCGCGCCCGATCCGGCACAGGCGGCCGCCGACGAGAACGGCAGCGCCGTCTACACCGCCGTGGAGTGCAACGACGCGCCCTGGCCGCACGCCTGGGCCACCTGGAACCGCGACAACACCGCCCTCGCCCGCCGCGCGCCCTTCGAGACCTGGAACAACGTGGCGATGAACCTGCCGTGCGCCTTCTGGCCGCTGAAGCACGGCCGCCCCGTCGATGTGGGGTCCGTGGAAGCCGTGGGTCCCCGGCAGGAACGCGCGGCGCTGCCGCCGGTGCTGCTGCTGTCAGCGGAGCGGGACGCGGCCACGCCGTACGCGGGGGCGAAGGAACTGTGGCACCGGCTGCCCGGCTCCTCGCTGGTGACCGAGCGGAAGGCGGGCACCCACGGTCTGTGGGGCGGCCCGAACGACTGCGTCAACCGCCATGTGGACACCTATCTGCTGACCGGGCGGACCCCGGGCCGGTCCGCCTTCTGCGCCCCGCGCCCGGAGCCCGAACCGCTGCCGGAACCGGCCCCGCTGCCCGAGTCCGGCAAGCAGCCGGCCGCGCTCCCGGGCACGCCGTAAGGCGGGTACGGGACAACCGGGACGGGACGGCCGTCCGGCCGTCCCGCCGTGAGCGTCAGGGAACCCGTCAGGCCAGACCGGCGACGAGCTCGGAGACCTCCTTGCGCCGCCCGGTGAAGAACGGCACCTCCTCGCGCACGTGCCGACGCGCCTCGGAACCGCGCAGATGGCGCATGAGGTCGACGATCCGGTGCAGCTCGTCCGCCTCGAAGGCCAGGATCCACTCGTAGTCGCCGAGCGAGAAGGACGCGACCGTGTTGGCGCGCACATCGGGGTAGCCGCGCGCCATCTTGCCGTGGTCCGCGAGCATCCGGCGGCGGTCCTCGTCGGGCAGCAGGTACCAGTCGTAGGAGCGGACGAACGGGTACACGCTCACGTAGTCGCGCGGGTTCTCGTCCGCGAGGAACGCCGGGATGTGGGACTTGTTGAACTCGGCCGGGCGGTGCAGCGCCATGTTGGACCACACCGGCTCCAGGGCCCGCCCCAGCCGGGTGCGGCGGAAGAGGTTGTACGCCTCCTGGAGGGCGTCGGAGGTCTCCGAGTGCCACCAGATCATGACGTCCGCGTCGGCGCGCAGCCCGGACACGTCGTAGGTGCCGCGCACGGTGACGTCCTTGGCGGCGAGCTGGGAGAAGAGTTCCTCGACCTCGTCGGCGTAGCCGGTGCGGTCCTCCGGCAGCACATCGCGCAGCCGGAACACCGACCACAGGGTGTAGCGGATGACCTCGTTGAGGTCCTTGGCCTTCTTACCGGCGTTGGGAGTCTTCTCAGGAGCAGCAGTCATGACCCTATTCTCGCTCTCCGGCTCCGGAGCCCGGCTCCAGGGTGGCCGCCAGGGTGCCCAGCAGTTCATCGGCCGCCTTACGGCCGCTGCCGACGCACGCCGGGATGCCCACGCCGTCGTAGAGCGCCCCGCACACGGCCAGCCCCGGCACCTTGGCGACCTCGGCGCGGATGCGGGCCACCCGGTCGAGATGGCCCACCGGGTACTGGGGCAGCCCGCCGTCCCAGCGGTCCACCCGGGTCGCCACGGGCCGGGCCGTCAGGCCGACGGCCTCGCCGAGATCGGCGAGCGACATCCTTACCAGGTCGGCGTCGTCCCGCTTCAGATCCGCCTCGTCGTCAAACCGCCCGATCGAGGTACGCAGCACGAAGAGATCGGGGTCGGCGTCCCGCAGCCAGCCCCACTTCCGGCTGGAGAACGTCGCCGCCTTGATCGTCCGGCCGTCCACCGGCGGCACCAGAAAGCCGCTGCGCTCGGCGAGCGCGTCCACGCCGAGGATCGCGTCACGGCGGAAGGCCATGGTGACCAGTGCCATGGAGGCGTAGTCGACGGTGGCCAGCTCGGCGGAGGCGACCGGGGAGAGGCCGGTCAGCAGCCGGGCGGCGGCGGGCGCGGGAACCGCCAGCACCACCGCGTCGGCCGCCACCACCGGCGGGCCGTCCGCGCCGTCCACGGCGACGGTCCAGCCGTCGGCGGTGCGCCGCAGCTCCCGCACGGGCGCCTCGGTGCGGATCTCCCCGCCGGCGGCCCGTACGGCGTCGGCGACCGCGAGCGGCAGCCGGCCGATCCCGCCGTCGATGCCCATGAACACTGGGCCGTCCTGCCGTCGCGCGGCGCGCTCGGTCAGCTCCCGGACGCCCTCGGTCAGCGGGCGGGCCGAGCGGGCCACGTCGAAGAGGGTGGGGACGGACGCACGCATCGAGGTGCGGTACACATCGCCCGCGTACACCCCGCCCAGCAGCGGTTCCACCAGCCGGTCCACCACCTCGCGGCCGAGCCGCGCCGCGATGAATTCGCCGAGCGCCACGTCCTCGCCCACCGGTGTGGGCGGCAGCTCCCGGTCACGGGCGATCCGGGCCAGCCCCTCCTCCGAGATCACCCCGGACGCGGCCAGCGGCGCCAGATCGCCGGGGACGCCCATCACATGCCCCTTGGGCATCGGGCGCAGCCCGCCGCGCGTCCAGAGGGAGGCGGTCGCGGTCGCGGGCGGCTGAAGCCGGTCGCCGAGGCCCACGGCGCGCGCCAGCTCGACCGCCTCCGGGCGGCGGGCGAGCATCGACTCGGCGCCGAGGTCGACCGGTACGCCCTCGATCTCCCCCGCGCGCAGCTTGCCGCCGAGCCGCCCCGACGCCTCCAGGACCGTCACCCGCGCCCCGCCGGCCAGCAGCCGGTGGGCCGCCGCCAGCCCCGCGATGCCGCCGCCGATGACCACGACATGGCCGGTGCGTTCCGTCCCCGGGGTGTTCGCCGCTCTCATGCCCCCACTCTCTCACTCGCCCCCGGGGCCCTTGAGAGGGGTCCGCAGGTCCCTCGAGAGGGGTCCGCAGGTCCCTTGAGAGGGGTCCGCGCGGGCGACGCGAGGCCGCGACGACCCGTCGGTGGCGAGTGCCGCCGGCTCACCGGCCGCCGCCGGGCCCTTGAACTCCGCGAACGCCTGCGAAAACACGGCGGTTCATGGCGCCGTGGGAGGCGGCTCCGGCCGCGGAGGGTCCTCGCGCGGCGCCTCGTCCTGCGGCGGGGCGGGGGCTCCTGGTCCGCTGGGGCCGGGCCGCGACGGCGGCAGCGCTGCGCCGGGGGCAGGGTTGCGCCGGCGCGCCGGGGCGGGGCTGCGCCGGGGCGGGGTTCAGAAGGACTTCAAGGGGTGCTGGGCCGAGGCCGTGGCCAGGTCGGCCTCGATCCGGGCCGCGGCCGCGCACAGCGCCGGGAGCAGGTCCCGGCGAACGCTCTCGGCGGTGCCGCGACCGGCGTGGGTCGCCACGTTGAGTGCGGCCACTACGCGCCCGCGCGCGTCCCGTACGGGCACGGCGAGCGACCGCAGCCCCTCCTCCAACTCCTGGTCGACCAGGGCGTGCCCGTCCGCCGCCGCGCGCTCCACGATGCGCGCCAGCTCGGGCACGGAGGTCACGGTGTGCCGGGTGAGCGGCCGGGGCTCCACCCCGGCGAGATGGGCGGCACGGGCGTCGGCGTCCAGGCCGGCGAGCAGCACCCGGCCCATGGAGGTCGCGTAGGCGGGGAAGCGGGTGCCGATGGTGATGTTGACGCTCATGATGCGGACGGTGGGGACGCGTGCGATGTAGCGGATGTCGCCGCCGTCGAGGACGGCCAGGGAGGCCGACTCGTGGACGGTGCGGACCAGTTCGCGCATATGCGGCTGGGCGATCTCGGTGAAGCCGAGGTCCGCGAGGGGGGCGTAGCCGAGCTCCAGCACCCGTGGCAGCGGCCGGAAGAACCGGCCGTCGGCCTCGGCGTACCCCCGCTCGACCAGCGTGAGCAGCGAGCGCCGGGCGGTGGCCCGCGCCAGCCCGGTGGCCTCCGCGACCGCGCTGAGCGTCATTCCGCCACGCCGGGCGCCGCCGTACGGGCCCGCGTCGGCCCGGCCCCGCACCCCGTCGGCCGGCCCCCGGCCCGGCCCCGCCTCGGCCTGACCGCCCGTCAGGCTGCCGCTGCTGTCGGAGGTTTCCCGCGCCGCGCCCCCGGCCGCGTGGGCCTCGTCCTGAGGGGCGCCCTCCGTCCCGCCCAGTGCCCGCAGCACGGTCAATCCCCGCGCGAGCGACTGGAGGAACCCCGCTCCCAGCTCCCGCTTGGCCACCCGCGCGGGGTCCTCGCCCACGGCCGTCGGCGCCCCGTCCGGGGCCGGGGCGGACGCGCCCGTGACCGAAGCGGCCGAAGGGGCCACCGGGACCGAAGCGGCCGAAGGAGCCGATGCGGCGGGGTACGGCGGCGGAGCCGCCACCGCCGCCGCCATCGCCGGGAGTTGGGCGCTCAGCGGGCCCAGCGCCATCGCCCGCAGCGAGTCCACGTCATGGCGGCTGGTGTGGCTGACCACGTTGACCGCGCAGACGATACGGCCCGACGCGTCCCGTACCGGAACGGACACCGCCACCAGGCCCGGTTCGATCAGCTGGTCGTCGGCGGCCCAGCCGTCGCGCGCGGTCTCCTTGACGCGGGCCTGGAAGTCGGCCGTGACGTGGGCCTCGACGTCGGCGTCGGATGCGGGCCGGGGGCGGGGCGGGACCGCCGGGAAGGTGGCGTCCAGGGGGTCCTCGGCGCGGCGGGCGTGCCAGGCGGCCCAGTCGGCCTCGGACCACTCGGTGGCGAAGAGCGCGCCGGGGGCGCAGCGCTCGGCGGGGAGCAGATCGCCGATGCGGAAGGCGAGGGACATGGTGCGGCGGCGGGTGGCCTGGACGACGAAGCGCACTCCGTCGCCGTCGGGGACGGCGACCGAGACCGACTCGTCGAGGCCGTCCGCGAGCCGCTCCGCGAACGGGCCGAGCGCACCGGGCAGTCCGCTCGCCGCCAGATACGCGTTGCCCAGCTCCATCAGCCGGACCGCGAGGCCGATGTCGCGCCCGTCGAGCGTCACGTAGCCGAGCTGTTCGAGCGTGCCCACCACCCGGTCGACCACGGACCGGGCGAGCCCCGTGCCACGGACGAGATCGCCGGGACGGACCGTGGTCCGCCCCTCGTGCGCGGCCAGCCGGGTCAGCTCGCGCAGCACGGCGAGACCGCGCTCGAGGGGGCCGACGGGGCCATTGACATGCGGGGGCACCGGGCTGAAACTCATCACCAGCCGATTATGAACGAAGTTTCACTCCGCGAACAACCACAGCAACAAGCCACAGTGACAAGCCACAGCAAGGGGACAATGTGATGCGCACGACCGTCGGCATCATCGGCGGCGGGCCCGCCGGTCTGCTGCTCGCCCGGCTGCTGCACCGCGCCGGGATCGACTGCGTGGTGCTGGAGAGCCGGGACCGGGCGTACGTCGAGCGGCGCCAGCGGGCCGGAATCCTGGAGCAGGGCACCGTGGACGTGCTGCGGGAGTGCGGCGCCGGCGAGCGCCTGGACCGCGAGGGGCTGCCCCACCACGGCATCGAGCTGCGCTTCGACGGCCGCGGCCACCGCGTGGACTTCCCCTCCGCCACCGGCGGCAAGTCGGTGATGGTCTACGCCCAGACGGAGATCGTCAAGGATCTGATCGCGCTCCAGCTGGACGAGCCCGGCGGTCCCCCGCTGCTGTTCGAGGCCGAGGCGCTGGCCATCGAGAAGCCGGACTCCGCCGCGCCCGTGATCCGCTTCCGCCACCACGGCCGCGAACAGACCCTGACCTGCGACTACGTGGCGGGCTGCGACGGCTTCCACGGCATCGCCCGGCGCGCCGTCCCCGCCGACCGGGTCCGCACCTTCGAGCACGGCTATCCCTACTCCTGGCTCGGTGTGCTGGCCGATGTGGCGCCGTCCTGCGAGGAGCTGATCTACGCTCGCCACGAGCGCGGCTTCGCCCTGCACAGCATGCGCTCCCCCCAGGTCTCCCGGCTCTACCTCCAAGTGCCCAATGGCACCGACCCGGCGGACTGGTCCCATGAGCGGATCTGGGACGAGCTGTCGGTCCGCTTCGCGCTCGACGGGGACTGGACGCTGGAGCGCGGCCCGATCACCGCCGTCTCGGTCACCCCGATGCGCAGCTTCGTCCAGGAGCCGATGCGCCACGGCCGGCTCTTCCTGGCGGGCGACGCGGCGCATATCGTGCCGCCCACCGGCGCCAAGGGGCTCAATCTGGCCGTCAGCGACGTGATCACCCTGGCCCGTGCGCTGATCCACCAGCAGGAGACCGGCTCGTCCGAGCTGCTGGACGGCTACTCGCGGACCTGTCTGCGCCGGGTCTGGCAGGCCCAGCGGTTCTCGTACTTCATGACGGACACGCTCCACCGGCACCCGGACGCCGGCCCGTTCGAGGACCGGCTGCGGCTCGCGCGGCTGGAGCGGATCGCCTCCTCCCCCACCGCCTCCGCCGAACTCGCCGAGAACTACGTCGGTCTCCCGCTGTCATGACCTCACCACGCCCGCGCGCCCCCATGGGCACACCGCGCTCCCCGGCCCCCCGCCGCCCGGACACCGGCCGCTCGGTCGCGGGCCGGATGCTGGCGGTCCTCGGCGCGTTCGACGCCTCGCACCGCTCGCTGACCCTCACCGCCCTCGCCCGGCGCGCCGGACTGCCGCTGGCCACCGCGCACCGGCTGGTCGCCACGCTCACCCGCTGGGGCGCGCTGGAGCGCGACGCCACCGGGGCGTACCACGTCGGACTGCGGCTGTGGGAGGTGGCGATGCTCTCACCGCGCGGGGGCGGGGTGCGCGAGGCGGCGCTGCCGTTCATGGAGGACCTGTACGAGGCCACCCACGAGAACGTCCAGCTGGCCGTGCGGGACGGCCTGGAGGTGGTGTACGTGGAGCTGATCTCGGGGCGCTCCGCGGTCCAGGTGCGCACCCGGGTCGGCAGCCGCTGGCCGCTGCACGCCACCGGTGTCGGGCTGGTGCTGCTCGCCTACGGGCCGCCCCGGCTGGCCGAGCAGGTGTGCGCCCGCCCGCTGCGGCGTTACACCGAGATGACGATCCAGGACCCGCACCGGCTGCGGGCCGTCCTCGCCGAGGTGCGGCGCACCGGGATCGCGGTCAGCGAGCGGCAGATCACCATGGAGGGGCTGTCCATCGCCGCCCCGGTGCGCGGGCCGGGCGGGGAGGTGGTGGCCTCGCTGTCGGTGGTGGTGCCGGCCGGGGAGGGGGTGGCCCCGGGGCTGATCCCGGCCGTACGGGTCGCGGCCCACGGCATCTCCCGCACCCTCGCCGCCTAGGGTCTTTCCCGCCCGCCCCGATGACGTCCGGTGGGCCGGACGCATGCGCGGACACCGCCGGGGCTCTCGGAGCGAAAGCGTCCCGGCCGGGGCCGGCAGGAAGGCTGAGACCGGCCGGAAGACCGGAGCCGAGAGGCCCGGCGCCCGGCGCCGGACGGGCCACAGTGACCGTGGGCTCCGGGTCAACCCCTCGTCACCAAGGCTTCCGGTCACTGAAAGAACCCGGAGCGCGTCTTGCCGGGGCGGGTGCCCGGCCACATTCTGTGTGGCACACACCGCGCCGTCGAGCGTGCAGCCCGCGCCCGAAGGGGGACCCCGGGACATGCCCGAAGTGACCGCCGAGCCCGCCGCGCAGGGGCGGGCGACCTCCCGGGGCGGCTGGCAGCCGTACCACACCCTGTGGGCCATGCTGCTGGGCGGCTGGCTCTTCAGCTACGCCGACCGCACCATCACCGGCCCGGTCGTCACCTGGCTGATCGACCACGACCACGGCATGCTGGGCTCCGCGAGCCATCCGCACGCGCTCGGCGGTCTGATCGGCAGCCTCTTCTTCGCGGGCTACATGCTGACCCAGTTCCCCGGCGGCTATCTCGGCGACCGCTTCGGGCACCGCACGATGCTCGCGGTCTCGCTGCTGTGGGCGGGGGTCACGACCCTGGCCAGCGGCATGATGACCGGGCTGATCGCCTTCGTCGTGCTGCGGGTGCTGACCGGGCTCGGCGAGGGCGTCTTCTACTCCAACGACCGTTCGCTGATCGCCCAGCGCACCCCGCCCGCCAAGGCCGGTCTGGGCATGGGCGTCGCCATCACCGGACTGTCCATCGGGCTGACGGTCGCGACCATCAGCGCGCCGTATCTGATCGACTGGGGCGGGGCGGCGTTCGGCGCGGAGGACGCCTGGCGGATGCCGTTCCTGGTGCTGGGCGGGGCCACGCTGGCGTTCGGCTGGGCCACCGCGGTCTATATGCGCCGTATCGGCGGCCCGCTCAAGGCCACCGGCTCCACCCTGCGGCTGCTGGGGATCTCGGTGGTGCTGTGCGCCGCGGTCATGGTGGTCTACCTGATCGCCGACGGGGCGGGGATGCCGAGCTGGGGCGTGGCCGTCCTGGAGTGCGTACTGGCGTTCCTGCTGATCGGGGCGATCTTCACCCGGCGGAGCACGCGGCTGGGCGCGGTCTCGCGGAACCGCAATGTGCTGCTGCTCAGCTTCGCCTTCATCGCGGTCATGTGGAATCTGTGGTTCTTCAGCTTCTGGTCGGTGTCGATCGTCGCGGACGCCGCCCACAGCTCGTTCCAGAACGCCGCGCTGGTGGCCACCTTCAACGCGGGCGCGGGCATCCTCGGCTTCCCCGTCGGGGGCCGGCTCTCGGACCGGGCGAAGGCCCGGGGGTGGGGGCGGCGGCCGCTGCTGATCGCGTTCACCGTGGTCCAGGGGGTGCTGGTGCTGGTCTTCGCCGCGTATCTGCAGACCCATGACAAGCCCTCCCTCTGGGTGATGTCCGTGTTGCTCTTCGTGACCAGCCTGTTCTTCAACGCGCTCCAGCCGATGGCGCACGCACTGCTGAGCGATGTGGTCGGCGCCACCGAACGGGGCGCGGCCTTCGGCCTGTTCAACCTGGTCGGGGAGATCGGCGCGGTGATCAGCCCGGCGCTCAGCGGCACCCTCTTCGACACTTACGGCAGCTGGACGCACGCGGTGTACATCGACGGCGCGCTGATGCTCCTGAGCGCCGTGCTGTACGTGCTGATCCGGGAGCACGCCGTACGCGCATAGGCACGCCGCACGCGCATAGGTTGGTCCCACGACAGCCGGACATCCAGTGGTGGAGGGGCGAACATGGCGGCGGCACGGCGCATGGTGGTCATCGGGGGCGACGCGGCGGGCATGTCGGCCGCGTCGCAGGCGCGCAGGCTCAGGAGCCGGAGCGAGCTGGAGATCCTCGCCTTCGAGCGGGGCCCGTTCACCTCGTACTCGGCCTGCGGCATCCCCTACTGGGTCGGCGAGCTGGTGGACGGCCCCGATGAGCTGGTCGCCCGTACGCCCGAGGCGCACCGGGGCCGCGGGATCGACGTACGGACGCACACCGAGGTGGTCGAGATCGACCTCGCCGGGCAGCGGGTCCTGGCGCGGGACCTCGATCCGCGCGGTACGGGCGAGCGCTGGCACGGCTTCGACGACCTGGTCATCGCCACCGGCGCGCGGCCGCGCCGCCCCGCCATGCCGGGGATCGACGCGCCCGGCGTGCACGGGGTGCAGACCCTGGAGCACGGGCGGGCGCTGCTGGAGACCCTGGAGTCGACCCGGGTCGAGCGGGCGGTCGTGATCGGCGCCGGATACATCGGGGTGGAGATGGCCGAGGCGCTCATGCGGCGCGGCTGCCGGGTCACCGTCCTCGAACGCGGTGAGCAGCCCATGTCCACGCTCGACCCCGACATGGGGCGGCTGGTGCGCGAGGCGATGTCGGGGCTCGGCATCGACACCGTGACCGGTGCCGAGGTCACCGAGGTGGTCACGGGCGAGGACGGCCGGGTGCGGGCCGTGGCCACCAAGGTCGACGAATACCCCGCCGATCTGGTGATCCTGGGCCTCGGCGTGGCCCCCGAGACCGGGCTCGCCCAGGAGGCGGGGCTGCCAGTGGGCGACCACGGCGGGCTGCTGACCGATCTGGCCATGCGCGTGCGCGGTTACGACAACATCTGGGCCGGCGGCGACTGTGTCGAGGTCCTCGATCTGGTGTCCGGTCGCACCCGGCACATTCCGCTGGGCACCCACGCCAACAAGCACGGCCAGGTCATCGGCTCCAACGTGGGCGGCGACTACGCGACCTTCCCCGGTGTCGTCGGCACCGCCGTCAGCAAGGTCTGCGATCTGGAGATCGCCCGCACCGGGCTGCTGGAGGCCGAAGCGACCTCCGTGGGGCTGAAGTTCGAGACGGTCACCATCGAGTCGACCAGCCGGGCCGGGTACTACCCGGACACCCGGCCGATGACGGTGAAGATGCTCGCCGAGCGGCGCACCGGACGGCTGCTCGGCACGCAGATCGTCGGCCGCGAGGGCGCGGGCAAACGGGTCGACATCGCGGCGGTCGCGCTGACCGCCGGGATGACGGTGGAGCAGATGACCGCGCTGGACCTGGGCTACGCCCCGCCGTTCTCCCCGGTGTGGGACCCGGTGCTGGTGGCGGCGCGCAAGGCGGCGGCGACGGTACGGCAGGCCGAGCGCCGCTGAGCCCGCCGCGCGGGCGGTATCGAGGCCGTGCCCGGAGCCGGAGCGGCCCCGGGAGCCGCTCGGGGCCCCGGTCAGTCCGCGCCGCCCTTGCTCCTGGTGTGCACGTATTCGACGAGCCGGGTCAGCGCGTCCGGGTCGGTGCTGGGCAGAACGCCGTGGCCGAGGTTGAAGATATGCCCCTCCAGCCCGCGGGCCGCCGCCAGCACCTCGTCCGCCTTGGCCTCGACGGCCGTGCGCGGGGCGAAGAGCACGGCGGGGTCGAGGTTGCCCTGGAGCGCCTTGCCGGGGCCGACCCGCCGGGCGGCCTCGTCCAGCGGCACCCGCCAGTCGACGCCGACGACGTCCGCGCCCGCCTCGCCGAGCAGCCCGAGCAGCTCACCGGTGCCCACACCGAAGTGGATGCGCGGCACACCGTATCCGGCGACGGCCTCGAAGACCTTCGCGGAGGCGGGCAGCACGCTGCGGCGGTAGTCGGCGGGGGCCAGGGCGCCCGCCCAGGAGTCGAAGAGCTGGATCGCCGAGGCGCCCGCCTCGATCTGCACCTTCAGGAAGGCGGAGGTGATGTCCGCGAGCCGGTCGAGCAGGGCGGCCCAGAGCGCCGGGTCGCCGTACATGAGCGCCTTGGTGTGCTCGTGGTTGCGCGAGGGGCCGCCCTCGATCAGATAGCTGGCGAGCGTGAAGGGGGCGCCCGCGAAGCCGATGAGCGGGGTCGCGCCGAGTTCGCCGACGAGCGCGCCGACGGCCTCGGTGACGTACTTCACATCGTCCGGGTCGAGCGGACGCAGCCGCTCCAGATCGGCCCGGGTGCGGATCGGCCGCGCGATGACCGGCCCGACACCGGGCTTGATGTCGAGGTCGATGCCGATGGCCTTGAGCGGTACGACGATGTCGCTGAAGTAGACCGCCGCGTCCACCCGGTGCCGGCGCACCGGCTGCAGGGTGATCTCGGTGATCAGGTCGGGCCGCATGCAGGAGTCGAGCATCGCGATGCCCTCACGGAGCTTGCGGTACTCCGGGAGCGAGCGCCCCGCCTGCCGCATGAACCACACCGGCGTGTGGGGCACCGGTTCCCGGCGACACGCCCGCAGAAAAGCCGAATCGGCTGTGGCACGGGCCGCGGCGCGGCCGGTCTGCTGCTGGCCCGAGGGCCCCTCATTGGCGCTCATGCCCCAAATCTTCGCACGGGCCGAACGAGTGACCCGCCAACCCGGGTGTTCCTCCCCGGTTGGGGCCCTCACTGCGCCTAGTCTTCCGGGCATGGCAGCGGTTCAAGGACACCTCTCGAACGGTGCTGACGGCCCTGACGGCACGGACGCGGGCGGTGCGGACACCCCGCCCGCCTTCCGGCATGCCGTCGCCGCGCTGCGCGGCGTGCGGGTGCGGCCCGAGGTGGAGCTCGACCCGACCCCACCCCCGCGTCGGCTCGCACCCTACTCGTACGCGCTGGAGGCGGTGGTCACCGGCGCGTCCGGCGACGACGAGGAGCTGGCCGAGGGGCGGCTGATCCTGCTGCACGACCCGGCCGGACACGACGCCTGGCGCGGCACCTTCCGCCTGGTCACGCTGGTCCACGCCGACCTGGAGCCGGAGATCGCGGCGGATCCGCTGCTGCCCGAGGTGTGCTGGTCCTGGCTCACCGGCGCCCTGGAGGCACGCGGCCTGTCCTACGGGGCGCCCAGCGGCACGGTCACCCGGGCGAGCTCGCACTACTTCGGCGCGATGGGCGAGCGGGAGCCGTCGACCCGGATCGAGATCCGGGCCTCCTGGACCCCGTCCGACCACCCGGCCCCCGAACCGGCCCACCCCGGCCCGCGCCCCCCGGAGCCGACGGCAGAGGGCACCACCGAACCGCCGGGCGCGCCGGACACCGCGGCGCATCTGGCCGCCTGGTGCGACCTCCTGTGCCAGATCGCCGGCCTGCCCCCGGCAGGGACCACCGAGGCGGGGGTCGTCTCCCTGCCCCAGCGACGCGGCCCCCAGGCACGCTGAGTGCCGTAGCGGTCCCGGGCGCTGAGGCCTTCCGGCCGGGAGGCACCTCCTTACGGTGACTGGCTGAACCGCAGGGCGCCGCGGAGTCCCCGGGTTCTCGGGTCTTCAGGCCGGGGGCACCTCCCAGCGGTAGCTGGGGGAGAACGAGCCCCAAAGACCAAGCCTGATCGATCAGTCGTCCTAATTGCCCGAATTGTTACTCACCAAATCGTGATCATTCTCTAAAGCCGGACCGTATCGGTGCCGAAGGACGTGGTGACCCGTCCCACAACTTCCCAGGAGGCCTGGTGTCTGTTCTCCTCGAGCAACCGTCCAGCCTGGTCGCCTACCGCCCGAACAAGCCGACGGCCATGGTCGTCGTCGCCGACCCCCGCGTTCGTTCCACCGTCACCCGTCACCTCTGGGCCCTCGGGGTGCGCGACGTCATCGAGGCGTCGTCCATCGCGGAGGCCCGTCCCCGTATCGCCAACCCGCGCGACATCTGCGTCGCCGACGTCCACCTCCCCGACGGCTCCGGCCTGACGCTGCTGTCCGAGACCCGCGCCGCGGGCTGGCCCAACGGGCTGGCCCTGTCCGCCGCCGATGACATCGGCGCCGTACGGAACGCGCTGGCCGGTGGCGTCAAGGGCTACGTCGTCACCGGCACCCGCACCAACCTCGGCATCCCGGGCCGTCCCGGCGCCACCCCGCTCGGCGCCGCCGCCCGGATGCACCGTCGCCCGCCGGGCGCCCCCGGCCACCCGGGCGGCTACCGGGAGCTGTCGGGCCGCGAGGTCGAGGTGCTGAGGCTGGTTGCGGAGGGCCAGTCCAACAAGGCCATCGGCGTCTCGATGGGCCTGTCCGCACTCACCGTGAAGAGTCACCTCGCCCGGATCGCCCGCAAGCTCGGCACCGGCGACCGGGCCGGAATGGTCGCGGTCGCGCTGCGCACCGGGATCATCCACTGAGCTGTACCGCCCGGCGCCCCTCACCGGCCCGGTTCGCCTCCGAAGGGGCGGTCCCCGCGCCCGTCGACGGAACGTTCCGTCGACGGGCGCCCTGCGTTACCGCCGCACACAGCTACCCTTGACAGGTGACCGACGCCCAAGAGACCGCAGCAGAGACGACACTGCGAACCACCGGGGGCGCCCCCCCGGACGACCTCCCCCCGGCGCCGGTCCCCTTGCTGGAGCCGCGTGAGGGCATCCCGCCCGTCACCGCCGACGCGGACGCGCTCGCCGAGGTCGTCGCGGCCTTCGCCGCGGGCCATGGCCCGGTGGCCGTCGACGCCGAGCGCGCCTCCGGCTACCGCTACGGGCAGCGGGCCTATCTGGTCCAGCTGCGCCGGGCCGGAGCGGGGACCGCACTGATCGACCCCGTCGGCTGCCCCGACCTGTCGGGTCTGGGCGCCGCGATCGCCGACGCCGAGTGGGTGCTGCATGCCGCGACCCAGGATCTGCCGTGTCTGCGTGACATAGGCATGATCCCGTCCCGGATCTTCGACACCGAACTCGCGGGCCGGCTGGCCGGTTTCGCCCGGGTGGGGCTGGGCGCCATGGTCGAGAACATCCTCGGATACGCCCTGGAGAAGGGCCACTCCGCCGTCGACTGGTCCACCCGTCCGCTGCCCGAGCCCTGGCTGCACTACGCCGCGCTCGATGTCGAGCTGCTGGTCGACCTGCGCGACGCGCTGGAGGAGGAGCTGACCCGGCAGGGCAAGCTGGAGTGGGCGCACCAGGAGTTCGCGGCCATCGCCGCGGCCCCGCCCGCCCCGCCGCGCAAGGACCCCTGGCGGCGGACGTCGGGGATGCACAAGATCCGAAGGCGCCGGCAGATGGCCGTGGTGCGCGAGTTGTGGACGGCCCGGGACCGGATCGCCCAGCGCCGCGATGTCTCACCGGGCAAGGTGCTGGGCGACGCGGCGATCGTGGAGGCCGCGCTGGCCCTGCCCGCGAACGTCCGGGCGCTGGCCGCGCTGAGCGGTTTCGGCCATCGGATGAGCCGGCGTCAGCTGGAGCAGTGGCAGGCCGCGGTGGACCGGGCGCGGGCCCTGCCGGAAGCCGACCTTCCGCAGCCGGGCCAGCCGGTGGCCGGGCCGCCCCCGCCCCGGGCGTGGGCGGACAAGGACCCGGCCGCGGCGGCACGGCTCGCCGCGGCGCGCGCGGCCGTCACCCAACTGGCGGAACAGCTGAATCTTCCCCAGGAGAACCTGATCGCCCCGGACACCGTCCGGCGGCTGTGCTGGGAGCCGCCGGCCGAGCCGACGGCGGACGCGGTCGCCTCCGTTCTCGCTGGTCACGGCGCCCGCGCCTGGCAGATCGACCAGGTGACCCCGGCGCTGACGGCCGCCTTGCTGGTGCCCCCGGTGTGATGTGACGCGCGTGGACCGGCGGCGGGCGCCGCCGGTCCACGGCTGTGACCTTCAACCCTCCGGTCGCGAGGACTGGGCAGCTTGGTTACTCATAAGTAGCATGAGGGTGTGACGGCGCGCCCCCGGGCGTGCCCGCAGCAGTGCCATCCCGCACCTGGAGGAGAGCCAACGTGCCTCGTACCGCTAGGGACGTCGTCTTCGTCGACGGCGTCCGGACCCCATTCGGCAAGGCGGGCCCGAAGGGCATCTACCACGAGACCCGCGCCGACGACCTGGTCGTCAAGTGCATCCGGGAGCTGCTGCGCCGCAACCCGGACCTGCCGCCGGAGCGCATCGACGAGGTGGCCATCGCCGCGACGACGCAGATCGGCGACCAGGGGCTGACCATCGGCCGCACCGCGGGCATCCTGGCCGGGCTGCCCCAGTCGGTCCCCGGCTACGCCATCGACCGGATGTGTGCCGGTGCGATGACGGCCGTGACGACGACCGCCGGGTCCATCGCCTTCGGCGCGTACGACGCCGTCGTCGCGGGCGGTGTGGAGCACATGGGCCGCCACCCCATGGGCGAGGCCGTCGACCCCAACCCCCGCTTCGTCTCCGAGAAGCTGGTCGACGAGTCGGCCCTGTTCATGGGCATGACGGCGGAGAACCTCCACGACCGGCTGCCGCACCTCACCAAGGAACGCGCCGACGAGTTCGCGGTGCGCAGCCAGGAGAAGGCCGCCAAGGCGTACGCCAATGGCAAGATCCAGCAGGACCTGGTGCCGGTCTCGGTGCGCCGGACCAGCCCCGAGGGCGGGGAACTGGGCTGGGGCCTGGCGACCGCCGACGAGCCGATGCGGCCGGGCACCACACTGGAGGGCCTGGCCTCGCTGAAGACCCCGTTCCGCCCGCACGGCCGGATCACCGCCGGTAACTCCGCGGGGCTCAACGACGGCGCCACCGCCTCGCTGATCGCCGCCGAGGACGTCGCCCGGGAGCTGGGGCTGCCGGTGAGGATGCGCCTGGTCTCCTTCGCCTTCGCGGGCGTCGAGCCCGAGGTGATGGGCTACGGCCCGGTCCCGGCCACCAAGAAGGCCCTCGCCAAGGCCGGTCTGTCGATCGAGGACATCGGCCTGTTCGAGATCAACGAGGCGTTCGCGGTCCAGGTCCTGTCGTTCCTGGACCACTACGGCATCGCGGACGACGATCCGCGCGTCAACCAGTACGGCGGCGCGATCGCCTTCGGCCATCCGCTGGCCTCCTCCGGTGTGCGGCTGATGACGCAGCTGGCCCGGCAGTTCGAAGAGCAGCCGCAGGTCCGTTACGGCATCACGACCATGTGCATCGGCTTCGGCATGGGTGGCACCGTGATCTGGGAGAACCCGCACTTCGAGGGGAACAAGTGACCAACACCGCAGAGCTTCTCAAGGGAGCGGCCGAGCTGTTCCCGGGCGAGGTCGTGACGCAGGCGCACGTCCGCCACCTCGATCTCCCCCAGGGCGCGGGCCGGTTCGCGCTCATCACGCTGGACAACGGCCTGGACCACACCAAGCCCACCACCTTCGGCCCGGCCTCGCTCGCCCAGCTCAACACGGCGATCGACCAGGTCGAGAAGGAGGCCGCGGACGGCGAGATCACCGGTGTCGGCATCACCGGCAAGCCGTTCATCTTCGCCGTGGGCGCCGACCTCAAGGGCGTGGAGCTGCTGAAGCGCCACGAGGACGCGCTGGCCATCGCCAAGGGCGGCCACGACGTCTTCAAGCGGCTGGCCAACCTGGCCGTGCCCACCTTCGCGTACTACAACGGCGCGGCGATGGGCGGTGGCGTCGAGGTCGGGCTGCACTGCTCCTACCGCACCGTCTCCGCGGCCCTGCCCGCCTTCTCGCTGCCCGAGGTGTTCCTGGGCCTGGTCCCCGGCTGGGGCGGTTGCACCCTGCTGCCGAACCTGATCGGCGCCGACCGCGCGGTCTCGGTCATCATCGAGAACTCCCTCAACCAGAACAAGCAGCTCAAGGGCGAGCAGGTCTACGAGCTCGGGATCGCGGACGCGATCTTCGAGGGCGCGGACTTCCTGGAGCAGTCGCTGATCTGGACCGCCTCCGTCCTCAAGGGCGAGATCGAGGTCGTACGGCCCGAGATCGACCGCGGTGACGCCTGGCACGAGGCCATCGTGCGCGGCCGGGCCATCGCCGACAGCAAGGTGCACGGGGCGGCCCCGGCCGCCTACCGCGCGCTGGAGATCATCGACGCCGCCCGCAACGGCGACCTCGCCCGCGGCTACGAGGCCGAGGAGAAGGCGCTCGCCGATCTGATCATGGGCGGCGAGCTGCGCAGCGGCATCTACGCCTTCAACCTGGTGCAGAAGCGCGGCAAGCGCCCGGCCGGCGCCCCGGACAAGTCGCTGGCGCGCCCGGTCTCCAAGGTGGGCGTCGTGGGCGCGGGCCTGATGGCCTCGCAGCTGGCGCTGCTGTTCGCGCGGCGGCTGGAGGTGCCGGTCGTGCTGACCGACATCGACCAGGAGCGCGTCGACAAGGGCGTGGGCTATGTCCACGGCGAGATCGACAAGCTGCTGCTCAAGGGCCGGATCAACCAGGACAAGGCCAACCGGCTCAAGGCCGCGGTGACCGGGTCGCTGGACAAGGCCGCCGCCTTCGGTGACGCCGACTTCGTCATCGAGGCCGTCTTCGAGGAGATGGGCGTCAAGCAGCAGGTGTTCGCCGAGGTCGAGGCGGTCGTGCCGGAGCACGCCATCCTCGCCACCAACACCTCCTCGCTGTCGGTGTCCGAGATGGCGTCCCAGCTCAAGCACCCCGAGCGGGTCGTGGGCTTCCACTTCTTCAACCCGGTCGCGATCCTGCCGCTGCTGGAGATCGTCCGCGGTGAGAAGACCGATGACGCGGCGCTGGCCACCGCCTTCGGCGTGGCCAAGAAGCTGAAGAAGACCGCCGTCCTGGTCAAGGACGCCCCCGCGTTCGTGGTCAACCGGATCCTGACCCGCTTCATGGGCGAGATCCAGAACGTCATCGACGAGGGCACCCCGGTCGAGGTCGCCGAGCGCGCGGTGGAGCCGCTGGGGCTGCCGATGTCCCCGCTGGTGCTGCTGGAGCTGGTCGGCCCGGCGATCGGGCTGCACGTCTCCGAGACGCTGCACGGCGCGTTCCCGGACCGCTTCACGGTCTCGGAGAACCTCAAGCGCGTGGTCGAGGCGGGCAAGCGCGGCTTCTACGTGCACGACTCCGGAAAGCCGGAGCTGGACCCGGAGGTCGCCGCGCTGCTCCAGCAGGGCGACACCGTCCTGACCGAGGAGCAGGTGCGCGCCCGGGTGCTGGACGCCGTGGCTCAGGAGATCGGCCTGATGCTCGAGGAAGGCGTCGTCGCCGAGGCGCAGGACATCGACCTGTGCCTGATCACCGGCGCGGGCTGGCCCTTCCACCTGGGCGGCATCACGCCGTACCTGGACCGCGAGGGCATCTCGGAGCGGGTGAACGGCAAGACGTTCCTGGCTCCGGGCGTGGCGAGCGTCCCGGCGTAACGACAAAGCGGTGCGACGGAGCGCCGGGTGAGCCCGAGAAATCGGCCCGCCCGGCGCCCCTGCGTTCCGCGCTCACACCGTCGGCACCCGTGCCGCTCCGGCGGCCCTCCCTCCAGCGGACCGACCTCGTACAAGGGCGTTGCTGCCGGGTGCCAGGCCGGGCGCTCGCCGCCGGGAGCTGGGCCGGTGGGAGCGAGCGCCGGTGGCGGCTTCCATGTCCGGGGGCCGAGGCCAATGCCGGACAGCAGGGGGTAGGGCACCCCTCTGGAAACTGATTGACAAAATAGTTGCGTCAGATCAAGCGTTATTTAGGGGGTACCCGGAGGGGCGGCCTGCCCGCAGTCCGGCGGAGCCTCTGCCACCGAGCACGGAAGCCGCCCCCGGCGCCCACCCCAACGAGCCCGGCACCCGGCGACGCCGCCGCGTCCCCTCAGCCGCGTCCCACGCGGGTCCACGCCTCGAGTGCCAGTCCGGCCTCGTCGGTCTTCTGACGGGCCACCAGGAGACCTCCGTCCAGCCCCAGCGCGGCCAGCACCACCCGGCCCCGCCCGTCGATCGCCAGTGCCGGGGTGTGGGCGCCCGGCTCGCCCGAGGGTGTCCACCACACCCCCGCCGCCTCGTCCTCGCAGGGGTAGGCGGCGACCGCCAGCGCGCCGGTCGCGGTGTCCCGGTGGGCCAGGACGGTGCAGTCGTGGCCGTCGACCACGGCGCGCACCGCGGCGACCGGGCCGGTGCCCGTCGCCCCGCCCAGCCGTGCGGGGGCCGGGGCGTCCGGCCGCCAGGCCAGGACCTCACCGCTGTGGGCGTCGCGCCAGTAGTGGGTGAGGGTGCCGGGGCTGCTCTCCACCGCGGACGCCGAATCCGGCTGGGCGTCGGCGGGGATGTCCTCGCCCCGCTGCGGGGCGGCGCCGGGCTTGGGCTGGTACCAGCGCAGCGCGGCGCCCTTCCCGGCCGGTGCGAACAGTTCCAGACGGCCGTCGGCGGTCGCGGCCGCCGACAGGCCGTCCAGCAGGTGCGTGCCCTTCCAGTCGGTCCAGCGTTCCCATGTCCCCTTGGGGTCCTGCCGCCGCGCGCTCACCCCGCCCCCGGCGTTGCGGACGAAGACCCGGAGCGCGCCGGTGGAGTCCAGGGCCGCGGCCGGCGGGCCGATCCGCCGCGCCTTGGCGCGGTCCTTGGGGTGCGGGGTGCCCAGGGAGTGCCACGCGGTCAGGGGACGCCCGGTCTGGAACTGGGTGGCGTGGACGATGTCGACCCGCGGCCCGTCCTTGTCCTCCGTACGCCGCGTCCCCAGCAGATGGGCGTAGCCGTCGGCGCCCTGAGCGACCGTCACCTGAGACAGCCCGGGGACCTCGATCAGCCACGGTCCGGTCCAGGACGATCCGCCGGGGCGGTCCTCGGTCCAGCGGGCGACACCGCCCGCCACCTGCGCGTAGGCCGTGAGCCTGCCGTCCTTGCCGCGGAGCAACCGCAACGCCATGGCTCGCTGCCAACCTTCCCCGAGCCGTTACCTCCGAATGAACGATGTCCATAGTAATTTGCTCGGACTATGGATGGCCTTGTGGTGGTCGATGCCGCCAATGTGATCGGCTCGGTCCCCGACGGCTGGTGGCGCGACCGCCGCGGCGCCGCCGAGCGGCTCCGCGACCGTCTGGCCGGCCTTCCCGGGGCCGGACTCCCACCCCGTCCGGGCGTGCCCGACTGGGCCACCCGCCCTCCGGTGGACATCGTGATGGTCGTCGAGGGCGCGGCGCGCGGGGTCGAGCCGGCGGGGGACGTACGGGTGGAGGACGCGCCGGGCAGCGGCGACGACCACATCGTGGCGGTGGTGGCGGACGCCCGCGAAAAGGGGCGCGACTGCCTGGTGGTGACGGCGGACCGGGGGCTGCGGGCGCGGGTCATGGACCTGGGCGCGCAGGTGACGGGCCCCCGGACGGTCCGCCCGGACGTCTCGTCATAGGGCCCTGCCCAGGCCCGTGCCGGACGTGTCGTCGTAGGCCCGTGCCCGGCCCCCCCCTGCCGGACGTCTCGTCATGGGTCCCTGCCAGGCCCCAGCCGGACGTCTCGTCATGGGTCCCTCCCAAGCCCCCGCCGGACGTCTCGCCGCAAGCCCCTGCCCGGCGTCTCGCGAACCGCCCTACTCCGTACGCGCACCCACCTCATTCACCCGGCTGTGGCGGTGGCCGTACAGGAAGTAGACGACCAGGCCGATGACCATCCACACCGCGAACCGCAGCCAGGTCTCGGCGGGCAGATTGAGCATCAGCCACACCGAGGCGGCCACCGACAGCATCGGCAGCACCGGCACCCAGGGCGTGCGGAAGGCGCGGGGCAGGTCGGGCCGGGTGCGGCGGAGGATGGGCACACCGAGCGCGACCACGACGAAGGCGAAGAGCGTGCCGATGTTCACCAGGGCCGCCAGCTGGGAGATGCTGGTGAACCCCGCGACGACGGCGATGAGCACGCCGAGCAGGATCGTCGAGCGGTACGGCGTGCCGAAGCGCGGATGCACCCGGGAGAAGAACCTGGGCAGCAGCCCGTCCCGGCTCATCGCGAAGAACACCCGGCTCTGGCCGAGCAGCAGGATCATGCACACCGTGGTGAGCCCGACCGCCGCGCCGAAGCTGATGACGCCCGCGTAGAAGGGGTGTCCGGTGGCCTTGAAGGCGTCGGCGAGCGGGGCGTCCACGGACAGCCGGGTGTACTTCTGCATCCCGGTGACCACGATGGACACGGCGACGTAGAGCGCGGTGCAGATGAGGAGCGAGCCGAGGATGCCGCGGGGCATGTCCCGCTGGGGGTGCCTGGTCTCCTCCGCCGCGGTCGCCACGACGTCGAAGCCGATGAAGGCGAAGAAGACCACGGCGGCGGCGGTGAAGATGCCCTCGACGCCGAAGGTCGTCGGCTGGTAGCCGAACATCAGCTGGATCAGGGGCGCGCCGAATCCGGAACCCGAGATCGTGCCCTTGGCCTCGGGGATGAAGGGGTGGTAGTTGGCCGGGTCGATGAAGAAGGAGCCCGCGATGATGACGAGCAGCACCACGGCCACCTTGATCGCGACGACCACCGAGGTGACGCGTGCGGAGAGCTTCATCCCGAGGACGAGGATCGCGGTGATCACCAGCACCAGCGCGGCGGCGAGCACGTCGAAGGAGAAGCCGTGTGCCACGTCGGGGCCGGACAGCGCACTGGGCAACCGCCAGTCGGCGTTGGCCAGCAGGGAGCGGATGTAGCCGGCCCAGCCGACCGCGACCACGGCGGTGCCGAGCGCGAACTCCAGCACCAGGTCCCAGCCGATGATCCAGGCGGGCAGCTCGCCCAGTGAGGCGTACGAGAAGGTGTACGCGGACCCGGCCACCGGCACGGTCGAGGCGAACTCGGCGTAGCAGAGGGCGGCCAGCCCGCAGACGATGCCCGCGACGATGAAGGCGAGCGCGGTCGCGGGGCCCGCCTGCTGCTTGGCGACGGCTCCGGTGAGGACGAAGATGCCGGTGCCGATGATCACGCCGACGCCGAAGACCGTGAGGTCCAGGGCGGACAGCGACCGGGTCAGGGCGTGCTCGGGCTCCTCGGTGTCCCTGATGGACTGTTCGATCGACTTCGTCCGCAAGTACGCGCGCCGGACCGTACGGCCGGAGCCGCCGGCGCCGCCGGAGCCGCCACCAGGGCCGCCGCCGGGTTTCCGCTCGCTCACCGGTGCCACCTCCACGCCTGCCCGTGCCCCGTGCGCGCCCATGGTTCTGCCAGACGGGCGGGAGCGCGGCGCGCACACCCGGGGCGCACGCCGATTCACCCGATGGGGGCGGGGTCGCGGGACGCACGCTGGGCCGGTCGGAGCAGGAAACGCTCCGGCCGGCCCAGCGGGGAAGGCGTTGTGGGGCGGGGGGTGGCCCGGTGGCTCAGTCGCGCACCGGCTCGGCCGTCGTCGACCGGGTCACACCGGCGCCCTGGGAGCCCGCGCCCGCGGACTCGTTCCCGTAGCGCCCGCCGATCCGCGAGACCAGCCCGGTGACCTGCCGGGCGATGTCCGGCGCGGTCAGCCCGATCTCCGCCATGATCTCCTTACGGGAGGCATGGTCGAGGAAGCGCGGCGGGATGCCGAAGTCGCGCACCGGCATGTCGACGCCCGAGTCGCGCAGCGCCTGGGCGATGGCGGAGCCCACACCGCCGACCCGGCTGTTGTCCTCGACGGTGACGACGACGCGGTGGCGCTCGGCGAGGGCGGGCAGTTCCTCGTCGACCGGCTTGACCCAGCGCGGGTCGACCACCGTAGTGGAAATGCCCTGTTTGTCGAGAAGGTCGGCGACTTCCAGGCACATCGGGGCCAGCGCGCCCACCGACACCAGCAGTACATCGGGCCGGTCCCGGTCGGCCGCCGCGGGCTCCCGCAGCACGTCCATACCGCCGATCCTGCCGACGGCCGCGACCGCCGGGCCCACCGCGCCCTTGGAGTAGCGCACCACGGTCGGCGCGTCCGCCACCTCCACGGCCTCGCGCAGCTGGGCGCGGACCTGGTCGGCGTCGCGCGGGGCGGCGATCCGCAGGCCCGGGACGACCTGGAGGAGCGACATGTCCCACATGCCGTTGTGCGAGGCCCCGTCGGTACCGGTGATACCGGCGCGGTCCAGCACGAACGTCACCCCGCACTTGTGCAGGGCCACATCCATCAGGACCTGGTCGAAGGCGCGGTTGAGGAAGGTGGCGTAGACGGCGAAGACCGGGTGGAGTCCGCCGGTGGCGAGCCCGGCGGCGGAGACCGCCGCGTGCTGCTCGGCGATGCCCACGTCGTAGACCCGGTCCGGGAAGCGCTTGGCGAACTCGGTGAGCCCGACCGGATGCAGCATGGCCGCCGTGATCGCGACGATGTCCTCGCGCTCCTCGCCGAGCTTGACCATCTCCTCGCCGAAGACCGAGGTCCAGTCGGCACCGCCGGCCGAGATCGGCAGTCCGGTGTCCGGGTGGATCTTGCCGACGGCGTGGAAGCGGTCCGCCTCGTCCTGAAGGGCGGGCTGGTAGCCGCGGCCCTTCTCGGTGAGGCAGTGCACGATGACCGGGCCACCGAAACGCTTCGCCCGGTGCAGCGCCGACTCCAGCGCCTCGATGTCGTGGCCGTCGATCGGGCCGACGTACTTCAGCCCGAGGTCCTCGAACATGCCCTGCGGGGTGATGAAGTCCTTCAGCCCCTTCTTTGCGCCGTGCAGGGTCTCGTACAGCGGCCTGCCGACGACCGGGGTGCGCTCCAGCAGGTCCTTGCCACGGGCCAGGAAGCGCTCATAGCCGTCGGTGGTACGGAGGGTGGCGAGGTGGTTCGCGAGGCCGCCGATGGTCGGGCCGTAGGAGCGCTCGTTGTCGTTGACCACGATGACCAGCGGACGGTTCTTGGCGGCGGCGATGTTGTTGAGCGCCTCCCAGGCCATACCGCCGGTCAGCGCGCCGTCGCCGATCACGGCGACCACATGGTCCTGCTTGCCCAGCAGCTCATTGGCCTTGGCGATGCCCTCGGCCCAGCCCAGGACGGTCGAGGCGTGGCTGTTCTCGATGACGTCGTGCTCGGACTCGGCCCGCGAGGGATAACCGGACAAACCGCCCTTGCTCTTGAGCTTGGAAAAGTCCTGCCGGCCGGTGAGCAGCTTGTGCACATAGCTCTGGTGCCCGGTGTCCAGCAGCACCTTGTCCCGGGGCGAGTCGAAGACCCGGTGCAGGGCGATGGTCAGCTCCACCACGCCGAGATTGGGGCCGAGATGACCACCGGTCTTGGAGACGGCGTCGACGAGAAAGGTGCGGATCTCCGCGGCCAGCTGGTCCAGCTCCTCCGGAGCGAGCCGGTCCAGATCGCGCGGTCCCGTGATGCGGGTCAGCAGCACCCGTGCCTCCTTGCTTCGAGCGTCTCCATGGAACCTTGCCGTCCGCCCGAGTCTAATGTTCCGTCCACCGGCCGGAAGACCGAGCACCCCGGAAGCCCTACGGCGCCCGTACACACGGCTGCCCGGCGCCTCCGGGGAGGCACCGGGCAGCCGGCCGGACATCGGGGCTAACCGCGACCCGCGGAACGCTGTGTTCTCCGCGACACCGAGTCGATGACGACGGCGGCCAGCAGCACACCGCCGGTGATCATGTACTGGACGGAGTTCGCGACGCCCAGCAGGTTCATCCCGGACGAGATCGAGCCGATGACCAGCATGCCGAGCAGCGCCGACCAGACCGAGCCGCGGCCGCCGAAGAGGCTGGTGCCGCCGATGACCGCGGCCGCGATGGCCTCCATCAGCAGGTTGCCGGTGCCGGCCTGCTGGCTGGCGGAGCCGACCCGGGAGGCGATCATGAGTCCGCCGCACGCGGCCATCAGTCCGGCCAGCGAGTACACCGAGATCCGGATGGCGACCACGTTGATACCCGCACGGCGGGCGGCCTCGACGCTGCCGCCCAGGGCGATCACCTTGCGCCCGTAGGAGGTGCGGCGGACCACGAAGTCCAGGGTCACCAGCACCACCACGAAGATCACCAGGCCGAGGGGCAGCCCCTTGTACTCGTTGAGCCGCCACGCCGCGGCGAAGACGATCACGGCGAGCACGGCCGTCCGCACCAGGATCTCGCTCAGCGGCCGCGAGGGAATGCCGACCGCCTTACGGCGCCTGCTGTCCAGGAACTGGGCCAGGAAGAAGGCCGCCGTGGCGATCGTGGCCGCCCCGTACGCGGCGATGAGCTGGCTGAAGTAGTGGGCGGTGAGCGTACGCACGAAGCTGTCGTCGTCGATGCTGATGGTGCCGGTGGTGCCGAGCACCTGGAGCATCAGACCGTTCCAGGCCAGCAGACCGGCCAGGGTCACGACGAACGCCGGGACTCCGATCTTGGCGAAGAAGAAGCCGTGCAGCGCGCCGAGGGCCGCGCCGCTGGCGAGCGCGGCGATCACCGCGATCCCCTCGGGCACCCCGTGATTGACGTTGAGCACCGCCAGGACGGCGGAGGCCAGACCGCTGACCGAGCCGACGGACAGGTCGATCTCACCGAGCAGCAGCACGAAGACGATGCCGACCGAGATCATGCCGGTGCCGCCGAGCAGGATGGAGAGGTCGGAGAGGTTCTTGGGCGAGAGGAAGGCGCTGTCCTTCCACTGGAAGACCGCCCAGATGATGGCGATGCCGACGATGACCGGGACCGCGCCCAGATCGCCGCTGCGCATCTTGCGGCCGAACTCCGTCAGATAGCCCTTGAAGCCCTCCTGGCGGACCAGCAGCCGGGGGTCGACGACGGTGACCGCGTCCTTGGCGACGGGGTTGGCGTCGGCCGGGGCGCTCACCTTGTTGCCGCCCTTGCCGTTCTTGCCGCCGTTCGACGGGCCGCCGTTGGTCTTGTGGACATTGGTGGTCACTTGGCGACCTCCCCGGTACGCGCCTTGCGGCGGGTCACGGCGTTGTCCGTGGCGCCGGTGATGGCGGAAATGATCTCTTCCTGAGAGGTGCTCTTCACATCGAAGGTGCCGTTGTTACGGCCCAGCCGCAGCACCGCGACCCGGTCCGCGACGGCCTTGACGTCGGCCATGTTGTGGCTGATGAGGATGACGGCGAGGCCGCGGTCGCGCAGCCGCTCGACCAGGTCCAGGACCTGCGCGGTCTGCTCGACGCCGAGGGCGGCGGTCGGCTCGTCCAGGATCACCAGCTTGGGCTCGCCGAGCATCGAACGGGCGATGGCGACGGTCTGCCGCTGGCCGCCCGAGAGCGAGGCGATCGGAATCCGCACGCTGGGGATGCGGATCGACAGCGTCTGGAGCAACTCACGGGAGCGGCGCTCCATTTCGACCTCGTCGAGCACCCCGGCGCGCAGGATCTCGCGGCCGAGGAAGAGGTTGCCGACGACGTCGATGTTGTCGCAGAGGGCGAGGTCCTGGTAGACGGTCGCGATGCCCAGCTCCTGGGCGTCATGCGGCCGGGTGACCTGGACGGGCTTGCCCTGCCACTCGAGAACGCCCTCGTCGGCGGGGCCGACTCCGGCGATGGTCTTGACGAGGGTCGACTTGCCGGCGCCGTTGTCGCCCACCAGGGCGACGACTTCACCGGCGTGGACCTCCAGATGGATGTCGGTGAGCGCCTGGACGGCGCCGAACCGCTTGGAGATCCCGCGCAACGCCAACACGGGTCCGTTCGGCACGATGGCCATCTCCGTTCCGGGCAGGGAGATCCCTGCTGTGTGACGGAGGGGAGAGCGCGCTCTCCCCTCGGATGGGGGGTATCGGGGGGCGGGCGGGCCGGCCACGGGGGTTACGGGCGGCCCCGCGCCGCTACTTCAGGAGACCGGCCTCTTCGCACGCCGCCTTGTACTTGGCGGTGCAGATCTGGTCGACCTTGTAGATCCCGTCCTTGATGACGGTGTCCTTGATGTTCTCCTTGGTCAGCGAGACCGGAGTGATCAGCGTCGCCGGGATGTCCTTGGTGGTGGGGCTGTCGACCGTGTTGGACTCGTTGACCTTCTCCCCGCGGCCGAGCGCGACGGCCATCTCCGCGGCGGCGGTGGCCTCGTCCAGGTAGGACTTGTAGACGCTCATGTACTGCTCACCGGAGACCACCCGGCGCACGCCCTCGATTTCGGCGTCCTGGCCGGTGACCGGGGGCAGCGGGTCGACGCCGCCGCTCTTGAGCGCGGTGATCGCGCCGCCCGCCATGCTGTCGTTGGCCGAGTAGACGCCGACGATGTTGTCCTTGCCGAGCGAGGAAATGGCGCCCGTCATGGCCTCGTTGGCCTTGTCCGCCAGCCAGCGGTCCACGTCGTAGGACTTGCCGATGTTCACCTTGCCCTTCAGCACGGAGAGGGCGCCCTTCTTGAACATGGCGGCGTTGGGGTCGGCCTCCCAGCCGTTGAGCATGACGATCTTGCCGCTCTTGGCCTTGCTGCCCAGCGCCTTGAGCAGCGCCTGGCCCTGGACCTTGCCGACCGTCTCGTTGTCGAACGAGGTGTAGGCGGAGACCGGGCCCTCGGCGAGCCGGTCGTAGGCGACCACCGGGATACCGGCCTCGTCGGCCTTCCGGACCGAGCTGGCGATCGACTTGGAGTCCACCGAGTCGAGGATGATCGCGTCAACCTTCTTGGTGATCATCGAGTCGACCTGCTGCTGCTGGAGCGAGGGGTCCGACTTGGCGTTGACGTAAACGATCTTGCAGTCCGCACAGATCGCCTTGACCTTCTCGGTGACGAAAGGCCGGTCGAAATTCTCGTATCTCGCCGTCTGGTCCTCGGGCAGTAGCAGCCCGATGGTGAGCGGACCGGTCTTCTTCTTCTCATCCGACTTGTTGTCGCCGGCCTCCTTCGCCGAACCACATGCGGCGAGGGCGACAGTCATGGAGACGACAGAAGCGGCGAGGGCGACGCGACGCATCGTTGCGTTCATTGGGGGTGACCTCCCTGACGAGGCCGCGTCATTGCGGCCGAGGTGGCTCGAAGTCAACTCGGCCGCCAACATGGCGTCAAGAAGTAAATCCTTAACGAGATGGCAACGGTGCCATTCGTTATCTGAGTGAACGCAGCCGTACAGGACGGATAGACGGAGCGTGACCGGACAAAGGCGTTCAGGCAAGACCTGAGCCACCAGCCGCGGTCCCCCCGGCGGTCAGGTGAGGGCCGGAGTCCCCGCCGAGAGCGCCCCGTCCAGCAGCGTCGAATCCCCCATCTCGCTGAGCACCAGCGCGAGTGCGCCCAGCACCTCGGCCCGGCCGCCGAGCGCCCCGGGCATCACCGACAGCTGCTGGGCCGCGCTGGGGATCGCGTACCGCGCGACCGACTCCCGGATCGGGCCCAGCACCAGCTCCCCCGCCTCGGCGAGATGGCCGCCCAGCACCATCCGGCTGGGGTTGATCAGATTGCAGAGGTTGGCCACCCCGCTGCCGATGTGCCGGCCGACGTCCGCGATCACCCGCCGGCAGCCCGGATCGCCCTCGCGGGCCAGCTGCACCATGCGCTCCACGGTGAGATCCGCGCCATGGCTGGAATGCAGCAGCGGCAGCACATACCGGGCCGCGGTGAAGGTCTCCAGACAGCCGCGGTTGCCACAGCGGCACACCGGTCCCGACTCGTCGAGGGTGATGTGGCCGATCTCGCCCGCCGTGCCGCCGGGGCCGCGGTAGATCTTCCCGCTGATCACCAGCCCGGCGCCGACACCGTCGGCGACCTTGATGTACGCGAGGTCGCCGACCCCGCGCCCGGACCCCCAGACCAGCTCGCCGAGCGCGCCGAGGTTGGCGTCGTTGTCCACATGCACCGGCACCCCGAGCCGCTGGGCCAGGTCGTCGCGCGGATTGGTGCCCGCCCAGCCCGGCAGGATCGCGGTCGAGCCCAGCGTGCCGGTCTCCACATCGATCGGGGCGGGCACGCCCAGACCGACGCCGACCACCTTGTCCTGGCTCAGGCCGCTGGCCGTGATCAGCCTGCTGACCAGCTGCTCCGCCCGGTCCAGCCCCTGCGAGGAGGAGGCGTCCACATCCAGCGGCTCGGCCTCCTCGGCCAGCACCTGATGGGCGAGGTTGCCGATGGCGACGCGCAGATGCGTATGGCCGAAGTCCACGCCGACGACGATGCCCGCGTCCCCGCTGAGCGAGACGCTGCGCGCCCGGCGGCCGCCCGCCGAGGTGGGGGTGACCTCGACCGTCCCGCCGTCCTTGAGCTCACGCACGATGTTGGAGACGGTGGCGGCGGACAGCCCGGTGGACCGGGCGATCTCCGCCTGGGTCAGCGAGCCCGCCATGCGCACCGCACGGACCACCCGCTCGAGATTGGCCCGGTGCAGCGACGACTGCGATCCCGGAGTCTCCACGCCCATCCACTCCCGCCTTCGCGAGCGGCACGACGGCCGCTCCGCAGGCCGGACCGCAGCAGTGAGGCCCGGCTGTGTCTCCAACATGTGAACTCTAAGCTGAGCCGCCACGGTTGTCCCACGTCAAGTCCCTGACCGCCGCGGAACGGCTCGCACGCCCCTCCCGATGTCCTCCGCCCGGCACGAGGCATATCCTTCGCCCGCCACGCGGCCGTGTCCACGCCAGCGTACGACCGGCCCGACCAGGCGAAACACCCTGGGGAGCGCACAGCCGCGAACGGCCCCGTCCTCTCCGTCGCGCGGGTCACGCGGAAAGGACGGGGCCGTACGGGAAGATGTCCGGTGCCCCTACGTGGGCGCGCCCGCTACTTGAGCGCCCCCGCGGTCAGGCCCGCCTGGACCTGTCGCTGGAAGAGGATGTAGACGGCCAGGACCGGCAGCATCGCCAGCACCAGACCGGCGAACAGCGCGGACCAGTCGCCCTTGTACTGCTGACTGGCCGCGAGCTGCACCAGCCCCTGGGTGAGCACACGCTTGTCCTCGTCGGTGTTGAGGACCGTGGGCAGCATGTACTGATTCCACTGGCCGAGAAAGTTGAAGATCCCCACGCTGATCAGTCCGGGCTTCGCCATCGGCAGCATGACCTGGAAGAACGTACGGGTGTGGGAGGCCCCGTCGATCAGGGCCGCCTCCGCCACCGAGGACGGCAGCGTCTTGAAGAACGAGGTCAGGAAGAAGACCGTGAACGGCAGCGAATAGGCGATATAGACCAGAATGAGCCCATGGAAGGTGTTGAGCAGGCTCATGTTCTTCATCACGAAGAACAACGGCACCAGCGCCAGGATGATCGGAAAGCTCATCCCGCCGACGAACATGAAATAGATGAACCGCTTTCCCGGGAATTCGAACCGGGCCAGGATGTACGCCGCCATCGAGCCCAGCAGCATCGTGCCGATGAGGGAGCAGCCCACCACCAGGATCGTGTTGAGGAAGAAGTCGCCGATGTTCGACTTGCTCCAGGCCCGGGACCAGTTGTCGAAGTGCAGGGCGGAGGGCAGTCCCCAGGGCGAGGTGAAGATCTGCTTGTCGGTCTTGAGGGAGCTCATCACCGCCCACAGCAGCGGCAGCGTGACCAGCAGCCCCCAGATCACCAGGATGCCGTGCGAGAAGACGTTGAGGACCCGGCCCTCGCTGCCGATCCGGCCCTCGGCGGCCGGGCCCGGCGGCGGCTGCTTGCGGACCGGCCCGGTGGGCGGCGCCTGGTCCTCCTTGGTGACGCCCGGGAGCTCCGAGGGCTGCGCGTGCGAGGTCACTGTGGTACCCCCAGATCGGCGGTCGGGCGGCGGTGGCCGGGTGCGGTCGGTGTGCTCGGCATCAGTACTCCAGCCGTTCGCGCCGGCCGAGCCTGGTCACGATGACCGCGAAGACCAAGGTGACGATGAGCATCGCGACGCCGATCGTGGTGGCCCGTCCGGCCTGCCCGTCGTGGAAGGTCTTGGTGTAGACGTAGTAGCCCATGACCTGGGTGGAGTCGGCGGGACCGCCCGGCCCGACGGTCATGATCTGCACCACGGCGAAGGCGTCGAGCGCGATGATGCCCATATAGATCCAGCCGGTCTGGACCGTGTCCCACAGCAGCGGCAGAGTGATCTTGAAGAAGGTTTTGACCCGGTTGGCCCCGTCCAGCAGCGCCGCCTCGTAGAAGTCCTTCGGGATGGAGCTCATCCCGGCGGAGAAGAGGACGACGTAGAAGCCGACGTTGCTCCAGACCATGACCGCCATCAGGCACCACAGCGCGAGCTTCGGATCGGCCAGCCACTGCTGCTGGAGCGCGTCCAGGCCGATGCCGCCGAGGAAGGCGTTGATCGCGCCGTTGCGCGGGTTGTAGGTGAACTGGAACAGCAGGGCGACGATCGCGATCGACAGCACCTGCGGAAAGAAATAGATCACCTTGTAAAGGCTCGACCCGCGCACCCCGGAGACGGCCGCGTTCTTCCTGCCCCGGCCGCCCACATTGAGCATGAAGGCGAAGAAGAGCCCGAGGCCGAGCGTCACCAGCGGCACCACCAGCAACAGCAGGACATTGTGTCCGACCGCTTTCCAGAAGATGTCGTCGTGCAGCAGCCAGTCGTAGTTCTTGAACCCGACCATTTCGAAGTCGGAGCTCAGACCGGTCCAGTCGGTGAACGAGTAGTAGATGGCCTGGACGAATGGCGAGATCACGAAGACCGCGTAAAGAATCACCGGCAGGGCCAGGAACCCCGCGATGAACCGGTACTTCCCATGCTGCATTTCTACCGACCTCGGTCTTCCGCTACGGATGGTGCCGCCGGCGACGCGTGAAGCCTCATCAGGTGTGCTTGCGCTGCATCAGACGTGCTTGTACTTCTTGACCGCGTCGTCCTTCGCCGTGTCATCGGCGAACTTCTGACACTTCTTGATGGTCTCGGCGGGGGTCATCCGGCCCGCCATCATCTCGCCGAGCGCGCCGACGCCGATCTGCTGCTTCTGAAGCGTCACGTACCAGTCCTGGAGCCGCGGGTTGACCACGTTCTTGCCCGCCTTGGTCAGCGCCTCCTGCGCGGACGCCAGGCCCGGCGGCAGGTCGAGGCCGTCGGTGCCGCCGTTGAGGGAGGAGAGCGAGGAGACCTGCTTGATGAAGTTCTTGGTGGACTTCTCACCGAGCATGATCCGCAGCAGCTCCATGCCGCCCTCGGGGTTCTTGGCCGACTTCGGGACGATGAAGGGCTCGCCGCCGGAGGCCCAGAGGGTGCCGAACGGCAGCTTGTCGCTCTTGTCGAGGCTGGAGGGCGCGCTCACCGCCATCTGGAAGTCGTCCGGCGTGGTCTTCTTCGCCTCGTTCTCCACCCAGGAGCCGTTGGGGATGAACAGCGCCTTGCCCTCGTTCCACGCGGTCTGGGACTCGATGTGGGAGAGACCGGGGGTGCCCTTGAGGATGTACCCCTTCTTGTAGAGCTCGTAGTAGGCCTCGAAGGCGGCCTTGACGGCCGGGTGCTTCCAGGCGTTCGGCTCCAGGTTGTCGATCGAGTCCAGGACCTCCCGGCCGCCGATCTTGGCGATGAAGGGGTAGAGGCTGAACGGCAGGTAGTACGGGAACTTGCCGGGGTAGGTCCAGCCCGCGATCCCCTTCTTCTTGGCCTTCTCGCAGACCTTGAGCATGTCGTCCCAGGTCTCGGGGTACTCCACGTCGAGCTTGGCGAGATTGGTCTTGGAGTACCAGACGCCGTAGACGGTGTAGGCGTAGTAGAGGATCCACACCGGCTTGCCGTCGAACTGGCCCATCTCCACGACACCGGGGCGCAGGGTCTCGCGCACCGTCTTGTTCGGGTCGTCCAGGGAAGGGGCGTCCAGCAGCGGGGTGAGGTCGGTCAGCTGGTTCTTGCCGACCAGGGTGCCCATGTCCATCTGCTCGGCGCCGGAGTTGTCGACGAGGTCGGGCGGGGTGCCGCCGTTGAAGCGCGGCTGGAGCACGGTCTGGATCTTCTGGGTGGCGGCGTGCTTGATCTTGCCCTTGGTCTTCGGGAAGGCCGCGGCGTACTCCGCCTCGGCGTCCTTGGCGTACTGCTGCCCGAAGCCGCCGTCGAAGATGACCACGTCGAGCGCGGCGCTCTCGTTCACCGCCAGGGGGTTCTTGGCGCTCTTCTTGCCCTTGTCGACCTTCTTGGAGTCGTCATCGCCGCCGCTGGCGCAGGCGGACAGCGCGCTCATCGCCGGCACGGTGATCAATCCGAGTGCCGCTGAGCGCTTGATCAGGTCACGACGGCCCACCTCTGAGGAGAATCCCATGCTCAAGTCCTCGCCTTCGTCAGGACTCAGGCGGTGTAACGGTCTCCCGTACATGCTCGCCTCCGGCGAGGGGGCCCCGACACCGCGGGTCAGTTGAAGCGTCAAGCGGAGTATTGCTGGGTGTGCGCCGGGGAGTGCGGAGGCCCGCCGAGGCCCTCCGATATGGGCCGCGGTGCGGCCTTCCCCCTGGGGCGACAGGTATAGTCCACTCGGCCGCATATGGGCAAGATCGAAAGGTCTTCGGGTTTCAGTCTTTCCCGAGTTGAGACCTGTCCGACATACCGTGGGGGAGACAGTCCGTGCGGCACGCCGCCGTGCGCTCCTCGAAAGGCGGTCTTCGTGTCCCGGAAGCAGCTCACCTTCGCCACCGGCATGGCCGTGGCCGCGACACTCGCCCTCACCGCGGGGTGCGGCTCCGACAAAGGGGGCTCGTCCGCCGGGGACAGCAAGGGCGGCGCGGCGATAGGCAAGGGCATGGCCCAACTGCCGGTGGAGCCCACCCAGGAGCCGACCGACGATCCCACCGACGACCCCTACGACGACCCGTATGACGAGCCGTCGGACGATCCCACCGGCGGCTCCGGCCTGGTCACCTCGGACGCCAAGATGGGCACGTGCGGATGGGGGTCGGACGGCAAGCCCTACGCCAACGTGGAGATCAGCAACTCCAGCTCCGACACGGCCTACTACTCACTGCTGGTCGGCTTCGTCGACAGCTCCGACGAGGTCGTGACCACCGGAACGAAGTCGGACGCGTCCGTGGCAGGCGGCGCCGACAAGACCATCAAGGTCATCGGGCTCCAGGCGGACAGCTCCCACACCGCGAAGAAGTGCCGGCTGTCGCTCGCCACGAAGTCCGACGAGACGGGCTGACGGTCCGCGATATCGCCCCGGACGAGGGCCGTACCGCCTTCATGCGGTACGGCCCTCGTCGTGCTTCCGCCGGGCTGACCCGCGTCGACGGCTGTCCGCATCCTTGACACCACCCTCCCCCTGCCTCCCTACTTATCACTGCCCGACCCAGTGGACAACGTTGTCAGACTCGTTGAGAGGCTGAGTAGCTGAGTATGCGACAGAGACAACCACTAAGACGATGGCGTGGGATCGGACGGCCGGCCGCCCTGGTGGCGGCCGTCGTACTGGCGATGACCGCCCAGGGCGGCGCGGTCGCCGCCCCCGCCGACCCGGCCTCCGCGCACCACGCCGACCGCACGTTCGCCTCGTCCTTCGAATCGGACGACCCCCAGCCCGACTGGCGCAACACCGTCGAGACCGGCCCCGACGGCGAGAAGAAGGCGTCGGGGGTGGACGGAAGCTACTCCGCCGGGATACCCGGCAACGTCACGGACAAGGTCACCGAGGTCCGGGCGAGCGGGGAGAACACCGCGGGCGGGGAGACCAAGGAGAACCTGGTCGACGGCGAGGTCACCACCAAGTGGCTGGCCGTCGACACCACCGCCTGGCTCGAGTTCGACCTGAGCGAGCCGGTCGAGGCCGTCCGCTACGCCCTCACCTCCGCCAACGACGCCCCCGGCCGGGACCCGAAGGACTGGACCCTCAAGGGCTCCGCCAACGGCTCCGACTGGACGACGCTGGACACCCGTAAGGACGAGACCTTCTCCTCGCGCCAGCAGACGCGGGAGTTCACCTTCGACAACGGCACGGCGTACCAGCACTTCCGGCTGGAGATCAGCCGCAACGCCGGGGACGACCTCATCCAGCTCGCCGAGGTGCAGTTCGCGAACGGCGACACCAGTACGCCCGCCCCCTCCGACATGCGCACCCAGATCGACCGCGGCCCGACCGGCTCCCCCACCGCCAAACCCAACGCGGGCTTCACCGGCACCCACGCCCTGCGTTACGCGGGCACCCACAAGCCGGACGGCCGGGCGTACTCGTACAACAAGGTCTTCGACGTCGACACGGCCGTCACCCGGGACACCTCGCTGTCCTACCAGATCTTCCCGTCGATGCCCGAGACGGACCTCAACTACCCGGCCACCCACGTCTCCGTCGATCTCGCCTTCACCGACGGCACCTACCTCAGCGAGCTGCCCGGCGCGGTCGACCAGCACGGCGCCCGGATGAGCCCGCAGGGCCAGGCCGCCGCCAAGACGCTCTACGTCAACCAGTGGAACCACGTGGAGTCGCGGATCGGGTCGGTCGCCGCCGGCAAGACGGTGGACCGGATACTCGTGGCCTACGACTCCCCCAAGGGCGCCGCGCAGTTCCGCGGCTGGGTGGACGACGTCTCGATCGCCCCCAAGGCCCCCGAGAAGCCGCTGGGGCACCTGTCCGACTACGCCGTGACCACCCGCGGCACCAACTCCAGCGGCAGCTTCTCGCGCGGCAACAACTTCCCGGCCACCGCGGTCCCCAACGGCTTCAACTTCTGGACTCCGGTGACCAACGCGGGCTCCACCGACTGGCTCTACCAGTACGCCCGCGCCAACAACGCCGACAACCTCCCCACCATCCAGGCGTTCAGCGCGAGCCATGAGCCCAGCCCCTGGATGGGCGACCGGCAGACCTTCCAGGTGATGCCGTCCGCCGCGGCCGATGTCCCGGACGCCTCCCGGACCGCCCGCGCCCTGCCCTTCCGCCATGAGAAGGAGACCGCCCGCCCCTACTACTACGGGGTGACCTTCGAGAACGGCCTCAAGGCGGAGATCGCGCCCACCGATCACGCCGCGGCCATGCGGTTCACCTATCCGGGCCAGGACGCGAGCGTTCTCTTCGACAACGTCAACAACAACGGCGGGCTGACCCTCGACGCCGAGCACGGCGTCATATCCGGCTACTCCGACGTCAAGAGCGGACTGTCCACCGGCGCCACCCGGATGTTCGTCTACGGGGTCTTCGACGCCCCGGTGAGCGCGAGCGGCAAGCTGGAGGGCGGCGGCGGCAAGGACGTCACCGGCTACTTCCGCTTCAAGCCGGGCAAGGACCGTAAGGTCACCCTGCGGCTGGCCACCTCCCTCATCGGCGTCGACCAGGCGAAGGCCAACCTCGACCGGGAGTTGCCCGCGTCAAGGTCGTTCGAGCGGGTCAAGCGGGCCGCGCAGAGCGCCTGGGACGACATCATGGGCCGTATCGAGGTCGAGGGCGCGGACCACGACCAGCTCACCACGCTCTACTCCAGCCTCTACCGGCTGTACCTGTATCCCAACTCCGCCTACGAGAACACCGGGACGACGGCGAAGCCGCGGTACCAGTACGCCAGCGCCTTCTCCCCGGCCACCGGGGAGAACACCCCGACCCACACCGGCGCGAAGATCGTCGACGGCAAGGTGTACGTCAACAACGGCTTCTGGGACACCTACCGCACCACCTGGCCGGCCTACTCCCTGCTGACCCCGAAGCGGGCGGGCACGATGGTCGACGGCTTCGTCCAGCAGTACAAGGACGGCGGCTGGATCTCCCGCTGGTCCTCACCGGGCTACGCCGATCTGATGACCGGCACCAGCTCGGACGTGGCCTTCGCCGACGCGTATCTGAAGGGCGTGAAGTTCGACGCCGAGGCCGCGTACGAGGCGGCCCTGAAGAACGCCACCGCCGCTCCGCCCTCGTCGGGCGTCGGCCGTAAGGGCATGTCCACCTCGCCCTTCCTGGGCTACACGAGCACCGAGACCCACGAGGGCCTGTCCTGGGCGCTGGAGGGCTATCTCAACGACTTCGGCCTCGCGAAGATGGGCGAGGCGCTCTACGCGAAGACGAAGAAGGCCCGCTACAAGGAGGAGTCCGAATACTTCCTGCACCGCGCGCAGGGGTATGTCTCGCTCTTCGACGACAAGGCGGGCTTCTTCCAGGGCAAGGACGCGGCGGGGAAGTGGCGCGTCGACTCCGATAAGTACGACCCCCGGATCTGGGGCAACGACTACACCGAGACCAACGGCTGGGGCTACGCCTTCACCGCGCCCCAGGACAGCCGGGGCCTGGCCAACCTCTACGGCGGCCGGGCGGGCCTGGCCAAGAAGCTGGACACCTACTTCTCCACACCGGAGACCGCCTCCCCCGAGTTCGTCGGCTCCTACGGCGGCGTCATCCACGAGATGACCGAGGCGCGGGACGTCCGCATGGGCATGTACGGCCACAGCAACCAGGTCGCCCACCATGTGACGTACATGTACGACGCGGCCGGCCAGCCGTGGAAGACCCAGGAAAAGGTGCGCGAGGTGCTCTCCCGCCTCTACACCGGCAGCGAGATCGGCCAGGGCTACCACGGCGACGAGGACAACGGCGAGCAGTCCGCCTGGTACATCTTCAGCTCGCTCGGCTTCTATCCGCTGGTGATGGGCGGTTCGGAGTACGCGGTCGGCTCGCCGCAGTTCACCAAGGCCACGGTGCACCTGGAGAACGGCCGCGACCTCGTCATCAAGGCCCCGCGCAACAGCCGGACGAACATCTACGTCCAGGGCCTGAAGGTGAACGGCACGGCATGGAACTCCACCGCCCTGCCGCACGAGATCCTCGCCCGGGGCGGCACGCTGGAGTTCACGATGGGCGCCAAGCCGTCGAAGTGGGGCACGGGGAAGAACGCGGCACCGTCCTCCATCACCCAGGACGACAAGGTGCCGACACCGCGCCACGACCTGACGGTGCCCAGCGGCGGCACGGCGCTGCTGGACAACACCTCGGGCACGGAGGCGACGTTCGAGTCCGTGGACCTGCCGGTCACGGAGGCGGGCCGCGCGGTCCAGTACACCCTGACCTCGTCGGACCGCGGCAAGGCGCCGACCGGGTGGGTGCTCCAGGGCTCGCGGGACGGCAAGGACTGGAAGGACCTGGACCGGAGGTCGGATGAGTCCTTCACATGGGACAAACAGACCCGTGTCTTCTCGGTGCGCACGCCCGGGACGTATGAGCACTACCGGTTGGTGGCGAACGGCAAGGCGACGCTGGCGGAGGTGGAGCTGCTGAGCTGACCGATTCGCGTCGACAAACGCGGGCCGTGGCCGCCGCTTCCGACGGCCACGGCCCGCCGTGCGGTGCGGCCACGCGCCGCGTGTTGTACGGGCGGCCGCACACCGCGTGTTGTACGGTGCGGGGCCGTCTGCCCCGCCGTCTCGCGCCTTCGGCGCCATTGAGCACGGGCGGCGGGGTGGGCGGCCCCGCACCGCCGCCGGCCGACGACCGGTGGGGGCGGAAGGCTGGTGGGCGCGCCTCCCTGCGCGGCCACCGCGCGGGGCGCCGACCGGGAATGCCAGGATGGGCCGCATGGCCACCGTCCTGGCGTTCCACGCCCACCCCGATGACGAGGCACTGCTGACCGGAGGCACGCTCGCCCGGCTCGCCGACGAGGGGCACCGGGTGGTGCTCGTGGTCGCGACGGACGGCCTGATGGGCGCCGTCCCGGCGAACGGCGAAGCACCCCGCATGCGCGAACTGCGGACGAGCGCGGCCGTGCTCGGGGTCGACCGTGTCGTCCACCTCGGCTACGCGGACAGCGGCCACGGCCCGCTCCTCTACCCGGACCCGCCGGACCGTACGCGCTTCGCGCGGGCGGATACGGAGGAGGCGGCGGAGCGGCTGGCGGCGGTCCTGCGCGCGGAGGACGCGGCGATGCTGATCGGGTACGACGCCAACGGCGGCTACGGCCACCGCGACCACGTCAAGGTGCACGAGGTGGGGCGGCGAGCCGCCGAACTGGCCGGGACCCCGAGGGTGCTGGAGGCGACGATGCCGCGCGACACCGCCGAGCGCCTGGTCCGGCTCGTACGGCTGCTGCGGATACCGCTGCGCTTCGACCCCGACGAGCTCAGCATGCGCTTCAGCGCGCGCTCGGCCATCACCCACCGCTACGACGTGCGCCGCTACGCCCGCCAGAAGCAGGCGGCCCTGGCCGCCCACCACTCCCAGCTGAACGGGACCGGCCGCATGAGCGCCGTCATGCGGACGATGACCCGGCTACCGCTACCGCTCTTCGGGTTGCTGCTGGGCCAGGAGTGGTTCATCGACACCTCCAGCTCCCGGCCCGCGCAGCGCTAGCCTTCGGCGAACAGCTCCTCCGTGCGGGAGACGGTCGCGGCCCGGTCCACCCAGGTGCCGAGGACATCCATGTCCTTGCACGACTCGATGCGCTCACGCATCTCGTCGGTGACCTCAAGGCCCCGCCCCTTGAGGAAACGAAGGAGATCACTGGCGCGCACCTCTGCGAAGGCGTGCTGGGCTTGCTGGGAACGGAAGTAGTTCATCAGCGCGGGCATCAGGTCTCTCCAGATCTCTCGTGCCGGGGTGTTTCCGAGACCGGCTTCGACGAGTTCGGCGTAGATGACCCCCTGAACGGGGTCAAGGCTGCTGAGCGTGGTCGCAAGCACCTTCAGTATGGCATCGATGTTTTCGCTTCTACTGTGTGTAATCGCGGAGAAGGCAGCGATCGGGATGTCCCGGGCCACCTCTCTCGCATCCGTGACAACGGGGACGTTACCGGGCCCGAGAACGAGCGGGCGGACCGTCATGGACGGGTAGTCGGGGATGCCGAGCGTGATCGGGCGGGCGGCCCAGCGGGCTGTGGCCTCGTCCGGGCAGAGCACGATCAACACCGGCTGGTGGCCGAATTTCGCGTGCATGTACGAGAGGTAGTAGGCCCAGGCCGCCGGCTTCTTCGGGTCTCTTCTGCTCTGCGACTCGATGGCGAATAAATACGTGCCGTCGCCCTTGGTCTCGACCTGGAGCAGGGTGTCCACGCGTCGTTCGACGGGTGCGATTTCAGTGAGGTCGGGACTGACGACGAACGTTTTGCTCGCGTCCGGGAACGGGACGCCGAGTAGCTGTCTGAGCGCTCGGACGATGGCCCCGGTGTCCTCCTGGAAAATCCGGTGGAGGGCTTCGTGTGAGGAACTGACCATGCGTTGAACGCTAAAGACATGTCGGCAATTGCCGATGGCAATTGTGCTGGCTTCACTCGAACGTATGCAGCAGTCATTGAGGGTTGACTCGGTCAAGGTTTCGCCGGGCCGCCCTCGGCAGGGCGGCCCGGCGAACCGTGCGGGGTGGTCCCGAAAATCAGCCGCGGGCCACCGCGAAGACGTGCAGGTCCGCGTTGTCCGGCAGGGTGATGCTCTTGATGGTCTTGCCCTCCGGCGCCTGGAATGCCTTCGTGGCGAAGATGTACGCGTCCACCACGTCCTTGTCGCCGCCGCTGATGTTGCGGTACGCGGTCTTGGCGACGGTCACGTTCCCGTACTGGACCGTTCCGCCGCCGCCACCCACCGTCCAGTCGGTGAAGGACAGGTCCGTGGTGTCCGTGGTGCCGTCCGTGTAGGCGACCTTGGCCGTGGCCTTCTGGTTGCCGTTGACGGCGCTGCCGATGAAGGACAGGGCGGTCGAGGCCGGGAGGTCGATGGTCTGGCCGGTGGCGGAGGCGTTGTCGGGGCGGCCGGCCGGGGAGGCGGGCCAGGTGAAGTCCAGGCCCTGGACGGTGGCCATGGCGCCCGGTTCGAGGCCGGCGGCGGCGAGGGCCTGCCGGGAGTAGCTCCAGCCGCCGCCGTCGTAGTCGCCCTCGTCGTGCTCGCCGTCGTCGTCGGTCGCGCCGACGTTGTTGTACGCGGCGAGCAGGGTGCCGGGGGCGGCGACGGTGAGCGTGATCGGCTGGACGACCTCGGTGTCCTCGCTGGTCACCGTCACCTTCGCGTCGTAGAAGCCCTCGGCCGTGTCCTTCCCGGCGCGCAGCGAGATCTCCACCGCGCCGTCCGGCCCCACCGTCCCGGAGGCGGGTGAGGTGGTGATGCCGTCGGGCGCGTCGGTGGTGAAGCGCACCTCGGGGCGGTCGCCCTCGCTGACCGGGACGGCGGCCACCTTCACGGTCAGGCTCTCGCCCGGGGCCAGCGTGCCCGTGGTCGGCCCGACGCCGATCTGGTACGGCTGCTCGCCCTCGCGGAAGGAGGGCGGGGCGTCGGACGCGGACGCGCCCCAGGCGCGGTCGGGGGCGTCGGACAGGGTGTAGTCGAGCGTTCCGCCGTGCTGGACGAAGGACTCCGGCAGCCAGGGGCGGTCACTCGCCCGCCCGTTCACCTTCAGCGACTGGACGTACGGCGCGTCGGGCGCGGCCTGCGGGGCGCGGATGGAGATGTCCCGGCCGCCGCGCTCGATCTCGATCCGCGGGAAGAGGGGTGAGGCCAGGACGAGTTCGGCGCGCGAGGGCACCTGCGGGTACATGCCGAGGGCGGAGAAGACATACCACGAGGACATCTCGCCGAGGTCGTCGTTGCCGGGGATGCCATCGGGATCGGTGGTCCACAGCTGACGCATCGCGGCGCGCACGGTCTCCTGGGTCTTGTACGGCTGCCCGGCGTACGCGTACAGATACGGGACGTTGATCGACGGCTCGTTGTCCAGCTCGGACTTCTCACCGCCCGCGCCCGTCAGCGCCCAGCCCCCGTCGGCGTCGTGGAAGAAGGCGTCCAGCCGCTTGATCGCGGCGTCCTTACCGCCCATGGCGGCGAACAGACCGGCGGGGTTGTGCTGGACCATCCAGGTGTACTGGGCGCTGGTGCCCTCGACGAAGCCGTTGCCGGTGGCCGGGGTGAAGCCGGTGACCCAGCTGCCGTCGGCCTTACGGTTGGCGATGTAGCCGCCGGTGGCGGGGTCGGCGGCGGCGTTGAAGGTGTTCTGCCACCACTGGGCGCGGCGGGCGAAAGTGTCGGCGGTGGACTTCCGCCCCGCGGCCCGCGCCAGCTGGGAGAGGGCGAAGTCCGCGCCGGACATCTCCAGGGTCTCGGCCGCACCGCCCCAGGCGTTGGAGACGGACGGCATGTAGTGCAGCTTCAGGTACTTGTCGAGGGAGGGCCGCTGGCCGACCGACATGATGGGCTTGCCCGCCGGGCTGAGGTCCTTGTCCGTCGGCACGGTGGCCGCCTTGACCAGCGAGTCGAGGGCGGCGTCGAGGTCGAAGCGGGTGCCGCCGAAGGCCCGGATGCCGGCGAGGGCGGCGGGCGACGGATCGCCGTTCATCACATGCGTCCCGGAGGCGCCCTGGAGCCAGCGGTCCCAGACGCCGCCGTTCTGCTGGGCGAGGTTGAGCAGGGACTGGGCGATGTCGGAGCCCTTGTCCGGCTCCAGCAGGGTGAGCAGCTGGACCTGGGAGCGGTAGACGTCCCAGCCGGAGAAGGTGCCGTACTGGGCCCGGTGGCCCCGGCTCACCCGGTGCACCTCACCGTCGCCGCCCCGGTACCGGCCGTCGGTGTCGCTGATGACGTTGGGGTGCAGCAGGGAGTGGTAGAGCGCGGTGTAGAAGGTGGTGCGGTCCGCGTCCGCGCCGCCGCCGACCCTGATGGCGGACAGCTGCCGCCGCCAGGCGTCGTACGCGGCGGTCCGCACCTGGTCGAAGCCGCGCCGCGGCGGGTTCTCGGCGGCGAGGTTGGCACGGGCGCCCTTGTCGCTGACGTAGCTGATGCCGACCTTGACGCCCACCTGGCGGGTGCCCGGGGCGAACTGGAGATAGCCGCCGGAGCCCTTGCCGGCGACCGGACGGCCGTCGCTGCCATAGCCGGTGCCGCCCTCGGCGCTGGTCGTGCCGGGCCGCAGGGTGCCGTCCTGCCAGGTGCCCTGGGCGGTGAACGGGGTGTCGAACGTGGCGGTGAAGTGCAGCGTGTAGTAGCTGCGGCGGCCCTCGGGGTCCAGGTAGCCGCAGAAGTTGCCGCTGGTGACCGAGCCGGAGACGGTGCGGTGCGCCGGGTCGATGGTGAGGTCCGCGTCGGTGCTGCCGACCTCGGAGGAGGAGGTGCGGATCAGCAGGGACGCGGTCTTGTCCGCGGGGTAGGTGAAGCGGGCCGAGCCGGTACGGGCGGTGGCGGTCAGGTCCGCGCCGGCGCCGGAGGCGAGGCCGACCTTGTAGCGGCCGGGTTCGGCGGTCTCGTCGGAGTGGCTGAAGTCGGCGGCGTAGACCTGGTCCTTGGTGTCGGCGGAGGGTGAGGAGGTGACCTCGCCGACGTAGGGGAAGAAGGGGATGTCACCCGCGCCGCCCGCGCAGCCGGTGCCGGACATATGGGTCAGGCTGAAGCCGCGCACGCGGGTGGCGTCGTAGTGGTAACCGCCGGGCGCGGCGGTGCGGGTGGCGTCACCGCGGGTGTTCTCCGGGCTCCACGACAGCATGCCGAAGGGGACGACGGCGCCGGGGAAGGTGTCGCCGCCGGCCGCGCTGCCGATCAGCGGATCGACGTACGCCGCCGGGTCCTTGACCAGCGTCGGCGGCGCGGCGGCCGACGCGGGCGCGGTGGCCGCGGTGGCGAGCAGCCCCGCGGTCAGGGCCGCGGCCGCCAGGGCGGCCAGGGGTCTTGAGGGCATTGCGGTCCTACCTTGTCGGAAGGGCCGCGATCACCGGGTCGAACAAGCCGTGGGGACCGTACCGCACGGGGGCCGTCGGCCGTAAGGGTGCCGGACGGTCTTGACACAGGCACCCGGTTGGCGGCGTACTGATCATTACAGCCACACTGACAACGTTGTCGCGTTCGCCGGTCGAGCAAGCCGCTTCCGCGTACCCGACAACCCCTCATCCGACGCGCCATCATGGGCGCATGATCCTCCGCCAGCTACGTGACACCGACGAGGACGCCGAGGCCGCATGGGAGGTGGTGGCCGCCGCCTTCGGGGACTCCGCCGCCCTCGCGGACGCCGCCACCCCCGCGGGTCAGGACGGATGGCCGCCGGGGTACGTCGCCGAGGTCCACGACCGGCACCGGCACCTCGCCCGCACCGACCCGGGCGGCTGCTGGATCGCCCTGGACGAGACCGGCATGCCGCTCGGCGTGGCGGTGTCCGCGCGGCGCGAGGGCACCTGGGGGCTTTCGCTGCTCGCCGTGCTGCCCCGTGCCCAGCGGCAGGGCGTGGGACGGGAGTTGCTGGCCGCGGCGCTGCTGTACGGACGGGGCTGTCTGCGCGGCATCATCCGCGGCTCGGAGGACTCGCGCGCCGCGGGCGTCTACCGGCGGGCGGGATTCGCCCTGCATCCGGCGATGCGGCTGCGCGGCACCGTCGGTCCGGAGACCAAGGAGCGGCTGTCCCCGCCCGACGGCGCGGTACACGAGGGGGTGGCCCGCCACCGCGACCTGCTGGACTCGGTGGACCGCCGCACCCGGGGCGGCGCGCACGGCGCCGACCACGAACTGCTGCTCACCCAGCGGCGGCTGCTGGTCGTGGACGACCTGGCGGGCAGCGGCTACTGCTACGTGAGCGACGACGGCGAGATCGAGCTGCTGGCCGCGACCTCGCGGCGGCTGGCCAAACGGCTGCTGACGGCGGCCCTGCTGTGCCTGCCGGAGGGCGCGGAGGCCCGGGTCCCGGGGCTGACGGCCGAGCAGCAGTGGGCGGTGGACGTGGGCCTCGAGGCCGGGCTGGAGCTGTCCACAAGCGGCTATGTGTGCCTGCGCGGCATGCCACCGCCGACGCCGTACATCCCCTCGGGGACGTTTCTCTGACAACACCGGCGGTGCTGGGGCACGCCAACGGTCCCGGGCCGCGCCAGCGGTCTTGGGCCGCGCCAGCGGTCTTGGGCCGCGCCAACGGTCTTGGGCCGCGCCAACGGTCCCGGACCACGCCCAACGGTCCCGGACCACGCCAGCGGTCCCGGAACACGTCGGCCGTCCCGGACCACGCCAACAGTCCCGGAACACGTCGGCCGTCCCGGACCACGCCAACGGCCTCGGGCCGCGCCAACGGCCCTGGGCCGCGCCAGCCGTCCTGGGCCGCGCCCAACGGTCCCGAGCCGCGCCAACGGCTCCCGGAACACGCCAGCGGCTCCCGGACCGCCCACGCTGATCCCGGACCACGCCAACGGCCTCGGGCCGCGCCAACGGCCCTGGGCCGCGCCAGCCGTCCTGGGCCGCGCCCAACGGTCCCGAGCCGCGCCAACGGCTCCCGGAACACGCCAGCGGCTCCCGGACCGCCCACGCTGATCCCGGACCACGCCAACGGCCTCGGGCCGCGCCAACGGCCCTGGGCCGCGCCAGCCGTCCTGGGCCGCGCCCAACGGTCCCGAGCCGCGCCAGCCGTCCTGGGCCGCGCCAACGGTCCCCGACCACACCAACCGTCCCCCACCACGCCAACGGTCCCGGACCACGCCAACGGTCTCCGGCCGCCCACGCGGACCCCGGACCACCTATGCGGACCCCCGCCGCGCCCACGCGGACCCCGGGCCGCATACGACGCGCGGCGGGCGGCCGCCGCCGAGGGCGGAGGTGGGCGGGCGGCCGGGCTGCGGGCCGCTCGGGCGGCGGCGAGGGCGTGGCGGGCAGGCCCGCCGGCACGGCCGCGCCGGGCGCGGCGCGGGCACAACACGCGATCCCCCCGCCGCACACGCGGATTCCCCGCCGCGCACGCGGATTCCCCGCCGCGCACGCGGATTCCCCGCCGCACACGCGGATTCCCCGCCGCACACGCGGATTCCCCGCCGCACACGCGGATTCCCCGCCGCACACGCGGATTCCCCGCCGCGCACGCGGACGGGCCGCACCCCCTTCAGGGGTGCGGCCCGTCGCCGCTGCGTGCGTCGGCCGCGTCTTACTTGCGGATCAGCGAGCGCAGCACGTACTGCATGATGCCGCCGTTGCGGTAGTAGTCCGCTTCGCCGGGGGTGTCGATGCGCACGGTGGCGTCGAACTCGACGTCGCCCGCCTTGACCTTGACGGTCTGCGGGATGCCGCCCTCGTTGAGCGCGGTGACGCCGGTGATGTCGAAGGTCTCCTCACCGGTCAGGCCCAGCGCCTCCGCCGAGGCGCCCTCGGGGAACTGGAGCGGCAGGACGCCCATGCCGATGAGGTTCGAGCGGTGGATGCGCTCGTAGGACTCGGCGATGACGGCCTTGACGCCGAGCAGCGCGGTGCCCTTCGCGGCCCAGTCGCGGGAGGAGCCGGAGCCGTACTCCTTGCCCGCCAGGATGACCAGCGGGATGCCGGCCGCCTGGTAGTTCTGGGAGGCGTCGTAGATGAAGGAGACCGGGCCGCCGTCCTGCGTGAAGTCGCGGGTGAAGCCGCCCTCGGTGCCGGGCGCGATCTGGTTGCGCAGCCGGATGTTGGCGAAGGTGCCGCGGATCATGACCTCGTGGTTGCCCCGGCGGGAGCCGTAGGAGTTGAAGTCACGACGCTCGACACCGTGCTCGGTGAGGTACTTGCCGGCCGGGGTGTCGGCCTTGATCGCACCGGCCGGGGAGATGTGGTCGGTGGTGACCGAGTCGCCCAGCTTGGCCAGCACCCGGGCGCCGGTGACGTCCTGGACCGGGGCCGGGTCCATCGTCAGGCCCTCGAAGTACGGGGGCTTGCGGACGTAGGTGGACTCCGGGTCCCACTCGAAGGTGTTGCCGGTCGGCACCGGGAGCGACTGCCACTGGGCGTCACCGGCGAAGACGTCGGCGTAGCTGGTGTTGAACATCTCCTGGCCGATCGCGGAGGCGACGACCTCCTCGACCTCCTTCTCGGAGGGCCAGATGTCCTTCAGGCGGACCGGGTTGCCGTCCTGGTCGATGCCGAGGGCGTCCTTGGTGATGTCCACCTTCATGGAGCCCGCGATGGCGTAGGCGACGACCAGCGGCGGGGACGCCAGGTAGTTCATCTTGACGTCGGGGTTGATCCGGCCCTCGAAGTTGCGGTTGCCGGAGAGCACCGAGGTGACGGCCAGGTCGGCCTCGTTGACCGCCTTGGAGACCTCCTCCGGCAGCGGGCCGGAGTTGCCGATGCAGGTGGTGCAGCCGTAGCCGACGAGGTTGAAGCCCAACTTGTCGAGGTACGGGGTGAGCCCGGCGCGGTCGTAGTAGTCCATGACGACCTTGGACCCGGGGGCCAGGGTGGTCTTGACCCACGGCTTGCGGGTCAGGCCCTTCTCGACGGCCTTCTTGGCCACCAGGGCGGCGGCGACCATGACGTACGGGTTGGAGGTGTTGGTGCACGAGGTGATCGCGGCGACGGTGACGGCGCCGTGGTCGATCTCGTACTGACTGCCGTCGGGGGCGATCACCGGGGTCGGCTTGGTCGGCACGCCGTTGGTGACGGCCGGCGCGTCGGAGGCCGGGAAGGACTCCACGCCCGCCTCGTCGAGGTCGGCGACCGGCACGTAGTTGCGGACGTCCTGGGCGAACTTCTCGGCGGCCTCGGACAGGATGATCCGGTCCTGCGGGCGCTTGGGGCCGGCGATCGACGGGACCACCGTCGACAGGTCCAGCTCCAGCTTCTCGGAGAAGTCCGGCTCGGCGGCCGGGTCCAGCCACAGGCCCTGCTCCTTGGCGTACGCCTCGACGAGCGCGAGCTGCTGCTCGCTGCGGCCGGTGAGCTTCAGGTAGTCGATGGTCTCGGAGTCGATCGGGAAGATCGCGGCGGTGGAGCCGAACTCCGGCGACATGTTGCCGATGGTGGCGCGGTTCGCGAGCGGGATGGAGGAGACGCCCTCGCCGTAGAACTCCACGAACTTGCCGACCACGCCGTGCTTGCGCAGCATCTCGGTGATGGTCAGCACCAGGTCGGTGGCGGTGGTGCCGGTGGGCAGCGAGCCGGTGAGCTTGAAGCCGACGACGCGCGGGATGAGCATCGAGACCGGCTGGCCGAGCATCGCGGCCTCGGCCTCGATGCCGCCGACGCCCCAGCCGAGCACACCGAGGCCGTTGACCATGGTGGTGTGGGAGTCGGTGCCGACCAGGGTGTCCGGGTAGGCCTGGCCGTTCCGGACCATGACGGTGCGGGCCAGGTGCTCGATGTTCACCTGGTGGACGATGCCGGTGCCGGGCGGGACGACCTTGAACTCGTCGAAGGCGGTCTGGCCCCAGCGCAGGAACTGGTAGCGCTCCTTGTTGCGGCCGTACTCCAGCTCCACGTTCTGGGTGAAGGCGTCCGGGGTGCCGAAGCGGTCCGCGATCACCGAGTGGTCGATGACCAGCTCGGCCGGGGCCAGCGGGTTGATCTTCGCCGGGTCGCCACCGAGCTCCTTGACGGCCTCACGCATGGTGGCGAGGTCCACGACACAGGGCACACCGGTGAAGTCCTGCATGATCACACGGGCCGGCGTGAACTGGATCTCCTGGCTGGGCTGGGCCTGCGAGTCCCAGCTGCCCAGCGCGCGGATGTGGTCGGCGGTGATGTTCGCGCCGTCCTCGGTGCGGAGCAGGTTCTCCAGCAGCACCTTCAGGCTGTACGGGAGCCGGGCCGATCCCTCGACCTTGTCCAGCCTGAAGATCTCGTACGATTCGTCGCCCACCTGCAGGGTGCTGCGGGCGTCGAAGCTGTTCGCCGACACGACAGTCTCCTTCATGCATGATTTCGCGCGTACCACCGCAATGCTGCCGTCACATGCCCGCGCCGATCCGCTAAGGTATGGCTAAGTTAGGTAAGCCTTACCGGCACGGGGGCGGCATTGCGCGCCTGCCAGCAGATATCTCGATGTCGAGATAACTCTAGTACATCGACCCCGCGCGGTCATGCCCTGCCCGGCTGTGGGCGCGTTCCGGGTCGGTTCACCGGTAAGGGTGATCGCTTGCCGGAAGGTTCCCCGGTACCGGCGTCCCGCGTTAGACCTGGGGCCATGAGCACGCACGCGGACGCGACCGCCGGCCCCGGAACGGACGACGACCGGGCCCGAACCGGCCCCGGCCACCCCCCAGTTGCGAACTGAGCCACCCCCCACCACCGCGATACTGCTGCCATGGACCCGCATCTGCTCCGTACGTTCGTCTCCGTGGCCCGCTGCGGATCCTTCTCCGACGCCGCGCATCAGCTGGGCTTCACCCCGGCGGCGGTCCGCGAGCACATCGCCTCCCTCGAAGCGGATCTGCGCACGGCGCTGCTGACCCGGCGGCCCGTCATGCTCACCAGCGCGGGCGCACGGCTGCTGGAACACGCCGGACCGCTGCTGCTCCGGCTGGACGCGGCGCGGGCCGACGTCGAACGGCTGTCGGCGTCGGGCACCGCCCGGCTGGCGGTGGGGGCCTCACCGCTGGCGATGACCCCGCGGATCGCCACGGCCCTGGACCGGGCGCGCCGGGCCCACCCGGCCATCCGGACCTCGCTGCGGATCCTCGGCCGCCGGGAGATCCCGGCGGCGGTCGCGTCCGGGGCACTGGACCTGGGGCTGATCGACGGCCCGGCCACCCCCGCCGACGCCCTGCCGCTGCCCGAGCTGGGTCCGCTCACCACGGTCCCGGTCGCGGAGGCCCCGCTGGTGGTGGCCCTGCCCACCGGCCACCCGCTGACCCGCCGGCTCGGACTGCGGCTGGCCGACCTCGCCGACGCCCACTGGCTGGACGCCCCGGACGCCGCCATGCCGCTCGGCCGGCTGCGCGCGCTGACCCGCACCGGCGGCTTCCGCGCCACCCTGACGTACGAGGGCACCGACGTACGCGGGCTGATCGCCCTGACCGCCGCCGGACACGGCCTCGCCCTGCTCCCCCACCCGGCCACCAAGGGCGCCCCCGGCATCGTCACCGTCCCCCTGATCACCCCCCGCCTGGTCCACCGCACCGAACTCCTCCACGGCCCCGCCGTCGACGGCCCGGCCCGGACGCTGGCGGCGCTGGTGACGGGGGATCGTCACCGGTACGGGTGAGAGAACAACCGGACGCAACCCCCGTGAAGCGGCAGCCACGATCCTTGCCATCCGATACCGATGGGAGGACCGATGAACGCACCATCACACGTCTACGCCCCCGACGACCCGGAGACGGCCCTCAAGTACGCCGTCCAGCGCATCCGGGGCTTCGACCGAGTGCAGGTCGTCGAAGGGCTGATCGAACCACTGTCACCGAGTTGGGATCACGAGCGCACCGCCGCCAGGCTCCGGCAGCAGCTCACCCCCGTGCTGCCCGCACTGGGGTGCATGGCGGGGTCGGGAGACCTCGATCTGGCCGGCAGCCCGAATTGGTTCGTACCGGATCTTGCCGTCGTGCCGCGCGAACTCGCCAAGGGCGGAGGAGCTCTGGTCCCCGACCAGACCCTCCTGGTCGTCGAGGTCACCTCCGAGTCGAACGGGGACACCGACCGGATCGTCAAGCGGCGCCGCTACGCCGAGTACGGGGCCCCGCTGTTCCTGCTGGTCGACCGGCAGCAGCGCACCTGCACGCTCTCTTCGGCGCCAGGAAACCTCGGCTACACCAAGGTGGACGGCCCCCACCCCTTCGGCACCCCCCTCCCGCTCCCGGAGCCGTTCGGCCTGGAGCTGGACACCTCCGACTTCTGATGGGCGTCAGCCGCCCGCGAGGCGGGTTCTGACCAGGGCCAGGACCTCCTCGTCCGTCAGGCCGAGGGCGCGGGCCTCCTCCACCATGCCCTGGACGCCCTCCAGGAGCCGGGCGCGGGCGGTGGGCTGGTCGCCGGTGACGACCGCGCCGCGGCCGCGGCGCAGTTCGATCAGGCCCTCCTCGCGGAGCCGCTGGTAGCCGCGCAGGACGGTGTGGACGTTGACGCCGAGCGATGCGGCGAGCGCGCGGGCGGCGGGGAGGCGTTCGCCGGGGCGTACGGTGCCGTCGGCGATCGCGCCGCGCACGGAGGCGGCGATCTGGTCGGCCAGCGGCGCCGCGGAACGGGGGTCGACTCGGAAGAGCATCTCAGCCGCGCTCTCCCGGTGTGGAGCGGTCGCGCTCGATCAGCGTGTTGAGCAGGGCGGCGGCGGTGCCGGCGTCGTCCACCGTGACCGCGAACTCCCGGCCCGTGGCCAGCCGCAGGAACAGCGCGTCGCCCGAGCGGAACACCAGCGCGCTGCCCCCGCCGCGGATCCGGTAGCCCCATCCGCCCAGGCTCAGCGCGTCGGCCTCGCCGCTGGTGGCCCGCTCGATGCGGGCCAGCGGTATCCGCATCCTGGGCTGCGGGGCGAACCACGGGGCGACGGTGAGGCCGCGGCGGTCGACGGTCACCCGGCAGCGGGCCAGCGCGGTGGAGATCAGCCCGATGACGATCAGCCACACTTCCGCCCCCGAACCCCCGGCGGCCAGCACCGCGCCCAGCAGCGTGGTCCCCACGCCCACGGCGAGCAGCACGGGCGAGCCGACGGTGCGCGTCCAGCTGGCGACCTCGCCGTCGGCCAGCGGGAGGCGGGGCGCGGCGGCCGGCGTCCCGGGCGCCGTGTCCAGGCCCGCGAGCAGCCATCCCAGCGCGCCCAGGGCGCCCGCCACGGCGAGGGCGACGCCCAGTTGCCACAGCGGCTGGGACACCCGGGAGGCGCGGACGGCGTCGGCGTTGGCGAAGAGCACGGCCGCGAAGCAGTAGCCCAGCAGCCCGGAGGTGCCGTAGCCGATGGCGACCATGGGCCGCTGGGCGCGGAGCGTCCTGCCCGCGCGCAGGGCGCCCATCGCGATGAGGAGGCCGGAGCCGAGCAGCACGGCGCTCGCCACCGTAAGGAACGCACCCGGACCGGTGAATCCGTCGGCCTCCCCGCCGGTGCCGAAATGCGTCGCGAGCGGGTCGGGCAGCCGGTCCCGCAGCCCGGCGAAGACCGCCAGGACCACGGCCCAGGCCAGCACGGAGGGCAGGACCAGGACGAGTGCGCGCCGCCGGACAGGACTCACATCGGCCTCCTCGGTCCATTTAACTTGTTCGCATACTAGTAGAACAATGCCCCGACCGAACGGCCGTCACCCCTTCCGCCTCCCCGGTCGCATGCGCATCTCATATCTGAGATAGCCTCTTCTGTATGACTGACGACTACCTCTCACGTATCGGCAAGCTCATCCGTGACGCCCGACAGCACCGGGGCTGGACCCAGTCCCAGCTCGCGGAGGCTCTCGGCACAAGCCAGAGCGCGGTCAACCGCATTGAGCGGGGCAACCAGAACATCAGCCTTGAGATGATCGCCAGGATCGGCGAGGCCCTGGACAGCGAGATCGTCTCCCTCGGCTACGCGGGCCCCATGCACCTTCGGGTGGTCGGCGGCCGCCGTCTGTCGGGTGCCATCGACGTCAAGACGAGCAAGAACGCGTGCGTGGCGCTGCTGTGCGCCACGCTTCTCAACGCGGGCCGCACCACGCTGCGGAGGGTCGCCAGGATCGAGGAGGTCTACCGCATCCTCGAGGTGCTGGGCAGCATCGGCGTCCGCACCCGCTGGATCAACGACGGCGCCGATCTGGAGATCGTGCCGCCCGCCGAGCTGGACCTCGACGCCATGGACACCGAGGCCGCGCGCCGGACGCGCAGCGTCATCATGTTCCTCGGTCCGCTGCTGCACCGGATGGACCGCTTCCGGATTCCCTACGCGGGCGGTTGCGACCTGGGCACCCGCACCGTGCAGCCGCATATGACCGCGCTGCGCCACTTCGGCCTCGAAGTGACCGCCACGGATGGGATGTACCACTCCCGCGTCGACCGCTCGGTCTCCCCCACCCGCGCCATCGTGCTGACCGAACGAGGCGACACCGTCACCGAGAACGCGCTGCTGGCGGCCGCCCGGCACGACGGGGTCACGGTGATCCGCAACGCCTCCTCCAACTACATGGTCCAGGATCTCTGCTTCTTCCTGGAGGAGTTGGGCGTCAAGGTCGAGGGCGTGGGCACCACGACGCTCACCGTCCACGGCGTCACCCACATCGACCGCGACGTCGACTACTCGCCCTCCGAGGACCCGGTCGAGGCGATGAGCCTGCTGGCCGCCGCCGTCATCACCGAATCGGAGCTGACGATCCGCCGGGTGCCGGTGGAGTTCCTGGAGATCGAGCTGGCCGTCCTGGAGGAGATGGGGCTGGACCACGAGCGCGGCCGGGAGTACGCGGCGGACAACGGCCGCACCCGGCTGGTCGATCTGACCGTGCGGCCGTCCAAGCTCCAGGCCCCCATCGACAAGATCCACCCGATGCCGTTCCCCGGCGTCAACATCGACAACGTGCCCTTCTTCGCGGCCATCGCCGCCGTCGCCCAGGGCTCGACGCTGATCCACGACTGGGTCTACGACAACCGCGCGATCTACCTCACCGAGCTCAACCGGCTCGGCGCCCACGTCAAACTCCTCGACCCGCACCGCGTCCTGGTCGAGGGCCCGACCCGCTGGCGCTCCGCCGAGATGATGTGCCCTCCCGCCCTGCGCCCCGCAGTGGTCGTCCTGCTCGCGATGATGGCGGCCCCGGGCACCTCGGTGCTGCGCAACGTGTACGTCATCAACCGCGGTTACGAGGACCTGGCGGAGCGGCTCAACTCGATCGGCGCCCAGATCGAGACGTTCCGCGACATCTGACCGGCGCGTGCGGGCTCCTGGCTCGTGCCCCGTCAGGGCGCGGGGTCGGGCCAGGTGTCGTCGTCCTCCATCAGGTCCAGGTCCGGCGGTACGAGCGTGGTGGACTCCACCAGCCCCTTGAGCAGGTTGTGCAGCAGGGCGTTGTCGGCGGGGCGGCCCTGCGACGGGTCGTGCAGCAGCGGGTATCTGAAGCCGGTGCGGTGCAGACGGCGGCGTACGGCCTCGATCCGGTACTCGATCTTGCGCTCGTTCCAGCCCGCGTCCGGGCGGAGGTAACCGAGTTGCCTGGCCGCCATGGCGTACGTCATGGGTCTGGGGTCCTCCTCGTACAGCAGGTAGCGCTGGCCGAGGACGACCAGGAGCAGCCGTTCGTCGTCGTCGAGTTCCCAGGTCTCGGGCCGCACGGTGGCGGCGCGCCGCCGCGACACCGGCCCCTGGTCGTCGTGGCCCGCCACGTACAGCTCGACCAGGTGCTCCCGGTAGCCGGAACCCTTGACGAACAGCGGGGTGTAGCCGGTGGCGAGCGGGATCGGCTCGGAGCTGAGGTGCATCATCCGGCCGCGCGGCAGCCGGACGAGCTGCCGCCCGGTGTTGCGCAGCCACCACTGCCCATGACGGTAGGTCAGCTCGCCGTGCCGCCTGCTCACCCGGAGGTCGTCCACGCCCACGCCCAGGTCCACGTCCGGCTTCTCGCCGCGCCCGAAGCAGACCGTCAGGCCGGGCCGCGGCGGGGCGCTGAGATCGCCGGTCACGGTGCGGGCGTGGAGCGTGCCGGGCGTGGTGGGCGCGACTCCGCGCGCGAGGCTGGCGGAGAGGGGCATCGGACGTCTCCTCGGGTCGGGGGATGCTCGGCAGTGCACGGGCGCGACCACCAGGATCCGCGCCCCCTTCGGGACCCCTCCCCACGGCGAGCCCGTCCACACGCACGGTGCCGCGTCCCGGACGGGACGGGTCCCGGAGGTTCGGCCGGATGATGCCGGGCACGGCCCGGCGCCGGCCCCCGGCCGCCGGGCAAGAAGACAAGGAGGGCACCATGACCGGTTCATCGGACGACACCAACTGGCCGGGAACGCCCCCGCCCCAGCGTCCCGGACACATCACCGCGGCCGCCGTGCTGCTGGTCGCCTCGGCGCTGCTCAGCGCCACGATCGCGGTGAACGACCCGTCGATGACGCAGTTCGTGTATCTGCTGCTCTTCGTGACCATCGGTGCCGCCGTCCGCATCCGCAGGGGCGGACGCGCGGCGTGCGTCACGGCGACGGTGACCGCCGCGCTGTTCCTGGTCTATCTGGGGCCGCATGTGATGTGGGGGTTCTCGGATCCGGGCGGCCCGTTCCAGCCGGAGTACGCGGTACGGGCCGTCCTGGCCATCGCGGCCTCGGGCACCGGCGTGAGCCTCCTCTACGCACCGCGGAGCCGCGCCTACTTCCGCGCGCACCGGCAGCAGACCGCCCGATCCGCCCGATGAACCCTCCCAACCATGGCGTTTTGGCTATGTATGACCGATACACCTGAAAGGCCCCTGTCAGGCCCTAGGTCCCGTGAAGAGTGGTCCACAGTCCCTTCCGGCGCCATCGTCCGCTTCCTAGCGTCGAGGGCTGCGGTATGCCGCTTCACGCCGCCGACCGACGGGACCTCTTTGTGCACGATCCCACCCACGCCGCCACCTGGCGCTTCACCTTGCCGCACACGACGGCCGCCGTGCCGCTGGCGCGTGCGCTGATCCGGAAGACCCTGGCCGACCTCGGGGCGGCCGTGGACGGCCACACGGCGGAGCTGCTGACAGCGGAGCTGGTGGCCAACGCGGTGCGGCACACGGCGGGCGACGAGCCGATAGAGCTGGTGGTGGAGCTGGTGCCGACCGGGGGCTGGCAGGTCGAGGTGCACGACCAGGATCCGAATCCGCCCGGCGAGCTGGACGCGCTGGGGCATCCCGACGGGCCCAAGAGACCCGACGGCCTCGCCGAGGGCGGACGCGGTCTGCTGCTGATCCGGACCCTCAGCGTGGACGCGGGCTACCGGCGGACCCCCTACGGCAAGGCCGTCTGGTTCGTCCTTCCGCCCACGGAGGACACCGCGGGCGGCGCTACGGACGGCGCTACGGAGCGCTGAGGGTCGCGACCAGCACCGCCTTGATCGTGTGCATCCGGTTCTCCGCCTCGTCGAAGACGACGGAGTGCTCGGACTCGAAGACCTCGTCGGTGACCTCCAGCTCGGTCAGCCCGTGTCGCTCGTGGATCTCCCGGCCGACATCCGTGCCCAGGTCGTGGAAGGCCGGCAGGCAGTGCAAAAACTTCACGGCGTCGTTACCCGTGGCGCGCAGCACGTCCATCGTCACCGCGTACGGCCCGAGCAGCGCTATCCGCTCGTCCCACACCTCCTTGGGCTCCCCCATCGACACCCACACATCGGTGGCGACGAAGTCCGCGCCGCGCACCCCCTCCTCGACGCTCTCGGTGAGCGAGATCCGGGCGCCGGAGGCCTCGGCGAGCTGCCGCGCCAGCTCCACGATGGTGTTGTCCGGCCACAGCAGCCTGGGCGCGACGATACGCACGTCCATGCCCAGCAGGGCGCCGGTGACCAGGTAGGAGTTGCCCATGTTGTACCGGGCGTCGCCCAGGTAGGCGTAGGCGATCCGCTCCAGCGGCTTCTCGCTGTGCTCGGTCATGGTCAGCACGTCGGCGAGCATCTGGGTGGGGTGCCACTCGTCGGTGAGGCCGTTGTAGACGGGCACTCCGGCGTGCGCGGCGAGTTCCTCGACGACGCCCTGGCCATGGCCCCGGTACTCGATCGCGTCGTACATCCGGCCCAGCACCCGCGCCGTGTCCTTGACCGACTCCTTGTGACCGATCTGGGAGCCGACCGGGTCGAGGTAGGTCGTCGAGGCGCCCTGGTCGGCGGCCGCGACCTCGAAGGCGCAGCGGGTGCGGGTGGAGGTCTTCTCGAAGACCAGGGCGATGTTCTTGCCCCGCAGCCGCCGCTCCTCGACGCCCGCGCGTTTGGCCGCCTTCAGCTCGGCGGCGAGCTCGATGAGGCGGCGGAACTCGTCGGCGGTGAAGTCCAGCTCCTTGAGGAAGTGGCGGCCGGTGAGGTCAATCGCCATAAGGGTGGCTCCTAGGTCACGGCGAACACGGTGGTCAGCGGCTGCGGCTACGACTACGGCGCCACGGCCGGAAACCATGGAAGCATATACGAGGCTCTGCATATATGCAGAGGCTGGGGGGTAACCCCGGCGTTACGGCTCCACGGGGTCCCGTTCCACCGGACAGCTCATGCACCGCGGCCCGCCCCGGCCCCGGCCCAGCTCACTGCCCGGGATGTCGATGACCTCGATACCGCACTTGCGCAGATGGGTGTTGGTCGTCGCGTTCCGCTCGTAGGCCACCACCACACCCGGCTCGACCGCCAGCACATTGCAGCCGTCGTCCCACTGCTCGCGCTCCGCCGCGTGGACGTCCTGGGTGGCCGTGAGCACACGGATCGAGTCCAGGCCCAGGGCCGCGGCTATCGCGCGGTGCATATGCTCCGGCGGATGGTCGGTGACCTTGAGGTCACGGCTGCCCGCGCCCGGCTCGATGGTGTACGAGCGGAGCATCCCCAGCCCCGCGTACTGCGTGAAGGTGTCCCCGTCCACCATGGTCATCACGGTGTCCAGGTGCATGAACGCCCGCCCCTTGGGCATGTCGAGCGCCACGATCGTCCGGGCCGAACCGGCCTCGAAGAGCCGGTGCGCGATCATCTCCACCGCCTGCGGGGTGGTCCGCTCGCTCATCCCGATCAGCACCGCACCCTTGCCGAGCACCAGCACATCGCCGCCCTCGATGGTCGAGGGGTACGCGGCCTGGCCCTCCGACCAGACGTGGAAGTCCTCGTCCGCGAAGAGCGGATGATGCCGGTAGACGGCCTCGTAGTGCACCGTCTCGTGCCAGCGGGCGGGCCAGCGCATCGCGTTGATCGACACCCCGTCGTACACCCAGGCGGAGGCGTCCCGCGTGAAGAGGTGGTTCGGCAACGGGTTGACCAGGAAGTCATCGGGCTCCATGACGTGGAAGCGCACGGAGACCGGCTCCGGGTACCGCTCCAGATACTCCCGCTTGGTCATACCGCCGATCAGCGCCTCGGTCAGCTCCGGAGCGGTCAACTCGTCGAAGGCGGCACGCAGGCGGTCGGTGGCCAGGGGGCCGTACTCCTTCTCGTCGAAGACCCGGTCCAGCACCAGGGCCCGCGCCTCGGGCAGGACCAGGCTCTCGGTGAGCAGATCCCCGAAGAGATGGACCTCGACCCCGCGGTCGCGCAGGACGTCGGCGAAGCCGTCGTGCTCCTGGCGGGCCCGGCGCACCCACAGGACGTCGTCGAAGAGCAGCGCGTCCTTGTTGGACGGCGTGAGCCGCTTGAGCTCGAGGTCGGGGCGGTGCAGTATGACGCGGCGCAGCCGCCCGGCCTCGGAGTCGACATGGAATCCCATGACCCCATCTTCGTCGCTCACGGCCCGCTGTGACCGCTTCACGACACGGATCTCTCCGGATCTCTGGGGGCTCTGCGGGGCTCGGGGGGGGCTCTGGGGGGCTCGGGGGGCTCTGGGGGTCTCGCGGGTCTCCGGGGGCCTCGCGGGTTTCGCTGATCTCCGCAGGCCTCGCGGGTCTCGCGGGCCTCGCGGGCCTCGCAGGCCTCCGCGGGCCTCGCAGGCCTCCGCGGGCCTCGCAGGCCTCGCGGGCCTCCGCGGGCCTCGCAGGCCTCGCGGGCCTCCGCGGGCCTCCGCAGATCTCGCGGGCCTCGCAGGCCTCCGCGGGCCTCGCGGGCCTCGCAGGCCTCCGCGGGCCTCGCTGATCTCGCGGGCCTCGCGGGCCTCCGCAGGTCTCGCGGGTCTCGCGGGTCTCGCAAATTTCTTCCGCCGATCGCGGTCCGGCGGTGGGGGTGCGCGCGGGACATGTCATGGGCTCGCTGCGGGCGGGTACGGGCACCGCCGGGGAAGCGGCTCGCCCGTCGGCCCGGCGGGGGCGGGGCGGCGGGCCCGGCAAGAGCAGAGACATCGGCCCCGGCGAGGAGCAGGTCGACAGGAGGGCGGCCTGCCGGCTGGCCCCGGCGGAGGCGAGGCGGCGGGGAAGCGGCCCGACGGTCGGCCCCGGCGGGGCGAGGCGGCCGGCCCCGGCGGGGCGGGGCAACGAGAGAACGGCCCGCACGTCGGCCCCGGCGGGGGCGGGGGCCTGGGTCGGGTGGGGTGGTCAGCCGGCCGCGATCACGACGATCAGCACCAGCGCGATCGCGATCAAACCCAGCAGGGCGGAGACCCACAGCTGGCCGGGCTGGAGGTCGATGCGGCCCCCGTCGTCGGTGCCCCGGCGCCACCAGTGCCGCCGGACCTCGTGCCGGGCGGCGCGGGCCGCCGCCTCCCCGTGCTCCCGGCACTCCTCGGCCACGCCGCCGAACAGCGCCTTCCAGCCCTTCTCGCCGAACCCGGTGGGCTGCCGGGTGCCTGCGATCCGGCGCACCACCTCCCGGCCCGCGCCGTCGCCGGCCGTCCACAGTCCGGGCAGGACGCACGCCATCAGCTCCGGTACCGCACCGCGCTGCGCGTACGGGCGGACCAGCCCCTCGTACAGCATCAGCGCGTTACGCACCCGCAGCCGGCGGTCCACGTCGCCGGCCGCTCCGGCCGTACCGCCCGGGGTGCGGGGCGGCGGGTCGAGATAGAGCTGGGCGACCAGCACCTTCTCGCAGACCGCGGCCGCCGGCTCCGGTCCGCGCTCGGGCGCGCGGCGCACCAGCTCGACCACGACGCGGGTGGCCCGCTCGGCGGGCAGTCCCTCGTCCAGCGCGCTCAGCAGCGAGCCGTCGTCGGCCTCCCGCAGCGCCGCGGGCAGGGCGTCCCCGCCGTGGCGCAGCGCCTCGCGCAGCGCGCGCGCCCCGGCCACCGAGCCTCGGGGCACCGCCGGGCCCGCGGAACCCACGGAGCCTGCCGGGCCTGCCAGGCTCGCCGGGCCCGCGGAACCCACGGGACCCGCGGGGCCTGCCGGGCCTACGGAACCCACGGGACCCGCGGGGCCTGCCAGGCTTGCCGGGCCTGCGGAACCCACGGGGCCCGCGGGGCCTGCCGGGCCTGCGGAACCCACGGGACCTGCCGGGCCTGCCAGGCTCGCCGGGCCCGCGGAACCCACGGGACCCGCGGGGCCTGCCGGGCCTACGGAACCCACGGGACCTGCCGGGCCTGCCAGGCTCGCCGGGCCCGCGGAACCCACGGAGCCTGCCGGGCCTGCCGGGCCCGCGGAACCCGCGGGGCCTGCCGGGCCTGCCGGGCTCGCCGGGCCTGCGGAACCCACGGGGCCCGCGGGGCCTGCCGGGCTCGACGCCGTCGTGTCGTACGCGTCGTACGCGTCGTACGCGGTTTCCGTGGCGGCCGGGTTCTCTGTCTCTTTCACCATCGACGTCCTTCTCCTCACAGCGCCTCCAGTACCTCCCGTATCCGTGTGGCCGCCCCGGCGTCGATCGGCTCGTCGCCGTCCTGCGCCAGCCGGGGCAGAAAGCCGCACAACACCGCCAGCTGCCGCTCGTCGCCGGCCGCCCGCCGGATCCAGCCGACCAGCGCGTCCTCGGCCGCCCCGGCCGATCTGGCCCAGGTCAGGGCGGCCCGCAGCAGCTCGGCCAGCCGGGGCGCGCATCCGGGACGGGCCGCCAGCAGCGCCGTGGCCAGCGGCCAGGCGGCGTACGGCGCCAGCTCCGGCACCTCGCACAGCCCCCACAGATGCGAGGTGCGGGTGGTGACCGCGCGCAACACCGTCAGCAGCGCCAGGTCCCGGCGGGGCCGCCGGGTGTCGCGCAGCCAGTGGGTGAGCGCGGCCAGCACGGTCTCCGGTTCGGTCCCGGCCAGCAGCCGCAGCGCGCTGTACGAGGTGGTGCGGCCGTCGTCGGCGCAGGCGATCCGGCCGAGTTCCTCCAGGGACGCCACGACCGAGCCCGCCGCCAGGCCGTAGCCGTGGGCGAGCGCGGCGGTCTCGCGCTCCCGCTCGTCGTCGCCGCGCGCCCAGTCGCGCAGCAGTCCGTGCACGGCGGGGCGCACCTCCGCGGCGCGGGACGCCTCGGCGAGGGCGGTGGCCGCCGCCATCCGCTGCACCGGGCTGTCCGTGCGGGCCAGCGGCAGCGCCAGCTCGACCAGGCCGTAGAGGTAGTCGCGGGCGCACAGCGCGCCCGCGGCGACCGCCGCTCGCACCCACACCTGGGGGCGCGGGTCGTCGCACAGCGCGCGCAGCCAACGGGCCATCGGGCCGCGGAGGTTGTGGTGGGCGTCCCAGGACTCGTGGAGCACGGCGAGCGCCAGCCGCCGCCCCGCGAACCACACCGCGCGCACGGGCACCGAGGCGTCCCCGAGGTCCTCCACCCCGTCGCCGTGAACCGCGCGCGCCATGGCGAGCGAGGCCCCGGAGCGGTGGTCGAACAGCGGTCGGCCGGGGGCGTACTGCGGATCGAGCGTGACGGCCAGTTCCCAGGTCAGCAGCTCGGCGGCCTCCGCCATGAGGCTGTGCGCCGCGCCGTTGAAGACGGCGAGGGCGATCCGCAGCGCGGCGGCGCGCAGCACGGGCAGCGCCGCGGGCAGATCACCGGGGCGCCCGGCCGCCAGGAACCACTCACGGGCCTGGTCCGGGGCGAACGACCGGCAGTGCTCCAGCAGCCGCTCCTCGGACAGCCCGCCCTCGGCGTACGCGGCCAGATGGCCGGCGAGCCGGGCGGCCTCACCGGGCCGTGGCTCGTCCAGGCCGAGCGCCTCGGCCAGTTCGGGACGTACGGCGGCGGCGCGGGCCGTCTCCAGCAGTCCGGCGGGGCCGTCGGCGAGCAGTTCGACGAGGTGGCGGTCGAGGACGTCGGCGGCGGCCGGGGGCTCGTACGGCACGGCGTGACGGCGGCCGCGCAGCAGCCGGTCGGCGGCCGGGCCGCCCGCGACCAGGACCACGCAGAACGCCTCGCGCTCGGCGAAGTGGGCGCGCAGCCGGTCCAGCAGGAGTTCGGCCGCGAGGCCGGTGTGCGCGGTGTGCGCGGTGTGCGCGGCGCGCTCCGTGTGCGCGGCGTGCTCTGTGTGCACAGCGTACTCGGCGTACTCGGCGGGGAGTTCGAGGAGATAGCCGTGGCCGCGCTCGGTCTTCTCCACGCCGGGCGCCCCGTGCAGGATGCCGGGACCGAGCCGGGAGACCCCGCCGCCGGTCAGCTCGGACAGCTCGGCGAGGAGAGCGAGCCCGGTCCAGGCGCGGCCGGTGCCGGGTTCGCCGCACAGCGCCAGCAGGCGGGTGCGGCGCAGATGGTCGCGCATCGCGGCATAGTTCGGGACGGTCCGGTACAGCCGGCGCAGCCGGTCCAGCTCCTCGCGGGGCACCGGGCCTTCCGGGAGCGGGTGGGGCGCCGGTTCGGCGCGGAGGCGGGCCGGGCTGTCGGCGATGTGGAGATGGGCGCACGCCTCGCGGGCTGTGCGGGCACCGCCCGGCAGGCCCGCCCCGTCCAGCGGGCCGCCTTGGGGGATCTCGAGCCGTCGTCCCGCCGCGTCCGCCGGGGGCGGTTCCCCCGAGTCCGCCGGCCGTCGTCCCGCCGCATCCCCCCGTCGTCCCGCGGCATCACCCAGCCGTGCCTCCGCATCCACCGGGGGTCGTCGTCCCGCATCCGCCGGGGGTCGGCCCGCCGAGTCCGCCAGGGGGCGCTCCCCCGAACCCGCCGGGGGTCGTCTCCCCGAGTCCGCCGGGGCGCCCACGTCTTCCAGTGCGTTCATCGCCCGCCGTCCTTCATGCCGTGGCCCCCGTCTCCCGCTGTGGTGTCGGGGTGCCGGTGAATGCCCGAAGCGGGCGGCGGGGTCTCTCCCCCTGCCCGCCCCGCCGCCCGTCTCCGGTGCGGGGCGCTGGGCCGTGCGCACCCCCGTCGCCCACGGTCCCGCGCCCTGTGCCGTCTCCAGGGTCGCGGGGGAGCGGCGGGACGGCTGTAGCCGTTTACACAGTCGCGGAAAACGCGTGAGGCACGCGCCCCCGCGATCGATCGCGGGGGCGCGAAGCGCCACGGGGCGGTTCAGTCGCGAGGCGGTGGCTCCACGAGGGGAAAGGCCGCTCCGGACCAGCCCGATGAGGGAGATTTAAGTGACTGTTCTTCGCAGGCCGGCACGTCTAAGCTCGGCGGATGACCTTGGAATGGGAACAGGTAATCGTTCACTCGGCGGATCCGGCGGCCCTGGGCCAGTGGTGGGCCGAGGCTCTTGGCTGGGTGGTGGTCCACTCCTCTGATGACGAGTTCGAGATCCGTCCGGCGCCGGATCGCACGCCGGGGTTGGACTTCGTCCGGCTTGATGAGCCGAGGAAGGCCAAGAGCCGACTGCATCTCGACTTCAGGCCCGATGACCAGGACGCCGAGGTGGCTCGTCTGGTGGCCCATGGCGCACAGCGTGTTGATATCGGCCAGGGTGACCAATCGTGGATTGTCTTGGCAGACCCCGAAGGTAACGAGTTCTGCATCCTTGGCCAGCGGCGGCAGTAGGGCTCACGCCTGACTGGGGTCGATGGTGAGGCATTCGGGACGGGCGGCGCGGACGTAGTGGATCGCGTGGAGATGTCGACGGCGGGCTGATCGACATGCACTGCCGCGGCCACGGCGATGTTCAAGGCTGTTCATGGCCACCGCCGCCCGCGGCCGCCGTTCGGAGGGGACCAGCGGTACGGTCGGCCACGCGGGGATGCTCGCGCGCCACGGCGTGCGGGGCGCCCGATCGTGGGGCGCGTGGCGGGGGCTCAGTCGCGAGGGCTCGCCGGGATGTGTTCTCCCGTCGCACGGCCCTCGGCCAACAGCCGTAGCAGTCCGATGTCCGTCACCACGAAGCGGCGCGAGGCGGTCCGGACGACGCCCTGGTCGCGCAGCAGTCGCAGCGCCTTGGCGACCGCCTCCCGGGTCGAGCCCACCGCGGCGGCGATGTCGTGCTGGGGCAGCGGCAGATCGACGGTGATGGCCCCGTCGGCGCCGGGGTGGCCGGTGCGCTCGGCGAGTTCGACCAGCCGGACCGCCAGCCGCTGAAGCACCCTCTCCGAGGCGAGTGAGCGTCGCTCGCCGTCGGAACTGCGCAGCCGGGAGCTGAACTGACGCATGATCAGTACGGTGGCGACGGGACGTGCGGCCAGATAGGCGCGGAACCGGTCTCCGGAGACCACCACCGCCTCCATCCGGCCGAGCGCGGTGACGGTGGCGCTGCGCGAGCCGTGGTCCACCGCGGCCTGGTCGCCCACGACCTCGCCCGCCCCGCGCAGCGCCAGGATCAGCCGCACCCCGCGCTCGGTCTCCACCGAGACGGCGGCCCAGCCGGAGGTGATCGCGACGACGAAGGTCGTACGGTCGTGCTCGCGCAGCACGACCTCGCCGGGGGCGTAGGCCCGGGGCCTGCCGAGGGCGAGCAGCGCGCGCCGGTCCTCGGCGGGAAGCGCGTGCAGAAAGGGCCGTCCGTCCTCGAAGAGACTCATCCGCCCTCCCCGCTCAGCCAGTGGTCATCATGCCTGCGGAGAACCGTCGCCATGCCTGCGGAGATCCCAGGGATCGCTCAGAACGCTAGGCAGCCGGCGCCGGCACGTCAATGGTGCCGTACCGGGTCCGTACCCGTGCGGTCCCTACCGGTACGTACCGCATCTCCCCGTCACCCCCGCTTCACCCCTGGCCATCACGACCACCCGTACCCGTACCCGTACGCAAGGCGGCGCCCGCGACGGCGGCGAGCGCGGCGGTCACCGCCGTGAAGACCCAGCCCGCGCGCAGCGCGTCGAGCCCCGGCCGGGCGGCGCCACCGGTGATCACGACCAGCGCCGCGACGCCCAGGGCCGAGCCGCCCTGCCGGGACATCATCAGCACCCCCGACCCGAGGGACAGTTGACGGGCCGGAAGCAGTCCGGCGGCCGAGAACATCACCGGCTGGTAGAGCCCCGCGCCGATTCCGGTGAGCACCAGTCCGGGCATGCACTCCACGGCGTAGTGCGCACCGTCGCCGCCCGCGAGGAAGAGCCACCACATCGGACCGGCGGCGAAGCACAGCCCGCCGACGACGGCCGTGGTCCGCTCCCCCAGCGCCCGGACGATCCGCCCCGACAGCATCGACACCACCAGGACGGTGAGCGGCCAGGGCGTGACGGCCAGGCCCGCACGGGACGTGGACCAGCCCCATACCCCGGTGAACAGCAGGGTCGCGGCGAGGAGCGAGGCCGCGTAGGCGAGGAAGTAGCTCAGCAGGCCGAGCGCGGCGGCGGTGAAGGCACGGGTCCGGAACAGCGCCGGATCCACCACCGGGTCCGGGTGGCGGCGTACGTGGGCCACGGCCAGCGCGCCCACGGCCAGGCCGGCGGCGAGGAAGGCGAGGGTGGCCGGGGCGTCGTAGCCCCAGTCGGCGGCCTCGACACAGGCGGTGGTGAGGGATCCGGTGCCGAGGAGGACGAGCAGCGTCCCGAGCGGATCGAGGCGACGGCGCTCACCTACGCGCCCGGTGCGGCGGCGCTCGTCGCCTACGCGCCCCGTGCGGCGACGCTCGTCGCCGACAGGTCCGGTGCGCGGCAGCAGCCGTAGCCCGGCCACCCATGCCACGAGCACCACGGGCGGGTTGACGAGGAAGATCCAGCGCCAGTCGGAGGCGGCCAGCAGTCCGCCCGCCACCGGTCCCGAGCTGGCCGCGACCGCGCTCACCGCCGTCCAGACGCCGATGGCTGTGGGCCGTTCGCGCTCCGGGAAGGCGGGCAGGGCGAGCGAGAGGGAGGTGGGCACCAGGACGGCCGCCGCCGCGCCCTGCACTACGCGCGCCGCGATCAGCGAGCCGAGCCCGGGAGCGACCCCGCAGGCCACCGAAGCGAGTCCGAACAGCGCGATGCCGGTCAGGAACGAGCGCCGCCCGCCGATCGCGTCGGCCAGCCGCCCGGCGGGGACCAGCAGCGCCGCGAGCACGATGGTGTAGGCGTTGAGCACCCAGGACAGCTGGGCGGTGGACGCCGAGCGGAAGTCGGCGCCGATCGCGGGGAAGGCGATATTGACCGCGATCATGTCGAGCACGGCGAGGAACTGGGCCGCCGACGCGACGGCGAGGATCAGCCAGCGCCGGGGATCAGGAGCCGGAACGGAACCGGAGCCCGGATCAGGGCCGGGACCAGGACCGGGAGCCGGATCGGGGGCGGCCGTGGGCACACCGCTCCCCTGGGCCTTTGCGGAAGGGTTCGTCATGCCCATCCAGCATCGGCTCCGGAACAGGACGGAACGAGTGGCAGGAGTGACAGCATGCGGTACATTCCTGCCATGTCCGCGCGCCACCGGTCCATCGCCCTCGCCGTCACCCCGGGTATGCCGATCTTCGACCTGGCGGTGCCCTGCCATGTCTTCGGCACCGATCGGCCCGGACTCCCCGACCCCTGGTACGACCTGCGGGTCTGTGCGATCGGACCGGGCGGTGAGGGAGCCGGTGACCCGGTCGCCGCCCGCTCGTGGTTCGCCGCCCGCACCCCGTACGGCACCGAGGAGTTGATCTCGGCGGACACGGTGATCGTCCCGGCCTCGGCCGATGTGCGCGGCGATCCGCCCGAGGAGCTGATCGACGCGCTGCGCGAGGCCCATCGGCGCGGCGCCCGCATCGTGTCGCTGTGCTCGGGCGCGTTCACCCTCGCCGCGACCGGACTTCTCGACGGCCGTACGGCGGCCACCCACTGGATGTACGCGGCGCTGTTCGCCGAGCGCTATCCGGCCGTGCGGCTCGATCCGTCCGTGCTCTACGTCGACCACGGCGACGTACTGACGGGAGCGGGCTCCACCGCCTGCATCGACGTCTGTCTGCATCTGGTGCGCGAGGACTACGGCAGCGAGGCGGCGAACACCCTGGCCCGGCAGCTCGTCGCACCCGCCCACCGGCCGGGCGGCCAGGCCCAGTACATCGAGGCGCCGCTGCCGGAGCGCACCGACGACTCGCTCGCCCCGTTGCTGCACTGGGCCGCCGAGCGGCTCCACGAACCGCTGACCGTCGCCGACCTCGCCCGCCGCGCCCACACCAGCCCGCGCACCCTGACCCGCCGCTTCCACTCCGCCACGGGCACGACACCGCTGCGCTGGCTACAGGCCCAGCGGATCGCACGCGCCCGTGAGCTGCTGGAGAGCGGCGATCTACCGGTGGACCGGATCGCGGAGCTGTGCGGGCTTGGGACGGCGGCCAACCTGCGCCGCCACTTCACCCGGGCGGTGGGGGTACCGCCACACGACTACCGCCGCGCATTCCGTGCCCGCGAGTCCCGGCCCCTGGCCTGGTCACGGCCCCAGGAGTCACGGCCCCAGGAGTCACGGCCCCAGGCGGCCGTCTGACACCTGACCGCCGGCCGCCGGTGGCCGGGCCGGAACCCGGAGCCACGACCAGGCCGAGGGCCGGACCGGGCCCCAGAACGGACACCTGACCCGGACCGCAACCGGGCTGGAGCGGAGGCCAAAGCCGTGCCGGAACGGGATCCCCGGCCGGGCCGGGCCAGAGCGGAGCCAGAGCAAGGCCGGGACCAGACCCCGACCAGGCCACAGCGGGCGGCCGGGCCGGGACCGGGCCCGACCGGCCCAGAGCAGGGCCGGGGCCAAGCCCCGACCGGGCCGAAGCGGAGGCCAAAGCCAGGCCGGAGCCGGACCGCAACCGGGCCACAGCCAGGCCGCAACCGGGCCGGAGCGGGGCCCCGGCCGCGGAGGCCGGCCGCTACAGTCTCGGGTCCACCGGCTCGGACTCCAGGGCGAGGACCGCGAATACGGCCTCGTGGACGCGCCACAGGGGTTCGCCCTCCGCCAGTCGGTCCAGCGCTTCCAGCCCCAGCGCGTACTCCCGCAGGGCGAGTGAGCGCTTGTGGCCCAGATGGCGCTCCCGCAGCCGCTCCAGGTTCTCCGGGCGGGTGTACTCCGGGCCGTAGATGATCCGCAGATACTCGCGGCCCCGGCACTTCACGCCCGGCTGGACCAGCCGGCCGTCGCCCTTGCGGACGAAGCCCTGGAGGGGCTTGACCACCATGCCCTCACCGCCCGCCGCCGTCAGGTCGAGCCACCACCGCACGCCCTCGGCGACCGATGCCTCGTCCTCGGTGTCGACGATCAGCCGACGGGTGGGGACCAGCATCCGGGCACCGTCGGCGTCGGCGTCGGAGGCCGGCTTCTCGGCCTCGATCATCCGGTCGATCAGGGCGAGCTGCTGATCGTGCGGAAGCGCGGTGGCGAGGTTGCGGCCCTGGACGGCCAGGATCTGGAACGGCGCCAGCCGGATACCGTTCAGCCCGTCGACCGGCCAGCAGTAGCGCCGGTAGGCGTCGGTGAAGGCGGCCGCGTCCGCCGCGCGTTCACGCTGCTTGCCGAGCAGGGCGGACACCTCGACACCGCGCGCCTCCGCCCCCTCCAGCGCCGCGAGGACGCCGGGGAAGACGGCGCGGGAGGCGGCGCCCACCGCCGCGTACTGGTTGCGCAGCAGTCCCTCGGCCTTGAGCGACCACGGCATCAACTCGGCGTCCAGCAGCACCCAGTCGGTGTCCAGCTCCTGCCACAGCCCGGCGTCGTCGAGGGCGCCGTTCAGCCGGCGCAGCACGGTCTCCGTGAGCGCCGCGTCGTCGAAGAACGGCCGTCCGGTGCGGGTGTGGACCGCGCCGGAGACGCCGTCCGGTGCGCCGAAGCGCTCCCGTGCGACATCCGCGTCACGGCAGACCAGCACCACCGCGCGGGAGCCCATGTGCTTCTCCTCGCAGATCACCTGGCGCACCCCGTCCGAGCGGTAGGCGGCGAACGCCTCCGCCGGATGCTCGAGGAAGCCGTCATCGGCGGCTCCGTCACCGGCCCCCTCCTTGGAGGTGGCGGTCGGCGCCATGGTGGGCGGGAGATAGCCGAGCAGCCGAGGGTCGACCGCGAAACGGCTCAGGACCTCCAGCGCCGCCGCCGCGTTCTCCTCCTTGACCGCGATCCGGCCCATGTGGCGGGTCTCGACGACCCGGCGGCCCCGCACATCGCTCAGGTCGAGCGGGCGGCCGTCGGCGCCGCCGGGGGCCTCGGTGGTCAGCGGTTTGACCGGTTCGTACCAGACCCGCTCGGCCGGGACGTCCACCAGCTCGCGCTCCGGCCAGCGCAGCGCGGTCATCCGGCCGCCGAAGACACAGCCGGTGTCCAGGCAGATGGTGTTGTTGAGCCAGGATGCGCGGGGGGTGGGGGTGTGGCCGTAGACGACGGCGGCGCGGCCGCGGTAGTCCTCGGCCCATGGGTAGCGCACGGGCAGGCCGAACTCATCGGTCTCCCCGGTCGTGTCCCCGTACAGGGCGTGCGAGCGGACCCGGCCGGAGGTGCGGCCGTGGTACTTCTCGGGCAGCCCGGCGTGACACACCACCAGCTTCCCGCCGTCCAGCACATAGTGGCTGATCAGCGAGTCGACGAAGTCCCGCACCCGGTCCGCGAAGCCCGGGTCGGCGGCGTGCTCCCGGTCCAGCTGCGCCACGGTCTCGGCGAGGCCGTGGGTGAGCTGGACCTTGCGGCCCTTGAGATAGCGGCCGAGCTTGTTCTCGTGGTTGCCGGGCACGCACAGGGCCGCGCCGGAGGCGACCATGCCCATCACCAGGCGCAGCACCCCGGGGCTGTCGGGGCCACGGTCGACGAGGTCGCCGACGAAGACCGCCGTACGCCCCTCGGGATGGGCCGCGTCGACCGGGCGGCCGAGGTCGTCGCGGCGCAGGGCGTAGCCGAGCTTGCCCAGCAGGGTCTCCAGCTCGGAGCGGCAGCCGTGGATGTCACCGATGATGTCGAACGGGCCGGTGAGGTGGCGCAGATCGTTGTAGCGGCGCTCGGTGACGATCTCCGCGGCCTCGACCTGTTCGACACCGCGCAGGATGTGCACCTTGCGGAACCCCTCGCGCTCCAGGGACTTCAGGGAGCGGCGCAGCTCACGGCGCTGGCGGGGAATGACATGGGCGGGCAGCGCGGCGCGGTCGGGGCGCTGGGCGTTGCGCCGGGCGCATTCGCCCTCGGGGACGTCGAGGACGATCGCCACGGGCAGCACGTCGTGCTCGCGCGCGAGCCTGATCAGACTGCGGCGGGCCTCGCTCTGGACGTTGGTGGCGTCCACGACGGTCAGCCGTCCGGCCGCGAGCCGCTTGCCCGCGATGTAGTGGAGGACGTCGAAGGCGTCGGGGGTGGCGCTCTGGTCGTTCTCGTCGTCGGCGACCAGCCCTCGGCAGACGTCGGAGGAGACGATCTGGGTGGGCAGGAAGTGGCGCCGGGCGAAGGTGGACTTACCGGAGCCGGTGGTGCCGATGAGCACCACGAGGGACAGGTCGGGCACGCCGATGGGGCGCTTGTCCTCGGTCATGCTGCTGCCTCCTTCGCGGCGGTCGCGGCGGCGGCCCCGGTGGCCGCGCCGGTCGCGGTGGCCGCGGCGGTCGCGGTGGCCGTCCTGGTCACGGTGGTGCGGTCAACGCGTTCGGTGCCTCGGGTGCCCGTGCCGTCGTCGCCGCCCTGGGCGCCGATCCGGAACAGCGCGAGCTGGGTGGGCGGGCCGACCTCGGGGTCCTCCGGGCCGACGGGGCGGAACTCCACCGTGTAGCCGTGCCGTTCGGCGACCTGCCCCGCCCAGGCCCGGAACTCCTCCCGCGTCCACTCGAAACGGTGGTCGCCATGGCGCATCCGCCCGGCGGGCAGGGTCTCCCAGCGCACGTTGTACTCGACGTTGGGCGTGGTCACCACGACGGCCTTGGGCCGTGCGGCGCCGAACACCGCGTGCTCCAGCGCGGGCAACCGGGGCGGGTCCACATGCTCGATCACCTCGCTGAGGACCGCCGCGTCATATCCGGTGAGCCTGGAGTCGGTGTAGGTGAGCGCGCCCTGGGTCAGCTTCAGCCGGGCCGACTGCCGCTCGGGCATACGGTCCAGCCGCAGCCTCCGCGCCGCCTCGTTGAGCGCGCGCATCGACACATCGACACCCACGATCTCGGTGAACCGCGCCTCCTTCAGCAGCGCGGCCAGCAACTGACCCTGACCGCAGCCGAGATCGACGACCCTTGCCGCCTCGACCCCGCGCAGGGCATCGAGTATCGCCTCCCGCCGCCGTACCGCCAGCGGCACCGGGTTCTCGGGACTCCCGTCGCCTTCACCGCGTTCGCCGCCTGCGCCGCCCGCATCCCCCTCTCCCCGCATCTCTCCCTCCATCAGCTCGGCCGCCGGTTCGCCGACGGCGTTGTCGATCTCCTCCGCCTGGGTGTCGTCGGTCTCGGCGAGCCGCGCCAGCTCCAGACGCTCCAGCGCACTGCGCGTCAGCGACCAGCGCCGGGCCAGATAGCGGTTGGTGATCAGCCGCTGCTCGGGGTGGTGCTCCAGCCAGCCCTCGCCGGAGCGCAGCAGCTTGTCCACCTCGTCCGGGGCGACCCAGTAGTGCTTGGCGTCGTCGAGCACGGGCAGCAGCACATACAGATGGCGCAGCGCGTCCGCCAGCCGCAGCTCACCCTCCAGCACCAGCCGTACGTACCGCGAGTCACCCCACCGCGGGAACTCCTCGTCCAGCGGCACCGGCTCGGCCGTCACCTGCCAGCCCAGCGGCGCGAAGAGCCGCTCGACCAGGGCGGCACCGCCGCGGGCGGGCAGCGCGGGCACCTCGATCCGCAGTGGCAGCGCCCGCTCCGGCAGCTCGGGCCGGGCCTTGCACTGTCCCCTCAGCGCGCTGGAGAAGACCGCGCTCAACGCGGTCGCCAGCAGTGAGGAGGCGGCGTAGGGGCGGTCGTTGACGTACTGGGCGAGCGCGGAGTCGGGGGCACCGCCCCGGCCCTTGCCACGGCCCCGCCGCACCAGCGCCACGGGGTCCACCTCCAACAGCAGCGCCGCGGTGCATTGTTCGGCGGTCGCCTCGGGGTAGAGGACGTGTGCGGTGCCGTGGGAGGTCGAGAACCGCTGCGCCTTGTCGGGATGCTTGTGCAGCAGGAACCCGAGGTCGGTCGCGGGGCGCTCGGCGGTGCCGGTGGTGGTTATCGTCAAGAACACCCGCCCGAGTATCGCCGGGCGAAGCGCCCGTCACCTAATGGTTTCTCACCACGGCACCGCAAGACTTCTCACCACGGCACCTCGTGGTTTCTCACCACGGCCGCCAGCTCCGCGATCCGCTCCGGTCCCACCCGGCAGCAGCCGCCGATGAGCCGCGCCCCCGCGTCGTGCCATGCGCTCACCCGCCCCGGGTCGAAGGTCGCCCGGCCGCGCCAGCTCGATGTCGCGGCATCCCACTCCTCTCCGCTGTTCGGATAGACCACCACCGGCTTGCCGGTGGTGCCGGCCGCGATCTCCACGGCCCGGTCCGCGTCGCCCGGCTCACAGCAGTTGACGCCGACGGCGATCACCTGGTCGACCCCCGCGGCCAGGACGAACGCGTCCCTCAGGGGCTGCCCGGCCCGGGTGGCCTCCCCCGCGATGCTGTAGGAGAGCCATACCGGCACCCCGCACCCCTCGACGGCGCTCAGCAGCGCCGCGGCCTCATCGGCGTCCGGCACCGTCTCCAGCGCCAGCGCATCGGGCCCGGCCGCGGCCAGCGCCTCGATCCTCGGCCGGTGGAACCGCTCCAGCTCGGCCACGCTCAGTCCGTACCGCCCGCGGTACTCGCTGCCGTCCGCCAGCATCGCCCCGTAGGGGCCGACGGAGGCGGCGACCCACACCGGCCGCGCGACCCGACCCCCCGCGGCCGCCCCCTCGGCAGCAGGCCGCTCGGCAGCCGCCCCCTCGGCAGCCGCCCGCTCCGCCCCCGCGCGCGCCAGCTCGACACTGCGCCTCAGCAGCGCCGTGGCCTCCTCGTGGCCCACGCCCCGGCGGGCGAAGCCCTCGTAGGTGGCCTGGTAGCTACTGGTGATGAGCACCCGTGCGCCCGCCCGTGCGTAGGCGGTGTGGGCCGCCTCGATCTGCGCCGGGTCATCGGCCAGCAGCCGGGCCGACCACAGCTCGTCGGAGAGATCGCAGCCCTGTGCCTCCAGCTGGTTGGACAGCCCGCCGTCGAGAACGAGCGGTCCACGCTCCAGCGCGGCGGCGAGGGGCGGACGGGGTACGGACGTCACGGGTGCTCCTGGTGGTTTACTCAGCCCAGCTGGGCCTGGACCTGTGAGGAGATCAGCTCCAGGTGGTCGAGGTCGGTCAGGTCCAGCATCTGGAGGTAGATCCGGGAGGCGCCCACCTCCGCATAGCGGCCGATCTTGTCGACGACCTCGGCCGGGGAGCCCGCCAGCCCGTTCTCCTTCAGCTCCTCGACCTCGCGTCCGATGGCCGCGGCCCGCCGGGAGACCTCGGCGTCGTCCTTGCCCACGCACGCCACGAGCGCGTTGGAGTACACCAGGTCGTCGCCCTTGCGGCCGGCGGCCTCGGCCGCCTCCCGCACCCGGCCGAACTGGCGCTCGCTGTCCTCGACTGAGGCGAACGGCATATTGAACTCGTCCGCGTACTGAGCGGCCAGCCGCGGGGTGCGGGTCGCCCCGTGGCCGCCGATCAGCACCGGCACCTTGCTCTGCGCGGGCTTGGGCAGTGCCGGGGAGTCCACCAGCTGGTAGTGGGCACCGTCATAGCCGAAGGTCTCGCCGGCCGGGGTCTGCCACAGCCCGGTGACGATGGCCAGTTGCTCCTCCAGCCGCGCGAACTTCTCCTTGGGGAAGGGGATCCCGTAGGCCCGGTGCTCCTCCTCGAACCAGCCCGCGCCCAGGCCCAGCTCGACTCGGCCACCCGACATCTGGTCGACCTGCGCGACCTGGATCGCCAGCACACCGGGCAGCCGGAAGGTAGCGGCGGTCATCAAGGTGCCCAGCCGGATCCGCCGGGTCTCGCGGGCCAGCCCGGCCAGGGTGATCCAGGCGTCGGAGGGACCCGGGAGGCCGTCCACGCCTCCCATGTGCAGATAGTGGTCGGACCGGAAAAAGGCGTCGAATCCGAGGTCCTCGGTGGCCTTGGCGACGGTGAGCAGGGTGTCGTAGGTCGCGCCCTGCTGGGGCTCGGTGAAAATGCGAAGATCCATGGCCCCCATCCTGCCTCCTCACGCGGCACCGCCCCACTCCCCACCCCACTCCCGGAACGTGAGGTGCCTGAGCATCCCGTGCACCCGGTCCCTGGCCTCGTCCGCCGCGTCGATCGCCTCCACGCACTGCCAGTACAGCGCCTCCTCCTCCGTGTTGGAGGCGACGCCGACCAGGGCGAACCCCGCTTCCGCGAGCAGGTCCCCCAGCGCCAGCAGCACCTCCCTCGGATCGCGCACCTCCGTCAGCTGCGCGGCCCGTAAGCGCCCGCCGCGCAGCGTCGGGTAGTGCAACGCCGGGTGGAACAGGGCGCCGCGCGCCCGCCCGCCCGCCTCGCACAGACCGCGCGCCTCCGCTCGCGCGGCCGCCGGGCCGCTCACCACGAAATATCCGCCGACCGCCTCGGCCAGCGCCTGAACCTGCCAGGCTTCGGCCACGATGTCGTGCACGCTCCCGGCCTTCGCCAGGGCGTGCCGGGTGACACCGATCAGCCGCATCGCGTCCATTCCCCGCACCCCTCTCAACGGATCTCAACGGACTTTCCGCACCCGTACTCCTCCACTACCCAGAGTGATGACTGTCAGGCCGAAAAGCTAGGGGAATTCAGGAATCTGTTGACAACAGTTGCGATGTGGATAACTTTCTCACTACGGAGAGTGACGAAGCGGGCTGTCAGCGCCTCTCGTTCACCGGAAACCGCCCCTCGTTCCGGTCGATCTTCGCCGAGAGCGCGGCGAGCGCGTCGATCCCGAGCACCTCGCAGAACTGGAGCAGATACGCCAGGACATCGGCGACCTCGTCCTCGACCCGGGCCGCCGCGTCCTCGTCCTCCATCACCCGCGCCGACTGCTCAGGCGTCAGCCACTGGAAGATCTCCACCAGCTCCGACGCCTCGACGCTCAGCGCCGCCGCGAGGTTCTTGGGGGTGTGGTACTGCTGCCAGTCGCGGGCCGCCGCGAAGGCGGCCAGCCTGCGCTGGAGCACGGCCACGTCCAGGCCGTCGGTTCGTCGCTCGCTCTCATAGGACTCGCTCACGCCCCAGGTTTACCACCGTGACGGGGGCGTCCCCGACCGCCCCCGTCACGTCCCCCACCGTCCCCACCAGCCGGATGTGCCCCCGTGCGCACATCCGAGCCGCCACCCCCAGCAGTTCCCGCGCCTGCCGCCGGTCCAGACACCGGTCGAAACCGTCGGCCAGCACGGTCAGCACCTGCCGCGCGGGGAGCACATCGGCCGCCGGGTCCACGGCCAGCACGCCGGGCCCGGTCAGCAGCACCAGCGCGAGCGCGAGATACCGCAGCTCGCCGTCGCCCAGCCGCTCCACGGGCATCGCGCCGAGCTCCCCCTGCTCGACCAGGGCCCGCACCGCCCCGTCCGCGTGCCCCTCCGTGACCAGGCCCTCCACCGGTCCGGCGCATCCGGCCCGGACCGCCGCGACCAGCGCCGCATGCCGCGTACCGCACTCCCGGCTGGTCCGCCGCAGCACCGCCGCCAGGTTCTCGCAGCCGCCGCGCAGCCGCCCGTCCCTCGGCGCCGCCGGCGCCCGCATCCGCTCCGGCCGCGGATCGCAGGGGAAGACCGAGCGCAGCGCGATGACCACTTGCTCGGCGGCGGCCAGCGCGAGCCGCTGCCCCTCCGTGATGCCCGCCACCCGCAGCGGCAGCAGCGAGGTCGCGAGCCGGTCGTCGGGCAGCGGGGCGCGGGTCACCGCGACCGCGCCGGCCGTGTGCCAGGCGGCCTGCACACAGCGCCGCCCCGGGTCGCGCAGCGCCGTCTCCAGCAGGGTCTCCCCCGCGCCCGTCATCCGCTCGCCCACGATGCGCAGTTCGGGCTCGGCCTGGACGGCGACATCGAGCTGTACCGGCCCGACCGGGCCGTCCACGGTGCAGCCGATGCGGAAGCCGCGCCGCCCCTGCCGGTCCGGCCGCGCCCGGCGCGGGATGTACGCCACCGGATCGCGGAACACCTCCGCGAGCCGGGCGCCGCTCGCAAGCCGCGCGAGCGCCGTGTACGCCTCCAGCACACCGGACTTACCGCTGCCGCTCGGCCCGGAGATCAGGGTCAGCGGACCCAGCCGGAAGGCGGCGCGGCGGTGGGTCTTGAAGGCCGACAGCCTCAACTCGGAGACCACGGGCCGCAGTTCGGTCCTGGCGGGCAGCAGCCCGGATACGCTCATGCCCGGGAACATATCTGTGGCACATACCGCCGAACCGTTACGCCTTCCGTATCTTCCTACCATCGGGGGATGGCCGTGGTGGCTGATGATGACCAAGGGACGGCGGATGATCGGCGAGCCGGAAGGTGCGGGCGGTACGGGGGGCCATGGCTGACAACACGTTCTGGATCGCGGCGCTCACCGGCTCCACCGCGGTGGTGGCCAGTTGGGTCACCAGCCGCGGCAACACCCGGGCCGCCCGGATCCAGGCGGACACCGCCGCGCTCGCCCAGCGCGCGGAGCGGCTGCGCGACAGCAGGCGCACCGCGTATCTCGAGCTGATCGAACAGACCCACCGCATGGGCGAGTTGTACTGGGAGGTCGCCGCCGTCCAGGAGAAGGAGAGCGGTACGGAGCGCCGCGCCGCCCTCCTGGACGAGCTGGCCGAGCGGGAACGCGATGAGTACGGCACGCTGCGCCGCTGTGTGCGCGTGGTCGAGCTGGAGGGCCCGGCCGCGGCGGCCACCGCCGCGAACGCACTGCAGAGGTCCACCGGCCCGTTCCACCGCGCCCTGAGCGCGATGCGCTCCGGAGAGCCGGAGGCGTTCCAGCGTTTCGACGCCGCCTTCAGGCCGTTCTGGCAGGCCCTCACGGACTTCGTCGACGCCGCGAAGACGGCTCTACAGGAGCCCTAGCGAATCGCCTACCGAACAGGCGTGAAGTCGCGTGCTCCGATGAACTCGGGGCGCCGGACCGGGGCCGCGAACGGCTCCACCGCCGGGTTGAGCACGCTGTTGAACACGATGAAGACGTTGCTGCGCGGATACGGCGTGATGTTGTCGGCGGAGCCGTGCATGCAGTTGCAGTCGAACCACGTGGCCGAGCCCGCGCGGCCGGTGAACAGGCGGATGCCGTGCTCCTCGGCGAAGCGCGTCAGGGCCCGGTCGGACGGTGTGCCCGCGTCCTGCGCCTGGAGCGACTTCTTGTAGTTGTCCTTCGGCGTCCGGCCGGCGCACCCGATGAACGTCCGGTGCGACCCCGGCATGATCATGAGGCCGCCGTTGGTGTCGTGGTTCTCGGTCAGGGCGATGGACACGGACACCGCCCGCATCCGCGGCAGTCCGTCCTCCGCGTGCCAGGTCTCGAAGTCCGAGTGCCAGTAGAAGCCGGACGCGCCGAAGCCCGGCTTGACGTTGATCCGTGACTGGTGGACGTACACCTCGGAGCCGAGGATCTCGCGGGCCCGGCCCACCACCCGCTCGTCGCGCACCAGGTCCGCGAAGACTTCGCTGATCTTGTGCACCTCGAACACCGACCGCACCTCCCGCGACGTCGGCTCGGCGATGCGGCGCTCGTCCGCGTACAGCGCCGGGTCGCGGACCAGCCGGTCGAGCTCGGCACGGTAGTGCGCGACCTCCTCCCCGGTCAGCAGGTGCTCGACGGTGAGGAAGCCGTCCCGCTCGTACGACTCCAGCTCGGGGCGGAGCGGCCCCCAGACGACCGGGTCCTGGCGGGGCGTCACGACCTCGCGGCTGCCCCGGGTCGGGTACGCGTCCCGCACGGCCGTGGTGGTCTCGGTCATGGGTCAGCCCTCCTCCGGGAGCAGCGGGTAGGCGCCGTTCTCGTCGTGGTCCTCCCGCCCGGTCAGGGGCGGGGTGAAGACGCACACGCACCGGAAGTCCGTCTTGGGGCGCAGCGTATGCCGCTCATGGCCGTCGAGCAGGTACATCGTGCCGGGCTTGATCCAGTGGGTCTCGCCCGTCTCGTCATTGGTGAGTTCGGCCTCTCCCGCGACGCACAGCACGGCCTCGACGTGGTGCGCGTACCACATCGACGTCTCCGTCCCGGCGTACAGCAGGGTCTCGTGCAGCGAGAAGCCGGCCTTGTCCTGGGCGAGCACGATGCGCTTGCTCTCCCAGGTCCCGGAGGCGGCCCGCACATGGCGTTCGGTGTTCTGGATCTCTGCGAAGGACCGGACAATCACGTGACCACGCCTTTCCACGCCTTTCCCTTGCCCATCTGTCGCTCAGCCGGTCTCCCGTACCGATCGGGCGAGGATCCGCAGTCCCTCGTCCAGCTCGTGCGGGGCGACGGTGAGGGCCGGCAACAGCTTCACCACCTCGTCCTGAGCCCCGGACGTCTCGACCAGCAGCCCGAGTTCGAAGGCTCGGCGGGCCACGGCCGAGGCACGGGAGGTGTCCGCGAACCCCAGGCCCCACACCAGGCCGCGGCCGCGGATGTCGGCGCCGAGCCGCGGGTGTTCGTCACGGATCGCCTGCAGCGCCTGTTCCACCTGTTCGCCGCGGACGCTGGTCTGTTTCTCCATCCCGTCGTCGGTCCAGTAGGTGTGCAGGGCGGCGGTCGCCGTGACGAAGGCGGGGTTGCTGCCGCGGAAGGTTCCGTTGTGCTCGCCCGGCTCCCAGATGTCCAACTCGGGCCGGAACAGGCACAGCGACATGGGCAGGCCGTAGCCGCTGATGGACTTCGACAGGGTGACGACGTCCGGTGTGATGCCCGCTTCCTCGAAGGAGAAGAAGGCCCCGGTGCGTCCACAGCCCATCTGGATGTCGTCCACGATCAGCAGCATGTCGTGCCGGTGGCACAGGTCGGCGAGGGCCCGCAGCCACTCGGACCGGGCCACATGGACCCCGCCCTCGCCCTGCACCGTCTCGACGATCACGGCGGCGGGTCTGTTCAGACCCGAACCCCGGTCCTCGAGCAGCCGCTCGAGCCAACGGAAATCCGGGGGCACAGCAGCCTGGCCATCAAGACAATCGTCGAGATAGTGGTCGAACGGCATGGGAATGCCGTGGACCAGCGGAATGCCCGCCCCGGCCCGCTTGAGGGCGTTGCCCGTGACGGCCAGCGCCCCGAGGGTCATGCCGTGGAAGGCGTTGGTGAACGAGACGATCGCCTCGCGCCCCTTCACCTTGCGGACCAGCTTCAGCGCGGCCTCGACCGCGGTGGTACCGGCGGGACCGGGGAACATCGCCTTGTACGGCAGGCCACGCGGGAACAGCACCAGATTCTGGAACGCCTCCAGGAAAGCCCGCTTGGCGGTGGTGGCCATGTCCAGGCTGTGGGTAATGCCGTCGCTTTCGATGTAGTCGACGAGCGCGCGTTTCAGCGCCGGATTGTTGTGGCCGTAGTTGAGTGATCCGGCACCCGAGAAGAAGTCGAGATAACTGCGGCCGTCCTCGTCGTGGAGATGGCTCCCCTGCGCCCGTTCGAAGACGGTGGGCCATCCTCGGCAGTAGCTGCGGACTTCCGATTCCAGGGTCTCGAAGACGCTCATGTCGGGCTGCTTGGTCGTCATGACACACACTCCTCGGTGCAGGAACACTCCTCGGTGCAGGAGGAATCCGCACGCTGAGATCCTGCCGACGATGCGCCTGGCTAACGCAGTGGTCCGATGCGGTACAGGTACTCGGGTTCATGGGAATCGGGGAAAAGCGCCGTCGGGAACAGCAGCTCTCGTGCCACCGGTGCCCGGTGCCGCGCGGCGAAGGAGAGGAACAACCGGTGCGATGCGGTGTTCTCCGGGCCGATGCTCGTCTCCACGCTCCGCGGGGCGCCCCGCGGAGCGGGACGGGCGATGAGGTGGTCCAGCATGGCACCGGCCAGGCCGCGTCCGCGCTGTTCCGCGTCCACCGCGATCTGCCAGATCACGAGCGTGCCGGGCCGCTCGGGCCGGCGGTAGCCGGTGGCGAAGCCGACCGGCGCACCGTCCGGTGCCCGCGCGACCACGGAGGTTCCGGCGAAATCCCGAAACCACAGGAGATAGCTGTAGGAGGAGTTCGCGTCGAGCACCCCGGATGCGCGGGCAATGCGCCAGACCGCGGCGCCGTCCTCGATCGCGGGTTCGCCCATGGATTGCGTCAGCGTCGCCATAGAACCAGCACCCACCTCTGCCATGTCTGCTTACCCGGAAATCGAGTACTGGCGAGTCGGCTGTCTGCTCGTCGCAACCGTTTCTTGATGGAGGTGACTAACTCATTTTACGTCCGCGGTCTCCGCTCGGCCACAGCGGCTGACGGGCACGGACGGTGCTCACTCCCCGAGCAGCGCTCCGGCGAGGTGCGTGGCCAGCGCCTCGGCCATGGGACGCAGCCCCATGGCGCGCGGGAGCACGTGGTCGTCGTAGTCGCCGTCCTCGATGGATTCCCGGTTGTTGAACAGGACACGCACGTCGGGATCAAGCATGGTGACGAACCAGGACATGAATTCGGCCGCGTCCAGGGCCGTGTAGCCGCTCAGAGTCAGGCCGGTGTGGCTGTAGTCTCCGGACCGCTCGGCACCGCCTTCGAAGATCATGGCGAACTCGGTACACTCGCCCACACCGGAGGGGTCTTCGGCCAGAGCGGTCGTGCAGTTGGGCCACCGGCCCCGAGCTGCCTGCGCGAAGTCTTCGTGCGTGACCCCCCAGCCCTCACCTCCGGCCGGGGCGAAGTAGTAGCTCGTGATGACGAGGGCGGCTTCATCGGGAGTCATAGGTCACTCATTTCTCAGTCGTTCTAGGCAGGGTGGTACCGGACACTACCCGGCACTCCCTCTTTCGCCATTAAGTATTTCCAATACGCCATAGTCTCCGGACCGTTCGTAATGATCTCCAAGCCTCTTACCTTACTGCCATCAGCATTGATTGCACGACCGTAGTCTCTGATCTCTCTCGCATCCTCCGTATGCGGCCTCTTTTCCCACTCTTTCTTGGCTTCTTCGGGCAGTTGGAGCTTTTCCAGGGTGCGCGGTGTCTTACAAGAGTCCGGGTCCTTGACATACTTACCATCGAGGGCGTATCCGTCCTCGGCCCGTAGCCCATCGGCTTGCTGAACCCTCTTCCTGCCTTCCTTGGACGACAGAGGGAGATCATATTCGGGATAGCCCGCAGTATCTGCCTGATAGCGGTTGGCCGGGTCCTTCTCGGTCCGCTGGTTGGCGAAATCGTGCTGGTGCAGGCCGGACATCCACTTACGGAAGTCGGCCTGTTCCTCGGCACTCAGCCGAGTCGCGCCCGGCTCAGGAGGCAGCGGCCCCTTGGGATTGACTCCAGGGCGGGGCGGACCCGGGCTGGGAGTTCTGCGATTTCCATAGAAGGCAGCGAAGATACCGCTCGTTCCTGATGGAACCGGAGCCTTCGCCACCACTGGAATGGAGGGCAACGGCACACGCAGAGGAACCGCCGGGAAGATCGACGGGAGGTCCGGATCCCAGGGGCCCGAAGGCTCGGGCAGCTTCGCCTTGCGTCCGGAGCCGTCGAGGACACCGGGAATGCGCCCGAGCCCGTTGATGCGCGTGTCGCCGCAGACAGCATCGTTGAGACCGTGGTCGTTGTCGTTGTCCAGCAAGGAGTCACCGAGGGACATGCCGCCCGCCATCCAATCGGCCTTGGCGTCCTCAACATGCCCGGCATAGGCATAGCAGGCATCGGCGATCTCATGGCAAGCCGTGGCCAGGTTCGCCAACAATGCCTCGCCCTCGGCGGTCTCGGCCGGACGGTCACCTGCGCCTATAAATAAGTCGAAATAGTCGACAAACGCCGTAACGGCTCGCCCGGCCCAATCCCTGACCAGGAGCCGCTGTCCCGTCTGCGCGCTGATACGCGTATCATCCAGCAGATCTCCGGCTTTACGCCAAGCCTTACCCGCTTCCTTGGCCTTTCCCGCGTCTCCGCGTGGCCCCTGGGTGACGAAATCGTCGAGCCAGTCCTCTTTGGCCACGACCTCCGGAAGGTCGTCCTCGCTGCCCACCGGATTGCACTCGCTACCCGCAGCGGGACCTTTGAGCATGTTGATGGCCTCGTCCGGCGAGAACTGCTTCAGCATCGAAGCCGCGACCTTGCTCTCCGTCGCAAGGAAGTCGAAGGCCATCTCCATCACCGTGGCGGAGAGGTTGCCCATGGTGTACGTGGAAAAGGCCATCTGGGCCACGGCCTCACGGGCGGCACCCTGGTACATCTTCGCGAAGTTGCGACCACCCTCATCGTCTCCGGCCATGCCCTTGGACGTCTCCAAGGCGACCACCAGGGCGTTGACGACCTCCACCAGGAAGTTCATGTGCGTACTGAAGCCACCGGATATACCCACCAACTGGTCCGATTTGACACGCACGTCCGCCATTTGCCGCTCCTCCCCCGGCAGAGGTCCCACCCCGCACCGAACAGCCTATCGACAGCAACACTGCAATGCGCAGAGCGACTTGCCGGCTCCGGAAGTCACGCCAACCGGGATGGGAATATGCCGCTGCAGGATTGGCGGCCAGACGTGCACGAGCTCGCATCAGCTCGACCGCGCCCATGACAGTGTGCTGTCCCGGTCCCTGCGGCGGGTCCCCGTGGGGCCGGTGTTCTCGATGATCTCGCCGAAGTCCAGTTCCCCTGACTTAACAGCGTCGGCGAACTCCTGACGCAACCGCCGCTGCACGGCATCCTCCATAGCCGAGCGCACAGCCGCGGCCTTGGACATCCCTCAACCTCGCCCTCTCACTGCCAGACCATCACTGCGGCAAATCCAGTTCGGCGCGGACGGTCTTGCCGACGGGTGTGCGATCCAGCACCGTCCAGCGGTCGGCGAGGCTGTCGACCAGGAGGAGTCCCCGCCGGGTCTCGGAGAGGGCCGGCGGGGCGGCGACCGCACCGGGACTCGGGGGCCGTTTCTCGCCACGGGTGTCCGACACCTCGATGCGGAGCACGGTCTCGGTGAGCGTGAGGCGCAGTTCGAAGTCCCGGCCCGGGACGCGGCCATGCGTGGCGGCGTTCGCGGCCAGCTCGGCGACGACCAGGGCGGCCGCGTCCGAGGTCCGCGTGCCGTGCGGGATGCCCCAGTCCTGGAGCTGATGGAGCGTGAGCCGCCGGGCGAGGCGCGCCCCGAGCGGAGTGGAGCTGAACCGCTGGGTGAACACGCGTACGGTGACGGACCCTTGGTGCGTGGGGGGTGGTGTCATGCGCCCACTGTGGCCTGCGGTTTCGCCTGCGCGCCACGGAGACACTGCGTACGCTGAGTCAGCGTACGCGCACAGATGGTGGACGGTACTCGTGACCGGCCGTAAGCCTGTGTGCGGTCAGGAGGGGCGAGGCGGGCGGGTTGCACAGGAGGTGGCCGACGATGGCCGAAGACGGTGTCGGCGTGGAAGGTGCGGACGAAGGGGCGGACAGAGTTCCGGGACCGTCCTGCGGCGGGGAGCCACAATCCTCCGACAGTCTGCGGACGTTCGGGGCGTTCGTCCAGGCCCTACGGGAACATGCGGGACTGAGCCGGGCGGAACTCGCGGACCTGGTGCGCTTCTCGAAGCACACGATCGCGTCGGTGGAACAGGGACGGCGCATGCCGGACCTGTCCCTCGTGGAGCGGGCGGAGGAGGTACTGGGAAACACCGGCGCGCTGCGGAAGGCGGCCGAGCATCTGTCCCGGCAGCAGGGGTTGGCGAGTTGGTTCCGGCAGTGGGCGAGGCTGGAGGCGGTGGCGCTCGCCCTGTATACGTACGAGTGCCGGTTGATTCCGGGGTTACTGCAGACGGAGGCGTATGCGCGGGCGCTGTACGGTAACCAACTGCCGCCCATGAACGATGCCCAGATCGAGTCCCAGTGGGCAGTAAGGGCCCAACGTCAACGGCTGTTGTCGGAGCGGGACAATACGGCATTCAGCTTCATCATCGACGAGCATCTGTTTCTACGGCGGACCGGCGGGACGGAAGTCACACGGAAACTGATCGACCACGTGCTGGCAGTCGCCGAGTTGCGGAACGTGGAGATTCAGGTCATGCCATTGGCACGGGAACACGCGGGCATGGCTGGCCCCGTGCAGCTCCTGGAGACGCCGGAGAACCGCTGGTTCGCCTACTGCGAAGGTCAGGAGAGCGGTCAGTTCATCGCGGATCCGAAAGTGGTCAGCGTGCTCCATATGCGGTATGCCAGGATGCGCTCGCAGGCTCTGACTCTCGAAGACTCTCTGAGCCTGTTGCAGCGGATGCGAGGGGAGCTATGAACACGTCGGGACTGGCCTGGTTCAAGAGCAGCTACAGCAGTAGTGCTTCCAACGACTGCGTCGAGGTGGCCACCTGCCCCGGCACAGTCCACGTGCGCGACTCCAAGGACAAGGAGGGCCCACAGCTCGCCTTCTCCCCCACCGCGTGGGCCGACTTCGTCGCCTACACGGCCAAGCGCTGACAAGGGCCTGTCCCGTATCGGAGCGCTCCGGTACGGGACGGGCCGCCCCCGCCTCAGCCGTTCTCGCGAGCGGGCTCCAGCACCGCCACGCACTCCACGTGGTGGGTGACCGGGAAGAGGTCGAAGGCGCGCATCCGGCGCGGGACGTAGCCCGCCTCGCGGAAGTACTTCAGGTCGCGGGCGAGCGCCGCCGGGTCGCAGGCGACGTAGGCGATACGGCGGGCGCCCAGGGCGGCGAGCCGGGTGACCGTCTCCTTGCCCGCGCCCGCGCGGGGCGGGTCCAGGACGATCAGGTCGGCCTCGGTGATCCCGGTGCGGGGCAGCACCTGCTCGACCTTGCCGTGCTCGATGCGGACGCGCTCCAGGTCCTGGAGGTTGTGGCGGGCGTCCTCGACCGCGCGCTTGGCCGACTCGATGCCCAGGACCGCGCCGCGCTCCCCCACCCGCTCGGCGATCGCGCCCGCGAAGAGGCCGACGCCGCAGTACAGGTCGAGGGCCGTCTCGCCCTTGCGGGGCATCAGCCCTTGCATGACGGCCTCCACGAGGACGTCCGCCGCCTTGGGGTGGACCTGCCAGAAGCCGCCCTCGCCGACCCGCCAGGTGCGGCCCGCCGCGCGTTCGCGGACGAAGGGGCGGCCGTGGACGCGGTGCACCACAGGGGTCCGGTTACGGCCTCGGGTCTCGCCGACCCGCAGCACGGAGACCGGCCGGTCCAGCTCGACCAGCGGCAGCCGGCCGCCGGGGCGCGGGGTGAGGACGACCTGCCGGTCGGAGGAGCCGGTGGCGGCGATGGCCTCCACGGTGGCGATCTGCGGCCATTCGCGCTTCTCGACGCCGAGCTCACTGACGCCGGGGGCCGCGATCAGACAGTGGTCGACCGGCTCGACCTCGTGCGAGCGGTGCCGGCGCAGTCCGGGCCGGCCCTGCTCGTCCACCGCGTACTGCACTCGGGTGCGCCAGGCCGGGACCTCGCCGCGCGGCACCTTGTCGCCGGGCGCGGGCTCGACCGTGCCGTCCCAGCGGGCCTCCTCGGGGGTCAGTCCGGCCAGCCGGCTCAGCTGCTCGGTGATCACCTCGGCCTTCAGCCGGCGCTGGGCTCCGGGGGCGACGTGCTGCCAGTCGCAGCCGCCGCATTTGCCGGGGCCGGCGAACGGGCAGGGCGCCTCGACCCGGTCCTTGGCGGGATCCAGCACCCGCACCGCGTCGGCGCGCAGGAAGCGCGCGCCCTCCTCGCCCTCGGTGACCCGGGCGACGACCCGTTCACCGGGCAGTGTGTGCCGGACGAACAGCACCTGGCCGTCGGCGGTCCGGGCGATGCAGTGGCCGCCGTGCGCCACCGGGCCGACCTCGACCTCGTACTCCTCGCCGACCAGCGATGCCTTGGGTTCACTCTGCATGGCGGGTTCAGGCTCCAGAGGGGGTGAGGGGGCGCGACGGGACAGCGGTCCACCGGTCGGTGGGACAACAGCCCACCAGTCTACGTCGCGCCGGCCCGCACCCGGCACGCCGGACGGCCGGGGAGCAGGGGCAGGGGGCCGGGGAGGCTACGGTCCCGGAACCCGCGAGGTGACGCCCGGCTGCTCGCCCTTCGGCCCCTTCTCGCCCTTCTCCCGCTTGGCCGGGATCACCGGACCGCGCCGCACCGCGCCCGGCGCGTTCCACTCGGCCCGCTTGCGCGCCCGCTTCCGGGCCAGCTCGGAGGAGTCCAGCTGCCACGGCACGGAGGTCACCATGACGCCCGGGGTGAACAGCAGCCGGCCCTTGAGCCGCAGCGCGCTCTGGTTGTGCAGCAGGTGCTCGTACCAGTGGCCGACCACGTACTCGGGGATGAAGACGGAGACCACATCGCGCGGCCGCTCCCGGCGCAGGCTCTTGACGTAGTCGATGACCGGCCGGGTGATCTCGCGGTAGGGCGAGTCGAGGATCTTCAGCGGCACATCGATGCCGCGCTCGTGCCACACCGTCTGCAGCGCCTTGGTCTCGGCGGGGTCGACGTTGATGCTCAGCGCCTCCAGCCGGTGGGAGCGCATCAGCTTGGCGTAGGCCAGGGCGCGCAGCGTCGGCTTGTGGACCTTGGAGACCAGGACGATGGAGTGCACCCGGGAGGGGCGCACCTCCTCCTCGTCGAGCTGTTCGGTGGCGGCCGCGAGCTCCTCGGAGACGCCGTCGTAGTGGCGCCGGATGGCCGTCATGGTGACGTAGAAGATGACCATGCCGAGCAGGGCGACCCAGGCGCCGTGGGTGAACTTCGTCAGCAGCACCACGACCAGCACCAGGCCGGTGAAGAAGGCGCCGAAGGCGTTGATCGCGCGGGAGCGGACCATGCGGCGGCGGACGTTCGGGTCCCGCTCGGTCGCCAGGTGGCGGTTCCAGTGCCGCACCATGCCGGTCTGGCTGAGGGTGAAGGAGACGAAGACGCCGACGATGTAGAGCTGGATCAGCCGGGTGGAGTCGGCCCCGTAGAGGTAGACCAGGACGGCGGCGGCCGAGGCGAGCAGCACGATGCCGTTGGAGAAGGCGAGCCGGTCCCCCCGGGTGTGCAGCTGCCGGGGCAGATAGCGGTCCTGGGCGAGGATCGAGCCGAGCAGCGGGAAGCCGTTGTACGCGGTGTTGGCGGCCAGGAACAGCACCAGCGCGGTGGCCGCGGCCAGCACCACGAAGAGGAACGAGCCGTCGCCGAAGACGGCGGCCGCGACCTGCGAGATCACCGGGTTCTGGGTGTAGTCGGCGCCGAGCGGTGCCCCGTTCTTCAGCAGGTCGTGGGCGGGGTTCTCGGCCATCTTGACGTCGGTGGTCAGGGCGAGGGTGATGATGCCGACGAACATGGTCACGGCGAGCCCGCCCATCAACGCCAGCGTCGTCGCCGCGTTCCGGCTCTTGGGCTTGCGGAAGGCGGGCACACCATTGCTGATCGCCTCGACGCCGGTCAGGGCGGCGCAGCCGTCGGAGAACGCGCGCAGCAGCAGGAAGATCAGCGCGAAGCCGGCCAGACCGGTCTGCTCGGCGTGGACCTCGTAGCCCGCGGTGGGGGCCTTCATGTGGTCGCCCAGGACCAGCCCGCGGTAGGCGCCCCAGAGGATCATCACGAAGACGCCGCCGACGAAGACATAGGTGGGGATCGCGAAGAGCTTGCCCGACTCCCGTACGCCCCGCAGGTTCATCAGCGTCAGCAGCAGGATGATCCCGACCGCGCACAGGGTCTTGTTCTCGACGAAGAACGGGACGGCCGAGCCGAGGTTCTCCACCCCGGAGGAGATCGACACCGCGACCGTGAGGACGTAGTCGACCAGCAGGGCGCTGGCGACGGTCAGACCGGCCTTGGGGCCCAGGTTGGTGGTGGCGACCTCGTAGTCACCACCGCCGCTGGGGTAGGCGTGCACGTTCTGGCGGTAGGAGGCGACCACCGTGAACATCAGCACGATGATGGCGACCGTGATCCACGGGCTGAAGTGGTAGGCCGACGCACCCGCCACGGACAGGACGATCATCACCTGCCCCGGCGCGTACGCGACGGAGGACAGGGGGTCGGACGCGAAGACGGGGAGCGCGATGCGCTTGGGGAGGAGCGTCTCCCCCAGCTTGTCGCTACGCAGGGCCCGCCCGATCAGGATCCGTTTCGGGAGGTCGGTCAGTTTGGACACGCTGAGGATCGTAAGGGGTAGCCCGTGCCCCCGCCCACCCGCCCACCCTCGGAAAACTCAAGGGGCGGGAGAACGGCTTGGAAGCGACTCAGCTCGTCCTGTCCGGCCGCGGGCGAGAGGCCGCTGCTGGGTGGGGTCCTTGGCGACGCGGGGGTCGGCGCGCAGCTGTTCGAGCGGACGCCGGCCGCTCATCGCCCACGCCACCACTCTCCCAGGGGGCTCCACGGGCGTCGCCGGTCCCCGCTCTCGGAGCCGGACGGCCTCGCCGTGGAGGTCCCGGCCGGAGGGGCCGATGACAACGGGGGCACGGGGGCGGACGCGGGGACGGGGCCGGAGGCGGGCCCAGGGGCGGGCCCGGGGGTGGGCTTCGCCAGGACCGGGAAGCGTACCGGCAGGGAGGTCAGGGCCCGGTGGAAGGGGCCCGGCCGCCAGGTCAGCCGCTCGGCGGGCACGGCGAGTTCCAGGTCGGGGATGCGGTCGAGGAGCTTCTCGATGGCGACCGAGGCAATGGCCCGAGCGGTGCCGTCGGCCGGGCAGCGGTGTTCGCCCGCGCTCCAGGCCAGGTGGGCGCGGTTGCCGATACGGTCCGCCCCGGCCAGCTCGGGGTCGTTGTTGGCGGCCGCGTAACTGATGAGGACCGGATCCCCCATGCGCAGCCACGCGCCCCCGATCTCCACGTCGTACCGGGCGAACCGGGCGCCGAAGTTGGCCAGCGGCGGATCGGTCCACAGCACCTCGTCCAGGGCGTCCTGGACGGGCAGGCTGCCGCCGGACAGCTCGCCGGCGAACCGGTCGTCCGACAGCAGCAGCCGCAGCGCGTTGGCGATCAGGTTCATCTGGGCCTCGGTGCCGGCCGCCAGCAGCAGGGCGATCTGCTGCATCAGCTCCTCGTCGGACAGCTCGGAGGGGTGTGCGATCATCCAGGAGGTGACATCCGCGCCGGGCCGGTGGCGCTTGGCCTCGACGAGGTCCGCCAGGTAGCGCAGCATGTCGACGTTGGCCTGGGTGGTCTCGTCGCTGGTGGCGTCGAACATGATCGCCGTGACCCGGACCAGTTCGCTGCCCTGCTCGGGCGTGGAGCCGAAGAGCTGGTTGAACACCAGCAGCGGGATGATCGCGGCGTACTCGCCCAGCAGATCGGCCTCGCCGCGCTCCGCGAAGGAGTCGATGGCCGTCTCGGCACTGCGCTCCACGTACTCGCTCAGCGCGTGCGGATCTATACGGCTGAGGCTGTCGTTGATCGCGCCGCGGTAGCGGGCGTGCGCCGCGCCGTCGGAGAACAGGGCGTTGGGCCGGTACATCATGATGCCCAGCACCGGGCTGTCCTCGGGGATCCGGCCCTCACTGAGGGCGGCCCAGCTGCGCGGGTCCTTGGTGAACCGCTCGGTGTCCCGCAGGACGTCCAGCGCCAGGGAGTAGCCGGTGACCAGCCAGGCGTTCACGCCCGGGGCGAGTTCCACCGGGATGATCGGCCCCGCCGCGCGCATCCGCGCGTAGTGCCCGTGCGGGTCGGCGGCGAAGTCGGAGCCGTACATGGGCACCCGGGCGCCGCCGCCGAGGTAGCCGACGGCCGGGCCGCCGGTGTGCGCCGGGCAGCCCGGTGGCGGGACGGCTCCGGTGGCGGCCTCGGCGTTCGGGCGGTAGGTCACACTCTCTCCTGTGAGGTACGGGCCGGTCTTTCCGGTGAGGTACGGGTCTGCTTCTCCCGTGAGGTACGGACCGGCCTCTCCGGTGAGGTGCGGGCCGGTCGGGACGTGCCGATGGCCACGTGCCCGACGGCCAGGGTCCCCGCCGCCGCCCGCACCGTGGGAAGCGGATGGACCGCGCCGTCAGAGACGAGCGCGGAGCCCATCGAGCACCTCCTGGAGGAGCTGGGTGTCGGGGAGTTCGGCGGCGGGGATCGGGGACCGCGTGGAGACGTGCCCGCTGTCCACGAGGTCGCCGAGCAGCACCTTGGTGACGCTGACGGGCAGCTCCAGATGCCCGGCGACCTCGGCGACCGAAAGCGCGCCGCCCAGGCACAGCTCCATGACCCGCCGTTTCTCGGGGCTGAGTCCGGTGAGCGGCCGGTCGGGGTGGGCCATGACCAGGGTCACCAGGTCGAAGGTGTTGCGGGTCGGGTAGGCACGGCCGTCGGTCACCACATACGGCCGTACCAGTCCGCGTTCGCGCCGCCCTGGACTCATGAACTGCCGATTCCGTGGCGCGCGATGCCCTGCCGCGGCGGGCTGGTGAGCTCCTTGCCGAGCCGGTCGACCAGCTTCTGCATCCGGTAGCTGACCGCCTCCATGTCCACCGCCTCGGTGGCCGAGACCGCCAGGTACGAGCCGGGCCCGGCGGCGGTCAGGAAGACGTACCCGCCGACGAACTCGACCAGCGTCTGCTGCCAGGGCGTCTCCTGCGGATCGCAGAACTCGGAGGTGGAGCGGCTGATCGACTGGAGCCCGGAGAGTGCGGCGGCCTGGCGCTCGGCCTCGTCGCGGGCGATGCCCTCGGAGTGCGCCCGTAGCATCCCGTCCGCGGAGAGCAGGATCGCGTGCCGTGCCTCCGGCATCTTGACGACCTCGTCGAGCATCCAGCCGAGCTCGTTGGTGAGATGGTCGTTCATGCCTGGCGATTCCCTTCTTCGTGGTGAGGGGCGGAATCCTGGTTGGCGGCACGGCCGGAGCGGGTACCGCGGGCGAACGCGCCCATCCGCGCCGCGGTTTCCTCGGCCGAGCGCACGCGGTACGCGCCCGTGCCGGGTTCGGCGGCGCCGGTCCGCCCGGCTCCGGTGGACCAGTCGGCGGCCGGCGGGGCGGCGGCGGCCTGCCGACGGCGGCGCTTGGGCAGACCGCCCGCCGTGGAGCCGTACACGCGCGTGCCCTCGTCGTCCAAGGGCGCCCGGGGCGCCGGAGGCCGGGGCTGGGCCTGGGGCTGAGGCTGGGCCTGAGGCTGCGGCCGACCCTGGAACTGGGGCTGGGCCTGGGGCGGGGCGGCCGGCGCCTGTGTCCTGGGGGCGAAGGTGCGGCGGGACGGCAGGGTGCGCAGCGGCTCGGCGCCCTCGGCGTCCTCGGAGGCGTGGGCCGCGGCGCCCGGCTGTCTCCCGTCGGCGTCGAGGCGGGTGAGCAGCTCGGCCGGGAGGAACAGCACGGCGCGCACACCGCCGTACGGGGACCGGGTGTCCACCGAGACGGTGAAGCCGTACCGCGCGGCCAGCAGGCCCACGACGGGGAAGCCGAACTGCGGCGGGTCGCCGAGCCGGGAGACGTCCACGGCGCGGCTGCCGGAGAGGAGGGCGGCGGCCCGCTGGACCTCCAGGCCGTCCATGCCGACACCGGCGTCGTCGATCACGATGCAGGCCCCGTTGTGCACCGGCTGGAGGCTGACCTCCACGGTGGTGTTGGGCTGCGAGTGGCGGGCGGCGTTGTCCAGCAGCTCGGCGACCGCGAGCACGACGGGCTCCACGGCCCGGCTCACCACGGCGAGGTCGGTCAGGGTGTGCACCTGCACCCGCTGGTAGTCGCGGATACGCGACTTGGAGCCGCGGACCACGTCGGTGAGCGAGGAGGCCACCCGCTGACGGCCGGGCCAGGACCCGCAGAGCACCGCGATGGCCTGGGCACGCCGGCCGAACTGGGCGTTGGCGTGGTCGATCTCCAGCAGGTCCCGCAGCACATCGGGGTTGTCGTGCCGCTCCTGCATCTCGGAGATGAAGACCTGCTGTTCGTTCGCGAGTCCCTGGACGGCGCGCATGGACGACTTGAGCGCCGCCTTGGCGGAGGCCTCGGCCCGCGCCTGCGCCTTGTCCACCGCTCGGGTGAACTGTTCCGTGACGGCGTGCAGGCTCTGTGCGAAGGCCGTACCGGCCAGCTTCTCGTCCCGCAGGCCCGGCAGCGGGCCGGGCTGGCTCAGCGCGTCCCCGATCGCGGGCAGCCGTACGTCGACGAGGTGCCGCACCTCCTCGTCACGGGCCCGCACGCTGTCCTCGAGCGTGACGTTGCGTCTGCGAACGCCGGCGGTGATCTGCCGCTGGCGGATCAGGAGCACCAGGACGACGAGGAACGCGACGGCAAGACACCAGCTCACCGCCTCCGATATGTGATCAGTCATCAGGAACCTCGTGCAAAAGAACGCGGGCGCGGAAGGGATTAGTCAGTGCCCTGATGTCCCGTCCAAAAACGGAATACGGCGATCATCTTAACCATGTCGTGACCATGCGTCCGACGTCCGTCACACAGTTCGAACCTGCGGTACGGACCCGGCACTTGTCGTGTCGTTTCGGTGAAGGCCCTGGATGCCAGGCGAAGATGAAGGGGCGCGACCACGAATGGAGCGTCGCGGTCCGGGCCCACCGTAGTGGTCCGAGCCGGTCGCCGACAGCGTTTTCACTGCGCGTCCGCAAGCGGAAATGATCGTTACTTGATCAGCCTCGGTACGTCTGTGATCACTTCCGACCACACCCGCTCATCACCGCTCACGACTGATCACCCTTGATCACTATGGGAACTTTCCCGCTATGTCGCACGTCACCCCGTTCGTTCGGGACCCCGCGCGCGGGCCGCGCGGGCTCAGGAGCGGGCCACCGGTGCGGATACGGTGGGAACAGGTGCCGCGGCGGCCGACCCCCGTCGTCCCCGGGCACCGGCACCGGGGTCCCGCCCCGCTGTCGCCCCGTAAGTCCTGGAAGGAAGATGTGATCAGGGTGTTTGTGCAGGTCGGCACTGTCATCGGGAGTGCGGGGTAGGACGCATGCATATCGTGATCATGGGCTGTGGCCGGGTGGGCGCGGCGCTCGCCCAGACCCTGGAACAACAGGGGCACACGGTCGCGGTCGTCGACCAGGACCCCACCGCCTTCCGCCGCCTGGGCGCGGGCTTCGGCGGGCGCCGGGTGACCGGCGTCGGCTTCGACCAGGACACCCTGCGCGAGGCGGGCATCGAGGAGGCCGGGGCCTTCGCCGCGGTCAGCAGCGGCGACAACTCCAACATCATCGCGGCCCGGGTCGCCCGGGAGATGTTCGGTGTGGAGAACGTGGCGGCCCGCATCTACGACCCCCGCCGCGCCGAGGTCTACCAGCGCCTGGGCATCCCGACCGTGGCCACCGTCCGCTGGACCGCGGACCAGATGCTGCGGCGGCTGCTGCCGTCCGGCGCGGAGCCGCTGTGGCGGGACCCCAGCGGAGGGGTGCAGCTGGCCGAGGTGCACACCTCCCCCTCATGGGTGGGCCACAAGGTCAGCAGGCTCCAGGAGGAGACCGGAGTGCGGGTCGCGTTCCTCACCCGGCTCGGCGAGGCGATGCTGCCCACCTCCGAAACGGTGCTTCAGGAGGGCGACCTGGTGCATGTGATGATGCGCACCGACGAGGTGGAGACGGTCGAGGCGGCGTTCGAGAAGGGTCCCGAGGAGGTGACCCGGTGAGCGACGCACACCCGGCCACCGGGCCGCACCCGACGACGAAAGCCGCATCTCCGCGCCGTGCGGACGGCAGTCACATCAGCCGCCGGCGCGGCGGGGCGAACAAGGAGGCACCGTGAGGGTCGCCATTGCCGGTGCGGGCGCCGTGGGGCGCTCCATCGCGAGTGAGCTGCTGGAGAACGGGCACGAAGTGCTCCTGATCGACAAGGCGCCGACCGCCATCTCGGTGGAGCGGGTGCCGCAGGCCGAGTGGCTGCTGGCCGACGCCTGCGAGATCACCTCGCTGGACGAGGCGGCGCTGCAGCGCTGCAACGTGGTCATCGCGGCCACCGGCGACGACAAGGTCAACCTGGTCGTCTCGCTGCTCGCCAAGACCGAGTACGGGGTCCCCCGGGTGGTCGCCCGGGTCAACAACCCCAAGAACGAGTGGCTGTTCAACGAGGCGTGGGGCGTCGATGTCGCCGTCTCCACCCCACGTCTGATGTCGGCGCTGGTCGAGGAGGCGGTGAGCGTCGGCGATCTGGTGCGGCTGCTCCGCTTCAGCCACGGCGACGCCAATCTGGTGGAGCTGACGCTGCCGCCGGAGGCGGCACTGGTGGGCACACGGGTCGGCGATGTGGAGTGGCCGGAGGACACCACGCTGGTCACCATCATCCGCGGCACCCGTGTGCTGACCCCGAACAAGGACGATGTGCTGGAGGCCGGTGACGAGCTGCTGTTCGTCGCGGCCCAGGCGCGCGAGGAGCAGCTCGAGCAGCTCCTGTCCGTCCAGCGCCAGGACGCCGCCGGCTGACCGGTCTCCGGGCTTCCGGGCTCCCGGCGCGGCCGGGAGCCCGGGGCGGCGGTCCTCAGTGCCGGGGCGGCGGCTGCCGGTCGGCCGATTCGGTACGGGCCTCGGTCACGATCTGGTCGGTCCACTCCGAGAGCAGCGGCTCGGCGGCCTGCTCGGCGTCGGACGACGTCCGCTCCCGCTCCCGCTCGGCCTTCTCCGCCGCCTCCATCTCCGCGATGACGTCGATCGGCGGCGGGGCCTTGGCGAGGAAGATCCAGGTCAGATAGACGCAGAGCAGGAACGGCGGGATGCCGAGCGCGACCTTGACCCAGCCGAGCTGGGTGGCGTCCCCCCACCAGTAGAGCGGGAACAGCACCGCCGACTTGGCCAGCAGGATCAGTCCCCACGCCCAGGTGGACCGGGTGTAGGCGCGGAACCGGCCGGGGTTGCGGGTGCGCCAGGAGAGGTTCTCCTTCAGCATCGGCCCGAGCAGCACCCCGATCAGCGGGTAGCGGAAGATCGCGGAGAGGATGTAGGCGATCGCCAGGCCCAGGGTGTAGAGCATGCCCGGCAGATAGAAGTTCTTCGCGTCGCCGGACATCATCGCGAAGATCGCGCCGAACGCGACCCCGAAGACCCCGCTGAAGGCGTGCTTCAGCGTCTCCTTGCGCACCAGCCGGACGACCCCGAGCAGCACGGTGAGCCCGAGCGCGGCGATGGCGGCGAGGTGGATGTCGCGCTTGATCGTGTACAGCAGGACGAAGACCAGACCGGGGACGGTGGTGTCCACCATGCCCCGCACCCCGCCGAACGCCTCCAGGAGCGCGGTGTCCGCCGCCGCCCTGCTGTCGGCGGCGGTGCGGCGGTGCCCGGTCGGGGTCGTCTTGTCGTCTGACGTCACCGGCTACTCCTGTCCGAGCGGTCGGAGTTCGTACTTCGGATTGAACAGCACCCGGCGCCCATGGCTCATGGAGATCCGGCCCGAGGCGATCAGCTTGCGCCCGGGTTCTATGCCGATGATGGAGCGACGGCCCAGCCACACCACGTCCAGCGCGGCGGTGCCGTCGAAGAGCTCCGCCTCCAGCGCGGGGACTCCGGCCCGCGGCCTGAGCGTCACCGTGCGCAGCGTACCCGTCACCTTGACGATCTGGCGGTCACCGCAGTCGCCGATCTTGGTACAGCCCGCGGCCTCCGCGTCCTGCTGGAGCTCGGCCGAGTGCAGTTCCTCCTGGGAGCTCGACAGCCGGTCCAGCATCCGCCGGAACCGGCCGGCCGGCTTGTCACCCTTGTCGGCCCTGTCTCCCTTGTCAGCCCCGTCGGAGGGGTGGCGTACGGAACTCATACGGCCAGCGTACCGGTGAGCCCCCGGCGAAACGCCGTCCCCGCACTCATCGCTCGAACCGGTAGCCCATCCCCGGCTCGGTGATGAAGTGGCGCGGATGCGAGGGGTCGGCCTCGAGCTTGCGGCGCAGCTGCGCCATGTACACCCGCAGGTAGTTGCTCTCGGTGCCGTACGAGGGGCCCCAGACCTCCTGGAGCAGCTGCTTCTGGCTGACCAGCCGGCCCGGGTTGCGCACCAGGACCTCCAGCAGATGCCATTCGGTGGGGGTCAGCCGTACGTCAAGGCCGTCGCGATGGGCCTTCTTGGCCGCCAGGTCGACGGTGAACGCGTCGGTCCGCACCACCACCGAGTCGTCCGGCCGCCCGGCGGGCTCGGCGCGGCGGACGGCGGCACGCAGCCGGGCGAGCAGCTCGTCCATGCCGAACGGCTTGGTGACGTAGTCGTCCGCCCCGGCGTCGAGGGCCTCGACCTTCTCGTCGGAGGTCTGCCGGGCGGAGAGCACCAGGATCGGCACCCGGGTCCAGCCCCGCAGCCCCTTGATCACCTCCACCCCGTCCATATCGGGCAGGCCCAGGTCGAGCACGATCACATCGGGATGGCGGGCGGCGGCGAGCCGCAGGGCGGTGGCGCCGTCGGCGGCGGCGTCCACCTCGTACTTGCGCGCCTTCAGGTTGATCACGAGGGCGCGTACGATCTGCGGCTCGTCATCCACCACGAGCACCCGGTTCATCCGGCGGCCTGCCTTTCCGTTCTGTTGTGCTGCTGTGCCTGTCCGTTGTGCTGGTGTGCCCGGTGTTCCGGCGGCCCCGAGCGCGCTCATGAGACGGCCTGGGCCGGAAGGCCGGGGGCGGCCGGCGGGCGGCCGGGGGCGGCACGCAGCGTGAGCACCATCGTCATCCCGCCGCCCGGGGTGTCCTCGGCGGTCAGCCGGCCGCCCATGGCCTCGGCGAAGCCGCGGGCGACGGCGAGCCCGAGGCCGACCCCGGCGCCGCGCGGGGCGTCCCCGTACCGCTGGAACGGCTCGAAGATGCGGTCCTTTTCGCTGTCCGGCACGCCCGGCCCGCCGTCGGCGACGCGCAGCTCCACGCGGTCGCCGAGGGCGCTGGCGGACACCAGGACGGGGCGGTCCGGCGGGCTGTACTTCACCGCGTTCTCGACGATGTTGGCGACGCCGCGCTCCAGGAGCCCGGGGTCGACCGCGACCATCGGCAGCTGCTCGGGGATGTCGAGGGTGACATCGGCCTCCGGGACGCCGACGAGCGCCATCGGCACCACCTCGTCCAGGTCGATCTCCCGGATGAGCGGGGTGACGGTGCCGGTCTGGAGCCGGGACATGTCCAGCAGATTGCCCACCAGGTGGTCCAGCCGGTCGGCGCCGTCCTCGATGCCCGCCAGCAGCTCGGCCTCGTCCTCCGCCGACCAGGCGACGTCATCGGAGCGCAGGGAGCTGACGGCCGCCTTGATGGCCGCCAGCGGGGTGCGCAGATCGTGGCTGACGGCGGCCAGCAGCGCGGTGCGGATGCGGTTCCCCTCGGCCAGCTCACGGGCCTGCTCGGCCTCCTGGGCCAGCCGCTGCCGGTCGAGGACGACGGCGGCCTGGGCGGCGAAGGCGGCGAGCACCCGGCGGTCCTCGGCGGGCAGGACCCGGCCGGAGAGGGCGAGCGCCATATGGTCACCGACCGGCATGTCCACCTCCGCGTCCTCGGGCCGCTGCGGCGGCGGGGTGCCGCCGTGGCCGCCGACGCTGCCCGCGCAGGTCCAGGGGGCGACATCGCTCTCCCGCTCCAGCAGCGCCACCGTGTCCATCGCGAACGTCTCGCGGACCCGCTCGAGCAGCGCCTCCAGGCTGGTCTCGCCACGCAGCACGCTGCCCGCGAGGAAGGACAGTATCTCGGACTCGGCGCGCAGCCGGGCGGCCTGGTGGGTGCGGCGCGCGGCCAGGTCGACCACGGAGGCCACGGAGACGGCCACCGCCACGAAGATCGCTATGGCGACGATGTTGTCCGGGTCGGCGATGGTCAGGGTGTGGGTGGGCGGGGTGAAGTAGTAGTTGAGCAGCAGCGATCCGACGGCCGCCGAGCCGAGCGCGGGCACCATGCCGCCCAGCAGGGCCGCCAGCACATTGAGGAACAGGAAGAGCAGCACCTCGTTGGCGAAGCCGGGCCCGGCCTCGGAGGCGAGGGTGGCGCCGGTGCCGGTGAGCAGCAGCGTCAGCAGGACCGGCCCGGCCACCCCGACCGCCCAGCCGGCGATCAGCCGGGAGCGGCCGAGCCGGGCGCCGCGCGCGACCGGCAGCCCGCGGCCCTTGGCCACCTCCTCATGGGTGACGATGTGGACGTCCAGGTCGGGCCCGGAGTCACGGGCGACGGTGGCGCCCACACCGGGACCGAAGACGTACTGCCAGGTCTTGCGGCGGCTGGAGCCGAGCACGATCTGGGTCGCGTTGACCCCGCGGGCGAACTCCAGCAGCGCCCCCGGGATGTCCTCCCCTATGACGTGGTGGAAGGTGCCCCCGAGGTCCTCGACGAGGGTGCGCTGGACCGCCAGCTCCTTGGGCGAGGCCGAGGTCAGGCCGTCGCTGCGGGCGATGTAGACGGCGAGGATCTCGCTGCCGGAGCCCTTGGCGGCCATCCGGACGGCCCGGCGGATCAGCGTCCGCCCCTCCGGGCCGCCGGTCAGCCCGACGACGATGCGCTCCCGCGCCTGCCAGGTGGAGCGGATGGAGTGCTCGTCGCGGTACTGCTGGAGGTATTCGTCGACCCGGTCCGCGGTCCACAGCAGGGCCAGTTCGCGCAGCGCGGTCAGGTTCCCGGGCCGGAAGTAGTTCGACAGCGCGGCGTCGACCTTGTCGGGTGCGTAGATGTTGCCGTGCGCCATACGGCGGCGCAGCGCCTGGGGCGACATGTCGACCAGCTCGATCTGGTCGGCCCGGCGCACCACCTCGTCCGGAACGGTCTCCCGCTGGCGTACCCCCGTGATCGACTCCACCACGTCCCCCAGCGACTCCAGATGCTGGATGTTGACGGTGGAGACGACGTCGATGCCCGCCCGCAGCAGCTCCTCGACGTCCTGCCAGCGCTTGGCGTTGCGGGTGCCGGGGACGTTGGTGTGGGCGAGTTCGTCCACGAGCGCGACGGCGGGGCGGCGCGCCAGCACCGCGTCCACGTCCATCTCGGTGAAGGTGCTGCCCCGGTACTCCAGCTCCCGGCGGTCCACCTCCTCGAGCCCGTGCATCAGCACCTCGGTGCGCCGGCGGCCGTGGTGCTCCACGAAGCCGACCACGAGGTCCGTGCCCCGCTCGGCCCGCCGGTGCCCCTCGGACAGCATCGCGTACGTCTTGCCGACGCCCGGTGCCGCACCGAGGTAGATCCGCAACTTTCCGCGTCCCATGTGCCTAGTTTCCCTGTCGGCCGGCGCCTCAGCGCTGGGTGAGCTCCTGCGGAGCGACCCTCTGGAGCAAACCCCCGCCGCGGCCGGACCGGCCGTCCCTTGACGTCCCCCTTACGGCCGTCGGCGCCCTTTTGACGCGCCCTTGACGCCCGACGCCCCGTCCCTGGCGAGACCCCGTGCGACAAGCCGGTGGGCCGTACTCCGCGGAGAAGAGTACGGCCCACCGGTGGACGCTCACACCGGACCGGCCTGACGCCGTCGGCTCACCCGGACGCGAGCGCGCAGCCCGCCAAGGCGTCGAGACCGGAGGGGGCGGTCGAGCCCTGGCGGGAGAACGCGAGTTCGATGCGGTCGATGGTCGAGGCGCGCTTGTCCTTCAGCGGGCCCAGGATGGCGTTCCGTACGAAGTCCGGGCCGCCCTCGCCCGCGGAGGACGCCAGCCGCTTGCCGGCCTCGTCGATCTGCGTCCGGAGCAGCGCGATATCGCGGTCCACCTCGGCCTGTGCGGCGGCCGGCACGCCGCTGAGCCGAGAGGCGACGTCCGGGCAGCTGATCGTCTGGCCGGAGCCCGCCCCGGCCCCGCCGCCCTGCTCCGCGTCTGCGCCCTGCCCGGCTCCGCCGCCCGTTGCCGCCGCGCCGTCCGACAGGGTGCACTCGGCGAGCGCGTCGAGCCCCGTCGGCTTCTCGGCATGCCGTCCGATGGAGATCGCGATGCGGTCCAGGGTGGACTTCCGCTTGTCCGCCAGGGGCCCGAGGATGGCGTTCCGTACGAAGTCCGGGCCGCCCTCGCCCCGGCTGCTGCCGAGCCGCTCGTCGGCCTCCGCTAGCTGGGTGTCCAGGAGGGCGAGATTGCGGTCCACCTCGGCCCGGGACGCCGCCGGGATCTCGGGGAGGGAACCGGCGACGGCGGGGCAGCTGATGGCCGGGGCCGCCCCGGCCGGCGCATCGGCGCCGTCGCCGCCGCCCTGACCGGCCATGGCGGCTCCCACCACGACGGCCGCACAGGTGATGCCACCGATCGCGCCGGAGAGGAGGATTCTCCGGCGGTGCGGTAACGGAAGGCCACGCGACATCTGATCACTCACCTCGTCGAGGTCGGACAGCGGGTGTGACTCGCGGCTCGCCCCTCTCCCCCTGAGAGCGTCACGAGGTCTCGCGCCCCTGAGTACGGCCGGTGCGGCGGGTGTGTTCAACGCGTCGCGGGAAGAGGCTCGAAGAAGCTCCGGGAAACGCCGCAGGGGCCCGGGGGCCCTGCCCCGGGCCCCTGCGGGCCTTGGCTTCCCTGCCGTGCGCGACGGCGCGGCTCAGCGCACCTCGGAGATCTCCGGGCCGCGCTGGAGCCGGTCGGCGCCGCCCGCGAACCGCGAGCCCTGCGCCTGGTCCTGCTGCACCCCGTCGGGCACCATCTGCGCGTCGTTCGGCAGTTTGAGGACGATCGGATCGCGCGGGGCCATCGGGCCCTCGCCGCGCACCACGACCGTGTCCCGGAAGATCGCTTCCAGGAGGCTGCCGGTCTCGGGCTGCACCGCGCCCTGCCCGGAGATCACTCCGCGCAGGAACCAGCGGGGCCCGTCCACGCCGACGAAGCGGACCACCTGCACACCGTTCTTGCCGTCCGGGAGCTGCACCGGCACCTGGGCGCGCAGCTCCCAGCCGAGCGGGCCCTCGACCTCGTCCACGACCCCGCCCTGCTGGGTGATGCCGGTGGCGATCTCGTCGCGCACCTCGCCCCAGATGCCTTCCTTCTTGGGCGCGGCGAACGCCTGGAGCTGCACGGCGCTGTCCCGCAGCACCACGGTCGCGGCGACGATCGCGTCCCCGGCGACCTCCACCCGCAGCTCCATGCCCTCGACGCCGGGCACGAACAGGCCGCCGAGGTCCACCCGGCCCTCGCCGGGCTCGCGCACCTCGGACACGTCCCAGGGGCCTTCGGGGCGCGGGGCCGGCGGCAGGCTCACCCGGCCGGTCTCCGCGGATGCGCCGGTGTCCTCAGCGCCGTCCGCGTCCTTCGCGTCCTCGGCCAACTCCTCGGAGGCCACGTCGAGCGACTCGACGTCCTCCTTGCTGCTGCGCTTGCGGCGACGTCCGAACACGTCATCGTCCTTCCCGGTCGGAACCGACCGAAGCGTATCTATTCCCGCCCGTTGCCCTACCCGTTGTGCCGTCCACGGCGGCATGACCGCCGGTGGACCCGAAGCCCCCTTCGGCCCGCGCCGACCCGGGAAGCTCCGCCACCTCCTGGAAGCGCACCTTCTCGACCTGCTGGACGACCAATTGGGCGATCCGGTCGAAGCGCTCGAACCGCACGCTCTCGCGCGGGTCCAGATTGACCACGATCACCTTGATCTCTCCACGGTACCCGGCATCGATGGTCCCCGGGGCATTCACCATGGCGACGCCGCAGCGCGCGGCGAGTCCGGACCGTGGATGCACGAAGGCGGCATACCCCTCCGGGAGCGCGATAGACACTCCGGTGGGCAGAACCGCGCGCTCCCCGGGGGCCAGCTCGGCCGCCTCGGTGGTGACCAGGTCGGCCCCCGCGTCGCCGGGGTGGGCGTACCCGGGGAGCGGGACCTCGGGGTCCACCCTGCGGATCAGCACGTCGACGGGCACCGGGCTCATGAGGTCCTTACTGTTTCGTCCGCCGCCCCGCCCGCGAGCGCTTCGCCCGCGAGACGCGACGGCGCGGCCTGCGTCATCGTCCTCGGCCGGGCGGACCCGCGTGCGCCGCTCACGGGTTCACCTCGAAGGCGCGCGCGACCCTCACCTGATCCGGATCGGCGAGCGCCGCGTCGATCTCCTGCGCCCGGCCGTTCTCGATGAAGTGGTCGACCCGCACCTCTATGAAGAGGGCCTGGGCCCGCACCGCGAGGCTGCCGTCCGGGCCGCCGATCCGGCCCGTGGCCGAGCAGTAGATCTTACGGCCGTGCACGGCGGTCACCCGTGCCTCCAGGTGCAGCTGGGTGCCGACGGGCACGGGCCGCACGAAGTCCGTCTCCAGCCGCCCGGTCACCGCGATCACCCGCTGTAGCCAGTTGAGCGAACCGAGCGTCTCGTCCAGCGCCGCGGCCAGCACCCCGCCGTGGGCCAGGCCCGGTGCGCCCTGGTGCCCGGAGCGCACGGTGAACTCGGCGGTGACGCTCACGCCCTCGCCCGCCCGTGCGATCAGCCCCAGGCCCCGCGCCTGATCGCCACAGCCGAAGCACTGGTCGTAGTGCGCGCCGAGGGGCTCCCCGGGCGGGGGCGCGTCGGGATGGCGCACCGGCGCCGTGGCGCCCTCCGGCGGCGTCAGCCCTGTCGTTCGTCCAGTCACAACGGCTGACCTTACCCGCGAGAACACCCCGGATCGGCGGCCATGCCAAGCTGATACGTATGCAGCGTTACGAAGAACGCCTCAGCGCGCCCCGTTCCTGGTGGTTCATCGCCTTCCTGATCGGGGTCTCGGTGGGATTGATCATGCTGCCGTTCGGCACCCTGCCGATGCTCGGCGGGCTGATCGGTGGTGCGGCACTGGCCTGTGTCGCGGTGAGTTCCTACGGCTCGGCGCGGGTGCGCGTGGTGGCGGACTCACTGGTGGCGGGCGAGGCGAGGATTCCGGTGTCGGCCCTGGGGACCCCGGAGGTGCTGGACGCCGCCGAGGCAACCGCCTGGCGGACGCACAAGGCCGATCCGCGGGCGTTCATGCTGCTGCGCAGCTACATCCCGACCGCGCTGCGGGTGACCGTCACTGACCCGGAGGACCCGACTCCGTATGTGTATGTGTCCACGCGGGACCCGGAGGCGCTCGCCGCCGCGCTCACGGCCGTGCGCTCCGCGTGACCGGGCGCGTGCCGGGGGTCACTTCACGAGGGGCAGCGGGAGGTCCCAGGGGGTCTGCTTGATCCGCAGGTCCTTGCGGACCCTGCGCGCGAGCCTCTTGGTGTCGCGCCGGTTCATCGCGGCTCCCACGGTCGCGCCGACCATGAAGGGCGCCAGGACCGGCAGGTTCCGGAAGCTGCGTCTGAGGATCTGCTGCCGCAGCTCCCGCTTCATCTGGACGCCGAGGGCCGCGTTGACGCTCGCCGGCACGGTGACGTCGATACCGCGCTCGTCGGCCCAGGACCCGAGATAGGCGATGGCGCGCTGGCGCGCGGTGCCGGGCGCACGCACTCCGTAGACCTCGTGCAGCTCGGCGATCAGCTTGATCTCCACGGCTGCCACGCCGACGATCTCGGCGGCCAGCTCGGTGGGCATGGCGGGCGGGGCCGGCAGCATCGCCGCGGCGCCAACGCCCGCACCCACGGTGGAGGTGCCATGGGCGGCACCTGCCACCAGCTTGTCCGCGAGCTCTTCGGGGCCCAGCCCCGGGAACTGCCGACGCAGAGTCGCGAGGTCGCGGACCGGGACGCGTGGAGCGTTCGCGATGATCCGGTCGGCGACCGCGTGAACCCCCGCTCTCGCACGCTCACCGCCGCGTCGCACGCCGTGGCGGACGGCGGTCGCGAGCGAGGCCGTCCGGCCTCGCTCGACATACGCCTCGTCCACGCCGTCGTGCTCCGCCTCCACGCCGACCCCGCGGCTCAGGCCGCGCAGTCGCGGCAGATCGGCTGGCCGTTCTTGGTCTCGCTGGCCAGCTGACTGCGGTGGTGCACGAGGAAGCAGCTCATGCAGGTGAACTCGTCCGCCTGGCGAGGCAGCACCCGAACGGACAGCTCCTCGTTCGAGAGATCCGCGCCGGGCAGCTCGAGGCCCTCCGCCTGCTCGAACTCATCCACGTCGACGGTGGACGCGGACTTGTCGTTCCGCCGGGCCTTCAGTTCCTCGATGCTGTCCTCGTTGACGTCATCGTCGGTCTTGCGTGGGGTGTCGTAATCCGTTGCCATGTCGCTCTCCCCCTCTGGGTGTCTGCGGTGTCTCCAGCGCACGTAACGCGTGAGAGGCCGGACTTGTGCCCGACCCGAGGCGGAGATTTTGCCTCACATCAAGGTCTGTTACTCAATCGACACCCAACCGCACCCCTGAAGAGGTGATCGGGTTGGATGGCCATCGGGACCGTACACGGTCCGAATGTCGCACTCGCATGCGCCATGACGTGTACTTCCCGTGATCACGGCCCCCGAAAACCCGGATTTTCCCGGCTTTCCGTCAACCGCGACGATCACTCAGTGTATATGGCCGGAAAATCGCCCATGTGATCGATCACACACCATGCAGGTGGTGGGCGGATCACCAAAATTCCGCCCAAAGCGAACAGACCCCGGGCGCGTCCCGGCCCCGGTCCCTCCGGCGTCAGACCGGGAGCACCACCCGCATCACCAGGCCGCCTCCCTCGCGCGGCTCCGCCGCGATCCTGCCGCCGTGGGCGCGCGCCACCGAGCGCGCGATCGACAGCCCGAGGCCGACGCCCTTGTCACTGCCGGTGCGCTCGGTACGCAGTCTGCGGAACGGTTCGAAGATGTTGTCCATCTCATAGGCCGGGACGACCGGGCCGGTGTTCGCGACCACCAGCACCGCCTGGCCCTGCCGGCTCTCGGTGGTGACCTCCACCCAGCCGTCCGTGGCCACGTTGTAGCGCACCGCGTTCTGCACGAGGTTCAGCGCGATCCGCTCCAGCAGCACCCCGTTGCCCTGGACCACCGCGGGACCGCGGTTTCCGCGCAGCTCCACGCCCTTGTCCTCGGCCTCCGCCCGGACCTGCTCCAGCGCCTGGGAGGCGACCTCGGCGAGATCCACCGGCTTGCGGTCGACGATCTCGTTGTCGCTGCGGGCCAGCAGCAGCAGGCCCTCCACCAGTTGTTCGCTGCGCTCGTTGGTGGCCAGCAGGGTCTTGCCCAGCTGGGTCAGCTCCGGCGACGCCTGCGGGTCCGAGAGCTGCACCTCCAGCAGGGTGCGGTTGATCGCCAGCGGGGTGCGCAGCTCATGCGAGGCGTTGGCGACGAACCGCTGCTGGGCGGTGAACGCCCGGTCCAGCCGCTCCAGCATCTCGTCGAAGGTGTCGGCGAGCTCCTTGAGCTCGTCGTCCGGGCCGTCCAGCTCGATCCGCCGGGACAGGTCCGAACCCGCCACCTGGCGCGCGGTCCGGGTGATCCGGCCGAGCGGCGAGAGCACCCGCCCGGCCATCGCGTAGCCGAAGGCGAAGGCGATCACGGACAGGCCCAGGAGGGCGATCAGGGAGCGGCGCAGCAGCCCGTCCAGGGCCAGCTGGCGCTGCTCCTTCATGCAGGTGTTCAGCACCGCGTTGAACTGGTCGGGGCTGCTCTGGCCGATGATCTCGGGACAGGTGTTGTTGGTCGGCTGGACACTGCCGCCGACCAGCTTGAACGGCAGCTCGTTGCCCACGTGCAGGGCCTGGGCGGCCAGCAGGTAGATGATCGTCAGCAGCACCACCCCGGCGATCAGGAACATCCCGCCGTACAGCAGGGTGAGCCGTATCCGGATCGTGGGGCGCAGCCAGGGGTTGGGGCGCGAGCCGTGCTGCGGGTCCCAGCTGGGCTTGGGCGGCACCGTCGGCGGCGGTGGGGTCGGAGTCGTCGCCATGCCGGATCAGATCCGGTAGCCCGAGCCGGGCACGGTGACGATCACCGCGGGCTCGCCGAGCTTGCGGCGCAGGGTCATCACGGTCACCCGGACCACGTTGGTGAACGGGTCGGTGTTCTCGTCCCACGCCTTCTCCAGCAGCTGCTCCGCGGAGACCACGGCGCCCTCGCTGCGCATGAGCACTTCGAGGACCGCGAACTCCTTCGGGGCGAGCTGGATCTCCTTGCCGTCCCGGAACACCTCACGGCGGTTGGGGTCCAGCTTGATCCCGGCGCGCTCCAGCACGGGCGGCAGGGCGACGGTGGTCCGGCGGCCGAGCGCGCGGACCCGCGCGATCAGCTCGCTGAACGCGAAGGGCTTGGGGAGATAGTCGTCCGCGCCGATCTCCAGGCCCTCCACGCGGTCGCTGACGTCACCGGAGGCGGTGAGCATCAGGACACGGGTGGGGATGCCGAGTTCGACGATCTTGCGGCATACGTCGTCGCCGTGGACGAGGGGCAGGTCCCGGTCGAGGACGACGACGTCGTAGTCGTTGACGGCGATCCGCTCCTGGGCGGCGGCTCCGTCATACACGACGTCGACGGCCATGGCCTCCCGGCGCAGTCCGGTGGCCACCGCGTCGGCGAGCAGCTGCTCGTCCTCGACGACGAGTACACGCACGTCGTTAGTCCTTCCTTCATTGCCGCAGTGGGCGTGTTGCCGCAGTGGGCGTGATCTCGCCAAACTCCATGAGCGTTCGGCGCCTCCATCCTGCCTCGAAGTCTCATAAACCGGCGGTAAGAGGGATCGTCGCGGGATCTTGCGGCCGGTGCGGTGGGCGGCCGCGCGGGGCGGGCGGACCCGGGAAGACCGAATTCAGATTCTTTTGGCGGCCGAGGTTTCCGCCGAGGACGGGGTGGGGAGGACGACTGCACACCCGCGATCACGCCCTGTCTCCGGCATCCCCTTGGTTGTCCTTGCCGTCGGCAGGGGCCACGCACGTGATCGTCCCACCGTCGGCACACCCCCGTGCCACCGACCCACGATGAGGGGGCGCAACATGGACGCGTTCACCGCAGGCATTCTGCAGCGCATAGAAAACACCAAGTCCGATCTCATTCGCGCCCGTGAGACGGGCGACGATTTCCTTGTGGACGTGGAGCAGTCGGAGCTGGAAGACCTCCGTCGCCTCGCCGCCGAGCACGGTGTCGAAGTAAGCGCCTCGTTTGCCTGATCCCGTGGTGGATTCCGGACCCGATCCAGATCCGGAATCCACGTAGCCGATTCCCCTTTCACCGCCGGATGTGATCCAGAAAACATCCGGTCACCACGCCGAAGCGCTCCGGTGTCCTCATGGCACCGGAGCGCTTTGGCGTGCCCAGCGGCCGGGCCGGGGCGGGGTCAGTCGTGCCAGGCGCCCAGGTCCTCCAGAAGCCGCTGCAACGGCTCGAAGAGGCCGGGAGGGGCGGCGACGGTCAGCTCCGTGGCGGCCGGAACGCCCGGCCGCCCTCCGGTGAGCGCGCCCGCCTCGCGCGCGATCAGCGCCCCGGCCGCGAAGTCCCAGGGGTTGAGCCCGCGCTCGTAGTAGCCGTTCAGCCGGCCGCAGGCCACATCGCACAGGTCGATGGCGGCCGATCCGCCGCGCCGGATGTCCCGCACCCGCGGCAGCACCTCCTGGAGGACCCTGGCCTGCCCGATACGGCGCTCGCGCACGTACCCGAAGCCGGTGCCGATCAGCGACTCCTCGAGCGGGGGCGCGGGGCGGCAGTGCACCGGCTCCCCGTTCAGCCGGGCGCCCTGGCCCAGGACCGCCTGGAAGGTCTCGCCGCGCACCGGGGCGATCACCACCCCGACGACCGTCTCGCCGTCCTTCTCGGCGGCGATGCTGACCGCCCACGACGGCAGGCCGTAGAGGTAGTTCACGGTGCCGTCGAGCGGGTCGATCACCCAGCGCACACCGCTGCTGCCCGCGCTGCTGGCGCCCTCCTCCCCCAGCACCCCGTCCTGCGGGCGGCGGCGCGCGAGGAGGTCGGTGATCAGCTTCTCGGCGGCGATGTCCATCTCGGTGACGACGTCGATCGGGCTGGTCTTGGTGGCCGCCACCCCGAGGTCGGCCGGACGGCCGTCGCGCAGCAGGTCACCCGCGCCGCGGGCGGCCTCCAGCGCCGTGTCGAGGAGTTCGGTCATGAGCGGGTCGGTCATCGTGCTCCTTGGTGGAATACCCGCCAGGGGCGAGCGGTGGCGGGCCGGGAACGGCAGGGCGGGCGCGCTCAGTCGGACCCCGCGGCGGCGGGGCGCGGCGACCGGGCCGGACAGCAGCCCACCGGGCACACGTCATGGCTCGGGCCGAGGGCGCCCAGGGCGCAGCGCTCCGGGGCGGCCGCCGCCCGGTCCTCGGCGAAGCGCTCGGCGGCCGCGCGCTCCAGCACCAGATCGCGCACGCCCGCCGCGAACCGCGGATCGGCACCGACGGTCGAGGCGCGGGCGACCGGCAGACCGAGCTCGGCGGCCTTGGCCGCGGCCTCGGTGTCGAGGTCGTACTTGACCTCCATGTGGTCCGAGACGAAGCCGATCGGGACCATGACGACGGCGGGCACGCCCTCGCCGTGCAGCTCCTCGAGGTGATCGCAGATGTCCGGTTCCAGCCAGGGGATGTGCGGCGCGCCGCTGCGCGACTGGTAGACCAGCCGCCAGGGGTGGTCGATGCCGGTCTCCGCACGCACCGCGTCGGCGATCAGCCGGGCGACATCGAGGTGCTGGGCGACATAGGCGCCCCCCTCGCCGTGCTCGGTGTGCGCCTCCACCGGGCCCGAGGTGTCGGCGGCGGCGGTCGGGATGGAGTGCGTGGTGAAGGCGAGATGGGCCCCGGCGCGCCGCTCTTCGGGCAGCTGGGCGAGCGCGGTCAGCGTGGCGTCCACCATGGGCCGGACGAAGCCGGGGTGGTTGAAGTAGTGCCGCAGCTTGTCGACGCGCGGCAGCGGCAGGCCCTCGCCCTCCAGGGCGGCCAGGGAGTCCGCGAGGTTCTCCCGGTACTGGCGGCAGCCGGAGTACGAGGCGTAGGCGCTGGTGGCCAGCACCAGGATGCGGCGGTGGCCGTCGGCGACCATCTCGCGCAGGGTGTCGGTCAGATACGGCGCCCAGTTGCGGTTGCCCCAGTAGACCGGCAGGTTCAGGCCGTGTTCGGCGAAGTCCTCGCGCAGCGCCGCCAGCAGCTCGCGGTTCTGCGCGTTGATCGGGCTGACCCCGCCGAAGAGGAAGTAGTGCCGGCCGACCTCCTTCAGCCGCTCGCGGGGGATTCCCCGCCCGCGCGTGACGTTCTCCAGGAACGGCACCACGTCCTCGGGGCCCTCCGGCCCGCCGAAGGAGAGCAGCAGCAGTGCGTCATAGGGGTCGGGGGATGGCTGTACTGACTGATCCGGCATGCTCCCGATCCTGCCACCAGCCCCTGACGGGCGGAAAACGGCCCTGGGCGAGCCGGTGCCGGGACCGTAATCTGTATCAGCTTCTACGATCCTTACCCTGCTCACCGGCGGAGCCTGCCTTGTCCAGTACCAGCCCCTACCGCGCGATCTTCGCCGCTCCCGGTGCCAAGGAGTTCTCCGCGGCCGGTCTTCTGGGGCGGATGACGCTGTCCATGGCGGGCATCGGCGTGGTCACCATGGTCTCCGAACTCACCGGCCGGTACGGGCTGGCGGGCGCCCTGTCGGCCACGCTGGCGCTCTCCGCCGCCGTCGCCGGCCCGCAGATCTCCCGGCTGGTCGACCGGCACGGCCAGCGCCGGGTGCTGCGCCCGGCGACCCTGGTGGCGCTCACCGCCGTCGCCGGGCTGCTGCTGAGCGCGCACTGGGGCTGGCCGGACTGGACGCTGTTCGTCTTCGCCGCCGGGGCCGGCTGTGTGCCCAGTGTCGGTTCCATGGTGCGGGCCCGCTGGGCGGCGATCTACGGGGACTCCCCGCGGGAGCTGCACGCCGCGTACGCCTGGGAGTCCATCGTCGACGAGGTCTGCTTCATCGTCGGGCCGGTCGTCTCGATCGGGCTGTCCACCTCCTGGTTCCCGGAGGCGGGCCCGCTGCTGGCCGCCTGCTTCCTGGCGGCCGGGGTCTTCTCGCTGACCGCGCAGCGGGCCACCGAGCCCGTACCGCATCCGCGCGGGCACCACTCCGGCGGTTCGGCGCTGCGCTCGCGCGGGCTCCAGGTGCTGGTGGCCACCTTCGTGGCGCTCGGGGTGATCTTCGGGGCGATCGACGTGGTGACGGTGGCCTTCGCCGAGGACGAGGGCCACAAGGGCGCGGCGAGCCTGGCCCTCTCGGTGTACGCGCTGGGCTCCTGCCTCGCGGGCGCGGTCTTCGGGCTGCTGCGCCTGAAGGGATCGGCGGCCCGTCGCTGGTTGTGGGGAATTTGTGCGATCGCCGTGAGTATGATCCCGCTCCAACTGGTCGGGAACCTGCCGTTCCTGGCCGTGGCGCTCTTCGTCGCGGGCCTGGCCATCGCACCCACGATGGTCACCACCATGGCCCTCGTCGAACGGCACGTACCACGCGCGCATCTGACCGAGGGCATGACCTGGGTGAGCACCGGGCTCGCGGTCGGGGTGGCGCTCGGCTCGTCGGCCGCCGGAGGGGTGGTGGACGCGGCCGGCGCCCGTGCGGGGTACGCGGTGCCGGCCGTGGCCGGGGCGCTCGCGGCGGCGATGGCGTTCCTCGGGTACCGCCGGCTCCGGCCGGCGCCACAGCGGGAGGGGTCGGGTACGGATGACCGTAAAGACCGTGCGGAGCGGCGTGTGGCGTAACTGGGCGGGGAATGTGACCGCCCGCCCGGTGCGGAGCGTGGCCCCGTCGTCCACCCAGGAGCTGGCCGAGCTGATCCGCCGGGCCGCGGCGGAGGGGCTGAAGGTGAAGGCGGTGGGCACCGGGCACTCCTTCACCACCGTGGCCGCCACCGACGGGCTGCTGATACGCCCGGACCGCATGGCGGGCGTGCGCGGGCTGGACCGCGAGGCGGGGACCGTGACCGTCGCGGCCGGCACACCGCTGCGGCAGCTCAACGAGACGCTGTCGGCCCATGGGCTGTCGCTGGTCAATATGGGCGACATCATGGAGCAGACGGTGGCCGGGGCGACCGCCACGGGCACCCATGGCACCGGCCGGGCCAGCGCCTCGATCGCCGCCCAGATCAAGGGCCTGGAGCTGGTGACGGCGGACGGTTCGGTGCTGCGCTGCTCCGCGGCGGAGCACCCGGAGATCTTCGCGGCCGCCCGGATCGGGCTCGGTGCGCTCGGTGTGGTCAGCGAGATCACCTTCGGTGTGGAACCGGAGTTCCTGCTCACCGCGCGTGAGGAACCGATGCCCTTCGACCGCGTGATGGCCGATTTCGATCAACTCGTGGCCGAGAATGAGCACTTCGAGTTCTATTGGTTCCCGCACACCGGAAACTGCAACACCAAGCGGAACAACCGCAGCACCGGCCCCGCCGCCCCGGTGGGCCGGCTCAGCGGCTGGGTCGATGACGAACTGCTCTCCAACGGCATCTTCCAGGTGGCCTGTTCGGTGGGCCGGGCGGTCCCCGCCACCATCCCTGGAATCGCCAAGATCTCCAGCCGCGCCCTGTCCGCCCGGACCTACACGGACATCCCTTACAAAGTCTTCACCTCTCCGCGCCGGGTGCGGTTCCTGGAGATGGAGTACGCGGTGCCGCGCGAGGCCGCGGTCACGGTGCTGCGCGAGCTCAAGGCGGCCGTCGAGCGGTCCGGTGTGCGGGTCAGCTTCCCGGTGGAGGTGCGCACCGCGCCCGCCGACGACATCCCGCTGTCCACCGCCTCCGGACGCGAGACCGCCTACATCGCCGTCCATCTGTACCGGGGCACCCCGCACCGGGCGTACTTCACGGTGGCCGAGCAGATCATGATCGCGCACGGCGGCCGTCCGCACTGGGGCAAACTGCACAGCCGCGACGCCGCCTATCTGGCCGGGGTCTATCCACGGTTCGGCGAGTTCACGGCCCTGCGCGACCGGCTGGACCCGGACCGGCTGTTCACCAACGACTATCTGCGGCGGGTGCTCGGCGACTGACCCGTCACCGCCCGGCGGTGGCACCGGCCGTGGGCGTGGCGTCCTCGGAATCTTCCGTTCCGCTGTCCGTGGCACCGCCGGACGGGGTCCGGGACGGGCCGGGGGCGGCGGGCGCGGAGGTGCCCGGCGCGCTCGCGCCACCGGTGCCGCTCCCCGAGCCGGAGCCCTCGCCGGAGTCCTTTCCGGAGCCGGATGATCCGGACGGACCGGGCGTGGGCGTGGTCGACGCGTCGGCCGCGCCGCCCCCGCGGGAGGTGCTCGCGGACGGCGCCGGATCGCCGCCTTGGGACGAGCCGGGGCTCTGGGACGGGGTGGCCGGGTCCCGACGCGAGGGCGCGGGGGTGGACTTCGCGCCCGAGGAGCCGGTCACGCTGTCGCCGACGGTGGTTCCGCTCCGCTCCTCCCCCCAGACGTTGGACACCGGGCCTCCGGAGAACATCTCGATCCCCGTGATGACGCCCATGGCGACGACGAAGGCGGCGAGCGCCCCGAGGGCGTGCCGCCGCCGGCCGCGCAGCCGGGTGCCGTGCGTGGTCGGCGCGCCGTACTCACCGGTGGGCGCCGCTTGCGGGGGCGCTCCCGGCTCGGCGGACCGCCGGCGCCCCGGCGGCCGCGTCTGGACCTGGACCCGCACCTCCTTGATCTGCTCACCGGTACGGCGGAACAGATGCTGGAAGACGGTGCCGCCCGCGGTCGCCACCACGCTCACCACACCGGCACCGAGGATCGTCCCGTAGACGCCGAGCTTGGAGGCGAGCACCGCGGCGGCGACGGCCGCCAGGGCACTGCCGGCCACCTGGGCCACGCTCAGCTCCATCCGTCTGCTCTTGTGTTGTCTCTTGTGTTGTCCGTCGACGTCGGCCTTGCCTTGCATCTCCCGCCTCGCTTGGACATTCGTTCCACCCTGCAGGGAGAAGTGACCGCTAAGCGAAGCAGATCGTTCCGATTCTGACGTTTCTGTGAAACTTGCCACCCAAATCACGCCTCACTTCGAAGGATTCAGGCTCCGAAGCCCCCTCCGGCCATGAACTCGGCTGGCGCGCCGCTCCACCTGAGCGGCCCGAATGGAGTACTGTGACGACTCCTGGCCCCGCTTTCCCGTCCGGCCGCCCGGACCCATCGGGAGGGGTCAGAGGGCGGCAACCAACCGGCCCGGGCAACTCGGCAAAGTTGTGGCAGGCTGCACCCGGGCAGGCCACACTCGTCTAGCGGGAGAGCAGCGACGCAACCGTGACGTCGGCAGGCACCACCCGGGAGGTCCCCATGCCCGAACTGCGTGTCGTGGCCGTCAGCAACGACGGCACACGGCTGGTGCTCAAGGCTGCGGACAGCACGGAGTACACACTTCCCATCGACGAGCGACTGCGCGCCGCGGTGCGCAATGACCGCGCTCGGCTCGGCCAGATCGAGATCGAGGTCGAGAGCCATCTGCGGCCCCGTGACATCCAGGCCCGGATACGTGCCGGCGCCACCGCCGAAGAGGTCGCGCAGATGGCGGGCATCCCCGTCGACCGCGTGCGGCGCTTCGAGGGCCCGGTGCTCGCGGAGCGCGCCTTCATGGCCGAGCGCGCCCGCAAGACTCCCGTGCGCCGTCCCGGCGAGAACACCGGACCGCAGCTCGGCGAGGCCGTCGCGGAGCGGCTGCTGCTGCGCGGCGCGGAGAAGGACACCGCGCAGTGGGACTCCTGGCGGCGGGACGACGGCACCTGGGAGGTGCTGCTGGTCTACCGGGTCGCCGGTGAGCCGCATTCGGCGAGCTGGACCTACGACCCGCCCCGGCGGCTGGTCCAGGCGGTGGACGACGAGGCACGGGCGCTGATCGGCGAGGCCGACGACACGCCCGAGCCGAGCTTCCCGTTCGTGCCGCGGATCGCCCGACTGCCGCGCGACCGGGACCGGGACCGCGACCGCGACCGGTCGTCGTCCGAGCGCCTGGACGACGACTCGGCGCCCACGTCCGCGTCCGCCGCGCTGGACGACGGTTTCGGTGAGCGGGACTCGCTCACCAGCCTGCTGGAGGCGGTGCCGAACTTCCGGGGCGACATGGTCGTGCCCGACGCGTCGGCCCCTCCGCCGGACGAGCCCGCCGAGGAGCCGGAGGCCGTCGAGCCGCCCGCCCCCGCGGCGAGCGCGGGTTCGGCGTACGCGGATGTGCTGATGCCGCGTTCGGTGGCCGGCCACCGCGACCGGCTGACCGGTACGACGGACCGCCAGGCGGAAGCGGACGGCGTCCGTCCGGGACGCCGGGCCGCGGTGCCGAGCTGGGACGAGATCGTCTTCGGCACCCGCCGCAAGAAGCAGGAGTAGCGGCGGAAGAAGCCGTGGACCGCACCGCGGTCCACGACGGCCGGTTCGGGCCCCGCCACCGCATCACCGGTGGCGGGGCCCTTCGGCGTGGTCAGCCCCGCTCGGGTCCCGTGGCCACCGGGCGGGCGCCGTCCGCGGACCATTCGCTCCAGGAGCCGACGTACAGGGCCGCCGGAATGCCCGCCACCGCCAGCGCCAGGACCTGGTGCGCGGCCGAGACCCCGGAGCCGCAGTACACCCCGACCTCGGCGTCCTCGGTGGCGCCCAGGGCCGCGAACCGCTCGGCCAGTTGGCCGGCGGGCAGGAAGTGGCCGTCGGCGGTGACGTTCTCCACCGTGGGGGCGGAGATCGCGCCCGGGACATGGCCGCCGACGGGGTCGATGGGCTCGACCTCCCCCCGGTAGCGCTCGGCCGCACGCGCGTCCAGCAGCACCCCGCGCCGCGCGAGCGCCGCCGCGTCGTCCGCCTCCAGTAGCGGCAGGGCCCCGGGCTCCGGGACGAAGTCGCCCTCGGTCGCGTCGGGCGCGTCGGTGGTCAGGACGCCGTCGGCCGCCGTCCAGGCGGGCAGACCTCCGTCGAGCACCCTTACGGAGGGATGCCCCGCCCAGCGCAGCAGCCACCACGCACGCGCCGCGGCCCACCCCTGCCCGCCGTCGTACACCACCACGCGCCGGTCCCGGCGCACTCCGGCGCGACGCATCGCGGCCGCGAACGCGGAAAGATCGGGCAGGGGATGGCGGCCGGCCTTTCCGGGCGGGCCCGCGAGCTCGGTGTCGAGATCGACGTAGACGGCATCGGGCAGATGTCCCGCCTCGTATGCGGGGCGGCCGGGAGGGCCGCCCAGCTGCCAGCGCACATCGAGCAGGAGCGGAGGCTGATCCTCCGCCAGCTCACCCATGAGATCGAATGCGGTGATGATGGCATGCATAGGAACCACCCTTGCGTAGATATCTCTGCGTCGATTGGACCACCTGGTCACCCTGCGGACAGCTGGGCGCCACCAGAGCGCAATGAAGCCGAAACGGACATGCGGCAGTAAGTCGGGCATTCTGTTGCGGGGCGCGATGAATTGCGGCTCCGCCAGGGCGCCATCGGCGACAGGTGGTGCAAATATCTGTCGGACCCCCCGCATCAGCACCTCCGCACAACCGCCCCGTGTCGCCGACCGGCGCGGGGCCGCACGGCCACCACTCGATGGTCCGAGGAGAGAATGACGTATGACCGAGGCAGCGACTCGGCGCACACCGGGCACGCCCTGCTGGACGAGTCTGATGGTGCACAGCCTTGCCGCGACACAGGACTTCTACCACGCCTTGTTCGGCTGGGAGTTCACACCGGGCCCACAGCAACTCGGCGCGTATGTCCGCGCGGTCCAGGGCGGCCGGCCGGTCGCCGGGTTGAGCGAGCTGCCTCCGGAACGCCACTTGCCGGTGGCCTGGTCGACCTATCTGGCGTCCGACGACGCCGATGAGACCGCCGAGATGATCCGCGCCTGCGGCGGCACCGTGGCGGTGGGCCCGCTGGACGCCGACGAGGCCGGCCGGATGCTGATCGCCGCCGACCCCGAGGGCGCGGTGTTCGGCGTATGGCAGGAGGGCACGTACACGGCGGCGGCGGAGCCCGGGGCGCCGGGGACGCCGGTCTGGCACGAGCTGCTGACCCGCGAGGGCACCGGGGTTCTGAAGTTCTACCAGATGGTCTTCGGCTACCGGGCGGAACCGGCGGCCTCCGAGGAGCCGGGCTGCCGCACCCTGCGCCTGGGCGACCGGCCGGTCTGCGCGATCCAGAGCGTCGGCGACGCCCTGCCGCGCGGCCGGGGCCCGTACTGGATGACGCACTTCGCGGTGGCCGACGTGGCGGAGACGGTGCGCCGGGTCACCGCGTTGGGCGGTCAGGTGGTCCGGCCGCCGTCGCGGGGAGCGACCGGACACCGGGCCACGGTGCGGGACCCGGAAGGGGCCGCCTTCACCGTCGTATCGGCAGACCGGGGCTAGGGTCCGTCGTCACAGGGGGCGCCCGGCCGCGAGCGGGGGCGCCTCCCAGCGGTAGCCGGGGAGGCCGGTGCGGTCGACCGCGATGCGAGCGTCGCCCTCGCACGGGACGTACCCGGGTGATGCGACAACGCGGTGAGCGGCCGTGCCAGCCGTCGGGAGCAGGGCGCCCCCATGGACGACGGACCTAGGGTCCGTCTTCAAAGATCATCCGGGTAGTAGATCATGGTGTCGTGGTACGTCGTCATGAACTCACTGATCAGGAGTGGGAGTTACTCGCTCCGCTGATACCCCGGGCTGCGACGGGGCGTCCTCGCGTGGAGGACCGGCAGGTCGTCAACGGGATGGTCTACAAGATCCGCACCGGGATCTCCTGGCGTGACTTGCCGGAACGCTACGGGCCGTGGAAGACCGTGTACACCCGCTTCCGCCGCTACGCCCTCGACGGAGTCTTCACACGGGCCCTGCAGCAGATCCAAGCCCACGCCGACGCGGCCGGCGACATCGACTGGCTCGTCCAGATCGACTCCACCATCGTCCGCGCCCACCAGCACGCCGCCGCCACCGGCCGAAAAGGGGGCGGCATCGGCAGGACGAACCGGACGATCACGCCCTCGGCCGATCCCGAGGCGGGCTGACAACCAAGATTCACCTCGCCTGTGACGGCAAGGGCCGCCCGCTCGCGATCCTGGTGACGCCCGGCCAACGCCACGACAGTGTCTGCGCACGCCCTCTGCTGGAACGGATCCGTGTTCCCCGCACCGGCCTGGGCCGGCCTCGGTGCAGGCCCGGCCAGGTCATCGCAGACAAGGCTTACAGCTCCCGCGGCTTCCGTGCCTACCTGCGAAGACGCGGCATCGCGCACACCATCCCCGAGAAGACCGACCAGCGACGGCACCGGCTGAGACGCGGAGGCCACGGCGGCCGACCGCCAGGGTTCGACCGGGAGACCTACCGGCGGCGCAACATGATCGAGCGCTGCTTCAACCGGCTCAAGGGCTTCCGCGGGATCGCCACCAGATACGAGAAGACCGCCACTTCCTACGAAGCGGCGGTCACCCTCGCATCGTTCCTGCTCTGGGCAAGATCCGTTTGAAGACGGACCCTAGCGCGCTGACGGGCCGGAGGGCTGGTCGAGCGGGAGCACATCCGGTGACAGGGCGGCGGCGCGGGCTCCGGCGGCCGTCATCCGGCGCCGGTGGTGACGCCGGCACAGCACCTCGTAACCGACCTCGCTCTCCGGCCGGTTGACGTCACCCACGACGACCTGGGCGCCCTCCACGACCATCTGGCCGCCGACGGTACGGGCGTTGTGCGTCGCCCTGGCACCGCACCAGCACAACGCCTCGACCTGAAGCACCTCCACCCGGTCGGCGAGCTCCACCAGGCGCTGGGAGCCGGGGAAGAGCTTGCTGCGGAAGTCGGTGGTGATGCCGAAGGCGAAGACGTCCACATCCAGGTCGTCGACCACCCGGGCGAGCTGGTCTATCTGCGGCGGGGTCAGGAACTGGGCTTCGTCCGCGATGACGTAGTCGACCCGGCCCCCGGCGGTCATCGCCTGGACCACATGGGCGTAGAAGTCGAGGTGGTCGGCGACCTCCACCGCCTCGGTGGCCAGTCCGAGCCGCGAGGAGAGCTTGCCCTCGCCGGCCCGGTCGTCCCGGGTGTAGATCATCCCCTGGAGCCCCCGCGCCGAGCGGTTGTGCTGGATCTGCAGAGCGAGGGTGCTCTTCCCGCAGTCCATCGTTCCGGAAAAGAACACCAGCTCGGGCATGGGGAGGCAGGGCCTTTCGTACGGGCGGGGAGAGGGGGTGAGGGCTTCAGGAGCGTACTTCGAGGAGCGGCACCAGCTGCTCCAGGGGGGTCATCGAACCGTGCAGCCCGACCATGGCGGACTCCTTCGGCTCGGTGTGCGAGGCGACGATCGCGACGTCCTCGCGCGCGGCGGCCACCACATCGCCGATCCGCTGGTACACCCGGTGGTCGACACCCCTGCCGCCGGTGTCGGCACCGCCGGGCCCGCCGAACCAGCCCGCCTCGATGGCCTCGTCGCGACTGGCCACCCACATCCGCTCGCCCAGCACCTCACGCCAGACGGCCAGCACATCGCCGGCGGCGCCGGGAACGGCGTACACATGCCGGGCGCGGCCCTCGCCGCCCAGCAGCGAGACGCCCGCGCGCAGCTCCCAGTCCTCGTCGAAGTCGATGCGCGACTCCGGGTCGAAGGGGATGTCGATCATGCCGTGGTCGGCGGTGACATAGAGCGCCGAGCGGGGCGGGAGGCGCTCGGCGAGCCGCTGGGCGAGCCCGTCGACATAGCGGAGCTGCTCACGCCACTCGGGCGAGTCCACACCGAAGCGATGCCCCTTGCCGTCCACTTCGCTGTAGTACGTGTAGACCAGCGAGCGGCCCGCGGCGCCGAGCTGCTCGGCCGCGAGGTCCATCCGCTCCTCGCCGGAGAGCCGCCCGTGGAAGGTGCCGCCGCTCAGCGCGACCTTGGTGAGCGGGGTCTCGGCGAAGGTCGGCGCGGAGACCTGGCAGGTGTGCACGCCCGCGGCGTCCGCGAGCTGGAAGACGGTGGGATACGGCTGCCAGGCGTACGGATCCGTCCAGGGCTGCCAGCGCAGCTGGTTCATCAGCTGGCCGGTGCCGGGGTCCAGCACCGTGTAGCCGGCCAGGCCGTGGGCGCCGGGGGGCAGTCCGGTGCCCACCGAGGCGAGCGAGGTCGCGGTGGTGGACGGGAAGCCCGCGGTGAGCGGCTCCCCGGAGCCGCCCTTGGAGCCGGACAGCAGCGAGGTCAGGAAGGGCGCCTCGGCGGGGTGGGCGCGCAGCAGCTCCCAGCCGAGGCCGTCGACCAGGAAGACGCAGACCCGGTCGGCGGGTGCGAGCGCCAGACCGGAGGAGAGCCCGGGGACCTCCTGACCCGCGGCGACGGCGGGCAGCAGATCGGCGAGCGAGCCGGTGCCGTACTTCGGCACCGGGGCGGACCGGGGGTCGAGCGGGGTGGGCTCGGGCCAGAGGGAGTCGGCGGAGGGCAGCGGGCCGGTGGCGGAGCCGGACATCAGCGGCCGGTGTCCGGGGTGGCCGCGGTGGCCTCGGAGAGCGCCTGGGCGAAGGCGAGGGTCTGACGGACGCTGTCGGGACCGTCGCCCGCCTCGCTGACGCGCAGGCTGAGGTCGTCGGCGGTGGAGGAGCCGGTGTAGCCGTGGTCGGCCTCGCAGTTGGGGTCGCCGCAGGCGGCGGGCTCCAGGTCGAGGCGGCTGACGGCGCCCCAGCCGATGGTCAGCACGACCTCGCGGGGCAGCGTGCCCGGGGTGTACGACTCGGGGTTGGCGACGACCCGGCTGAGCACCACCGAGGAGATCCGCTGGAGCTTCACGGACTCGGTGGAGGTGGTGGCGTACGGCGACGGGGAGGTGCCGTCCGCGGCCTGCTCGTCGGTATGGCTGACGATGAAGCGGTTGCCGGTGAGGACGAGGACCGTGACATGGCGGCGGACCTCGTTGGCGTCGAAGGTGGTCTCCTGATGGACCAGGTACGACACGATGGGCTCACCGCCCACGGCGGCTTCCACCGCTTCGGCCACGAGTGCCGGGTAATAGCCGCTGCGCTCGATCGCCGCGCGCAGCCCCTGGGTCGTCGTACCGGTCTTCGCCATGTGCACCATCCTACGGGGCCGCACCGACACTGGCGCCCATGGCCGCGAAGGGCCGGACGGCCGGGCCGCCGGGGCCGGGGAGGTCAGTAGGCGGGCATGTGGCGGGGGCCGAGGTCGGTGCGCGGCGGTGGCGGGGCGAGCCGCGCCGAGGCGCCGAGCACGGAGAGGCCCTGCTGGGCGATGACGACGGGCTCGAGGTCCACGGCGACCACTTCCGGATGGTCGTCCACCAGGCGGGACACCCTCAGCAGCAGCTCCTCCAGGGCGGCGGTGTCCACCGGCTTGGAGCCGCGCCAGCCGAACAGGAGTGGCGCGGTCCGGATGGACCGGATCAGCTCGGCGGCGTCCCGGCCGGTGACGGGGACGAGGCTGTGGGCGGTGTCGCCGAGCAGTTCGGAGGGTGCGCCGGCGAGTCCGAAGGAGAGCACGGCCCCGGCGGCGGGGTCGATGGCGGCCCGTACGACGGTGTCCACGCCGCGCGGCGCCATCCGCTGCACGACCAGCCCCAGCTCCTCGGGCCGGCCCAGGTAGTCGGTCAACTCGGCGTAGGCCCGGCGCAGTTCCGCCTCGCTGCCCAGTTCCAGCCGTACCCCGCCCAGGTCGGTGCGGTGGCGCAGATGCGCGGCGGTGGGCTTGAGGGCGACCGGGAAGCCGAGCCGCCCGGCGGCCCGTACGGCGGTGTCGGGGTCGGGCGCGGGGAGGGCGGGCAGCACGCTGACGCCGTAGCGGGCCAGGAGGCGCTGGGTGTCGCCGGGCGACAGCTCGACGCCCGGGTCCGTGTCGTCGCCGGTCCCGCCGGTGTCGTCGGCCGGGGTGAGCAGCACCTGGATGTCGGCGGCGGCGCCCGCCTCGTCGATGTCGTCGTACTCCGGGACCCGTCCGGGCTCGGCGGCCTCCTGCCGCCAGCGCGCGTACCGCACGGCCTCGGCGAGCGCGCGCACGGCCCGCTCGGCGGCGGGGTAGGCGGGGATCCGCCGGGTGCCCGGCGCGGGCTCGCCGCCGGTGCCGGCCAGGGCCGCCGCGAGCTCCTGGATCTCCAGGTGGACCACCGCCACCGGCTTGGCCGGGGTGGGCCCGGACACCTGGGCCGCCTCCCGTACGGCGGCGGCGAGGGCGTCCGCGCGGGCGTCACCGACCCAGGGGATGGCGGTGACGACGACGGCGTCACAGGCGTCGTCGGCGAGGGCCTCGGTCAGGGCGCGCCGGAAGTCGTCCGGGGCGGCGGCCGTGGTGAGGTCGCGGGGCGGCAGCGGGCTGAGTCCCTCGGTGAGGCAGGCGTCGTAGGTGAGCAGGCCGAGCGACTCGGAGTTGCCGAGGATGGCGACGCGCGGACCGGCGGGCAGCGGCTGGGAGGCGAGCAGCACCCCGGCGTCGGCGAGCTCGGTGACGGTCTCGACCCGGATGACGCCCGCCTGCCGCAGCAGGTCGGAGACGGTGGCGTCGGGGATCCGGGTGGTGGGCACGGCATGGCCGGTGGGGGCGCTGCCGCTGTGGCGGGCGCCCTTGACGACGACCACCGGTTTGACGGCGGCGGTGCGCCTGGCGAGCCGGGTGAACTTGCGGGGGTTGCCGATGGATTCCAGGTACATCAGGACGACGTCCGTCCGCGGATCGTCGTACCAGTACTGGAGGAGGTCGTTGCCCGAGACGTCGGCGCGGTTCCCCGCGGACACGAAGGTCGATATCCCCGCGATCCCGGCGAGGCTCGCCAGCCCGGCGCCGCGCCGGTGCAGCCCGGACAGCAGCGCGATGCCGATCGCCCCGGACTGGGTGAACAGGCCCAGCCGGCCGGGGTTGGGCAGCTGTGGGGACAGGGAGGCGTTCAGCCGGACGCCCTCGGCGGTGTTGATGACGCCGAAGGCGTTCGGGCCGATGACGCGCATGCCGTAGGTCCGCGCCTGGCGGACGAGGTCGCGCTGGCGGTCGCGGCCCTCGCGCCCGCTCTCCGCGTATCCGGCGGAGAGCACGACGAGGCCCTGGACACCGTGGTCGCCGCATTCGGCCACCACGTCGGGCACCCGCTCGGCGGGGACGGCGACGACGGCCAGGTCGACGGGGTCCGCAATGGCGCGCAGCGAGCGGTGGGCCGGGACGCCCTCCGGCTCCAGGCGGGTCAGATCGTCGGGGAAGGCCTGGTTGACGGCGTGCACGCGCCCCGTGAAGCCGCCGTCGAGGAGGTTGCGCAGCACGGTGCGGCCGACGCCACCGGAGCTGCGGCTGGTGCCGATGACGGCGACGGAACCGGGCGCGAGCAGCCGCTGGACGGAGCGGGCCTCGGCACGCTGCTCGCGGGCGCGCATGACGGCCAGGGAGCGGTCGGTGGGTTCGAGGTCGAACTCGAGGCGGACGACCCCGTCCTCGAAGCTGCGCTTCTGGGTGTAGCCCGCGTCCGTGAACACCTTGATCATCTTGGTGTTGGCGGGCAGCACCTCGGCGGCGAACCGGCGGATGGCCCGCTCGCGCGCGACGGCGGCGATGTGTTCGAGGAGCGCGGAGGCCACCCCGCGGCCCTGGTGGGCGTCCTGGACCAGGAAGGCGACCTCGGCCTCGTCGGCGAGGGCGGGTCCGGAAGGGGCCGTGAGGCCGCCGTCCGGGGCGGTGGCGGGGGCCGAGTGGGCCGGCATTCCCCGGCTGTCGATGCGGTCGAAGCGGACGGTGGCGATGAACTCGTCCCCGACGATCGCCGCGAGGCCCACCCGGTCGACGTAGTCGTGGTGGGTGAAGCGGTGGACGTCGCGGTCGGAGAGGCGGGGGTAGGGCGCGAAGAAGCGGTAGTACTTCGACTCGTCCGAGACCCGCTCGTAGAAGCTGATCAGCCGCTGGGCGTCATCGGGGGTGATGGGGCGGATCTGTGCCGTACCACCGTCCCGGAGCACCACGTCGGCTTCCCAGTGGGTCGGGTAGGCGTGCTGATCCGGCGGATTCCGCATGGGGCCAGGGTACGGGCCGCGCGCGGTCCGCATGGTGGACACCCTTGCGTCGCGGCCAGGTGTCGGGGGAAGGTCCGTATCGGGCCGGTCCGGGCACGACCGGACTCACTCGGGCATCCCCCGGATGCATACGGACACCGTATGCTTTGGTCTAGACAACCGCACCCACCTGAAGGGCAACACCATGGCTGAGCGCCGCGTCACCATCGGCTGGGCCGAGGGCCTGCACGCCCGCCCTGCGTCGATCTTCGTCCGGGCGGCCACCGCCGCCGGCGTCCCCATCACGATCGCCAAGGCGGACGGCACCCCGGTCAACGCCGCCTCCATGCTGGCCGTGCTCGGCCTGGGCGCCCAGGGCGGCGAGGAGGTCGTCCTCGCCTCCGACGCCGACGACGCCGAGGTGGCGCTCGACCGCCTGGCGAAGCTGGTGGCGGAGGGCCTCGAGGAGCTTCCGGAGACCGTCTGAATTCCCGTGTGAATCCCGAGCGATTCGGGGAAACGGCGCGGCGGGGCCGCAGTGACCATTCCGGTCACCGCGGCCCCGTTGTTTTTCTGTTTCCGCCCGGACTCGGCGACGGAGAACCGAGCCGTGAATCAGCGCCAATAATTTCCGACCACTGTTAATTCTGGCCGCTCGCCGTGTTGACGGAATGTTTCGAAGTCCTCACCGGAATGGGGCGGTGCAGCCGGTATTCCGACAGCGAGCGCTCGGTGTGCACGGTGGCGAGCGTCCGCGCCCGGTCGGCGTCGCCGCGCGCGACCGCGTCCACCAGCGCGCCGTGCTCCGCCCACGACTCCACGGCCCGCGCGGCCGGGTCGGGGCGCCGGGCGCCCTCGGCCGGCGCGGGCTGCGGCGCCGGAACGGCCGCGAACACCCACGCGGTCTTGCGGCGCAGCTGGACGAGCATCCCGGCCAGGCTCGGACTGCCGGACGCCTGGGCGAGCGTCTCGTGGAACCAGTCGGCCAGCGGCCGCAGTTCACCGAGCTGACCGCGCTGGGCCCGCTCCCGGCCGAGCCTGACCAGCCCGCGCAGCACCTTCAGATGCGCCTCGGTGCGGCGCTGTGCGGCCCGCGCGGCGCCCAGCGGCTCCAGCAGCGCGCGGATGTCCAGCAGATCGGCCGCCTCACGTTCGGAGGGCTGGGCGACACAGGCCCCCGCATGCCGCCGGGTGGTCACGAAACCCTCGGACTCCAGGGTGCGCAGCGCCTCCCGGACGGGCACCCGCGAGACCCCGTAGCGCCGGGCGAGGAGTTCCTCGGTGAGCCGGCTGCCGGGCTGGTACGCACCGGAGACGATGTCGTCGCGAATCGCCGTACACAGTGCGTGCGCCGAAATCCGGCGACCGCCCTGGACCGCGGTCGTATCCCCGTTCATTTCCGGTCCCACATTGCCGAACCTCCGCCTAAACGCCCGCGAAACGCACCCATTGAACACGCGTTGAATACTCTATTCCAAGCGGACGCCATTTCCGATGGCGGGGAGCATTTCATGGATATTTTTTGGTCAGCGGCGGCTTGGGGTGACGGTGGCTGGGGCGGCGACGGCTTGGGGCGGCGGGCGGCGGTGCGCACGCCGAAGGCCCCGTCCGGCGGACGGGGCCTTCACGGAATGCTCGCGGTGTTCCGGGAGCAGGCGGTCAGACGTTGACGCCGTGCGAGCGCAGGTACGCCAGGGGGTCGATGTCCGACCCGTACTCCGCGCTGGTGCGGGCCTCGAAGTGCAGATGCGGTCCGGTGACGTTGCCGGTGGCGCCCGACAGGCCGATCTGCTGGCCCGGGGTCACCTTCTGGCCCACCGAGACGCCGATCGACGACAGATGACCGTACTGGGTGTAGGTGCCGTCGTTCATCTTGATGACGATGTTGTTGCCGTAGGCACCGCCCCAGCCCGCCTCGACGACCTCGCCGGAGCCCACGGCGTGCACCGAGGTGCCGGTGGAGGCGTGGAAGTCGATACCGGTGTGGGTGCCGGAGGACCACAGACCGCTGGACGCCTGGTAGGCCGTGGAGACGTAGGAGCCGCTGATCGGCGCCACGAAGGTGTTGAGGCGCTTGCGCTCGGCCTCGCGCGCCGCGCGCAGCTTGGCATCGCGCTCCGCCTTGGCCTTCTTCGCCGCCGCCTCCGCCTTCCTGGCGGCCTCCTGCCGGGCGACGGCCTCCGCCTTGGCCTTGGCGGCGGCCTGCTCGGCGGCGGTCTCCTGGGACTGCGCCTGGGCCTCGATGTGGTCCGCGATCCCGTCGCCGATCACGATCGCCTGGGTCAGACCGGTCTCGTGGGAGGAGGGGCCCTCGTCGGCCGCGAACGCCTGTCCGGCTATCCCGGCGACGACTCCCGAAGCGACCGTGGTGATGCCCGCGATGTTCGCGCCGGTGCGCAGGCCGGGTTTGCGGGGACGACGGTGCTTCCCGGTGGCGGTACGGGTGAACGCCATGGTCTGGCGCACTCCTTTCCTTCCTTCTCGCCTACCGGGTTAGCTGACGGGTTCGGAGCAGGAAGGTCTCCTACGAGCCCCTCCCCCACCGGGGAAGGCGCCCGATTCACCCCAGGGGACGTGTTGGGTCCCCGGCTCCCCTGGCTCGCGCCGTACGGGGACTCGGCGATGACTGTCCGTGCCGCGGATGCGGCGGGTCGCTGGCGAACAGCCGGATTGACGCTAAACGGGCCCGCTTTCGATCACCAAACGGTTCCGGTTTTTTGTTGCTCTCCCCACAAACCAAACACGTAGTCACTCCCACAAATCGGGCATTAAATCGGGCATGAAGGAAGGACCCCGGCACCCCCTTGGGGCCGGGGTCCTTCCCGCACCGGATCGCGGACCGGCTCATCGGCCGCATCGCCGGCCGGACGGTCCGTCAGTCGTCGGGCCGTCAGCCGACGAAGCGTCAGGCCGGCTCAGCCGGAGATGACGCGCACCTCGCCGATGCCCAGCGCCCTGACCGGCTCCTCGATCGCCGAGGCGTCGCCGACCAGCACCGTGACCAGCCGGTCCGCCGGGAAGGCGCTCACCACCGCCGCCGTGGCCTCCACCGTGCCGGTCTCCGCGAGGCGGGCGTAGAGCTGCGCCTGGAAGTCGTCCGGAAGGTGCTGTTCGACCTGGTCGGCGAGGGTGCCCGCGACGGCCGCCGCCGTCTCGTACTTCAGCGGCGCGACGCCCACCAGGTTCTGCACCGCGACATCGCGCTCCTCGTCCGTCAGCCCTTCCTCCTTCAGCGTGCGCAGCACCTTCCAGAGGTCCTCCAGCGCGGGGCCGGTGACCTCGGTGGCCACCGAGCCGCTGATCGCCAGCATCGCGGCGCCCGAGGAACCGCCGGAGGGCGCGGGGGGCGCGGAGCGCAGCACCTGGCCGAAGGCGCGCACCCCGTAGGTGTAGCCCTTCTCCTCGCGCAGCACACGGTCGAGGCGGGAGGTGAGGGTGCCGCCCAGGCAGTAGGTGCCCAGCACCTGCGCGGGCCAGACGCGGTCGTGGCGGTCGGCGCCCACGCGCCCGATGAGCAGCTGGGTCTGGACCGCGCCCGGCCGGTCGACGATCACCACGCGGCCGGTGTCGTCCGCGACGATCGGAGGCACCGTGCGCGGCACGGCCGCCCCGCCCGTCCAGGCGCCGAGGGTGTCGGCGAGCGCCCGGTCGAGGTCGACGCCGCCGAGGTCGCCCACGATGACGGCGGTGGAGGTGGAGGGCCGGACATGCGCCTCGTAGAAGGCCCGCACGGCCGCGGCGTCGATGCCCTCGATGGTCTCCTGGGTGCCTTGCCGCGGCCGGGACATCCGCGACGCGGCCGGGAAGAGGTCGGCGGAGAGGGCCATCGAGGCGCGGCGGGCCGGATTGGCCAGCTCATGGGGGATCTCGTCCAGCCGGTTGCGCACCAGCCGCTCGACCTCGCCGTCCGGGAAGGCGGGGGCGCGCAGCGCGTCGGCCAGCAGACCGAGCGCCTTGGGCAGCCGGGAGGCCGGAACCTCCAGGGAGACGCGGACGCCGGGGTGGTCGGCGTGCGCGTCCAGCGTGGCGCCACAGCGCTCGAGCTCGGCGGCGAACTCCTCGGCGTCGTGCTTGTCGGTGCCCTCCGACAGGGCGCGCGCCATGATCGTGGCGACGCCGTCGAGCCCGGCCGGCTCGGCGTCCAGCGGCGCGTCCAGATTGATCTCGACGGCGACGACCTGCTGGCCGGGGCGGTGGCAGCGCAGCACGGTGAGGCCGTTGGCCAGCTCACCGCGCTCGGGCGCCGGGAACGCCCACGGCTTGGGGGCGCCGCCCTTCGGCTGCGGGTGGAAGGTCATGGTCGCGGTGACGGCGTCGCTCACTGGGCCGCCTCCCCTTCTGCGTCGGTCTCGGCGGCTTCGTCGGCGTCGGTGTCGGCTGCGTCCTCGGCGCCCTGGACGGGCTCGTAGACCAGCACGGCGCGGTTGTCGGGGCGCAGCCGCGCGGCGGCCACGGCCCGCACCTCCTCGGGGGTGATGGCGAGCACCCGCTCCACGGCGGTCAGCGCCAGCTGCGGGTCGCCGAAGAGCACCGCGTACCGGCAGAGCTCGTCGGCGCGGCCGCCGACCGTGGCCAGCCGGTCGAGCCACTCGCGCTCGATCTGCGCCTGTGCGCGCTCCATCTCCTGCGGGGTCGGCCCCTCCTCGGCGAAGCGGGCCAGCTCCTCGTCGACGGCGGCCTCGATGGCGGGCACCTCGACACCGCCGGAGGTCTTCACGTCCAGCCAGCCGAGCGAGGGGGCGCCCGACAGCCGCAGCAGGCCGAATCCGGCGGCCACGGCGGTGCGGTCGCGGCGCACCAGGCGGTTGTGGAGCCGGGAGGACTCCCCGCCGCCGAGGACGGTCAGCGCCAGGTCGGCGGCGTCGGCCTCACGGGTGCCGTCGTGGGGCAGCCGGTAGGCGGCCATCAGGGCGCGGGCCGGGACCTCCTCCTCCACGACCTCGCGCAACTGCCCGCCGATCACGTCCGGGAGCGTGCCGTCGCGGGGCGGCCGCTTGGCGTCGTGGGAGGGGATGGAGCCGAAGTACTTCTCGATCCAGGCGAGCGTCTGCTCGGGGTCGATGTCGCCGACGACCGACAGCACGGCGTTGTTCGGCGCGTAGTAGGTGCGGAAGAACTCCCGCGCGTCCTCCAGGGAGGCCGCGTCCAGGTCGGCCATCGAGCCGATCGGGGTGTGGTGGTACGGGTGGCCCTCGGGGTACGCCATGGCCACGAGCTTCTCGAAGGCGGTGCCGTACGGGACGTTGTCGTACCGCTGGCGGCGCTCGTTCTTGACGACGTCGCGCTGGTTCTCCAGGCTCTCCTCGTCCAGCGCGGTCAGGAGGGACCCCATCCGGTCGGCCTCCAGCCACAGGGCGAGCTCGACCTGGTGGGCGGGCATGGTCTCGAAGTAGTTGGTGCGCTCGAAGCTGGTCGTGCCGTTGAGCGAGCCGCCGGCCCCCTGCACCAGCTCGAAGTGGCCGTTCCCGGTGACCTGCGCCGAGCCCTGGAACATCAGGTGCTCGAAGAGGTGGGCCAGACCCGTGCGCCCCTTGACCTCATGACGTGAGCCGACGTCGTACCACAGACAGACCGCGGCGACCGGGGTCAGATGGTCCTCGGAGAGCACCACGCGCAGGCCATTGGCCAGCCGGTGCTCGGTCGCTTTCAGGCCGCCGGAACCGGCCTGCTGCGTGGCCGTGTGACCCATGGGCATGTACGTCCCTTCCATCGCGTGATGAGCGCGTGCCAGCCGCTTGCGCAGCGCTTCTGTCACTGTATGCAAGCGCACGGACATCTGGCGAAGTTCCGGTCCGTTCCCATCCCCCCGAACCGTTTCCGCGAACCGTTTCCGCGATCCCTCGGACGCCGGACCGGCCCCTCCGCGAAGGGCCGTCACACCAGGGTGCCGGGCACGGTCCGCGGGCCCGTCCCGGCCCCGGCCACCCCGGGCCGTTCCACACTTGTCGGCGGGCCGGGCCACAATGGTCGGCGTCAGATCCCTCATCGGCAGTTGAAGGAGCCGCAAGCGCGATGGCCCGCCGCCGCACCAAAACCCCGCCGCCGGACGACTTCGAGGAGCGCATCCTCGACATCGACGTCGTCGACGAGATGCAGGGCTCCTACCTCGAGTACGCCTACTCGGTCATCTACTCGCGCGCGCTGCCCGACGCCCGTGACGGGCTCAAGCCCGTGCACCGCCGCATCCTCTACCAGATGAACGAGATGGGGCTGCGCCCCGAGCGCGGGTTCGTGAAGTGCGCCCGTGTCGTCGGTGAGGTGATGGGAAAGCTCCACCCGCACGGCGACGCGTCGATCTACGACGCGCTGGTGCGCATGGCGCAGCCGTTCTCCATGCGCCTGCCGATGGTCGACGGCCACGGGAACTTCGGCTCGCTGGGCAACGACGACCCGCCGGCGGCGATGCGGTACACCGAGTGCCGGATGGCGTCGGCGACCTCGCTGATGACCGAGTCGATCGACGAGGACACGGTCGACTTCGCACCGAACTACGACGGCAGTGAGCAGGAGCCCGTCACCCTCCCCGCCGCCTATCCGAACCTGCTGGTCAACGGCACGTCCGGAATCGCGGTCGGCATGGCGACCAATATGCCGCCGCACAACCTGGGCGAGGTCATCGCCGCCGCCCGCCATCTGATCAAGCACCCGGGCGCGGATCTCGACACCCTGATGCGGTACGTACCGGGGCCGGACCTGCCGACCGGCGGCCGGATCGTGGGCCTGAGCGGCATCCGGGACGCCTACGAGACGGGGCGCGGCACGTTCAAGATCCGCGCCACCGTGGCCGTGGAGGACGTGACGGCCCGCCGCAAGGGTCTGGTCGTCACCGAACTGCCCTTCGCCGTGGGCCCCGAGAAGGTCATCTCCAAGATCAAGGACCTGGTCGGCGCGAAGAAGCTCCAGGGCATCGCGGACGTCAAGGACCTCACCGACCGTGAGCACGGGCTGCGGCTGGTGATCGAGATCAAGAACGGCTTCAACCCCGAGGCCGTGCTGGAGCAGCTCTACAAGCTCACACCGATGGAGGAGTCCTTCGGCATCAACAACGTGGCGCTGGTGGACGGCCAGCCGCTCACGCTGGGGCTGAAGGAGCTGCTGGAGGTCTACCTCGACCACCGCTTCGACGTGGTCCGGCGGCGTAGCGAGTTCCGCCGCACCAAGCGGCGCGACCGGCTGCACCTGGTCGAGGGTCTGCTGGTGGCCCTCCTCGACATCGACGAGGTCATCCGCATCATCCGGCAGAGCGAGAACGCGGCGGAGGCCAAGCGGTCGCTCATCGAGCGCTTCGGCCTCTCCGACATCCAGACGCAGTACATCCTGGACACTCCGCTGCGCCGGCTGACCAAGTTCGACCGGCTGGAGCTGGAGTCGGAGCGCGACAGGCTCAACGCCGAGATCGAGGAGCTGACCCGGATCCTCGACTCCGACGCCGAGCTGCGCAAGCTGGTCTCCGGCGAGCTGGCCGCGGTGGCCAAGAAGTTCGGCACCCCGCGCCGCACGGTGCTGCTGGAGTCCTCCAACGCACCGGTGACCGCGGTGCCGCTGGAGGTCGCGGACGACCCCTGCCGGGTGCTGCTGTCCTCCACCGGGCTGCTGGCCCGCACCGCCAACGGCGAGCCGTTCCCCGGCGAGACGAAGGCCAAGCGCGCCAAGCACGATGTGATCGTCTCGGCGGTCCCGGCCACGGCCCGGGGTTCCGTGGGGGCGGTGACCTCGGACGGGCGGCTGCTGCGGCTCTCGGTGATCGACCTCCCGATCCTCCCGGAGTCGGCCGCGTCCCCCAATCTGGCGGGCGGGGCGCCCATCGCCGAATTCCTCTCGCTGGAGGACGGCGAGGAGCTGATCTGCCTCACCACCCTGGACGAGTCCTCACCAGGGCTCGCGATCGGCACGGAGCAGGGCGTCGTCAAGCGCGTGGTCCCCGACTACCCCGCCAACAAGGACGAGTTGGAGGTCATCAGCCTCAAGGAGGGCGACCGGATCGTGGGCGCGGTGGAGCTGCGCACCGGCGAGGAGGACCTGGTCTTCATCAGCGACGACGCCCAGCTGCTGCGCTACGCGGCGAGCCAGGTGCGGCCCCAGGGCCGCGCCGCGGGTGGTATGGCGGGCATCAAGCTCGGCTCCGGCGCCAAGGTGATCTCGTTCACGGCCGTCGACCCGGCGGGCGACGCGGTGGTCTTCACGGTCGCGGGGGCCAGCGGCACGCTCGATGACTCGGTGCAGCAGTCGGCCAAGCTCACCCCCTTCGACCAGTACCCGCGCAAGGGCCGGGCCACGGGCGGGGTGCGCTGCCAGCGGTTCCTGAAGGGCGAGGACCGCCTGGTCCTGGCCTGGGCGGGCGCGGCACCGGCCCGCGCGGCGACGGCGAGCGGAACCCCGGCCACGCTGCCGGAGATCGACCCGCGCCGGGACGGCTCGGGTGTGCCGCTCACCAAGCCGGTGGCGGTGGTGGCCGGGCCGGTGTAGCCCGGACGAGCACGACGAGCGCGCAGGGGCGCGGCACCGCGAGAGTGCCGCGCCCCTGGCCGTTCCCGGCCCCGCGCCGTCCGCGCCCTCGGCCCTGCCGCGTCCGCGCCCTCGACCTCGGTCCCCCACTGCGCCGTTCATGTCCGGGTCCGGGGTTCGCTCCGGACCACGCCGTCCACACCCGCGCCCCCGCCCGGCGCCGTCCACGCCCTCGACCCTGCCGCGTCCGCGCCCTCGGCCTCGCTCCCCCACCCGCCGTTCGTGTCCGGGTCCGGGGTTCGCCCCCGGACCACGCCGTCCACACCCACGCCCCCGCCCGGCGGCGTACGCGCCCTCGACCTCGCTCCCCCACCGCGCCATTCGTGTCCGGGTCCGGGGTTCGCCCCGGACCGCGCCATCCACACCCGCGCCCCCGCCCGGCGCCGTCCACGCCCTCGACCTCGCCCCCGAACCGCCATCCGCCGCCCCGGCCCGCCTCGTCCCCCGGACGGCGTAAGGGCCGCGGAAACCGCCCTCAGTGGCCGCTGCCGTTGCGTCGGGCGCGCATCTGCTGGAGGGCGAGGCGCGCGCCGGCGTGTCCGCGGTCCGCCGCCCGGCGGAAGTGCCGCTCCGCCTCGCCCACATCACCGAGGTCCAGGTGGAGGGTGCCGAGCACCACCATGGCCTGGATGTCACCCGTCGCGGCGGCCTTGCCCAGCCAGTGGACCGCCTCGGCGTACGCGCCCCGCTTGCCCAGCACGATGCCGTAGACGGTCATCCCCCGCGGATCACCGGCCTCGGCCGCCTGACGGGCGAGCGGTTCGGGAATCGGCCGCCCCTCGTCGTAGGCCGCCCTCACTTTCGCCGTCAGCGCGGGATCCAGCGAACGCGCCGCGCGTCTGTCCCGGCGTCTGCGCCACCGCGCCCATAAGCCGCCCATATCCGCCCCCTCCGCCCCCGGGGCGTCATTGTCCCGCCCGCTCCCATCCCATGGAACGGCGGTACGCGACGGATACCCAGCCGGATACGGGCCGGATACGGACGTGATACAGGCGCATGCGGGCGAATGCGGGCGGATACGGCCAGTTGCCTCTCCCCCTCACGGCTCCGGCGGGCGTTCTCGATCAAGAGAGGTTAGGCTAACCTTCGTGAGCACGTGCACGACCGCCTCCCGCGACCTGTCCGAGCCGCTCGCCGGGACGGCGGCCACCGCCTCCACCTGGCTGCTGGTGGAACAACCCGGCCCCTGGGGCGCCGAGGCCCTCACCGCCAGCCGTCTGGACGCGGCCGTCGGACGCGCCCTGGAGCGCGCCGCCGAGACCACCGGCGTGCGGGTCGCGCTGATCCGCCGCCCCGGCCGCCACGCCGATCTGCACACCGGCGCCCGGCACCGGGTGTTCGTGGCGCACACCGGGCCCGGCCGCTCCTGGATCCGTACCACTGCCCTGGACGACCCCGCACGGCTGCTCGGCCTGGACTTCGCCGCGCTGGGCGCGGGCGACCCCGCCGGGCTGACCCTGCGCCCCCACGACCCCACGGCCTGGGAGGAGTACACCGGCGACCCGCTGGTGCTGGTGTGCACCAACGGCAAGCGCGACCGCTGTTGCGCCCTCCTCGGCCGCCCGCTCGCCGGTGAGCTGGCCGCCTCCGGGGTTCACGGCACCTGGGAGATCACCCATATCGGCGGCCATCGCTTCTCCCCCACCCTCGTCGTGCTGCCGCACGGCTACACCTACGGCCGCGCCACCGCGCAGGGCGTCAAGGACGTCATCGAGGCGCTGCGGCACGGCAAGGTCGTCACCGACGACTGCCGTGGCCGCTCCACCTGGGAGCGCCCCGGTCAGGCGGCGGAGCTGGCCGTCCGGGAGATGACCGGTGAGGACGGGGCCGACGCGCTGACCGTCGCGAGGGCCGAGGGCGGGGCCCCGGTCTGGACCGTGACCGTCGCGCACCGCGACGGCCGGGCCTGGCGGGTGAGCGTCGCACAGGTCGCCGAGACGCCGCCGCGGCCGCAGAGCTGCGGCTTCCCGCTGGGCTCCCCGGCCCGGATGGAGGTCATCGGGATCCGGGCCGCCCGGCGGCGGCCCGCCTCCGGCGTACGGGCGATGGCCGCCGGCCACTCCTGAGCCCGCGCCCTGCCCCGGAGTACCCGGCCCGCGTTCCCCGGCCTCTGCCCGTAGCGCCCCGAACCGCCGCCCCCGGGCCCGCGTGCGGCACCCAGACCGCCGTTCCCGGCCCCACACCCACAGGACCCCAGCCCAACCTCCCCCAGGCCCGGACCACCCTTCCCCGGCCCCGCGCTCCGGGATCCTGCCGGGGCTCCCGCGGGCTGCCCTTGGTTACCCTTCGTTGCCATGAGCGCCGCGATACCGCCGGGGCCGGCAGCCACGGCCACCAGGTGGCGCATCGGCTGGCCCCGACGCGTCTTCTCCCAGGTCCTGCTGATGCAGCTGGCCATCGCCACGGGGGTCACCGTGCTCGCGACCGGCCTCTTCCTCGCGCCGCTCAGCGACCACCTCGACGACCAGGCCATGCGCCGCGCCCTGGCCATCGCCCAGACCACGGCCGCCGAGCCCCGGCTGGCCGAGGCGCTCCAGCACACCCGGCCCAGCCCCGACGGACCGGTGCAGACCGAGGCGGAGCGCATCCGCCTCGCGACCGGCGCCGAATACGTCGTGATCATGGACCGGCGCGGGGTGCGCTGGTCGCACACCTCCCCCGACGAGATCGGGAAGCACGTCTCGACCGACCCCACCGCCGCCCTCGGCGGCCGGGAGATCATGGAGATCGACGAGGGCACCCTCGGCCGGTCGGCCCGCGGCAAGGTCCCGCTGCGCACCGGGAACGGCCGCATCGTGGGCGCCGTCTCGGTGGGCATCTCCTACGAGAGCGTGCGCGCCCGGCTCGTCGCCGCCGTCCCCGAGATGCTCGCCTACGCGGGCGGCGCGCTCGCCGTCGGCGCCCTGGCGGCCTTCCTGGTCGCCCGCCGGCTCCAGCGACGCACCCATGACCTGGCCTTCTCGGATATCTCCGCACTGCTCGCCGAGCGCGAGGCGATGCTGCACGGCATCCGGGAAGGCGTCGTCGCCCTCGACGCCCACGGCCGTATCCGGCTGCTCAACGACGAGGCGCAGCGGCTGCTGGATCTGCGCGCCGAGGACACCGGGCAGCCGCTGGAGGCGGTGCTGCCCCCGGGCCGCACCACCGATGTGCTGGCCGGCCGGGTCACCGGCGCCGATCTGCTGACCGTCAGCGGCGGCCGGGTGCTGGTGGCCAACCGGATGCCGACGGACGACGGCGGTGCGGTGGCCACCCTGCGTGACCGCACCGAGCTGGAGCGGCTGGGCCGCGAACTGGACGGCACCCGCGGGCTGATCGACGCCCTGCGGGCGCAGGACCATGAGCACGCCAACCGGATGCACACCCTCCTGGGCCTGCTCGAACTCGAGCTGCACGACGAGGCGATGGAGTTCATCACCGAGGCGATCGGGGTGCACCGGGCCACCGCCGAACAGGTCACCGAGCGGGTGCGGGATCCGCTGCTGGCCTCCCTGCTGGTCGGCAAGGCCACGGTGGCCACCGAGCGCGGGGTGTCGCTGTGCGTCGCCGAGGACAGCCTGCTGCCCAACCGGCTGGTGGATCCACCGGGTCTGGTGACGATCGTCGGCAATCTCATCGACAACGCCGTGGACGCGGCGGCCGGTTCGCCGGAGCCGCGGGTCGAGGTGGCGCTGGGCGCGGACGACCGCACGGTGCTGCTGCGGGTCTCCGACACCGGCCCCGGAATCCCCGCCGACCGGCGCGATGTGGTCTTCACCGAGGGCTGGTCGACCAAGCAGCCGCCCGCGCACGGGAAACGCGGCATCGGGCTCGCGCTGGTCCGCCGCCTCGCCGAACGCCAGGGTGGCAGCGTACGCGTGTCCGACCGCGAGGGCGGGGGCGCGGAGTTCACCGTCGTCCTCCCCGAGGCGCTGGCCGAACAGCCGGCCGGGACGCCGCCGACCGCGACAGGAGAGTCACGATGACCCATCGAACCGGACCGGACGGGCCCCTGGAGGTGCTGGTCGTGGACGACGACGTCCGGGTGGCCCGGGTCAACGCGGCGTACGTCGGGAAGGTGACCGGTTTCCGCGTCGCGGGGCAGGCGCACACCGCCGCCGAGGCGCTGGCCTTCCTGGCGGGCACCCCCGTCGACCTGGTGCTGCTCGACCACTATCTGCCGGACGAGACGGGGCTGGCGCTGGTGCGGCGGCTGCGGCAGCTCGGCCACCACACCGACGTGATCATGGTGACCGCGGCCCGCGATATCGCGACCGTCCAGGCGGCGATGCGCCACGGCGCGCTGCAATACCTGGTCAAACCGTTCACCTTCGCGGGGCTGCGCGCCAAGTTGGAGGGTTACGCGGCGCTGCGCCGTGCGCTCGAGGACGGCGGGGAGGCGGGGCAGGACCAGGTGGACCGGATCTTCGGCGCCCTGGGCGGCGCCTCGGCCGGCCCCACCGAGCTGCCCAAGGGCCACTCGGCGCTCACCGCCGACCTCGTACGGGAGGTGCTGCGGGGCGCCGAGGGCCCGCTGTCGGCACAGGAGGTGGCCGAGCGCTCCTCGCTCAGCAGGCAGACCGCACAGCGCTATCTCAAGCTGCTGGAGCGCACCGGCAGGGTGCGGCTCAGCCTCAAATACGGCGAGACCGGCCGCCCCGAGCACCGCTATGCCTGGGTCTGAACCCCGCCCTGCCCCCGGTCCGCCCGTCAGGCCGCGCCCGCCCCGGTGAGGGCCCGCACCTCCGTCTCGGCGTGCTTGGCGGCATGCCCGGGGGCGGGCGCGAGTGAGGTGACCGTCCCGAGCCAGCCGGCGATGAAGCCGAGCGGCACCGAGACCAGGCCCGGGTTCCGCAGCGGGAAGAGGTGGAAGTCCACCCCGGAGCAGATCGCGTCCGGGCTGCCGGAGACCACCGGGGACAGCACCACCAGCACCACCGCCGGGAGCAGTCCCCCGTACACCGCCCACACCGCGCCGCGCGCGGTGAACCGCCGCCAGAACAGCGAGTACAGCAGCACCGGAAGGTTCGCCGAGGCCGCGGCGGCGAACGCGAGCCCCACCAGGAACGCGACATTGAGGTCCTCGGCGAGCAGCCCGAGCCCGATCGCGGCCGCCCCGATGCCCACCGCGGCGATCCGCGCCACCGCCACCTCCCCGCGCGGTGTGCGGTCCGTCCGCCGGCTCAGCGCGCCGTAGAGGTCATGGGCGGCCGAGGCGGAGGAGGCGAGGGTGATCCCGGCGACGACGGCGAGGATAGTGGCGAAGGCGACGGCGGCGACGACCGCGAACAGCACCGTGCCCCCGGTCGATCCGGCGCCCCCGCCGAGGTCGAGCGCGAGCAGCGGAACGGCCGTGTTCCCGGCCGCGTCGGAGGTCCGTACGGCATCGGTGCCCAGCACGGCGGCCGCGCCGAAGCCGAGCACGATCGTCATCAGGGAGAAGCCGCCGATCAGCCCGATGGACCAGATCACCGACCGGCGGGCGGCACGGGCGGTGGGCACGGTGGACAAGCGCGTAAGGATGTGCGGCAGCCCGGCGGTGCCCAGCACCAGGGCCAGGCCGAGGCTGACGAAGTCCAGCCGGGCGGTCCAGTCACCGCCGTAATGGAGCCCGGGGGCGAGGAAGTCCGCGCCGTGTCCGCTGTTCCGCGCCGCGGTGCCGAGCAGCGCGTCGAGATCGCCGTGGAAGCGGATCAGGACCAGGGCGGTCAGCGCGATCGCCCCGGCCATCAGCAGGACGGCCTTCACGATCTGGATCCAGGTCGTGGCACGCATCCCGCCCAGCGCCACGAAGATCACCATCAGGGTGCCCACGCCGATCACCGTCCAGGCGCGGGCGCGGCCGCCCGTCTCCCCGATCAGCAGGGCGATCAGACTGCCCGCGCCGACCATCTGGGCGACGAGGTAGAGCACGCAGACCGTGATCGAGGAGACGCCCGCGGCGATCCGGACCGGGCGTTCCCGCGTCCGGGCGGCCACCACATCGGCCAGGGTGAACCGGCCGCAGTTGCGGACCAGTTCGGCGACCAGCAGCACCACCAGCCAGGCCACGAAGAAGCCCACGCAGTACAGCACCCCGTCATAGCCGAAGAGCGCGACGAGTCCGGAGATCCCGAGGAAGGAGGCGGCGGACAGGTAGTCACCCGCGATGGCGAAGCCGTTCTCCACCGGGGAGAACAGCCGCCCGCCCGCGTAGAACTCCTCCGGGGAGCCGTACCGTCTGCGCCCCGCCCAGGTGGTGATCCCCAAGGTGGCCGCCACGAAGGCGCCGAAGAGCAGCAGCGCCAGGCTCTGGTGATTCCCGGTCACCGCCGGTGCCCCCGCATCATCTCCTGCGTCACCCAGCGGAGTTCGAGCGCGGCCCGGTCCCGGCGCAGCCGTGCGTGCCGGGCGTAGGCCCAGGCCAGGAGGAAGGTGGTGGCGAACTGCGCGAGCCCGGCGAGCATCGCGACGTTGAGGGTGCCCACGACGGGGCGGGCCATCAGGCCGGGGGCGGTGGTCGCCGCGACGACATACGCGAGGTACCAGATGAGGAACGCGGCGACCGCCGGGAACACGAACCGGCGGTGGCGTCGGCGCACCTCCTGGAAGGCTGCGCTGCCGTGCACCTTCGTATAGACCTCCGCGGCCGTATGAACGTCTTCGGCCGGACCGGTCTCTCCGGCGGCGGGCGGACGCGTGCGCCGGGGTCCGCTGTCCGTGTCGTCCGGCTCGGCCCAGCCGGACGCGAGCGTGTCGTACCACGGATCGTCCAGCCGCGCGGCTCCCGTGTCGCGCGCGTTGTGCATGTCCACCCGAACACTCCTCGTTCACTGCCGCCTTCGCCGCGTGCCCAAGGATGGGCAGATCAGAAAGATCCAGAACTCTTCACTACCGGACGTTCACCCCATCAGGTGAGTCAGGTGATGAACGGCCCGGAACCGGCATGTCAGGAGCGAGCCGGCGGGGAAACGCCGGCGGGGGTCTCCCCACCCCGGGTTGAGGGACCCCCGCCGGACCGGCCGGGCCGGCCGCCGCGCGTCAGACGTCGATGCGCGACCGGTCCAGGGTCGCCGCCGAGTTGGAGATAAACTCCTTACGGGGCGCGACCTCATTGCCCATGAGCAGGTCGAAAGCGCGCTCGGCGGCCTCCAGGTCGCTGATGTTGATGCGCCGCAGGGTGCGGTGGCGCGGGTCCATCGTGGTCTCCGCGAGCTGGTCGGCGTCCATCTCACCGAGACCCTTGTAGCGCTGGATGCCGTCCTTGTAGCGGATCTCCCGGCGCTGGAGGTCCAGCAGCGTCTCCTGGAGCTCCTGGTCGGAGTAGGTGTAGAGGTACTTGTCCTGCCCCCGCTTGGGGTTCACCAGCTCGACCCGGTGCAGCGGTGGCACCGCCGAGAAGACCCGCCCCTGCTCGACCATCGGCCGCATATAGCGCTGGAAGAGGGTGAGCAGCAGACAGCGGATGTGCGCACCGTCGACATCGGCGTCGGCGAGGAAGATCACCTTGCCGTAGCGCGCCTGGTCGATGTCGAAGGTCCGGCCCGATCCGGCCCCTATCACCTGGATGATCGCGCCGCACTCGGCGTTCTTGAGCATGTCGGAGACCGACGACTTCTGCACGTTCAGGATCTTGCCGCGGATCGGCAGCAGCGCCTGGAACTCGGAGTTCCGGGCGAGCTTGGCCGTGCCCAGCGCCGAGTCCCCCTCGACGATGAACAGCTCGCTGCGGCCCACGTCGTCGCTGCGGCAGTCGGCCAGCTTCGCGGGCAGCGAGGAGGACTCCAGCGCGGTCTTACGGCGCTGCGCCTCCTTGTGCTGGCGGGCCGCGATGCGCGTACGGGCCGCGGCCACGACCTTCTCCAGAACGGCGCGAGCCTGCTGCTTGGCGTCCCGCTTGGTGGAGGTCAGGAACGCCTTGAGCTCCTTGGAGACCACATTGGCCACGATCCGGGAGGCCGCCGAGGTGCCCAGCACCTCCTTGGTCTGGCCCTCGAACTGCGGCTCCGCCAGCCGGACGGTCACCACCGCCGTCAGGCCCTCCATGGCGTCGTCCTTGACGACGTCGTCCTCGGCGACACGCAGCAGCTTGGTGGTGCGCAGCGCCTCGTTGACCGTCCTGGTGACCGCGCGCTCGAAACCGGCGACATGGGTGCCGCCCTTGGGAGTCGCGATGATGTTGACGAACGACTTCAGGGTCGCGTCGTAGCCGGTGCCCCACCGCAGCGCGATGTCGACGCCCAGGTCGCGGGTGACCTCGGTCGGCGTCATGTGGCCGCGCTCGTCGAGGACCGGGACGGTCTCCTTGAAGGTGCCCTGCCCGGACAGCCGCAGCACGTCGCAGACGGCCTTGTCCTGGGCGAGGTACTCGCAGAACTCGCTGATCCCCCCGTCGTAGCGGAAGGTCTCCTCGACCGGCCCCTCCCGCCCCTCCAGGGCCCGCTCGTCCCGGACGACCAGGGTCAGCCCCGGCACCAGGAACGCGGTCTGCCGCGCGCGGGCGTACAGCGTCTCCAGGGAGAGCTTGGCGTCCTTGAGGAAGATCTGGCGGTCCGCCCAGTAGCGGATGCGGGTGCCGGTGCGGGTCTTGGGGACCCTCTTGCCCTTGAGGAGGCCGCTGGACGGGTCGAACGGAGCGTCCGGCCCGGACTCGGTGAAGATCCCGGGAACGCCGCGGCGGAAGCTGATCGCATGGGTCTTGCCGTCGCGGTCCACCTCCACGTCGAGACGGGCGGACAGCGCGTTCACCACGGAGGCACCGACGCCGTGCAGACCGCCGGAGGCCGCGTACGAGCCGCCGCCGAACTTTCCGCCGGCGTGCAGCTTCGTCATCACGACCTCGACGCCGGACAGCCCCGTCTTGGGCTCGACGTCCACCGGGATGCCCCGGCCGTTGTCCCGCACCTCCACGGAGCCGTCGTCGTGGAGGAGTACCTCGATGCGGTCGCAGAAGCCACCGAGGGCCTCGTCCACGGAGTTGTCGATGATCTCCCAGAGGCAGTGCATAAGGCCACGGCTGTCGGTCGAGCCGATGTACATGCCAGGGCGCTTGCGCACTGCCTCGAGCCCCTCGAGGACGAGAAGGTGCCGCGCGGTGTAGTTGGAGCCGCCCCGGTCTGCTCCGGTCAGCAGCGCAGTGGACGGCACGGACGTGTCGGCGGTCACGCGGTTCGCTCCTCGCTGAATTTCTGGTTGGCCCGGCTGTGGGCACGATGGTGGCATGGTCGCCCGTCAGAGCGTACCGAGGCTTGATAGAGCCTTTGTGCCGCCACCCGTTGAAACGTCCATGCTAGTCGCACCGGCCACCGTCTCGCTCGTACGTTCGATACCTCACAGGGGGTGCCGCACGAATCACGTTCCCTTTCAGGCATGAACCATTTAGGCTCCGGGCACGTCCTCATTCACAACCGGCAACCCGGCCGGGAGGGCAAATCAGACAATCGACGCGAAACAGCAAAGCTAGGCAATACGGCTCATTCGCCGCCAAACGTCACCATCCGGCCTACTCAGAAGCAATTTTTGAGAAAAAGCCACGAGCGGGAACGATTTCAGGCTGGTTGGATGTTGACCCTGGTACGACAGCTCGTCGAGCTAGAGAAGAGGCGACGTGACTACTGTTCTGACCCCCGCGAGCCCGCTGACGGCCGCTGACCGCTGCGACCGCTGCGGCGCCCAGGCATACCTGCGCGTCGTGCTGATCAGCGGCGGCGAACTGCTCTTCTGTGCCCACCACGGGCGCAAGTTCGAGCCGGAACTCAAGAAGATCGCCGCGGAAATACAGGACGAGACCGAGCGGCTCACCGCCACTACGGCGTCCGCGTCCGACGACGAACGCTGACGCCTCATACCCACGACGACGAGCGACGCCGGCCCAGGGCCGGATCCCGGGCGGTCTGCCCCCGCAGTGGGGCGGCCGCCCATGCTCGTATCGTGGGCCCTCAGCAAGGCCCCCGGGCCCTCCGGGTCCCGCTCCGGGCTCCTCCTCCGTCCGGGGCTCCATCCACCACTGCCCCGACGCTCCGCGTCAGCCATGGGCGGCCACCAGACCGGCCACCGCCGAGATCCTCGTATAGACACCGGGCCGTCCCGCCACCGCGCAGCCACTCCCCCAGGACACCAGACCCACCAGCCGCCCCTGGACGACCAGCGGGCCTCCGCTGTCCCCCTGGCAGGCGTCCCGCCCGCCGTCCGGCAGCCCTGCGCAGACCATGGACCGCGCATCGTAGTCCCCCTCGGCGTTGCCCGGATAGGCGGTCTCACAGACGGTGTCGGCCAGCACGCGCACCGCGGCGGTGCGCAGCGTCGCCGCATAGCTGCCATCGCCCCCCGTATCGCCCCAGCCGTAGATCGCGGCCCGTCCGCCCGGCCGGTACGCCGGGTCGCCCTTGCCCGCCATGGGGATGGTGTAGGCCGCCGGCAGCGCGACCCCCAGGGTGAGCACCGCGATGTCCCCGGCCCTGTTGTCGCTCTCGTAGGCCGGATTCACCCAGATTCTGGCCAGCGGGTACTCCCGCCCGTCGGCCTTCCGTAGATCATTGCGGCCGACGATCACCCGGAGATCCCGCACCTCGCGCCAGTCCATGCCGAGCACCCCACGGCTCAGACAGTGGGCCGCCGTGACGACCGTCGTGGGGGCCACCACCGCTCCGCCGCAGAACTGGCCCGACCGCTTCCCCCCGAAGAGCGCCCGGCTGGCCACGGCCGCCGTCCAGGGCGCCTCGACCGTACGGGCCGGATGCCCGCCGATCACGACACGGTCGGCCGACGCCGGAGCGGGCGCGGTGAGCACCATCGCGAGCGCGACGACCAGCGGTACCGCCAGGACGACGAGGAGCGAGCGGGGCGAGGTACGCATGCAGCCTCCTGACCGTACGGAGCATGTCGCACACACAGCGTTACCCCGTCCGGCGAGAACCGCATCCCGGGTGAGCCAAGTGGGGAGACGGGCCACATGGGGAGCGGAGCGCCGGCGCAGCGCGAAGGCCGGGCCCCCTCAAGGGCCCGGCCTTCGCGCTGTGCCGCTTCCGATACGCGGCGGTCACCCGCCGGTCGCCGGTGGCGTATCAGTCCAGGTAGTCCCGGAGGACCTGGGAACGGGACGGGTGGCGCAGCTTCGACATCGTCTTGGACTCGATCTGGCGGATGCGCTCACGCGTCACGCCGTAGACCTTGCCGATCTCGTCGAGGGTCTTCGGCTGGCCGTCGGTGAGGCCGAAGCGCATCGAGACCACGCCCGCCTCGCGCTCGCTGAGCGTGTCGAGCACGGAGTGCAGCTGCTCCTGGAGCAGGGTGAAGCTGACCGCGTCGGCCGGGACGACGGCCTCGGAGTCCTCGATGAGGTCACCGAACTCGCTGTCGCCGTCCTCGCCCAGCGGGGTGTGCAGCGAGATCGGCTCACGGCCGTACTTCTGGACCTCGATGACCTTCTCGGGGGTCATGTCGAGCTCCTTGGCCAGCTCCTCCGGAGTGGGCTCACGGCCCAGATCCTGGAGCATCTGGCGCTGGACACGCGCGAGCTTGTTGATGACCTCGACCATGTGCACCGGGATACGGATGGTGCGGGCCTGGTCGGCCATGGCCCGGGTGATCGCCTGGCGGATCCACCAGGTGGCGTACGTGGAGAACTTGTAGCCCTTGGTGTAGTCGAACTTCTCGACGGCGCGGATCAGACCGAGGTTGCCCTCCTGGATGAGGTCCAGGAAGAGCATGCCGCGGCCCGTGTAGCGCTTGGCCAGGGAGACCACCAGACGGAGGTTGGCCTCCAGGAGGTGGTTCTTGGCGCGGCGGCCGTCCTCGGCGATGATCTCCAGCTCGCGCTTGAGCTTGGGGGCGAGCTTGTCGGAGTTGGCGAGCTTGTCCTCGGCGAACAGACCGGCCTCGATGCGCTTGGCGAGCTCGACCTCCTGCTCGGCGTTGAGCAGCGGGACCTTGCCGATCTGCTTGAGGTAGTCCTTGACCGGGTCGGCCGTGGCGCCGGCGGCGGCGACCTGCTGCGCGGGGGCGTCGTCCTCGTCCTCGTCGGACAGCACGAAGCCGGCGTTCTCCGGCTCGCCCTCGGCACCCTCGGGGCCCGGCTTGCCCGGTGCCTCCTCGATGACGTCCTCGGCCTCGAGGAGCTCGTCGGTGACGTCCTTCTTGGCGGTGGTCTTCTTCGCGACCGTCTTCTTGGCTGCGGTGGCCTTCTTGGCGGCCGTCTTCTTGGCCGTGGCCTTCTTGGCGGCGGCCTTCTTCGCGGGGGCCGCGGCCTCACCGACCGAGGCACCGCCGGCGTCCGCCGAGGGAGCGGCCGGGGCGGCGGGGGCCTTCTTGGTGGTGACCGTCTTGGCCGCGACGGTCTTGGTGGCGGTGCGCTTTGCCGGGCTCTTCGCTGCGACGCTCTTGCGGGTGCGCTTGGGCGCCTCTGCGGCACTGACCATCAGCGTCACACCCTCCTCGTCGAGGATCTGGTTGAGGCTGCGCAGTACGTTCTTCCACTGGGTTGGCGGAATCTGGTCAGCCTCGAAGGCCCGGCGCACATCGTCGCCGGCGATCTGCCCCTCAGCCTTTCCCCGTTCGATGAGCGCCATGACAGACTCCGACTCGGCGATCTCCGGCGGGAGCGTACGGGATGTGCTGGCCGACACGAACAACCTCTCGGAACGTTGGAAACGGCTTCCGGCTCAGTCCGCTGGGGACCGGAGCCGACGACCGCCGGCAGGGATGAACCGACGGCGCGGGCGGAGTGCGGAGGAGTACAGCGTTGCGAGCGACATCCGTATTCCCTCCGCGGCTGCCACCTCTTTAATCATCGCGCTGCCCCAAAGAGCGTTACGCCCAATACTCGTGGCCCGAGTCACACCCCATAACGGTCTAATTGCCCATCCAACGGGACAGAAAACTCCGAGTCGCGCATCGAGTCGTCCATCGAGTCCCGCATCGAGCCCTGCATCGCGCGGTGAACCGAGCCGTGGACCGGGTCATGGACCGAGTCGTGGGCCGAGTCGCGCATCGAGTCATGGACCGAGTCGTGAACCGACGAGAGCCGCGCGGTGGCGACCCATCGATCGCGCCGCGCCGCCGAACCCGCGGCGCGGGATCCGGCGACGCCCTCTCGTACGCCGTACGGCATCCATGGGGCCGACCTTCGCCGCCCACTGGCCCGCCGCTTTGCCGTACGCCGCACGCCGCACGCTCCGGACGCCCGGCGGTCCGGGCACCGGACGCGCCGCGGATCAGTGCTCGCGCGGCGCGGGCACCCCGACCTCGGCATGATCGAGATCCGGGTGGACGGTCAGCAGCTGGCGCATCGCCGCCTCGGCCGCCGCGGCGTCGCCCTCTCCGATCGCCTCGACGATCCGGCGATGGTGGGCGACTCCCGCCTCGCTGAGGCGGTCGCAGCCGGAGACCGGGGCGCCGGAGACGTGGAGCGCGGCGGCGACGATGCCCGCCAGGTGCTCCAGCATCCGATTGCCCCCGACCTGGAGCAGCAGCGCGTGGAACTCGGCGTCGGCACGGGAGAAGGTGAGGGTGTCGCCCTGGGTCAGCGCATGGCTCATGATCTCGACCATGTCCGCGAGTCGCTGCTGCAGCTCCTCCCGCCCGTGCCCGGCGGCGAGACGGGCGGCCAGCGGCTCGATGGTCCAGCGCAGCTCACACAGCTCGCGGCGCTGATCGTCGCGCTGCGGGCCGAAGGCGCGCCACTCGATGATGTCCGGGTCGAGCAGATTCCAGTCACTGACCGGGCGGACCCGGGTGCCCACATTGGGGCGGGCGCTGACCAGGCCCTTGGCCTCGAGAACGCGCAGCGATTCCCGAACGACGGTGCGGGAGACCTCGAAGCGCTGGCCGATCTCCTCGGGGACGAGCGGGCGGTCCGCACCCAGGTCGCCGGAGACGATCATCTGGCCCAGCTGCTGAACGAGTTGGCCGTGCAGCCCGCGGCCCCGGTTGCCGGCCGCACGCCGGCCCACCCGGCCGATCTCCGCCTCAGCACCGTCCCAGGAGGGGGCGCTGCCGCGGTCGGCGCCGGGGGCTTCGGCGTAGGAGTAGCGATCAAGCTCGCCCGAACCGGCCAGGCCGGAGTCGGCGGGGCGAGCCGCGGTCATCGTGGTGTGCGCAAGGGTACTCACGCATCCTTTGTCGGCGACGCCTCGGAAGCCCTTGAGGTCTTTGGTGAAAAGCACACGAAAGGGTGATCGCCCATTACCTCATAATTGACGCTCAATCGGACAGAAAGATGCATTCTTCGGGGAGTTGCGAGCAGTTCGCGCGAGAGCGTGCGAAACCGCCTCGAGCGTGATCCACTGGCTCCGCTGGGGCCGGCGCCCGGCCCGGTCCATGGGCGCTGCCGTTGGGTGCTGTCGGCGGGTGCTACTGGCGGGTGCTCCTGCCGCGCAGGCCGGTGAGGGCATAGGCGCACAGCAGGACGGCGACCGACAGCATCAGGGCCTGTCCGACCGGCTGGGACGCGAGCCGCAGCGCGACCGCAAGCCCTCGGTCGATCATGGAAGGCGGCCGGTCCAGCGTCGCCGCGCGCAGCCGGTGCGACAGCATGACCAGCGAACGCAGCGACGGGTCCTGCGCCGCATGCTGGACGACGGGCACCGCGAGGATCGGCACGGCGAGCAGAGTGGCCAGCCCCAGCGCGGTGGACCGGAAGACTCCGGCGGCGAGCAGCCCGGCCCACGACGAGCCGATGGCGAGCCCGAAGACGCTGGCCATCAGCTCGGGCCAGTCCCCCGGCAGCGGTACGGCGCTGCCGCCGACGAGCGTCAGGAGCGCCGCGCTGTCGAGCACGATGACGCCGAGCGACAGCAGGATCGCACCGGCCGCGCACACCACGAGCTTGGCGGCCAGCAGACCGAGCCGGCGGGGCACCGCGTCCCGGGTCGCGGCCAGCGCCGGATAGCGGAACTCGTCGCCGAAGGCGAGGGCCCCCACGAGGCCGGCCGCGATGGCCACCGGAGGCAGCGGGAGGTCTGCGGGCCAGCCGGTGAGCCGGTGCAGCTCCCCGACACCACCCGCGCGGGCGAGCAGGACGGAGGCGATGAAGGAGGCGACGATGGAGGCGACACCGATCAGCCAGCCGGTCCGTACGCCGATGGCGCGGCGCACCTCGTAGCGCATCGGCCAGGCGGGACCGGGGAATCGGAGCCTGGGGAGCAGGCGGGCCGGGGGTGCCTCGGGGTCGCGGGCGCGGGCGCCCGCGGAGGTCCCGGGCCCCAGGTCGGCGGACTCCTCGACCAGCCGGTGGACCACGATGCCGTGGCGGTAGGCGGTCTCCCCGACGGAGGCGGGGGACAGACCGTAGACGGAGATGTGGGTCTCGTCGTCCCGCACCACGGAGAACGGGTCGGCGAGCGCGGCGACCGCCTTGTCCTCCTCGGCCTCGGCCTGGGCCCGCGCTCCGACCGCTCCGGCTACTCCGGCTCCTTCGGCACCGGCAGGGGCGGGGACGGAGGGAGACACCGGAGCGGCCTCGCCCGCCTTGGTCACCGTGTCTTCCGTGGCAGCCTGGTCTTCCTTGGCTACCCCAGCGGCTTCCGCGGCGGCCTTCTTCTCTCCGGTTCCGGCCGCGACGCCCCGGGCGGCGGACCTGGCCTTCCTGGTCCTGCGCCAGATCCTCTTCTTGACCTTGACCCCCACCTCGGCGCCCTCGCGCTTGACGAGGCCGCCCGCGTCGGCGACGTCGGACTGGGCGGTATCGGCCTTGGCCGCCTCGGCCTTCTCGAGCTCGGCCGCCATCCGGGACGCCTCCTCCGCCGCCCGGGCCTCGGCCAGCTGCCGGGCGGCGTGGACCTCCTCCTCCAGGATGGCGGCGAGCCGGCCGACGAGCGGCGAGTGGACCACGACTCGGGGGCGCAGCCGGGTGCGGGCGAACTCGTCCACCGGCTGATCGGCCACCAGCCGGCCCGACTCCAGGGTGAGCACCTGGTCCGCGAGGCGGACGACGCCCTCGGCGTCCTCGGCGGTGACGAGGACGGCGCCGCCCTGGGCGGCGAATTGACGCAACAGCCCGTAGAGCCAGGTGGTCTCCCGGGCCGAGAGGCCCCGTGCGGGCTCATCGAGGATCAGGGTGTGCGGGTCTCCGAGCAGAGCGACGGCGATACCGAGGCGGCGCTCCGCCCCGGTCGACAGATCACCGAGACGCTCGTCCGCCAGATCGGTGAGGCCGACCACGTCCAGCACGACATCGGCGCGCGTGGCGGGAACCCCGGCCGCGGCGCCGAGCATCCTCAGATGCCCCCGCACGGTGCGGCCCGGGTGGCCGGGGACGTCCTCGAGGAGAACGCCGATCTCATGAGCCGGGCGCCGGATGCGATGCAGGGGACGGCCCCGGAAGAAGGCGGAGCCATGGCCCCGGTCGAGCTGCAACAGAAGCCGCAGCGCGGTGGTCTTGCCCGCGCCAGGGCCGCCGAGCAGTGCGGTGACCCGGCCCGCCGGGGCCTCGAAGGTGAGGTCGTCGACGACGGGCGGTTGGTTGCGGCGGGGGGTGCTGGTCAGTCCGGTGGCCTGGATCATGGCTTCTCCCGCGGGGCATGGAACCGCTCGATGGCACGTGGGGACTGGTGGCGTACCGGAGCACGTTAACCCGCTATGTCCTATTTCTTCGGTAGATACCCCTCCTATGGAACCGTCGTGTCATGGCTCGTCACACCTCGGGATGGAGCATGGGTCACACCTCGGGACGGAGCATGGGCGGGTTGAGCAGCGTCGCCCCTCCGGCCCGGAACAGCTGTGCGGGACGGCCGCCCTGACGAGTCGTCGTACCGCCCGTGGGCACCAGGAATCCCGGGGTGCCGGTGACCTTGCGGTGGAAGTTACGGGGATCCAGGGCCACACCCCACACCGCCTCGTACACCCTGCGCAGCTCGCCGACCGTGAACTCCTGAGGACAGAAGGCGGTGGCCAGCGAGGAGTACTCGATCTTGGACCGGGCGCGCTCGACCCCGTCCGCGAGGATGCGGGCGTGGTCGAAGGCGAGCGGGGCGGCCAGATCGCTGTCGCGACCGAAGGCCCCGTCCTGGTCGAGCAACGTTTCGACCGGGGCCCAGCGCACACTGTGCGCGTCGCCTCCGGCCCGGGGCGCGGGCAGGTCAGGGGCGAGCGCGAGGTGCGCCACGCTGACCACACGCATCCTGGGGTCCCGCTTCGGGTCGCCGTACGTGGCGAGCTGCTCGAGATGGGCGGCGTTCGGAGGAGCCGGGAGCGTGGGGTCATGTGCGAGCAGCCCGGTCTCCTCGATCAGCTCCCTGGCAGCGGCGGCGGAGAGGTCCTCATCGGGCCGAACGAAACCACCGGGCAGCGCCCACCGCCCTTTGAAGGGTGGCTCCCCGCGGCGGACCGCCAGCGCACACAGCGCATGCCGCCGCACGGTGAGCACGACCAGATCAACGGAGACGGCGAAAGCCGGAAAAGCCGACGGGTCGTAGGGCATGACGCGAATCATAGTCGTCTGCCTGACGATAATCAGGCGCTTGAGCATGATCACTGATGTTCGAGAAATCGCTCTCTCAAGCATTCGCCCGCACGTTTCCCGCACCTCCTTCCGAGTCCCCCGAGCCACCCCACGTCCCGGCCCACCGCTCACCACCACCACCACCACGCGGCCGGCCACTGTCCACCGTCCACCGCTCCAGAGCATCCGCCCCACCCGCCGACCGCCCACCATCCACCTCGGGGCCTCCGCATCGACCCGCCCTGTGGCCGCCCACCGCTGGTGCCCGAGGACACGCTCGGCCGGTCCGGGTCAGCCGCGGCTGCGCGCTCCCCGTCCACCACTCCTGCGACGGGTACGCGGCCGCCCTTCCGGACGGCGCCTGCCACCCGGGGCGCTCGCCTGCGCAGGGCCGCCTTCGCCACCCGGGCTCGCTGTGCCGCTCGGCCGCCCTCGCTCCGGTCGCCGCTCCTCCTGGCCTCCCCCGCCTTTCCCCTCCGCCGGCTGCTCCGCCGCCCCTGGGTCGCAGGACCTGGCGTGAGCGGCGGGCTCGACATCAGAGGCGGGCCCGGCCGGCTCAGCCGAATCGGCCGGGCCGGCTGTTCCGGCCGCTTCGCGGACTTCCACCGGCTCGGCGGCCTCCAGGCCGCCGAGCCGCTCCAGCTCCTCGTGCACCGCCGCATGCACGGCGCGATCCGCGCCCTCCCTGCGCACGCATTGGCGCAACAGCTCCAGGCTGACCCCCTCGTTGCACGCCTGGTGCAGCAGCCTGGCGAAGAGATAGTCGGGGTCGACCCGCAGAGCACGGCCGAGCGCCACCCGTGCCGTGAGCTCGTCACCCGTCGACCAGGCGGCCCAGCCCGCCAGAGTGAGCGGCGCCGCCGCATGCTCCCCGTAGGAGCCGACGCAGCGACGGGCCAGCGCGCGCCACAGCCGCAGCGCCGCGTCGGCTTCCACTCCCTCCATCCATCCGGCTGCCCGGTCCCGTGTCCGCCGGTCCTGCAGCGCGATGATCGCCGTGGCCGCCTCCTGGTCGTCGAGCAGCCCGTCATCGCGGAGATCGGCCGAACGGGTGTCGGCGACCGGCGGCGCGGCCCGGAACCGGTCCAGCATCCGGCCCAGCAGACCGAGGGTCTCGGCGCACACCGCCGCGCAGCCACCACCGTCCAGAATCCTCGGCACGAGCTCGGCCCCGGCCGCGTCCAGCGCCCGCTCCTGTTCCTCGGCCCGGGGTGCGTCGAGCGGAGCGAGCCTGGCTTCCATCTCGCGCAGCGAGCCACGCACCTGGACCCCCGCGAACGTCGCCGCCGCGGCCATGACCGAGGTGCCGGGCAGGGCGAGCGGTACGCCTTCCGGCGGGCAGCAGCGCCGGTCGGGACAGACGTAGGACCAGAACCGGCCGTCGGAGATGCACAGCGCCTCGAACACCGGCACCTCCAGCCTGCCGCACGCGGTGCGCAGGCACTGGGCGAGGGGCCGCAGCCGCTCCATCGCCTCCTGCCCGGACTCGCCCTCCGCCGGCTCCTGGCACAGGAACAGGATGAGCCCGTCCGGCCGCCCGGCACGCCGCTCGCTGCCGCTGATCAGGCACTCGGCAAGCTGGTCGCAGACCTCGGGCCACTCCTCGGGAATACGGGGAATGCCGAGCCTCAGCCTGCCGCCGAACCGGCCGCGGGGGCCGTGCAACGCGATCATCACGATGCTGTCGTCCGGCTGGAAGCCCAGGACATAGGGCAGGGCGTCCGCGAGCTCGGCCGGGCTGCGGAGGGTGACCTGCTCTGCGCCGGACAGGCCGGCCGCTTCGTTGTGTCGAGTCATGTCCCGACGGTCCCTCAGCCCCGTCGGCCCCGCCACCCCTGTGGATAACCTTATCCACAGGGTGTCGGCGTCGTTGGCACGATGTCGGGGGGATCGGGTTGCATGGGGGCATGAGCGACGAAGACCTGCGCACCTCAGCCGACCGCGTCCTGGCCCGCCTCGTCGGGGACACCACCGGTTCCGCCCGGCTCCGGGAGGACCAATGGCGGGCGATCGAGGCGCTGGTCGCCGAGCGCCGCCGGGCGCTGGTCGTGCAGCGCACCGGCTGGGGAAAGTCGGCGGTGTATTTCGTCGCCACCGCGCTGCTGCGCGAGCGCGGCAGCGGTCCGACCGTGATCGTCTCCCCGCTGCTCGCGCTGATGCGCAACCAGGTCGAGGCCGCCGCGCGCGCGGGTATCCACGCCCGCACCATCAACTCCGCCAACACCGAGGAGTGGGACACCATCCAGGCGGAGGTGGCCGCGGGCGAGGTGGATGTGCTGCTGGTGAGTCCGGAGCGGCTCAACAACCCGGATTTCCGCGACCAGGTGCTGCCACAGCTCGCCGCCGCCACCGGTCTGCTGGTCGTCGACGAGGCACACTGCATCTCCGACTGGGGGCATGACTTCCGGCCCGACTACCGCAGGCTCCGCACCATGCTCGCCGATCTGCCCCGGGGCGTGCCCGTGCTCGCCACGACCGCGACCGCGAACGCACGCGTCACCGCGGATGTGGCCGAGCAGTTGGGCACGGGCGAAGGGTCCACACGGGCGCTGGTGCTGCGCGGCCCGCTGGACCGGGAAAGCCTGCGGCTGGGCGTGCTGCCGCTGCCGGACGCCGCGCATCGGCTCGCCTGGCTCGCCGACCACCTCGATGAGCTGCCGGGCTCCGGGATCGTCTACACCCTCACCGTCGCCGCGGCCGAGGAAGTGACCGCGTTTCTGCGGCAGCGCGGCCATACGGTCGCCTCCTACACCGGCAAGACGGAGAACGCGGATCGTCAGCAGGCCGAGGAGGATCTGCTGGCCAACCGGGTCAAGGCGCTGATCGCCACCTCCGCGCTGGGCATGGGCTTCGACAAGCCGGACCTCGGCTTCGTGGTGCACCTCGGTTCACCGTCCTCCCCCATCGCCTACTACCAGCAGGTCGGGCGTGCCGGACGCGGTGTGGAGCACGCCGAGGTGCTGCTGCTGCCCGGCCGTGAGGACGAGGCGATCTGGCGGTACTTCGCCTCGCTCGCCTTCCCGCCCGAGGAGCAGGTGCGCCGCACGCTCGAGGTGCTGGCGAGGTCGGACCGGCCGGTGTCCCTGCCCGCGCTCGAGCCCCAGGTCGAGCTGCGGCGGTCGCGTCTGGAGACCATGCTCAAGGTGCTCGACGTGGACGGCGCGGTGCGGCGTGTGCGCGGCGGCTGGATCGCGACCGGTCAGCCCTGGGCGTACGACGCGGAGCGGTATGCGTGGGTGGCGCGCCAGCGGGAGGCCGAGCAGCAGGCCATGCGGGAGTACGCCGCGACGGCCGACTGCCGGATGGAGTTCCTGCGGCGGCAGCTGGACGACGAGAAGGCGGCGCCCTGTGGCCGGTGTGACAACTGCGCGGGGGCGCGGTTCACCGCCGAGGTGTCCGCGGCCTCGCTGGACGCGGCGCGCGGTGAGCTGGGGCGGCCCGGTGTCGAGGTGGAGCCGCGCCGCATGTGGCCGACCGGCCTGCCGGCGGTCGGTGTGGACCTCAAGGGCCGCATCGCGGCGGATGAGCAGGCCGCCCCGGGCCGGGCCCTGGGCCGCCTCTCCGACATCGGCTGGGGAAACCGGCTACGGCCGCTGCTGGCCCCGCAGACCCCGGACGCCCCGGTGCCCGACGATGTGGCCGGTGCGGTGGTGACGGTGCTCGCCGACTGGGCCAAGGGTCCCGGCGGCTGGGCCTCGGGCGCGCCGGACGCCCCGGCCCGCCCGGTGGGCGTGGTCACGATCGCCTCACGCACCCGCCCGCAGTTGATCCGGACGCTCGGCGAACGGATCGCCACCATCGGCCGGTTGCCCCTGCTCGGCAGCGTCGCGTACCACGCCGGCGAGAGTGACACCCGGGTGCCGCGCACCAACAGCGCTCAGCGGCTGCGTGCGCTGCACGGCGCGCTGACCGTGCCACCCCCGCTGGCGGCGGATCTTGCCGAGGCGGGTGGGCCGGTGCTGCTGGTGGACGACATGGCGGACACCGGCTGGACCCTGGCCGTTGCCTCCCGGCTGCTTCGCCGGGCCGGAGCAGCCGGAGTGTTTCCGCTGGTCCTCGCCGTGCAGGGGTGAGGGCGGCCGGGACCGCGGCGAGCGCGAACCGGTCGGGAATATTGACCGCACATCCCGGCAAATCGACCAGTGGCGCCAATTGCTCATTGCCGCATGCGGGCGCGACCGCGAGAATTGACAACAGCTCCCCGCCCCCGGCCCGCCCGTGGTCCCGACGGGGCTGTGTCGTGGCCTGCGCCCGTGCCCGACCTTCGCACGGATCGTGGGCGCAGACGAAGGGAGGACCGTGACCTTCGGCTTCGCTCCGTCACCGGCCGCCGATCCCGCTTCCCGGCTCGGCCGGATACTCCAGCCCGCCGAATGGGCGGCAGCGGGGATTCCACTGCTGCGCAATCCGCGCGAGGTGGTCACCGGGCTGCACAGTCGCCATCTGCCGTCGCCGTCGACCGCCGTCGTCGCCGTCCTCGATCCGGACGAACGGCTCACGGCGAGCGCCTCGTTCGTCCGCCACGGCGCTGCCGCCGCGGACGGCTGGGAATTCCGGAACGCCCTGCTGGCCCAGCTGCGCCGGGTGATCCCGCACGATCTGCGGCGCCGCACACCGATCCGCACCGCCGTGCTGCTCTACTGCCGCGAGGGCGAGAGCCGGTGGACGGAGGAGGACGGCGCTTGGATGTGGGGGCTGCGTGACGCCTGCACCCTGCACGGCCTGCGCTGCGGCGCGTACATCACCTTGACCCGCGACGGATGGCAGGTCTTCGGCGAGGGGCGGGGCGGCCGTCGGCCGCACTCCGCTTCGCTGCGCACCGCGCTGGGCGTGGCCGTCAAGGGCGACGACGACGCGAAGGCGCTGCCGCGGTCCCGTTCCGGGGCGCGGCAGGCGCTGAGCCACTCCGCCGCCGTCTGACCGGTCGCCGGACAACGCGCACGACCACCGGCCGTCCGGACGCCGGACAGCTCCGCCGCGAGGGACAGAAACCGCCGGGCTCCGGGCGTTCGGGGACGGGTGGCGTCAGGCTCCCGAACCGATGACGGTGTTGATCCGCTTCGGGTCGCCGCAGACGATCAGCAGCGCTCCGGCGCGGTTCATCGCCTCGGGCAGCACGCGGGCCACGGTGTCATTCGCACCGCCGTTGACGGCGACGACCACGACCGGGCGGCCCTTGACACGGTCGGCCCCCGCGGTGGCGTAGAAGACGTCATCACCGGCGTCGTGCTGCGCCCAGTAGGACGCCTCGCCGAAGGACAACTCATGCGCCGCCCACGGATGCTGCTCCCCGGTGGTCAGCACCAGGATGTCACCGGGTGCCCGGCCGGAATCCAGCAGCAGGTCGACCGCCTCGTCCGCCGCGTCCAGCGCGCCGTCCGCCGAGGCGGGGATCAGCTGGATCTGGGGAGTGGACTTCGCGGCGGCGGATGCGTTCTTGGCAGCCGAAGCCGCCGGGGCGGTCGGCACGGGCTTCGTCGCATCACTCGTGGTGCGCTGCGACTGAGCCGACGAGGTTCCGGCGGAGCCACGGTTGGGACCGGGGCTTCCAGGCCGCCGCGGTGCGGGCCGGGGGCCGGGACCAGGGACAGGACGAGGGGTCGGCGCGGTGCGGCCTGCGGCCGGTGTCGCGCGGGGACCCGGGACACTCTCGTGAATCTGAGGCTCCTCGGGGATGAGAGGCATGGGCTGATGTCTATCAAACGTCGGTGCGAGTCGCATCGGCGGGTGGCGGTTTGGACCGCTTGGTCTGCTCAGAAGTCGAAGCCGAGTTGGCCTTCGCCCTCCAGCCCGACCGGTTCGGGTGTGCTGCGGACCCGCTTCAGGTGTCGCCACCGGGGCAACCCGTCCAGATAGGCCCAGGACAGCCGGTGGTGGGGCGTGGGCCCCAGGTCCCGCAGGGCGGCGCGGTGCGCGGGGGACGGATATCCGGCGTTGTCCTCGAAGCGGAAGTCCACGTGCTGGACTCCCAGTTCGGCCATCATCGCATCCCGGCGCACCTTGGCGATCACCGAGGCGGCGGCGACGGACACGCAGGACTGATCGCCCTTGATGACCGTACGAACCGTCCAGGGAGCGCCGAGGTAGTCGTACTTCCCGTCCAGGATCACCGCGTCCGGCCGGACCGGCAGCGCGTCCAGCGCCCGCGTGGCGGCGAGCCGGAGGGCGGCCGTCATCCCCAGGTCGTCGATCTCCTCGGGCGAGGAGTGACCCAGGGCGTGCGCGGTGACCCACGAGTCCAACTCCTGGGCCAGGGCCGTGCGCTTCTTGGGACTCAGCAGCTTGGAGTCGGTGAGTCCGGTCGGCGGACGGCGCAGACCGGTGACCGCCGCGCAGACCGTCACCGGACCGGCCCATGCCCCGCGCCCGACCTCGTCGATACCGACGACGATCTTGGCTCCTGTCGTGGCGCGGAGCGAGCGCTCGACACTGTGAGTGGGCGGTTCATAAGCCATGGCGAGGACAACATTACGCCGCTCTTACCTGCGCGCGGTAGCCGGATCCTCGGCAGTGGCCCCGGCCACCTCCGGTGGCCCCCTCCCTGATGGGTCAGGTGACCGTTTCCGCTCAACACCGCGTGCTGGGCAGCGGGTTCGACGAGCGGGGCAAACCGGGCGACCCGCCACATCACGCCCCTGGAAACGGTCAGTCGGCCGACAGCGGCACCCACTCCGGCAGCGCCTCGGTGCGGTCCTGCCAGGTGTCGGGCGGCGCACCGGCGGCCTCGGCCGCGACCACTCCCCCGGCAATGGCGCAGGTGGTGTCCACGTCTCCGCCGGCCGAGGCCGTCTGCCAGAACGTCTCCTCGAAGGAACCGAGGTGGCGGGCGGCGGCCCACAGGGCGAACGGCACGGTGTCATGAGCACTGGTGCGGCGGCCGCAGCCGAGCACCGCGGCGACGGTGCCGGCGTCCGCGTAGTCGAGCATGTCGCGGGCGCGGCGCAGCCCCGCCTGGACGGCGCTGCGCGGCACCAGCTCGACCACCCGGTCCAACAGCTCCTCCGGGCCGCCGCGGCCCGCCGGATCGGCCACCAGCGCCGCGGCCGCGGCCACCGCCATGGCTCCCGCCACCGCTTCACGGTGCTGATGCGTGGTGTAGGCCGAGATCTCCGCCTGGTGCGTGGCCTGCTCCGCGTCACCCGCGTACCAGGCGCCCAGCGGGGCGATCCGCATCGCGGCGCCGTTGCCCCACGACCCCTGCCCCTGGAACAGCCCGGCGGCCAGGTCACGCCAGTCGCCGCCCTCCCTGATCAGGCGGAGCATCCGGTTCACGGCGGGGCCGTAGCCCCGGTCGAAGTCATGGTGGTCGGCGAAGGATCGGACGAGATGGTCCTGGTCGATCCGGCCGTGGACCACCAGGTGGGCCAGGACCGAACAGGCCATCTCGGTGTCATCGGTCCACTGCCAGGGGGCTGGCGGCAGCTCACGGCGCTTCAGGAACGGATAGTTGGCGGGGACGAAGAACTGGGAGCCGAGGGCGTCACCCACGGCCAGCCCGCGCAGGCTTCGCAGAGCCCGGTGGAATCGGTCAGCGGTCATCGCTGCGCACTCTAACCGGTGAGGCCGTAGGGTTCGGGGGTACACCAGCGCTCGAACGGCCGGTCCAGGTGGTAGCGCCCGTCGGAGCCGAGCAGCAGGGTCCGCGTCTCGCCGTTGCCGGGGTTCGAGAGCGACTCGAATTCGGCCACGCTCCAGTGCAGCCACCGCATGCAGAACAGCCGCATGGTCAGCCCATGGGTCACCAGCAGGACGTTCGGCGGGTGCGCCGGGTCCTGGAAGCTGCGCCACAGGCTCTCCAGGAAGGCGTCCACCCGGTCGTAGACGTCGGCGCCGGACTCACCCTGTGCGAAGCGGTAGAAGAAGTGTCCGTAGGCATCTCGGTAAGCCTTCTGTTTCCGCACGTCCTCGCGGTCCTGCCAGTTTCCCCAGTCCTGCTCCCGCAGCCGCGGCTCCTCCCTGACCCGGGTGCGGGAGGGGTCGAGATCGAGCAGCCTCAGGGTCTGGTGGGTGCGGCGGTACGGCGATACATAGACCGATACGCGCTCGTCGCCGAAGGTGGCGCGCAGCCGCTCACCCGCCTCCCGCGCCTGCCCACGGCCGGTCTCGGTCAGCCTCAGAGCATGGTCGGGCACCCTTTCGTACACCGAGTCATCGACGTTCCCCTCCGATTCTCCGTGCCGTATGAGGACGATGCGCCGGGGTCGTGCCATGCCGCCACCCTAGATCGAGGGCCTGGCCAGCGCCTCACTCCCCTCCCCGGCCATCAGCCGGCCGCCGCACATCTCGCACCGGCGCCCGGTGAAGCGGCTGCACAGCAGCCGGTCGTGCGAGACCACCACCAGCGCCCCGGTCCACTGGGCCAGCGCCTCTTCCACCTGCTCCACCAGGCCGAGGGCGAGATGGTTGGTCGGCTCGTCCAGCAGCAGCACATCGGCGGGGCGGGCCAGCAGCCGGGCGAGCGCCAGCCGACGGCGCTGGCCAGCGGAGAGCGATCCCACCGGAACATGGAGATCATCCGGGCGGAACAGCCCGTACGACAGCAGAAGGTCGGCCTGCTCCTGCGGTGCCCCCGGCAGCCCGCGGCCGAAGGCCGACAGCAGCCGCTCCCGAGGCCGGGCAACCGGTATCTCCTGGGCGAGATAGCCGACCCCGCCCCGGCGGACCGCCCGGCCCGCCTCCGGCTTCTCCAGCCCCGCCATGACCCGCAGCAGCGTGGACTTCCCCGCGCCGTTGACCCCGTGGACGAGCAGTCTCTCCCCGGCTGCCACGGTGAGCCGGTCCACCGCCAGCCGCTCCCCCACGCGAACATCCTGGAGATCGATGAGGACACCGTCCGCCGTGCCCGCCGGGGGAAGCGCCGAGAACCGCAGCGGTTCCGGTGGGCGCGGCACCGGGCCCTCCTGGAGCCTGCGCAGCCTCTCCTGGGCGTTCCGCACCCTGCTGGACACCGAGGACTGCACCCGCCCCCTGTCCCGGTCGTAAGCCATCTTGTTGCCGTCCTTCATGCCGCGGCCCGGGGCGACCCTCCGTGCGGTGGCCGTGGCGGCCTCCGCCAGGGCGGCCGTCTCCGCGCACCATTCGTGGTACGCCTGCTCCCAGCGGCGGCGTGCGGCGGCCTGCTCGGCGACGAATCCGCCATACCCCCCGCCATACCGCACCAGGGTGTGCCGATCGGCGTCCACCTCGACGATCGCGGTCGCCACTCGCTCCAGGAAGACCCGGTCGTGGGAGACCGCGAGGACGGTGCCCGGATGCTCCCGCAGCGCCTCCTCCAGCCAGCTGAGCGCGGCGCCGTCGAGGTGGTTCGTCGGTTCGTCCAGCAGCATCACTTCGGGAGCGGCGGCGATCAGGCAAGCGAGTCCGAGCCGGGCCTGCTCACCGCCCGACAGACTGCCCAGCCGCCGCTCGTACCCGATACCGCCCAGCCCCAGACCGTGCAGGGCCTTCTCCACCCGGGCATCCGCCTCATAGCCGCCGCGGGCCTCGAACGCGGTGAGCAGATCGCCGTACGCGGCGAGTGCGTCGGGGGCACCGCCGCCGAGTTCCACCTCGAGCCGGCGCAGCCCGCGCTCCATGGCGCGCACCTCGGCGAGGGCGGCGTCCACCGCGTCGCGCACCGTGTGGTCCGGGGGCAGCGCGGGCGTCTGGCCGAGATGCCCCATGCCGCCGTCGGCCACCGTCACCACGGCGCCGTCGTCCGGTGATTCGCTCCCGGCCAGCAGCCGCAGCAGGGTGGACTTGCCGGCCCCGTTCTCCCCCACGACACCGACCCGCTCACCGGGTCGCACCGCGAAGGACACCTCGTCGAGCAGCAGCCGGTCGCCTCGGGACAGCGTGACACCGCGGAGCGAGATCTGTGTGGGCAAAGGGCGCACCTCCAAGCACACGAGCACGGCCGGTCCTCCGGACCGCGCCACTACAAACGCTACTGAAGTAGCGTTACCCTCACTATGACACGAGGAAACCACTAACGCGACTGGAGTTGCACTTGTCGGCAGAGAGCGCCGCCCCGACACCGGGCACCGTCCGCCCCGGCGGGCGCACCGCGCGCACCCGCTCAGCGGTGCGCGACGCCGTGCTCACCGGCCTCGCCGAGCACGGCTATCCCGGTCTGACCGTGGAGTACGTCGCCGAGCGCTCCGGCGTCCACAAGACGACCGTCTACCGGCGCTGGGGCAGTGTCGAGGGGCTCGTGGCGGACGCGCTCGACCTCGCGGGCGAGGACGCCTGGACGCCGCCCGACACCGGAAGCCTGGAGGGCGATCTGCGCGCCCTCGCCCGCGAGGTGACCGAGACCTTCGGCAGCGCGTCGACCGCTGCCGCGCCGACCGCCTTCATCGCGGCCGCGTTCCAGTCCGAGCGCGCGGCGGAGGCACTGCGCGCCTTCTACGCCGAGCGTTTCGCCCGCTGCGAATCCGTGGTGCGGCGGGCGGTCGACCGCGATGAGGCCCCGTCCGGCACCGACGCCGCGGCGGTCGTACGAGCCGTGTCCGCGCCCCTGTTCTTCCGGGCGCTCATCACCCGTGAGCCCATCGACACGCCGCTCGCCGACCAGACGGCGGCAGCCGTCGCCGTCGCCGTCCGGGCCGGGGTGTATCTCCCTGCCCGCCGGTGATCAGGACTGCCCGCCGAGCGGCAGCGGGCTCGGTTCCGCGCTCACACCGTCCAGGCGGACTCGACCCGTACGACATCGCCGGCGATCGCCGCCACGTCCGCTTCGATCTGCGCGCGCAGGCCGAGCCGCTCGACCCGCTCCTCGCGGTACTTCCCGTGCTCGGCCGCCGAGTCCCACATCGACAGCACCAGGAACTCGTTCCCCGGCGCCTCGCCGAACACTCCGCGCAGCATCCCGGGAGACCCGGCCATCGCCGGGTTCCACACCTTCTCCTGCACCAGCGTGAAGTGATCGACCCGGTCGGGGCGCACACGGCAGTGCGCGACCCGCACCACGTCCGCGTCGGAGAACCGCGGTTCGAAGCCGACCTTCACATCGAACCGGTGCTCGAACAGCCGGACTTGCATGTCCCGATAGGTGCCCGACTGCGCGGCCGCGAGCCGGTCGTGCGACCGCGCCATGAAGGAGTCGTAGAACGCCCGGCTCTCCCAGAACGCGAAGACATGCGCCACATTCGGACGCCCTCGGCTCCAGCCACCGCCCTGCCCCCGGAATCCCGGTTCGCCGGGCAACCCCGCCCACTTCCGCTGCCCCCGCTCGAAACCCGGGCGGTCCACCACGGTGCAGCGAATCCACTTGACCAGCACCGAGCCATCCTACGGCGGCACGGTGGCCCCCATCACATACCGGGGAGTCCGTCACCACCCCCGGTCCGGCTGCGCGCCATACGACGCCACGAGACGACGGCGGGGCGCGGACCCGAAGGCCCACGCCCCGCCTCGGATGTCATCGCATCGATGTCATCCGCAAGGGCCCGCGATCAGCTGCAGCCGCTCGTCGAACCGCAGCCCTCGCACAGGTAGCAGCTGCCCGCGCGGCGCATCTTGGTGCCGCAGGAGAAGCAGAGCGGCGCGTCCGCGTTCAACCCCAACTGAATCTCGACCAGTTCGGTCGAGCTGTGGGCCTCCCGCTGCGCCCCAGGCGTGGTCCGCGGCTGGGAGGTGCTGTTCTTCGGGGCGTCCACATGGCGCGGTGCCGACTGGGCCAGGCCCTCGACATCCACCTCGTCCTCGGCGGGCTCGTAGGACCCCGTCTCCAGGTGGCGCTGACGCTCCTCGGCAGAGTGGATGCCGAGCGCCGAGCGGGTCTCGAAGGGCAGGAAGTCCAGCGCCAGCCGGCGGAAGATGTAGTCGACGATCGACTGCGCCATCCGCACGTCCGGGTCGTCCGTCATACCGGCCGGCTCGAAGCGCATGTTGGTGAACTTCGAGACGTAGGTCTCCAGGGGCACGCCGTACTGGAGACCGACCGACACGGCGATCGAGAAGGCGTCCATCATGCCCGCCAGGGTCGAGCCCTGCTTGGACATCTTCAGGAAGACCTCGCCGAGACCGTCGTCCGGGTAGGAGTTGGCGGTCATGTAGCCCTCGGCGCCGCCCACCGTGAAGGAGGTGGTGATGCCGGGACGGCCCTTGGGGAGGCGCTTGCGGACCGGGCGGTACTCGACGACCTTCTCGACCTCGGGCTCGGCCTGCTCCTTCTCCTCCTTCTTCTTGGCGGAGAGCGGCTGGCCGACCTTGCAGTTGTCGCGGTAGATCGCCAGCGCCTTGAGGCCGAGCTTCCAGCCCTCGAAGTAGATCTCCTCGATCTCCTCGATGGTGGCCGACTCCGGCATGTTGACCGTCTTGGAGATGGCACCGGACAGGAACGGCTGGGCGGCCGCCATCATCCGCACATGGCCCATCGGCGAGATGGAGCGCTCGCCCATCGCGCAGTCGAAGACCTCGTAGTGCTCGGGCTTCAGCCCCGGCGCGTCGATCACATTGCCGTGGTCGGCGATGTGGGCGACGATCGCCTCGACCTGCTCCTCCTGGTAGCCGAGCCGCTTGAGCGCCTTGGGGACCGTGTTGTTCACGATCTGCATGGAGCCGCCGCCGACCAGCTTCTTGAACTTGACCAGGGCCAGGTCCGGCTCGACGCCCGTGGTGTCGCAGTCCATCATCAGGCCGATGGTGCCGGTCGGCGCGAGCACCGAGGCCTGGGCGTTGCGGAAGCCGTTCTTCTCACCGAGGCGCAGCACGTCCTGCCACGCCTCGGTGGCCGCGGCCCAGACCGGGGTGTCCAGGTCGTCCATGCGCTTGGCGGCGGCGTTGGCGTCCGAGTGCTGCTTCATGACGCGCTTGTGGGCGTCCGCGTTGCGGGCATAGCCGTCGTACGGGCCGACCACGGCAGCGAGCTCCGCGGAGCGCTTGTACGAGGTGCCGGTCATCAGGGAGGTGATGGCTCCGGCCAGGGCCCGGCCGCCGTCGCTGTCGTAGGCGTGACCGGTGGCCATCAGCAGGGCGCCCAGGTTGGCGTAGCCGATGCCCAGCTGGCGGAAGGCTCGGGTGGTCTCACCGATCTTCTCGGTCGGGAAGTCCGCGAAGCAGATGGAAATGTCCATCGCGGTGATGACCAGCTCGACGACCTTGGCGAAGCGCTCGGCGTCGAAGCGCTGGTTGCCCGCGTCGTCGTCCTGGAGGAACTTCATCAGGTTGAGCGAGGCGAGGTTGCACGAGGAGTTGTCCAGGTGCATGTACTCGCTGCACGGGTTGGAGGCGGTGATCCGGCCCGTCTCCGGCGAGGTGTGCCAGTGGTTGATGGTGTCGTCGTACTGGATGCCGGGGTCGGCGCAGGCCCAGGCCGCCTCGGCCATCTTGCGGAACAGCGCCTTGGCATCGACCTCCTCGATGGGCTCACCGGTCATCCGGCTGCGCAGTCCGAACTTCGAGCCGGACTCCACCGCCTTCATGAACGTGTCGTTCACGCGGACGGAGTTGTTGGCGTTCTGGTACTGGACGGACGTGATGTCATCGCCGCCCAGGTCCATGTCGAAGCCCGCGTCGCGCAGGGCGCGGATCTTCTCCTCCTCCTTGACCTTGGTCTCGATGAACGCCTCGACGTCCGGGTGGTCGACGTCGAGCACGACCATCTTGGCGGCCCGGCGGGTGGCGCCGCCCGACTTGATCGTCCCGGCCGAGGCGTCGGCGCCGCGCATGAAGGAGACGGGGCCGGAGGCGTTGCCGCCCGAGGAGAGGAGCTCCTTGGAGGAGCGGATGCGGGAGAGGTTCAGGCCGGCGCCGGAACCGCCCTTGAAGATCATCCCCTCTTCCTTGTACCAGTCCAGGATCGACTCCATGGAATCGTCCACGGAGAGGATGAAGCAGGCGCTGACCTGCTGCGGCTGCTTGGTGCCGACGTTGAACCAGACAGGCGAATTGAAGCTGAAGACCTGGTGCAGCAGCGCATGGGTGAGCTCGTGATCGAAGATCTCGGCGTCCGCGGGCGAGGCGAAGTAGCCATTGTCCTCACCGGCCTTGCGGTAGGTCCGCACCACGCGGTCGATGAGCTGCTTCAGGCTCGCCTCGCGGTCCGGGGAGCCCACAGCACCGCGGAAATACTTGCTCGTGACGATGTTGACCGCGTTCACCGACCAGAAGTCGGGGAACTCCACGCCGCGCTGCTCGAAGTTGACCGAACCGTCGCGCCAGTTGGTCATGACGACGTCACGGCGCTCCCAGACCACCTCGTCGTACGGATGCACGCCGGGGGTGGTGTGAATGCGCTCGATGCGCAGGCCCTTGTTCGCCTTGCTTCCCTTGGAGCGGGAGCCTCGTGCCGGGCCGCTCGTCGTCTCTGTCATTCCGCCTCCCTGTACGGGCGAAAACGCCCTGATGTGCCCATTTCTTCCCGAGGCACGGTGTCTGTCTTTCACCCGGACACGCCAAGCGCTCCGGGCAGGTGTGTGGGCCGCCGGTCAGTCGGCGGCAATGGCCGGCGCGGGGGCCTCCGCGGCCCCTTCGGCGCCGGACCCGCGGTCGTGCGCAGGAGGCCGTTGCTGGTCACGCAGCTCCGCGACGGCCGCCTCGAAGTCCTCGAGGGAGTCGAAGGCGCGGTAGACGGAGGCGAAGCGGAGATAAGCGACGAGGTCGAGCTTCTGGAGCGGGCCGAGTATGGCGAGCCCGACGTCATGGGTGGACAGCTCGGCGCTGCCGGTGGCCCGGACCGCCTCCTCCACCTGCTGACCGAGCTTGGCGAGAGCGTCCTCGGTGACCGGACGGCCCTGGCACGCCTTGCGCACCCCGGAGATGACCTTGTCGCGACTGAAGGGCTCGGTGACCCCACTGCGCTTGATCACCATCAGTGACGCGGTCTCCACGGTCGTGAAGCGACGCGAGCAGTCGGGGCACTGGCGGCGCCGGCGAATCGAGCAGCCGTCGTCCGTAGTACGGCTGTCGACCACACGACTGTCGGGGTGCCTGCAGAAGGGGCAGTGCATCGCTCCGATCCCTCCCTCACCCTCAAGAACGGCGCATGACTGAGCATGGCTGACAAGCCCCGAGCGAGCCGCGAAGGCCCGCCGAGACGGCCACAAGCATAGGCGAAAACCTTGGCTTCGAATCACCAGGGACCACAACCTGTGGGTGGCTTGCATCCATCAAACCACTAGATCTGGTGTCCGGCACTCAACCGACCCGGATGGCGTGTCACGGCTCGGGAGCAGGCACGAGACTACGCGAACCCCGCCGGTCCCGAATTCGCGGGGGTCGGGATGCAAGACTGGGGCCACCCGACAGCGGCCGGATCAAACGGCCTATACACCTAACCCTGTGATCACGTCAGCTCATCTACGAAATTTCACTCGAACGTGTGTTTGGCGCAACCTTTCGAAAGCAACTACCGTTGTCCAACTAGGGAGAACATCTCGAGAGGGGCCGTCGTGACCACCACCGCAGAGAGCGCAACCTTTACCACCCAAGAGCGCTCCCAGAGCCGACTCGAACAGACACACGCGATGAACCAAACCCACCCGATGAACGACGACACCACGACCCCGGAGAGCCAAAAGCCCACGCGCTCGCTACCAGGGCGACCTCCAGGCATCCGGGCGGACAGCTCAGGGCTGACCGACCGGCAGCGGCGCGTCATCGAGGTCATTCGCGACTCTGTGCAGCGGCGCGGTTACCCTCCGTCCATGCGGGAGATCGGCCAGGCGGTGGGCCTCTCCAGCACCTCGTCCGTCGCCCACCAGCTGATGGCTCTGGAGCGCAAGGGCTTTCTGCGGCGCGATCCCCACCGGCCCCGGGCCTACGAGGTCCGCGGCTCCGACCAGCCCAGCACCCAGCCCGCGGACACCACCGGCAAGCCCGCGGCCTCTTATGTGCCGCTGGTCGGCCGGATCGCGGCAGGTGGCCCGATCCTCGCCGAGGAGTCGGTCGAGGATGTCTTCCCGCTCCCCCGGCAGCTGGTCGGCGACGGTGAGCTCTTTGTGCTGAAGGTGGTCGGCGACTCCATGATCGAAGCCGCCATCTGCGACGGTGACTGGGTGACGGTGCGCCGCCAGCCCGTCGCCGAGAACGGTGACATCGTCGCCGCGATGCTCGACGGCGAGGCCACGGTGAAGCGCTTCAAGCGTGAGGACGGCCATGTGTGGCTGCTCCCGCACAACGCCGCCTACCAGCCGATCCCCGGCGACGAGGCCACCATTCTGGGCAAGGTCGTCGCGGTGCTGCGGCGCGTCTGAGCGCGCCGGATCGAGGTGCGCCTCTAGCGTGCCCCACGACCGGGCCCCGGAACCACTGCGCCGGTTCCGGGGCCCTGCTGTATGCGGGCCGACGCGGGACACCCCTCGCCAGGTCCCGTCGGCAAACGGGGCGCCCTGCTTTCTTTGACGGCAGACCCTAGGCCCCCTGAGCCTTGGCCGCCGCGTCAATGGCGGCCAGCGAGCGGCGCACCTGGTTGCGGTCGGTCGTATACCAGAAGTCCGGCATGGACTTGCGCAGGAACGACCCGTACCGAGCCCGCTCGACACGCGGATCCAGGACGGCGACGATGCCGCGGTCGCCCGAAGCCCGCACGAGCCGTCCCGCACCCTGGGCCATGAGCAGGGCGGCATGGGTCGCGGCGACGGCCATGAAGCCATTGCCCCCGGCCTCCTCCACCGCCTTCTGGCGAGCGCTCATCAGAGGGTCGTCGGGGCGGGGGAAGGGCACTCGGTCCATGACCACCAACTGACAGCTGGGCCCCGGCACATCGACGCCCTGCCAGAGGGACAGCGTGCCGAACAGACAGGTCCTGGCGTCGGCGGCGAAGGCACGGATCAGCTCGCCCAGCGTCTCCTCGCCCTGGAGGAGGATGGGCATGTCAAGGCGCCCGCGCAGTTCCTCCGCGGCCGTCTGGGCGGCGCGCATCGAGGAGAACAGCCCGAGCGTCCGGCCACCCGCGGCCTCCACCAGCTCGGCGAGCTCATCGAGCATATCGGCGCGGCTGCCCTCGCGGCCTGGCTGGGCGAGGTGCTTGGCGACGTAGAGAATCCCCTGCTTGGAGTAGTCGAAGGGCGAGCCGACGTCGAGGCCCTGCCAGCGGGGCGCTGCGTCCTCGCCGCCCTCCGGGTCCTGCGGACTCTCGGGGGCGAGACCGAGGGAGGCGGCCACTCCGTTGAAGTCCCCGCCGAGCTTGAGCGTGGCGGAGGTGAGGACGACGGACCGGTCCTCGAACAGCTTCTCGCGCAGCAGCCCGGACACGGAGAGCGGGGCGACACGCAGCGAGGCACCGAAGCGGTCGTGCCGCTCGTACCAGACCACGTCGTACTCGGACCCCTCGACGATCCGCTCGGCCACCTGGTGGATGTTCTCCACGGCCCCCAGCGCCTGCTTGCGGACCGCGTCCTCGTCCTTGACCGAGGCGTCCCGCGTGGCGCCGAGCGCCGAGATCACCGTGCGGGCCGCGTCGCGCAGCGCCATCAGCACATGGCCGAGCTCCTCGGGGATCTTCTCCAGGCGTCCGGGCAGGGCGAGCTCCATCAGCCGCTCGAAACCCTCCGAGGCGGTCTGGAGGGCGTCCGCCGCCTGTTCGTTGACCAGCTTCGCGGCACGCCGCACGGCGCGGTTGACCTGGCCGGGGGTGAGCTCTCCGCTGGCGACGCCGGTGACCCGGGAGACCAGCTCATGGGCCTCGTCGACGATCAGCACCTCATGGCTGGGCAGCACGGGGGCGCCTTCGATGGCATCGATGGCGAGCAGCGCGTGGTTGGTGACGACGACCTCGGCGAGCTTGGCCCGCTCACGGGCGGCCTCGGCGAAGCACTCCGCGCCATAGGCGCACTTGGACGCACCGAGGCATTCCCGGGAGGTGACCGACACCTGGGACCAGGCGCGGTCCGAGACTCCGGGGGTCAGATCGTCCCGGTCACCCGTCTCGGTCTCGTCCGACCAATCGCGCAGCCGCAGCAGGTCCTTGCCGAGCCTGCTGGTGGGCGCGGCGGCCTCGAAGGGATCGAACAGGCCGGACTCCTCGGCGTCCTCCTGCGGGACGCCCTCGTGGAGCCGGTGCAGGCACAGATAGTTGGAGCGGCCCTTGAGCATCGCGAACTCGGGGCGGCGGCGCAGCAGCGGATGCAGTGCCTCCACGGTGCGGGGCAGGTCGCGCTCGACGAGCTGCCGCTGCAGGGCGAGGGTCGCCGTGGCGACGACGACGCGCTCGCCGTGGGCGAGGGCAGGGACCAGATAGCCGAGGGACTTCCCGGTGCCGGTGCCGGCCTGAACCAGCAGATGGGAGCCGTCGTCGATCGCCTCCGCCACGGCTTGGGCCATGGCGGCCTGGCCAGGGCGCTCGGTGCCGCCGACGGCGGTGACGGCGGCGTGCAGCAGATCGGCGAGTGGAGGCGAGGACGATTCAGTCATAGGGCTGCCAGCCTACGGGGCGGCACCGACATCACTCTCCTCGGAGTGGTCGGTGACGGACGGTTCCGGCGGGATCGGAGTCCGGGCGGGTCCCCGCCGTGTGGGAACCGCGAACGGCCGAGCGGTGTATCAACAGCAGAGTCTCGCATCGAAACGGATTCATCACCGGGGGTCACGGATGGTCGCGGAGGTTCACAGGACATGTCGCAGGGCGCGGTCGCGCAGCATCAGCGCGGCGCGTTTGCCAGGGAGTTCGATCTCCGCCGAGAAGCGGAAGCCGGCGCCGAGGAAGGCCGCCACGGAAGGGGTGTTGCGAAGATCCGGTTCGGCCACGACGCGGGTGCAGGACGGACGGTGCCGGAGCACGAGGTCGGCTGCCGCGCGGAGCAGAGTCGTCCCCAGGCCACGGCCACGATCGCTGACCCGGCCGATGAGCAAGTGGAGACCCGTGTCGTGCGGCCGGGCCGGGTAGTACCGCGCGAGCGGGTCCAGATCTGCGCGGTACACCTCCCAATAGCTCATCGGGACGCCGTCCAGGACGCCCAGGCAGGGCACGCTGCGGCCGTCGCCGTGGAGCTGGCCGCCGAGGTGGCTCGCGGTGGTCTCATCGGGACCGTCGAGCTCCCAGAAGGCGGCCACGGACGGGTCGTTCATCCAGCGAGCGATGAGCCGCAGATCGCGCCCGATGCGGACCGGGACGAGCTGGAAGGCACCCGCCGAGGTGCTGACGGGTCCCCATTCGGCGATGTGGTCCAGCAGATCCGGCCGGTCCTCGGCCCCCGGCCCGGTGGAGTCCAGGTCGATGAGTCGTGCGGCATCCTCTTCCTGGCGCAGCCGCAGGTCGATGGTGTCGTCGGTGCTGGAGTTCGTGGTGGAGTCGGTGTGCGGCACGGCGACGCTCTCCTCTCATGGGTCTGGGCACGTCCTGAGAGACGTGAGGGTGAGGGGCGTGATCGCGGGGTCAGGCCGTGGGGGCGACAGCAGTGGTGTCAGACATGGCGAGGGGGTTGGCGATGGTCACATAGACGGACTGGGTGTCCACCGGTCCCACGAGTTCGTCCAGGCCGCGCAGCCGCGTGAGCAGATTGGCCTTGCACCGCAGGGTGGGGGACTCCAGGAGCCGGGCGGGGAGAGATGAGCGGGTCCTGCCGTGGCCGGACGCGGCATCGGTGAGAAAACGGCGGAACGCGGCCACCAGGACGCGCTCGTCGACGAGCCGCTGGGATCCGAAGACACCGATCAGTCCAAGGACGTTGTTGACGCCGAGGTAGTAGGCGAACCGCTCATCGGCGACCTCATCGGAGACGAAGGTGTCGCTGCGGCCGCCGATACCGGGCAGCCGGCGCTGGAGTTCGGCGTGCCGGGACGTGCGGAAGTAGTAGCCCTGGTTGTCCCGGTAGCGGCCGCCGATCGGCCAGCCGTCGGGGTCCAGCAGCACCAGGGTGTTCTGCTGGTGCGCCTCGAGCGCGATGCCGGCTTCTCCGTCCAGCCAGAGCACGGGGCGTACGACCGTGTGCAGATAGCGCAGGAACCACTCCGCGCCGACCGCCGCCGTGGAACGGCCGGTGCGAGCGGCGAGCCGGGCGACGAGGTGGGCGAGTCGGGAACGCATCACCGGCTGGCCGGGCCAGGGGCGTAGCGCGACAAGTCCGGCGACGCAGACGGCGTCGTCGCCGGGGCCGAACGGGTTGTGCCGGATGACGACGTCCAGGCCGGTCAGGGGATCGCCGTCCGGTCCGTCGACGGCGAGCCAGGCCGGGTCCCGGACGATGTCGAAGCCCGGGAATCCGGGGAAGGCCGCCCGCCACTGCTCGGCCAGTCCGCTGCGGAGCAGCCGGTGTACCTCGACACCGCGGCGAAGTTCCTTACGGAGGTTCTCACGACGGGAGTTGGTGATCCGCAGACCGAGGGAGAGTTTCACCATGGCGGGTGCGCCGGGCCGGTAGACGGTGCGGACCGAGGAGGTGGGGTGCCAGTGCCCGCCGGACGGCCCGAGGTCGTGCAACAGGCCGGCGTCGAAGAGCGCGGCGACGTCCGGCCGGTGCCGGATCTCACGAGCCTGCCAGGGGTGAAGTGGTACGGGCACGGTCCCGGTGGGCAGTTGGAGACCGCTGCCCGCCAGGGAGAGGGCGAGTCGCTCGGCGGGCACGGTACGGCCGCGCTCCGTCCAGGCCGACTCGCAGGCCAGTACGGAACGGTCGACCGCGATCCAGTGAAGGGGGAAGGAGCCACGCGTTTCCGGTGAGCAGATGGTGGATTCGGCGTCCGAGAGGCCCTCGCGGCTCTTGGGCGTGGGATGCAAGGGGTGGCCGAACAAGAGGGACTGTTCCGCGCTGAGGAACGGGGTGCTCGCTCCGGGATCGGCCGGCGTGGCCCGGCGGTGGGCGAGGAAGGAGGCGATGCGTCGTACGGAGTCCGCGACACGGCCGACGAGTTCGGTGGCGTCCGCGTCGGGATCGTCCCGCCGCGCGCTGTACGTCGCCTCGCGGGTGAGCAGGGCCGCGAGGGTGACCGCTCCGACAGCGGGTGCGTCATGGGGGCCGTGCTCCAGCAGCGGCGGGCCGAAGCGGTGCCAGCCGGTGGGCGACCAGTAGCGCACCGGAACGAGGAGGACGGTTCCGCTGGCGGCGAGGGGAATGCGCAGGGTGCCCTCCTCGGGGCGTGCGAGGCCGCTCTCCCGTACCCAGCAGCGCAGCAGGTTCTCGACGGCCGCCGCGTCGGCCGCGGTCTGCGGGTCGGGGTCGTCCAGCGGATCCACGCCTGCCTGCGGGGCGCGGTCATCGGGCGCGTCATGACCAGTGCGGTCCTGCCGGGGAACGGCCGTCGTGGCGAAGGGCGCCCCCTGGGGAGACAGCCGCGGCGGGGACGACTCGTCGGAGGGGCGCTCCGGGGCCGGTGGGCGGGGTGCTCCCGCCGCACTCACGAGCGGCGCCGCGGCAGGTGGCGCCGCGGCAGGCAACGTCGCGGCAGACGGCAACGCCGCAGGCGGTGCCGTGGCGGGCGGCGCCGCCGGGGACGGGGACACCGGTAGGGGCTGCGGTACCGCTGGGGATGGTGACGCCGCCGGGGACGGGGGCGCCGGTGGAGAGGAGGCCACCGCTGGGAGCTGGGGCGACGCTGAGGGCGCTGTCTGGGCTCCTGCCGCCGTCACGGCGGGGGACGGTGCTCTGACCGTCGACACCGCCGCTGGTGGGACGGGCCGCCTTGTCACCCCGCCCAGGAGTGGCGCCGCGTGGGACGGGTGGGGGAGGGACGCGTGCGGGAGGGGCGTAGGGGGGCCGGGGCGGGGGGAGTCGTCGGGGTCGGTCATGGCGCCGGGCACGGGCTGCGGCTGGGGAGACAAGGGGGCTCCCCCGGGGGTGTGCGGCATGGTGGGTGCGGCGCGGGCGTCATGGCGTTCACGTCCTGGGCCCGGCGCCTGCCTCCTTCGGTGGTGCGATGGTGCTGCGGTCGTACGGTGCGGGGCACGTCACCGGTGGTCTCCGGTGAGCGGCTGGGCGAACGGGGAAGCGGTGGGCGGGACCTCGCCGGAGCGGGTTCCAGCGGTGCGGATCGCCGCGTCCAGGGCGTCGGCGAGCCGGTCCAGGACGGCCTCTGCCTGCTCGTCGGTGATGGTCAATGGAGGGAGAAGGCGGATCACCCCGCCGTGGCGCCCGCCGAGTTCGACGATGAGCCCGCGCCGCAGGCACTCCTGCTGGACGGCCGCCGCGAGCGCGGGGGCAGCGGGCGGAGCCGCCGTATGCGCGATATCGGCGTATGCGGCGGATGGGTCTCCATCGCGCAGGATCCCATCCGGCAGGGCCCCGTCCAGCGAAGTCCCGTCCAGGAAAGCTCCGTCCCGAGAAGTCCCGTCCGGCAGAGCTCCATCCCGCGAAGCCCCGTTCGGCTGGGGTCCGTCCGCGCGCCCGCCCTCGGCACCCGCCGGGTGGGCTTGCTCGACCGAGGGCCCCTCGCGGTCGGTGTCCGTGGCGGGGTCGGCCTCCGGGGCGACCAGTTCCAGGCCGATCATCAGGCCGCGGCCGCGTACCTCCCCGATCTGCGGGCGTCCGGCGGCGAATCGGTGCAGCCGCTCCAGCATCCGACCGCCGACGGTCGCCGCCCGCTCGGCGAGGTTGTTCTCCCGGACCTGGGCGAGGGTCGCCGCGCCCGCCGCCATCGCCAGCTGGTTGCCCCGGAAGGTGCCCGCGTGTGCTCCGGGCGGCCAGACGTCGAGGTCCTCCCGGTAGACCACGACGGCCAATGGCAGGCCCCCGCCGATCGCCTTGGAGAGCACCATCACATCGGGCACCACACTGGCGTGGTCGACCGCCCAGAAGGCCCCGGTGCGCCCGACACCGGTCTGGACCTCGTCCGCGATGAGCGGGATGGAGCGGGCCTCGGTGATCTCCCGCATCCGGCGCAGCCAGGCGTCCGGTGCCGGAATCACTCCGCCCTCGCCCTGCACGGGTTCGAGGATCATCCCGGCCGGGCGGGGCGGCCCGCCCTTCGGGTCGTCGAGCAGCCGCTCGGTCCAGCGCGCGGAGAGTTCGACACCGCGCTCTCCTCCGACCCCGAACGGGCAGCGGTAGTCATACGGGAAGGGCAACCGGGTCACACCGGCCGCCGGGGCGCCGCCGGAGGCGGCCAGCGCACCGGCCGTCATACCGTGGTACGCCCCGGAGAAGGCGAGCAGACCGTCGCGACCGGTGGCGGTCCGCACCAGCTTGAGCGCGGCCTCGACCGCGTCCGTGCCCGCCGGTCCGCAGAACTGGACCCGCGCGCGGGCGGCGAGCGCGGGCGGCAGGGTGGCGAACAGCTCGTCCATGAAGGCGTCCTTGACCGGTGTGGCCAGGTCCAGGACCTGCAGGGGCGCTTCCGCGTCCAGAACGGCCCGGACGGCGTCCAGCACCACCGGGTGGTTGTGCCCCAGGGCCAGTACTCCGGCGCCGGAAAGACAGTCGAGATAGCGGCGGCCGTCGGCCCCTTCGACCGTCATCCCCCGAGCGCGCACCGGAACGATGGGCAGCGTCCGGGCGTAGGTGCGGGCGGCCGACTCACGCAGCGCCTGGCGCCGCAGAATGCCCTGGGCGGCACCACCGCCGTCGCGGACGGCGGACAGGGCCAACGACGGGAGCTGGGTCACGGCCACGAGTCTCGGTCCTCCTGCTGCTGAACACCCTCCGGCTGTCCCCCGTACGTACCAACGACGCGTCAGGCTCCGGATCACGGGCTGAGCGAAGATCCTTGCGGCCGGGAACCAAGGCCCCGCTCGCAGCCGTCGTAGGCGGCACCGGCATAGTGGGATGCCACCCCGGTTGCCGGGGCGGTGCATGACAATTCCACACAGGCCGTAGAGCAGCTCAGAACCTCAGGGGGAGTTCCGCCCATGCCATCCAAACGCCGACCCGCGCTGGCCGTAGCCGCCATAGCCTCGGTGCTGGCGCTCACCGTCACCGCGTGCGACTCGGACGACAACACCGATGCCAAGCCGGCCGAGTCGTCGGCACAGCAGGGCGCGGACGACATCAAGCTGCCCGACAATCTCAACGACAAGCTGAAGAACCTCGGCATCGATCTGGACCAGTGGAAGGACGGTGCCTGGAACAACTGGGACAAGAACGACTGGCTGCGGGAGGCCGGTGACTTCATCAACCCGATCATCAAGGGTCTGTGGAAGCCGGACCGGATGCGCGAGGCGCAGGAGCCCGACAAGCCGGTCGACGACAGCGACATCGCGGACGACCAGGGTGTGACCGATCCCGATCCGCAGCCGGTCCAGGCCAAGGAGGTCGCCAGCCCGTACAGCGCCAACGTCCCCTATGCGGGCAAGGTCTTCTTCGACGGCCCCGAGGGCTCGATGGTCTGCTCCGCGACCGTGGTCAAGGACCCGGCGCACCCCGGCAAGTCCAACCTGGTGTGGACGGCGGGCCACTGCGTCCACGCGGGCAAGGGCGGCGGCTGGTACAAGAACCTGATGTTCGTCCCCTCCTACAACGACTCGGGCAAGTCGCAGGCGGAGCTGGAGAACGCCACCAAGGAGGAGCTGGCCCCCAAGGGCGTCTGGTGGGCCGACTGGGCGCAGACCTCCTCACAGTGGATCGACACCGGTGCGGCCGTGGGCGGCAAGGGCGCCCCGTACGACTTCGCGGTGATGCATGTGAAGCCGGAGGTCAGCGGCGGCAAGTCACTCGAGGAGACGGTGGGCGGCGCGCTGCCGGTCGACTTCGACGCCCCGGCGGTGAAGTCCATCGACGAGATCACGGCCACCGGCTACCCGGCCGCCGCGCCGTTCGACGGCCAGAAGATGAACCAGTGCGCCGACAAGCCGGGCCGGCTCTCGCTGGACGCCGAGCAGCCGACGATGTACCGCATCGGCTGCACCATGACCGCGGGCTCCTCCGGCGGTGGCTGGGTGGCCGAGGGCTCGGACGGCCAGCCGGCGCTGGTGTCCAACACCTCGATCGGCCCGTCCGACGCGACCTGGCTGGCGGGCCCGCACCTGGGTCCCGAGGCGAAGGGCGTCTACAACGCGGTCAGCAAGAAGTTCGCGAACCAGTGACCGGCCGCCTGACGGCGACTGGCTAGAGCCGGTAGCCGTCAGGCGTCATACGGCGAGGGCCCGCCTCCGGATGTCCGGGGGCGGGCCCTCGCCGTGTGCTTGTCGTGGCTAGTGCTGTCCGCCGGCCGCGGCCGGTACGTAACGCCGCAGCTCCGCGGCGAGCTCCTCGTGGACCCGCGCCTTGAGCAGGGTGCCCTCCGGGGTGTGCTCCTCGGAGATCACCTCGCCGTCGGCGTGCGTACGTGCGACCAGCTTGCCGTGGGTGTACGGCACCAGCACTTCGATCTCGACCTGGGGCCGGGGCAGCTCCTCGTCGATGACCGCGAGCAGCTCGTCGATGCCCAGCCCGCTGCGCGCCGACACCGCCATGGCGCGCCGCTCCATGCGCAGCAGCCGCTGCACCACCAGGGGGTCGGCCAGATCCGCCTTGTTGATCACGACGATCTCGGGCACGTCGACCGCGCCCACATCGCGGATCACCTCACGCACGGCGGCCAGCTGCTCCTCCGGTGCCGGATGCGAGCCGTCCACCACATGGAGGATCAGATCGGCGTCGCCGACCTCCTCCATGGTGGAGCGGAACGCCTCCACCAGGTGGTGCGGCAGATGGCGGACGAATCCGACGGTGTCCGCCAGGGTGTAGAGCCGCCCGCTGGGAGTCTCCGCCCGGCGCACGGTCGGGTCCAGGGTGGCGAACAGCGCGTTCTCCACCAGCACGCCCGCGCCGGTGAGCCGGTTGAGCAGTGAGGACTTGCCCGCGTTGGTGTATCCGGCGATGGCGACCGAGGGGACCTTGTGGCGCCGGCGCTCCTGCCGCTTGATGTCGCGGCCGGTCTTCATCTCGGCGATCTCACGGCGCATCTTCGCCATCTTCTCGCGGATGCGGCGCCGGTCCGTCTCGATCTTGGTCTCACCGGGACCGCGGGTGGCCATACCGCCGCCCGCGGATCCGGAACCACCGCCACCCATCTGCCGGGACAGCGACTGACCCCAGCCTCGCAGCCGCGGCAGCATGTACTGCATCTGGGCGAGCGAGACCTGCGCCTTGCCCTCTCGGGACTTGGCGTGCTGGGCGAAGATGTCGAGGATCAGGGCGGTCCGGTCGACCACCTTGACCTTGACGACGTCCTCGAGGTGGATCAGCTGGCCGGGGCTCAGCTCACCGTCGCAGACCACGGTGTCGGCGCCGGATTCCACCACGATGTCGCGCAGTTCCTCGGCCTTGCCGGATCCGATGTAGGTGGCGGGGTCCGGCTTGTTGCGCCGCTGGATCACGCCGTCGAGCACCAGGGCGCCGGCCGTCTCGGCGAGCGCGGCGAGCTCCGCAAGGGAGTTCTCCGCGTCCTGCACGGTGCCGGAGGTCCAGACGCCGACCAGCACCACGCGCTCCAGGCGCAGCTGGCGGTACTCGACCTCGGTGACGTCCTCGAGCTCGGTGGACAGCCCCGCCACGCGCCGGAGTGCGGCACGGTCGGAGCGGTCGTACTGGTCGCCGTCACGCTCCTCGTCGATCTCGTGACTCCAGGCGACGTCCTCTTCCATCAGGGCGTCGGCCCGAAGGCTCTCGGCGAGTCGCTGCCGGTCCTGCGGAAGGGAAGAGGAGTGGGTCAAAGGAATCCTTACGTCGTGGAATACCGTCACTGCCGACAACGCGTGAGGAGCCCGTGGGATTCCCCCGCGGGCCGGCCGCGACGCCGACTCATTGATGGTCGCACGCGGCGGCCTGGCCGTCACCCGGGTTTCACCGCCCATGGCACGGTGTAACCCACCGCATGCCGTCCCGTCCGCGCGCTCGGCAGGGCGGCGCCCTTGGTGCTCTCCTTCGCCGCCGGCTTCCAGTCGGGGTGGCCCGGCATCGGCGGCGTCTTCTTTCCGTAGAGCCACGGCCGGAGGAATCCGCTCAGATCGCGCCCCGCCACCTCGGAGGCCAGGTGGATGAAGTCGGCGGTCGAGGCCACACCGTCGCGATGGCGGAGGACCCATTGGCGTTCCAGCCGTTCGAAGGCGGTCCGGCCGATCCGCTGCCGCAGCGCGTACAGCACCAGCGCGCTGCCGTCGTAGACGACCGGGCGGAAGATGCCGATCTGCTGACCGGGGTCGGCGGGCTTGGGGGCCGCGGGCGGTCCCGCCTCGGCCCGCCAGGCGTCGGACTGCCCGTACGCCTTGCGCATCCGCTGCTTCATGCTCGCCTTACCGTGCTCATCGGCGTACAGGGCCTCGTACCAAGTGGCGTGGCCCTCGTTGAGCCACAGATCGGACCAGCGGCGCGGGCTGACGCTGTCGCCGAACCACTGGTGGGCCAGCTCGTGCACCATGATCGACTCGATGTACCACCGCGGCAGGTCCTCGCTGGTGAACAGGTCGCGCTCGAAGAGGGAGAGCGTCTGTGTCTCCAGTTCGAAGCCGGTGGTGGCATGGGCGATCAGCACTCCGTAGTTCTCGAAGGGATAGCGCCCGGCCTTCTTCTCCAGCCAGGCCAGCTGTCCGGGAGTGCGCGCGAGCCACTTCTCCAGCCGTGCGCGGTCCGCCACGGGTACGACGTCGCGCACCGGGAGTCCATGGGGACCGGTGCGGTGCGGCACGGCGGAGCGGCCGATGGAGATCTGCGCCAGCTCGGTGGCCATGGGGTGGGCGAGGCGGTACGTCCAGGTGGTCCGCGATCCCTTGCGGACACGCTGTCCGGGCAGACCGCCCGCGACGACCGTAAGGCTCTTAGGGGCGGTGATCCGGAAGGTGAAGCGGGCCTTGTCGGCGGGATGGTCGTTGCACGGGAAGACCCGGTGGGCGGCGTTGGCCTGGTTGGCCATGACCAGCCCGTCGCCGGTGCGGACCCAGCCGCCGCTCGCGCCGCCCTGCGGATCACTGGTGTGGCGGACGGTGATCCGGAAGCCGGAGCCCCGGGGGACCGGGACGGACGGGGTGATCACCAGGTCCTCACCGACCGTCACGAACCGGGCCCGCGCTCCGTCGACCCGCACCGCGGCCACGACCCCCTGGGTGAAGTCGAGGTTGATGGTGCGCAGGACCTCGGTGGCGCGGGCGTCGATGGTGGTGACGGCGTCGAGCGGGCGGTCCTGACGGTGGTAGTCGAGGGCGATGTCGTACGCCGTGACGTCGTATCCGGGGTTGCCGAGCTGCGGGAAGAGGGGGTCACCGATGCCCAGGGCCTCCGGATGCGTACGGGATACCGGTCCGGCGGCGGAGGAGGGGCCGACCGCGAGGAAGACGGCGGCCATGGCGGCGGCCACCAGCGCGGTCCGGCGGCGCCCGGTGCGCATCAGCGGCCAGGGGCGGCGCCCCGAAGAAAACGTCATGTCCTACCGCTACCAGCGCCCCGGCACCGCCGCAGTCGCTCCCGGCACCGATCCACCCGAAGGAGTTCAGAAGGCGTGAAGCAGCGCCGTGGGCCCGCCTGCGTTCAGGAGCGTGCCGCGGCCATACTGCGGCCCTCGCGTGTCACGTCGTAGACCCCGGGGACGTTGCGCATGGCCCGCATGAGTGTCGGCAGCCGGCTCGCGTCGGGCAGCTGAAGCGTGTAGGTGTGCCGGACCCGCTGCTCACGAGGCGGTTCGACGGCGGCCGCCACCACTTCCGCGCCCTCGGCGGCGATGGCCTCGGTGAGATCCGCGAGCAGATGTGGCCTGCTGAACGCCTCCGCGAAGAGGGTCACGCGATAGTCGCCGCCTCCGTCGCCGTCGTTCCCGTCCGCCCAGCGCACTCCGACGGCCGTACGCCCGGCCGCGGTCATCCGCGCCACTCCGGGGCACTGCTCGCGGTGCACGGTGACGGCCCCGCCACGGACCGCGAAGCCGGTGATCGCGTCGGGCGGCACGGGCGTACAGCAGCGGGCGAGCCTTACGGTCGCGCCGGGCAGGTCGGCGACGATGCCCGCCTCGGGCCGGCCCGCACCAGCGGCGGGGGCGGCCGCCTCGCCGCTCTGGGGAGACTGCCTGCCCTGGGGAGCCTGCCTGCCCGGCGCCTCCTGCGCGGAGAGCCTGGCGGCGGACACCTCCGGCTCCCGGGCCGCCTCCCCGGACTCGTCCTGGGGCGGCTGCGGCGCCGGATGGGCGGCGAGCCAGCGGTTGATGGCGATGCGGGCGGCCGGGGTGCGGGCGTGGTCGAGCCACTCCGGCGACGGGCCGTGGGAGGCGACGTCCCGGGCGTCGCTCGCCATCAGCAGCTGCAGGGTGTCGCCGTCGCGCAGCACCGTGCTCAGCGTCGCGATCCGGCCGTTGACCCGGGCGCCGATACAGGAGTGCGCGTCCTCGCCGTACAGGGCGTAGGCGGCGTCCACGCAGCTCGCGCCCGCGGGCAGACCGAGCGTCCCGCCGTCGGAGCGGAAGACCGTGATCTCCCGGTCCTGGGCGAGGTCGTCGCGGAGCGAGGTCCAGAAGATGTCCGGGTCGGGGGTGGCGCTCTGCCAGTCGAGCAGCCGGGACAGCCAGCCGGGGCGGGTGGGGTCGGCCCGCTCGCCCTCGGGGGCGTCGGCGCCGTCCGTGGGGGCGTACGGATTGCCGAGGGCGATCACTCCGGCCTCGGCGACCCGGTGCATCTGGTGGGTGCGGATGAGGACTTCGGTGACCTCGCCGTCACGCCCGGCCACGGCCGTGTGCAGCGACTGGTAGAGGTTGAACTTGGGGACCGCGATGAAGTCCTTGAACTCGGAGATCACCGGGGTGAAGCAGGTGTGCAGTTCGCCGAGGACCGCGTAGCAGTCCGCGTCGTCGGTGACGAGCACGAGAAGCCGGCCGAGGTCGGTGCCGGTCAGCTCGCCGCGCTTGAGCCCGACCCGGTAGACGGAGACGGAGTGGCGGGGCCGGACGAGCACTTCGGCGGTGATGCCCGCCTCGTGCAGCACCTTCCGTACGTCCTCCGCGGCGCGGGCCAGCGGGTCGGGGCGCTCGGCGTGGGCCTGGAGCAGCTCGCGGGTGCGGGCGTACTCCTCGGGGTGGAGGATGGCGAAGACCAGGTCCTCCAGCTCGGTCTTGAGCGCCTGCACCCCGAGCCGCTCGGCGAGCGGGATCAGCACATCGCGGGTGACCTTGGCGATGCGGGCCTGTTTCTCGGGGCGCATCACGCCGAGGGTGCGCATGTTGTGCAGCCGGTCGGCGAGTTTGATCGACATCACCCGGACGTCGTTGCCCGTGGCGACGAGCATCTTGCGGAAGGTCTCGGGCTCGGCCGCCGCCCCGTAGTCGACCTTCTCCAACTTGGTGACGCCGTCGACGAGATAGCGGACCTCCTCACCGAACTGCTCCCCCACCTGATCGAGGGTCACATCGGTGTCCTCGACGGTGTCGTGGAGCAGGGAGGCGGTCAACGTCGTGGTCTCGGCGCCCAGTTCGGCGAGGATCAGCGTGACGGCCAGCGGATGGGTGATGTACGGCTCACCGCTCTTGCGCATCTGGCCGCGGTGGGAGGACTCGGCCAGCACATACGCCTTGCGGAGCACGTCCAGATCGGCTCCGGGATGGTGTACGCGGTGGACCTTGGCCACATGCTCGATCGCGTCCGGAAGCCGGCCCCGGGAGGCCGGTCCCAGCAGGGCCGCCCGGCTGAACCTGCGGAGATTGCGCAGGTCGATGCGGGGGAGGCCGCGCCTGCGGCCGAACGGGGCCTGGTCGGTGGCCTCTGCGCTCATGGGCACCTCCGGCGGCGTCGAGCGTCAACCGGCGTGGGTACTCCCCCGGGGCCGGTGCTTGATGCTATCGAGCCCATCACGCACGGCCGACCGGCTCTCGCCCAGAGTGAAACGGATCACCCATTCGAGGGAAGTGTCAGCCGAGGGCCGTGCCGAGCCAAGCGGGGTCCAGCTCCCCCTCGGCCACGATCACGGCAGGGCCTGTCATCTCCACCGTACCGTCCGGCCGTTCGCTGATCACAAGGCGCCCTCCGGGAACGTCCACGGTGTAGGTGACGGGGTGGCCGGTGACCGCCGGATCGGCCCCGTCACGGCGCGCGGTGGCCACCATCACGGCGCAGGCGCCGGTGCCGCAGGAGCGGGTCTCACCGGAGCCACGCTCGTGCACGCGCATCGCGACATGGCGCGGGCCGCGGTCGACGACGAATTCGACGTTGGTGCCGTGCGGGTAGGCGGAGGCGGGGTGCACGGCGGGGGCCGCGAGCAGCTCACCGGCCTGGGCGAGGTCGTCGACGAAGGCGACCGCGTGCGGATTGCCCATGTTCACATTGCGCGCGGACCAGCTGCGCTCACCGACCGTGACCGTGATCTCTCCGTCGGGGCCGGGCTCGGGCAGTGCGGCCTCGCCCATCTCCACGGTGATCGGGCCGTCGGTCCCCGCAGCGGCGTCGCCCGGCCGTGCGGCGTCCCCGGCGTCCTTGGCGATGTGGATCCGGCGCACTCCGGCCCGGGTGGCGACCGCGAGATCGCCCACCTCGGCGAGTCCGGCCCGCTGGAGATAGCGGGCGAAGACGCGGACTCCGTTGCCGCACATCTCGGCGATGCTGCCGTCGCTGTTGCGGTAGTCCATGAACCACTCGGCCCGGTCGGCCATGTCCCGCGCCTCGGGGTGGGCAGAGGACCGTACGACGCGGATCAGCCCGTCGCCGCCGACACCGGCACGGCGGTCGCAGATCCGGGCGACGGCGGCCGCGGACAGCTCCAGGCGTCCGTCCAGGTCGGGGACGATGACGAAGTCGTTCTCGGTGCCGTGCCCCTTGAGGAAGGACAGCCGGGGTGCGGTGCTCATCCCTCGATCCTACGGGGCGCCGCGCGCACCCGCCCTCCGGTGCCCAGGCCGTCGGCCCCGGGCGGGCCACCGGGGCCCTAGCGGAGGCGGACCACCCGCCAGAAGGTGAGGACGGCCAGCAGGGCCACGATCGCCACGTAGAGCGCGACGAAGCGCCAGTCCGGGCGGCGTCCGGAGCCTCTGGGGGGCAGGCCCGGCCAGGTGTAGCCCACCCGGCGGGCGGCCATCAGACCCCAGCCCGCCGCACAGCAGCTCAGCAGCAGGCCGAGCATGGCCACGACCGCCCCTCCGTCGCCGAACTCGAAGGCGAGCGGGAAGGCGAACATCAGGGAGCCGAGGATGGCGAGGGCCACGATCGGTGCGATCTGCCAGATCCGCAGCCTGCGCGGCGGGCGCAGCTCACGGAAGGACTCCCCGGAGACGGATCCCGCGCCGTCCGCACCGTCGGAGCCGTCCTCGAGGACCGGTGCACCGGGCTCGTGCAGCGCTCCGGTCTCATCGGGGCCGTCCGGGGTCAGGGGCAGGGGCCGCGCGTCTCCGTGCGGCGATTGCTGCGATGCGTCGCGAGGGCCGGCCTCCATCGCCACACGCCCTCCCAACTCCAGACACCACGGCACGATCGGAGCTTGATGATGGCATGCCCGCGGGCGCCCGCATGACGTGCGGAGCGTCCCGATGCCATGACGTGATCAGGCTGTGACCGTCCGTTCAACCAACGCCAGAGCGCTCGCCAGGAGTTCCTCTCGGCGGTCGGCGGCTCCGCTGAGCCAGTGGACCCTGGGATCGCGGCGGAACCAGGAGTCCTGGCGGCGCGCGAACCGCTTGGTGGCGCGCACGGTCTCGGCCTTCGCCTCCGCCTCGGTGCACTTCCCCTCGAGCGCGGCGAGCACTTGCTGATAGCCGAGCGCCCGGGAGGCGGTGCGACCGGAGCGCAGCCCGGCGTCCTCCAGCCGGCGGACCTCCTCGACCAGCCCGGCGTCCCACATCCGGTCCACCCGCAGGGCGATCCGCTCATCCAACTCGGGCCGCTCGACGTCGACGCCGATCTGGAGCGTGTCGTAGACCGCCTCATGCCCCGGCAGATTGGCGGTGAAGGGACGGCCCGTGATCTCGATGACCTCCAGCGCCCGGACCACCCTGCGGCCGTTGCTGGGCAGGATGGCGCGCGCCGCCTCGGGGTCGGCGGCCGCGAGCCGGGCATGCAGGGCCCCGGAGCCCTGCGCCTCCAGTTCGGCCTCGAGCCGGGCCCGGACGGCGGGGTCGGTGCCCGGGAATTCCAGGGCGTCGATGGCCCCGCGGATGTACAGGCCGGAACCGCCGACCAGGACCGGGGTGCGGTCCTCGGCGAGCAGCCGGTCCATCTCCGCACGTGCCAGTCGCTGGTACTCGGCGACGCTCGCGGTCTGGGTGACGTCCCAGATGTCCAGCAGCCGGTGCGGCACCCCCTGCCGCTCGTCCTCCGTCAGCTTGGCGGTGCCGATGTCCATGCCCCGGTACAGCTGCATGGAATCGGCGTTGACGACCTCGCCGTCGAGATGCCGGGCGAGCGCGACGCCCAGATCGGACTTTCCGGCCGCAGTGGGTCCGACGACGGCGATGACTCGCGGCGGGTGGCCTGCAGTATTCACCGGGCCAGTCTTGCAAACCCCGGGGGGCCTCCTCGAATGGACGAGGTGACGGGACACCGAACGCCGGGTTCGCCGCCTGTTGCCAGGTCCCGAGGACCGGCTCGGGGAGTCGGTCTTCACGCGCGGCGCGAGGAGACGCTCCCAGCAGCACGGGATATCGCCCACACGAGTAGGGTATGGAGTGGATGTGGGCGTTTCCTCCCGGTTTCATCACGCGTCGGAGGAGACGCGCCATCCGTCCGACGAAGCGCCGCCCGTGCGGGACGCCCGGACCACGGCCGACGCCGTGACGGCGGACCACTCGTCCGGGACCGTCGACGGGGCTGAGGCCGCGCGGAGCGGGAAGGGGAATCCGGCGGGTGAAGACGCCGGAATCCCCGGGCAGCGGTCCGCGGCCGAGGCGGCCGACGGCGAGACCGGTGAGAGCGCCCGCGCAGAGGCATTCGACGAGGGAAGGTGGCACATGGGGCTGATGGACAATCTCAAGGCCAAGGCCGGTCAGATGAAGGGCAAGGCCGGCGGCTTCGCGCAGCAGCACGAGGCCAGGATCGAGCGGGGCCTGGAGAAGGCGGCCAAGACGGTCGACACCAGGACCAAGGGCAAGTACAGCGCCAAGATCGAAACTGGCACGGGCAAGGCGAAGGACGCCCTCAACCGCCTCTCGCGCATGGACGACGGGCACAAGCCGACGAGCAAGCGCGACACCTAAGGCCGACCAGGCCGAGACGACGCATAGGCAGGCACATAACCAGACGCAGAAGACGGGGGCGGGCGAGGCCGGGCCCGGACCCATCGGCCCTTCCGGTACGCGGCCGTGGAGCGCACGCTCCACGGCCGCGAGCGGGCTACGACAACCAGCTCGCCACGAAATACCCCACGCCGTATGGCGCTTGGTCATACCGCAACTCCCCCTTCAGGCGCGCCCCCTCGCCCGCCCCCGCGAGCACCTGTAGCGGCGCGCGGCCCGCCGCCTTGAGCTCGTACGCCAACTCCTCGTCGAGCGCGGCCAGCGCCCCGGTGTCGACGGCCGCCAGCGCCCGCGCCACCTCGGCGTCGAACGCGGCCGCCCGCTCGTCGAGATAGCCCGGCGCCTTCAGCGTGCGGCATGCGCTGCCGTCGCCCATCACCAGCAGCGCGACCCGCTCCGCCCGCCCGGCGAGCTCCCTTCCGACTTCAATACACCGCTCGCCCGCGAGAGGTTCCCCCACACCCAGCCCCTCGACGGATACCGCCGGGTCCCACCCCGCGTGCTCCAGCAGCCAGGCGCCGACCGCCAGCGAAGACGGCAGCGAGGGCGACGGCCCGCGCTCGGCGGCATCGTCGCCGGACGCCTCGTCCGTCACCGGCGCGCCGAGCCGCACATCCAGCTCCACGCCGAAGCCACGGAACGACCCGGCCGCGCCCTGTGCGTGAGGACCGCGCCGGGCAGGTTCGGCGGGCCCCACCACGATCAGGCGCTCCGGGCGCGCCGCCGCGAGGGCGCGGATGGCCCCGGCGCATGCGGCACGCAGCCCGTCCAGCTCGGGAGCGGCTCCGGCGGCGACCTCGGGCACCAGAAGCGGCGGACACGGGCACACGGCGGCGGCGATCAGCATGAAGGCCAGCCTAACCGGCGGGTTCGGGCCGGGGCGCCGAGTCCCACAGCAGCTCGGCGACCCGGAACCGGTAGCAGAAGTTGCCCGTCGCGCCCTCCACGACCATCAGGAAGACATCGCCGTCCCGGTACACCAGCGTGCGCTGCGGACTGCTCGGATGCCTCGGCTGGTACCGCAGCACCCGCTCCCGCAGCGCCTCCATCGCCTCCTCACGGGTGCCCCGGAAGTGCCCCAGCGGAGTGACCGCGTGGTTCCTGGCCCCGGGCCCCATGATCTGTAGGTAGTCCTCCATGAGCAGGCCCCACCATGTGATCACGCCGTCCCCCGTCCCCCGTCGTCCCTCATCGGAATACGATCCGTCGCGCGTCGGCGCCGACCCGTACCGCGACCGTCAACGCCGACCGGTGCCGCGGCCGCCGGCGCCGACCGTGAGCCCTCAGTCGCAGCCGCAGCCCGCGGCGGGCGCGGCCGGCAGCGGCGGCGGGGCGCCGACCGTGGGCAGGCCCAGCATCACACCCGCGGGCTTCTGCTCCTGCGGTGCGTTCCGCCGCTCCCAGGCGTCACCGGCACGGGTGCGCCGCACGCCCCGGACCGGCCCCTCGGCCAGCAGATGGTGCGGTGCGGCGTAGGTGACGTCGACGGTGACGACATCGCCGGGGCGCACCGGCTCCTCGGGCCGTGCGAAGTGCACCAGGCGGTTGTCGGGGGCGCGGCCGGACAGCCGCCGCGTGGCGTCGTCCTTACGGCCCTCGCCCTCGGCGACCAGCACCTCCAGCGTCCGGCCGACCTGCTTCTTGTTCTCCTCCCAGGAGATCTCCTCCTGGAGGGCGACCAGCCGCTCATAGCGCTGCTGGACGACCGCCTTGGGCACCTGCCCGGCCATCTCGGCGGCGGGCGTCCCGGGCCGCTTGGAGTACTGGAAGGTGAACGCCTGGGCGAACCGCGCCTCGCGCACCACGTGCAGCGTCTGCTCGAAGTCCTCCTCCGTCTCACCGGGGAAGCCGACGATGATGTCGGTCGAGATGGCGGCGTCCGGCAGCGCGGCGCGCACCTTCTCGATGATGCCGAGGTAGCGCTCCTGCCGGTACGAGCGGCGCATCGCCTTGAGCACGGCGTCCGAGCCGGACTGCAGCGGCATGTGGAGCTGCGGCATCACGTTCTCTGTCTCCGCCATGGCGGCGATGACGTCGTCGGTGAAGTCGCGCGGATGCGGCGAGGTGAACCGGACCCGCTCCAGGCCCTCCACGGTCCCGCAGGCGCGCAGCAGCTTGCTGAACGCCTCGCGGTCACCGATGTCGGAGCCGTACGCGTTCACGTTCTGGCCGAGCAGGGTGATCTCGGTGACGCCCTCGGCGACCAGCGCCTCCACCTCGGCGAGGATGTCGCCCGGACGGCGGTCCTTCTCCTTGCCGCGCAGCGCCGGGACGATACAGAAGGTGCAGGTGTTGTTGCAGCCGACGGAGATGGAGACCCACGCGGCGTACGCGGACTCGCGCCGCGTCGGAAGGGTGGAGGGGAAGGCTTCCAGGGACTCGGCGATCTCGACCTGGGCTTCCTCCTGGACCCGGGCGCGCTCCAGCAGCACCGGCAGGCTGCCGATGTTGTGGGTGCCGAAGACCACGTCGACCCAGGGGGCCTTCTTGACGATGGTGTCGCGGTCCTTCTGGGCCAGGCAGCCGCCGACGGCGATCTGCATGCCCGGCCGCCGCGCCTTGATCGGTGCGAGCCGGCCGAGATTGCCGTACAGGCGGTTGTCGGCGTTCTCCCGCACCGCGCAGGTGTTGAAGACGACGATGTCGGCCTCGCCCTCGCCGGATCCCTCGGGCGCGCGGACATAGCCCGCGTCTTCCAGAAGACCCGAGAGCCGCTCGGAGTCGTGGACGTTCATCTGGCACCCGTAGGTGCGCACCTCGTAAGTCTTCGCACTCATCTCAATCGACCAGGGTACGTGCTCGACTCCCCGCCCTGCCCCTCCGTTCCGGCGGGAGACGGCGAGAGACGGCGAGAGAACAGCCGGAGACGGCCAGAGACGGCCAGAGACGGCCCGCGGACCACGTACCGCGTGTCCCCGGGATCCGCCGATCGCCCCTCCCCTCCCGGAAGCGGGGCTGGCAGGATCCTCGCCATGGCCGTCACCCTTCCGCGCCTGGACCGGCGCCGTGCCCTGCAGTCCGCCGCCGCGGGCCTCGTCGCCCTCGGGCTGCTGCTGTGGTGGCTGCTGGCGACGGGCGGAGGGCCCTCGCCCAGCGGCCGGGTGACCTTCGCGACGGGGGTCTCCACCGGCGTCTACGACACCTACGGCCGGATGCTCAAGCGGGACCTCGCCCGCGACCTCCCCGATGTCGACGTACGCCTGGAGCAGACCAGGGGCTCGCCCGACAACGTCGAGCGGCTGGCCCGGGGCGAGGCCACCTTCGCCATCGCCGCCACCGACGCCGTCGCCGCCTACCAGGGCAAGGGGGCGGGGCGGCTGCGCGCCTGCGCGCGGCTGTACGACGACTACATGCAGCTGGTCGTGCCGAGAGGCTCATCCGTGCGATCGGCCCGCGATCTGAAGCATCTGCGGGTGGGTGTGGGCGACGACGGCTCGGGCGTACAGCTGATCACCCGGGCGCTGATCAAGGCCGCCGGGCTCGACTTCGACCGGGACATCCGGGCGGAACGGGTCGGTATCGACACCATGCCGAAGATGCTGCGGCAGGGGAAGCTCGACGCCTTCTTCTGGTCGGGCGGGCTGCCGACCAGCGCGGTGCGCACCCTGGCCCGCGCCTATCCGATCCGGCTCGTCCAGCTCGGCGATCTCACCGGGCCGCTGTACCGGCAGGGCGGGGTGACGCGCTACTACCGGGCGGCCACCGTGCCCGCCGACGCGTACGAGGAGATACGCGAGCCGGAGGCCGTCAAGACGATCGCGGTACCGAACATCCTGGTCACCACGGACCGGGTGGACCCCGACCTGGCGGAGGGTGTCACCCGCACGGTGATAGAGAACCGGGACCGCATCGGGGCGAAGGTGCACGCCGCGCAGAAGGTGGACCTGCGGACGGCCGTCTTCACCGATCCGCTCGCTCTCCACAAGGGCGCGGCGCGCTATTACCGCTCGGTCAAGCCGTAACCCGGCCACGGTCGAGAGATAACCCGGTTACGTCCTTACGGTCTTCGGGGCCCCGGCGTCACGTCCTTACGGTCTTCGCGTCCTCACCGGGCCCGGTGCGCGGGACGGTGATGGTCACGCGCAGGCCGCGGGGCTCGTTGGGCGCGTAGTCGATCGCGCCGCCGCCCGCCGCGAGCAGCGCGCGGGTGATGGACAGGCCCAGGCCCGAGCCCGAGACGTTCTGGTGGCGGCTGCTGCGCCAGAAGCGGTCGCCGATCCGGGCGAGTTCGTCCTCGGTGAGCCCGGGGCCTCCGTCGGCGACGACGATCGCGACGGTGTCGCCGTCCACCCGCGCCGAGACCTCCACATGCGCCCCCTCGGGCGTGAACTTCAGGGCGTTGTCGACGACGGCGTCCAGCGCGCTGGACAGGGCCACCGGGTCGGCCCAGCCGGTGATGGCCGCGGGGCCGGTGTAGGCGAGCCCGACCTCCTCCCGTTCGGCCACCGGAAGCCAGGCGTCCACCCGGTCGGCAGCCAGCTCCGCGATGTCGGTGAGCCGCAAATCCGCGGCGGAGTGCTCGGCCAGGGCGAGGTCGAGCAGATCGTCCAGGACGCTGGCCAGGCGTTTGCCCTCCGCGCGCACCGAGGCGATCTCCTCATGGCCGTCCGGCAGTTCCAGCGCCAGCAGTTCGATGCGCAGCAGCAGCGCGGAGAGCGGATTGCGCAGCTGGTGGGAGGCATCGGCGACGAACGCCCGCTGCTGTTCCAGGACTTGTTCGACATTGTCGGCCATCTCGTTGAACGAGCGGGCCAGCCGGCGCAGCTCCGGGGGGCCCGAGGCGGCCGCGACACGGGACTGCATCCGCCCGGTCGCGATGTCGTGGGTGGCGGAGTCCAGGACCCGTACGGGCCGCAGCACCCAGCCGGTGAGCCGGAAGGCGGCCCCCACGGCCAGCAGCATCGCGGCGCATTCGCCCGCGCCGATGACCAGCCAGCCGTGCAGGGTCCGCGACCGCATCTGGCCGGTGGGCGAGTCGGTGACGACGACGGCCACCACGTCCCCGTCCCGGACGACGGGGGAGGCGACGGTGAGCCTGCCCTGCTCCCAGGGCCACACCTGGGGCGGATCGTGGCTGCGGCGCCCGGCGAGGGCCTCGTCGAACGCCTGGTCGCCCTCGCCCGTGCCGGGCACCCGCCACCCCTCGGGCGCCTCCGCCATGGGCGGTGCGTGCCGGTCCCGGTAGAAGACGCCGGCCCGGATGCCGTACAGGTCGTGGTAGCGCTTGAGCTCGGCGCGCAGGGTGTCCAGCCGCTCGTCCCCCTCGTCTCCCTCGCCCCCTTCATCCCCCTTATCTCCCTCGGCACCGGTCATCTCCGACGGCCCGGCGGTCACGAACTGGGCGAGGGCGGCGAAGCGCGCGGTGTCGTCGATCCGGTCGACGACCACGCGCTGCTGTTCCCGGGCGGCCAGGCTCCCGGCGAGCGGGAAGCCGAGCGCGAGCAGCACGCCCGCCATGAGGACGATGAGGAGCGGGAGGAGTCGGGTGCGCACCGAGTGGGCCCCGGTCGCTCAGCCGGCCGGGGCGACGAGGCGGTAGCCCACCCCGCGCACCGTCTCGATCAGGGCGGGCATCCGCAGTTTGGAGCGCAGGGAGGCGATGTGGACCTCCAGGGTGCGCCCGGTCCCCTCCCAACTGGTGCGCCAGACCTCGCTGATGATCTGTTCCCGGCGGAAGACGACCCCGGGGCGCTGAGCGAGCAGCGCGAGCAGATCGAACTCCTTACGGGTGAGCGAGACGGTCGTGCCGTCGACCGAGACCTGACGGGTGGGCAGCTCGATGGTCACCGGACCGAGCCGCAGCGGCGGATGGGGGACGTCCGGGTCCTCGTCGGCGCCGTGGCCCGGGTCGTGGGCGGCGGTGCGGCGGCTGACGGCGTGGATACGGGCGAGCAGTTCCATGGTGTCGTACGGCTTGACCACGTAGTCGTCGGCGCCGAGGTTGAGCCCGTGTATGCGGGAACGCACATCCGCCCGCGCCGTCACCATGATCACGGGCGTGGCGGTGCGCTTGCGGATCTTGCCGCACACCTCGAAACCGTCCTGGTCGGGCAGGCCGAGGTCGAGGAGCACGACGCCGAAGGGGGCGCCGCAGTCGGGCAGCAGCGCCTGGAGCGCCTCCTCACCGCTGCGGGCGTGGGTGACCTCGAAACCGTGCCGGGAGAGCACGGCGGACAGGGCCGCGGCGACGTGGTTGTCGTCCTCGACGAGCAGCAGTCTCACCGGCGCCTCCGCCACCTTCCCGTACCGAGGAGGACGCGCCCCGTACGCGCCCCCGTCACCATGGCTTCGAATGCGGCCACGAACATGGCCACACGGCATCCACGCCGATCGGCGGGCACCCGTCAAGACGCATTCAGTCACACACAGGTTTCCGTTATGTAGCCGGTACGGTGCGCGTCGATCCGTTCACGTAGAGTGTCGCTCCGCAGCCATATCGTTATCCTCAATTTCAGCTCAGATGTAATGACGCTGGTCCTGGACGCTCATTAATGTCCTCCCAACCGAGGAGGACGGAGCGAGACGCCGATGAGCGAAGTATCGGTGACCAAGGACGCCGCACCGGTGGCGAACGCGTTGGTTGCGTTGTCAGGAGTCAACAAGCACTTCGGCGCGCTGCATGTGCTCCAGGACATCGACCTGACCATCAGCCGGGGCGAAGTGGTCGTCGTCATCGGGCCGTCCGGTTCCGGGAAGTCGACGCTGTGCCGCACGATCAACCGGCTGGAGACGATCGACGCCGGGTCCATCACGATCGACGGCAAGCCGCTGCCCCAGGAGGGCAAGGAGCTCGCCCGGCTGCGCGCCGACGTCGGCATGGTCTTCCAGTCCTTCAACCTCTTCGCGCACAAGACGGTGCTCGAGAACGTGATGCTGGGCCAGGTCAAGGTCCGTAAGGCGGACAAGAAGGCCGCCGAGGAGAAGGCCCGCACGCTGCTCGACCGGGTGGGCGTCGGCGCCCAGGCGGACAAGTACCCCGCCCAGCTGTCCGGTGGCCAGCAGCAGCGCGTGGCGATCGCCCGCGCCCTGGCCATGGACCCGAAGGTGATGCTCTTCGACGAGCCGACCTCGGCGCTGGACCCGGAGATGATCAACGAGGTGCTGGAGGTCATGCAGCAGCTCGCCCGGGACGGCATGACGATGATCGTCGTCACCCATGAGATGGGCTTCGCCCGCTCCGCCGCGAACCGGGTGGTCTTCATGGCCGACGGCCGGATCGTCGAGGAGGCCGAGCCGGAGCAGTTCTTCAACAACCCCCGCAGCGACCGGGCCAAGGACTTCCTGTCGAAGATCCTTCACCACTGAGTGCGTTGAACCCGCTGAGCCCCGCCGGCTCGGCAGACCGCCGGCACGTTCGCCACTGCGTATCTGAACGCCACTGCGTATGTGAACCACGTACTGAACACAGAGGGATGGGCACCATGAGGATTCGTAAGACGGCCGCGGCGGCCACGGTGGTTCTCGCGCTGGCCGCGACGGCGACCGCCTGTGGCGGCGAGAAGGGCACCGCCGGGGACAAGCCGAAGGGCGGCGAGGTCTTCAGCGGCGACTACACGGTCGCGAAGGACGTGAAGATCGACTCGCCGACCCTGAAGGCGGCGCAGAAGCGCGGCAAGATCGTCATCGGCGCCAAGGCCGACCAGCCCTACCTCGGGTTCCAGGACACCGAGGGCAAGCGCTCCGGCTTCGACATCGAGATCGCCAAGATGGTCGCCGCCGACCTCGGCTTCTCCGCGGACCAGATCAGCTTCAAGACGGTGGACTCCAATGTCCGCGAGACCTCCATCTCCAAGGGCCAGGTCGACTACTACGTCGGTACCTACACCATCAACGACGAGCGCAAGAAGCAGGTCGGCTTCGCGGGCCCGTACTACCAGGCAGGCGCCGACCTGCTGGTCCGCGAGGAGGACAAGGACAAGATCACCGGTCCTGATGGCGTCAAGGGCAAGAAGGTCTGCTCGATCGTCGGCTCCACTCCGCTCCAGGAGATCAAGAAGTCGAAGTACGGTGCCGAGACCACCGAGCTGAGCAAGTACTCGCTCTGCGTCAAGCAGCTGCTCGACGGCCAGGTCGACGCGGTCACCACCGACGACGCGATCCTCAAGGGATACGCCGCCCAGCGCCCGAGCAAGCTGCACGTGGTCGGCAAGCCGTTCACCGAGGAGCCGTACGGCATCGGCATGAACAAGAACGACAAGGCGCTGCGCGACGCGATCACCGACTCGCTCGAGAAGCACATCAAGAACGGCGACTACAAGAAGGCGTACGAAGGCACGCTCGGCAAGTCCGGCTCCTCCTACGTCGCGCCGAAGACCCCCCTGCCCCGCTACTGAGCAGGGTTCCCCGTTCGCCCGCTCGCCCGTTTCGCCTGTTCGCCTCGAAGCCGGTGCGCTCCGCACGCCGCTGACCTGACCGCTACCGCGGAGAATCGATGAACGTACTCCTCGATCATTTGCCCCAGTTCCGTGAGGGGTTCCTGGGAACCCTCTCCCTCACGGCGGCCAGTGCGGCGCTCGCTCTCGTCCTGGGCATTGTCATAGCCGGCTTCCGGGTGTCCCCCATACCGCCGCTGCGGGCATTCGGCACGGCCTGGGTCACCCTGCTGCGCAACACCCCGCTGACCCTGCTGTTCCTGATCGCGTTCTTCGTGATCCCGCAGATCTTCTTCCCGGGAACGAGCCCCTTCGTTCTCGCGACGGGAGCGCTGGGCTGCTACACGTCGTCCTTCGTCTGCGAGGCCGTGCGGTCCGGTATCAACACCGTGCCGCTCGGCCAGGCGGAGGCCGCCCGCAGCCTGGGGATGACCTTCTTCCAGACCCTGCGGATGATCGTCCTCCCCCAGGCCACCCGGACCGTCATCCCGCCCATGAGCAGCATCTTCATCGCGCTCACCAAGAACTCGGCCATTGCCGGGGCGTTCAGCAACACCGAACTGTTCAATGTCTCGAAGCTGCTGAGTGACAAGGGCTTCGCGATCGGCTGGATCTTCCTGTGGATCGCGCTGTGCTACCTGGTCATCACCTTCGCCATCAGCGGTCTCTTCCGGCTGCTGGAGAGCCGCCTGGAGGTGGCCCGATGAGCTCGAGCGTCCTGTACGACGCGCCCGGCCCCAAGGCCCGCGTCCGCAACCGCATCTTCTCCGTCGTCGGCGCCCTGGCCGTCCTCGGGCTGATCGTCTTCGCCGTGGTGCGGCTGAACGCCAAGGGGCAGTTCGCGCCCGAGATGTGGGACATCTTCAACTACGCGGGGGTGCGGACCAGCATCCGCGACGGTGTGCTCACCACCCTGAAGGTGTTCGCGGTCGCGGCGGTCCTCTCGCTGCTCCTCGGGGTGCTGCTCGCGGTCGGCCGACTCTCCGACCACAAGGCCGTGCGCTGGTTCGCGACCGGTTTCATCGAGCTGTTCCGGGCCGTCCCGCTGCTGATCACCATCTACGTGCTGTGGGTGCTCTTCCTGACCTACCGGTCAGACCTGGGCCTCAGCGGTGACAACACCGGCTTCTGGGCCCTGGTCATCGGGCTGACCGTCTACAACGGCTCGGTCCAGGCCGAGGTGTTGCGGGCGGGCATCAACGCGGTGCCCAAGGGCCAGCGCGAGGCCGCGTACGCCCTGGGCATGCGCAAGACCCAGGTCATGATGACGGTTCTGGTGCCGCAGGCCGTACGGGCGATGCTGCCGACCATCATCAGCCAGTTGGTGGTCACCCTGAAGGACACCTCGCTCGGCTATGTGATCACCTACCAGGAGCTGCTGTTCCAGCTCCAGCAGCTGGCCGGCAACATCGTCGTCAACGACGACAACCCCTACGTTCCGGTGATCATCGTCGGCGGTGCCATCTACATCGCGATGTGCCTGGCCCTCTCCGCCCTCGCCACCTGGATCGAGCGGCGCGGCCGGCGCGCCAAGACCGGCATCCGGGTGGCGGACGCCGGCCAGCCGCTCGCGGCCGCCGACGCGCTCGACGTCGTCGACCAGCCCGCGGCTTCCGTGCCGGACGACGCGTCCGCCGGCAAGGCGAACTGAGGGGCCGTCCCGGGGGCCGGGCGGAAGAACGAGACCCTTACCAGGGCGGTGGCGTGCGCGCCACCGCCCTTCGTCGCTTGACGCGGGCAGCGGCAGTGGGTTGCATGCTTTCTGTGATCGCTCACCGGGTTTCAACTGCCAGTTTCCGTACGTCACGTACGACCCACAGGGCTACCGGAACCGCACCGTGGACCCGGTGATCGTCGCCGGGGCGGGCCCGGTCGGCCTCACCCTGGCCCTCGCCCTCGCGCGCCTCGAGGTGCCCGTGATCCTGCTGGACGAGTCCACGGGCGACGAGGAGAGCCGTCTCGCCCGCACCGTCGTGCTGCGGCCGGACACCGCTGCCCTGCTGGAGCGGCTGGGCTGCCGGGTCACCGCCCGTGCGCGGCCGTGGACCGGATGGCGCACGATGCGGCGGCGGCAGCTGGTACGGCAGCTGCCCCTCACGCCCGGCGGCCTCTTCGGCGACGAGCGCGGCACCGGCGGCGGCTGGGGCGGCGGCCTTACGGAGGCCACGGACCTCCCCGGGGGAGACGGGCCGGAGGGCGAGTCGGCACCGGCTCCGACGCCCTCACCCCTGCATCTGCCCCAGCATGAGCTCACCCGGGCGCTGCGGGACTCGCTGGCCGCGATCGGCGACGAGGATCTCGTCCGCATCGTCTCCGGAACCCGGCTCGACAGCCTGGAGCAGGACGACCACGGGGTCGGTGTGCGCACCCGGGGCGCCCAGGCCACCTGGTGGCGGGGCAGCTATCTGGTGGGCTGCGACGGACCGCGGTCCACCGTCCGCAAGCTCCTCGGCGTGCGCTTCCCGGGCCGTACGGCGGTCGAGCGGCACGCCGTCGCGGCGCTGCGCGCCGAACTCCCCTGGCCCGGGGAGGCCGTGCTGCACCGCTCCCCGCCATGGCGCAGCATCGACGCGGAGGTGACCGCCCGGCCACTGACCCACGACCTGTGGCGGATCGACTGGCTGCTGCCGCCCGGCCGCGATCTCGTCACCCCCGATGCCCTGCTGGTGCGGGTGCGCGACACCCTCGCGGGGTGGTGCGAGAATCCCGAGCCCCGCTATGAGCTGCTGGACACCGGCGTGCACACCGTGCACCACCGGCTCGCGCTGCGCTGGCGCGTCGGACGCGCCTTCCTGGCCGGGGACGCCGCCCATCTGCTGGGCGCGCTCGGCACCCAGGGGTTCGAGGAAGGGCTGCGGGACGTCGAAAACCTCGCCTGGAAGCTGTCCCTCGCCTGGCATCACGGGGCCTCGGACGCTCTGCTCGACAGCTATCAGGCGGAGCGGCGCGGGGCCATCGGGGCCCGGCTGCGGGCGGCGGACCAGGCGCTGCCCCTGGTACGGGCGGCCGGCGGCTGGCGCGCGGTACGACGCACCGTGCGACCCGGCGGGGCGCGCGGGCACGACGCGCTGCTCACCGACGGTCACCTCGGACGCGGTCCGCTGGGCGCGCCGCCGGTCTACGACCGTTCGCCGCTGACCCCGGCGGCGCCGCCGGAGGGCTCGATCACGGTGGGCACGGCGTTCGGGGCGCCGGTCGCCGATGTGCCGGTGACCGCCCCGGACGGCTCGGTCGTCCGGCTGCGGGAGCGGCTCGGCAAGGAGCTGCTGGTGGTGCTGGTCGCCCCCGGCACCGGGGTGTGGGACCGCCGCCACTGGATGCGCGCCGGGCTGATGCCACGGCTGGCGGCGGCCGTCGCTGCGCTGCCCTTGGCGACCGAGCTGCTGGTCACCGAGGCGTATCCGGGAGCCCCGGCGCACACCGTGCTGCTGGTGCGGCCGGACGGCCATCTGGCCGGAGCGCTGTCCGGGGTGCGGCCGAGCGGGCTGTACGCGTGCGCGGACGCGGTCCGGGGCGGGAACGCGGCGCGGGGCGTACCAGCGGAGGCGAGCGCGCGGCAGTAGTGCGGAATCGACGAGGCGCGCCGGCTCGCGCTCGGGCGCCGCTGGCCGCCGCCGCGGCAGCGACGGCGGTGGCCCGTCCGCGGGCGTGCGCGGTCCTTCTTCGGGCGTGCACGGTCCGGGCGCGAGCCGGTGAGGTTGACCTTCCTTTCCGGCGCATGATTCACTGCGCAGCGTGACCGACATGTGCTTGCCTCGCTTCTGGCGGAGGGTCCATCTGGACCTGGTCCGCTACGCGGGCTGTGTCTGTCGTCCGTTCTGTTGATCCGCTTCTGCCCCGCGCGGTGCGCCCGCGCCTCTTTCGCGATCACTCAGGACGGTTCCCTGTGCCCGACGTACCCACGTCCATTCCCGCTCCCGTGCGCCCCTCCACGGACCTCGCCGCGAACCCCGCAGTCGGCTCGGCCGCTCCGCCCAGCGCCGCGGAGCTGCTCGACTTCGCCCGCCGGACCGCCGCCGACGCCGAACTCGTCGCCTCGCTTCCGCTCGATCCGGAGGGCCGCACCTGGCTGCGCCTCGACGGGCCGGGCGGCAGCGAGGCCTGGCTGATCGGCTGGCCTCCGGGTACCGGCACCGGCTGGCACGACCACGGCGGCTCCCATGGCGCCTTCGTCTCGGCGGCCGGTGAGCTGACCGAGCAGTCCCTCGCGGCGCGCATTCCGACCGGGGGATGGAAGACCCTCGAACTGGCCGACGGTGTGGACCGCGAGCGGCGGCTGCCCGCCGGGCGGGGCCGCGCCTTCGGGCCGCATCATGTCCATGAGGTGATCAATCCGTCCGCCACCGAGCATGCGGTGTCGGTGCACGCCTACTACCCGCCGCTGCCACTCATGCGGCGTTACAGCCGCACCGGTCAGACCCTGCGGCTGGAGCAGATCGAGCGGCCCGAGGAGTGGGGATAACCCGATGGGCACGACGAAGCGGAGCGTGGACGAGCTGCTGGCCGAGGCCCGTGAGGAACTCGACCGGCTGGAGCCCCTCGACGCCGCGGCGGCGCAGGTCCAGGGCGCACTGCTGGTGGACATACGGTATGCGGCGCTGCGGGAGCGCGACGGCACCATCCCGGGAGCGCTGATCGTCGAGCGGAACGAGCTGGAGTGGCGGCTCGACCCGCAGTGTGACCACCGGCTGCCCGAGGCCACCCACCACGATCTGCGGGTCGTTGTGGTGTGCAACGAGGGGTACGCGTCGAGCTTCGCTGCCGTCTCACTGCGCCGGCTGGGGCTGGAGCGGGCGACCGACTTGATCGGTGGGTTCCAGGCGTGGCGCGCGGCGGGCCTCCCGGTGCACCGGCCCCCACACGGGCCGGATGACGCGCGGCCGGACACCGCTCTTCCAGTCTGACCGGGTCCCTGGATCGGCCGGGGCCACCGGCTTCTCGGGCTCGACCAGCGTCTCCGGATTCACCGACGTCTCGGGGCTTTGGGGCCGGGGAGACCTCAAAGGTCGGGGAGGTGATGCTCCAGCAGCTCCGGGTCCTCTCCCTCCTCCTCCAGCGCGCGCCGCACCACCCGCAGCGCCAGCCCCTCGGAGTAGCCCTTGCGGGCCAGCATCCCGGCGAGGCGGCGGATCCGCTTGTCCCGGTCCAGGCCGCGCGTCGCCCTCAGCTTGCGTTCGACCAGCTCACGCGCGGTCCGCTCCTCCTGATCGGAGTCGAGCTGCCCCACCGCGTCCTCGATCAGGGCGGAGTCCACGCCCTTGGTGCGCAGCTCACGGGCGAGGGCCCGCCGGGCGAGCCCGCGGCTGTGGTGCCGGGATTCCACCCAGGCCCCGGCGAACGCCGCGTCGTCGATCAGCCCGACGTCCTCGAACCGGGACAGCACCTCCTGCGCCGCGTCCTCGGGGATGCCTCGGGTGCGCAGCGCGTCCGCGAGCTGCTTACGGGTGCGTGGGGTCCCGGTGAGCAGGCGCAGGCAGATCGCCCGCGCCTGCTCCTCCGGGCCGGGCGGCGGCCCCTGCTCGGCCCTCGACAAGGAGGGGGCGCCGCTGTCCGGACGGTCCGGGCGCTCCGGACGGCCCGTGCTGTCCGGCCATTCGGTCCGCCGTGTCATGGATCAGCTCTTGGCCGCGGCGGTCTTGGCCGCCTTCGCCCCGGACTTGGCCGCCGGGGCTGCCGCGGCCTTCACCGGTGCGGCGGCGGTCACGCCCGCGGCACCGGCCGCGTCCGCGGTGGGCTCCGCGTCCGCCGGGTCCTGGGGCTTCACCCCGATGCCGAGCTTTTCCTTGATCTTCTTCTCGATCTCATTGGCGAGATCGGGGTTGTCCTTCAGGAAGTTACGGGCGTTCTCCTTGCCCTGGCCGAGCTGATCGCCCTCGTAGGTGTACCAGGCACCGGACTTGCGGATGAACCCGTGTTCGACGCCCATGTCGATCAGACCGCCCTCGCGGCTGATGCCCTGGCCGTAGAGGATGTCGAACTCGGCCTGCTTGAAGGGCGGCGCGACCTTGTTCTTGACGACCTTGACGCGGGTGCGGTTGCCGACCGCGTCGGTGCCGTCCTTGAGCGTCTCGATCCGGCGGATGTCCAGCCGCACCGACGCGTAGAACTTCAGCGCCCGGCCACCGGTGGTGGTCTCCGGAGAGCCGAACATCACGCCGACCTTCTCACGGAGCTGGTTGATGAAGATCGCGGTGGTCTTGGACTGGTTGAGCGCACCCGTGATCTTCCGGAGCGCCTGGCTCATCAGCCGGGCCTGGAGGCCGACGTGGGAGTCGCCCATCTCGCCCTCGATCTCCGCACGCGGCACCAGCGCGGCCACGGAGTCGATGACGATGAGGTCCAGGGCGCCGGAGCGGATCAGCATGTCGGTGATCTCGAGCGCCTGCTCGCCGTTGTCCGGCTGGGACAGGATCAGGGAATCGGTGTCCACGCCCAGCTTCTGCGCGTAGTCCGGGTCGAGGGCGTGCTCCGCGTCCACGAAGGCGACGGTGCCGCCGGCCCGCTGGGCGTTGGCCACCGCGTGCAGGGTCAGGGTCGTCTTACCGGAGGACTCGGGGCCGTAGACCTCGACCACCCGGCCACGCGGCAGACCGCCGACGCCGAGGGCGACGTCGAGAGCGGTCGACCCGGTGGGGATGACCTCGACCGGCTCGTTCGGCCGCTCGCCCATGCGCATCACGGCGCCCTTGCCGAATTGCCGTTCAATCTGTGCGAGCGCGGCGTCGAGCGCCTTCTCGCGGTCGGTTCCTGCCATGGGTCCCACCCGGTTTGCTTGAGTCGATCGCTTCACGTCCATGACGCTAGCGCCTGCCACTGACAAGCGGCCCGGACGTCCTCGGCCTGTGGATAACCTGCCGGGCCTCCATAAGAATGGATGTTCGATTTTTGTGTCAACTGCGCCGCGCCAGTGCGGCGCGCATCCGCGCGAGGGCCGACGCGCCGCGCCGCCGCGTGCGCCCGTGCACCCGCAGATCGTCGGTCACGTCGTAGCGCTTGATGTACGCGCCGAGGAACGCCTGCAGCGTCGCGGTCGCCGGAATCGCGATCAGCGCGCCCACCGCGCCCAGCAGCGCGGTGCCCGCTATCACCGATCCGAAGGAGACGGCCGGGTGGATGTCCACCGTCCTCGCGGTGATCCTCGGCTGGAGCAGATAGTTCTCGAACTGCTGGTAGATCACGACGAAGACCAGGACCCACAGCGCGTACCAGGGCTCGATCGTGAACGCGATCAGCATCGGCAGGGCCCCGGCCAGGTAGGTGCCGATGGTCGGGATGAACTGCGAGATCAGCCCCACCCAGACGGCGAGCGCCGGGGCGTAGGGCACGCCCAGGGCCTCCAGCAGGATGTAGTGGGCCACACCGGAGATCAGGGCCATCAGCCCGCGGGAGTAGATGTAGCCGCCGGTCTTGGCCACCGCGATCTCCCAGGCGCGCAACACCTCGACCTGCCGGGTCGGCGGCAGCACCGAGCACAGGGCACGGCGCAGCCGGGGCCCGTCGGCGGCGAAGTAGAAGGCGAACAGGGTTACCGTCAGCACCTTGAACAACCCGCCGAGCACCTGTGCGGAGACGTCCAGGACGTTGTCGGCGCTGTTCTTGACGTAGCTCTGGAGCCAGTCGGAGTGCAGCAGGCTGTCCTGGATCTCCAGACGCGACAGATGCGTGTGGAACGTGTCGTTGATCCAGCTGACCAGATTGTCGAGGTACTGCGGGAAGTCCTGGACCATGGTCATGATCTGGTCGGCGAGCATCGAGCCGAGCAGGGTGAAGAAGCCCGCGGTGCCGATGAGGATGGCGAGAAAGACCAGCGCCGTGGCCAGCCCCCGGCGCATGCCGCGGGCGGCCATCCGGTCCACGGCCGGTTCGATCGCGAGCGCCAGGAAGAACGCGATCAGGATGTTCAGCAACAGCCCGGTCAGCTGATCGAAGGCCCAGGTCGCAAGCCGGTAACAGGCCACCAGGGCGAGGGCGAGCACCATGGCGCGCGGCAGCCAGCGCGGCATGAGCGCGGGCTGTTGCGGGGAATCCGAGGAGGCCCGAGCGGCGCTCGGGGTGTCGTCGGCGTCGGGGGAGAACGTCTCTTCGGTCGGGGCCACTGGCCAAGTGTGGCGTACATCGGAAGAAGAAATCCGGCCACCCCGGGAACCTGGTGCGGCCGGAGCGTCCGAAGGGCCGCTCAGCGCTTGCCCTCAGGGATCTCCATCGCGGCGCAGACCCCGCGCCAGACGTCCTTGGCCTCCCAGCCGTCCTCGAGCGCCTGGTGCACCGTCCGGCCGCCGAGCTGCGACATCACATGATCACGCGCGAAGGAGTCGGCGTACGCCGCGCCGAAGTGGTCCGCCATTCGCTGCCAGAAGTCCGTCAACCGCATGTGACCAGTATCGCGCTCCCGGGGGTGCACCCGGGCATGAGCCCCCTACCGAGGGTGTCTTCCGCCCTACGGTCTGTCCATGGACCGATCCGCACGCCTCCCCTCCTCGCCGTCGTCGCCCTCCGTTCCCCCACCCGGGTCCGCCGATCCGGCGCAGCCGGCCGAGTCCTCCGCGCTCTCCCGCGCCGAGCGGTTCATCTGGCTGACCGCCCGGGTGCTGGAGCAGCGCAGATTCGCTTACCACTTCCTGGGCGGCGGCGCCGAGGCGGTCGAGACCGCGCTGGCCGCGTACCTGGGAGCCGACGGAGGCTACGGCCACGCGCTGGAGCCGGATCTGCGCGGCCCGGTGAGCCAGCCGCTGCATGCCGTGCACGCCTTACGGGTGCTCGACGGGATCGGGCGCTGCGGCGGGCAGCGGGTGGAGCGCCTGTGCCGCTATCTGACGTCCGTGTCCACCCCGGACGGCGCGCTGCCCGCGTGCCACCCCTCGCTGCGCGGCTATCCGGCGGCCCACTGGGTTCCGTCGGCGGATGATCGGTGCGGTGATCTGCTGACCACCGGGCCGGTGGTGGGGCTGCTGCACCGCAATGAGGTGTGGCACGCGTGGCTGTTCCGGGCCACGGACTTCTGCTGGGCGGCGGTCACGGCCCTGACGGAGGGCGGCGCGATGACGCGCCCGTATACGGTCGCGGCGGCCGTCGCCTTCCTCGACGGGGCACCGGACCGGGCCCGCGCCGAGGCGGCGGCCGAGCGGCTCGGCCGCCGGGTGCGGGAGGAGCGGCTGGTCGAGCCCGTGCCGGCCCCGGCCATCGAGCCCGCCCAGGACCGCCCCCTGTCGGCGGACCACGGCCCCGGCGAACCCCTCCACGTACACGACATCGCCCGTACGCCCGGCTCGCTGGCGCGCCGGTGGTTCACCGACGCCGAGGTCGAGCGGTCCCTGGACGCACTCGTGGCCGCGCAGCAGGAGGACGGCGGTTGGCCGCCGCGCGAGCGCGCATGGACGCCGGGGGCCGCGCTGGAGTGGCGGTCGCTGGCGACCATCGAGGCGCTGCTGACGCTGCGGGCGTACGGACGGCCGGTCTGAGCGGGCGTACGGACGGCCGGTCCGAGCGCGGGCATGCGGACGGCCGTCCGAGCGAGGCGTAGGGACGGCCGGTCCGAGCGGCGGGCGTCCTTCGGTCACAGGGCCCGGACGCCGGCGGTGACGGCGACGGCCACGGCGACCACCACCAGGAAGGGGGCGCGGAGCACCAGCGCGAGCGCCGCCGCCCCCAGCCCGGCCGCCCTCGCGTCCAGGACCAGGTGTGGGCCGTCGCCGAAGGTCTGCTGGGCGGTGAGGGCGGCCAGCAGGGCCACGGGCAGCAGCGCGGCCAGACGCCTGACGAGCGGGCGCTCCAGGACCCCGGCGGGCACCGAGAGCCCCAGCAGCTTGACCAGGTAGCAGCCCACCGCGGTGACGCCGATGGCTATCCAGGTGATCATCGGCGCTCACCCGGCTCCGTGGTGCGCGAGACGCGTCCGCGCACCGTAAGGACGACGGGAGCGGCGAGCGCCGCCACCAGGACCGGAACCCCGGCGGGCAGCACCGGCTGGGAGAGCAGTACCAGCAGGACGCCGAGGGCGGCCACGGCCCGTTCGACGGTGCCGCTGAGCATGGGGGCCAGCAGGGCGAGAAAGACGGCGGGCCCGGCGGCGTCCAGGCCCCAGGCGTCGGTGTCCCCAAGGGCGGAGGCCCCCAGGACACCGAGCAGCGTGGTGAGGTTCCACAGGACGTACAGGGTCAGCCCGGTGACGGTGAAACCCAGGCGCGCGGTGCGCCGGTCGGGCTGGGCGAGGGCGACGGCCGAGGTCTCGTCGATGACCCAGTGGGCCGCCAGGGGGCGCACCGCGCGCGGCAGCCCGAGGAGTCCGGACAGCCGGAGCCCGTAGAAGGCGTTGCGCACCCCGAGGAAGAACGCCCCGGCGGCGGCCGTGAACGGGTTGCCGCCCGCCGCCAGCGCGCCCACGAGGGCGAACTGCGACGCCCCGGTGAAGACGAGCAGGCTGAGCGCGCAGGTTTGCAGCAGGCCGAGTCCGGCGCCCGCCGACGTCACTCCGAAGGCGAAGCCGGAGAGTCCCACGGCGACGCCGACGCCCAGGGCGTCCCGGACGACGGCCGGGTCTGCCGGGAGCGCGACGGGATCGGTTCGTGTCTCTATCTGTTCTGGCACATCGCGCACGTTAGGAGACCGCTTCGGATTCGGTCTTGTACGTTCTTGCACGCTCCCGGCGGTAGGCGCCCGGTGGCACCCCCACGATGCGGGTGAAGTGCCGGTTCAGGTGGGACTGGTCGGTGAAGCCGACGGCAACGGCCGCCTCGGCGGGCGCTCTCCCGGCGTCCAGCAGCCGCCGGGCCTGGCGCACCCGGGCGTCGGTGAGCCAGGTGTGCGGCGGCATCCCGTAGACGGCGCGGAAGGCCCGCAGCAGGGCGAAGGGTCCGGTGCCCAGCTCGGCCGCCAGCCGCTCCAGGGACGGCGGATCCGCCATCCGCTCCTGGAGGATCGCGCGGGCGCGCGCCGCCGTTCGCGCCCCCGCGGTGCGCGCCGTGCGCTCGGGGAGTGGGCCTCCGTACTCGCGCAGCAGCCGGACGAGGGCGATGCGCAGCAGGCTGTCGGCGGCGAGCGCGTTGCCCTCCTCCGCGGCCCGGTGCACCGCTGTGACGAGCCGCGCGGCCTGGGGGTCGTCGACGGTGGGAACCCGGAATCCGGCCATTCCACGGAGCGTGGTCGTCTCGGCGGCGACACCGGCCACCAGGTCCGGGGCCGGGTACAGCACGCTGTACGCCCACCCCTCGGGCGCCCCGGCCCGTCCGGTGTGCGGAACCTCCGGGTTGATGAGCGCGATCCCGCCGGGCCCGGTGCGTTCGACGGTGCCACGGTGGTGGAACTCCTCGACGCCCTCGGTGACCGCCGCGATCACGAAGGTCTCGTGGGTGTGCCATACGAAGGTCTTGTCGATGTAGCGGGCGCGCAGCAGGTCGACGCCCGGAAGCTGGGGGTACCGCCAGTGCCGCGCGCTCTCCCGGTTGGCCATGGCACCATTGTGCGCTCCACCCGACCGCCTCTGACCTGCGGCTCCGGCCATTGTCAGTGGTCCGGTGCACGATGGGGGGCATGGCACGTTCGGCGCTCGATGGATTCTCCCCGGCCACCCGCGGATGGTTCACGGGTGCCTTCACCGCGCCCACGCCCGCGCAGGAGGGCGCGTGGCGGGCGATCGGCGAGGGCTCGGACGTCCTGGTCGTCGCCCCCACCGGCTCGGGCAAGACCCTGGCCGCCTTCCTGGCGGCCCTGGACAAGCTGGCCGGTGAGCCGCCGCCCGCCGAGCCGAAGAAGCGCTGCCGGGTGCTGTACGTGTCCCCGCTGAAGGCCCTGGCGGTGGACGTCGAGCGCAATCTGCGCAGCCCGCTGACCGGTATCCGGCAGGAGGCGGTCCGGCTGGGCCTGCCCGAGCCGCAGATCCGGGTGGGCACCCGCTCGGGCGACACCCCGCCCGCCGAGCGCCGCGCCCTGGCCGCCCGGCCGCCGGACATCCTCATCACCACCCCCGAGTCGCTGTTCCTGATGCTCACCTCCGCCACCCGGGAGGCGCTGCGCGGGGTGGAGACCGTGATCCTGGACGAGGTCCACGCCGTCGCGGGGACGAAGCGCGGCGCCCATCTCGCGCTGTCCCTGGAGCGCCTCGACGAGCTGCTCGAGCACCCCGCCCGGCGCATCGGCCTGTCCGCGACCGTGCGGCCGGTGGACGAGGTGGCGCGGTTCCTGTCGCCGCGGCGCAAGGTGGAGATCGTCCAGCCGCCGTCGGGCAAGGAGTTCGACCTGTCGGTGGTCGTGCCCGTGGAGGACCTGGGCGAGCTGGGCGGCTCCCCGGCCCAGGAGGGGGAGGCGGGCGAGCGGCCGTCGATCTGGCCCCATGTGGAGGAGCGGATCACCGATCTCGTCCAGGCCCATCGCTCCACCATCGTCTTCGCCAACTCCCGCCGCCTGGCCGAGCGGCTGTGCAACCGGCTGAACGAGATCGCCTACGAGCGGGCCACCGGAGAGGCCCTGCCCGAGGACCACTCCCCCGCCGAGCTGATGGCCGAGGCCGGCGCGGCCCGGGGCGCGCCGGCGCTGCTGGCCCGCGCGCACCACGGCTCGGTGTCCAAGGAGCAGCGGGCGCTGGTGGAGGAGGACCTCAAAGCCGGCCGGCTGCCCGCCGTCGTCGCCACCTCCAGCCTGGAGCTCGGCATCGACATGGGCGCGGTGGACCTGGTCGTCCAGGTCGAGTCGCCGCCCTCGGTGGCCTCCGGTCTGCAGCGGGTGGGCCGGGCCGGCCACCAGGTGGGCGCGGTCTCCACCGGCGTGGTCTTCCCGAAGTACCGCGGCGATCTGGTGCAGGCCGCGGTGGTCACCGAGCGGATGCGCGAAGGTGCCATCGAATCGCTGCGGGTGCCCGCCAACCCGCTGGACGTGCTCGCCCAGCAGCTGATCGCCATGACCGCCATGGACACCTGGGACGTGGACGAGCTCCTGGCCCTGGTCCGCCGCGCCGCACCGTTCGCCTCGCTCCCGGAGTCGGCGTACACCTCGGTCCTCGACATGCTCGCGGGCCGCTACCCCTCCGACGCCTTCGCCGAGCTGCGGCCGCGTCTGGTGTGGGACCGCGTCGCCCATACGGTCACCGGGCGCCCGGGGGCGCAGCGGCTCGCGGTGACCTCCGGCGGCACCATCCCCGACCGCGGGCTCTTCGGTGTCTTCCTGGCGGGCGCCGACACCAAAAAGGGCGGCGGCAGGGTCGGCGAGCTCGACGAGGAGATGGTCTACGAGTCCCGGGTGGGCGATGTGTTCACCCTGGGCACCACCTCATGGCGGATCGAGGACATCACCCGCGACCGCGTCCTGGTCTCCCCCGCCCCCGGCGTCCCCGGCCGGCTGCCCTTCTGGAAGGGCGACCAGCTCGGCCGCCCCCTGGAGCTGGGCCGAGCCCTGGGCGCTTTCCTGCGGGAGATCGGCGCCCTGGCGCCCGAGGACGCCCGGCTGCGGCTGCTGGCCGCCGGTCTGGACGCCTGGGCCGCCGAGAACGTCATCGGCTATCTGGACGAGCAGCGCCGTGCCTGCGGACATGTGCCGGACGACCGCACGATCGTCGTCGAGCGGTTCCGCGACGAGCTGGGCGACTGGCGCGTGGTGGTCCACTCCCCGTTCGGCGCGCAGGTCCACGCCCCCTGGGCGCTCGCCCTGGGAGCCCGCCTCGCCGAGCGGTACGCCATCGACGCCCAGGTCATGCACGCCGACGACGGCATCGTGCTGCGGCTGCCGGACGCCGATCTGATGGGTCTCGACCTCCTCGACGCGGACCCGATGCGCCAGGGCGTGGAGTACGACGCCGAGCAGTCCCCGGTGGGCGCGGCCGACGTCGCCTTCGACAAGGGCGAGATCGGCCAGGTCGTCACCGATCAGGTCGGCGGCTCGGCGCTGTTCGCCTCCCGGTTCCGGGAATGCGCCGCCCGCGCCCTGCTGCTGCCCCGCCGCGACCCCGGCAAGCGCACCCCGCTGTGGCAGCAGCGCCAGCGTGCCGCGCAGCTCCTCCAGGTGGCCAGCGAGTTCGGTTCCTTCCCGATCGTCCTGGAAGCCGTCCGCGAATGCCTCCAGGACGTCTTCGACGTCCCCGGCCTCACCGAGCTGATGGGCGACATCGAGGCCCGCCGGGTCCGGCTGGTGGAGGTGACCACCCCCGAGCCGTCGCCCTTCGCCCGCTCGCTGCTCTTCGGCTATGTGGCGCAGTTCCTGTACGAGGGCGACTCCCCGCTCGCCGAGCGGCGCGCCGCCGCCCTCTCCCTCGACTCGCGGCTGCTGGCCGAGCTCCTGGGCCAGGCCGAGCTGCGCGAGTTGCTCGACGCCGACGTCCTGGCCGAGCTGGAGCGCGAGCTCCAGTGGCTCACCGAGGACCGCCGGGTCAAGGACGCCGAGGGGGTCGCCGACGTCCTGCGGCTGCTCGGCCCGCTCACCGGCGCCGAGCTGGCCGAGCGCGGCGCCGAGCCCGGGTGGGCGGATGACCTGGCCGGGGCCCGGCGCGTCATCCGGGTCCGGATCGCGGGCGAGGACCACTGGGCCGCGGTGGAGGACGCGGGGCGGCTGCGGGACGCGCTCGGCACGGCGCTGCCGGTCGGCGTCCCCGAGGCGTTCACCGAGCCGGTCAAGGACCCCCTCGGCGATCTGCTGGCCCGCTATGCCCGCACCCACGGCCCGTTCACCTCGGCACAGGCCGCCGCCCGCTTCGGCCTCGGCACGGCCGTCACCGAGGGCGCCCTGCACCGCCTCGCCGCGAGCGGCCGCGTCGTCCAGGGCGAGTTCCACCCCTCGGGGGTGGGCCAGGAGTGGTGCGACGCGGCCGTTCTGCGCCGGCTGCGGCGCCGCTCCCTGGCCGCGCTGCGCCATGAGCTGGAGCCCGTGGCGCCCTCGGCACTCGCCGCCTTCCTTCCGCAGTGGCAGCATCTGGGCACCCACAGCCTGCGCGGTATCGACGGGCTGGTGCGCGCGATCGAGCAGCTCCAGGGCGCGCCCGTCCCCGCGTCGGCCCTGGAGAAGCTGGTCCTGCCGTCCCGGGTGAGCGATTACACCACCACGATGCTCGACGAGCTCACCGCCTCCGGGGAGGTCGTCTGGGCCGGGGCGGGAGCGCTGCCCGGAAAAGACGGCTGGGTCACCCTCCACCTGGCGGACACCGCGCCGCTGCTGCTGCACACCCCGCATCCGCTCGAGGCGGGCCCTCTCCACCGGGCCGTCCTCGACGCCCTGGCCGGGGGGTACGGGCTGTTCTTCCGGCAGATCGCCGACCAGGCCCGAGCCGCCGGTCACGAGTTCCAGGACCCGCAGCTCGCCGAGGCCCTGTGGGACCTGGTCTGGGCCGGCCGGGTCACCGGCGACACCCTCGCCCCGCTGCGCTCCCTGCTGGGCTCGGGCCGTACGGCCGGCTCCACCGCTCACCGCGCCAAGCGCACGGTCCCCCGGGGGCGCTACGGCGGCCTTACGGGCCGCACCGGCCGGCCCACGGCGTCGCGCAACGGCCCGCCCACCGTCGCCGGGCGCTGGTCCCTGCTGCCGGAGCGCGAGCCCGAGCCCACCCACCGTGCCCACGCCCTGGCGCGCACCCTCCTGGACCGGCACGGGGTGGTCACCCGCGGGGCGGTCGCCGCCGAGGGGGTCGAGGGCGGCTTCTCCGCCGCCTACCGGGTGCTGTCCGCGTTCGAGGAAACCGGCCAGGCGCGCCGCGGCTATGTGGTCGAGGGGCTCGGCGCCGCGCAGTTCGCGATGGACGGCGCGGTGGACCGGCTGCGCGCGGTCAGCACGGCCCGCGATCGCGCGGCGGCCCCCGCCTTCGACGGACAGCGGCGGGAGTCCCGGCGCGCCGTCGTACTCGCCGCGGCCGACCCGGCCAATGCCTACGGCGCCGCGCTCCCCTGGCCCGATCCGCCCGCCGACGCGAGCCACCGGCCGGGGCGTAAGGCGGGAGCGATGGTGGTGCTCGTCGACGGTGAGCTGACGCTCTACATGGAGCGGGGCGGCAAGACCCTGCTCGCCTGGCCCGCGGGCGAGGCCGAGGCCGCCTCCCCGGAGGACGACGCCCGGCTGTGGGCGGCGGTGGAGGCGCTGGCCGAGTCCGCCCGCGCGGGCGCGCTCGGCTCGGTCACCGTGGAGCGGGTCAACGGCGGCCAGGCGCTCTCGTCCCCGACGGGCAAGCTCCTGGAATCGGCGGGCTTCCACCCGACGCCACGGGGCTTCCGGCTGCGTCCCTGATCGGCGAAGGCTTCTGCGCGCATACGACACCCCGTGCAGTGCGCGCTCGGCACCCGCGCCACACCCCGCCCCCTGCGGCCGCCCCGCCCGTGCAGCGCCGCGAGCCCCATACGGCCCCCCTGGCGCGTGCGGCTCCCTGCCCCGCCAACAGCCCGCGGGAGGAGCACCCTGTCCGACGGCGCTCCCGTCTGCCATCGCCCGCGGGCATCATGGATGCCATGCCCGAAGGAGACACCGTCTGGCAGACCGCCCAGCGCCTTCACCAAGCCCTCGCCGGTCCCCCGCTCATCCGCAGTGACCTGCGGGTCCCCCGCCTGGCGACCGCGGACCTCACCGGCCGCCGGGTCCTCGAGGTCGTCCCGCGCGGCAAACATCTGCTGACCCGTGTCGAGGGCGGGCTGACCCTCCACTCCCATCTGCGAATGGACGGCGCATGGCGGGTGTACGGGCCGGACGAGCGATGGCGTGGCGGCCCGCACCACCAGATCCGGGCCATCCTCGCCACCGCCGAGCACTCCGCCGTCGGCTACCGCCTCCCCGTCCTGGAACTGCTCCGCACCAGCGACGAGGACCGGGTCGTCGGCCATCTCGGGCCCGACCTCCTGGGGCCCGACTGGGATCCGGACGAGGCGCTGCGCAGGCTGCTCGCGGATCCGTCCCGGCCCGTGGGCGAAGCGCTGCTGGACCAGCGCAACCTCGCCGGAATCGGCAATGTCTACAAGTCCGAGCTGTGCTTCGTGCTGCGCGTGTCGCCCTGGCTGCCGATCGGCGAGATGTCCGCTCCCGAACGCCTGGTGGCCCACGCGAAGAGGCTCCTGGAGGTCAACAGGAACCGGCGCGCCCGGGTCACCACGGCCGAGCCGCGCTCCGACCGCCGACTGTGGGTGTACGGGCGCCCGGGGCGGCCCTGCCGGCGCTGCGGTACGCCGCTGCGCGCCGCGGGCCAGGGCCCTGCGGATCAGGAGCGCTCGACCTTCTGGTGCCCGACCTGCCAGCCGGAGCCGCGGCGGCCCGCCCTGTCCTGACCTGGGGGGCCGCCCCTGCGTGAGCCGCCTCTTCTTCCGGGTGAGGGTCCGCAGTGCACCGGCAGCAGGCTCAGCCCCCAGCCGCCGACCGCGAACGCCCCCTCCACCGGCCCGGCCTCCCCTGGCTGCACCGCCAGCCGCAGCACGGACCACCACCAGACACCACCCAGAGCGAGCGCGAGCACCCAGCGGACCGGCCTTCGGCCCTGGGAGTCGGCCCCTCCGACGGCTGCCATGACTGCCTCCTTCGGGCGACGCTAGACGCCTGTTCGCACACGGCGGGAGGGCGCACAGGAGGCACGTCGGCGCGTGTCGGACATTCGCGCTCCCCCCAGTCTGCCCAGCCGGGCCATGCGGCGCACCCAGAGCGGGCCGACGGGCCGGGACACCGGGCGAAGAGCTGGAAAGACCGCGCGGGATCGGGCGTCCGGACCGATCTCAGCTCGCTCAAGGTCCGAATACCCGATTCCGCCTCAGCCTCGCTGACCGCCGTTCTCGGCCTGGAACATCCAGTGATGCTTCTCCAGGTCACGGGTGACCTCGATGAGAATGTCCTGCGTCACCGGGTCGGGTGCGTCGGTCGCGTCGATGCGCTCCCGCATCCGCGCGATCACCGCTCCCAGCGCGTCCACGAGCGTCCGTATGGCCTGCGTGTCATCGGTCCAGCCGTCCTTGACCGCGTCGACAGCGCTGGTCGCGGCGACCGTCTGGGCCCGTGCGTCCGGCGGCAGCCCGAGCGCCGAGGCCCGCTCCGCCACCGTGTCGGCGTGCTCCCTGGCCGTTGCCACGACCTCGTCGAGCTGTAGATGAATCGTGCGGAACCGCGGGCCCACGACCGTCCAGTGGATCTGCTTGCCCACCAGGTGGAGGTCGACGAGATCGACCAGGGCGCCTTGCAGCGCGTCACCGACGACCTTGAGGTTCTCCTCCGACAGCGGGCTCCTGACCACAGTCATCCACTTCCTCCTGTTCGACCGTTTGGCCCCCCTTGGTTACCTCTCTCCATGCTGGGTGACCCGAATCCGGCCGGACAAACATCGAGGCCCCGGCCGGTATGGCTACCGGCCGGGGCCTCGAAGAACTTCAGGTGTGGGCTTCTCAAGCCGCCACGACGTCCACGGCTTCCTTGGGCGGCTTGATGGTCACCCGCTCGTCCGGGACACCCGTCACGGACGTCACGGAGACGGGATTGAGCACGGGCCGCATCGGAGCGGGCACCTTCTCGCTCGTGGACGCGGCCGACTCGGCCAGTTCGGCGAGCGACAGCTCATCACTGACCTCTCGCATGACCTGCGACATCCGCACCTCCAGGGCGTCGCAGATCGCCGACAGCAGCTCGGATGAGGCTTCCTTCTGACCGCGCTCGACCTCTGACAGATAGCCGAGCGACACCCGGGCGGACGAGGAAACCTCGCGCAGAGTACGGCCCTGGCGCTGGCGCTGCCGGCGCAGCACGTCACCCAGCAGGCGACGGAGCAGAATCATCGCTGGCTCCCTCCTCGGACCTCGGATCCGGATCCTTCACGCCCCACCGTACCGCCTCTGGCTGTGCCCGTGCGGGGAGCGATGTCGTGTTCACTCAGGGCTGCAAACATCAAATCCCGCCGTGTTGTTCCGTATCCTGTGCCCCCGTCGTCGCGATCAATTCGCTGAACAGCAGCTTGACCGCGGCGCGGACAGTCTCTCCGCGGATTCCGGCGCGGTCTCCGTCGAGCCGCAGCGCCGCCGCGGCCACCGCGTCCGAGGGCCCCGCGACGGCCACGTGAACGGTGCCCACGGGCTGACCGTCCTGCGGTGTGGGACCCGCCACACCCGTGGTGGCCACACCCCAGTCCGCGCCCAGCGCACGCCGTACGCCCCGGGCCATCTGCCGCGCCACCTCGGCGTCGACCGCGCCGCGCTCGGCCAGCAGGGCCCCGTCCACGCCCAGCAGCTCGCGCTTGAGGTCGGTGGCGTACGCCGTGACCGAACCGCGGAAGGAGCGGGAGGCACCGCCCACCGCGGTCAGCTCGGCGGCCACCAGACCGCCGGTGAGCGATTCGGCGACGGCCAGGGTCTGCCCGCGCCGCTCCAGCAGCGCCAGCACCTCGGCCGCCGTTCCCTCGCTCACCTCGTGACCTCCTCCGTCGCCCGGCCTGCCCGGCGCAGCACGATCGCCTGCCGAACGTAGTCGAAGCCGGTGACCACGGTAAGGACCACGGCCACGGCCATCACCCAGAATCGCAGCGTGGCCAGCGGCCCGGTCAGCGCCAGGATGTACATCCCGACGGCGGTGCCCTGCGCGAGCGTCTTCAGCTTTCCGCCCCGGCTGGCCGGGATGACCCCGATCCGGATCACCCAGAAACGCATCAGTGTGATCCCGATCTCACGGAAGAGGATCACGCCCGTGACCCACCAGGGGAGGTCGGACAGGGCCGACAGACAGATCAGCGCCGCGCCCATGATCGCCTTGTCCGCGATCGGGTCGGCGATCTTCCCGAAGTCGGTGACCAGGTTGTACCGGCGAGCCAGATGACCATCGAAAAGATCGGTGATCATGGCGATGGCGAACGCCGCCCAGGCGAAGGAGCGCCACGCCGGGTCGTACCCGCCATTGTGCAGCATCAACAACACGAACGCGGGCACCAGGAGCAGCCGCACCATGGTGAGGATGTTGGCGATGTTCCACAATCCGGCGGGGCTGACCGCAGCGGCCGCCGGACGGCGGTGGCCTCCCGCGGTGGAGGCCGGGACATCGGTCATCTGCCCGCCTCCCCGGTGGACGCGCCGCCGTCCCGCCGCTCCAGCGGCTCAAGCGGCTCCGCGACGAGGTCCACTCCCTCCGTCGCGATCACCTTCGCTTGGACCATACGGCCCACCTCCGGCTCCCCGTCGGTGCTGAGCAGCGTCTGGCCATCGGTCTCCGGCGCCTGGTGGGCGCCGCGGCCCAGGACGGCCCCGGTGTCGTCGATCTCCTCCACCAGCACTTCGACGACCTCGCCGAGCCGCTCCTCCGCCCGCTGGGCGGTCAGCTCCTCCGCGAGCCGCGAGACGCGCTCCAGGCGCTCCGCGACCACCTCGGGGTCGACCTTGTTCTCGTAGGTGGCGGCCTCGGTGCCGTCCTCGTCCGAGTACCCGAAGACGCCGATCGCGTCCAGCCGCGCCTCGCTGAGGAAACGCTCCAGCTCGGCCAGGTCCTCCTCGGTCTCGCCGGGGAAGCCGACGATGAAGTTCGACCGGGCACCGGCCTGCGGCGCCTTGCCTCTGATCGTCTCCAGCAGTTCGAGGAACCGGTCGGTGTCGCCGAACCGGCGCATGGCGCGCAGCACCCCGGGCGCCGAGTGCTGGAAGGACAGATCGAAGTACGGGGCGACCTTCTCGGTCGAGGTGAGCACGTCGATCAGTCCGGGACGCATCTCGGCGGGCTGCAGATAGCTGACCCGGATCCGCTCGATGCCGTCCACCGCGGCCAGCTCCGGCAGCAGCGTCTCCAGCAGCCGGATGTCCCCGAGGTCCTTGCCGTACGAGGTGTTGTTCTCGGAGACCAGCATGATCTCCTTCACCCCCTGCTCGGCCAGCCAGCGGGTCTCGCCCAGGACGTCGGAAGGGCGGCGCGAGATGAAGGAGCCGCGGAAGGACGGGATGGCGCAGAACGAGCACCGCCGGTCGCAGCCGGAGGCCAGCTTCACCGAGGCGACCGGACTGCTGTCCAGTCTGCGGCGCAGCGGGGCCCGCGGCCCGGAGGCCGGGGCCACCCCCTCGGGCAGGTCCTCGGGCGCCGTGTCCTGGGCGTGGCCGGGCAGCGCCACCGCGGTGGCGCCCTGGCGCTCGGCCGGGCTGATCGGCAGCAGCTTGCGGCGGTCGCGGGGGGTGTGGGAGGCGTGGATGCCGCCGGAGAGGATGGTGCGCAGCCGGTCGGAGATGTCGGCGTAGTCGTCGAAGCCGAGCACTCCGTCGGCCTCGGGCAGCGCCTCCGCGAGCTCCTTGCCGTAGCGCTCGGCCATGCAGCCGACGGCCACCACGGCCTGGGTGCGGCCGTGATCCTTCAGGTCGTTCGCCTCCAGCAGGGCGTCGACCGAGTCCTTCTTGGCGGCTTCGACGAAGCCACAGGTGTTGACGACGGCGACGTCCGCGTCGGCGGCTTCCTCGACGAGCTCCCACCCGTCCGCCGCCAAGCGGCCTGCGAGCTCCTCCGAGTCCACCTCGTTACGGGCGCAGCCAAGAGTGACAAGGGCGACGGTGCGGCGTTCGGGCATGCGCTCAGACTACTTCGTCCCCACGACAGCCCACGCTGGCAGGGCTCCCGATCTTCCGGCGGCTCAGCCCGCCTCGGGGTCGCCCTTGGTGTAGGACAGCCGCTGGACGGCCCCGCTGGTGCCCACGTTCTTCACTTCCTTGCCGTTCACGAACAGCTTGATCGCCCCGGCGTTGCCGAGCACCAGGTCGATGCGGCTGCTGTCGCTGAAGGTCTTGGAGTCACCCTCGCGCAGCACGCCCTCCTCGAGCAGCCGGCCGTTGTGATCCTGGGCGGAGATCCAGCTCTGGCCGCCCTCGGCGGTCAGCTTGACGGTGACCTTGTCCGCCGGGACGCCGGCGATGGCGCTGTCGGACGGGTCGGGCTTGTTCGGCGTGGCGGGCTTGCTGGGGGCGGCGCTGTTGGTGGGCGCGGAGGCGCTGGGCTTGGGCGAGGAGGTCTCCTCGGCGACCGTCGAGCCGTCACCCTCGTCGCCACCGCTGACAAGGGTGAAGCCCACGAATCCGACGACGGCGACGATCGCCGCGACCATCGCGGCCGTCCAGTTGGGGCGCCGGGGTTCGGGGCGGATCCGTTCGGCCTCGAACAGCGGCGCCGGCGCGGTCGGCGTGGGCCGGCCGCCGTGCTCGGCGTCGAACTGTGCGATCAGGGCCTCCGGGTCGAGGCCCACGGCGCGCGCGAGCACGCGGATGTGGCCTCTGGCGTAGACATCGCCGCCGCAGCGCGAGAAATCGTCCTGCTCGATGCCCCGCACGAGGGGGGTGCGCACCCGGGTCGAGGAACTGACCTCGTCGACGGTCAGCCCAGCGGAGATACGGGCCTGCTGGAGGGCACGACCGATGGAAAGCCGGTCGTCTTCGGGGGAGTTGCCGTCTTCGGGAAGGTTGCCGATGGACACGGGGGCGCCTTTCGAGCGTGAGCCACCTGCTGGGGGTTCAGTCTAGGGGTGGGGCGAAAGGGTCGGGCAAGCGGGAGGACGGAGTTTGTCCGCCATCGGGATTGCCATTCGATCACGATTCTGGGGTCTCACTCCGCCACCTCCCTCAACTTGACGTTTCGGTAGGGGAAACGGTTGCCTGCCGAACCCTTATGAGTGAGCCTTACCGCGGATCGTCTCGAGCACGCCATCCAATTCATCCGGTTTGACGAGCACATCGCGCGCTTTGGACCCCTCGCTCGGGCCGACGATGTTCCTCGACTCCATGAGATCCATCAGCCGCCCGGCCTTGGCGAACCCCACCCGCAGCTTGCGCTGCAGCATCGACGTCGAGCCGAACTGGGTGGAAACCACCAGCTCAGCGGCCTGGCACAGCAGGTCGAGATCATCCCCGATCTCCTCGTCGATCTCCTTCTTCTTCGACGACCCGACCGTTACGTCGTCGCGGAAGACCGGTGCCATCTGCTCCTTGCAGTGCGCGACGATGGCCTGGACCTCGGCCTCGGTGACATAGGCGCCCTGCATCCGGACGGGTTTGTTCGCGCCCATCGGCAGAAAGAGGCCGTCGCCCTTGCCGATCAGCTTCTCGGCGCCGGGCTGGTCCAGGATGACGCGGCTGTCGGCCAGCGAGGACGTGGCGAAGGCGAGCCGGGAGGGCACATTGGCCTTGATCAGTCCGGTGACGACGTCCACGGAGGGCCGCTGGGTGGCCAGCACCAGGTGGATACCGGCCGCGCGCGCCAACTGCGTGATCCGCACGATCGCGTCCTCGACGTCGCGCGGTGCGACCATCATCAAATCTGCCAGCTCGTCGACGATCACCAGCAGATACGGATAGGGCTTGAGCTCCCGCTCGCTCCCTTCCGGCTGCTTCACCTTGCCCTTACGGACCGCCGCGTTGAAGTCGTCGATATGGCGGAAGCCGTATGCCGCGAGGTCGTCGTAGCGAAGATCCATCTCCCGCACCACCCACTGGAGCGCCTCGGCGGCGCGCTTGGGGTTGGTGATGATCGGTGTGATCAGATGCGGAATTCCCTCGTAGGCGGTCAGCTCCACACGCTTGGGGTCGACCAGCACCATCCGCACATCGTCCGGAGTGGCCCGGACCATGATCGAAGTGATCAGGCAGTTGATGCAGGAGGACTTGCCGGAACCGGTCGCGCCCGCCACCAGCACGTGCGGCATCGTGGCCAGATTGGCCGCCACATAGCCGCCTTCGACGTCCTTGCCGAGCCCGACGAGCATCGGGTGTTCGTCGCCGACGGAGTCCGCCGAGCGCAACACGTCGCCCAGGTTGACCATCTCGCGGTCGCTGTTGGGGATTTCGATACCGACGGCCGACTTGCCGGGGATCGGGCTGATGATCCGGACGTCGGGACTGGCGACCGCGTAGGCGATGTTCTTGGTCAGCGCGGTGATCCGCTCGACCTTGACGGCCGGGCCCAGTTCCACCTCGTAGCGGGTGACCGTCGGGCCCCGGGTGAAGCCGGTGACGGCGGCGTCCACCTTGAACTCCGTGAACACCTTCGTCAGCGAGTCCACGACCGCGTCGTTGGCCGCGCTGCGCGTCTTGCCGGGGCCGCCGCGCTCCAGCAGCTCGAGCGAGGGGAGGGAATAGGTGATGTCTCCGGAGAGCTGGAGCTGCTCGGCGCGCGGCGGCAGCGGCTCGCTCACCTCGGCCACGGGCCGGGTCAGATCGGGGACCCGGTGCGGGTCCACATCGCCGGCTCCGCCCGGACGGCCCTTCCCGCCCGCCGCCTTGCCCTTGGCACCGCTCTTCCCCGCGGCCTTCCCGGGGTCCTTACCGGCATCGCGCGCGCCCGGCACCCCGCCGCTCGCGGCCCCGTCCTCCTGCTCGCCCGAAATCCCGCTGCTGAGCCCGGCGACGAGCGGCGAGGGCTGCACACCGTGCAGCACCGCCCCGTCCAGCGCGGCGGCGGCCGCGGCCGCGACGTCCACGGCGTCCATGGGCCGGTCGAGCGGCGGTTGCGCGGACGAGGAGCGGCGCGAACGCCGACGCTTGCGCAGCACCTCCTCCTCGGCCGGCTCCGGGCCGCTCGCACCGTCCGGGGCCTCTTTGGTGAGCGAGGTCCTGCGAGGCCGCCTGGCGGGCGTCTCGCGCCATTCGTCGGCGTACTCCGCCTCGTAGCCGGCCCCCGACGCGTACGCGTCCTCGTCGTCCCGCACCAGGCCCAGCCGGATGCCCAGTTGCCGCAGCCGCTGCGGAATGGCGGCGACCGGCGTCGCGGTGACCACCAGCAGCCCGAAGACGGTGAGCAGCACCAGCAGCGGTACGGCCAGCACATCGCCCATCAGGTAGATCAGCGGCCGGGAGACGGCCCAGCCGATCAGACCGCCGGCGTCCCGGATCGCCTCGGTGCCCTCGCCGCGCCCCGGGGCGCCGCAGGCGATGTGGACCTGCCCCAGGACGCCGATGACGAGCGCCGAGAGGCCGATGACGATCCGTCCGTTGGCCTCCGGCCGCTCCGGGTGGAGGAACAGGCGGGTGGCGATGGTGCCCAGCAGTATCGGCACCACCAGGTCGAGGCGGCCGAAGGCGCCGGTGACCAGCATCTCGACCAGCCTGCCGACCGGCCCTTCCAGATCGGCCCAGGTGCCCGCGGCGACGATGAGAGTGAGGGCGAGCAGCAGCAGGGCGCTGCCGTCCTTGCGGTGCGCCGGGTCGAGTCCCTTGGCGCCGCGCCCTATGCCGCGGAACATCGCCGCGACGGCCCGCGCCGCGCCCATCCACACGGCGCGCACGGCGCGGTACACCCCACTGGTGGGATTCGGCGCGGGAGGTGGTGCCGCCTTCTTCTTCGGCGGGACCTTCTTCACGGGCGCGGCGGACTTCTTGGCGGGCACCTTCTGGACCGCCGCCTTCTTCACCGCCGCCTTCTTCGCGGGCGCTTTCTTCGCGGCGCCCCCGGGCTGCCCGGCGCGCTTCTTCGAGGTGCCCGCCGTGCTCTGGGAACCCTTGCCGGACGTACGAGAGGCCATGCAGGCGAGGTTACCCGCGTCCGCCGTACGGAGCACGCATGGCGGGGGTATCAGGCACCGCTGACGTCACACCGGTGCCGCGTGCCGACGAGGCGACGAGCCGGCCGTGACGGCACGTCAACGTGCGAGTCCCCGGTCGGCGATGACCGACCGGTGGTGACGGTGGGGCGGTCGCTCAGTTCTGCGAGGGGACCTGGCCGGCCCCGCTGCCCGCGCCCGGCTCCAGCGCGTCCAGCGCCCGCCGCAGACCGGTCAGCTTGCGCTCCAGATGGGCCGCGGTGGCCACGGCGGCGGCGTCGGCCGACTCGTCCAGCTGTTTGGAGAGCGCCTCGGCCTGCTCCTCGACGGCGGCGAGCCGGGCGGAGAGCTCGGCGAGCAGCCCCGCCGACTCCTTGGCGTCCCCGGCCGCGGGCTGACCGCCCTCCAACTGCAGCCGCAGCAGCGAGGCCTGCTCCCGCAGCTGGCAGTTCTTCATGTACAGATCCACGAAGACCGAGACCTTGGCTCTCAGCACCCAGGGGTCGAACGGCTTGGAGATGTAGTCCACCGCGCCGGCCGCGTAGCCCCGGAAGGTGTGGTGCGGGCCATGGTTGATCGCCGTGAGGAAGATGATCGGGATGTCGCGGGTCCGCTCCCGGCGCTTGATGTGCGCGGCGGTCTCGAATCCGTCCATGCCCGGCATCTGGACGTCCAGCAGAATCACCGCGAAGTCGTCCGTCAGCAGCGCCTTGAGCGCCTCCTCCCCTGACGATGCCCGCACCAGGGTCTGATCGAGCGCGGAGAGAATGGCCTCCAGCGCCAGCAGATTCTCCGGCCGGTCATCGACCAGGAGGATCTTGGCCTTCTGCACCATGCCCCGTCCTCCTCGTCCCGGCGTGGGTTCTCCCCAGCTCGAAGAGCCGGGGAAAGCACCGGGCGCCGCCCCAGGGGACGACTCCCTTGCGCCGCCCGTCCTTGTGCCGGTCATGGTAGCCGCACCCCGCTGTTCGCCACACCCTGTCACCGCGATGTCACTGTGCACGTAGCAGAAACGCGGTGGGGGACCAGAAAGTTCCCCGAATACCGCGTTCCCACACGTGTTCGGCGACACTCAGTCAACACCACGGCCGGGCCGGGCGCGCCGCGGGTCACTCCCCCGACATCCACTGCTCCATCACCGTAAGGAGATGATCGGTGTCGACCGGCTTGGTGACGTAGTCCGACGCGCCCGCTTCGATGCTCTTCTCCCGGTCGCCCTTCATCGCCTTCGCGGTGAGGGCGATGATCGGCAGCCCGGCGAACTGGGGCATCCTGCGGATCGCGGCCGTCGTGGCGTAGCCGTCCATCTCCGGCATCATGATGTCCATCAGGACGAGCACGACGTCGTCGTGCTGCTCCAGGACCTCGATGCCCTCCCGGCCGTTCTCCGCGTACAGGACCTGCAGCCCGTGCTGCTCCAGCACGCTGGTCAGCGCGAAGACATTACGGATGTCGTCGTCGACGATCAGCACCTTCTCGCCGTGGAAGCCGCCCGCCGGCTCCGGGGCCACCAGGTCCTGGCCGCCCAGCAGCCACGGCTCGGGGGCCTGCGCCTGCCGTCCCGGTCGGCGGCCGGCCGACCGACGGCTCGGCTCCGCCTCCGGCGGGGACTGCTGCACCTCGGCCTGTGCCGCCTCCTGCTCGGCCCGCTGACGCCGCCGGGACAGCCCGGAGCCGCCGCGTGCGCGCGGCGCCGGGGCTGCGTCCTCCTCCGCCTCGGCACCGTCCTCCGCGGTCTCCTCCGCGCCGCTGGGGAGCGCCTCGAGCGCCAGCCGACCGGAGTCCGAGCTGCTCGGCGCGAGCTGCGGGTAGCCCTGGGGCGGCAGCTCACTGGGGTGCAGCGGCAGGTAGAGCGTGAACGTCGAGCCGCGGCCCGGTTCGCTGGCCGCGTGGATCTCGCCGCCCAGCAGCCGGGCGATCTCCCGGCTGATGGACAGGCCGAGTCCGGTGCCGCCGTACTTCCGGCTGGTGGTGCCGTCGGCCTGCTTGAACGCCTCGAAGATCACCCGCATCTTGCTCGCCGCGATGCCGATACCGGTGTCGGTGACCGAGAAGGCGATCATCTCGGCGTCCGCGTCGCGCAAGGCACCGTGCTCCAGCAGCTGTTCCCGGATGGCGTGGGGCACATCCGCGCCGGCCGGGCGGATGACCAGCTCCACGGCGCCGCTGTCGGTGAACTTCACCGCGTTGGACAGCAGATTGCGCAGCACCTGGAGCAGCCGCTGCTCATCGGTGTGCAGGGTCGCCGGGAGCTCCGGCGAGACCCTTACGGAGAAGTCCAGGCCCTTCTCGGCGGTCAGCGGCCGGAAGGTGGCCTCCACGTAGTCGACCAGCTGGACCAGGGCGATACGGGTCGGGCTGACGTCCATCTTGCCCGCCTCGACCTTCGACAGGTCCAGGATGTCGTTGATCAGCTGAAGAAGGTCCGAGCCCGCGCCGTGGATCGTCTCGGCGAACTCCACCTGCTTCGGCGAAAGGTTGCCGTCGGCGTTGTCGGCGAGCAGCTTGGCGAGGATCAGCAGGGAGTTCAGCGGTGTGCGCAGCTCATGCGACATGTTCGCCAGGAACTCGCTCTTGTAACGCATCGAGACGGCGAGCTGCTCGGCGCGCTCCTCCAGCACCTGCCGGGCTTCCTCGATCTCGGTGTTCTTGACCTCGATGTCGCGGTTCTGCCGGGCCAGCCGCTCGGACTTCTCCTCCAGCTCCGCGTTGGACGCCTGGAGCGCCTTCTGCCGGTTCTCCAGCTCGGCAGACCGCTCCCGCAGCTGCTCGGTCAGCTCCTGCGACTGCTTCAGCAGCACCTCGGTCTTGGTGTTGACGCTGATGGTGTTGACGCTGGTGCCGATCATCTCGGCGATCTGGTTGAGGAAGTCCTTCTGGATCTGGGCGAAGGGCTGGAACGAGGCCAGCTCGATCACGCCCAGCAGCTGCCCCTCGAAGAGCACCGGCAGGACGATCACATGGGCCGGGGCCGCCTCGCCGAGCCCCGAGGCGATCTTGAGATATCCCGGTGGCACGTTCTCCACCAGAATCGGGCGCTTCTCCTCGGCGACCGTGCCGATCAGCGTCTCCCCGGGCTTGAAGCGCGTGGGCATCGAGCCGTGGGTGTAGCCGTAGGAACCGACCAGGAGCAGTTCGTAGCCGTCGTCGGAGGTGCTGTCCGCGACCACCTCGGTGCCCTCACCGGGCGGTACGGCCAGGAAGAACGCGCCGTGCTGGGCGGAGACCACCGGGGTCAGCTCGCTCATGATCAGCCGGGCGACGTCCTCGAGGTCGCGACGGCCCTGCATGAGACCGGAGATCCGGGCGAGGTTGCCCTTGAGCCAGTCCTGCTCCTTGTTGGCGAGCGTCGTCTCGCGCAGGTTGGCGATCATGGTGTTGATGTGGTCCTGGAGGACCTGGATCTCGCCCGAGGCGTCCACGTCGATCTTGAGGTTGAGATCACCGCGGGTCACCGCGGTGGCGACCTCGGCGATGGCGCGCACCTGACGGGTCAGGTTGCCGGCCATCTCGTTCACCGACTCGGTCAGGTCCTTCCAGGTGCCGGCCACGTCCCGCACCCGAGCCTGGCCGCCCAGCTGCCCTTCGGTGCCCACCTCACGGGCCACCCGGGTCACCTGGTCGGCGAACGACGAGAGCTGGTCCACCATCGTGTTGATCGTGGTCTTGAGCTCGAGGATCTCGCCCCGCGCCTCGATGTCGATCTTCTTGGTCAGATCACCCTGGGCGATCGCCGTGGTGACCATCGCGATGTTGCGGACCTGTCCGGTCAGGTTGGACGCCATCGAGTTCACGGACTCGGTGAGGTCCTTCCACGTCCCCGAGACGCCGGGCACCCGGGCCTGACCGCCCAGGATGCCGTCCGTGCCCACCTCGCGGGCCACCCGCGTGACCTCGTCGGCGAACGAGGACAACGTCGTCACCATCGTGTTGACGGTGTCGGCCAGGGCCGCGACCTCGCCGCGCGCCTCGACCGTGACCTTCTTCGTCAGATCGCCGTTGGCGACCGCGGCCGAGACCTGCGAAATGTTCCGCACCTGAATGGTCAGGTTGTTGGCCATCAGGTTGACGTTGTTGCTCAGGTCCTTCCAGATGCCGGTCACACCCGGAACCCGCGCCTGACCGCCCAACTGCCCCTCGGTGCCCACCTCACGGGCCACCCGGGTCACCTGCTCGGCGAACGACGACAGCTGGTCCACCATCGTGTTCACGGTGGTGACCAGCTCCAGGATCTCGCCCTTGGCATCGACGGTGATCTTCTTCGACAGGTCGCCCTTGGCGACCGCCGTCGTCACCTCGGCGATGGAACGCACCTGGGACGTCAGGTTGTTGGCCATGCTGTTGACGGACTGGGTGAGGTCCTTCCACGTCCCGGAGACGCCCTGTACCTCGGCCTGGCCGCCCAACTGGCCCTCGGTGCCCACCTCACGGGCGACCCTGGTGACCTCCTCCGCGAACGACGACAGCTGGTCCACCATCGTGTTCAGGGTGTTCTTCAGCTCCAGGATCTCGCCGCGCGCATCGACGTCGATCTTCTGCGAGAGGTCACCGCGCGCGACCGCCGTGGCGACCTGCGCGATATTGCGCACCTGAGCGGTCAGATTGCCCGCCATGCCGTTCACCGAGTCGGTCAGATCGCGCCACACACCGGCCACACCGGGCACCTGCGCCTGACCGCCCAGCCGGCCGTCCGTACCCACCTCGCGGGCGACCCGGGTCACCTGCTCGGCGAAGTCGGAGAGCTGGTCGACCATCGTGTTGATGGTGTTCTTCAGCTCCAGGATCTCGCCGCGCGCATCGACGTCGATCTTCTGCGACAGATCGCCACGCGCGACCGCCGTCGTCACCTGGGCGATACCCCGCACCTGAGCGGTCAGATTCCCCGCCATCGAGTTGACGGAGTCGGTGAGGTCCTTCCAGACCCCGCTGACCCCGTCCACCCGGGCCTGGCCGCCCAGCCGGCCCTCGGTGCCCACGTCCCGCGCCATCCTGGTGACCTGGTCGGCGAACGAGGACAGCTGGTCCACCATGGTGTTCACGGTGTTCTTCAGCTTGAGCATCTCACCGGAGACATCGACAGTGACCTTCTGCGACAGATCGCCGTTCGCCACCGCCGTGGTCACCTGGGCGATGTTGCGCACCTGTCCGGTGAGGTTCCGGAACGCGGTGTTCACCGAATCGGTGAGATCCTTCCACGTCCCCGCCGCACCCGGCACCTGCGCCTGACCGCCCAGCTCGCCCTCGACGCCGATCTCCCGGGCCACCCGCGTCACCTCGGCGCCGAAGGACTGAAGCTGGTCCACCATCGTGTTGACGGTGTTCTTCAGCTCCAGCATCTCCCCGGCCACGTCCACGGTGACCTTCTGCGACAGATCACCGTTCGCCACCGCCGTGGTCACCTGGGCGATGTCCCGCACCTGAGCGGTGAGGTTCCGGAACGCGGTGTTCACCGAATCGGTGAGATCCTTCCACGTCCCCGCCGCACCCGGCACCTGCGCCTGACCGCCCAGCAGCCCCTCGGCGCCGACCTCGCTGGCCACCCGCGTGACCTCGTCGGCGAAGGTGCGCAGCGTCTCGGTCATGGTGTTGATCGTGTCAGCCAGCTGCGCGACCTCGCCGCGTGCGCTCACCGTCACCTTCTGCGACAGATCGCCATTGGCGACCGCCGTGGTCACCTGGGCGATACCGCGCACCTGAGCGGTCAGGTTCCCGGCCATCAGGTTGACGGAGTCGGTGAGGTCCTTCCAGACCCCCGCGACGCCCGGCACCTGCGCCTGACCGCCGAGCTCGCCCTCGGTGCCCACCTCACGGGCGACTCTGGTCACCTCGGCGGCGAACGAGGAGAGCTGGTCCACCATCGTGTTGACGGTTTCCTTCAGCTCGAGCATCTCCCCGGACACATGAACCGTGACCTTCCGGGACAGATCACCCTTCGCCACCGCCGTGGTCACGAGAGCGATATCACGCACCTGAGCGGTGAGCCGGGAGGCCATCGTGTTGACGGACTCCGTCAGGTCCTTCCACGAACCCGACATTCCGCGCACTCGGGCCTGGCCACCCAGCTTGCCCTCGGTGCCGACCTCGCTCGCGACCCGCGTCACCTCATCGGTGAACGCCGAGAGCTGGTCCACCAGGCCGTTGACGGTGCGCCCCACCTTCAGGAACTCACCGCGCAGCGGATGCGCCGACCCGTCGGCGCCCTGTGCCCGCAGGTCCATGCGCTGCTCCAGGTCGCCCTCGGCGACCGCCGACAGCACCCGGCCCACCTCGGACACCGGCCGCACAAGATCGTCCACCAGGGCGTTGGAGGCATCGATGGCCGCCGCCCACTGCCCCTCACAGGCGCCGGTCTCCAGCCGCTCGGTGAGCTTGCCCTCCCGGCCGACCACCCGCCGTACCCGGGTCAGCTCGCCGGTAAGTTGCAGATTGCGATCCGCGACCTCGTTGAAAACGGCCGCGATCTCGGACATGACGCCCTCGCCCGAGACCGTCAGCCGCTTGCGGAAGTTCCCGTCCCGCATGGCCGTCATCGCGGTCAGCAGCCGGTTCAGGGCCGCCGTCTCCACTTCAGTCGTCCCATTGCTCCGGGACCGTCCGCCTTTCGCGCGCGTATTCGTGCCCCGCGCCGCTGCGCCAGACTCCACCGTGTCCCTCCCGCAGGGTTGACCGTCCTCGTCGGGTTCTTCTTCCAGCTTCCCCAGTGTTTCACCATGCCCCAACCAGGCCATAACAGTTCGGCAGCATCGCACACCGCCGACAGCACACTCTGGGTGGAATCGGGGCCGACCGGCATTCGCGCGAGCGTCGATGGTAAGTAACCTGGCAACCGGCCAGGGCATCGGAGGGGCGCTGCGACATGGGTGAGCAGTTCGCCGAGACACATATGAGGAGACCTGTGATCACCGCGCGGGCAGCCGCCACCTTCGAACCGGTGGGACGCTCGGTCGCCGCCGCCCGCACCTTTGTCCGGGACACCCTTCAGGGGTGGGGCCTCACCGACATCGTGGACGACGCCGTCGTCCTCACCAGCGAACTTGTCACCAACGCGGTGGTGCACGCCGGTACCACCGCCGACGTGGTCTGCATCCGCGCCGACACCGGCGTACGCGTCGAGGTCGCCGACCGCTACCCCGAGCGCGAGGTCCCGCTCCAGAGCAACGGCGGCCACCACTTCGGGCACCCCGACCGCGAGGGCGGCCGCGGACTGCTGCTGTGCGCCGCGCTCGCCGCCCGCTGGGGCGTCGAGTACACCGCGACCCATAAGCACGTCTGGTTCCACCTCGACTTCCCCGACCGTCCGGCGGGCACCCGGGCCGCCGGGCCCGCCCTGCCCTCCAGCGCCCTGCCCATCGCCGACTCCCGGGTGCGGGTCGGCGTCGTCCAGGTCGACAGCGGCGGTCTGATCAGCGCCTGGAACGAGGACGCTCAGGCACTGTTCGGTTACCCACCGGAGCAGGTCATCGGCAAACCGCTGACCGATCTCGCGGCCTGGCCGCACACCCCCGGCACCAGCACCGGGGTCGCCGAGGCGCTGTTGCTCTCCCGCTGGGAGGGCTCGTACGGCATCCGCGGCGCCGACGGCCGGGTCTCCCCCGTCTACGCCTCCCATCTGCGCGTCCGCGACGCCGAGGGCGAGCCGTCCACCGTCTGTCTGCTGGTGCGCGACCGCGAGCGCGCCGTGCTGCAGAGCCAGATGCGCGGTGCGGGGGGCGACACCACCGACACGGCCGAGCGGGGCCCGGCCACCGACGCCTTCGAGGTCTTCATCGGCTCCCCGGCCCCCGACGACCTCGACGGGCTGCTCCAGCGCACCGTCGAGCGGGCCCGCGACATGCTCGACGGCGACGCCGCGTATCTGCTGCTGGCCACCGACGACGAAACCGAGTTGGAGGTCCGCGCCTCCACCGGGCTGCCCTCCGCCCGCCAGCGCTTCGCCCGCGTCCCCGTCGAAGCGGGCTCGGGGCGCTACGGCTCGGCCCGGATGCCCGCCGTCCACGAGGATCTGTCCGCGGTGCCCGGAGCCGTTCCGCTCTTGGTGAACACCGGGATGCGCTCCGTCGTCACCGTCCCGCTGAAGGTCGAGGGCCGGCTCACCGGCTCGCTCGGCGTGGCCGCCGAGTCCCCCGCCCGCTACAGCAATGAAGAGGCCCTGCGGCTCCAGTTCGCCGCCGACCGCATCGCCCTCGCCGTCGAGCGGGCCCGCCTCACCGAGCTGGAGCGGCTCCGCCGCGGCTCCCTGTCCTTCCTCGTCGAGGCGTCCGACCTCCTCGCGGGCACCCTGGACCGCGATCAGACGCTGGCCCTCATGGCCCAGATGACGGTGCCCACGCTGGCCAGTTGGTGCGCCGTCTATACGGTCGCCGACCAGGCATCCGAGCCCGAGCTGTCGTACGTGCTGCACGAGGACGAGGACCGCATCGACGGGCTCAAGGCCCTGCTGATGAAGATCGACCCGCCGGAGCAAGTCCCCACCGGCGGAGCCCGCAGCTGGTCCGGCCCCTATGACGCGGCCCACGCCGCCGCCCTGCGCACCTCGCTGCGCAGCCTCAGCCTCGGCGATTCCGCCCGTCCCTCCTCGGGCCCCGGCGCCTCGCTGGCGACCGCCTCCGCGGTCGGCGGGGAGACGGTCGTGCTGCCCCTGGTGGCCCGTAACCGCGTCATCGGCATGCTCGTCCTCGGCAAGCCCACCGACGAGCATTTCCGCCAGGAGAACCTGGAGCTCGCCGAGGACCTCTCCCGCCGGGCGGCGCTCGCGCTGGACAACGCGCGGCTCTACTCGGAGCGCACCGCCATCAGCCAGTCCCTGCAGCGCAGTCTGCTGCCGCCCGAACTGCCGGAGGTCGACGGGGTCGAGGTCGAGGTCATCTACCGCGCGGCGGGCGAGGGCAACGAGGTCGGCGGAGACTTCTACGATCTCTTCCCGATCCGCGAGGGGGCGTACGGCTTCGCCATCGGCGACGTCTGCGGCACCGGACCGGAGGCCGCCGCGGTCACCGGACTCGCCCGGCACGCCCTGCGGCTGCTCGCCCGCGAGGGCTTCGGGGGCCCCGCGGTCCTGGAGCGGCTCAACGCGGCCATCCTCGACGAGGGCGCCCGCAGCCGCTTCCTGACCCTCCTCTACGGGGAGTTGTGGCCGCAGCACGACGGCAGCGCGGTCCTCAAGGTCGTCTGCGCCGGGCACCCCCTGCCGCTCCGGCTGCGCCAGGACGGCAGCGTGGAGGCGGCGGCCGAGCCCCAGCCGCTGCTCGGCGTCATGGACGATCTGGAGCTGTACGAGCAGACGGTGACGCTCGACCCGGGAGACGTGCTGCTGTGCGTCACCGACGGCGTCACGGAGCGGCGTGAGGGCACCAGGATGCTCGGCGACGACGGCCTTGTCGACGTCCTGACGACCTGCACCGGCCTTACGGCGGGCGCGGTGGCCGCCCGGGTGCTGCGGGCGGTCGAGCGCTTCGCGGCGGACCCGCCGTCCGACGACATGGCGATCCTGGCCATGCGCGTCCCCGAGCCGGCCGACTCCTGAGGCGGCCCGGCCGGGGGGGGCGGGCGCCGGGTGTTCCCTACGGCGCTCGCCACAACATCCCGCCACATGACGAAGGCCCCCGCCATATGGCGGGGGCCTTCGCAGGAGAGCCCCAATACGGAATCGAACCGTAGACCTTCTCCTTACCATGGAGACGCTCTGCCGACTGAGCTATTGGGGCGCGTCGACGAGATAGATCATACCCGAACTCGAGTGCGCTCCCGACCACCCGCCCCGGGGCTCAGGCGGCTGACTGGAGCAGCCCGCCCAGCGCGTTGCAGGCCGAGACCACGCGCTGCAACTCCCGCCTCGACATGGTCGGATCGACGGGCAGCGCCAGGCACTCATCGGCCGCCCGCTCGGTCTCCACGAGCCACAGATCGCGCCGGAAGCGCGCGGTACGGTGCGCGGGCGTCTGTACGGGGACATGGCATACGACGCCGCGTGAACGCAGCGTACGGGCGAAGGCGTCCCGGTCCGGCCGGCCATTGCCGGGGACCCGGACGACGTACTGCTGATAGGTGTGCTCCACTCCGGGCGCGACCGCCGGCGTGAGAACACCGCGCAGCTTCCCGTCCAGGTACGCCGCGTTCGCCTGCCGCCGCAGGATCTCCCCCGCGGGCTCGCAGCCCGCACCGTGGCCGATCACCAGCACGCCGTGCCGTCGGCCGAGCTCGGTGAGGGCCGCCATGTCCGCCGGGTGGCCGAAGGTGTGAATGGCCACGACAGCCGCGGTCCGGGGCGTCAGCGCCTCGGCCACCGCGGCCGGGTCTATGCAGTAGGTACGGGCGTCGATGTCCACGAACACCGGCCTGGCGCCGACCAGCAGCACCGCTTCCGCGGCCTCGGGAGTGCCGTAGGACGGCACGATCACCTCGTCGCCCGGCCGTACACCTGTCCGGGTCAACTCATGCAGCAGCTCATCCGTAGGAGTCCCCATGAGCGGCATCGTGCCCATACAACATGAACACCGAGTGGCTCACAGCACAACAAAAGAAGAGAGCCCTGCCGGTGACCGAAGTCCCGACAGGGCTCTCTGCAAAATTTGTTCGGCGGCGTCCTACTCTCCCACAGGGTCCCCCCTGCAGTACCATCGGCGCTGAAAGGCTTAGCTTCCGGGTTCGGAATGTAACCGGGCGTTTCCCTAACGCTATGACCACCGAAACACTATGAAGATAACAACCGGAAACAACACGGTTCATTACTTCAGAACCAACACAGTGGACGCGAGCAACTGAGGACAAGCCCTCGGCCTATTAGTACCAGTCAACTCCACCGGTCACCCGGCTTCCATATCTGGCCTATCAACCCAGTCGTCTACTGGGAGCCTTAACCCCTCAAGGAGGTGGGAGCCCTCATCTCGAAGCAGGCTTCCCGCTTAGATGCTTTCAGCGGTTATCCCTCCCGAACGTAGCCAACCAGCCATGCCCTTGGCAGAACAACTGGCACACCAGAGGTTCGTCCGTCCCGGTCCTCTCGTACTAGGGACAGCCCTTCTCAAGACTCCTACGCGCACAGCGGATAGGGACCGAACTGTCTCACGACGTTCTAAACCCAGCTCGCGTACCGCTTTAATGGGCGAACAGCCCAACCCTTGGGACCGACTCCAGCCCCAGGATGCGACGAGCCGACATCGAGGTGCCAAACCATCCCGTCGATATGGACTCTTGGGGAAGATCAGCCTGTTATCCCCGGGGTACCTTTTATCCGTTGAGCGACGGCGCTTCCACAAGCCACCGCCGGATCACTAGTCCCGACTTTCGTCCCTGCTCGACCCGTCGGTCTCACAGTCAAGCTCCCTTGTGCACTTACACTCAACACCTGATTGCCAACCAGGCTGAGGGAACCTTTGGGCGCCTCCGTTACCCTTTAGGAGGCAACCGCCCCAGTTAAACTACCCACCAGACACTGTCCCTGATCCGGATCACGGACCCAGGTTAGACATCCAGCACGACCAGAGTGGTATTTCAACAACGACTCCACCACAACTGGCGTTGCGGCTTCACAGTCTCCCACCTATCCTACACAAGCCGAACCGAACACCAATATCAAGCTGTAGTAAAGGTCCCGGGGTCTTTCCGTCCTGCTGCGCGAAACGAGCATCTTTACTCGTAGTGCAATTTCACCGGGCCTATGGTTGAGACAGTCGAGAAGTCGTTACGCCATTCGTGCAGGTCGGAACTTACCCGACAAGGAATTTCGCTACCTTAGGATGGTTATAGTTACCACCGCCGTTTACTGGCGCTTAAGTTCTCAGCTTCGCCACACCGAAATGTGACTAACCGGTCCCCTTAACGTTCCAGCACCGGGCAGGCGTCAGTCCGTATACATCGCCTTACGGCTTCGCACGGACCTGTGTTTTTAGTAAACAGTCGCTTCTCGCTGGTCTCTGCGGCCACCACCAGCTCCGAGTGCAAAACTCATCACCAGCAATGGCCCCCCTTCTCCCGAAGTTACGGGGGCATTTTGCCGAGTTCCTTAACCATAGTTCACCCGAACGCCTCGGTATTCTCTACCTGACCACCTGAGTCGGTTTAGGGTACGGGCCGCCATGAAACTCGCTAGAGGCTTTTCTCGACAGCATAGGATCATCCACTTCACCACAATCGGCTCGGCATCAGGTCTCACCCATAATGAGAGACGGATTTACCTACCCCTCGGGCTACACCCTTACCCCGGGACAACCACCGCCCGGGCTGGACTACCTTCCTGCGTCACCCCATCACTCACCTACTACAGGTCTGGACCGTCGGCTCCACCACTCCCCTTCACCCGAAGGATCCAGGGCGGCTTCACGGACTTAGCATCGCCTGGTTCAGCGTTGGCGCTTCAAAGCGGGTACCGGAATATCAACCGGTTGTCCATCGACTACGCCTGTCGGCCTCGCCTTAGGTCCCGACTTACCCTGGGCAGATCAGCTTGACCCAGGAACCCTTAGTCAATCGGCGCACACGTTTCCCACGTGTGAATCGCTACTCATGCCTGCATTCTCACTCGTGAACCATCCACAACTCGCTTACACGGCTGCTTCACCCGGCACACGACGCTCCCCTACCCATCACAACAGCCGTTAGGCCTTACGCTGCAATGACACGACTTCGGCGGTACGCTTGAGCCCCGCTACATTGTCGGCGCGGAATCACTTGACCAGTGAGCTATTACGCACTCTTTCAAGGATGGCTGCTTCTAAGCCAACCTCCTGGTTGTCTCTGCGACTCCACATCCTTTCCCACTTAGCGTACGCTTAGGGGCCTTAGTCGATGCTCTGGGCTGTTTCCCTCTCGACCATGGAGCTTATCCCCCACAGTCTCACTGCCGCGCTCTCACTTACCGGCATTCGGAGTTTGGCTAAGGTCAGTAACCCGGTAGGGCCCATCGCCTATCCAGTGCTCTACCTCCGGCAAGAAACACACGACGCTGCACCTAAATGCATTTCGGGGAGAACCAGCTATCACGGAGTTTGATTGGCCTTTCACCCCTAACCACAGGTCATCCCCCAGGTTTTCAACCCTGGTGGGTTCGGTCCTCCACGAAGTCTTACCTCCGCTTCAACCTGCCCATGGCTAGATCACTCCGCTTCGGGTCTTGAGCGCGCTACTCAAACGCCCTCTTCGGACTCGCTTTCGCTACGGCTCCCCCACACGGGTTAACCTCGCAACACACCGCAAACTCGCAGGCTCATTCTTCAAAAGGCACGCAGTCACGACGCAGAGACAAGTCTCTGCGCGACGCTCCCACGGCTTGTAGGCACACGGTTTCAGGTACTATTTCACTCCGCTCCCGCGGTACTTTTCACCATTCCCTCACGGTACTATCCGCTATCGGTCACCAGGGAATATTTAGGCTTAGCGGGTGGTCCCGCCAGATTCACACGGGATTTCTCGGGCCCCGTGCTACTTGGGAAACAAGCAAGCAAGCCACCACGATTTCAGCTACGGGGGTCTTACCCTCTACGCCGGGCCTTTCGCATGCCCTTCGCCTATCGCAATGGTTTCTGACTCACCCAGCCGCCGGCAGACGACTGAAGCTCACTCCCACAACCCCGCATGCGCAACCCCTGCCGGGTATCACACACATACGGTTTAGCCTCATCCAGTTTCGCTCGCCACTACTCCCGGAATCACGGTTGTTTTCTCTTCCTGCGGGTACTGAGATGTTTCACTTCCCCGCGTTCCCTCCACATACCCTATGTGTTCAGGTATGGGTGACAGCCCATGACGACTGCCGGGTTTCCCCATTCGGACACCCCCGGATCACAGCTCGGTTGACAGCTCCCCGGGGCCTATCGCGGCCTCCCACGTCCTTCATCGGTTCCTGGTGCCAAGGCATCCACCGTGCGCCCTTAAAAACTTGGCCACAGATGCTCGCGTCCACTGTGCAGTTCTCAAACAACGACCCGTACCCCGTCACCCACACTCACGTGCAGTACACCGAGACCGGCCGAAGGAACAAGCGAAACCCTCTCGCCCGTACCCTCAGACACCCAACAGCGTGCCCGACCCGACCGCACCCGATCATCCCGTTCCACGCCCCCGAAGAGGCAGTACTGAAGACACCAGGCCAACGGCCGTGCCGAATAGTCAACGTTCCACCCATGAGCAACCGTGCGAGACATCCGCTCGCAGTCGGCTATGTGCTCCTTAGAAAGGAGGTGATCCAGCCGCACCTTCCGGTACGGCTACCTTGTTACGACTTCGTCCCAATCGCCAGTCCCACCTTCGACGGCTCCCCCCACAAGGGTTGGGCCACCGGCTTCGGGTGTTACCGACTTTCGTGACGTGACGGGCGGTGTGTACAAGGCCCGGGAACGTATTCACCGCAGCAATGCTGATCTGCGATTACTAGCGACTCCGACTTCATGGGGTCGAGTTGCAGACCCCAATCCGAACTGAGACCGGCTTTTTGAGATTCGCTCCACCTCACGGCTTCGCAGCTCATTGTACCGGCCATTGTAGCACGTGTGCAGCCCAAGACATAAGGGGCATGATGACTTGACGTCGTCCCCACCTTCCTCCGAGTTGACCCCGGCAGTCTCCTGTGAGTCCCCATCACCCCGAAAGGCATGCTGGCAACACAGAACAAGGGTTGCGCTCGTTGCGGGACTTAACCCAACATCTCACGACACGAGCTGACGACAGCCATGCACCACCTGTACACCGACCACAAGGGGGCACCCATCTCTGAGTGTTTCCGATGTATGTCAAGCCTTGGTAAGGTTCTTCGCGTTGCGTCGAATTAAGCCACATGCTCCGCCGCTTGTGCGGGCCCCCGTCAATTCCTTTGAGTTTTAGCCTTGCGGCCGTACTCCCCAGGCGGGGAACTTAATGCGTTAGCTGCGGCACGGACAACGTGGAATGTCGCCCACACCTAGTTCCCAACGTTTACGGCGTGGACTACCAGGGTATCTAATCCTGTTCGCTCCCCACGCTTTCGCTCCTCAGCGTCAGTATCGGCCCAGAGATCCGCCTTCGCCACCGGTGTTCCTCCTGATATCTGCGCATTTCACCGCTACACCAGGAATTCCGATCTCCCCTACCGAACTCTAGCCTGCCCGTATCGAATGCAGACCCGGAGTTAAGCCCCGGGCTTTCACATCCGACGCGACAAGCCGCCTACGAGCTCTTTACGCCCAATAATTCCGGACAACGCTTGCGCCCTACGTATTACCGCGGCTGCTGGCACGTAGTTAGCCGGCGCTTCTTCTGCAGGTACCGTCACTTGCGCTTCTTCCCTGCTGAAAGAGGTTTACAACCCGAAGGCCGTCATCCCTCACGCGGCGTCGCTGCATCAGGCTTGCGCCCATTGTGCAATATTCCCCACTGCTGCCTCCCGTAGGAGTCTGGGCCGTGTCTCAGTCCCAGTGTGGCCGGTCGCCCTCTCAGGCCGGCTACCCGTCGTCGCCTTGGTAGGCCATCACCCCACCAACAAGCTGATAGGCCGCGGGCTCATCCTGCACCGCCGGAGCTTTCCACCACCAGACCATGCGGTCGGCGGTCATATCCGGTATTAGACCCCGTTTCCAGGGCTTGTCCCAGAGTGCAGGGCAGATTGCCCACGTGTTACTCACCCGTTCGCCACTAATCCCCGGCCGAAACCGGTTCATCGTTCGACTTGCATGTGTTAAGCACGCCGCCAGCGTTCGTCCTGAGCCAGGATCAAACTCTCCGTGAATGCTTCCGGGATATCCCGGCAAACACTGCACGAGAGCGGAACAGAACCGGAGGAATAATCCAGTCCCGTTCACAGCGTCCTCGCTGTGTTTTTCAAAGGAACCTCGTCCGAGATGGACGGGGTTATCAACATATCTGGCGTTGACTTTTGGCACACTGTTGAGTTCTCAAGGAACGGACGCTTCCTTCGAAACCCTTTCACCGGTTTCTCCGGGCGCTTCCCTTCGGTGTTTCCAACCTTACCAGATCCGATTTCCGGTCCGTTTCCGATCCGAATTCCGTTTCCGGTGGCCGTTGGAGGGCCTTGCCTTTCGGCTTCGTCGACTTTATCAGAATTTCTCCGAGTCGATTTCCACCTCCGCCGTCGGGCTCCTTCGGAGGCCATGCAGCGCTCCGGGTTCCCCTCTGGCGGAGCCGTAAACGTACTGGAGCGGGGCTCCTCGATGCAAATCGGGGAGCCCCGCCGAGTGTTCAGCGCCGGTGGGGTGCTGAGGGGGCGTCAGGGAGGAGGTCAGACCTCGACGACCACGGGCAGGATCATCGGGCGCCTGCGGTAGCTGTCGGAGACCCACTTGCCGACCGCGCGGCGCACCAGCTGCTGGAGCTGATGCGGTTCCGCGACCCCGTCGGAGGCCGACTTGGCCAGGGCGTCCTCGATCTTCGGGAGGACCGCGGAGAAGGCGGCGTCCTCGATCCCGGAGCCCCTGGCCTGGACATGCGGACCGCCCACGATCTTGCCGGTCGTACTGTCGACGACCACGAAGATCGAGATGATGCCCTCCTCGCCCAGGATGCGGCGGTCCTTGAGCGAGGTCTCCGTGACGTCGCCGACCGAGAGGCCGTCCACGTACACGTATCCCGCCTGCACCTTGCCGACGATCTTGGCGACGCCGTCGACGAGGTCGACCACGACACCGTCCTCGGCGATGACACAACGGTTCTTCGGCACTCCGGTCAACGCGCCCAGCTCGGCGTTGGCGCGCAGATGGCGCCATTCGCCGTGCACCGGCATCAGGTTCTTGGGCTTGCAGATGTTGTAGAAGTACAGCAGCTCGCCGGCCGAGGCGTGGCCGGAGACATGGACCTTGGCGTTGCCCTTGTGGACGACATTGGCGCCCCATCGCGTCAGGCCGTTGATGACCCGGTAGACCGCGTTCTCGTTGCCGGGGATCAGCGACGAGGCCAGGATCACCGTGTCGCCCTGGACGATCCGGATCTGGTGATCGCGGTTGGCCATCCGGGACAGCGCGGCCATCGGCTCGCCCTGGGAGCCGGTGCAGACGAGCACCACCTCGTCGTCCGGGAGGTCGTCGAGGGTCTTCACATCCACCACGAGACCGGCCGGCACCCGCAGATAGCCCAGGTCCCGTGCGATGCCCATGTTGCGGACCATCGAGCGGCCGACGAAGGCGACCCTGCGTCCGTACTCATGCGCCGCGTCGAGGATCTGCTGGATGCGGTGTACATGGCTGGCGAAGCTCGCGACGATGATCCGCTTCTGCGCGTTGGCGAAGACCTGGCGCAGCACGCCGGAGATGTCGCGCTCGGGCGGCACGAACCCGGGGACCTCGGCGTTGGTGGAGTCCACCAGGAGCAGATCGATGCCTTCCTCGCCGAGCTTGGCGAACGCGGGGAGGTCGGTGAGGCGGCCGTCGAGGGGCAGCTGGTCCATCTTGAAGTCGCCGGTGTGCACGGCCATGCCGGCCGGGGTGCGGATGGCGACGGCGAGGGCGTCCGGGATGGAGTGGTTGACCGCGATGAACTCGCACTCGAAGGGGCCGACCCGCTCGCGGTGGCCCTCCTCGACCTCGAGGGTGTACGGACGGATCCGGTGCTCCTGCAGCTTCGCCTCGATCAGGGCGAGGGTCAGCTTGGAACCGATCAGCGGGATGTCGGGCTTCTCGCGCAGCAGGAAGGGGACGCCGCCGATGTGGTCCTCGTGGCCGTGGGTGAGGACGATGCCGTCGACGTCGTCGAGGCGGTCCCGGATGGATGTGAAGTCCGGCAGGATCAGGTCGACTCCGGGCTGCTCCTCCTCGGGGAAGAGCACCCCGCAGTCGACGATCAGCAGCCGGCCGCCGTATTCGAAGACCGTCATGTTCCGGCCGATCTCACCGAGGCCGCCGAGCGGGGTGACGCGCAGGCCGCCCTCGGGGAGCTTCGGCGGAGGGCCGAGTTCGGGATGCGGATGACTCAAAAGACTCTCCTCACCACGCGCGCCACATGCCCCCTGGGCACATGGCGCGCGTGACATTCGTGCACTTGCTGATGTGTCTGTATGCAGTTGTGAAGTACGAAGGTGCGAACAATCGCCTCGTTGCTTAGAGCTGTACCCCGCCGGCGGCGAGATCGCGCGTGAGCTGTTCCGTTTCCTCGGCGGTCAGCTCGACCAACGGCAGGCGCAGCGGCCCCGCGGACTGGCCCTGGAGGGCGAGCGCGGCCTTGGTCGTGATCACTCCCTGGGTGCGGAACATGCCGGTGAAGACCGGCAGCAGCTTCTGGTGGATCTCCGTTGCCTTCGCGACGTCGCCCGCGAGATGGGCTTCGAGCATCGCCCGCAGTTCGGGGCTGACCAGGTGGCCGACCACGGAGACGAAGCCGACCGCGCCGACCGACAGCAGCGGCAGGTTCAGCATGTCGTCACCGGAGTACCAGGCGAGGCGGGAGCGGGCGATGGCCCAGCTGGCGCGCCCGAGGTCGCCCTTGGCGTCCTTGTTGGCCACGATGCGCGGGTGCTCGGCGAGCCGGACGATGGTCTCGGTGCCGATCGGGACGCCGCTGCGGCCGGGGATGTCGTAGAGCATGACCGGCAGGCCGGTGGCGTCGGCGATGGCGGTGAAGTGCCGGAGGAGGCCTTCCTGCGGGGGCTTGCTGTAGTACGGCGTGACGGCCAGCAGCCCGTGGGCACCCGCCTGCTCGGCCGCGCGGGCGAGCTCGACGCTGTGCCGGGTGTCATTGGTACCGGCCCCGGCCACGACGTGGGCGCGGTCACCGACCGCCTCGACCACGGCGCGCACGAGCTGGGCTTTCTCCGCATCGCTGGTGGTGGGGGACTCGCCGGTGGTGCCGTTGACGACCAGGCCGTCATTGCCGGCGTCCACCAGATGAGCGGCGAGTCGCTGGGCGCCGTCGAGGTCGAGCGCGCCGTCAGCGGTGAATGGCGTGACCATGGCGGTCAGCACCCGCCCGAAAGGGGTCTGCGATGTGGATGTCGGTGCCATGGGGCCCACGCTACTCGTAGCGCGGCCCGCGGCGCTCGCTCGGGGCGGCGGACGGAGCGAAGAGATGGGTCCCGGCACTGCCTGCTCGGGGGTTCAAGCAGTGCCGGGCCCGTTTGTTCAGCCTAGATGAACTTCTTGAAACGCCGCAATACGGACACTTCGCCCGATGATCCGTCCGGGCACCGACCGTGCCCGGCTACGGGGCCACCCGGCCGTTGGCGTTGAAGGCGGCGTAGGTGAGCGGCATCAGCCGCGCCCAGGCCGCCTCCATCCGCTCCCCGACCATCTCGATCTCCCGCTGCGGGAACGAGGGCACCGCCGCCTGCTCATGCTGGGTGCGCAGGCCCAGGAAGTGCATCAGCGAGCGGGCGTTGCAGGTCGCGTACATCGAGGAGAACAGGCCGACCGGGAGCACGGACCGGGCCACCTCGCGGGCCACTCCGGCGGCCAGCATCTCCTGGTACGCCGCGTAGGCGTGGCGGTATGTGTCCTCCATCACCCGGCCGGTCAGCTCGTGCTGCGCCGGGGTGCCCTCGACGAACTCGTACTTCCCGGGGCGGCCCTGCTGGACCAGCTTCCGGTCCTCCCCCGGCACGTAGAACACCGGCTCGAGACGGCGGTAGCGACCGGACTCCTCGTTGTACGACCAGCCCACGCGGTGCCGCATGAACTCGCGGAAGACGAAGATCGGGGCGCTGATGAAGAAGGTCATCGAGTTGTGCTCGAACGGACTGCCGTGCCGGTCCCGCATCAGGAAGTTGATCAGCCCCTTGGAGCGCTCCGGGTCCTTGGTGACCTCCTCGAGGGACTGCTCGCCCGCGGTGGACACCCGCGCGGCCCACAGCACGTCGGAGTCGGCGGCGCTGTGCTTGACCAGCTCGACGGTCACATCGCTGCGGAAACGGGCCTTCTCGGTCTCGGCGGGGGTCTGGGTCACCGGCGGGTCCTTCCATGGTGCGTTCGCTCGGGGCGGCGCCCAGCTTACGGGCCACCACCGACAGCCCCGCTCAGCGAGATTTTTTTGACCGAAGTCGGCGGAACCGGGCACCCAATGGGCCTTTCACACGTCCTACACATTGAAGTACTCACGTTCGAGGTTCCAAGGAGAGCCCGCAGATGCCCCGCCGGCGAGAGCCCGTGCCGTTCGCCTTCATCGCCGAAGCCGACCGTTTCCGCAGCAATGTCACCCCACCGCCCCGCCCCCGCGCCACACCGTCCCAGATCGCCGGACGGACACTGATCGGTCTCACGATCGTCGCGGGATTCATAGGCTCGCTGATGTTCGGGATGCCCGCCCTGGACAGCCAGTCGCACCCCACCCAGCAGATCCAGCAACCCGAGGCGTCCGACGGGCGCTGAGGGGCGCCGGACCAGCCTCACCCGGCACTGGAGCAGACCCCGCCCAGCACTGGGATAGCCTCACCCAGCACAGGCCCATCCGGACATGTGTGTGAGTGAGGACCTTCCGTGCCCCTGCCCTTCCTGACCGCCGACCGCGCCCGCGACGACGACGCGGCGGCCGGAGCGGATCCGCTCGGCTACGAGGACCGGGACCGCTGGCGCCGTCCCTACCGACCGGGGCCCTGGAGGGTCGGGGGCTCCGCCGTCGCGCTGCTGCTCGCCTCGTATGTGCTCTTCTCCGCGCTGATCATCGCGCTGGCGGGATCGCTGGGCGCGGCGGGCGTCTGCGCCGCCCTCGGGGCGCTGATGATCGTGGCAGCCGTAAGGCTGGTACGCGCGGGCGTCGAGGTGAGCGCCCAGGGGCTGCGCCGGACCGGCCTCCTGCGGAGCACCACCGTGCGGTGGCAGGACATCGCCGCGATACGCACGGTCCAGCAGCCGGTCCGCTGGCTGGGCCTGCCGCGCACCGTCCAGGGCGAGGCGGTGCTGCTCGAACCGGTGCGCGGTGGAGCCCCGCGCACCCTGTTCACCAGCCATGACGCCGACTTCCTGGGCCGCGCGGAAAGCTTCGAGGCGGCCGCCGACGCGATCGAGGACTGGGCCGCCGCCCATCACTGAGCCGTACCGGTGCGGGTGGCCCGGGGTCAGCCCCGGGCCGCCCGCACCGGTTTGCCGTCGTGCAGGGCGATGGCGCGCTGCATCGCCTTACGGGCGCGCGCGGTGTCCCGGGCGTCGTGGTAGGCCACGGCGAGCCGGAACCAGGACCGCCAGTCGTCCGGCGACCGCTCCGTCTCGGTCCGGCGCTTGGCGAAGACGGCGTCCGCCGAGTCCCGGTCGATCCGCCCGCCGGGCGTCCGTACCAGCTCATCGACCGGAAGGCCGCCCTCCGCCTCCAGCTCGCGGGCGAGCCGGTCCGCGCTCCGCGCGAACTGCGTGGTCTGCCACAGGAACCAGGCGCCGATGAGCGGCATCACCAGCACCGCCACGCCGAAGGCGACGGTGACCGGGGTGCCCTCCCGGATCAGCAGCACCCCGCGGTCGCCGACCAGCACGAAGTAGACGACCAGGACGGCCGCGAGAACGAAATACGTGATCTTTGCGCGCACCGCTGTGCCCTCAGTCCAGATCCAGGAAGTGTTCCAGGCCGAAGGTCAGGCCGGGGGCGGTCACCACGCGGCGGACGCCGAGCAGGATGCCCGGCATGAAGCTGCTGTGGTGGGTGGAGTCATGGCGGATGGTGAGCGTCTCGCCCTCGCCGCCCAGCAGGACCTCCTGATGGGCGAGGAGCCCGCGCAGCCGCACCGAGTGCACCGGCACCCCGGCCACGTCCGCACCCCGTGCCCCGTCGAGCCCGGTGGCCGTGGCGTCCGGCTGCGGGGCACAGCCGGCCTCCCGCCGGGCTTCGGCGATCAGCTGCGCGGTGCGCGCGGCGGTGCCGGAGGGGGCGTCCACCTTGTTGGGGTGGTGCAACTCGATGACCTCGACCGATTCGAAGAACCGGGCGGCCTGGCGGGCGAACCGCATGGTCAGCACGGCGCCGATGGAGAAGTTCGGCGCGATGAGCACGCCGGTGCGCGGCGAGGCGTCGAGCCAGCCGCGCAGCGCCGCCAGGCGCTCGTCCGTCCAGCCGGTGGTGCCGACGACGCCGTGGATGCCGTGGCGGACACAGAACTCGAGGTTGTCCATCACCGAGGCCGGCTCGGTCAGCTCGACCGCCACCTCGGCGCCCGCCTCGACCAGGGTCTCGAGCCGGTCGCCCCGCCCCAGCGCGGCGACCAGTTCCATGTCCTCGGCGGCCTCCACAGCTCGTACGGCCTCGGAGCCGATCCGGCCCTTGGCCCCGAGGACGGCCACACGCAGCTTGCTCATCAATCCTGTTTCCTTCGATCCGGATAGCTCTGGCACGGGACTAGGCGACGGCCTCGTCGAGACGGGCCGCCTGCTTGTCCTTCAGCGGGCCGATGACGGACAGCGAAGGACGCCGCCCCAGTACATCGCGCGCCACCTCGCGCACCTCGTCCGGGGTGACCGCCGCGATCCGCGCGAGCATGTCGTCCACCGACATCTGCTCGCCCCAGCACAGCTCGCTCTTGCCGATCCGGTTCATCAGCGCGCCGGTGTCCTCCAGGCCCAGCACGGTGGAGCCGGCGAGCTGGCCGACGGCGCGCCGCAGTTCCTCGTCGCTCAGGCCATTCTCCGCGACCTGGGTGAGCTCGTCGCGGCAGATCTTGAGAACGTCGTGCACCTGGTTCGGGCGGCAGCCGGCGTAGACGCCGAAGAGTCCGCAGTCGGCGAAGCTCGAGGTGTAGGAGTAGACGCTGTAGGCGAGCCCGCGCTTCTCCCGGACCTCCTGGAAGAGCCGGGAGCTCATACCGCCGCCGAGCGCGGTGTTGAGCACCCCGAGCGCCCAGCGGCGGTCGTCGGTGCGCGGGATGCCGCCCATACCGAGGACGACATGGGCCTGCTCGGTCTTGCGGTTCAGCAGCTCGACCTTGCCGGCCGTACGGATCGCGCGGGTGCCGGCGCGCGGGGCGACCGGGGCCGCGTCGGCACGGGACAGGGCGCCCGCGCGGTCGAACGCGGCGTGCACCTGGCGGACGACGTCGTCGTGGTCCACATTGCCCGCGGCGGCGACGACCAGATGCGTCGGGTCGTAGTGCTTGCGGTAGAAGCGGGCGATCTGGTCGCGGCCCAGGGCGTTGACGGTGTCCACGGTGCCCAGGACCGGGCGGCCGAGCGGGGTGTCACCGAGCATGGTGTGGGCGAACAGGTCGTGCACACAGTCGCCCGGGTCGTCCTCGGTCATCGCGATCTCTTCGAGGATGACACCGCGCTCCGCGTCCACGTCCGCCGCGTCGATCACCGAGCCGGTCAGCATGTCGCAGACGACGTCGATGGCCAGCGGCAGATCAGTGTCGAGCACCCGTGCGTAGTAGCAGGTGTACTCCTTGGCGGTGAAGGCGTTCATCTCGCCGCCGACCGCGTCGATGGCGGCGGAGATGTCCAGCGCGCTGCGCCGCCGGGTGCCCTTGAAGAGCAGGTGCTCCAGGTAGTGGGTGGCGCCGCCGAGCGTACGGGTCTCGTCGCGCGAGCCGACGTGCGCCCAGATGCCGAAGGTCGCCGAGCGCACGGACGGCAGGGTCTCGGTGACGACGCGCAGGCCCCCGGGGAGGGTCGTCCTGCGGACCGTGCCGATGCCGTTCTCGCCCTCGAGCAGCGTTTGGGTACGGGCGACGGCCCGCTCCTCCGAAGAGGTGCGGGCCGTCGCCGCGTGAGCGCGGGACGTCACTGGGAGGCTTCGTCCTTCTTCGTCTCGTCCGCCTTCGCCTCGTCCCCGCCCTCTTCGTCCTCGAGGACCGGGATCAGGGAGAGCTTGCCGCGCTGGTCGATCTCGGCGATCTCGACCTGGACCTTGGCGCCGACCTGCAGCACGTCCTCGACGTTCTCCACGCGCTTGCCGCCGGCGAGCTTGCGGATCTGCGAGATGTGCAGCAGGCCGTCCTTGCCCGGGAGCAGGGAGACGAAGGCACCGAAGGTGGTGGTCTTCACGACCGTGCCCAGGTAGCGCTCGCCGACCTCCGGCATGGTCGGGTTGGCGATGCCGTTGATGGTCGCGCGGGCGGCCTCGGCGGCCGGGCCGTCGGCGGCACCGATGTAGATGGTGCCGTCGTCCTCGATGGTGATGTCGGCGCCGGTGTCCTCCTGGATCTGGTTGATCATCTTGCCCTTGGGGCCGATGACCTCACCGATCTTGTCGACCGGGATCTTGACGGTGATGATCCGCGGCGCGTTGGGGGACATCTCGTCCGGGACGTCGATGGCCTCGTTCATCACATCGAGGATGTGCAGCCGGGCGTCGCGGGCCTGCTTGAGGGCCGCGGCCAGCACGGACGCCGGGATGCCGTCCAGCTTGGTGTCCAGCTGAAGCGCGGTGACGAACTGCTTGGTGCCGGCGACCTTGAAGTCCATGTCGCCGAACGCGTCCTCCGCACCGAGGATGTCGGTGAGGGTGACGTAGTGGGTCTCGCCGTCGATCTCCTGGGAGATCAGGCCCATGGCGATGCCCGCGACCGGGGCCTTCAGCGGCACACCGGCGTTGAGCAGCGACATCGTCGAGGCGCAGACCGACCCCATGGAGGTCGAGCCGTTGGAGCCGAGCGCCTCGGAGACCTGGCGGATGGCGTACGGGAACTCCTCGCGCGTGGGCAGCACCGGCAGCAGCGCCCGCTCGGCCAGGGCGCCGTGGCCGATCTCGCGGCGCTTGGGGGAGCCGACGCGGCCGGTCTCACCGGTGGAGTACGGCGGGAAGTTGTAGTTGTGCATGTAGCGCTTGCGCGTCTCGGGCGAGAGCGTGTCCAGCTGCTGCTCCATGCGGAGCATGTTGAGCGTGGTGACGCCCAGGATCTGGGTCTCGCCCCGCTCGAACAGCGCCGAGCCGTGGACCCGCGGAATCGCCTCGACCTCGGCGGCGAGGGTACGGATGTCCGTGACGCCGCGGCCGTCGATGCGCTTCTTCTCCTTGATGACGCGCTCGCGCACCAGGGTCTTGGTCAGCGCGCGGTACGCGGCGGAGATCTCCTTCTCACGCCCCTCGAACTGCGGCAGCAGCTTCTCGGCGGCCAGACCCTTGACGCGGTCCAGCTCGGTCTCGCGCTCCTGCTTGCCCGCGATGGTCAGCGCCTGGGCCAGCTCGTCGCGGACGGCGGCGGTCAGCGCCTCCAGGACGTCGTCCTGGTAGTCGAGGAAGATCGGGAACTCGCCGGTCGGCTTGGCGGCCTTGGCGGCGAGGTCCGCCTGCGCCTTGCACAAGACCTTGATGAAGGGCTTCGACGCCTCCAGACCGGCGGCGACGACCTCCTCGGTGGGCGCCTCGGCGCCGCCCTTGACCAGCTGGATGGTCTTCTCGGTGGCCTCGGCCTCGACCATCATGATCGCGACATCGCCGTCGTCCAGCACCCGGCCGGCGACGACCATGTCGAAGACGGCCTCCTCCAGCTCGGAGTGGGTCGGGAAGGCCACCCACTGGCCCTGGATCAGGGCGACGCGGGTGCCGCCGATCGGACCGGAGAAGGGCAGCCCGGCCAGCTGCGTGGAGCAGGAGGCGGCGTTGATCGCGACCACGTCGTAGAGGTGGTCGGGGTTGAGCGCCATGACCGTCTCGACGATCTGGATCTCGTTGCGCAGGCCCTTCTTGAAGGACGGGCGCAGCGGGCGGTCGATCAGACGGCAGGTGAGGATCGCGTCCTCGGAGGGACGGCCCTCACGGCGGAAGAACGAACCAGGGATGCGCCCCGCCGCGTACATCCGCTCCTCGACGTCGACCGTGAGCGGGAAGAAGTCGAGCTGGTCCTTGGGGTTCTTGGAAACGGTGGTGGCCGACAGCACCATGGTGTCGTCGTCCAGGTAGGCCACGGCCGAACCGGCGGCCTGACGGGCCAGGCGGCCCGTCTCGAAACGAATGGTGCGGGTGCCGAAGGTGCCGTTGTCGATGACGGCTTCGGCGTAGTGGGTCTCGTTCTCCACCAGGAAAATCTCCTCTTCTGCGTCCCTCGTCCGTGTGACGGTGGACGGTGGTGGAGCAGCGCCCCGGGCCTTCAAGGCCGGCGGCCGGGCCGGTCTTCGATCGAAGCCACCGGAATTGCCAGTTCCGGGAGCCACTACCGAGGACCGGCTCTTGTGGCGCCGGTGCGGCGGGAATGAGGCGCTCCTCCTCGTTCGTTATGGCGTTGTTGGGACCAGACTACAAAGCTTCCGCCGTCATCACGACGGCTGTACCGTCCGGCCCCTACGGTACGTAGCGAGTACGCTACGTACCGGTGTGAAGGCCATACGGGCCACCTTTGGCCGAAACCGCACGGCACGGTGCGGTAGCCGCGTACGGCAAAGGGAGCGGCCCCCGTCGCGGGAACCGCTCCCTTCTGTGCGTCTTACTTGGCGCCCGCGGCACCGCGGCGGATGCCGAGGCGCTCGACCAGCGCACGGAAGCGCGTGATGTCCTTCTTCGCCAGGTACTGCAGCAGACGGCGGCGCTGGCCGACCAGGAGCAGCAGACCCCGGCGGGAGTGGTGGTCGTGCTTGTGGGTCTTGAGGTGCTCGGTGAGGTCGGAGATGCGGCGCGTGAGCAGCGCGACCTGGACCTCGGGGGAGCCGGTGTCGCCCTCCTTGGTGGCGAACTCGGTCATGATCTGCTTCTTGGTAGCGGCGTCGAGCGACACTCGGTACTCCTTGCTTTCGTCATCGGCCGCCGAGTGCCCCTGGTCGTTGTCGCAGGGGATCTTCCGTGACTCGGGAGGCGGGGTCCGCTGGGCGCTGTCTCCCGAGACTCGGGGTCTCCGGGGACGCGTACGCAAACGGCCAGCAGACAGGTTACCAGCGTCCTGGCCGGGAGGTGGGAGGAGGCATGGATGGTGGGGCTAGAAGACGGGCATGGCGGTCAGCGTTCCGTTGTGCAGCAGGAAGACGCGGTTGCCGGCCGCGGACAGCGCCCAGCGGCCCTCGGTGCCCTGGGTGTACGGCCAGGCGAGGCGTCCGCCGCGGGTGTCCATCGCCGCGACGCCCCGCGCACCGGCCTGCCCGGCGCCCGCCCAGACGCTGTTGCCCGCGATCACCGGGGCGTCCTGCGGGCTGTCCTCTGAGGCGAAGGTGAGCGTCCACACGTCCGTCCCGTCGTCCGTACGGCGGGCCGAGAGATCGGTGGCGTCCACGGCGTAGACGACGTCCTTGGCGACGACCGGTGCGCTCCAGCCGCGCCCGCCGCCGCTGGGCCGGGACCATTTCTCCTCACCCGTGGACAGCGCGAGTGCCGTAAGGGAGCGGCCGCCCAGATAGACGGTGTTGTCCGCGATGGCGGGGGCGAGGGCCGTGGTGCCGCGCCGGGTGGGCCCCCAGAGGGTCTTCCCGCGGGCGGTGTCGAGCGCCACGACCTGGCCGTCGTCGCCACAGACCACCAGATGACCGGTGGCCACCGCGGCCGCCGCCGGGCTCTTCTCGGATGTCCTCACCGGCGAGGGCACCGTCCACAGGGCCATGTGCGACGTCAGCGCGACGGCGCGCAGCTCACCGTCACGGGTGGCGAGATAGACGGCCTTGTCGTCCACGGCCAGCAGGGTCGCCGCGTCCACTGCCGGCGCCTTCCACCGTTCGGTGCCGTCCTTGGCGTTCAGCGCGTGCAGCACGCCGTTGCTGTCGACGGTAAGGACGGCGTCATCGGCCGCGGCGAGGGGCCGCCCGGTCAGTCCGGCGGTCCGGGAGGTCCAGCGGGGCCGGCCGGTGCGGACGTCGAAGGCCCGCAGCCGGCCGCCCTCGGCCGGGGCCACGACGAGGTCCTTTACGGTGAGCGGGGCCGGTACCCCCGCATCGGCGACGCCGAGGGAGCCGAGGTCCACCGGGCCCCACAGGGGCGACGGGGCCGTCCCCTCGTCGTAGTGGGCCAGCGGCTCGGCCTCCCAGGGCCGCCCGCCGGCCTCCGCCCCGTCGCCGCGCAGCAGCCACCACGCGACACCTCCGCCACCCGCCACGAGCACGGCGCCGCCCGCGGCGAGCGTGCCGATCAGCCGCCGCCGGGAGGGGCCCGGCCGGTCGCCGGGCAGGGCGGCCATGCGCCGGGCGTCCGCCTCGCGCCGCGCGATGTCCTGCGCCAGGGGCCCGCTCCGCCAGGCCCGGTCCGCGCCCCGGGGCGGCGCCAGCGCCCGGCCGATCCAGTCGAGGCCGGGGCGGCTGCCGGGGTCCTTGGCCAGACAGGGCTCGACCAGGGTTCGCAGCGCCTCGGGCACCGAGCCCAGCTCCGGCTCGCCGTGCACCACCTGGTACTGCACGGCGGCCACATGACCGCCCTCGTGGACCGGCCGTCCGCCCGCCGCGTAGGCGAGGACCACCCCGAGGGAAAACACGTCCCCCGCGGGGCCGGTCCGACGCCCCAGGACCTGCTCGGGCGCGGCGTAGCCGGGGGTGGCGACGGTCTGTCCGGTGGTGGTCAGCGTCAGTCCGTGCTCGGGCCGGGCGATCCCGAAGTCGATGATCCTCGGGCCGCGGGAGGTCAGCACGATGTTGGACGGTTTGAGGTCGCGGTGGACCAGCCCGGCGCCGTGGATGTCGCGGAGCGTGCGGACGAGCGCGGCTCCGAGCGCCCTTACGGCGGGCTCGTCCAGGGCGCCGTACCGCTCCACGGCCTGGTCGAGGGTGGGTCCGGCGAGGAATTCCGTGGCGATCCACGGCCGCCCGCCCTCGGTCCGCGCCGCGAGCACCCGCGCCACACCCTCGCCCCGTACGGCCTGGGCCGCGTGCGCCTCGCGGAGGAAGCGCCGGGCCATCTGCGGATCATGGGCCAGTTCGGGCCGCAGCACCTTGACCGCCGCGGTCCGGCCCTCGGAGTCCCGCCCGAGGTAGACCTGGCCCATACCGCCCGCGCCGAGCACGCCGGTGAGCCGGTACGGGCCGAGGCGCAGCGGATCGCCGGTGCCGAGGGGGTTCATGGTCGGGCTCTCCTGGTCACGGTGGGGGCGGGCGGGGCGGCGCGCCGGGACGGGTCCGCGGCGCCGGTCATTCGAGCGGGATGGCGCATACGGTGGACCCGCCCGCGATGATCAGCCGGTCGGCGCCCCGATGGACGGTCATGGTGGGGTTGACCGCGGCCATGGCGGTGCCGGGGCCCTGGAACGTCCAGGCCGCCTTGTGGCCGCGGAGGTCGATCGCCGTCGCCCATTGGTCGGTTCCGACGTCGGGGAAGGCGTAGAGGTACCTCTTGCCGAGGGCGGGCGGCGGGCGGAAGTTGAGCGCGGGGCCTGTGCCCTTCTTCTGCTCCCAGCGCGGCTTTCCGCTCCTGGCGTCCACGGCGACCAGGCCGGTGCCCGTCTCCAGGCTGTAGACCACGCCGTCCCTGAGCAGGGGCGGTCCGTATCGCGCGGACTCCGGCTCGTTCCCGTCGCCGGCCTTCCGCCCCTCACCGAACCGCCAGACGACCTCACCGTCGGAGAGCCGCACGGCGAGGAGGTCCTTCCCGCCGACATAGAGAAGCCCGTCCGAGAAGGTGTGCCGCCGCGTCCCCGGGAGGATCAGGTAGTTCTCCTTGGCCAGCATCTTCGACCAGCGGCGGCTGCCGTCGGCGGCGTCGACCACGGTGACCCGCTCGCGGAAGGAGAGCACGAGCGAGGAGCCGGCGGGAGTCGCCAGGGGGTCCTGGAACTCAGGGGTGTCGCTCGCCCGGCGCCACCGCTCCTCCCCCGTCCGCGCGTCGATGGCCATCCGCACCGGGCCCTTGCGGCTGGTCCCTTCCAGGAAGACCGTGTCGGAGGTGGCGGCGAGCAGCCGTACGTCGTCGGTCTCCAGGTCCTTGACCGTGGCGAGCGGGGTCCGGAAGTTGCCGGTTCCGGGGTCCACGGGGGCGATCCGGACGTGCTCGGCACTGGAGTCGCAGGCGAGCAGCCGCCGGCCGTCGAAGACGGCGTGCTGTGCCTTCGTCACCAGGTCGTTGGTGCCGCGCCTGGCCCCGGTGCCGGGGTCGATCCAGTACAGCCCGGTGTCGGCGATGATCGCGGCGTGGTCCCCGGCGAGGAGGACCGCGCATTCGGCCATGGCGGTGTCGGAGGGCGGGGTGACCTTCCAGGACATACGCGGCGGGGTCCCGGGCGGCCGTGTGGTGGGCGCCGGTGTCCGGGCCGCGCTACCGCTCGCACCGCCGTCGGGGCGGAGCCAGACCCAGGCGGCGGCCGCGGCGGCCGCGACCGCTCCGCCCCCGCCGATCGTGACGGCCTTACGGCGGGAGATCCCGGCCGGCCCGGGTGGCCGGTGCGCTCCGGCCGTGGTCCCCTCCGCCACCGGCGCGGGCGTCCTGGACGGCTGGATCTCCCATACGGCCGCGCCGAGCCGGGCGATCTCCGCCAGGACGGGGTCCGGCAGATGATCGGCGAAGTGGCCGCCTCCGTCGTGCAGCCGCGGCCCGAGCTCGGCCGTGCCGGGCCGCCGTCCCGGGTCCTTGGCGAAGCACGGCTCCAGTACGGTGCGCAGTTCCCCCGGCAGTCCGGACAGGTCCGGGTCGGTGTACCGCACCCGGTAGAGCAGATCGGCGGGTTGTCCGCCGCCGAAAGGGGGCCGGCCGGTCGCCGCGAAGACGAGCACTCCGGCGAGGGCGAACACATCGCCCGCGGCGGCGTGTTCACCACCGGCCACCTGTTCGGGCGACATATAGGCGGGCGTTCCGGCGGCGGCGCCCGTACGGGTCAGCCGGTCGTCGCCCACCGCGCGGGCGATGCCGAAGTCGATGACCTTGGGGCCGAGGGCGGTCAGCAGGATGTTGGACGGCTTGAGGTCGCGGTGGACCACATCGGACCGGTGCAGCTGGGCGAGCGCGTCGCACAGGGCCGCGCCCAGCGCCCGTACGGCCCGCTCGGGCAGGGCGCCGCCGAGCGCGACCGCGTCGTCCAGCGGCGGGCCGAGGACGTATTCGGTGGCGAGCCAGGGGGTCGGGGCGAGCGTGTCCGCGTCGATCACCTGCGCTCCGTACCGTCCGCCGATGACCCGCGCGGCATCGGTCTCCAGCCGGAAGCGGGTGCGGAATTCCGCCTCCGACGCGAACCGCGCGTGCATGGTCTTCAGCGCGACCGTACGGCCGCCGGATGAGCGGCCCAGGTACACCGTGCCCATGCCCCCGCTGCCGAGCCGGGCGACGAGGGTGTACGGACCGAGGCGCTGGGGGTCGTCATGGGTGAGGGGATGGGCCATCGGGATCAGTCCACCGGCAATGCGTAGAAGGTTCGATCGTTCCGGACGACGGCCACGCCGGGCGCGCTGAGGACGGAACCGGTGAGGGCTCCGGCCGACGCTCCCTCGGCCACGGGGGCGAAGCGCCAGCGCAGTGAACCGTCCGCCGCGTCCAGCGCCTCCACCTCCGAGGCGTTGACCTGGAACACGGTCCGGCCGGAGTGGCTCAGCACGGTCTCGCTCTCCGACATGGGGGAGGCCGCCTCGACGGCGGACCGGCGGCGCCAGCGAAGCCTGCCGTGGACCACGTCGATGGCATAGGTGACGGCGTTGCCGTCGGTCACGTAGAGCGTCCGGGCGTGCAGCGCGCCATCGGTGTACAGGAAGTCCTCGCAACTGAAGCGCCAGCGCACGGCGCCGCTGGATATCTCATGGGCGGATACGACATCCGAGGCGAAAGTGATCAGGAGATCCCCGGAGACGATCTCTGCCGGATCGTTCGCGACCGTATGGACGCCCTTGTAGGTCCGCGTCCACAGCTTCGCGCCGTCGTGCCGGCCCAGGGCCAGATAGGTCCATGGGGCGTCGGGGGCCGACTCACTGCGGTTCGACAGCAGGAGGGAGTCCGCGCGGAGCACCGCGGAGTGTTCGTCGTAGCCGCCGAAACCGCCGGGAACGGAGGTGCGCCACCGCTCCTTACGGGTCTTGAGGTCATAGGCGACGACGGTGGCGGTCTTCTCCTGGTCATGGTTCTGTGCCAGGAACCAGAGGGTCCTCCCGTCGGCCGCCAGCGGATAGCGGAACTGCGGGCGCTTCTCGCCGTCGTAGCTCCGCTCCACCCACGTGACCTGCCCGGTGCGCGCCGACAGGGCGATGAGCTCCCTGGTGCCCGGCCTCAGCACCAGGTCGCCGCCGAGTGAGCTGAGGGGGCCGATGCCCCATACGTTGTCACGCGTCCAGGCCTTCTGTCCGTCGCGGACCCTTACCGCCGTCACCACACCGGCACCCGGCACGAGCAGCCGGCTGTTCCCCCAGAGCAGTGGCGGGCTCTCGATCTCGGTCTCGATACGGCGGCGCCACAGCGGGGCGGGGGCGACCCCGCGCACGGCGAGGGGCTCGGGCCGGGCGGGCCGCTCGTCCGTCACGGCCCGCCACAGGGCCGTGCCGCCGGCCCCCAGGGCCAGCCCGGCGGCGCCGCCGAGGGCGGTGACGACCACGGAGCGCCGGGACCGCCCCTGACGCGCGGAAGAGGGGTGGTCGGCGGGCTCCACGGGCTCCGGCGGCGGGGCGTCGGCGGGGTGGCGGGCGACCTGGTCGGCGAGGGCCGCCCCGATGGCGCCGGGCAGGCGGGCCGGGGAGACGGGCGCAACGGACGAGCGGAACTCCCGGACCAGGGTGCCGGGTTGGGGCCGGTGCGCCGGGTCCGGGGACAGACAGGCGGCGATGGTCTCGCGCAGCCCCGGCGGCAGGGCGGCGAGCCCGGCGTCCTTACGGCCCGTCGCGGCGTCCATACGGTTGATCGCGGGGCCCTTAAGGCCGGTCGCGGCGCCCTTACTGCCGGTCGCAGCATCCTTGAGGCCGGTCGCGGCGTAGGCCAGCACGGCGCCCAAGGCGTAGACGTCACCGTGAGGGCGCGGCGGTTCGCCCGCGTGCTGCTCGGGCGGCAGTCCGGCCGGGCCGTCGCCGTGGGCCCCGGCCGGGCGGCCGGTGTGCGGGGCGGCGACCCCGCGGGCCCGGAGGAGCCCATAACCGGTCAGCCGGGGGCCGTCCGGTGTCAGGAGCACCGCCTGGGGCGATATCCCGGCGTGGACAAGGCCGTTGGCGTGCGCGACCGCGAGGGTTTCGGCGAGCGCCGCGCCCAGCGCGCGCACGGTGTCCTCGGGGAGCGGGCCGCCGTGCGCGGCCAGCGCTCCGGGCAGCGTCAGGGCGGGGAAGCAGTCGTGGGCGACCCAGGGAAGCTCCGCACCGGGCGGGGCGACGTCGACCACCGGAGCCACCCAGGGGCCGCGCAGCCGACGGGAGTTCTCCGCCTCGGCCCTGAACCGCACCCGGTATCCGGCGTCGTCGGCCGCCGCCGCGTGCGGCAGGGTCAGCACGACGGTACGGCCCGTTCGGACGTCCCGGGCGAGACAGCGGCGCGCGTCATCGGCGTACCCGGGCACGTCCAGGGCGGCCAGGACGCGATACGGGCCGATCCGCCGCGGACCGTCGTGGTCGGTGCGCCGCGGAGCATCGTGATCGGTGCGCCGCGGACCGTCGTGATCGGTGCGCCGTGGAGCATCGTGATCGGTCCGTCCCGTCCGGCGGTCCGGCATCGGCGGTTCCATGCGACCTTCCTAATCGAGCGGCAGCGCGTAGACGCTTCCGCTCCCGACGACGACCACCCTGTCATCCGTCAACGCGACCTTACGGCGCGGCGATCGGGAGCGCGGGCCCGGATCCGCTCCGGCGTCGGTGAAGCGCCACAGCAAAGAGCCGTCCTCGGCGTCGAACGCGTCCACCTCGGCGTCACCGGCCATCAGCACTCTGCGCCCGGCCGGGCTGACCAGTGTGTCCGGCGTGCGCGGCGCCGCGAGCACCTTCATCACAAAGCCATAGGCGCGCTGCCACCGGATCTCGCCGGTCGCCGCCTCGACCGCGTGGAGGGCGAAACCCCCGTCGGCGACATACGCGGTCTTCCCGTGGACGAGCGGAACCCCGAAGTCGGCAAGACGGCCCTCGGCGTCCTTCCCCTTGGCAGTGACGGACCACAGGGCAGCGCTGTCCCGGGTGGCGTCGAAGCCCCGCAAGGTGGTGCCCAGGGCCGCGATGAGGGTGCGCCGGGCGTCGGTGGTGACAAGCCCTTCAGCGGTCATGCCCGGATAAACCCGCTGCCACAGTTCCTCGCCCCGGTCGCGGCTGAGCGCGATGGCCCTCTTGGCGCCCGTCCTCCCCCGGTCGGCGCCGGCCATCACCACCAGCGCCTCCTTCAGCAGATGTCCCTCGTCGAAACCCGCCGCGAGGGGGCCGCGCCACAACTCCGCGCCCTCATGGACGTCATAGGCGACCACGACACGGTCGCCGTTCGCGCCACCGCTCCCCTCGCCCCTTACCGTCGCGGTGAACCAGACCGTGGTCCCGTCCACCGCGAGCAGCCCCGTGAAGGAGCTCCGCGCATCCTGCCGGAAGTCGTTCGAGCGCCAATGGATGCGGCCGGTCCGCGGTTCCAGCGACACCAGACCGTCGCCCGGGACGACCAGCGCGTCCCCGCCGGCCACCCAGGGCTGACCCGCCGGGCGCAGTCCCTCCCGGGTCCACAGCCGCTTGCCCGTACGGAGATCGATCCCGGTGACCGCCCGCTCCCCCGTGATGACGGCGACCGCCTCCCGCCAGACGAGCGGCGCATACGTCGACGCCGCCCCTGTGACGTCGTAGCGCCATAGAGGCGTGGGCGGCGCGCCCGGAAGCCGGTGGCGCGGGCGGTGGGCGGCGAGGCGCTGGGCCGGGGTGAGCGGCGCGGGCGGCTCAGGGGCCGTCGCCAGCCACGTGGCGCCGCCGCCGACGGCGAGCCCGGCCGTACCGCCGGCGACGCCCAGCAGGAGGCGGCGCCGGGAAGGGCTGAGGGACGGGACGAGGGTCTTCCGGGGCGAGCCGCCCTCAGTCCCGGCGTTCCCCGCCCCCGGCGCCGGACCGCGATCGGGCGCCGCGGGTGCGGCACCGAGCCCCTCCGCCCCCGCCTGGTGCGAAGCGGTGGCCGGCCCCGCCGGCGACACGCCCGCCGCCACCGGCGCACCCGCCGCCACCGGTAAGGGCGCCTCAGCCGACGAGGACGCCTCAGCCGGCTCGATCTCCGCCGCCAGCACCACCGAGGACAGCTCGGACAACGCGACGATCACCCGCCCCGGCAGCCAGCCCGGCCCCAGCGCGCCCGCGGCCCGGCTGATGCCACCGGCGCTGTCCAGCGCGGTCGATCCCGGCCCCGCCCCCCGTGCCGTACCGCCGTACGGGCCCTCGGAGCCACCGTCGACAACCGTCGGCGGCGCCCCGGCGGGTGCCCGGACGGCATGCGGGGGCAGGGGGACGCGTACGCCGCGCGTCAACTCGTCCAGCAGCGCCCGCGCCGTCGGCCGGTCGGCCGGGTCCTGGGCCAGGCACCGGCCCACAGCGCTCCGCACGTCCTTGGGCAGCTCGTCGGCGTCGGACCGCCGTCGCCCGGTCGCCGCGTACGCAAGCACCGCGCCCAGCGCGAAGATGTCCCCCAGCGGCCGCGGCCGCCCGCCCGCGGCCTGTTCCGGGGGCAGGGCGTCGTCCTCCAGGCCCGGGAGCCCCACGCGCGCCTCACCGTCCGAGGCGGCGGCCCGCACCACGCCGTAGCCCAGCAGCCGAGGGCCGTCACCCGCCAGGTACACGGTGCTCGGTGCGATACCCGCGTGGGCGAAGCCCGCCGTGTGCACCTCCGCGAGCGTCTCGGCGAGCGCGGCTCCCAACGCCCTTACAGTGCGCACGGGAAGCGGGCCTCCGTTCGCCTCCAGCGCGGCGGGCAGCGACAGCATCGGCAGGAACGGCGTGGCACTCCAGGGTGTCCCCGCGCCCCCGTCCGAGATCTCGACAACGGGAGCGAGCCACAGGGGAGGCCGTCCACCGCCGAGAAGGCGCGCGTTTTCCGCCTCCGCCCGGAAGCGCTCCCGGTACCCGACGTCGTCCGCGAGCTCTTCCGGGGGTGCGGTGACGACGACCGTACGATCCCCGGCGGCACTGCGCGCGATGAAGTGGCGGGCCGTAGCGGGGGCTTCGCCCGCGCTCGGCCCCAGCCGCGCGATGACGTGGTACGGGCCGAGCCGCTGCGGGTCGTCCCGGCTCAGCGGCTCCATACACGCCTCCCGTGATGACGGGAGCGGCCCGGACGACCTGGGCGTCCCGGGCCGCCGGGACGGCATACGGTCTCAGCTGCCGCTCCGGCTCCGTGCGAGCCGTCATCCATGCTCATGCGGAAGGCCCCCCTCGCCTTGGATCCATCGGATCGCCCGCCCGCGTCATGCGCGCGGCGGCCACCCTACCGGGGCCTTTGTCGCCGTGTTCGATTGCCGCCCCACCCGTGGTGGACAACACTGTCGGACATGGCGGGAGTCCGGGCGCAGTGGCCCGCCCTCGCCTCCCGTCCAAGGCCGGGCGGGATGGTTTCCGCGGTATCCGAAGGGGTTCTCCACAAGTGGCCGACGCCAAAGAGAAGGAAGAGCTGTACGCCCTCGACATCTCCGGTGCCGAGTGGCTCAGCGCACCTGGCAGCACGTCCGAAGACCGGGTGGAGATCGCCTATCTGCCGAACGGGGCGGTGGCCATGCGGAATTCCGCCGACCCGGAGACGGTGCTGCGCTACACGGAGGCCGAATGGCGGGCCTTCGTGCTGGGGGCGCGGGACGGCGAGTTCGATCTGCGCTAGGAGCGCGAGCGGTCCATCGGCGTGAGCGATGGGGCGGGCCCCGGCCGGTGCCCGCCCCATCCGTCCATCCGTCCCATCCGCCGACCGTCGGCGTTCGGCCGTCGGCGTTCGGCGTTCGGCTCAGCTCCAGGGGCCGAAAGCCATGATGAGTTTCTCGCTGGTGCCATCGGTGCTGTCGGTGCCGGTGACCCGGTTCGAGGCGATGTAGAAATTGCCGTTCCGGTACTCGTGAGTGGCGGAGTAGAAACCGTTCTCCGCGTCACGGGTGGCCCGCGGCAGCCGCAGCAGGGTCTTCGGCTCGCCGCCATCCGGTCCGATGCTCACGACCAGGCCGGCCGCCTCGGACGAGGGCTCCTCGTAGGCGATCAGGTTCTTACCGTCCGCACTCAGCGGAAGCAGCATCCGGCCGTCCACCTTCGCCGTCCACTTCCTCTTCCCGCTGTCCAGGTCGAAGGCGTGGATCTCGCTCATCGAGCTTCCATCGCTCTCCTGGGTCATCTCGGTGGGCAGGTAGAAGGTGTCGGAGGAGGCGGCGACCCCCTGACAGCCCGCCACATTGGTGCCGAAGAGGTCCGCTTCGCACAGGGGCTGATAGGACTGCTTGCCCAGGGCCAGGGCCGACCGCTCCTTGCCGCTGTCCGAGATGGCCAGGATGCCGCCGGACGTGCGGTTCTCGTCGCTGAGGGCGATCACGGCGGGGCTGGTGGAGAAGATCTTGTCGACCTTGTAGCCCTTACGGACGACGTAGGTCCATTTGATCGCGCCGCTCGACGTCACCCGTTGCAGCTTGGCCGGGCCATTGCTACAGGAGTAGGTGCGCAGCAGCGCCTTCCCTCCCGCGTAGCCATCGACGGAGCAGCTCGGGCTCGGCTTCTCGACGGCGACCTCCTTACCGTCGCCGACTTTGATGACGGCCGAACCGCCCATCCAGGACATGCCGACGAGGTCGCCGCTCTGTGCCATGCCCATACTGCTGTAACCGCCGCCGTAGGAGTCCGCCTCCGGAGCGTCGTGGTCCCAGAGCTTGGCCCCCTTGTCCAGGTCGATCAGGGCCAGTCGGCTACAGGAGTCCTTGCCATGGCCTTCGTAGGCAATCACGACCTTGCCCGCGGTCGTGGAGTTGGGCGCCGCGCAGACGGCCTTGGGCAGGGAGAGCGTCCACTTCCTCGTGCCGTCGTCCTTGTACGCGACGATCTTGTCCTCGACCGCCTTGACCACATAGCCCTTCATCACCCAGAAGCCGGGCACGTCGACGCTCCGCCTGGACAGCTCGGGCGCGGGCGTCTGGTAGAGGACCTTCGCCTCCCCGGGCCGGCGCACGTCGTTGGGGTCGCTCTCAGGTGCTCCCCGCTCACGTCCGCCGGCGCTGCCGCCGCTTCCGGTCGGCCCGGAGGTCGGGTCCTGCCGCTTCTGACCGGCCGGGGTGGTCGTCGAGGCGGCGGTGGGCTTCTTGCCGTCGTCACCGCCGCTCACCGCCGCGTAGACCCCGCCGGCTGCCGCCAGCAGCACCGCCGCCGCCACCGCGATGACGACGGCCTTGCGCTTCGTGCCCCCACCGCCTCCACGCTGGGGTGGCACGCCCTCGGGTGGAACGCCCTGGGACGGAAAGGTGCCGTACCCCGGCCCTGCCGGCCCTGAGGCGTACGGGTTCTGCCCGTACGGATTCTGTGCGTACGGGTTGGCGGGTGCGGTCGGGGGAGGGGCGGGCACACCGGGCGCCGCGGACGGGCCTGCCGGCAGCGCGCCGGTGTCCCATATCTGCGGCGGGACATGCCCGTTCGGGGGGACCGCCGGAGGTACGGAGGGCGGGGCCGGCGGCACCGGTGGAACGGGCGGGGCCGGACGTCGCGCCGACGCGCCGACGCCGTCCGCGGCAGGCTCACCGCCGTGACCGGGTTCCTGGGGCGCGCCGAAACCGCCGGAGGGTGGCTGGTCGGGGGGCTGGGGTGGCTGAGACATCAGCACTTACCTCTTCGGCGAGTCCGTTGGAAGACCTCGCTGGGCGAAGACCTTCCGGGAGCAGGAAATCTTTGTATCACCGGACGCTCCGTCCCCGGCCCCCGGATCCGTGGCCGCACGACGCAGGGACCCACCCGGGAACCCACCCTTGGCGCGGTGACGATTTCCTGTTCATGCTCACGACACGCCGGGGCGGCACCGCATGGTGACAGCACGTGTCGGTAGGCTCACCGAGTTCGGGGGATCGCGTCGCCGGAGTACCGAGCGACGCCTTGGGACATCTCGCTCCCAGCACGGGAGACCACAGAAGGGGGACTGACCGCCCGGTGAGCCAGATTGTCGTCAAGCGTCCGCCCCGGGCGCTGCCGCCGACCGTGCCCACGGACGAAGTCGAACTGAGCGCGCCCCCCGAGCTGCCGCGCGACGAACGGCAAGGTCTGCTGACCCAGTTGGTGCCCCTGCTCGGCATGGGCGGGTCGATGGTCTACTTCTTCAACTCGGGCGCGGGTCCGTTCATGCGCGTCATGGGCTGGATGATGCTGGCCTCGACCCTCGCGACCGTCGTCGCCCAGATCGTGCGTTTCCGGCGCGGCACGGAGGGCCGGGCGGCGGGCCTGCGCCGCGACTACCTGAAGTACCTCGCGCAGATGCGCAGCGGTGTCCACCGTACGGCCCGCGCGCAGCTCGAGGTGCTGCACTATCTGCATCCCGCGCCCGACCAGCTCTGGGCGGTGGCCGCCGAGGGCAGCCGGGTGTGGGAACGCCGGGTCGGCGACGAGGACTTCGGCCAGGTCCGCGTCGGGGTCGGTCCCCAGCAGCTGTCGACGCCTCTGGTGGCCCCCACCACGGCGTTGATCGAGGAGCTGGAGCCGCTGACGGCGGGTGCGATGCAGAGGTTCCTGGTGCTGCACGGCGCGGTGGACGGGCTGCCGGTCGCGGTGTCGTTGCGCCGCTTCTACCACTTCACGGTGTCCGGCGACGCGGCCACGGCCCAGGGCACGGCACGCGCGCTGGTGTGCCAGCTGGCCACCCTCCACTCGCCGGAGGACCTGGCCGTGGCGGTCCTGGTGGACGGCCGGGAGGCGGTCGAGCGCTGGGAATGGACGAAGTGGCTGCCGCACTCCCAAGTCCCCGGAACGCTGGACGGGGCGGGCACCCGGCGGCTGTTCTGCCGGGACGCGGGCGAGCTGGAGGAGCTGTTGGCGGTGAACGGCGCCGTCAGGGCGGGCGGAACGGACGGGCCGGGCGGCTTCGGCGGCTCGGGTGGCTTGGGTGGCCCCGGTGGCTTGGGTGGCCCCGGCCGCTCGGACGGCTTGGGTGGCGCCGGCCGCTCGCTCGCCGAGCGCCCCCGGTTCGACCCCGACGGACCGCCGGTCCTGGACGCCCCCCACCTTCTCGTCGTGCTGGACGGCGGCACCGTCCCGCCGGACTCCCTGCTGGCCGGCGCGGACGGCATCCAGGGCGTCACGGTCGCCGAGGTGGTGCCGGGCGAACTGGACGAGCTGCGCGGCAGCCTGTCGATCGACGTACGCCCCGGAAGGCTGTTCCTGGAGTCCGCCGCCGGACTGGTCTACGAGGGCGAGCCGGACGTGCTCTCCGTGGCGGCGGCCGAGGCCCTGGCCCGCCAGCTCGCGCCACTGCGCGTCGGCGCCGGGGACAACGACGAGCCGCTCCTGGCCGAGCTGGACTTCACCGATCTGCTGGACCTCGGCGACGCGGCCTCCGTGGACGTGGCCCGTACCTGGCGGCCCCGCATGGCGAGCGAGCGGTTACGCGTCCCCATCGGGGTCGGCGAAGACGGCGAACCGGTGATGCTGGACCTGAAGGAGGCGGCACAGGGCGGGATGGGCCCGCACGGTCTGTGCGTGGGTGCGACCGGGTCGGGAAAGTCCGAGCTGCTGCGCACGCTGGTCCTGGCCCTCGCCGTCACCCACTCCTCCGCGCAGCTCAACTTCGTCCTCGCGGACTTCAAGGGCGGTGCCACCTTCACCGGTATGGCCGGCCTGCCCCATGTCTCGGCGGTCATCACCAACCTCGCGGACGACCTCACGCTCGTGGACCGCATGGAGGACTCGATCCGGGGCGAGCTGCAACGCCGCCAGGAGCTGCTGCGCGCGGCGGGCAACTACGCCAACGTCCACGACTACGAACGGGCGCGGACCGCGGGTGCGCCGCTGGAGCCACTCCCCTCCCTCGTCCTGATCATCGATGAGTTCAGCGAACTGCTGAGCGCCAAGCCCGACTTCATCGAGATGTTCCTCCAGATCGGCCGCATCGGCCGGTCGCTCGGCGTCCATCTGCTGCTGGCCACCCAGCGGCTGGAGGAGGGGCGGCTCCGCGGTCTGGACACCTATCTGTCGTACCGACTCGGCCTGCGCACCTTCTCCGCCACGGAGTCGCGCGCCGTGCTGGTCGTGCCGGACGCCCACCATTTGCCGTCACTCCCCGGCTCCGGCTATCTGAAGTTCGGTACGGACGAGATGGTGCGCTTCAAGGCGGCATACGTCTCGGGTCCGTACCGCACCGCCGAGCCGGTGACGGACGACGGATCGGGCGGCTCACTGCGGCTGGACCGCCGACCGGCACTGTTCACGGCCGCTCCGGTGCCCCTCTCCTACTCCGTGCCCGCCCCCTCCGCCGCTCCGGGTCTCACGGACGACGCGCGGTCGGACACCGTGCTGGACGTCATCGTCCGGCGGCTGGAGGATCAGGGTCCGGCCGCGCACGAGGTGTGGCCCCCGCCCTTGGACACCTCCCCCGCCCTCGACGAACTGCTGCCCCCGCTGGCCGTCTCGCCGGCGCGTGGTCTGCATCCGCCGGACTACGCCGGTTCGGGCGGGCTGGTGGTCCCGGTCGGGCTGGTCGACAAGCCCTTCGAGCAGCGCCGCGAGATCCTCTACCGCGACTTCTCGGACGCCGCGGGCCATCTGCTGGTGGTGGGCGGCCCACAGTCCGGTAAATCCAGCCTGCTGCGCACGCTCATCGCGTCCTTCGCCCTGACCCACACCCCGCACGAGGTGCAGTTCTACTGCCTGGACTTCGGCGGCGGGGGCCTGAGCGCGATCGCGGACCTGCCCCATGTCGGCGGAGTGGCCACACGTCTCGACCCGGACCGGGTACGCCGTACGATCGCCGAGGTCACCGGCGTGCTGACCCACCGCGAAGAGCTCTTCCGCACGCACGGCATCGACTCCATCGCCACCTACCGCAAGCGGCGGGCGGCGGGCGAGCTCCCCGACGAGGTCCGGGGAGATGTCTTCTTGGTCATCGACGGCTGGGGCACCTTCAAGCAGGAGTACGAGCTGTTCGAGGGCATCGTCATGGACCTCGCGACGCGAGGGCTGGGCCATGGCGTCCACCTGGTGCTGTCGGCCACCCGGTACATGGAGGTACGGGCGGCGCTGAAAGACCAGTTCATGAACCGTCTCGAACTCCGTCTCGGCGACCCCCTGGACTCCGACTTCGACCGTAAGGTCGCAGCCAACGTCCCCGTCGGCGTACCGGGCCGCGGCCAGATCCCCGAACGGCTCCACTTCCTGGCCGCGCAGCCGCGGGTCGACGGCGCCCTACGGGCGGAGGCGGACGGGCCAACGACCGACGCGCCACCGTCGACAGAGCCGGCCACGGCCGCCACGGCCGCCACGGCCGCCTCCCCCACGCCGGTACCGATGCCGACCGGACCGGGATCAACCGGCCCGGAGCCGACCTGGCCGGCACCGACCGGCTCCGCCCGCGCGACAGCCGCCCTGGTCCGCGCCGTGAACACCCACTGGACCGGCGCGCGCGCCCCCGAGGTCCGCGTGCTCCCGCGCGAACTCCCCGCCGATCAGCTCCCCAAGAGCTTCGAACACCCGCACCTCGGCCTGCCGATCGGCATCGACGAAGACCGCATGGAGCCGGTCTTCATCGACTTCGACACCGACCCCTTCTTCGTGGTCTTCGGCGAAAGCGAATCCGGCAAGACCTCCCTGCTGCGCCTGCTGGCCCGGCAGATCGCCGAGCGCTACACCCCCGACGAGGCGCGCATCATCGTCGGTGACTACCGCCGCACCCTCCTGGAGGCCGTACCGGAGTCCCACCTCCTGGAATACGCTCCAGCCGCCCCGGCACTCGACATGCACATGGACGCCCTGAGCGCCCTGATGGCACACCGAGCCCCCGGCCCGGACGTCACCCCCCAGCAACTCCGCACCCGCAGCTGGTGGAGCGGCCCTCTGTTCTTCATCCTCATCGACGACTACGAACTGGTCGCGACGAGCGGCGGCAACCCCCTCGACTTCCTGACGAACGCCCTGCCCTACGCCCGCGACGTAGGCGTCCGCCTCATCATCGCCCGCAACACGGCCGGCGCCTCCCGCTCCTCGTACGAGCCCTTCATGCAACGCATCAAGGAACTCGGCGCCCAAGGCATCATCCTTTCGGGCGACCCCGCCGAAGGCGACCTCCTCGGCACCACCCGCCCCCGCCGCCTCCCCCCGGGCCGCGGCACCCTGATCACCCGCAGAGGCGGCCCCTCACTGATCCAACTGGGCTGGCTGGGCGACGAACTGGACAGACCATGAACGCGATGGCAAGCGGTGAGACACCAGAACTGATGGCAACCTTGCCGTCCGATGACATCGTGGCCACGTAGACGGCCTTGACGTCAACGAGAGGCACGTCTGGTCCGCGGCCGTCCCCTGAGCAGGCAAGTGCCTCTCAGCGGAGAGCTTGCCGGATTGAGCGCGACGGCGATATTTGGGTGGGATGCGATGCTTCCCTTTGGGACTGCCCAACGAGGACTACGACGCTCGCATCACGGCACAGACGCCGCTTATCACAAGACCATCGGAAAAAATTCTTAAACTTTGACAAGCCAAGCAAATACCCAACAGAGAACTGTACGCAAGCCACGAAGGATTAAAACAAAGTTGAAACTGAAAATATCACGGCGAGGCCTTATCTCAGCACTCCTCGCCACCTGCGTGATCGGACTGACCAATGCGGGCTGCTCGGGAGTCAGTAAGTCCGACACCGGCAAGATCGGGTACAAGCCCGCCGCCCTCGATGTTGATGAGGCCCGGAAAAAGGCCAGGGATGTTTCCGGTCAGCTGGTGAAAATTATTGGAGTCCACGGAAAGTTAACAGAACCCGGCCCAAGCATCTCTACATGCGAAGACGCACCCGCATCCGCAGAGCTGTACGCGACTCGTCACCCATGGTCGGTTTACGACATCACCGAGGAGGAACTACTCCAAGGTATGAATAATCTACGCAATCGACTTCCTGACCACGACTGGCACATCGTGAAGGATGGGAAATCACACAGCAAGGCACAGTCATCCGAGATACTCGCGGAGAACAAAACAGAAAAGTTTGCGGCTCACTTCACAGCTCTGAGAAAGACCGCCAGCGGCGACACCATGATCAGCGTCACGGTGGTCTCCGCTTGTTACCGCGCGCCCGCAGGTACCGACCTCGACAGAGAATACTGACATGAGATGGAGAGGGAGCTGCCTCCCTCGCACCAGTACCTGGTTCACGGTGCGACTGTCCTGGATGGCGATCCCGCTGGGCTGGTTGTCCGAGTGACCAAGGATTCGTAAAGATCAGGCCGACAGAAATTCCTATCGACAAGCAAGACGGCGATGGATCGATTTCTGGAGCGGGCCAGCGAGCTGACAGGCGCGAAGTTGGCCTCGGCCACATGGTGCCAGCTGGCAGCACCCATCCCAACCCCGCCGCAAGATGTACATAAAGCATCTGGTGGAGGACGCCTGAGGCAGCGCCGCAAACCGTTGCCTTACTTTCTTACAGGCTGCGCGACCATCTTGTTCTTTCCTCTACTGCTGATCACGCTCCTAGACGGCGTTACGTCGCAGCAGATCAAACAGCGGAAACACAAGAAAAATGCCATCCGTGCACGCAAGGCTGAATTCCCACGACTGGGCTTGGATCGCGCCTTCGACGGCAACTGGAACGCCACAGCTGGTCAGCTTCTCCTCGCCTGGTACAGCCAGGCGCCTGATCCTGAGCGCCTGATTGCGGCAATGGACGAGAAGGTCGCGCTGCTGGCCGCTCCTTCTCGTTGGTGGTATCGAGGACGCCCCAAGCACCTGCGCGTTGTAGCTGAATTCCCGACTGTTCTGGCCCGTTGCAGGATCCCGGATTTTGCGGATGATGACGTCCGTCGTTTCTGGCTCCATTTTCTCCGACGGATCATGGATCAGTCTGAAGGCTGAGCGCGGGGAACAAACTGGACGCTTCTTCAGTGCTTGCCGCGCGAGTTTCTTACAGTAAGCGTCACCGGATTCCGAAGCCAGCAGTGAGCGTGTAAGGCTTTATTGCCGATCCAGAGTCAGAGCGGGACAGGTTGGTTGGACGGGGCAGGAAGATAGGGACTGTCTTCGCACTTCACGGCTCTTTGTGCATACCGCGCCATCTGCAAAGTGACTTCAGCGACGGATTGCCGAAGGGAATTCCCGTCGATACGCATATCACCTTGAAGGCTGGCCACAACAACTAGAGCATACGCTTCTACGGGATTATCTTCCTCCAGCGAGGGATTGCATTTAAGATACAAACTTGACCTACGCGGCCAAGAAATCACCACACCGCTTCCAATATGAAATTGGATCGACCTTCCCTTTTCAGCTTCCCCTTGGGTATGCTCCCATTCACGCCACCCTTCTATCCCCGTATCGCGAATCCTGGCCTCCACGATAAGGCCGGATTTCTCATGCGTGAACGCGGAGCATGTAAACCGAAAGAACGAGTCCGGAGAAGATTGCCCATTCCTCAAGTCGACACTTTCAGTGTCCTTAAGGATCTTCTGGACGAGAGAACGAGAGACACTCCCCTTACAAACCTCCCTGGGCAATGTTTGCAGCCCGTCCTTCTGAAAAAGAAAGGTGTAGACGATGACACCGATTGAAATAGTGACAACCAGCAGGAACGACACCACGAATATTACTGCGCGCCGCGAAAGGCTGCCAAATCTAAGCATGCAGAATCCTCGCACCAAAGCCATTACGGACGGTTCTGGTAGTCATCCAGAGCGGTATCCGACCAGCTCCAGCCCTCCTTTACGCCTTCCCCGATAATCAAATCCATCGTTCCCCTCTTTATTGGCGCATCATGCGCGGCAATAGCAGCCTGTCCGGCCCACTGAGTAGCGCTGATGGTTGAATTTTTGGTGTTATCCAGATCGTGACTCACGCGGTAAACCGCCTGATCCATTCCATCCACTTCCCGCCCAGAATAGATATTATCGATCACTTGTCCCACTGCGCTGGAGCCAAAGGCGCTTCCAATGGAGCCAAGTGTGGCACCAACGGCTGAAGTTGGCGGATAGGCTGCTGCCGCTGTCGAGATTCCGGCTGATGCCATGGTTTTGAACCAATCGGACTGTGTCTTGAACGCCTCATTGGTCGCCTCGTCAGCAGCAAGTTGATCCGCCTTTGCTGCATCCGCACGAGAATGGCCTAGAATTCCCTGGATATGGCCGGTATTCTCGGCTATGAGCTTCACCGCTTCCTCGGGCTTTCCTTCAAACTCTTCGGGATGCGCCAGCCGGTACTCGATCGCATTACTCGCATAGGCATTTTGTGCGTACGTGACTGCGGCGTAAGCCTCTGGGTCCCTAGCCAACGCGTATAGGAACCGATGAACGTCAGATTCGAGAAAAGTAACGTCCGTCTTGTCGCCGGTGGGAAAGATTTGTTCAGTGGAAAATACTCCGGGACCTGCCACCGATCGATTAATTTCCGGCATGTAGGCGGCGGCCATATGGCCGAAGCTATCACCGATCTCTGTGTTGACCAGAGAAGCATCTTTGGAAATCGCGTCGATGATATTCTTCATGATCCGCGTCTGAGCGCCCGTGTGCTCGGGCGCAGTAGCCGGTGGTACTTGATCATACCGGTATCCATACACGGCGGTTTCGAGTGCATGCCCGAGTACGTCCGAACGTTGTCCGCCCTCGACAGAACTCTTCAATAGGTGATTTAGGTCACTTTTGTCTTTAAATAGGCCCTCCGCACCCTCGGGGCATCTTGAATTGGCATCGAGAAGTCCCACTATTGGATCTTGTCCAGTAAACTTACTGTGCCGCAAGTCGTTAGACAGGTCGATATACCACTGATTGTTACTTGCCGATGGCCACCTCCCATGTAGCTGCTTATCCATCTGGAGCATATCTGCGTTTAATTCTTTAAGAAAACCCTTGCCGAAGGTTCCGCTTTTGAGTAGTGGGCCCAGGGATTGATATCCGTACGGAATGGCTTGCCAATAGCCTTCACTCCGCATATCGATGCGTTGATGTCCAGCCTTTTTTAGTCCCTCCACCCACTCGGAATCGAGGTAGCCATCTTTTCCTACGTGCAGAGTTGCAGCAGCCAGAGTGGTGCCGAGATGCTTCTGAAGATCGGCTGCCGTTTTCACTTCACCCGAGTCGCCGTAAAGACTTACACCGGTAGCCAGCTTCGCATTGAAACGCAATGCCTCCTCCGGGCCAAGCTGGCCATAGAACCTAGTCGCAAAAATCTTATCGTTAGCGTGCTGGTCAAATAGCTTGTCCAGCTTGCTCAAGTCCTCTTTAGACAGGCCAGACTTACGGACAAGCCGCAAGGCAGCATTTGCGTCGGCAAGAGCTAGCTTGGTATCCGCGGCGCGAAGTGAGTCATAGTGAACGTCCGCGAAATTATACGGGTTTTTGTCGACCAGTGTATGGAGAGCTCGGGCGACTTCTTTATCTACTTCGGTGGCGTCTTTCAGGACCTTATCGATGCGAGCCTGATAGCGCTCAATCTCTTCAACAGTGGGCACTGGGTCCTTGTTGTCCTTGGATCGACTGTCAGAACGAATGTGACCGACAGTCCCATAAGGGTCGATGGTCATGTTCGCAGGTGCGTCATCGATCAAAGACTGAAGTCGCTTTTGAGCCTCCTTGAAGGAAGTGCAAGCATCACGCAGAATATTGCGAATACTGACCGCTTCAGTATGTGCGTCGCTGAATTCCTTAGCCGTCTTTTTGATGAACGGCTTCGTAACCGTGGCGTTTTCCCCCTTCCATTTTGCCTGCTCAGCCAAGCTTGCCATGCGGTGCGCACCTCCCGTGGCTAGTCGTTCCAGCTTCGTGACTACGGTGGTCCAGTCATCGACCGCGTCGTCCAACTTACTGAAAGAGGCGTTCAGGAGGTCTTCAAACGACAGCACAGACACTCCTCAGCTGAAGTACTTGTCGATCAGGGAGACACTCATAGACTTGCCATCGGCATTGCGCATGTTGGTTGCAATCTCCTCGTCATTTTCTCTGCTTGACGCGGCGGAATAATCGAGGTGATTCGAGATATGTGCACATGCCTGCATCAGCGTCTTGAGCTGAGTTCCCCACGTGTCCACGACTTTAGTAAGCGCCGAGCCTGTCGTGAAATTGTCTCTGGTAAGTTGTGTGGCCGCATCAGAGCTGCTTACGCGAGCTTGATCGCCATCGGCCTTGACTCGGTTATACAATTTATAGGCTTCATGGCCAATTGCCCCCAGATCATCAGCGTGTACGCTAAGGTCGGCTTTCCCTGCTGCACTGGATGTGCCTCCACCACCGACGTGATCGAGCTGCATGCGGACCTTCTGCCGCGCTGCTGCCTGAGAGCGAAGCGCGTCCCATTCTTCACCGAACGTCATTTCTCCCCCTAAATCCACATAGGCATCTACATTGTCCTCTGTGTGACACCGCCAAAAACAGCGGGCGACCACCAGGCTCTACCTCACCCGAGGGAATGCCGTCGAAAACTGTTCTTCTACTAGGTCCCCCTCCGTTGGCGCGCCAAGGCGAACACCCCGCCGCCTAGGGCCAGGACTGCGGCGATGCCAACTCCGACATAGAGGAGGGTGCTGCCCTCACCGTCATCGTCGCCTGATGTGGAGGTGCCCGCAGCCTTGTCCTGCGTGTCCGATGCTTCCGACGGGGCATCGGTCTGCGAAGGGGAAGACGGCGATGTGGAAGAGTTCTGCCCCGGGTGGTAGTCCGGGAACAGCGGATTGACGTCCGCCGGCCCCGGGTCTCCCTTACCGTCCAGCAGGACTTGGCCGGGGCGGATGATGCCGTAGCCGATGTACCTGCTAGGAACCTTGCCCTCGGGCTTACTCGCCGTTTGCATCATCACGCGCAAAACCTGGTTCGCAGTCCAATGCGGGTGCGCGGACCAAATGAGGGCTGCCGACCCCGAGGCAATAGCAGTCGCTTGGCTAGTTCCCTTCCCCTGGCACCAGCCACCATCCGTCGAGCAGCGCTCAGGTATTTCTGCACCAGGTGCGGCTAGAGCCACTTGCGCACCATTGGTGGAAAATTTGGTGACCGTACCAGTTTTATCCACAGCGGATACCGCCACTACGCCCCTAAGACGCGCAGGGTAAGCTGCTTCACCTCCGATGTCGCCATCATTTCCCATACCCGCAAGGATAAGTACTCCTTTTGCGTTTGCTTCATCAACAGCTGCCTGCATTTTCTCGGCAGACCCGTCCAGAAGTCCGACGGCACCTACTGACATGTTGATGATACGGGCGTCTTTTTTTATCGCATACCTGATCGCTTTGACCCACTTATCCGTTGGGTCATCAATCTCTGTGTGGTCAAAGCCGCCATCCTTCAATGGAAGGATCTTAGCTCCGGGAGCCACTCCCTGGATACCGCCCGATCGCCCCGAACCCGCGATGAGCGCAGCCATTTGCGTACCATGGCTGTTACTGCGGACACTTGAGTCCTGCGTCTTAGTGAAATCCTTGCCCTTCAGAACCTGGCCACGCAATTCAGGAATGGAGTCGTCGACCTTGTTGTCTATAACGGCAACAGTCACGCCCTTCCCGGTGCTTGCCTGCCACATTTCCTCGGCCTTCATGGCATCCAAATACCACTGGCCCGAACGTGCATCTGCGGCCGTTGCCGGGGATGTAAGGCATCCCAGACTGGTGACTACGACCGCAAGCAACACCCGTCCTCGACCCAAACCCCGATGAATGTTGCCGGACGAGACTGACATGTCTACGAAATCTCCCGATGCCTCAATTACTATGCGAGTTACTCAACGACGGGAGGCACAGCGTCTCGTCGGCCAAGGGGCCAGGAGCCGTCACCCCCACTCGCGTTCTCACGTCCATGCTCTGTTCGGCGACGATTGGCGTTACTGCCCCTGGCTTCCGTGCGAATGGGACTCACGTTGTCCTCAGAGCGCACCAAACCCGTTCCGCCACGAGTGAATTCCGCACGCCTTCGTGGAGATGTACGGGTGTCAGCAACAGATCCTCCGGTCTCCGATGCCAGTCTTCGTTCGGTGGTTGTATCGCCCGATGCACCAGCGGTGCCCACCGACGTGCTTGGGCGTGCGATTCCTGGTGCAGGTGCTCGTCCAGTGGCACCGCGCTCCTCGCCGATCGCTGCTCTACGTGGATTGGCGCTGCTATTCGAGGTGGGCATGCGTGGCCCGCTGACCTGCCCACCCGGCTCTGAGGCCAACCGGCGTCCCGCGGGCATTCCTTCAGCGGCTGGCCCCCCAGTGCCCGGCACGCGATTGGTGCCCCCGGTCATGGGCCCACGTGACATCGGCGCGTGCTCTTCTCCTACCACCATGCCCCGTGGAAGGCGCGTCCTGGAAGAGTCGCCCCCTGGACGGGGCTGGCCGCCAATGAGGTCACCTCCCGGCGAACTGCGTGGAACGACCGGACGGATGGGCGTTCCTTCCGTGCCCACGTGGGAACGGCCGATGAGCGGGGGACGAACGGTGCCGCTCCCGCCTCCACGCATTGATGGTCTAGAAGGCACTGGCGCGGGCGCGCGGGACATACCGGGGGTGATCGGCCCTAGGTCAGAGGCTGACTGCTTGGGAGGGTCAGCAACCGGCGTCACCAGTTCTGCCGGTGCATGCGTCCCTGGCTTCGGAACGGCTGTGGTGGAGTCGATCGTTGTACCCAGTGACTGACGATCAGCTGGTACTGGATCCGGCTGCTGTCCAGCATTCGCCGAGCTATCATCCGTCGAGTTTGCAGCGGTCAGGCGCGCACGAGCTCCCATGCTGGGGACGGAATCGCCTTCGGTTGTTCCCGAAGCCTCCGACGGATAGTAGCTGTCAATCCTGTCCAACCCCGGCAGCAGTTTGAACTGCGGCTCCCGCTCCGCCGCCATCGTCTCCTGTGCCGCCCGGTAGGCCGAGGAGAGGCGCTCCATCTGGTGCTTGGCCTCTTCGGTGTCGCGTCGGGCGGCTTCTTGGGCGGCCGGGTCCTCGTGGGCTGCCTTGGGGTCCCTGGACTCGGGCATGGCGGACTTGGTCTCGGAGAGGGCCTGGCCGGCCTGGGCCACGTGTTGGCCGACGGTGGAGGTGAACTGGCCGAAGCGCATGACCTCCAGGGCGAAGTCGTGGGCCCATTCACGGAAGGCGGAGCCGCCCTCGCCGGTCCATTCCACGCGGGACACGTGGCGGCGCAGGTCGGAGCCGATGTCGAGGATCTTCGGGCCGGCATCGCCCAGGGCGGTGCCGACTGCGGTCAGTTTGTCGGGGTCGGCGTTGGCCAGCATGGCCCGTAGCGCCTCCACCGACAGGCCCTCGAACTCCCCGTTCCCCATGTCTCCCCCTACCTGAAGTCCGAGTCGGCGGTGCCGGACTTGCCCGTGCCGGTCTGCGGTGTGTCCTTCTTCTGGTGCGCGCCGGGCCGGCCGTCCGCGTTCGGGCCGTAGTACTCGGCCGTGCGCTGCTGGATGGCGCGGAGGCGGGCTGCTTGCTCGGCGTCGATGCTCTCGTAGCCGCGGTCGGAGATCTGGACGGCGATGCCGAGGGCCTCGAGCTGGTCGCCCAGTGTCTTGGAGAACTGCTCCAGGCGGGCGTGCAGCTTCTCGTAGGCGCCGGCGAGGTCGCCGGCGGCGGTGAAACCCGCGCCGAAGGCGGCGTGCGCGACCGTCTGGTCGCTGATCTTGCCCTTGGCGGCCGGTGATTCCTCGAGGTCGATCAGGATCTTGTCGACCCGGCTCTTGAAGCTCGCCAGTGTCTCGGCCTCCACCTTGAGGTCGGAGTCGCCGCGTGCCCTGCTCGCGCCGGCGTCGCTCACCGGGACCCGCGCCTCTCACTCATCGAGATTCCCCCCTGCGGTGTTCATGATGACGGTCGGCACCACCTTAGTGGCAGAGGGTGCACGGCCCAACTACATTGCGGTACGGCCGGGTTGGCGATTCCCGGGCATAGTGCGGATAGGTTGGATAGTTCGAGTAGTTCGGGCATCGGGCTTATCGGGAGAAGGGTTGAGAGAGCTTTCGGCGGGCTGTGGTCGCTCCGTCCAGAGGATGGTGTGTCCGCTGTCCATCGGCGTCAGCTGAGCAACGCCAGCAGAGCAGCGGCCACCCGCGGATCCCACCAGTCCGCCGCCACATGCAGCCACGGACTGAAGCGGCTGTCGTGCTCGACGCTCTCGTTCTTGCGGCCGACTCTTCGCCAGTCCAGGACGGCCTTGCCCGTGCCGCCCGCCCGCCACCTGATCCGGCGCGGGAAGGGCAGTGCGATGTCCTCCTCAAGGGTGAAGCTGAGCGCGATCGCGAGGGGGATGTGCACCGGGGCGAGCAGCCACCACAGCCACCACCACACCATCCGCCCCTTGAGTCCCACGGCCTCCGGCGCCCCCGTCTGTCGCACGGTCCACCGTGGCCTCAACCGGCCGCCGCGCAGGGCCGGTTCGTAGGTGATGGTCGCCAGGTGTTCACCGGCCGCGCCGGTCACGTGGTACGTGACCGGCGAGCCCTTGTCCGCGGCCTGCGGCACGAGGTGGGCGTAGACGCGCTCTCGGTACGGGTCGGCCCAGAGGGTGATGGGCGCAAGGGGGTCGCCGCCCGCGCCGGGCTGGGAACGGCGCTCGGGGTGTGCCAGCGTCTCGATGGGCCATCTGCGCCCCTCGGGCAACGCACGTATCTGGGCGGAGACGCTCTCGTCCTTCGGCCTGTTCCCCCACCCCGGCATGTCCGGCGTGCGCAGCCATAAGAAACGGCTCATGCGTCACCGGGCCCGGAACGGCACGTGCGAAACCTCGCCGACCTCTCCGGCCTCTTCGACCTCTCCGGCCTCTTCGACCTCGCCGACCTCTCCCACCTCGCTGACCCCGCCGGCCTCTCCCACCTCGCCGACCCCGCCGGCCTCTCCGACCTCTCCGACCCCGCCGACCTCGCAACGGCACTGCGCGCCGGACAACGTCACTTGCTCACCAAGCCGCGCGCCGTCGCATACACATCCAGGACGGCGAGCACCAGCGGTGTGATCGACAGCAGCATCGCTCCCTCGACCAGGTCTCCGAAGCGGCCCCAGAAGGGCGTCACGCTCTTCTTCGGGACGATCAAGGCGATCGCGATGAGGATCAGGGCGCCGAAGGCGACGGAGGCGGTCAGCCAGACGGTACGGATGTTCAGCGGGCCGCTGTCGCCGCTGAGCAGGTCGATCACGGCGCTCGTCGGCGGGTTGAGGGCGAGTCCCAGGATGAGGAGGGCGAGGGAGACGATGCCGGACGCCAGGACGCAGGCGACCTGCCAGGTGTACCGGAAGAGACGGGCGCGCAGCAGCATCGCCAGACCGGCGGCCAGGGCGAGCAGTTGGGCCCATGCGCCGTCGGAGAAGCCGAGGACCGCCGACGAACCGACGACGACCGCCGCGCACCCGCCGACCAGGCCGAGGAGGAGCTCGTGACCGCGCTTGACCTGGGCCGCGATCCGCTCGCCGTCGACCGGCCGGGCGGCGGCGGACGAGGGGGTGTCCGGGTCGAGGCCGCCGGAGGCGCCGTAGTCGTTGCGCGAGGTGTCGCGGGGGGCGACGTATCCGATGGGCAGCCGGGCGGCGCGCGCGGAGAGGCCGGGGAGGAACGCGATGGCGGCGATGGCGACCGCTACGCAGACGGCCGCGGTGCCCGCCGCGCTGGTGTCGGTCAGGATCTGGCAGAAGGTGGCCACCGTGCCGAACGCCGAGAGGACGACGGCGGCGACGAACGGGGCGTCGCCGGAGGGCATGGCGGCGACCAGAGCGACCGACACGATCAGGACGGCGACACTGCCGAGCAGGAACTGAAGCCGCCCGATGCCCTCGCCCGGGTCCAGCGCCAGGGCGCCGGAGCCGCCGATCATCACGTGCGGGAGTGCCGCGAGGCCGAGGGCGACGGCGGAGCCCCGGTCGTCGTAGACCCGGGCCCGTACGCCGGCGAAGACCGCGAGCAGCAGGCCGACGCCGCCGGCGATGATGCCGGGCAGGCCGTGCATGTCGTGCTTGACCGGATCGGCGAACCACAGCACGAAGCCCATGAAGACCAGGAGCAGGGCCCCGCCGAAGAGGCCGCAGGCGCGCAGGTAGCGGGCGTTCCACAGGGCGTGGTCGCCGGCCACCGTCGAGGCGATGGCGTCGGAGACGTCGTCGCGTACGACGGGTGGGAGCGATTGCGCGAAGGGACGCATGGACAGCACGTCGCCGTCCAGCACGCGCTGCGCCGCGAGGGAGCGGGAACCGTCCAGGACGGTGCCGTCGCGGCGGACGAAGTGGTAGCCGACCGGGGTTCCCGTGGGCTGGGTCTGGCCGGTCAGCCGGAGCATCTCCGGATACAGATCCGCAAGGGCTATGTCGTCGGGGAGGGCGACGTCGATGCGGCTGTCGGGTGCGACGACCGTCACTCGGCAGAAACCGGTCGATGTGGTCGAACTCACCTGCGTGGCCCTCTCATTAGCGTCTCGCCGCGTCTTCCGTCCGGACGCGTCATGTCTGACAGTGTGCGGGAGGTCACCCTACCGGGCGCCGATTATCGTCCCGACACGTAGGATCGGTTCGTTGCCGGGCAGGCGCCGCAATGACACGCCGCGAGCGTGCGCGCGGTCCTCAGCAGGTCCTCAATTGTTCAGCCGTATCGGGGGATAGACAGGCCGATGAGCCAGATCATCGTGAAACGTCCGCCTCGGGAGACTCCGCCCGAGATGCCCGCGGATGAACTCCGACTCGAATCCCCTCCTGAGTTGCCCCGCGGCACTCAGGAAGGCATGGCGATGCAATTGCTTCCCATGCTCGGCATGGGGTCGTCGGTGGTCTTCTTCTTCATGCCGAATTCGGCGCCGTTCATGAAGATCATGGGCGTGATGATGTTGCTGTCGACCGTATCGATGGCCATCGCACAGGCGATCCGGTATCGCAAAGGCGCGCAGGGCGAAGCGGTGGAGGGCCGCCGCGACTATCTCAAATACCTCGCCAAGACCCGGCGGAGGGTGCAGCGTACGGCGCGCGCGCAGCGCGACGCGCAGTTCTTCCTCCACCCCTCCCCCGAGCAGCTGTGGTCGCTGGTGGCGGAGGGCAGCCGGCTGTGGGAGCGGCGGATCACCGATGACGACTTCGTCCAGGTGCGGATCGGGCTCGGCCCCCAGGAGCTGTGGACCCCGCTGGTGGCACCGGAGACCGCCCCGGTGGAGGAGTTGGAGCCGCTGTCGGCGGGCGCCATGCAGCAGTTCCTGGCGGTCCACCGGTCGCTGGACGGTATGCCAATGGCCGTCAGCCTGCGCGCCTTCTACCACCTGACGGTCTCCGGCGAGCCGGAGACCGCCCTGGGGACGAGCCGGGCCCTGGTGGCGAGCCTTGCCGCGCTGCACTCGCCCGAGGACCTGGTGATCGCAGTGGTGGCCGCGGCGGGCGCCACGGAGGAGTGGGACTGGGTCAAGTGGCTGCCGCACACCCAGGTGCCCGGATCGGTGGACGGAGCCGGGACCAAGCGGCTGTTCAGCGACAATCTGGCCGAGGTCGAGGATCTGCTGAAGAACCAGCTGGAGGGCCGTTCGCGGTTCAACCGGGACGGGCAGCCGCTGTTGGACGCGCCGCATGTGGTGGTGATCCTGGACGGCGGTCTGGTGCCGCCCGACTCGCTGCTGGCCGCCCAGGAGGGCCTCCAGGGCGTGACGGTGCTGGAGGTCATCCGTGGCGGCCTGGACGAGCTGCGCGGCGGTCTGTCGCTGATCGTACGGCCGGGTCTGCTGCGGGTGGAGTCGGCGTCGGCCGTGTACGAGGGCGTACCGGACGCCCTTTCGCTGGCCGGTGCCGAGGCGCTGGCGCGGCAGCTCGCCCCGTTGCGGATCTCCGCGGGCGGCGGGGACGACGAGCCGCTGCTGACCAACCTGGAGTTCACCGATCTGCTCAATCTGGGCGACGCGGCGTCCATCGACCCCGCGGTCACCTGGCGGCCGCGCTCGACGGCGGAACGGCTGCGCGTGCCGATCGGGGTCGGCGAGAGCGGCGCCCCGGTCATGCTCGACCTGAAGGAGGCGGCCCAGGAGGGCATGGGCCCGCACGGCCTGTGTGTGGGCGCGACCGGCTCCGGAAAGTCGGAGCTGCTGCGGACGCTGGTGCTGGGCCTGGCCGTCACGCACTCCTCCGAGACGCTCAACTTCGTCCTGGCGGACTTCAAGGGCGGCGCGACTTTCTCGGGTATGGCGGAACTGCCGCATGTCGCGGCGGTCATCACCAACCTCGCGGACGATCTGACGCTGGTCGACCGCATGCGCGACTCGATCACCGGTGAACTGCAGCGCCGTCAGGAGCTGCTGCGCTCCGCGGGCAACTACGCCAATATCCACGACTACGAGAAGGCGCGTGCGGCGGGCACCCCGCTGGAGCCGCTGGCCTCCCTGGTCCTCGTCATCGACGAGTTCAGCGAGCTGCTGACGGCGAAGCCCGACTTCATCGAGATGTTCATCCAGATCGGCCGCATCGGCCGGTCGCTCGGGGTGCATCTGCTGCTGGCCTCCCAGCGTCTCGAAGAGGGCCGGCTGCGGGGTCTGGACACCTATCTGTCGTACCGCATCGGTCTGCGGACGTTCTCCGCCGCCGAGTCCCGTACGGCGCTCGGCGTTCCGGACGCCTATCACCTGCCGTCGGTGCCCGGTTCGGGGTATCTGAAGTTCGGTACGGAGGAGATGGTCCGCTTCAAGGCGGCCTATGTGTCCGGCCCCTACCGCTCGTCCACGTCGACCGTGGTGGGCAGCGGCCCCATCCCGACCGACCGCCGCCCGGTGCTGTTCACCGCCTCCCCGGTGCCGGTCCGCTTCGCCGAGCCCGACCCGGCCTTCACCTACACGGCGGACAGCGACCGGGGGGACGACGCGCTCGCGGACACGGTGCTGGACGTCATCGTGCACGGGCTGGAGGGCCGCGGTCCGGCGGCGCACCAGGTGTGGCTGCCGCCGCTCACCGAGGCGTCGTCCCTGGACCAGCTGATGCCGCAGCTCGCGGTCTCGCCCGAGCGCGGTCTGCACGCCTCCGGCTATGCCCGCAGCGGTGGTCTGTGCGTCCCGATCGGCATGGTGGACAAGCCGTTCGAACAGCGGCGGGAGATCTTCTACCGGGACTTCTCCGGCGCGCAGGGCCATATGCTGATCGTCGGCGGTCCGCGCTCCGGGAAGTCGACCGTCGTGCGCACCCTGGCCGGATCCTTCGCGCTCACCCATACCCCGCACGAGGTGCAGTTCTACGGTCTGGACTTCGGCGGTGGCGGCATGATCGCGATCGAGGGGCTGCCGCATGTCGGCGGCGTCGCCTCACGTCTGGACCCGGAGAAGATCCGCCGTACGATCGCCGAGGTGACCGGCGTGCTGAACCGGCGCGAGGAGTTCTTCCGGGACAACAACATCGACTCCATCGGTACCTACCGGCAGCTCCGCGCCTCCGGGCAGCTGCCGGGTGAGTCTTGGGGCGACATCTTCCTGGTGATCGACGGCTGGCAGTCCTTCAAGACGGACTACGAGGCGCTCGAGCCGATCGTCGCCGACATCGCGACGCGCGGCCTGGGCCTCGGGGTGCACCTCATCGTCACGGTCACCCGCTACATGGAGATGCGAGCGGCGCTCAAGGACCAGTTCCTCTCCCGGCTGGAGCTGCGGCTCGGCGACCCGATGGACTCCGAGCTCGACCGTAAGGTCGCCGCGAACGTGCCCGTGGGTACCCCCGGGCGCGGTCTCACTCCGGAGAAGCTGCACTTCCTGGGCGGTCTGCCGCGTATCGACGGCACGTCGGGCAACCCCGAGGACCTGGCCGAGGCGACCGCCGCGTTCGTCAGGGCCTCGGTGGACAACTGGCCCGGTCCGCACGCGCCGCAGGTGAGGATGTTGCCGCGATCGCTGTCGGTGCGCGAGATCCCGTCCGGTCATGAGCAGCCGGAGCGGGGTATCGCGATCGGTATCGACGAGATGAACCTCGAACCGGTCTTCATCGACTTCGAAACCGACCCCTTCTTCGCCATCTATGGCGAGTCGGAGTCCGGGAAGACGGCTCTGCTGCGGCTGCTCATCAAGCAGATCACCGAGCGCTACACCCCGGAGCAGGGGTTGTTCGTGGTCGGCGACTACCGGCGCAGTCTGCTGGAGGTCGTGCCCCAGCCCCATCTGGTCGGCTACGGCACGACGCAGAACGCCTTCGAGAAGTACATCACCGATATGAACACCCTCATCAGCCAGCGCATCCCGGGGACGGACGTCACCCCGCAGCAGTTGCGCAACCGGAGCTGGTGGTCGGGCCCGCGGGCCTTCATCGTGGTGGACGACTACGACCTGGTCGCCACCTCGTCCGGCAACCCGATGGCCGAGCTGGTGGACAACCTGCCCTACGCGCGGGACGCCGGTGTCAACATCATCGTGGCGCGGACGACGGCCGGCGCGGGACGCTCCTCGTACGAGCCGTTCATGCAGCGGTTCAAGGAGCTGGGCGCACAGGGCGTCGTGCTGTCGGGCTCGCCGGGCGAAGGCGAGCTGCTGGGCCAGGTCAAGGCGCGGCCGCTGCCGCCGGGGCGGGGCTTCTTCGTCTCCCGGCGCGGCGGGGCGTCGCTGATCCAGACGGCGTGGGTGCCGACGGTGGACTGAGCCGGGAGGCAGGCTTACGGCCGGCCTGGAGCAGAGGAGGGCTCGTACGGGCCGGGCTGTCCCGGCCCGTACGAGCCCTGCCGCTCAGCGAGCGCTGCTCGAGCCGCTCAGAGCTCCCTGACCAGCCGAGCGGCCACCTTGAGCGGGACTGAAGGGTACTGGCGCCTGACCTCGAGGAGAGCTCGCCCCACACCCCTCGTCTCCCGGATCCGCAGCACGGCCGCACAGTCCACGGAGCCGCGAAACTCCTCGAACGACGCGAAGTTCTCGGCGTACCAGGTCCGCTCCTGCCGCTCCTTATGCCGCCTCGCCAGCAACTGGGCAGCCGCCGGGCAGAGGACCACAAGCGCGAAGAGGAGACAGATCACCGGGGTCGGAGGGAGACCGATGGCCCAGTCGGTGAGCAATGGCAGCACCAGCCACGCAAATGACGCCACCCCGACGGCCCAGAGGGCGACGCGCGGTCCGTACACAGGCTCTCCTCAGATCGTCATGTCAGGCACGTCAGGCCGTGCCCACCGGCCAATGGCCGTTCGGAAACGAGCTGTTGTCGTTGGCGTTGCTCTTCAGGTCGGCCATGGCCTTGGCCTGGTCGCCCAGCACGCCCAGCAGAGTAGTCACCGCGCCGGCGATGACGAGCCAGCCGGCCACCCCCTCACCCATGGCGACGATCGCGGCCGGGATGGCGCCGACGACGGTCGTACTCGCGGCAAGCGCGCCGGCCATGGCGGGGATGAACTGGATCAGGAAAGCAGCGATCGCTCCGTAGAAGGCCACTCCGGCAATGGCGGCGGTGAGCAGAATATCCGCGATCGAATTCGCGTTGCTCGCGACCTGACCGGCCGCGGCGGACTGCGGGAAGACGGCGTTGGTATACGCGTCAGCTCCCTCGCCCTTCCACTGCTTGGGAGCCTGGAGGTTGAATTTCTGGGTGCTGGACGAGGCGGTGGTCGCGTCGCCGTGGATGCCCTTGCCCTTCCAGCTGTTGGCGTCGATGAACAACATGACCGGGGCGACGACGCCCTCAAGGAAGTGGCCGATCTTGGTGAGGATCCCATTCACCCACTCGATGAGCTTGTTCGCCGCGGCGACCACCGCTTTCGCCACGGCCGCGGGAACGTACCAGTGGTCCACCGCCCCGTTGATGTTCTTGCCGAAAGTGGTGAGGTCCTTGACGAGCTTGTCCAGCTTGTCCTCGATCTTCTCTATGAGCGTTTCGAACTGCGTCTGACTGAATGCCATCGCCTTCCCCGTCTCCCCGTACGCCGCCGGCTACTAGTAGGCGTCTTCCACGGACTTCGTGGTTTCCACTTCGTGATCGTCGTACGCCTTCGCGTTCTTGACCAGCGCGTCGGCGATTTCCGTCATCCGCTTCTCTCCCTCGGAACACCGCCCCGAAAGATGGTCGATGGCATCCATGTAGGCACCGAAGAACATCTGGTACATGCCCACCTGGAGCCGATCGCGTTTCAACCCGCTGATGTTGGTCCCGACCGTGCCGATCGCCCTGCCCTGCTCGTCCCACATTTTGGCGTCAGCGCGTATCGCGTCCGTGATGACCTTGAGCTTGCTCATGGGCCCTCTCTCCTTTCCGTATCAGTCCAAGAAGCGCTGAGGGTCCTTGATCATGGCCAGGAACTCGTTCATCAGACCGTCCGCATGCAGGTTCGCGACGCCGGCCGCGCCGGGGCTCTCAGCGCTGCCGAGCTTGCCGCGGGCGTCGTTCAGAGCCTCGTTGAGCGCCTGGTTCAGCCGGACGGTCGACTGCCCGGCGGCCCACTGAGGGTCCACTTCGCAGGAGACCAGGGCATGCGCGGTGACGGTGATGGTGACCCGGCGCGCGGCGGAATCTCCCGTGACCTCCGGCGGCAGAAACGCGTTGGCGTCCAGCTGGTCGACGGCGTCGAGTGCCGTGAGGGCGTCCTCGATCGATTCGTCCAGGGGCCTGCGGAGGACGTAGCGCACGTCGTGGTCGGAGATCTCGGGGAACGGACGGGCGGGTGCCGTCGACGCGGACGAGGCGAGGCCGTCGTCGAGTTGCTCGGCCCGCGCTTCCCAGCCGGACTGCTCCAGCGAACGTGACCAGCGCTCCAGACGGTCGCTCATGGCGGACTCGAACGCCTCGACGACGGCGCTGCCGAGGTCCCCGACGGCCCGTCGGCGCTGCCAGTCCGACGCGATCTTGATCGACTCCGGAAGTCCGTCGGCGCCCAGGGTCACGGAGACGGCACCCTGCGGGTCCGTTCCTTCGGAACTCTGGGGCACTCGGTCGTGCATGTCCGACATCAGCCGCTGTAGATTCTCCGCATACTGCTGGAACTGTTGCAGTTCACGGAAGATGTCCTCGCTCACGCTTCCCCCTTACTGACCAGTTCGCGAAACCGTCATACCTTTGCGAACAAATGGCCAGAGCGCAGATGTGCTGCATAACCTTTGCTTCGCACGCTAGCACGAGGTAACGGCTGTCACCGATCGGGCAACGGCTCCTGTAGCGAATTCGGAACGTGCTTGGGGAATACGTCGGTTCGAACGGGTCATCACCTGGGCGAGCCCGCCCGGCGGCGGACCACGAACAGCGCGAGGCAGACCACGACGAGGACGCCGACCGCCCCCAGGACCCACGGAAGGACGCCGCTGCCACTGCCGCCGTCACCGCTGCTGTCGGCCGCGGTGTCGCTCGCCGAGGAGCCGCCCTTGGCCGGTGACGGGGACTGGCCCTGCGACGAGGAGGGGGACGGGGAGCCGTCCGCCTGCGCCGGCACCAGGGGGTTGGTGTCGGCCGAGCCCGGCTCTCCCTTGTTCTCGAGGACGTTGTAGCGGGGGCGGATCGTGCCGTAGCCGATGTAACGGCTGGGAATCTCACCCTCGGTGGGCTTTCCCGCGGTGTCCATCATGACGCGCAGCACCTGATTGCCGTTCCAGGACGGGTGCTTGGCCCAGATGAGAGCGGCCGCGCCGGAGGCGATGGCCGTAGCCTGGCTGGTGCCCCAGCTGCGGCAGTAGCCGGCCTTGCCGATACAGCGGATCGGGATGTCCTGACCCGGTGCGGCAAGAGCGACGAACGATCCGTGGTTCGAGAACTTGGTCACCGTCGACGAGGAGTCGACTGCGCTTACTCCGGCCACACCCTTGCTGGCTGCCGGATAGGTGACGTCGTTTGACGTCTCCCCGTCGTTGCCCGAACCGGCGAGGAGCAATTTGCCGCGGCTGACCGCGTAGTCCACCGCTTTCTGCAGCTTGCCCTGTTCGCTCTTGTTGAGCTGATAGTACGGGTAGGCCAGCGACATGTTGATGATCTGGGCATCGCTGTCCGCGGCGTAGCGAATGGCATTGATGAGACCCGGGACGCTATTGGTTCCTGACTCTTTCGTCGAACCGAATACCGTGAGCGGCAGAATGCGCGCATCCGGAGCGAGACCCTTGATGCCCTGGCCGTTGTCTCCGTTTCCGGCGATGAGCATGGAAATGGCCGTACCGTGCCCGTCCGGGTCCGTACGGGCGTCCTTGCTCGGTTCCACGAAGTTCTTGCCCTTGAGCACCTTCCCCTTCAGCTCCGGAGCGGACGCGTCGACCCCGCCGTCAAGAACCGCGACGGTGATGCCCTTGCCGGTGCTGACCTTCCACATGCTTTCCGCCTGCATGCGGTCCAGATACCACTGGCGCTCCCGCATGCTCTCCGCCGTGGCGGCGGGGGCGATCAGCCCCATGATGGCGAGCAAGGACGCGAGCAGCGAGATGACCACTGCCGTCCGGCTCCGGAACTGGTTGAGCGTTGTTTCCATATCGCCTGTTCGTCCTGTGCTCGCCATCGTCCGCGGCTTCTGCGGAGGGGCTTTACCCGATCACGGGAGGCACGGTGCCGCGCCGGCCCTCGTTCCGGGTCTCTTCGTCCTCGGTCGGATGGTCGGGCACCTCCCGGCCTTCCTCGCGCTGACTCTTCCGTCGCTCGGTGCGTCCCGGCGCGGCGGGGCCCCGTCCTTCGGCCGCCCCCCGGACGAGCCCGCTCCCACCGGGGGTGAACTCCCCGCCGGTCCGCAGCTCGCTGGTGCGACGCACCGTACCTTCGGTCCGGCCCGGGGCCGCAGACCGCCGGTTCGGGCCGGCGCCGATGACGCCTCCCGGCCGACCGGCCGCGGACACCCCAGGCCCCTGACCGGAACCCACGCGGCCCACAGGCCCGGTCGCTTCCCTGCCGATGACCGTCCCCCGAGTCCCTCGGGGGTTCCCGCTCGTGCCCGCCTGGGGGTTGGGCATACCGCCGACGATGCTCCTGTCGGTGCGCGCGGTGTTGTTGGGCCGGGCGTTGACCGGCTGGACCTGTCCGTTCGACAGCCTGGGATTGGCGATGGGGTCCCGCGTGCCGCCGGTCCCCACGGTGGGATTGACCTTCCCCACGGAGGGGTTGACCTTGTTCACCGTGGGGTTGACCTTGCCCACAGAAGGGTTGACCTTGCCCACACCGGGTGTGGTTCTGGTCGTCGGCGGCAGCGATACGGGCAGGCCCACGGGCCCGGGTCCGTCACCGACCGGCGTCACCGGGGGTGCACCGCCGGTGGGAAGCTGCGGCGTGGTGGTGGGCGGCAAGTGCTGCACACTGTCGATATTGGTGTGCGTGGAATCCGGGACGGTGACGTGCCCCGGACTCTCCGGGATCGACGGAGTGCTGACATGTCCCGGCGAGACATGCCCTGGCGAGCCCGGAGTCACCGTGGACGGGCTGGTCACATGCGGCGACGCCCCGCCGGAGACGCCCGTCGTGTGGAAGGTGCCCCCGGAACCACCGGACGTACTGTAGCTCTCCTGTCCGCCGCCCACCGCGGTGTCAGGGAGCATCTGACTCGGCAGCGGTTTGAAGACCGGCTCGTCCTCCTGGGCAGCCGCGATGGTCTCCTGCGACGACCTGTAGTACGAGGCCAGCTTGTACATCTGCGGAAGCGCCTCGTCGCGGACCTTTTTCAGGCCCTCCAGGCGCTTCTCTTCCTTCTCCTGGTCCGCGTAGCACACCTGCGAGCCCGCCGGCCGATCCGGCATCGACTTCTTGACCTCGCTGAGCGCCTGGCCCGCGGTCTCCATGGCGGTGCCGACGGAGCCGGCGAAGCTCGCCAGCTTCAGTGCCTGGTTGGCGAAGTCGTCGCCCCAGTTCCGGAACGCGTCGCCGCCCTCACCCTTCCAGGTGACCCTGCCGACGCGCTTCTTGAGCTCGTCGCCGATTTTCTCGATCTCGCCCTGCGCCTTCGTCAGCGCGTTGCCTCGCCGGATGATCTCTTGCTCATCCGTACCTTCGATCATGGCGAGCATGTCTTCGAACGACGCATGCTCAAAACTGGTGATGTTGTAGCACATCCTGAGCGGCGGCAGCTTACTGGATTCGCCCATGTCTACATCCCCCGTTCACCCATCACATGCCGTCGTGACCACTGCTCTTACCGCCGCCCGTCTTGGGTTCGCCGGTCTTGTCATGGCCCTTCGGGTCGTGCTCTTTCTGATACTGCTCGTAATACGCCTGGGTACGCCTCTGGATGGCCTTCAGGCGCTCTCCGTGCTCGTGGTCCACCGTCTGGTAGTCGCTGTCGGCCGCGCTCACCGTGATGCCCATCGCCTCCAGCTGCTCGCCCAGGGTCTGGGAGAGCAGCTCCAGCCGTCCGTGCACCAGCTCGTACGCGCTCGACAGTGACAGCGCCTCGGGGAAGTTCTTGCCGTAGGCGGTGGCGGTCACCTTCTGCTCGGAGATCTTGCCGTGTGCGGCGCTCGACTTGTCGAGTTCGGTGAGAAGCCTGTCAACGCGCTTCTTGAACTCCTGAAGGGATTCGGTGGGAGCGTCGAGGTCCGGCGAAGAAGGGGACGTAGCGGAGCCACCCCCGTCCGGCGCCAACTCAGCCATGAAGCACCTCCTTCAATACCTGGATTCCAGCACTCGTGGGTGCGGGACACGCGACCCGGATCGCGTGTCCCGCACCCACGACACGACCGCAGGGTGTGCCGCTGCGTCTGTGACTACGAAGCGAACCGCTGGCCCTGACGGTGGTCATTGGCCTTGTAGCCCTCCGTAGCCTCCAGCAGCTTCCTCGAGATGGTGAGGAGGGTGGTGTGCAGGTGGTCGACGCGCTGGTTCCACTCGTGCTGACGCTCGTTGAACGCGCGCTGCGCCTCACCGGTCCAGGACTCGGACACCGCCTTGACCTGCCTCATGATGGTGTCGAGGTCGGTCTTGAGCTGGTTGGCCTCGGTCCTGACCGTGTTCGAGGCTTCGACGACGCCTTCGTACGTAATCTCCATTGAGCTCTAACTCCTGATGCGAGGCGGACGGGTCACGAGGATCAAGAGGCGTGGAAGGAGCCGAGGATGCCGCTCTCCCCGCCTCCGACGCTGTTGATGTTCCTGAGCTGGTCGAGTTCCTCCTGGTCGAACCCGTCCCGGCTCGCCTTCACCAGTTCGCGGGTGAAGCTCAGCAGCTGGTTCACGCGGCGCACGTCGTTGTTGACCTCCGTCTGGAGGTTGTTGTACGCGCCTGCCGCGATGCCCTTCCAGTGGCCCTCGACGTGGTCGATCACGCCGTTGAGCTTCCCGATCCGCTCGGTCAGCTGACCTTCCATCCAGTCGATGGCGCTTTCGAGGGTCTTGAAATCATGACCTTCTACGCGGAGCTTCTCCGCCATGGCACACCTTCCCCCATGAATCGGATGCCGTGGGACATGCGGTGCTCTGTGACCGTCCCGTGTGGGCATCGACCAAAGCTGTCAAGGATCACTCTAGTCAGCATCCCCGTGTGCATGACCAACACGTATGCGGTTGTTACACGGATGGGACGCCGGAGACGGACGGGTGACGACCTGGCCTCACGCGTCGCGCCGGCGACGCCAGTCGCGCAGCACCACCGCACCGCCCGCGGTGATCGCCACGACCACCGCACCCGTTCCCAGGGCGTACGTGGCCAGCCGGGTACGGCGCTCCTGCGGGGTCTCGCCCAGCGTGAGGCGGCCGGGCTCGGGCTTCGGGACGTTCGCCGCCGGGCCGGTGTCGGCCGTGGGACGCTCGATCTTCTTGTCGTCGTCGGTAAGGGCCTTGACCGGGTCGACCACACCCCAACCGATGTACCGGTCGCGGCCGTTGACGCCCCGCTCCGCGGTCTGCTCGATCTGGGCGATGACCTCCTGCCGCGACCAGTCGGGGTGCTTGGCGCGGATCAGGGCCGCGACCCCGGCCACGTACGGGGCGGCGAAGCTGGTGCCGTTGTCCACGCACTGCCCGCCCTTGGGCACGGTGGAGACCATGTCGACACCGGGCGCCGCGACGCCGACGAAATCGCCGCTCTGCGAGAAGTACGCGCGCTCGTTGTTGCGGTCGGAGGCGGCGACGGCGAGGACACCGGAGTAGGACGCGGGATAGGTGCGCTTGGACTCGCCGTCCGCGCCGTCGTTGCCGGCGGCCGCGACCACGACCACGTCCTGCTGGACCGCGTAGGCGACCGCCTGCTCGAGGTCGATCTGCGAGCGGGCTCCCTTGGTGTCCTGGGAGATGTTGATGACCCGCGCGCCCTCCTTCACCGCCTTCCGGATGGCCTCCGCCATCTTCTGCGGCGTGCCCTTGCCCTCGGCGTTGTTCTGCTTGAGGGGGATGATCGTCGCCTCGGGCGCCAGCCCCACGAAGCCGGTGCCCTCGCGCGGGCGGGCCGCGATGATGCCGGCGACCTTGGTGCCGTGCCCGACCTCGTCGACCGTCGGGTCCTCGGCGAGTTTCCGCTCCTCCTTGGAGGCGTCCTTGGCCGGGGGCAGGAAATTCGCCCCGCTCGCCTTGTCGACGGCGGTCTTGAGCTGGATGTTGGTGTCATCGACACCGGTGTCGATGACGGCGACCCGTACCGGCTTGCCGTTCTTCTCCTTGCCCTTGGTGTCCTCCCACAAGCGGTCGAACACCAGCCGCTGAAGCGACCAGGGCGTGCCCTTGATCTGCTTCTTCATCGGGAACGTGCACTCGCCGTTGCCGTCCAGGGCGAGCACGGCGGCGGCGGGCGGTGCGGCGGCGGCGCCCGTCGCGCCGGTGAGGCACGCCAGTGCCACCGCCGAGGACAGGGCGGCGATGCGCCTCATACGTGGCTGCTCCATCGTCATGAACCCTGCGGCTGCCGTGCGCTGTTGGTGTCCAGCCGCGGCCCGATCGGCAGGAACTGGGACCAGTTGAGCGGCACCGGCAGCGGCTTCACATCGCCGTATCCCAGCCTCACCTGAGCCTGGTTCGCCGATGTCTGCCCGCCGGACTGCGCGTCCTGCTGCGCGGCCGAGCCGGAACCGTCAGCGCCGATCTTCGACTTGCCCGAGCTGCCGTCGTTGTTCGCCTGCACCTGGTAGCGCAGGCCGGTGTCGGTGACGAGGAAGACCTGACCGGTGCTGGTCGCCCGGCCCTGGAACTGCCGGTAGAACAGGCCGGTGCCCGGCGTGACGTACGCGCTGGTGGCGCCGTCCACGATGGTCGCGGGGTAGTCCCGGCCCGCCCAGGTCTCGAGCGTGGGCGTGCCGTTGTCGGCCACCTTGGTGAGGATGTTGCACACGGTGTCCCGGGCGCCGCTCCCGCCCTCGGCGGAGTTCACCTGGCGCGCAGGCTCGGCCGGCCAGGCGGTGTCACCGGCGAAGACGGTGGAGTCGGAGACGAAGTCCTGCGGGTTGACCTGCATCGGCTTACTGAGCTGGTTGAGTCCGCTCAGCTGCTCGCTGTTGAGCAGCAGCTTGGCGGTGAAGTCGGAGACCGGCTGCACCTTTCCCGGCACCACGACATAGTGCTGGACGCCGCCGCCCGTCTGGGCCTGGAGCACCATGCCCACCCTGTTGGCCTTGTCCGGCAGCGAGTCGATGCCGGCCGAGGTGTTCGGCTCCCCCGGCACCTGCGGGAACACCACGGGCGCGCCGTCCTTCAGGGTGTCCAGCCAGTCGTCGGTCACCTGCTGGGGCTTGGCGCCCTCCGAGAAGAGCGTGCGCAGCAGCAGGTTGTACTGACCGGCGGACATGCTCTTCTCGCCCTTGGGGCCACCGAGCAGGTACTTGGTGCCGGACCGGTCGACGAGGTAGCGGCCCGAATCCCCCTCGACGTACAGCACCTGGCCGCCGCGCAGCCGCTCCGGGCCCTCGACCTTCGACGCCTCACGGTCGGCGAGGACGAAGACCGCCTTCTGCGCGGTCTTGTCCTGCCCGCCCCCAGGCTGCTCGCAGACCACCCAGCGCTTCTGCTTGACGGCCTCGCTCGCCGAGGGCATACGGTCCGGGGCGTACGGAATTCCGATCGTCGGCCCGCGCGGAATGTCGCCGTTGTCGAGCTGCGACTCCTTCACCCGGATGATGTCGGACTTGTTCTGGTCCAGGAGGAGTTTCGCGGAGGCGAGGTTGAGGACCGGGTGCAGCTGTTTCTTCCCGCCGGTCTTGAGAATCACGTAACGGGTCGTCGAATCGCTGCCGACGATGATGTGGGACGCGGTGTCGTCCCACCCCTTCGGCGCGGTCGGCCGGATCATGCCCCATGCGCCGAATCCGGCGAGGATCAGCGCCGCGACGACGACACCCGGGAGAAACGCGCGCAGCGGGCGCGGCGCACCGTCGTCCATGACGGTGGGCGAGGGCTGCACGAACGAGGCAACCATCCGTTTCTTCGCAAAGGTGTAGGCATTGAGCTCATCCCGCCGCGATGCCATGTCTCGCCCGCTTCTCCCCGTGTGTGCTTGTGCAGTGCCTACGTTTGGTCGCCGTAGTCGACGTAGTCGCCGTGTCCCCGGTAGTCCCGTAGTCCCGTAGTCCCCGTAGGAGATTACTCATCCACTCGGGTCATCTGACACCCCAGCCACCCTTCACGCGCCTTTCCGATACCGTAAACACACAATCGACCAGGACAGCACCAGGACATAGCGGGGGTCTCCGGGATGAGCTCTGCCACCCATGCGCATGCCGCCGTACCACGGCAGCCCTCACGCACGGCGAGCCTGGGTCCCCTGCGGCTGTATCAGCTCGTGCTCATCGAGGCGGCCGCCGCGATCCTCGTCGTCGCCTGGACCGTCGACTCACTGCTGCTGATACCCGCCGGGATCGTCGCCCTCGTCCTGGTGCTGCTCGCGGTGTTGCGGCGCAGACAGCAGCCCTTCATCGACTGGCTCATCACCATCAGCGCGTTGCGCGCCCGGCAGAAGCAGGCCAAGGGGCCGGTCCCGGCGGGTGTCGACCCGTCGCTCGCGCCCGCCGTCGAATGCGATCCGGCGCTGCGCACCTACGCCTATGTGGCGCGGGACCGCCGCGAGATCGGAATGATCGGCGACGGTACGTTCCTCACCGCGGTGCTCCAGGTCCAGTCGACCGACGCTCCACTGCGGCCGCTGCGCACCAAGCGGCCGCTGCCGCTCTCGCTGTTGCAGGACGCGCTGGAGGTGGACGGCATACGGCTGGAGTCGGTGCAGGTGGTGCAGCACTCCCAGACGGCGCCCGCGCCCCATCTGCCCGAACAGGCCGCGGCGGCGCGCAGTTACGCCCCGCTTCAGGAGCAGGCCGGAGCACCCGCCATCCGGCTGACCTGGGTGGCGCTCAAGCTGAATCCCGAGCTGTGCCCGGAGGCCGTACGGGCGCGCGGCGGCGGTCTGGAGGGTGCTCAGCGGTCCCTGCTGCGCGCGGTGGACCAGCTGGCCAGTCGGCTGACCGGCGCCGGCTTCTCGGCGCGGCCGCTGGCCGAGGGCGAACTGACCACTGCCATCGCCACCTCGGCGTGTGTCAACCCGCATGCGGCGACCCAGGCGGGGCGCGCGAGCACACCCACGCGCCGGACGGTGGAGACCTCGCGCGCCTGGCGCTGCGACGACCGCTGGCACACCACCTACTGGGTGGGCCGCTGGCCGCAGATGGGCCCGGAATCGGTGCCGCTGCCGCAGCTCGTCGCGCTGCTGACCTCCATGCCCGCGCTCGCGTCCACCTTCAGCCTGACCCTGAAGCATGACGAGGGCAGCCGTAACGCCTCCTCGGTCACCGGGCACATCCGGGTCACCGGGCGCAGCGACACCGACCTGGTCACCGCCCGCAAGGCGTTGGAGCGCGCCGCGCGGGGGGTGCGGGTCGGGCTGGTACGTCTCGACCGCGAGCAGTTGCCCGGTGTGCTCGCGACGCTCCCGCTGGGAGGCACCCGCTGATGGCCACTTCCGCCTTCTCCCCCGCCGCTTCTCCCTCCGGTCCTTCCGGGTCTTCCGGTGCTTTCGGGCATGGTTCCGATCCGGGTTCCGGTCCCGGAGCGGGTCTGGGCTCCGGCCCCATGGCCTCCGGTGCCGGTGGCCCCGGGGCGTCCGGTGTCCCGGGCGCGGCACACCGGACGCACCCCGGTTACGGGCTCATCGGTCCCCGGCGCGGACGGCAGACACTGCCCCTGGAGGACTTGGCGGCGCTGGCGCTGCCCATCGGCGACGACGGCGTCATCATCGGCGTGGACGAGCAGAACCAGCCCGCCGTCCTCGGCTTCAACCGCCCCGAACCGTTCGACGTGGTCCTCGTCGGCGGACTGTGGACCGCGCAGGTCCTGGCCTTCCGGGCGGCGGCCACCGGCGCCCGTATCGCCATCGAGACCGGGCGGCCGCACCTGTGGACCAACCTCGTCCAGGTCGCGGGCGGCGGACAGCAGTGCATGACCGTCTTCGACGTGGGCCGTGTACCACCGCAAGGACCTTCGGTGGGCAGCCCGGTCCTGGTCGTCCGGGACTGCGGCATGCGTCCGCCGCGCGGCCGGGTCTCCGCTCTGCCCTGGCAGTCGGTGCTGACCCTGCTGCCGTATCTGAGCCCGGTCGCGCCCCGGCTGCTCGAGCACGCCGGACTGGTCGGCATTCAGCGCGTTTCGCCGGACGAGGCCCGGGAGATAGGTCGCATCATGGGCCTGCCGCAGAGCGACGTCACGGCGCTGTCCACCCTTCCCGACTGGGTCACCCTCTGGTGTACACGCGCCGGACGGCAGTTCGTCACCGTGCAGGCAACGGATGCCGAGACGGGGCTGCTGGGATCTCCGCGTCGGGTGGACTGACCCGGGCAGAACCCCTCAGGGTTGGTCCGTCGTTGATCGACGTCGCTCGAGAGCGGTCCACATCATGTGGTGGACGGCTTCGAGTGGCGGGACAGGCCTGCCCCCGCGGCACCCATGGTGATTAGTCTTGGGGTACGCGGTGGGGGACCTGATCAGGGATCCCCAACGTCACAAAAGGGGAAAGCCGAACGGTCGGACGACAGTAGCGATCGGCAACAGATCGGCCTCGCCAAGAATTTCAAGGGTGTTCGACCACACCAGGAGGCATTGTGAGCAGCGATCGGGACGAGATCCGCACGGGCGGAAACACACCCGGCGATGATCGGTCCGACGCGGAGACCGAGCACACGGGCGAGTTCACCATCGACTACACCCCACCCGCGTGGTACACGCAGAACGCTTCGTCGTCGTCCTCGCCGGCCTCCACGGGCCCGGCGTCGGCCGGTGGTTCCGGTGGAATCGGGGCGGGCGCGGGTACCGGGGCACCGATTCCGCCGCCTCCGCCGCCCACGGGCGCTCCGGTGTCCGTGCCGGGGGCGCCGGAGCCGAGCGGCTTTCCGAGTGCTTGGCCGACGCCGGCCGCGGCACCCTCCGCCGATGTCGCGTCGGACGCCTCCGAGGTGGAGGAGGTCCACGCCCAGGCGGAGGACGAGGCGCGGCCCGAACCGGAGGCCAAGGAGTCCGAGGAGGAGACCCGTCGGCCTCCTTTGTCCGACTATGAGCGGGATGCGGCGACCCCGTCCGCGGCTGACACCGCGAAGGGTGACACGGCATCGGACGGCCCTGAGCCCCTGGGGTCCTCCGGCGAGGCTTCCGAGGACGAGGCGGAGGTCCCGGCGGCACCGGATCCCGCTTCCGTCGATGACGACGACTTCACACTGGCGCCCGCCGCGGCCCCTCGGGACGATGCCTCCGAGTCCGGCTCCGAGTCCGGCTCCGACGAGAGCGACAACGGCGATGTGGTCAGCAACTCCACCGTGCGGTTCTCCACCGCCGCGCTGCGGCGCGAAGTGGCCGCGAAGCGGGGTGAGGGCGCCGAGGCCGACGCGGTCGGCGCGACTGATTCCGGTTCCGGTTCGGCTTCCGGTTCCGGTTCGTTCGCTGCTTCCGGTGCTGGTTCAGGGTCCGGTGCGGGCGCCGATGCCGGCTCCGCGGACACGGACGACCGTACGGGCGGCCATCTGCGCAGCGAGGGCACGCTGCGCTTCTCCACGGCCGCGCTGCGGCGGGAGATGGAGGAGTTGAGGCAGGAGGCGAGCGCCGAGCCGCAGGACGCGGTGCCCGAGGACGCCGTGCCGCCGAGCGCGCCGGCCCCCGAACAGCCCGCCGCCACCTGGGCTCCGCCGCCCGTTCCGCAGTCGGGGCTGCCGCCCCTGCCGCCGGACTTCCAGCCCGCCTCGCCCGAGAGCGCCGCACCGGCTCCGGCTCCCGCTCCGGTTCCGGAGCAGCGGACGGACGGACCTGATGGACCTGCCGGGCCCGCCGTCCCCGGCACCGGCGCACCGCTCCCGCCCCAGCAGGACGCGTCCTGGGCGCCTCCGCCGCCCCAGACGCAGGGTCAGCCCGGTCAGCCGGCCGCCGCGGGGCCCGGACCGCAGGGCGGTTACGGCTATCCGCGTCCCGGTGAGGGCGCGCCCGCAGGGTTTTCCGGCCAGCCCGGCGCGGTCCCCGGCCAGGCCGGTCCGGGCCCGCTGCCGCCCCAGGCCCAAGGCGGGCCGCCCCCGACGGCCAACGTGCCCGGCCCGCAGGACGGTTATCAGCAGCCCGCTCCGGGCCCCGGCCCGCAGGCCCCGTCGGCTCCGCAGGGGCCCCACTACGGCTATCCGCAGCCCGGCGCCCAGCCCACCCCCGGCCCGGCCGATCAGGGCCAGGGCCCGGCGCCCGTCCAGGGGGGTTACGGCTTCCCGCAGACGGCCACCCCGGCGCAGCAGCACCAGCCCTATCCCGAGCCCCAGCGGACGTACCCGGGCCAGCCCGGCGAACCCGGCCAGTCCGGACCGTACGCCCCGCCCGGCCCCGTCCAGGGGCAGCAGTTCCCGGGACAGCAGCCCGGCGTGCCGGGCCCGCAGGGCGGGTACGGCTTCCCGCAGCCCGGCGACGGCACCGCCATGCCGCAGCCGCAGGACGGCTACGGCTATCCGCGCCCCGACGCCCACGCCGCTCCCGCGGCCCCGGCCGACCCCCGTACCGGCGGCTGGCCGACCGTCACGCCCGACCAGCGGCGACAGGCGGGGAACGCGGGGGCGCCGCTCGGGTACACCGCGGCGGTCGAGCTCTCCTCGGACCGGCTGATCAAGGGCAAGCAGAAGCCGAAGAAGAACAACACCCCCGGCCCCTCCCGCTTCAAGATCGGCGGTAAGAAGGAGGAGGCGGAGCGGCAGCGCAAGCTGGAGCTGATCCGCACGCCGGTGCTCTCCTGCTACCGGATCGCGGTGATCAGCCTCAAGGGCGGTGTCGGCAAGACCACGACGACCACCGCCCTCGGCGCGACCCTGGCCATCGAGCGCCAGGACAAGGTCATCGCGATCGACGCCAACCCCGACGCGGGCACCCTCGGCCGGCGCGTGCGGCGGGAGACCGGTGCGACCATTCGCGACCTGGTCACGGCGATCCCGTACCTCAACAGCTACATGGACATCCGGCGGTTCACCTCGCAGGCGCCGTCGGGGCTGGAGATCCTCGCCAACGACGTGGACCCGGCGGTCTCGACCACGTTCAACGACGACGACTACCGCCGCGTCATCGACGTCCTGGGCAAGCAGTACCCGATCATCCTCACCGACTCGGGCACGGGGCTGCTCTACAGCGCCATGCGCGGGGTCCTCGACCTCGCCCATCAGCTGATCATCATCTCCACGCCCTCCGTGGACGGTGCCAGCAGCGCCAGCACCACCCTCGACTGGCTCTCCGCGCACGGCTACGCGGATCTGGTCTCGCGGAGCATCACGGTGATCTCCGGGGTGCGGGAGACCGGGAAGATGATCAAGGTTGAGGACATCGTGTCGCACTTCGAGACCCGCTGCCGCGGGGTGATCGTCGTGCCCTTCGACGAGCATCTGTCGGCGGGCGCCGAGGTGGACCTGGACATGATGCGGCCCAAGACCCGCGAGGCGTACTTCAACCTCTCGGCCATGGTCGCGGAGGACTTCACCCGGGCCCAGCAGGAACAGGGCCTGTGGACGGGCGAGGGCGGGTCCCAGCCGCCGCAGGTGGCCCCGCCGATGCCCGGCCAGGCCCAGCAGCAGCCCTATCCGGGCGCCTACGCGCCTCAGCAGGGCCAGCAGCCGCAGTACCCCGGATATCCGCAGCAGGGCGGTCAGCAGGGCTGGCAGCAGCCGTACGGGCAGGGGCAGCAGCCGCACCCCGGCCAGCCGTGGCAGCAGGCCCAGCCGGGCCAGGAGGGTCAGCCGGGGCAGCCCTGGCAGCAGCCCCCGGGGCCGCAGCGGTAGCGAGCGGGAGAAGATGCGCCCCGTAGGGCCGGTGATCCGGTCCCACGGGGCGCATGCGCGTTGGCGACGACGCACGGGCGGCGCGTCCGCGCTCACCACACGGCGCGTCAGCTGCCGTCGTGCTCCTCGACGAGTTCGCGGGCCCGCTTCACATCGGCCGCCATGCGCTCCAGCAGCGCCTCGATCGAGTCGAACTTCTCCTGGCCCCGCAGATAGGCGAGGAAGTCGACCTCGACATGGAGCCCGTACAGATCCAGTCCGACCCGGTCGATCGCATACGCCTCGACCGTCCGCTCGGTGCCGTCGAACTGCGGATTGGTGCCGACCGAGATGGCCGCGGGCATCGCCTCGCCCCGCGCCGTCAGCCAGCCGGCGTAGACGCCGTCGGCCGGGATCGCGGTGTGCGCCGGGGTCTCCAGGTTGGCCGTCGGAAAGCCCAGCTCACGGCCGCGCTGCGCACCGCGCACCACCACACCCTCGACGCGGTGCGGCCGGCCGAGGACCTCCATCGCGCCCGTGACATCGCCCTCCGCGACCAGACGGCGCACCAGTGTGGAGGAGAACGGCTCGCCGCCGCCCGCCGCGCCGCGCTCGTACAGGTCGACGACCTCGACCTCGTAGTCGTAGGTGGTGCCGAGTTCGCGCAGGAAGGCGACGTTCCCGGCGGCCTTGTGGCCGAAGCGGAAATTGGGGCCCTCCACCACGACCCGTGCGTGCAACTTGTCGACCAGCACCTTCACCACGAAGTCGGCGGGGGCGAGCCGGGAGAACTCGGCCGTGAACGGCAGGACCAGCACCGCGTCCACGCCCAGCCCGGCCATCAGCTCCGCGCGCCGCTGATGCGTGGCGAGCAGCGGCGGATGGCTGCCCGGCCGCACGACCTCGCTCGGATGCGGGTCGAAGGTGACCACGACCGCCGGTACACCCAGCTCACGCGCCCGTGCCACGGCACGGCCGATGATCAGCTGGTGTCCTCGGTGCACCCCGTCGTAGGAACCGATGGTGACGACGCTGCGCCCCCAGCCCTCGGGGATGTCCTCCAAGCCACGCCAGCGCTGCACTTTGCCCGCTCCTCGCCCGAACCTTTGTCTGTCGACTTCGCAGGTCTAAGACTGCCATGCCCCAGGCGTCCACCTCGCATCGGTGGTCGCCGCAAGCGCCCGGACCGGCCGGAAGCCACCGTAGGCGGCCGGCTCGGGCGCTCGCAACGCGGCCTGGGGTCGATGGCCTCGTACGTGGCCTCATACGTCGATGGCCTCATACGTGGATGGCCTCAATGGCCTCATACGAAGACGGCCAGGCTCTTCGCCTTGCCCTTCGACTCCTCCACGAGGGCCAGGAAGCGCCCCTCCGGCCCGAAGACCGCGACCGGCCCCGGCGCGCCCGCCGACGGCATGTCGATCCGCACGCCGTTGCCCAGCAGCCGGGCCTGGCGGGCGTCCACGTCCCAGCGCGGGAAGGCGGCGGCCGCGGCCTCGGCGATGGGCATGACCTCCAGCGACTCCTCCAGCCGCTCCAGCGTCCTGGCCGCCGCCAGCCCGTACGGGCCGACCCGGGTCCGGCGCAGGGCCGTGAGGTGGCCGCCGACGCCCAGCCCGGCGCCCAGGTCGCGCGCCAGCGCCCGGATGTAGGTGCCGGAGGAGCACACCACCGTGACATCCAGGTCGGATACGGCGGTGCCGTCCTCCGCCTTGGCCTCACGGTGGTCGTGGAGGACGAAGGAGGAGACGGTCACCGGCCGCGCCGGGATCGCGAACTCCTCGCCCTCCCGCGCCCGTGCGTAGGAACGCTTGCCGTCGATCTTGATGGCGCTGACCTTCGACGGGACCTGCTGGATGTCCCCGGTCAGCTCCTCGATCCCGGCCTGGACGGCGCTCGGCGCGAGCCCGGCGGCGCCGTCCGAGGAGGTGATCTCGCCCTCCGCGTCATCGGTGACCGTGGTCTGGCCGAGCCGGATGGTGGCCCGGTACTCCTTCTCGGTCAGCGCCAGATGGCCCAGCAGCCGGGTCGCCTTCTCCACGCCGACCACGAGCACGCCCGTGGCCATCGGGTCCAGCGTCCCGGCGTGGCCGACCCGCCGGGTGCCGGCGAAGCGGCGCATCTTGGCGACGACGTCGTGCGAGGTGAAACCAGCTGGTTTGTCGACGATCACCAGGCCGTCCGGTGCCCCGGAACCGGCCTTGCCGTTGCGCGTCATACGTCCGATGAACCCTTGCCGTCCGTGCCGGGCTCCTCGTCGTCCGCCTCCTGGCCGGGCTTGCGGTAGGGGTCGGCGTCGCCGGCGTAGCTGGCACCCGAGGACGCCTGGCGCACCTCGGCGTCCGCGGCCTTGGCCTTGGCGAGCAGATCGTCGATGGTGCGGGCGTTCTCCGGCAGCGCGTCCGGGACGAACGTCAGGGTCGGGGTGAAGCGCACCCCGGTCTGCCGTCCGACCTCCGACCGCAGCACGCCCTTGGCGCTCTCCAGGGCCGCGGCGGAGGCCGCCCGCTCCTCGTCGTCGCCGAAGACCGTGTAGAAGACGGTCGCCTCCCGCAGATCACCGGTGATCCGGGTGTCGGTGATGGTCACATAGCCCAGTCGCGGGTCCTTGATCCGCCGCTGTAGGGTCTCCGCGACCACGACCCGGATGCGGTCCGCCAGCTTGCGTGCCCGCGCGGTGTCGGTCATGCGTCTTCTTCTCTCTTCTTCGCGTCAGTCATCGATGGCCGGGGACGGTCTGCGACCGCCGGTCCGGCCCTCATTCATCATCGCCACCGTGGAACCGCCGCCGCACCGACAGCAGCTCCACCTCCGGCCGCGCCGCCACCAGCCGCTCGCAGCGGTCGAGCACCTCGCTGAGGTGGCCCGTGTCCCCGGAGACCATCGCGAGGCCGATCCGGGCCCTGCGGTACAGGTCCTGGTCTCCGACCTCCGCCACGCTCACCGCGAATTTGCGGTGCAGCTCGGCGACGATCGGGCGGACGACGGAGCGCTTCTCCTTCAACGACCGTACGTCGCCGAGAAGCAGGTCAAAGGACAACGTCCCTACATACATGCGGTCCGGGTCTAGCCACCCGTGGGGCCTTTGAGAATGCGGACTTCTGGCACCGTACACGCAAGGGCCGGGGCCGATCGACGGAATTCCTCCGCCGACCGGCCCCGGATGGACAGCCGCTCGTCAGCCGCGCGGCTTCTCGCGCATCTCGTACGTCGCGATGACGTCGTCGACCTTGATGTCGTTGTAGCTGCCGAGGTTGATACCGCCCTCGAAGCCCTCGCGAATCTCGGTGACGTCGTCCTTGAAGCGACGCAGACCCTCGATGTTGAGGTTCTCCGCCACGACCTTGCCGTCGCGGAGCAGGCGGGCCTTGGTGTTCCGCCGGACCTCGCCGGAGCGGATGAGCACACCGGCGATGTTGCCCAGCTTGGACGAGCGGAAGATCTCGCGGATCTCCGCCGTACCGAGCTCGACCTCTTCGTACTCCGGCTTGAGCATGCCCTTCAGGGCCGCCTCGATCTCCTCGATCACCTGGTAGATGACCGAGTAGTAGCGGACGTCCACGCCCTCGCGCTCGGCCATCTGCGTGGCACGCCCGTCGGCGCGCACGTTGAAGCCGATGACGATGGCGTCGGAACCGGTCGCCAGGTCGATGTCGGTCTCGGTGACCGCACCCACACCGCGGTGCAGCACCCGCAGGTCCACCTCTTCGCCGACGTCGAGCTGGAGCAGCGAGGACTCGAGAGCCTCCACCGAACCGGACGCGTCGCCCTTGATGATGAGGTTGAGCTGCTGGACCTGACCGGCCTTGAGCACCTTGTCCAGGTCCTCCAGGGAGACCCGGCGGGTGCGCTTGGCGAAGGCGGCGTTCCGCTCGCGGGCGGCGCGCTTCTCGGCGATCTGGCGGGCGGTGCGGTCCTCGTCGACGACGAGGAAGTTGTCACCCGCACCGGGCACGTTGGTCAGACCGAGCACCAGGACCGGGGTCGCCGGACCGGCCTCCTCCAGCGCGTTCCCGTTGTCGTCGAGCATCGCCCGGACGCGGCCGTAGGCGTCGCCCACGACCATCGTGTCGCCGACCCGCAGGGTGCCGCGCTGGACCAGCACGGTGGCCACGGCGCCGCGGCCGCGGTCGAGGTGGGCCTCGATCGCGATGCCCTGTGCGTCCTGCTCCGGGTTGGCCCGCAGGTCGAGCGAGGCGTCGGCGGTGAGGACGACGGCCTCCAGCAGGCTGTCGATGTGCAGACCCTGCTTGGCGGAGATGTCGACGAACATGGTGTCGCCGCCGTACTCCTCGGCCACCAGGCCGTACTCGGTCAGCTGACCGCGCACCTTGGTCGGGTCCGCACCCTCGACGTCGATCTTGTTGACCGCGACCACGATCGGCACGTCGGCCGCCTTGGCGTGGTTCAGCGCCTCGATCGTCTGGGGCATCACACCGTCGTTGGCCGCCACCACGAGGATCGCGATGTCGGTCGACTTGGCACCACGGGCACGCATGGCGGTGAACGCCTCGTGACCCGGGGTGTCGATGAAGGTGATCCTGCGCTCTTCGTCGTTGACCTCGGTCGAGACCTGGTAGGCACCGATGTGCTGGGTGATGCCGCCGGCCTCGCCCGCGACCACGTTGGTCTTGCGGATCGCGTCCAGCAGGCGGGTCTTACCGTGGTCGACGTGACCCATGACGGTCACCACCGGCGGACGCGCGACGAGCATCTCCTCGCCGCCCTCGTCCTCACCGAACTCGATGTCGAAGGACTCGAGGAGCTCGCGGTCCTCCTCCTCCGGGCTCACGATCTCGACGTTGTAGTTCATCTCGTCGGCGAGAAGCTGAAGCGTCTCGTCGGAGACGGACTGCGTCGCGGTGACCATCTCGCCCAGGTTGAACATCACCTGGACCAGGGACGCCGGGTTGGCGTTGATCTTCTCCGCGAAGTCGGTGAGCGAGGCACCCCGCGACAGCCGGACCGTCTGGCCGTTGCCGCGCGGCAGCATCACACCGCCGATGGACGGGGCCTGCATGGCCTCGTACTCCTGGCGCCTCTGCCGCTTCGACTTGCGGCCACGACGCGCCGGACCGCCGGGACGGCCGAACGCGCCCTGGGTGCCACCACGGCCACCGGGACCACCCGGACGGCCGCCGAAGCCGGGACGGCCACCGCCGCCACCGAAGCCGCCGCCACCACCGGGACGACCGGCGAAACCGCCGCCGCCACCGGGACGACCGCCGCCACCGCCACCGGGACGGCCGGCGAAACCGCCACCGGGACGACCGCCGCCACCGCCACCGGGACGACCGGCACCGCCGGGACCGCGACCGCCGCCGGGGCCCGGACGCGGGCCGGCGGCCGGACGCTGCGGCATCATGCCCGGGTTCGGGCGCGGACCGCCGCCGGGACCCGGACGCGGGCCGCCGCCCTGGGCGCCCTGCGGACGGGGCATCTGGCCCGGAGTGGGCCGGGGGCCGCCGGGACCGCCCTGGCCGCGGCCCGGACCGCCCTGGCCGCCGCCCTGCGGGCGCGGGCCGGGGCCGGGCTGGCCGCCGGGGCGCGGGGCGCCGCCGGGACGGGGCGCCTGCGGGCGCGCCATACCGGTGGAGCCACCGGAGGTGAAGGGGTTGTTACCCGGACGGGGACCGGCCGGACGGGGCGCACCCGGACGCGGACGCTCCTGGCCCGGACGCGGGGCACCACGGCCACCCTGGCCCTGGCCGCCCTGGCCCTGACCCGGTGCGCCCGGACGGCCGCCGGGGCGCGGACCGGGCGTGGCACCCGGCTTGCCGGGCGCACCCGGCTTGGCCGCGGCGGGCTTGGGGCCGGGGGACGGCGGGGCGGTGAACTCGGGCTGCGCCGGAGCCGCCGGCGCGGGGCCCGGCTTGGGGCCGGGGGTCGGACGGGCACCCGGCGTGGGACGCGGGCCCGGAGTGGGCGCCGCGGGCGGCGTACCGCGCTGGCCCTCGGGGGCACCCGGCTTGGGGCCGGGCGTCGGGGGCTTGGGGGCGGCCGGACGGGCCGCGGCCGCCGGACCGGGGGTCGGCGGCTTGGGCGTCGCCTTGCGCGGCGCCGAGGGCTTACCAGCGCCGCGGCCGGAGCCGTTGCCACCCTGGAAAGCGTCAGTCAACTTGCGCACAACCGGCGCCTCGATCGTCGAGGACGCCGAACGTACAAATTCACCGAGTTCTTGGAGCTTGGCCATGACGACCTTGCTCTCAACTCCGAACTCCTTGGCGAGTTCGTATACCCGGACCTTAGCCACTTCGCTCCTTTTAGGTCCGGGTTGCCGCCGGACCGTCGCTACTTCATGGGCGTACTCATCGCGTACTCATCGAGTGCTCATCGCAATCTCGACCTACTTCCGACTCGCGAGGTACCTGACCGCACGGTGTCCCGTGCCGTTCTTCCAACTACTCAGGGTGTCGCCTGCTCACCCTGCTCGACAAACCGGCGCAGGGCCGTGGTGTCGAGCGCTCCCGGCCCCCTGAAGGCCCGAGAGAGGGCCCGGCGGCGGACCGCCAGGTCCAGGCAGACCCGTGTGGGGTGTACATAAGCACCCCGACCGGGGAGCGTACCGCGTCGGTCGGGGACACAAACACCCTCGACCGCCACGATGCGCAGCAGATCGTTCTTGGCCGCCCGATCCCGGCATCCCACACACGTTCTCTCAGGGCAGGCACCAGCTCGCGTGCGGCCAGACACTGCTTAAGTCTACCTCCCTGTGCCGACACCACCCCTTGGGGGGAGTGATCGAACCGTCACTGATTTCGACTGGACCCCGAGCGACTCCGACCGGAATCAGCCTTGATCACCCGGCTGCTCGGTGTCCGGCCGGATGTCGATCCGCCAGCCGGTCAGCCGCGCCGCCAGCCGGGCGTTCTGCCCCTCCTTGCCGATGGCGAGGGACAGCTGGTAGTCCGGCACGGTGACCCGCGCCGAGCGGGCCGACAGATCGACCACCTCGACCTTGCTCACCCGCGCGGGTGACAGCGCGTTCGCCACCAGTTCGGCGGGGTCGTCCGACCAGTCGACGATGTCGATCTTCTCGCCGTGCAGCTCGGCCATCACGGCGCGCACCCGGCCGCCCATCGGGCCGATGCACGCGCCCTTGGCGTTCAGCCCCGGACGGGTGGACCGCACCGCGATCTTGGTGCGGTGGCCCGCCTCACGGGCGATCGCCGCGATCTCCACCGAACCGTCCGCGATCTCCGGCACCTCGAGCGCGAAGAGCTTCTTGACCAGGTTGGGATGCGTACGCGAAAGGGTCACCGACGGGCCGCGCACACCCTTGACGACTCGTACCACGTACGTACGCAGACGGGTGCCGTGTGCGTAGTCCTCGCCCGGGACCTGCTCCTGCACCGGCAGGATCGCCTCGAGCCGGCCGATGTCCACCAGCACGTTCTTGGGGTCCTTGCCCTGCTGGACGACACCGGCGACGACATCGCCCTCCCGCCCCGCGTACTCGCCGAAGGTGATCTCCTCCTCGGCGTCCCGCAGCCGCTGGAGGATGACCTGCTTGGCGGTCATCGCGGCGATCCGGCCGAAGCCGGAGGGGGTGTCGTCGAACTCGCGGGGCTCCTGCCCCTCCGCCAGGTCCTCGGCGTCCTCACGGGCCCATACGGTCACATGGCCGGTGTCGCGGTTCAGCTCCACCCGGGCCCGGCGACGGCTTCCCTCGGTGCGGTGGTAGGCGATGAGGAGGGCCGACTCGATCGCCTCGACCAACAGGTCGAAGGAGATCTCCTTCTCTCGCACCAGACCCCGCAGGGCACTCATGTCGATGTCCACGGCTACGCCTCCTCCTTGCTCTCGCCGCCGTCGCCCACGGATTCCTCCGGGGCCTGTTCCGTGAGCTTGTCCGCGGGTTTGCGGTTGAACTCGATCTCCACCCGCGCCTTGGAGATCTCCTCGAAGGCCAGCCGTCTGGCGGTGGGCTTGCGCCCCTTCACCCCTGGGACCTCCAGATCGAGGCCCCCGTCGTCCACCGAGACGATCCGGGCGACCAGTTCGCCGCCGTCGGCGAGTCGTGCTCGCATGAGGCGGCCGGTGGCGCGGCGGTAGTGGCGCGGCTCGGTCAGGGGGCGCTCGGCGCCGGGAGAGGTGACCTCGAGGACGTACGGGGTCTGCCCCATCGCGTCCGTGTCGTCGAGGGTCTGGGAGATGTCCCGGCTCAGCTCCGCGCACGTGTCCAGCTGGACGCCGTCGTCGGAGTCCACGACCACTCTCAGCACACGCCGCCGTCCGGCCGGTGTCACCTCGACCTCTTCCAGATCCAGGTCCCGCGCGCTGACGAGCGGTTCCAGCAGTCCGCGCAGCCTTTCGCTCTGGGTGGTGCTCATCCGGGTGACTCCTCGGCCGCGTGTGCTGTTGTGGGAAGGTCGCGTGTCAGGTCAAAGCCTATCTGTTCCGGCGGCGGGCTGACGATTCGGTGGCCGCTGCCGGGCAGACGGGCTCGGCGCGGGTACGCTCGCCTGCTGTGATCACTACCGGCGGCCGGGAGCGGCCGCAGCCCGGAAAGAGGAACGTGCCGATCACGACTCCCCCACCTCGTCCCGCGTCCGCCCCATCCCGCTCCGCGTCCGCGTCCGACGCGATGGCCGCGGTCTCCTCCGCGCCCTCGGGGTCCGCCGTGTCCCCGGGGTTCGCCGCCCCGGTGTCCCGGCGGCGGAGTCTGCTGCTGGGCGGCGGGGTGCTGGGGGCCGTCGCGCTGCTGAGCGGCTGCTCCGACGACTCGAAGTCCCGGCCCGACACGGGCGGCGGGGCGGCCGTCGCGTTACTGCGGGCGCGGGGCGCGCGGGACTCCACCGCGCTTCTCGCACGCTACGACGCGACCGTGGACGCGCATCCCGCCCTGGCCGAGCGGCTGACGCCGCTGCGGGAGGAAACGGCCCGGCATGTCGCGGTCTTCACCTCCGAGGACCGGTCCGCCTCCCCCTCCGCGACCGCGTCGCGCTCGCCCTCGGCGGGCGGGCAGCGGGTGCCGGAGGTCCCCAAGGACGAGAAGAAGGCCCTCTCCGCCCTCGCCCAGGCCGAACGCCACACCGCCGACACCCGCACCGCCGCGCTCACCACCGCACCGCCCGAACTCGCCCGGCTGCTGGCCTCCGTCGCGGCCTGCGGCGCCGCCCACGTCTTTCTCCTCACGCAGCACGACGCGGACTCATGAGCACGCTCATGACCACGCTCGGGACCACCGGGAAGGGGTACTGACATGGCCTCTCGAGCAGGCCGTACGGCCGTCGGCGAACGCGCCGCGGCGCTCAGGGCCGCGCAGGCGGCGCTCGCCGCCGAGCACGCCGCGGTGTACGGGTACGGCGTCGTCGGCGGGCGGATCGGCGACGACCGGCTCGCGGAGGCGCGCGAAGGCTACGCCGCGCACCGCGCGCGCCGGGACGACCTCACCCGCACCGTGCGCGACCTCGGTGGCGACCCCGAGAGCGCGGCACCCGCCTACGCCCTGCCCTTCGCGGTACCCGACGCGCCCGCCGCGGTACGGCTCGCCGCCGAGCTGGAGAACCGGGTGGCCGCCGTCTACGCCGACCTCGTACGGGCCTCGACCGGGTCCCTGCGCCGCCAGGCGGCGGGCGCGCTGCGGGAGGCGGCGGTCCGGGCGGTCCGCTGGCGAGGCGGCGGCGTAGCCTTCCCTGGGCTCACCGAACGCGCCGCACCGGCCGCTCCGTCCGCGTCACCGAGCGGTGCGGCGGACGGCGTGTGACCGGCACGTGTGCTGGGTGAGGCCGACGGGGCCCATGAGGGCGTAGAGGTCATTGATGGTGGAGGGAACAGCTCAGGGATGGCATCGGCACCACAGCCCGGCGGCCACGACACGGCCCGTGTCCATGTGCCGAAGCGGCTTCTGGACGCGCTGAGCGACAGTCCGGCGAGCGCCGTACGGAGCTGGCTGGACGCCCTGCCCGAGACGGTCGAGCGGCAGCTGACGGCCTGGGAGCTGACCCTGGAGCGGGTGGTGACGCCCGGAGGCCGACACGGTCTCGTCGCGCTCGTACGACAGGCGGACGGCACCCCGGCGGCGCTGAAGTTCCCGGTCCCCGGCCCGGACGCCGACCGTGAGCAGGCCGCCCTCGCGCACTGGGACGGCTGGGGCGCGGCCCGGCTGCTGCGCGCCGACCCGGACACCGGTGCGCTGCTGATCGAGCGGCTGCGCAGCGCGGTGTCGCTGCGCTCGCTGCCCGAGGCGAAGGCGCTGCTGGAGGCGGCGGGCACGGTACGGCGGCTGTGGGTGGCGCCGCCCGAGGGACATCCGTTCGCGTCGGTCACCGGGCGTACGGAGGAGGACCGCGAGGTCATGCGGGTGCTCGGCGCGGGGGCCTGGGCGGCGGACGTCCGTCCGCTGACCGACGAGGCCCTGGAACTGCGGGCGGCGCTGCCCGCCGAGCCGCCCGAGGAGGTGCTGCTGCACGGCGAGTTCCGGCAGGGGAAGGTGCTGGCCGGGGAGCGCCTGCCGTGGCTCGCGGTGGGTCCGGTGCCGGTGGTGGGCGAGCGCGCGTACGACCTGGCGCGGCTGGTGCTCGACCGCTGCGAGGACCTGGCCGCCGGTTCCGGCCCCGCCGCGGCCACGCGCCGCCGGGTCGCCAAGCTGGCGGACTCGCTGGACGTCGACCGCGACCGGCTGCGGGGCTGGTCCCTCTACCGCGCCGTCGAAGCGGGCCTGCGCGAGGCCGCGGTGGGCGATCGCCGCCGAGCGGAGCTGCTGCTGGAGTTCGCGGGCTGGCTGTAAGGAGGCTCCGGCGGACGCCGCTGGCCTCGGCCGGTGGGCGGGGGCTGTTGGGGCTGTGGTGCTGGGCGGCGTGGGCGGGTGCGGGTTTCGTTTCGCGCCTTCGGCGCAATTGAGCAGCGGGGCACGGGGTGGGGGGCGCGGGCGGCGTCGCCGGGCGCCGGGCCGGTGGGGGCGGGTGCCCGTGGCGGCATCCGTGGCCGGGGGTCGGGGCCGGTGCCGGACAGCGGGGAGTAGGGCACCCCTCTGGAAACTGATTGACAAATTAGTTGCGTCAGATCAAGCGTTTTTCAGGGGGGTACCCGCAGGCGGCCTGCCCTCAGTCCGGCGGGGCCCCGGCCATCGAGCACGGAAGCCGCCACCGGCGCCCACACCAACGGGCCCGGCGCCCGGCGGCGGCGCCGCGCCCCCCACCCCCGCCGCCGCTGCTCAATTGCGCCGAAGGCGCGAGACGAAACCCGCACCCGACCAGGCACCCCGAACCCCGAACCCCCGGCTCCCAGGAGGGCGGGAGCCGGGGGTTCGGGGACAGCAGGGGCAGGGGCGGGGTCGGCCGTCAGGCGGTGGTAAGGCGGGAGACGGCCTCGTCGACGGGGAGCTCCTCGCGCTCCCCCGTACGGCGGTCCTTCAGCTCGACGACGCCGTCCTTCGCCCCGCGGCCCACGACCAGGATGGTCGGGACGCCGATCAGCTCGGCGTCGGTGAACTTCACGCCCGGGGAGACCCCGGCGCGGTCGTCGACCATGACCCGGACGCCCGCCGAGCCCAGCTTCTGGGCGATGTCGAGGGCCAGCTCGGTCTGGAGGGCCTTGCCCGCCGCGACGATGTGGACGTCGGCCGGGGCGACCTCGCGGGGCCAGCAGAGGCCGGACTCGTCGTGGGTCTGCTCGGCGAGGGCGGCGACGGCACGGGAGACGCCGATGCCGTACGAGCCCATCGTGACCCGCGCCGGCTTGCCGTTCTGGCCGAGGACGTCGAGCTGGAAGGCGTCGGCGTACTTGCGGCCGAGCTGGAAGATATGGCCGATTTCGATCGCCCGGTCCAGCTCAATGCCCGCACCGCAGCGGGGGCAGGGGTCGCCCGCCTCGACCACGACGACGTCCAGGTACTGGTCGACCTCGAAGTCACGGCCGCAGACCACGTTGCGCGCGTGGGTGTCGGGCTTGTTGGCGCCGGTCACCCAGGCGGTGCCGGGGGCGACGCGCGGGTCGGCGATGTAGCGGAAGGACTTGCCCGCCAGGCCCTGCGGGCCGACGTAGCCGCGCACCAGCTCGGGGCGGCCCTCGAAGTCCTCGGCCGTGACGAGCTCGACGACGGCGGGGGCGAGGTGCTCGCCCAGCTTGCCCAGGTCCACCTCGCGGTCGCCGGGGACGCCCACCGCGGTGATCTCGCCGTCGACCTTGACCAGGAGGTTCTTCAGGGTGGCGGAGGCCGGGACGCCGAGGTACTCGGCGAGGGACTCGATGGTGGGGGTGTCGGGGGTGTCCAGCTCCTCGAGGGGGCCGTGGTCGGCGTCCTCGACCGGCGGGACGGTCACCGTGACCGCCTCGGTGTTCGCGGCGTAGTCGCAGTTCGGGCAGTCGACGAAGGTGTCCTCGCCGGCCGCCGCCGGGGCCAGGAACTCCTCGGAGGCCGAACCGCCCATGGCGCCGGAGACCGCGGAGACGATGCGGTAGTCCAGGCCGAGGCGCTGGAAGATCCGCTGGTACGCCTCGCGGTGCAGCCGGTAGGACTCGGCGAGGCCCTCGTCGGTGGCGTCGAAGGAGTAGGAGTCCTTCATCTGGAACTCACGGCCGCGCAGCACACCCGAGCGGGGGCGGGCCTCGTCCCGGTACTTGGTCTGGATCTGGTACAGCATGACCGGCAGGTCCTTGTAGGACGTGCACTGGTCCTTGACCGTCAGGGTGAAGATCTCCTCGTGGGTCGGGCCGAGGAGGTAGTCGGCGCCCTTGCGGTCCTTGATCCGGAAGAGCAGATCGCCGTACTCGTCCCAGCGGCCGCTCGTCTCGTACGGCTCACGGGGCAGCAGGGCGGGCAGGAGGACCTCCTGGGCGCCGATGGCGTCCATCTCCTCGCGGACGATCCGCGAGACGTTCTCCAGGACCTTCTTGCCGATCGGCAGCCAGGTCCAGATGCCCGCGGCGGCGCGGCGGACGTAACCGGCGCGGACGAGCAGCTTGTGGCTGGCGGTCTCGGCGTCCGCCGGGTCTTCGCGCAGCGTCTTCAGCATCATCGTGGACAAGCGCTGGACGTTGACGGCGTGGGCCATGGGGTCTCTCCTGCGTGCGATGGGATGTTCAGGAGGTTAGCCGCACGGGTCGGTTTCCCGGAAATGCGGTTTCCGGATGCGCCGGGGGCCAGCGGCCCGCCGGCCGGGGGGCCAGGGGGTTCCTGCTAGCGGCGCAGCGGCAGCGGGGCTCCCATCACGGCATACGGGCTCGGGGCGCTCGGGAAGAGCACGGGGCGGGCGAGGTCGCCGTAGCCCAGTGAGCGGTAGAGCGCGCGGGCCGGGCTGTCGGTGTCGATGGCGGAGAGGATCGAGCGGGGCTCGGCGGCGCCGTCCGTGATGGTCGTGATCAGCCGCCGGCCGATGCCCCGGTTCTGGTAGTCGGGGTGGACATGGAGTTCGGTGATGACGAACGAGTCGTCCAGCCAGTCCTCGTGCCCGGCCGCGCGCAGATACGGCTGGACGACCGTGGACCACCAGTGCGTGCGGTCGTTGGGCATGCCGTAGACGAAGCCGACGAGCCGCCCGGAGGGGGTGGTCGCGCCGAGCGCGCGGGCACCGGGGCTCTTGAGGTGGCGCAGCACGATATGCCGTCGTACGCCGACCTCCTCGTCCGTCAGCCCGAAGGCGACGGCCTGGACGGCGAGCGCCTCGTCCACGCGTGCGGCGAGGTCGAGCGGCCCGACGACGACGTCTTCGGGTTCCGGGGTCCGCCCCCCGGGCAGATGCAGCATGGGCGGCACCCTACTGGCCCGTCGATCAGAACAGCACACTCATGAACGCGCCGACTTCCCGGAAGCCGACCCGACGGTACGCGGCGCGGGCCGCGGTGTTGAAGTCGTTGACGTAGAGGCTCACCACGGGGGCCACCTCGCCCAGCGCATAGCGCAGCACGGCCGCCATCCCGGTCTCGGAGAGGCCGCGGCCGCGGTACTCGGGGGCGACCCAGACGCCCTGGATCTGGCAGGCGTGCGGGGTGGCCGCGCCGATCTCGGCCTTGAAGACCACCCGGCCGTCCTCGACGCGGGCGAAGGAACGCCCGGCGGAGACCAGCTCGGCGACCCGCGCCTGGTAGAGCAGCCCGCCGTCGCCCGCGAGCGGCGAGACGCCGACCTCCTCGGTGAACATCGCCACGCACGCCGGCATGATCACGTCCATCTCGTCCTTGCGGACGCGGCGCACCAGCGGGTCGGGCGGGATGTCCGCGGACATCGAGGTGGTGACCATCAGCGGCTGATGGGCGCGGACCTCACGGGCCGGGCCCCAGCTGGGCTCGAGCAGGGACCAGAGCTCGGCCGTGGTGTCGGCCGGGCCGACGATCGAGGAGCAGCGGCGGCCGGCCCGGCGGGCGCGCTCGGCGAAGCCGCGCACGGCTTCGCGGGTGGCGCAGATGGGCACCAGGTTGGCTCCGGCGTAGCAGAGCGACTCCAGCCGGCCGCCGGAGTACCAGCCCCACATCTCACCGCCGAGCCGCCACGGGTCCAGGCCGGCGACCTGGACGCGGGCGGCGACGAAGGCGTTCGAGACGGGGTCGCGGTCGAGCACCGCGAGGGCCGAGTCGAGCTCATGGGGCTCGAGGACCCTGGTGGTGGACGTGGTCAGCACGTGTCGGTCTGCCTCACGTGGTGCGGGCCCGCGGGCCGGGGATTCGATTCTTCAGACTCTATCGCGCACGCCCGGCGCCCCAAGGCTCGGTTCTCCCCCGGCCACCACTGGCCCGAGAACCCCCCACGCGGGCTTTACGACACCCCGGGGCAGACCGGACCGCGCATATTCAGTCGCCGCTGACGGAGACCTGGGGCTCGCCGGAGGGGACGCCGTCCTTCTCCATCTGCTCGGCGATCTTCATGGCCTCGTCGATCAGGGTCTCCACGATCTTCGACTCCGGCACGGTCTTGATGACCTCGCCCTTGACGAAGATCTGCCCCTTGCCGTTGCCGGATGCGACGCCCAGGTCCGCCTCGCGCGCCTCGCCGGGGCCGTTGACGACACAGCCCATGACCGCGACCCGCAGCGGGACCTCCATGCCCTCCAGACCGGCCGTGACCTGGTCCGCGAGCTTGTAGACATCCACCTGCGCCCGGCCGCACGACGGGCACGAGACGATCTCCAGCCGCCGCTGCCGCAGGTTCAGCGACTCCAGGATCTGGATGCCGACCTTGACCTCCTCGGCCGGAGGGGCCGACAGCGACACCCGGATGGTGTCCCCGATGCCCTCGCTCAGCAGCGCGCCGAAGGCGACCGCCGACTTGATCGTCCCCTGGAACGCCGGACCCGCCTCCGTCACCCCCAGGTGCAGCGGGTAGTCGCACTGGGCGGCCAGCTGGCGGTAGGCGTTGACCATCACCACCGGGTCGTTGTGCTTCACCGAGATCTTGATGTCCCGGAAGCCGTGCTCCTCGAACAGTGAGCACTCCCACAACGCCGACTCCACCAGCGCCTCCGGCGTGGCCTTGCCGTACTTCTCCAGCAGCCGCTTGTCCAGCGACCCCGCGTTCACCCCGATACGGATCGGCACGCCCGCGTCCGAGGCCGCTCGGGCGATCTCCTTGACCTTGTCGTCGAACTGCCGGATGTTCCCCGGGTTCACCCGCACCGCCGCGCACCCGGCGTCGATCGCCGCGAACACGTACTTCGGCTGGAAGTGGATGTCGGCGATCACCGGAATCTGCGACTTCTTCGCGATCACCGGCAACGCGTCCGCGTCGTCCTGCGACGGACATGCCACCCGCACGATCTGGCACCCGGACGCCGTCAGCTCCGCGATCTGCTGCAGTGTCGCCCCGACGTCCGCCGTCACCGTGGTCGTCATCGACTGAACGGAGATCGGAGCGTCGCCGCCGACGGCCACCGACCCGACCTGGATCTTCCGGCTGACCCTGCGCTCGGCGAGTTTGGTCGGTACGGACGGCATTCCTAGCGAAATCGCAGTCATCTGGTTCGTAACCCCAAGAAGGTGTATGAGTGGCCGGAGATCAGCGGGCTCCGATCTCCGAGATTACGGCAACGGTCATGTCCTCAGCACACTCCGCTCCTGAAGTCCACCCAAAGGCGAACTTCAGGACAACCCGAGTCGTCAGGAGATTTTCACGGGGTTCACGACGTCGGCCACCAGGACCAGCAGCGTGAAGCAGATGAAGACTCCGGCGATCACATAGGCGACCGGCATCATCTTCGCCACGTCGAACGGGCCCGGGTCGGGCCGCCGGACCAGCCGGGCGGTGTGGCGCCGGATGGACTCCCACAGCGCCCCCGCGATGTGACCGCCGTCCAGCGGCAGCAGCGGCAGCATGTTGAACAGGAACAGCGAGAGGTTGAACCCGGCGACCAGGAAAAGCATGGTCGCGATCCGCTGGGAGGGCGGGATGTCGAGGTTGGCGACCTCACCGCCGACCCGGGCCGCGCCCACGACGCCCATCGGCGAGTCCGCCTTGCGCGGGGCGTCCCCGAAGGCCGCGTTCCACAGGTCCGGGATCTTGGAGGGCAAGGCGATCATGGAGTCGATGCCGTCCTCGACCATGTTGCCCATGCGGTCCACGGACTGTGCGAAGGACTGCTTGACCACCCCGCTGGCCGGGGTGAAGCCGAGGAAGCCGGCCGTGACGTACTCGCCCTCGACATAGCCGCCGTGCCCGTCGGACTTGGCGACCTGGTTCTTTATGAGGTTGGCGTGCAGGGTCTTGCGGACGCCGTCCCGCTCGATGGTGATCGTGGCGGGGCCGGTGGTCTTGCGGATGTCCTGCTGGAGCGTGCCCCAGTCCGGGGTGCGGTGGCCGTTGAAGGCGATGATCTTGTCCCGGGGCTGCAGACCGGCGGCCTTGGCCGGGGAGTCCTTGGCCTTCTTGGGGCAGGTGTCGGTGTCGGCCGAGGCCGCGACCACGCACTGGGAGACGGTGCCCACGCTGGTGGTCTGGGTGTTGACGCCGAAGCTCATCATCACCCCGAGGAAGATCGCCACCGCGAGGACCAGGTTCATGAACGGCCCGGCGAACATGACGATCACGCGCTTCCACGGCTTGCGCGTGTAGAACAGGCGCTTGTCGTCGCCGGGCTGGAGCTCCTCGAAGGCGGCCGACCGGGCGTCCTCGATCATGCCCCGCCAGGGTGAGGTGGAGCGTGCGGTGATCTTGCCATCATCGCCCGGCGGGAACATCCCGATCATGCGGATGTAGCCGCCGAACGGGACCGCCTTGACGCCGTACTCGGTCTCGCCCTTCTTCCGGGAGAAGATCGTCGGCCCGAAACCAACCATGTACTGCGGCACCCGGATGCCGAAGAGCTTGGCCGTGGAGAGATGGCCGAGCTCATGCCAGGCGATCGAGATCAGCAGGCCGACGGCGAACACCACTATGCCGAGGACCGTCATCAGTGTCGTCATGCGCGAGCCTCCGGGGTCGCCTTCGCCGCTCGGGCGGCCAGTTCCGTTGCGCGGGCACGGGCCCATGTCTCGGCTTCGAGGACGTCCGCGACGGTGAGCCGGGTTCCCGCGGTGGGGGTGCCGTGCTCGGCCACCACCTCCGCGACCGTATCGACGATTCCGTTGAACGGCAGCTTTCCGCCGAGGAACGCGGCCACGCACTCCTCGTTCGCCGCGTTGAAGACGGCCGGGGCGGTGCCGCCGAGGCCGCCGACGTGGCGGGCGAGGCCGACCGAGGGGAACGCCTCGGTGTCGAGCGGGAAGAATTCCCAGGTGTGGGCCTTGGTCCAGTCGCAGCCGGGTGCGGCGTCGGGCACCCGCTCGGGCCAGCCGAGAGCGAGCGAGATGGCCATCCGCATATCGGGCGGGCTCGCCTGGGCGAGCGTCGAGCCATCGGTGAATTCCACCATCGAGTGAATGTACGACTGCGGGTGGACCACCACCTCGATCCGCTCGAACGGAATGTCGTACAGCAGATGGGCCTCGATCACCTCCAGACCCTTGTTGACGAGGGTCGCGGAGTTGATCGTGATCACCGGGCCCATGTCCCAGGTGGGGTGGGCCAGCGCCTGCTCCCGGGTGACCGTGGCCAGCTCCCGCTTCGTGCGCCCGCGGAACGGGCCGCCGGATGCGGTGACCACGAGCTTGCGGACCTCCTCCCGGGCGCCGCCGAGCAGCGCCTGGAAGAGCGCGGAGTGCTCGGAGTCGACCGGGACGATCTGACCGGGCTTGGCGATGGCTCTGACCAGGGGCCCGCCGACGATGAGCGATTCCTTGTTGGCCAGCGCCAGCACCCGGCCCGCCTCCAGGGCGGCCAGGGTCGGCGCCAGGCCGATGGAGCCGGTGATGCCGTTGAGCACGGTGTGGCACTGGGAGCGGGCGAGCTCGGTGGCCGCGTCGGGCCCCGCCAGGATCTCGGGGAGCGGCTCACCGGCGCCGTAGCGCGCGCCGAGCGCCTCGCGCACCTCGGCCACCGCCTCCGGCCGGGCGACCGCGACCCTCTCCACCCGCAGCCGGTGGGCCTGCTCGGCGAGCAGGCCGGCCCGGGTCCCGGCGGCGGACAGGCCGGTCACGCGGAAGCGGTCGGGGTTGCGCACCACGACGTCGATGGCCTGGGTGCCGATCGAACCGGTGGAGCCCAGGATCACGATGTCGCGCACGCTCGCCGCGGCGGTGGCCGCCGGAAAACGCACGTGCGGGTCAGCCAGGGATTCCGTCATCCCCCCATTGTGGAGGCAAGGGGCGGCGGCTCGGGACAAGCCCCGGGATCCGGTGATCGGCGGCTCAGTGAACGGGCCGGTGGACGTTTCGTCGGGCGGTCGGGCCGGGGGTGGCGTCGGCGATCCAGGGGCCGTCGCCACTGGGGTCGACGATGCCCTGCTCGAGCCATTCGTACGCACCGGAGAGCACACCGGAGACGACCTTGCGGTCGAGCTCGTCGGTGTTGCTCCACAGCCGCCCGAAGAGCTCGTCGGCACGGATCCTGGCCTGCCGGCAGAAGGCGTCGGCCAGCTGGTACGCCGCGACGCCGTGGTCACCGCGGGAGCGCAGCATCTCGGCCCGTACGCAGGCCGCGCTCATCGCGAACAGCTCCGCGCCGATGTCGACGATCCGGCTGAGGAAGCCCTGTTTGGTCTCCATCCGGCCCTGCCAGCGGGACATGGCGTAGAACGTGGAGCGGGCCAGCCTGCGCGCCGAGCGCTCGACGTAGCGCAGATGCGGGGACAGGTCGCGATGGCCCCGCGGGTGGAACTCGGCGTAGGCGCGGGGCAGCTGGCCGGGGCCGGTGACCAGGCCGGGCAGCCAGCGGGCGTAGAAGCCGCCGGCCTTGGCCGCCGCCTTGCCCTTGTCCGACAGGGACGCGTCGGGGTCGATGAGGTCGCCCGCCACCGACAGATGGGCGTCCACGGCCTCGCGGGCGATGAGGAGGTGCATGATCTCGGTCGAGCCCTCGAAGATCCGGTTGATCCGCAGATCGCGCAGCATCTGCTCGGCGGGGACGGCCCGCTCTCCGCGGGCGGCCAGCGAGGCCGCGGTCTCATAGCCCCGGCCGCCGCGGATCTGGACCAGTTCGTCGGCCATCAGCCAGGCCATCTCGCTGCCGTAGAGCTTGGCGAGCGCGGCCTCGATACGGATGTCGTTGCGGTCCTCGTCTGCCATCTGGGAGGCGAGGTCGATGACGGCCTCCAGGGCGAAGGTGGTCGCCGCGATGAAGGAGATCTTGGCGCCGACGGCCTCGTGCCGGGCGATGGGCTTGCCCCACTGCTCACGGGCGGCGGACCATTCCCGGGCGATCTTCAGGGACCACTTCCCGGCGCCCGCGCACATCGCGGGCAGCGACAGCCGTCCGGTGTTGAGCGTGGTCAGCGCGATCTTCAGGCCGGCGCCCTCGGGGCCGATCCGGTTGGCGGCCGGCACCCGGACCCGGTGGAAGCGGGTCACCCCGTTCTCCAGGCCGCGCAGCCCCATGAAGGCGTTGCGGTTCTCCACGGTGACGCCTTCGGAGGCGGTCTCGACGACGAAGGCGGTGATACCGCCCTTGTGGCCGTCGGAGCGCGGCACCCGGGCCATCACCACGAGGAGGTCGGCGACCACGCCGTTGGTGGTCCACAGCTTGACGCCGTCGAGGACGTAGTCGTCGCCATCGGGCACGGCGGTGGTGGCGAGGCGGGCCGGGTCGGAGCCCACGTCCGGCTCGGTGAGCAGGAAGGCCGAGATGTCGGTGCGGGCGCAGCGCGGCAGGAAGCGGTCCTTCTGCTCCTGGGTGCCGAAGAGTTTCAGCGGCTGCGGCACGCCGATGGACTGGTGGGCGGAGAGCAGCGCGCCGATCGCCGGGCTGACCGAGCCGGCCAGGGCGAGGGCCTTGTTGTAGTAGACCTGGGTGAGGCCGAGACCGCCGTACTTGGTGTCGATCTTCATACCGAGCGCGCCGATCTCCTTGAGCCCCTTGATGGTCTCGTCGGGGATCTGCGCCTCGCGCTCGATACGGGCGGCGTCGACCCGCGTCTCGCAGAACGCGCCGAGCTTGGCGAGGAAGGTCTCACCGCGGCGTACGTCGTCCGGGGCGGGGGTGGGGTGCGGATGGATCAGGTCGAGTCGGAAGCGGCCGAGGAAGAGCTCCTTGGCGAAGCTCGGCTTGTGCCATACCTGTTCGCGTGCGGCCTCGGCGACCTGGCGCGCTTCACGCTCGGACACCGGCCTGACGGATGATGCGGTCATCGGTGCTCCCTTGCCGCAAATGACGATCTCGTGACATTACCGGCACGTACCGCTGCCAGTGTGCCTCCGGTCCGGCGGGACGGCAAAGCGAGGGAACGCCGGGGGCGGGGGAGACGTTGAAGCGCTTCGACAGCGCTTCGACGGCCTCTGGACAGCCCTGCGCTATGGGTTTACTGTCAATCCGATCGCCAGCCGGGAGGGATTCGGCTCCTGCGTCGAAGCGCTTCACCCGCCTGCTGATCCGTCTGACGTCGTCCCTCTGCCCTCACCACCGGATGGAGTCCCCCGCATGGTCACCCTCGCCGAGGTCGCCCGCCACGCCGGAGTCTCCGCCAGCACGGTGAGCTATGTCCTCAGCGGCAAGCGGTCGATCTCCGCCCCCACCCGCGAGCGCGTCGAGCACAGCATCAAGGAGCTCGGCTACCACCCGAACGCCGGAGCCCGCGCCCTGGCCAGCAGCCGCTCCAACATCATCGCGCTCATGGTGCCACTGCGGACGGACATGTACGTGCCCGTGATGATGGAGATCGCCATCGCGGTCGCCACCACCGCCCGCTCCCACGGCTATGACGTCCTGCTGCTCACCGGCGAGGAGGGCCCGGCGGCGGTGCGCCGGGTGACCGGCAGCGGGCTCGCCGACGCCATGATCGTGATGGATGTGGAGCTGGAGGACGAGCGGCTGCCGCTGCTGCACGCGGCCCGCCAGCCCACCGTGCTGATCGGGCTGCCCGCCGACACCGTCGGCCTGACCTGCGTCGATCTGGACTTCACCGCCACCGGTGCGCTGTGCGCCGAGCATCTGGCGGCCCTCGGCCACCGGGAGATCGCCGTCGTGGGCGAGGCCGCGGCCGTCTACGAGCGCCACACCGGGTTCGCCGAGCGGACCCTGGAGGGGTTGCGCCGCCGCGCCGGTGAGCTGGGCCTGCGGCTGCTGCACCGCCCGTGCGAGGGCAGCTACGAGTCCATGGACGGCACCCTCTCCCGGATCTTCGACGAGCGGCCCGGCACCACCGGCTTCGTGGTGCAGAACGAGGCGGCCATCGATCCGCTGCTCAGCCTGTTGCGCCGGCAGGGGCGCGCGGTCCCCGAGGACATCTCGGTGGTGGCCGTCTGCCCCGAGCAGGTGGCCACCCAGGCGTCGGTGCGGCTCACCTCGGTGGCCATCCCGGCGGAGGAGATGGGGCGGCGCGCGGTGGAGCTTGTGGTGGCGAAGCTCGAAGGAAACGCCCCCGAGGAGCAGGTGGCCCTGCTCGCCCCGGAGCTGACCGTACGGGCCAGCTCGGGCCCGGCGCCCGGCACGCCCTGACCCCGTCCGGCACGTCCTGACCCCGTCCGCGCGCCCGCCCCTCGCCCATCGCGTCCCGTACCAGCTGCCCCGGTGCCGGGCGCGCCCGGCACCGGGTACGCGGGCGTCAGCTCGCGCTCACGCCGAAGCTGTTGGTCCGGAAGTCCAGACCGCCGGCCGACGAGGTGATCTCGTAGCCGAACTGGACGTCGCCGATGGTGACATCGCCGAACCAGCCCTTGGTGTTCTTGATCCAGTTCACGATGGGCTTGATGTCCACGGAGCCGGAGGTGGAGTTGGAGGTGCGGAGGAACGAGAAGACCTCATTGGCCCCGTTGCTGCCCTTGTAGACGCTCCAGCTGTGGCCGCCGAGGGTGACATTGCCCTGGGCGGTGCCGAGCGGGCCGACCGCGCCGGTCTTGTTGACCCAGAGCATGATCTCGTAGTCGTAGTTGGTGTCCCAGATGTCGTACGAGGTGTTGTACGCGCCCGAGGACGGCACGGTGACGTTGTAGGTGCTGGTCAGGCTGGAGATGGCGCTGATCTTCTTGCCGACGACCTTCTTGGCGTTGGGGTAGGACTTGATGCCGCCGGTGTTGGGGTGGTCGGCCCACACTCCCCAGTCGCTGGAGGAGTTGGCCCAGATGGTCTGGGCTCCGGCGCCGGAGCCCCAGATGTTGTTGTAGAGGGTGTAGCCGCCGTTGGACCAGGTGCCCCACTGGTCCGAAGAGGACCAAGTGGCGGCCTGGGCGGGGGCGGCGGCGAAGCCGATCAGCGCCAGCAGGGCGATCAGCGGGGTCAGGAAGAGCGTTCGGGCGGCTCGTTGCACGGGACTGCTCCCTTCGGGTGGGGGGTCGGATGACGGGATGCGAGCGGAGCCAGAACCATGACCGCGAAGCGGTCCAGCCGGACGCTGGTGTGGTGCACGCGCCCGGTGAGCAGATCCGTCCGGGTGGACGGGAGGGGGACGACGGCCGGGGTGCGGCCGTGGTTGAGGAGGAAGAGGAACGGGCCGCGCCGCACCGCCTCGACGCCCTCGGGGAGGCCGGGCAGCACGGGGGCCAGCCCCGCCTCCTCGGCGGCGCGGGCCAGCAGGGCGCGCAGGGCGGCGGGTTCGGGGAGGGTGGGGACGTACCAGGCGGTGCCCGCGCCGTAGGCGTTGCGGGTGAGGGCGGGGCGGCCGTCGAGTTCACCGCCCTTGATCCGGGCGACCGGTTCGGCGGTGGACGGCTCCAGGTCCTCGGACCAGAGGGTGCCGCGGAACGGGCCGAGCCAGGGGCCCTCGGCGTCCAGCGCCTCGCCCTCGGCCAGCGGCCACCACTCGTGGACCGTACGGATGCCCAGGAGATCGCGCAGCCGCCGGTCCACGCCGCCGGGGCGCACCCGGTCGTCCTCGTCGGCGACGCCCGTGAAGAAGCCGCACACGAGGGTGCCGCCGCCCCGCACATACGCGGCGAGGTTGTCCAGTGCCTCGTCGGTGAGCAGGTACAGCTGGGGGACGGCGACGAGGGCGTAGTCGGTGAGGTCGGCGTGCGGATGGGCGAAGTCGGTGGTGAGGTTCCGCTCCCACAGGGCCTGGTGCCAGGTGCGCAGCAGTCCTTCGTAGGAGACCAGGGAGGAGGGGCGGCCGTCCTGGCCGGAGGCCCACCAGGAGTGCCAGTCGTGCAGGACGGCGGCCCGCGCGGGCACGTCGGTGCCCACGACCGGGGCCAGTGCGCGCAGTTCGGCGCCGAGCGCGCGGACCCGCGCGAAGGTGCGGCTCGGCTCACCGGCGTGCGGCACCATCGCGGAGTGGAACTTCTCGCCGCCCTGCCGGGACTGCCGCCACTGGAAGAAGCAGACGCCGTCGGCGCCGCGCGCGACGGCCTGGAGGGACCACAGCCGCATCAGTCCGTCGGGCTTGGGACGGTTCACCTCGCGCCAGTTGACCGGGCCGGCGGCCTGCTCCATGAGGACCCAGGGCCCGCCCGCCTGGGAGCGGGTCAGGTCCTGGACCATCGCCCCGTACGCCGCCCCGTGCGGGTCCCCGGGGTCGGGGTAGAGGTCGACGGAGACCACGTCCTCCTCGGCCGCCCAGGCCCAGCCGTCCTGGCCGCTGAACAGCGGCATGAAGTTGGTGGTGACCGGGGTGTGCGGGGTGCGTGCGGCCAGCGCCTGGCGTTCGGCGGTGAAGCACTCCAGCAGGGCGTCGCTGGTGAAGCGGCGGAAGTCCAGCGCCTGGCCGGGGTTGATCAGGTACGGGGCGCGGCGCGGCGGGATGATCTCCTCCCAGGAGTCGTAGCGCTGGCTCCAGAAGGCCGTCCCCCACGCCTCGTTGAGCGCCTCCAGCTCGCCGTACCTCGCGCGCAGCCAGCGGCGGAAGTGCCGGGCGGTCTCGTCGCACCAGCAGTGCGTGCCGTACTCGTTGCCGACGTGCCACATCCGCAGGGCCGGATGGCCACCGTAGCGGTCCGCCAGGTCCTCGGTGATGCGCAGTGCGTAGTCGCGGTAGACGGGGGACGAGGCGCAGAACTGGTTCCGTGAGCCGTACCAGACGACGGAGCCGGTCTCGTCGCGCGGCAGGGTCTCGGAGTGGCGGGAGCCCATCCAGGGCGGCGGGGAGGCGGTCGGGGTGGCCAGGCACACCTCGATGCCGCCGTCGTGGAGCAGGTCCATGACCCGGTCCAGCCAGCCGAAGTCCCGGGCTCCGGGCCGGGGTTCGAGCCGGGCCCAGGAGAAGACGCCGACGGTGACGGTGGTGACGCCCGCCCGGCGCATCAGCCGGATGTCGTCGTGCCAGACGCTCTCGGGCCACTGCTCGGGGTTGTAGTCGCCACCGTAGAGGATGCGGCCGCGGGTGGCGTCACTCAGGTCGGGCATACCGGCTCTCGTCTCGTGTCGGCTGGGGCGTGGGGATGTCGGAGATGTCGGGAGCGCTGGGGACGGGGGGCACGCCGCGTCAGCCCTTGACGGCGCCGGTGAGCATGCCCTTGGTGAAGTGCTTCTGGACGAAGGGGTAGAGCACCGCGACGGGGATCAGCGCGAGCACCATGACGGCCATCTGCACGGACAGCGCCGGGATCTGCTGGGTGGAGATCATCTGGGACATGCCCTGCGGTGCCTGCTGCTTGATGACCAGCTGACGCAGGATCATCTGGAGCGGCCACATCTCCTGGTCGTTGAGGTAGAGCATGGCGTTGAACCACTGGCTCCAGTAGCCGACCGCGTAGAAGAGCGAGACCACCGCGATCACCGCCTTGGACAGCGGCAGGACGATGCGGAACAGGATCCGCCAGTCCCCCGCGCCGTCGATCCGGGCGCTGTCGATCAGCTCCGGCGCGATGTTCTGGAAGAACGATCTCAGCACCAGGACGTTGAAGACCGAGACGGCCCCGGGCAGGATCATCGACCAGTAGCTGCCCTCCAGGCCGACGCCGGTGACCAGCAGGTAGGTGGGGATGAGACCGGCGTTGAAGAACATGGTGACCAGCAGCACCAGCAGGATCGGCCGGTGCAGGAAGGACCCCGAACGGGACAGTCCGTAGGCGCACAGGACCGAGACGGCGGTGCTGATCACGGTGCCCACGGCGGTGAGCGCGAGGCTGACGATCGTCGCGCGGGTCACCGTGCCGCCGCTCAGCAGCTCGGTGTAGGCGCGGAAGGTGACCGTCCTGGGGACGATCACCAGCCCGCCGGCGTCGGTGATGGTCTTCTGGTCGGAGAGGCTGGTGACGATCACCACCCACAGCGGGCCGAGGATCGCCAGACACACCCCGACCAGGGTGGCCCCCTTGAGGCCCTGGCCGACCTTGCCGGGCTCCTCCTCCCACACCGGGCGCTTGCCGTGACGGCGCCGCGGGGGGCGGTCGGGGCGCGCGGGCGGGGTGGGCCGGGCCGCGATCCGCTCGGTCACGGTCATTTCCGGTACACCCCCTGCTCGCCGAGCATATGGGCGACCTTGTTGGCGATCAGCACCAGCACCAGGCTGAAGGCGCCCTTGATCAGACCGCCGGCGGCGGCGATCCCGTAGTCGGTGTTGGCGATGCCGACCCACCACACATAGGTGTCGAAGACCTCCGAGGCGCCGGGCCCCACCGCGTCGCGCTGGAGCAGGATCTGCTCGAAGCCGACGGTCAGCGAGTCGCCGACGCGCAGCACCAGCAGCAGGGCGACCACGGGGCGCAGCGCGGGCAGCGTGACGTGCCACATCCGGCGCCAGCGGTTCGCGCCGTCCACGGCCGCGGCCTCGTAGAGGTCCTGGTTGACGGCGGAGAGGGCGGCCAGGAAGACGATCACGCCCCAGCCCGCGTCCTTCCACACCAGCTGGGCGGTGATCAGGAGCTTGAAGACCCCCGGGTCGGTCATCAGGTCGAAGCCCTCGTGCCCATGGGCGCGCAGCTGCTGGGCGAGCAGCCCGGCGCCGCCGAGCATCTGCTGGAAGATGGTGATGACCAGCACCCAGGAGAAGAAGTGCGGCAGGTACAGGATCGACTGCACCAGACCGCGGATCCGGTCGCTGAGCACGCTGTTGAGCAGCAGCGCCAGCGCGATGGGCACCGGGAAGAACAGCACCAGCTGGATGAGGGTGATGGAGAGGGTGTTGGCGAAGGCGTCCCAGAAGCGGCTGTCCTCGAACAGGAGGGTGAAGTTGTCCAGGCCCACCCAGGGACTGGTCCACAGCCCCTGGGTGAACGGGTCGTAATCCAGATAGGCCACCGTGGTCCAGATCAGCGGCACGTAGTTGAACAGCAGCAGCAGACCGACGGCGGGCGCGGCCATCAGCAGCAGGGTGCGGTCGCGGCGCAGCCGGTGCCACCACCCGATGCGACCGGCCGGCGTGCCGCGTCCGGCCGGGCCACCGCGGGTTCGCGCCCGGCCGCGGACGTCCAGAGCCATCAGGCGCCGCTGCCGTTCTGGTCGAGGAGCTTCGCGTACCAGTCGCGGAGCCGGTCGCCGCCCCCGCTGCGCCAGTCGCTGACGGCCTGCTGGGCGTCCTTGACCGACTTACGGCCGCGGGTGACGTCCTTGGCGAGATCCTCGAAGGGCGTGTAGAGCGAGGCGTAGCGGTTGGGCTCTTGAATCTGCATCCCGTAGAACAGCGGCTTCCTGGCGAACGTGCCCATCCGCCGCATCCAGCCGCAGTAGTCCTCGACCACCTGCGGGAAGTCGGGATAGGCCACGCTCGCCTGCGGAGAGACGATGAAGCGGTAGGTGTCCTGGACCTCCTTGACGCCCTTGGCGTTCTTGACCGGCACCCCCTTCTTCATGTCGTGGTGCACGCCTTCGACGCCGTAGTCGATGAGACGCTGTTCCTTGGTGCCGAAGGGCGCGGCGATGAAGTTCGCGAGCGCGAGGATTTCCTCGATCCGGTCCTTGGCGAGGTTCTTGTTGAGGAAGGACCAGATCTGGGCGGGCGGGTCGAGATAGATGACCGGGTCACCGCCGTCGGGGCCGAACCAGTCCATTCCCTGGATCTTGAATTCCGGGTGGGCACGGGCCTGTTCGAAAGTGGCGCCGTACCATTTGGCGTCGCCGTCGTTGTAGAAGAGCGTCTGCCCGGAGGTGAAGCGGGTCAGCGCGTCATTGGCCTTGCCCGCCACCGCGTCCGGGTGGACGTAGCCCTCGGCGAAGAGCTTGCGGCACCATTCCAGGGCCTCGAGGTAGTTCTCGGTCTCGACCTTGTGGACGAGCTTGCCGTTCTCCTCCACCCAGTAGTACGGCTTCTCCCCCGGACAGCCGAAGAACCGCTGCGCCGACCACCACATGTCGTCGCACGCCCATACCTTGCTCTTGGGCCGGGTGATCTCCTCGGCGAGGGCGAGGAATTCATCCGGGCTCTTGGGAACCTGGTAGCCCTCCTTGGTGAAGATGTCCTCGCGGTAGTACGGAACGACGCCGCCGAGCGGGCGGGACGGCATCGGCAGCCCGCGGAGCTTGCCGCCGAAGACGGACATCTGCCATGCGGCGGTGGGGATGGCGGCGAGGTTCGGATATTTCTTGACCTTGTCGCCGGAGAGATACGGGCCCAGGTCGGCGAATTTGGCGCTGACCGCGCCATGGATCCTTCCGCCCATCTCCCACAGCGGGATCGTCACGATATCGGCGATATCGCCGGAGGCGAGGACGGCGCTGAGCTTCTCACCGTAGGTGTTGCCGTCCTGAGGCTGGAGGTCGATGGTCGCGCCGAGCGCGTCGTCGACCGCCTTGTAGTAGGCGTTGTTCTTGGGCGGCGGGGTGCCCCACAGCGGTGCGAACATCGTGTAGCCGCCGCCGTGGCCGGGCTTGCCCGGCACGGAGGCGACCAGTCGGGCGGCGGGCGGGGCCTTGGTGTAGCCGGGGCTGGAGCCGTTGACGCTGGGGATGTCCGGGTCCGCCACCTTCGAGGGCACATAGGCCGGCAGCAGGTTCCTCAGTTCCTTGCCGGAGGTGGTGCCGCCCTTACCGGAGCCTTCCTCGGTGGAGCACCCCGACAGCAGCGGAGCCCCTCCCGCGACGGCCGCCGCGGCGACCGCCGTGGAGGCCAGGAAGGTTCTCCGGCTGGGAGAGGAAGTGGAGGCCGAAGCCTGGGAGTTCGGCATTGCGTCAACCCTTCGTGGCGTACCCGCCGTACGACTGATGGTCGCTGATGGTCGAAGCGCTTCGATATTGCGCTGAGGTTAAGTGGGGGGGTGAGGTCGCGCAAGAGCGGTGCCGAAAAGAATCATCGGACGTCTGGCCTCCGAGGGCCTGAGTGACCCTGGGGGCGGATGGGCGACGTTGTGCCGTTGAGCCTTGACAGGGCCGGTAGGGTGCGCTCAGCATCGAAGCGCTTCGAATTGATGGCGCATCAGGTTGTACGTGACACCTCCGACCAACGGCGTAAGGGGATGCGTACCCGTGAGTGACGGACGCGCGGCAACCGGGCCGCAGACGGACACGAATGCCGCACCTGTGCCGCGCGGCCGGAGAAACGAACCGAATGGGGATTCGGTTACCCGGCCGCCTTTCCGCGATCCGCGGCTGCCCGTGCGCATACGCGTGGACGATCTGCTGGACCGGCTCACGCTCGATGAGCGGATCGCGATGCTGCACCAGTTCGCGCCCGGAGTGGAGCGGCTCGGCCTCGCGCCGTTCCGTACCGGGCAGGAGGCGCTGCACGGTGTCGCCTGGATGGGCCCGGCGACCGTCTTCCCCCAGGCCGTCGGCCTGGGCGCGACCTGGAACGCGGAGCTGGTGCGGCGGGTCGGCGAGGCGGTCGGCCGCGAGGCGCGGGCGATGCGCGCACGCGATCCGCGGGTGGGCCTCAATGTGTGGTCGCCGACGGTGAATCTGCTGCGCGATCCGCGCTGGGGCCGCAATGAGGAGGGGTACGCCGAGGACCCATGTCTCACCTCGGCCCTGGCCACGGCCTACACCCACGGGCTGCGCGGCGACCATCCGGAGCGCTGGCGCACCGCGCCCGTCCTCAAGCACTGGCTGGCGCACAACAACGAGACCGACCGGGACACCACCTCTTCCTCCGTGCGGCCGCGAGTGCTGCACGAATACGATCTGGCGGCCTTCCGCGGGGCGGTGCGGGCGGGTGCGGTGGCCGGGGTGATGCCCGCGTACAACCTGGTCAACGGGCGGCCCAACCACGTCTCCCCGTATCTGCGCGACCAGCTGCGCACCTGGACCGACCAGGATCTGGTGGTCTGCTCCGACGCGGGCGCGCCGTCCAATCTGGTCGATTCCGAGCACTACTTCGACACCCATGAGGAGGCCATCGCCGCGGCCCTGCTGGCCGGGGTGGACAGCTTCACCGACCACGACCAGGACGCGTCGAAGACGGTCGCGCGGGTGCGGGGCGCGCTGGAGCGCGGGCTGATCGACGCCTCCACGGTGGATACGGCGGTGCGGCGGCTGCTGGCGATGCGGTGTGCGCTGGGCGAGTTCGACGAACCCGCCGGACCGGCGGACGGCCTGGCCGGACCGGCGAATGGGGCTGCCCCGCCGGGGGACGGCCCTGCCGGACCGCTCGGATACGGTTCCGACGGCTCTGATGGCTCCGGTGGTTCGAGGGACGGCTCCCACGGCTCCGATGGCTCGCGGGACGGCTCCGGCGGTGCCTTCGACACCCCCGCCCATCGCGCGCTCGCCCAGGAGGCCGCCGAACAGGCCGTCGTCCTGCTCGTCAACGACGGTCTGCTGCCGCTCTCCCACAGCGCCGTCCGCACCCTCGCCGTCGTCGGTCCGCTCGCCGACGAGTGCAAGCTCGACTGGTACAGCGGGAGTCTGATCCGCCGCAGTTCGCCGCGCGAGGCGCTGGCCGAACGGCTCGGCGCGGACCGGGTGGTGTTCGCGGACGGCCTGGACACGGTACGGCTGCGCACCGCGGCCGGTTGGGTGCGGGTGCCGGACGCGGCGGCGGAAGGGAATGCGGAAGGGGAGGCGGAGAACGCGGAACGGACGGACGAGAGCTCGCTCAACCCGGCGCATACGGAGGGCCGTACCGATCTGCCGCCGCTGACCATCGGCGACACCGCCACCGACCTGGCCATGACCGACTGGGGCGGCGGTGTGCTCACCCTGCGCGCGCCCTCCGGCCGCTATCTGACCGTGGCCGGGGACGGATTCGTCCGCGCGGCGGCCGAGCAGCCCGGGGGCTGGGTGGTCCAGGAGACGTTCACGCTGGAAGCGCACCGCGACGGACACCTCCTCAGGCACGCGGGGACGGGCGGCTACGTCTGTGTCGCCGCGGGCGGGCTGAAGGTTGCCGAGCGTGACGGCGGCGAGGAGGGGACCGTCTTCCGGCTGGAGGTCGTCGAGCGCGGCGAGGACGCGGTGGCCCGCGCCGCCGCCCAGGCGGACGCCGTGGTGGTCGTGGCGGGCAACGACCCGCACATCGGCGGCCGGGAGACCGAGGACCGCACCACCCTCGCCCTGCCCGCCCAGCAGGAGCGGCTGTGGCGCGCGGCCCACGCCGCCAATCCGCGGACCGCGCTGGTGCTGACGTCCAGTTATCCGTACGCGGTCGGGGACGCGGCCGATACGCTGCCGGCGCTGCTGTGGACGGCGCACGGCGGCCAGGCGGCGGGCACGGCGCTGGCCCGGGTGCTGTTCGGGGACGTCTCACCGGCGGGGCGGCTGCCGCAGACCTGGTACCTCGCCGACCACGATCTTCCCGATCTGCTCGACTACGACATCATCGCCTCGCGCGCCACCTATCTGTACTTCGACGGCGCTCCCCTCTTCCCCTTCGGGCACGGGCTGTCGTACACGGCCTTCGCCTACGGCGAGCTGTCGGTGCGGCAGGACTCGGGCCCGTCCCTGGACTCCGGCCTGGCCCGGGAGGCGGGCCTGCCTCGGGAGGCGGGCCTGCCTCGGGAGGCGGGCCTGAACGTGGAGGCGGGCCTGACCGTGGAGGCGGGCCTGACCGTGGAGTGCGAGGTCACCAACTCGGGTCCGCGCGACGGCGACGAGGTCGTGCAGATCTACGCGAGCGCGCCGGGCGCGCGCGTCCCGCTGCCGCACCGCCGGCTCATCGCGCACCGCAGGGTGTGGCTGCGCCGGGGCGAGAAGGTGCGGCTGTTCTTCACCGTGCCGGTCGAAGACGCACTGGGCTTCTGGGACGTGGCGCACGGCCGCTGGACCGTCGACCCGGGGACGTACGAGATCCACGCGGGCGCCTCCAGCGCGGACATCCGCCGCACCGCCGCCGTCACGGTCGAGGGCCCGCCGCCCGCGCCGCGCCCGGTGCTGCGGTGCGGTCTGGAGGCCGCGGACTACGACGCGGCGGACGGGATCGTGCTGGTGGACCGCACCAAGGTGCGCGGGGACGCGGTGGCCGCCCGTGCCGACGCGGTCGGCCGGCTGTTCTTCCGCGCCTGCGACTTCGGCGCGGGCGCGACGTCGATGACCGTGGCGGCCTCGCACGAGGCGACGGGGAACGCGGCCGGGGACGGGGACGGCGACGACGCGACGGTCGAGGTCCATCTCGCCGACGGCACCACCCTGGCCACCGTCGCCGTCCCGCCCACCGGCGGCCGTTACGCCTACACCACGGTCCGCGCCGCCCTGGCCGCGCCGCCGACCGGCGTCCAGGACCTGCACGTCACGCTGCGCGGCGCCCTGAGACTGGCCCGCCTCGGCTTCTCCGGTTGAGGGCCCGGAGCGGCCGGGGCGGGCCGTGCCCCTACGCCGGGCCCCGCCCCCGCGGCGGAGCAGGAGCGGGGCCCGGCGGTACGGGATGCGGCGAGGCGGATCAGAGGTCGAGGCCGGTGAGGACCATGACCCGTTCGTAGGTGTAGTCCTCCATCGCGAACCGCACCCCCTCACGGCCGACACCGGACCTCTTGGCACCGCCGTACGGCATCTGGTCGGCGCGGTACGAGGGCACATCGCCGATGATCACGCCGCCGACCTCCAGCGCGCGGTGGGCGCGGAAGGCGGTCCGCACCTCGCGGGTGAAGACCCCTGCCTGGAGGCCGTACTTGGAGTCGTTGACGGCCGCGAACGCCTCGTCCTCACCGGTCACCTTGTGCAGGGTGAGCACCGGACCGAAGACCTCCTCGCAGGCGATCGTGGTGTCCGCGGGGACGTCCGCGAGCACGGTCGGGGCGTAGCTCGCGCCCTCGCGCCTGCCGCCGGTCAGCAGCTTCGCACCGGCCCGGACGGCCTCCTCGACCCAGGACTCGACGCGCTTGGCGGCGTCCTCGCTGATCAGCGGGCCGACATCGGTGGCGTCATCGGTCGGGTCGCCGGTGACCTGCGCCTCGACCGCCGCGACGATCCTCGGCACGAGTTCCTCGTAGACGGCCGCGTCCGCGATCACCCGCTGCACGGAGATGCAGGACTGGCCGGCCTGGTAGTTGGAGAAGGTGCCGATGCGGGTGGCCGCCCAGTCGAGGTCGGCGTCGGAGGAGTAGTCCGACAGGACGACCGCGGCGCCGTTGCCGCCGAGCTCCAGGGTGCAGTGCTTGAGCGGCACCGACTCCTTGATCGAGTAGCCGACCTTTTCCGAGCCGGTGAAGGAGATGACCGGCAGCCGCTCGTCCTGGACCAGCGCGGGCATCCGGTCGTTGGGCACCGGCAGGACGCTCCAGGAGCCCGCCGGGAGCTCGGTCTCGGCCAGCAGCTCGCCGAGGACCAGCGCGGACAGCGGGGTCGCCGGGGCCGGCTTGAGGATGATCGGAGTGCCCACGGCGATGGCCGGGGCGACCTTGTGAGCGCTCAGGTTCAGCGGGAAGTTGAACGGCGCGATGCCGAGCACGGTGCCGCGCGGGAAGCGGCGGGTCAGCGCGAGCCGCCCGGTGCCACCGGCGTCGGTGTCCAGCCGCTGGGCCTCCCCGCTGTTGAACCGGCGGGCCTCCTCGGCCGCGAACCGGAACACGGACACGGCACGGCCCACCTCGCCCCGCGCCCACTTGAGGGGCTTGCCGTTCTCGTCCGCGATCAGCCGGGCGATCTCCTCGGTGCGCTCGGCGATCCGGCGCGACACATGGTCCAGCGCGGCCGCCCGTACGTGCGCGGGGGTCGCGGCGAACTCCTCGCGCACCGCGTCGGCCGCGGCGACGGCCTCCTCGATCTGCGCGTCGGTGGGAACGCTCACCGCGCCGACGCGGCGGCCGTCCCAGGGCGACGTGACCTCGAGCGTGTCCTCGCCCGTCGCCTTGCGGCCGGCGAGCCAGAACGCGTGGGTGGCAGCTTCGTTTGTGTCCGGCACAGTGGATCCCGACCCTTCTGAACCTTCTGTATGGTGTCTCCCCTCCCACCGTAGGCGGGCCCGGCCCGCTCGGCGTTTGTCCGGGACGTAGCAGTCGGGGCCGTACGTGCTCCGCTATGGCGCTATGGCGCCAGGGCCTGCTCGGTGCGGGTTTCAGGCCGGAGTGCCGGCGCACTTCGGACCGAGGTGCCGAACGCACTTCACACCGAGGTGGCCTTGAGGGCGAGCCACAGCTCCATGCGGACGTCCGGGTCGTCCAGGGAGCGGCCCAGGATCTCCTCGACGCGGCGCATCCGGTAGCGCAGGGTGTGGCGGTGCACGCCGAGGTCGGCGGCGGCCGCGTCCCACTGGCCGTGCCGGGAGAGCCAGGCGCGCAGGGAGGCGACCAGGTCACCCCGGCCGGTGGCGTCGTGCTCGTGCAGGGCGCGCAGCATGCCGTCGGCGAACGCCCGGACGGCGTCGTCGGCGAGCAGGGGCAGTACGGAACCCGCCGCGACCTGCTCATGCTCGACCAGCATCCGGCCGCGGCGGCGCGCCACCGACAGCGCCTGCTCCGCCTGGCGGTAGGCGGCCGCGGCGGCGATGGGGCCCGCGGGGGCGGACAGCCCGATGACGAGTTCGTCGCCCTGGGGCGCGGCGGCGCCTCGGTCGCGGGGGCGGGCCTTCGTACCGCGGCGGCTCTCCACGGCGCGGGCGTGCTCGGCACAGGCCGCGGCCGCCGCCCCGCCGTCCGGGGCCAGCACGATGAGCCGCTCGCCGTCGGGCACGACCAGCAACGACTCGCCGGTGCGGGCCGCGGCCGCCTCCATGGTGTCGACGAGCGTGCCGAGCGGATCGGCCGCCCCCGGTTCGCCGACGGCCGCACCCCCGCCTGTTCCCGTCCCGATGCCCGTGCCTGTCCCGATGCTCGTGCCCGTCACGTTGGTGCCCGATCCCGTTCTGGTGCCCGCGTTCGCGGTCGCGGCGGCGGGTTCCGCGGGGTGCTCCGCCGGGACTCCGCCCGTACCGGAGGGCGCCGCGTGTGTCTGCTGGGCCGCGCCGCCGGACGGTACCTCGGCGACGAGCATCCGGAACGGCGCGTCGAGCAGTCCGCCGTACAACGGTCCGGCGACCGCCCGCGCGTGGTCGGGCTCGCCCGCGAGCAGCATCCGCAGCACGGCGGCGCCGAGCCGCTGCTCGGCCTCCTGCCAGGCGCGGGAACGCTCGGTGGTCAGGGTCAGCAGCGCGACCGCCGAGTGCACGGCATAGCGCTCGGCGGTGCCCAGCGGCGCGCCCGTGCCGACCGCGAGCACACCGCGGGGACGCCGCCCGGTGCCCAGCGACTGGAGCTCCACCCGGTCCGCGACGGCCGTGTCCTCGGCCGCTTCCGCGCCCGTGGTCCTGGCCCCGCCGACGCCGCCGACGCCCCCAACACCGCCGACACCGCCGACACCGCCGACCACGATGCTCGCCGGGCCGGGGCGGGAGCGGAGCCGCTCGACGTCGGCGGTGAGCCGGGCGGCGCGGCGGGCGGCCCAGTCGGGTGCGGCGGCGACCACCGCGCCGGAGGCGTCGTAGAGCGCGGCCCAGCCGTCGACATGGGAGGCGAGCCGGGCGAGCAGCGCGGCAGGCCCCTCGGCCCCGATGGCGGCGCGGGTCAGCTCGCGCTGCGCCTCGAACCCGGCGGTCACGGCACGGTACTGGTCGGCGGCTATCGCCGCGGAGACGGCCTTGCTGATCGCGATGAAGGGGGTGCGGCGGGGCACGCCGAGCAGCGGCAGCCCCTCCTCCTTGGCCGCCGCCGCGAGCGCGGGCGGCACCTCAGCGTATTTGACGCCGAGCGCGAAGCCGAGCCCGACCACGCCCGCGCCCACCAACCGCCGCACATAGCGGCGCATCTCGTCCGGGTCCTCGGCCTCGATCTGCATCGCGGTGATCAGGAGCAGTTCGCCGCCCTCCATATAGGGCACGGGGTCGGCGAGCTCGCTGACATGTGCCCAGCGCACGGGCGTCTCCAGCCGGTCCTCGCCCGCCAGCACGGACAGCTTGAGGCCGGGGTGGCGGACGAGCGAGGCGAGCGTGGGAGGCATGGCACCTTCGATGCGAATGCGACGACTTCACCGTCCCGTATGAACGGCTCCTACCGATTCTGCCTCAATGGAGGAATCTGCGGAAATGACGGCGTGATTCCGCCACCAACCTGACCGTAAGGGACCCCGGACCGAGAACCCATAGGAGCGACGACCGGTCATCCGCGGAGGTCCACCAGCACCGGCGGCCCGCTCTCGCCCCTTACGGAGGTCACCGACAGCACCGCGTGCCCGGCGGGCACCGCGTGGGCCAGCTCCGAGGCGGACCAGCGCTCACGCTCCACCGTCCGTACGGTCACCGACTGCGTGGTCACCGCCTTGCCGGTGACGACCTTACGGATGAAGTGCAGCACCTTGGTGAACGGCTCCTCGGCGATGATCTGCCGGTCGGTGACGTCCCGGGTCTCCACCCACTCCGTCCCCCACACCTCCGCGAACCGCGCCCCGTCCCAGGTCGTCACCCCGGCGCAGGCCATCCGGCAGCCGACCGCGCCGAGCAGCGCGCTGCGCAGCGCCTCGGGGACGTCGTCGAGGGTGCGGAGGGTGAGCACGGCGCCCGCGTGGGCGGAGCGGAGCCGCTGGATACCGCGCAGGGCCTCGGGGGTGATGGTGTGCGAGGCGTCGTCGAGGACCAGGCAGGCGAACAGCGAACGGTCGGCGCGGCCCACGGCGCACTCGGTGAACTGTGCCAGGACCAGCCGCGCGAGCATCCGCGACGCCTCGGCATGGCCGCGCTCGGGCAGATCGATACGCACCCGGAGGGGATGTTCGAGGGCGCGGAGGGAGAACGGGCGGCGGTCGCCGTCGGTGGTGAAGAATTCCGCGAACGCGGGCCGGTCCAGCAGCGCGATCCGGTCCGCGAGCAGCGCGCCCACGTCCCCGGGCGCACCGGACTGCCGGACCCGTGCCTCCAGCTCGCGGGCCTGCGCCCGCTCGCCCGCCTCGTCCAGCGCCTCGCGCAGCGCGTTGATGGCCGTCTTGGAACCGTCCAGCAGCTCGCGCAGATCCGGGACGGACGGGAAGCGGCCGTGGGCGGCGCGGTAGGGGCCGAGCAGCTGGGCCAGCGCGGTGGCGGCGCGCCGGCTGTCCCCGCCGGGCAGCGAGGCGGCCATGTCGCCGATCAGGGCCTCGGCCAGGATGCCCGCGGCCTCGTCGGGGTCGGTGGTGCCGCCGTAGAGGTCCAAGTCGTAAACGGAGTCGGACCGGCCGATCTTCACGACGACGTCGAACGCCTCATCCGCCCCGAGCCCGGCCCCCGCCGCCCCGACCGCCACGACGGCGACCTGCCCGGCGAGCGCCTGCAGGCACAGCGACTCCACGACGGGCCGCACCATCCGCCCCGTCTTCCCCGAACCGGGCGGCCCGACGGCCAGGAGCGAGGTGCCGAGCACCTCGGGGTCGAGGGCGATCCCGACGCCTCGGTGCTGGTAAGGGTTGCGGCGGTCGTCGGCGGCGGTGCCGAGGCGCACCTGATGCGCGACAAGGTCATGCCGCGCCGTACGGACGGGCAGATCCCGCGCCCCGGACGGATGGCCGTACGAGGCGGCGCCGTGGCGCAGCACGGTGTCGGTGAACGAGGCGAAGGAGTTCCTCCCGGCCCGCACGGACTGCCAGGCGTACTCGATCCGGGCCTGGTCGACGTCGTTCATCGCCCCGGCCCGCGCCTCCGCCGCCAACCGATCAGCCGCACTGTGCGCCCCCGCGGCCCGCAAGTGCGGCCACTCGACGGGGTCCCCCTCCGGCCCCACCGCACCGCCCGCCCCGGGGGCGGGCTCGTCCCAGGCCCGCCGGAAGAGGGGCGCGATGTAGCGACGCCAGACTTCGGACCAGTGGCCGACGCGGCTGAAGATGGCCGCGATGATCAAGAACCACAGGGTCTCATAGCCGTTGGCAATCCACTTGAGCGTGTCTGCGTCACCATTGCGGTTGAACCAGTCCTCTGAGTTGAGCAGCTTGAGCGGCCACAACCAGTAGGGGCCCAGATACCCCTTCGTGATCAGCGACCACAACAGCCAGGTGCACAGGAGCGCGATCAACGCGCCACTGATCAGCCCACGTGAGGGAATCCGATCCGGCTCCTCCGGCGCCTTCGGCTTGTGCTCGTACGTCCACACCCCCGGCCCCGCCTCGGGGCGCGGGGCTCGCAGCCAGGCGACGAAGGACGGGGGGGCGGGCGCTCCGGGCACCGGAGCGGCGCCAGGGGGCGCCGGGGGCGTGGTCGGCGGCATCGGCGGCGGGGCGGTGGGAAAGGAGGGCGGGGATTGCGGAGGCGGAGGTGGGGGCGGATTGTGGCGTGTGCTGCGTGAGTCGAACGTGCCCTCGGTGTCCATGTCCTGCCCCTTGCCCCCTGACCGGCTGTTCCTCGGCTGTCGCGCCACCGCTCAATCTAGTGTTCCCGCGCGGGGAGTTCACCGACCCGGGCGGTACGGTCTCGCTCGCGGGGTCCGTAAGCGGACATGAAGGCTATGGCCACCGCGGACAATGCGGCATCCGCACCGCTCCCGAACGGAACATGCCTCCTCCGTCGCCGCACCCCTAGCCTGCGACTAAGACCCCTGTTTTCCCTGGAGCCCCTCATGACCGAACTGTCCGGAGGCCCGTCCCTCCCCCAGGAGCGCCGCGTCGTCACCGCCATTCCCGGCCCGAAGTCGCAGGAGCTGCTCGCCCGTAAGAACGCGGCGGTCGCCGGTGGGGTGGGGAGCGTGCTGCCGGTCTTCACCGTGCGTGCGGGCGGCGGTGTGATCGAGGACGTGGACGGCAACTCGCTGATCGACTTCGGTTCCGGTATCGCCGTGACCTCCGTCGGCTCCTCCGCCGAGGCCGTCGTGCGACGGGCGGCCGCGCAGCTGGCGGACTTCACGCACACATGTTTCATGGTCACGCCGTACGAGGGCTATGTGGAGGTCTGCGAGGAGCTGGCCCGGCTCACGCCCGGTGACCACGCCAAGAAGTCGGCACTGTTCAATTCGGGCGCCGAGGCGGTGGAGAACGCGGTGAAGATCGCCCGTTCGTACACCAAGCGCCAGGCGGTCGTCGTCTTCGACCACGGCTACCACGGCCGGACCAACCTCACCATGGCGCTCACCGCCAAGAACATGCCGTACAAGCAGGGCTTCGGCCCCTTCGCGCCCGAGGTCTACCGCGTTCCGCTCGCCTACCCCTACCGCTGGCCGACCGGCCCGGAGCACTGTGCCGAGGAGGCCGCGGCGCAGGCCATCGATCAGATCAGCAAGCAGGTCGGGGCGGAGAACGTGGCCGCGATCGTCATCGAGCCGGTCCTCGGCGAGGGCGGCTTCATCGAGCCCGCCAAGGGCTTCCTGCCCCAGATCGCCGAGTTCGCCAAGGCCCATGGCATCGTCTTCGTCGCGGACGAGATCCAGTCCGGCTTCTGCCGCACCGGCCAGTGGTTCGCCTGTGAGGACGAGGGCATCGTGCCGGACCTGATCACCACCGCCAAGGGCATCGCGGGCGGTCTGCCGCTCGCCGCCGTCACCGGCCGCGCGGAGATCATGGACGCGGCGCACTCCGGCGGGCTCGGCGGCACCTACGGCGGAAACCCGGTGGCGTGCGCGGCGGCGCTCGGCGCGATCGAGACGATGCGCGAGCTGGACCTCAACGCCAAGGCCAAGCGGATCGAGGAGGTCATGAAGGGCCGCCTCGCCGCGCTGCGGGAGAAGTACGACATCATCGGCGACCTCCGCGGCCGCGGCGCCATGATCGCCATCGAACTGGTGAAGTCCGGCACCAAGGACCCCGACCCCGAGGCCACGGCCGCCGTCGCCAAGGCCTGCCACTCGGCCGGGCTGCTGGTGCTGACCTGCGGAACCTACGGCAATGTGCTGCGCTTCCTGCCGCCGCTGGTGATCGGCGAGGACCTTCTGAACGAGGGCCTGGACATCCTCGAGGGCGCCTTCGCCGAGCTGTGACTGTGAGTGCTCGATGGGTGGAGTGAAGAAGATGTGCGGGGCCGATGACAGGTGGGTGATCGGTCTGTCCGGCGCGGCCGCGCTGCCGTACGGTCATTCCAGATGAGAGAAACACCCCGCTCGCAGGGGACTGCGGGCGATGCCGAGCCGGTGCTTCCCCAGCCCCGACCCGGCTGTGCCCTCGCGCACACCACTGGAGCCTCCGGCTCCGGATCTCCTCACCGATCGGACGGCCGCCCGCCCCAAACCCCCCGGGGCGCGCGGCACACCGGTCACCACGGCGGCCCCGGAACCACCCCCCCTGTTCCGGGGTCGCCGACTGTCCTCTCCCCCTCCACGCCATGGGCCCCCTCCACGCCATGGGCCCCTTCCACGCCATGGGCGTCGTTCGTCACACCCCTCGCCCTGATCGCGTCGCTCGCGCTGCTCGCGCTGTGCACCTGGCAGATCGCCGCCCATGGCCCGCTGCGGACCTACGACGAACGCCTCGGCCGCGCGATCGCCGGCTCGCCGTTCCCCTCCCCCGTCGCCGAATTCCTCGCCGACCTCGGCAATACGGCGGTGGCGGTCCCCGTCCTCGCCGTCGCCGTCGGCTGGGTGGCGTGGCGCGCCCGGCGCGCGGGGGCGCCACGCTGGTGGCTTCCGCCGCTGACGGCCGCGGTGGCGATGGTGGCGGTCCCGGCGCTGGTCGTTCCGTTCAAGGCGCTGGTGGACCGCCCCGGCCCGCCCGGCCCGCTGGCGGGCGAGACCGGGTTCTTCCCCTCCGGCCACGCCGCGACGGCCGCCGTCGCCTACGGCGCGGCCGCGCTGCTCCTCCTCCCCCTCCTGCGCCCGCGGCTGCGGCGGCCCCTCCTGGCGGCCGTCGCCGTGCTGAACCTCGCCGTGGCGGCCGGGCTGGTCCGGTGTGGCTACCACTGGCCGCTGGACACCGTCGCGAGCTGGTGTCTGTCCGGTCCGCTGCTGTGGGCCGTGCCGCGGATGAGCCGGCTGAGGGGCGGCGGCTGAGCCACGGCGGTGGCTGAACCACGGCGGCTGAGCCACGAACACGACCGAACTTCAGATCGCCCGCGCCTCACCCCGTCCGTGCCCGCACCTCAGCACCTCAGCTGTCGAAGCCCAGCCCCACCTTGTCCATGGCCTTCAGCCACAGATTGCGGCGTCCGCCGTTCTCGTCGGCCCGTGTCATCGACCACTGGGTGATCCCGATGCCCGCCCATCGCACCGGCTCCGGCGGGAAGGGCAGCGGCTTGCTGCGCACCATCTCCAGGCGGGTGCGCTCGGTGCGCTCCCCGGCGAGCAGATCGAGCATCACCTCGGCGCCGAAGCGGGTCGCCCCGACACCCAGGCCCGTATAACCGAGGGCATACGCCACTCGCCCCCCGTGAGCGCCGCCGAAGAACGCGGAGAAGCGTGAGCAGGTGTCGATGGCGCCGCCCCAGGCGTGGCTGAAGCGCACGCCCTCCAGCTGGGGGAAGCAGCGGAAGAAGTGCTGGGCGAGGGTGCGGTAGGTGGCGGGGTGGTGGTCGTATTCGGTGCGGACCCGTCCGCCGTAGCGGTAGACGATGTCATAGCCGCCCCACAGGATGCGCCGGTCGGCGGTGAGCCGGAAGTAGTGGAAGTGGTTGGCGGTGTCGCTGAGCCCCTGTCGTCGCCGCCAGCCGATCGCGTCGAGTTGTTCCGCGGTGAGCGGTTCGGTCATCAGCGCATGGTCGTAGACGGGGGCGATGTAGGGGCGGACGCGGCGCACCAGGGAGGGGAAGGCGTTGGTGGCGAGCGCCACCTGGCGGGCGCGGACCCGGCCGTAAGGGGTGCGGACGGCCATCGCCGCCCCGGTGCTCGCCAGCCGTTCGGCCGGGGTGTGTTCGTAGATCCGTACGCCCATTCCGGCGCAGGCCCGCGCCAGGCCCCAGGCCAGTCGGGCGGGGTGCAGCATGGCCACGCCCCGGCGGTCCCAGAGCCCGGCCAGGAAGGTGGGCGAGTCGACCTCGGCGCGCACCGCGTCGCGGTCGAGGAACTCGGGCGGCTCGACGCCGAGGGCGGCGGCCTGTGCGGCGGTCTCGCGCAACTCCGCCACCTGGTGAGGTGCGGTGGCCACATCGATCTCGCCGGTGCGTTCGAAGTCGCAGTCGATGCCGTAGCGGTCGACGGCGGACTCGATGGCGTCGAGGTTGCGATGGCCGAGCCGTTCGAGTTCGGCCAGCTCCTCCGGCCAGCGGGCGGCGCCGTTGCCGAGGCCGTGGGTGAGGGAGGCGGCGCAGAAGCCGCCGTTGCGTCCGGAGGCGGCCCAGCCGATCTCCTGGCCCTCGACCAGCACCACCTCGCGGCCGTGGTCGCGCTCCTTGGCGATCAGGGCGGTCCACAGTCCGCTGTAGCCGCCGCCGACGACGAGCAGATCGCAGTGCTCGTCCCCGACGAGGGCGGGGCGGGGACGGGGCCTGCCGGGGTCGTCCAGCCAGTACGGCCGGTACGCGGCGTCGGCCAGGGCCTTCAGAGGGAACGAACGGGACGGGACGGGGGCGTCGGCGCCCCCGGACGAGCGGGTCATGGCGTCCGGGGCCATGGTTCTCAGCTCCTGTTCTCAGCTCCTCTTGCGGCGGGCGCCGACCAGTTGGCCGACGAGGACGCACACCACCGCGACCGCGAACATCGCCGTGCCGATCACATTGATCTGTACGGGCGTACCGCGCTGTGCGGATCCCCAGACGAACATGGGGAAGGTCACGGTCGAGCCGGCGTTGAAGTTGGTGATGATGAAGTCGTCGAAGGAGAGCGCGAAGGACAGCAGCGCGCCCGCGGCGATACCGGGCGCGGCGATCGGCAGGGTGACGCGCGCAAAGGTCTGCGCCGGGGAGGCGTAGAGGTCCTGGGCGGCCTGTTCCAGCCGGGGGTCCATGGACATCACCCGCGCCTTGACGGCCGTCACCACGAAGCTCAGGCAGAACATGATGTGGGCGATGAGGATCGTCCAGAAGCCGAAGCCCACGCCCATGTTGAGGAAGAGGGTGGCCAGCGAGGCGGCCATGACGACCTCGGGCATCGCCATCGGCAGGAAGATCAGGCTGTTGACGGCGGGGCGGGCCCGGAAGCGGTAGCGGGCCAGCGCGAAGGCGATCATCGTGCCGAGCACGGTCGCGCCGATCGTCGCCCACACCGCGATCTTCAGGCTCAGGGAGAGCGAGCCGCACAGGTCGGCGACGCCGCACGGATGGGTCCAGGCGTCGGTGGAGAACCGCTGCCAGGCGTAGTTGAAGCGGCCGTTGGGCTTGTTGAAGGAGAAGACCAGGACGACGACGTTGGGCAGGAGCAGATACGCGAGGGTGCCGAGTCCCGCGAGGACCACCAGGTTCCGTCGTATCCAGCGCGTCAGGGCCATCACACCAGGTCCTCCGTCCCGGACGTGCGGATGTAGACGGTGACCATCGCGAGGATCGCCGCCATGAGGATGAAGGACAGCGCCGCGGCCGTCGGATAGTCCAGTACCCGCAGGAACTGCGACTGGACGACGTTGCCGATCATCTTCTGGTCGGTGGAGCCCAGCAGTTCGGCGTTGATGTAGTCGCCCGCGGCCGGGATGAAGGTGAGCAGCGTGCCCGCCACGACCCCCGGCATGGACAGTGGGAAGGTCACCTTCCGGAAGGTGGTGACCGGCCGCGCGTAGAGGTCCCCGGCGGCCTCGTGCAGCCGGCCGTCGATGCGCTCCAGGGAGGTGTAGAGCGGCAGGATCATGAAGGGCAGGAAGTTGTACGTCAGTCCGCAGACCACCGCGAGCGGTGTGGCCAGCACCCGCTGTCCCTCGGTGATCCCGAGGTGCGCGGTGACGTCCAGGACGTGCAGCGAGCCGAGCGCGCCCACCACCGGGCCGCCGTCGGACAGGATCGTCTTCCAGGCGAGGGTGCGGATGAGGAAGCTGGTGAAGAACGGCGCGATGACCAGGATCATCAGCAGATTGCGCCAGCGGCCCGCCCGGAAGGCGATGAGATACGCGAGCGGATAGCCGAGCAGCAGGCACAGCACGGTGGCGGTGGCGGCGTACAGCACCGAGCGCAGGAACTGCGGGTAGTACGCGCTCAGCGCGTCCCAGTAGGTCGAGAAGTGCCAGGTGACCTTGAAGCCCTCTTCGAGTGAGCCGGTCTGGACGGAGGTCGACGCCTGGTAGACCAGCGGCGCGGCGAAGAAGACCAGCAGCCAGAGGATGCCGGGGAGCAGCAGCCAGTACGGCACCAGCCGCTTGCGGACGGCGTTCTCGCGGAGGGGCGTCCGCGCGGCGCGCCGGGACACGCTCATGGGGCCTCCTCGTCCCGCTCCGTACCCGCGTCGATGTTCTGCGCCGCGTCGAGGCCGAAGGTGTGGGCGGGGTTCCAGTGCAGGACGACCTCGGCTCCGGGTACGAGGCGGGCGTCGCGCTCGATGTTCTGCTCGTAGACGGCGAGTTCGGGGCAGCCGGGGGTGGTGACGGCGTATTGGGTGGAGACGCCGATGAAGCTGGCGTCGGCGATCCGGCCGGTGAGCCGGTTGCGCCCCTCGGGAACGGTGTCGGCGTCCTCGGCGTGGGTGAGGGTGATCTTCTCGGGACGCACCCCCACCAGCAGCTTCCCGCCCGTGCGGACGGGGGCGCTACATCGGTCGGCGGGCAGCGAGAGCCTGCCGCCGGGGGCGGTGAGGACGAGGTCACCGCCGCTTTTGTCGGTGACCTCGGCCTCGATGAGGTTGGAGGTGCCCAGGAAGTTGGCGACGAAGGTGGTGCCGGGGTTCTCGTAGAGCTCGGCGGGGGCGCCCCGCTGTTCGACCCGGCCGCCGTTCATCACCGCGACCGTGTCGGCCATGGTCATGGCCTCCTCCTGGTCGTGGGTGACATGGATGAAGGTGATGCCGACCTCGGTCTGGATGCGCTTGAGCTCCAGCTGCATCTGACGGCGCAGCTTGAGGTCGAGCGCGCCCAGCGGCTCGTCGAGCAGCAGCACCTGGGGGTGGTTGATCAGCGCGCGGGCGAGGGCGACGCGCTGCTGCTGGCCGCCGGAGAGCTGCTGCGGTCTGCGGCGGGCGAAGTCACCGAGCTGGACCAGTTCCAGCATCTCGCCGACCTGCTTCCGCACCGATGTGATGCCGCGCCGGCGCAGTCCGAAGGCGACGTTCTCGTAGATGTCGAGGTGCGGGAAGAGGGCGTAGCTCTGGAAGACCGTGTTGACCGGCCGCTTGTAGGGCGGGAGGCCGGTGACGTCCTTACCGGCGAGGCGGACCGTGCCGGTGGTGGGTTCCTCCAGGCCCGCGATCATGCGCAGGGTGGTGGTCTTGCCGCAGCCGGAGGCGCCGAGCAGGGCGAAGAAGGAGCCGGCGGGTATGTGCAGATCGAGCGGGTGGACGGCGGTGAAGGACCCGTAGGTCTTGCTGATCCGGTCGAGCCGGACGTCGCCGCCGGAGCTGGGCTGGGTCATGGGGTGCGCTTCCTCGCTTGTCAGGCGCCGGTGAGCTTGGCGAACTTGTCCTCGAATGCCGCCTCTTCCGTGCTCGACAGTGAGCGGAAGGCATGGGACTTGGCGGCCATCTCGTCGTCCGGGAGGATCAGCGGATTGTCCGCCAGCGCCTTGTCGATCTTCGCGAGTTCGTCGCGTACCCCGTCGACCGGGCAGACGTAGTTGATGTAGGCGGCGATCTTCGCGGCGACCTCGGGCTCGTAGAAGTAGTCGATGAGCCGTTCGGCGTTCCTCTTGTGGCGCGCCTTGGCCGGGATCAGGAGGTTGTCCGTGGCCGTCATATAGCCGGCGTCGGGGATGGCGAACGCGATCTCGGGGTTGTCCGCCTGGAGCTGGATCAGATCCCCGGCCCAGGCCATACAGGCGGCGAGATCCCCCTTGGTGAGGTCGCCGGTGTAGTCGTTGCCGGTGAAGCGGCGGACCTGGCCCCGGTCGGCGGCCTTCTGGAGGCGGGCGATCGCGGCGTCGTACTCGTCGGCGGTGACCGTCTCGGGGCGCTTGCCCATGTCCAGGAGGGTCAGCCCGACGGTGTCGCGCATCTCGGTCAGCAATCCGACCCGGCCCTTGAGCTTCGGGTCGTCCAGCAGTTGAGAGACGGAGGTGACCTTACGGCCGCCGGTGGCCTTCTTGTTGTACGCGATGACGGCGGGGATACCGGTCCACGGGTAGGAGTGGACGCGGCCCGGGTCCCAGTCCGGGGCGCGAAAAGGTTTCGCCAGGTTGGTGTAGGCATGGGGCAGCTGGGCGGCGTCCAGGGGCTGTATCCAGCCGAGCCGGATCATCCGCGCGGCCAGCCAGTCGGTGACGCACATCAGGTCGCGGCCGGTGTCCTGACCCGCGGCGAGCTGCGGCTTGATCTTGCCGAAGAACTCGACGTTGTCGTTGATGTCCTCGGTGTACTTCACCGTGATGCCGGTGCGGCGCTGGAACTCATCCAGGGTCGGGTGGCGGTTGCCCTTGCCGACGTCCATGTACTCGGTCCAGTTGGAGAAGACGACCTTCTTCTCCTCTGCGGAGTGGTCATCGGCGGAGTTGTCCGCCTCGGTACGCCCGGCGGGCGGGATTCCGCAGCCGCTGAGCGTCCCGAGCCCGCCGACGGCGATCGCCCCGGCGCCTCCCGCGCGCAGCAGGGAGCGGCGGGTGACCGCCATACGGCCGCTGGTCAAGGAGCGCCGTATCGCGGCCGTCTGAGGTGGGGACAGGCTCTCGGGCTCGTGCCGTGCATCCATGGGCTGTGCCTTTCGAGGGTGTTGGCCGGTGGCGGCCGGCCGAGGCCACGGAGGGGCGGGCCGCGCGTTCAGGTCCGCCGGCCCCCGCCGTCAGGTCCGCCGGTCCCCGAAGACCGTGCGGTGCCAGTCCTTGCGGACCACCGCGGTGTTGTCGACCATCACATGCTTGACCTGCGTGTACTCCTCGAAGGAGTACACCGACATGTCCTTGCCGAAGCCGGAGGCCCGCATCCCGCCGTGCGGCATCTCGCTGATGATCGGGATGTGGTCGTTGATCCAGACGCAGCCCGCCCGGATCTCCCGGGAGGCGCGGCCCGTCCGGTAGACATCGCGGCTCCAGGCGGAGGCGGCGAGACCGTAAGGGGTGTCGTTGGCGAGTGCGATGCCCTCGTCGTCACCGTCGAAGGGGAGGACGACCAGGACCGGGCCGAAGATCTCGGACTGGACGATCTCGCTGTCCTGGGGCGCGCCGGTGATGAGCGTGGGCCGGTAGTACGCGCCCTTGGCGAGTGCGCCGCCCGGGGCGGCACCGCCGGTGACGATAGTGGCGTAGCCGCGGGCCCGGTCCACGAAGCCCGCCACGCGGTCGCGCCCGGCGTGGGAGACCAGCGGGCCGAGGTCGGTGTGCGGGTCGAACGGGTCGCCGAGCCGTACGGACGCCATGAGATCGGCGACCGCGGCGATGAACGCCTCGTACAGCGGGCGCTGCACATACGCGCGGGTGGCCGCGGTGCAGTCCTGTCCGGTGTTGATCAGCGCGCCCGCGACGGCGCCGTGCGCGGCGGCCTCCAGGTCGGCGTCGTCGAAGACGACGAAGGGTGCCTTGCCGCCGAGTTCGAGATGGATGCGCTTGACGGTGGAGGCGGCGAGGGCGGCGACGCGTTTGCCGACCGCCGTCGATCCGGTGAAGGAGGTCATCGCCACGGCGGGGTGGGAGACCAGGTGCTCGCCCGCCTCGGGGCCGGTGCCGCTCACCACGTTGACCACACCGTCCGGGAGGCCCGCCTCGGTGGCCGCCTGAGCGAACATCAGCGAGGTCAGGGGCGTCAGTTCGGCGGGCTTCAGCACGATGGTGTTGCCCGCGGCGATGGCCGGGAGGACCTTCCAGGCGGCCATCTGGAGGGGGTAGTTCCAGGGCGCGATGGAACCGATGACCCCAATGGGTTCGCGGCGGACGTACGAGGTGTGGTCGCCGCTGTACTCGGCCGCGGCCTTGCCTTCCACGTGGCGGGCAGCGCCCGCGAAGAAGGCGGTGTTGTCGATGGTGCCGGGCACATCGAACTCGGTGCTGAGCTTGATGGGTTTGCCGCACTGCGACGACTCGGCATGGGCGAGGTCGTCGGCCCGCGCGGTGAGCGCCGCGGCGAAGCGGTGCAGGGCGTCGGACCGCTCGCCGGGCGTGGCGCCCGCCCATACGGGAAAGGCCGCCTCGGCGGCGGCCACAGCGGCGTCGACATCGGCCGGACCGGCGAGCCGGTAGTCGAACACCCGCTCGCCGGTGGCCGGATCCACGACCTGGTACGTGTTCTCGGAGCCGCCCTGGCACAGCCGGCCCGCGATGTACTGCGCGCCCTCGGCGAACCGCTCCGTCACATCGAACCGCTGATCCATCGCGTGCTCTCCTCCGCCGGTCCGCCCAGGGCGGGCGGCGTAGCTCCAACCGGAATCGAAGGCCGATCCTGACAGAGAGCCTTCGCTTCAACAAGGGATTCCGTTGTTGCTTTTTGGTTTCGCGACGGATTCAGTGATCAGAACCCGGATGGGAAGCGCGGACGGGAAGCTCGGACGGCGAACTCGGACTCTCGGACTAGAAGATGGAGTCGAGGGCGGCGTCCAGCGCCGCGAGGTAGATCGCCGGGAGCACCATGCCGATGATTCCGCAGACCAGACCGGCGGTCGCCGAGCCTCCGTTGTTCGCCTCCCCCCTGCCGACCTTCCCCTTGCCGACGGCGCCGAAGATGATCGCCAGGATGCCGAGGATGATCGCGAAGACCCACAGGAAGTAGGTGATCCCGCAGACCAGGCCGACGATGCCGCAGACCAGCGCGGCCGTGCCCATGCCGTTGTTCATGTGCATCGGCGTTCCGGCTGCCCCGGGGTAGACGGGCGGCGCGGCGGGGTAGCCGGCCCCGGGGTACTGCGGCGGCTGGGCCGGGTACTGCGGTGGCTGGGCCGGCGGCGTGGGCGTGGCGTAAGGATTGGCTTCGGCGTCGTACGGTCCCTGCTGCGGACCGGGCGTGCTGCTGGACATCGTCGGTCTCCCCTCCTGATGAACGTCCGGGCAATGTTATGAGCACGACTTATCCCTGGGCAGCTCAATTGCCCAGGTCGGCGGCGCTGTCGGTGGCGGATGCGAGAATCCCGGGCATGGAGACGAACGGGGCGGCGGAATCGGTTGCGGCGGACGGGGGTCCCCGGTCGGTCGAGGAGCTGGTCGAGCGGACGGCGCGTGGTGAGCGCGTCAAGTACCTCTGGTTCTGGGGCCATCGGCCCCGGCCGGACGGAAGCGTGGGTTCGGGGTGTTTCAGCCAGTGGTGGCCCTCGCCGTTCACCGTGGACGGGATCACCTATGCGACGGCCGAGCACTGGATGATGGCGGGCAAGGCGCGGCTGTTCGGCGACGCGGAGGCCGAGCGGCGAGCGCTCGGCGCCTCCCACCCCAAGCAGGCCAAGGACGCGGGCCGCGCGGTGCGCGGCTTCGACGAGGAGACGTGGCGGCGCCGTCGCTTCGATCTCGTGGTCGAGGGCAATGTGCACAAGTTCGGCCACCACCCCGAGCTGCGCGCCTATCTGCTCGACACGGGATCGCGGGTGCTGGTGGAGGCGAGCCCGGTGGACCGGGTGTGGGGCATCGGACTCGCGGCGGACGACGAGCGGGCGGCGGATCCCGCCCGCTGGCGCGGGCTCAATCTGCTGGGCTTCGCGCTGATGGAGGCGCGTCAGCGGCTGATATCGGCGAGCGGGAGCACCACCGCGGCCGGGGCCTTGGCATAGCCCGGATCGTCACCGTTGTCCGAGTCGTCGTCCGAGACGGCGACATAGACGAAGAGCATGGCGACGCTCGCCACCACGGCGACCACTCCGAGGATCACCCCGGCGAGCGCCGAACCGCCGTTGTTCGCCTCGCCCCTGGCCGCCTTGGCACGGCCGAGCAGCCCGAAGATGATCGCGAGCACACCGAGGATGATGCCGAAGGCGACGCTCGCGAAGAGGATCAGGCCGATGATGCCGAGCACCAGGGCGGCCGTGCCATGGCCGTTGTTCGGCACATAGGTGCCACCGGGCCAGCCCTGGCCGTACGCCCCGGCGGGGTAGGCGGCACCGGGATAACCGGAACCGGGGTAGGCGGTGCCCGGGTAGCCGTAGCCGGGATGGCCGGCCGCCGCGCCGTACGGGGCCTGCTGGTAGGACGCGGGCGCCTGCTGCCCGTAACCGTTCTGCCCGTACCCGGCCTGGCCGTATCCGTTCTGCCCGTATCCGGGCTGGCCGTGGCCCGCCGGTCCGTACGGCCCGGACGGGTAGGCGCTCGGGGTGCCGGGGCCGGTCGGCGCGGGCGGCGGCGGGGGCACCGCGCTCGGCGGGGGCACGGAGCCCGACGGCCGTACGGGGCTCGCCGGGGGCGGGGGCGGCGCAGGCATCGGCCTCGGCATGGCGGGGTGGGAGGTGAGCGTCGGCTGCTCGGCCACCGCGGGCCGGGGAGCCGGTCGGCCCTGTTCGCCTTGTCCGCCTTGTCCGCCCCTCGTGCCGTTGTCCGGTCCGTCCTGCGCGACCCGCTGCGCCGGCGGAGCCCAGGGATCGCGGTCCCGCGGCTCGGGCTTCGGCTGCCCGGGTCGCCGCGGCTCATCCTGCGGCTCGGACGGGTCGTGCTGGTCGGCCATGGAGCTCCCCCACAAAGACGTCCGCCCATGCTACGGCCTGTGGCCGGCCCGTCGGCGCCACCCAATACGATGACCGGAACCCGCCGTCGGCGGCCGTCTTACGGAGGTTTCGTTGGCCGATCTCACCACCTTCATCGCCGGACTGCCCAAGGCGGAGCTGCATGTGCACCATGTGGGGTCCGCGTCCCCGCGCATCGTGGCCGAGCTGGCCGCCCGCCACCCCGACTCCAAGGTGCCCACCGATCCCGAGGCCCTGGTCGACTACTTCGTCTTCCGGGACTTCGCGCACTTCGTGGAGATCTACCTCTCCGTGGTGGACCTGATCCGCGACGCCGATGACGTCCGGCTGCTGACCTACGAGATCGCCCGCGACATGGCCCGGCAGAACATCCGCTACGCCGAGCTGACCGTCACCCCCTACAGCTCGACCCGGCGCGGCATCCCGGACACCGCCTTCGTCGAGGCGATCGAGGACGCCCGTAAGGCCGCCGAGGCGGAGTTCGGCACCGTGCTGCGCTGGTGCTTCGACATCCCCGGTGAGGCCGGCCTGGAGGCCGCCGAGGAGACCACCCGCATCGCCTGTGAGCTGCGCCCCGAGGGCCTGGTCGGCTTCGGCCTCGGCGGCCCGGAGATCGGGGTGCCGCGCCCCCAGTTCAAGCCGTACTTCGACCGGGCCATCGCCGCCGGGCTGCGCAGCGTGCCGCACGCGGGCGAGACCACCGGGCCGCAGACGATCTGGGACGCCCTCACCGAGCTGCGGGCGGAGCGTATCGGCCACGGCACCAGCGCCGTGCAGGACCCCAAGCTGCTCGCCCATCTCGCGGAGCACCGCATTCCGTTGGAGGTCTGCCCGACCTCCAACATCGCCACGCGCGCCGTCGCCACCCTCGATGAGCACCCCCTGAAGCAGATGGTCGAGGCCGGCGTGCTCGTCACGATCAACAGCGACGACCCGCCGATGTTCGGCACCGACCTCAACACCGAGTACGGGGTCGCGGCCCGGCTGCTCGGCCTGGACGCGGCGGGCGTCGCGGCCCTCGCGAAGAACGCCGTCGAGGCGTCCTTCCTGGACGCCGAGGGCAAGGCGCGGCTCACGGCGGAGATCGACGCCTACACGGCGGTCGCCGGCCGATGAGGGCGGCGGGGGCGGGGTGCGTCCCGGTCGGCCACCGCGGCGACCCGTATGTGTGCCGGGAGAACACCCTGCCCTCGATCCGCTCCGCGCTGAGCGCGGGCGCCGGCGCGGTCGAGATCGACGTACGGCTGACCCGGGACGGCGTCCCCGTGTTGCTGCACGACGCCACGCTGAAGCGGCTGTGGGGCCAGGACCGGCCGCTGTCCGGGCTGACCGCCGACGAGGTGCGGCAGCTGACCGGAGGCGGCGTCCCGACCCTGCGCGAGGCCCTCGCGTGCGCCGGCTCGGCCCGGCTGCTGATCGACCTGCCGGACGCCTCGGCCGCGCCCGCCGCCGTCGCCCAGGTCCGGGAGAGCGGGGCGGGCGACCGGGTGTACTACTGCGGCGCCCTGGCGGCCCTGCACGCCGTGCGCCGCGCGGACCCGGACGCCGAGATCGCGCTGACCTGGACCACGCTCGCCCCGCCGCGTCCGACCCTGCTGGCCGCGCTGCGCCCCCGGTGGCTCAACTACCGCTTCGGGCTGGTCTCCCGGGAGCTGGTCGCCGGCCATCACGCCGACGGGCTGCTGGTCTCCGCCTGGACCGCCGACACCCGGCGGTCGATGTCCCGGCTGCTGGGGGCGGGCGTCGACGCCATCACCACCAACCGGGTCGGCGCCCTGGCGGCCCTTCTGCTCAGCGGCTGACCGCGCGCCCCCGCCCAGCGTCGTGCCACCGCACGCCGTGCACCGGGGAGCCCGGACTCCCCCACTGGGGCATGACAGGTGACCCTGCCATGCCCCAGTGACACGCACCGGGCGCCAGACCGGGCGACGGACCGGGTGCGGCCGCGGGAATCAGCCCAGCGATGTCATGACGTGCTTGATGCGGGTGTAGTCCTCGAAGCCGTACGCCGAAAGATCCTTTCCGTAGCCGGACTTCTTGAAGCCGCCGTGCGGCATCTCGGCGACCAGCGGGATGTGGGTGTTGATCCAGACGCAGCCGAAGTCCAGCGCCTTGGACATCCGCATCGCGCGGGCGTGGTCCTTGGTCCACACCGACGACGCCAGCGCGTACTCCACGCCGTTGGCGTAGGAGACCGCCTGCTCCTCGTCCGAGAAGGACTGCACGGTGATGACCGGGCCGAAGACCTCGTGCTGGATGATCTCGTCGTCCTGCTTGAGCCCGGAGACCACGGTGGGCGCGTAGAAGAAGCCCCTGTCGCCGACCCGGTGGCCGCCCGCCTCGACCTTGGCGTGCGCGGGGAGCCGGTCGATGAAGCCGGAGACCTGGGCCAGCTGGTTGGCGTTGTTCAGCGGGCCGTACAGCACGTCCTCGTCGTCGGGCGCGCCGGTCTTGGTCTCGGCGGCGGCCTTGGCCAGCGCGCTGACGAACTCGTCGTGGATCGCCTCGTGGACCAGCACCCGGGTGGCGGCCGTACAGTCCTGGCCCGCGTTGAAGAAGCCCGCGACCGAGATGTCCTCGACCGCCTTGGGGATGTCGGTGTCCTCGAAGACCACGACGGGCGCCTTGCCGCCGAGCTCCAGATGCACCCGCTTGACGTCCTTCGAGGCGCTCTCCGCGACCTGCTTGCCGGCCCGCACCGAACCGGTGATGGACGCCATGGCGGGCACGGGGTGCTCGACCATCAGGCGCCCGGTCTCGCGGTCACCGCAGATCACGTTGAACACGCCCTGCGGATGGCCCAGCTCCGCCAGCACTCCGCCGATGATCTCGGCGATCAGCACGGTGGAGGCGGGCGTGGTGTCCGAGGGCTTGATGACGACCGTATTGCCCGCCGCCAGCGCGGGGGCGAACTTCCATACGGCCATCATCATCGGGTAGTTCCACGGCGCGACCTGGGCGCACACCCCGACCGGCTCACGTCGGATGATCGAGGTGAGCCCCTCCATGTACTCGCCGGCCGAGCGGCCCTCCAGCATCCGGGCCGCGCCCGCGAAGAAGCGGATCTGGTCGATCATCGGCGGGATCTCCTCGTCCCGCGTGAGACCGAGCGGCTTGCCGGTGTTCTCGGACTCGGTGGCGATCAGCTCCTCCGCCCGCGCCTCGAAGGCGTCGGCGATCTTGAGCAGCGCCTTCTGCCGCTCGCCGGGCACCAGGTCGCGCCAGACCGGGAAGGCGGCCGCCGCGGCGGCCATCGCCGCGTCGACGTCCGCCGCGCCCGAGAGCGGCGCGGTGGCGTAGGGCTCGCCCGTGGCCGGGTTGACCACCTCCGTGGTCCGCCCGTCCGCGGCGTCCCGGAACTCTCCGTCGATGTAGTTGCGCAGACGACGCAGTTCGGTGGTCACGTGCCACCCCTCCTGTCAGCTGTCCGATGGGTGAGACACCCACAGTAGTCGCCGAGGCTGCGCTTTCGACATACCCGCCACACCAGAACGACGGAATCAGTGTTTTAGCGATCCCAAGACGACGAAATTCATCAATGAAGGCTTGCGACACGGGCGAGGCTCGTGCACAGTGAGGGTCGTGGCCACACCTGACAAGAACGGCACGCCGTCCCTCGACTCCGTATCCCTGGCGATCATCGAGCAGCTCCAGGAGGACGGTCGACGGCCGTACGCCGCCATCGGAAAGGCCGTGGGGCTCTCCGAGGCGGCCGTGCGGCAGCGCGTGCAGAAGCTGCTCGACCAGGGCGTGATGCAGATCGTCGCCGTCACCGACCCGCTGACCGTGGGGTTCCGGCGGCAGGCGATGGTCGGCATCAACGTCGAGGGCGATCTCGACCCGGTCGCGGACGCGCTGACCGCCATGGACGAGGTCGAGTACGTGGTCGTCACCGCGGGCTCCTTCGATCTCCTGATCGAGATCGTCTGCGAGGACGACGACCACCTCCTCGAAACGATCAACAAGCGGATCCGCACGCTGCCCGGTGTGCGCTCCACCGAGAGCTTCGTCTACCTCAAGCTCCGGAAGCAGACCTATACCTGGGGAACGAGATAGCCATGAGCGCCGACCTCTCCGCCGATCTCTCTGCCGACCGCTCCGCCGACCTCTCCTCGACGGCGTACGACCACCTGTGGATGCACTTCACCCGCATGTCGTCGTACGAGAACTCCCCCGTGCCGACGATCGTGCGCGGGGAGGGCACGTACATCTACGACGACAAGGGCAAGCGGTACATCGACGGCCTGTCCGGCCTGTTCGTGGTCAACGCGGGCCACGGACGGGTCGAGCTGGCGGAGACGGCCTCCAAGCAGGCCCAGGAGCTCGCCTTCTTCCCGGTGTGGAGCTACGCCCACCCCAAGGCCGTCGAACTCGCCGAGCGGCTCGCCGGCTACGCCCCCGGCGACCTGAACAAGGTCTTCTTCACCACCGGCGGCGGCGAGGCCGTCGAGACCGCCTGGAAGCTGGCCAAGCAGTACTTCAAGCTCACCGGCAAGCCCACCAAGCACAAGGTGATATCCCGCGCCGTGGCCTACCACGGCACCCCCCAGGGAGCCCTGTCGATCACCGGACTGCCGGGGCTCAAGGCCCCGTTCGAACCGCTGGTCCCCGGCGCCCACAAGGTCCCCAACACCAACATCTACCGGGCTCCGGTCTTCGGCGACGACCCCGAGGCGTTCGGCCGCTGGGCCGCCGACCAGATCGAACAGCAGATCCTCTTCGAGGGCCCGGACACCGTGGCCGCGGTCTTCCTGGAGCCGGTGCAGAACGCGGGCGGCTGCTTCCCGCCGCCGCCCGGGTACTTCCAGCGGGTCCGCGAGATCTGCGACCGCCATGACGTGCTGCTCGTCTCGGACGAGGTGATCTGCGCCTTCGGCCGGCTGGGCACGATGTTCGCCTGCGACAAGTTCGACTACGTCCCGGACATGATCACCTGCGCCAAGGCGATGACCTCCGGCTACTCCCCGATCGGCGCGTGCGTCGTCTCCGACCGGCTCGCCGAACCCTTCTACCAGGGCAGCAACACCTTCCTGCACGGCTACACCTTCGGCGGCCATCCGGTCTCGGCCGCGGTGGCCCTGGCCAACCTCGACATCTTCGAACGCGAGGGGCTCAACCAGCATGTGCTGGACCACGAGGCCGCGTTCCGCTCCACCCTGGAGCGGCTGCACGATCTGCCGATCGTCGGCGATGTCCGGGGGAACGGTTTCTTCTACGGCGTGGAGCTGGTGAAGGACAAGGTCACCAAGGAGTCCTTCGACGCGGAGGAGACCGAGCGGGTCCTCTACGGCTTCCTCTCCAAGGCGCTGTACGAGAACGGGCTGTACTGCCGGGCCGACGACCGCGGCGACCCGGTCGTCCAGCTGGCCCCGCCGCTCACCGCCGACCAGGCGCTCTTCGACGAGATCGAGCAGGTGCTGCGGACGGTGCTGACGGAGGCGTGGACCAAGCTCTGACGCCCGCGCGCCCGCATGCTCCCCGGGGACGCGGTCGTTCATGGGAGTGGGGGGAACGTGCCCTTCCCGGGCGCTCCGGCGACACCTAGGGTCTTCCCGCGCGTCCGCGTTCCCCCGGCCGCCACCCGCCCCCCGCCGGACCGAGGAGCACCGCCATGACCGCCGTCGACTACACCGTGATCGTCGTCTATCTCGCGGGCATGCTCGCGCTCGGCTGGTGGGGGATGCGCCGCACCGGTTCCACCAGCGACTTCCTGGTCGCGGGCCGGCGGCTGGGGCCGGTCATGTACTCCGGGACGATGGCCGCGATCGTGCTCGGCGGCGCGTCCACCATCGGCGGTGTCGGGCTCGGCTATCAGTACGGGCTCTCCGGCGCCTGGATGGTCCTCACCATCGGCCTCGGACTGCTGGCGCTGTCGGTGTTCTTCTCGGCGCGCATCGCCCGCCTCAAGGTCTACACCGTCAGCCAGATGCTGGATCTGCGCTACGGCGGCTCCTCCGGGCTGATATCGGGCATCGTGATGTGGGCCTACACCCTGATGCTGGCCGTCACCTCGACCATCGCCTACGCCACCATCTTCGATGTGATCTTCGGCCTGGACCGGGTCGTCGCCATCGTGCTCGGCGGGGCGATCGTGGTCTGTTACTCGACGCTCGGCGGCATGTGGTCGATCACCCTCACCGACATGGTGCAGTTCGTGGTCAAGACGGTGGGCGTGCTGCTCCTGCTGCTGCCGGTCGCGGTGGTGAAGGCGGGCGGCTTCGCCGCGATGAGGTCCGAACTCCCCCACGGCTATTTCTCCCCCATGGACATCGGCGGCCGGACCGTCTTCACCTATGTGCTCATCTACTCCTTCGGCATGCTGATCGGCCAGGACATCTGGCAGCGGGTCTTCACCGCCCGCGACGACCGGGTCGCCCGCCTCGGCGGCACCGCGGCCGGTACGTACTGCCTGGTCTACGCGGTCGCGGGCGCGGTCATCGGCACGGCGGCGAAGGTGCTGTACCCCGAGCTGGGCGCCCCGGACGACGCGTTCGCGACCATCGTCGAGGACGCCCTCCCGGTGGGGATGAAGGGGCTGGTGCTGGCCGCCGCGCTGTCGGCCGTGATGTCCACCTCCTCGGGTGCGCTCATCGCCTGTGCGACGGTGGCGAACAACGACATCTGGGCCCGGCTGCGCGGACGTACGCTCCGTACGAACGGCACCTCCCAGGACGAGGTCGGCGGCAACCGCGTCTTCATCCTCGTCATGGGCCTCGCCGTGATCGGCATCTCCGTCGCGCTCAACGACGTCGTCGAGGCGCTGACCGTCGCCTACAACGTGCTGGTCGGCGGGTTGCTGATGCCGATCCTGGGCGGGCTGCTGTGGAAGCGCGGCACGGGCGCGGGCGCGCTGGCCTCGGTCGCCGTCGGCGGCCTTACGGTCGTCGCGCTGATGGCGTGGCAGGGCGTCCTCGCCAACGAGCCCATCTACGGGGGGCTGCTGGCCTCGCTGGTGGCGTATGTGGCGGTCAGCCTCGCCACGAAGCCCACCGACGCGGCGATCCTCGACGTGTGGCGCCGCCGCCTCGCCGGTGAGCCGTCCGCCGCCGCCTCGGAGACCGCCGGCCCGGCCACCGCGGGCGCCTGACGCCCCGTCGCCTCGCACCCCCCTTGCGCACACCTCCGCACGGCCCACCAGGTACGACCCACCAGCAACCGATCGAAGCCCCGTCAGAAAGGCACCACCGCATGCCCACGCCCTCCGCACAGCGCGCACGTCACGGCGGCGATCTCGTCGTGGAGTCCCTCACCGCGCTCGGCGCGAGCACCGTGTTCGGACTGCCCGGACAGCACGCTCTGGGGGCGTTCGACGCGCTGCGGCGGTCCGGGCTCGCCCATGTGGGGCTGCGGATGGAGAACAACGCGGGGTTCGCCGCCGACGCCTTCGCACGCGTCACCGGATCGGTCGCACCGCTGCTGGTGTCCACCGGGCCGGGGGCGCTGATGACGCTCGCCGCGCTCCAGGAGTCGGCGGCGGCGTCCGCGCCCGTCCTGGCCATCGGCAGCCAGGTGCCGACCGCCGGGCTCGGCGGCGGGCGCAAGGGGTACCTCCATGAACTCACCGACCAGAAGGCGTCGTTCCGCGACATCGTCAAATCCGTCCACCCGGTCCGTACGGCCTCCCAGATCCCCTCCGCGCTCGCCGCCGCCTGGGCGTCCGCGCTGGAGGCGCCCGCGGGACCGGTGTGGCTGGAGATCCCGCAGGACGTGCTGCTCGCACCGGTCTCCGTGCCGCCGGTGAGCTCGCTGCACGCCGCGCCCCGTCCGCTGCCGCCCCGGCCCGAGCTGACGGCGGAGGCCGCGAGGCTGCTGAGCGCCGCCGAGCGTCCGGTGATCCTGGCCGGGGGCGGCGTGGTGCGCGCCGGGGCGCGGCAGGAGCTGCTGGCGCTGGCCGAGGCACTGGACGCGCCGGTGGCCACGACCTTCGGCGGCAAGGGCGCCTTCCCGTGGGACCATCCGCTCTCGCTCCAGTCCTGGCTGGAGGACGCGCACACCACCGCGTTCCTGGAGGACGCCGACGTCCTGCTCGTCATCGGCTCCGGGCTCGGTGAACTCTCCTCCAACTACCACACGTTCCGCCCGCGCGGCCGCCTCGTCCAGATCGAGGCCGACCTCGGCAAGCTGGAGTCCAACCACCCCGCGCTCGGCATCCACGCCGACGCCCGCGCGGCGCTGGCCGCCCTGGTGGGGGCCGTAACGCCCCGCCCCCGGTCCACGGCGGCCGAGGCCGCGGCCGGTCTGCTCGCCCGGGTGCGGGAGCGGATCGAGGCGCAGGGCCTGGAGCTGGAACGGCGGGTGCTGGACGCGGTGCGGGAGGCCCTGCCGGATGACTCCCCCAGCTTCTGGGACATGACGATCCTCGCCTACTGGACCTGGTCCGCCTTCGACCCACGCACGGGCGCCCTGCACTCGGCACAGGGCGCGGGCGGCCTCGGCTACGGCTTCCCGGCCGCCCTCGGGGCCGCCGCAGCGGACCGCGGCCGGCCGGTGCTGGCCGTGTCGGGCGACGGCGGCGCGATGTACTCGATCGCCGAACTCGCCACCGCCCGCCAGTACGGACTGCCCGTCACCTGGCTGATCGTGGACGACGGCGGCTACGGCATCCTGCGCGAGTACATGACGGACGCGTTCGGCGAGGCGACCGCCACCGAGCTGGCCCGCCCGGACTTCGTCGCGCTCGCCGAGTCCTTCGGCGTCCCGGCGGTGCGCACCACACCCGAGCGGCTGCGCGCGGATCTCGCCGACGCGCTCGCGGCCCCCGGGCCGTCGGTGGTGGTGCTGCCCGCGCTGCTGCGGATGTTCGCGCCCACCCACCTCGACCGGCTCGCCGATGGCCGCCGCTCCGGCGGTCCCGGTCCCGATCAGGGCTGATCGGAGGAAATGGGGGCCGCCCGCGCCGAGCCTGGGCGCGGGCCCCCACCCGAGTCCTTACCGTGCCAGTGACCCATTGGCTCCGCGCTCGTTCCCCCAACCGGGGGAAGGAGACGATCGCAGGTAAGGCGAGGTGCTCGGGATGGTGGCTCCGCCGGACGACGACGTGCTCTCGGCACGCACCGTGTCGTATGCCTACGGAGGCTCGCCCGCCCTCTTCGGGGTCTCCGTCGGCGCCCGGGAGGGTGAGATCCTCGCCGTCACCGGTCCGCGCGGCTGCGGCAAGACCACCCTCCTCAGGTGCCTGGCGGGCCAACTCGTCCCGGACAGCGGGGAGGTGTGGTTCGACGAGGTCCCCGTGTACTCCCTCCCACCGCTCGGTCTCGAACGGCTGCGGCGTGACCACTTCGGCTGGATCGGCACCGAACCCCAGCTCGTCCCCGAGCTCACCGCCTGGGAGAACGCCGCGCTCGCCCTGATGCTGCGCGGCACCGGGCGGCGCGCCGCCAAGAGCGCCGCCTGTGAGTGGCTGGACCGGCTCGACGTCGGCGAATGCGCCCGGGTGCGGCCCGCCGCACTGCTGCAGTCACAGCGCCAGCGGGTGGCGATCGCCCGTGCGCTGGCCGCCGGGCCCCGTGTGCTCTTCGCCGACGAGCCCACCGCACCGCTGCACCGGGCCGACCGCGCCCAGGTACTGCGCGCCCTCACCTCGGCCGCCCGCTCCCAGGGCGTCACCGTCGTCCTCGCGACCCATGAGCCGGAGGTGGCCACCCTGGCCGACCGCACCGTCGCCCTGCTCGACGGCCGCCGGGTGGACCCGGACCCCGCCGGGGCGGAAGGCAGGGCCGCGTGCTCAGCCTCCGCCTAGCCCGCGGTGCCCGCCCGTCGGTGCTGCTGCGCCGGTCGCTGGTCACCGTCGCGGCGGCGGGTGCGAGCTTTCTGCTGCTGTGCGCCCTGGGGTTCGCCTCGGGCCATCCCGCCGACTCGCGGGACGCGGTGGGGCGGCTGCTGTGGTGCGTCGTGCCGCTGGCCGCGACCGTCCATCTGGCCGTCGCCGTGGGCCGCGCCGACCCCAGCACCGGGCCGGGCCCCGGTTTCACCGCGGCCGGGCTCGGCCCGGCCCGTTCGGCCCTGCTCGCGGCGGCCTCGATGGCGGCCGCCTGCGCACTCGGCGGTGTGCTGGCGCTGCTGGCCTTTCTGCATCTGCGCGGCGACCTCGGCGGCTCCTGGCTGGGCTGGGCCGGAAACGGGGCGGCGAGCCGGCAGCTCGGCGGCGGGCGGTCGCTGCCGCCGGTCGGCACGGTCACCCTGATCGCCGTCGTCCCCGTGCTGGTGGGCGCGGTGTGTGCGGCCGGGCTGTGGCCCCGGCCGCCGCGGACCGGGCACCGGCCGGCCCGCGGACCGCGCGGCACCCGCCGCCCGGCGGCCCCGGCCCGGCCCACCGTCGTGACGGGGCCGGTCGCGCCGCAGCCCCACCAGGCCACCTCCGGCCTTCCCTGGGGCATCGCGCTGACCGCGGCCGGACTCGCCCTCCAGGCGTACGCGAGCGGCGACGCGCCCCCACACCCCGACGCCCTGCTCGCCGTGCCCGGCAAGCTCGGCGGCAACCCGCCCGGTGTGGTGGGCGGCTGGGCGCTGGCGGCGCTCGGACTGGTGCTGGCCGGCCCCGGTCTGACCCATCTGTGCGGCATGCTGCTGGCCGTCGGGCGGCCGGGCCTGCTGCGGCTGCTGGCCGGGCGCGTGCTCCAGCAGGAGGCCGGGCTGATCGGACGTCCGGTCGGCGTGCTGTGCGCCCTGGCCTCCGCCGCGTACACCGTCCTGGAGCTGTACGGAAGGGTCTCCGGGCCGTCCGGCGCCCATGCCTTCGGCCCGCTCACCGGTCTGGGCGCGGCCCTGGTCACGCTGTGCGCAGCGGCCACGGCCCTGACGGCGGCCCTGGAGGCGAAGAGCGCACGCGAGCGGACGACAGCCGCCCTGCTGCGCCTCGGCGCCCCGGCCCGGCTGCTCCGCGGGGCGGCCGCGCTGCGCGCGACGGCGCTGCTGGCGCTCCTGGCGCCGCTGGTGTGGGTGGTGGCGCAGCTGACGGCGATGCCGTTCCACCGCTGAGGGTCTCGGGTGTTCACACCTGGATTGTGCGGCCAGGCGGCCCGGTCACGATTCCCCCCATCCACAGCCCCCCCACCTCCGGTGTGATTAGCATGTCGGCGTGCAGGAACCAGACCGGGAAATAGAGTCCATCGAGGAGTTCGACCAGGTCGTCGCCCGCGGCACCCTGGCCGGGTTCCGGGTCCAGTCCGTGGACCTGACGGGTCGTACGGCCGCGCTCCTCTCCACCGACACCAGCGAAGCGGTCTTCCTCGGCTGCCCGATGGAATCCAAGGCGGCGGCGAAGGTGCGGGCCGGAGGTGCGCTGGTGTTCCCGCCGGTACCGAATCTGCCGTTCGATCCGTACCGCGGCTCCCTCTACTCGCCCGCGGAACTCTTCGAGGGTCTCGCGGAACGCGGTTACGCACGGACGCCGGACGCGCTCGCCTACGCCTGGTTCCAGCGGACCAAGACGGACGGCGACATCTTCGCCTCGATGCTGCGCTCCATCCACGACGACGCGATCTCCGACGCGCTCGACGAACTCCTCGTCGGGACACGGGTGGTGGGCGTCATGGGCGGCCACGCGCTGGAGCGCGGCACCAGCGGGTACGCGGGCGCCGCACGCCTCGGGCGGGCCCTGGCGCGGACCGGTCTCACGGTCGCGACGGGCGGCGGGCCGGGCGCGATGGAGGCCGCGAACCTGGGCGCCTACGCGGCGCCGCACGAGGACGCGATGCTGGACGAGGCGCTCGAACTGCTCGGCAAGACGCCCTCCTTCCGGCCGTCCATCGGGGCGTGGGCCGAGGCGGCCTTCGAGGTGCGCGAGCGCTGGCCGGACGGCGGGGCGTCGGTCGGCATCCCCACCTGGTTCTACGGGCACGAGCCGCCGAGCGCGTTCGCCTCCCACATCGCCAAGTACTTCGCCAACGCCACCCGCGAGGACGGGCTGCTGGCCCGTTCGACCGCGGGCGTGGTCTTCCTGCCGGGTGCCGCCGGCACCGTCCAGGAGATCTTCGACAACGCGACGCCGAACTACTACGAGTCGCGCGGTGAGCCGACCCCGATGGTGCTGGTGGACCGGGACCACTGGACCCGGCGGCTGCCGACCTGGCCGCTGCTCGAAGCGCTCGCCGAGGGACGGTCCATGAAGGCCCGTATCGCGCTGGTGGACTCGGTGGACGAGGCCCCCGATGCGCTCGTCTCGATGCTGGACTGAGCCGACGTCAGCAGCCCTGGGCGCAGGAGCCCGGCAGGCAGAAGTTCCGGCGTCGCAAGTCACGGCAGGCGAAGTCGCGGCGCCGCGGACCCCGGCAACAGAAGCCCCGGCGTCACGGATCCCGGTGCCAGGGACCCGGCCGGCTGGGCCGCCCCGGCGTCCCGAGCCCCGGCGTCAGGGCGCGGGATCCAGGACCACGACCTCCGCCGGGTCGAAGGCCGCCCCGACCCGGGTCCCCGCCTCCGGGGCGTCCCTCAGGGGGCAGGACGCCTCCAGACGCGGCGCGGCCGGGTCCGAGGGCCGCAGGACGAGCGCCACATGGTCGCCGCGGAAGGTGCGCGCCGCCACGGTGCACACCAGCCCCTCCCCGGGGTCCGTCAGCCGCACCCCGGCCGGGCGGACCAGCAGCCTGCCGGGGCCCGGCCGGGAGCCGGGCGGAACGGGCAGCTCGCCCCAGCGGGTCTCGGCGGTCTCGCCGCGCACGACCGCCTCCACCACATTGTCGAAGCCGAGGAAGCGGGCGACGAACTCGGTGGCGGGCCGCTGCCACACCTCCAGGGGGCTGCCGGTCTGGGCGATCCGGCCGTTTTCCATCACCACGACCCGGTCCGCGAGCGCGAACGCCTCCCCCTGGTCGTGGGTGACCGCGAGGACGGTGGTGCCCAGTCGTTCGAAGAGCTCGCGCAGCTCGACGACCAGCCGCTCCCGCAACCCCCGGTCGAGCTGGCCCAGCGGCTCGTCCAGCATCAGCACCTTGGGCCGCGGGGCCAGCGCGCGGGCGAGCGCCACCCGCTGCTGCTCACCGCCGGAGAGCGAGTCGACGGGGCGGCGCTGCGCGCCCGGCAGCCCCACCAGCTCCAGCAGTTCGGCGACCCTGCGGTCCGCCTCCGCGCGGCCCACCTTGCGCATCCGCAGCCCGAAGGCGACGTTGCCGCCCACGTCCCGCTGCGGGAACAGCTGGTGGTCCTGGAACATCAGCCCCACTCCGCGCCGGTGGACGGGCACCCCGCTCTGGTCGCGTCCGGCGAGCCACACCCGGCCGGCGTCGGCTCGCTGGAGCCCGGCCACCACGCGCAGCATGGTGGACTTGCCGCTTCCGCTCGGACCCAGCACACAGACCGTCTCGTGTTCGGCGACCTCCAGGTCGACGGCGTCCAGCGCGTCGCGCCGACCGAACCTTACGGTCACCTCGTCCAGTCGCAGCAGCGTCATTCAGAACTCTCCGGAACGGTCGGTGCGGATGCGCTCGAGCGCCAGCAGCGACCCGGCGCAGACCAGCATCAGGATCGTGCTCAGGGCCATCGCCTGCCCATAGGTGAGCTGTCCGGCCCGGCCCAGGAAGCGGGCGATGGCCACCGGGAGGGTCGGGTGGTCGGGGCGCGCGATGAAGACGGTGGCCCCGAACTCGCCCAGGGAGACCGCGAACGCGAAGCCCGCCGCGACCGCCACGGCCCGTCCGACCAGCGGCAGATCCACCTCCCGCCAGACGCGCCACGGAGACGCCCCGAGCACGGCGGCCGCCTCCCGGAGCCGGTGGTCCACCGCCCGCAGCACGGGCAGCATGGTCCGCACGACGAAGGGCACGCCCACCAGGGCCTGGGCGAGCGGCACCAGGACCCAGGAGGCGCGCAGGTCCAACGGGGGCTCGTCGAGGGCGATCAGGAACCCGAAGCCCACGGTGACGGCCGAGGTGCCCAGCGGCAGCATCAGCAGCGCGTCGAAGCCCCGCACCAGCCGCCCCGCCCTGCGGGTGAGCGCGGCGGCGGCGAGGCCGCCCACGACGAGGGCGAAGACGGTGGCGACCGCCGCGTACCGCAGGGAGTTCCCGACGGCCTCCATGGGGGCCACGAAGAAGGTGCCCCCGCTGTCGGCGGCCGACCGCAGCGCCTCGTAGTAGGTGAATCCGTAGCCGTCCGGCCCGTTCAGCGAGCGCTCCACCAGCACCGCGAGCGGTGCCACGATCAGCAGCGCGACCACCGCCAGCACCCCCCACAGCAGCGCCCACTGGGCCGGGCCCTTCGGGCGGCGCGCCGTACGGCCGGGGTCGACGAGCCGCAGGGCGCTCTCCCGCCGCCTTACGGTCCACGCGTGCAGGGCCAGGACGACCGCGACCGCGGCGAACTGCACGAGGGTGAGCACCGCCGCCGTGGGGAGGTCGAGCAGCTGCGCGGTCTGCCGGTAGATCGCCACCTCCAGGGTGGCGTAGCGGGGGCCGCCGAGGATCTGGATCACGCCGAAGGAGGTGAAGGTGAACAGGAGCACCATCAGCGCGGCGGCGGCCACGGCGGGAGCCAGCGCGGGCAGCGTCACCCGGCGCCAGGCCGACAGCCGGCCCGCGCCGAGCACCCGCGCGGCCTCCTCCTGGCGCGGGTCGAGCTGGGCCCACAGCCCGCCGACGGTCCGTACGACCACCGCGTAGTTGAAGAAGACATGGGCCAGGAGGATCGCCCAGACGGAGGTGTCCAGCCGTACGCCCCACAGCTCGTCCAGCAGCCCGCCCCGGCCGAGCAGGGCCAGGAAGGCCGATCCGGCGACGACGGTCGGCAGGACGAACGGCACGGTCACCACGGCCCGCAGCAGTCCCTTGCCGGGGAAGTCGAGGCGGGCGAAGACATAGGCGCCCGGGAGCGCGACCGCGAGCGTCAAGGCGGTCGAGGCCACCGCCTGCCAGCAGGTGAACCACAGGACGTCCAGCGTCGCCGGATCGGTCATCACCTCGGCGATCCGGCCGAACCGCCATCGCCCGCCGACGCGCAGCCCCCGGGTGACGATGGCGGCCACGGGATAGGCGAAGAAGACCGCGAAGAAGGCGAGCGGCACCGCCATCAGGACGAGCCGGAGGGCGGTCGCGCGACGGCCGCGGCCGTCGGCCTCACCTGTCTTACGGAGGCCGACGGCCTTCTTACGGTTCTCGCGGGGCTCTACAGGACCAGCGAGGACCATGTCTTGACCCACTGCTCACGGTTCTTGGCGATCTTCTGCGGCGCCAGGGTGGCCGAGTCGGCGATCGTGGCCCCGTACCGGGTGAACAGATCCGGCAGCTTGGCGTCCTCGCGCGCCGGGTTGACGTACATGTTCAGGGGGACGTCCTCCTGGAACCGCTTGCTCAGCAGGAAGTCCAGCAGCGCCTTGCCGCCCTTGGTGTTGCCCGCGCCGTTCAGCAGCCCGGCGAATTCCACCTGCCGGAAGCAGGTGCCCGTCGCCACCCCGGTGGGGGCCTTGGCGGGCTTGGTCTTGGCGTCGGCCACCTCGGCGGGCGGGCTCGAGGCGTAGGAGACGACGAGCGGCCGGTCGCCCTTGCCGCCGCCGGCCGAGCCGGAGAACCGGTCGTAGTACGCCTGCTCCCAGCCGTCGACCACCTCGACGCCGTTGGCCCGCAGCTTCTTCCAGTAGCCCTGCCAGCCGTCGTCGCCGTACGTGGCGGCCGTGGCAAGAAGGAAGCCGAGACCGGGGGACGAGGTGGCGGCGTTCTCGGTGACGAGGAGGTTCTTGTAGGCGGGCTTGGTCAGATCGTCGAGCGTCCGGGGCGGTGCCAGCTTCTTGTCGGCGAAGTACTCGCGGTCGTAGTTGACGCAGATGTCGCCGAAGTCGACCGGGGTGACGCGGTGTTCGGCCCGGTCGAGCTGGAGGGCGGCCGGGACCTTGTCCAGGCCCTTCGCCGAGTAGGGGGTGAACAGGTCGTTGTCGAGCGCGCGGGAGAGCAGGGTGTTGTCCACGCCGAAGAACACATCGCCCTGGGGGTGGCCCTTGGACAGGATCGCCTGGTTGACGGCGGCCCCCGCGTCGCCCCCGGCCTGCACCCGCACCGTGTAGCCGGTCTCCTCGGTGAACTCCTTGAGGACCGCCTTGGAGGCCGCGAACGAGTCGTGGGTGACCAGGGTGACCGTCTTGGAGTCCGAGCCGCTCTTGGAGTCCTCGCCGCAGCCGACGAGCGTGCCCAGGGCGAGTGAGCCGAGGAGGGTGGCCGCGATGGCATGCCGAAACTGGCTGTTCATGGTGATGCTGACTCCCTACGCCGGTATGACCCGGATCAGGTCCGAGGGTCTGCGGCCGTGCCGCACTCTCAGCGCTCTTCAGCGCTCCCCTGTCGGAATGTTCATTTGTACGAAGGTTCACCGCCGCGACGAACACATGACGCGATGATGCTCAGGCACCGTATCAGCCGGTCCTCAGCGCTCCGCAGCCGCCAGCTGCCCGCAGGCCCCGTCGATCTCCTGTCCCCGGGTGTCCCGGACGGTCACCGGCACCCCGTGGGCCTCCAGGGCGGCCACGAACGCCTTTTCGTCCTCGGGCCGGGACGCCGTCCACTTGGAGCCGGGCGTCGGGTTGAGCGGGATGAGGTTGACATGCACCCGGTGGCCCTTGAGCAGCCGGCCGAGCAGGTCGGCACGCCACGCCTGGTCGTTGATGTCCTTGATCAGCGCGTACTCGACGGAGACCCGGCGGCCGGACTTCTCCGCGTACTCCCACGCGGCGTCCAGGACTTCGCGCACCTTCCAGCGGGTGTTGACCGGGACGAGGGTGTCGCGCAGCTCGTCGTCGGGCGCGTGCAGCGAGACCGCGAGCCGGCACTTGAACCCCTCGTCGGCGAACCGCAGCATCGCCGGGACGAGGCCCACGGTGGAGACGGTGATGCCGCGCTGGGAAAGACCGAGACCGTCGGGCTCGGGGTCGGTGAGCCGGCGGATGGCGCCGACGACGCGGTTGTAGTTGGCCAGCGGCTCGCCCATGCCCATGAAGACGATGTTGGACAGCCGGGCCGGCCCACCGGGGATCTCACCATCGCGCAGGGCCCGCATCCCGTCCACGATCTGGTGCACGATCTCGGCGGTGGACAGGTTGCGGTCCAGACCCGCCTGGCCGGTGGCGCAGAACGGGCAGTTCATCCCACAGCCGGCCTGTGAGCTGATGCACATGGTCACCCGGTCCGGGTAGCGCATCAGCACGGACTCCACGAGCGTGCCGTCGAAGAGCCGCCACAGGGTCTTGCGGGTGGTGTCGTCGTCACAGCTGATGTGCCGCACCACGCTCATCAGCTCCGGCAGCAGCCCGGCGGCCAGCTTCTCGCGCGCGGCCGCCGGTATGTCGGTCCACTGGGCGGGGTCGTCGGCGTAGCGGGCGAAGTAGTGACGCGACACCTGACCGGCCCGGAAGGGCTTCTCCCCGAGGGCGGCGACGGCCTCCCGGCGCTCGGCGGGCGTGAGGTCGGCGAGGTGCCGCGGCGGCTTCTTGGCCCCGCGCGGCGCGACGAAGGTGAGTTCTCCGGGCTTAGGCATGGTTCACCCAGTGTCGCAGACGTACGAAGGGCCCCGCGCCATGAGCGGCGCGGGGCCCGTGGGCCGGTGTGGTCAGCCGCCCACGAAGATCACCAGCAGCAGCCACACCACCGGCGCGGTGGGCAGCAGCGAGTCGAGCCGGTCCATGATCCCGCCGTGGCCGGGCAGCAGCTTGCCCATGTCCTTGATGCCGAGGTCCCGCTTGATCATGGACTCGCCGAGGTCGCCGAGGGTCGCGCTGACCGCGGCGGCGAGGCCGAGCAGCAGGCCCTGCCACCAGACGCCGCCGTCGATGAGGTACTGCATGCACAGCGCGCCCGCGGCCATCGCGAAGGTCACCGCGCCCAGCAGCCCCTCGCGGGTCTTGCCGGGGCTGATCCGCGGCGCCAGCGGATGCCGGCCGAAGCGCCAGCCCACCGCGTACGCCCCCGTGTCGCTGACCACGGTCAGCAGCAGGAAGGTGAGGACCCGCCACGGGCCGTCCCCGGTGTCGAGCATCAGCGCCACGAAGGTGGCCAGGAACGGCACGTAGAAGGCGGCGAAGACACCCGCGGTGACGTCCCTGAGGTAGTTGTCGGGCGGTTCGGTCATCCGCCAGACCAGCACCGCGAGCGCCGTGAGCGCCACCGCCACCACCGCGCCCTGGGCCCCGCGCACATAGCCGGCGACGACCATGGCGACCCCGCCGACGGCGAGCGGCACCAACGGGACCCGGATGTCCTTGCGCTCGGCCAGCCGCGAGGTCAGCTCCCAGAGACCGACCACCACCGCGACCGCTATCACGCCGATGAACACGGGCTTGTAGATGAAGAGCGAGGCCACGATGATCACGCCGAGGCCGACGCCCACCCCTATCGCGGCGCGCAGATTGCGGCCGGCGCTCTTCTTCTTCCCCTGCCCCGCACCGCCGCTGCGCGCGCCGCCGGCCAGGGCCGGGTCGGACGCGGGGTCGGGGGGCGTCGGCGGATGCCCGGCGGGCTGCCGGGATCCGGGCTGCGGCTCCCGCTCGTCGCGGAAGAGGGGGCCACCCGGCTGGGCGGCCCCCCGGTCACGGTCGGCGGCCTCGCCGGAGTCGCCGCCTGCGTGAGGCACGGTGGGCATGGGGCGAGTCTGCGCCGCCCCACCCACCTCGTGCACGGGACCCGCCGAAGAAGAGGGCACCTCCCAGCCATAGCCGGGTGCGGTGCCCTGATCCGGTCCCCGGAGTCCGGCGCTCGGTGGGGCCCCCCAGGAAGAGTCGTTCATCAGACCTCGAGCAGCTCGGCTTCCTTGTGCTTGAGCAGCTCATCCACCTGCGCGACATACTTCGCCGTGAGGTCGTCGAGCTCCTTCTCGGCACGGCGCCCCTCGTCCTCGCCGACCTCGCCGTCCTTGATCAGCTTGTCGATGGACTCCTTGGCCTTGCGCCGGACGCTGCGGATCGAGATCTTCGCGTCCTCGCCCTTGCCCTTGGCGACCTTGATGAACTCCTTGCGGCGCTGTTCGGTGAGCTCGGGGAACACCACCCGGATGATATTGCCGTCATTGCTCGGGTTGACGCCCAGGTCCGAGTCCCGGATCGCCTGCTCGATGTTGCGGAGCGCGGTCTTGTCGAACGGCGTGACCACGGCCATCCGCGGCTCGGGCACCGAGAACGACGCCAGCTGATTGATCGGCGTCAGCGCACCGTAGTAGTCCGCCACGATCTTGTTGAACATCGCCGGGTGCGCACGCCCGGTGCGGATCGCGGCGAAGTCCTCCTTGGCGACCACAACGGCCTTCTCCATCTTCTCCTCGGCCTCGAGGAGGATCTCTTCGATCACCACTTGCTCCTGGTGTTATCAGTAAGCAGAGCCTCGCCCCTGCGTGCGTCTTCTCCTGCACGGTGTCCGACCGGCAGGCCGTTGTCCATCCCCCGTACGAGCCGTCAGGCCCGGGAGCCCTGGTCGCTCACCAGAGTGCCGATCTTCTCACCCTTCACCGCGCGCGCGATATTTCCTTCGGCCAGGAGCTCGAAGACGAGGATGGGCAGCTTGTTGTCCCGGCAGAGGGTGATCGCGGTGGCGTCGGCGACCTTGAGGTCCCGGGTGATCACCTCGCCGTACTCCAGCGCGTCGAACTTCACCGCGTCGGGGTTGCGGGCGGGGTCGGAGTCATAGACCCCGTCCACGCCGTTCTTGCCCATGAGCAGGGCCTGTGCGTCGATCTCCAGGGCGCGCTGGGCCGCGGTGGTGTCCGTGGAGAAGTACGGCATGCCCATGCCCGCGCCGAAGATGACCACGCGCCCCTTCTCCAGATGGCGCACCGCGCGCAGCGGAATGTACGGCTCCGCGACCTGCCCCATGGTGATGGCGGTCTGGACGCGGGAGTCGATGCCCTCCTTTTCCAGGAAGTCCTGGAGGGCGAGGCAGTTCATGACGGTTCCGAGCATGCCCATGTAGTCCGAGCGGGCCCGGTCCATACCGCGCTGCTGTAGCTCCGCACCGCGGAAGAAGTTGCCGCCGCCGATGACGATGGCGATCTCGGCGCCGTCCCGCACCACGGCGGCGACCTCGCGGGCGATGGCGTGCACGACGTCCGGGTCGACACCGAGTCCCCCGCCTCCGGCGAACGCCTCGCCGGACAGCTTCAGCAGGAAGCGGCCGTGCTGGGCCGCGCCGTGCGCTTTCTTGTCGTCGGCGGCCTGTTTGGCGTCCGCGCCGTGATTCATTGGAGATCTCCTCGTGCACATACGAAGAAGGCCACTGCCGGACGGGTCCTGTTACGACCTCTGCGGCAATGGCCTCCTCGTCACATCTGCGGCCGACCGGTTGACGGTTGGCTGCCTACGACCCTATCGGGGTCGCCGGTCATTCGCTGCTCGGCTCAGACGCCGACGCGGAAACGGGCGAAGCGCTTGAGCGAGACACCGGCCTCGTCCAGGATCTTCTGGACGGACTTCTTGTTGTCCTTGGCGAACGCCTGGTCCACCAGGACGTTCTCCTTGAAGAAGCCGTTGACGCGGCCCTCGATGATCTTCGGCAGGGCGGCCTCGGGCTTGCCCTCCTCGCGAGCGGTGGCCTCGGCGACCCGGCGCTCGTTCTCGACCGTCTCGGCCGGGATCTCGTCACGGGTGAGGAACTTCGGGGCGAAGGCCGCGATGTGCTGCGCGACGTCCTTGGCGACCGTGGCGTCTTCCTTGTCCAGCTCGACCAGGACGCCGACCTGCGGCGGCAGGTCCGGGCTGGTGCGGTGCATGTACGCCGCGACGTAGCCGCCGGAGAACTGCGCGAAGCGGTCCAGGACGATCTTCTCGCCGAGGGTCGCGTTGGCCTCGTCGACGTACGCCTGGACGGTCTTGCCCGCCTCGATCTCGGAGGAGAGCAGGGCCTCCAGATCGGCCGGGGAGGTCTTGGCGACGTGGGCGGCGATGGCGTCGGCGACGGCCACGAACTTGTCGCCCTTGGCCACGAAGTCGGTCTCGCACTTCAGCTCGACCAGCACGCCGGAGGACTTGTCGTCCGCGATGACGGAGACGACGGCACCGTTCTCGGCGCTGCGACCCTCGCGCTTGGCCACGCCCTTCTGGCCCTTGACGCGCAGGATCTCGACGGCCTTGTCGACGTTGCCCTCGGCCTCGTCCAGCGCCTTCTTGCAGTCCATCATGCCGGCGCCGGTCAGCTCACGGAGCTTCTTGACGTCAGCGGCGGTGAAGTTCGCCATGATCTGTGAATCTCTTCTCGAAAGTCGAAAGCTCTACGGGTGAACGGCGGGGGCGGCGCCACCGGCACCGTCCCCCGCCGTCATACACCGTCTGAGTGACGTCTGAGTGGTCAGCCCTGCTCGGCGCCCGCGGCGGGGGCCTCGGCCGGCTTGGCGTCCTCGGCGGGCTTGGCGTCCTCGGCCGGCTTGTCCGCGGCGGCCTCGGCGGGCTTGGCCTCGCCCTCGTCCGCCTTCTTCTCGCCCTCGAGCAGGTCGCGCTCCCACTCGGCGAGCGGCTCACCCGCGGCCTTGTCGGCCTTCTCGTCACCGGTGGCGACGCCGGAGCGGGCGATGAGGCCCTCGGCGACGGCGTCGGCGATCACCCGGGTGAGCAGGGTGACGGAGCGGATCGCGTCGTCGTTGCCCGGGATCTTGTAGTCGACCTCGTCCGGGTCGCAGTTGGTGTCGAGGATCGCGACGACCGGGATCCGGAGCTTGCGCGCCTCACCGACGGCGATGTGCTCCTTCTTGGTGTCCACGATCCAGACGGCGCTCGGCACCTTCTGCATCTCGCGGATACCGCCGAGGGTCTTCTCCAGCTTGGCCTTCTCACGGGAGAGGACCAGGAGCTCCTTCTTGGTGAGGCCGGAGGCGGCCACGTCCTCGAAGTCGATCTGCTCGAGCTCCTTCAGGCGCTGAAGGCGCTTGTAGACGGTCGAGAAGTTGGTGAGCATACCGCCCAGCCAGCGCTGGTTGACGTACGGCATGCCGACGCGGGTCGCCTGCTCGGCGATGGCCTCCTGCGCCTGCTTCTTCGTGCCGACGAACATGATGGAGCCGCCGTGGGCAACGGTCTCCTTGACGAACTCGTAGGCGCGGTCGATGTACGACAGCGACTGGAGCAGGTCGATGATGTAGATGCCGTTGCGCTCGGTGAAGATGAAGCGCTTCATCTTCGGGTTCCAGCGGCGGGTCTGGTGCCCGAAGTGGACGCCGCTCTCCAGCAGCTCCCGCATCGTGACGACGGCCATGGCCGTACTCCTTGAGGTACTCGGTTCCACGGCGGCCGGGCGGCCGCCGCTCCTGACGTCCCGACGCGCCTGCCACGGACGGGGCCCTTTTCAGGTGTCGTCCGAAGACCGAGAGGCGCGGCCACCGAGCTGACCGATGCGCGATCGGAGCGCCGGTGGCGGGGCGTGCGAAGTCGATCCGGTGACCCGGATCGCCATAAGAAGTGTACGGGACGGGTACGGTGCCGGGTGACGGCGTTATCCACAACCCGTGAGTAGTCCCCCGATTCCGCCCATGATCCACCCGTTTCGAGCCGCCGGGCCACCGTGGAGGGCATGCGAAGGCTTGTGGTGGGACGGGCGCTTGCCCTGGTGATTCTGGCGCTGCCGGTGCTGGCGGCAGCTCTTCCGGCTCTTCCGGCGGCACTCCTGCCGGCGACACCGGCCGCGGCGGCGGATCGGAGCGCGGTGGCGGATCCGGGCGGGGTCCGCGAGCGGTCCTGGCCGGTCGATGGTGGGCCGGCGGTGCGGCCGAGCGTGCTGAGGGGCTGGCGGCCACCGCCGGCGCCCTGGGCGGCAGGGCATCGCGGGGTCGATCTCGCGGCGCGCGCGGGCGAGCGGGTGCGGGCGGCGGGAGCGGGGCGGGTGAGCTTCGCGGGGCCGGTCGCGGGCCGCGGCGTGCTGGTGGTCGAGCTGTCCGGGACCGGCTCCCCTCCGCTGCGCACCACCTACGAACCGGTGCGTGCCACGGTGGCGAAGGGTGAGCGGGTGAGGGCGGGGCAGGTGGTCGGCGTGGTGGCGCCGGGCCCCTTCCATTGCCGGTCCGGCTGCCTGCACTGGGGGCTGCGGCGCGCGGACCGCTATCTCGACCCCCTGTCGCTGCTGCCGCCGTCGATGCTGCGGGGCGGCCCCTCCCGACTGCTTCCGGTGTTCGGTGTGCGCGACGCGCCCGTGGTCACCGCCCTCGCCTCCCCCGCCGGGGGCACCCGGCTGCCGGCGGCAGCGGCGCTGGTGGGGGCGTCTGTCTGGGCGCGAATCCGCCTGGGTCGCCGCCCCACGCATCCGGTGGGGCGGCGAAGGAACCGGAGAGCGGAGGTCAGCCCCGGACGCCGCGCAGGGCCATGGCGACGGCCGCCTCGGTGATCCGCTCGGGGTCCTCGGCCGCGCCCAGCTCGATGCGCCGGACCGCGGCGTCCACGACGCCCTGGAGCAGCACGGCCGAGAGCCGCGGCTGCTCATGCCCGAGGGCCGCGAGGGCCTCGACCACCATGGCGATCAGCCCACCATGGGCGGCCCGGATCTTCTCCCGCGCGCCCGCGTCCAGCTCACCGGCGGAGATCGCCACCACGGCGCGGTGCCGGCGGTCGCCGACGAGCGCCAGCTGCCGGCGGACATACGCCTCGATCTTCGCCTCGGGTCCGTCGGCCCCCTCCATCGCGGCCTCGACCTCGGCGGCCCAGACCGGGAAATCGACGGCGCACAGCTCCTCGACCACGGCGGCGCGGGAGCGGAAGTACTCATAGACGGAGGACCGCGCGAGGCCCGTGCGCTCGGCGAGGGCGGGGAAGGTCAGCGCCTCCGTTCCGCCCTCGGACAGCAGGGAGCGGGCGGCCTCCAGCAGGGCCGCGCGCTGCATCGTCCGGTGCTCGGCCACTGAGGCCGCTCGAATCCTGGGCACCCGTCCACTTTACGGAAGAGGCCGCCGGGAGGGCGATGCCGAAGGGACGATTCAGCGCCCGACGTCGGCGAGTTTCGCCCGCAGCTGGAGCACCGACTTGGTGTGGATCTGGCTGACCCGGCTCTCGGTGACGCCGAGCACCTGACCGATCTCGGCGAGCGTGAGCCCCTCGTAGTAGTAGAGCGTGACCACGGTCTTCTCCCGCTCCGGGAGGGTGTTGATCGCGCGGGCGAGCAGCCGGCGCAGCTCCCGGTCCTCGGCCACCTCGACCGGGTTGTCCGCGGCGGTGTCCTCGAGGGTGTCCATGAGGCTGAGCCGGTCACCGCCCTCGCCGCCCACGTGCAGCAGCTCCTCCAGGGCGACCACATTGGCGAGCGACAACTGGCTGAAAACACCGTGCAGTTCCTCCAGGCCGATGTCCATCTCGGCGGCCACCTCGGCCTCCGAGGGCGTGCGGCGCAGCCGGGCCTCCAGCGTGGCGTACGCCCGCTCCACGGCCCGAGCCTTCTGGCGCACCGACCGCGGGATCCAGTCCAGTGCCCGCAGCTCGTCGATCATCGCGCCGCGGATGCGGGTGATCGCGTAGGTCTCGAACTTGATGGCGCGCTCGGGGTCGAACTTCTCGATGGCGTCGATCAGTCCGAAGACCCCGGACGAGACGAAGTCCGCCTGCTCGACGTTGGAGGGCAGTCCGACGCTGACCCGGCCGGCCACATATTTCACCAGCGGTGAGTAGTGCAGGATCAGCTGCTCCCGCAGCCGGCCGTCGCCCGTGGTCTTGTACGACCGCCACAGCTCGTCGAGCGAGGAGGGCGCGGCAGGGCGCACCGCGCCGCGGGCCGCGGGCGGCGCCGCGCTGTCAGACCCGGAGATGTGCTGGGGCATTCGTCGCCTTGAGCCGTTCTGCCATGACATGGGTGCGGACGTACGCTTCCGCCGGAAACCTTGTGAGCGTAGCGTGACTGCGGCGTCGCGGTATGCGAAGGGCGTCGGCTCGGCGGTGTGCGGATACGGTCATCGCCTCAACCCTTTCACCCGATTGCCCCGATTCGGGGGATCGCCTCGCCGTGCGCCGTCACTCCGGCGCACCGGACGCATCAACTCCCAGCGATCGCCATGACGTTCGACGAAGCCCAGGGCGAGCAGTTCGTGGAGCCGGCCCAGGGCCTCGTCGCAGCCGGTCCCGGATTCCCGGGCCACCTCCCGCAGGTCGTTGCCGCCCCGTGCCGACAACGCTTCCAGCACCCGTGCCGTCACGGGATCGAGCAGGTCCCGCTCGATCAGCGGCCCCCGCCGCTCGGGAGCGAGGTCTCCGATGCCGCCGATGAGCTCGGCGACTTCGGCGGCGTCGGTGACCAGGACGGCCTCCCCGCGCAGCAGTTCGTGCACCCCGGCGGAGAGCCCGCTGGTCACCGGTCCCGGCACCCCCATGGTGGACCGCCCGAGCTGTTGTGCCCGGCGCGCGGTGACCAGCGATCCGCTGCGGTACTGGGCCTCGACCACGACCGTGCCGCGGGTCAGGGCGGCGATGACCCGGTTGCGGAGCACGAATCTGGCCCGTGTCGGATGTGCTCCGGGCGGCAACTCGGCAAGCACCAGGCCCTGTTCCGCGATCCGCGCGATCAACTCGGCATGCCCGCGCGGATAGGGGACGTCCACACCGGAGGCGAGCACCGCGACGGTGGCCCCGTCCGCGGCGAGCGCCCCTCGGTGAGCGGCGCCGTCCACACCGTGGGCCGCCCCGGAGACCACCACCCAGCCCCGCTCGGCCAGCCCGGCACCGAGGGTCGCCGCGACATGCGCGCCGTAGTCGCTGCAGGCCCGCGCGCCCACCACGGCGACCGAGCGCAGCGCCCACATCCGCAGCGATGCCCGGCCGCGCACCCATAACCCGACCGGGCGAGTGTCACCGAGGTCGTCGAGCTGACCGGGCCAGTCCAGATCGCCGGGGCAGATGAACCGTCCTCCGCACCGGGCGATCAGTGCGAGGTCCGCGGCCGGGTCCAGCGCGGCCGCCCGGAGGGCGCACCCGGCCAGCCGGTCCCCGGTCGCCCCGGGCGGTGGCTTGCCCTTGCCGGTGAGCGCCCGCCACAGCGCCTCCGGCCCCATGCGGCGCAGCCAGCGCCCCACCGTCTGGTCCCCGGGCTCCACGAGCCGGGTGAGCGCCGCCCGCGCCAGGCGCTCCTCCTCCGGGACGCCCCGCCGCCCGGGGAGCCCCTGCCCCTCATCCGGAATCTCGTGCCCCGCGCCCGGAACGTCGCACCCCTCGCCCCGGGTGTCGCGGCCGTCGCCCGGCACATCGCGCCCCTGCCGGGGCTCGCGGAACAGGGCGGGGACGGCGCCGGGGCCGCCCGCCGAAGGTACGGACATCAGTACTCCCCCGCTCCGACCGGCACCCCGCGGCTGACTCCGGTGCGCAGTTGCAGCGCCTGGGCGATGTCCGGCGCCATGGGCCGGTCGTGCCCGGCCAGGTCGGCGACGGTCCAGGCGACCCTCAGCACCCGGTCGAGCCCCCGGGCGGTGAGCAGCCCGCGCTCCATGTCCCGCTCGGCCTCACGCAGCGCGCCGGGGGACGGCTGCCAGCGGGTGCGCAGCTCATGGCCGGGCACCTCGCTGTTCAGCCGCCAGGGGGTGTCCTGGAGGCGGGCGGCGGACCGCTCCCGGGCCTCCCGCACCCGGGCCGCGACGGACGCGCTGCTCTCCGCCGCGCCACCGGCCCCGGTGAGCTCGGCGCGGCTCACCGCCTCGACATGGACGCGCAGGTCCACCCGGTCCAGCAGCGGACCGGACAGCCGCGCCTGGTAGCGGCGGACCGTGGCGGGCGAGCACTCGCAGACGTCGCCCATCAGCCCATGGCGCCCGCAGGGGCAGGGGTTGGCCGCCAGCATCAGCAAGAAGCGCGCCGGCATCCGCATCATCCCGGCGGACCGGGCCACCACCACATGCCCCGACTCCAGGGGCTGCCGCAGGGCGTCCAGTGCCTGCCCGCTGAACTCGGGAGCCTCGTCGAGGAAGAGCACCCCGCGGTGGGCGAGCGAGACCGCGCCCGGTCTCGGCAGACCGTTGCCCCCGCCGACGAGGGCGGCCATGGTCGCCGAGTGATGCGGGGCGCAGTAGGGCGGGGTGTCCACCAGCGGCTGGCCCGGCGGGAGGACCCCGGCGACCGAGTGGACCGCGGTGACCTCCAGGGCCTCCTGCTGGGTGAGCGGTGGCAGCAGACCGGGCAGCCGCTCGGCCAGCATGGTCTTGCCGGCGCCCGGCGGCCCGCTGAGGAAGAGGTGGTGCCCGCCCGCGGCCGCGACCTCCAGGGCGGTGCGGGCGGCCCGCTGCCCGGCCACCTCGGCCAGATCGGGCCGCCTGGCCCCGGCCCCGGGCACCGCGGCGACGCCGGTGCCCATACCGGCGCCGGGCACGGTGAGCCCGGCGAGCATCGGATCGGGGCGGCCCAGCTCCTGGGCCTCCTCCTCCGGCACCGGCTCGTCCGTCAGCACCGCGATCAGCTGGCGCAGGCTCCGCACGCCCAGCACCGAGACGCCCGGCACCAGGGCCGCCTCCGCCGCCGTCTGCTCGGGGACCACGACCTGCCGGTAGCCCGCCTCGGAGGCGGCGAGGACGGCGGGCAGCACCCCACGCACCGGCCGGACCCGGCCGTCCAGGCCCAACTCCCCGATCATCATCAGATCGGCGATCTCCCGCGGGTCGACGCGCTCGGCCGCCCCGAGCACCGCACAGGCCACGGCCAGGTCGAAGCCGCTGCCGCCCTTGGGGACGGACGCCGGGCTGAGTCCCACCGTGAGCTTCCTCTGGGGCCATTCGCATCCCGAGTTGACGACGGCCGCGCGGACCCGGTCCCGGCTCTCCACCAGGCTCTTGTCGGGCAGCCCGACGAGTGTGAAGGCCGCCACTCCCGGCTCCAGATCGGCCTGGACCTCCACCACGACGCCCTCGACCCCGACCAGCGCCACCGAGCAGGTGCGGGCGAACCCCATCAGGCCACCCCCCGCACATGCTCGACCACGGGCGCGCCCCTGCGCGGCAGCACCACCGCCACCACGTCGATGCGCACTCCGCCCGGCGGCGGGCCGCCGTGCCGCTCCAGCCAGCGCTCCGCCAGCCGCCGCAGCCGCTCGGTCTTGTCGGGGCCGACGGCCGCCATCGGATGCTCGTACCCGCCCTCGCGGCGCGTCTTGACCTCGCACATCACCAGCGCCCCGGCGTCGAGCGCGACGATGTCGATCTCGCCGTCCCGGCACCGCCAATTGCGCTCCAGGACGGTCATCCCGGCTTCCGCCAGCCGGCGCACCGCCACATCCTCGCCGTAGCGGCCCAGTGCTCCTCGGGCGTTCATTCGGCACCACCTCCGGCACCGACTGTGACGCCCCCGCGCCCCGCTCAGGGATCTTGGAGCATTTCTGTGGACGGCCGGGCCGCTGTGGACAACTCAGCCACCCGGAAGGTCGAGGTCGCTCTTGTTCAGCTCCTCGATATTCACATCCTTGAACGTCAGAACGCGCACCTGCTTCACGAAGCGGGCCGGGCGGTACATGTCCCAGACCCAGGCGTCGGCCATCGACACCTCGAAGAAGACCTCGCCCTGGACCGAGTGCACCTGCATCTCGTAGTCGTTGGTGAGATAGAAGCGACGCTCGGTCTCGATCACATATTTGAACAGACCGACGACATCGCGGTACTCCCGGTAGAGCTTCAGCTCCATCTCGGTCTCGTACTTCTCGAGGTCCTCGGCGCTCATGGCATGTTCCCCTTCAGCCGTGCGTCCCCCCATTGTGCGTCAGACGCGCTCAGTCTCCAGGATCACCGGTGCACTCGGTGGTCCCTCGGCGAGCAGCGTACGCAACAGCTCCGCCAGCCGGGTCGGGTACACCGGCTCGGTCGCGGCGGCCAGCTCCTCCGCCGTCCACCACCGCAGCCCGGCCACGCTCCGCCGCTCCAGCTCGGTCAGCCCGCCGCCGGTGCGGGCCTCGGTCTGTCGGGTACGACACAGGTAGTACCACTCGTCCTGGTCCCACCGCCGCCCGGCGAACGGGAACGAGCAGACCCGCCGCCACAGCAGCGGGCCGAGCCGCGCATCGGTGATCCCGGTCTCCTCCGCGAGCTCCCTGAGGGCCGCCTGCTCGCGGCTCTCCCCGTCCTCCAGGCCGCCGCCCGGAGTGAACCACCACGTCGAGGAGGGATCGTCCGGCTCGAAGCCGTGCAGCAGCAGAATGCGGTCCTGCGGATCCAGCAGCACCACCCGCGCGACCTTCCGCAGCCGCCGCTCGTCCGTGCCGGTCCGCTGGGCTTCGCCAGTCCGCTCAGCCATGCGCGGCCACCTTCCCCTCCGCCGCCTGGTCCCGCCGCGCGCCGCCGCCCGCCCTGCGCCGGACGAACGGCCCATGGGCCGCGCCCGCCAGGATCAGCACGGCGCCCACGACGACCGCCACCAGGATCAGCCTCAGCGGCCCCGGCTGCGACACACCGCCCGGCAGGGCCTGGAACGCCTCAGGCCGCCCCACCGTCCCCCAGGCCCCCAGCGGCCAGGCGGTGGCGTCCACCCGGGCGGTCACCGCGCCCCGCTCCACGGCGCCGCCGGCCTCGTCGGTGAGGTGCACCCGTGAGTCGAGGGAGTCGCTCCGATGGTCGCCCAGCAGGAACAGCCGGCCCTTGGGCACCGTGGTGGAGAAGGCCGTCGAGGACGCCTGATCACCCGAGCGCAGATACGGTTCCTCGAGGACCTTGCCGTTCACCCGCAGCCGGCCCTGCTCGTCACAGCACTCGACCCGGTCGCCGCCGACCCCGATCACCCGCTTCACCATCGGCAGGTCGCCCCACACCTGGTCGTGGAAGACGACCACATCGCCGCGGCGCACCTCGCCACCGTCGATCCGCTGCGCCAGCACCCGGTCGCCCTTGCCGATCGTCGGCGCCATGGAGTCGGTCGGGACGGTGTACGGCTTGTAGAGCACCGCGCCCCACACGAAGCCGCCCAGGAACAGCACACACCCGACGGCCACCGCCAGCCCGGACAGCACGCTGCCCGGCGTACGCCCCGGCGGTTTGCCGCCCCCCGCCCCTCGGGCTCCGCTCATCCCAGTGCTCCCGCCGTACGCAACAGACGTAGAAGATCAGGTTCCGTGTGCCCCGGGGCACACGGAACCGCACCTTACCCGGCGGTACCGACCTCGTCAGCAGTCAGCGGTCCGCCGTTCCGCGCGGGCCTCGGCGTCCGCCCGGACCTTGGCGATCAGCCTGCGGCGGCGCCACAGCACGATCGGCACCGCGCCCGCGAGTCCCATGGCCGAGGGGGCCATCGCGGCGGCCGCGCCCAGCCCCGGCTGGTCGAAGGTGCCCGGCACCGACAGGGTGGACCAGCGGTCGATGGGCCAGGCGATGACGATCGCGCGCCCGACCACATCGTCCACCGAGACCGTGCCGTTGTTGAGGTTCTGGTGGTAGCGGGAGTCCAGCGAGTCCTGGCGGTGGTCGCCCATCACCCAGATCCGGCCCTCGGGCACCTTGATCGGGCCGAACGGCTTCTCGTCGCAGGGCGTGTTCCCGGGGAAGATGTACGGCTCGTCCAGCGGCTTGCCGTTGACCATGACCTTGCCGCCGCGCTTGCAGGAGACGGTGTCCCCGCCCACCGCGATGACCCGCTTGATCAGATCCTTCTCCTCCGCCGAAGGCATCAGCCCGATGAAGCTGAGCGCCTTCTGGATGCCCTCGGCGACCGGGCCGGAGCTCTGCGTCTGCGTCTCGCCGAGCCAGCCGCCCGGGTCGTGGAAGACGACCACCTCACCGCGCTCCGGCTCGGAGCCGAACCACGGGGTGAGCTTGTCCACCAGCACCCGGTCGCCCCGCTGCAATGTGTTCTGCATCGAGTCGGACGGGATCGAGAACGCCTGCACCAGGAAGGTCTTGATCAGCAGCGCCAGAGCCAGCGCGATGATGACCAGGATCGGCAGCTCCTTCCAGAAGGAGCGCACCTTCTTGGGCCTGCCGAGCTTTCCGGGCCCACCGGGCTTGCCGGGCCCACCGGGCTGCCCGGGGCCCCGGTCCGCCGGTGTCTCGTCCCCGGGCCCGGACGGATCAGCCGCCCCGGACCCGTCGGAGGCGCCGGAGGACTCCTGTCCGCCCTCGGCACCAGGGGGACCCGACGCCTGCGGCGCCGCGGCCGCCTTGTCCGTGGGGGCACCGGCCTCGGGCGTCTCGGCCGCCCCGTCCGCGGAGCCCTCGCCCCTCGTCCCGGGCTGCCGCTCGGGCTCTTCGTGACCGGATCGTGCGCCGACCGCCAAATCCCCCACATCCACTCCTCACGCCTGACTGCCGCCTGCCCCACGAACGGCGCAGGATCACCACTCCCATAACGAGCGGGAGTTCCGCAGGGGTCGGGAGCTGGATCATTCCTTGCTGATCCATGGGGGACAGCCTATGCGCCGACCCCTCGGCCTGGGTCGCCCCGCTCGGCGCGTCCCGCACGGAGGCGTAGGTGTCCGGCTCCTCGAGCCGCCGCATGTGCCCGAACGGCCAGGCGATCACCACGGCCCGGCCGACCACATTGCCGTCCGGCACCGTGCCCTGGTACGGCTCGTCCAGATGGACCCGGGAGTCCGCCGAATTGGACCGGTGATCACCCATGACGAACAGCCGCCCCTTGGGAACGGTCACCTTGAACTGCCGCTGCGACGGCGGGTTCCCCGGGTGCAGATACGGTTCGTTCAACGGGGTTCCGTTGACGGTGACCTTACCGTTCGTATCGCAGCACGCCACCGTGTCGCCGCCCACCGCGACCACCCGCTTGATCAGGTCCTGCTCGTCGGAGGACGGCAGCAGACCGATGAAGGTCAGGAACTCCTTGCCCTGCTTGATGACCGGCGGATCGTCCTGGGCGGGCTTCCCCTCGTCCTTGAGCCAGCCCCCCGGGTCCTTGAACACCACCACATCGCCGCGCTCCGGCTTCGACCCGAACCACGGAGTGAACTTGTCCACCAGCACCCGGTCGCCGATCCGGATGGTCTGCTCCATCGAACCGGACGGGATCACGAACGCCTGCACCAGGAAGGTCTTCAGGACGAGCGCGATCACCAGCGCCACGCCCACCAGGATCGGTATCTCTTTGACGGCCGAACGGCGCCGCCTGCGCTTGATACGGCGCTGGATCCGGCGCCGCTCCGCGCGTCCGCCGACCCGGTGCTCCCCCGGCCCCCGGGGGGTCTCGGCGCCGGTGGGCGCGTCCGCCCCGCGCGTCCTGGTACGGGGCCGCCCACGGCTACCCATGGGCACCGCCGGAGGCCGCGGACGGTATGCCGCCGGGCTCCTCGGGCACGCTCGCGAAGGCGTCCGGCCGGGGCACACCGGACCAGCGGCCGATCGGCCAGCCGATCCATTCGACGCGGCCGATCACCTGGTCGACGGGAACCGTGCCCCCGCCCGGTGCGCCCAGATAGTCCCGCGAGTCCCGGGACGCGTCGCGATGGTCGCCCATCACCCACAGCCGACCCTCGGGCACGACGATGTCGAAGCGCACCCGCGAGGGGCTGTCCCCGGGGTGCAGATAGCGCTCGTCCACCGGCTGGCCGTTCACCTCGATCCTCCCCCGCTTGTCGCAGCAGGTGACCCGGTCACCACCAACGCCCACCACGCGCTTGACGTAGTCGGACTCGGCCGGTTCGGCCAGCCCGACCGCCGCGGCCGCCTTGCGCAGCAGACCGGTCACCGGGTTCCCGGACGGCTCCTCCTCGTGAAAGGAACCGGCCCCGTCGAACACGACAACGTCGCCGCGGCGCGGATCGTCCCCGAAACGGTAGGCGAGCTTGTTCACCAGCACCCGGTCCCCGGGCCGGAGGGTGTTCTCCATCGAGCCGCTGGGGATCAGGAACGGCTGTACGACAAAGCCGCTCACCAGCAGCACCAGCGCGACACAGACCGCGGCGAGCAGCGCCACCCGCCGCCCTCGCCCGCCCCCGGCCGGCCACCGCGGCAGCCGCCGGGCGGACGCGGGCTCCGCGGCGACCGGCTCCCCGGTCCGCGCCGGAGCACGCGAAGAGCGCGACCGCCCCTCGTGCTCCTTCTCGGAGTCCGGGGAGCCGTCGCGCTCCGCGAGCTGTCCTTCGCTGTCCATCGGGCCAGAGCCTATCCGCCCCGGCCGGATGATCCGTCGGTAGCTCAGTAGTCGCGCAAAATCGCCGCGATCTCAGCTCTCGCGCTTTTCCTTGATCTTGGCAGCCTTGCCGCGCAGCTCGCGCAGGTAGTACAGCTTCGCCCGGCGCACATCACCGCGGGTGACGACCTCGATCTTCTCGACGATCGGGGTGTGCACCGGGAAGGTGCGCTCGACGCCGACGCTGAAGCTCACCTTGCGGACGGTGAAGGTCTCGCGGACACCAGAGCCCTGGCGGCGGATGACGACGCCCTTGAACTGCTGGACACGGGAGCGGTTGCCCTCGATCACGCGGACGTGGACGTTGACCGTGTCGCCGGGGCGGAAGGTCGGGATGTCGCTGCGCAGCGACGCGGAGTCGACGGTGTCGAGCAGGTGAGACATGATCGTCTGCTTTCCTCGCCGATGCCACAGGTCATCAGCGGAATATCGGATGATGATTCGGAGTGCCGCCCTCATCGGGCGGGCGTCGGTCCCCCTGTGGCAGGGGCGCACGCCCGGACGTACGGCAGCGGCCTATTCTTCCACGGCCCGGTCCGGCCGCCCAAATCGGGCCCCACCGGTCCCGGGCAACTCCTCCCAGCCCAGCTCGGCCAGGAGGGCGCGGTCGTGCTTGTCGAGCGTCGCCGGGTCGCAGCGCTCGATCAGATCGGGGCGGTTCTCGCTGGTGCGGCGGAACGCCTCGTCCCGGCGCCAGCGGGCGATCCTGCCGTGGTGGCCGCTGACCAGCACCTCCGGAATGGAGCGGCCGCGCCACTCGGGGGGCTTGGTGTAGACGGGCCCCTCCAGGAGATCGGCCATCGCGCCGGGCGCGAAGGAGTCGTCGCGGTGCGACTCGGCGTTGCCCAGCACCCCCGGCAGCAACCGGGCCACCGCCTCCGTGATCACCAGCACCGCGGCCTCGCCGCCGGCCAGGACGTAGTCACCGATCGAGACCTCGTGGACCTCGAGCCGCTCGCCGTACTCCTCGATCACCCGGCGGTCGATGCCCTCGTAGCGGGCGGGCGTGAAGACCAGCCAGGGGCGCTCGGCGAGCTCGACGGCGAGCGCCTGGGTGAACGGGCGGCCGCTCGGGGTCGGGACGATCAGCGTGGGCTTGACCAGCCCCTCCGCCTCGCCCGACGCCATGACCTCGTCAAGCGCCTCACCCCAGGGCTCGGGCTTCATGACCATGCCGGGGCCGCCGCCGTAGGGGGTGTCGTCGACCGTGTTGTGCCGGTCGTGCGTCCAGGCGCGCAGATCGTGGACCCGCACATCCAGCCGACCCCGGGCGCGCGCCTTGCCGACCAGCGAGACGTTCAGCGGCTCCAGGTACTCGGGGAAGATCGTGACGACGTCGAGCCTCATGACGACTCATCCTTACGGCCGCCCTCGGCCTCGCCCCCGCGGCTGCCCGCGATCTCGGCGTCGGCCTCGTCGAGCAGGCCCGGCGGCGGGTCGATCACGGCGCGCTGCGCCTCCAGATCGATCTCCGGCACGACCTGGGAGACGAACGGGATCATCACCTCACCCCCGTCGGGGCGCTTCACGATCAGCAGGTCCTGGTAGGGCAGATGGGAGATCTCGGAGATCCTCCCGACCTCCGTCCCGCCCACGGTGACCACATCGAGGTCGATCAGCTGGTGATCGTAGAACTCCTCGGGGTCCTCCGGGAGTTCCTCGGGGTCGACCTCCGCGATCAGCAGGGTGTTGCGCAGCGCCTCCGCGGCGTTGCGGTCCCGCACCCCCTCGAAGCGCAGCAGCAGCCGGCCGCTGTGCACCCGGCCGGACTCGATGGTCAACGGCCCGGCCGAGGCGGGCTCGGTGGTCAGCACGGCCCCCGGGCCGAGCCGCAGCTCCGGCTCGTCCGTCCGCACCTCGACGGTGACCTCGCCCTTGATGCCATGGGCACGGCCGATCCGCGCGACAACCAACTGCACGATGCGATGTCCCTTCACACACACGGGCCGGGGACGGCCCAAAGCCCTCCCCGGCCCGTGCCGGTGCTCTTCTTGATCGCCTCAGCGGACCTGATCGACGTCGACGAGGTCGACGCGGATCCCACGGCCGCCGATGGCGCCCACGACGGTGCGCAGGGCGCGTGCGGTGCGGCCGTTGCGGCCGATCACCTTGCCGAGGTCATCGGGGTGCACCCGGACCTCCAGCACACGCCCACGCCGCAGGTTGCGCGAGGCCACCTGCACGTCGTCGGGGTTGTCGACGATGCCCTTCACCAGGTGCTCGAGGGCTTCCTCGAGCATCCTCAGGCCTCGGTCGACGCGGTGGACTCAGCGGACCCGGCCGCCTCGTCCGACTTCTTGTCGGCCTTCTTCGCCTTCGGGGTGATCGCCTCACCCTTCGGCTCGTCACCGGCGTCCTTGGCGGCCGCCTCGAACAGGGCGCGCTTGTCGGCCTTCGGCTCGGCGACCTTCATCGGGGCCGGGGCGGGCAGGCCCTTGAACTTCTGCCAGTCACCGGTGACCTTCAGGATGGCCAGCACCGGCTCGGTCGGCTGCGCGCCGACCTTCAGCCAGTGCTGCACACGCTCCGAGTCCACCTCGATGCGCGACGGGTTCTGCACCGGGTGGTACAGCCCGATCTCCTCGATGGCCCGGCCGTCACGGCGGGTGCGGGAGTCGGCGACGACGATGCGGTAGTGAGGCGAACGGATCTTGCCCAGACGCTTCAGCTTGATCTTGACTGCCACGGGAGTGGTGTCTCCTGGTCTTGACGTGGTTGAGCACTGCGACGTGCCGCGTGGGGTTGCGGTACCCGAGTGCCCGATGGACGCGTCAGCCGGAGGAGAGAGGGGTCCTGGTCGGCTGTCGAGTACAGCAGACCATTCTGCCACACCGTGACAGGTCAGCCGACCGCGGCCACCGGCTCCGGAATGCGGAACGGCTTACCGCATCCACCGCACATGATCGGCGCCTGGGCCAGCACCGACGGGACGACGCGGACATTGCGGCCGCAGTCGCACACCGCCTTCACCCGGACACCGCCCCCGGACGAACCGTGCCGCGCGGCGGGCCCGCGGAAGGTACGGGAGGTCTCGGCGGTGGTCGCCACGGTGTGGGCCTTGAGCGCGCGCTGGAGGCGGTCGATCGTGGTCCGGTAGCGCTTTCTCGCCTCGGGACTGAGGGTGACCAGCGAGAAGCCGCTGCTGGGATGCGGCTCCTCGGGGTGGTCCAGCCCCAGCTCCTCGGCGATCGCCAGGAACCGGCGGTTGTGGTAGCGGCCGGCGCGTGAGGTGTCACGGACACCGCGGGCGGCGGCGATCCCATGGACTGCCTCATGCAGCAGCCGTTCGAAGGAGAGCTCGGCGCCACATGCGGACGACGACTCTCCGATCAGCGATTCGGGCGCGGCGAGATCCGGCAGCTCGGGGTGGTGCCGTTGAATGTCGGCCCACGCCTGCGCCAGCTCTGCGGCGAGAACAGGTGGTGTCGTGCTCACGTCGTGCTAACGAGCAGGAGTGGTCCGGTGTTCCGATTCCGGGGCATCCCAAATAATTTGCACGTACCAGTCAGTTCGCGGTGATGTGCCGCGACGAGGGGCGGGTGCGTCAATGTGTGGATGAGCCACGCACCGCGCATCAAGCCGGTACGTACCGGTTCAGTAGGCCCTCGCGACGAACGCGACGTTACCGGGCGCGTCATCGGCGTCCGGCACCGCCCCGTCCTCGGTGACCAGACACCGGACGGACACGGACCGCTCGGCGAGCGCCGCCTCGCCCTCCGGCCCCAGGTCCGCCCACCGGATGCGGGCCCAGCCGCCCGCCGCCGCGGCCTCGGCGGCCTCCTCCACGGTCGTCACCTCCGTGGTGCGCGCCTTACGGCGCTCACGAGCCTGCCGCAACAGCAGCGCCTGGTCCTCCTCCAGGACCTTGGGCAGCAGCTCCGGCAGCAGCTCGGCGCGCAACGGCTCCTTGCCGCCGGGGATCCGCCTCGCCACCATCGCCGTGCCGGCCTCCAGGTCGCGCGGGCCGATCTCGACCCGGACCGGTACCCCCTTGAGCTCCCAGTCGACCGCGCGGCGGCCGAAGGGGGTGTCCGTACGGTCGTCGACGTGGACCCGCACACCCGCCGCGGTCAGCTGCTCGCCGAGCTCGCGGACCTTGGCGAGCACCGCGTCATCACCCTTGACCGCCAGCACCACGACCTGGATCGGGGCCAGCCGGGGCGGGATCCGCAGACCGTTGTCGTCGCCGTGCATCATCACCAGCGCGCCGACCATCCGGGTGGTGCTGCCCCAGGAGGTCTGCCAGACCAGCTCCTGCTCCCCGTCCTTGGACAGATAGCTGGTGTGGAAGGCCCTGGCGAAGTTCTGGCCGAGCTCATGGCTGGTGCCCAGCTGCAACGCCTTGCCGTCGCCCATCATCCCTTCGAGGGTCAGGGTGTTGAGGGCGCCGGCGAACCGCTCCCGGGCGGTCTTGCGGCCCAGGACCACGTCCATCGCCAGGACGTCCGCCATGAACCGGGCGTAGACCTCGCGGTGGATCCGGGCGGCGAAGTCCCGGGCGTCCTCGTACGACGCGTGCGCGGTGTGGCCCTCCTGCCAGAGGAACTCGGTCGTCCGCAGGAACAGCCGCGGCCGCAGCTCCCAACGCACCACATTGGCCCACTGGTTGATCAGCAGCGGCAGATCGCGGTAGCTCCGCACCCACTTGGAGAAGTACTCGTTGACGATCGTCTCGGAGGTGGGCCGGACGACGACCGGCTCCTCGAGCTCCTTACCGCCGCCATGGGTGACGACCGCGAGCTCCGGCGCGAACCCCTCAACGTGGTCGGCCTCTTTGGCCAGATAGGACTGGGGGATGAAGAGGGGGAAGTACGCGTTCTGGACGCCGACCGCCTTGATGCGGGCGTCCATGTCCTGCTGCATCCGCTCCCACAGCCCGTACCCGTACGGTCGGATCACCATGGTGCCGCGCACCGGGCCGTTGTCCGCCAGCTCGGCCTTGTTGAGCACATCCTGGTACCAGCGGGGGAAGTCCTCCGCCCGCGGGGTGAGCACGGGAGCCTTGACCATGGCGCCGATCGTACGGCGCCGGTGCACAGAACCGTGAATCGGGCCAAACGCGCCGATCCGTGCCGGCCATCACCCCAGGCCGTCCGAGGACCGGCGGAGGACCGGCTGAGGTCAGGGGGGGCGGTTCCGGGAGCGAGTCGGACACACAGGTGCGCGGGGGCGCACAAAGGGGGCACGCAAGCACGGCCGTGAAAGCTCTGGACGCGGGGACGGATGCGGAGTTCCCTGGCATATGGGGGTGGGACGCCACAGCGCACGACGGCGGATGCGACACCGAATCTGACGACGGCACTGCTCTTCGCTGATTGGGGCCCTTGCGATGACACCTACGCTCGTACGGCGGCACCGCCCGCACCCCTCCTCCTCATCGCACACGACGGACGCCCACGCCCGCACCCGCGACTGGGCGGAGATCCAGGAGCGGATGCTGGTCCCGCTGTACGAGGCCGTGTACGACCGGCTGGACGTCGGCGCCGGAACCCGGCTGCTGGGCCTGGGCTGCGGCTCGGGGCTCGCCCTCCTCATGGCGGCCGCACGCGGCGCCGCGGTCTGCGGGGTGGACACGGACGAGCGGCGCCTGGACCTGGCACGGGAGCGGCTGACGGCCCCGGGCGCGCCGCGGGGCGACGCGGCGCGGCCGGCCCGGCTGGGTCCCGGCGGCCCGGAGAACGCTTGGGTACGGGAGGCCGCGGCGGACGCGGCCTTCACCGTGGTGACCGCCTTCGAGCCGCTGTCGGCGCCGGCCGCGGAAGACCCCGGCGGGGCGGTGTCCGCCGCGGCGGCCGCGCTCGCGGACGCCGCCGCGCTCACCGAGCGCGGCGGGGCCGTGGTGCTCGCCGGATGGGGGCCGCCGGAGCGCTGCGCCACCTCCGGGGTGCTGCGGGTGGGCGCCCGGCTCGCCGACCCGATGCGCTCCCCCGGCTACCGCCGCTGGCGGCCGTGCGGCCGGGACGACCTGGAGGAGCTGGCCGCGCGGGCCGGGCTGCGGCCGGACGGATCGGGCCGGGTGGCCTGTCCGTTCGGGTACGCCGATATGGACAGCGCGGTGCGCGGACTGCTGTCGACGGGGCTGTTCGACGCGGCGGAGCGGGCCACGGACCCGACCCAGGTCCGCAAGGAGATCATCGAGGCGCTCCATCCGCACCAGCGCGCGGACGGCACGGTGTGGATGCCCAATGTGTTCCGCTATCTGATCTGCCGCGTCTGAACGCGACCGAACCGTAAGGCCACTGAGGGTGCGCGCAGGGGCCTTACGGTTCGTTTCGTCCGGAGACGGCTCGGGAGCCCGGAGTGGGCTCAGCCCATGAACTTCTTGAACTCCTCGGGGAGTTCGAAGTCCTGGCCGCCCTGGCCGCCGGCGGGCAGCCCGAACGCGCCGCCCTGCTCACGGCGCGCCGCGGCGGCCTGCTCCTCGGCCTTGCGCTTCATGGGGTTGCCGGAGCGCTGCTTGCCCTTGGCCTTCTTCTGCTGCTTGCCCTTGCGCTTGGTGCCGCCACCCATGCCCGGCATGCCCGGCATCCCGGGCATCCCCGGCATGCCGCCCTGGGCCATCTTCGACATCATCTTGCGCGCGTCGAAGAACCGCTCGACCAGGTTCTTGACCGCGCTCACCTCGACACCGGAACCACGGGCGATACGGGCGCGGCGCGAGCCGTTGATGATCGTGGGGTCCTGGCGCTCGGCCGGGGTCATCGACTTGATGATGGCCGCGGTGCGGTCCACGTCCCGCTCGTCCAGGTTGTTGATCTGGTCCTTCATCTGGCCCATGCCCGGCAGCATGCCGAGCAGCTTGGAGATGGAGCCCATCTTGCGGACCTGCTCCATCTGGGCCAGGAAGTCGTCGAGCGTGAACTCCTTGGGACCCTTCGCCAGCTTGGCCGCCATCTTCTCGGCCTCTTGCTGGCTGAAGGTCTGCTCGGCCTTCTCGATCAGGCTGAGCATGTCGCCCATGCCCAGGATGCGGGACGCCATGCGGTCCGGGTGGAACGCGTCGAAGTCGTCCAGCTTCTCGCCGTTGGAGGCGAACATGATCTGGCGGCCGGTGACGTGCGCGATGGACAGCGCGGCACCGCCGCGCGCGTCGCCGTCGAGCTTGGAGAGCACCACACCGTCGAATCCGACGCCGTCGCGGAACGCCTCCGCGGTGTTCACCGCGTCCTGGCCGATCATCGCGTCGACGACGAAGAGGACCTCGTCCGGGCGGACCGCGTCGCGGATGTCGGCGGCCTGCCGCATCAGCTCCTCGTCGATACCGAGGCGGCCCGCGGTGTCGACGATCACGACGTCGTGCTGCTTGGTCCGGGCGAATTCGATCGAGTCCTGCGCCACCTTCACCGGGTCGCCGACGCCGTTGCCCGGCTCGGGGGCGAAGACCGCGACGCCGGCCCGCTCCGCGACCACCGAGAGCTGGTTGACGGCGTTGGGGCGCTGGAGGTCACAGGCGACGAGCAGCGGGGCGTGGCCCTGGCCCTTCAGCCAGCGGCCGAGCTTTCCGGCGAGCGTGGTCTTACCGGCGCCCTGCAGACCCGCGAGCATGATCACGGTCGGCGGCTGCTTGGCGAAGCGGAGGCGTCGGGCGTCGCCGCCGAGGATGCCGATCAGCTCCTCGTTGACGATCTTGATGACCTGCTGGGCGGGGTTGAGCGCCTGGGAGACCTCCGCGCCCAGACTCCGCTCCTTGACGCTCTTGATGAACGACCGTACGACGGGCAGCGCGACATCGGCCTCGAGCAGGGCGATCCGGATCTCACGCGACGTGGCGTCGATGTCCGCCTCGCTGAGGCGGCCCTTGCCCCGGAGGTTCTTGAAAGTCGCTGCGAGGCGATCGGAGAGGGTATCGAACACGGTGGTCGCGAATCCTTCGCTCGGATGTCGGGTCGGTGGTCGGCCTCCAAGGGTATCCGCCCGCCGGGCGAACGGTCTGCCCCTGGGGGCCGTGCGCCGCTCGGGCGCCTGCCCGCCGCGGCTCCCTGCCACGCCTCCCCGCCAGGGCTCCCCGCGCGCCGTCCGGCTCCCTCCCCGCCGCTACCGCAGCGCCCGCTCGACCTCCTGGGCCACCTCGGCCGCCCGCATGGGCTTCAGGGGCGCGCCGGAGCCGTCCGTGACGTAGAACGCGTCCACCGCGTTGGCGCCGAGGGTGGAGACATGGGCGCTGCGCACCGCGACTCCGGCGTCCTCCAGGGCGCGGCCGATCCGGTGCAGCAGACCGGGTGCGTCCTGGGCGCGGACCTCGATCACCGTGGCGAGCTGGGAGCTGCCGGGCGCGACCGTCACCCGCGGTGGCGGGGCGTGCACCCCGCGGCGGCGCGGGTACTTGCGGTAGGCGGCCTCGCGCTCGGCGAGCCGGGCGGCGATGTCGAGCGAGCCGTCCAGGACCCGGAGCAGGTCGTTGCGCAGCCGGGCGGCCTGCGGCAGCGAACCGTACTCGGCCGCCACCCGCCAGCTCAGCAGCAGCACTCCGCCCGTGCCGCCCCCGGCTTCCAGCTCCGACGGCAGCTCGACGGCGCGCAGATCCGCCGCGCGCACCGTAAGGCGGTGCAGGGCCAGGACGCCGGCCGCCGCGGGCAGGATGCCGGGCTGGTCGGGGACGGCGATGAGCAGTTCCACGCCGATCGGCTCGGAGCCGGTGGTCCCGTCCTCCGAAGGTCCCTCGGTGCTGTCCGTAAGGAGGCCCGCCTCGCCCGGCGGCAGCGCCTCGGAGCGTGCGTGCAGGGCCAGCACCGGGCCGCCGGTGCGCCATGCCTCGACCGCGAGCCGCTCTTGTTCGGCCGTCGTCCGCTGCGGGGTGGACCAGTCGTCCTCGGGTTCGCCCGCGAGCACCGCCGAGACCCGCTTGACCAGGTCGGCGACGAGGGAGCCGCGCCAGGCGCTCCAGGCCGCGGGCCCGGTGGCGAGCGCGTCGGCCTCGGTGAGGGCGTGCAGCAGCTCCAGGGTGCTGGCGGTGCCGACGGCCTCGGCGACCGAGCGCACCGTGGCCGGGTCGTCCAGGTCGCGGCGGGTGGCGGTCTCGATGAGCAGCAGATGGTGGCGTACGAGGGTGGCGAGGACCGAGACGTCCGCGCGGTCGAAGCCGACGCGGGCGGCGACATCGCGGACGATGGTCTCCCCGGCCACCGAGTGGTCGCCGGGCCAGCCCTTGCCGATGTCGTGCAGCAGCGCGGCGACCAGCAGCAGATCGGGGCGGCCGACCCGGCGGCTGAGGGCGCTGGCCCGGACCGCGGTCTCGACCAGATGCCGGTCGACGGTCCAGCGGTGCACGGGGTTGCGCTGCGGCCGGCAGCGCACCCGCTCCCAGTCCGGCAGCAGCCGGGTGATCAGCCCCTCGGCCTCCAGGGCCTCCCAGACCCCGACCGTGGACTCGCCCGCGCCGAGCAGCGTGATCAGCTGCTCCCTGGCCTCGGGCGGCCACGGCACGGGCAGCGGCCGGGCGGCGGCGGACAGCCGCCTTACGGCGTGCGGCGACAGCGGAAGCCCGGCCTGGGCGGCGGCCGCGGCGGCCCGCAGCGGGAGCACGGGGTCGCGGTCGGGGCGCGCGGCACGGGCCAGCACGACCTCGCCGTCCTGTTCCACGACGCCCTCGGCGAGCGGGCTGCGCTCCGCGTCCGGGCCACTTCCGGCGCCCCGTCCGGCGGTGCGCGCGCCACGGCCGCCGAGGAGTCCGCGCAGCCGTGGCCGGGGGGCCGAGCGGGCGCGCAGCACCCGCTCGACCTCGCGCCAGGTGACATCGCTGGCGTAGGAGATGATCCGGGCGGATTCGTAGATCTGGCGCAGCAGGGCGTCGGCGTCCAGCAGCCCGAGGCCGGCCGCGACCTGGTCCTGTTCCTGGAGCGCGAGGCGGTCGGTGGCGCGGCCGGTGGTCAGGTGGAGCACGTCGCGGGCGTCCAGCAGCCGCCGCCGCGCGTCGTCGAGGCCCTCGCGGGGCGCGTCGGCGAGCCAGGAGGCGGCGATGGCGCGCAGCGCGGTGGCGTCGCGGAGCCCGCCGCGGGCCTCCTTCAGATCGGGTTCGAGCAGGAACTGAAGCTCGCCGTGGCGTTCGGCGCGCTCCTGGCACAGCTCGTGGAGCTCGGGCAGCCGCCCCGGGGCCTGGGCCCGCCAGTCGGCGAGCACGGCGGTGCGCAGACCGGCGCTGAGCTCGGCGTCGCCCGCGATATGGCGGGCGTCGAGCAGGCCGAGCTGGACCTTCAGGTCCTCGGCGGCGGTCCTGCGGGCCTCCTCCGGGGTGCGCACGGAGTGGTCGAGGGCCAGGCCCATGTCCCAGACGGGGTACCAGACGTGGTCGGCGAGCGCGGCGAGGGCCGAGCGGTCGGCGGAGCCGTCGTGCAGCAGCAGCACGTCGAGGTCGCTGCGCGGGGAGAGCTCGGCGCGCCCGTAGCCGCCGACCGCGACCAGGGCGACGCCCCGGCCGATCCCCGCGGCCCGCGCCCCGCCGGTGAGCAGCGTGGCCAGCCACTGGTCGGTGAGGTCGGCCAGCGCGGAACGGCGCGGCGGCCCGGACCGCGCCCCCTCCTGGAGGAGTCGCAGCCGGGCCGCCGCGTAGCCGCCGGGCCCCGAGTCGGTGGTGTCGGTCGTGGTCTCGAGGCTTTCCGTCAACTCGGCTCCCTGTCCGCGCTGGTTGTCCGTGGCCCTGTGGGGCGGGCCCTCAGAGGGCGTCCGGACCGCGCTCGCCGGTGCGGACCCGGACCGCGGTCTCGACGGGGACGCTCCAGACCTTGCCGTCCCCGATCTTTCCGGTGCGGGCGGCCTTGACCACGACGTCGATGAGGTCATCGGCGTCGTCGTCCTCGGCCAGCACCTCGATGCGCACCTTGGGCACCAGGTCGACGGTGTACTCCGCGCCCCGGTAGACCTCGGTGTGGCCGCGCTGCCGGCCGTAGCCGCTGGCCTCGGTGACGGTCAGCCCCTGGACGCCGAACGCCTGAAGCGCTTCCTTGATCTCGTCGAGTCGGTGCGGCTTCACTACCGCGGTGATGAGCTTCACGCGTCCACCTTCTTGTTGTGCGGCTTCTGCGGCGCGGACGCGCCGGTCGCGGCCTGGCCCGTGGCGGGCACCGTACTACGGGGCGATCCGCCGACCGCGCTGAAGTCATAGGCGGTCTCGGCGTGGTACGCCTGGTCGACGCCGCCGATCTCGTCGTCCTCACTGGCCCGGAAGCCGATGGTGACGTCGATCAGCTTGGCCAGCACCCAGGAGACGACGAAGGAGAAGATCAGCACCGTGAAGGCGCCGAGGGCCTGCTTGCCCAGCTGGGTCGCGCCGCCGACGCCGTCGGTGGCGAGGACGCCGACCAGGAGGGTGCCGAGGACACCGCCGACCAGGTGCACGCCGACCACGTCGAGCGAGTCGTCGAAGCCCAGCTTGTACTTGAGGCTGACGGCCCAGGAGCAGACGACACCGGCGACCAGGCCGATCACGATGGCGCCCCAGGCGTTCACCGCGGCGCCGGAGGGGGTGATGGCGACCAGACCGGCGACCGCGCCGGAGGCGGCGCCCAGCGTGGTGAACGCGCCGTGCCGGATGCGCTCGTAGGCGAGCCAGCCGAGCATCGCGACACCGGTGGCGATCTGGGTGTTGAAGGCCATGTTGGCGGCGGTCTCGTTGGCGGCGAGGGCGGAGCCGGCGTTGAAGCCGAACCAGCCGAACCACAGCAGACCGGAGCCGAGCATCACCAGGGGCAGGTTGTGCGGCCGCATCGGGTCCTTCTTGAAGCCGATGCGCTTGCCGAGCACCAGGGCCACGGCCAGGCCCGCGGCGCCCGCGTTGATGTGGACCGCCGTACCGCCCGCGAAGTCGATGACCTCCTGTTTGAACAGCCAGCCGTCGGCCTGCCAGACCCAGTGGGCGACCGGGAAGTAGACGACCGTGGCCCACAGGGTGATGAACAGCGTCCAGGCGCCGAACTTGACGCGGTCGGCGACGGCTCCGCTGATCAGGGCGGGGGTGAGCACCGCGAACATCAGCTGGAAGAACGCGAAGGCCAGGACCGGGATCGCGTCGGGCTTGTCACCCCACAGCGAGGTGGGCTCGATGCCCTTGAAGCCGATGTGGTCGAGATTGCCGAGCAGCCCGCCGCCGATGTCGTCGCCGAAGGCGAGCGAGTAGCCGAACAGCACCCACAGCAGCGAGACGACGCCCAGCGAGATGAAGGACATCATCAGCATGTTGAGGGCGCTCTTCACCCGCACCATGCCGCCGTAGAAGAAGGCCAGGCCGGGGGTCATCAGCATCACGAGCGCGGCGCTGATCAATACGAACGCGGTATTTGCGCCATTCAATGTGGACGTCTCCTCGAAACGACGGCCCGTGCGGGCAGGACATCGGGGGCCGGTATTCGCCTCGAGGTTGGCGCAGCGCCGTTTCAGTCGATGCCACCCGATGTTTCGCCGCAGTGACGAAGGACGCGGGAGTGTTACGTACCGATGAACCGCGGTGAGGAGGGCCACGCCCTCCGTTACCGTGTCGCAACCACCGCGGGAACCGCTCAGACGGCCCGGCCGGGCCCCGCCGCTTCGGGTGTGTCGGGCATCAGGGTGGCCAGCCGATCGCCGAGGTCGGCGATCTCCGGTACGTCGCCGAACTGGCGCACCGCCGTGTCCACGGTCTTGCGCAGCCGGTTGTTGACCCGCTCCGAGCGCACCCGCTTGGCGAGCGGCAGCGCCTCCCGGGCGACCGCGGCGGCCTGCTCCGGCTCCTTCTGGAGGAGGTGGACGGTGGCCATGCCGATCAGGTTGAGCGCATACGAACGCTGGGGGCCGCCGTCCTGCTCGGTCTCCTGGCCGAAGAGCCGCACGGCCCTGCGCATCACCGGGTCGGCGAGCTTGGCGTAGGTGGGGCTGCGGCCGGCCACATAGGCGAGATCGCGGTAGGAGTGGGCGTTCTCCGCGTTGAGCTCGGCCTCGGAGAAGAAGCGGATCCAGTCGGGGTCGCCGTCGCCCTCGGCGCACTCGGCGAAGGTGTCCTCGGCCATCTTCACGGCGCGGTGGCACTTGCTGGGCTGGCCCATGTTGGCGTAGGCACGGGCCTCCATCGCATACAGCATGGCCTGGGTGCGCGGGGTGGCGCTCTCCCGGCTGCCGTACTGCGCGAGGTGGATCAGCTCCAGCGCGTCGTCGGGCCGCCCGACGTGGATCATCTGGCGGCTCATGCTGGAGAGGATGTACGAGCCGAGGGGGCGGTCACCGGATTCCTTGGCGGCGTGCAGGGCCAGCACGAAATACTTCTGCGCGGTGGGCTGGAGCCCGATGTCGTAGCTCATCCACCCGGCCAGCTCGGCGAGCTCGCCCGCCACCTTGAACAGCCGCCCGGAGACCTCCTCCGGATGCGGCTCCTGGAGCAGATCGGTGACTTCGTGCAGCTGGCCGACGACCGCCTTGCGGCGCAGCCCGCCCCCGCACTGGGCGTCCCAGGTGCGGAACATCACGATGGTGGACTCCAGCAGCTCCAGCTCGGGCTCGGAGAGCCGGGAGACCCGGCGCGTGCGCCCGCCGTCCGCCGCCTTGGCCCCGCCGGGCTGCCCGCCGGGCGAGGGCACCAGCCAGCGCTGCATCGGCTCGATCAGGGCGGGGCCCGCGGCCAGCGAGAGGGAGGTGCCGAGAAAGCCGCGGCGGGCGAGCATCAGATCGCTGCGGGAGAACTCACCGATCAGCGCCACCGTTTCGGGACCGGCCCAGGGGAGGTCCACACCGGACACGGACGGTGACCGATGGGCGGAGCGCAGCCCGAGGTCCTCGATGCCGACCACACAGCCGAAGCGCTCGGAGAACAGCTCGGAGAGGATCTGCGGAATGGGCTCCCGGGGCTGCTCACCGTCCAGCCAGCGGCGCACCCGCGAAGTGTCCGTACTGATGTGATGGGCACCTAACTGCCGCGCTCTGCGGTTGACTTGGCGCGCCAGCTCCCCCTTCGACCAGCCGCTGCGCACGAACCACGAGCCCAATTGCGCATTGGGGCGCTTCCCAGCACCGCCGCCGCCGTCGCCCACCGGAATGCCCCCATCCCACGAATCTTCCCGGACCGCCACCAGAATGCCTTCTGTCACGGTCAGTTGTCCCCGCGATACAACGCATCAACCGTCCGGACGGGGAACCGCCTCATGCCAGTGGCATGTACCGACCCGTATTCCGCCCATCGTCAACTCACACTCGAGCGAGCACCACGCCCAGGGGATCGCGCACTGAAAGTAATCTTACGATCACGCTCCCTGCGAGGCGATTCCCGAAAACGCCACCATTCGCCACCCCTTCGAATGAACCCCGTCGCCGTTTCCCGCGATTGACTTGACACCGGGGCGACGGGAACGGGTGAAGGGGTGCATATGGGGGCGCATGGGTCGCGTCCCGCGCTCATGGCTCCGTTCCATCGGAACGCACGACGTCGCACCACGTCGACGACGGAGCGTCATGATCACGCTCCGGCTCGTAACCATCGAGAGCGGGACCCGTTGGAGGGGGCATGGGCTTCACGATCGGCGGCATCCGGGACATGCGGTCCGGCTCACGGCGCCGCGGCCGTACGTCCGAGTCCACGACGGTGGCGGAGTACACCGGCCTGTGGGGCTGGGACGTGGTGCCGGGCGCGCGGGCGACACGGGGCTCTGGGGGCAGCAGAAACGAATGTTCATGCGGTGTGCGTGACTGCTCCTCCCCCGGCGCGCATCCCCTCTCCTTGGCCTCCGCCGTCCCGGCGGGCGCCACCCTGGACGCCGCCGCGGCCGCGTGGGAGCAGGTCCCGGGGGCGGCCGTGCTGCTGCCCGTGGGCCGCTCGTTCGACGTCCTGGAGGTCGCGGAGTACGCGGGTCGCCACGCGCTGGTCCGGCTGGAGCGGATGGGCCTGCCCCTCGGTCCGGTGGCCGTCACCCCGCACGGGCGCGCCCAGTTCTTCGTCGCCCCCGGCGCCGCCGCCGAACTGCCCGAGCTGCTGTACCGCATGGGCTGGGACGACGCCGACCTCGACCTGCGCTGTCTGGGTCCGGGCGACCACATCACCGCCCCGCCCTCCGACCTCGGCGGCCTGGGACCGGTCCGCTGGCTGCGCCCGCCGACCCTCGACACGGCGGGCCGCCCGCCGCACGCCCGGCTGGTCCTGGGCACCCTCGCCTATCTGAGCCACCGGGCCGCCGGGGCCTGAGGCGGCTCGCCCCTTCCGCGCGAACGCCGGACGGGCCGGGAGCCCTCGCCCCCTGCACAAACGCCGGACGGACCGGGAGTCAGCCCCGGCCCGTCCGGCACGCTACGGGTGATCCCCCCACCACGGGCCTCAGCCGCCGATCAGCGCGTCGACGAACGCCTCCGGCTCGAACGGCGCGAGATCGTCCGCGCCCTCGCCCAGCCCCACCAGCTTGACCGGGACGTTCAGCTCACGCTGGACCGCGACGACGATGCCGCCCTTGGCGGTGCCGTCCAGCTTGGTCAGCACGATGCCGGTGATGTCCACCACCTCGGCGAACACCCGCGCCTGCACCAGGCCGTTCTGCCCGGTCGTGGCGTCGAGGACGAGCAGCACCTCGTCCACCGCGCCGTGCTTCTCCACGACCCGCTTGACCTTGCCCAGCTCGTCCATCAGACCGGTCTTGGTGTGCAGCCGCCCGGCGGTGTCGATCAGGACGACGTCCGCGCTCTCGGCGATGCCCTCCTTCACCGCGTCGAAGGCGACCGAGGCGGGGTCACCGGCCTCCGGCCCCCGGACCGTACGGGCGCCGACCCGCTCGCCCCACGTCTGAAGCTGGTCGGCGGCGGCGGCACGGAAGGTGTCGGCCGCGCCGAGCACCACGGACTTGCCGTCCGCGACGAGCACCCGGGCGAGCTTGCCGGTCGTGGTGGTCTTACCGGTGCCGTTGACGCCGACGACCATGACGACGCCCGGCTTCTCCTCGCCGTTCGCGCCCACGCCGCTCTCGGTGTGCACCGAACGGTCGGCCTCGGTGCCGATGAGGTGCAGCAGCTCCTCACGCAGCAGAGTGCGCAGCTCTTCGGGGGTACGGGTGCCGAGCACCTTGACGCGCTCCCGCAGCCGCTCGACCAGCTCCTGGGTCGGCGCCACGCCGACGTCGGCGGTCAGCAGCGTGTCCTCGATCTCCTCCCAGGTCTCCTCGTCCAGGTGCTCCCGGGACAGCAGGGTCAGCAGCCCCTTGCCCAGGGTGGTCTGGGAGCGGGACAGCCGGGCGCGCAGCCGGATCAGCCGGCCGGCGGTCGGCTCCGGGACCTCGATCGGCGGGACCTCGGGCACGGCGGGGGCGGGCGCCTCCGCGGTCGTGGCCGGGGCCTCGGCCCTCGGAAGATCCACCTCCTCGATGGTTCTGCGTGGTTCCCCACGCGGGGTTTCGGCCTCCTCGCCGACGTGCGGTTCGGCGGGCGGCGCGGTGACGGTGGGGCTGCTCGGCGGGGGCGGGGGCAGCCGCTTCTTCTTGCGGCCGCTGATCACGAGCCCGCTGATCGCGGCGACCGCGACCACAGCGATGACTACGGCAAGGATGAGGTATTCCATAACGCCCCCAGTATCAGCCACGAGGGGAAGCGAGTCATTCGCCTCCCAGCCCGGCCTGCCGGGCGCGCACGATCGCCTGGGCGCGGTCGTGCACCTGAAGCTTGGCGAAGATCGAGCCGACGTGGTTGCGCACCGTCTTGTCGGTGACCACCAGCCGCTGGGCGATCTGGCGGTAGCCGAGTCCGGCCGCGAGCAGGTCCAGCACCTCGCGCTCGCGGGCGGTCAGGGTCGGGAACGCCTCCTTGGCGGACGCGGAGCCGGACGCGCCGAGCAGCACCCCGAGCCGTTCGGCCATCCGCGGGCTGAAGACCGCGCCGCCGCGCGCCACGGTGTGCAGCGCGCGCAGGATCTCGTCCCGGCCCGCGCCCTTGAGGAGATAGCCGCGCGCCCCGGCCCGCACGGCGGCCAGCAGGCTGTCGTCGTCCTCGGACATCGTCATGACCAGCACCCGGGTCTCGGGGTGATCGCACAGGATCCGCCGGGTCGCCTCCAGACCGGACCGGCCGGGCAGCCCGAGGTCCATGACCACCAGATCCGGGCCGGTGCGCACGGCCTCGGCTATCGCCCCGTCCGCGCAGGCCGCCTGCCCGACGACGGCGAACGCGTCATCGAGGTTGACGGCGGCGGCCAGCCCCTCGCGGAAGAGGGGATGGTCGTCCACCAGCAGTACCCGCCACTGCGGAGGTTCCACGACCGCTGTCACCCGCTGTCCTCTCCTTGGGTTGCGTCGACGTGGGATGCGTCGACGTGGGTCTCGTCGGCTCGGGTTGCGGCGGCTCGGATTGCGTCGGCTCGGGTTGCGGCGGCGCGTCCTCGGACGTCCTCGACGCGATGAGCGCCCGGCACGCCTCGTGCCCGGTGGGCGCGCGGCGCTCCTCGGGGTTGCCGTGCTCGCCCGGCCCGGCGAGCGGCAGCACCGCGTGCACCACCGTGCCGGTCGCCGATCCGGTCACCGAGCAGGAGCCGCCGATCTCCTCGGCCCGTTCGGTGACCGAGGCCAGGCCCACACCCGGCACCGCGGTCTCGCGCAGCCCGCTTCCGTCGTCGGTGACCTTGACCTCCAGGGTGTCCGGGCCCGCGGTCAGCTCGACGCTCACCTGGCGCGCCCGAGCGTGTCGTACGGCGTTGGTCAGCGACTCCGCCGCGATCCGGTACGCGGCCGTCTCGACACCGGGCGACAGCGGGGGCAGCGCGGCGGGGCGGCTGGCCACGCTCACCCGCAGCCCGTCGACGCCCAGCCGGTGCGCCAGGTCCCGGACCGCGCCGGCCAGCCCGCGCTCGGCCAGCGCGGCCGGGGCCAGGCCCGCGGTGATGCGCCGCACCTCGACCAGGGCCTCGGCAAGGGTCTCGGCCGCCTCGCACAGCTGAGGGGTGGCGGGGTGACCGGGCGGACAGGAGGTCTGCGCGATGTCCAGACGCAGCCTTACGGCGGCCAGCTGCGGGCCGAGTCCGTCGTGGATCTCCCTGCGCAGCCGGCGGCGCTCCTGTTCGCGGGCGAGCACCAGCCGTTCCCGGGCGGCCTGGGCCTCCTCGGCCAGGCGCAGCGCGGCGAGCGCGGGGGCGGCCTGGTCGGCGAGGAGGGAGAGCAGCCCGCTGTCGCGTCCGGCCGGGGTGCCGGAGCCGTCGCGGGAGACCTCCAGGCGGCCGACGGTGCGGCCGTGGTGGCGCAGCGGATACGTCTGTACCGGGCCGGTCAGCGGGGCCCCGGCGGAGGCCAGCCGCCGGGGTCCGGCGCGGGTGTCGACGCTGACGGCGGCGCCCGAGACGCCGAGGTCCTCCACGGCGCTGCGGCAGATCTGCTGGGGCACCTCGCCCGGGTGCGGGGCCTGCTGGAGCCGTACGGCCAGGGCGCTCACGGCCTCGTGCGGGCGGGCCCGGGGCCCGTAGAAGGCGCGCTCGACGCAGCGGGTGAGCCAGCGGGCGCTCGGCCGCAGCCCCCAGCCCAGCACCAGGGCGCACCCGGCGGTGACGGTGGTGGCCCCGCTCCGTACGGAGGGGAGTCCGGCCTGGACGGCGACGACCGTGCAGACCACCACCGCGGCCAGTGAGGTGAGCACGAAGGCTCGGGCGAGGCGGTGGCTGGTGGAGCGGTCCAGCCGCCAGATGCCGGTGCGGGCGACGCCGAGGCAGATCGCGGCGGCCCATACGGCGCTGCCGGCCGTGCGGGCCACGATCGTGGGCACGCCCTCGCCCCACTGGGACAGCAGGAGCGAGACGCAGGCGGGGTAGGCGGCGGCGAGCAGTGCCCAGTCGCGCCGCTCGGCGCCGCGGGAGACGGCGGCGCGGCAGCACAGGGCGGCGGTCACGGCCGCGGCGACGGTGCGCAGTACCCAGGTCTCGGCCGCGGCGTAGGCATCCAGGTGGTCGAAGGCCCACTGGCCGGCCGCGGTGCGGAACGCCGGGTTGGGCACCGAGCCCACCAGGGGCTCGCTGATCAGCCACAGCGCCGCGTACCCCAGCCAGTAGCCGGACGCGACCACGCTGATCGCCCACCACTGCCACCGCCGGGCCCCTCGGCGGCCGGCTCGCCTCCGGGCGCTGCGGTCCGGTGCCGGCACCGGTGCCTCGCCACCTCTGGGGCCGGCCGGCGCGGCCGGCGCGTCCTTCGGCTCGCCGGCCGGTCCACCCCGTGGGAACAGCCACAGCGGCAGCAGCAGGACGGTCAGCGGGCGGCAGGCCATCTTGGCGGCGGCGAGCAGCAGGGACACCACGGCACCGGTCGTGCCCAGATCGGCCAGGCCCAGCAGCCCGGCCGCGGCCGAGGGCAGCAGCCACAGGCCGCCGGCCACCAGCAGGACGCCGCCGTAGCGCCGGGCCGAGCGCTCGGCCAGCAGCAGCACTCCGACGCCCAGCACCGGGACGCCCACGGCGACCCTGGTCAGCACGGTGGCGCCTCGGGGGCGTGGGTAGGCGAGCGCGGCCCACTGGTCGTCGACCCTCAGCAGCCCGGCCACCCACCCGGCCAGGACCACCACGATCAGTGCCGAAGCCCCGCCCGCGGCCCGCACGGCCCGGTCCTTCGGCAGCGCGGCACGCCGCATCTCAGCCGGCGGCCGGCCCGGTGGCGAGGGGACGCGCCCCGCCGGCGCCGGAGCCGCCGCCCTTGGCCCACAGCGTGACGTCATTGTCACCGCGGCCGGGGCGGCACTTGTACTCGTCCCAGGTGTGCCGCCGGACGCCGGTCTCGCCCGCGCGCCAGCAGGCCGCGGTGGTGTCGTAGTGCCCCGCCTCCCGCCAGGCGTCCTCGGATGCGGTGGTCTGGGAGGAGGCGGTGGCGGGGAAGGCGGCCGCGGTCCACGCGACGGCCCCGGCGCTCATGCCGAGTGCGATCGCCGTGCGGATTCGGGTAGGGCGCATGGGCGTTCTCCTTGTGTTTGTCCCGAGCCCTACCCGCCGCCACGGCCGTGAAGTGCCCGGCCGCCCCGGCCCACCCGAACCGGTGACCTCCTAGCACCCCCGTTCCGTATCGACCGGCGGCGGTGCCGAGGGGCGGGCTCTCACCACACGAGCAGCAGAACGGCGACGGCGATGGTCTCCGCCTCTCCGTAAGGCAGTCCGAACCGCATCAGGGCGAGCATGATGGGCTGCGCCGCCCAGACCTGGAGCGTGTCCAGGAAGTTGGCGAGCCGGTGTGCGTAGCGGCGCACCATCGCGGTCTCGCGGGGGCTGAGCCGGCTGAGCAGCTTGGCCAGCAGCGCGCCCCCGTGGCGCAGGGCGGTCACCAGCAGCCGCTGCCGGATGAGCCGCGCGGTGTCGGGGGCCGGGCCGGCGCCGGAGAAGAGCGCGGTCTTGGCGGATTCCAGGTATCCGGGGTCGCCGGCGGTCTGCCGGACCCGGATGATGAGGTCGTCGATGTCGGCCGCGGTGATGAGTGATTCCCCCGTGCTGATCGTCACGCGCCCCTCCTCGGATGGCGTATGCGGGCTGTGGCCCAGGTGGCGGGCCGGTCCTTACGATCGGCCGCCCCGCGTCCCAGGCGCATGAGTCATCCGTCCCGGCCGCGCCCGTGCGATGGGCCGAACGGCCCACGTAGGTGGCTATTTGACGATGCGTCAGCTACGGTCCGGCTGCCGCTTCCGCGACGACGTTCCGCGACGAAGTTCCGCGCGAAGGAGGACATCCGCCATGCCCGTCACGGTCGTACGCCTCAACCTCGTCGATCCCGACGCGACCCCGCGCAGCCTGTCCGAGCGGTACCGCGCCGCCCTGGAGATGGCGGCCTTCGCCGATGAGCGGGGCGTCTCCACGCTCCAGACCGAGGAGCACCACGGGTCCCCCGACAACTGGCTGCCCGCCCCGCTGGCCTTCGCGGGCGCGCTGCTGGGCACCACCCGCCGGATCACCGTCACCGTCTCGGCGCTGATCGTGCCGCTGTACGACCCGCTGCGGCTCGCCGAGGACCTCGCCGTGCTGGATCTGGCCGGCGGCGGGCGGCTGGTCACGGTGGCGGGGATCGGCTACCGGCCGGAGGAGTACGCGGCCCACGGCAAGGACTGGAAGGGGCGTGGCGCGCTACAGGACGAGGCGCTGGAGACGCTGCTCGCGGCCTGGACCGGCGAGCCCTTCGACTACCGGGGCCGCACCGTCCGGATCACCCCGCGCCCGTACACCCGGCCGCATCCGCCGCTGCTGGTCGGCGGCAGCTCGCGGGTCGCGGCGCGCCGCGCGGCCCGGCTCGGCCTGCCGTTCTTCCCGAGCGCGCATCTGCCGGAGCTGGAGGCGTACTACCACGCGCGGCGGGTGGAGTACGGCACCGAGGGCTGGTGCCTGATGCCCCCGGCGGTCACCCCGCTGCTGCACCTGTCCGAGGACCCGGAGCGGGCCTGGGCGCGGTACGGCCCGCATCTGCTGTACGAGGCCCGCAGGTACGCGTCCTGGCAGCGGGGCACGGTGCGCTCGGCGGTGCGCTCGCGCGCGGAGGACGTGGCGGCGCTGCGCCAGGAGGGCGTCTACCGCATCGTGACCCCCGAGGAGTGCGTGGCGTACGCGGCGGAGGGCGGCGACATGGCGAGCCTGGTGCTCCATCCGCTGTGCGGGGGGATGCCGGTGGAGGAGGGCTGGCGGTCCCTGCGGCTGTTCGCGGAACGAGTGCTGCCCCGCCTCAAGGACTGAGGCGGGGCAGTTCTCCTGATGCGAGGAGTGGGCGGCGGGGGGGGGTTAGCCCATCTCCTCCAACGCCTTGCCCTTGGTCTCCGGCACCCACTTGAGGATGAACGGGATCGAGAGCAGGGCGAAGGCCGTGTACATGATGTACGTACCCGACAGGTTCCAGTCCGACAGGCTCGGGAAGCTGGCGGTGATGGCCCAGTTGGCGATCCACTGGGCGGAGGCGGCGACGCCGAGGGCGGCGGCGCGGATCTTGTTCGGGAACATCTCGCCGAGCAGGACCCAGACCACCACACCCCACGAGAGGGCGAAGAAGAGCACGAAGGCGTGGGCCGCGATCAGCGCCAGGACGCCCTGGGTGTGCGGCAGCTTGCCGTCGACCAGGTCCGCCGAGAAGGCCCAGGCCACCAGGGCCAGGGAGATCGTCATGCCCACGGAGCCGATGAGCGCGAGCGGCTTGCGGCCGATCCGGTCGACGAAGACCATCGCGATCACGGTGCCCAGGATGTTGATGATCGACGTGGTGAAGGAGTAGAAGAACGAGCTGCTCGGGTCGACACCGACGGACTGCCACAGCGTCGAGGAGTAGTAGAAGGCCACGTTGATGCCGACGAGCTGCTGGAAGACCGAGAGCCCGATGCCGATCCAGACAATGGGCAGCAGCCCGAACCGGCCGCCGAGGAGGTCCTTGAAGGTCGACCTCTCCTCACTGCGCATGGCCTGGTCGATCTCGGCGACCCGCACATCGAGGTCCACGCTCTTGCCCTCGACCTCCTCCAGGACCTGCTTGGCCTGGTCGGTCCGGCCGACGGAGATCAGGTAGCGGGGCGACTCGGGAATGGCGAAGGACAGCAGTCCGTAGACGACGGCGGGGATCACCATGACGCCCAGCATCCACTGCCACGCCTCCAGCCCGGCGATCTTGCCGCGCTGTTCGTCGTCGGCGAGGTTGAGGATGCCCCAGTTGACGAGCTGGGAGACGGCGATGCCGACGACGATCGCGGCCTGCTGGAACGAGGCGAGCCGGCCGCGGTAGGCGGGCGGGGCGACCTCGGCGATGTAGGCCGGGCCGATCACCGACGCCATGCCGATGCCGATACCGCCAAGCACTCGCCAGATCGCCAGGTCCCACAGCGAGAAGGGCAGTGCCGAGCCGACCGCGCTGATCGTGAACAGGACGGCGGCGATCTGCATGACGCGGATGCGCCCGATCCGGTCGGCTATCCGGCCCGCGGTGGCGGCGCCGATGGCCGAGCCGATCAGGGCGATGGCCACGACCTGGGCGAGGGCCGCGGAGCCGATGTCGTACTTGCCGCGGATGGCTTCGACCGCCCCGTTGATCACCGAGCTGTCGTAGCCGAAGAGGAATCCGCCCATCGCGGCGGCGGCGGTGATGAAGATGACATGGCCCAGGTGATCCGGCTGGGCCTTGCGGCCCTCGACTCCCTGCGCCTGCGCGGTGGTGGACAACGTGAACTCCTGACGCCCGTCCGGCAGCGCTGCCGGACGTGGGGGGATGGCTGGCCCTTCCAGCGGAGGCTGCGAAGGAGCCGACCACCACTTGAAGGTAAAAGCAACGTTGCAGAGACTATTCCTTCAAGTTTCGAAGTCAATAGGGTGTGACCAAGAAGTCTCCCCAGCACACCGACACACCGGTTGATGTCTTGACTTCAAGTGTTGAAACGGTCACCGCAAGCGTTGGCTGATGACCTTGGAGACGCCGTCACCCTGCATGGAGACGCCGTACAACGCGTCGGCGACCTCCATCGTCCGCTTCTGATGGGTGATCACGATCAGCTGGGACGCCTCCTGCAGCTCCTGCATGATCCGGATCAGTCGCTGCAGATTGGTGTCGTCGAGCGCCGCCTCGACCTCGTCCATCACATAGAACGGGCTCGGCCGCGCCTTGAAGATGGACACCAGCAGGGCCACGGCGGTCAGCGAGCGCTCACCGCCGGACAGCAGCGACAGCCGCTTGACCTTCTTGCCCGGCGGCCGGGCCTCCACATCCACGCCCGTGGTCAGCATGTGCTCGGGGTCGGTCAGCACCAGCCGCCCCTCACCGCCCGGGAACAGCCGCGAGAAGACCCCTTCGAACTCGCGAGCGGTGTCCCGGTACGCCTCCGTGAAGACCTGCTCGACCCGCTCGTCGACCTCCTTGACCACCTGAAGGAGATCGGCCCGGGTCTTCTTGAGGTCCTCCAGCTGCTCGCTCAGGAACTGATGCCGCTCCTCCAGCGCCGCGAACTCCTCCAGCGCCAGCGGATTGACCTTGCCGAGCTGCTGGTACGCGCGCTCCGCGGCCTTCAGCCGCTTCTCCTGCTGCGCCCGCACATACCGCACCGGCTGGTTGCGCGGATGCTCGGGATCCTCGGGCAGCACCTCACCCTCGGCGGGCGGGGACGGCGGGACGAGCTGGTCGGGGCCGTACTCGGCGATCAGCCCGGCCGGTTCGACGCCCAGCTCCTCCAGCGCCTTGGCCTCCAGCTGCTCGATCCGCAGCCGCTTCTCCGCGCCCAGCACCTCACCCCGGTGCACCGAGTCGGTCAGCTTGTCCAGCTCGCTCTTGAGGTCACGGCCCTGGGCGCGGGCCGCGTCCAGCTCCCGTTCGCGCTCGGCCTTGGCGCGCTCCGCGGCGTCCCGCTCCTGCCCGGCCCGTTCCAGCGACACCTCGACATGCGCCAGCAGCTGACGGGCACCGGCGGCCACGGCGGAGGCCACCCGCGCCTCGTGGCGCAGCCGGGCGCGCCGCTGCTCGGCGCGTGCCCGTGCCTCACGCTCGGCGCGCGCGCCCCGGTCGAGCGCGTCGGCCCGCCCCGCGAGCCCCTTGACGCGCTCCTCATGCGTACGGACCTGGAGCCGCGCCTCCATCTCGGTCTGCCGTGCGTTGGCGCCGTCGGCCGCCAGCCGGTCCCGTACGGAGGTGTCCGGCTCCTCCTGGCCCGGTTCCTCCTCCGCCACGGCGAGCCGCTCGGCCAGCTCCTCCGCCTCCTCCGTCGCCCGCTCCAGCGCCTCCTCGGCCCTGGCGACGGCCGCGGCCGTCCGCTCGGCCTCCCCGGCGGCCCCGCGCGCCTGTCCCGCCAGCCGCCCCAGCGACTGCGCGACCCGCGACTTCTCCCGGTCCGCCGCGCTCCGCCGGCTCGCGAGCTCCTCGACCAGCTCCCGGCACTCGGCCCGCCGCTCCTGCGCCGCGCGCTGCGCCGCGGCCAGCTCCGCACACCGTACGGCGAGCCGCTCGAGCTCCGCCGCCGCCTCGTCGACGGACGCCTGCACCTCCAGCAGCGTGGGCGCCCCGGCGGACCCGCCCTGCGCGAAGTGCGCCCCGAGCAGATCGCCCTCGGCGGTCACGGCCGTCAACTCCGGCCGCAGCACGACGAGTGCCTCGGCCTCCTCCAGGGTCCTGACCACCACCATGCCGTCGAGCAGCCGCCTTACGGCCGCCACCAACCCAGCGGGCCCGCCCACCAGATCCACCGCCCGCACCGTCCCCCCGGTGCCGCCGGACCCGGTCGGACTCTTCTCTCCGGCGGGACGCGGCACCGCCACGGAGGGCTCCCCCGTCCCCCGCCCCTCGTCGGCGTCGGCGACGACGCCCACGCCGGCGCCCGGCGCCCCGGCCGGGGACACCGGACCGGCACCCTCGACGCGCGTCCCCGGTACGACGGGGCCGCCCTCACCCGCGCCGGGCGGCTCCCCCGCCGGATCGGCGGCGGGCCGCGACGTGCCCGGAACGCCCGGCTCCAAAGTGGCGGCCGAGGCACCCGGCCGCGCCGCGGCCGTGGCGTCCCCCGCGCCCGGGAAGGCGTCCGCCGGACCCTTTGGGGCACGCGTCCCGGGCACGACGTCGTGGCCGTCACCCGGAGCGGGCCCGCCGTCGGGCCCGGGAGACGGCCCACTGGAGCCGCCCGGCCCCGGCGCGGCGGCGGCAGGGGCGGCGGCCGGGCCGTCGGAGACGGCGGCCGGGGCCAGGAGGAGGGCGGCGCGGCCGGCGTCGTCGGCGCGCAGGAGGCGGATCGCCTCGGCCGCCGCACGAGGGCCGGTGACGGCGATCGCGTCGGCGGCGGCGCCCAGGGCCGCGGCGACGGGGACCTCGAAGCCCGGGGTGACGGTGAGGAGTTCGGCGGCGGGGCCCAGGAGTCCGCCGAGGCGGTCGGCGGCCGCCAGCAGGGCGCCCGTGCCGTCCTTACGGCGCAGCCCGAGGGCGAGGGCGTCATGGCGGGCGGAGGTCGCGGCGCGTTCGCGCTCGGCGGCCGTGGCGGCCTCGCGGGCCGCGCTCAGCGTGGCCTCCGCCTCGGCCAGCTCGCGCTTCGCGGCCTCATGGCGCTCCGCCAGTTCCACGTCATCCGCGTCGAGTCCGTCGACCTCCGTCTTGAGCTGCTCGTACTCCTCCTGCGCCGCGACCGCCCGGGTCTGTGCCTCGTCGCGGGAGGCGACCAGCCGTTCGATCTCGGCGCGCGCCGAACCGGCCCGGCCACGGGCCGCGTTCACCTGGCCCTGGAGCCGGGCGAGCCCTTCGCGGCGGTCGGCGATGGCGCGGGCCACGTCCTTGAGGCGGCGCTCCTCCTCGGCCAGGCCGCGCTCGAGCTCGGCCCGGTGCGCCACGGTGTCCTCCAGGGCCCGGCTCGCCGCCTCCAGGGCGGCCTCCAGCTCGGCCTCCTGCTCCCGGATGCGGGCCGCCTCGCGCTCCATGTCCTCCGGGTCGCGGCCGCGCCGCTCCTCCCCCGGGGCGGAGGTGGCGCTCTTGACCCGGGCGTCCGCCAGGCTGATCGTGCCGCGCACCCGCTCGGCGAGCTGCGAGAGCTCGTACCAGGTCTGCTGGGCGTCCCGGAGCCGGGGCGCGAGCCGCCGCACGTGCTCCTCCAGCGCCGCCTCGCGCTGCTGTGCGGCGCGCAGCTCGGCCTCCGCGGCCTCCTTGCGCCGCTTGAGCTCGGCCTCGTCGGCGATCTCGGCCCGCAGCGCCTCGCGCAGGGTCACCAGGTCGTCGGCGAGCAGCCGCAGCCGGGCGTCGCGCAGATCGGCCTGGATGACGGCGGCCCGCCGGGCCACCGCGGCCTGCCGGCCGAGCGGCTTGAGCTGGCGGCGCAGCTCGTCGGTGAGGTCCTGGACGCGTGCGAGGTTGGCCTGCATCGCGTCCAGTTTCCGCAGCGCCTTCTCCTTGCGCTTGCGGTGCTTGAGGACGCCCGCGGCCTCCTCGATGAAGGCGCGGCGGCCGGTCGGGTCGGCGTGCAGCACCCCGTCGAGCTGGCCCTGCCCGACGATGACGTGCATCTCACGGCCGATACCGGAGTCGGAGAGCAGCTCCTGGATGTCCAGCAGCCGGCAGGTGTCCCCGTTGATCTGGTACTCGCTGCCGCCGTTGCGGAACATGATCCGCGTGATGGTGACCTCGGCGTAGTCGATGGGCAGCGCGCCATCGGCGTTGTCGATGGTGAGCGAGACCTCGGCGCGGCCGAGCGGGGGACGGCCGGTGGTCCCGGCGAAGATGACGTCCTCCATCTTCCCGCCGCGCAGGGACTTGGCACCCTGTTCGCCCATGACCCAGGAAAGAGCGTCCACGACATTGGACTTGCCCGAGCCATTGGGGCCGACGACGCAGGTGATACCCGGCTCGAACCGGAGCGTCGTGGCGGAGGCGAAGGATTTGAACCCTCGCAGGGTCAGGCTCTTGAGATGCACGCCTTTGGACTCTACCCGCCGCCCTTCCTCCGGCACCGTCCCGCGAAGGCGACGCCGCGCGCCCGTCCCGGCTTTTTCTCGGTTTCAGCAATGATCGGTTTCACCGCTGGGAGAGAGGGGCACATCAGTCGGTAAGGGTGGCACGGAGGCAGCACCGGGGATACGACGAAGGGACGCCGAGGCGTCCCTTGAAGATTCTCAAGCGGCTGACGATGCAGCCCGACCGGCCCTAGGGCTGGGTCAGGCGAGCGCAGGCTCCGCCTGGGATACGTCGATGCTTTCGAGCAGCGAGTCGCGACGAGCTGCGGCGGACAGAGCGTCGTTCTCGGCCTGGATCCGGATAAGCTCGGATTCAAGATCCTGAACGCGCTGCTGAAGCCGTCGCATCTCGGCGAGGACTCGGGGGTCGGAGCCGCCGACGTAACCGAGAAGCGCCTTTGCCATGATGGATGGTCCTCCACAATGAGTGACCGACCGAAGCGGTGTGGGTCGTGAGGGATTTGCACCCGCGATGCCTGCCGAATTACTACCGTGCTGCGCGGCAAACAGTTAAGGTGCGCGGGGCTTCCAGCGTCTCACCAATTGGTTTGAGGGTCAACACGATCACACGCCGACGGGGCCGCGGGGGTCGATAGCACACCGGCGGCGGACTGTGCGAGCCCTCTGCGGAGGGTCCGTGGCGGTCAGGGGATCTTCCGTGACTCCGCAGCCTTCCACGGAGCGGCGCCGTTGGCAACCATCAGCCCGTTTCCGCTCACCGTGCGCACGGAAGGCATGGTCGGCGGGGTGTCGCGGAGGGTGCCTCCGGTGAGTTGATCAACGGATCTCGAAGGTGTCGTAGCCACCGCGCGGTGTGTCCCAGATCTCGGTGATTCCCTCGACGCGCCCCGGCGTGTCGCCGTCCCGAAGCCATTCGAGCAGCTGTTCGCATTCCGCGCGCGGGCCCTCCGCGACCACCTGCACCCGCCCGTCGGCGAGGTTGGAGGCAAAGCCGACGAGGCCCCCGATGCGCAGTGCGTTGGCCCGGGTGTACCAGCGGAAGCCGACGCCCTGGACGCGGCCACGGACCCACACGGTGAGGCGGACTCTCTCGTTCATACGCGAACGCTAACCCCCCGCGCGAGCAGCCGCTCAACCGTCGATTTGCCCACGGGACACGCGCGTTGGGGCCCGAATGGCGTACAGTCCCGGCTCAACGAGCCTCACCCACACGAGTGGTACATGACTCGCGCACACGAGTGACACATTTCGAGTGACCCTTGACGCCGAGCTCACAAGGAAGGCAGGAGATGGGCCGCCATCGACGATCTGCCCCCGGTACCGCGGCGCAGACGGCCGCCGCAGGCCGCCACCGGGGACCGCACCGGGGCCCGCTCGCTCCGGTCCGGACCGGACTGTTGGGCGTGTCCGCCGCTGTCGCGGTCGGCGCGGTGGCGATGGCCTCCGGGCTGGTTCCCGGAGGCGACTACAAGCTGGGCGGGGGCAATGACTCCGCCGGACAGGTGCAGGCGGGCGGCCCCCCGGCGGGGCTGGAGACGCAGGGCTCGCAGTCCGCGGTCCCCACCGGACGCAGCACGGCACCGGCCGGCCGTGCCGACGACCGCTCCCCCATACCCTCCACGACTCCCTCCAAGACGCCCAGACCCTCCGGGACGCCGTCCGCCACGCCCTCGGGGCAGCCGGGGTCCTCCGGCTCCTCCGGGACCGGCCGATCCGGCGGCGACGACGAGGGCGGCTCGAAGGACGGGGGCGGGACCCCGTCCCGTACGCCCACGACGGAGCCGACCGCGTCCGCGCCCCCGGCGGAGTCGGCCGGCGCGGAGACCGCCGCGGAGGCGGAGGTCCTCGCACTCGTCAACGAGGAGCGCGAGCGGACCGGCTGCGCCCCCGTGACGGCCGATCCCAAACTCGCCCAGCTGGCCGAGGACTTCAGCGAGGACATGTCCCTGCGGCAGTTCTTCGACCACATCGACCCCGACGGCGACAGCCCCTGGGAACGCGCCGAGAGCGCGGGCATCCTGGACCTGGGCGGGGAGAACATCGCCCGCGGCCAGTCGGACGCACAGGCCGTGATGGACTCCTGGATGAACAGTTCCGGCCACCGCGCCAACATCCTCAACTGCTCGTTCAAGCGGATGGGCGTCGGCGCGCACTTCGGCACCGGCGGCCCCTGGTGGACCCAGGACTTCGGCTACTGAAACCCGTGCAGCGGCCGCCCCAGCATGCTCACCATCCGAAAGCGCTCCCCTTAAGTCAGCGCTGAGGGCGCGTATGGTGTCGTCATGGACAGTGAACGCACCGGCGATGTGTCCTCCACGGCGGACGTGGCGGACCTGGCCTTCGACGTGTTCGCCCGCGCCTGCCCCTCGCGCGGCACGCTGGAGCATGTCACCGGCAAATGGGGCGGCCTCATCCTGGGCGCGCTCCGCGAGGGCACCTTCCGCTTCAACGAGCTCCGGCGGCGGGTCGACGGCGTCAGCGAGAAGATGCTGTCCCAGACGCTCCAGGCGCTGGAGCGCGACGGCCTGGTGCACCGCGAGGCGCAGCCGACCAACCCCCCGCGGGTGGACTACCGGCTCACCCCACTGGGCGACGCGATCGCCGAGCGGCTGCTGGCCCTGATCAATCTGGTCGAGGACCGGATGCCCGAAGTGCTCACGGCCCGGGAGCGCTACGACGCGGCGCGCGCCGAAAGCGGTGCGGCGGCCGGGCGGGATGCCGGACGGGCCGCGCTGGCCGGGCGCGGCGGGCGCTGACAGCGCGGGCAGAAGTAGCTGGAGCGGTTCATCCAGGGGCGGCGGCGCAGCGCGGTGCCGCAACGGCGGCACGGCTCGTTCTCCCGGCCGTACGCGTCCAGGGAGCGCTCGAAGTACCCCGACTCGCCGTTCACATTGACATAGAGGCTGTCGAAGCTGGTGCCGCCGACGGCCAGCGCCGCGGTCATCACCTCGCGCACATGGCCGAGGAGTTCGGCGCTGCGCGGGCGGGTGAGGGTGGCCGTGGGCCGGTCGTAGTGCAGCCGGGCGCGCCACAGCGCCTCGTCGGCGTAGATGTTGCCGACCCCGCTGATCAGCGACTGGTCCAGCAGGGCGCGCTTGATCGTGGTGCGACGGCGGCGCAGCGCGGTGTGGAAGGCCGCCTCGTCGAAGGCGGGGTCCAGCGGGTCGCGCGCGATGTGCGCGATGACGTCCGGCAGTCCCTCCAGGTCGCCGGGGACGGTGTTGTGCAGGGAGAGTCCGCCGAAGGTGCGCTGGTCGACGAAGCGCAGCTCGGTGCCCGCGTCGTCGGCGAAGCGGACCCGGATCCGCAGATGCTTCTCGTCGGGGGCCTCGGCGGGCTGGACCAGCAGCTGCCCGCTCATCCCGAGATGGGCCAGGACGGACTCGGCGGCGGCGCCGTCGTCGTCGAACGGCAGCCACAGGTACTTGCCGCGGCGGCGGACGGTCCCGGTGCGGCGGCCCCTGAGGCGGGCCGCGAAGTCCTCCGGGCCGCCGAGGTGGCGACGGACCGCGCGGGGGTGCAGCACCTGGACCTCGGCGACCGTACGGCCGCTGACCCAGCGCTCCAGTCCGCGGCGGACCACCTCGACCTCGGGCAGCTCGGGCAACGGGGGCCTCCTTGGCCTTGAGCCCTCACCGCCCCCGGGCGGAACGGCCGGGCGGGCCGTCCGCCACGGGGGCGGGGAGAGGCGTTACGGATGTGCGGACGGTGCGGTAGGGGTCGGAAGGGCGATCAGCGTGCCGTGGAGGCCGTGTCGGCGGCGGCTCCGCCGTCCGCCGCCGTGGCCGTGGTTTTGGCGTCGGCCTCCTTGGCCTTCGCCTGGGCCTCGTCGGCAGCCGCGCGGATCGCGCGCCAGGCGGCCTCGGCCGCCTGCTGCTCGGCTTCCTTCTTGCTGCGGCCGGTGCCGGTGCCGTACGCGACACCACCGACGCGGGCGGCAGCCGTGAAGGTCTTCTCGTGGTCGGGCCCGGTCTCGGAGACCAGGTACTCCGGGACCCCGAGACCCTCGGTGGCGGTCAGCTCCTGGAGGCTGGTCTTCCAGTCCAGGCCGGCGCCGAGGTTCGAGGACTTCTCGATCAGCGGGTCGAAGAGCCGGTGCACCAGCTCCGCCGCGGCGTCGAGTCCCCGGTCGAGATAGACCGCTCCGATCACCGCTTCAAGGGTGTCGGCGAGGATGGAAGCCTTGTCCCTGCCGCCCGTGCCCTCTTCGCCCCGGCCGAGCCGGATGAAGGCGCCGAGGTCGAGGCCGCGGCCCACTTCCGCGAGCGCACGCGAGTTGACCACCGCGGCCCGCAGCTTGGCCAGCTGGCCCTCGGGCAGGTCGGGGTGGATGCGGTACAGCGTGTCGGTGACCACCAGGCCGAGCACCGAATCCCCGAGGAATTCCAGCCGCTCGTTGGTGGGCAGCCCGCCGTTCTCGTACGCGAAGGAGCGGTGGGTCAGCGCACGCACCAGAAGGGCGGACTCGAGCTGGTACCCGAGCCGCCCTTCCAGGATCGTGTGGGACGAGGCCGTGTCCGCCTGGGACGCTTCACCGCGCTTGCGCGGGGGCGTAGTGGCGTCTGACATAGAGCCTGTCACCCGCCGATCAGACCTCGAGGACCTGGCGGCGGTTGTAGGTGCCGCAGCTCGGGCACGCGATGTGCTGCTGCTTCGGCTCGTGGCAGCGCTCGCACGCCACCAGGGTGGGGACCGCAGCCTTCCACTGCGACCGGCGGTGGCGCGTGTTGCTGCGCGACATCTTCCGCTTCGGAACAGCCACGGCTACTTCTCCTGTGAGTCATCCCCGCGCTCGCGGGGTGCGTTGTCCTTCTCGCCGTCCCTGATGGTCTCGGCGAGTCCCTGCAGTGCCGCCCAACGGATGTCGGTGGCGTCGTGGTGGTGGTCCGGGTCGTCCGCGAGCCGCGCGCCGCAGTCGGCGCACAGCCCCGGGCAGTCCTCCCGGCACACCGGCTGCAGCGGCAGTGCGAGCACCACCGCGTCGCGCAGCACGGGCTCGAGGTCGAACAGGTCGGCCTCGAGGAAGAGCATGTCCTCCTCCTCGGCGTCGTCGCCGGTGTCCGCGTAGCGGCTCCGGTCGTCGGCGTCGGGGTAGGAGTACATCTCCTGGAAGTCCACTTCGAGCTCTCGCTCCAGCGGCTCCAGACACCTTACGCACTCCCCCGTCAGCGGCGCACGGGCGGTGCCTGTGACAAGCACCCCTTCCATGACCGACTCCAGGCGGAGGTCCAGCTCCACGGTCGCGCCCTCCCGCACCCCGATGACCTCGATGCCGAGGTCCTTGGGGGCCGCCACGGAACGGGAGACCCTTTTGAGCGCACCGGGACGGCGGCCCAGCTCACGCGTGTCGAACACGAGAGGGGCGCGGTGGTCGAGGCGGGCGTTCAGGGCTTCCTGCTTTCTACGCTGCGGCGGACCGCCCGATCACCTGCTACGAAACGGGCAGCCGAGATCGCGGACGTACGCGCGACCGAAGAGCCAGGATACTGGACGGGCCGCCGTAGACCCAATCCGCCCGGTGGGGACGGGGTTCCGGCGACCCGGTGGGGACGGGCGCTACCGGCCCTGCTCGTACTGGCGGAGCTGATCGAGGTCGATCATGCTCGTGTCGAAGAGGCTGGTCTCGTCGAGCGCGGCCCCCGGCTGCTGCTGATGATGCTGGTGCTGCTGCTCGTGCTGCTGATGGTGCTGGTGCTGCTGGGGGACGGCGTAGCCCGCGTTCGGATCGTAGCCCTGGGCCTGGGCCTGCTGCTGCCAGGCGTAGGCGTCCTGCTGATAGCCGCCCTGCGCGGCGTAGGGGTCCTGCTGCGGGACGTAGCCCTGCTGCTGGTAGCCGTACGCGTCCTGCTGCTGGTAGCCCGCGGTGGCGGCGTAGTACGCGGCGTCGGCGGCGGCCTGGTCGGGCTGGGCGACCGGCTGGGCGACGGCCGCCTGGGACTGGGCCAGGTCCGCCAGATAGTCGTCGTCGGTGGTCCGCAGGGCCATGCCCGCCTCGTCCTGGGCCGCCATATGGGCGCCGAGCTCATCGATGGGCCGGGCGCCGAGCAGCTTCTGGCGGCCCCGGCCCACCGCCTCCAGGGTCTTGACGAGGACCGCCGAGACGGCCCCGAGCTTGGTGTCCACGTACTCGTCGGCGCGCTGCCGCAGGGTCGCCGGGTCGGCGCTGCGCTCCGGCCCCTCCTCGGGGTGCCCGAGGCCGTCCTCGCCGCCGGGGGCGCGGCCGAGCAGCTTCTCCCGGCCGCGGTCGACCGAGCCGATCGTCTTGGTGAGCACGACCTCGAAGTTGGCCAGCTTGCTGTCGACGTAGTCGTCGGCCTCGACGCGGATCTCCTCGGCCTCCCGGCGGGCCTCGGCGAGGATCCGGTCGGCCTCCGCCTGGGACTTGCGCACCAGTTCGGTGTCCGAGATCAGCGAGGTGCGCTCGGCGTGCGCGGACTCGATGATCCGCTCGGCCTCCCGGCGGGCCTCCTCGACCATCTGGTCCCGGCCGCCGATCAGCTCCTGGGCGTGGGCCAGGGAGTCCGGGAGGGCCGCGCGCACCTCTTCCAGCATGGCGAGCAGCTCGGCGCGGTTGAGCACGCACGAGGCCGACATGGGCATGGACCGGGCGCTGCCGACGGTGTCGACGATCTCGTCGAGCTTCTTCTGCACGTCCACTGTGGGTGCTCGCAGACTCTCTGGATGCGGATGGGAACGGAGGACAACGAACGGGACGACTGTACGGCCAGCGGGCCTCTTCCCGACAGCCGCTGACGCCCCGTCAGCCGGCCCCGCCGGCCGCTACTTCCTGCCGAGCCGCTCGGAGAGGGCCTCCAGGACCACCGGGGGCACCAGGTGGGAGACGTCACCGCCCCAGGCCGCGACCTCCTTGACCAGGCTGGAGGACAGGAAGCTGTAGGTGGGGTTGGTGGGCACGAACAGCGTCTCCACGCCGGAGAGGCCGTTGTTCATCTGGGCCATCTGGAGCTCGTAGTCGAAGTCGCTGACGGCCCGCAGCCCCTTGACGATCGCGGGGATGTCCCGCTGCTTGCAGAAGTCGACGAGGAGCCCGTGGAAGGACTCCACCTGAACGTTTCCGTACTCCTCGGTGGTCTTGCGGAGGAGGTCCATCCGCTCCTCCACCGTGAACAGGCCCTGCTTGGACTTGTTGATCATCACGGCGACGTGCACGACGTCATAGAGCTTGGAGGCACGGGCGATGATGTCGAGGTGTCCATTGGTGACGGGGTCGAACGACCCCGGACAGACTGCGCGGCGCAACGGAAGTTCCTCGCTCTCGGGTCCGGTCATGACGCGTTCTCGCACGTCGAGGCGGCGCGACCGTACCAAAGCGTCCCCTCGCCGTAGCGACGGGCCCGCAGCCCCTCAAATCCGGCCGGCCACCCGAATTCCCCGCCTCGTGTGCTGCGCTCAACGGTGGCCAGCGCGTCCGGAGCGAGCCAGCCCTTCCCCAGGAGTGTGAGCAGGATCTCCCGGATCTCGCCGTCGGTGACCGCGTACGGCGGATCCAGGAAAACGACGTCGTACGGACCGGTGACGGGGGCCTGTCCGGCGATGGTCTGTTCGGCCCGGCCGGTCCGCAGCTCCGCGCCGGGCAGACCGAGCGCCCGGACGTTCTGCCGGATCGTACGGGCCGCCCGCGGGTCGGACTCGACCAGCAGCACATGGGCGGCGCCGCGGGACAGCGCCTCCAGGCCGACCGCGCCGGAGCCGCCGTACAGGTCGAGGACGCGGGTCCCGTCCAGCGAGCCGAGCAGCGACTCCCAGGTGGAGAACAGGCCCTCTCGCGCCCGGTCCGAGGTGGGTCGGGTGCCGTTTCCCGGCGGCACGGCCAGGCGGCGGCCGCCGGCCGCTCCGGCGATCACGCGGGTCATGGGTGGTGGCAGTCCTTCGCGGTGGTCGGGGCAGCGGCGCACCCCGCCCGTCCGGGCAGGCCGCCGCACCTCCACGATATGGCGTCCGGCGGCGGGCGGTGGCCGCGCGCTCCCCATGCGGGCTCAGCCCCTGTCGAGACGCGGGCTCAGCCCTTGTCGAGGAACTCCTCGCGCTCCTTGTCCAGCAGGGCGTCCAGCGCGGTCCGCAGCTCCGGGTATCCGGCCAGCTCCGGATCGGCGGCGACGATCGTGGCGGCCTCCTCCCGGGCCGCCGCGATGACCTCCTCGTCGTCGATGACGGCGAGCACCCGCAGCGAGGAGCGGACCCCGGACTGGGCCTGGCCGAGCACATCGCCCTCCCGGCGCTGCTCCAGGTCGATCCGGGACAGCTCGAAGCCGTCGAGCGTGGCCGCGACCGCGCCCAGCCGCGCCCGTGCGGGGCTGCCCTCGGGCATGTCGGTCACCAGCAGACACAGCCCGGCGGCCGAGCCACGGCCGACCCGGCCGCGCAGCTGGTGCAGCTGGGAGACGCCGAACCGGTCGGCGTCCATGATCACCATGGCGGTGGCGTTGGGGACGTTGACCCCGACCTCGATGACGGTCGTGGCCACCAGGACGTCCACCTCGCCCGCGGCGAAGCGGCGCATCACCTCGTCCTTGGCCTCGGGCTGCATCCGCCCGTGCAGCATCTCCACCCGCAGATCGCGCAGCGGGCCCTTGGTGAGCTGCTCGGCGACGTCGACCACGGCCAGCGGCGGCCGCTTCTCGGCGTCGTCCTCGGGGCTCTTGTCCTTCGCCGCCTTGGATTCGTCCTCCTCGTCCCCGATCCGGGGGCACACCACGTACGCCTGGTGCCCGGCGGCCACCTCCTCGCGCACCCGCTCCCAGGCGCGGGTCAGGAAGTGCGGCTTGTCCTTGGCGGGCACCACATGGGAGGCGATCGGGGAACGGCCCGAGGGCAACTGGTCCAGGACGGAGGTCTCCAGGTCGCCGAAGACGGTCATGGCGACGGTGCGCGGGATCGGGGTGGCCGTCATCACCAGCAGATGCGGGGGCTGCTTGCCCTTGGAGCGCAGTGCGTCGCGCTGCTCGACCCCGAAGCGGTGCTGCTCGTCGACGACCACCAGACCCAGGTCGTGGAACTGGACCTTGTCCTCGATCAGGGCATGGGTGCCGATCACGATCCCCGCCTCGCCGGTGACCAGGTCCAATAGCGCCTGGCGGCGGGCCGCGGCGCCCATGGAGCCCGTGAGCAGCACCACCTTGGTGCCCTGCTCCGCACCGCCCAGCATGCCCCCCTCGGCCAGCTCGCCCATCATCTCCGTGATCGAGCGGTGGTGCTGCTGGGCGAGCACCTCCGTGGGCGCGAGCATCGCCGCCTGTCCCCCGGCGTCCACCACGCCGAGCATCGCGCGCAACGCGACCATGGTCTTTCCCGAGCCGACCTCGCCCTGGAGCAGCCGGTGCATCGGGTGCTCGGTGGCGAGGTCGGCGAAGATCTCCTCGCTGACCCGGCGCTGCCCCTCGGTGAGGGTGAAGGGCAGCCGGGCGTCGAAGGCGGTCAGCAGCCCGTCCGGGACGGGCTTGCGGGGCGCCGCGGGCAGCTGGGCGTCGGCCCGCCGCCGCCGGGCGAGCGCCACTTGCAGGACGAACGCCTCGTCCCACTTCAGACGGTCCCGGGCCCTGGCGATATCGGTCTTGGTGCGCGGTCGGTGGATCTGGCGCAGCGCCTCGGGGAGCGTGGCCAGCCCCCGGCCCTCGCGGAGGCTCTCGGGCAGCGGGTCGACGAGCCCGGCCAGCGCGGCCTCCTCGTGGCCCACCGGGCCCAGCACGGTGTCGACGGCCTGCTGGATCTGCCAGGACTCCATCTGCTTGCACGCCGGGTACAGCGGCAGCAGCTGGTTGGCGAACGCCTCCACGGCGTCCGCGCCGCTCTCCGCGCCCAGCGTCTTGAACTCCGGGTGGGCCAGCTGCCGCTTGCGGTTGAAGACCGAGACCTTCCCGGCGAACATCGCGCGGGTGCCGGGCTGGAGCTCCGCCTTCGGCTTGTGGACGCCCTTGCCGAAGAAGACCAGCTGGAGGCGGCCGCTGCCGTCGGTGATGGTGACCTCCAGCCGCCGGCCCCGGCCGCCGTTGAACGTGTGCACCCGGGCGTCGGCGACCTGCGCCACGACGGTCACATGCTCGTCCAGGGGCAGATCGGACAGCCGGGTCAGCTCACCGCGCTCGGCGTACCGCCTCGGGTAGTGGTGCAGCAGATCGCCGACGGTGTGCAGGTCGAGATGGTCGGCCATCACCTTCGCGGTGTTGCCGCCCAGGACCTTCTTCAGGGGTTCATCCAGCACGGGCACCCGTCCATTGCACACCACGGGACCGACAAGCGGGATGATGCAGCGGCCGGGGCCGGGCGCCGGGCTCGTTCGACGCCTCTTCGACGCCTCGGGCGCATTCGATGCCTCGGGCTCATTCGATGCCTATGATCAGCGGCGTGGTGGGCTGACCGCCGTGGTAGACGACCGTGTCGACGGCGAAGTGCCCCTCCCGCACATGCCGTTCCAGCCGTTCGGCGACCTCGTCCGGAAGGCCCGCGCCGAGCACCAGGGTGACCATCTCGCCGCCCGACGCCAGCATCCGGTCCAGCACCGTCTCGGCGGTCGCGGCCAGCTCCGAGCCGATCACCGCCACATCACCGTCGATCATGCCCAGGACATCCCCGGCCTGGCACACCCCGGCCATGGTCCAGGACTGGTGTTCGGCGACGGCCAGTTCCGCGTAGCGGGTGGCGCCGGCGGCCGAGGTCATGGCGACCACGTCCTCGTCGAAGCTGCGGCCGGGTTCGTGGACGGCGAGCGCGGCGATGCCCTGGACGGCGGAGCGGGTGGGGATCACCGCGGCCCGTACGCCCTCGGCGCGGGCCTGGGCCGCCGCGGCGGCGGCCGTGTGGTGCAGCTCGGTGCCGTTCGGCAGCAGTACGACCTCCCGGGCGTCGGTCCGGCGGATCGCGTCGACCAGCTCGCCACTGGCGGGCGGCTCGCCGGGGCGGGTGGCGACCGCGGTCGCGCCGGCCTCGGCGCACAGTGCGGCGAGGCCGTCGCCGGGGACGACGGCGACCACGGCGCGGCCCGCGCGCTCGGCGCGCGGGGCACCGGTGGGGCCCTGGGAGCCGGGCTGGTCCGGCAGGACGACGGCCGCGCCCGGCCGGTCCGGACCGTCGGCGCCCGCCTTACGGACGGCGGCGCCGCCGAAGTGGGTGATCCGGACCCTGTACGGGCGCCCGGCCTGGATACCCGCCTCCACGGCCGCCCCCGCGTCGTCCACGTGCACATGCACATTCCACAGGCCGTCCCCGCCGACGATCACCAGGGAGTCGCCGAGGGCGTCCAGCCGCTTCCTCAGGGCGGTCACGGCCGTGTCGTCGGCCTCCAGGAGGTAGATCACCTCGAAGGCGGGTCCGCCGTCCGGGGCGCCGTCGGCGGGGCAGCCCGCGGGGTCGTGTCCGTCGGCCGCCGCGGGCGGGCGGATGCCACGGCGGGGCCGGACCGGCGCGAGCGCGGCGGGGGCCTCGCCCGACAGGGCCTCGGCGAGCCCGCCCAGGACCGTCACCAGGCCGTAGCCGCCCGCGTCGACCACCCCCGCGCGGCCGAGGACGTCGAGCTGGCCGGGGGTGGCCTGGAGCGCCGCACGGGCGCCCTCGTAGGCCGCGCGGGCCACGGTGGCGATGTCGCCCGTGGCGCGCTCCGCGCCCTCGGCGGCGGCCACGGCGACCGTAAGGACGGTGCCTTCGACGGGGTGCGCGACGGCCAGGTAGGCGAGGTCGACCGCGCGCCGCAGCGCTCGGCGCAGGTCATCGGCCTCGCCCCGGCCGACGGCGGGGGCGTCCCCGTCGCCGCCTTTGCCTCCGCCTTCGTCCCCGTCTCCCGGCGCCTGGCCGTCCGCCAGGACGTCCGCCATACCGCGCAGCAGCTGCGCCAGGATCGTGCCGGAGTTGCCCCGCGCGCCGATCAGCGCGCCATGGGCCATCGCGCGCACCACATCGGCGAGGGTGGGACGGGAGGCGGCGGCCGAGGCGGCGTGGCCGTTGAAGGCGGCGTCGACGGCCTGGGCGGCGGACTCGACGGTCAGATACAGATTGGTGCCGGTGTCCCCGTCCGCGACCGGATAGACGTTGATCGCGTCGATGTCCGCGCGGGCCCGGCCCAGCGCGTCCAGCGCCAGCCCGCACCACATCCGTACCGCATCGGCGTCGAGCGTGTGCGGCACGTAACGTCCTCCTCGGAGGCTGCTGGGGCGGGGGCGGGCGGCGCGTCATCGCAGGGTAGTCGCCGCCCTCGGCGGGGGCCGGGCCAGCCATGATAGTTTCGTTGTACGGGAGTGGCCGTTGTATGCTGCTCCGGTTGCCCGATGCGAATCGGGCCATTCCCCCAGGCGCCGCCGATCCTCCACGATCCAGGCAACGCCCGGGGCATCCGTCAAGTGTCCTGTCTCCTCGCGGGAAGCGAGGCTGACCCGTCTTTGGAGTAACCCGTGGCTGCCAACTGCGACGTCTGCGGCAAGGGGCCGGGCTTCGGCAACAACATCTCGCACTCGCACCGCCGCACCCGCCGTCGTTGGAACCCCAACATCCAGACGGTGCGCGCTGTGGTCGGTCGCACCCCGAAGCGGCTCAACGTCTGCACCTCGTGCATCAAGGCCGGCAAGGTCTCGCGCTAGTCGCCCGGCCTCCCCGCTGGAGCGGGATCCGGTCGCCTGAGCCGGTCCACCACTGGTGTGGACCGGCTCCGTGTTTTCCGGGCTCGGTTCCCTCGGGCACCGCTGGGAGGCGCCTCCCCCGGCCGGAAGACCCGGACCCCTGTAGTCGCTAGCGCAGCCAGCCGTGGTCGACCGGTCCGATCCCCGCGCCCAGGGGGAAGCCCGCCGCGATGGCGCCCGTGACGTAGTCCTTGGCCGCCGTGACGGCCTGGGGGACCTCGTACCCGCCCGCCAGATACGTGGCGATCGCCGCCGCGAGGGTGCACCCCGTGCCGTGCGTATGGCGGTTGTCGTGGCGGGGCGCCCGCAGCCAGTGCTCCTCGGTGCCGTCCGTGAGCAGGTCCACCGCCTCGTCGCCGGGCAGATGGCCGCCCTTGATCAGCGCCCAGCGCGGTCCATGGGCCAGCACCGCACCGGCCGCCCGCCGCTGGTCGCCCTCCGTCTCCACCCGGACGCCGGTGAGCTGGGCCACCTCGTCCAGGTTGGGCGTGGCGACGGTCGCGGTCGGCAGCAGCTTCGTACGGACCGCGTCGAGCGCCTCGGCGGCCAGCAGCGGATCGCCGTGCTTGGAGACCCCGACCGGATCGACGACCACCGGCACGGAGAGGCCCGCCAGCAGCGCGGCGACGGTCTCGACCAGTTCGGCGGTCGCCAGCATGCCGGTCTTGACCGCCTGGACGCCGATGTCGTCTACCACGCTGCGGAACTGGGCGCGCACGGCCTCGGCGGACAGCTCCCAGGCGCCCTGGACGCCCAGTGAGTTCTGCGCCGTCACCGCGGTGATCACGCTCATGCCGTGGCCGCCCAGGGCCAGCATCGTCTTCAGATCGGCCTGGATGCCCGCACCGCCGCCGGAGTCCGATCCGGCGACGGTGAGCACGCGCACGGGTGCCGAGTCGTCCTGGGAGGGGCGGGGGACACAGGGAGGTATGGCCATATGGCCGAATCTACCCGGCCCTCCCGGCGCCCCTACGCGGCGCCCTCACCGTCTGCTCGGCGCCCCCCACGCGGCGCCCTCACCGTCACCCGGCGCCGCCGCCCGGCGTCCTTACCGTCTACTCGGCGCCCTTACTGTCGCCGAAGTGGTCCCAGCCCCCGTGTGTCCAGGGAGCTCCGTCCACCGTCACCTGGGGCAGCGCCGAGGGGTTCAGCACCTCGCCGATCACCTTCCAGCGGGCCGGCAGCTTGGCGTCGGGCGGGAAGGTGGCCACGATCGCGTGGTCCTCTCCCCCGCTGAGCACCCACTGCAGCGGATCGACGCCCACCGCCTGGCCGATGTCCGACATCTGCGTGGGGATGTCGATGTCTCCCGAGCGCAGATCGATGCGGACCTTGCTGGCCTCCGCGATATGCCCGAGGTCGGCCACCAGTCCGTCGCTCACATCGGTCATCGCGGTCGCGCCGAGCCCGGCGGCGGCGGGCCCGGCGTGGTACGGCGGCTCCGGTCGGCGGTGCGCCTCGACGAAGGCCCGCGGCGAGCGGAAGCCGCGGGAGAGCACCGCATGCCCGGCCGCCGACCAGCCCAGCCAGCCGGTGACCGCGACAACGTCGCCGGGCTGGGCACCGGATCGGGTGACCGGCTCGTGGTTGCGCAGATCACCCAGTGCGGTGATCGCGATGGTGATGGTCTCCCCGCGCACCACATCGCCGCCGACCACGGCCGCGCCCGCCACCTGGCATTCGTCGCGGATGCCGTCCATCAGTTCGGTCGGCCAGGTCACCGGGAGATCGGCGGGGACGACCAGGCCGAGCAGCAGGGCGGTCGGCACCGCGCCCATCGCCGCGATGTCGGCCAGGTTCTGGGCGGCGGCCTTACGGCCCACGTCATAGGCGGTGGACCAGTCCCGGCGGAAGTGCCGGCCCTCCAGCAGGAGGTCCGTACTGGCCACGACCCTCCGGTCGGGCGCGGCCACGACCGCGGCGTCGTCACCCGGACCCAGCCTCACCGCCGGGGTGCTGGTGAGCCGGGATGTGAGCTCTCTGATGAGCCCGAACTCCCCCAACTCGCCCACGGTGCCCTTCATCCCATCGCCCCTTCGTGCTCGTGGCCGCTTGCCCGCCGCGCCGCGCTCCCCGCGCGGGTCTCCCCGCGCCGCATGACGACGCGGTACCGTGGCGTCCCTTCTCTCCACATGATCCTCGTAGCCGCCCTGGAGGTTCCGTGGTACAGGCGTACATCCTGATCCAGACCGAGGTCGGCAAGGCCTCCGCCGTGGCCGACGTCATCGCCAAGCTTCCCGGAGTGATACAGGCGGAGGACGTCACGGGCCCCTACGACGTGATCGTGCGCGCCCAGGCCGAGACGGTCGATGAGCTCGGCCGCATGGTGGTCGCGAAAGTCCAGCAAGTGGACGGCATCACCCGCACCCTGACCTGCCCGGTCGTCCATCTCTAGCTCCCCCGTATGCTCGGCCGGTGAATTCCGCACACCGTAGTCTCACCCGAAGGCTGGTTCCGTTGGCCGCCACCGTGGCGCTCGCTCTGGTGCCGGTGGCCGGTTGCTCCTTCGCCAAGGACTCCGGCGACGCCGACGTGCCGGTCCCCACCCCGTCCCCGCAAGCGGTGGCGATGTGCCGGGCGCTGCACAAGGAACTGCCGGGGACCGTGAACGGGCTCGAGCGGCGCACCGCCGAGCCCGCCTCGGACTACACCGCCCTATGGGGCGACCCCGCCGTGCGGCTGCGCTGCGGGGTCCCCCGATCGGAGGCGATGACCTCCGCGACCGAGTCGGTCGAGGTGAACGGCGTCGATTGGCTCCCGGAGAAGCAGAAGGACGGCTACCGCTTCACCACCGTACTGCGCCGGGCGTACGTCGAGGTCACCGTGCCCGGGAAGTACGCCCCCGAGATCAACGTCCTGCTCGACCTCGCCCACGCCGTCAAGGAGACGGTGCCCAAGGGCGTGGCCTAGGTGCGCCGGCCGGCGGGAGCGGTCTAGCGCAGTCCCGTCGAGCGGCGCAGCGCGGCCTGGAGCAGCCGGTCCACCAGCTCGGGATAGCTCACACCGCTCTCCTGCCACATGCGCGGGTACATCGAGATCGGGGTGAAGCCGGGCATCGTGTTGATCTCGTTGATCACGAACTCGCCGCTGTCCAGCAGGAAGAAGTCGGCCCGGACCAGCCCCTCGCAGGACGCCGCGTCGAAGGCGGCCACCGCGAGCTCCTGGACCCGCCGGGTCTGCTCCTCGGTGAGCGGCGCGGGCACGATGCCGTCCGCGGAGTCGATGTACTTCGCCTCGAAGTCGTAGAAGGCGTGGGAGGAGACCGGCGGGATCTCGGCGGGCACGCTGGCCCGCGGCCCGTCCTCGTACTCCAGCACCCCGCATTCGATCTCGCGGCCGCGCAGCAGCGCCTCCACGATGACCTTCGGGTCGTGGCGCCGGGCCTCCTCGATGGCCGCGTCCAGGTCCGCCGCGTTCTCGACCTTGCTGATGCCGAAGGACGAGCCGGCGCGCGCGGGCTTCACGAAGAGCGGCCAGCCGTGCTCCTCGGCGAACTCCACGATCCTGCGACGGGCGGCGGAAGGATCCTGCTCCCAGGCCCGGGGGCGGATCACCTCGTACGGGCCGACGGGCAGCCCGAAGGAGACGAACACCCGCTTCATGTACTCCTTGTCCATGCCCACGGCGGAGGCGAGCACCCCGGCGCCCACATAGGGCACCCCGGACAGCTCCAGCAACCCCTGGAGGGTGCCGTCCTCACCGTACGGGCCGTGCAGCATGGGGAAGACGACGTCGACGTCGCCCAGCGCCTTGGGCACCGCGCCCGGCTCGCTGTAGACGACCTCGCGGTTCCCCGGGTCGACCGGGAGGACGACCGAACCCTCGCTGGACTCGGCGAGCCGTTCGACGCTGGGCAGCTCGCGGCCCGCGATGGCCATCCGCTCGGGCTCGTCGGCGGTCAGCGCCCAACGGCCGTCCACGGTGATGCCGATCGGCAGCACGTCGTACTTCTCGCGGTCGATGGCGCGCAGCACGGCGCCGGCGGTGACCACCGAGATGGCGTGCTCGGAGCTGCGGCCGCCGAAGACGACGGCGACGCGCGGCTTCCGCCGCTCACCTCCGGAGGAAGCCGGAACAGGGCCTGGGGAAGGGGTCTGGCTGCTCATATCGCGTTGAGATTACCTTGCGGTCCGCGCCGCGTCAGTGCCGCTCGGCCTTGGCGCTGCGGGACATCAGCTCTTTGAGTGCGACAAGGGGCTGTTTGCCGTCGTGCACGATCCCGACCACGGTCTCGGTGATGGGCATGTCGACGTCGTGGCGGCGGGCGAGATCCAGCACGGACTCGCACGACTTGACGCCCTCCGCGGTCTGCTTGGTGACCGCGATGGTCTCCTCCAGTGTCATCCCGCGGCCCAGGTTGGTGCCGAAGGTGTGGTTGCGGGAGAGCGGGGAGGAGCAGGTGGCCACGAGGTCGCCCATACCGGCCAGGCCCGCGAAGGTGTGCGCGTCGGCGCCCATCGCCAGGCCCAGCCGGGTCGTTTCGGCGAGGCCGCGGGTGATGAGCGACGCCTTGGTGTTGTCGCCGAGCCCCATGCCGTCGGCGATGCCCACGGCCAGCGCGATGACGTTCTTCACCGCGCCGCCCAGTTCACAGCCGACCACGTCGGTGTTGGTGTACGGGCGGAAGTACGCGGTGTGGCAGGCGGTCTGGAGGCGGCGCGCCACGTCCTCGTCGGGGCAGGCCACCACGGAGGCGGCGGGCTGCCGGGCGGCGATCTCCTTGGCGAGGTTGGGCCCGGTGAGCACCGCGACGCGCTCCGCGGGCGCCTTGGCGACCTCCTGGATGACCTCGCTCATCCGCTTGGCGGTGCCGAGTTCGACGCCCTTCATCAGGGAGACCAGCACGGTGTCGCCGGGCAGCAGCGGGGCCCATTCGGCGAGGTTGCCGCGCAGCGTCTGGGAGGGCACGGAGAAGACGGTGAACTCCGCGTCGCGGGCGGCCTCGGCCGGGTCGGTGGTGGCCCGGACGCCGTCGGGCAGCCGGACGCCGGGGAAATAGTCGGGATTGACGCGTTCGGTGTTGATGGCCTCGACGACACCGGGCCGGCGGCCCCACAGCGTCACCTCGCAGCCGGCGTCGGCGAGCACCATCGCGAAGGCGGTGCCCCAGGAGCCGGTGCCGAAGACGGCGCAGCGCGTCACTTGCTCTCCTCATCGGCCACCGGGAACGGTCGGCCGTCGGTGCGGGGGCGGGTGGGCCGGTCGGGCCGCCGGGCGGGCGCGGGCTCTCCGCGCACCTCGGACAGGAGGTCGGTGATGGCGTCCATGATGGTGTCGGTGGCCGCCCGGAGGACCTCGGCGGTGGGCTCCTGGCCGTAGAACTCGGACAGGTCCACCGGCGGGCCGGCGTGCACCTTGAGGGTCTTGCGGGGGAAGAGGCGCAGCCGCTTCTCCTTGGCGTACGGCGGAACGGCCTCGTTGGCGCCCCACTGGGCGACGGGGATGACCGGGGCCTTGGTGAGCAGCGCGACCCGCGCCGCACCGGTCTTGCCGCGCATGGGCCACATGTCGGGGTCCCGGGTGAGGGTGCCCTCGGGGTAGAAGGCCACGCATTCGCCCTTGTTGATGGCGTCCACGGCGGCCCGGAAGGCGTTGGCGGCGTCGGTGGACTCGCGGTAGACGGGGATCTGTCCGGTGCCGCGGAGCATGCTGCCGACGAAGCCGCCCCGGAAGAGGGCGGCCTTGGCGAGGAAGCGCGGCACCCTTCCGGTGTTGTACTGGAAGTGCGCGTAGGAGAGCGGGTCGAGATACGAGTTGTGATTGATCGCGGTGATAAATCCACCGTCGGCGGGAATGTGCTCCATTCCGTGCCAGTCCCGCTTGAACAGAACCACCAGCGGCGGTTTGATCAAGACCGCTGCCATGCGGTACCAGAAGCCGATTCTGCGGCCGGACACTCGGAACATCCTCTCTTGGACCCTGCTGACCTGCTGGCTTGCTGCCGTCCGGGCAGCCGCACAAGTGTCGCTCCAGGTACCCCGTCTGTCGAGGACACCGTAACCCCGCACGTCTTCGGCGAGCCGGGCGGCAGGTCAGAATGAGGTCCGTGGGAACAAACGGAGCCCGTGTGACCTGGACCCTCGTGGTGCCGCTGAAACCCTTGTCACGAGCCAAGACCAGGCTCTCCGACGCCGCAGGGGACGGTCCCAGGGCCTCGCTCGCGCTCGCGTTCGCGCAGGACACGGTGGGCGCGGCGCTGGCGAGCCGGTGGGTGCGGGGCGTGACCGTCGTCACCGACGACCCGCTCGCCGGACGCGAGCTGTCGGCCCTCGGCGCCCGGATCCTGCCCGATCTCCCCGGGCGCGGTCTGAACGCGGCGCTGGCGCACGGCGCCGACGCGGTCCGCGAGGAGCGCCCGGAGGCCGCCGTGGCGGCGCTGAACGCCGATCTCCCGGCGTTGCGGACCGCGGAGCTCGACCTGGTGCTCGAGGCCGCCGCCGGCTTCTCACGCGCTTTTCTGGCGGACGCCGCGGGGGTGGGCACCACACTGCTCTCGGCGGCGCCGGGGGCCGGCCTCGCGCCCGCCTTCGGCGGCCCCTCCCGGGTCCGGCACCGGGCGTCGGGGGCGCGGGAGATCGAGCTGGCGGGGGTGGACTCGGTGCGGCGGGACGTGGACACGGCCGGGGATCTGCGCGCGGCGGTGGCCCTGGGCGTGGGCGTCCACACCAGGGCTAGGCTGGCGGACATGCAGGGAACCGCCTACACGTACGACCCCGAGACCCGCGCCGGCAGCGTGCTGCTCGACGACGGCACCCCGCTGCCGTTCGACACCGCGGCCTTCGACGCCGGGGGGCTGCGGATGCTGCGCCCGGGGCAGCGGGTGCGGATCGAGGTGGCGGGCGAGGGCGAGGAGCGCCGGGTCGTCCTGGTCACGCTACAGACGTTCTGAGCGACGCGGACTTTTGAGCTACGGACGTTCTGAGCGAGGCGGACGTTCTGAGCGAGGCGGACGTTCTGAGCGACGCGGACGTTCTGAGCTGCCAACGTTCTGAGCGAGGCGGACGCCCTGAGCACGGACCTTTCACGGGTCCGGAGGTGACGGACGGCCTGGAGCGTCTGGAAGACCTGGAACACCCGGAGCGGCGACGCCGGACCGGGCGCCGACAGCACCGCGGGCCGGGCTCCCTCGGGGAGCCCGGCCCGGCGCGTGAACGGTGCGGCGCCTGTGCGCCGCCGACTAGCGCTTCCTCGCGGTGGTCTTCTTCGCGGTGGTCTTGCGCGCGGTGGTCTTGCGGGCCGGGGCCTTCTTCGCCGTGGCCTTGGCGGGTGCCTTCTTGGCGGCGGGGGCCTTCTTGGCGGGGGCCTTCTTCGCCGCCGCCTTGGCCGGGGCCTTCTTGGCGGCGGGGGCCTTCTTCGCCGCGGGCGCCTTCTTCGCGGGAGCCTTCTTGGCCGCCTTCTTGGCCGCGGCCTTCTTCGCCGCCGCCTGGAGGCTGCCCTTGGGGGCCTTCTTCACGGCGACCTCGCCCCCGCGCGGGAGCTTCTTGGAGCCGCTCACCAGGTCCTTGAACCCCTGGCCGGGACGGAAGCGGGGCACCGAGGTCTTCTTGACCCGCACGCGCTCCCCGGTCTGCGGGTTACGGGCGTACCGGGCAGGACGTTCCACCTTCTCGAACGAGCCGAATCCAGTGACCGAAACTCGCTCCCCGGCGACGACCGCCCGGACGATGGCATCCAGGACGGCGTCGACCGCATCGGCGGCCTGCTGACGGCCGCCGAGCTTGTCGGCAATCGCTTCTACGAGCTGCGCCTTGTTCACGTCTTCCCCTTCGGAGGCATTGCCGGAATCAATGTGTTCAAGCTTTTTCGCACGTTAGGCAGATATATACCGCAAATCAAACACGAAACGGGCTAATCACCCTTGTGCCGCAACGCACTAGATCGTCACGGACTTCCGTCGGTGTCGGGATCTTGGGGGAAACGCCCCTCGTCGATGTCGTTCATCAACCGCTCCAGACGCTTTGCCGCGCCCGCGAGATCGTGTTTCGCCGCCGAGGTGATGACCAGCAGCTTCCGGGACAGCGCCATCCGTACGCCCTCCGGGACTTGCAGTGCGCGCACCTTTGCGTGCGCTTCCTTGAGCCGGTCGGCGACGAGGCCGTAGAGCTCGAGTTGGCCGTCGCGTTCCATGCACTGATTGTGCCATCTGAGGCGAGTTGTCGCTTCATGGGGCCTCAACATGCCGATGCGCCGCCGGTCCGAGGACCGGCGGCGCATCTTGCCAAACCCGCTCTACGCAGGGGAAACCGGGGGGTCAGACCTCCACGGTGCTCGGCTTGAAGGAGGGGCGGCGCGCCTCGTACGCGGCGATGTGCTCCTCCTCCCGGAGGGTGAGGCTGATGTCGTCCAGCCCCTCCAGGAGTCGCCACCTGGCGTTCTCGTCAAGCTCAAAATCAGCCGTGATGCCCTCGGCTCGAACCTGGCGGGCGACGAGGTCCACGGTGACCTCCGCGGCGGGGTCCGCCTCGACCAGCTTCCACAGCTGGTCCACGGTCTCCTGCGGCAGGACGACGGTCAGCAGTCCGTTCTTGAGGGAGTTGCCGCGGAAGATGTCGGCGAAGCGGGACGAGATGACGGCCTTGAAGCCGTAGTTCTGCAGCGCCCACACCGCGTGCTCACGCGAGGAACCGGTGCCGAAGTCGGGGCCGGCCACCAGGACCGTTCCGTCCTTGTACTCGGCCTTGTTGAGCACGAACTCCGGGTCCTTGCGCCACGCCTCGAAGAGTCCGTCCTCGAAGCCGTCGCGGGTGACCTTCTTCAGCCAGTGCGCCGGGATGATCTGGTCCGTGTCCACATTGCTGCGGCGCAGCGGGATGGCCCGGCCGGTGTGCGTGGTGAATGCTTCCATGACTGCTCAGGCCCCCACGGGAGTCGATACGGCGGCGTCGGACAGGTCGGCGGGCGAGGCCAGGTGGCCGAGCACCGCGGTGGCGGCGGCGACCTGCGGCGAGACCAGGTGGGTCCGGCCGCCCTTGCCCTGCCGGCCCTCGAAGTTGCGGTTCGACGTGGACGCCGACCGCTCACCGGGCGCGAGCTGGTCGGGGTTCATGCCCAGGCACATCGAGCAGCCCGCGTGCCGCCACTCGGCGCCGGCGGCGGTGAACACCTTGTCCAGACCCTCCTCGACGGCCTGGAGGGCGACCCGCACCGAGCCGGGGACCACCAGCATCCGTACGCCGTCGGCCACCGAACGGCCGGACAGCACCGAGGCGGCGGAGCGCAGGTCCTCGATGCGGCCGTTGGTGCAGGAACCGACGAAGACGGTGTCCACCGTGATGTCGCGCAGCGGCTGACCCGCCGTCAGACCCATGTACTCCAGGGCCTTCTCGGCGGCGAACCGCTCGCTGGCGTCCTCGAAGGAGGCGGGATCCGGAACCGAGGCCGACAGCGGCGCGCCCTGGCCGGGGTTGGTGCCCCAGGTGACGAACGGGGCGAGTTCGGAGGCGTCGATGACGACCTCACGGTCGAAGACCGCGTCGTCGTCGCTGCGCAGGGTGCGCCAGTACGCGACGGCGGCGTCCCAGTCGGCGCCCTGGGGGGCGTGCGGGCGGCCCTCCAGATAGGCGAAGGTGGTCTCGTCCGGGGCGATCATGCCCGCGCGGGCGCCCGCCTCGATGGACATGTTGCACACGGTCATCCGGGCCTCCATCGAGAGCTTCTCGATGGCGGAGCCGCGGTATTCGATCACATAGCCCTGACCGCCGCCGGTACCGATCTTCGCGATGATCGCCAGGATCAGGTCCTTGGCGGTGACCCCCTCGGGCAGCTCGCCCTCGACGGTGATCGCCATGGTCTTGAACGGCGCGAGCGGCAGCGTCTGGGTCGCCAGCACATGCTCGACCTGGCTGGTGCCGATGCCGAACGCGAGGGCGCCGAAGGCGCCGTGGGTCGAGGTGTGGCTGTCACCGCAGACCACGGTCGTCCCGGGCTGGGTCAGTCCCAGCTGCGGTCCCACCACGTGGACGACGCCCTGCTCGACATCGCCGAGCGGGTGCAGACGGACGCCGAACTCCGCGCAGTTCTTGCGCAGCGTCTCCAACTGGGCGCGGGAGACGGGGTCCGCGATCGGCTTGTCGATGTCGAGCGTGGGGGTGTTGTGGTCCTCGGTCGCGAGGGTGAGATCGGTACGACGGACCGTGCGACCCGCCTTGCGCAGGCCGTCGAACGCCTGCGGGCTGGTCACCTCGTGCAGCAGGTGCAGATCGATGAAGAGCAGGTCAGGCTCGCCTTCGGCGTGCCGGACGACATGGTCGTCCCAGACCTTCTCCGCGAGTGTCCGTCCCATCGCTTTCCCTCCGGCCGGCGCCAGTGCCGGCCCAACTCGTGTCGAGTGCGTGCCCTGGTCTGCGGGCCCACCATTTACAGAGTGGCGGGTATCCCAGGAAATTGAACTTGCGTTTCACAGTGTGAGACGCGAGTATCGTTTCATGGACAACACTAGCGGTGTCGGCGTTCTCGACAAGGCGGCTCTGGTGCTGAGCGCCCTGGAGTCCGGTCCGGCCACCCTCGCCGGACTGGTCGGGGCGACCGGTCTCGCCCGCCCCACGGCACACCGGCTCGCGGTAGCACTCGAGCACCACCGGATGGTGGCGCGGGACATGCAGGGACGCTTCATTCTGGGCCCGCGCCTGGCCGAGCTGGCCGCGGCGGCGGGCGAGGACCGGCTGCTCGCCACGGCCGGTCCGGTACTCACCCACCTCCGGGACGTGACCGGCGAGAGCGCGCAGCTCTACCGGCGCCAGGGAGACATGCGCATCTGCGTCGCCGCGGCCGAGCGGCTGTCCGGACTGCGGGACACCGTGCCGGTCGGCTCCACCCTCCCCATGAAGGCCGGCTCGGCGGCCCAGGTGCTGATGGCCTGGGAGGAGCCCGAGCGACTGCACCGCGGGCTGCAAGGCGCCCGCTTCACCGCCACGGCCCTGTCGGGCGTACGGCGGCGGGGCTGGGCCCAGTCGATCGGCGAGCGGGAGCCCGGCGTGGCATCCGTCTCGGCCCCCGTGCGCGGCCCCTCCAACCGCGTGGTCGCCGCCGTCTCGGTCTCCGGACCGATCGAGCGGCTGACCCGCCACCCGGGCCGGATGCACGCCCAGGCCGTGATCGACGCGGCAGCACGCCTGACGGACGCACTGCGCCGGGGAAATTGATCACCGCCTTACGGCGCCCATGGCGCCCTTACGCCCGCTTCAGCGACAACCGGTCGGCCGCGCGCTCCCCGCGGCGGCCGACCGGAACGACCCGCCCGAGCGGATCGAGGCCGTGGTGGCGCTCACGGTGCTCTACGAACCGGTGCTGCTCAGCCTGCGGCGGCTGGCGCAAACCGAGGAATCCGGCCGCCGCTTCGGAGAGTGACCGGGATACGGAAAAGCCCTCCGCGCTGTCGCGGAGGGCTGCTCGCTGGTACCCCCGACCGGATTCGAACCGGCGCTACCGCCTTGAGAGGGCGGCGTGCTAGGCCGCTACACAACGGGGGCCTGATTGCGTACACGCTGCTGCGCATCATGTACAGCGCTGGGCTACCAGGACTCGAACCTAGACTAAATGAACCAGAATCACTCGTGCTGCCAATTACACCATAGCCCATGGTATAGACCAGTACCCCCGACCGGATTCGAACCGGCGCTACCGCCTTGAGAGGGCGGCGTGCTAGGCCGCTACACAACGGGGGCCCTAGCGATCTCCATCTTTCGAGGAGATCCGTACCCCCGACCGGATTCGAACCGGCGCTACTGCCTTGAGAGGGCAGCGTGCTAGGCCGCTACACAACGGGGGCTTGGTCCTGCTTTGATCAAGAGATCCACCAGAGAACCGAGGAATCTCCTGCTGGGGTACCAGGACTCGAACCTAGACTAAGTGAACCAGAATCACTCGTGCTGCCAATTACACCATACCCCACCAAAACGCCACCCCCGTAAGGGGTTTTGTTTGGTTTGCGCCTCCGGCCCGACCTCTCGGCCGCCCGTCCGGCGCAGGAAGAACATTACCCGATGGTGGACGGGCCACCAAAACGAGTATCACCGCGAGTGGCGCCGCCGCGCGGGCACGGGCGGCGCCCCGCGTCCCTATCCGGCCAGCTTCGCCAGCGCCGCGTCGACCCGGGCCAGCGTGCGCTCGCGGCCCAGGACCTCCAGGGACTCGAACAGCGGCAGGCCGACCGTGCGGCCGGTGACGGCGACACGCAGCGGGGCCTGGGCCTTGCCCAGCTTGAGGCCGTGCTCCTCGCCGGCCGCGAGGACCGCGGCCTTCAGGGTCTCGGCGTCCCAGTCCGCCTCGGCGAGCCGGGTACGGACCGAGGCCAGCAGCGCGTCGGCGCCCGGCTTCATCGCCTTGGTCCAGGACGCCTCGTCCGCCACCGGCTCGTCGAGGAAGAGGAAGTCCACGTTGGCGGTGATGTCGGACAGGACGGTCAGCCGGGTCTGGGCCAGCGGGGCCAGCGCCGCGAAGCCGGCCGGGTCGAAGGCCTCCGGGGCCCACGGTGCGTGCGGGGCCTTCAGCCAGGGCTCGCACGCCTCGATGAACGCCTTCACGTCCAGCCGCCGGATGTGGTCCGCGTTGATCGCCTCGGCCTTCTTGAGGTCGAAGCGCGCCGGGTTGGCGTTCACCGCCGAGATGTCGAACGCCTCGACCATCTCCTCCATCGAGAAGACGTCCCGGTCGGCGGAGAGCGACCAGCCCAGCAGGGAGAGGTAGTTGAGCAGCCCCTCGGGGAGGAAGCCGCGCTCCCGGTAGAGGTTCAGCGAGGACTGCGGATCGCGCTTGGAGAGCTTCTTGTTGCCCTCGCCCATGACATACGGGAGGTGGCCGAAGACCGGCACCGTGCCGGGGCCCACGCCGATCTCGGCGAGCGCCCGGTAGAGCGCGATCTGGCGCGGGGTGGAGGACAGCAGGTCCTCGCCGCGCAGCACGTGCGTGATCTCCATCAGCGCGTCGTCGACGGGGTTGACGAGCGTGTAGAGGGGAGCGCCGTTGGCCCGCACGATGCCGTAGTCCGAGACGTTCTCGGGGGTGAAGGTCAGCTCACCGCGCACCAGGTCGGTGAAGGTGATCGGCTCGTCCGGCATCCGGAAGCGGACGATCGAGTCGCGTCCCTCGGCCTCGTACTCCGCGATCCGCTCGGCGGTCAGGGTGCGGCAGGTGCCGTCGTAGCCGGAGGGCCGGCCGGCCTTGCGGGCCGCCTCGCGGCGCTCCTCCAGCTCCTCGGCGGTGCAGTAGCAGCGGTAGGCGTGGCCCGCCTGGAGCAGCTTGTCCGCGACCTCGCGGTAGATGTCCATCCGCTGCGACTGGCGGTACGGGGCGTGCGGGCCGCCGACCTCGGGGCCCTCGTCCCAGTCGAAGCCCAGCCAGCGCATGGCGTCCAGCAGCTGCGCGTAGGACTCCTCGGAGTCGCGCGCGGCGTCGGTGTCCTCGATACGGAACACCAGGGTGCCGCCGTGGTGACGGGCGTAGGCCCAGTTGAACAGGGCCGTGCGGACCAGGCCGACATGGGGGTTGCCGGTCGGCGAGGGACAGAAACGAACCCGCACGGGGGCGGAGGAGGGTGCGCTAGCCACGCTTGATCACCTTGTTGGTGAGAGTGCCGATGCCTTCGATGGTGACGGCGACCTCGTCGCCGACGGAGAGCGGGCCGACGCCCGCCGGGGTGCCGGTGAGCACGACGTCGCCGGGGAGCAGCGTCATCGCCTCGGTGATGTGCACGATCAGATCCTCGATCGGGCGCACCATCTCGCTCGTCCGGCCGAGCTGACGCTGTTCACCGTTGACGGTGCACATGATGCCGAGATCCCCGGCGCGCGTCAGGTCGATATCGGTCTCCACCCAGGGGCCCAGCGGGCACGAGGTGTCGAAGCCCTTGGCCCGCGCCCACTGCTTCTCGCGCTGCTGGGCGTCGCGGGCCGTGATGTCGTTGCCGCAGGTGTAGCCGAGGATGACGTCCTTGACGCGCTCGCGCGGGACCTCACGGCACATCCGTCCGATGACCACGGCCAGCTCGGCCTCGTGGTGCACCTCGGAGGAGAAGGAGGGGTAGACGACGGGGTCGCCGGGGCCGATCACGGAGGTGGACGGCTTGAAGAAGACGACCGGGACGTCGGGGACCTGGTTGCCCAGCTCCGCCGCGTGCTCGGCGTAGTTGCGCCCGATCGCGACGACCTTGTTGGGCAGGACGGGCGGCAGCAGCCGGACCTTGCTCAGCGGGACCTTCTGGCCCGAGCGCTCGAATTCGGCGAAGGGATGGCCCTTGATGATGTCGATGACGGGACCGTCCTGACCGGACGGCTCGCCCTCCACCACGCCGAAGGCGACGTTGCCGTCGATGGAGAATCTGGCGATGCGCACGGGAAGCCTTGGCTCCTTGACTGAACTGGCTGGAGACTGACGCTCCAGGCTATCGCTCCGCGCCTCGCGCCCCGCCGTCCCGCCCGCCGGCGGTGGTGGTGTCCGCCACGACCCGGGGGATCAGCGGCCCGGGACCTCGGTCAGCACGGTGCGCTTGGGGTTCGCGGTCCGGCTCGGCAACTCGACGCGGGGCTCCGGCCGCTCCTCCTCGGACTCGGCCGGCAGTTCCGCCGCGTCCACGACGTCCTTGATCTCCTTGACGTCCTTGAGGTGCGCCAGGGTGGTGCGCCGCGGGTTGGCTATGGAGCGGAACATCATCGTCGTCTTCACTTGGTCCATGCCTCGCTGTTTGTCGTTCGTACCGGCTCTGTAAAGCGTCAGGCTAGAGGCCGCCTTGCCCATGGATTCACAGGAAAAGTCGCCGCAAGCATGTGATATTGCTCACGACCGATCGGGCAAATGCCTCATAGAGGGCGGTCGATTCAATCGCACCAACCGGACATCACATACCCGAACCTGACGTTCCGCTCTTGATCATCGCTAGCCGGACACCAGGTCGCGGCCATCGATTCGTAACCGAAAGTCCGTTATCGCCGACATGGCTTTCTACGTCCGGTAATAAGGACCGCACTGAGCGTCACGCGCATCACAGCCTTTTCCGTTGCCCTTGTTGCAGCATCCGGCACTGTGCTGGAATTCCCGGGACCGCCGCAGGAATCGGCCGGCGCGCACGGGGGCGCAACACAGAGGCGCCGAGCGGCGGGGGGCTCCTCTTGTCGACAGGAAAGGAAGCGCGCCGGTCACTCACGACCGACAGGGGGGATCGCGGTCCCCCACGACTCGACACCGCTCCGCCGCACCGTCGGCGGGGCGCCTGGTCCAGAGGTTGCGACGCTAGTGCAGGGACGTTTCAAGAGGGATGGTGTGGGGGCTCCCCAGGCCCGCCAGGGCCGAGGGGAAGCTTCGGCGGACCCGGAGCCGCGTGGCGGGGCCGACCGCGGCTCCTCGCCCCAGCGCGCCCAGAGCAACGGCAGGACGCCGGGCGATCAGAGCCCCGAGTCCGGTGCGCGGAGCGCCACCCGGCCCAGTGCGCCCGGCGGCGGAGAGGCCGCGGACCAGCCGGCCAAGCCGAAGACCCCCGGCGGCCCCAGCGGGCCCGGCAGCCGCCTGGCCCTGCGCAACTGGCGCATCAGCACCCGACTGGTCTCCCTGCTCGCGCTCCCGGTGGTCGCCGCGACCACCCTGGGGGCGCTGCGCATCGAGGGCTCGCTGGAGAACATCCAGCAGCTCGACCAGATGAAGCTGCTCACCGAGATGACGCAGCAGGCCACCCAGCTGGCCAGCGCGCTCCAGGAGGAGCGCGACAAGTCGGCCGGTCCGCTGGCCGGCAAGGGCAACGACAAGGACGACCGGGTCGTCTCCACCCGCGAGGACACCAATCGCGCCATCGCGGCCTTCCGCGACGCCACGCACAAGATCGACCCCGGCGACCAGTCGATGGCCGGTGTCCAGTCCACGCTCGTCAACATCGACCGTCAGCTCGGCAAGATCAACGAGGTCCGCGACAATGCGTACGACAACAGTCAGTACTACTCGCTGACCGTCCAGGACTACAACGAGCTGATCAACTCGCTGCTGTCGCTCTCCCAGGACATGGCGCAGGCGACCAGCAACCGCGCGATGATCAACAACACCCGCGCGCTCGCCACCTTCTCCTCCGCCAAGGAGTACGCCTCCATCCAGCGCGCGCTCATCAGCGCCGCCCTCGCCGACCCCAAGGGCGCCGACTTCTCCGCCAACGACCGCCGCTTCGCCAGAACGGCGGTGGACAAGGAGAACGAGGCGCTCAGCCGCTTCAAGCAGATCCGCCAGGGCAACTCCGAGGATCTGCTCGAGCCCCTGGACAGCCGCCCGGACATCAAGGCGGCGACCATGTACGCCGACCGCGCGGTGCGCGACCCGGAGGGCCTGAAGGCGGAGAAACGCACCGATCTGGACTGGTACGACCAGGACAGCATCAAGATCGAAGAGATGAGCAAGATCGAGGAGACGCTGCTCAGCGAGATGCAGCAGAAGGCTCGTGAGCTCCGCGACTCCGCCCAGCAGGACGCGATCCTCAACGGTGCGCTGATCCTGCTGGTCCTCGGCGTCTCCCTGGTCGGCGCCTTCGTCGTCGCCCGCTCCATGGTCCGCTCGCTGCGCCGCCTCCAGGACACCGCGCAGGAGGTCTCCCAGAAGCGGCTGCCCGAACTGGTCAAGCAGCTCTCCGAGTCCGACCCGCAGGATGTGGACACCTCCGTCGAGTCCGTCGGTGTGCACAGCCGGGACGAGATCGGAAGGGTGGCCGCGGCCTTCGACGACGTCCACCGCGAGGCGGTCCGGCTCGCCGCCGAGCAGGCCCTGCTGCGGGGCAACGTCAACGCGATGTTCACCAACCTCTCGCGCCGCAGCCAGGGCCTCATCCAGCGCCAGCTCTCGCTCATCTCCGAGCTGGAGAGCCGCGAGGCCGACCCGGACCAGCTGTCCTCGCTCTTCAAGCTCGACCACCTCGCCACCCGTATGCGCCGGAACGGCGAGAACCTCCTGGTCCTCGCGGGCGAGGAGCCCGGCCGCCGGTGGACCCGGCCGGTGCCGCTGGTGGACGTGCTCCGTGCGGCCGCCTCCGAGGTGGAGCAGTACGAGCGCATCGAGCTCAGCTCGGTCCCGGCGACCGAGGTCGCCGGCCGGGTCGTCAACGACCTGGTGCACCTCCTGGCCGAGCTGCTGGAGAACGCCACCTCCTTCTCCTCGCCGCAGACCAAGGTCAAGGTCACCGGTCACGCCCTGCCCGACGGGCGGGTGCTGGTCGAGATCCACGACACCGGTATCGGGCTCTCCCCCGAGGACCTGGCCGCGATCAACGAGCGGCTGGCCTCCCCGCCCACGGTCGATGTGTCGGTCTCCCGGCGCATGGGTCTGTTCGTGGTCGGCCGGCTGTCGCTGCGCCACGGCATCCGCATCCAGCTCCGGCCGTCCGACTCGGGCGGTACGACGGCGCTGGTCATGCTGCCCGTCGACGTCGCCCAGGGCGGCCGGAAGCCGGCCCCGCAGGGCCCCGGCGGCAAGGCGGGCCAGGGCGGGCAGGACGCGGCCGGCGGCGGTCAGGGCAACGGCTCGGCCGGACTGCTCGGCTCGTCGCCCTCCCGCCGCCAGGTTCCGGGCGGGGGTCCGCGTACCGCGCTGCCGGGCCAAGCCACCGGCAGCGGACTGCCGACCCGTCCGGTCGGCGCCGGTGCGGGCCCCTCGGGCGGTGCCCCGTCCGGCGGCACCAACTTCTTCGAGGGCGGACGGCCTCCCGGCCCCCGGCCCAGCACTCCCTCGGGCCCCGGCGCTCAGGGCGGCCCCGGTGTTCAGGGCGGCCCCGACTCCTCCGGCCGCCCCTCGCTTCCGCAGCGTGGTGAGCGCCCGACCGTCGCCCCGCCGACCGGCACCCCGGCCCGTGCCGACGCGGGCGACCAGGGCGGCCGCCCGCAGCTGCCCACACGCGGCCCCGCGCCCGAGCTTCCGGCCCCCACCCAGCCCGGCACCAGCTGGGGCGCGCGCCGCGCCGCGGCGGGCGAGGACGACTGGCCGACCGCCCCGCGCGACGCGGGGGACACCCCGCGCGGGCACGAGGAGTTCGACTCGACGGGGCAGTTCGCCCAGCCGGACCTCGGCGGCACCCCGGAGCGGCGCGATCCGTTCGGCAACCGCGGTCCCGGCGACACCGGCGAGCTGCCGCAGCTGGGCGACGGCCCCAGCATGTTCGAGCCGCGCCGCGCGCCCAGCGGATCGCGGGGCGGCCAGGGACCGGGTGACACCGGCCAGTTCCAGCGTCCCGACTACGACCGCGGCCCCGGCGACACGGGCGAGTTCGCCCGCCCCGAGCTCGGCCAGGGACCCGGTGACACCGGCGCGTTCCAGCGTCCCGACGTGGGCGGCCCCGGCGACACCGGAGAGTTCGCCCGGCCCGAACTCGGCCAGGGACCGGGTAACACCGGCCAGTTCCTCCACCCCGAGCTCGGCCAGGCTCCCGGCGACACCGGCACGTTCCAGCGTCCCGACGCGGGCGGCCCCGGCGACACCGGCCAGTTCGCCCGGCCCGAACTCGGCCAGGGACCGGGTAACACCGGCCAGTTCCTCCACCCCGAGCTCGGCCAGGCTCCCGGCGACACCGGCACGTTCCAGCGTCCCGACGCGGGCGGCCCCGGCGACACCGGAGAGTTCGCCCGCCCCGACATGGGGGGCACCGGCGAGTTCCCGCTGCCCCAGGGCCCCCAGGGCGAGGGGCGCACCGGCGACCCGCTGCCGCCCGCCGGCCCCGGCGACGGCCGTACGCCGATCTTCGACACCATCGAGTCGACCTGGCTTCGCAACCAGGACGAGGACCCGGGCGCTGCGGACTTCCAGGACGGGGGCCGGCGGTTCCCGTCCGAGTCCTCCGCGCCCGAGCCCACCCCCGGCCGGCCCGCCTCGGCCGTGCCACCCCTCTCGTCCCGCGAGCCGCAGTCGGCCTCCCGGGGCACGGGCGAGTTCGCCGGCTCGGGCGCCAACGGCACCGGGCTGGACGGACACGACCTGACGGGGTCCCACTGGCGTACGTCGCCCCACAACGACGAGCGCTGGCGCCGCGCCGAGCAGATCCGCGAACCAGCGGCCGGCGGTATCACGTCGTCCGGGTTGCCACGGCGGGTGCCCCGCGCGAACCTCGTGGAGGGCGCCGCACACCAGCCGCAGCAGCCCGACCGGACTGGGCCGCAGGTGTCTCGCGCGCCCGATGATGTACGCGGAAGGCTGACCAACCTCCGCCGGGGAATTCAGCAGGGTCGTCGGGCCGGCACCGGACTCGGCGACAACCATGATCGCGGCATTGGCCCGACTTACCAGCAGGAGCGTTAGTTGAGCCCGATGAGCCAGGCGGCGCAGAATCTGAACTGGTTGATCACCAATTTCGTGGACAACACCCCCGGGGTGTCCCACACCGTGGTGGTCTCCGCCGACGGACTCCTTCTGGCGATGTCCGAAGGCTTCCCCCGTGACCGAGCCGATCAACTGGCGGCGGTGGCCTCCGGCCTGACCTCGCTCACCTCCGGAGCCTCCCGCATCTTCGAAGGCGGCGTGGTCAACCAGACCGTCGTCGAAATGGAACGAGGCTTCCTCTTCATCATGTCCATCTCCGACGGATCCTCCCTCGCCGTACTCGCCCACCCGGAGTGCGACATCGGCCTCGTCGGCTACGAGATGGCCCTGCTGGTCGATCGCGCGGGCAATGTCCTCACCCCGGACCTGCGTGCCGAACTACAGGGCAGCCTGTTGAACTGACCCATCGACCATCCGACGCCCGTCCACCCGGCCCCGGCCGGGCAGGCCCCCACCGGCACCGACCGACGGCGCGACCGTCACCTTGTTGTCCGACCGGAGGATCCAATGACCCCGCCCCCTGCCCCGCCCGGCCCGTACGGCGGCCATCACCAATCGCCGTACGGGGGTGAAGGCGACCAGCCGTTGGTGCGCCCGTATGCCATGACCGGTGGCCGGACCCGGCCGCGCTACCAGCTCGCCATCGAGGCGCTGGTCAGCACCACGGCCGACCCCGTGCACCTGCAGGGACTGCTTCCCGAGCACCAGCGGATCTGCCAGCTGTGCCAGGAGGTCAAGTCGGTCGCGGAGGTCTCGGCGCTGCTCAACATACCGCTGGGTGTGGCGCGGATCCTGGTGGCGGACCTGGCGGAGGCCGGCATGGTGGCCATCCACCAGCCCGGGGGCGGTTCGGAAGCGGGCGGGACCCCGGATGTGACACTGCTCGAAAGGGTGCTCAGTGGACTTCGCAAGCTCTAGCGGCGCTCCCCCGACCAGCGCGACCACCTCCGCGAAGATCGTGGTGGCGGGCGGCTTCGGCGTGGGCAAGACCACGTTCGTCGGCGCGGTCTCGGAGATCAACCCGCTGCGCACCGAAGCCGTGATGACGTCGGCCTCGGCGGGGATCGACGATCTGAGCCACGTCCAGGACAAGACCACGACGACCGTGGCGATGGACTTCGGCCGTATCACGCTGGACGACGACCTGATCCTGTACCTGTTCGGCACACCGGGTCAGGACCGCTTCTGGTTCATGTGGGACGACCTGGTGCGCGGTGCCATCGGCGCCGTGGTCCTGGTCGACACCCGCCGCCTCGCCGACTGCTTCCCCGCCGTCGACTACTTCGAGAACTCCGGACTGCCCTTCGTCATCGCCCTCAACGGCTTCGACGGACAGCAGCCGTACAGCCCCGAAGAGGTCCGCGAGGCCCTCCAGATCGGCCCGGACACCCCCATCATCACCACCGACGCGCGCCACCGCAGCGAGGCCAAGAGCGCGCTCATCACCCTCGTCGAGCACGCGCTGATGGCCCGGCTCAAGTAGGGACCGCTGTCCGGAAGTTGTCGGGCGCGGCGCAAGGCGGGCCGTGTTGTTCGACACGGCCCGCTCGTCGTTCATAACGTTTCGACAGAGATCTGGCCCGGCCGTCGACACTGAGTGCGTTCGGACAGCTCCGTTGTGCATTCGAATGGTTCGGCGTTTGCCACGGCTCATCCGTAACGCCCGTTTTATCTCTGGTCCGGACAACGGACTGAGCGCTTCACGCACTGTTTGGAAAGCACCTGCGGGGCGTGCTGGAATTCCCTGAACTGGGCAGTCAGGGCTCAGCTGGGAACGGCACGGACGAGGTGCCGACGCCGAGAGGTTGTTGGTCGAGTGAGGCGAAGCAAGCCGGACCCCGCGCAAGAGGCGCGCGGGAACTTCACCCCGCCGCCGCGCACACGTACAGCGGCGTCGCCCGCCGAGGTGTCCGGGCCGTCCGCCCCGAGCGGCAGCCGGATCTCACCACGGAACTGGCGGGTGCGCGGCCGGCTGTACGCGATCCTGCTCATCCCCGTGCTCATCGCCCTGGTCTTCGGTGGCTTCCAGGTCGCCTCCTCGGTCTCCACCTGGATCGAGGCGCGGGACGCCGAGCGCACCGCCCAGGTCGTGCGGGCCGCCAGCTCCTACGCCCACGCCCTGGTCAACGAGCGCGACCTGAGCGCGGGTCCGCTGCTCACCGACAGCAACGAGGCCGTGGTGGCCAAGGCGCGGGCCACCAGCGACGCGGCGAAGCGGGACTTCGACGCGGCCGTCACCGATATGCCGCAGACGGCGGCCCTCAAACGCCGCCTCAGAGCGTTCAGGGCCGTCGAACCGCAGCTCGCCGCCCTGCGCCGGAACGCCTACACCGACCGGCTGAACGGGGTGAAGACCGAAGAGGGCTATGTCACCGTCGAGCACGGGCTGACCGAGTTCGCCAATGAACTGGGCCTGGGCACCGGCAATATCACCTCATACGGCCGTACCGTCTACGCGGTATCCCTGGCCAAGGGTGCGGAGTCGCTGCAACGCTCCATCGGTACCCATCTGCTGGTCAAGCCCGGTCCGTCCGCGCCCGACCGCAAGGCCCAGCTGACCGCCTTCACCTCGTACGCCTACCTCGAGGGCATCGCGCTCGGGGAGTTCGAGGCGGCCGGCACACCGCAGGACGTGACCCGGCTCGAGGACACCCTGACGGCGGCGGAGAAGCGTGCGCGAACGCAAATAGCCGAGGCGAAGCGCAAGGCCGAGGCGGCCGGTGAGAAGTTCGTGGCGCCGCCCAGCATGGAGCAGATGGTCAAGGCCATCGGCAGCGGCGCGACGCCCTCCGAACTGGCCGCCCAGGGGATCACCCCGGACGCCTGGTTCAACGCCTCCACGATCAAGTTCAGCGCCTACCGGGAGGCCGAGCAGACCCTGGTGGACAAGGCCGTGAACGACGCGGCCGAGATCTCCTCGGACGCCCGGCGCGATGCGATCGTGAACGCCGTGATCGTGGTGCTGGCGCTGTTCGCCGCCTTCATGGTGGCCGGCCGGATGGCCCGTTCGATGAGCCATTCGATGCAGCAACTGCGCAACGCCGCCCTGGAGGTCGCCGGCAAGCGGCTGCCCGCGGTGGTCGACCAGCTCTCCCGCACCGACCCGGGACGGGTGGACACCCGGGTCAGCTCGATACCGATCAACACCAAGGACGAGATCGGCGAGGTGGCCCGCGCCTTCGACCAGGTGCACCGCGAGGCGATCCGGCTCGCGGCCGAGCAGGCGATGCTGCGCGGCGGCGTCAACGCCATCTTCACCAACCTTTCCAGTCGCAACCAGGGACTGATCGAGCGGCAGCTGACCCTGATCTCCGAACTGGAGAGCCGGGAGGCCGACCCGGACCAGCTGGAGCACCTCTTCCGGCTGGACCACCTGGCCACCCGTATGCGCCGCAACGGCGAGAACCTGCTGATCCTCGCGGGCGAGGAGCCCGGCCGCCGCTGGAACCAGCCGGTGCCGCTGATCGATGTGCTGCGCGCCGCCTCCTCGGAGGTGGAGTCGTACGAGCGCATCGAGCTGGCCGGGGTCTCCGAGAGCGAGATCCACGGCACCGCGGTGACCGACCTGGTGCACCTCCTGGCCGAGCTGCTGGAGAACGCCGCCACCTTCTCCTCCCCGCACACCAAGGTGCGGGTCACCTCGACCCGGCTGCCCGACGGCCGGGTGGTGGTGGAGATCCACGACAAGGGCATCGGCCTGACCGCCGAGGACTTCGCCGACATCAACCACAAGCTGGCCAACCCGCCGACGGTGGACGCGACGGCCTCCCAGCGCATGGGACTCTTCGTGGTCGGCCGCCTCGCCGACCGGCACGGCATCCGGGTCCAGCTGCGCCCCTCCGGGGAGCAGGCGGGCACCACCTCGCTGGTGATGCTGCCCGAGGCGATCACCCATGGCGGTGGCGGCGAGGAGCTGCCCCAGGACGACTTCACGGTCTCCCGGATCGTCCCCGAGCCGCGGCCGGCCGTCCAGGAGCCGAGCGCGGAGTCCTCGCGTACCGCCGCCGAGCTGGGCTTCGACGACTCCGCGTACGAGCGGGAGCAGGGACGGAACGAGCTCCAGGACCAGCTCCAGGACCAGAACCGGTTCCAGGAGCAGAACCAGCTCCAAGAGCAGAACCAGTTCCAGGACCAGGATCGGTTCCAGGACCACAACCGGTTCCAGGGCCAGTACGGCGGAATGGAGGCCACCGCGCCCGAGCAGGAGCCGCGGCACGACCAGGCGGCTGCCGATCCGCTGGCGCAGTCCTCCTACCAGAATTCCGCCTTTACGCAACCGGAAGCGGATTACACAACTCAAACGGAATCCGGACAGCAGCCGTACGTCGGCTACAACTCGCCCTCCCAGCAGGGAGAGTGGGGCGATTCCGGATCTTTCGAGATGCCCTTCGGGTCGCAGTTCGGGACCGAAGCGGAATCAGGACCCAGCGCTCCCGAAGTTTCCCGGGACCGCGTAGAGTTCCACCGTCCGGGCCCCTCCCCGAGCGGAATCCACTCGATGACCGACGCCGGACTTCCGCGTCGGGACGTGCAGTGGCGACCGTCCGAGGAGACAGGGGCACAGGGGGTGGCCGGGGACCCGATGGCGCCCGCGGCGCCGGAGGTGCCCCGACAGGTCCCTCAGCAGCAGGAGGACAGTGCCCCGTGGCAGTCGGAGAACGACCAGCGCTGGCACCGTGCCGAGCAGCTGCGCGAGCCGAAGGCCGGCGGGGTCACGCCCTCCGGGCTGCCCCGGCGGGTGCCCAAGGCCAACCTGGTCGAGGGCGCCGCGGAACTGACCGGACAGGGCGGCCCCCAGGTCTCCCGTGCCCCCGAGGACGTCCGCGGCAGGCTGAGCAACCTGCGCCGCGGTGTCCAGCGGGGGCGCGCAGCGGGATCCGGGACCCCCGGGCGTGACCGGCATGACCAACAGGGCTTCGGCCCCGGCAGCACCTACGATCAGGAGCGTTAGTGTGAGCCCGATGAGCCAGGCGGCGCAGAACCTGAACTGGTTGATCACCAACTTCGTGGAAAACACCCCCGGGGTGTCCCACACCGTGGTGGTCTCCGCCGACGGACTCCTTCTGGCGATGTCCGAAGGCTTCCCCCGTGACCGAGCCGATCAACTGGCGGCGGTGGCCTCCGGCCTGACCTCGCTCACCTCCGGAGCCTCCCGCATCTTCGAAGGCGGCGTGGTCAACCAGACCGTCGTCGAAATGGAACGAGGCTTCCTCTTCATCATGTCCATCTCCGACGGATCCTCCCTCGCCGTACTCGCCCACCCGGAGTGCGACATCGGCCTCGTCGGCTACGAGATGGCCCTGCTGGTCGATCGCGCGGGCAACGTTCTCACCCCGGATCTGCGCGCGGAACTGCAGGGGAGTCTTCTCAACTAGCAAACATGGAGTGCGTTTCGCGCCACCGCGCCATAGGGTGCGGTGGCGCGACCGGCAAGACAGGCGAGTTGGAGGAGGACACGTGGCAACGCCCCCTAGTGGATATCCGTACGCCCACGGGCAGCCGTCCGAGCCGCGCGGAGAAACCCCACCGAAGCGCTACAACTTCCCCTCCGCGCCCAGCCGCCAGGCCCGCTCCCAGCAGCAGCCGGAGCCGCCGCAGCAGCCCCGGCCCCCGCGGCGGCAGCCGCAGCAGCCCCAGCAACAGCCGTACACGCCCTCCTACGCGCCTCCCGGGCCGTCGGAGGGGTCTTGGTACGACGCGCCGCCCGCGCCGCGTATCCAGCCCGTACAGCCACCTGAGCGCCTCGTCCCGGAACCTTCCCCCGCGGGCGGCGCGCATAACCCTCTGGTGCGCCCGTACGCCATGACAGGGGGCCGGACCCGGCCCCGGTACCAGCTCGCCATCGAGGCGCTGGTGCACACCACGGCCGATCCCGCCCAGCTCCAGGGCCAACTGCCCGAGCACCAGCGGATCTGCCAACTGTGCCGCGAGATCAAGTCGGTCGCCGAGATCTCCGCACTGCTCACCATTCCCCTCGGCGTAGCCCGCATCCTCGTAGCCGACCTGGCCGAGGCGGGGCTCGTCGCCATTCATCAGCCCGGCGGCGACGAGTCCGCCGGCGGTCAGCCTGACGTGACACTGCTCGAAAGGGTGCTCAGTGGACTTCGCAAGCTCTAGCGGTGCAGCCCGCTCCACCACCTCCGCGAAAATCGTGGTGGCGGGCGGCTTCGGCGTGGGCAAGACCACGTTCGTCGGCGCGGTCTCGGAGATCAACCCGCTGCGCACCGAAGCCGTGATGACCTCCGCCTCGGCGGGGATCGACGATCTCACCCACGCGCCGGACAAGACCACCACCACGGTGGCGATGGACTTCGGCCGCATCACGCTGGACCAGGACCTGATCCTGTACCTGTTCGGCACGCCCGGTCAGGACCGCTTCTGGTTCATGTGGGACGACCTGGTCCGCGGTGCCATCGGCGCCGTCGTGCTGGTCGACACCCGCCGCCTCGCCGACTGCTTCCCCGCGGTCGACTACTTCGAGAACTCCGGACTGCCCTTCGTCATCGCCCTCAACGGCTTCGACGGACACCAGCCCTACAGCCCCGAAGAGGTCCGCGAGGCCCTCCAGATCGGCCCCGACGCGCCGATCATCACCACCGACGCCCGCCACCGCAGCGAGGCCAAGAGCGCGCTCATCACCCTCGTCGAGCATGCGCTGATGGCCCGGCTGCGGTAGCCGGGACCGGCCGAGGAAGCCAGAAATCCCCTGCTCTCCGAGGAGAACAGGGGATTTGTGCTGTCGCCGGACGCTCCGGAGGGGTCCGGTGCGCCGCCGGGCGGTGTGCGGCCGTCCGGAGGCGGCGCCGGTCAGCCCTGCCAGCTGTGCGGCGCGCTGAACGCCGGACGGCGCTCCAGACGGCGCCAGCGGGCGGCGCTGCGGCTCGGGCGGGCGGAGCCGGTGGTGCGGTGGGTGCCGGCGGCCGCGCGGGCGAGCAGCACCGCGGTGACCGCGGCGAGTTCCTCGGCGTCGGCGTGGCCCTTCTCGACCCGGACCAGGGTGGCCGCGGCGGCGGGATCGGCGGTATCGGTGGGTGTGCTCATGGTTGTCTCTTCTCCCTTGTCGCGCGGGTCGCGCGCGAGGTCACGAACACCAGGACTACTGCGGCGGGTTGCCGTGCTTACGGGACGGCAGGTCGGCGTGCTTGTCACGCAGCATCGCCAGGGACCGGATCAGGACCTCACGGGTTTCGGCCGGGTCGATGACGTCGTCGACCAGCCCCCGCTCGGCCGCGTAGTAGGGGTGCATCAGCTCGGACTTGTACTCCTTGACCATGCGGGCGCGCATGGCCTCGGGGTCGTCGGCGCCGGCGATCTGGCGACGGAAGATCACGTTGGCCGCGCCCTCGGCGCCCATCACCGCGATCTCGTTGGTCGGCCAGGCGTAGGTCAGGTCGGCGCCGATGGACTGGGAGTCCATGACGATGTACGCACCGCCGTACGCCTTGCGCAGGATGACGGAGATCCGCGGCACGGTGGCGTTGCAGTACGCGTACAGCATCTTGGCGCCGTGCCGGATGATGCCCCCGTGCTCCTGGTCCACACCGGGCAGGAAGCCGGGCACGTCGAGGAAGGTGACGAGCGGGATGTTGAAGGCGTCGCACATCTGGATGAAGCGCGCGGACTTCTCCGACGCCTCGATGTCCAGCACACCGGCCAGCGACTGGGGCTGGTTGGCGATGATGCCGACCACCTGGCCGTCGAGCCGGGTGAGGGCGCAGATGATGTTGGTCGCCCAGCGCTCGTGGACCTCGAGGTACTCGCCGTCGTCGACGATCTCCTCGATGACCTTCCGCATGTCGTACGGGCGGTTGCCGTCGGCCGGGACGAGGTCCAGCAGCGCGTCGCCGCGCCGGGAGACCGGGTCGTCGGACTCGACGGCCGGCGGGTTCTCCCGGTTGTTCTGCGGCAGCAGCGACAGGAGGTAGCGCACCTCCTCCAGGCAGGTCTCCTCGTCGTCGTAGGCGAAGTGGCACACGCCCGAGGTCTCGGCGTGCACATCCGCGCCGCCCAGTCCGTTCTGGGTGACCTTCTCGCCCGTCACCGCCTGGACCACATCGGGTCCGGTGATGAACATCTGAGAGGTCTCCCGGACCATGAAGACGAAGTCCGTCAGCGCCGGGGAGTACGCCGCCCCGCCCGCGCACGGGCCGAGCATCACGCTGATCTGGGGGATGACCCCGGACGCCTTGGTGTTCCGCTGGAAGATGCCGCCGTATCCGGCGAGCGCCGAGACGCCCTCCTGGATACGGGCACCGGCGCCGTCGTTGAGGGACACCAGCGGCGCCCCGGCCGAGATGGCCATGTCCATGATCTTGTGGATCTTGGTGGCGTGGGCCTCCCCCAGCGCCCCGCCGAAGATCCTGAAATCGTGTGCGTAGACGAACACCGTCCGTCCGTGGACGGTCCCCCAGCCGGTGACGACGCCGTCGGTGTAAGGCCTCTTGGCCTCCAGGCCGAACCCGGTCGCGCGATGCCGCCGCAGCGGCTCCACTTCGTTGAAGGACCCCTCGTCAAGCAGCAGATCGATCCGCTCGCGAGCCGTCAGCTTCCCCTTGGCCTTCTGCGCCTCGGTCGCCCGCTCGCTCGGGCCGCGCCGAGCCTGCTCGCGAATCGCGTGCAGCTCGGCGACGCGCCCGCGAACGTCACTCGCCTCAGCAGGCGCACCTTCGAGATTGGTCATGGAACGACGGTACGTTCCCGGGCCCCCGGAAACGCATGTCAATTCCCTACAACGTCAAGGGCGTTTTGGTGGGCAAGCAGAACAGAACTGGACAGCGCCTTTCTCACTACCTGGTGTCCTCAAGGACAATCGGCCCTGTCGGCACCCCACAAACTCCCTCGTGGCGACCGTGCACCGGACAGGCTCGACCACCCGGATGGGCGGCGGCCGCCGGAGCGGTGGTGCGGCCGGACCGGGCGGCGGACCGCATCGGTCCGCGCCCCGCTCCCCGCACCTTACTCCGGCGGCCGCCGGTCCCGCGGAACGCACCCGGGGTCACTCCTGCGGGTCCACCCCGGCCCGCAGCAGTCCGTAGGCGTAGGCGTCGTCCAGCGCCTGCCAGGACGCGGCGATCACGTTCTCCCCGACGCCGACCGTCGACCACTCCCCCTGGCCGTCCGCGGTGGAGACCAGCACCCGGGTCGTGGACTCGGTGCCGTGCTTGCCCTCCAGGATGCGGACCTTGTAGTCCACCAGCTCCATCGTGGCCAGCTGCGGGTAGATCCGCTCCAGCGCGACCCGCAGCGCCCGGTCCAGGGCGTTGACCGGACCGTTGCCCTCCGCGGTGGCCACGATGCGCTCGCCCTTGGCCCAGAGCTTCACGGTGGCCTCGTTGGCGTGGGTGCCGTCCGGGCGGTCCTCGACGATCGCCCGCCAGGACTCGACACGGAAGTAGCGGCGGGCCCGCCCGTCGACCTCCCGGCGCAGCAGCAGCTCGAAGGAGGCGTCGGCGGCCTCGTAGGTGTAGCCCGCGAGCTCCCGCTCCTTGACCCGCTCGACGATCCGGCCGACCAGGGCCCGGTCGCCGCCGAGGTCGACACCCAGCTCCTTGCCCTTGAGCTCGATCGACGCCCGGCCGGCCATGTCGGAGACGAGCATCCGCATGGTGTTGCCGACCCGCTCGGGGTCGATGTGCTGGTACAGATCCGGATCGACCTTGATCGCGGAGGCGTGCAGCCCGGCCTTGTGGGCGAAGGCGGAGACCCCCACGTAGGGCTGGTGCGTGGAGGGCGTCAGATTGACGACCTCGGCGATCGCGTGCGAGATCCGGGTCATCTCCGCCAGCGCGCCCTCCGGCAGGACCCGGCGGCCGTACTTGAGCTCGAGGGCCGCGACGACCGGGAAGAGGTTGGCGTTGCCCACGCGCTCGCCGTAGCCGTTGGCCGTGCACTGGACGTGGGTGGCGCCCGCGTCCACGGCGGCGAGGCTGTTGGCGACGGCGCAGCCGGTGTCGTCCTGGGCGTGGATGCCCAGCCGGGCGCCGGTGTCGGCCAGGACGGTGCGGACCACCGCGTCGATCTGGGCGGGGAGCATGCCGCCGTTGGTGTCACAGAGGATCACCACGTCGGCGCCCGCCTCGTGGGCGGCGGAGACGACCTGCTTGGCGTAGCCGGGGTTGGCGCGGTAGCCGTCGAAGAAGTGCTCGCAGTCGAGGAACACCCGGCGGCCCTGGGACCGCAGGTAGGCGATGGTCTCGCGGACCATCGCGAGGTTCTCCTCGAGCGTGGTGCGCAGGGCCAGCTCCACATGGCGGTCGTGCGACTTCGCCACCAGGGTGATCACCTCGGCCCCGGACTCCAGCAGCGCCTTGACCTGGGGGTCGTCCTCGGCACGTACGCCCGCCTTACGGGTGGCGCCGAACGCGACGAGCTGGGCGTGCTTGAAGTCGATCTCGGCGCGCGCCCGTGCGAAGAACTCCGTGTCGCGCGGGTTGGCACCGGGCCAGCCGCCCTCGATGAAGCCCACACCGAAGTCGTCCAGGTGCCGGGCGATGGCCAGCTTGTCGGCGACCGTCAGATTGATGCCCTCGCGCTGCGCTCCGTCGCGCAGCGTGGTGTCGAAGACGTGGAAACTGTCGTCGGGCAGATCCTTCATGGTGGTCTGGCACTCCTGTCGGATAAATCTCGGTCTAACCGGAATAACCGGCTCCGCGCCCTCCTATGATCCCTCACGCTTCGCGTCCGGCGGGATGGTCCGGAAAACGAAAAGACCCCTCGCGGGTGCGAGAGGTCTGCGCGCGGGTCTGGGGCACGGTGGCCGCGCCGTACCGGGTCGTACGGGGCGGTCACTGCGGACCGGCGCGCCTGCTGCCAATAATCATGGCGAACGAGAGCACGGAGGCAGTGTCGCATATTCCGCCCCCGCGCTCGCGCCCGTCTCAGGATGCGAACCCCCGGCGTCAACGAGGTGATGCCCGCGATCAGCCGAGGGGGTGCATCCAGCCATGGGTGTCGGGAGCGGCGCCGGTCTGGATGTCCAGCAGCGCCTTGCGCAGCCGCAGCGTCACCTCGCCCGGCTCACCGTCGGCCACCGTCCAGCTCGCCCGCGCGGACTTGACCGAGCCGACCGGGGTGATCACGGCCGCCGTACCGCAGGCGAAGACCTCGGTGAGGGTCCCGTCGGCGTTGCCCTGGCACCAGTCGTCCACCGAGATCCGGCCCTCGGCGACCTCGTACCCGAGGTCGGCGGCGATCCGCAGCAGGGAGGCGCGGGTGATCCCCGGCAGCAGCGAACCGGACAGCTCGGGGGTCACGATGCGGTTCCCGTACACGAAGTACAGGTTCATCCCGCCCATCTCCTCGATCCAGCGGCGCTCGATCGCGTCCAGCCAGACCACCTGGTCACAGCCCTGCTCGGCGGCCTGCGCCTGGGCGACGAGGGAGGCCGCGTAGTTGCCGCCCGCCTTGGCCGCGCCGGTGCCGCCGGGCGCGGCCCGGACGTACTCCTCGGAGAGCCAGACCGAGACCGGCTGCACGCCGCCGGTGAAGTAGGCGCCGGCCGGGGAGGCGATCACCACGAAGAGGTATTCGTTCGAGGGCCGGACGCCCAGCCCGACCTCGGTGGCGAACATGAAGGGCCGCAGGTAGAGGGACTGCTCCCCATGGCCCGGCACCCACGCCTTGTCCTGGGTGACCAGCGCGTCGCACGCCTCGATGAAGGTCTTCACGGGCAGCTCGGGCATGGCCAGACGGCGCGCGGACGCCTGGAACCGCTCGGCGTTCTGCTCGGGGCGGAACGTCGCCACGGTGCCGTCGGGCTGGCGGTACGCCTTGAGTCCCTCGAAGATGGTCTGGGCGTAGTGCAGCGTCATGTTCGCCGGATCGAGCGACAGCGGGGCGTACGGCACGAGCTGGGCCTCGTGCCAGCCGCGGCCCTCCGTCCACTTGATGGTCACCATGTGGTCGGTGAAGTGGCGGCCGAATCCGGGGTTGGCCAGGATCTTCTCCCGCTCGGCGGCGGGCAGCGGGTGGGAGGAGGGCTTGAGCTCGATCGTGGGCGTCGTCATGGCAGGTAGTCCTTCACCTTCGGTTGTGGCGGACCGCGCTCATCCCATCCTGACCATGATCGGTACTAGGACGTCCAAGCTTCCCTTCGCGCAACGGCCCCACCGGGGATTATCTCCTAGGTGGGGCCGGGGAAGGATGCGTGCGATACGCGCGGCCCAGGTCGATGGTCGCACCCAGCCGCGCGCTGGCACAGGCTGGGGTCAGCCGGATACTCGGGCGGCGAGCGCGTCGCCGATCTCGTCGGTGGTGCGCGGCGCGGCCGCGTCCCGCTCGGCGAGGTCCTCGGCGACGGCGGCCTCGATACGGGCCGCCTCGTCCCGGTAGCCGAGGTGCGACAGGAGCAGGGCCACCGACAGGACGGTCGCCGTCGGGTCGGCCTTGCCGGTGCCCGCGATGTCCGGCGCGGAGCCGTGGACCGGCTCGAACATCGACGGGAAGGCGCCGGAGGGGTTGATATTGCCGCTCGCGGCGAGCCCGATACCGCCGGTGACCGCGGCGGCGAGGTCGGTGAGGATGTCACCGAAGAGGTTGTCGGTGACGATCACGTCGAACCGCTCCGGCTGGGTGACGAAGAAGATCGTCGCGGCGTCGACGTGCAGATAGTCGGTGGTGACCTCGGGATACTCCTGGCCGACCCGGTCGAAGACGTTCTTCCACAGGTGGCCGGCGTGCACCAGGACGTTGTTCTTGTGCACGAGGGTCAGCTTCTTGCGCGGACGGGCGTTGGCACGCTCGTAGGCGTCCCGGACCACCCGCTCGACACCGTAGGCGGTGTTGACGCTGACCTCGTTGGCGATCTCGGCCGGGGTGCCGGTGCGCAGCGAGCCGCCGTTGCCCACGTACGGGCCCTCGGTGCCCTCGCGGACGACCACGAAGTCGATGTCGGGGCGGCCGGCCAGCGGGGACGGGGTGTTCGGGAAGAGCCTCGACGGACGCAGGTTGACGTAGTGGTCGAAGGCGAAGCGCAGCTTGAGCAGCAGCCCGCGCTCGAGCACGCCCGAGGGCACCGACGGGTCGCCGATGGCGCCGAGCAGGATCGCGTCGTGGTGCTTGAGCGACTCCAGGTCCGCGTCCGGCAGGGTCTCGCCGGTGGCGTGCCAGCGCCGGGCGCCGAGGTCGTAACTCTGGGTCTCCAGCTTCACGTCCTGCGGAAGGGCGGCGGACAGGACCTTCAGACCCTGGGCCACGACTTCCTGGCCGATACCGTCACCGGGGATCACTGCGAGGCGAATGCTGCGAGACATACCCGGACCCTACCGCTCGTCCCATGGATTGACATAGAGCGTCCGCCATTCGGACACGCCGGTGCGCCGGACTCCGCGTCGGACTCCGCACCGGACTCCGCAATGGAAAGCCCCCGTTCACCCCGTGTACGGAGCGGCGTCGACCGGGCGGGGGACATTCCGGTTCATGGACACACCACGGTTCGGCGTACCCGAGCGGCTCGCCCAGCGGATGACCATGGCGGAGCAGCATGAGTATCTGCGGGCCCGGCTCACCCGCCGCCGGGTGCTGCGCGGCGCCGCCGCCACGGCCGGGACGGCGGCGGGCGCGGGGCTGCTGGGCGGAGCGGCGCGCGCCGCCGGTCAGGGGCCGGCTCCGGCGGTGAGTCCGCGGCCGGGGTCGGCCACGGTGGACGGGGCGCTGGTCGCCCCGTTCGGCCGTCATCTGGCCTTCGGCGCCGATCCGCGCACGCAGATGCGGATCTCCTGGCAGGTGCCGTTCGCCGTGCGCAAGCCGTATGTGCGGATCGGCACGAGCCCGCTGGAGCTCACCCGTAAGGTCGAGGCCGAGGTCCGCCATCTGCACACCCCGTCGCTGGGCGACCGGCTGCCCGCCGTGGAGCAGTTCTATCTGCACGCCGCGGTGGACGGCCTGCGCCCCGGGGTCACCTACTACTACGGCGTCGGTCACGCGGACCGCGACCCGGCCGAGCCGCGTCACTTCGCGTCCGTGGGCACCTTCCGCACCGCGCCGGACCGACCCGGCAGGTTCGTCTTCACCGCCTTCGGCGACCAGGGGGTGAGCTATGACGCGCTCGCCAACGACCAGCTGATCCTCGGCCAGAACCCGTCGTTCCATCTGCACGCCGGGGACCTGTGCTACGCCGACACCACCGGCCACGGGAAGAAGTCCGACCTCTATGACGCGCGGGTGTGGGACTCCTTCCTCGCCCAGACCGACTCGGTCGCGGCGAGCGTGCCGTGGATGGTGACCACCGGCAACCACGACATGGAGGCGTGGTACTCCCCCGACGGCTACGGCGGCCAGCTGGCCCGCTGGTCCCTGCCGGACAACGGCCCGGACCCGCGCAAGGCACCCGGTGTCTACGCGTTCGTCTACGGCAACGTGGGCGTGGTCGCCCTGGACGCCAATGACGTGTCGTACGAGATCACCGCCAACACGGGGTACACGGACGGGGCCCAGACCCGCTGGCTGGACCGGCGCCTGGAACAGCTGCGCGAGCGGCCCGACATCGACTTCCTGGTGGTCTTCTTCCACCACTGCGCCTACTCCACCACCAGCGCCCACGCCTCGGACGGCGGGGTGCGCGACGCCTGGGTGCCGCTGTTCGACAAGCACCAGGTGGATCTGGTCATCAACGGCCACAACCACGTCTATGAGCGGACCGACGCCATCCGGGGCGGCAAGGTGGCGCGCCGGGTCCCCGTGGAGGGGAGCGCCGACGCGGTGCACGACGGGATCGTCTATGTGACGGCGGGCGGAGCGGGTGCGCGCCTGTACGGGTTCCCGGTGCCCGACAGCTACGAGGGGCACATCGAGGACCTCGACGAGGTGAAGACCTACCACTGGACGAAGGACGGGGAGAAGAGCCAGGACACCGCGGACTGGTCCCGGGTCCGCTACACCGGCTTCTCCTTCCTCGCCGTGGAGGTGGAGCCGGGTCCCCGTCCGAGGCTGACCGTGACGGCCCTGGCGGAGTCGGGCGAGCGGGTGGACCGCTTCGAGGTCACCCGGCCCCCTCGTCAGTGACCGATGGCGCCCGTCAGTGACCGGTGGCGCCGCCGTTGTCCCGGCGGTCGAGGGCGCGCTGGAGCGCGGCGGCGGCCTTCTTGCGGTCGGTGTCGTCGGTCTTGCGGCGGCGCCTGCGGACAGTCGTCTCGGCCATGATCACGTCTCCTCTGCTGAACCCCGGCGGACCGGGAGGAAGGAAAGTTCCCCGAGAAGGTGGCTGCCGGAAGGGGCGGGGGCCTGGGTGCGGCAGGGGTCGCCTGCGCCGGTGCACCGGCCGCGGCCGCCATCGCTGGATGCAGCGAGACGTTCGGCTTCCACAAAAGTAAGGCAGCGGGACGTCAGTGTCTGCACAATTAGTGGGACGTCCTACTATCTGAGACGCGAACAGCGCGATATCGGCCACTGACTCAGGGTGATCAAGCAGTCGGCGTTCCACCGGCGGCCGAGGCCGACCCCCGTCCGACCTCGACCACGGCGGCCGATCACAGATCGCCGCGGGCGACCCGATTCCTGGTTACCTACGTAAACTGCGGTAAATAGTGCCTACTTGACCGCTTGACGCTAGCATCGCCGCGCGCCGGACGTGCACAGATTCGCCCCTATGCGCCCCCTTCGCACAGCGCTCCGCCCCCGGACCGCACCGAAGCGGTCCGGGGGCGGTGCACCGGGGGTGCGGGGCGCGGGGTCAGCCCATGTGCGGGTAGCGGTAGTCGGTCGGCGGGACCAGCGTCTCCTTGATGGAGCGGGTGGAGGTCCAGCGCATCAGGTTCTGCTTGGCGCCCGCCTTGTCGTTGGTGCCGGACGCGCGGCCGCCGCCGAAGGGCTGCTGGCCGACGACGGCGCCGGTCGGCTTGTCGTTGATGTAGAAGTTGCCGGCCGCGAAGCGCAGCGCCTCGCAGGTGGCGGCGGCCGCGGCGCGGTCCTGGGCGATGACGGCGCCGGTCAGCCCGTACGGGGCGGCCGACTCCATCTGCGTCAGCATCGCGTCGTACTCGTCGTCCTCGTAGACGAACACCCCGAGGATCGGGCCGAAGTACTCGTCCCTGAAGATCTCGTTCTCCGGGTCGGTGGAGACCAGCACGGTCGGGCGGACGAACCAGCCCTCACTGTCGTCGTAGGTGCCGCCCGCGACGACCTCGATCGTCGGATCAGCCTTCGCCCGATCGATCGCCGCCTTGTTCTTGGCGAAGGCGCGCTCGTCGATGACCGCGCCCATGAAGTTGCCGAGGTCGGTCACATCGCCCATGGTCAGCCCGTTGACCTCGGTGGCGAACTCCTCCTTGAGGCCGTTCTCCCACAGGGAGCGCGGCACATAGGCGCGGGAGGCCGCGGAACACTTCTGGCCCTGGAACTCGAACGCGCCGCGGGTCATCGCCGTCTTCAGCACCGCCGGGTCGGCGGACGGGTGGGCGACGATGAAGTCCTTGCCGCCGGTCTCGCCGACCAGGCGCGGGTAGGTCTTGTAGTTCTCGATGTTGTTGCCGACCGTCTTCCACAGGTACTGGAAGGTCTTGGTCGAACCGGTGAAGTGGATGCCCGCGAGGTCCGGGTGGGCCAGCGCCACCTCGGAGACGTCCTTGCCGTCGCCGGTGACCAGGTTGATCACGCCCTTGGGCAGCCCGGCCTCCTCCAGCAGCTCCATCAGCAGCACGGCCGCGTGGGTCTGGGTCGGGGACGGCTTCCAGATCACCACATTGCCCATCAGGGCCGGGGCGGTCGGGAGGTTGCCCGCGATGGCGGAGAAGTTGAAGGGGGTGATCGCGTAGACGAACCCCTCCAGTGGCCGGTGGTCGGTGCGGTTCCAGACCCCGGGCGAGTTGGTCACCGGCTGCTCGGCCAGGATCTGGCGGGCGTAGTGGACGTTGAACCGCCAGAAGTCGATCAGCTCGCAGGGAGTGTCGATCTCGGCCTGCTGCGCGGTCTTCGACTGCCCCAGCATGGTGGACGCGGCGAGCGTCTCCCGCCACGGGCCGGAGAGCAGATCGGCGGCCTTCAGGATGACCGCGGCACGGTCGTCGAAGCTCAGCGCGCGCCACGCCGGGGCCGCGGCCAGGGCGGCGTCGATCGCGTCCTGCGCGTCCTGGCGGGTGGCGTTGGCGTAGGTGCCCAGGCGGGCGGAGTGGCGGTGCGGCTGGACGACGTCGAAGCGCGTCCCGCCGCCCATCCGCTTCTCCCCGCCGATGGTCATCGGCAGGTCGATGGGGTTCTCGCCGAGCTCCTTGAGCTTGGTCTCGAGGCGGGCGCGCTCCGGGGTGCCGGGGGCGTAGGTGTGCACCGGCTCGTTCACCGGCACGGGGACCTGGGTGACGGCGTCCATGGTGGCCGTTGTCTCCTTCGATCGTCGTTACGAGGTCTGCGATGCCGAGGGGTCTTCGGGGCGCCTCGGGGGTCGGCGGCGGCCCGGGGTCAGCGACGGCCGACCAGCGAGCGCAGGAAGAACGTGAGGTTGGCGGGGCGCTCGGCGAGACGGCGCATGAAGTACCCATACCAGTCTGTGCCATACGGAACATAAACCCGCATACGGTGACCTTCCGCCACCAGCCGCTCCTGCTCGGCCACGCGGATCCCGTACAGCATCTGGAATTCGTACTCATCGGGCTTGCGCCCGAGCCGGTGCGCCAGATCCTGGGCGATGGCGACCATGCGCGGATCGTGCGAGCCGATCATCGGATAGCCCTCACCGGACATCAGGATCTTCAGACAGCGCACATACGAACGGTCCACATCGCGCTTGTCCTGGTAGGCGACGCCCGCCGGCTCGTCGTACGCGCCCTTCACCAGCCGCACCCGGGAACCTTCCCCCGCCAGCGCCCGGCAGTCGTCCTCGGTCCGGAACAGATAGGACTGGAGGACCGCGCCGGTCTGCGGGAACCGGGTGCGCAGCTCGCCGAGGACGGCGAGGGTGGAGTCCACGGTGGTGTGGTCCTCCATGTCGAGGGTGACCGTCGTGCCCGCCGCGGCGGCGGCCTCCACCACCGGGGTGACATGGGACAGCGCCAGATCGTGCCCCCCGGGCAGCGCCTGTCCGAAGGCGGAGAGCTTCACGGACATCTCCGCGCGCCCGGCGAGCCCCTCGGCGGCCAGCGCCTCGGTCAGCGCCAGATAGGCGTCCCGGCTGCGCAGCGCCTCGGCCCGGTCGGTCACGTCCTCGCCCAGATGGTCCAGGGTGACCTCCAGGCCGCGGGAGGTCAGCGACCGTACGGCCGCGAGGGACTCGGCCAGCCGCTCCCCGGCGACGAAGCGGTCCACCATCGGGCGGGTGACCGGCGCGGCCGAGACGGCACGGCGGATGGCGGCACTGCGCGAAGCGGCGAGCAGTACGGGACCCAGCACGGGGCACCTCCACGATGACGGCCGACGAACGGCATCGACAACTCACCGTGAAACTTAAGGATCGCTCGGATCCCGGGCCATCGACAGCTGTCACGCATCCGTGGCCGAGATCTCAGACATCTGTATGAGAATGTGAGGGGCGAATCCGGGAAAAGGCGGGACACATGCGCGACGACTACCAGCAGCTGGTGGACGAGATCACGACGGTGCTCCGGGCGCCCGCGACCCTGGAGAACCGCGACTTCGCGCTGATCGCCTTCGGCGCCCAGGACAGCGACGACAGTGACGACACGGAGGAGCCGGCGCTGGACCCGGTCCGCACCCGCTCGATCCTCCAGCGCCGCTCGACAGCGGCGGTGCGGGCCTGGTTCGAGGCGTTCGGGATCGCACGGGCGCAGGCGCCGCTGCGGATTCCGCCCGACCCGGCGGCCGGGGTCTTCATGGGCCGTATCTGCCTGCCCGTCCGGCACCGCGGGGTGGTACACGGCTACGTCTGGCTGCTGGACGACGGCCATCTGGCCGATCTGGAGCTGGGCGGCCCCGGCGGCGCGCCGGACCCCCGGCTGGCCCGCGCGATGGAGACCACGGCCCGCATCGGAGCGCTGCTGGCGGCCGAGGCACGGGCCGGGGAGGAACTCGGCGAGCTGCTGCGCGAGGTGCTGACCGGGCCGCCGGCCGGCCGGGACGCCGCCCGCGCCGGACTGGGGGCCGCGCTGCGCGGGGCGGCCGACGGGCCACTGGCGCTGGTCGCGGTGGTGCCCTGGACGCCGGGGACCGGTGAGGACGCCGACCATCCCGGCCTCCCCCATCTGCCGGGCATCGTGGCCGCGTGCGTGCTGCCCGGGAGCACGGCGGCCGGGGCGGGGCTGGCGGCGCTGATCCGGCTGCGCACGGCCACCGCCCTGGACCCGGCCCGCGCGACGGCCGAGCAACTGCTGCGCTCCCCCCGGGCCACCACCGCCGGCAGCGCCCCGGACGGACCGCCCCCGAAGGCGGCCGCGGGGGTCAGCGCTCCCCGGCGCGGACTGGAGGAACTGCCCACCGCCTGGCAGGAGGCCCTGGCCGCCGCGCGGGCGGCGCACGCCGATGCCCGTCTGGGCCCGGTCGCGGAGTGGTCCGCCATCGGCCCGTACCGCCTGCTGGCCACCCTGCCCGCGCTGCGCCCCGACGCCGCCGTACGCCCCCTGCTGGAGCCCGCCCACGCCGAACTCGCCCGCACCGCCGAGACCTTCCTCGACTGTGCGGGCCAGGCCGGACGCACCGCCCAGCGGCTGGGCATCCACCGGCAGACGCTGTACTACCGCCTCTCCCGGGTGCGGCAGCTCACCGGCCTCGACCTCGACGCGGGCGAGGACCGGCTGCTGCTCCACATGACCCTCAAAGCCGCCCGCCTCGGGCCGCCGTGGCGCTGAGGCCCGAGGTCAGCGGCGCTGAGACGTGAGGTCAGCCGACGGGGGGCGCGGGGGCTGCGGGGGCCGCGGGGGCGTCGCCGACGATCCGCCGCATCGCCTCGACCAGGTCCTGGGCGCTGGGCGTGAGGTCGGGGTCGATGGCCATCTGGACGACCATCCCGCTCACCAGCGTCATGTAGAACGCGCCCATGACCCGTGAGGTCTCCTCGTCGACCTCGCCCTCGTCGATGCCGTGGAGGAGTGCCACGAGTCCCTGGCGCCCCGCCGGCTGGACCCGGCCGAAGGCCTCGCGCAGCTCGGGGTCGTGCCGGACCTGCAAGGTGGCCTCCAACTGGGAGCGCCACACCGCCTGGTGCTTGTCGAACAGCTCGAGCACCCGGGTCCACCCGGTCTCGAACCGATCCCGCAGCCCGGTGTCCGAGCCCTCGCCGGTCGTGGCCTCCGCCTCGAGGGACCGCTGGACGTCATCGGCCCAGTCGCTCATGGTCGCGAAGAGCGCCTCCCGCATCAGGGCGTCCTTGGAGCCGTAGTGGTAGCCGATGGAGGCCAGGTTGGCGCCCGAGGCGGCCACGATGTCCCGCGCCGTCGTACGGGACCAGCCCTTCTCCTGCAAACAGCGCTTGGCCCCGGCCAGCAGATCCTCTCGATGTCCCATGGCGCCAGGGTATCCCGGCCCCATACGAGCGTCCAAGACGCCTGTTTTACACAGCCGTACTAGACGGATGTTTAAGACGCCCGTATATTCGCCGCCATGACGACCTCGACCCCGCCCTCGACCGCCACCGGCCGCCGCGCCGGGCGCAAGGAATGGACCGCCTTCGTGGTCCTGATGCTTCCGCTCCTCCTGGTCTCCATGGATGTGTCGGTGCTGTACTTCGCGGTGCCGGCCATCAGCCGGGAGCTGCACCCCAGCGCCACCCAGCAGCTGTGGATCTTCGACATCTACGCCTTCGCCCTCGCCGGGCTGCTCATCACCATGGGCGCGCTGGGCGACCGCTTCGGACGGCGGAAGCTGCTGATGTCCGGGGCCGCCGCCTTCGGCGCCGCGTCCGTCGCGGCGGCATACGCGCCGAGCGCGGAAATGCTCATCGCGGCACGGGCGGTGCTCGGGATCGGCGGCGCGACGCTGATGCCCTCGACGATGGCGCTGGTCCGCAATCTCTTCCTCGACGAGAAGCAGCGGGCCAAGGCGATCGCGATCTGGTCGTCGGCCATGGCGGGCGGTGTCGCGCTGGGCTCGGTGCTGAGCGGGGTGATGATCGAGCACTTCTGGTGGGGCTCGGTCTTCCTGATCAATGTCCCGGCGATGGTGCTGCTGCTGGTCCTGGTGCCGCTCCTGGTGCCGGAGTTCAAGGACCCGAAGCCCGGGGCGTTCGATCTGGCGAGCGTGCCGCTGTCGATGGCCGCCGTGCTTCCGGTGATCTACGGCCTGAAGAAGACGGCCGCCGACAACGGCGCCGGCCCGATCCCGGTACTGGCCATCGTGGCCGGACTCGCCATCGGCGCCGTCTTCGTACGGCGTCAGCTCACCCGGCGCGATGCGATGATCAGCCCGGAGCTGTTCCACCACCGCGGTTTCGGCCCGTCGATCGCGCTCAACGCGCTGGCCACCTTCGCCATGATGGGCTCGGCCTACTTCACCACCCAGTACCTCCAGTCGGTGCTCGGCAAGGGCCCGCTGGAGGCGGCGCTGTGGAGCCTGGCCCCGTCGGTCTGCGTCGGCATCGCCGGACCGGCGGCGGCCACGCTGGTCCAGCGCGGGGCGAACCGGGCCCATGTGATCGGCGCCGGTTTCCTGACCGGGGCCATCGGCTACGGAATCCTGGCCCTGGCCGGTACGGACGCGCTGTGGACCGTACTGATCGGCGCCGCCGTCCTGGCCAGCGGCATCGTCATGGTGATGTCGCTGGTCACCGACATGGCCATCGGCACCGTCCCGCCGAAGCGGGCCGGCTCGGCGGCCGCACTGCTGGAGACGGGCCAGGAGTTCGGCGGGGCGATGGGCATGGCGGTACTCGGCAGCGTCGGCACCGCCGTCTACCGGAGCGACGTCCAGGACTCGGCGACCGGCACCGGCTCACTGCCCGCTGACGCGCTGGACCAGGTGCGCGAGACCCTGGGTGCCGCCATCGCGGTGGCCGGCCGGCTGAAGGGGCAAGCCGGGACAGAGCTACTGGACGCGGCCCGCGAGGCGTTCACCCACGGGATGGGGCTCGCGTGTGCGGCCGGGGCGATGGTCTTGGTCGCCGCCGCCGTCCTGGCCCTGATGACGCTGCGCGGGGTGGGGCCGACGACCGGGCCCACGGCCGACGAGGCGGCCGATGATGCAGCCTCAACGGGCGCCGGCGGGACGGCCGACCGCGCGGGGACGGTGGGCCACGGCGGGGCGACGCACACGGCGGCGCCGGAGACGGTGCCGGGCCGCTGAGCCGTGGAACGTCGGAGGGGCCCCGCCAGGCGGTGGGACCCCTCCGGTGGTGGCAGCCGGACGGTACGCGGTACGCCGCATGGCGACCTCACGCGCTCGGTAGCCGCACGCGTCGGTACGCCGCGTGGCTGCCGTACCCGCGCGGTGCACCGCGTCGTGTCCGCACGCGTCCGTACGAACCAGAGTGGCCGCGCGCACTCGGTACGGCACACGATGGCTCCACGCGTCCATACGGCGCACGGTAGCCACACGGACTCGATGCGCCGCACGGCGGCGTCACGCGTCGGTACCCCGCATGGCGACCGCACGCGCCCGGACGCCGCATGGCCACCGCAGACACCCGGACGCCGCACGGCGACCTCGCCCCGGTACGGCGACCTCGCCCCGGTACGGCGCACCGGGGCCGCGCGCGTCGAATTTCCGTCGAACGGCGGCAACCATCTCCCACCCGGCGGCAACCAGAGGACGGCGGCCAGGGACGGCGGCCAATGGACTGAGCAGCCCCACGCGAGAGGAGTGACGCACCGTGCGCATCACCAGAGCGTTAGCGGCGGCCGGGCTCGCCGCCGCCTTCCTGATCGGCGCGGCCCACACACCACAGGCCGTCGCGGGCGAACTGCCGGGCGGCACACGCTTCTTCAACGACCCCGAATCGCAGGTCAACAAGTGGGTCGCGGCCAATCCGGGTGACTCCCGGCAGCCGCGCATCGCCTCGCGGATCGCCAGTCAGCCCCAGGCGGTGTGGTTCTCCCGGTACGCCCCCGCCACCGTCACCGAGGACGTCCGTGAGGTCACCTCCGCCGCCTCCGCCAAGGGCGAGACCCCCGTCCTGGTGACGTATCAGATCCCCAACCGCGACTGCGGCGGGGCCTCCGCGGGCGGCGCCCCCGACCTCGCGAGCTATGACGCATGGGTGCGCGGCTTCGCCGCCGGGCTGGGCGGCGGGCCCGTCGTCGTCATCCTCGAGCCCGACTCGATAGCGCTCATCAGCTGTCTGTCGTCCTCCGAGCTGAGCGGCCGCTACGCCTCGCTGGCCCGCGCCGCCACCGCCATCCACAGCGCGAACCCCAACGCCCGGGTCTACTTCGACGCCGGCCACTCCGCCTGGAACAGCGCCGCCGTCCAGGCGTCACGACTCCGCTCGGCCGGGGTGCTGACCAGCGGCGACGGCATCTACAGCAATGTCTCCAACTTCCGCCGCACGACGGACGAGGTGGCCTTCGCCAAGAGCGTGCTCACCCAGCTCGGCACCTCCTCGGGGCTCACCGCCGTCATCGACACCAGCCGCAACGGCAACGGCCCCGCCTCCGACAACACCTGGTGCGATCCCCACGGCCGCAAGGTCGGCGAGAACCCGACGGCCAACACCGGCGACCCCGCCATCGACGCCTACCTGTGGATCAAACCGCCCGGCGAACTGGACGGCTGCGCGGGCGCGGCGGGCACGTTCTCACCGGACTACGCGTACGAGCTTGCGGGCTGAGAGACGCGCTCCCGCTCACAAGTGGTCGAGCGGCTTCCCTCATTGACCGGGACCGGAGGGCACGGAGGCCGGCCGCCGCGGCGGCCCTCCGCTCCGGCCATGGAGTGGAGGGCCGCCGGAACGCGGGCCGCGGCCGTCAGCCCAGGTGCGCGGGGACCGGGGTGGCGCTGTCCGCGCCCGGCTTCCGTACCGGGCGCGGAGTGTTCATCAGCAGCGCCACGACCACCGCGGCGCCCACGAGGATCGAGGACGAGACGACGAAGGCGTCCGAGAAGCCTTCGACCAGACCCGCCTTGGCGGTCTGCGGTGTCGGCAGTCCGGCGTGGGAGGCCATGTAGTCGGAGGTCGCGCTGGTGGCGATGGTGTTGAGCATCGCCGTACCGATCGATCCGCCGATCTGCTGCGCGGTGTTGACGGTGGCGGAGGCGACGCCCGCGTCCCCCTCCCCCACCCCGTGGGTCGCGTAGTTCATGGAGGGCGCCATCACCAGGCCCATGCCGAAGCCGACCAGGAGCTCGGCGGGCAGCACCCCCGCCGCGTACGAGCTGTCGACGTCCAGGGGCACCAGCAGGGCGACACCGGTGGCCGTGAGCAGCAGACCGGGCACCACCAGCAGGCGCGGCGGCACCTTGGGGATGAGGCGCGAGGCGACTCCGCCCGCGCCGACCAGCACCGCCCCGGTCATCGGCAGGAACGCCACCCCGGTGAGCAGCGCCGAGTACCCCTTGACGAGCTGCATGTAGTACGTGAGGAAGAGGAACATCGCGAACATGCCGACCACCGAGAGGCCGACCGCCAGATAGGCGCTGCCGCGGGTGCGGTCCCCGATCACGCGCGGCGGCAGCAGCGGCCGCGCCACGCTCCGCTCCACCATGACGAAGGCGAAGAGCAGGACCGCGCCCAGGATGAGCAGCCCGGTCACCAGCCGGGAGCCCCAGCCCTCGGACTCGGCCTCGCTGCATCCGTAGACCACCGCCACCAGCCCGCACACCGCCAGCAGCACGCCGGGGATGTCGAAGCGGGCCCGGCCCTCGGCACGGGCGTCGCCGGGCAGCACGGACCAGCCGAGCGCGGCGACGACGGCGATCGGCACATTGACGTACAGGCACCAGCGCCAGTCGAGGTACTCGGTCAGCAGTCCGCCGACGACCAGCCCGATCGCACCGCCGCCCGCCGCGATCGTGCCGAAGATGCCGAACGCCTTGGCGCGCTCACGAGCCTCGGTGAAACTCACCGCGAGCAGCGACAGCGCCGAGGGGGCGAGCAGCGCGGCGAACGCGCCCTGGAGGGCGCGGGCCGAGAGCAGCACCTCGAAGCCGGGGGCGGTGCCGCCGAGCGCGGAGGCCCCGGCGAAGCCCGCCAGGCCGATGAGGAAGGTGCGCCTGCGGCCGGTGTAGTCCGCGATCCGGCCGCCGAGCAGCAGCAGACTGCCGAACGCCAGGGTGTAGGCGGTGATGACCCACTGCCGGTCGCCGTCGGAGATGCCGAGGTCCTTCTGGGCCGACGGCAGGGCGATGTTCACGATGGTGATGTCGAGGACGATCATCAGCTGGGCCAGGCCGATGACGACGAGCGCGAGCCAGCGCCGGGGGTTCGCCCCGGGCGGCACGTCTGAGGGCTGGGACTGGGACATGGCGATGCCTTTCTGGGTCTTCCCGAAGGCGGGCGGAGAGGGAGGTCAGTCGTCGTCGGCCTGGGCGTCGTACGCCTCGCCGATCATTTGCTCCCGGAAGCGCTTGAACGCCACGGCGTCGACGGCCGGGCCGCCGAGCTCAGTGGTGGGCCGTGGGGAGCCGGTGGGGCGCAGGCCGTCGATGTAGACGTCCAGCTGGCGGTGGGCGAGGGCGTCGTCGGCGGAGAACCGGCCGCCACCGGGCAGCGGCCGCGACAGCCGGACGATCATCAGCGTGATGTCGCCCAAGACCACATCGAGCCGGATCCGCCCCTGGGCCTGGGCGCGGACGAGCAGCGCCTCGACCGGGTCGACGGCGTCGCCCGGGACGCCGTCGAGGATGTCGTCGACGGTGAAACGGCCCAGCAGCGAGGGCATCACCGAGCCGATCTTGAGGTCGAGGGCGGCGTGCATGAAGCGGCGCAGCGCCAGGTAAGGATCGTGCTCCTCGGCGGCGGCTCGGTGCGCGGCCTCGCCCAGCGCGGTCAGGACCTCGACGGCGACCCCTCGGTGCAGATCGGCGCGGCGCGGAAACCGGCGGTAGAGGGTGGCGATGCCGACCCCGGCGCGCCGGGCTATCTCGTCCAGCGGGGCGTCCGGCCCCCGATCGGCGAAGACCTCGCGGGCGGCGCGCAGGATCTGCTCCCGGTTGCGCCGCGCGTCGGCGCGCATGGGAGCCGAGGAGTCGGCGTCGGTGTCTGCGGACACGGGGCTCTCCTGACAGCGCATAGGACAGCTATATGGAGAAATTTTCTCCATATAGCTCTGAGCGTAGCGAGCCGGCGCGCTTTATTCAACACCCGATGAAATAGTCTCCGAGCCCCCTCGGCAGGGCTGTCGCCTCGGCATACAAAGACCTGGGCCCGGCCTCCCGCCGAAGCGGGGGGCCGGGCCCAGGTGGGTGACTGCCTACGCGGCTCGGACCAGTCTCAGACCGGATCAGACCGGATCAGACCGGGTCTCGGACCAGTCTCGGACCGGATCTCAGACCAGATTGACCGAACGGGCCGAGGTGGCGCCGATCTCCTCGGCGATCTCGGTGAGCACGGGCTGCGGAATCGTGTCGTCCACGGTGAGCGCCACCAGCGCGGCACCGCCCGCGACCGCCCGCGAGACCTGCATGCCCGCGATGTTGATCCCCGCCTCGCCCAGGATGCGGCCGAGCGTGCCGACCACACCGGGGCGGTCGGTGTAGCGGAGGAAGGCCATGTGGTCGGCGAGCGCCAGATCCACGTCGTACTCGCCGACCGCGACGATCTTCTGCTGGTGCTTGGGGCCGGCCAGCGTGCCGGAGATCGAGACCTCCTCGCCGTCCGCGAGGGTGCCGCGCACGGTCACCACATTGCGGTGCTCGGTCGACTCCGAGCTGGTGGTGAGCCGCACCTCGACACCGCGCTCCTGCGCGAACAGCGGGGCGTTCACATACGACACGGTCTCGTCGACGATGTCCTCGAAGACGCCCTTGAGCGCCGACAGCTCCAGCACCTTGACGTCGTGCTGGGTGATCTCGCCGTACACCTCGACGTCGAGGCGGACCGCGACCTCGCCCGCGAGCGCGGTGAAGATCCGCCCCAGCTTCTCGGCCAGCGGCAGCCCGGGGCGCACGTCCTCGGCGATGACACCGCCCTGGACGTTCACCGCGTCCGGGACCAGCTCGCCGGCCAGCGCCAGCCGCACCGAGCGGGCGACCGCGATACCCGCCTTCTCCTGGGCCTCACCGGTGGAGGCGCCCAGGTGCGGGGTGACCACCACATTGTCGAACTCGAACAGCGGGGAGTCGGTACACGGCTCCTTGGAGAAGACGTCCAGCCCGGCCCCGGCCACCCGGCCCTCCTTGAGGGCGGCGGCCAGCGCCTGCTCGTCCACGATCCCGCCGCGCGCGGCGTTGACGATCCGGACCTCCGGCTTGACCTTGTGCAGCGCCTCGTCGCCGATCAGGCCGACCGTCTCGGGGGTCTTGGGGAGGTGGACCGTGATGAAGTCGGAGACCTGGAGCAGCTCGTCCAGCGAGAGCAGCTTCACGCCCATCTGCGCGGCCCGCGCGGGCTGCACATACGGGTCGTACGCGACGACCTTCATGCCGAACGCGGACATCCGCTGAGCCACCAGGACGCCGATGCGGCCGAGGCCGACGACGCCGAGGGTCTTCTCGCTCAGCTCCACACCGGTGTACTTGCTGCGCTTCCACTCGCCGTTCTTCAGCGCGGCATTGGCCTGCGGGATGTTACGGGCCGTGGCCACCAGCAGACCGCAGGCGAGCTCGGCGGCGGTGACGATGTTGGACGTCGGCGCGTTGACGACCATGACACCCGCCTTGGTGGCGGCCGAAACGTCCACATTGTCCAGGCCGACGCCCGCGCGAGCGACCACCTTCAGCTTCTTCGCCGCGGCGATGGCCTCGGCGTCGACCTTGGTCGCGCTGCGGACGAGGATCGCGTCCACATCGGCGATGGCGGGAAGCAGCTCGGCTCGGTCCGCGCCGTTGCAGTTCCGGATCTCGAAATCCGGGCCCAGGGCATCGACCGTCGCCGGAGAGAGCTCTTCGGCGATGAGTACGACGGGTTTACCAGTGGAAGCAGTGCTCACGTGGTCTTCAGTCCTCACTAGTCCTCAGCGGACGGCCGTCCCGACGGCCGCTGGCGGTGAAGGGGTCAGCCGCGTGGAAGACGCACGACGCTGTGAGCCTGACGCGCTTGCTGTTGATGAGTGTAGTGGCGTTCGGGCCTGCGTCATGCGCCGATGCGGCGGGATCACCCGCACGTGGTGGTGCGCGATGGACAAAGCGCGAACCGGGTGCGGTGGGGGTTCGTGGAACCCCCACCGCACCCGGGGCGCGGCCGCCGCGCCGCCAGGCGCGCTTACGCCTCCTCGTCGACCCAGCTCATGAGCTTGCGCAGCTCCTTGCCGGTGGTCTCCAGCAGGTGGTTCTCGTCGGCCTTCTTCAGCTCGTTGTACTTCGGCAGGCCGGCGTTGTACTCCGCCATCCAGTTCTTGGCGAAGGTGCCGTCCTGGATCTCACCGAGGATCTTCTTCATCTCGGCCTTGGTGGAGTCGTTGATGATCCGCGGACCGGAGATGTAGTCGCCCCACTCGGCGGTCTCGGAGATCGACCAGCGCATCTTCTCCAGGCCGCCCTCGTACATCAGGTCCACGATCAGCTTGAGCTCGTGGAGGCACTCGAAGTACGCGATCTCCGGCTGGTAACCGGCCTCGACCAGGGTCTCGAACCCGGCCTTGACCAGCGCCGCGGTGCCGCCGCACAGGACCGCCTGCTCACCGAAGAGGTCGGTCTCGGTCTCCTCGGTGAAGGTGGTCTTGATGACGCCGGCGCGGGTGCCGCCGATGCCCTTGGCGTACGACAGGGCCAGCGGGAAGGCGTTGCCGCTGGCGTCCTGCTCGACGGCCGCGATGCACGGCACGCCGCGGCCCTCCTCGTACTGGCGGCGCACCAGGTGGCCCGGCCCCTTGGGGGCGACCATGCAGACGTCCACGTTGGCCGGGGGCTTGATGAAGTCGAAACGGATGTTGAGGCCGTGCCCGAAGAACAGCGCGTCGCCGTCCTTCAGGTTGTCCTTCACGGACTCCTCGTAGACCTTGGCCTGGATCGGGTCCGGGACCAGGATCATGATCACGTCGGCCTCGGCGGACGCCTCGGCCGGGGTGACCACGCGCAGGCCCTGCTCCTCGGCCTTCGCCTTGGACTTGGAGCCCTCGTGCAGACCGACCCGGACGTCGACGCCCGAGTCGCGCAGCGACAGCGCGTGGGCGTGCCCCTGGCTGCCGTAGCCAAGGATGGCGACCTTGCGGCCCTGGATGATGGACAGGTCGGCGTCGTCGTCGTAGAACAGCTCGGCCACTTCGGGAACTCCTCGTGTGTGGGTTGTGCGTCCCACCGTATGACGGGCGGGCGGGTGAAGGTTTCGGGGTCTCGCCATACGGTCCGGCGCGGGCTCCCGCGCCGGACCGCCCTCTGGTCGGGAGGGTCAGGCGGACCGGTCGAGCGCGCGCAGGCTCCGGTCGGTGATGGAGCGGGCACCGCGCCCTATGGCGATGGTGCCGGACTGGACCAGCTCCTTGATGCCGTACGGTTCCAGCATCCTGAGCATGGCCTCGAGCTTGTCGCTGCTGCCGGTGGCCTCGATGGTCACGGCCTCCGGGGAGACGTCCACGGTCTTGGCGCGGAACAGCTGGACGATCTCGACGATCTGGGAGCGGGTCTCGTTGTCGGCGCGGACCTTGGCCAGGACCAGCTCCCGCTGGATCGCCTGGCCGTCCTCCAGCTCGACGATCTTCAGGACGTTGACGAGCTTGTTGAGCTGCTTGGTGACCTGCTCCAGCGGCAGCTCCTCGACATTCACCACGATGGTGATGCGGGAGATGTCGGGGTGCTCGGTGACGCCGACGGCCAGCGAGTCGATGTTGAAACCGCGGCGGGAGAACAGGGCGGCGATCCGGGCGAGGATGCCGGGGGTGTTCTCCACCAGGACGGAGAGCGTGTGCTTGGACATGGGCTCGGTCTCTCTTCTCTCTCGGTCCTGGCCTCAGTCGTCTTCGCCGTCGCCGAAGTCCGGGCGGGTGTCGCGCGCCGCCAGGATCTCGTCGTTGGAGGTGCCGGCCGCGACCATCGGCCAGACCATGGCGTCCTCGTGGACGATGAAGTCCACGACCACCGGGCGGTCGTTGATCGCGTTGGCCTTCTCGATCACGGCGTCGAGCTCGGACGGGTCCTCGCAGCGCAGCCCGACGCAGCCCATGGCCTCCGCGAGCTTCACGAAGTCGGGGACGCGGGTGCCCGCGTTCGGCTGCCCGACCGCGTCGGGGCCCGAGTGCAGCACGGTGTTGGAGTAGCGCTGGTTGTAGAAGAGGGTCTGCCACTGGCGGACCATGCCCAGCGCGCCGTTGTTGATGATCGCGACCTTGATCGGGATGTTGTTCAGCGCGCAGGTGACCAGCTCCTGGTTGGTCATCTGGAAGCAGCCGTCACCGTCGATGGCCCAGACCGTACGGTCGCCGACGCCCGCCTTGGCGCCCATGGCGGCCGGGACGGCGTAGCCCATGGTGCCGGCGCCGCCGGAGTTCAGCCAGGTCGCGGGGGTGTCGTAGTCGATGAAGTGGGCGGCCCACATCTGGTGCTGGCCGACGCCCGCGGTGAAGATCGTGTCCTCCGGCGCCAGCTGCCCGATCCGCTGGATGACCTGCTGCGGGGAGAGGCTGCCGTCGGCGGGCTGGTCGAAGCCCAGCGGGTAGGTCTCCCGCCACCGGTTCAGGTCCTCCCACCAGCCGGTGTAGTCACCGGTGCGGCCCGCGTCGTGTTCGGCCTGGACGGCGACGACCAGGTCCGCGAGGACCTCGCGGGCGTCCCCGACGATCGGCACGTCGGCGGCCCGGTTCTTGCCGATCTCGGCCGGGTCGATGTCCGCGTGGATGATCTTGGCGTGCGGGGCGAAGGAGTCGAGCTTGCCGGTGACGCGGTCGTCGAAGCGGGCGCCGAGCGCCACGATCAGGTCGGACTTCTGGAGGGCGGTGACCGCGGCGACGGTGCCGTGCATGCCCGGCATGCCCAGGTGGAGGTGGTGGGTGTCGGGGAAGGCACCCAGCGCCATCAGGGTGGTGGTGACCGGCGCGCCGGTCAGCTCGGCCAGGACCTTCAGCTCGGCGGTGGCCTGGGCCTTGATCACGCCGCCGCCGACGTACAGCACCGGGCGCTCGGCCTGGGTGATCAGGCGGGCGGCCTCGCGGATCTGCTTGGCGTGCGGCTTGGTGACCGGGCGGTAGCCCGGCAGATCGGTCTGCGGCGGCCAGGAGAAGGTGGTCTGCGCCTGCAGCAGGTCCTTGGGGATGTCGACCAGGACCGGGCCGGGGCGGCCGGTGGAGGCGATGTGGAACGCCTCGGCGATCGTGCGCGGGATGTCCTCGGCCTTGGTGACCAGGAAGTTGTGCTTGGTGATCGGCATGGTGATGCCGCAGATGTCCGCCTCCTGGAAGGCGTCCGTGCCGATGGCCTTGGAGGCCACCTGGCCGGTGATCGCGACCATCGGGACCGAGTCCATGTTGGCGTCGGCGATGGGGGTGACCAGGTTGGTGGCTCCGGGGCCCGAGGTCGCCATGCAGACGCCGACCTTGCCGGTGGCCTGGGCGTAGCCGGTGGCGGCGTGGCCCGCGCCCTGCTCATGGCGGACGAGCACGTGCCGGACCTTCGAGGAGTCGATCATCGGGTCGTAGGCGGGGAGGATCGTGCCGCCGGGGATACCGAAGACGGTGTCGGCACCCACTTCCTCGAGCGAGCGGATGAGGGACTGAGCGCCCGTGACGTGCTCGACCGGGGCGGACTGCGGTCCGCCGCTACGGGGCCGAGGCTGGGGATGATGGGACCCGGAGGCCTGCTCGGTCATCGGCAATCTCTTCTCGAAGATGAGGTTCTGTGCGGGAGGGAGAGGGCGGTGCGGGACGGTGCACCAAGTGCCAGTGCAACAAAAAACCCCTCGTGCCGTTAGGCAAGCGAGGGGAGCGCGCCGGTGAGGGTCCGCAGGGTTTCAAGGAACCCTGCTCAGCCGACGCGCTGTCCAAGTACGAGAATTCGGGTGCGCATGGCTCCGACCCTCCCCCCGGCGCATATCGGGTGTCAAGTGGGTGGGACGGGCGTCTCAGTATTTGAGCGGGTCGGCGGGTGGGTGTGCGGTTCCGTACGGCGCGGCCCATGGGAGCCGCCGTAGCCCCCGTGGCCACCATGTCCGCCGTGGCCACCGTGCCGGAGCGGCAGGACGCCGCCGCCGACCAGCAGCGGGGGCTCCGAGCGCGGCACCGGATAGCCGCCGCGCAGCAGCGCCCGGCGCAGCCGGTGCTCATCGAGCGGTCCGCTGAAGGCCGCCCCCTGGGCGTGGGTGCATCCCATACCGCGCAGGGTGACGATCTGCTCGGGCAACTCCACCCCCTCGGCGATGGACTGCATCCCGAGGTCGCCGGCGATCCTCAGCAGCCCTGCGGTGATCTTGTGGAGCCGTGAGGACTCGACCACGCCCTCGACCAGCCCGGGGTCCAGTTTCAGTACGTCGATGGGGAGCCTGCGCAGCGCCCTGATCGCGGCATAGCCGCTGCCGAAGCCGTCGAGGGCGATCCGCACCCCCAGGCGGCGCAGCGCGCCGAGGCGGTGCTCGAGCTCGTCGAGCGGCACGCGTGGATCGCTGTCGGTCAGCTCCAGGATCAGCGCGCTGGACGGCAGCCCATGGCGGGTCAGCAGAGCCTCCACGGCCTTGGGCGGCATCGACTTGTCCACCAGCCGGCTCGCGGGGAGCCGTACGCAGACCGGCACGAGGTGGCCGTCGCGGCGCCGCTGGGCGGCCTGCTCCACGGCCGCCTCCAGCATCCAGCGGGCCAGCTCGGCGGTGCGGGTCGTGTCCTCGCCGCCGCCACGGCCGTTGTCGGCGACCCGGAGGAACTCGGCGGGGGTGAACAGGATGCCCTGGGCCGAGCGCCAGCGGGCCTGCGCCGCGACCGCGGTGATCCGGCCGCTGGTCAGCTCGACGACGGGCTGGTGCAGCAGGACGAACTCCCCGTCGTGCAGGGCGGCGCGCAGTCTGGTGGCGACCTCGGCCCGGCGCGCCACCTCGGCCTGCATCTGCGGCGCGTACAGCTCGACGCGGTTCTTGCCCGCGGCCTTGGCGCGGTACATCGCCAGATCGGCGTTGCGCATCAGGGCGCCGGGGCTGGTCCCGGGCTCGGCGAAGGCGACGCCGATGCTGGCGGCCACGCGGACCTCGGTGCCGCCCTCGACCCGGTAGGGCTGGGAGAGCCGGACCCGCAGCCGGTCGGCGATCTCCATGATGCGCCGCTCGCGCGCGCCCTCGTCCCCCGCGCCGTCGCCGACGATGAGGGCGGCGAACTCGTCGCCCCCGAGCCGGGCCGCGCAGTCGCCGGACCCGGACCGGACGGACTCCTGGAGCCGGCGGGCGGCCTGCACCAGCAGTTCGTCACCGGCGTGGTGGCCGACGGTGTCGTTGACCGCCTTGAAGCCGTCGAGGTCGATGAAGAGCACGGCGGTGCCCGCGTCCGTACGGCGGCGGCCGGCGACCGCGTGCCGGACCCGCCGGGTGAACAGCGCGCGGTTGGGCAGATCGGTGAGCGGGTCGTGCTCGGCGTTGTGCTGCAACTGGGCCTGGAGCCGGACCCGCTCGGTGACATCGCGGCTGTTGAAGATCAGCCCGCCGTGGTGGCGGTTGATCGTCGACTCCACGTTGAGCCAGTCGCCGGAGCCGGAGCGGAAGCGGCATTCGATGCGGGTGGTGGGCTCCTCGCCCGGTGAGGCGGCCAGGAACCGGCGCACCTCGTGCACCACCGATCCGAGGTCCTCGGGGTGGATGAGGGAGGCCAGCTCGGAGCCCTCCAGCTCGTCCGCGTCACGGCCGTAGACCCCGGAGGCGGCCGGGCTGACGTAGCGCAGGATCCCGGTGGGCGCGGCGATCATGATCACATCGCTGGAGCTCTGCACCAGGGAGCGGAAGTGGTTCTCCTTCTGGGCCAGTTCCTGGGTGAGCCGGATGTTGTCCATCAGCATGATCGCCTGCCGGACGACGAGCGCGAGCACGACCGCGCAGGCGGTGAGGAGCACCACCCCGTCGATCGGCCGGCCGTCCATCACGTTGAACAGGACCCCCAGGGTGCAGACGGCGGCGGCGAGATAGGGCGCGAGTGCGGCGAGCGAGCCGGCGATGGGGACGCTCTGCTGGGCGGAGCGGCGCGCCGGCGGCGGGTTCTGGGCGGCCTCGCGGCGGGCCACCCACGGGGCGTACGCCAGCAGCGCGGACCCGGCGAACCACCCGGCGTCGAGTATCTGCCCGGAGCGGTAGTGCTCGCGCAGCAGCGGCGAGGTGAACAGCGCGTCGCACAGCACGGTGAGCGCGAAGGCGGCGATCGCGGTGTTGATCGCGGAGCGGTTGGCCGACGAGCGCCGGAAGTGCAGCACGATCACCATGCTGACGAGCACGATGTCCAGCAGCGGATAGGCGAGCGCCAGGGCCCGGCGGGCCACGGAGGCGCCGTCCCCGCCGAACTGCCCGGTGTGGGCGAGGGCGAGGCTCCAGGAGAGCGTGACCAGCGATCCGGCGATCAGCCAGGCGTCCAGGCACAGACAGATCCACCGGGCCCGGCTCGTCGGACGCTTGGCGAGCACCAGCATCCCGACGATGGCGGGCGGGGCGAAGAGCAGGAAGCAGAAGTCGGCGGCCGAGGGGGTCGGCACGGGGCGGCCGAGCACCACCTCGTACCAGCCCCATACGGCGTTCCCCAGCGCGGCCATGGCCGAGGAGACCGCGAACAGCAGCCACGCCGGGCGCAGCCGCCCGGCATGCCGCCGGCCGTGCCACAGACAGGACGCCGCGGCGGCGAACGCGACGGCGCTCAGCCCGAAGTCGCCCATGAACAGGGCCAGCCGGGACGAGCCCCAGCCCAGGGCCGCGCCCGCCGCGTAGCCGCCGCAGGCCAGGACGAGGACCACTTGCGGCAACAGCCCCGCGCCGCCGGAGACCGACGACCGGGCGAGCACCGCTCCGGAGGCGCTCACCGGACTGCCATCCACTGCGTGGCGGACCACTGACGCCTCGGGAACCCCGGGAGCGCTATCCCCGAGGGCCTCATCGAGTCGGAGATCCGCGCGGCTGCGCGGAAGTGTCGCGGTTGACGCCTGAGCTGCGTCGGGTTGTCGGTCCATCGGCCACACATCGCCCGTCGCCCCCCTCGAGTTCCGGTCCATCGCTGACGCCGTCAGGTCAGTGGCGCAGCCCCCGCTCGGGACGATACACCAGACTGGTCACTCAGGGACATAGGCCATCTACGCACCGTAACCGACTACGCCGTTGTATATACGGAGTGAAGTCAATCGGTGCCTGTATGTGGTGCCAGAGGCATGTCTACCCCGTGGTGGCGACGAGATGTTCCAGCGACTCACCGCGCGCGAAGCGGTTCAGCTGGTCCCGCAAGAGCCGCTTGGCACGCGGGAGGAACGCCGACGAGGGGCCGCCCACATGCGGGGTGATGAGCACTCCTGGAGCGTGCCACAGCGGATGCCCGGCGGGCAGTGGTTCGGGGTCGGTCACATCGAGCGCGGCCCGCAGCCGACCCGACTCCACCTCGCTGAGCAGGGCCTTGGTGTCCACCACCGCGCCACGCGCGACGTTCACCAGCAGTGCCCCGTCCTTCATCCGGGACAGGAAGTCCGCCCCGGCCAGACCGCGGGTGGCCTCGGTGAGCGGTGTGACCAGCACCACCACATCGGCTTCCGGAAGCAGTCGGGGCAGTTCGTCGATCGGATGCACCGGGCCGCGCTCGGTCGTGCGCGGGGAGCGCGCGACGCGCGCCACCCGCTCGCACTCAAATGGCACAAGCCGGTCCTCGATGGCGCTGCCGATGGCCCCGTAGCCGACGATCAGTACCGACTTGTCGGCGAGCGCGGGACGGAAGCCGGAGCGCCACTCCCCGGCGTCCTGGTTCCGGACGAAGTCGGGGATGCCGCGCAGCGAGGCCAGGATGAGGGTGAGGGCGAGCTCGGCGGTGCTCGCGTCGTGCACCCCGCGCGCGTTGCACAGCCGCACCCCGGGCGCGAGATCCGCCAGCGCGGGCTTGATGTGGTCTATTCCGGCGGTGAGGGTCTGCACCACCCGCAGGTTGGTCATGGCGGCCAGCGGGCGGGTGCACACCTCCGGCTTCTTCATGTAGGGGACGCAGTAGAACGCGCAGCGCGCCGGGTCGGTGGGGAAGTCGGGACCGCCGTCCCAGTGGGCGTATTCGAGGGTGTCGGGCAGGCCGTCGATCTCCTCGGGCGGGATCGGCAGCCACACCAGGTCACGCGCCTCGGACGAACCGTGCGTCGCGTCCTGGCGCCGGAGCGTATCGCTGTGGTCTGCACTCATGCCAGGAGGCTATGCGATCACCCAGCGTTGGCAGAGGTTAGTTTGGGGTCCGAGGGAACGGGAGGGGTCAGGCCAGGTGGAGCGCAGGAGACTCGGAGCGGCGGCGCTCGAAGTGGGTGCGATCGGCCTTGGATGCATGCCGATGAGCTGGGCGTACACCGCTTCGCAGCGCAGCGGCGAGCACTCGGAGCGCGCCGTGCACGCCGCGCTCGACTCGGGCGCGAGCCTGCTGGACACCGCCGACATGTACGGCCCCTTCACCAATGAGCTGCTGGTGGGGCGGGTGCTCAAGGAGCGACGGGCGGACGCCTTCGTATCCACCAAATGCGGACTGCTGGTGGGTGAGCAGCACATCGTGGCCAACGGGCGGCCCGGCTATGTGAAACGGGCCTGCGACGCCTCGCTGCGCCGGCTCCAGACCGATGTGATCGACCTCTACCAGCTCCACCGGGCCGACCCGGAGGTGCCGATAGAGGAGACCTGGGGCGCGATGGCGGAGCTGGTCGCGGCCGGGAAGGTGCGGGCGCTGGGACTGTGCGCCGTGGGGGCACGGGCGCAGCGGCGGGCGGGCGCCGGGATGCACGACGCCACGGTGCGCCAGCTGGAGCGGGTCCAACAGGTCTTCCCGGTCAGCTGTGTGCAGGCGGAGCTGTCGGTGTGGTCGCCCGAGGCGCTGGAGGCGCTGGTGCCGTGGTGCGCCTCGCGCGGGGTCGGCTTCCTGGCGGCGATGCCGCTCGGCAACGGCTTCCTGAGCGGGACGCTGACCCCCGGGCAGGGCTTCGAACCGGACGACATGCGGGCCCGGCATCCGCGGTTCACGGCGGAGATGATGGCCGCGAACCAGCCGATCGTGGCCGGTCTGCGGCGGGTCGCCCAGCGGCACGGGGACACGGTGACCCCGGCGCAGGTGGCCTTGGCCTGGCTGCTGGCGCAGGGGCCGCATGTGGTGCCGGTGCCGGGGACGAAGCGGGCGCGGTGGGCGGCGGAGAACTGCGCGGCGGCCGATGTGCTGCTGTCGCACGAGGACCTCGCGGAGATCGCGGAACTGCCGACGGCACTGGGGTCGTGGGACTGAGGCCGCGGGGCCGGGGCTGAGGGGCTGGGGCCGAGGGGCCGGGAGGCCGGGGCCGTGGAGCGGATCGTGGCGCTGGGGGCCGGGGGCGGGGAAGGTGGCCGGTCCGGGCTCGGTCCGGGGACGGGAACCCGGTGCGGGGCAGCGGTGTATAAGAATCAGTGCCGTGCCGCGGCACACGTGTTCATGGAGAGGAATCCGACCGTGCGACGTCCTCGCGTCACCTCTGTTCTCGCCGCTGCCGCCGTCTTGCTCGTGGCCGGCTGCTCGTCCGACGGCGACAGCATCACCAGACCGGTCGGCCGGACCTCCACACCCGCGAAGTCGGGAAGCGAAAGGTCCGACGCGGGCACGCCCTCGCCGACGGAGTCCGCGGCGCCCGCGAAGGGCTCGGTGAAGGTGGTGCGCACCCTCACCACGAAGCTCGACTCCCCCTGGGGGCTCGCGGCGCTGCCCGGCGGGGATCTGCTGGTCTCCTCGCGTGACACCGGGAAGATCTTCAAGGTCTCGGCGGACACGGGCAAGAAGACCGAGGTGGGCTCCGTCCCGGGGGTCTCCGCCGCCGGTGAGGGCGGGCTGCTGGGGCTGGCGGTCTCCTCCGACTTCGGCGCGGACCATATGATCTACGCGTACTTCACCACCGATTCGGACAACCGCATCGCCCGGATGATGTACGACGACAGGCGTCCCGCGGGCGATCAGCTGGGCGCCCCGGACACGGTCTTCAAGGGCATCCCCAAGGGCACGATCCACAACGGCGGCCGGATCGCCTTCGGCCCGGACAAGATGCTCTACGCGGGCACGGGAGAGAGCGGTGACCGCGGGCTCGCCCAGGACACGGACTCCTTGGGCGGCAAGATCCTGCGGATGACCCCGGACGGCGAGCCCGCGCCCCGCAATCCGGACGCCGAGTCGGCCGTCTACTCCTGGGGGCACCGCAATGTGCAGGGCCTGGCCTGGGACGAGGACAAGCGGCTGTGGGCCTCCGAGTTCGGCCAGGACACCTGGGACGAGCTCAATCTGATCGAACCGGGCAAGAACTACGGCTGGCCGAAGGCCGAGGGCAAGGCCGGTGAGAAGAGCTTCGTCGACCCGGTCGAGCAGTGGAAGCCCAAGGACGCGTCGCCGAGCGGAATCGCCTTCGCCGAGGGCTCGATCTGGATGGCGGGGCTGCGCGGTGAGCGGCTGTGGCGCATCCCGCTGAAGGGCGACAAGCCGGCGGCGAAGCCGCAGTCGTTCCTGGACGGGAAGTACGGGCGGCTGCGCAGCGTGGTGGCGGCGGACGACGGGGGGCTGTGGCTGACGACGAGCAACACCGACGGACGTGGGAAGCCGGGTGGGCAAGACGACCGCATCCTGCGGCTGGAGGTCCGCTGAGGAGGCCGAAGGGCGAGCGAACCGGCCAATCGTGGCGCCGAGTTCGCCGGACATGTCGCGGCGTGCCCGTTCTGTGAAGAGTCTGCCTACACTGGCGGCAGTCGCACGCCTACGGGGGTCGTCATGTTCAACCTCATCGAGGAACTGTTCGCGCCCAGCCGCAAGCACACCGAGGAAGAGCGCAACCGGCTGGAGTTCACGCTGGACGAGACGGGCAGCAACGACCCGGGGAAGGGCCCCATAGACCTCGACTCCGGCCGGGTGGTGATCCGGCCCCGCGAAGGCGGCTGACCCGAGGAGCTGCCGGCGCTCGCACAGCGCGCGCACCTACCTAGCGCGACCCGTCCGTCCCAGGCGGCCCGTCCGTCCCGGGCGGCCTGTCCGTCCTCGGGTGAGCGGTCAGCGTGCCGTCGCGCCGTCGGTCAGGCCGTCGACCAGCCGTAGCCGGTGGGCCACGGCCGCCGCCTCGCCCCGGCCCGAGACGCCCAGTTTGGCCAGGATGTTGGAGACGTGCACGCTCGCCGTCTTGGGGGAGATGAACAGCTTCTCGGCGATCTGGCGATTGCTGCGCCCCGCGGCGACCAGCCGCAGCACGTCCCGCTCCCGGGGCGTCAGCCCCAGCTGCTCGGCCGGATCGGCGGGTTCGGCGGCGGGGGCCGGGGAGCCCGCCGCGGAGCCCAGGGCCGAGGGCAGCGCGGGGGTGCCTGCCGTGGGCGCGTCGAGCGCGGCGCGGCTCGCGGCGGAGGCCAGGGGCAGCCGGGCGCGCCGGGCCAGCAGCTCGATCTCCTCGCGCAGCGGGCGGGCGCCCAGCCGCTCGGTCACGGCATGCGCCTGGGCGAGCAGTTCGGCGGCGTGTTCGCGATCGGCCTGGGCCGTGGCCGTGGCGCCCCGGCCCGGGGCGAGCAGCGCCTCCGCCCAGCGGTGGCGGGCGCGGGCCAGCGGATACGGGCAGTCCAGCGCCGCGAAGGCATCCGTGGCCTCGGCCCAGAGGTCGGGCCGGTCCCGTCCCTCGGCGCGCTCCAGTTCGGCCTGGAGCATCGCCGCGTAGGCGCGCCATACCGGCACCGGCTGCGACACCCGCTTCGCGGCGGCGCGGATGCGGGCCAGCACCTCGCCCCGGCCCGGCTCCGCGGTGGGCAGTCCGCGGGCGGCCGACTCGGCGGCGGTGGCCGCGTACAGCAGCGGCCAGGCGTAGCGCTGCGTCCCGGGCGGGAAGCCGGCCTCCACGACCTGGTCCAGCACGGCCCGTACATCCAGGATCCGGCCGCGCGCCGCCGCGAGTTCGATGGTGTGCCCCGCGACCTGGAGGGTGTACTGCGGTTCGGTGTTGTGGGCGCCGTAGTGCTCGCGGGCGGCGGCCAGCTCGCGCTCCGCCGTGTCCCATTCGCCGCGGGCCAGTGCGAGCTGGGCGAGCCGGCTGGCGGCGGTGCCGCGCGGCTTGGTGCCGAGGGCCAGCCGCCGGGTCTTCAGGGCCGCCGCCTCCGCCTCGTCCCAGCGGCCCAGGGCGAACAGTGACTCGGCCAGATTCCCGTACACCCAGGACCGGGAGTCCACCAGACCGACGCGGTCCAGGATCAGGGCGCCCTCCTCGGCGGTCTCCACCGCCTCGGCCGACCGGCCGACCCCCTCCAGCGCCGAGGCCAGATTGACGTAGCACCGGCCCAGGACGCTGATGTCGCCGAGCGCCACGGCCTGGGCGCACACCTCGCGCATCTCGGCCAGTCCGTGGTCGGGGTCGCCGGAGTCCGCGGTGAAGTAGGCCAGCGTCAGCCGGGCGTTCAGCTCCGTGCTCTCGGCGCCCACCATCCGGGCCAGTTCCACCGCCCGTTCGGCGGCGGCCAGTCCCTCCGGGCCGGGCCGGTGGGTCATCGTCCAGCCCGCCACCTGCGCCATGACCTCGGCGTGCACGGGGGACGGCGGCAGTCCCCGCACCAGCTCCTGGGCGCGGCTCAGCTCCGCCCAGCCGTCGCCCCGCGCCAGGCCCGTCATCAGCCCGGATCGCTGGGTCCAGAACCAGGCGGCCCGCAGCGGGTCGTCACCGCTTCTGTGCAGGGCCCGCAGCGCCCGCTTGCTGACGGCCAGCGCCCGCTCCCGCTGCCCGGACAGCCGCGCGGCCACCACCACCTCGGCCAGCAGATCGAGCCGGCGCAGCGCCTGGTCCGCACAGCCGCAGGCGGGGTACGCCTCCGCGTGGTCCAGGGGGCGCTGCGCCTCCCGTATCTCCTCGGGGGCGTCCTCCCACAGCTCCATGGCCCGCTCCAGCAGCCGCAGCTGCTCCGCGTGGGCGTACCGCCGCCGTGCCTCGACGGACGCCCTGAGCACGGCGGGGAGGGCCTTGGCGGGGTCCCGCGCGTGGTACCAGTAACTGGCCAGCCGGGCGGCCCGCTCGTCGGCCCGCACCAGCACGGGCTCGGCCTCCAGGGCCTCGGCGAAGCGGCGATTGATCCGGAAGCGCTCACCGGGCAGCAGATCGTCCACCACGGCCTCGCGCACCAGCGAGTGCCGGAAGCGGTAGCCGCTGTCATCGGCCGTGGGGCGCAGGATGTTGGCGCCCACGGCCGAGCGCAGGGCGTCGATCAGCTCGTCCTCGCCGAGCCGGGCGACCGCGCGCAGCAGTGCGTACTCCACGGAGGAGCCGCCCTCGGCGAGGATCCGCACCACCCGCTGGGCCTCCTCGGGCAGCGCCTCGACCCGCACCAGCAGCAGATCGCGCAGCGATTCGCTGAGCCCGGTGCCGCAGCCCTCGTTGAGGGAGCGGGCGATCTCCTCGACGAAGAAGGCGTTGCCGTCGCTGCGCTCGAAGATCCGGTCGACCAGGTCGCGCTCGGGCTCGGCCCCGTTGATCCCGGCTAGCTGGGCGTGCACCTCGCCCCGGGTGAAGCGGCGGAGCTCGATGCGCCGCACCTCGCGCATCCGGTCCACCTCGGCGAGGAAGGGGCGCAGCGGATGGCGGCGGTGGATGTCGTCGGAGCGGTAGGTGGCCACGACCAGCAGCCGGGCGCTGAGCAGCGAGCGGAAGAGATAGCCGAGGAGTTCGCGGGTGGAGCGGTCGGCCCAGTGCAGATCCTCGATGGCGACGACGAGGGTGCGCTCCGCGGCCAGCCGCTCCAGCAGCCGGACGGTGAGCTCGAACAGCCGGGCCCGGCCGTCCCCGTCGTGGGACGCGCGGGCGGTCTCGCCCAACTCGGGGAGCAGCCGCGCCAGTTCGCCCTCCTGCCCGGCGGCGGCCCCGTCCAGCTCGGGGCCGAGCGTACGGCGCAGTGAGCGCAGCACGGTGGACACGGGCGCGAACGGCAGCCCGTCGGCGCCGATTTCCACGCAGCCGCCGACCGCCGCGACGGCCCCTTCGGCCACGGCCGAGGCCAGGAACTCGTCGACGAGCCGGGTCTTGCCGACCCCCGCCTCCCCGCCCACCAGCAGCACCTGGGGCTCGCCCGCGGTGGCGCGGGCGAGCGCGTCCCTGAGGGTGGCCAACTCCTCGGCGCGGCCGACGAACACCGGGCTGACAGACGTGGTGTGCACGTCGACGAGCATCGCACAGGGCCCCGCCCCGGCTGCACCGGCTTTTCGGGCCCCGGCGTCCCCGGCACCACCCGCCTTCCCGCCACCACCCGCCTTCCCGGCGCCCGCTCTCCCGGCCTCCGTCCTTACGGCGCCCGCTCTCCCGGCCTCCGTCCTTACGGCGCCCGTTGTCGCGGCGGCCGTCCTTACGGTGCTCACGCTGAGCGGCACTCCCCGGCCGCGGTCAGGCCGCCGTCCGGTAGGACCACTGTGCGCGACGGCCGCGCCACCGCCGGGGCGGGCTCATCCGTCCTGCGAAGTCGCGCTCCGCCGACCGGCCGCCGGGCTCCAGCGCCGCCTCCCGGCCCAGCCGGTGGGCAGCGGCCTCACGCAGCAGCTCGGCCTCGCGGATGCGGTGCAACTCGTGGTGCAACATGGCGTTCTCCCTGGTGGCGACGGTTTCGTGGAATGCGTCCACTCTCGCCGCCCAGGAGGGTCCGGCACATCGGGAGGCTGACCGATCTCCGCTCGGCCCAGGGCCTTAGGCGCCGTTCCCGCACGGCCGAGGAAACCCGGGGAGGGTCCTTAGGGCAGCGTCGACCATGCCGTATCAGCCCCGGGTCGTCGGCGCACCCCGTCCCGACACAAAGGGCCCTTTACCCCCTTTGTGGGCTTCACTCCATGAATGAGCGGGAAGTCGGAGAGCATGACCCAGAGGGAGAGCATGACCTCCACCGCGTCAGGCCGCCGCCCGCGCATCGGCATCGGCGGTATGCACATCGAGTCCAGTACCTTCAGCCCGCACCGCACCGGCTACGACGACTTCCGCATCACCCGCGGCGCCGAGCTGCTGGACCGCTACGCCTGGACGCGCCCGGACGGCGATCTCGCCGGGCGGGTGGAATGGGTGCCCCTCCTCCACGCCGTCTCGCTCCCCGGCGGCCCGGTCGAGCCCGGCGCCTACGACCGGATCAAGGGCGAGCTGATCGAGCGGCTGCGGGCGGCCGGGCCGCTGGACGGGCTGGTGTACGACGTCCACGGCGCGATGAGCGTGGTGGGTCTGGAGGACGCCGAGGGCGATCTGACCGAGGCCGTACGGGAGGCGATCGGGCCCGAGGCGCTGATCTCCGCCGCCATGGATCCGCACGGCAATGTCTCCCGCCGCTTCGCCGGCCGGCTCGACCTGATCACCGCCCACCGCCTCGCCCCGCACGAGGACGCCTGGGAGACCCGTGAGCGCGCCGCCCGCAAGCTCGTGGAGCGCCTGGCCTCCGGCAAGGGCCGCCCGCATCTGGCCTGGGTGCAGATCCCGGTGCTGCTGCCCGGTGAGCGGACCAGCACCCGCCTGGAGCCCGCCAAGTCGCTGTACGGGCGGCTGGCCGCCGTGGAGGCGATGGACGGCGTCGTGGACGCGGCGATGTGGGTGGGCTACGCCTGGGCCGACGAGCCGCGCTGCCGGGCGGCCGTGGTGGTGACCGGCGACGACCCCGTGCTCGCGGTCGAGCAGACGCGTTCGCTCGCCCGCGAGTACTGGGAGATGCGCCGTGACTTCGCCTTCGCCGGCCCCACCGGCGGCGCCGACGAGTGCGTCGCCGAGGCCGTCGCCTCCCCCGCCCGCCCGTTCCTGATCAGCGACTCGGGCGACAACCCCACGGCCGGGGGCGCCGGGGACCTGGCCTATATGCTCGGGCGGCTGCTGGCCAACGAGGATCTGGCCGCCGGCCGCGCCACCGCCCTGCACCCCGGGATCACCGATCCGGCGGCGGTCTCGGAGTGCTTCGCCGCCGGGCCGGGCGCCACGGTCCGGCTGTCCGTCGGCGGCGGGATCAGCCGGGGGACGGCGGACCACGCCGAGCCCTGCGAGCTGACCGGCGAGGTGGTCGCCCTGCGCCGGGACGACCCGGTCGGCGGGGACCTCGCGGCGGTGCGGCACGGGGGCGTCACGGCGGTGCTGGTCAGCCGCCGCAAACCGTTCCACACCCTGGCCGACTTCGGGGAGCTGGACCCGCGCGGCTACGACCTCGTCGTCGTCAAGCTCGGCTATCCGGAGCCCGAGCTGTACGACCTGGCGGCGGACTGGCGGCTCGCGCTCACCCCCGGCGGGGTCGACCAGGATCTGGCCCGCCTCGGCCACCGGCGCCTCGCCCGGCCGCTGTACCCCTTCGACGACGAGGGGTTCGAGGTCCCGCACCTGGAGCCGCTGCTGCTGTGACCGGGGCCCGGACGAACGACGACGGCGGGGCGTGCCCCTGGCACACCCCGCCGCCGTACGGACGGCTGATCAGCCCTCGACGCCCAGCTTCTCCAGGATCAGCTCACGCACCCGCGCCGCGTCCGCCTGGCCGCGTGTGGCCTTCATGACCGCGCCGACCAGCGCACCCGCCGCCGCGACCTTGCCGCCGCGGATCTTGTCGGCGATGGCCGCGTTGGCCGCGATGGCCTCGTCGACCGCGGCGCCCAGCGCGCCCTCGTCCGAGACGACCTTCAGTCCGCGCTTGGCGACGACCTCGTCCGGGTCGCCCTCGCCCGCGAGGACGCCCTCGATCGTCTGGCGGGCCAGCTTGTCGTTGAGCGAACCCTCCTTGACCAGCGCGCACACCCGGGCGACCTGCGCCGGAGTGATCGGCAGCGAGGCGAGCTCCACCCCGTCCTCGTTGGCGCGACGGGCCAGCTCGCCCATCCACCACTTACGGGCCTGGTCGGCCGGGGCACCCTCGTCGATGGTGGCGGTGATCAGGTCGATCGCGCCCGCGTTGAGCACCGACTGCATCTCGTGCCGGGACAGGCCCCACTCCTCGCGCAGCCGCTTGCGGCGCAGCCGCGGCAGCTCCGGCAGCCCGGCGCGCAGCTCCTCCACCCACGCCCGGGAGGGGGCGATCGGCACCAGGTCCGGCTCGGGGAAGTAGCGGTAGTCCTCGGCCTCCTCCTTGACCCGGCCGGAGGTCGTGGAGCCGTCCTCCTCGTGGAAGTGACGGGTCTCCTGGATGATCGTGCCGCCGCCGCTCAGCACCGCGGCGTGGCGCTGGATCTCGAAGCGCACCGCCCGCTCGACCGACCGCAGCGAGTTGACGTTCTTGGTCTCGGAGCGGGTGCCGAACTTCTCGGCGCCCTGCGGGCGCAGCGACAGGTTCACATCGCAGCGCATCTGGCCCATCTCCATGCGCGCCTCGGAGACTCCGAGCGCCTTGATGAGCTCGCGCAGCTCGGTCACGTACGCCTTGGCGACCTCCGGGGCCTTGTCCCCGGCGCCGACGATCGGCTTGGTGACGATCTCGATCAGCGGGATACCGGCCCGGTTGTAGTCGAGGAGGGAGTGCGAGGCGCCGTGGATACGGCCGGTCGCGCCGCCCACGTGGGTGGACTTGCCGGTGTCCTCCTCCATGTGGGCGCGCTCGATCTCGACGCGGAAGACCTCCCCGTCGACCTCGACGTCCAGATAGCCGTTGTAGGCGATCGGCTCGTCGTACTGCGAGGTCTGGAAGTTCTTCGGCATGTCCGGATAGAAGTAGTTCTTCCGGGCGAAGCGGCACCATTCGGCGATCTCGCAGTTCAGCGCGAGTCCGATCTTGATGGCGGACTCGACGCCGGTCGCGTTGACCACCGGCAGCGAGCCGGGCAGGCCGAGGCAGGTGGGGCAGGTCTGCGCGTTGGGCTCGGCGCCCAGCGTGGTGGCACACCCGCAGAACATCTTGGTCTTGGTGCCGAGCTCGACATGCACCTCGAGCCCCATCACGGGGTCGTAGGCGGCGAGGGCGTCCTCGTACGACACCAGTTCAGTGACGGTCACGGAAAAACTAACCTCTCAGTCCGCGAGGACGTCGTCGTCGCCCATGCGCTTGAGCTCGCGGACGAGCAGGGCGACGCCGGTGACGATGGCGGCGGCCGAGACCACCGCGTCGGCCAGCTGTAGCTTGTCGTTCTCGAGTCGGGCCTTCTTGACCTGCTTGGCCACGCTGACCGCGCCGAACAGCGACGTCGCGATGGACAGGTAGGTGCCGGGCTTGGACTTCTTGAAGCCCTTGGCCTTCTTGATCGCACTCATAGCGTCTCTCCGTTCGCTTCTCCGCCCACGCGGCGCAGAGGTGCGGCCTTCGACGTCATCTGCGGCCCGGTGGCCGCGCGCGCGTCGCTCACAGGGTCTCTCCGTTCGCTTCTCCGCCCGCGCGGCGCAGAGGTGCGGCCTTCGACGTCATCTGCGGCCCGGTGGCCGCGCGCGCGTCGCTCACAGTGACGGTGCCTCCTCAAGCAGCGGGTGGCCCCACTTGGCGGTGAGCGCGGCCTCGACCGCGGCACCGACCTTGTAGAGCCGGTCGTCAGCCATGGCGGGGGCGATGATCTGCAGTCCGACCGGCAGACCGTCCTCCGGCGCCAGACCGCAGGGCAGTGACATGGCCGCGTTCCCCGCGAGGTTCGCGGGAATCGTGCAGAGGTCGGCCAGATACATCGCCATCGGGTCGTCGGCGCGCTCGCCGATCGGGAAGGCGGTGGTCGGGGTGGTCGGTGAGACCACCACGTCGACCTGCTCGAACGCCTTCTCGAAGTCACGCTTGATCAGCGTGCGGACCTTCTGCGCGGAGCCGTAGTACGCGTCGTAGTAGCCGGAGCTGAGCGCGTAGGTGCCGAGCATGATCCGGCGCTTGACCTCGGGGCCGAAGCCCTCCGCGCGGGTGAGCGCGGTGACCTCCTCCGCGGACTTCGTGCCGTCGTCGCCGGTCCGCAGGCCGTAGCGCATGGCGTCGAAGCGGGCCAGGTTGGAGGAGCACTCGGACGGCGCGATCAGGTAGTACGCGGCCAGCGCCTTGTCGAAGGACGGACAGGAGAGCTCCACGATCTCGGCGCCCAGCTCCCGCAGCAGCTCCACCGACTCGTTGAAGCGCTGCATGACACCGGCCTGGTAGCCCTCGCCCGCGAACTCCTTGACGACACCGACGCGCATGCCCTGGACACTGCCGTTGCGGGCGGCCTCGACGACCGCCGGGACCGGCGCGTCGATGGAGGTGGAGTCCAGCGGGTCGTGCCCGGCGATCACCTCGTGGAGCAGCGCCGCGTCCAGCACGGTACGGGCGCAGGGGCCGCCCTGGTCGAGCGAGGAGGAGAAGGCCACCATGCCGTAGCGGGAGACCGCGCCGTACGTCGGCTTGACCCCGACCGTGCCGGTGACGGCGGCCGGCTGGCGGATCGAGCCGCCGGTGTCGGTGCCGATGGCGAGCGGGGCCTGGAAGGAGGCCAGCGAGGCGGAGGAGCCGCCGCCGGAGCCGCCGGGGATACGGGTGAGGTCCCAGGGGTTCCCGGTGGGGCCGAAGGCGCTGTTCTCGGTCGAGGACCCCATGGCGAACTCGTCCATGTTGGTCTTGCCGAGGACGACCACGTCCGCGTCGCGCAGCCGCTTGGTGAGCGTCGCGTCGTACGGCGGGATCCACCCTTCGAGGATCTTGGAGCCGACCGTGGTCGGGATCCCCTTGGTGGTGAAGATGTCCTTCAGCGCGAGTGGAACACCGGCCAGCGGGCCCAGCTCCTCACCGCGCTCCCGCTTCTCGTCGACGGCGCGCGCCTGGGCGAGCGCCCCCTCACGGTCCACGTGGAGGAAGGCGTGCACCTTCTCGTCGACGGCCTCGATACGGGCCAGGTGCGCCTCGGTCACCTCGACGGCGGTGACCTCGCCGGAGGCGATCCTGGCGGCGATCTCGGCCGCGGTGAGCCTGGTCAGATCGGTCACGGTGGTCACTCCTCCCCCAGGATCTGCGGCACCTTGAAACGCTGCTGCTCCTGGGCCGGGGCGCAGGCCAGCGCCTGCTGCGGGGTCAGGGACGGACGGACCTCGTCCGAGCGCATGACGTTGGTCAGCGGCAGCGGGTGAGAGGTCGGCGGAACGTCTTGGTCGGCGACCTCGGAGACGCGGGCCACCGCGCCGATGATGTCGTCCAGCTGTCCGGCGAAGTGGTCGAGCTCTTCGGCCTTCAGCTCCAGACGCGCCAGCCGGGCGAGGTGGGCGACCTCCTCGCGCGTGATGCCAGGCATGCAGCGATCCTCAGGGTGAGTGTGGAGTGTTTCGGCCCAATCCTATGGCTCCCCACGCTCGCCACGCGAAAGGCTTTGGGTGCGCCCCGTTACGGGCAGTCGTTCACGGGCGGTCGTTCCGCGGGCCGGCGGGCGCGCACCACGCCACTCACCGGCCCGCACCCGGCGACGAAACGCCGAGGGGCGACGCCCTCAGGTCACGGGCTGGTCCGCGTCCTCCTCCGCGGGAGCGGCTTCCTGGTCCGACGGCTCCGCCGGCTCGCGGTGCCAGCCGCCCTCCCCCCGCGCCCGCAGCCACGCCGTCATCTCCTCCGGCGGCATCGCGGCGGCCACCAGCCAGCCCTGCACCGCGTCGCACCCCAGGTCCCGCAGCCGCTCCCAGGTCTCGTCGTCCTCGACGCCCTCGGCCACCACGAGCAGGCCCAGGGAGTGCGCGAGGTCGACCGTGCAGCGGACGATCTCCGCGTCCTCGTTGTCCACGGCCAGCCGGGCCACGAAGGAACGGTCGATCTTCAGCTCGCTGACCGGCAGCCGGCGCAGATGGACCAGCGAGGAATAGCCGGTCCCGAAGTCGTCGAGGGACATCTTCACGCCGTGGCCGGTGAGCCCGGCCAGCGTGTCGGCGGCCCGCTGCGGGTCCTCCAGCAGGACGTGTTCGGTTATCTCCAGCTGGAGGGCGCCCGCCGGGACCCCGTGCCGGGCCAGCCGCCCGGCGACCGCGCCCGCGAAACCGGGGGTGTGGACGTCGCGCGGGGAGACGTTGACGGCGACCGGCACCTCGAGGCCGTCGGCGCGCCACCGCGCGACCTGGCCGAGCGCCGTCTCCAGGACGTACTCGGTCAGCCGGGGCATCAGCCCGGAGCTCTCGGCCATGGAGATGAACTCGTCCGGCGGCACCTTCCCCCGGTCCGGGTGCACCCAGCGCACCAGCGCCTCCAGGCCCGCCACATGTCCGTCGAAGCCGACCTTGGGCTGGTAGTGCAGCTCGACGTCGCCCGCGTCCAGGGCGCGCCGCAGGTCGCCGAGCAGACCGAGCCGGTCGGGGGTGTTGCCGTCCCGCCGCGCCTCGTACAGCTCGACACCGCTGCGGTCCCGCTTGGCCTGGTACATCGCGACGTCGGCGCGGCGCAGCAGCCCCTCGGCGTCCAGTGCGTGGTCGGGGTAGACGGCGACCCCGGCGCTGGCCTCCAGCACCAGGGTCAGCCCGTCCAGATCGAGGGGGGAGCCGAGATCGCCGACGAGCACGCGGGCGCTGCGCTGGGCGCTGGTGAGCGAGTCGGTGGTGGGCAGCAGCACGGCGAACTCGTCACCGCCGAGCCGGGCGACCTCCGCCCCGCGCGGCAGGGCGAGCCGCAGCCGCTCGGCGATCTGGAGCAGCAGCCGGTCGCCGGCCAGATGGCCCAGGGTGTCGTTGACCGAGCGGAACCGGTCGAGGTCCAGCAGCACCAGCGCGGTCCGGGTGCCGGCCCGCTCGGCCTCGTCCAGCGCGGTCCAGGTGCGCTCCAGCAGCCACTGGCGGTTGGGCAGCCCGGTGAGCGGGTCGCGCAGCTGCTCCTCGGCGCGGACCCGGGCGATCCACAGTGTGGAGTCGAGGGCGACCAGCGGCACCGCGAACAGCGGGAGCAGCAGCGGGGTGTCCCCGGCGACGACGACGATGAGGGGGGCGATGCCGAGGAGCGCGATGCCGACGAGGGCCTGCCGGAAGAGGGCGGTGCGGGCGACGGTGGGCAGTCCGGCGCCGGGCGGGGCGAGGGAGCACCACAACAGGGCGCGGGACACGGTGAGATAGACGAAGGCCGCCAGGGCCGTCTGGGGGACGGCGGACATGTGCCAGGTGTCGGTGACCCAGGGGTGCTCGACGGAGGGGGTGGTGCCGAAGGCGGCGAGGGTGAGGGCGGCCGCGCCCACCCCGAGGATGTCGACCGCGCCGTGCAGGACCGCCTGCCGCCACCGGTGCCGGCGGGCGGCGCCGACCAGGACGACCACGGCCAGGCTGACCAGCACGGCCGGAATCCAGCCGTAGAGCAGCAGTGCGGCCAGGGTTAACGCGGCCCCCGAGCCGGTGCCGCCCCACCAGCGGTCGCGGCCGAGGGCGACCAGATGGCCGACGATGATTCCGGTGAGCACGGCGAGCGACCAGCCCACGGTGCCGTCCGGAAAGAGCGCGTTGCCCGCGTCGAGCACTCGGAAGACTCCGATGCCGAGTGCGAAAGCGGCCATGGCGACCGCCGCGGCGGGCAGCGCGGGCAGCACGGCCCGGCGCAGCCGCGACGCCGGGGCGGCGCTTTCGGTCGGTTTCATACCCGTCCCTCTCACAGCCGGCGGTGCCAGCGCCACGGCAGGCGCACACCTCAACAGTAGGCGGCAGAAGGGGAAGACGGGCGGCGATCGGCGACGGTTCCCCGAATGCCGCCCGACGATCCATGACCTTCTGCTATGCGCTGTAAGGGTGATGCCCGCCGGCTGTAGCCGGGAAGTGCTCCCAGTCGTAATCCGGCCAGCTTTGTACCCGTTGAACGGACAAGATGGCCGGGCCGCTGCGCCGGATGGGTGGAACGGCTACTCCAACCGCCGCTCCACGGGCGGTCCGTACCACTCCCGAACCACTCCCGGACTACTCCGGAACCACTCCCGGACTACTCCCCGGCTACTCCCGGGGAGTACTCACCGGCCTACTCCCCCGCCTCCTCACCGGCCTGCTCCCCGGACTCTTCCGGAGGCGTCAGCGCGGCCTCTCGCGCCGCGTCGGGCCCCTGTTCGAGCAGCACGCCGAATCCGCCCTCATCGAGCACGGGAACCTTCACCTGCACGGCCTTGTCGTACTTGGAACCCGGATTGTCGCCGACCACCACGAAATCAGTCTTTTTCGAAACCGATCCGGTGACTTTGGCCCCACGGCTCTGCAACGCCTCCTTGGCACCGTCCCGGGTGTACGACTGGAGCGTGCCGGTGACCACGACGGTGAGTCCCGCCAGCGGACGGGGGCCTTCGTCCTCGCCGCCCACCTCCTCCAGCCGGACCCCGGCCCGCCGCCATTTCTCGACGATCTCGCGGTGCCAGTCGACCGCGAACCACTCCTTGACCGAGGCGGCGATGGTCGGACCCACCCCCTCCACGGCCGCCAGCTCCTCCTCGCCCGCCTCGGCGATCCGGTCCAGGGAGCGGAATTCACGGGCCAGCGCGGTGGCCGCGACGGGGCCGACATGACGGATCGAAAGACCGGTGATGATCCGGGCCAGCGGGCGCTCCTTGGCCGCCTCGATATTGGCCAGCATCGCCAGGGCGTTCTTCTTGGCCTCACCCTTCTGGGTGGCGAAGAAGGTGACGACCTTCTCCTCGCCGGTCTCCGGATCGCGCTTGGGCAGTCCGCTGTCCGGGTCGAGTACGTACGAGCGAATGGGCAGCAGTTGTTCGATCTTCAGATCGAACAGATCGCCCTCGTCCCTCAGCGGCGGTTCGGCGGGTTCCAGCGGCTGGGTGAGGGCGGCCGCGGCCACATAACCGAGGTTCTCGATGTCCAGGGATTTGCGCCCCGCGAGATAGAAAATCCGCTCGCGCAACTGCGCCGGGCAGGACCGGCTGTTGGGGCACCGCAGATCGACATCGCCCTCCTTGGCGGGCTGGAGCGGCGTATCGCACTCGGGGCACGCGGCCGGCATCACGAATTCCCGCTCGCTGCCGTCCCGCAGATCGACGACCGGCCCCAGGATCTCCGGAATGACATCGCCCGCCTTGCGCAGCACCACGGTGTCACCGATCAGCACGCCTTTGGCCTTGACGACATCCTGGTTGTGCAGTGTCGCGAATTCGACCTCCGAGCCCGCGACCGTGATCGGCTCGACCACCGCATAAGGCGTCACCCGCCCCGTGCGCCCCACGCCCACCCGGATGTCGACCAGCTTGGTGTTGACCTCCTCGGGCGGGAACTTCCAGGCGATCGCCCAGCGCGGCGCCCGGGAGGTGGAGCCGAGCCGCCCCTGCAACGGGATCTCGTCCAGCTTGACGACCGCGCCGTCGATCTCGTGCTCCACCGAGTGGCGGTGCTCGTTGTCCCCGTAGTACGCGATGTACTCACGGACGCCCTCGATCGAGTCCACCACCTTGAAGTGGGCGGCGGTCGGCAGCCCCCACTCGTGCAGCAGCTCGTACGCCTGCGACAGCCGGTCGATGTCGAAGCCCTCCCGGGCGCCGATGCCGTGCACCACCATGTCCAGCGGCCGGGAGGCGGTGACCTTCGGGTCCTTCTGGCGCAGCGAACCCGCCGCCGCGTTCCGCGGGTTGGCGAACGGCGGCTTGCCGGCCTCCACCAGCCGCGCGTTCAGCTCGGCGAACCGCTCCCGGGGCAGGAAGACCTCGCCGCGCACCTCCACCAGCGCCGGGACACGGTCGCCCTTGAGCCGGTTGGGAATCTTGGCGATCGTGCGCACATTGGGCGTGATGTCCTCGCCGGTGCGGCCGTCACCACGGGTGGCGGCGCGGGTCAGCCGCCCGTGCTCATAGGTGAGGTTGACCGCGAGACCGTCCACCTTCAGCTCGCACAGGAAGTGGTACGAGCCGCTGCCCAGCTCCTTGGCGATGCGGTCCGCCCAGCCGGCCAGCTCCTCGTCGTCGAAGGCGTTGTCCAGGCTGAGCATCCGCTCGCGGTGCTCGACCTCGGTGAACTCCGTCTCGTACGCGCCCGCGACCTTCTGGGTGGGCGACTCCGGCGTCCTGAGCTCGGGGTACTCCTCCTCCAGCGCCTCCAGCCTGCGCAGGAGCTTGTCGAACTCCGCGTCGCTGATGACCGGGGAGTCCTTCACGTAGTACCGGAAGCGGTGCTCCTCGACCTGCTCAGCGAGCTTGACGTGCTCATCCCGTGCCTCCGCGGGCACCGTCGACTGCTGTTCGCCGGCCACCGTGTCGTCCTCCCGTTACTCAGGGTTGTCCGCGAGCGATCTCGCCGCCCGGACGCAGTGGGCCAGCGCGGCACGGGCGTACCCGGGCGACGCGCCCGCGAGCCCGCACGACGGGGTGATCACCACGGACTCCGCGAGAGTCCCCGGTGACAGCCCCAGCCTGCGCCACAGCGTCCTGACACCCCCGACGCTACCGGCAGGGTCCGACAACGGGGCATCGGTGCCCGGCACCGCGCCGATGAACAGGGACGTCCCGCCCTCCACGGCCTCCCCGATCGACTCCTCCTCACTCTCCGTGAGCAGCGACAGATCGAAGGAGACCCCCGCGACGCCCGCGCGCCGCAGCAGCCCGAACGGCACGGCCGGCGCGCACGAGTGCACCACCACCGGCCCGTCGGCCGCCTCCACCAACGTCCGCAGCGCGCCCTCGACCACGCCCCGGTCCACGGCGGCGTGGGTGCGGTAGCCGCTGGCCGTACGGACGCTGCCGCGCAGCACCGACGTCAGCGACGGCTCGTCGAGCTGGAGCACCACCTCGGCGCCCGGCACCCGGCGGCGCACCTCCGCCAGATGCGCCCGCACCCCCTCGGCGAGCGAGGCGGTCAGATCGCGGCAGGCGCCCGGGTCGCTCAGCGCGGCCTCGCCGCCGCGCAGTTCGAGGGAGGCGGCCAGGGTCCAGGGCCCCACGGCCGACACCTTGAGCGCCCCCTGGTATCCCTGGGTGAACTCCTCCAGCGCGTCGAGGTCCTCGCCCAGCCAGGAGCGCGCCCGCCGGGTGTCCCGGCCCGGCCGGTCGCTGATCCGCCACCCGCTCGGCTCCACATGCGCGTACAGCTCGACCAGCAGCCCGGCGGTGCGCCCGATCATGTCCGCGCCGGGCCCCCGCGCGGGCAGCTCCGGCAGATACGGCAACGTCTCCAGCGACCCGGTGACGGTCTTCACGGCCTCCCGGGCGTCACCGCCCGGCATCGACCCGACGCCACTCGCGGCCCCGGCGCCCCAACTGTGCTTCTGCTTCTCACTCACGCCGAAAGGGTAGGGGTGATCGCGACTGGATAGGGTGTCATGGTCACGCCGCAGAGACCCGGGGGGGCATGGTCATGGTCGAGGTCACCTGGCGGTCGCGCCGGTCGTTAGGGCTGTTGGTCGTTCTCGCGTTGGCCGCCGGCGCCGGGGTCACCTGGTGGCTGACCCGCCCGGACCCCCAAGACGGCGAGCGGGTCAGTGGCCCGCACGGCGCGTACCCCGCCGCCCTCGGCACCGGTGCCCCGGCCGCGCCCGACCACTTCGTGCGGAAGGTCGACAACGCCGTGGCGGTCGACGGCGGGCTCTCCTTCCACGAGACCGACGAGAACGACGACGGCTCCCCCGAGGGCCTGACAGCCCGCAGCCTGCGCACCGGCACGACGTACTGGCACTACAAGCGGGGCGGGAACGTCATCAGGGCCGTGCGCGTCGTGGACGGCACCGCGGTCCTGCGGTACGACGACGGCACGCTGATCGCCATCGACGCGCGCTCCGCCGAGCAGCGCTGGCAGCAGGACCTCCCCAAGAAGTCCCGCTTCGGCGACCGGCTGTGGACGGCGAACGGCGTGGTGGCGACGTACGCCGGGGACGAGCTCATCGCGGTCGACCTGACGACCGGGAAGCGGGCGTGGACCGCCGACGTGCCCGAATCCTGCGACCTCGGCGACGTCGTGTTCATCCTGGGCACCGCCTTCGGGGTCGAGGCCACCTGCGGCAGCGGGCCCCGCCCCGAAGACGTCGTCCTGGGGATCGACGCCCGGCGCGGCACGGTGCGCTGGCGTCACCCCGACTGGATGGGCGGCCTTCGCTATCTTCCGCTCACCGACCACACCGTGTACGCCCCCCACTGGAACAACACGGACCGCGGGGCCGTGATCGACGTCTCCGGAACCAAGCCGGTCATCCACACCGCGCCCGACCCGGACCTCGCCTGGGACGGACAGAACCGCACCACCGTGCTGACGACGTTCGGGAAGGAGGGCGAGCGGTGGAAGGAAAACAACGTGCTGCGAGCGCGCGGCACGGACGATGGCCGCGTGCAGTGGACCCGTCACGCGCCGAAGGACAGGAGGTTCGGCCGGGCGCTGGTCGCCGACGGCCGCGTGTACGTCGTGGAGCAGCCGCAAGAGAGCCGTCAGCGCGCCCCCGAGCGCGGTCCCGCCCGGCTCCTGGCCCTTGACCTGACAAGCGGGAAGCCGCTGCACACCGCCCCCATACCCGTGCCTGACCGGGAGGACTCCGAGGACAGCCTGGACGTCCGAGCGGTGCGGGACGGCATCGTGGCCGTGGGATGGCAGGGCGTCCCCGGCGACGCTGCCGACAGCCTCACCATCGTCAGCGACTGACCCCGTGACGAGGGCTCTCGGCGAAACCGGGCGGGGCGCGCCCGTCAGCCGCGCGGTCGCACCTGGAGGTCGGTGATCTCGGCGTCGCGCGGCAGGTCGAGGGCGGTCAGGATGGTCGTCGCCACGGTCTCCGGCGCGATCCAGCGCTCCGCGTCGTACGTCTTGCCCTCCTGCTGGTGCACCTTCACCTGCATCGGGGTGGCCGTGCGCCCCGGGTAGACCGTCGTCACCCGTACGCCGTTGCCGCTCTCCTCCGCGCGCAGCGCGTCGGCCAGCGCCTTGAGCCCGTGCTTGCTGGCGGCGTACGCGCCCCACTGGGGGTTGGCGCGCAGTCCGGCGCCGGAGTTGACGAAGACGACGTGCCCCTGGGCCAGCCGCAGCTGGGGCAGCAGCAGCCGGGTCAGCTCGGCGGGCGCGACGAGGTTGGCGGCGAGCTGCCGGTTCCACGCCTTCGGGGTCAGCTCCCCGATCTCGCCCAGGTCGACCACTCCGGCGATGTGCAGCAGCGAGTCCAGCCGGTCGGGCAGCGTCTGGTGGCCGAACGCCCACGACAGCTTCTCCGGGTCCGCCAGGTCACCGACGACCGTCCGCACCCCCGGGAACCGCCCCGCCAGCTCCTTCGCCCGCCCCGCGTCCCGCGCGAGCAGCCACAGCTCCTCGCCGCGCTCGGCCAGCCGCTCGGTGACCGCCGCGCCGATGCCCGAGCCTGCCCCAGTGATCAGATGCGTTCCCATGCCCCCAGCTTGCCTCACCCAGGGGTGCGCCCCGACGACGGTCCCGGCTTGGCGCGATCCCACGCCCGGAACGGGCGCGGGCTTCCCGCCGGCCGCTCCCGTCCGGTAACGGGCACGGCGCTCCCCGTAACGGGCGCGTGGACTAGACGGACTCCAGGTACGTCATGGCCTCCACCCCGTTCTCCGCGAAGAAGACCAGCTCGCTCAGCGGCACCGGCAGGAACCCTTCCTCCTCCATGCGCTGGAACTGCTGCTTCAGACCGTCGTAGAACCCCGCCGCGTTGAGCAGCACCACCGGCTTGATGTGCAGCCCGTGCTTCTTCAGCTCCAGGATCTCGGTGGCCTCGTCCAGCGTCCCGGTCCCGCCCACCATGATCACCACGGCGTCGGCACGGGCCAGCAGCTGCGCCTTGCGCTCGGCGAGGTCCTTGGCGATCACCATCTCGTCTGCGTTCTCCCGGGCCTTGGCGGCCAGGAACTCCACCGAGATCCCGACCAGCCGCCCACCGTGCTCCTGCACCCCGTCCGCCATCACCTTCATCAGCCCGACGTCGGACCCGCCCCACACGAGCGTGTGACCGCCCTTGCCGATCAGCTCGGCGAATTCGCGGGCGGGGGCGGTGTAGCGGTCGTCGAGGTCGGCGGCGGAGCAGAAGACGCAGATGTTCATGGCCGCCACTCTACGAGCCGGGTCGGACACCCTCACCCACCCGCACGGCTCCGCGCCACGCGGAGGGTGTCCCGGAGTGCCTCGGCGAGACGGGCGGAGAGAAAGCGGAACTCGCCTGGCGGGACCTTCGGGTCGGCGAGCATCAACCGGGCATGCCGCAGCACATCCTCACCCGTGGCCAGCTGCATAGCCTCGATCTGATCGGCGAGGGCCGACACCGGGCCGTGGCCGTCAGTGGATAGATAGCAGGGCTTGCCGTCGGGAGTGGTCCAGGGCAGCACACGGAGGGAGCGAAGTTCGTCCGGCATGGCCACGAGTGTCACAGGTCACGTCTAGGCTGCTCACAGGATCGGCGTAACGGTGCGTTGCGACGTCGCGACTGTCCGATCTGTGCGACGCGGCGTCGATGAGGGGGCGCTATGACCCAGCAGAAGAAGCGGCCGTCACCGGCCGCCCGGCTCTTCGGGACGCAGTCCCGCATGATGCGGGAGCGGCTCGGCTGGACGATGAAGGATCTCGAGGCGCGGATTCCGTACTCGGAGTCGATGATCGCGAAGGTGGAGCGCGGCGAGCGACTGCCCAAGCCGTCGTATGTCATCGCGACGGACGAGGCGCTGATGGCCCAGGGATTGCTGGTCGAGGCGGCGAAGCTGTTGTGGCAGGACGGGGTGCCGGAGTGGACCCAGGAGTAGGTGGAGCTTGAAGCTGAGGCCATCGCTCTGCACACGTTCGATGCGCATGTCATCAACGGGCTGCTCCAGACCGAGGTGTACGCGCACGCGGTGATCTCTACGCAGGCACCAGCGGTGGACGACGAGGAGACGGAGCGGGCCGTCCACCGGCGCCTGTCCCGCCAGAAGCTGCTGCACCGTAAGCCACCGCCACGTCTGACCTTCCTGGTTCAGGAGTGCACGGTTCGACGCCCCATCGGCGGCCTGGACGTACGGAACGAACAGCTGCGGCACATGGTGAGATGCGCCGAGCTGCCGCAGTTGACGCTCCAGATCATGCCGGAGAACCGCGAAACGCACGCCGGACTGGACGGCCCCATGACGCTGCTGGAATCGCCGGATCACCTGACGGTCGCCTATGTCGAAGGGCAGCGGGGCAGCTACTTCGTCTCCGATGCCGAGGACGTCAGCGTCCTCAACCACCGCTATGGCATTCTGCGCTCGCAGGCCCTCACCCCCGAAGCGTCCGTCGAGTTGATCGAGGGCTTGCTCAGGGAGGGAAAGCGATGAACGCCGCACTGCGCTGGTTCAAGAGCAGCTACAGCGGGAACGAAGGCTCTTGCGTCGAAGTCGCCATCGAGTGGCGCAAGTCCAGTTACAGCGACGGGCCGAAGGACGCATGCGTCGAGGTCGCCGCGTGCCCCGGTGCCGTACACATCCGCGACTCCAAGGACACCGCGATACCGGCCCTGACCGTCACCGCACCCGCCTGGGCGGACTTCGTCGCCTTCGCGGCCCACCAACCCCTGGCCAACATCAACTGAGCGTGGTCAGAGGCATTGCGGCGGGCATCTCTCACGTCTCGCCGCAAGGCCTCTGACGTGGTCAGCCGAACCAGTTGATACGCACGATGTATATGCGCTTGCGGTACTCGAACTTCTGATACCACAGAATCAGCTTGTCGGTGCTGATCGAGCGGAGCTTTCGTGGGTTCTGCTCGTCGTAGTCATTTCCCGCCTCCAGGCGTAACTCGGCCAGGTCGAGAAGCCCTCGGACGATCGTGTCGACTTCGGCTCGCGCCTCTGGCGGGAGGCCATCGGTGGCGTAATCCTCACTTGTCACATATTCGGCAAACCAGGAGTCATGGGCATCGGGTCCACCGGTCACAGCCCCGCCTCTCGTTCAGCCTCTCCGAGGATACGGGCGATTTCCCGTTGAGCACGGTGGACGCGGTCGTCATCCGCCGAGGGGTCTTCAGCGACTCGCTCGGCTTCCCTGAGTGAGGCAGCACGCGCGGGCCAGCGCTCAATCGCGACGAAAGTTGCCCATTTAATGAGAAAACCCCTCATCCAGCCGATGGAACCGGTTTGCACCGACTGATCGAATGCCTCTCCCAGCTCCCGGTCGAATTGCGTCAGGTTCAGGGGCTTGATGTGACGCACGGCCTCTCGCAGAGCCTCCCGCGTCAGCGCGGGCATGGGCACGAGGGGCCCGTCGGCGTCTATCGGCTGCGTGGTCATAGTGAGCCTCCTGTGAGGGCCGGGGCGATGCTCAGCCACTGGTGGGCAGCGTAACGGGAGGCTACGACAGCCGGAGCACGGAAATCGGCTTCTCGCGGTCGCACACCCCGTTTACGCAGGTCGGACCGGATGCCGAGTGGCCGTCGCCCGGTGGGATGGGGCCAGGTGTTGTAGGGCCGACCGCCAGCGGGGCGGGGACCTACCCAAGGACCCTGGTGGAGAACCCCCACCCACCCACCCAACTTCTCACCCCATCGGGTGACTTGGGCGCGAATGTGCCAATGAGCGGGTTACGCTCGCCGCGACAACCTCACACAGACGACGGCCCCCGCCGGGACTGCCATCCCGAGACGAGGGCCTGACCAACCAGGAAGCGACCCTTCCCGATGGCTGAACAGCAGTCTAGTGCGCCCGTGCGCGCTTCCGCCGACGCTACGGCTCCCGCGTCCGGCGTCATCCATATCCGCACCCGGCACACCGCCAACTTCACCGTGCTGTCGAACAAGCTCGCCCAGCGGGCGGGCAGCGCGGTGACCGTCGGTGTCGCGGCGTACATCCTGTCGCTCCCCGACGGCGCCTCCATCCGCATCGACGCGCTCTGCGCCCACTTCAAGGAGGGCCGGGCCCGCATCTCAGCCGCACTCAACGAGCTGGAGGCGGAGGGCTGGCTGGAGCGGCGGGTCGAGCGGGGGCCGGGCGGGCGGATCGTGACGCGGACGTTCGTGTACGACGCGCCTGGTGCGACGGAGGACGACGCGCCAGGGGCGACCGAAGCGCCCGCCGCCCGGAACGAACGGCAACCCGAACGCGCCTCGGTGCCGGATACCGTCCTCGACCCCCGCGCCACCGCCGTCCTCGGCTCCCTGCGCCACCGCGACCGACGCCTTGTCCTGTCCGAGCGGGAGACCGCCACGCTGGCGCCCGCCGTCGCGGAGTGGCTGGATCGCGGGGTGGGCCCGTACGAGATCGCCGAGGCGCTGACATCCGGGCTCCCCGCCCGTATCGATCGCCGCCCCGCCCGGCTGCTCGCCTACCGACTGGCCGCCCTCCGGCCGCCAGCGCCTGCAGCCGCCCCTACGTCCGGCCCGCGCCCGGTCCCGCTCCAGAACTGCGACGGCTGCGACCGAGCCTTTCGCGCACCCCGCCCGGGACGCTGCCGAGACTGCCGGGCACGCACAGATGCCGCCGCGCCACTCGTCGCATGACCGCGACGCGAACCGACCCCTCTAATCTGGAAGGAGTAGCTATGCAAACCGCGCAGACAGCAGCGAAGGGGTTGATCATGGCATCCGCACCCGGCGACGCCCCACGCTCGGCTGCCGCGAACGAGGGCAAGCATCCGCTGCGCACCATTCGCGATATCCGCGAATCCCTACCCGAGCAGCAACAACCCCTTTTCGACGCGGAGTTGGCGGACACCGAGATCGACGCCCTGCCCGCGATGCTCAATCGATGGATCACGCTGGGTAACGATGGTTTCGAAGAGTTCCTCCTGTCCGCTCCATTCGACGGCCTGGAGTTCGGAGCCCGCTCCTACGACGAGCAGGCGAACAGCGAATGATCTACTTACTGGACACCAATGTGATCGCTGAACTCACCAGGGCCAGGCCTGACGCCAAGGTCCTGGAGTGGTTTCACTCGACGGCGCGCCCCAATCGCTACCTGAGTGTGATCACGGTCGCCGAGGTCGAAGCAGGGGTCGAAGCTGCCGTGGACAGTGTCCGCAAAGCGCGTTACGCCGAGGCTCTTGCCCGGCTGAGCCGGGAGTACAGCGGTCGGACAGCCATCATCGGCCAGCGGGAAGCGGCGGCCTACCTCGCCCTGCACAAGTCACTCAAAGCTGCCGGGACGCCCGTCGATCCGCCCGACGCTCTCATCGCGGCGACCGCCCTCGCCAATGGTTGGACCGTGGCCAGCCGCAACACCAAGCACCTGGCGCGCACCGGTGCGCTGCTCATCAATCCCTGGGAGGGGGCGGAGTAGGGCGACCTTCGACACGGGTGGCCGGGGCGGGCTCGGGCCCGCTGCCGGTCGCCTTCCACGCCCCCGTAGCGGGCGCTGCCGAGACTGCCGGGCATGGACAGATACCACCCCGCCGCTTGCCGCATGACCGGCAACAACTGCATAGAGGTCGCCGCCGACGACAGCGGCATAGCCATCCGCGAGAGTTCCGACCCGGACGCCGTCGTCACGACCGACCGCACCGCACTCCGCGCATTCCTGCGCGGAGTGAAGGAAGGGCGCTTCCACCTGTCGGCGGGCTGACAGTGGAGGCGCGGCCGGGTCGGGCGGCCTAGTGGGCGACCGCTGTCGCCCGCTCGGTCGAGGCGATCGTGGCCGAGCCGACCACGCGGGTGTCGTCGTAGAGCACGATCGCCTGGCCCGGGGCGACGCCGCGCACCGGTTCGGTGAAGGTCACCCGCAGCTCACTGCCCTCGATCAGCTCGGCCGTCACCTCGGTCTCGCCGCCGTGGGCGCGCAGCTGGGCGGTGTAGGTGCCGGGGCCCGTCGGGGGGGCTCCGCACCAGCGCGGCTTGATGGCGGTGAGCGCGGCGACGTCCAGGGCCTCGACGGGGCCGACGGTGACCGTGTTGTTCACCGGGGAGATGTCCAGGACGTAGCGCGGCTTGCCGTCGGGCGCCGGGTGGCCGATGCGCAGGCCCTTGCGCTGGCCGATGGTGAAGCCGTACGCGCCCTCGTGGGTGCCCAGCTTGCGGCCGTCCTCGTCGACGATGTCGCCCTCGGCCGTACCGAGGTGCTTGGCCAGGAAGCCCTGGGTGTCGCCGTCGGCGATGAAGCAGATGTCATGGCTGTCGGGCTTCTTGGCGACGGCCAGGCCCCGCCGCTCCGCCTCCGCGCGGATCTCGTCCTTGGTCGTCAGGGTGTCGCCGAGGGGGAACATCGCGTGGGCGAGCTGGCGCTCGTCGAGCACGCCGAGGACGTAGGACTGGTCCTTGGCCATGTCGCTGGCCCGGTGCAGCTCCCGGGAGCCGTCCTCGCGCGTGACGATCGTGGCGTAGTGCCCGGTGCAGACGGCGTCGAAGCCGAGGGCGATGGCCTTGTCCAGCAGCGCGGCGAACTTGATCTTCTCGTTGCAGCGCAGACACGGATTGGGGGTGCGGCCCGCCTCGTACTCGGCGATGAAGTCCTCGACCACGTCCTCGCGGAAGCGCTCGGCGAGGTCCCACACGTAGAAGGGGATGCCGATCACATCGGCGGCGCGCCGCGCGTCCCGCGAGTCCTCGATGGTGCAACAGCCACGGGCGCCGGTGCGGAACGACTGCGGATTGGCGGAGAGCGCGAGGTGGACACCGGTCACATCGTGGCCCGCCTCGGCCGCCCGCGCGGCGGCGACCGCGGAGTCCACACCGCCGGACATGGCGGCGAGGACGCGCAGCCGACGGCCGTCGCGAGGACCTGTGGGCGCACCGGGGAAGTCAGTCATAACCAGGCCAGCATAAAGCCACGTGTGCGGCTACTGCCGCGCCGCTCAGCTCGGGCGGGCTCGCTCCAGCACGCGCTCGACGAGGTCCAGGGCCTGGTCGGCGTTCTTCGCGAGGTAGGTCGGATCGACGAAGGCGTGCTGGACGCCCGCCTCCCGCTCGGCCCGGACCAGGGTCGTCACGATGTCGTCCACGGAGGCGTCGGCGCTCGGGTTGATGCGCAGGATCACGTCGAATGCCGCCGGGTCCCGTCCCTCCCGCTCGACCGCCGCCCGTACCCCGCCCAGCTGCTCGGTGAGCGCGGCGATGGGGTCGGGGGCTCCGGGCTTGGCGGGCACGACCGCGACGGGCAGCCAGCCGTCGGCGCGCCGGGCCACCCGGCGCACGGCCGCGGGGGCGAAGGCGGCGAGGTAGACCGGCGGGTGGGGGCGGGAGGCCGGTTTGAGGTCGATGTGGGAGGCGGGCACGGTCCAGTGGTCTCCGCGGTACTCGACCGGGTTCTCGGTCCACCAGGCGTGCAGGGCGTCGAGGCATTCGTCGAGGCGCCGGCCGCGCTCGCTCATGGGGATGTCCACGGCCTCGTACTCCTCGGGGGACCAGCCGGTGCCGAGTCCGACCAGCAGCCGGCCCCCGCTCAGCAGGTCGATGGTGGTGAGGGAGCGGGCGAGCACCGCGGGCGGGTACCAGGGGGCGTTGATGACGTCGCTGCCGAGCCGCACCCGCTCGGTGGCCGCGGCGGCGGTGGCCAGCACGGTGAAGGGGTCCAGCGCGGTGCGGAATTCCGGCGGGATCGCATCGGTGCCCCCGTAGCCGACGCTCGGGTCGACCGGGGCGAGCAGGCGGTCGCCGACCCACAGGCTGTCCGCGCCGAGCTCCTCGGCCTGGCGGGCGAATCTCGCGATGTCCTCGGGCTGGTGGGCCAGCGGGCCGAACTGGGGGAGGGCGAAACCGATGCGCATACCGTCAGCTCCTCGTCGAGCGGATGGACACAGACCATGGACAGTTCAACGTTCATCTACACCGGAGACCAGAGGGCGACAGTGCGGAACGAACGGTTCCCGCCATGATCCGGAAAATGCCGGAACCGGACGGCCTCCGCCACGCGTTGAACCCTTCGTGAGCGAGACCACGACCGGCGGCGGACGCCGGGTCAGCAGACGTACGCTGCTGCTCGGCGGCTCGGCGGCCGGGCTCGGCGCAGCCGGTGTCGCGGCGTACACCGCGCGGGACGAACTGGCCCGGATGTGGTGGCGGCTGCCCGGCATCGAGAAGCCGCGCACGGCGGGCGCGGTCGACCAGCCGGGCGCGGAGTGGATCGCGGCCTCGGGGGCCAACTGGCGGTGGGCGGACCGGCCGGACGACTACACGATCGACCGGGTGGTGATCCATGTGGTCCAGGGCAGCTACGACGACGCGGTGCGGGTCTTCAAGGACCCCGAGCACCTCGCCGCGGCGCACTACATCGTGCGCCGCGACGGTCATATCGCCCAGATGGTCCGCGAGCTGGACGTGGCGTTCCACGCGGGCAACCGCCCGTACAACGAGCGCAGCATCGGCATCGAGCACGAGGGGTGGGTCAGCGAGCCCAGCTCCTTCACGGACGCGATGTACCGCTCCTCGGCACGGCTGACCGCGTCGATCTGCGAGCGGTACGACATACCGAGGGACCGGGAGCACATCGTCGGCCATGTGGAGGTGCCGGGCACCGATCACACCGACCCGGGCCGCCACTGGGACTGGGACCGCTATATGCGGCTGGTGCGAGCGGTGCGCGTGGGGCAGCCCGCTAGCTGACCGGCCCGCGAGCTGACCGGCCCGCGATCAGGCCGTGCGGATCAGGCCGTGCCCATCAGGCCGTGCCGAAGACGACCGCGAGCGGGCGGGTCCCGCCGTCGCCGCTGGTGGGCCTGGACGCCCGGCTGTCGCCGATGTACAGCCGCTTCCCCTTGTAGATCATGGTGCAGTCCCCGTAGACGTCCATGCCGGACTCCGCGTCCTTCATGTCGTCCGGGTGCTTCTGGAGCGTCTCCATGGCGAACGACGTGGGGTCGATGCGCACGACTCCGCCCGCCTCGCTGTACATCGAGCCCAGATAGGCGATGAGGGAGCCGTCCTTTTCGGTCTGGACGGGGGTCAGCGACCGGCTCTCGGCCATCTTCGTCCTGCCGGTCTCCTTGCCGGTCTTCAGGTTCAGGCCGGTGATCCGGTCCCCCGGGCCGCCGTGGTCCACGTCCACCTCCGAGGAGAGGTAGAGGGTGCTGCTCGCCTTGTCGAGGGCGATCTCGGTGCACCCCTCGACGCTCGTGGCCGGGCAGTTGGGCTGGTACCCCTTGGCCAGCACGTCGATCGTGCTGAGCAGCTTGCCCCGCTTGCCGCTGTCGTCAATGGTCAGGATGTCCGTGGTGCCCGTTCCGGCGTCCGAGTCGCCGGTGTCGACGGCCACGACGAGCGGCGCGGTGGAGATCACGTGCGCGTACTCGACCTTCTCGTCCAGCGGGTAGGACGAGGTCACCGCACGGGTCCGGGGATTCACCGTCTGCACCTCCAGCCGCTGGGTGCTGGAGTCCTCGCTGTCGCAGCCCCGGATCGCGACGATCTTGTCATCGCCGCCCGCGTAGCCGTTGTCGTCGCAGTCCGCGAGGTATTCCGGCTTCCACAGGGGTGTGCCGTCCAGCGACCAGGCTCCCCCGCCGCTGGTGCCGCCGGCGGCCACGGTGCCACCGCCGAGGGTGACCTGGTCGAACTGCACCCCGGCGTTGCCCTCGGTGTCCGACCCCTCCTTCTGCCAGACCAGCTTGCCCTTCTTCAGGTCGACCAGACCGACCTGGGTGCACAGCGCGTCTTCCCCTGCGCCGTCCCGGAACAGGACCGCGGTCAGACCCTCCTCGGTCATATGCGGTGACGCCCAGCAGATCTGCCCGTCGAGCGGTATCTTCCACTTCGACGTGGCACCGTCGAGCGAGTAGCCGACGATTTCATTGACCTCGCCCTTGACGAAATTCGTGTCCGTCACCCAGGTGCCCATGGTGTTGGTCTCCTTGCCGACCTTCGGCATGGCGACCTTGCCCAGCGTCTTCGCCTGGGCGCCCCCGGAGGACCCTCCGCTCTTACCGCCGTCGTCATCACCTCCGGACCCGCAGCCGCTGACCAGGGCGACCGCGAGGACCCCGCCCGCGATCAGCTTCAGGGCCGGTTTGGCACGCCGCCCCGACGGCGACGACGGTCGCATCGGCCCGCGCGGCCGCGCGGGCCGATGCGGTGATGGGTGGTGTGGCGGCAGCGAAGGCTGCGACATCGTTGAACTCCCGGATTTCCCCGTTGCAAAACAACCTGCGAGATGACGTATGCGCTTTCCGCGCATGGCAGGTCCGTTGACGGGGTAAATCCTTTCCCACGAATCTCCGCGTTTTCAAGCGGAGACCGCTGTTCCGTAGGTTAGGTGAAATGACCGGGAGAACAATACGAATTTCCTGGTTATGATGGGCCGCGTTCCGGTGCTTTTACTCGCTCCGGCGGGGCGGTCAGCTCAGCCCCGCGCCGCGCGCCCGCTCCACCGCCGGGCCGATCGCCTCCGCGACGGCCTCGACATCGGCCTTGGTCGAGGTGTGGCCGAGCGAGAAGCGCAGGGTGCCACGGGCCAGGTCGGGGTCGCTGCCGGTGGCCAGGACCACATGGCTGGGCTGGGCGACACCGGCCGTGCAGGCCGAGCCCGTCGAGCATTCGATGCCCTGCGCGTCCAGCAGCAGAAGCAGCGAATCGCCCTCGCAGCCGGGGAAGGAGAAGTGGGCGTTGGCCGGGAGCCGGCCCGCCGGGTCGGGGTCGCCGCCGAGCACGGCGTCGGGGACGGCCGTACGGACGGCGGTGATCAGCCCGTCGCGCAGCGCGCCGATCTCGCGGGCGAACTCCTCACGGCGCTCGGCGGCGTACGCACCGGCGACCGCGAAGGCGGCGATGGCCGGGGTGTCGAGGGTCCCGGAGCGCACCGAACGCTCCTGGCCGCCGCCGTGCAGTACGGGCACGGGGGTGTGCTCACGGCCGAGCAGCAGCGCGCCGATGCCGTAGGGACCGCCTATCTTGTGGCCGCTGACGGTCATCGCGGCCAGCCCCGAGGCGGCGAAGTCGACCTCGACCTGGCCGAACGCCTGGACCGCGTCGGCATGCAGCGGAACGCCGAATTCTGCCGCGGTGGCGGCGAGTTCGCGGACCGGCTGGATGGTGCCGATCTCGTTGTTGGCCCACATGACGGTGGCGAGGGCGACGTCCGAGGGGTCGCGGGCGATCGCCTCGCGCAGCGCGTCGGGGTGGACCCGCCCGAGGGAGTCGACCGGCAGCCATTCGACCCGCGCCCCCTCGTGCTCGGCGAGCCAGTCGACGGCGTCGAGGACGGCGTGGTGCTCGACGGGGCTGGCGAGCACCCGGACGCGGGTCGGGTCGGCGTCCTTGCGGGACCAGTAGAGCCCCTTGACCGCGAGGTTGTCGGCCTCGGTCCCACCGGCGGTGAAGACGACCTCGCTCGGGCGGGCGCCCAGCGAGGCGGCGAGGGATTCACGCGACTCCTCGACGGTACGGCGGGCACGCCGGCCGGCGGCGTGCAGCGAGGAGGCGTTGCCCGTGACGGCGAGCTGGGCGGTCATCGCCTGCACCGCCTCCGGGAGCATCGGGGTGGTGGCGGCGTGGTCGAGATAAACCATGGTGCCCCGATTCTACGAGGCGTTGCGGGAGTACGACGTACCGCGTGCCCGTGCGCACGGCTTCCGCGCCGCCTTCCCCGCCACCTTCCGCCCCGTCTTGCCCCGCCGCCTCGCCATGCCCCTCGACAGCGAGACCGCACCTACCGCAGCGCCTCCGGCGAGGTCCGCTGGGCCGAGCTCGGCTCACCGGACGCGCCGCCGGTCGTGCTGCTGCACGGCACACCGTTCTCGTCGTACGTGTGGCGGGGAGCTGATCCCGGGCGCCGGCCACCTGGTGCAGGAGGACGTCAGACCTCCTCCGTCGCCGTGCTGCGCCGGTTCCACGCCCTCGGCGCGCGCCAGCCGAACCGCATCGCCAGCAGCCGGGCCACGAACGCCACGGCGGCCGCGAGCGCGCTGGTGGCGGCCGTCAGGACGTGGAAGTGGAGCAGCAGGGCCGCGATCGAGGCGCCGACGAGGGCCGGGACGGCGTACAGGTCCCGGTCCCAGCGCAGCAGCGAGGGCACCTCATGGGCGAGCAGGTCGCGGAGCACACCGCCGCCGACCGCCGTGGCCATGCCGAGGGTCACGGACGAGGTGAGGCCGAGCCCGAAGTCATGGGCCTTCATCGTGCCCTCGACGCAGAACAGCCCCAGTCCGGCCGCGTCGAAGACGCCGACCGCCGCCGTGATGCGCTCGACCTCGGGGTGCAGGAAGAAGACGATGGCGGTGGCGACGAGCGGGGTGAGGAAGTAGCCGAGGTCGGTGAAGGCGATGGGCGGCACCGCGCCGATCACCAGGTCGCGGAAGACCCCGCCGCCCAGCGCGGTGACCTCCGCGAGCACCGCCATGCCGAAGACATCGAAGTTCTTGCGCACGGCGAGCAGCGCGCCGGATATCGCGAAGACGAAGATCCCGGCGACTTCGAGGGCGTGCTGGACGGACGGGGTGAACAGTTCGATGAGCACCCGCCATTGTTAACAGCGGATGCCCCGAGCCTGGGCCCGGCCCCGTCCCGTCTCAGCTGTCGGTCTTCTTCGTCACCTTCCGTGCCGACTCGGCCCCGGCCTTCTCCTGCGGCGCCTGGTCCGGAGCGTTTTCCGGGTGGTGGCAGGCCACCTGGTGGCCGGTGGCCAGCGCCACCAGCGGCGGCTCCTGGCTCTTGCACACCTCGGTCGCCTTCCAGCACCGGGTGTGGAAGCGGCAGCCGGACGGCGGGGAGATCGGCGAGGGCACATCGCCCTTGAGCAGGATCCGCTCACGCTTGGCGCGCCGCCTGGGGTCCGGCACCGGCACCGCGGACAGCAGCGCCTTGGTGTACGGGTGCATGGGCCGCTCGTAGAGGTCCTTGCGGTCCGCCAGCTCGACGATCTTCCCGAGGTACATCACCGCGATCCGGTCCGAGACGTGCCGGATGACCGACAGGTCGTGCGCGATGATCACGTAGGTGAGGCCCAGCTCCTCCTGGAGGTCGTCCAGCAGGTTGACCACCTGCGCCTGGATCGACACGTCCAGCGCCGAGACCGGTTCGTCGGCGACGACCAGCTTGGGCTTGAGGGCCAGCGCGCGGGCGATGCCGATGCGCTGCCGCTGACCGCCGGAGAACTCGTGCGGGTAGCGGTTGTAGTGCTCGGGGTTGAGCCCGACCAGCGCCAGCAACCGCTGGACCTCCGCCTTGACACCGCCCTCCGGGGTGACGCCCTGGAGCCGGAAGGGCGCGCTGACGATCGCGCCGACGGTGTGCCGGGGGTTCAGCGAGGAGTACGGGTCCTGGAAGATCATCTGGACGTCACGGCGCATCGGCCGCATCTGGGCGGTGCCCAGGTGGGTGATGTCCTTGCCCTCGAACTCGATCTTCCCCGAGGTGGGTTCGAGCAGCCGGGTGACCAGCCGCCCCATGGTGGACTTGCCGCAGCCCGACTCGCCCACCACGCCCAGGGTCTCCCCCGGCCGGACGTCGAAGTCGAGCCCGTCGACCGCCTGCACCGCACCGGCCTGCCGTTGCAGCAGCCCCTTCTTGATGGGGAAGTGCTTGACCAGGCCCGACACCTTGAGCAGGGGCTCGGGCGACGTCGTCGCCTTCTCCGGGACCGTCATCTTCGGATCCTTCGTGTCGGTCACAGCTTCGGCGCAATCTCTTCGGTCCAGATCCGGGTGCGCTCCTCCTGCGTCATATGGCACGCGGAGAAGTGCCCGCCACCGCCGGCCTCCCGCAGCTCCGGCCGCTCGGTACGGGTGATGTTGTCCTTGGGCACATCGGCGTACGGGCAGCGCGGGTGGAAGGCACAGCCGGACGGTACGTTGATCAGGCTGGGCGGGGAGCCCTTGACCGGGATGAGCCGATCGGTCTGGTCGCGGTCGATCCGGGGCATCGAGCCCAGCAGCCCCCAGGTGTACGGGTGCTGGGGCTCGTAGAAGACCTTCTCGGCCGGGCCGCGCTCGACACAGCGGCCGCCGTACATCACCAGCAGGTCGTCGGCGAGCTCGGCGACCACGCCCAGGTCATGGGTGATGATGATGACCGCGGAGCCGAACTCCTTCTGGAGGTCGCGGATCAGGTCGAGGATCTGCGCCTGCACGGTGACGTCCAGGGCGGTGGTCGGCTCGTCGGCGATCAGCAGCTCGGGGTTGTTGACCAGCGCCATCGCGATCATCGCGCGCTGCCGCATCCCGCCGGAGAACTCGTGCGGATAGCTGTCCACGCGCTTGTCGGGCTGCGGGATGCCGACGCGGTCCAGCAGCTCGATCGCGCGCTTGCGGGCCACCTCCTTGGTGACCTGGTGGTGCACCCGGTACGCCTCGACGATCTGACGGCCGATGGTGTAGTAGGGGTGCAGCGCGGACAGCGGGTCCTGGAAGATCATCGACATCTCGCGGCCGCGCAGCTTGCGCACCTCGTCGGGGTCGGCGCCGAGCAGCTCCTGGCCGTTCAGCCAGATCTCACCGGAGATCCGCGCCTTGCGGCGGCCGTACTGCCCGGCGGTGTGCAGCCCCATGATGCCGAGCGAGGTGACCGACTTGCCGGAACCGGACTCGCCGACGATGCCGAGGGTCTTGCCCTTCTCCAGCCGGAAGCTGAGCCCGTCCACGGACTTCACCAGACCGTCGTCGGTCGGGAAGTGCACGCGCAGGTCACGCACCTCGAGGAAGGCGGTGGGGGCGGGCGAGCCGGCCGCGGCCACCTCGCCCACGGCGGCGGTCCCGGTGGCCGGCTGATCGCCGGCGCCGCCCTCGGGCCGTCCGGACTTGGTCATATCGGTCATCCGAGCCTCACTCGCGGGTCGATGACGGCGTACAGGAGGTCCACGACGAGGTTGGCGACCACGATGAAGATGGCCGCGATCAGGGTGACGCCGAGGATGACCGGCAGGTCCTTGTCGGTGATCGCGTTCACCGCGAGCCGTCCGAGGCCGGGCAGGTTGTAGGTGGACTCGGTGAGGACCGCGCCGCCCAGCAGCGCGCCCAGGTCGAGGCCGAGCAGGGTGAGGATCGGGGTCCAGGTCGAGCGCATCGCGTGCCGGCCGATGACCACCCGTTCCCGCAGGCCCTTGGCGCGGGCGGTGCGGATGTAGTCCTCACCCATGATCTCCAGCATGGTGGCCCGGGTGAGCCGGGCGTACATCGCCGCGTAGAGGAAGGCGAGGGTGATCCACGGGAGGATCAGGCTCTCGAACCACATCGCCGGATCGTCGCCGAACGGCTTGTAGTCCACGTTGACCCACTTCAGCGAGTAGCTGAAGATCGCCAGCGAGAGCAGACCGGTGAAGTAGATCGGCAGCGAGACACCGGCCAGCGCGACCGTCATCGCCGAGCGGTCCCACAGGCTGCCCCGGCGCAGCGCGGAGACGACACCGGTGGTGATGCCGCCGATCAGCCACAGCAGACAGGCGCCCGCGGCGAGCGAGAGGGTGACCGGCATCGCGTCGGTCAGCTGCGGCCACACCGCCTGCTCGGTGCGGAAGGAGTAGCCGAAGCAGGGCGCCGGGCAGTGGGTGACATCCGTGCCGTTGGCGTAGTCCCGGCCGACGAAGAGGCCCTGGACGAAGTGCCAGAACTGCACCAGGACCGGATCACCGAGCTGGAGCTTTTCCCGGATGCCCTCGATGGCCGCGGGGTCGGCCTGCTTGCCGACGAACAGCAGCGCGGGGTCGGTACCGGCCCACTTCGGGATCACGAAGAAGATGGCGAAGGTCGTGAGGGTGACGACCAACAGCATCACGACGACGGCGAACAAGCGCCGGATGAGATAAGCAAGCACTGTGCGCGGCCCAGGGGTGGCCCGTGATCCCCCGGGAGAGGGGGATCACGGGCCACCACCCGCGGCCATCACCTGCCCTTCGGGCCTATCGGGTGCGGCGAGGTTGAGGTGTGCGGCGGATCGGGTGACCGGCCGTCACTTGACGACGCCCAGCTGGGAGTAGTCGTAGCGGCCGTTGTAGGCCGCCGACGAGAAGGCGTTCGTCAGCCGCGAGCTGCGCCAGGTGATGTTCTTCTCGTAGATGAACGGCATCTGCACGGCCAGGTCGCTGACCTTGTGGTTCATCTGCTGGTAGATGGCACCGGCCTTGGTGGGGTCGGTCTCCTTGAGCGCCTCGTCGAAGAACTTGTTGATCTCCGGGTCATTGGTCTCGGAGACGTTGTAGTTACCGGTCTGCTCGATGAAGCGGCCGTCGATCAGCGGCTGGGAGAAGCCCTGGCCGGTGGGGAAGTCCGGGCCCCAGCCGGTCATCGACAGGCCGTAGCCGCGCTTCTTCATCACCGACGGCGAACCGGTGATGCTGGCGGAGGACTGGCCCTGGATCGGCTCCACGTTGAGGGTGATGCCGACCTTCTTCAGCGACGCCTGGAGCGCCTCGGCGGCCTCGACCTCGGCGGGCTGGTCGTTGCGGGCCACGATGGTGGTGGAGAAGCCGTTCGGCTTGCCGCACTGCTTCAGCTCGTCCTTGGCCTTGGCCGCGTCCGGCTTGCCGCCGCGCTTGAGGATGCCGTACGGGTCGTAGTCGTCCGCGCCCTTGACGCTCTTGGGGAGCATGTTGGTGGCGAGGTCACCGCCGGCCTGCGGGCCGCCGCGGGTGGTCTGGATCGACTTGTAGTCGGCGCCGTAGATGACCGCCTTGCGGCAGTGGATGTTGTCGAACGGCTTGACCTTGGTGGCGATGTCGACGTACCGGACGAAGCTGGTGGTGATGTTGTCGACGTTGCCCTTGTGCTGCTTGAGGGCGTCGTTGCGGCCCGAGGGGGTCATGCCGGTGGCGCTGAGGAAGACGTCGTAGTCACCCTTGATCAGCAGCCGGTCTATCGCCTCGAGGTTGGAGTTGAAGGTGACCGTGACCTTGTCCGGCAGGGCCGGGCGGATCGGGTCGGACTCCTTCTTCCAGTTCGGGTTGCGGACCAGCGACAGGCTCTTGCCCGGGGTGTACGACTGCACCTTGTACGGGCCGGAGGAGAACGGCCGGTTGGTGTACTTGGCGCCGGTGTCCTTGTCCGCCTTCACCGGAGAGCCGGTCGGCATCGCGAGCATCTGCTCGAAGTCACCGTTGGGCTTGGCGAGGTGGAAGACGACGGTCTTCTCGTCCGGGGTCTGGATCGCCTTGAGGCCCAGCTTGTCCTTGGACTTGTCCTTGTAGGGGCCCTTGTACTCGCCCTTGGGGTCCAGGACCTGGCGCAGATAACCGGGACCGCCGGAGACCACGTCCTTGGCCCAGATCCGCTCGATGCCGTACTTGACGTCCTGGGCGGTGATCGGGGAGCCGTCCTCCCAGGTGATCCCGTCGCGCAGGGTGTAGGTGTACGTCTTGCCGCCGTCTGTGATCTTGGCGGTGGAGGTGGCGAGGTCCGGGACCAGCTCGTTCGCGGCGTTGCCCGGCTTGGGCGCGTAGGAGATCAGTTGGCGCGCGTAGAAACGCGAGAAGTCCCAGGCGAAGCCGTAGTACTGACGCTGCGGGTCGAGGGAGTCGAACTCCTGCTTGTTGATGAACTTGAGGGTGCCGCCCTTCTTGGCGGACTTGTTGGCGATGCCCTTCACCGCGGCGTTGAACCCGGGACCCGAGCCCTCGTCGCCGGAACCGCCGCCGCCACAGGCCGCGGTGGCCAGGAGAGCGCCTACGACAGCCGCCGCTCCGGCGATCCGCCTGCTTCTCGAGAGCCGTTTCATAGTGGTTGCAACCTCCGGGGTAGCGGTTCTGGGCATGGCGCCGCGGAATTCTTCGGGGAGCCTTCTGCCGGCTGTGGCAGGGGCTGATGCGTTCGGGTGCGGCAGGCCCTGCGCGGTGGGTGCCGCGGCCTGCGCGGACGGTGCCGCGGGCCTCGCCGTCATCGGGTGCCCTTCGGGTCGAGCGCGTCGCGGACGCCGTCGCCGAAGAGATTGAAGGCCAGCACCGTGATGAAGATCGCCGCACCCGGGATGATCATGAACATCGGGTCGTCCTCATAGGTGCCGACCGCCTTGGAGAGCATCTGCCCCCAGGATGCGGTGGGCGGCTTCACGCCCGCGCCGAGGAAGCTGAGCGCGGCCTCGGTGAGGATGTTGGTGGGGATCATCAGCGTCGTGTAGACGGTGATCGGCGCCACCAGGTTGGGCAGCAGCTCGCGGAAGAGGATGTAGCGCCGGCCGGCGCCCAGGCTCCGCGCGGCCTCGATGTACTCCTTCTCGCGCAGCGACAGCGTCTGGCCGCGCACGATACGGCCGACGTACGGCCAGCCGAAGAAGCCGATCACCGAGACCAGGATGGCGATGCGCACCCCGCTGCCGGTGAGTCCCAGCAGGTCGTTGGGGAGCACCGAGACCAGGGAGATGATGAAGAGCAGCTGCGGGAAGGCCAGCAGCATGTCCATCACCCGGCTGATCAGCGAGTCCACCCAGCCGCCGAAATATCCGGCGATGATGCCGAACACGGTGCCGAGGACCACCGCGACCAGCGCCGCGAGGAAGGCCACCAGCAGCGAGATCCGGGCGCCGTAGATGACCCGGCTGAACACGTCGCGGCCGTTGGACGGCTCCACACCGAAGAGGAAGTCCGAGCTGATACCGCCCAGTCCGCCCTTCGGGGTGCCGAACAGCGGGTCGATCTCCTCCTGGTGGAACTCGTTGGGCGGATGCCCGAGCAGACTCACGATCAACGGGGCGAAGATCGCCACCAGGATCAGGAAGACGACAACGATGCCACCCGCCAGCGCGAGCTTGTCTCGCTTCAAACGCGACCAGGCGATCTGGCGCAGCGATCTGCCCTCGACGGATGCCTTGACCACATCCGCCGCTACATCGGCAGTCGCGACCGGATCGCTGTCCGTGCTCGTGCCGTGCAATGGTGCCGTCATCGTGGTGGAGACCCCTCTCGACCGGTGGTGACCGGCCCACGACTCGCCGCTGTGGCGGCTCTGTTCACAACCTGGGCGAAAGTCGCGTTGTCGTACGGAACCTTGTCGGAAGGGGACGTACGCGGGAACCGCACCCCTTGGGGGGGGAGTCTTCAACGCGCTCGTGATCACCCGCCAGTGCTCCCGGGCAATGGATGCCTAACCGTGATGTGAGGAGGACCCTCCGCTATACGGACGGTCGCGACACGAGAACGCAGCAGTAACATCGCGCTCGCTATGGGGTGTTCGGCCTCTTTCGCCCGGAAGGCCGGGCGGGCAAACCCGTCGGCCGGGCAGGCGGTCCCGTCAGCGGGGCAGGCGCTCCCGCCGGCCGGGCAGGCGGCCCCGTCCCATGGCGCCCGGATCAGCGGGCGCGACGCGGCGGCGGATCAGCACGCGTGACCGGGCACCAGGTCAGCACGCGTGACCGGGCACCAGGTCAGCACGCGTGACCGGGCCCCGGGTCAGTAGGCGTGACCCGGCACCAGGTCAGTAGGCGTGCCGCGGCGGCGGGTAGCCGTAGCCGTAGGACGGCGCGGCGGGCGCGGCGCCGTAGGCGTCACGGTCGAAGAACGGGCGGGCGTTGGCCCGCATCCACAGGGCGACCGGGTCGTACTCGTCGGAGAGCGCGACCGTGGAGACCGGCAGCCCGTCCGGCACAGCGGTGATCGACTGCTCCATCATCAGCCGCACCGACTGCACGGACGGTGCGCTGGTGTCGTACAGATCCAGACCGATCGCCAGATACGGGGCGCCCAGCGTCGGCTGCACCCAGGCGCGCCGCAGGGACCGCACCACGGGGGTGCGATGCGCGTTCTGCCCCAGCAGGGCGTAGAACTGCGGGATGTCGATACCGGGTTCGCTCACCCGGAGCGGCCCGGCGGGCAGCCGGTCGAGACCGCCCGCGATCCGGCGCAGGTCCAGCCAGGGGATGCCGACTCCGCCGCCGGGGGCGTGCGGGTTGAGCCAGAGGCCGTAGCGGTCGCGGTAGAGGGAGTCCGCGATCAGGCGTCCGTCGACCACCTCGTGCGCGCGGTTCCAGCCACTCGCGGCCAGTTCCTGGGCGGAGGTCACGCACGGGGCGTAACCGAGGCCGTCCACGTCCATGTTGCCGTACTGGGCGTCGGGCGAGCCGGGCGCGCCGTGCCACAGCAGCATCCAGACCTGGCCCTCGCCGATGGCGTGCAACAGCGCCTCATAGGCGTCGTACCGGCCGGGAGCGACCTGCTGCAACGCTCGCTCAACCTGGCCGGCCGCCGCCCCCCAATCCGCGCCCGCGCTCACCTGGGTCCGCCCCTTCTCTCGGCCTTGCCCGCATCTCACCGGGGAGCGTGCTCACACTCCGCCTGGTCATCAAACCAGCTTACGGGCCCCGGCAGCGGACCCCGGGGTACGTCAGAGGTCACGGTCGTAGAACGGCCGTACGCGCCCCAGCATCCAGTCGGCCACCGGGTCCCCCTGCGCCACGTCCAGCGCGACCAGCTGGACCGTCCACGGCACGGGCACCGCGCCGAGGGCGCGGCCCAGCGCGTCCACGGCGCGCGCCTGGCCGTCCGGGCCCGGGGTGTCGAGCTGCACGCCGACGAAGAGCGCGGGCTCGTCGCCCTCGACGCTGGCCAGGGCGCGCCGGGCGGTCCGCACTCCGGTGCCCTTGGCGAACTCGATCCCGGCGGCGGCCAGGAAGTCCACCGGCTCGTCCTGCCAGTCGGGTTCGAAGAGCCGCACCCGGCCGCCGGTGGCCGGGCCGTCGAGCTCGGTACGCCCGGCGCGGCACAGCTCCCGGACGGCGGGCGGGGGCAGCGGTACGACCACCGCGCCACCGGGGTTCAGCGCGATGCCGAGCTGGGGCGGCAAGCCGCGGGCGAACTCCACCGCCGGGGCGATGGTGAAGGACATATGGGAGCCGACGACCTGGAGGAACTGCTGCTCGGAGCTGAACACCGGGACATACGCGGCGCCTTCGAGCTCCATGGTGGGCAGATCGAGGTTCGGGCTGTCCGGCCCCCCGCCGTTGGGCAGCGGAACCCAGACGTGGCTGCGGGAGAGCGTCTCGACGATGCGCGCCCCGGCCCCGGGGACGTCCACGGAGGCGGCGAGCACCTCTTCGAGCTCATTGCCGGGAAACGCCGGATACGCGGCATGCGCGCCGTCGGGGAATCCTCCATGAGCCGGTGCCACACCGTACTGCTCCGGGAAGCTCATCTTCGTCCAACCGCCATCTCGTCCGACCTGCCCAAAGCACCCTAACGGCTGGGCGGCGCTGGACCTGCGGGGCGGGCGTCATCTCCACAGCACTTCCCCACCTCGCCCGGCCCGCGGCCGCGGCGCTCCCCTCCTCCGCCCGGCTCGCCGTCGTCACGCTGGGTGAGGTGCGGGGGGGCTGGTTTCCGCCAAGGTCACCCGGCGCTCACCGGTCCTTCGGCGCGGGTGGGATCGCTCGCGTGAGACTCGGGGATCGCTCGCACGAGAGGCGGGGATCACTCGCACGAGAGGCGGGGATCACTCGAACGAGATACCGCGCAGGGCGCTCGCGGCCGGCCGGTCCAGCAGCACCGCCGAGGCGCACCCCTCCGGCGGCCGTCCCCGCTCGATCCTCTCGACCAGCCGCCGCATCGCGCGCAGATGCCGGGCGAAGGCATAGCCGGAGACGCCGCGGCCGCGGGCGGCCTGCCCCTCCAGGGCCACCGTGGCGTCCACGTCCAGCAGCACCATATGGAGGCTGCGGCCCCGGCGCCGGGCGTCCCGCGCCAGCCAGCGGCGGACCCACGGCAGCGCACCGCAGTCGTGCACCACGACGCTCACCTCCGCGCGCAGCGCCCGGCGCAGCCCCGCGTAGTGGGCGCACCGGACCAGCGGGCGGTAGAGCGCGTACGGCAGCCAGCCGGGCAGCCGGCGCTCCCACGCCTCCCGCGTGTGCTGCGAGTCCACCCGCATGACGACGGCGCCCGTCTCGTCCACCAGGGGCACCGCCCGATTGATCAGCGTGCTCTTGCCACTGCCCGGCAGCCCGGAGGCGACCAGCACGTCTCCCGCCGGATAGCGCAGCTCGCCCGGGGCCGCGCCGGCCTCCCCGCCCGGCGCCGCGCCGCGCAGATCGTGCACCGGGGCTCTTCGGCCGGGACGGACCGCCGGCCCGGAGGGGACGCGGCCGGGCGGCGTCGGCAGGAGCCTGTGTGCGGTCGCGTACGTTCCCTGCCCATGCACCGTGATCGTCCTCCCAGGTCGGTCATCGCTGCTCGTACCCGCAGAGTGTCAAGAAAAGGTAATGTCCATCAAGGCTGCCTCCGGCGGGCCGCCCGGATCGGGACTTCCCTTCTCGGCCATACGTGCGATGATGTGCCCCGCAACTCCATACCGGCCGTTTGAAGCCGCGCGGGAGAGTCCTTGGTCACCGGCCGTGGTGCCGGAGGTCCAGGGCGCCGAAGGAGCAAGTCCTCCCTTGAATCTCTCAGGCCCCGATACCGCGCGGACGAGGCAGATCTGAAAAGCGGGCCGCGCGGGCGCGGCTCCACCCACGGTGCAAGCCGGGCCCCTTACGGGCGTCACGGCGAACCTCTCAGGTTCCGATGACAGATGGGGAGGACGTACGCGTCCTTGCCGTCCGACCTCGCCGTCGCGCGACCCCGACCTGACCTCCTGGAGCCTGAACCGTGACCGACGCCCCGCCCACCCCACGCCGTACCGCGCTGGACGCGCGGCACCGCGCGCTCGGCGCCACCATGACCGACTTCGCCGGCTGGGACATGCCGCTGCGCTACGGCAGCGAGCGCGATGAGCACACGGCGGTGCGCACCCGCGCCGGGCTCTTCGACCTCTCCCACATGGGTGAGATCTCTCTCATCGGTCCGCAGGCCGGGCAGGCCCTGGACCACGCGCTGGTCGGCCATCTGTCCGCGCTCGCCGTGGGCCGCGCCCGCTACACCATGATCTGCGACGACGAGGGCGGCATCCTGGACGACCTGATCGTCTACCGCCTCGGGGACGAGGAGTTCCTGGTCGTCGCCAACGCCGCCAACGCCCAGGTGGTGCTGGACGCGCTGACCGAGCGCGCCGGCGGTTTCACCGCGTCCGTAAGGGACGACCGGGACGCGTATGCGCTGATCGCGGTCCAGGGGCCCGAGTCCGCGGGCATCCTGCGCACCCTGACCGACGCCGACCTGGACGGGCTGAAGTACTACGCCGGGCTGCCGGGCACCGTCGCGGGCGTCCCGGCCCTGATCGCCCGCACCGGCTACACGGGCGAGGACGGTTTCGAGCTGTTCCTCGCGCCGGGCGACGCCGAGCGGGTCTGGGAGGCGCTGACCGAGGCGGGCGCCCCGGTGGGCCTGGTGCCCTGCGGTCTGTCCTGCCGGGACACCCTGCGCCTGGAGGCGGGGATGCCGCTGTACGGGCATGAGCTGTCCACCGACACCACCCCCTTCGACGCGGGGCTCGGCCGGGTGGTGAAGTTCGACAAGCCGGGCGACTTCATCGGCCGCCAGGCCCTGGAGGCCGCGTCCCGCCGGGCGGACAGCGTCACCCCGCGCACCCTGGTCGGCCTGGTCGCCGAGGGCCGCCGGGTGCCGCGCGCCGGATACGCCGTGCTGGCCGCCGACGGCTCGCGGATCGGCCAGGTCACCTCGGGCGCGCCCTCCCCGACGCTGGGCAAGCCGATCGCCATGGCGTACGTGGACGCGGAGTACGCCAAGCCCGGCACCGAGGGGGTCTCGGTGGACATCCGCGGCAGCCAGGAGCCGTACGAGGTCGTGGCGCTCCCCTTCTACCGGCGCGAGCGCTGAGCCACCGCCCTCGCCCTTCCCGGGAGACGCCTTCCCGGGAGACGCCTTCCCGGAAGACGGCTTCCCGGGAGACGGCTTTCCGGGAGGCGTCCCCTCGTTCCCCGGCGCGTCGCATCCCACCAGCTAAGACCCATTTCCCAAGCCCTCCCCCCTATCCAGGAGAATCGGACCATGAGCAACCCCCAGCAGCTGCGCTACAGCAAGGAGCACGAGTGGCTGTCGGCCGCCGACGAGGACGGCGTGTCGACGATCGGCATCACCGAATTCGCGGCCAACGCGCTCGGCGACGTCGTCTATGTCCAGCTCCCGGACGTCGGCTCCGCCGTCTCCGCCGGTGAGACCTGCGGTGAGCTGGAGTCCACCAAGTCGGTCAGCGACCTGTACGCGCCGGTCTCCGGTGAGGTCACCGAGATCAACGAGGACGTGGTGAACGACCCGGCGCTGGTGAATTCCGCCCCCTTCGAGGGCGGCTGGCTGTTCAAGGTGAGGGTGACCGGCGAGCCGGAGGACCTGCTCTCCGCCGACGAGTACACCGCCTTCGCCGAAAACTGACCCTCCTCTTCCGATCGGGACCCTGATGTCGCTTCTCAACAGCTCCCTGCACGACCTCGACCCGGACGTCGCCGCCGCTGTCGACGCCGAACTCCACCGCCAGCAGTCCACCCTGGAGATGATCGCCTCCGAGAACTTCGCTCCGGCGGCGGTCATGGAGGCCCAGGGCTCGGTCCTGACCAACAAGTACGCCGAGGGCTACCCCGGCCGCCGCTACTACGGCGGCTGTGAGCACGTCGATGTGGTCGAGCAGATCGCCATCGACCGGGTGAAGGAACTCTTCGGCGCAGAGGCGGCGAACGTCCAGCCGCATTCGGGCGCCCAGGCCAACGCGGCCGCGATGTTCGCGCTGCTCTCCCCCGGCGACACGATCCTGGGCCTGAACCTGGCGCACGGCGGCCACCTGACCCACGGCATGAAGATCAACTTCTCCGGCAAGCTGTACAACGTGGTGCCCTACCACGTGGACGCCGAGACCGGTCTGGTCGACATGGACGAGGTCGAGCGGCTGGCCAAGGAGCACCGCCCCAAGCTGGTCATCGCGGGCTGGTCGGCCTACCCCCGCCAGCTGGACTTCGCGGCCTTCCGCCGGATCGCGGACGAGGTCGGCGCGTACCTGATGGTCGACATGGCCCACTTCGCGGGTCTGGTGGCGGCCGGGCTGCACCCCTCGCCCGTCCCGCACGCCCATGTGGTGACCACCACCACCCACAAGACCCTGGGCGGTCCGCGCGGCGGTGTGATCCTCTCCACCGCCGAGCTGGCCAAGAAGATCAACTCGGCGGTCTTCCCGGGTCAGCAGGGCGGTCCGCTGGAGCATGTGATCGCCGCGAAGGCGGTGGCCTTCAAGGTCGCGGCGAGCTCCGCCTTCACGGAGCGCCAGGAGCGCACGCTGGAGGGCGCCAAGATCCTCGCCGAACGCCTGGCCCAGCCCGATGTGCGCGAAGCGGGCGTCTCCGTCCTCTCCGGCGGCACCGACGTCCATCTGGTCCTGGTCGATCTGCGCCACTCCGAGCTGGACGGGCGGCAGGCCGAGGACCGGCTCCACGAGGTCGGCATCACGGTCAACCGCAACGCCATCCCGAACGACCCGCGGCCCCCGATGGTCACCTCGGGTCTGCGGATCGGCACCCCGGCGCTGGCCACGCGCGGCTTCACCGCCGACGACTTCCGCGAGGTCGCCGACGTGATCGCCGAGACGCTCAAGGCGCCCGCCTCCTTCGGGGCGGCCGAGGCGGAGGCGCTGAAGGCCCGGGTCACCGCCCTGGCCGACAAGCACCCGCTGTACGCGCATCTGTCGGAGTAACCCCGGCGCGGACCCGGCCGGGTTCCGGAGCGGACCCGGCCGGATTCGGGAGCGATTCCGGCCGGACCCGGCCGAATGCCGGAGCGGTCCCGGAACCGTCCCGGGCACAGGGGCGCGCCCACCCCGGCGCGCCCCCGCACCACCCCCGCACGCCCCCTCACGTGCAGACAAAGGAGTCCCCCGGTGGCCATCTCCGTCTTCGACCTCTTCTCGATCGGCATCGGCCCGTCCAGCTCGCACACCGTCGGCCCGATGCGGGCCGCGCGGATGTTCGTCCGCCGGCTGAAGAACGAGGGCCTGCTGACCCACACCGCCTCCGTCCGGGCCGAGCTCTTCGGCTCACTGGGCGCCACCGGTCATGGTCACGGCACCCCGAAGGCCGTGCTGCTGGGCCTGGAGGGCCACTCCCCGCGCACCGTCGACGTCGAGGCGGCCGACGGCGAGGTGGAGCGCATCCGCGCCACCAAGCGGCTGCGGCTGCTCGGCGCCGAGATCGGCTCCGGCCAGGAGATCGACTTCGATGAGCCGGCCCAGCTGATCCTGCACCGCCGCCGCTCCCTGCCGTACCACGCCAACGGCATGTCGCTGCTGGCGTACGACGCCGAGGGCCATCCGCTGCTGGAGAAGACGTACTACTCGGTCGGCGGCGGCTTCGTGGTGGACGAGGACGCGGTCGGCGAGGACCGCATCAAGCTCGACGACACCGTCCTCACCCACCCCTTCCGCACCGGTGACGAGCTGCTGCGGCTCTCCCGCGAGACGGGGCTGTCCATCTCGGGCCTGATGCTGGAGAACGAGAAGGCGTGGCGCACGGAGTCGGAGGTCCGGGCGGGCCTCCTGGAGATCTGGCACGTCATGGAGGCCTGCGTGGCCCGGGGCATGTCCCAGGAGGGCATCCTGCCCGGCGGCCTCAAGGTCCGCCGCCGCGCCGCCACCGCCGCCCGCGCCCTGCGCTCCGAGGGCGACCCGGCCGCCCGCGCCATGGAGTGGATCACCCTCTACGCCATGGCGGTCAACGAGGAGAACGCGGCGGGCGGACGCGTGGTCACCGCCCCGACCAACGGCGCGGCCGGCATCATCCCCGCCGTCCTGCACTACTACACCCGCTTCGTCCCGGGCGCCGACGAGGAGGGCGTCATCCGCTTCCTGCTCGCCGCGGGCGCGATCGGCATGCTCTTCAAGGAGAACGCCTCGATCTCCGGCGCCGAGGTCGGCTGCCAGGGCGAGGTCGGCTCCGCCTGCTCCATGGCCGCCGGCGGTCTCGCCGAGGTCCTCGGCGGCTCCCCGGAACAGGTGGAGAACGCCGCCGAGATCGGCATGGAACACAACCTCGGCCTCACCTGCGACCCCGTGGGCGGCCTGGTCCAGATCCCCTGCATCGAGCGCAACGGCATGGCCTCGGTCAAGGCGGTCACCGCCGCGCGGATGGCGCTGCGCGGCGACGGCCGCCACCATGTCTCGCTCGACAAGGTCATCAAGACCATGCGGGACACCGGGGCCGATATGAAGGTCAAGTACAAGGAGACGGCGCGGGGCGGACTCGCGGTCAACGTCATCGAGTGCTGACGAAGGGAACGGCGGAGGGAACGGCGAGTGGGGTGGGCTGACGCCCCGGCGCTACGGGTGCCGGTCGGGGAGGGCGCGGAACGCTGGGCCAGCCGGGCGACGAGCCGACGGGTCCTGTTCGTGGTGCACAACGTCACCTCGGCCGGCCGCCTGCTGGACGTACTGCCGCTGTTCCACGACGACTTCCGGGTCCAACTCCTGGTCACCTCGACCGGGTCATCCGCCTTCCAGAGCGGGATCGACGCGCTGTTCGCGGAGTTGGGGCTGCCCGTGCTGCCCTGGGAACAGGCGTTGGCGACACCGGTGGATCTGGCGGTGTCCGCGAGCTTCGGTGGGCAACTTCAGGACATACAAGGCAAATTGGCTGTCCTGTCCCATGGAGTTGGATACACTAAGAAACTGGGCGAGTCACGAGTCACGAGTCACGAGTCACGAGTCACGAGACACGAGAGCCGCGAGCCCCGCGACCCCCGAGCCGACCTTCGGCCTGTCGCCGGAGTGGCTGCTGGCGGACGGTGAGCCGTTCGTGGACGGCCTCGTCCTCTCCCACCCGGAGCAGCTGGAGCGGCTGCGGCGGGTGTGCCCGGAAGCCGAGAAGACCTCCGTCCTCGCCGGCGACCCCTGCTTCGACCGCATGCTGGCCGGGCGCCGCCACCGGGAGCGGTTCCGCCGCGCCCTGGGCGTACGCCGAGGTCAGCGGCTCGTCGTACTGAACTCCACCTGGAATCCCGAGGGTTTCTTCGGGAACGGCGGCGGCCAGGACGTCCTGCCGGGCCTGCTGCCGCGCCTCGCCTCCGAGCTGCCGGCCGACGACTACCGGCTGGCGGCCGTACTGCATCCGAACATCTGGTACGGGCACGGGCCGGGGCAGATCCGCGTCTGGCTGGACCGGGCCCGCCGCGGCGGACTGACCCTGATCGACCCCGTGCACGCGTGGCGACAGGCCCTGCTGGCGGCGGATGTCGTACTGGGGGATTTCGGGGCGGTGTCCTACTACGCCGCCGCGCTGGGCATCCCCGTGCTGCTCGCGGCGGCCACGCGGGACCGGCTGGACCCCGAAGCGCCGCTCGCGACGTTCGTCCGGGAGGCCCCCCGGCTCGACCCGTACGGCCCGCTGCGGGGTCAGCTGGAGGACCTGCTGGCGGGGCACCGCCCGCCGGCCGGTCCGGCGGAGTTCACCAGTTCGGCACCGGGCGCGTCGGCGGGGCTGCTGCGGAGGCTCTTCTACACGCTGATGGACCTGCCCGAGCCCGCGGCTCCCGCCCTGCTGGAGCCGCTGCCCCTGCCGCCGTACGAACCCCCGCGGCGTACGGCTCCCCTGGACGTGCGGACGCACGTCGGTACGCGGGCCCGGGGAGCGGACGTCACGGACGTCAGGATCGAACGCTCCACGGGGCACCCGTACGACACGGCACACGGCATGCCGTACGACACGGCCGGCGAGACACACCGCGCCGTCCACGAGGACACCCGCGACCCCGGCGACCTGACGTCGGCTGATGTGATCTACCGGGACGGGCGGCCGGACGACCCCCGCCTGGGCGGCCCGGCGGAGTGGACCGCCGAGGTGCTGCGCCGGTATCCGCACTGCTCGCTCGCCGGATATGTGACCGGTCCGCACAGCTGCACCGTGCGCGCCCGGGAGTACGGCATGTTCCAGCTGTCGGCGGCCCCGGGAGCGGACGCCGATCCGGCGGCCTACGCCTCGGCGCTGCACGCGTGGCTGGCCGGTGGCGGTGCGGTGCCGCCGGGCGGGGTGACCCTCCGGGTGCACACGGCCGGCCGCGTGCACCCGGTGACGGTGACCCCCGCTACCGGGACCGGGCGGCCTCGCAGCGCAGCCGCAGCCGGGCCAGATAGCCCAGGTGCACAGTCGCCTGTTCCGGACTGAGCAGGCGTTCAGCCTCGGCGATCCTCGTCAGAGCCTCGGCGTGCTCGCCGGCGTCGTGCAGCGTCTCGGCGAGGTCCGTGAGCGTACGGGCCTGGTTGTACGCCTCTCCCCGTTCCGCGAAGAAGTCCCGCGCGGCCTCCAGACGGAGGCGGGATTCCGCCAGCCGTCCCAGGCCGCGCAGGGCACGCCCCTGGTGCCGCTCGATCAGGGCGAGGGCACGCGGCAGGTCCGCCGCGCCCTCCTGGCCGGGGCCGATCCGCCGGTAGATGCCCTCCGCCTCGACGAACCGCTCGTACGCCGCCTCGTACCGCCATCGGTACAGCGACAACAGGCCGAGGAACTCCACGGACGACGCCTCGCCCCGTACGTGGCCCGCCGCCCGCTCACCGGCGACGGCGGCGCGCACCGCGTGCTCGGCCTCCTCCCACCGCCCCAGCTCGCCCAGGCAGTGGCCCAGTTGGAAGTGGAGCGCGCCCGCCATGCGGGTGCGCGGCTGGTGCTCGTCGGCGCACCGGGCCGCGATCCGGAGGGCGGGCAGCACCTCGTCCCAGTGTCCGGCCTTCAGCTGAAGCGGCCACAGCGCGCGGGCCAGCCGCAGCGCCGTGCCGATGTGCTGGTACTCGTCCGCCACCGAGACCGCCCGCACCAGGTTCCCGGCCTCGGCCAGCAGGGCCGCCATGCCCTCGGCCGCGCCGCCGTACGGAGTCCCCCGCGCGGGTGCGGGCTCGGTCCGCCAGCTCTGCGGCAGGGCGGCGTGGGCGGCGTGCAGCGCCCGGTTCAGCAGCCCATCGAGCACCCGTGACACCGCCGCGAAGCACTCCGGAATCCCGTGCTCCGGCCCGGCGGCGTCGGCCAGATGGCGGCGCACCTCGGGCCGGAAGCGGTACCGTCCGTCCCCCACCGGCTCCACCAGCTGCGCGTCCGCCGCCTCGGCGAGCATCCGGGCGGCTTCCGCCTCGGTCACGGCGGCGGCGTCCGAGGCCAGCCGGGCGTCAATCGCGGGCCAGCCACCCAGCGCGGTCAGCCGGCACAGCCGCGCCGGCTCCGGCCCGAGACGGCGACACGCCTCCCGTGCCACGGTGTGCACCGGATGAGACCGCGCGGACGCGTGGGATACCTCCGGGCAGTCCGGCTCATCGTTCATTTCCTCGGCTGTACCCTCCGCAAACAGGCGCATCGCCGCCGCCTTCAGAGCGAAGGCGTTGCCCGCGCAGGTGTCCAGCAGGGCGGGCAGCCGCGGCTTGGCCCGCGCGACCGTCTCGGGCCCGGCCACCTTCCTCAGCATCCGCAGCGCGTCCCGCTCGCCCAGCGGTGGTACGGCGATGCGCAGCGCCTCCAGCGCGAACGGCGGACCGGAGGCCACCACCAGCAAAAAGACCTCCGGCGTGGCCGGAACGAGTTGGCGGACCTGCGCCACCGAGGAGGCGTGGTCGATCACCACCAGCGCCCGGCGGCCGGCCGTCAACCGCCGGTAGAGCTGTTCCCGCCCGGTCTCCGTGGGCGGAATCCGCTCGGGCTCGACGCCCATCTGCCGCAGCAGGCGCAGCAGGACGGCGGCCGGTTCCAGCCCACCCTCCCCGGCCGCGTCGCGCAGATCGACGTAGAACTGTCCGTCGGGGTACCGCGCGATCTGGGCGGCGCCCCAGTGCAGGGCCACCGCGGTGGTGCCGATGCCGGGCGGCCCGTGCAGCAGCGCGACCCGCGGCCGCCCGGCGGCGGCGCGGGTCGCCTCCCGCTTCAGCTGCCTCAGGACGTTCTCGCGGTCGGTGAAGTCCCGTGCGGCGGGCGGCAGTCCCGCCACGGGGCGCAGCGCCACCGCCGCGTCCGGCAGGCTCCGCAGCAGCAGGGCCCACTCGCCGGACCGCCCGCCCTCGTCACTCAGGCGCGCGTGCATCTGCCGCGCCAGTGCCTCCCGCCCCTCCGCGGTGGCCGGCAGCGGCGTCTCCCGGCCCAGGGTCCGTCTCACCAGCGTGCCCGTCGACACGAGCAGCTGCTTGCCCACTTCTCCGGCCGCGCCGTTCCCCACCGCCGCGAGGAATGCGGTGAGCGCGCTCACCGTGACGATCTCGATCACACCGGCCCCTCCCCTGGTCCCGGTCCGGTCCCTGGCCGGACTGTATCCCCGCACTACCTGCCCGGGAAAACCATCCGGCCTCGGCGGCCCCCGGCCGGGTTCGCCGCGACGGGCAACCCCCGGATGTCACACTCCGGCGGCCTGGTCTGTCGCACCTGCGGAAACCTTCGTGAGCCCCGCTCGGCAGCCGCCCGAGTCACGGGTGCGACCCGCGATCCGTACGACACGATGGAGAGACCCGCCATGGTCCGTATCTCGCTCACCCCGCCCGACACGCTGCTCAACCGCATCGGCGCCTGGTACTCCCGGCGCACCTACGGCAAGGTGCTCGACCCCGGTCTGGCCGCCGGGCACAACGCGCGGGTGCTGCTCACCTACGTCCGGGCCGAGCGCGGTGCCGCCAAGTGGAACCGCCTCGACGCGGGCCTCAAGCACCTGGCGGTCATGGCCGTGTCGGCCAGGATCAACTGCTCGTGGTGCCTGGATTTCGGCCACTGGGAGGCCGACTCCCTCGGACTCCCGATGGAGAAGATCTCCAAGGTGCCGGGGTGGCGCGACCACCAGGACGCCTTCACCGAGCTGGAGTTGCTCGTCCTGGACTACGCCGAGGCGATGACCGAGACCGAACCCCGCGTCACCGACGAGCTCGCGGCCGCCCTGATCGAGCGGCTCGGTGAGGCGGCCTTCGTCGAACTCACCGCCATGGTCGGCCTGGAGAACTACCGCTCGCGCGTCAACAGCGCCTTCGGCCTGACCAGTCAGGGATTCTCGGACGCCTGCGGCGTACCGTCCGGGGTACCGTCGCGGACGTGATCGACGCGACCACCTTCGAAGAACACCGGCGCATGCTGTTCGGTATCGCCTACCGCATGCTCGGCAGCGTCGCCGACGCCGAGGACCTTGTGCAGGACACCTGGCTGCGCTGTAGTCAGGTGTCCACCCCGGTGGACAACCCGGCCGGCTATCTGGCCCGTACGGTCACCAACCTCGCCCTCAACCGGCTCACCTCGGCCGCCGCCACCCGCGAGCGGTACGTCGGCCCCTGGCTGCCCGAGCCGCTGGTCACCCAGCCCGACGCCGGTGAGGGGGTGGAGCTGGCCGAATCGGTGTCGCTCGCCCTGCTCGTCGTCCTCGAAAGCCTCTCCCCGCTGGAGCGGGCGGTCTTCGTGCTCAAGGAGGTCTTCGGCTTCTCCTTCAAGGAGATCGCCGGAATGCTGGAACGCGGCGAGGCGGCCGTACGGCAGGTCGGCCGCCGGGCCAGATCACACGTCCAGGCCCGGCGACCGCGCTACGACGCACCGGACGAGGTGCGGCGCCGGGTCACCGATGAGTTCCTGGCCGCCTGTCTCGGCGGCGACCTCAACCGCATGATGGAGCTGCTCGCCCCCGATGTGACGGCGTGGAGCGACGGCGGCGGCAAGGTGAAGGCCGCGCTCCGCCCGCAGCAGGGCGCGGACAAGGTCGCCCGTTTCCTCGCCGCCGTCGTCTCCCAGCCGATGGACGACCCCCAGGTGCACCCGGTCGACGTCAACGGCCGCCCGGGACTGCTCCTCACGGTCGCGGGCCGCCCGGACACCGTCGCCTGCGCGGAGATCGCGGACGCCCGCATCACCGAGATCCGCATCATCCGCAACCCGGACAAGCTGCGACACCTGGCGCGGACACAGGCGTGAGGCGCACCCCGCCAGGCGAAGGCGCAATAATAATTGCTTTGTTAGAATTGCGGCATGGCCACCCACCCCACCCCCGGCGAAGGCCCCACACGACCGGTGTCCGTCTCCCTCCACGAGGGCACGATCGCCGCGCTCAAGGAGCGCGTCGGCAAGCGTGGCCTGTCCGCGTACGTCGAAGCCCTCATCCAGCGGCAGCTGGAGCGGGACCGGCTGCGTGAACTCATCGAGGACGCCGAGGCCGCACACGGCCCGGTTGACCATGCGGCGGTCGAGGCGAAACGAGCCCTGCTGCGCGGCGACACAGCCGGCTCCGCGGACGCCGCGTGAGCGGGACCCTGGTCCTGGACTGCGAAGGGCTGTCCCAGCTCGTACGGCGTAACCCCGAACTCACGGAGTGGCTGGCCGCGGCCGAGGCCGAGGACATCCGCGTGGTCACCAGCTCGGTCACACTGGTCGAGGCGCGCGATCCCAGGACACACCAGGCCCGGTTCGACTACGCCGTCTCACGCGTCAACGTCGTGCCGCCGACCGAGGTCATCGCCCGCCACGCCAGCAAGCTCCTTGCCGCGGCGGGTCTGCACGGCCACAAGTACGCACTCGACGCCATCGTGGCCGCCACCGCACTGACCTCGCCGTCTCCCGTCACCGTTCTGACCTCGGACCCTGAGGACTTGGGCCTGCTCTGCGGACCAGCCGTGCGCGTGTTCAAGGTCTGAGCGGACAGAGCTGGTCGAGGTCGATCCCCACCGGGAACGAAGCCGCGACCTCCACCACCCCACACGCCTCCCTCCCGGTACGTCATGGTCGCGGGGGCGAGTACCGAGGGTGCGCTACATCGAGGAGCCACCGTCCCCCACGCCGTCGCCGGGCACCCCCTCCCGGTGGCCCGCCCGGCGGCCGGAGCGCTCGGCACGGCCGGAGCGCTCGGCGCGCACGGAGCGGAAGCCGGGGTGAACGCCGGGGCTGAGGCCCTGCCGGTCCGCCAGCCGCCGCAGCAGCCCGGTCAGCTGTTCCCGCTCCTCCTCCGAGAGGCCCTCGGTCATCCGGCGTTCGTGCTCCGCGCCCACCTTCCGCAGCTTGGCCAGCACCTTCCCGCCCTCGTCGGTCAGATGGACCGCGTACAGGCGCCGGTCGACAGGGTTCTTACGGCGCTCGATCAGCCCGCGCCGCTCCAGCTCGTCGGCGAACGCGACGAACCGGCTCGGCGGCATGCCCAGGTCGTCGGCGAGCTCGCGCTGGCTGCGGCCCGGGGAACCGGCCAGCAGCCGCAGCAGGCCGCCCTGCGGCGGGGTCAGGTCAAGCTCCACCAGGCGCTCGGCGAACAGCTTGGCGGCGTGGGCGCCGAGCTGGGCCAGCAGAAAGGCGGCACCGGTGGGGTGTGGGCCTGGTGGCCGTTCACCTTCGTTGGTCGTTCCCATGCGGACATCGTACTCGGTTGACAATCGTTCTAACTTGTAATCATTATCTTCCGTATCGGTTTTCTGGCAGACCAGCGGTCCTGACCGGCCAATGGACCCGGCCGACCGACGGACCCGACCAACGGACCCGGCCGACCAACGGAGGAGAAGCCATGCCCAGCACGACCCCCCCGACCACATCCCCCGCCCCTCCCACCCGGACGACCCCCGGTGAGCACACCCCCGGCCGCCGCCCCCAGGGCGGGCCCCCGCTGCTGGCCCCCGTGCTCGCGTTCACCGTCCTGACCATCGGCTACGTCGTCGTCAACCGCTCGACCCCGCGCCCCGACGCCTCCGGCAAGGACGTGCTGACGTACGCGCGGGACCACGGCACCACCATCGAGCTGGGCTCGCTGCTGCTGTTCGCCTCGGCCACGCCATTGGCGCTCATGGCAGCGGTGCTCTACCGCCGACTGCGGGCGCTGGGCATCACCGCACCGGGCTCGGCGATCACGCTGGTGGGCGGGGTGCTGGCGGCCGCGGCGCTGAGCGGCAGCGCGCTGTTCGGCTGGGCCGGTGGCCGTCTGCCCATGGACGCCGATCCGGCCCTGGCCCGCGCGCTGGCCGACCTGTCGTTCCTGTCCGGCGGCGCCGCCTACTCGGTGACGTTCGCGATGCTCGTCGCCGGCATCTCGGTGACCGGACTGATGGCCCGCCTGCTGCCCCGCCCGCTGACCTGGGCCGGGCTGGCCCTGGCCGCCGCGGGGATGCTCTCCATGCTCTCGCTGGTGGCCGACCCGTTCAGCTACCTGCTGCCGGTCGTGCGCTTCGGCGGGCTCGTCTGGCTGGTCATCGCCGCCGTCCTGCTGCCCCGCACCCGCCCGTCACGGCACCAGTGAGCGCCGGACGCCCGGAATACGTGATCGAGTGCGCCGCCCCGAGGGGTGGCGCACTCGAGCACGTTCCGGTGCGGCCACATCCGTACCACCCGCCCATGAAGTCCCTTGTCCGGCACGGCGGTTCGACTTAGCGTGACGGATCGGTAACACCGTCGGAGGGGGTTGCGGGGCGTGGCGTTATGGATGGCGCTTGCGTCGGTATGGGCCGTGCTACAGCTGTTGTTGCTGTCCTGGCCGGTGCGGACGGTGCGGTGGCCGACGGTGCTCCTCGCCTTCGGGGTGGGCGCGTACGGCTGCGGCGTGCTCTCGATGCTGCTGGAGCTCGTGGTGGCACGGCAGTTGGCCACCGCGAGGCAGAAGTCTCTGGCGGCCGTCATGGATGTGGTGTCGTGGACGACGGCCCCGGTGGTGGAGGAGCTGCTGAAGGTCGCACCACTCCTGGTCGTGGGGTGGGCGCTGCGCGGGCGGATGCAGTGGGGTCTGGCGGACTTCGTGGTGCTGGGCGGCGCCGCCGGGGCGGGGTTCAGCCTGCTGGAGAACCTTCTGATGTACGCCGAGTCCGCGGGCAAGGCCGTTCCCTCGGATGAGGGAGGCTGGCTGATCGCACAGGGACTGAGCGGTCAACCGTACGTTCCCGGCCTCGGGCAGATCCTCGGCAGCTGGTTTCCGTCACCGACCGGCACCATCGACGTCGTCGACGGGCCGGCACTCCCCTACGAGGTACACATCGTCGCCAGCGTGCTCGGCGGGCTGGCGGTGGGCCTGTTGTGGTGCGGTACCCGCGCGCTGACCCGGGCGGCGGCGCTGGTGCCGATGGCGGGGGCGGTGGCGATCCACTGGGTGACCAATCACGCCGCCGCCTTCCAGGGCAACGACACCGCGATGGAGTGGCGGGAGAGGCTGGCCGGGGAGTGGGGCCTGTGGATCATCCTGGGGTGCCTCGCCGCCGCGTGGATCTGGGATCTGCGCCGGTCCCGCGCAGGCCGGCGGCGCGAGCCCGAGGTCGCGCTGACCGCCGAACGCCAGGGCCGGACCGCCCCCGAAGCCCTCTTCGGATACGCCCTGTCGCGCTCCCCGGCCACCTGGATCATCGCCCTGGGCTACGCCCGGCGGCGCAGAGCGCTGCTGTACGCCACGGCCCACCCCCGCACCCGCGCGGAGAAGCTGCGGCCGCTGCGCGAGTCGGTCGCCGAGCAGACCCGGCGCATGGACGCCACCTCCAGCCAGGAGGCATGGCACGGCGTGACCTTACGGCAGCTGTGGCGCCGGGCGAAGGAGCAGCGGCCCCGCCGGCCACGGCACGAGAAGGTCCTCCTGGTGCTCAGCCTGCTGCTGGCCGTCCCCTCCCTGCTGTATCTGGCGGTGGGCTCCTTCCCGGCCACGAAGGATCTCCAGGAGTACTTCACCGAGGGCACCGGGCTGCGCATCCTGATCGGCGTCGGCCTGGCCGGGCTGGCCCTGACCCTGTGGCGCCTGATCTCCGCCGTACGCGGCTACCGGGCCGCGAGCGCTTCCGTCCTCGGCGAGACCGTCGCCCTGGTCCAGTTCCGCGTCGCCGTCTGCGCGGGCACCCTCGTGGTCGGCGTCCTGCTGCTGTCCCGCTGGCCGGCGATCGCCGACGGCGAGGCCCCGCTGGCCGGTTACGACATCCTCGGCACCCACCGCTTCCTCCTGGAAAAGCTGCTCGAGGTCGGCCTTCCCCTTCTCCTCACCCTGGCCATGTTCGCCATGCCGTACGCGCTGCCGCTGGAACTCGCCATGGGTGGAGGGCTGGCGGAGACCCTGCTGATGGGCCTCGCCCCGCGTGCCCTGGCCCCGATCGCCTCCCGCGTCGGGGCCAGGCTGGCGACGCGTGAGGCGATGCGCTGGGCGCGCGGCGCCCTCCGGAGCCGTGGCCGGGGGGTGTTCTCCCGTACCTGGGACCGGGTGCGGCACGGCCGTACCGATCCGGTGGACGTGGCGACCGGACGGATGTTCCTGCCGCAGACGGATGTGGCGCTGCCGGGTGTGCTGCCGCTGGTGTTCTCCCGCCGGGTGGACTCCGGATACCGCGCCGGGCGGTGGTTCGGCCCGACCTGGGCCTCAACGGCCGACCAGCGACTGGAGTTCGACCAGCGGGGCGTGGTCTTCTTCACCGAGGACGGCCTGCTGCTGGCCTATCCGCATCCGGTGCCGGGCGGCACCGCGGTCCTGCCCGCGGAGGGGCCGCGGTGGCCCCTGGCACGGACGGCGGACGGCGGCACGTACACCGTCACCGACCCGCAGACCGGGCTCGTCCGCGCCTTCACCCCCCACCGCGACGAGGCACTGGCACTGCTGCGGGAGATCACCGACCGCAACGGCAACCGCGTCACCTTCACCTACGACGCTTCCGGCACGCCCGTCGAGATCCTCCACAACGGTGGTTACCGGCTGCGGCTGACGTCGGAGAACGAGCGGATCACCGGCCTGTACGTGGCGGACGTGCGGGTGAGGGGCTACGGCTACACCGACGGCCACCTCACCGAAGTGACGGGCTCCTCGGGCCTGCCGCTGCGTTTCGCCTACGACCAGGCCGGGCGGATCACGTCCTGGACCGACACCAACCACCGCTGGTACTCCTACGCCTACGACGAGCACGACCGGGTCATCGCCGAGGGCGGCGAGGGCGGTCACCACACCCTCCGCATCGGCTACGACGGAGTGGACCCGGACTTCCCCGATCTGAAGATCACCACCCTGACCTCGCCGGACGGTGCGGTCACCCGCTATCTGATCGACGAGGCGCACCAGGTCGTCGGGGAGATCGACGCGGCCGGCGCGGTCAGCCGCACCACGTATGACCAGGCCGGCCGTACGGTCGCGGAGACCGACCCGCTGGGCCGCACCACCGGCCTGCGCTACGACGAGCACGGGCGTCCGACGGCCGTGATCCGCCCGGACGGCAGCGAGATCAGCGCGGTGCTCGACGCACAGGGCAACCCGGTGCGGATCACCGATCCGGGCGGCGCGGTGTGGCGGCAGACCTTCGACGCGGCGGGCAACCGCACCGCGCTCACCGACCCGCTCGACGCCACCACCCGCTACCTCTACGACGCGCGCGGCGGCCTGCTCGCCATCACCGACCCGCTGGGCGCGACGACCCGGGTGCGCTGCGACGGGGCCGGGCTCCCGATCGAGATCACGGACCCGCTGGGAGCCACCACCCACTACCGGCGGGACGCGTTCGGCCGCGTCGTGGCCGAGACCGACCCCCTGGGCGCGGTGACCCGCTACGAGTGGAACCCGGAAGGCGAACTCCTGCGCCGCACCCGGCCGGACGGGTCGACGGAGTCGTGGACGTACGACGGCGAGGGCAACTGCACCACGCACACCGACGCCGTCGGCGGTACGACCGTGTACGAGTACACCCACTTCGACCTGCCGGCCGCCCGCACCGACCCGGACGGGGCCCGCTACACCTTCACCCACGACGCGGCGGCGCGGCTGACCCAGGTCACCAACCCGCAGGGCCTGACGTGGAATTACAGCTACGACCCGGCAGGCCACCTGATAGCGGAGACGGACTTCGACGGTCGTAGGGTGACGTACGAGCACGACGCGGCCGGCCAACTCATCTTCCGTACCGACCCGCTGGGCCGGCGCACCCGCTACGTCCACGACGCGCTGGGCCGCCTGGTGGCAAGGGACGCCGCCGGGCAGGTAGCGACCTTCCGCTGGAGCCCGACCGGAGTACTACTCGAGGCCGTCGGCCCGGACGCCAGACTGACCCGGACCTACGACCCCGTCGGCCGCATGCTGTCCGAGACCGTGAACGGCCGCACCCTGCGCCTGGCCTACGACGCAGCGGGGCAGCGTGTCTCCCGCCGCACCCCGGCAGGAGCGGAGACCACCTACGCCTACGACGCGGCGGGCAACCGCACCACGCTGACCGCCGGGAACCATGCCCTCACCTCCGCACACGACGCGGCGGGCCGCGAAACCACGCGCCGCATCGGCCACACCCTCACCCTCACCAACGCCTGGGACCCGCTCGGCCGCCTGACCACGCAATCGCTGACCGGTGCATCCGGCACCATCCACCACCGGGCGTACACCTACCGACCCGACGGCCACCTCACCGCGGTGGACGACCACCTGTCGGGCCGGCGCACCTTCAGCCTGGACCCGACAGGCCGGGTGACCACCGTCCACGCCGACAGCTGGACCGAGACCTACGCCTACGACGAGGCGGGCAACCAAACCCACGCCACCTGGCCGAGCACACAACCCGCGCAGGAGGCGACGGGCCCCCGCACCTACACCGGCACGCGCATCACCGGCGCGGGCTCGGTCCGCTACGAACACGACGCCGCCGGCCGCCTCACCCTCCGCCAGCAGACCCGCCTCTCCCGCAAACCCGACACCTGGCACTACACCTGGGACACCGAAGACCGCCTCACCTCGGTCACCACCCCCGACGGCACGGTCTGGCGCTACCACTACGACCCCTTCGGCCGCCGCACCGCCAAACAACGCCTCACCGCCACGGGTGACGTCGCGGAGGAAACCACCTTCGCCTGGGACGGCCCCACCCTCATAGAACAGACCACCACCGCCCCGGACCTCCCCCACCCGGTCACCCTCACCTGGGACCACGACGGACTCCGCCCCATAGCCCAGACCGAGCGCGTCACCGACACCACCACCCAACGCGAGATCGACGCCCGCTTCTTCGCGATCGTCACCGACCTGGTCGGCACCCCCACCGAACTCGTCGACACATCGGGCACCATCGCGTGGCACACCCGCACCACCCTCTGGGGCACCACCACCTGGGCCGCCGACAGCACGGCCTACACCCCCTTGCGCTTCCCTGGCCAGTATTTCGACCCAGAAAGCGGCCTCCACTACAACCACCACCGCTACTACGATCCGGATTCCGCCCGCTATCTCACCCCCGACCCCCTGGGCCTCGCCCCGGCCCCCAACCCCTTCACGTACGTCCACAATCCTCATGTTTCGCTGGACCCTGACGGCCTCGCGCCATGCCGCCCCGGCCCGGGGGCGCTCATACAGGATGAGCAGAGGGGCGCGGGGAATGTCTGGACGAAGGACCTGAGTCATGTGACCGGCAAGACGGCACGATCGCGGAATCGGGCGATCGACGCCATGATCAGAGAGGATTTCCAGCACCTGCGGTTCACGCATCGGCCCCGGTACAGCCCCTGGGCAAGCACGGGAATCGCCAAAAATAATGTGGGTACTCAAGTCGGATGGAAGTCATTTGTCAGCAGGGACGAGCTGCGTAACACACTTGTGCACGAGGAACTCCATCACCGCTGGTACGGGCGCGGCATCCCCGGTGGCACACATCACCCTCGCGACGGCTCCGGCATGTCCGCGCAATTCTATGAAACGGTGGACAGATACATGAGAATGCGAGGCTGGCGATGATTCAGCAGGCGGCCAGGCTCATAGAGCCGTGTGGTGATTGCGGCCGACCGTGCGAAGGGTGGGCGGTGCAATTGGTGAAGGAGGGCAGGCTCCGCTGGGAGCTTGAGTGGGCCTGCGACAACTGTGGCGTCTCGCACGACGGTGATTGGGGCGTCGCTCCGGACGAAGTTCGGCGGCCCATCCTGGCCGAGCACGGGTATCGGCGACTCCGGGTCGAGGAGCCGATCAGTTCAGGAGGAAAGGTCCTCAGAGCGTTCCGCAATGCCTTCGGGGTATCCATCGGCGAGGCGAAGCAGTCGGCCGACGAACTCGCCGGGGAAGAGGGATATCGGGGAACCCTGGTAGAGGTTTCCCTGCTTGCTGAACTTCTCGGGGCGTCCGGCATCGCCACAACGATTGACCATGCCTGACGCCCACCGGTCAAGACCGGCGCCTCAGAGCGCCGGGAACTCTCCGCCGCGCACGGCGGTGGTGAACGATGTCCACGCCTCCATGGGGAAGAGGAGGGCGGGGTCTGCCGGGTGCTTGCTGTCCCGGACGGTGACGACACCGGCAGTGGGGGCTATACCGGGTGTGAATTCCACGCACTCACCTCCATTACCGTCGCTGTAGCTGGACTTGATCCATTCAGCACGGGACAGGTCGACGGCAATCCTCATCGGGTGTATCAGCGCGCGGCGCCCGCACGTCCCGTCACCGTGATCGGGGCGGTCCGCCTCCCGGCGCCGTCCCCACGGGTACCCGGCGGCGAGTGAGGCACCGCACCCGTCTTCTGGACCGGCCCCGGCGCCCTCCGGGGCCGGTACGGGGTGCGGGCCGCCGTCAGAGGAAAGTGTCCGGACGCGAATCGTTACGGCCCACCGCCGCGTTTCCAGGATCTCGGACCTCGGACCCGCGGGTCGAGGAGTTGCCCCGTAACGCCATCGTTCTCCGCTTTCCGGTGGCGCCCCCCTCCCGCGCGAGGGAGGACTCATGGCTCCGCCCGAAGACGCCGCCGGCCCCGCCGGGCCGCCCCCACTCAGCGGGGGCGAGCGACAGGAGTACGAGCGGCTGCGCGGGGCGGCGGCCGTACGTCATCGGCGGCTGCGCCACGCGGGGGCGTGCGTGCTGCTCGTCCTGGCGGTCCTGCTCTCCCCGCTGGCCGTCGTCGCCACCTGGCTGCACGAAGAGATCACCGACCCGCACCGGTACGTACAGACCGTCGCCCCGATCGCCAGGAACCCCTCCGTCCAGACCGCCGTCACCAACCGGCTCACCAAACGCGTGGTCGACCAGGTCGACGTGCCCGCCATCGCCGCCCAGCTCGCGAAGAACCTGGACAAGGCCGGGGCCCCGTCCGTCATCGTGGACGGCACCCGGATGCTCGGCGGGCCACTGGAGGGCGCCCTGACCGACGCCGTGCACCGGGTGGTGCACAAGGCGATCACCAGCGAGCAGTTCCCGCTGGTGTGGGACGCGGCCAACCGGCGCGCCCACGCCGCCGTCGTGAAGGTCCTCACCGGCGAGGGCACCAGCGCGGTCCAGGCCCGTGGGAACGCGGTCGTCCTGGACATCGGCACGCTCATCGACAACGTCAAACAGCGCCTCGTCCGGGCGGGCTACGAGAAGGCCGCCAAGATCCCGCACATCGACCGGGAGTTCACGCTGCTGCGGACGGACAAGCTCGACGAGGCACAGGGCGCGATGCGTCTCCTCGACATCGTCGCCCCCTGGCTGCCCGCCGTGACGGTCGTGCTCGCCGCGTCCGCCGTGTGGGCCTCGCCCGCGCATCGGCTCACACTGCTGGCGGCCGGGGTCGGCACGGCGGTGATGATGGTCGCGCTGCTGGTCGCCCTGGCCGTGGTGCGCGGCGTCTACCTGGACTCCGTCCCGCCCGCGACCCTGCCCCGGGACGCGGCGGCCTTCATCTTCGACACGCTCGTACGCTTCCTGCGCGAAAGCACCCGCACGCTTCTCGTCATCGCGATCGTCACCGCGCTCGCCGCCCATCTGTACGGCCCCGGGCGCGGGGCCCGCGCCGTCCGCTCGGCCGCGGCGCGCGGCACCGGCGCCATCGGCCGGGGCCTGGCCCGTGCCGGAGCCCGCACCGGGGGTTTCGGCCGCTGGCTGGACACCCACCGGGCCTGGACCACCGGTGTCGTGATCACGGGCGGCGCGCTGGCCCTGCTGCTGTGGAACCACCCCACCCCGGCCTCCGTCGGCCTCGTCCTCGGCATCGTCGTGGGGGTCCTGGCGCTGCTCGGCGTCCTCGCCGGCGCCTCCGGCCCGCCCGGTCCCACCGGGTCCGGTGCCACCGGGCTCCCCGACGCCGCGGGCGGCCGCCAGGGGGAGAATCCCTGACGGCCGGGTCGGTGTGCCATGAGGGCGCTACGGGCACGGCGGGCGCTGCGAACACTGTGGGAGCGCGTCGGTACCGCGGTCGGCCGCGGCCCGGCCGCCCGGTTCCTGGAGCGGCTGGTGGCGGTGAACGCGCTGGAAGCCGCCACCCGGCTGGCGGCCCAGGCGTTCCTCACCGCCCTGCCCCTGCTGATGGCCGTGGCCGCCTTCGTCCCCGACACCCTCCAGAACCTCCTGGCGGACTCCCTGCGCTCGGTGGTGGGCGTGCGCGGTGACGTCCTCGACCAGGTGCGCCGTACGTTCACCGGCCCCGGAGCGGCCAAGACCCCCTCGGGGGCCGTCGGGCTGCTGGTCACCCTGGTGTCCGCGACGGCGTTCAGCCGGGCACTCCAGGCGGTCTGCGAACGGTGCTGGGGGCTGCCCAGGGCGGCGGTCCGGGTGGCGGCGTGGCGCTGGCTGCTGTGGCTGCTGGTCTGGCTCGCGGCGCTCCTCGTCCAGGCGCCGCTGCGCAGGGGGTTCGGCACGGGCGTCGTCTCCGGGCTGGTGCTGTCCCTGCTGTCGAGCGCCCTGCTGTGGTGGTGGACCCAGCATCTGCTGCTGAGCGCCCGGGTCAGCTGGGCGCATCTGCTGCCGGGCGCCGTGCTCGCCGGTACGGGAACCGTCCTGCTCGGTTACCTCTCCCGGTTGCTCATGCCCGTGGCGATGGCCCGCGGGCTCGCCGACTTCGGCCCGCTCGGTCCCGTCTTCACGCTTCTGACCTGGCTCATCGTGGTCTTTCTGGTGGCCGTGGCCGGTCTCGCGGCCGGGCCGGCGGTGGCCTCGTCGGCCTGGTACGCACGGACCACCCGCCCGCTGCGGGGCCGGGAGCCCCCAGATGGACGGAAGCCCGCTGACGGACCCCCCTGACGCCCGCCTCGGATATCGCCGCACTCGGAATCGCCGCCTCGAAAAAGCGCCTTCGAATATCGTTCGAGAACGGTCGGTCGCCCCTGCTAGCGTGCCGCACGTGGCGAAACTCAATCAGATCATCGCAGTGGAGAAGGGCGTCAAGTCCAAGACGCAGGCGGACCTCACGGCGTCCCAGCGCCGTCTGGACAAGCCGGCACTGCTGGCGGGGATTTCCCGTACCTATCAGCCAAAGGACGAGGAGGGCGAGCAGCTGCCGCCCGAGTCGACGCGGGTGCAGGTGAAGGCGGAGGACGTACTCCGCGACACCGCGACGACACTGACCCGGCTGTTCGATGTGACCGCCACCAAGGACTGGACGAACTGCGAAGCCCGCGCGGACATCGAGGTCGAGGGGCGCACGCTGCTCCGCGATGTGCCGGTCTCGTATCTGCTGTTCCTGGAGAAGCAGCTGACGGATCTCGCCGCCCTCATCCGCCGGCTGCCGACCCTGGACGCCGCCGAGTCGTGGTCGCTCGACCCGTCGACGGACTGCTGGAAGACCGAGGCCGTACGGACCGTCCGTACGAAGAAGGTGCCCCGCAACCACGTGAAGGCGGAGGCCACGGAGAAGCACCCGGCGCAGGTCGAGGTCTACTACGAGGACATCCCCGTCGGCTACTGGACGACGGTCAAGTTCTCCGGGGCCCTCCCGGCGCGGCGCGTCAATGAGCTGCTCGACCGGGTGGAGAAGCTCCAGCAGGCGGTCAAGTACGCCCGCGAGGAGGCCAACGGCATCGACGTCACCGATCAGCGCGTGGGTGAGGTGGTCTTCGGCTACCTGTTCGGGTAGCGTCATGGACTCCCCGTCCGCCGGGTCAAGCGGCGGCGCGGGGTGCGCGAGGAGCGCAAGCTGAAACTGAAGCTCGTCGTGATGCACGCGGTTGTCCGGGAGGTTTTGACCACCTCTCCGAGCACTTGGTCACGAGAGGGAAGGGTCCGCCTTACGGAGGTAGCCGGGTTTAGCCCCCGGTCTTCGGGCGGGCCGTGCCCCCGTGGCACGCGTTCAATCTCAGATTATTGCTCCAGCCTCAGCATTCGCCGCCGATCGCCGCACCGACCGGGCACGGGCTCGGTCGTCGGATGCCGGTTCGAATCCGGCCCGCCCCGCTTCGTGGAGCGGTAGTTCAACGGAAGAACACGACGACATCAGACTGACCCGTTCCCATCCGGGCAGGCGTGTGCAATTGGGCGGCACCACAGGGCCCGGGGGATGGCCAAACCCTCGGGTCCGCTTCTCTTCCTGCTCGTCCTGCGCTCTTCTCGCGCTCTTCGTACCCTTTGTGTGCGTCCGAACGCCTGCGGACCGCGATCCCGTCCCAGTAGGGTCCTCCGTACGAGAGGGGGAATAACACCCGTGTTTTCACCCGTTCTTGATCCGAGGCAGGCGCCATGCTGAACGGCATCGACGTGAGTTCGTACCAGTCCACCTTCGACCCGGACGGACTGGCCTTCGTCTTCATCAAGGCCACCGAGGGGCGGTCCTACATCAACCCGAAGCAGAGCTCGCAGGCCTCCCGGGCCCGCAAGGCGGGGTGTGTCGTCGGGTTCTACCACTTCCTGTGGCCGGGCAACATCTCGGCGCAGGCGCGTTACTTCGTCGAGAAGTGCGCGTCCCAGAAGCACGATCTGCTCGCCGTGGACTGGGAGACCACCGGCTCCGGCACCCGGGCCAGCAACGCCGAGAAGGACCGGTTCATCCGCGAGGTCAAGAAGCTGCGTCCGACGCACCGCGTCCTGCTCTACTGCAACCGGAATTTCTGGCTCAACCACGACACCACGTCCTACGCCGGGGACGGCCTGTGGATAGCGGACTACGTGACGGCGGGCAAGCCGCGCATCAAGGCCAAGTGGAAGATCCACCAGTACACCGACCGCCCGCTGGACAAGGACGTGGCGAACTTCTCCAGCAAGGCCGCGCTCCAGGCATGGGCCAATCCCGGTTCGGCGGCGCTCACCGCCGAGGAGACGGCGGACGCGGAGGACGTCCACGCGGCGGAGGGCGTGGACGGCGGGTCCGAGGAGGCCGCCGGGTCCGAGGAAGCCGCCGGGTCCGAGGCGGAGGCGCGGGAGAGCGCGGACTGACCGGCCGCTCGAAGCGTTGTCGGTGGGTGCGCCTACGCTGCCCGGTATGAGCTACGCAGACCTGCGCGAACTCCGCAGCGCGCTCACCACCGCGTCGGACATCGCCTTCTCGCTGGACGCCGCACCCTCCGGGCGGGAGACGGAGGTGCTCACCGACGCCCTGCGCCGGGCGCTCGCCGCGGCGGGATCGCTGACCGCCGAGCACGGTGCCACGGGCTGTGCCCAGCATCCGCGCGGGGCCGTCGATCCGCTGTACGGGGATCCGGAGGACCCGCTGCCGCCCGGTTACGGCCGCTGTCTGCTGTGCAACGACCGCAGACGGCGGGCGAGCGCACAGCGGCGCGGCTGGCGCTGACGCGCCGGCCGCGCCGCCGTGCGGCCCGGTCAGACCTTCTTCTTGTCGTCCTTGTTCTGAGCCGCCCAGAACTCGTCGAAGGTGAGCAGCCCGTCACCGTTGGAGTCATGGGCGTTGATGACGGCCTGGGCGACGGGCTCCGTGACATACGGGTCCCCCAGCTGCGCCATCACGCTCTTGTACTCGGCCGCGGTGATCTGACCGTCACCGTTGAGGTCATACCGCTCGAACGCCTTGCGCGCCGCCTCGATGTCCGCCACCTGTCCGCCCCTTCCGTGCGTGTGCTTGACCCGCACAGATTAGCGGTCGGTGGCGAACGGCCCGGCGGCCGCGTCGCCGTGTTCGCGGCTCGGACCCCGCTGTTCTTCGGCGGCCGAGGGCGTCAGGCCCCGTTGACCAAGGACATGTAGCGGTCCCAGTCCCACAGCGGGCCGGGGTCGGTGTGGTCGGCGCCGGGGACCTCCACATGGCCGATGATGTGGTCGCGGGTCTTGGGGATGCCGTAGCGGTCGCAGATGGCCGCGGTCAGGGCGGCGGACGAGGCGTACATCTCGTCCGTGAACCACTTCGGTTGGTCCACCCAGCCCTCGTGCTCGATGCCGATGCTGCGGTTGTTGTAGTCCTTGTTGCCCGCGTGCCAGGCGACGTCCTTCTCCCGGACGAACTGGCCGATGTAGCCGTCGGCCGAGGCGACCATGTAGTGCGCCGAGACCTGCTTGGCCGGGTCCTGGAAGATCTTCATCGCGTCCGGGAAGGTCTCCTGCGTCACATGGATGACGATGAAGTCGATCGGATACGAGGTCGGGCGGCTGGAGACCCGGTAGTTGGAGGTCGAGGCCGGGATCCAGTGGGTGGGCGGGTAGGCGGCCGCGCGGCGGCCGCGTCTGTCATCGGCGCGGGCGGTGGCGGCGGTGGCCGCCGTGGCGAATCCGGTGACGGCGAGTCCGGTGGCGGCGGTGGCGAGATAGGCGCCCGAGCGGAGCAGGGCGCGCCGGGTGGTGGGGGTGCGGCCGTGCGCTTCCATGGGGGGTCTCCCGAAGTCGTAGCGGGACAAGGGGATGTGACGCGTGGAGGTGTGACGCGTGGGGGGTGTGACGCGCGTAGCGCGGTTCCATGGTGGACGCTGGGCAGGGCCATGCCAAGGACCATCAGGCAAAGAAAGATTTCGCGTCACGGTCTGGACCACTGGAAATTCGTTCGAGAGAAGTGGACAACGAAGGAAACTTGCCCCACTACCCGCCATTAACAAGGCAAGTGTTGCACCTCACCATGGATTGGCTTGGAAGCGCCCTTCCGCCTCTGCGATAGTCAGGGCCGCGGCCCCCATTGACCCGAGCGAGGTCGCTTCCCCCGAATGCCATGGCGAACACCCCTTTCGCGCCACGGCCGGGGCCGGACGGGGTCCCCGTGCCGTCGGCGCGCGACGGCACAGGGGCCCCTTCCCTTTGCACGGCCCTGTGTGCACGGCCCTCCATGCGATCAGCTTTCGGCCACCCGCATCTCGAACCAGGTCGTCTTGCCGCACGGCAGCAGATCGACCCCCCAGCGCTGGGAGAGCTGGTCGACCAGCATCAGCCCGCGCCCGCTGGTGTCGAGCTCCCCCACCGGCAACAGACACGGCAGCCCACGGGAGGGGTCACGGACCTCGACCCGGATCCAGCCGCGCCGCCGCAGCATCCGCAGCCCGAAGGTACGGGCGCCGGTGTGCCGTACGGCGTTGCCGACGAGCTCGGAGACCAGCAGCACCGTGTGCTCGGCGAGCTGGAAGCCCAGACCCCAGTCGCGCACCACCACAAATCCGGCCAGTCGGCGGGCGGTCGCCGCGGACTCGGGACGGGAGGGCAGCCGCACCTCCTCGGCGGCGGGGTTTCCGAAGAGGTCGAGCGCCTTGAGGGCTTGATCGTCCTCGACGGCCGGCGCCCCCCGCACCGCCGCCGTACCCATGCGCGGCTGCGGCTGCGGCTGCTCCATTCCCTCCAAGCCCGCCATGCCCCCCATCATGGCCGCCCAAAAGGCCATCCGGGGCGGAACCATGGGATTCCGAACACCGGAGCCCTAGGCTCCATAAAACCGATCCGACATATGCCAAAGGCAGTTGGGGCACCCCAACACCCCACCCGACCAGCGGTGTCACCGCGCGCACGCGCGATCACCCAGCGTACCGGAACCGGTCATCCGAGGGCCGACCGTTGGCGAAGAAAATTCGCTCGCACGGGGCATGCGCGGGGTCGCTCTCCCGGCCGACTTGATCGGAATCGGTCGGGTGTCAGCGGAACGTGGCCTTGCCCGGCCCGTCCTCGACAAAGCTGCGCATCCCGATCTCCCGGTCCTCGGTGGCGAACAGCCCGGCGAACCAGGTCCGTTCGATGGCCAGGCCGCTGTCAAGATCTGTCTCCAGCCCCCGGTCCACCGACTCCTTGGCCGCGCGCAACGCGATCGCCGGGCCCCGGGCCAGCCGCGCCGCCCAGGCGTGGGCCTGCTCATAGACCTCCTCGGCCGGTACGACCCGGTCCACCAGGCCGATGGCGAGCGCCTCGTCGGCCTTCACCTGACGGCCGGTGAAGATGAGGTCCTTGGCCTTGGCCGGGCCGACCAGCCGGGCCAGCCGCTGGGTGCCGCCCGCGCCCGGGATCAGGCCGAGCAGGATCTCGGGCTGGCCGAGCTTGGCGTTCTCGGCGGCGATCCGGAAGTCGGCGCACAGCGCCAGCTCGCAGCCGCCGCCGAGGGCGTAGCCGGTGACGGCGGCGACCACGGGCTTGGGGATCCGGGCCACGGCGGTGAAGGACTCCTGGAGGTCGCCGGACCGGGCCACCATCGCGGCGTGGTCCATCTCCCGCATCTCCTTGATGTCCGCGCCCGCCGCGAACACCTTCTCACCGCCCCAGATGACCACGGCGCGCACATCGTCGCGGCGGGTCACCTCGGCGGCGAGTTCCCGCAGCCGGTCCTGGGTGGCGACGTCGAGCGCGTTCATCGGGGGGCGGTCAAGGCGGAAGGTGGCCACGCCGTCGGCGACCTCGAGGTTCACAGTCATGAGCGCAGGTTAGCGCCCGCTAACACGGAATCGCAGGGGCGGGGGCCAGACCAGGCTGGGGCCCGGGTCGGGCTCGGGCCCCGGGCCAGGCTCGGGCCCCGGTCAGGCCTTCCACTTCTTCCAGGACATGTTCCAGCCGTTGAGCCCGTTGTCCGGCTGAATGGTTTCGTCATCGGAGTTCTTCACGATGACCACATCGCCGATGAGCGACGTGCGGAAGAACCAGGACGCCGGGGTGGAGGGGTCTCCGCCGCCGCGCTGGTCGAACAGGCCCACACAGCCGTGGCTGACGTTGGACGAGCCGAAGGTGGCCCGGCCCGCCCAGTAGTTGCCGTGGATGAAGGTGCCGGAGGTCGACAGCCGCATCGCATGCGGCACGTCCTTGATGTCGTACTCACCGTCGAAGCCGACCGTGGCGCCGTCCATCCGGGTGACCGGAAGCTTCTCGCTGATCACCATCGTGCCGTTGTAGGTCTCATGGCCGGGCGCGCCGGAGGTGATCGGGACGGTCTTGACGGTCTTGCCGTCCCGCTTGACCGTCATCTTCTTGGACTTGGCGTCCACGACGGAGATCTGGCTGCGGCCGATGGTGAACGTCACGGACTTCCGCTGCTCGCCGTAGACCCCCGGCCTGCCCTCGACCCCGTCCAGATCCATCCGGAGCGTCACCTTGGTGCCGGGCTTCCAGTACTTCTCCGGCCGGAAGTCCAGCCGGTCGTTGCCGAACCAGTGGCCCTCGATCGGCACCGACGGCGAGGCGCTGACCTCGATCCCCTTCTCCACGGCCGCCGGGTGGGTGATGCCGCGGGTGAAGTGGAGCGAGACGGGCATGCCGACGCCGACCGTCGAGCCGTCCTCCGGGGTGTAGACGCCGAGGAAGGTCTTCTCGGGCCGCAGCGTGGTGAAGGTCGTGTGCTCGGCCGTGGTCAGGCCGTCGGCGTCCTTGGCGACCGCGTCCACGGTGTAGGTCGTGTCCGAGCGGAGATGGGCGTCGGGCCGCCAGCTCTTGCCGCCCTCGGTGACCTTCCCCTCGACCGGAGTGCCCTTGGCGTCCTTGACCTCGACCGAGGACAGGGTGCCCTTGGCCGCGGTGACCTTCAGCGCACCGCTGGTGTCCACGCCCTTGGTGCCGTCCTTGGGCGCGATCGTCACCACGGCCCGCGATGCCCTGGGCCGGCCATCGCCCTTGCCCTTCTTACCGTCGTCGTCGGAGCCACCGCCCCCGCCGCACGCGGCCACTGCCATCAGCAACGCCCCGAGCAGCAGCGCGAGAAGCCCCCTGCGGCCGCCCCGCGCCGCCCCCGATATCCGCCGCACCGTCACAACAGCTCTCCCCTCCCCAGGGCCGCGCCCCCGCGACAACCCCGATCACGCGCGCAGGCGCGCCTGGCGATAGGTAATCACACGGCACCGACAGCGGGCTCCACCTCGATGGTCACGGTTCAGTCCCAGGCGGGAGCGGTCACGGGATGATCGGCCGATGGCCCCCGCCCGGACGGTCCCATGGAGCTTCCGGGTGCTGGGATCTTCCGGCCGGGGGAGGCACCTCCCGGCGGCAGCCGGGGGCACCTCCCACCGGTAGCCGGGGGAGAACCGAGCCCCGAAAAAGAGGGAGCGCCGGCGGATTCGCGGGCAGAACACCGCTGAGGGCGCGGGTCGCGCCCCCGTGGTACGGGACGCCGCGGGGTCCGCCGGCCCGCCATCGGGGGCTGCCCGCCTCCCCTGACGGGGCGGGGCGGTTGGCCGCGAGCCGCGGAGGCCGATGTGTCCAGTGCAGCCGGGCAGGAGACGCGCGACGGCGTTCCCGGACGCCCCTCGGCGACGGCGGTGGGACGTCCCGTCGGTCATCACCGCCCCACCGCACCCGCGCCGCGGCGCGGCCGGAGTGCCGCCCCGGCGTCCGGTCCCGCCGTGTGGCCGGGCAGCCCGGAGCCGCTCGGCGCCCGGCCCCGCCGGGGGCCCGGCGGGGTGTGGGGGACCAACTTCGCGCTGTGGGCGGGCGGTGCCGAGGCCGTCGAGCTGTGTCTGTTCGACGAGGACGGGCTCGAGACCCGCTGTCCGCTCACCGAGTTCACCCATGAGGTCTGGCACGGCTTCGTCCCCGGCGTGCTGCCCGGCCGGCGGTACGGCTACCGGGTGCACGGCCGCTGGGACCCGTGGACCGGCGCGCGCTGGAATCCGGCGAAGCTGCTGCTGGATCCGTACGCCCGCGCCGTGGACGGGGACTTCGCGCTGCCCGCGGAGGTCTACGGACATGTGCGGGACTGGCCGCAGCAGCATGTGGCGGACACCGTCCGGGACGATCGCGACTCCGCCCCGTACGTCCCCAAGGGGGTGGTCGTCGGCGACGACGCCGCGGCCGGCGCGCCCGACGAGTGGACCGACGACCGGCGGCCCAAGACGCCGTGGGCCGAGTCGGTCATCTACGAACTCCACGTGCGCGGCTTCACCATGCGCCATCCCGAGGTGCCGCCCGAGCTGCGCGGCACCTACGCGGGGCTGGCGCATCCGGCGGCGGTCGAGCATCTGACCCGGCTCGGGGTCACGGCGGTCGAGCTGCTGCCGGTGCATCAGTTCGCCCATGAGGACCATCTGCTGCGGCGGGGCCTGCGCAACTACTGGGGCTACAACTCCATCGGCTATTTCGCGCCGCACGCCGGATACGCGGCCGGCGGCACCCGGGGCCAGCAGGTCGGGGAGTTCCGGCGGATGGTGCGGGCCCTGCACGCCGCCGGGATCGAGGTGATCCTCGACGTCGTCTACAACCACACCGCGGAGGCCAATGAGCTGGGCCCCACCCTCTCGCTGCGCGGTGTGGACAACCGCGGCTACTACCGGCTCCAGCAGGACCCGCGCCGCTACGCCGACTTCACCGGCTGCGGCAACACCCTGCACGTCCTCCAGCCGCAGGTGCTGCGGCTGATCACCGACTCGCTGCGCTACTGGGTGACCGAGATGGGGGTGGACGGCTTCCGCTTCGACCTGGCCAGCGCGTTGGCCCGCGCCGCGCACGGCGTGGACATGCTCTCCCCCTTCCTGGCCGTCATCGCGCAGGATCCGGTGCTGCGCCGGGTCAAGCTGATAGCGGAGCCGTGGGACGTGGGCTCGGGCGGCTATCAGGTGGGCGCCTTCCCACCGCTGTGGGCGGAGTGGAACGACCGCTACCGCGACGCGGTGCGGGACTTCTGGCGCGGGGCACTGCCCGACGCCCGCGAGCTGGGCTACCGGCTCTCCGGGTCCAGCGATCTGTACGCGTTGAGCGGCCGCCGCCCGCACGCCTCGGTCAACTTCATCACCGCGCACGACGGTTTCACCCTGCGCGACCTGGTCTCCTACGAGCGCAAGCACAACGAGGCCAACGGGGAGGGCAATCGCGACGGCACCCCCGACAACCGCGCCTGGAACTGCGGCGCGGAGGGGGAGACCGACGACCCGGACATCCAGGCGCTGCGCCGCCGCCAGCTGCGCAACCTGCTGGCCACCCTGCTGCTGTCCACCGGGGTGCCGATGCTGGTCGCGGGCGATGAGCTGGGCCGCACCCAGGGCGGCAACAACAACGCGTACTGCCAGGACAACGAGACCGGCTGGCTCGACTGGTCGCTGCTGGAGGACCCCGGCTGGCGTGCCCTGGCCGAGCTCACCGCCCGGCTGATACGGCTGCGCCGCGCCCATCCGGTGCTGCGCCGCACGGCCTTCTTCTCGGGCCTGGCCCGGCCCCCGGAGGGGCTGCGCGACCTGGCGTGGTTCACCCCGCGCGGCACCGAGATGGCCGAATCCGACTGGTACGCCCCGACGACCGCACTCGGGGCCTATCTCTGGGGCCGCGATCTGCCCCAGCGCGATCCGCACGGCGCCCCGGCCACCGACGACAGCTTCCTGGCGGTGCTGCACGCGGGCCCGGAGCCGCTCTCCTTCACCCTGCCCGGCCCGCCCTGGGCCCAGGGGTACGAACTCCTGCTGGACACCGCCCGTGAGGACCAGGACGCGCCCCCCGGCACACGGTTCGCGGCGGGCGCGCCCATCGAGCTTCCGGGGCGCTCGGTCCTGCTGCTGCGCGCCCTCACCACCACGGGCCCAGACCGGACCTAGGCCGAAAAACCGAGTGAGCACTGTCGGTGGCGGACCGTAGTCTTCCCCCTTGATGGCTGTGACGAGTGAACCCCGCGCCCAGGAACGCGGAGCCGCCCCGCGGCGCCGCTCCACCACGCGTTCGCTCCTGCGGCTGTGGCCGTATGTGCGCCCGGTGCGGGCCCGGCTGTTCACCGCGGCCGCGGCCGCGGTCGTCGCCTCCTGCCTGGGGCTGGTCATCCCGCTCGTCCTCAAGTGGATGGTGGACGGGCCGATCGCCCACCGGGACCCGGGCGGAGTGTGGCTGGGCGGTGGGCTGCTGCTGGCCCTCGGCACGGCCGAGGCCGGGCTCTTCGGGCTGCGGCGCTGGCTGGTGGCGCGGCCGCTGGCCGCCGTCGAGGCCGAGATGCGCGCGGATCTCTACCGCCATCTCCAGCGGCTGCCGGTTTCCTTCCACGACCGCTGGGCCTCCGGCCAGCTGCTGTCGCGGGCCACGACCGATCTGATGCTGCTGCGGATGTTCCTGGCCTTCCCGCTCACCTTCCTGCTGGTCAACGGGGTCACCATCATCGTGGGGTTCGCCATCCTGCTGGCGCAGGCGTGGACGCTGGGCCTGGTCCTGGTGGTCCCGGCGGTGCCGCTGGTGATCCTCTGCTCGTTCTTCGAGACGCGGTACGCGACGGTGGCCCGCACCGCGCAGGACCAGACCGGCGATCTGACGACGGTCGTGGAGGAGGGTGTGCTGGGCGTCCGGATCGTCAAGGGCTTCGGCCGCCACCGCAGCCAGGCCCGCGCCTTCCGCGTCCTGTCCGAGCAGGTCCGCTCCACCGAGCTGGGCAAGGCACGGCTGCTGGCCTCGCTCTGGGCGGTGATCATGACCCTGCCGGAGCTGGCGATCGGCACGGCGCTGCTGCTCGGCACGGTGCGGGTCGCCGACGGGGACCTTTCGGCGGGCACGCTGGTCGCCTTCCTGTCCACCGCCCTGACGCTGCGCTGGCCCGTGGAGTCGCTCGGCTTCCTCCTCGCCCTGAGCCAGGACGCGGCCACGGCCACCGACCGCTATTTCGACGTCAGGGACGCGGAGCCGGCCGCCGCCACCGACGCGCCCCGGCCCGCGCCGCCCCGGGGACAGGGCGAGGGCGGGCCGCGGGTGGAGGGCGGGCTGCGGTTCGAGGGGGTGGAGTTCCGGTACCCGGACGCGCCGCCGGAGGAGCCGCCCGTGCTGCGCGGGGTCGATCTGCACATCCGGCCCGGCGAGACCATGGCGCTGGTCGGGGCGACGGGATCGGGGAAGACCACCCTGACCGCTCTCGTCCCCCGGCTCCTGGAGGTCACCCGCGGGCGGATCACCCTCGACGGCCGGGACATCACCGCGCTCCCCCGGGAGGAGGTGCGCGCCCTGGTGGCCGTCGCGTTCGAGGAGCCCACGCTGTTCTCCGCCACCGCGGGGGAGAACGTCCTCATGGGCGCCCCCGACGCGGGCCGGGAGGACCTGCTGCGGGCCCTGAAGGTGGCGCAGGCCGATTTCGTGCACGCCCTGCCCAAGGGCACCGAGACCGAGGTCGGCGAGCAGGGGCTCAGCCTGTCCGGCGGGCAGCGGCAGCGGCTCGCGCTGGCGCGGGCCGTCGTGGGCGACCCCCGGTTCCTGGTGCTCGACGATCCGCTGTCCGCGCTCGATGTGCACACCGAGGCGCTGGTGGAGGCGGCGCTGCGGCAGGTGCTGGCGTCCACGACCGCCCTGGTCGTCGCGCACCGGCCGTCCACCGTGCTGCTGGCCGACCGGGTCGCGCTGCTGTCGCGGGGCCGGATCACCGCCGTCGGCACCCATCAGCGGCTGCTGGCGGAGAGCGCGGAATACCGGTCGCTGATGTCCGGGCAGGAAGCCGAGGAGGGGGAGAGGAGCCCATGACGACGGTCGAGGAGGAGCGGGACCACACGGACGACGACTGGGACGGGGCCGGAGACGGGGGCCGGGCACCGTCCGACGACCCGTTCGACCGCGATGTCCTGCCGGTGCCCAAGGGCGCGTCCCTCGCCCTGCTGCGTTCACTGCTCTCCCCGCGCCGGCGGCGGGTCTGGCTGGCGGCCGTCCTGCTGCTGCTCCAGCAGGCCGCCCTCCAGGCGGGTCCGCTGCTCGTCGCGTACGCCATCGACCGTGCGGTGCCCGCCCTGCGCGACGGCGACCACGGCCCGCTGATCGCCGTCGGCGCGGGCTATCTGGGCTGTGCGTGCGCCTCCGGGGCGCTCCAGTACGGGTTCATCCGCTCCTCCGCCCGGATCGGCCAGGACGTGCTGCTGGATCTGCGCGGCCGGATCTTCCGCCACGCCCAGGCGCTGAGCGTGGACTTCCACGAGCGCTACACCTCCGGCCGGCTGATCTCCCGCGCCACGACGGACGTCGAGTCGCTGCGCGAGCTGCTCACCGAGGGCCTGGAGGAGCTGCTCGGGGTCGCGCTGTCGGTCGTCTACATCTCCGTCACGCTGCTGTATCTCGACTGGGGCCTGGGCGGCGCGGCCGTGCTCTCCTTCTGGCCGCTGTATCTGCTGATCCGCTCCTTCCAGCGCCGCTCCATGCGGGTGTACCGCAAGCGGTCGACGGCCATCGCGGCGGTGATCGTGACGTTCACCGAGACCATGAACGGCATCCGCCCGGTGCAGGCGTTCCGCCGTGAGCGCGCCAACGACACGCGCTTCGGCGAGCTCAACCACCGCCATGAGCGCGCCAACGGGGACGCGATCCTGGAGATGGCCCGCTATGTGGTCAGCTCCCGGCTGGTCGCCAACGCGGCGGTGGCCGCCATCGTGCTCTGGGGCGCCTACCGGGTGGCCTCCGGCTCGCTCGCGCTCGGCGTGCTCGCGGCGGCGGCGCTGTATCTGCGCCGGCTGTACGACCCGATCGACCGCCTGGGGATGTTCCTCAACTCCTACCAGTCGGCGGCCGCCTCGCTGGAGAAGATCGCGGGTCTGCTGGCCCAGCGTCCCTCCGTCCCCGAGCCCGCCGACCCCAAGCCGCTGCCGCCGCGCCCGGCGGAGACCCCCGGCCGGGAGGTGGTCTTCGACGGGGTGCGCTTCGCCTATCGCACCGGCGGCGAGGTGCTGCCCCGCTTCGACCTCACCCTGTCCGCCGGGCAGACGGTCGCGGTGGTCGGGGCCACCGGCGCGGGCAAGTCCACCCTCGCCAAGCTGCTGGCCCGGTTCTACGACCCCAGCGAGGGCCGGGTGCTGCTGGACGGGGTGGATCTGCGCGAGCTGGCCATGCCCGAACTGCGGCGCGGTGTGGTCATGGTGACGCAGGAGGCGTTCCTGTTCTCCGGCACGATCGCCGACAACATCACCATCGGCCGCCCCGACGCCACCCGCGCCGAGATCGAGCAGGCCGCCAAGGCGATCGGCGCGCACGACTTCATCGCCGCCCTGCCCGAGGGCTACGACACGGATGTGCACAAGCGCGGCGGCCGGATCTCCGCCGGCCAGCGCCAACTCGTCGGGTTCGCCCGCGCCCTGCTCGCCGATCCGTCGGTCCTCATCCTCGACGAGGCCACCTCCTCCCTCGACATCCCGGGCGAGCGGGCGGTCCAGCGCGCCATGCACACGGTGCTGCGCGGCCGTACCGCGGTCGTCATCGCCCACCGGCTCTCCACGGTCGAGACGGCCGACCGGGTGCTGGTCATGGCCGACGGCCGGATCGTGGAGGACGGCCCGCCGGACCAGCTGATCGCGGGCGAGGGCCGGTTCGCCGCGCTGCACCGGGCGTGGCGGGACAGCTTGGTATGACGGCGCCGGGCACCGGGGTCCGGCGTCGCAACCGGGTTCGGCCCGGTCAGGGTCTCCTGACGGCCGTTCAGTGGGTCCGGCGTCGCACCCGGGCCCGGCCCGGCCCGGACCTCCTGACGCCGCTCAGTGGGTCGGGCGTCGCACCCGGACCCGGTCGGCCAAGGCCTCCTGACGGCCACTCAGTGGGTCCGGCGTCGCACCGGGTCCGGCCCGGCCAGGGGCCTGACGACCGCTCAGTCGGCACGCCCGTACGAGGCCAGCAGCCCGGCGGCGAGTACCGGGTCCACGACCGGGACACCCAGCCGCCGCTCCAGGAGGGGCCGGACGCCGATGGTGTTGAGACCCGTGCAGGCCAGGAGCAGGGTGTCCGCACCCGCCGCGACGAGCCCCGCCGCGGCCTCCAGCACCGCCGCGGGGCCCTCCGGGGCGAGGAGGTCGGTGGTGCGGTGGACACCGTGGGGGCGGGCGGAGGCGGTGAAGCGGTCGCCGAGCACCGCCCGCACGGCGGGCGGCGCCTCGTCCCGGATGCCCAGCACGCCGATCCGGCGGCCGAGACCCAGGGCGACGGCGGCGGCCGCCGACCCCGCGCCGATGACGGGGACGCCGGTACCGACGGCCTGACGGGTCTCCTGGAGCGCCGGGTCGGCGGCGCAGCTGATGATCAGGGCATGCGCACCGGCGTCGGCCAGCTCCCGGGCAAGGGCCACGATCTTCGGCTCGGCGCGGGCCTCGGAGGCGTCGTCGTGGATGCCGTGGGGCTGGTCGGGGATGCACCGCGAGACGGTCGGCAGACCGTAACGCTCCTCGATGACCCTGCCATGGGCGGCAACGGCGGCCGGATCGTCGCTGGTGAGGACCCGGATCACCCCGATGGGCCGCGCCGGGACGACGGACGAGGGCACGGACATGGTGGACCTCCGGTGGGTGAGGGGTGCGGGGTGATGGGTGCGGGCTGAGGGCTGAGGGTGCGGCGTGGTGGTGGAGGTGAGGTGGGCGCTCACGGGGCGGGTGCGGAGTCGGGTGCGGAGTGGTGGCGCCGTGAGGTGGGCGCTCACGAGGCGGGCTGCGAGGGTGACGCAACCAGATGGGCGCTCACGAGGCGGGCGCCGAGGATGGTGACGCCGCGAGGTGGACGCGCACCGAGCGGATGTGAGGTGACGCAGGTGGACGCTCACGGGACGGTGCGGAGTGGTGGCGCCGTGAGGTGGGCGCTCACGAGGCGGGCTGCGAGGGTGACGCAACCAGATGGGCGCTCACGAGGCGGGCGCCGAGGATGGTGACGCCGCGAGGTGGACGCGCACGGAGCGGATGCGAGGGTGACGCGGGTGGGCGCTCACGAGGCGGTGGTGGCGCTGTGAGGTGAGCGCGCACGAGGCGGGTGCCGGTGACACCGTGAGGCGAGCGCGCACGGGACGGTGCGGGTGGGTGCTCACGCCGCCTCGGTCCGGTTCGCGGGTGGTGAGGTGAGGCGGGTGGGCGCTCACGGGGCGGGTGCGCGTCGTTCAGCCCGAGGCCGCCACCACCTCCGCCGCCATCCGGACCGCGATGGCACGGGCCAGCAGGACGGGGCGGCCCGCGGCGCGCAGGGCGGCGGTGCGCATCCGCTCGGTGTAGCCGATGCAGTCCAGGACCAGCCAGGAGCTGCCACGGTCGGCGAGGATGCGCGCGGCGGCGGCGACGTCGTCCAGGACCCGCTCTGCGGGGCCGTACGGATCGGCGGCGGCGGTCTGGACACGGCCGGGCAGCAGCTCCGCCCAGCGCCGGGAGATGTCCTCGGCCTGGTCGGGGTGCGGGCAGACGATGCCCACGGGGTCGGTGCCCACGGTCGCGGCGACGGCGCGCTGCACCAGCGGTTCGGCGAACAGCAGGGGCCGCCGGGCCCGCACCGCCGGGAAGTGGCCGGTGCACAGCAGCAGGGTCGCGGCGGCGCCGTCCCGTTCCGCGCGGCCGATCGCGTCCTCGATGCGCGGGACGAGCGCCCCGTGTCCGAGGAGCACCGAGCGGCCGTCGCGCAGCCGGGAGACCAGCGGAGCCTCGCCGTCCTCGGGGGCCAGCAGCCGGCGGGTCGCGGCCTCGGCGTCACCGTCGAACCGGTCGGCGTCGAGCGCGCCGTGTTCGACCAGGCGCACCCCGGGCAGCAGTGGCTCGGCGTCCGGGCGGAGGTCGGCGCGCGGGGCCTGGCCGATGGTGACGAGGCCGAGGGCCGGGGCATCCGCCGGGCGGTCGAGGTCCGCGGTCCGCGTGGTGTCGTCCCCAGTGTGCACGTTCTTCCTCACAGGACCGTCCGCAGTGCCGTCCGCGGAGCCGTTCGCAGTGCCGTTCGCCGAAGCGTTCGCAGTGCCGTCCGCCGAAGCGTTCGCAGTGCCGTCCGCCGAAGCGTTCGCAGTGCCGTCCGCCGAAGCGTTCGCAGTGCCGTTCACAGAGCCTTACCTCACAAAGCCTTGGTGAGCTGGCCGACGTCGTTCAGGGAGCTTCCGGCGACGAGTCCGGCGCCGACCAGCGACAGGTCGTTCTCGGCCTGCTCGTCGGACTCCTTGCGGGCCGCCGGGTCGGCGATCCCGCGCCGCCGCCACAGGGTGTAGAGCTGACGGACCAGCAGGGCGCCGAGGACCATCCATCCGGCCTGGGGCGTGGCCACCAGAAGTCCGGTGGCCAGCAGGACGCCCATCTGCCGGGAGGGTCCGCCGAGGAGCTGGACGAGCGCGCCGGGGATCGCCCACAGCAGCATGGTGGTCATGGTGCCGGGTTCGAGACCGGTCTTGATGGTGGTGACGTAGACCTCGGCGACCGGCGGCACCTTGCCGTCGGAGAAGAAGGTCTTCCAGGCGACGGCGACGACCACCAGCGCCACACCGAAGCCGACGAGCTGGGCGAGGTACTGCTGGCGCCGCCCCTCGAGCTCGAAGGGCCGCCAGGGCGCGGCGTCCCGGCGCAGCAGCCAGCCCGCCTTGAAGTCGTAGCCGAGGTCGGCGAAGGCGGGGCCGGTGGAGGCGGTGTAGCCGACCAGCAGGGCGAGCGGCACGGTCGGGATGTGCAGCACCAGACCGATGATCAGGAAGATCAGGGTGACGGCGAAGGCCGGGAACCAGCCGGAGTGCATCGCCGCCAGCCCCACGATCAGCTGGTGCACGATGGCGGCGACACCGGCCAGCAGCACCCAGCCGACCAGGGCGGGCAGGGAGAGCCCGCCGACCACGCCGCCCGCGATCGCGACCACGATCGCGCCGCAGAGGAAGAGTCCCATGCCCTCCAGCAGGCCCCGGCGCAGCTGCGGGGCCTGGACCGTGGGGCTGCCGTCGGCGGCCGGGGCGTCCGGGCCGTGGCCCGCCTCATCAGTCCGGTCGGTCCGGTCGGCGGCGTCCGTCCCGCTCTTGCGCGTCCGCATCAGCAGCAGCGCCTGGACCAGGGCGACGAGCCCCGCGCCGATCATGAGACCGTGCGGCACATGGCGGGCGCCCAGGTCGAAGCCGAAGTCCGGGGCGTACTGGCCGACGGTCAGGCCGACGCCGAACATGGCGAGCGCCCAGATGTTGCCCAGGAAGCCCACACCGGCGGCGCTGGTCGGCAGCTTGAACAGCGCGCCGACGAAGCCGACCAGCGCGCCCACGCCCAGGACCGCGGCCTTGCGCCCGCCGGTGTCCCCGGCCTTGATGGTCTCGGCCGCCGCGATACCGGCCGGCCAGGAGCCGGTGGCGGGCAGCAGCTTGGAGTCGAACACCCGGAACAGCACCCAGCTGTCGACGGCCAGTCCGATGACGGCCCCGCCGAGCATCGGCCACACCAGGTCGTTACGGCCCAGGGCGAACGGCACCGCGATCGGGGTGAGCAGGGAGTTGGCCGCCGCGAAGGTGGAGCCGGAGATGGCGGACTGCACCAGGTTCTGCCGGTGCTGGGAGCGCATCCGGGCCAGCACGCCGACCGGGATGCGGCCGATGAGCATCGCCACCAGGGCGCCGATCACGGCCGTATTGGGGGAAATCCCGAGCGTGGTGATCAGCACGATGCCGATCAGGGCGCCGAGGACCGACAGCACGATCGTGAGGACGAGGGTGACGGGTTCGAAGGCTCTGGGGTGCGACCGCGGTGGGGCGTCCGCGGCCGCGGCGGTGGCCTGGGTGTTCGTGTTCATGGGGACTCCTGCGGGGTCCGGGTGGGGGGCCCGGGTGGGGGTCCGGGTAGGGACGGGTCGGTCACCCCGGGTCGGTCACCCCGCCGGGGTGAGGGCCTGGAGGTGGGTCATGGGTCCGTACAGCTCGACGAGGCGCGCGAACTCCTCGGGGTCCAGGAAGCGGGCGGTGCCGCGGCCGAACTCCTTGGCGGTCTCGATCGCGAACCGGGCGGCGACGGCGATGTCGGTCTCGTGGCTGGCACCTGTGGCGCATCCGGCCACCGCCGTACCCGCCGTGATGGCGAGGCCGACGACGGGGGCGGTGGTGGCGACGGCGGGCTGGAGGATGGAGTTGAGGTGGTGCACCCCGTTGCCGTACGGGGTGATGTCCTGCGTGGTGATCGGCAGGATGCGGGCCGGCTCGCCCGTGACGCTCTCCAGGACGGACACCAGGTCCTCGCTGACCCGCAGGATCCAGCCCTGGCAGACCGTCGGCGACAGGGCCACGCCGCGGTGGTTGAGCAGCCGGTTGCCCTTGGTGGTGTCGATGGAGACGACGGCGTCCATCGCGGGCGAGATCTCCTCGCGGTTGCACACCAGGGTGTCCACCGGGGAGTCCATGAAGGGTACGGGATCGTGCGGCTGGGTGGGGGCCCAGCCGCTGACGTGGGTGGAAAGCGTCACATCGCCGTCCAGGACGTCGCCCCGGGCGTGCATGTCCAGCAGCTTGGCCGCGGCGGACAGCGCCGCCACCGCCCCATCGGCGTCGGAGACCAGGCCGATCCGCTCCGGGCGGGCGCCGACCCCACCGAGCCGACCGAGGATGCCGAGGGTCGGGGCGTCGCCGCCGCCGAGCTTGCCGCGGCGGCCGGGGACGGTGACGGAGACGAAGTCCGTGCTGCCCTTGTCGCCCTCGACGGTGCGTACCTCGATCCGCGGCGCGGTCGCCGGGTCGGCGCCGGCCGCGGTCTGGACCGCGCGCAGATGATCGGCGAGGAGAGCGCCGCTGGTCTGCGGGCGGTCGAGGAGTTCGATGATGTCAAGGACGTGTTTGAGCACGGGTGGCCTCTCACGGCGGGGTGGTGCGGTCGGCGGCGCCTGTGGCCCGACCGGGCGAACGAGGGGAAGCGGCGCGCGGGGCGGGCACTGCCACCGGGCGTCGGTCTGGCCAGGGTCATCCCGGCGTCGCGCAGTACGCAATAGTTTCTCGATATCCGAGAATCTTTACCCTTTCCTCATGACTGAGAAGACGCCCGTAACCGGCGCCCCGCCCCTGCAGACCGCGGACCGCGTGCTGAACGTGCTGCTCGCCTTCGACCGGGAGCGCCCGGAGTGGGGTGTCACCGAGGTCGCCGAGGAGTTCGGGCTGGACAAGTCGGTGGCCCAGCGGCTGCTGGCCGCCCTGGCCTACCGGGGCTTCCTGGTCTCCGACAAGCGCTCACGCCGCTACCGGCTGGGCCCGGCGGTGTGGCATCTGTCCCGGGTGTGGGAGCGCGGCGGCGGCATGGCCAGTCTGGTCCGGCCGGTCCTGGAGGCGCTGGCCGAGACGGTCGGGGTGAACACGCTGTTCGCGGTCCCGGACGGGGTGCACATGCGCTGCGTCGCGGCGGTGGACGGCGCCACCGGCCCACTGCGCTACTACGTGCTGGCGGGCGAGCTGTACCCGGCGCACGCCGGGGCCACTTCCCGCGCCTACTTCGGTATGCTCCCGCCCGGTGACCGGTCCGCACTGCTGTACGGCCGCCCGATGGCACGCTTCAGCGAGCACACCCTGACCGACCCGGTGCGCCTGGAGGAGCGCTTCCTGGACGTGCGGCGCAATGGCTACGCCTACTCCGAGGGCGAGTACGATCCGGACACCGCGGCGCTCGCGGCGCCGGTTCTGGTGGGCAGACGTCCGGTGGGCACCCTGACCCTGGCCGCCACCCCCGAGGTGCTGCGCCCCCGCCGGGAACAGCTGGTCGCACCGCTGCTCCAGGGCACCGCCGACCTGGGCAGGCTGCTGACGCCGGCCCGGCCGCGGCGCGCCCCGCACCGCGAGCGGCGCTGAGCCCCGCCCCTCCGACCTCCGTCGGCTCGAGAAAGGCCCCCTCATGCAGTTGCTGCTGCTGTCGAACTCCACCGCGCCCGGCCGCGGCTACCTGGACCACGCACGGGAGGAGATCGCCTCCGCGCTGGACGGCGCGCGCCGGCTGGTCTTCGTGCCGTACGCGCTGGCCGACCACGACGGCTACACCGCCCAGGTGGCCGCGGCCCTGGAGCCGCTGGGCGTGGCGGTCACCGGTGCGCACACCGCCGACGACCCGGCCGCGCTGGTGCGCGACGCGCAGGCGGTGTTCGTCGGCGGCGGCAACAGCTTCCGACTGCTCAAGGCGTTGCACGAGCGCGACCTGGTCCGGGCGATCCGGGACCGGGTGGCCTCCGGCGCCGTCTACATGGGCTCCAGCGCGGGCACCAACATGGCCTGCCCGACCCTGCGCACCACGAACGACATGCCCATCGTCCAGCCGCCCAGCTTCGACGCGCTGGGGCTGCTGCCGTTCCAGATCAATCCGCACTACCTCGACGCCAAGCCGGACACCGCGCATATGGGCGAGACCCGGGCCCAGCGGCTCGAGCAGTTCCTGGAGGAGAACGACGTCCCCGTGGTCGGGCTGCGCGAGGGCACCTGGCTGCGCCGGGACGCGGACCGGCTGACGCTGGGCGGTATCGAAGCCGGGGCGATCCTCTTCCGCAGGGGTGCGGACCCGGCCGAGCTGCGCCCCGGCGACGACCTGAGCGCGCTGCTGCGCGAGGAGCCGCGCTTCGACGCGGCGGTGCGCTGAGGGCGGGCCTCGGCCTGGGGTCGCTGACGGTGCGCGTGGCGGGATTTGATCGAACGTCACCGCGATGCGAACGCGGCATACGTGTCAACGGACGCTTTCCGGTCAACTTTTTGTCGCGGTCCTGACAGGTGTAGTCCACCGGTGGCACGCTTCCCTCGGCCGAGGTGCGGCGTCCCCACAGAATGAGGCTGCTCCTCAAGCCATCCCCCCCACGCCCCCCGGTCGCACCGCGGCCGCGCCCCGTCGTACGTCCGCGGCAGGGCGTACCCGGTAACGCCAGGGAAACCCCCGGCCGCACCGCGGCCGCGCCCCGTCGCGTACCCGCGCCAGGGCGCACCCGGTAACGCCAGGGGAAGGTACCCCGTTCTGCCACGCCCTGCCCGGACGGCGACCCAGCCGCCCGGTCGTCCCGGCCGTGCCACCGTGCGGCCAGCGCAGAAGGAGTCAGCGTGAGACCCCTCCCCCAACGGCACCTCAGACCCGGCAGCCGCACCTCCGGTCGCGCCCCTGGCCGGCGCGCCATCGCGACCGGTGCGCTGGTGGTCGCGGCGGCGATGATCGGCGTCGGCTTCCAGAGCGGTACCGCCGCCGCCCGCCCGGACGACTCCGCCGGGAACGCGGCCAACCGCCCCGCCGCGCGCACGATATCCGGCGCCCCCGACCCCGGCGCCCTCCCCGCGAAGCTGTCCCCCGCCCAGCGCGCCGCGCTGATCGCCAAGGCCGATGCCGCCAAGGGCGCGACCGCCGAGGATCTCGGGCTCGGTGCCAAGGAGAAGCTGGTCGTCAAGGACGTCGTCAAGGACGCCGACGGCACCACCCACACCCGCTACGAGCGCACCTACGCCGGGCTGCCCGTCCTCGGTGGCGATCTGGTCGTCGACGCCACGAAGAGCGGTGCGCCGCTGACCGTCGCCAAGGCGACCAAGGCCCGGCTGTCCGTCCCGACCACCACCGCCGCCGTCGCGCCCGCCACCGCCGAGAAGGCCGCCGTGCGGGCGGCGAACGCGCAGGGGTCGCGGAAGACCGCGGCCGACCGGGCGCCCCGCAAGGTGATCTGGGCCGCGAAGGGCACGCCCACGCTGGCCTATGAGACGGTCGTCGGCGGCCTCCAGGAGGACGGCACCCCGAACGAGCTGCACGTCATCACCGACGCGGCCACCGGCAAGAAGCTGTTCGAGTTCCAGGGCGTCAAGACCGGCACCGGGAACAGCCAGTACAGCGGCGAGGTCACCCTCGGCACCTCGGGCAGCGCGGGCTCGTACAACCTCACCGACTCCGGCCGGGGCGGCCACAAGACGTACAACCTCAACCGCTCCACCTCGGGCACCGGCACGCTGTTCACCGACGCCGACGACGTCTGGGGCGACGGCACCACCTCCGACGCCGCCACCGCCGGGGTGGACGCGCACTACGGCGCCGCCGAGACCTGGGACTATTACAAGAACGTGCACGGCCGCACCGGCATCAGGGGCGACGGTGTCGGGGCGTACTCCCGGGTCCACTACAGCAGCGGCTATGTCAACGCGTTCTGGCAGGACTCCTGCTTCTGCATGACCTACGGCGACGGCTCGGCCAACGCCAAGCCGCTGACCTCCCTCGATGTCGCGGCCCACGAGATGAGCCACGGGGTCACGGCGGCCACCGCCAACCTCACCTACAGCGGTGAGTCCGGCGGGCTCAACGAGGCCACCTCCGACATCTTCGCCGCCGCGGTCGAGTTCTACGCGGACAACGCGAGCGACCCCGGGGACTACCTCGTCGGCGAGAAGATCGACATCAACGGGAACGGCACCCCGCTGCGCTATATGGACCAGCCCAGCAAGGACGGCAGGTCCAAGGACAACTGGTACTCCGGTGTCGGCAACGTGGACGTCCACTACTCGTCCGGCATCGCCAACCACTTCTTCTACCTGCTGTCCGAGGGCAGCGGCGCCAAGGTCATCAACGGCGTCGGCTACAACAGCCCGACCTCCGACAACCTCCCGGTCACCGGTATCGGACGGGACAACGCGGAGCAGATCTGGTTCAAGGCGCTGAGCCAGCGGATGACCTCCAGCACCAACTACGCGGGTGCCCGCGACGCCACGCTGTGGGCGGCGGGCGAGCTCTTCGGCCAGGGCAGCGCCCAGTACAACGCGGTGGCGAACGCCTGGGCCGGGGTCAACGTCGGCACCCGGATCGCCGACGGGGTCACTGTCACCCCGCCCGGCGACCAGACCAGCATCGTCGACCAGGCCACCAGCCTCCAGATCACCGCGACCAGCTCCAACCCGGGGGCGCTGAGCTACGCGGCCACCGGGCTGCCCGCGGGCCTGGCCATCGACTCCTCGACCGGGCTGATCTCCGGCACGCCGACCGCCCTGGGCACCAGCTCGGTGACGGTCACGGTGACCGACTCGACCGGCGAGAGCGGCACCGCGTCCTTCGGCTGGACGGTGAACACCAGCGGCGGCAACGTCTTCGAGAACACCGCGGACGTCTCCATTCCGGACGCCGGTGCGCCGGTCACCTCGCCGATCACGGTGAGCCGGGCCGGCGACGCGCCCGCCGACCTCCAGGTGGGCGTGGACATCGTGCACTCCTACCGCGGCGACCTGGTGATCGACCTGATCGCCCCGGACGGTACGGCCTACCGGCTCAAGAACTCCAGCGCCTTCGACTCGGCGGACGACGTGCGGACCACGTACACCGTGAACGCGTCCGCCGAGACCGCGGTCGGGGTCTGGAAGCTCCGGGTCCAGGACCTGTACGCGGGGGACACGGGCTATATCAACAGCTGGAAGCTGACCTTCTGACGGAGCGTCCGAGCTCCCCATGAACAGGCGCCGCCAGGGGTCGACCCGACTCCCCCTGGCGGCGCCTCTCCCACCGCCGGACGTGCACTCCCGTGGTGTCCGGTGGGCGTCCGGCACGCGTCCGACAGGTGTCCGGTATCCGAAGGTTGATCAGCATTCAACGAACATTTTCCCCTGGACCCGCCGTGAAACCCGTGACATGTACCGGACTTGTGTGACAGTCTGCCCACGCATTACGCATCAGTACCTCTTGTTCAACACCGGGCCGCACTTCCCCGCAGCCCGGCGTTGACCCCCCACAGCAACGAGGAGATCGCGTGCGCAAGACCTTCCGCATGCCCATAACCACGTCCGGCAAGCGCCGTTCGGCCATCGCGGCCGGCACCGCCGTCGCCGCGGCGGCCCTGCTCGCCTCCGGGCTGACCGCCGGCACCGCCGGTGCCGCACCGGCCGACGGCGCGAGCGCCAAGGCCGGCGCCCAGCCCGCGGCGCTCACCGCCTCGGTCCGCGCCGAGCTGCTGCGCGAGGCCACCGCGACCACGGCGGACACCGCCACGTCGCTGGGTCTCGGCGCCAAGGAGAAGCTGGTCGTCAAGGACGTCATCAAGGACGTCGACGGCACCACCCACACCCGCTACGACCGCACCTACGACGGGCTGCCCGTCCTCGGCGGCGACCTGGTCGTCCACCGCGCCAAGGGCGGTGACGTCAAGTCGGTCACCAAGGCCACCAAGGCCACCATCAAGGTCGCCTCCACCACGGCCGGGATCGCCCCGAGCGCCGCGGCGAAGGCCGCCGTCAAGGCGGCCAAGGCCGACGACACCACCCAGGCGGCGGCCGACCAGGCCCCGCGCAAGGTGATCTGGGCCGCCACCGGCAAGCCGGTGCTCGCCTACGAGACCGTCGTCGGCGGGGTCCAGAAGGACGGCACCCCGAACCAGCTGCACGTCATCACCGACGCCGCCACCGGCAAGAAGCTCTACGAGTACCAGGGCATCAAGAACGGCAAGGGCGAGAGCGAGTACAGCGGCTCGGTCGAGCTCGGCACCAGCAAGGAAGGCGACGGTTACACCCTGACCGACGCCGACCGCGGCGGCCACAAGACCACCAACCTGGAGAACCAGGAGAGCGGCGAGGGCTCGCCGTTCACCGACGACGACGACAACTGGGGCACCGGCAAGCCCGACGACCCCCAGACCGCCGCCGTCGACGCCCACTACGGCGCCGCCGCCACCTGGGACTACTACAAGAAGGTGCACGGCCGCGACGGCATCGCCGGCGACGGCAAGGGCGCGTACTCCCGCGTGCACTACGGCGACAGCTACGTCAACGCCTTCTGGGACGACAGCTGCTTCTGCATGACCTACGGCGACGGCGAGGGCAACAAGGCCCCGCTGACCGCGCTCGACGTGGCGGCGCACGAGATGAGCCACGGCGTCACCTCCGCGACCGCGGGCCTGGAGTACAGCGGTGAGTCGGGCGGCCTCAACGAGGCCACCTCCGACATCTTCGGCACCGCCGTCGAGTTCAACGCCGACAACGCCACCGACGTCGGTGACTACCTCATCGGCGAGAAGATCGACATCAACGGCGACGGCACCCCGCTGCGCTACCAGGACAAGCCCAGCAAGGACGGCCAGTCCGCGGACGAGTGGTCCGACAGCGTGGGCGACCTCGATGTGCACTACTCCTCCGGTGTCGCCAACCACTTCTTCTACCTGCTGTCCGAGGGCAGCGGCGCGAAGGAGATCAACGGTGTGAAGTACGACAGCCCCACCTCCGACGGCTCCACCGTCGAGGGCATCGGGCGGGACAAGGCCGAGCAGATCTGGTACAAGGCCCTGACCACGTACTTCACCTCCAACACCGACTACCACGCGGCCCGTGAGGGCACGCTGAAGGCCGCCGAGGACCTCTACGGCGCCGACAGCGCCGAGTACAAGGGCGTGGACGCCGCCTGGGCCGGGGTCAACGTCAAGTAATCCGCGCGCGGTTCACCGCGGAACACTCGCCGGTGCCCGGGGCTCGCGCCCCGGGCACCGCTGTGTTGTCGCCGCACGTCCCCGGCTACCGGCCCCGGCTACCGCCCTCGGTCGGCCCGCCGGCACGCGTTCTGGTTCTCCGGTACGGAGCACGGCAGATGGCCGTGTTTCTCGATGAGGTTCCGTCCGGTGTCCCCCGCCATGTAGTCGAGGAACTTGGACGTGAGGGAGTTGTCCGGGGGCGCGGTGTACGTATAGGCGTACTCGGGCTCCCAGAAGGGATACGTCCGCTCCTTCACCGCGTCGACGGAGGCGCGGACCCCGTCCAGGTTCAGCAGGTCGACATCGCCGTGCGCGGCCCGCACCTCGGCGTGGCGCAGTTCGGTGTAGCCGATGGCGCCCGGCGTCCGCGCCACCGTCCTCACCACCTCCGGGGTGCCGCCGAGTTCGCAGCGCACCACCTTGTCGTGGCGGAACTCCGGGCTGCGGCAGTCGTCGGACGTCCGGGAGAGCTCGTTGCGGTCCAGGAGGCGCTTCTCGAACACCTTGCGCGTCCCGGAGTTCGCGTCCCGGCTCACCAGCCTGACCGGCAGATCGGGTCCGCCGGGGAGCTGCTTCCAGTTGGTGATCTCGCCCGCGTACACCCTGCGCAGATCGGTGAGGGACAGGTTCGTCATCCGGACGTCCTTGTTCAGCACCAGGGTGAAGACGGACACGGCCACCAGGTGCTCCTTCAGCCGCTGATCGCCGTTGCCCTGCGGACCGTCGGAGAAGGAGAGGTACGCGGGGAACCCGCCCTTGGCGGCCTCCCCGGCGGTCCGCAGCGTCCCCACCCCCTGCCCGCTCCCCTGGGCCGCCACCGTCACCACGGCGCCCCGGCAGTCGCTCTGGTACGCCCCGCGCAGATCCTCGGCCACCGGTGCGAACGCCGTCGATCCGACGATCGTCAACGTGCCCGTGGCGCATCCGCGCGGCAGCGGATCGTCCCGCAGCAGCGGCGTACCGAACGACTGGAGGATCAGCAGGGCCAGCAGGCTCCCGATGAGCCCGAGCACCCGGTTGCTGGGCCGCCGGAACTTCTCGTTGTTCCGGACCCGCCCCTCCTTGATCCGTCCGCCCACCTGCGGCGGCTTGTCGGTCCCGGCGCCGGTCAGCAGCACCAGCAGCTTGAAGTGATCTCCCTTGTTCAGCGGCACCCTCGGCAGGGAGATCTGGTGTCCCTCGTAGATGAGACCGGGCCGCTCCGGAGTCCCCCGCTGCCGCAGGTGCCGCAGCAGATCCGGATGGCTGGGCTCGGTCACGGCCACGTCCTGGACGACGCGATGGGGAAAGGTGGCGGTGAGCCCGCGGTGCTCGGTCGACGGCGCCGTGATGTAGTCGTCGGCGTCGATGCTGCGGAACCCGTCGTTCTCGATCCGCAGCAGCACCAGCGAGGCCCCGGCCAGGTCCGGGGTGTTCTCCAGCATCCGCAGCCGCTGATGAGCCGGACCGTCCTGGCGGGTGTCGTCGATCAGCGTGTCCATCTGCACGCGGTAGCCGATCCGCTTCCGCCCCGGGATCAGCCGCTCGTACGAAAGCCCTCCGACCGTGACGACGACACCGAGCAGCGCCAGGAGGTTCTCGGGCGCCATGAGCTGTTCCAGCCACTTCATGGTTTTCCCCCGTACATGCCATGGCCTCAGGGGGCGAATGTATGTGCCCATGGCGCGCGGGGGGCCGATGTGGCCTGCCTCTCATGCAATGTTCGTCCCGAGTTCAACCTCCGCTCCGGCCGGAACCATCCCATCCGGTGGCGGTGAGCCAGTCGGCGAAGGTGGCCAGCCCGGGGTGCAGGGCGCGCAGCGCCCGCGGGTCCCGGTCCCGGGAGAACAGGTCGTACTCCTGGAAGAACGCGAACATGGCGGCCAGGTCGTGACCGATTCCGGGCAGGGATCGGCTGAACTCGTCCAGCTCCACCGCCTGGTAGGCGCTCGGCACCCCGGTCACGCGCTCGAACGTCGCCGCGATCTGCGCACCGGTGAGGCTGTCGGCGGCGACGCGCAGCGTCCGGCCCGCCCAGTCGTCCCAGTGGTCGACCGTATGGCGGGCGAACCAGGCGATGTCATCGAGTCCGATCAGCGGCCACCGGCCGGCCCCGCCGAGCGGCAGGGTGAACAGCAGACCGTCCCGCCCGTCGGGCAGCCGGGTCCGCCGGGGGGCCAGGTCGTACAGGTTCTCGAAGTAGGGTGCCGTCACCAGGACGGCGACATGCCGCGAGAACCAGCCGTCGGTCTCCTGCCGCATGGCCTCCTCGGAGCGGTGCAGTGCGATACGGGCCTCCACCGCGGCCTTGGCGTCGTAGTGCGGGACGGGAATCCGTCCGTCGGTGAGGACCGCGGCGCTGTCCAGCGACGACCAGACGAACCGGTCCACCCCGGCCTCCCGTGCCGCGCGCAGGGCCCTCAGCCCCTGTGCGTACTCGCTCTCCGGGCTGGCCGTGGCGAAGAAGTCGGTGTTGCAGAAGACGTGGTCGACCCCGTGGAGGGCCTCCTCCAGCGACGGTTCGCCGTCCAGGTCACCGCGGACCAGCCGCACCTCGCCGGGGGTGTCCCGGGCCAGCGTGAGCGCCCGCGGCGAGGACGGGTCCCGGGTCAGCACCCGTACGGTGGTGCCGGGCCGTGCGGCAAGGGCGCGGACGACCCGGGAGCCCATGGCCCCGGTGCCGCCGATCACGAGTGCGGTCGTCTCCGTCACCGTGCCACGTCCAGCACGAGCTTGCCGCGGGTGCGGTTGGTCTCGCCCAGGCGGTGTGCCTCGGCGACCTGCTCCAGGGCGAACGTGCGCTCGACCTCGACCCGGACCGCGCCGGAGTCGACCAGGCCGGCGATGGTGGTCAGGGCGGCGGCGTCCGGCTCGACCAGGAGCGGGCTGGTGCGCACTCCGGCCTGCCCGGCCGCGGCGGCCAGCCCCTCGGAGACACCGCTGGGGATGGAGACGACCAGGCCGCCGGCCCGGGTCACCGCCACCGACCGCACGTCGGTGGCGTCCAGCCCGCCGATCAGGTCGATGACGACATCGACCTCGCCGGTCACGTCCTCGAACCGCTGCCGGGTGTAGTCGATCGTCTCGTCGGCGCCCAGCTCCCCCAGCCACGCGTGCCGGGGCTCACGGGCGGTCGCGATCACTTCGGCGCCGAGGTGCTTGGCCAGCTGCACGGCCAGGTGCCCGACACCGCCGGCCGCGGCGTGCACCAGCACCCGCTGACCGGCCTCGACCTCGGCCGTGTCGACCAGGGCCTGCCAGGCGGTGAGCGCCGCGAGGGGCAGGGCCGCGGCCTCGGTGTGCCCGATCGAGGCGGGCTTGCGCGCGAACTGGCGGGACGGCGCCGTGACGAACTCGGCGTAACCACCGGCCGGGCGGGGGAACCACGGCATGGCGTAGACCTCGTCACCGGGCGCCAGCGTGGTGACGCCGAAGCCGACTTCCTCGACGACGCCGGACACGTCCCAGCCGAGGATCAGCGGCAGCGTCTGGAGTCCCGCCATGCCCTGTCCGGCACGGGTCTTCCAGTCCACCGGGTTGATCCCGGCGGCGTGCACGCGCACCAGCACCTCGGTCGGCAGCGGTTCGGGGCGCGCGACCTCTCCGACGCTCAGCACCTCCGGTCCGCCCCACTCGCTGATGGTGACGGCGCGCATGGTGTGCTCGCTCATGCTCTCCTCGCTCTGTGTCGCTCGGGTATGTCCTTCGGTCCGGACCGGGGCCCGGTGATCCTCAGCTTCGCCCCGCCGCGACGAACGCGGTGAGTGGCCGGAAGGCCATCAGTCGTACCATTCGAGCCAGCGGCATCCGAGCCAGTACCCTTCGGGCCATGACCCACCGTGTTGCCGTTCTCGCCCTCGACGGCGTCCTGACCATGGACCTGGGTATTCCGGCCCGCGTGTTCGACCAGGCACGCGACCCGTCCGGCGCACCCCTGTACTCGGTGACGACCTGCTCGCCCGGCGGCCGGCCGATCCGCAGCAACGAGGGCTTCCGGATCGTCGTGGACGATGACGAGTCCCTCCTGGAGACCGCGGACACCGTGGTGATCGCCACCCAGGAGCCCGAGGAACACCTCCTCGCCACCGGTGAGCTGCCCGGGGAGGTCGCCGCCGCGTTCGCCCGGATCGGTCCGCGGACCCGCGTCGTCAGCCTGTGCACCTCGGCGTTCCTGCTCGCGGCGGCCGGGCTGCTGGACGGCCTGCGCGCCACCACGCACTGGGCGCTGTGCGACTCGTTCGCGCGGCTCTTCCCCCACGTCGAGGTCGATCCGGACGTCCTGTTCATCGACAACGGGCGCATCCTGACCTCGGCCGGCGGGGCCGCCGGCATCGACGCGTGCCTGCATCTGATCCGCCGGGACCACGGGGCGGCGGTGGCGGGCGCGGCGGCGCGCCGGTGCGTCGTGGCGCCGTGGCGCGAGGGCGGACAGGCGCAGTTCATCGAACACCCGGTGCCGAAGGACGCCGACCGCTCCACCTCGGCCACCCGGCAGTGGGCCCTGAACCGGCTGGCCGAACCCCTCACGCTGGAGGACATGGCCCGGCACGCGCACATGAGCGTGCGCACCTTCACCCGGCGGTTCCGCGGCGAGGTGGGCACCAGCCCGCTCCAGTGGCTGTTGCAGCGCCGGCTGGCGCAAGCCCGTCACCTGCTGGAGTCCACCGACCTGACCGTCGCCCGCGTCGCCACGGCCAGCGGCTTCGGCGACCCCGTGGCCCTGCGCAAACACTTCTACAGCCACCTCGGCCTGTCCCCGCTGGCCTACCGCCGCGCCCACAACGCCCCGGCCCCGGCGGCGACGAGGGCGCACTACGGCCTCAGTACGTGAACGCCGCGGCCACGGCGGCTCCGAGCCGGTCGAGAACATCCCGGGCGAGCCGCACCGACCCGGTGAACGAGAGCAGCGCGTGGGTGGCGCCCTTGACCGGAAGGTGGGTGACCGGCACACCGGCTTCGGCGAGCTTCCGCGCGTACCGGTCGCCCTGGTCCCGTAGCGGATCGTGTTCGGCGGTGACCACGACGGCGGGCGGGAGCCCGGCCAGGTCCTCCGAGCGCGCCGGCGAGACACGCGGGTCGGCGCCCTGGTCCGGCGTGCTGAGGTAGCAGCCCCAGAACCACTCCAGCCACGGGCGGGTCAGGATCGGTCCGGCCATGTTCTCGTACATGGAGGGGCTGTCGTCGAACCGGTCGACCGGCGGGTATGCCAGCACCTGGAGCGCGACGCGCGGCCCGCCGCGCCGCTGTGCCTCCTGTACGACGGCCGCGGCGAGGTTGCCACCGGCGCTCTCGCCGAACACCGCGATCCTCTCCCCGTCGCCCCCGAAGCCGCCGGCGTTGGCGGCGACCCAGGTGAGGGCGGCGTAGGCGTCGTCGAGCGCGGCCGGGAAGCGGTGCTCGGGCGCCAGCCGATAGTCGACGGAGACCACGATCGTGCCGGATCGGTTGGTCATGATGCGGGCGATCTGGTCCTGGCTGTCCAGGTCCCCGAAGACCCATCCGCCGCCGTGGAAGAAGACCGTCACGGGAAGAGGCCCGGAGCCCGGTGCGGCGGGCCGGTAGATACGGACCGGGATCTCGCGGCCGTCGACGGCCGCGGTGGTGTCGCGCACGCCGCCGACCGGCTCGGGGTCACCGGCCAGGGCGGTGAAGGCGCTCGCGGCCGCACGGTTCTCTCCGACGGTCAGGCTCTCCGGGGCCGGCCCACCTGCTTCGGCCATCTGCTCGAGCAGGATCTCGATCTGGGGGTCGAGCGACATGAGGGCGCCTTTCGATGGGCCGCGAGAGGACCGCGCGGGAAGTTGGAATGACCTCTCCAGAGATATGCGCCGCAAAATTGGAATGTCAATTCCAACCTTGGTACGGTGCCCGCATGAACGCGCCAGTGGACACCGAAAGGCCAGGACAGCGCCGGCTCACCGGGCCCGGCCGGAAAACCCGGGACCGCATCATCGAGACCGCCGCGGAGCTGATGTTCCACCGCGGCGTCGGAGGCACGAGCATCCCGGACATCCAGGCGGCCGCCGGCGTCAGCGCGTCGCAGATCTACCACTACTTCGGCGACAAACAGGGCCTGGTCCTGGCCGTCATCGACTACCAGACCGACACCAAACTCGACCAGCAGCGCCCCCTGCTGGACAGCCTCGACAGCATCGAGGCCCTCCGCGAGTGGTGCGACAGGGCGGCGGACCGGCAGGACGCCATGGGCTGCGCGGGCGGCTGCGAGATCGGATCGCTCGCCAGCGAACTCGCCGAGACCGACCCCTCGGCCCGGACCGACCTGGCCGCCTCCTTCGACCGGTGGGAGGCGCCCATCAGATCGGGACTGGCCCGCATGCAGGCACGCGGCGAACTGAGCGACAGCGCCGACGTCGCCGCCCTGGCCACCGCCCTGCTGGCCGCCATCCAGGGCGGCATGCTGCTCTCACAGATCCGCCGATCGAGCACCGCGTACCGCCAGGCCGTGTCGGTCGTGATCGACCGCATCGAGAGCTACGTCCCGCGCGACACCGCCTGAGCCGCGCCTGAGCCGCACCTGAGCCGCTCGCGGCTCACCCTCCGGACCGACGTCACGGAGAGGTGGTGCCGGCCGGGCAGGGAATCTCGGGCCGCAGGCGGTGCGGATCGCACGCGATCAGGCATACGGACAGGAACCTCTGCCCCGTCAGATACCAGCCGCCGACCACATCCTCGCCACGCGCCATCCGTTCGGCCCTGCCGCCGACCGCGTCGGCGAGCCGGGGAGCGGTCTCACGGTCGTGCTGGGATGCGAACGACGCGGCGTGCGACCGCACTTGCCGGCCGAACCACTCGGCCGCCTGCCGAGGATCGGTCCATGTCCCCTGGACGAAGGAGGCCGGCTTGAGCAGCCAGTGGGCGCATTCCAGGGGAACGACCCTGCTGGACCTGAACTCCGGGTGCGAGGGGCGCCGGGGGCCGTCCTTGAGCAACTCGTGTGCGGACCCGAGCCAGGTGTAGCCGTGGTGGTGCATGTACTCGCCCTCTCGGTGAGAGCGGCCCCCACGCGAGGTGAGGGCCGCCCATCCGGCTCACGTCCCTACCGCCGGCCGCAGCCGTCACCGTCGCCACATCCGCCCTGCTGGCCGCCCTCGGTCGGCCCGTCGTCCTCCGGGTCCTGGCGGACAACAGCCTTGAATCCACGTAAGCGCATCGAGATGATTCCCTCCGGTGCGGTCAGCGCGAGGGCCCTCCTCGCGCCGTCGTGCACATGCACCCGTTCCGCGCTGGGCTCGACCTGCCAGGGCTCCGGTCCAGCCGGGACGGGGGTCTCAGAAACGGCTCACCGAGCGGTGGCCTTCGTGGTCCGCTCCCCCAGCGCGGCGCGCATGAGAATGTCCGCGAGCCGATTCGCGCTATCCAGCGGAATACGTCCCAGAGCCACCATCAGATGCCCCGAGACCGTCACCTCACCCCGCAGAACCGGCCAGCACAGAGCCTCGTCCATTTCGCCGTGGGGCACGGCCACGTCCGGGATGAAACCGAGACGGCCCAGCGCCTCGCGAAGCAGTTCAGCGACGGCTCTCGCCTCGGCTCCGGCCGCGCGGTGACGCTCGGAACGCATGCCGTCGATGGCCTCATCGGTGATTCTCATGGCTGCCAACTTCTCCGTGCGAGTGGGTGACGGAGACGCTACGGAGCGCACTCATGGCTGCTCAACGCGATTGCTCGAAGTTGCTCGACGAGCTCGGGCGCGTCGCTGTCGTGGCCAGACGGGCTGGTACCGGACGCCGTGCCCGGTTCATGGACCAGCCCGCACTCTCGTGTCGAGCGACATACCTGACGACTGCCGGCTTCCGCGCACCCAGAGAAGCCAAGAGCGACACGCAGGGGTGAATGACAGCCGCAATCCCGCGCAATCAGCTAACACGCCGACGTTATCCGCGACATTCTGATGACCTGATCGACTTCCGACAGGAGGGGGAATGCCATGGCGTTGAGGTTCCTCGGCACAACGTCCGAGCACGGCAACTGTCCAACGCTGTACGAGATCGAAGAAACCGGCGATCTTGCCGTCCAGGGGGATCTGCTCACCGACTCCAAGCACCTTGCCCAGCTCCGAGACGTCAAGGAGTCGGAGGCATTCGTCGTCGTCCCGCGCGAGTTGCTGACGCGTTACGCACCCAAGGAGTAGAAAACGTGCCCGACCTCATTCCCTTCGACGACGTCTCGCACTTCTTCGATGAATTCGAGCACACCGCATGGCGGCTTGAGACACAGCGGGGCTACGCCTCCGACCTCGCCAGCCCCAACTGGCCGCGCTTCCAACGTGGGGAGACCTTCGGCTACGACCCGGACAGCCCCTGGCACGCCAACGTCCGCGAACAGACGATGCGGGGCAAGCGCTACGAGCGAGTGCGGCTGGTGGATCAGCCTCCCACAGAGGGGCAACGGTTCCTGCTCGCATCCGGGCTCGGCAACGTCGAGGCCGGAGAGGACATCCGGAATCTCTTCCGGTCGGACGCGGCACGTATCGGTCTGCCGGACTATGACTTCTGGCTGTTCGATTCCCGCTCCGTCGTCAAGTTCGTCATCGACAGTGCGGGAACGACACTCGGCGTGCGCGTCCTGGAGGACGCGGAATCAGTGGTCCGCGCCTGTCAGGTCCGTGATGCCGCATGGCACCACGCCGTACCGACCAGGGAGTTTCAGGCACAGGTACCGTCGTCTGTGTGAGCACTGACTTTCAGGTCGGCCGTATCGCCCTCGGTGCGCGGCTAAGGGAGCTGCGCACCGAGGCCGGTCTCAACGGCAAGGAACTGGCGGCCCGACTCGGCTGGCAGCGTTCGAAGGTCTCAAGGCTGGAGAACGGCAAACAGACCGCCACCGCCAGAGACCTCGACGCATGGGCCGGCGCGGTTGGCGCCCGCTCCGAGGCCGAGGACCTGAAGGCACGTCTACGCGGACTCGAATCACAGCAGCGATCGTGGCGGCGCCAACTCGCTTCCGGCCATCGCGGCGTACAGGAGAAATACGTCGTTGAATACCGCCGGACTTCGACCCTCCAGGGCTACGAGGCCACTGTCGTCCCGGGCTTGTTGCAGATTCCGGAGTACGCCCGCTGCCTGCTGCTGCAGAACGCCGAACTGATGCGGACGCCGCGGGACACCGAAGAGGCGGTACGGGCGCGGGTCAAGCGGCAGGAGGTTCTCTACGAACCGGGCAAGCGCTTCGACATCCTCATCTGGGAGGGCGTACTGCACGCCCTGGTCTGCCCCCGCGACGTGATGGCGGCACAGCTTGACCGGCTCGTCGGCATCATCGGGATGAGCCGCGTCTCATTCGGCGTCATCCCACTCGGCGCCCCTCTCAAGCTCACGCCCAAGCATGGTTTCTGGATCTTCGACGACGAGCGTGTGATCGTCGAAACGATCAACACCGAGCTGCATCTTGAGTCAGCGGATGATGTCGCCCTGTACAAACGCGTGTGGGAACGGCTCAGCGAGACCGCCGCCTACGGAGCTCAGGCGCACCGTCTGATCGCACGCGCAAGGGCCAGTCTGAGTCGCTCATAGATCACCGTCCGGGTCCACGTCATCGGATACGGATGCGAGCGTCGGCCAATGTCAGCACTCGGTAACGTGGTCGAGCTGGCCCGCCTTGGCGGCACGTATGAAGGTTCTCAGGCGCGCCCGAGTGGTCGACAGGACGACCTCGGGTTGTTCGCTCTCGCGGAGCATTATCGTGTCGCGCTCCCCTCTGGCCACATTGACGCACGAGGCTGATTCCTGGCAGTACGAAGACTGACGCCAAGACACCGGGTTCATGTGCCGCTCCTTGTCACAGTTCTTGGATGAGGCCATGGATGAAGTCGCGGGACTCGTCTGTTCGAGGCGATGGCTTCCGGTGCGAGACATCGAGCGATGTCAGCACTCGGTAACGTGGTCGAACTGGCCCGCCTTGGCGGCACGTATGAAGGTTCTCAGGCGCGCCCGAGTGGTCGACAGGACGACCTCGGGTTGTTCGCTCTCGCGGAGCATTATCGTGTCGCGCTCCCCCGCTGCGACATACAGGCAATTGGACCCCTCCACGCTGTAGGAGGACTTCTGCCAGCGGCATTCAGACACGTACGGTTCCCTTCTCGGGCGTCGAGAGCGACGAGGTGCATCAGATCGCGCGACGCTTCCGGAGTCAGCGCGGTCTCCTCCAGCCGGTCCAGGACGGACCGGTATTTCGCCAGTTGAGCCTCCGCATCCAGAAACTCGCAACCGTCATGAAGTCCAGCGTCACCGTATCGAGCTGGGGCACGCTCTGAGGTCCCTACTGCGGATCGCTGATAACGACAGCCAGAAGACCGTCTCCGAGCGGCACAGGCACTGGTCAGACAGCCCCACGGGCGCGGGCTCCCGGCCCCTCGCTCACTGCCAGGTCGCGGTGTCGGGGTCGATGCCGTGGGCGCGTGCGCTGGCGTCGATGATGCGGCGGAACCACGTGGCGAGGCCGGTGCGGACGCCGTCGTAGTGGGCGGCGAATCCCGGGTCGGCCTCATACATGCGGCCGAGACAGACCTGCATCTGCCGGGTGAGGGGAAAGTACGACGCGAAGACTTCGCGGTGCCGCTCGACGAGTTGATTCGCTTCAGGGCTGCCAGGTGTGACGCCGGCGTCCATCGCATCTGCGAGGGCGCGGTCGAGGTCGGTGACGGCGTCGGCGACGGTCTGCCATTCCTGCGGACCGCGACCGGCTGCGGCTTCGGCGTACTGCCGCCATTGCGTCGTGTCTCCGTAGCGCTGACGGGCCTGGGCGGGCCAGTCCGGGTTCCACTGGGGGCCGAAGATCGCGGCCTGCTGCTCGGCGGTCAGCAGCAGGCCGCGCTCGTGGGCGTCGATCATCCGGTCCAGTCCGGCGCTGAGCTGCTGGAGTCGGTCGATCCGTTCCGCGACCTGGGCGCGCTGCGCGCGCAACGCGCCGGGCACGTCCGCCGCCTGGTCGTCCAGGATGGCCCGGATCCGGTCCAGGCCGAGGCCGAGCTCACGGTAGACGACGACGCGGTGCAGGCGTTCCAGATCAGCGGCGGTGTAGAGCCGGTATCCGGCGGCCGTGCGCAGCGACGGTCGCGCCAGGCCGGTCTCGTCCCAGTGGTGCAGCGCGCGGACGGTCACGCCCAGACGCGCCGAGACCTGGCCGACGGTCAGGCCTTCGGCGTCGATTGCGTCAGGCATGGTCCTCATTGTCGCCGCGCCCGACGCCCGGTGCGGTGATGCCGACGGCTTCAAGGTTCCGCGCCTCCTGACTGGCCGGGTCGAAGGGCTTCGCCGCGGTGAAAACGATCCGTGCGTTCTCGGGGGTGATCACCTCCACGTCGCGGGTGTTCCAGGGAGTGTCCCGTGGACCGTCGACCGAGTCCGGGCGCACCGCGCGACAGGCCCCGACAAGGGAATCGACCTCGTTGAGCACACACGCGAAACTGACGCTGATCGCCGGCGCCCGCTCCGGAACGCTCCCCGCCGGGACGAGGAGTACGTCCTGGAACGCCCATCGGCGCAGATGCACAACGCCGCCGGGGATGCTGAACAGCTCGAAGAACCCGAGCCCACGCACCCAGAAGTCCACCGACTCCGCCAGATCGCTCGTGGGGATCGTCACGAACGCGGGCATTCCATAGATGCCACGGAACGGCTCCGGCGGAACCGCGTCCGGGCCGGGAGTGGGCACGGGGCTCATCTCGAACGCGTTGTAGTAGTCGCTCATGCGCCCCACCCAACAGCCTCACGCGACGTGAGGGTCAAGCCGGGTCAGCGCACGAAGCCACCGGCATCACATCGCAGGCATCTTCCTCTGGTCCGCAAGGTGATCCACATGGAACTTCCCCGGGCTCATGACGGGGCGCCCGGGAAGGACGGCTTGATGACGCGGCTGCCAAACTTCCACTGTCCGTCCACGCGAACGTATTCGTCCTCGTACTTGACGTGGGAGCGAACGTAGCCGCCGTCGTTCTTCACCACTTCCACGAGACAGAAGACACTCCCCGCCGCGCGGTCGCCCTCGATGTCCGTCACCAGGTGGTTGAACATGACGTGGATGACGTTGCGGGCATGGGCGAAGAGTGAGTCGCGGAAGAAGTCGCTTATCGCCTCGCGCCCTTGGAACAGGCCGAAGCCGGTCTCGCGTTCATCGAGGACGCCATCCTCGGCCCAGCAGCCGGAGGACTCATCCAGCCGGAAGCCGTCGAAAGCAACCGCGTAACGAGTGTTGAGATCGTGGATGGCGGCACGATCGGCGAGATGACTCATGGGACAACCTCACATGAAGAAGCGGCGCCGTGGGCCCTGGCCCTGGCTGGCTCGGACGAGCCGGGGGAACGGTGTACACGGCTCCCAGCCCAGGTCAAGGCTCCCCAGCCATGAACTGACCATGATCCAAACGAAACCGCTGCCTAGCCGTCGTCGCCTCCGCGCCATGTGCTCCGCACCCGGCGCCACGCCTCGATGACGGCCGGGACCTTGGACAGGAGTTCCGCTGCCAGGGTCAGTATCAGCCCGGCCAGGCCGAAGGCGGCGAGCACGAGCAGGGTGACGGTGTCCCAGTCCACCAGTTCTCACACCCCTCACGTCGGGTGGTCGAACCGATGGCCCGGCAGGCTCAGCCCGACCACCTCGTATGGTGGTCAGCTGAGGTCCTGCCGACGTCCAAGATCTCAATGCGTGCTACGGAGAACAGAGCTCTCCGGGACCGCGGCAATTCCGGCCGTCCGGCCGGCTTTTTCCGTGCACCACATGACGTCGGACATGAGTGCAACACTCCCCCGTGCTCCACGGTCCACCGCCAGTCTAGCCGTCACCTGCTCAGCGCATCAGGACTCCGGCGGCTTCGGATGTCGCCTCCGACGGGACCGCGATCAGGCCCGGTTCGGCGTGGTGCGACAGGAGGCGGTGGGCGGGGAGGACGCGGACCGTGTAGCCGAAGGGGCCGGTGCGGTCGAGGGCGAGGGGGCCCTCGTAGAGGTGGCGGCCCTCGGGGTCGGGGCCCGTGGTGGGTTTGAGGGGGACGGGGGTGGGGTCGGTGATGCAGTCGGCGTCGTCGACGCGGCCCGCCACCGCCTGGACCGCCACGTCCGCCGGGTCCAGGCCGCCCAGGCGCACCCGTACGCGGAGGGAGAGCGTGGAGCCGAGTTCGGCGGCGCCGCCCGGGGCGGGCGGGGTGAGCTGGGCCTCGACGTGGTCGACCGCGACGTCCGGCCAGGCGGCGCGCAGGCGGGCCTTCCAGGTGGCCAGTCCGGCGGCCGCCGTGGGGGTCAGGGCGCGGTGGGAGCGGGCGGCCGGAACGTAGAGCCGCTCGACGTACTCGCGCACCATGCGGCCCGCGAGCACCTTGGGGCCGAGGGTGGTGAGGGTGCGCCGGACCATGTCGATCCAGCGGCCGGGGAGGCCGTCCGGGCCGTGGTCGTAGAAGCGCGGGGCGACCCGCTGTGCCAGCAGGTCGTAGAGGGCGGCGGCCTCCAGGTCGTCGCGGCGGGTGTCGTCGATGGCGTCGCCGTCGGCGGTGGGGATGGCCCAGCCGAAGTCCGGGTGGTACCACTCGTCCCACCAGCCGTCCAGGACGGAGAGGTTGAGGCAGCCGTTCAGGGCCGCTTTCATGCCGCTGGTGCCGCACGCCTCCAGCGGGCGCAGCGGGTTGTTGAGCCAGACGTCGCAGCCGGGGTAGAGCATCTGGGCCATGCCCATGCCGTAGTCGGGCAGGAACACCAGGCGGTGGCGGACCCGGGGGTCGTCGGCGAACCGGACGAGTTCCTGGACCAGCCGCTTGCCGCCGTCGTCGGCCGGATGGGCCTTGCCCGCGACGACGATCTGGATCGGCCGCTCGGGGTGGAGCAGCAGCTCCATCAGCCGGTCCCGGTCGCGCAGCATCAGGGTGAGCCGCTTGTAGGAGGGGACGCGGCGGGCGAAGCCGATGGTGAGGACGTCGGGGTCGAGCACCCCGTCGATCCAGCCGAGTTCGGCGGTGCCCGCGCCGCGCTGCCGCCAGGAGTCGTACAGCCGCTGCCGGACCTCGGTGACCAGCCGCTTGCGCAGGGTGCGGCGGAGCTCCCAGAGCTCGCCGTCGGAGAGGGGGCCGAACCGGCGGGCGCCGAGCCGGGTGACCTCGGGCGCCGTCCAGGTGGGGGCGTGCACCCCGTTGGTGACGGAGGTGATGGGCACCTCCTCGGGGTCGAATCCCGGCCAGAGGCCCGCGAACATCTCCCGGCTGACGCGGCCGTGCAGCGTCGAGACCCCGTTGGCGCGCTGGGCCAGGCGCAGCCCCATCACGGCCATGTTGAAGAGATCGGGCTCACCGCCGGGGTAGGTCTCCCTGCCGAGGGCGAGGACGCGCTCGACCTCGATCCCGGGCAACTCGGCGTCGGCGCCGAAGTGGCGGGCCACCAGCTCGCGGTCGAAGCGGTCGATACCGGCGGGGACGGGGGTGTGGGTGGTGAAGACGGTCCCGGCCCGCACCGCCTCGTGGGCGGCATCGAAGTCCGCCCCGTCGGCCATCAGTTCGCGGATGCGCTCCAGGCCCTGGAAACCGGCGTGCCCCTCGTTGGTGTGGAACACCTCGGGTTCGGGGTGGCCGGTCAGTCGGCAGTACGCGCGCACGGCGCGCACACCGCCGATGCCCAGCAGCATCTCCTGACGCAGCCGGTGCTCGCTGCCGCCGCCGTAGAGCCGGTCGGTGACATCGCGCTCGCCGCGACCGTTCTCCTCCACGTCGGAGTCGAGCAGCAGCAGCGGCACCCTGCCCACCTGGGCCAGCCACACGCGTGCGGACAGCGGGCGGCCGCCGGGCAGGGTGAGCGCGATCCGGACGGGCCGGCCGTCCGCCTCGCACAGCCGGGTGAGCGGCAGCTCGTCGGGGTCCAGGAGCGGATAGTGCTCCTGCTGCCAGCCCTCGCGGGAGAGCGACTGGCGGAAGTAGCCGTGGCGGTAGAGCAGTCCGACGCCCATCAGGGGCACGCCGAGATCGCTGGCGGCCTTGAGGTGGTCACCGGCGAGGATGCCCAGGCCGCCGGAGTACTGGGGCAGGGCGGCGGTGATCCCGAACTCCGGCGAGAAGTAGGCGATCGCGGCGGGCAGCGGGGAGGGCGCCGGCCCGCCCGGCGGCGGTACGGAGAGCGGCGGTACGGAGGGCGCGGGCCTGCCGGACCGCGGTCCGGCAGGCAGCGGCCCGGAGCCTGGCGACGACCCCGGGCCCGGCGGCGGCCCGGCCCGGTCCTCACCGGACGGTGCGAGCGAGCCCAGCGGCGGCCCGCCGCGGGCCTCGGCGGCGGTCCCCCCTTCGTGCGCGGCGGTCCCCCCCTTCGTGCGCGCCGGACGGCGGCTCGTCACGGGCCTCGGCGGAGGGTACGGGGGCGGTGGACGGCAGCCCGGCGCCGTCCTCGGCGGAGGGTACGGGGGCGGTGGACGGCAGCCCGGAGGGCAGGGGCGGGCCGGACGGTGACCCCGCGCCGCCAGACGGCGAACCGGCGCCGCCGGGCGGTGACCCCGCACCGCCGGACGGCGAACCCGCGTCGGACGGTGACCCCGCGCCGCCGGACGACGAACCCGCACCGCCAGACGGCAAACCCGCGCCGGACGGCGAACCCGCGCCGGACGGCGAATCCGCGGCGGGCCGCCCCTGGTGTGCGGCGGTCAGCCCCTGGTACCAGCGGGGAGCCGTCAGATAGTCGTGCAGGTCGTCCGCGGCCGCCGTGAGGCGGCGCAGAAAGGCGCGGTCCTCGGCGAGGGCCGCCAGCCGGGAGACGGGTACGGCGCCCAGCAGCCGTACCGGGTCGCCGCCCGTCTCCCGCCATCCCTCGGGGTCCACGGACTCGAACAGCTCGCGGGTCTCGGGGTGCCAGGACCAGCGCAGGTTGCGCGCCAGCCGGTTGAGCGGTCGCAGGGGCTCCGGAAGCACGGGGCGCACGCTGAATCGACGAATGGCCTTCACCCTTCGACGGTAGCGGCCGAGGCGTCCCTGTTTCGGCTGTTTCGCACCGCTCCCGAGAAGTCGCCCCCAAGGCGGCAACCTTTCCGGCCAAGGGGGCGACTAGGGGGCACACCTTCCCCCCATGCCTTGGAGGACCTCGTGCGCTCTCGGGACAGTTCGCCCACTCCGTCCCCCGCTCATCCGCCCGGAGCACCCGGCCGGACAGCGCCGGCTCCCGGCCGGAAGGCGCTGACCCGCGGCCGGATGCTGGCCGCCGGATGCGCGGCGGCCGCGCTGACCGTCACCACCCTGGCGAACGTCTCCGGAGCCGTCGAGCCGGGCAGCCGGACGGCCGGGGCCGCAAGCCCGAAAGCGGTGGCCGCGGCCCAGCTGGAGAAGCTGGACCGGGGGCTGGTGAGCGTGCACACCGGCGATGACAACCTGGTCAGCTGGCGCTGGCTGGCCACCGACGCGGACGATGTGACGTTCAACCTCTACCGGGGCTCGGTCAAGGTCAACTCCTCCCCCATCACCACCACCAACTACCTCCACCAGGACGCCCCGAACAGCGCGGACTACACCGTGCGCGCCATCGTGAACGGGGTGGAGCAGCCCGCCTCGCCGAGCGCGGTCCAGTTCCGCCCCGGGTACTACGACGTGGCGATCTCGCCCCCGTCGGGCGGTTCGGACTACACCTACGAGGCCAACGACGCCTCGGTGGGCGACCTGGACGGCGACGGCGACCTGGACTTCGTCCTCAAATGGCAGCCGACCAACGCCAAGGACAACTCCCAGTCGGGCGTCACCGGCAACACCATCGTCGACGGATACACCCTTCAGGGGCAGCGGCTGTGGCGGATCGACCTGGGCCGCAACATCCGCTCCGGCGCCCACTACACCCAGTTCCAGGTGTACGACTACGACGGCGACGGTCAGGCCGAGGTCGCGATGAAGACCGCGGACGGCACGGTCGACGGGGCCGGGAAGACCATCGGCAGCGCGTCCGCCGACTACCGCAACTCCAGCGGCTACGTGCTCAGCGGGCCCGAATATCTGACGATGTTCAACGGGCGCACGGGCGCCGCGATGAGCACGGTGGACTACGTCCCGCCGCGCGGCACCGTCTCCTCGTGGGGCGACTCCTACGGCAACCGCGTGGACCGCTTCCTGGCCGGGACGGCGTATCTCAACGGCTCCACCCCCTCGCTGATCGAGGCGCGCGGCTACTACACCCGCACCGTGATCTCCGCCTGGAAGTTCAGCGGTGGGCAGCTCACCCGGCAGTGGACGTTCGACACCAACAGTTCCACCAACACCGGCAAGGGCTACGACGGGCAGGGCAACCACGCACTGGCGACCGGCGATGTGGACGGCGACGGCAAGGACGAGATCGTCTACGGCTCGATGGCGGTGGACGACAACGGCGCCGGGCTGTGGACCAACAAGAACGGCCATGGCGACGCGGCCCACCTCGGCGATCTCGACCCGTCCCGGGCGGGCCTGGAGTACTTCAAGGTCGACGAGGACACCTCCAAGCCGGGCTCGTACTTCGCCGACGCCCGCACCGGCCAGGTGCTGTGGTCGACCGCGTCGGGCGGCGACAACGGGCGCGGGGTGGCCGACGACATCTGGGCGGGCAGCGACGGCGCCGAGATGTGGTCCGCGCGGGACGACCAGATCCGCGACGAGGGCGGCGGCGCCAAGGGCCGCAAGCCGTCCTCGATCAACTTCCTGGCCTGGTGGGACGGCGATCCGGTGCGCGAGCTGCTGGACGACACGCATATCGACAAGTACGGCACCTCCGGTGACACCCGGCTGCTCACCGGGTCCGGGGTGCACTCCAACAACGGCACCAAGGCCACCCCGTCGCTCTCCGGCGACATCCTCGGCGACTGGCGCGAGGAGGTGGTCTGGCCGACCAGTGACAACAAGGCGCTGCGGATCTACTCCACGCCGTACCAGACCGACCGGAAGATCACCACGCTGCTCCACGACCGGCAGTACCGCGAGGCGCTGGCCTGGCAGAACACCGCCTACAACCAGCCCCCGCACCCCAGCTTCTTCATCGGCGACAAGATGGCGACCCCGCCGCGGCCGACCATCACCACCCCCTGAATCCGGACATCCCCCGGAAGGAGATCCGACATGGCTGAACAACACACCAGGTACCGGGTGCTGGCCGGCGCCCTCGGTGCCGTCGCCCTCACCGCGGGCGCGATCACCACCGGTCTGACCCTGCCCACGGCCTCCGCCGCCACCTGGCCCTCGGCCAGCGGCACCCAGGCGGTCGGCACGACCATCAGCGTCAGCGGGACCACCGACGGTGGTATGAAGCGCTACTACGGCACCGGCGACCTCGGCTCGGGCGGCCAGGACGAGGACCAGGGCCCGCTGTTCGAGCTGAAGGACGGCGCCACCCTGAAGAACGTCATCCTCGGCGCCCCGGCCGCCGACGGCGTCCACTGCGAGGGCAGCTGCACCCTCCAGAACGTGTGGTGGGAGGACGTCGGCGAGGACGCCGCCACCTTCCGCGGCAGCGGCAAGACGTACAACGTCGTCGGTGGCGGCGCCCGCAAGGCCGAGGACAAGATCTTCCAGTTCAACGGCGGCGGCACGCTCAACATCTCCAACTTCGCCGGCCAGGACTTCTCCACCTTCGTCCGGTCCTGTGGCAACTGCTCGACGCAGTACAAGCGCACCATCAATGTGAGCAACACCGAGATCACCGCGCCGGGCAAGGTCATCGGCGGGATCAACACCAACTACGGCGACTCGCTGACGCTGCGCTCCATCACCATCGTCGGGGACAGCAGCAAGAAGATCGTCCCGTGTCAGAAGTACATCGGGAACGACGACGGCGACGAGCCCTCGAAGAACGGCAGCGGTCCCGACGGCACCTACTGCAAGTACAGCACCTCCGACATCACCTACAAGTGATCGCCGGCTGATCGCCGGCTGGCCGCGCGCCGTGTCCGGTCCCCGTGGGGACGGGACACGGCGCGTGCCCGTCCCCACGGGGCGGTGGGCCGTCTGGTTTCACGCCCCCTGGTGCGCCCTTGTCGGGATCTTTCGTCCCACGCCACGCTGGCGCCGTCGCTCAGTTGGGGAGGGGATCGTTCCATGGCATGCGCATCCGCGGGACCCCGGCGGAGGGTGGCGGCGCCGGCCGCCGCCGTCGCGGCGGCCCTGGTGGCCTTGTCGCTCACGCAGGCCGCGCCCACGCAGGCCGGGTCCACTCAGGCCGGGCCGGACCACGGCTATATCGTCGCCCTGAAGCGGGGCGCGGGAGCGCCCGCGGCGGCGTCGGCGGCGGGCCGGGCGCTGGTGGAGCGGTACGGGGCGCGCGTGCGCCGGGTCTACCGCACGGCGCTGGACGGCTATGCGGTGGTGGCGAACGCGGCACAGGCCGGCCGGCTGGCGGCCGATCCGCGGATCGCCTCGGTGACCCGGGACGAGCGGGTGTCCCCGCGGTGGACCCGGGCGCGTCCGCCGTCGCCGTCCCGGGGCCGGGCGGACCCGCCGTGGGGGCTGGACCGGATCGACCAGCCGGACCGGCCGCTGGACGGGACGTACACCGCGCCCGCCGACGGCGGACGCGGGACCACGATCTACGTCATCGACTCCGGGATCCGCGCCTCCCACGAGGACTTCGGCGGCCGGGCCCGCTCCGGCTGGGACTTCGTGGACGACGATCCGGTGGCCGAGGACGGCAACGGCCACGGCACCCATGTGGCCGCCACGGCGGCGGGCACCCGGTACGGAGTGGCGAAGCGGGCCGCGATCGTGGCCGTCCGGGTGCTGGACGACCGGGGCGAGGGCACCATCGCCCAGGTGCTGGCCGGGATGGACTGGGTGCTGCGACACGCCGAGCGGCCCGCGGTGGTCAATCTGAGCCTGGGGGCGGCGTCCGCCACCCCGTTGCCCGAGTGGGACGCCGCGGTGCGGGCCGGGACGGCCGCCGGTCTGGTCTTCACCGTGGCGGCGGGCAACCAGGACCGGCCCGCCGCCGCCTTCTCCCCGGGCCGGGTGCGGCAGGCGCTCACGGTCGGTGCGACCGACCGCGCCGACCGGCGCTCGGCCTTCTCCAACTGGGGCGCGGGCATTGACCTGTTCGCGCCCGGGGACCGGATCGTCTCGGCGTCGCATACCAGCGATACGGCGACCAGGACGCTGTCGGGCACCTCGATGGCGGCCCCGCATGTCGCGGGCGCCGCCGCGCTGTACCTGGCCGGCCACCGCGGTGCCACCGCGGCCCAGGTGGGGGCGGCGCTGACGGCCATGGCGAGCAAGGGCCGGGTGCGCGGCGCGGGCGCGGACTCGCCGAACCGTCTGCTGCGGGTGGCCAACTGACTACGCGCCAGAAGGGCCGATACGCGCCGCCCGGACGGCCCCGCCTACGGACGGGGCCGTTTCGTGTACCCGGCGTTACGAACCGGTAGTTAACGGGAACCCGGGTTGTCCGCCCGTTCCGCAGGGGAAGGCTTTCCAGGCGCGCCCCCCATGGCCGACCCCATCCGCCCACCAGAGTGAACGCGGACAGGAGCTGTCATGCCCGCAACCCATCGCCCGGCGGCAGAACCGATACAAAGGACAAAAGCCGCCCCAGCGCATCAACCCGCAACGCCGTCAGGTGATCCTATGATCGGTCGCATTCCCATTCTGGATATCCGCCCGCTGGTCGACTGCGGCCGCCGCCCCGCCAAGGCGGTCGTGGACGAGACCTTCGAGGTCAGCGCCACCGTGTTCCGGGAGGGCCATGACGCGGTCAACGCCAATGTGGTCCTCCGCGATCCGTCCGGACGCTCGGGTCCCTGGACCCCGATGCGTGAACTCGCCCCCGGCACCGACCGCTGGGGCGCCGAGGTCACCCCCGGCGCGCCCGGCCGCTGGACGTACACGGTCGAGGCATGGAGCGATCCGATCGCCACCTGGCGCCACCACGCCCGCATCAAGGTCCCGGCCGGGATCGACACCGATCTGGTCCTGGCGGAAGGGGCGCTGCTGCATGAGCGGGCCGCCTCCGGTGTGCCCAAGAACGACGGCCGGGAGGCGGTGCTGGCGGCCGTCGACGGACTGCGCGACGAGCGCCGCCCGGTGGCCGACCGGCTCGCCGCCGCCCTCGCCCCCGATGTGACCGCCGCCCTCGACCGCCACCCCCTGCGGGAGTTGGTCAGCTCCTCGCGCCCGATGCCGCTCCAGGTGGACCGGGAACGAGCGCTGTTCGGCTCCTGGTACGAGCTCTTCCCACGCTCGGAGGGGGCCAGGATCACCGAAGGGCGGCCGCCGGTCAGCGGCACCCTGCGCACCGCCGCCGAACGGCTGCCCGCCATCGCCGCCGCGGGCTTCGACATCGTCTATCTGCCACCCATCCACCCCATCGGCACCGCCTTCCGCAAGGGCCCCAACAACGCGCTCTCCGCGGGCCCCTTCGACGTGGGCTCGCCCTGGGCCATCGGCTCGGCCGACGGCGGCCACGACGCCATCCACCCCGACCTGGGCACCATCGAGGACTTCGACCACTTCGTGGCGCGCGCCCGCGAACTGCGCATGGAGGTGGCGCTGGACTTCGCGCTCCAGTGCTCCCCGGACCACCCCTGGGTCGCCCAGCACCCGGAGTGGTTCCACCAGCGCGCCGACGGCAGCATCGCGTACGCCGAGAACCCGCCCAAGAAGTACCAGGACATCTACCCCGTGGCCTTCGACCGGGACTTCCGGGGCCTGGTCCGGGAGACCGAGCGGGTGCTGCGCTTCTGGATGGCACACGGGGTGCGGGTCTTCCGCGTGGACAACCCGCACACCAAACCGGTGGTCTTCTGGGAGAAGGTGCTCGGCGACATCCACCGCACCGACCCCGATGTGCTCTTCCTCGCCGAGGCGTTCACCCGCCCGGCGATGCTGAACACCCTCGGCGCGATCGGCTTCCACCAGTCGTACACCTACTTCACCTGGCGCACCACCAAACAGGAACTCACCGACTACCTCACCGAGCTGTCCGGGGACGCGGCCGCCTGGATGCGGCCCAACTTCTTCGTCAACACCCCCGACATCCTGCACGCCTACCTCCAGGAGGGCGGCCGCCCCGCCTTCGAGGTGCGGGCCGTGCTGGCCGCCACCCTCTCCCCCACCTGGGGCGTCTACGCGGGCTACGAACTGTGCGAGAACACCCCGGTGCGGGCCGGCAGCGAGGAGTACCTGGACTCGGAGAAGTACCAGCTGCGGCCGCGCGACTGGGCGGCGGCCGAGCGCGCGGGCGAAACGATCACCCCGCTGCTCACCCGGCTGAACCGGGTGCGCCGCCGCCACCCCGCGCTGCGCCGGCTGCGCAACCTCAGATTCCACCACGCCGACAACGATTCCGTCATCGTCTACTCCAAGCGCACGGGCGATTCCTGCGTGCTCACCGTCGTCAACCTCGACCCCCACCACACCCAGGAGGCGACGGTCTCGTTGAACATGCCGGAACTCGGCCTGGACTGGCACGAGTCCGTCCCGGTGCGCGACGAGCTCACCGGCGAGACCTATCACTGGGGCAGGGACAACTATGTGCGCCTGGAGCCGGGGCGCCGGATGGCTCCGGCACATGTGCTGTCCCTGCGACCGTCCTCACCGATCGGAGGGTCACCCACAACATGATCGTCAACGAGCCCGTACCGGACACCTTCGAGGACACGCCCGCGAAGGACCGTGACCCCGACTGGTTCAAGCGCGCCGTCTTCTACGAGGTCCTGGTCCGCTCCTTCCAGGACAGCAACGGCGACGGCGTCGGCGACCTCAAGGGCCTGACGGCCAAGCTGGACTATCTTCAGTGGCTGGGCGTGGACTGCCTGTGGCTGCCGCCGTTCTTCGCCTCGCCGCTGCGCGACGGCGGCTATGACGTCTCGGACTACACCGCCGTACTGCCGGAGTTCGGGGACCTCGCGGACTTCGTGGAGTTCGTCGACGCCGCGCACCAGCGCGGGATGCGCGTGATCATCGACTTCGTCATGAACCACACGAGTGATCAGCACCCGTGGTTCCAGGAGTCCCGCAGCGACCCGGACGGACCGTACGGCGACTACTACGTATGGGCCGACGACGACAAGCAGTACCAGGACGCGCGGATCATCTTCGTCGACACCGAGACCTCCAACTGGACCTTTGACCCGGTACGCAAGCAGTACTACTGGCACCGCTTCTTCTCGCACCAGCCGGACCTCAACTTCGAGAACCCGGCCGTCCAGGAGGAGGTACTGGCCGCCCTGCGCTTCTGGCTGGACCTCGGCATCGACGGATTCCGGCTCGACGCCGTCCCGTATCTGTACGCCGAGGAGGGCACCAACTGCGAGAACCTCCCGCGCACCCACCAGCTGCTCAAGCGCGTCCGGGCCGAGATCGACGCACACTACCCCGACACCGTGCTCCTGGCCGAGGCCAATCAGTGGCCGGAGGACGTCGTCGACTACTTCGGCGACTTCGAGGCGGGCGGCGACGAATGCCATATGGCCTTCCACTTCCCGGTGATGCCGCGCATCTTCATGGCGGTGCGGCGCGAGTCCCGCTATCCGGTCTCCGAGATCCTCGCCAAGACCCCGGCCATCCCCTCCGGCTGTCAGTGGGGCATCTTCCTGCGCAACCACGACGAGCTGACGCTGGAGATGGTCACCGACGAAGAGCGCGACTACATGTACGCGGAGTACGCCAAGGACCCCAGAATGCGCGCCAACATCGGCATCCGCCGCCGACTGGCGCCCCTGCTGGACAACGACCGCAACCAGATCGAGCTGTTCACCGCGCTGCTGCTGTCCCTGCCCGGTTCGCCGATCCTCTACTACGGCGATGAGATCGGCATGGGCGACAACATCTGGCTCGGCGACCGCGACGCCGTGCGCACCCCCATGCAGTGGACCCCCGACCGCAACGCGGGCTTCTCCTCGTGCGATCCGGGACGGCTGTTCCTGCCCACCATCATGGACCCGGTCTACGGCTACCAGGTCACCAATGTCGAGGCGGCCATGAGCAGCCCGTCCTCGCTGCTGCACTGGACCCGCCGGATGATCGAGATCCGTAAGCAGAACCCGGCCTTCGGACTCGGCTCCTTCACCGAACTGCCGTCCTCCAACCCGGCCGTCCTCGCCTTCCTCCGCGAGGCCCCGACCACCCGGGACGGCGAGGACGACCTGGTGCTGTGCGTGAACAACTTCTCGCGCTTCGCCCAGCCCACCGAGCTGGACCTCCAGTCCTTCGCGGGCCGCCACCCGGTCGAGCTGATCGGCGGGGTCCGCTTCCCGGCCATCGGCGAACTGCCGTATCTGCTGACCCTGGCCGGGCACGGCTTCTACTGGTTCCGGCTGCGGCGCAACGAGGCCGTGGGGCACTGGGTGGACTGAGTCCTTCCGGCGCGCGTGGGTTGCTCTGGCGCGCGTGGGTCGCTCTGACGCGTGCTCTGACGCGCGTGGGTTGCTGCTCCGGCCTGGCTGGGTTGCTCTGGGTTGCTCCGGCACAGCTGGGCCGTTGCCGCGCGACTGGGTCCCCTGACGCGGCTGAGTTCTTCCCGCGCCCGCCGGTTTTCGGCCAGGGCGCACCCCTCGCCCCGTCCGTACGCGTCCATCTCGGGCGCGTACGGGCGTTTTCGACTGTGCGTCATGGGCACTCTGATACTCACATCCGCCATCGGCGGACCCGATCGCGTACTCCGAGTTCGCCGTACGGACGATCCTCGCCCGACACGTCCCGCACCGTCGCACAGTCAATGCCGCAATCCGGGACACTTTGCCCTGATCTGTCGTGTGCCCGGGGAAAGGACGCGACGCCATGCCGGAAGCTCCGTTCTCCCGGGGGGCACAGCACCCGCCGACCGCCGCACCCTTGGCCACGGCCGCGGCCGCGGGCCCGTCCGGGCTGCTCGCCTCGCTCGCGCCGCTGCTCGCCGAGTGGCTGCCCCGGCAGCGCTGGTTCGCGGGCAAGGGCCGTCCCGTCACCGGCTTCGCGCTGGTCTGCGCCACCGAGCTGCTGCCGTGGGCCACGAGCGGAAGCACGCCCGGACTGCTCCACCTGCTCATCCGCGCCCAGCAGCCCGAGCCGCCCGGCCACCGGCACGGCTTCGGCTGCGGCCACCGGCGCGGGGCGGCGGCCAGCGACTGCTACCAGATCCTGCTCGGAGTGCGCCCCACCCTTCCGCCGCCGCTCGCCCCCGCGCTCGTCGGCCGGCCCAGTGGCGGGCCGCTGGACGGGCAGGCGGTCTACGAGGCGCTGTCCGACCCGCGGCTCACCACACTGCTGCTGGAACGGCTGCGGATGCCCGGCCGGCTCGGCCCGCTGCGCTTCGTACGGGAGCCGTCCAGCGCCATCCCCGCCGCGCTCACGCCCCGGCTGATGACGGCCGAACAGTCCAACTCGTCGGTGGTCTACGGCGATACGTTTGTTCTCAAGCTGTTCCGCCGGGTCAGTCCCGGCACCAACCCCGACCTGGAACTCCCCCTCGCGCTCGCCCGCACCGGCTGCTCCCGGGTGCCCGCGCCCGCCGCCTGGTTCGAGGCCGAACCACCCGCCGAGGGCACCGCCGGGCCGCGCCCGGAACCGTTCACCCTGGGGGTGCTGCAACCCTTCCTGACCGGCTCCCGGGACGGCTGGCAGCTCGCGCTGGACACCCTGGCCGCCCGGGGCGACTTCACCGACGCCGCCCGCGCGCTGGGACGCGCCACCGCCGAGGTCCATCTGGCGATGGCCCGCGCACTGCCCACCGCTGTGCTGCGCCGCCCGCAGATCGAGCACCTGGCCGCCACCATGAGCGAGCGGCTGGACTCGGCCGCCGCCGCGGTGCCCGCCCTCCAGCCGTACCGCGCCGCGCTGCACGGGGCGTACGGGGACCTGGCCGCGCTGGGGCGCGCGGGCCGCACCTGGGCGGCCCAGCGCATCCACGGCGATCTGCACCTGGGGCAGGCGCTGCTGACCTGGGACGGCGGCGGGCGTGAAGGAGGCGGCCGGTGGTCCCTGATCGACTTCGAGGGCGAGCCGTCCCGTCCGCTGGCCGAGCGGCGCCGTCCGCAGCCGCCGGTACGCGATATCGCGGGCATGCTGCGGTCCTTCGACTACGCGGCGGCCGTCGGACGCCATGAGCGCCCGCAGGAGTGGGCCGGCCGCACCCGCGCCGCGTACTGCGCGGGCTACGCCGACGCCTCCGGCACCGATCCGCGCGACGAGCCGGAGCTGCTGCGCGCCCACGAGACCGACAAGGCCGTCTACGAGGTGCTCTACGAGGCGCGGCACCGTCCCGACTGGCTCCCCGTCCCCATGACCGCCATCCGCCGCCTCGCCAACGCCCACGACTGAGCCCGGGACCGCCGAGCGGCACCAGGTCCGGACCCCGGCCGCCGCCTGACGGCCCCGCCCGACCCCCGCTTCCGACCTCCGACCCCCGACACCCCCGGGAGGACCATCCCGTGACCGCACGACCGCCGTCCGGCCAGCACCCGTCCGACAAGGGACCGGGCCACCCGCCCGCCGCCCCCGGCGCCCCGACCGGCCCGGCGGTCCCGCCGACGTTCCTCCCCGGCCGTACCCGTCCGCATCCGCAGGAAGCGACGGCCGGGGCCGAACACCCGGCCCCGGACCGGCCGGGCCACGAGAACCCCGCCGACGCGGCGGCCCCGGAGGCGGGGCCGGCCGGGCAGGAGGCGGCCGTCGGCGGCGGGCCGGGCCGGGGGGCGTTCGTCGGCGGCGACGGGCCGGGGCGGCGGGCAGCCGCCGACAGCCGCCGCCCCGGCAGCGAGGGGCAGGTGTCCTACGGCGCCCCGCCCGTGCCCCGCGCGCCGCGTGCGGACGAGGGGCAGCACGAGGAGCGCGGCGGCGGGGCCGAGCCGTCGCGGGTCACCGGGCGGCCGGTGGCCGGGGGCGACCGGCCGGAGGACGAGGCGTACGCCGAGCGGGGCGTGCGGGCCGCGCCCGCGCTCGGGGACGAGGAGCGGCGGCGGCTGCTGGACGGCGCGCACCACGATCCGCACGCGCTGCTCGGCGCCCACCCCGTGCGCGGCGGTGTGCTCTTCCGGACCTTGCGTCCGTACGCCCGGTCGGTGACCGTCACCGCCGCCGGGCTGCGCGCCCGGCTGCGGGCCGAGGGGGACGGGCTGTTCTCCGGGGTGCTGCCGCTCCGGGAGATCCCGGACTACCGGCTGCTCGTGTCGTACGAGGAGGCCGAGCTGGAGCTGCACGACCCGTATCGCTTCCTGCCCGCCCTCGGCCCGTTCGATCTGCACCTGATCGGCGAGGGCCGCCACGAGGAGCTGTGGCGGGCGCTGGGCGCGCGTCCGATGACCCACCAGGGCGTGTCCGGCACCCGCTTCACCGTATGGGCGCCCAATGCCCTCGGGGTGCGGCTGACCGGCGACTTCAGCTACTGGGACGGCACCGCCCTGCCGATGCGCTCGCTGGGCGGCAGCGGTGTGTGGGAGCTGTTCCTGCCCGGTGTCGGCGAGGGCGCGCTCTACAAGTTCGAGATCACCCGCCCCGACGGCGGCCACACCCTGCGCGCCGACCCGATGGCGCGGCGCACCGAGTGCCCGCCCGCCACCGCCTCCGTCGTCCACGCCTCGCACCACCGCTGGGGCGATGGGGCGTGGATGGCGCGGCGAAAAGGTGGGCGCGTCCATGAGCTGCCGTTCTCCGTCTACGAGGTGCATCTGCCGTCCTGGCGGCCGGGGCTGACCTACCGGCAACTGGCGCAGCAGCTGCCGGCGTACGTCAAGGACCTGGGCTTCACCCATGTCGAGCTGATGCCGGTGGCCGAGCACCCCTTCGGCGGCTCCTGGGGCTACCAGGTCACCGGTTTCTACGCGCCCACGGCCCGGCTGGGCACCCCCGACGACTTCAAGTTCCTGGTCGACGCGTTGCATCAGGCGGGCATCGGGGTCCTGGTGGACTGGGTGCCCGCGCACTTCCCCAAGGACGAGTGGGCGCTCGCGGAGTTCGACGGCCGGCCGCTGTACGAGCCCGCCGACCCGCTGCGGGCGGCGCATCCCGACTGGGGCACGCTGGAATTCGACTACGGCCGCACCGAGGTGCGCAATTTCCTGGTCGCGAACGCCGTCTACTGGTGCGAGGAGTTCCACATCGACGGTCTGCGGGTGGACGCCGTCGCCTCCATGCTCTACCTCGACTACTCCCGTGAGCCCGGCCAGTGGACGCCCAACGCGCACGGCGGCCGGGAGAACCTGGACGCGGTCGCCTTCCTCCAGGAGATGAACGCGACCGTCTACCGCCGCTGTCCGGGGGTGGTCACCATCGCCGAGGAGTCGACCGCGTGGGACGGGGTCACCCGGGCCACCCATCACACGGGCCCCAGCGGCTTCGGCGGCCTCGGCTTCGGGCTGAAGTGGAACATGGGGTGGATGCACGACTCGCTGGGCTATCTGGCGCATGAGCCGGTGCACCGCAAGCACCACCACCACGAGATGACCTTCTCGATGGTGTACGCGTACAGCGAGAACTACGTGCTGCCGATCTCCCACGACGAGGTGGTGCACGGCAAGCGGTCCCTGGTGTCGAAGATGCCCGGCGACTGGTGGCAGCGGCGCGCCGACCACCGCGCGTACCTCGGCTTCATGTGGGCCCATCCGGGCAAGCAACTGCTGTTCATGGGGCAGGAGTTCGCCCAGGGCGCCGAGTGGTCGGAGGCCCATGGGCCCGACTGGTGGCTGCTGGACCCGTCGTACTCCGCCGAACCCGACCACCGGGGCGTCCGCGACCTGGTCCGCGACCTCAACCGGGTGTACGCGGCCACGCCCGCGCTGTGGCAGCGGGACACCAGCCCCGAGGGCTTCTCCTGGGTGGAGGGCGACGCCCGCGAGGACAACGTCTTCGCCTTCCTCCGGTTCGACGCCGAGGGCTCCCCGCTGCTCGCCATCAGCAACTTCTCCCCGGTGGTGCGCCCTGAGTACCGCATCGGGGTGCCGGATGCGGTGCCGATGTGGCGTGAGGTGCTGAACACCGACGACCGGCGCTACGGCGGCAGCGGGGTCGCCAACTCCGAACCGCTGAAGGCCGAGGCCACGGGGTGGCACGGCCGTCCGGCCTCCGTACTGCCGGTACTGCCGCCGCTGGCCACGATCTGGCTGCGGCCCGCCTGAGCGTCGCGCCGGGCAAGAACAGCCTGGCACGAGCAGCCGGGCGCGAGCCGTCCTTGCGCATATTGCGCGCAAACGATTGACGCCTGACGTGGGCACGCCTAAAGAGAGGGGTGAGAGCGCTCTCACCCCCCTCTGGAGGTCCCCTCATGCGCATCCGCCGCCACCGGCTCAGATCCACCCTCGCCGCGCTCACCGCCACCGCACTGGCCCTCCTCGGCGCGGCCACGGCCCGCGCCGACATACCGTCGGTGCCCGACTGGACCCTCCAGTGGGGCGACGACTTCAACGGCTCCGCGAACACCCTCCCCTCCTCCGCCAACTGGCAGATCGACACCGGGCACAACTACCCCGGCGGCCCCGCCAACTGGGGCACCGGCGAGGTGCAGAGCTACACCAGTTCCACCAGCAACCTCAGCCTCGACGGCAGCGGCAACCTCCGCATCACCCCGCTCCGCGACGGCGCCGGCAACTGGACCTCGGCGCGCATCGAGACCAAGCGCGCCGACTTCAAGGCACCGGCCGGGGGCGTGCTGCGGGTCGAGGGCCGGATCCAGATGCCCAACGTGACCGGGAGCGCCGCCCTCGGCTACTGGCCCGCCTTCTGGGCGCTGGGCAGCCCCTACCGGGGCAACTACCAGAACTGGCCGGGCATCGGCGAGTTCGACTTCATGGAGAACGTCAACGGCATTAACTCCGTCTGGGGCACCCTGCACTGCGGCACCAACCCCGGCGGCCCGTGCCAGGAGACCAACGGCCTCGGCGCCAACCGCGCCTGCCCCGGCGCCAGCTGCCAGTCCGCGTTCCACACCTACCGCTTCGAATGGGACCGCTCCACCTCGCCCAACCAACTGCGCTGGTACGTGGACGGCACCCAGTTCCACAGCGTCAGCCAGAGCCAGGTGGACGCCGCCACCTGGTCGAACATGACCGACCACGCGGGCTACTTCCTGCTGCTGAACGTGGCGATCGGCGGCGGCTTCCCCGACGGCGTCCAGGGCTCCAGGACGCCCACCGCCGCCACCGACCCCGGCCACCCGATGCTGGTGGACTACGTGGCGGTGTGGACCCGGGGCGGAGGCGGCGGCACCGAGCCCGGCGGCTCGGCCACCCAGTACCTGCGCACCGGCGGCGCGCTCGGCGAAGCGGCGTCCGCGAGCTCGGCGACCCTGGCCTCGGCGGGCGGCACCAACCACGACGGGACGCCGTACCAGCCGCAGACGTACGTCTCGTCCGGGATCACCAGGACGTACAGCGGCGGCTCGACCGCCTTCGACCTGTTCGTGGACGCGGGGACCACGGTCGCCAACGGCACGCAGGTCAGGGTCAGTTACGACTTCACGGGCGACGGGACCTGGGACCGCGCCGAGACCTACCAGTACTTCGCCACCGACCCGGTTCCGGGCTATGAGCACTACACCCAGGCCCGCGGCGTGAAGTCCACGACCGGCGCGGCGCTGTCCAACCTCTCGGGCGGCAAGGTCCGCGTCGAGGTCTGGAACGCGATCGGCAACGGCGCCAGCACCCTCGGCATCGGCAACCAGTCGTACGTGCGCATTCCGTTCAGCTGACGCGCGCCGGACCCACCCCACGCCCGTCGGTCGCCGGGCCCGGTGGTCGCCGGAGCCACCCCACGCCCGTCAGTCGTCGGGCCCGCCCAGCCGGGTGAGCCCGTCCCGGACCCGGTGGGCGTCGGGGTGGCCGAGGGTGTCGAAACGGCTCAGGGCCTGCCGCCAGCTGCGGCGGGCCCCGGCCCGGTCCCCGGCCGCCAGCTGCGCGCTGCCGAGCCGGTGGAGGGATTCCGCCTCCCGGACCCGCTCGCCCCGGCCGCGCCGCAGCTCCACGGCGTTCCGGTAGCAGGTGATGGCCTGCTCGTGGTCGCCGACGTGGCTGTGGGCGTAGCCGAGGCTGTCCCAGGCCGCGGACTCACCGCGCCCGTCCTCCGCCTCGCGCAGCATGTTCAGCGCCTTCTCGCAGTGGACGAGGGTCTGCTGGAAGTCGCCCAGCATGGCGTACGCCCAGCCGACGTTGTTCAGGGCGTACGCCTCACCGCTGCGGTGGCCCGCCGCGCGGTACAGCTGCAGGGAGCGCAGCGCGTGGTCCAGCCCCTCGTCGTGGCGGCCCTGCCGCTCGCTGGCCACGTTGAGCGCGACGTGGACCATGGCCTGGCCGATGGTGTCGCCGGTCTCGCGGTGCAGGTTCAGGGCGCGCATCAGATGGCCGCGGGCCCGGTCGTAGCGGCCCATCCGCAGATCGGCGAGGCCGAGGCCGTGGCAGGCGTGGGCCTGGCCGGTGAGGTCGGAGATCCGGTGGGCCGCGGCCAGGGCGATGCGGTGCACGGAGCGCTGGTCGTGCCAGTGGCCGAACTGGTCCAGGAACTCCGCCAACGACCAGGCCAGTTGCCAGGCGTGGGTCTCGAACCCGGCCTCCGCGGCCTGCTGGGACACCCCGATCAGCACCGGATGGTTCAGGATGAACCACATCAGCGCCTGGCTGTGCCCGCTGAACTCGCCGACGCTGACCCCCGGCTGGACCGGCTCGGGGGTGATCGGCTCCCGGTGCGGGGTGAAGGCCACCCCGGCGGCCACGGCGGTGTGCAGATAGTGGTCGAGCACCCGGTGCAGCGCGGCGCGGCGCTCGCCCTCCGCGTCGTACGCCTGGGTGAGCTCCATGGCGTAGGCGCGCAGCAGATCGTGGAAGCCGTACTGGCCGGGGGTGCGCTCGGTGATCAGATGCGCCCGGGTCAGCTGGACCAGCAGCCGGCGGGCCTGCGGTACGGGGATGCCCACCAGGCTGGCGGCGGCCGGGGCGGCGATGTCGGGGCCCGGGTGGACGCCCAGCAGCCGGAACAGCCGGGCGGCGTCGGTGCCCAGGGTGTGGTACGACCAGGAGAAGACGGCCCTCACGTCGGTGGTGGCGTCGCCGCCCTCGAACGCGTCGAGGCTGCCGCGGGCGTCGCGCAGCTCCCCGGCCAGCGCCTCCAGACGGAAGCGGGGGTGGGTGGCGGCGCGGGCGGCCACGATGGCGAGCGCGAGCGGCAGTCCGGCGCACACCGTGATCACCTCCTCCACCGCCTGCGGTTCGGCGGCCACCCGCTCGGCGCCCACCCGCCTGATCAGCAGCTCCCGCGCCTCGGCACGGTCGAGCAGCTCCAGCGGCAGCGGCTGGGCCTGCTCGGCGACGACCAGGCTGGTGAGCTGGTTACGGCTGGTCAGCACCACCAGACAGCCGGGTGAACCGGGCAGCAGGGGCCGCACCTGCTCGGCGTCCCGGGCGTTGTCCAGCAGGATCAGCATCCGGCGGTCGGCCACCAGGCTCCGGTACAGGGCGGTCTGCGCCTCGACGGTCGCGGGGATCCGGTGGGCGGGCACCTGGAAAGCGTCCAGGAAGCCGCGCACCGCCTCGGCGACGGTCATGGCCGACCCGGTGGGGCCGAAACCGCGCAGATTCACATAGAGCTGACCGTCGGGGAAGCGGTCGCGGACCCGGTGGGCCCAGTGCACCGCGAGGGTCGTCTTGCCGAGGCCGCCGCTGCCCGCGATGACGGTGATCATCGCGGCCGTGGGCGCCCGTCCCCCGCCCTCGCCCGAGCCCGCGCGCAGCAGGGCGTCCAGCCCGGCCAGTTCGCGCTCCCGGCCGGTGAAGTGGGCGACGTCGGAGGGGAGTTGCTGCGGTACGGCGGTGATGGCGGCGGCCGGTCCGGACGCGGCGGCGGGTGTGGACGCGGGCACGGTGGCGGTGGCGGTGGCGGACGGAGCTGTGGCGGGCCCGGGGGTCTCGTCGGGGGCCGGGGCGGCCTCCGCCGCGGGCGTACCCGCGCCCTCGTCCGCGGCCGCGGCCGGGGTGGGGGCCTGCGTCGCGGGAGCGCTCCCGCGCATGCCGGACGACATCGGCGGATCGGTGGTGGGGCGGCCGTCCCCGCCGTCCTCGAGCGCCTGCCGGTGGAGCCGCTGCAATTCGTCGCCGGGTTCGATGCCCAGCTCCTCCACGTACCTGCGGCGGGTGGAGCGGAACAGCGCGAGCGCGTCGGCCCGCCTTCCGCAGCGCCGTAAAGCCTCCATCAGCAGCGCCACCGAGCGCTCCCGCAGGGGGTGTTCGGCCACCAGCAGGGACAGCTCCGCGGCGGCTTCGTGGTGCCGCCCGGAGCGCAGGTCGATCGCGGCGCACTCCTCGACCGCCGTACGCCGCTCCTCCTCCAGACCGGCGCCCAGGGTTTCGGAGAGCCAGCCGCCCGCGACATCCGCCAGCGCGGGCCCGCGCCACAGCTGCAACGCGGCGCGCAGCAACCGCGCGGCCCGGTCCTCGGCGCCCTCGGCCCTCTCGGTGCCCTTGGGGGTCTCCCGCGCGGCCCGCACCAGATCGCGGAACCGGTGCAGATCGACCTGTTCCCGGGCGACGGTCAGGGCATAGCCCTTCGCCGACGTCGTCAGCTCGGCTCCGGGCAGCTCGGACAGAATCCGCCGCAGCTTGGATATCTGCACCTGCACGGCGTTGCGCGCGGACCCCGGCGGGTCCTCGCCCCATACCGCCATGACCAGCCGGTCCACGGACACCACCCGGCCGGATGCCATCAACAGCATCGCCAATACGGACCGCTGCTGCGCGGCGGTCGGCCCCAGCGGCCGCTCGCCCCGCCATATGCCCACCGGTCCTAACAGGCGAAACTCGGTCCCGTCCACGCACTGCCCCCGTCGGTACCAGAGATTTCCTTGCCCACTTCGCAGCCTACCCACGGGTTCGGGTCAGCGAGGCATCAGCGGGATATCAGCGGCCCGTAGCACCCTACGAGTCAACGAGGGTCCCACGGGCACCAGAAGCGCACCCCGGTCCACCACGGCGGCGATCGGGCCGGACGTGGCCGGTCCCCGGGACCCTCCACCGACCATGAACGGGGGACGGCATGGAGTTGAGGTGCCGAAGGGACGGCCTATGACCACCGCCGGCGGAACACGCAGCACACCACGCATCGGCGAACTCGTCTACGACCTCGAACGCGAGGCCGTGGGCCGGGTCGCCTACGTCGACACCGGCGGCAACATCGCCTGGGTCAAACCCCTGCACGACGGCCCCGAGTGGACGGCCCTCCCGGAGCAGCTCCGCCGCGCGGCGGACGGCGAGCACTGAGCGGGCGCCGCTGCGTCATCCAGGACCACCGGGGGCCATGGGCGGCGTCTCGCGTCTTCCAACGGGGGGAGGACGCGAGGCGCCTTGTGTCGTGTGACCGCACGTCCCGTCTGCCCGCACGTCTCGTAAGGCCGCATGTGCCGTGTGGCCGCGCTCCTGACACACCGGCGGCCCTGCCCCGATTCAGGAGGGCAGGGCCGCCGGTGCGTGGGGTGTCAGGCGGGGACATGCTCCTTCGCCGTGTCACCGTCACGCGGCTCGGGGAGGGTTTTGCCCTCGCCCTCGCCGGAGTCATCGGAGTCCGCGTCGGCGGCCGGGCCGTGGCCGCCGCCCTTGGAGGCGAACGCGGCGGCGTCGAACGGCAGCCGGCCGGAGAGGACCTGCTGCATCCGCTCCTTGTCGATCTCCTTGGTCCAGGTGCCGACCAGGACGGTCGCGACCGCGTTGCCCGCGAAGTTGGTGAGGGCGCGGGCCTCGCTCATGAAGCGGTCGATGCCGACGATGAGGCCGACGCCGTCCACCAGCTCGGGCCGGTGCGACTGGAGACCGCCCGCCAGCGTGGCCATGCCCGCGCCGGTCACACCGGCCGCGCCCTTCGAGGCGATGATCATGAAGACGAGCAGGGAGATCTGCTGGCCGATGGAGAGCGGCTCGCCCATGGCCTCGGCGATGAACAGCGAGGACATGGTCAGGTAGATGGCGGTGCCGTCCAGGTTGAAGGAGTAGCCGGTGGGGACGGTGATGCCGACGACCGGCTTGCTGACGCCCGCGTGCTCCATCTTCGCGATGAGCAGCGGCAGCGCCGACTCGGAGGAGGAGGTCGAAAGGATCAGCAGGAACTCCCGCGCCAGGTACTTCAGCAGCAGGAAGAGGTTCACGCCCGCGACCAGGCGCAGGATCGTCCCGAGGACGACGACCACGAAGAGGATGCAGGTGACATAGAAGCCGATCATGATGACCGCGAGCGCCTTGAGCGCGTCCACACCGGTTTCGCCGACCACGGCGGCGATCGCGCCGAAGGCACCGATCGGGGCGGCCCACATGACCATCGACAGCAGCTTGAAGACCAGCTGCTGTATGTGGCCTATGCCGCGCAGCACCGGCTCGCCGGCCTTGCCCATCGCCTGGAGGGCGAAGCCGGCCAGCAGCGCCACGAACAGGGTCTGGAGCACCGATTCGCTGGTGAAGGCGGAGACGAGCGTGGTCGGAATGATGCCGACGAGGAAGTCCGCCATCGACTCATGGGCGCCCTCGGCCTGGCTCTGCCCGGCCTGCGCCGCCTCATGGGTGATGTGCAGGCCGCTGCCGGGGTCGAGGAAGTTGCCGACGACCAGACCGATCGAGAGGGCGACGGTCGACATCAGCATGAAGTAGCCGAGCGCGAGACCGCCGACGGCACCGACCTTCGCGGCCTTCCGTACGGAACCGATGCCGAGCACGATCGTGCAGAAGATGATCGGCGAGATCAACATCTTGATCAGATTCACAAAACCGGTGCCGATGGGCTTGAGCTCCACCGCCACACCGGGAGCCGCGAAGCCCACGATGATGCCGAGCACCACCGCGCCGATCACGGCGAGGTAGAGGTAGTGAATCCTTTCCTTCTTCGCCCGCTCAGGCTCGGTACGTCCCGCTTCGGGCGTCGAGGTCCGCGCAGCCACGGTGCTGCCTCCTTCGGTTCTGCCGTCCAACTGTCCCGGCGCTGTACTTGTGTGCGGCTCGCACACCGCCTTGAACGGTCCCGGCGACTATGCCCCACGTTGTGATGGGGGTCACCCTTCCGTTCATTTCGTTCATACAAAGATGCGTGTGCAGACTGATGGCCATGCGCATCCCCCACCCCCGGAGCCTGGCGGGCCAGCTGTTCGCGATGCAGGTCGTGCTGGTCGCCGCCCTGGTGGCCGGATGCGCCGTCTTCGCCTACGCCACCGACCGCGAACAGGCGGAGGTCGCCGCGCGGCAGCGGGCGACGGCCGCCGCGGTCGCCGTCGCCGACTCGCCCTCGGTCGCCGAGGCGGTACGGGACGAGAACCCCAGCGCCCGGCTCCAGCCGTACGCGGAGAAGGTACGCCGGGACACCGGCGTCACCTTCGTGACGATCATGAATACCCACGGCGTCCGCTGGACTCACCCCGACCCGGACCAGATCGGCGCCACCTACCTCGGCCACATCAAGCCCGCACTGCGCGGCCGGGTCTTCCCCGAGACCTACACCGGCACCCTCGGCTCCTCCGTGCGGGTAATCGCCCCGGTGCGCGACGACCGCGCCGGCGGCCGGATCACCGCGCTGGTCAGCGCGGGCATCACCGTGGACGCCATCAGCGCCCAGGTGCGCCGCCAGCTGCTCGCGCTGCTCGGCGTGGCCGCCGCCGCGCTCGCGGTCGGCGGCCTGTGCGCGTATGTCATCAACGCCCGGCTGCGCCGCCATACGCACGGTATGAACGCGGCCGAGCTGAGCCGGATGCACGACTACCACGAAGCCGCGCTGCACGCCGTGCGCGAGGGGCTGCTGATGCTCGACGGCCGGCGGCGGATCGCGCTGATCAACGACGGCGGCCGGGAGCTGCTCGGCCTGCCCGAGGACTCCGTCGGCCGCTACGTCTCCGACCTGGGCCTGCCCCCCGCGCTGACCGGCGCCCTGCTGGCCACCGAGCCGCGCGTGGACGAGCTGCACCTGACCGCGGAACGGGTCGTGGTCGTCAACACCTCACCGGTGAGCAGCGGTGAGCAGCGTGGCACGCTCGTCACCCTGCGCGACCACACCGAGCTCCAGGCGCTCTCGGGCGAGCTGGACTCGGTGCGCGGTTTCGCCGAGGCCCTGCGCTCCCAGGCCCATGAGGCCGCCAACCGGCTGCACGCCGTCGTCTCCCTGATCGAACTGGGCCGGGAGGACGAGGCGGTCGACTTCGCCACCGCCGAGCTGGAACTGGCCCAGGCACTGACCGACCAGGTGGTGGGGGCGGTCGCCGAGCCGGTGCTGGCCGCGCTGCTGCTGGGCAAGGCGGCGCAGGCCAGCGAGCGCGGCGTCGAGTTCGTCCTGGCCCCCGACAGCCGCATCGACGACGGCGTCCTCCCGCCCGGTCTGCCCGCCCGCGACCTGGTGACCATCCTCGGCAACCTCATCGACAACGCCACGGACGCGGCCGCCGAGGGCGTCGGCCACGGCACGGCTCCCCGCAGCGCCCGGGTCACCGTCACCGCCCGCGCGGACGCCGGCGAGCTGACGCTGCGCGTGGCGGACACCGGGGCCGGACTCGACCCGGCGACGGCCGAGGAGGTCTTCCGGCGCGGCTGGAGCACGAAGTCGCCGGGGCGCGGCCTCGGCCTCGCCCTGGTCCAGCAGGCCACCCGCCGGAACGCGGGCACGGTGGAAGTGGCGAGCGCACCGGAAGGCGGCGCCGCCTTCACCGTCCGCCTCCCCCTCACAACCCCAGCCACAACCCCAACCGCCCCGGCCTGACCCGCCCCACCAGGCCCCTGTGACGCCCCCGGCCTAACCCCGCCCCGGACCTGCCCCACGTGGCGCCCCCGGCCTGACCCTGCCCCGCTCCGACCCGTGACGGCCTCGGCTCGCCCCCCCGCCCCGGACCTGCCCCCGCCACGACCCCGTGGCGCCCCGGCCCACCACGACCCGTGACGGCCCCGGCCTGACCCCGCCCCGCTCCCACCCGTGACGGCCCCGACCCACGGGCCCGCCACGCCCGAGGCCCAGACCTCCCCACGGGGACGGCCCACGGCCCCGCCCCGCCGGACGGCCAACGTCCCAGATCGGGGGCCGCGACGCAGCACCGCAGCCCATGACGTCGCCCCGCCGGACCCCCACGCGGCACCCCCGCACACACCCGCAGCCCCCGCCGCCACGGCGCATCCAGCTCCCACGGCGCCCGGCCGCCCGGCCCCTCACGCGGACAGCCCATGACGCTGCGCCGCCAGACGGCCCAACGCCCCAGAGCGGGCGCCGGGGCGCAGCACCGCAGCCCATACCCCCACGCGGCGGCGCCGCGCCGTGCCGGGCGAGGAGCCTCGTGCGTACCACGGCCGGTCAGCCGAATCGTCACCGCCGGGACCTGGCCGCCGACAGTTACGCTCCGTAAATTGGAAGCCTGAGCTTTTCGCGCGCTGGGCGCGCGCACCGCGTCCGAGAGGAATCCGCCCATGAGCCCGCCGCAGGCGAAACCGGGGGAACCGGCGCCGATCCGGGTTCTCGTCGTCGAAGACGACCCCGTCGCGGCGGACGCGCACCGGATGTACGTCGAGCGCGTCCCCGGTTTCGGTGTGGTCGGGACGGCGCGGAGCGGTGGGGACGCGCAGCGGCTGCTGGAGCGGACGCCCGTCGATCTGCTGCTGCTGGACCTCTACCTCCCCGACGGGCACGGCCTCCAGCTCGTACGGGCGCTGCGCGCGTCCGGGAACGGGGCGGATGTGATCGCGGTCACTTCGGCCCGGGACCTGGCGATGGTCCGCGACGGGGTGTCCCTCGGGGTCGTGCAGTACGTGCTGAAACCGTTCACCTTCTCCACCCTCCGGGACCGCCTCCTTCGGTACGCCGAGTTCCGGGCGACCGCCGGCGAGGCCAGCGGGCAGGACGAGGTGGACCGGGCGCTGGCCGCGCTGCGGGCGCCGCAGCCCGTGGCGATGCCGAAGGGGCTGACCCAGGCGACCCTGCACGCGGTCACCGAGGCGCTGCGCGCCGCCGAGGAGGGGATCTCGGCGGCGGCGACCGCCGAGACCGTGGGGATCTCCCGGATCACCGCCCGCCGCTATCTGGAGCATCTGGTGGACGCGGGCCGGGCCGCCCGCGCCCCGCACTACGGCCAGATCGGGCGGCCCGAGCTGCTCTACCGCTGGCTCAGCGAGCACTGACAGGCGCATCGCGGCCAGAACCACCGGAACCTGCCACGAGCCGCGAGCCGCAAGCTCAATAGGAAACTTTCCTATTCGGCATCTTGTCGCGGCCATGCCGCCTCGCTAGGTTCGGCTCCGACCTCCCTCCCACCCCCCACATCAGGAGGATCCGTTCGCCATGCCTCGCTCCAAGCGAACCCGCAGGCTCGCCCTCTGCGCCGCCCTCGGCCTGATCGCCGGGGCCGCCACCACGGTGGCCACCGCGCAGGCGGCGCCGCACACCGCCGCCGCCCCCAGCGGGCTCAACGGCCCCTACCTCTACCTCGGCTGGGGCTCCCCGCCCAACGCCACGGACGTCATGTCGGAGACCGGCACCCAGCAGTTCACGATGGCCTTCATGCTCTCCGACGGGGGCTGCGAGCCCAAGTGGGACGGCTCCCGGGCGCTCACCGGCGGCGCCGACCAGTCCACCATCGACTCCATCCGCTCGGCGGGCGGCGATGTCACCGTCTCCTTCGGCGGCTGGAGCGGTAACAAGCTGGGCGAGAAGTGCTCCTCCGCCTCCGACCTGGCCGCCGCGTACCAGAAGGTCATCGACGCCTACCAGCTCAAGTCGATCGACATCGACATCGAATCGACCGAGTTCGAGAACGAGACGGTCCGCCAGCGGGTGATCGACGCGCTCAAGACGGTCAAGGAGAAGAACAGCGACATCAAGGTGTACATCACCTTCGGCACCTCCACGACCGGCCCCGACGCCAACGGAAAGGACCTGGTCCAGCGCGGTGCCGCGGCCGGGCTCGACGTGGACGGCTGGGCGGTCATGCCGTTCGACTTCGGCCAGGGCGACATCGACATGGCGGCGGCCACCAAGTCGGCGGTGGACGGCCTGAAGGACACCGTGGCGAGCGCGTACGGCCTCTCCTCCGACGACGCCTACCGCAAGGTCGGCTTCTCCTCGATGAACGGTACGACCGACGTCGCGGGCGAGACCATATCGCTCGACGACTTCAAGGACATGGTGTCCTACGCCACCAGCCACCACCTGGCCCGGGTCAGCTTCTGGTCCCTCAACCGGGACCGCGCGTGCGGCTCCGGCACGGGGGCGGACGCGTGCAGCGGTATCGAGCAGGGCACGTACGACTTCACCAAGGTGCTCGCGGGCTACAACGGCTGAACCGCGTCCGCTCGGCCCCGAGGGGGACGACGCGCGGTCAAGTGACCAACCAGTTCACGGGGATTGACCTTCTGTTGAAGGCGACCTTACGGTCGGCCCGCAGCCCACAGAGGCCAGCAAGGAGGCCGTGCCCGTGCGCCCCACCACCCCACTGATCCTCGCCGTCACCCTCGCCGCCACCGCCGGGCTCACCGCCTGCGGTGGCGGTTCGGGCAGCGATCCGGACACCGTCAAGGTCGCCTACAACCGGTCCACCGACAACAAGATCCGCTTCAAGGACAACCATCTGGCCGCGGTGAAGAAGCAGTTCGAGAAGGCCAACCCCGGCAAGAAGGTCAAGCTGATCCCGATCCAGGCGCAGGACAACGACTACGCCACCAAGGTCCAGCAGATGATGCGGTCCCCCAAGACCGCCCCTGACCTGGTCTACGAGGACACCTTCCGGATCAACTCCGACATCAAGGCGGGTTATCTGCGCCCCCTCGACGACTACCTGGCGAAGTGGAAGAGCTGGGACCAGTTCGTCGACACCGCCAAGGACGCGGCCAAGGCCGAGGACGGCAAGACGTACGGGGTGCCGGACGGCACCGACACCCGGGGTCTGTGGTTCAACAAGAAGATCTGGGCGAAGGCCGGGCTGCCCGCCGACTGGTCGCCCAAGAGCTGGAACGACATCCTGGACGCGGCGCGCACGATCAAGAAGAAGGTCCCCGGCGTCATCCCGCTCAACGTCTACACCGGCAAGGCCCCGGGCGAGACCTCCGTGATGCAGAGCTTCGAGATGCTGCTGTACGGCACGGGCGACGCGGGCGCGGACCCGCTCTACGACCCGAAGGCCAAGAAGTGGGTCACCGGCGGCAAGGGCTTCAAGGACGCCCTGAACTTCCTCAAGACCGTCTACGCCGAGAAGCTCGGCCCGGACATCTCCGACGCCCTCGACCCCAACGTCGGCACCACCGTCTACAGCGAATGGCTGCCCGAGGGCAAGCTCGCCATCGCCCTCGACGGCTCCTGGCTGGGCCAGAACTGGCTGGAGACCGGCGGCAAGCCCTGGTCCGAGTGGTCCAAGACCCTCGGCCTGGCCGCGATGCCCACCCAGCACGGCCAGGCGCCCGGCAAGGTCAGCATGTCCGGCGGCTGGACCTGGGCGATCAGTGCCAAGTCCAGAAATCCCGATCTGGCCTGGAAGTTCATCGAACAGCTCCAGACCAAGGACAACGCTGTCACCTGGGACATCGTCGACGCCCAGATCGCGGTCCGCAAGGATGTGGCCCAGGACCGGAAGTACACCTCCTCCATGCCGGGGATCACCTTCTTCACCAGTCTGGTGAAGTACACCCACTACCGCCCGACCACCCCCGTCTATCCGCAGGTGTCCACGGCGATCGGCGAGGCCATGGAGGCGGCCACCGCGGGCGGCTCCTCACCCGAGAAGGCCGCGAAGTCCTACGACGACCAGCTGACATCCATCGCCGACGGCGCCACGGTGGCGGCGGCGGACCGGGGCTGAGGGCCGATCGCCGATGGCAACCGCGACCAAGGTGGCGGCGGCCCCGACGGTCACCCCGGCCCGGCCGGGTCCCCGTCGCGTCCGCCCCCTGCGCTGGCTTCCGCTCGCCCCCGCCACCGTCATGCTGCTGCTCTTCCTCGGTGGCCCGATCGTCTACTGCGGCTACATCGCCTTCACCGACATGCAGCTGACGGGCGCGTCCACCACGGACTTCGTGGGCCTGGACAACTTCCGCCGCGCCTTCGGTGACGAGGACTTCCGCAACGCCGTCGTCCTCACCCTCGTCTTCACCCTCCTCTCCTCCCTCGTCGGCCAGAACACCCTGGGCCTGGCCCTGGCCGCCCTGATGCAGCGCGCCTCCAAACCGGTGCGGACGCTGACGGGGGCGATCGTCATCGCGGCCTGGGTCGTTCCCGAGATCGTGGCGGGCTTCCTGCTGTACGCGTTCTTCCGCCGCGAGGGCACCCTCAACGCGCTGCTGGACGGGCTCGGCCTGCCGTCCCAGAACTGGCTCTACACCCTGCCCATCCTCGCCGTGTCCTTCGCCAACGTCTGGCGTGGCACGGCCTTCTCGATGCTGGTCTACTCCGCCGCCCTGTCCGAGATCCCCAAGGAGATCACCGAGGCGGCGGAGGTCGACGGCGCCGGCGGCCTCGGCCGCTTCTGGCACATCACCCTGCCGATGATCCGCCGCTCCATCGGCACCAATCTGATGCTGAACACCTTGCAGACACTGTCGGTGTTCGGCCTCATCTGGGCGATGACCCGAGGCGGCCCGGGAAACCGCAGCCAGACCCTGCCGGTCTTCATGTACGACCAGGCGTTCAACAAGTCCCTGATCGGCTACGGCACGGCGGTGGCTCTGCTGTTGCTGCTGGTGGGGGCCCTGTTCTCGATGGTGTATCTGCGGCTGATGAAGGAAGAGGTCTGACCCGGCCCGGCGATGCGGCTGCCTCCTCGCTTGTCTCAAAGTGAGACAAGCGAGGGGATGCCCGTCCGATGCCGGCTGCCTAATGTCGCTTTCCGTCAATGGGGGTCACCACCGGGACGGAGACCGACGTGCACACCATGCGAACAATGATCAGCCCAGGCCGTTATGTGCAGGGAAAAGGAGCCATCCACCGGGTGGGCGAATTCCTCGCACAGCTCGGCTCATCGCCACTCTTCGTGGCTGACGACCTCGTATGGGGATTCGTAGGGCACGATATCGAGGCATCGCTGCGGAAAGCGAATCTGCCGCTGCGGCGCGAGACATTCAACGGAATAGCCAGCTCCCGCGAGGTGACCCGCCTCGTCGACGTCATCCAGCAGGTCGGCGCGGACGTCGTCGTGGCGGTGGGCGGGGGGAGCACCATCGACGCGGTCAAGGCCGCGGGTTTTCTGGCGGGCACCCGCTGGGCGAACTGCCCGACGGTCGCGTCGACGGACGCACCGTGCAGCGCGCTGGCCGTCATCTACACGGACGACGGTGCATTCGAGGAATACCGATTCTTTCCCCGCAACCCGGATCTCGTATTGGTCGATTCCCAGGTGGTCGCGAACGCACCCGCGTCCTTCCTCATCGCCGGTGTGGGCGACGCGTTGGCGACCTGGCTCGAAGCCCGTGCGACCGCGCAATCCCATGCGAAGACGATGGCCGGTGGCCTGCCCACCCTCACCGGAACCGCGTTGGCGAAACTGAGCTGGGACATTCTCTGGGAGAACGCCCTGCCCGCCATCGACGCGGTCCGGGACCATCAGGTGACCCCGGCGGTGGAAAAGCTCATCGAGGCGAACACATTGCTGTCCGGGCTCGGCTTCGAGTCGGGCGGACTCGCCGCCGCCCACGCGATTCACAATGGGCTCACGGCCGTCGACGCGACGCACGGACTCGCCCACGGCCAGAAAGTCAACATCGGCTCCTTGGCGCAGTTGGTGCTCGAAGGCGCTCCGACCAGTGAAATCCGTGATTTCATCGAGTTCACCACACGAGTGGGGCTGCCGACGACCCTCGTCGAAGTGGGCCTCGACCCGGATGACACGGACTCACTGCGCACCGTCGCCGACGCGTCCACCGTGGCGGGAGAGACCATCCACTCGATGCCGTTCGACGTCGCCGCCGATGACGTCGTCGGCGCGCTGGCCGCCCTGGACCGGTTCGCCGCCCGGGTCCGCGAGGACGCGAAGCTGCCGGGCCCGGCCCCGTACCAGGCGCCCCACCACGGGGCCGGTCGATGAGCGCCGCCCACATCTTCGTCTGGGAGTTGTCGGGTACCGCCATGCTCACCCTGCTGGGGTGCGGAGTGGGGGCGAACGTGACCCTGCGCCGCTCGCTCGGGTACGACGGCGGCTGGCTGCTGGTCACCTTCGGCTGGGGCGTCGCGGTGTTCGTCGGCGCCAGCATCGCGGCCCCCTCCGGTGCGCACATCAACCCCGCGGTCACCATCGGCCTGGCGGTCAACGGTCAGGTTCCGTGGAGCCAGGTTCCCTGGTACCTGGCCGGGCAGCTGGTCGGGGCCACGATCGGCGCGTTCGTCTGCTGGGCCGCCTACAAGCTTCAGTTCGACACCCACGACGACCCCGACACCACACGCAGCGTCTTCTGCACCGGACCCACCGTGCGCAACACACCGTGGAACCTCGTCACCGAGACCGTCGCGACGTTCGTGCTGGTGCTGTGGATCATCCTCACCCCCTCGGCGCGGCCCGGACCGGAGGGAATACCGGACTTCGGCAACTCCGCGCTGGGATACGCGGCCGTGATGTTCGTCGTCATCGGTCTCGGCACCTCCCTGGGCGGCCCGACGGGGTACGCGATGAACCCGGCGCGCGACCTCGGCCCACGCGTCGCCTACGCCCTGCTGCCCGTCAGGGGCTCGGCGGACTGGAGCTACTCCTGGATCCCGGTGGCCGGGCCGATCGCCGGGGCGGTCATCGCGGGGCTCGCCGCCGAGGCGTTGTCGGCCGTCTAGGCACTGTCCGGTAGCGGTCAAAGGCGGCTGCCCTCGGGGCAGCCGCCTTCACCCGCTCCCCGCACGGCCGACGTCGCCATGTCGTTCGCCGACGTCGGTGACCATGCGGACCAGGGTGTCGACGAGTTCCTCGGCGGTGGTGCGCAATGCGTCCGTTTCGAGGTGGCCGGTGAGCTCCATGTCCGCGACGCCGTGGGCGCCGGCCAGCAGCAGGGCGCCGTAGTGCCGTGCGTTCCGCTCCCCGACGAGGTCGGCGACGATGGCCAGGAACTCGTCCTGGAAGCGTCCGGCCGCGCGGACGCGGTCCGCGGCCGGGTCGCCCGCCGGTGCGCACAGCTGACGCCGGACGTGATCGAGTCCTTCACCGAGTTCCTCGGGACGGTGTCCGGGGCGCCTGAACAACATCTGGTACAGGTGCGGCTGGTCCCGGCCGACGCCGATGAGGGTGCGCAGAGCGCCGCGCAGCTTGTCGGAGGCCGACCGGGCCGGGTCGGTCCGCAGGGCGTGGACCTGGTCGGCGATCCGTTCCCAGCTCTCGGTCACGACGGCGGTCAGCAGACTGTCCTTGCCCGTGAAGTGCCGGTACGGCGCTCCCCGGCTCACGCCTGCCCGCGCGCCCACCTCGCGCAGGGTGACCGCTTCGGGGCCGCCGAGGTCGAGGAGGCCGGCGGCCGCGTCGAGCAGAGCGCGGCGGGTGAGGGCGGCGGATTCCGCACGAGTGACCATGGCCTCCATCATACAGTTGACAGTGTCATCTGTACTGGTAGCGTAGCCAAGGTGACAACGTCATCCGAACAGAAGCTGGTCGTCATCACCGGAGCCTCCACGGGCATGGGCGCGGCAGCCGCCCGCGAACTGGCTCGCCGGGGATTCCACGTCCTGGCCGGCGTGCGACGCGACCGTGACGCCGACGCCATCCGGTCGACCGGTATCGAGCCGGTCATCCTCGACATCACCCGGTCCGAGCAGGTGGAGGCGCTCGCCGCGCGGGTCGCCGACGACCCGCGCGCGCCGCACGCGCTCGTCAACAACGCCGGCATCCAGGTGAACGGCCCGGTCGAAGCCCTGCAGATGGCGGAGTGGCGGCGGGTGTTCGAGGTCAACCTGTTCGGCCACATCGCCGTCACCCAGGCGCTCCTGCCCGCGCTGCTGCGCAGCAAGGGCCGCGTGGTCAACATCAGCTCGGTCGGCGGCAAGTTCGCCATGGCCACATACGGCGCGTACGCCGGCTCGAAGTTCGCCCTGGAGGCGGTCAGCGACTCGCTCCGCCGGGAGGTCGCGCCGCTGGGCGTACAGGTGGTCGTCGTCGAGCCCGGCGGTGTCCGCACGGAGATAGCCGCCCGCGGGGTCGCGACGGCGAATGACCTGGCCGCCCGGATGACGCCGGACCAGCAGGCGCGCTACGGCAGCCTGGTGGCGGCGAACAACGCGTTGATGGCCTCGGGTACCGCGTCGGGCCTGACCGCCGACGCCGCCGCCCGGGTCATCGCCAAGGCCGTGACGACCCGCAAACCGCGCACCCGCTACACCGCCGGCCGGGATGCCGCTCTGATCATGCGCCTGGGCCGGTTTCTGCCCGACCGCACGCTCGACCGCCTCCTCGCCACCAACCTGCGCCGCCACCACCCGAAGGGCGTACCGTCAACACCGGTCCCCCACAGGGACGTTCCCGGGGTGACTGACCGAAAAGCATGACCACTGAGGAGAACAAGCGTGAGCAAGGACCGTTTCGCCGGCAAGGTCGTTCTCATCACCGGCGCCGGGTCCGGTATCGGTGCGGCCACGGCGTACCGTTTCGCGGGTGAGGGCGCCACCGTGATCGCGGTCGGGCGGACCGAGGAGAAGCTGCGGAAGACGGCCGCCACCGCGCCCGCCGGTTCGACGGTCGTCGCACGCGTCGCGGACGTCTCCGACGAGGCGGCTGTCACCGCCGTCATCGATGGCGTGGCGGCCGAGTACGGGCGTCTGGACGTGCTGGTCAACAACGCGGCCGTAGCCACCGTCGGCACCGTCGGGGACATCGACACGGCCGGCTGGCGGCGGGTCATGGACATCGTCGCCGACGGCACCTTCTACGCCTCGCGGGCCGCGCTGCCGCATCTCCGGGCCGTCGGCGGCAACATCGTGAACGTCGGCTCGGTCTCCGCGCTCGGCGGGGACTGGGGCCTGGCCGCCTACAACGCGGCGAAGGGCGCGATAGCCAATCTGACCAACGCCATGGCGCTGGACCACGCCGCCGAGGGGGTGCGCGTCAACGCGGTGCACCCGAGCCTCACCGCCACGGAGATGGCCGCGCCCCTCGTGGGCAACGAAACCGCCATGGCCGGGTTCCGCCAGCGCATCCCCATGCAGCGTCCGGCCGAGCCCGAGGAAGTCGCCGCCGTCATCGCCTTCCTGGCCAGCGCTGATGCCCGGTTCGTCAACGGCGTCCACATCCCGGTCGACGGCGGGCTCCGCGCCTCCTCGGGCCAGCCCCGCATGTTCTGATCGGCGTGCGGTGAGGGCGGCCGGGTGCGGAATCCTCTCGTCCGCTCGGGCGTAACGGAGTGATCTCGGCCCCTGGAACCGGAGGTGAACATCCGTTGTAGTGGCCCTATGAAGCACGAGTCGGCAGCGGATGGTCGTACAGGGTTCCGTCGGCGAGGGGGTCTCGGCCTCCTCGCCGCCGTAGTGGTGCTGGGCACCGTCACGGGCGCACGGAACCAGGAGCTGCGACCGCCGATCCCGGACAGCGCCTGCCGGGCGTCGGCGTCGGCCGGCCCGTCCGGACCCGCTGAGCGGATGGACACACCCGCTTTCGACGTCGACGGCGACGGCCACCCCGATCTCGCACTCGAGGTACCGGCCGGCAACGGGGACGTCTACCAGACCGGCCGGATCGCCCTGGTGCGCGGCTCGGCACACGGCCCGCGACCCGAACACCGGACGGTGTTCACCCCCAAGGACTTCCAGCTGCCCGAACACGACGGCATGACCGGCCGCCTGTCCGGCCCGACCGTCGCCGACCTGGACGGCGACGGCCACCTCGACCTCGTCGCGGGCGGCAGCGCCCATGTGCAGTGGGGCGGCCCCCACGGCCCGGACCCCGACCACCGGCCCGCTCGCGTCCGGCTGCCCCGGATCGGCGAGGGCCACCCGGTGGCCATCAGCAAGGGCAACGACGTCTACGAGGACCCGCCGGTGGCCGGGGACTTCGACGGCGACGGCCACACCGATCTGGCCACCTATCGCACCGGTCTGCACAAGCGGCGGCTGGTGGTGCTGCACGGCCCCTTCACGCGCGCCGGAGAGCCCGCGCGGACCAGCGAGCGCGCCGACCCGGACCCGCGGGGAGCCGATGCCGTGACCAACCTCCAGCTGATCCCGGCGGAGATCACCGGCGACCGGGCCACCGACCTGATCGTGTACCGGCCCGGAGAGGCGGACGCCCCCCTTCTCCTCGCCGGCGGCGCCGGCACGGCGACCGGGCTGGCCGAGGAGCCCGAGCGGTTGCCGAAGGGCGAGTCCATCGCCGTCGGCGACTTCGACGGCGACGACCGGGCCGACATCGCCCTCGGCGACAGCGGCATATCCATGGACGAGGAGGAGGAACCGGCCGACCGCAAGGGCAAGGTGACCATCCGTTACGGCAAGGCGCCCGAGGCTCCCGTCGTCATCGAGGGCGGCACCCGCAAGGGCGGCTTCGGCATCGGCCTGGTCGCCGGGGACCTGAACGGCGACGGGTGCGACGAACTCGCCGTGCAACTCGCGGGCGACCGCTGGGGAGAGGAGGGCAGCGTCGACATCCTGCGCGGCGGCTCCTCCCCCGGCCTCGGCTCCCAGCCATGGCGTCACCTGCGCCGCTCCCGCCACGTACCCGACCCCGATCCGGCGGAACCGCAGCACTGGGCGGGCCGGCCGGTGGGCGCGGCCGATATCGACGGCGACGGCCGGGACGAACTCCTCCTGGCCACCTCCTACCAGCCGGACAGCGGCAAGGACTGGTGGTTCATCGACGCCGCGGGACGGGATGTGCTCTCCTTCGACGCCGGGGACCTGGCACGCCGGGGCTCGTCCGCTGATTGACGGTCGACGGCGCCCCCTCGCCCTGGTCCGCGACCCCAAGCGGGAGGAGACCGGCCGTGACATCCGGCCGTGCGGTGGTGGACGGCTCGCGGGGGCGCCGCTGCCCGAGGTCGGCCGGTCGCGCACACGTCTTCCCCCGGGCGCGTGGCAAACGGTTTCATGGACGGCACGCTGATCGACTGCGCTCGCAAGCGCGCGAGGAGGTCCGAGGTTGTCCGCACTCTCCGCCCCCACCGCCCGCCCCCAGCCCCGTCCGTACCACCCGCCGCACGCCTCCCGTTCCCGCTGGTGGTCCCCGCGACTGCGCCGCCGGCTGACCGCCGACGCCGCGCTGCTGGTGGTCGCGGCCGCGTTCCTGCTGCCGCTCGCCTGGCTGGTCCTGGCCTCCGTCGACCGTGACGCCACCCTGCGGGTCTCGGCACCGGGCTCCCCCACGCTGGACAACTTCTCGGCGGTGTGGACGGACGAGATCACCTTCACGCCCATGCTCAACAGCCTGCTCCTGTGCGGCGGTGCCACCTTGCTGACCGTCGCCTGCGCGGCGCTCGCCGCCTATCCCCTCTCCCGCTTCCGCTCCCGGGTGGTGCGCCCGTATCTGCTGACGGTGCTGTTCACCACCTGCCTGCCGATCACCGCGATCATGGTTCCGGTCTACGGGCTCTTCGTCCAGGTGAACCTCATCGACACCATGTCCGGCACCGCGCTCTTCCTCGCCGCCTCCCAACTCCCCTTCGCCATCTGGCTGATGAAGAACTTCATGGACGGCGTGCCGGTGATCCTGGAGGAGGCCGCGTGGACCGATGGCGCCTCCTGGTTCCAGAGCCTGACGCGGGTGATCCTGCCGCTGATGGGCCCCGGCATCACGGTGGTGATGATCTACAGCTTCATCATGATGTGGGGCAACTTCTTCGTCCCCTTCATGCTGCTGCTCTCCCCCGAACAACTCCCGGCGTCCGTCTCGATCTTCACCTTCTTCGGCAACTACGGCCAGGTGGTCTACGGCCAGCTGGCCGCCTTCTCGATCCTCTACTCGACGCCCGTGATCCTGCTCTACGTGCTGATCTCCCGCCGCCTGGGCGGCGGCTTCGCGCTGGGCGGCGCCGTCAAGGGGTGACGGGTTCGTGAGAAAATCCGTTGCCACGGCCTGTGGTGGCAGGTGAGGTGAACGGGGAAGGGGCGCAGGTGGAGTTCCGCATCCGTATCCAGGAGCAGGACGAGCACGACGAGCGCGAGGCGCTGTTGTCGCTGTACCAGTGGCTCTACAAGCACGACGCACTGGAGCGGACGACCGAGGTCTCGCTGTCGGAGGCGCCACCGGAGGAAGGCGCCATGGGCGGCGCCTGGGACGTGGTGAACATCGTGCTCACGCACGCCACCGCGCTGGCCAACCTCGCGCTGGCCCTGGCCACTTGGCGCAGGACCCACCCGTCCGCACCCCCGCTGAACGCCCAGGCGAACGGGACGGCCGTCACCGTGCACACCGACGACCCGGAGGCGGTGCGCCGGCTGCTGGAGGCCCTGAACGGGCCCGAGGCCGGGCCGGAGGACTGAGGGCGTGCACCTGCCAGACCCGGCCACCTCGCGGGCGGTGCTGATCGGCGTCCACGCGTTCGACCACCTCGACGACCTGCCCGCCGTCGAGAACAACGTCCGACGGCTGCACGACGCGCTCACCGACCCGGAGCTGTGGGGGCTGCCCAAGGAGCACTGCCGGGTGATCAGCCAGCCGCACTACGGTCCGGAGGTGGTGGACGCGCTCGCGCAGGCGGCCGACGAGGCGAAGGACACGCTGTTCGTCTACTACTCCGGTCACGGACTGATCGACAAACAGGCGACGGACCCGTCGGACCGGCTCTGTCTGGCGCTTCCGGCCGCCGATCAGGAGGCCCGGCTCCACTGGGCGCTGCGCTACAAGGACGTACGGGAGAAGGTCCAGCGGCCACGGCGGGCCCGGCGCAAGGTGGTCGTGCTCGACTGCTGCTTCAGCGGACAGGCGGCGGTGGCCATGGGCCCGTCCGACCTCCGGGACGAAGCGGAGATCGAGGGCGCGTACGTCCTGGCCTCCTCCGGGGCCGGCGACTGGTCATGGGCCCGCAAGGGCGCGGAGCTGACCGAGTTCACCGGCGAGCTGCTGTCCCTCGTCGAGGACGGTGTGCCGGGCGGGCCGGAGCTGCTCACCGTCGAGGACCTCTACCAGGGGATCCGGCGGGCCGCCGCCCACAAGGGCCTCACCCGACCGCACAAACTCGCCACCGACCAGGCCGATCGCGTCGCCCTCGTACGGAACCGGGCCTGGGTGCCGGAGCTGCCACCGGCCTGCCCCCCGACCGTCGACGCCCCCGCGCCCGCCGTACCACTGACCCGCTACCACCTGGACCGCCTGATCGAGGCCCAGAAGAAGGAGGCGGACAGCTTCCCGTACGAGGACCTCCTGGAGGGGCTGCGCCGCCCCCGCTTCACCGAGGTGTACGTACGCCAGCAGATGGCGGCCCAGGGCCCGGACGCCGAGACTTACGGCGACGGCGAACCGGAGCCGTCCCGGCCCGGCGAGTGGTCCCGGTCGCGGGAGCGCGAGGAGCGGCGGGCCGAGGCCGGCGCCCCCGCCCTGGAGGGCAAGCAGGACCGCCGGGTGTCCCAGACCCTGAAGTCCGTCCTGGAGGCGCCGGACCATCTGCTGATCACCGGCGGCCCCGGTATGGGCAAGTCGTCGCTCATCAGCCAGTTGCCCCGGGACCTGCCGGGGGACGCGGTGCCGATCCGGGTCACGGCCAAGCGCCTGGCCCCGCACGCGCTCAGCCACAAGCCCTGGCAGGAGGCGATCGCCGCCTCGGTCGAGGAGGGCAGGCTCCCCGCCGGGCTGGACCGGCTGCCGGACCGGCCGGTCCCGGGCGGGCAGTGGGTGATCCTCGTCGACGCGCTCGACGAGGTCAACGAGATCGGGGCCCGGGACCGGCTCGTGGACTGGCTCGACGGCATCCTGGGTCCGCCGCGGGACCTGCCGTTCCGGCTGATCCTCACCAGCCGGCCGCCGACTCCGGCCAACCGCCACAAGCTGATCCGCGCGGGCATGGTCCACTACACCCTGGAGCCCTTCACCACGGACGGCCTGGAGCGCTTCGCGGCGGGGTGGTTCCAGGACGCCCCCACCACCGGGCAGGCGGAGCGGTTCCTCGCCCAACTCCGCGAGGGCCACCTCCTGGACGTGGCCAAGGTGCCGCTGCTGGCCACCATCGCCGCGATCGTCTTCGAGAACTCCCCGGACACCCCGCTGCCCAAGCAGCGGTTCGATCTGTACGAACAGTTCCTGACGCATCTGGCGGAGGGGCGCGGCAAGCGGGTGAAGGAGGGCCTGCGGACCCTGCTGGAGGACCTGCCGAACAGTGGACGGCTGGTGGACCAGATCCGGGAGCGGCGATCGGAGCTGGGCAAGCGGCTCGCGGTGGCGGCGTCCCAGGGCGAGACGGACCTGCTGGGCCGTGCCGAGACCTGGATCCGGCAACTCGCCGAGGAACTGGGCGTGGCCATTCCCGTCACTCCCGGGTGGCGCAAGACGCTGTTCGCGCTCGCGGAGTACACCGGTCTGGTCACCCGGGACGGGGACAACGTCCGCTTCTGGCACCTGTCGTTCGCCGAGCATCTGGCGGCGGAGGTCCACGAGGCGGGCCTCCCCGCCACGTTCGACCCGGCGGCGGAGGTCTGGCGCGGATGGCTCGACCGGATCTTCGGCGACTCCGGGCAGGAGGAGGTCGCCCGGCTGGTGCTGGTCCGGCACACCCACCACCACGCGAACAGCACCCTGCTCCCCTGGCTCCAGCAGCGCACGGACCACCACCAGGCGCTGGTGGGTGAGTTGCTGCTGCGCGGAGCCCGAGCCACCGGGCCGGTCCTGGCGACCTTCTGCGCAACGCTCCGGCGGGTCCTGTTCCTCCAGGCGCACGAACGTGACGACTGGCTCACCACGGCGGCGCTCCTCGGTGACCCCGAGGTCTCGGCGACGCTCGCCCAGGTCATGGCGGACGACGCGGCCGCCACCACCGGCCGCGTCGTCGCGGCCCAATTGCTCAGCGAGCGCAGCGGGACCATGGCGGACACGGCCGTGGACTACTTGTGGACGGTCATCGACAACCCCCGCATCCCGGATCCGGACCGGGTGCGCGCGGCAGCCGCGGTCGCCAGGACCCGGCACCCCTCGCGCGACCGGGCGGCCGAGGCACTGCTGACGACGGCCCGTGACGACCGGATCGACCTCACCGAACGCCGCACGGCGGCGGAGGCCCTGGCGAACCTCGGCGGCGACCGTCCGGCCCAGGCGCGGGGCTGCCTGGTCGACCTGATGCGGAACCCCGGTGCCCCCGCCCGCCTTCTCGTGTCGGTCGCGGACACCCTCGCCAAGCTCTCCCCCGTCCCCTCCGCCGACGCCCTGTCGGCCCTGGAAACACTGGCCGAGGACCCGGCGACCTCCGTCGACAACCGGATCGACCTCCTGCGCGTCATCGCCCTGCTGGACCCTGGCCGCAGACCGCGCTCCCTCGATGTACTCGAAGACCTGATGACGTCGGGCAGGGTCGCCGCCGCTTCCCGGGCGAGGGCCGCCCAGACGCTGGCGCAGATCGCACCGGACCGGAGCGAGCCGGCCGTGGACGTGCTGGGGAACCTGGTGCGGAACACCCGCCTGGACCTGGACGACCGGATGGACGCGGCGGAACGGCTCGCCAATCTCGACGCGGCGCATCGGGCCGAGATGGCCGATGAGCTGTACCAGCTGGCACGGTCCCCGCACTGCGACGCGAGCACCGGCATCCGGTCGGCGGTGAAGTCCGCTTCCCTGGAGCCCCGGAAGCGGGACCGCTGCCTGGCCCTGCTCGCCTCCATCGCGGTGGATCCCGCCCACAACTGGGACGAACGGCTTCGCGCGGCCTCGAGCCTGAGCGACTTGGACCCGCAGAACGTCGACCAGGTCATCCCCGTTCTGGAAGAGGCCCTGAGCGCCCCGAGGGTGGAACCCCGCAACCGGGCGAAGGCCGCCGGCCACCTGGGAAAGCTCAGTGACGGCCATCGCGCGCACGTCATCCGCGTGCTGCTCGAACGCATCGGCGCACCGGACACGAAACTGCGGGAGTCCTGGGAACTGGCCAAGACCTTGGCACAGCTCGCTCCGGAACGCATCGAGGAAACGAAGACGATCCTCATCCGGGCGCTGGAGTCCCTGTCCTTCAGCGCGGACGAACGCGTGGAAGCCGCGCGTGCCCTGGTCCGTATCGCACCGCGCGTCCAGGCCCGCGTCGTCGAGACGCTGATGAGCCAGGCGGCCGCGGAACCGGGGGCGTTCTACGCGTGGTTGACGGCTACCGCCGCGGCCGAGATCGACCCGGGACAGCGTGAAGCCGCGGTCCGCATCCTGCGGTCGCGGCTGACCGGGTCGGCCACGCAGCCGAGTGAGTACTACTGGCTCGCCAGAGGGCTGACAGAGCTGGGCGGCGCCCAGGAGCGCACCGAGCTCATCCGCGTCTTCCAGGACCGGGTCACCGACGCGACCGCCACCGGGATACGGCTGGACGCCGCGGACGACCTCGCAAGCATCGATCCCAGGGCGCTGGAGCCCCTGGTGGACGCCCTGGTGGCCATCGCCGCCGACGACTCGTGCCCGGCACAGTACCGCGTCCAGGCGGCCGCCCGGATCGGCAGGATCGGCCGGGCCCATCACGCGGCGGCCCGGACGCTCCTGGAAGCCATCGCCACCGATGAGCTCTGCGACCCGGCACACCGGGAGAAGGCCCAGGAGGAGCTTCAGAACCTGCACGACGTCCCGCCGCCCCTCCCCGCGGCCTGACCGTCCTCAGCCACCCGGCAAGGCCGGCGCGGCGTTGTAACCCCGCGGCGCGGCGCCGTGACCCCGCGGCGGGGCGGGCTACTCCGTCCGCCCCTTCGCCCCCGAGTCCACCGGGTCGAAGCGGAAGACCTGCCCCGGGGCGCCGGACCGGCACGGCAGCTGGACCACATGGGCCCAGCGCCGGGTCGTGCCGTCGGGCAGCCCCAGACACAGATCGGTGTGCGCGGGCCGCAGCCGGAACCCCTCGGCGGGCCGGTCGACGGCTTCCAGCCGGAACTCCTCGGCCGCTCCCCGGCTCTCGCAGTAGTCGTCGCCCAGCCAGGCGCCCTCGGCCTTGCTCTGGCCCATGATTCCGGAGCAGCCCGGACCTTCCGAGGGGTGCAGGGTGGCGATCCGCCACAGCCCGTCGTCCAGGCGCTCGAGGGAGAAGGCGGGGAAGACCTCCGCGCACGGCGCCTGGTAGACCCAGGCGATGCTCTTCTTGTCGACCGCCGGACGTTCGGACAGGCACAGCGAGGAGTGGACGGCCCGGATGCGGTACTTCCCCGGCTCGGGCTCGGGCGCCGGGCTGCCGGAGGAGGCCGCCACGGAACCGCTCGCGTCCGACCGGTCGTCCCCGTCGTCGTGCGTCCGCCACGCGAGCACGGCCGCCGCGGCGACGACCACCGTCAGTCCGAGCGCCGCCCCCAGCATCGGCAGCCGGGAGCGCCGGGGGCCCGGCTCGGCCGGTGGGTCCGCCTCGGCTGCCTCGGCCGATGAGGAGGACGGGCCCGGCTCCCCCTCCTCGGACGGGGTGGCGGTCGCGGGGTCCAAGGCACCGTCCGGCTCCGTGGCGCGGGTCGCGAGGTCCTTGCGGACGGCCAGCCAGACGGTGAGCTCCGCGGGCCCCACACCACAGGCCCGTACGAAGACCGCGACCAACTCCTCGCGGGGCAGCGTGGCGCGCCCGAGCATATTGGCGACCGTGCTGCGGGGCAGCACCTCGCCGAGCGCGTCGGCGCGTGCGGCCAGCTCCCGGTAGGTCAGCCGCGACCAGTCCTTGAGCGTCTGTAACTCGGCGATGAACTCGCGGGCGTTCCGCGCCCGCCGTGGATCCGGAGCCCTGTCGGCATCGGCCATCTGTGCTGCTTCCCCCGCCTCTGTGTTTCCGCCCCTGTGTTTCCGCGTCTGTGTCCCAGCCCTGTCCGGGACTGTCGCGGAGCCTGTCCCGGACAGGGGACAGCCTTGTTCACTCCGGCTTCTCGTTCAAGAGTGGAGCTCGCCAACAGCACGAACGGCCGCCGCGGTCTTGATCTTCCACGGGGGGATGATCAAGACCGCGGCGGCCGGACACGAAGCGGAAGGGGCCGGGGAGGTGGCGGATCAGGAGATCAGAAGACCGACTCGGCCTCGTCCATGCGGTGGACCGGAACGGTCTTGAGCTCGGTGACCGCCTCGGCGAGCGGCACCATCGTGATGTCCGTGCCGCGCAGCGCGGTCATCATGCCGAAGTCGCCGCGGTGCGCCGCCTCCACGGCGTGCCAGCCGAAGCGGGTGGCCAGCACGCGGTCGTACGCGGTGGGCGTGCCGCCACGCTGCACATGGCCCAGGATGACCGGGCGGGCCTCCTTGCCCAGCCGCCGCTCCAGCTCGGCCGCGAGACGGTTGCCGATGCCGGTGAACCGCTCATGGCCGTACTGGTCGATCTCGCCCTTCTGGTACTCCATGGAGCCCTCGGCGGGGTGCGCGCCCTCGGCGACGCAGATGACCGCGAACTTCTTGCCGCGGGCGAAGCGCTCCTCGACCATCTTCACCAGCCCGTCGATCTCGAAGGGCCGCTCCGGCAGGCAGATGCCGTGGGCGCCGCCCGCCATCCCGGACTCCAGGGCGATCCAGCCCGCGTGACGCCCCATGACCTCGACGACCATGACCCGCTGATGCGATTCGGCGGTGGTCTTCAGCCGGTCCATCGCCTCGGTGGCGACGCCGACGGCGGTGTCGAAGCCGAAGGTGCGGTCGGTGGAGGAGATGTCGTTGTCGATCGTCTTCGGGACGCCGACGATCGGCAGCCCCGCGTCGGACAGCATCCGTGCGGCGGTGAGGGTGCCCTCGCCACCGATCGGGATCAGCACGTCTATCCCGTAGTCGCGGGCGTGGTCCTTCGAGGTCTCACAGGCCTCGCGCAGCCGGGCGCGCTCCAGCCGGGAGGAACCGAGGATGGTGCCGCCGCGGGCGAGGATGCCGCTGACGGCGTCGAGGTCGAGCTTGCGGTGCCGGCCGTCCAGGAGCCCCTTGAAGCCGTCCTCGAACCCGATCACCTCGTCTCCGTGGCCGACGACCGCGCGGTGGACCACCGACCGGATCACAGCGTTGAGGCCGGGGCAGTCGCCGCCTGCGGTGAGAACTCCGATGCGCATCGTGCTGTGTCTCCTGCTCCCTACGGGTAGATGTGAGCCAGTCCGATTGTTTCATGGGCGGGGTGGTGCTGTATCCCCCAAGATGACGAGCGCCTTAATCACGACCACAGGTATTGTCAAGAGGACTGGGCCGTTCATTGTGGCCAATGTGTGTCCGATAGGCGCACTGAAGGAAAACACCGAGGAACGCCAGAGGAACGGAGAGCACGCGTGACGCGCAGCGTGTACGTGACCGGGGTCGAGCGTGGCGACGGACGCCAGGTCGTCGAGCTGGGAGTCATGGAGCTCCTGACCCGCCATGTCGACCGGGTCGGCGTCTTCCGCCCCCTGGTGCACGACGCCCCCGACCGCCTCTTCGACCTGCTGCGGGCACGCTACCGGCTCAGCCAGTCTCCGGAGTCCGCTTCCGGCATGACGTACCAGGAAGCCGCCACGCTCCAGGCCGAGCGCGGCACCGACGAGCTGGTCTCGCAGCTGGTCGGCCGGTTCCACGAGGTCGCCGACGCGTTCGACTACGTACTGGTGCTGGGCAGCGACTACGCGGCCACCAGCCTCCCCGACGAGCTGGGGCTGAACGCACGGCTCGCCAACGAGTTCGGCGCCTCGGTGATCACGGTCGTCGGTGGTCAGGACCAGAGCGCCGAGTCGGTCGGCGCCGAGGCGCACAACGCCTGCCGCGCCTACCAGGCGCGGGGCTGCGACGTCGTCGCCGTAGTGGTCAACCGGGTGGCGCCCGAGGACCGCGGGGCCATCGCCGAGCGGCTGGCCGGCCGGCTCCCGGTGCCCAGCTATGTGCTGCCCGAGGACGGTGCGCTGTCGGCGCCCACCGTCTCCCAGATCGTCCGTACCCTGGGCGCCGAGGTGCTGCTCGGCGATCAGACCGGACTCTCCCGGGACGTCCGGGACTTCGTCTTCGGCGGCGCGATGCTGCCGAGCTTCCTGCCCGCGCTGACCGAGGGCTGCCTGGTAGTGACGCCCGGGGACCGCGCGGACCTGATCGTCGGCTCGCTCGCCGCGCACAGCGCGGGCGCCCCGCCGATCGCCGGGGTGCTGCTCACCCTGGACGAGCGGCCCGGCCCCGACATCCTGGCGCTGGCCTCCCGGCTGGCCCCGGGGACCCCGGTGGCGTCGGTGGCGGGCGGGTCCTTCCCGACCGCGGCCGAGCTGTTCGCCATCGAGGGCAAGCTCACCGCGAGCTCGCCGCGCAAGGCGGAGACCGCGCTGGGCCTCTTCGAGCGGCATGTGGACACCGCCGCGCTGACCGAGCGCATCGCGGTGGGCCGCTCCAGCCGGGTCACCCCGATGATGTTCGAGCGCGAGCTGATCGAGCGGTCCCGGGCGGGCCGCCGCCGGGTGGTGCTGCCCGAGGGCACCGAGGAGCGGGTGCTGCGCGCCGCCGACGTACTGCTGCGCCGCGATGTGTGCGATCTCACACTGCTGGGCGAGGAGGAGGCGATCCGCAAGCGCGCCGCCGAACTCGGCATCCAGCTCGCCGAGGCGCGGATCGTCGACCCCCAGACCTCGCCGCTGCGGGAGCGCTTCGCCGAGAGTTACGCCAAGCTCCGCGCCCACAAGGGCGTCTCCTACGAGCTGGCCCACGACGTGGTGGCCGACGTCTCCTACTTCGGCACCCTGATGGTCCAGGAGGGCCTGGCCGACGGCATGGTCTCGGGCGCGGTGCACTCCACCGCCGCCACCATCCGGCCCGCCTTCGAGATCATCAAGACCGCCCCGGGCGCCCAGATCGTCTCCTCGGTCTTCTTCATGTGCCTGGCCGACCGGGTGCTGGTGTACGGCGACTGCGCGGTCAACCCCGACCCGGACGCCGAGCAGCTCGCGGACATCGCCATCCAGTCGGCGACCACCGCCGCCCAGTTCGGGGTGGAGCCGAGGATCGCGATGCTGTCGTACTCCACCGGCACCTCGGGCTCCGGCGCGGATGTGGACAAGGTCCGCAAGGCGACCGAGCTGGTCCGCGAGCGCCGCCCCGATCTGCTGGTCGAGGGCCCGATCCAGTACGACGCGGCGGTGGACGCCGCGGTCGCGGCGACCAAGCTGCCCGGCTCCGAGGTGGCGGGCAAGGCCACGGTGCTGATCTTCCCGGACCTGAACACCGGCAACAACACCTACAAGGCCGTGCAGCGCTCGGCGGGCGCCGTCGCGGTCGGCCCGGTGCTCCAGGGTCTGCGCAAGCCGGTGAACGACCTGTCCCGCGGGGCACTCGTCCAGGACATCGTCAACACCGTCTCGATCACCGCAGTCCAGGCCCAGTCCCCGACACAGAAGGCGCAGTCCGCGTGAACGGCACCCGAGTCCTCGTCCTCAACTCCGGCTCCTCGTCCGTGAAGTACCAGCTGCTGGACATGGCCGACGGCTCCCGGCCGGCCTCCGGCATCGTGGAGCGGATCGGCGAGGGCCCCGTCACCGACCACGCGGCGGCCCTCAAGCAGGTCGCCGACGAGCTGGCCGCACAGGGCCTCGGCCTGGACTCGCCCGAGCTGGCGGCGGTCGGCCACCGGGTGGTGCACGGCGGCACCCGGTTCACCGAGCCCACCCTGATCACCGACGAGGTGGTCGAGGAGATCGAGAAGCTGATCCCGCTGGCCCCGCTGCACAACCCGGCCAACGTCACCGGGATCAAGGTGGCCCGCTCGCTGCGTCCGGACCTGCCGCAGGTGGCGGTCTTCGACACGGCGTTCCACTCGACGATCCCGGAGGCGGCGGCACGTTACGCGATCGACGTGGCGACCGCCGACCGCTGGGGGGTGCGGCGCTACGGCTTCCACGGCACCTCGCACGCGTACGTCTCCCGGGCCACCGCCGCGCTGCTGGGCAAGGAGCCCGCGGAGGTCAACACGATCGTGCTGCACCTGGGCAACGGGGCCAGCGCCTCGGCGGTGCGCGGCGGCACCTGCGTGGAGACCTCGATGGGGCTGACCCCGTTGGAGGGGCTGGTGATGGGCACCCGTTCGGGAGACATCGACCCCGCGGCGATCTTCCATCTGTCCCGGGTGGGCGGTCTGTCGACCGATGAGATCGACACGCTGCTCAACAAGCGCAGCGGACTGGCCGGGCTGTGCGGGGACAACGACATGCGCGAGATCGGCCGCCGGATGGGCGAGGGCGATCCGGCCGCGCAGCTCGCCTTCGACATCTACATCCACCGACTGCGCAAGTATGTGGGCGCGTACACCGCGGTGCTCGGCCGGGTGGACGCCATCGCGTTCACCGCCGGCGTGGGGGAGAACTCCGCGGCGGTACGGGAGGCGGCGCTGCGCGGCCTCACCGCGTTCGGCATCGAGGTGGACACCGTCCGCAACGCGCTGCGGTCCGGCGCGGCGCGGCTGATCTCCACGGGGAGCAGCCGGGTCGCGGTGGCCGTGGTGCCCACCGATGAGGAGCTGGAGATCGCCAGCCAGACGTTCGACCTGGTCAGCGCCTGATGTCCGGGGACAGCTCCCATCTGCCCGAGCCTAGAAAATTCCGCTCCGAAACAAACCGATAGGATCTGCCTCATGCGCCGTTCCAAAATCGTCTGCACTCTGGGCCCTGCCGTCGACTCCTACGACCAGCTGAAGTCCCTCATCGAGGCCGGGATGAACGTGGCCCGGTTCAACATGAGCCACGGAAGCCACCCGGAGCACGAGGAGCGGTACCACCGCGTCCGCAAGGCATCGGAGGAGACCGGCCACGCGGTCGGCGTGCTCGCCGACCTCCAGGGCCCCAAGATCCGCCTGGAGACCTTCAAGGACGGTCCGGTGGAGCTGGTCCGCGGCGATGAGTTCATCATCACCACCGAGGACGTGGAGGGCGACCGGACCATCTGCGGCACCACCTACAAGGGGCTGCCGGGCGATGTGTCCAAGGGCGACCAGGTCCTGATCAACGACGGCAACGTCGAGCTGCGGGTCACCGCGGTCGAGGGTGCCCGGGTGCGGACCATCGTCATCGAGGGCGGGGTGATCTCCGACCACAAGGGGATCAACCTGCCGGGTGCGGCGGTCAATGTGCCCGCGCTGTCCGAGAAGGACATCGAGGACCTGCGGTTCGCCCTGCGGATGGGCTGCGACATGGTCGCCCTGTCCTTCGTCCGGGACGCGGCCGACGTCCGGGACGTGCACCGCGTCATGGACGAGGTGGGCCGCCGGGTGCCGGTGATCGCCAAGGTGGAGAAGCCGCAGGCGGTCGCCAACATGGCGGAGGTCGTCGCGGCCTTCGACGGGGTGATGGTGGCCCGTGGTGACCTCGCGGTGGAGTACCCGCTGGAGAAGGTCCCGATGGTGCAGAAGCGGCTGATCGAGCTCTGCCGCCGCAACGCCAAGCCGGTGATCGTCGCGACCCAGATGATGGAGTCGATGATCACCAACTCCCGGCCGACCCGCGCCGAGGCGTCCGACGTCGCCAACGCGATCCTGGACGGCGCCGACGCGGTGATGCTCTCCGCCGAGTCCTCGGTCGGCTCCTACCCGATCGAGACGGTCAAGACGATGTCCCGGATCGTCCAGGCCGCCGAGCAGGAGCTGCTCTCGCGCGGTCTCCAGCCGCTGGTGCCCGGCAAGAAGCCGCGCACCCAGGGCGGTTCGGTGGCCCGCGCGGCCGCCGAGATCGCCGACTTCCTGGGCGCCAAGTCGCTGGTGGCCTTCACCAAGTCCGGTGACACCGCCCGCCGGCTCTCCCGCTACCGCGCCCAGCAGCCGATCCTGGCCTTCACCACGGATGTGGCCACCCGCAACCAGCTCACCCTGAGCTGGGGCGTGGAGTCCTTCGTGGTGCCGTATGTCGAGCACACCGACGCGATGGTCGACCTGGTGGACGCCGAGCTGTCGAAGCTGGGCCGCTACAACGAGGGCGACACCATGATCATCACTGCTGGTTCGCCCCCTGGTGTCCCCGGCACCACCAACATGGTCCGGGTCCACCACCTGGGCGGCGCGAGCGCGTAACCCCCGCTCGCCGCGACCCTTCGCCGAACGCGACCGTGGGCACCGTCTCCGACTGGAGGCGGTGCCCACGGGCGTTTCCCTCCCGGAGGAGGGATGTGCGGCTCCCGAACGGGTCCTGGTGTCCCGGGATCACTCCCCGGTCTTGAACAGATGCATACCCGGTACGGTCAGATCGCCACCGAACTGACCGGCCTGCTTGACCGTGACACCGGTGAAGAACACCTCCGGGATGTTCACCGGCGGCGGGCTCTTGGGGCTGAAGGTGATCGGGATGAGCCCCAGCAGGTTGCCCGACAGCTCCTCGGTGTACATGGTCACCGTGCCGTTGCGAATGGTCGAGGTCGACCCCTCGCGCGCCTGCACATGGGTCGTGGTCCCGGCCGGGCCCACCACCAGCTGGTGCAGATCCTTGATGTCCACGCCCGAGGCGGTGAACTTCAGGACCTTCTTGATCTGGCCGCCCTGTGTCCTGACCTCCACGATGCCCTTGTAGTCCAGGCCGTGCAGGGTCAGCAGGGTGCTCTTGAGCGTCCAGGGGTCCTCGGGCAGCAGGTTCGCGGTCGGCTCGCTCTCGGCGTTCTCGTACGCGTCGGCGTCGAACTCCGGGCAGGGGAACGGCTCCTTGCCGTCGTCGGCGCCCTTGGAGGCGGACGAGGACGGCGTGGGAAGCGCCTCGTCGGTCTTGTCCTTGGCGTCCTCGACGGTCTTGCCCGCCTTGTCGACGGTGTCCTCGACGCCCTTGCCCACCTTGTCCACCGTGTCCTTGACCGGATCGGTGGACTTATCGGAGGACGAGGACTTCGCCGGGTCCGGGGACGGCGAGGAGCTGGGCTCGGCGCTCGACGAGGGGCTCGGCGAGGCGCTCGGCTCGGCCGACGCGTCCTTCTCATCGGGGGTGAGGATGTCGTGGAGCGCGTCCCCGAGGCCCAGCGGGTCCAGGGGGTTCTTCGACTTGGAGGGGCTCGGCGAGGCCGAGGGCTCCTCCGTCTCCCGGGACGCGGACGGCGTGGGAGTGGCCTCGTCGTCCGACGACCCGGCCGACGCGTCCTTCGAACCCTCGGTGCCCTTGGAGTCCCCGGCGTCCTTGCTGTCCTTGGAGTCCTTGGCGCTCTCGTCGTCCTTGGTGCCCTTGCTGCCCTTGGCGTCCTTCGCGTCCTGGTCTTCGCTCCGCGAATCCGGGGCGTCCTTGCCGCTCTTGGCGTCCTTCTTGTCCGTCTCGTCCGGCTGGGACACACACGGTCCGGCCTTGTACCGGTCCTCCGGCCTGGGGTTGGCCGAGGCGAGCTGCGGAGTGAGTCCCATTCCCATCAGCACGGCCGTGGGCATGGCGGCCAGCGCTATGGCCTTGCCCGCGGGCACCTGAAGACGGGTGAGCACCGACTTCTTCGGCGCCGCGTGCCGCGGGCCCGTTCTGACCCGGCGAGGGCTGGAGCCCTCCGACTGCTCGGGTCGGTCTTCACCCCGCACGGTGCCTCCCATTTTTGGCTTCCTGGTCCGGTGCGGACCCGGCCCCGGCCGGTTCCGGCACACTTCCACCGTCACCGTCCTCCGGCGCGGCTCCCGGCTTCTCGGCCGGCTGCTGCGAGGGGGTCTCACCGGGCGCCCAGGCGATGCTCATGCCGCCACCGAACAGCGCGAGCAGGAATCCCATGAGGAAGCCGCCGAAGTTCGAGACGGGGAGCGATACCAGACCGAGCAGAATCGTGGCGACTCCGGCGAACACCCGCACCATCGGCTGGAACCACATGGTCAGGCCCAGGACCACCAACAGCACGCCGATGATCAGCGAGGCCGATCCGGCGGTGGTGGACATGTTGATGGTGAAACCACCCGCGTTGAGGTCGTTGTACGGGAAGTACATGATCGGCAACCCCGCCAGCAGGCTCAACAGTCCCGCCCAGAACGGGCGCTGCCAGCGCCACGCCCTGAAGGATCCCCGCCAGCGGCTGATACGGTCACGCGCCCCCGGCGACTCGGCACTCATCGAAAACAGCTCCCTGGGGCTGGCGATCGGTGTGATCGCAGATGTTCTACAGCGGTACTAAGCGTGGCGCACTGGCGCTGCCGGGCGATGCCCGGGTGAGGGGCAGCGCCGCGGCCCCCCACCCTCAGCTCAGCGCGTCAGAAGCACTCGTTCTTGCCCTTGCTGACCTTCATCGAAAGGCCCGAGAGCTTGAACGTGCCCGCGCTGGTCGCCCAGGCGGTCTGCTTCACACCGGTCAGCGTCGCGGTATCGGCCTGCTGGGCGAACGAGCCGGCGATGGCCTTGTCGCCGTCCTTGATGCCGGGACCCTTGTTGATGTCGCCGGCCGCCACACCGATGTCGATCCCGCGGAACGTCGCGTCCGCGTCCAGCTGATCGAGGTCGATGAAGAGGTTCTTGGCCTCGACCCGCTTGGCGCCGTTACCGGCCGACAGCTTCAGCGACACATCGCCGAAGAGCGGAACCGGAATGACCACGGACTGGCACAGGCCCTTGAGCTTCGCGCTCTTGAACGCCGACACGGCGACGGGGACGTTCTTGCCCCCGTGCTGGGTGTCAAGCGCCCCGTACTGGGCGAACCCGGTGCCGTCGAGCCGGTCGACCGAAACCTTGAACTGCTGACCGGACACATTGAACGAGGCCGCGAGCGCACCCTGGGACAGGGCGACGCCGATCGCGGCCGTGGCAGCAACGCTCGGCACCATGACAACGGCGAACCGCTTCCATCTGGTGCCGCCACGAGCCACGGACTCCATGACTTTCCTCCTTCTCGGACGTACATCTCCGGCCGGGGCGAGGCCCCGGTCCTGGGATGGGAGAAGTGCTACGTCCTCGGGAAGGAGAGCGCCCACGTCTCACAGGCGCACACCGCACCCGCAACACCGGCGATCACCCCCGAGCGACAACCACTGGCCACGCAATCTCGCGCAACCTCCTGGACAGGCCCTGCCGGTCGGGCAGAGACCCCCCTGTCCATGGCCGGCGCCACTGTCGCCGGCCGCCCGGTGGGGACCCAACCACACCGTCGCACCGACCGGATGCCGAGCTACGGGGGATGGACCGAGCTTGGCCGATCGTGGTCCATTCCCGGCGCGGGCACAAGGGGTTCGTTACTAGCGAGTAACGGACGGATAACCGAAGTGCGGCAGGACGGTCGAGACCAGGCACGCAGGGTTGCCGCTCAGTGACCGGAAACAGAGGGAGATTTACTCCAAGACCGGACAAACACCGGGCGGTTCTTTACTAGCAGTAACAGCGACCGCGTTTACCAAGTTTTGGTAAAGAGCGGTCGCTGTGTCGTTTGAGGACTCAGAGGTCAGAACAGCACGCGCGCCAACGCGCCGCGCGCCGCCACCACTCGGGGGTCCTCACCGCCGATCACCTCGAACAGACTCAGGAGGTGAACGCGGGCGGCGTCCCGGTCCTCCCCCGCGGTGCGGCGCACCGTGTCCACCAACCGCCCGAAGGCGTCGTCCACATGACCGCCCACCAGGTCGAGGTCGGCCGCCGCGATCTGGGCCTTGACATCCGCTGGGTTGTCCGCGGCCGCCTTGCGCACCTCGGTGGCGTCCACACCCTGAACGCGCTCCAGCAACTGGGCCTGGGCCAGACCGAGCTTCGCCTCGTTGTTGGCGGGGTCGTCGGCGAGCACGTTCTGGTACGCCCGCACCGCACCGCCCAGGTCACCGGCGTCCAGCGCCTGGTGGGCCGCGGCGAGCGCGGCGTCCCGCGGCGACTCGGGCGCCGCCGGACCGTCCTGCCCGGCGCCTTCGGCCTCGGCGCCGGGTTCAATGGGTGTACCCACGATGCCGAACTGCTGCTCCGCCGCCAGGATCAGCTGATCCAGCACCTGCCGGATCTGCGCCTCGGGCGCGGCGCCCTGGAAGAGCGGCACCGGCTGACCCGCGATCACCGCGAAGACCGCGGGGATGCCCTGGACGCCGAACTGCTGGAAGAGCATCTGGTTGGCGTCGACGTCGATCTTCGCGAGGACGAACCGCCCCGCGTACTCCGTGGCCAGCCGCTCCAGGATGGGACCGAGCTGCTTGCACGGCTCGCACCACTCGGCCCAGAAGTCGATCACGACCGGCACTTCGGTGGAGCGCTGGAGGACGTCCTGCTGAAAACCCGCCTCGTCGACATCGAAGATCAGACGGCCGGGCGCGGGCGCGCTCCCGGTGCGGGCCGCCTCGGCCCGTGCCTTCTCCGCCTTCTGCTTCGCTTCTCCGGCCGCCTTCACCGCGGCGAGGTCGACCACTCCACTCATGGACATGTTCCGTGGCTGCATGGTCCTATCCTCCCCTCTTCCCCCGGTGAAGGGAAAAGCGCTCCAGCCGGTGGACCGGCCGGGCACACCCTTACGCTACGAGCCGTAGCGTAACTCACCCGGGACGGCCTCTGGTACTGGCCGGTAGGGTTTTGGACATGAGCCCGTCCGCACGCCGCACCGGGCGCCCGCGCAGCGCCGAGGCCGACCGCGCCATCCTGGACGCCACGCGTGCCGCCCTGGTGGAGCTGGGCTGGGCGAAGCTGACGCTGGGCGATGTGGCGGCCCGCGCCGGGGTCGCCAAGACGACGCTCTACCGCCGCTGGGCGAGCAAGTGCGAGCTGGTGGTGGACGCGGTCGCGGCGGTCTTCGACGAGCATCTGGAAGTCGCCGACCACGGCAGTCTGCGGGCCGACGCGGAGGCCGCGGTGAACCAGCTGGGCGCGCTGCTGGAGCGGCCCGAGACGGGCACCGCGCTGATGGCCGTCATCGCGGAGGCCGTGCACGACGAGGCGCTGCGGGCCCGGGTCCGCTCGGCGATCGTGGACCGGCAGAAACGGCTGGTCACCGTCGGCCGGGAGCGCGCCCGGCTGCGCGGTGAGCTGCCGCGCGAGGAGGACCCGGACGAGGCGGCCCGCAACGCGGACCTGATCTTCGATGTGGTCGCCGGGACGGTGCTGCACCGGCTGATGGTCAGCGGGGAGCCGGTGGACCCCCGGTGGTCCCGGGACTTCACCGAGCTGCTGCTGTACGGGCTGACCGGGGCGACCGGGGCGGGACCCGGCGGCGCGCCGGGCACCGCCTCGCCGGGCGCCCCGCACCGGGCCGCCCCCTGAAAACCCCCGGTGAAAAGCCCCCGCCCAGCTCGCGGCGGTCCGGCCGGGCCCGCCCCGGACGGGGCTCAGAAGCCGGGCGGCTCCGTATAGACCCCCCACTCGTCCCGGAGGGCGTCGCAGATCTCGCCGAGCGTCGCCTCGGCGCGCACGGCCGCCAGCATCGGCTCGATCATGTTGGAGCCGTCGCGGGCGGCGGCGATCATCCTCTTGAGCCCCTCGGCGACCGCGGCCTCGTCACGGGCGGCCTTACGGGCGCCCAGCACCCGCACCTGCTCGCGCTCGACCTCATGACTGACCCGCAGGATCTCCAGGTCGCCGGTGACCGAGCCCTCGTGGCAGTTGACGCCGACGACCTTCTTGTCCCCCTTCTCCAGCGCCCGCTGGTACCGGAAGGCGGATTCGGCGATCTCGCCGGTGAACCAGCCGTCCTCGATGCCCTGGAGGATGCCGGCGGTGATCGGCCACTTCGGCCGCTGCCCGTCCGGCGCCGTGCGGCGGCCGCGCTCCGCGATCTGCTCGAAGATCTTCTCGGCGTCGGCCTCGATCCGGTCGGTCAGCGCCTCGACGTACCAGGAGCCGCCCAGCGGATCGGCCACGTTGAGGATCCCGGTCTCCTCCATGAGCACCTGCTGGGTGCGCAGGGCGATCTCGGCGGCCTGCTCGCTGGGCAGGGCGAGGGTCTCGTCCAGGGCGTTGGTGTGCAGGGAGTTGGTGCCGCCGAGGACCGCGGAGAGGGCCTCCACGGCGGTCCGCACCACGTTGTTGTACGGCTGCTGGGCGGTGAGCGAGACGCCGGCGGTCTGGGTGTGGAACCGCAGCCACTGCGCCTTCTCGGTCCTCGCCCCGTACACGTCGCGCATCCAGCGGGCCCAGATCCGGCGGGCGGCGCGGAACTTGGCGATCTCCTCGAAGAAGTCGACGTGCGCGTCGAAGAAGAAGGACAGTCCGGGGGCGAAGGTGTCGACGTCCAGCCCCCGGGAGAGCCCGAGCTCCACATAGCCGAAGCCGTCGGCGAGGGTGTACGCGAGCTCCTGCGCGGCCGTCGCCCCGGCCTCCCGGATGTGGTAGCCGGAGACGGACAGCGGCTTGTACGCCGGGATGCCCTGGGAGCAGTACTCCATCAGGTCGCCGATCAGCTTCAGATGCGGCTCGGGCGGGAAGAGCCACTCCTTCTGCGCGATGTACTCCTTGAAGATGTCCGTCTGGAGCGTGCCGTTGAGCCGCGCGACGTCCACGCCCTGGCGCTCGGCGGCGACCAGGTACATGCAGAAGACGGGGACGGCCGGGCCGCTGATGGTCATCGAGGTGGTGACGTCACCGAGCGGGATGTCCTTGAAGAGGATCTCCATGTCGGCGGCGGAGTCGATGGCGACACCGCAGTGGCCGACCTCGCCGAGCGCGCGTGGGTCGTCGGAGTCGCGGCCCATCAGGGTCGGCATGTCGAAGGCGACCGAGAGCCCGCCGCCGCCCGCCTTCAGGATCATCTTGTAGCGCTCGTTGGTCTGCTCGGCGTTGCCGAACCCCGCGAACTGGCGGATGGTCCAGGCCCGGCCCCGGTAACCGGTGGCGTGGAGGCCACGGGTGAACGGGAACTCGCCGGGCCAGCCGATCCGCTCGAACCCCGCCACGGTGTCGCCCGGGGCGGGTCCGTAGACCGGCTCGACGGGGTCTCCGGACAGCGTGGTGAAGTCGGCGTCGCGCTTGCCCGCCGCGTCGTACCGGGCCTGCCAGCGTCGGCGGCCCGCCTCAATGCCTTCGGCGTCCATGCGTTCAAATTTACTTGGACGTCCTACTAATTGTCGACGCGAGACCCTCCGCCACGCCGGGCGGATCGGGTGATTCTCCGCACGCCCCGCCCTGCGGACGCGGCGCGCGGACGGGCCGGGCCTCGGCTCGGTCAGACCTGCGCGGGCGCCGGCTCGGCCCCGCTGACCAGCGGTTCCACCTCGCGGACGACCTGGCGCTCGACGAAGAACGCGGCCGTCGGGATGGTGCCCGCGATCAGGACCCACAGCAGCTTGCCGAACGGCCACTTGGCCTTGGAGCCGAGGTCGAAGGCGAAGACCAGGTAGATGATGTAGAGCACGCCGTGGATCTGGGAGACCACGAGCGTGAGACCCTCGCCCGTATCGAAGCCGTACTTGAACACCATGCAGGTGCAGAGCACGAGCAGCATCACTGCGGTGACGTAAGCCATGACCCGGTAGCGGGTCAGCACGCTGCGTTTCATGCCCTGAGCGTAACCGTCCGTTCCGGGGCGATCTTCGCCGCCCCCGGGTCTTCGTCAGTCCTCCTCGAAGTCCCCCGCGGCGACCCTCAGCGGGCGCAGCACCGCGAAGAGCCGACCGCACTCCTCGGCGTCGTAGACCCCGAGCCCGAAGTCCATCGCCATCAGGTCGCGGGTGGCCGATTCGACCACCTCACGCCCCCGGTCGGTGATGGAGGCCAGGGTGCCGCGGCCGTCGTTGGGGTTCGGCCGCTTGTCGACCAGACCGGATTTGACCAGGCGGTCCACCGTATTGGTGACCGAGGTCGGGTGGACCATCAACCGCTCGCCGATCTTGGACATGGGCAGCTCACCGGATTTGGAGAAGGTGAGCAGCACCAGCGCCTCGTAGCGGGCGAAGGTCAGTCCGTAGGGCTTGACGACCGCGTCGACCTGGCTGAGCAGGATCTGCTGGGCGCGCATGATCGAGGTGATCGCGGCCATGGAGGGCACGGACCCCCAGCGCTGCTTCCACAGTTCATCGGCGCGGGCAATGGGATCGAACGACAGGCTGAGCGGCTTCGGCACACCACCGACCCTACCGGCCGGTCATATCGCGGTCAGCCCCATCTCACACTTCGGCCCCGACCGGCCGGGCGACGGTACGCCGCACCTCCAGGGCCACCAGCAGCGAGCACAGAGCGCCGCAGCCACCCGCGGCCGCGGCCACCACATGGACCGGCGCGAACTCCGCGATCGCACCCGACACCGCCATGCCCAGCCCCTGGAAGGTCATCAGCCCGGCCGTCAGCACCGTCATCGCCCGGCCCCGCAGCTCGTCCGGTACGGCGGCGAGAAACCACTGGTCCAGGCCGAGGCTGTAGGCGATACCGCAGCCGGTCAGCAGTTGCAGGGCCAGCGCCCAGCCCAGCGACGGACGGCAGGCGTACCCCAGGGCCGGCAGCATCGCGGCGACGCCCACCGGCAGCGTCAGCCGGGCCCTGGCGCGCGGTCCGAGCAGCGAGCCCACCAGCGCCTCGGCGGCGATCGCGCCGACCGGCATCCCGCACATCAGCAGCCCGAGCCCGGCCGAGCCGAGCCCCAGCCCATCGGAGTACGGCGTCAGCAGGGCCTCCGGCATCACCACGAACATCGGCGGCACCCACGACAGCAGCATCAGCGCCCGGATCCGCCGGTCCGCGAACAGCCGCCGTACGCCGCCGAGGGAGTCCCCGAGCAGCGCGGCCCCGTCCCCGGCCGGCTGCCGCGCGGGGCGGCGGCGGGTGCCGAAGCGGAGCACCAGCGCCGAGCCGACCAGCGCCGCCGCGGTGAGCGCCAGCGCGGCCCGCGGCGAGACGGCGGCCAGCAGCAGCCCGCCCGCCCCGAACCCGGCGAGCTGCGCGGTCTGCGCGGTGATCCGGATGACCGAGCGGCCCAGGACGAAGGCGTCGCCCTCGCCGAGGATGTCGCCGAGCGTGGCCGACCGGGTCCCGCTGAACACCGGGGAGATGGCGGCGGGCACACAGCGCAGCGCGAGCAGCACGGCCACCGGCATCCCCGGTACCACCATGGCGGCCACGCAACCGGCGTGCACCAGATCGCAGATCACCAGCACCCGGCGGGCCGGGAAGCGGTCGGCGACGGAGGACAGCAGGGTGCCGCCGATCGCGTACGGCACCATCGCGGTGGCGAACGTCAGGGCGCTCAGCAGCGGCGATCCGGTGAGCCGGTACACCAGCACGGACAGCGCGATCTGGCCGACCATCTCGCCGAGCATGGAGACGAGGTGCGCGGCGAAGACCGCCCGGAACTCCCGGACCCCGAACACGGCGCCGTAACCGACGCTCCCCGGGCCCGGCACCGGCCCCTCGCCACCGCCGGGCGCGGGCTCGGGTCGGGAGGCGTGCGCATCGGGGCGCGACTCGAGGGGGCCCGTCGTACCGGGCCCGGAGGGCGTCGACATGCCGGAAGCGTGCCCGTGCGGGCGGGGCGGGCTCTAGTGTTTCGGCCTGAGCCGAATCTTCGGGCTCCGGAGGGGACGGGGGACGCCGTGCCGCTGCACATGCACGTCGGCGCCGACGATCTGTTGCGCTGCCGGTTCGCCGTCTCGCCGCTGTGCCAAGCTCATGAAGCCGTGCGCACCCTGCGCCGCCCCGAGCGGCACGGCTACCACCTGCCGTGGCTGCGCCGGGTGCGGGAGGCCGTGGCCGGGCTCGACCTGTCGGAGCTGTGGCTGCTGATGCCGGGGCGGGGCGGCTACACCCCGGACTTCCTGGGCCCGCCGCCTCAGGTGCCCTACGCCCCGTTCGAGGAGGAGCTGACCCGGATGCGGGCCACGGACCCCGCCGTCGCCCACCGTGAGCTGGTCCTGTCGCTCGACTGCACACCGGGCGCCGCCGACACCCCGCACGGCCGGGCGATGCTGGCCGACCCCGCACGGGCCGTACAGCGGCTCGCCGATCTGACCGAACGGGCCTGGCAGGCCCTGGTCGCACCGGACTGGCCCCGGCTGCGGGCCCTGCTGGAGGCCGATATCGCCTATCGCTCACGGCAGCTGGCCGACGGCGGTCTGGAGCGGCTGTTCGCGGATCTGCGGCCGAGCCTGCGCTGGGCCGACGGCACCCTCACCATCCGCACCTCCACCGTCCCGGCCCGGACCCAGGACCTGGACGGCCGGGGGGTGCTGCTGATGCCCAGCGTCTTCGTCTGGCCGGATGTGGTGAGCGGCTTCGCCCCGCCGTGGCAGCCGACGGTGATCTATCCGGCGCGCGGGGTCGGCGGGCTGTGGCGGGAGCCGGCGGCAAAGACGGCGGACGCGCTCGTCAGGCTCCTGGGCGCCAACCGGGCCGCGATCCTCTCCGGTCTGGAGGAACCGGCCACCACCACGGCCCTGGCCGCCCGCCACCGCCTGGCGCCCTCGTCGGTCTCGGCGCATCTGGCGGTGCTGCGCGACGCCGGACTGCTCGGCTCACGGCGCCAGGGCCATCAGGTGCTGTACGAGCGCACCCCGCTCGGGATGGCCCTGGTGGGCGGAGGCTAGGCGGGCCCCTCCCGGACGAGGTCCGGGAGGGGCGTGAGGAGGGCGATCGGGGCCGGGCCCGCCCCCGGACCCGGGCGTTCCCGCTACGCGGACAGGTGCCGCTCGACCGTCTCGACCTTGGACGTCAGACCGTCCGTGACGCCTGGCCGGATATCGGCCTTGAGGACCACCGAGACCCGGGGCGCCCGCGCCTCCACCACGGCGACGGCGCGCTTGACGACGTCCATGACCTCGTCCCACTCGCCCTCGATCGACGTGAACATCGCGTCCGTACGGTTCGGCAGCCCCGACTCCCGGACCACCCGCACCGCGTCGGCGACGTACTCCCCCACGTCCTCACCGACGCCCAGCGGTGTCACCGAAAAGGCGACGATCATGCGTTGACCACGCCCTCCTTGCGGGCGCGGGCCGCGATCACACCGGCCTCGGCCTCCCGCTTGAGCTTGCGCTCGGCGAAGAAGCCGCCGGTGGGCAGGACGGACAGGACGAAGTACAGGGCCGCGGTCTGCCACGTCCACTTGGCGCGGTTCCAGGCGTCCGCCCAGAAGACCAGGTAGAGGATGAAGAGCACGCCGTGCACCATGCCCATCACCGGCACCGCGTTGAAGTCCGTGGTGCGCTTGAGCACCGAGCAGACAAGCAGCAGCAGGAAGGACACGGCCTCGGGCGCGGAGACCAGGCGGAGCCGGCGCAGCGCGGTGGCGGTCTTGAAGTCCACGAGAGCACCTTCGGGTGAGGAGATCGGATGAAGAGATCGGACGGAGCGGACACGGACCGGCTTGTGAAGAGATGCACAAGCCTTCGCCCCATTGTGGCAGCCGCGCGGGCGGGCACCGCTCCGGGGGCGTCCGCACGCCCCGTTGCCGTCTGTCCGCCGATGTCACCGGACCGATACCGTCGGCTCCGTGGCTCAGTTTCGGCTCCAGGAAAGCAGGGTGCTCGCGGTCGACCTGACCGGCGACTCCGTGAAGGCCAAGAACGGCTCGATGGTCGCGTACGAGGGGGAGATGACCTTCAAGAAGAGGACGGGCGGCGGGGAGGGGCTGCGCGGGATGGTGACCCGGCGGCTCACCGGTGAACAGATGGAGGTCATGGAGGTGAAGGGGCACGGCACGTGCTACTTCGCCGACCGGGCGAGCGAGATCAACCTGGTGTCGCTGCACGGCGAGAAGCTCTATGTGGAGTCCAGCAACCTGCTGTGCACGGACGCCGCGCTGCGCACCGGCACCTCCTTCACCGGGCTGCGCGGCTCCTCGCAGGGCAACGGCCTGTTCACCACCACCGTCGAGGGCACCGGCCAGGCGGCGCTCGTCTCCGACGGCACGGCGATCGTGCTGCGCGTCACCCCGCAGACACCGCTCCAGGTCGACCCGGGCGCGTACATCGCCCACACCGGCGGTCTCAAGCAGCACTTCCAGACGGGGGTGAACTTCCGCGCGCTCATAGGCGAGAGCGGCGGGGAGTCCTTCCAGATCCGCTTCGAGGGCGACGGCCTGGTGTACGTGCAGCCGAGTGAGCGCAACACGGTGGGGGGCGATCTCTGATGCCGTTCACCGCCCTGACCTCACGGATGGTCGAGGCCCAGGTGATCCCCGGGCAGACCCTGTTCAGCCAGCGCGGCGCGATGCTCGCGTACCGCGGGGACGTACGGTTCACCCCCAGCATCACCGGCGGGCAGCGCGGGGTGCGGGGGATGATCGGGCGGCGGGTCGCGGGCGAGGCCACCCCGCTGATGACCGTCGAGGGCCAGGGCACGGTGATGTTCGGGCACGGCGGCCACCACGTCCAGGTGATCGACCTGGTCGGCGACACGCTCTACGTGGAGTCGGACCGGCTGCTGGCCTTCGACGGATCGCTGCGCCAGGGCACGATGTTCATGGGCTCCCAGGGCGGGGTGATGGGCATGGTGCGCGGCCAGGTCACCGGGCAGGGGCTGTTCACCACCACGCTGGAGGGGTACGGCTCGGCGGCGGTCATGGCGCACGGCGGGGTGCTGGAACTGCCGATCGGCCCGGGACGTCCGGTGCATGTCGATCCGCAAGCCTATGTCGCCCACCGGGGTGATGTTCGCAATAAGCTCTCGACGGCGATCGGCTGGCGCGAAATGGTGGGCCGCGGCTCGGGGGAGGCGTTCCAACTGGAGCTGTCCGGCAACGGCATGGTCTACGTCCAGGCATCGGAGGAGAAGCTGTGAACGGCCCCGTGATCCACGACGCCTGGACGCTGCCCGTCGACGACAACATCAATCCGTACGCCTTCAGCGTGGACCTGAACGGCCAGTGGTTCCTCCAGAAGGGGAAGATGGTCGCCTACTACGGGCGGATCGACTTCCAGGGCGTCGGGCTCGGCCACCTCGACCGCCTCATCGCGCACAGCTTCCACTCCCCGCTGCACGCGGCGGACTGGGTGGTGGCCGAGGGCCACGGCAAGATGGTGCTCGCGGACCGCGCCTTCGACGTCAACTCCTACGACCTGGACGACGGCAACCTGTCCATCCGGTCCGGCAATCTGCTCGCCTTCCAGCCCTCGCTGTCCCTGAAGCAGTCGATCGTGCCGGGCTTTCTCACCCTCATCGGCACCGGGAAGTTCGTGGCCGCCTCCAATGGGCCCGTGGTCTTCATGGAGCCGCCGATCCGGGTCGATCCGCAGGCGCTGGTGGGCTGGGCGGACTGCCCCACCCCGTGCCACCACTACGACCACGAGTATCTGCGCGGTGTCCTCGGGGGCATCAGGGCGCACACCGGCATCGGGGGCACCTCGGGCGAGGAGCACCAGTTCGAGTTCGTGGGCGCGGGGACCGTACTGCTCCAGTCCACGGAGCAGGTCATGGCCGAGATAGCGGTTGGCGAGACAGGGGGTACCGGTTCGTGAGCGCGAGCGTGCGGAGTGTAACGTCGAACGTGTGACCTCTAGCCCGCAACATCCATTGGTTCGGAATTCAACTTCTATAGGTAGAATACATCCCATGGAGACCGAGAACGGCACTCGCTGGCTCAGCGATGAGGAACAGCGTGCATGGCGCACCCACCTGGACGTCAGCCGGCTGCTGACCTACCAGCTCGAGAAGGACCTCCAGCCGTTCGGCCTGACCATGAACGACTACGAGATCCTGGTCAACCTCTCGGAGTCGGAGGACCACCGGATGCGGATGAGCGACCTCGCGTCCGCGACCCTTCAGTCCAAGAGCCGGCTGTCCCATCAGATCACCCGGATGGAGAACGCCGGTCTGGTCCGCCGCGAGAACTGCGAATCCGACCGGCGGGGGCTCTACGCCGTGCTGACCGAGGACGGCTGGGACACCATGCGCAAGGTCGCCCCCCACCATGTGGACTCCGTGCGCAGGCACTTCATCGATCTGCTCGCGCCGGAGGACCTCAAGGCGCTGCACGGATCGCTGGTGCCCGTCGCGGAGCATCTGCGCGTCCAGCGGGGCCGGGTCTGAGGCGGCCCCGGGGCGGCCCCGGCCGCCGCCGACCGACCGACAGCCGCTAACCGACCGGCAGCCGCATCTGGAACAGGGCGCCGCCCTCGGGCGCCGCTCCGACCGTCAAGGTGCCGCCGTGGCGCGCCACCACGTCCCGCGCGATGGCGAGGCCGAGCCCGGCCCCGCCATCGTCGCGGCTGCGGGCGTCGTCCAGCCGTACGAACCGCTCGAAGATCCGCTCCCGTTCGCCCTCGGGCACCCCGGCACCGTCGTCCGCGACCTCCAGCACCGCCCACCGGCCCTCCGCGCGCACCGCCACCCGCACCCCGCCCCGGGCGTGCCGCTGTGCGTTGTCCACCAGATTGCCCAGCACCCGGGCCAGTTGCCCGCGCGACCCCCGCACCGCGACCGGCGCCGTCTCGCCGCGCACCGGCACCCGGTCCGCCGTCCGCTGGGCCAGCTCCTCGCGCACCAGGGCGTCCAGCGCCACCGGGGTCTCGCCATGGGGCCGCTCCCCCGCGTCCAGCCGCGCCAGCAGCAGCAGATCGGCCGCGAGCCGCTGCAACCGCACCACGTCCTCCACCGCGCCGTCCACGTCCAGCAGTTCGGGATGGGCGGCGCCCACCTCCAGCTGGGTACGGAGCGAGGCCACCGGGGAGCGCAGCTCATGGGAGGCGTCGGCCACGAAGGCCCGCTGCCGCTCCACGGACGTCTCCAGCGCCGCGAGCGTCTCATTGGTGGTCCGGGCCAGCCGCGCCACCTCGTCGTGCGACCCCGGCTCGGGCACCCGCCGGGACAGGTCCGTACTGGCCGTGATGGCGGCCATCTCGCGCCGGATGCCCTCCACGGGCCGCAGCGCGCGCCGGGTCACCAGCCAGGTCACGGCGGCCACGACCAGCAGCAGCAGCGGCAGTCCGATCAGCATCGCGTCCCGCACGGTGGAGACCGCGCCGCGCTCGGTGGCCAGCGGGGCGCCCGCGTAGACGGTGACGTCCTCGCCCCGCCGGTCGGTGGCCTCCACGGCGGCCCAGACGTAGTCCCCGGTCTCCCCGTCGATCCGGGCGGAACCCTCGCTGTACTCCTCGTCGGAGGACACGCTGCCCGCGTCGTCGCCGCCGCTGTCGTCGCTGTCGTCGTCGCCGTCGTCGTCCGGCGCGGCGGCGACGACGGGTTCCACGGACCGGCTCCCGGTGCCCGTCACGGCCTCCAAGTCCTCGCTGACCGCCCGCACCCGGCCGTCGTCGTCCACGACCTGCACCGGGACGCTCTCGTCCAGCTCCAGCGCCCGGTACCCCACCCCGGCGGCTATCTTCGACGCCACGCCCCGCGCGTCCATCTGGGCCTTCAGCCGCGCCTGGTCCGACAGGTCGGCGCCCAGCACCCGGAGCACCGCGATACCCGCCGCCACCAGGGCCACCGCCACCACCACGGTCGCCCCCAGCGCGGCCCGCGCCCGCACCGAACCGAACACCCTACGCACGGAGCCGGTACCCCGCTCCCCGTACGGTCTCGATGAGCCCGGCGCCCAGCTTGCGGCGCAGGGCGCTCACATAGACCTCCACGATGTTGGGGTCGCCGTCGTAGGCGAAGTCCCACACGTGCTCCAGGATCTCCGGCTTGGAGACGACCTCGCCGGCGCGCGTCGCCAGCTGCTCCAGCACGGAGAACTCCTTGGCGGTCAGCGCCACCTCCCGGCTGTCCCGCTCCACCCGGCGGGTGCCCCGGTCCACCGTCAGCGTCCCCACCCGCACCACGGGCGAGGCCCCGGACCCGCGCCGCCGCAGCAGCGCCCGCACCCGCGCCACCAGCACCACGTACGAGAACGGCTTGGTCAGGTAGTCGTCGGCGCCGGTGTCGAGCCCCTCCGCCTCGTCGTACTCCCCGTCCTTGGCGGTGAGCATCAGGATCGGCACCTCGCTGCCCGCCGCCCGCAGCTCCGCGCACACCCGGTACCCGTTCAGCCCCGGCAGCATGATGTCGAGGACGACGAGGTCGTAGGTGCCTTCCCGCGCGCGGTGCAGCCCTTCCCGGCCGTCGTGCACCACATCGACGGCGAACCCCTCCGCCCGCAGCCCCTTGGCCAGCGACACGGCGAGCCGCCGCTCGTCCTCCACGATCAGCAAACGCATGGGGACAGCGTCCCAGAGCGAACCTGAAGAACTCTTCAGGTGACTTCAGGTCACCTTCAGCATCGCTCCCGCAAGTTGGTTGTCGTCCGAACACGGATGGACACGAATGGGGAGGAACCCACCTATGAAGCGCAACATCGTCATCGCCTCCGTCGCCGCGGCCGCTCTCCTCACCGGCGGTACGGCCTTCGCCGTGGCGGGAGGCGGAGCGGACCGCGCCCCGTCCTCGTCCGCCGCCGCGGCGGACGCCTGGGCCGGCGGCCAGTCCGGCGACCGGGCCGACGGCGCCTCCACGACCACCCGCGCGTCCTTCTCCGACGCCGCCGAGGCCGCCCTGAAGGCGGTCCCGGGCACACTGGCCTCCCTCGACCTGGACCACGGCCAGTGGGAGGCCGACGTCCTGGGCAAGGACGGCGCGTGGCACGAGGTCACCCTGGACGCCTCCGACGCCAAGGTCGTGGACCAGCGGGTGGACCGGGACGACAACGACGCCGAGGACGCCGCCGAGGACGCGGCCGAGGCCGCCGCGCTGAAGAAGGCCGCGGTGTCCGCCACCGAGGCGGCCCGGAAGGCCGCGTCCCACGGCACGGTGACCTCCGTGGAGTTCGACGGCGACCGCACGGCGGTGTGGGAGGTCGAGGTCGTCAAGAACCACAAGGAGCACGACCTGACCGTCGGCCTCCAGTCGGGCAAGGTCACCCAGGCCCCGGCCGACGACGACCACGGCGACAACGACAGCGACGACCACGGCGACGACGACTGACGAGGACTGACGGGGACTGACGAAGCCTGACGAGGACTGACGGGCGGCCGGCCGAGGTGACGGAGCGGGGCCGGAGCAGGGACCCCTCGCTCCCCCGCTCGGTCCCGGCTCGCGGTGGGAACGGGCCGCGGGCGTGCCGTAACGGCGGCCCCCCAGCGGAACACCACGACCCGGGCGCCGGACACGTACGTCACCGGTTCCGGCCGACGGAGGTGGCGCGCAGCCGCCGGTCCAGCCGGGCGAACCGGTGCCCGTGGCGCCGCGGCCGGCCCCGCCCGGTCAGCCCCGCTCGGTCAGCCCCGCCACCAGCTCGTCCGCCGCCGTGTACGGGTCGAGCTCACCGGCGACGACCCGCTCCGCGAGCGCCCCCAGCCGGCGGTCCCCGTGCAGATCGCCGATCCGCGCCCGCAGCGCCGTCACCGCGATCGTCTCCACCTCGCCCGCCGCCCGCCGCATCCGGCGCTCCGCGAGCACACCGCGCTCCTCCATCCACGCGCGGTGCTTCTCCAGCGCCTGGACGACCTCGTCGATCCCCTCGCCGCGCGCCGCCACGGTCTTCACGATCGGCGGCCGCCAGTCCCCCGGCGCCCGCGCCTCGCCCAGGCCCAGCATGTGGCCCAGCTCGCGGGCCGTGGCGTCGGCCCCCTCCCGGTCGGCCTTGTTGACCACGTACACATCGCCGATCTCCAGAATCCCGGCCTTGGCCGCCTGGATCCCGTCCCCCATCCCCGGCGCCAGCAGCAGCACGCTGGTATCGGCCTGGGCGGCGATCTCGACCTCGGACTGGCCGACGCCCACCGTCTCCACCAGCACCACATCGCAGCCGGCCGCGTCCAGCACCCGGATGGCCTGCGGGGCGGCCCAGGCGAGCCCGCCGAGGTGGCCGCGCGTGGCCATGGAGCGGATGTAGACGCCGGGGTCGGAGGCGTGCTCCGACATCCGTACCCGGTCGCCGAGCAGCGCCCCGCCGGAGAACGGCGAGGAGGGGTCGACGGCGAGCACGCCCACCCGCTTCCCCGCCCGCCGGTAGGCGGAGACGAGCGCGGAGGTCGAGGTGGACTTGCCGACCCCCGGTGCGCCGGTCACCCCGACCACATACGCGCCCCCGGTCAGTGGCGCGAGCGCGGCCATCACCTCGCGCAGCCGGGGCGAGTCGCCCTCGATCAGCGAGATGAGCCGGGCGACCGCACGCGGCCGCCCCTGCCGCGCCTGCTCCACCAGCGTGGCCACATCAGCCATGGTTACTTCCCCGGCACGCGGAGGATCAGCGCGTCACCCTGCCCGCCGCCACCGCACAGGCCCGCCGCCCCCGTGCCGCCGCCGCGCCGCCGCAGCTCCAGCGCCAGATGGAGCGCGATCCGCGCGCCGGACATCCCGATGGGGTGGCCGAGGGCGATCGCGCCCCCGTTCACATTCACCTTTTCGGGGGAAACCCCTAGATCCTTGATCGACTGCACGGCGACCGCGGCGAACGCCTCGTTGATCTCGATGAGATCGAGGTCGTCCACCGTCAGCCCCTCCTTGCCCAGGGCGTGGGTGATCGCGTTGGACGGCTGCGACTGGAGGGAGTTGTCGGGTCCCGCCACATTGCCGTGGGCGCCGATCTCGGCGAGCCACTCCAGCCCCAGCTCCTCCGCCTTGGCCTTGCTCATCACCACGACCGCCGCGGCCCCGTCGGAGATCTGCGACGATGTGCCCGCCGTGATCGTCCCGTCCTTGGCGAACGCGGGCCGCAGCCGGCCCAGCAGCTCCGCGGTGGTCTCGCCGCGGATGCCCTCGTCCTTGTCGAAGACCACAGGGTCGCCCTTGCGCTGCGGGATCTCCACCGGTGTGATCTCGGCGTCGAAGAGGCCGTTCTTCTGGGCGGCGGCGGCCCGCTGGTGGGAGAGGGCGGCGAACTCGTCCTGCTCGGGGCGCTGGATGCCCAGCCGGGTGTTGTGCTTCTCGGTGGACTCGCCCATGGCGATGGACTCGAAGGCGTCGGTGAGCCCGTCGTACGCCATCGCGTCGAGCATCTCGATCGCGCCGTACTTGTAGCCCTCGCGGGACTTCGGCAGCAGGTGGGGGGCGTTGGTCATGGACTCCTGGCCGCCCGCGACCACGATGTCGAACTCACCCGCCCGGATCAACTGGTCGGCCAGGGCGATCGCGTCCAGTCCGGAGAGGCAGACCTTGTTGATCGTCAGGGCGGGCACGCTCATCGGGATACCGGCCTTGACCGCCGCCTGCCGGGCCGGGATCTGCCCGGCGCCCGCCTGGAGCACCTGCCCCATGATCACGTACTGCACCTGCTCGGGGCCGACCCCGGCCCGCTCCAGCGCGGCCTTGATCGCGATTCCGCCCAGGTCGGCACCGGAGAACGAGCGCAGGCTGCCGAGCAGCCGGCCCATGGGCGTACGGGCGCCCGCCACCATCACTGAGGACGTACGAGTCATTGGAGCGTCCCTTCACGAGGAGAAGGAAGTTAACGAGGGTTATCGTCAATGTACTGACGAGTACCCGCGCGGTCACCGGCCCATCGGTGTGATCGCGCGCACGTTGCGTAACCGGCCGTGCGGCGGTGCACTGGTCCCATGCTGACGAGAATCGACCACATCGGGATCGCCTGTTCCGACCTCGACAAGACCGTCGAGTTCTACCGTGCCACCTACGGCTTCGAGGTGTTCCACACCGAGATCAACGAGGAGCAGGGCGTCCGCGAGGCCATGCTCAAGATCAATGAGACCTCCGACGGCGGGGCGTCGTACCTCCAGCTCCTGGAGCCGATCCGGGAGGACTCCGCGGTCGGCAAGTGGCTGGCCAAGAACGGTGAGGGCGTCCACCACATCGCCTTCGGCACCGCGGACGTCGACACCGACTCCGAGGCCATCCGCGACAAGGGCGTCCGGGTCCTCTACGAACAGCCCCGCCGTGGCTCGATGGACTCCCGGATCACCTTCCTGCACCCCAAGGACTGTCACGGTGTGCTGACCGAGCTCGTCACCGCCGCGAACCCCGCCGCGCACACGGGCGAAGAGGATCACTGAAGCGGACCACTGACCTACCCCTTCCCCGGCCGGTAGAGTGCAGCATCGGCCCGGGTACGGAATCGGAAAGGGATCGGGGTCCGGCCCAGGCTACGCCGATGATCTGACACCATTTCTTCGGAAGGGCCAGCTCCGGTCCGACCCGGCACGCACCTCGCCTGGTCGGTACCGCAAGGGAACCGCAGAGGGGCCCCGGGGCACCGCAAGGGACCACGGGGGCCGCGAGGGTTACGGAGTCGGCCGCCAATGCGACCAGGGGACGGATGGGACCGCGCAGTGCGGGGCTACGACCGCTACGAGCCTGACGATCAGCTCTCGAAGTTCGAGGCCGAGATGGAGCGGCTGAAGACCGAGCGGGAGAAGGCCGTCCAGCACGCCGACGACCTCGGCTACCAAGTCGAGGTGCTGCGCGCCAAGCTGCACGAGGCGCGCCGCAATCTGGCGGCCCGCCCCGCCTACGACAGCGCCAACGCCGGCTACCAGGCAGAGCAGTTGCTGCGGGACGCGCAGATCCAGGCGGACCAGCTGCGCGCCAACGCCGAACGGGAGCTGCGCGAAACCCGGGCCCAGACCCAGCGGCTGCTCCAGGAGCAGGCCGAGCGGCAGGCCCGGCTCGAAGCCGAGCTGCACGCCGAGGCCGTGGCCCGGCGTCAGCGGCTGGACCAGGAGCTGGCCGAGCGCCGCGCCACCGTCGAGTCGCACGTCAACGAGAACGTGGCCTGGGCCGAGCAACTGCGGGCCCGTACCGAGGCGCAGGCCCGCCGGCTGATGGACGAGTCCCGGGCGGAGGCCGAGCAGGCCCTGGCCGAGGCCCGCGCCGAGGCCCAGCGCCTGACCGAACAGGCCCGCCAGCGGCTGGGCACGGAGGCGGAGGCCGCCCGCGCCGAGGCCGAGGCGATCCTGCGCCGGGCCCGCGCCGACGCCGAGCGGCTGCTGACCAGCGCCGGTGCCCAGGCCCAGGAGGCCACCGACCACGCCGAGCAGCTGCGCGCCACCACCGCCACCGAGGCCGACCAGGCCCGCCGTGCGGCGGCCGAGCAGACCCGCGCCGCCGAGCAGCGGATGCAGGAGGCCGAGCAGGCGCTCCGCGAGGCGCGCAGCGAGGCCGAGAAGGTGGTCACCGAGGCCAAGGAGGCGGCGGCCAAGCAGCTCGCGGCCGCCGAGTCGGACAACGAGCAGCGCACCCGTACCGCCAAGGCGGAGGTCGCCCGGCTGGTCGGTGAGGCCACCAAGGAGGCCGAGCGGCTGCGGGCCGAGGCCGAGCAGCTGCGCGACGACGCCCGCGCCGAGGCCGAGCGGCTGCTCGCCGAGGCGGGCGAGGACGCGCGCGCCAAGGCCGCCGAGGACTCGGCGGCCCAGCTGGCCAAGGCGGCCCGGAGCGCCGAGGAGGTGCTCAGCCGCGCCTCGGAGAAGGCGCAGGCCACCACCAAGGCGGCCACCGACGAGGCGGAGCGGATCCGGCGCGAGGCCGAGGAAGAGGCGGACCGGCTGCGGGCCGAGGCGCACGACACCGCCGAACAGCTCAAGGGCGCGGCCAAGGACGACACCAAGGAGTACCGCGCCAAGACCGTCGAGCTCCAGGAGGAGGCCCGCAGGCTGCGCGGCGAGGCCGAGCAGCTGCGCTCCGACGCGGTCGCCGAGGGCGAGAAGATCCTCGCCGAGGCGCGCCGGGAGGCGGTCCAGCAGATCGAGGAGGCGGCCGGCACCGCCGAGGACCTGCTGACCAAGGCGAAGGCCGACGCCGAGGAGACCCGCGCGGGGGCCACCGCCGAGAGCGAGCGGGTGCGCACCGAGGCCATCGAGCGGGCCAACGCGCTGCGCCGGCAGGCCGATGACCTGCTGAAGCGGGCCCGTACCGAGGCCGACGAGCTGGTGACCTCGGCCGAGGAGCAGGCCGAGCGGGTCAAGTCGGAGGCGGCCACCGCGGCCGACGAGCTGCGCGAGGCGGCCGAGCGGGCGGCCGAGGACCGCCGCGCCGAGGCCGAGGCCGAGCTGAACCGGCTGCACCAGGAGGCCGAGCAGCGGCTCTCCTCCGCCGACGAGGCGCTGCGGGACGCCCGCGAAGAGGCCGAGCGGCTGCGCAAGGAGACCGCCGAGGAGATCGAGCGGCAGCGCGCGGAGTCCGCCGAACGGCTGAGCGGCTTGCGCCGGCAGGCCGAGGAGGAGGCCACCCGGCTGCGCGACGAGGCCGCGGCGGACGCGTCCAACGCCCGCGCCGAGGGCGAGTCGGTGGCCGTACGGCTGCGCGGCGAGGCCGCCGCGGAGGCCGAGCGGCTGCGCACCGAGGCCCAGGAGACGGCCGACCGGGTGCGGGCGGAGGCGACGAGCGCCGCCGAGCGGATCGGCACGGAGGCCGCGGAGGCCCTGGCCGCCGCCCAGGAGGAGGCGGCCCGCCGCCGCCGCGAGGCCGAGGAACTGCTCGCCGACGCCCGCGAGGAGGCGCAGGCGGAACGGACGGCGGCACGCGAACAGAGCGAGGAGCTGCTGGCCGCCGCCCGGACCCGGGTCTCCGAGGCGCAGGCGGAGGCACAGCGGCTGGTCGAGGAGGCCGAGCAGCGCTCCGCCGACCTGGTGGCCGCCGCCGAGCAGACCGCGCAGCAGGTGCGGGACTCGGTCGCGGGGCTGCACGAGCAGGCCGAGCAGGAGATCAGCGGGCTGCGTACGGCCGCGGAGCACGCCGCGGAGCAGGTGCGCACCGAGGCCCAGCAGGAGGCCGACCGGGTCCGCGCGGACGCCTACGCCGAGCGGGAGCGCGCCTCGCAGGACGCCACGCGGGTACGGCAGGAGGCCCACGAGGAGGCCGAGGCCGGCAAGGCGCTCGCGGAGCACACGGTCGCGGAGGCGATCGCGGAGGCCGAGCGGCTGACCGCACAGGCCCGCGAGGACGCGGGCCGGCGCCGCACCGAGGCGGCCGAGCAGGCCGACCGGCTGGTCACCGAGGCCACGCACGAGGCCGAGCGGCTGCGGGCCGAGGCCCAGGAGACGCTCGACGAGGCGCGCCGCTCGGCCAACAAGACCCGCACCGAGGCCGCCGAACAGGCCGACACACTGATCAGCGGCGCCACCGAGGAGGCACAGCGGCTGCGGGCCGAGGCCGACGAGACGCTCGACGAGGCCCGCCGCTCGGCCAACAAGACCCGCACCGAGGCCGCCGAACAGGCCGACACACTGATCAGCGGCGCCACCGAGGAAGCGCAGCGGCTGGTCTCGGAGGCCACCGCGCGGGCGCAGGCGCTGCGTACCGAGGCGTCCGACGCGCGGGCCACGGCGGAGCAGGACGCGGCCCGCACCCGGGCCCAGGCCCGCGGCGACGCCAACAACATCCGCTCGGAGGCCGCCGGCCAGGCCGACCGGCTGGTCGCCGAGGCCACCCGCGAGGCCGACCGGCTGCACGCGGAGGCCACCGCCGAGGCGGAGCGGCTGCGTGGCGAGGCCGCGGAGACGGTCACGTCGGCGCAGCAGCACGCGGCGCGCACCCGCGCCGAGGCCGAGCGGGTCGAGGCCGCGGCGGCGGCCGAGGCGGAGCGCATCCGCAACGAGGCGCAGGCCGAGGCCGACCGGCTGATCGACAAGGCGCGCGAGGACGCCAACAAGCGGCGCTCCGACGCCGCCGAGCAGGCCGACCGGCTGGTCACCGAGTCCTCGGCGGAGGCCGAGCGGCTCACCGCCGAGGCGCAGGAGGCCGCGCTGCGCACGGCGACCGCCGCCGAGGAGCAGGCGGACGCCATGGTGGGCGCGGCCCGCAAGGAGGCGGAGCGGCTGGTCTCCGAGGCCACGGCCGAGGCCAACTCCCTGGTGGAGAAGGCCCGTACGGACTCCGACACCATGCTGAGCGAGGCCCGGGGCGACGCCACGGCCATCCGGGAGCGCGCCGAGGAGCTGCGCACCCGTACCGAGTCCGAGGTCGAGGAGTTGCACGAGCGGGCCCGCCGGGAGTCCGCGGAGCAGATGAAGGCCACCGGCGAGCGGGTGGACAAGCTTGTCGCGGCGGCCACCGCGCAGCTGATGAAGGCCGAGGAGAAGGCCAAGTCGCTGGTGGCGGACGCGAACAGCGAGGCGAGCCGGGTGCGGATCGCGGCGGTGAAGAAGGCCGAGGGTCTGATCAAGGAAGCCGAGCAGAAGAAGACCGAAGCCGACCGGGAGGCGGAGCGGATCCGGGTCCGGGCCACGGAGGAGGCCCAGCAGATCGTCGACGAGGGCAAGCGCGAGCTGGAGTTGCTCAAGCGGCGCCGCGAGGACATCAATGCGGAGATCTCCCGTGTCCAGGACGTGCTCGAGGCGTTGGAGTCCTTTGAGACCCCCGCATCGGGCGGCGCGGGCGGCAAGGAGAACGGCGGAGTCAAAACGGCGGCGGGCGCGGGAGCGACGAGGAGTGGAAAGCGATCGGAAGGGTAGTCGGAGGGGGGCCCGTTCGCGCAGAGCGGGGGCCGGTTGTGGCAATCTGAGTCAGCAGCGTCCTTCGGGGCGTGTCCGTATCATCCCGACGAGTGACGAGGTCTCCGCCTTACCGCCACTCAAAAGGCTGGAGATATTGCAGATCAAACAGCCGTTGACTCGATGACACGCCGCTTGTCCCCCTAGGATTCCCTCTATCACCTCACCGGTCTCTTTCGACAGGAACCCCATGAGCGACACTTCCTCCCCCTTCGGCTTCGAGCTCGTGCGGCGTGGGTACGACCGCGGTCAGGTGGACGACCGCATTTCCAAGCTCGTCGCCGACCGTGACAGTGCACTGGCCCGTATCACCTCTCTGGAAAAGCGCATCGAGGAGCTGCACCTCGAGACGCAGAACGCTCAGGCCCAGATCAACGATTCGGAGCCGTCCTACGCGGGGCTCGGCGCCCGGGTCGAGAAGATCCTCCGTCTCGCCGAGGAAGAGGCGAAGGAACTGCGCGAGGAGGCTCGCCGGGCCGCCGAACAGCACCGTGACCTGGCCGAGTCGGCCGCTCAGCAGGTCCGCAACGACGCGGAGGCGTTCGCCGCCGAGCGCAAGGCCAAGGCCGAGGACGAGGGCGCGCGGATCGTCGAGAAGGCGAAGGGCGAGGCGGCCACGCTGCGCCAGGACGCGCAGAAGGACGCCCAGTCCAAGCGCGAGGAGGCGGACGCCCTCTTCGAGGAGACCCGCGCCAAGGCCGCCCAGGCCGCCGCCGACTTCGAGACCAACCTGGCCAAGCGTCGCGAGCAGTCCGAGCGCGACCTGGCGTCCCGTCAGGCCAAGGCCGAGAAGCGGCTCGCCGAGATCGAGCACCGCGCCGAGCAGCTGCGCCTGGAGGCCGAGAAGCTGCGCACCGACGCCGAGCGCCGCGCCCGCCAGACCGTGGAGACCGCGCAGCGCCAGGCCGAGGACATCGTGGCCGACGCCAACGCCAAGGCCGACCGGATCCGCAGCGAGTCCGAGCGTGAGCTCGCGGCCCTCACCAACCGTCGCGACAGCATCAACGCCCAGCTGACCAACGTCCGCGAGATGCTGGCCACGCTGACCGGCGCGGCCGTGGCCGCGGCCGGCGGTCAGGGCGACGACGACGCGGTCAGCCGCGGCGTCCCCGCCCAGCAGACCCGGTGACCCTGGCTCACCACGCAGCCCACGATGCCCCGCGCCGCCACGAGCGGCGCGGGGCACGCGTATGTCCGGGGCCCGGCGGGGCTCTCACCACGGTTCCGCGAGGCGCCCCCGCGGTACGTCACCTCGGCTCCCCGGCCCCGCCACGACGCGGCGGTTTCGTCCCGGCACGATCCTGGATCACCTCGTCGGCGCGACGCAGGTGTCGCACGGCGGCGCGGCGCAGGTGTCGCACGGCGGCGCGGCGCAGGTGTCGCACGGCGGCGCGGCCGGCTCCCGCCGCGACCGTCGCCGCGATCCCGGCGGTGCCGGCGGTGGCCGCCCACCGGACCGTGGAGGGGGCCGCGGCGGCCGCCGCGCCAGACGTTCGGGCCGCTCGCTGGGCAGGGGGCGGCGGCTTTCCGGCCCCGCCGCCACCCAAGTCCCGGCGCTCCGGGCGCCCTCGGTGCGTCACCCTGACTCCCCGTCCGGCCACGACGCCACGCGAGTCCCGGCGCTCCGGGCGCCCTCGGTGCGTCACGCTGACTCCCCGTCCGGCCACGACGCGGCGGCTCCGCCCCGGAGCAGGCGGCTGCCCAGCCCCGGTCAGACGGCTCTCGGGCCCCGCCCGCCACGTAAGCCCCAGCTCTCCCGAGCTTGCGGAGCAGCGGCCCGGAGGGCCGGCACCCCGCACGAGACCCGAGGCAGAGCCCAGAACACGAGCCCTCCGCCCCTCAAGAAGCACGGGCCCGGGACGAAGTCCCCGCATGCGGCCGGGGCTTGGGACGGAGCCCCACGGGACGGCCGGAGCCCGGGGCGGAGCCCCACGGGACGGCCGGAGCCCGGGACGGAGCCCCCACGGGGCGGCCGGGGCCCGGGGCGGAGCCCCCTTGTGGGCCGGTTTCGGGGAGGGGCGGGGCGGGGGAGGCACTCCCCGTGACCGACCGCAGCCTCAGCGCCCTCGGCTTCGCCGACGTCCCCGCCCAGCAGCCCCTGACCTATCCCGGTCGCCCCATCACCCGTCCCACCCTCCTCACCGCCGGAGAGCTGTGGGAGCTGGAGCCCGCGCCGGGCCGGCTGGGCACCTGGCCGGTCCTCACAACGCCCGGCGGAGCACGGAGCGGAGAGCGGAGCGGGGGACGGAGCGGAGAGCGGAACCAAGGGCGGCAAGAGCCGCTCGACGCCGTTCTCAACCGCCTGGGCCGGGCCCCGACCGCCGACCGCCACCCCGTCATCGCGGTCGGTTCCAACGCCTCCCCCGCCCAGCTGCACCACAAGCTCTCCGGCCCCGGCCGCCCGGCCGCCGTCCCCATGGTCCCGGTCGACGTGCACGGCATCGCGGTCGGCTGCTCGGCCCACATCGGCCGGTACGGTTACGTGGCCTCCGCCCCGTACACGGCGCCCGGAGCCCGCACCCCCCTGGTCGTCAGCTGGCTGGACGCCGAGCAGCTGGCGGCCGTGGACGCCACCGAGTACCCCAACTACCGCCGCGTCCTGCTGCCCGGTGCGGAGTACCCGATGGTCATGCCGTCCGGCGAGCGGCTCCGGGGCGCGTATCTCTACGTCGGCGAGCGCGGGGTGCTGGTGTCCCCGGACGGCACCGAACGCCCCCTCCCCGGCGGCGGCGACCAAAGCGCCCTGCTCACCCGGCTGCTCGCCGGTTCGGCGCGGCTGCGCGCACTCCTCGGCCCCGACCCTGGGGCCTGGGTCGCCCGAGCGGGCGCCGGCCCCGCCGTGCGGGCGACCGGCACCCGGATCTTCCAGGAGGAGGGCTGGGCGCTGCCCCAACCCGCCCTTCTGCGCTGCCCGGAGGACGAGCGCGGCGGCCCCGGACGGCCCCAGGGTTACGATGCGCTCTCATCCCTCGAATAACGGGAACCGTCAACACGCCGTTATCCTCCTAAGCCTCACCGGGGGCGAGCACGCCCGACCCATGCTCATGAGGGGCGGAGAATGATCGAGGCAGTCGGCCTGACGAAGCGCTACGGCGCCAAGACGGCCGTGTACAACCTGTCCTTCCAGGTGCGGCCGGGTGCCGTCACCGGCTTCCTCGGGCCCAACGGGTCGGGCAAGTCCACCACGATGCGGATGATCCTGGGCCTCGACGAGCCCACCGCCGGCCATGTCACGGTCGGCGGCTACCCGTTCCGCAAACTGCCCAACGCCCCCCGCCAGGTGGGCGCGCTCCTCGACGCCAAGGCGGTGCACGGCGGCCGCAGCGCACGGCAGCATCTGCTCTGCCTCGCCCAGCTGTCCGGGATTCCGGCCCGCCGGGTCGACGAAGTGCTGGGCGTGGTGGGACTCCAGAACGTGGCGCGCAAGCGCTCCAAGGGCTTCTCCCTCGGCATGGGACAGCGTCTGGGCATCGCGGCCGCCCTCCTCGGCGATCCCCAGGTGCTGCTCTTCGACGAGCCGGTCAACGGCCTGGACCCCGAGGGCATCCTCTGGGTCCGTAACTTCATGAAGCAGCTGGCCTCCGAGGGCCGCACCGTCTTCGTCTCCAGCCATCTGATGAGCGAGATGGCGCTCACCGCCGACCATCTGATCGTGATCGGGCGCGGACAACTGCTCGCCGATATGAGCGTCAAGGACTTCATCTCCTACAACTCGGCGGACTTCGCACGCGTCCGCACCCCCGAGGGCGATCCGCAGCAGCGCGAGAAGCTGACCGCCGCGCTGAGCGAGGCGGGCGGCCAGGTGCTGCCGGAGCAGGACGGCGCGCTGCGGGTGACCGGGCTGCCGCTGCCGCGCATCAGCGATCTGGCGCATGGGGCGGACGTCCGGCTGTGGGAGCTCTCCCCGCACCAGGCGTCGCTGGAAGAGGCGTACATGCGGATGACGCAGGGCGCGGTGGACTACCGCTCGACCCTCGACGAGCGCGCCGCCCTCCAGCAGGCGGTCCCCGGCGCGGTGCCGCAGGGCGGGCCGTACGGCTATGCGCCGGCCGCTCCGGGACAGCCCGTGGGCTTCCCGCCCGGGACCGTGCTGCCGGGGTACGCGGAACCGCCGGCCCCGCCGCAGCCGCACGCCCCGGGCATGGCGATCCCCGCCGCGCCGGCCTCTCCCGCCGCGCCGGCCGGTCCTGCCGCTCCCGCTGCTCCGGCCGCCTCCGCCGCCGCGCCCGCGGCACCCGCCGCGCCCGCGATGCTGCCCACCGCTCCCCCGGCTCCCCCGGCTCAGCCGCCCGCGGCGCCGCCCGCCCCCGCAGATCTGAACAAGAGCGACACCGAGGACGCCCGATGACGACCCCGTACCAGCACCAGTCCCAGGCGCCCGTCCCCCCGCAGGGTCCTCCCCAGGGGCCTCCGCAAGCAGCCCCGCCGATGCCGCCGCGGCAACCGCACCAGGCGGCGCCGCAGCACCCCGGATCGCACGCGCAGGCGCAGCCGCAGGCACACCAGCCGATGCCGTTCGGGTCTCCCTCGCAGCCGTACGCCGCCGTCGGCCCGTACACCTCGCCGATCCCGGTCCGGCGCACCCACCTCGGCAACGCCCTCGCCTCCGAGTGGACGAAGATCAAGTCGGTGCGCTCCACGATCTGGACGCTGAGCGTCATGGTCGCGCTGGTCGCCGGGGTCGGGCTGCTGGTGGCGGCGGGCACCAGTGACACCGACTACAGCGACGTCCCCACCACCCTCCCCGGATTCTTCGGCATCCTGCTCGGCCAGCTGTGCATCGTCACCCTCGGGGTGCTCGTGATCACCTCCGAGTACGGCACCGGGATGATCCGGACCACCTTCACCGCCTCCCCGCAGCGCTCACGGGTGCTCACCGCCAAGGTGCTGGTCTTCTTCGCCCTGTCGTTCACCACCACGACGCTCGCGCTCACGCTGGTGGCCTACGCCAGCATGGGGATGCACAGCGGACCGGAGGTCATGGAGCCGACGAACGACCAGATACTGGGCGCGACGGTCGGCGCGGGGTTGTATGTGTCGCTGCTGGGGCTGCTGTCGCTGGCCGTCGGGTCGATGCTGCGGCACTCCGCGGGCGCCATCACCACGATGCTCGGTGTGGTGCTGCTGCCGTCCATCCTCCCCGCGTTCTTGATGATGTCGGACAGCCTCCGCGATCTGGGTGTGAAGATGCAGGAGTACGCCTCGCCCCAGGCGCTGGCCTCCCTCTTCCGGATCGACGACAGCCTGAACAGCGGCTGGCCTCAGCTGGGAGTGCTGGCCGCGATCGCGGCGGGGGCGCTGGTCGGGGCGTATGTGCTGCTGGAGAGGCGCGATGTGTAGCGATGACGCGTAGGAGCGATGAGGAGGGCCGGCGGGGGGCCTGAGTCAGTATCTCGGCGCGTTACGGGACCGCTGGAGCTTGGCGCTCCGGCGGTCCCGTGCGTTCCAGCACGCCTTGTGCCAGTGGCGCCGGTCGTCCGCGCCCATGTGCTGCTGCCAGGCGACCACATGCGCCACCCCCGGCGGAATCTCCTGGTCGCAGCCGGGGCAGCGGTAGTGCTTGGCGGCGGCTGTGCCGCCGACCTGCCGGACCACCCACTCCTCCCCCTGCCAGCTCTCCATGCGATCGAGGCCATAACGGTCCGTGCCCTCCCGACCGACGGGCTTCTCGGGCTTCTCGCCGCCTCGCGGGCGGTTTCGGCGTGGAGACACGGGGCACCTCGACAGAACTGGGAGCTAACGGGCTGTGACCAGCGTACGCGCTACAGTCACCGCCCCGGTAAGCCGTCGTCCACACCCGCCCTCCGATCATCATGAAAACTTCATGCCCGCCCGTGCCCTTGGCACGTGTCAGGCGTTAATGCCTATGAGGGGGAATGCCCGCGTCGGCAGCTGAGCCGCGACAAGGAGGCAGTTCACAATGGATGTGGGGGCTTTTATCCTGGCCGCTCAATTCCCTGGCCAGGGACAGGAAGAGGCGTTGCACCGGGCGGTGCGGTCGGCCGAGCTCGCCGAGGAGACCGGACTGGACGCGGTCTGGATCGCCGAGCACCACTTCGTTCCGTACGGGGTCTGTCCGTCCGCGGTCACCCTGGCCGGGCTGGTGCTGGGACGTACCCGCCGGATCGGCGTCGGTACGGCGGTGAGCGTACTGCCGACCGCGCATCCCGTCGCGCTGGGTGAGCAGGCCGCACTGCTCCACCTCCTCTCCGGTGGCCGGTTCACGCTGGGTGTCGGCCGCGGCGGCCCCTGGGTGGATCTCGAGGTCTTCGGCTCCGGGCTGCGGGCGTACGAGCAGGGCTTCCCCGAATCGCTCGATCTGCTGTTGCGCTGGCTGCGCGAGCCACGGGTGGGGGCGGACGGGGAGCGGTACTCCTTCCGCGAGGTGGCGGTGGTGCCGCGCGCCGACGACGCCCTCGGCGGACCGGAAGGGCCGGAAGGCCGGGAACGACCGGAAGGCCTGGAAGGACAGGCGGTGGGCGCCCCGCCGGTGCTCGTCGCCTGCACCTCGCCCGCCAGTGTGCGGCTCGCCGCCGAGCGCGGGCTGCCCATGCTGCTCGGCATGCACTGCGGGGACGAGGAGAAAGCCGAGGTGGTCGGCCTGTGGCGGCAGTGCGCGCTGGAGGCGGGCCGTACCCCGGAGGACGTCGAGGCGGTGGCGGCGCGGCATGTCTCGGCCGGGGTGGTGCAGGTCGCGGACTCCCGGCAGACGGCGGCCGAGACCCTGGTCAAGGCGATGCCCGGCTGGTTACGGCAGGGGCTGGACGCGCATGTGACGGTCGACGGCCGGCAGCGCCGGATGCGTGACCCCGTGGCCTACGCGGAGCTGCTGTGCGAGCTGCATCCGGTGGGATCGCCGCGGCTGTGCGCCGACCGGCTGGCGGCGACCGCGGAGCACACCGGTATCCGCCGGTTCGCGCTGCTGGTCGAGGGGTCGGGGGATCTGGCGACCACGGAGGAGAATGTGCGTCGGCTCGGTGGTGAGGTGCTGCCGCTCCTGCGCTGATACACCTCCCCCTGGCGGAGCGGCAGCGGAGGTCCCGTCAGCAGTCGCGGAGCTCGGGTGACTGGTTGAGCAGCTGCCCCCGGACCGAGGTGAAGCGGGCGAGGCGTTCGTCGGCGGAGGCGTCCACCGGGAAGACCGCGACCCGGTGGCAGTTCTGGAAGGCCAGTCGCACCCCGAAGTGGCGCTCCAGCGCGCCGCGTATCGCGTCACTCGCCAGTGCGCGGAGCAGCTGACCGCGTGCCTGCTCGTCGGGCGGCGGCGTCTGGTTGTCGGCGAACTCCCCGCCGTCCACCTTCAGCTGTGCCACCAGTGAGCTGATCATCTCCCATGCGTAGGGTAGGGAGTTCCTGACGCAGTCGACGAAGGCGGCTTCGTCGACCTCGCCTCGCTCGGCCTGTTCGAGCAGGGCCGGTGAGACGTCGAGCGACATGGGTTCTCCTCTCGCGACCCCGCGAGCGGGGTCTCAGGGACGGGAAGGGCGGACGGCGACGCAGCGTACCCATCCGACGACCACCCGCTTCAACGGTAATTCGGCCACTGCCCCCGCACCAGGAGAATGGGCACACAACCAGCCATCGCCGAAGGGGGCCATCGACGGACGAATCGCGTGAGGCGGTGGTGGTCGAGTAGCGTTGCCGACCATGCGTCTCGTCATCGCCCGGTGCTCTGTGGACTACGCCGGCCGCCTCACCGCCCACCTTCCCTCGGCACCCCGTCTGATCCTCGTCAAGGCCGACGGCAGCGTGTCCATCCACGCGGACGACAGGGCCTACAAACCCCTCAACTGGATGTCTCCGCCGTGCACGCTGAAGGAAGGCGACGACGATGTGTGGACGGTCGTGAACAAGGCGGGCGAGAAGCTCATCATCACGATGGAGGAGATCCTCCACGACTCCTCGCACGAACTCGGCGTGGACCCCGGGCTGATCAAGGACGGGGTCGAGGCGCATCTCCAGGAGCTGCTCGCCGACCGTATCGAGACACTCGGCGATGGCTGGACGCTTATTCGGCGTGAATACCCCACTGCCATTGGCCCCGTGGACATTCTCTGCCGCGACGCGGACGGGGCGACGGTCGCCGTGGAGATCAAACGCCGTGGTGAGATCGACGGGGTCGAGCAGCTCACCCGCTATCTCGAACTCCTCAACCGGGACCCGCATCTCGCCCCGGTGAAGGGCATCTTCGCCGCCCAGGAGATCAAGCCCCAGGCCCGCGTCCTCGCCACCGACCGGGGCATCGGCTGCGTGGTGCTGGACTACGACGCGCTCCGGGGCATCGAGGACGACAAGCTCCGCCTCTTCTGACCGGCCGCTGGGGCCCGGGGCCGACGGCCCCGGGCCTTCTTCCGTCGTACGGACCCTTCCCCGGCCCCTGAGCCGACCACATCCCGCCACGGGGGCCGGGCGGGATCCGGCTCGTTCCGGCGCCTGTGGCCGCCCGGCGTCCGCCTGTGGTCCGCCCGGCGTCCGCCTGGTGTCCCGGTGCGTGTGCGTCCGGCGTCCGGCCGCGGCGGGAGCGGGGTTACGCCCCGACCGGGCCGGCGGTGGCCGAGGCCGTGTGGGTGGTGGGGGCGCTCGCGGTGTTGGACGTGCCGTCGGTGGGGGTCGTGGTCGGGGCGGAGGTCGAGGGCGTCGGCTCGCTGGGCTGACCGGTCGGGGTCGTCGGCTTGTCCGTCGGCGGCTTGCTCGTGGGCTTCGGACGCTGGGTCGTGGGGTCCGACGACGGCGGCGAGGGCGGCTGCCCGCTGTCCGAGGGCGCGCCGCTCGTCGACGACGGGCCGCTCGACGCCGTGGACCCGCTGGGCGAGCCGCTGCTCGGCGCGGACGGGGACGCGGGCGCCTGCGGCGCCCCGCTGAGGCCCGGCTGGGGGGCCTGGCTGGTGCCGCTCGTGGGCTCGTCGGCGGTCGGGTCGTCGTCCCGCTGCGTGGCCGACCGGCCCGGCTTGACCTTGTCGGTGGGGGTGTCGTGGTCGTTGCCCGAGGTGGCGCCCAGGGTCACCACGGTGCCGAGCACGGCCACCAGCAGCACACCGGCGGCCGCCGCGACCACATTGCGCCGGGCACCGTGCGCCGCCAGGCGGCGCAGACCGCGCGGCTTGCCGCCGGAGAGCCCGGCGGAGGACCCGCCGGAGGCGGACGCGGTGCCGGGGGCCGCCGGGGTGGCGGAAGCGGCCACCGAGGTCCGGGAGACGGCCGGGATCGCCGCCGTCGCCGCCGTGGCCGTCACCGCCGTCGTGCCCAGGGCGGCCAGCGGCGTCGTCGCCGCCACCTTCGGGGTGACGATCGTGGTCTCCGTGTCGTCCGGCCCGGCGCCCGCCGCCGAGAACGCGCCGGAGGACGCACCCGAGGACGTACCCGAAGGCGCACCGGAAGACGCGCCGGAGGACGCACTCGGGGACGCCACGCCCTTGCCGCTCACCCCGAACGCCCCGGCCATCGCCGAGCCCGGCGAGCGGTCGGCGACCAGGGCCAGCGCGCGCCGGCCCGCGACCGTGCCCCGCTTGTCCGCGAGGACGCCGCGCAGCCCGATCGACGCCTCCAACTCCGCGCGGGCCCGGTCCAGATTGCCCGTGCACAGCGCGAGGACGCCCAGCTCATGGTGGAAGTACGCCTCGTCCGCGACCTGTCCCGCCAGCCGCGCGGCCTCCTGGCCGTGGCGCACCGCCCGCTCCCAGGCGCCCCAGTGCAGCGCCGCGGCGAAGGCGGGTGCGGCGGCGCGGGCGAGGCGCACGGCGGCGTCGGCGTGGCCCGCCTCGCGGCTGCCGATGAGCGCGGCCATCGCCGCGAGGATCGCGTCGGCCTCGGCGGCCACGCGCTCGGGCGCCACCGAGCGGTGGCCGGCCCACCAGGCGTAGTGCTCGGCGAGGGTGTGCGCACGCCCGGCGTTCTCGTCGGCGTAGCCCTCCTGCGCGAGGTGGTCGGTGACGCCCGCCGCCAGCCGGTAGTGCGATCCGGCCGGGGTGACGAGGCCGCAGCCGAGCAGTTCGCCGAGGGCCGCGTCCGCGTGGGTGTCCCCGGTGAGCGCGGGCAGATGGGCCCGGTGCGGGCATTCGCCGCCGAGCGCGACCGCGAACCGCAGGGCGTCGCGGGCCGTCTCGCTCAGCCGGGCGGCGAGCAGCGCGGCGGGGGACGCCGCCTCGGCGAGCGAGGGCAGCGCGGCCTCGTGGCCCTCGTCCGCCTCCGGCCCGGCGGGGTCGTCGCGCAGGGCGTCCCGCTGCCGCAGCAGCGCGCCCGCCTGCACGAAGCGCAGCGGCAGCCCCTCGGACTCGAACCACAGATCCGCCGCCCAGCTCACCTCGTCCTCCGCCAGCGGCCGCCGTGCGGCCCGCTCCAGCAGTTCGAGACCGGCCGTACGGCTGAGCCCGGAGAGGGAGACCTCCTCGAGGTGCGCGTCGGGGGACGGGCTCGGGACGTCGGGAGTGGCGGAGATCAGGAACGCGCATTCGGGGGTCGCGTCGAGGAACTCGTCCAGCGCGGTGCCGCCGAACTCGATGTCGTCGAGGACGACAACCGCGCCGATCTCCTGGACCGCGTCCAGCAGCTCCGCCCGGTCGGGCCGGTACAGCGGGGCGCTGAAGACGGCGGCGTAGAGGTCGTGGAGGAGGTCGGCGGGGGTGCGGCGGTAGCCGGAGAGGCGTACGACACCGTCGGGCGCGAGCCGCTCGCAGTCGGCGGCGACGGCCTCCAGCAGGGTGCTGCGCCCCACGCCGGAGGGCCCGGTGACCCGCACCGAGCGGCCGCGGGCGACCAGCCGGGCGAGCCGGTCCCGCTCGTCGTCGCGCTCCAGCATCGGCAGCTCGGGTACGACGGTGCCGGACGGACGCGGCGGGGCGGCGGCGCGGCGCAACTCCTCGCGCTCGTCGGGGCCGTGGCGCTCGGGCCGGTCGGGGCGCTCTCCGGGCGAGCAGGGTTCTATCTCGCTGCCGTCCACGGGGTTGACCGTCAGCAGATGGTCACCGGTGACGATGCGCGCGGTGCGGACCGGCCCCGCGGCAGAGCCGGCAGAGGCAGCAGACCCGGCGGAGGCAGAGGAGGCGGACGAGCCGGGCACCGGCCCGCCCGGAGGGGGCGTCGGCTCGTCCCCCGGCAGCCCCGGCACGCGTACGGCGGACGGGCGCGACGACGAGCCGTCGCCGTCCGCCACAGGCGCGCCGGAGGCCCCGCCCGGCCCGGCGTCGTCGTGACCGTGCTCTTCCGGTCTGTCGTTCTTCGGGTCCATGGTCCTTGCCCCCCAGAGGCGTGGCGTGCTGTAAGGCTCCCCGGCCTGCCTTCGCTTCTGGTCCGGTGCCGCCGTAGAGAGTGCGTCCGGCGTCCACCGAACCCCGGGCCGTATGCGACGGCCTGGACCTGCTCACAGTATCCACCGCGCCGGAGGGCGCCCGCGCCACCCCGGGCAACGCGCCACCCCCGCCAACGCGCCCCCGGGCAACCGGCCCACGCCGCTCAGACCCGCGGCAGCGACTCCGCCTCCAGACCGCCTTCGATCGCCAGGATGCGGTGCAGCCGGGTGGCCACCAGCAGCCGCTGCATCTGGGGCGGCACCCCGCGCAGCACGAGCCGTCTGCCCATCCGGCCGGCCCGGCGGTGCGCACCCATGATCACCCCGAGTCCGGTGGCGTCCCAGGAGTCCAATTCGGTGAGGTCGAGAACGAGATCCCCGCCGCCGGCGTCGACGGCGGTGTGCAGGGCCGTACGGGCGTCCGCCGCGCTCCGGACGTCCAGTCGGCCCCCGACGACCAGCTCGGCGTGGTCGCCCCTGATGTGCATATGCGCTCCCCACTACGGTGCGTCGTGTCGTCAATGCGCCATTTCTGTCTACAGAACTGACTGCCTCTCATACGAGGAAGTTGCCGTCTGTAAGCGAACCGATACCGATTTCACCCGCGAGGGTGAGTTCCGGCCCTGGCGCCGCACCAGGGCCCTCAGTAGCGGTAGAAGCCCTCGCCGCTCTTGCGGCCGATGTCCCCCGCATCGACCATCCGGCGCATGATCTCCGGCGGTGCGAACTTCTCGTCCTGGGACTCGGTGTAGATGTTGTCGGTGGCGTGCAGCAGGATGTCCACGCCGGTCAGATCGGCCGTCGCGAGGGGTCCCATCGCATGGCCGAAGCCCAGCTTGCAGGCGGTGTCGATGTCCTCGGCCGTGGCAACCCCCGACTCGTACAGCTTCGCCGCTTCCACGACGAGCGCCGAGATGAGCCGGGTGGTGACAAAGCCCGCGACATCGCGGTTGACGACGATACAGGTCTTGCCCACGCCCTCGGCGAACTCCCGTGCGGCGGCCAGGGTTTCGTCGCTGGTCTTGTAGCCGCGGACCAGCTCGCACAGCCCCATCATCGGGACCGGCGAGAAGAAGTGGGTGCCGACGACCCGCTCCGGGCGCCGGGTGGCCGCGGCGATCTTGGTGATCGGGATGGCGGAGGTGTTCGACGCCAGGATCGCGTCGTCCTTGACCAGCTCGTCGAGGGCGCCGAAGATCTCCCGCTTGACCTCGATCTTCTCGAAGACCGCCTCCACCACGACATCGGCCTCGGCGGCGGCGTCGAGGTCGGTCGTGGTGGTGATCCGGCCCAGCGCCCGCTCGGCCTCCTCCGCCGCCAGCTTGCCCTTGGAGACGAACTTCTCGTACGAGCTACGGATGGCGTCCGTACCGCGCCGCAGCGCCTCGTCGGTCACATCACGCAGCACCACGTCCCAGCCTGCCTGGGCCGAGACCTGCGCGATACCGGACCCCATGAGTCCGGCTCCGATGACCGCGAGCTTCTTGGCCACGACACACACCCTTCCGTTTTCGCGACAATTCGATGTGCCGGACCTTAACGCCCGTTCACCCCTGCGGGCAGCCCCTCGTAACGCGCGTCACGGTGTGTTCTTCACCGCATAGTTGAGCACTGTGTCGCTGAGGAGCGATTCCATGACGTCGACCTTACGGAGGGCGTCCTCGGCGACCTCGTCCACGCTGCCGCCCTCCGCGAGCCCGTGCTGGATGGCGCGCCGGACGGCGTTCTCCGCGCCGACGAGCTGATGGGCGATGAACTCGGGGGTCGGGTCCTGCGGCGCGGCGGCGGCCTCTTCGCGCAGCGTGCCGCCGAGCCGGTTGACGGCCCTGCCCTGGATCGTGAAGAGCCGGGCCATCAGCGTCGGCGAATCCACGATGACCTGCCGGAACCGGTCGAACCCCGCGGTCAGCCCGACATAGGGGTGCCGCTCGCCGATGTCCTGGCGCAGCTGGTCCAGCAGCGCCCGCGCCGCCGACTGGCCGACGGCGCGCTCCCGGACGAGCCGGGAGGGGCGGTCGACGATCTCCTCCTCGCGGTCGACGAAGAGGTCCTCCTTGGCCGGGAAGTAGTTGTAGACCGTGTTGACGGAGACCTCGGCCGCCTCGGCGATCTCCGCGATCGTGACCGCCTCGAAGCCGCGCTCCATGAACAGCCCGGTCGCGACGTCCGAGATGTGCTGCCTGGTCTGCCGCTTCTTCCGCTCCCTGAGCCCTTCCGCCATGGCCTCATCCTAACTTCGCTGGGGCTCCTTGGTTTTTGGGGTCGTTGCAAAAATAGAGTCTCCCTGTTTTTCTTGTCCCATGGCAGTCATCACGACGAACGGCCTCACCCACACCTTCCGGACCAAACGCGGCCCCGTGACGGCCGTGCGCGGTATCGACCTGACCGTCGAACGCGGGGAGATCCTGGGCTTCCTCGGGCCCAACGGAGCGGGCAAGACCACCACGCTGCGGATGCTCACCACGCTGCTCCCGCCCACCGGGGGCAGCGCCACCGTGGCCGGCCACGACCTCGCCCGCGATCCGGCGGGGGTGCGCCGGCGGATCGGATACGTGGCCCAGTCCGGCGGGGTCGACCCGACCGTCTCGGTACGGGAGGAACTGGTCACCCAGGGGCGGCTCTACCGGATGGGCAAGGCCGAGGCGACCGCCCGCGCCGCGGAGCTGGCCCGGGAACTGGACCTCACCGAGCTGCTGGACCGCCCCTGCGCCGCGCTCTCCGGCGGGCAGCGGCGGCGGCTGGACATCGCCCTCGGCCTGGTCCACCGGCCCGAGATCCTCTTCCTGGACGAGCCGACCACCGGGCTCGACCCCGGCAGCCGCGCCGAGCTGTGGCAGCTGGTGCGCCGGCTGCGCGCCGAGCAGGACATGACCGTCTTCCTGACCACCCACTACCTGGACGAGGCGGAGGCCCTGTCCGACCGGCTCGTCATCGTCGACCAGGGCCAAGTGGCCGCCGAGGGCACCGCGGCGGGGCTCAAGGCCGGGTACGGCGGCTCGCCGGACGCCACCCTCCAGGACGCCTTCATCGCCATCACCGGGCGCGGCGCCACCCCGCGCCACCCCGCCCCGCTCGCCGTCTGACCCCGGAAGAAGGCCCCATGCCTCAGCTCGTCTCCGACACGGCCCTGATCTTCGGCCGCTACGCCCGCCAGACGCTGCGCTCCAAGCCCGCCCTGGTCTTCGGGATGGTCCAGCCGCTGCTCTTCCTCGTCTTCTTCGGCCCACTGCTCACCGATGTGCCGCTGGGCGGCCAGGGCAGCTCCTGGCAGACCATTGTCCCCGGCATCCTCATCCAACTCGGGCTCTTCAGCGCCTCGTTCGCCGGGATCGGGCTGGTCTTCGAGCGGCGCACGGGCGTCATCGAGCGGATGCGGGTCACCCCGGTCAGCCGGCTGGCGCTGCTCATGGGCCGGGTGCTCAAGGACGTCGTGCAGTTGCTGGTGCAATCCCTGGTGCTGGTGTGCGTCGCCGTGGCGCTCGGGCTGCGCGCCCCGGTGCTGGGCGTGGCCATCGGCTTCGTCTTCGTCGGCGTGCTGACCGTCTCGCTCGCCTCGCTCTCGTACGCGCTGGCGATGCGGGTGGCCTCCCCGCAGGGGTTCGCGCCGGTCATCAACTCGCTCACCATGCCCGCGATGCTGCTGTCCGGGATTCTGCTGCCGATGTCGCTCGGGCCGCGCTGGCTCGACATCGCCTCGCACTTCGTGCCGTTCCGCTATCTCGTGGACGGGGTGCGGGCCGCCTTCGCCGGGGAGTACGGGGACGGGAAGATCGCGCTGGCGGCGCTGGTCGCCTCCGCGCTGGCGGTGGTGGCCGTGACCCTCGGCGCCCGGCTCTTCCGGCAGGCCGGGGCGTAGGGCCGCCGCGTAGGCTCGGCCCCATGGTCAATCTCACCCGCATCTATACGCGTACCGGGGACACGGGCACCACCGCCCTCGGCGATATGAGCCGCACCGCCAAGACCGATCCGCGGATCGCCGCGTACGCCGACGCGAACGAGGCGAACGCCGCGATCGGGGTGGCCATCGCCCTGGGCGGGCTGCCCGCCGAGATCATCAGGGTGCTGGTCCGCGTCCAGAACGACCTGTTCGACGTGGGCGCGGACCTGTCCACCCCGGTGGTGGAGAACCCCGCCCATCCCCCGCTGCGCGTGCAACAGAGCTATGTCGACAAGCTGGAGGCGGACTGCGACCGCTTCCTGGAGGGCCTGGAGAAGCTGCGCAGCTTCATCCTCCCGGGTGGCACCCCGGGCGCGGCGCTGCTGCACCAGGCGTGCACGGTGGTGCGCCGCGCCGAGCGCTCCACCTGGGCGGCGCTCGCCGAGTACGGGGACTCCATGAACGTGCTCACCGCCACCTATCTCAACCGGCTCTCGGACCTGCTGTTCATCCTGGCCCGGGTGGCCAACAAGGAGGTCGGCGACGTCCTCTGGGTTCCCGGCGAGAACCGCTGAGCCCTCCCGGAACCCCTTACGCCCCGGCGCCGCGTATCGCCGGGGCCGGGGCCGGGGGGAAGAAAACGGCTCTAGCGGGCGTGCGAGGCCGAGCGCTCCCGCTTGGGGAAGAGCGTGTAGCTGAGTGCGATGACCAGGTTGATGCCGATCAGGAACAGCATCCTCTGCTGCCAGTCGCGCAGCGAGCCGATCCGGTCGTCGTCGCCGACGTACCAGATCGCGCCCTGGAGCAGCGCGATGGCGATGACCGCGGCCAGCACCCAGCGGGCGGCGGTCTTCCACTCGTGGACCGTACGCGCCATGCCGTACTTCGGCGGCTTCACCGGCGGCGGCCCGTCGAAGAAGCGGTGGGCCACCCGGGCGTCGACCCAGCGGATGGTCCGATGGCCGAGCGCGGCCGAGTAGCCGATGTAGACGGCGGCGAGACCGTGCTTCCCGTCCGGTTGGGCGCCGTTCCTCAGGTCGATCACGGTCGTCACGAACAGCACCAGCTCCAGCAGCGGTTCGCACAGCAGCACCGCGGTGCTCGCCTTCGGCTTCTTCGCCACGTACCGCAGCGCCAGCCCGATGGCCAGCAGTACCCAGAAGCCGGCCTCACAGGCGACGATCAGCGCGACAACCACGGTGTTCCCCTCTCGCTCCACCCTCGTCCCCCCACCCTCCCCCGGCGGTCGGGGCGCCCGCCTCGTCGGCGGCGACGAAACCCGACTGCATCCTTCGATGTACGCCGCCGCCCGGTGGGCCCGGCCCCAAGGGGGAGGCTCCCCGGGCACACCGCGTGGTGTGATGAGGCCATGCCGTCCCGTCCCCCTCTCGCGCGCCCCCACCGGCACGATGTACTGATCGCCCTCGGCGGACTGCTCGGCGGTGTGCTGATGTGGGTGGCGGGGCTGCACAACAACCCGTCGTTCTTCGACGCGCCCCGGTGGCTGGGGCTGATCGGACTGGCCGTGGTCTCGGCGGCCGAAGTGCTGCGGCGGGTGGCCCCGCTCATCGCGCTGGGCGTGGGAACCGCCGCGATCGTCATGGACATCATCAGCGGCGGGCTGGCCCCGACGCTGCTGATGTACACCGACCTGATCTACGCGGCCGTCCTGTACTCCGGCCCCGTGGCCGCCCGGCGCCTGCACCGGATCTGCTGGCTGGTCACGGCGCTGGCGACCGTGGTGCCACTGGCCGTCCTCCGCGACCCCCAGTGGCTGCTGCTCGGCGCGTTCGTCGCACTGCTCACCCTCTCCCCGGCCTGGACCGGATCCGTGGTCCGCAACCACCGTGAGCAGGCCGCGGCCGCCCGTCTGGAGGCGGAACGCATCGCCCTGCTGGCCGAGTTGGAGCGGCGGGAGGCGGTGGTCTCCGAGCGGGCCCGGATGGCGCGCGAACTCCACGACATGGTGGCCAACCACCTCTCGGCCATCGCCATCCACTCCGCCGCCGCGCTCTCCCTGAAGGACCCCGCCGCGACCGACGAGGCGCTCGGCGTCATCCGGGAGAACAGCGTGCGGGGCCTGGCCGAGATGCGCCGGCTCATCAGGCTGCTGCGGGACCCCGGGGAGACGGCGGAACCGACCGCCACCTCCACGCTGGACGCGCTCGACACCCTGCTGGAGCAGGCCCGCAGCACGGCCCGCTCCGGCGGTCAGGACATCGTCCTGTGCGACGAGCGGCCGAACGGCGCCGCCCCGCTGCCCGCCCCGGTCGAACTCGCCGCGTACCGCGTCGTCCAGGAGTCGCTCACCAACGCCCTCAAGCACGCCGCACCCGGCCGGGTGGACGTGACGCTGGCGCATCGCGCGGACGGTCCGCTCGAGGTCAGCGTGGTCAGCCCGTACGGCGACCGCTCCGGCCCCCGGGCACCCGGCTCCGGCACCGGGCTGATCGGGATGCGCGAGCGGGTGACCCTGCTCGGCGGCACCCTCGACGCCGGACCCGTCACCGCGCCCGGGGGCACGGTGTGGCGGGTGCGGGCCGCGCTGCCGCTGGGCGAGGAGAGCGCTCAGCGTCCGTCATGACCGTCTCGCGAACAGGAGCCGCCGTGATCCCTTCCACCCCGCCCGCCGGCACCGCGTCCGCGCCCCTCCGGGTGCTGGTCGCCGAGGACCAGGCCGCGGTGCGCTCCGGGCTGGTGCTGATCCTGCGGTCCGCTTCCGATATCGAGGTGGTCGGCGAGGCGGCCGACGGCCTCCAGGCGGTGGCGATGGCCCGTGCGCTCCGCCCCGACGTGGTGCTGATGGACGTCCAGATGCCACGGCTGGACGGGGTGTCGGCCACCCGCCAGGTGGTCGCCGAACAGCTCGCCGATGTGCTGGTGCTGACCACCTTCGACCTCGACGAGTACGTCTTCGGGGCGCTGCGCGCGGGCGCCGCCGGGTTCTTGCTCAAGGATAGCGAGGCGAGCCACCTGATCGAGGCGGTCCGTACGGTGGGGCGCGGCGAGGGGCTGATCGCCCCGGCGGTCACCCGCCGGCTGATCGCGGAGTTCGCCCGGCCCCAGCCGGCCCCCTCCCCCACCGCGCCCGATCCCTCGGTGCTCGCCACGCTCACCCGGCGGGAGCGGGAGGTGCTGGCCTGTCTCGGTCAGGGGCTGTCGAACGCGCAGATCGCGGCGCGGCTGACCATGGCGGAGGCGACGGTGAAGACGCATGTCAGCCGGCTGCTGAACAAGCTGGAGCTGCGCAGCCGGGTGCAGGCCGCGGTGCTGGCCCAGGAACTCAAGGTGAGGTAGCGGAAGCGGAGACGGCCGAACGGGCGACAGCGCTACGCGACGTTGACGCGCTGGCCCGGGGGCGCGGCCTCCAGCCAGGCCAGAAAGCCGGTCAGCGCGTCCTCGCTCATGGCCAGTTCCAGCCGGTTGCCGTTGTGCCGGCAGGCGAGCACCACCGCGTCGGAGAGCAGCGCCAGCTCTTCCTCGCCCTTGGGGGTGCGCCGCTCCAGCACCTCGATCGAGGCGCGCTCCAGCAGCCGCCGGGGCCGGGGCGCGTAGGAGAAGACCCGGAACCACTCGATGCGGTCACCGTTGTAGCGGGCGACCCCGTACACCCACCCCTTGCCGCTGGGCTCGGGTTCGCTCGCGGGGGGATCCCAGCGCAGGGAGCAGTCGAAGGTTCCGCCGGACCGCTGGATCAGCCGCCGCCGGAGACCGAAGACGAAGAGTCCCACCACCACCAGCGCGACGACCACGCCGCCCACAAGCAGAGCGAGGACCATCTTCACCGACCTCCTCGCGTCATCCGGAAAAACCGCACCTGCATCGCCTCAGCCGCGGACCGCTGAAGGGGAGCTCCAGCGAGGTCCGCGGCTGAGGTTTTCCGACCGTACGTGACAGGCTCAGTGCGCTCCCGCCACCGCACGCAGCCGGACGTCGGCGCGCCGCTCGGCGGCGGCGTCCGCCTCCGACTTGGCACGCTCCAGCGCCCGCTCCGCGCGCTTGACATCGATTTCGTCGGACAGCTCCGCGACCTCGGCCAGCAGTGAGAGCTTGTCGTCCGCGAACGAGATGAATCCACCGTGCACCGCGGCCACGACCGTTCCGCCGTCGACCGAACGGATGGTCACCGGGCCGGACTCCAGCACACCGAGCAGCGGCTGGTGGCCGGGCATGACGCCGATGTCACCCGATGTGGTGCGCGCGATGACCAAGGTGGCCGCACCGGACCAGACACTACGGTCCGCCGCGACCAGCTCGACGTGCAGCTCAGCAGCCAACGTGGCTCCTCGGGTCTCCCCCTGCCGGGTCGGGCAGGGCTTTCGTCACAGAATAACGGGCGTATGGAGAGGGGTGGGACCGGGCCCACCCCTCTCCCGGAGCCATGGGGCTCAGGAGACGCCCAGCTCCTTGGCCTTGGCCTTGAGGTCGTCCAGACCACCGCACATGAAGAACGCCTGCTCGGGGAAGTGGTCGAACTCACCGTCGGCGATGGCGTTGAACGCGGCGATGGACTCGTCCAGCGGCACGTCCGATCCGTCGAGGCCGGTGAACTGCTTCGCCGCGTGGGTGTTCTGCGACAGGAAGCGCTCGATACGGCGGGCGCGGAAGACGGTGAGCTTGTCCTCCTCGCCGAGCTCGTCGATGCCCAGGATGTTGATGATGTCCTGGAGGTCCTTGTACTTCTGGAGGATCGACTTCACGCGCGAGGCGCAGTCGTAGTGGTCCTGCGAGATGTACCGCGGGTCCAGGATCCGGGACGTCGAGTCCAGCGGGTCCACCGCCGGGTAGATGCCCTTCTCCGAGATCGGCCGGGAGAGCACCGTGGTCGCGTCGAGGTGCGCGAAGGTGGTCGCCGGGGCCGGGTCGGTCAGGTCGTCCGCGGGGACGTAGATCGCCTGCATGGAGGTGATCGAGTGACCGCGGGTCGAGGTGATGCGCTCCTGGAGGATGCCCATCTCGTCGGCCAGGTTCGGCTGGTAGCCCACCGCGGAGGGCATGCGGCCGAGCAGGGTCGAGACCTCGGAACCGGCCTGGGTGAAGCGGAAGATGTTGTCGATGAAGAACAGCACGTCCTGCTTCTGCACATCGCGGAAGTACTCCGCCATGGTGAGCCCCGCCAGGGCGACGCGCAGACGGGTGCCCGGGGGCTCGTCCATCTGGCCGAAGACCAGCGCGGTCTGCGGGAGCACGCCGGACTCGGCCATCTCCTCGATCAGGTCGTTGCCCTCACGGGTGCGCTCACCGACACCGGCGAACACGGAAACGCCCTCGTGCAGCTTGGCCACACGCATGATCATTTCCTGGATGAGCACGGTCTTGCCGACGCCGGCGCCGCCGAACAGACCGATCTTGCCGCCCTTGACGTACGGGGTCAGCAGGTCGACGACCTTCAGGCCGGTCTCGAACATCTCGGTCTTGGACTCGAGCTGGTCGAAGGCCGGGGCCTTGCGGTGGATGGACCAGCGCTCGGTGACCTCGGACTCGGCCTCGGGCTCGTTGAGGATCTCGCCCAGGGTGTTGAACACGCGGCCCTTGGTGACATCGCCGACCGGCACGGTGATGCCGTCGCCGGTGTCGGTCACCGCGGCCTGGCGGACCAGACCGTCGGTGGGCTGCATGGAGATGGCGCGGACCAGGCCCTCGCCCAGGTGCTGGGCGACCTCGAGGGTCAGGGTCTTCTTCGCACCCTCCTGCGAGGGGTCGGCGACCTCGACGGTCAGCGCGTTGTAGATGTCCGGCATCGCGTCGACGGGGAACTCCACGTCGACGACCGGGCCGATGACCCGCGCGACGCGGCCAGCGGCCACGCCAGCAGGAGCGGTCGGCTCAACAGTGGTGGTCATAGTTGTCAGTCACTCCCCGCGGAGGCGTCGGCCAGAGCGCTCGCGCCACCGACGATCTCGCTGATTTCCTGGGTGATGTCGGCCTGGCGGGCCGCGTTGGCAAGCCGCGTGAGCGACTTGATGAGCTCTTCGGCATTGTCGGTCGCCGACTTCATCGCCCGCCGGGTCGCCGCGTGCTTGGAGGCGGCGGCCTGGAGCAGGGCGTTGTAGATGCGCGACTCGACGTACCGGGGCAGCAGGGCGTCCAGTACGTCCTCGGCCGACGGCTCGAACTCGAAGAGCGGAAGGATCTCGCCCTTCTTCTCCTGCTCCGCCGCGGTCCCCTCGAGGCTGAGCGGCAGCAGCCGGTCCTGGACCGGGGTCTGCGTCAGCATCGAGACGAACTCGGTGAACACGATGTGCAGCTCGTCGACCCCGCCCTCGGCGGTCTCCTTGAGCACGGCCTCGATCAGCGGGGCCGCGATCTTCTTGGCGTCCGCGTAGGTGGGGTTGTCGGTGAAGCCGCTCCAGGACTCCGTGACCTTGCGCTCACGGAAGCTGTAGTAGGCCACGCCCTTGCGGCCGACGATGTAGGTGTCGACCTCCTTGCCCTCACCCGTGAGCCGCTCGGTGAGCTGCTCGGCCGCCTTGATGACGTTGGAGGAGTAGCCGCCCGCGAGACCGCGGTCGCTCGTGACGAGCAGGACCGCGGCACGGGTCGGGTTCTCGGTCTCCGTGGTCAGCGCGTGCTGGGTGGTGGAGCCCTTGGCGACCGCGCCCACCGCCCGGGTGAGCTCGGTGGCGTACGGAGTCGACGCGGCCACCTGGCGCTGCGCCTTGACGACGCGCGAGGCGGCGATCATCTCCATCGCCTTGGTGATCTTCTTGGTCGCGGAGACGGACTTGATCCGCCTCTTGTAGACCCTGAGCTGGGCACCCATGGGCTCAGTCCTCGCCCAGCAGCTTGCCGCCCGAGGTCTCGAACTGCCGCTTGAAGGAGTCGACGGCCTCGCTCAGCGCCTGGATCGTGTCGTCGGACATCTTGCCGCCCTCGACGATGCTGGTCAGCAGGCCCTTCTGGTCACGGTGCAGGTAGTCCAGCAGCTCCCGCTCGAAGCGGCGGATGTCCTCGACCGGCACGTCGTCCATCTTGCCCGTGGTGCCGGCCCAGATGGACACGATCTCGTCCTCGGTGGAGAACGGGGCGTACTGCGACTGCTTCAGCAGCTCGACCATGCGCGCACCGCGCTCCAGCGACGCCTTGGAGGCCGCGTCCAGGTCCGAGCCGAAGGCGGCGAACGCCTCGAGCTCGCGGTACTGGGCGAGGTCCACGCGGAGCCGGCCGGAGACCTGGCGCATCGCCTTGTGCTGAGCGGAACCACCGACTCGGGAGACCGAGATACCGACGTTCAGGGCCGGCCGCTGACCGGCGTTGAACAGGTCGGACTCCAGGAAGCACTGACCGTCGGTGATGGAGATGACGTTGGTCGGGATGAACGCCGACACGTCGTTGGCCTTGGTCTCGACGATCGGCAGACCGGTCATCGAACCGGAGCCCATCTCGTCGGAGAGCTTGGCGCAGCGCTCCAGCAGCCGGGAGTGCAGGTAGAAGACGTCGCCCGGGTAGGCCTCACGGCCCGGCGGGCGGCGCAGCAGCAGGGAGACGGCGCGGTAGGCGTCGGCCTGCTTGGACAGGTCGTCGAAGACGATCAGGACGTGCTTGCCCTGGTACATCCAGTGCTGGCCGATGGCCGAGCCGGTGTAGGGGGCGAGGTACTTGAAGCCCGCCGGGTCCGACGCCGGGGCGGCGACGATCGTGGTGTACTCCAGGGCGCCGGCCTCCTCCAGCGCGGCGCGCACGCCGGCGATGGTGGAGCCCTTCTGGCCGATGGCGACGTAGATGCAGCGGACCTGCTTCTTCGGGTCGCCGGAGCGCCAGTTGTCACGCTGGTTGATGATCGTGTCGACGCACAGCGCGGTCTTGCCGGTCTGCCGGTCGCCGATGATCAGCTGGCGCTGGCCGCGGCCGATCGGGGTCATCGCGTCGACGGCCTTGTAGCCGGTCTCCATCGGCTCGTGCACCGACTTGCGCTGCATGACCGTGGGGGCCTGCAGTTCGAGGGCGCGGCGGCCGTCGGTCTCGATCTCGCCGAGGCCGTCGATCGGGGCACCCAGCGGGTCGACCACGCGGCCGAGGTAGCCCTCGCCGACGGCGACCGAGAGGACCTCGCCGGTGCGGTGCACCTGCTGGCCCTCCTCGATGCCGCTGAACTCACCGAGGACGACCGCACCGATCTCGCGCTCCTCGAGGTTGAGGGCGAGGCCGAGGGTGCCGTCCTCGAACTTCAGCAGTTCGTTCGCCATGGCCGAGGGAAGACCCTCGACCTTCGCGATGCCGTCGCCGGCAACGCTGACCGTACCGACCTCCTCGCGCGAGGCCGCGTCCGGCTTGTACGCCTGGACAAAGTTCTCCAGTGCGTCCCGGATCTCCTCCGGCCGGATCGTGAGCTCCGCCATCTGGGTTCCCTGCTCTCCTTGTTGGGCCCGAAGTATCTGACTACGGCCCAACTCGGGCCGCTTACATGCTTGTTGAGTTGGTGGCTGTGTCAGCCGGCCATCCGCCGGGTCGCCTCGTCGAGGCGGTCCGCGATGGTCCCGTTGATGACCTCGTCGCCGATGCGCACCGCGATCCCGCCGACGACCTCGGGGTCCACGTCGAGATTGAGGTGCACGTTGCGTCCGTACAGCTTCCCCAGCGCCTCGCCGAGCCGCTGCTTCTGGCGGTCGCTGAGCGGCACCGCGGAGGTGACGACCGCGACCGTACGGTCCCGGCGCGCCGCCGCGAGCTTGGACAGCTCGTCGAGACCCGCCTCCAGGCTACGACCCCGCGGGTGGGTCACCAGACGGATCACCAGCCGCTCGGTCACCTGGTCGGCCCGGCCGCCGAGCAGCTCACGGACCAGGCCGGTCTTGGCCGTGACGCTCGCGCGCCGGTCGGTGAGGGCGCCGCGCAGCTCGGACGAGGAGGAGACGATCCGGCCGAACCGGAACAGCTCGTCCTCGACGCTGTCGAGGGTGCCGGCCCGCTCGGCCGCCACCAGGTCGGCGGCGCTGGCCAGCTCCTCGAGCCCGTCCACCAGATCGCGCGAGCGCGACCAGCGGGACCGGACCAGGCCGGAGACCAGGTCGAGGGTCTCGCCGCCGACCTGTCCGCCCAGCACCCGCGCGGCCAGCTCGGCCTTGGCCTCGCCGGGCTGCGCCGGGTCGGTGAGGACCCGGCGCAGCGAGACCTCGCGGTCGAGCAGCGCGGTGACGGCGGCCAGCTCATCGGCGAGCTTCGTCGCGTCGACGGCGGTGTTGTCCGTCAGGGCGTCGAAGCTTTCGCGCGCGGCTGCCAGTGCCTCCCGGCTCGCTCCATTCATCGGCCGGCCTCGGCCTTCGAACCGTCGGCCGCCTTCGCCTCGAGTTCGTCGAGGAACCGGTCGATGGTGCGGCTCTGCCGGGCCACGTCCTCGAGCGACTCACCGACGATCCGGCCGGCCAGGTCGGTGGCGAGCCTGCCCACGTCCTGGCGCAGGGTCTGAGCGGCCTGCTTGCGGTCGGCCTCGATCTGGGCGTGACCGGCGGCGATGATCTCCTCACGCTGCCGCTGCCCCTCCGCGCGCATCTCGGCGATGAGCGCGGCGCCCTGCTCCTGCGCCTCCTGGCGCAGTCGCGCGGCCTCGTGACGGGCGTCGGCGAGCTGGGCTCGGTAGTCCTCGAGGACCTGCTGGGCTTCGGCCTGAGTGGCCTCGGCCTTCTCCATACCGCCCTCGATCGCCTCGCGGCGCTCCTCCAGGACCCGGTTGATGTTCGGGAGGAGCTTCTTGGCGAGGAAGAAGAAGACGATGGCAAAGGCGATCAGGCCGATGACCAGCTCCGGGACTGGCGGAACGAGGGGGTTCTCGCTTTCCTCGGCCGCCACCTGTACCAGGGCGTTCACATCAGTGCCTTTCGTCGAAAAGGACAGTCAGTAAGCGTCGATCACTTACCGAACACGAACGGCATGACGATGCCGATCAGGGCCAGCGCCTCACAGAAGGCGAAACCGAGGATCTGGTTGGCGCGGATGAGACCGGCGGCCTCGGGCTGACGGGCCAGGGCCTGGGTGCCGTTACCGAAGATGATGCCGACGCCGACGCCGGGGCCGATGGCCGCGAGGCCATAACCGATGGAGCCGAGGGAACCGGAAACACCTGCGGCGAGGTCCACAGCGGACATGCTGTTTCTTCCTTCTCTTTCGCGGACCGGTGGGGGTTGGCCACCGGACGTCTCATTGGACGGGGAGCAGGGCCACTCAGTGGTGCTCGGCGAGCGCGCCCTGGATGTAGGTGCAGGCCAGGAGCACGAAGACGTACGCCTGAACGGCCTGGATGAAGAGCTCGAAGGCGGTCATGACGATGGTCATCACGAACGACACACCGGCGTACGCGATGCCGACCCCGTTCAGCAGGTACCAGCTCGCGATGGTGAACATCAGCAGCAGCAGGTGGCCCGCGAACATGTTGGCGAAGAGCCGGACCGCGTGGGTGAAGGGCCGCACCAGCACGTTCGAGAAGAACTCGATCGTCATGGCGAGCGGCAGCACCGCGCCCAGCGACTTGTCGTAGCCGGTGATGTTCTTGAAGCCGCCGACGAAGCCGTGCTTCTTGAAGGTCAGGCTCATCCAGAGGATGTAGACGGTGGCGGCGAGCACGGCCGGGTACGCGATCAGCGACGTGACCGGGAACTGGGCGACCGGGATGACCGACCAGAGGTTCATGACCCAGACGAAGAAGAAGATCGAAACCATCAGGGGGACGTACTTCTCGCCGTCCTTCTTCCCGAGGGCTTCATAGACGATCCCGCGACGGACGAAGTCGTAACCCGCCTCGCCGATCATCTGGAGCTTGCCCGGGACGACCTTGGCCCGGCCGAAGGCCGCCCAGAAGAACCAGACGATGGCGATCGAGCCGAGCAGGGCGAGCAGCATCGGCTTGTTGAAGTCGATACCGCCGACCGTGAAGAGCGGTTCGAACTTGAACGAATGTTGTCCGGGTGCCGGGAAGCCGCACCCGTCGAAGATGTGGCAGTTCGTCTCGAAGGCGAGCGTCTGGTCAGAACTCACCGCGAGCTCCTTCAGCGTGGCGCATGGGTACGGCAACCTCGTTGTGTCGGCGCGGCACACGGCCACGGAACGGCACTGGACTGGTCTTACGGATGTGGGGGCGGCTGGTCGGCACGTGGCCGAGTGGTATGTCGGGCATCAGCTGCATGGGCCGCCGATTCCATCCCGGGAATATCGGGGGTTCGGCTACCTGCGCCCGCTGCGCCTCAGATGGAACCGGACGATAGCAGGTGAGCGCACATGCCCTTATACCGGCCCTACTTCTCACGGCGCGGACCCGGCGGGAGCGGACTTCTTCGCCCCCTCGGGCTTGCGTTCGTCCTCGGCTTCCGGCTCCACGTAGAGGATCTTGGCCCTCATATGGGCACGGGTCTGTGCGCCGATCCACACCAGGGTCGCGGCGAGCAGTGCGAAGGCGAACGCCTTGGTGGAGAAGAGGGTGGTGTCCTTGAACACCGCGAGCACGACCGCGACCAGCAGGAACTGGGTCATGTAGAGCACCAGACCCATGGCCTGGAACAGATGCGGGAGGTACTTGGCGGTGCGCTGCAGCACAACCAGCCCCATCGCCATGACCCCTCCGGCGACGACTGTGCCGGCCCCCGAGCCGATCGCTCCCTTGGCCCCCGCGAGCACAGAACCGACAGCGACCGCGACCACGCCGGTGACGGCGGTGGGCACGGCGCAACTCAGGAGTGTTCTGGCGTCGTTGGACTGCATGAAGGGTTTCTCCGGCAAGTGTCGGAAGCAGCGATTTCGTCGTGGACGAGCGTATCCCCGGGAGCAGAGGAGACCTCACGACGATGAGCCGTCGCCCTACGGCCCCTCGGGTCTCAGCACCGGGTTTCGTGAACGGTATCACAAACTATTTGATGAGGTCTTTACCCACCGGGTGTGCTGCACGTCACACGGGAGAGTTATGGACCATGTATCTCGTTGACGCCGTTCCGTGATCTCCAGCGTTCTCCGCGATCTCTTTTCTAGGGCATTTACTGGGGTGTTCCGATCCTCCGCCGGTGGCTGAAACGCGACCGATCACCGATCGCGGTGGCCCCGTTCACCCCGCCCTTCACACCGGCATTCGCCGCACCGCTCGCCCCGCCGCTCATTCCGGAGCGCACCGGCTCCGGCTCCGGCGACGCGGACCGTCCGCCGGCCGCGACCGCCACGGGCTCCGCGGGCGCCTCGGCACCCTGTCCGGCCGCCCGCCCGGTCCGGTTGACCCGGCGGTAACGCGGCGGAACGAACGCCTCCGCCCAGTGCGGAACGCGTGGTGTGAACCGCGGCAGCAGCAACAGCACCAGCCCCACTCCGCTCAGCGCGACGATCGCGAGCACGAACCACACACCGGCCGAGTTCACCGAGTACGCCACGGCGCCGAAGGCGATCAGCGCGGACCAGAAGTACATGATCAGCACGGCCCGGCTGTGCGAGTGGCCGATCTCCAGCAGCCGGTGGTGCAGATGGCCCCGGTCGGCGGCGAACGGCGACTGCCCCCGCCAGGTGCGCCGGACGATCGCCAGCACCAGATCGGCGAACGGCACCGCGATGACGGTCAGCGGCAGCAGCAGCGGGATGTAGACCGGGACGGTGGCGTGCACCGCGGCCTGCTCCGACCCCTCGAACAGCTTCATCGCGTCCGGGTCGACCTGACCGGTGATGGAGATGGCGCCCGCCGCCAGCACCAGCCCGATCAGCATCGAGCCCGAGTCGCCCATGAAGATCCGCGCGGGGTGCGCGTTGTGCGGCAGGAAGCCCAGGCACATGCCCATGAGGATGGCGGCGAACAAGGTGGCGGGCGCGGCCGCCTCCAGGCCGTAGCCGTACCAGATGCGGTACGCGTACATGAAGAACGCGGCCGCGGCGATGCACACCATCCCCGAGGCCAAACCGTCCAGCCCGTCAACGAAGTTGACGGCGTTGATGGTGATGACGACCAGGGCGACGGTCAGCAGCGTGCCCTGCCACGGCGTGAGCGAGACCGGCCCGACACCCGGCACCGGAAGCCACAGGATGGTCAGACCCTGGAGCACCATCACACCAGCGGCGATCATCTGGCCGCCCAGCTTGATCAGCGCGTCCACGCCCCACTTGTCGTCCAGCACCCCCAGCAGCCAGATCAGCCCGGCGCCGGACAGCAGCGCCCGTGGCTCGTTGGAGAGCTCGAAGACGTCCTTGAGGTTGGTGAGGTGCGCGGCGACCAGCAGTCCCGCGCACAGCCCGCCGAACATGGCGATACCACCGAGCCGCGGCGTGGGCTCACGGTGCACATCACGGGCACGGATCTCGGGCATCGCACCGGCCGCGATGGCGAATTTCCGCACCGGCCCGGTCAGCAGATAGGTGACCGCAGCCGTGATGCACAGAGTCAGCAGGTATTCACGCACAGGCTGCCCCAGAGATATCGCTGGCCATCACAGCCACACACCCTATGCGTGTCGGACCCGTTGCGGTGAACGTACTTACAGACGTCCTACACCTTCGGATGGTTGCATGATTCGGCCCTCGTCCGGATAGGGCGGAAATCTCCCCGCCAGTTCCGCCACCTTTTCGCGTACCACGCCCTCGTCCCGCAACACGGTTCCCAGCAGGGCGGCTATGCGCTCCATTTCCGGCGGTCCCATTCCCTGGGTGGTGACCGCCGCGGTACCCAGCCGCAGTCCCTTGACGCAGCCTCCGGGCTCCGTGGCGGACGCCAGCGCGACGGTGTCCAGGACGATCCCGGCGGCCGCGCAGCGGCCCTTCGCGGTCCGTCCGTCCAGACCCAGCGGCGCCGGATCGGCGGTGATCATATGGGTGTCGGTGCCGCCCGTGGCGACCGCGAGACCCTCCGCGACCAGGCCGTCCGCCAGCACCCGGGCGTTGGCCACCACCCGCTGGGCGTAGGCGGCGAAGGCGGGCGCCGCGGCCTCGCCGAACGCCACCGCCTTGGCCGCGACGCTGTGCATCTGGGCGCCGGCCTGGGTGAACGGGAACACCGCCCGGTCCACCCGTTCGGCCAGCTCCGCACCGCACAGCAGCATCCCGCCGCGCGGCCCGCGCAGCACCTTGTGTGTCGTTGCGCACACCACGTCCGCGTACGGCACCGGGGACGGCGCCGCCTTCCCCGCGACCAGGCCGATCGGATGGGCGGCGTCGGCGATCAGATACGCGTCCACCTCGTCCGCGACGGCGCGGAAGGCGGCGTAGTCCGGATGGCGGGGGTAGGAGATGGAACCGCACACGATCGCCTTCGGACGGTGGGCGTGGGCCAGCCCGCGCAGCTGCTCGTAGTCGATCAGACCGGTCGCCGGATCGACGCCGTAGCCGATGAAGTCGAACCAGCGGCCGGAGAAGTTGGCCGGTGAGCCATGGGTGAGATGGCCGCCGTGCGTCAGCGCCATCGCCAGCACCGTGTCTCCCGGCCGCAGCAGCGCGGCGTACGCGGCCAGCACCGCCGCCGACCCCGAATGCGGCTGCACATTGGCGTGCTCGGCGCCGAACAGCGCCTTCGCCCGGTCCTGGGCGATCCGCTCGGCGACGTCCACCACCTCGCAGCCGCCGTGGTGGCGGGCGCCGGGATACCCCTCGGCGTACTTGTTGGCCAGCGGCGAGGCCAGCGCGGCCAGCACCGCCGGCGAGGTGAAGTTCTCGGCGGCGATCAGCTGGAGCCCGCCGGTGACGCGGTCGAGCTCGCTCAGGATGATCCCCGCCAGCTCGGGGTCCTGGCGGGCGAGCGCTCCGAAATCGGGTCCCCAGGAGGTGACGGCCATGGCGTGCTCACAGCCTTGCGGGGTCAAGGGTCAACGGGTGGTCAGGGCGGGCAGGGCGACCAGGACGATCGGTCGGACCAGCCAGGCCGTCCAGGGCGGTCACCCCCAATGTAGGCCCCGCACGCCCGCCCTGCGCGCCGTGCGCCGCGTCAGGCGCCTGTGGCGCCCCCGGGAGGGTCCCGGGGGCTTACGCGGGGGCGGGAACCCCCGTCAGCGCCGTGACGACCGGGTCCAGGGCCTGGTTGATCTCGTCCCCGATGGAGCGGAAGAAGGTGATGGGCGCCCCGTACGGGTCGTGCACCTCGTCCGCCTCCTCGCTGGGCGCCAGCAGCCAGCCGCGCAGCGCGGCCGCCGCCTGCACCAGGGCGCGGGCGCGCTCCACCACACCGCCCGCCTCCTCCGGATCGGGCAGCGTCGCGGGGTCTATGGCCCGCACCAGCCGGGTGAACTCCTTGAGCGTGAAGGTGCGCAGGCCCGCCGAGTGCCCCATCGAGATGACCTGGGCCCGGTGGTCGCGGGTGGCGGTCAGCACGAGGTCGGCGCGGATGACGTGCTCGTCCAGCAGCTCACGGCCGATGAAGCCCGCCGGATCGGCGCCGAAGTCGGTCAGGACCGTCGCGGCGTGCGCCTCCATGGGCGCGCCCTCATGGCCCCAGGTGCCGGCGCTCTCCACGATCAGGCCGCTCGTACGGGCGCTTCCGAGGCGGTGCACGAGGGCGTGCCGGGTCAGCCGTTCGGTGATCGGCGAGCGGCAGACGTTACCGGTGCTGACGTGGAGGATGCGGAAGGTGGCCTCGGGCTTCTTCGCATGGTGTTCCGCTATGCCACGCCCCTCAGGGGCCGTCAATTCGCCACCTTAAGGTCGGGTACGACCTCCCGGAGCTGCTCGGCGGTGAGCGCGCCCGCGCGGAGCAGCACCGGCACCTTGCCGGTGACGTCGACGATCGAGGAGGGCACGGCGGCCGGGGTCGGCCCGCCGTCCAGGTACACCGCGACGGAGTCCCCCAGCATGTCCTGGGCGGCGTCGCAGTCCTGCGGGGAGGGGTGTCCGGTCAGGTTGGCGCTGGAGACCGCCATCGGGCCGAACTCCGTCAGCAGCTCGATCGCGACCGGGTGCAGCGGCATCCGGACCGCGACGGTGCCCCGGGTCTCCCCCAGGTCCCAGGTGAGCGACGGCTGGTGCCGGGCGACGAGGGTGAGCGCACCCGGCCAGAAGGCGTCCACCAGCTCCCACGCCATCTCGGAGAAGTCGGTGACCAGTCCGTGCAGCGTGTTCGGGGAGCCGACCAGCACCGGGCTGGGCATGTTGCGGCCGCGGCCCTTGGCCTCGAGCAGATCGCCGACCGCCTCGGCGTTGAAGGCGTCCGCACCGATCCCGTAGACGGTGTCGGTGGGCAGCACGACCAGTTCGCCGCGGCGGACGGCGGACGCGGCCTCACGCAGGCCGGTCTTGCGGTCGGTCGCGTCCCCGCAGTCGTATCGCCGTGCCATCTAACGGACCTCCTCGTACGTGGCCAATGGGTGGTGCGGTGCCGCCGTCACGGCATGGCCTTCCGCGCGGTGGCGAACCGGGGCCGGTTGTTCAGGTCGGGGTGGTCGGCGGCGTCCGCCCAGCCACGCTCCTCCGTGAAGATCCACGGCACCTGGCCGCCCTGGGTGTCTGCGTGCTCGATGACCACCACGCCGCCGGGGCGCAGCAGCCGGTGGGCGGTGCGCTCCAGGCCACGGATCACATCGAGGCCGTCCTCACCGGAGAAGAGCGCGAGCTGGGGGTCGTGGTCGCGCGCCTCCGGCGCGACGTACTCCCACTCGGTCAGCGGGATGTACGGCGGGTTGCTGATGACGAGGTCCACCTGCCCGTCGAGCTCGGGCAGGGCCGTCAACGCGTCCGCGTGGTGGAGAACGACGCGGGACCCCTCGACGTTCTTGCGGGCCCAGCGCAGGGCGCCCTCGTCCAGCTCCACGGCGTGCACGGTCGAGCGCGGCACCTCCTGGGCGAGTGCCAGGGCGATGGCTCCGGAACCGGCGCACAGGTCGACGATGAGCGGTTCGACGACGTCCATGGCGCGCACCGCGTCTATGGCCCAGCCGACCACCGACTCGGTCTCCGGCCGGGGCACGAAGACCCCCGGCCCGACCTGGAGCTCGAGATAGCGGAAGAAGGCACGGCCGGTGATGTGCTGAAGGGGCTCGCGGGCCTCCCGGCGGGCGACCGCCTCCCAGTAGCGGGCGTCGAAGTCGGCGTCGGGCACGCCGTGCAGCTCCCCCCGCTTGACGCCGTGCACAAAGGCGGCGAGCTCCTCCGCGTCGAAGCGCGGTGAGGGCACGCCCGCGTCGGCCAGCCGCTGAGTGGCCTGCGCCACCTCGGCGAGCAGCACGTTCACTGAATTCCTCCAGCCGGTCCGGACAAGGGCACGAAGCGTTCTGGGTGCGACGGCTCAGCCCGCGGCCGCGAGCTTGGCGGCCGCGTCGGCGTCGACGCACGCCTGGATGACCGGGTCGAGGGCGCCGTCGAGCACCTGGTCCAAGTTGTACGCCTTGAAACCGACCCGGTGGTCCGAGATCCGGTTTTCCGGGAAGTTGTACGTACGGACGCGCTCGGACCGGTCGACGGTGCGGACCTGGCTGCGGCGCGCGTCCGACGCCTCCCGCTCGGCCTCCTCCTGGGCCGCGGCCAGCAGCCGCGAGCGCAGGATGCGCAGCGCCTGCTCCTTGTTCTGCAGCTGACTCTTCTCGTTCTGGCAGGAGACGACGATGCCGGTGGGCAGGTGGGTGATGCGCACCGCGGAGTCGGTGGTGTTGACCGACTGGCCGCCGGGGCCGGAGGAGCGGTAGACGTCGATCCGCAGATCGTTGGGGCCGATCTCCACCTCGACCTCCTCGGCCTCCGGCGTGACCAGCACACCGGCCGCGGAGGTGTGGATACGGCCCTGGGACTCGGTGGCGGGCACCCGCTGCACACGGTGCACCCCGCCCTCGTACTTCAGCCGGGCCCAGACGCCCTGGCCGGGCTCGATGGTGCCGCGGGCCTTGATGGCGACCTGGACGTCCTTGTAGCCGCCGAGGTCGGATTCGTTGGCGTCGAGGATCTCGGCCTTCCAGCCGACGCGCTCGGCGTAGCGCAGATACATCCGCAGCAGGTCGCCGGCGAACAGCGCGGACTCCTCGCCGCCCTCGCCCGCCTTGACCTCCAGGATGACGTCCTTGTCGTCGCTCGGGTCGCGCGGCACGAGCAGCAGCCGCAGCCGGTCGGTCAGCTCCTCGCGGCCCAGCTCCAGCTCCTTGACCTCGTCCTGGAAGTCGGGGTCGTCCTGGGCCAGCTCCCGGGCGGTCTCGATGTCCTCACCGGCCTGCTTCCAGGCGCGGTAGGCGGCGATGACCGGGGTCAGCTCGGCGTAGCGCTTGTTGAGCCGCCGCGCCTCCCGCTGGTCGGCGTGGATCGCGGGGTCGGCGAGCCGCTTCTCGAGGTCGGCGTGTTCGCCGATGAGTTCCTCGACCGCCTCGAACATCGGAGGGCTCCCTGGGGGTCTGCGTGGTGACGTGCGGAAGAAGTCTGGGACAGGCCGTGACGACAAAACGCCGGTCCGGTCGCCCCAGGAAAGGGGCGACCGAAGCCGGCGCCGTGCGGGTCGCTACTTCTTGGCGGACCCGGCGTTCTTGCCGAAGCGGGCCTCGAACCGCGCCACACGGCCACCGGTGTCGAGGATCTTCTGCTTGCCCGTGTAGAACGGGTGGCACTCGGAGCAGATGTCGGCGCGGATGTTGCCGCCGCCCACGGTGCTACGGGTGGTGAACGAGGCGCCACAGGTGCAGCTGACCTGGGTCTCGACGTACTCCGGGTGGATGTCGCGCTTCAAGGGAATCTCCTAGGTTCGGGAGGGCACCGGGTCGACGGGCGGGTTGCCTGTCGTGAACCGGGGCCGACGATCCAGTCTGCCAGTACTGGCCGCATCCCCCAAAACCGGGGGCCGCACCGGGATATTCCCGGCGCCCCCCTTCCGGGTGCCGGGAGGCTACTTGACGACGTCGCCCGCGCTGGTGGCGTCGCCCGCGGAGCCCTTGGTGGCGGAGGCGGGGACCGGCTGGTCGTGCCGGAGCGCGGTCCAGATCAGCTCGGACTTCTTCTCCATGGGCAGCACCCGGGCCGGGTTCTGCGGGTCGTACTGCACCGGCAGCGTGGTCATCTTCATGTTGCCCGAGCCGATGCCCTTGAGGGATTCGGCGAAGCCCTTCAGCTTGCTCACCGAGGCCAGCTCGGAGTCGGTGGTGAGCGCCTTGGTGGAGGTGTCCGCGAGGTCGTAGAGCTTCTTGGGGTTGCCGAAGACGTCGACCTGCTTGATCTGGTCCAGCAGCGCCTTGACGAACGCCTGCTGGAGCTTGATCCGGCCGAGGTCGCTGCCGTCGCCGACGCCGTGCCGGGTGCGCACCAGGCCCAGGGACTGCTCACCGTCCAGGGTGTGCCGGCCCGGCTCCAGGTCGAGGTGGCTCTTGGGGTCGTGGATCGCGGCGGTGGTGGTGATGTCGACGCCGCCGAGGTCGTTGATCAGCTGCTTGAAGCCGGAGAAGTCGACCTCGAGGAAGTGGTCCATGCGGACGCCGGTCATGGATTCCACCGTCTTCACGGTGCAGGCCGGACCGCCGACCTCGTAGGCGCTGTTGAACATGGCCTGCTGCGCCGCGGGCGCCTGCTGCCCGTTCTTCGTGGTGCAGGAGGGCCGCTGGACGAGGGTGTCGCGTGGGATGCTGACGACACTGGCCTTCTTGTGGCCCTTGTAGACGTGGACGATCATCGCCGTGTCGGAACGGGAGGTGCCCTCGTCCTTGCCGTACTTCGCGTTCTCGCCGGCCCGGGAGTCGGAGCCGAGGACGAGAATGTCCATCGAGCCGTTGTCGACGTTCTTGGGGCGGTCGGCGCCGAGGGCGGCGTTGACGTCGACGCCGGTGAGGTTGCCGTTCAGCTTGTAGTAGAGGTAGCCGAGTCCGGCACCGCCCAGTACCAGCACGGCGGCCAGCGTCCACACCGTGTAGAGCACCACCCTGCGGCGCGTGCTGGGCCGTTTGCGACGGCGGCCTGATATGCGGGCGCGGTTCACCGGTGCGTTGCTGCGGTCGTCGGCCATGTGCTCCTCAGTCCTCTTTAGCTGCCCGAGTACCCCCTGCCGTCACGGTCAGGCGTGGCGTCGCTGCGTGAAGTCCGCCTGGGTTCCGGCTTTCGTGTTTCCGACCTGACAGATGGCAGGCCGTGCGCCAGGGTTGCATACCGGCCATGGCCTTTCCCCGCGCGGGCGGCCCAGCGCTCCGTTCGCCCCTCTTCGTCCGCCTTACCGCTCTGACCTGCACTTTCGCGGGTGATAACACCACAGCGGCCGGTCCGTGACGGGACCGGCCGCTGTGGTGCGGATCTCACCCGTACCCTGGCGATTCAGGACGAAGGGCCTTCCCGCCGTGCGGCGGGAAGGCCCTTGGTGTGACGCGATGTGTCCGGTCAGTCGCCGTTGCCCGGAGTGGGCGTGGTCTTGGCGATCTGCATCAGGAACTCGGCGTTCGACTTCGTCTGCTTCATCTTGTCCAGCAGCAGCTCGATGGCCTGCTGGGAGTCGAGCGCGTGCAGCACCCGGCGGAGCTTCCAGACGATGTTCAGCTCCTCCGGCGCCAGCAGGATCTCCTCCTTGCGGGTGCTGGACGGGTCGACGTCCACCGCCGGGAAGATGCGCTTGTCGGCGAGCTTCCGGTCGAGCTTGAGCTCCATGTTGCCGGTGCCCTTGAACTCCTCGAAGATCACCTCGTCCATGCGCGAGCCGGTCTCGACCAGCGCGGTGGCCAGGATGGTCAGCGAGCCGCCGTCCTCGATGTTCCGCGCGGCACCGAAGAACTTCTTCGGCGGGTAGAGCGCGGTCGAGTCGACACCACCGGACAGGATGCGGCCGGAGGCGGGCGCCGCCAGGTTGTAGGCGCGGCCCAGGCGGGTGATCGAGTCCAGCAGGACGACCACGTCATGGCCCAGCTCGACCAGGCGCTTGGCCCGCTCGATCGCCAGCTCCGCGACGGTGGTGTGGTCCTCGGCCGGGCGGTCGAAGGTCGAGGAGATGACCTCGCCCTTGACCGACCGCTGCATGTCGGTGACCTCTTCCGGCCGCTCGTCGACGAGGACGACCATCAGGTGGCACTCGGGGCTGTTGCGGGTGATCGCGTTGGCGATCGCCTGCATGATCATGGTCTTACCGGTCTTCGGCGGGGCCACGATCAGACCGCGCTGGCCCTTGCCGATCGGCGCGACCAGGTCGATGATCCGGGTCGTCAGCCCGCCGGCCTCGGTCTCCAGACGCAGCCGGTCCTGCGGGTAAAGCGGCGTCAGCTTGCCGAACTCCGGCCGCCCGCGGCCGGTTTCGGGCGCCATGCCGTTGACCGAGTCCAGCCGGACCAGCGCGTTGAACTTCTCGCGGCGCTCGCCCTCACGCGGCTGGCGGACCGCGCCGGTGACGTGGTCGCCCTTGCGCAGACCGTTCTTGCGGACCTGCGCGAGCGAGACGTACACGTCGTTCGGACCCGGGAGGTAGCCGGAGGTCCGGATGAAGGCGTAGTTGTCGAGGATGTCGAGGATGCCCGCGACCGGGATCAGCACATCGTCCTCGGACAGCTGCGGCTCATTGCCGAAGTCGTCGCGGCCCCGGCGGCCACGGCGGTCGCGGTAGCGGCCACGGCGGCCGCGGCGGCCGCCCTCGAACTCGTCGTCGCCCTCGTCGGCGCGCTGCTGGCCCTGGCCGCGCCCGTCGCGCTGCTGACGGCCACCGCCCTGCTGGCCGTCGTCGCCCTTGCCGCGGCGGTCCCCGCGGTCGCGCTGGCGCTCCCGGCGGTCGCCCTTCTGGCCGCGCTCCTGGCGGTCCTGGCGGTCACCGCCCCGGGAGCCCTTGCCCTCGGCGGTGTCGGCGGCGGCCTCGGCCTTCGCGTCGCCCTTGGGCTCGGCCCGGGTCTCGGTCTTGGCGGCGGCGTCGTTACGCGCTTCCGTCTTGGTCTCGACGGCGGTGGCCGTGCCCCCGGACTCGGCCGGGGTGGCGGCGGGCGCGGTGGCCCGGCGGCGGCGGCGCTCACCGGCCGGCTGCTCATCGGCGGCGGGCTCACCGGGCTGGCCCGGGATCTCGATCTGCGCTTGCGCGACGGCCTTCTCGGCCCCGTCGGCCTTGTCGGCCTTCTCCGCCTTCCCGGCGGCCTTCGAGGACTTGGCGCTGCCGCCCTTCTCCTCGGCGGCATCGCCCGTACGGGCCCGGGAGGTGGCACGGCGCTTCGGCTTGGTCACCCCCTCCGCGTCGGACGGGGCGGTCTCGGAGCCCTGGGCGGAGCCGGAGCCCGCGGCCTGCTTCTCCTTGATGACCTCGATCAGCTGGCCTTTGCGCATCCGTGCGGTGCCCCTGATGCCAAGGCTCGAGGCGAGCTGCTGGAGCTCGGCCAGGACCATGGCGTCAAGGCCGGTGCCCGAGCGGCGTCGCCGCGGGGCAGCGCCAGTGGCAGCACCGGTGGCGGGCGCGGAAGCGTCCGTAGCGGGCGCAGCGTTGTTCCCGACACCGCTGTCGGAGGTGCCGGAGGCGTTCACGCCCATCAGATCGGTGGTGTCGCTCACGAAGGGTCCTTCCCTGGAGCGGGCGTCGGCCTGTCTGGCTCGGCGACCGGTTGTGCTGTCCGGCTGTGGTCCTTCCGTTACGGACCGGGCCGGGGCGGTGGTCCGCCGGTGTACGGCGGAGAGATCAATTCATGGTTCCGACGCGACGGGGAGTTCACTGAGATCCGCCACGCCGATTCCGGAGCGTGCTCGATACTGCTCAGGCAGGCTGCTCAGGCAGTGGGGGAGGCTCCCGGAAGAAGGGTGGTCCCGGATGGGGACACTGAGCACTCAGCCTCTGCGGACATCCAAGAGACATCAAGTGCGGACTTGAGATTAACACTACCGGATCCAACAAACATTCCCCCTCTCCAAGACCGGCTATCGAGTTTTCCCGGGTCCGGGGCGCCCCGGACCGCGGTGTCAGGTGAGCGGCAGGACGCTCGCCCCCCCGGCGTCGAGAGCCAGCCGGTTGGCCGCCCACCCCTCGCCCGCCAGTCGTGCGACCTTGTCGGCCGCACCGTCCTCGACCAGCGCGAGCACCGTGGGGCCCGCGCCGGAGATGACCGCGGGGACGCCGTCCGCCCGCAGTCGGTTCACCAGGCTCACGCTCTCGGGCATCGCCGGAGCACGGTATTCCTGGTGCAGCCGGTCCTCCGTCGCCGCGAGCAGCAGCTCGGGACGCCTGGTCAGGGCCTCGACGAGCAGCGCGGCCCGGCCCGCGTTGACCGCGGCGTCCACATGCGGGACGGTCCGCGGCAGCAGTCCGCGGGCGGTCTCGGTGAGCACCGGCCGGCCGGGTACGAAGACCACCGGAACGATGGAATCCGCGGGGTCCATCCTGATCGCCCGAGCGGACCCCGCGTCCGTCCAGGCGAGGGTGAAGCCGCCGAGCAGACAGGCGGCGACATTGTCGGGGTGGCCCTCGATCTCGGTGGCCAGCTCCAGCATCGCCGCTTCGCCGAGCCGCTCGGCGCCGCCTATGGTCACCGCGCGCGCGGCGACGATCCCGGCGCAGATGGCGGCGGAGGAGGAGCCCAGGCCCCGGCCGTGCGGAATGCGGTTGGCGCAGACCACCTCGAGGCCACGCGGCTGCCCGCCCAGCAGGTCGAAGGTGGTGCGCAGGGAGCGTACGAGCAGATGGTTCTCGTCGCGCGGAAGCGTCTCCGCGCCCTCGCCGGCGATATCGATGTGCAGACCGGAGTCGGCGACCCGGACCACCACGTCGTCGTAGAGACCCAGGGCCAGACCGAGGGCGTCGAAGCCGGGACCGAGGTTGGCACTCGAAGCGGGGACGCGCACTCGGACGGCGGCGGCGCGGAACGCTGGACCGGCCATCGCTCGATGACTCTCCTTGTGTCTACGTGGGGTTGCTCGAAGAGGTACGGAACACCGCGGGGGCCGCGACAAGTACGCGACGCCGCGCAGAGGCGAGTGCTCTGCGTCGGGGCGGATTCAGTACAGCCTATCGAAGGAAGGTTCTGTGGCGACATAGGGCGCACGGGAGGCGCACGATGCGTGTCGCGCTCCCTGCCGTCATCCGCGACCACTCTACTGGAGCGTCCCGCGCGCCCTCGCGCTTCTCCGCCACCACTTGAGTGGATCTTTAGAGGAATCTTCCGGAAAGTTGCCGGAAACAGGCGAGGAGGAGCACGGGGGGCTCACCGAGCCGGGGCCGACGACGGGAGGCAGGGGGGCTCGGCCGGGGCCGACGACGGGACGCGGAGGGCTCGGCGAGCCGGGGTCGGGGACCGCGGAGAGGGCTCGGCGAGCCGGGTCCCGCGGTCCGCTGAAACCCCCGTCGCACCAGGTCCCGGCCCCGGCGCAGGGCCGGAGCCGGGACCGGAGATCGGGTCGGACCAAGCCCGAGGTCGGACCAAGGCCGGGCCGGGGCCAGACCGGTGGGGGCCAGACCGGTGGGGGTCGGACCTGGGCCGGGGTCAGACCAGCCCGAGCCGTACGGCCGCGGCGTCCGCGTCGACCGGGACGACGACCGGCTGTGGCGCACCCGCCACCGCCCAGTCCGGGTCCTTGAGCCCGTTCCCGGTCACCGTGCAGACGATGCGCTGGCCCGGGTCGACCAGCCCCTGCTCGGCCGCCTTCAGCAGGCCCGCCACGCTCGCCGCGGAGGCCGGCTCCACGAAAACGCCCTCCTGCGCGGCGAGCAGCCGGTAGGCGGCGAGGATCTGACGGTCGGTCACCTCGTCGATGAGGCCGCCGGACTCGTCACGGGCCTGCTCGGCGAAGGTCCAGGAGGCCGGGTTGCCGATGCGGATGGCGGTCGCGATGGTGCTCGGCTCCTTGACCGGCTCACCGCGCACGATCGGCGCCGCGCCGGACGCCTGGAACCCCCACATCCGGGGCGTGTGGGAGGCGCGCGGCGCCTCGTCCCCGAAGGGCGCCGCGTACTCCTTGTAGCCCTTCCAGTAGGCGGTGATGTTGCCCGCGTTGCCGACCGGCAGCACATGGATGTCGGGCGCGTCCCCGAGCATGTCCACGATCTCGAAGGAGGCGGTCTTCTGCCCCTCGATACGGGCCGGGTTGACCGAATTGACCAGCGCCACCGGGTACTTCTCGGACAGCCCGCGGGCCAGCGTCAGACAGTCGTCGAAGTTGCCGTCGACCTGGAGGATCTTCGAGCCGTGGACCAGGGCCTGGCCCATCTTGCCCAGCGCGATCTTGCCCTGTGGGACCAGCACCGCGCAGACCATCCCGGCCCGTACGGCGTACGCCGCCGCCGAGGCCGAGGTGTTGCCGGTGGAGGCGCAGATGACGGCCTTGGCGCCGGCCTCCTTGGCCGCGCTGATGGCCATCGTCATCCCCCGGTCCTTGAACGACCCGGTGGGGTTGGCGCCCTCGACCTTGAGGTGGACCTCGCAGCCGGTGCGCTCGGAGAGCACCTGCGCGGGCACCAGCGGCGTACCGCCCTCGCGCAGGGTGACGACGGGGGTCGTCCCGCTGACCGGGAGGCGGTCGCGGTACTCCTCGATGATGCCCCGCCAGCCGTGCCACTGACGGGTGCCGGACATTCGAGGCCCGGCGTCGGCGATTGCGTTCATGATCTTCCTTACTCTCCGCTCACCCTCTGTTCGGCCTCCGCGGGGCCATTGCGGCCGCTACTCGCCCTCGACCCGCATGATGCTCGCGACATCGCGGACGGTGTCGAGCCGGCGGAGCGCCTCCACGGTCGTCGACAGCGCGGCGTCGCTCGCCTGGTGGGTCACCACGACGAGGGACGCCTCGCCGTCCTTCCCCTGTTGGCGGACCGTATCGATGGACACGCCGTGCTCGGCGAAGACTGTGGCGACCTGCGCCAGAACTCCCGGTTTGTCGGCGACATCCAGGCTGATGTGGTATCGCGTGATCACATCGCCCATGGGGCTCACCGGGAGCCGGCTGTAGGCGGACTCCCCGGGTCCGGTGGCCCCCGCCAGCTTGTTGCGGCAGGCGGCGACGAGGTCGCCGAGAACGGCCGAGGCGGTCGGCGAACCGCCCGCGCCCGGTCCGTAGAACATCAGCTGACCCGCGGCCTCGGCCTCCACGAAGACCGCGTTGTACGCCTCCCGGACGGAGGCCAGGGGGTGGCTCAGCGGAATCATCGCCGGGTGCACCCGCGCGGTGACCGACCGGCCATCGGCGGCCCGCTCGCAGATCGCGAGCAGCTTGACGGTGCAGCCCATGCGCTTGGCGGAGGCGATGTCGGCGGCGGTCACCTCGGTGATGCCCTCGCGGTGCACATCGTCGAGGGTGACCCGGGTGTGGAAGGCGATCCCGGCGAGGATCGCGGCCTTCGCGGCGGCGTCGAAGCCCTCCACGTCGGCGGTCGGGTCGGCCTCGGCGTAGCCCAGGGCCGTGGCCTCGTCCAGCGCCTCGCTGTAGCCGGCGCCGCTTCCGTCCATCCGGTCGAGGATGAAGTTGGTGGTGCCGTTGACGATGCCGAGGACGCGGTTGACCTTGTCGCCCGCGAGCGACTCGCGCAGCGGCCGTACCAGCGGGATCGCCCCCGCGACGGCGGCCTCGTAGTAGAGGTCCGCCCGGCGCCGCTCGGCGGCCGCGTGCAGCGCCGCGCCGTCCTGGGCGACCAGCGCCTTGTTCGCGGACACCACGCTCGCCCCGTGGTCGAAGGCGGTGGTGATCAGGGTGCGGGCGGGCTCGATGCCGCCGATGACCTCGACCACCACATCGATGTCCTCGCGCTTGACCAGCGCCATGGCGTCGGTGGTCACCAGCTTCGCGGGCACCCCTTCGCGGACCCGGCCGGGACGCCGCACGGCGATCCCGGCCAGCTCGACCGGGGCCCCGATGCGCGCCGCGAGGTCGTCCGCGTGCGTCGTCATGATGCGCGCCACCTCTGAGCCGACCACTCCACAGCCCAGCAGCGCCACTTTCAGCGGACGCGTACGCATCATCCGACCTCGTTTCTCATCCATCGCGTTAGTGCATCGGCGCGTTAGTGCACCAGTCTCATGCACTGGACGGGATTTCCTATCCCGGGTCCAGTATCCGAGATCCATTTCTCGCTAGCCGACATCGAGCCGCAGGAGATCTTCCTCCGTCTCGCGCCGGACGATCTCACGCGCCTGTCCGTCACCCACGGCGACGACGGGCGGACGGAGCGCGTGGTTGTAGTTGCTCGCCATCGAGCGGCAGTACGCGCCGGTGGCGGGCACGGCGATCAGATCGCCGGGCGCCAGATCGGCGGGCAGGAAGGCGTCCCGTACCACGATGTCGCCGGACTCGCAGTGCTTGCCGACGACGCGGGAGAGCATCGGCTCGGCGGTGGAATCACGGGAGACCAGCGCCACGGTGTAGTCCGCGTCGTAGAGCGCGGTGCGGATGTTGTCCGACATCCCGCCGTCGACGCTGACGTACGTCCGCAGCCCCGGCAGCTCCTTGACCGTGCCCACCTCGTACAGGGTGAAGGTGGTCGGCCCGACGATGGCCCGCCCCGGCTCGACCGACAGCCGCGGCACCGCGAGCCCGGCCGTCTCGCACTCCCGGTGGACGATGTCGCGCAGCGCCTTGGCGATCTCCTGCGGCTCGCGGGGGTCGTCCTCCGGGGTGTACGCGATGCCGAGGCCGCCACCGAGGTCGATCTCGGGCAGCTCGACGCCGTGCTCGTCCCGGATCTCCTTGAGCAGCCCCACGACGCGGTGGGCCGCGACCTCGAACCCGGACGTGTCGAAGATCTGCGACCCGATGTGCGAGTGAATCCCGATGAGCTCCAGCCCGTCCAGCTTCAGCGCCCGCCGCACGGCCTCCGCGGCCAGCCCGCCGGCGAGCGGAATGCCGAACTTCTGGTCCTCGTGGGCGGTCGCGATGAACTCGTGCGTATGCGCCTCGACACCGACGGTGACCCGGATCTGCACCGGCTGCCGCCTGCCGAGCCGCTGGGCGATGTGCGCGACCCGCGCGATCTCCTGGAACGAGTCGAGCACGATCCGCCCGACGCCCGCCGCCACGGCCCGCTCGATCTCGTGGACGGTCTTGTTGTTCCCGTGCATCGCGATCCGCTCGGCGGGCATCCCGGCGGCGAGCGCGGTGGCCAGCTCCCCACCGGAACACACGTCGAGGTTGAGCCCCTCCTCGTTCAGCCAGCGCACGACGGCGCGGGAGAGGAACGCCTTCCCGGCGTAGAAGACGTCGGCGTCCTCCCCGAACGCCTCCCGCCAGGCCCGGCAGCGGGCCCGGAAGTCGGCCTCGTCGAGGAAGTAGCCGGGGGTCCCGAACTCCTCGGCGAGCGTCTTGACGTCGACCCCGCCGACGGTCGCGACACCGTCGGCGTTCCGGCTGACCGTACGGGACCACACGCGCGGGTCGAGCTGATTGAGATCGGCGGGCGGCGCGGCGTAGTGCCCCTCGGGCAGGACATCGGCGTGACGGGGCCCGGCGGGGTGGGCGGAACGGCTCATGCTGTCTTCGCTGTCTCTCTGAGTCGTGCAGACAAGGTCTTACAGGTGGGCGGGTGCGCTGATGCCGAGCAGATGCAGGCCGCCGGCGAGCACCACCCCGACGGCCTCGGCAAGGGCCAGCCGGGAACGGTGGGCGGCCGAGGGTTTGACCTCGCCGGACGGGAGGGGCGGACAGACGTCATGGAACCGGAAGAACGTGTCGGCGGTGGCGACAAGATGCCGCGCGAGCTGGTCAGGCGCACGATGCCGGGCGGCAGCGGCGACGGTGCGGGGATGGTCGGCGAGGAGGGCGAGAAGGGCGGTCTCGGCGGGGTGGTCGTAGGCGCCGGGGGCGGGCGTGATGCCGAGCTGGTGCGCGCTCCTCACCAGGCCACGAACACGGGCATGGGCGTACCGCACCCGGAAGAGGGGGTTGTCCTCGCGCTGGGAGAGGAGACGGGCGGGGTCGAGATCGGGCAGATCGTGGGCCGCGGGCCAGAGCAGCGCCCAGCGGGCGGCGTCGGACCCGAGGGAGGTGAGCAGATCACGCCCGGAGACCGGAACGGCCCGGGGGACGGGCCCGTCCCCCCGGACGACGACTCCCCCGGCGGCCGCGACGAGCCCCCGCACCACATGCCCGACCAGCGCGGCCCGCACCTCAGCACTGGACCCGACGGGAACGGAGACCCCCGCGAGCGCGTCACCGTGCCCGTAGCGGAGCCCCTGGGAGAGGACGTCCCGCACGAGCTGAGCATGGGAGGTGGCGTCGAGCGTGATGTTGAGAAACCCGGGGTCGGCGATGTCGACACGAGCGATCCCGGGCGTACGGACGAGCCGCCGCCGCAATACCTCGGCGATACCCAGCGCATCACCGCCCCCCTTGGCCAGCAGCAGGGCGACATTGGTGGCGTAATCCCCACACCCGGGCCGAGGCGGAGTGCGCACCTTCACCCGCTCCGGCACGGCAACGCACAGCTCGTCGTCCTCGACGGCACGACGCACGGTGTGCAGCACAGTGCGGGAGAGCTGGGCGGGAGTCACGGGACAAGCGTATGGGAGGAGGGGGGTGGACAAGCGAACCGGTTTCGCCCATCGGACGAGCACACGCGGCACGGGGCCGGACCCGGCGAGCGCACGCGACGCGGGGCCGGACCGGGCGAGCACACGCGACGCGGGGCCGAGCCGGACGAGCACACGCGGCGCGGGAACCGGGCGAGCACATGCAGCACGGGGCCGAGCCGGACGAGCACATGCGGCGCGGGGCCGGGCGAGCACACGCAGCACGGGGCCGGGCCGGGGCCCACCCCCACTACCCGGTGGGCCCCACGACCGGCTCGGCATCGTCGGGCGCCGCCGCACCGGCCGCACCCTGCCTCATCAGCCTTCGCACGAGCTCGACGAGATCGACGGGCTCGAAGGGTTTCGCGAGGAAGGCATCGACGCCCAACGCCTTCCCGCTGTCCATCTCGTACTTCGTACACGCACTGATGATCGCGACGGGCACATGACACGTTCGAGCATCAGCACGCAACCGCGATGCCGTATGCAGCCCATCGAGTCTGGGCATCACGACATCGAGAGTGATCACATCGGGCCGCACCTGGTGAACGATCTCCAGGCACTCGGCACCATCGGCCGCGGTCACGACCTCGAAGCCCTCCAGCTCGAGGTTGACCCTGATCAGCTGCCGGATGACCTTGTTGTCGTCGACGACAAGGACCCGGCCGGACAAGCCAGGCACATCCTGAAGAGTAGGCGCGCAGCAGCGGCTGCGTCCGGGTTTTCCCCACTTCCACCACGTGCGGGGGACCTTTCCCCAAGACTCCTGCGCCCCGCCCTCCACATGCGGTATACGCCCCTCCGCACCCCCGCCTCCCCTCCCCCGACCGCCGGCTCCCGATAAGCGTTCATGACCACCCCGATCGAGCTGGTAGGGTTCTACCCGTCGCCGCAAACAACAGCGACAAGCCCCCGTAGCTCAGGGGATAGAGCAACGGCCTCCGGAGCCGTGTGCGCAGGTTCGAATCCTGCCGGGGGCACCTCGCACGAGGTGCCGAAAGACCCCGCCACCAGCCAGGTCGCTGGATGCGGGGTCTTCGCGTATGTGCGGCCGGACGCCGCCGAACGCAGCCCCATGCCAGTGATCACGTAATGACCACGTAATGACCTTGCAAGCCCTTCTAGCTGGTCAGCAACGCCTTCCGTCACATGTGCCGTTGTTCCCCACTCAGCACGTAGAGCCACGGCCCTCAGGTGATCGGCCCACCAAACCCCCAGTTGCTAGCACTCCGTCACCGACCAGGGGAACCGGTTCATGATCGATTGATGTCGCCGTCGCGCCACGCAGCCCAACTGACCACAGCGCTCACCGAGAGGTGTCGGACCTCAGCGCTACGCTTCTACCCGATTTGGATCGCGTGGGGGCCGAGGGATAGTAACGAATGAAGCGCATCGAACACACGTCCGACGTTGGGCACCCACCCAACGAAATGAGCGAGACAGTCGACTGGGCAAAAGCGATACTTCTACTCGTAGCAGAGTCATCAAGGCTACCTGACACTCTCCCTCTACACCTGGAATTCCAGGGCCGCCAAGAACTCAACATGTCCGAGGTTTCTTACGCCGCGGACATGGCTGACCTTCACGTGGGACGATGCAATGATCTGCTCAAAATAGTCGCCATACTTCGGAGCCGAGCACATGGGGCAGCGGATGGAGACATTTTGGGATGCCATCCCGGATCAGATATTGCCAAGTTTCTTGCTGCATTAGACCGCATCGACACACAGACAAATATCCTCTTCGACGAAATAATGCAGCAGAAGGCCGCCCTTCAGTACGTGAACGAGACCAGTCGACGCAGGAGAACTTGCTGCCGGGAATCGCCAGGATACTTACTAACTCGACGGCTTCTTCAAATCTTCGAGCCAGGACTTCTCAACCTGGTCAGACTAGACACAAGACTCAACAAGGCCGCCGATCACCTGCGGGCCTTCCTGAACAGCCAGGCATCGGACCTGTTCCGCAAGCCAGGAACAGCATCCATAGAACAGCTAGATTCTGCGGGACACAAGGAATTCGAAAAAATTTGCGCCCGTCTACTGGAACGAGATGGACTCCAGGTCGTGCAGGCCCACGGCAAAAAGGGCGATCTCGCCGCTGACGTCATTGGCACAGACAGGTACGGGCAACGCTTCGTTCTTCAATGCAAACATTTCAGCAGGGTGGCCGACAAGGTCGGATCAGAAACCGTGCAGAAAGTAAACGGAACGGCACGCCCAATCCATAACGCAAGCACCACTATGATAGTGACCAATGGAGGCTTCACCTCAGACGCCCGGAGACTCGCCGATGCATTCAAAATTCACCTAATAGGTCGTGCACAGCTCAAACGATGGGCTGTGGCTGGAGATGATCTCAGCCAAATCATGACCCGCGACCAGCTTAGCTAGCTTGGCCTTGCTCCAGCCTGACCACCAAGCGAGCAGAGGCACGCGGATGAGTCCCGGCCACAACCGGGGCTCATCACTACAACTGCTCCCCCTATTACTCGCCGAGGCTTTTCATGATCCGGTCATTCATCTCGGCCTCTTGGCCATCGATACACTTGGCATAGATTTTGAGCAGCACCTCCACTGAGTGCCCCGCTCGAGCGGCCACTTCCGGAGCAGGAACGCCGGAGTTGAGCCACTGAGAGACACCCGCGTGCCGCAGGTCGTACGGGCGAGTGGCCAGCACCGAGGAGACTTGGCCAGGCAGCAGCGCCAGTTCCCGCGTCGCCTTCCAGACGCGGGAGTACGACGACGCCGCTACGACATTGCCCCGCTCGCTGTTGAACAGCCGTCCGTCCTCCCCCGTCCTGAATTCCTCCAAGTGCTCCCGGAGCAGCCGGACCAGCGGCGGCGGGATAGGCACGAGACGCGCCTCGCCATCGTCTCGCTGCTTCAGGCCCCGCCGGTCATGCACCTCGTCGGAGTCGGTCCACGCCTTCCCCGCTGTCGGACGCGTCTCCTGAAGTTCGATCCGGCCCCATCCCTTCTCGGGGAGCACACAGTCCGACGACCGCAGGCCCAGCGCCTCACCGGGGCGAGCAGCCGCGTAATACAGGACCCCAAAGAACGCCCGCAGCCGCCGACCACTGGCCCGCTCGTAACCGCCGACGTACGTCACCGCGGTCAGCAGCTCGCGCGCCTGCCGAGGGTTGACCACGACGCGGCGATCAACCTCCTGTACCGGCCGGTGCCCATTCTTCCGCTTGCGCTTGATCTTGCTCAGCGGATTGGTAGACAGCATCTCCAGCTCAACGGCGTACTCCAGACAGTTGAACACCACCGCCCGCCTACGCCGGTACGTCTGCGATGCCGCAGGTTTCCCATCGAGCTTTCGGCTGACCGCATCAACCAGGGCCTGAGCGTGCTTGATGTCCTGAAGCTCCCCGACCGGCAGAGACGCCTTTTCGAGCCAGCGCACGGCAGTCGCCACGTCCGCCGGCCGCTCCCGCTCTCTCCGGGGAACCGGCAGCAGGTACGAGCGGAGCGCCTTCCGCAGTACCTCAGGCGAAGGACGCCCCCGCACCGCCTTGACCAGTGCAGGAATGGCCGTAGCCAACGCGTCCGTCATGCTGTCCCTCTGCTTCGCGGAAGCGTCCTGCCATCGGTCGTCCACATACGCGAGCGCCAGTTTCAGGAAGGTCTCAGCTGCCTTCCCGCCCCGGAATGAATCCGGAAGACCGGTCACGGTGTCGAAGGGTTCTCCCTTCTCCGTGGCTCGCAGCAGCTTCGCACGGAACCTGTCGGCCAGTGCTTGCGTCTTGTAGACCTCATGGAAGGGATTGCCGTCCACAGCCCAACGCACCAGGTACGTCGGTTTCTTCGCTGAGCGGTTGATGCTGATCTTCCACACGGCCACCTTGTAAGACTTCACGCGGCTCCCTCCGCGTGATCTTCGAGCCAGGCATTGAGCACATCGCGCCGTACACGAAGCTCGCCATTGGGCAGCCGGATGCAGCGCGGCGCGATCCGCAGTTCCCGCCAGCGGTAGAAGGTCCGCCGGGAGATCCCGCCCAGCTCCTCCAGCACTTGCCGCACGGTGAGCAGTTCGGCTCTCTCACGCGCCATGACCGCCACCGCCCTCCCGGACCGACGCGGCAACGAGAGCCGCCTCCGGGCTGTAGCCGCGCCCCGCGTAGCGCCACTGACCCACGGTGATCACGGGCCGGTCGGCCAGGCCGAGGGCGGCGTGCTGCTGCTCTGCTCGGTGCTCGGCGCGCGCCTGGCGGAGCGCGGTCAGCGTTGTGGAGTAGCGCCGCGACTTGGTGGAGAAGTGGCCCCGGTAGCCGAGCATGTGCGCCCACTGCCGCAGCCGAAGCGGCTCGAAGGGAACCAGGTCGCCGAGCCACCAACAGGTGCCGATCATGCGGAGCGTGTGGTCCCGCACGGGCAGCGTGGCCAGGTCCCGCGCGTGACGGATTCGCCGGTCCACAGCACCTGCCGACTCGGCGCCCTTTGTCGCGTACTTCGCGATGTAGCCCGCGACCGCCGACGAAGTCAGCCGCTCCCCGGCGTCAGACGACGAGATAGGCCGCACATCGATCTGAGTCCCGAAGCGCAGCACCCGCCGCCCGACGACATCCGCGCCGAGAGCCGGGAGTCGGACCAGGCCGACCGCACCCCGTACAGCTCCCGCGAGGAGGTCAGTGGACGCCCAACCAGGCGGCGGCGCACCCGGCCCCTCCGGACCATCGAGGCGGATCACGGCATGGAAGTGGACCAGACCGCGCCGCTGGTACTCGGCGACCTTGACGTATGACAACCGCGCGATCTCGCCGAACTCCTCGCGCGGTACCCCGAGACGGCGCGCCAGCTCGCGGCGGAGTTCCATCACGAACCGGTGCCATAGCTGCCCGGCATGAGCCTGCCAGAGCACCGCGCCCGCGTAGTCATAGCAGCGCGGACACAGCGGCTCGCCGAGTCGCGGATCGTCCTCCCCATGCCGGACATGTCATCCCACAGGAGCACCGTGCGCGCAGCAGTCCGACGCCTTACGGGGGCGGCAGGCCCGCACCTGGCCATCCTTCTCACGGCGCGTGTGGACGGACCCGAAGCCGGGAGCGGTGAGGGTGGCGAACACCCGAGGGTGCCCGCCGACCTCCGCCGGGATCTCCTTGCCGCCTACCAATCCGGCACGCACCAGGTGGTACGTGTCGGCCCGGTAGACGCGTGAGCAGGTCGGGCAGACGGCCGCCCGACGGTTGCCGCACGCGACCAGCAGCCGCCCACCGTCGTCATCGGGCGTGTACGATCGGAGCACTTCCCCGGTCACCGCGTCGGCCATGGTGACACCGCCGACGAGGTGAACCGGATTGGTGCAGCCGCCCAGGCGGACGATGCCGCGATGCCAGCTCTCGAAGCCGGGATCCGCCGCCCGTGCGAGGAGAGCGGCCACCCCCGGAGGCAGCGCCTTGGAGTCGTTGGGTTGGGTCATCGCGAGCCCCCGAACGCCTGCCGCATCACGGCCGCGATGGCCTCCGGACGCGTCTTGGCCGAGAAGCGGAACGTCGGCTCTGTCAGCCAGACGGCCGCAGCGTGCGCGGCGCAGAGCCGCAGTTCCCTTTCCTCGGGGCCGACGAGGACGACCTCAGCAGCGCCGACGCACGTGGGGTGCTCCTCCTCGCGCAGCTCGCACCGAGGCGGCGGAGATTTGCGCGAACGATTCGCGGTGGACAAAGTGTGAGTACTCCTTTCACTGCTTACGTGGCGGATGGAGTGGGTTCCTGGCGGGGTCGGGTTTGGCGACTTCGCGCCCCGCTGGGAGCCCGTCTTGCAGGCGTTCACTGCCGCTCCTTGGGCGGCACGGCGGTGACGTGGTACGTCACCGGGCCGAACTCGCGCCGCGCGGAGTAGTAGCCCTCACCGAGGTCTTCCAGCGGCACGCCGAGCAGTTCGGCGGCGGACGCAGCGCCCGCTCGGCGAGCGGCGGTGACGGTAGCGTTGACGCAGACGCCGACAGACGGGCGATACGGCACCAGGACCTCGGGGTTGTCGGCCATGAAGTCGGCCAGGGCCCGCAGTCCGGCGATGACCGCCGCACGGTCACCGGTTTTGATCACGTATTCCGGCATGGGTAGCCGCTCCTTTCGAGGGATGGATGGGTCAGAACTGGAGCTGTCCCAGGAAGCCGCCGAATCCGTCGAGGGCCGACTGAACGACCGGCGCGGCGGCGGTCTTGGCCAGCAGGAAGCCGAAGGCCCCGCAGAGCAGGACCACCGACCACCGCAGGTAGCGGATGTGGAGCAGGAACCAGATCAGGAGGCCAAGCAGGAGCACGGCCGACATGGACACGAGCACGGACTTCCCCTCTCATTCGTCGCGGTCAAGGCGTTCGAGGTGCACCGTGAACCCGCCGGCTCCATCGGCCAGAGCCGGGAGGTACGGGGTCAGGTGGGCGTACTCAGCGGCGATGGATTCGGCCTCTTCCTCCGAGACCAGGCGCGAACGGGCCCGCTCCCAGCCGTCCGCCGATGCCAGGACAGCCGTCCCCGCGTCTTCCGGCGCGATGGATTGAGCCGCTTGCAGCGCGTCCGGGTTGAGGTCCCCGAGCGTCATCTCCGCCGTACCGGGTCGGCCACGCGATGGCAGACCCGCCCGCCGAGCTGGGCCCGCAGAGCAGTGACGCCCGGCCCGAGATCGGAGCCGACTCGTTGCCCCGCGACGACGAGGTACACCCCGAGCGCCGCGCCGAGCTGAGCCAGCCGGACCAGCGCCGTGGCCGCCGCTTGCGCTTCGTCCTTCTCACTGCGACCGGCGATGAGGAACAGCTCGGCGATTTCGTCGACGATGACGACGATCGGCACGGGACGTTTGTCGTCGCAATGAAGTCCGTGCTTTCGGATCCCCCTGGGCTCACAGCAGCGGACTTTCGGAACGAACGCGAACATAGGCAACGTGCTTCGGCATCGCGATGGCCATGCGGTCCTGATCGACCTTGATGATTTCGTACTTGCCCCGCTCGCGGCCGTTCGCCGCCTGGGACAGCTACGCACTCGGACACTCCGCACGTCCCAAGGGGCTCTTCGAGTTCGCGTTCAGCCGGGCCCTTCGCCACCCGGAGTACTCACCGCCATGTCACGAATCGGCGCCGCACTCGCTAATGAATCGTGATGATCTAACCAGAACACCGCAGAAGGCTGAATAGCATCCCAACGCGGGACAGTATCCCCCGCCGTCTTTCTGCCGAAGTTCACGGATCAGGCCGATCCTTGCCGGTCATACCCCGTGGTGCGGGGGCCAGCGGTGGGACGAGGAGCAGGAGCGCTCTGCTCTTCCGGCTCGGTTGTCGGTTCTCGGAGGACGCCGGCCTTCGCGGAGATGTCGCGCAGGAGCGCGTCCCGCAGGGTGTGCAGCGTCGCGATCTTGGCGACAAGGAGTCGCGCCATGGCGTGCAGGGGATCGGCCATCGTGTGGAAGTCGGTGCGCGTGAACCGGTCCGGCCAGGTGACCTCCAGGCGCTTGAGGGCGCCTGCCGAGATTTCCCTGCCGTTCTGGCCCTGCGCAAGCCGCGTGATGTCGCTGCTCCTGCTCCTGAGTTCGTGAAGCAGCCACCAACCGTCCTCGTCCTCATGAGGTCGTACGGCCACGACGCCTCTGAGAGGTGTTGCTGGTCGGCTCGGCACAGCGATGTGTGCGCCGTCGGAACGGGTGCTCAGCATCAAGGTGCCGGGAGGATGTGCGTCGCCCTCGTTCGCTGGCCTGCTCAGACGGAATCTCTGGACGTGGGGCACGGGGAGGTCGTAGAGATCTCTGGGGGCGATGACATCGGTTACATCGGTGGTGGGTTCTGCGGGCAACGGGGGAAGCGAGCGTTCGGAACCTTTGCCCGTCTTCGGTTTGGCGACTTTCGCGAGCGGTCGTGTCTCCCACGGCGGAATCGCCGACGCCCAGTCGTCATGGAGAGCGTCGGCCAGTTCAACCGCCTTGCGGGCGGTCTCCTGGTAGAGGGCGGTCATCCCCTCGATGAGGCCGAATGCCCGGTGGTATGCGGTGACGACGTCTGGCGGAGGCAGCGGAAACAGCATGCGGTGGAGGGTGCCGAGGCTGATGGTGGGCTCGACATGTGCCGTCACGTCCTCGTCGATATGAGCCTTCGCCGTGGGTGTCTGTAGCCAGATACGCAGCCACCGCACTATGTGCGGCTCAGCTCGGATGATGCCGATCGACCTGGTTGCTGTACATCCCGCGTGCTCGGCAGTGACCAGTGCGGAATCGCCCACCCGCCGGACGAGTACGACGGCCAGGTCGCCCTCCTTGAGGGTTGCCCTGCTGGGCGCGGAATTGCCCGGCCGACACTCCTTGGCCCTGGGCGAGAGGATCCTGCCGTTCTGGACGAACGTCGAGCTGACGACTCCTGCAGTCTGTTCGGCGGCCGCGTCGTCGAGGAAACCGGAGGTGGTGTAGATGCGCCTGCGGATCCGCTCGATTTCGATGGAGGTCGTCTGCCAAGCCGCTCTACCCGAGTCGACCTGGTCGGCATTGGCTTCCATCAGATCTCCTCCAAGACGTCCAGCAGTCGGAGCTCCAGGTCGCGCATCTGCTCAAACTGATCGGCCAGTTCGAGCTTGAGCTGCTCGACCCGGCTCCGTGTGTCCCGCTCGGGGCTGGGAGGCTCCACGGCGTACGAGGTCGGCATCAGGCTGTACTCGCGATCGGCGATCTCCTCGGTGGAGCAGCTTCGGGACCAGCCGGCCGCGTCGTTGTACGGCGCGACCGCAGCACCGTCCTCGGAGAGGCCACGCCAGGCCGCCAGGGTGGTCAGGATCAATGCCGTGTTCTTGTCGCCCAGCCTCCGTGCTCTCGACTCCGGGACCGGTTCGAAGGCTCGCCGCGCGTTGACGAAAAGCACCTGCCGGCGACGGTCCAGGGCACCCCAGCCGGGGCGCGCGCTCTTGTTCCTGTTGAGCACCCACAGACAGGCGGAGGCTTTGGTGTGGCCGAAGACGCGAGGTGGCAGAGCGATCACGCACTCGACTAGATCGTCGCGCAGGAGGCGTTCGCGGAGCCTTCGAGGGACGGGCTGTCTGCTGTTGGCCACGCTGTCGGCCATCAGGAAGACAGCCCGTCCGGCTGGAGCCAGCGCGTGCGCGATGTGCTGAATCCACGCGGAGTTGCCGGACCCTCGGGACGGCGGTTCTTCCGGCCACCGGGGATCGACAGGGACCGGGCGGCCCGACCAGGGGGAGCCCTGATCCGTCTTGTCCTCCGGCGCCCAGTCGCGCTGGTTGAAGGGAAGGTTGGCCAGGACGATGTCGTAGGGCTCGGCTTCGGGCTCCGCCAGGCTGTCCCCGGGCGGGAAGACGTGAGCCATGATCCCCCGCACCGCGAAGTTCATGCGGGCCACCTGCGAGGTATGGGCGTGCTGTTCCTTTCCATGCAAGGACATGGTCGGGTTCAGCTCAACGCGTTCGCGGACATAGCGGTGACTCTCGACGAGCAGTCCCCCTGAACCGCAAACCGGGTCCAGCACTCTGTGCCGGTCGCGGGGGACGGCCGCACCGACCATCAGACGCGCCATGTCACCCGGCGTAAAGTAGTGGCTGCCGTCTGCCTGGTCCGCCGAGAGATCACGGAGGCAGTGGTCGAGCAGGGGCCCGACCCGCTGAGTGGAGCCGATGGCCTGGACGAGAGCGTGCAGTGGTCCTTCGGAACCAGGGGGCGGAACGGGCATCAGGCTCTTCGTGTCCACCTCTGCGCTCTGTTCGTCCGCTGCGGGAAGCCAGTGGCTCAGACACTTGCTCACGGCAGCGCGGATACCCGAACCGCGCCCTGCTGGCTGACCCAGCAACCACGCCCATGTCGGTACGCCGGTGCCGGGAGCGGCGTGCGCGGTCCGGCTCAGGTACAGCAGCCCGAGGACGAGGCGAGTCGCGTCATGGGTGTTCATCAGCCGCGAGAGGTGCGTGCGGTGTCGGCGCACCTTCGCGAGCACTTCGTCTAGCGAGGAGGGACCCTCGGCCTGCACGTGTCCTCCAAGGGCACCCACGTCACTCACGAGCCCACCACACCCAGGGCGCCCATGACCACGACAAGGAGCGTCAGGGAACCGGCGAAGGTCAATGCTCCGGTCTTGAAGGCCGCCGTGGGACGCCCTCCCTCGACGACGGTCACGACGCTGCCGACCAGCGCGGCGACAAGCGCCGCGAGGACCGCGATGATCACGTACATCAGCCTCAGCTGCACGGGTTTCCTTCCTGAGGTCGGGGGATCTTCCCAGTGGACGAGTGAGCCGGTGATCCCGGCTTCAGGAAGGACAGTAGAAGACGCAGGCCACGCGCTGCGGGGTGCACGCCATTTGGGATTTTCTTAGGAATGCGCCCGGAGTTCAAGCACTTTCGTCGAGTGCACGTCGTTTGGGATTCAAGACAGCGAGTTGGTGAGGCGGTATGTCCGGGCCTTCGACTCACGATCCGGATGGGTAGGCGAAAAAGCCTTGACCCAGATCAGTCGGCGCTCTGCGCAGGTACTGCGTCCAGGACACCTCGACGATGCCGTCCCATGACCACCAAGGCGGCCTGGTGCGAGCCGCATCCCACCTACGCCGCGTCAGCCGCCTCCAGGCCCACCAGGCAGCCGTGCTGATGCGCACGATCTCAGCCATGGGGCGGGGCACGTTCTCGTCGAGCAGCAGTTTCAAGCGATGCCCTGCCGGGGCTCGCTGCTGCCATAGCTGTCGACGTGCTCGCAGCGCGGTCGGGCTCGGCCAGATGGATGGTGTCCGGGTCCGCGACGAGTTTGTACGAGGAGAGGTGCTCCCACTCGCCGAGGTCTTCCCGGCGGGTGTTCAACGCGCTCGCAGGAGTCGCTACAGGAAACGCTACGGGCCGGCACACGTCCGTGGCATTTTCGGCCACCCACCGGCGGCGCCCGTATACGCGGCGTAACCTCACGGGCATGGGAGCATCAGCATCCGGTGCAGGTCAGGACTGCGACGAGGAGGCGCGGCGGCGGCTGAATGCGTATACCTACCTCAGCGCGCCCGAGCGGCTGGAGCATGTCGCGATCATGCGGGTCTTCTGCGGAACGCTGCTGGCGGATCTGGCCGTCCCGGACATCATGGCGAAGCTACGCCAGAGCGGTGGTTCCGCCGCGGGGCTCGACGCCGACACTCTCACGGTCCGGCTGGAACAGTTGGTGACCTGGGGAAACCTGCTGCGCAGCAGCCACACCGTGAAGGCGTCCAGCATCAGCGAGTACCAGCGTTCCCGCTCGCGCTACCAGCTGTCGAAACTAGGCGAACGCATCCAGCGGGACGCCGACGGGGTCCTGGCCGAGGCCGACGCCGCCCGCGAGGTGAGCAACGAACTGCTGGGCCTGGTCGAGCGCGGCCTGCGGGAGCTGGCCGACCTCGTGACCACGCCGGGCGGCATCGAGCCGCAGAACGGGCTGGAGCGGATCAGCACGCTGTTCGTGCAGTTCAGCGAGTTCGCGGACTCCATACGCGACTTCTACGCCTACCTCGGCCAGGTGCTGTCCCGCTACGACCTGGACAGCGCCGAGTACCAGGGCTTCAAGGAACTGCTCCTGGACTACGTCGAGGCGATCACCGAGGACGTGGCGTTCCGCGCGCCCCGCATCTCGGCGGCGCTGGACACCCTGTGGCCGCACATCCCGGCTCTGCTGGACCGGCTGGACGCCCACGCCCAGGGGCTCACCGGGCTGTCGGCGCAGGGCGAAGGCCGCCTGGAGGTCCGGGTGCAGCGCAGCCGGGGACGCGAGCTCGCGGACTGGGAGGGCCTGCGCGGCTGGTTCAGAGACACCGACGGTCAGGGCAGCCAGGTCGAGCAGTTGCGGGACGCCACCCTGCGAGCGTTGCAGTCGCTGCTCGCCAACGCCAAGCGGATGCTGCGGTCGGCCACCGGGGAGATGTCCCGGCGCAAGGATCTGCTGCGGCTGGCCCGCTGGTTCGACGAAGCGGCACCGCAGGACGCACACGACATAGCCGTCGCCGCCTTCGGACTGTACGGCGCCCGCCATCTGGGCATACCCCCGGCCACCGACGAGGTGGTGCCCGCCTACACGAGCTGGTGGACCGGTCCGGTGGTCGAAGTGCCGGTGGCCCTGCGGGAGAGGGGCAGCCGTGCCCAGCGGGGCCGGGCCTCCGCGGTGGAGGACCACTCCGCGCAGAAGGAGCGGCTGCGGGAGGCCGCCCGTCAACGGGCGACGGCCAGGGCAGCGGCAGCGGACGAACTGCGCAGCGCATCGGGTCGGTTCGCCGTCGTGCGACTCACCTCGGCTGCGCTCGGGCTGCTCCTGGAGCTGCTGGCGACGGCACTAGGAAACGCTCAGCTCAGGAGGCGCACCGGCGCGGACGGGGAGGGGACAGCGGGGTTCGACCTGGACTCGGCGAGCAGCGAGGACGCTGAACTGGGTATCCGGCTCACCGTGCGCCGGACGGAGGGCACCCGGACGGTGCTGGACTCGGCAGACGGCGACCTGCTGCTGGACGATTTGGAGTTGAAAATCGGTCGTATCTCGGCGGCGGCCGACGGTGAAGCGGAGGCGGAGGTGAGCGTGTCATGACCCTTCCCTCCACTCACGACGTAGCCCTAGCAGCCGAGCGTCGAACCGCCGCCCGGCTGCTGCTCGCCCATCCCCTAGTCGCGGCCGACGGCCCGCATGCCGACCTCTTCCCTCTGATCCGCAGGCACGCCGACTGGCTGGGCAAACGGTTCCAGCAGGTGCTCGGCTACCGCCTGCTGGTCGACAGCTCCTTCGCCCGGCTGTTCAAGGCGGGGCTGGGGGCGGGATCGGGACACCGGCTGGAGCGCTCCACCGGCACGCCCTTCACCCCGCACACGTACGCCTGCCTCGCGCTGGCCCTCTCCGTGCTGGTGACCGCGCCCGAGCAGATGCTGCTGTCGCACCTGGTCACCGACATCAGGGCGGCTGCCGCCGACGCGGGGATCGAGCTGGAGGAGACGGGCCGGGCGGCCGGGAAGCGAACCCTGGTAGCGGCTCTGCGCCAGCTCGTCGAGTGGGGCGTCCTCATCGAGACCGAGGGCCAGGTGGCCGCGATCGCGCAGGAGGCGGGCGGGGAGGCCCTGATCACGGTGGACCGGGAGCTGGCGCGCGTGGTCGTCGCCGGCCCGCTCGCACAGGCTCGGGACGGCGCCGACCTGGTCCGACGGGCAGCGGACCCGGGGTTCAGCGGGCCGCGTACCTATGTACGCCGAATGCTTGTCGAGACACCTGTCGTCCACCTCGACGAGCTGACCGACGCCGAGCGCGACTGGCTGCGCACCCGGCAGCGCCGGGAAGGCCAGGCTTTCTCCGAACTCCTGGGCCTGGAGATGGAGATCCGCGCCGAAGGCGTAGCGCTGGTGGACCCCGAGGAGGAGCTGACGGATCTGCACCTGCCGGGCACCGGGACCGTCGCACAGGCCGCGCTACTGCTGGTGGAACGGCTCGTGGAGCGGCTTCGGCCCCAGGAACCGGGGCATCCGGCGACCGGCGGAACGCTCGTCATCGGGGTGGCTGTCCCGGACGGCCTGGTGGACGAGGTGCTCGCCGGGCTCATCGCCGAGTACGGGCAGCGCAGCAACTGGCAGCGCGGCTACCTGGAGGACCTCCCCGCCCTGCGGGAGGCCGTGCTGGACATGCTGGTCCGCATGCGGCTGATGGCCCGCGCCGGGCGGCTGCGCGCCGAGGGCGAAGGGCTGCCGGAGGGGTACGTCGAAGAAGTGTCGGAAGGACGCACGGTGACCGATGTCCATGGCGCACGGCCCGGCGGCGACGGCTGGGTGCTGCTGGCCGCGGCGGCGCGCTACGCCACCCTCGTGACCGTGCGCCCCGCTGCGACAGCGCGCCAAGGAACCGACGTGCAAGAGGAGTTACCGCTATGACCACCGACGCGCGTGGCCTCGTTCCGCTGCCGCGTTCCGGCCCCGCGACAACCGCCGCCCCCGCGACGACCACCGGCACCCGTTTCCGGCTGCACCGGGCGGGCATCCAGAACGTCTGGCAGTACGACACTCAGGAGTTCTCCTTCGGCGATGGACGGCTGCTCCTGCGCGGCAAGAACGGCGCGGGCAAGTCCAAGGCCCTGGAGATGCTGCTCCCGTATCTTCTGGACGGCGACTCCCGGGCACTGGACGCGACCGGCACCGGCCGCACCACTCTCGCCTGGCTGATGCTGGACGGGTTCGAGCAGACCAACCGTCTCGGGTACCTGTGGGTGGAGTTCCGGGGCACGACCGACGACGGCAGCCACCGTTTTCTGACGCTCGGTGTCGCCATCCGTGCCTCGAAGTCGACGCAGAAGGCGCTGCCGACGTTCTTCGTCACCTCCCTGCGGGTCGGTGAGGACCTGCACCTGGTCGAGAGCGGAAAGCCGCTGCCGGTCGACCGGCTCAAGGAGATTGTCGGCTCCGACAACACGACCGAGCGGGCGGTCAGGCACCGCTCCCGAGTGGCCCGGGACCTGTTCGGCATCACCGACGCGACGCGCTACCGCAACCTCACCCAGCTCCTCCACCGGCTGCGGCGCCCCACGGTCGGGGACCGCATCGAGCACGGGGGCCTGGCCTCCCTGCTCAGCGAGACCCTGCCGGGGCTCGACGAGGACGTGGTCGAGCAGGTGGCACGCAACCTCCACGACCTCGACGCCGTACGAGACGAACTCGGCCGCCTGGAACGCACCGACACAGCACTGCGCACGTTCCTCACCAGTTACCGCGGCTACCTGGCCGGCGTCCTGCGCGCCTCCGCGCAGCGAGTGAGCCACGAGCTGGGCGTCCTCGCACAGCGGCGCCGGGCGGCCGGAGACGCCGCACAGCGGACGAGCGACCTGCGGACGCAGGAGCACGAGTCAAAGGGCCGGTTGGAGACCCTGCGCGACGAGGAACAGGCCGCCCGGACCGACCTGGCCGCCCTGCACGCCAGTCACGCCTACCGCAGCCTGCGCGAACTGTCGGAGCGCCGCGGCACGGTGGAGGCGCTGCGCACCGCCGCCGTGGCCGCGTTCACCACCCTGCGCAACGCCCACGACACGGAGGAGAGCACGGCGGAACGGCTGGCCGAAGGGGTCGACCATCTCGGGAGTCGGCTGGCCGAACTTGGCACAGAACACCGGGAGTTGCTGACACACGCGGAGAAGGCTGGGCTTCCCACCGGCCATCTCGGCGAGACGGTGGCCCTGTCACGCACGGTCCTCGCCCCGGCCACCGAGACGGAGCTGACGACTCCGGACGGGGAGACGCGCACCGTACGGCACCAGTCGGCGGCCCGGGCAGACACGGCCACCACACAGGAAGGACTGCGGTCCTGGCAGAACCAGCTGGAGGATGCCGAGACGGTCGCGAAAAACCGGGCCCGGATGGTCCAGGAAGTGACCCGCCTCATCTCACGGGCCGACGCGGCCCGCGCCGGAGCGGCTCAGGCCGATGCCGAGCGGGAACGGCTGGAGGGCGAGGCGGAAGAGGCCGCCGGCCGTCGCGACGTCAGCTGCCAGAAGGTCGCCGAGGAGAGCGGCACCTATGCCCGCCGCGTCGCTGAGTGGGCGGCGCACACGCGGGCCGCGTTGGGGCCCGACTGCCCGCCGCTGGACACCGTCCATTCCACGGTCGGCCACGAGACCTCCGCCGAGGCGCCGTTCGCGGACCGCACGCTGCCACCCGACATCGACAGCCAGGCGTGGCGAACCGCTCAGGCCGCACTCGAACCGTACGGCGAGGAACTCACCGGACGCCGGGACGCACTGGCGCTCAGCGTCGGCCGACTCGATGAGGAACTCGACCGCCTGACGGAGCGGAAGCGGGACTGGGAGCAACGTACCGACCCTGAGCCGTCGGCCCCGCACCATCGCGTCGCCGAGAGGACGCCGGGCAGCGGAGCCCCCTTCTACCGCCTCGTGGACTTCGCGGACGACCTGGCACCGGCCGACCGGGCCGGTCTCGAAGGGGCGCTGGAAGCGAGCGGAATCCTGGACGCGTGGGTAAGCGCGGACGGCGTCCTTCTCGACCCCCGCACCCGGGACACCCTCCTCCAACCCAGTCCCGTGCTGTCGGACGGACCGACTCTCGCCTCGGCCCTGCGCCCAGCCCCTGAACCGGGGTGCGGCGTGACGTCCGCGCGCGTCGAGCGTCTGCTGGCCTCGATCGCGCTCACACCGGCAGCGCAGAACTCCGCACACAACGCGGTGTACCACGACGGCAGTTGGCGTCTGGGCGTGCTCAGCGGCCGTCACGACAAGGGCGGCACCGAGTACGTGGGGGCCGCCGTACGCGCCGAGACCCGGCGGCGCATCCTCGCCGAGCTGGAGCAGCGGATCACGCAGACGCAACAGCGGCTGGCCGACGTCCGCGAGGAACTCGCCGTAACCGATGCCATGCGCCGGGCTCTCACACTCGCGGAACGGGACTTCCCCCGGGCGCAAAATCTCGCGACCGCATGGAACAGGACCGAATCAGCCGAGAGGACCCTACGTGACCTGACCACAAAGGCGACCCGGGCGGCACGGCAGGCCGAGGAAGCCCGTGCTCTCGCGGTATCGGCGCGTGCCGAGGCGGACGCCACCGCGACCGCTCACGACCTGCCCAGCGACCCCGATGCCTTGGACCGCGTACGCACCGCACTGGCTGCCCTGCTCAGCGGTGTCGGGCAGCTACGCAGGGCGGTCGGCGGCACGGGCGAGCGGCTCGGCGCGAATCAGACGGACGCCGAACGGTACGAACGTGCCCGAGAGGATCGCCTGGCCGCGGAGGAGAGCTACCGGGTCCACCTCACCGGACTGCGCACCGCTGAGCAGGACCTGCGGACCCGCGAGGAGGCCATCGGGTCGTCCGAGGAGGAAATCCTCACCCGCGAGCAGGAAACCAAGCAGCGCATCGCTAGCGCCGTCCGCGCCCTGCCTGGGGCGCAGCGAGCCCGCGATGACCTCCACGACCTGCGCATACGCGCGGAAGAGGACGAGAAGCGGCTGCGCGGGACCCTGGCGGACCAGGAGACGGCGGTCATCGACACCGGCAGCGCTCTTCGCCGTGCACTCGGCCGACCGGAGGTGGTGCTCGGCGCCGGCCTTGACCGGTCCTCGCTGCCCGAGTACGTGTCGGACAATCCCAGCGTGGACGTCCGCAGCCGTCTGCGCGCGCTGCGGGCCCTCGCCGGGGCCGTGGAGCAGGCACTCGGCCGTCCGAAGGGCGAGGTATCGGACAGCACCCTGCTCAACCGGCACACCGATCTGCGCGACCAACTGGCCGGCGGGTTCGACGCGCAGCTGGAGGAACGCGACGGGATCAAGGTCTGCCGACTGGTCGACGACCACGGGTCCCATGACGTCGCGGCCGTCGGCGAGCGGATCGCGGTCCAGGCTGCGGAGGCCCGGGGACGGCTCACCGAACGCGAGCGTGAGGTGTTCCAGCGGTTCCTGACCGGCGAACTCGGCGACCACCTCTCGGCACAGGTCATCACCGCGGCGAACCTGGTCGCGGCTCTCAACGACACCCTGCGGACCGTGCGCACCTCCCACGGTCTCGGTGTCGAGCTGCTGTGGAAGCTGGACGAGGACGTGGACGCGGACGTCCGGGCAGCCGTGGACCTGCTGCGCAGTCCGTCGAGCCTCCGGACGCGCGAGGAGACCGAGCAGCTCCGCGAAGTACTGCAACGCCGGATCGAGGACGCCCGACGCACCGACCCGTCAGCCGGTTACGCCGCCCATCTGCGGACTGCCCTGGACTACCGCGACTGGTTCCGTTTCCACACCTTCGTGGTTGAGGACGCCGCCCCTGGCCGCCGTAGGAAGCTGACCGGCCGGACCGGACTCAGCCAGGGCGAACAGCGGGTCCTCTCCTACCTCGTGCTCTTCGCCGCGGCCGCCGCCCACTTCACGAGCCTCGCCGAGTCGACACCGCACGCGCCACGCCTGATCCTCCTGGACGACGCCTTCGCCAAGGTCGACGAGCCGACCCATGGCCGACTGGGTCGTATCCTCGTCGACCTCGATCTCGACTTCGTCCTCACCAGCGAACGGCTCATGGGCAACTGGCCCGAGGTGCCATCCCTGCACATCTACGAATGCCTCCGCGACCCCCATATGCGCGGGGTGGCCACCCTGCACTACACCTGGAACGGTCGGCACCGGCGTCTGGTGTCCGTATGAGCGGGCTGCCCCCCGCGACGCGCGACTGGCTGACGGGACCGGGACTCACCCGGCTCTGGGAGGGCATACGCAAACGCCTGGAGAGCAACGGTGTACAAGCCACCGGTTCGCTCCGGCTGGCCGCGCTGAACACCCAGGAACGCAACGACCTGTCCCTCCTCCTGGGCAAACCCCTCACCAGTGCCGCCGTGACCGTACGGCTCGACGTGCTCGACGCACGGCTGCGCGCCTCGGCCGCCGGACTCGGTCTCAGGGACACCCTGGAGGAACTCGGCCCGCCCCTCACCGACCGCCGTGCCGCCCGCGCGGACGCGACGGCACGGCGGGATCAGGTGTGGTCGTCCCTCGCGTCGTCCCTGGACGCCTCCCCGCTCGCCGGCCAGGAATGGCCCAGACGGTGGTACGACCTGTTGCGCCGGGCCGGGATTCCAAGGGGAGTGACGCCCGATGCGGCGATCCGGACATTCCAGCAGGCGGTCCAAGTCCTCACCGTTCTCCTCGGTCCTGAACGTAGCGGCAACGCCCTCGGCCGAGGAGAACTCGCCGCCATGACGACCGGCTCAGCGCACGGCCTGGACGACGGCACTTGGCTCGCACGCCTCGTCCAACGCGGTGTCGCCCTCGCCCATGGCACCGAGCTCCCCGACGACGCGGCCGGCCGACGCGCTCTGTGGCGGCTGGTGTCCGTCACACCGGACGAGGTCTCCAGCACAGTGCTGACCTACGGGCTGCGCCCCGCCGGCGAAGGCTGGCGGGAGTGTGCCCTGCGGGAGCGGGCCAAGCATCACGCTGAAACGCACCTGACGCCGCGCGACCTGCACTCCCTGCGGCTGCGTCTCCCTGCCGGAACGCTCATCCACATCTGTGAGAATCCGCGCGTGGTGGAAGCCGCGGCAGACGCGGCCTGCGTCCGCCCCCTCGTGTGCACGTCCGGCAGCGCCGCCACAGTGGTCGTCACGCTTCTTGACGCCCTCGCCGCCACAGGCTGTCGCTTCGCCTACCACGGCGACTTCGACTGGCCAGGGATCGTTCTGGCCAACCGGGTCATCCGCCGCTACGACGCCGTGCCGTGGCGCATGGGCACCGCGGATTACGAGCACCTGGTCGCTCGCAGCCAGGCTGAGGGCATCCCTCAACTGGCGCTCGACGGCCGGCCGGTCAGCGCGGACTGGGACTCGGATCTCGCCCCTGCCATGACGGCCCTCGGCGTCGCACTCCATGAGGAGGCCACTCTCGACCTTCTGGTGGACGACCTGTCACGTCAGAGGTAGCGGCGGCGCCATGCTGGGCGCTGGGAGCCACCTGGGAAGCCGGCCCGCTCCCCAAGCCCCTTCGACACCCGCCGAGACCACCCGGCGGTCTGGATCACCAGCTCACCGCCCATCGAGGGTTCGGTACATCCCCATGTACCGGGTCCTTCGCCGGGGGCACTTCGCACGAGGTGCCGAAAGACCCCGGCACCAGCCAGGACGCTGGGTGCGGGGTCTCGTCGTATGCGCAGCCGGATGCAGCACTGGGCCACTGTTTGTCAGCGATCGTGGCGTATTCGTGGCAGGGATCTTGGGCCGTTTCCGCAGGTCAGCACCCCGAAACAGGGAAGGCCCCTGCGCTCCACCAACGGAACTTCGATCTGGCGGCTGGCGACCTCCTGCCTGCGGGACAAGCACTTCGCACGTTCACGGCCACGGTGACGGCCAGGGACGAGGACCACTTCCTCCCCGGCGACCGTCCCAGCTCCCAGGTGCGGCGTCCGACGATCACCCTCCGCGCCGATACCCGCGTCGGTCTCGCGGTCGGCACGGAGGTGAAGTCCCCCGTCCGGCCCCGTCTCCCGGCGGCTCCCGGAAACGCCAGCACCCCTGGGCGAGCAAGGTGTGCTGTCGTACGCCAGCCTGGCCCACGGTTCCGGCCCGCTGCACGGACGCGGTCCGCTCCCGTCTCACCGGCCGCCACCTGACCAGCATCACCGTGAACACCGCCAACCGCCTCCAGGGCCGCGAGTTCGACGTCACCCTCGTCTAGCACCCGCTGTCCGGCCGCCAGGACGCCTCCGCCCTCCACCTGGAGACGAGCCGCATGTGCGTCCTGCTGTCCCGACACCGCTTCGCCTGCATCATGGTGGCCCGCGCCCGCATCCTCGACCTGCTGGACCGGCACCCGCGGAGGCCTCCGCCATCGTCAGTGCTGCCGATGAATGGCGGAATTCCTGCCGGTTGTGGAGCTTCTCGTCACATCGTCTCAGTCGGTGTCGCTCTCACCGCACTCATGGCCGGGTTCACCGGCGCGGCTGATGGACTCAGCTCTCCGTCCACAGTCTTTTCATCAGCTGCCGCCTGTCGTCGGGAGCCGGAACTCTCCGAAAGACGCCGGGAGACACCCGGTGAATGCAATCGACCCCATACCGGTGCAGCAACTGAAGTTCCCGCTCGGCGGGCGGATCAGGGAGCAGAACCGCAAGCCGGTCCGCAGGACGCGGACTGTGCGGGGCGTAGTCCAGCAACTGGGAAAGGGCTTCACGCACGTACGCGTGCTCGATGCGGCTCTTGGCTTCGATCACCTCCACGCTGTCAGGTCCCTGTATGTAGATGTCACAGAGGCCGGCTGGAGAGCGGAAGCGCCCAGCTGCGACGGTGAGCGTGGCGCAGAACTCCGTGACCAACGGTTGTTCCTCACGCCTGTAGAGGGTCGTCGCCGCCGCACGCTCGTAGCTGACGACCGGCGTGTGCTGCTGTTCCAATTCGGTCCGCTGAACCGGGAGCGGATCACGGGCAGGCGGATTCTCGACGCCGAGTTGCTCCAACAGCGTCCTGGTGGTTATGCGCAATCCCTCAATGACAGCACGCGCTTTGTCACCTTCGAGCACCAACTGTCCTGGAAATCCATAGTTTTTTGAATATCCGATCAGTTCAGCTAGTTCCTCGTATGGAACCTCAGCTGGGACGAAGTCCCGCAGGCTGTAGACGGTATGCCAACTCTTGCCTCCGGGCGATGGCGGCCAGAGCGTATCGGCCACCTCGCGGTTGACGAAGATGACGCCGACTTCTCCTACAGCAAGTACTTTCTTCGCCCCAGTGAACAGAGCCACGTCGCCTGTACGAACGCTGGACATGGCCTTGTCATGAGTCGATGTGGCACCCCAGAAGCGGGCCACACCTGCGGGATGAAGGCGACTGAGCTGCTCAAGTTGTCGAGGCAACAGATGTCTCGTCAACTCCACGCCATGAAAGGACACTTCCCGCTCAAGTGTGTCGTGCCAATGTCTACGCGACTCCTTGCTTCCGTATGCCGGACACACGAGCACTCGCGCTCCGAAGTCGACGCCCGGCACGGAGCCCGCCACGCCCTGGATGAGGTCAGCCGCACACACGCAGTGATCATAAGCGTAGATCAGCTAATCATACTAGCCACCATAGTCTTCCAGTCATACTCCTCACCGAGCCAATCCCTCGTGTATACGGGCGAGTTGAGCATGGCCTTGCATCGGAGACGCTTCGGGCCGCTCGGGGAACGGCACGTTGCCAATGGTCCGTCCGCGCGCTGGCCAGCAGCGCTATCCACGCCGGCAGCGATTCTCACCCGGGGGCGACCAAGCGGACTCGGCCGCCCCACGCTTCGAGGTGGGCGTCGGCCAGGTCCGCACCGACCTGCGCGAGTTCATCTGTAGCTCCTGCTGGCCCCGCCCACGACGGTGAGAGGTGTTCAACCTGTACGCCGGTAACTGCCCTTGCACGGCCAACGACTCGACTAGCCGGGAACCTTCCAGCCGGAGATGTCTGCGACGAACTCCTGGTAGGAGCGATTCGACCCCTTGGGCTCCACGAGCAGTCCGTGCGTCAAAGCCCTGGATACGATCTCAGGCCCATCGCTCTCCCTGAAGCGTGGACTGGTGAGAAGGCCCTCGAGGTCCTCCTTGGGAGTCTGCCGACGCCCGCTGTCCTTCCCCTGCCACGTCGCCGGGATTTTCCACGAGGATCGATAGAGCGTAAATGCCTCCGGAAAGAGGAGGAGCCACGCTTCGGACTCTGCGGCAGCAAGCGCGTAGACAGAGGAGGAAGCACCGGCCGCCTTCGCCAGCGCATTCGATACGGACTTCCGTGCAGAGTCATAGGCGGGTCCAGGGCAGGCGTCCATGTCCTCGTGAACAGCGATGCCCACGAACTCGCTGGCCTTCAACCGGGCTTTGCCGCGCGCCTTGCTCACTAAGGTGCCCGCTGCCGTTGCCAGCTCGGCACCCGACTTCTTCCGCAACCGCACGGGGTCGGTTATCTCGGTAAGCGTGACGGTAGCCGCAAGCGCAGGGTGGGCGGCCTTTATGAACGCGGCCAGCATGCGGCGATCATTCGCACTTTCGCCTGCAAGCACAACCACACCCCGACTCAGGGACTTGGGTATCCGCCGGCGACTCACAGTTCGTCCTCCGTTAAGTCGCCACCCAGAACGCCGGAGAACCAGAGCTCACCAAGCGGCTGATCGCCTGTCTCTGCGACGATCGCCCGGACCTGATCGGTTGTCAGGGCGGGAATGATGGACGCACCGCCTTCGTCACGATCACACACGATGAACTCGTGCGGCTCCAATCGGTCGACGAGCGCTGGCGAGTGGGTCGCCACGATGAATTGTGTTCGTTCTGACGCTTCCCTCATTCGCTCCACAATGAGCTCAAGAGCTTGCGGATGCAGACCGTGGTCGATCTCTTCTACACACGTCAGCGCCGGAGGCCGGGGATCGTAAAGCATGGCCAGTAGCCCGAGAAGACGCACTGTTCCGAACGAGGCATCAGCGAGCGGAGTGGTCCGACGCAGGCCGTGTTCATGAAGCACCACAGCAAGTCGATCCGCATAGCCCCCGACCTGCTCGAATTCGATGGCATCCAGTTGCGGAAGGATACGGCGGGCGTCTCGCGTCAACAGCTCCCAGCGCTCCTCATCCGTACTGAGTTGGATGAGAAACGCCGCCAGGTTCTCAGCATGGGACTCCAAGCGATCAGCCTTGATCGAGCGGGCACGCGTCGGCTGTCGAGCAGCGGTAACGTTCACATCGAAAACCCTGAAAGATGACAAACGGTTTGCTACTCTCGCAACCTCTTCCCCGCCGTCCGAACGCCCCAATCGGGGCAGGGTGGACAGACCGCTACTCAACCGCTGGATACCGAAGCTACCCCCATCCGACTCGCGACCGGCTTTGTCGTCTACAACGCGGGCTTCGTCCCCAGAAATGGTGATGCGACGGCCTCGACCCCGTGTCCGCTTGAACTGGAAACTCTCCTGGCGTGACAAGGTGTAGGAGTCTCGGCTACCAGGCATGGAACGCCTGCGAATGGTCAGCGAGTACTCGTCCGGAGCTTTGATACTCGCATGCGTCGTCCAGTCCGCTTTGAGGCGGATCACCATGGATGTCGGCGGTTTGTCCCCACCCCAGAAAGCCACCTCGTCGAAGCCACCGCGCTCGTCGAGTGCAGGCTGGAGGTCAGTACGGATGATTGCGGCAAGGAAGTCGAATACCTTCAGTACGTTCGACTTTCCCACTCCGTTGGGGCCCACCAGGACGGTGAGCGGACCGAGTGGGATGGTCACGTCGCGAAGGCTTCGGAAGTTTTCGACGTGTAGTTCCAGAAGGCGGCCGGGCATGGGACGAACCTATCGGGTAGCTGATCGCCGGGTGGCGTACATGTCCTGAGTGGACAGCGTCGAGCCTGATGCGCTCTTGGACCGTCCCAATTTGAGCAGAGCTCCGCAGTGCCAGCGCATCGCCCAGGGGCGGTCCGCAGTATTGGTCCGCAGGCAGCACGGCCGAGCAACCTCCTTCGCAGCTGTTGTCACACATGGTCTGCGCAGCAGGGAACGGCTGTAGCGATCTCCCCAACAGCAACAGCCAGTAGTGCAGCGTAGACGGTGCAACTGACACGGGCACCCGCCTCTGCGAAACGTCGAAGGCCGACTGGTTCGCCGGGGGAAGGACGTGAACGACGGTGTCGCCAGGGGACGGCACACGTCACCTTCGCATCCGCCCCCTCGCACGCCAGTTCACAGCGCAACCCGGCGCCTTCGTCGAGTCCCTCACCATCATCAAGATCTGAGTGGGGCGAGGCACACCGTGGCCCGCCCGCCCGGTTCCATGAAGGGCTCGACTCCACCCAAAGGGCGGCGATGTCAAGAGCTGGTTCACCTTTCAGGGTTCGTTGCCAGCCGCATCTGTTCCGCGGCGGCGAGGGCTTGCCAGAACCAGCGGAAGCCGGCGGCGCTGCGTGCCTCTCCAAAGCGGAAGTTCCAAGTGAGTGGTGACGTGGATCCCACTGCCCCGCAATCCACACTCTCCACGGACGGCTGGGGGTTTTGGCGAGCCGAGGACGCGGTTCAGGGGGACATCGCGTCCCTCAAAATGATCCGGCGGCGAGCAGCTGGTTCCGCTTCCGGCAAGTAGCCGTGCCGAATCTCCGCGAGGTGGTCTAGCGTGACGATGAGCACCGCTCCCACCACACCCCGTCCCGAAGGAGAGGCCCCACGTGCCCATCACGCCCCTCAGCCCCGAGGACCCCGCCGAGCTGGGTGGGTACGAGCTGCTCGGGCGGATCGGGCACGGGGGTATGGGTCAGGTGTATCTGGGCGAGTCGCCGGGTGGGGAGCCGGCCGCGGTGAAGGTGATCAAGCCGTCTGTTGTGGACTCCGAGACGCGGCAGAGGTTTGCGCAGGAGGTGGAGATCCTCAAGACGGTGGGAGGGGCGCGGGTGGCCGCGTTGCTGGACGCGGACCCGGAGGCGGATCCGCCGTGGCTGGCCACCGAGTACGTCGAGGGACTGGACCTGAGCAAGCATGTGGGCAGCCACGGTCCGCTGCCCGCCCTGCTCACCGCTTCCCTGGGGGCGACGCTCGCCGAGGCGCTGGCCACCGTCCACAAGCAGAAGCTGCTGCATCGGGACCTCAAGCCCGCCAATGTGCTGCTGGGCCCCAACGGTCCGAAGATCATCGACTTCGGGCTCGCGGTGTTCGCCGAGTCGAGCGTGTCACTGACCGCGCCGAATACCGTCGTCGGCACCCCTTCCTGCATGCCGCCCGAGCAGGCGAACGGTGAGAAGCCGCTGACGCCCAAAGTCGACGTGTACGCGCTGGGGGCCGTCCTGCTGTTCGCCGTCTCGGGCCACCTCCCGTATCGGGCCGACAACATCCACGTCCTGTTCCACCAGGTCGTGCGCCCCACGATCGCTCCCGATCTGTCGGGGGTGCCGGAGGAGCTGGTCCCGCTGCTGACGGCGATGCTGGCCCACCAGGCGCAGGATCGGCCGCCGCTCGACGAGGTAGTGCGGCAGTGCCGGGCGCTGATCGAAGCGCAGGGGGTGAAGGTTGCCCAGGCGCGGCGCCGGCTCACCAGCTATACGGCCGCCCCCACGCATTTCCTGGACGAGCTGCTCGCCGTCCCCCGGCCCGGCAGATCCTCGGCAGCTTCCGCAGAGGCGGTCACCGTCACGGTTGACACCCCTCCCGACCGGCAGCAGCCGGTATCCACTCCGCCCTCCCAGCAGCCGCTGGTACCGCCGCCCGCCGCCCCCGGCCGCACGTCCGCGGACCCCGCGGACACTCCCGCGGTGCCCCCACGGACCGCCGCGCCGTCGCCCACCGCCCGCTCCAAGGACCGCGGCGCCACCGGGCGGCGCTCGCTGCGGCACAGCGCTCAGGCCCGTATCACCGCGCAGCGGCTGCGCGAGGCATACGCCGCCAGTACGCCCTTCTGACCCATACGCCCGACAGACCGGCGATACTTGACGGGCCCTTGAAGGGCCCGCCCCACGTACGACCTCAGGAGGCCACGGGTGACCGCCGTCCAGACCAGCTCCGAGCACAGCGGCGCGACAGCGGAGCGGACGGTGCAGGAGCAGTACCCGGCCGGCGCCCAGGTCCTCGTGCGGGACGAGGAGTGGCTGGTCAGGAGTTCCGCGCCGACGGCGGAGGACGGCACCCGGCTGGAGGTGGTCGGGGTGTCGGAGTTCGTACGCGACCAGGAGGCGGTGTTCTTCTCGGGCCTGGACCGGATCGAGCTGCTGGACCCGCGCGACACCCGGCTGGTCCCGGACGACTCGCCGAACTACCGGCGCTCCCGCCTGTTCCTCGAGGCGGTGCTGCGCCGCACCGCGCTGCCCCAGTCGGAGCGCCGGCTCGCCCTGGCCGACTCGTTCCTGCTGGACTCCCTGCCCTACCAGCGGCGCCCCGCCGAGCTGGCCCTGTCGGGCGCGAATCTCCGCCCGCGCCTGCTGATCGCCGACGTGGTGGGGCTGGGCAAGACCCTGGAGATCGGCTTGACGCTCGCCGAGCTGATCCGCCGCGGCCGGGGAGAGCGCATCCTCGTCGTCACCCCGCAGCATGTGCTGGAGCAGTTCCAGCACGAGCTGTGGACGCGCTTCTCGATTCCCCTGGTGCGGCTGGACTCGGTCGGTATCGAGCGGATCCAGCGGGAGATCCCGGCCGGCCGCAACCCCTTCACCTCCTTCAAGCGGGTCATTGTCTCCATCGACACCCTCAAGAACGCCGATCAGTACCGGCACCATCTGGAGCAGATCCGCTGGGACGCCGTCGTCATCGACGAGTCGCACAACCTGATCAACCGCGGCTCCCTGCGCAACCAGCTCGCGCAGGTCCTCGCTCCCCGCACCGACGCCCTGATCCTGGCCTCCGCCACCCCGCACAACGGCGACGCGCGGTCGTTCGCCGAGCTGATCAGCCTGCTGGACCCGGCGGCGATCCGCGACCCGGAGAGCTACCGCGCCGACGACATCAAGCACCTGTTCATCCGCCGTACGAAGATCAGTCCCGAGGTCCGCGAGCAGATGAAGGGCCAGTGGGCGGACCGCGGGCCCTCCCGGTCGGTGCGCTGCCCGGCGACCCCGGCCGAGGAGAAGATCTTCGAGGAGCTGGCATCCGTCTGGCTGCCGCGCGACGGCCGCTCCTCGGTGAGCTCTGTGCCCCTCTTCCCGTACACGCTGCTGAAGTCGTTCCTGTCCTCCCCCGCCGCCCTGAAGGCCACCGTCTCAGCGCGCGTCAAGACCCTGGAGAAGAAGGACGACCCGCGGGGCACCGCCGCCGAACTGGCCGCACTGGCAAGGCTGTCGGAACTGGCCGCAGACCTGACCGAGGCCGATTCGGCAAAGTTCTCCGCCCTCGTGCACGAGCTCAAGGAGGAGATCGGTGTCGGCCCCACCTCCGATACGCGGGTCGTCGTCTTCTCCGAACGCGTTCAGACCCTTCAGTGGCTGGCCCAGGTGCTCCCGGCCGCGCTCGGCTTCAAGGGCCGCGCGGCCCGCGACTGCGTCCGCGTCATGCACGGCGGTCTCTCCGACGAGCAGCAGATGGCCTGCGTGGAGGAGTTCGGCCTAGCCGACACGCCCGTACGCGTGCTGCTGACCGGCGACGTGGCCTCCGAGGGCGTCAACCTGCACCGCCAGTGCAACCAGCTGATCCATTACGACGTGCCGTGGTCGCTGATCCGCATCGAGCAGCGCAACGGCCGTATCGACCGGTACGGGCAGGCCCGGCCGCCGCAGTTCCGCGCGCTGATCCTGACCAGTGAGGTCGAGGGCGCCAAGGACGACACGGTCGTCGCCGAGCGGCTGCTGGACCGCGAGGACCAGGCCCACCGCTCCCTGGGCACCGCCGAGGCCGTGACCGGCCTGTACCGGGCGGAGGCGGAGGAGAAGTCCCTCATCCAGGACCTGCTGCGCGGGAAGTCCGTGGACGAGTCCCTGGACTCCCGCCGCCCCGGAGCGAACGGCGGGGACGGCGGGGACGCGGGCATGGACGACTTCCTCGCCGACTTCTTCGGCTCGGTCGGCGACGAACCGGCGGACCCGCACGAGCCGGCCCAGTCGGCCGGCGCGGCCGGGCCGGAGGGCTCCGGGCGTACGGCCGCGCCCGGCGCGGCTTCGGCGGCGTCCGGCCGCGCCACCGGCTCCCCCGTGGTCCCCCGCCTCTTCGACTCCAGCGCGCACTTCCTGGACGAGGCACTGGGCGAGGTCTACCCCGACGCCCACGACCGGCTGGAGCTGGACCGCGACCCGCAGTCGGGCCTGCTCTCCTTCCGCCCGCCCGTCGATCTCGTCCACCGTCTCAGGGCCCTGCCCATGGACTATCTCCGCGAGCAGCGGCTGCGCGACCGCCTCCTCGTCACCTTCAACCGCCGCCTCGCCGAGCACTCCCTCCAGCGGGCCCGGGAGTCCTCGACCTCCAGCTGGCCGGAGATCTCCCTGCTGACCGACCTGCATCCGGTCGTCGAGTGGCTCACCGACAAGGTGCTCGTCCGCCTGGGCCGCCAGGAAGCTCCCATGATCACCGCGAACGTGGCGGAGCCGATCTACCTGGTCCAGGGCGTCTACTCGAACAAGCTCGGCAAACCCACCGTCGTCAAGTGGATGGGTGTGACCCGCAAGGGCGCGGTCGACGACGACATGGTGTCCCTGCTGCGCCGCTGCGGGGTCGGCCCGAGCATGGCCAACAAGCGCCACTACCGCGACCCCGAGCCGCTGCGCGAGGCCCTGCCCGACGTCCTGCGCACGGCGGAGACGTTCCTCGACGAGCGCCGCGACGCCTGGGACGAGCCGCTGCGCGAGCCCATCGCGGAGTACAAGCGCCGCCTCGCCACCTGGCACCAGCCCACCCTCGCCGGAGAGCGCGCCAAGGAGCGCCTGGCCGACCTCGCCGACTCCCTGCTCACGACGGGCCGCCCGCTGCTGCGGGTCCTCGCGGTGCTCCTCCCGGACCCCGACCGCAAGCGCGACGACCATGACGGGCCGCCGCCCGTCACGCTCGGTCCCCCGCCGCTGTCCGTGCCCGCCGCCTGGTGGCTCCGCGCCCCCGTGACCCGCTGAGAGAAGCTGTCATGACGTACGACTCCCTGGTCAACCGCGGCGACTACTTCTCGGCCCACTACCTGGCCGAGGTGCTGCCGAAGGACCTCAAGTCGGGCCTGCTCCAGACGTGGAAGGAGCGCGAGGAGGCCGCGAGGCCCGCGACGCGGACCGACGGCGCCCCGGAGCCCGGACAGCCCGGACAGCCCGAGGCGGCGGTCCGCGGCGGCGGCGAACTGCCCGTGACCCCCCGGGCCGGGCTGCGCGAACTGCGCCGCGCCTACTTCAGGGCCCGCTCCTTCTTCGCCCTCCCCGAGGACGAGGACGGCATCGCCGCCGTATCCGACACCGACGACGACACGCTGACGTACGGCTCCCCGGAGTGGCGGGAGCGGGTCCGGTCCCTCAACGCCGAGGTGCTGCGCGCCCTCGGCTACGACGCGAAGCCGCGCACCCTCACGAAGGAGCGCGCGGGCCAGACGTACGAGATCCCCGTCGCGCACTCCGAGAAGGGCCTGGTCGCCCTGGACTGCGGCTGGGCCGCCGAACCGGACGCCGCCCTGGACTCCGAGGGCCGGGGCCGGCTGCTGGAGCAGGTCGTGCTCGACGGCTCGACCACTCTCACCACCGGCTCCAAGCTGGCCTCGTTCCTCTTCGCCTGCGAGGAGCCGCCCCGGTACGTGCTGCTGCTCGGCGGCGGCGTGATCGTCCTCGCCGACCGCGCGGTGTGGGGCGAGGGCCGCTATCTCGCCGTCTCCCTCGACACGGCACTGCAGCGCAACGACACCCGGGCGGGTGGCGAACTCGACACCGTGGCCGCCCTGTTCGGCGCGGACTCGCTGCGCACCCCCGAGGAAGGCGGCGAGAACCCCCTCGCCGAGCTCCTCGGCAAGTCGTCCAAGCACGCCGTAGGTGTCTCCAGCGAGCTGCGCGACGGCCTCCGGACGAGCGTCGAGCTGATCGCCAACGAGGTGCTGGCCCGGCTGGCCGAGCAGGGCGTCCGCCCCGAGGACATCGGCGAGCTCCCGGAGCTCGGCCGCCGGCTGACCCGCGAGTCGCTGCGCTACCTGTACCGCATCCTCTTCCTGCTGTACGCAGAGGCCCGCCCTGAGCTGGGCATCCTGCCCGCCGACTACCCGGAGTACCAGCAGGGGTACGGGCTGGGGCGGCTCGGTGAGCTGATCGCGGACCGCCAGCCGGTCGGCGAGGAGGCCCGCAGGGGCTTCTACCTGTACGAGTCCCTGGACCTGCTCTTCCGCAAGGTGCAGGTCGGTTATCGGTCTCGGCGCACGCATGGTGTCGAGACGGATCCGGTGGGCGAGAAGACCAGCGAGGACGCCGGCCTGCGCTTCGAGCCGCTGCACAGCAAGCTGTTCGAGCCGGAGTCCATCCGCCTGATCGGCGCCGACACCCTCCCCGACCCGCGCCACGACTCCGACGAGGCCCTGGCCCGGGGCGAGTCCGTCCGCTACCTCGACACACGGCTGCGCAACGCCACGCTGTACGAGGTGCTGCACCGCCTGATGATCACGCGAGGCAAGAAGGGCGAGCGAGGCGGCTTCATCTCGTACGCCCAGCTCGGCATCAACCAGCTCGGCGCGGTGTACGAGGGCCTGATGTCGTACAGCGGCTTCATCGCGGGCGAGGAGCTGTACGAGGTCGCCAAGGGCGGCGATCCGAAGGACGGCTCCTGGCTGGTGCCCCACTCGAAAGTCGACGAGTATCCGGATTCGGTGTTCGTGCGGCGCCAGGACAGGGACACGGGCGAAGTGCTGCGGGTGCGGCACGCCCCGGGTTCGTTCGTGTACCGGCTGTCCGGCCGCGACCGCCAGACCTCCGCGTCGTACTACACGCCCGAGTCGCTGACCAAGGTCACCGTGCAGCTCGCCCTCCAGCACCGCCTGGACCAGGACGGCACGACGACGGACGCGCGGGAGCTGCTGGAGTGGCGGATCTGCGAGCCGGCGCTCGGCTCCGGGGCGTTCCTCAACGAGGCGATCAACCAGGTCGCGGCGGAGTATCTGCGGCGCAGGCAGCGCGAGCGGGGACAGTCGATCGACACCGAGCAGTACGCCGTCGAGCTCCAGAAGGTCAAGGCGTACATCGCCCTGCACAACTCGTACGGCGTTGACCTGAACGAGACGGCGGTGGAGCTGGCCGAGGTCTCGCTGTGGCTCAACACCATGCACCCGGGCATGGAGGCCCCCTGGTTCGGGCTCCATCTGCGGCGCGGCAACTCGCTGATTGGCGGGCGGCGCGAGGTGTACGCGGCGGACCGGCTGAAGAAGGGCGGCTGGCTGGGCGCTACGCCGGAGCGCTTCCCGCTCGCGGATGCGCTGGCGGGTGAGCAGCTTCCGGAGGGGGCGGTGCACCACTTCCTGCTCCCGGCGAAAGAGTGGGGCGCGGTCGCGGCTGAGAAGGAGGCGAAGGCGCTCGCGCCAGAGGCGGCGAAGGCGCTGGCCGCGTGGCGTAAGGCGATCACGAAGTCGCCGACGGCCAGGCAGACGGCCCGGCTGCAGGGGCTGGCCCGGCGGGCCGAGTACCTGTGGGGGCTTGTGGTGCGGCGGCTGGAGCTGTCGGAGCGGGACATCTCGCGGCGGATCTCGGTGTGGGGCGCGGAAGACGGCTGGCTGCGGCAGCCGGAGGTCGCGGTGCAGCGGGAGGAGGTCCTGGCGGACCTCCACGCGGAGGACACCCCGTACTGGCGGCTCAAAAAGCTCATGGACACGTGGTGCGCGCTCTGGTTCTGGCCGGTGCAGAGCGCTTCGCTGCTGAACGGTACGGATGAGCAGTACGCGCGGGCGGAGGCGCTGGCAGAACGGGCGGCGGAGTTCGAGGCGGGCGGAGCGGAGTCGGTTCCGGCTGCGGCCGAGGAGGACGCCGGGGTTCTGATGGCCTGGGAGGCGGACGCCCTTCCTGGTTTCACGGCCGAGCCGAAGCAGATGACGCTGACACGGGACTCGGTGTCCCGCCGTCGTACGGGCCGCCGCGTGGAGCAGGTGAAGGGGCAGCGCCGTCCGGTGATTCCGCTCGCGAACCTGGACGACTGGCTCGGCTTCGCGGAGGCGCTGCTCGGTACGCAGGATGTGCCGGACGAGTCGTTGGTCTCGACGTTCGAGACCTTGGACGACCTGTCCGTGTACGAGGACGAGCTGCCCGAGTGGATGGGCATGGATCGGTTCCAGTGGCTGGAGATCCGATTCCCGTGGACGGGGGTCGCGAAGGATGTCGCGAAGGCACAGGGGTTCTTCCACTGGGAGCTGGAGTTCGCGCAGGTATTTGCGCGAGGTGGGTTTGACTTGCAGGTGGGGAATCCGCCGTGGGTGAGGCCACGGTGGCAGGAGGACGTGGTTCTGGCGGAGTTGGAGCCGTGGTTTGTGCTGGCGGAAAAGCCGAGCGCGGCGGAATGGCGCCTCCGCAAGGAAGATTTACTGGCCACTCGTGCGGGTGGCCAAGACTTCCTCCTCAGCGAGCTGGCCGCCCATGCTGGGGCTGTCGCCACGCTGGGCAGCCCGGCTACATATCCGCTTCTGGTTGGTACGCAGGGCGACCTCTATCGGGCCTTCATGGGTCGGGTTTGGCAGCACATCGCACGGCACGGCAGCGCGGGTATGCTTCACCCTGACACGCACTTCGGCGGCGTACGCGAAGGTGTCATCCGTGCTGCCGCCTATCGGCACCTCCGGGTTCATGCGCACTTCGTAAACTCGGCGAACTGGGCGTTCGAAGACCTTGACCGTGGCTGGGAATTCGGGATGCACATTTACGGGACATCTCAGGAGCCTGACTTCCTACATGTCAGTGAGCTCCGTGGCGCCGACGTCCTCCCCGATTCGCTGACCCATGATGGACAAAGCACGACGCCCGGCATCAAGCACAACGGCTCGTGGGACATCCGGCCGCACCGAGAACGCGTGGTACATGTGAACGCTGCCCTGCTGACCAGTTGGCAGGCCCTGACAGGCTCAGCGGGTGAAGCGGCACAGGCCCCGTTGCTGTACCCGGTTCTCGTTGCCGAGCAAGGGGCTATCGAAGCACTGGCCGCCCATCGCAATAGTCTGGCGGATTACCGCCCGATGATCTCAAGCGGATACCACGAAACCGGAGCCAAAAAGGATGGGCTGATCAGTTGGGGTAACCAGGCCGTCTCCGGGCTCAGGGATGTCATCCTTCAAGGGCCGCACTTCGCGTCAGCACTTCCCTTCTCGAAGGAACCGAGGATCCCCTGTCGCAACAACAGGGACTGGGACCTGCTCGTGCCGACGGAGTTGTCCGAGGCGTTCGTTCCCGTTACCAACCTTGTGCGGGCTACCGACGAGGCGACATACCTCGAGGCCCAGGACTCCTGGCTTGGAAACGCATGCAGCACGTACTTCCGCTTGGCTTGGCGGAGGATGATCCCCTTCAACACCAGCCGCAGCTTGCAGGCCGCTCTCATTCCACCCGGTCCTACTCATATTCACGCCGTGCAGTCCATGGCTCTGGTAGACGATCGCCTGACCGTCCTCAACGCGGGCTTCTGGGTGTCCTTGCCACTCGACTATCTGTTGCGGATCACCGGCCGTGCCGATTTGACGCCGAGTAGCGCGAAGCGGATGCCAGCCCCCGACCCGACGCACCCCCTAGCCTCCGCCCTCCTCCTCCGCACTCTCCGTCTGAACGCCCTCACCTCCCATTACGCCCCTCTCTGGACAGAACTGTTCGATCCCCAGTGGGCAGGCTACGAAGACTGGGCCAACCCTGACTGGCCCCACCTGAAGCCTCTCGCCACAGGGCTCAAGCCGACCTGGGAGTACAACACCCCGCTCCGCACTGAGCACGAGCGCCGTGCCGCTCTCGTCGAACTCGACGCGCTCGTCGCCGTCTGGCTCGGCATCACCGCCGACCAGCTCACTGCGATCTTCAAGTCCCGTTACCCACAGCTGTACGACTACGAGTCGGCGACCTACTTCGACGCCAACGGCCGAAAGATCGCGGGCGACTTCAACACATACGGCCACGGCCAGACCAAGCAGGATTACCTCGATCTGCTCGCCCATCTGGAAGACCCGGAAGGCACCCCGCCCCCAGACGGTTATCAGGCCCCCTTCTACAAGGCGGATCGAGAGGCCGAGATGAGGGCCGCGCACGCGCACTTCCAGGCGCGGTTGGAGGCGGAGATCGCCGCTGGGCGATGGACGCCGCCCGTTCGCGAAGCAGAGGATGCGTAGTCGGTGGGCAGTGGCTGGACACGGATCTGCCCCTGACACGAGGTGTCAGGGGCAGATCCGTGATGCTCCGCCGCCGCAGGTCCTACCGAACCGCGAAATTGAGGAACGCAGTCCAAGCGGCAGTACCGACCGTGAGGCCGGGGCGGGTTATGTCCTTGGAGTCGCGTACATGGACAGCGTGGGGGCAAGAGGCCACCTCGACGCATTCGCCACCGTTTCCGGTGCTGTGGCTGGACTTACGCCATTCCACGGCAACTTCGACGCACTCGCCCCCCGCCCCGCCGCTGTAACTGCTCTTAAACCAGCTCAGTTCACCCACGACGCCCGTGGTCTCTGCCACCTCTACACCTCTCCAAGCAACTTCTCGACGAAAGCCAGTGACTCGCGTGGGGAGAGAGCCTGCGCACGGACGATCCCGTAGCGCGACACGATCCCCTGAACCTCGCGCCGCTCGCTCACCATTGTGCTGCGTCCCTGCGCCTCCAGGTAAGCCACCTGATCGCCTTCCGCACGCTGCAGCACCGTGAACGGACCGTCAACCCCTGCGTTGTCCTCCCGGTCCAGGGGCATCACCTGGATCTCCACGTTGCGGAACTCGCCAGCCAGCCTTAGATGCTCCAGTTGGCCACGCATGACCTCCCAACCGCCGAGCGGCCTACGCAGGACCGCCTCATCGATGACGAAGCTCAACAGTGCTGCGGGTTTGCGATCGAAGATGTGCTGGCGTGCCAGGCGGGCGGCAACCCGTTGTTCCACAGTCTCCTCATCCAGCAGAGGCCGCCACATTCCGAACACTGCGCGCATGTACTCCTCGGTCTGAAGCAGCCCCGGCACCGCATGTGTTGCGTACACCCATAGCTCAACCGCCTCAGCCTCCAACCGCGCCGCATCCCGGAAGAACGCCGGGTACTGCGCCCGCGCGACCTCCTCCTTCATCTCCAGCAGGACCCCACCCGCGTCCAGCACCTCGTCCGCCTGGTCGATCAGCCGGGGCGGCGGAATCCGACGACCCTGCTCATACGCGGCGATCGTTGACACCGAGTACCCCACCATCGACGCGAACTCCGGACGTTCCAACCCCGCCCGCATCCGGAACCTCTTCAACTGCCGCCCGAACACCCGCAGGATGCCCGAGCCGACCTCCGGTGGCGGTTCCGGCTCCGCTCCCGCTCCCGCCCCCACCCCCGACTCATGCTGCGGCCCCTCCCCGAAGCCCGGCGCCCCGTCGTTCTCCACACCCGTAGGCTCGTTCATGCCACACCGCCTCCCCGGCCAACGCGCCCCCGCGTCGGCCCGTCACGCTCTGCCCCGCCTACACACGCCGCGACAGCCACAGACAGCAACTGCCCGTGCGCGCGCCGTATCTCGCCACGCTAGGAGCAGGGCGGAAGCGTGGACCACATGAACAGCGAGATTTCCCCCGTACAGGGGGTATCCAGCCTTGTCCACCAGCCCGCAGCCGCCGAAGCCCACCCGGCCCGGAGCAAACATCCCCACCCCACCGCCCCGCTCCTCCGGGAGTTCACGATGCGGTTCACGTCCTCGCGGCACGGCGCCCGCCTCGCCCGTCGCCTCGTCTCGCAGCGGCTGGACGAATGGGGCTACCCGTACGACGGCCGGGCCAACGAGACGCTGACGCTGATCACCGCCGAGCTGGCCGCGAACGCCGTCCGCCATGGGCACGTGGCCGGCCGGGACTTCCGCGTCCGGCTGGCCGAGACCGGGGACACGCTCCGCGTCGAGGTGACCGACACCCGGACCGAACGCGTACCGCCGCTGACCGTCCAGGAGCCGCCGGACGACACCGAATCGGGCCGAGGACTGCTCATCGTCGCCCAACTGGCGAGCCGTTGGGCGGTCACGCCACGCGACAGCGGGCCGGGCAAGACCGTCTGGGCGGAGCTGCACCTGCGGTGAAGGGCACGCGACTGCCGCCGGACAGCCCTTTTCACGCCAATTACCAGCGGTTTACGGCAACACGCGCGCTCGCTGTCGGTCCCGCGGACTAATCTCGTGCGCTCGTGTGCCCCGTCCACACTGCGGAAAACCGAGGGAAACGCCGTGACGACCATGCCCAGCGACCGAACCGGGTACCGGATCTCCATCATCGACGAGGACCCGTTGCGCGCCCGCAGGGAGGCGCGTGAACTCCTTGCCGAGATCGCCGACACCGACCCGGGCGCGGCCCTGGACATCCCCCGGCGGCGCACGGCCGGTGAGGGCAAGAAGAAGGGCGGGCTGTCGGTCGACACGATCGGGGTGTTGATCAGCGCGGGCTCGCTGGTCGCGGCCGGAGTGCAGATCTGGCTGGCCCGCGTACCACAGCGCACGATCGTCATCAGGCGGCCCGATGGCGCGACTCTCCAGATCACGGGGAGGGAGGCGCGCGAGGACGACGAGCGGATCGATCGGTTCCTCGCGGGCGGCGACGAGCCCGCCGACGGCCGCGACGACGACAGCCGCGACGGCGACGCGACGGCGGCGGGCTGAGCGCGTATGACCGACAACGACCGGTACGCCATGCTCGTCGGCGTCTCCACGTATGACAGCGACGCCTACCACGATCTGCCGCCCGTCCGCGCCGACCTGCACTACATGCGGGCGGTGCTGGAGAACACCGAGATCGGCATGTACAACGACTGCGCGATGGTCGCCGAACCGACCCGCGCGGAGATGTTGCACGCCGTGGAGACGTTTCTGGAGGCGCGGCAGCCCAGCGAGACGGCACTGCTGTACTTCAGCGGGCACGGCGAGTTCTGCGAGGACGACAACCAGCTCTACTTCCTCACCCGGGACGCCGATCCCGACGACCTGCCGGGCACGGCCGTACCGGCGGAGTTCCTGGAGCGGATGCTCTCGTCCTGCCGCGCCGCGTCGAAGCTCGTGCTGCTGGACTGCTGCTCCAGCGGTTCGGTCGTCCAGGGCTGGACCGCCAAGGGCATCCCGGACGACACCGGCCGGCGACCCGCGCCCAGCACCCTGTTGCGGCCGACCGGCGTGTACTTCATCACCGCGTCCGACGCTCTCCAGTCCGCGTCCGCGATGGCGCCGCCCGGGTCGACGCTCGGCACCTCCCGCTTCACCGGCGAGATCGTGGAAGGCCTGCGGAACGGGCGGATCAAGGACAGCGGCTGGATCACGCCGGACGACCTGTTCGCCTACCTGACGGCCCAGATGGCACGGAACGGCGTGCCCGAGGAGCAGCGGCCGACCAAGTCCACGATCCGGGCCACGCAGAGCCTGCCCTTCGCCCGGTCCGTGGCGCGCCCCGTACACCTTCCGACGCCGCCGCGTGACGCGACGGAGGCGGCGCGGCAGTCCCCCGTCATGCTCAAGGCCCGGGAACTGGCGGCGCTGGACGCGAAGGACGGCGTGGACTGGCAGCGGCTGCTGCGCTACTACGTCCAGTGCCTCACCGCCGAGGCGGCGGCCGGCATGCTGCCTGACCGCGACAGCGGGCGGGATGCGGGGTACTTCCTGCTGGCCAAGGGCCAGGAGACCATCCAGTCGGGGCGGGCCGCGACCTTCCGGGCTCCGACCCAACTGCCCAGGCCGCAGGCGAAGCCGAGCAGGGCGGGCGGCGGCGACGCGGGAACGCAGCAGGAGTACTGGTACGGCTATCCGGCCATCACGCTCCCCGTGCCCGAGGGAGGCGGCCGGGGGCGCCGTACGCCGGTGCGGATCGCGCCGCTGCTGGTGCAGCAGATGGAACTCGCCCCGGACGAGAGCGGCCAGGACGTGCTCCGGCCGACCGGGGTGCCGTCCCTGCACACCGGTGTCGTCTCGGAACTGCTGGACGCCGACGACGCGGCGGACCTCTTCGCCCGCTGGCAGCCGACCTGGCAGGAGGGCAACGACACGCAGATGCTGCGGGCCGTGCGGGAGCTTCTGGAGGAGCTGGGACTGCCCGAGCTGGAGCCGCTGGATCCCGCCGAGCTCAGTGAGCGGACGGTGATGCAGGCGCTGCGACCCGGCGCGCACAACGCGGCCGTCCTGCTCGTACCGTCCGGTGTGGAGGCGAACGCAACGCAGGGGCTGGTGGACAACCTGCTGCAGATGTCGGCGCGGGCCGGGCAGATCCCCGGCACCGCGATGGACGCCCTGCTGAGCGGCGATGAGGCGGACGCGGAGGCGGGGCCCTCGGTGGTCGTGGTGGCGCCGGGGCCGTGCAACGAGAGCCAGGAGCTGGTGGTCTCCGCGGCGATGACGCGGAAGCTGACAGTGGCCACGGGGCCGCCCGGCACGGGCAAGAGCGAGGTGGTCACGGCCGTCGTCACCACCTGTGTCGCGGCCGGACAGTCCGTGCTGGTCGCGTCGACGAACAACGAGGCGGTGGACGTCGTCGCAGAGCGCTGCGACGCCATAGCTCCCGGGCTCATGATGCGGACGGGCAACAAGAAGGCTCTGAAGGAGGAGGCCGAGAAGCTGGAGCGGCTGCTCGGCGAGCCCGGGGAGCCCCCACGGCGGGGCTCAGCGACCGTGGGCGGGGAGCTGCGCAACACGCGGGCGCGGGCCGCCGGGCAGCGGGGGGACGCGGAGCGCCGTGTCGGAGAGGAGCGGCGGCTGCTGGAGCTGCTCCGGGAGCGGGAGGAGCGGGCGGGCGCGCTGGAGCTGCCGCTGCCGCTCCTGGAGGGCGTCTGGGCGGAGGGGCCCGGGGAGGACGGCACGGCCGCGCTGGGCCGCTGGGAGGGCAGGGCCCGGAAGGCGGCCAACGCCTCCCGGTGGCTGCTCGGCGGGTGGCGCAGGGCTCGGGCCCTGGCCACGCTGGTCGTGGCGGCCGGTGCCCCGGAGAGCGACGGCCCGCCGTGGCCGCGGTGGGCGGGCGAGCGGCCCGTGCCGCCCGAACTGCTGGAGGCCCTGGCGGACGCGGTGGCCGTGGAGCGCCGGCTGCGGGAGCTCGTGCCCGAGCACACCGGCTGGGACGAGGACGGACTGAAGCAGGCGCGGCTGGAGACGGCGGGTGCGCTGTCGCAGCTGTCCGCCGAGCTGTCACGGGCGGTGTCGGCGGAGGCCCTGGCGCGGGCGCAAGGTGTGATGGGGCAGCGGCTCCAGGCGCTGCGGAGCCGGCGGGGGTTCCAGAAGAGCCAGCAGAACCTGATGGCGCACATCAGGGGGTGGGCGATCAGCACCCACTCGGTGCGGCAGCTCGAACTCGCCCCCAAGATGTTCGACCTCGTCGTCATCGACGAGGCCAGCCAGTGCTCCATTCCGTCGGTGCTGCCGCTGCTCTTCCGGGCCCGGCGGGCGCTGATCATCGGTGACCCGATGCAGCTGGGTCACATCGCCGACATCGCGCCGCCGCAGGAGCGGCAGGCGCGGGTCCGGTCCGGGCTGAGCGCGGCGCAGCTGGAGGACCACCGGCTCACGTACCACGTGTACTCCGCCTACCACGCGGCAGCGCAGCACGGTGACACTGCCCTGCTGCTCGACGAGCACTACCGCTGTCACCCGCAGATCGCCGATGTCGTCAACGGGTACTGCTACGCGGGCCAGTTGCAGGTGCTCACCGACGTACGGCGGCAGGTCCCGGCATACGACCCGGTGGGTGCGGCCGATCCAGCGCCGGTGCTGGGCTGGGTGGACGTTCCGGGCGGCGAGTCGGCGCGGGGCGGTGGCGGGCAGTCCTGGCGCAACGACGCCGAGGCGGGTGCCGTGCGACGGGTGGTGGACGAACTGCTCGTGCGGCTGCCGCAGGACGCGACCGTGGGCGTGGTGACGCCGTTCCGGGCGCAGAAGGAGGCGCTGGCGCGGGTGTGGCGCGACGACGACCGGGTGCGGGTGGGGACGGTGCACGCGTTCCAGGGCGGGCAGCGGGACGTGATGGTGCTGAGCCCGGTGGCCACGCTGAATACCCCGCCGAGGACGACGCACTGGGTGGCGAGCCAGGTCAATCTGTGGAACGTGGCGGTCACCCGGGCCAAGTCGCAGTTGATCACGGTGGGCAGTCGCGCGTTCTGGCAGGGGCAGAGCGGTCTTCCTACACTGCTCGCCGGGCGTTCGGCGCCGCTGGGAGCGGAGAGCGGTGAGGAGCAGGGCCCCGCCGCGGGAGTTGTCACCGGCGGCGGGCAGGGTGCGGTCGGCTCGGGGGCATCGTTCCGCGAAGAGCTCGCCGACCGGCTCCAGCGGTACCTCGGGGAGCGCGGCGTCACCGATCTGGAGCGCGCGGCGGTGGTCGGCGGCCACACGGTGGATCTGCTGTTCACCGAGGGCGGCGAGAACACGGCGGTCCTGATCGACGCGGGCCCGCCGCCCGGCCGGGACCCGGCGAGGCACCTGCGGCTGACGCATGCCCGGGGCGATCTGCTGACCGGGCTGCCGTCCGGCGGCCACGGGGCGAAGGCGTGCGAGGTGGGCCGGACCGTGCGGGTGCCGGCGTGGCGGATCCTGGCGGGCGAGGAGGCGCTGGCGCCGCTGTTCGGCCGAGCGCACCCGGGCCGTATGGGGGGAAGGCCGGGTCAGCGCTGGTCGAGGCACCGGACGACGTAGGTCATGTGCTGGATGTTCCCGGCCCGCAGCCAGTCCGGGGCCTGACCCGTGCCTTTGCCGGTCGTGAGGGGACCGTTGGCACAGTCGCGCAGCCAGGTCTCCCCGGCGCCGGCGGAGGCCCCCCTGAACTCGGGCAGATCGCTGATCCGGCGAGCCGCGGCGCGGATGCTCGCCGTACGGTCGGGGCCCCCGTTCAGCACCTTGCACAGCACGAACCAGTTGTCGGTGGTGTAGCGGAGGACGCCCCAGCGCGGGGGCCCGCCACCCCGCCCCTGGGCGAGAGCGGTGACGGGCTGCACGCCGTAGTCGCCATAGGTGAGCCCTGGCAGGTAGTCGCGGCCGCTCGCCTGAATCTCGTGCCACATGTGCCAGTCGGCGCGTGGCTCTTCGTGCAAGTGCCCCAGCTCCAGCATGTCGCCCGTGACCTGGGGGAAGCTCCCGCCGAGGACGGCGGCGGCCCGCCAGGCCGCCAGGGGGCGCAGGGCGTCCAGTGCTCGCAGTGCCTCCTTGCCCGCGTCGGGACGGGTCGGGAGGACGCTGCCCAGATCCAGCAGCAGATCGACGGGCACGTCGGGTCCGGCCTGGCCCAGGAGTTGCCCGACGTCTTCGGCCGTACGGCCGTTCCACTCCCCCGGCACGCATACGCGAATGCCGAGCCCACAGCCATAGCGGCGGGCTGTCTCCAGGGCGGCGGACTGCTGGGCCTCGATGCGCTCAGGCCCGGTCACCGGGCGCAGCAGCCGGGAGAGGCCCGTGCACTCGGACAGGATCTCGGCGAGTGCCGGTATCTGTGCCTCCTCGGCGAACGGGGCGTCGACCCAGCCGGGATAGCGGCGGTGCGCTCCCCTCACCCGGTTCAGTTCCTGCTGCCAGTAGGCCTTCTGCAACGCCGCCGGTGGCACCCCCGGGCACGGCGGAAGGTTCCACAGCGGGGCCATCGCGGCCTGTATGTCCGGCCGGACGTGTTCGTAGGCCGTCCGGGCGTTCTGCCGGACGGGTAGGACGGGGACGTAGAGCGGTTCGGCCATCGTGGCTCCCCCTCGGCACTGCCCGCGCGCTTCCCTCCTGGTCAGGGTCGGTGAACAGCAAGACGAGGGAAAGACAGCCCTTTCGGTCCGGATGGCTGAAATGTGCAAGTACCTGGTACCGCTGTGACGCAGGTTGTACTGTTCGTGATGCTCGGTGGCCGGATGCTGTAAGTAGACGGTGCGCGCGGGGGACTGAGTGCTGTTCAGCCAGGTGCGCCACAGTGCGTCGTGGTCCGTCCGCCGTGCGCCGAACCAGTCCGCCGGGTCGCTGATACCCGACTGCTTCACGATGGGCGCGAGGCTTGAACCACCGCATACTGGGCCTGACGGTGCGCAACTTCCGCACCCTGACCGACACGACACTGCCTCTCGGGCCCTTGACCGTCATGGTCGGGCCCAACGCGTCAGGTAAGTCCAACGTCCTGCACGCCCTGGAGTTCCTGGGGGATGTGTCCCGGAAGGGGATCGAGCCGGCGCTCGAAGAGCGCGGGGGGTTTGATGTTCTGGCCTTCCGTGGCGGCCGTAAGCCTGTAGGCAAGATCACCGTCGGCATCGAGGGCATCTGGTCCGACTTCGCGACCGAGGAAGCTCCGGACCGCTACGAGCTGAGTGTCTCCCGGCGACGGCGTCCCGAGCCACACCACCGTGACCACGCTATCTCACGAGTGGAGCAGTTCGTTCAGCATCCGAAAGCGGAGACTGAAACGTCGGTTGAGCTGAAGAGCAGTTCCGTCGTCGTCACTAGTCTGTCGGAGACCGGCCGCCATAAGGCTCAGGCCAGCGTCGAGAGAATGGCATCCGCCCTTTACCAGCATCACATCCTGCCTTTGTCGGACAACAGCCCGTCCGCCCAGGCTATTGGTGAGGTGCGACGGCACCTCTCCGAGATCCGAGTGTTCGACCCTGATGTGCGCGCCGCCAGGAAGCCTTCGGCGGTCAGCGAACAGGGGCCGCGCCTGAAAGGTGACGCCTCCAACCTGGCGGACTTTCTGCTGGGCCTTCGGGAGCACCGTGATGCATGGGAACTCCTCCTGGATGACGTCAGGACGGTGGTTCCGCAGATCCGCAATATCCAGGTAACACTCGTCGCGGGCTCCAGCCGAGCCGAAGTGGAGCTGGAAGAAGAATGCCTACGTGGGCGCACTCGACTCTCGGACGCCTCGTGGGGCACCGTCCGCATCCTGTGCATGCTCGCAATCTTCCACGACCCGAATCCGCCGCTGCTCACGTGCATCGAGGAGATCGACCACGGAATCCACCCACACGCGCTGGGATTGCTGGCGGAACGGCTTCGAGAGGCGAGCGAGCGGAGCCAGTACCTGGTCACCACGCATTCGCCGATCTTCGTCAACAAGCTGAAACCTGAGGAGTTCGTCCCCTGCGGGCGTCGCGCCAGTGGGGCTTCCGTCATTCCTGCTCGCAGGCCGAAGGACATTCGCAAGGTCATCGAGGCATCCGAGTACGAGCCGATGGGAGACCTCTGGTATTCCGGCTCGCTCGGAGGTGCGCTGTGACACCCCGCCACCCTGGCAGGAGATCGCCGGTCATCGTGGTCGCCGGCGAGAGCCGGAACGACCGCGCAGTTCTCAAGAAGCTCATACCCGCTCTCTACCCCGGGGCGTGCCCCAGGGTCGAAGAGATCAACGACGAGATTAAGCTGGCGGCGGCGATCAACCAGCTCAGTCCTCGGGTGGAGGTAATCCGCAAGAGGGCATTAGCGAAGGCTAGAGACTGCAGGGCAGACCTGGCCGGGGTCGTGGTTCACGCAGACCTGGACAGCGTGGCTGACGAAAGCTACGACAGAGTCCGAGAAAGAGTCACGGCACAACTACGACGAGGCCTTCCTTGTAACTCCGCTCTGGCGCTGGCCGCGGTCGAGATGGAAGCGTGGCTCATGCAGTTCCCCGATGCCTTCCCCAAGGTCAAGCCCGGCTGGGCCATGCGCGCCGAAGACTGCCGCAAGGATCTTGCGCTCCTGCCGAACCCGAAAGAGCATCTCAAGAAGCATCTGGGAAAACCGCTGTATCTCGAATCGCATTCGCCATTGATCATGGAAGCGGCCGTCCGCCACGGTCATGTCAGCGCCCGTCCGAGCGGCAACAACCGGTCATTCCGGGACTTCGCCGACGAACTGGCAGGTTGGAAGAAGTAAGTATCAGGGTCGTTGCCTGGCTCACCGTGGCAGGGCTGTCAGCAGGTCCCTATACCGTGGTACCGATCACCTGGGCACCGGCATCGCAAGGGGGACCGTCGTGAAGCCCACCCTGGCCGCCGCGCAGCTGCGCGGCAGTCTGACGCAGTACCTCACGACGACGTACGCCCTCGCCGACGAGGACACCCGCAGCGCCCTCGAGCGCTTCCTCGGGCATCCGGAGACCGGGATCTTCCGGGGGCCCTACCTGCGGATCAGGACGCCGTTCCACCTCGCCGAGGACGGCTGGCAGCAGGACATGGAGTGGTCGGCCGGCTTCCCCGGCTTCGTGCCGTGGCGGCACCAGGCGAAGGCGTGGGCCCGGCTGTCCACGCTGCGCGGGCCCGCCCGGCCGACGCTGGTGACGACCGGCACCGGCTCCGGCAAGACCGAGTCGTTCCTGATTCCCGTCCTGGACCACTGCCGGCGGCAGAAGGCCGAGGGGCGGGGCGGGATCAAAGCTGTGCTGCTGTATCCGATGAACGCGCTCGCCACCGACCAGGCGGGGCGCATCGGGGAGTACCTGGCGCGCCCGGAGCTGGCCCAGGTGACCGCGGGCCTCTACATCGGCGACCGGCCCGACACCGACTTCCGGCGGGTGATGACGCGCCGGGAGGAGATGCGGGCCTCCCCGCCGGACGTGCTGATCACCAACTACAAGATGCTCGACCTGCTGCTCCAGCGCGGGGAGGACCGGAGCCTGTGGGAGGGCGCCGACCTCACCTATGTGGTGCTGGACGAGTTCCACACGTACGACGGGGCGCAGGGCACCGATGTCGCGATGCTCTTGCGCCGGCTGGCGGCCGCCACCGGCGCGTCCCGGCCCGGCCGGCCGCTGGGGTCGATCTGCCCAGTGGCGACCTCGGCCACGCTCGGCGAGGGGGCGCCGGGCAAGGAGGCCGGGGGCGTCCTCGACGTGGCGGCGCGGGTGTTCGGGATGCCGTTCCCGGCGGACGCGGTCATCGGTGAGGAGCGGATGACCGCCGACGAGTTCACCGGGTCCGTGGACTACGAGCTGGAGGAGCCGCCCTCACCCCAGGAGGTGGTGGCGGTGTCCGGTGGGCCGGACGTGGAGGCCCGGCCCGACCTGCTGGACCTGGACGCTCTCGCCACGCGGCTGCTGGGCCGCTCCGGTCTGGACGCCTTCCGCATCGGGCGGCTGCTGAAGCGGCACGACTTCACCCACGGGGTGCTGTCGCTGCTGAACGGGGAGCCGCTGGACGAGTGGGCGCTACGGGACCGGCTGGCCCGGTTCGGCTACTCCTGGGGCCGCACCGCGCGGGAGAACCCACGGCTGGTGCTCCAGGCGCTGGGCCGGTTCGTGGCGCTGCTCTCGGCGGCCCGCGACCCGGAGTCCGACGAGCGCCGGCCCCGGCCGCTGCTGCACATCGAGGCGCATCTGTGGGTACGGCCCGTGACGCGGGTGCTGCGCGGGGTGGGGCGCACGCCGGAGTTCCGGTGGTACGAGGACGACCGGACCGCCGCGCGGCGGGCCGCGCTGAGCGCCGTGCCGCCCGGCGACGAGGACCCGGACGCCTCGTCCGGGAGCCGGCCGTCGTCCTCGGCGGGACGACCGCAGCCGCTGCCCGGTGCCGACACGGCTCCGCGCCCGGCCCAGGTGCACCTGCCCGCCGTGTACTGCCGCAACTGCGGCCGCTCCGGGTGGGCGGCGCTGTCCCCGGAGGCCGACCCCCAGCAGTTGGTGATGGCGCAGGACCGCATCTGGCGTGCCGCGGTGGGGCGGGACAAGCGGCGCGTCCGCTACTTCATCTCCGCCACCGAGAGCGAGTGTCAGCAGGCGCTCGACGCGCTGACCGGTGCGCGCCCGGCGGACGGCAGGACCGACCCGCTGTCGGTGGTCGTGCTCGACGGCGGGCAGGGCACCTACCGGCTGCCCACCGCCGGGGACGACGGCGAGCTCGTCGACGCCTGGTTCGCCCTGGCCCTGCTGGACAAGAAGACCGCCGACCGCGCGGCACGGGACGACCGCTGCCCGGCCTGCCATACCGACAACAGCATCCGCTTCCTCGGCACGGCGAAGGCGGCCCTGGCCTCGGCGACCGTGACGCAGCTTTTCACCGGCGGCGACATCGCGCTCGTGCCCGAGGAGCGCAAGACGCTGCTGTTCAACGACTCCACGCAGGACGCGGCGCACCGCGCCGGGTACGTCGCCAACGCCTCGTACAAGTTCTCGCTGCGTTCGCTTCTTGCCCACAACCTGGACGAGTCGGGGGCGCCGACCGCGCTGAACGACCTGATCGGCCATGTCCTGGACTCGGTGGACGACCCGGAGGCGCTGGCCGCCGTGGTGCCCCCCGACCTGCACGACGAGCCGGGCGTCGACCGTCTGCTGTCGGGTCGCGGCACCGGCGACGCGCGGACCTGGAAGCTGATCGGGGAGCGGCTGGCGTTCGCGACCGTGATGGAGTTCGGGCTGCGCAGCCGCATGGGGCGCACCCTGGAGCTGACCCGCACCGCGGCCGCCGAAGTCAAGGTGGCCGAGCCGGACCGCATCACGGACCTCGCCCGTGACCTGCATCTGTCCCTGCCCGGGCAGTTGCTGGTGGGAGGCGGGCTGCCCACGCCCGAGCGCTATCTGGCGTACGTGCGGGGGCTGCTGGAGCGGCTGCGGACGCGTGGCGCGGTGCGGCACCGCTGGCTGGACACCTGGATCAAGGAGGCGGGCAGCCACCGTTACCTCATCTGGGGGCGCAGGCCGGACGGCATGCCGGCCTTCCCCGAAGGGATCGCCCCGCCGCGCTTCCTGCTGGACGGGCAGAAGGACCGGACCGAGTTCGACGCGATCACGGGACGCCTGGGCTGGTACCAGGACTGGACCCGCAGGTGTCTGGCGCTGGACGCCGCCGGGGCCGCGGAGTATCTGCGCAGGCTGCTGCCCGCCCTCGCCGAGGAGCGGGTCCTGGCCGTGCGGACCGCCCACGACCGGCAGACCCGGGTGTACGGGCTGCAGCCAGGGCACATCGAGGTGCGGCTGCTCGACGACGCGGTCGTCAACAAGGCCTTCGTCAGTTGCGAGGACTGCGGCTGGCAGCAGGTCGTCGCGCCCCAGCGGCGCACGCGCTGGTACGGGCACCCCTGCCCCCGGTACCGCTGCAAGGGGCGGCTGACCGCGCCCCAGCCGGGGTTCTCCCGGGCCGGCGGCGCCGTACAGGAGCGGGATTACACCCGCGACTACTACCGCCGTCTGTATCTGACGGGCGGCACGTTCCGCGTCGTGACCGCCGAGCACACGGGCATGCTGAGCCGCCCGGAGCGGGAGCGGGTCGAGCGCTCCTTCAAGGCGGGAACGCACTACACCGACCCCAACGTGCTGTCGTGCACGCCGACGCTGGAACTCGGCATCGACATCGGCGAGTTGTCGGCTGTCCTGCTCGGTTCCCTTCCGGCCGGGCCTGCCAACTACGTACAGCGCGCCGGGCGGGCCGGCCGGCGCACGGGCAACGCGCTGGTGGTCGCCTTCGGTGGCCGCAAGGCACGCGATCTGTACTACCTGGACGAGCCGACGGAGATGATCGCCGGCACGATCCTGCCGCCGGGCTGCTATCTGTCCGCGGTGGAGATCCTGCGCCGCCAGTACACGGCCCGGCTGCTGGACCTCGCGGCCCGTGGCGAGCTGCGGACCTCCGACGGCGAGGTGCTGACGCCGCTCCCCCGGCTGTCGTCAGCCCTGTTCGGGGCCGGTGGATGGTGCCAGGACCTCGCTGACGCCGCGCAGACCCACGGCGCGAAACTCGTCGAGGAGTTCCTGGCCCTGTTCCCCGACGGCAGCGACGGGCGGGACCCCGACAGCTCCGACGGCGCGGCCGTGTCGGCGTACGCGGCCGAGGAGCTGAGGGCGTACGCGACCGGCGGCATCGTGCGCGCCCTCCAGGAGGCCGAGGAGGACTGGACGGGGCGGCGCGAGGAGCTGCGGCGCAGGATCATCGCGATCGACGAGGCCGCCGGGCATCTGGCCAGGTCGGACGACACGCAGGACCGGGAGCGGCGCGAGCTGCTGGCCGAGCGCCGCGGCGCGGGGGACCTGCTGCGGGAGCTGAGCCAGTCGAGCGCCCACGCCACCCTGGTGGAGCTCGGCCTGCTGCCCAACTACAGCCTGACCGACACCACCACGCAGCTGGAAGCGACGCTGTACTGGTCGGAGACCCCGGGCGAGGACGACGGCCCGCGGGAGGCGGGCACCGAGGAAGGACCGGCCCGCAAGATCTACCGCAGTGAGACGCGGGACTACGAGCGGTCCCGCAAACTGGCGCTCACCGAACTGGCCCCCGGCAACAGCTTCTACGTCAACGGCTACCGGCACGTCGTGCGGGCCCTCGACATCGGGAGCCCCGAGCGCCGGGCCTGGTCGGTGTGGCGACTCTGCCCGGCCTGCGGCTATGTACGCACCGAGGACGCCGAGCACGACACCGCCCCGTGCCCGCGCTGCGGCGGGCGGGAGATCGCCGACGCGGGCTGTGTGCAGTACGTACTCCAGCCCAGGCGGGTGCTCTCCCGCGACAAGCGGGACGACGCGCGGGTGCGGGACGACCATGACGAGCGGGAGCACAAGTACTACGCGGTCCTCACCACCGTCGACATCGACCCGGGCCGCCTCGCCCCCGGCTCCTGGCGGCACGACACCGCGGTCTTCGGAGTGGACTTCACCCGTCAGGCGAAGATCCGGACGTTCAACCTGGGACTGGACCGCGAGGACGGCAGCAGCACGGTGCCGGTGGCGGGACGGGACGTGCGGCTAAACCCGTTCTTCGTCTGCACCAGCTGCGGCGGGGCGACGGCCGACGGACGTCCCGTGGTGGACGTGCCGCAGCACGCGCTGACCGAGTCGGGGGCGGCGAGCACCCCGGCCGCGACGCACCACCTGCTGTGGTGCCCGCGCCGCCGGGTCAGAGGGTCCACGGCCGGTGCGGACGGGCAGGGCAGGGGGGAGGACGTGCCGCTGCTGCTCGCCCATGAGCTGACCACGGAGGCGGTGCGCATCCTGCTGCCCGCGTCGGTCGCCCGGGCCAAGGAGCGGCTCGCCTCGTTCACCGCCGTGCTGTTCGCGGGCATCGCGGCCCGCTACGGCGGCGACCCGGACCACATCGACATCGCCGAGGCGACGATGCCCGACCACGCGGGCGACGCGGACACCGAATGGCCGAGGCGCTTCCTCGTCGTCTACGACCGGCTGCCCGGCGGGACGGGCTACCTGCACCGGCTGGCATCCGCCGAGGGCTTCCGGGAGGTGCTCCTCAAGGCGCGGGACGTCATCGAGGGCTGCCCGTGCCGTGAGAAGGGTCTCGACGGCTGCCACCAGTGCCTGCTGCGGCGCGTCCCGGCCGCCGACTACGACAAGGTGAGCCGCAACGAGGTCCGGCAGATGCTCGACGAGCTGCTCGGCGCCGACGGTGACGGCTGGCGGACCTCGCCGGTCGCGACAACGCGGCACATCCCGCTGCAGCGACAGGCCGAGAGCGACCTGGAAATCCTGTTCGTCGAGGCGCTCCAGGACTGGGCGAAGCTGGCCGAGTCCCGGGCCACCGCGGACAGGTACACCACGTCGGCCGGCACCTCCGCCCTCGATCTGCGGCTGACGGCGGCGGACGGCACGACCGTGAGCTGGCGCGTCTCCCAGCAGCGGGCACTGGACGGCACCCGGCCCGATTTACTGCTGGAGCGGCTCGACGCCCCCGGCCCACGCGTGGCCCTGTACCTCGACGGATACGCCTACCACGCCACCCGCGAGCACAACCGGCTCGCCGACGACGCCATGAAACGCACCCGGCTCAGGGCTGAGGGGCTGCGGGTGTTCCAGTTGACCTTCTACGACGTCAAGGAGTGGCGTCAGCAGATCAAGGACACCGGGTACGCGCCGACGGGGCCGAGCGATCCGGTGTGGGAGCCGTACGGCACCAACGGCCGGAAGCGTGCCCGTGACTACTACGAGCGTGTGGGCCGGGGCCTGCCGGGTGAGCTGGCCGAGACGGTGTGGGTCAATCCGGCCTGGCTGCTCCTGGCCTATCTGCGTGCCCCCGATCCGGCGCGCTGGCAGCGGCGGGCGGAGGCGGTGGCCGCGGGCATGAGCGGGACCGACGGGATCCGTGCCGCCGCCCTCGCCGGCGAGAGGGTCGGCGAGGGCCTCCGGGAGGCGCTGCGCGGCGGCGCCCCCTCCGGGACCGCCGGGCCGGTGCGGCTGTTGTCCGGCCTGGACGCGTCGGGCTGCCGTCTGGTGCTGGCCGCTGACGGCAGGCGCACTCCGCCGGTGTGGACGGGGCTCACCGTCCTGGACGACGGGGACGCGGCTCTGGCCGACGGGCAGGCGCACAAGCGGCGCTGGCGGGCCTGGCTGTACTGGAGCAATGTGCTGCAGTTCCTGGAGCACGGCGGCGGTGACAGCGCCCAGTTGACGACCAGCATGCTCGACGGCTTCGCCGCCGAGGTGCTCACCGTGACGGGCGGCGTCGGCTGGCTGCCCTCGACATGTGTCGCGGTGCCCGCGCAGGCGGGAGAACCCGCCGCCGTCATCGCGGCGCCGCCCGTGCCCGCCCGCTCCGTCGACGAGGAAGTCCCGGCGCAGCCCCAGGCCGACCCCGGCCGGGCGGCCACGGGCTCGGGCCCGGAGCGGGACCCGGGCTGGGACCGGGTCATCGAGTACCTCGACCCGGAGGAGCCGGGGCTCGCCGGCCTCGCCCACGCGCTGGCCGACGCCGGGGTGCCCGCCCCGCAGGACGGCTACGAACTGGACGAGCACGGATGGCAGGCCGAACTGGCCTGGTCCGACGCGCGCGTGGGAGTGGTCCTGGCCCCCCGCCCGCACGACGACGAGCCGGACCAGGAGGCGGAGGACCGGGACAAGGCATTCGCGGCCGCGGGCTGGGAGGTCCGCACCGCCGCCGCATGGGACCGGGCCCGGCTGATCGCCCGCCTCACCGGTCAACAGCAGAACAGCACGGTCACCAGCGACGGGGAGTCGAAGCGATGAACACCTCGGGCGTCACACTGCGCCTGCTCGACAAGGCCGACAAGGAGATCCGCAAGCTCCCCCGCACGGTCAAGGGTGCGTTCTTCGACTTCCAGCACAAGTTCAGGACCAACCCCCATACCGCCGGGCTCAAACTCCAGCAGCTCAAGGGCGACAGCAGGCTGTGGTCGGCGCGGGTCAACGACGAGTACCGCGCACTGCTGCTGCGGCTCGCCGAGGACGACTGGCTGATCGTCTCCGTCAAGCACCGCAAGGACGTCTACGACCGCATGTCGTACGGCGTCAACCAGGTCACCGGCGGTATCGAGTACGTCGACCTGGAGGTGGTGGAGGACAGCATTCTGCGCCGGCTGCCCGCCCCGCCCTCCTCAAAGCCCGCGCCCGCCACACCCCCGCCGCCCGCGTCCCTGGAGCCGACACCGGCACCAGCGCGGCCGCTGTTCGCCGACTGGACCGATGAACAGCTGCTGCAGCTGGGCGTCGCCGAACCGCTGCTCCCGGTCATCCGCACGCTCACCACCGAGGACCAGTTGCTCGGCCTGGTCGAGTACGCGCCGCAGCTCACCGGCGAAGTGCTGCTGTCGCTGTTCGACGGGGCGTCGTTCGAGGACGTACTCGACCAGGTCACGAAGCCGGTGGCCGCCACCGAGCCGGTCGACCCGGAGGACTTCGGAGCAGCCGTACAGCGCCCGGCCACGGTCGTCACCACGACGGACGAGGCTCTTCGGGAAGCCTTGGAGAGCGGCGACTTCGGCCGCTGGAAGGTCTTCCTGCACCCCACTCAGGCCAAGCTGGTCGAGCGGCGCTACAACGGCCCCGCCCGGGTGGGCGGCGGCCCCGGCACCGGCAAGACCATCGTCGCGCTGCACCGGGTGCGGCATCTCGTGCGGCAGCTCTCCCCCGGCCGCGACAAGCCCGTCCTGCTGACGACCTACAACAAGAACCTCGCCGCCGACCTGCGCTCCCGGCTGCTGGAGCTGGGCGGGGAGGAACTGCTGGCCCGGGTCGAGGTGAGCCACGTCGACCAGCTGGCGCTCCGCATCGTCCGGGAGGCCGAACCCGGCAACGGCAAGCAGACCATCGACGACAGCCAGGCCGTACGGGAATGGCGCGCGCTGCTCGACGAGCTCGGCGAGAACACCTGGGACCCGGAGTTCCTCCACGACGAGTGGACTCAGGTCATCCTCGGACAGGCCGTCGGCACCCGCACCGAATACTTCCGAGCCCGGCGCGCCGGCCGCGGGCGGAACATCGGCCGCGCCGAGCGCGCCGAGATCTGGCAGCTCTGTGAGCGTTTCACCCAGCGCCTGGACCGTCTCGGGCGGCAGACCTGGGACCAGGTGGCCGAGCGCGCCGCGCGACTGGAGATGGGCCGCGAACAACGCATCCTCAGCATCGCCCGGCAGCGGGAGGACGCGGGCGGCCTCGACAACATCCACCTACAGGACGGCTCGGGAGGATGGCTGCGCTACCGGTACCGGCACATCGTCGTGGACGAGGCCCAGGACCTGCGACCCGCCCACTGGAAGATGCTGCGCGCGATGACCCCGCGGGCCGCGGACGATCTGTTCCTGGTCGGCGACACCCACCAGCGCATCTACAAGAACCAGGTGACGCTCGGCAGTCTGGGCATCAACATCCGTGGCCGGTCCTCGAAGCTGAGCCTCAGCTACCGCACGACCCGGCAGATCCTGCGCTCCGCCCTGGGCGTCCTGGGGGAGACGACGTACGACGACCTCGACGGCAGCGAAGAGACCCTGGCCGGCTACCGGTCGGTGCTCAGCGGCAGCCGCCCGGCCGGGCACCCGTTTCCGGACTGGGCCTCGGAGCGGGAAGGCATCGCCGCTCTCATCAAGGAGTGGGACGCGGCTGCGGAGCCGAGTACTCCGCACGAGCAGATCGCGATCTGCGTGCCCACCAACCAGATGGCGGCCGAGGTGGGCTACACGCTCAAGCTGCAGGGCATCCATTCGGTGGAGATCCGTTCCGACGGTCCGCACGGCACCGACGGCGTGCACATCGGCACCATGTTCCGGTTCAAGGGACTGGAATACCAGCGAATGATCATCGCTGGTGTGACGGATGGTCTCGTGCCCAGGGAAGCCGTCAACGCGTTGCGCGATACGGACCCCGTGCGATACCGGCACGAGATCCAGCGAGCCCGTTCCCTGCTCTTCGTAGCGGCTACCCGAGCGCGCGACACCGTGGATCTCTTCTGGCACGGGAAGCCCAGCCCATTCCTGGGCTCCTCGCTGGCAGACGCAGGAGAGAGTAGCGGCTGATAGGACCGACGAGGTCAGACCCAGGTGACCGGGGCGGTGCCGCCTTACAGGCAGCGGCACCCCGGTCCCGGTTCGCACTCACAGGCTCTGTTGACGGAACCATTCCAGCGTCTCGGCGAACCGGACCAGCCCGCCCCCGCGCAGGACGCCCAGCGGAAAGCTCGGCCGTCGTCGGGGCAATTCCGCGTCGGGGACGGTCAGCGTCACTCCGGGAATCGCCCGGATCCGGTCGCGGAGTTCCGCGAGCAGCGCCGGCCTGGTGAAGGGCTCCCGCCTCGCCAGGTAGGCGAAAACGACTTCGACCACTCCGGATCGCGGATAGATGGTCACGGGCCAGATCGCCCCCTGCGGGCCGCTTCCTTCGCGCAGCATCGGCGCGCAGCTCGTCTCCTCGGCGGCGCCGTATGCGAGCCGCCCGCCATCCGCCTCCCACTTACGCAGCAGGGTCAGCAGCCCCTCGGCGAGGTCGGGGTGGTGAGTTCTGAGCAACTTGCCGAAGTTCTCCGCGCGGTCGGTGACAGCGCCCTCGGATGCCGCCGCGGCCTCCTCTTCCGTCTCACGGGGCCTGTCAAGTCCGGCCAGATCAGCCAGCTCTTCCGTGGTCAGCCTCTGCTCGCGGTGAGCCACCGCGCCGTTGAAGCGGACGCCCTCACGCTCGAGCGCCTCCCGTTGGGTCTCCTTACGGCCGTCGAACCAGGCGAAGTCGGGTGAAGAGGTGCCGTCGGCCCGGAGCACCCGATGGGGGTTGGGAACATCGGTGCGGGTGGCCAGATAACTTCCGACCGTCTGGGGAGAGCCGGCTCCCGTCACCGCGGCGAGGTCCTTGTAGGTGGTCCACCTGCCCGAGGGCAGGCCCGCCAGCACCTTCCTCAGCCTCAGCCACTCCGAGCGCTCCCCGGACTGACCGTCGTCACCCGCGACAGGTCCGGGCCACATGCGCACGGCGCGATCGGCGAGCCGATCGGCGCGGCTGAGGATCTCCTTCCTCCCCCAGCGCGCGGTGGCGGCGATCTCCCGGTTCATCCGCAGGGCGCTCTGCTCGAAGATCTGTTGCTTGCGCTCGTAGGGGTGGTTGGACAGGCGTGTGTTCTCACCGGTGAGGGTCAGATTGCCCAGAGTGTGAACTAGCGTCTCGTGCAGCTCCTCCGCCCGCTCCCCCTCCTCGGCGTCCTCGGCGAGCATGGCGAGCCATTCCTGTCCGGGCCGCTGCGGAAGCACGTGCTCGATGGTCGCCCAGGCCCGCGAGAAGTCGACCGGCTCAGGAGCCATGTAGTCCTCCTCGAACCGCCTGAGCACGTAGCCGCGGTGGCGGCTGCTGCCCTGCCAATAGAAGGGCTGGGTACGGATCGCCTCGCGCAGTTCCTCGTCCCGTGGCCACCCTCGCCGCAGGCCGGACAAGTAGCGGCGCACCGCCTCTGGCAGCGAACGGTCCCGCTCGATACCCGAAGGCAGCGTGGCAAGAATCTGCCGGACGCTGTGCGACGGTTCCCGACAGATCATGCGCCGAACCAGGAAGCTTTCCACAAAGGTGAGCGCCTCGACGGCCTCCCTGGGCTCGACCGTCCCGTGATCCACTCGGTCCAGCACATAGAGGGTCGGCGGGTAGTGAGCTTCCCCGCCCCATTGGACAAGACGCTGCAGCACCGCCCGCAACTCGAGGTCGGGCTCACGCTCGGGCTCGAAGACCCGCATGAGCAAGTGACCGAGACGCCGGAGTCGAGCCAGGTCGTCCCGTAGCCCGTCCTCGCCAGAAGTCGTTACTATCTGACCCATTCGCCGCTTTTGCCCCTGGTAGACCTCACTGATAGGGACCCGCGACTGTCCCTGCAGAACGAGGTCCAGCCACGCCAGGGTCGTCAGTCGCTCCGGTCCGAGTTCGGTCTGCAGGGGAAGCCAAATCTTGTCGTACACATGCTCGCCTAGACGCGGAAGCTGCATGAACACGTAGTTGCGCAGCAGGTCGGCCTGGCTCAGCGGCTTGCCTGTGTTGTTCAGGGACTCGAAGATCCGAAAGGCGTTGTCCTGTGGCCCGGCGGTGATCGTCACCAGCGTGAGGCGGTGCCGCAAGGCCTGGTCGATGTGACGAACAGTATCCCACTTGCCGGCGGGGTCATACTCAGCGAGCGCCGCCAGGAAGAACCGGTAGGCGACGCCAATGCTGTCGTCCCCACCCGCCCGAGGATCGTTGTCCACACACGCGAGGTACGAAGGCCGGTCGGCCTGTGTCGGCAGCAGACGGTAGGTGTCGAGGCCGCCGTAGTCCTCTTCGTTGACCAGATACCGACGATGGATGAGGTCCGCTTTGCCCATGTCGAAGGCAAGCACGTGATCACGAAGGGCGCAGGCAAGCAGCATCAGCGTGGTCAAACGCTGTTGACCGTCAATGACGACCCAGCGTTGCACGGTGTCGGGCATAGGCGGCCGGGGATCCAGCACCAGTGAGCCGAGGAAATGGCCGCTGGACGCCTGCGATGCATCCGAGCCGGCCGTCGCCTGCTCCACCAGGTCGTCCCACAACCGCTGATGGTCGTTGACATCCCAGCTGTAGGTGCGCTGATAGAGCGGAACTTGAAACTGGTTGTCCCCCTGGATCAGCCGCTCGAACGTTGTCTCCCGCGCTTCCACCGATCCTCCGCCTCCCCCTGCGCCAGAACCTTCCGCCCGACGTCCCCGGGCTGACAACCTAACGAGAATTCACCGCGGGAGCAGAGCTGCCTGTGCATTTTCGGGGTTCTCCGCCATCTTGGCCGAAACCCGTGATACGCCCGGCACTCTGCCCAATAGGTGGGCCCGTACGGTCTGCGGACGCCGGACATTCAGCCACACCGATGGAACTACCGGGCCAGCCAGAAAACAGTCCGAATCACAAGCTCACCGACCCCGGCCAACGGCTCCACACTCCCCCATGTACCGGGTCCTCCGCCGGGGACACTTCACCCGAGGTGCCAAAGGACACCACACCCAGCTAAGACGCTGAGTGGGGTCTTCGCGCATGCGCAGCCGGGCGCCACCGAACGCAGCCCCATGACAAGGATCACGCGGTGACCGTGTAATGATCTGGAGCAACTTTCCGCGTGGCCCAGAGAACGACGGCCCGCTGTTTGAGTTGGTGAGACGCTGAGACGCCTGAGCGGGCTTGGCAACATGGCGTGCGCCCGGCTCGTCGGCCTGGGCTCAACCGGACGACGTGAGCGAGGACCGCACGCCGAACCACTGCTCGGCGCCGTACTCCTCGAACCGCTCCACCTCGGTGAACCCCAGCTTCGCCGCGAGGCGCATCGCGCGGTCGTTGGCGGTCTGGGTGCAGAGCACCACCGGCTCACCGGGAAGTGCGTGGGCGAACCAGTCGAGTGCCGCTGCGCACGCCTCGGCGGCGTACCCGCGTCCCCACGCCTCCGGCAGGAACATGTAACCGAGCTCGGCCTCCCCGGCATCCGGACGGACATGTCCCGGACGTTCCGCATCGCGACGATCGAGCGTGACCGTGCCGATCATCGCTCCGTCGAGATCGACCACGAAGAGGCCAGGGCGTCGCCCGGGTACCTCAGGCACCGCGCGTTCGAGCTCATCACGCGGTCGAGGGCCACCGAGGTAGGTGCGTACCTCCGGCGATGCGAACAGCTCGATGAACGCCGCACGGTCCCGGGCCTCGGACTCGCGGAGCATGAGCCGTTCGGTCCTTATCGGGGCAGGTGGCCAGGCGACGGGTCCGAGTCCGGTCATGGCGGGCAACCTATCGCACGCTCGTGAGAGTGATCCGAAAGAAAAAGCCTGTCTGTGCTGTCCGGGCACGTCGGTGACGGGCGACTCGCCGTGAAGTGGTGCTTGTACCGTCGGCGTCGCCCGGCTCGCTCGCCGGGTCCTGGTGGGGGCTACCGCGTCAGTCTGGGGCCGTCGGGGTGTCGAGTAGATCGCGCATCGACTCTGCGGCGCGGGCGGCGGCGTCTGCGCAGCAGTTGTTGAACAGGGCGTGGACCTCGTCGGCCCGGTCGGCCATGTCGCGGAGGCGTGGGATCCACTCCGTCAGTTCCTGTGGGGTGTAGGTGTGTCGGAAGCGTTCCTCCTTGGTACCGGTGCCCCAGGCCTCATTGCGGCCGTGGAAGCGCGCCACCGCCAGGCGGGGTGAGGTGACCGGGGTGACCGGGGGTATGGAGGTGGGCAGGGTCTGCGTCATGTCCACGGCTACGGCGGACATGCCCCAGTCCTTGAGGGCCGCCGTCGTCTCAGCCCGCTCATCGTCCTGCCACCAGCCGGGGTGCCGGAACTCCACGGCTACGGGCCAGCCTGCCGTACGCCGCGCGCATTGGGCGAGGAGGGTCTTGGCCCGTGGGTCGGTGGGGGCGAACCAAGGTGGGAACTGGAAGAGGAGGGTGCCGAGGCGTTGGGCTCTCCGCAGGGGTTCGAGCGCGCCGCTGAAGCGCTGCCATATGTCGTCCAGGAGTTTCGGATCGGTCTCCGTGTGTCCCGGCCGGTGGCCCCGTCGCCCGGCCAGTGCGGGGCGCAGATCGGCGGGCAGGGCGTTCGGGGCCGTCGGGTGGCCGGTGAGCAGGGAGAACGCCTTGACGTCGAAGCGGAATCCGTCCGGGGTGCGCTCGGCCCACAATGCGCTGTTACGGGCGCTGGGCAGGTTGTAGTACGTGGCGTCCACCTCCACCACCGGGAATTGGGTGGCGTAGTGCCGCAGCCTTCCCTCCGCGTCACGCAGCCCCGGCGGGTACCAGCCGCTGGACAGCAGAGCGCGGTCCGTCCATGAACAGGTGCCGGTCAGAATCGTGCCCATGCGCTGCCGACTACCCCGGGTGGGGTGGGTGGCACCGTGATGGGCCCTGCTCACGCCGCGAAGTAGTGGGACTGGTCCAGGTCGGCCAGCAGCGGGGGACGGGTGGGGTTCCAGTTCAGTTGTTGACGGGTCAGGGCGCTCGAGACCGGGTTGTCGACCGAGAAGAAGTGACCGATCCAGCCGAAGTGTTCCTCGGCTTGTTCGGCGGGCACCGAGGCCACCGGGAGGTTCAGGCGCCGGCCGATGACGTCGGCGATCTGCCGGGCCGGTACGCCCTCGTCGGCCACCGCGTGCAGCCGCGCACCCGGTTGCGCTTCCTCCAGCGCCAGCCTGTAGAGCCGTGCGGCGTCGAGGCGGTGTACGGCGGGCCAGCGGTTGGAGCCGTCGCCCACGTAGGCCGAGACGCCTTTCGTGCGGGCGATGCCGATGAGCGTCGGGACGAAGGCGCGGTCGCCCTCACCGTGGACCGAAGCCGGCAGCCGCACCGCCGATGTCCGTACCCCGCGCGTGGCCAGCGACAGGGCCGTCTCCTCCGCGGCGATCCGCACCGCCGAGGCGGAAGCTGGGTCGGCCGGGTCGTTCTCCGTCCCGCGTTGTCCTGGGGTGAGCAGGAAGGTGACGGAAGTGGTCACGAACGGTCGGTCGGAGCCCGCGAGCGCAGCGCCGAGCGTCTCGACCGCGCGCCGGTCCGTCTGGGCGGCGCCCGCGTAGTCGGAGAAGTCGTGGACGAAGGCGGCGTGGATCACGCCGTCGGCCGCCGCCGCACCGCTGCGCAGGCTGTCCAGGTCGTCGAGCGCGCCGCGGTGCGCCGCGGCACCGGCGGCCGAGAGCGACGCGGCGGCCGCGTCCGAGCGGGCGAGGCCGAGGACCTGATGTCCGGCGTCCAGCAGTTCACGGACGATGGCGCTTCCGATGAATCCGGTCGCGCCGGTGACGAACACGCGCATGGCAAAGCACCTCAAAGGGGAGGGAGTTCTGGCCGTCCACGCCACCGCGTGGAACTGGTGACCATGGTGCGAGCGAGTGGCGCCGTGGGTCCAAGACCCGTTTTGTGCGGCGGTCATGCGTCATCGGGCATGACCGCAGCTCAGGGCGGGATCGCCGGCGGCCGCGGGACCGCCGTCGGCCGCGTGGTCCGGGCATTACCATCGAGGAGTGCCCGATTCACACGCGTCGGCAGTGGGCCAGGAACTGGACCTGGACCTGCGGCTGATCCGGTACTTCACCGTCGTGGCCGACCACCGGCACTTCGGTCGTGCCGCGGCCGCGCTGCATCTCGCACAGCCCCACCTGAGCCGGCAGATCCGCCGCCTCGAGGACCAGATGGGCGTTCGGCTGCTGGACCGCGACTCGCAGGGCACCCGGCTCACCGAGGCCGGAGAGGTCTTCCTGCCCCGGGCCAAGGCCCTGTTGCGCTCGGCCACCGACGCCCTGGCCTACGCACGGGCCGCCGCCCGGCCCAGCCGGATCACCATCGGATACGCCACGGACCTCATCGTCACCCCCGCCGTACGCGAACTGCGCCACCGCCACCCGGACGCCGACGTGCGCACCCTGCATCTGGGCTGGAACCAGATCCCCACGGCGCTGCTGGAGCACCGGGTGGACGCGGTGGTGACCCGGTTGCCGCTGTCGGCCGACCAGTTGCGGGTGACGGTCCTGTACGACGAACCCCGGGTGCTCGTGGTGCCGCTGGACCATCGGCTGGCCGGCCGGGCATCGATCAGGCTGCACGACATCGCGGACGAACCGCTGCCCCGGATGCCCGACCCCACCTGGAACGCCTTCTGGCGCGTCGACCCCCGGCCCGACGGCAGCCGCGCGCCCGACGGCCCCCTCGTCGACGCCATCGAGGACAAGCTCGAACTCATCGCCGCCGGGCAGGCCGTGTCCATCGCCCCCGCCGGCGTACGCGGCAACCTGCGAGCCGACCTCACCACGGTCCCCATCGAGGACGTCGAACCCGGGCGGGTCGTGCTGGCCACCCGCGCCGACGACCACAACCGGCTGCTCGCCGCCTTCCGCACGATCGCCACAGCTCGCCTGGTCGGGCCTGGGGTTGGGGCCGGGGTCGGGTCTGGGGCTGAGGCTGGGGCTGGAGCTGGGTCTGGGGTCGGGGCTCGTCCTGCCCTTGGGGCCGGCCCTGGTGTCCGGGCCGTGCCCTAGCTGTACTGACCGGGCGCGTTGGTCCTTCCTCGTATGCCACGGGACGACAGGAAAGAACTCACGGCTGCGCTTGCTTCGGCAAGGTGAGGATTTCGGCTCCGTCGTCGGTGATGGCGATCGTGTGCTCACTGTGTGCGGTCCGGCAGCCTGTCGCACTGCGGAGCGTCCACCCATCGGCGTCGACGACGAGCTCGGCGGTGTCCGCCATGACCCACGGCTCCAGTGCCAGCAGCAGCCCAGGGCGCAGTTTGTAGCCACGGCCGGGTCGTCCGGTGTTCGAAACGTGCGGGTCCTGGTGCATCGTTGATCCGATGCCATGGCCTCCGAACTCGGTGTTGATCGGGTACCCCGCCTCGCTGAGGACCGTGCCGATGGCATGGGAGATGTCGCCGATGCGAGCCCCGGGTCCGGCAGCGGCGATCCCCGCGGCCAGCGCGCGTTCGGTCGCGCTGATGATCGCGACGCTCTCCGGGGACTTGGCCTCGCCCACGATGAAGCTGATGGCGGCGTCTGCGGCGATTCCGGCTTTGGAGACGGCGAGGTCGAGCGTCAGCAGATCGCCGTCTGCCAGCGTGTAGTCGTATGGCCTTCCGTGGAGCACGGCGTCGTTGACGGCCGTGCAGATGTAGTGGCCGAACGGGCCACGTCCGAAGGACGGCGCGTAGTCGACGTAGCAGGACACTGCTCCCGCCTCGGCGATCATGGTCTTGGTCCACCGGTCGATGTCCAGAAGGTTCGTGCCGACCGTGCTGCGGCTCTTCAGCGTGTGCAGGATGTCGGCGACCAGGGCACCTGTGTCTTTTGCTCGGGCCAGTTCGGTGGGGCTCAGGATCTCGATCATGTGGCGCCCTTCTTGCGCTACCAATAACTATACCGGCCATACTATACCGGTACTAGAATCGGAGCCATGGTCAGGTTGCCGCTCACTCCCGCAGAGGTCGAACGCGGACAGCGCCTCGGCGCCCTCCTACGTCGGGCCAGGGGGGAGCGCTCGATGCTCGACACCGCACTGGACGCGGGCGTCTCACCGGAGACCCTCCGGAAGATCGAGTCCGGTCGCGTGGCCACCCCCGCCTTTCCGACCATCGCGGCGATCGCCGATGTCCTCGGCCTTTCCCTCGACGCGGTGTGGGCCGAGATCAACCAGCCTGACGGCGAGGTCGAACCCACAAGACCAGCTCGCACCGCACGCGAGCGGTTGGCCTCGTGAGTCCCGGGCCGCGGCTCCGTTGAACCGGCGGCTCCGTTGAACCGGCTCAGGGTCCGTAGCGTTCTCGCAGCTGCCCGCTCAATGGTGTCTTGTCATGAACGCGGAAATTTTTTATTGGGCGTCTCGCGCCCTCGGACTGCTGGCCGCGGTGTTGCTGTGCCTGATCCCGTGGTCCACCACCGCGAGCGCCCATGGATCGGTCGTCGACCCCGCGTCCCGCAACTACGGCTGCTGGCTGCGGTGGGGCAGCGACTTCCAGAACCCCGAAATGGCACAGCTGGACCCTATGTGCTGGCAGGCGTGGCAGGACAACCCGAACGCCATGTGGAACTGGAACGGGCTGTACCGCAACGGCTCTGCCGGTAACTTCCCCGCCGTAATCCCGGACGGACAGCTGTGCAGCGGCGGCCACACCGAGAGCGGCCGCTACAACTCGCTGGACACGCCCGGCGCCTGGCAGATGACGAACGTCGGCAGCAAGTTCACCGTGAAGCTGTACGACCAGGCCAGCCACGGCGCGGACTACTTCAAGGTGTATGTGACCCGGCAGGGATACGACCCCACCACCCAGCCGCTGAAGTGGAGCGACCTGCAACTCATCACCACCACCGGCAAGTACGCGCCCAGCAACAACTACTCGATCGACGTCAGCACCTCCGGCTACACCGGCCGCCACGTCGTCTACACGATCTGGCAGGCCTCGCACATGGACCAGACGTACTTCCTGTGCAGTGACGTGAACTTCGGCTGAGGGCACCCCACGGGGCAGGCACCCCCACCACGCCCCCGCCGGACGCGTCCTGTCCGGTAGGGCTGATGTCTACTCCGTCTACTCCGTCTCCGTCACCTCGATCGTGGCGGCCTTGTCGTAGAAGGACAGATGGTCCTTGATCTGCGCCACCTGCTCCTTCGGCTGCGGGTACGCCCAGACCGCGTCCGGCCGGGGCTCCGTTGCGTCGCCCGCCGCGCCGCGGTAGGTCCAGTAGGCGGCCTCGCCCTTGAAGGGGCAGGTGGTGTGGGTGTCGGTGGGCTCGAAGAGGGTCAGGTCCACGTCCTCCGGCGGGAGGTAGTAGCGGACCGGGAGGCCGGTCTCGTGGACCAGCAGGGGGTGGGTCGTCTCGGCGACGACGCGGCCGTCGATGGTGACCGTGACGTGCTGCGAGCCGCGTTCCACGGCCACGCGGTGTCCGCCGCCGGTGCCGGTCGTCGGGGGGTGCGAAGCGGGGGTGGGCATGTCGTCCGGCCTCCTCCGTGTGTTGGGTGTCCGGAGTGTTTGCCTGTCTGTCTGCGGCAACGCACTCGGCGCCGCCGTCATTCCGGAGATCGGCGTCATTCCGCGGAACGTTCTGCCTCGCTCGGCTCGCTCGGCTCGCGGGGCCAGGCCCGGCCCTCCTGGCGTTCCACCTCGCGGTTGAAGCGGGTCAGGACGTCCTCCAGGCGGGCCACGTCCTCCGGGGGCCAGGACTCCAGCAGCCGGGACAGGTCGGTCTGCCGACACGCGCGTTCCGCCGCCATGCGGTCGGTGCCCTGCGCGGTGATGCGGAGCTTACGGGCCAGGCCGCCGTCGGGGTCCGGGATGCGTTCGACGAGGCCGGCCCGGAGCAGGGCGCCGGTCTGGCGGTTGACGGTCGAGACGTCCAGCTGGAACGCGTCGGCCAGCTGGCCGATGGACATCGCTCCCTCGGCGTCGAGGCGGGAGAGGAGCAGATAGCCGGAGCGGTCCAGGCGGGTGGTGCAGGTGGCGGGTGCCGTACCGGCTTGCGTCGCGGCGCTCGTACCGGTCGCGGGATTCGTAGCGGTCGCGGGATTCGTAGCGACCTTCTTCGTCGCCGCCCGTTCGCCCGTCGCCGCCCGTTCGCTCGTCGTCCCCCGTTCGCCCCTCGTCGCCGGTTCCACGGAGCCGTCACCCGCCTCCGCGGCGGCAGGGACCTGGCCCTTGCGGTCGCGGGGTGTCAGCACTGAGCACCTGGCCACCAGCATCAGCTCGCGTTCCAGCCGCTCCAGCCGCCGATCCAGCACGATTCCTCCTCGCCTCCCCCGCGCTCATCTCTGGAAATGTGCACGATACACATCCTGTGTAGGATGCACATCTCTCATGCTTCCATCAATTTCCTCAACCTTCTTTGGAGGCGGCATTCGCATGCCCCAGTCAGCCCCACCCCGCGTCGCGGAACCTCTGAGCGCAGCGCCGCCCGGCACACCGCTTCCGCGCGAGGTCGGCGGCGGCTTCGTGGCGGTGCTCGCGTTCTGCGGCATCGCCGTGTCCGTGATGCAGACGCTGGTCGTCCCGCTGGTCACCGAGCTGCCCCAGTTGCTGCACACCACCAGCTCCAACGCGTCCTGGGTGGTCACCGCCACCCTGCTCGCCGGTGCCGTCTCCACCCCGGTCATGGGCCGGCTCGGGGACATGTTCGGCAAGCGCCGGATGCTGATGGTCGCGCTGGCGCTGATGGTCATCGGCTCGCTGGCCTGTGCCGTCACCTCCAACCTGGTGATGATGGTGATCGGCCGGGCGATCCAGGGCGGGGCCATGGGGGCCATTCCGCTCGGCATCAGCATCATGCGGGACGAGCTGCCGCCGCAGAAGCTGGGCTCGGCGATGGCGCTGATGAGTTCGTCGCTGGGCATCGGCGGTGCGCTGGGGCTGCCGGCCGCCGCGTTCGTGGCGCAGCACACCAGCTGGCATGTGCTGTTCTACGGGGCCGCGGGGCTGGGCCTGATATCGATCGCCCTGGTGCTCGCCGTCGTCCCGGAATCCTCGGTCCGCACTCCCAGCCGCTTCGACATCGTCGGCGCGCTCGGGCTGTCGGCCGGGCTCGTATGCCTGCTGCTGCCCATCACCAAGGGCGGTGACTGGGGTTGGGCGAGCGGCACCACGCTCGGGCTGTTCGGCGCGGCCGTGGTGATCCTGCTGCTGTGGGGCGTCTTCGAGCTGCGCACCGCCGAACCGCTGGTCGACCTGCGGACCACCGCGCGGCGTCAGGTGCTGCTGACCAACCTCGCCTCGATCATGGTCGGCTTCTCGTTCTACGCGATGTCGCTGCTCCTTCCGCAGTTGCTGCAACTGCCGAAGGCCACCGGTTACGGCCTGGGCCAGTCGATGGTCATGGCGGGGCTCTACTTCGCCCCGATGGGCGTGGCGATGATGCTGGTCTCCCCGCTGTCCGCGCGGATCAACGCCGCGAGCGGGCCCAAGGTGTCGCTGATCATGGGGTTGATCGTGATCGGCGCGACCTACGGGGCGGGCCTGGTGATGATGGACCACATCTGGCAGATCGTGGTGCTGTCCACGGCGCTCGGCGTCGGTATCGGCATCGCGTACTCGGCGATGCCCACGCTGATCGTCAGCGCCGTTCCGGCGGCCGAGACGGGTGCGGCGAACGGGCTCAACACCCTCATGCGGTCCATCGGCATGTCCACCTCCAGCGCCGTGGTGGGCGTGATCCTGGCGCACCAGACCACGGACTTCGGCGGGATCGCGCTGCCGGGCAAGGACGGCTTCAAGACCTCGTTCATGGTGGCGTGCGCGGCCTCGGTCGCCGGTCTGCTGATCGCCCTGTTCCTGCCCGCGCGGCGCCGCGCCGGGCTGACGGCCCCCGTGGCGGGCTCGGCTCCCCTGGCCGCCTCGGCATCCGTGGCCGACTCAGCCCCCGACACCGCCCCGGTCCCCGTGGCCGCTTCGGTCTCCGTGGCCGCTTCCCACCCCGTGACCGGCCCGGCTTCCGTCGGTGCGGAGGTCGGTGCGAGGGCCGGCACGGCGGTCGGTGCGGAGGTCGGCGCGGAGGTCAGCGACGTCCCGGCGGACGCGTCCGCCCTGACCGGCGGCGTCATCCACGGCCGTGTCCTCGGCCCCGGTGACACCCCGCTCGCCGACGCCGCCATCACCCTCATCGACACCAGCGGCCGTCAGCTCGGCCGTACCGTCACCGGCCCCGACGGCCGGTACCGCGTGCCCGCGCCCGACGCCACGAGCGTCGTCCTCATCGGCTCGGCCGCCGGATACCAGCCGCAGGCCGCCACGCTGCTGGTGGCGGACCCGCCGGTGGTCTGCGATCTGCGGCTGTCCGGCGGGGGCGGGCTGACCGGTTCGGTACGGGCCGTCGGCGGCGAACCGCTGACCGGTGCGACCGCCACGGCCATCGGGCCCGAGGGCGACGTGGCGGGATCGGCGGCCGCCGACGAGAAGGGCGAGTTCGCGCTGCCGGAGCTGGTGCCGGGGACGTACACGCTCACCGTGGCCGCCGCCGGGCACCGGCCGTACGCCACCCAGGTCGAGCTCACCGCCGGTGAGCCGGTGCGCGTGGACGCCGAGCTGCGGCCCGCTGCCCGGGTCCGGGGCACCGTACGGGACCGGGACGGCCGGCCGCTGGGGGACGCACGGGTCTCGCTGCTGGACGCCACCGGCGACGTGGTCGGGCAGGTCATCACCGGTGCGGACGGGGCCTTCGGCTTCGAGTCCCTCATCGGCGAGCACTACACGGTGGTGGCCAGCGGCTACGCACCGGCCACCCAGCAGATCACGGTCGGCGGCCAGGAGGGTACCGAGCGGCGGGACGTGGACTTCCTGCTGGGCCACGGCGAGGAGTGAGACGGCGCCTTGGCGCAGGCACGACACGTTCAGAAGTGAGTCATAGGGAGCAGCGCCCCCGGGCGCTGCTCCCGCTCATCAGCCCTCCTCGCTCGTCCTCCTCGCTCGTCCTCCTCGTTCCGTCTCCTCACTCCGTCTCCCCGTTCCGCCTTCTCATTCCGCCTTCTCGTTCGTCCTCCTCATTCGTCCTCCTCGGGGAGGCTCTCCCACGCGTCCCCCTTCCGGTACAGCTCGTAGCCCTCCTCGTCCGCGATGGACTCCGCCTGGGCACGGCTGCGGAGGGAGATCTCGTACGTATGGCTGTCGACGGTCGCGTGGACACCCGAGCCGTCGGTGACCGTCTCGATCGCATGCGTCTGGTAGATGACGCGTCCCGGCTCGCATTCGCTGAAGACCACGTGCATGCTCACTGCCATCGGACCCACTCCCGCAGACGAGTCCCCTGGTTTCAGGGTCTCACCTGATCGCCTGGTCCACCTGGCCTGACGTGGCCGCCTGACGCGGCCGCCTGATGCGGCCCCCGTCCGGCCGGGGGGCCGGCGGTCCCCCGCCTGCCGAAGAGCGCCACGTTCGCCAGGGCGAGAACCGCCAGCCCGCCCCCGAACCACATCACGCCGCGGACCGCGATCCCGTCCGCCGCCCGGCCGCCGAGCAGCGCGCCCAGCGATATCGCCACGTTGAAGACGCCGACGTACAGCGCCGACGCCGCCTCCCGCGCGTCCGGCGCCGCGTGCAGCACCCAGGTCTGGCAGGTCACCGACACCCCGCCGTACGCCAGCCCCCACACCACCAGCAGGACGGCCGCCCCCGCCGTCGTGGCGCCGGCGACCGGGACCAGGAGTTCGGCCGCCGCCAGCAGGGCGAAGATGACCACGAGGGTGCGGCGCGGCTCACGGTGGGCGGTGGTGCCGGCCAGGAAGTTCCCGGCGATGCCCGCCACGCCGTAGGCCAGCAGCAGCGTGCTGATCAGGCCCGTCCCGACCCCGGCGACGTCCTCGAGCACCGGGCGGACATAGGTGTACGCGCCGAAGTGGCCGGTGACCAGCAGCAGCGTGGTGATGAGGCCGATCCGCAGCCGGACGTTGCGGAACAGCCCCGGCACCTCGCGCAGCCGGACGGTCCCGGTCGCGGGCAGCGGCGGCAGGGTGACGGCCATGGCGGCGGCCACGGCCAGCGACAGGACGGCCATGGCGGCGAACGCGACCCGCCAGTGCACCAGATCGCCGATGAGCGTCCCGATCGGCACGCCGAGCACCGAGGCCACCGCGATCCCGCTGAAGATCAGCGTGGTGGCGTGACCCGCGGACCGCTCGGGCACCAGCCGCACCGCGAGCCCGCCGGCGATGGACCACACCCCGCCGATGCTCACCCCGACCAGGACCCGGGCGGACAGCAGGACGGTGAAGCCGGGCGCGAGCGCGGACAGCAGATTGGCGACGGCCAGCAGCCCCATCAGACCGCACAGCACCAGCCGCCGGTCGAAACGGCCGACGGTGGCGGTGAGCAGCGGGGCGGCGAGCGCGGCGATCAGGCCGGGCACGGTCATGGCCAGGCCCGCCGTACCGGCCGAGACGTGGAGGGCGTTTCCGATGGAGGTGAGCAGACCGACCGGCAGCATCTCGGTGGTGACGACCGAGAAGGTGCCGACCGCGACGGCGACGACGGCGAGCCAGGACCTGAGCGGCGAGCGCACCACGGGAGATGACCCGGATGTGCCTGCCGGAGCGGTGAGTTCCGTGCTACTGGTCATGTCTTTAGCGAACAGCTGTGCCCCTTCGGGGACAACGCCGAGGTTCCGACACTTCCATGGGCGGAACTCCCCGCCCCGCGCCGGCTACGCCCTGCCGTGCCCCCGATCCGCCCCCGGCCCCACGTCCCGATCCGCCCCCGGCCCCACGTCCCTGCGCATGCACACCCGTGGCCAGCGGTCCAGTCCGTGGCCGGCCTCACTGCGCCGGATCTCGCGGAGGCCGGGGGTCAGTTCGGCCTCGGTCAGGGTCCGGAAGCCGCACCGCGCGGCGTAGTACGGGGCGTTCCAGGCCACGTCGACGAAGGTGGTCAGGGTGAGCGCGGGGACGCCGTCGGCGGCGGCCCGCGCCGCGATGTGGTCGATCAGGGACCGCCCGACGCCACGGCGGGCGCTGTCGGGGTGGACCGAGACCTGCTCGATATGGATGTTTCCGTCGACGGGGTCGGTGATCAGGTACGCCATCGCCCGGTCGTCGTCGTCCACCGCGACCCAGGCCCGCCCGGCCCGCTGGTAGCGGCTCAGCTCGGCCAGGCTCAGGGGCTCGTCATCGGCGACTTCGTCCATTCCGATGTCCCGGAAGCAGAGTCCGGCGGCGCGCTCTATGTCCTGGAGGACGGGGAGTTCTTCCATGGTGCTCGTTCGAATCCGCACCCCACCATCATCCTCCGGCACAAAGGTGGCAAAGGCGTGCCCCCCACCGCCGTGGAGAGCACCCTTCGGCCGTTCCTTCATGCGTACGCCAACGGAACCGATGCCACCCCAATGACCTCGGTGTTCTCCGTCGGTGATGATCAAGAACTTACCAAGGACCGCCCCCTGGGGGGAACTTGAGGTGTCACATGCCGGACACGCTGGGTAGCCCGGTCCACCTGTCGCCGAAGCCGCTCACACCATCGGCCGAGGTCTCACCCCTCGGCCGCGCCCTGGGCGAGCGTCCCCTCTGCCGGTCCCTGGACGAGCGCCCCCTCGGCCGCGCCCTGGGCGATCGCCTCCTCGACCTCGCCCGTGCGCTCCGCCTCCTCCGCCGCGAAGCGCCGTTCGTCCATCCGCTCGGCCACCTCCTCGTCCTGGGCCATCAGCCGGTCCAGGTCGCTGTCGCCGAGTTCCAGTACGCCCATGTCGACATACGCCCGCTGGAGCCGCTCGCCCCACAGCCCGATGTCCTTCACGCACGGGACGATCCGGCTGAACAGCAGCTTGCGGAACATGTGCAGGAACGGCGACCGCTCGCAGTACTCCTCGGCCTCGGCCTTCGGGACGCCGAGGTTCTCCAGCACCTCGACGCCACGCAGCCGGTCGCGCATCAAGTAGCAGCCCTGGATGACGAATTCCTCGCGCTCGCGCAGCTCCGCGTCGGTCAGCTGCCGGTAGTAGTCGCGCAGCGCCATCCGGCCGAAGGCGACGTGGCGGGCCTCGTCCTGCATGACGTAGGCGAGGAGCTGCTGGGGCAGCGGTTTGTCGGTGGTGTCGCGGATGAGGCCGAAGGCGGCGAGGGCGAGGCCCTCGATGAGCACCTGCATGCCCAGGTAGGCCATGTCCCAGCGGGAGTCGCGGAGGGTGTCGCCGAGGAGGGTCCGCAGATCGTCGTTGATCGGGTACAGCGTCCCGAGCTTGTCGCGCAGGAAGCGGCTGTAGAGCTCGGCGTGGCGCGCCTCGTCCATGGTCTGGGTGGCGGAGTAGAACTTGGCGTCGAGATCGGGCGCGGACTCGACGATCCGGGCCGCGCACACCATCGCGCCCTGTTCGCCGTGGAGGAACTGGCTGAACTGCCAGGCGGCGGAGTGATGCCGCAGCTCGCCCTTGTCCCGCTCGGTCATCCGGTCCCAGTGGCGGGTGCCGTGGAGGGCGAGCGACTCGTCCGGGATGCCCAGCGGATCGTACGGGTCCACCTCCAGGTCCCAGTCGATCCGCTTGACCGCGTCCCACTGCTTGTCCTTGCCCTTCTGGTAGAGGGCGAGCAGCCGGGCGCGGTGGTCGTCGTACTCCCAGCTGAATCGGGCGGCGCCGCCGGCCGGCACCTGCCACAGGGGGTCCCCGGGGTCCATCGCGTAGAGCTCGTGCGTCGCCACCGACGCCTCCTTCGCCTCGCTCCCCCGTGAACGGATGCGTACTCGGCAGGCTCACACGTCCGTTACCGGCGGTCAATAAGACCTCGCCGAGGGATTGACGCCCTTGCTGACACGCAGTCTCATAAGAGTGTATCCGTCGGTAACAGTTCCTGCCGGCGACTGTTCGAGCCATCAGTGAGGTGCCCTCAGCGATGACGACCACGACCGAATCACCCGCGCTCCGGGACGCGCTCGGGCTGATCAAGGACCGTGAACGGGTGGCGGAACGGCTGCTTCAGTCGTCCGCCAAGCACTCCTTCGACCCCGACACCGAGCTGGACTGGGACGCTCCGTTCGAGCCCGGCAAGTGGTTCTGGCCGCCGGAGCTGGTCTCGCTGTACGACACGCCCATGTGGCGGCGGATGTCCGAGGAGCAGCGGCTGCTGCTGTCCAAGCACGAGGCCACGGCCCTCGCCTCGCTGGGCATATGGTTCGAGATCATCCTGATGCAGCTGCTCACCCGGCACATCTACGACAAGGCCGCGACCAGCGCCCACGTCCGGTACGCACTCACCGAGATCGAGGACGAGTGCCGCCACTCCAAGATGTTCGCGCGGCTGATCGCCAGGAGCGGCACCCCGGCCTATCCGGTCCGCCCGCTCCACCACAACCTGGGCCGGTTCTTCAAGACGTTCTCCACCACGCCCGGTTCGTTCACCGCGACCCTCCTCGGCGAGGAGGTCCTGGACTGGATGCAGCGGCTGACCTTCCCCGACGAGCGCGTGCAGCCCCTGATCCGCGGAGTGACCCGGATCCACGTGGTCGAGGAGGCGCGCCATGTGCGGTACGCCCGCGAGGAGCTGCGCCGCCAGATGCTGCGCGCGCCGCGCTGGGAGGCGGAGCTGACCCGGATCAGTTCGGGGGAGTTCGCCCGGATCTTCTCGCAGGCGTTCATCAACCCCAAGGTCTACACGGATGTCGGACTCGACCGGCGCGCGGCCGTCGCTCAAGTGCGGGCCAGCGCCCACCGCCGTGAGGTGATGCGCAACGGCGCCAGCAAGCTCACCGAATTCCTCGACGACGTCGGGGTGATGCGGGGTGTGGGCCGCCGGCTGTGGAAGAGCTCGGGGCTGATGGCCTAGCCGGTCCGGAGATATGGCCAAGGGGGGTGTCCGCTTCGTACGGATGGGCGGTTACGCTGCCAGGCATGACGACAGGCAGCGGCACCGCTTCGGCACCCCCGGAGGCGACACCCCCGGCGGGGGCGAGCGCCGCCGCGCGCCCGGCGGAGGCGAAGCAGCCCCCGGCCACTGCGAACCCGTCCACGGCCGCTGCGAACTCGTCCACGGAGGCCGCCAACCCGTCCGCGGAGGCCGCGAACGCGCCTGCGGAGGCCGCGAACGCGCCCGCCGCGCGCCGGGGGAGCTATCGCAGGCTGAGCGTCGAGGCACGGCGCGCCGAACTCATCGCCGCCGCGCTCGGCCTCTTCGCCCACCGCGCCCCCGAGGACGTCTCGCTGGACGATGTGGCGTCGGCCGCCGGTGCCTCCCGCCCGCTGGTCTACCGCTACTTCCCGGGCGGTAAGCAGCAGTTGTACGAGGCAGCCCTGCGCAGCGCCGCCGATGAGCTGGAACGGTGCTTCGAGGAGCCGCGCAGCGGTCCGCTCAGCGGTCGGCTGGGCCGGGTACTGGACCGCTATCTGGCCTTCGTGGACGAGCACGACGCGGGGTTCAGCGCGCTGTTGCAGAGCGGCAGCGTGGCCGAGACCTCGCGGACGAACGCGATCGTCGACGAGGTGCGGCGGGCGGCGGCCGAGCAGATCCTGCTCCATCTGGCGGTCCGGAAGCCCGGTGTGCGGTTGCGGATGATGGTCCGCACCTGGATCACGGCCGTCGAGGCGGCCTCGTTGATCTGGCTGGACGAGGAGAAGCAGCCGCCGATGGAGGAGCTGCGTGACTGGCTCGTGGACCATTTCGTCGCGCTGCTGACCGCCACCGCGACGACCGATCCGCAGGCGGCCCGGGTGATCCGGGCCGCGCTCGCGATCGAGCCCGCCGAGGGCCCGGTCGGACGGCTGGCGCGCCGTGTGGCGCCCACGCTGGGCGAGGCGTCGCATCTGCTGTGACGGGTGTGGTGGGTGTGACCGGTGTGAGAGGTGTGGCGCGGGCGATGCGGGCGATGCTGTGAGACTGGTGCGGTGAGAAGCGAGGAGACGCCCTTCGTGGGCGGGCCGCTGGACGGCCGGGTACTGCCGGTGCTGGTCGGCCTCACGGGCCAGCCGCCGAAGACCTACGAGGTGCCGGTCGAGGACGAACACGGTGGGCCCCCGACGGTGTACGTGTACCGCAGGGTTCCGGCTGCCGCCTCCAAGCGTCTGGGCCTGGTCCGGGGCTGGCGCTACGAGTACGACCCGGAGGGAAAGCCGGGCGGCGGGCCGAAATGGCCGTGGTCCAAACCGAGCTGACCGGCCCCGCCGGTCGGGTGACGGTATTCGTCCGACTCGCCCACAATTGTCCTGAAGATACGAACGTCATGCCACGATCCTGCTGAGCTGGACGCCGAACAGAGGCGTCACGGAGCCGGAGGTGATCACGTGTCAGGACGGATCGTGGGCTCGGTCTGCGCGGCGGCGATCACCGCGGCCGCCGCGCTGGTACCCGCCGTTCCGGCGGCCCAGGCGTCGGCCGTCGCCTCCCGCCCCGCCGATCGGTCGGTGTCCGAGCTGCTGACGCAGCTCAAGACGCTGTACCGGAAGGCCGAGGAGGCGACGGAGGCGTACAACGCGACCGAGGAGAAGCTGCGCAGACAGCGCGCCAGAACCAGGAAGCTCACGGCCGAGCTGGTCCGCACCCGTACGAAGCTCGCCGACAGCCACGACGACGCGGGACGGCTCGCCCGCCAGCAGTACCAGGGCCACACCGCGCTCTCCTCCTACTCCTTCCTGCTGACCCTGCTCGCCCCCCACCCCGAGAACGCCGCCGACGAGGCGCGTGAGCTACAGCGGGCGGCCGGCCGCGAGGCCGCCCTGGTGGCGCGGCTGACCAAGGGCGAGCGGCGCGCCGACGCCGTCGCCACCCGGGCGCGGGCCGCGCTGGACAAGCAGCTGTCCCTGGTGTCGAAGCGGAAGAAACAGCGGGACAAGGTGAAGAAACGGCTCCGCGGGATCGAGAAGATGCTCGCCAGGCTGAGCGCCCGCCAGATCGCCCAGGTGGCGCAGCGCGAACGCGAGGAGACCGCCAAGGCGCAGCGCAAACTGATCGCCTCCGGGGCGCTCGGCACCGCGGACGCCACGTCGCAGGGCGCCACGTCGCAGGGCGCCGCGGGTCCGCCCGCTGCCGCCACCGGCGGCGGCAGCGGCAGCGGCGGCGCGGGCACCGCCACGGCCCCCGGGACCGGCCAGGACACCCCGGCGGCGGAGGCCCCGGCCCCGACCCCGGGCACCACCGGGTCCACCCCACGGCCCCGCCGCCAGTCCCCCGGCCGCACCGGAATGGCATCGGCGGACGCCGGGAAGCGGGCGCTCGCCTACGCGCTGGCCCAGATCGGCAAGCCGTACGTCTGGGGCGCCGAGGGGCCGAACTCCTTCGACTGCTCGGGGCTGACCTCCTCGGCGTGGGCACACGCCGGGCGGACCATCCCGCGCACCAGCCAGGAGCAGTGGCGCCAACTGCCCCGGGTGCCGATCAGCCGGCTGCGCCCCGGCGATCTGGTGATCTACTACAAGGGGGCCAGCCATGTGGCGATGTACGCGGGCAACGGCCAGGTGGTCCAGGCGCCGCGCCCCGGCCAGCGGGTGAAGCTCTCCCCGCTCGCCTCCAATCCAGTGCAGGGCGCGGTGCGACCGGGCACCTAGGTCGGGCGCGACAGCGCGCTGACGGCGCCGACGGCCCCGGGGACGGCTCAGGCGCTGACGGCGCTGACGGCGCTTGTGGCCCCGGGGACGGCCGGTGATCCGGGAGATGGCCGGTGATCCTGGGGACGGCCGGTGGAGTCAGGCGCGGCCGCTGACCCCAAGCACGGCCGACCGTCCCGGGGACGGCCGGGTGACCCCAAGCACCGCCTGTGACCCCAAGCACGGCCGGGTGCCCCAAGCACGGCCGACGGTCCCGGAAACGGCCGGTGGTCCCAGCCACGGCCGGTGACCCCAAGCACTGCCAGTGACCCCAAGCACGGCCGACGGTCCCGGAGACGGCCTGGTGACCCCAGGCACGGCCGGTGACCCCAAGCACTGCCGGTAACCCCAAGCACTGCCAGTCACCCCAAGCACGGCCGACGGTCCCGGAAACGGCCTGGTGGCCCCAGGCACGACCGGTGACCCCAATCACGACCAGTGAGCCCAAGCACTGCCAGTGACCCCAACCACGGCCGCTGGTGTCAGCCGATGGACCGGACGGCGGCATCGGCCTCCCCCGCGACCTCACCCACATCAGCCGGCCCCGCGACCTCGCCCAGGTCAGCCGGGCCCGCGACCCCGTCCGGATCGGCCTCCCCCGCGAGTCTCTCCGGATCGGCCTCTGCCACCGCCTCCTCCGATTCGGCCTCTGCCATGACCTGGTCCAGGTAGGCGGCCGTCTTCTCGGGGTCGTAGAAGAAGTCCTCGAAGTCGGAGGGGTTGTCGAAGCCGTTGGCGATGCGGTGGGCGACGGCGGGGAAGGTGACGCCCGCGCCGAAGAGGTTCACGACGTGCTCCGGCATCGGGCCCAGCATGGCGTTGGTCCACCTGGTGACGTGCCGCGCGGTCCGCCAGTAGCGGTCGAAGGTCGTCCGCATCCACTCCTCGTCGAACGGCCGGTCGCCGCGCTCGACGATGCTCGCCAGATAGACCGCCGCACACTTGGCGGCGGAGTTGGAGCCCTGGCCGGTGAGCGGGTCGTTGGCGACCACGACGTCGCCGACGCCCAGGACCAGTCCGCCGCCCGGCAGTCGTCCGACCGGGTCGCGTACGGTCGGGGCGTACCGCCCGGACAGCGTGCCGCCCGCGTCGGTCAGCTCGACCTTGGTGGCGCGCGCGTACTCCCAGGGGGTGAACCGCTCCATCAGCTCCAGGGTGCGTTCCAGATGCTCCGAGGGGTCGGTGATGCCCTGGAAGGCGTCGGCCGGGCCGCCGGGGACGCCCTCCCAGAAGAGGATGTCGGCGCGGCCGGTGGTGGTGAGCGCGGGCATCACGAAGAACTCGCCGACACCGGGGACGAGGTTGCAGCGCACCGCTTCGAGACCGGGGTGCTCGGGGCGCGGGCCGAGGCCGTGCACATAGGCGACCGCGAGGGCGCGCCGCGGGGTGTCGTACGGGGAGCGGGCGACGTCCCGGCGGAAGAGCGAGACCAGTTCGCCCTTGCCCGCGGCCACCAGCACCAAGTCGTACTTCCTGACGAGGAAGTCCAGGTCGGAGACGGCGGTGCCATGGATGACCACCTGGCCGCCCCGCTGTTCGAACGTGTCCATCCAGCCGGCCATCTTGATCCGCTGGTCGACCGACTGGGCGAAGCCGTCGAGCCGGCCGACCCAGTCGATGACCCGTGGGTGTCCGCCCGGAGTCGCCGCCCCGGCGACGGAGACGCCGAGGCCCTCGATCCGGGGCGCCGAATCGTCCCAGAAGTTGAGCCCCAGATCGCGCTCGTGCCCCAGCGCGGTGCGGAACATGCACTGGGTGGACATCACCCGCCCGCCGCGGATCTCATCGGACGTCCGGCTGGACATCAGCGTGATCCCGTACCCCTGGGACTGCAGGCCGAGAGCGAGTTGGAGGCCGGACTGCCCGGCCCCCACGATGAGTATCGTCCGCATGGCTGTCGACTCCCCTCAGGCTCGGGCCGAACGGAACGGAGCAGCTCATTCCGTGAGCGGAGCCGAGGTTACGTCACTCGGGTGAGACGTCAACGGCGTGTCGCACCAGCGCCAGCAGCGCGTCCACGACCGAGATCCGACGCCGGGCGTCCATCCTCACCACGGGCACCGAGGGGGCCACGGAGAGCGCGTCCCGTACGTCCTCGGGCTGGTAGAGCGGCGTGCCCTCGAAGTGGTTGACCGCCACCACATACGGCAGGCCGAGGCTTTCGAAGTAGTCCAGCGCGGGGAAGCTGTCGTCCAGGCGCCGGGTGTCGACCATCACCACCGCACCGATGGCCCCGCGCATCAGGTCGTCCCACATGAACCAGAAACGCTGCTGACCGGGGGTGCCGAAGAGATACAGGACCAGATCGTTCTCCAGCGTGATCCGGCCGAAGTCCATCGCGACGGTGGTGGTCAGCTTCTCCGGAGTCGCCTCCAGATCGTCCACACTCTCGCTGGCCTGCGTCATCAGCGCCTCGGTCTGGAGCGGAGTGATCTCCGAAACCGAGCCGACGAAGGTCGTCTTGCCGACGCCGAAGCCTCCCGCTATCACGATCTTGGTGGCGATCGGCGCGCGGGAACGATCCGTCTGCCACCTCTGGAGCACCTCCTCGGCCCCGGGTATCCCGGCCCCGGGTATCTCCGACGTCGCCGGCGGGGTCGCCGTCATCGTCTCAGAGCCTGCGAAGTCCACTGAGCACCCTTTCGAGCAACGCGCGGTCCGGCTTGCCGGGGCCCCGCCCGGTGCCGTAGACGCGGATCTTTCCCTGGTCGGCCAGGTCGCTGAGCAGGACGCGCACCACACCAAGTGGGATCTTGAGCATCGCGGAAACCTCCGCGACGGAGCGCATCCTGCGGCACAGTTCGATGATCGCCCGGATCTCCGGCAGCATCCGGGAGTTCACCCCGCTGGGGGCCGGGTCGAGCCGTTCGTCCGGAGACTCCAGCGACGCCACGAAGGTCTCCACCAGCAGCACATGGCCGGAGCGGGTGCGACCGCCGGTGAGCGAGTACGGACGTACGCGAGCGGGTTTACGGGCGGGTCGGCCGGACCCGGCGGTCGTCACTGTGCGGACTCCAGCGACCTGCGTAGTTCATTGCGGAGTTCGGGGGTGAGCACATGCCCGGCCCGGCCCACGAACAGCGCCATGTGATAGGCCACGACGGTCATGTCGCAGTCGGCGGTGGCGTGCACCCCCAGCAGCGAACCGTCGCTGATCGACATGACGAACAGACTGCCCTCGTCCATCGCCACCATCGTCTGCTTGACGCCGCCGCCGTCCATGAGCTTCGCCGCGCCGAGCGTGAGGCTGCCGAGCCCCGAGACGATCGTCGCGAGATCCGCGCTGGACCCCTTGGGGCCGTCCTGTGCCGTCGGATCGGCCGCCGCGGCGGCGTAGTGCCGTGCGTCGGAGGAGAGCAGCATCAGCCCGTCGGTCGAGACGACCACGACCGAGCGGACACCCGGCACCTCCTCGACCAGGTTCGACAGCAACCAGTGCAGATTACGGGCCTCGCGACTCAACCCGTAGGTACTACCGGGCGCATTCACCCGCGTGCCTCCTCAACCGTGCCACCCTCGTTCCGCGCCCCCGTTTGTTCTGCCGGCCCCCCGTACCGCCGCGCGGCCTCGCCACGGGCGGCGATCTCGGCGGCGGCATCGCGGCGCCCCTCGCGGGCTCCGCGCTGGAAGCCACCGAGCCGGTGCCGCAGCTCCTCCGCGCTCACCGAACCGGTCCGCTCCCGGGGTTCGGGATCGGACTCCCGGAGCGACAGGCTCCGCGGTGTGCGCTTGGGAAGTCCCTTGTCGGTACGGTCGGTACGCGGCGGCGCCTCGTCCTCCGGACGGGCGTGCTGGTCGGGCCCGATGGCATACGGATCGGCGGCAGCCGCCACGCCGCCGCGCTCGGCCAAGCCGTGTCCCGCCACTGGACCGCGGCGCTCGGCCAAGCCGTGTCCCGCCACCGGGCCGCGGCGCGCCGCCAAGCCGCCTTGCGACGCCGGGCCACCGCGTTCCGCCAGGCCGTCCTCGGCCACCGGGCCGCCGCGCTCGGCCACGCCGTCCTCGGCCACCGGGCCGCGACGCTCAGCCACACCGTCCCGCGACACCGGGCCGCCCCGCGCCGCCAAGCCGCCTTGCTCCGCCAGGCCGCCGCGTTCCGCCAAGCCGTCTCGGGCCGCCAGGCCCTCTCGCTCCGTCAGGCCGCCGCGCTGGGCCAGGGCGTCCCGGGCCGCCAGACGCTCGGCCACGCCGTCCCGGGCCACCGCGCCGCCCCGCTCGGCCAGGGCACCGCGCTCGGTCAGGCCATCTCGGGCCGCCAGACCGTTGCGTTCCGCCAGGCCGTCCCTGGCCGCCAGGCCGTCCTGGGCCGCCAGGCCGCCGCGCTCAGCCAGGCCGTCCTCGGCCACCGGGCCGCGACGCTCAGCCACACCGTCCCGCGACACCGGGCCGCCCCGCGCCGCCAAGCCGCCTTGCTCCGCCAGACCGCTACGTTCCGCCAAGCCCTCTCGGGCCGCCAAGCCGCCTTGCTCCGCCAGACCGCTACGTTCCGCCAAGCCCTCTCGGGCCGCCAGGCCGCCGCGCTCAGCCAAGGTGTCCCTGGCCACCGGGCCGCCGCGCTCGGCCACACCGTCCCGCGACACCGGGCCACGATGCTCGGCCAGGGCGTCTCGTGACGCCGAGCCGCCCCGCGCCACCAAACCGCCTTGCTCGGCCAAGTCGTCACGCTCGGCCAGGCCGCCCCACTCCGCCAGGCCGTCCGGCGACATCGCGCCACCGCGCTCCGCCAGGTCGTCTCGTGCCGGATCGGCCTGCGCCGGGCCGGTGTCGGCCGGACCCCAGGCGTCCGCGCCCACCGGGCGTACGCCGTGGGCGCCAAACCGCCGCTCGCGGCTCTCGCGGTCGTCACCGTCCTCGCGGTCGCCGTAGCTTTCGCGGTCGTCCAGGCTCTCGCGGTTCTCGCCGTTTTCGCCGTTCTCGCGATGGAGGGTCAGTTCCATCGTCCGCTCGACGGCGGGCACCTCCGGCTCCTCGGCCTCGGGTGCCCGCGCCGGAGCCGGGTCGTCCGCGCCGTGCCGCGCGTCGTCCTGTCCGGTGGTCCGGAGCGGCTTGGGGACACGCTTGGGCAGGGCTGGCAGCGCACCGCCGTTCCCCGGGTTCGGGTGGCCGCGCGGCGGCGTGGGCTCCATCGGATAGTCACCGACGGCATCCGCCGGCCGCCCCCACCGCTCACCGGAGACGGCCCAGGGGGCCGCCGACTCCGGGCCGGAGGCTGCCTCGGCGGACGCAGGCCCTGGGCCGTGCCCCGCCTCGGGCGCGAGCCCGACCTCGGGTGCCGGCCCCGGCTCGGGCGCCAGCCCCGACTCGGGCGCGAGACTCTCGGACCCGAGTTCCGGCTCAGACCCAAGCTCCGCCTCGGGCGCCAGCCCCGATTCAGGCACGAGCCCCGTCTCGGGCGCCAGCCCCGACTCAGGCACGAGCCCCGGCTCAGGCGTCTGCGGCGCCTGGCCCGGCTCCCCGTCCGACATGGCCGTTACGGCCGGCTCGGCCGGTGCGGGGCGACCGGCCGGTATCGCCGGTATCGCCGGCTTCGTCGGCGCCGCCCGCTCGGCCGATGGGTCGGCGTCCGTCCCGGCCTCGGGGTTCGGCGCGCCCTCAGCCGCCGGGGGCTGGGTGGATACACGGGGCTGGCCCGGGAGCGTGTTGGAGTTGGCCTCGGCTTCCGTGCCCGGGAAGGACGACAGTCCGGTGCCGCTGAACGTCGCCCCCGCGCCCACCGGCGGGGCGGGCGGCAGTCCGGCGCCGGGTGGGCCGGCCGGGAGGATGTTCGTCGGGAGGACGACCACGGCCGCCACCCCGCCCGGCTGCTGTTCGCGCAGCTGCACCCGGATGCCGTGGCGCGCGGCGAGCCGGGTCACCACGTACAGGCCGAGGCCCAGCGGGTCCTCCGGCTGGGGGCCCTGGCAGTACTCCGGTACCGGGTCGGCCAGCCGGTCGTTCAGCTCGATGAAGCGCTCGGGCGTCATGCCGATGCCCTCGTCCTGGACGGAGAGCATGACCTCGCCGGTCTCCAGGAGCCAGCCGGAGACCTGGACCGGGGCGTCCGGCGGTGAGAACGATGTCGCGTTCTCCAGGAGTTCGGCGATCAGATGGCTGACGCTGTCCGCGGCGTACCCGGCGACCTGGGCATGTGGCGGCAGGGCCTGGATCTGCACCCGGTCGTACCGTTCGACCTCGCTGATCGAGGCACGCAGCACGTCCAGCAGCGGCACCGGCCCCGGGTGGGTGGCCTTCTGCTCGGAGCCCGCGATGACCAGGAGGTTCTCACCGTAGCGGCGCATCCCGGTGGCCAGGTGGTCGAGCTCGAAGAGCGTTTCGAGGCGGTCGGGGTCCTGCTCCCGCTCCTCCAGGGACTCGATGATGGCGAGCTGGCGCTCGATCAGGCCCAGTGAGCGCAGCGCGAGGCTGACGAAGCTGCCGTGGACCCGGGCCCGCAGCCCCTCCAGCCGGGTGGCGACCGCGTCCCGCTCGGCGCGCAGCTCGTCCCGCTGTGCGGCCAGCCGCTGCCGCTCGCCGACGAGCCGGGTGCGCTCGGTGTCGAGTTCGGTGATGCGCGCCGCCGCCCGTGCGGCCTTGGCGTGCAGTTCGTTGACGGCCCGTACGGCGTCCGCGAACTCGTCGTCGCGGCCCTTGAACACGACCGGTTCCTCGGCCGCCGGATCGGCCGCGACCCGCCGGGCGCCGAGCCGCAGCGCGGCCAGCGGCCGGGTCATCGAGCGGGCGCTGTGCACGCCGGCGCCGAGGGCGACGAGCAGGGCGGCACCGACGATGGCGGCGCGCACCTCGAGGTCGGTGACCGCGTCGTCCCGCACCCGTGCGAGCTGGGCGGCCTCGGCGGAGGCCAGGGCGGACTGGGCGCCGCGCATCCGGTCGATCCGGGCGCTCAGCGCGGACTCGACGCGGTCCTCGCCGAGGAGGACGTCATTGTCCGAGAGGCGGCTCTGGTCGGTGAGCCGGGCGAGGTAGCGCTCGGCGGTGGTGACCTCGGTGCCGTTGACGGTGCGGTCGTAGGCGTCGCGGGCGGAGGCCGGGGCGAGCTGTTCGAAGTCGGCGAGCGCGGACTGCTCGCGCAGGTTGGTCCGCTGGGCGGCGGAGACCATCGCGTCCTGGCCGCCGCCCGCGTCGAGCGCGGCCAGCAGCAGCCCGCGGGTGGCGGACGCCTCCTCCACCGCGCGGCCGAGCGGGGCCAGCGCGGCGGTGGTGCCGGTGTCGGCGCCCGTGCCGAGGGCCCGGCGGGCGAGGGTGTCGGCGATCCCGTTCAGCGCCTGGACGGTCCGGGTGTACGAGGTGAAGACGTCGAGGGCCGAGTCCTTGCCGGTCAGCGCGTGCTGCCGCAGTTCGGGGAGGGCGTCCAGGAGCTGCCGGACCGGGGCCGGGACGTCCGGCCGCACCTCCCGGATGCGGCGGTCGACCCGGGCGCGCATGTCCTCGGAGATCCCGCCGCCGGAGGCGGTGGTGCGCCCGTCGGCGACGTACCGGGTCATGGCGTCGCGCTCGTCGGCGAGGGCGTGGGCGAGGGTCACCGCGCCGCGGTTGGTCTCCGCGAGGTCGACGAGGTGCTGGGCGTCGGTGGTGTCATCGAGGGCGAGCAGGACGGCGGGGGCCCCGGCCCCGAGGACGGCGACGGAGACGAGCGCTACGGACGCGGTGAGCCGACGACGGACGCGTGCGGTGTGCCGTCGCGGCGCCGCCTCGTCCTGGCGTGGCTCGCCGACCGCATCGTGCGTGGTGCCCCGAAGCCGCTTCTTCCGCACCGGTGCTCACAATCCATTCTCGCCCGACCGCTCCGTGGACCAGAGGTGACGACGGATCAACACTTGTGTTCCCCACCTCCGGTAGGGATTCCGACCCTTTCAGGACGGGTCTGGGGCAGGCACACATCACCCACCCGGCCACCTGAACGAGTGAACCGCATTGCGTAGTTGACCACCAACTTTCACTTCCGGCCATACCTTCCCGCCACCTTGCACGGATTGGTAAAGACCTCGGTGCCCTGAAAGGATGCCCCACCCGCAGCTTCCCAGAAGTGTCAATCCCTCCCCAATCAGGCACTGGAGACACCGACGGCGGGCCTTGGTACGGACCAAACCGAGCCGGATCGTCTCGGCGGCGACGATCGACGGCGGTCCGGCAGACTGAGGGAATGCGCATCGAACTCGCGACCGCCCCCGGCGATCACACGTACCCCAACGAGGACTACGCATCCGTAGCCCTCCCGGCCTCGGGAAGCGGCGGTGCGCTGGTGGTCCTGGACGGGGTGACCCCGCCCGAGGGCGACGACGGATGCGTCCACGGCGTGAGCTGGTTCACCGCGCGACTGGGCGGAGCGCTGCTCGAAGTGTCCGGTTCACACCGGGATACGCCCCTGACGAGCTGCCTTTCCGAGGCGATCACGCGAACCGCCGCGGCCCATAGTTCAACGTGTGACCTTTCTCACCCTCTCACTCCCCAGGCGACCGTCGTCGCGGCGCGCTGGGACGCCGAACGGATCGAGTATCTGGTGCTCTCCGATTCGGTGTTGCTCGTCGAGCTGATCCGCGACGGGGTGACACCGGTCCTGGACGACCGCATCGACCGGCTGCGGGCCGAGGGCCGGCGGCTCGCCCCGCTGCGCAACGCGGAGGGCGGCTTCTTCACCGCCGCCGCCGATCCCACGGTCTCGGACAAGGCGGTCACCGGGGAGTTCCCGCGCGCGGAGGTGCGGGCGCTGGCGGCGCTCACCGACGGGGCGTCGCGCTGGGTGGAGACGTTCGGCGCGGGCGACTGGGCCGACTGCTTCGCGCTGCTGCGCAAGGAGGGCCCGCAGGCACTGATCGACCGGGTGCGGGCGGCAGAGCACGCCGATCCGGACGGCGCGGCCTTCCCGAGGGGCAAGACACACGACGACGCCGCCGTGGTCTTCGCGGAACCCTGACCGCCCGACCCCCGGGCCCGGGATGGGGGGCGCGGGGGCGCGGGCGCGCGGGAACGCGAGGGCGCGGGCGCGTGCCGACGAAGACGCATGCGCAGGCCGACGCAGGCGCGGGCGCCACGCAGACGAAGACGCAGGCCGACACGGACACGGGCCGAGGCAGACGCAGCAGGCCGACGCAGCCACGGCGCAGACGCAGGCCCAGACAGACACACGCCGACGCCGACGCGGGCCCAGGCAGGCGCACGTCGGCGCAGGGCGTGGCACTGGGTGTCGTGGGGCATGGAGCAGGCGGGGCACGGAGTAGCGCGGTTGCCACATCCGCGTCGCCGGATGCGCGGGGCTCGCCGATCCTGACGTGTATGAGCGCCCTACTCCTGCGCCGTACGCGCCGCCTGACCGGGGTCGTCGGCCTCCTGCTCCGCGTTCAACCGGTGCAGCAGCCTGGCGAGTTCGGCGACCTCGCTGCGCTCCCACGCGGCGAGGCGGCGGGCATAGCGGGCCCGCCGGGCGACCCGTACGGCGCGGAAGCGGCTGCGGCCCTCCTCGGTCAGCTCCACCAGAAAGGCCCGGCCGTCGGCCGGATCGGGGGTCCGCGTCACCAGTCCGAGCTCCTCCAGGGACCGGAGCTGGCGGCTCATCGTGGCCTTTCCGACACCGACGAAGCCCGCGAGGTCGGTGGCGCGCTGCGGACCGGCGTCCTCCAGCCGCATCAGCAGCCCATAGGCGGAGGATTCCAGCTCGGGATGGACCTCCCGGGCCAATTCCCCGGAAGCGGAACGGGCCCTGCGGAGGAAAACCGCCAATTCGCGTTCCAGGGCCAGGAATGCATGGTCCACACCGACTCCGCCCACGGTGCCGCCCTCACCCCGCTCGGGGGGCATTGCCCCGTTGTTGTGCACGTCAGAGCCCTCTCCGGGTTTTCACTTCGTGAAAGTTTCTACCACGCCCGGTTGTTACCGCAGCTCCACCAGTATTTCGCAGGATTAGACCAACGGCATCACACCTCCCCTCTTCCACCCATCTATCTACGCCCGTAGCGTCCCTGCTGACATGGTCATTCCAATCGGATGTCCCTCTCCCCCCACCGAGGCTTCGGAGGCAACGCCATGCCCGTGCACAGACCTGGTTCGGCCCGACGCGCCCTCAGTGCGCTGATCGGTATTCTCGCCACTCTCCTCGCCGTGACCTTCGCACTGCCCGGTTCGGCGTTCGCCGCCCAGGGCCGTGGTGCCAAGGCCATTCCCCATCCCGAGGACGACTGGGCGGGTTCCCAGATACTCAAGCACGAGGGCGGTTCCACGACCGGCGCGGAGCCGCCGGGGCTGCTCGCCACCGTCGAGGGCGTGGACGTCAGCAGCCACCAGGGCAATGTCGCCTGGGCAACGCTGTGGAGCAGCGGCGTCCGGTTCGCCTATGTCAAGGCGACCGAGGGCACCAGCTACACCAACCCGTACTTCGCCCAGCAGTACAACGGCTCGTACAACGTCGGCATGATCCGGGGCGCGTACCACTTCGCCCTGCCGGACAACTCGAGCGGCGCCGCACAGGCCAACTACTTCGTCGACCACGGCGGCGGCTGGTCCAAGGACGGCAAGACGCTGCCCGGCGCGCTCGACATGGAGTACAACCCCTACGGCGCGACCTGCTACGGGCTGAGCGCGAGCGCGATGGTCAACTGGGTCAAGGACTTCAGCAACACCTACAAGGCGCGCACCGGACGTGACCCGGTGATCTACACCTCCACCAGCTGGTGGAAGAGCTGCACGGGCAACTCCGCCGCCTTCGGCTCCATCAACCCCCTGTGGATTCCGCGCTACGGCTCGTCCGTCGGCGAGCTTCCGGCGGGCTGGGGCTTCCACACCATCTGGCAGTACACCTCTTCCGGTGCGACGGTCGGCGACCACAACAAGTTCAACGGCGCCATGGACCGGCTCCAGGCCCTCGCCAACGGCTGAGCCCCGCACCTGCCTCACCCCACCCCCCACACACACGGCGTTCCCCGCCCCCGGCGCACGGACAGGTCTGTCCGTACGCCGGGGGCGTCGGTCGTCCCCGGGCGCGAAAGTGGGGTCAGTCGCGGGGGAACTCGTCGGTGGCGAGGGTCAGGTCGACGACCGTGCCGGTCAGATCGACCGGCACGCCGAAGTCGATGGTGCTCTCGACGTGGTACGCGCCGTCCTTGGGCTCGGTGTAAAGGTGGCACTTCGCCGTGTACGGGTCGGCGATCAGATAGACGGGGACCTCAGCCGTCGCATAAGCCGTCTTCTTCGGACCGTAGTCGTTCGCCGCCGTGTCCCTGGAAATCACCTCGGCGACGAATTCGATGTCCTCGAAGCGCCAGCGGCCCTGGGGGGTCTTCTCGGCACCCTGCGCAACCTTGACGACATCCGGACAGAAGCCGTTCATGTACCCGGGGAAGTCAATGCGGACGTCCGACAGCACGTTCACGTTCATCCCGAAGCGATCTTCGAGAGCCCGCACGGTCCTGCGGATGATGTACCAATGGACGTCCCGCTGCGGCGCCATGAAGACGGCCCCCCTGACAACCTCGACCTTGTAGCCCTCGGGGACATGGCTCCGCTCCAGCCAGTCGAACAGCTCGTCCAAGCTGGGCTCGTCGCTCTCGGCCATCTCGATCCGGTCAATCTCCATGACGGTCATCGTGCCGCTCCTCCCCGCCGCACACCTGTTATGCACGCGACGGTCGGCCCAACGATACGCACGGCCGACAGGTCACGCGTGGCCCGAAACCCCGTTCGACACGGGGCCCCGGGCCACGGCGCTACCGGCAGCGTCCGTCACGCCGCTGCCGGAACCTCGGGGGCGGCCGTCCGGGCCGGTTCCAGGGCCAGCTCCAGGACCTGGCGGACGTCGGAGACCGGGTGGACGTCGAGCCTGTCCAGGACCTCGGCGGGGACGTCGTCCAGGTCGGGCTCGTTGCGCTTGGGGATGATCACGGTGGTCACCCCGGCCCGGTGCGCCGCCAGCAGCTTCTGCTTGACGCCGCCGATGGGCAGCACCCGCCCGGTCAGGGAGACCTCGCCGGTCATCGCCACGTCCGGGCGCACCTGGCGGCCGGAGAGCAGCGAGGCCAGGGCGGTGGTCATGGTGATGCCCGCGCTCGGCCCGTCCTTGGGCACCGCGCCCGCCGGGACGTGGAGGTGGACGCCGCGCTCCTTCAGGTCGCCGACCGGCAGCTCCAGCTCCGCGCCGTGGGAGCGCAGGAAGGAGAGCGCGATCTGGGCGGACTCCTTCATGACGTCGCCGAGCTGACCGGTGAGGGCCAGCCCCGCGCCGCCCGTCTCCGGGTCGGCCAGTGACGCCTCCACGAACAGCACGTCACCGCCCGCGCCGGTGACCGCGAGCCCGGTCGCCACGCCGGGGACGGCGGTGCGGCGCTCGGCCGGGTCCTGGGCGGACTCGGGGGTGTGGTGCGGCCGGCCGATCAGCGGGCGCAGCTCCGGCACGCCGATGGCGAAGGGCAGTTCGCGCTCGCCCAGCTCGTGCTGGGCGGCCACCTTGCGCAGCAGCCGGGCGATGGACCGCTCCAGGGTCCGCACCCCCGCCTCGCGGGTGTACTCGCCCGCCAGCTTGCGCAGCGCCTCGTCCGCCAGCGTGACCTCGCCCGGCTCCAGGCCGGCCCGCTCCAGCTGCCGGGGCAGCAGGTGGTCACGGGCGATGGTGACCTTCTCGTCCTCGGTGTAGCCGTCCAGGCGCACCAGCTCCATGCGGTCCAGCAGCGCCTCCGGGATGGCCTCCAGGACGTTGGCGGTGGCCAGGAAGACGACATCGCTGAGGTCGAGTTCGACCTCCAGGTAGTGGTCGCGGAAGGTGTGGTTCTGCGCCGGGTCCAGGACCTCCAGCAGAGCCGCGGCGGGGTCGCCGCGGAAGTCGGAGCCCACCTTGTCGATCTCGTCGAGGAGGACGACGGGGTTCATGGAGCCCGCCTCCTTGATGGCCCGTACGACCCGGCCGGGCAGCGCGCCCACGTAGGTGCGCCGGTGGCCGCGGATCTCCGCCTCGTCGCGGACGCCGCCGAGGGCGACCCGGACGAACTTCCGCCCCATCGCGCGGGCGACGCTCTCGCCCAGGCTGGTCTTGCCGACGCCGGGCGGGCCCACCAGGGCGAGCACCGCGCCGCCCCGGCGGCCGCCGACGACGCCGAGGCCGCGGTCGGCACGGCGCTTGCGCACCGCCAGGTACTCGGTGATCCGCTCCTTGACGTCCTCCAGCCCCGCGTGGTCGGCGTCGAGCACGGCCTTGGCGCCGGGGATGTCGTAGGCGTCCTCGGTGCGCTCGTTCCACGGCAGCTCCAGGACGGTGTCCAGCCAGGTGCGGATCCAGCTGCCCTCGGGGCTCTGGTCGCTGGCCCGCTCCAGCTTGTCGACCTCCTTCAGGGCGGCCTCGCGGACCTTGTCCGGCAGGTCGGCGGCCTCGACGCGGGCCCGGTAGTCGTCGGATTCGTCCTCCGGGTCGCCGTTGAGCTCGGCGAGCTCCTTACGGACCGCTTCGAGCTGGCGCCGCAGCAGGAACTCGCGCTGCTGCTTGTCGACGCCCTCCTGGACGTCCTTGGCGATCGACTCGGCGACGTCCTGCTCGGCGAGGTGCTCGCTGAGCCAGGTGACGGCGAGCTTGAGGCGGGCCACCGGGTCGGCGGTCTCCAGCAGCTCGACGCGCTGGGCGACGGTCAGGAAGGGCGAGTAGCCGGAGTTGTCGGCGAGCTGCGCCACGTCGTCGATCTGCTGCACCCGGTCCACGACCTGCCAGGCGCCGCGCTTGCGCAGCCAGCTGGTGGCCAGCGCCTTGTACTCCTTGATCAGTTCGGTGACGGCACCGGGCAGCGGATCGGGCACGATCTCCTCGACCGTGGTGCCCTCCACCCACAGCGCCGCGCCGGGGCCGGTGGTCCCGGCGCCGATGCGGACCCGGCGCACACCGCGGATCAGCGCGCCGGGGTCGCCGTCGGAGAGCCGGCCCACCTGTTCGACGGTGCCGAGCGTGCCGATACCGGCGTAGGTGCCGTCGACCCGTGGCACCAGCAGCACCTTCGGCTTGCCGCCCGAACTCCCACTGGAGCGCGCGGCGGCCTGGGCGGCCTCCACCGCGGCGCGTACCTCGGTATCGGAAAGGTCCAGCGGCACCACCATGCCGGGCAGCACCACCTCGTCGTCGAGAGGCAGCACGGGCAGGGTGAGCGGTGTGGACAGCGAAGCCATGATCTCCCCTTCGGCAGGCAAGTTGAGTCGGTAAGACTCAGATGCATTGATGCCCACTCAATGCGCGGAGGGCCTCCGCGTGTTCCCGGTCACCTGTTCGCTGTGAGCGATACCACATTCGGCGTGCCGCGCCGACGCCCGCCGCCTGGCCCTCCGCCGCACATACGGCCCGCAGACAACGCCGGTGAGCAGGGCGAACGCATGGCCCCACCCGGTGAGCGGATCGGCCCCGACAAAACTCCCGGCGACGAGCACGGCGCCGATCCCGCCGAGCAGCGCCCACCGCCGCCGGGGCGGCAGCAGCCCGGCGAGCGCGGCCGCGCAGGCGATCAGCCCGTAGCTGACCCCGTAGTCCAGACGGCGCAGCGAGCTGGCCGGGAGATGCCCGACGGCGACGGAGAGGCCCACCGGGAGCTCGGTGAGCAGCGTCGCCAGCACATGGCCGAGCAGGAACACGACGGCGGTGCGCACCCCGCCCACGCGCCGCTCCAGCCCGCCGAGCACCAGCGGGAAGGCGACCAGATACGGCGAGGTGACGCCGCCCACCACCCACAACCCGCTGACCAGCAGGGTCAGCAGCGGCCGCTGGGAGAGGTGGGACACGTCGGTGCTGGAGCCCGCGAGCAGATCGTGCACCGTGCCGGGGTCGCCGAGCGTCGCGTAGAGCCCGGTGCCGAGCAGGACGAGCGTGTAGCCGAGGGTGAACGGCACGCCGCGGAGCGCGCGCGTCAGCGCGGCCCGGCCCTCTGCTCCGCTCCGCGTGTCCGCCATGACCGGAACAACTACCCGGGCACCGTGAGTCATCTCACCGCGCGGCCGGCTGTGACATGGGCGACGTCGTGCCACCGCGGCACCGTGCCCGCGCCACCACGGCCGCGGTTGGACCCGCGGGCGGGGGCGGCGCGAGGATGGCGGCGTCAGGAACCACCCGGGAGGACCCCACCCCATGCAGCCGACGCCGTACGCCCCGCACCCCGCCGACGACGACCGGCCGGTGACCGTCGACCGCCGGGAGGGGCCGTACGGCGAGGTGGTGCTGCGGCGGCGCGGGGGCCCGGACCACGAGGGGCCGGGCGGCGCCGTCTTCGAGATCATCGCCAACGGGTGCTTCCTCATGGACACCTCCGACGGCCGCTCCGAGCGGCTGCTGGTGCGTGCCGCCCTCGACGCGCTGCCCGCCGACCGCCCCTCCCCGGCGCTGCTCATCGGCGGGCTCGGCGTCGGGTTTTCGCTGGTGGAGGCGGCCGCGGAGGCCCGGTGGGGGCGGATCTCGGTGGTCGAGCGGGAGGCGGCGGTGATCGACTGGCACCGCGACGGCCCGCTGGCGGCCGTGTCCGCCGGGGCGCTGGCCGATCCGCGCACCGAGATCGTCCACGCCGATCTGGTCGCATGGCTGCGGAGGGACCCGCGGACCGATGGCGCGCCGGACCCGGGGACCCATGACGCGCCCGGCCCGGGGACCTATGACGCGCTGTGCCTGGACATCGACAACGGCCCCGACTGGACCGTCACCGAGGACAACGACGGCCTCTACTCCCCCGCCGGGCTCGCCGCCTGCGCCGCGCGCCTCGCCCCGGGCGGAGTGCTGGCGGTCTGGTCGGCCGCGCCGTCGCCCGCCTTCGAGGAATCTCTCCGCAATGCCGGGTTCACACAGGTGCGTACGGAAGAGGTCTCCGTTGCCCGTGGTGTTCCCGACGTCGTGCATCTCGCGGTTCGGGGCGCGTAGCAAAGCCGCCTACGCTGGCTTTACGCTTGCTTGCCTACCGAACGCGGCTGAGCGATGACCAGGCGCGAGCCGCGGGTTACACCGGAAGACGCAGGGGCGGGCGTATGGAGCAGACTCACAACGGTCACAACGGGGCCGCCACGACCACCCCCGGCGCACAGCGCCGGGTCCTGGTGGTCGAGGACGACCCGACCATAGTGGACGCCATCGCGGCCCGCCTGCGCGCCGAGGGGTTCCAGGTCCAGACGGCGGGCGACGGTCCGGCGGCGGTCGACACGGCCGAGGCGTGGCAGCCCGATCTGCTGGTCCTGGACGTGATGCTGCCGGGCTTCGACGGCCTGGAGGTCTGCCGCCGGGTGCAGGCCCGCCGGCCGGTGCCGGTGCTGATGCTGACCGCGCGCGACGACGAGACCGACATGCTGGTGGGGCTCGGCGTCGGCGCCGACGACTACATGACCAAGCCGTTCTCCATGCGCGAACTCGCCGCGCGGGTGCATGTGCTGCTCCGGCGGGTGGAGCGGGCGGCGCTGGCCGCGCACACCCCGCGCAGCGGCATCCTGCGCCTGGGCGAGCTGGAGATCGACCACGCCCAGCGCCGGGTCCGGGTGCGCGGCTCGGATGTGCACCTCACCCCGACCGAGTTCGATCTGCTGGTCTGCCTGGCGAACACCCCGCGCGCGGTGCTCTCCCGTGAGCAGCTGCTGGCCGAGGTGTGGGACTGGGCGGACGCCTCGGGCACCCGCACCGTGGACAGCCACATCAAGGCGCTGCGCCGGAAGATCGGCGCGGAGCGGATCCGTACGGTGCACGGCGTCGGCTACGCCTTGGAGACCCCGGCGGCATGAGAAGCGCCCCCTGGGCACGCAGGATCAAGGCCGTCTGGTCACGCCGGGTGCCCAGGGTCAGGGTTCCCTGGGCGCGCGGGGGCGGAGCCCCTTGGCCGGGGAAGATGCCCAGGGTCAGGGCCCCCTGGGCGCGCGGGGCCCCCAAGGACTGCCGGCCGCCCGGGGAGCCCGGGGGCCGGCGGGCGTGGTCCCGCGCCACCTGGGCCCGGATCTGGGAGGCGCTGCGGCCCTTCGATCCGTACCGCTCGGTCAAGGCGGCGCTGGGGGCGCTGGTCGTCGGCTCGGTGATCATCACCACGCTGCTGGTCTTCGCGGCGATGCACTCCGACACCGAGCTGCGCGTCATCACCATCTTCTCGATCATCGCCTCGTTGCTGATCACCCAGTTCGTGGCGAACGGGCTGACCGCCCCGCTGGGCGAGATGACCGACGTCACCCGGTCGATGGCGAACGGCGACTACACCCGGCGGGTGCGGGCGGCGCAGCGGCGCGACGAGTTCGGCGAGCTGGCGTCCGCGTTCAACCGGATGGCGGCCGACCTGGAGGCGGTGGACACCCACCGGAAGGAGCTGGTCGCCAACGTCTCGCATGAGCTGCGCACCCCGATCGCGGCGCTGCGGGCCGTGCTGGAGAACGTGGTGGACGGGGTCTCGGAGGCCGATCCGGAGACGATGCGGGTCGCGCTGCGGCAGACCCAGCGCCTGGGCCGCCTGGTGGAGCAGCTGCTCGACCTCTCCCGCCTCGACAACGGGGTGGTGCCGCTGTACGCGCGGCGGTTCGAGGTCTGGCCGTATCTGGCCCAGATCCTCAAGGAAGCGAGCATGGCCAAGGGCGCGGAGTCCCATTCGGGCGCGCACACCCGTAAGGACGTCCATCTCAACCTGGACGTCTCCCCGCCCGAGCTGACCGCCCACGCCGACGCCGAGCGGCTGCACCAGGTAATGGCGAACCTCATCGACAACGCGGTGAAGCACAGCCCGGCGCACGGCCGGGTGACCGTGCGTGCCCGGCGCGGTGAGGGCCCGGGGAGCCTGGAGCTGGAGGTGCTGGACGAGGGCCCCGGCATCCCGGAGGCGGAGCGGCACCGCGTCTTCGAGCGGTTCAACCGGGGCGGGCTGTCCCCCGACGGCTCGGCGGACGCGGGCCGCCGCCGGCCGGGGCCGGGCAGCGACGGGGGCACCGGTCTGGGGCTGGCGATCGCGCGCTGGGCGGTGGACCTGCACGGCGGGCGGATAAGGGTGGCGGAGTCCCCGCGCGGCTGCCGGATCAAGGTCAGCCTCCCGGGACCCGCACAGGAACCCAAACCGGCCACGCCGTGACATCAAAGCTGAAGTAAAATCGAGCTGGCCGCGCACATATGAGCGAAACGGGTGCACGTATGCGCAAGCGGGCCCTGGGGACACACGAACCAGGTGTGTTTCCCGGTGCGTCATGCGCCGAAACCCGCCGATCAATGTGACGTGCGCGACGGATGACCGGTGCGGCCTGCACGTAAGGGTCTGGAGGGCGTAGCCTTTATTCCCGCTGTCCACCACCTTAGGAAGCGGAAGAGGGCGGTTGCCGCCGTGTCGCCACAGTCCCCCAACACCTCGAGCGTCTCGACCGATGAACAGGACGGGCAGGGGAGTAACCCTGCCGCTGCCTTCGGCCCCAATGAGTGGCTCGTCGACGAGATCTACCAGCAGTACCTCCAGGACCCGAACTCGGTCGACCGAGCCTGGTGGGACTTCTTCGCCGACTACAAGCCGGGTCAGGACACCGGCTCCGGGGTGGCCGCGCCACCCCAGGCGGTAGCCCCGGGCGCCGCCCCCGCGGCCCCGGCGAAGCCCGCCGCGGCCAAGCCGGCCGAGGCCAAGCCCGCCGCCCCGGCCCCGGCACCCGCCGCCGCGCAGCCCGCGGCAGCGCCCGCGGCCCCCGCCGCGAAGGCCGCCCCGGCCGCTCCCGCCAAGCCCGCCCCGGCCAAGCCGACCCCGGCCGAGCCGACGGTCTCCGCCAAGAAGGCCGAGCCCGCCGCGCCCTCCGCCGGCCCGGAGCTGGTCACCCTGCGTGGCCCCTCCGCCGCCGTGGCGAAGAACATGAACGCGTCGCTGGAGCTGCCGACGGCCACCTCGGTGCGCGCCGTCCCGGTCAAGCTGCTGTTCGACCAGCGCATCGTCATCAACAACCACCTCAAGCGCGCCCGCGGCGGCAAGGTGTCCTTCACGCACCTGATCGGCTACGCCATGGTGCAGGCGCTGAAGGCGATGCCCTCGATGAACTACTCGTTCACCGAGAAGGACGGCAAGCCGACCCTGGTCAAGCCCGAGCACGTCAACCTCGGCCTCGCCATCGACCTGGTCAAGCCCAACGGCGACCGCCAGCTCGTGGTGGCGGCGATCAAGAAGGCCGAGACGCTCAACTTCTTCGAGTTCTGGCAGGCGTACGAGGACATCGTCCGCCGTGCCCGCGCCGGCAAGCTCACGATGGACGACTTCACCGGCGTCACGGCCTCCCTCACCAACCCCGGCGGCATCGGCACCGTCCACTCGGTGCCGCGGCTGATGCCCGGCCAGGGCCTGATCGTCGGCGTCGGCGCGATGGAGTACCCGGCCGAGTTCCAGGGCACCTCCCAGGACACCCTGAACAAGCTGGGCATCTCCAAGGTCATGACGCTGACCAGCACCTATGACCACCGGGTGATCCAGGGCGCCGCCTCCGGCGAGTTCCTGCGGATCATGAGCCAGCTGCTGCTCGGCGAGAACGACTTCTACGACGAGATCTTCAAGGCGCTGCGCATCCCCTACGAGCCGGTCCGCTGGCTCAAGGACATCGACGTCAGCCACGACGACGACGTCACCAAGGCGGCGCGGGTCTTCGACCTGATCCACGCCTACCGGGTCCGCGGCCACGTCATGGCCGACACCGACCCGCTGGAATACCGCCAGCGCAAGCACCCCGACCTGGACATCATCGAGCACGGGCTCACCCTGTGGGACCTGGAGCGCGAGTTCGCGGTCGGCGGCTTCGCGGGCAAGACCATGATGAAGCTGCGCGACATCCTGGGCGTGCTGCGCGACTCGTACTGCCGCACCACCGGCATCGAGTTCATGCACATCCAGGACCCCAAGCAGCGCAAGTGGATCCAGGACCGGGTCGAGCGCGGCCACGACAAGCCGGAGCGCGAGGAGCAGCTGCGCATCCTGCGCCGGCTGAACGCGGCGGAGGCGTTCGAAACCTTCCTCCAGACCAAGTACGTCGGCCAGAAGCGGTTCTCCCTGGAGGGCGGCGAGTCCGTCATCCCGCTGCTGGACGCGGTGCTGGACGCGGCCGCCGAGTCGCGCCTGGACGAGGTCGTCATCGGCATGGCCCACCGCGGCCGGCTCAACGTCCTCGCCAACATCGTCGGCAAGTCGTACGCGCAGATCTTCCGTGAGTTCGAGGGCAACCTCGACCCGAAGTCGATGCACGGCTCCGGCGACGTCAAGTACCACCTGGGCGCCGAGGGCACCTTCACCGGTCTGGACGGCGAGCAGATCGCGGTCTCGCTGACCGCCAACCCCTCCCACCTGGAGGCGGTGGACCCGGTCCTGGAGGGCGTGGTCCGCGCCAAGCAGGACATCATCAACAAGGCCGGCACCGACTTCACCGTGCTGCCCGTCGCCCTCCACGGCGACGCGGCCTTCGCGGGCCAGGGCGTGGTCGCCGAGACGCTGAACATGTCGCAGCTGCGCGGCTACCGCACCGGCGGCACCGTGCACATCGTGATCAACAACCAGGTCGGCTTCACCGCCGCCCCGGCCGCGTCCCGCTCCTCGATGTACGCCACCGACGTGGCGCGCATGATCGAGGCGCCGATCTTCCACGTCAACGGCGACGACCCGGAGGCCGTCGTGCGCGTCGCGCGGCTCGCCTTCGAGTTCCGCCAGGCGTTCAACAAGGACGTGGTCATCGACCTGATCTGCTACCGCCGCCGCGGCCACAACGAGACCGACAACCCCGGTTTCACCCAGCCGCTGATGTACGACCTGATCGACAAGAAGCGTTCGGTGCGCAAGCTCTACACCGAGTCGCTGATCGGGCGCGGCGACATCACGCTGGAAGAGGCCGAGCAGGCGCTCCAGGACTTCCAGGGCCAGCTGGAGAAGGTCTTCACCGAGGTCCGCGACGCGGTCTCGGCCCCGGCCCCGGCCGAGGTCCCCGAGCCGCAGCCGGAGTTCCCGGTCACCGTCCAGACGGCCGTCTCCCAGGAGGTCGTCAAGCGGATCGCCGAGTCCCAGGTCAACGTCCCCGACCGGATCACCGTCCACCCGCGGCTGCTCCCGCAGCTCCAGCGGCGCGCGGCGATGATCGAGGACGACACGATCGACTGGGGCATGGGCGAGACCCTCGCCATCGGCTCGCTGCTGATGGAGGGCACCCCGGTCCGGCTCGCCGGCCAGGACTCCCGCCGCGGCACCTTCGGCCAGCGCCACGCGGTGCTGGTGGACCGCGAGACCGGCGACGACTACACCCCGCTGCTGTACCTGACCGAGGACCAGGCGCGGTACAACGTCTACGACTCGCTGCTCAGCGAGTACGCGGCGATGGGCTTCGAGTACGGCTACTCGCTGGCCCGCCCGAACGCGCTGGTCATGTGGGAGGCGCAGTTCGGTGACTTCGTCAACGGCGCGCAGACCATCGTCGACGAGTTCATCTCCTCGGCCGAGCAGAAGTGGGGCCAGACCTCCGGCGTCACCCTGCTGCTGCCGCACGGCTACGAGGGCCAGGGCCCGGACCACTCCTCGGCCCGTATCGAGCGCTTCCTCCAGCTGTGCGCGCAGAACAACATGACGGTCGCCATGCCGACGCTGCCGTCGAACTACTTCCACCTGCTGCGCTGGCAGGTCCACAACCCGCACCACAAGCCGCTGGTCGTCTTCACCCCGAAGTCGATGCTGCGCCTGAAGGCCGCGGCGTCGAAGACCGAGGAGTTCCTCACCGGCTCCTTCCGCCCGGTGATCGGCGACGAGACGGCCGACCCGGCCGCCGTGCGCAAGGTGGTCTTCTGCTCCGGCAAGGTCTACTACGACCTGGCCGCCGAGCGGGACAAGCGCGGTGCGAACGACACGGCCATCATCCGGCTGGAGCGGCTGTACCCGCTGCCCGGTGCGGAGCTCCAGGCCGAGATCGCCAAGTACTCGGGCGTCGAGAAGTTCGTGTGGGCGCAGGAGGAGCCGGCCAACCAGGGTGCCTGGCCGTTCGTCGCCCTCAACCTGATCGACCACCTGGAGCTGTCGGTCGGCGCGGACGTCCCCGCCGCCGAGCGCCTGGTCCGGGTCTCCCGTCCGCACTCGTCCTCGCCCGCGGTGGGGTCGAACAAGCGGCACCAGGCGGAGCAGCAGACGCTGGTGAACGAGGTCTTCGAGATCTGATTCCCGCGTTCGTCCCGGAAGGCCCGGTCCCGCATCGTGCGGGGCCGGGCCTTCCGGCCGTTCAGCCGCTCAGACGGGCAGCGGAGGTCGTACGCGTGTTCCGGCTCAGCCGGGCGCCGCAGCGCGCGGGCCAGGCTGCGCGGGTCGCTCGCCGGGCCGAGGGGCCGCATATCCTGGGCTGGCACATCCACACCATCCCTTCCGGAGCGACCCTTGTACTTCACCGATCGCGGTATCGAGGAGCTGGAGCAGCGACGCGGCGACGAGGAGTTCACCTTCGAGTGGCTCGCCGAGCAGCTGCGCACGTTCGTCGACCTCAACCCGGACTTCGAGGTCCCGGTGGAGCGGCTGGCGACCTGGCTGGCCCGGCTCGACGAGGAGGACGACGACGTCTGAGGACGAGGGAGTCCGAGGGCGACGACCCCTGAGGGTCGTGGCCTGCGTGGGCCGTGCCGTCCGAGGGCGGCGCGGCCGTGCCGGCCACCGTCACGCCACCACCGGACCGCGCCCCGGCGCCCCGGCCTCGTGGTCCAGCCGGGGGTCGGACACCAGCACCGCCTGTTGCAGCCGTTGCAGCTTCGACGAGGGTTCCAGCCCCAGTTCCTGCGTCATCGCCGTCCGCAGCCGCTGGTAGACGGTCAGGGCGCGGGTGCGCTGGCCGGAGCGGTGGAGGGCGAGCATGTACTGCCCGTACAGCCCCTCGTGGAAGCGGTGTTCCACGACCAGCGAGGCGAGATCGCTGAGCACCTCCAGATGGCCGCCGAGCCGCAGCCGGGTCTCGATACCGCGCTCGGTGACCGTCAGCCGGGACTGCTCCAGCCGGGCGACCTCCGCCTGGAGCGGCCGGCCGTGCGGGGTGACGTCGACCAGGGCCGGGCCCTGCCAGAGGGCCAGCGCCCGCCGGAAGGCGGTGTCCGCCGTCCGCTCGTCGCCGGCTCCCAGCGCGCCTTCGCCCTCGGCCACGAGATCGCGGTACTCATGGACGTCGAGCCGGCCCGGCCCCACCACCATGGCGTACCCCCCGGGCCGGGTCTGCAGCACGTCCCGGGCGACGGCGGCCGACGGCATCCCCAGCACCTCGGCGAGCAGCTTGCGCAGATGGAGGATGTACGTCTGGAGGGTGGTCGGTCCGGTACGCGGCGGCTGATCGCCCCACAGCTCGGCCATCAGCGACCGCACCGGCACCATCCGGCCGGCGTGGAGCAGCAGCAGGGACAGCACCTTGCGCGGCTTCATCGCGCTGGGCACCCCGGACCGGGCGCCGAGGCCGAGCGTCAGCGGTCCGAGCACGCTCCCGCGCAGGGCCGGCACCTCGTCGGACGTCATCGGCGGTAGGCGCGGACGAGCAGATCGGCGGCGCTCTCGCAGATGGCCGCGGCCGCCTCGTCGGCGAGCGGGTGGGTGCCGTACATCGACTGGTGGAGCCCCTGCTGGACGATCAGGGCCACGAACTGCCGGGCGGCGGTAGCCGGGTCCGGCACGTTCAGCTCACCGCGGTCGGTGCGCCGGGCGAGCATCTCGGCGACGTACGCGACCAGTTGCCGGGGCTCCCCCTCCGCGCACGCGGGGCGCAGCGAGGGGTGCCGGGCGACCTCGGAGATCACCAGGCGGCGCAGGGCGGAGGCGCGTTCGTCGAGGAGCACGGCGAGCACCCGGCGGCCGAAGGCGGTCAGCGCGGCGTGGGCCTCGCCGCCGTCGTACGGGCCGGTGCCGGGAGCAGCGGAAGCACGGGGCGGCTCAGAAGTACCGGGAGCACCGGGAGTACCGGGAGCGCCGGGCGCCTGGGCGCGGTCCGGTCCGGGGGCGTCCGGGGCACCGGCGGCGAAACCGGCCGCCACCCGCTCCCGCTCCTCCTCGACGGCGGCGATGAACAGCCGCTCCTTGCCGCCGAAGTGGTTGTAGACGGTCTGCTTGGACACCCGGGCCTCGTCCGCGATGACGTCCACGCTCGCCCGGGTGTATCCCTCGCGCAGGAAGACGGCCACGGCCGCCTCCACTATCGCCTGCCGCTTGGCGGGCTGGGGGCCCGCGGGCCGCCCCGCGGCGCTGCGCCGGGGACCGTTGTCCGTCCGCAACGGCCCAACCTCCTTGCTCCGAGCCGGTCTTGCCTCCGATGGACTTGTGAGTCTAGCCTTCGCTCATCGCAGTGGACTAGGCCGTCCAGTCCAATGAATTCACCAAGGAGAGCTCCATGAGCGCACCGGAGAACAGCGCGGCACTGAGCCCCCTCACCCTGGCGCCGGAGGCACAGCGGCAACTGTTCCTGGACGCCCGCACGGCCAACACCTTCACCGACGAGCCGGTGACGGAGGAGCAGGTGCGCGCGATCCACGAGCTGGTCAAGTACGCCCCCACCTCGATGAACCAGCAGCCGCTGCGGGTGGTCCTGGTGCGCTCGCAGGAGGCGCGCGCCCGACTGGTGGCGCATATGACGGGGCGGAACCAGGAGAAGACGGCGAAGGCGCCGCTGGTGGCGGTGCTCGCCGCGGACCTGGACTTCCATGAGGAGCTGCCGCGGCTGGTGCCGTTCCTGGAGAACCCGCAGGCGATCTTCGCCGACCCCGGCGTCCGGGAGGCGTCGGCGCACTTCAACACCGCCCTCCAGGTGGGCTACTTCATCCTGGGCGTACGCGCCGCCGGGCTCGCCGCCGGGCCGATGGTCGGCTTCGACCACGCGGCCGTCTCCAAGGAGTTCTTCGGCGACGGGCGGCACGCGGCGGTCTGTGTGGTCAACATCGGCAAACCGGGTCCGGACGCCTGGCTGGGCCGGCTGCCGCGCCTGGAGTACGAGGAGGTCTTCCGTACGGTCTGAGACCTGAAACGGTCGCCCGCGCCCGCACCGAGGAGGCGCGGGCGCGGGCGACCGGTGGGTTGATTCGGGTCAGCTCTCGATCAGCTCATGGAACGCCACGGTGTCGAAGATGTCCTCCATCCGCGCCGCCTTGCCGTCCCGCATCGTCCACGAGTGGACGAAGTCCAGGGTCACGGTCGTACCACGCAACGAGGTCACCTCACGGGTGCCGAACACCACGACCCGGTCGCCCTGTTCGATGAACTCCCTCGGCGTGAGTCTCATCCCGCCCAGCACGGTCGGCACATGGGCGAGGAACTCCTTGACCCCCGCATGGCCCCGCTTGGTGCCACCGAGCCCGTACCTGTCCATCCCCTGCGGATGGACCCACTCCACATCGGGGTGCAGGCCCGACAGGATGCCCTCGATGTCGCGGTCGCGGAAACCGGCGTAGGAGGCGCGGATGGCCTCGATGTTCGGTGATGCCATGGTGTTCGCCACTCCTCAGACGGCGCCGCGCGGCGGCTCGGACAGATGGTGTTCGGACGGAAGCTGCTCGGGCAGGAGGTGCTCGGGCGCGTGGTGCTCGGGCAGGAGGCGCGTGGGGTGGTGCGCCTGGAGCGTGCGGCGCACGCCCTCGCGCCACGGCACCCGGCAGGGGCCGGTGATCTCCCGCCGCCGGGTGGGGTCGAACCGATACGTCTCGCGGGTGACCTCGCTCGGCACGAGCCGGGCCCGCACCCCGGTGAGCGCCTCCATATGGCGTACGCAGTCGGTCATCCCGACCGCCTCGTCCCCGCCCCAGTTGACCAGCGTGGCCGGGGTCCGGGCGGCCTGCCACAGGTGGGGGACGTGGGCGACGAGATCGTCGGTGTGGAGGAGTGAGCACCAGTTCTGGCCCGCCTTGGGCACCGGGATCGGCTCACCCGCGAGCATCCGCTTGAAGTAGAGCATCGGCACCCCGCCGTAGCCGCCGGGGCCGTAGGCGATATTGAGCCGGGCGATGGTCGTCGGCAGGTTCAGCACCTGGGCGAACGCCCGTACCGCGCCCTCTGCGGCGATCTTGCCCACCGGGTAGGCGGGCAGCCAGTCGGCCACCCCGTCGACGGGGTCGTCCTCGGTGTACGGATGGTCGAGGGTCTGCCGCTTGTAGAGCGCTCCGGTGGAGACGAAGAGGAACGCCTCCGCCTTCCGGCAGTGGCTCATCAGCCGCCCACAGGCCACCGAGTTGACCTCGACGGCCGCGGTGACATCGCCGTCCTCACCGCGCCGCACCGCCGAGTGGAGGACGTGGGTGAAGTCGTCCGGCAGCCCCTCGTACGCCGCCGTGCCCAGGTCGTCCATGTCCCAGTGGTGCGTGGTGATCCCGTGGTCGTTCAGTTCCTTCTCGACACCCGGGGTGCCGAACCGGCCCAGGCACCACACCTCATTGCGCTCGGCCAGTGCCTCGGCCACCGGCCGGGCGACCTGCCCGGTGCCCCCGGTGATCAGGATCTTCTTGCCTTCCACCCTGCTCTTCTCCTTGTGCCTCGCCCTATCGGGCCTATACCTGGTCCGTGGTCCGGGCCCGGTCCGCGTCGCTCAGCGCACGGTCGAGTTCCGCGCGCAGGATGGCCTGGAAGGCCGCGACATGCCGGGGGCCCATCAGTGTGTAGTGCTCTCCGGGTACGTCCACGTACCGGTTCGGCTCCCTGGTGTGCTCGTCCCACCGGCGCAGCTCGTGCTCCAGCCAGTCCTCCTTGGTGCCGCGCAGCGGGATCGCGTAGAAGACCGTCATGGACCGGGTGGTGCCGCTGGGGTGGTAGTCGCGGCCGAGCGCGGTGAGGCCGTGGGCCAGCTCCGCCCAGCCGGTGAACGTGGCCAGGTCCAGGTCGAGTTCGTCCAGCCGGGCGCGCGGGGCGAGCCCCAGCAGACGCGCGAGCTGCTCCTCCTTGGGCAGCGGGCGCAGTTCGGCGGGCAGGTCGAGCGACTGCTTCTTGTTGATCAGGTCGAGGAAGAAGGCGAGGTTGGTCGCGGTCTCGACGAAGTCGAGCTCCTCCATGCGGTACTTGATGTGCGGGGGGAGGTTGAAGCTGCCGACGAAGTCGACCCGCTCCCCCTCGGCCTCGAGCGCCTTGGCGATCTCGAAGGCCACGGCGCCGCCGTAGGAGTAGCCGGCGACGGCGTACGGGCCGTGCGGCTGGCGGGCGCGGATGGCCGCCACATAGCAGCCCACCATCTCCTCGAAGCTCGTGAAGGGCTGCTCGCCCTCGTCGAAGCCACGGGCGCGCAGCGCGTAGAAGGGCCGGTCGCCGACGAAGTACTTGGCGAGGTTGACGAAGACCAGCACCTCGCCGACCCCGGGGTGGACGCAGAACAGCGGGGTCTTCTCGCCGCCGGTCTGGAGCGGTACGACCGGGTCGTACGCCGCGGCGGCGGGCGCGCCGCCGTCGGTGAGCCGGGCGCTGAGCCGGGCGGCGAGCCGGCGCACCGACGGCGCCGTGAGCACCGTGATGACCGGCAGCTCGGCGACCCCCAGGCGCCGGTGCACCTGGCGCCGCAGCCGCAGGATGTCCAGCGAGGTGCCGCCCAGGTCGAAGAAGCTCGCGGTGACGCTGATCCGCTCCGGGACGGTGTCGAACATCTCGGCGTAGATCTCGGCGAGCACCCGCTCGGTCTCGCCCTCGGGCGGGGTGTGGCCGCCGAGCCGGCGCGTGGTCAGCTCCGCGACCCGCGCGATGACCTCGTCGTACGCGCCGGACTCCAGGCGGTGGCGCATCCGCCGGCGCAGCGTCTTGCCGAGGCTGGTCTTGGGGAAGGCGTCCTTGGGCAGCGGCAGGATGAGGAACGGCCGGAAGCCCCAGTGGATCACGACGGTGGAGCGCACCGCGGTGATCATGCGGTGCAGCCCGGCCTCGTCGTCGTCCGCCGGTTCGGGGCTGACGGCGATCACCAGCTGTTCGGTGTCGCTGCCGGGGCGGCGGGTCGGGAACGCCGCGACATAGCCGCCGGCCACGTCGTCGAGCTGTTCCAGGGCGGCCTCTATCTCATGGCTGAAGTAGTTGACGCCATTGACGATGACGCTGTCCTTGCTGCGGCCGACGAGGGTGAGCCGGCCCTCGTCGATCCGGCCCAGGTCGCCGCTGCGGAACCAGCCGTCGGGGGTGAAGGCCGCCCGGGTGGCCTCCTCGTCGCGGTAATAGCCGGTGGTGATCATCGGCCCGCTGAGCTGGAGTTCGCCGATCTCGCCCGCGGGCAGCGCCCGGTGGTCGTCATCCGCGATCCGGATCCGCAGACCCTCGACGGGGGTGCCGAGGTTGGCGAACTCCTGGCCCGCGTCGGTGGCGGGGAACGCGCGGTTGTAGACGCTGCCGGCGCAGGTCTCGGTCATGCCGAAGGCAGGCCAGAGCGCGGTCTTCCGCAGACCGTACGGGGCGTAATGGTCGAGGAATGCCTCGCCGGTCGCGACGACATTCGCCTCGCCGCCGCTGACGATATGGCGCAGCGCGCTGAGATCGAGTCCTTCACCACCCGCGGATATATCCTCCGCCATATCACGGGCGGCGGCATTGAGCGGACCGAGAAGGAAATTCGGCGTAAAGGTCATCGTGACCTTGTGCCGGGAGATGATCCGGAGGAACCGCGGCGGCTCCTCGAGAATGACCGCGGCTTCCGCGTGCAATTGCTCGGCGCCCACGTACAGCGGCAGCATATGCGCTTCCAGCAGTGCGGCCACATGGTCGTAGGAAATCCAGTTGAAGGTGGTGTCGGCGGCGGTGAGCCGCTGCTTTTCCGCCTTTCCGGCCATGGCCGCGAGAATATTTCCATGGGTGAGCATGACCGCCTTGGAATTCCCGGTGGAGCCGGAGGTCAGCACCAGCAGGGCGAGGTCCTCCGGGGCCGCGGAGTACACGGCGGGCGGCTGCCCGCGCTCGGCGCCGGCGGACTCCCCGGCCTCCCGCACCTCCTCCACCACGGCCACCGCGAGTCCGGGCACATCGGGCAGCTCGGCACGCATCGCCTCGGTGGTGACCAGCAGGGGGCCGTCCAGCAGCCGGTTCACATGGGCGAGTTGGGCGGCCCAGCGGGCCGGGTCACCGGAGATCGGCACCATCGGGCAGGGCACGAAGCCGCCCAGCAGACAGGCCCAGAAGACGGCCAGGAATTCCGGCTGACGGTCCAGCAGCAGGGCCGCCTTGTCCCCCGGCCGCAATCCCCGGTCCCGGAGTGCGGAGAGGAGAACGAGCGCCGATTCCAGAAGTTCCGGATAGGACTGGCGCATGGATTCATCCGCCGCCGGCCCGGTCAGATAGCGCACCCCCGAATGGGGGTGGTCGCGCGCCGCCCGCAGCAGCAACCCGGCGACCGAGCGCGGCTCCGGAGTTTCCCCTGGCGCCGAGCTTTTCAAGGGTGATGTCGTCATTACCCCCACGGCTCTCTTCCTTCCCGATTCCGAGGTTAACGAAGGTAACAGTATCGAACATTCGTCCTCCATGATGCTCGACCAGGACTCTAGCGTGACTCTAGGGACATTCCTGGAGCGGAGGCTTTTCCCGGAGAAGGGAAGGGAGAGGGCACTCCGGCCCCCGTGGAGGGAAATGTGCGCGGAGCCGGGCCAGGCGCGGCAGGAGCGGAGCACGGCAGGAGCGGAGCACGGCAGGAGCGGAGCACGGCAGGAGCGGAGCACGGCAGGAGCGGAGCGCAGCCGGAGCGGAGCACGGCAGGAGCGGAGCGCGGCCGGGGCGGAGCACGGCAGGAGCGGAGCGCGGCCGGGACCGGACCAGGCTTGACTCCGCGCAACCGCGATATATCGTGTTGAGCAGAGACGCGATATGTTGCGTCCAGTCGGCGTATCGCACGTCCAGCCAGGGGAGGCCAGGGATGTCAGCCCGATCAGAGTGGTCGATCACCGCGCCACAGAAGCTCACCCTCGACGACCCGGTGTCCACGCTCGACGTCCATATCGCGGGCGGCACGGTCAACGTGGTCGGCGCCGGCACCGGTCCCGCCCGCCTCGAGGTCACACAGATCGACGGCCATCCGCTCGAGGTCACCCACGTCGGCGGCGCGCTGCGCGTCGGCTACCCCGACCTCACCTGGAAGGGCTTCCCCTGGAAGGGCTTCCGCAAGTGGCTCGGACAGTGGGACCGCACCGTCCACGTCACCCTCACCGTGCCGGCCGGGACCCACGCCACGGTCGGCGTCATCGGGGGCTCCGCCGTGGTCTCCGGGCTGGCGGGCCGGGCCGACCTGCGCGGTGTCTCCGGCGACTTCACCCTGCTCCGGCTCACCGGGCCGGTCCAGGCCGACACCGTCTCCGGCCGGGTCGAGGCGCAGGCCGTCACCGGCGAGCTGCGGTTCCACTCCGTCTCCGGCGACCTCACCGTGATCGAGGGCTCGGGGCCCTCCGTACGGGCCGAGTCGGTCAGCGGCGACATGGTGCTCGACCTGGCGCCCGCCCCGAAGTGCTCCGACATCGGCCTCACCACCGTCTCCGGCGAGATCGCCATCCGGCTGCCGCACCCCGCCGACGCCGAGGTCGAGGCCAACACGGCCAGCGGCTCGGTCACCAACGGCTTCGACGATCTGCGGGTCGGCGGCCAGTGGGGGGCCAAGCGGATCACCGGCCGGCTGGGCGCGGGCCGTGGCAGCCTCAAGGCCACCACCGTCTCGGGCGCCATCGCGCTGCTGCGCCGTCCACCGTCCGAGGACGACACGGACAAGGCCACGGACACGGACACCACCGACGGCCCCGAGGGAAAGGTCCTCTGATGCCACCCGTATTCGCGCACGGCCGGCTGCGCCTGTATCTGCTCAAGCTGCTCGACGAGGCGCCGCGCCACGGCTATGAGGTCATCCGTCTGCTGGAGGAGCGGTTCCAGGGGCTGTACGCGCCCTCGGCCGGCACCGTCTATCCACGGCTGGCCAAGCTGGAGTCCGAGGGCCTGGTCACCCACACCACCGAGGGCGGCCGCAAGGTCTACTCCCTCACCGACGCCGGACGTGCCGAACTGGCCGACCGCGGCGGTGAGCTGGCCGATCTGGAGCTGGAGATCCGCGAGTCGGTCGCCGAACTCGCCGCCGAGATCCGGGAGGACGTCCGCGGCTCCGCGAACGATCTGCGGCGGGAGATGCGGGAGGCGGCCCAGCGGACCCGTGCCTCCGGCGACACCCAGGACACCCACGGCCCGTGGGAGGGGGCGTGGGGCGACAAGGAGACCTGGCGGCAGGCGAAGGAGGAGATGCGGCGCGCGAAGGAGGAGTGGAAGGAGCAGGCGCGCCGGGCGAAGGAGGAGAGCCGGCGGGCCCGGCAGGACGCGCAGCGCGCCCGTAAGCAGGCCAAGGACGCGCAGGAGTTCGCACGCGAGGAGGTCCAGCGGATCGCCCGGCGGGTCCAGGAGCAGACGCAGGAGCACATCCGGGCGGGCGACTGGCAGCAGGCGGTGCGCGAGGGGCTGGCCGAGGTGTCGCGCGCGATGAGCCGGATCTCCCGGCAGGGCACCCCGCGCTCGGACCAAAGCTCGGACCGAAGCTCCGGCCAGGACTCGGACCGCGGCTGGGACTGGGGCGGAGGCTGGGACTGGGGCGGAGGCTGGGACGACGAGACGTCCGGGCCGAAGGGCACGGCCGAGCGGGTGGACCTGACGAAGCCAGAGGGCGGCCGCGAGGAAGGCCGGCCGGCCGGGGACGACAGTGGCGCGACCGGGGACGACGGCGGCGCGGCCGGGGTGCGAGAGCCCGACTGGGCCAGGAACTTCGCCCCCTCCGGTGACCCCGTCCGCGATCTGGAACGGCTGCTCGACCGGTTCCGCGACGACATCCGCGACGCGGCCCGCGACCACGGGGTGACCGATGCCCAACTGGCCGACGCCCGCCATCAGCTGGGGTCGGCCGCGGCACGGATCGGCGAGCTGCTGCGGGGCGGCGGACGGGCATAGGACCGGACTCCGTCCGTTCCCTGTTGACTTCAAGCGCGGTTGAAGTTTGAGGATCGGGGTCGGAGGGGCGCACCACGGGGGCGCCCCTCCGACCCCGATCAGCGTTCCCGACGTCCCCAGACGTCCCCCGACGTCCCCCGGACGTCACCGACGTCCCCGACTTCACCGACCGCGAGGAGACCGCCATGTCCGCCCTGACCAGCACCGGTCCCGGCCCGCTGCCCGACCCCACCCGGCCCGAGGTGGGCGCCGCGCTGTTCAGCACCTGGAGCGTGGGCACACCGGAGCGGCAGCGGGCCGCGGTCGAGGCCATCGCCACCACCTGGGACAACCGCCCCTGGCCGAGCCCCGACCTGCTCTCCTACAACGTCTACGCGGGCACGGACGGCGATACGCTGATGCACCACTCCCAGTGGACCAGCGAGGCGGCGTACCACGCCTTCTTCCGGACCCGGCGCCAAGAGCGCAACGACGCGATCGACAGCGCGGTCCCGGACATCAAGCGGCTCGGCCTCTCCCACTACCAGCGCTACCGGAGCTTCTCGGCACCGGCCGCCCCCGTGGGCACCGCGGACCCCGGGCTGATCGTCCTGGCCGAGATCGACTTCGACGACCCCGACCCCCGGCTCCGCAGGGCCTGGGTCGACCTGGTCATCGAGGCTCTGGAGAGCGAGCCCGACCCCGGCCTGCTCGCCGCCGACTTCCATCTGATCGTCGACGGCGAGGGCCATCTGAGCACCGATCGCGCCCGGGTGCTCACCTACGCCCGCTGGACCGGCGCGGAGGCGTACGAGGCGGCCATGGCGGCCGATGGGCCGCGCGCCGGATCGTCCGCCTGGGACCGGGTGCGCGACGTCCCCGGTCTGGTGGGTTCCACGTCCCGCGGCTACCGGTTCCAGCGGAGCTTCGTGCCGCGGTCGGCGCCGTGAACGATGTCCGTCAGACGGTCAGCACGACCTTGCCGAACAGATCGCCGCCCGCCATCTTCTCGAACCCCTCACGGGCCCGGTCCAGCGGCAGCACCGAGTCGATCACCGGTCGTACCCCGCGGGCGGCGCAGAAGCTCAGCAGGTCCTCCAGCTCGTCCTTGCCGCCCATCGTCGAGCCGACGACCTTCAGTTCCAGGAAGAAGATCCGGTTGAGCTCGGTGGCCTCCGGGTTGGGGCCGCTGGTGGCCCCCGAGATCACCAGGATGCCGCCCGGCTTGAGGGACTTCACCGAATGCGACCAGGTGGCCGCGCCCACCGTCTCGATCACGGCGTCCACCCGGCGCGGCAGCCGCTGACCCGGTTCGTACGCGCCCTCGGCGCCCAGCTCGACGGCGCGGGCCCGCTTGGCCTCGTCCCGGCTGGTGGCCAGCACCCGCAGCCCGGCGGCCGCGCCCAGTACGATCGCGGCAGTGGCCACACCGCCGCCGGCACCCTGGACCAGGACGCTGTCGCCCGGACGCACGCCCGCGTTGGTGAACAGCATCCGGTACGCGGTCAGCCAGGCCGTGGGCAGACAGGCGGCCTCCTCGAAGGAGAGCTCCTTGGGCTTGCGCAGCACGTTCCAGCTGGGGACGGCCACCCGCTCGGCGAAGGTGCCCTGGTAGCGCTCGGTGAGGATGGAGCGGGGTTCGTCGGGCCCGACGCCGTGTCCGCTCTGGCCGATGACGGAGTGGACGACGACCTCGTTGCCGTCCTCGTCGATCCCGGCCGCGTCACAGCCGAGGATCATCGGAAGCGACTCCTCACCGAGGCCCACACCGCGCAGCGACCACAGATCGTGGTGGTTGAGCGAGGCGGCCTTGACGTTCACGGTCGTCCAGCCGGGCCGCGCCTCCGGCTCGGGACGCTCCCCCAGTTCGAGGCCGCTCAGCGGCTGGTCACGGTCGATACGTGCGGCATAGGCAGCGAACATGATCCCGACCCTAGGCCGCACGGGGACGCCACGGAACCACGCCACGATGTGACCCCGCTCGCCCCCGGACACGGCGCACGGCCCGGACCCAGCCCGCGGACCGGAAACAGCACGGACCGGAAACAGCCCACGGGCCGCACCCTCCACCCGAGGGTGCGGCCCGGTCCGTCGGCGGCGGCCGTCGGCGACGACAGCCGCCGACGGCCGTGGCTGGGGGCGTCAGCGGCGGGCGACGCCCTCCGCGCGGGCGGCCGCGGCGACGGCCGCGGTCACGGCCGGGGCGACCCGCTCGTCGAACGGCGAGGGGATGACCTTGTCCGCGCTCAGCTCGTCGGCCACCACCGCGGCCAGCGCCTCGGCGGCCGCGAGCTTCATGCCCTCGGTGATCCGGGAGGCCCGGACCTGGAGGGCGCCCGCGAAGATGCCGGGGAAGGCGAGGACGTTGTTGATCTGGTTCGGGAAGTCGCTGCGCCCGGTGGCCACCACGGCCGCGTGCTGGTGGGCGACGTCCGGGTGGATCTCCGGGTTGGGGTTGGCCATCGCGAAGATGAAGGCGCCCGGCGCCATCTTCGCCACGGCCTCCTGGCGGACCGTGCCGCCGCTGACGCCGATGAAGACGTCGGCGCCGTCCAGCGCGGCCTCCAGGGAGCCGGTGAGCCCGGCCTTGTTGGTGAAACCGGCCAGTTCCCGCTTGACGTCGGTGAGGTCCTCGCGGTCCTGCGAGACGACGCCCTTGCGGTCGCACACGGCCACGTCGCCGATGCCCGCCTCGGTGAGGATCCGGGCGATGGCGACACCGGCGGCGCCCGCTCCGGAGATGACGGCGCGCAGCTGGCCGAGCGACCGGTCGGTCAGCTTGGCGGCGTTGCGCAGCGCGGCGAGGGTGACCACCGCCGTGCCGTGCTGGTCGTCATGGAAGATCGGGATGTCGACGCGCTCCTGGAGCTTGCGCTCGATCTCGAAGCAGCGGGGCGCGGAGATGTCCTCCAGATTGACACCGCCGAACGAGGGCGCGAACCGGGCGACGGTCTCCACGATCTCGTCCACGTCCCGGCAGTCGAGCGCGATCGGCACCGCGTCCACCCCGCCGAACTCCTTGAAGAGGATCGCCTTGCCCTCCATCACCGGAAGGGACGCCTCCGGACCGATGTCGCCCAGCCCCAGCACCGCGCTGCCGTCCGTCACCACGGCGACGACCTGGGACTTCCAGGTGTAGTCGTGGACGAGCTCGGGCTGTTCCGCGATGGCGCTGCAGACCTTGGCCACGCCCGGCGTGTACGCGAGGGACAGGTCGTCCCGGTCGCGCACGGGCACGGTCGCCTGGACGGCCATCTTGCCGCCGCGGTGCAGGGCGAACGCCGGATCGAAGGGCTCTCCGTCGGTCACTCCTTCGGCCCCTTCGCCGCTGCCACTCATACTGTCGCTGCGAGGATTCGCCATCTCCGCTGCCACTATTTGACCCCTTTGTCGTTTTTCTGTCGAGGGTATCCGCCCCAGGTTCGGAGCGGGCGAGCACCGCGTCGGTTCCCCTGCGGCGGATGATCGCCGCATCGGTGCGGATGATCACCGCATGGATGGGGATGCGGACGCCGGGCGCGTCGCACACACGCCCTGAGCCCCGGGTGAGGGGGTGTAGCCGTCCGTTCTACCCGAAGCCTGTGCCAAGGGACGACCGAGTTCTGGTGCGCAGACACCGGAAAACAGGCATGACACCTCAAGGCGGGCGAAGCTCCAGTGAAAGTCCATGCCCCCGTCACGCGCTGTTCGCCGCGTGATCATGAGCCCGCCCCGCGTCTCCGACCGCCACTGTCCGGCCGGAGTCCGCTGTCCGGTTGTGCACCACGGGGATCGCCCGTTACCCGATTTTGACATGGCCGGTGACCCGCATGAGTCCGTCCGATGACAAGATGCCCCAATCACACGAGATCGCGACACCCATAAACGTGTTCCCGCCATCTCCCACGACCTCTCACCCTGCCGGAGGAACGAGCATGACCGCCAGCTTCACGCGCCGTGGAGCCACCACGAAGTCCCGGATGGCCCCCGTCGGCGCGATAGCGGTGGCGGGAGCCTTGCTGCTGACGGGCTGCGGCGACCAGACCGACAAGGCCACCGGCGGCACCAGGACCAACACGGCCCCGCTCTTCAATCTGCTCCCCCAGGAGATCCAGAGCGCCGGCGTGATCAAGGTGGGCTCGGACATCAACTACCCGCCGGTCGAGTTCAAGAAGGACGGCAAGGTCATAGGCATCGACCCGGACCTCGCCGACGCGCTCGGCAAGGTGCTCGGGGTGAAGTTCGAGTTCAACAACGGCACCTTCGACACCCTGCTCTCGGGCCTGCGCTCCAAGCGCTACGACATCGCCATGTCGGCCATGACCGACAACAAGGGCCGCCAGGAGGGCGTGGACCCGGACACCGGCAAGAAGGCGGGCGAGGGCGTCGACTTCGTCGACTACTTCACCGCGGGTGTCTCGATCTACACCAAGAAGGGCGACACCAAGGGCATCGAGACCTGGGACGACCTGTGCGGCAAGAAGATCGTCGTGCAGCGCGGCACCGTCTCCCACGACCTGGCCAAGGCCGAGTCGAAGAAGTGCGTGCAGAAGAAGAAGGGCAAGATCTCGGTCGAGGCGTTCGGCAATGACACCGAGGCCCAGACCCGGCTGCGTGGCGGTGGCGCCGTCGCCGGCTCCAGCGACTTCCCGGTCGCCGCGTACGCGGTGAAGACCTCCGGCGGGGGCAAGGACTTCCAGCTCGTGGGCGAGCAGGTGGAGGCGGCCCCGTACGGTATCGCCGTCGCCAAGAAGAACACCCAGCTGCGCGACGCCCTCAAGCAGGCACTCGCCCTGATCATCGCGAACGGCGAGTACGACAAGATCATCGCGAAGTGGGGCGTCCAGGACGGCGCGGTCACCAAGGCCATCATCAACGGCGGCAAGTGATCCGGCCCTCCCTCCGTCCGCGCGCTCGCGCTGAAAGGCACCATCCGTGACTACTGAGATCGAAAAGACCGGTCCGGTCGACGCCCCGCCCCCGGCGGCAGAGAAGATCAAGGCCATCCCGGTGCGGCACTACGGCCGCTGGGTCGCCGCGGTCATCGCCATCGCCCTGCTCGTCCTGCTCGTCTCCGCCTTCGCCCGGGGCGACGTCAACTGGGGCGCCATTCCGGACTACTTCTTCGACGGCGAGATCCTCAAGGGCGTCCGCAACACCGTCTGGATCACCATCCTCTCGATGGTGCTCGGCGTGGCCCTCGGCGTTGTCCTCGCGGTGATGCGGCTGTCGAAGAACCCGGTGACCGCCTCCATCGCCTGGGGCTACATCTGGTTCTTCCGCGGCACCCCGGTCTATGTGCAGCTGCTGGTCTGGTTCAACCTCGGCCTGGTGTTCGACTACATCGACATCATGCCGATCTACAAGGACGAGTGGTCGGACTTCATGACCCCGTTCCTGGCCGCCCTACTGGGCCTGGGGCTGAACGAGGCCGCGTACATGGCCGAGATCTGCCGGGCCGGCATCCAGTCCGTCGACGAGGGCCAGACCGAGGCCGCCCACGCGCTGGGCATGAGCCACGCCAAGACGCTGCGCCGGGTGGTGCTGCCGCAGGCGATGCGGGTCATCGTGCCGCCCACCGGCAACGAGTTCATCAACATGCTCAAGACCACCTCGCTGGTGATCGCGGTGCAGTACTGGGACCTGCTCCAGGCCACCTCCGAGGTCGGCCAGAACTCCGGCGCCACGGCGGAGATGCTCTTCCTCGCCGCCGCCTGGTATCTGATCCTCACCTCCGTGCTGAGCGTGGGCCAGTACTACCTGGAGCGGTACTACGCGCGTGGCTCCAGCCGGAACCTGCCCGCCACCCCGTTCCAGCGCGTCCGCGCCAATCTGCTCTCGTTCTCCAACCGCCGGGGAGGGGTCAGCGCATGACCGCCATGGTGAAGGCCGAAGGCGTGCACAAGTCCTTCGGCGCGGTGCAGGTCCTCAAGGGCATCGACCTCGAGGTCGCCCCGCGTGAGGTGTTCTGTCTGATCGGCCCGTCCGGCTCCGGGAAGTCCACCTTCCTGCGCTGTATCAACCACCTGGAGAAGATCAACTCCGGGCGGCTGTACGTGGACGGCGACCTGGTCGGCTACCGCCAGAAGGGCGACAAGCTCTACGAGCTCAAGGACCGCGAGGTCGCCGCGAAGCGACGCGACATCGGCATGGTCTTCCAGCGCTTCAACCTCTTCCCGCACATGACCGCGCTGGAGAACGTGATCGAGGCGCCGGTCCAGGTCAAGGGCGAGGCCAAGGCGGTCGCCCGGGAGCGCGCGAGTAAGCTGCTGGACCGGGTGGGCCTCGCCGACAAGGCGGGCAACTACCCCTCCCAGCTGTCCGGCGGCCAGCAGCAGCGGGTCGCGATCGCGCGGGCGCTGGCGATGGAGCCCAAGCTGATGCTCTTCGACGAGCCCACCTCGGCACTCGACCCGGAGCTGGTCGGCGATGTGCTCGATGTGATGCGCGGGCTCGCGGAGGACGGCATGACGATGATCGTCGTGACGCATGAGATGGGCTTCGCCCGCGAGGTCGGGGACTCGGTCGTCTTCATGGACGACGGGGTGGTCGTGGAGTCCGGGCACCCCCGGGAGGTGCTGACCAACCCGCGGCACGAGCGGACGAAGTCGTTCCTCTCCAAGGTGCTCTAGCCTGCTCCAGCCGCCGCGAAGCGCTCCAGCCGCCGCGAACGCCGTGACGGACCCGAGGGCGTGACGGACCCCGAGAGCGTGGCGGACCCGGAGAGCGGTACGAACCCCGAGGGCGGTGCGGGCAGGTGCCCGTACCGCCCTCGCGCGGTTTTCCCCGCCGCCGGTCAGCCGCCGGTCAGGGGGCCGCCTCGGATCACTTCAGCCCGAGCACCATCGAGTCCGAGGGCGAGCACCAGACGGCCCGCGCCTCCCCGAAGCCCGCCGCGCGCAACGCGTCCACATGCCAGGCGACGGGCTGCGTCTCCCCGTCCGCGTGGTCGCCGTTCGCCGGGTTGCCGAAGATCGTGAAGCGCTCGGCGACCGGCTCCGCCAGCGCCTCGTCCCGCGCGGCGGTCTGCCACCAGTCCGCCCAGTCCTGGGCGCCCTCGGCCTTGGCCCGGACCCGCCGCGCCTCCTGGTACGCGTGGTCGGCGGCGTTGAGCCGGGGGGTGGCCGGATCGGGCATGTGGTCGGCGTTGAGGAACACCCCGCCCTCCCGTACGACCCCCGCCACCTGCCCGTACAGCACCCGCAGCTCCTCGGAGCGCAGCCAGTGCAGCGCGGTGGCGGTGAGCACCGCGTCGTACGCACGGTGCGGCAGCCGCTCGGTCCATCCGGGGTCGCGCAGATCGGCGGTGACGAACTCGGCGCGCGGCTCGGCCGCGAAGTGGCCGCGGGCGATCGTCAGCAGCGCGGGGTCGAGGTCGATGCCGGTGGTGGTGGCGCCCGGGAACCGGCGCAGCGCCCGGTCCGAGATACTGCCCGTGCCACATGCCAGGTCGAGAATCCTCGGCTCCGGACCGACGACGGCCTCGACCGCGTCGAGCATCACCCGGAACCGCTCCTCACGATCGGGGAGGTACCACTCCTGCTGCCGGTCCCAGCTCCGCTGCCACGCCTGCCAGTCCGCTACGGCGACGGTGTCCGTCATCGCGCCCTCCATGCCATGCGTCGTCATCTGCGGCGATCCTGCCCGTAATACCCTCGTAAGCAGAACACCCATTACCCGCCTGTCGCCGACTCTAGACCGCCCGTCGTAAGGACCACAAGTGGAACTGGCTTATTACTCGGATCTCGCCGTGCGCCTGGTCAACAGCGAAGAGCCCAGCCGCGGCACGGACACCCTGACCTCGGTGGAGGCCGTACGGGCACTCTTCGGCGAGAGCCAGCAGGCGGCCCGGCGGGCGACGGACGCCGATGTCACCCGGCTGAGGTCGGTCCGGGCCCGGCTGCGCGCCGTCTTCGAGGCGGCGGCGGAGGGCGACGAGGTGCTGGCGGTGGATCTGCTGAACGCGCTGCTCATCGAGTTCCCGGTGAGCCCGCAGATCTCCGGCCATGAGATCCGCGACGAGGACGGCCGCCCCAAGTGGCATATGCACATCGCGGACTACGCCGCCAACGCGGGCGCCGGATACGCCGCCACCGCCTCCATGGGGCTGGCCTTCCACCTCACCGAACTGGGCGCCGACCGGCTGGGCATCTGCGAGGCGTCACCCTGTCGCAACGCCTATCTCGACACATCGACAAATCGATCCCGGCGCTACTGCTCCGACCGCTGCGCGACCCGCGCCAACGTCGCCGCCTACCGTGCGCGCAAACGCCTGGACGCCGAGCGGACGGCCGACGCCGAGCGCGGCCGGCGCCAGGACCGCGAGCGCACCGGCCGTACGGCGGACACCACCCAGGAGACCAGCCCGGCCACCGACCGCTGACCGCCGCGCCCCGCACCCGGCCGCGGCCGCAGCCGAACCCAGGCGCGGGCGACCACCAGTTCGTCCGGCACGACGCCGAACTCCCGGCTGTCGTTCTTCACATACGGATTGTCGCCCTCAACCCACCAGCCGCCCTCGCGTCGCTCCACGACGCGCTTGACGATCAGCAGGTCCTGCCGGAACGGATGGCGCAGCACCACCACATCCCCCGGCCGCACGGGCGCCCCGTAGCGCACCACCAGCTGGTCGCCGGGGTACAGCGTCGGCTGCATGGAGGGGTTGTACACCTCCGCCAGCCCGATCCGCAGCAGTCCGCGCTGGTCACGGTCACGCTCCTGCCCGCGATCGCCCAGCTGCTCCCGCATCACGGCACCTCCGGTCCTCACCCGCACCCACCACGATCCCAGGCGTCCCAGCCTGACACCGGACTTTTGACCTAAGCCCCCCGGGGCACCCGAGAAAAGGCTTCCCCCACGGAGTAATGTCGCACCTGAGAAGACGATCACGAATGGAAGGACAGCTCTATGCTCTCCCGCCTGTTCGCCCCGAAGGTTCAGGTCAGTGCGCACTGCGACCTGCCCTGCGGTGTGTACGACCCGGCCCAGGCCCGTATCGAAGCCGAGTCCGTCAAGGCCATCCAGGAGAAGTACCAGGCCAACGAGGACCCGCACTTCCGCGCCCGCGCCACCACCATCAAGGAGGAGCGCGCGGAGCTCGCCAAGCACCACATCTCGGTGCTCTGGAGCGACTACTTCAAGCCCCCGCACTTCGAGAAGTACCCGGAGCTGCACCAGCTGGTCAACGACACCCTCAAGGCCCTGAGCGCGGCCAAGGGCTCGACCGACCCGGCCACGGGGCAGAAGGCGCTGGACTACATCGCCCAGATCGACAAGATCTTCTGGGAGACCAAGAAGGCCTGATCTCGCATCAGGCCCTCTGACCTGTAGTTCGTTTACTTACAGCGTCTCCCTGCCCGCACCCGGTCCGCAGGCCGCCCAGCACGGCGTCCACGACGGACCGGGTGCGGTCTGCTTCGGGGACGGCCCCGGTTCGTGTCAGGCTGCTTCGGTTTCGCTCGGAACAGCGAGTGCAGCAGTCCGCACAGCGAGCAACCGCCTGACCCACGCCCGGACCTCGGCCAGGTGTTCAGCCTGCAGCCCGACACGGGGCTCAGGCTGGATCAGGAGGGTCGCTGTGCCACGGGTGGTGCGCTCCGCCGCCCAGGCGTGGTCGAGGCCGGTGAAGTCGTCGTCGATCCAGACGGCGGGGGCGTCTGCCAGCCAGGCATCGACGTGGTCGCGTTTCCACAGGTAGCCGTTGGGGTGGCTGGTGGTGATCCGGGGTCGCGGGAGGTCGACGTGCGGCAGGGGCGGGAGGCCGAGGAGCGGTCCGATCAGGGTGGCGGCGTCCTGCCGCCAGCTGGTGCACCAGACGGGGGTGACCAGACCCGCACGAATCACTTCCATGAGCATGCGGCCGTGGGCGGGGTCGATCCAGACGGTGACCGGGTTGTCGGCGCTCCGGCCGGTGGGGACGACGTCGTGGCGGGCGTGGGTAGCCGGGGTCGAGCCGTCCGCGTTGGGGAAGGGTATGAGGACGCCGTCGATGTCGAGAAGCAGGTAGGGCGGGCGCATCGGTCCTCCATAGGTCGGATGGCTGGTCAGAGCTTGCGGGCGCGGATCAGCAGGGTGGCGGGCCAGTGGCCCATGGGGGGGTCGTGGAACTCCTGGGCCGAGGTGAGCCAGAAGCCCGCCCGGCTGAGGTGCTTCTCCCACCGGTCCGTGGAGAGCTCCCAGCGGGCGATGGGGAGCCGGGAGCGGTCGGGGAGGGTGACGTAGTCGCGCTGGGGCCGGTCGTCGCCGGATGGGCTTCGGCCGCCGCGCTGCGGGTGAGGGATGGAGAAGGCGAGCACCCGGCCGGGCGTGAGGCTCTGGGCGATGGCCGGCAACAGGAGCTCAGGGGCGACGAGACCTACTGCGCCGAAGACGGAGTAGATCGCGTCGAACTGCTCGTCGGAGGTGTGCAGGTAGTGCAGGGCGTGGTCGGCGACGAACGTGAGGTTGTTCAGCCGTCCGTAGTGCGAGCGGGCGCGGCGGACCTGCAGCCCGACCAGGTCGACGCCGGTGACGTGAGCCCCGTGGCGGGTGGCGAGGTGGGCGGCGTTGTGGCCGGGGCCGCAGCCGAGTTCCAGGAGTCGCTTCCCGCGCAGGTCGGGGCCGAGGATCTCGGCTCCGGGTCCTTGGCCGGGTCGGGTGGTCCACTCGGTCCGGGCAGGTACGGCGAGGGGTTCGGCGAGTCCGGCGGCGGTGCGCTGGAGGGCGTGGGCGTGCCATGGGGACGCCTGGGCGAGCACGTCAGATCTCCAGGAGGTGGAGGACGTCGGTGAGGTGGCGGCGGACGGCCTTGATGTAGGCGGGGTCGGTGGCCGGGTCGTTGATCCAGCGGATGGACTGCTCCATGAACCACTCCACGGCCCACATGCGGTGCCAGCCCAGGGCCCAGTTCTCGGCGCTGAGCCCGCTACGCCGGGCGAGGGCGTCGGGGGTGCCACCGGCGGTGACGTACTGCTCCAGGAAGACGCGCAGGCGCACAGGGTGCGGGGGCTCGATGGTGCCGTGCCAACTGGCGAGGTCGAGCAGGCCGGGGCCGGTGAAGGCGCGGGCGAAGTCCAGCAGCCGCCAGCCTCGCTCGCCGATGTGGAGGCTGGTGGGGTGGAACTCGGAGTGCACCCAGCCGAACGGTTCCAGCATCGCTCCCGTTGAGCGGGCCTCGGCAGCCTGGGCGATCCGGTCGAGCGCGTCCTCGACGTCGTCGGCGTCCTGCCACCGGTCGGCCTTGCGCAGCCGTTCGAGATGCTCCAGCGCCCGTGCCGGCAGCCTGCACAGCCGGTCCTGGTCGAGGACGGGCAAGGGTGGAGCCGTACGGGTGCCGTGCAGGATCACGGCCGCGGCGACGCCGTCGAGGTCGTCGGCCTCGCGGACAGACGGCCCGAGGTCCTCCATGAGCATGCCGAGCCAGCCGTCCAGGATGGTCGAGGCGTGGACCTGGGGAACGGGAACGCCGAGGGTGTGGGCCAGGCGGAGGGCCTGGTCCTCGCCGTCGAACGGCCTCTTGGCGTACTTGAAGATGGCCGTAGAGCCTTCGGGGAAGGTCACGCGCTCGACTCCGGACATGGACCACACGCGTACCTCCTCCCGTACGGCGGTGGTGGTCTGACCGGTCGCGGTGAGCAGGTTGCCGAGGAGTTCGGCGCTGGGGTTCGTCGTCACGGGAGCTCCGGGGGAGGGTGGTGGCGTCCGGGGCGGGCGAGGGATGCCGACCCGCCCCGGAGCCTGATCGGGTGGGGTTACGCGGCGGCGTTCACGCGGTGGGCGTAGACCTGCTCGATCCAGCCCGCCTTGAACGCGGCGAGGTCGTCGCGGAAGTTCGCCATCGAGGCACCGTAGGGCGCGACCACGCCTCCGGACTGGTCCGGCACGGACTGGCAGCCGTGCACGAGCCGGCCGCCGAGCGCGGCGTGGGCCTTGATGGACTCGGTCCGGCGGTGCTCGTTGAACCAGCCACCGTGGTAGACCTCGTCGAGCACCCCGCCCATCTCGTCGTCCAGGTCGAAGACGACCGAGGTGGCGGCTGGGAAGAACCAGCACGGTCCGACGTTGGAGATGTGCCCGTCCAGCTCGACCTTGTTGAGCGCCATCAGCGTGCCGGCCTCGCGGAGCATCCGCAGGTGGTCTGCGGTGATCTGCGGCAGGCCGAGGCCGGCCAGGTGCTCGTCGCGGAAGAGGTACGCGTACACCTCGTACGCGGTGGCCAGAACGCGGGTCGCGTCGGAGGTGGACGCTCCGTGCTGCTTGATGAAGTCGAGCGCGAGCTGCTCGACCGCGCTCTCGGTCGTCTCGTCCACGTCCAGGAGCTGGGACTTGACCAGCTCCCAGTCGGCGACGAGCCACGTGTTCGACTCGAAGCGGAAGAAATACTCGGCCGGGTCGATCGTGATGCGCCGGCCGTCGACCTGGATGCCGGGCAGGCGGCTCCAGCGCCGGTCGAATGCCTCGGGCAGGTGGACCGTGATGGCCGTGGTGTCGATGGTGGTCACCGTGTCTCCGTCTCTGTTCGGCCGGGTCCGGGCACAGGAATGCCCGAGCCCGGTGTGGGCGTACGGAACTTCGGGGTGCCGCCCGACCAAGGGGAGCCTGGATCACGGTCACGCCGTTCCGGGCGGCTGACGATTAGTGAACCGTTGGTCACGTTCAGTGGGTACGGTGGAAGGCAGTTGAAGCGGTATACGCGGTTTACAGCTCCAGGGCGGAGGCGATCGTGGCGGCGCAGAGAGAACCCAACTCCCGTCTGCGCGACGTCATCGACGCGGCTGGCTGCACCTACGAGGCCCTCGCCCGAGACGTGCGGCGCATCGCCGCCGAGAACGGCGAGATCCTCCAGACCAACAAGTCGGCCATCTCGCACTGGGTGAACGGCACCCGCACCCCGTCGGGCCGGGTCGGTCAGTACCTGGCCGAGGCACTGTCCCGTCGAGCGGGGCGCCTGATCGCCCAGACCGAGATCGGCCTCCAGGCCGATGATGCCGATGCGCCGGCGGAATCCGACCCCGTCCTCGCCGTCACCGACCTGGGCCGCGCCGACGTCGAGCGCCGCCGCTTCCTCGCCATCGCGGCCTTCACCACCGCCGGCGTCGCCATGCCACTCGGCTACGACCACGAAGCCACCGCCCGCATGCTCCGCGCCCGCACCGGCACGTCCCTGGTCGGCGCGGAGGACGTGGACGTCGTACGCCAGATCACCGCGGCCTTCAGCGCCGCCGACGAGCGCCTCGGTGGCGGGCACGGCCTGACCACCGTCACGGCGTACCTCGCCGACACAGCCGCCCCCATGCTGCGCGGACGCTTCGCCAGCGAAGCCTTACGCCGGGCCGCCTTCGGTGCCGTCGCCGAACTCGCCTACCTCGCGGGGTGGAAGCACCACGACCTCGGCCAGGAAGGCGCCGCCCAGCGCTACTACCAGGTCGGCTACCAGCTCGCCTGCGAAGCCGACCCCCACGGCCACGCCGCCTGGATGATGCGCGCCCTCGCCCACCAGGCCCTGAGCCTCAAGCAGCCCCACCACTGCGTCGACCTCGTCGAAGGCGCCCTGCGGCGCGGCCTCGGCCACGTCGACGGCCAAACCGAGGCTCTCCTCCACATCACCCACGCCCGCGCCTACGCGGCCACCGACGAGAACCCGTCGGCCGCACGCGCCCTGCTCGCCGCCGAGGACGCCCTCCTACGGGACGACGGTCCCCAGCCCAGCTACTCCCGCGTAAGCGGCCCGGCCGCCGGCACCGTGGCCAGCCACACCGCCCGCACCCTCACCGACCTCGCCGACCACATCGGCACCGAACAGCAGCACCGCGACGCCCTCACCCGCTGGGACCCCGCGAAGTACCAGCGCGTCCACGCCCTCACCCACGCCGACCTCGGCGACAGCCTCGCCGCCCAGGCCCGCGCCGACGAGGCCGTCGCCGCCTGGACCCAGGCCCTGGTCCTCATGGAGGGCATGACCTCCGACCGGACCCGGAAGGCGATCACTTCAATCCGCTCGACGCTCGCCGTCTACCAGCGCCGCCGCGTTCCCGGCGCCGCCGATCTCGCCCGCCGCGCCCGCGAGGCCCTCGCCTAACATGCCCCACAACCCGCCCGACGAAGGGAAGACCGTGGCCCAGCAGACCGACGACCAGCCGAAGGCCCTCAAGCCGGCGCTCGAATCGATGACCCTGCTGGTCGCGGCCGTCATCGTCCACGACAAGGCCACCAACCGAATTGTCCTCCTCCAGCGCAGCGAGAACGCGAAGTTTGCCCAGGGGATGTGGGATCTGCCCGTCGGCAAGAGCGAACCGGGCGAGCCCATCACGGAGACCGCGGTCCGCGAGCTCTACGAGGAGACGGGCCTCACCGTGAAGCCCGAGTCCCTCAAGGTCGCCCATATCATCCACGGTGCCTGGGGCGTCGAAGCCCCCAACGGCTTCCTCACGGTCGTGTTCGCCGCCCACGAATGGACCGGCGAACCCGAAAACCGCGAACCCCGCAAGCACTCCCAGGTCCGCTGGGTCGATGCCAACGCCATCCCCGAGAACTTCGTGGAAACCACCTCAAGCGCCCTCCACCGCTACCTCGCGGGAGGCCCAGACGTCTCCGTAGATGGCTGGCGATAGAAAGGCGCAGCGCCCTTTGTGATTCTGCCGATGACGAACATTTGCCGAGCCGACCTCGTGGGTGCAGGCGCATTCAGGTTCGGCGTGGACCATGATCAGGAATATGTGCTACCGCTCCTGCCCCATACACCGATTGGAAGCTGGGGCACTAGCAGTCCCGGCCGCGAACTCACCGAAGAGGGCGGTGGACTCTTCGTTGCCGCTGAGGATTTTAGCAATTCGCTCTCAAATATTCGGCGACTCAGATCCTGGGACGCGCGCTTCTCTCATCGACTTTCCCGGGGCGAGTGGGCCGAAGCTGTCGTCGCATACGAAGCTTCCCAGGAACAGCTCCTCTGGCATGTTCTCGAAGCTATCCTGATCGACCATAATTGGCGTCGGTCAGATTTCGAAATACAGGATCTCCCCGGCAACAGCAGCAGCGTACTCTCTGCCATCCAAGCCCATCTCGGCGGCTCTTCAAGGGTGCGGGAACCCGCCAAAGACGCTTTCGCGAAAATCTCAGCGTCTCCCTGCCCGCACTCGGTCCGCAGGCCGCCCAGCACGGCGTCCATGACGGACCGGGTGCGGTCTGGCTGGTGGTGATCCGCGGACGCGGCAGGTCCGGGAGGCCCAGGAGGGGGCCGATGAAGGTGGTGGCGTCCTGCCGCCGGCTGGTGCACCAGACCGGGGTGACGAGACCCGTACTGATCACGTCCATGAGCGCGAGGCCGTGGCCGGGGCCGACCCAGACGGTGACCGCGTTGTCGGGCTCCGGCCGGTGGGGACGACGTCGTGGCGGACGTGGGTGGCCGGGGTCGAGCCGTCCGCGTCGGGGAAGGGTATGAGGACGCCGTCGATGTCGAGGTCCTCCCGGCATGCGTTGAAGCCGCGCCGCTGACCGCGCTCGAGATCGAGGCGCTGCGGGCCCTGCACGTCACGCTGCAGGACCTGCGGCACGAGTACGAATCCGCGCTCGCCGTGACCCACCGCTCCTACCGACTGGAGGAGAACGCGGAGGTGTACACGCAGGGCCGGGCCCTGACCCACCACCCCGACGCCTTGCACGAGCTCAGCTGTCTGGCCCGACCACCATGAGCGCGGCGTCGGGCTGCTCACCTGGCGCTACGCGAGTGCGGCTGCGGTGCTGGGCACCAGTGTGGGCGCACGTGAGGCGCAGCCTGGCCAACCTCGCCCCGCGCATACGGCCGCGAGGCGCCTGCGTATGACGAAACCCCCTCGGCGACAGTGCGACCGAGGGGGTTCAGGCATCAAAGATGCTCAGCCGTTACGGCTGATCAGATGGCGGTGACGTTGAGGCCTGCCTGGCCGCTGCGCAGGTCCGCCGCACCGTCCACGGTGAGGCTGTGGCCGGCCAGCTCGGCGCTGCCGATGCCTTCCAGGTAGCCCGGGCCGCCCTGCAGGGCCAGACCGGCCACGCCGCCGGCAACGCCGTCCAAGTCGGCGTCGGATATCTCGCGGGTCTCGATCTGGGCTGGGTTGCTCATGAAGCACGCTTCCTTCGTCAGTGATCTCTTGTATGAGGCGACCGGGACCGGCGCGGACTCCGGTGAGCTCTCCGCCCGTACCGGAGAAAGAGATCCACAGACACGGAGAACCTGCGGATCCGACTCGCCGATAACCAGCCGCCCACTTTCAACTGCGCCACGCGTCCCCCACACGTCACACCCGCACCAAACCGCTGATCAGGCACGTCACTTACGTCCGTAGACATGACAGAACTACTGACTTCGGCTCGTCAGGGTGATCTTTGTCGATGTGCCTGATGGGTCCGGGGTGCGGGCTGTATCTCGTGCTGTAGTGAGATACGCGGCCGGGGCACGTCACGCTGACCGTCGCCGACGACCACCGCTGCGCTGTGGAGTGGATGCGGGGGCCGGCGACGTTCATGCCCGCCCGCGGCACACCGCCCGCGAGCAGTTGGCCGCACGTGCGCGGCACCGGCCCCGCCGACGACGAGCGGCCCTTCGCACTGACCTGCACCCGCTGAAGGACGATACGCATCTGCGGTTCGCCCTGCGGATCCACGTTCCTGACGTGCGGATCAGCACGGGCGTGGACGACGACGGCGTGAACGTGTGGATCCACGACGGCGTCGCGTCCTGGGCCGCCCGAAGCAGTGCTTGTTACGCGTCCGGGATCGCCTCCACCGCGCGGCCCGCGGCTGGTGACCGGGCGCATCGCCCGTTGGACCACCTCAGCCCGTGGTCCCCTCACCCCCTGGGCTGATCCCCGCCACGGCCAGGCGCAGCAGCCGGTCCGCCTCGGTGGCGGGGTCCGGGTGGCGCTCGGTGGCCAGCACGATGCCGGCGATCAGCGTGAGCAGGTCGGCCGCGGTCACCCCGGGGGGCACCGCGCCGGCCTCCTCGGCCCGGCGCAGCAGCGGCTCACCCGCCTCGGAGAGGGTCGCCACGCAGGCGTTCTGGTGTGCCGGATCGGCCTCCTGGTCCCACAGCATCGCGGTGGCCAGGCCCCGCGCGGAGGCGGAGTAGGCGGTGAGCGCGTCCAGCCATTCCAGCAGTGCGGCCCGTACGTCCTCCGCCTGCGCCAGTTCGCGGGCGCGGACGGCCAGGGCGTCGATGCGCTCGTGGAAGACCGCTTCCAGCAGCGCGCGCCGGGTGGGGAAGTGGCGGCGCACGGTGGCCGAGCCGACCCCGGCGGTGCGGGCGATCTGTTCCAGGGAGGCGTCGGCGCCGTGCGCGGCGACCTCCTCCTCGGCCACGGCGAGGATGCGCGCGTAGTTGCGCCGGGCGTCCGCACGTTGGGCGGGCATGGCGTCACCTCCGGGGTTGCGAAATGGCGGGGCCCTCCGTATCGTACCGAGGTTACGTGGCGGGGCCCGCCGGTCAGGGCGGCCGGCCGGGTCCGACCCGGCGGCGTCCTCCGCCCCGGTCCGGGCTGTGGTTGATGCCCGGCCCGGAGTGGACGAGGCTGGAAGGGGATCCTGGGGGACGGACCCGGTGCCGTCCCGGAGGGATGGCGAGCATGAAGCGCCACGACAACGGCTCTGCGCAGGAGTGGGGCGGCTTCGCCGATGCGGGCTTCGACGAGACGGGGACGGCGAGGGCCACCGTCAGCGATGACGGGACACTGACCAGCTGGAACGAGGGTGCCCATCGGCTGCTCGGACATTCGCCCGCACAGGTCGTGGGCCGGCCCGCCGCCGAGCTGCTGGCCCATCCGGGCGACACCGCGACCGCCGAGGCCCGCCGGGCCCGGACCCAGCCCCGGTGGCACGGGACGGTGACGCTGCGCCATCGGGACGGCCATGAGGTGCCGGTGCGGATACTGGCGCACCGCGGACCGCCGCAGGGCGACTGGCTGCTGGTGACCGCGGCGCCACGGGCGGAGGATCCGCCCACCGGGCCCGACGACGAGACGCTGGTGCTCTGGGCCTACGCACAGTCGCCCTGCCCCATAGCGATCTACGACGCCGGGCTGCGGCTGCGCAAGGCGAACATCGAGATGACCCGCGTCCTCGGCCTCTCCGAAGCGGAGATGCGCGGCCTGCGGCTCGCGGAGATCGGCGGCAAGCTCCAGAGCGAGGAGCTCGAAACGGTTCTGCACCAGGTGCTGGCCACCGGCGAGCGGCGTGATGTGGAGACGTACCTGCGCGCCGGCGGCGAGGCCAAGGAGCACGCCTGGTCGATCCGGTACGTCGCGCTGAGGGGGAACGACGGCCAGGTGGAGGGGGTCTGCCTGGCCTCGCACGACATCACCGAGCAGTATCTGGCCCGCCAGCGGCTGCTGTTGCTGAGCGCGGCCAGCGAACGGATCGGCAGCACCCTCGACATCGACCGGACCGCCCAGGAACTCGCCGACGTCTGCGTACCCCGGCTGGCCGACTACGCCAGCGTCGATCTGCTGGAGCGGCTGGACCAGGACGAGGAGCTGCCGTCCGGGCCGCTCACCGGTCCGGTCAGGCTGCGCCGCGCCGCCCGGCGGTCCATCTACGAGGGCAGCCCCGAATCCGTGGTCGAGGTGGGGAAGGTGGACAGCTACCCCGAGGTCTCGCCGATGGTCGAATGCCTGCTGGCGGAGCGGCCCGTCATCCACGCGGTCACCGACCCCACGATCGCCGCATGGGGCGCGCTGAAGCCCGACCGCGCGCGTACGCTCCATCGGTACGGCATCCACTCGATCATGTCGGTGCCGATCCGGGCGCGGGGCACGACGCTCGGGGTGGCCGTGTTCGCCCGCCACCACACCCCCGAGCCGTTCACCCATGACGATGCGCTGCTGGCCGAGGAGATCACCACCCGGGCCGCCGTCTGCGTGGACAACGCCCGCCGCTTCACCCGGGAACGCGACACCGCCCTGGCCCTCCAGCGCAGCCTGCTGCCGCGGTCCCTGCCCCAGCCGGCGGCGGTCGAGGTCGCCTCCCGCTATCTGCCCGCGGGGCCGTACGCGGGGGCGGGCGGGGACTGGTTCGACGTCATCCCGCTGTCCGGGGAACGGGTCGCGCTGGTCGTGGGCGATGTGGTCGGCCACGGCATCGAGGCGGCGGCCACCATGGGCCGGCTGCGGACGGCGGTCCGCACCCTCGCCGATGTCGATCTGCCACCGGACGAACTGCTCACCCACCTGGACGACCTGGTGATCCATCTGGCCGCGGAGACCAGCGCCGGGGAGACCACCGGGGACGTGGGGGCCACCTGCCTGTACGCCGTCTACGACCCGGTCTCGCACCGCTGCTCGCTGGCCGCGGCCGGACACCCCGCCCCGGCGCTGACCAGGCCCGACGGCAGCGTGCAGTTCCTGCCGGTGCCGGTCGGACCGCCGCTGGGCGTCGGCGGGCTGCCGTTCGAGACGATGGAGACCGAACTCCCCGAGAACGCCGTGCTCGCCCTCTACACCAACGGGCTGATGGGCGGCTGGGAGCGCGATGTGGACGAGGGGCGTCTGCTGCTGGCCGACGCGCTGGCCCACCCCGTCGGCACCCTGGACGGCACCTGCGACTCCGTTCTGCGGGCGCTCCTCCCCAGCCAGGGCGTACTGGACGACGTCGCGCTGCTGCTCGCCCGCGTCCGCACCCTGGACGCGGCGCACGTGGCCACCTGGGACGTGCCCGCCGACCCGGCGTACGTGGCCCGGTCCCGCCGGGACGTCACGGCGCGGCTGACCGAATGGGGGCTCGACGAGGCCGTCTTCACCACCGAGCTGGTCGTCAGCGAGCTGGTCACCAACGCCATCCGGCACGCCGTCCCGCCCATCCAGCTGCGGCTGATCCATGACCACGCGCTGATCTGCGAGGTCTCCGACGCCTCCAACACCGCCCCGCACATGCGCCGCGCCCGCACCTTCGACGAGGGCGGCCGCGGTCTGCTGCTGGTCGCACGGCTCAGCCAGCGCTGGGGCAGCCGGCAGACCACCGAGGGCAAGACGATCTGGTCGGAGCAGACACTTCCGGTCGGGCTGCCCGCCGAGTTCCCGGGCCTGGTCTGAGGGTGTCACCAGGGCCGGTGGGTCCGGCCGTACTCGCGGTGCGTCCGGCCGCACTCGCGCGCTACGAGACCTCGGCGGGCCCGGCGAGCCCCATGGCGTCGAACGCCTCGTGCGTCCGGGCGTCGTGGAAGCGCAGCAGCGGGCTCTCGTTGCGGACCAGCCACTGGCGGTACGTGGGGCTGGCCCAGGCGATCTCGAAGTACGCGTCCTCCAGGTCGCCGAAGAGGGCGTCGACGTCGAGAGGATCACCGGGCGCCGCGCCCGGGGCGCCCGGGGCGGACGCGGCGGGTCCGGCGGCGGGGTCGGCAGGGCGAACGGGCTCGGCGGGTCCGGCGGCGGGCGCTGTGCGGGCCGCCGGGGCCACCCGTGAGGCCAGGAACAGCCGGACCGTCAGCGGATCGCCGTGCAGCGGACGCACGGCCACGCCCTGACGGGACCGGGCGGTGGGCTGGCACGGGGTGACCACCTCGCCCGAGGCGACCAGATCGGCGGCGGTCAGATAGTCCCCGTACACCACCCTGGGGTTGAGCCCCGCCGCGGCCAGCACCCGGCGCAGCCCGGGGCCCTCACCGTCCACGCTGGGATCGACCATCCACTGGTCGGCGGCCAGCTCGGCGAGGGGCACCACGGGCCGCGCGGCGGCCGGATGGGTTTCGGCCAGCGCGACGAACTGCGGCTCCCGCGCCACCAGCACCCGGCGTTCCACGCCCTCGGGCACCCGCAGCGGCGCGCCCTCGACCTCGTGGACGAAGGCGACGTCCAGCTGGTTGGCGGCCACCATCTGGAGCAGCGCGTTGGCGGAGACGTCGATGTGGATGGTGGTGTCCGCCTCCGGATAACGGGCGCGGAGCCTGCGCAGCCAGCCGACCACGGCCCGGCTGCCCGTGCTGCCGATGCGCAACCGGGCGTCGGCGGTCCGTCCCGCCTCCTGCCGGACCTCGCTGACCAGGGCGTTCATCTCGGCCACGATCGGCCGGGCGCGGCACAGCACGGACCGTCCGAGCGGGGTCGGCCGACTGCCGGTGACCTCGCGCGAGAACAGCCGGCCGCCGATGGTGTTCTCGATGCGCCGGAGCTGGGTCGTCAAGGAGGGTTGGGTCATGCCCAGTTGACGCGCCGCCTTCCGTAGGCTGCCGGTGTCGGCGATGGCGCACAGTGCACGGAGGTGCCTCACCTCGAGCTCCACGGCGAGAGCATAACTGCGCTTTTATCGGTCACACCAGAGCCTGAAACCGCGCCAAACCCATACCGTAAATGATCAATCGGTGGTCAAACACCGGTCAACTGGCGGTCAAACGGGGGCTGTCGGGCAGGCTCCCGGATGCCGGCGAGGGATATGCCCTGGTCCTATCACCAGTTGATATCTCCGCGTACGGCCGGATCTCCTCAAGACTCTGCGTCAGCCAAGAGTTCATCCCACGGCCTCGGTCGCCACCCCACACGGCGACCGGGGCCCGAGGACGATGAGGAGCCCCCCACATGTCACTCCCCAAGCTGGCGCTGTCCGCGACCATCGGCCTCGGCCTGGCGGCGAGCCTGGCCGCCGTGCCCGCGTCCGCCGCCACGCCCGACCACACCACGGCTCAGCGGGGCGCCGCGACCGCCGCCTACGCCCCGAGCGGTGCGGAGCGGGCCGACACCGACGCCTTCATCAAGGCCGTGATGAAGTCGGCGCTGGCCAAGCGGGCGAAGTCGCCCAGCACGTCAGCGGCCGTCACGGTGACCTACAGCGCGAGCCAGGCCCCGACCTTCCGGTCGGTGATAGCCCGCTCCACCCAGATATGGAACGCCGCGGTGAGCAACGTGAAGCTCCAGGAGGGCAGCAACCCGGACTTCACCTACCGCGAGGGCAACGACCCCAATGGCTCGTACGCGAGCACCGACGGCCACGGCAGCGGCTACGTCTTCCTGGACTACGCCCAGAACCAGGAGTACGACTCCACCCGGGTCACCGCGCACGAGACCGGCCATGTGCTGGGCCTCCCGGACCACTACTCGGGTCCGTGCAGCGAGCTGATGTCCGGTGGCGGCCCCGGCACCTCCTGCACCAACTCGCAGCCGAACCAGGACGAGATCAACCGCGTCAACCAGCTCTGGGCCAACGGTCTGGCCTCGATCGAGAAGCAGACGGCCGCGGCCCGCTGAGCCCGCCGAACCCACTGATCCCCTGGATCAGGGCCTGACCGCCCGCACCTGGTTCCCGACGCCGGGTGCGGGCGTTCGGCGTGCGCGGACGCCGATGAGCACCCCACGGGGAGCGTCCCGCGAGAAACGACGCCGCCTCCGCCCGGAGGTACCGTATAAACACCAGGAGCATTCCGAACAAACAGGCCGGATTCCCTCCAGCTGGGGCCCGGCCCCAGGGAGTGGGTGAGCACGATGGAGACCGTGATCACCGTGGTCGTGATCCTCGCGCTGATCGCCGTGGGCGCCCTGCTGATCCACCGGACCAATGTCCAGAACGGCAACCGCATGTCCGCCGAGAGCCACGACGTCCACCCGGGCGGCCGGTCCCGTCATCGCCCCTGGGGCCGTGGACGGCAGCACCGGGGCCATCGGATGCCCCCTCCCCGGGACGGCCGGATCTGAGACCGACCGGCCGCCGGACCTGGGACCGGCCGACCGCCGTACCTGAGAGCGGCCGACCGCCGCGCCCGGGAGCGGCCGGAGACCCGCCGACACCCCGCCGCACAGGCCAGGCCCGCCCCCGCTCCTGGTGCCTACTCCTGCCGCAGCGCCTCGTCCAGCGTGGCGACCGGGCGGAGCACATCCAGCAGCCGCCCCGCCCGCAGGGTGCGGAGGACCAAGGCGTTGTCGCAGACCAGCCGCATCCGTCCGTGCCGCTCCCCCACACGCCGATGGGCCCGGCACAGCAGTCCCAGGCCCGAACAGTCGAAGAAGGCGGCCGGCCGTAAGTCCACGATCACCGCGGGCTCGTCCCCGGTCGTGGCCGCGTCCAGCGACGGCCCCACAGTCCCCAGCCCGGCGATGTCGATCTCGCCATGGAGCTCCACCACGGTGTACCCGCCGGTCCGGTACGTATGAACGCGAGGAGCGGTGTCATCCGCGGCAGCGTCCGCAACGCCGTCCGCGGCGGCGGCATGAGCGCCGTGAGCCGGCGGCACCGGCGCATACCGGGAGGCGCCTGGCTGCGTCATCGCGAAATCCCCTCGGAACGGCACACTACCCCCTCACCTTGTCAGGGTCCCCGGAAGCGGGCAGGTCGGGCATCGAGTGCGAATCCGCCGGGTCCTTAGGCGACGTCCCGCGAGCGTAAAGGGGTGACCACCGGTTACAGAGGCAGGGACGCGGAATTCGACGAGTCAAGACCGCCTGTTCGAGTGAATTTCGGTTCTTGTTATTGACACTTCTTCAGCTTTGCCCTAGGCGAGGGCGTCACCGCCCCCTCCGGTCACCGGACCCGCGGCCCCCGCGATCGCCGGCGTCAGATCCTCCAGCACCTCGAAGGCGTCGTCCAGCCGGACCATGCGCAGCAGTCGCAGAAACCGCGGTTCGTCGATGACGAGCCGCAGCCGCCCGTCCCGCTCCAGCACACGATTGCGCAATCGGCACAGTAACGACAATCCGGCACAGTCCAGGAACGTGACCGGCCGCAGGTCCAGGACCAGATCCGGGCACCGTACCTGAGCGAGGGAGTCGAGCCGAGCCACGATCCGCCCCGCGGCGAAGATGTCCAGCTCTCCCGCGATCTCGGCGACGGTGACGCCGCCGACCACGTGGACTCGGACGCCGAAGGCGGGCCGATCATCGAACATGCAAGCCTCCTTGACCACCTGGTGGAGGCGCGCGACACCGGAGCCCACGGCCACGCCGGTCATCGCCGGGGTCCAGGCCGGCCCTTCAGTAGGTGACATACCCATCTACCGGCTGACCAGTCAACGAACCGCCAGGCACATGACGTTGACCTATTAAGACCCCTCGGCTGTCCTGAGCCGCGGTCAGGTGTCACTCCCTTCCGTCACCCAGCCTCGCCCCCTGCCGAGGAAAGGCCGAAAGCTCCAGATCTCGGCGGCCAGGATTGGTGAGTAACCCGAGCGCACGGCACGTCTGCTCCCCTCAAGCTTGGACACACCGCAGACTGTGCGTCGAGATCCCCGCAAAAGGCGTGGATATGTCGGCACTGGCGCGAAGGGGATGACCGATGACCGGCTCGCACGTACTGGCGCTCGGCCACTACCAGCCCGCGAAAGTGCTCGGCAACGACGACCTCGCGGCCATGGTCGACACCAGCGACGAGTGGATCCGCAGCCGGGTGGGCATCCGCACCCGGCACCTCGCCCGCCCCGACGAGACGGTCGACGAGATGGCCGCGGCGGCGGCCGCCAAGGCGCTGGCCCACAGCGGCCTCGCCCCCTCGGACATCGACCTCGTGCTCGTCGCCACCTGTACGGCGATCGACCGCAGCCCCAACATGGCGGCCCGCGTCGCCGCCCGGCTCGGGCTGCCCTGCCCCGCCACCATGGACCTCAACGTGGTGTGCGCCGGGTTCACCCACGCCCTCGCCACCGCCGACCACACCATCCGGGCCGGGGCGGCCACCGCGGCCCTGGTGATCGGCGCGGAGAAGTTCAGCGCGGCCACCGACTGGACCGACCGCTCCACCTGCGTCCTGACCGGCGACGGCGCGGGCGCGGCCGTGGTGGTGGCCGCCGAGCGGCCGGGCATCGGCCCGGTGGTGTGGGGCTCGGTACCGGAGATGGGCGGCGCGGTCCTCATCGAGGGCACCCCGCCCCGCTTCTCGCAGGAGGGCCAGACCGTCTACCGCTGGGCCACCACCCAGCTGCCGCCCATCGCGCGGAAGGTGTGCGAACGGGCCGGTACCGCCCCGGAGGACCTGGCCGGGGTGGTGCTGCACCAGGCCAATCTGCGGATCGTCGAGCCGGTCGCCCGCAAGCTGGGCGCGGTCAACGCGGTGATCGCCCGCGATGTGGTGGAGTCCGGCAACACCTCGGCGGCCAGCATTCCGCTCGCGCTCTCCAAGCTCGTCGAGCGCGGGGAGGTCCCCTCCGGCGCCCCGGTGCTGCTCTTCGGCTTCGGCGGCAATCTGTCGTACGCCGGCCAGGTCATCCGCTGCCCCTGACAGCGCCCCGACGGCTCCCGGCGGCCCCCCGGCGGCCCCCGACGGCGTCCCGGCGTCCCGACGGCGCTCCGACGGCCCCCGGCGGTCCCGGCCGGGAGTCCGATTCGTTCAAGACCGGCGGCCGGCGCGCTGCCTACGCTGCCCGCATGACAGCACGATTCAACGCCATCGGCCTGGTCGTCGCCGACATGGCGGCGTCCCTCGCCTTCTACCGCGGCCTCGGCCTCGACCTCCCCGCCGAGGCCGACACCCAGCCCCACGCCGAGGCCACCCTGCCCGGCGGGACACGGCTGATGTGGGACACCGTCGAGACGGTGCGCTCCTTCGACCCGGAGTGGACACCGCCGGCCGGGTCCCACCGGGTGTCACTGGCCTTCCTCTGCGACAGCCCGGCCGAGGTGGACAAGACCTACCGGGACCTCGTGGCGGCGGGGGCGCGCGGGGAGAAGGAGCCGTGGGACGCGGTGTGGGGGCAGCGCTACGCGGTGGTCCTCGACCCCGACGGCAACGGCGTGGACCTCTTCGCCCCGCTACCCTCCTGACCCCTGGAGCAGACGGCCCAGGGGGACGCCCGTCAGTGTCCGCACCTCGCGGGCGAGGTGGGCCTGGTCGGCGTAGCCCGCCGCCGCCGCGACCTCCGCGAAGCGGAGACCGGTGCGCGCCAGGTCCAGGGCGCGGTTCAGCCGGAGCACCCGGCCCAGCGTCCTGGGGCCGTAGCCGAACGCGGCGAGGGAGCGGCGGCGCAGCTGCCGCTCTCCCAGCCCCACGGCGGCGGCGATCCGGGCCACTCCCGTCCCGCGCGAGACCCCCGCGACGATCGCGGCGAGCACCGGATCAGGGGGTTCCGCCATCCGCAGCCGGCCCAGGGCGGCTTCCTCCAGGACGCGTCCCGGAGCCGCCTCGCGCCCGGCGCCCCGGCCGCCGATCCGCCCGCCGATCCCCTCGCCGATCCCCTCGCCGATCCCCTCGGCGATCCCCTCGGCGATCCGCTCGGCCAGCCGCCGGACCTCCGCGTCCGGCCAGAGCGCGGCCAACGGCACCCGCAGGTCCCGGAGTTCATGCGCCGGTACGCCGAGCACGGCGGGACCCGCACCAGGGGCGAACCGCAGGCCCACGGCGCGGCTGCCCGGCGGGCCGGAGGCCAGATGGGCGCGGGTGTCCGGACCCGCGACGAACAGCTCGCCGTCCGGTCCGGCGTCGCTCCAGATCAGATCCGTGCAGCCGTCCGGGAGCACCCGCTGCGGTCCGGCGCCGGCCGTACGGGTCCACACCACGGCGCCGCCGCCGATCAGCGCCCTCCGTTCCCGGTACGCGCTCAAGGGACCTCGCGCAGATACATCGCACCGCACGAGTGGCAGAAGGGGCCCGAGTCGCTCGTGGCCCACAGGTCGGCGGCCTGGGTCTCGGCGTCCGGGTCCAGTTCCCGTCCGCACATCGCCGTCGTTCCGTTGGCGCGGACCATGTGCCAGATCTTGACCGGTGCGCCCGCGACCCGCCCGGAGCTGCCCTCCTCGTATTCGGCGCGCATCTCATGCTGCATGGCGGTACACCTCCTGCTCACCACCACTACCCTCCATGCTCCCGCCGTGCCGGGCCGGGCGCCACCTCCGCCCGTCACCGGCCGGAAGGTTGTCAGAAGACGGACCAGCCGGTCAGCGTCGTGAAGTGGTCCAGGGCCGCCAGTCCGGCCACCGAGTTGCCGCGCGCGTCGAGGCCGGGGCTCCAGACGCACAGCGTGCAGCGGCCGGGGACCACCGCGACGATGCCGCCGCCGACGCCGCTCTTGCCGGGCAGCCCGACGCGGTAGGCGAAGTCACCGGCCGCGTCGTACGTACCGCAGGTGAGCATGACCGCGTTGACCCGCTTGGCCTCGCTGCGCGACAGCAGCCGCGAACCGTCCGCGCGCAGCCCGTGGCGGGCCAGGAAACCGCCGGCCAGCGCCAGGTCCCGGCAGCTCATCCGGATCGAGCACTGCCAGAAGTAGTGCTCCAGGACGGTCGGCACGGGGTTGTCGAGGTTGCCGTAGCCGGCCATGAAGTGGGCGAGGGCGGCATTACGGTCGCCATGGGCGGCCTCGGATGCGGCGACCTCCTGGTCGAAGGCGAGGTCCGGATTGCCGCTCTCGGCGCGCAGGAAGTCCAGCATGGTGGTGCTGGCGTCGCCGGTAAGGGTGTGCAGCCGGTCGGTGACGACGAGCGCCCCGGCGTTGATGAACGGGTTGCGCGGGATGCCGTTCTCGTACTCCAGCTGCACCAGGGAGTTGAAGGGGTTGCCCGAGGGCTCCCGGCCGACCCGCCGCCACAGCTTCTCGCCGTCCTCGGCGAGCACCAGCGCGAGGCTGAACGCCTTGGAGATGGACTGCATCGAGAAGGGCCGCTCCCAGTCGCCGACCCCGGCGACCCGGCCGTCGGTGTCGGCGAGGGCGATCCCGAAGTGGTCCGGGTCCACCGAGGCGAGCGCCGGGATGTACTGGGCCACCCGGCCCCGGCCGATCCGCGGCTTCACATGGGCCGCGACCTCCTCCAGCACTGCCTGGTAGTCCATGGTCATGGTGCGGTGCGTCTCCCGTGCGACGACGAGCGGATGGATCGGTTCGCACGATAACCCTCACCCGAAACCCTCACCCGACCGTCCATCACTCCATGTGTTTATCGATGTGCGATGGGTAAGCCCACAGATGAACCAGGCGGGCCGCGACCGGGGCCCGCCGTACGACCAGAACGGAGGCGGTCATGGCCTCACCCATGTCCGCGGGGGACTTCCTGGCGGCGCTGACGGACGAGGGCGTGCGGGTGACGCAGGTCGGCGACTGGCGGCAGCACAACAGAAACCACAAGGGGCCGTGGGGCCCGGTGCACGGGGTGATGATCCACCACACCGTCACCTCCGGCACCGAGGAGACGGTGGAGATCTGCCGGGACGGCTTCGAGTCGCTGCCCGGCCCGCTGTGCCACGGCGTGATCGCCAAGGACGGCGGGGTCCACCTGGTCGGCTACGGCCGCGCCAACCACGCCGGGCTGGGCGACGACGACGTGCTGCGGGCGGTGATCGCCGAGAAGGCGCTGCCACCGGACAACGAGGCCAATACCGACGGCAACCGCGCCTTCTACGGCTTCGAGTGCGAAAACCTCGGCGATGGCGAGGACCCGTGGCCCGAGGAGCAGCTGGACGCGATCGCACGGGCCGCGGCCGCCGTGTGCCGCCATCACGGCTGGACCGAGCGCTCGGTGATCGGCCACCTCGAATGGCAGCCGGGCAAGGTGGATCCGCGCGGCTTCACGATGGACGCGATGCGCGCCCGGATCCGCGAGCGGCTCAAGTAGCGCCGGGGACGGCGGACGGCCACGGAGGGGCGGGGGGCTCCGGCCCCAGGCGCCCTGGCACGGGGCTCACGCGCCCTGGCACGGGACTCACGCGCCCTGGCACGGGGCTCAGGCACCCTCGCACGGGGATCAAGCCCTCGCAGGGAGCCTCAGACACCCTCGCGCGGGGCTCAGGCTCCTTCATCCTCCGTGGCCCCCTCCCGGTAGAGCGCCGCCTCCTCCAGGTCCAGCCGGCGCAGCAGCGACCGCAGCATCTCGTCGTCGATCCGCCGGGCGTCCCGCAGGTCCACGAACACCTTCCGCTCGGCCTCGATCATCTCCCGGGCCAGCCTCCGATAGGTGTCGTCCGCCGATTCGCCGGTCACCTCGTTGACCGCCCCGAGCCGCTCCCATACGGCGTTGCGGCGCTGTTCCAGCACCGTGCGCAGCCGGGCGGCGAGTGGCGGCGGCAGGGCGTTGCGCTCGTCGGCGAGCAGTTCGTCCAGTCGGCGCTCGGCCTCCAGCGACGCCGCGTTCTGCGCCTGCGCCTCGGCGAGCGTCTCGGCCCGTGGATCGCGGCCCGGCAGCCCGAGCAGCCGGATCAGGGAGGGCAGGGTGAGCCCGTGGCCGACCAGGGTGCCGATGACGGTGGTGAAGGTCAGGAAGAGGATCAGGTTGCGGGCCGGAAAGGGCCCTCCGCCGTGCACGGTCTGCGGGATCGAGAAGGCGATGGCCAGTGAGACCACCCCGCGCATCCCGGCCCAGCCGACGACGACCGAGGCGGTCCAGTCGGTGCCGGGCTCGCGCTCGCGGATGCCGGGGAAGAGCATCCGCGGCAGGAAGGTCGCCGGGAAGACCCAGACGAAGCGGGCGGCCACCACGGTCAGGAAGACGACGGCCGCGTACCAGGCGGCCTGGCCCGCCCCGTACTCCCCCAGACCGGCCACCACGACCCGCAGTTGCAGCCCGATCAGCGCGAACACCACCGACTCCAGGATGAAGTCGATCATCCGCCAGACCGCCGCCTCCTGGAGCCGGGTCGCGAAGTCGACCTGCCAGGAGTGGTGTCCGAGGTAGAGCCCGACCACCACGACGGCGAGCACGCCCGATGCCCCGACCTGTTCGGCGGCGGCGTAGGCGACGAAGGGGATGAGCAGCGACAGGGTGTTCTGGAGGAGCGGGTCCCGCAGCCGGGTGCGGAGCCAGTGCAGCGGCACCATCAGGATCAGACCGACCACGACCCCGCCGACGGCCGCGAAGACGAACTCCCGCACCCCCTCGGTCCAGCTGACCCCCTCCCCCACCGCCGCGGCCACCGCCACCCGGTAGGCGGTGATCGCGGTCGCGTCGTTGAACAGCGACTCGCCCTGGAGCACCGTGGTGAGCCGGGAGGGCAGCCCGATGCGGCGGGCGATGGCGGTGGCGGCCACGGCGTCCGGCGGCGCGACCACCGCGCCCAGCACCAGGGCGGCGGCCAGCGGCAGGCCCGGGATCACCAGATGGGCGACCACGCCGACCGCGACCGTGGCGAAGAGGACATAGCCGACCGAGAGCAGCGCGACGGGCCGCAGATTGGCACGCAGATCCAGGTACGAGCTGTCCAGCGCCGCGGTGTGCAGCAGCGGCGGCAGCACCAGGGGCAGCACGACATGCGGATCCAGGGTGTAGTCGGGCACCCCCGGCACGTATGAGCCGACGAGCCCGACCGCCACCAGCAACAGCGGTGCGGGCACCCGCGTCCGGCGGGCCGCGCCGGCGACCACCGCGCTCCCCGCGACCAGCATCAACAGCGGCACTACGTCCATCGCCCGGCCCCGTCCCCGGCGGTCGTCCCGTCGGTCGTCCATGTGTTCCGCTCGCGCGGCGCTTTAGTCTGGCAATCATGAGCGAGTGTCCGCATGTTCCCGTACTGCCGCGCCCCGAGCCGGAGCCGGAGACCAGCACCTGTCCCGAGTGCCTGGCGGTCGGCAGCCACCCCGTCCAGCTGCGGAAGTGTCTGGTGTGCGGCCATGTGGGCTGCTGCGACTCGTCGCCGTACCAGCACTCCACCCACCACTTCGAGGCGACCGGCCATCCGGTGATGCGCAGCTTCGAGGAGGGTGAGGACTGGCGCTGGTGCTATGTGGATCAGCTGATCGTGTAGGGCCGGGCTCCGGGTGGGGCCGGGTCCCCTGGGCCGTCGCGGCCCTCGCGTTTTCCGCGTTCTTCCGGAATCGACTGCCGCGTTTGTCGCCGCGGCCCGCTAGCCTTCACCACATGATCCGATCAGCGACGCCGTCCGACGTCCCGGCGATCCACGCGATGATCCGGGAGCTGGCGGCCTACGAGCGGGCTCCGCAGGAGGCGAAGGCCACCGAGGAACAGCTGCGCGAGGCGCTCTTCGGGGCGCATCCCGCGGTCTTCGCGCTGATCGCCGAGGAGGCCGGCGGCGCCGGAGAGCCCGCCGGGCCCGTGGGGTTCGCCCTGTGGTTCCGTAACTTCTCCACCTGGACAGGCACCCATGGCGTGTATCTGGAGGACCTGTACGTCACCCCGCGGGCCCGCGGGGGCGGCCACGGCAAGGCGCTGCTCGCCGAGCTGGCGCGGATCTGCGTGGAGCGGGGCTACGCCCGCTTCGAATGGTCGGTGCTCGACTGGAACGAGCCCGCGATCGGCTTCTACGCCGCGCTCGGCGCGGAGCCGATGGACGAATGGACGGTGCGCAGGCTCTCGGGAGAGCCCCTGCGAGCGCTGGCCGCGCAGGCCATGGGCACCGCCGTGAGCACCACTGTGAACACCGATTCCGCGAGTGAGGCGACATCTCTTTCGAATTGAGACCGCCAACCCTCTAGCCACGCTGCGTACTCATGTGCTTACTATGAGTGATATCGCGACTTTGCGGGGCGGGGTTCACCCGTGATGGGGGCCGTGCTTCGTCCGGGCGACATCGCACCGCAGATCGCGATAGCGTCGCAGCCGAACTACATACAGCGCCGGTCCGTCCACCCTCCACCATAAGGGTTCCGGGCCGACGCTCCAATCAGCTCAGCTCAACAAGCTTGTGTCACCTTGGAGGTGAGGGTGTCCCAGATCGCAGGCGAGCCCGGGACCCAGGACTTCGTGGAAGTCCGGCTGCCCGCTGCGGGTGCCTATCTGTCGGTGCTGCGTACGGCGACCGCCGGCCTCGCAGCCCGCTTGGACTTCACCCTCGACGAAATCGAGGATCTGCGTATCGCCGTTGACGAGGCATGCGCGATCCTGCTGCAACAGGCCGTGTCCGGCAGTGTGCTGAGCTGCGTCTTCCGTTTGATCGACGACGCACTTCAGGTGACCGTCTCGGCTCCGACCACCGACGGCCGCGCCCCCGAGCGCGACACCTTCGCCTGGACGGTGCTCTCCGCACTGGCGGGCAAGGTGGACTCGACCGTGGCCGAGGACCGAACGGTCAGCATCAGCCTGTACAAGGAGCGCGGCGCCGGCCCCGGACAGCCGTGACGGAACAAGGGGGCTCCGTGAGCACTGCATCATCGCGGGGAGTGGGTACCCCGGCCATCCCGCACCCGCCGTCCCGGCCGCATCCCGCGGACTCGGAGGCGGCAGGAGACCGACCAGAGCGGGCGGACCACATGGATCAGCACGAGCAGGCGCATCAGCAGCACGATCCGCATGACCGGAGCGGCGCGCGGGCGATGTTCGCCGAGCTGCGACGGCTGCCGGAGGGCTCCTCCGAGCGGGCCGAGCTGCGCAACCACCTCGTGCGTATGCATCTGCCCCTGGTGGAGCACCTGGCCCGGCGCTTCCGCAACCGCGGCGAGCCGCTGGACGATCTCACCCAGGTCGCCACCATCGGGCTGATCAAGTCCGTGGACCGGTTCGATCCGGACCGCGGGGTGGAGTTCTCGACCTATGCGACGCCCACGGTCGTGGGCGAGATCAAGCGGCACTTCCGCGACAAGGGCTGGGCGGTGCGGGTGCCGCGCCGGCTCCAGGAGCTGCGGCTGTCGCTGACCACGGCCACCGCGGAGCTCTCCCAGCGGCATGGCCGCGCCCCGACCGTCCATGAGCTGGCCCAGCATCTGTCCATCTCCGAGGAGGAGGTGCTGGAGGGGCTGGAGTCCGCCAATGCCTACAGCACCCTGTCCCTGGACGTACCCGACACCGACGACGAGTCCCCGGCGGTCGCCGACACCCTCGGCGCGGAGGACGAGGCGCTGGAGGGTGTCGAGTACCGCGAGTCGCTCAAACCGCTGCTGGAGGATCTGCCGCCGCGCGAGAAGAAGATCCTGCTGCTGCGCTTCTTCGGCAATATGACGCAGTCGCAGATCGCGCAGGAGGTCGGCATCTCCCAGATGCATGTCTCCCGGCTGCTGGCCCGCACCCTGGCGCAACTGCGCGACAAGCTGCTGGTCGAGGAGTAGGGAGCCCACGTGGCCCCTGGTGCCCGGCCCTCCCGGGCACCGGCCGCGCGGGTCCCCGACGGCCGGGCGCCGTCAGAAGACCCCGGTGCCGCGTCCGTCGAGGTGTGCCCGGTGGCGAGGCGTCCCGGTGCGGTCAGCTGCGACTGTCCGGTCGGTTGCGACTGTCCGGTCAGCTGCGACCGTTCGGTCGGTTCGGCGGCGCCGCCGAGGGCACTTCCCAGCGGTAGCGGGGGCGGCCGGCCAGGACGGTGAGCGGCGCAGAACCTTGGCGGGACCGGCCCCTAGGCGTCGCGGGGGCCGATGCCGAGGGCCTCGGTCGCCGTCGGGTTGATCAGCAGCGCCAGGACGGCGAGGGCCGCGACGGCGGTGGCCACACCGGCGGCGATCAGCCCGCCGCCGTTCTGCACCAGCGTCCAGGCCACCGGCAGCGCCATCAGCTGGGTGATCGTCGCGGGGCCGCGGCTCCAGCGGCGGCGCAGCCACAGCCCGCGGGCCGCCAGCAGCGGGAGCAGGGCCAGCGCGACCACGGTGACCCCGAGCATCTCCGCCTGCTGGGGGCTCTCCGGATCTCCGGTCAGCCCCATGATCAGCACATAGGCGCCGAAGCCCAGCAGCACCACGCCCTCCACGGCGGCCAGCACCGCCGCGGCGGTGAGCCGGGCGGGGCGGGGCCCGGTGGGCGCGGCGTCGGCGGCGTCGGTCGCCTTGGCGGCCTCGGTGGCCTTGGCGTCCGGCCGCGCCGCGGCCTTGCGCCCGGTCGCCTGCTGCGCCGTGGCCCTCTGCGCCTTCTTCGCGGTAGCGGACTTCTTACTGCTCACCCCAGCAGCCTAGCCGCCTTCGCGCCGTGGACGCCGCGCAGATCCGGCGGAAGGGTCGGACCCCCCTGGGGCCGGTCGGCTCGGATGGGTAGGCTGGCGCGCATGCGCGCACTTCTCGTGGTCAACCCGGCAGCAACCACCACCAGTGCCCGCACCCGGGACGTTCTGATCCACGCGCTCGCCAGTGATCTGAAGCTCGATGTGGCGACCACGGAGTACCGGGGGCATGCGCGCGATCTGGCCCGGCGGGCGGTCGACGGCGGCACCCATGAACTGGTGGTCGCGCTGGGCGGCGACGGCACCGTCAACGAGGTCGTCAACGGACTGCTCCACCATGGCCCCGCCCCGCGCGAGCTGCCCCGGCTCGCGGTCGTCCCGGGCGGCTCCACCAATGTCTTCGCCCGCGCGCTCGGGCTGCCCAACGACGCCGTCGAGGCGACCGGTGCCCTGCTGGACGCGCTGCGGGACGGCACCGAGCGGACCGTGGGCCTCGGACTCGCGGCCGGTACGCCGGGCACCCGGGACGAGTCGGTTCCGGCCCGCTGGTTCACCTTCTGCGCGGGCCTCGGCTTCGACGCGAGCGTCATCGGCCGGGTCGAGCAGCAGCGCGAGCGCGGCAGGCGGTCCACGCACGCCCTTTACATACGGCAAATGGTGCGGCAGTTCATCGGGGAGCCGCACCGGCGACAGGGCACCATCACCCTTCAGCGGCCGGGTGAGGACCCGATCGAGGAGCTGGCGCTGTCGATAGTCTGCAACACCGCCCCCTGGACCTATCTGGGCAACCGCCCGGTCTACGCGGCCCCCAAGGCGTCCTTCGACACCGCCCTCGACGTGCTGGGACTGGCCAAGCTGTCGGCGCCCGCGATGACCCGCTATGCGACCCAGCTGCTGATGTCGAGCCCCGAGCGCGGGCCGCGCGGCAAGGGCGCGGTGTCACTCCACGATCTGACGGACTTCACCTTGCAATCCCAGGCGCCACTGCCGTTCCAGATGGACGGTGACCATCTGGGACTGCGTACGAGCGTGACGTTCACAGGCGTACGCCGTGCACTGCGTGTGATTGTGTGAGTCAGACCCCAAAAAGTCCTTCCAGTCGAACGTTTAGCCTGGGATCCACCCACCGGAAGTACGGCTGTGACAGAGCCGACACCAAGGAATCAAAAAAAACTTTCCGGAAGGGGTTGTATCCGCCGCCGAGGTTTGCGAATCTCTTCTTGGCGATCGGGACGGCCTCCGGAAGGCCCCCTTGAGAGCCCGAACCCCCTCCTCAATCCACGGGACCGCACCAGTCCTGACTGGTCGGCGTCCCTACCCTTGTCGAGGGATTCGTGAAAGCGTTCACATTCACAAGCAACGAGCCCGCAATACGAGGAGATGGAGCAGCCATGGACTGGCGTCACAACGCCGTTTGCCGCGAGGAAGACCCCGAGCTGTTCTTCCCCATCGGCAACACCGGTCCTGCGCTGCTGCAGATCGAGGAAGCCAAGGCCGTCTGCCGCCGCTGCCCCGTCATGGAGCAGTGCCTGCAGTGGGCGCTTGAGTCCGGCCAGGACTCCGGCGTCTGGGGTGGAATGAGCGAGGACGAGCGCCGCGCGATGAAGCGCCGTGCCGCTCGCAACCGGGCACGCAACGCCAGCGCCTGAAGCCCGCACCCCGTGGCCCCCGAGCCGCAGCGCGTAGTACCCCCCATGCGCACAGCATCATGAGCTTTGAGCCCCGGACCGGAACGGTCCGGGGCTCAGTGCTTGATGTGGTCGGGTGCTTGATGTGGTCAGCGTCGCTTTTCACTTGATGTGGTCGGCGTCGCTTTTCGCGTTCAGGCCCCTGATGTGGTCAGCGTCTCAGCGCTTTTCGGCGCCCACCGGGAAGTCCAGCACCACGCGGGTGCCGCGCTCCGGGGCGGGCACCATGTCGAAGGTCCCGCCCAGCTCACCCTCCACCAGGGTGCGGACGATCTGGAGCCCGAGGTTTCCGGCCCGCTGCGGGTCGAATCCCTCCGGCAGCCCGCGCCCGTCGTCCTGGACGATCACCATCAGCCGGCTCTCCTCGCCGCCGCCACCGCGCACCGCCGAGACCTCGACCGTGCCCTGCTCCCCCGCTCCGAAGCCGTGCTCCAGCGCGTTTTGCAGCACCTCGGTGAGGACCATGGACAGCGGGGTGGCGACCTCGGCGTCGAGGATGCCGAAGCGTCCGGTGCGGCTGCCGGTCACCTTGCCGGGCGATATCTCGGCCACCATCGACAGCACCCGGTCGGCTATGTCGTCGAACTCGACCCGCTCGTCGAGGTTCTGCGAAAGGGTCTCGTGGACGATCGCGATCGAACCGACCCTGCGCACCGCCTCGTTGAGCGCCTCCCGCCCCTGGGCGGAGTCCATCCGGCGGGCCTGGAGCCGCAACAGCGCCGCCACCGTCTGGAGGTTGTTCTTCACCCGGTGGTGGATCTCCCGGATGGTGGCGTCCTTGGTGATCAGCTCGCGCTCCCGGCGGCGCAGTTCGGTGACGTCCCTGAGCAGGACGAGCGAGCCGATGTGCAGCCCCTTGGGCTTGAGCGGGATGGCCCGCAGCTGGATGACCCCGTCGCCGCCCTCCACCTCGAACTCCCGGGGCGCCCAGCCGCTGGCCAGTTTGACCAGCGCCTCGTCCACCGGGCCGCGCACCGGGGCGAGTTCGGCGGTGGTCCGGCCCAGATGGTGACCGACGAGATCGGCGGCGAGCCCCAGCCGGTGGTAGGCGGAGAGCGCGTTGGGGCTCGCGTACTGGACCACCCCGTCCGCGTCGAGCCGGATCAGCCCGTCGCCCGCGCGCGGTGAGGCGTCCATGTCGACCTGCTGGTTGGGGAAGGGGAACGATCCCGCGGCGATCATCTGGGCGAGGTCGGACGCGCTCTGGAGATAGGTGAGTTCCAGTCGGCTGGGGGTCCGTACGGTCAGCAGATTGGTGTTCCGCGCGATCACACCGAGGACCCGGCTCTCCCGCCGGACCGGGATGGACTCCACCCGCACCGGCACCTCCTCGCGCCACTCGGGGTCGCCCTCGCGGACGATCCGGCCCTCGTCGAGGGCGGCGTCGAGCATCGGGCGGCGGCCGCGGGGAACGAGATGGCCGACCATGTCGTCCTGGTAGGAGGTGGGGCCGGTGTTCGGCCGCATCTGCGCCACGGAGACGTACCGGGTGCCGTCACTGGTGGGGACCCACAGGACGAGATCGGCGAAGGAGAGGTCGGAGAGCAGCTGCCACTCCGAGACCAGCAGGTGGAGCCACTCGAGGTCGGAGTCGTCGAGGGCGGTGTGCTGGCGGACGAGGTCGTTCATGGAGGGCACGTTGCGAGCCTACCCTCATCGGGGGATGAGCCCATTCGCGCATAAGCATGGACAGACAGCAGTGGTCTAGTCCAGAATATCGAGCACTGCGATCTTCCGTTCTCCCCGCACAGGAGGACGGATCGGGGGACCCGGAGCGCTCTGCCCTGACCGCCCGGGAACCTCTCAGGTCGGCCGCTCGGCCGACGCAACTCCGGGCTGCGGTGCCGGGTGGGTTGAGGGTCCCGCCCTGGCGCCGCGGCCCGCGGGTGTGTCCCAGCGCAAAAAGGCTCCCGCCGCCTCCTCCGAGGCGGCGGGAGCCTTTTCGGGTGCGTCTGAGCGGGTGCGTCTGAGCGGGTGCGTCTCAGCGGGTCTCCGTCACCTTCGCCAGCGCCCTGGGGGCGTCCGGGTCCTGGCCGCGGGCGATCGTCACCTCGTACGCCAGCATCTGGAGCGGGAGGATCTCCAGGATCGGCTGGACCTCCTCGGCGACCCCCTCCGTCGGCAGGGCGAACCCCGCCGAGGCCCGCTCCACCTCCGCCGCGCTGCCGATGACGACGAGGTCCGCGCCCCGGCCGCGCAGCCGCTCCAGGACCGGCCGCAGCGCCTGGCCGCCCTTGCCCTCGGTGACGATCGCGATGACGGGCGAGATGTTGTCGACCATGGCGAGCGGGCCGTGCAGCAGATCGGCGCCGGAGTAGGAGAGCGCCGGGATGTAGCTGGTCTCCATCAGCTTCAGGGCGGCTTCCTTGGCGGTCGGATAGCCGTAGCCCCGGGAGGTGAGGACCATCCGCTCGGCGAAGCGGTAGCGCGCGGCGAGCTGCCGGACCTCGTCCTGGCGGTCGAGGATCTGCTGGGCGAGGTCGGGCAGCACCTTGGCGGCCGCGCCGTCACCGCCGCGCAGCCCCTCCACGAAGAGGTAGAGGGCGAGCAGTTCGGCGGTGTAGGTCTTGGTCGCGGGCAGCGCCTTCTCCGGCCCGGCCAGGACGTCGATGTGGAATTCGGAGACGGCCGCGAGCGGCGAGTCGGCGTTGTTGGTCACCGCGAGGGTGATCGCGCCGGCCGCGCGGGCGGCCTCGGTGGAGGCGACCAGGTCCGGCGAGCCGCCGGACTGGCTGACGGTGATCACCAGCACGTCGGTGAGGTCCGGCCGGGCGCCGTACGCGGTGGTGGTGGACATGGAGGTGAGCCCGCAGGGCTTGCCGAGCACCACTTCGAGCAGGTACTTGGCGTACAGCGCCGCGTTGTCCGAGGTGCCCCGGGCGGTGAGGAGGACGAAGCGCGGGTTGCGGGCGGCGATCCGCTCCGCGACCTCGCGGATCCTCGGGGCGCCCTGGTCGAGGATGCGGCGCAGCACGGCGGGCTGCTCGGCCATCTCGCCGGACATGATCCGGCCCGGCTGGTCGCTGCGCTGGCCCGTCGTCGTGGCGGACATGCTGGGTGCCTCCAGGTGGCTGTACCGGCTGTGCTGAGGGGGTCAGTCCCCGGGGCGGTCGTCGGCGCCGATGCCGGCGATCACCTCGGCGGCCGCCCGTCCACACACCCGGGCGGCACCGTGGGTCGCGATGTGCAGCGCTCCGGCGGGCGGCGCCTGGGGCACGCCCATCTCCACGACGACCGTCTCCGGCCGGGCGGTGAGCAGGGCGTCCAGCGCGTCGGCCATCCAGGGGTGACGGTGGACATCGCGGACCACAGCGACGATCCTACGGCCCGCCGCGGCGTCGAGCATATTTTCGATCAGCGCCGGGACGCCCCGGTCCTCGGCGTCCTGCTGCCCGTAGGTGGCGGTCCCGGTGCCGGGGCGCAGCCGGGTCAGTTCGGCGGCGACGCCCCAGGGGGTCTCGTCGCCTACGGCGATGTTGGCGACCGGGGTGAGGGAGACGACGTAGCCGGGTCCGGTCAGGGGCTCGTACGACGGCCCGGCCGGGGTGACGCGGAGCGCGCGGCGCGCGGCGTCGAGCCCCACCCCCGCGGCGGGCTCGACGCCGTGCGCCGCGCGCGGTCCCGCGGAGTGCCGCGTCCACTCCCCCAGGGCGCGCACCCGGGCCGCCGCGTCGGCCAGCCGCTCCTCGGCCAGCTGTCCCTCGATGACGGCCGTGACCAGCGCGTCGCGCAGCCGCAGCACGGTGTCCTCGTCGGCGAGTCCGCCGCCCACGCAGATGGCGTCGGCGCCCGCGGCGATCGCCAGGACGCTGCCGTGCTCGATGCCGTACGCGTCGGCGATGGCCCGCATCTCCATGCCGTCGGTGACGATCAGTCCCTCGAAGCCGAGTCCGCCGTCGGCCACGGGCCGGCGCAGCAGTCCGTGCAGCGCGGCGGGGCTGAGGGTGGCGGGCAGGGCGGGATCGAGCGCGGGCAGCAGGATGTGGGCGCTCATCACGGCCTTGGTCCCGGCGGCGATGGCGGCGCGGAAGGGCACCAGTTCGCGGGCGGCCAGGGTGTCGGGATCGGCGTCGATGCGCGGCAGCGCGTGGTGGGAGTCGACGGCGGTGTCGCCGTGGCCGGGGAAGTGCTTGGTGCAGGCGGCGACCCCGGCGCTCTGGAGGCCCTCGACGTACGCGGCGGTGTGCCGGGCGACGAGGTCGGGCTCGGCGCCGAACGAGCGCACGCCGATGACCGGGTTATCGGGGTTGGAGTTGACGTCGGCGGAGGGCGCCCAGTTGAGGTTGACGCCGCACTCCGCGAGGCGGCGGCCCAGCTCGCGGGCGACGGCGCGGGTCAGCTCCGGGTCGTCGACGGCGCCGAGCGCGAGGTTGCCGGGGAAGGAGGAGCCGGTGCGCACCTCCAGCCGGGTGACGTCGCCGCCCTCCTCGTCGATCCCCACCAGGACGTCGGGGCGCTCGGCGCGCAGCTGGGCGGTGAGGGCGCCCAGCTGCTCGGGCGTGGCGATGTTGCGGCCGTACAGGCCGACGGAGGCGAGCCCCTCGCCGAGCCGGCGCAGCAGCCAGTCGGGGGCGGCCGTGCCGGTGAAGCCGGGCTGGAGAACGGCGAGTGCGTCGCGGGTGAGGGTGGCGGAGTCGTGCGTGAGGGTCGTCATATGTCGGGATCATCCCTTCACAGCGCCGGAAGTGAGCCCACCGACCGCCTTGCGTTGCAGAAACAGGAACAGGAGCAGGATCGGGATGGCGAACAACGAGGCAGCCGCCATGGTCGCCCCCCAGTCGTCGCCGAAGGCGGTCTGGAAGCTGGACAGCCACAGCGGGAGCGTCTGGGCCTCCGGGTCCTTGTTCAGGATGAGGACGAGCGGGAATTCGTTCCAGGCGGTGATGAAGCCGAAGAGCGAGGTGGCCATCAGGCCGGGTGCCAGCAGCGGAAAGATCACCCGGATGAACGCCTGCGTACGGGTGCAGCCATCGACCATGGCCGACTCCTCCAGCTCCTTGGGGATCGCGGCCACGTAGGAGCGGAGCGTGAGGATGGTGAAGGGCAGCACCATGACCATGTAGAACAGGGTGAGCGGAAGCAGGCTGTTCAGCATGTCGCCGTCGCGTACGAGCATGTAGATGGCGATGACCAGGACCTCCCAGGGCGCCATCTGCGCGATCATGAAGGTCACCAGGAAGCCGCGGCGCCCCTTGAACCGCAGCCGGGCCAGGGCGAACGAGGCGAGCAGCGCGATCACCAGGGAGAGGACGACCGCCGAGACGGTGACGGTGAGGGAGTTGCCCACCAGCGTCCAGAAATTGTCGGCGTCGACGGCCTTCTGGAAGTGTTCGAAAGTGGCCGCGGTCGGGAACCACACCGGGTCCTCGGAGACGATGTCCGAGGTCGGCTTGAAGGCCGTGGTGAACATCCAGTAGACGGGGAACGCGAAGCCGATGAAGAGCACGACGGCGGTCGCGTTGGGCCACAGCCGGGCGAGCGGCGAGCGCTTCACAGCTCGTCCTCCTCTTGCCTGAGCACGATCCGGAGGTAGTAGGAGGTCAGCGCGAGCAGGACCACGATGGTCAGCAGCGAGATCGCGGCGCCCATGCCGTAGTGCTGATTGCCCATGCCCTCGATAAAGGCGTAGACGGGGAGGGTTTCGGTGAGCCGTTCGGGGCCGCCCTCGTTGATCGCGAAGACCTGGGCGAACGCCTTGAAGACCCAGATGACTTCGAGGAACGTCGTGGCCAGCAGAAACGGCTTGAGGAAGGGGAAGGTCACCGAGGTGAAGCTCTTCCAGGTGCCGGCGCCGTCCAGCGCGGCCGCCTCGTAGAGCTCCCCGGGGATGGTGGTGGTCGCGGCGTAGAGGTTGATCGCCACGAAGGGGATCGACTGCCAGACGATCAGCACGGTGATGACGAAGAAGGTGGAGAACTGGTCGCCGGTCCAGTTGTAGTCCGCCATGGAGTGCCAGCCGAGGGCGTCCAGGACCCAGTTGACCACCCCGTAGCGGGTGGCGAACAGCCACTGGAAGACGGTGGTGGCGGCGATGACGGGCATCGCCCAGGCCAGGACGAGACCGACCGAGAGCAGCAGCCGCATCTTGCTGCCGAGGCGGGCCAGCAGCAGTCCGACCAGGGTGCCCAGCACCATGATCAGCACCACGTTGACCCCGGTGAAGATCACCGACCGCAGGGTGACGCCCCAGAAGTCCTCGCTGGTCAGCGTCTCGCGGTAGTTGTCGACCCCGTTCCACTCGGTGAGGTGCTGGATCAGCTGCCGCATATTGAGGTTCTGGAACGACAGCATGCCGTTCTTGACCAGCGGCCAGCCCAGCAGTACGGCGGTCACCGCCAGCGCGGGCAGCAGGAGCAGGTAGGGGGCGGCGCCGGTCAGCCGTCCGCGCCCGGGGGTGCCCGGGGCCGCGCGGCCCGGGGCCGGCGGGGCCCCGCTCCGGCGGACCCCGGCCGCCGCCGGGCCGGGGTCCTTGCGTTCGGTGGTCACGGCCATCGCGCTCAGTGCTCCTGGCTGAGGCGCTTGTTCATCTCGTCCTCGACCGACTTGGCCGCGTCGGCCGGCGCCTTACCGTTCAGCACCGCGGTCATATAGGTCTTGATGGGGTTCGGGGCGTTCTCCACCGCGGCCCATTCGGGGATCAGGGGGGTGGTGCCGCCGCTCGCGGTGGCCGGCGCGGCCGCCTGGGCGGCGGCGTTGCCCTTGAGCTGGTCCTGGAGCGAGTCCTTGTTGGGGAGCACGCCGCCTTCCTTGGCGAGCTGCCCCTCGTAGGTGTCGCTGAGCGCGATCTTCAGGAACTCCTTGGCCAGTTCCTGCTTGTCGCTGCCCGCGGCGACGGCGAGGTTGGAGCCGCCGAGGAAGACGCCCTCGGGCTTGTCGGCGGTCTCACCCGGGATGGTGAAGTAGCCGATGTCCTTCTCGATCTTCGGGTTGGCCTTGATCGCGACACCGGCTTCCCAGCCCATGCCGATGAAGGCGCCCGTCTTGCCCTTGGCGAAGACCTCGCCCTGCTGCGGGGTGGCCTCGTCCTTGTCCTTGGGGGCCTGGCTGAAGGACTGGTACTGCTTGTAGATGTCCATGGCCTTGCCGACCTTGGGGTCGGCGAGGTTGGAGACCCACTTGTCGCCGTCCTTCTTGACCAGGTCGGCGCCGGTGCCGATGGTCAGCCCGTCGAAGAAGTACCAGTTCTGGCCCGGGAGGTAGATCGGCTCGGCGTCGGTCTTCTTCTTGATGGCGTCGAGGTCACGGAAGAACTCGGTACGGGTCTTGGGGGTGTCCTTGATCCCGGCCTCGGCCCAGATCTTCTTGTTGTAGAGGACGACCCGGCTGGCCGCGTACCACGGCGCCGCGTACTGCTTGCCGTCGTAGACCGCGGACTTGTTGATCGACTCGGACCAGTCGGCGCCGATCGACTTCTTGAGGTCGCCCAGTTCGGCCAGGCCGCCGGTCTGCGCGTAGGAGGGGGTCTGGGTGTTGCCGATCTCCAGCACGTCCGGCGGGTCGGACTCCGAGAGCGCGGTGGTCACCTTCTGCTGGATGCCGTTCCACTGCTGGATCTCGAACTTCAGCTTGGCGCCGGTCTTCTTCTCAAAAGCGGCCTTGACATCCTTCGTCCAACCGTCCGGCGTGGAGCCGTCCATCGCCCAGACGGTCAGCGTCTGTCCCTTGAAACCGTCCGCTCCGGCCTTGTCGTCATCGTCGCCGGACCCACAGGCCGCGACGGATACCAGCATTGCCGCGACACCCGTCGCCGCTATGAGCCCACGCTTCACAGCACTCTCCTCAAATGGCCGGATGAGGGGTTTAATGGTCCAGACCAGTGCCCGCAGCTTGGCCTAGACCTTTAGGGGTGTCAAGGGTGTATAAGAGTCACCCTCGGCTCCGTTACCGGACCGACACTTCCCGACATCCGGACCGAACGGTCGCCCGGAGCCGGGACCGTGCCACGATGTGAGGCGCTGAATTTTTCAAAGGACCGGTGACGGCGGCGGACGCGGGCGACGGCGGCGGACGCCGGTGCCGGTGACAGTGGCGGACCAGGAGTCGGAAGGGCGCGCGATGGAGACCGACGGGGCAACGGCGGCAGCGGCGGCCACCACGACGGCCGAGAGCGGCGGCAACGGCTCCGGCGGGGCGCGCACCGCGCGCGTCCCGAAGTACTACCGCCTCAAGCGCCACCTGCTGGAGATGACCGAGACCCTGCCACCGGGCACCCCGGTCCCCCCGGAGCGCACCCTGGCCGCCGAGTTCGACACCTCGCGCACCACCGTGCGCCAGGCGCTCCAGGAGCTGGTCGTCGAGGGGCGCCTGGAGCGTATCCAGGGCAAGGGCACCTTCGTGGCCAAGCCCAAGGTCTCCCAGGCGCTGCAACTCACCTCGTACACCGAGGACATGAAGGCCCAGGGCCTGGAGCCCACCTCCCAGCTGCTGGACATCGGCTACGTCACCGCAGACGACCGGCTCTCCGGACTGCTGGACATCGCCGCCGGCGGGCGGGTGCTGCGCATCGAGCGGCTGCGGCTGGCCAGCGGTGAGCCGATGGCGATCGAGACCACCCATCTGTCCGCCAAGCGCTTCCCCGCGCTCCGCCGCAGCCTGGTCAAATACAGCTCGCTCTACACGGCGCTGGCCGAGGTCTACGACGTCCGGCTGGCCGAGGCCGAGGAGACCATCGAGACCTCGCTGGCCACCCCGCGCGAGGCGGGGCTGCTGGGCACCGATGTGGGGCTGCCGATGCTGATGCTCTCGCGCCATTCGCGGGACGCGTCCGGGGAGCCGGTGGAGTGGGTGCGGTCGGTCTACCGCGGGGACCGCTACAAATTCGTGGCCCGGCTCCAGCGGCCGCACGGCTGAATCGCCCCGGGATCGCGGCCGCACGGCTGAATCACCCCGGGGGTGCGCCGCACCTCCGGCCGGCCGCCCCGCGGGTGTGCCGCACCTCCGACCGGCGCCGCACCGCTCACCGGCTTACTTTCTCATTTCGATATACGGACAAGTAGTGACGGCTGCCCAGCCACGGGCTTAGATTTCCTGCGCATTACACGAATGATCAGCTGTAACGCAGGTGATGAGCCGAGGGGACGGGAGCCCGCCACATGTCAGACACCTCCACTACACCGGGCAGGAGACCGGTCGTCACGCCTACGCGCGTCGTGGCCGCTCTGTGCCTGATCGCACCCTTTGTCGGGATGCTCTGGGTCAGCTCGTACTCCAAGGTCGAGCCGACCCTCATCGGGATTCCGTTCTTCTACTGGTACCAGATGGCCTGGGTACCGGTCTCGGCCGCGCTGACCTCGGTCGCCTACGTCCTGGTCCGCCGTGAGCAGCGGGCGCGCAAGGGAGGCGACTCGGCATGAACGACGGCGTGAACGGCGTCGCACTCGCCGTCTTCATCATCTTCTTCGTGGCCGTCACGGTCATGGGGTTCCTGGCCGCGCGCTGGCGCGCCGCCGAGAACGCCAACAACCTCGACGAATGGGGACTGGGCGGCCGCAGCTTCGGCACCTGGATCACCTGGTTCCTGCTCGGCGGCGACCTCTACACCGCGTACACCTTCGTCGCCGTCCCGGCGGCGATCTACGCGGCGGGCGCGTCCGGCTTCTTCGCGGTCCCGTACACCATCCTGGTCTACCCGCTGATCTTCACCTTCCTGCCCCGGCTGTGGTCGGTGTCGCACAAGCACGGGTACGTCACCACCTCGGACTTCGTCCGCGGCCGGTTCGGCTCCAAGGGGCTGTCGCTGGCCGTCGCGATCACCGGCATCCTCGCCACCATGCCGTACATCGCCCTCCAGCTGGTGGGCATCCAGGCGGTGCTGGACGTGATGGGCGTCGGCGGCGGGGAGAACACCAACTGGTTCATCAAGGACCTGCCGCTGCTGATCGCCTTCGGCGTGCTCGCGGCGTACACCTACTCCTCGGGTCTGCGCGCGCCCGCGCTCATCGCCTTCGTCAAGGACACGCTGATCTACATCGTCATCGCGGTGGCGATCATCTACATCCCGATCAAGCTGGGCGGCTTCGACGACATCTTCAGCGCGGCGAGCGACAAGTTCACGAAGGCCGGCGCGGGCGCGATCGCGCCCGGCGCGGAGGGCCAGTGGGCGTACGGCACCCTGGCCCTCGGCTCGGCGCTCGCCCTGTTCATGTATCCGCACTCGATCACCGCGACGCTCTCCAGCCGCAGCCGCGAGGTGATCCGCCGCAACACCACGATCCTGCCGCTGTACTCGCTGATGCTGGGGCTGCTGGCGCTGCTCGGTTTCATGGCCATCGCGGCCGGGGTGAAGGTCGAGAACGGGCAGCTCGCCATCCCGCAGCTGTTCGAGAACATGTTCCCCGACTGGTTCACCGGGGTCGCCTTCGCCGCGATCGGCATCGGCGCCCTCGTCCCGGCGGCCATCATGTCCATCGCCGCGGCGAACCTGTTCACCCGCAACATCTACAAGGACTTCCTGCGGCCGAACGCCACGGCCGAGGAGGAGACCAAGGTCTCCAAGCTGGTCTCGCTGCTGGTGAAGGTCGGCGCGCTGATCTTCGTGCTGGGCATGGACAAGACCGTCGCGATCAACTTCCAGCTGCTGGGCGGCATCTGGATCCTCCAGACCTTCCCGGCCCTGGTCGGCGGCCTGTTCACCCGCTGGTTCCACCGCTGGGCGCTGCTGGCGGGCTGGGCGGTCGGCATGATCTACGGAACGTGGAAGGCGTACGACACCCCGAGCGGCACCCAGAAGCACTTCGGCAACACCGCGGACATCCCCGGCATCGGGGAGATCGGCTACATCGGCTTCACGGCCATCGTGCTCAACGTGCTGGTGACCGTCGTGCTGACGCTGGTGCTGCGCGCGGTCAAGGCCCCCGACGGCATCGACGAGACCACCGCCGCCGACTACAAGGCGGACGTGGGCGACCCGGGCGTCCAGGCCGACCTCCCGCCGGCCACGGCGGGGTCCCCGGGCGGCCACTGACGCCTGGCGGCGGGCCGCGCGGATTGCACGGCTTGACGGCGAATGGGCCGTCGGCTCCCTCGCGGGAGCCGGCGGCCCATTCGTGTGGCGCGAGGTGCGGGGTGCGGGGGCTTACGGGTGGTACTTCTCCTCGACCGTCTCGGCACCGCCGGACTTGGTGCTCATGGTGACGCGGACGGTCACGCTGCCGGTCTTCGCGGCCTTCTCCAGATCGTCCACGGTGCACTTCGTGGTGCCGTAGCCGTCCTCGCCGAGGGCCACGTGGCCGGACTCCTCACCGCAGATCGCGGCCGCGCCGAGGACCTGCGTGGCGTTGGAGACGTAGAACGCCTGGTCGGTGCTGCCGTCGTCGGGATGGACGATCAGCTTGCCGGGCGCGAGGTACTGCAGCTTGCCGACGACCGTGCGGTGGTTGCCCGCGTTGGCGACGCCGCCGCCGGTGGCGTCCGACCCGCCGCTGGTGGCGGCGGACCCGCCGCCGCTGGAGGCGGACCCGCCACCGTTCGAGGCGGACCCGCCGCCGTTCGAGGCGGACCCGCCGCCGGTGCTGCCGCTGTCCTGGCCCTGCGAGCCGGAGCTGTCCGAGGAGGAGCCGCTCGTGGCCGAGGCCGAGGCCGAGGCGGAGGAGTTCGAGGAACCCGCGGACTCGGAGTCGTCAGGACCGCAGGCCGTGGCGCCCAGGCCCAGCGCCGCGGCGGCGACGAGGGCGGCGGCGATGCGGCGGCCGGCGCGGCCGCGGAAGCGCTTGGTGGCGGTGTTCATCGTGGTGCTCCTGTTGCTCTGTTCTCTCGGCTCGTTGCCGGACGATCTTTAGTTTCGAAGACCGGATTGGCGTTCTGCTAACGGACCGCTAATGACGGCTAATGCGGTGCGCGGAGGCCCGTTCGTATGAGTACGGGTACCTACGCCGTACTGAGCGGCCGCGCGGATCCGGCCCGCCGGGGCCGCGGCCTACTGTCCGGTACATGACCGAGAGCGAGGCTTCCGCCGGAAAGAGCCGCGGCGGGTGCGGAACCGGGTGCGCCAGCGTGCTGCTCCTTGTCGTGGCCGTGGCCATGGCCCTGCTCGCGTACGCGAGCACGGATTCGACCTATCCCGACGTCGACCCGAAGAAGACGGCGCGCCGGCTCTCCGGCTACTCCCAGGACGCCTATGCCGCACTCGGCATCGACCGCACCCTCGAAGGCGGCTACGTCGACGTCTTCACCAACAACACCTACGGGTCCAACGACTGCTACCCGGACGGCCTGTTCAGCATCGGCGACCCGCCCGTGGACGGCGCGTACCGGCTGTACCAGGAGTGGACCTTGAGCAAGGTGCGCAAGGCGGTCGCGCTCCCCGCCCTGCGCGGGGTGCGCGACCGCCTCGAGGCCAAGGGATGGCACATCACGGAGTACGGCAAGAACGAGCAGATCGAGGAGTGGAGCGTAGGAGCGGAGCGCGACGGCGGCTACGCGATCAGCGTCACCTGGGAACCGGAATACCAGCGGCTCTCCGGCTTCGTCAGCACATCGTCCTGCGCGATGGACCCCAGCTGGCCGGAGGAGAAGCGGGAGCAGGAGGAGGAGCAGGGATACAGCGGCTCATACGACGAGCCGGACCTGGACTTCCCCCCGGCGCTCACCCCGGCCTGACACCGGCACGTCCCCTCGTCAGGCGGCGAACCCGAAGGCGTCGCAGGGCGTCGGGTCGAGTTCGAACCAGAGCAGCTTGCCGCTCCTGCCGAACAGCCCGTCGGCGAGCGCGTAACCGCCCCAGTTGTCGGCGCAGATCCGGACGATGAGGAGTCCGCGCCCATAGGTGGCCTCGGTGTTCGCGGCGGCCTCCGCGAGGGCGGACGAGCGGTCGAAGAGGGCCGGGGGCTTGTCGAAGGGCGGCGGGATGTCCGGATTGGTGTCCCATACGCTGATCCGCAGCCGGCCCTCCTCCACGGCGCGGATACGCATTTCGGCCGGGCCGGTGGTGTGGCGGTACGCGTTGGTGACCATCTCGCTGGTGAGCAGGGTCGCGGGGTCAGCGAGTGCGCCCATGTCGTGGCGCGCCAGGACCGCACGGAGGGTGATCCGGGCGATGGCGGCGGCACGGGGGTCATGGGGCAGGCGGAGTGAGTAGGACCAGGGGTTTTCCGTTGCTGCGGTGGGCATGAAGTCTCCGGTTTGTGCGTGGAGTTGGACGGTGTCCGGGCACACACCGTAGCCCTGTCCGCATAAGGTATTCGACGGCATGGATAGAAGTGCTTGGGATACCACTCGTGTGAGTGACGCGCCTGTTGCGCGTGAGCAGAGAGAATCGGCGAATGCCTCAGAGAAGTGTTCCGACCGCGCGCCAACTCCGCCTCGGCACCGAGCTGCGCAGACTTCGCGAGCGCGCCGGTCTGTCGTCCACCGAGGCCGGGCGGCTGCTCGGCACCAATCAGACGACCATCAGCAACATCGAGGCGAGCCGGTTCGGAGTCAGCGCGGAGCGGCTGCGGGCGCTGGCACGGAACTACCGCTGCGCGGACGAGGCGCTGATTGCCGCCCTCGTGGACATGGCGGTGGAGCGCAAGCGCGGTTGGTGGGAAGAGTACCGGGAGACCCTCGCCACCGGATTGCTCGATCTGGCCGAGCTGGAACACCACGCCGTGGAGCTACGCACGGCTTACGTCGCGCACATGCCTGGTCTACTCCAGACCGTCGACCACGCTCGTGAGATCTTCCGGCAGGCCGTACCGCCCTTGTCCCCGCCGGACATCGAGCATCGCGTATCGCATCGCGTCAAACGGCAGGCCATCCTCTATCGGGACAAGCCCACGCCGTATACGGCGATTGTCCATGAGGCCGCCCTGCGGATGCGCTTCGGCGGACCGGACGTCGCACGCGGACAGCTACAGCACATCCTCGACATGAGCGAGCATGACCACATCAAGGTTCTGGCAATTCCCTTCGATGCGGGTTCCTTCCCCGGCTCGGGCCAGTCGATCCTGTACGCGGTCGGTCCCGTCCCACAGCTGGACACCGTGCAGCTGGATACGGAGCATGGCTCCGAACTGCTTGATGCCCCAGCCCAGTTGGAGAGTTACCGCATCGTGCTGGATCGCATGGAGGCGGTGGCCCTCACCGAGCGGAAGTCACGCGACCTGATCCAGAGCATCATCCGAGCCCTGAAAGGGAAATAAGTTGTCCACCCGCGATTGGCAAAAGTCCTCGTACAGCGCTCAAGGCAACGCCTGCCTGTATGTCTCGGCCCCCGACAGCGCCACCATCCGGCTCCGCGAGAGCGACGAACCCGACACCATCCTCACCACCACCCCCACCGCCCTCGCCGCCCTCATACGCAGCGCCAAAGCAGGACGACTCGACCACCTCGGCAAGGCATAGGGCGGAGCACATGCGCACCCACCGATGGCGCAAGTCCTCATACAGCTCCCAAGGGGCGAACTGCCTCTACGTCTCCGCGCCCAACAACGCCACCATCCGGCTCCGCGAGAGCGACGAACCCGACACCATCCTCACCACCACCCCCACCGCCCTCGCCGCCCTCATACGCAGCGCCAAGGCGGGACGGCTCGACCACCTCGGCGCAGCGTAGAGCGTGAGGTGATCAGGAGGACGGCGGCGTGGTGAGGTAGTCGCCGTGTTCCAGGTCGTCGAGCAGGGTCGGGTGGGTGGGGGACCAGCCGAGCAGTTGCTGGGTGTGGGCGCTGGAGACGGGTCCGTCGAAGCCGTAGAACGTGGCCAGCGACGGGCTGTGGAAGTGCGGGGCGGCCTCGTCGGGGGTCAGTGAGGCCGTGGGCAGGCCGAGGCCGCGGGCGATCGTCTCCGCGATGCGCCTGAAGGGGACGCCGCTTTCGGCCACTCCGTGCAGCACGCTGCCCGCCGGTGCCTTCTCCAGCGCGAGGCGGAACAGGATCGCCGCGTCGCGCCGGTGCACCGCGGGCCACCGGTTGCCGCCGTCGCCGACGTAGGCGGACACGCCGGTCTTCCGGGCGGTGGCGACGAGCTTGCCGATGAAGCCGTAGTCCCCGGGGCCGTGGACGGTGGGGGCGAGCCGGACCACGCTCGCGCGGACGCCCTGGGCGGCGAATTCCAGGCAGGCGCGCTCGCCCGGGATGCGGAAGCCGGCGATCCCGGCCGGGTCGGGCGCGTCCTGCTCGGTGCTCTCCCGGCCGGCGGGCATGACCAGCGTGCCGGAGGTGCTGACGAACGGCTTGCCCGAGTGTGCCAGCGCCTGGCCGAGCGTCTCGATCGCGGTCCGATCGCGCCGCATCATGTCGTCGGGGTCGGCGAAGTCGCCGCCGAAGGCCATGTGCAGGACGCCGTCGGCGGCTTCGGCGCCGCCGCGCAGGCTGTCGAGGTCGTCCAGGGAGCCGCGGTGCGGTGTGGCGCCCAGCGACTCCAGCCGGGCGGCGGCGGTGTCCGAGCGGGCCAGGCCGGTGACGGTGTGGCCGGCCGCGACGAGCTCGGCGACGACGGTGGGGCCGGTCAGGCCGGAACCACCGGTGACAAAGACATGCATGAGGCTCTCACTTCCACTTAACGCCAGTGACTGGCACTACTTAGCGCCAGTCGCTGACATTAAGTAGCGCCAGTGACTGACGTCAAGTAGCGCCAGTCACTGACATATGTGGTAGTTTCACGGCGTGCCACGGAGCGGAGCAGAAGCGCGCCGCCGCCTTCAGCAGGCGGCCATGGAGCTGTACCGGGAGCGCGGATTCGACAAGACCACGACGGCCGAGATCGCCGCCCGCGCCGGTGTCAACGAGCGCACGTTCTTCCGGCACTTCCCGGACAAGCGCGAGGTGCTCTTCGACGGCGAGGCCGATCTGCGCGCCACCCTGACGCAGGAGGTGGCCGAGGCGCCCGAGGGTCTGCGGCCGTTCGACGTGCTGCTGTGCGCCTTCCGGAAGGCCGGCCGGATCCTCGAGGAGAACCGGCCGTTCTCCGAACCCCGGCTGGAGATCATCGCGGCGACGCCTACGCTGCGCGAACGCGATCTGGCCAAGGGCGCGTCACTCGCCGATGCCCTGGCGGAAGCGTTGCGACAGCGCGGTGTGGCCGACCGGCCGGCCCGCCTGGCCGCTCAGACCGGCTGGGCCACCTTCCACCACGCGGCCCAGGCGTGGATCGACGACCCCTCGCAGAGCCTGGACGCGCATCTCGGCCAAGCCTTCGAGGATCTGCGCGCCCTCTGCCGCTGACAACCGGGACGCGGCCCACCTCGGCTGGGCATGCGGCGGCTCCCGCGTGGTCAATGTCCGCGGCGCCGCCTGGCGGCCGGGAACAGATCCAGGGCACGGCGTCCGAGGCGGTCGGCTTCGTCGCCGGTGAGGACCCCGGAGTGGCGCAGGGCCTCGATGTTGGCGGCCATCGTCGCGTCCGTGCTGCACGGCACTCCGCAGTCCGCACCGTAGACGAGGTGGTCGCGCGGCACCATGGTGAGGGCCGGTGCGAGGTGGGAGTCCGCGCCGGAGGCCGCCGTGTCGAGATAGAGACGGCCGAGGTGCCGGCGGATCTCGTCGCGGGTGATCCCGTGGGGGTTCGGCACCCAGGGCTCCGCGCCCAGGAGCCGCAGCCGTCCGGACAGGGCGGGCAGCGCGCCGCCCGCGTGGGCGAGGACCAGCGTCAGATGGGGGTACCTGCGGAACACGCCCGCGTAGAGCATGTTGACGACGCTGCGCGCGGTCTCGAAGGCGACCTCCACCAACGGCACCGGGTGTCCCAGCACCGCGGGGGCGTAGGCGTTGGGATGCGCGAAGACGACGGCCCGGCGGCGGTCGAGTTCGGCCCACACCGGCTCCAGCCGCTCGTCCCCGAGATACACGCCGTTGTAGGCGGCGCTCACGGCGTATCCATCGGCGTGCAGGTCCGACCCGGCCCGTTCGATCTCGGCCAGGGCTGCCTCGGGGTCATCGGTGGGGAGGGCCGCGAGGAGACCGAACCTGCTCGGGTGCTCCGCGACGACCTGCGCTCCGTAGTCGTTGGAGTCCCGCAGCTCCGCGAGCGTGCTCGGGATGTTGCTGAGCATCTGCATGGCGATGCCCGTGCGGTCCATGTGGTCCAGGGCGGACCGCGGGCTCCAGTGGTGCGGCCGCGGAGCCAGGAAGCACTGCGCGCGCATCGCCTCCCAGCGTGCCGTCCGCTCGTGTTCGGTGATCGGCGGTGTGAAGTGGGCGTGGACGTCCACCCAGCCGTCGGCCGGCACCATGTCGTCCATCCTTCGCGCCTCCTTCACGAACCGTCGCGGATGCCACCGTCGGTGACGTCGAGGGACGGTGCCCAGCGTGGGATCGGGCCATCGCCGGACGGCAGGCGCAGACTCTTGCTGTAGCCGAATTCCCGCAGCGTCTCGTGCGCGTGCTCACGGCCGTGGCCGCTGGCGCCGATGCCACCGAAGGGGGTGCCGACGAAGGCTCGGTTGTAGTGGTTGACGAACACCATTCCGCACTCGATCGCCCGGCTCACCCGGATCGATCGCTCCGAGTCGGTGGTGAACACGCCCGCGACGAGCCCGAACTCGGTCTCGTTGGCGATCCGGACCGCCTCGGCCTCGTCCTCGAAGGGGATCAGGGTGACCACCGGGCCGAAGATCTCCTCCTGAGCGATGCGCATGTCCGGACGCACCCCGGTGAACAGCGTCGGACGCACGTAGTAGCCACCGGTCAGGCGCGGGTCGTCCGGCAGCTCGGCCTGCGCGGCGAGGGTGGCGCCCTCGGCCACGCCGAGGTCGATGTAGTCGAGTACGCGGCGCTGCTGCTGGGGCGTGACCAGCGGACCGACGTGGGTGTCCGGGTCCGCCCCGTCCCCGACCTTCAGCCGCCGGACCGCGTCGCCGACCCGTTCGGCCACCTGCTGGTAGACGCTCGACTGGACCAGCACCCGGGATGCCGCCGTACACGCCTCGCCCTGGTTGAACCAGCCGCCCTCGACGATCCAGGGAATCGCCGAGTCGAGGTCGGCGTCGGCGAAGACGACCAGCGGATTCTTTCCGCCCAGCTCGAGCAGCGCGGGCGTGAGGTGGTCGGCGGCGGTTTTCAGCACCGCGGTGCCGGTGGCCGGGGCGCCGGTGAAAGAGATCTTCTTGACCAGGGGATGCCCGGCCAGCGCCGCACCCACCGGCCCGCGCCCGGGGAGCACGTGCACGATGTCGTCGGGCAGCACCGACTGCGCGATCTCGATCACCTTCAGCACCGAGAGCGGGGCCTGCTCCGGTGGCTTGAGCACGACCGCGTTCCCGACCGCGAGCGCCGGGGCGAGCTTGCCCGCCGTGTGCAGCGGCGGCCAGTTGAACGGCACGATCGCGGCGATCACCCCGTAGGGCTCCAACGTCGTGATGTCCAGCAGCGGGCCGTCCGCACGCACCGCGCCGGGGATCGCCGTGGTGAGTCCGGCGAACAACTCGAAGATCGCTATCGCGGCCTCGACATCGAACCGGCGGGCCTGGCTGAACGGTTTGCCGTTGTCGCTCGACTCCAGCCGGGCGATCTCGTCGGCCTGCTCCCCGATGGCCACGGCGATGGCGCGCAGGTACCTGCCGCGCTCATGTGCCGGTCGCGCCTTCCAGGCCAGGTGTCCCTGGTACGCGGCACGCACCGCGGCGTCGACTTCCTTCTCCCCCGCTCCCTGGATGGTGACGATCGGCGATCCGGTGGCGGGGTTGTCGACGGTGAAGCGGTCGGCCTCGTCACCGGAGGACCATCGGTAGCGGGCGATCTCATGGTCGGGCGAAGGGGTCACAGCTCTCCTTTCCGGGCCGGGGCGGCTTTCCGCGTCGGGGCGGCCGGGGCGGCCCGTGCGCCGTCCCCGGCGACGCACTCCAGGGTGCTGCCGCCGACACCCAAAAGGAAGCCAGTCTTCCGCATGCCGCGCATAGACGTCGTCTATAGCGATGTCGTGGCGTCCTCAGGAGGTCGCGAGCTCCCGCAGGCAGCCGCGCAGCCAGCGATGTCCGGGATCGTGGTCGTGCACCGGATGCCACCAGAACGCCTCCACCAGCGGGACGACGTCGAACGGGCAGTCCAGGACCCGGAAGCCGGGACCGGCGGCGACCAGCGCCGCCACCTTCTCCGGCAGCAGGGCCACCGCCCCGGAACAACGCACCAGCTGCGGAACCGCCAGGAAGGACTCCGCCACCGCCACCACCCGCGGGATGACCCCCAGCAACTCCATCTGCCGCCACGCCGGGACGCGCCCCAGCCGGTGGGCGAAGGTCGCGATCCACGGCAGCGTCCGCAGGTCCTCCATGGTGAGACGGTCACCCACCGCCGCGTTGTCCGCGGCCACCACGCAGACCCACCGGTCGCTGTGCAGGTCGATGGAGCGGGGCAGCTCCAGGTAGCCATGCGGCATGAACAAGCCGTCGACGGTGCGCAGGTACTCGTCGTCATGGCCGATCGTGGTCCGGGTGACCGGCACGAACCGCACACAGGCGTACGGCGCCTCCGCCGCCACCCTGCCGACCAGCCGGGCACCGGCCGTACCGATCCCATGGTCCGAGGACACGATGCTGAACGTCCGGCGGGTCGTCGCCGGGACGAACTCGGATTCCGCGGCGAACACCCGGTCCACCGCCGCGACCGCGGTGGCGGTGAGCGGGCGCAACTGCTCGGCGAATCGGGTCAGCCGGTAGGTGTTGCCGGAACGGACGAGCAGTTCGTCCCCGAAATGCCGGCGCAAGCGGGCCAGCGCACTCGACAGCGTCGGCTGGCTGCGCCCGAGCCGCGCCGCGGCGCCGGTGACGCTGCGCTCGGTCAACAGCGCGTGCAGCGCCTGCAACTGTGTGGACTCCAGTCCGGACGACAACAACGCATCACGGGACGGCCGCCGCTCACCGCGGTCGGGACCACCCCGCACGTCCGTCGGGTCCGTCGCATCCTCGGTCACCTCCACCTCCACCCGCTGGCTTATCACGCGCCTGCCCCGGGCACCGGACGTAGGCAATGCCCATATGCGGTAGCCTCCACATATGTCCGTACGGCCGTTTCACCATGGGAACCTCCGTGCGGTGCTGCTCGATCAGGCGGAGCTCGTGCTCCGTGAGCGCGGGATCGACGCGCTGTCGCTCCGGGAGCTCGCGCGGGAGGCGGGCGTCAGCCATGGCGCCCCCCGGAGTCATTTCATCGACCGGAACGCCCTGCTCGACGCGCTCGCCGAACGAGGCTTCCGCAGACTGGCCGACGCGATCGCCGCGGCCGCCGCACAGGCGCGGGGTGACTACCGGGAGACCCTTCGCGCGGCCGCCCGAGCGGGCCTGGACTTCGCGGTGAGCGATGCCGCGCTGCTCGACCTGATGTTCGCCGCGAAGGTCAACGACCCTCCGGACGCCGTCAAGGAGGCGGCGGAGCGGCTGTTCGTGACCGTCAGCGAGGTCATCCGAGCCGGAGTGGCGGCCGGTGTGTTCGCCGAGCACGAGGTCGGCCGGCTGACGCTGCTCTGGTCCGCGACGGTTCAGGGCGCCTCCGCGCTCGTGACGTCCCGGCGGGCGACGATCGACCAGGCGCGCGCGATCGTCGACGACGCGATCGCGGTCCTCCTCTCCGGCTCCCTCGAGGGCGGCGCGGGAACCTAGGACCGGTACCGCGCACGGACGTCAGGAGACGTTCGTGGCGGACGGCGCGGCCGGGAGATGCGCGGCCGGCGGCGGGACGAAGGCCGCGGCCGGCAGCGGGGCCTCCGAGGCGGACCGCCCCTGGGCGAGCCGGTGCACGATCCGCGTCGTGGGGTCGAACCGCGGCCACGGCACCGTGCCGTCGGTGGCGAACCGCAGCCAGATGCCGTGCACCCGGTCGGCGAGGTCCTGCGGCGGATTGGTGCCGAGCCAACCTCCTGGCCCGCTGACGGTCTCCAACGTGTCGAAGACGAAGGGGAGTTCGAGGCCGTGGGCCGCGCCGAGCCGCCCGCCACTGGCCGGGGAGTCCCACTCGAATTCGTAGAAGTACGCCCGTGCTGCCCTTGGCCTCGGCGGCGCGCAGTCCGTCGTAGGTCAGCTCGCGCGTGGCTGACGGGCCTGCGCGAGACCGCCCTTCGGGGGGCCTCCTTAGGATGGCGGCATGGCACGAAACGCTCGAGAGACCAGGCGACGCCTGCTGGAAGCAGCCGGTGAGGAGTTCGCCGAGCACGGTATCGCGGGCGCCCGTGTGGAGCGGATCGTCGGCGCCTCGGGGGTCAACAGCGCGCTCTTGTACCGGTACTTCGGCAACAAACTCAGGCTGTTCGACGCGGTGTTCAGCGAGCTCGCGGCCGAGTCGGTCGATGCCGTTCCGATCACGCCCGAGGATCTCGCGGAGTACGCCGGCGCGCTCTTCGATCACCACCAGGCCCACCCCAAGGTGGTCCGGCTGGCCGCCTGGTACCGGCTCGAGCGGGCGACAACCCAGCTCCCCGAACGCATCGTCGCAGCCCAGGGCGAGAAGGTCCGCAAGCTGGTGGCGGCCCAGGAGGCAGGGCGGACCACGCGGGCCCTGCCGGCCGAGGAACTGCTGGCCCTGGTGGTGCACCTCTCCCTGCTGGGCTCGGACGCGTCCCCGGTGCCCGAGCCCGGCACGGCGCACGACGTGCGGCGTCGCGCGATCGTGGCGACGGTGCGCGCCCTCACCGCTCTGTGACGGCCTGGGCCGCGAGGCGGTTGACGGCCGTGTTGTCCGCAACGTCGCTCCACCATGGGTGGGTCAACAGGAGGTGCGGGCGATGGTGCCTACGGTGAGGGTGGCCAGCATGTCTTGCAGGGCGGTGACGAAGTCCAGCTTGAACGCGGTGAGTGACGGGTCGGCCTGGTAGGCGGCGAGCATCGCCTCGGAGGGGCGGGCGTGCGTCCATACGGCACCGATCGCCATGATCATGGCTGCGGTCAGCTGCGGGGCGTCCTCGCCCAGTTCGGGCAGGTAGCGGCCGGTCAGCGTGGCGATGGCGACGACGTTGGCCACGGCCGCGCGCTTGTAGCGGGCGGCCACCTCGGCGGAGACGTTGTGCTCCAGCACGCCCGCCTGTGCGCTCAGCAGGTCGCACAGAACCCGGCGCTCGGCGAGGGAGCGGGCCACGACGGTGGCGAACTGCTCCGTGCGCCGGTCCACGGGCGCCGCCTGGTCGATGCCGGCGTCGAGGAGGGCGGGCAGGTCGGCGATCCACTGCCGCCAGGCGCGGTCCAGCAGCTCCAGCAGGATCGCTTCGCGGGATTCGAAGTAGCGCAGCACGTTGGACTTCGCCAGTCCGACACGGCGGCTCAGTTCATTGAGGCTGACGGCACCGGCGGGCATCTCCTCGAGCATGGTTGCGGTGGTGTCCAGCACTGCCTGGCGCCGGATCTCGCGCTGCTCCTCACTGCGGGCACGCTGGAAGTTCGCCATGCCTCCACATTACAGACTGCCGGTCTTTTGACATCAGACCACCGGTCCCTTACGTTGGCGACGCGCCACGGAAGACCGCCTGGGCCAGGCATCCGGCCGCCGGCCGGACCGCTTCATGCAGCAATGTAAGTAGCTTTCTACTTATGCATGGGGCTGCCACAGCACCCCCTGAAAGCGAGAACACTATGAGCCCCGCCTCAAGCACCGAAGCGAACATCGCGGTCGTCAGGCGCTTCGTCGACGAAGTCGTCAACGGAGGCAACCTCGACACGATCGACGAGCTCTGGGCCGACGACATGATCTGGCGCGGCGGCAGCCTGGGCGAGTACCACGGCATCGACGCCTACAAGAACTTCATGGCGGCCAACGCCGCCGGCGCCTTCACCGGCATGCGCCTGGACGTCATCCAGGCCGTCGCGCAGGGCGACACCGTCGTGCTGCTGTTCACCAACAGCGGCACCCACACCGGCGCATTCATGGGCACCGCTCCCACCGGCAAGTACGCCCAATGGCTGGGCACCGGCGTGTACCGCATCAAAAACCACAAGATCGCCGAAGCCACCTTCACCGAGGACATCCTCGGACTGCTTCTCCAACTCGGCATCACGACCCTTCCGAGCGCCGGATGACCCGCGCACAGGACACAACGAACCGGCAGAGAGGCACAGCGATGAACCACTGGACGCCTGACGACATCCCCGACCAGAGCGGCCGCACCGCGCTGATCACCGGCGGGAGCAGCGGAATCGGGCTGGAGACCGCGCGCGTCCTGGCCCGGCACGGCGCCCGCGTCATCCTGGCGGGACGCAGCCAGACCACACTGGATCAGGCCGCCCAGACCGTGCGCGCCGCCGCACCCGGGGCCCGGACCGACACACTGCGGCTCGACCTCGCCGACCTCTCCTCCATCCGTGACGCCGCCACTCGCATCGCCGAGACCGAGACGATCGACCTGCTGTTCAACAACGCCGGCGTGATGAACCTGCCCGAGCGGCAGCTGACACGCGACGGTTTCGAGATGACGGTCGGCACCAACCACCTGGGCCACTTCGCCTTCGACGCCCAGGTCTGGCCCGCCGTACGCCGCTCCGCCGCACCGCGCGTGATCACCGTCAGCGCCATCGCCGCACGATGGCCGATGGGCAGACTCGACGACCTGATGAGCGAGAAGAGCTACCGCGCCATGGGCGCCTACGCGAAGTCCAAGCACGCCAACATCGTCTACACCCTCGAACTCGCCCGCCGGACCACACACAACCGCCTCGCGGCACTCGTCGTCCACCCGGGATCGGCGATGACCGGACTGCAGCAGCACGGCACCGGGACACTGAGCCGCATCGTCACCCCGGTCGCCGCGCGCCTGTTCATGGGATCGGCCGACGGTGCCGCCTGGCCCCTCCTGTACGCAGCGACCAGTACGCACGTCAGCTCCGGACAATTCATCGGCCCGGCCGGACGCGACCAGACCTCCGGCACCCCCAAACTCGCCAAGCTCCCCAAAGGCGTCAACGACACCGATGAGACCAGGCGGCTGTGGACGGTGAGCGAACAGCTCACCGGCGTCCCCTTCGACCCCGGCACCGAAACAGCCCCGTAGACCCCCAACAGTTGGCACGTGGGGAGCACATGCCCCTCGGCCAACACCCCACCCACGCAAGGAGTTGCACATGAACACCGGACTGATCCTCGGCGGAGGCGGCTGGGTCGGCATCGCCTGGGAGACCGGTGTACTCGCCGCCCTGCGCCAGCACGCGGGATTCACCCTCTCGGCCTGCTCGGTCGCCGTTGGCACATCGGCCGGCGCCTACGTCGCGGCGATGGCGATGGGCGGCGTCGACCTGGTCGAGCGCGCCCGCGCCGAACAAAGCGGCGCCCTGCTCACGTCACTGGCACCGGTGCCCGAACCAACCTCCGGCACCACCACTGACACCAGCGGCGGCACCAGCGCGGTTCCACCGGACATCATGCGCTTGATGCTCTCCCCCGAAGGGCCGAGCATCGAGCGAGCGCGCGCCATCGGCCATCTCGCCATGACCGCCGCACGCGACCTGGACCACGACGCGGCCATGCACCTGTGGCGGTCCGTACTGCCGCTTTCCGTCTGGCCGGAGGGGGACCTGCGCATCACCAGCGTGCGCTGTGAAACCGGCGAGACCGTGTTGTGGACGCGAAGCGACGGCATCGATCTGCCCGCAGCCGTCGCTTCATCCTGCGCCGTACCCGGCTTCTTGCCACCGGTCCCATTCGACGGCGCCCATTACTGCGACGCCCCCCGCCTCCCCAGCGCCGCCGCACTGGCCAAGGAGAAGAACCTCGACGCCTTCATCTTCATCGGCCCTCGCGCGGGAGCACTCGCCAACATGGCCGAAGACGCGGAACTCGACGAGCTCGAACGACAGGGACTACGCATCGTGAGGATCACCGACGGCCCGGACTTCACCGAAGTCGCCGGAGAACTTCTCGACCAACGACTGCGCCCCCGCGCCGCCCAGATCGGCCTGGACGACGGCCGTAGGGCTGCCCAGCAGGTCGCGGCGCTGCGGTGAGGGACAACCACTCGGCTGTCAGCGCAGGGGATCGTCGTCGTAGTGGGGATGTCCTGGGCGCCGACGGACGGTCACCGGGCCGTGGGAACGAGGCCCGGTGACCGCCGCGGTGGGTCGGTCGGACGTGATCGGTCAGACGTAGGTGAAGCCGCCGGGGACGGTGGCGGTGCCGAAGGCCGTCACCAGGGTGACGGTCGCGTTGCCGGCCGTCCCGGGCGGGGTGATGCCGGTGACCGTGGTGGCGGTGGCGGTCACGCCGGTGGCGGGAGCGCCGTTGAACAGCACGCCCAGGACGCCACCGAGGTTGGTGCCGGTGATGGTGAACGCGGTACCGCCGGCCACGGACCCGGTGGCGGGATTGATGGCGGTGGGCACCGGCGGGGGCGGCGCGACGAAGTAGGTGAAGCCGCCGGGAATGGTGCTGGTGCCGCCGGGTCCGGTGACCGCGACGGTGACGTTGCCACCTGCGGGCGGACCCGCCGGGGAGACGCCGACCAGGCTGGTGCCGGCGGGGTTGATGGCCAGGATGTTCGAGGCGTTCCCGCCGAAGGTGACGCTGGTGACGCCGGTCAGATTGGTGCCGTTGATCACGTACACGGTGCCGCCGGTGGTCGGGCCCACGGCCGGGGTGATGGAGACGGCGGCGGGCGGGGGCGGCGCCACGTAGGTGTACGGCAGGGAGTTGCTGGTGCCGGCGCCGGTGGTGACGGTGACCTGGACGGTCCCGGCCGTATGCGGCGGGGCTATCACCACGATGACGTCGTAGCCGGGACTGCCGCCGCCACCGGGCCAGCCGCCGCCACCCCAGCCACCCCCGCCGCCCCAACCGCCCCCGTCGCCCCAACCCCCGCCGGGGTAGTCCTGGTAGACGATGGTGGCGGCGGTGCCGCCGAAGGACACACCGGTGACACCACGCAGGTTCTGCCCGAACAGCCGGACGTAGTTCCCACCGGCGGCGGGCCCCGAGTCGGGGACCAGGGCGAGCAGCGTCGGCGGCCCCACCGGGGTCGGTGGCCAGTAGCCCGCGGTCGGGGTGGCGGCTGCGAGTGCGGTCGAGGTCATGGTCGGTCCTCCTGGGGAAGGGTCGGATGCCCTGTGCGACGCCGACGGCAGGCCGACGCCATGGGCCACTGCTGGTGAACGCCTCATCGCCACCGCGCGGTTGAGGCAGACCGGCGCCGGAGGAACGGAGAGCTGCCGGCGGCCGGCCGGGGCGCGGGAGCGGTGCGCGGTGAAGGCGGAGCGACGGGGCGGAACGCCCGGCTCCTGGGGTGGCCGGCGAGGTATGAGGCAGCCTGGCGCGGCCACTTTCCAGTTATCCACGCATATCGGCGTCGCTCAAGCCCCTCAAGGCGCCCATCACTCGTTTGGCGCATACCGGCGGACCCGGCGACGCGCTTGTAATGGGTGGTATCGGCAGTGCCGACCCCTCGTACGACCGGCCGGGGAGGGAACGATCCCGTGAGCCTCGCAGCGTTCCTCCTCGCCCTCGGCACCACCTGCCGGATCACCCGCTTCATCACCAAGGACACGCTGGCGGCGGGCTTCAGATGCTGGGTCGCCGACCGCTTCGGTGACGACTCACGCCCCGCCTACCTGGTCAACTGCGGTTGGTGCACCAGCACATGGGTCGCCGGTGCCACGGCCGTGTACGCGACATTGCTGGACACCACCGCCTGGTTCCAGCTGCCGGCCGCCGCCCTGACGCTCTCCTACCTCACGGGCGTCGCCTCGCGGTGGCTGGACTGACACCGGCCCCGACAGGGCGCGCTTCAGGAAAGGAACAGACAGCCATGGCCTGCAACTGTGGTGGCGGAACACCTCACACCGTCGTCGTCTACCAACTGACGCTGCCGGACGGCACGGTCCGGCGATACGTCACCTACCAGGAAGCCGAGGCGGCCAACCGGCGCGCGGGTTCCACCGGAGTGATCACCACCGTCACCCAGTGATGACGCCGACGGCACGGCGGCCCGGCTGTCGGTGGTGTGCGGCACACTGCGGGCATGGACATCACGATCAGGCACGCGCGGGACGAGGAGCTGGACGACATCGGGGAGCTCACCGCGCGGGCCTACCTCGATGACGGGCTGCTGGACTTCGGGGACAGCGATCCGTACCTGGCCACACTGCGCGACGCCCGGCGCCGGGCCGAGCAGGCCGAGCTGCTGGTCGCGGCGGACGGGGCGAGCGATGAGGTGCTGGGCGCCGTGGCGTTCGCGGTGCACGGCGGGGCGTACGCGGAGCTGGCCCGGCCCGGCGAGGGCGAGTTCCGGATGCTGGCCGTCCGCCCCGAGTCGCGGCGGCGCGGCGCGGCCGAGGCGCTGGTGCGGGCCTGTCTGGACCGGGGGCGGGAGCTGGGCCTCGAGCGGATCGTGATCAGCAGCCAGCAGTCGATGACCACCGCCCACCGGCTGTACGGACGACTCGGCTTCGTCCGGGCGCCGGAGCGTGACTGGGCGCCGATAGCGGACCTGGACCTGACGCTCTGGGCGTTCACCGTGGAGCTCTGACGGCGGACCGGGCGCCTAGCGCAGCCAGCCGCGCTCGCGCAGGGCGGCGGTGAAGGCGGCGTACGAGGCGTCGAGGGCGGCGCGTTCGGTCTCGTCGGGCTCGATGTCCCGGCCGGTACGGACCATCGCGGCGGCGCTCGCCGCGAGGTCCGGGTGGAGGCTGCCGGAGGCGGCGAGGAGGGCCGCGCCGAAGGCGGTTTCGGCGTGGTCGGCGACGCGCAGGGGCATGCCGAGGGCGGTGGCGCGGATACGGGTCCACACCGGGCTGCGGCTGCCGCCACCCGCCGCCCACAGCGGGCCCTCGACCGCGACGCCCAGCTCCCGTACCCGCTCGATGGCGAGGCGTTCCAGGAAGGCGACGCCCTCCAGGGCGGCGCGGTGGCGGTCGGCGTCGTCGGCCGGAGTGCCCAGGAGGAAGCCGCGCGCCTCACCGCTGACGAACGGGAAGCGCTCGCCCTCACGGCGCAGGGTGTAGGCGACCACGGACGCGGGTCCGCGGGCGGCCGCAGCACGGTCGAGGGCGGCGAGTCGACCGGCGGGGACGTCCGCGAGGGCCTCGCCGCCCGTATTGGACGCGCCGCCCGGCAGCCACCACCCGTCGGGGTGGCGGTGGCTGTAGAGCGCACCGGCCGGGTCGACGACCAGCTCCCGGGTGACGCCCTTGAGGACGTACGTGGTACCGAGGACGCCCACGAACTGACCGGGCCGCACGGCCCCCGTGGCGATCTGCCCGGCGCAGCCGTCCGTCATCCCCAGGCGCACCGCACAGCCCACCGGCAGCCCGGTTTCGCGCGCGGCGGCCGCACACACCGTGCCCACTTCGGTGGTCGGCGGCTCGACGGCGGGCAACCAGGCGGACGGCACGCCCAGCGCGTCCAGGACCTCGCCCGGCCACTCGCCCACGCGTGCGTCGTAGCCGCTCTTGAGGGCGTGACTCCAGTCGGTGGCGACGGGCCCGCCGGTGAGCCGCCACGCGATGAGATCGGAGGTATGGAGCAGACGCCGGCCCCGCCCGTCGGCGGAGGACCGGCCCCCACCCAGCCCGTGCCCGGAGGACCCGCCCCCGCCCAGCCCGTCGCCCGCCGACCCGCTGTCGCCTGCAGACCCGCTGTCGCCCGCCGGACTCGTCGCGCCCGCCAGACCGCCGCACGCGAGACCGCCGTCGACCGCCTCGTCCGCCAGCCCCGCCGCCCCTGTCCCGCCCGCCGAACCACCATCGCCCGCCTCGTCGGCCGCACCCGCCAGACCAGCCGCACCCGCCTCGCCCACCAAACCGGCACCACCCGCCGCGACCGCCGACCCGCTGTTGCCCACCGCACCCGCCGCACCCGCGGCACCCGCATCGTCGCCCGGAAGGCGTGGGCCTTCGTCGGCGGCGGGTGTCGGCTGGTCGACGGGCAGGGGCTTCGGCTCGGCGTGCTGCGGCCGGCCGCGGCCGGCGCGTCGGCTGTCGGTGATCCCTTCCGCCTCCGCCAGCCAGGCGATGCGGCCCAGGGCCGCCGTCGGGCCGACCGTCAGGCCCAGGGCCTGCCAGCGCGGGGAGCCCAGCCGCTGGGCGTGGGCGTTGAGTTCGGCGGCGCGGCGGTCGTCGTACATCAGGGCGGGGCCGAGCGGTTCGCCCGCGCCGTCCGCCAGGACGACCGTGCCGGAGGTCGCCGAGGTGGCGACGGCCACCACCTCCCGGCCGCCCGCCGGGAGCGCGGCCGTCGCCTGGCGGAGGGCCGCCGCGACGGCCGGCCACCAGGCCCGCGCGTCCTGCTCGCCGCGCCCGCCCGCGCTCCGCGTCGGGCGGGGCAGGGGCGCGCGGCCCTCGGAGCGCACCCTTCCGTGTGCGTCCACGCACATCACCCGCACCGCCGCCGTGGCGATGTCGATCCCGGCCACCATCTCGGTTCCCGCAGCTGCCACACGCATGACGTTAAGTTAACACCAGCCGCGTTAAGAAGCAGGTCCCGCGACCCGCACATCCACCCGCTCCCGCAGCTCACCCAGCAGCTCCGCCTCGATCCCGTCGTCCACCACCAGATGGTCGAAGTCGTCCATCGGGCACAGCCGGTGCAGCGCCGTGCGCCGGGTCTTCGAGGCGTCCATCAGCAGCACCTTGCGGCTGCCGGCCGCGAGCATCGCCCGCTTGACCAGCACCACGTCCTGCTCCTGGTGGTAGGTGGTGCGCGCGTCCATCGCCGAGGTGCTGACCAGCACCATGTCCACGGACAGCCCCCCGATCGCCTCCGCGCAGGGCACGCCGAGAAACGAGTCATGGGTGTGGGAGTACTCCCCGCCGAGCCCGATCAGCCGGGTCCGCGGCACCCCGGCGAAGACCTCCACCACCCGCCGGGCGTTGGTCACCACGGTCAGCGGCGCGGCGTCGACGAGCAGCCGGGCCAGGGCGAGCGCGGTCGTGGAGTCGTCCAGCATCACCGACATACCGGGCTCGACCAGCTCGGCGGCGGCCGCCGCGACCGCCTCCTTCTCGGCGCGGTTGACGCCCAGCCGGTACTCCAGGCTGGACTCGAAGACCGACGAGGGCAGCGCCGAGACCCCGCCCCGGAACTTCCGCAGCACACCGAGCCTGGCCAGCTCGTCCAGGTCGCGGTGCACCGTCATCAGGCTGACCCCGGTGAGCCCGGCCAGCTCGGCCGCGGTGGCGGTGGCGTGTTCGAGGACGTACTCGGTGATCAGCTGTCTGCGCGCGTCCTGGGGGCGGGCCTGGGGGTGGGCCTGGCCGCCGGGCGCTCCGGTCGTGGTCATGCCGGGAATCCTTCCGCACCGGCCGCCGGAACGGTCTCGGTGGGCACGTTCAGGGAGCGCAGCGCCGTCGCCTCACCGGCCAGTTCGACCTCGGTCACCGCCGCGTTGTCCAGCCGGGGGAAGACCTGGCGGTAGCGGCCGACGGGGATGGTGAGCAGCGCGCACAGCGCCAGCCGCAGCAGGGAGTTGTGGGCGACGACGAGCACCGTGCCGCCCTCGTGCGCGGCGGCGAGCCCGCGCAGGGCGGCCACCGCCCGCGCCGCCGCCCGGCCGGGCGGCTCGGAACCGGGGAAGGCACCGGTCTCGGGGTCGCGCCGGAACGCCGCGACGGCGGCCGGGTCCTCCGCCTCCAGCTCGGCGATGGTGCGGCCCTCGCCCCAGCCGAAGTCGAGCTCGCGCAGGTCCTCGATCACCTCGGGCACCAGGCCCAGCGCCCGCGCCGCCGGCTCGGCCGTCCGCCGGGCGCGGCTCAGCGGGGAACAGGCCACCGCGTCCGCGCCGCGCCGCCCGGCCCACCGGGCGAGCGCGCGGGCCTGGCGATGCCCCCGTTCGGTCAGGTCGATGTCGGAGGTGCCGGCGTAGCGGTTCTCCGCGTGCCACACGGTCTCGCCGTGACGTACGAGCAGCAGTCGGGCGCTCATCCGGGGCCTCCCCTGTGTCGGGCATTGTCTGATCAAGTTGTAGATGTTAAATCTAGCATCGCCCATGTTATGAAACGCCGAAGCACGCCCCGAAGCACACCCGAGAGCCCGGAAGCACACCCCGAAGCACGCCGGAAGGAAGGCCACCCATGCGCGTCCTCGCCGCCCACGACGTGATCATCGGAGTCGACGTCGGCACCTCCGTCACCAAGGCCGTGGCCTTCGGCCGGGACGGCCGGGCGGTGGCCTCCGCGAGCCGCCCCAGCCGGCTGGAGCGGCTGCCCGGCGGCCGGGTGGAGCAGGACCTGGAGGACGTGCTGCGCACGGTCGGCGAGGTGTGCCGGGAGGTCGCCGCCGCCCTCCCCGGCCCCCCGGCCGCACTCGCGCTCACCGGCCAGGGGGACGGCATGTGGCTGCGGGACGCGGCGGGCCGGGCGGTGCGTCCGCCGATCTCCTGGATGGACGGCAGGGCGGGCGACACCGTGGCCCGCTGGGGCGAGGACGGCACCCTGCGGGCGCTGTACGCCCTCACCGGCTCGGGGGTGTTCCCCGGCTGCCACGCCCCGCTGCTGGCCTGGCTGGCCGAGCACGAGCCGGAGGCCCTGGCGCGGGCCGAGGTCGCGGGCTACTGCGTGGACGCGGTCGCCCAGCGGCTGACCGGCGTCATCGGCGTGGACGCCTCCGACGCCTCACTGCCGTTCCTGGACGTGACCACCCGTCAGTACGTGACCCAGGCCCTGGACGTGTGCGGAATCGCCGCGTACGCCCGGCTGTTGCCGCCGCCCGCCGCCCCGGGCGCGGTCGCGCGGCTGGACGGGGCGGGCGCGCGGCTGCTGGGACTGCCGGCCGGGCTGCCGGTCACGGCGGGCCCGTACGACCTCCCGGCCTGCGCCATCGGCAGCGGGGTGTGCGAGGTGGGCGACGGGTTGCTGATCGTCGGCACCACCCTGGCCAGCCAGGTGCTCACCGACAGCGCGCGGATCGACCCGGCCGGCGATCCGGCGGGGATGTGGCTGTGCACCCCCGATCCGGACCGCTGGCTGCGCGCCATGCCCGCGATGGTCGGCACCGCGGCCCTGGAGTGGGTGCTGGAGTTCACCGGCGCGACCACGGCCGAGCTGGACGCGATACTCGAGGCCGCACCGCCCGGCGCCAACGGCGTGACCGCCCTGCCCTTCCTGTCCGGCGCCGGGGAGCGCGCGCCGTTCGTGGAACCCGCCGCGCGGGGGCGGCTGGACGGGCTCACGCTGGGCGCCACCCGCGCCGACGCGGTCCGCGCGGTCTGCGAAGCCGTCGCCTACGCCGCACGCCACTGCCTGGAGGCCGCCGGGCTCTCCGCGAGCCTGGCGCTGTGCGGCGGCGGCACCCGGTCCACGGCGTGGGCCCGGCTGTTCGCCGATGTCATCGGCCGCCCGGTGCGCATCCCGAACGAGCCCGAGGTGGGTGCGCGGGGCGCGGTGGCGGTCGCCTGGCGGGCCCTCGGCGACCCGGTCGACGCGGAGCGCTGGCAGGCCGACGCGCGCACCGTCGAACCCCGCGCGGACCTCCGCGAGCTCTTCGAGGACGGCTACGCCGGCTACCGCGCCCGGCTCGACGAGGCGCTCGGCGGATGGCGCGCGACGGGCCCCAGGTCATGGGCCGCCTACGGAACGCACTAGCACATTCGCACGAAACTCCGCACCTCCCGACACAACATGTGGGGGCACGTGCGCCGGCCGACACAAGATGTATGCTCATGCTCGCTGTCGCCGCAGGGGAATCCGGTGCGAATCCGGAACTGTCCCGCAACGGTGTATGTGTGCGCTTATGCGGCGTACCCATGAGTCCGAGCACCTGCCGACGGCCGTTCAGAACACGTCCCCCGGCCTCGTGGGTTGGGCCGATGGACGCTGCGTGGTGTGCCCGGCGTACGAGGAGTGCGGCACCGGCATGCCCGCGCGCCCATCGCCCCCCTCGCGGCCCCAGCCGAGCGAGGGAGAGCACTTCAGTGACCATCGCGCCCGCCGATCCGGTTTCAGAACAGGCGGATTCTCAGGCAGCGGTTCCCCGGGCAGCGGGCGACGCGCCCGGGACCGCCCTGCTGCGGACCCTCACCGGCCTCACCGCCGACCTGCCCGCCACCGACCCCGGAAAGGTCGCGGCCGCCGCCCTGCGCGGCCGCCATCCCGGCTCGGACGAGGCGGAGTTGCGCACCCTCGCGACCGAGGCGGCGGCCGGGCTGATCGCCGAGGAACCGGAGTACTCGCGGCTGGCCGCGCGGCTGCTGGCGGTCACCATCACCCAGGAGGCGGCCGGGCAGGGCGCGGTCTCCTTCTCCGGCTCCGTGGCGGTGGGCCACCGCGAGGGCCTGATCGCCGACTCCACCGCGGAGTTCGCCGCCACCCACGCCGGGCGGCTGGACGCGCTGGTGGAGCGGGCCCTGGCCGACGGGGCCGACGACCGCTTCGGCTACTTCGGACTGCGCACCCTCTACAGCCGCTACCTGCTGCGCCACCCGCTCACCCGCCAGGTGATCGAGACCCCGCAGCACTTCCTGCTGCGCGTGGCCTGCGGGCTCGCCGAGGACCTCTCGGAGCGGGCCCTGGACGACGTGGCCGAGCTGTACCGGCTCACCAGCACGCTGTCGTACCTGCCCAGCTCCCCCACGCTGTTCAACTCCGGCACCCGGCATCCCCAGATGTCGTCCTGCTATCTGCTGGACTCCCCGCTGGACGAGCTGGACTCCATCTACCACCGCTACCACCAGGTGGCGCGGCTGTCGAAGCACGCGGGCGGCATCGGCCTGTCCTACTCCCGCATCCGGGCCCGCGGTTCGCTGATCCGGGGCACCAACGGGCACTCCGGCGGCATCGTGCCGTTCCTGCGCACGCTCGACGCCTCGGTGGCCGCCGTCAACCAGGGCGGCCGGCGCAAGGGCGCGGCCTGCGTCTACCTGGAGAGCTGGCACGCGGACCTCGAGGAGTTCCTGGAGCTGCGGGACAACACGGGCGAGGACGCCCGCCGCACCCACAACCTCAACATCGCCCACTGGATCCCGGACGAGTTCATGCGCCGGGTCGAGGCGGACGCCGACTGGTCGCTGTTCTCCCCGTCCGACGCCCCCGAGCTGGTGGACCTGTGGGGCGAGGAGTTCGACGCCGCGTACCGGAAGGCCGAGGCCGAGGGGAAGGCGGTCAAGCGGGTCCCGGCCCGCCAGCTGTACGCCCGGATGATGCGCACCCTCGCACAGACCGGCAACGGCTGGATGACCTTCAAGGACGCCGCCAACCGCACCGCCAACCAGACCGCCGAGCCCGGCCGGGTCGTCCACTCCTCGAACCTGTGCACCGAGATCCTGGAGGTCACCGACGACGGCGAGACCGCCGTGTGCAACCTCGGGTCGGTCAACCTCGCCGCGCACCTCGGCGCGGACGGGCAGATGGACTGGGAGCGCCTGGACGCCACCGTCCACACCGCCGTGACCTTCCTCGACCGCGTGGTGGACATCAACTTCTACCCCACCCAGGAGGCCGGGGCCTCCAACGCCCGCTGGCGTCCGGTGGGCCTGGGCCTCATGGGGCTCCAGGACGTCTTCTTCCGGCTGCGGCTGCCGTTCGACTCGCCCGAGGCCAAGGAGCTGTCCACCCGGATCTCCGAGCGCATCATGCTTGCCGCCTACGAGGCGTCCTGTGAGCTCGCCGAGCGCCACGGCCCGCTCCCCGCCTGGTCCGAGACCCGCACCGCACGCGGTGTGCTGCACCCGGACCACTACCCGGACGCGGTAGTCACCTGGCCGGAGCGCTGGCAGGCGCTGCGCACCCGGATGGCGACATCGGGGATGCGGAACTCGCTGCTGCTGGCGATCGCGCCGACCGCGACCATCGCCTCCATCGCGGGCGTCTACGAGTGCATCGAGCCGCAGGTCTCCAACCTCTTCAAGCGCGAAACGCTCAGCGGGGAGTTCCTCCAGGTCAACTCCTACCTCGTGGACGACCTCAAGAAGCTGGGCGTCTGGGACGCCCGGACCCGGGAGGCGCTGCGCGAGTCCAACGGCTCGGTCCAGGACCTGGCCTGGGTGCCCGCCGACGTACGGGAGCTGTACCGCACGGCGTGGGAGATCCCGCAGCGCGCCCTGATCGACATGGCGGCGGCGCGCACCCCGTACCTGGACCAGAGCCAGTCGCTGAACCTCTTCATGGCCTCGCCGACCATCGGCAAGCTCAGCTCGATGTACGTGTACGCCTGGAAGCGCGGCATCAAGACCACGTACTACCTGCGCTCGCGTCCGGCCACCCGGATCGCCCAGAGCGCACGCGGCGGGGCCGCGGCCACCGCCCCTGCCCCTGCCCCCGTCCCCGCCCAGCAGGCGCCCGCCGACCCCGAGGTCGTCGCCTGCTCCCTGGAAAACCCCGAGTCCTGCGAGGCCTGCCAGTAACCATGAGTGACACCAAGAACCTGCTCGACCCGGGCTTCGAACTGACCCTGCGGCCGATGCGGTACCCGCGGTTCTACGACCGCTACCGCGACGCGATCAAGAACACCTGGACCGTGGAGGAGGTCGACCTCCACTCGGACATCGCCGACCTCGCCAAACTCTCCCCCGGTGAACAGCATCTGATCGGCCGTCTGGTCGCCTTCTTCGCTACCGGCGACTCGATCGTGGCCAACAACCTGGTGCTGACGCTCTACAAGCACATCAACTCCCCCGAGGCGCGGCTGTATCTCTCGCGGCAGCTCTTCGAGGAGGCGGTGCACGTCCAGTTCTATCTGACGCTGCTGGACACCTACCTCCCCGATCCGGACGACCGCGCCGCGGCCTTCGCCGCCGTCGAGAACATCCCCTCCATCCGGGAGAAGGCGGAGTTCTGCTTCCGCTGGATGGACTCGGTGGAGAAGATCGATCGGCTGGAGACCAAGGACGACCGCCGCCGCTTCCTGCTCAATCTGATCTGCTTCGCGGCCTGTATCGAGGGGCTGTTCTTCTACGGCGCCTTCGCCTACGTCTACTGGTTCCGCTCGCGCGGGCTGCTGCACGGCCTGGCGACGGGCACCAACTGGGTGTTCCGCGACGAGTCGATGCACATGGAGTTCGCCTTCTCGGTCGTGGACACCGTCCGCGAGGAGGAGCCGGACCTGTTCGACGACGAGCTCCAGCGGCAGGTCACCGACATGCTGAAGGAGGCCGTCGAGGCGGAGCTGCAATTCGCCCGCGATCTGTGCGGGGACGGGCTGCCGGGCATGAACACCGCGTCGATGCGGGAATACCTCCAGTGCGTGGCCGACCAGCGCCTCCAGCGCCTCGGCTTCCCGGCGGTCTTCGGCTCGGAGAACCCGTTCTCCTTCATGGAGCTCCAGAACGTCCAGGAGCTGACCAACTTCTTCGAGCGCCGCGCCTCGGCCTACCAGGTCGCGGTCGAGGGCTCGGTCGCCTTCGACGACGACTTCTGAGCCCGCCCTCATGACACAGGGCCGGACCCTCGCGGTCCGGCCCTGTGAGATACGGCACGCTCAGTCGTTGGGCACCGTCTCATAGCGGGCGGTGCCCTCGGCCATCTGCTTCAGCGCGTCCTTACGGTCGCGCTTGGAGAGCCGGTCGATGTAGAGGTAGCCGTAGAGGTGGTCGGTCTCGTGCTGGAGACAGCGCGCGAAGTAGCCGGTGCCGCGCACCGCGATCGGCTTGCCGTCGAGGTCCTGGCCGCGCACCACCGCGTAGTCGGGGCGGGCCAGCGACGCGTAGGCGGTGGGGACCGACAGACAGCCCTCATTGGAGTCGTCCAGCACCCGGCGCTCGGCCGGCAGCTCGTCCAGCACCGGGTTGCACACCACGCCCACATGGCGAACGCCCTCGTCGTCCATGCAGTCGTAGACGAAGACCTTGAGGTCGACACCGATCTGGTTGGCGGCCAGACCCACGCCCTCCGCCGCCCGCTGGCTGGCGAACATGTCGTCGACGAGCCGCGCCAGCTCGTCATCGAAGACGGTCACGTCCTTGCACTCCCGGTGCAGGACCGGATTGCCGACAACGGTGATCGGGCGGGCGGTGCCGCGCTCGCGGAAAGCCCGCTCGCGCTCCTCGCAGTCCTCCGTGTCCACGATGAACTCGTCGTCCACCTGCTGCTTCGTACCTTGCTGCGACATCGTCCGCCGTATGCCTTCCCTCAACCGTGATGCGTCGCCCTACAGGGTACGGGCACGACGCGGCCGGGCGCGGGGCGAGCCGCCCCGAGGGGCGGTCGGCGGACCTGGTCGGTCGGCGGACGTGGCCGGTCAGCAGACCTCTTCCAGGTCCCGCCACTCCCGGGTGTCCGGGCTGTCGGCGACCCAGCCGTCCAGCAGCCCCCGCACCAGCCCGCCGGGCGCCGCGATACCGCATTCGCGCTCGGGGACCCACAGCGAGCCCGAGCCCGCCATACGGTGTCCCAGCGGGCCGGGGTGGCCCGGCTCGCTGTGGTCGTGCGGGTCCAGGTGCTCGCCCTCGCCCTCGTCACTGGGCATCCGGCTCTCCGAACAGGAGCGGCACAGCAGCCGCACCGACGACGACCAGTCCTCGGCCGCGAAGCCCGCGTCCGCGGCGAGCCGCTCCAGGGCGTCCCGGTCGGCCTCGGTGGCCGCCTCCAGCAGCACCACCCAGGTCGGCACCGGGGACGGCGCCCACAGCTCGATCTCGTCGAAGACCGGGTAGGCGGGGCCCGCGGAGGTCACACGCTCACCGTGCGGCACACCGTCGTGCAGCACCACCTCGCCCCAGCGCCGCCCGGACGACGGCAGCGGGATGGACAGCACCTCGATCCGGGCCGGGTCCAGCCGGCGGCCCCAGACGACCTCGGCCTCGCCCTCCGGTGACAGCCTTACCGCCGCGCTGCCCAGCTCCATGCCGAGCGGCTCCCCGGACGCGGACGCCTCTCCGGGCACCTTCAGCCCGTACGCCTGCCAGGCACGGCGGGCCAGCGGCCAGTCCTGGAGCGCGGTGGCCGCGATGCCCACGTTCCACCAGTCGGGAGCGCCCGTCTCGCGGTCCAGCAGCGCGACCGCGCGCAGCCCCGCGGCGCGCGCCTGCTCCCAGTCGTGCCGGAACTTGTGCAGCAGCGCCAGATTGAACCAGGACTCCGACAGCCATGGCTCCAGGTCGGCGGCGCGGGTCAGCAGCGCGCCCGCGTCCTCGTACCGGCCGTCGCCGATGAGCGTGAACGCACGGTCCGTGGCCTGCCGCCATGAGGCGGACGGCCGGTGCCGTACCTTGCCGAAGATCTTCACGATTCCCGCCTGCCGGTATCGAAGTCGTCCCGTACCAGATGCCTTCGCGGACGGCGTCGCCCTCCCTTGAAGACAACCTGCCACACATTCGCGGACATCTCAGCCCGGCCCCTCACCCTGCGGCCGGGATGCGAAGCCCACCACACCTCCTTGCCACCGGCCATCGGCCCGACACCCCTCTCCTCGCATCCAACCATGCCCCTCGGGAAGCCCGCTCATTACCCGCGAGTTCTCACCGGGGACGGCCGTACACCTGGCGCGACAGCACCGCGGCGAGCGCCTCCACGACCACCGGGTCGAAGTCGCGCGCCGTGGCCAGCCGCAGCCGCTCCAGGGCGCGCAGCGCGGCCGCCCCGGCCGCTCCCCCGGCCGCGGGCCGGCTCACCAGCTCGGTGTACGCGTTCACCGCGCGCACGATACGCGCGGCGAGCGGCTGCTCGCGGTACGGGTCCGCCTGGCGCTCGACCACCACCGCGACCTCGGCGGGTACCCCGGTCTGGCGCACCACAGCGCCGCCGAGCAGTGCGATTCTGCGCTGCTCGGCGGCGGGCAGCTGCTCGGTGGCCCCGGCCGGCACCGGGTCGAGCAGCGAGAGCTGGCCGATGTCGTGCATCAGCGCCGCGTACTCCAGCACGGTCAGCCGGGCCCCGGAAAGCCCCAGCTCACGCCCTACCGCCCGGCTGAGGGCGGCCACCTTGAGGGCGTGACCGGCCGGGGTGTACCCGGCTATCTCGGTCGACCGGGCCAGGGAGGCGATGGTCTGGCGGTAGGTGGCCCGTATCCCCGCGTAGCGGCGGTAGGAGTACTGGATCAGCAGCAGCGGCACCGCCAGGACCGGCAGCGGCCACAGCCCGGCGACGGCCACGGTGAGCGCCATCACCACCCCGGTCGCGCAGACCGCGGCCCCCACCCCTTGCTGCGCCCGCAGCTCGTCGCCGAGCAGCGGTCCGTAAGGCCAGCCGGTGCGGGCACGGGCGAGGGCGGCGGCCAGAACCGCGTCACACAGGGCGGTCAGGGCCAGCAGGGCGAGCAAATAGCCGACGGCATACGGGCCGTGCCCGAACCAGGAGGCCAACCGTCCGGTCTGGTGCAGCGGTTGGAAGCAGGTGGCGGCGAACGCGACGGTCAGCACCCGGCGGGCGGCGTGGCCGGGATCGGCCGGCCGGCCCAGCGCCAGCGGCACCACCAGCCCGGCCAGGGTGGCCGCCATGACGACGGTGACCACCTGGAGGACACCGAAGGTGGTGGGTTCCCCACCGAGCCGCCCGAGCAGGGCGTAGCCGAGGGCGCCCGCGGCGGCGACGGGCGCGGGCTCACCGCGCGGATCGTGCGCCCCACCGGTGCGCGGCCGCGCGGGCTGACGCGCGGGCTGACGCGCGGACGGTGCGTCGACGCACCGGATCACCTCCCCGACGGCGATGAGCACCCCGAAGGCGAGCGCCGCCGCCGGCTGCCGCACCCCGTGCCACTCGGTCCATACGAGCGCGACCACGGCGAGCGCCCCCGCCGCGCCGTACACCGCGACGACGGTAAGGCCACCGTGCCCGCGCCGCGATATGCGGTCCCCGGGGTATGCGATGTGCCGTGCCCGGCGGGCCCTGCACACCGCGCGGGCATGCCGCTCCGCAAGCGCTCCGGGGACGAGCAGCCCCCCGGGGCGACGGCGCGGGACCGCGCCCCGGTCCACCCCCCTGGCAACCACCCCCGCCGCGCCCTCATCCCGGTCCACCCCCTCGGCGACCCACCCGGCCGCGCCCTCGTCCCCATCCCGGCCAGGCCCCGAGGCAGGGACGTCCCTACCGCCGGCGCGTGAACGCCGCCCCGGCCGGGCGCCCCGGTCCGGACCGCCCCGGTCGGGACCGGCCGTGCCGGCCCCGGCGGGGTCCTCGGCGGGGCTCATGATGCGCCGCCGGGTCCGCCGGGGCTCAGGCGCGACGACGGGCCGGGGGCGTCCGGTCCGGCCGCCGCGGCGGCGCGTACCAGTGGCGCGGACGCCTCCGGCGGCGGGCCCAGGGAGTCTGCCGGGACGTTTCCTCGCTCCTGGGGGGCGTCCGCGGTGACCGTCGCGTGCCAGCCGTGGCGGTCCAGGGCGCGGGCCAGGGCCCGCACCATCCGGGGGTCGAACTGCGTTCCCGCGCACCGCTTCAGCTCCTCGACCGCCGTGGGCACCGGCCGCGCCCGGCTGTACGTACGCGTCGAGGTCATCGCGTCGAAGGCGTCCGCGACCGCGACCACCCGGGCGAACTCCGGGATCTGCGCCCCGGCCAGCCCGTACGGATAGCCGCTGCCGTCCAGCCGCTCATGGTGGTGGAGGATCGCGGCCCGCGCCTCGCCCAGGAAGCCGATGCCCCGCACCATCTCGTCGCCGTACTCGGGGTGCAGCTCGATCACCCGGCGCTCGTCGGGGGTGAGCGGGCCGTCTTTGCGCAACAGCCGGGTGGGGACGCCGAGCTTGCCCACGTCGTGGAGGATGCCCGCGATCCGCAGCGCCTCCAGCCGGTCGCCGCTCATGCCCAGCTCGCGGGCGATCATCGCGGAGGCGCGGCCGACGCGCTCGCTGTGGCCCCGGGTGTAGCGGTCCTTGATGTCCACCGCCTGGACCAGCGCCCGGATGGTGGCCTGGTGGGCGGCGCTCTCGCGGTGGTACAGCACGAAGCCACAGGCGCAGACGTACATCGGCAGCAGCACCAGCAGGGCCGCCGCCGGTCCGTAAGGGCTGCGCCACAGCACCGCCATGGCCAGCCCGGCGGGCCCGTGCACCAGGTACGGGGCGAGCGCCCCGGGCAGCGGGGCGGACCAGGCGGCGCGCGGGGAGCGGCGCTCGGCGGTGACCAGCACCCCGCCCTCCAGAACGGTGGCGGTCAGGCCCAGGACGAGCGCGGCGGCGACGGCGGCCGCCAGCGCGTACGGAAAGCCGGGCGCGCCGGGATCCCGGGCGCCGCCGCCGAGGTCCCCCAGGGCGGCGAGGGCCCGTGGGCCGCGCAGGGCCGCGAAGGCGTACGAGGCGGCCCAGACGGCCAGCGAGAGCCGCGCGGCGCGCCACGCCCGCCGCGGCCCGGCCGGGGGCCGCTCCACCCGGGTCAGCAGCGCACCCGGCACGGCGACCAGCGCCGCGGCGGCGGGCGGCAGCAGAAAAGCCCCGGCCAGGAGGACGGGGCTGCACCATTCGGGCCATCGGGCCCTGACCCTGGACCCCACCGTGTGGACCGCGGCGAGCAGGGCGACCGTGGCCCAGGGAACGGCCGCTTGGGACCGTACGGCGGGGGCGGCGCACCATCCCGCCGCGAGCACGGCGCACAGGACATACGCCCGCGCCCCCAGGGGCAGTGCCCGGAGCGCTTGTCGCACCCGTAGAGCCCGTAGTGCCCGCACGGTGTCCCTCCCCATCCAGGTCCGTTCACCCGCCCCGCCCGTCCCGGAGGGGCGGGTGAGGTTGGTTGGGGAGCTTAAGACGGAGTGCGGTGCACCACCCGGAGCTACTGTCCGATTACACCCTTCGAGTGATGATCTGATCACCGAGGGGGAGGGAGGGCCTCACTCCTGGGCAGTGGTCGGGGCGTTGGCCGGGGCGTTGGTCTCCGCGGTGATCTCACGCTCGGGCACCGCGTGCCCGGAGCGGATCAGCTCGATCCGTCCCATCACCTTCGAGCGGAGGTCGCTGGGCACGTCATCATGGCCGCAACACCGCTTGACGAGCTTCTTCACGGCCTTCTCGAGGCCGTACTTCTCCAGGCACGGGGAGCACTCGTCGAAGTGCACCTCGAACTTGGCGCAGTCGCCGTCCGGCATCTCGTGGTCGAGGAACTCGTAAAGGTGGTCGAGAACCTCGGAGCAGTCCGTCTCATGCGGCTCTCCGCAGCTCATGAGTCCGCGCCTTTCCGATCGTGCGACTCGTCCGCCGCGGCGGACGCGCCCGCGGGAACCAGCCCACGCCCACGGGCATAGTCCTCCAGCAGACCGCGCAGCTGGCGGCGCCCACGGTGCAGACGGGACATCACCGTACCGATGGGTGTACCCATGATGTCGGCGATCTCCTTGTACGCAAAGCCCTCGACGTCCGCGAGATAGACCGCGATGCGGAACTCCTCGGGGATGGCCTGAAGGGCCTCCTTGACATCGGAGTCGGGCAGGTGGTCGAGGGCCTGCGACTCGGCGGACCGCAGACCGGTCGACATATGCGACTCGGCGCGCGCGAGCTGCCAGTCCTCGATCTCCTCGGCCGCACTGCGCTGGGGCTCCCGCTGCTTCTTGCGGTACGAGTTGATGAAGGTGTTGGTCAGGATGCGGTAGAGCCACGCCTTGAGGTTGGTGCCCTCGCGGAACTGGTGGAAGGACCCGTACGCCTTGGCGTAGGTCTCCTGTACGAGATCCTCGGCGTCGGCCGGGTTACGGGTCATCCGCAGCGCGGCCGAGTACATCTGGTCCAGGAAGGCAAGGGCGTCCCGCTCGAAGCGCGCGCTGCGCTCCGCGGACGTCTCATGCGACCGCTCGACCGTCTCTTCGGTCACGCCGTCGGTCCCTGCGTCGGTCCCAGTGACCTGACCCACCTCCTCCAGCTTCGTGTCGGGGCCGGATGTGGACCCGCTCGAATCGGAGAATAGACGACGATCCGGTCCGCCCGCCGCTCCGATCTTCACGGACTGCGCCGCCTGCAGCTGGGACCAGTCCAGGTCAGCGGCCTGCGGACGGGCCGGGCAAGCAAGCGAACCCATGCGGGGGACTCCCTTTCCTCGTAGGTGCTTCTCACACGCTGATGGCCAACGCCCGGTACAACACGGACCACCGCTGTCGCATTCCCGCCCCCGGCGACCGGTTCCGCCCGGTTCCCGGACCCGTGCGGCTCAGCGGCCCGTGCGGCTCAGCGGCCCGTGCGGATCAGCCCAGGGCGCGCGGCAGCCAGTCGGCGACCGCGCCGGTGATCAAGGCGAGCGCGGCGGGCTCATCCAGCTCCGCCGACTTCGGCAGACCGAAGCCGTGATCGCCGTACGGCACCTCGACGAGCTCCATGGCCGCGGGCAGCTCGGGGAACTCCTCCGGCCGCCCGAAGGGGTCCCGGCCGCCCTGGACGATCAGCGTCGGCACCCCCGCGTCCAGCAGCTCCCCGACCCGGGACCGCTCCGGCTTGCCCGGTGGGTGCAGCGGGAACGACAGCGCCAGTACGGCCTTGGCGCCCAGCTCCCGGGCGGTGCGACAGGCCACCCGCGCCCCGGCGCTGCGGCCGCCCGCCACGATCGGCAGCCCGGCCTTCTCCAGCGCGGGCCACACGGCGCGCCATCCGGTGTCGAGGGTCGAGGGCGCGGGCGCGACCTTCTTGCCCGCCACCCGCCACGGCTGCTCGACCAGCGCGACGCTCACCCCGCGCCCGGGGAGCGCTTCGGCCAGCGCGCGCAGGTCCCGCGCCTCGATGCCCCCGCCGGCGCCGTGGCTCGCGGCGAGCAGGGCATCGGCGCCGGGGGCGTGGTGCCAGGTGATCCGGGCGTCCCCGGCCGGGGTCGGCACCGTCTCGGTCGTCACCCGGGGCGGCTCCGTCCGCCGCGCCGCCATCGGAGTTCCCGTCGTTTTCGCCGTTCCCGTCGTTTCCGTCTTCTTCGCGGCCATCAGAACAGCGTGCCCTCCTCCGGGGCCTCGAGCTCCTTCAGCAGCTCGGGGCCGTTGTTACGGACATCACTCACCCCGGTCGCGACCGGGTACGCCCGCAGCAGCCCGGAGGGCGGCGGGGCCAGCAGCGGCAGCAGATCGCCGATGTCGGTGCGGGCAGGGTCCAGCCAGGAGGCCCAGCGGTCCTCGGTGAGGACCAGCGGCATCCGCGGGTGGATCTCGGCGAGCGACCGCGGCCCCTCCTCCCGGGCCACGCCGCCGAAGGGCTCCTTGTCCGCCTCGGTCGTGATCACCGTGCAGGTCACCCACCACGCCCGGGGGTGCTCGTCCGGCAGCGTCCGGTCCCGCCAGAACTCGTACAGCCCGGCCATGGCCATCACCGAACCGTCCACCGGCGTCACGAAGTACGGCTGCTTGCGGGGCCGCTTGCGCCTGCCCTTCTCCTCCAGCTGCCGCTCCCCCGCCCCGGTGACCCACTCGTAGTAGCCGTCGGCGGGCAGGATGCACCGCCGTGAGGCGAAGGGGCGCCGGTAAGAGGGCTTCTCGTGCACGGTCTCGGCCCGTGCGTTGATCATCTTGGCCCCGCCCTCGGGCGACTTGGCCCAGGACGGCACGAGGCCCCACTTCAGCGCCCTCAGCTGGCGAACCGGGCGCGGCTCGTCGGCGTCCGGTCCATTGCGAAGCGGACGTTCGAGCACCGCGTACACGTCCTTGGTGGGCGCCACGTTCCAGTCGGGCGCCAGAGTCTCCTCCGGCTCCCACTTCTGCACTCCGAAGAGCCCGACGAGATCCTCCGGCCTCCGGCTCGCTGCGTATCGACCGCACATAGGTGCCACACTGCCACGACCCCTACCCGATCCGAGGAGCCGCCCGCACATGGACGCAACGAACGCCGCCGACCTGTGGGACCGGGTGACCGGCGCCCAGCCCGACCCCACCACCTGGCTGGTCGTCTCCACCGGGATCGTCGCGCTCGCGGTCGTCGTCTTCCGCACCGCCTGGCGCATAGCCCGTAATGCGATCACCATCGCCCACGAGGGCGGCCACGGCCTGGTCGCCCTGCTCAGCGGGCGGCGGCTGGACGGCATACGGCTGCACTCGGACACCTCGGGGCTGACCGTCTCCCGCGGCAAGCCCACCGGCCTGGGCATGATCCTCACCGCGGCGTCCGGCTACACCGCCCCGTCGCTGCTCGGCCTCGGCGGCGCCTGGCTGCTGGCGGCGGACCACATCACCTTGCTGCTGTGGGGGACGACGGCGCTGCTGGCCGCGATGCTGGTGATGATCCGCAACGCCTATGGCGTCCTTACGGTCGTCATCAGCGGCGGCGCCTTCCTCCTCGTCTCCTGGCTGACCGGACCCGACGTCCAGGCGGGGTTCGCGTATGCCGTGGTCTGGTTCCTCCTCCTGGGGGGCGTGCGCCCGCCCTTCGAGCTCCAGCGCAAGCGCCGGCACGGGGGCGCGTACGACTCCGACCCCGACCAGCTCGCCCGGCTGACGGGCATTCCGGCCGGCGCCTGGCTGCTGCTCTTCCACGCCGTCTCGCTGTGTTCGCTGCTCGCCGGGGGCCGCTGGCTGCTGGGGCTGTGACCCGTACGTCCCCCCGGCGCGCCACTTTCGGCGCCTTGTACCAGCGCCGTGTTTCGACTGGGTTTCGCCACTTTCGATCAGGATTGGCACTCTGGGCGAACCACTAAAGTGAGACCCATGACCGGCATTGAGACCTCCCCGGGCGACCACACCGCCCTCTGGCCCGCTCCGACCGCCGACGGAGCGGTGGACGCGACCGTCACCGTGCCCGGATCCAAGTCGGTTACCAACCGCGGTCTGATCCTGGCCGCGCTCGCCGCCGAGCCCGGCTGGCTGCGCCGCCCGCTCCGCTCCCGCGACACCCTCCTGATGGCCGCCGCGCTGCGCGCCATGGGGGTCGGCATCGAGGAGACGGTGTCCGACGGCGGCGCCCTCGGCTCGAGCGGCCCCTCCGGCGGCGGCGAGGCCTGGCGGGTCATCCCGGCCGGGCTGCACGGCCCGGCCACCATCGACGTCGGCAACGCCGGCACCGTGATGCGCTTCCTGCCGCCGGTCGCCGCGCTGGCCGACGGGCCCGTCCACTTCGACGGCGACCCCCGCTCCCATGAGCGTCCGCTGCACGGCGTGATCGACGCGCTGCGCGCCCTCGGCGCCCGGATCGACGACGACGGCCGTGGCGCGCTGCCGATGACCGTGCACGGCGGCGGGGCGCTGGACGGCGGCCCGGTCCGGATCGACGCCTCGTCGTCCTCCCAGTTCGTGAGCGCGCTGCTGCTGTCCGCGCCGCGCTTCAACCAGGGCGTCGAGGTGCGCCACATCGGCGCCGCGCTGCCCTCCCTGCCGCACATCCGGATGACCGTCGACATGCTGCGCGCGGCGGGCGCGCGGGTGGACACCCCGGAGGCCGGCGGCGAGCAGGGAGTGTGGCGGGTGGCGCCGAGCGCGCTGCTCGGCCGCGACCTGGTCGTCGAACCCGATCTGTCCAACGCGGCGCCGTTCCTGGCCGCCGCCCTGGTCACCGGCGGCCGGGTGACCATCCCGGACTGGCCGGAGCGCACCACCCAGCCCGGGGACGAACTGCGCCGGATCTTCACCGAGATGGGCGGCTCCTGCGAGCTCACCGACACCGGCCTGACCTTCACCGGTACCGGCCGGATCACCGGGATCGACGCCGATCTGCACGAGGTCGGCGAGCTGACCCCGGTGATCGCGGCGGTCGCGGCGCTGGCCGACTCCGAGTCGGTGCTGCGCGGCATCGCGCATCTGCGGCTGCACGAGACCGACCGGCTCGCCGCCCTCGCCAAGGAGATCAACGAACTCGGCGGGGAGGTCACCGAGACCGAGGACGGACTGCGGATCCGCCCGCGCCCGCTGCACGGCGGGATCTTCCACACCTACGAGGACCACCGACTGGCCACCGCCGCCGCCGTACTCGGCCTGGCCGTCGACGGCGTGCTGGTCGAGAACGTGGCGACCACCGCCAAGACCCTCCCCGACTTCCCCGGCCTGTGGTCCGGCATGCTCGACGCGACGACGACCTCGGCGCGGAGATCCTGAGAGCCTGGACCCATGCGCCGCTACGGCAAGCACACCGACGAGGACGACGTACGGATCCGCCCCAACCGCAGGGGCAACCGGCCGCGTACCAGCATCCGCCCCAAGCACGAGGACGCCGCCGAGGGTTTCGTGCTGACGGTCGACCGCGGCCGGCTCACGGTCCTGGTCGAGGACCGCACCATCACCGCCATGAAGGCCCGCGAACTCGGCCGTAAGGGCGTCGTGGTCGGCGACCGGGTCGCGGTCGTCGGCGATCTCTCCGGCGCCAAGGACACGCTCGCCCGGATCGTACGGGTCCATGAGCGCTCCTCCGTGCTGCGCCGGACCGCCGATGACGACGACCCGTACGAGCGGGTCGTGGTCGCCAACGCCGACCAGCTCGCGATCGTGACCGCCCTGGCCGACCCGGAACCGCGTCCGCGCCTGATCGACCGGTGCCTGGTGGCCGCCTTCGACGCGGACCTGGAGCCGCTGCTGGTGCTCACCAAGTCCGATCTGGCGCCCGCCGAGGAGCTACTGAAGACCTACGAGTCGCTCGGCATCCCCTACGTCGTCACCAGCCGTGACGAGCTGGCCGACGGCGACGCCGCCGACCGGGTGCGGGAGCGGCTGGCGGACCGGGTCACCGTCTTCGTCGGCCATTCGGGCGTCGGCAAGACGACGCTGGTGAACGCGCTGGTCCCGGACCGCCAGCGGGCCACCGGCCGGGTGAACGCGGTCACCGGCCGCGGCCGCCACACCACCACCTCCGCGCTCGCGCTCCCCCTGCCGGACGACAAGGGGTGGGTGATCGACACCCCGGGCGTACGGTCCTTCGGCCTGCACCATGTGGACCCGGCGCGGGTCATCCACGCCTTCCCGGACCTGGAGCCGGGCACCGAGGGCTGTCCGCGCGCCTGTAGCCACGACGAGCCGGACTGCGCGCTGGACCAGTGGGTGGCCGACGGCCACGCCGAACCGGCCCGGCTGTACTCCCTGCGGCGGCTGCTGGCCACGCGGGAGCGGCGGGAGGGCGACTAGGCGAGTGTTTGCCGTCCACCCCGGGCGGTAAATGGATAATCGCATCAAGTGATCCAAGGCGGATCCAAGGCGACCGGGTACGCCCGGACGAAGGCAGCCGACGGCGGTACGGGAGGGCATCGTATGGCGTGGCTGCTGGTCGTGGTCGCCGGGCTCCTCGAGACGGGCTTCGCCGTCTGTCTCAAGCTCTCGCACGGCTTCACCCGCCTCTGGCCGACGATCGCGTTCTGCGCGTTCGCGCTCGGCAGCTTCGGGCTGCTGACACTGTCCCTGAAGAAGCTCGACGTGGGACCCGCGTACGCGGTGTGGACGGGCATCGGAGCCGCCGGGACCGCCATCTACGGCATGGTCTTCCTGGGCGATCTCGTCTCCACCCTCAAGATCGTCTCCATCACCCTGGTGATCGTCGGCGTGATAGGGCTCCAGCTCTCCGGCTCGGCCCACTGACCAGCCCTGGCCGCCACGGCTTCGGCGGCGAGCCGCCGGCTTCGGTGCGCTCAGGCCAGCACCGTGCGCACCATATGGGCCACATCCGCCGCCGGGGCGGGCGCCACCACGTACGACAGGGCCAGCCTGGCGACCGCCTCACAGGCCAGCGGCAGCTCCACCGCACCGGTCGGCCAGTCGCTCGCCAGCAGCCGCACCGCCCGGTCCCGCGCCTGGCCGAGCAGCTCGCCCGGCGCGGGCAGCGGCCCGGACGACGCTGCCCTCCCGGACGGTGCCGTCCTTACGGGCGTCACGGGCGTCATGGGCATCGGCAGCCGGTCGTTCCAGCAGCCCGTGAGCACCGCCCGCACCAGCGGGTTCTCGGTCGCCGAGCGGACCGTCCACACCGCCGCGGCGGCCAGCCGCTCCCTGGGCGCCACCGCGCCGGGCGCCCCGGTCAGCGCCCGCTCGACCCCGCGCAGATACGCGTCGGCCTCGCGCCGCACCAGGGCGCGGGCGAGGCCCTCCTTGCTGCCGAACTCGTTGTAGAGGGTCTGCCGGGAGACCCCGGCCGCCGCCGCGACCTCGGCCATCGTGACCCTCGGCCACGGACGGCCCTCAAGGGCGGCGAAGGCCGCGTCGAGTAAGGATTCACGCGCTGTGGGCATCGTCGCCTCCAGAGCGGCCATCGTCGCCTCCCGGCCGGGCATGTGCCCGACAGAATTGACGGACCGCCAGATGAAGTCAAGAGCCCGGTCGACAGCCCCGCGCGGGCCGACCCGCCCGGTCCGAGGCCCTGGTCATCCGGCCCGGAGCACTGGTCATCCGGCCCGGGACCCAGGTCATGCGGAGTCGCGTGGCTCCGCCGCGCCGTGTCTCGATACTGTTCGGCCATGCCCGACTACCACGATGACCTGCGCCTCGCCCACGTCCTCGCCGACGCCGCCGACTCGGCCACCATGGAGCGGTTCAAGGCGCTCGACCTCAAGGTCGAGACAAAACCCGATATGACGCCGGTGAGCGAAGCCGACAAGGCGGCCGAGGAGCTGATCCGCAGCTCCCTCCAGCGCGCCCGGCCGCGTGACGCGGTGCTGGGCGAGGAGTTCGGCAGCGAGGGCAGCGGTCCGCGGCGCTGGGTGGTCGACCCGATCGACGGCACCAAGAACTATGTGCGCGGGGTCCCCGTCTGGGCCACCCTGATCGCCCTCATGGAGCGCGGCGAGGGCGGTGACCGGCCGGTGGTCGGGGTGGTCTCCGCACCGGCGCTGGGGCGCCGCTGGTGGGCCGCCGAGGGGCTGGGGGCGTACGCCGGGCGCAGCCTGTCGTCCGCGACCCGGCTGGCGGTCTCGCGGGTGAGCCGGCTCTCCGACGCGTCGTTCGCCTACTCCTCGCTCAGCGGCTGGGAGGAGCGCGGCAAGCTGGACGGCTTCCTCGATCTGACCCGCGCCTGCTGGCGCACCCGGGGCTACGGCGACTTCTGGCCGTACATGATGGTGGCCGAGGGCTCGGTGGACATCTGCGCCGAACCGGAACTGTCGCTGTGGGACATGGCGGCCAACGCGGTGATCGTCCAGGAGGCGGGCGGCCGCTTCACCGGACTCGACGGCGTACCGGGTCCGAACAGCGGCGACGCGGCGGCGTCCAACGGGCTGCTGCACGGGGCGATGCTGGACTATCTGCGGTCCTGAAGGGGCCCTCAAGGCGGCGCCGAGGATCACCGGGCGCGAACCGGAGTGGGAACCGAAGCGCGGGGCGCGCTGAGCGGCAGATCGGCTTCCGCGCGCCCTTGTTGCCCCTTCCCAGGCATGTGAACATGAGAATCCACGACCTTGTGAACTTGTGCATCCATTCACAGGCGCCTCCGGCGCCGGGCATTCGCGAATGGATTCCCCAAGGAGGTGGCTCCATCCATGCCCATGCACGTCCGTGACGCCATGAGCTCGGTGGTCCTCACCATCGGCCCGGCCCATACGCTCCGTCAGGCCGCCCGGCTGATGTCCGCACGCCGGGTCGGATCGGCCATCGTGCTCGATCCCGACACCAGCGGCCTGGGGATTCTCACCGAGCGCGACATCCTCAACTCCCTGGGGGCGGGCCAGGACCCGGACCAGGAGACCGCGCACGCCCACACCACCGCCGACGTCGTCTTCGCCGCCCCCGGGTGGACGCTGGACGAGGCGGCCCGCACGATGACCCAGGGCGGCTTCCGCCATCTGATCGTCCTCGACGCGGGCGACCCGGTCGGAGTGGTGTCGGTGCGCGACATCATCCGCTGCTGGGCCCCGGCGCCCGAGCCGGTACCGGCCTGAGGCACCCCCCGGGCACACCGCGCCCGGCACGCGGCGCCCGGCACCCGGCACCCGGCACGCGGAGAGGCCGGAGCCCAGTGGCGTCCGGCCTCTCCGGTGGGTACGGCAGGCGTCCGTCAGCCGCGCAGGGCCTGGACCGCGGCCTCCAGCCGCTTGCCGTAGTCGGCGTCCGCCTTGCGGAAGTTCTCGATCGCCCGCTGTGCGATGTCGTCGCGGGAGACCTTGGCGATGTTCTGCGCCAGGTTCTCGATCAGGCGCTCCTTCTCCTCCTCCGACATCAGCCGGTAGAGGTTGCCCGCCTGGACGAAGTCGTCGTCCTCGGCGTGCGAGGGCGCCTCGTGGTCACCGGTCAGACCGGAGACCGAGGACGGCTGCCACAGCGGCCGGTCGGTCTGCGCCGGACCGCCGAAGCTGTTGGGCTCGTAGTTCTTGGCACCCGCGTGCCGGCCGTCGTACAGGAAGCCGTCCCGGGCGTGGGTGCGTGCCTCGGCCGCGTGCGGACGGTTCACCGGCAGGTGGTCGGCGTTGATGCCGACGCGGTAGCGGTGCGCGTCGCCGTACGCGAAGAGGCGGCCCTGGAGCATCTTGTCCGGGGACGGGCCGATGCCCGGCACGAAGTGCGCCGGCGAGAAGATCGACTGCTCGACCTCGGCGAAGATGTTCCGCGGGTTGCGGTTGAGCTCCAGCTTGCCGATCTCGATCGGCGGGTAGTCCGCGTGCGGCCAGACCTTGGTCAGGTCGAACGGGTTGAAGCGGTAGTTCGCCGCCTCGGCCGCCGGCATGATCTGCACCTGCACGGTCCAGGTCGGGAAGTCACCGCGCTCGATGGCCTCGCGCAGATCGCGCTGGTGGCTGTCCGGGTCCAGACCCGCGGTCTCGGCCGCCTCGGCGGTGGTGAGGTTCTTGATCCCCTGGTCGGTCTTGAAGTGGTACTTCACCCAGAAGACCTCGCCCGCGGCGTTGTTCCACTGGTAGGTGTGCGAACCGAAGCCGTCCATGTGGCGGTACGAGGCGGGGATGCCGCGGTCGCCGAACAGCCAGGTCACCTGGTGGGTGGACTCGGGCGAGAGCCCCCAGAAGTCCCAGACGTTGTCCGCCTCCTGCGAGCCGGTGTACGGGTCGCGCTTCTGGGTGTGGATGAAGTCGGGGAACTTGATGGCGTCCTTGATGAAGAACACCGGGGTGTTGTTCCCGACGAGGTCGTAGTTGCCGTCCTCGGTGTAGAACTTCAGCGCGAAACCGCGCGGATCGCGCACCGCGTCCGCCGCGCCGAGGTTGCCGGCCACCGTCGAGAAGCGCAGGAACGTCTCGGTCTGCTTGCCGACCTCGGAGAGGAACGCCGCGCGGGTGTACTTCGTCACGTCCGCGGTCACGGTGAAGGTGCCGTACGCACCGGCGCCCCGTGCGTGCACGACCCGCTCCGGGATCCGCTCGCGGTTGAAGTGGGCGAGCTTCTCGATCAGGTGCTGGTCCTGGATGAGGACCGGACCGCCGGCGCCCGCCGTCTCGCTGTTCTGGTTGTCCGCCACCGGAGCCCCGGACTCCGTGGTCAGCGGACCAGTGATGTTGTCCTGGACCGTCACGTGCGCCTCCTGCGTACTCGCATTCTGTCCCTGGTCTGGGGCTGGCATCGATCCTACATTGGACATTGTCTAAGTCAAGAAGCGTTGGAGAGTGATACCTGATCTGGTCAAGGACTCACCCGCTGCTACCCTTGTCCTTATCTGACTGATAGGTGAATGGCATGAGTGACCTGCTGGAACGGCTCAGGGGACGTGGCTGGAGGCTGACGGCGCAGCGGCGTGTCGTCGCCGAGGTCCTCGACGGGGACCACGTGCACTACACCGCCGACGAAGTCCACGCACGGGCGGCCGAGCGGCTGCCCGAGATTTCCCGCGCGACCGTCTACAACACCCTCGGCGAGCTCGTCTCGCTCGGCGAGGTGGTCGAAGTCAGTACGGACGGCAGAGCCAAGCGCTACGACCCCAACGCCCATCACGCGCATCAGCACCTGGTGTGCGCGCGCTGCGGCATGATCCGTGATGTCCACCCGTCCGGCGACCCGCTCGCCGACCTGCCCGCACAGGAGCGCTTCGGCTTCGCGATCTCCGCGGTCGAGGTGACCTACCGGGGGCTGTGCCCCGACTGCGCGGCCTGAGGAACGGCGCGACGGCCCCGGGACCGGACGAGCGCGACAAGCAGGACGAGCGGCACAAGCAGAACGGTCAGGACCACGGCAGAAGCGACAGACGAAAGGCCCGGATCCCTGAGGATCCGGGCCTTCGCCGTGGTAGCGGGGACAGGATTTGAACCTGCGACCTCTGGGTTATGAGCCCAGCGAGCTACCGAGCTGCTCCACCCCGCGTCGGTGTGCACCAACCTTAACCCGGGGCGGACGACACGAGCAAACCGGTTACCGGCGGGACGCCCGCCGGTGGCTCCGGGCCGGGGATCCGGCCCGGAGCGCTACGCCGTGAGCTCCTGCTGGAGCGCGTCCCACAGCCGTGCCGCGCGCTCGGCGACCTCCGCGGGGCCCAGCTCGACCGCCCGCGCACACCACCGCTGCCCCTCGGCGAGGGCGCCGCGCCGGGCCGCGAGCAGCGCGAGCCGCAGCGCGGCCCGGCCGTGCCCGGCCTCGGCGGCGCGTGTCCACCACAGGGCGGCCTCCGGCTCGCTGCCCTCCCGGGCCAGCAGCAGCCCCAGGTTGAAGGCGCCGTTGCTGCTGCCCGCCTCGGCCGCCGCGCGGTACCAGCGCGCGGCCTCGACCACATCGCCGCGCGCGGCCGCGAACATGCCCACGCGCACCTGGGCCCGCCGGTGACCCTGGCGCGCGGCGCGCTCGTACCACTCCTCGTACTCGGAGACATGCGGCCCGGAGCCGTCGTCCGGCGGCGGGATCGGGAAGCGCGTCCCGGACGAGCCGAAGCCGGTGCCGGTCGCCGGATCGCCACCGACCGACGAGCGGTCCAGCAGCGCGGCCAGCCGGAAGGCGCCCTCGGCGCTGCCGCCCCCCGCGGCGCAGCGCAGATGGCGCTCGGCGCTCTGGAGGTCGCCCTCCCGCTGGAGGGCGAGACCGACCTGCAACGCGGCCTCGGTGTGCCCGTCGGCGGCGGCCCGCTCGTACCACTGCCGGGCCGCCCGCTCCTCGCCCCGGCCCGCGTACAGGATGCCCAGGTTGAACGCGGCATCGACGCTGCCCGACTCGGCCGCCTTGGAGAACCACGGCTCGGCGCCCGCCGCGTCGCCGCGCTGGAGCAGCAGCACGGCGACCGCGTTGGCGGCCTCGCGGTGGCCCGCGTAGGCGGCGCGGCGGTACCACTGCTCGGCCTGTGCGGTCCGGCCCTGCTCGGCGCAGAGCAGCCCGAGGTTGTAGGCGCCGTTGATGTCCCCGGCGTCGAGCGCGGCGCGGTACCAGCGCTCGGCGGTCTGGGGCTCGCCCCGGTCGGCGTGCAGCGCGCCCAGCGCGTTGGCGGCGTTGCCGTCGCCGTCCTGGGCGGCGCGGTGCCACCAGACGGCGGCGCTGTCGGTGTCGCCCGCGTCGCGCAGCAGGAAGCCCAGCGCGCAGGCGGCACGGGCCTCACCGTCCTTGGCCGACATCAGGTACCAGCGACCGGCCTCCTTGGTCTCCCCGCGCTCCTCCAGCAGCGTGCCGAGGTGGAGGGCGGCGCGGCGGTGGCCGCGCGCGGCGGCCTGCCGGTACCACTGCTCGGCCTCCTCCCGGCCCGCCCTGCCGGTCCCCTCGGCTCCCTCGGTACCGTCAGGGCCCCGGTCGTCGAGGATGCGGGCGAGCCGGTACGCGGCCTCGCGGTGGCCGCGCTCGGCGGCCGCGCGGAACCAGCGCTCGGCGCCGATGTCGCTGCGGTGCTCCAGCAGATCGCCCAGCGCGTACGCGCCCAGGGTGTGCCCGGACTCGGCGGACTGGCGCAGCCAGTACTCGGCGGCGGGCTCGTCGCCCCGCTCACGGTGGTGGCGGCCCAGCGCGTGGGCCGCGGCGGCGGATCCGGCGACGGCGGCGATGCGCCACCAGCCGGCCGCCTCGTCGGCGTAGCCCCGCTGGTGCAGCAGAACACCGAGGTTGTTGGCGGCGGCACGGTCGCCCGCCGCGGTGGCGCCCCGCAGATGCGGTTCGGCGCCGTCGAGGTCGCCGCGGCGCAGCAGCAGCGCGCCGAGTGCGCTCATCGCGCCGGTGTCACCGGCCTCGGCGGCGCGCCGGTGCCGGGTCTCCTCCTCGGCATCGTCGTGCGTGTGCGCAAAACGCCCTGTCTCCAACAGACTGACCCTGTCCCCCATAAATCCCATCGTGGCATCACCCGCATCCGGCGTACACCTGGTATACCGCAGCCGAGGAGGTCACTTCAGCGTTTTGTCGACATGCCCACAGAGAGACAACCCAAACGCTTGTATCCGCATTCCCCGAGTGGACGCTCATACAACACACGACAAGGCCCGGATCCTTGCGGATCCGGGCCTTGTCTGTCAGTAGCGGGGACAGGATTTGAACCTGCGACCTCTGGGTTATGAGCCCAGCGAGCTACCGAGCTGCTCCACCCCGCGTCGTGTTACGACCACCGTATCACGACGCGCGGGACCGGCCGCCCGGCCGTTCTCCCAGGTCGGCAAGGGTCAGCTGCCCTTGTTGCCGGAGCCGGAGCCGGAGCCGTCACCGGCGCTCTGGCTCTGTGGCTGGTTCTGCTTCTGCCCCTGCGTGTCGGCCGCCTTCTGCTCCGCCTTGGCGGCGCGGTCCAGCGCCTTCCTCAGCTCCTCCTGGGCCTTGCCGTACGCCTCCCAGTCCTGCGGCTGCTTCTGGAGCGCGTCCTGGGCGTCCTGATAGGCGTCCTGGGCGTCCTTGAGGGCTTCCTTGACCGTCGGGTTGGTGCTCGACGGCGGTTCCTCCTGGCCGCCGTCGCCCGGTGGCTGCTCCTCGGACGACTCGCCGAAGACGGCGTCCAGGGCCTCGCCCAGGGTGTCCTTGAAGACGGTCTCCTTGCCGTAGGAGACGCCCACCTTCTTCAGCAGCGGGTAGTTGGCGCTGCCACCGCGGGCGTAGACCGGCTCGATGTAGAGGAAGCCCTTCTCCAGCGGAACGGTGAGCAGATTGCCGTACTCGATGTCGGAGTCGGTGCCCCTGAGGTTCCGGACGAACTCGGCGACCTCCGGATCACCGTTGAGCTCGCTCTGCACCTGCTGTGGACCGGGCACGTTGGAGGTGACCTTCAGCAGTCTTATCGTGCCGTAGTCCTTGCTGTTGGCATCGGCGTCGACCGACATGAACGCGCCCAGGTTGGGACGCCCGTTGGGGGTGAAGGTCGTCGTCAGCGAGAACGTCTGCGCCTTCTGGTCGGGCATCTTCATGCTGAGGTAGTACGGCGGTACCGCGTCCCCGTCCTTCTGCGTCGGGTCGTCCGGCACCTGCCAGGCGTCACTGCCGCTGTAGAACTGCTTGGGGTCGGTGACGTGGTAGCGGGTCAGCAGCTCGCGCTGGACCTTGAACAGGTCCTGCGGGTACCGCAGATGCTCCATCAGCTCGCCGCTGATCTTCTCCTTGGGCTCGACCGTGCCCGGGAACGCCTTCTCCCAGGTCTTGAGGACCGGGTCCTTGGTGTCCCACTCGTAGAGCTTGACGGTGCCGTCGTAGGCGTCCACCGTCGCCTTGACCGAGTTGCGGATGTAGTTGACCTTGTTCTGCTGCGCGACCACCGACCGGTCCCCGTCGCTCAGCGAGTCGGCCGTGCTGTCACCCAGGGTCGTCCGCGAGGCGTAGGGATAGCCGTTGGACGTGGTGTAGGCGTCGACGATCCACTGGATCCGGCCGCCCACCACCGCCGGATAGGCGTCACCGTCGATGGTCAGCCAGGGGGCGACCTTCTCCACGCGCTCCTTGGGGGTGCGGTTGTACAGGATCCGCGAACCGTCGCCGATCGCGCCCGAGTAGAGGATCTGGGGCTCGCCGAACGCCACGGCGTAGGCGGCGCGGTTGATCGGGTTGGACAGGCTGACCCCGCTCTTGCCCTTGTAGCTGGTGGTCTTCTCGCCGTTCTTCTCGTAGTCGAGCTCCTTCTGGGGGCCGCCGACTATCGAGTACTGATCGGTCTTCTCGCCGTAGTAGACCTGCTGCGTGTAGGTGCCGACCCCGCCGCCGCTCGAACCCTTGGTGGGCAGCCCGGACTCGGTGAAGTCCGGGGAGCCGGCCGGGTCCGCGTTGGGATCGGTCGTGGTGCCCTTCGCCGCCACGATGCCGTAGCCGTGGGTATAGGTGAAGTGGTCGTTGATCCAGTTCCGCTTGGGGATGCCGTTGAGGTTCAGCTCGCGCACACCGACGACGGTGTCCTGGTCCTTGCCGTCGGCACCCTTGTAGCGGTCGACGTCGAGCGTCGAGGGGAACTGGTAGTACTTGCGCTCCTGCTGGAGCTGCTGGAAGGTCGGCGAGATGACGCTGGGGTCGATCAGCCGGTAACTGGCCGTCGTATTGGCGGCCTTGCGGAGGGCCTCGCCGCCCTCGCTGTCGTTCTTGCCGGAGTAGTCCGCCACCTTGGAGTCATCGATGCCGTACGCCTGGCGCGTGGCCTCGATGTTCTTCTTGATGTACGGCGCCTCCTTGGCCTGCTCGTTCGGCTGGACCTGGAACTTCTGCACGATCGCCGGGTAGAGCCCGCCGATGAGGATCGCCGACAGCACCATCAGGCCGAAGCCGATCACCGGCAGCTGCCAGGTGCGGCGCCACAGCGTCGCGAAGAAGAGCACCGCGCAGATGGCCGCGATGCAGAACAGGATCGTCTTGGCGGGCAGATAGGCGTTGGCGTCCACATAGCGCAGACCCGTCCAGTTGCCCGTCGCCTTGAAGTCGCTGGACTTCACCGCGAGACCGTAGCGGTCCAGCCAGTACGCCACCGCCTTGAGCGCGACGAAGACACCCAGCAGCACCGACAGATGGCCGGTGGCGGCGGCGGTCGCACGGGCGCCGGGGCTGGTGACCCGCAGACCCCCGTAGAGGTAGTGCACCAGGGCCGCGGCGATGAGCGAGACCACCGTGGCCGCGAAGCCGAAGCTCAGCAGGAAGCGGTACCAGGGCAGATCGAAGGCGTAGAAGGCCACGTCCTTGTGGAACTGCGGGTCCTTCTGGCCGAACGGCACTCCGTTGACCCACAGCAGCCAGATGCGCCACTGGCCGGCCGCCGAGGCGCCGGCGATCAGCCCGACCAGGGCGGTGACCGCGAGCAGCACCCACTTCTTGAACGGGGCGATGCCCATCCGGTAGCGGTCCAGGCTCTGCTGCTCCATGGACATCGCGCTGAGCGGCGGCCGCAGCCGGTGCGCCAGCCAGATGTTGATCCCGACGGCCGTGGCCATCAGCACGCCGAAGACGAAGAACAGCCCGATCTTCGTCTTCAGCGTGGTACTGAAGACGGAAGAGTAATGAAGTGAGCGATACCAGAGCCAATCCGTCCAAAACCCGGCAAACATGACAAAGAGCATGGCCAACACGGCCAGCACACCCAGGGTCATGAGCAGGGTCCGGGCACGCCGGGACGGTCGACCGACTCTGATCCGCGGCCCCGTCGGGCCTCCGCCGCGGTCCGGCATCTGGAAAGCCAAGGTGCGCACCTCGAAGTTCGCTGTCGATTGAGGGACCCTGAACTCCAGGGCCCACCTGATGCAACTTACTCAGGCTTTACTCAGTTCCCGTTTCCGGGTCCGAACAGGGCACGATATGAACCATGTCCAACGCAACCCCCGCCTCCGGCCCGCTGGCCTCGAATCCACTGACCCGAGCCGTCCTCGAGATCGACGAATACGCCTCGGGGATCGGCTGGGACCAGCCCGCCCGGCTCTTCGCACTCGTCGACACCGCCCGGCTGCGCACCGAGGAGCCCGGCCTCGCCGCCCAGCTCGGCCTTGACGAGGACGGTGCGGAGACCGCCCCCCTGACCCCCATTGAGCAGGACGAGCTGCCCTCCGGCGCCCCGCTCGACGAGTTCCTCGCCACCATCGCCTGGCCGGACGCCGTGACCGGCTGCGCGCTGACCGTGGAGCGGCAGATGCTGCCCCCGTCCGCCGAGAGCTCTGTGCCCGAGAACCTGGACGAGGCCGAGCTGGCCACGTGGGTCGCCGACCACCCGGACCGTCAGGAGGTCCGGATGACCGTCGCCGTGCTGCGGGACGGCACCCGTGAGTCGGCCCTGCGGCTGCGGGAGAAGGACTCCCCGACCGAGGTGCTCACCGGGGCCGGTCTGGTGCCGGGCCTGGCGGACGCGCTCGCCGCCACCTTCGCCACCGACTGACTCCCCCGACCGACCCCTCGACGGGGGCGCCGCTCAGTCCGTCGTGCACTTCGGCAGACCGGCGGTGTCCCCCTTACGGATCTTCTCGAGCGCCTTGAGGGCGTCGTCGATCGTGTGCACCTTCACCAGCCGCAGCCCACTGGGCACGTCCTTGGCGGCGGCCGCGCAGTTCTCCTTCGGCGTGAGGAAGAAGCGGGCGCCCGCGTCGCGCGCGCCGATCGTCTTCATCTCGATCCCGCCGATCGGGCCGACCGTGCCCTTGTCGTCGATGGTGCCGGTGCCCGCGATGAACTTCCCGCCGGTGAGATCCCCGGACGACAGCCGGTCCACGATCCCCAGCGCGAACATCAGACCCGCGCTGGGGCCGCCCACATCCGCCAGCTTGATGTCGATCCGGAACGGGAAGGTGTAGTCGACCCCGGCCTGGATGCCCACGATGGCGCGGGAGGCGCCCTCGTCCGCCTTCGTGGTGGTGATGGTGACGCGCTCCTCGCCGGTGGGCTCCTTACCGCGCTTCTCCGCGGCGGCCGCGTCCTTGGCCGGGACGACCGAGAAGACCACCTTCTGGCCCGGCTTGTGCTTGGTGACCAGCTTGGCGACGTCATCGGGCTCGCCGACAGCCGTGCCGTCCACCGACTTGATCACATCGCCCGCGTGCAGCTTGCCCTGGGCCGGCGCGCCCTTCTGCACGGCGCCGACGATCACATGCGCGGTGACCGGCTTCTTCAGCGCCCGCAGCGCCGCGACCTTGGCGGACTCCTGGGACTGGGTGAACTCCTCGGCGTTCTGCTGGTCGACCTCGTCCGGGGTCTTGTCGTCCGGGTAGAGGGTGCTGTGCGGCACGACCACGTCATCGTGCGCCAGCCAGCCGTAGACGGCCTCCACGAGGTTCATCCGGTACTCGGAGCCGGTGACGCGGACCGTGGTCATGTTCAGGTGGCCACCGGTGGTCTCACAGCCCTTGTGGCCGGAGATCTGGAGCACGCACTCCCCGTTGTGCTCACCCAGGGTGTTGTACGTCGGTCCGGGCGACATCTCCGCATACGGCACCGGGATCAGCACTCCGGCGCAGAGCAGCGCGATCAGCATCAGAAGGGAGGCGAGCATCGTCGCGGTGCGGCGTGGCATGGAACGACAGTACGGGACGCGTCCGTCAGTCCACCGTCGGGGCCGTCCGTACGAGGGGCGGCGCGAACGGGGGCGCGATGTCAGACCGCGGCGTCCGAATCGTGGGGCCGGCGCTCCATCGCCTCGCGGAAGCGGGCGTATCCGGCCAGTTCAGCTACATCCCCCCCGGTCTTCCGGGTGCCGGCTCGGGCGGCTATGCCGGCGTATATGGCCGCGGCTATCGCTGCGAACAGCGGAATCAGCAACCAGAGAAGCGCACCCACAGCAGCCTCCCGACCCCTTGGAACATCGCGACGCGAGGACCGCGACTGACAGATGAGCAGATTAATCCTCTGCACCGTCAACGCTCACGGCAGGGTGCGGGTTACGCAAGTGGAGTACACCCTTCCGTGCCTAGCGGCCGTATGCCCACTACGCCCCGACCCATTCCTCGGTGCCATCGGCGAACGTCTGGTGCTTCCAGATCGGGACCTCGCGCTTGAGATCGTCGATCAGCCGGCGGCAGGCGGCGAACGCCTCCGCGCGGTGCGGGCAGGAGACGGCCACCACCACGGCCAGATCGCCGATCACCAGGTCGCCCACCCGGTGCACGGCGGCCAGCGCGCGCACCGGGAAGTCGGCCGCCACCTTCTCGGCCACCCGGCGCAGCTCGGCCTCGGCGGTCGGATGCGCGGAGTAGCCGAGGGCGCCGACCTCCGCGCCACCGTCGTGGTTGCGCACGGTGCCCACGAACAGCGCCGTGCCGCCCGCCGCCGCATCGCCCACCGCCCCGAACACCTCGTCCACGGACAGCGGTGTGTCACGGACGGCCAGCAGCCGGATGGGGTCGGCGGCCGCGAGTTCTCCGGGGTGATCGTACGCATGTGCCATGTCGTCCATCGTGCCGTACCGTCCCGCCCTCGTGGAATGAATGAAACAACCGGATATCGAATCCCGGAAAACATCTTCCGGCCGCGTCCTCGCCAGGCCCTCGCCGCCAGACCCTCGCCGAGCCCTCGCCGAGCCAGGTGGTGCACCCTCCGGCCGGGCCGCGTCAGGCCCGGCGGCGCGCCTTACGGGCGCGGCGCACGATCGCCGCGGTGCCCACCAGGGCCACCGTCGCGCCCGCGGCGCCCAGCGTCGTGGCATCCTTACGGCCCAGGCGCCGGCCGGCGACCGTATGGCGGCCCGCGACCTCCTCCAGCAGCTCCGCCAGGACCTCCTCGTTGGTCCAGCGCGGCCGCCAGCCCGCCGCGTGCAGCCTGCTGCCGCTGACCGCCCAGGGGTGCATCGTGTACGCGAGGTCTCCGGCCGGGGACGGCGTCAGACCGAGCCGGTGCAGCCGGGAGGCGGCCCCCAGGGCGACCGCCGACGGCAGCTCCATGCGCCGGATGCCGGACAGCTCCTCGACCTCCTCCTGCTCCAGCCAGCCCTCGCAGCCGACCGCGAGCTCGCCCTCGACCTTCTCCAGGGCGGCGTACTCCAGGGCGCCGACCAGGTCCTCCACATGACAGAACTGCCAGGTGGGACGGGACCCGGCGACGACCAGCAGCCGCGGTGACTCGAAATAGCGGGTGAGCGCGGTGTCCGTGCCGCCGACCAGGACCGCCGGGCGCACCACGGTCACGTTCAGCCCCGGATGCGCCCGGGGCGCACGCTCCCCCAGCCGCTCGATCTCCAGCAGATCGCCGACGCCGGTGGCCTCGGCGGTCGCCCTCAGCTCCGCGTCCTCGGCGAGCGGCACGTCGTTGTCGGGCAGCGCCCCGTAGACCATCGCGGAGGTGCACAGCACCACCCGGCGCACCCCCGCCGCCGCGGCGGCCGTCAGGACGGTCTGGGTGCCGCGCACGTTGTAGGCGGTGCGGGCGGCGGGGTCGGTGCCCAGGTCCAGGTCGACGGCGAGGTGGACCACCACATCCGCGCCGCGCAGCTTCTCGGCGATGGCCGGATCGCGGACGTCCAGCACATGCCACTGCGCCTCGGTCACCTCACCGCGGCGTTCATCGATGGCCAGGACCTGCTTGACCTCTTCGGACTCCGCGAGCCGCTGCGTGAGCAGGGCACCTGGGCCCGAGGCGGCACCGGTCACCGCCACGACGGGGCGTCGTGCGGCAGGGGCCGTATCGTTTCGCGCAACGCGAACTTCTCGGTCTGGGGAACTCACCGGGCGTCTCCAGCGGTTGTCTTCAGTACGCAGCGCATGCACGCATACGTACCAGGTGACGTCCATCCTGCCGCAGGGCGGCGATCAGCGAAGCACCGAGCCCGGAAACCGGCGAGGTGTCTAGGCTGGGTGGTGATGTCGGGCATCCGCCACCGGCCCAGGGCCGGTGGCCCAACGAGCCGAGGAAACCCGTGAGTGACACCCCATTCGGATTCGGCCTCCCGCCGGAGGAGCCGGAGGACGGCGACGACGGCAAGAAGAAGGGCGGCCAGGGCGGCGAGCAGGGCCCCCCGAATCCCTTCGGGTTCGGCGGCGGCACCGGTGGCGCGGGCGGCGGTGCGGAGAATCCGTTCGCCGCGATGTTCGGTTCGCTGAACCCGGGCGACCTGGGCGCCGCCTTCCAGCAGCTGGGGCAGATGCTCTCCTACGAGGGCGGCCCGGTGAACTGGGACATGGCCAAGGACATCGCCCGGCAGACCGTCGCACGCGGCACCGCCGACGGCAGCAAGGACGAGAGCGTCGGCCCCACCGACCGGGACGCGGTCCAGGAGGCCGTGCGCCTGGCGGACCTGTGGCTGGACGGCGTCACCTCGCTGCCCTCCGGCTCCGCGAGCGCGGTGGCCTGGAGCCGCGCCGAATGGGTCGAGGCGACCCTGCCGGTGTGGAAGGACCTGGTGGACCCGGTCGCCGAGCGGGTCGGTGCCGCCATGGGCGATGTGCTCCCCGAGGAGATGCAGGCCATGGCCGGCCCGCTGCTCGGGATGATGCGCTCCATGGGCGGCGCCATGTTCGGCACCCAGATCGGGCAGGCCCTGGGCGTGCTGGCCGGCGAGGTGGTCGGCTCGACCGACATCGGGCTGCCGCTGGGCCCGGCGGGCAAGGCGGCGCTGCTGCCGGTCAACATCGCGGTGCTCGGCTCCGGTCTCGGCGTGCCCAAGGAGGAGGTCCGGCTGTACCTGGCGCTGCGCGAGGCGGCCCATCAGCGGCTGTTCGCCCATGTGCCGTGGCTGCGCTCGCACCTCTTCGGCGCGGTCGAGGGGTACGCCCGCGGCATCAAGGTCGACACCGCCAAGCTCGAGGACGCGGTCGGCCAGCTGGACCCGACCCACCCTGAGCAGCTCCAGGAGGCGCTGCAACAGGGCATGTTCCAGCCCGAGGACACCCCCGAGCAGAAGGCCGCGCTGGCCCGTCTGGAGACCGCTCTGGCCCTCGTGGAGGGCTGGGTGGACGCGGTGGTGCACGCCGCCGCCAAGCCGCATCTGCCGTCCGCCGACGCCCTGCGCGAGACGCTGCGGCGGCGCCGGGCGAGCGGCGGCCCCGCCGAGCAGACCTTCGCCACGCTGATCGGCCTGGAGCTGCGGCCGCGCCGGCTGCGGGACGCCTCCCGGCTGTGGGCCTCCCTGACCGACGCGCGCGGCCTGGAGGGGCGCGACGGGCTGTGGGCGCACCCGGACATGCTGCCGACGGCGCAGGACCTCGACGACCCGGACGGCTTCGTCCACCGTGAGCAGCTGGACTTCTCCGAGCTGGACAAGATGCTCGGCGAGGCGGCGGGCGGCGCGGCCCACAAGGACGGTCACGACCGTCCCGGCCGCCGTAAGGAGCGCGAGGACCGCGAGAGCCGCGAGAACCGTGAGGACCGTGAGGACCGTAAGGACGACGACCGGGGCGACGGCGAGAAGTGAGTCTGCACCAGGACGCGGCGCGGGTGCTCACCGAGTGGCCCGCGCCCGACGCCGCCCAGGAGCGGCTGCGGCGGCAGTACGGCGACCATCTGGCCGCCTACCCGGACGGTATGTGGAAGGCGTGCGCGGCCGGCCACATCACGGCGAGCGCGCTGGTGATCGACCCGGACCGGGACCGCGTGCTGCTCACCCTGCACCGGAAGCTGCGGATGTGGCTCCAGATGGGCGGCCACTGCGAGCCGGACGACACCACGCTCGCGGGCGCGGCGCTGCGCGAGGCCACCGAGGAGTCCGGGATCGAGGGGCTGACGCTGCTCCCCGGCGGCCCGGTGCGGCTCGACCGGCACCACACCCCCTGCGCCTGGCACCTGGACGTCCAGTACGCGGCGGTGGCGCCCCGCGGCGCGGTGGCGGCGATCAGCGACGAGTCGCTGGACCTGCGCTGGTTCGGCTACGCGGAGGTGGCCGACGTGGCCGATGAGTCGGTGCGGCACCTGGTGACGCGTACGCGTGCGCTGATCTGAGGAGCGAGCCGGGGCGAACCGGAGCGAGCCTGGAGCGCGAGGCGGCCGCGGACCCGAGAGGGTCCGCGGCCGTCGCGCCGGTGGTCCCGGTCAGTTGCTGAAGATGTTGCCCTGGTTCTGCCCGCGGGCGCCCTGCTGGCCCATGCCGAACTGCGCGGCCATACCGCCCCCGATCACCGCGTTCTGCGGCGGCAGCAGCTCGCTGGGCTGCACCAGGGCATAGCCCTGGCCGAGGAAGCTGAGCTCCCAGCCCTCGCCGGTGTTGCCGCGCCGCCGCCAGACGCCCGAGGAGTGCGTCTGCGCCTGCATCTGGACCCGCAGCGAGCTGGACCAGGCGACGATGGCGTCCGCGTCGACGTTGACGTACTTGTCGGGGGTGATCTGGAGCAGCAGCGGCTCCCCCGAGGTCATCAGCGCGACCTTGCCCTGGCCGGAGATGTTGAGGTTGTACTTACCGGATCCGGAGATCCCGTACTGGCTGTCCACCGCGATCGTCTCCCAGTGCAGCGTGGAGTCGAGCGCGAGCACATAGGAGCTGTCGACGGTCAGCCCCTCGTGGTCCACGTCCATCACATGGATGTGCTGGGCGAGGTTGGCGAGGTAGACCGTGCCCTGCCCGGAGCAGCGCATCAGGTCCAGGCCCTCACCGGAACGGCTCCGCGCGCTGCGCTGCCCCGGCGTCTGGTACTCACCGTCGAACTCCATGAGCCCCTGATAGGCGACCATGCTGCCCTTACGGGCGAGCACATCCTCATGGCCGCTCAGGGCGACCCGCAGCAGGTGCGGGTTCTGGAGCGCGTAGCGGTCCTGCGTCTGGGCCTCGGTGAAGGCGAAAAGCGGGCTCTGCATCTGGTGTCCCTCCCCCTCAGCCCCGGGCCCGGAGCCGGTCGGTGCTGTCCTCACTGGGCTGTACGACGACGAAGCCCTGCCCGGAGAAGCCGAGCTGATACGCCTCGCCGCTGCCCCGGCCGATCAGGGACGACGCCTTGAAGCTGCGCTTGCCCTTCACCTTGAGCCCGGAGGACCAGGCCACGAGCGCGTCCGGGTCCACATAGGTCTCGTCCTCGCCACGGCCGCAGTCGACGACGATGGGGTTGCCGCGGGAGGTCAGCGCGACCCAGCCGGTGCCGGAGACGCCCACGTTGAACAGGCCCTGCCCGGCGAACTTGGCGATGCCCTTGACCCGTTCGACGCCCCACTGGAGGTGCGCGTCGAAGGCCAGGAGGTTGGTGCCGTTGACCGACAGGGCGTCGCCGTTGAGGTTGATGCAGACGACGTTGGCCCCGTAGTCGGCGAGGTAGAGCAGCCCGTCGCCGCTGCACCGCATCAGCGGGGCGCCCTCACCGGTGAGCCACTGGGAGGCCATCTGACGTACCGCGGGCGGGTTGGGCTCGTACTGGACGAAGCCCTCGTAGGCCACCATCGAGCCGGTGCGGGCGAAGAGGTCCTGGCCGCTCTGCATGGCGACCTTGAGCATGCTGGCGCCGTGGTTCTCCATACGGGCGGCGACCGGGGCGGGGGCGAAGCCCGAGATCATTTGCTGGTCCATGACGGGCTCCCTCAGACCTCGTAGGGCTGGACGACGATGAAGTTGCCGGGCGCACCACGGAACTGGAGGTTCACGGTCTCCCCGCTGTGTCCGGGGTAGGCGCTGCGGCGCAGCCGCACCTGGCTGGAGATGATCACCTGTGCTCCGGCGGACCACGCCACGATGGCGTTGCTGTCGGCGAAGGTGGTCGGGGTGACCGGGAGGACGACCGGCGTGCCCTCGGTCTTCACCACGACGGTGCCGGTGCCCTGGAACTGGAGGGTGAACAGCGCGCCGCCGGGGATGCCGTGGCCCTCGATCCGGCGCACCTCGTGGTGCAGCGACTCGTCGAAGGCGAGCACGTTCTCGGCGGCCACACAGATGGCGTCGCCCTGGAGCTCGATCGGGTGGAGTTCGGCGGCGTTCTCGGCGAGGAAGACCTGGCCCTGGCCGGTGCAACGCATCAGCTGCATCTCCTGGCCGGTCGCGTTGCCGACGATCCGGCCGCGGAAGCCGGCGCCCTTGTAGCTGAAGTCGACCTTGCCCTGGTAGAGCACCATCGTGCCCTGGCGGGCGAGCACGGGCTGTCCGCCGACGCCGAGGTCGACCCGCATCATCCGGGGGTTCTGCGGCGTCCAGCGCTGACCGGTGGGCGCCTCGCGGTACTGGGCGAGCGCGGCCTGGACCCCGGGCGCGCCACCGCCCTGGGGCACGCCCATGGCCTGCGGCTGGCCCTGGCCGCCGTAAGGGGCGGGCTGACCGGGGTACGGCTGGGCGGGCGGGCCGGGCTGGCCCGGATACGGCTGGGCGGGTGGCTGGCCGTACGGCGCGGGGGCGGGCGGGGTCTGGCCCGGCGGCTGGCCGAACTGGGGCTGCTGGCCCGGGAACTGGCCCGGTGGAGCGGGCGGCGGGACCTGGCCGGGCGGCGCCATGGGCGCGGCGATGGTCGGGGCGCCGTGCATCTGCGGGGTGCCGGGGACGGGCGGCTGGACGCCCTGCGGGGGCGTGCCCTGGGGCGGGGTGCCGTGCGGCGTTCCCTGCGGAGGCGTGCCCGGGGAGGGCATCCCCTGGGGCGTCGGCCCCTGGGGCGGTGTTGCCTGAGGCGGCGGCCCCTGGGGCGGCGCTGCCTGGGGAGCGCCGAAGGCGGGGGCGGGCTGCGGTGCGGGCGGGGCCGGAGCGGCCGGGGCCGCGGTCGCGGCTGGGGGTGCGGTCGCGGCCGGGGGTGCGGTCGCGGCCGGGGGTGCGAAGCCGGGAGCGGGAGCCGCCTGGCCGGGCGGTGCGAAGCCGGGCGCGGCGCCCTGGGCGGGCGCGGGGGCGGGCTCCTCCTCGGCCACCTCACCGCCGAAGTTCTTCAGCAGCGCCTCCAGTCCGCCGTCGAAGCCCTGACCGACGGCGGCGAACCGCCACACGTCCTTGAGGTAGAAGTCGCCCAGCATCACCGCGCGTTCGGTGCTGAACTCCGAGCCGGTGAAGGAGTACCGGGCCACCTCCTCGCCGCCCGCGACGATCCGGAGGTAGCCGGGACCGATCTGCGACATCTGCCCGGCGCCGTCGATGGTCGCGGTGAAGGAGAGCTTCTGGATGGTGGACGGGATGCTGTCGAGCGTGACGCGGAACGAGTCCGTGTCACCGGCCTGCGCCCCGAGTTGCTGTATCGCTTCTTCAGGGGATTTCGGCTGGTTGTAGAAGATGAAGTAGCGGTCGTCCGACAGCCGCTCGTTGGCATCGAGACCGAAGCAGCTGATGTCGAAGCTCAGGCCGGGTCCGGCGATCTGCACCCCGACGTACAGATCCCTCCCGGCCGTCAGATCACTGATCCTGGCCTTGTGGCCCCGCTGGAATTCCCTGGCCATACGTGAGGACCGTCCCCCATCCCGATACCGTGAGTGCGTTTGTCGCGCCAGGCTAGCCGCTGCCGCCGACTATGAGCGACGTCGGAGAGCCGGGCGTGGTTCCCTCACGGCTGGTCGTCCCCGGCCCCGGAAAGGTACGGCAACCGCCCGGCGGCGACCACCCCTTCGAGGTAGCCCCGCGCCCGCTCGGTCCGCGGATACGCCTCCAGGAGCTGCCAGAAACGCCGGCCGTGCCCCGGCACCAGCAGATGGGCCAGTTCGTGGAGGAGCACGTAGTCCACGACGTACTCCGGCATGCCCTGGAGCCGGTGCGAGAGCCGGATGCTGCCCTCGGCGGGGGTGCACGACCCCCATCGGGTGTTCTGGTTGGTGACCCAGCGGACGGAGGCGGGCCGGGCCCGCCCGTCCAGGTACTGGCCGGAGAGCCACTCGGCGCGGGCGGCCAGCTCCGCGTCGCCCAGCATCCGCTTGCTCTCCTGCGCCGCCAGCTTCTCCAGCATGACGCTCACCCAGCGCCGCTCCTCCGCCTCCGACATCCGGGCGGGGATGAGGACGACGGTGCGGTCGCCCTCGCGATAGGCGGAGACCGTCCTGCGCCGCCGGGTGCTCCGGCGGACCTCGACCGCGCTCGCGCCCGCGCCCCGGCTCGGCGGGCTCGGGACGGTGCGCGGTGCGCTCGCGGCGCTGCGCGAGGGGTTCTCGGCCGCGGTGCGAGGGGACGGATCGGCGGACACGCCCCGACGTTACCCGCTGGCAGCCGGGGAAGTCCCGCCCCGCACGTCGGTTGCGAACCGAACCACTCCACGGTGTGCACGGCGTGTACGACTGGGCGGGAATGGGCTGACCGGGGTTGTACGACCGGACTAGTACGACTTATTCCACGACCTGTGGACAACGCTCAGCGGAGCAACGGCACCAATCCGCATGCTGAGGGCGGTTCAACGGAAGCGAACCGGCACAGCTCATGACGACATCACATGAACAGGCAAGATTCGACTCGAACATACATACATCATCGACGGGGGGGAACGGGGATGCATCCCATGCTCAAGCCAGCGCTGCGGCGGGGCTGGCGCAGTCGGGACACGGTGCAGTTCGGGGTGGCCCGCGCGCATGCGGTGGTGATGGGGCCGGTGGACACGGCCACGGGCAGCTTCCTGGAGCTGCTGGACGGCACACGCGGTCTGCCGCTGCTGCGGCAGGAGGCCCGAGCCATCGGACTGCCGGAGGGGCGGGCCGACGCACTGGTGGACCGGCTGGCGGCGGCCGGTCTGCTGGACGAGCCGAGGGACGGCGGTGAGCCCGCCGCGGCCCTGGACCGGCTGCGGCCGGACGCGGGCTCGCTGTCGGTGCTGCATCCCGAGCCCGGGGCGGCCGCGCGGCTGCTCGCCGCACGGCGGGCCACGCGAGTGCAGGTCCGGGGCGCCGGGCGGGTCGGGGCGGCGGTCGCGGCCGTGCTGTCGGCCGAGGGGATCGGCCGGGTCGATGTGGTGGACGGGGGCCGTGTCGAGCCCTGGGATGTGGCTCCCGGCGGGTTGTCGGCCGATCAGATCGGGGAGCGGCGGGATCTGGCCGCGCGTCGCGTGGTGGGACAGGCCGCGCCCGGTCCGCTCCCGCGCAGCCCGGCGCGGGAGCGGACCTCCTCGGGGGAGCCGGGGCTGGCCCTTGTGGTGATCGCCCCGCGTGACGGCCTCGCGGCGTACGCACCGGAGCCGGAGCCGGCCGAGCCGCTGCTCGCCTCCGGGACCCCCCATCTCTACGCAGGGGTCATCGAGGCCACCGGGGTGGTGGGACCGCTGGTGGTGCCGGGTATCTCGCCCTGTGCGGGCTGCGCCGCGGCGGGCCGTGCCGAGCGGGAGCCCGCCTGGCCGCGGATGCTCGCGCAGTGGCGGTCCGGCCGCCGGCGGACCGCCCCGGCCTGTGACGCGGCGCTGGCGATGGTGGTGGCGGGGTTCGCGGCGGTGCAGGCGCTGGCCTTCCTGGACGGTCGGCCCTCCGGGGGCGCGGGGGTCCGGTGGGAGTTGGCGCTCCCCTCTCTCGTCTGGGAGGCGCGTCCGGTCGAAGCACATCCCGGATGCGGCTGCGGGGCGGCCGGGGAGGAGGATGCCGTATATGCCTCGGCCGCAGAGGCATCGCACGCGACAATGTCCGGGTGACCGACGCCTGCACATGGGGCGACGGGGGGCCGGGGGCCGCATCCCCGGAATGGCACGGCTGTAGTTGGAGGGGCGCATGACCGATCTGCCGCGCAAGGCGATCACCCGTACCGCCAAACTGGCGACGCTGCCCTTGGGATTCGCGGGGCGCGCCACGTGGGGGCTCGGGAAGCGGATAGGGGGGCGGCCGGCGGAGATCGTCGCACGCGAGGTCCAGCAGCGTACCGCCGAGCAGATGTTCAAGGTCCTCGGCGAGCTCAAGGGCGGGGCCATGAAGCTCGGCCAGGCCATGTCGGTCTTCGAGTCGGCGCTGCCCGAGGAGATAGCCAAGCACTACCGGGCGGCCCTGACCAAGCTCCAGGAAGCGGCCCCTCCCATGCCCACGCGCACGGTCCACGCGGCGCTGGCGGAGCGGCTGGGGCCGGACTGGGCGGAGCTGTTCCAGGAATTCGAGGACAAGCCGGCGGCGGCCGCCTCGATCGGGCAGGTCCACCGGGCGGTCTGGCACGACGGGCGCACGGTGGCGGTCAAGGTGCAGTACCCGGGGGCGGGTGAGGCGCTGCTGTCCGACCTCAACCAACTGAGCCGGTTCGCCCGGGTGCTGGGTCCGCTGGTGCCGGGGCTGGACATCAAGCCGCTGATCGCGGAGTTGCGCGAGCGCGTCGCCGAGGAGCTGGACTACGAGCTGGAGGCGGCGTCCCAGCGGGCCCATGCGGAGGAGTACGCGCAGGACGCGGAGATCATGGTGCCCGAGGTGGTGCACCAGAGCGATCAGATACTGATCACCGAATGGCTGGAGGGGATACCGCTCTCCGAGGTGATAGCCGACGGCACGCAGGAGGAGCGGGATCGCGCCGGGCAGCTGCTGGCCCGCTTTCTGTTCTCGGGGGCGTCCCGCACCGGGCTGCTGCACGCCGATCCGCATCCGGGGAACTTCCGGCTGCTGACCGGTGACGACCCGGACGGGCCGCCGGAGCGGTGGAAGCTGGGGGTTCTGGACTTCGGCTCGGTGAACCGGCTCCCCGAAGGGCTGCCGGAGCCCATCGGCATCGCGCTGCGCCTGGCGCTCGACGGCGACGCCGCGGGGGTCTACGAGCTGATGCGCGAGGAGGGGTTCGTCAAGCCGACGATCGAGATCGACCCCGACGATCTGCTGGACTTCCTGCTGCCGATGCTCGAACCGGCCCAGACCGATGTGTTCGTCTTCGACCGGCAGTGGCTGCGCAGCCAGGCGGCGCGGATGGCCGATCGTCGCTCCCCCGTCTATGAGCTGGGCAATCAGCTGAACCTGCCGCCCGCCTATCTGCTGATTCACCGGGTGACCCTGAGCACGATCGGGGTGCTGTGCCAGTTGGGCGCCACGGTGCGGATGCGGAATGAACTGGAGGCATGGGTACCCGGCTTCGCGGTGGGCCCGGCGTCCGGGGACCGCGCCGCGGACAACGCCGAGGACCACGTCGGGGAAGGCGCCGAGAAGGCCGACTCCGGGCAGGGCACCGAGAAGGCCTGAGTTCGCGCCCGGCCGGGCCTCTGCCACCGGGCGGCGCTCGCCCGGAGCGCGGCCGCTCCGGGACAGCCGAAGGGCCGGTCCGATCGGACCGGCCCCCGGGGTCGCGCGACGGGTCGGTGTATGACCTGGTCGGCGCGTCTGCGTATCAGCCCTGCGTCTGGTCGGTGCCGCACATGGTCACTGCATGACGGCCATGGCCAGGGCGCGGCGGGCACGGCGCGAGGCGCGCTCCGCGCGGCGCTGCATCCGGCGGGCGGCCGCGAGCCGAACGGCCCTTCGTTCGGACTCGGCTTCATGCAGCCGGTCGTGCATATGCGCACGCGCCAGGGCTTCTTGGATGAGTTGCATCTCTCGGTTCCTGTTCTGGCGCGACTCGGGCGCGCCGGAGGTATCAGGTGCGGGGGTTTCGGAGACCGGTGGGGTCATCGTCGGGACCTGCTTCATGGGGTCGTGCGTCGCTGGGCGATCGATGGTGCCGATGGTGCTCATGCCGCGACCGGGTTCTTACGCGGGCGGCCACGCGGCCGCTTGCGGGCCACCACCACACCCTGGACGAAGAGCTCGCCACCCCAGACGCCCCAGGGCTCACGGCGGTCCTTGGCCCCGGCGAGGCATGCCTCACGCAGCGGGCAGGTCTGACACAGCGACTTCGCGTACTCGACGTCGGCCGGGGACTCGGCGAAGAAGACCTCCGGGTCGTACGAACGGCACGGAACGGCTACACCCAGGTTGTCGATGGCCTCATCGAGATCGGTGAGGGCGGTGAGCGGGGTCAAGGAGTCCTCCGAGGGGTCAGGCGGGCGGTTCAGGTCGGTCGATGCGGACGGGGCGGGTGCGTTGAGTTGCACGGTGTGTGTTCCTCGTCTCTTCGGTCCGGCTGTTGGCCGGACTGTGGCAAATCAAAAGGGCCGCGGATCCCGGTGTGGGTTCCGCGGCCCTGGAAGGTGCCGACCTGATCCTGTATCAGGCTGGATAACTCCAGGGTTCGAGCCTGCGGAAGGCCCACGTCTTGTGGTGCTGCTGCTGCGCCCGGGATTCGGCACCATTGGCCGCAAAGGCATAGGCGATTGCCCGTGCCGCTGCCGCTACCGCAGGTGCCTGGATCGGTCGCTCGCTGAGACGCGCCTCATTGGCGCCGGACATACCGGTGCCAGGAAGTGCGGCGCCGAGCAGGCAGGTGGCGACGACCGATCGATCGGCCATTTTGATGGTGTTGATGAAGCTGATCATTGGTCTTCGCCTCCTCTCGGCGTCTCGGGGACCGATCGAAACCAGTCCGGGGTGTTCAGTACAACACGGAATCCTCGGCTCCCGGAAGGGGCGTTGTCTCCGTGCTCGGAAGGCTATGGGTATGGCCTCCACGCGCGCAAACTATTTTTCCGTCGAGTTTTGCCAAGGCTCACCCGAATGGCTTCCTCCGGCACCGCCGCTCCCCTCGCCATCGCATGCCGAGGGCAGTTCCCGGCCCGCGCACAGCGCGAGAACGTCGGCTCCGAACCGGTCGAGCTTCCGTCTTCCGACACCAGAGATGCCGACGAGCTCCGATGCGGTTCCCGGAACGGCCTCGGCGATCGCCAGCAGCGTCTTGTCGGTGAACACGCAGTAGGCCGGCTGTCCCAGCAGCCCCGCCTGCTCCGCCCGCCAGTCGCGCAGCCGCTCATAGAGCGCCTCGTCCAGCTCGGACGGGCAGTCCTCGCAGCGCATCAGCTTCATCTCGCCCGCGTCGGTCAGCACCCGGCCGCACACCCGGCAGTGGACCGGACCGCGCCGCCTGCGCACCGCGCTGCCCCCGCCCGGGGCCGCCGTCCCGCGCTCGATCCCGCCGCCCCCGCCCGGGGTACGGGCGCCCAGGGCCTGGGAGCCGGGCCGCAGCCCGTTGAGAAAGCGGGTGGGGTGACGGGAGGCCCGGCCGCCCGGAGTCCGCGAGAGCGCCCAGGACAGCGTCAGATGGCGACGGGCGCGGGTGACCCCCACATAGAGCAGCCGACGCTCCTCCTCGATCTGCGGCTCCGTCTTGGCGTAGGTGATCGGCATCATGCCCTCGGTGAGACCGACCAGGAAGACGGCGTCCCATTCGAGGCCCTTGGCCGCGTGGAGTGAGGCGAGGGTCACGCCTTCGACGGTGGGGGCGTGCTGCGCCGCCGCCCGCTCGTCGAGCTCCGCCACCAGATCGGACAGCGTGGCCCCGGGCCGGCTCCGCGCGAAGTCCTCGGCGAGCCGCACCAGGGCGGCCAGGGACTCCCAGCGATCGCGCACCGCGCCGGACCCCGCCGGGGGCTCGGGCGTCCAGCCCCGGGTGCCCAGCACGGCCCGCACCTGGGACGGGATGTCCGCGTCCTCCAGGGCCGGGTCGGCGCTTCCGCCACGGGCCGCGCCGCGCAGCAGCAGCCCCGCCTCGCGCACCTCGGGCCGCTCGAAGAACCGCTCGGCGCCGCGCAGCTGATAGGGCACCTGAGCGTCGGCCAGCGCCTGCTCGTACAGCTCCGACTGGGCGTTGACCCGGTAGAGGACCGCGATCTGGCTCGGCGGGACGCCACCGCCCCCCTGCTCCACCGGGGTGATCAGCTCACGGATCCGGCGGGCGGTGCCCTCGGCCTCGGCCGGCTCGTCCGCGTAGGCGGTGTAGACCGGGTCGGGGCCCGGCTCCCGCTGGGAGACCAGCTCCAGCCGGTGCTCGGCGGCGCGGCCGCGGGCCTGGGAGAGCAGTCCGTTGGCCAGGTGCACCACCTGCGGGGTGGAGCGGTAGTCCCGGATCAGCTTGACCACCGTGGCCCGGGGATGGCGGATGCGGAAATTCAGCAGATGGTCGGGGGTGGCGCCGGTGAAGGAGTAGATGGTCTGGCTGGCGTCGCCGACCACGCACAGGCTGTCCCGCTCACCGAGCCACAGATCCAGCAGCCGCTGCTGGAGCGGGCTGACGTCCTGGTACTCGTCGACCACGAAGTGCTGGTACTGGCGGCGCACCTGATCGGCGATGTCCGGCCGCTCCTGGAGCACACCGACCGTGAGCAGCAGCACATCCTCGAAGTCGATCACGCCGCGGTCGCGCTTCAGCTGCTCATAGGTGGCGTAGATCCGGCCGATCTCGGCGGCGTCGCGGGGGGCCTCCCGGCCGGATTTGGCGGCCGCGGCCGGATAGTCCTCGGGCACGGTCTGGGTGACCTTCGACCATTCGATCTCGCCGGTCACGTCCCGCAGCTCATTGCGGTCCAGCCGGACCCGGCACCGCGCGGCGGCCTCGGCCACGAGCTGCACCTTGCGCTCGACCAGCCGCGGCACCTCACCGCCGACCGCCTTGGGCCAGAAGTACTGCAGCTGGCGCAGGGCCGCGGAGTGGAAGGTGCGCGCCTGCACCCCGCCGGCGCCGAGCTGCCGCAGCCGGCCGCGCATCTCCCCCGCCGCGCGGTTGGTGAAGGTGACGGCCAGCACACTGGCGGGCTGGAGTATGCCCGCGCGCACCCCATAGGCGATCCGGTGGGTGATGGCGCGGGTCTTGCCGGTGCCGGCCCCGGCCAGCACGCACACCGCGCCGTGCAGGGACGTCGCCACCTCGCGCTGCTCGGGGTCGAGCCCCTCGAGCACCGCGTCGGCGTCACGCGGCGTGGCCGCGTAGGTGCCCGGTGTGGAGCCCTGCGGGAACAGAGTGGAGGACGTTGCTGCAGTCACCCCGCCATGCTGCCAGGTCCCTGGGGGACGCCCGTGCCGGTTGTCCACAGCCATGGCCTTCCGGTCGTATGAACGCCGCGGAACGCGGGAGAACAACGCCGGGAATGACCGGCGGAAGGTGAGCGTTCACCTTCTGCCCACCCACGACGACCCCGAGGAGAGCGAAGACCGATGGCCGGCACTGTGACGATGTACAGCACCACCTGGTGCGGCTACTGCCGCCGTCTGAAGGGGCAGATGGACCGCGAGGGGATCGCCTACACCGAGGTCAACATCGAGCAGGACCCGGAGTCCGCGGCCTTCGTCGAGAAGGCGAACGGTGGCAACCAGACGGTGCCGACCGTTCTCTTCGCCGATGGGTCGACCCTGACCAACCCCTCGCTGGCGCAGGTCAAGGCCAAGGTCGGCCTCTGAGTCAGGCTCGCGTCAGGCCACGGCCGGCCGCTGCGTCAGCCTCGCGGCAGCGGCTCGCCGTACCAGAGCTCGATCAGCCGGGCCGCGATCGAGATACCGGACGGAGGCAGGACCTCCCCGGACTCGATCGCGGCCCGCAGCTCGTCCCGGGAGAACCAGCGCGCCTCGTGGATCTCCTCCCCGTCCACCTGGATGTGGGAGGACGTGGCGCGCGCCATGAAGCCGAGCATCAGGCTGGACGGGAACGGCCACGGCTGGCTGGCCACGTACTCGACCTCGCCGACCTCGACGCCCGCCTCCTCCGCCACCTCGCGGACCACGGCCTGCTCGATCGACTCGCCCGGCTCCACGAAGCCCGCCAGCGTCGAGAAGCGCCCCTCCGGCCAGTGCACCTGGCGCCCCAGCAGCGCACGGTCCCGCTCGTCCGTCACCAGCATGATCACGGCCGGGTCGGTCCGCGGGTAGTGCTCGGCACCACACGCCGGGCAGCGGCGGATATGGCCCGCCGCCGCGATCGTCGTGCGCTCACCGCAGCGTGAGCAGAAGCGGTGCAGCCGCTGCCAGTTCTCCAGCGCGACCGCGTGCACCAGCAGCCCGGCGTCGCGCTCGGACAGCAGCACCCCCGCCTCGCGCAGCCCGGCCGGGCGTGCCGACTGGTCCATCCGCCCCGGCAGGGAGTCCTTCTGGAGCGCGAAATAGCGCACGCCCTCCTGGTCGGTGCCCAGGAAGTAGCGGTGGTTCTCGGTGTGCGGGGCCTCGAAGGACGGGGTCATGACGAGCTCGGTGCGACCGTCCGAGGTGTCGTCGACCAGGGCCTGGCCGCCGGAGACCACGAAGACACGCGTCGTCGGGTGGCTCCACGCCGCGGCCAGCCACGCCTCGTCCAAGCGGTGGTGCGCGGAGCGGTCGATGCCGCTCGGAGCGCTGAGCGTGATCGGCCGGTCGGCGGCGCGGTCGGTCCAGGTGGTCACGGCTGCTTCCAACTCCCCCTGCGAAACGGGTGATTCACGTACATAAGCGAGCTTTTACCGTCCATTCTCCGCGAGATCGTCCCAGAGGTGGGCCGCCGCCTCGGCGCCCTTCATGAGCAGGCCGAGCTCGACCTTCTCATTGGGCGCGTGCCAGCCGTCGGACGGCACCGAGATGCCCAGGAAGAGCACCGGAGCGCCGAGGACGTCCTGGAGATCGGCGGCGGGCCCCGATCCGCCCTCGCGGGTGAAGCGGATCTTCTGGCCGAAGGCGCGCCCCATGGCGCGGACCACCGACTGGAGCGCGGGGTGGTCCAGCGGGGTCAGACAGGGGCGGGTGGCGCCCCCTAACGTGATCTCATGGCGGATACCGGCCGGCAGCAGGGCGGCGACCCAGTCCCGCACGGCCGACTGGATCTTCTCCACGTCCTGGCCGGCCACCAGCCGGAAGGACAGCTTCAGCTGGGCGGCCGAGGGCACGATGGTCTTTCCGCCCGGCCCCTGGTAGCCCCCGCCGATGCCGTTGACCTCGGCGGTCGGGCGGGCCCAGATCCGCTCCAGGGTGGAGTAGCCCGCCTCGCCGAGTGTGGCGCCTGAATGCGCGGTCCGCAGCCAGCCCGCCTCGTCGAAGGGCAGCTCGGCGAAGAGCTCGCGCTCGCGGTCGGTCAGCTCCACGACGCCGTCGTAGAAGCCGGGGATCGCCACCTTACGGTCGGCGTCGTGCAGAGCGGCGGCCAGCCGGGCGGCCTCGGTGGCCGGGTTGGGGACCGCACCGCCGAAGGAGCCGGAGTGGATGTCCTGGCCGGGGCCGTGGAGATCGATCTGGCAGTCGACCAGCCCCCGCATCCCGGTGCAGACGGTCGGGGTGTCCTCGGACCACATCCCGGTGTCCGAGACGATCACGACGTCACAGGCCAGCCGGCCGGCGTATGAGCGGATCAGCTCGGGGAAGTGCGGGGAGCCGGACTCCTCCTCGCCCTCGATCAGCAGCTTGAGGTTCACCGCGGGCGCGCGGCGGCCGGTCACGGCCAGATGCGCGCGTATCCCCAGGGTGTGGAAGAGCACCTGCCCCTTGTCGTCGGCGGCGCCGCGGGCGTACAGCCTGCCGTCCTCGATGACGGGCTCGAAGGGGTCCGTGCGCCAGCCGTCCTCGCGGTGGGCGGGCTGGACGTCGTGGTGGCCGTAGACGAGCACCGTAAGGGCGTCGGGATCGCCGGACGGCCACTCGGCGAACACGGCCGGAGCGCCCGGTGTGTCCCATATCTCAGCCACCGGGAAGCCCGTCGCGGCCAGGTGGTCCCTCAGCCACTGCGCGCTGCGCCGGACGTCCTCGGCGCGTGCGGGGTCGGCGGACACGGACGGGATGCGCAGCCACTCGGAGAGTTCGTCGAGAAAGGCGGCGCCGTGGCCGTCCACATAGGCGCGGACGGCATTGTCCGGGTCCGGGGTGTTGCTCATACACGCGAGCCTATCCGGCCCGCGACGAAGCGAGGGCGGGGGCCTCCGGGGCGCTCATGTGTGCTCGCTCTCGGTCACGGTTCCGTCGTGGATACGGTCATTCCCGGTCGCGCCGCCGTTCCCGTACGCGTACCCGTCCTCCGGCTCGCCGCCCGCCTCGCCGCCCGTCTCCCCGAGCAGGACGCGCTCGAGCCCGGCCCGGCCGGGCAGCCCGGTGGGCCGGACGACCTCGCCGCTGCGCACGTACACGAAGGCCGCCGTGACCGCCGACAGGGGCAGTCCGTGCTGCTCGGCCCAGGCGAGGCGGTAGATGGCCAGCTGGAGCGGGTCGGCGTCCTGGGAGAGGCCGGTCTTCCAGTCGACGATCTCGTAGCGCGGGCCGCCGTCGGGGCCCGCTCCGGGCTCGCGGTACACCGCGTCGATCCGGCCGCGGACGGTACGACCCGCCAGGGTCAGCTGGACCGGCACCTCCACGCGGTACGGGGTGCGACGGGCGTACGGCGTACGCGCGAACGCCTCCTTGAGCGCGGCCAGCTCCCGCTCGTCGGCGATCTCCGCCTCGTCGTCCTCGCCGCCCGGCAACTCGTCCGGGCCGAGGAAGGGCAGCGGCAGCGCCTCGAAGCGGGACTCGACCCAGGCGTGGAAGCGGGTGCCGCGCCGCGCGGCGGGGCGCGGCGGCCGGGGCATCGGGCGGGCCAGCTCCCGTGCGAAGCCGTCCGGGTCGGCGGCGAGACGCAGCAGCTGCGAGGCGGTGAGCGTCCCCGGCAGGGGCACCTCGTGCACGGTCTCACGGGCGCGGCGCAGCTCTCCGGCGAGCGCGTCGAGATCGCGGTCCCAGGAGCCGACCAGCCGGACCTCCTCGGGCGCCAGCTCGCCCTCGGCCGAGCCGTGCGTGATGTCGGACACACCGGGGTCCGGTGCGTCGTCAGGACCGCGGTAAGGCTCGTCGTCGTACGGACCGTCGTCGGGCTCGTCGTCGTAAGGCGCGTCGTCGTACGGCGCGTTCTCATACGAGCCGTCGGCCGCGTCGTCGTACGGAACCTCGTCATACGGCGCGTCCTCGTACGGGTCCTCGGCCGCGTCCGTAGGGAGGTCCTCGTGCGGACCCCCCGCCGTCTCGATGCGCGCCAGATGGGCGAGCACCACATCGGCCGCGCGGCGGCGGTGGCGGAAGGCGGCCGGGTCGAGCGGAAGCGGCCAGGCCCGGTCGGCCGCCGCCTCCTGCCGGGCCGGGTTCTCGGCGCCTTCCTCCGGCGGCTCGGCCCATGCCTCGACCTCGCCGTACCCCGCCTCGCAGTGCTCGCGCAGCGCGTCCAGGAAGGCGGACGGGCCGCGCGGCCGCTTCTGGGTGGGGCCCCACCAGTGGCCGGAGCCGAGCAGCAGCGAGCGCGGCCGGGTGAAGGTCACATAGCCCAGCCGCAGCTCCTCGGTCCCCTGATGCCCCTTCATGGCGTCCTTGAAGGCGGCGATCCCCTTGCTGTCCCAGGCGGTGACGTCCGGCAGGGTCCGCGCGTCCCCGCGCAGCGCATGCGGCAGGACCTTCGCGTTCGCCGTCCAGGACTCGCGGGACTGTTCGCTCGGGAACTGTTTGGCGACCAGCCCCGGCACCGCCACCACGTCCCACTCCAGCCCCTTGGACTTGTGGGCGGTGAGCACCTTGACGGTGTTCTCGCCGCCGGGAAGGGCGTTGTCGAGCCCCTTCTCGTACTGCGCGGCGGTGCGCAGAAAGCCGAGGAAGCCCTGAAGGGTGGCCTCGCCCTCCACGGCCGCGCCGCCCTCCCGGCCGGCGAAGGCGGCCGCGACGTCCAGGAAGTTGCCGAGCGTCTCGCGGCGGCGCGCGGCCAGGGCGTGCGGTGAGGCGGACAGCTCGACCTCGAGGCCCGTGGTGGCCAGGACCCGGTGGAGCACGTCCATCAGCGGATCGGCCAGCGAGCGGCGCAGTTCGCGGAGTTCGGCGGCGAGCCGGGCGAACCGCACCCGTGCCTCGGCCGAGAAGGGCAGCCCGTCGTCCGGGCCGCCGCCCGCCTCCAGAAAGGTGTCGAGGGCGTCGGCGAGGGAGATCACCTCGGAGGGGTCGGTGCCCTCGACGGCCTCGGCGAGCCGTCGGTCCGGGTCGTCCTCCGCCCCGTCCGGCCCGCCGTGGGAGACCAGCGCGCGGGCGCGGCGGCCGAGCAGCGCGAGGTCGCGTGGGCCGATCCGCCAGCGCGGCCCAGTGAGCAGACGCACCAGCGCGGCGTTGGCCCCGGGGTCGTGGAGGACCTCGCAGACGGCCACCAGATCGGCGACCTCCGGCAGATGCAGCAGCCCCGACAGGCCCACCACCTCCACCGGAATGTCCCGTTCCACCAGGGCGCCCTGGATCTGCGCGAAATCACCCGCCGTACGGCACAGGACCGCGATCTCACCGGGCGGGGTGCCGGTGCGCACCAGGTGGGCGATGGAGTCGGCGAGCCAGGTCAGCTCCTCGGCGTGGGTGGGCAGCAGCGCGCAGCGCACCGATCCGTCCCGCTCGGCGCCGGGCGCGGGGCGCAGCGCCTCGACGCCCTCGTGCATCGCGCGCAGCGGGGCGGCCAGCCCGTTGGCGAGGTCCAGGAGGCGGCCGCCGCTGCGCCGGTTCTCACTGAGCGCGAAGCGCCGCGCGGGGCGGTCGTCGGCGTGCGGGAAGTGCTCGGGGAAGTCGTCCAGGTTGGCCACGGAGGCGCCGCGCCAGCCGTAGATGGCCTGGCAGGGGTCGCCGACGGCGGTGACGGGGTGTCCGGTGCCGCCGCCGAAGAGACCGGACAGCAGCAGCCGCTGGGCAACGGAGGTGTCCTGGTACTCGTCGAGCAGGACGACCGCGTACTGCTCGCGCAGGATCCGGCCGACCTCCGGGTGGTCGAGGGCCAGGGTGGCCGCATGGGCGATCTGGTCGCCGAAGTCGAGCAGATCGCGGCGGCGCTTCTCCTCGCGGTACGCCTCGACCAGGCCCAGCAGCTCCTGGCGGGCACGGGCGGCCTCGGGCACCTTGCGCAGCGCCTCGTTGGTGAGCCGCGTCCCTTCCAGCGTCCGCAGCAGCTCGGTGTCGTACGCGCGCAGCCGCCCGGCGGGGACGAGGTGCTCGGCGAGCTCGGCGTCGAGCGCGAGCAGATCGGTGACCAGGTCGGAGAAGGGGCGGGTGAGCGCCGGATACGGGCCAGGGGCGGCGCGCAGGACGCGGGCGGCGAGCTGGAACCGGGTGGCGTCGGCCAGCAGCCGGGCGCTCGGCTCCAGGCCGATGCGCAGCCCGTGATCCTTGAGCAGCTGACCGGCGAAGGCGTGGTACGTGGAGATGGCGGGCTCGCCCGCGGCCTCCTCGGCGGCGCCCGGGTCCGGGTCGAGGTCCAGGATGCCCGCCGTGACGAGGGCCTTACGGACCCGCTCCGCCAGCTCTCCGGCGGCCTTGTTGGTGAAGGTGAGGCCGAGCACCCGGTCGGGCGCGACCTGCCCGGTGCCCACCAGCCAGACGACGCGGGCCGCCATCACCGTGGTCTTGCCGGAGCCCGCCCCGGCGACGATCACCTGCGGGGCGGGCGGTGCGGTGATGCACTTCACCTGCTCCGGGGTGAACGGGATCCCGAGGAGTTCCTTGAGCTCCTCCGGATCGGTGATGCGGGCTGACACTCCAGTGAGGCTATCTGTGCCCACCGACAGGCCCCGCTGTCCCCGTCGTCCCTGCTGTCCCCGTCGTTCCGATCATCCCGGTCGTCCCGGTCGTCCGTGTCACCGGACGCCCTGTCGTCACCGGACGCCCTGTCGTCACCGGACGCCCCGTCGTCCCCGACGTCCCCGTCGTCCCCGTCAGCGGAAGCTCCGGGGCGTCAGTCGACCACATGGCGGCCCTCCGCGCGGGCGCTGCACGCGCCGCGGAAGGCGCAGCGCTCGCAGTGGTCGCCGGTGCTCGGGGTGAAACGCTCGTCGAGGACCCGCCCGGCCGCGGTGGCGAGCAGCTCCCCCACCCACTCCCCGTCCGGCGGCTCCTGGGCCTGGACCTTGGGGACGCCGTCGCCGCCGTCCCTCTTGGCGGCGCCCTGCCGCAGCTGGACCAGCTCCGCGCCGCCCGGCTCGGGGCGCCGGCCGTCGAAGAGGTCGTCGACGGCGCCCTCACGCACCGCCAGCTGGTAGGCCGCCAGCTGGGGGTGGCGCTCCACATCACCGCGGGTCACGGCCTGCTTGCCGGTCTTGAAGTCGACGACGTAGGCGCGCCCCTCGCCGTCCGTCTCGACGCGGTCCATACTGCCGCGGATGCGCACCTTATAGGCGTCGGCTTCGAGCGTGACGTCGAAGGAGTGCTCCGTGGCGACCGGGGTGCGGCCGCGCTCCATCACATGCCAGTGCAGAAAGCGCTCCAGGGCCGCCCGTGCGTGCTCCTTCTCCTGCCGTGACTTCCAGGGGGCGTCGAAGGCGAGCGCGTCCCATACGGAGTCCAGGCGCTCCATGAGGACCGCGAGATCGGCCGGGGTGCGGCCGGAGGCGACCTCGTCGGCCAGGACGTGCACGACGTTGCCGAAGCCCTGGGCGGCGGTCGAGGGGGCGTCCGCCTTCACCTCGCGCCCCAGGAACCACTGGAGCGAGCAGGTGTTGACGAGCTGGTCCAGCGCACTGCCGGACAGCGCCACGGGTCGGCCCCGGTCGCGCAGCGGGACCTCGCTGTGCGTCGGCTCGTACAGCCCCCACCAGCGGTGCGGGTGGGCGGCCGGGACCAGCGGCCGGCCCTCCTCGTCACGCAGCGCCGCGAGCCGCGCCAGCCGGCGCGCGGCGGCCTCCCGCAGCACCTCGGAGGCCTCCGGGTCGACGGTGGTGGCGCGCAGCTCGGCGACGAGCGCGGGGACGGAGAGCGGACGGCGCGGCCGCTGGGTGACATCGGTGGGCGGGACGCCCAGTTCGCCGAGGAAGCGGGAGGGCTGGTCGCCGTCCTCGGAGGCGGCCTTGACGGCGGTGACCACGAGCCGCTCCTTCGCGCGGGTCGCCGCCACGTAGAACAGCCGCCGCTCCTCGGCCAGCAGCGCGCCCGGCGGCAGCGGCTCGGCGAGCCCGTCCCGGCCGATCCGGTCGGCCTCCAGGAGTGAGCCGCGCCGCCGCAGATCGGGCCACAGCCCCTCCTGCACCCCCGCGACGACCACCAGGGCCCATTCGAGCCCCTTGGAGCGGTGGGCGGTCATCAGCCGTACGGCGTCGGGGCGCACCATCCGGCGGGAGAGGGTGTCGGCGGCGATGTCCTGGGCGTCGATCTCCTCCAGGAAGTTGAGGGCGCCGCGGCCGCCGGTGCGCTCCTCGGCACGGGCGGCGGTCTCGAACAGCGCGCACACCGCGTCCAGGTCGCGGTCCGCGTTCCGCCCCGCGGGGCCGCCGCGCTGTGCGGCCCGCTCCAGGCGGCCGGGCCAGGAGGTGCCGTCCCACAGCACCCACAGCGCCTGTTCGGCGGTGCCGCCCCGGGCCAGCGACTCCCGGGCCGTGCGCAGCAGCTGCCCGAGCCGCTGGGCACCGCGTGCGTACGCCGGGTCGTGGACGGCCAGCCGCTCCGGCTCGGCGAGCGCCTCGGCGAGCAGGACGTCGGAGGGGCGCGGCACCGCCCGCCCGGCGGCCCGCTCCTCCTCGCGCAGCGCGCGGCCCAGGCGGCGCAGATCGGCGGCGTCCATACCGCCGAGGGGGGAGGTGAGCAGGGTCAGGGCGGTCTCGACGCCGAGGGCCGCGGACAGCCCGCCGCTGTCCGGCAACGCGGCCGTGGCGGCGGCCCGCAGCGCCGTCAGCAGGGGAGCCACGGCGGGCTCATGGCGCAGCGGGATGTCATCGCCGTCCACCTCGACGGGGACTCCGGCCGAGGTGAGCGCACGGCGCACACCGGGGATCGAGCGCCCCCCGGCGCGCACCAGGACGGCCATCTCGCTCCATGGCACCCCGTCCTCCAGATGGGCGCGGCGCAGGATGTCGGCGACGTTGTCGAGCTCGGCGCCCACGGTGGGGTACGTGCACACCTCGACGCGGCCACCGCCGCGGGCGGCCGCGAGCTCCCGATGGGCCCTTACGGCCCGCGCGGGCAGTCGGGTGAGCGGCATCCGGCCGGTGATCTGCCGGGTGGCCGCGAGCAGGGCGGCGCCCGAGCGGCGGGAGACGGTGAGAACCGCCACGTCCGCAGGCCGGCCGTCCGCCCGCGGGAAGTCCTCGCGGAACCGGAGGATGTTCCCCACGTCGGCGCCGCGGAAGGCGTAGATCGACTGATCGGGGTCGCCGAAGGCGAGCAGGGTCCTGCCGCCGCCCGCGAGCGCCCGCAGCAGCCGGCCCTGGGCCACGTCGGTGTCCTGGTACTCGTCGACGAACACGGCGTCGTACCGCCCCGCCAGCTCGGCCGCGGTCTCCGGCCGCCCGGCGAGCAGCACCGCGCGGTGCACCAGCTCCGCGTAGTCCAGCACCCCCTGGGCGTCCAGGACGTCGAGATATTCGGCGAGGAAGCCCGCCGCCGCGGTCCAGTCGGGGCGCCCGGCGCGCTCGGCGAACTCCCCCAGCGCCCGTGGCCCCAGGCCCAGCTCCCGGCTGCGTGCGAGCACCGCGCGCACCTCGTCGGCGAAGCCCCGGGTGGTCAGGCAGGCGCGCAGCTCGTCGGGCCAGCGGACGGAGGCCCGGCCCTCGCCGGCCAGCTCGGCCTGGCCGGCGAGCAGCTCCCTGACGACGACGTCCTGTTCCGGTCCGGAGAGCAGCCGCAGCGGATCGGCGAAGAGATCGACGTCCTGGTGGGCGCGGACCAGGGCGTAGCAGTAGGAGTGGAAGGTCGTGGCCTGCGGCGCGCTCGCGCCGCCCAGGCGCGCGGCCATGCGGTCGCGCAGTTCGACGGCCGCCTTACGGCTGAAGGTGAGCACCAGGAGCCGCTCGGGATCCGCACCCTCGCGCACCCGGCGGGCCACCGCCTCCACGAGCGTCGTCGTCTTGCCCGTGCCGGGCCCGGCGAGCACCAGCAGAGGACCGCCCGGATGCTCGACCGCGGCGCGCTGCCGTGCGTCCAGGACAGGCGGAGCACCCGGCTCCGGCCGATGACGGAGCAGGCGGTAGACGCCCGACGTCGACTGCCGTGCGGACGGCTGCCGTGCCTGCCGCTGCCGCGGAAGAGACGAGGGGGAGGAGCTCACGTGGGATCGCCGGTCCTGGTGGGTTGCTGGGTGCGGGACAGCCTCTCATGCGAGGCGGGGAGTCACCCGTATGGCTGTGGATACCGCCGGTACGACCGCACTGCCGCCGCACGCCGGTACGGCCGCGGGCCCGGCGCACGCCGGTACGGCCGCACCGCCGCCGCGCCCCGGCACGCCTACGTTTCCACCGCGCCCCGCCACGGGCACCCCGCGCGCCCCGGCACGGCTGCGCTGCCGCCGTACGTCGATACGGCCGCGAGACCGCCGCAGACTGGCACAGCCGCACTGCCGCCGCGCACCGGCACAGCTGGGTTCCGCCGCGCCCCGGCACGGCCAGGCACCCCGCGCGGCCGCGGACCCATCGCACGTCGGTACGGCCGCGGGCCCGTCGCACATCGGTACGGGCAGACACCCGCCGTCTCCGGCACGGCCGCCTGCCGCCGCGGACCGGCACTGCCGAGAGCCTGCCGCACACCTGTACGGCCGCTGGCCCGTATGGCGCTACCGGGTGTGGTCGTGCCCGCTCCCGTCCCACCGGGCACGAGCCATGTCGATCCGCGGGACATGCCCCTCGGACGAGCATGCCGCCTGGCGCAGCGGGGTGCCCTCCTCGCGGTAGTGCTCAAGAGCACTCAGCTCATTGCCGGGCAGCAGCACCCCGTCCGCGCGCACCACCCGCCACCACGGCACGGCGCCCCCGTAGAGCGCCATCACCCGGCCCACCTGGCGCGGGCCGCCCTGCTCCAGCCATTCGGCGACGTCCCCGTAGGTCATCACGCGACCGGAGGGGATCAGCTCGGCCACCTCCAGCACCCGTTCGGCGTACTCGGGCAGCTCATCGGCCCCGTCGTCGGCTTCCCGCTCCCTGCTTTCCCGGCTCATCCGGCTCATCCTGCCGCATCCCGCCGAGAGCCGCGCGAAGGTACCCCAGGTATCCCGCGAGCGGTGGCCGCGGGCCCGTTTCGGGTCGAGTGGTGGTTCGATCACGCATTGTGCGGGAATCCCTTGCAGGGCGTACCATTCGGGGTCCACGTCCCCGAAATGCACCCTGATGCCCCCCTCCGCAGCCCGGGCATGCCACCATCTTCCGGGCGGTGACTGGTGATACGAGATCAAGAAGAGACGGCGAAGCAGCAGGGTGCGCAGCCTCCTGAGGAGGAGGCCCGCACCCCTGAGGCGCTGCCGCGCTCCGAGGCACCGTCCGGTGGCCGTGCCGACGCCCCGGACGCCGCCGACCGCTGCGCCCCGGACGGACCGCAGGACGCAGACGGGCCGGAGAACCCCAACGGACCGGAGGACATAGACGGACCGGAGAACCCGGACGGGCCGGAGGATTCGGACGGACCGGAGGGTCATGTGGACCGGGTCTCCGGGGACGAGCCGCTGCTGCCCGCCCGGGTGCACCGCCCCTCCGATCTGCTGCGGCTGCTCCTCGGGGTCCTCGGCATGGCCGTCGTGCTGGCCATCGCGGCCTTCGCCCACGGCACCACCGCGGGTCTGGAGAAGGACATCGGGCACGGCGCCAACCAGGCGCCCCCGCTGCTGATCGACTTCGCGGGGCTCACGGCCGGTGTGGCCGTCCTCGTGCTGCCGGTGGCCTTCGCCTTCGAGCGGCTGATCAAACGGGACGGGCTGCGGATCGCCGACGGTGTCCTGGCCGCCGTGCTGGCCCACGGTGTGTCCCTCACCATGGACCTCTGGGTCGCCAGAGGCGCCCCCGGCTCGCTCCGTGAGGCGCTCACCCAGCCCGCGCCCGGCGGCACCTTCAGCGACCCCGTGCACGGCTATCTCGCCCCCGTCATCGCCTATATGACGGCCGTCGGCATGGCCCGGCGCCCCCGCTGGCGGGTGGCCATGTGGTGCGTGCTGCTGCTCGACGCCTTCGCGGTGCTCGTGGGCGGCTACACCACACCGTTCTCGATCATCCTTACGGTGCTCATCGGCTGGACGGTGGCCTACGGCACGCTCTACGCCGTCGGCTCCCCCAATGTGCGCCCCACCGGCCAGAACCTGCTCGCCGGGCTGCGCCGGGTCGGCTTCACACCGGTCAGCGCCATGCGGGCCGAGGAGCCTGAGGACGAACACGGCCACCACGTCGACCGGGGCCGCCGCTATCTGGTCACCCTGGAGGACGGCCCGCCCCTGGACGTCACCGTCGTCGACCGGGAACAGCAGGCCCAGGGCTTCTTCTACGGCGTCTGGCAGCGGCTGACCCTGCGGACGATCACCCCGCCGCGCAGCCTCCAGTCGCTGCGCCAGGCGCTGGAGCAGGAGGCGCTGCTCGCCTATGCGGCCATCGCGTCCGGGGCCAACGCGCCCAAGCTGATCGCCACCTCCGAGCTGGGCCCGGACGCGGTGATGCTCGTCTACGAGCACGTCGGCGGCCGTCCGCTGCACGCCCTGCCGGACGAGGCGATCACCGACGAGCTGCTGGCCGGCACCTGGCACCAGGTCCAGGCCCTCCAGTCGCGGCGCATCGCCCACCGGCGGCTGGACAGCGACGCCCTGCTGGTCGACCGCAACGGCACGGTCGTCCTGACCGATCTGCGCGGCGGTGAGATCGCGGCCGGTGATGTGGTGCTGCGGATGGACATCGCGCAGCTGCTCACCACCCTGGGCCTGCGCGTGGGCGCCGAGCGCTCGGTGGCCGCCGCGGTCGAGGTCCTCGGGCCGGACGCGGTCGCCGACAGCCTTCCGCTGCTACAGCCCCTGGCGCTCGGCCGGGGCACCCGCGCGACCCTGCGCCAGCTCGCCCGCGAGCGCGCCCAGCGCCAGCGGGAGGCCGTCCTGGAGGCGTCGCGCGCCGCCAAGGAGGCCCGCCAAACCGAGGCGAAGGAGGCCCTGGAGGCCGTGGGCGCGGAGGCGGTCACCAGCGGCCGCAAGACCGCCAAGGCCGAGAAGCAGGCGGAGAAGCGCGCCATGGAGGAGGCGCTGGAGGACGCCCGCGAGGAGGATCTGCTCTCCCAGATCCGGCAGCAGGTGCTGCTGGTGCGGCCGCAGGCGCCGATAGAGCCCGTAAGGCTGGAGCGCATCAAACCGCGCACCCTGGTGAGCTTCTGCGCGGGGGCCTTCGCCGCGTACTTCCTGCTGTCGCAGTTCACCCATCTCAAGCTGGGCGCCCTGGTCGGCGAGGCCAACTGGATCTGGGTCGTCTTCGCGCTCGTCTTCTCCGCGGTGACCTATGTGGCCGCGGCGCTGAGCCTGCTCGGCTTCGTCCCGGAGAAGGTGCCGCTCGGGCGGACGGTGCTGGCGCAGGTCGCCGCCTCGTTCGTGAAGCTGGTGGCGCCCGCGGCGGTCGGCGGGGTCGCCCTGAACACCCGCTTCCTACAGCGCGCGGGGGTGCGGCCGGGGCTCGCGGTGGCGAGTGTGGGCGCCTCCCAGCTGTTCGGGCTCGCCAGCCATATCGTGCTGCTGCTGACCTTCGGCTATATCACCGGCACCGAGCGCACCCCGGCGCTCTCGCCGTCCCGGACCGTGATCGCCGGGCTGCTGACGGCCGCCGTCCTCGCCCTGGTGGTGGCCGCGATTCCGGTGTTGCGGAAGTTCGTCTCCAGCCGGTTGCGGTCGCTGTTCGCGGGCGTCATCCCGCGCATGCTGGACGTGCTTCAGCGGCCCAGGAAGCTGCTCGCCGGCATCGGCGGCACGCTGCTGCTGACCGCCGCGAACGTGATGTGCCTCGACGCCTCGATCCGCGCGTTCGGCGGTGAGCTGAGCTACGCGAGCATCGCCGTGGTCTTCCTCGCGGGCAACGCCCTGGGGTCGGCGGCGCCCACCCCGGGCGGTGTGGGCGCGGTCGAGGCGGCCCTGATCGCGGGTCTGACCTTCGCCGGGCTGCCGTACGAGACCGCCGCGCCCGCGGTGCTCCTCTTCCGGCTGATGGTCTTCTGGCTGCCGGTGCTGCCCGGCTGGCTGGCCTTCACCCACCTCACCCGCAAAGAGGCGCTGTAGGGGCCCGCTCCTGCCAGACCCTCTTCGTCACGAAGACCTCGTCACGAAGACCCTTCGCCCACGAAGACCTTCGCCCACAAGGACCCGCGAGGGTCCGCGAAGGCCCGTCAGGGAGCCCGTACGGGGCCGTGGGGCCCCGCTGGAGCCCTCCGGGGCCCGGTCCCGGCCACTGGGCCCCCTCACCCGTACGCCCCCGCTGTGCGCGCGTGGGGCGCCCGCGGCCCTCAGGATGGCGGTACACCGCCACCCACGGGAGAGCCGCCGTGTCCCCACTTCCGCGCATCGGTGCGCTGTCCGCCGCCGCCCTGCTGCCGGCCCTCCTGGCCGCCGGATGCGGTGGCGGCGGGCGGCCGGACACCTCGGCCCATCAGAAGCTCGACTGGTCGGCCTGCCCCACCCCTTCGACGAGCCAGGACGCGGCCGCCACCAAGGCGCCGGGCAAGGACTGGGAGTGCGCGACGCTCCATGTGCCGCTGGACTACCGCAAGCCCCGCGGCCGGACCATCGGCATCGCCATGATCCGCGCCAAGGCCACCGGACCGGGCAAGCGCATCGGCTCCCTCATCTTCAACTTCGGCGGGCCCGGCGGTTCGGGCGTGGCCACCCTCCCGGCCCTCGCCGCCGGCTACAAGCAGCTGCGCACCCGGTACGACCTGGTCAGCTTCGATCCGCGCGGGGTCGGCCGCAGCAGCGGGGTGCGCTGCCTCGGGGACCGGCAGCTGGACGCCAACTACGCCGCCGACTCCACCCCGGACGACAACACCGAGGTGAAGAGCCTGGTGCGCCGGGTCAAGACCTTTGCCGCCGGATGCGAGAAGAACTCCGGCACGGTCCTGCCGTACGTCGGCACCACCAACGCCGCCCGTGACATGGACCTGATGCGGCGCGTCCTCGGCGACAAGAAGATGCACTACTTCGGCGTCTCCTACGGCACCGAACTCGGCGGCGTCTACGCCCACCTGTACCCGAAGAAGGTGGGGCGCGCCCTCTTCGACGGGGTCGTGGACCCCACGCAGACGCCCGAGCAGGGTGCGCTCGGCCAGGCCAAGGGGTTCCAACGTGCCCTCGGCGACTATTTGAAGGCGTGCGCCAAGGGCGGCGCCCAAAGCTGCCCCACCCAGACCCGGATCCGCTCGCTGCTGAAGCGGCTCGACGCCCGTCCGGTGCGCGGCTACGGCGGCCGGAAGCTGACCGAGTCCCTGGCCGACGGCGGTATCGCGCAGTCCCTGTACTCCCGGCAGTACTGGCAGTACCTCACCCAGGGGATCGCGGCCGCCCAGCAGGGCGACGGCAGGATTCTGCTGGCCCTGGGCGACGCCATGAACGGACGCAGTCCGGACGGCCACTACAGCACCCTCCAGTCCGCCCTGACCGCCATCACCTGCGCCGACTTCAAGGAGCGCTACACGGTCCCGGACATCGAGCGGAAGCTGCCCGCCTTCCGTAAGGTCTCCCCCGTCTTCGGCGACATGATGGCGTGGGGCCTCACCCAGTGCACCGGCTGGCCGGTCCGCGGCGCCTGGACCACACCCGACGTCAGCGCCAAGGGCGCCGCCCCGATCCTGGTCGTCGGCAACACCGGCGACCCGGCCACCCCGTACGAGGGGGCGGGGCGGATGGTGAAGGAGCTGGGTCCCGGCGTCGGGGTCGAGCTCACCTACAAGGGCGAGGGCCATGGGGCGTACGACAGCGGAAGCGCCTGTGTCCGAAAGACCGTCAACGCCTATCTGCTGGACGGCAAGGTGCCCAAGAAGGGAAAGGTCTGCACCTGAAAGGTCAACCGTGACGGTATTGAGAAGAAGCGCTGACCTTTTCGCCCCCGTCTCCTCATAGGATCTCCGGATATGCCGAGTTCCTCACGCACCATACGGACCAGGGCGCTGGTCTCCATGACCGCCGTGGCCGCCCTCGTCGCCGTCGCGGGCTGCGACGGCGACGGGGGAAGCGAGCAGGGCAAGGCGTCGTCCAAGCCCTCGGCGTCCGCATCGACGTCGTCCCCGGCCTCCCCGTCGGGCTCCGGGCTGCCGGGCTCGCTCACCGGTCAGAAGCTCGACTGGTCGTCCTGCCCTGCCCCGACCGCGAAGCAGGGCACCGGTGAGAAGCCGGGAAGCGAGTGGGAATGCGCCACGCTCAAGGCGCCGCTGGACTACGCCAAGCCCAAGGGCGAGACGATCGATCTGGCCATGATCCGCGCCAAGGCCACCGGACCGGGAAAGCGCATCGGCTCCCTGCTGTTCAACTTCGGCGGACCTGGCGGTTCCGGTGTCTCCTCGCTGCCCGGTTTCGCCGGCGACTACGAGAAGCTGCGGACACGCTATGACCTGGTGAGCTTCGATCCACGCGGGGTCGGCGAGAGCGCCGGGGTGACCTGCCAGAGCGACGCGGAGATCGACGCCTCGGACGCCGTCGACGGCACTCCGGACGACGACGCCGAGGTCAAGGCCGCCCTGGCGGACGCCAAGAAGTACATCAAGGGCTGCGAGAAGCGTTCGGGCAAGGTGCTCCCCCATGTGGACACCGTGAGCGCCGCCCGTGACATGGATCTCATGCGGCAGGTGCTCGGCGACGACAAGCTGTCGTACTTCGGCATCTCCTACGGCACCGAACTCGGCGGCGTCTACGCCCATCTCTTCCCCGACCGGGTGGGACGCGCGGTCCTGGACGCCGTGGTCGACCCCACCGAGGACCCCGAACAGGGCTCCTACGGCCAGGCGAAGGGGTTCCAGCTCGCGCTCGACAACTATCTGAAGGACTGCGCCGAGAAGGGCACGGCCTGTCCGACCGGCGGCGACCCGGCAGCGGGCACCGACAGGATCGCCGCCTTCCTGAAGCAGCTCGACACCAAGCCGCTGCCCACCGAAAGCGGCCGGAAGCTCACCCAGGACGGGGCGCTGAGCGGTATCGCCGCCGCCCTCTACGACAAGGAGAGCTGGAAATACCTGACGCTCGGGCTACAGGAGGCGATGCGGCTCGGCAAGGGCAATCTGCTGCTGGCCATGGCGGATTCGATGTCCGGCCGAGACGAGAACGGCCACTACAGCAACATCAACGCCGCCAATGCCGCCATCAACTGCGTGGACGACCGGCAGCGTTACACCGTGGCCGATGTGAAGGCGCAGCTGCCGCGCTTCCGCAAGGCGTCACCGGTCTTCGGCGAGTATCTGGCCTGGGGCCTGCTCGCCTGCACCGGCTGGCCCGCGGACGGCACCACGGACACCCCTGACGTCAGCGCCGAGGGCTCCGCGCCGATCCTCGTGGTCGGCAACACCGGCGACCCGGCCACCCCGTACGAGGGGGCCCGGAAGATGGTCCAGGAGCTGGGCGAGGGCGTGGGCGTCGAGGTCACCTACAAGGGACAGGGCCATGGCGCGTACAACAGCGGCAACACCTGTATGACGAGGACCGTGAACGCCTATCTGCTGGACGGCAAGGTGCCCGCCGCCGGCACGACCTGCGGGTAAGGCGCCCAGCGCATCGGTAAGGGGGCCGGATCGCCGCCTCGACGGCGATCCGGCCCCCTTGTACGCGATGCGTCAGCTGATCAGATCAGAGGGATCGGCGCAGATCTGACCGGATCAGTAGACCGGCTTCTCGGGCTCGATCTGGTTGACCCAGCCGATCACGCCGCCGCCCACGTGGACGGCGTCGGAGAAGCCCGCGGACTTCAGGACGGCCAGGACTTCCGCCGATCGGACACCCGTCTTGCAATGCAAGACGATCTTCTTGTCCTGCGGCAGGTCCTGGAGGGCACCGCCCATGAGGAACTCGTTCTTCGGGATCAGTCGGGCGCCGGGGATCGAGACGATCTCGTACTCGTTCGGCTCGCGGACATCGATGATGTCGATGTTCTCGCCGTCGTCGATCCACTCCTTGAGCTGCTTGGGAGTGATCGTCGAACCGGCCGCCGCCTCCTGGGCCTCCTCCGACACCACACCGCAGAACGCCTCGTAGTCGATCAGCTCGGTGACGGTCGGGTTCTGGCCGCAGACCGCGCAGTCCGGGTCCTTGCGGACCTTGACCTGGCGGTAGGTCATCTCCAGGGCGTCGTAGATCATCAGACGCCCGACCAGCGGGTCACCGGTGCCGGTGAGCACCTTGATGGCCTCGGTGACCTGGATCGAGCCGATGGAGGCGCACAGCACGCCCAGCACACCGCCCTCGGCGCAGGACGGGACCATGCCGGGCGGCGGGGGCTCCGGGTACAGGCAGCGGTAGCAGGGGCCGTGCTCGGACCAGAAGACCGACGCCTGGCCGTCGAAGCGGTAGATCGAACCCCATACGTACGGCTTGTTCAGCAGCACGCAGGCGTCGTTGACCAGATAGCGGGTGGCGAAGTTGTCGGTGCCGTCCACGATCAGGTCGTACTGGGAGAAGATCTCCATCACGTTGTCGGCCTCGAGGCGGCCCTCGTGCAGCACGACGTTGACGTACGGGTTGATGCCGAGGACCGAGTCACGGGCGGACTCCGCCTTGGAGCGGCCGATGTCCGCCTGGCTGTGGATGATCTGGCGCTGCAGGTTGGACTCGTCGACCTCGTCGAACTCCACGATGCCGAGGGTGCCCACGCCGGCCGCGGCGAGGTACATGAGGGCCGGAGAGCCGAGACCGCCCGCGCCCACACAGAGCACCTTGGCGTTCTTCAGCCGCTTCTGCCCGTCCATCCCGACATCCGGGATGATCAGATGGCGTGAGTACCTGCGGACCTCGTCGACGGTGAGCTCGGCAGCCGGCTCGACCAGGGGTGGCAGCGACACGGGGACTCCGTAAGGGGAGGGAGCAGACGGTTCACCCCCGCGTGAGCGGGGAGGTTTTCTTCTCGTAACACTGCCACGCTCCATCTCATTCCATGACACGTGGTCCGAGTCGCGAGACGATTTCGTCCCAGTAGCCGGGCAGGGCCTCCCAGGGGGACTCGGCACGGGTCCGTCCCTCCGGACGGGCCATCCGGTCGGTGAAGTAGACCGTGCCCGCGCCCTGCCAGCGGGCGATCCGCAACGCCTCCTCCAGGTGCCGGCGGGGGACGCCGTGCACCTGGTGACAGAACCGTTCGGGCGGGTATCCGGCCGTCCACTCGGCCGCCTGGGACCAACGGTAGTCGGCCCACGGGCCCCGGAAGGTCACCAGCTGATCGGCGAGCTCCATATAGCCCTCATGCGGATGGACGCCCTGGCCGAGCACCAGATACGCCCCGCCCAGCAGCGCGCGCAGCGTGGTCGCCGTACGGCGGACGTCCGGCAGACCGGGGCGGTCCACCGGGCAGCGGTCCAGACAGAAGCCGTCGACCCGGTACCAGTCCAGGAAGTGGTTCGCGTCACTGATCAGCTCGCCGAACGGGCGGGTGCCGCACCTCAGGTCGAGGTGGCCCAGCACCCGCACGCCCGCGGCGCGCAGCCGGGCCGCCGCCGTGAGGCAGTGCGGGTCCCGGCGCGCGCCGGGACCGCGCGCGACATCGAGGACCGCCCAGTGCAGGGGCGCTCCGGGGCGGGCGAGCTCGGCCCATTCGGTGGGCGCGACCAGGGGGTGGGCGTAGCCGGGCACGCCGAAGCCCAGCCGGGCGGCGGTGGCCGGGACGTCGCGCCGGGGACCTGTGGGGATCAGATGCGACATGCCGCCTCCATCCAGATGTCGGCGAGCGACTCCTCCAGCGGAATCCTGGAGCGCCAGCCGAGCCGGTCGCGGGCGGTGCGCACATCGGCCTGCTGCCAGCTGCCGCAGCCGTCCGGATAGGGGTAGGTGGTCGCGCCGCCGACGCCTCCGGAGCCGCCGTGCTCAACCGCCGCCGAGGCATGGGCGGACGCGGGGCCGTGGGCGGTGGCGTGGGCGTGCGCCATGCCATGGGCGTGGGCGGGCGCCGGGACATGCCCGGCGGCGGCTGGGACGTGCTGCCCTCCCCCGCGCCCCGGCGGGCTGTCGATCTCGTGCAGGGCGCCGCCGAAGCCCGCGACCCGGGCGAGCACGGAGGCCGCCTCGCGGAGTCTCACCGCGCGCCCGCTGCCGATGTTGACCACGCCCTGCGCGGCCGACAGCGAGGCCGCGTGGACCGCCCGCGCCACGTCCCGTACGTCCACGAAGTCGCGCTGCACACCGAGGCCGCTCAGCTTGAGCTCGCTCTCCCCGGACTGCATCGCGCGCCGCATCGCCTCCGCGAGCCGGCCCAGCGGCGAACCGGCCGGGGTGCCGGGCCCCACGGGTGAGAAGACCCGCAGCACCACCGCGTCCAGCCCGGAGCCCAGCACCAGCTCGGTCGCGGCGAGCTTGCTCACGCCGTACGGACCGCCGGGGCGCGGCACGGCGTCCTCGGCGGTCGAGGAGCCGGGCTGCGAGGGCCCGTACTCCGAGGAGCAGCCGATCTGGACCAGACGGGCGCCACAGCCGCTGCGGCGCAGCGACTCGCAGACGGTCGCGACGGCGACGGTGTTGTGCCGGGTGAGCTCGCGCGCCCCGCCGCGGGTCGCCCCGGCGCAGTTGATCACGACACCGGGGTGGACCGCGTTGAGGAAGCGGGTGAGCGCGCCGGGGCTGCCGTTGGAGAGGTCGAACCGCACATCGGCGTCATCGCCGCGGCCGAGCGCGGTGAGCTGGACGGCGGGGTCGGCGAGCAGGTGTTCGGCCACATAGCGGCCGAGAAATCCGCCGGATCCGAGCAACAGGACTCTCATCGGTCGCGCCTCCCCGTACCGGCGCGCTGATCGGTCATGTCGCAGCTCATGTGGTTGCTCCTCGACTCATTACGGACTCATCAGGGAAGGACGGGGGGTGGCGGGTTCGGTGGGCGCCTTACGGGGCGCGATTCGGGGCGGTACGGGCAGTGCGCGCGGTACCGGTGGTCCGGGCGGCCCGGTCGCCGGGGCCGCCGTGGGCGGAGGCGCGGCAGAGCGCGCCGAAGGCGTACACCAGCAGGGCGAGCGCGGCGGCGCCGCAGGCGGCCGCGGGGACGGCGGCCGCGCCCTGGGCGGCGGTCAGCCGTGCCACGGGCGCACCGAGCGGTGCGGCACCCGGCAGCCGGGCGGCCGCGGCCGTCGCCAGGGCCGCGGCCTGCACCGCGCAGGCCAGGGCGAGGCCGAAGAGCGCGGCCCCGCGGAAGCCGTGGACGGCGAGCAGCCGCGCGAGGAACAGCAGTCCGCAGAGCGCCATGGCGGCCGCCTCGGCCGCCGTGGGAGGCGTGACGGCCGGAGGTGATCCGGGCACCGTGAGCCGGGCCGCGAGCACCAGGGCCGGCACACCGCAGAGGAAGGCCGTCACCACGCCCGCGAACAGCGGGCGCATCCCCGCCGCGAACTCCTCCAGCCCACGGCTGGCCGTCAGCCTTCGGCGCGCCCTTACGGCGAACCAGCGAGCGCACCCCGCGGCGGGCGCCACCGCCAGGCCGAGGACGACTGCGGCCTCGGCCGCGGGCGCCGCTCCGTCAGGACGGCGTCCGTCGAGCACCCCGGCGAGCAGCCGGTCCCCGACGGCGGCGTAACCCAGGAGCCAGCCGACGCACAGGGCGTGCCCGATACGGCCCCCGAGCCCGCTCCCCCGGACGCGGAGGGGGCCACGGCTCAGACACAGCCACAGGGCGACGATCACCAGCGCCGCGCCGAACGCGCCCAGGGCGAGGCCCGCGACGGCGTCCTTACGGGCGGCACCGGCGCGGAGGGCGCCGAAGGCGGTCGCCGCGCACAGCGCCCCCGGCAGCAGCCACAGCGCCCCGAGCGCCATCCGCGCCCCCAGCGCGCGGCCGGGCGCGGGGGCGGCCGGAGGCGCGGGCTCCTCGGTGCGCGGCACCCGGGCGTACAGCTCCTCGGCGAGCGAGAAGACATCGCGATGCCGGAAGCGGGCGGCGGTGCGGTCCGTCACACCGAGGGCCTCCAGCCCGGCGGCGATCTCCAGCGGATCGACGGCGCGGGCGCACAGGTCATGGTGCCGGTGCATCAGCGCCCGCACCGGATCGGCCGGCCCCCGCCGCCCCTTTCCCCGCCCCGTCCCGGCGCCGGTGCGCGGAGACGTCTCGTCCGGCCGCCGGGAGACCGGCACCCGGGACCCGGCCAGGGCGGCCAGGGCCCGATCGCGATCGGAGGAGGCCGGACCGAGCGGGCCGTCCCACCGGGGAGGTCTGGTCATGCGCCCTCCTCGGACGGCCGCGGACCCACGCCCAGCGGCTCGGGCGGCGGTGGGTCGGCCCAGACGGGGGAGTGCTCCAGGGCGGAGGCGTGCTCCGAGGCGGGGGCGTGCTCCGAGGCGGGGGCGTGCTCCGAGGCGGGGGTGTGCTCCGAGGCGGGGCGGGGTGCCGCCGGGCCGGGCCGCCAGTGGCCGAGGCGGCCGCCGTCGCGGCCCGCGGTCCAGCGCCCCGGGACATGGGCCTCGGCGGGACGGGCGAAGGGCAGCGGCCCACCGCCCTCGCCGACCTCGTCGCGCCGCACCGGGCAGTGCGACATCAGCTCCAGATAGATGCCGCGGAAGGCCGCGACGTTCTGCTCGACGGTGAACAGCTCCAGCGCACGGGCGCGCGCGGCGGCGCCCAGGCGCGCACAGCGCTCGGGGTCGCCCAGCAGCGCCAGGCACGCGTCCGCGAGCGCCCGGGGGTTGCGCGGGGGCACCACGAGACCGGTGCCGCCGATGACCTCGCACACCGCGCCCACATCCGTGGACACCGTGGCCCGTGCGCAGAGCATCGCCTCGACCAGCCCGACCGGAAAGCCCTCCACCACGCTGGAGAGCACCACCACGCCGCCCGCCGCATAGGCGTCGGCCAGTGTCGGCACCTCGGGCTCGCCGAGCCGTTCGAAGGAGACCGGGTTGTCCCCGGCGGAGTGGGCGTCCGCCGCCTCGTCGGGGAAGAGATGGTCGGCGAGCGCCCGGCAGTGAGCCGGATAGCCGTCCGCCTCCGGGCCCTCGCCGCGCCGGGTCTCGATGATCCTCAGCCGTGCGTCCGGCTGCCATCGGCGCACCTCGGCGAAGGCGTGCAGCAGGGCGATGACGTCCTTGGCGGGCTCGATCCGGCCCACCCAGACCAGCGCCCGGTCGTCCCCGCCGGCCTGGGCCGCGCCCTGCTCGCCGACCTCCGCGAAGCGGGTGGCGTCCATGCCCGGATAGACGGTGCGCAGCCGCTCCCGGTCGGCGCCGCACCGCTCCTGCCAGCGGCGCGCATGGGTGTTGCCGGGGGTGATCAGGTCCGCCCGTGCGTACGCCTCGGCGGCCAGCCGGCCGTGGAACGCGGCCAGCAGGGTCCGTGCCGGCCCGGAGGGCGGCCGGCCGGCCGCCGCGTCGGCCGCCCCCGCCAGATAGCGCTCGCGCAGCCGTACGCCGTACTCGGTGAGCAGCAGCGGTGTGCCGAAGCGGCGCTTGGCCAGCAGCCCGGGGAGCACGGCCGCGCCGCCGGTCGCCACATGGCACAGATCGGCCCCGGACAGCCCCGGGTCGCCGGCGGAGCCGCCGTACCAGTCGAGCGACAGCGGGCGCAGCGCACGCTCCAGCGCCTCGGTCACGATCAGCAGATCGGCGACCCGCGCCTGATGGGCGCCGTGCGGCGCCCCGGTGGTGTGGCACGCCCGCTCCAGCGTCCTTACGGCGTCCTCGGAGCGGAGGGCGGCGGGCAGTCCGCCGTACTCCGCGGCCAGTTCGGCGAGGCCGTAGAGACCGTGGGCGAAACGGTCCGCCAGGGCCGTGCGGCGGCCGGACGCGCCGGAGCCATGGGACACACCGGAGCCATGGGGCGCGCCGGAACCGTAAGGCACGCTGATCGCCGCCGCCAGCTCCCCGAAGTGCTCGGCGAACCGCCGCCGCTGCCGACGGCCGCCCCGGCCGCCGCGGCGGCGCTCCGGTTCGCCCCACAGCGGCGCGGTGCGCACCCGGCTGACGTGCCGCGGCAGATCGCCCCAGTCCCCGGCCCGCTGACCGGGACCGCGGCTGAGCGCGTACACCTCGAACTCGTGCTGGGCGAGCCCGCGCACCAGCCGGTCGCACCACACCCGGGCATCACCGGTCGCATACGGATAACCACCCTCCGTAAGCAGTCCCACGCGCATGAGCGCACCCCCGATCTCCCAAACGGGCCGTTCGTCCCGCCGCCCTCACCGGCGGCGGCCGCCGTCAGGCAGCGGGAGCACGTTATGCGCGTATGGCCATGGCGCGACGGACGGTTGTCCGTCGCACCACCGGAAGGGGTGAACGCACGTGACCTATCGGGATCTCAGGCGTTGCGGCGCGCTATAGGGGCCGGCCGGCGGCCGTCAGCCCTTGGAGCCCTTGGGGAACGGCCAGGCGTTGGGGCGGCAGGTGACGCCGTCGGTCGTCAGGAACTTGGTCTGCTGCATCATCACCGGCGCGAGCGCGCCCTGCTCGGAGCAGATCTCGTGGTTGTGGCCGAGACGGTGGCCGACCTCGTGGTTGATGAGCATCTGGCGGTACGAGTACATCTTGTCGTCGCCGAAGGTCTTCGCGCCCCGCGCCCACCGATAGGCGTTGATCATGACGCGCTCGGTCGCCGCCGAGTCGCACGAGACGTTGTCCTCGGTGGTGTCGAGGCCCGACTTGGCGCACCACGCCGCCGTGGTCCCGGGGCTCGCCAGGGTGATGATGAAGTCCGCGTGCCCGGACGAGACCCGCTCGAAGGTGCGAACGCCGCCGTGCGCCCAACTGCGGTCGTCGTTCAGCGTCTTCTGCACGGCCTCGGCGAACAGCTCGCCGTCGAGCGGCAGCCCCTTCTCCACATCGACGCGGTAGCGCAGCACCTGGCCCCGGCCGGGCGCCTTGTCGTGCCCGCCGATGGTCTGGAAGGCACCGGAGCCGCGCAGGTCGGCGTCGAGCGGATAGACGGCCGCCATCTTCTCCTCGTAGGTGGCGGGAGCGGCCGGGCGCGCGGAACTCGCCGCCCCGCGGCCGTCGTCGGCATTGGAGTCGTGGGCGCCACGGGCGGCGGTGTCGTCACCGTGCTCCGTGCCGCCCTGGGCCTGCGCCTTACCGCCGCTGTGCGGTCCGCTCGCGACCTGCCCGGCCACCACGACGGCCAGCACGGTGGTCACGGCCGCGGCGGCGACACCGGTGAACGTGCGCCCCTTACCGCCCTTGGCGGCACCGCGCGCGCCCTTGCCCGCGGCCCCCTTACCGTCGTCACCCGACCCGCCCCCGCCGTCGCCCGAGCCACCGCCGGCCCCGTCGGAGGGGCCGGTCTCACGCTGCGTACGCCGCTGCGGGGGCACTCCGCCCGGCCCCCCGGCGGCGAAGACGTCCTCGCCGTCGCCGTCCCGGGCGTCGGGGGCGTCGAACGCCTCGATGTACTCCTTGCGCGGACCGGGCATCAGACCGGCCACCCCGCCCGTGCCGCCCGTCGTCGGGCGCTGCGGCGGCTTCATGGTGCGCATGCCGTGGGGAGGCCGCTGACCGCTGGGGCCGCTGGCCCCGCCGGGACCGCCAGGACCGCTTCCCGGGCCTCCGGGGCCGCGGCCCCGGAAGTCGCCCCAGGCGCCGCCCGCTTCGCGCTGCTCCGGATGTCCGCCACGCACCGCCGGCCCGCCCGCTCCGTACGGCAGCCTCGGCACGCCCTGCGGCGGGGTCACACCGGGGTCTGCGGCCGCCGTGGGCCTCGGGACCGTGCGGCGACGGCGCCCGGTCCCCGGTCCGTCGTCCACCACGGGTGCCGCGCCGAGCACGCCGGGCGCGGCGTGCTCGACGAACTCCGGGCCCGAACCGTGTCCCTGGCCGGAGCCCGCCGCGGCGGACCGGCGCTCCCGGTCCTCCTGGCTGCCACGTGCGCTGTGCTTACCCACGCGCCGCACCGCTCCCGTCCGTTTCGGACACCGGTACGGCCCCCCGTGCCTCCCGGCTGTCCCGGTCATCTCGTCCGTCAACCTCATCGAGCAGCTCGCGCATCCCGCGCGCCACCGCCTCGGGATACTCCATCATCGCGACATGCCCGGCGTCCAACAGCGTCAGCAGACGCGAGTCGCGGAAGGCGGCGTTCGCCCGTTGCGCCATCCTGATGGACACCAGCTGGTCGCGGCCGCCGTAGACGAGCAGCGTCGGGGCGAGCACCCGCTCGGCCTGCCGCCACAGGGAGTGCTGGCCGCCCAGGGTGTACGAGTCGACGACACCGCGCGCCGAGCGGCTGAGCGCGTCCCAGAAGTACGGAAGGGCGAGCCGGCGCTCGAACTCCTCCACCGCGTAGGCGAAGTCCTCCTGGCCGACCAGCGCGGGGTCGCCATAGGTGAGCATCATCACTTCGCGGGTGCGCCGCTCCGCGTCCCAGTCCTTGGTCAAGCGTGTGAACAGACGGGTCACCCCGGGCACCGCGAGCATCGCGGTGGGCACCGCGGTGCGCTGCGGGCGCAGCTCGGGCAGCGCGGGCGAGACCAGGGTGAGGGTGCGCACCAGATCGGGCCGCACCGCCGCGACGCGCGTGGTGATCGCGCCGCCCATCGAGTTGCCGACCAGATGGACGGGCCCGCGGTCGTAGGCGTCGAGGTAGCGGATCACGGCGCGGGCATGGCCGGTTATGGAGTAGTCGCCGTCGTCCGGCGGCGGGGAGTCGCCGAAGCCGGGGAGGTCGAGTGCCTCGCCCTCGACCCGGTCGGCGAGCCGCTCCATGAGCGCGGACCAGTTCTGCGAGGAGCCGCCGAGGCCGTGGACGAAGAGGGCGGGCGGCAGCCCGGAGGCCGACGGCGGACGGCACCTTACGGTCATCGTGAGCCCCGACAGGGAGGCGGTCCGCAGCTTCTCACCCGCTCCGACCCGCACGGGCCTCGCGGGCGGGACCGCCGCGACGAGGCGGGCTTCCGGCGGCTCGGTCGAAGACATGCGGCAATGTTACGAGACGATCACGCGCACGATCGTGTGTTCACGCTCACAGACTGCGTAGCGTCCGAAAGTGACCTCTCCTAGGCTCGTAAGACACAGGGGCGATCACCCGCCCCTGGGAAGCCGCCACAGGGAAGGGGAGTACATGTCCATCGACCCGAGCGATCCCGACACCTTCGAGGACTCCGTCGAGAACACCGACGAGACCACCGTGTACGACGTCGAGGCTCCCGAGGCGGACGCCTTCGAACAGCGTCGCGAGGTGCTCCCCCACCGCGACCAACCGCCCAGGGCGGACGACCTCCTGGAAGCCAACGAGGCCGACCGGGCAGAACAGGGTCGGGTCGTCGAGGAGAGCGAGGAGGACTACCGGTGACCAGCACCGTTTGTGGGCTTTTCATAGAGTCCGGTCCGTGAAATTCTCCGCACGAACAGCGCGCCGCCCTGTTACCCGAAAGTACGATGGCGGGCGCGGTGGACACCGTGCACAGGCATCATTCATTGGGAGGCGGCGTGACAGCCATCGAGCAGACCGAGGCGCGCCCGCGAGGTACGCGCCTGCCGCGCCGAGCCCGACGTAATCAGCTCCTGGGAGCCGCCCAGGAGGTCTTCGTCGCCCAGGGCTACCACGCGGCCGCGATGGACGACATCGCCGAGCGCGCCGGAGTCAGCAAGCCGGTGCTGTACCAGCACTTCCCGGGCAAGCTCGAGCTGTATCTGGCCCTGCTCGACCAGCACTGCGAGGCCCTGCTCCAGGCCGTGCGCACCGCGCTCGCCTCGACCACCGAGAACAAGCAGCGCGTCGCGGCGACCGTGGAGGCGTACTTCGCCTACGTCGAGGAGGAAGGCGGCGCCTTCCGGTTGGTCTTCGAGTCCGATCTGACCAACGAGCCCGCGGTGCGCGAGCGCGTGGACCGCGTCTCGCTCCAGTGCGCCGAGGCGATCAGCGAGGTCATCGCCGAGGACACCGGGCTGTCCAAGGACGAGTCGATGCTGCTCGCCGTGGGCCTCGGCGGGGTCTCCCAGGTGGTCGCGCGCTACTGGCTCTCCAGCGAGAGCGCCGTCCCCCGGGACACCGCCGTACAGCTGCTCACCTCGCTGGCCTGGCGCGGTATCGCGGGGTTCCCGCTGCACGGGGCCGAAGGCGGTCACTGAGCACCCGGGCACCCCGGGCGCCATTCCCGGCCGCGAGGGCGCGAGTTCGCGGCGGCGAGCGTGTTCGCTGCGGGCGTGCCCCCGCGGCCCCCGGCGGGTGTCCCGGCCCGGCTAATGTGTGCTGGGTACAGCGCGGGTGGCCGCGCACTCAACTGACCGTCGGAGGGACAAGGCCGTGGAGGTCAAGATCGGCGTAGCACGCGCCCCGCGAGATCACCTTGGAGAGCGGGCAGTCTGCCGAGGAGGTCGAGCGCCTGGTGGCCGACGCGCTCGGTGGCAAGACTCAGGTGCTGACCCTGGAGGACGACCACGGCCGCAAGGTCCTGGTCCCGTCCGACCGGCTCGCCTACGTCGAACTCGGCGAGCCGACCGCGCGCAAGGTCGGTTTCGGCGCGGCCTGAGGGTTTCACTCACCCGACGGCGCCGGGGCTCGGTCAACGACCGAGCCCCGCTTTTTTTCGCGCCGTTCCAGGAGCTCCACGGTGCCCGCCCCGAATGCTCCGGACGCTCCAGACCGCCCCCGCGGACAGGGTTGCCCGTGCTCGGGCACGGGTAGGACGTCGCACGACCGACACGTGATCACGTATCGGTCCGGTCCGCTCACGGGAAGGACGCGCCAATGCTGTTCTGGGAAGCGCTCGGCTCGGCACTGATCGGTCTCGTCATCGCCTATGGGGCGCTCCACCGGCTCCCCCGGCGGCTACCCGCGCGGCGTCTCGTCCTGTCCACCGGCCCCGCCGCCGCGCTGCTGGGCGCCCTGCTGACCCACACGGTGCTGGGCTCGGGACACACCGCGGCGGTGCTGGTCGTCGCGCTCGGCTTCGCGGCGGCCCTGCTGTCGCTGCTCATCCGCCCCGCCGGCGCCCGCCGGCGGCGTTCCGTCCCGGCGTGACCAGCCGTGACCAACCGTGACCAGCCCTGATCGACCGTACTCGACCGTAATCAACCCTGACCGACCGTGATCGACCGGGCTCCGGAGCGCCACCGGCCGCCGGAGCCCCTCGTTCCGCGGTCGTCCTGGCCTAGGCGGCAAGCCCCAGGGCGGCCATCCGCTTGGTGTGGGCCTCGGTGATCCGCGAGAACATCCGGCCCACCTCCGCCAGGTCGAAGCCGTCGGCCACCCCGCCCACCAGCATCGTCGAGAGCGCGTCGCGGTCCGCGACCACCCGCTGGGCCTGCGACAGCGCCTCACCCATCAGCCGCCGCGCCCACAGCGCCAGCCGCCCGCCGACCCGCGGATCGGCCTCGATGGCGGCCCGCACCTTCTCGACCGCGAACGAGGCGTGGCCGGTGTCGTCCAGCACCTGAAGCACCAGACCGCGGGTGTCGGCGTCCAGCCGGGCCGCCACCTCGCGGTAGAAGTCACTGGCGATCGAGTCGCCCACGTACGCCTTGACCAGGCCCTCCAGCCAGTCGGACGGCGCGGTCTGGCGGTGGAAGCCGTCCAGAGCCGCCGCGAACGGCTCCATCGCCGCCGTCGGCTCCTCGCCGATCGCCGAGAGCCGGCCCGATAGCCGCTCGAAGTGGTGGAACTCGGCGGACGCCATCTTCGCCAGCTCGGCCTTGTCCTCGATCGTGGGCGCCAGCTTGGCGTCCTCCGCCAGCCGCTCGAAGGCGGCCAGCTCGCCGTAGGCGAGGGCGCCGAGCAGATCCACCACGGCGGCCCGGTACTGCGGATCGGCGGCTGCCGTGTCCCAGTCCTGGGCGGCGACCCCGGTGGGCTCCGGGGCCTTCTCCCCGCTGCCCGCCCCGGATGCGGCGTGGTCCCCGGCGCGGCCCGCGGTGCGGTCCCCGGTGCGGTCTCCGGCGGTCGCGGCGGGCGTCTCAGGCGTGTCAGGCGTCTCCATGGAGCGCACAATAGTCCGCTCCGGGCCCCGAGGAAGGCCCGTGCCCCGAGGAAGGGCCTGGTCAGCCACGCCCGACGACGCCCCGCACCGGATGGCCCGGTCACAGATGCGCACTTCCGGGGTACAGTGGTAAATGCGCCCGTCGAGTATCGGCGGGTTGTTCCACGAATGCGGATGCCCGGTCGGTGGCCCGATCGGCTCCAAACCCGACCGCCCTCCGCGCGGCGCGCATCCCTCATGCGCACGGCAGGAGGGACCCGCTCGCGGCGTGAGCGCTCGAGCGAAGGCCGTGGTCCCGCGCCGAACCGGCCGCCCCAAGGCCGGTGCACCGGGCGCCGTGCGACCCCCTTCGCCGCCTCTCGCCGCGTCTCACAGAAGAGGCAAGCATCCTGACCACTTTCCGAGAACTCGGGATCCTCCCCGAGACGGCCGAGGCCCTGGAAGCCGTCGGCATCACATCCCCGTTCCCCATCCAGGAAATGACGCTTCCGGTCGCCCTCTCCGGCACCGACGTCATCGGCCAGGCCAAGACCGGCACCGGTAAGACGCTGGGCTTCGGCCTCCCGCTGCTGGAGCGCGTCGTCGTCCCCGCGGACGTCGAGGCCGGCCGGGCCAAGCCCGAGCAGCTGGCCGACGCGCCGCAGGCGCTCGTGGTCGTCCCCACCCGCGAGCTGTGCCAGCAGGTGACCAACGACCTGCTGACCGCCGGGAAGGTCCGCGCCGTCCGCGTCGTGTCGATCTACGGCGGCCGCGCCTACGAACCGCAGGTCGAGGCCCTGAAGAAGGGCGTCGACGTGGTCGTCGGCACCCCGGGCCGGCTGCTGGACCTGGCCGGTCAGAAGAAGCTGCGGCTCTCCGCCGTCAAGGCGCTCGTCCTGGACGAGGCCGATGAAATGCTCGACCTGGGCTTCCTGCCCGACGTCGAGAAGATCATCAACATGCTTCCGGCCAAGCGCCAGACCATGCTGTTCTCGGCCACCATGCCGGGCGCCGTCATCGGCCTGGCCCGGCGCTACATGTCGCAGCCCACGCACATCCGGGCCACCGCGCCGGACGACGAGGGCGCGACCGTGGCCAACATCACGCAGCATGTCTTCCGCGCCCACTCCCTGGACAAGCCGGAGGTCGTGGCGCGCGTGCTCCAGGCCGAGGGCCGCGGTCTCGCGATGATCTTCTGCCGTACGAAGCGGACCGCCGCCGACATCGCCGATCAGCTCGCGCGCCGTGGCTTCGCCTCCGGCGCGGTCCACGGCGACCTCGGCCAGGGGGCACGCGAGCAGGCGCTGCGCGCCTTCCGCAACGGCAAGGTCGACGTGCTGGTGTGCACCGACGTCGCCGCGCGCGGCATCGACGTCGAGGGCGTCACGCATGTGATCAATTACCAGTCCCCCGAGGACGAGAAGACCTATCTGCACCGCATCGGCCGCACGGGCCGCGCGGGCGCCTCGGGTATCGCCATCACGCTCGTCGACTGGGACGACATCCCGCGCTGGCAGCTGATCAACAAGGCGCTGGACCTGCCGTTCCACGAGCCGGAGGAGACGTACTCCACCTCCGACCACCTCTACGAGCTGCTGAGCATCCCGGAGGGCACCACCGGTGTGCTCCCGCGCGCCGAGCGCACCCGGGCCGGACTCGCCGCCGAGGAGATCGAGGACCTGGGCGAGACCGGGGGCCGGGCCGGCCGCGGCCGCCGGGCCGCCGCTCCGGCCACGGAGCAGCGCCCCGCGCGCAGCCGCCGGGTACGGCGCCGCACCCGCGGCGGTGTGGCCGTGGACGGCACGGGCGCCCCGGAGGGGGCGCCGACGGCCGAGTCCGCCACCGACACCGCCGAGGGCGCCACCGAGCCCCGTCGGCTCCGCCGGCGCCGCCGTACGCGCGGCGGTGTGACGACGTCCCGCTCCGAGGCGGCCACGACCGCCGTCGACACGACCGCCGTCGATACGGCGGCGGCAGCCCAAGCGGAGGCGACCCGCACGGCGGCGCCCCAGGCGGAGGCGGAGTCCGACGAGGTCGACGCCAAGCCGCGCCGCCGCCGCACCCGGGGTGCCGCCAGGGCCGCAGAGGCGGCGACAGCGGCCGTCGAGACCGCCGAAGGCACCACGACGGAGGAATCCGCGTCCGCCGCCGTCGACGTCGAGGCAGCGGAGACGGCAGCCCCGACGGTGGCGACCCCGGAGGCCGTGGAGGTCCCGGCGAAGCCGCGCCGCCGCACCCGCGTCAAGGCCACTGAGGCGGCCCAGACGGCCGTGGAAGCGGCCGAGGGCACGGCGGAGGCTGCGAGCCCCGTCGAGGCCGTCGAGACGCAGCCGGAGGCCGCAGAGGCCCCCGCCAAGCCGCGCCGCCGCACCCGCGCCAAGGCCGCTGAGGCAGCCGAGGCGGCCGAGGCGGCCGAGGCAGCCGACGCCACCGAGGTCACCACGCCACGGCGCCGCACGCGCACCAAGGCCGCCGAGGCAGCCGTCGAAACCGCCGAAGGCACCACCGAGACGGCCAAGCCCAAGCGCCGCACCCGCGCCACCACCAAGGCCACCACCACCGACGCACAACCCGAGACGGAAGCCACCGAAACCCCCGCCAAGCCCCGGCGCACCCGCACCAAGGCAACCGCGGCAGAACCGGCGGCCAAGACGGCGGAGACGGCCGACGCCACCGAGGCCACCACGCCACGGCGCCGCACGCGCACCAAGGCCGCCGAGGCAGCCGTCGAAACCGCCGAAGGCACCACCGAGACGGCCAAGCCCAAGCGCCGCACCCGCGCCACCACCAAGGCCACCACCACCGACGCACAACCCGAGACGGAAGCCACCGAAACCCCCGCCAAGCCCCGGCGCACCCGCACCAAGGCAACCACGGCGGAACCGGCGGCCAAGGTGGCCGAGGCGGCCGACACCACCGAGGCCACCACGCCCCGACGCCGTACGCGCACCAAGGCGGCCGAGGCCGTCGAGGTCACGGCCGAGGGCTGAGCCAAGAGCGCCGCGCGGCACATGCGGCCGGCGGCGGCACATCACGGCCAGGGGCCCGTTCCGCGACACCGCGGTGCGGGCCCCTGGCCGTTCACGTGCCGTTTCCCGCGCCCTGTATAGCCTCGTGCCCATGAGCAGGCCGCCGTTTCTCACACTGCCCGCATGCGCCCGCGCGTACCGGCTCCGGACCTCGCGCGGGGAGTTCGCCGTCCATGACGCGCGGCCCGCTTCGGCCGCGCGCGGGACCGTCCTCCTGGTCCCGGGGTTCACGGGGAGCAAGGAGGACTTCATCGCGCTGCTGGAGCCGCTCGCCACGGCCGGGTTCCGGGTCGTCGCCGTCGACGGGCGGGGGCAGCACGAGACTCCCGGCCCCCGTAAGGAGGCCGCGTACGCCCTGGACGAGCTGGCACAGGACGTTCTCGCGCAGGCCACCGCCGTGAGCGCGGCCGTCGAGGACCCCGTCCATCTGCTCGGGCATTCACTCGGCGGTCTGATCGCGCGGGCCGCCGTACTGCGCGACCCCGGGGCGTTCGCCTCACTGACGATCATGAGTTCCGGCCCGGCGGCCATCTCCGCCCCGCAGCGCGCCCGGATCAAGCTGCTGATCGACGCGCTGACCGTGATGGACATGGAGTCCGTATGGCAGGCGATGCGCGAGCTGGATCCGCCCGAGGCGGCCGACGCGGCGACCCCGCCGGGGGTGGCGGAGTTCCTGCGTCAGCGCTGGCTCGGCACCGTACCGGAGCAGCTGATCGTCACGGGACGGCAGCTGACCGATGAGCCGGACCGGGTCGATGAGCTGGCGGCGGTGCGGCTGCGCATCCATGTGCTGTCGGGCGAGGCGGACTACGCCTGGCCGGTGCCGCTGATGGACGAGATGGCCGGACGGCTGGCCGCCCGCCGGACCGTGATCGAGGGTGCCGGGCACTCCCCCAACACCGAGCGGGCCCACCCCACCGCCGAGGCCCTGATCGGCTTCTGGCGCGACCTGGGCTGAGCCGGAAGCGGCGGGATCGGCTCGGCCAGGGCTGGCTCGACTCAGTACTCGGCTCAGTACTGCGCCTGTAGGTGCTCCCAGAAGCCGTCCCGCAGGGCGCGTCGCAGATCGGCGTGGGCGCGCAGGGAGAGCCGTAGCAGCCCCTCCGCGTCGATCAGCAGCTCCTGGTCCACGGAACCGGGCAGATACGGGTGGCCCGGCAGCAGCTCCGCGAGCGTGTCACGGCCGCGTGAGGACAGCCACTGGGCGGCGATCTGCGCCCCGACGAAGCGCACCTCGTCCCGGGTCGGGGCGGGCCCGCACAGCGGCGCGTCGCCGTTCGGCTCGTAGCCGGCGGCCCGCCGGGTGACGTACGGCTTGCAGAAGTCGAGGTCGAAGGTGCGCTGGCTGTCGACCTCCCACAGCAGCGGCTCGGCCTGGTTGCGCCCCTCCAGGGCCTCGATGCCCCATAGGTGGACGCGCGCCCCGTAGCCCTGGGCCGCCTCGACGGCGGAGACCAGGTCCTCGTCGCCGCCGATCAGCACGGCGTCGCCGATGGCGCGGTGGCGGGCCAGGGATTCCAGATCGGAGCGGATGAGGGAGTCGACGCCCTTCTGCTGGTTGTTGGCGTTGAGGTTGCCCAGCCGGACCTTGACGTCGGGCAGCTCCGCGATGCTCTGCTGCTCCGGGGTGTGGATCCGGCGCCGGGCGCCGTCGAACCAGTAGACGCGCAGCAGCCTGCTGTCCGGGAAGATCGTGCGCGCCTTGTCGATGAACGCCTCGATGAGCCCCTCGGCGTCCAGCTCGAAGGCGCGGCGGTCCTCCGTACCCGCGACGAGCCGGCCGGCCGCCGCGTAGACGTACCCCGCGTCGACGAAGATCGCGTGAGTCGAGGGCGTGGTCGCGACCTCGGCGAGCACGCGCTGGAGCAGCTCGTTCGTGCGCTCGATGCCCGCGGCGATCGAGGCGAGGTCTGGTTGGCCCGGAGGCATGGCGTCACTCATACGCGGTTCATTCTCCGGGCGGCCGTGTGAGAGGCACAACCGCACCCTGCTCCGCCACCAGCGGATACTTAGGCAGTGAAAAATTTTTATTAGCGTAGGGAATGTTTTCGGGGCACCCTCTGGTTGAACACGTACAGGAGGGCGCGGCAGCGACGCTGCGCGGCTCCGTACACATCAGTTCTCCTTCAGGAGGATCAGACGAAGGGAGAAGCTTTGCGCTTCGAGATCATGCGCCTTGACGATGTCGATGGCAGCGCCATTGACAGCACCGTCGTAGACGCCGCCTCCGTCAACCGGATCGTGCAGCAGGCCGCCGCGATCGGCCAGCGCATCTACATCCGTCCAGCCGACACCGCTGCCCGGTAGTGCCGTAAGGCCCTCCAGCCGCGACAGAGATCGAGCGCCCTCGTACGTGACGGTACGGGGGCGCTCGTGCGATGTCAGAGGGTGTGGACCATTCGGGTGGCCGGTGGCCCCGTTGACGACCCCCGCCGCAGGCGCGGGGGCGCGCTCAGCCGGCCGCGCCCGGCACCGGGGCGGCCCCAGTCGCCCGGCGCACGATCTCGCCGTAGACCTCGGGGTCGGTCGTGTGCTCGCCGAGCCGACAGGTCTTACGGCTGCCGTGGTAGTCGCTGGAGCCGGTGGTGAGCAGGCCGAGCTCGGCGGCGAGACCGCGCAGCCGGGCCCGGGTGTCCTCGCTGTGGTCCATGTGGTCGACCTCGATACCGTCCAGGCCCGCCGCCGCCAGCTCGCCGATCGCGCTCTCCGGTACGCACTGGCCCCGCTTGACGGCCAGCGGATGCGCGAAGACCGCGACCCCGCCCGCGCCCTTGATCAGCCGGATCGCCTCGAAGGGGTCCAGCTCGTGCTTCTCCACGTGTGCCCGGCCGCCGTCGGCCAGCCAGTCCTGGGTGAAGGCGTCCGAGACGCTCGCCACGACGCCCAGCTCGACCAGCGCGGTGGCTATGTGCGGCCGTCCTACGGATCCGTCCCCGGCGATCTCCGCCACCCGCTCCCAGGTGATCGGCACGCCCAGCTCGCGCAGCTTCCCGACCATCGCCCGCGCCCGGGGCACCCGGTCGTCGCGCACCAGCTCGCGCTCGCTCGCCAGCTCGGGCTCGGCCGGGTCGAAGAGGTACGCCAGCATGTGCAGGCTCACACCGTTGAGGCGGCAGGACAGCTCGGCGCCGGTGACCAGCGTCAGCCCGGCGGGCAGCGCCCGGGTGGCCTCCGCATAGCCGCCGACGGTGTCGTGGTCGGTGAGCGCGACGACGTCCAGCCCCGCGGCGGCGGCGTTCCGCACCAGCTCGGCCGGGGTGTCCGTACCGTCCGACGCAGTGGAGTGGGTGTGCAGATCGATGCGCACGGCTCGGACTCCAAGCTGCGTTCGGGGTGGACCGGTGGGACGCCTCAGCATAACCACCGGCCGGACACGGCGGTCCAGTGCCCCCGGCCGTCACCGCGTGAGCACCTCCGGGGCGAGCACGCAGGACGAACGCCGGAGCGGCCACCGGGTCAACGGGGGTCGGGGTGTCAGGGCGACAGCAGCCGTGGGGAGAGCGCGCCGCAGGGCACCAGGTCGACCTCGGCCCCGGCGTCCCGCAGATCGGTGAGCACCATCTCGTCGTACATCAGCAGCCCGGTCTGCTCGGGCCAGACGACCGCCCACAGCCACAGCCCGCACGCCTCGCCCGCGAAGACCGCGCGGTCGTCCGGGGTGCCCTCGACATGCCACAGCGGGGTGGGCCGCCCGGCGGCCAGCACCTTGACGTGCGGCGGCTTGTCCACCCGCATTCCCGGCCCCGGATCGGGCCCCGGGATACCCGCGAAGCGCGCGCCGAGCCCGACGCCCAGCTCCTCGGCGATCAGCAGCAGCTCCCCCGGGCCGCCCAGCGGTCCGGGGCCGGAGCAGGCCACGGCGGTGGCGCGGCCGCCGCTGCGGTCGTCCCCGGCGCACGCCACACCGGTGAACAGCCAGCCCACGGGCAGCGGCCAGGGCATCCATACGGGCACCCGGGCGCGGTTGGTGACCACCACGAGTGCTTCGACGCTCGGCGGAACGACCGGCTGGAGGGGGTGCACCGTGCCGTGCACTCCGCACTGCCAGGAGTCGGTGAAGAGACCGGGCGCTCGCACCCGGCCACCGCACTTCGGGCAACTGGGTTCGCCCCTCATAGGGCCCCACGGTCCTCCCCGGTCGTCCTCGCGTCAAGGACGATCACCCGTCCGGAGGTCACTTCCCGCAGGAGTTTCCGCCCGCCGCCCCTCGCCCTCCGCCCCTCGCGCGCGGGCTTTCCGTACGAGACGGCGCGCGGCTTTCCGTACGAGACGGCGCGTGGGTTCCGTACGAGACGGCAGCGGCGCCTCAGTCCCCCAACGGCACCCCGGTGCGCGCCGGATCGCGCAGATCCGTGCCGTGCCGCAGCCAGCGGTCCTGGAGGGCGCCGGCGCCGTGCACCCGCTTCCACGCCGCCTCGTTCGCGGTCATCGGCAGCAGCGGCAGGAAGCGCACCGGCTCCATCGGTTCGAGCAGCTCCAAGTCCTCGACCAGACCGCCCGGTTCGGCGACGAGGACGGAGGTGAAGGCCGCCCCGGGCCACAGCGGCCCGCCGAGGTCCAGCGACGCGCCGGGGGTCACCACGACCCCCTCGACCTGGGGTGAGGCGGCCAGCACGGCGAGCGGGCGGAGCACCTCGTCGAGGACGGAGAGGTCGGGGCCGCGGCCGCCGGCCCGTACGGTCAGCACCAGCTCGGCGCGCGGCCCGCGCAGGGGGTCGGCGACGGTGGCGGTCGGGCTGGTCATCGGATGGTCCGACATGCCGAGGGTGGCATAGCGGATCACGGCGTTCTCGTCCCGGAATCGCAGCACGTCAATGCGGTCGGCGCCGAGGAACGTGATGCCCGCGCGGGCGTCCGGCTCGCCCAGCGCGGTGATCAACCGGGTCTCGACCAGCTGAAGAACGTCTGACATGCGGTGAGCATAGATCGCGTATCGAACAGGCAAAGCGGCGACGTAACGGTTCTGCCGACTGATAGCCTTAATCCCTGCCCAGGGAGTTACACGTCGTCCCTCATGGGGGACCGGCCGGAGGAGGTGGGGCTGCGGTGGATCCTAGTCGACCGTGCAGTACCGACAGTTCTCCCGTCGTTTCCCCGTGGTATGCGACCGCATGATCTGAAACCTTCCGTACCCCGCCGCCCGGCGGTGAAACACGCGAAGCCATCTCGCATCCAGGGCATCTGACGGTAGAGCGCCTTCGAACCGCTTTGTTCAGTTCCGCGAACTTCCGTCAGCGCCATCGCACGGAGCGCCGCCCGCTTTGCGGACGTACGGGCACGGGGATGCCGTACGTCCACCTTCCGGGCGCAGCGCTGCGCCGCGCGCCCGCCGCTGACGGCCGGCCCGTGAAGGAGCCCGTCATGTCGATGATCCGTGACCTGCGCGCAGCCGTCCGCCCCGCCCTGCGCCGTGCCCGCGCCGCCAGCGACTACGACGCGACGCGTGACCCGTCGGTCACCAGCGCCGTGGTCGACTGCGGGGTCTACCGCGACGGCAAGCGGGTCAGCGACCACGTGAGCCCGGCGAAGGCCATGGAGCGGGTCCGCGAGGAGGGCGGGTTCGCCTGGATCGGGCTGCACGAGCCCACCGAGCGCGAGTTCGCGGGCATCGCCCAGGAGTTCGGGCTGCACCCGCTGGCGGTCGAGGACGCGGTGCAGGCGCACCAGCGGCCCAAGCTGGAGCGGTACGACGACACCCTCTTCACCGTCTTCAAGACGATCCACTACGTCGAGCACGCCGAACTCACCTCGACCAGCGAGGTGGTGGAGACCGGTGAGGTGATGTGCTTCACCGGCCGGAACTTCATCGTGACCGTGCGGCACGGCGGCCAGGGCTCGCTGCGCGCCCTGCGCCACCGGCTCCAGCAGGATCCCGAGCTGCTGGCCAAGGGCCCCTCGGCGGTGCTGCACGCCATCGCCGACCAGGTCGTCGACGGCTATCTCGCGGTCGCCGACGCGGTCCAGGACGACATCGACGAGGTCGAGATCGACGTCTTCTCCGCGGCGACCTCCCGGCGGGGCGGCGACGCGGGCCGGATCTACCAGCTCAAGCGCGAGGTCCTGGAGTTCAAGCGGGCCGTCTCGCCGCTGCTGCGGCCGATGCAGCTGCTGAGCGAGCGTCCGATGCGGCTGGTGGACCCGGACATCCAGACGTACTTCCGGGATGTCGCGGACCACCTGGCGCGGGTCAGCGAGCAGGTGCTGGCCTTCGACGATCTGCTGAACTCGATCCTCCAGGCCAATCTGGCGCAGGCGACGGTCGCGCAGAACGAGGACATGCGGAAGATCACGTCCTGGGCGGCGATCTTCGCCGTGCCGACGATGATCGCCGGGATCTACGGCATGAACTTCGACTACATGCCGGAGCTGCGCTGGAAGTTCGGCTACCCGACCGTGCTCATCGTCACGGTGGGCATCTGCTTCGCGATCCACCGCGGCTTCAAGCGCAACGGCTGGCTCTAGGAGACTCCGGAACCGGCTCGGGTGCCGTCCGTACGGCTCTTCCCGTCCGCCATGATGACCAGCGCGAGTCCGCCGAGGATCACCGCGAGCGCCGGGTAGGCGGCCACGGACGGCAGCTGGCCCAGCCACAGGGCCGCGATCAGGGCCGCCCCGGGGGTCTCCAGGAGGATCGCGGTTGAGGTGACGGAGGGGCCCAGGCCCTTGACCACCCGGTTGATCAGGGTGTGCCCCAGCAGCTGTGCGGTGACCATCAGGGCGACCAGTCGCAGCCAGGTGCTGCCGCTGTAGCCGCCGAGCTCCGCGCCCGCCACCAGGCAGGTGACCAGCAGGAGCACGCTGGTGGTGGCGTAGCAGACGTAGGCGTACGCGGTGGTGCTCACCGAACGGCGCACCTCCGCCCCGAGCAGCACGTAACCGGCCGCCGCCATCCCGCCCAGCAGCGCGAGCGCGTCGCCCAGCAGGGCGCGCGGGGAGGCGGACAGGTCGACCCCGGTGAGAATCACCACACCGAGGATCGCGAGCCCCATGCCCAGCCAGGCGAGCGCGGGCGGGCGGTGACCGCGCAGCCGCAGCAGCAGCGCCGTCCAGACGGGGGTCGTGGTCACCAGCGCGGTCGAGGAGGCGACGGAGGTCATGTGCAGGCTCGGCAGCCAGGCCCCGAAGTGCACCGCGAGCAGTGCCCCCGCCCCGGCCGACAGCAGCACCGCCCGGCGGCCCATCCCGCGCAGCTCGCCCCGGTGGCGCCACAGCGCGAACGGGGTGAGCGCGCCCACGGCCATGGCGTTGCGCCAGAAGGCGATGGCGAGCGCGGGCGCCGCCGTCGCGGCGGCCAGCGGCGCGGAGAGCGAGACCCCCGCGATGGCGACCGTAAGGAGCGCGATGTCCAGAGGAACGGCGCCGGGGACACGACCGCCGTCACCGGGCGCGGTGGGGGTGGCGGGGTGGGCTGCGGTACGGGCGGTACGAGCGGTGGACACGGCGCCAGGGTAAGGCCCATGGCCGTATGACGGAACTGACATTTCACTGGCTGGAACGGGCGCGTGGCTGGCCTAGGCTGTCGGCATGACGCAGACGCCGATGGACCGTGCTCTTGTCGAGGAGGCGGCCAAGAAGTCCGCCCTCATCTGGGTCCAGGGCACCGAGGGTGCCCCGCGCGCCCTGTGGCACATCTGGCACGAGGGCGCGGCCTGTCTCGTCGGGGACGGCCCCGACGAGCAGCCCCTGCGCGACCTCGGTCTGGCCGACGGCGGAACCGCCACCGTGACGGTGCGCAGCAAGGACAAGGGCGGACGCCTGGTCAGCTGGCCCGCGCGGGTGGTCGAGCTGGCGCCGGGCGACGAGGCCTGGAGGGCCGTGGTCGACGAGCTCAAGGGCAAGCGGCTGAACGCGGTGGACGCCGACCACATCGCGGAGCGCTGGGCGCGCGAATGCCGGGTGCTGCGGCTGGAGCCCGCGCCCGGGGCGCTGGCCGAGCACCCCACGGACTCCCTGGCGGCGGCCCCGCTGCCGTCCCCGGCGATCACCCGCCGCCCGATCCCGGCGGCCCTCCCGAAGCTTCTCGCCCGCCGCAAGAAGCGCGCCCGCAAGGGTTAGAACCGCTCCCTTACGGACGCCGCCGGTCTCACGGACTCCGGTCCCACGGACTCCGGTCCCACGGACTCCGGTCCCACGGACTCCGGTCCCACGGACTCCGGTCCCACGGACTCCGGTCCCACGGACTCCGGTCCCACGGACTCCGGTCCCACGGACTCCGGTCCCACGGACTCCGGTCCCACGGGCGGTGGCGTCCTTACGGATGCCACGAACGCGGTCGCGCGCGGCTACGGCGTCCCCGGGAGCTGCTGCCCGTAGTCGAGGACATGGCCCTTCGCCGGGGCGGTGAGCTGGAAGTCCTTGTTCCAGTCCGCCAGCCGGATCACGCCCGCGCCGCCCGCCCGCCGCAGCTGGAGCGGGTAGGGCCGGCCCTCCAGGGAGACGTCGAGCGATCCGCCCGCCCCGTCCTCGCCGGCGCTGATGCGGATCGTCCGTACGCCGCCCACCTGGCCGTGGTCGCCCGTGGCGATCTCACCCTGGAGTCCGAGCAGCCCGTCCAGCAGCAGGCTCATATCGGTGAAGCCGCTGAGCCGCTGGTAGGAGGGGTCGTCGGAGGGGACCTTCACATACTTGTTGTCGAGCTTGTCGGCCGCGTCGTCCGTGCCCGCGCCGCTGTCCCCCGAGCCGCTGTCCCCCGCGTCCTCGCCGTCGTGCGACCAGAAGTCCGCGTCGGCCTTGAGGTAGAGCTCCTTGTCGACGCGGAGCAGCTCGAAGGTGGAGCCCTTGGTGGAGACCTGGCCCGTGCCGCCGTCGGACTTCAGCCGCATATTGAGCTTGTAGGTGACTCCCTTGGTGACGAGACTGCCGGAGAGCCGCACCGAATCCGCGTCTTCGGCCGCCTTACGGGCTTTGCTCTCGATCTTCGCGGCGGGAAGCTTTCCCACGCCGTTCGTTCCCGCGTCGGGGTCTTTCTCCCCGCCGCCACACGCGGCGAGCGTCGCGGCCAACCCCGCGCACATCGCCGCAACGACAGCCCTGTTCCGGGTGCGCACGTCCGCTCTGCCTCCTGATGCCGGTGCAGTAGGGCAGCGTACCGGTGCCGTCCAGCGGTGTCCGCAGGATGCCGCGGGGCCCCCGTCCAGCGGCAGGTCAGGTGCGGGCACGTTAGCCTGAACCCGAAGAAGAGCGGATCATTACCGCGTATCGCCGCGAAACCCCACATACGAGGGGAGGCAGGGCATGCCGGCAGGCGCCCCCCGGATCTTCGTCTCGCATCTCGCGGGCGTCGCCGTCTTCGACCCGAACGGCGACCAGGTGGGGCGGGTGCGCGATGTCGTGGCGATGCTGCGGCTGGCCGGCCGCCCGCCGCGGGTGCTCGGCCTGGCGGTCGAGGTGGTCGGCCGCCGCCGGATCTTCCTGCCCATGACGCGGGTGACCGGTGTGGAGTCCGGCCAGGTCATCATCACCGGCGTACTCAACATGCGCCGCTTCGAACAGCGCCCCACCGAGACCCTGGTCCTCGGCGAACTGCTCGACCGCACGGTGCGGCTGGTCGAGACCGGGGAGGCGGTCACGGTCCTCGATGTGTCGATGACCCAGCTGCCCGCGCGCCGCGAGTGGGAGATCGACAAGGTCTTCATACGCCGCGGCAAGACCGGTGCGCTGCGCCGCCGCGGCGAGACGCTGACCGTGGACTGGTCGGCGGTCACCGGCTTCTCGCTGGAGGAGCAGGGGCAGGGCGCGGAGAACCTGCTGGCCACCTTCGAGCAGCTGCGCCCCGCCGACCTGGCCAATGTGCTGCACCACCTGTCCGCGAAGCGCCGGGGCGAGGTGGCGGCGGCCCTGGACGACGACCGGCTCGCGGACGTCCTGGAGGAGCTGCCCGACGACGACCAGGTGGAGATCCTCGGCAAGCTCCAGGAGGAGCGCGCGGCCGACGTCCTGGAGGCCATGGACCCCGACGACGCGGCCGATCTGCTCTCCGAGCTGCCCGAACCCGACAAGGAGCGGCTGCTGGGCCTGATGCGCCCCCGCGACGCGGCGGACATGCGCCGGCTGATGTCGTACGAGGAGGGGTCGGCGGGCGGTCTGATGACGACCGAGCCGATCGTGCTGCGCCCGGACGCCACCGTCGCCGACGCCCTCGCCCGGGTGCGCGAACAGGACCTGACCCCCGCGCTCGCCGCCCAGGTGTATGTGTGCCGCCCGCCCGACGAGACGCCCACCGGACGCTATCTGGGCACCATCCACTTCCAACGGCTGCTGCGCGACCCGCCGTTCACCCTCGTCGGCTCGTCCGTCGACACCGATCTGCCGACGCTGCCGCCGGACACCTCGCTGCCCGTCGTGGCCGGCCATCTGGCCACCTACAACCTGCTCGCGGCGCCCGTGGTGGACGAGACCGGCTCCCTGCTCGGCGCGGTGACGGTCGACGATGTGCTGGACCATCTGCTGCCGTCCGACTGGCGGGAGCGCGAACTGCACAACGGCATGGCACTGCCGGAGACCGCCGATGGACGGTGACAGCAGCCGTCTGGACCGGCCCAGGGCGCCGCGCCGCAGCCCGCTGCCGCGCTGGGACCCCGAGGCGTTCGGCAAGGCGTCGGAGCGGATCGCGCGTTTCCTGGGCACCGGGCGGTTCATCGCCTGGATGACGGTCTTCGTCACCTTATGGCTGGCCTGGAACCTCCTGGCGCCGCCGCGGCTGCGGTTCGACCCCTTCCCGTTCATCTTCCTGACACTGATGCTCTCCCTCCAGGCGTCGTACTCCGCCCCGCTGATCCTGCTGGCCCAGTACCGGCAGGCCGACCGCGACCGCGTCAACCTCGAACGGGACCGTAAACAGAACGAGCGGTCCATCGCCGACACCGAGTTCCTCACCCGGGAGATCGCGGCGCTGCGGACCGGCCTGGGCGAGGTCGCCACCCGCGACTGGCTCCGCGACCAGCTGGAGGACCTGCGCCAGGAGCCGGACGGCGGACGGGCCGCCCCGCGGCCGGGCGGCCACGGTGAGACACGGCCGAGTGAGGAACGCGACCGCTGACGGCCATCCCGCGCCCCGCTCGCGGCGCCGTACCATCTCCGTATGGCTACCGACACCCTCCCAGCGCCGAGCGAAGACGCGGTGCGCGCCGCGCTCGCCACGGTCAACGACCCGGAGATCCACAAGCCGATCACCGAACTCGGCATGGTCAAATCCGTCGAGATCGCGGCGGACGGCTCGGTCGCGGTGGTGGTCTACCTCACGGTCTCCGGCTGCCCGATGCGGGACACGATCACCGGCAACGTGCGGACGGCGGTCGCCGGGGTCGAGGGTGTGACCGATGTCACGGTCAGCCTCGAGGTGATGAGCGATGAGCAGCGGCGCGAGCTGGCCGCCTCGCTGCGTGGCGGCCAGGCCGAGCGCGAGGTGCCCTTCGCCAAGCCCGGCTCGCTGACCCGGGTCTACGCGGTGGCCTCCGGCAAGGGCGGGGTCGGCAAGTCCTCGGTGACGGTCAACCTGGCCGCCGCGATGGCCGCCGACGGGCTCAAGGTCGGTGTGGTCGACGCCGACATCTACGGCCACTCGGTACCCCGCATGCTGGGCGCCGAAGGACGGCCCACCCAGGTCGAGAACATGATCATGCCGCCGTCGGCGAACGGCGTGAAGGTGATCTCGATCGGGATGTTCACCCCGGGGAACGCCCCGGTGGTCTGGCGCGGCCCGATGCTGCACCGCGCGCTCCAGCAGTTCCTGGCCGACGTCTACTGGGGCGACCTCGATGTGCTGCTGCTCGACCTCCCGCCGGGCACCGGCGACATCGCGATCTCCGTCGCCCAGCTGGTGCCCAACGCCGAGATCCTGGTGGTGACCACGCCGCAGCAGGCCGCCGCCGAGGTGGCCGAGCGGGCCGGCGCGATCGCCGTCCAGACCCATCAGAAGATCGTCGGCGTGGTGGAGAACATGTCCGGGCTGCCCTGCCCGCACTGCGACGAGATGGTCGACGTCTTCGGCACGGGCGGCGGCCAGGTGGTCGCCGACGGGCTCAGCCGGACCACCGGTACGACGGTGCCGGTGCTGGGCGCCATCCCGATCGACGTACGGCTGCGCGAGGGCGGCGACGAGGGCAAGCCGGTCGTGCTGACCGACCCGGACTCCCCTGCGGGCAGTGCGCTCAAGGCGATCGCGGGCAAGATCGGCGGACGGCAGCGCGGCCTCGCGGGCATGTCCCTGGGCGTCACCCCGCGCAACAAGTTCTGAGGCCACGCGGCCCGGCACGGCATACGGCGGGGGCGGCCCTCCTCAAGGGCCGCCCCCGCCGTATGTGCCCATGCCATGGGCCGGCCGCTACGCGTCGTAGCGGGTGATGTCCTTGACCACCGCGAACCCCAGGCCGTAGGCGCTCATCCCGCGCCCGTACGCGCCGATGTGCACGTTCTGGCCCGCCGATCCGGCCAGCACCCAGCCGTACTCCGACTCGCGGTAGTGGAAGTCGGCCGGCACCCCGTCCACCGGGAGGGACAGCCCCGACCAGGCCTCACCCGCCAGATCGTCCGCCAGCTCCCAGGCGAGCGCGGTCTGCTGGTCCAGCCAGTCCTGGCGCAGCGCCCGCTCCATCCGGGTCGGCCAGGTGCACGACAGCAGACCGGAGCCGGCCAGCCAGGCGGCGGAGGAGACCGAGGTGGCCTCCAGCTTGCCGGTGCCGTCGGCGCTGTCCCGCACCGGGCGGCCGGCGACGGTGACGACCACCGTGAAGCGCTGCTGGTCCATCTCGGTCTCGACCCGCAGCGACGGCTCCTCGCCATGGCCGGTCGAGCCGTACTCCACGATGCCGTCGGCGGCCGTGCCCACCTGCATCAGCCAGCGGGGGCCGGTGAACGCCTCGTCAAGTCCGTACCAGGGGAAGTCGGCCATCAGATAGCCGTCGACGCTCCGCCGGGCCTCGGCGGGCACCCCTTGCGTGGCCGCCGCAACCCCTCGTACCCCTAGCCGACCCGTGGTCTCCATGTGCGCGCGGCCTCCTCATTGCCCTGCGTCGTGGGCGGCCCGCCCCCCTCGGGCGACCCTCACCCCGGACAAAGGGAGGATAGCCATACGGGTCAACCAGCCCCCGCATAAGGGGGGATCAAGTGGCGTCTGAGTCGAACGGCGGATGCTCGTCGCGCTTCGGCTCCTCGCGCTTGCGCAGCAGGTCAGGCGTGCTGGAGCCGCCCTTGGACAGGGACGGCGGAGTGCTGCCCGAGGCCCCTGAAGAGCCCTGCTGGGGATCACTCTCCCGGCCGTTCACCGCGTCGGCGACCTCGGCCATCTCCTTGCGGAGGTCGAAGCCGTTACGGATCTCCTTCAGGCCCAGTTCATCGGAGTCCAGCACATGCTTGCGCACGAACGTCTTGGGGTTGAGGTCCTCGAACTCGAAGTCCTTGAACTCCGGCCCCAGCTCGGAACGGATGTCCTCCTTGGCGCTGTCGGAGAACTCCCGGATCTTCCGGATGAACCCCGACACATCCCGAATCACCTTCGGAAGCTTGTCCGGGCCGAAGACGATCACCGCAAGGACAACGAGCGCGACAAGCTCGAGAGGTCCTATGTCCAGCACCTTGCAGCTCCTCAAGACGTCTGTGGCCCCGGCCTGGGCCACTCAACACCGTACCTGGCGGTGGGGGCGGCGCGGGAGACGCCCGGACCAACATCGGGCGTCAGCCGCTGCTCGCCGAGCCCAGTGTCAGCTCCGCGGTGTGCTCCTCGCCATCGCGCTCGACGGTGAGCTTCAGCCGGTCCCCGGGGCGGTGGCTGCGGATCTTCACGATCAGCTCCTGTCCGCTGTGCACCTGGACGCCGTCCACCTCCGTGATCACGTCACCGGCCTCGATCCCCGCCTTGTCACCGGGGCCGCCCGAGGTGACCGGCGGGCCGTCGCCCGCGCCCTCGGTGTTCACCCGGGCGCCGTCGCCCGTGTACCCCATGTCGAGCGTGACGCCGATCACCGGATGCGTGGCCTTCCCGGTGTTGATCAGCTCCTCGGCGACCCGCTTGCCCTGGTTGATCGGGATGGCGAAGCCCAGACCGATGCTGCCGCCCTGGCCGCCGCCGAGGCCCGAGCCGTCGTCGGCCGCCCGGATCGCGCTGTTGATCCCGATGACCCGCGCCTTGCTGTCGACCAGGGGGCCGCCGGAGTTGCCCGGGTTGATCGGGGCGTCGGTCTGCAGCGCGTCGACATAGCTGACGTCGCTGCCGTCCTCCTCCTCGCCGCCCGCGGTGATGGGACGCTCCTTGGCGCTGATGATCCCGGAGGTGACCGTGCCCGCCAGATCGAAGGGGGCGCCGATGGCCACGACGGGGTCGCCGACACGCACGGAGTCGGAGTTGCCCAGCGGCAGCGGGGCGAGCCCGGACACCCCGTCGACCTTGATGACCGCGAGGTCGTAACCGGCGTCGCGGCCGATGACCTCGGCGTCGGCGTCCTGGCCGCTGTTGAACGTCACCGATATGTCGCCGTCCGTCCCGGCGGGCTGCACGACATGGTTGTTGGTGAGGATATGGCCCTGCTTGTCCAGGACGAAGCCGGTGCCGGTGCCCTCCTCCGAGCTGCCGCGCACATGGATCGTCACCACACCGGGCAGCGAACGCGCGGCGATCCCGGCGATACTGTCCGGCGCCCTGGTCTCCTTCTCGGCCGGGGCCTGCGGCAGCTTCACCTCGACGCCCCCGGAGGCGCTGTCCCGCTCCGCGTACGCGCCGATACCGCCGCCGACACACCCCGCGACCAAGGCGATCAGCAGCACCGCGAGCCAGGCACGGCGGCGGGAGACCGTCTTCGCCGGCGCGGCGGGCGGCGGGACCACGGCCCAGGGGTCGTAACCGCGCCACTGGGCGGTCGGGGCGGGCTGCGCGACCAGGGCGCCCGGGTGGGGCTCTCCGGGCCCCGCGGGCAGCTGGGTGCCGTGCGGCGGGGTCATCCCGGGGTGCGGCAGGGGCGGGGGCGCGCTCTGCCGCGGTACGGCCCCCGCGGCGGGCGGCGGGACGGTGCCATGGGGGGTGCCATGGGGGGTGCCATGAGGGGTGCCATGGGGCGGGGTCGTCCCGGGGGCCGGGGGCGGCGCCTGGGCCATCCCCGGCGGCAGCTGGGTGCCCTGCGCGGGGGTCGCCGCCGGGTGCTGGACGGGCGGGGCCGGGGCCCAGGGCCCGGGGTCGCCGTAGGGCGGGGTGCTGTACGGGTCGGGCTCGTGCAGCGGTCGCGGCGACCGCTCCTCGGGCGCCCGGCCCTCCTCGGGTCCGTCCAGCGGCTCCGGCGGCGCCTCGGCGGCGGCCGGCTCCGTACGCTCCCCGGCGGTCCGCCCCTCGGCGCCGTCCACCGCGCCGACCGGCCGCTCACCGGGCCGCGCGGCCGGACGGCTCCACCACTTCGGCTTCGGCTCGTCCATGTTCAGGCCCCCCTTTTATGGGCTCGGTTCTCCCCCAGCTACCGCTGGGCGGTGCCCCCAGCCGGAAAGACCAAGCACCCGGGGCATGACGGCAGGCGCCCAACAGCTTGCCCCAAGCTACCGCCGGGAGGTGCCCGGAGCCGGAACGTCCAAGCGCCCGGAGGCTCGAAGGCACCGCCGCACTGCCCGGGGGCGATTCAACCAGGTCCGGCGTCGCTCGCGCAGGGCGGACCGCATGTCCTTGTCATGATCCGCGCAGACGAGGTCATGACCGGCGAAGACGCGCCGTCCTCGCCGGCCTGCTACTTCGAAGGCGGGGTGGCCCCTGGATACGGCGAGCCGCCCGAGGCGGGCCGGGACGGGACCTCCAGCTGGGTCGGCGCGGGGGCCGGGGGCGTGGAGTTCGACATCCGCAGCAGCTCCGTGACCGAGAGGATCGGCTGTATCAGCGGATTCAGCGCCGCCCCGGCGGGCTGGCGCAGGGCCGGTGGATGCGGGGTGGCCGAGGGGGACGGAGTGACCGTCCGGGTGTCGGTGGTGGCCAGCAGCCCGACTTCCTGGCGGGTCCGCTCGCGGACGCCCGCGTTCACCACGGGATCGGTGCCGACCGGGGTGACCGCGGAGTCGGCGCCGTCGGCCGAGGCTCCCGGGGGGTCGATCGCCGCCTCCAGGGGGAGGGCCGCGCCGAGCGCGAAGGCCGCCAGGGAGACCGCTCCGGCCGCCGCGAAGGCGAACCTGCGGCGCGGGGCCGGGCGCTCCACCTCATGGATCCTGAAGCCGCGCTGACGCGAGGCACGAGCCGACGCCGCCGGTGCGATCGCGGTGCCCGGGGGCATCACGGGCACGAAGGCGAACGTCCGCTCCCGTCTCTGTCTCTCCTCCGGCTCCCGGACATCGCGCACCTCACGGACGTCCCGCGAGGTGCCGCGCATATCGCGCGGACCGAAGAGGCCCGAGGAACCGAAAGGGGAGCCGCCCCCCATGTCCTCGCCGCCCGCGGCCGGCAGGCCCTGCAGACGCGCCAGAAAGCCCTCGGACGGGGCCGGGGGCGCCGTCTGGGCGAACACATTCTTCAGCCGACGCTGAGCATCGGCCTCCGCCTTGCACTTGCAGCAGGTGGCGAGGTGGGCGAGGACGCGCTCGCGCGCGTCATGTCCCAGCTCACCGTCGACCAGAGCCGCAAGGCGGTCGCCGAGATGCTGCTCGGCGGGGGACGGACCGCCTGATCGGGTCACGCGATTCCGACCTCCCCGCTCAGCCGGGGGGCCGTGACACTCGGCGCCACCGCGGCGACCTCCTGCTGTGCGGTCCGCGCCGCGGGGGCGCGGTGCTTCAGCGCCTTGCGCAGATGCGAGCGGCCGCGGTGGATGCGGCTGCGCACGGTGCCCAGCTTGACGCCCAGAGTGGCCGCGATCTCCTCGTACGACAGCCCCTCGATGTCACAGAGCACCACGGCCGCGCGGAACTCCGGGGCGAGGGTGTCCAGCGCCTGCTGCACATCGGCGTCGAAGTGGGTGTCGTTGAAGTGCTGCTGGGGAGAGGGCTCACGGCTGGGGAGCCGCTCCGCCGCGTCCTCGCCGAGAGCGTCGAAGCGGATGCGCTGCCGGCGGCGGACCATGTCGAGGAAGAGATTGGTGGTGATGCGGTGCAGCCAGCCCTCGAACGTGCCCGGGGTGTACGTCGACAGCGAGCGGAAGACGCGGACGAACACTTCCTGGGTGAGATCCTCGGCGTCGTGCTGGTTACCGGTGAGCCGATAGGCGAGGCGGTAGACCCGTGCGCTGTGGGTGCTGACGATCTCCTCCCAGGTGGGAGGCGTCCACGCCGGCGCGTCCGCGTCCGTGGCGAAGGTCGCGGTGGTGGCGGAATCGGCGGAACCGGAACGGTCAGCGTTGTTGGTCACGGATTTCGGCTCGCCCGCTGACCTGCGAAAGCGCCTCAGCACTCTCCGGTCACCGGCCGCAGCCGCACCTCCCCTGTCGGCTCTGGTGGTGTCCAGTAGAGCCCCTACCATATCCACCTCGCCCGTTAGCTCCGGATAAGCATTTTTGGCCTGCATTTGGTCGTGATCCATACGGTCCCCCCGGCCTCTACAACGCCTGGTCCCATCTGCGGGTTCCCGTGCGCAGCGGATACAGTCACCGTTGCGCCAACTACGGGGACAGGAGAGGGTCATTACCGGCAACCGGCAGACGAGCTGGGCGTTCGCCGACGCGTTCGTCGCCGAGGACGAAGCCCTTCACTGGGCCCGCGACCGGGCCCGGGAGTCAGGGCTGCGCTCGGTGTCGGCCGGCACCGGCGCCGCACTGGGGCTGCTCGCCGCCGCCGCCGACGCCAAGGCCGTCGCCGAGATCGGCACCGGGACGGGCGTCTCGGGCATCCATCTGCTGCGGGGAATGCGTCCGGACGGCGTGCTGACCACCGTGGACACCGAACCGGAGATGCAGCAGTTCGCCCGGCAGGCGTTCCGCGCGGCCGGGTTCACCGGGAACCGGGCGCGCTTCATCCCCGGCCGCGCCCTCGACGTACTGCCCCGGCTGGCCGACGGCGGATACGACCTGGTCTTCTGCGACGGCGACCGGCTGGAGTGCCTGGACTACCTCGGTGAATCGTTGCGCTTGCTGCGCCCCGGGGGGCTGGTCTGCTTCGAGGGGGTCTTCGCCAACGGGCGGACCGTGGACTCCGCCGCACAGCCCACCGAGGTGCTGCGGGTGCGTGAGCTGCTGCGGACCATACGCGAGTCCACCGTGCTCCAGTCGTCCCTGCTGCCGGTCGGCGACGGTCTGCTCTGCGCGGTCAAGCGGGGCTGAGACGGCCGGGACGGCCGGTCCCCCGCTCCCACGGCTCCCGGACAAGGCCCCCGCGCTCGCGCCGGGACGCCCCCGGCCCGTACCGGGCCCCTCAACAAGCACTGCCCCGGCGGTCGGTACCTGACGTACCGGCCGCCGGGGCAGCGCACGGGTGATGGTGGGGCCTCAAGCCTTTCAGCCGACGACCTTCTTCAGGGCGTCGCCGAGAGCGTCGGCCTCGTCCGGTGTCAGCTCGACGACGAGCCGACCGCCGCCTTCGAGCGGAACGCGCATGACGATGCCCCGCCCCTCCTTGGTCACCTCGAGCGGGCCGTCGCCCGTCCGCGGCTTCATGGCCGCCATGCTCGTTCCCCTTCCTGAAACCAGCTCATCGCAGCCGACAACCCAGGTGTCACCGGCATCGAACACGTTGCTTCCCCGTCATTATCCCGCATGGCACGACCCGATGACCAACATCGGTCGGCAACGCCTGTGCGGAGCGCCAGCCCAAAACCACCCAATTCGGGGAGGGGATCGCGGTAGCGTACGCCCGCCGTCACCGAACGAAGGGTCGGTTCTTTGACGCAGGTCACATGTCGGTCGGTCATGATCTCCGGCATGCTGTGCGCTGACCGCCGCGGCGGGGCCGGTGACGGCCCCCGCCGGTGCGGCCGCCGCCCGAGCCGCCCGCGACCCAGCCCCATCCCCGGAGGACCGCCATGGCCGACACCGTGCTCTACGACCTCACCGAGGGACTCGCGACGATCACGCTCAACCGTCCCGACGCGATGAACGCCCTGAACATCGACACCAAGGTGGCGCTGCGCGACGCGCTGCTGGAAGCCGCGGAGGACCCGGCGGTGCGGGCCGTGCTGCTCATCGGCTCCGGCCGCGCCTTCTGCGTCGGCCAGGACCTCAAGGAGCACATCGGGCTGCTGGCCGCCGACCGCGAGGGCAGCGGCGAGGGCTCGACCATGAGCACGGTGTCGCTGCACTACAACCCGATCGTCACCGCGATCGCCGGGATGCCCAAGCCGGTGGTCGCCGCCGTCAACGGTGTCGCGGCGGGCGCCGGGGCGGGCTTCGCCTTCGCCGCCGACTACCGGATCGTCGCCGACACCGCCTCCTTCAACACCTCCTTCGCCGGGGTCGCGCTGACCGCCGACTCCGGGGTCTCCTGGACCCTCCAGCGGCTGATCGGCTACGGCCGCGCCGCGGACCTGCTGCTCTTCCCGCGCGGTATCGACGCCCAGGAGGCGCTCGACCTGGGCATCGCCCACCGGGTGGTGCCGGCCGCCGAACTGGCCGCCGAGGCGGCGGCGGTCGCCCGGCGGCTGGCCGAGGGCCCCACCGCGGCCTATGCGGCGCTCAAGGAGTCCCTCGCCTTCGCCGCGGGCCACACCCTCACCGAGGCCCTGGGCAAGGAGGACGAACTACAGCGCCGCGCGGGGGCGTCGGACGACCACGCCATCGCGGTGAACGCCTTCGTGAACAAGGAGAAGCCGCGGTTCACCGGCCGCTGACCGGCTCGCCCCGGCCCGCCGGGCGCAGGGCGCAGGGCGCCGGGGCGATCAGACCGCGGCGCGGATATGGCAGTCCGCGAGATGGTCGTTGACCAGGCCGCACGCCTGCATCAGCGCATACGCGGTGGTGGGTCCGACGAAGCGGAAGCCGCGCTTTTTGAGCTCGCGGCTGAGGGCCGTGGACTCCGGGGTGATCGCGAGGACGTCGGCGGTGGTCCGCGGGACCGGGCGGCCGCCGGGGTCCGGGGCATGGGACCAGATCAGCTCGTCCAGCTCACCGGGCGCCAGCTCGGCCGCCGCGCGGGCGTTGGCGATGGTGGCGGTGATCTTGGCCCGGTTGCGGATGATGCCGGGGTCGGCGAGCAGCCGCCGCTCATCGGCCTCGGTGAACTCCGCCACCTTCTCGATCGAGAAGTCGGCGAAGGCGGCCCGGAACCCCTCCCGGCGGCGCAGGATCGTCAGCCAGGACAGCCCGGACTGGAACGCCTCCAGACAGATCCGCTCATAGAGCGCGTCATCGCCGTGGACCGGACGGCCCCACTCCGTGTCGTGGTAGAGGCGGTAGTCGGCCATGGTCTCGGCCTCCAGGCCCCAGGGACAGCGCGGCAGCCCGTCCGGCCCCGGGACCACGCCCTGCCCGCTCATGCGCCACGCCCTTCGCCACCGCGCGCCTGGAAGCCGTGGTCGCCGCCCTCGGGGTCCGCCAGCGGATCGGAGCCGGGCACGGAGGGCGGCGACAACGGCTGGGGTGGCGACGCCGGGATGGGAGGCAACGACGGGGTGGGAGGCGACGACGGCTTGGGGGGCGCGCCCGCGAGCACCGCCTCCAGCTCGGCGATCCGGGCGTCACGCTCGGCGAGCTCGGCGCCGAGGCGGCCCAGCACATCGTCGACGTCCGCCATCCGGTAGCCCCGCAGCGTCATGGGCAGCCGCAGCGCCTCCACATCGCCGCGCGCCAGCGGCCGGTCGGCGGGCAGCGGATCGTCCAGCCGGTCCGGGGGTGCCTCGGCCAGCGGGCCGTCACCGCCACCGACGACGGCGAGCGTGACCCCGCCGACCACCACGACCAGCGCGATCAGCAAGAACAAGAACACGATGATCGTCTCCCCGGAGATGCATGGTTGAGTCTGTGTCGGTCGGCCTCGATAACTGTCTGCCTCGATCGTGCCATGCCCCTCCGACAGTTATCGTCGCTGCCCGCAACCTGGAAGAAGACGTGAAGGAAGTACGGATGCTGCGGCTGGGACGACGTGAGTTCGGCGAGAACGAGCGGGTGATCATGGCGATCGTGAACCGGACGCCGGATTCCTTCTACGACCAGGGGGCGACGTTCCGCGACGAGCCCGCCCTGGACCGGGTGGAGCAGGCGGTCGCGGACGGCGCCGCGATCATCGACATCGGCGGGGTCAAGGCCGGGCCGGGTGACGAGGTGAGCGCCGAGGAGGAGGTGCGGCGCACGGTGGGCTTCGTGGCCGAGGTGCGCAGGCGCCACCCGGACGTGGTGATCAGCGTGGACACATGGCGCCATGAGGTCGGCGAGGCGGTCTGCGCGGCGGGCGCGGATCTGCTCAACGACGCCTGGGGCGGGGTCGACCCCGAACTGGCCGAGGTCGCCGCCCGCTACGGCGCCGGGCTGGTGTGCACCCACGCGGGCGGGGCCCAGCCGCGCACCCGGCCGCACCGGATCGGCTACGACGACGTGGTGGAGGACATCCTGCGGGTCACCCTGGAGCTCGCGGAGCGCGCCGTCGCACTGGGCGTGCGGCGCGACGGGATCATGATCGACCCGGGTCATGACTTCGGTAAGAACACCCGTCACTCGCTGGAGGCCACCCGCCGGCTGGGCGAGCTCACGGAGACCGGCTGGCCCGTCCTGGTCTCGCTGTCCAACAAGGACTTCGTCGGCGAGAGCCTGGACCGCCCGGTCAAGGAGCGGCTGATCGGCACGCTCGCGACGACCGCCGTATCGGCCTGGCTGGGGGCCCAGGTCTACCGGGTGCACGAGGTGGCCGAGACTCGTCAGGTGCTGGACATGGTGTCGGCCATCGCGGGCCACCGGCCCCCGGCGGTCGCCCGCCGAGGACTGGCCTGAAGCGGGCCCTTGGGGGCCGGTCCGGCCGTACGGAACCGTAAGGAGCCGGAGAGAGCCGTAAGGAGAGCGCGGTCAGACGCCACCGGACTCCTTGGTCACCAGATCGATCACCTCGTCGATGTCGTCGGTGAGGTGGAACAGCTCCAGGTCCTGCGCAGACGCCTTGCCCTGCGCGATGAGGGTGTTCGTGACCCAGTCCACCAGCCCCTGCCAGTAGGAGCTGCCGAAGAGGACGATCGGGAAGCGGGTGACCTTCTTGGTCTGGACGAGGGTGAGCGCCTCGAAGCACTCGTCGAGCGTGCCGAGCCCCCCGGGGAGCACCACGAACCCCTGGGCATACTTCACGAACATCGTTTTCCGCACGAAGAAGTAGCGGAAGTTGACCCCGATGTCGACATAAGGGTTCAGGCCCTGCTCGTACGGCAGCTCGATGCCCAGGCCGACCGAGACGCCGCCCGCCTCGCTCGCGCCGCGGTTGGCGGCCTCCATCGCGCCGGGGCCGCCGCCGGTGATCACTCCGAAGCCCGCCTCGGCGAGGGCCCGGCCGATCCGCACCCCCGCCTCGTACTCCGGGGAACCCTCGGGCGTACGGGCGGAACCGAACACGCTGATCGCCGGGCCGAGCTCCGCCAGGGTGCCGAATCCCTCGACGAACTCCGACTGGATGCGCAGCACCCGGAACGGGTCCTCGTGCACCCAGTGGGTGGCCCCCTGGGTGTCCAGCAGCCGCTGATCGGTCGTACCGGGTCGCATCTGGTGGCGGCGGCGCACGACCGGGCCCAGACGCTGCTCGTGCAGCGCTCGCTCTTCTTCGGCGTTGCCCATTGTGTGCTCCCTTCGCCAAGACCAAGATCTGGTCAAAGATCTGTGGTTCAGAGTAGGCCCCGGCGGGCGGCCCGGAGTCGAAATCCGGGCCACGCTCACCCACCGAACCGCTGATCACACGGTGCCCCGCCCCGCCCGCGCCACCGGCCGTGCCCGGACCACCGGCCGTGTCGGGCCGCCGGCCGTACCGCTAGCGGGTCAGCCAGGCCCGCAGCCGCTCCTCGGCCGCCAGGACCGCGGCGACCGGCACATGCTCCTCGCGGGTGTGCGCGAGCTTCGGGTCACCGGGCCCGTAGTTGACGGCGGGCACGCCGAGCGCCGAGAAGCGGGCGACATCGGTCCAGCCGTCCTTGGGGGCCACCTCCACCCCGAGCGTGTCCACGAAGGCGGCGGCCGACGGATGGGCGAGACCGGGCAGCGCGCCGGGCGCGCTGTCGGTGAACTCGACCTCGAAGCCGGTGAAGACCTCCCGCACATGCGCGACCGCCTCCTCCTCCGAACGGTCGGGGGCGAACCGGTAGTTCACGGTCACGGTGCAGAAGTCCGGGATGACGTTGGTCGCGTGACCGCCGTCGATCCGTACCGCGTTGAGGCCCTCGCGGTAGGTGAGCCCGTCGATCTCCACTCGCCGGGGGACGTATCCGGCCAGCCGGTCCAGGATCGGCGCGGCCTTGTGGATGGCGTTCTCCCCGAGCCAGCTGCGCGCGGAGTGGGCCCGCCGCCCCCGCGTGGTCACCTCCACCCGCAGCGTGCCCTGGCAGCCGCCCTCGACCTTGCCTTCGGTGGGCTCCAGCAGCACGGCGAAGTCGCCGGCCAGCCACTCGGGGTGGTTCCTGGCCAGCCGGCCCAGCCCGTTGAGCTCGGCGGCGACCTCCTCGTGGTCGTAGAAGACGAAGGTCAGGTCGCGGTTGGGGGCGGGCACGGTGGCGGCCATGCGCAGCTGTACGGCGACGCCGGACTTCATGTCGGAGGTGCCGCAGCCCCACAGCACGCCGTTCTCGTCGAGCCGGGAGGGCACGTTGTCGGCGATCGGCACGGTGTCCAGATGACCGGCCAGCACGACCCGCTCGTCCCGCCCGAGGTTCGTCCGGGCGACGACGGCGTCCGCGTCCCGGTCGACGGTCAGGTGTGGCAGGGCCCGCAGGGCCTGCTCGACGGCGTCGGCGAGCGCCTTCTCCTCACCGCTGACCGAGGGGAAGTCGACGAGCCGGGCGGTGAGCCGGGCCGCGTCCAGGGACAGGTCGAGTGCTGGATGTGCCATACCCGCGACCCTAGCCGGTCGCCACCGCCGCCCTGTGGCCCCGGGCCCGGGGTCCCACCCGGCGGCCCGGGGGCGCACGAGGCTGCGCGGCCGGGAGATCCGCACTGGGCGGTGGCCCACTCGGACGAGTTGCACATCGAACGTCTCTCTTACCGCGGGCGTGAACGGAATGCGCGGAATTCCACGGCCGGCCGGGGTTCGGCCGAGGGGATTTCCGGAGCGGCGGCACGGATCGTTCCGGTGCGATAGCGCACGTGATCACCGCAGTTCAGAGCGGTTGTCCGGGCATTCGGTGGCGCATACGAAGGAATGGTCCGGGCGTATGACGCACAGAAAAGGATAATGCGATGCGTTGCCAACTCTTTACCTTGGCATACCGCAACCTTCGGGTGGCTCACGCGATATTCACAGCGTCCGAATCACCGGACATCCCACGCCGATTGTCCCTCCGTCAAAGGAGCACCATGTCCCTCCCTCTCACCCGTCGGATCGCCCGGACCGCACTGCTGGTCGCGGCGAGCGCGGCTCCTGTCGTCGGTGCCGCCGGCGCCGCGAGTGCGGCGGAGCCGGCCCAGCCGCAGACCCCCAAGCTGGGGCTGTCCTCGTTGGACGCCGCCACCGTCGGTGAGGTCGCCGATGCCGCCTCGCAGCAGGTCGGAAGCACGGCGGGTGACGTCAGCGGCAAGGCCGGCGGAACCATCAAGGAGATCCTGCCGGGCAGGGCCGCCCCGGCGCACCCGGCCCCGGCGGCCAAGCCCGCCAAGCCCGCGAAGCCCGCCAAGGACGCGAAGGCAGCGAAGGGTCACAAGGCCGCCCACGCCAAGCCCGCCCACGCCAAGGTCGCCGGTAAGGGCGAGGGCAAGGCTCCCAGGCACGGTAAGGGCAAGAGCGGCGCCCACGCCAAGGGCAAGGGCACGGCGGTCCGGTCCGCCCGCGCCGCTGCCCCGGCCGCCGCTGCCCCGGCCGCCGCGGAGGCTCCCGCGCCCAGTGCCCAGCAGGGCCCGGACCTCCCGGTCAAGGGTCTGCCGATCAAGGGCCTGCCGCTGCTCGGCTGATCGGGCGGGACGACGAGCGGGGGCCCGGGGAGTCGTAACCCCCCGGGCCCCTTCCGCTGTTCAGCCGGCCGGTTCCGCTGTTCAGCCCGCCAGGCGGCGCGCCCTCAGCCCGCCAGGCGGCGGACCGCGGCCGCGACCCGCTCGTCGGTCGCCGTGAACGCGACCCGCACATGCCGCTCCCCCGCCGCACCGTAGAACTCGCCCGGCGCCACCAGGATGCCCAGCTCGGCGAGGGCGCCCACGGTGTCCCAGCACGGCTCGTCCCGCGTCGCCCACAGATACAGCGACGCCTCGCTGTGCTCGATGCGGAAGCCGTGGCCCTCCAGCGCCGAGCGCAGCGCGGCCCGGCGCCGTTCGTAGCGGTCGCGCTGCTCCGCCACGTGCTTATCGTCGCCGAGCGCCGCGATCGTGGCCGCCTGCACCGGCGCGGGCACCATCATCCCGCCGTGCTTGCGGATCTTCAGCAGCTCGCCCAGCACCGCCTCGTCACCGGCGAGGAAGGCCGCCCGGTAGCCCGCCAGATTGGACCGCTTGGACAGCGAGTGGACCGCCACCAGGCCCTCGAAGGACCCGCCGGAGATCTCCGGGTGGAGCACGGAGAGCGGGTCCGCCTCCCAGCCCAGCTCCAGATAGCACTCGTCGCTGACCACCAGCACCCCGTGCGCACGGGCCCAGGCGACCGCGGTGCGCAGCTCGTCCTTGGAGAGCACCCGGCCGGTGGGGTTGGACGGGGAGTTGAGCCACAGCAGCTTCAGCCCGGCCGGGTCCAGCTCCGTGCCCGCGGCGCCAGCCGCAAATGTCTGCGTGTCGTACGGCACCGGCTCGGCGCCCGCCAGCCGCGCGCCCACCTCGTACGTCGGATAGGCGAGCCGCGGGAAGGCGACCCGGTCGCCGGGGCCCAGGCCCAGCTGCGACGGCAGCGAGGCCACCAGCTCCTTGGACCCGACCACCGGCAGCACCTGGGTGTGGGTCACCCGGGCCGCGCCCAGCCGCCGCTCCACCCAGCCGGTGAGGGCGTCCCGCAGCGCGGCCGTGCCCCAGACGGTCGGATAGCCGGGGCTGTCCGCCGCGTCGGCGAGCGCCGCGCGGACCAGCTCGGGAACCGGGTCGACGGGGGTGCCCACCGAGAGGTCGACGATGCCGTCGGGGTGGGCCGCGGCGGTCGCCTTGTACGGTTCGAGCCGGTCCCAGGGGAAGACCGGGAGACGGGCGGAGACGGGTGGCACGGGGTGGCTCGCTTTCTTCTGAACTGCCCGGACCGAGGAGCCCGGGGGGCCCGGTGTCCACCGGGAAACCCGATGGACACCGGGAAGCCGCTGGACGCCGGGGTTCGCCCGGGAAACAGCCCGGTCCCGCAGGCCACAGGCCATACGGGACCGCCGGCTGCTACCGGGCACTAATGCCGGGGCAGGGTCACTCGTCGTGCTCCTGCGGCGGAAGCGCGGCGATGAAGGGGTGGTCCCGCTCGATCAGGCCCAGCTTGCTCGCACCACCGGGCGAACCGAGCTCGTCGAAGAACTCGACGTTCGCCTTGTAGTAGTCCTTCCACTCCTCGGGAGTGTCGTCCTCGTAGAAGATCGCCTCGACCGGGCAGACCGGCTCACAGGCCCCGCAGTCGACGCATTCGTCCGGGTGGATGTACAAGGACCGCTGGCCCTCGTAGATACAGTCGACGGGGCACTCCTCGATGCACGCCTTGTCTTTCAGGTCGACACAAGGCTGCGCGATGACGTAGGTCACGCTGACGTTCCTCCTCGTTAGGGCTGCTATCGCGCGGGAGCGCGGCGTCGTCGATGCCCGCACCTAGTATCGCCGTTCTTGGGTACCAGACGCACACGAGGGGCTGACAGAGCTGTGGATTTCACCACTGGCGGACGTCTTGAAGTTCGGATCACCCCGGATGACGTGGGAAAACGCGTCTCGGTCAGAGTTCTGACCGGGGAGCGCGAGCCCGCCGCCACCTTCACCGACGTGGTAGGGGTGCTCACATCGTGGACCGAGGGTACGCTGGCGATCACCCGGCGTACCGGTGAGGCGGTGCGCCTCGCCGAGTCGTCCCTGGTGGCGGGCAAAGTGGTGCCCGCCGCTCCGGCCCGCCGGCGCGGTCCCGCGGCGAACGCGCCCGAACTGGACCGGGTCGTCGCCCGCGGCTGGCCGCCGGTGGTCGGCGAGCAGCTGGGCGAGTGGACGCTGCGCGCCTCCGGCGGATTCACCCGGCGCGCCAATTCGGTGCTGCCCCTCGGCGACCCCGGGATGGATCTGGACGCGGCGCTGCGCCGGGTGATCGAATGGTACGCGGCACGCGAGCTGCCCGCGTACATCCAGGTCAGCACGGGCGCCGAGGGCACCCAGGAGCTGCTCGCCGCCGAGCTGGAGAGCCGTGGCTGGACGCGGGAGGTCTCCGCACAGATACGGATCGCGGCGCTCGCCCCCATCGCCGACCTGGACGCCGACACCTCCGCCGTCACCCTCTCCCGCCGTCTCGACGACACCTGGATGGCCCGCTACCAGCGGTCCGCCGAGCCCTCCCCGGAGGCGCGGGCGGTGCTGTCGGGCGGCCCGTCGGTGTGGTTCGCGACCATAGCGGGCGAAGGCGGCGGAGCCCCGGCCGCGATCGGGCGCTGTGTGGTGGACGGCCGCTGGGCCGGGTTCGCCGCCGTGGAGACCGCCCCCGAGCGGCGGCGCCAGGGCCTGGCCAAGGCGGTGATGACCGCGCTGGCCCGCAAGGCGCTCGACGAGGGCGCCTCGGCCGCGTATCTCCAGGTGGAGACGGACAATGGCGGTGCGAACGCCCTCTACGAGGGCATGGGGTTCACCGTCCATCACGTCTACCATCACTGGCGCGCACCCCGGGAGGATGTGCCCTGAGCGGGGTACGAGGCGGCTATGCCACGGATGAACGACACCTCCCGCCGCCGGCGGTTCGCCGACGCGGCCCGCGAAGAGCGCCCCGATCTGGCGCTGCTGTGCCTGCTGGTGGGCATGGAGGCCGACCCCGGACTGGACGAGGCGGGCATCGACGAAGCGCAGATCGAACTCGACCGGCTGGCCGGTCAGCTCCCCTTCTCCCCCGGCGGCCCCGAGGACTGGGCCGCAGCCCTGGCCCGCCTCCTCGGTGAGCGCCATGACTTCCGGGGCGGCGCGGCAGAGTACCGGCGGCTGGAGTCCTCGCTCCTCCACCAGGTGCTGCGGCGCCGCCGTGGGCTGCCGATCCTGCTGTCCGTGGTGTGGCTTGAGGTGGCGCGGCGGGCGGGCGCGCCGGTGTACGGGCTGGGGCTGCCGGGCCGCTTCGTGGTCGGCTTCGGCGACCCGTACGGCAGCCATGTGCTGGCCGATCCGTTCGACGGCGGGCGGCCGCTGTCGGACGAGGACGCGGCGACGCTGGTGTCGGGGGCCACGGGCACCCCGCTCTCGCCGTCGATGCTGACCCCGGCCGGGCCGCTGGACATCGTGCTGCGCATCCTCAACAACATCCGCGCCTGGGCGTCCGCCCGCCCCGAGCGCACCGATGTCCAGCTCTGGGCGGTCGAACTGTCCCTGCTGCTGCCCAGCCACCCCGCGAAGCTGCGCTACGAGCGGGCGCGGCTGCTCGTGGAGCGGGGCGACTTCGTGACCGGCGCCAAGGAGCTGGAGGAGTACGCGGAGGTGGTGGCGGCGGTGGAGCCCGACGCCGCCGAGGACGTGCGCCGCCAGGCCCGCGCGGCCCGCGCACTGCTCAACTAGGGCGTGTTTCGAAAGTAGCGCCGTCCGCCCGGAGGGCGGGCCCCGCGGCGTCTGGTGCGTGTGATCGCAAGGCGGAGGGTCGTCCTCGTAGTGGGCCTACTCGGACGATCCCGACAACGCGGCGAGCGCGCGTGCCAGGCGTCGCGGGGCAGGCGGGACTTTCGAAACACGCCCTAGGGCCCTTCCGACGGATCTCCGCGCCGCCTCGGCCAACGGTTCACCGCCACACCCGTCGCCCCGACCCGGCCGTCGCCGGTCCGGCACGGCCGTCGCCGCCCACCGGCCCCGGCGGCCGTCCGGCGGCGCCCGCCGGGGCGGCACTTCGGATCGCCGCCGTCGGTCCACTCGGCCGGGTCAGCCACATGACGCGGCCCCCGCCCGGTGCCGGGCGGGGGCCGCGTCGTCCGGTCTGTGCTTGCCGGCGTGGTCAGTTTTCCTTGCCGATGATGCCGATGCGCTCGCTGGGCGTCTTGCCGCGCAGCGCCATCCGCAGCGCCGACTCCACGTCCTCCGGGGTGACGGGCTTCTTCGAACCGTCGCCCCGCTCGAGCAGAACGCCGTCGAAGGTGCTGCCGTACAGCTCCTTGAGGACGGTCAGGTTGTAGTGCTCCACCAGCTGGCCGTCGACCACCCGCATGGAGAGGATCTTCGGCAGCGACTTGTCCGGGCCGAACGGGATCGAGTGCTGGGGGTCCGTCTGGACCGTGACCAGCCCCGACATCGCGGGCTCGGCGAAGCTCTTCATCTTCTTGTCGACCTCGGCCTTGCTGACCGTGGGGCGCCGCACGCTCACCGGCAGAGTGATGGCCTTGTTCTGGCCGGTCTCGGCGCGCTGCCGGAACGCGTCCGAGACGGCCTTGACCGCCTTGTCCACGTCCAGCGCCTTGCCCTCCTTGCCGTACACCGGGACGGCTCGGCCGGAGGTGAAGGTGATGCCGCCCTCGCGGGCCGTGCCGGAGTCGCCCGCGAGCCGCTCCAGGGCGTCCCGCAGCTTCTCCTCGTCGACCGTGACCGCCGGGTCGGCCTCATGGGTGCCGCCGAAGAGCGAGCCGATGACGGTGACCGGGTTGTAGTCCCGGCCGGCGACGTTCCGGACCGTGGCCTCGGTGTCGAGCGCCAGGCCCGCGACGGAGGGCTTGATCTCCTTCTGCTGACCGTCGACCGACACCGTCAGCGGGGCGGTGGTGCGTTTGCCCAGCGCGGTGTCGAGCTTGTCGACGGCGACCTCCTTGGAGGTGCCGCCGATGTCGACGCCGAGGACGGTGGTGCCGTTGGGCACATCGGCGTGGTTCATCACCAGACCGGCGGCGTAGGCCCCGCCCACGACCACGAACAGCAGACCCGCGGCCATGACGACCTTGGAGCGGCCCTTCTTCTTGGGCTTGCCCGCCTTGGGGGCGGACGGCGCCGGGGCGCTCGGCGGGGCGCTGTCGCCGCCGGGCGCCGGAGCCCCCGGGCCGCCCGCGGCGGGCGGGGACGGCGGCTTGGCCCTGCCCTCGGCCGGCGGTACCACGGGCACCCCGCTGACCAGCGTGTCGCTGGAGATCTGCGTGGGCGGCACCCCGCCGCCTGGCGTGGGCTCGGGGTCGCGGAACGGCGAGGAGGACGGCTCGGTGCCGAGGTCGCCCGCCTGCCCCGCGCCGGGGCCGGTCAGCGGGCCCGCGCCAGTGGTGGCGCCGAGGTTGCCGGACAGCGGCGAACCGCCCGGCGGGGTCGGCGGCTGGGCGGCCGCACCGGCCCCGGCCAGCGGCCCCACACCGCCCGGAGGGGACTGCCGGTCACCGCCGTACGGATCACTCGCGAGGCCCGGTCCGGGCGGGGCCAGCAGCTCGCTGTCACGCTGACCGGCACCGGGGGACGTCGGCATGAACATGTCGCCGGTGGCCGGGCCGGTGGTGGATCCGCCCGGCTCGGGCTGACCGGCGGCCGGTGCCTGGCCGTCGGTGAAGTACGGCAGATCGGCGACGGGCCCGCCACCCGGCTGCGGTGCCGGGAAACCCTGGGTGGTGTCCGGGGCCGGGAAGCCTTGGGTGGTGTCCGGCGCGGCAAAACCCTGCGTGGTGTCCGGCGCCGGGAAACCCTGCGTAGTGTCCGGCGCCGGGAACTGCTGGGTGGTCTCCGGGGCCGGGGCCGAGGGCTTCGGCCGCGTCGGCATGCCGCCGGTGGCGGACGAGCCGCCTCCCTTGGGCTTGCGCGGGGAGAACCAGTCGCTGGTCCGCTCCCCCTCGCTCTTGCCGCTCTTCTTCTCCCGGGGCTCGGAGGTCTCCTTGGCCCCGCCGGGCTCGGCCGGCACACCGCGCTCCGGCGTCGGCGTGAAGTCGACGCGGGGCAGGGCGCTGGTGCGCTCGGCGGCGTCCTCGCCGGAGCGCGGCGCGGGTACGCCGTCCTCCGCGACGGGCGTGCGCATGACCACCGGCGGGATGGGCCGCGACCCCGGAATGTTGATCTTGATCCGGGTCGTCAGCGTGGTCTCGGTCTTCGGCTCCTCCGGCTTGGCCGCGGCACGCGCCTGCCCGTCACCGGAGCCACCCTGCGGGGCGTCCTGCACGGGGCTCGGCGAGGGGTACTGGCGGGATCCGTACGGCGGGGTGCCCGACGGGTAGGCGGCACCGCCGCTTCCCTCCCGGGGCCCGGAGGACGAACTGTCAGATTCACGGCTCAAAGCAGGTTCTCCCAGTTAGCTCCGCCGCCCGTCAGACCTCGCGCGGGCGGCTCGGCGGCGGCACCACCTTACTGGGCGGCGCGGAGGCGCACTTGACGACCGTCGTATCGCCGCATCCGGTACGCCCGTGGCGCACCCTTCGCCGCATGTCCGACGGGCCGCCGAGCGCCGGGGACGCATGCCGAAAACGTCACGTCACTTACCAAGTCGGACCGGCGAACCGGGAGGTTGCGGAACCAACGGAAGCGTGGCGCACATCACACCGATGAACATCCCGCCGAGGAGAAAGGCGTACGAACCGAGCCCCGCGCCGAAAAGGAAGTCCCCTTCCGGACGGGAGGAGGTGAGCAGCAGCACGACCACCGCCCAGGCCCCCGCGGGCACTCCGCCGCCCATCCGGGCGCCCATGACCTTGACCCCGCCGTAGCACAGGCCCGCCACCGCGAGCAGTGCGAGCAGCAACCCGCCGGGGAACCACGCCGCTTGGACCAGCGCACCCGCGACGCCGACCAGCGCCCCGGCCAGGGCCAGCAGGGCGTACGCGCCCAGACGCAGGGCCGTCATGCCGTCACCCCCGCGAACAGGTCGTCCTCGCGGTCCGCCCCGGCCTCGCCCTTGACGAGCCGGTAGTGCTCATGGATGAACATCGGCTGGCCCAGGTCGTTGGAGAGCGCGAAAAAGGGCCCGTCCACCGCGATCTGGGTGGCGTGGGCGCGCATCGCCGCCGCCTTGGCCTCGGCGTGGGGGGTGCCGTCGACGACCGCGGTGACCTCCGCGTCCGCCACCACTCCGGGGACGTCGTCGACCGTGGCGATACCGGGGAAGAGGGAGTCCCGGCCGGCCGCCCGCAGCCGGGCGAAGCCCTCCTCGACGGCCGAGCGCGGCACGCAGTTCCAGTAGACCTTGGCGATGTCATGCGGCTCGCCGAGGTCCGGGCGGAAGGCCGGATCGGCGGCCAGTTCCACGGCGCGCATCGCCACGCGGTGCGCCTGGATGTGATCGGGGTGTCCGTACCCCCCGTTGGTGTCGTAGGCCACCAGGACCTGCGGCCGGACCTCGCGGACCACGGCCACCAGATGCCCCGCGGCCTCGTCCGGGTCGGCCTGCCAGAAGCAGTCCGGCCGGTCGTTCTGCGGGGCACCCATCATTCCGGAGTCGCGATAGCGGCCGGGCCCGCCCAGGAAGCGGTGGTCCTCGACCCCCAAGGCGTCCATGGCCGCGGCGAGTTCGCCGATCCGGTGCGGTCCGAGCGCGTCGTCGCGGTCGGCGGCGAGATGCGCGAGGGCAGGCGGGATGACCTCGCCCTCCTCACCGAGGGTGCAGGTCACCAGGGTGACGTGTGCGCCCTCGGCGGCGTACTTCGCCATGGTCGCGCCGTTATTGATCGACTCGTCGTCCGGATGTGCGTGCACCAGGAGCAGACGACGGGCGGGAAGAACGGTCATGGGCACAGCCTACGATTCGCACACCAGTGCCCATGAGACGCACGCCCCGGTCCCGCTCGGCGTCAGAGCTTCACTCCGCCGATCATGTCCGCCACGTTGGTGGTGAGGTCGTCGATCGTCGGAGCGACCGAGGAGCTGGCCAGATAGAAGCCGAGGAGGACGCACACGACCGCGTGCACCGCCTTCAGCCCGGCCTTGTTGACGAGCAGGAAGACGATGATCAGCAGCAGCACTGACATCGAGATCGAGAGCGCCACAGCGGCTCACCTCCAGGTACACGCACTCGGACAGACAACATATAGATGCCACAGGGGGCCTACCCACTATGCGCAATCGATCATAACTATGGCTGTGCGCACACGACTCGGTGCACGGGAGCATGACAGGGGCGCATGCCTGATCGCACCAACTTCGGCTTCCGGCGGACCGGTTCTCGTTGGTTATGCGCCATCTCGCCTTCTTGCGCGGCGCGTTGGCCGGTCCGGGACCGGCGTCCCCCCGGCCGGCCGTACCGCGGGCGACGCCGTCCCGCCCCTCGATGCCCGCGCTTCCTCGCCGATGATCCTTGGCCGTACGCTCGCCCCATGACCGGACAGCTCTCGTTCCCACGGCAGCACGCGCGCACCCAACGTTTCACCCTCGGGACACCGCGGGCCCTCACCGTGGCCCCCGACGATTCACGCGTCGTCTTCCTGCGTTCCCGCTCGGGCACCGACCGGACCGGCCTCCTGTGGGTGTACGACCTCACCGGGCAGCGCGAATACCCCGCCGCCGACCCGGCCGAGTTGCTCGGCGGCGCCGACGAGGAGCTGTCCCCCGAGGAGCGGGCGCGGCGCGAGCGCAGCCGCGAGGGGTCGGCCGGGGTGGTCGGCTACGGGGTCGACACGGCGGTGGAGCGGGCCGCGTTCGCCCTCTCCGGGCGGCTCTTCACCACCGATCTGGTCTCCGGAACCACTCGTGAGCTGCGCGTTCCCGGCCCGGTCGTGGACCCGCGGCCCTCGCCCGACGGCCGCCACATCGCCTATGCGGCGGGCGGGGCGCTGCGGGTCACGGGCGTCGACGGCGAGGACGACCGGGCCCTCGCGGAGCCGGAGGGCGACACCGTCACCTACGGCCTCGCGGAGTTCATCGCGGCCGAGGAGATGGGCCGCTCACGCGGCTTCTGGTGGTCGCCGGAGAGCGACGCCCTGCTGGTCGCACGGGCCGACGACGCCCCCGTCCAGCGCTGGTGGATCGCCGACCCGGCGCACCCCGGCCGGCAGCCGACGGAGATCGCCTATCCCGCCGCGGGCACCGCCAACGCCGAAGTACGGCTGGTTCTGCTCGGTCTGGACGGCTCCCGTACGGAGATCGAGTGGGACCGGGAGCGCTATCCGTACCTCGCGCGGGTGCACTGGTCCGCCTACGGTCCGCCGCTGCTTCTGGTCCAGGCCAGGGACCAGCGCAGCCAGCTGTACCTGGCCGTGGACACCGAGACCGGACGGACCAGCACGGTCCACGCCGACGAGGACGCGGTTTGGCTGGAACTTTTCCCCGGCGTCCCGGCCTGGACGGAAGATGGACGACTCGTCCGCATCGCGGATGAGGGCGGCGCCCGGGTGCTGATGGTCGGTGACCGCAAACTCACCTCCGACGCCCTCCAGGTACGCGCGGTCCTCGACATCGGCACGGACGACGTCCTCTTCTCCGCCTCCCCGGGGGCCGGGGCGCCCCTGCCCGAGCACCCGGGCGAGATCGATGTCCACCGCGCCTGGTTCCGGGGCAGCGGCGACCAGGGCGGCTGGGAGCCGGTCGGCAAGCAGCCCGTCCCGGCGGTCCACTCCGCCGTGCGCGGCGGCGAGGTGATCGCGCTGTCCTCCACGAGGGTGGAGCGGCCCGGGGTGAGCGTGGAGATCCTCCGGCCCGGCGACCACGGCGCGGCCGAACGCCTCGCCGAGATCGACTCGTGCGCGGAGCGGCCCGTCATCACCGCCCGCCCCGACCTCGTCTTCGCGGGCAAGCGGGACATCCCCTGCGCCGTGCTGCTGCCCAGCGGCTACCAGGAGGGCGACGGACCGCTGCCGGTCCTGATGGACCCCTACGGCGGACCGCACGGCCAGCGCGTGCTCGCCTCGCACAACGCCCATCTCACCTCGCAGTGGTTCGCCGACCAGGGCTTCGCGGTGATCGTCGCGGACGGCCGCGGCACCCCCGGCCGCTCCCCCGCCTGGGAGAAGGCGGTGCGCGACGAGATGGCGGCCGTCCCGCTGGAGGACCAGATCGAGGCGCTGACCGCGCTCGCCGAGCGGTATCCGCTGGACCTCGGCCGGGTGGCGATCCGCGGCTGGTCCTACGGCGGCTATCTGGCCGCGCTGGGGGCGCTGCGCCGTCCCGACGTCTTCCACGCGGCCGTGGTGGGCGCCCCGGCCACCGATATGCGGCTGTACGACACCCACTACACCGAGCGGTACCTGGGCCATCCGGACGAGCAGCCCGAGGTCTACGCGGCCAACTCGCTGGTGACCGACGAGGGGCTGTCGGGCGCCGCGGAGACCGTCCGGCCGATGATGATCATCCACGGTCTGGCGGACGACAACGTGGTGGTCGCGCACGCCCTGCGGCTCTCCTCGGCGCTGCTGGCCGCGGGCCGTCCGCACGAGGTGGTGCCGCTGTCCGGGGTGACCCATATGACCCCCCAGGAGCAGGTCGCGGAGAATCTGCTCCTGCTCCAGGTGGACTTCCTCAAGCGGTCGCTCGGGCTGCGGTAGCCCGCGCGGCCCCGAGCCCTCGCCGGTCCGCCGTCACCAGCCCGGCGGAGGCGACGGCGGCGGGGGCGGCGCGGACGGCGGCGGGGGCGTGGCCGGCGGGGTCCGGGGCGGAGGGGGCGTCAGCGGCGGCGTGGCAGGCGGCGGACCGTAACCCCCGCCGCCGGAGCCGCCACCGCCGTAACCCCCGCCGCCGTCGTAGCCCCCGGAGCCGTACCCGCCGGAGCCGTAACCGCCGCCCCCTTGGTCCCCGTAGGCCCCGGGCCCCTGGCCGTCGTAGCCCCCGGGTCCCCGGCCGTCGTAGCCGCCGTACGCGGGCGCGCCGCCGTACGGGGCGTACGGGCCGTACGCGGCACTCCCGACGCCCTCGACGCCCTCGTGCACACCCCGCCGCGCCAGCGCGAGCAGGGCGATCAGCCCCGCGATCACGTTGAAGAAGCCGCTGAGCACGCTCAGCACGCCCACCGTCGGCAGATCGTCGAAGTGCTCCACGTAGTCCAGCTTGAGGTAGAGCGAGGTCTCGCTGATGCCGGTCCCCACGACCAGCGCCGCCGCCGTCATCCCCAGCGGCCGGGCCAGCGGGGCCCGCGCGAGCGCGGCGCCCGCGGCGGCCAGGCACAGCGCGACCGCCGTCCACGCGGTCCAGGCACCGGGCGCCGAGAGCAGGGTGGGCAGCGTGTGCTCGCCGGTGAGCGCGTACTCGTAGACGTCCCAGCCCCGGTCCTGGACCCAGTAGATCTGCCAGGCGGCGATGACGGCCCCGACGGCGCCCAGGAACAGCGCGCCGGTGACCGCCGCCCCCGGCGAGGGACGGCCCGGCGGCCGGCCGGCGGGCGGGACCGGCGCGCCGGGCGGGGCGAGGCCGCCGGGCGGGGCGACGTCGGCGGGGCGGCGGGCGGCGGCCACCACGGCCAGCAGCAGGCCCCCGAACACCACCTGGGCCCAGGCGGTGAGGTTCGCCCGCGTCTTCAGGTCGTCCGGGATGCCTTGAAGCCAGTCGGAGTTCAGGTTCCACAGGCTGGGCAGGCGCACCGCGACGGTCACGGCCGCGACGGCGCCGAGCGCGCCCGCGGCGGCCGGTGAACGCAGGGCGGTGATCCCGACGACCGCGTAGACCAGCAGCAGCACGAGGTCGAGCAGCGAGGAGCCGAAGACCCCTCCGACGGCCCGGAACGGCAGCCCCGACCACGTCCACCACAGGTGGCTCGCCTCATCGGCCTTGTCGAGATCGCGGATGATCCACGCCAGCGAGATCAGCCCGAGGACCGCGCAGACGAGTGCGCCGAAGACGCGCGCTCCGCTGTTGAGTATCCGTCCCTGCCCCATAGCCGTAGGTCTCCCCCGCCTGGCACCCCGGGCAACCGTCGCGGGGCGAAGAAAAATACGGATTGTGACCGTCCGGCGACCGCCGGGGCAGGTGACCGGCCGGGGCGACATGGCGCGCCCCGGCCGGTCTACGGCACCCGCACGGCCGTACGCAGTTCAGCCTGACGCGTTCGTATATCGGTGTTGCGACAGTGAAGTTGCCTGTGCGTTAACGCGTTTCATCCCCATAGGCCATGCTTTGTCGCCCATGGGGGATCTCTGTCAAGCACGTCCGGACCTCGATCTGCCAAATCTTCGCTCAAGACTCGAACGCGGGGCACATCCACCCTCCCCCGCCCCTTGACTGGGCCGTTCCCCGATTGCGAAAGTCCGCTCAACCCGACACGCCCGCACCACCATGGCGAGCGGGCCAACGACATGACGCGCATAGACAAACGTCAGTTGACGGTGTGACACCAGTGCGGGGGGACGCCACACGATGACGAGTCCATCCCAGACCGGTGTGGTCGAGAAGACCGCCCCGGGCACGGAGGGCGAGGCGCCTGCCGGTCTGGCGCCCAGCCGGCTGATGTGGCGGCGCTTCCGACGCGACCGCACCGGTGTGATCTCCGCGTGCGTGGTGGCCTTCTTCTTCGCCGTCGCCGTGCTGGCGCCGGTGATCTCCTGGCTGTACGGCAAGGATCCGTACACCACCTACGGCCTGGACCGGCCCGAGCTGCTGGACCCCCTCACCGGCTATCCGATGAAGCCCAACGGGGGCATCGACGGCGAGTTCTGGTTCGGTATCGAGCCCAAACTGGGCCGCGACGTGCTGACCCAGCTCCTCTACGGCATCCGCACCTCGCTGCTGATCGGGCTGGCCGCGACCGTGCTGTCCACGCTCACCGGCATCGTGATCGGCGTGGTCGCGGGCTATGTGGGCGGCCGCACCGACTACTTCCTCGGCCGCCTCATCGATCTGCTGCTGTCCTTTCCCCAGCAGCTGTTCTTCGTCGCCTTCATGCCGGTGGTCACCGCGCTGTTCGTCAGTCCGCAGAAGGAGACGCCCACCTATTTCCGGGTGACGGCCCTGGTGCTGGTGTTGTGGCTGCTGGGCTGGATGCAGCTGGCCCGGCTGCTGCGGGGCCAGGTGCTGTCGCTGCGGGAGCGGGAGTTCATCGAGGCGGCCAGGGTGACCGGCGCCTCGCCGTGGCGGATCGTCCGCAAGGAGCTGCTGCCCAACCTCGTCACGCCCATCCTGGTGCAGGCCACGCTGATGCTGCCGAACTTCGTGACGGCGGAGGCGGCGCTGTCCTTCCTCGGGGTCGGCGTGGTGGAGCCGACGCCCGACTGGGGCCGGATGTTCGCCAAGGGCGCGAACTTCTACGAGGGCGACATCACCTACATGTTCTTCCCCGGCATCGCCATGGTGGTCTTCGTGGTCGCCTTCAACCTGCTCGGGGACTCGGTCCGGGACGCGATGGACCCGAAGACCACGCGGTGACCGGGGGGCCGGCACGGGCCCAAGGCAGAGAACGGCAAGTCTTCCGTCCGATGAGGCAGGTGCAGTGACCACGATGACGCCGAAGAACAGTCGCAGAGCGCGTACCTACGCCGCCGCCTTGGCCGCGGGGGCGCTGGCGCTCGCGGGGTGCAGCAGCGGAGGCGGCGGCTCGGACCCCAAGGACTCCAAGGAGCCCACGATGGAGTCCCAGGACATCACCCTGGGCACCGCCGCCGACTCCACGGGCCCCGCCAAGGACCTGCCGGGCGCCAAGAAGGGCGGCACCGTCACGGTGCTCCAGCGGGACGCCTTCGAGCACCTGGACCCGGGGCAGATCTACGTCAGCGATGAGCTGATCATGCAGACGCTCTTCAACCGGTCCCTGACGAACTACCAGTTCGACGACAAGACGGGCAAGGCCAAGCTGGTCGGCGACCTCGCCACCGACACCGGAAAGTCCTCCGACGGCGGCCGCACCTGGACGTACACCCTCAAGGACGGGCTGAAGTACGAGGACGGCACGCCCATCACCTCCAAGGACGTCCGGCACGCCGTGGAGCGGCTCTACGCGCCGTTCGAGGCCGCCGGCCCGACCTATCTCCAGCAGTGGCTCTCCGGTGAGGGCCAGAAGTACCGCGAGGCGCTTCCGGACGGCCCCTACAAGGGCAAGCATCTGCCCGCGTCGGTGCTGGACACCCCGGACGACAAGACCATCGTCTTCCACTTCGACCAGCCGCGCGCCGAGGTGCCGTTCGCGGTCGCCATGCCCAACATCGGGGCGGTGCCGCCGGACAAGGACACCAAGGAGAAGTACGACAAGGCCCCGCTGGCCTCCGGTCCGTACAAGATCCGGAACTACAAGCCGGGCAAGGGCATCCAGTTCGTCAGGAACGACCAGTGGGACCCCAAGACCGACCCCATACGCCACCAGTACGTCGACAAATTCGACGTCTCCTTCGGCCACCAGTGGGTGGACTCCACCCGCCGGCTCCAGGCCGACAAGGGCGCCGACCGGAACGGGATGACGTGGACCAACGCGGTCGACCCCTCACAGATCTCCACGGTCCTGAAGGACAAGGAGGCGATGTCCCGGTCGCTGACCGAAACGCAGCCCTATGTGGACGTCGTTTCGATCAACACCGATCGGGTCAAGGACAAGAAGGTGCGCGAGGCGATCGCCTGGGCCTTCCCCAGCGGTCAGTACCTCCAGCAGTTCGGCGGCCCGAAGGCCGGTGAGGTCGGCGGCGGGCTGGTCGGCCCCACCCTCAAGGGCTACGACCCCTCCTTCGACCCGTTCCAGAAGAAGAAGTACCCGGGCGGCAACGCCAAGAAGGCCAAGGAGCTGCTGAAGGAGGCGGGCAAGGAGGGCTACGAGCTCGTCTACGCCTACGGCAACGGCGACACCCACCAGGACGCCTCGGTGGTCGTCGAGCAGGCCCTGGAGCGGGCCGGGTTCGACGTCCAGAAGAAGGAGATCGACCAGTCGACCTATTACACGCAGATCGGGAAGGTCAAGAACAAGTACGACCTGTACCGGTCCTCGTGGGGTGCCGACTGGCCGTCCGCCTCGACCGTGGTCCCGCCCGTATACGGCGGCGAGAACGTCTACGACGACTCCGCGAACTACTCGCACCTCAACGTCCCGTCGGTCAACGACGAGATCGCCAAGGTGACCAAGGTCAGCGATCTGAGCCGGGCCACCTCGGAGTGGATCAAGCTCAGCGAGAAGATCCTCACCGATGACATCCCCGCCGTCCCGACCTTCTACAACCGGCTGTTCACCCTCTGGGGCTCAGGGCTGGGCGGGGTGAAGTTCAACTCGGTCTACGGCGCCGTGGACCCGACGGCCGTCTTCATCAAGTAGCCGCGGCCGTCACCAGGCCACCGGACCCCGGCCGCACCGCGCCCCCGCACCGGCGCGGTGCGGCCGGGGCCCGCCCCTAGCGGAAGATCACCGACGCCATGTTGAGATTCCTCGCCCGCCGGTCCCTCGGCGCGATCGTGATCCTGATCCTGATCAGCGCGATCACGTTCTTCCTCTTCTTCGCCCTGCCCGCCGAACCGGCCCGGCTCGCCTGCGGCAAGAACTGCGACCCCACCTCGCTCGCCATGATCAACAAGAATCTGGGCCTGGACCAGCCGGTGCCGGTCCAGTACTGGAAGTTCATGGTGGGGATCGTCGCCGGGCGGGACTTCGCGGTGGGACACTGCGACGCCCCCTGCTTCGGCTACTCCTTCGTCAGCCAGGAGCCGGTCTGGGGCACCATCGTGGACCGTTTCCCCACCACCCTCTCGCTCGCCATCGGCGGCGCCGCCGTCTTCCTGGTCTTCGGCGTCGGCATCGGCATGATCGCGGCCTGGCGGCGCGGCACCTGGATCGACAAGTTCGTCAGCTCACTGTCGCTGCTCGGCGCCTCGATGCAGATCTACTTCGTCGGGGTGCTCGCCCTGGCCTGGTTCGTCAGCGGGCTGGGGATCATGGATCAGCCCGCCTACTACCCCTTCACCGACAATCCGGCGAAGTGGTTCAGCGGAATGCTGCTGCCCTGGCTGGTGCTGTCGCTGATCTTCATGGCCAACTACAGCCGGATGACCCGCTCCCAGATGGTCGAGCAGCTCCAGGAGGACCATGTCCGCACGGCGCGGGCCAAGGGGCTGGCCGGCCGTACGGTCTTCTTCCGCTACGCCTGGCGCGGCGCCATCGCCCCGATCGTCACCATCTTCGGCATCGACCTCGGATCGCTCTTCGGCGGGGCCATGGTCACCGAGTACACCTTCACCCTGCACGGCATCGGACGGCTGGCGGTGGAATCCGTCCAGCTCACCGATCTGCCGATGCTGATGGGGGTGATGCTGGTCAGCTCCGCGGCCATCGTGGTGTTCAACATCCTGGTCGACGCCGCCTACGCCTTCATCGACCCGCGCGTGCGCCTCGCCTGACCGACCCGGAGCTGCTGCCGAGATGACCACACTCACCAAGCCCGACGACGGCGCGACGCCCCCCGGGGCCGACCCCGGCGCCTTCCTGTCCGTACGCGACCTGTACGTCCGCTTCTCGACCGAGGACGGCGTCGTCAAGGCCGTCGACGGCCTCTCCTTCGACCTTCAGCGCGGCCGGACGCTCGGCATCGTGGGCGAGTCCGGCTCCGGCAAGTCCGTCACCAACCTCACCGTGCTGGGCCTGCACGACCCGCGCACCACCACCGTCACCGGCGAGATCCTGCTGGACGGGCAGGAGCTGACCGGGGCGCCCGAGCGCACCCTGGAGCGGCTGCGCGGCAACACCATGGCGATGATCTTCCAGGACCCGCTGACCGCCCTGTCGCCGTACTACACGGTGGGCCGCCAGATCGCCGAGCCGTACCGCAAGCACACCGGCGCGTCCAAGCGCGAGGCCCGCGCCCGCGCGATCGAGATGCTGGAGAAGGTCGGCATCCCCAACGCGCGGCTGCGGGTGGACGACTATCCGCACCAGTTCTCCGGCGGGATGCGGCAACGCGCGATGATCGCGATGGCGCTGGTCTGCGACCCCGATCTGCTGATCGCCGACGAGCCGACCACCGCCCTCGACGTCACCGTCCAGGCCCAGATCCTGGATCTGCTGAAGGACCTCCAGCAGGAGTTCGGCTCGGCGATCATCCTCATCACCCATGACCTGGGGGTGGTCGCCAACACCGCCGACGACCTGCTGGTGATGTACGCGGGCCGGGCCGTGGAGCGCGGTACGGTCCGCGAGGTGCTGCGCGCGCCCCAGCACCCGTACACCTGGGGGCTGCTGGGCTCCATGCCGCGGCTGTCCTCGGCCGTGGACGAGCCGCTCAGCCCCATCCCCGGCTCCCCGCCGAGCCTGCTCAACCCGCCGCCGGGCTGCCCCTTCCATCCGCGGTGCCCCTATCCGGACCAGGTGGCGGGCGACCGCTGTGCCACCGAGCGCCCCGTGCTCCCGGACGGCCGGGGCGCCGCCTGCCACCTGACGGCCGAGCGGAAACAGACCCTCTTCACCGAGCAGATCAAGCCCCGGCTGAGCTAGGAGCGCTGACGCATGGGCATCGAGTCGGACACCCCCGAACCCCTCCTGGTCGCCGAGAAGCTGACCAAACACTTCCCGATCATGGGTGGCTTCCCGTTCCAGCGGAAGGTCGGGGCCGTGCAGGCGGTCGACGGGGTCGATCTGACCGTGCACGCCGGGGAGAGCTTCGGGCTGGTCGGCGAGTCCGGCTGCGGCAAGTCCACCACGGGCCGGCTGCTCACCCGGCTGCTGGAGCCCACCGGCGGAAAGATCACCTACCGGGGCCGGGACATCACCCACGCGGGCCGCAAGGAGCTCGCCCCGATCCGCTCCGAGATCCAGATGATCTTCCAGGATCCGTACTCCTCGCTGAACCCCCGGCAGACCGTCGGCACCATCATCTCCGGCCCGATGCAGATCAACGGCATCGATCCGCCGGGCGGCCGGGAGGCCCGGGTGCGCGAACTGCTGGAGATCGTGGGCCTCAACCCCGAGCACTACAACCGCTTCCCGCACGAGTTCTCCGGCGGCCAGCGCCAGCGCATCGGCGTGGCCCGCGCGCTCGCCCTCGAACCCAGGCTGATCGTCGCCGATGAACCCGTCTCGGCGCTGGACGTCTCCATCCAGGCGCAGGTCGTCAACCTGCTCCAGCAGCTCCAGCGGGACCTGGGGATCGCCTTCCTGTTCATCGCCCACGACCTCGCCGTGGTACGCCACTTCTCACAGCGCGTCGCCGTGATGTACCTGGGCAAGGTGGTCGAGGTGGGCGACCGCGACTCCATCTACCGCCGCCCCCGCCACCCGTACACCCACGCCCTGCTGTCCGCCGTCCCGGACGCGGCGGTGGTGATGGCCGAGGACGCCGCGGACGCCGCTCCCCGGGAACGCATCCGGCTCGCCGGGGACGTGCCCTCCCCCATCAACCCGCCCACCGGCTGCCGCTTCCGCACCCGCTGCTGGAAGGCCCAGGACCTGTGCGCCCGGCAGGAGCCCCCGCTGCTGCGGCTGGACGGCAACCGCGAGGGCCACCTGTCCGCCTGCCACTTCCCCGAGGACCCGAGCCTCGAGGCCCGCGCGGAGGACGTCGTCCTCGATCCGGCGCTGATCGCGGCCGAGGCGGGCCCGGACGCACCGCCGCGCAAGGAGCCGTGACCCGAAGCGGCCGGCTCGGCAGCGAGTGAAGCGGCGGCCCGGCAGCGCGTGAAGCGGCGGCCCGGCAGCGCGTGAAGCGGCGGCCCGGCAGCGCGTGAAACGGCGGCTCAGCAGCGCGTGAAGGCGTGCGTACGGCCGACGGCGGTGAACCCGCGGCGGCCGTACCAGTGCAGCGGCCAGTCGTCCTGGTCGGCGACGAGGAACCGCAGCGCGCATCCGGCGGCGGCCGCGCGGCGCAGCGCGGCGGTCACGACGGCGTCGGCGTAGCCACGGCGGAGGTACGGCTCGGCGGTCACCACCTCCTCGATCTGGGCGATTCCGGCGGCGGGCGCCAGATACAGATCGGCCCACGAGACGACCTCGCCGCTGTCGTCGTGGGCGGCCAGGAAGAGCACCTCCTCGGCCCCCGCCCGCCGGGCCTCGCGCCGCTCCACGAGGTCGTGCACGGTCCGCTCGTCCGCGTCCGGCATCCACCGCCGCTGCTGCGCCGTCACCGCCCGCCGAAGCAGCCCATGCGGCTCCGGCCCCAGCTCCCGCTCCACCACATCGGCCGCCGACGCCTTGGGCACCGGGCCGGTGTGCACCATCAGCACCTCGGTGACGTGGCGGTACCCGGCCCGCTCCAGCACGGGCACACAGAGGAGCCCGAGGGCCTCGTCATGGACCGTGATCCGGCGGTGCGGCAAGGGCGCCAGGGTCTCGTCGGCGAGACCGGGCAGTCCCTCGGGGTCGGCGGGCCCGACGACATGCAGCTGATTGTGCTCATGGGAACGCGCGTACCGTACGTCCAGCACCAGGAACCCGCCCGGCACCTCCCGCACCTCGGCCGCCTGGCGACGGGCGAAGGAGAGCCGGAAGTCCCGGACCCGCTGAAGGTCGTCTCGTGGCATCCCGCGATCATAAGCGGCCGCATTCCGCCGGAGCGGCCGTATCCCGCCGACTCAGGACGGCGTCCGCACCACCTGGCGCTCCTCCGCGAAGTGGCACGCCGACGGATGCGCGGCCGCCCCCGACAGGCCCGCCGGGACCGTCAGCGCCGGTGCCTGCGCCGCGCAGCGGTCCTGGGCCTTCCAGCAGCGGGTGCGGAAGCGGCAGCCGGAGGGCGGGTTGGCCGGGGAGGGCACGTCGCCGGTCAGGACGATGCGCTCGCGGCCCTGGTACGACTCCGGGTCCGGGACCGGGACGGCGGAGAGCAGCGCCTGGGTGTACGGATGGGTGGGGTGGTCGTAGATCTCGGGGCCCGTTCCCGTTTCGGCGATGCGGCCCAGGTACATCACGGCGATCCGGTCGGAGATGTGCCGGACCACCGACAGGTCATGGGCGATGAAGACGTAGGACAGGCCGAACTCGTCCTGGAGGCTCCCCATCAGATTGACCACCTGCGCCTGCACCGATACGTCCAGCGCCGAGACCGGCTCGTCCGCGACGATGACGTCCGGCCGCAGGGCCAGGCCCCGGGCGATGCCGACGCGCTGGCGCTGGCCGCCGGAGAACTGGTGCGGATAGCGGTTGAGGTGTTCGGGGCTGAGCCCCACCACCTCCAGCAGCTCCTGGACCGCCCGCCGCCGGTCGCCCTTGGGCGCCGCCTCGGGGTGGATCTCGAAGGGCTCCCCGATGATGTCGCCCACCGTCATGCGCGGGTTGAGCGAGGTGTAGGGGTCCTGGAAGACCATCTGGATGTTGCGGCGGACCGCCCGCAGCGCCCGGCCGGACAGCCGGGAGATGTCCTCGCCCCGGTAGTGGATCGAGCCGGCGGTCGGCCGCTCCAGGCCGACCAGCAGCTTGGCGACGGTGGACTTGCCGCAGCCGGACTCGCCGACGATGCCGAGCGTCTCCCCGCGCCGCAGGGCGAAGGAGACCGTGTCGACCGCCCGGACGGCACCGATCCGCCGCTTCACCAGCACCCCCTGGGTCAGCGGATAGTGCTTGGCGAGGTCGCGGACCTCGAGGACGGGCGCGGTGGCGGACTCAGGCGTCGAGGGGGGCGAGGGCATCGAGTTCGTCCTTCCAGAAGTGGCAGGCGCTGGTCCGGCCGGACGGGGCGGACGTGCCCGTCGCCGTCACCTCGTACAGCGGCGGGCGCTCGACACGGCAGATCTCCTGGGCGCGCGGGCAGCGGGGGTTGAAGGGGCAGCCGGAGGGCATGGCGAGGGGGCTGGGCGGCGCTCCCTTGATCGCGTAGAGCCGCTCGCCCCGGTGGCCCCCGTCGGCACGGTTGCCCCCGTCGGCCCGGTGGTCCCCGTTGGCCCGGTGCCCCCCATTCGCCCGGTGGTCCACGCGCGGCACCGAGTCCAGCAGTCCCCGGGTGTAGGGGTGGGCGGGGCGGCGGTAGAGGTCGCGTACCGGAGCGGTCTCCACGATCCGGCCCGCGTACATCACGGCGATGGTGTCGGCCACGTCCGCGACCACGCCCAGGTCATGGGTGATCAGGACCAGCCCCATGGCGTACTCCCGGCGCAGCTCCGCGAGCAGCTCCATGACCTGGGCCTGGACGGTGACGTCCAGGGCCGTGGTCGGCTCGTCGGCGATGATCAGGTCCGGCTCCAGCGCCATGGCCATGGCGATCATGATGCGCTGGCGCATGCCCCCGGAGAACTGGTGCGGATAGTCCCCGGCCCGCTGCCCCGCCGCCGGGATGCGGACCCGGTCCATCAGCTCCACCGCCCGCCGCCGGGCGTCCTTGCGGGACATCCCGCGGTGCACCTCGTACATCTCGGCGAGCTGGGCGCCCACGGGGAGCACCGGGTTGAGGGCGGAGAGCGCGTCCTGGAAGATCATCGCCATCTCGGCGCCCCGGATCCGGCGGCGCTCCCGCGCGCCCATCGTCAGCAGGTCCCGCCCCCGGAACAGCACCTGGCCGCCGGTGACCCGGCCGGGCGGGGAGTCGAGGATGCCCATGACCGCCTGGGCGGTCACGGACTTGCCGGACCCCGACTCGCCCAGCACGGCGAGGGTGCGGCCCGCGTCCACGGCGTAGCTCACCCCGCCGACGGCCTCGGCGATCCCGTCCCGGGTGCGGAATTCGACGCGGAGGTCCCGTACCTCCAGCAGGCGGGTCACGGCAGCTCAGCTCCTCACCGCAGCTTGGGGTCGAGGGCGTCGCGCACCGCGTCGCCGAGCATGATGAACGCCAGGACCGTGATGGACAGCGCCCCGGCCGGCCACATCAGCATGTGCGGCGCGTTGCGGATCTGGGTGGCGGCGGAGGAGATGTCGATGCCCCAGGAGACGGTGGGCGGTTTGAGCCCCACGCCCAGGAAGGACAGCGTGGCCTCCAGCGAGATGTAGGTGCCCAGCGCGATGGTCGAGACGACGATCACGGGGGCCACGGCATTGGGCGCGACATGGCGCAGCAGCGTCCGGCCGCCGCTCGCGCCGAGCGCCCGCGCCGCCTGTACGTAGTCGTGCTCCTTGACGGTCACCACCGAGCCGCGGGCGATCCGGGAGATCTGCGGCCAGCCCAGCAGCACGATGAAGCCGACGACCGGCCAGACCGAGCCGCTGGTGACCACGGACAGGAAGACCAGCCCGCCCAGCAGGATCGGGATGGCGAAGAAGACGTCGGCGACGCGTGAGAGCAGCGCGTCCCACCAGCCGCCGAAGTACCCGGCGAGCCCGCCCAGCACGCTGCCCAGCAGCGCCGCGCCGAGGGTGGCGCAGATGCCGACGGTGATGGAGGTGCGGGCGCCGTAGACGGTGCGGGTGTAGACGTCGCGGCCCTGGAGGTCGTAGCCGAAGGGGTGGCCGGGGGCCGGGCCGTCCTGCGCCTTGGCGAGGTCGCCGTGGTACGGGTTACCGCTCGCGATCAGCTGCGGCCAGATCGCGATCACGACGAGGAAGAGGATGATCAGCGCGGAGAGGATGAAGACCGGGTTGCGGCGCAGATCGTGCCAGGCGTCGGACCACAGTCCCCGTCCGGCCGCCGCTCCGGCCGGCCCTCCGGAGCGGCGGCCGGAGTTCTTGCGCCAGAGGCGGCGCAGATGCCGGGGGCCGCCCGTCAGGGTTGGGGGGCCGGAGACGGCGAGGTCCACAGGGCCGCCGCCGCGGTCGGCCGGTGCGGTCGCCTCGGTCATGTCGTAGCTCATGTCGTAGCGCGTGGGGTAGCGCGTGTCAAAAGGCTCAGGCATACCGGATCCTCGGGTCGAGCACGGCGTAGAGGAGGTCGACGAGCAGATTGGCGAGCAGGAAGACGATCACCAGGATGGTCACGAAGCCGACGACGGTCGGCGAGTTCTGGCGCAGGATGCCCTGGTAGAGCTGGTAGCCCACACCGTGGATGTTGAAGATCCGCTCGGTGACGATCGCCCCGCCCATCAGCGCGCCGATGTCCGTGCCGATGAAGGTCACCACCGGGATCAGCGAGTTGCGCAGCAGATGCCGGGTGACGATCCGGTGGCGCGGCAGCCCCTTGGCGACGGCGGTGCGGACGTAGTCGGCACGGGCGTTCTCCACGATGGAGGTACGGGTGAGGCGGGTGGTGTACGCGAGCGACACCAGCCCCAGCACCACCCCGGGCAGCAGCAGTTCGCCCAGCGGCGCCTCGGGTGAGACCGACGGCCTGGCCCAGCCCCAGCTCACGCCGAACAGATACTGGAGCACCGTGCCGCTGACGAAGGTCGGGACGGAGACCACGACCAGGGTGAGCAGCAGCACCGAGGTGTCCAGCCCCCGGCCGCGGCGCAGCCCGCTGAGCACGCCCAGGGTGATGCCCAGCGCCATCTCGAAGACGACCGCGACCAGGGTGAGCCGGAGGGTGACGGGGAACGCGCTCGCCATCAGCTCGGTCACCGGCCGGCCGTTGAACGCCGTACCGAAGTGCCCGCTGAAGATCTGCCCCATGTAGTGCAGGTACTGGCGCCACAGCGGCTCGTCGAGATAAAGGTCCTTACGGATGCGGGCGGCGGTGGCGGGGTCGGGGGCCTTGTCGCCGAAGAGCGCGGCGACCGGGTCGCCGAGCGCGTACACCATGAAGAAGATCAGGAAGGTGGAGCCGATGAACACCGGGATCATCTGCAGCAGCCGCCGCAGCGTATAGCGGCCCATGGCTCAGCCCACCCTGATCTGCGCGTAGACCGGGACGCTGAACTGATTGAGCGCCACCTGGCTGAGCCGCCGCGAATAGCCCGCGCTGCCGTTCTGGTACCACAGCGGAATGGCGGGCATCTGCGCGGCGAGGATCTTCTCCGCGTCCTGGAACCCGGCGATGGCCGGGCCGTCGGCGGAGGCGGCGTTGGCCTGGTTCACCAGCCGGTCGAAGCCGGTGTCGCTGAAGTGGCCGTCGTTGGAGGAGGCGCCGGTGTAGTAGAGCGGCTGGAGGAAGTTCTGGATCAGCGGGTAGTCCATCTGCCAGCCGGCCCGGAACGGCCCGGTCATCTTCTTGCCCGCCATCTTGTTGCGGTAGTCGGCGAAGGTGCCGACCGGTCTGCCGACACACGCCCGGTCGCTTCTCAGCACGGTGTTGACGCTGTTGCAGACCGCGTCCACCCAGTCCTTGTGGGAGCCGGTGTCGGCGTTGTACGTGATCGTCATCCGGCCGCCCGGCAGCCCCCCGGCCGCCTTGATCAGCTTGCGCGCCCGGACCGGGTCGTAGCGGCAGGCGCCCCCGCACAGCCCCGGCCGGTAGCCGCCCTGGTGGCGCAGGACCGGGGAGGTCCAGTCGGTCGCGGGGGTGCGGGTGCCGTGGAAGATCCGCTCGGTGATCTGCGCCCGGTTGATCGCCATCGAGATCCCCCGGCGGAGCCCCGCCTTGGCCGGGCCGCTCCAGGCCCGGTCGTACATCGGGAAGGTGAGGGTCTGGATGATCCCGGCGGGCTGGTTGAGGTAGCGGTCGCCGAGATCGGAGCGGACGAACTTCAGCTGCTGCGCCGGGACGTCGTCGACCAGATCGAGATTGCCCGCCTGGAGATCGGTGTAGGCGGTGTTGTTGTCGGTGTAGACCCGCAGATCGACCCCCTTGTTACGGGCCTTGTCGGGTCCTGGATACCCCTCCCAGGCGCGCAGCTTCATCACCGAGCCCTTGGTGTAGGACCGCACCCGGTACGGGCCGTTGCCGATGGGCTTGTTCAGCCAGGCGGCATGGTCCTCGAAGAACGCCCGGGGCAGCGGTACGTAGGCGTTGTAGCCCAGGGTCTTGGGCCAGGTGGAGAACTTCTGGGTGAGCCGGACGGTGAAGGTCCGCTCGTCCTTGACCCGCAGCCCGGAGAGGGTCTTGGCGGTGGGGGCGCCGCCGGAGGCGGGATGGACCTTGTCATAGCCCTCGATGTACTCGAAGAAGTACGCGTTGCGCTGCTGGTGGTCGATCCGGGCGCCGTAGTTCCAGGCGTCCACGAAGGAGGCGGCGGTGACCTTCTCCCCGTTGGCGAACCGCCGGCCCTTCTTCAAGGTGATGGTGTAGTTCCGCTGGTCGGAGCTCTCGATCCGGTCCGCGAGCGCGTTCTTGGCCTCGCCGGTCCGCGGGTCGTAGCGCTTGAGCCCCCGGAAGATCATGTCCAGCACCTTGCCGCCCTGGACGTCGTTGGTGTTGGCCGGCTCCAGCGGATTGGGGGGATCGCCCCAGGACGAGCGGATGACACCGGGCTCGGCACCACCGTCCCCGCCGCCGCAGGCCGTCAGGGGCAGGGCGACGGCGGACACGCAGAGGACGGACAGCGTGCGCCTGACACGCAGGGAATACGGGACTCCGCGACGCATGGCGCCTCCCGAGGATCCGGTCCAAGATCCGCCTTAGGCCCATCTGACATCGGCTACGGCGGCGGCGCACGTCGATGACCGCTGTCCGGGGAGGCGGGCCGGAGGTGAGGGAGGCTTGGTGAAGCGCGAGCCGAGCGGTACGCCCCTCGCTCGGCAAGCGCTTTCTTCAGCACTGTCCCGCATCAACAGCCTCTGTTTCAAGCCTTGTTACCGGATATTCGGAAGCCGTTTGATGTATGAGTTGCGTGAGATCAAGCAGTCGGGCCGGCGGGATGCTCGATCACTGATGGGCCGATGCGATGAGGCGTCGCAACGAGGCGTGGGCGGGTGGGCCCCAGGTGGGTTTGCCTCCGGGGCGGCCGTGGACGCCGGCGTCTCCGACGTGGATGCCGACGAGGGCGCGCAGCACCGCCCAGCCGCGGGCGCGGCGCAGCGTCGCGGCGTCCGGGCTCGGCTGGTAGGTCTGGTGGAAACGGTCGACGGCGCCGTCCGGCAGCAGGATCCAGGCGGCGGCGAGGTCGCAGGCCGGGTCGCCGGCGAAGAGATCACCGAAGTCGATCACGCCGGAGAAGGTGCCGTTCGTGGTCAGGATGTTGGCTGGATGCAGGTCGCCGTGGAGCCAGACGCGTGGACCTGCCCAGTCCGGCGCGGCGGCGGCGTCCTCCCAGACCGCGCGAACGGCGTCCGGGTCGCGGATCAGCCCCGATTCGGTGGCCGAGGCGAGCTCTCGGGCGAAGTATTCGGCGGTGTCGGCCAGCCGGCCACCGCGGTCCCGGCCGGAGGGCGCCCCGTCGGGAGCGGGGTGGTGGAGGGCGGTCAGGAAGTCGGCCAGGGTGACGGCCGCCTCCGCGGCACGCGTGGCGGGGGCGCGGTCGGCGGGCTCGCCCGGCACCCAGGTGGTGACGAGCCAGGGCCGCGGAAACCGTTCGGAGGGCTCGCCAAGACGCTGCGGGACGGGGATCTGCAGAGGAAGACGCGGGGCCAGGAGGGGCAGCCAGGCGTGTTCCTTGCGCAGCAGCGCGTCCGCGGACCGCGTCGCCCAGGGCATCCGGACGGCGAGGTCGTCACCGAGCCGCCACACTTGGTTGTCCCAGCCGAGCGCTCCGAGCTTCAAGGGGCGATCCGCCAGGTCGGGATGCTGCTCGCGCAGCAGATCCCGGATCAGGTCCTCGGTGATGTCCATCTCGGTGGCCGTCATGTGGAGCAACGGTAATCGGGGGGCGGCCTGGTTCCGGGCGGATCTGCGTCAAGCGATTACGGCCGAGACATCAGAGGTGAAGGTCCGCTGGGAAACCGGTCCACCGAAGCTCATCGGGGAGGTGCCCCGTGTCGTTGTAGACCAGCACGGAAGTGGGGCGGCCTGGTGCGTATCGGATGACGGTCAGAGCCGCGTTGGCGTGGTTGAGACCCAGCCAACGCCACTTGGGGGCGTCCAGGGCGGCCCGGACGAGCCATCCGATGAGGAAGTTGTGGGTGACGACGAGCTCGTGGCGAGGCTCGTCGCCCTCGACAGGGCCGGCAAACCGTGCGAGAGCCCTCTGTGCCAGCTTCGGTCCTCCTTCGCCTCCCTCGGCGGGGAATTGCGCCAAGCGGTCGAGCATGGTCTCGGCGAGGTCCGGAGGTAGCTCTTCTCTTTGTGGCCGGTAGGGGACGTAGTCCCCCACCAGCTCCGAGCAGTGCAGGGGAACGCTGCCCATCTGGTCGCCGACCAGCCGGGCGGTCTGCGCGGCCCGCGGGAGCGGACCGTGATGGATCGCCGAGAGCGGGCTGCGGCGGAGCCGCCGGCCGAGCAGCACGGCCTGTCGGCGGCCGGTGTCGGTCAGTTCGCTTTCGTCCTCTGTAGCCTCGCCGTGCCGGGCGAGGTAGAGGTAGCGGGTGGCCACGTCAGTCACAGGTACGGTCCTCGGTCAGAAGTCATGATCGGCAGAGTGCCAGGATGGACGCCGCCATGCGCTGACCGGTTCCCCTGCCAAAGCTGTGGGCGGTAACACCGGGGAATAAGGGGCCGGGCACCGTCGCCGACCGCCTGGCTTTGTTCACGAGAATCGGTTCTGGCACAGCTTCCGTGCTCGATGACGCTTCGTGGCCTGTATGCGTCGGCGGAGCGACCATCTCCCGCAGGGCGACGTCCAGCCGCCACAGCGCCACGGGAGAGAGAGGGTCGTCTACGAGTTCGATGACACCAGCCGCGTACGAACGAGCGCTCGCAGCATTGCGGCGCCCGCCCCCACTGCTGCGAGGTGCAAGACTGCCGCGAGCGCGAGGTTTTCCGGCAGGGCCGCATCGGCCGGTTGTGCGACTGCCAGGTACAGGGTGAACGGAAGCTTCCAGCCGCTCCAGGCGAACAATGAGCCCGAGCCAATCCAGCCGAGCACCATTGGACCCCACCGAGGGACTCGTGCGGGCCGGCCTCGGACGGCAGCCCAGGTGGCGACGGACGCCGCGAACGCCCAAAGCCCGAGAACTCCGGACAGCACATACCAAGCGAGGTCCCGCTCGCCGCGGTGGGCGACACCTACGGTGCCGCCCACCGCCCAGTACAGCCAGATGAGACCGACTGCGGCGCCGACCACGGCCATCCATGGCAGCACCCTTGGCGAGCCCTCCCCACCGTCCCCGAGCCGGCCCGCGAACGCGTCCGGCCAGCGCCGCCGCAAGTACGCGGGCAGCGCGATGGCCAGACCCAGCCCCATGCCTACAAACCCGATCTGAATCAGCGCGGCCTCCCATACCGGCATCGACGGGCCGGCGTCACTCCCACTCTTCGGATTGCCATCCGCCGAGCCCAGCAGCGGACTGAGAACGGCGTACGGCAACACCGGGACGAGGAACCCCGTCCCCACCCAAGCGCAGAAAGCCAACGGCGCTCCCGGTATGCGCATCCCCCACGGCCGCACCAGCGCGAGCGCCACCGCGATCCCGATCCCTGCCATACCGATCGTTGCGCTGTTGAGCACCACCCACTCCGTCTTGCCGAACCCGGTCCCTACCGGCAGCAGCCCCAAGAGCGAACCGACCACCCACGACACCTTGATCAGCAGGTAGGGCGTCAGCGCCAGCGCTGCCCCATACGCCGCGACCCGCCCGATCCAATCCCACCGATCCACCTGAACTCCCAACTGAGGAAAGGGAGTTCAAGTCTCATTCACCACTGCCCCCACGGGCGTCAACCGCCGGGCGCATACGTGTCATCACTCAGGAGGAGTGAGAATCAGCCGACGGGAGCACATGGAACTGCTGGAGCACAAGGCGCCGCCGATTCAAGCTCCGGCCGAGGCGCCTTCTGCGAAGAACGGCGCGCGGTCCCGGCAGATGATGCGAGGGGTACCGGGCGGGGCGGGGCCGAGTGCGATGTTGGACCGTCCTGGGAGGGGGTTCGGCGGTCCGACGTCGCCTGGGGCGGATCACCCTTCGAGGCGGTCGAACCTCCCCGTCTTCGCGGCCCGCAGGAACGCGCGGAGCGCGGGCGGGGTGGTGGCTATGACGACCTCCGGGTCGTCGCTCTCGCGCAGGTGAGGGCGGCCGGTGGGATCGGCGGCGAGTTCCACGCAGTTGGCGGCGTCCCCGGAGCTGAAGCTGGACTTGCGCCACTGAAGGGGAGACATTCGGGCCTTCTCCTAGAGCAGGGGATACAGGATGTGCTGGAGGAGTCCGAGCGAATCTTTCCCGGTCCGGGTCTCCGGCGCGGCTTCGGCATCCACGGACGGCAGGGCCAGCTCGCTCAGCCGCTGGAAGGACTGCCGGTAATCGGTGACCGCGTCCAGGTCGTCAAGGAACTCGGATCCGCCGAACTGGTCCACGAGCACTGTACTCAACTCCGGCACACTCGGTTCGATCACCATGAAGGGGTGGCTGAAGGCCGCGCTTCCCTCGTTGTCGATGGGCACGATCTGGATGGTGACATTCGGCAGCCGCGATGCCTGAATGAGCCGCAGCAGCTGATCGCGCATCACCGTGCGGCCTCCGTAGAGGACACGCAGTGCCGCCTCGTGGATGATGGCGTGAAAGCAGGGAGGCCGCTCGCCCGACAGAACCAGCTGGTTCATCCCGCACGACCCGCGCGCCGTGGGCGTCGTACGGGCCACCATCCGCCATGTCCTCCGGGCGGCGCGGCTCGACTGCATCGTCGATACGGCTGAGTTGCTCGTGTCGGAGCTGGTCACCAACGCGTACCGGAACACCACCACCGACGCCTACGTCAGCATGGACTGGGAGCCCACACCGTCCGACTTCCGGGTCACCGTGTGGGACTCCGGGTGCGGGCTGCCGCAGCCGGGGGCGGCTGCCGCCGAGGACGAGGGCGGGCGCGGCCTCACGATCGTCGAGTCGTGCTCCGACACCTGGGGCGTACACGACTACACCGACAAGGACGCGGGCGTCACCGGCAAGGCCGTATGGTTCACGCTGAACCCGCCGCCACCCGCGATGGGGCAAACTGGATGAACATCGGCCCCCAGCGATCACCCTACGTGGACGCCCTACGGCACACCGGAGGAGACAGCGCCGTGAGCACACAGCCCATAGAGGACTCCCACGACGAGCCGCTGTTCCCCATGCCGCCGCTGACCGAACAAGCGTTGCGGGTCGCCGTGCGCTCCCTGGACCTCAGCGCCGCTGTCCGGTTCGAGGAGGAGTTCCATAACGCCTGGCAGGAGGCGGTGCAAACCGACAGCACCGTCCCCATGCACACCTTCCTCCACCGCTGGGGAGTGTTCGTGGCTCTGCGGCGCTATCCGGGCCGGGCCCGGCGGCTCCACGAGCTGGAGGTGGCCGTCGCCGAGGCGCCCAGTATCGAGGACGCCCGGCGGGCCTCAGCCGAGATCGGGATGCTGCTGGACGCCGCGCGCCGTGAGGTCGCAGCGTGAGCGATTGGACCTGGGAATACCTGCCCGATACCGAGAACGTGGTCGGCGGGCTGGACCCGCAGATCAAGCACGATGTTGAGCGGCTCGCCCAGCGGCTGGCCGACGCCGCTGCCGTCAAGTACCTCGGCGAGCCACCGATTCATGAGTCCGGGGTGTCTCGATTACTCGACCATGCAGAGGGCCGACTGATCGTCTGGTATCAGGAGCATCGTCGCCTCACCACCATCCTCGTCGTCCGGGTGCGGCATTGGCCCGAGTCGGACGGGGCCTGAACGACGGGGAGGGCCCGCCCGGACCGTGATCAGCACGGTCCGGGCGGGCCCTCGTCGTTCGGCAGCGGCCCGCGTGGAAGCGTCAGGCGTGGACCACGTCCTTCTCCTCCGCGAAGTGGCACGCCGACTCGTGCGCCGCCGGCGAATCCGTGCCGGCGAAGCGCTCGGGGATGGCCAGGAGCGGGGTCTCCTTGGCGCACTTGTCCTCGGCCTTCCAGCAGCGGGTGCGGAAGCGGCAGCCGGAGGGCGGGTTGGCCGGGGAGGGCACGTCGCCGGTGAGGATGATGCGCTCGCGGCCCTCGCGCGACTCCGGGTCCGGGACCGGGACGGCCGACAGCAGCGCCTGGGTGTAGGGGTGCGTCGGGTGGTCGTAGATCTCGGTGTCGGAGCCGATCTCGGCCATCTTGCCCAGGTACATCACGCCGACCCGGTCGGAGATGTGCCGGACGATGGACAGGTCGTGGGCGATGAAGATGTAGGAGAGGTTGAACTCGTCCTGGAGGCCCTCCATCAGGTTGATGACCTGTGCCTGGACGGAGACGTCGAGCGCGGAGACCGGCTCGTCGCAGATGATGATCTCCGGGTTGAGGGCGAGCCCGCGGGCGATGCCGATGCGCTGGCGCTGGCCGCCGGAGAACTGGTGCGGATAGCGGTTGATGTACTCGGGGTTGAGGCCCACCACGTCCAGGAGTTCCTGGACCTTGCGGCGGCGGTCGCCCTTGGGGGCCACCTCGGGGTGGATCTCGAAGGGCTCCCCGATGATGTCGCCCACCGTCATGCGCGGGTTGAGCGAGGTGTAGGGGTCCTGGAACACCATCTGGATGTTGCGGCGGACGGCCCGCAGCGCGCGGCCCGACAGCTTGGTGATGTCCTGGCCCTTGTAGAAGACCTCGCCCGCGGTGGCGGTCTCCAGGGTCATCAGCAGCTTGGCGACGGTGGACTTGCCGCAGCCCGACTCGCCGACGATGCCGAGGGTCTCGCCCTGGTAGAGGTCGAAGGAGACGCCGTCGACCGCCTTGACGGCGCCGATCTGCCGCTTGAAGAGGATGCCCTGGGTCAGCGGGAAGTGCTTGACCAGGTTGCGCACCTGGAGGATCGGCTCGCCGCGGTCGACCTTCGCCTCGAGCGCGGCGACCGCCTCGTCCTCGGTGGCCGCGTCGACCGTCTCCACCTCCGTGACGTTGGGGGTGGCGTCCGCGGCCGGCTCCACGGCCGTCTCGGTCTTCTCGGTGTCAGCCATGGAGGGTCTCCTTCCAGAAGTGGCAGGCGCTGCCGCGGCCCGGCAGCTCCGTGCCGTCCTGCTCGGTGACCGGTACCAGGGCGGGGACCTCCGTACGGCAGATGTCCTGCGCCTTGGGGCAGCGCGGGTTGAAGGCACAGCCCGAGGGGATCTTGAGCAGGTTGGGCGGCAGACCCTTGATCGCGTAGAGCTCCTGGCCCTTGCGGTCCAGGCGCGGGATCGAGTCCAGCAGACCGCGGGTGTACGGGTGGGCGGGGCGCTTGTAGAGCTCGTGCACGGGGGCGGTCTCCACGATCCGTCCCGCGTACATCACGGCGATCTTGTCGGCGACGTCCGCCACCACACCCAGGTCGTGGGTGATCAGGATCAGACCCATGTGGTACTCGCGCTGGAGCTCGGCGAGCAGGTCCATCACCTGGGCCTGGACGGTCACGTCCAGGGCGGTGGTCGGCTCGTCGGCGATGATCAGGTCCGGCTCCAGCGCCATCGCCATGGCGATCATGATGCGCTGGCGCATACCGCCGGAGAACTGGTGCGGGTAGTCGCCCACCCGCTCCTTGGCCGCCGGGATGCGCACCCGGTCCATCAGCTCGATGGCCTTGGCCTTGGCCTCCTTCTTGGACAGGCCCTGGTGGACCCGGAACATCTCGCCGAGCTGGTAGCCCACGGTGAGCACCGGGTTCAGCGCCGAGAGGGCGTCCTGGAAGATCATGGCGATCTTCTGGCCGCGGATCTTCCGGCGCTCCTCCCCCGACATGGTGAGCATGTCCTCGCCCCGGAACAGGATCTGGCCCTGCGGGATCTTGCCGGGCGGCATGTCGAGGATGCCCATGATCGCCTGGGCGGTCACGGACTTGCCGGAGCCGGACTCGCCGAGGACGGCGAGCGTCTCACCGGCGTGGACGTTGTAGTTGACGCCGTTGACGGCCTTGGCGACACCGTCCCGGGTGTGGAACTCCACATGCAGGTCGCGGACTTCCAGCAGCGGGGTGCCGTCGTCGCCGGCGCCCTGACGGACGGCGTCGTCCGCGGTCTTCTCGATGGTGGTCACGTACGCCCTCCTCAGCGCAGCTTGGGGTCGAGGGCGTCGCGCACCGCGTCGCCGAGCGTGATGAATGCGAAGACGGTCAGGCTCAGCATTCCGGCCGGGAACAACATCACATGCGGGTTGTCCCGGATGGCGTCCTTGGCGTCGGAGATGTCGATGCCCCAGGAGATGGTGGGGTCGGCGAGGCCGAGACCGAGGAAGGACAGCGTGGCCTCGGCGGAGATGTACGCGCCGAGGGAGATGGTGGCCACCACGATGGTGGGGGCCAGCGCGTTCGGCAGGACGTGCCGGAAGAGGATCCGGGGCGTGCCCGCGCCGAGCGCCCGCGCCGCGGTGACGTAGTCCGCCTGCTTGGCCGTGATCACCGAACTGCGCATCACCCGGGCGATCGTCGTCCAGCCGAGGAAGGCCAGGGCCGCGATGACCACGTACACCTTGCGCTCGGTGAACGCGTTCAGGACGACCATCGCGCCGAGCAGGAACGGCAGACCGAAGAAGATGTCGACGAGCCGGGAGATGATCGAGTCGATCCAGCCGCCGAAGTACCCGGCCACCATGCCCAGCAGACCGCCGAAGAGGGTCACCACCACGGTCACGCCGACGCCGACCAGGATGGAGGCGCGGGTGCCGTAGATGACGCGGGCGTAGATGGAGCGGCCCTGACCGTCGTAGCCGAACCAGTCGGCCTGGAAGAAGTGGGTCAGCTCGGGCTTGCTGAGGAAGTGGTTGGTCAGATCGCCGTCGCGCGGGTCGGCGCCGGTGAACAGGCCGGGGAACGCCGCGATGAACAGCAGCAGCACCAGCAGCACCGCCGAGATCCAGAACAGCGGGCGATGGCGCAGTTCGTACCAGGCGTCACCCCACAGCGAGCGCGGCTTGCCCTGGGGGGCGGGGCCGGCGACGGGGGCGGTGTCCACCTCGGTCGGCGGGGCCACGGCGTCGACCGCCGTGTCGACTGCCGTGCCGGACGGCGATCCGGACGGGGATTTGGTCACGTCAGGCATACCGGATCCTCGGGTCCAGGACCGCGTACAGCAGGTCGACGAGCAGATTGATCAGCAGGATGACGAGAACGAAGACGGTCACGATGCCGACGATGGTGGAGCCTTCCCGCTGCCCGAGCGCCTTGAAGAGCAGATTGCCGACGCCCTGGACGTTGAAGATGCCCTCGGTGACCACCGCGCCGCCGACCAGCGCGCCGACGTCGGTGCCGAGGAAGGTGACCACGGGGATGAGCGAGTTGCGCAGCAGGTGGACGCCGACGATCCGGCGGCGCGGCAGGCCCTTGGCGAGCGCGGTGCGCATGTAGTCGGCGCGCAGGTTCTCCGCGAACGTGGTCCGGGTCAGCCGGGCCACATACGCCATGGAGAGCATCGCGAGGACGAAGCCGGGCAGCAGCAGCTGCTGGACGTCCATCGAGTCCTGCACGTTCGGCGGAAGCCAGCCGAGCTCGTCGGCGAAGATGAACCGGGCCAGGTAGCCGAAGACGAAGACCGGCATCGAGATGACGATCATCGTGAAGATCAGCACGCCGGTGTCGGCGGCGCGGCCGGCCCGCAGACCGGCCCAGGCACCGAGCCCGATGCCGACGATCATTTCGATGGTGAGGGCCACCGCCGCGAGGCGGAGGGTCACCGGGAAGGCCATGCCCATCTCCTCGGAGACCGGGCGGCCGCCGAAGGTCTTGCCGAAGTCTCCCTGGAAGAGGTCGGCCATGTAGTCGAGGTACTGCTTCCACAGGGGCTGGTCCAGCCCGAACTCATGACGCAGGGACGCGACCTGCGCGGGGTCCGCGGCCTTGTCTCCCCACATCGCCCGGATGGGATCACCGGGGAGGACGTGGACCATGAGGAAAATAATCAGTGTGGTCCCGATGAAGACCGGGATCATCTGGAGCAGTCGCCTGGCGACGTAGCGCCCCATTATGCCTCCATGCCGTTGGGGGGCGGCGAAGGCCACGTCTCGTCTGCGCCACGCGGGTGGGGGGATGAGCTGCGGGCCTCACGCCTGCGGACCGGTGCCGCCGCTCCCCGGTGGGAGGAGCGGCGGCACCGGCCGGCTGGTCCCGATGATTACTTCTTCACCTGCACGTCGGTGAAGATGGGGTCGCCGTCCTGGCCGTAGGGGATCTTGCCCAGGATCTTGTTGGACTGGCCGCTGTTGACCTTGTAGAACCACAGCGGGATCGCCGGCATGTCCTTCGCGAGGACCTGCTCCGCCTGCTGGTAGAGCTTCACGGTCTCGTCCAGGGTGGCGGCCTTGTCTGCCTTGTTGGCGAGCTCGTCGAACTCCTTGTTGGCGTAGCCGCTGGTGTTACCGGCCGCCTTGGAGCCGTAGAGGTCCCTCATGAAGTTCGAGTTGACCGGGTAGTCGAGCACCCAGCCACCGCGGTACATGGACTTGACCTGGTGCTTGTCACGGGCGTTCAGGTCGGCCTGGAAGTCGGGCTTGGAGTCGCCGACGCAGTCGACGCCGGTGGCCTTGCGGATGCTGTTGCAGACCGCGTCCACCCAGGGCTTGTGGTCCTGGTCGGCGTTGTACTGGATCGAGATCTTGTTGCCCGGGACGCCGCCGCCCTCCTTGATGAGCGCCTTGGCCTTGGCCGGGTCGTAGGTGACCTGCTCCTTCAGCGCGCCGGCCTTGTAGCCGAGCACACCGCGGGCGACATAGCTGTCGGCCGGGGTGCGGGAGCCGTGCAGCACGGTCTTGGTGATCGTGTCACGGTCGATCGCCATGGACAGACCCTGGATGACCTTGGGGTCGATGTCCTTGAACTGCTTGGTGTAGAAGGCCGGGACGATCGACTGGACCGCCGAGTACTCCTCGTCGATCGCGCGGCTGCCCAGGTCGCTCTTGTAGTTGGTGAGCGCGGTGGTCGGGACCTGCTCGATCCAGTCGAGGTTGTTCGAGCGCAGGTCCGAGTAGGCCGCGTCGGCGGTGGTGTAGTTCTTGAAGTCGATGCCGCCGTTCTTGGCCTTGTTCGGGCCCTTGTAGTCCGCGAACTTCCGGACCTTGATCATCTTCTTGTGGTCCCAGGAGACGAACTTGTAGGGACCGTTGCCGACCGGCTTCTCACCGAAGCCCTTGGGGTCCTTGAAGAAGCCGGTGGGCAGCGGGGCCCAGACGTCGTAGCCCAGCTTGTAGGCGAAGTACGAGACCGAGCTGTTGAGCTCGATCTTGAACTCGTTGTCGTTGACGACCTTCAGGCCGGACATCTTGTCGGCCTTGGGCTTGCCCTTCTCCGGGTGGACGTCCTCGTAGCCCTTGATGTCCTGGAACCAGCTGGAGTTGGTCTGGTTGTTCGACACGTTGGCCGACCAGTTCCAGGAGTCCACGTAGGACTTGGCGGTCACAGTCTCGCCGTTGTGGAACTTCCAGCCCGGCTTGAGCTTGACGGTCCAGACGGAGGAGTCCTTGTTGGGGGTGACGGACTCGGCGTTGACGTACACCAGCTTGCCGGTGCCCGGCTCGTAGTCCACCAGACCCGCGAAGATCGTGCGGAGCACGCGGCTGCCCTGGCTCTCCTTGGCGTTCGCCGGCTGCAGCGGGTTCTGCGGCTCGCTCAGCTGGGCGGTGATGATCCCGTTCGGGTCCGCCGTGCCCTTGTTCATGTCATTGCTGCCGCTGTCACTGTCGCCGCCACCACAGGCGGTCGCGGCCAGCGCCACAACCGCTGCCAACGCGACCCACTTGGCGCTCTTGGCACCGCGCATGGGTTTGCCTCCTCAGGAGTCCACTGTCACTACGAGAGGGGGCGCCCGGAGACACGCTGACACCCCTGACAGCGAAAGGGACCGGAACCCCCCAGATGCGCTCGTAGGTCCGCGCTCCCCACAGCGTGTGACCCATTGACCCGAGCTCAATGGACCCCATGATTGAGCACGTCCGGCCCTTAAACCACACCTTATGGGTCTCGCTTTGGTCACAGCATCTACGCGCGGAGCTTCGAAATCCGGACAAAACTGCCCCAGACAGACACACGCGAAACGGACTGTTAACACATCATGCGGAGCCCGAACACCGATATCCGGACACGCGAATCCGCATAACCGCTTGACTGACACCTTCCTGACATGGCAACGGCCCGGACCCCCGCTGTGGAAGCGGTGGGTCCGGGCCGTTGGGAGCTCACGGACGCACGGTGGGGCGCCTACGCTCAGTGACCGGCGCCGGGGTGCGCATCGGCGCGCGGCATGGCCTTTCCGGCGCCCGGCGCGTGGCTGTGCGCGTCAGCGCCCAGCACGCGGCCGTACGCGTCAGCGCTTGGCGCGGGCGGCGGTCCGGGCGCGCTCCTTCTGGTCGAGCACCACCTTGCGGATGCGCACCGTCTCCGGCGTCACCTCGACGCACTCGTCGTCGCGGCAGAACTCCAGGGACTGCTCGAGCGACAGCAGCCGCGGCGGGACCAGGGACTCGGTCACATCCGCGGTGGAGGACCGCATGTTGGTGAGCTTCTTCTCCTTGGTGATGTTGACGTCCATGTCGTCGGAGCGGGAGTTCTCGCCGACGATCATGCCCTCGTACACCTCGGTGCCCGGCGAGACGAACAGCACACCGCGCTCCTGGAGGTTGGTCATCGCGAAGGCGGTCACCGCGCCCGCGCGGTCGGCCACCAGCGAGCCGTTGTTACGGGTCTTCAGCTCGCCGAACCACGGCTCGTGGCCCTCGTGGATGGAGTGCGCGATACCGGTACCGCGGGTCGAGGTCAGGAACTCGGTACGGAAGCCGATCAGACCGCGGGAGGGGACGATGAACTCCATGCGGACCCAGCCGGAGCCGTGGTTGGACATGTTGTCCATCCGGCCCTTGCGGGTGCCCATGAGCTGGGTGACCGCGCCCATGTGCTCCTCGGGCACGTCGATGGTGATGCGCTCGACCGGCTCGTGCACCTTGCCGTCGATCTCGCGGGTGACCACCTGCGGCTTGCCGACGGTCAGCTCGAAGCCCTCCCGGCGCATGGTCTCCACCAGGATCGCCAGCGCCAGCTCGCCCCGGCCCTGCACCTCCCAGGCGTCCGGGCGGTCGGTGGGCAGCACGCGCAGCGAGACGTTACCGACCAGCTCGCGCTCGAGGCGGTCCTTGACCAGCCGGGCGGTGACCTTCCGGTCCTTCACGGCCGACTTGTCCGCGCCCTTGCCGCCGGGGCCACGGCCGACCAGCGGGGAGGTGTTGGTGCCGATGGTCATCGAGATGGCGGGCTCGTCGACGGTGATCAGCGGCAGCGCGATCGGGTTCTCCGGATCGGCCAGGGTCTCGCCGATCATGATGTCGGGAATGCCCGCGACGGCGCAGATGTCACCGGGGCCGGCCACCTCGGCGGGCTTGCGGGTGAGCGCCTCGGTCATCAGCAGCTCGGTGATCCGGACGTTGGAGATGGTGCCGTCGCGCTTGATCCACGCGACCGTCTGGCCCTTCTTCAGCTCACCCTGCTCGACCCTGAGCAGCGCGATCCGGCCGAGGAAGTTGTCCGCGTCCAGGTTGGTGACATGGGCCTGGAGCGGCGCGGCCGCGTCGTACTCGGGCGCCGGGACGGTCTCCAGCAGGGTGGAGAAGAACGGCTGGAGGCTGTCGCTGTCGGCCGGGACGGTGCCGTCCTCCGGCTTGGTCAGCGAGGCCACACCGTCGCGCGCACAGGCGTAGACGATGGGGAACTCGATCTGCTCCTCGGTCGCGTCCAGGTCCAGGAACAGGTCGTACGCCTCGTTGACGACCTCGTCGATCCGGGAGTCCGGGCGGTCCGTCTTGTTGATGCACAGGATCACCGGCAGCTTGGCCTGGAGCGCCTTGCGCAGCACGAAGCGGGTCTGCGGCAGCGGCCCCTCGGAGGCGTCCACCAGCAGGACCACCGCGTCGACCATGGACAGACCGCGCTCGACCTCACCGCCGAAGTCGGCGTGGCCGGGCGTGTCGATGATGTTGATGGTGACGGGGTCGCCGCCGTCCGCCGGGTGGTACTTCACGGCGGTGTTCTTCGCGAGAATGGTGATGCCCTTCTCGCGCTCCAGGTCGTTGGAGTCCATGACCCGGTCGTCCACCTGCTGGTGAGCGGCGAACGCACCCGCCTGCTTGAGCATGGCGTCGACGAGGGTCGTCTTGCCGTGGTCGACGTGGGCGACGATGGCGACGTTACGAATGTCGTGGCGCGTGGGCATAGAAGCGCGCTTCTCCCGGTTTCGTGGGTGGCGGCGCGCTCCTGGTGCGGCGCGCCTTCCGCCGGGCTGATCACGCCTCGGCCTCACCCCCATGGTACGGGGAGGGCGCGAGGACGGATGCCGCAGCCCGTCCCCGCGCCCGCCGTCCTTCCTGTCCAGCGGCTCTAGCGGCGGAAGCCGATGTCCTGGTAGCGGGGGGTGGCGAAGCCGAAGGCGCCCGCGTTGACCAGTCCCTTGCGCATCGCGACCAGCTGGGGGCGCTGATAGAGCGGAATCGATCCGGCCGCCGCCCAGATCCGCGAGTCCGCGCGGCTGACCAGGGAGCGGGAGGTGCCGCCGTCCAGCTCGGTGAGCGCCTGGTCGAAGAGCTGGTCGATCTGGTCCGTGCCCACCCGGGTGTAGTTCTGCTCGACGACCAGGGAGCCGTCGGCGGCCGGCTGCGGCTTGGCGTAGATCGGGCGGCCGTCGGTGGCCGGGTAGGCGGAGGCGGGCCAGGAGTAGAGGGCCAGGTCGTAGTCGCCGGTGACGATGTGGTCCCGGAAGTAGCTCTCACCCGGAACCCTGGTGATCTCGGTACGGACGCCGATCTTCTCCAGCATCCGCGCGATGCGCTCGCCGACCGTGCGCAGCTGGGCGCCGGTCCGGTCGTCGGGGAGCACGAAGCGCAGCACCAGCGGCCGCCCCTTCTTCCGTACGACCGCCGCCTCCCCGACCCGTCCGGACCGCCCCGCGTCCCCGGCCGCGGGGGCGGCACCGGAAGCGCTCTCGGTGGGGGTGCCGGAGGCGCTCTCGGTAGCGGCACCGGAGGCGCTCTCGGTGGCGAAATTCGGGGCGCCCTGGGCGGCGGGGTCCGTGCCGGGCGCGTACGCGGACGGGTCCGTGCCGGGCGCGTACGCGGACGAGTCCGTGGCCGGAGCCGTGGCGGGGTCCGTGGCCATGGCCGTCGGGGCGCTCCGCCGCCTGCCCCGGTCGTCCGTCTTGCCGTCGAGCGCCTTCTGCCGGCCCGCGTCGCTCGCCCGCCAGCCCGCGTCGGCGAGCAGCGACTGCGCGGCATGGGTGTCCGGGGCGCCGAGGGCACCGCTGTGGTCCTTGTAGCCCGACTGGCCCGCCATCAGCAGATGGTTGCCGAGCGGATCGGCCGGCAGCCCCAGCGGCTTCAGCACCAGCTTCGCGAGGGCCTTGCGGTCGATCGCGCGGGCCACCGCGCGGCGCACCCGCTCATCGGCGAGCGGGCCCTTGGTGCCGTTGAGGGCGAGCTGGGTGTAGGCGGGGTCCAGGGCCTTGCGCAGGGTGAACCTGCTGAGCGCCCGGGTCCGCGACCGGTTCGTGCCGGTGCCGGCTCCCGCCGCCGCCCCGGCCGCCTCCCGACCGTCCGCCGCCTCCCGACCGCCGGCCGCCTCCCGACCGCCGGCGGACGGCTCCGGCGCGCCCGCCTCGCCCGGGGCCGAGGAGCCCCGGGTGGCGCCCGCGGCCTGCTTGCGGGGGCTGGCGGCCCGGATGCGCCGGGCGGTGGCCCGGTCCACCTCGGCCAGGTCCAGCTGCCCGGCGATCAGGGCCTCGGCCCGCTTCTCGGCCGGCACCGCCAGGAACATCACCCGGCTCAGCCGGGCCCGGTCGCCCCACCAGCGGGGGTTGCGGACGAGGGTGACGGAGGTGTCCGTGACCTGGCGCACCATGAAGGGCCCGGCGCCGACCGCGAGGCCCTTGCCGGCCGCCGCGGAGAAGACCGCCGGGTTGCCCATCACGCTCTTCGGGTACAGCGGGGTGAACAGCGAGCGCCAGTCGGTGTACGGCTTGGCGAAGGTGACCTTGACCTCGTGCTCCTTGTCCCCGGGTTCGATCTTCGCGATCCGGTCGTATCCGGCGTTGCGCGCCGTCCCGTACGCCGCGTCGGTGCCGCGCAACGCCTTCCACTGGGCCTGGAAGTCCTCCGCGCCGATCGGGCGCCCGTCGCTCCACACCGCCTTGGGGTTGAGCTTGTAGACCACGACCTGCTTGGGGTCGCTCGAGGTGACGTCGGCGGCGGTCAGATAGTCGCCGTTGCGCTGCGGCCTGCCCCGGGCGTCGAGGGTGTAGAGGGAGGGCAGCACAGCGCCGGCGACCCGCTGGGTGCCCGTGTCGGCTTGCGGCCGGAAGGTGTTGAAGGTGGCGGGCGTCGCGTCCAGGGCCCAGCGCAGGGTTCCGGTGCCGGTGGTCCCGGTGCGTGGTGCGGAGGCGATGTCCCAGGCGGCGCGCGGCGGCGGGCCGTCGTCGTCCGAGCTACAGCCGGTCAGCACGGGAAGCGGCAGCATCACCCCCACGGCGAGCAACATGGCGCGGCGGCGCTTGGCGATGGGCATGGCTCGTACCTCCGCAGGGTGACGGATATATGCGCATTTGGCACAATGTGACGTTGATCGCATATACTCCTCACTCAAAGCGACGGTTCATGAGACAGCACGCTGAGACGGCCACGGAGACGGCCACGAGGGGAAAGGATCACCCGACCGGATCAATGCGACGGGCGCGCGCTCCGGCGCACTGCGGCGGAATCGCGCCGGTGGCTCCGCCAATCACGACAGATCCCTTCACAACCACGACCGCGGCGCGTAACACTCGCTGTCGCATGAGCGTCGCCAACCGCAACCGCGGAAGTGAGGGCAAGTCATGTCCTTGAACGACGACTTGACGGCCGTCCAACGCTGTCTCGATGACCTGGTCCGCTCCGTCTCCCGGCTGGAGCAGCGGGTCGGCGCCGACGGGCTGGAGATACGCCGGGTCCGCACCGACGCGGACCACCTGCGCGAAAGCCTCGCCCTGTTGCGCGAGACGGCTCCCGAGGAGCGATCACGCCCCGAGATGGTTCTGGTCCCCGACGCGCCGTACAACAGTGCGCTGTGGTCGGACGTCGATGACGAGGGCCTCGGCGCGCGCGATCGCCACGCGCCCTAGGGACGGTCCGGCGCGCCCCGCGTCGGCGGGATGCGCCCCACCGTCCCCCCACACCACTCCACCGCGGAGTTCCCCTTGGCCACAGGCACCGATCCGCAAGCCGTCACGCCCCCCGACCGCCGGACGGCCCCGCACGGGGTGCACAGCGCCTCCCGTGCCGCCATCCCCGGCCGCCATCTGCGCAGCGACCGCTGGTGGCTCGCCCCGGCGGTCACCGCCGCCGGGCTGTTCGCGTTCGTCGTCTACTCCACCTGGCGGGCCTTCGCCGGGGACGACTACTACGCCGAGCCGTACGTCTCCCCCTTCTACTCGCCCTGTATCGCGCAGAACTGCGTACCGATGAAGGGCGGCGCCAACTGGGAGATCTTCGGCGCGTGGTGGGGCCTGTCCCCCGCGCTGCTGATCCTGATCTTCCCGCTGGGCTTCCGGCTCACCTGCTACTACTACCGCAAGGCGTATTACCGGGGCTTCTGGGCCTCACCGCCCGCCTGCGCCGTCGCCGAGCCGCGCACCACCTACACCGGCGAGACCCGCTTCCCGCTGATCCTGCAGAACGTCCACCGCTACTTCTTCTACTTCGCGGTGATCGTCGCGGGAATCCTCACCTACGACACCGTGCTCGGCTTCCGGGACGAGCACGGCCGCTGGGGCCATATGGGCCTTGGCACGCTGGTGCTGCTCGTCAACATCGCGCTGATCTGGGCGTACACCCTCTCCTGCCACTCCTGCCGGCATATCGTCGGCGGCCGGCTGAAGCACTTCTCCCGGCATCCGGTGCGCTACCGGCTCTGGGGCTGGGTGAGCGAACTCAACATGCGCCATATGCAGCTCGCCTGGGCCTCTCTGATCAGCGTCGCCGTCGCCGACTTCTACGTCTATCTGGTGGCCAGCGGTGCCTTCGACGATCCCCGCTTTTTCTAGGAGAGGTGCTCATCGATGACGCAAGTCGAGCGGCAGGCGTGGGACGTGGTCGTGATCGGCGCGGGCGGCGCCGGGCTGCGGGCCGCGATCGAGGCCCGCGAGCAGGGCATGCGCTGCGCCGTCATCTGCAAGTCGCTGTTCGGCAAGGCCCATACGGTGATGGCCGAGGGCGGCATCGCGGCCAGCATGGGCAACGTCAACGAGCGCGACAACTGGCAGGTGCACTTCCGCGACACCATGCGCGGGGGCAAGTTCCTCAACCACTGGCGGATGGCCGAGCTGCACGCCCAGGAGGCCCCGGACCGGGTCTGGGAGCTGGAGACCTGGGGCGCGCTCTTCGACCGCACCCCGGAGGGGAAGATCTCCCAGCGGAACTTCGGCGGCCATGAGTACCCCCGTCTCGCCCATGTCGGGGACCGCACCGGGCTGGAGCTGATCCGCACCCTCCAGCAGAAGATCGTCTCCCTCCAGCAGGAGGACAAGGCCGCGACCGGCGACTACGAGGCCCGGCTGAAGGTCTTCCAGGAGTGCACGGTCACCCGGATCATCAAGGACGGCGACCGGGTCGCCGGGGTCTTCGGCTACGAGCGCGAGTCCGGCCGGTTCTTCGCCCTGGAGGCCCCGGCGGTGGTGCTGGCCACCGGCGGTATCGGCAAGTCCTTCAAGGTCACCTCGAACTCCTGGGAGTACACCGGCGACGGCCACGCGCTGGCCCTGCTCGCGGGCGCCTCGCTGATCAACATGGAGTTCGTGCAGTTCCATCCCACCGGTATGGTCTGGCCGCCCTCGGTCAAGGGCATCCTGGTCACCGAGTCGGTGCGCGGCGACGGCGGGGTGCTGCGCAACAGCGAGGGCAAGCGGTTCATGTTCGACTACATCCCGGACGTCTTCAAGGAGAAGTACGCCCAGTCCGAGGACGAGGCCGACCGCTGGTACGAGGACCCGGACCACAACCGCCGCCCGCCCGAGCTGCTCCCCCGCGACGAGGTGGCCCGCGCCATCAACGCCGAGGTGAAGGCGGGCCGGGGCTCCCCGCACGGCGGGGTCTTCCTCGACGTCTCCACCCGGATGTCCGCCGAGGTGATCAAGCGGCGGCTGCCCTCGATGCACCACCAGTTCAAGGAGCTCGCGGACGTCGACATCACCGCCGAGCCCATGGAGGTGGGCCCCACCTGTCACTACGTGATGGGCGGGGTGGACGTCGACCCGGACACCGCGGCCGCGGCCGGGGTGCCCGGACTGTTCGCCGCGGGCGAGGTCGCGGGCGGTATGCACGGCTCCAACCGGCTCGGCGGCAACTCCCTCTCCGACCTGCTGGTCTTCGGGCGCCGCGCCGGGCTCCACGCGGCCCGGTACGCCCAACAGGTCGCGGCCTCCGGCGCCCGCCCGGTGCCGGACGAGGCCCAGCTGGACCTGGCGGCGGCCGAGGCGCTGCGCCCGTTCAGCGCCGAGGCCGGCGAGCCGGGGGAGGCGGGGGAACCGACGGAGGCTGTCGCGGGGCCGTCCGCGCCGCCGGAGAACCCGTACACCCTCCACCAGCAGCTCCAGCAGTCGATGAACGACCTGGTGGGGATCATCAGGAGGGCCGAGGAGATGGAGGAGGCGCTGCACCGGCTGGCCGATCTGCGGGTCCGGGCGCACCGCGCCGGGGTCGAGGGGCACCGGCAGTTCAACCCCGGCTGGCACCTGGCCATCGATCTGCGCAACATGCTGCTGGTCAGCGAGTGCGTGGCGCGCGCCGCGCTGGAGCGGACGGAGAGCCGTGGCGGGCACACCCGCGACGACTGTCCGGAGATGGACCGCGCATGGCGGCGGCTCAATCTGGTCTGCCGGCTCTCCGACCCCTCGGGCGGTCTGGCGGCACCCGACACCGGACGCGGCCAGATCCGGCTGGAGCGGCGTGAGACGCCGCCCATCCGGCCCGATCTGCTGAACCTGTTCGAAAAGGAAGAGCTGGTGAAGTACCTGACGGACGAGGAGCTGACCCAGTGAGCGCGTATGAGGCCCACTTCCGGGTGTGGCGGGGCGACCGGGACGGCGGCGGTCTGAAGGACTTCCACGTCGAGGTCAACGAGGGCGAGGTCGTCCTCGACATCGTCCACCGGCTCCAGGCGACCCAGGCCCCCGATCTGGCGGTCCGCTGGAACTGCAAGGCGGGCAAGTGCGGGTCGTGCAGCGCCGAGGTCAACGGCCGGCCCCGGCTGCTGTGCATGACCCGGATGTCGGTGTTCGACCAGGACGAGACGATCACCATCACCCCGCTGCGCGCCTTCCCGGTGGTGCGGGACCTGGTGACGGACGTGTCCTTCAACTACGCCAAGGCCCGTGAGGTGCCGTCCTTCGTACCACCGGAGGGGCTGGGGCCGGGCGAGTACCGGATGTGGCAGGAGGACGTGGGGCGCTCGCAGGAGTTCCGCAAGTGCATCGAATGCTTCCTGTGCCAGGACACCTGCCATGTGGTGCGCGACTTCGAGGAGAACAAGGAGGCGTTCGCAGGGCCGCGCTTCCTGATGCGGGTCGCGGAGCTGGACATGCACCCGCTGGACGCGGCGGCCGACACCGGCCTCGACCGCAAGCGCGCCGCCCAGGAGGAGCACGGTCTGGGCTACTGCAACATCACCAAGTGCTGTACGGAGGTCTGCCCCGAACAGATCAAGATCACCGACAACGCCCTGATCCCGCTCAAGGAGCGGGCGGTGGACCGTAAGTACGATCCGCTGGTCTGGCTCGGCAACAAGATCCGCCGTCGCGGGCAGTAGCCGCCGGGGCGGTGACGTCCCTCGTCATGTCGCGGGCCCGCCGACGGCGGCCCGCCGCCCGAGCCGACCCGCGGCGCGCGACGGGAGGGTCCCGCGCGGGCCGGCGCGTCGGCCGGAGGGGGCCGGTCGTCGCGGACGAAGGGCCGGCGAAGCAGGGTGACGGCGGGGCCCGCCATGGGTGGGTCCGGCCAGGTGAAGCAGGGTGACGGCGGGCCCGCCATGGATGGCTCCGCCCGTCGTCACCACAGGCTGAGCAGCGCCTCCACCGAGTCCGGTCCCGAGGACTGGCCGTCCGGGAGGGCCAGCTCGAACCAGACGGTCTTGCCGAGCGGGGTCCGCCGGCTTCCCCAGCCCGCGCTGAGCAGCCCGACCAGCTGAAGTCCGCGCCCGCCCTCGTCGGTGTCCCGGGCGCGCCGCCGCCGGGGCTGGACCAGACCGCCGTCCCAGACCTCGCACACCAGCGTGCGGTCCAGCAGCAGCCGCAGCCGGATCTCGCCCTCGCCGTACCGCAGGGCGTTCGTCACCAGCTCGCTGACCAGGAGCTCGGTGGTGTCCACCAGTTCGTCCAGCCCCCAGGACTCCAGCTGCTCACGGGCCAGTTCGCGGGCCCGGCCCACCGACCGCGGGGCGCTGGGGAGGCGCCAGTCGCCGACCGACTCGGCCGACAGGCCCTGCACCCGGGCCATCAGCAGGGCGATGTCGTCCTCGCCGTGGTGGGTGTCGAGGGTGCTCAGGACGTGGTCGCAGACGTCCTCGAGGGACCTGGCCACGGCCTTCCCGCCGCCGGCGCGGTCCGAGGTGTCGAGGGCCGCGCGCAGGGCGAGGAGCCCCTCGTCGAGGGTGTGGTCGCGGGATTCCACCAGACCGTCGGTGTAGAGGGCCAGCAGCGCGCCGTCGGGCAGCTCGACCTCGATCTCCTCGAACGGCTCGCCGCCGACGCCGAGCGGCATGCCCGGCGGGACCTCCATCAGCAGGGCGCCCTCCCCGGGTTCGACGAGGACGGGGGGCGGATGTCCGGCGTTGGCGAAGGTACAGCGGCGGGTGACCGGGTCGTAGACGGCGTAGACGCAGGTGGCGAGGTAGACCTCGGACAGGTCCGAGGAGTCGTCGGCGGCCGTGCCGCCACGGGCGAGGGCGCGCGAGCCCGACCGCGCGCCGGCGTGCGAGCCGCCCGGTGTGCCCAGGCCGCGGGCGATCTCGTCGAGCGCGGAGAGCACCTCGGCGGGCTCCAGGTCGAGCAGGGCGAGGGTGCGTACGGCGGTGCGCAGCTCGCCCATGGCGACGGCGGCGCGCAGCCCCCGCCCCATGACGTCGCCGACCACCAGCGCGGTGCGGTGACCGGGCAGCTCGATCACGTCGAACCAGTCGCCGCCCACCTCGGTCGCCGCGTTCCCCGGCAGATAGCGGCAGGCGATGTCGAGCCCGGCGGCCTCCGGGTCGCCGGGCGGGAGCAGGCTGCGCTGGAGTATCAGCGCGCGCTCGTGTTCTCTGCGGTAGAGCCGGGCGTTGTCGATGCTGACGGCGGCGCGGGCGGCCAGCTCGACGGCGAGCGCGCGGTCCCGTTCGCCGAACGGCTCGCTGCCCTTGGCACGGGAGAACTGGGCCAGGCCGACCACGGTGTCGCGGGCGACCATCGGCACCAGGAGGGTGGACTGGAGCAAGGCGCCGAGCTCCAGGCCCTCGCTGCCGTCCCGGCCGGGGACGACCCGGACCTGGGCGGTGCGCAGGGCGTGGGCGCACAGCGAGTTGAAGGGGTAGCGGTGCACCTCGCCGACCTGGATCGGCTTGCGGTCGTCCACGGTGTCGGCGCGACAGATGTCGCCGAAGGCCACCGGGCCGTCGGAGACCGCGCTGGCGAAGGCGACGCGGCGCAGCTCGGCGCTGCCGTCGGCGAGTCCGGGCGGGGTCTCGTCACCGGAGAGCAGCCCCTGGTAGAGGTCGACGGAGGCCAGGTCGCAGAACTGCGGCACGGCCACGTCCAGCAGTTCGCGGGCGGTGGTCTCCAGGTCGAGCGAGGTGCCTATTCGGGCCCCGGCCTCGTTCAGCAGCGCCAGATTGCGCCGTACGCCCGCGGCCTCCTGTTCGGCACGGCGGCGGCCGGTGACATCGGTGGCGAGTCCGGCCACGCCGATGGGGCGGCCGGAGCCGCTGTGCAGCCGGTAGAGCGACACCGACCAGCGGCGCCGGTCGGGGCTGCCCGGCACCTGGCCCACGATCGGCATATCGGTCAGCGACTGCCCGCTGTCCAGGACCTGGCGCAGGGCGGCGGTCAGCCGGTCGGCCTCACCGCGCGGCAGCAGATCGTACGGGGTCGTACCGCGGTACTGGTCGGTGGGGCGGCCGAAAACCTTCGCAAAGCGCTCGTTGACGCGGAGCATCCGCAGATCGGTGCCGAAGAGGAAGAAGCCAAGCGGAGATTGACCGAAAACGGCCTGTGAAGAAGCAAGATCGGTTTCCAGTCCGCGCAACGCGCTGACGTCGACCGCGATACAGAGCGCGCCCCGCTCCCCGAGCGCGTCCTTGGCGGGCATCACATAGACCTCGGCGATGCCCTGTCCGTTCGGCGCCTTGGGGTTGTGGTAGGGGACCAGCCCGGTCCACTCCCGGCCATCCAGGATGTCGGCCACCGCGCGATGGCCGGGCTCCTGCAACTGGGGCGGTACGAACGCCTCCACCGGGTCCTTGCCGATGGCCTGCCGCGCCGTCAGCCCGAGCAGCTCCGAGGCCCGTTCGCTCCACTGCGCGATCCGGCCGTCGGGTCCCAGCGCGAACGAGGCGACCCGGATGTAGTCATAGATCGAGCCGGGCGGGCTGCTCTGCCACATCGACGACATCGGCGACATGAGCGGCATATCCGGCACCGACGGCCCCTGTGACACTGGCGACACCTGCGAACCAACCGTCTCCTCGGGCATTTCAGCCCCCGCTGGCTTCTCGCTCATGCGCCCGTCCCCTCCGGCTCAGGTGCTCCGACCGGCTACAGATAGCCGAGTATCCAGCACTTCGGCCATCCGGAGTACGGTCTTCACGATCACAGCACTATCTCAGCCCGCCATCGGTTTCCGTCCCGGCTTTTGGCGAAGCGCTCATGATCAGCGCTCCACCTCACTCCTAACCGGGCGGAGGCGGCTCGAACCCCATGGATTTCCCAGTTCGCGACCTGGGGGGGCGCCCCGCGCGGGACCGGCCTCACGGCGTACGCGGACCAGCACCCCCGCCGCCACCAGCGGCTTCGCCGGCCCCGGTACCGCCGGTGGTCTGTGCGGCTGCGGTACCCCCGACGGCCTCCGCGGCGTCGGCGCGCAGCCGGCGGACCGCCTCCGCCACCGCGGGGCGGTCCTCGTCCAGCCAGTCCACCTCGTCCACCCGGTCCGGGGGGAGCCAGCGCAGCTCGTCGTGGTCCTCCAGCGGGCGCGGTTCGCCGGAGCGCAGGGCCGCGGTCCACACCCGCAGCACATAGCCGGGCTTCAGGGCCCACTCCCCCGGCAGCGGTTCGAGCGGCTCGACCTCGACCCCGAGCTCCTCGCGCAGTTCGCGGACGAGCGTCTGCTGCGGGGTCTCCCCGGGCTCGGCCTTGCCGCCGGGCAGCTCCCAGCGGCCCGCGAGATCGGGCGGGGCGCTGCGCCGCGCGGCCAGCAGCCGCCCCCGGTCGAACACCGCTCCACCCACCACCACACGCACGCTCATGCGCCGCACCCTAGCCCCTGCCGCAGATCCGGTCCGCCCCGAAGGACACCGGAGCCCCGGGGCGGGCGCCCCGGGGCTCATGGTGACGTGCGTCGTCGTACGGCTGTCCGGACCGTCGGGCTGTCCGGACCGTCGGGCTGACCGGACCGGCTAGCTGACCGAACCCGGGCTGACCGGACCGGCCGGCTAACCGGACTGACGGGACGCGGCGGTCCGCTCGACCACGTACAGCTGCTCCTGGCCCTGTCCCTCGAGTCGGTCGGCCACCTCCTGGGCCTCCGTCCTCGTGGCGTAGCGCCCGACGCGGTAGCGGTTGCCGTTGGTGTCCTGGCGGATGACGAGCCAGGGCAGCACAGCGTTCCCGTCACTCATCTCCCCGCCCCCTCCGCTGTGGCGCGCTCGGGCGTACGCCCACGCGACACCATTAAGGAATTCCCGATCCGCATATGCCCGAGCCTACGCCCTACCTTCACGCAGCGGATACGTGTTCTTACCAGGAGGCACTCATCCGGCCATGTCTCCGGCGCGCGCTTCGGTCTTCGGCTGGTCGTCGCCATCGCCGTCCGCGCCGTCCTCGCCCGGCTCACCGGCCGGGGCGGCGCCCAGTTCGCGCTCGGTCTCCAGCAGCGTCGGATTGCGCCAGGCGCTGCGGATGCCCCAGGCGTAGAAGGCCAGCCCGATCAGGGCGACGATCAGGATGTCCCAGCCCTCCGGCAGATAGCCGCGGCCACCGAACTCCTTGCCGCCGGCCCATGACACAGCCGCCATGACCAGCAGATACGCGACCATCCAGACACCGGCGGCCAGATGCGGCCGCAGCTGCGCCCACGGCTTGCGCAGTTCGTACCAGGCCCAGACCGGCAGCCCGATCGCCATGATCAGGATGACCTTGCCGGTGAGCGGCCAGCGGGCCCAGTACAGGACGAGCGAGCCGAAGACCATCGCGATCGGCGCGATCACCGGCATCGCGCGCAGCTTGACCGGCCGCGGCAGATCCGGGGAGAGGCGGCGCAGCGACATCACGGCGACCGGACCGGTGATGTACGAGATCACGGTGGCGACGGAGACGATCTCGGCCAGCGAGCCCCAGCCGCGGAAGACCGCGAGGAAGGCGAAGGCGATCACCAGGTTGAGCACCAGCGCCGGGCGCGGGATACCGGTCTTGGGGTCGACCTTGCCGAAGATCCCCGGCAGATGGCCGTTCTCCTGGACACCCTGGATCATGCGGGAGGTGGTGGCCGCGTAGATCATGCCGGTGCCGGAGGGGGAGATGAAGGCGTCGGCGTACAGCAGCATCGCCAGCCAGTTCAGGCCCCAGGCCAGGGACAGGTCGGCGAGCGGGGAGTTGAAGGAGAGCCCGTCCCAGCCGCCGTGCTGCAGATCGGCGGCGGGGACGGCGGTCAGGAAGGCGATCTGGAGCGCGACGTAGATGACCAGCGCGATGAGGATCGAGCTGATGACGGCCTTGGGCAGCGACTTCCCCGGCTCACGGGCCTCGCCCGCCATGTTCAGCGGCGACTGGAAGCCGTTGTAGGCCCAGACGATGCCGGAGACGGCGACCGCGGTGAACACGGCGTTCCAGCCGTTGGGGGTGAAGCCGCCGTTGTCGGTGATATTGCCGGTGTCGAAGTGCGACAGCAGCAGCGCGCCGGCGGTCAGGGTCGGCACGACCACCTTGAAGACGGTGATCGCGGTGTTCGTCTTCGCAAAGAGGGTGATCGCGAACCAGTTGAGGAAGAAGTAGACGAGCAGCAGCACGGACGCGAGCGCGACACCGCTGCCGGTCAGCTCCTTCCCGTCGTACAGCCCCTCGGCCCAGCCGAAGTCCCAGGAACTCATGTACTGCACGGAGGCGGTGGCCTCACCGGGGATCACCGAGACGATGGCGATCCAGTTGGCCCAGGCGGCCAGATACCCGGCGAGCGAGCCGTGGGAGTACTGGCCGTACCGGACCATGCCCCCGGCCTTGGGGAACATCGAGCCCAGCTCGGAGTAGGTGAGGGCGATGGTCAGGGCGACGGCGGCGCCGATCACCCAGGCCAGGATGGCGGCGGGCCCGGCCAGCGCGGCGGCGCGCGCGGCGCCGAAGAGCCAGCCGGAGCCGATGATCGACCCGAGACCCACAGCGGTGAGGGCCACCGGTCCGAGTGACCTTCGATAATGCGAGTGGGAACCCTGCTCCGTGCTCAAGTTCCTGGCACTCCCTTCGCCCCCCTGACGACCGGACACAAACCGATCCATCGTAAAAGCGAAATGGACGATCGATTTCCGGTAACCCCTTTCACCGGCGTCGATGTGACGTTCGCAACACGAAACGCGGGAACCGCGCTTACGTGTGGGTAACCGGGACCGTACGCACGGTGCCCTACGCACCGTGGGAAGCACCGTGGGAAGCGGCGTGGGCGGTAACAGCGGGTGCGGCGCCGCAGCGGCCGCATGAGGCCGTCCGTGCGGTGATCACCTCACGGGCAACCGGTAAGAGATCCGATAGCGCTCGGCGAGCACCACGAGATCGGCCGTCTCCACCGGACGCCCGCCCGCGTAGTACGTACGCGAGGTGACCAGCACCCAGTGGCCCGGCACCCCGCCGAGCGCCAGCACCTCCTCGGCCCGGCCGGGCCGCGCGCCGACCTCCTCCGCCACGTTGTCCACCACCAGGTCGAGGGCGGCCATCCGGTCGACCACCCCGCGCCCGGCCAGCGGGCCCTCCTCGGGCAGCATCACCGGCGTGCGCCCGGTGACCGCGAGCGGCTCCCAGGAGGTGGAGAGCATCACCGCCTCGCCGTGCGAGCGGAACACATAGCGGGTGCGCATCACCCGCTCCCCCGCCTCGATCCCCAGCCGCCCGGCGGTCTCCGGCCCGGCCTCCTCCTGCGCGCTGTCGGCGTCCCAGGTGCCGGTGATCCGTTCATCGGCCTGCTCCTGGCGGAAGGGCGTGGTCTCACCGGCGGCGTGGAACCCACCGCGGACGACCCGGCGCGGCACGGGCTGCGCCCGCACATACGTACCGGACCCGGAGCGCCCCTCGACCAGCCCCTCGGCCATCAGCACCTTGCGGGCCTCCAGGGCGACGGTGTCGGAGACCCCGTACTCCTCCCGGATCCTGGCCTGTGAGGGGAGACGCGCATGCGGCGGCAGCTCACCCGCGGCGATCTTCTTCCGCAGATCGTCGGCGACGCGGAGGTATGCGGGCTGGTCACCAAAGGCCACGTGCACTCCCTGGGTTGACAGTCAGCAACAGCTTGACAACTCGTTGTTGTCAATTGCAACTGAAGGCCAGGGCTTCGCTGGAAGTAGTGAACTCAGCTCAGAGACGTTTAACTTGACCAAAACGGGGTGGGCTGCCCGGCGCCCGGCAACCCACCCACCTTCCCGGCCGCGACGCCGCGCAGATGCCCGCCGAACGTCTCCAGCGGCGGCTAACCTCCAATAACCTCCAAACTGGCCATCACCGACGCAAGGAACCGAGATGGACGACGAACCGCTGTCGGAGTGGGCGGAGCGGCGTCCGGGCGCCGGGCGGCACCGCACACCACCAGCGCCCGAGCCGGAGCGGGGATGACCAGGCCAACCGGGGCGGGCGCGTCCGTTCGCCACCGCTCAGGCGCCCTGCCGGGCAGGCTGCCGGCGCTGCTCGGCGGGCTGCTGCTGCTCGCGCTGTGCGCGGGCTGCACGGGAGGTGCCGGGGCGCAGGACGACGTCCATGGGGCGACCGCCGCCCGGCCGGGCTCGGCGGGGGTCGGCGACGCGCTCTTCCCCCGGCTCGGCAACGGCGGCTACGACGTGCGGGGCTACCGGCTCGCCCTCGACTACACGCCCACCTCCCACCGGCTCGAGGGCACCGCCCGGATCACCGCCCGCGCCACCCGCGCCCTGAGCTCCTTCCACCTCGACCTCGACGGGCTGCGGGTGCGGAAGGCCACGGTGAACGGCCGCCCCGCCCAGGCCGCCCGCAGCGGCACCGAATTGATCCTCACCCCCGCCACGGCCCTCCCCAAGGGCCGCACCTTCACCACCACCGTCGTCTACGACGGCGAGCCGAAGACCCTCACGGGCGAGGACGGCGCGCAGGAGGGCTGGCTCCGCACCCACGACGGCGCCGTGGCCCTCGGCGAGCCGACCGGCTCCATGACCTGGTTCCCCGGCAACCACCACCCCTCCGACAAGGCCACCTACGACATCGCCGTCACCGTGCCCAAGGGCTACACCGCCGTGTCCAACGGCGAGCTGAAGCGCCAGGAGACGCAAGGAGACCGCACCACCTTCCGGTGGCACACCGGCGAGCCCATGGCCGGCTATCTGGCCACCGTCGCCATCGGCCGCTTCGACGTCAGCGCCACGGCCGCCCACGGCACGGCGCTGCCCCGGTACGTCGCCGTGGACCCCGTCGAGGGCGTCAGCACGGCGCACATCGGCGACCAGGTCGGCGACGTCATCGCCTGGGAGAGCCGCACCTTCCGCAGCCCGTACCCCTTCTCCTCCACCGGCGCGATCGTCGACCACCTCCCCGGCCTCGGCTACGCCCTGGAGACCCAGACCAAGCCGTACTTCGACGCCGCCCCGGACGGGACGCTCGTCGTGCACGAGCTGGCCCACCAGTGGTTCGGCAACTCGGTCACCCCCCGGACCTGGAAGGACATGTGGCTCAACGAGGGCTTCGCCACCTACGCCGAGTGGCTGTGGGAGGAGGACCACGGGGGCCGCACCGCCCAGCAGATCTTCGACGACTTCTACACCGGCAGCGACGCCGAGAGCGACGGCATCTGGGCCTTCCCGCCCGCCGATCCCCCGAGCGTCGCCGGCGTCTCCGGCCCGCCCGTCTACGGCCGCGGCGCGATGGCGTTGCACAAGCTCCGCCGGACCGTGGGCGACACGGCCTTCTTCACCATCCTCCGCACCTGGCTCACGGACCACCGGCACGGCAACGCGGACACCAAACAGTTCACCGACCTGTGCGAACGGATCTCCGGCAAGGATCTGACCCGCCTCTTCGACGTCTGGCTGTACGGCGCGGGCAAGCCGGAGAAGCCCTGACCCGACGCCGGAAGAAGCGACCACCCCCGGCCGCCCGGAGCCGCTACGGGTCAAGGGGGAACTGAGCAAGCTCGCCCCGAAGCGGAACAGCTGAATCAGGCGACGTGCAGCAGGGCGCTGGTCTCGGCGGACGACATCTCGGTGGCGTAGACGCGGCTGCCCGGCTGGTGCTTGCGGCCGCCCTCGCCCAGATGTCCGGCGTCCACGGGGTCGAAGCCGATGTCGCGGATCAGCCCGGCCACCGCGGCCTTGGCCTCCTCGTCGTTGCCGGACAGCGGGATGGCCACCCGGTCGGCAGCGCCCTTGGGGCGGGCGTGGTCGCGCAGGTTCTCCCAGTAGATCGCGTTGAACGCCTTGACCAGGTTGGCGCCGGTGTGGGCCTGGATCTTCTCGCTCGAGGTGGTGGCGTCGCCGTCGAGATCCGGGTCGTGCCCGTCCCGCTCGGGGTAGTAGTTGCAGGTGTCGATGACGACCTTGCCGCGCAGCGGCTCGGTCGGCAGCTCCCGGTAGCGGCCGTAGGGGATGGACACGACCACCGCCTCGCCGAACCGGGCCGCCTCCTCGGCGGTCATCGCGCGGATCGGGCCGCCGATGTCGGCCACCAGGCCGGCCAGGGTGTCGGGGCCGCGGGAGTTGGCGATCGCCACTTCGTAGCCGATCGAGGCGAAGTGGCGGGCCAGGGTCGAGCCGATACGGCCCGCTCCGATGATTCCTATGCGCACGGCGTTGTTCCCCTCCTTGTCCGCGGGTGGGCCATCAGCCGGGTTACCCGCGTCCCGCGGGTCATGCATACGTTCAGCGACGGCGGGCCTGGGACTGCTCCGAGACGAGGCACCGCCGATACGCCACGGCCGGCCGTCAACCGGTCGAGCAGGTGTTCCGGGCGGACCCATATCTGTGGTCGCGAAGTGAGAAATCGCCGCAGCGCGCGATGAGTATTTCTGAGACAACAACGGAGCGTAATGGCTTACCGCGCGTAGCCGAATGTGCCGTGCTACTGTTGATCCCAGTTGCAGTTGTGGTTCCCAAGACTTCAAGCGCCCTCACTGGCTTTCCATGCCAATGGGAGTTCTTTTGTATTTCCGGTCATTTCCCGGACGGGGCAATCATCGCGGCGACGCGGAGTCCGCACAGTGCGGGACTCCGGACACTGCCCCGAAGGAGATATGACACATGACTACTGGCACCGTGAAGTGGTTCAACGCGGAAAAGGGTTTCGGCTTCATCGAGCAGGACGGTGGCGGCGCTGACGTGTTCGCCCACTACTCGAACATCGCCACCCAAGGTTTCCGCGAGCTCCTGGAAGGCCAGAAGGTGAGCTTCGACATCGCCCAGGGCAAGAAGGGCCCGACGGCCGAGAACATCGTTCCCGCCTGATCCTGACGCGCATAGTTCGCAGCTGGGGCCCGCACTTTGGGTGCGGGCCCCGAGCCGTTGCACCGCATGGCGCGGTCCCCCCATCACGCCACACTCGACGCGTCGGCCTCCCCGGCCCGCTTCGCGTCACCTTTTCAGCGCCCCAACCCGTGAGTATTCCGCTCCGGCCGAATCCGCTGTCGCATTTCATGGCCCGTTCTTGCGATTCTCTGCGCTGCTCAGCACCGCTGGAATTCCTTGATGCGTGCCGCATCGAGGAAGGTTCCGCATGAACCGCACACGTACGAACGACCGATTCACCCGTGACCATGCCCGTACCGGCAGTTCGGGTTCCCGAAAGGGCGGCAGCCGCTTGGCGACTACGGTTTCCAAACGCTCCGGCACTCCGAGCCGTTCACGCGGTTACGGGGACCGCCCCGCCGCACCGCGGGGGGAGTTCGCCGTGCCAATAACGATCAGCCCCGCGCTCCCCGCCGTCGAGGCGTTCGCTGATCTCGAGATGCCCCGGCAGTTGCTGGCCGCGCTCATCGCCGAAGGCGTGACCGCACCGTTTCCGATCCAGGCGGCGACCCTGCCGAACTCCCTCGCGGGTCGTGACGTACTCGGCCGCGGGCGCACCGGTTCCGGCAAGACCCTCGCCTTCGGCCTGGCGCTGCTGGCCCGTACGGCCGGCCGGCGAGCCGAGCCCCGGCAGCCGCTGGCGCTGGTGCTGGTGCCCACCCGGGAGCTGGCACAGCAGGTCGCCGATGCGCTCACTCCGTACGCCCGCTCCGTGCAGCTGCGGCTGGCCACGGTGGTCGGTGGGATGTCGATCGGCAAGCAGGCCGGTGCGCTGCGTGGCGGGGCGGAGGTCGTCGTCGCGACGCCTGGCCGGCTGAAGGACCTCGTCAAGCGGGGCGACTGCCGCCTGGACCAGGTCGGCATCACCGTCCTGGACGAAGCCGACCAGATGACCGACATGGGCTTCATGCCGCAGGTCACAGCACTGCTGGAGCAGGTACGCCCGGAGGGGCAACGGATGCTGTTCTCAGCCACCTTGGACCGCAACGTCGACCTTCTGGTCCGCCGGTACCTGATCGACCCGGTGGTCCACTCCATTGACCCGTCCGCGGCTGCGGTCACCACGATGGAGCACCACGTACTGCATGTGCACGGCACGGACAAGCATCAGGTGACCACGGAGATCGCGGCGCGCGAGGGCCGAGTGATCATGTTCCTGGACACCAAGCGTGCCGTCGACCAGCTCACCAGGCACCTGCTGGAGAGCGGGGTACGGGCCGCCGCACTGCACGGTGGAAAGTCGCAGCCGCAGCGTACCCGGACCCTGGCCCAGTTCAAGACGGGGCATGTGACGGTCCTGGTGGCGACCAATGTCGCGGCACGCGGTATCCATGTCGACAACCTCGACCTGGTGGTCAACGTGGACCCGCCCAGTGACCACAAGGACTACCTTCACCGGGGAGGCCGCACGGCCCGCGCCGGCGAGTCCGGTCTCGTCGTCACCCTGGTGACGCCCAGCCAGCGCCGCGGCACGACCCGTCTCATGTCGGACGCCGGAATCCGCCCTCGGACCACCCAGGTCCGCTCGGGTGAAGCGGAACTGAACCGCATCACCGGTGCGCGGGCTCCGTCGGGCATCCCGGTCGTCCTCACGGCACCGGTGGACAAGCGCTCCGAGCGCGGCGCCCCCGCGTCTCGCGGTCGGCGCAGCCGTACCACTGCGGACCGTCCGACCGGCCGTGCGGCGCGCCGCACGGCTCAGCGGCAGTCGGCCCCCGACGCGGCAGCCTAGAACGTTCGCGATCGGGCTCCTGCCCATTCCCGGTACCGGCGGCCCGGCCCTGCCCGGCCTCGACGAGCAGGGCCGGGCCGTGGGCGTTCAAGCCCTCTCCCCCGGTCAGACCCTCTCCCTCCTACCTATGAGGCACCCATGCGCTGCATCATCGCCCGTTTCCCGTTCGACCTGACCAAAAGTGGAGTGCTGGCGTCGATGAAGGGCGTCACACCCGAACTCGTCACGGGTGAGTCCGTGATCATCGGCCGCCGCCAGTACCCGGTGAAGCAGGTGGGCGAGGTCATCACCGGGCAGGACCGTCGTGACTTCACCGCCGGCGAAGTCACCAGGGCCATGACCCGCCTCGGCTTCGTGTGCCGCGCCCTCCCCGACACCTCCCCCACGCGCGGCCTCACTCCGCTGGAGGAAGCGTCGGCTCAGCTCGGCACCCCCGCGCCCAGGTAACCGGCGGGACAGGCGGAAGCCGGGACCAGAACGGCATTGAGGGCTCGACCGGCACGCTCCGGTCGAGCCCTCAACGGGTTCAGCGTCCGGTCGGCACCGCAGCGCCTCCCGGGCCGGCCGGGGGTTCGTGACTCATGAGTCGGAGTAGCTGAAGTCGCCAACGGTCCAGCCGCTGACGTCCTTGATCGCAACACGGTACATCCCGCCCGTCTCGGGGATGCCCATGCTGCCTTGCAGGATCCGGGCGACGTGGAAGTGCAGATGCGTGGGCGGCTCGCCGCGGGCAGGCCGGTCCTGATCCTGCGGCTCATCGTGGGTGAAGACGCCGGAGAAGGGACCGAGGCGGTCCGAGTCCCTCAGGATCTCGGACACACGCTGCCTCCACACGGCTTCGGGAGCCAACCGTCCGGTGATGACAGCGCCGCCGGTGACCACGGTCAGGGACATCTGATTGCTCTGCTCGGATTCCACCATGGCGGCCACGTCAACGAGCAGTTCGTCAGCGTTCGACATAAGAGCCGATTTTATTCGCCTGCCCGGCCGGCTGGGCCCCACTGAACGCAGCGGTGAACGTGCCAACGTCTCTGGCCGAGGTGCCGCAGGGGTTGCCTAGGGTCCCCACAGGTCAAAACCTATGCTCGCCAGAGTAGACTTTCGTCAGTTACCTGGCTACGATTTCTCCCGTAGACAGAGTCAAGCGAGACCCGGCAGACACGAACTGGCGGGTAGAACAACATGAAGTTCGCAGGTCGGTGCGGCTGCGCAGTCGCGAAGCCAGGTCGTTCCCAGCCAGGAAGGCGACGGGACGGCAGCCGCACCGGGCACGCACCCAGCAGTGGATGACTCAGCGAAGAACGGAGGAAGCGGACGCCATCAGGATCCCCCGGGCACGGAGAACCGGTCCGGGTACCGCAAGACCTTGGAATGGAAGGTGGTCCCCGGTCACGCATCCACGATCCCCGCGGTCCCGCCCTTCCCGGGCGGCGTAGCGGAAAACAGAAGGTCGGCACAGCAGTAGGGCCGACAGATGGTGTTGAATTTCCTTCGGGGCCCTGGTGCATACGGCACCAGGGCCCCTCGACGCGTTGCTCAACGAGGTGAGAATGACGGCAGACAATCCGCTCAGTGGTCGTCTGGACGACGACGACTACCCCGCCTACACCATGGGACGGGCAGCAGAGATGCTCGGCACCACGCCCGGCTTTCTCCGCGCCATCGGTGAGGCCCGTCTCATCACCCCGCTCCGCTCGGAGGGCGGGCACCGCCGGTACTCCCGCTACCAGCTGCGGATCGCCGCCCGCGCCCGCGAACTCGTCGACCAGGGCATGCCGATCGAGGCCGCCTGCCGCATCGTCATCCTCGAGGACCAGCTCGAAGAAGCTCAGCGCATCAACGCGGAGTTCCGCCGCGCCGCAGCCGAACAGCACGACGACTCTCAGTGAGCCCGTCCGGGTACAGCCGGCCGGCTGGAGCACGGAAGCGGAGTCCGACAGCGCTGGTCCGTCTCGGCGAAACGGCTCGTTGTCGCCTCTCCTGGCTGCGTCCGGCGTAGCCCGCGTTGAGCACCTGGGTGACCCGCACATGCTGGAGGGAGCCATCGGGGAGCTCGAAGGTGAGCGAGGGCTGGGCTGGCTGTGAGGGCTGCGGCGGCTGCGTGGTCGCCGCAAGGCGGGCCCGTGGTCTACCCGGGCCGCCGTCGACAAGGCATACGCGGACCAGTCCGCCGATGCTCAGCCACAGGTCGACGAAACGGCGTAGCCGCTCCCCCACGCACTGACCGACGTCAGCACGCTGCGGACCGTGTGCGGACCGCAAAGGCCGCCCGACCCACTCCGCCGCAGGTCAGACGGCCTTGCCCCGGACGTATCAGACGTTGAAGCGGAACTCCACCACGTCGCCGTCCCGCATCACGTAGTCCTTGCCCTCCATCCGGGCCTTGCCCGCCGCGCGGGCCTCGGCGACCGAGCCGGTTTCGACGAGGTCCTCGAAGGAGATGACCTCGGCCTTGATGAAGCCCTTCTGGAAGTCGGTGTGGATCACACCGGCCGCCTCCGGGGCCGTGGCGCCCTTCTTGATGGTCCAGGCGCGGGATTCCTTGGGGCCGGCCGTGAGGTAGGTCTGGAGGCCCAGGGTGTCGAAGCCGACGTGGGCGAGGGTGGCGAGGCCGGGTTCGTCCTGGCCGACGGACTGGAGGAGTTCGAGGGCCTCCTCGTCGTCCAGCTCGGCGAGGTCGGCCTCGAGCTTGGCGTTGAGGAAGATCGCCTCGGCGGGGGCGACGAGGGCGCGCTGCTCGGCCTTGAAGGACTCGTCGGTCAGCTCCTCCTCGTCGACGTTGAACACGTAGAGGAAGGGCTTGGTGGTGAGCAGGTGCAGCTCGTGCAGGAGGGCGGCGCGCTCGCTGCCCTGGACGATGCCGGCGGAGAAGAGGGTGCGGCCCTCCTCGAGGATGGCCTTGGCCTCCTCGACGGCCTTGACCTGGGGCTGCTTGTCCTTCTTGATCCGGGACTCCTTGACCAGGCGCGGCAGCACCTTCTCGATGGTCTGGAGGTCGGCGAGGATCAGCTCGGTGTTGATCGTCTCGATGTCGCTCTTCGGCGAGATCCTGCCGTCGACGTGGACGACGTTCTCGTCCTTGAAGGCGCGGATGACCTGGCAGATCGCATCGGACTCGCGGATGTTCGCCAGGAACTTGTTGCCCAGGCCCTCGCCCTCCGAGGCGCCCTTGACGATGCCCGCGATGTCGACGAAGTCGACGGTGGCGGGCAGCTTGCGGGCCGAGCCGAAGAGCTCGACGAGCTTGTCCAGGCGGGGGTCCGGGACGCCGACCACACCGACGTTGGGCTCGATGGTGGCGAACGGGTAGTTGGCCGCCAGCACGTCGTTCTTGGTCAGGGCGTTGAACAGGGTCGACTTGCCGACATTCGGCAGACCGACGATTCCGATCGTGAGCGACACGTTGGCGACTTCCCGTAGCGAGAATGTGAGGACGGATGACGAGCCCCGGTGGGGCCGGTCCACCAGTCTACGGGGCCGTCCCCGATCACCCGGCCGGGCCGACAATCCGTCGAACACACTGCCAAGGTCCTGCGAAGGGCGTGTCCAAGACCGGATTCCTGTCCTCCGGCCACCTACGTTGGTCAGGTGGAGCATTACAGGACGCGTACGCCCCGCCGGGCAGCGGCCCCGTCGCCCCGCCCGGCCGCGGACGATACGTATACGGGCCGGGGCAGGAGGACGGAGCGGAGCCGTGGGCGCCCCGGCGGCGCGCCGAGGGCCCCGCGGCAGGCGGCGGCACGGCGGCCGGGGCCGTCCGGCCGCCGTGCCGCCGGGCCGGCCGCCGCGCTGCGCCGGGCCCGAGGGCTGTCCCTGCCGAGCCCCCGGCTGACCGGGCTGGGCGCGGGGCTGCTGACCACGCTCGCGATGTTCGTCCTCGGCTGCCTCGACGCGCTGCTGTGCTCCGGCTCCCCCACCGTCTACAGCGTGCTCTTCCTGCCGGTGTGCGTGGCCTGCGGGCTGTGGGTGCGCCCCGCCGATCTGCTGGCGGGGCCGGTGACGGTGCCGCTGGCCTACACGGTCGGACTGCTGCCGATCAACGAGGGTTCGGCGGGGTTCGGCGGACAGGCGGTAGGGGTGTTCACCGCGCTGTCCTTGCAGGCCGGCTGGCTCTACACGGGAACGCTGCTGACCGCCGTGATCGTGCTCGTACGGCGGGTGGTGCTGATCACCCGGCGTCGCCAGCAGCAGCGGCCGCGGCCATCGCGGCACCCACGATCCCCGCGTTGTTCTGTAGCCGCGCCGGGACGATCTCGGCCCTGACGCCCTCGATCAGCGGCAGGAACTTGTGCGCCTTACGGCTCACCCCGCCGCCCAGCACGAAGAGCTCCGGCGAGAAGAGCATCTCCAGATGCTGGAGATACTTGCGCACCCGGCGCGCCCAGTGCGACCAGCTGAGGTCCTCGTCCTCCTTGACCTTGGTCGAGGCCCGCTTCTCCGCCTCGTGGCCGTCCAGCTCCAGATGGCCCAGCTCGGTGTTGGGGACCAGCTGCCCGTCGGTGAAGACCGCGCTGCCGATGCCGGTGCCCAGGGTGAGCACGATCACGGTGCCCTTGACGCCGCGGGCCGCGCCGAAGGCCACCTCCGCGACCCCGGCCGCGTCCGCGTCGTTCAGCACCGTGACGGGACAGCCCAGTCGCCCGCCGAGCCGCGACGCCAGATCGGTGCCGATCCAGCCCTTGTCGACATTGGCGGCGGTAAGGGTGACGCCGTTGCGCACCACACCCGGGAAGGTCACCCCGACCGGCAGCCCGGACCAGTCGAAATGCCGGACGACCTCCACCACTCCGTCCAGGACCGCGTCGGGCGTGGCCGGATGCGGGGTGAGCACCTTACGGCGCTCCTCCGCGAGCTCGCCCCGGCCCAGGTCCACCGGGGCGCCCTTGATGCCCGAACCACCGATGTCGACGCCGAACACCTTCGCCGCGAACGCCCCGGTGCCCCCCTGTCCGTCCGTCACCGCCGCGGCCCCTCCGGCCGGCCCGCGCCCGCCGCGCCCGTCGCGACCGCCGCGGCGGCCTCGGCCCGCAGGTCCCGGCGCAGCTCCTTGGGCAGCGAGAAGGTCAGGGACTCCTGCATGGGCTGGACGACCTCGACATCGCCGAAGCCGCGCTCGGCCAGCCACTCCAGGACGCCCTCGACGAGCACGTCCGGCACCGAGGCGCCGGAGGTCACGCCGACCGTGCTGACGCCCTCCAGCCATGCCTCGTCGATCTCGCTCGCGTAGTCGACCAGATGGCCGGCCTTGGCGCCCGCGCCGAGGGCGACCTCCACCAGCCGCACCGAGTTGGAGGAGTTCTTGGAGCCGACGACGATGACCAGGTCGGACTCGGCCGCCACCTGCTTGATCGCGGTCTGGCGGTTCTGGGTCGCGTAGCAGATGTCGTCGCTGGGCGGGCTGATGAGCTTCGGGAAGCGCTCCTTGAGCGCGTCCACGGTCTCCATGGTCTCGTCGACCGAGAGGGTGGTCTGGGAGAGCCAGACGACCTTGGACTCGTCGCGCACCTCGACGTTCTTCACATCGTCGGGGCCGTCGACCAGGGTGATGTGGTCCGGGGCCTCGCCGCTGGTGCCGATGACCTCCTCATGGCCCTCATGACCGATCAGGAGGATGTCGTAGTCCTCCTTGGCGAACCGGACTGCTTCCTTGTGGACCTTGGTGACCAGCGGACAGGTGGCGTCGATCGTGGCCAGCTTCCGCTGGGCGGCCTCCTCATGGACGACCGGCGCGACACCGTGCGCGGAGAAGATCACGATCGAGCCCTCGGGCACCTCCTCCGTCTCGTCGACGAAGATGGCGCCCTTCTTCTCCAGCGTCTGGACGACGTACTTGTTGTGGACGATCTCCTTGCGCACGTAGATCGGCGCGCCGTACTGCTCCAGGGCCTTTTCGACAGCGATCACGGCACGGTCGACACCGGCACAGTAGCCACGGGGGGCCGCGAGCAGGACCCGGCGGGCGGAGGTTGCAGTCATGTCCCCCATGGTAGGGGCGATGACCCGGGGGTCTGTCGGTATCGGCCGATACCCTCGCGGTCATGGCTGTCAACACGTCCGCGGAAGCGCCGATCCCGGTCGGCGAGGTCTCCCGGCTGATCGGGGGCTGGATCGACCGGCTCGGCGCGGTGTGGGTCGAAGGGCAGATCACCCAGCTGTCCCGGCGCCCCGGCGCCGGTGTGGTGTTCCTGACCCTGCGCGACCCGAGTTACGACATCTCGCTGACCGTCACCTGCTTCCGCGCCGTCTTCGACAAGATCGCGGACACGGTCGCCGAGGGCGCGCGGGTCGTGGTCCACGCCAAGCCGGAGTGGTACGCACCGCGCGGCCAGCTGTCCCTGCGGGCCGCCGAGATCCGCCCGGTGGGGGTGGGCGAGCTGCTCGCGCGGCTCGAGCGGCTGAAGAAGGCGCTGGCGGCGGAGGGGCTCTTCGCGGCCGACCGCAAGAAGCCGCTGCCCTTTCTGCCGCAGCTGATAGGGCTGGTCTGCGGGCGCGCCTCGGCCGCCGAGCGCGATGTGCTGGAGAACGCGCGGCTGCGCTGGCCCGCCGTCCGCTTCGAGGTGCGCAATGTGGCGGTGCAGGGGGTGCACGCGGTGCCGCAGGTGATCGAGGCGGTCAAGGAGCTGGACGCGCTGCCGGCCGTGGATGTGATCGTGGTGGCGCGCGGCGGCGGCAGTGTGGAGGACCTGCTGCCGTTCTCCGATGAGCAGCTGGTGCGGGCGGTGGCGGCGTGCCGTACGCCGGTGGTCTCCGCGATCGGCCATGAACCGGACTCGCCACTGCTCGACCTGGTCGCCGATCTGCGCGCCTCCACGCCCACCGACGCGGCGAAGAAGATCGTCCCGGATGTGGGCGAGGAACTGCTGCGCATCCAGCAGCTGCGGGAGCGCGCGCTGCGCACGGTGCACGGGCTGCTGGACCGGGAGGAGCGGGGGCTGGCCGCCGCGCTGGGCCGGCCGTGCATGCGGCAGCCGCACCGCATGGTGGACGAGCGCGAGGAGCGGATCACGTCCGCGCTGGAGCGCGCCCGCCGCTGCCTGGGACACCTGCTGGACCGGGCCGACTCCGAGCTGGCCCACACCCAGGCCCGGGTGGTGGCCCTCTCCCCCGCCGCGACGCTGCGGCGCGGCTATGCGGTGCTCCAGCACCCCGACGGCTCGGTGGTGCGGGCGGCCGACGAGGTCACGGAGGGCGAGGAGCTGCGGGCGCGGGTCGCCGAGGGCGAGTTCCGGGTGCGGGCGGCTGTCGGACCCGCCGAAGCTGTCGGACCCGCCGAATAGGGTGAGCGATATGTCGAAGACGCAGGGGCAGACGGACGAGCAGGCCGAGCAGGCCGAAGGGGCCGAAGGGGCCGACCGGGCGGAGACGACGCTCGGCTATGAGCAGGCGCGCGACGAGCTGGTGGAGGTGGTGCGCCGGCTGGAGGCGGGCGGCACCAGCCTGGAGGATTCACTCGCCCTGTGGGAGCGGGGCGAGGAGCTGGCAAAGGTCTGCCGCCACTGGCTGGAGGGCGCACGGGCGCGGCTGGACGCGGCACTGGCCGAAGGGGCGGCCGAGACCCCGGACGGCCCCGGAACCACCGCCGAGGGCTGACCGCCCGTGCCCGGACCGGGCTCGGGCACGGTGGTGCTCGGGCAAGGGGGGCGACCGGGCGGGGGCGGACACGACCGAACGCAGGGTGACCAGGTACGAGGGCCTGTCACGGAACGCTCGGGAACCGGGGCGACCGGGCAGGGCTCGGGCACCTGACGCGGGGCGACCGGAAGCGACCGGCTCCGGGGCCACCGGAGACCGGGCGGTCAGGCGCGGGGCGTCCGGACACCGGGCACGCAACGACCGGGGGCGGCCAAACGCAGGGCGACCAGGCGCAGGACAGCCAGGCGGGCTCGGGCACCGGGTGCGGGGCGCTCGGGGGCGGCCGGGGCGGCCGGACACACGGGGACCGGCAGGGGCCGGCTCCAAGGACGATCGCAGACCGGGCGGCCGGGCAGGCAGAGCGCGGAGCGGCCGGGCACGGGGGCGATCAGACGCCGTGTGCGGGGTGGGCGAATGCTTGGGGGTGGTGTGATTCGGAGCACCTTGGTGGTGCTGCGACAGGATTTTAGTTGAACATTAATCTAAACGCCGTAAAGTGGTGCCCGTCAGCGATATCCCCGCTTGTGCAGAGGTTTCTTTCATGACTCTCGCTCTCGACCCCGCCGCCCAGGACCTGCTCTTCCGGGAGGCCCGCACCGCCAACACCTTCACCGACGAGCCGGTGACCGATGAGCAGGTGCAGGCGATCTACGACCTGATCAAGTACGGGCCGACCGCGTTCAACCAGTCGCCGCTGCGCATCGTGCTGGTCCGCTCCGCCGAGGCCCGTGAGCGCCTGGTCCCGCACATGGCCGAGGGCAACCGGCCCAAGACCGCCAGCGCCCCACTGGTCGCGATCCTTGCCGCGGACAACGAGTTCCACGAGGAGCTGCCCGCCCTCTTCCCGCACTTCCCGCAGGCCAAGGACGTCTTCTTCGCCGAGCGCCCCGCCCGTGAGGAGGCCGCGGGGCTCAACGCCGCGCTCCAGGCCGGTTACTTCATCCTGGGTGTCCGTGCCGCCGGTCTCGCCGCCGGCCCGATGACCGGTTTCGACCCGGCCGGGGTCCAGAAGGAGTTCCTGGACGACGACCACACCCCGCTGATGGTCATCAACATCGGCAAACCGGGCCAGGACGCCTGGTTCCCGCGCGGCCCCCGCCTGGACTACGACCAGGTCATCACCACGGTCTGACGGTCAACGGTCCCCCGAGCGGATCCCCAGCGGACCCCCGGCGGACCCCGGCCCCGAAGGGGCCCCCGTGGCCGTCGCGCTCAGCCCTTCTTCTCGGTGAGCGCGGCGGCCATCTTCGTCAGCTGTCCGTACGACGCCGTCCCGGTGACCACCGTGGTCACGCCCGGCTCCTTGCGCACCAGCGCGTCGTACTTGTCGCCCTCGTAGCGGACCCACTCCTTGCCGTCGATCCGCTGCGTCCGCGTCGTCTCCCGCGCCTGCTGGGTGACGTCCTCCACGAACGGCACGGGCTTGCCGTCGCTCTGCTCGACCGCGACGTACTCCTTCTCCGGGTCGAGGAAGCCGAGGTGCCACACCGCGCCGTCCTCCGCGGCGGCGGGGCGGTAGGTCACCGAGGTCGCGCGCCAGCCCTCGGGCAGGCTCCCGGGGTCGGGGGCGGCCACCGGATAGGGGGCGGCGCGGCGGGCCGTGTCCAGCTCCACGCGGTAGTCCACCGTCTTCACCCCGGCGTCCTCGGCGCCCTCGTCATGCGGAATTCCGAAGAGGTAGATGGCCGCCGCGACGACGCCGATCGCCGCCAGCGACAGCACCATGTCCCGGACCGTCTCTTTGCCACGCATACCTGCCACGCCCCCTATCGTCCCTCATCCGGTCGCCGCACCTCGCAACAGGGCCGCGCTCATGCGTGGGGCTATCTGCTCACTCTCCTCATCAGCGGATAAAGTCATGAGCACCCTCATCTCTTCACCGGCCGTCGCCGTACAGAAAGGTGCGTTCCGATGACCGAGCATCATCTGCCGTCCCAGCTCGAGGTCAGCCCCGAGGCTCCCGATCGCAACCTCGCCCTGGAGCTCGTCCGGGTCACCGAGGCGGGCGCCATGGCCTCCGGCCGCTGGGTGGGCCGTGGCGACAAGAACGGCGCGGACGGCGCCGCGGTCAAGGCCATGCGCTCCCTCGTGCACACCGTCTCGATGAACGGCGTCGTCGTCATCGGGGAAGGGGAGAAGGACGAGGCCCCGATGCTCTTCAACGGTGAGCGCGTGGGCGACGGCACCGGCCCGGAGTGCGATGTGGCCGTGGACCCGGTGGACGGCACCACGCTCACCGCGAAGGGCATGGCCAACGCCGTCTCCGTGCTCGCGGTCGCCGAGCGGGGCACCATGTTCGACCCGTCGGCCGTCTTCTACATGGACAAGCTCGTCACCGGCCCCGAAGCCGCCGAGTTCGTCGACATCACCGCGCCCCCCGGTGTGAACATCCGCCGGATCGCCAAGGCCAAGAAGTCCAGCCCCGAGGACGTCACCGTGGTGGTCCTCGACCGCCCTCGCCACGAGGGCATCGTCAAGGAGATCCGGGAGGCGGGCGCCCGGATCAAGTTCATCTCCGACGGCGATGTGGCCGGCGCGATCATGGCCGCGCGCGAGAGCACCGGCGTGGACCTGCTGCTGGGCATCGGCGGTACGCCGGAGGGCATCATCGCGGCCTGTGCGATCAAGTGCCTCGGCGGCACCATCCAGGCCAAGCTGTGGCCCAAGGACGACGAGGAGCGGCAGCGCGCCCTCGACGCGGGCCATGACCTCGACAAGGTGCTCGAGACCGACGATCTGGTCAGCGGCGACAATGTGTTCTTCGTCGCCACCGGCATCACCGACGGGGATCTGCTGCGCGGGGTGCGGTACCGCGCGGAGACCGCCACCACCCAGTCACTGGTCATGCGGTCCAAGTCGGGCACCATCCGGCAGATCGACTCCACCCACCGGCTGGCCAAGCTGCGCGCCTACGCCTCGGTCGACTTCGAACGGCCGAGCTGAGCGCACAGGACGCCGAGCGCACAAATCACTGAACGCACGGAACGCCGAGCGCGACCGATGACGACAAGGGCCGGGTCCCGCCTCCCGGCGGCACCCGGCCCCAGTCCCGAAGAGTTCAGCCCGCGGCGGCGACCCGCACCGCGCGCTGCAGCTCCGCCTCCCGGCGCCGGCGGCGGGCCAGCACGACCCGGCGCTCGGCCGCGGTCAGCCCGCCCCATACGCCGTACGGCTCGGGCTGGAGCAGCGCGTGCTCCCGGCACTCGACCATGACCGGGCAGCGTGCACAGACGCGCTTGGCTGCCTCCTCCCGCGACAGCCTGGCAGCCGTGGGCTCCTTGGAGGGAGCGAAGAACAGTCCGGCCTCGTCCCGTCGGCACACCGCCTCCGAGTGCCAGGGTCCGGCCTGATCCCGCGCGGGGACGCGCTGCGGGGGCACGGCGGCTTCCAGCAGGGGCTGATGCGGTTGCAGCACGGTCTACTCCTGACGACGGCTCCGGTGGTCACCCTTGCCCGCCTCGAGGTGTACGGCCCCGTTCGCACCCCCATCAGCCGTACGAGAGACGATGCACCAAGCCTTACCCGCTGTGCGCGTGCTTATGCACACCGTTGTCCCGCCCGGAAGTTGGCCCCGCACGGCCCTTCTTCAGCGCTTATGGCGCGATGTGTGCACGGCTCATGCGTGACTCGTGCGCGACTCACGCGCGCAGGTTCTTCAGCCGCTTCCCCCGCTTGGGCTTGGCCTCCACGCCGCCGAAGACCGCGAAACCGGTGACATGGATCACCGGTGCGTCGGGGTCCTGCGCCTCGTACGTCTTGACGTCGAAGCCGCCGAAGACGCCCGAGCCCGAACTGCGCAGCGAGACGTTCTCCGGAACCTTGATCTCCACCCCGCCGAAGACGGCCACCACATGGATGACGATCTCCTGCTGCTCGAACACCGCCTCGGTCAGGTCGATTTCCACACCGCCGAAGACCGCCAGGGCGTTCGTGCGGGGCCGGACCCGCCAGCGGCCCTTGCGCACCGACCCGCCGAAGATCGCCATCAGGTTCTCCGACTGGGGCAGGGTGCGCGGCCGCTCGGCCGCCGCCTCGCGGACCGGCGCCGAGGCGGCGCCACGGACGGGCGCGGCGGGCAGATCGCGCACCAAGGGCTCCAGCTCGCCCAGGGTCTTGGCGCGGTAGACCGCGTCGATCCGCTCGGCGTGCTCCTCGGGCTGGAGCCGCCCTTCGGCGAGGGCCTCCCGCAGGATGTCCGCGATCCGGTCGCGGTCCGCGTCGGACGCGCGGAGCTCCGCCTCCGGGGTCACCGCGGGCGCGGGTGCGGGAACGGGGGCGGACTTGGTCAGGGGCACGCGCTGCTGCTCATCCACGGGCTCAGCGTACTGAGACGCGATAGATCGCGACTAGGGGACGAACCCTGGAGTGTCCCTGATCCTTCCCCTACCCGCCCCTGCCCTTGCCCCTGCCTCCGGCTCTACTGAGCCCTACCTCACAGGTCCCGTTCGTCTGCCCCGTTCTAGGCTTATGGACGCGCTGTCGACGAAGTCAGCCGAAGCCCCCGTCGAGTGAGGAATGGCCGCAATGCCTGAGTTTGCCTATTCGGACCTGCTGCCCCTGGGAGAGGACACCACGCCCTACCGCCTGGTGACCTCCGAGGGCGTGAGCACCTTCGAGGCCGATGGGCGCACCTTCCTGAAGGTCGAGCCGGAGGCGCTGCGCAGGCTCGCGGCCGAGGCGATGCACGACATCTCGCACTACCTGCGCCCCGCCCACCTGGCCCAGCTGCGCCGCATCCTCGACGACCCGGAGGCCAGCGCCAACGACCGCTTCGTCGCGCTGGACCTGCTGAAGAACGCCAACATCGCGGCGGCCGGGGTGCTCCCGATGTGCCAGGACACCGGCACCGCGATCGTCATGGGCAAGCGCGGGCAGAACGTGCTCACCGAAGGCGGCGACGAGGAGGCCCTCTCGCGCGGCGTCTACGACGCGTACACCAAGCTGAATCTGCGGTACTCCCAGATGGCCCCGCTGACCATGTGGGAGGAGAAGAACACCGGCTCCAACCTGCCCGCGCAGATCGAGCTGTACGCGACCGACGGCGGTGCGTACAAGTTCCTCTTCATGGCCAAGGGCGGCGGCTCGGCCAACAAGTCCTTCCTCTACCAGGAGACGAAGGCGGTGCTGAACGAGGCATCGATGATGAAGTTCCTGGAGGAGAAGATCCGCTCGCTGGGCACGGCCGCCTGCCCGCCGTACCACCTGGCGATCGTGGTCGGCGGCACCAGCGCCGAGTACGCGCTGAAGACCGCGAAGTACGCCTCCGCGCACTACCTGGACGAGCTGCCCACCGAAGGCTCCCCGACCGGCCACGGCTTCCGCGACAAGGAGCTGGAGGAGAAGGTCTTCGAGCTCACGCAGAAGATCGGGATCGGCGCGCAGTTCGGCGGCAAGTACTTCTGCCATGACGTCCGGGTCGTCCGGCTGCCGCGCCACGGCGCCTCCTGCCCGGTCGCCATCGCGGTCTCCTGCTCCGCCGACCGCCAGGCGCTCGCCAAGATCACGCCGGAGGGCGTCTTCCTGGAGCAGCTGGAGACCGACCCGGCGCGCTTCCTGCCGGAGACGACGGACGAGCAGCTGGACGAGACCGACGTGGTACGGATCGACCTCAACCGGCCCATGGACGAGATCCGCGCCGAGCTGACCAAGCACCCCGTCAAGACCCGGCTCTCGCTGACCGGTCCGCTGGTCGTGGCGCGCGACATCGCGCACGCGAAGATCAAGGAGCGGCTGGACGCGGGCGAGGAGATGCCGCAGTACCTGCGCGACCACGCGGTCTACTACGCGGGCCCGGCCAAGACCCCCGAGGGTTACGCCTCCGGCTCCTTCGGGCCGACGACGGCGGGCCGGATGGACGCGTACGTCGAGCAGTTCCAGGCGGCGGGCGGCTCGATGGTCATGCTGGCCAAGGGCAACCGCTCCCAGCAGGTGACGGCGGCGTGCAACGCCCACGGCGGCTTCTACCTGGGCTCGATCGGCGGCCCGGCCGCACGGCTGGCCCAGGACTGCATCAAGAAGGTCGAGGTCCTCGAGTACGAGGAGCTGGGCATGGAGGCGGTCTGGAAGATCGAGGTCGAGGACTTCCCGGCGTTCATCGTGGTGGACGACAAGGGGAACGACTTCTTCACGGACCCGGGTCCGGCCCAGCCGTTCGTGACGAGCATCCCGGTGCGGCCCGGGGCCTGAGCGGGTGTGCTTTGGGGCCGGGGCGGCGTCGCCGTCCCGGCCCCGGCGCGTTCCGTCAGCCCCTCAGCGCCGCCTCGAAGGCGCCGGGGCGCTGGGCGACACCGCTACAGCGGGTGTTCGGGACGGCGTTCTGGCTCTGCTCGGCGCCCGGGGTGCCGGCCGTGGGGTCGGCCGTGGGGTCGGTGGGGGCCGCGGACGGGGACGTCTCCGGGGTGCACGGCTGGTCGCGTTCGGCGGACCACATCGACAGCCGTCCGATCCCGTTGTCCGCGGCGAACCGCGCCAGACCGGACGCGTCCTCCAGGGTGAAGATCTCGCCGGTGACGTCGTTGACCCCGATCATCGGTGTCACGGCGAGCATCTTCCAGGCGGCGGCGTCGGACATGCCGAACACCTCGCGGAGCCGGGCCTGGGTGGCGGTGGCCGCCTGGATGGCGTAGTCGCCCATGTCACCGGTGTGGTCACCGCTGTAGTTCATCGCCATGATGTTGACGGACGAGAGGATGACCCCCTCCTGTTTGACGGCCTCCAGCTGGGCGACGCTCTGCGGGGTCAACCCGTCGGGCATGGCGGGCAGGGTGTAGGAGATGTTCAGGCCCTCGTGGGTGCGCTGGATCAGCGCCAGCGCCTGGGCGCGCCGGGCGGTGGCCTCGGTGTTGACCAGCGCGTCGCCCTCCAGGTCGAAGTCGACCTTGGTCGCCTGGTAACGCTCGATCACCTCGGCGTAGGCGGAGGCCAGTTCGGGGACGTCGGTGCAGACGGTGGCGAGCTCCGTGCCCTCGGCGCCGCCGAAGGAGATCCGCACCTCGCCGCCGGTCCGGCGGACGTCCTCGATCCGTAGCTCCAGCGCCTGGTCGTCGAGCGGGGTGCCGCCGTCCCACACCGGAGCGCAGCCGTCACCGGCGACGACGAAGCCCAGCGTGAACTCCTTGACCCCGCGCGCCGCCGCGGCGGCCATGTCGTACCCCGCGCCTCCCGCGCCCCCCGCGTCCCCCTCGTCCCCCGCGTCCGCCCAGGCGTTGACGTACGGCACGAAGTCGGCGGGCTGCCGCGGCGCGGGGGGCTGTGTCGCCGGTGGCCGGGAGGGCGCGGCGTGCGGCTCGGCCGACGGTTTGTGGTGTCCCGCCCATACGGCGATGGTGGCGCAGACCACCGCGCCGGCCACGGCGATTCCGCTCATGCGGGGGCTGGCCCTCATGGCTCTGGCTCCTCCTTGTGGTCCGGTACGAGGCGCCGGGGGCCTGCGCCTCCCGCGCCGTTCTCCCCGCCAAACCTCGCATATCCCATGAACCTACTGAACAAGGACACACCGCATGTTTGACTTATATGTCGCATGTCGTATTTTCTGCATTAGCCTCTTCCGTATGGATCCTCAGTCAGATGTGGCCGAGCGCGCGCCTTCGCGTCCCCTCCGCGCTGACGTGGCCCGTAAGGGGCCCGTGTTCGTGGACCTCTCCGGGCGCCGTGGCCGACTGGTACGGCATGTGGGCGTAGTCGCGGGGGCCGCCTGCCTCGGCTATTCGGCGGTCCTGGGGTTGGGCTACGCGGGTGGTACGTCCCTCGCCCCGCATACGCTGATCCCGGGGCGGCCCGTCGCCACCGAGGCGTTCGGCCGGGAGCCGAAGCACGCCCCGGAGGGGCGTTCGGGGCCCTCGGCGTCGGATGAGCGGCCCGACGCGCACGAGTACGCCCCGACCCACCGTCAGCACCGGCGCCACCGATACGGCTCCGGGCGTCCGGAGTCCTCGGGCGCCCGGGAGCCCGACGCCCTGCACCCCGTCACCACCCGGCCGCGGCCCGCGCCCGCGCAGCCCGCCGAGCCCGAGCCCCACCGTGCGGCGCCGCGGCATTCCCCCGCGCGCGCCCACGCCGGTGGCCGGAAGTCCACCGCGGGACACCGGTCCGGCAAGCACCGGGAGCTCAGTCCCGCGCATCCGCGTCCGGCCGCCCGCAAGCCCGCCAGGGCACCGGCGAACGTCTCGCACACCCCGTCGAGGAAGCCCACCGCCGCCGCCAGGCCGTCGGCCGAGGAATCCGGTCACCCGCAGGATCCCGGGCGCACCACGGGGCCCGGCCACGCCAAGTCCCCTCAGCAGCCGCAGACCCAGGGGGCGCAGGCGCGGAAGCCGCAGTCGCAGAGGCCGCAGTCGCAGAGGCGCCAGCCCCAGAGGCCGCAGTCCCAGAGGCCGCAGTCCCACAGACCGCAGTCCCAGCGGCCGCAGACCCAGCGGCCGCAGACCCGCAGACCGCAGTCCCACCAGTCCGCGCAGGCCCAAACCCCCGAGCTCCCGGGCCGTTCCAAGGGGCCCGCCGCGGGCGGCGCCGAGGCCGACCGGCCGGACGCCCCCGTCTCCGAGGGCGAGGAGTCGTGAGCGGCGGCAGACCGCCGAGGCTGCCGCGGCCACGCCGCCGGCTCCCCGCGCCCCGTCAGGCCGCCGCGCCCCGCACGGTGTTCCGGCTGACCGGCCCCGCCGGCCGCGCCGCGCGGCTCAGGAGCAGACTCACGCTCGCGGGCAGACTCAAGCTCCGGGGCAAGGGCAAGGGCAGGCTCCCGGGCAGACTCAAGCTCCGGGGCAAGGCCAGGCTCCCGGGCAAGCTCAAACTCACGGGCAAGGTCAGCTTCCCGGGCGGGCTCAAGCTCCCGGGCAGGCTCAAACTCCGGGGCAAGGCCAGGCTCCCGGGCAGGCTCGCACTCACGGGCAAGGCCAGGCTCCCGGGCAAGCTCAAGCTCCCGGGCAAGCCCCGCGCCCTCGGGCTGCGCAAGGTCACCGTCCGCGCCGGGAAGCTGCCCACCCCCAAGCTGCCCATCACGTTCCCGACCCCCAAGCTGCCGACCAAGCTCGCCGCCCCCAAGCTCCGCCCGCCCGCCCTCCGTACCGTCAGGCTGCGCAAGCTCCGCACCCGTACCCGGATGGTGCTCGCCCTCGCGACCCTCCTCGCGCTGGTATGCGCGCTGCTGCTGGACGGCTATCTGGACGCCGAGATCGGCAACGACGCCCGGGTGCACCGCTCACACGCCTCCCGTACCGTCCCCGACCGGTTGCGCAAGGGCGGTCCGGTGATCACCTTCGACCGGACCGGGAAGGCCACCGAGCACGCCATCCCGGCCAAGACCATCGCGCTGACCTTCGACGACGGCCCGGACCCCCGCTGGACCCCGGAGATCCTCGGCGTGCTGCGCCGCCACAAGGTGCGGGGCACCTTCTTCGTGCTGGGCCAGATGGTGATCCGCCATCCGGAGCTGGTCCGCCGAATGCGGGCCGCGGGCCATGAGGTCGGGGTGCACACCTTCTCCCATGTCGACCTGTCGTACCAGGACAAGGGGCGCATGGACCGCGAACTGGCCCAGTCCCAGCTGGCCCTGGCCGGTGCGGCGGGCATCACCAGCTCGCTGTTCCGGGCGCCGTACGCCTCCAAGGTCCGCGCGCTGGACGACCGTACCTGGCCGGTGCAGCAGCACATCGGCTCCAAGGGCTACATCAGCGCCTTCGTGGACGCCGACAGCGAGGACTGGCAGCGGCCCCCGGTGAAGGAGATCGTCCAGAACGCCACTCCCCCGGGCACCAAGGGCGCGTCCGTGCTCTTCCACGACGCGGGCGGCAACCGCGCGCGGACCGTGAAGGCCCTGGGGCAGTACATCGAACGGATGCGGAAGAAGGGCTACTCCTTCACCACCGTCACCGGTGCGCTCGGCGCCCACAGCGCCAACCACCCGGCCCGCACGGTGCGGATCTGGGAGGGCCGGGTGCTGATCTGGGCCGCCGCGTTCACCCACGGCGCCCTGCCGGTGCTGATGGGGCTGCTGGGCCTGGTGGGCCTCTCGGTGATCGGGCGGCTGCTGCTGATGGTGGTCCTGGCCTGGTGGCACCGGCGCTCCCGGGAGCGGCGGCGCTGGAGGCGGGTGCAGGAGGTGGGTGATCCGGTGACCGTGATCGTGCCCGCGTACAACGAGAAGGAGTGCATCGCCAACACCCTCACGTCGCTGGCCGCGTCCACCCATCCGATCGAGATCCTGGTCGTGGACGACGGCTCGACCGATGGCACCGCCGATATCGCGGAGGCGATGGGGCTGCCCAACGTGCGGGTGCTGCGCCAGGCCAACGCGGGCAAACCGGCCGCGCTCAACCGGGGCATCGCCCATGCCACCCACGAGCTGATCGTGATGATGGACGGCGACACCGTCTTCGAGCCCACCACCGTCCGTGAGCTGGTCCGTCCGTTCGCCGACTCACGGGTGGGCGCGGTCGCGGGCAACGCCAAGGTCGGCAACCGGGGCAAGCTGATCGGCGCCTGGCAGCACATCGAGTACGTGATGGGCTTCAACCTCGACCGGCGGATGTACGACCTGCTGCGCTGCATGCCCACCATCCCCGGCGCGATCGGCGCCTTCCGCCGCCGGGCGCTGCTGGAGGCCGGGGGCATGAGCGCGGACACCCTGGCCGAGGACACCGACATCACCATCGCCCTGCACCGGGCCGGCTGGCGGGTGGTCTACCAGGAGCACGCCCGCGCCTGGACCGAGGCGCCCGGCTCCCTCGGCCAGTTGTGGAAGCAGCGCTACCGCTGGTCCTACGGCACCATGCAGGCGCTGTGGAAGCACCGCCGCTCGCTGATCGACCGGGGTCCCTCGGGGCGGTTCGGCCGGGTGGGGATGCCGCTGGTGGTGCTCTTTCAGATCCTCACCCCGCTGTGCGCACCGCTGATCGACCTCTTCACCCTCTACGGGGTGATCTTCCTGGACCCGGTGCGCTCGCTGCTGGCCTGGGGCGCCCTGCTGCTGGTGCAGCTGCTGGGCGCGGCGTACGCGTTCCGGCTGGACCGGGAGTCCTACCGGGCGCTGGCCGCGCTGCCGTTGCAGCAGATCGCCTACCGGCAGCTGATGTATCTGGTGCTGCTGCACTCCTGTGTCACCGCGGCGACCGGCGCCCTGCTGCCGTGGCAGAAGCTCAAGCGCACGGGCGAGGTGGAGACGCCGCGGGCGCCGGAGGCCGTACGGTGACCGGGCTCACCCGGTCGGTCCGGCGGGCGTGGGAACACGGTGTGGCGTGATGACGCTGTGCTGGACGGAGGTGTCCCCATGACCGACGAGAGCCACCGCGACGACAGCCCCCGGGAGGGCTACCGCATCGAGCACGACTCCATGGGCGAGGTCAGGGTGCCCGCGCACGCCAAGTGGCGCGCCCAGACCCAGCGGGCGGTGGAGAACTTCCCCGTCAGCGGGCAGCGCCTGGAGCGGGCGCACATCGAGGCGCTGGCCCGGATCAAGGGCGCGGCCGCCCTGGTCAACGCCGAGCTGGGCGTGGTGGACAAGGACATCGCGGGGGCGATCTCGGACGCGGCGGCCGAGGTCGCCGCGGGCCGCTGGGACGAGCACTTCCCGGTGGACGTCTTCCAGACCGGCTCCGGCACCTCGTCCAACATGAACACCAACGAGGTGCTGGCCACCCTGGCGAGCGAGCGCCTGGGCCGTGCGGTGCATCCCAACGACCATGTCAACGCCAGCCAGTCGTCCAACGACGTCTTCCCCTCCTCCATCCACATCGCCGCCACCGCGGCGGTCACCGGCGATCTGATCCCGGCCCTGGCCCATCTGGCGGAGGCGCTGGAGCGCAAGGCGGCGGAGTTCGCGGAGGTGGTCAAGGCGGGGCGGACCCATCTGATGGACGCCACTCCGGTGACCCTCGGCCAGGAGTTCGGCGGCTACGCGGCGCAGGTGCGGTACGGGATCGAGCGGCTGCGCGCCGCGCTGCCCCGGCTGGCCGAGCTGCCGCTGGGCGGTACGGCGGTGGGCACCGGGATCAACACCCCGCCCGGGTTCGCCGCCGCCGTCATCGCCGAGCTGGCCCGTACCACCGGGCTGCCGCTGACCGAGGCCCGGGACCACTTCGAGGCGCAGGGCGCGCGGGACGGGCTGGTCGAGACGTCCGGGCAGCTGCGGACGATCGCGGTCGGCCTCACCAAGATCGCCAACGATCTGCGCTGGATGGCGTCGGGCCCGCGCACCGGGCTCGCCGAGATCGCCCTGCCCGATCTCCAGCCCGGCTCCTCGATCATGCCGGGGAAGGTCAATCCGGTGATCCCCGAGGCCACGCTGATGGTCGCGGCGCAGGTCACCGGCAATGACGCCACCGTCGCCGCGGCCGGGGCCGCCGGGAACTTCGAGCTCAATGTGATGCTCCCGGTGATCGCCAAGAATCTGCTGGAGTCGATCCGGCTGCTGGCCAATGTCTCCCGGCTGCTCGCGGACCGCACGATCGACGGGATCACCGCCAACGCCGAGCGGGCCCGGGAGTACGCGGAGTCCTCACCGTCCGTCGTCACCCCGCTCAACCGCTACCTCGGCTACGAGGAGGCGGCGAAGGTGGCCAAGCGGTCGCTGGCGGAGCGCAAGACGATCCGGGAGGTGGTCCTGGAGTCCGGCTATGTGGAGCGCGGGCTGCTGACCCTGGAGCAGCTGGACGAGGCGCTCGACGTACTGCGCATGACACACCCTTAGCCGGGGGACCAGGCGCTCGACGTACTGCGCATGACACACCCTTAGCCGGGCGTTGGCCCCCGGTTGCGGCATAGGTCACGGCACCGCGGCCCGCTCCCACCTAAGATCTGCTCATGACAGCGGACATCGTGGAGACGACGGGGACGGCGGACATCGCCCGGTGGGCACCGGGCGACCATATCCTGTGGCGCTACCGTGCCAACGCCTCCGAGCACATCCACATCTGCCGTCCCGTGACCGTCGTCGAGGACACCCCGGAGCTGCTCGCCGTCTGGCTCGCCCCCGGCACCGCCTGCGTCAAACCGCAGCTCACCGACGGCACCTCGGTGCACCGCGAACCGCTGTCCACCCGTTACACCAAACCGCGCACCACCGCGCTGTCCCAGTGGTTCGGCACCGGGGTGCTGAAGCTCGCGCGGCCCGGCGACCCGTGGTCGGTGTGGCTGTTCTGGGACCACGGCTGGCAGTTCAAGAACTGGTACGTGAACCTGGAGGAGCCGCTGGTCCGCGGGGACCGCGGGGTGGACTCCGAGGACCACTTCCTGGACATCGCGGTCTACCCCGACCACAGCTGGGAATGGAAGGACGAGGACGAGTTCGCGCAGGCGCAGCGGGCCGGGCTGATGGGCGCCGAGCAGGCGGAGCGGGTCCGGGCCGCGGGCCGGGCGGCCGTCGCGACCATCGAGTCCTGGGGAGCGCCGTTCCGGGACAGGTGGGAGGACTGGCGGCCGGACCCGGCGTGGTCCGTGCCCGCCCTTCCCGCGGACTGGGGCCGTACGGACAGCGAACAGGGCAAGGAACAGGGCAGGAAGCAGGACCGGAAGCAGGACGAGAAGCGCACCTCGGCGCACTCGAGGTGAACCTCTTGTCGTGTCCCCGTGTTTCAAACGTAGGATCGTCGTCCGGAACACTGCCCATGCGGGACACCTGGCACCGACGCAAGTCTCGGGCGATGCGCACAACATGACGTGATGTCACTGGAGGGGGCGGGGTCGTGAGCGGTGAGGACGAGTACGGGGACGGCTACGCGGGCTATGCGGACTTCGACCGCCTCGCACTGGACCGCAGCGGTCAGGCGGAGGCGTTCGACGCCATCGGGGACCGCCTCGACGACGCCTTTCCGCACAAGGAGGGCCAGATCGCGGCCGGCCGGTGGATGGCCGAAACGCTTCCGCCCGGCTCCCGGGTGCTCGACGTCGGCAGCGGCACCGGTCTGCCCACGGCCCGTCAGCTGGTCGACGCGGGCCACGAGGTGGTCGGCATCGACATCTCCGAGGGCATGCTCAAGCTCGCCCGGGACAATGTGCCGGAGGCCACGTTCCACCATGTGGACATCGTCGATCTGCGGGTGGGCGGCCGGTACGGTCCGGGCGGCCCCCGGGAGCTCGGCTCGTTCGACGGCATCACCGCCAACTTCTCGCTGCTGCTGCTGCCCCGCCCGGAGATCCCGTACGCCCTGCGGGCGCTGCACGCGGTGCTCAGACCCGAAGGGCTGCTGGCGCTGGGCATGGTGGAGTCGGACATCGACGACTTCCCCATCCCGTTCCTCGGCCACTCGGTGCGGGTATCCGGTTATCTGCGGGACGAGCTGCGCCAGGTCGTACGCGATGCGGGCTTCGAGATCGCCGGGGAGGACGCGTACTCGTACGCCCCGGCGAGCACGGGCGTACCACCCGAGATCCAGATCTTCCTGAACTGCCGACGACGTGCCTGACCCTCGGTGCGCCCACGACCTGCGGGCGCACGGCCCCGGACGGATGGAAACCCACGCGTGACGGAGCACCCCACCTCCCACAACAGGCGGCAGGCGGCCACCCCTGCCGCCGCCCCGGGCGCGCCCGCGCCCGACGACGCGCACGGCGCGGTCCCGGACCCGCGGACCGCCGTGCGGCAGACGGCTGCCCCCGGTCAGGAGCCGGACGGCGGCCGGCCGCGTCCCGCCTTCCCCGCGGACGGCCCCTCGGCCCCGGCGGCCCACGACGGCCCCCCGGGGCCCGGCCAGGAGCCCGCGCCCCGCGCCAGAGACCGCGGCGCGGCCCCGGCGTGCGGCGGCGACCCCCATCGGAGCGGATGCGGGCACCACGGCGGGACGGGCGCGGACGGTGCGGACGGCACGGACGGGCGGGGAGGCGCCGCCGCGGCACGCGGTGGTGGAGGCAGGGAGCGCCGGGACACGGCGGAGAGCGAGCACCCGGCGCAGCCGGAGCACGGCACACCGGAGGGCGAGCCTGTGTGGGACGCGGATCGCAATGCCGCCAGAGGCGCGGCGCGACGGAACGGCGGGACCGGCCCCGGCGAACAGCCCCCGGCCGCCCAGGGCGGCGGCCGGGGCGCGGCGTGGCGGGGCGCCGGTGCGGGTGAGCACCCGGCGCAGCCCGGCGACACCCATACGGCGGCCGCCGCGGCGGGCCAGGTGGGGTACGGCACACCGGCGGGCGGGGCGCCCCCGGTGCCGCCGGCGGGTGGGGCCGCCGCCGACGCCGCCGCGCGGGACCGGAGCGGCGACCGGCTGCGGTTCGTGGGGGCCGCGACCCGGCGGATCGCCCGGGGTATCGACCTGGACGAGATCGTGCTGGGCCTGTGCCGGGCCACCGTGCCCACCTTCGCCGACGCGATCCTGGTGTATCTGCGTGATCCGCTGCCGGTCGGCGACGAGCGCCCGGTCGGCCCGATGATGCTGCGGCTGCGCCGTACCGACCGGATTCCGCTGGACCCGGACACCGACAGCGGCCGGCTGGCGCTGATGTCCTCGCAGTCCGATCTCTCGCCCGCCGTGGGCGGGGGCCCGGCGGCCGAGCTGTGCGAGGTGGAGGCGGGCGGTCCGCTGGCCGAGGTGCTGCGCGGGGTGCGGCCGGTGTTCGGCGACTCCCAGGCCGCCCGCGCCGCGCTGCCCCAGCTCCTCGGCGAGGGCCCGTGCGTGGCGACCGGTCAGCGCACCGTGCTGGCCCCGATGCGCGGCCGCCGCCGGGTGATCGGCGCGGCGGTGTTCGTACGCCGCCCGGACCGGCCGCCGTTCGAACCGGACGATCTGCTGGTGGCGGCCCAGCTGGCCACCCACACCGCGCTCGGCGTCGACAAGGCGGTGCTGTACGGACGCGAGGTCTACATCGCGGACGAGTTGCAGCGCACCATGCTGCCCGACTCGCTGCCGCAGCCCACCGGCGTCCGGCTGGCCAGCCGCTACCTGCCGGCCGCCGAGACGGCCCGGGTGGGCGGCGACTGGTACGACGCGATCCCGCTGCCGGGCAACCGGGTGGCGCTGGTGGTCGGCGATGTGATGGGCCATTCGATGACCTCCGCCGCGATCATGGGCCAGCTGCGCACCACCGCGCAGACCCTCGCCGGGCTCGACCTGCCGCCGCAGGAGGTGCTGCACCACCTCGACGAGCAGGCCCAGCGGCTGGGCACCGACCGCATGGCCACCTGCCTCTACGCGGTCTACGACCCCGTCGCGCACCGCATCGTGGTCGCCAACGCGGGCCATCCGCCGCCCCTTCTGCTGCACCGGGGCGGCCGCGCCGAGGTGCTGCGGGTGCCGCCGGGGGCGCCGATCGGGGTCGGCGGGGTCGACTTCGAGGCGGTCGAGCTGGACGCGCCGGCCGGGGCCACCCTGATGCTCTACACCGACGGGCTGGTCGAATCGCGGATGCGCGATGTGTGGACCGGTATCGAGCAGCTGCGCGAACGGCTGACCGCCACCGCCCGGCTCACCGGCCCCAACCCGCCGCCGCTGGAGCCGCTGTGCGACGAGGTGCTGGACATGCTCGGCCCCGGCGACCGGGACGACGACGTGGCGCTGCTCGCGGCCCGCTTCGAGGGCATCGCGCCCAGCGATGTCGCCTACTGGTTCCTGGACCCGAAGGCGCAGACGGCCGGGCAGGCGCGCCGGCTGACCCGCCGGGCGCTGGCCCGCTGGGATCTGGACGATCTGACGGACGCGGTGGAGCTGCTGGTCAGCGAGGTGGTGACCAACGCGGTGCGCTATGCGGAACGGCCGATCACGCTGCGGCTGCTGCGCACGGACGTACTGCGCTGCGAGGTCGGGGACGACGTCCCCCAGCTGCCGCGGCTGCGCCAGGCCCGGCCGTCCGACGAGGGCGGGCGCGGGCTGTACCTGGTGAACCGGCTGGCCCGGCGCTGGGGCGCGACCCGGCTGTCCACGGGAAAGGTCGTCTGGTTCGAACTGGCGATGCCCTGAGCGGCGCCGCGAGGAAGATGAACACGGGTCCTGCGCCGCGAGGTTCAGGACCCGTCGCGCAGGTAGGACACGACCATGTCGCCGAGCATCCGGCGGTAGTGGGCGCGGCGCTCCGGGTCGAGGGGGTCGCGGCCGAAGAGGGTGCCGAAGGTGTGCTGGTTGGCCACCGGGAAGACGGCGAATGAGCTGATCATCATGTGGACGTCGACGGCGTCGACGCCGTCCCGGAAGACGCCCTGCTCACGGCCGCGGGCGAGGATGCCGGAGATCAGGTCGATCACCGGGGTGCCGGCCTTGCCCAGCGTCTCGGACTTGGCCAGGTGCTCGGCCCGGTGGATGTTCTCGATGGACACCAGCCGGATGAAGTCGGCGTGCTGGGTGTGGTGGTCGTAGGTCAGCTCGGCCAGGTGCCGGATGGCCTCGGCGGGGTCCAGCCCCGTGACGTCCACGGCCTGTTCGGCCTCGCGGATGCCGGTGTAGGCGCGCTCCAGGACCTTGATGTAGAGCTGCTCCTTGCCGCCGAAGTAGTAGTAGATCATCCGCTTGGTGGTGCGGGTGAGGGCGGCTATCTCGTCGACGCGGGCCCCGGCGTAGCCGCGCTCGGCGAATTCCCGGGTGGCGACGTCCAGGATCTCGGCCTGGGTGCGGGCGGCGTCGCGGAGGCGGCTGTTCTTCGGCGGCTGATCGCTCATGCTGGGGCCACTCTACGTGCAGGGGGTTCACAAGACGGCGTTCCGTGCCTTTTACTGACCGGGCTACTAACGAACCAGTTCGTACATTAGCCGGGAACGCAGGAGGTCGCCCGTATGCGGGGCAGTGCTCGGGAGTCACAGGAGTCGCGGGAGTCACAGGACGGACGGGAGTCCTATCTGGTGGGGCTGATCGGCTCCGGAGTGGGCCCCTCGCTCTCCCCCGCCCTGCACCAGCGCGAGGCCGACCGCCACGGGCTGCGGTACCTCTACCGCACGATCGACATCGACCCGCTGGGCCTCGGCCCGGACGGGGTGGGCCGGCTGGTGCGGGCCGCCGCGGCGCTGGGCTTCGACGGGCTGAACATCACCCACCCCTGCAAACAGGCGGTGATCGAGCACCTCGACGGGCTGTCGGAGGACGCCGCGCAGCTCGGCGCGGTCAACACGGTCGTCTTCGAGGCGGACGGCCGGGCGATCGGCCACAACACCGACTGGTCCGGGTTCGCCCGCTCCTTCGCCCGCGGCCTGCCCGACGTGCCCACCGGCGAGGTGGTGCTGCTCGGCGCGGGCGGGGCGGGCGCGGCCGTCGCCCACGCGCTGCTCACCGTCGGCGCCGACCGGCTCACCCTGGCCGACACCGACCAGGAGCGGGCCGAAGCGCTCGCCGAGGCGCTGGCCGGACGGTTCGGCGCCACCCGGGTCCGTACCGTGGCCCCCGACGGGCTCCCGGCGGCCGTCGGGGGCGCGGACGGGCTGGTGCACGCCACCCCCACCGGGATGGCCGCCCACCCCGGGCTGCCGCTCCCCGCCGAGCTGCTGCGCCGCGACCTGTGGGTCGCCGAGGTGGTCTACCGGCCGCTGCGGACCGCGCTGCTCACCGCCGCCCGCGCGGCCGGCTGCCGGACCCTGGACGGCGGCGGCATGGCCGTCTTCCAGGCCGCCGACGCCTTCCGGCTCTTCACCGGCCGGGAACCCGACGCCGAACGGATGCTGGCCGACCTCTCCGACCTGCTCAAGCTCCCCGCCGGAGGCTGATCATGCGCAAGTCCATCGCCACCGTGTGTCTCAGCGGCACTCTCGACGAGAAGCTCACCGCCGTCGCCGCCGCCGGTTTCGACGGGGTGGAGATCTTCGAGAACGATCTGCTGGCCAGCCCGCTGTCCCCGGAACGGGTCCGGGACCGTGCCGCCGAGCTCGGCCTGGCCATCGACCTCTTCCAGCCCTTCCGCGACTTCGAGGCCGTCCCCGAGGACCTCCTGGCCCGCAATCTGCGCCGCGCCGAGAAGAAGTTCGCGGTCATGGAGCGGCTCGGGGCGGATCTGATGCTGGTGTGCTCCAACGTCTCCCCCGCCGCCCTCGACGACGACGCCCTCGCCGCCGAGCAGCTGCGGCTGCTGGCCGAACGGGCCGCCGACCACGGCATCCGGATCGCCTACGAGGCACTGGCCTGGGGCCGGCAGGTGAACACCTACGACCACGCCTGGCGGATCGTGCGGCAGGCCGACCACCCGGCGCTCGGCACCTGTCTGGACAGCTTCCACATCCTCTCGCGCGGCTCGGACCCCAAGGGCATCGAGGAGATCCCCGGCGAGAAGATCTTCTTCCTCCAGCTCGCCGACGCCCCGCTGATGGCCATGGACGTCCTCCAGTGGAGCCGCCACTACCGCTGCTTCCCCGGCCAGGGCGGCTTCGACGTGGCGGGGCTGCTGGAGCACGTGCTGCGGGCCGGCTACGACGGGCCGCTGTCCCTGGAGGTCTTCAACGACGTCTTCCGGCAGGGCGACACGGCCCGCACCGCCGTGGACGCGCTGCGCTCGCTGATCGCCCTGGAGGAGGCGGCCGGCCGCACCGATCTGCCCGCCCCGGTCGTCCCCACCGGCTTCGCCTTCGCCGAGCTGGCGGCGGCCGGCCCCGAGCTGCCCGCGCTGCTCACCGGGCTCGGCTTCGCCCGCACCGGCCGCCACCACTCCAAGCCCGTGGAGCTGTGGGAGCAGGGCGAGGCCCGGATCGTCCTCAACCACGGCCTCGACGCCGGTACCGGGCACCCCGAACCGGCGCTCGCCGCCATCGGCCTGGAGACCCCCGATCCGGCCGCGTCCACGGTCCGCGCGCGGGCCCTGCTCTCCCCCGTCCTGCCGCGCCACCGGGCCGTGGCGGACGCCCCGCTGGACGCGGTCGCCGCACCCGACTCCACCGAGCTCTTCTTCTGCCGCACCGAACGCCCCGACCACCCCAGCTGGACCGGCGACTTCACCCCGCGCGCCGCCACGGCCTCCCCCGCCGGCGTCACCCACATCGACCATGTGGCGCTCACCCAGCCCGGACACCACTTCGACGAGGCGTCGCTGTTCTACCGCGCCGTGCTGGGCCTGCGGCCGCACGAGTCCCTGGAGCTCGCCGACCCCTGCGGACTGCTGCGCAGCCGGGCCGTGTCCAACGCCGACGGCTCGGTGCGCCTCGCCCTCAACGTGGCCCAGGTCCGTCCGGGGCCGGGCCCCTCCGGCTCGCTGTGGCAGCACATCGCGCTGCACAGCCGGGACATCGTCAGCACCGCGCGCCGGCTGCGGGAGCTCGGCGCGCCCCTGCTGCCCATCCCCGACAACTACTACGACGACCTCGAAGCGCGCCATGAGCTCGATCCCCAGCTCCATCGCACCCTGCGGGAACTCGGCCTGCTCTACGACCGGGACGACAGCGGCTCGTTCCTGCACCTGTACACGACCACCGTCGGCCGGGTCTTCTTCGAGATCGTCCAGCGGATCGACGGCTACCAGGGCTACGGCGCGGCCAACGCGCCCGTACGCCTGGCCGCCCAGCACACCCGCACCCGCACCCGCTGAACACACCCCCCGTCCCCCCGTTCCGGATACGGCCTCGCCGTCCCCGAGGAGCCGCCATGTCGTCAACGTCGTCGACACCGTCCACCCAGCACCCACCGCACCCGGCCGACCCGCCCCACGTCCTCGAACTGCCCGAACCACCACCGCTGCGCACGATGGTCGGCCCCGGGATCGTCGCCGTCGGGATCGGCATGGCGGCCGGAGAGATCATCCTCTGGCCCTATCTGACCTCGATCGGCGGGCTCGGGCTGCTGTGGCTGGCGGTGGTGACCCTGGTCGTCCAGACAGCGATCAACATGGAGATCGAGCGCTACACCCTGGCCACCGGGCAGACCGTGGTGGCCGGATTCTCCCGCTGGAACAAGGCGTGGGGCATCCTGATCTGCCTGGCCGGCGCGTTCCAGTACGTCTGGCCCGGCTGGGCCACCTCCGGGTCGACGACGCTGACGTATCTGACCGGCGGCGGCGATGTGGTCTGGATCACCGTGGGCTCGCTCGTGGCCTTCGGGGTGGTGCTGACCGCCTCACCGGTGATCTACCGCACGATCGAGAAGGTCGAGCTGGTCAAGGTCGGGCTGACGCTCTTCTTCCTCGCCGTCGTGGTGGTCGCCGTCATCGGCTGGCACACCTGGAGCACGGCGGGTGAGAAGACCGTCACCGGCGTCGGCCGGATTCCGCACGGCATCACCTTCACCATGATCCTCAGCGCGCTGGGCGCCGCCGGCGCGGGCGGGGTGCACAACCTGGTGCTCAGCAACTGGATCCGGGACAAGGGCTACGGCATGGGCGCCCACGTCCCCAAGCTGATCTCTCCCATCACCGGCCAGTCCGAGGCGTCCGGCGCCGACCGCTACACCTTCCCGCAGGACGAGGCGAACCTGGCCCGCTGGCGAGTGTGGTGGCGCCGGGCCAACACCGAGCACATCGTGTCCTTCTTCGGCGTCTGCCTGGTCACGATCGGGCTGATGAGCATGCTCGCCTACGAGACCCTCTTCGGACGCGACGACGTCGAGAACAGCCCGACGTTCCTGCGCCTCCAGGGCGATCTGCTGGGGCAGCAGGTGGGCGACTGGCTGAAGATCCTCTTCCTCGCGGTGGCCACGGTCTCGCTCTGGGCCGCCTCGATCGGTCTGCTCGACGTCATCGGACGCGTGGTCAGCGACTTCGCCAAGCGCAACTACCTGGCGGACTCGGCCTTCTGGACCGAGGGCCGGCTGTACTTCGCGGTGGTCTGGGCCGAGGTCGGCATCGGCTCGGCGATCCTGCTGTCCGGTGTCAGCCAGCCCATCGTGCTGCTGACCATCTCCACCTGCGCCGCCTCCATCGTCACCCTCGTCTACACAGTGCTGCTGATCCGGCTCAACCGCCGTGACCTGCCGGCCGCCATCCGGCTGCGCGGACCGCGACTGATCATGATGCTGCTGGCCATCGGCTTCTACGGCTTCTTCGCTCTCGCGATGCTCAAGAGCCAGCTGGAGGCGAACTTCTGACTCTCGGGCCCGGTGGCCGTAACGCACGGGGGCGGGCGTGCCGTCCGGGCACGCCCGCCCCGCCGCGTCACCGCTATGGCTGCTGTTGCTGCTGTCTGCGCAGCAGGCCGGGGGGATCGTCCGAGGCCGAGCCCGACGGGTCGGGCGGGCTCGGGGAGGTGTCGTCCGACGGCGACGCCGACGACGAGGCGGACGGCGACTCGCTGTCGGACGCGCTGGCCGACGGCGACGCGGAGGGCGACTCGCTGTCGGACGCGCTCGCCGACGGGCTGGCCGACGGCGACTCGGAGGTCTCGCTCGAACTCGGCGGCGCGGGTGGCTTGACCGCCGCCCCCATGTCGGTGTCCAGGTCGAACTTCGACGCGCCTTCGCCGTTCAGCGCGGCCTCGGTGTACGCGGCCCAGATCCTGGCCGGGAAGTCACCGCCGTTGACCCGGCCGCCGCCCGCGGTGCCCTTGAGCGAGACCTGCTTGCCCTTCTCGCCCTCGCCGAACATGCCGACGGAGGTCACCAGGTCGGGGGTGTAGCCGGAGAACCAGGCCGACTTGTTGTCGTCCGAGGTGCCGGTCTTGCCCGCGACCGCCTGTCCCTGCTGCCGCACCGCCTGACCGGTGCCGTCGTCGACCACACCGGTGAGGACGGAGGTGACGGAGTCGGCGGCGCCCCGGCTGATCGCCTGACCGTTGGTGGGGTCGGGCAACTCGGCCCGCTCGTCGCCCTTCTCGGCGGACTTCACGAACGCCGGGGTGACCTTCTTGCCGTGGTTGTCGAGGGTCGCGTAGACCCCGGCCATCTGGTACGGGCTGGCCCCCATCACACCCAGCGACATCGCCGGGCGTACGTCGAAGCCGCCCGCTTCCTCGTCCATGCCGAGGTCGATGGCGGTGCTCTTCACCTTCTCCAGCCCCACGTCCACCGCCATCTGCGCGAACACGGAGTTCACGGAGTTGTTCATGGCCTTCTGGACGGAGATGGGGCCGTAGGACTTGTTGTCCTCGTTCGGCGGGGCGAAGCCGACCGCGGAGCCCTTGACCGGCCGTCTGCTGGTGCCGTCGTAGACGGTGCTCGCCGTGATCGGGGTGCCGTCCTGCGTGGTGGAGCCGTTCTCCAGCGCGGAGGCGAGGATCAGCGGCTTGAAGGTGGAGGCGGGCTGGTAGTCCGCGCGGGTGGCGTTGTTCCAGTAGTGCTCGGTGGAGCCGGCACCGCCGTACATCGCCACCACACCGCCGGTCTTCGGATCCACCGAGACCGCGCCGACCTGGGCGTATCCGTCGACCTTGCGTTCCTTCGGGTCGAGCTTGTCGGTCAGCTGGGTGTGGACCGCCTTCTCCAGCGCCTGCTGCTTCTTCCGGTCGATGTTGAGGGTGATCGTCCAGCCGCCGGCCAGCAGTTCGTCCTCCGAGACCCCGGCCTTGACCAGCTCCTTCTTGGCGGCCTCGATGGCGTACCCGGCCTGGCCCTCGGCCCCGGGGATGGGGCGCGGGTCGACCGGGACGTCGAACTTCATGCCCTTGCGCTCGGACGCGCTCAGCCAGCCCTTCTCGACCATGTTGTCCAGGACGTAGTTCCAGCGGGCCTTCACCAGCCGCTTGCCGTTGGGACCCGCCGCCGACCAGTCGTACTGGCTGGGCGCCTGGAGCACCGACGCGAGATAGGCGCCCTGCGCGACGCTGAGGTCCTCGACGTCCTTGTTGTAGTACGCGCGGGCGGCGGCCTGGATGCCGTAGGCGCCGCGGCCGTAGTAGCTGGTGTTGATGTAGCCCGCCAGGATGTAGTCCTTGGACTTCTGCTGGTCGACCTTGAGCGAGATGACCAGCTCCTTCAGCTTGCGGCTGACGGTCTGTTCCTGGCTGAGGTAGTAGTTCTTGACGTACTGCTGGGTGATGGTCGAACCACCCTGCTTGCCCCGGCCCAGCGCGGTGTTGATCAGACCGCGGACGGTGCCGGTGAACGAGACGCCGGAGTCGCTGTAGAAGTCCTTGTTCTCGGCGGCGACGAAGGTGTGCTGCACCGGTTTGGGGATCTTGGACAGCGGTACGGACTCACGGTTGACCTGGCCGGTCTTCGCCATGATCGTGCCGTCGCTGTACTTGTAGATGTTGGCCTCCGCCTTGGCCGCGGCGTTGGCCGGGGGAACGCTCACCATCAGGTAGAGGACGAAGAATCCCCCGATGAACAACAGGCAGAGCCCCAGGACGTAGCCGAGCAGCCACTTCCAGGTGAAGAAGCGGCGTATACCCCCCGCCTTCGCCGCCCGCTTGGCTCTGCGAGCGCCCTTCTTCCGCGCGCGTCGCTCTTCCGCTCTACCCATCGCTCCCGCCGCTCCAGTCCGTAAGCCCTCGGGCCAGCTCATGAAGCTAACACCGCAACAACCCGCAAATGCCCATCGATCAAGCTTTTTCCCGAGGTGACAAAAAGCACCCACGGCACGGGAACTGACGGCTTACGGGCGCAAAGGGTTGCCGGGAAGGATTAATGTGCTATCACTTTGATAGACCGCGCCACCGAACGGAAACGGGGAGCCCACCATGTCCGACACCACCTCCACCGACGGCGACATCACCAACAAGGCCGACATACCGCCCCTCCCGGAACCGCGGGTGCGGGAGCGGCCCGCGCGCAACGTCAGCGGCGGGCTGGCTCTGCTCGGCGGCCTGGCCGGGCTGGCGGGCGGCGTGGGCCTGATCTTCGCGGGGGCCGCCGTCGCCGCCGAGCACAAGGGCGCCTGGTCCACGTCGCTGATCGTGTCCGGCATCGTGGTGATCATCGCCGCGCTGCTCACCATGGGCGGCCTCAACACGATCGCGCCCGGCGAGGCCCGGGTGGTCCAGCTCTTCGGCCGCTACCGGGGCACGATCCGCACCGACGGGCTGCGCTGGGTGAACCCGCTCACCAGCCGCGAGAAGATCTCCACCCGGGTGCGCAACCACGAGACCGCCGTGCTCAAGGTCAACGACGCCTACGGCAACCCGATCGAGCTGGCCGCGGTCGTCGTCTGGAAGGTCGAGGACACCGCCCAGGCGATGTTCGAGGTGGACGACTTCCTGGAGTTCGTCGCCACCCAGACCGAGGCCGCGGTGCGGCACATCGCCATCGAGTACCCGTACGACGCCCATGAGGAGGGCGTCCTCTCGCTGAGCGGCAACGCCGAGGAGATCACCGAGAAGCTCGCCGTCGAACTGCACGCCCGGGTCGAGGCGGCCGGGGTCCGCATCATCGAATCGCGCTTCACCCACCTCGCCTACGCCCCGGAGATCGCCTCCGCGATGCTCCAGCGCCAGCAGGCGGGCGCGGTGGTGGCCGCGCGCCGGGAGATCGTGGAAGGCGCGGTCGGCATGGTCGAGGCGGCGCTGGCCCGGATCACCGAGGAGGAGATCGTGGTGCTGGACGAGGAGCGCAAGGCGGCGATGGTCAGCAATCTGATGGTGGTGCTCTGCGGGGACCGCTCCCCGCAGCCGGTCCTGAATACCGGCACGCTGTACCAGTGACGGACGAGAAGGAGAGCGGGCGGGAGCCACGGCAGCCGCGGCAGCGCAAGCAGATGCTGCTGCGGCTCGACCCGGCCGTCCACGACGCCCTCGCGCGGTGGGCCGACGACGAACTGCGCAGCGCCAACGCGCAGATCGAGTTCCTGCTGCGCAAGGCGCTCGCGGAGGCGGGCCGGCTGCCCCGCGCGGCGCGCCCGATCCCCCGCCGGGGCCGCCCGCCCCGGCGGCCCGCGGAGGGCGCGGGCGGCGCGGAGGGGGCGGACGGCGCGGGCGGCACGGACGGCGCGGGCGGCACCGCGGGCACCGAGCGCGCACCGGATTAGCCCCCCACCTCGCCCAACCCCACCTGACCTGCGAAAACGCACCGCACACCGCAGCTATACACACGAGGTATACGCATGGTGTAGAGTGCCACGCATGTCAATTGGCCACACCCTGCTCGGACTCCTGGAAGGCGGCCCGCGCCACGGCTATGACCTGAAGCGGGCCTTCGACGAAAGATTCGGACACGACCGCCCGCTCCACTACGGGCAGGTCTACTCGACCATGTCCAGGCTGTTGAAGAACGGCCTGGTGGAGGTCGACGGCATCGAGCACGGAGGCGGCCCGGAGCGCAAGCGCTACGCCATCACCGACGCGGGCATCACCGATGTGGAGCACTGGCTCGCCGAGCCCGAGAAGCCCGAGCCGTACCTCCAGTCGGTCCTCTACACCAAGGTCGTCATCGCCCTGCTCACCGGGCGCGACGCGGCCGATCTGCTCGACGTCCAGCGCGCCGAACACCTGCGGCTGATGCGCGAGCTGACGCAGCGCAAGCACGGCGGCGACCTCAGCGACCAACTCATCTGCGACCACGCCCTCTTCCACCTCGAGGCCGATCTGCGCTGGCTGGAACTCACCGCTGCCCGCCTCGGCCAACTCGCCAAGGCGGTGCGTTCATGACCACGGCAGGCTCCCTGCTGATCGCCACGTCCCTGCACAAGACGTACGGCCACACCCCCGCCCTGGACGGCGCGGACTTCGCCATCAACCCCGGCGAGGTCGTCGCCGTCATGGGCCCCTCCGGCTCCGGCAAGTCGACGCTGCTGCACTGCCTGGCGGGGATCGTGAAGCCGGACTCCGGCACCGTCCACTACAACGGGCGCGAGCTGACCGCCATGTCGGACAGCGAGCGCAGCGGGCTGCGCCGCGGCGAGTTCGGCTTCGTCTTCCAGTTCGGCCAGCTGGTCCCCGAGCTGACCTGCGTGGAGAACGTCGCGCTGCCGCTGCGGCTGAACGGCACCAAGCGCAAGGAGGCCGAGACCCGGGCGGCGGCCTGGCTGGAGCGGCTGGAGGTCGCGAATGTGGCGCCCAAGCGGCCCGGCGAGGTCTCCGGCGGCCAGGGGCAGCGGGTCGCCGTCGCCCGGTCGCTGGTCACCGGGCCGCGGGTGCTGTTCGCCGACGAGCCGACCGGCGCCCTGGACTCGCTCAACGGGGAGCGGGTGATGGAGCTGCTGACCGAGGCCGCCCGGGACACCCGTACCGCCGTGGTCCTGGTCACCCACGAGGCCCGGGTCGCCGCCTACTCCGACCGCGAGATCGTCGTCCGCGACGGCAAGGCCCGGAACATGGCGGGGGTCCGATGACCGGCCAGGACGCCCCGCCGGCGGAGCCCGGCGGCCGCGCCTCCACCGCCCGCTGGGCCGCCGACCTCGCCATGGGCGCGCGCTTCGCGGTCAACGGCGGGCGGGAGAGCTGGGCCAGGACGGTCATGACGGCGGTGGGCGTCGGCCTCGGCGTGGCGCTGCTGCTGCTCGCCGCCTCCATCCCCACCGCGCACGCGCTGCGCGGCGAGCGGACCGACGCCCGGTCCGTGTACAGCTTCAGCGTGCTGAAGCCCCGCCCCGACACGATCGGCGTCGGCGACGCGGGCACCACCTACCGCGACCGGGACATCGGCGGCTTCATCCTGGCCCCCGACGGCGACCGCAACCGCGACGCACTGCCCGCGCCGCCGGGTGTCGACCGGTTCCCGGCCCCCGGCGAGATGTGGGTCTCGCCCGCGCTGAAGCGGCTGCTCGACTCCGACGAGGGCGAACTGCTCCGGGAGCGCTTCCCGTACCGCACCGCCGGGGTGATCGGCGACAGCGGGCTGGCCGGCCCGGCCGAGTTCCTCTACTACGCGGGAGTCAGCCAGAAGACGCTCGAGCGGGTCGGCGCCTCGTACCACATCGACCACTGGGGCAACGGGGACCACGGGGACGAGCCCCTGAACCCCGCGCTGCTGCTGCTGATCATCGTGGGCTGTGTGGTGCTGCTGCTGCCGGTGCTCATCTTCATCGCCACCGCCGCCCGCTTCGGCGGCGAGCGGCGCGACCGGAGGCTGGCCGCGCTGCGGCTGGTGGGCGCTGACGTCCATATGACCCGCCGGATCGCCGCCGGTGAGTCGCTCTTCGGTGCCCTGCTCGGGCTCACCGTCGGCACCGGGCTGTTCCTGCTGGCGCGGGAGGTGATCGGCGGCGTCACGCTGTGGGACATCAGCTTCTTCACCTCCGACATCCGGCCGTCCCTCCCGCTCGCCCTGGCGATCGCGGTGGCCGTGCCCGCCCTCGCCGTCGTCGTCACCCTGGTCGCCCTGCGCGGTATCGCCATCGAGCCGCTGGGGGTCGTGCGGAACGCCACCCCCAAGCGGCGGCGCCTGTGGTGGCGGCTGCTGATGCCGCTGCTGGGCATGGGACTGCTGCTGCCGCTCGCGAGCAGCTTCGAGGGCAGCAGCAGGCAGGCGTACCAGGCCGCGGCCGGCGCCGTCCTGCTCCTCATCGGCACCACCGCACTGCTGCCCTGGGTCGTCGAGGCCGTGGTGGAACGGTTCGGCGGCAAGGGCTCGGTGCCCTGGCAGCTCGCCACCCGCCGGCTCCAGCTCAGCAGCGGCACCGCGGCGCGCGCGGTCAGCGGCATCACGATCGCCGTCGCCGGGGCCCTCGCGCTCCAGATGCTCTTCGCCAGCGTGGAGGCCGAGGACACCAGGTCGACCGGCCAGGACCCGAACCGCGCCCAGCTGATGACGAACGTCCCGGTGGCCGACGGCACCCAGGCCCGCGACGCCTTCGAGCGGTACCGCGCGACCAAGGGCGTGACCAGTGTGCTCGGTGTCACCGAGGACTACGTCTCCGCCACCCACGGCGACAAGGCGGACCCGTCGGCGGTCTCGGAGGAGGCCCTCACCGTCGCCGACTGCCCCTCGCTGCGCGAGGTGATCCGCCTCACCAGCTGCGAGAACGGCGATGTCTTCTTCGTCGAATCGCCCGACTTCGACGGGTCCGGCGACACCTTCGCCCACCCGGGCGCCCAGGTCAACCTCGCCTACGACGACGAGGGCATACCGGACCTGGACCACCAGAAACTGTGGACGATCCCCCGCTCCGCCCAGGTGGTGAAGTCCCGGAAGGACCCGACGGGACAGGAGCGCACCGGCATCTTCGCCACTCCCGGTGCCCTCGACATCGCCGATCTGGCGGATCCGAAGGCGACTGCCATGATCCGGGTGGACCCGAAGGTGCCGGACGCGACCGAGTACGTGCGCAACACCAGCGTGGAGTTCTCCCCGTCGCTGTATGTGATGCGGCTCTCCAGCACCAAGCAGTCGGACGAGTTCACCGCCATTCGCCGCGGACTGTTCATCGGCGCGACCGCGACCCTGCTGCTCATCGGGGCCAGCATGATCGTGACCACCCTGGAGCAGCTCCGCGAGCGCAAGCGACTGCTGTCCGTCCTGGTCGCCTTCGGCACCCGGCGCACCACGCTCAGCTGGTCCGTGCTGTGGCAGACGGCGGTCCCGGTGGTGCTGGGACTGGCGCTGTCGGTCGCGGGCGGGCTCGCGCTGGGCATGCTGCTGCTGAAGATGGTCGGCCAGCCGCTGACCGTGGACTGGGCCGGACTCGGCGCCATGACGGGCATCGGCGCCGGCGTCATCCTGCTGGTGACCCTGGTCAGCCTGCCGCCGCTGTGGCGGATGATGCGGCCGGAGGGCCTGCGGACGGAGTAGTCCCCGTTCCGCCGCGCCCACACCGGGGGCCGTTCCCACCTGCGGGAACGGTCCCTTTGCCCTTGTCCTCGGCGGTTATGCCACCCGTCCGGGTGAATCCCGGCGTACGGGACATCCGCCTGTTGTCCGGCCTACGATGATGGTCTCGACACCAACACCGGGAGAACAGCCATGTCTGCTGCCGCAGTCGAGGGGCCGTACCGCCCCGAGCCGCTGACTCTGCTCGAGCAAGCCAACCAGCTCATGGAGCAGCACCCGGGCTGCCGAGTCGAGATCATCGGGGGAGTAATCACCGTGGCCCCACCGCCGGACGCGCCGCACGGGATGGCGCTCACCGAACTCATGATCCCCTTGCTGGAAGCGGGGCTGCACGGCAAGGAGAGCAGGGTCATCCAGGGGATCGGCCTGTGGCTGCCGACCGGCCCCGAGGACTATGCCATTCCGGACCTGGCGGTGGTCGACGCCGACATCCACGAGCACCTGATCGAGAACAACTGCTATGACCCCGTGTCCTTCCGGCTGGTGCTGGAGGTGACGTCCAGCAACTTCAACAGCGATCTGCGGAACAAGGTCGCCGCATACGCCGAGGCCAAGATTCCGGTGTATGTGATCGTCAACCGCAAGCACGGGCGGGTGCATGTGCTGACCGACCCCGTCGAGGGCGGATACGACACCCACCGCGTCCACGCCCCGGGTGAGCGCATCACGCTCCCGGAGTCGATCGGCGCCCAGGCCACCCTGGACGTGGCGGCGATCCTCACCACCGGGCGACTCTGACGCTCAGCCCCCGACGCTCACCCCCGGGCGACCCGTACCGGCAGTGGCCGCAGCGCCTCCCGTAGCGCCTCCGCGAGCGTCTCGAACTCCTCCGCACGGGCCGCGCCCGCGCGCATGGCCAGGGCTATCCGGCGGGCGGGCGCCGGTTCGGCGAAGTCGCCGGTGGCCAGGCGGTCGTTACGGCCGGTCTCCACCCGCAGCGCGGTGCGCGGCAGCAGCGTCACTCCGAGGCCGCCCGCGACGAGCTGCACCAGGGTGGAGAGCCCGGCGGCGCTGGTGGTCACCGGGGCGCCCTCGGGGCGACCCGCCTCACGGCAGATGTCCAGGGCCTGGTCGCGCAGGCAGTGGCCCTCGTCGAGCAGCAGCAGATCCAGTTCCTTGAGCGCCTCGCGGGGGATGTCATCGCGTCCGCCCAGCCAGTGGTCCTGCGGCGTGACCAGGACGAAGTCCTCGTCGAACAGCGGCAGTTCGACCACTCCGGGCGCGCCGAGCGGCACCGCGAGCAGCAGCAGGTCCAGGCGGCCATGGGACAGCCCGTCCAGCAGTGAGGCGGTCTGCTCCTCGTGCACCTGGAGATCGAGCCGGGGATAGCGCTCGTGCACCAGCCGCAGCACGGTCGGCAGCAGATACGGCGCCACGGTCGGGATCACCCCCAGCCGCAGGACGCCGGTGAAGGGCGCCCGCGCCGCCTCGGCCTCCTCCAGCAGCTCCCCGACCGCCTCCAGCACGGTGCGTGCCCGTGCCGCGAGCCGCTCCCCCGCCGGACTGAGCAGCACCTTGCGCGTCGTACGCTCGAGCAGCTGGACACCGAGTGTCTCCTCGAGCGCGGCGACGGCGCCCGAGAGCGCGGGCTGGCTCATCCCGATGGCGGCCGCGGCATCGCGGAAGTGCAGTTGCTCCGCGACCGCGACGAAGGCCCTGAGCTGGGGAATGCTGGGCTGCCGTGGTTTGCCGGCCGGTGTGGCTGATGCGGCCACTGATAGCCACCTCCAATCAACCTCACCGAGTCTAGCTATTTCACTGATCAATGCACTCTGTGCCAAGGTAGGAACCGTCCAACCCCAGGAAAACCCGGATGATGGGGTTTTTCCTACGCGAAAGCTGCAAGGAGTACGCGTGCTCACTGTCGGTGACAAGTTCCCCGAGTACGATCTGACCGCCTGCGTGTCGCTGGAGAGCGGCAAGGAGTTCGAGCAGATCAACCACAAGACCTACGAGGGCAAGTGGAAGATCGTCTTCGCGTGGCCCAAGGACTTCACCTTCGTGTGCCCGACCGAGATCGCGGCCTTCGGCAAGCTGAACGACGAGTTCGCCGACCGTGACGCCCAGATCCTGGGCTTCTCCGGCGACTCCGAGTTCGTCCACCACGCCTGGCGCAAGGACCACCCCGACCTGCGCGACCTGCCCTTCCCGATGATGGCCGACTCCAAGCACGAGCTGATGCGTGCGCTCGGCATCGAGGGCGAGGACGGCTTCGCGCAGCGTGCCGTGTTCATCGTGGACCAGAACAACGAGATCCAGTTCACCATGGTGACGGCCGGTTCCGTGGGCCGTAACCCCAAGGAGGTCCTGCGGGTGCTGGACGCCCTCCAGACCGACGAGCTGTGCCCCTGCAACTGGAACAAGGGCGAGGACACCCTGGACCCGGTGGCCCTCCTCGCCGGTGAGTGAGCTGATTCACCATGGCACTCGATGAGCTGAAGTCCGCGCTTCCGGACTACGCCAAGGACCTCAAGCTGAACCTCGGTTCGGTGATCGGCAACTCCGAGCTTCCCCAGCAGCAGCTGTGGGGCACCGTGCTGGCCTGCGCGATCGCCTCGCGCTCGGCGCGGGTGCTGACGGAGCTGGAGCCGGAGGCCAAGGCCAACCTCTCGCCGGAGGCGTACACCGCCGCCAAGTCGGCGGCCGCCATCATGGCGATGAACAACGTCTACTACCGGACCCGGCACCTGCTGTCCGACCCGGAGTACGGCAACCTGCGCGCGGGGCTGCGGATGAACGTCATCGGCAACCCGGGCGTGGACAAGACCGACTTCGAGCTGTGGTCGCTGGCCGTGTCCGCGATCAACGGCTGCGGAATGTGCCTCGACTCACATGAGCAGGTGCTCCGCAAGGCGGGCGTGGACCGCGAGACGATCCAGGAAGCCTTCAAGATCGCCGCGGTGCTCCAGGCGGTCGGCGCCACCCTGGACGCCGAGGGCGTCCTGGCCGCGAACGCCTGACGCTCAGTCGCGAAGACCTGAAAGGGCGCCCCACCGGTCGGTGGGGCGCCCTTCGGCGTACTCCGGCCCAGGGGTCCAGAGACCCCAGGAGCGCAGGGCCGGACCGGACCGCGCCGGGCTACCGGGGCCCGTCACCCTCCCCGGACGGCGCGCCCGACGACGGCCCGCCCGGCGGCGGTGCGCTCGGCGGCAGGGCGGGCGCCGTGGCGGAGGCGGTGGCGCCGTGCGCGCCGGGGACGGCGCGCAGCGCGTTCTCCTGGCTGTAGGCGCGCAGATAGCCGACGACCGTATTGGCGACCGCCACCAGGGGGACGGCCACCACCGCACCGCCGATGCCGCCGATCAGCGAACCGGCCGCGACCGAGAGCACCACGGCCAGCGGATGCACCCGCACCGCCCGGCCGAGGATGAAGGGCTGGAGCACATGGCCCTCGATCTGCTGTACGGCCAGCACCACGACCAGCACCATCGCCCCGGTGAACACGCCCTGGGTGACCAGCGCCACGACCACCGCGAGCGCGCCGGAGACCACCGCGCCCACCAGCGGGATGAAGGCGAACAGGAAGATGAACACGGCCAGCGGCACGGCCATCGGGACGTCGAGGAAGAACAGCCCCACACCGATGAAGATCGCGTCGATCAGGGCCACGAGCACCGTGCCACGCACATAGGCGGTCAGCGTCGCCCAGGCCCGCGGACCCGCGCCCGCCACGCCCTCGCGGGCCGGGGCGGGGACGAGCCTGAGGGCCCAGCTCCAGATCTTCGGGCCGTCGTAGAGCAGGAAGAGCGTGCAGAACATCGTCAGCAGCAGGCCGGTCATCACCTCGACGACGACCGTGACGCCCTCCAGCCCCGCCGAGGTGATCTGCTCGGTGTTGGCGCCGATCGCCTCGCGCAGGCTCTTGGCGACATGGTTGATCTGCTTCTCGGTCACATGGAACGGGCTGTGCAGCAGCCAGCGCCGCAGATCGTCGATACCGGCCTGGACCTCGCCCGAGACCTGATCGACGTTCTCCATGACCTGCCAGACCACGAACCACACGACCAGGCCCATGATGACGAAGCCGGAGATGAAGGTGATCGCGGTGGCCAGCCCGCGCCGCACCCCGCGCCGGCGCAGCCGGGTCACGGTGGGCTCCAGCAGCGCGGTGATGAGGAGGGCGACGGTGAAGGACAGCACCACCAGCTGGACCGAGCTGATGACCTTCATCAGCACCCACACCGTGCCCGCGAGCACCAGCAGCCGCCAGCCCGCCTCGGCGGCCACCCGGACGCCCCAGGGCACGGCGGCCACCGGATCGGGCCGGGCGGAGACGGCGGGGGCGTAGGCGGGCGGGGCGGGCACGCTGGGCGGCTCCGGCCGGGCGGCCGGGCCCTCCTCGGCCGGGCCCTCGGTGTCCCCGGCACCGCCCCTTGCGGTACCGGCGCCCTCGTCCGCGCCCTGGTTCGCATCGGCTCCGGGTGACTGCGCCGCCGACGGGCGTTCCTCGGACGGTCCGGGCTCCTGTGGGGTCCGCGGGGCGTCATCGCCGTCGTCGTCGGGCCCCCGCATCTCGGCCTGGTGTGATTCGAGCCGGTGGGCGAGCCGGGTCAGCCCGGTTCCCAGCCTGCCGATCCACTGCGGCAATGTGGACATTTCCTGTTCCTACCCCCGGTTTCCCCCTCAGCCGTCAAGGAGACGTTACCTGCTGAGGATGTGCGAAACCCCCGACCTGATGGGCCGGGGGTTTCACAAAGTTCGCGATCGGGTGCCGCCGCCGGAAGGGCCGGGCGCGATGCGCTCAGTAGTGGCCGTTGGCCTGCCAGAATGCCCAGGCGTCGCACGGGCTGCCGTAGCGCTCGTTCATGTAGTTGACGCCCCACTTGATCTGGGTCGCCGGGTTGGTCTGCCAGTCGGCGCCGGCCGAGGCCATCTTGGAGGCCGGCAGCGCCTGCACCAGACCGTAGGCACCCGACGAGGGGTTGGTGGCCTGGTAGTTCCAGGTGCTCTCGTGCTGCACGATGTTGCTGAAGCACTGGAACTGGCCGCTCGGCACGATCTGCCGCGCCATCGACTGGACCTCGGCGATGGTGTACGAGGCCTGGAGGGGGAAGTCGCCGGCGTCACGCGTGGCCGAACGGCTCGCGATCTCCTTCTTCTCCCGCTCCTTCGCCAGCTTCTCGGCGGCTGCCTTGTCCGCGGCGGCCTTCTTGGCCTTCGCGTCCTTGGCCGCCTGCTTGCGGGCCGCTTCCTCTGCGGACTTCCGCGCCTCCGCGTCGGCCGCGGTGGACTGGACGTCCGCCTGCTGCGTCAGGGATGCGGTCTGTGCCACGGCTTGCTGCCCGGCGGGTATGTCCGCGAGGAGCGTCGAGTCGGCGGCGGTCGCCTCGATCGGGTCGGACGAGCCCTGCTGCTGTCCGCCCGCGGCGACGCCGACAACGGCGCCCACAGTGGTGACCGCGGTGGCCGAGGCCACTGCGAATCCCCGGACCGAAATCCGGCTCACTCGGTTTCCTTCCAGCATCGCCCGCTTAGGTGACCTCGCGGGCGCAATCGTGCCCCTGGCGCTGGCCTCCCCTTGTTCCGCCCCCGACGGTGCTCGGCGGGGTCGGCTGGTCACGGGAGGCACGGGCCCGGTGGGATCTCCCACGGGAGATCCTCGAGGTGCTCGGGCGGCATACGGCGAACTCTGTTCAATTCTGGTACTGCTGTGGTTCGGTACCGCTGGGGGTACCGGTGTGCCGTATGCGGGGCCTGACAGGACCCACACCCTGCCGGAAGCGGAGCCCCGGAGGCAATTCCCCGCCAGGTGTGAAAGCTCACATCCCGTTTACGCCCCAGAATTTCTGGAAATCCACGCGCACCAAGACGCCGCGCGGCTAAGCTCTTTGGCCTTTCCGCGCGGCGCCCTGAGGGGTCACAACCGGCTCAACCGGCTCAGATGTGGCTGTCCTCCAGCATTTCAGTCACCAGCGCCGCGATCGGCGAACGCTCGGAGCGGGTCAGGGTGACATGCGCGAACAGCGGATGCCCCTTCAGCTTCTCCACGACCGCCACCACCCCGTCGTACCGCCCGACGCGGAGGTTGTCCCGCTGGGCCACATCGTGGGTCAGCACCACCCGGGAGTTGGCGCCGATCCGGGACAGAACGGTCAGCAGCACATTCCGTTCGAGTGACTGGGCCTCGTCGACGATGACGAAGGCGTCATGGAGCGAGCGGCCGCGGATGTGCGTCAGCGGCAGCACCTCCAGCATGCCGCGCCCCACGACCTCCTCGATCACCTCGGAGCTGGTCACCGCGGACAGCGTGTCGAAGACCGCCTGGGCCCAGGGGCTCATCTTCTCGGCCTCGGTGCCGGGCAGATAGCCCAACTCCTGGCCGCCCACCGCGTACAGCGGACGGAAGATCATCACCTTGCGGTGCTGACGCCGCTCCAGCACGGCCTCCAGCCCGGCGCACAGCGCCAGCGCCGACTTGCCCGTACCGGCCCGGCCGCCCATCGAGATGATGCCGACCTCGGGGTCGAGCAGCAGGTCCAGCGCGATGCGCTGCTCGGCGCTGCGGCCGTGTATCCCGAACGCCTCCCGGTCGCCGCGCACCAGCCGCACCTGCCCGTCCGGGGTGACCCGGCCCAGCGCCTTGCCGCGCTCGGACTGGAGCACCAGACCGGTGTGCACGGGCAGTTCGGCCGCCTCGGGGATGTACCCGGTCTCGGCGGCGAACAGATCGTCCACCTGTTCGGCCGAGACGGTGAGCTCGGCCATCCCGGTCCAGCCCGAGTCGGTGATCGCCAGCTCCGCGCGGTACTCCTCGGCGAGCAGCCCCACCGAGGACGCCTTGATGCGCAGCGGCAGGTCCTTCGAGACGACGGTGACGTCGTACCCCTCGGCCTGGAGGTTTCTGGCGACCGCGAGGATGCGCGAGTCGTTGTCCCCCACCCGGCCGCCGTGGTTCAGGAAGGCGGCGGGCAGGATGCCCGGGTCGGAGTGGTTGAGCTCGACACGCAGGGTGCCGCCCAGATCGCCGATCGGTATCGGAGCGTCCAGACGGCCGTAACGGATGCGGTACTCGTCCAGCAGGCGGAGCGCCTGCCGCGCGAAGTACCCAAGCTCCGGATGGTGCCGCTTGGCCTCCAGCTCCGTGACCACCACGACCGGCAGCACGACTTCGTGCTCGTCGAAGCGGGCCATGGCATGGGGATCGGCCAGCAGGACGCTGGTGTCGAGGACATAGGTGCGCCGGTCGTGCTCGCGGCGTTTCTTGCTGGTCACCACGGGTGGACGAACCCCCTCGGGAGAGGTCGGGGTGCGACGGCGTCGCGGGAGTGAGGTATCCCCGCCGTAGACGGGGAACGGACCGGGCCAGGCCCTACGGGGAGGGCCGAGCGCCGGCCCTCCGCGTCATACGCACGATCCGCACAGTCGTCCGTGTGCAAAGGGCCTCCCGGACGAACGGCCCGATGCCGTCCGCTGGCAGTTCGACACCCACTGGACAGGTGGGACAGGGCGTCGACCTGGAAGGGATATTCCCTCGAACGTGCGCAGACATGCAACGGCATATGACGGCACGTACATGAACGCTGTGAGTCCGGCGCACGACAAGGCCCGGGGCCGGACGCCGGGCGGCGTCCGGCCCCGGGCCGGTGAACTGCGGTGTGGGAGACGGGAACTAGCTGCCGTACCGGCGGTGCCGGGCGGCGTAGTCGCGCAGTGCGCGGAGGAAGTCCACCTTGCGGAAGGCGGGCCAGAAAACTTCACAGAAGTAGTACTCCGAATGGGCGCTCTGCCACAGCATGAAGCCGGAGAGCCGCTGCTCGCCGCTGGTGCGGATGACCAGGTCCGGATCGGGCTGCCCACGGGTGTACAGGTGTTCGGAGATGAGGTCGATGTCGACGATCTCGGCGAGCTCGTCGAAGGAGGTGCCCTTGGTGGAGTGCTCCAGCAGCAGCGACCGCACCGCGTCGGCGATCTCCTGCCGCCCGCCGTAGCCGACGGCGACGTTGACCAGTATTCCGTCGATGTGCTCGGTGTCCCGCTCGGCCTCCTTGAGGACCGTCTGGGTCCGGGACGGCAGCAGGTCGCGGTTCCCGACGTGGTGCACCCGCCAGCGGCCGTCGGCGGCCAGATCGCGCACCGCGCCCTCGATGATGCTCAGGAGCGGTACCAGCTCCTCCTCGGGGCGGTCCAGATTGTCGGTGGAGAGCAACCAGAGCGTGACGACCTCGACGTCCGTCTCGTTGCACCAGCCGAGCAGCTCCTGGATCTTGCTGGCGCCCGCCTTGTGTCCCTGCACGGTGGTGCCGCCCGCCGCGCGGGCCCAGCGGCGGTTGCCGTCGAGGATGACACCGATGTGCTTGGGCACCTGGGCATGGTCGAGGCGGCCTTCCACCCGGCGTGCGTAGAGCCCGTACACCAGGTCGCGCAACTTCACGTCTTCCAGCCCCTCAGTGCTTCACATGGCTCGCCATGGCAGTCCGCCCCAAGCCCGACACCCTACTGCGGGGTGGAGGGGCTGGCGAACCGGGGGCGACCGAAGGGCTGCGGCCGGTCACGCTTCGTAGCGGACCGTGCGGGCTACGTGCCGCTCGCTCAGCCCCGGAATCCGGCCGGAATCCCGCCAGAAGCCCGTACAGAGAGCGGGCCGGTCCGTGGGGGGGGAGTACGGACCGGCCCGAGGGGGGGTTTCCACCATAACCCTTCGTGAGGGGATGTCCATGCATCGGCGGGGCCGAACCCTCCGCGCGCCGCCGTGTCATCCGGCCCCGAGCGCCCCCAGCACCAGCCCGGCGCCCGCCCCGAGGATCATGAAGGGGCCGAACGCCATGGCGGTCTTGCGCCCGGCCCGCCGGGTCACCACCAGGGCCACGGCTCCGCAGCAGCCGAGCAGCAGCCCGGCGAAGGCGCCCACGAAGAGCACGTCCCAGCCGTACCAGCCGAGGGCCACCCCCAGCGTCAGCGCCAGCTTGACGTCGCCGAAACCCATCCCGCTCGGGCTGATCAGGAACAGCACCAGATACCCCCCGCCCAGCACCGCACCGCCCAGCAGCGCGCGCGGCCAGGACCCGGCGCTGTGCGGCAGCAGCGCCGCCGCGCCGAGCAGAGCCGCGGACCCGCCCGCCATCGGCAGGGTGAGGACGTCCGGCAGCCGGTTGACCGCCAGGTCCACGGCCGTGAGCAGCACCCCGAGCGGCGCCAGGAGCAGCCACACCGCCAGCTCCGGACGCGCCCCGACGGCCGCCGCCAGGCATCCGCACACCAGCGCGGTGAGCGCCGCCGCCGGCACCGGACCCGCCCCGTAGTCCCGCTCACCGTCCCGGCAGCCGGAGCAGCGGGCGAGGCCCAGCCAGCCGCGCGCCGGACCGGTGAGCGCGTGCCCCCGGGGACAGGCACCGCGCCAGGACTCCTCGGGCTCGACGGCCAGCCGGTAGAGCGGGCGGGGTAAGAGCAGCCCGGCGGCCGCGCCGTACGCGGCGGCGAGCACGATCAGCAGCGGTTGCACGGGCCGAGCCTACGGAAGCGCCCGGCCGGTGGAACACTGCGCGGGAAGGACGGGAAGGACGGGAAGAGCGGGAAGGCTCGAACGGCTGGAGGGGGCGGGCGTGGGCCGCTGGCGGGACGGTACGGGGACGCTGCGGGTGCTCGGGGACGGCGCGCAGGGCGCCGGGGCGGACGCGGAGGAGGACCCAGAAGGCGCTGCGGGCGCGGAGGGCGCCGCGAGGCGCACGGTGGACATTCCGCTCACCATCGCCGCCTCCTACCGGGCCCGTGCCCGCGGTCTGCTCGGCCGGGACGGCCTGACCGGCGCGCTGCTCCTCACCCCCGCGAGCGGTGTGCACACCTTCCGGATGCGGTTCGCCATCGACGTCGCCTATCTGGACCGGCGGCTCACCGTGCTCGACGTCCACACCCTGCGCCCCGGCCGGCTCGGCCGCCCCCGGTTCCGCTCCCGCCATGTCCTGGAGGCGGAGGCGGGCGCGTTGGCGCGCTGGGGTGTGCGCAGGGGCGTGCGGGTCGCGATCGCCCCCGGCCCTTCTGCGCCGCCCCCTCCTTCTGTACGCTGACCTCTCAGTGTCATGGTTGGGACACCCTCGATCGCGGTCGAGGTCATCGAGGTAGAGGTATCAGGGGTAGGGGTAGCACGGTGACGACCACGGGCAAGATTCTGCGTTTCGACGAGTTCCGCGGCTACGGCTTCATCGCACCGGACGACGGTGGCGAGGACGTCTTCATGCACGCCAATGACCTGCTGGACGAGAAGCATCTCTTCCAGCCCGGGTCCAAGGTGCGGTTCGTTCCGGAGTACGGCGACAAGGGGCCCAAGGCATCCGAGGTGCGCATCGTCGAGCGTGCCGCGCCGGTCGTACGGCCCTCCGCCGGGCCGGACGGCGACGACACCATGTGCGATGTGCTGTCGGTCGCCGAGTTCCGGCAGGAGCTGACCGAGGCGCTGGTCGAGGTGGGCGGCAGCCTGACCGCCGACCAGATCAAGCAGGTGCGCAGGCGGGTCATCGAGATCGCGCAGGCACACAACTGGATCGAATCCTGAGCTGGTTTCGAAGGGCCGCCGTCGCTCGACGGCGGCCCTTCGGCTTTCCGGCGGTGGTCCCCTCAGCTTCCGGTGATCCGCGGCATCATCCGCTTCCGGTGATCCTCAGCATCACCCACATGGCCGCCGTCGCGGCCACCACCGTCGCCGGTGCGGTCAGCAGCCCCAGGCGGGTGAAGACCCCCAGGTCGGAGCCGGTGTCCGGCTCGTATCGGTGGACGATGCGGCGCCACAGCAGGGTGGCCAGCGAGCCGACGTAGGTGAGGTTCGGCCCCAGGTTCACACCGATCAGCACGGCGAGCACGGGCCCTGGACCTCCCCCGGAGGCGATCGGCAGCAGGGCCAGCACGGCGGGCAGATTGTTGATGAGGTTGGCCAGCACCGCCGCGACCGCCGCGATCCCGAGCAGCGCGGGCAGGCTCGACCCACTGGGCAGCACCTGGGCCAGCGCGTCCTGGAGACCGCCCGCGAGCACGGCCTCGACCACCACCCCGAGCGCCAGCACGAACAGGCAGAACAGCGGCCCGGCCGCGCCGACGGCCCCCCTTACGGTCGTCCGGCGGCGCCGCAGCGCCCTTACGGTGAGCACCAGCGCCCCCGCCCAGGCCGCCCACTGGGGGTCGAGCCCCGCCAGCGAGGTCCCGACGAACCCGGCGAGGGTCAGCAGCAGCACGGTCAGCGCGAACACCGGCACCCGGGGCCAGTCGGCGGGCGGGGGCTCGGCGGTCCCGGCGGCCAGGTCGGCGGCGAAGAAGCGGCGGAAGACCAGGTACTCGATGCCGATGGTCAGCAGCCAGGCGGGCCCCATCAGCACGGCGAACCGGGTGAAGGAGACCCCGCCGGCCTCCAGGGCGAGCAGATTGGTGAGGTTGGAGACCGGGAGGAGCAGGGACGCCGAGTTCGACAGATGGGCGCAGGCGTACACATGCGGCCGGGACCGCGCCCCGAGCCGGGCCGTCGTGGCGAACACCACGGGGGTGAGCAGCACGACGGTGGCATCCAGGCTCAGTACGGCGGTGACGACGGCCGCGACGGCGAACACCCCGCCCAGCAGCCGGTCCGTGCGCCCCGCGCAGGCCCGCGCCACGGCCTGTCCGGCCGCCTCGAAGAGCCCCTCGTCCGCGCACATCCGGGCCAGCAGCAGCACGGCTGCCAGGAACCCCACGACGGGCAGCAGTCCCCGGGTCTCCGCCCAGGCACGGGCGGGCGAGACCGCCCCGGTGGCCACCACGATCCCGGCGGCGGGCACGGCCGCGACCGCTTCCGGCCAGCCCCGGGGGCGCACCACGGCGAAGGCCAGTACGCCGAGGAGCAGGACGACGGCAAGGGTCTCGGCGACGGCGGTGGTCAGGACGGACTCCGGGGGAGGGTGCGGGGACATTCCCATGATGCGGCATCGGCCGCCGAGGCCACTCAGCCGGTCCCGCGCTCAGCCGTCCCGCGCTCAGTCAGTCCCGCCGCTCAGCTGGTCCCGGCGCTCAGCCGGTCCCGCCGCTCAGCCGGTCCTGGGGAAGCTGACCTCCACCCGGCGGTTGCGCTTGCGGCCTTCCTCGCTCCCGTTGTCCGCGATCGGGTACTGCTCGCCGTAGCCCCGGATCTCATAGCCGACCGAGGGGTCGAGCTCCTCGGCGAGCGCCTGCTGCACCGCGTTGGCCCGCTCCTTCGACAGCGCGACCCCATGGGACGCCGAGCCAAGGTTGTCGGTGAAGCCGAAGACGCGGACGGTGTTCGCGTGCTGCCGCTCGGCCTCGGCGGCGATCTCCTTGATCCGGGCCTTCGCCTCGCCGCCGAGGTTCGCGCTGTCCTTGCCGAACAGCACCTCGGCCTGGAGGGCGAACTTCACCTTGGCGTTGGTGTCCTCCCGCCGCTCGTCGCCGTCGTCGGTCTCGACCACGGACTTGATGTCCAGGACCCGGCCGGGCGCGAGCTCGGCGCCCCCGGGCATCCGCAGATCGGCGTCCTCGGGGTCGATCTTCACCGGCGGGGTGGTGTCGGCGGGCGCGCCGGGGCCGCTGTCCGCGTGGGCGGGCGGCGGCGGGACGGCGAGGGTGATCCAGAGCGCGGTGGCGGCCAGCGCGGCGAGGACGGGGCCGCGGCGCGGGGTGCGGGCTGTCGCATCCGGTGTCATGGCGCGGCTCACCCGGAGAGCGTGATGCCGACGGACGGCATGGTCGGGATCTGGAAGTCGACCTCGGTGACGCTCTTCGGCGGGGCCGGGAACTGCGCGAACAGCGGGCGGCTCTCATTGGGTTTGATCCCGGAGAGCCCCGTGGTGCACAGGCACTGGCCGTCGGTGTCCCGCAGGACGAGATAGCGCTTCTTGCCCTTCTCGTCGATCAGGGACGCGCCCGAGACGGATGACTGGGACTTCACCTCGGTCTCCTTCGAGCGCCAGTCGATCGCGTTGAAGAGCTGGCTGCCGCGGTTGGTGACGGTGCCGTTCACGGTGACGAACCCGCCGTCGTCGCGCACCGCGGAGTGCAGGGTGACGACGATCCCGCCGGGCCCCTTCATCTCGCCGATGGTCTTGGAGGTGTCCACCGCCGGCTCCTGCTTCCCGCCGTCGTCCTTGGCCGCGGTCGACGCCCGGCCGGCGCCGTCGTCGGGCTTCTCGCTGCCGTCGCCGCTGCCGCACCCGGCCATGGCGAGGGCCAGGGCCGCGGCGAGCGCCGTCGCGGCGGCCCCCCTCCGGGCCTTCGTCGTGTGCCGCATGCTCATCGCTCGCTGTCCTTTGCTCTTCGTTCGCTCGTCAGTCGGCAAGGTGCACGGAGAAGAGGTCTTTGGCGTCGGGGAAGAGGTCCAGACGCGTCGGGTCGATGGTCAGGTCGACTCCGTCGCAGCGCAGGTCGATGGGCGGCTTGTCGTCCTTGCCGTCGTCCTTACCGCCGTCGCCGCCTTCGTCGTCGTCCTTACCGCCGTCGTCCTTACCGCCCCCGCCGTCCTCGTCGGGCAGCTTGGTCGGCGGGGCGGGTTCCTCGGCCGTGCAGCGCGGGGTGACGACCGCCTTGGCCGTCGCCTCGGCGTGCTTGTTCTCCGTGCCGGGGATGACGGTCTTGCCCACGGGCTTGTGCGTCCGGACCGTGACGGTGAAGGACGTCGGCAGGAAGTCGGGCCCTTGGCAGTCGGTGACGTCCGCGCCGTTCTGGTCGGCGAACCACTGCGCCTCGTCACAGGCGCTGGTGCCGCCCAGTCCCCGTCCGCTGAGCAGGTCCTCCCATGCGCTGCCGTTCGCGATCGCCTCCAGGAACCCCTTCCGCAGCTGGTCGCGGTAGTCCTGGGCGGCCGCGAGGGCCGCCGCGTCGGCGGCGGTCTGTCCGCCGTTGCGGGTGGCTCCGGCCTGGCCGACGGCGAAGAGGGCGAGCGCGAGGAACAGGAGGCCCGCCACCGCCGTGATGTAGATCGGGAATGCCTGCCCCGCGTCGCTCCTGAGGTCTCGCCGCGCTGTCACGGGGCTGATCAGATGCCGACGACCTGGGAGATCTTGTTGGAGATGGCGTTTGCGATCATGCTGCCGAAGTCCGTGGTCGACAGCACCAGCACGATGGCCACCACCACGGCGATGATGCCCAGGTATTCGATCGAGGTCTGGCCCCGATCGTTCCGCATGACGCGCTTCCCCATTGTGTTCCCCTCCATGGGCTGCCGTGCCTTCGTGGTCCGGCGACTCAACCCCCGTCATGCCGCTCGCGACAGGAGCAAAGTACGCCGAAACAGCCGTCTCGGAACAGTGCTCCAGGAAGCATTGCCTTCCCCGTTCACCACGTTCGAACCGTGAGCACAGGGACCGGCAGCGGCCGCGCATCCGTCTCACCCCCTCCCGGCGCGAGGAGTTCACCGGCGACGACTGTCCCACATTCGATTGCAATCGCGAAGGAAGTTCACCCAAAAGAGACCGTCAGTCACCGGTCACCGAGCCGAAGTCGGTACCGGACCCGATGAAGAACCCCGCGACGAGCAACACCATCGTTCCGGGCACCATGAAGGTCGTAATGACCATGGTCGCCTTCGGCACCGCGCGGGCCGCACGCCGCCGGGCGTTCTGCGCGTCCGTACGGCGCATGTCGTTCGCAATGGCGATCAATGTCTCGACAATCGGAGCGCCCAGCTCCTCACCCTGCTGGAGCGCGGTGACGAACTGCGCGACCTGTTCCGAGTCATTACGCTGACGTAGTTCCTCGAACGCCTGGCGGCGGCTGACACCCATGTCCATTTGCCGAAGTGTGATGCGAAGTTCATCCGCCCAGGGACCCTCGTACTTCTCCGCGACCCGGTCCAGGGCCTGACGGAAACTCAGTCCGGCGCTCACCACGACCGCGAGGACGTCCAGGAAGTCCGGCAGGGTCCGCTCGATCGCGTCCTTGCGCTCCCGCACCGCCGCCCAGATGCCCACCTCGATCCAGAACAGCCCGAACGCCACCAGCAGCAGCGCCAGCAGCACCTGGCCCTTGAGCAGCATCACCAGCGCCCCGCCGAAGCCCAGCGCTCCGTAGACCGCCCGCCGGGCCGCGTAGCGGTCCACCGTCAGACCGCCCGGGTTGCCCGCCAGATCGATCCGCCGGCGGACCCGGGCCACCCGCTTCTCGCCCATCAGCCGCAGCACGAAGGGGGCGTAGCGCATGCCCAGCCGGTCGACGGCCGAGCCGACCGCGGTCGTCCGGCTGGAGCCGACCTCCAGGGCCACCGCCAGATCGCTGGGCAGTTTGGCCTCGCTGCGGTACAGCGCGATGCCGTAGGCGATGCCCGCCACCGCGAGGCCGGCCGCCAGCGCCAGCAGCAGTGCCATGTCCCTGTGTCCCCTTCACTCCCGTTTGTTCCGGTAAGACCTGGTTCGCTCTGGTTCAGACGTCGATTCTGGACATGCGGCGGATGAGGAAGAAGCCGATGCCGTACAGGCAGAAGGCCGCGACCACCGCGGCCTGGCCCCAGAAGGAGGACGTCATCCGGTCCAGTGAGCCCGCCGAGATCCGGTTCATCAGCAGCAGCGTGCCGATCCCCAGCAGCGGTACGACATACGCGGTGACGGTCACCTGGGAGAGCTGGGTGCGCACCTCCCGCCGGGTCTCCTTGCGCTCCTCCAGCGTCTGGGTGAGGTTGCGCAGCGAGCTGACCACGGTCCCGCCCGCGCGGTTGGACAGCACCAGCGTGGTGACCAGCACCACCAGCTCCCGGGACGGCAGCCGCTCCGCCAGCTCCTCCAGCGCGTCGTCGATCGAGTGGCCCACGGCCAGCTTGGCCGCGACCTTGGCCAGCTCCTCGCCCGCCGGGGCCTCCATCTCGTCCGCCGCCATGCCCAGCGCGGTGCGCAGCGCCAGCCCGGCCTGGGTGGCGTTGGCCAGGATCCGCGACAGCTCGGGCAGCTGGTTGATGAACCGCTCTATCCGCTTCTGCCGCTGCCAGTTGAGGAACGCGAAGGCCCCCCAGACGGCGATCACCGCGGCTATCGGGCCGAAGAACGCCGCCAGGAAGGACGCCGCGAGCAGCCACAGCCCGGCCGCCGCCCCCGCCGTCCAGACGAAGAACTCCCCCGGGGTGATCTCCAGGCCCGTGGCCGCCAGCCGCAGCTCCAGCTTCCGGCCGACGGAGGTGGCGCGCAGCCGCCGGTCCAGCCGGGCGAACCGGCGCCCGCGGGCACCGCCCGGCAGCGGACCGGTCTCCGAGAGCCGGTCGATCAGCGCGCGCTGCTGCTCCTTGCCGCGGACGTAGCTGTGCACGCCCACGACGCCCAGCGCGCCGCACACCAGCGTCGCGCCGAGGGCCGCCGTCGCGAGATGGTCCATGGGCCCTGCTACCTCCGGTCCCTGGGGTGATACGGGGGTCGGTCGTGCGGCGGCCGGTCGTACGGGTCGGATCCGGCCGCGCGGGTGGCCAGCTGGGCCGGGAAGGCGGCCACGCCGAAGGCCGGCGGCGTCGGTTCGCTCGCCATCCGCAGCCGCTCCGCGACCCGCTCCGGCAGCGGGAAGTAGCGGAACCGGCCGTGCACCACCCGGTCCGCGCCCATGGGCTGGGCGTCGAAGCGGCAAACGGTGGCGATGCGGTAGGCCTCGTGGCCGTGGCTGTCCAGCAGCGCGATCTCGCTGATCCGGCGCGAGCCGTCGGCGTGCCGGACGAGCTGGACGACGCAGTCCACGGCGCTGTTGATCTGGTCCCGCAGCGCCTCGTAGGGGATCGCCACGTCCGACATGGAGGCGAGCGTCTGGAGCCGCATCAGCGCGTCCTCGGCGCTGTTGGCGTGGACGGTGGCCAGCGACCCGTCGTGGCCGGTGGACATGGCCTGGAGCATGTCGAGGGTCTCCCCGCCGCGCACCTCGCCGACGATGATGCGGTCGGGGCGCATCCGGAGGGAGTTGCGGACCAGGTCGCGGATGGTGATCCGGCCCTTGCCCTCGACGTTGGGCGGCCGCGATTCCAGCCGGATGACATGGGTCTGCTGGAGCTGGAGCTCGGCGGCGTCCTCGACGGTGATGATGCGCTCCCCGTCGGGGATCAGCCCGGAGAGGGCGTTGAGCAGGGTGGTCTTGCCGGAGCCGGTGGGGCCGGAGACCACGACGTTGAACTTGGCCCGCACCAGCGCCGCGAGCAGCATCAGCATCTGCTCGTCCAGCGTGCCCATGCCGATCAGCTCATGGAGGGTGTAGGCGCGCGGGAAGCGGCGGATGGTGAGCGTCGCGCCGGTGAGGGCGAGCGGCGGGATGATCACGTTGACCCGCTCACCGGACGGCAGCCGGGCGTCGACCATCGGATTCGACTCGTCCACCCGGCGGTTGACCGTGGAGACGATGCGCTCGATGGTCTGCATCAACTGCTCTTCGGAGGCGAAGCGGACGGGGACCAGCTCCACCCGGCCCGCGCGCTCCACGAAGATCTGGTCCGGGCCGTTGACCATGATCTCGGTGATCGAGGCGTCCTCCAGGAGGGGTTCGAGCACCCCGAGGCCGAGCGCCTCGTCCACCACCCGGCGGATCAGCTGGGAGCGCTCGCTGGTCGACAGCACCGGGCCCTCGCGGCTGATGATGTGGCCGAGCACCCGCTCCAGCCGGGAGCGGCGCTCGGTGGCGGCGAGCGAGGACATCTCCGCGAGGTCGATCTCCTCGAGCAGTTTGGCGCGGTAGACGGAGACCAGGTGCCCGTCCTGGCGTCCGCCGCCCTCGCCGTTCCCCTCCGGCGCGGTGATACGGGCCCGCAGGCTCATCGGTCGCCTCCCATCGCGGCCGCCCCCGCGCCGCCGTCCGCGCCGTCTCCCTCGGCGCAGGGCATCGTGGCGCTCTTCTCGGCGCTGCCGAAGTCGAAACCGGGGATGACGGAAGGAATCTCCACGGTCGCGGTGGCCCGCGCCTCCCCGCCGCCGCAGCCGCCGCTGCTGATACCGGCCCCGTCGGCCAGCCACCCGCTCATCGCCGCCAGCCCGGCGGCCTGCGGGCTGGTCCGCGGCTCGTCCAGCGAGGCCGTCCGCGCCGCCGCCCGCGCGGCGGTCCCGGCCTGCTGCGCGGCGTACGCGGCGATCCCGAGCTGCACGGCGGCCAGCGCGACGAGGATGAGGACCGGCAGGAACCCGAGGAACTCGATGGACGCCGAACCCTGATCGCGCCCGCGTCCGTTGCCGCGTCCGCCCGCCGCCCCTCGACCCGCCCGGCCGCGGCCCGCGTCGGCGAGCCCCCGCCCGCCAAGCGGAGCGGAGGCCGCAGGGTGCTCGGCCGTACGACGGCGTCGGTCCCGCGGCGGGACGACGACTACGCGGCGCCGAGCCACCCCGGCACTCCCCCGCACGCGCGTGCGGCCCCCACCGGCACCCGCGCCCAGGCGGCCGGGCCGACGGGCGTCCGCATCGGCCACCACCGTGTGGTCGAATGCCGCGCCACGGCCGCCCCGCCGGGCTACCGCTTCCGGGCGGACCGTCGTGGGACGGTCCCGCGGCGAGTGGGCGGCCGCGACGTGCGGCGACGCGACGCCGCGAAGCGAGGACGCGAGACCGGCCGCCCCGCGCCTGCGCGGCGAATCCCCCGCCTCGGGAGGTCGCCGCCGGGCGGCCTGTGCCGAACCAACCGCCGGAGCGCCGGGGAGCACCTCGTCCGAGCCTCGCCACCGCCCCGCGACGTCGGCGACGAGCCCGCCACCCGCCACCCCAAACCCAGCCGCCCAGGCCGCAAGGCCGTCGGCCAATGCCGCGGACCCACCACCCGGCGCACCAAGGGCCGCCGCCTCACCGGCGGCCCCGCCGTCCGAGGCCACAGGGCCCTCGGCCGAAGCCACAAACCCGGCCCCCGGCCAGGTGGCCGCCCCAGCGCGGCCACGCCGCCGGGGAGTCGGCGCCGGCGCCGCAAACCCAGCCACCGAAACCGCAAGGGCCGCCGCCTCACCGGCGGCCCCGCCGTCCGAGGCCGCAAGGCCGTCGGCCCAGGCCACAAACCCGGCCCCCGGCCAGGTGGCCGCCCCAGGGCGGCCACCCTGCCGGGGGGCTGGCGCGGAGGCTTTGTGGTGACGGGTCATCGTGTCACTCCCCTCCGCCCGCCAGATCGGTTTCGTCCGCCGCGCCCGCCGTGCCGGTGACCGTCCAGGGGAAGTCGGCGGCGCCGGGGAAGAGGATCGGGACGTGGAGTTTCACCGTGGCCTTGTAGACCGCGCCGTCGCCGCCGGCGCAGTCGATGTCGGCGCTCCAGGAGCCGGGGATGTCCTTGCTCGCCGCCTCCTGGCAGGCGCCCGCGCCCTTGGCGGCGCCCGCGCGGGCGCCCTTGTCGGCCGAGTTGCCCGCCAGTGAGTACGTGTAGCCGACCAGCACCAGCTGCCAGACGACCACGAGCACGGTCAGCGCCAGCGGCAGGACGCCGAGGAATTCGACCGTCACCTGGCCGCGGTCGCCGCGCTTGCGCAGGAAGCGGCTGGTGGGGGGCGAGGGGGCGATCTCGCCCCGCGCGTCGGTGCCGTCGCCCACGCTGCCCTCCGCCGCCGCGTCGCCGCCCGCCGCTATGGCGTGGCGCCGCCGCAGCCCCGGCAGCGAGCGCTCGCCGCCCCCGGCCGCGTGGCCGCCCCGGTGGGCGGCGCGGCGGCCGCCGCCCGGGGGCGCGGCGTCCGCCAGGCCCAGCTCGCCGGCCAGCCCCCACAGCGCCTGTTTGACGGCCGACTTGGCGTCCAGGTCGTGCATCCGGCCGGAGTCGACGGCGGGCTGGAGCTCCTTGTAGCCGGCCGGGATCGCCGTGCGCGCCACCGTCGTGCCCGTGGCCCGCTGGACCAGCTGGGGCTGGATCTCGGCGCTGCGGGTGAGCCGGTTGACCACGGTCACGGTCTCCTCGGCCTTGCGGATCTGGAGCCGGTCCCAGAGCCGGACCATGCGCTTGGCGGCGCGCACCGCGACCACGTCGGGGGTGGTCACCAGCAGTGCGATGTCCGCGGTCTCCACGGCGGCGGCGCCCGCGGAGGTCATCTGCGTACCGCAGTCGACGACCACGAGTTCGAAGCGCGACCGCAGGGCGCCGATGACCTGGCGGGCGGTGCGGTCGGTCACCTCTTCGCCGCGCTCCCCCTCGCCCGGCGCGAGCAGCAGCCCGAGCCCGGTCTGGTGGGTGAACACCGCGTCCTGGAGCACGCGCGGCGAGATGTCGCTGATCTGCGCCAGGTCGGCGATCGAGCGCCGGAACTGGACGTCGAGGTAGGAGGCGACGTCCCCGGCCTGGAGGTCCATGTCGACGAGCGCGACCTTACGGCCCGCGGCCCGCGCGGCGAGCGCGAGCTGCACGGCGGTCACGGTGGTGCCGACCCCGCCCTTGGCGCCCGCGACCGCGACCAGTTTGCCGCCGGGCCCGGCGGTGAGCTGGTCGCCGCCGCCCCCGAGGTGGCGGCGCACGCCGGTCGCCCACTGGGCGGCGCCCTGGACACGGGCGGCCAGTTCGTCGTACGACAGCGGTATCCCGGCGATGCCGCGGGCGCCGGCGTCCATGGCGGCCGAGTACAGCGCGGGCCCCGCGTCGGCGGTCACCAGGACCACGCCCACCGCCGGGAAGCGCAGCGCGATCTCGCGGATCAGCTCCAGCGCGGGGGCCGGGCCGATGCGCTCATGGACGAGGACGACCTCCGGCAGCTCCTCCAGGGAGGCGGCGGCCAGCGCGGCGAGGGTGTCGAGCAGCGTGGTCGAGTCGCCCACCGGCTCCGACGGCTCGACACCGGGCAGCCGGCCGAGCAGCCCGCCGAGGGAGCGGGCGGCGTCGGGGTCGCCGACGGCCGGCAGAATCCTGATCGTCACCGCGGCACCTCCTCACTCACTTGTCACCGTCGAGGGTGTAGGTGCGGTCGCCGGGGTCTATGGAGTCGTCCTCGCCCGGGGCGACCAGCGCGAGCCGCACGTGGGAGGCGAAGGACTCGGCGTACGCCACGCGCTGGGCGTTCTTGGTGTCGAGCGCGAAGGTGATCGGGACGGCCTCGTTGATCCGCCGCTTGTCGTCCTGGTCCGGCTCCAGGGCGGTGATCTTGCCGAGGTCGAGCACCTCGGCGCCCGCGACGATCAGCTTGGAGACCGGTTCCTCGTCCTGGGTCCTGCCCTCGAAGGTCGCGTAGATGTTGACCTTCGCACCCGGCGTGATCTTGCCCGCGACACCGGTGGCCGCGTCGATCATGATGGCGATCTCCTGTTCGCCGGGCTTCAGGGCGGGCCGGTCCACGATCATGTCCCGCTGCAGCAGCGACCCCTTGGCCAGCTGGGTCACCGCGATCTTCCCGCGTAGCTCGGCGAGATCGGTGACGGCGGTGGAGGGCACATAGCGCTCGGGCATCGAGACCTTCTCGAACTGCCCCGCCTCCAGGGCCTTGTACGGCTTGACGTCCGAGGTGAGCTTGTACGCGGTGGTCTCGGGGCCGACCTTCGACTCCACGTCGTCGATGACGGCGAGCACTCCGGCGAAGGCACCGACGGCGCACAGGACCGACAGGAGCAGCAGGATGACTCCGCGGCGCTGGCGTGAATTCATGGGACGCACAACCTCGTTCGGGGACGTTACCGGCTGGTCAGGGCGGGACGGTGGGACGTGAGCAGGGCGGGGATCTCATCGCCGCGCGCCACCGGGCAGGAACAGAAGGCGCAGCGGTCGCCGATGAGTTCGAAACCGCACCAGTGGCACTCCTCTCTCCTGACGGAGGCCACGAGCTGGTAGAGCACCGAGAGGTCGGGGATGGCCGCGGCGAACTCGATCAGCTTCGGGGTGCCCCACCAGCGCGCCGACTCGGCGGGCAGCGGCACCTCCTCCACCCCCCGTACGCCCCAGGCGGGGGCGAGGGCGCCGGTGACCCAGTCGTCGTGGCCCGCGCCGCCGTTCCCGTGGCCATGGCTGGTCAGCTGGCCCCGGGCGACGGTCAGGGCGGTGGCGTATCCGGGGGCGGGCAGCTCCGCCGCGCCGCCGACCCTGACCAGCCGCGGGGTGGGGTGGGCGAGCACCCCGAACTGGGCGCCGGGCATCCATGACTTGACGTGCGAGGTGAGGCTGACCGGGACCCGGTCCAGCCGGGCGACGCTGCCCAGGAGCGCGCCCGCGTGGATGTAGTGGGAGAGCAGCCGGGCGGCGCAGGCCAGGACGCCGGGGCTGAAGTCCGATATGGACAGCTGGCGCAGCTGGCGGGCGAGCACGGCCACGGCCAGCGGCGGCAGTTCGAGCGGCAGCAGCGCCATCCGGTCGCTCTCCAGGACGGCGCGCACGGTGTGCAGCCGGCGAACCACGGCCGCGGGGGTCGCGGCCGGGTAGAGCACGATGAGATAACCCTGCTGGTCCAGGAGGGTCGCGACCTCGGCGGCCGCGTCGTCGAGCGACTGCGCCTCCGGCGGGCGGAGCACTACGGCCGACGGAGTCTGCCCGTCGGGCGGCGGAAGCACCAGCTCCCGGCCGGTGACTGCTATCGCGGTGGGCACGTCGGCTACCCCGTCTCACATCGGCGCCGAGCGGCGGCGGCCACAGGTCTTTACTGCCCCTGTCCTGGTGCGTCGTCTGTCCTGGTGCATCGTCACTTTATCCACGAAAGCCGCGCGAGAGAACAGTTCCTCTGGGTTCCTCACCCGGGCCGGTCGCGGAGGGCGCGCATCCTCTTGACAAGACTATTGGTCTGGACCACTTTACGTTCATACGGTGGCCACCGTCCGCAAGCTCCTCCTTCACGCCGGCTTCCCAACGGATTCCCCCACGGAGGCAGTCATGGACCGTGCCCCACACCCCCGCAACACCCGGCTCAGACGCCGGTTCGCCCGGCTGACCAGCGCGTTCGCCACCGCCGCGCTGGGCGCCACCGGCCTGGTCGCCCTCGGCGGCGGCGCCGCGAGCGCCGCCGCCGCCAACCTCGCCCAGAACCCCGGTTTCGAATCCGGCCTCAGCGGCTGGACCTGCTCGGCCGCCGCCGGCACCACCGTCACGAGCCCCGTCCACAGCGGCTCGGCCGCGCTCAAGGCCACCCCGGCGGGCACGGACAACGCCCGCTGCGCCCAGACCGTCGCCGTCCGGCCCAACTCCTCGTACACGCTCAGCGCCTGGGTGCAGGGCAGCTATGTGTACCTCGGCGCGAGCGGCACCGGCACCACCGACGTCTCGACCTGGACGCCCTCGGCCACCGGCTGGCAGCAGCTCAGCACGTCCTTCACCACCGGCGCGAACACCACCTCGGTGACCGTCTACACCCACGGCTGGTACGGCCAGCCCGCCTACTACGCCGACGACATCGCCCTGACCGGCCCCGGCGGCGACCCCGGTGACCCCGGCGACCCCGTGCCCGCCGCGCCGGGCGGGCTGAGCACCGGCGCCGTCACCTCGTCCTCCATCGCCCTGTCCTGGTCCCCGGTCACCGGCGCGACCGGCTACAACGTCTACCGCGACGGCTCCAAGGTGCAGTCGGTCAGCGGCACCTCGGCGACCGTGACCGGCCTGTCGCCGTCCACCCCCTACCGGTTCGAGGTCACCGCCACCAACGCGGCGGGTGAGTCGCCCAGGTCGTCCGCCGTCACGGGCACGACCTCGGCCGGAAGCGGCGGGGGCGGTGGCGGCACCGTGCCGAAGCACGCGGTCACCGGCTACTGGCAGAACTTCGACAACGGCGCGACCGTGCAGAAGCTGGCCGCCGTCCAGGACCAGTACGACATCATCGCGGTCGCCTTCGCGGACGCCACCGGCACCCCGGGAGCGGTCGACTTCCATCTCGACCCCGCCGTCGGCTACGGCAGCGAGCAGCAGTTCAAGGACGACATCAAGGCCAAGCAGGCGGCCGGGAAGTCCGTCGTGATCTCGATCGGCGGCCAGAACGGCACGGTGTCCGTCAACGACACCGCGTCCGCGAACAACTTCGCCAACTCCGTCTACGCCCTGATGCAGGAGTACGGCTTCGACGGCGTCGACATCGACCTGGAGAACGGCCTCAACGCCACCTATATGACCCAGGCGCTGCGCGCGCTGTCGGCGAAGGCCGGGTCAGGGCTCGTCATCACCATGGCCCCGCAGACGCTCGACATGCAGTCCACGTCCAACGCCTACTTCCAGACGGCGCTGAACATCAAGGACATCCTGACGGTGGTCAACACGCAGTACTACAACAGCGGTTCCATGCTGGGCTGCGACGGCAAGGTCTACTCCCAGGGCTCGGTCGACTTCCTCACCGCCCTGGCCTGCATCCAGCTGGAGGGCGGACTGTCCCCGTCCCAGGTCGGCCTCGGCGTCCCCGCCTCGACGCGCGGCGCGGGCAGCGGCTACGTCTCCCCGACGGTCGTGAACAACGCCCTGGACTGCCTGGCCCGCGGCACGAACTGCGGCGCCTTCAAACCGTCCAGGACCTACCCGGCGCTGCGCGGCGCGATGACCTGGTCCACCAACTGGGACGCGACCGCGGGCAACGCGTGGTCCAACGCGGTGGGCCCCAAGGTCCACGGGCTGCCGTAGCGTGACGCGGCCCCTTCCGCGGAAAGCGAGCGGAAGGGGAGCGGAAGGATCGTAGAAGGCCCAGAAGTCGCAGAAGGCTCAGAAGGGGAAAGGGGGCCGGGGCGCAAGCGCTCCGGCCCCCTCATCCGCATTTTTCACCCTCACGGGTAGCGAAGATGACGCGTGGGGTTGACAACGGCATTGGTCTGGACCACCTTATACGCACGCCACAGGGGCCCCTGAACGCGCATTGGCAACACCACCCCCACACCTCTCCCCCCACATACGGAGGCTGTCGTGGTACGCGCACAGATCACCAAGCGGTTGCTCTCCGCCGCCGCGGTCGCCGCCCTCGCCGCCGGAGGGCTGATATCCGCCGGATCGGCCCACGCGTCCGAGGAGCAGCCCGCCGCCGGGCATGGCGCCGCCGCCGTCCCCGAGCACGCCGTCACCGGCTACTGGCAGAACTTCGACAACGGCGCGACGACCCAGAAGCTCTCGGACGTCCCGGACGACTACGACATCATCGCGGTCGCCTTCGCAGACGCCACCGGCACCCCCGGAGCGGTCGACTTCACCCTCGACCCCGCCACCGGCTACAGCGACGAGCAGCAGTTCAAGGACGACATCAAGGCCAAGCAGGCGGCCGGGAAGTCCGTGATCATCTCCGTCGGCGGTGAGAAGGGCACGATCTCGGTCAGCGACGACGCCTCCGCGGACGCCTTCGCCTCCTCCATCACCGGCCTGATGGACGAGTACGGGTTCGACGGCGTCGACATCGACCTGGAGAACGGCGTCAACTCCACCTACATGACCAAGGCCCTCAAGGCCGTCCACGACAAGAAGAGCGACGTCGTGGTCACCATGGCGCCGCAGACCATCGACATGCAGTCGGCGAACACCGAGTACTTCAAGACCGCCCTGGGCATCAAGGACTTCCTGACGGTGGTCAACATGCAGTACTACAACAGCGGCTCGATGCAGGGCTGTGACGGCCAGGTCTACTCCCAGGGCTCGGTCGACTTCCTCACCGCCCTCGCCTGTATCCAGCTCGAGAACGGCCTGGACCCGTCCCAGGTCGGCATCGGCGTCCCCGCCTCCACCAGCGGCGCCGGCTCCGGCTACGTCGAGCCGGGCGTGGTCAACGACGCCCTCGACTGCCTCGCCAAGGGCACCGGCTGCGGCAGCTTCAAGCCGTCCAAGACCTACCCCGGCATCCGCGGCGCGATGACCTGGTCCACCAACTGGGACGCGGCGAACGGGAACGCCTGGTCGAAGGCGGTCGGCGAGCACGTCCACGGCCTGTAGGAGACGGCCCGCCACGAGCAGAACGAATATCCGACGTACGCCGGTGCGCCCCGCTCACGGAATGCGGGGCGCACCGGCGTACGGGCGTTCAGATGTTCGGGTGTTCGGGGTGTTCAGGTAGGCGTCAGGGCTTGGGCAGCGCACACCCCGCCCGGTTCAGGTCGATCTTGTTGCCGGTGGTTACGCATGCGGGGATGCCGTAGGTCTCCTGGGCGTAGTTGATCCCCTGCCGCACCGTCACCGTTCCGCTCTCGTCGACCTCGCAGGGGTTGTTGAGGGTGCAGCGGCCGCCGTCCTCGTTGCCCGTGTTGTTCACGGCCACGACCTTGCCGGACGCCGGGTCGACCACGGGAGAGCCCGAGGTTCCGCCGATCGTGTTACAGGCGGAGGTGTAGCGGACCGAATCCTTCCAGGTCCACTCCCCTTCCTTAAGACGATAGGCGAATCCGTCGATATTGCAGGAGTAGATCCTCTTCCAGTAGCCGGAGACCACATTGATGGCGGAGCCCTGGGTCGGGTGGCTGTCCGACAGCTGGAGCGCCTTGATCCCGTACGTCGACTGGATCTGGGCGTATGTGGACGTCAGCTGGTACAGCGAGATGTCGGTGTCGGTCATCGTCGCGTACGCGATCTTGCTGGCCCGTACGGTGCCGGCGCTGCCGCCCGAGGCGGTCAGCAGGGTGAAGCTCCGGGTCGACGGCTGGTCGACGATCACTTCTCCCGCGCCCGGGAAGCCGCTCTCCAGACAGTGGCCGTTGGAGAGGACGAGCGCGGGGTCGGTGTCGGCCGAGCCCGGCATCCGGACGACGGAGCCGGAACAGTTGCTGAGCGCCACCGTGCCCGCGAAGTTCACGGCCTTCGGGGCCTTGGCGGTGGACGCGGCCGCGGGGGACGCGGCCGTCGCGGGTGCCGCGCCCGCGCCCACGAGGGTCGCGCCGCCCAGTAACAGGGCCGAGAGCGCACCGACGAGAGATCTGTGCATGCGGGGGGTTCCTTCCTCGATGGGAGGTGCCTCCGATGAGAGGTGCCTTCGGCTTCGACCATTTCCCACCCTTGCGCATGTCATGCGCATGGCCGAACACTGGCGCAGCAGTCGCTCGCCCTTGACCCCACAGGAGATGTCATGCGACGCCGCATCAGCGGTAGACGGGCCACCGCCCTCACCGCCTTGCTCACCCTCGCACTCGCCGCCCCCGTGGCAGCCCAGGCCGACGATCCGGCCGCGCGGCCCGACACCGGCCGCACCGCCCCCGCAGCGGCCGGAACCACCGACGAGACCGTGCGGCAGTACGAGGTCTCCGGCCCCGCCACCCCGGCCGCCCGCTCCGCCGTCGCCGCCACCGGAGTCTCCATCGACGAGGTGAACGCCCGCTCCCTGGTCGTCACCGCCGACGCGGCGCAGGCCACGCGGCTGCGCGCGCTCGGCCACCGGCTCACCGCGCTGCCGGGCCCGCCCGACCGCGGCGAGGGCCGGTCCGCGCGGCCCTTCGACTTCCCCTCGGCCGACGCGAAGTACCACAACTACGCCGAAGCCAACGCCGAGATCAACGCGGCGGTGGCCAAGTATCCGTCCATCCTCAGCAAACGCGTCATCGGAAAGTCGTACGAGGGCCGCGACATCGTCGCCCTGAAGATCAGCGACAACGTGGCCACCGACGAGAACGAGCCCGAGGTCCTCTTCACCGCCCATCAGCACGCGCGTGAGCACCTGACCGTGGAGATGGCCCTCTATCTGGTGCGGCAGTTCACCGAGGGCTACGGCAGCGACTCCCGGATCACCAAGGCGGTCGACGGCCGGGAGATCTGGATCGTCCCGGATGTGAACCCCGACGGCGGCGAGTACGACATCGCCACCGGCTCCTACCGCAGCTGGCGCAAGAACCGCCAGCCCAACTCCGGCTCCTCGTCCATCGGCACCGACCTCAACCGCAACTGGGCCTTCAAATGGGGCTGCTGCGGCGGCTCCTCCGGCTCCCCCGGCTCCGAGACCTACCGCGGCGCCCGCGCCGAGTCGGCCCCCGAGGTCAAGGTCGTCGCCGACTTCGCCCGCAGCCGGATCGTCGGCGGCAAGCAGCAGCTCAAGGCCGCGATCGACTTCCACACCTACAGCGAACTGGTGCTGTGGCCCTTCGGCTGGACGTACGACGAAACCACGACCGGCATGACGCGGGACGACTACGACGCCTTCGCGGCGGTCGGCAAGAAGATGGCGGCGAGCAACGGCTACACCCCCGAGCAGTCGAGCGAGCTGTACATCACCGACGGCGCGATCGACGACTGGCTGTGGGGCGACCAGAAGGTCTTCGCCTACACCTTCGAGATGTACCCGACCTCCTCCGGCGCCGGCGGCTTCTACCCGCCCGACGAGGTCATCGACCGCGAAACCGCCCGCAACCGCGACGCGGTGCTCCAACTCGTGGAGAACGCGGACTGCATGTACCGCTCGATCGGCAAGGAAGCGCAGTACTGCGCCTGAGCCGGGACCGCACGGCACGCGAGCGCCGCCCCGGCGGGAGACCGCCGGGGCGGCGCCTGGCGAAGGGCGCCCCGCGCCGGGGGGGTGTGGCGACGGTTCGGTACCTGGACAGTGCTCAGCGTGGTCATGGACGGCGAGGGACCGCGAGGCCGAGAGGTATGTGTCGGCTTAGGTGGCCGACAAGGTCGCCTCGCATTCCTCGCAGCGCCGGATCGCCCGGCGCGTGGTGTTGCCCTCTGACGCGATTGCCGGGTAGCTGCTGCACAAGCGGTCCCAGAGACCGGGGGGCGGGTCGGGGATCCATCCCCAGCGTGGCGCCTTCACGAACTCTTCGGATACGTGGGTACATGCTCCTGGCAGATGCGCATACCGCGTGGGTGAGATCAGGATGGTGTCCGCAGGGAAGCGGCGCCATTCCTGTCTCACCTGGGATGCGGGGCGTGCCTTGGGGATGGATCCGTCGGGTGGGCAGCAGCAGCCCAGCCCGATGATGTTCTCGCAGCGTTCGCAGCGCACTTCCTTGGTGGTCACACGCCATCCTCACGTCGTGCTGGTGTCAACCCGGTAGATGATTTTGCCGTCGAATTCGGCGAAGCCGAGGGATTTGTAGAAGGCGCGTGCACTCGGGTTGTCGTGGTCGGTCATCCACTCGACGCGGCTGCATCCGGGACGGGCGGCGGCGAGGGCCTGGAGTTCGTTCATGAGCCGTGCCCCGACGCCTTGCCTGCGCAGGGTGTCGCGGACGTAGAGCTCCTTGAGGAAGAGCGAGTGGGAGGAGCCTGCGGCCGGCCACAGAAACGAGTAGGCGGCGAGACCGGCAAGACCGCCGGCCTCATCCTCGACGAGGAGGGCGGAGGCCATGGGCGGTGAGCCGAAGAGCGCCTCTTCCACCTGGGACTGGCGCTCCGCGAGCGGCTGGATCCGCGTCGAGCCGTAGAAGCGCTCGATCTCCTCGATCAGCTCGGCCAGAGCCTGGATGTCCCGCCTGTCGGCGGGGCGGATCGTCACGCTCATCGGTATCTCCTGTCGTACATGATCGCTTCGCTCGATTGCTTGGAACGCGGACGCCGCCGTGGCGGCACGGCTAAGGGGGCGGAGCGGCTGGTGTGTGCGCACTCCAGCCGTGATGACTCAGGGAGTCCTGGACGTGCCGGATGAGGTATTGCAGGTCTGCGCAGTACACGGAGGGATTCCGGTAGCCTCGGTCGGTGCTGAAGCGATGGGGAAGGTAGCCTCCGCCGCACACCTCCACCAGCGGGCACTTCTGACACTGCTCAGCCAGCGCTGACCTGCCGATGTGTCGGTGCAGGAGCTTCGGATGACGCATGACCTCGTCGAAGGACTGGCGGAGGAGGTCGAGTCCCAGCCATGAGGCACCCTCCGCGACAGAGCGAAGGGTGTCCACGCCTTCAACCGTGCCGTTGGATTCGATGACGATGCTGGTGGGCGGGGCCAGACCGAGGGTTTCGACGGAGCCTCGCACGCCGGAGCTGAGTGCCACGATGTCCTCCAGCATCCGGATGGTGTGCTGGTACTCGGGTCGGGCCAGCCAGGCGTCGTAGACGCGGCTCATCCATCGCCCGTACTCGGGGACACTCGGGTCGTCGCGGTGCGGCGGGTTGTCGTGCGTTCCGTGCGGCAGGTTGAAGTCGATCACTGGGGGCTCGAACGACGCCAGGTAGTCGTGGACCTCAACCGGGTCATTGGCCAGGTCGACCACGGCAAGCAGGCCGGCGAACAACTGCGGCCGGGAGCGCAGTAATTCGATGCCTCGCACGGCTGAGGTGGCGCTCGACCGCGCGCTATGAGTCAACCGGTGCCGGTCATTCGCGGCCGGAGGCCCGTCGAGACTGACACCCACGACGACCCGGTACTGCTCGAAGAGGTCCAACCATGCCTTGGTCAGCAGGGTGCCGTTGGTCTGAAGCTCGAAGCGGACCGTCGTCTCCGCAGGAATGCCGCCCCGTACGGCGCTCAGCAGGTCTGCCATATGCCGCGGTCCGACAAGCAGCGGCTCTCCGCCGTGCAGGACGACATGGACGTCCCGCAGGCCGTGCACCATGGCGTGCTCGCCGATCCGCTGGGCCGCGGCCCGGGCCACGTCCAGACCCATCCGGGCGGGCAGATGCCGTGACGTCTGGTCCTTTGAATTGAAGACGTAACAGTAGTCACAGTCGATGTTGCACCGATTGGCGACCTTGAAGATGAATGTGCGCAGTGGGGCGTAGTCCTCGGACCCTGTCATCAAGCGAGCATGCTCACAGGGGTCGGGGCCAGATGAGCGAGGCCGCGTGGGTGCCATCGCCCGTGCGGTTGGTGGCGGCCTGCTCGGCTTCCAGACGTTGCCGTACGCGAGCAGCGACGCGAGCCAGGACCGGATTGCTCTGGGCGGCCTCCGGGGCGAACGATGCTGTGCCGTGCGGTGCGGGAACGGACGTGGGAGACGGCATCCAAACGCTCCTCGTGGCGGGGGCACCGGAGGCTGTCACGGTGCGATGGCGATTGAAATGGCAAGTCGGCTCAACGTAGCAGCCCCACCACTTACCGTGGCACGCGGAAACCGGCCACATGGCTGACTCACCGCGCTTGGGACGCCAACAGCTGCTCGATCTCGTCAGCCTTGTCTGTCACGCCCAACCGCCGGTACACAGTGGAGGCTTCGCGCAGCGACGGCTCAGCCTCAGCGTGCCCTGCGATCGCCCAGTCGCAGCGGCCGATGCCTTCCAACGCCCGGGCTTCCTCCAAGGGACAGCGGATGGCGCGGGCTAGATGCAGCGCCTGCTCGAAGTGGCCTCGTCCGGCTGAGGGGTCATCGTAGGCACGCAGCAGCATCCCCCAGTGGTTGCGAACCTCGGCCTCACCGCATCGGTCGCCCAGGCCATGCAGGATCTCCAGGCTGTGCTGGAACGCTTCCACCGCGCCATCGTGGTCTCGGACCAGTCCGCGGACCACACCCAGCTCGCTGAGCGCAGCGGCTTCGCCCCCGCGGCTGCCGAGATCACGGTATGTGCTGAGGGCCTCTTCCAGTAGTCGGCCCGCCTCCGCTTGGTTCCCGGACAAGCGCTCGAGCACCCCGAGATGACGGACGCTGTTGGCGCGACCGAAGCGGTCGCCGAGCTCGGTGTAGTGCTCCAGCGCCTGAGTGTGGTCCTGCCGTGCCCTGTCGAGATCACCAGTAAGCCGCCGCACCAGACCGAGTTCATTGAGGGCGTATGCCTGGTGGACTCGGTCGTCGAGCTCCCGGTACATGTCGAGCGCCTCGCGATGTCGCCGTGCGGCCAGCTCGTACTCACCCATGAGACAGTGCACGACGCCCAGATCACGTAGCGAATTCGCCTCACCATATCGATCGTTCAGCTCGCGGTAGATCGACAGGGCCTCCGTCTGCGCTTCCACGGAGGCATCGAACTGGCTCGTCTGCCGGCGCACCATGCCGAGGTCCGCGAGCGCGTTGGCCTGTCCGAATCGGTCTCCCACCGCGCGATAGAGAGCAAGGGCCTCGGTCTGAGCTCGGGTCGCCGCCTCGGTGTCGGCGGTCAGGTACCAGACGATGCCCGCCTGGTTCAGAGCGGCGGCCTTGCCCTGCCGATCGCCGACCGCCTCGTACTCCGCCACGGCCTCGTTCAGCGTCTCGGCCGCCTCGGAGTAGTCCGCCATGAAGCGCCGCACGACGCCCAGCTCGGCGAGCGCGCCGGCCAGGGCCTGCCGGTCGCCGGTCCGGCGGGCCGCGTCGGCCGCGGTCCGATGGAGCCCCACCGCTTGATCCCAGGGCCCGGCTTGCCGCAGATAGGGAGCCATTGCCGCAGCCAGGCGGATCACGAGTCCGTGCAGGTCGAGGCTGTTGGCCCGGCGGATACACGCCAAAATGTTGGGTCGTTCGTGCTCCAACCAGCCCAGAGCCGCGGCACGCGACTCCATAGGCGGCGTCTCCTCCCTCAGAGCATCGTCCGGGACAGAGGGCGCGACCGCTTCGGTGCGAACGATGTGCCTGTTCGCGTCCGAAAGAGCAGCCAGGTAGTACGTGCAGATCCGGGTAATGCTCTGAACGTCATCCATACTGACTCTCTCCCCGGTCGCGAGACCGTGGGCGTAGTCGCGTAAGAGGTCGTGGAGCTGGTATCGGCCACCCGGCTGCTCATCGATCAGGTGGTCGTCGTAGAGCGCGTCGAGATGGCGCCGCGCCTCCGCCACCGAAACCGAGCCCAGAGCGGCCCCGGCATACGCATCGAGATCCGTGCCAGGATAGTGACCGAGGATCCGGAAGAAGCGCTGCCGCTCCTGCGGGAGATCCCGGTAGGAAAGATCGAACGTCGCGGTCACCGCGCGCTCCCCGGCACGCAGCTCCCCGAGGCGGTCCCGCGCCGCCACCAACCGCTCCCGAAGGTCCTCAGCGCTCCAGGACGGATGATGCCGCAGCTTGGCCGCGAGCAGTGACACCCCCAGCGGCAGGTATCCGCACATCCGCACCAGGGCCCCGACGACGCTCCTGTCGAGGGAGTCAGTCGGCCGCCCGCTGAGCCGCACAAACAGGTCAATCGCATGATCGGGCAGCAGCGCCTCGACCGGAAGCACCACTTCCTCGTTCGCCGCCAGTCGCTTCCGGCTGGTCACCAGCACCAGACACCCGCCCCCACCAGGTAGCAGAGGCTCTAGCTGGCGATAGCTCGCCGCGTTGTCGAGGATGAGCAACGCCTTTTTGTCAGCCAGCCGGCTCCGCCACATGGCGGCCCGCGCCTGGGTGACCGCCCCCACGTCATCGCCCATGGGTATCTGCTGTGTCGGCACCCCGGTGGCCGCCAATAGGGAGGCCAGCGCCTCGGTCGCTTGCACCGGGCTCTGTCCTGGCGTGTGTCCATTCAGGTTCACGAAGAGCTGCCCGTCCGGAAACCGTTCCGAGAGGACATGCCCGGCATGCACCGCGAAAGTGGTCTTCCCGACCCCTGGCATGCCGTCGACCACATGAACCGGGAGGGCCTCACCGCTTTCCTGCCAGACCTGCACCGATCGCATCAGCGATGCCAACTCGGCGGTCCGATCGGTAAACGCCGCAGTGTCACGTGGCAGCGACCGCAACACCAGCGCGGCCCCTGGCGGCTCCGCCTCATTCCCCGGCCGAGGCGGCGGGTCAGCTGACGGTGTCGGCGCCTGGGTATCGGACAGCATGGCCAGTAGCGCGCTCCCGACGGCCATCACCACACCCAGCAGGACGAACGAGAACCACGCATGTTCCTGGAGCCACCCCAGCCAACCGGGCCATCGGGACTGGTCCGACACCGCGTTGGTCACAAGCCCCACGAGCATCGTCGTCACCGCGACACCGCCGGCCACGCCGGCGATCGCGATGCCCCGCCGCAGCCTCATGCCCGCGTCTCCGCAGGGCTGCCGGGACCCGTCGTACCCGCTCCACCGCTGTTGCCCCACAGCAGCGCACCCACAACCAACCTGACCACGAAAGCAACCCCCGAGTCCGACTCCTCGAACTCCAAGCCGACCAGCCATGGTGGTCGCAGGTCAAGGTCGCTCCTCGCCATCGAGCCTCTTGTCGCGGTCTTCTCAGTTTCCGCTGCATCAGGGTTCTACCGTGCGGCCAGCCTGCGGTGGATCCCTTCTTCGGGTGGAGGTCGACCGGCAGCCTCGGCCGCCGCCTGGACAGGCGACCGTGGGACAGCTCCGGAAGCGGACGCGCGTCACGCTTCCGGAGCCGCTGGGGCCGCATGCCCCCGCCGTCTCGGGGCGGCGGGGGCGATGGGCAGGCGGGCGGTTTTTCAGTAACGCTGTCGGCCGCCCGGGTAGCGGACAGGCTGACGGCACTCGGGCGCGTCGAGAGGAAGCGGCTGCCCGCCGAGCGCGTAGCACAGGGCCGCGTGCAGCGACTCCGCCTCCGCGGGGGTCAGCTCCAGCTCGGCGATCGCTTGATGCCGCCCGCCCCTGCTGATCTGGAGCGGCAACGCGAGTTCCCCACCGTTCACCCTGCGCAGGCCCCGGCCCGGAACGGGACCAATCCGCCAGTCGGTCACGACGACCCCGCAGCGCCGCCAGGCGACGTACTCACGTCCGGGCCGTCGCCTTCGTCGTACGAAGGCAGGCGGGCGCCCCTGCTTTCGGCCACCCGCAGCACATCGCGGAGCGCCTCGTACAGCCGGTCCGCGAGGAAGCGCAGTTCGCGCGCGTCTGCCTTGGGGTCGTCCAGCAGTGGCCGGGCGTGCTGGAGGAGTTTCGTCCCCATGGACACCTGCACGGCCTCGACCGCGTCCGCGCGTTGGTTCAGCGGGCTGTTCCCGTCGTCCGACGACAGGTAACACGGCTTGCCCTCGGGGTCCGTCCACGGCAGCAGGCGCAGCCCGGTCGTCGCGCTCATCCGGACGGCCGTAAGGCGAAAAGTGCACTCCCCCATGCGAACAGCCACCCGCTAGGTTCCTTCATGTTCATCAGCTCCATGTCGCTGGTGGGCCACGCCCTCGGGCCGGTGCACCCCGGTCGCGAGGGTCCTGCGTTTCTTCACGCTGTGTGGCGCTTTCCTCACAGAGTGGAGGGTGTTCTGGCTACGCTGCCAGGAGGGCGAGCCTGACAACGCACCCTTCAACTCGGGAGGTCAGCCCATGACGAGGGACCGAAGGCCACGCACCCCCAGGGAGAAGTACGGGGAGGAGCTGAGGCTGCGCCGCATAGCGGCCGAGCTGACGCAAGAGGCACTGAGTGAGCGGGTGGTGTGCTCCCCCACGCTGATCAGCCACTTCGAGGCGGGGCGCCGGTTGCCGAAGCCGGATGACGCGGCGCGGATCGATCAGGCGCTGGGGACGGACGGGTTCTTCGTGCGGTGGCTGGAGGACTTGGAGTCGAAGTATGCCGACCACTTCGCGGTCGTAGCCGAGCTGGAGCCGCACGCCACGGAGATCCAGCAGTACAGCATCTCCCTCGTCCCTGGTCTGCTGCAGACGGAGGCGTACGCTCGCGCAGTCTTCGAGGCGTACAGCCCCAATCATCGGGCTGACCTTGACGAGCGTGTTGTAAACCGCATGGCCCGTGCCCGAATCCTCGATGATCCGTTGAAGCCCGTGGTGTGGACGCTGCTGGACGAGGCGGTGCTACGGCGCCTTGTCGGCGGCCCGCAGGTGATGGCGGAGCAACTGCGCAGGATCGCCGACTTGGCCGAGGCGCGTCGGCTACGCCTGCACGTGCTGCCCTTCGCAGCAGGGGCGCATGCGCTCATGGAGAGCATGATGACCCTCATGACCTTCGAGGACGCCGCGCCAGTCGCCTACGTCGAAGGGTTTCGAGTCGGACACCTGATGGACGATCCGTCCCTGGTACGTGCGTGCCAGTCGGCCTACTCTCTTGCTCTCAGCGAGGCGGCGACGCGCCAGGAATCCCTGGCCCTGATCAGGGCCATAGCAGAGGAACACGAACATGGTCAGCAGTAAGCGCACCACCCGCAATGCCTCCGCACTCACGGGGTGGTTCAAGTCCAGCTACAGCGGAGGCAGCAACGGCGACTGCCTCGAAGTAGCCCGTGGCCACGCCGACATACCCGTCCGCGACAGCAAAAACCCCGACGGCCCGGCGCTCGTATTCGAGCCGTCCGCGTGGTCGGCGTTCGTCTCCGCCGTCAAGTGCGGGGAGTTCCCCAGCACCTGATCCGAAAATCACGGCCCCTGACCGGCGATGACGCCGGTCAGGGGCCGTCTGCTACGTGAGCCTGCGTCAGCCGTCGTTCTCCGCCGACGGGATGTAGGCGCCGGGCACGTCCTGAGGAGCGTAGATCTTCTTCTCACCCGGGTACGGCTTCGCCCAGTTGTGGGTCTCGTACCACGTGAAGTGGTTCATCTGGGCGGGGGGAGCGTAGTCCGGGACGGCGTGGGGGCCGGTCAGGCGCTGCTTCGACTTCCACTGGTCCCACTGGGCGGCGACGTCCTTCATGTCCGCCGGCACCGAGGGCGACGGCACGGCCGCCGCCTTCGTGCTCTGGGCCGCGGGGGTGTCCAGGCCGCAGGACGGCGGGGTCTTCACACCGGCGGTCAGCGAGGTCCGGTTGGGCAGCGCCTTGAACGGGGTGAAGTCCGGCTTCTGGGTGAACGCCTGGGCCATCGGGGTGGCCGCGGTGTCCTTCTGGTTCATCGGCTGGATGCCGAGGATCTGCTCGATGGTTCGCATCATGTTGATCTGCGAGTAGTAGTGGCTGTCCACCACGCCGTGCTTGGCCCAGGGGCTGATGATCTGGACCGGGGCGCGGTGGCCGTCGACGTGGTCGAGACCCGCCTGGGAGTCGTCCTCGACGACGAAGATCGCCGAGTCCTTCCAGTACTTGCTGTGCGAGATCTCGTCGACGATCTGGCCCACGGCGAGGTCGTTGTCCGCGACCTGGGAGGCGGCGCTCACTGGGCCACCGGTGTGGTCGCTGGAGAGCCAGAACATGTTCAGGTTCGCCGGACCGTTCTTCTCGAAGTCCTTCTTCCAGATCTGGGCCCGGTAGACGTCCGGGACGCTGGTGTCGAACTTCGGGTAGCCGGGCACCGACACGTCGTTGAGCGATGGGATCGGCGAGGTCGAGTTCAGCGGGTAGGCGGTGTCCTGACCGGTCGCCGCCATGTTCTTGCTGTCGCAGTACAGGTTCTGCCAGCTGGCGTCCGACGGCTTGGTCAGGAACTGCTGGAACTCACCGAAGTTCCGGACGGACTTGCCGGCCGCCTGCGCGCCGGTCCAGATGAAGCCGGTCTTCTGGTGGCCGAGGGCGTCGTCCTCGGTGTCGTAGCTGCGGGCGTACTCACCGGCCGAGGACTCGGTGTACTCCGGGTTGTCGGCCTGCATCAGCCAGTTGTGACCCTCGGCGGAGTTCGTGCCGATGTCGTACGTGTTGTCGTACAGGCCGAACTGCCGGGCCAGGGCGTGCTGGTTCGGCGTGACGTTCTCGCCGAACTCGGTCAGCGACGGGTCGCCGTTGCCCTGCGGCATGTCACCGAAGACCTGGTCGTAGGTCCGGTTCTCCTTGACGAGCAGGAAGACGTGCTTGATCGTCGAGGGGTCGCCGAGCTTGACCGGGACCGGCACCGGCTTGGCCGGGGTGCCGTCGGACTTCTTGAGCGACTCCCCGTTCCAGCCGTTCTGCTGGAAGACCTTGCCGGTGTAGGACTTGATCACACTGTCGTCGGGCAGCGTGAACTTCTGGAGGCTGGACGTCGTGTCGTGGGTGCGGTGCGCGCCGGTGGCCTTACGGCGGGCGTCGACGCCGCGGGTGTTGGAGACGTACACCTGGTTGCCGGAGGTGGTGATCTCCGAGGGGAAGTAGTCCGTGGGGAGCAGCCCGACGTAACCGACCGGCTCCTGCGCGGAGGTGTACTTGTAGACGGCCACCGCGTTGGCGCGGCCGAGGGTCACCAGCAGATGACCGTCGTCGGTGAGGGTCACCGCGGTGGGCTCGTAGCCCACCCGGGCCTTGGCCCAGGGCTGGGTGGAGATGGTCTGGACGACCTTGTCCTTCGCCGTGTCGATGACCGACACGTTGTTGTCGGCGGTGTTGGTGACGAACACCACGCCGTTCTTGGCGTACACGGCGGTCGGGTGCAGACCGACCTCGATGCCGGCGACCGCGGCGTCCTGGTGCGCCAGGTCAATGACGCTGACCGTGCCGCTGGTGGTGGCGGCGGTCTTCTGGTCGGCGAGGACCTGCGTGCCGTACGAGTTGATCGTGGGCTCGCCGGGCTTGGCCGGGCGACCGCCCTCGTTGCTCACGTAGAGCTTCTTCCCGACGACGACCATGCCGCGCGGGGCGTTGCCCACGTTCCAGCTCCGCTGGATGGTCCCGGTCGCGGCGTCGATGGCGACGACCCGGTTCTGGCCGTTGACCGCGGAGTACACGGTCTTGCCGTCGGCCGAGAACACGGCCGCGCCCACCAGGGCGTGCTTGGAGCCCTGCGCCGGGATGCCGACGGTCCGCGGGCTGGAGACGCCGCCGTCCGCGTTCACGGTGAACACGGTGTAGCCGTCCGGCTGGCCCAGCCACAGCTGCTTGCCGTCGGGCGAGTACGTCGGGCCTTCCTGGCCCACGTTGTTGCTGCTGATGCGGGGGTTCGACGATGCGGCGTTGCTGACGAGCGCTTGCGTCTTCCAGTTCTTCAGGTCCACGATGGCCAGGGCCGCGCCACCGTCGGTGACCGAGGCGGCCATGTGCGTGCCGTCCGGGCTGACCGTGGACGACATGATCTTGCCCTGGTCGATGACGAGACGGTCGCCGTACGGGGCGATGTACTGGTTGCTGGAGACGACCTGGCCGTTCTCGGTGACCTGACCGACCTGGTCCGTGCCGAACTGGTGGGTCTGCGCGAGCGCCGTACCGGTGGCCACGAGGGCGACGGCGGTGGTGCCCGCCGTCAACAGCGGTATCCGGCGCCCGATGCGTCTGCCGAGAAGGCTGATCCGGGCTTCCTCGGCGAGCTTGCGGCGACGAGTTACCTGCATGGGGTGTTATCCCTTCGGGGTGGTGTCGAGCAGCTCGACGTTGCCGTCGAACTGCCACAGCGGGTTCGGTGCGTCCCCGTCGGGGGTCCGCACCAGGAAGTAGCCGTTCACTTCCTTCGGTCCATCGCCATCCGCCATGAACCGCCCGTCCGGAGTGACGTCGAGTTGGTAGATGGCCTGTCCCGGGGCCTCGACGCCGGGAAGGTGCCAGGTCACGACGCAGCGCCAGTCGTTGCCCGGACCTTCCGCCGCGACCCTGGTGCTTCCCTTGCCGCACGAGGCCGTGGCCTTCAACTGGTCCTCGGTGACGGCGGGCCGGTTGAGCTGGTCGGTCTGCATGCGGTACAGGTGCGCGAACGCCGTGGCGAGCGAGCGCTCCACCTTGTCCTGCTCGATCCCGGAGCCCGTCGCCGAGGTCGTCGCGGCGACGACCGCGAACGACGCGGCGGCCACCCCGACCAGCGGCAGGACTCCAACGGTGAGCGCGCGGCGGCCCGAACCGTCGTGGGCCGGGTTGGTGAAGTCGCGCCGCAGGAAGAGCACATAGGCCAGCGCCGTCGCGACCACGGCCCACACCAGGCTGACAACGACGCCGATCAGCAGCGGGCCGAGTTGCCGGGGGTCGGTGAACAGACCGTTCCAGGAGATGAAGGCGTAGCTCGGCAGGGCGACGCGTACGGCCACCGGAAGCGGCAGCATCTGAGCGACCGCCATCGCGAGCGAGACCAGCACGGGCACCAGCAGCCCCATCGGGGACCGTCCCAGCGTGACCGACCCGAGGAAGCCGAGTGCGGCGAGCGCCAGGGTCGGAGCGAGGACGCAGACCCAGGAGAGCAGGACCGAGACGGCGGCGTCCGACGGTGCCAGGAGATGGCCGTCGAGACCGACCAGCGGCTGGTTACCGACCACGAGGAGGCCGCCGACGGTGCTGGAGACCGCGAGCCCGGCCACGAGCAGCAGCAGGACGGTGAGGCTGGCCACCGCCTTCGCCACGAAGATCCGCCGAGGCGAGCGGACCGCCACGAGCAGATGGCGCCAGGTGCCGAGCCGGTCCTCGGAGGCGAACACGTCACCGGCCACGACCGAGGTCAGCAGCGGAAGCGCCCAGGTCCCGGCGAAACCGAGCATCACCAGCGGCCCGGCCCACCCGGAGGCGAGCATCCAGCGTCCGAAGAGGGTGTCGACGGGAAGCGTGCTCTGCCGGCTCACCCCGGTGACGAAGAGGGCGGGGGCGATCCAGCAGGCGAGGACCAGCAGCCGGATCCGCCACTGGGAGAGGAGCTTGACGAGCTCGAAGCGACAGGCGCGGGTGACGGGGACGCGACGGCCCTCGGTCACCTGCTCGTCTTCCTGTTCCCGGCTCCGGGTGAGGGTCGCGGTCATCCGTCCGCCTCCTGCTGCTCGGTGAGGGCGAGAAACGCGGCTTCGAGCGGCGACACCACGGGGGTGAGCTCGCGCAGCGCGACGCCCTTCTCCACGAGCCGCGCCACGAGGTGGTCGAGAGCGGGCACCAGGGCGCGTACGACGAGCGGTTCGGCGTCCTGCCGTACCCCGGCGTCGTCGACGACCTCGATCCCCGGCGCGTCGTCCGCCAGCCGGCGGGCGGCCTGCCGGTCGGAGGTGAGCAGCCGGTAGTCGAGTTCACGGTTCTCGGTGGCCAGCTCGGACAGCGGGCCGGAGAAGACGACGCGTCCGGCGGCGAGGATGGTCACCCCGGAGCACAGCGCCGCGAGGTCGTCCATGTTGTGGCTGGAGAGCACGACGGCGGTTCCGCCGGCCGCGAGCCGGCCCAGGACACCGTGTACGTGCCGCTTGCCCGCGGGGTCGAGGCCGTTGGACGGTTCGTCGAGCACGAGCAGCCGGGGCCTGGTCAGCAGGGCGGCGGCGAGCCCGAGCCGCTGGCGCATGCCGAGGGAGAAGCCGCGGGTACGGTCGTCGGCGACGTCGGTGAGACCGACCTCGGCGAGTACGTCGTCGATCCCCGCCGTGCGCGCGTCGTGGCCGCGGAGCGCGGCCAGCGCGGCGAGGTTCTGCCGTGGGGTGAGCGAGGGGTAGAGAGCGGGGCCGTCCACGAAGCCGGCGACACCGTCGGGAGCGTCGAGCACCCGCTCGACCGGTGTACCCAGGACCTCCAGGCGACCGCTGTCGGCCACCGCGAGCCCCAGCAGAAGGCCGAGCAACGTCGTCTTTCCGGCGCCGTTCGGTCCGACCAGGCCGTGGATCTGCCCCTGCGTCACATCGAGGTCGATGCCGTCCAGGGCGACGACATCACCGAAGCTCTTCGTGATACCGCGAGCCCGGATTGCGCGGAGTTCTTCCATGGGTCCCTTCCTTCACGTGCTTCAGGGACCCTAGGAAGTGATCGTGCTGCTCACGGGGGTGATGAGTTGAATGTATGGAGAACATAAAGAGACGTGGCCTGCGTGACGTCGCCGTGGCGGACCGCTCGCTCGGCGAGGAGGCGCAGTACCGCGCCTGAACACGGCGCGGGTCCGCGGCAGATGCCACGGACCCGCGATCCGGCCCGACGTACTAGTTCCGGCCCGACGTACTGGCCTGACGTGCTGTTCCGACGTACTGGCCTGACGTGCTGGCCCGACGTACTAGATGACGACGCTCAGCAGCCCCGCCACCACGAACCCGGCCACCGACAGCACCGTCTCCAGGACCGTCCAGGACTTCAGCGTGTCGCTCTCGGAGATGCCGAAGTACTTGGCCACCATCCAGAAGCCGCCGTCGTTGACGTGCGAGGCGAAGATCGAGCCCGCCGAGATGGCCATGATGACCAGGGCCAGATGGGCCTGGGAGTAGTGGCCGTCGGCGAGCAGCGGGGTGACGATGCCCGCCGTCGTGACGATCGCGACCGTCGCCGAGCCCTGGGCGACCCGGAGCACCACCGAGATCAGCCAGGCCAGCACGATGACCGGCAGGCCCGCGCTGTCGAAGGCGTCGGCGAGGGCCTGGGCGACCCCGCTGCCCTTGAGGACCGCGCCGAAGACCCCGCCCGCGCCGACGACCAGGAGGATGTTGCCGACGGGCTTGAGGGAGGCGGTGGAGACGGTCTCCAGGGACTTGCGGGACCAGCCGCGCCGGATGCCCAGCAGGTAGTAGGCGAGGAGCAGGGCGATCGTCAGCGCCACGAAGGGGTGGCCGAAGAACTCGATGACCGAGCGGCCGGTGCTCGGGTCCAGCGCGATGGAGGAGAAGGTCGCGCAGAGGATGAGGACGAGCGGGGTGCCGATGATGGTGAGGACCGTGGCCACCGAGACCGGCCGCTCGGCCGGGGTGGCGCCGGAGGCGCGCTGCTGGGCCGCGACCGCCTCCCTGGACTCCTCGGCCGCCTCGACCATGTCCTGCGGTACGGGGACGAAGACGCGCTTGCCGATCCAGGCGGCGTAGCCCCACGCGGCCAGCACCGACGGGATGCCCACGACGATGCCCATCAGGATGACCCAGCCCAGGTCGACGTGGAGCAGTCCGGCCGCGGCCACCGGGCCGGGGTGCGGCGGCAGGAAGGCGTGGGTCATGGACAGGCCGGCCAGCAGCGGCATCGCGTAGAGCAGGATCGACTTGCCGCTGCGCTTGGCGGCCGCGTAGACGATCGGCGCGAGGACGAAGATGCCGACGTCGAAGAAGACGGGTATGCCGAAGATCAGGCCGGTCAGCCCCATCGCGAGCGGCGCCCGCTTCTCTCCGAAGATGCCGAGCAGCCGGGCGCTGAGCGCCTCCGCGCCGCCGGAGACCTCCAGGATCGCGCCGAGCATCGTGCCCAGGCCGATGATGATGGCGATATGGCCGAGGATGCCGCCCATCCCGGATTCGATGAGCGAGACGGCGTCGGACTTCTGCACCGTGCCGAAGAGTTCGGTGACCGACAGCCCCGCGGCCAGACCGACCGCGATGGAGACGCCGAGCAGCGCCACGAAGGGCTGGAGCCGGACCTTGATGATCAGGTAGAGCAGAAGGGCGATACCGAGGGCGGCGACGGTCAGCAGACCGGCGGTGCCGGGGATGAGCGCGAGCAGACCACCGGTGTGGGGTGGCGTCTCGGCGGCGGAGGTGACGGAGGTGGCCGCGAACAGCATGGGGGACTCCGGAATGTGGGTAGGGGGTAGCGCCGCACGGCGGAGGGCCGCGCGCTGGTGGAGCTTGGGTAGGGGTGATCAGGGTTCGTGCTTTCCGACGCGTCGGGGAGGGCGGCCGGGGCGGGCGGGGGACGCTCCCGCCCGCCCCGGGATGTCGGGTGCTCCGGGGTCAGCCCAGGACGGCGAGGGCGTCGATCTCGACGAGCAGACCGGCGGGAAGGCCGACGTAGACCGTCGTACGGGCGGCCGGGGCCTCCTTGAGATCGGCGAAGAACTCGTTGTAGATCTCGTTGAACTCGGCGAAGTGGCCGGTGTCGGTGAGGTAGACGCGCACCATCACCGCGTCCTCCCAGCTCGCGCCGCCCTCCTCCAGCACGGCCTGCACATTGCGCAGGGTCTGCAGGGTCTGCTCGCGCAGGGTCGGCCCGACGGGGGCGGGGGCCTGGCCCGGGACCGCGGGGCCGAAGCCGACCTGACCGGCGACCTGGAGGATGTTCCCCTTCTTCACGCCGTGGGAGAACTTGGCGGGCGGCGTGGTGTGCGTGGCCGGGGTGATCGCGGTCTTCTGGAGCTTCTCGCTCATGAGGAGGTTTCCTCGGCTCTCTTCTCGGGTGTTCCGTGCGATGGGTCGTGCGGTGTGGGGGTGCCCGGCGCCGTGATCGCGCCGTGCGGTGCGTGGGACACCGGGGCGTCGCCCGAGTATTCCCGGCTGATCTCCTCCGCCGTGCGGCGCACCAGCGGCAGCAGGGCGAGGAGTTCCTCGGCGCTGATGACGACGTTCGGCGCCGACACCGAGCAGGCGGCCACGACCCGTCCGTCCGCACCCCGGATCGGCGCCCCGACGCAGTTGATCGACTCCTCGTGGCCGCCCAGGTCGGTGGCCCAGCCCTGTTCGCGTACGGTCGCCAGCTCCTTGAGGAACGCCTCGGCGTTCGGCGTCGAACGGGGCGTGTACGCGGGGTAGGTGAGCCGTTCGGCCAGCGCCCGGCGCTCGGGCTCGGGCAGATCGGCCAGCAGCAGCTTGGCCACCGCGGCGACGGTGATGGCGACGGGCTTGCCGATCCGCGAGTACATCCGCACCGGATAGCGGCTCTCCACCTTGTCGATGTAGAGCACCTCGTTCTCCTCGTACACCGCGAGATGGACGGTGTGTCCGCAGCGTTCGTTGAGCGCCACCAGATAGGGGTGGGCGATCTCGCGTACGTCGAGGTTCTCCACCGCCTCCTGCGCGAGCGCGAAGAGCCGGGCGCCGAGGCGGTAGCGCTGGTCCCGCTGGCGGTAGACCATGCCGTGCTCGTGCAGGGTGCGCAGCAGCCGCAGCGCGGTCGACTTGTGCACCCCCAGCCGGGTGGCGACCTGCTCCAGGTTGGCCGGCCCCTCCGCCAGCAACGGCAGGATGCTCAGCGCTCGGTCGACGGTCTGGCTCATGGGTCGGATACCTCCACCGCTGCGGTCTCGGCCCACTTTTCGGCGGGACTCGGCAGATCCGTCCAGCCGGGGCCGAATCGCAGTGTGCCCCACTCCGTGGCATCGAGTGCCACCAGGCGGTCGGCGTGCTCACGGGACGGCGGAGTGCCCAGGTCGCCGGGGACGGTGAGGACGGCGGCGGCCATGAGGTGGCCGTGGCGCAGCCGTTCGGCGACGGGCAGCCCGCGCAGGGTGCCGGAGAGGAAGCCGGCGGCGAAGGCGTCGCCCGCGCCGACGGGGACGACGACGTCGACACGCGGGGCGGGTTCGAAGGTCACGGCGTCGGTGCCGTCCGGGCGGCGGGCGTAGGCGGTGGCCCCGGCGCTGCCCTGCTTGACGACCAGGGTGTGCGGTTCGGGCAGCGCGGCCCGGATCGCCTCGGGGCCGCGCACTCCCCAGACCGCCTCGGCCTCGTCCTCGCCGACGAAGACGAGGTCGCAGCCGCGGGCGAGGCCGAGCAGGACGGCGGGGGCCTGCTCGGCGCCGAGATCCGCAGCCGCGAGTCCGCCGGCGTTCTCGGTCGCGGGCCCCGTCGCAAGCCCGGCCCCGGTCGCGGTCGCGGGCCTACTCCCGGCCCCGGTCGCGGTCGCGGTCTCGGGCCTACTCCCGGCCTCGGGCCCGGTGGCGGGCCCGGTCGCAGGCCCGGCCCCGGTCGCGGTGGCGGCCCCGGTCGCGGTCGCGGTGGCGGGCCCGGCCCCGGTCCCGGCCCCGGCCCCGGTCGCGGTCGCGGTCGCGGGCCCACTCACAGTCCCACTCACCGTCTTGTTCTCACTCGCGCCGGCGTCCGCGGTCCGCCACAGCGAGACCCGGTAGTTGAGGTCGAAGGAGACGAGGGGGCGGCCGGGGGCGCGGGTGGTCAGCTCGCGCATCAGCGCGCGGCAGTCGCCGGAGAGGGCCGGGGTGATACCGGTCAGGTGGAGCACCCGGCCGGACCATGCCCACTCCCGGGGGATGAGCGCCGGGGACATGGCCGCGGCGGCCGATCCGGCCCGGTAGTAGAGCACCTCGGCGAGCGGTTCCGCGGGGCCGTCCCCGTCCACCGGCTCCACCGGCTCCACCGGTTCGGAGCCGACGGCGCGCTCGCCCGCCGTACGGAAGTAGATGCCGGTGGGACGGTACGGATCGCGCTGGACGTATGCCGTGTCCACGCCGGTGGCCGCGATCTCCCGCACGAGGTGCTCGCCGAAGCCGTCCGCGCCCACCCGGCTGATCCAGCGCGCGCGGTGCCCGGCGCGGGCGAGTCCGCAGGCGACATTGGACTCGGCACCGCCGATGCCCCGGGCGAAGGAGGGGACGTCCGCCAGCCGGCCCGCACGGGACGGCAGGAAGGTCACCATCGACTCGCCCAGACAGACGACATCGACGGCCTCGACTGCCTCGACGCTGGGGAGAGGGGGCACGGTCGGTCTCGCTCCTCGGGGACGAACGGCTGGGGGTGAACCACGCACCGTTGACCCGGTGCTGGGCGGGATGTTAGACAGCGCTAAGCGTTATACGCAATGAGCGTTGCAGATATTGCAACACGGAATCGTATGGAGGCGCCTCCATGGCCACCGACCACAGCGCCCCGGCCGTCGCCGCCCTCGCACGGGAGCGCGTCGACCACCGCTTCAAGGGACTGCCGCCGGACGCCGAGGGACGCACGGTCGGCGAACTCGCCGCCGAGCGGCGCTCCCTGTTCACCGGCGGCTTCACCACACCCGTCCTGGCGCTGTCGGCCGAGGCCCTGGAGCACAATCTGCTCGCGATGGAGCGCTACTCCGCCGCCCATGGGCTCGCCTTCGCCCCGCACGGCAAGACCTCCCTGGCCCCCCAGCTCTTCGAACGCCAGCTCGATCACGGGGCCTGGGGCATCACCGCGGCCGTCCCCACCCAGGTGCGGATCTACCGGGCCTTCGGCATCCAGCGGATCTTCCTCGCCAACGAGGTCGTCGACGCCGCCGCCCTGCGCTGGCTCGCGGCCGAACTCGACGCCGACCCCGGTTTCCGCTTCATCGCCTACGTCGACTCGGTGCGCGGCGTCGAGCTGATGGACACGGCGCTGCGGGAGGCGGGGGCGCGGCGGCCGGTCGACGTGGTGGTCGAGCTGGGCGCGGGCGAGGGCGCGCGCACGGGGGTCCGTACGGAGGCGGAGTGCGCGGCGGTCGCCGACGCGGTCGCGGCCACCGGGACCCTGCGGCTGGTCGGCGTCGCCGGCTACGAGGGCGAGGTGCCGGGGGCGGACGGCGAGCGGGTACGGGCATGGCTGCGCCGGCTCACCGCGCTGGCCGCCGATTTCGACGCGGCGGGCCGCTTCGCGGGGCTGGGCGCGCAGGACGAGATCGTGGTGAGCGCGGGCGGCAGCGCGTGGTTCGACGCGGTGGCGGACGTCTTCGCGGAGCTGCCCACGCTGTCCCGGCCGGTTTGCAAGCTGCTGCGCTCGGGGGCGTACGTCTCCCACGACGACGGTCACTACCGGCACATCACCCCGTTCAACCGCGTCCCGGAGGAGGGCGAGCTGCACCCGGCCTTCCGCCTGTGGGCCCAGGTCGTCTCCCGCCCCGAACCCGGCCAGGCGTTCCTCAACGCGGGCAAGCGGGACGCGGCGTACGACCTCGACCTGCCCGCACCCCAGCTCATCCGCTCCGCCCGCGACGGCTCAACCCGCCCCGCCACGGGCCTGACCATCACGGCCCTCTCCGACCAGCACGCCTGGGTCACCGTCGCGGACGGCACGGAGCTGGAGGTCGGCGACTGGGTGGGCCTGGGGCTCTCGCATCCGTGCACCAGCTTCGACAAGTGGCAGCTGATTCCGGTGGCGGAGGCGGACGGCACGGTCACGGACTACATCCGCACCTTCTTCTGAAACAGCGCGCCCAAGGCGCGTTGCGCGGACCGACACGTACAGAAACAGAAGGACGTACCCACATGGACCTGGTCATCCGCGGTGCGCAGGTCGTCGACGGCACCGGCCGAGCCCGCTACCGGGCGGACGTCGGCGTGGACGTCGGCGAGGACGGCGGGCGGATCGTCGGCATCGTGCCGGAGGGGGGCGGGCCGCGCCCAGTAGGCCGGCGCGTCCTGGACGCGGACGGCCTCGTCCTCTCGCCCGGTTTCATCGACATGCACGCGCACAGCGACCTCGCGCTGCTCCGCGATCCCGACCACTCCGCGAAGGCCGCCCAGGGCGTCACCCTCGAGGTCATCGGCCAGGACGGTCTGTCCTACGCCCCCGTCGACGACCGCACCCTCGCCCAGATCCGTACCGCCATCACCGGCTGGAACGGCGACGGCTCGGACATCGACTTCACCTGGCGCACCGTCGGCGAGTTCCTGGACCGTCTCGACCACGGCTTCGACGGCCAGGGCATCGCGGTCAACGCCGCGTACCTCGTTCCCCAGGGCACCGTACGGATGCTCGCGGTCGGCTGGGCGGACCGCGACGCCACCCCCGCCGAGCTGGAGACGATGAAGCGGCTGGTGGCCGAGGGGCTGGAACAGGGGGCCGTCGGCCTCTCCTCCGGCCTCACCTACACCCCGGGGATGTACGCCTCCGACGCCGAACTCACCGAGCTGTGCCGGGTCGTGGCCGCGTACGACGGCTACTACTGCCCGCACCACCGCTCCTACGGCGCGGGCGCCCTGCGCGCGTACGAGGAGATGGTGGCGCTCACCCGCGAGGCGGGCTGCGCCCTGCATCTCGCCCACGCCACCATGAACTTCGGCCTCAACAAGGGCCGCGCCCCCGAGCTGCTCGCCCTCCTGGACGCCGCGCTCGCCCAGGGCGCCGACATCACGCTCGACACCTATCCCTATCTCCCCGGCTGCACCACGCTCGCCGCGATGCTGCCGAGCTGGGCGGCCGAAGGCGGTCCCGAGGCGACCCTCGCGCGGCTGCGGGACGAGGCGACGGCCGAGCGGATCCGGCGGGTCATGGAGGAGGAGGGCGCGGACGGCTGCCACGGGGTGCCGATGGAGTGGGACACCATCGAGATCTCCGGGGTGAGCACCCCGGCCCTGAGCGGCTACGTCGGCAAGACCGTCGCCGCGAGCGCCCGTGAGCGGGGCGAGGCCCCCTGGGTCACCGCGCGCCGTCTCCTCCTGGAGGACCACCTCGGCTCGACGATCCTTCAGCACGTCGGGCACGAGGAGAACGTCCAGGCCATCATGCAGCACCCGGTCCACACCGGCGGCAGCGACGGCATCCTGCACGGCGCCAAGCCCCACCCCCGGGCGTACGGCACCTTCCCCCACTACCTGGGCCGCTACGTCCGCGAGCTGGGCGTCCTCTCCCTGGAGGAGTGCGTGGCCCACCTCACCGCCCGCCCCGCGGCCCGGCTCCGCCTCCCCGACCGCGGCGAGATCCGCGAGGGCTACCGCGCCGACCTGGTCCTCTTCGACCCGGACACGGTCGCCGCGGGCTCGACGTTCGACTCCCCCCGCACCCTGCCGGCGGGGATTCCGCACGTCCTGATCGACGGCCGCTTCGTCATCGAGGACGGGCGGAGGACAGCCGCTCTGGCGGGGCGCGCGGTGCGTCGGCACACGGGCTGACCGGGGCCGTACCAGCCGACCGGGGTGGCGGGAGACCGAACGCTCAGGGCGGCGCGCGGGGGCGCGCGGCCCGCCGCCCGGCGCTCCCGTACACCGTCCACGTGGCGAAAAACACCGAGCGGCTTCCGATACACCACCGTAAGGTGGCCGACATGCAGGTGATCCAGTCCACGAAGCTCGCCAACGTCTGCTACGAAATCCGTGGCCCGGTGCTCGAGGAGGCGATGCGGCTGGAGGCGGCAGGACACCGCATCCTCAAGCTGAACACCGGAAATCCGGCCACTTTCGGCTTCGAGTGCCCGCCGGAGATCCTCGAGGACATGCTCCGCAACCTCGGCGACGCCCACGGCTACGGCGACGCCAAGGGTCTGCTGTCCGCGCGGCGCGCGGTGATGCAGCACTACCAGACCCAGGGCATCGACCTCGACGTCGAGGACGTCTTCCTCGGCAACGGCGTCTCCGAGCTGATCCAGATGGCGATGCAGGGGCTGCTCGACGACGGTGACGAGGTCCTCGTCCCCGCCCCCGACTATCCGCTGTGGACCGCCGCGGTCTCACTCGCCGGCGGCACCGCCGTCCACTACCGCTGCGACGAGCAGTCGGACTGGCTGCCGGACCTCGCCGACATCGAGCGCAAGGTCACCGACCGCACCAAGGCGCTCGTCATCATCAACCCCAACAACCCCACGGGCGCCGTCTATGGCGAGGAGACGCTGCGCGGCCTCACCGACATCGCCCGCCGCCATCAGCTGATCGTCTGCTCGGACGAGATCTACGACAAGATCCTCTACGACGGGGCCACCCACACCCCGACCGCCGTCGTCGCCCCCGATCTGCTGACGCTCACCTTCAACGGGCTGTCCAAGGCGTACCGGGTGGCGGGCTACCGCAGCGGCTGGCTGGCGGTCTGCGGCCCCAAGGCGCACGCGGCCAGCTATCTGGAGGGGCTGACGATCCTGGCCAATATGCGGCTGTGCGCCAACATGCCGGCCCAGCACGCGGTGGCCGCGGCGCTCGGCGGCCGTCAGTCGATCAAGGACCTGGTGCTCCCCGGCGGCCGGCTGCTGGAGCAGCGCGACACGGCGTACGACCTGCTGACCCAGATCCCGGGCGTGACCTGCGTGAAGCCCAAGGGCGCGCTGTACGCCTTCCCCAAGCTCGACCCCAAGGTCTACAAGATCAAGGACGACCGGCAGATGGTCCTGGACCTGCTGCGGGCCGAGAAGATCATGATCGTGCACGGTACGGGGTTCAACTGGCCGGAGCCGGACCACTTCCGCATCGTCACCCTGCCCGCCAAGAAGGACCTGGCCGACGCGGTGACCAGAATCGGGAACTTCCTGGACGGATACGGCCAGCCCTGATCTTCCTAGTCTTTTAGCTACAGCTCAACTTTAGACAGCGTCTAAGTTAGGATGGTCTCCTGAGACTGCTTTGGAGGCCATCCATGTACGAGCCGATCCGCACCAAGTCGGTCCACACCATGGCCGCGCCCGAGCCCGACCTTCCGCACCGCTCCCGCGAGGAAGAGCTGCAGATCCGGCTCGCCGGACATCTGACCGCGCTGCTGACCGTGACCGATGAGCTGCGCGCCCTCGCTCCGGACTCCGGTCTCGACGACGCCGCGCAGCGGCTCACCGATCAGGTCGCACGGCTCCGCGACGGCCACGCCCCGTTCCGGGCCGCCCCCTCGGTGACCAGCGCCGATCCGACCCGGATCGCCGCCCTCCACCAGCGCGCCCACACCCTGGCCGGCTGGGCGCTGGTCGTGGCCACGTCACGGGAGGACGCGGCGGGGGCCGATCTGGCCGCCGAGCGCCTGGCGGCGCATGCGACGGCACTGGGACTCGCGGCCTGAGCGGGTCCGGGGCCCGCACGTCCGAACAGACCCGCACAGATCCGGGCCCGCGCGCCCGAACGCGTCCGCACAGGTCCGGGGCCCGCGCCTGAGCGCGGGCCCCGGACCACGGCACGGGCCGTTCCGGCTCAGCCCAGGCGCTCCACCAGCGCGTGGTACTCGTCCCACATCTCCTTGGGCGTGTGCTCACCGAAGGTGCTCAGGTGGTCGGGGACCAGCCCGGCCTCCTCGCGCCAGACGTCCTTGTCGACCGTGAGCAGCAGGTCGAGCGAGGCGTCGTCGAGGTCCAGACCGTCGGTGTCCAGCGCCTCGCGCGTCGGCAGCACGCCGATCGGGGTCTCCACGCCGTCGGCCTTGCCGTCCAGGCGGTCGACGATCCACTTCAGCACCCGGCTGTTCTCGCCGAAGCCCGGCCACACGAACCGCCCGTCGGCGTCCTTGCGGAACCAGTTGACGTAGTAGATCTTCGGCAGCTTGGCGGCGTCGGCCTTCTTGCCGACCTCCACCCAGTGGCCCATGTAGTCGCCCATGTTGTAGCCGCAGAACGGCAGCATGGCGAACGGGTCGCGGCGCAGCTCGCCGACCTTGCCCTCGGCCGCGGCGGTCTTCTCGCTCGCCACGTTGGCGCCGAGGAAGACCCCGTGCTGCCAGTCGAAGGACTCGGTGACCAGCGGAACGGCGCTGGCCCGGCGGCCACCGAAGAGGATCGCCGAGATCGGCACGCCCTTGGGGTCCTCCCACTCGGGCGCGATGATCGGGCACTGGCCGGCCGGCACGGTGAAGCGGGCGTTGGGGTGGGCCGCGGGCGTCTCGCTCGCCGGGGTCCAGTCGTTGCCCTTCCAGTCGGTCAGATGGGCGGGCGGCTCCTCGGTCATGCCCTCCCACCACACATCGCCGTCGTCGGTGAGCGCGACGTTGGTGAAGACCGAGTTCCCCCACAGGGTCTTCATCGCGTTGGCGTTGGTGTGCTCACCGGTGCCGGGCGCGACGCCGAAGAAGCCCGCCTCGGGGTTGATCGCGTACAGCCTGCCGTCCTCGCCGAACCGCATCCACGCGATGTCGTCGCCGATCGTCTCGACCGTCCAGCCGGGGATGGTCGGCTCCAGCATCGCGAGGTTGGTCTTGCCGCAGGCGCTCGGGAACGCCGCCGCCACGTACTTGGCCTCGCCGCGCGGCGGGGTGAGCTTGAGGATCAGCATGTGCTCGGCGAGCCAGCCCTCGTCGCGCGCCATCACGGACGCGATGCGCAGGGCGTAGCACTTCTTGCCGAGCAGGGCGTTGCCGCCGTAGCCGGAGCCGTACGACCAGATCTCCCGCGCCTCCGGGAAGTGCGAGATGTACTTGGTCGAGTTGCACGGCCAGGGAACGTCGGCCTGGCCCGGCTCCAGCGGGGCGCCGAGGGTGTGGACGGCCTTGACGAAGTCGCCGTCCGTCCCGAGCTCTTCGAGCACGGCGCTGCCCATGCGGGTCATCGTGCGCATCGACACGGCGACGTACGCGGAGTCGGTGATCTCCACGCCGAGCGCGGACAGCGGCGAACCGAGCGGGCCCATGCAGAAGGGCACCACGTACATGGTCCGGCCGCGCATCGACCCGCGGAAGAGCCCCTGTTCCCCGGAGAAGATCTCGCGCATCTCACCGGGGTCCTTCCAGTGGTTGGTCGGGCCCGCGTCCGCCTCCTGCTCGGAGCATATGAAGGTGCGGTCCTCGACGCGCGCCACATCGCTCGGATCGGATGCGGCGTAGTACGAGTTGGGGCGCTTGATCGGGTCAAGGCGTTTGAAGGTGCCCTTCTCGACAAGCTCCGCGCACAGGCGGTCGTACTCCGCCTCCGAGCCATCGCACCACACCACTTCATCGGGCTGGGTGAGGGCGGCGATCTCGCCGACCCAGGAGACGAGCTCCTGGTGGTTCGTGGGGCTCGGGGTGGTGAGGGAGGAAGCCACATTGCTGGGCGCCACGATCGCTCCATCCCGCCGGAACCGCACAAGCTCCGGCGTCATCGATTGAGGGTTTGGACGGATATGTGCACTCATATCCGTTTATGGAGACAGCTACCCCTTGGGGGCTGCGACCCGGATGCTCAGCTCATCCGGTGCCGACCGCGCTCATTTGATCATCCGACGGTGTGGGCCATCTGTCCAGTGGGCGCCTTGGTGACCATCACCACTCGTATTGACCGGTGACTTACGGTGGTGTAGGTAGCATGACGCCATGACTGCCGCCGCCCCCGACGCCGCTGTTGAGAACCCCCCAGGGCCGCAAGCGGCCCCACCGCTCCCCCTGAAGCCGATGCTGCGCGGCTGGCTGCACGCCGGCATGTTTCCCGCGGCCCTGGTCTCCGGCGTGGTGCTGACAGCCCTCGCCGACAGTCCGCGCGGGCGGCTGGCCTGCGCCGTCTACACCCTCACCGCATGCGCGCTGTTCGGCACCAGCGCGCTGTACCACCGCGGCAATTGGGGGCCGCGCGCCACCGCGGTGCTGCGGCGGCTGGACCACGCCAATATCTTCCTGATCATCGCGGGCACCTATACGCCCTTCACGCTGCTGCTCCTGCCACACGGCAAGAAGCAGCTGCTGCTGTGGCTGGTATGGGCCGGGGCACTCGCCGGAATCGCCTTCCGGGTCTTCTGGGTCGGCGCCCCGCGCTGGCTGTACACGCCGTGCTACATCGCGTTGGGCTGGGCGGCCATCTTCTTCCTGCCCGACTTCCTGCGCACCGGCGGCATCGCCGTGATGACGCTGATCATCGTCGGCGGGCTGCTCTACAGCGTGGGCGCGGTGGTCTACGGCACCAAGCGCCCCAACCCCTCACCCCGCTGGTTCGGCTTCCACGAGGTGTTCCACAGCTTCACGCTGGCCGCCTTCGTCGTGCACTACGTCGGCATCTCCTTGGTGGCCTACCAGCACGCCTGATGCCCAAGGCCACCACCACGTCCCAGCCCGAGCGCGCGCCGGAGCGCAAGCCCGAGCGCGCGCCGGAGCACAGGGACGAGCGCAAGCCGAAGCACGCGCCGGAGCCCGGACTGCGCGAACGGAAGAAGATCAAGACCCGGCGGGCGATCCGGCGCGCCGCCCTCCGGCTCTTCGCGGAGCAGGGGTACGAGGCCACTCCGGTGGACCGGATCGCGGCGGCCGCCGACGTCTCGCCCAGCACCGTCTCCCGCTACTTCCCCGCCAAGGAGGACATCGTCCTCACCGACGAGTACGACGCGCTCATGGCGGAGGCGATCCGCGAGCGCCCGCCGGACGAACCCCCGGCCGCCTCCCTGCGCCACGCCGCCGTGGGGCTGCTGGGCCCCTCGGCGGGAGCGGAACGCGAGGAGCTGCTGGCGCGGCTGGTCCTCGTACGGCAGGTCCCGGCGCTGCGCGCTCGGATGAGCGGGGGCCCGGCCGACAACGGGGCACTGCTGGGCGAGGCGCTGGCCGAGCGCAGCGGCCGGGCCCCGGACGACTTCGCGGTGCGGGTCGCGGTGGGAGCCACCCTCGGCGCCCTGCGGGAAGCGATTTTCCACTGCCTGGACCACCGCCCCAAGGAGAGCGCACCGAGCGCCCACGACATGGCGGCGGCCATCGACCGCGCACTCGACCTGCTCTCCCGCGGCGTACCGCTCTGATCCGCCGCCCGATGAGCGGATGAGCCCGCCATCTCCCGGGCCGGCCACCGGCCAGGGGTCGACCCGGTGCCACTTCCGCTGGTCCGAAGCCACTTCTGGCTACGCCGGAGCCGACTCGGGTGTGGCTTCGGTGCCGGTCTCGGCGCCGCCCCCGGCCTGCCGCTGATCTGCCCGGAGCCTGGCCCGAAGGCCACCCCGGGCCACCCGGAACCACCGGGCGGCCCCGGAGCCGACCCGGTGTGGGCGTGACTTCGGGACAGGGCACGGCGCTGTCTCCGGCCTTGCACTGGTCCACCCGGAGCCTGGCCCGAAGGCCACCCGCGGGCCACCCGGAACCACCGGGCGGCCGCCATCCCGTCCCGGAGCCGCACCGGAGACCCGGGTGCCCCGGAGCCGTCTGGGCGGCGGCCCCGGGCCAGCGCCCGCCGCAGCACCCGGCCCGGTGTCCTCACCGCATGCAGCGCCCGAGGCCGCCACGACGCTGCCCACCCGGGGCACCGCCGCGGCCGTCCGCGCGCTGTGCCCCGGACACTCCGGGACGGTCCCGGGCCCCGACCCGGGGGCGGGCGCCCCGGGCGCCCGCCTCCCCGGCCCCTGGTCAGACCCCGGTCAGCCGCCGAGCGCGGCTGTCAGCGCCTCGACATCGGCCGTGGGCGCGTCGCAGGTGAAGCCGCGGCAGACGTACGCGGCCGGGCGGCCCTCCAGCAGGGGGCGGTCCTGGAGCAGCGGGACCTCGCCGGAGCCGGGTTCGCCGACCGCGACGACCGCCCCGGGGGCGGTGGCCAGGAGCGCGGCGCGGTGCAGGGCGCGGGTCGCCGGGTCGTCGCCGGGGCCGACCACGGCCACCTCACGCGGTCCGTCGAGCCGGGCCTCGGCCACCGCCAGGCCCCAGCCGATGAAGCGCGGCACCCGGGGGCCGAGGGCCCGCACCACGACGAGGGCGCGCTCGGCGGCCTCGCGGTGGCGGGTGCTGCCGGCGATGGCGGCGTAGGACAGCAGGGCCCCGGCGGCGGCCGTCCAGCCGGACGGCGCGGCGTTGTCCGTGGGGTCCTGGGGGCGGCGGATGAGCGCCTCGGCGTCATCGGCGGTGTCGAACAGCGTGCCGTCCTCGGCGGTGAACCGGTTCAGCACGGTGTCCAGGAGCAGCCCGGCGAAGTCCACCCACGCACCGTCGCCGGTGACGGCGGACAGGGCGAGGAAGCCCTCGGCCACGTCCCCGTAGTCCTCGAGCACCCCCGCGTGGCCGCCCGCGGTGCCGTCGAGCGAGGTGCGGGCCAGCCGGCCGCGCGGGTCCATGTGGATGCGCACCAGCAGCTCGGCGGCCTCGGTCGCGGCGTCCACGAGGTCGGGGCGGTCGAAGTAGGCACCGGTCTCGGCGAGGGCCGCGACGGCCAGCCCGTTCCACGCGGCGACGATCTTGTCGTCGCGGCCGGGGCGGGCCCGCCGCTCCCGGGCGGCCAGCAGCCGCTCCCGCACGGAGGCGACCTTGGCGGCGTCCGCGAGCCGCTCCCCGTCGGGCAGCTGGAGCACGGAGGCGCCCCGCTCGAACGTGCCCTCCACGGTCACCCCGAAATACCCGGCGGCGAACTCCGCGTCGGCCTCCCCCAGCACCTCGCGCAGCTGCTCGGGCGTCCACACGTAGTACGCGCCCTCCACGTGCCGGCCGGTGCCGTCGTCGCTGTCGGCGTCCAGCGCGGAGGCGAAGCCGCCCTGTGCGGTGCGCAGCTCGCGGACCATGAAGTCCGCCGTCTCCAGGGCGACACGGCGCGCGAGGTCCGAGCCGGTGGCCCGCCACAGATGGGCGTAGGCCCGGCACAGCAGCGCGTTGTCGTACAGCATCTTCTCGAAGTGCGGCACGGTCCAGGTGGCGTCGACGGAATAGCGGGCGAAACCGCCGCCGAGCTGGTCGTAGATCCCGCCGCGGGCCATCGCCTCGCAGGTGGCCGACACCATCTGGAGCGCGCCCTCGGAGCCGGTGCGGGCGTGGTGGCGCAGCAGGAACTCCAGCGCCATGGACGGCGGGAACTTCGGCGCGCCGCCGAAACCGCCGCGCACGGCGTCGAATTCACGGGTCAGGGTCATGAGCGCGGCGTGCAGCCCCTCCGCGTCGGGCGGCTGGGGCGCGTCGGAGCCCAGGGCGATGCCGGTGCGCTGGGCCAGGTCCTGGACGATCCGCCCGGCGACGTCCTGGACCTCGTCGTGGCGGTCCGCCCAGGCGGCCCGCACTCCCTCCAGCACCTGCCGGAAGGACGGCATACCGGGCCGGGGCCGGGGCGGGAAATAGGTGCCGAAGTAGAAGGGCCGGGCCTCGGGGGTCAGGAAGACCGTCATGGGCCAGCCGCCCTGGCCGGTCGCGGCCTGCACCGCCTCCATGTAGACCGCGTCGACGTCCGGCCGCTCCTCGCGGTCGACCTTCACGGAGACGAAGTGGGCGTTGAGGTAGTCGGCGGTCGCCTGGTCCTCGAACGACTCATGGGCCATGACATGGCACCAGTGACACGCGGAGTAACCAACCGACAATAGAACGGGTACGCCGCGCCGTTTCGCCTCGTCGAACGCCGCCTGCCCCCACGGCCACCAGTCCACCGGATTGGCGGCGTGCTGAAGCAGGTACGGCGACTGTGAGTTGGCCAGGCGGTTCATATCTCGAATCGTCGCACGATCCGGTCCGCCCGGCCCAGCTCCCCATGGCCGGACCCAGGAGTAAGAAGTTGCGCCGCCCGTGAACCAACAGGAACAAGGCCGCTCGGCATGGTGCGGTGATCGTCGGCCGCTCCCTCGACAGGCCAGGTCAGCGGCCGTGGACGTCGTCGCGGGACAGGGGCCCGACGTCGGCGTGGCGGCCGGGGCGGACGGCGGCGTGGCGTTGTCCGGGCCCGGGGCCGCCTCGTGCGGCGAGGGCGTCGGCGACGGCGCCGGTGGCGAACGCGTAGACAGCCTTGTGCAGCACGTCCACGATCAGCTCCCCGCGGGGCCAGGTGGAGGGCGGGGCACCGACGCCGGTGGCGTTTTCGAGGATCTGGTCGTTGGTGAGGCGCACGACGGCGAACTTCGCCGACGCCACTGGGCCGCGCAGCCCGACGTGGGCCATGACCGAACGGAGCACACCGAGCACAGCGGCCTGCCCGAAGTGCATGGCCCAGTTCACCGGCACGGGCTGCCTTCCAGAATGTTCGGGCAGGCCGGTCACGCGCTGAAGGGTCCGTGCGGGCACATGCGAGTCGGGCCGCCTGGTGAGGGCCTGCTCGATCTTCTCACCGAGAGTCATCACGACACCTCCGGCGGTGCCGGCGACCAGTCCCTGCCACAGCGCGCGCTTGAACATGCCTCAACGGGTACCCGGTGCCGACGCCCTGACCCACCGGCCGTGGCGGGCTCCACCCGGTTGCCGGCATCTCCCTGCCCGTCCTGGCACGCCTGGCGCTCCGGTCAAGAGTCCGGGCGCCCGCAGTCCGGGCGCCCGGCAGACCGCCGCCAGAACGCACCGCCCCTGAGCGGTTTGCGGCGCGCCGGAGGGGCTACTTGCCACGGCATCCGGTCTCCGCTTCGGCCAGGAGGGTCGTAGGGGGTTCAACCCGTTGGAGCATCGGGGCGTACCGCTGGACCGCCGGACGCGTAACCGGCGCTGCGCCGACGGGGCCGGGACGAAGGCGCCACCAACCATTGAGGCACGGATCGGGACAGGAAAAGGGCACCTGTGATGGGCACCGCAGCCGACAGCCGCCTTGGACCGCGTCTGGGCAAGCTTCTCCGCCGTACCGGACGGGAGTACTCGGTCGGTCACGAGCGGCCGCTGGGCGGTTACCTCGCGGCCATGGCGGGATTCGGCGAGTATACGGCCGCATGGGCCGTAGCGGTCCGGCGCAGCGGAAGTGAGCTGCCCGAGCGGCCCGAACCCTGGGACGTCGCGCTGACGGCCTTGGCCACGTTCCGGCTCAGCCGACTCCTGAGCAGGGCCTCGGTGACCAGCCCTCTGCGCGCTCCCTTCACCAGGTACCACGGTCCCCAGGGCCCGGCCGAGCTCCGCGAGGAGGCCACGTCCGAAGACGGCAAGGAGACCATCGGGGAGCTGCTGACCTGCCCCTTCTGCATGAGCGTCTGGGTGGCCTCCACCCTGACCGCCGGCCAGTTGCTCTGGCCGCGTGCGACACGGACCGCTATGGGGGCGCTCGCCGCCCTCGCCGGAGCGGACGCGTTGCAACTGGCGTACGGCGCGTTGATGGACAAGGCCACCGACGAGTGACCCGTCGGCCGGACGGCCTTCGCGGCCGTCTCACGACCTGTTGCGCAGCCGCCGGCTGCCGTGAAGGCCGCGTACAGCAGATTCGCGGCCCAGGTCAGCAGCTTCCTTACGCCTGCCCTGACCGACGGGGCCGCCGAGCAGGTCGCGCGACCGGTCATATCCGCTCAGCGGCACGCCCGGGACGGCGTTGCCCGGCGGGGCGCCTGGACGCCGATCCCGGACGGCTCCCGGCTATAAAGCGCTGCCACGGGCGACGACGGCCCGGAACGCGGGCGCAGCGGGCGGCTCGGTCATCGGCACGGCGGTGGCCCAGGAGCGGCCTGCAAGCTGCTGCGGAAGATGCCGGAGGGGGAGCGGCGGGGAAGCCCGGCTGGAGGGGTGCGCGGAGGCATTCGCGCTGGTGCTGGAGCACGGGCGGTGTCGAGCCGGAGACGGGGTGGCGGGCATGGCGGCTCGGCATGGTGCCGAGCCGCCACTCGCGCGAGGTCATGGCCGTCCTTCCGGACCGGCCTCTCACGCCTGGGCACGAAGAGCGCGTGGAGAGGACCGGGGTGTGCGGCCACGCCGGCCGGGCCGGGCCGTGTGGTTCCGCCCACACCGGGCACCGGGCCGTGTGGCTCCACCCGCCCGGAGGCCCGCCGGTCAGGCCGGACCCGCGGACGGGTCGGGGCCACGGACGGGTCGCGGCCACGGACGGGCGATCCGCCGATCAGGCCGGGCCCGCGGTCGGGCCGGACCCGCAGTCAGGCCGGACCCACGGTCAGGCCGTGCGCTCCGCGCCCTTGGGGGATTCGGCGGAGGCCGCCGCCGGAGCCTTGCCGGGCTCCGGCGCCTCCTCGAAGTCCACCCGCTTCATGTGCTTGTTCATGGACTTCATCAGCAGCCACACCGCCGCGCCGATCACGGCGAAGACGATGAAACCGAGGACGCCCGGGGTCACCTTGTTCTCGTCCAGGTCCTTGGCGAGCGGGACGAGGTGCGTCATGGCGAGGGTGCTGGTGGCGCTCATCATGCGTTCAATTGTTGCGGATGCCCGCGAAGAGGTCGTCCTCGGGGAGGGAGGTGTCCACCAGCGACTTGGCGAGCTCGTACTCCTCGGTGGGCCAGACCTCCTTCTGGACGTCCATGGGCACCCGGAACCAGCCGCCGTCGGGGTCGATCTGCGTACGGTGCGCGATCAGCGCCTTGTCGCGGATCTCGAAGTAGTCGGCGCAGGGCACATAGGTCGTCAGGGTGCGCTCGGGCCGCCCGGAGTCCTTCCAGCGCTCCAGCCACTCCCCGTACGGCGAGTCCAGACCGCGGGCCAGCAGCGCCTCGTGCAGCGCTACGGTGCGTGACCGGTTGAAGCCCTGGTTGTAGTAGAGCTTCAGCGGCTGCCAGGGCTCCCCCGCCTCGGGGTACTTCTCGGGGTCGCCGGCCGCATCGAAGGCCACCATCGTGATCTTGTGGGTCATGATGTGGTCGGGGTGCGGATAGCCGCCGTTCTCGTCATAGGTGGTGATCACCTGCGGCTTGAACGAGCGGATCAGCCTCACCAGGGGCTCCGCCGCCGCGTCCACGTCCTGGAGCGCGAAGCAGCCCTCGGGCAGGGGCGGCAGCGGATCACCCTCGGGCAGTCCGGAGTCCACGAAGCCCAGCCACTCCTGCTGAACGCCGAGGATCTCGCGCGCCTCGTCCATCTCCTTGGCCCGGACCTCGTGGATGTTCTCCTCGATGTAGGGGTCACCCTGGAGCTTGGGGTTGAGGATGGAGCCGCGCTCTCCGCCTGTGCAGGTGGCGACCAGCACGTCCACCCCCTCGGACACGTACTTGGCCATGGTGGCCGCGCCCTTGCTCGACTCGTCATCGGGGTGTGCGTGCACGGCCATCAAACGCAGCTGCTCAGTCAAGTTCGATCCTCAGTGATTCGTCGCGGAAGACGGCTTCTATAGTGACCTAAACCGGGGACGAATAATTCCGATCTCTCCCCCAGCAGGAGGAACGCCCATGGCCGCGGTGCGCGAAGGTCTGCCCGAGGGGCGCTACGGCCGCTCCGCGGACGCACGTGCCGACCGCACGCTGAAGATCGTGGGCGCGGTGCTGGGGGCCGGGCTGTTGGCCCTGATCGCCTGGTTCGGGTACGACTACATCGCCGGCCAGGACGTCAGCGGCCGGATGACCGCGTTCAAGGTGGTCGCCGACGACGCCGTCGAGGTCCGGCTGGAAGTCACCAAGGACAAGGACAGCACGGGTGTCTGTACGGTGCGTACCCTGGACCAGTACCACACCGAGGTGGGCCGTAAGGACTTCACCTTCGGCCAGCACCAGGACGACCTGGTCAAGGTCGTGACCGTACGCACCACGGCCCGCGCGACCAGCGCCGAGCTGGTCGGCTGCGAACCCGTCCGATGATCGAGTGACCGAGCGGGACGTGTCGGTCGACTGACCCGATCTGACCAGCACTGACGGGTTCCTGCCCATCGCGCCCAGTTCCCTCCTCCCCGTTTCCTGCCGGAATTGTTAGGCTCGTGGTTTCGCCCGGCTTTGAAGGCGCACCCTTCTGAGTAGGGCGTTCATTTGTATTCCCAGCACCGACGAGGAGCACCTGTGACCCAGACCAGCGAGAACGTCACCTGGCTGACCCAGGAGGCGTACGACCAGCTCAAGGCCGAGCTGGAGTACCTGTCGGGTCCCGCACGTGTCGAGATCGCGAAGAAGATCGAGGCTGCCCGGGAGGAGGGTGACCTCCGGGAGAACGGGGGTTACCACGCCGCCAAGGAGGAGCAGGGCAAGCAGGAGCTCCGAGTGCGTCAGCTGACGCAGCTCCTGGAGCACGCGAAGGTCGGCGAGGCACCCGCGGATACCGGCGTCGTCGCCCCCGGCATGGTGGTCACGATCGCGTTCGACGGCGATCCGGACGACACCCTGACCTTCCTGCTCGCTTCGCGTGAGTACGCGAGCTCGGACATCGAGACCTACTCGCCGCAGTCCCCGCTGGGCACGGGTGTGAACGGCAAGAAGGTCGGCCAGGACGCGGAGTACGAGCTGCCCAACGGCCGCACCGCCTCGGTGCGGATCCTGGAGGCGAAGCCGTACCAGGGCTGAGCGCCCGGTGAGGGGCCCCGGCCGGACGGCCGGGGCCCCTCACCGCTCTCCGCGGGCCCCTTTCCAGGACCCCAGGGCTCCAGGACCAGGAGTCCATGGCTCCAGGACCTCTCAGGCGGTCGCCGAGCGGTAGGCGCGGATCACGTCAGGCCATCACCGTGTACCCGGCCCCGCGCAACGCCTCCCGGACCTCCGCGCAGTGCTCCGGCCCCTTCGTCTCCAGGTGCAGCTCCACCTCGGCCTCGCTCAGCCCGAGCCGCGGATTGGTGCGTACATGGCCGACGTCGAGCACATTGGCGTCCAGCGTCGACAGCACCCCCAGCAGCGTGGCCAGCGCCCCCGGCCGGTCGGTGAGCCGCAGCCGCAGCGACAGATAGCGTCCCGCCGCGGCCATGCCGTGCCGCAGGATGCGCTGCATCAGCAGCGGATCGACGTTGCCGCCCGAGAGCACCGCGACCACCGGCCCCTCGAAGGACCCCGGCGCCGACAGCAGCGCGGCCACCGGGCTCGCCCCCGCCGGCTCCACCACCAGCTTCGCCCGCTCCAGACAGAGCAGCAGCGCACTGGACAGCTCATCCTCGGTGACCGTACGGACCTCGTCGACGAGCTCCTCGATGATCTGGAACGGCACATCACCCGGCCGCCCCACCCTGATGCCGTCCGCCATCGTCACGGGTGCGTCGAGGGTGACCGGCCGCCCGGCTGCCAGCGACGGCGGATACGCCGCGGCACCCTCCGCCTGCACCCCCACCACCCGCACATCCGGCCGCAGCGCCTTCACCGCCACCGCGACCCCGGCCGCCAGCCCGCCCCCGCCGATGCCCACCACCACGGTGCGCACCTCGGGGCACTGCTCCAGGATCTCCAGCCCCACCGTGCCCTGCCCCGCGATGATGTCCGGGTGGTCGAAGGGGTGGATGAAGATCGCGCCGGTGCGCTCGGCGTACTCCCGCGCCGCCCGCATCGTCTCGTCCACGATCTGGCCGCGCAGCAGCACCTCGGCGCCGTACTCCCGAGTGGCCGCGATCTTCGGAAGCGGTGCGCCCTCGGGCATGAGGACCGTCGAGCGCACCCCGAGCAATGAGGCCGCGAGGGCGACGCCCTGCGCATGGTTCCCAGCGCTCGCCGCGACCACCCCGGCCGCCCGCTCCCCGGAGCTGAGCCCCGAGATCCGCACGTAGGCGCCGCGCAGCTTGAACGACCCGGTGCGCTGGAGGTTCTCGCATTTGAAATGGACCGGCGAGCCGACCAGACCGGACAGATAGCGGCTGCCTTCCAGCACGGTGAGCCGGGAGACCCCCGACAGCGTCTTCTGTGCCCTGCGGACATCGTCGAGGGTGACCGTCGCGGATCCCTCGGACGCCGCCTCCGACGGTCCCTCCGGCGATCCTTCGGAGGTGGGGGCGGGGGCAGAAGCGGGGGTGAGGGCGGTGGGGTGCGGGGCCGGGCCGGAGCCGGAGCCGGGGCCCTCCTCGTCGCCGAGTCGTGCAGCCATGGTCCCCAGTCTGGCAGCTCGCCCCGGCGGACCGACGGGGGCCGGGCCGGTGCCGGGAAACGCTCCAGAACGGCAGGTTGTGGATCGCTGGCCATCAGGTTTTTGCAGCACCCATACGGACGGGCCCTGGGCCGCGTACTCTGTGCCCCATCCCACAGACCACCGCATGAAGTGAGCCCCAGGCCATGCCCTCCCATTCGGACATGACGACTCAACTCGACACAGGCGTACTGGATACCCTCCAACACCAGGTCGCCGTCTTCGCCCGCCGTGCGGAACAGACCCGGCTCGGCGGCGTCGGCCAGGCCCGCAACTCCATGGACCGAGCCGCGTATCTGCTGCTCAACCGGCTCGACCAAGAAGGCCCCATGGGGGTCAAGGCGCTCGCGGGGAGCATGGGCATCGACTCATCCACCGTGACCCGCCAGGTCGCCCCGCTGGTCGACTCCGGCATGGTCAAGCGCACCTCGCACCCGGAGGACGGCCGCGCGGTCGTGCTTCAGCTGTCCCCGCGCGGCAAGGCCCGGCTGGAGGAAGTGCGCTCCTCCCGGCGCGATTTGATGGCCCGCGTGACCGAGGAGTGGACGGCGGAGGAGCGCGATGTCTTCTGCGATCTGCTGACCCGTTTCAACATCTCCCTCGCCGCCGCGGTCACCGCGGTGCCTCAGGCGACGCCCGCCACCTGAGGACACCCCGCCCGAAGGGGGACCTGTCCAAGGGGAGCCGGGGCAGACCGTGAGCAGACCTCTTGACCGGGCGCCCGTGCCTGCCGTGTCCTAAAAGAACGGGAGGCGGAGGGCGTGGTACGAGAGCGGCGGGCAGCACGGGAGGACCGCCGGGCCCGGGAGTTCGACACATTCGTCGCGGGCGCGGGGGGCCGGTTGCTGCACGCGGCCACACTGCTCACCGGGGAACCGACGGGGGACACCGAAGCCGCCGAGCGCCTGCTGACCATCGCGCTCGCGCGCACGTACGCCCGCTGGGACCGGCTGCGCGGCGAGGATCCGTACGACCACACCCGTCAGGCACTGGCCGCCCTCTTCGCCCACCGAGGCCACCACTACCGCCGCCCGCGCGGCGGCATCCTGGCCCGGCTCACCCCGCAGGAGCGGCTGGTGCTGGTGCTGCGGCTGTACGAGGGGGTCGCGGAGGAACAGACGGCGGCCGCGCTCGGCCTCCCGGTCGAACGGGTCCGGGCGATCTGCACCCGCGCGATGGCGACGATGCGCAGCGCGCCACCCCGACGTGGCACGACCGGAACGCCGCCGCCCGGCGGAACGTCGCCGCCCGGCGGAACACCGCCATCCACCGGAATGCCCCCGTCCAACGGAATGCCCCCGGCCAACGGCCGCCGGACGGCCACCGGCGCGGCCGGAGCCGCGCCATGAGCCTTCCGGACCGCAAGGAGAACGAGGTCCGCCGGATGCTGGAAGGCCCGCATCCGGCGCTGCCACCGGACCTGGCGGACCGGGCCGCCGAACGGGGCCGGCGGCTCCTCCGCCGCCACCGGGTGCTGCGCACCGTCGGCTGGCTGCTGCTGCTCGCCGCGGCCGTCGCCTTCGGCGTCTGGGCGGCGATCGTCGAACCGTGGACCGCGCCACCCACCGACACCACCCCTCCCCTCGAGGGTTGGTGAACGCTCAAGGGGCGGTCGAGGGGGCGGCGAACGCTCAACGGCCGGGGAACGCCTCCCCGGGCGCCCCGGACCAAGCGAACCATGCGGCCCAAGCGGGCCGACCAGACGGACAGGCGACCCAGGCGAGCCAGACGGACCAAACACACCAGACGGACCGGGCGGCCCAAGCGAACCAGGCGGACCAGGCGGGGCAGAAGCGATGCAGGCCAAGCGAGTCAGGCGGCCGAAGCACGCCAGACGGGACCGACGCGCCATACAGGCCAACCGAGTCAGGCGGCCCAGGCGGGCCGACCAGACGGACCAGGCGACCCAAGCGAGCCAGACGGACGAACCACACCAGACGGACCAGGCCGCCCAAGCCAGCCAGGCGGCCCAGACCTCAGCCCAGCGCCTGGGTCAGATCCATCAGCAGATCGTCGATCGCCTCGATACCGACCGACAGCCGTACGAGATCGGCCGGCACCTCCAGGGCCGAGCCCGCCGCCGAGGCGTGCGTCATCCGCCCCGGGTGCTCGATCAGCGACTCGACGCCGCCGAGGGACTCCCCGAGCGTGAACAGCCGCGCCCGGTCGCACACCTCGACCGCCGCCTGCTCGCCGCCCGCGACCCGGAAGGACACCATGCCGCCGAAGGCCCGCATCTGCTTGGCCGCGGTCTCGTGGCCCGCGTGCTCCGGCAGCCCCGGGTAGTAGACCTGGGTGACCTTGGGGTGCGCGGCGAGCATCTCCGCGATCCGCGTGGCGTTCGCGCTGTGCCGGTCCATGCGGACGGCGAGGGTCTTGATGCCGCGCATCACCAGCCAGGCGTCGAGGGGCCCGGCGATGGCGCCCATCGCGTTCTGGTGGAAGGCGAGTTCGTCCCCGAGAGCGCTGTCGGAGACCACCAGCGCACCGCCGACGACGTCCGAATGTCCGCCCATGTACTTGGTGGTGGAGTGCACCACGATGTCGGCGCCGAGCGCGAGCGGCTGCTGGAGGTAGGGGCTGGCGAAGGTGTTGTCCACCACCAGCCGGGCCCCCGCGGTGCGGGCGACGTCGGCGACGGCGGCGATGTCGGTGATGCCGAGCAGCGGATTGCTCGGGGTCTCCACCCAGATCACCTTCGTCCGGGGGCGGAGCGCGGCCCGTACCGCCGCCGGGTCGGAGGTGTCGGCGACCGACCACTCCACGCCCCAGCGCTCCGCGACCTTGGAGAACAGGCGGAACGTACCGCCGTACGCGTCGTCCGGGATGACGACGTGGTCGCCGGGGACCAGCAGCGTGCGCAGCAGGCAGTCCTCGGCGGCCAGGCCGGAGGCGAAGGCGAGGCCGCGGCGGCCGCCCTCCAGCGCCGCCAGGTTCTCCTCGAGGGCGGTGCGGGTGGGGTTCGCGGAACGGCTGTACTCGTAACCGCCCCGCAAGCCCCCCACCCCGTCCTGCTTGTAGGTGGAGACCTGGTAGATCGGGGGCACGACGGCGCCGGTGAGCGGGTCCGCCTCCTGGCCCGCGTGGATGGCGAGCGTCTCGAAACTCTGGGGGTGACCCTGGGGGTGCTGGTGGCTCATGGGGCCGAGCGTAACGCCCGCCGTGCCCGTCCAGGGCTCATGCGGCCGACGGGGCGCATAGGCTGGACCACAAGCCGTCACGGGACTTCACACGGGGACACCTCATGGAGCTTCTGATCTTCCTCATCGCCATCGTCATGATCGGCGGGCTGATCGTCGTACCCGCCGTACGGCGGCTGCGCGGGGGCCGCGAGGCCGTGCAGGGGGCGGTGCGCGCCTCGGACCCGCAGGAGTACGGCTTCGTACCGCGCGAGCGGCTGGACGTCCGGCTGCCCGGCCCCGACCAGCAGTTGATCGACACGCTGGAGGAGGTCCAGGCGCGGCAGGACTGGCAGCCGGCCGCGCGCCTGCTCGCGCTCACCGAGACCACCTCGGAGCTGCGCTGGCAGCGGGTGCAGACGCTGGCCGGGGCGGCGGCCTTCGAACTCGCCCAGGCCCCCGGCCAGGGCGGGATGTGGCTGCGCACCTGGCGGGTGGCGGCCCCGGAGGACCCGGGCGCGGCGGCGGTGCAGGCGGAGTTCCTGGTCCGCCAGGCGCTGCGCGACCCGTCCTCCCAAGACTTCCGGATGATCCTGGAGGAGGCCCGGGACGTCTGCCGGGAGGCGGCCCGGCTGGCCCCGGACGACCCGGTGCCGCACATCATCGAGCTCGCCGTCGCCCGCGGTCTGGCCTACCGGCAGGCCGACTTCGAGGAGCTGTGGTCCCAGGTCACCCAGCGCGCCCCGCACCACATGGGCGCGCACCTCGCCGCCCTCCACTACTGGTGCGAGAAGTGGCACGGCTCCCAGGACCGCGCCGACGCCTTCACCCACGCGGCCGCCGCGTCGGCCCCCGAGAAGAGCCTCCTCCCCGCCCTGCCGCTCTTCGGCGTCTTCGAGCACCTGCCGGAGGCCAACCTCGTGCGCACCCTCTACCGGAGCGAGGTGGTCACGAAGGCGATCGAGGGCGCGCTCTTCGCCGTCCGCCAGGCCCCCGCCCACCACCCGGTCCTGCCGCACGTCCGCCATCTGCTGGTCTTCTTCCTGGTCCGGGCGGAGCGGTACGCGGAGGCGCTGGAGCAGCTGCGCCACGTGGACGGCCATGTGGGCGCGGTCCCGTGGTCGTACGGGGCGGACCCGGCGGCCGAGTACACGGCCTACCGGGCGCTCGCGGTCGCGGGCTGGGAGGGCGGCGGCGGCACCCCGGCGACGCTGCCGCGCTGAGCGGCGAGGCGGCCGCGGCCGCTGAGCACCGTCGGCATCGGCACCACCCCGGGGCCGGGGCGGAATGCCAACCCCCCGAATCCCGTTATACGCAACGCACCCGCCAGCCAGCCGGATCCGCATGGGAGCCCCGTGATGTTGTTCAGCCGCCACAAGAACCACCTCCCCACCCCCGAGGAGGCGCTGAAGGGCCGCCCCGAACCGGGCTTCCCCCTCCCCGACCGCCACACGGTCCTGGGCAACCCGCTGGCCGGCCCGTACCCGGAGGGCCTGGTCGTCGCCGACTTCGGCCTGGGCTGCTTCTGGGGCGCGGAGCGCAAGTTCTGGCAGGCCCCGGGCGTGTGGACCACCCTCGTCGGCTACCAGGGCGGCCACACCGAGAACCCCACCTACGAGGAGGTCTGCTCCGGCCTCACCGCCCACACCGAGGCCGTCCGGGTCGTCTTCGACCCGACCGTCACCTCCTACGGCGCCCTCCTGAAGCTCTTCTGGGAGTCCCACGACCCCACCCAGGGCTTCCGCCAGGGCAATGACGTCGGCACCCAGTACCGCTCGGCGATCTACACCCACTCCCCCGAGCAGCAGTCCGAGGCCGAAGCCTCCCGCACCGCCTACCAGTCCGTCCTCACCGGCTCCGGCTACGGCCAGATCACCACCGAAATCCTCCCCGCGGGCCCCTTCTACTACGCGGAGGCATATCACCAGCAGTACCTGGACAAGAACCCGGCGGGCTACTGCGGCATCGGCGGGACCGGGGTCGCTTGCCCGATCGGCATCGCGGGATTCTCCGCGTAGGGGCCATAGGGAACTGCGCGGATCCGGGAGATCAGGCACGACGGTTGGATCTCCCGGAGCTACTGGCTCGGCTGTCCGGCCTGCTACGACTGCCCCGGCCAGGTCCTGTGGCACGCGGCCCCGGCTCCGTCCCGAGTGCTCGGGCGCTGTCCCCGCCAGGGGCCGAGGTGACGCGCCCTCACTCGTTCGGGCGATGCGATCGGGCTCGCACTCGATACGCTGCTCCCAGGGATCAGCATCTCGCCCATGGGAGCAGCAATGACCACCTCCGCCGCTGGGCAGCCACTCATCCCTCAGCCGCCTGCCACTGTCACGGCCCTTCGCCAGGCCGTCGCGCAGATCGCCCCCGCCGCCCTTCCCGCCTTCACGCGGGAGCTGGATCAGGCCGCCGACCAGTCCCGGCAGGCTTCCGACCTGGCCCCTCTCCAGCGGTTCATCGCCCAGTGGGCCGTCTACGTCCACATTCAGCGGCAGCCGGATATCGCGAAAGAGCTCCGTCGCTGGGAGGACACTGCCCAGACAGGCGACGCGACGCAGGCCCGACGCGCCGCGTCCGCAATCGGCAAGATCCTGGACGACGCACACGCCGCGCTCGGGTTCCCACCTCGATGAGCGTCGGCTGGCGCTGGGAGTACGACCCCGATCACGCGCACGTGGCAGGCGGCATCCCCGCTCACGTGGTGACCGAAGTGGAGCGTCTGGCCGAGCAACTGGTCGACCTGGCCGGCATGGGCGTCGATGTCAGCGACTACGGCAACGGCCCGCGGACAGGGGGGATACGCCGCATGGACGCGGCAGGCGGCTATTTCTTCTTCCTGGTGGCACCACGAGACCAGCTGATCGTGGTCGTCCGCATCATGCCACCGTTCCAAGACCTCTGGACGGGCGCCGGCAGCGCAGGCTCGGCGGCACGGGCGTCAAGCCAAGGGAGCCGTCCGAGGGCGGCTCATGTCCCATCTCCCCATCGCGGCCGTCTTCCTGTGGTCCGTCCGATGGCCCGAACGAAAGTCCCTAGGTTCGCGCGAGGCCGGTGAGGAGCAGGTCGATCATGTGGCGGGCCTGGTAGTCGGGGAAGGTGCCGACCCCGATGCACAGGTTGCCGATGGCGAGCATGAGGTCGTAGGCCCGTACGTCCGCGCGGGTGTGGCCGGCGGCGGCGGACGTCGTCAGCAACTGGTCCAGTACGGGCAGCAGGCGCTCGACGAACTCGGCGTGCAGGCTCTCGAATCCGGGCTGGTCCGAGCGCATCGCCCCGGCCAGGCCGTGCTTGGTCACCAGGAAGTCGGCGAACTGGTGGACCCACAGCCGCAGGGCCTCGTACGGGGTGTCGGCGGCGGGGGGAGTGTGCGCGGCGGCGGCGAGCGCGTCGAGTTGGTGCCGGAAGACCGCGACCACCAGGTCCGCCCGGGTGGGGAAGTGGCGGTAGATGGTGCCCATGCCGAGGCCGGACTCGGCGGCGATCTCCCGGACGGGGGCGTCCACCCCCGCGCGGACGAACACGGCCGCGGCGGCGTCCAGGAGCATCTGCTCGTTCCGGCGGACGTCGGATCGCTTACGTCGGCCGGTGGCGGACGTCGATGTTTCGTCCGTGGGCATCAAGGACACCTCCTGCTTGCAAAGCGGAACGACGCTCCGTATTGTGGCGGATGATGCGGAGCAACGCTCCGTTTTTCCAGTATGGCAGCCCACCGCGCCGCACGGGCCCCGACGCCCGTCCAGAAAGGTCTTCACCTCATGTACGACACCACCACGGCCACCCCCGCCACCCCGACCGTCGCCGTCCGGCCGGTCGCCCTCCCCGCCCCCGGCCGGGGCCAGGACCTGCACGTACGGGTTACGGCGCCGACGGCCGGACGCGACCTGCCCGTCGTCCTCTTCTCGCACGGCGCGACCCTGACCATGGACGACTACGCGCCCCTGGCCGACTTCTGGGCCTCCCACGGGTTCGTCGTCGTGCAGCCGACCCATCTCGACGCGCTGGGCCTGCCGCCCGACGACCCGCGCACTCCGCACATCTGGCGGATCAGGACCGACGATCTGACCTGCGTCCTGGATCACCTCGGCACCATCGAAGCCGAGGTGCCGGGGCTGGCCGGACGCGTCGACCACGACCGCGTCGCGGTCGCCGGGCACTCGTGGGGCGCGCAAACCGCCAGCACACTCGTGGGCGCACGGGTCATCGACGCCGACGGCACGCCCGGTGAGAGCATGGCCGACCCCCGCGTCAGCGCGGCCGTGCTGCTCTGTCTGCCCGGTACCGGCGGCGCCGACCTGAGCGCGCTCGCCGCCGAGTACTTCCCGTTCATGAGCCCGGACTTCGCCGGACTGAAGACGCCGAGCCTGGTGGTCGCCGGCGACCGGGACCAGTCCCCACTGACGGTGCGCGGCCCGGACTGGTTCACCGACGGCTACCGCCTGAGTCCGGGTGCCACCGATCTGCTGACGCTGTTCGGCGCGGAACACGGACTCGGCGGCATCCAGGGCTCCCACGACACGCGGACCACCGACGAGAGCCCCGAACGCGTCGCCCTCGTCCAGCGCGCCACCCTGGCCTATCTGCGGACCGCACTGGGCCTCGACGACGCGTGGCCCACCGCCCGTCGCGCCCTGACCGCGGCCGGTGAACCGCTGGGGAGGGTCGACTCGAAGTGACCGGCCCCCGCCCGCGGCGTGATCCACACGACAGACCGCGCGTCCGGTGTCAGTGCGGTGCGCTTCACTGTCCGCCATGGAGCTCACGCAAGCGACCGTGAACGACCTGCTGGCCCAGCTCGGCCCGGGGGACGGCCATATGTACCTGCCGAGCGACGTGGTCCCGCAGGCTCTGACCGACCTGCTCGTCGGCAGGTACGGCGCCCCGCGCACCCTCGTCCTCGACGGTTTCACCGATCCGACGGCCGACGATTCCAGGGGCGCGGCTCTGCTCGTTCCCTTCGAGGGCCGGGCCGTGAAGATGCGGGCGTGGGCGTACGGGGATCAGTGGGTCGGCACGGGTACGGCGCGAGACGCCGAAGGGGTCGAGCGGCCGGTCCTGGTGGTCGCTCGCCGGGAGGTGCCAGAACCTTTGGCGGTCGTTCCGGACGAGGACGAAGACGCCGACGCCGACGTCGACGTCGACTGGGTGGAGCGGCTCATGCGGATCACCGGCTGGACGCAGCCCGCCCAGCGGCCGGACGTGTGCTGGGCGGAGGTGGAGTCGCGTCTGGGCACCGCGCTGCCGAGCGACTACAAGCGCATGGTCGAGACGTTCGGCGTGGGCGCCTTCGATGGATACCTGGACCTGAACCAGGAGCCGTGGACGCATCTCAGGGAGGACGGGCTGCTCGTCTGGGCGGGCACGGAGCACGAGGACCTGTACTGCTGGAGGGCCGACGGCGACGACGCCGACCGTTGGCCCGTGGTGGTCCGGTCCTTCGACGGCGAGGACGTCCCCTTCGGCTGCCAGGCCGCAGAGTTCGTCTGCCGCATCCTCATCGACCCGCACCACCGGTTCACGATGGCCCGCTATTTCGACACCCACTGGTTCATGAACTACCGGGAGAGCGACTGACCGGCCCACGCCGCCAATGGCCTCCGCAGCCAGGCTTTGACTTGGCAGGCGCGGGAATGCCCGGCTACGGGTGGCCGGTGAACGCGGTGACCAGGCTGTGGGGTGCGTTCTCGCCGAACATGAGCTCGTAGCCTTGGGCCCCTTCGGCGGCGGCTTCGGTACTGCGGGGGAACATGGCCTGTTCGTACTCGGTGAGGGCGGCCTCGGGGGCGTCGGGGTGCGCGGCGAGGGCCGTGCCGAGTTCGGCGCCGTCGAGCATGGCCAGGTTGGCGCCTTCGCCGTTCGGGGCCGAGAGGTGGGCGGCGTCGCCGACCAGCGTCACTCCGGGCACCCGGTCCCACCGGTGCCCGATCGGCAGGGCGTTGAGGAGACGCAGGACCGGCGCGGTGTCGCTGTCGGTGATCAGTGCGGTGAGCTCCGGCGCCCAGCCGTCGAATTCCCGCGCGATCCGCGCGGTGGCCGCGGCGGCATCGGTGACATCGATGGTCGCGAACCAGTCCCGCGGCTTGGTGAGCGCCACATAGGTGTGCAGGGTTTCGCCCTTTTCCCGATGGGCCTGGATTCCCTTGCCCGGTGCGAGCGCGAGCATCGACCCGCCGCCGACCGCCTTCGCGGCGGCCGGGTGTCGGGTGTCGCTGTCGAACAGCCAGGTCTCGACGAACGACCGGCCGACGTACTCGGGTGTGGCGGTGGAGAGCAGCGGCCGGACCCGTGACCACGCGCCGTCCGCGCCGACCAGCAGGCTGGTGACGACGGTGCCGCCGTCGGCGAACGTCACCTCGTGGCGGCCCTCGCCGAGGGCACGGACGCCGCTGACCTTGTGGCCCCACCGGACGGTGCCGGCCGGGAGCGAGTCGAGCAGCATCTGGCGTAGTTCGCCGCGCTGCACCTCGGGGCGTCCGCCCGTGCCGTCGTCGGGTTGGTCGAACAGGACGGTGCCGTTCCGGTCGAGGATCCGCATGGCCTGGCGGCCCTCCAGGATGAGGCCGCGGAACTCGTCCAGCAGGCCGGCCGCCCGCAGGGCCAGTTGGCCGTTCTCCTCGTGGATGTCGAGCATCCCGCCCTGCGCACGTGCCGTGGGCGAGGGTTCCGCCTCGTAGACCGTGGCCGGGATGCCGTGGACGTGGAGGACGCGGGCGAGGGTGAGGCCGCCGAGTCCGGCGCCGATGACCGTGACGGGAGTGCGCATCTGAATCCTTCGGGATCGAGGCCGCCCGGACCGTCGGTGGGGTGGTCCGGCCGGCACTCTCTGGTACGCCGTTCCAATGTTGGAACGGCGCTCCATATTGGAACGGTGCTCCAGACGTGTCAAGATGACCGCATGGCAACGCGGACGCGCCGGTCACAGCGGCGCACAGAGGCGCTCTCCCGCGAGCGCATCGTCGAGACCGCCATCGAGCTGCTCGACACGGCCGGTGAGAGCGGGCTGACGTTCCGGGCGCTGACCGAGCGCCTCGCCACTGGGCCCGGGGCGGTCTATTGGCATGTGGCGAACAAGGGCGAGCTGCTCGGCGCCGCCACCGACGCCGTCGTCGCCGCCGCTCTGGCCGCCGAGCCGGCCGCGTCCGGCGGGTCCGGCGAGTCTGCCGGGTCCGCCGAGCCCGCAGGGTCGGCCGGGTCTGCCGCGTCCGCCGAGCCCGCCGCGTCCGCCGAGCCCGCCGCGTCCGCCGGGTCCGCGGACTCACCGCAGGACGGGATCCGCGCCGTCGCGCTCGGCCTGTTCGACGCGATCGAGGAACACCCGTGGCTCGCCACACAGCTCGCGACGCAGCTCTCCCGCAGCCTCTGGGCGACGGTGGCGCCGCGGATCTTCGAAAGCATCGGTCGCCGGATCCGCGCGCTCGACGTGCCCGAGAGCAGCTGGTTCGCGGCGACCTCGGCGTTGATGCACTACATCCTCGGCGCCGCGGGCCAGAACGCCGCGAACGCCGCGAGCGCCCGCACGCTCGGGCCCGACGTGGACCGCGCCCGGTTCCTCGATGCCGCGTCGACGGCATGGGAAGAACTCGACCCCGACGACTACCCGTTCACCCGGACCGTCGCGGACCAGCTGCGCGGGCACGACGACCGCGAGCAGTTCCTCGCCGGGATCGATCTCATCCTCGCCGGGATCACCGCTCTCCCCCGGCCCGGTGACGAGGCGCGCACCCCACCCGCCACCTGAGCCGGGTGAGGCCCCCGGCCGTCGGCCGCCGGCGCGTGAACTCCAACCGGCCCTCGACCCGCAGCACCCACATATGGCCCGCGGCAGAGGTCACCCGGTCAGCGCGCGGCGGCCATGCAACTCATGCCCCACCGGAATCGCACCCGCTGACGGCTGGCGCGGCCGCTTTCCCGTGGAGCCGGGCTACCCCCATCGCACGGAGCAGTCGAGTCCGTCGCGTGGCACCCGCCATCCGCGCACCATGCCCGCTCGGGGTTCGGATCGCGGAGGTGGCAACTGCTGCTCGTGGACCACTGCCGACGCCCATGTGGAACTCGAGCACGGGCGAGGATCCTAGGTGCTCCCGCCTCAGAGGCGGACAGACTCCGATGGGGAGGAGACGCTATGCCCACCGTTCGGTACGTCCGGCAGGCAGCGCTCGGCACGACGTCACTGCTGGCCCTGGCCCTCACCGGCCTGACCGCGCATCCGGCCGGCGCCGCGGAACCAGCAGACGCCGCCGCCAATCAGACCGTCATCATCCACACCGTGAAGACTCCCAGCCTGGTCCTCGACCTGCAGGGCGGCTCGGCGAATCCTGGTACCCCCGTGATTCTGTACAACGCCCACGGCGGGGCCAACCAGAGGTGGGAGATGGTGCCCGTCCAGGGTGACTGGTTCCAGCTTCGCAACGTGGCCAGCGGCACCTGCCTGGCCAACGGCAACCACAGCGTGGCAAACGGCCATAAGCTGACCGGCTACGGCTGCAACAGCACCTATGAAGACCAGCTGTGGAGTCGCGTCGGAGTCGAGAACGGCGACCAGTTCCTCCTGATCAACAAGTACAGCGGCAAGTGTATGGACCAGACCACCACCGGCCAGCAGAACACGCAGGTCACCCAGTGGCGCTGTCACGGGCTCGTACACCAGCGCTGGACCGCCGAGACCGTCTGACACCCCGTGAGATCAGCTGCCCCGGCCATGACCGCCGGGGCAGCACCATGCACGGCGCTGCCCCGGCTCTCGACCGCGCGTGCCCTCGGCGGAGCCCCCGCCGGTACGATCGGCACAGCATGTGAACCGGTTCTCCAGGGGGCAGGCCATGTCCGAGTCGACCGTGTCCGGCCGAAGTGACTCACCCGCCGTCGCGCTGGGACCCACCGCGCTGGTCCTCGGCGTCTTCTCCGCCCTGGGTGCGTGGGTGCCCTCGTTGGTGCTCGTCACCCTGCCGTGGGCGATCCTCGCCGGGGCCCTCGCCGTCGCGCTCGGCGCGATGGGTGTCCACCACGCCCGTCGCGGCACCGGGCGGCTGTGGGCCGCCGTCGCGGGAACGGCCCTCGGCGCCATCGGATGCGCCGGGACCACCGCTCTCCTCTTCGCCCTCGGCGCCTGAGCCGACGCGCACAGCCAGAGGTTCGTCCTCGCGCTCGTCCTCCCCCGCTACCACACCACCGGGACCTGCTCGAAGCCGTCCGTGAGCAGCCCCTCGCGCCGCACCAGTTCGGCCGACGGGATCGCCAGGGCGAGACCGGGCAGCCGCTCCAGCAGGATCTCCAGGGTGACCTGGAGTTCGGTACGGGCCAGTGCCTGGCCGAGGCAGTAGTGCGAGCCGGCGCCGAAGGAGAGGTGCCGGTTGGGGGAACGGCTCAGGTCCAGTTCGTCCGGGTCGGGGAACATCCGCTCGTCGCGGTTGGCGGCGTCGATGACCGACAGGGTCCTACTGCCCTTCGGGATCACCTCGCCGCCCAGTTCGACGTCCTCCGTGAGGTAGCGCGGCATGCCCGGACCCCGGTTGACGTCGAAGCGCAGCAGCTCCTCGACGGCCGTGCGGATCAGCGACCGGTCGTCCAGCAGCCGCTGCCAGCGGGCGGAGCGGTCGTCGAGCAGGACCGGGACGAGCCTCGCGATCGCGCTGGATGTCGTGCGGCGAGCAGTTATGCACCGCTCAGGGCCGAAGTCAAAGCGGCGTCAGGTTCTGTCGCGGGAAGGCCGGTTCATGGGCGTCGGGCCGCCCAGAGCGTCCTCTCGACGCGGACGTGGAGGTCGTCGCGTCGCAGGACGCCGTCGGGGGCGTCGTTGTCGATGAGGTGGTCGAGCGTGGCCAGGTCGTCGGCGCTCAGCGCCCCGGCCAGATGGGAACGCGCGCGTCGCAGAGTGGCCTGGGCGTAGCGGCCGGTGGCCTCCGGCAGCGGAGGGCGCAGGTCGATGGAGAAGGGGCGCTCCGCCTCGATGGTGAATCCGGCGCGGGAGATACGAGGACCCCAGTCGGAGCCCAGGTGCGGTAGGTGCTCGGCGCGCGCTTCGGCCATCGCGGCATGACAGCGGGCTTCGAGTCCGGGGCGCCCTCGGCCGACGTCGTCGGGCAGGAAGCGCGGGAAACCGGCTATCTCGATCACCGCCAGAAGTCCGCCGGGGCGCAGCGACCGGAAGATCTCGCGCAAGCCTCGGTCGGGATCGGCCAGGTGGTGGACGGACGCCGAGGCCCATACCAGGTCCACGGTGTCCAGGGCCGGCCACGCGCCGTCCAGATCCGCCTGGACGGTGCGGACCCGGTGCTCCACGCCGCGTTCCCGGGCCTTGTCCCGCAGGTGGTCCATGAGCTCAGGGGATCGGTCGACGGCGATCACCTCGGCGTCCGCGAAGCGCTGGAGCAGGGCGAAGGTGCCGGCGCCGGTGCCGCTGCCCAGGTCGAGGATGCGGTGGGGTGGCCGGTCGGGGCTCAGCCGCGCCAGGTCGGACGTCACGTCGGACAGGAATGTGTGCAGGACTTCGGCGTCGAGGTCCAGGAGTGCGGCCATGGCCGAGTCGTCCGGTTCGGTCACGCCGTGGTTGTGGTGGTGGTCGTCGTGGCTGTGGTGGTGGTCCGTCATGCTTCGACCTTACGAGGCCGTTTCCGTTACGGCATACGCTCTTGCGTATGACGCAAGAGGACAGTGTTCTCGACGGCCTGGTCCGCAAGCGCATCAGGGGGCTGCGTTCGGCCTTGGGCTGGTCGCTCGACGAACTGGCCGCCCGCTGCTATCTGAGTCCGTCCACGCTGAGCCGTATCGAGACGGGACATCGGCGGATCAGTCTTGATCAGTTGAGTGCGATAGCGCGAGCGCTGGGGACCACTCTGGATCAGCTGGTGGAGTCGGCCGACGACGGTGACGTGATCATCCGGCCGCAGCATGACACGGCGCGCGGGCTGACCGCCTGGATGCTGAACCGGCAGCCCGGGGTCGTCGTGGCCAAGATGCGCCTGACCAAGCCGGCCCCGACGCTTGCCGATGCGCTGAGGGTCCATCCCGGCTGGGACTGGTTCACCGTCTTGTCCGGAACCGTCGTCCTCGTCCTGGGGGACCGCAGGATTCTCGTCGAGACCGGCCAGGCGGCGGAGTTCTCCACCATGGTCCCCCACGCCTTCGGGGCTCACGACGGGCCGGCCGAGGCGCTGGGCATCTTCGACCAGGAGGGGCGTCGCACCCATCTGCGGCCGCTGTCGGACGGGGAGGGAGAGCGTCCGGGGTGAGCCTGCTGAGCCGGTCGAGCTGGTTGGTGAGCTGGTTGAGTCTCCGTTCGTCGCGTCAGGCCGGGTCGGCGGACTGGGCGCGGGAGAGGGCCACGTCGAGGACGACCAGGAGCGCGTCGCGGACCGAGCCCGTCTCGCGGGCGTCGAAGACGATCAGGGGGACGGGGTCGGAGATGTCCAGCGCCCACCGCACCTCGTCGAGGTCGTGCCGGACCTCCCCGTCGAAGGCGTTGACGGCCACGGCGAAGGGGATGCCCTTGTGCTCGAAGTAGTCCACCGCCGCGTAGCAGTCGTCCAGCCGGCGGGTGTCCACGATCACCAGACCGCCGAGGGCGCCTTCGACCACGTCGTCCCACATGAAGCCGAAGCGTTCCTGGCCCGGCGTGCCGAACAGGTAGAGCTTCAGCGTCGGGTCGATGGTGATGACGCCGAAGTCCATGGCGACCGTGGTGGTGGTCTTGCCGGGGGTGTGCGTGAGGTCGTCCACGCCCGCCGCGACCTCCGTGATCACCGCCTCCGTGGTCAGCGGCCGGATCTCGGAGATCGAGCCCACGGCCGTGGTCTTGCCGACCCCGAAGCCACCGGCGATGACCAGTTTGACCGGCAGCGGCGGTTGATCAGCCGCTGTCGCGGAGTGAGCCCCGTGAGTCGGGGACGGCACGGAGACCATCGATAACCCTTCGCAGTACGGAGATGTCGTGGACCGTCCCGGCCTCCGGGACGTGGACGGCCAGGTGTCCGGCGGTGCAGAGGTCCTCCGTCAGGACGCGGACCACGTTGAGGTGCAGGCGCAGCCGGGCGGCCAGCTCCGCCACCGACTGGGGGCGTCGGCAGGCGGCGACGATGTCGCGGCGTTCGAAGGTGAGCGACCGCAGGGCGGACAGCCCGTCCGACGTCGCCACGATCTGGGTCTCGACCGGGAGCGGTGGCGCGGTGCCGCTCCCGGACACCCGGCCGGCCGTCAGCAGGAACGGGCGGATGGCGGGAGCGCGGCCCACGGGCGGCTCAAGCGGCTCGGACCGTTCCGGGGCGTCCCGGGCGCTGTCCGCCGCCTCGTGCGGTTCCGCTTCGTACGGTGCCGACTCGTGCGGTGGCGGTGCCGACTCGTGCGGTCCTGGTTCACCAGCGACCATCTCGACCCCCTTCTGAGTGCGCCGCGTGTCCCGTCAGCCGGCGGACCCGGCGGTTCTCTTCAGCTCCATGACGAGCTGGGGGGTGAGCGCGGCCCCGGCCCGGTTGGCGAAGAGGGTCATCTCGTACGCGACGTTGCCCAGCTTCGCCTCCTTGGTGGTCACCACACCCATGACGGCACCGCAGCCGATGGACGACACCAGCACATGGCCGCCCTCCAGATCGATGATGACCTTGTTGAGGCCGCCGAGGCCGTAGTTGCCGGAAGCCCCGGCGGCCAGACTCGTGACACCGGACACGATCGCGGCCAGCCGCTCGGAGTCGGCCCGCTCGCTCAGCTGCGAGACGGCGATCAGCAGACCGTCGGAGGACACCGCGATGGCGTCGACGACCCCGGCGGTCTCGGTGGCGAACCGGTCGAGCAGCCAGGTGAAGTCGGCCGCGGCGGCTCGCAGATCGGTGGATTCCCGCTCAGTGGAACCGTTCTTATCCGTCGGCGTGGTCACTTCCCGACTCCTTCCGGGGTCGCTGCTGTGTCGGTGGTACGGGTTGGGCCTGGGTGGCGGCGCTGTCCTGCTCCGCCCTGCGTACGGCGGCCTCGAACTCGTCGAGTTCGGCGCGGACCGCCTTGGCGTCGACCGGCCGGCGTGCGGCCGGGATCGCCCGGTCGGCCGGTGAGGTGGTCCTGTCGAGCGTCGCGCCCCGGACGCGGCGGCGCAGCGGGCGGGAGGCGGATGCGGAGGGGGATGCGGAGGCGGCCGGGTCGTTCGCCGGGCCGGCCGCCGACTCGGGACTCGTACGGGCCGCCGACTCCGGGCTCGTACGGGCCGCCGCCGGGACGCGCCGGGGCAGACCGGCCTCCGTCGTCGGCGCCGCCCGGCGTCCCGTCGAGACCAACGCCGACGCCACACCCGCACCCGACGCCGACACCGAGGCCGGTTCCGGTGCCAACTCCGGCACCGACGCCGGTACGGGTGCCGGTGCCGGTTCCTCCAGCGGGCTCAGCGTCAGCAGCAGGGTCGCGGGAATCCAGACGCTGCCGGTGACCCCGCCGCCCGGCGTACGGCTCAGGGTGACCCGGATGCCCCAGCGCCGGGCCAGGCTTCCGACCACGAAGAGGCCGAGCACCTTGGTCGGTACGAGGTCGAGCCGTTCGCGGCGCACCAGCCGGGCGTTCTCCTCGTCGAGGCGTTCCGCGCTCATGCCGAGGCCGTGGTCGATGACCTCGATCAGCGCACCGCCGTCCGCGCTGACGTCGGTGCCGGGCCGGACGACGACCTCGACGGGGCTGTCGGACGGGGAGAACCCGACCGCGTTCTCCAGCAGTTCGGCGAGCATCAGCGTGAGGTCGCCGACGATGTCGGGAGCGACGGTGACCTCGGTCCCGGATCGCAGGGACACCCGCTGGTACCCCTCGATCCGGCCGAGCGCCGCCCGGATGACATTGGCCAGGGTGGTCGGCCGGGCGTCCAGCTCGGTCTCCCGGATTCCGGCGAGCAGCATCAGGCTGTCGGCGTTGCGCTGGAGGCGTACGGCGATGTGGTCGATGCGGTAGAGCCGCTCCAGGACGTCGGGGGCGGTCTCCTCGCGTTCGAGGGCGTCGATCAGGCTGAGCTGGCGGGTGGTCAGGTTGCTGACCCGGCGGCCGACGTTGCCGAACATCTCGCCGACGTTGCGGCGGCTGAGCACCTGGCGTTCCAGCAGCGCCGCGGCGGTGACCTGCACCTGGTTGAACGCCTCGGCCAGGGCGCCGATCTCGTCGCGCACCGGGACGGGGATCGGCCGGGGGCGCAGCGGGGTGCTGTCGGTGGCCTCGGCCGGGTCGTCCTCCTCGACCTTGGCGAGTTCCTCGCCCGCCACCTCGACCACCTGGTGGGCGGCGCCGGTCAGGGCCGCCAGGGGGCGGACGACCGAGCGCCGCACCAGGATGGAGAAGCCCAGCCAGACGGCGAAGGCGAGGAGGGCGAGGGCGAGCAGGGCCAGCGCCTTGTGCAGGGCGTCCTGGGAACGGCTCTCGGCCCGGTCGGCGATCTGGTCGATCAGCGCGCGGGTGATCTCCAGGCGGGCCTCGGCCTGCCGCGTGCCCGCGGCCATCGACGCGCGCAGCTGCCGCGGCGACCGGCCCTGGAGGGAGCTCGGGTCGATCCGGAGCTCGGCGAACCGGTCCTCGAAGCCGTTCTCCTCGGCGTTGCGCTCGATGCCCTCGAGGCGCAGGACCTGGTCGGGTTCGGCGATTCTGGCGAAACGTGCCGACTGCTCCTCGTAGACCTGGTGGGCGCCGACCGCGCGGGTGTACTCGGTGAGGGCGTTGGCGTCCCGGGTCTCGGCCGAGAACACCGCGCCCTCGAAGGCGGCGTGGGCGGCGTCGGCGCGCAGCACGGCGTCGACCAGCTCGACGACGGAGGACAGCGGGGTGCCGGAGAAGTGGTCGAGTCCGATGCCGTCGATGAGATAGCCGACGGCGGCGGCGTACGCGGGGTCGATACCGGCCGTGGACACCGAGCCCCGTTCGACCTTGTCCCGCAGCACGCTCAGGCGCTGGACGTATTGCAGGGCCCGCGCCTCGTCCTCCGGCAGATCCGATCCGAACGCGGAACGCACGGCGGCGGCCCGCTCATCGGTGGCCCGCTGGGCCCGGCGGTAGTCGGCGGTCGAGGGGAGGGTGGCCCCGGGGCGGACCGAGTCCTGCTGGACGGAGAGCAGCAGCGCCTGCCGGTGTTCGGCCTGGAGTTCGTTGATCAGCCGGGCGACCTGGCCGCTGTCGCGCACCAGTTGGGCGGTCCGGGCGGCGTCGTGGGCCTGCCGCACCTCACCGTGCACGGCGAGGCCGAGGAGCGTTCCGACGACCGCGAGCGGCACGATCACCAGGACGTTGAGCTTCCGCCGGAACGGCCAGCGGTCGAGCAGGGCACCGAGGGCGTCCGCCTTGCGACGGGCCCTCGGACGCGGCGGCGCGTCCCCGGACGGGTCCTGTTCGTGCGGTGGGTCCGCCGTGTCCACAGACACCCAGGTCCTCCTTCGATGTGCTCCTGAGCGGTGACCGAGGTGTTGGTGTTGGCGTTGATGCCGGTTCGTGCCGGAACGCAGGCGATGGGATTGCGCCACATACCCGACCGGCCGTGAACACTACCGTCTGCGCGCATACGCGCAAGGGATGCCCTCGCAACGACCACGGAAAATCCACGCTTCGCCGGGTTTAAGGTCAGCTCCGCGTCGCCCGGTGGCTCGCCGGCCGCTCAGCCGGTGTCCGGGACGGGGGCGGCCCGGTGTTCAGGGGAGTGGAGCCCGAAGGGGACATATGGTCTGGCTTGTTCACGACTGTGCACGGCGGGTGCCGTACGTGCCGGAGGGGGCTGCCCCACGGGGCCCCGCCGGCCGTAACCTGTCCCCCTCCGTACCCCCGTGCCCCGCCCCCCACGTGCCCCGCCCCCGTGCCCTGCGAGGAGACCCGTGCACCCCACCCGCAAGGCGGCCCTGACGGCCATCGCGCTGCTGGCCGTGGCCACCGCCGGCTGCGAACCCGGCGCCACCGGCACCGCGTCCCACCGGTCCTCCGCCGCGCCCGGCTGTCCCGCCGCCCTGGCCCGCGCCAAGCAGGCGGTCAAGAAAGCGGAGGCCGTCGACGCCCCCTGGACGGGGCCCACCACCGGGCCCGAGGCGGCCGGTTCCGGCAAGAGCGTCGTCTTCATCGCCCATGACCTCTCCAACCCCGGCCCCGCCGGAGTCGCCCAGGGCGCCCAGGAAGCCGCGAAGCTCCTCGGGTGGAACGTCCGCACCCTCAACGGCCAGGGCACGGACGCCGGTTACCGCTCCGCGTTCCAGCGCGCCGTCGACCTCAAGCCGGATGGCATCGTCCTCGCCGGTTTCGACTCCGGGAGCGTCGCGGCCGAGGTCAAGAAGGCCAAGGCGGCGGGCATTACGCTGATCGGCTGGCATGCCGCCCCGGCCCCCGGCCCCGGTGGCGATCCCAAGCTCTTCACCAACGTCTCCACCAGGGTCGAGGACGTCGGGAAGACCACCGCCGACTGGATCATCGCCCGGTCCAACGGCCGGGCCGGGGTCGTCCTGTTCACCGACGCCACGGTCGCCTTCGCGAAGCACAAGTCCGACCTGATCGAGAAGGGGCTCGCCGCCTGCCCCGACGTGAAGGTGCTGAGCTACCGGAACGTCCCGATCCCCGAGGTCAACCGCCGCGCCGCCGGGGAAGTCCGCGCACTGCTCGCCCGCTTCGGCGACAAGTGGACCTACTCGGCCGCCATCAACGACCTGTACTTCGGCCACATCGACTCGGCCCTGCGCGCGGCGGGCAAGGACGGCGCGGGCGCCCCGTACAACATCGGCGCCGGTGACGGCGATCCGTCGGCCTTCCAGCGCGTCAACGGCGAGCGCTACCAGGCGGCCACGGTGCCCGAGCCCCTCACCGAACAGGGCTGGCAGATCATCGACGAGTTCAACCGCGCCTTCTCGTCCGAGCCCGCCAGCGGATACGTCTCCCCCGTCCACATCACCACCGCCGCCAACAGCGGCGGCGCGCTGTCCTGGGACTCGGAGGGCTATCGGCAGGCGTACCGCAAGATCTGGGGGAAGTAGGCGTCCGGGGGGACGGGCGCCACGGGGACGGTGCGCGGGCGCACAGGCGTACGGGGACGCTGTGCGGGCGCCCGTCCCCCGGCACGTGGGGTGGCCGGTCAGTCCTGGTGGACCTCGTTGCTGCCCGGACCGCCGGAGAGGGTGTCGTCGCCCTCGCCGCCCCACAGCACGTCATTGCCGCTGTTGCCCCAGAGCGTGTCGTTGCCCTGCTCGCCGAACAGCTGGTCGTCGCCCTTGCCGCCGTAGAGGGTGTCCCCGCCCTCGCCGCCGTGCAGGACGTCGTTGCCGTCGTCCCCCCAGAGGATGTTGTCCTCGCCGTTTCCGCTGAGCGTGTCGTTCCCGGCGTCGCCGTGGCATTCGCCGGTGCAGTTGGTGATGGTGTCGTCGCCCTCGCCGCCGTAGGCGCCGAAGCTCATGATCCCGCCGCCACCGTCGATGGTGTCGTCGCCGTCCTCGCCCCAGAACACGTCGGCCGCGGAGCCCTGGAGGACGTCGTCGCCGGCGCCGCCATGCACTCCGGCGTACGCCGAACTGTCGGCGCCGAGCTTCACGGTGTCGTCGCCGTCACCGAGGTCGATATCGTAACTGTCCGAGTCATCGGAATTCTGCGGAATGAGGACCGCGCACTGCACAGTGGTGTGATCGTCCGCCGAGGGGTAGACACACTCGTTCCACTCCGCGGCCTGCGCGTCGATGGTGATGTCATTGTCGTCGTGGAAGGTGAGGATGAAGTATTCCTCGTAATCCCCACGGCTCTCGATCTTCTCGGAGACCGTGAGGTGGTTCGTCTGTCCGGCGGCGGCCTTGTACCACAGCTCACCGTCCTGGCGCACGAGGGAGCCGCTGGTCGTCGCGGCCGCCTGGGCGGCGGGCGCCGCGAGCGCGGCTCCGCCCAGGGCGAGAGCGAGGGTGGCGGTGGCCGCCATGGTCCGGTGCATACGCATGGGGGGTGTCCTTTCGTGGAAACAGCGTCGAACAGACCGGCGGGAAGTGCCGGCTCCGTCGCCGTCATCGCGGACGGCGAATTGCCGCATTGAACGACCCGTTAGACCGCGAAAGGCGGAAGGCGGTTGCACCGAAAATCCCCTAGTTTCCGCAGCCGCAGGTGGGCGCCTTATTCGAAGACCACCGTGCAGAAAATCCGTCCATTTACGTAACCGCTTTTTCCGCACCGCTTAACCATTTATTCACCGAGCAGCCGGGGGCCGGCCGTCAGGCCGCCTTGCCCCAGTCGGACCCGTTCCCCGCCGTGGCCTCGGCCCACAGCACCAGCAGTCGCGTGTACTCCTCGGCCCGCCGCTTGTCGGCGGGACGGCTCATGAGGTGGCGGATACGGCGGTTGATCTCGTCCAGGGCGGGAGGCATGTCCAGGGCAGGGGGCATCACACGGCCGTACGGCCGGAAGACGGTGGGCATGGTGTCCACCGTAGGGGGAGGCACTGACACCGCCGGTGCCGCGGGTACTGCGGGCCGGTGCCGCGGGCCGGTGCCGAACTACCGGGCGGCCGCCGGTCAGCGCCCGCCCGGCCGGTCAGATCACGCGGAAGAGGTCGGCGGCGGCGTGGACGTCGGTGAGGTCCTCGATGGAGCGGAGGTTGTCGCACAGGGCCTCCAGGACCGAACCGGCTCCGGCGGCGCGCGGGGCGCCGATGGCCACGCCGAAGACCCGGAAGCCCAGCCGGTGCTTGGCGTCGTTCCAGCCGCGCATCCACTCCTCGGTGACGCCGCACTCGTCGTCGGTGATCATGACGATGTCGCCGCGGGCGCGGGCGGTGTCGTTGAACTCCTCCTCCAGCAGTGCGCCGGCCGCCGTCAGCGGCGCCTGGTAGCTGGTTCCGCCGCCGAGGAATGTCTCCGCGAAGTCGAGGGTCCGGTCGATGCCGGCGGGCCGGTCGGCCGGGAAGCGGAAGACCTGGATCTTATCGGCGGCGGAGAAGAGGATGCCGACGAAGTCACGCCCCGCGTGGCGGGCCTGATCCAGCAGCGCCAGGGCGCACGCCTTGGCCCACGCCTCCCGGGTGACCCCGCCGGGCCCCGCCTCGTACATGGAGTGCGAGGTGTCCACGCACGCGATGACGGCGCCCTGACCGGTGGTCTGCTCCCCCTGGCTGTCGTAGAGCATCAGCTCCCCGGCGGCGTAGCGCGCGGCGAACACCGCGCGCATCGCGGGCAGACCGAGGCTCGCCAGTTCGGAGGGGATGACGCGGGAGAGGTCGTCGCCGAGCGTGACGCCGACCAGTTCCCCGGTGGCGTTCTCCACCTTGCGGGCGCGCTCACCGTCCGCCATCTGCCGGAAGCGGCCGATCAGTTCGGCCCACTGGGCGAGCCGGCCGGTGCGCAGCCGCTCGGCGAGCCGGGCGCGCTGGTCGAACGGCAGCCGCTCCAGCTCACCGGGAGCGACCCCCCACGCCCGCATCAGCGCGGCCTCCTGCCGCACGGCCTCGGCGGCCTTGACCGCCGCGTTCCGCGTGGCGGCACGGATGCCGGGGACCGCCGCCGCGAGGGCGCGGTCGGCGCTTCGGGCGGCCTGCCGCGCGGCGGCCTCCGCGGCCTCGGCGGCCCGGATCGCCCGTTGTACGGCGTCGGCGGCCGGGCGCGGCACGGTGCCGTCCCCGCCGGTCTCGTCGCCCTGGTCGGTCCCGTCCGCCGTGTTGGTCTCGTTGGTCGCGTCGGATTCGTCGGTCTCGTCGGCCGCTTGCTGGAGCGCCTCGGCCACGGCGGTCGCCGCGTCTTCGGCGGCCCGCTGGGCCTGCTGCGCCTGCTCGGCCTGCTCCTGGGCCGTGCGGGAGCGCTCCAGCATCCCGCGCAGCGCGGCGGCCTGGGCGAGTACGGCCATGGCGGCGGCGTAGGGGTCGCCGGCCGTCTCCCGGCGCAGCTCGGCGAACTCCGGTGACTCCACCAGTGCGCTGACGACCTGGTGGTTGAGCAGCCGGGAGGGGGCCATCTCCGCGCGCTCGCGCAACCGGGGGCCGACCTTGTAGGCGGCCCAGAACGCGTCGCTCAGGAGGTCGGTGGTGTGGTCGTAGCACTCGTTCAGCTCCTCGGCCAGCTCGCGCAGCCCGGCCGACTGCTCGTAGGTGTCGCGCCATGCGATCCGGTCGAACCGGTCCGCGACCACGGCCGCGGTGTGCCGCTGGGCAGCGGCGGCGGACAGGCCCAGCCACTTACCGGCCCGGCTCGCCAGCTCGTCGAGGCTGCTCGGCGTCCTGTCCGCGGCCCTGCCGGCCGTGCTGTCAGCCGCCCTGCCGGCCGTGCTGTCAGGACGGCCGGCAGCCGTGCCGTCCGTAGTGCTGTCCATGGTGCTATCCCGCCGGTGTCGAGAGCTGGGCCTGCACCACGCTCGCGTCCACGCCGAGGGCCTCGGTGAGCACGCGGGCGCGGACGGCGCGCTGGCGGCCGGTGACCCGGTCGATAGCGGCGGTGGAGCGGCCGGCCCTGGCCGCCTCCTCGCGCAGCTTCTCCAGCCGCTTCCCCGCCATGGCGAGCTTGTAGTGGGCCTTCTTGATGACCCACTCGCTCAGCGCCTCGCGCGACTGCCCGGCCATGGCGTCGAGCTGGGCCGCCAGCTCCTCGATGTCGTCGGCCAGGTCGAGCGCCTCCTTGGCGTCGGGGTTGACCAGGTGCAGCACCTCGCGCTCGACGGTGGGGCGTTCGGCGGGCGAGTCCCACAGCACATGCGTCAGCACCGACAGGTCGGTCTCGGCGACCGCCGGGCGGCCGTCGAGATACGCGGACGCCTGGAGCAGGCCCACCGCCTGCCGCCAGCGGCGGTCGGAGGCGACGAGTTCCTTGCGGCGCAGGGCGGCCCGCAGCGTGCACACCGCGTCCACGATCACGTCGGGGACGTCCACGGCCGGGACGCCTTCGGTCACGGCGTGCCGCAACGCGGCCAGCTCGACCGTGGTCCGGCTCGGTGCGGCCGGGCGGCTGACGGCGGAGCGGACCAGCGCGGCGAAGTTCGAGGGGTCTTCCAGGTACCCGACCTCGATCCGCACCAGCAGCCGGTCGTAGATCGCGGCCGAATCCTCGCCGCTGGGCAGTTCGTTGCTGGCCGTGATGGCCCCGATCAGGGGGCAGTGGATCGGCCGGCCGCCGTTCTCGGGGTGGTAGATCCGCTCGTTGAGGTAGCCCAGCGTCTCGTTCAACGCCGCCGTGGAGCACTTGAAGATCTCGTCGATGAACGCGACATGCGCGGTCGTGGCGCGGCCGTCGTAGACCTGGCGGTACTCGCCCCGGGCCAGCGCGGCGACGTCGATGGGGCCGAACATCCTCGTCGGCGCCGTGAACTTGGACAGGAGGATCTCCCAGTAGGCCGCCCCCTCGACCCGGCCCGTGAGTTCCCGGGCCATCTCGGACTTCGCCGTCCCGGGCGGGCCGAGCACCAATGAGTGCTGCCCGGCCAGCAGCGTCACCACCAGCGTCCGCACCACGTCGGCCCGCTCGTAGAAGCGGTCCGACAGCTCGTCGCTGATCGCCCGCAGCCGCTTGGCCGTGTCCTGCGCGTCCTGTCCGCCCACATGCAACTCCTCGACTCCGCCGCCCCGTTGGCCTGACCGGACGGCCCCTCCCCACAGAAGCTACGGCCCTCGCCGGGCGGCCGGCGACGCGGCCCCCGCCGTACGGCCCCACACGCTTCCCGCGCCGCCGCGTCCGCCGCCCGGCGCTGGTCATGACCGTGATCGCCGCCGCTGCTCCTCGATCCGGTGCAGCACCGAGTCCAGATGCGCCTCGGAGGCCGCGCGGGCCGCCTCGGGGTCGCGGTCCTCGATCGCCCGCAGGATGGCCTGGTGCTCCTCGATCGTGGCGCGCCGGCGGGCGGCGGACAGCTGGGTGTCGCGCCGCCCCGGCTCGCCGATCTCGTAGACCCGGTCCAGCAGCCGCAGCAGCAGGGGGTTGCGGGTGTACTGGGCGATGGCGCGGTGGAAGGTGCGGTCCAGGTCGGTGAACTCCCGCCGCGTGGGCTCCCGTCGCATCGCGTCCAGAAGGGTGTGCAGCTGGACGATGTCGGCGGGGGTGGCGCGCCGGGCGGCGCGCGCGGTCACCGAGGGCTCGATGCACGCGCGTACCTCCATGACCTGCAACAGCTCCGCCGTGGCGGCGAGTCCGGAGGCCAGGGCGTCACCGTGCGGGGTGGCCCCCGGGTCGAGTACGACGGTGCCGGAGCCGGGTCGCCGGGCGAGCAGTCCGCGTGCGGCGAGCGCGCGCAGCGCCTCGCGGACCGAACCCCGGGAGACGCCGAGGCTCTCCGCGAGCTCCCGCTCCGGGGGGACGCGGGAACCGGGCGGCAGCTCTCCGCTCAGGATCAGCCGCTCCAGGTCGACGGCCAGGGCGTCCGGTCTCGACAGGGTGGAGTGCCGCAGTTGCCGCCAGTCCAATTTCTCGGCCTTCCTCTGTCCTTTTGTCCATTTCCGGCCCGGCCGGTGGTTAAGAGTCTCATATCCGGCGAGCCCTTCCCGAGGCGTCTCCCCGGCCTCTCACCCTCCCTCTCCCGGCCGCCTCCGCGACGGGATTTAACCAGGTGGTGACGGGCGGGCAACCAGAGTCGCCAGACCCGCCCGCTACCGTCTGCTGGCATCAATCTGGTCCTACCAATGGACCAATCGCTGTCCCTGCGCCATCCTGGCCGCACCGCAGCGCGCGCACCACAGTCCCCAGCAGTGAGGCATTCCGCCATGCGCCAAAGAACCAGCGGACCCAGCGACCGGCCCCCACCGCCCTCCCGCCACCGACCACGCCCCGCCGCCCTCACCACCCTCGCCGCCCGGGTGCTGTGTGTGCTCCTCGCCGGCGCCACCGCCGGCTGCGCCTCCCTGGCCTCCCCCACGGCCGAGGTGGGCGCCGACCGGATGGCCGACCCCCGGCCCGTCCGCGACGGCGGAACGCTCACCATCGCCCTGAAATCGGACCCGGACAAGCTCGATCCCACCCTGGCCAGCACAGCCGTGGGCCGGACGGTGTTCGCCGCGATGTGCGAGAAGCTCTACGACGTCGACGCCGAGAACCGGATCGTGCCGCAGCTCGCCGCCGCACCGCCGACGACAAGCGACAAAGGCCGCACCGTGACCATCAGGCTGCGGCGGGGCGTCCGGTTCGCCGACGGCACCCGGATGGACGCGAAGGCGGTCAAGACCTCCCTCGACCGGCACCGGACGCTGACCGGTTCGGTCCGCGCGAGCGAGCTGAAGCCCATCACCTCCGTGAGCGCGGTCGGCGAGGACACGGTACGGCTGCGGCTGAGCAAACCGTACGTCCCGCTGCTCGCGCTGCTCGCCGACCGCTCGGGCATGGTGATGTCCCCGACCGCCCTGCAGCGTTACGGGACCGGCTTCGCGAGCCACCCCACCTGCGTCGGCCCGTTCCGCTACACCGAGCGCGTGGTGGGCGACCGGATCGTGCTGGACAAGGACCCGAACTACTACGACGCCGACGCGGTCCATCTGCGGCGCGTGGTCTACCGCACCATCACCGACGGCAACGTCCGGCTGGCGAACCTCCAGTCCGGCGACATCCAGGTCGGCGACCAGATGGACCCGGTCCAGGTGGGCAGAGCGCTCACCGAACCCGGACTGCAGCTCTTCAACTCCCCCTCGCTGGGCTACTACGGACTGACCCTCAACATCGGCAACACCAAGGGCGCCGGGGCGCCGCCGGGGCGGATCGACACCCCCATCGCGCGGGACGTGCGGGTGCGGGAGGCGTTCGACCTCGCCCTCGACCGCGGCCTCATCAACACCATCGTCTTCCAGGGCCGCTACCGGCCCACCTGCGGCCCGCTCCCCTCCGGCACCCCGTACGCCACCGGGACCCGCTGCCCGGCCCGCGATCCGGCCAAGGCCAGACGGCTGCTCAAGGCCGCCGGGGTGGCCACCCCGGTCCGGGTGCGGCTGCAGATCAGCACCACCCCGGAGGACAACCGGCTGGGCCAGGTCGTCCAGGCCATGGCCAAGGAGGCGGGCTTCGCGGTGAGCCTGGCGCCGACCGAGTTCGCCACCGGCCTGGAGCACTCCCGCGCCGGCGACTTCCAGGCGGCGACGACCAACTGGTCCGGACGGCTCGACCCGGCGGGCAACATCGACGCGTTCACCGGCACCGGTGGCGCCCAGAACTACGGCGGGCTCTCCGACCCCGCCATCGACCGGCTGATCGCCGAGGGCGGCGCCACCGCGAGCGGGGCCGACCGCCGGAAGATCTACGCCCGGCTCGTCGAGCGCATCCGCGCCCGGCACACCGTGCTCTACCTGATCCAGCCCACGAACTACGTGTCCGCGACGAAGGAGGTCGCCGGGCTGAAGGTCTTCGGTGACGGGCTGATCCGCGTGAAGGACGCCGGATACGCGAAGGGAGGGAGCTGATGTCCTATCCGGTCCGCCGCATCGGCGAATCGCTGATCACGCTCTTCCTGGTGAGCGTCGTGGTCTTCGCCGGGGTCCGGGCCCTGCCCGGCGACACCGCCACCGCGCTGGCCGGTGAGGAGCCCACCCCCGAGGCGATCGCCCAGATCCGCGAGAGCTACGGGCTCGACGACAACATCGTGGTGCAGTACCTGCGCTATGTGCGGCACGCCGCCACCGGTGACCTCGGCATCTCCTCCCGCACCGGGCTGCCGGTCCTCGACTCGGTCCTGGAGGCCCTGCCCGTCACCCTCGAACTCTCCGCCCTCGCCCTGCTGCTCGCGGTGGTCGTCGGCGTGGGCGCCGGGGTGGTGGCGGCGGTCCGGCGCGGCCGGCCCGAGGAGTGGCTGGTCAACGCCGTGGCGCTGCTGGGGCTTTCGGTGCCCGCCTTCTGGCTCGGCATCGTGCTGGTGCTCGCCTTCGCCATCGCCGTTCCGGTCTTCGCCGCCTCCGGTTTCGTGCCGTTCGGCGTCGACCCGATGGAGAACCTGCGGCACATGGTGCTCCCGGTGATCGTCCTGGGCTCGGGGCTCGCGGCGGTCGTGATGCGGCAGACGCGCGCGGCCATGCTGGGCTCGCTGTCCGCCGACTACGTCCGCACCGCGCGCGCCAAGGGGCTCTCCCGGCGACAGGTGATCATGGGGCATGCCCTGCGCAACAGCCTGGTCACCGTGGTGACCGTGCTCGGGCTACAGCTGGGGCACCTCATCTCGGGCGCGGTCGTCACCGAGCAGATCTTCGTCCTGCCGGGCTTCGGCAAGCTCACCATCGACGCGGTCTTCTCCCGCGACTACGCGATGGTGCAGGGCGTGGTGCTGTTCACCTCGGCCGCCTACATCCTCGTCAACCTCCTGGTCGACCTCGCCTATTCGGTGATCGACCCCCGTATCCGGCTCGGAGGTGCCCAGTGAATACCCGGCCCGGAGGCGCCCGCGTGAACACCCGGCCCGTGGGTGCCCTCGCGACTACCCGCCCCAGAGGTGCCCCCATGAACACCCGGCTCCGAGACGCCCCCGTGAACACCCGGCCCGGAGGTGCCCCCGTGAACACCCGGCCCGGAGGTGCCCCGTGAGCGCGGCCGCCACCGCCGTCCCCGCCGCCGAGGAGCGGGAGCGGGCCCCGCTCGCCCCGCTGTCCCGGCTCCGCCTGCTGACCCGTAACAAGCTCGCCCTCACCGGGGCCGTGGCCGCCGCCGTCCTGGTGCTGGTCGCGCTGTGCGCACCGCTCATCGCGCCGTACGACCCGGCCGGGCCCGACTTCTCGGCCGCCCTCGGGCCGCCGAGCTGGGCCCACTGGCTCGGCACCGACGACCTGGGCCGCGATCAGCTCTCCCGGGTCGTCTACGGCGTACGGGCCTCGTTGCAGATCGGGCTGCTCGCGGTGGCGCTGGCCTTCGCCGCCGGGGTGCCGCTCGGGCTGATCGCGGGCTACTACGGGCGGTTCGCCGACTCGGTGGTCTCCCGGCTCACCGACACCCTGCTCGCCTTCCCCTTCCTGGTGCTGGCGGTGGGCCTGGCCACCATCCTCGGACCGTCCCTGCTGAACGCCACGATCGCGGTGGGCGTCTCGCAGGTCCCGGCCGTCATCCGGATCACCCGTGCGGAGACGCTGCGGCTCAAGCACCTGGACTATGTGGCGGCGGCGGTCGCCAACGGCGGCGGGGACGGCACCGTGCTGTTCCGCCACATCCTCCCCGGCGCCCTGTCCGCGCTCACCGTCCAGGCCACCGTGGGCATCCCCTCCGCGATCATCGGCGAGGCGCTGCTGAGCTTCCTCGGCCTCGGCATCCAGCCGCCGTCCCCCTCGCTCGGGGTGATGCTCTCCAGCGCCCAGGCGTATATCGCCGCCGCGCCGTGGATGGCGGTCTTCCCCGGCCTGGCGATCATCGCCGCGACGCTCGCGTTCAATCTGCTCGGGGACGGGCTGCGGGACATCCTCGACCCCCAGGGAGACAGCCGATGACCACGTCCACGACGCCCCCTGCCCTGAGCGTGCGGGACCTTTCGGTGGTCTTCCGCAGCCCGACCCGCGTGGTCCACGCCGTGGACGGGCTCTCGTACGACATCGCCGCCGGTGAAGTGCTGGCCGTGGTCGGCGAGTCCGGCTGCGGCAAGTCCGTGACCTCGACCGCCGTCATGGGGCTGCTGCCGCCCACCGCGCGGGTCGGCGGTTCCATCCGGCTGGGCGGACGGGAGCTGGTGGGGGCGGACGAGAAGGAGCTGCGGGACCTCCGGGGCCGGGAGATCGCGATGATCTTCCAGGAGCCGATGACCTCGCTGAACCCGGTCCTCACCATCGGCCGCCAGGTCGGCGAGGTCCTCCGGCGCCATCAGGGGCTCGGCCGCCGGGAGGCGCGCGAGCGGGCCGTGGACCTGCTCGACCTCGTCGGCATCCCCGCCCCCGCCCAGCGGGCCCGCGACTATCCGCACCAGCTCAGCGGCGGTATGCGGCAGCGTGTGATGATCGCCATCGCGATCGCGTGCGACCCCGCCGTGCTCATCGCCGACGAGCCCACCACCGCGCTGGACGTCACCGTGCAGGCGGGCATCCTGGAGGTGCTGCAATCCCTGCGGGAGCGGCTCGGCACGGCCATCGTGCTGATCACCCACGATCTGGGCGTGGTCGCCGACATCGCCGACCGGGTGCTGGTGATGTACGCGGGGCGGGGCGTCGAACAGGCCCCGGTGGACGAACTGTTCACCGCACCCCGCCACCCGTACACCCGTGGGCTGCTCGGCGCCGTGCCGGTCCCCGGCCGACGACGGGCGGCGGACGGGCAGGGACGGGAACGGGGACGGCTCCAGGAGATCCCCGGGCTGGTGCCGAGCCTCACCGAACAGCCCGACCGCTGCACCTTCCAGCCCCGCTGCCCGTACGCCGGTGAGCGGTGCGGCACACAGCGGCCCGCGCTGCGGCCGCTGCGCGAACGGCACGACGCCGCGTGCTGGTATCCGGTTCCGGCCCCGCCCGGCCCACCCGAACAGCCGGGCCGACTTGAGCAGCCCAACCAGCCCGAACAGCCCGACCGGCCCGAGCAGCCCGAACAGGAGGCCGCCTCATGACCGCCGCCGCCGTCGCGTCCGCGGAGGCATCGTCGCGGACCACCGTGCTCGACATCAGCGGCCTCGTCCGCCACTTCACCGGCCCCGCCGGCACCGTCAAGGCGGTCGACGGGGTCAGCCTCAGCATCGGCGGCGGCGAGATCGTCGGCCTGGTCGGGGAGTCCGGCAGCGGCAAGTCCACGGTGGGACGGTGTGCCGTACGGCTGGACCGGCCGACCGCGGGCACCGTGACGATCAACGGCCGCGATGTGACCCGGCTGTCGAAGCGGGCGCTGCGTCCGCTGCGCAAGGACTTCCATCTGGTCTTCCAGGACCCGTCCGCCTCGCTCGACCCCCGGATGACCGTGGGCGCCATCGTCGCCCAGCCGCTGCGGCTGCACCGCCTGGCGTCCGGTGACGCCCTGCGCGACCGGGTCGCGGCGCTGCTGGCCCAGGTGGGGCTGCGGCCCGAACTGGCCCGGCGGCGGCCCCATGAGCTGTCCGGCGGGCAGCGGCAGCGGGTCTCGATCGCCCGCGCGCTGTCCGTGGACCCGCGGCTGCTGGTGGCCGACGAGCCGACGTCGGCGCTGGACGTCTCGGTCCAGGCGTCCGTACTCAACCTGCTGGCGGATCTCCAGCGGGAGCGGCGGTTCGGCTGTCTGTTCATCACCCACGACCTGGCCGCCGTCGAGTACCTCGCCGACCGGATCGCCGTGATGTATCTGGGGCAGCTGGTGGAGCAGGCCCCGGCCGCCGAGCTGTTCGCCGACCCCAAGCATCCGTACACCCAGGCACTGCTGTCCGCGGCCCCGGTGCCGGACCCGGCCGCGCAGCGGTCGCGCGCCCGGATCGTGCTCAGCGGGGAGCTGCCCAGTCCGCTCGATCCGCCCGCGGGCTGCCGCTTCCACACCCGCTGTCCGCTCGCCACCGACCGCTGCCGCACCGAGCCGCCCGCGCTGCGGGAGCTTGCGGGAAGCGGCGGCCGGCAGGTCTCCTGCCATCTGGTGGCGGACGACGGCACCGCCCCGGACGCCTCGGCCCGCTGAGAGCCCATCACCCGCACCCCGTAGGAGATATCTCGGATGTTCACCACCCGGCCCACGCTCCAGGGCACCCATGGCATGGTGTCCTCCACCCACTGGCTGGCCTCGCAGTCCGCCATGGCCGTCCTGGAGGACGGCGGCAACGCCTTCGACGCGGCCGTGGCCGCCGGGTTCGTCCTGCACGTGGTCGAGCCGCATCTGAACGGGCCCGCCGGGGAGGTGCCGATCATCCTCGCCCCGGCGGGCGGCGAACCCACCGTGCTGTGCGGCCAGGGCCCGGCCCCCGCCGGGGCCACCATCGACCACTACACCGCGCTCGGCCTCGACCTCGTCCCGGGCACCGGGCCGCTCGCGGCGGCGGTGCCCGGTGCGTTCGACGCCTGGATGGTGCTGCTGCGCGACCACGGGACGAAACGGCTCGCCGAGGTGCTGCGGTACGCGATCGGCTACGCCGAGCACGGCCATCCCGCGGTCGAGCGGGTCGGCGAGACGGTCGAGACGGTGCGGGAGCTGTTCGAGACCGAGTGGACGACCTCGGCCGAGCTGTATCTGCCGGGCGGGAGGTCCCCCGTCGCCGGGCGGCTGCTCACCAACCCCGCGCTGGCCGCCACCTGGCGGCGGCTGATCGCCGAGGCGGAGGCGGCCGGGCCGGGGCGGGAGGCCCAGATCGAGGCGGCCCGCCGGGTCTGGCGCGAGGGCTTCATCGCCGAGGAACTGGCGGACGCGGCGGCCCGGCCCGCCATGGACTCGTCCGGGCAGCGCCACGCGGGGACGCTCACCGGGGACGATCTGGCGGCCTTCGAGGCCACGTACGAGGCGCCGGTCCGGCACTCCTGGAACGGCTGGACCGTATGCAAGGCCGGGCCCTGGAGCCAGGGGCCGGTGCTGCTCCAGCAACTCGCCCTGCTGCCGGACGGGCTGGGCGCGGACGACCTCGGCACGCCCGACTTCCTGCACACCCTGATCGAGGGCGGCAAGCTCGCCATGGCCGACCGCGAGGCGTGGTACGGGGACGCCGCCGAGGTGCCGCTCGCGGAGCTGCTCTCCCGCCCGTACAACGACGAGCGACGGACGCTGATCGGCGAACGGGCCTCATACGAACTGCGCCCCGGCCACCCCGGGGGCCGTACGCCCCGGCTGAGCAAGCAGGCCCTGGCCGCCGTCGCCCGCGCGGCCTCCGGGGCGAGCGGACCGGCCGCCGGGCCGGGCGGCGGGGAACCGACCGTCGGCGGAGGGGACCTGGGCCTGGGCCTCGGCGGCCCGGCCGCCGCCGACCCGACTGCCGCCGACCCGGCCGTCGACCGGGACGGGGTGACCCGGGGCGACACCTGCCACCTCGACGTGGTGGACCGCTGGGGCAACATGGTCGCGGCCACGCCCAGCGGCGGCTGGCTCCAGTCCAACCCCGTCATCCCCGCGCTGGGCTTCCCCCTCGGCACCCGGCTCCAGATGACCTGGCTGGACCCCGGCCTGCCGAACTCCCTCACCCCCGGCCGCCGCCCCCGCACCACCCTCACCCCGTCGCTCGCCCTGCGCGGCGACACCCCCGTCATGGCCTTCGGCACCCCCGGCGGCGATCAGCAGGACCAGTGGAGCACGCACTTCTTCCTCGCCGTCGCGCTGCGCGCACCGGTGCGCTCCGGGCTGGACCTCCAGGGCGCCATCGACGCCCCCAACTGGCACCAGGAGTCCTTCCCCGGCTCCTTCCACCCCCGGGCGATGACGGCGGGACGGGTGGTCGTGGAGTCCCGCATCGGCGAGGCCACCGTCGCGGAACTGCGCCGCCGCGGCCATGACGTCGTGGTCGGCGACCCCTGGTCGGAAGGCCGCCTGTGCGCGGTGGCCCGCGACCCCGAGACGGGCATCCTGCTGGCCGCCGCGAACCCGCGGGGCGCACAGGGATACGCAGTAGGCCGCTGACCACCCCCGGGCCCGCCCAAGAAGTACGCGCCACCGGGCCCCGCCCCGAGGGGAAGGGGGACGACGCCCGCCCCCGCCCCGGCGCGTGCAGCGTTGGTGGTGGCGGTGCGCGCCGGTCTGGGCTGGCCGGCGCGGGGCTTCGCGGGACGGGGCTAGCCCGCGTATCCGCCGGGGTGGGCGGCCCGGAGCTTGTCGGCGCGCTGCAGCGGGTCGTAGTCGGGGCCGACGCCCTCGACGAGGACCACATCACCTTCGATGTGGTCGGTGCGCAGCCTCAGGATGTCCTGATAGGCGGGCGACTCGTACCAGGCGCGGGCGTCCGCCATCCCGCCCGGGAACTCGACCAGCACCACACCGCCCGGCCACTCCCCCTCGACCACCTCCAGCGTGCCGCCGTGGATGAGGAACCGGCCGTGGAAGGGGTCGAGGGTGGCCTGGATCCGCTCCAGGTACTCGATGACGTCGGGGTGCGGACTGCGGTCGCGCAGATGCGCGAGCCCATAGGCGGCGGGCATGGCTCCTCCAGGCGTTTCCGGGCGGGTTCCAGGCTGATCGGCGGACGAGTCCGGCCGTCTTCGGCGGCGCGTCCCGTGTCTCCCGCGGACATGGATCAGCCTGCCGCGCCCCTGTGGAGACGTCGATTACCCGCGACGTCATGGCCGCCTGGTCCGCATCCGCGTTCAGTCGAGGACGCCCAGGTCCTCCCGCATGAGCCGGCGCATCGCCGTCAGCCGGGGCTCGGCCTCCTTGAGTTCCAGCAGCACGGCCGCCGCCGTCTCCCCGTCGCGCGCCAGGCCGCGGTCGATCCGTTTGGCAGCCGCGTCGATACCGGCGAGGACCGTGTTGAGATCGCGGGACGCGTCCAGCACCCGCTCGGGGACGATCATCTGTGCCTCGGCGTAACGGTCCCGGTAGTCACGGCGAGCCTCCTCGAGCCGGACGCGGTCCTCGTCCGCGTAGACATCGTCGCGGATGCGGTGCAGCGCGTCCTTCAGGAGGGTGTGGAACTGCCGGGAGGCGCGGTTCATCGCGATGTAGGCGGCCCGGCGCTCCTCGAAGCGGCGCCGCCGCTCCTCGGCCTGCGCGTCCTCGGCACGCTGACGTGCCGTCAAGCGCTGCTGGAGGAGGGGCGCGAAGAGAGTACCCAGAACACCGACGATGGCGGTGATCATGGCGGCTATCACGGCGGACACCCGCCCGAGCCTAGCCGTGCCGCTGCCGGTCATGCCCGCTGTCGTCCGCGGGCCGGTCCGAGCCCCCTTCGGAAACCCATGCGATCGGAACTAATGTGCTGTTTCATGCCCTCTTCGCCCTCCGACACGCGTGCCGAGCGCGCCGACGACATCCTCGCCCTCGCCCGGCTGGCCACCCGGCACGGGGCGGTACGGGCCATCCTCGGCTGGCTGACCGGGCGCACCGGGGGTCCGGCCGTGCTGGTCGGGGGCACGGGCCGGGTGCTGGCCGGGCCGGGCGGGGAGCACGACCCCGCGGTGGCGCGGTGCGCCGCCGACGCCGTCGGCGAACTGCACCGGCGCGGGGCGGCGTCCGCCGTGTTGGGCGGGGCCGAGGGGCGGCGCCCCGTGCATCTGATCGCGCTCGACACCGGCCCCAGGACGTATCTCGCGGTCGTCGGGCCGGACGATCCGCACTGCGGGACGCTGCTGGCCGATGCCTCCCGCACCCTCGCCCTGTGCTGGCGGCTGGAGCAGGCGGAACGGGCGCGCCGGCGGATCGAGTCCGCCGAGGGGCACAGCCGGGAGGCGGTGCTGCATCTGCTGATGGTCGGCAGCGTGCCCGCCGCGCAGCGGATCGCCGGGGCGCTGCGGCCGGCGCTGCCCGCGGTGATCCAGGTGTATGTGATCGAGTGTCCGCAGGCCCGGCGGCCCGAGATCACCCAGCGGATCGACCGGGAGGCCGGGGGCGGGGCGTGGATCGTGCCGTGTCCGGTGCGTCCCAACCACATCATCGCGCTCGTACCACCCGAGTCGGACCAAGTACCGCTGGGCCAGGACCTGCTGGACCCGGAACCGCTGGACCCGGAAGCGCTGGACCCGGAACCGCTGGACCGGGCGATCGTCCGGCTGGTGCCCGAGTGCCGGGTCGGGGTGAGCGCGCAGGTGGCGCTGCGAGACACGCCGATCGCCTACGAGCAGGCGATCCACGCGCTGGCGGTGGCCCGTAACGCACCCGGACGCCGCGCGGCCTTCGGCGGCGACGCGGATGTCACCGTGCTGGCGGGCCCGGAGGGGTACCTGTGGGCGAACGAACTGCTGGCGCCCTGTCTGCGGTACGCCCCGGCCCGCCGCGCCGACCCCGGCCCGCAGGAGCTGCTGGGCACGCTCGGCTCATGGCTCAGCTTCGGCGGGGCGGCCAGCCGCCATCTGAAGATCCACCGCAATACGCTCGCCGCCCGCGTCCGCCATCTCGACGAGCTGCTGGGCGTGACGGTCAGCCGCAGCCTGGCCGCGCAGTCGGCCGCCTGGCTCGCGCTGCGGCTGCACACGGCGCCGCAGGCCGCGTCGGCCCGCGCCCTGGCCCCGCCGGGCCCCGCCCCCACGCTGGACGCGGTGCTGGGCACACCCGCCGCCGGGACCTGGGCACGGACCCAGCTGCGCCCCCTGCAACAGGCCGGGCCGACGACCGGCCTGGAGACCGTACGGGCCTGGCTGCGCGCCGACGCCCGGCTACCCGCGGCGGCCGCCGCCCTCGGGATCTCGCTGCCGGGTGCGCGCAAGCGGCTGACCAGGGCGGAGGACGCGCTGGGACGGTCCCTGCTGACCGCGCCGAGCGCGAAGCACGAGCTGTGGCTGGCGATGCGGGCGCTGGGCTCGCTCTAGGGGGGGCGCCAGGAGCCGTACGACCGGGGTGGCGCACCAGCGCCGGACCCGGTGCTGGTGCGCCACCCCGCCGGTCCGCTCACCGCGCCGATGCGCTCACCATTCGCCGCCGTGCCTCACTGTTCACCCCGGCATTCACCGTTCGAAGGGGAACCGCCCGGCGTCCTCACTGTGCACATCGTTCCTCGCCGCCGGTGCCGCGCCCGCCTAGTGTCCTGGAGGAGCCACGACGGGCCGCGCCGAGCCCTCGCTCCCTCTCCCCGAGGGCCGTGTGCGCGCTTCCCCCACCCGCACGGACCACGCTCGGCCCAGCCCCGCCGGGCCCCATGAGCCGGGGTCGGTCCGCGCGCGACGACGGGGGTGTCGCGCGCGGCCTGCCCCTGTCCTCGTTGCGTACGGTCCCACCCGTTCGAGGGAATGACCCCGAAATACAAGCGAGCGCTTTTACAAGCAACTGCTTATACTGGTCCGTGACGTGGTCAATCAACATCCATGACGAGGTGGCCGACTGGTTCCTCGCCCTATGCACCCATGATCCGCATTCGGCCGACTCGGTGGAACAGGCCATCGAGCTGCTGGCGGACATAGGACCGAGCCTCGGTCGCCCCATGGCCGATGTGATTCACGGCAGCTCGATGAAGAACCTCAAGGAGTTACGCCCCGGCTCAGCAGGCCGGACCGAGATCCGCATCCTCTTCGTCTTCGATCCCGAACGGGAATGCATCCTCCTCGTGGCGGGCGACAAGGCGGGAAGTTGGCGGCGCTGGTACGACACGGCTGTCCCGCTCGCCGAGGAGCGCTACCGGCAGTACCTCGACCACAAGGAGAAGGCGGCGGAATGAACGGTTTCACCTCGTGGGACGAGGTCAAGCGGAGGGCCGAGCGCGTCCGCCGCGAGGCGCACCCCGATGTGGAGGAAGCAGAGTGGGCGGCGCGCAAGGAAGCCGCACGTCTTCAGCAGGAGGCCCACCTCCTGGGCCATCACTTGCAGCGGCTGCGGAAGGAGCGCGGTCTCACCCAACAGCAGGCCGCTGCCCAGCTCGGCATCACCCAAGCCCGCGTCTCCCAGCTGGAGCAGGGCAAGACGGTGGATCTCACGGCGATGCGGGCCTATGCGCAAGCCCTGGGGGCCCGGCTGACGCTGGTACTCGAAGTCGACGATCAGCAGATCCGCATCGCCTGAGCGCCCGGCGCCCAGCGCCGCCCGGTTCCCGAGTTGCCACGCGCCGCAGCCCGCGCGGCGCGGGCAGGCCGAGCTGTGTGTCGCGACCCCGCCCGGCGACCGGCCCATGAGCACCGGCGCCGGAGCTCATGAACACCGGCGCCGGGCACACGAGCACCAGCGCCAGGCGTGCCGCGACGGCCGTCACGACCCCAGGATCGTCGTCAGGAACTCCCCGGTCCATGCCAGCAGCTCCCGCCCCACCAGCGGCTTTCCGCCGATCCTGGCGGTGGCCGGGCGGGGTACCAGGACCTGTTTGGTGGCCGGCTTGATCACCGAGCGCTGGTAGAGGCGCTTGAGGCGCAGCTCCTGGGATTCGCGGAGCTCCACCGGGGAGAAGCGGATGTTGGAGCCCTGGAGGGTGATGTCGGTGACGCCGCAGGCGCGGGCCAGCAGGCGCAGACCGGCGACCAGGAGGAGGTTCTCCACCGGTTCGGGGAGCTTGCCGTAGCGGTCGGTGAGCTCCTCGCGGACGGCGCGGATGTCGTCCTCACTGGCGGCGGAGGCGATGGCCCGGTACGCCTGGAGGCGCAGGCGCTCGCCGGGGGCGTAGTCGTGCGGGACGTGCGCGTCGACCGGAAGCTCGATCTTGACCTCCAGCGGCGCCTCCGCGACCTCGCCCTCGCCCGCCTCGATCGCCGCCCGGTAGTCGGCGACCGCCTCGCCGACCATCCGCACGTACAGGTCGAAGCCCACGCCCGCGATGTGGCCGGACTGCTCGCCGCCGAGCAGATTGCCCGCGCCGCGGATCTCCAGGTCCTTCATCGCCACGTACATGCCCGCGCCCATCTCGGTGTGCTGGGCGATGGTGGCCAGCCGCTCATGGGCGGTCTCGGTGAGCGGCTTCTCGGGCGGGTAGAGGAAGTAGGCGTAACCGCGCTCGCGGCCGCGGCCGACCCGGCCGCGCAGCTGGTGCAGCTGGGAAAGGCCGAAGTTGTCGCCGCGCTCGACGATCAGGGTGTTGGCGTTGGAGATGTCGATCCCGGACTCGACGATGGTGGTGGAGACCAGGACGTCGAACTTCTTCTCCCAGAAGTCGACCACGACCTGCTCCAGGGCGCTCTCCGACATCTGGCCGTGGGCGGTGGCGATCCGCGCCTCGGGGACGATCTCGCGCAGCCGGGCGGCCGCCCGGTCGATGGACTCCACCCGGTTGTGGATGTAGAAGACCTGGCCCTCGCGGAGCAGCTCACGCCGGATCGCCGCGCCGATCTGCTTCTGCTCGTACGGGCCGACGAAGGTCAGCACCGGGTGGCGCTCCTCCGGCGGGGTGGTGATCGTGGACATCTCGCGGATGCCGGTGACCGCCATCTCCAGGGTGCGCGGAATGGGCGTGGCGGACATGGTCAGCACGTCCACGTTGGCGCGGAGCTTCTTCAGCTGCTCCTTGTGCTCGACGCCGAAGCGCTGCTCCTCGTCGACGATGACCAGGCCCAGGTCCTTGAACTTGGTTTCGGAGGAGAAGAGCCGGTGGGTGCCGATGACGATGTCGACCGTGCCGTCCTTCAGCCCCTCCAGCACCGCCTTGGCCTCGGTGTCGGTCTGGAAGCGGGAGAGCGCCCGGACGTTGACGGGGAACTGGCCGTACCGCTCGCTGAAGGTGCCGAAGTGCTGCTGCACCAGCAGGGTCGTGGGCACCAGCACCGCGACCTGCTTACCGTCCTGGACCGCCTTGAAGGCGGCGCGGACGGCGATCTCGGTCTTGCCGTAGCCGACGTCGCCGCAGATCAGCCGGTCCATCGGAACCGTCTTCTCCATGTCCTCCTTGACCTCGGCGATGGTGGTGAGCTGGTCGGGCGTCTCCGCGTACGGGAAGGCGTCCTCCAGCTCCCGCTGCCAGGGGGTGTCCGCGCCGAAGGCGTGGCCGGGCGCCGCCATCCGGGCCGAGTAGAGCTTGATCAGGTCGGCGGCGATCTCCTTGACGGCCTTCTTGGCGCGCGCCTTGGTCTTGGTCCAGTCGGCCCCGCCGAGCCGGTGCAGGGTCGGCGCCTCCCCGCCCACGTACTTGGTGATCTGCTCCAGCTGGTCGGTCGGGATGTAGAGCCGGTCGCCGGGCTGGCCGCGCTTGGCCGGGGCGTACTCGACCACCAGATACTCGCGGGTGGCGCCCTGGACGGTGCGCTGCACCATCTCGATATAGCGCCCCACGCCGTGCTGCTCGTGGACGATGAAGTCGCCGGCCTCGAGGGTGAGCGGGTCGATGGTCTTGCGGCGGCGCGCGGGCATCCGCGCCCCGTCCTTGCCCGCGGCCTTCTGCCCGGACAGGTCCGTCTCCGTCAGCACGGCCAGCTTCAGGCCCGGGTCGACGAAGCCGTACTCGATCGAACCGCAGGCCACATGCACCACGGACGGCTTGATCTCGGTGAGGTCGCCGTCCAGCCGGGCCGCGATCCCCTCGCCGCCGAGCACCTCGACGGTGCGGGAGGCGGGGCCGTGGCCCTCGGTCACATAGACGGTGCGCCAGCCGTCGGCGAGCCAGCCCTTGGTGTCGGCCAGCGCCCGCGCGGTGTCGCCGCGGTAGCTCTCGGTGGCGTGCATGCCGAGCTTGACGGTGTCGGCGTCCAGCTCCTCATCCGCCGCGAAGGGGCTCACCGACCACCACATCATGCCCAGCTCACGGGCGTGGTCGCGGACGTCCGCGATGCTCCACAGCGAGGCCGCGCCGACGTCGATCGGGGCCTCGCCGCCCCCGGCGGTGGCCGCCCAGGACGCCTGGAGGAACTCCTGGCTGGTGGCCACCAGGTCCGCCGCCCGGGTGCGCACCCGCTCCGGGTCGGCCACGACCGTCATGCTGCCCGCCGGGAGGACGTCCAGCAGCAACTCCATGTCGTCCACCAGCACGGGGGCCAGGGACTCCATGCCCTCGACCGCGATCCCCTCGGCGATCTTGCCGAGCAGCTCGCCCAGCTCCGGATGGGCCTCGGCCAGGGCCGCGGCCCGCTCCCGCACCTCCTCGGTCAGCAGCAGCTCCCGGCAGGGCGGGGCCCACAGCCCGTGCTCGGCGACCTCCAGGGAACGCTGGTCGGCGACCTTGAAGTAACGGATCTCCTCGACGTCGTCGCCCCAGAACTCGATCCGGAGCGGATGCTCCTCGGTCGGCGGGAAGACGTCCAGGATGCCGCCGCGCACGGCGAACTCGCCGCGCTTCTCGACCAGCTCGACCCGGGCGTACGCGGCGGCCGCGAGCCCGTCCACGACCTCCTCCAGATCGGCGGTCTGCCCGGCCCGCAGACTCACCGGCTCCAGGTCCCCGAGCCCCTTGACCTGCGGCTGAAGCACGGACCGCACGGGCGCGACGACGACCGAGACGGGGCCGGTCGCCGGGTCGTCCGCGCGGGGGTGGGCCAGCCGCCGCAGCACCGCCAGCCGCCGTCCGACGGTGTCCGAACGCGGGGAGAGCCGCTCATGCGGCAGCGTCTCCCACGACGGGTACTCCACCACTGCGTTTTCGAGTCCTGGCGGCATCAGCGACCGCAGCGCGGCCGCCAGGTCCTCCGCCTCCCGGCCGGTGGCGGTCACCGCGAGCACGGGACGGCCCGCGGAGCGGGCCAGCGCGGCGATGGCGAACGGCCGGGCGGCGGGCGGCCCGACCAGATCGACGTGGTGACGATTGCCGTCGGCGGCACCGCGCACCGCCTCGGCGAGCGCGGGGTCCCGTACGACGGCGTCGAGCAGACCGGTGAGGCTCATAAAGGGGTATTCCATCCCGGAGGCGGACAACGCGAACGACCCGACACGTCTCACGGGCCGGGGGTCTTCCAGAGTACGGCCACCCACCGACAGCCCGCGCCGGGCGCGGCCCGCGCCTCCGGCTACCGCGCACCCCCGGTGCGGGAGCAGTCACCGGGCGTCGACCCACGCCCTTCGCATGGCGACCCCACCCCCTGGTCGTGATGCCAGGATCACAGAGGCCAGGGGGTTACCTGGACGATGTACAGGCGTTCCTGCCTCACAACCGTCACATACTGGAACATCCCTCCGGGCAGGACTTCCTCCTGCACGCCGGGCGACTGGCCCTGATAGGTGGTGCCGTCCAGATAGAGAGCCGCCGCCACGCGGACCAGCTCGTCCGCACGGGCTTCGACCTGCGCGACGAAGGAGAGATTCGGCGTCTCGCCGATGACGTGGTGGGCGTCTGGGTTGTACTCCCAGCCCCAATCACCCATGAGCGACCTGCGCGCGTGCGGTCTGCATGATGTCCCGGATCTCATCCATGGCCGCCTGCCACTTCGGATCCTCTTTCTCGAGCGTCTGAGCGGCGTGCTCGGCGGCGTGGAGGCGCCGCGCCACGTCGGGAAACCGTTCGATCTCGATCACCGTGGCCCACTTCAGCTGGAACATGGCGATCGGCCCGAAGCTGTTGGACTGGGTGGCCATCGTGAAGACCGTGTCCCGCTCCGACGTCATCTCCGCCAAGCGGGAGGGTGCGACCTGCGCCAGCGCGGCACGCAGCGCGGGGAAGGTCTTCTCGGGTCTGGGGATCAACGCCCCACCGTCGTGAACCGGCTGCGTGGTCATTCGCCTTCCGCCCTCCTAAAGTGCCTCGCTCACCGTACGGCAAGCGAGGGTGACGGATGGGTCGGTTGCGCCCTTGGAGCGGCCCGCACGGTCCCCCGGATCTCGTCCATGACCGCCTGCCGGCCGCATGAGGCAGCGGGGTTGGGCGATGGGTGGTGTGTTCGGCCGCGGCGCCGTTTCGCGCCTTCGGCGCAATTGAGCAGCGGCGGCGGGGGTTGGGGGGCGCGGCGCCGCAGCCGTGCGCCGGGCCCATGGATGCGGGTGCCGGTGGCGGCGCCCCTTCTCGGGGGCAAGGGCCGGTGCCGGACTGCCGGGTCGTCGGACTGCCGGCCGGCCGGGGGGTGGGGTACCCCTCCGGAAACTGATTGACAAATTAGTTGCGTCAGATCAAGCACTTTTTAGGGGGGTACCGGGAGGGGCCCCACCCGCAGTCCGGAGGGCTCCCCAGCCGCCGAGCTCGGAAGCCGCCACCGGCCCGCACCCCCAGCGGCCCGGCGGACGGCGGCCTGCCGCACCCCGTACCCCCTGCCCCGCTGCTCAATGGCGCCGAAGGCGCGAGACGGCGCCGCACCCGACCGAGCCGAACAGCCCCGGCTCATGGGCACGCCATACGCCTCACGGCTCGCCGGGGATCACGCCCTTACGGAAGGCGTCCCCGGCAGACCCGTCCGCCGCCCTCACACGGCCTCGGCCCGCGCGAAGGTGGCACCGGCCCCCGGGTCGAGCCACACCAGCCGCGCGGAGATCCCCTTACGGCGGCCGTAATGCCACAGCGCCCGCTCCGGCGACCCGAGGGACATCGTCACGGTGCCGCCCACCCCGATCACGTGTGCGCTGCCGTCGTCGTACGCCATGCCCCAGGCGGCGACGTGGCCGTCCGCGTACTCCGTTCCCCGGTCGTATTCCTGGACCACGGCGAACAGGCGGGGCGCGGTGTCGAGTACGAGTGCGCGCACCTCGTTGTCGAATGCGCCGAAATCGAACGGCGCTGAGCTGGGGTCTTGGGGGGCTACGGTGGCCATGGAAGTCTCCCGTCAGGAGGAGGAGTTGAGCAGGGCGCAGGCAGCCAGCGGGCAATGCCTCGGCCCGTCATCTGAGTTACAGCGTAGCGACCCGGTAGTATCCAGCCCACCGCCTGAAAGCAATGCATTGCTTAACCCCCTGAACGGGCGAAGGCTGCAAACCGTGTGCGAATCACGAGAGGACGGCAATGCCTCCGAGTAAGCTCCCGCCAACCATCCGGCAACGTCGCCTGGGCGCGGAGCTGCGCCGCCTGCGCGAGCATGCGGAACTGTCAGCTACGCAAGCCGGTCAGCTCCACGGCACCACGCAGTCGAGGATCAGCAATATCGAGTCCGGCGGCTATCCCGTCAGCGCGGAGCGGGTACGAACGCTGGCGCGCCTGTACGAGTGCACCGACAAAGCACTCATCGACGCGCTGACCGGGATGACCGGCGGACGTACGCGCGGCTGGTGGGAGGAGTACCGAGGGATTCTTTCCGCTGATGGGTTGGACTTGGCCGAACTCGAACACCACGCACAATCCATCCGCATCGCCTCAGCGATCCATCTGCCTGGCCTGCTTCAGACCGCGGAGCACGCCCGAGCTCTGTTCCGGGACGTGGTGCCGCCCTATGATCCCCCAGAGGTCGAGCACCAGGTCTCCTTTCGGATCAAGCGCCAGTCCGTGATCTACGGCAAGCACCCGACGCCACTGTCGGCGATCATCCACGAGGCCGCCCTGCGTATGGGTTTCGGCGGCCCGAAAGTGGCTCGTGCTCAGCTGGAACACCTGCTCACGATGAGCGAGCGCGAACACATCAGCGTGCGGTTGATTCCCTTCGGCAGCGGGAGTTACCCCAGCTCGGGATCCGGCATCATCTACGTCAGCGGCGAAGTCCCGCTTCTGGATACCGTCCAGCTCGACACGGACACCCGCTCCGAGTTCGTAGACGCCCAACCGCAACTGATCAGATATCGCGCCGTGTTGGACCGACTGGAAGAGAGCGCTCTCGAACCCGCACCATCTCGCGACTTGATCCACAACATCCAACGGAACATCTGACAGGAGAAACGAACGTGTTCAATCACGACTGGCGGAAGTCTTCCTACAGCGGGACCGCCGGTAACTGCATCTACGTCGCCACCGACCACGACGGCAGGGTCAAACTACGCGAGAGCGATGCGCCTGACGTCACCGTGACCTTCACCCCCACCACGTTCCGCGCTTTCATACGGGCCACCAAGACCGGTGAGTTCGACCACCTCAGTCCGTAGTCCGTAAGGAGCCCGCGTGCTCACCTACAACTGGCAGAAGTCGTCGTTCAGCGGCAACGCGGGGAACTGCGTCTACGTCGCCACCGGGGAACACCACACCGTACGGCTGCGGGAGAGCGACGAGCCGGAGGTCGTCCTCGCCACTACCCCCGCCACGTTCGGCGGCTTCATACGCGCCGTCAAGGCGGGCGCGTTCGATCGCCTCACCGCCGGCTAAGAGCATCGCCCCTGGTCCCGGTGCGCTCCCCCGTGAGCGCACCGGGGCCGGGGGCGTAACCGCGAACTGCGTAACGCGACGGCGTCACGCTGCGCGGCGGATTTCCTTGATCTTGAGCATCCGGGTGATGACCTTGTCGAGCTCGTCGTCCTGGAAGACCTTCTTCCAGTCGTCCCGCACGATCGACTCCCGGCCGTAGTCCATCGCGATCAGGCAGGCGTCGGAGAACGGGTTGTCGCCCTTGAGGGTGTTGGCGAGGGCGACCTGGGTGTGGCCCAGGAGCATCGCGCGGGCGGCGGACTCCGGGACGCCCACCGTGTGGACGGTCTCGTGCAGGGCCTCGGTCAGCAGCGCGCCGACCATGCAGGCGATGGTCTCGACGAGGGTGGGCTCCAGCACGGCCAGCTGCTTGACGGTCACCCAGTGGACGTCCACGACCGGCGCGTACATGGTGCGGATCACGGTCTCGGTCAGCTCGCGCGCCGCCGCGTCCTCGGACTCGAACGCCGCGACGACCTCCTGCGGCGCGGCGATGCCGCCGAAGGTGTCGGCCCACTCCTCCTTGGTGGTGCGCTCCAGGAAGACCGACGGGTGGCAGGGGTGCGCACAGGCGTTGGCGACGTCGTCGCGCCGGGCGAGCAGGCCCGCGTAGGCGGCGGCCGGGTCCAGGGTGAGGACGACCGAGCCGGGCTTCATGACCGGGACCAGCGCCTCGGACACCGCGCCGAGGACGCGGTCGGGGACGGCGAGGATGACCACGTCGGCCTCGGCCGCCGCCTTGGCAGAGTCGATGACCTCGCGGCCCAGCTCGGCGAGGACTTCCTGGCCCTTGGGGGAGTTCTCGCTGAACAGGACGCGGAAGTCGCTCTTCTCCAGGTTCGCCGAGACGCGCAGGCCCATCTTTCCTGCGGCGCCGATAACGGCGACGGTCGTGGTCTCTGTGGCGGGGGTGGCCATCAGGTGCTCCTCATCAGCTTGTTCAGGGTGCGGACACTGGCTTGAGTCCACTGGTCTTCGAGCCGGGCGGTCTCCTCGAAACCGCCCTGCCACGGGAGCCAGTGCTCCACGATCTGGTTGACGCCCTTCTCCTCCGGGCGGACCGCGGCGATCACGCGGTCGTAGTCGAGCAGCCCCTCGCCGAGCGGGCAGCCGGCGAAGGTGAAGCCGACCCAGCCGTCCCGGCGGGTGAAGGCGAAGTCCTTGACGTGGATGTTGACCACGTGCGGGGCGGTGCGGTCGATGACGTCGGCCGGCCGCTCCAGGCGGGCCACGCTGTTGCCCGGGTCCAGGCAGACGCCCAGGTGCGGGCTGTCGACGGCGGTGACCACGGCCAGCAGGTCGTCGGTCGAGACCTGTTCGTAGGTCTCCAGGCCGAGGGTGACCCCGCGTTCGGCGTAGCCGGGCACCGCCTCTCGCAGCAGCTCGACCGCCTCGGGGACGGTCGGCCGGTGGTCGTTCGTGTTCAGCATGGAGCGCACGAAGGTCGCGCCCAGCTTCTCCGCCAGGTCCAGGTACGTCCGCAGGTGGCCGGGGCGGACGCCACGGGTGCCCAGCTCCAGCCGGATGCCGAGGGAGTCGGCGGTGGCCCGCACCTCGGCGAGCCGCTCGTCGGAGAAGGTCTCGATCAGCGGGTAGTCGCAGATCTGGAAGAGGCCGACGCCCAGGTCATGGGTGCGCCGGAGCATGTCCTCCACCGTCAGCGGCCGGGGTGCCTTCGCGGAGATCTGCCAGAAGAAGGCGTAGGTGCTCAGTCCGAGGGCCATCTCACGCCACCCCCGCCACGGTCGTCCCGTGCACGGTCGTCCCGTGCAGGGCCGCCGCCTCGTCCAGGATCGTCTCGAACGCGCCCGGGTCATGGGCGAAGCGGCCCAGGAAGAGCCCGCCGACCTCGGGGCCGAGCCGGGTGAGCAGGCCCGGTCCGGCGCTGCCGCCGTAGACGACCCGGCTGCCCGCGAGTTCCGGCCGCTCCGCCAGCCGGGCGCTCAGTGCGGTGCACACGGCGCGGATGTGCTCGGGCGAGGCGGGCTCGGGGGCCCCGATGGCCCACTGCGGCTCGTACGCGACGATCAGCGAGCCGAGCAGCCCGGCCCGGCCGGCCACGGCGAGCGCGGACTCCACCTCGGCGGCGCAGCGTTCGGCCGCCCGGCCGGCGTCGGTGCGCTCCGGCTCGCCGACGCACAGCACGGGGGTGAGGCCGTGGCGCAGCGCGGCGGCGGTCTTGGCCGCGACGACCGTCTCGTCCTCGTGGAACAGGCGGCGCCGCTCGGCGTGGCCCACCTCGGCGTAGCCGCAGCCGATCTCCTTGAGCTGGGCGCCGCTCACCTCGCCGGTGAGCGCGCCGGGCTCCTCGGCGCTCAGGTCCTGGGCGCCGATCCGGACCCCGGTCCCGGCGAGCAGTCCGGCGGCCGGGACCAGCGTCGGGAAGGAGGGCAGGACGAACGTCTCCACGAGGCCGCCGGTGACGGCCGGGTGCCGTTCGGCGATGGCCGCGATACGACGGCACCAGTTGAGCGTCTGGTGGTGCCCGAAGTACATCTTCAGACTGACGCCGATGGTGACGGCGGGACCGGAAGGGGCTGGGGCTGACATCAGGCGGCCGTGCCCTCGTCTTCGTAGGCGCACATCAGCTCGACCTTGGCGGCCGAGGCCGAGGAGGTGTCGAAGCGGTAGGTGAGCCACTCCTTGGCGAGGCGGCGGGCCAGCTCCAGGCCCACGACGCGCTGGCCGAAGGTGAGCACCTGGGCGTTGTTGCTGAGGATGGCGCGTTCGACGGAGAAGCTGTCGTGGGCGGTGACCGCCCGGATGCCCTTGACCTTGTTGGCGGCGATGGCGACGCCGAGTCCGGTGCCGCACACCAGCAGCGCCCGGTCGGCCTCGCCCTTGGCCACCAGTTCGGCGGCGGCGATCGCGATCTTCGGGTAGGCGGTGTGCCCGTCGGCGTCCACGCCCACGTCGGTGACGGACGCCACGAGCTCGCTGGCCTCCAGGTCCTTCTTCAGAACCTCCTTGTAGTCGTATCCGGCGTCATCGGATCCGACGACGATGCGGAGCTTGTCGTTCATCTCAGCCTTTCTTCCCAAGGGGCTCGGGGACGTGGTTCAGGCGGTGGGTTCGGCGGGGCACGCGGCGAGGGCGCCGTGCACAGCGCGGACGATCAGGGCGAGGGACACCGCGCCCGCGTCCGGGGTGCCCAGGGACTTCTCGGCGTGCGGCCGGGCGCGGCCCAGCCGGGGCAGGAGTTCGGCGGTGGCCTTGGCGGCGGCGTCGGCGGCGGTGGCCGCGGTGTCCCAGGCGGCGGTCAGCGGCGCCCCCTGGCCGACGGCCTCGCTCAGCGCGTCGGCGAACGGCACCAGGGCGTCGACCATCGTCTTGTCGCCGGTCTCCGCCTTGCCCAGTCGCATCACCCCGTCGGCGGCGGCGTCCACGCCGACGCTGACCGCGTGCGCGTCGGGCCGTTCGGTGTCGCCGAGGGCCGTGCCGAGCGCCCGCAGGATGACCCCCCACAGCGCCCCGGAGGTGCCGCCGGCCCGGTCGGCCCAGGCGTCGGCGGCGTGGTGCAGCAGGGTGCCGGCGCCCGCGCCCCGCTCCAGGGCCTGGCGGGCGGCCACGTGCGCGGCCTCGGAGCCGCGCCGCATGCCGATGCCGTGGTCGCCGTCGCCGGCGACGGCGTCGATGCGGCCGAGTTCCTCGGCGTGCGCCCGGATGGTCGTCTCGATGGCCTCCAGCGCCGCCAGGGCGGTGCGGGCCGCGGCGCGGGAGGGCTCGCTCGCCTCGGGGACGGCGGGCTCCTCGGCGAGGTCCGCGTCCGCGAGCGGCTCGGCGGTGGTGACGGCCGGGGCGACCGTCCCCTTGCGGTAGGCGGGGGCGTCGGCCGGGGCCGTCCACAGCGGCTCCAGCTCATCGGTGAGCCAGAAGAGGGTGAGCGAGACGCCCGCCATGTCGAAGCTGGTGACCAGCTCGCCCACCTCGGGGTCGACGGTTTCCACGCCCGCCTCGGCGAGCAGCCGGGCCACCTGGCGGTAGACGACGAACAGCTCCTCGTACTTGACCGAGCCCAGACCGTTGAGGATCACGCCCGCGCGCTGTCCGCGCGGGCTGTCCACGCCCTCCGGCAGTTCGCCGAGCAGGGTGGAGACGAGCAGTTCGGCGGCCTCGTCGGCGCTGGGCACCGGGCGCTCGGCGAGCCCCGGCTCACCGTGGATGCCCAGGCCCACCGCCATCCGGCCGTCGGGGACGGTGAACAGCGGGGCGTCCGCGCCGGGCAGGGTGCAGCCGGAGAAGGCGATGCCGAACGAACGGGTCCGGGCGTTGGCCAGCTCGGCGAGGCGGACCACCTCGGCCAGGGGCAGCCCCGCCTCGGCGGCCGCGGCGGCGGTCTTGAACACCGCGAGATCGCCCGCGACCCCGCGCCGCTTCTCCGACTCCCCGGCGGCGGCGCTGGAGACGTCGTCGGTCACGGCGAGCGTCGCGCAGGGGATGCCCTCGGCGGTGAGGCGCTCCGCGGCCTGGCCGAAGTGCAGCACGTCGCCCGCGTAGTTGCCGAACGCCAGCAGCACCCCGCCGCCGGCCTGCGCCGCCTTGGCCACCTGGGCCACCTGCTGGGCCGAGGGCGAGGCGAAGACGTTGCCGACCGCGGCACCGTGCGCCAGGCCCGGCCCCACCAGGCCGGAGAAGGCCGGGTAGTGGCCCGAACCGCCGCCGACGACCACGGCCACCTGACCGGGGGCGGTGGCGGCGGCGCGGGCGACACCGCCGGGGACGCGCCGGACCAGGCGCCGGTGGGCGGCGACGAAGCCTTCCAGGGCCTCGTCCGCGAAGGCGGCTGGGTTGTTGAAGAGTCGTGTCATGGCTGGCGGTCTCCCGGGGCTGCGGGGTGTTCGTTGCGCGGGGGGGCGTGCGTCGCAGGCGCTCTGCGCTGGGGCTGGGGCTGGGGCTGGGGCGTCGCGGAGGGGTTGGTCGCGGGCGAGGGGTCAGTGCCCGGCGGTGATCAGCTCCTGTTCGGGGGCGGGGGCCGTGGGCCCGCGGCGGGCGGCGAGGCAGGCCATCAGGACGGCGGACAGGACCATGAAGCCGCCGACGAGGAAGAGCGGCAGGTAGTAGGAGCCGCTGAGGTCGTGCAGCCAGCCGGTGATGTAGCCGGCGGCGAAGCCCGCGACGTTCCCGGCCGTGTTGATCAGGGCGATACCGGCGGCCGCGGCGCCTCCGGTGAGGAACCGGGAGGGCAGCGACCAGAAGGCGGGCAGCGCCGCGAAGATCGAGCAGGCGGTGACGGTGATCACCGCGACGGTCGCGGTCGGCGAGCCCATGGACAGGGCCAGCGGGATGCTCACGCCGCCGACCACCGCGGGTCCGGCCACATGCCAGGCGCGTACCCCGTGCCGGGTGGCGTGCCGGGACCAGAAGAACAGGACGATCGCGGCGGGCAGATAGGGGATGGCGGTGATCAGCCCCTTGTCCATCACGCTGAAGTGGGTCCCGAACTCGTCCTCGAAACCGCTGATGATGGTGGGCAGGAAGAACGCCAGGGCGTACAGGCCGTAGATGAAGCCGAAGTAGATGAGGGACAGGACCCACACCCGGCCGCTGGCGAACGCCGCCTTGATCCCCTCGCGCCCGCCGTGGCCGGCCGTCTTCTCGTCGTTCTCCCGCGCCAGCTCGCCGGTCAGCCAGTCCTTCTCCGCGGCGGTGAGCCACGTGGCGTCGGCCGGGCGGTCGATCAGGTAGAACCAGGCGATGACGCCGAGCAGGATCGCGGGCACCGAGACGCCGAGGAACATGAAGCGCCAGCCCTCGAGGCCGAGGAACGCGCCGTGCTGGTTGATCAGCAGTCCGGCCAGCGGCGCCCCGATCACCGTGGTGAGCGGCTGGGCCAGGTAGAACAGCGCCAGGATCCGGGTGCGGTGGCGGGCCGGCACCCACTGGCTGAGGAAGAGGATCGCGCCGGGGAAGAACCCGGCCTCGGCGACACCCAGCAGGAAGCGCAGCCCATACAGCTGCTCGGTGGAGTTCACCCAGGTGAAAGCAAGAGAAACGATTCCCCAGGTGACCATGATCCGGGCCAGCCAGCGGCGGGCACCGAACCGGTGCAGCGCCATGTTGCTGGGCACTTCCAGCAGGATGTAGCCGATGAAGAAGACGCCCGAGGCCAGCCCGAACTGAGCCGCGCTGAGCCCCAGGTCCTCGCCCATGCCATTGGGCTCCGCGAAGGAGACGGCGGTCCGGTCGAGGAAGTTCACGAAGAACATCAGGGCGACGAACGGGACGAGACGGACCGCGACCTTCTTGATCGCCGATCTCTCGACGTCCGTCGCGACCGGGGTGACGGCAGGGGTGCCCATGGCGGCTCCTCACTGGGCGGGACAGCGTTGTCCGGTGGAGTGCGCCTCACGCTAGTCACACATCGAAAATTGGTCACCAATTAACCAAAGTGATGAGCATCGCTTTTATCGCAGGCCAAAGGCCTCTTGACAGAACCCCGCCGAACGCTTAATCAGTGGCCGGGGACTTCCCCTCCCGCCAGGGGTGATGTACTGGTGAGTCCAGCCCAGACCGCTAAGGGGAACGCCACGTGAGCGCTGAGTCCGAGCAGCCGAACTTCACCGCCCTGCTGCGCCCCGTCGTCCGCGAGTCGTCGGTGAGCGAGGTGGCCAAGCGGCTGCTGGACCACCTCTCCGAAGGCCACCTCCAGCCCGGCACCCGGCTCCCCGCGGAGCGCCAGCTCGCCGAGGCGCTGAACGTGGCCCGCTCCAGCGTCCGCGGCGCGCTGTCCGCCCTCGACGTCCTGGGCATCATCGAGATCCGCCCCGGCTCCGGCTCATACGTCCGGGCCGGCACCTCGGAGTTCCTGCCCCGCGCCATCAACTGGGGCCTGATGCTCGGTCAGCGCCGCACCCACGACCTGGTCGAGGTGCGCACCTTCATGGAGGGCATGTCCGCCCGCCTCGCCGCCGAGCGCGCCGAACCCGCGGACATAGCACGCCTCGAAGCCCATCTGGAGCACATGCGCGAGGCGGGCAGCGACGTCAAGGCGTTCATCGACGCCGACATAGCCTTCCACCTGGAAACGGCGACCATCGCCCGCAACTCCGTACTCAGCGACATCCTGCACAGCATCCGCTCACTCCTCCAGGTCTGGATGGAGCGCGCGGGAGACATCGAGGGCACGGTGGCCGGCACCCTCAAGGAACACGCCGCGATCCTTCAGGCCATCCGCGACCACGACCCCGAGGCCGCCGAGCGGGCCATGGCAGACCACATGCACTGCGCGAGCGAGCGGCTGTGGTCCTCGCTGAGCACGGAGGAGCGAGACGAGGCCAAGGGGGCCAAGGGCAGCACGGCGACCGGGTGAAGGAGAGTGCCTACGGTAGCCAGTAGGCTGCGCTGGGTGAATGAACCTTCCCGTCTGCCGACCACCTTCCGTCTCATCGTCACGGGGGGAGGTACCGGCGGCCACACCTACCCCGCGCTCACCGCGGTCCGCACCTTGCAGGCCCGGCTGGCGGCCGACGGCCGCGCGCTCGATGTCCTCTGGATCGGCACGCCCGACGGGCTGGAGGCCCGCATCGCGCCCGCCGAGGGCATCGCCTTCACAACGGTCGCAACGGGCAAGATCCGCCGGTCGGCGAACCCGCTCAAGATGGTGTCCCCGGCGAACGTCAAGGACATGGCGCGGGTGCCGCTCGGGGTCGCCCAGGCCCGCAAGATCGTGTCGGGCTTCCGGCCGAACGTCGTGCTGGCGACCGGCGGGTACGTCGCCGTCCCGGCCGGGCTGGCGGCACGGATGTGCAAGCGTCCGCTCGTGCTGCACGAGCAGACCGTGCGGCTCGGGCTGGCGAACCGGAAGTTGGCCGGCTCGGCGGCGCGCATCGCCGTGTCGTCGGAGTCGACGTTGCCGCTCCTCCCGGAGGCCGTACGGTCCGCGGCCGTCGTCACCGGGAACCCGGTCCGCCCGGAAGTGCTGACCGGCCATGCGGAGAAGGCCGTCACCACGCTCGGGCTGACCGGCTTCGACCGGCGGCTCCCGACGCTGTACGTGACCGGCGGCGCGCAGGGCGCCCAGCAGATCAACAATGTCGTGCGGGAAGCCCTCCCGTGGCTTCTGGAGCGCGCCAACGTCGTGCACCAGTGCGGACCGGCGAACGTCGATGCGCTCCGTGCGACCGCGGCCGGCCTCCCGCCGCAGCTCGCCGGCCGGTACTACCTCACCGGGTTCGTCGGCCCGGAACTCCCCGACGTCCTGGCCCTCGCTGACGTCGTGGTCTCCCGCAGCGGCGCCGGCACCCTCGCGGAGCTCACCGCCCTCGGGAAGCCGGCCGTGTTCGTACCGCTCGCGTCCTCGGCGGGGAACGAGCAGGCGCACAATGCCCGGCACCTCGAGGAGGCGGGCGCCGCCGTCGCGCTGGAGGGAGAGGTCACTGCGGCCCGGCTGCAGAACGCCCTCGGGCCGCTGCTGACCGACCCGGCGCGGCGCGCGGGGATGGCGGAGGCTGCTCGGACGCACGGACGGCCGGACGCGGCGGACAGGCTCGTGGACGTGCTCCTGTCCGCCGCGACCGGCGGCTGATCCGGTCAGGGCCCGGTCATGTCCGTCTGATCGCCATCTGCGCGTGCGCCGGGCGGCCGACCCACTTGCGTGCCGGCCGAGTGGACCTCTACGGCCGGGCCGCCGAGTTCGCCGAGGATGAGCGCGGCGAGCGGTGAGCGGCAGTGGTTCCCCAGGCACACCGTCAGCAGCCGCCGCGGCCGGGCGGTCATCGGCCGCCCCCGCGGCGAGGACGGCCCGGAGCTCGTCGGCGACGCGCCCGGCGTCCGTCTCCGTGAGGTGCTGGTGGAACGGGAGAGTCAGGATCTCGCGGCCCAGGCGCTCGGTGACCGGCAGCGGCCGGTGCCACGGGGCGAAGGCCGGTTGTGCGTTGTCGGCTTGGCGGACCACATGCACTGCGCGAGCGAGCGGCTGTGGTCCTCGCTGAGCACGGAGGAGCGAGACGAAGCCAAGGGGGCCAAGGGGGTCTAAGGGGCGAGCGAGCCCGGGGAGGCCGGCGGGCTTGCCTCGTCCGGCCGCTCACAACAGGCGGGCGCACCTGCCATGTGGCCACACTGATGCACATGGCAGAGCGAGAACGGCGCCCGTCGCCCACCAAGACGAGCCCCCGGCCGCGGCCGCCCAGGCCGGAGGAGGCCGCCCGGCACGCGTGCGAACAGCTCGCCTCACTGATCGTCCATGAGCCCGAGGGCGTCTGCGGTGTGACCCGCAATGAGGACGGCTGGGTCGTCAGCGTGGACGTCCTGGAGGTCGCCCGGATTCCCGACACCACCAGCCTGCTGGCCACCTACGAGGTGCACATCGACCAGCGGGGCGAACTCCAGGAGTACCGGAGGGTCCGCCGCTACCGGCGCGGCGCGGCCGACGACTGCTGAGCCGACGTCGAGCCGATGCTCAGCCGACCGCTCAGCCGACTGCTGAGCCGACCGCTGAGCCGACGCCGAGACGACTGCCGAAAGGACGCCCCGACATGCCCGCTGGCACGTACACCGAAGAAGTCGTCTGCATTCAGCGGACCGGCACCCTCTACGACGCCCTGGAACTCATCCTCGACCGCGGCATGGTGATCGACGTCTTCATCCGGGTCTCCCTCGTGGGCATCGAGATCCTGAAGATTGACGCCCGCATCGTGGTCGCCAGCGTGGACACCTACCTCCGCTTCGCCGAAGCCTGCAACCGCCTGGACCTCGAATTCGACCGCAGCAAAACCGTTCCCGAACTGCTGGGCGGCATGTCGGGTGGCGGGAGCGCGGCCGGGGGGATGGCCACCGGTCTCGCCAAGAAGAAGGCCAAGAAGGCGGTGGGCGGCGTCGGGGAGAAGGTCAAAAGGGCCGTCGGGGTCGATGACGAGGGCGAGAGCGAGGACGAGGACGCGTACGAGGACGAGGAAGCCGAGGAGCGGGAGAGCCGCCCCCGGCGGCGCACCGCCACCACCGCCCGCACCCGCCGCCGTTCCGAGGAGGACTGAGCCATGACCGCGCCCCGGAGCGTGTACGTCTACGGCGTCGTCCGCGCCGACCACCCGGTGCCGCCCGGCCGCACCGGGGTCGGCGAGCGGCCCGCCCCGGTCCGTACCCTCCGGGCCGGTGCGCTGGCGGCGGTGATCAGCGACGCTCCCGCCCGGCTGCGCGCCAAGCGGCGCGACCTCCTCGCCCACCAGGACCTGGCGCTGGCGCTGGGGAGGGACGGGCCGGTGCTGCCGATGCGCTTCGGGATGGTCGCGCCTGACGAGGAGTCGGTGCGGCGGCAGCTGCTGTCCTCGCGGAACGACTGCCTGGCCGCGCTCGAACGCGTCGACGGGCGGGTCGAGATGAACCTCAAGGCGCTGCCCACCGAGGCCGATCTGGGCTCGCTGGTACGGGAGGACCCCGAGGTGAGCCGGTTGCGCACGGCCGCGCGCAGGGCTCCTGGCTACGAGGCCAGCGTGCGGCTCGGCGAGGCCGTGGCGCGCGGGCTGCGGCGCAGAGCGGCGGCCGCCGCGGCCGCGGTGCTCGCGGAACTGTCCACCGTGGCGGAGGCCAAGGCGTACGGCCCGGAGGTCGAGGGCTGCGTGCTCAACGTCTCCTTCCTGCTGGACCGGCGCGCGGAGCGGCGGTTCCACGGCGCGGTGGAGCGCTTGGCGGCCGGCCACCGCGACCGGGTCGAGCTGCGGCTCACCGGACCGCTGCCCTGCTACAGCTTCGCGGAAGGCCGGGCCTGACATGGGCGTGCTCAGCCAGGTCGTGCTCTTCCCGCTGGCGCCGGTGCGGGGGGTGGTGTGGGTCGCGGAGCGCGTCAGGGACGTCGCGGAGGAGGAGCTGTGCCATCCGTCGGTGGTACGCGCCCGGCTCGCCGCGCTGAACGAGGCCCTGGAGTCGGGGGCGATCGGCCCCGAGGAGTTCGACCGGGAGGAGGACCGGCTGCTGGACCTGCTGGAACGCTCGGAACCAGAAGTCCGCGGAGGAACGACAAGGGTGAGACGCCGTGACTGAACGCGACCTGGTCCAGCCCCCGCCCCCCATCACCGGCCCGCGCTCCTGCGACCTCGCCGAGGTGCTGGAGCGGGTACTGGACAAGGGCATCGTGATCGCCGGGGACATCAAGATCGACCTGCTGGACATCGAACTGCTCACCATCCGGCTGCGGTTGTTCGTCTCCTCCGTGGACACCGCCCGCAGGGCCGGCATCGACTGGTGGGAAACCGATCCCGCCCTCTCCTCGCGCGCCGCCCGCGACGCCCTCGCCCAGGAGAACGCCCAGCTGCGCGAACGCCTCCACGCGTTGGAGTCGCGCATGGACCCCGATGAGCGGAGCGCGATCGGCGCCGCGGCCGCCGAGAAGGGCGGCGGCGCATGACCCCGCCCGAACCCCCCGCTCTCGTCTACGCCTTCGCGGTCTGCCGCGGCGGCGACCTTCCCGGCACCGCGTTGGACGCGTTGGACGCGTTGGACGTGTTGGCGGAACTTCCCGGACTCCCCGAACTTCCCGGACTCCCCGGGCCCGGCACCGGCGCCCCCGTCCGTACGCTCGCGGCGGGCCCGCTCACCGCCGTGGTCCAGGACGTACCGGCGGCCGGGTTCGGCGAGGCGGCGCTGCGGCAGCGGCTGGCCGACCGCGATGAGCTGGAGCGCTGTGCCCGCGCCCACCACGCGGTGATCACGGCGGCGGCGGCGCTCGCGCCCACCGTTCCGCTGCCGCTGGCCACGCTCTACCTCGACGACGGCCGGGTCCGCGAGGCGCTGGGCGAGCGGGAGACGTCCTTCCTGAGCGCGCTCGACCGGATCGCGGGCCGGGCCGAATGGGGCGTCAAGGTCTACGCTCCCACAGGACCGCCACCCGCCCCGCAGACCGCTTCCGAGGCCGCTTCGGAGACCTCTTCGGAGACCGCTTCGGCGGTCGGCCCCGGCAGCGGCCGGGCCTACCTGGACCGCGTCCGCACCCGGCAACGGAACCGCGAACAGCGCCACACCCTGGCGCTGCGGGCCGCCGAACGGGTGGACGCCGTCGTCCGGGGCCTCGCCGTGGCCGCGCGCCGACTGCGCCCGCACGGCGTCGAGGTGACGGGGGCCCACCGTACCCATGTGCTGAACGCGGCCTACCTCCTCGACCTGGGCCGGGAGCGCGAACTGCACGCCGCCCTCGCGTCGTTGCGCCGCGACGAGACGGACGTCCAGATCGAGCTCTCCGGCCCGTGGGCGCCCTATTCCTTCGCCGACGGAGGAATCGCCGACGGAGGGACGGCCCCATGACCAGGGCAGCCTGGGACGCCGCTCCGGCGAAGGCACGGTGGGAGACGACCCCCGCCGCCACCGCCCGCGAAGAGGCCCCCGACTGGGGAACCACCTCCGCCGAGGCCCTCGGACCGCTCGGCGTCCCCCTCGTGGACCTCCTGGACCGGGTGCTGGCCACCGGTGTCGTCATCACCGGCGACCTGGTCATCGCGATCGCCGAGGTCCCCCTCGTCCGCCTCTCCCTGCACGCCCTCCTCTCCTCGGTCAACGAACGGGTCCAGGCCCCGTGGACCGACAGCGGCCCGCTATGACCGAGCCGTCCCCCTCCCGCGTCTCCCCCGCCTCCCGCGTCTCCCGCGTGGACATCGACCGTGACGCGGTCGGCCGCGACCTCGTGGCCCTCGTCCTGACGGTCGTCGAACTCCTCCGTCAGCTGATGGAACGCCAGGCCATCCGCCGTATCGACGCGGGCGGCCTCACCGACGACCAGATCGAGCGCATCGGCACCACGCTGATGCTGCTCGACCAGCGCATGACGGAGCTGTGCGACCAGCACGGCCTGACGCCGGAGGACCTCAACCTGGACCTCGGCCCCCTGGGCACCCTGCTCCCCCGCGACTGAGGCCGGGTCGGCCGCACCGGTCAGCCGTCGAGGGCTTCCGCCATGCGGTCGAGGTCGGCGAGGAGGGCGGCCAGGCGCCGTGGCGAGAGGGCGTCGATCATCGTGGTCTCGATGGCGTAGACGGCGGACCGGGCCGCGTCGAGGCGTTCACGGCCCTGGGCGGTGAGGTGCGCGGGCAGGGCCCGGCCGTGGTCGGTGGTGGCGGGCCGGGAGATGAGGTCCGCGTCCTGGAGGCCACGCAGGACGACGTTCATGGACTGCCGGGTGACGAACGTGGAGCGGGCGAGCTCGGCGTTGGACAGGCCGGGCCGCTGGTCGAGGAGTTCCAGGCAGGAGTACTGCGGCACCGTCAGACCATGCTCGCGCAGCGCCTTGTCCATGGCGCCGCGCAGCGCCGCGGCGGCGCGTTTGAGGCGGTATCCCACGTGTTCGGTGACGTCCTCGGCGGGGTGCGGCAGGGGCACGGACTTCCGGCTTTCCATGTCAGGATTTTGACATAGGCAGGGGCCGTGCGTACAGTCCGACAATGTCAAAGTCCTGACACCGAGGAGGACCCGTACATGACCACCACCGCGCCCACCACCATCGACGGCCCCGACTTCATCGCCCTCCAGGTACGCGACGTCGAGGCGGCGGCCGCCTTCTGCGAAACCCACCTCGGACTGCGGCGGGCACCGGCCTCGCCGCCCGGTGCGGTGGTGTTCGCCACCGAGCCGATCGCGTTCGCCGTCCGCGAGCCGCTGCCGGGTGTGGATCTCGACGCCATCGCGCGGCCCGGCCTCGGGGTGGCCCTGTGGTTCCGCACCACGGACGCCCAGGCGCTGCACGACCGGCTCGCCGCCGCCGGGGTGCCCATCGTCAGCCCGCCCCAGGACAGCCCCTTCGGCCGCACGTTCACCTTCACCGGCCCCGAGGGCTACGCCCTCACCGTGCACGGAGGCTGATCGTGACCACCGTCGTCCTCACCCCGTCCGGCCCCTTCTCGCTCGCGGCGAGCGTGCGCTTCCTGGAGGACTTCACCCCGGCGAGCTACCAGGGCGAGGCGGACGGCGTGCTCCGCCTGGCCTTCCCCGCCGACGACGGCCACTCGACGGTGGCCGTCGCGGTGCGGCAGGAGGAGACGGCGGGGGGAGCGGCGGGCAGGGTCCGGGCCGAGTTCACCGTGCACCCCGGCCCCGGCCCTGGCCCCGGCCCCCTGGGCGACTCCCTGACGAGCTCGGGGCCCGGCTGGTCCGGTGGGGCCGGCAGGACCGGCACGTTCGGCGGGCCCGGCGAGACCGCCGCGTTCGGCGGGCCCGGCGGGCCCGGCGGGCCCGGCGGGCCCGGTGGCATTGGTGGGCCCGGTGGCATTGGCGGGGCGAACGACTCCGGGCCCGGCGAGGCCGGGACCAGCCAAGCCGACAGGTTCGGCCAAGCCGGTGACACGGGCGGGTCCGACAGGTACGGCGAAACCAGCAGGACCGGCCGGGCGGACGGCTCCGGACCCGGCAGGGACGGGACCGGCCAAGCCGGGGAGGCCGGACCTGGCGGGACCGGCGACGGGTTCGGCCGGGCCGCCGGGCCCGGCGAGGCCGTTCGGGCGCAGCTCGCCCGGATTCTCTCCCTCGACGTCGACGGGAGCGGCTTCCCCGGACTCGCCGCCGCCGACCCCGTGGTGGCCGGGCTCATGGCGGACTATCCGGGGCTGCGGCCGGTGTGCTTCCACTCGCCCTACGAGGCCGCCGCCTGGGCGATCATCGGCCACCGCATCCGTATGACCCAGGCCGCGGCCATCAAGGCCCGTCTCGCCGAGCGGCACGGACGGTGCGTCCAGGTCGAGGGCCGGACCCTGTACGCCTTCCCCACCCCACCGGCCCTGCGCACGATCACCCGCGCCCCCGGCCTCACCGAGGTGAAGATCGAGCGGCTGCACGCACTGGCCGAGGCGGCCGACGCCGGCGAGCTCGACGCCGCACAGCTGCGCGCGATGCCGGTGGACGACGCCCTCGCGGCGCTGCGCACCCTTCCCGGCATCGGCCCGTTCTCCGCCGAGCTCATCCTCATCCGGGGCGCCGGGCACCCCGACGTCTTCCCGCGTCACGAACCGCGACTGCACGCGGCCATGGCGAACGCGTACGGCCTCGCCGCCACGAGTTCCGGCGCCACCGGCTCAGGCGCCCCCAGCTCCGGCGCACCCCGCTCCGGCGCACCCCGCTCCGGCGCGTCCCGCTCAGGCGACCCGCGCCGGCTGGCCCAGATCGCCGACCGCTGGAAGCCCTACCGCAGCTGGGTCGCGCTGCTGCTCCGCGCCCGCGCCGCGCGCATCGGTCACCGCCCGTCGTAACAACCGCACCGAAGAGCCGGTCCGCCCCCGTGCGCGGACCGGCTCCCCAGCGGTGGCCGACACCAGCACCGGTGCGGTCAGTCGTTCCCGACGACCATCAGCACATTGCCGTCCACGTCCCGGAAGCCGAACATCGGCGGCACCGGGGCGCCCCAGCGCCGCACCTCCGGGTCGGTGTCGACACCACGCGCGCGCAGGGCCGCGTGATCGGCGTCGATGTCCTCGGAGGTGAGGATGATGCCGGTCTCGTAGCCCGGCTGCCGGCCGCCCTCGCGCGGGAGGACGAGTGAGATCCCGGTGGGGGCGCCCGCCGGGCCCACCTCGATCCAGCGGTGGCCATCGCCGAACGGGATGTCCGCGCGCTTGTCGAAGCCGAGCGTGCCGACGTAGAAGTCCAGTGCCCGGTCCTGGTCGGTGACGGTGACGACGATCCGTCCCACCTCGGAGAAGCGGATGCCGCCCTTGGCGGTCTCGGTCATGGTGAACTCCCTGCGTGGTGATGGGTTGCACCTGTTGAGACCGGCGGGCGCCCCAAAACTCATCGGCCCCGCCCAAAGCGGACAGCGCCGGTCCGGTGCGCACCCCCGCCGCGCACCGGACCGGCCGGTCTGCTGCCCCTCCCCCGTGGAGGGGCAGCAGACCTCGTCCCTCGCCCCGCCCCCGGTCGCTACTCCGTCGCGATCGCGTTCAGCACGTTCATCCGGGCCGCCCGGAAGGCCGGGATCAGCGCCGCGACCAGACCCACCACGGCGGAGCCGATGAAGACCGTGATGATCGTCGGCCACGGGATCTCCAGGGTCTTCAGACCCTCCAGCGCCAGCAGCTTCTGGGCCGTGGCGCCCCAGCCCATGCCGAGCCCCAGGCCCAGCAGCGCGCCGAAGAGCGCGATCACCACGGACTCCAGACGGATCATGCGGCGCATCTGGCGGCGGGAGAGGCCGATGGCGCGCATCAGGCCGATCTCCCGGGTCCGCTCGACGACCGACAGGGCCAGGGTGTTCACCACCCCGAGGACGGCCACGATGATCGCGAGCGCCAGCAGCCCGTAGACCAGGTTGAGCAGCTGACCGACCTGGTCCTTGACCTCCTTCTTGTAATCGGTCTGGTCGCGCACCGTCACCGACGGGTAGTGGTGCAGCTGCGCCTTGAGCGAGGCGTACGCCGCGTCCTCCTGGCCGTCCTTGGCCTGCGCCAGCATCAGGCTGTCCGCCGGCATCAGCTTGGCGGGCACGTAGCGCTCGACGGTGGTGATGTTCAGGTACAACGCGCCCTTGTCGAGGGTGACGTCGTCCGAGGTGATCGCGGCGACGGTGAGCTTGGCGGTCCGGCCGTCCCGGAAGGCGACGGTCACGGTGTCGCCCGGCTTCACCTTGTGGTCCTTGGCCAAGCCCTCCGGCACCGACATGGCGTCCTGGCCGTACGCGGCGGACAGGTCGCCCGAGACCACCGGGGTGCGCAGGTCCTCCGCGTACGTCGGGTCGGCGGCCGAGAGGTCCTTGGTGACCGTCTTGCCGTCCGGCAGCGTGAGCCTGGCCTTCTCGATCATCTTGACGTCGCTGATGTGCGTCAGGCCCTTCGCCCGGTGCGCCGCCCGCTCGATCCCCTGGGTGATCGGCTGGCCCGTGTCGGAGCCGATGATGAAGTCCGCGCCCACCGACTTGTCCAGCTCATCGGTGGCCGAGGCGACCATGGAGGAGCCCACCACCGACAGGCACGCGACCAGCGCGAGGCCGATCATCAGGGCCGCGCCGGTGGCACCGGTGCGGCGCGGGTTGCGCAGCGCGTTGCGCTCGGCCAGCCGGCCGACCGGGCCGAAGATCCGCAGGATGACGGCGGCCAGCGCGCGGACCACCAGACCGGCCAGCAGGGGCCCGATCACGATGAAGCCGATGAGGGTCAGCACCACGCCCAGGCCCAGGAACATCGAGCCGTCGGCCGCCTTGTCCGCGTTCCCCGCGACCACCAGGGCCGCCGCACCGGCCGCGGTGAGCAGGGTGCCGATCGCGCCGCGAATCCGTCCGGCCTTGATGTCCGCCGGGGTGCCCGCGTCCCGCAGGGCCGCCATCGGGGAGATCTTCCCGGCCCGGCGGGCGGGGATGTACGCGGCGATGACGGTGACAACGATGCCGATGGCGAGGCCGACGACGGGCGTGGTGGGCTTCACCGTCAGCTGGTCGGTGCTCAGATGCAGCCCCGCACTGCCCATGATCTTCATCAGGCCGACCGCGAGACCGATACCGCCGAACACGCCGAGGATCGAGCCGACGACGCCCAGCAGCAGCGCCTCGATCAGCACCGACCTGTTGATCTGCCGCCGGCTGGAGCCGATCGCGCGCATCAGGCCGATCTCCCGGGTGCGCTGGGCGACCAGCATCGAGAAGGTGTTGACGATCAGGAAGATGCCGACCAGGACCGCGATCCCGGCGAAGCCGAGCATCGCGTACTTCATGACGTCCAGGAAGGAGCTGATGTCGTCCTCGGCCTCCTTGCTGGCCTCGGCCTTCGTCTGCACCTTGACCCCGGTGCCGAGGTCGGCGACGACGCTCCTCTTCAGCTGGTCGTGGCTGACGCCCGGCTGGGCGGTGACCGCGTAGCTGGAGTACACCCCGGCGGCCCCGAGCAGCTTGCGCTGCGCGGTGTCGGTGTCGGTGTAGAGGAACGCGGCGCCCGGGTTGGTCACCTGGAAGGTGGCAATGCCGACGATCTTCGCGCGGAACTCGCCGGGGATGGCGATGACCCGCACCTCATCGCCCAGCTTCAGCTTCTTGTTCTTGGCGGTGTCGGCGTCGACCATCACCTCCGTCGGGCCGCGCGGCGCATGGCCCGAGGTGATCTTCACCGAACGCTTCTCGGTCGGGTCCCAGTTGGTGCCGATGGTCGGGGCACCGGAGTCCGCGCCGATGTTGTTGTCGTTCCGGTCCGCGACGGTGATCGACTGGCTGGTGGCGTCGCCCGTCACCGACTTCACGCCGTCGACCTTCTGAAGCCGCGCCAGCTCCGCACCGGGCAGGGTACGGATGCGGCCCTGCCGGGTGTCGTTGTCGCTGACGCCCTTCGGGCTGACCGTCACATCGGAGGCCGTGCTCGCGAAGAGCTTGTCGAACGTGGCGTTGGTGGTGTCGGTGAAGACGAGCGTGCCGCAGACGAACGCCACCGACAGCAGCACGGCGATCGCGGACAGCGCCATCCGCCCCTTGTGGGCGACGAAGTTGCGCAGCGAGGTCTTCAGGACGGTCATGACACCCGTCCACGCGCGTCAAAGCTCTTCATGCGCTCCAGCACCAGATCGGCCGTCGGGTTGTCCATCTCGTCGACGATCCGGCCATCGGCCAGGTACAGCACACGGTTGGCGTAGGAGGCGGCGACCGGGTCATGGGTGACCATCACGATCGTCTGGCCCAGCTCGTCCACGGACCGCTTGAGGAAGCCCAGCACCTCGGCGCCGGCCCGCGAGTCCAGGTTCCCGGTCGGCTCGTCACCGAAGATGATCTCGGGGCGGGCGGCCAGCGCGCGGGCCACCGCGACGCGCTGCTGCTGACCGCCGGAGAGCTGGCTGGGACGGTGCTTGAGCCGGTCGACCAGGCCGACGGTCTCCACCACCCGGTCCAGCCAGGCCCGCTCGGGCTTACGGCCCGCGATGTCCATCGGCAGCGTGATGTTCTCGATCGCGCTGAGCGTCGGCAGCAGGTTGAACGCCTGGAAGATGAAGCCGATCCGGTCCCGGCGCAGCTTGGTGAGCTTCTTGTCCTTCAGCCCGGTGATCTCGGTCTCGTCGATGAAGATCTGTCCGGAGCTGACGGTGTCCAGACCCGCCAGGCAGTGCATCAGGGTCGACTTGCCGGAGCCGGACGGGCCCATGATCGCGGTGAACCGCCCGCGAGCGATGTCCACGTCCACATGGTCCAGCGCGACCACCCGGGTCTCACCGGAGCCGTACGCCTTGACGACCTGGCGTGCGCGGGCGGCGACGGCCGTATGTCCTCCGCTGCCCCCGGTCTTGGGAATCGATACAGCCGTTGTCACGGTCGTTCTCCTTCGTGTCCGATCGGCGATCTCGGTTCCCGATCGTGGCTTTCATCCTGACCCGATCCGGGAACCTCCGCGATGGGGAAGGCTCCCTCTCCGCGGTAGGGCCGGCCCCACCCCCTCGGTCGCGCAGCCCGTAGCAACCCTATGAAGCGGGCACGGCGGGCTCCTCATCCGCCGGGACGAACCGGGGGTAGGAGTACGGGGTGGCCATCCCCTAGGGGAGTAAGCCTCAAGGCTGACCGGACCTAAGGGCCGATCCCGGACCCTTCCGTCACCTCAGGACCGATACGGGCGGTCTGGGCAGCCCGGATGCGTTCTTCCCCCGCCCCGGCCCGGCATGGAATCGTGGGTCGTACAAGGATCGTCGGACAACACGAATATCGTCACACCGCACGAGCACTGTGGGCGCCGCACAAGCACTGTGCGCACCGCGGCACATGCACCGTGCGCACCGCACAAGCATCGTCGTAGCAGCATCGCGAACACGTGCCGGCGCCGACCGGCGAAGGGAGCGCGCCACCGTGGGCGGCACCGCACGACGGCCGATGGACGCGGACCCCAGGCCATCCGCACCCCAGCCGACCCCCGAGTCCCCCGCCCCCCGCGGCCGCCGCCCCGTCGCCGCCGCCCTGATGCTCGGCATGGCGCTCACCGCGCTCGACTCGACCATCATCTCCACCGCCGTACCGCAGATCGTCGGCGACCTCGGCGGCTTCTCCGTCTTCTCCTGGCTCTTCTCCGGCTATCTGCTCGCCGTCACCGTCTCCCTGCCGCTGTACGGCAAGCTCTCCGACACCTTCGGCCGCAAACCCATCCTGCTCGCGGGCATCGTGGTCTTCCTCATCGGCTCGCTGCTGTGCGCCGGCGCCTGGAACATGGGCACCCTCATCGCCTCCCGGATCGTCCAGGGGCTGGGCGGCGGGGCGCTCCAGGGCACCATCCAGGTCATCGCCGCCGACCTCTACCCGCTCAAGGAACGCCCGAAGATCCAGGCCAGGCTCTCCTCCGTCTGGGCACTCTCCTCCGTGGCCGGTCCCGCGATCGGCGGAGTGCTCGCCGGATACGCCGACTGGCGCTGGATCTTCCTCATCAACCTGCCGGTCGGCGCCCTGGCGCTCGCCCTGATCGCCCGCCACCTGCACGAACCACGACGGCACCGGAACGGCCGCCCGAAGGTCGACTGGGCCGGGGCGCTGGGCGTATTCCTCAGCGGCGGACTGCTGCTGACCGCCCTCGTCCAGGGCGGAGTCGCCTGGAGCTGGCTGTCCGCCCCGTCACTGGCCCTGCTCGGCGCCACCGCGGTCTGCGCCGCGGCGACCGTATGGATCGAACGGCGCGCCGCCGAACCGATCATCCCCGGCTGGGTCTGGCGCCGCCGCACGATCTCGGCGGTCAACCTCGCCTTCGGCGCGCTCGGCCTGCTGATGATCGCCCCGACCGTCTTCCTGCCCACCTACGCCCAGTCGGTGCTGGGACTCGGACCGATACCGGCCGGATTCGTCCTGTCCACGATGACGCTGAGCTGGCCGATCGCGGCCGCGCTCAGCAGCCGCGTCTACAACCGCGTCGGCTTCCGGCGCTGCGCCATCACCGGTATGACGGCCGCCACGCTGATCCTGGCCGCCTTCCCGTTCCTCCCCTACCCGGGCGCCGCCTGGCAGCCCGCGCTGATCATGCTGCTGCTCGGGGGCGCCCTCGGACTCTTCCAGCTGCCGCTGATCATCGGGGTGCAGTCATCCGTCGAATGGGCCGAACGCGGCACCGCCACCGCCTCCATCCTCTTCTGCCGCCAGGTCGGCCAAAGCGTCGGCGCGGCCCTCTTCGGCGCCATCGCCAACGCCGCCCTGGCCACCCGGCTCACCGACGCCCCCGACGCCATCCGGCCCGGACTGCCCGACGACCTGGACTCGATCTCCCGCGCCCTGGAACACCCCGGCACCCTCACCGACCAGGCCGCCGACTACCTGCGGCGCGCCGTGGACACCGCCGTCGACCACGTCTACCTGGGCTCGGCGACCGCCGCCCTACTGGCCCTGCTGGCCCTGGTCTTCCTGGCCCCGCGCCGCTTCCCGATCCGCACGGAAGCGGAGACCGAGCCGGAATCCTGACAACACCGAGCCGGTGCCCCCGAAACGAGGCGGCGCCCGCGCGTTTGAGGCCAAGGGGCCCTGAAACGCAGCGGCCCCCACCCGAAGCCGGGCGGCGGCCGCACCCGGGAAGCCGGTGGGCCGGAAACCAGGCGCCCCGAACAGGGCAACACCGAACCATGAAGACCGGGCGGCCCTGAAACCGGGCGGCCGGAAACCGGGCAGCAGCCGCGTGTTTGACGCCGGGCGGCCCTGAAACCGGGCGGGCGGCCAAGTCACGGAGGCCGGGCGACCCGGAGGCCGGGCGGGGCCGAACCCCGCAAGCCGGGTGGGCCCGAACGGGACGGGCGGCCGAACCCTGACGGCCAGGCGACCCCGAAGCCGACCTACCCCTTGCAGCCGGGCCAGCCCGAAACCAGGCGGCGGCCAAGCCCCAAGGCCGGTAGCCCCGACATCAGGCGACCCCGAAGCCGGGCGGCGGCCGCACCCCGGAGATCGGGCGGTCCGTGAACCCGACGCCCGAAGCCGACCCCGCGCCCTTGCCGCCGAACGGTCCCTGAACCCGGCGGCGGAGGCCGGGTGCGCTCAGGGGTCGGTGCGCTGTGTGGCCGCCGCGTCCTCCGACACCGGCTTGCCGGTCAGTGCCGCCAGGCTGCCCCGCACATGTTCCAGATGCGCCCTGAGCTCCTCACGCCGCTCCACATGCTCACGCAGCGTCCGCTCCGTCTCCCGCGCCAGACGCTCCTCCCGGGCCCGCGCCTGCGCGATGATCTCCGCCGCCTGCGCCTGCGCGTCCTCCTTCCGCAGCCGCGCGGCCTGCTCGGCCATCCCGTACTCCCGCTTGGCGTCGGCGAGCGTCGCCTGGGCGTACTCCTCCAACTGGGCCAGCCGGGCCGTCATCGCGTTGTCCCGCTCGGCCATCTCCCGGCCCGCCGCCTCCCAGCGCTCGGCGTGCTCCCGCTCCTGCTCGGCCAGGATCCCGGCGACGCGCTGATGCATCTCCTTCAGCTCCGCGAGCGCCTGGCTCCGCCACTCCTTGGCGTCCTGACGCGACGCGGACCGCAACTCGTCCACGTCCACCTGGGCCGACTCCACGATGACGCGCGCCGCCGCCTCGGCGGCCTCGCGGATCTGTTCGGCCTCGTCACGGGCGGCGTCCCGCACCGCACGGGCCGCGGTCTGCGCGGCCTCCCACTCCTCCTGCGCCGACGCCTCGGCCGCCGCCCGCAGACAGACGACCTCCTCCTCGGCCGCCATCAGGATCAGCTGGGCCCGGTCGCCGAGCGACTCATAGGTCTGGGGGGCCAGTTGGGCGATCACCTCGCGCAGCCGCTCCGCCTCGGCGGTCAGCTCATTGGCCAGCACGGTGAGGCGCGCGGCACGCTCCCACGCCGCGTCCCGCGCCTCGGACAGCTCGGCCACATAGTGGTCGACCTGCGCGGGACGGTAGCCACGACCCCGCCCGCCGACGATGGTGAAGCCATGAGGTGACACCGATGCGCCCATCCTTCGAACCCCTTTTGTCCGGTATGCAACGCGCTTCGGCGCTCATCTTTGTAGATGGCCCTCATCCCCCATAACGCGACACTCCGCCCATATCCCCGGGCGGGACCGCCACCGGTGACAACAACGACGAGGCGCCCGCCCCCGTCACGGGGGTCGGGCGCCTCAATCGCCGTTCGTTCGCAGGCTCAGACCGGACAAGAGCGGACAGGCTCAGATCGGACAGGTCAGAGCAGGCCGTCCCACATCTGCTCCAGCAGCACCGCCCACCAGTTGTCCGGAGCGGACAGCGCCGCCGGGTCCAGACCCGCCAGCTGCGCCTGGAAGTCCACCGTCCAACGGCCCGCCTGCTCCGGCGTCAGCCCGTAGCGCAGCCGCCACATCCGGCCCAGCAGCGCCATGCACCGCACGAACTCCGGCAGCCCGGTGTTCACGAACTGCGGCGGCACCGGCTGGGGCGCCGCCTCCAACGGCACCGCCACGATGTTCGCCGTGCCGTACTGCACACACAGCTGACGGCCGAAGTCATTGCCCATGACCAGGTACGAACCCGCGTCCGGCGCGGGCTGCACCCCGCGCTCCGCCGCCAGCTCCGCGAGCGTCGGCACCGGGCGGCCCGGCTGGGCCTGCGCCCAGAAGAACGGACCGAAGTCGGCCGGCAGCCCCGCCCACACCAGCGTCTGCGCCACCACGTCCGGAACACCCATCCGCGACACCGCGCGCTGATCGAAGCGGAAGATGCCCTGCGGCCCGAACGCCTGGCCCAGCTCATGCGCCAGCCCCTCCGGCGGCACCGGCGGAATCGGCTGCACCTGACTGGGGTGCGGCAGCGGCACCCGGTTCGGCCCCGGACGGGCCGGGCCGTCCGCCACCTGGGCCAACTCGTCCTGGTGCTCCAGCAGATGACGCACACCCTGCTGACGGGTGGCGTGATCACGCCCGTACGGAGCGGTGTGACTGATCCGCACCTGCGGCCAGCTCTCCCGGATCATCCGGGCGCAGTAACCACCCGGCAGATCACAGGACTCCAGCTCGGTGTGGAGCTCCAGCACCTGCTGCGGCGGCACGTTCATCGCCCGCAGCTCATGCAGGATCTGCCACTCCGGATGCGGGGTGCCGGGCGCCGAACGGCGGATGAGCTGCTGCTCGGAGCCGTCCGGCGCACGGTAGCGCAGCACCGCCATATAGCCGGGCCCCACGGTCGGCTGATTCGGGGGCGGCGGCGGATACGCGTAGCCGGGCGGCGGCGCCATCCCCGGCGCGGGCATACCCCCGGGCGGCGCGACCCCCTGGACGGGAGCACCGGAGGGCGGAGGCATACCGGGAGCACCCGGCGCGCCCGGCGCGCCGGCGGGTCCCGGATACGGGGGTGCGGCCGCACCCGGCGGAGGCGGCGGCGTCTGCGGACCACCCGCACCGGGGACACCGGGTGGGCCAGGCGGCTGCGGGCCGGACGGGGCCGGATAGCCGGGGCCACCGGGCGCACCCGGTGCGCCGGGCGCCGGCTGTCCACCCGGACCCGCGAGCATCGTCGCGGCGGCATGCACCCCACCGGCAGGCGTACCCGGCGCACCCGGCGGAGGCGGCGCCTGCCCACCACCAGGAGCACCCGGCGCACCAGGCGCACCAGGGGGGCCGGGAGGACCAGGCGGCTGCGGAGCGCCCGGAGGCGGGGTCTGCTGCTGTGGCGCACCACCCGGACCCGCGAGCATCGTCGCGGCGGCATGCACCCCACCGGCAGGCGCGCCCGGCGCACCCGGCGGAGGCGGCGTCTGCCCACCAGGCGCACCCGGCGCACCGGGCGCACCAGGGGGGCCAGCGGGGCCAGGAGGGCCGTCATCGGGGCTGAGCTGCGAGACCAGCTGTGTCGGTACGTACCCCCCGGCCGGAGCACCGGGCGCACCGGGGCCGGACGGCGCGGGCGGAGGCGTCGGGTCCGAGCCCGGCCGGGCACCGGGCGCACTCGGCGCACCGGGCGGCGGAGGCGTCGTGCCGCCCGCCTTGTGGGTGGCCTCGTCCGCGATGTCACCCGCGCGGGACCCGGCCCCCGTGCCGGTACCGGACCCGCCCTGCTGCTCCGGGAAGTCGAGGGACGGGGCGATGGCCGTGGGCGGCAGCGCACTGCCCGCGGACATCAACTCGGTCTTGGCGTCGGGCCGGACACCCGGCGCCGGGGTGTCCTCGTCGTCGGAGCCCGCCAGCGGCGGGGCGAAGACCGTGGCGGGCGGGGCGACCGAACGGTCGTCGTCATCGTCGCCCTTGATGTCCGTCCCGGCCCACGGCGTACCGCCGCCGGGCGTGGCCGGACCGCCGGCCGGGCTGCCCGATGCGGGCGTCCCGGCGTCCGGCGCGGGCGGGGCCCACGGGCTCGCCCCACCGGACGCGGGCGGGGCGCCAGGCGTGGACGGAGCGCCAGGAACGGGCGGGGCGTCCTGCGGCCCGTCGGCCGCGAGAGGGCGGGCGACACCGTCGGACGGCCAGTCGTCCACGGCCCCACCTCGGCCCTGCGCCCCACCGGCCGACGGCCAGTCGTCCCCCTGGGAAGAAGGGGCAGAAGGGACAGAAGGGGAGGACGGAGCGCCCGAATCAGCGACACCCGCAGAAGAAGCAGAGGGAGCCGACGAGCCCGAAGCCGACGCGGAAGCATCGGCCGCCTCCCCGTCGGACTCCGCCTCCGACCCCTGACCGGGCCGGTTCCTCGCGTCCGCCGCCTCCAGCAACCACTCCGGCGGAGTGAGCAGGAAGGACGTCGCGTTCAAGTCGATGCGCTGCTGCCGCCCGCTGGTGGACTCGTCACGGGTGCCGTCGGTCGTGCCGTACCGCTCCTCGTAACGGCGGATCACCTCACCCACCGGCAGCCCCGGCCACAGCGTGGTCTCACCGCTGTCGCGGGCGATCACCATCCGCGCGCCCTCGGCCCCCCGGCCCGAAACCGGCCCGTCCGGGCGGTCCTCGGCCCAGACCACGAAGCCCAGGTCGAACTCCCGGACCCGCGCCTCGCGCTGCTGATAGGCCGGCACATCGCCGTTGATCCAGAGTTCCGCGCGCTCCTGCGCCTGTGCGAAGGTCACCATCGCGCTCACCCCTCCACCGGGACGGCGTACGCGAATCCGCCGTCCACCATCAGGTTCGCCACGGTCTCCAGCTCCGGCGCATTGCCCGCCAGCCGGAGCAGGAAGGCGTCGAAGTCCTCGCCGCACGGCAGCATCAGCCGCTCCACCCGCTCCTGGACCGTCCAGCCGTCGCGGTCCCGCGCGTCGTCGTACGCGCAGAACCACACCGAGCCGATCGCGTCCCCCTTCACCTTGACCGCGATCACACCGCCCTGGACGAAGCAGACGCCCAGATAGTCCTTGGTGAAGTGGTCACGCAGACACTTGTTGATATAGACGAGGTCGTTGACCGCCGCCGCGTCGCGCACCGTGAAGAACGGCTGGTCGATCAGCAGCCCCAGCTCCGGGTCCAGCGCCGTGCCGACCGGCGCGCAGCCGCCCGCCGCCTTCAGAAAGGCACGGTAGGACTCGGGCAGCCGGTAACCGAGGTCCTCCTCGACACCGAGCACCTGCTCCTCGGTGACCGAAATACCCCGCACCGGCAGACCGATATGGATCGGCCGGGTCTCCTGCAACGGGCGCGTACCCCGCTTCTCCTGGTCGACCAGCGCCGTCGCGACCCCGGCGTGATGCCGCAGCAACGCCTTGACCTCGACCGGAATCAGCTCCAGGCGGCGGGTGCCGGCCACATGGTGCCAGGTCCAGCCGTGCGGGGTGGCCACCGACGACGACCCGTTCCACAGCTCGTGGCCGGCGGCGTGCAGCGCCGCGTTCGCCGAGACGTAGTCCGTCAGCCGAAGCTCGTCCACGCCGAACCCCTCCGGAGGCTCGGCGATTTCGGCGGCCGCGCGCGCATACGGCGAAAAGTCCGGGAAGCCGTTTTCGTCCATCCGGACGCCCTTGGGGTGTCGGGCGGCCCGGACGGGGTCCGGGAAATGCACGACCTGCCCGGCGTAGGCCGTGTTCGGTGGCGCGGCATGCTGCCCGAGCCGACCTGTCGTCATGGCGGTTGCCCCCTGCTGATGCTGGCTACTGGGCACAGCCTATGCGCTGACGCAACCAGGTGAACCGGGCGGCCGCCCACCCCCACCGCGGCCCCGGGTTCCACCTGGTCGTTCAGCCCCGGACTACCGCAGCGCCCAAAGGATTTGGCAGTCTGATCATTGCAACCGGGGGATTGCACAGGGAGGGATCCACCACATGCACATCACGCAGAGCAACGGAGGCGGCAGCGGCGCCACCCTCACGGCCGGCGACCCCCGGCTGAGATGGAGCAGCGTCGACCCCGACGCCGGCCCGCCGCCGCTCCGCCACCGCCGCGACGGTATCCTGCCCGCCGTCGCGGCCGCGCTGTCCGTCCGCGGCGAGACGCTGACCTGCACCGGAGGCAAGGCCGACCAGCCACCCACGCTCCACCCACTGGTCCAGGACTTCCTCGACGCCCTCGCCAGCGGCCAGCGCGAACGATTCACCGGACGCTGCCCCGAGGTGATCCTCCTCTCCCGGCACCTGGCGAACGTCGAGGCCAACCGCTCCAAGCGCGCCTCCCGTAAACCGCTCACCCAGAGTGAGGCCCGCCGCTCCCTCAAACAGGCCAAGCTCACCACCCGCCGGATCCGGGAAGCGGGCGACCCCCAGCACGGCAGCTACGCCCCGCCGTGCCTGTCCTGCACCGCGCTGCTGGCCCACTTCGGCGTACGGGTGGTGGGTGAGACCACGTGAGCCAGTCACCACAAGCACCACAGTCACCACAAGCACCACACATGAGCCAAGCACCGCAGCCACCCCACCCGGCACGGGCCCCGCACACAGCACAGGCGCACCCGGCCCGGCCGACCCGGCCACCAGTCAACCGCATGGACTCCACCCGCTTCCCCGTCGCCGTCGACGCCGCCCTGCGCGAAGCGGGCTGGCAGCCCGGCCGCTGGGACATACAACGCGCCGAGACCTGGGCCGACACCCTCCTCGCCCACTCCTCCCCCGCGGGCCACCGGCACACCGTCTTCCCGGCGGCGGTCGAGGCATGGGCGGAGTTCGGCGGACTGCACATCCAGCCCCCCGGCGCCGGCCGCGAAATCGCCCCCACCCCCTTCCGCATCGACCCGCTGCACGGCCTCCACTGCGCCCGCACCCTCGGCGACCTGGGCCGGGCCCTGGAAACCGAGGTCTGCCCCCTGGGCGAGGAAGCCGACGGACAAGCACTGCTGACCATCGACACGCAAGGACGCGTCTACAGCCTCGACCACACCGGCGACTGGTACCTCGGTCCCAACCTGGACGCCGCCCTCAACACCCTCGTCACCGGCGCCCTCCCGGCCAGACTGACCCGCGCCTGAGCCGACCGGGCACCGGCGCCCACACCCGCACCCGCACTAGGCGCTCTTCGCCCGCTCCACATCCCCGCCGCGGCCCTCGGCCGCGGCGCGGTCCGCCGAGCGCTCTGCCGCCGGGCCCGTACGCCCCACGCGATCCACGCCCTCCGCACGGTCCGCGCCCTCCGTACGATCCGTACGCTCCGCGCCCTCCGTACGATCCGGGATGACCGCCGAGACGCGGAAGCCACCCGCCTCCGTGGCCCCCGACACAAAGCCCCCGCCCAGCGTCGAAACCCGCTCCCGCATCCCGACCAGCCCATTCCCCCCACTGGGCAGCCCCGCGTCCGCCGCACCACGCTCCGACGGACCGTTCTCCACCAGAACCGCGACCTCGGCCACACGGTGCGCCACCCGCACCCGCGCACTCGCGCCCGGAGCGTGCTTGTGCACATTGGTCAACGCCTCCTGGACCACCCGGTAGGCGGTCTGCTCCACCGAAGCCGCATACCGCCGCACCTCACCCTCCACCGACAGCTCCACGGCCATCCCGGCCGCCCGGGACTGCCCCACCAACGCCTCCAGCTCCGCCAGCCGCGGCCCCCCGAGCACCTCCGCACCCCACGCGGCCGCCCCAGCCACCGCCGCGGCCTCCGCGGCGGCCGCCGCCACCGACGCCAGCGGCTTCTCCTCGGCGGAAGACCCGGCGACACCGGCCCCCGAACCCTCGGACCCCGAGCCCCCTGACCCCGAACCCCCGGCCCCCGAACCCCCGGCCGACGGCCCGGCCGGGGACACAGCCGAGGCCCCGGAAGCGACAGCGGCCGCACCACCCCCCGCGGCCGGCGCCCGCAGACCGTCCTCCGACCGCAACACCCCCAGCATCTGCCGCAACTCCGTCAACGCCTGCCGCCCCATATCCCCCACCAGCGCCGCGTTCTTCGACGCCTTCTCCGGATCCTTGAGCGCCACCGCCTGCAACGCCGCCGCGTGCACCACCATCAGACTCACCCGGTGCGCCACCACGTCATGCATCTCCCGCGCGATCCGGGTCCGCTCCTCGTTACGCGCCCACTCCGCCCGCTCCTCCGCCCGCTCCGCGAGCAACGACAGCTCACGCTCCAGACCGTCCGCCCGCTCCCGCAGACTCTCCACCAGCCGCCGCCGCGCCCGGACATACAGCCCCAGCAGCACGGGCGGGCCGGTCAGCCCCAAAGTGAGCAGCATGGCGAACATCGGGGCCTCCCACACGGAGGTCCCCAGCCCACTGCTCTCAGCACCCCGCCGGAAGCCGATGATCGTGACGAGGAAATTCCCCACCCCCGCCATCCCGGCCAGCACCGCCGTGATCCGGCGCGGCACCTCGGACGAAGCGAGCGTGTAGAGCCCCACGACGGCCAGCAGCACACCCATCTCGGCCGGCGTGACCGCGATCGACACCAGCACGACGGCGATCGGCCAGCGCCGCCGCAACACCAGCGTGGCCCCGACGACCAGCCCGATCAGCACCCCGACGACGACCGGAATCCCGGCATCATGGGCGAATCCAACACCCTCCGCCGCACACTCCGCCGCCGACGCCACGGCGAGCAGGACATCCAGCCCCAGGCTCCGCCGACGCCCCCACCACAACGGCCCCACAGGCGCGCCACGCGCGCCCGCCGCCTCTTCCCCCGACGAACTCATGGCGCCCAGCCTACGGCCGGGCGCCAGCGCATTTCCTGGGGACACGACGGCGCACAAGGGACTCGAACACCAGGCAAAGCCACCCATTTAACTCGAACGAATGAATCGCCCACGTTTTCGACCCGACGTGTCCGGACGGCGAACCACCCTGTGGTCATGAGCGAACCACGGCGCCGCGACGGCGACAGCATGGGCGGCCTGTTCGACGGGTCGGCCACCTTCGAAGAGCTGAGAGCACGGGCGATCGCGTTACGGAGGGAGGGGCTGAGCCGCAGACAGATCCGCGACCGGCTGAAGGTGAGCAACAACGACCTCCTGAACCGCCTCCTGGAAGGCGAACCACCACCCGACTGGACCAAGCGCCCCAACGCCAAGGACGACCTGCGGTCCAGGGCGCGCGAAATGCGGCTGCAAGGCATGACCTACGACAGGATCCAACTGGAACTGGGCTGCTCCAAGAGCTCCATCTCCCTCTGGGTCCGCGACCTACCGAAACCGGACCGGCCACCCCGCACCCGCGAGGAGGCGTCGGCGATCGCGAAGCGGAGGTGGGAGGCGACGCTGCGGCGGCGGGAGATCGAGCGGCAGCAGACGAAGTTCGCGGCAGCGCGGGAGATCGGCGCGATGACGGACCGGGAACTCTTCCTGGTGGGGGTGGGGCTGTACTGGTCCGAGGGATCGAAGAGCAAGCCGCACCGCCACAGCGAAGCGGTCGTCTTCATCAACAGTGACCCCGGCATGATCCAGACCTATCTCGCATGGCTCAGCCTGCTCGGGGTCGAGCCGGACCGCATCCGCTATCGCGTAATGATCCACGAATCCGCCCAGGTAGCCGACGCGGAACAGTATTGGGCGGACCTGGTCGGGGTGGACGTCGACACCCTTGAGAAAACCACCCTGAAGAAGCACAACCCCAAGACCGTCCGGAAGAACGTCGGCGAGCACTACCGGGGGTGCTTCGTGGTCCGCGTCCTCAAAGGGGCCGACCTATACCGTCGCATTGAAGGCTGGTGGTACGGCATAGTGGTGGGGGCCAGGTCGACGATCTAGCAGGTTGTCCGATTTGGCACCTTTTGCCATCCCCTGTGGTGTAATGGGCAACACGTGGCACTTTGAATGCTTTGTTCCAGGTTCGAGTCCTGGCAGGGGAGCTCTAAGTTCGGGTCCTGACCGTCCGGCTCGGGACCCTCCTTCCTTTCCGCCCGGAAACCTCTCGGTATCCTGCGGGTGTCCACCCCCGAAGCCGAAGGGCACACCCGTGAGCGCCAACCGCCCGGCAGCCGTCGTCGTCCTCGCAGCGGGTGAGGGCACCCGCATGAAATCGGCAACCCCGAAGGTTCTGCACGCCCTCTGCGGCCGCTCCCTCGTCGGGCATGTCGTCGCCGCCTCCCGTGAGCTTTCGCCCGAGCATCTCGTGGTCGTGGTCGGCCACGCCCGGGAGCAGGTCTCCGCACATCTGGCCGAGATCGACGCCGAGGTGCGCACCGCCGTCCAGCATGAGCAGAACGGCACCGGGCACGCCGTCCGGATGGGGCTGGAGGAGCTGTCCGGGAGCGGGGTCGCCCTGGACGGCACCGTGATCGTCGTCTGTGGCGACACGCCGTTGCTGACCGGCGAGACCCTCCAGCAGCTCGCCGCGGTGCACTCCGGCGACGGGAACGCCGTGACGGTGCTGACCGCCGAGGTGCCCGATGCCACTGGTTACGGCCGGATCGTGCGGGACGGCGCGACCGGTGCGGTCACCGCGATCGTGGAGCACAAGGACGCGACCGACGCGCAGCGTGCGATCCGTGAGATCAACTCCGGGGTCTTCGCCTTCGACGCCCAGCTGCTCACCGACGCGCTCGGCAAGGTGCGGACCGACAACAGCCAGGGTGAGGAGTACCTCACCGATGTGCTCGGCATTCTGCGCGAGGCCGGGCACCGGGTGGGCGCCTCCGTGGCGGCCGATCACCGTGAGATCGTCGGGATCAACAACCGGGTGCAGCTGGCGGAGGCTCGTCGGCTGCTGAACGACCGGCTGCTGGAGCGGGCGATGCTCAGCGGGGTGACCGTGGTGGATCCGGCCACGACCTGGGTCGATGTGACGGTCACCTTTGAGCCGGACGCGCTGGTCCACCCCGGTACCCAGTTGCTGGGGGCGACCCATGTCGCCGCGGACGCCGAGGTGGGGCCGCATTCGCGGCTCACCGACACCACGGTCGGCCGGGGCGCGGTTGCCGCGTTCACCGTCGCGGAGGGTGCGGAGATCGGCGCGGGGGCGAATGTGGGGCCGTACGCGTATCTGCGTCCCGGGACCCGGCTGGGGGCGAAGGCCAAGGCGGGGACGTATGTGGAGATGAAGAACGCCACGATCGGTGAGGGCACCAAGGTGCCGCATCTGTCGTATGTGGGCGACGCGACGATCGGTGAGTACACCAATATCGGCGCCGCGAGTGTCTTCGTGAACTACGACGGCGTGAACAAGCACCACACCACCATCGGCAGCCATTGCCGGACCGGGGCCGACAATATGCTTGTGGCTCCCGTCACGATCGGGGACGGTGCTTACACCGCCGCTGGATCGGTCATCACCAAGGATGTGCCCCCGGGCTCGCTGGCTGTCGCACGTGGGCAGCAGCGGAACATCGAGGGCTGGGTCGCCCGCAAGCGCCCCGGAAGCGCCGCGGCGCAGGCCGCCGAGGCCGCTCGTCGGGAGGACGACGGCCAGCAGTGACATGTGCACGGGTGCGCCGTGCGGGGCGTACGGTGAGAAGTGCACCAAAGTGACATCCAAGGAGACTTGTTGTGACCGGGATCAAGACGACCGGCGAGAAGAAGTTGATGCTCTTCTCCGGCCGCGCCCACCCCGAGCTGGCCGAGGAGGTCGCCCATGAGCTGGGCGTCAGCTTGGTCCCGACCAAGGCATTCGACTTCGCGAACGGTGAGATCTACGTCCGTTTCCAGGAGTCCGCGCGCGGTGCCGACTGCTTTTTGATCCAGAGCCACACGGCTCCGATCAATAAGTGGATCATGGAGCAGCTGATCATGATCGATGCGCTGAAGCGGGCTTCCGCGCGTTCGATCACGGTGATCGTGCCGTTCTACGGCTATGCCCGGCAGGACAAGAAGCACCGTGGCCGTGAGCCCATCTCGGCCCGGCTGATCGCCGATATGCTCAAGACGGCGGGTGCCGACCGGATTCTCACGGTTGATCTGCACACCGACCAGATTCAGGGCTTTTTCGACGGTCCGGTGGATCACCTTTTCGCGCTGCCGGTGCTGGCGGACTATGTGGGTGCCAAGGTCGACAGGTCGAAGCTCACCGTGGTGTCGCCGGATGCCGGCCGGGTGCGGGTCGCGGACCGCTGGTGTGACCGGCTGGGTGCGCCGCTGGCGATCGTGCACAAGCGGCGGGACCCGGATGTGGCCAATCAGGTCACGGTCCATGAGGTGGTCGGTGATGTGCGGGGCCGGGTGTGTGTGCTGGTCGACGACATGATCGACACGGGTGGCACGATCTGTGCGGCGGCGGACGCGCTGTTCGCGAACGGTGCCGAGGACGTGATCGTGACGGCCACCCATGGTGTGCTGTCGGGTCCTGCGGCGGACCGGCTGAAGAATTCCAAGGTCAGTGAGTTCGTGTTCACCAACACTCTGCCGACTCCGAGTGAGGTGGAGTTGGACAAGGTGACGGTGCTGTCGATGGCCCCGACGATCGCGCGTGCGGTGCAGGAGGTCTTCGAGGACGGCTCGGTGACCAGCCTGTTCGAGGAGCACGCGTGAGCGGCTTAACGTCTTTCACGTCCTGCGGACTGTTCTGAGGCCACTCCCGTGAGGGGGTGGCCTCAGCCGTTGGTAGAATTGTGGGGTTGCTCGGCGAGGGAGGCCGCTTTGATCCGCGGCTGTCCGTTATCGACGCGCTCTTCGTAGCAGGTCTGTCGTGGGCCGGGTGACGCCCACACACCGTGAACGATCTACGAGGAGTGCCCCGTGGCCGAGGTCAAGATTCCCGCTCAGCCCCGTACCGAGTTCGGCAAGGGTGCGGCCCGTCGTGCCCGTGCGGCCGACCGTGTTCCCGGCGTGGTCTACGGCCACGGCGTGGAGCCGCTGCACGTCACGCTTCCGGCGCATGACCTGCTGATGGCGCTGAAGACCCCGAACGTGCTGATCCGTCTGGATGTCGAGGGCGGCAAGGACGAGCTGGTCATCCCGAAGGCGGTGCAGCGTCACCCGATCAAGATCGGTGTGCTGGAGCACATCGACCTGCTGCTGGTGAAGAAGGGCGAGAAGGTCACCGTCGAGGTGCCGGTCCTCACCGAGGGCGACCTGGCGCCGGGCGGCAACCTGCTCGAGCACCTGCTGAACGCCCTGCCGGTCGAGACCGAGGCGACCCACATCCCGGAGTCGGTCACCGTCTCCATCGCGGGCCTGGACGCGGGTGCCACCATCCACGCCAAGGACATCACCCTCCCGGCCGGTACCTCGCTGGCCGTCGAGGAGGACGTGGCCGTGCTGCAGGTGGTCGCCGCCCAGGCCGAGGCCCCGGCCGAGGGCGCCGAGGGTGAGGCCGAGGGCGCCGAGGCGTAATCTGCGGCTGCTCCCTTTCCGCTTCTCCGGCCGCCGTCCCGCCCCTTGGGGTGCGGGGCGGCGGCCGTCCTCAAGGAGAGACTTCCAGATGACGGACGACACGGGCCCCTGGCTTGTGGTGGGCCTCGGCAACCCCGGAGGCGAGTACGCGGGCAACCGCCATAACGTCGGCTTCATGGTGGCCGATCTGCTGGCCGAGCGCATGGGTGCTCGTTTCAAGGCGCACAAGGCGCGGGCCCAGGTCGTCGAGGGCCGGGTGGGTCCGCCGGGGTTGGCGAGCCGCCGGGTGGTCGTGGCCAAGCCGATGTCGTTCATGAACCTGTCGGGTGGTCCGGTCACCGCGCTGCGGGACTTCTACAAGGTGCCGGTGGGTCATGTGGTGGCCGTCCATGACGAATTGGACATCGATTACGGCGCGCTGCGGTTGAAGGTCGGCGGGGGTGACAATGGCCACAACGGGCTGAAGTCGATCACCAAATCGCTGGGGGCGGATTACTGCCGGGTGCGTTTCGGTATCGGTCGGCCGCCGGGCCGGATGGATGTCGCGGCGTTCGTGTTGAAGGACTTCTCCGCTGCGGAGCGCAAGGAGTTGGACTATTTCGTGGACCGTGCGGCGGACGCGGTGGAGACGCTCATCGTGGAGGGGCTGGAGCGCGCGCAGGGGACCTACAACTCCTGAAAAACGTCGTTCGCCCGTTTATTCGCCGAACGGTTGACCGGGAGCCGGGGGATGGCAAGGATCGCCGCCATGGCTTTTACCGGTGTGACCAAGCGCAGCCGTGTGCGGCGGGCGGGCGAGAGCGCGTACGGGCTTCTGTTGCTGGCGAAGAACGCGGCGATGACGCTGGTCGCGCTGCTGGTCCTGGTCGCCGGGGTGTGGTCTTCCTGGGGCGACGCGAAGCCGACGATGCTCACCAAGGGGCTGGAGCGCGGCACGGTCACGGTCTCCGACTGCGGCGAGGACTGGTGCACCGGTTCCTTCACCCCGGCCCGCGCGGGCGGTGAGGCCCATGGCCGGGTGCGGATCGACGAGGCGGTGACGGACGGGACGGGTGACCGGGTGCCGGTGGCCCTCAAGCCGGGTACGGATCACGCCGTCCGCACCGGCGCCGCCGGCGTTCTCCACGCCTGGGTCCCCTTCGGCGGCTCGCTCCTGCTGGCCTCCCTGATCGTCGCGGGCGGCCTCGGCCTGCGCCGCACGGGCTGGACGATGGGCCTGCTGGGCGCGGCGCTGTTGGGCGCGTCCTTCGCCACGTTGACGCTGTAGCGGTGGCCCGCCGCCCCCGCGGCCCGGGTCCACCTCTCCTCCAGCGCCGTCCCGCCGTCGTGGGGGACCGGTCGCGTGGCGCGGGCGGTTCGGCACCACCGGACGCGGCCGTGGGGTGCGCGCCGTCGCGGCGGGGACAGGCGGGGCATGCGCACGGATCGGCGTGCCCGCGTGAGCGCGCCGCGCGCTCCCGGCTTCCGGGAGGGCCAGTTCGGCGCGCGCCGAGATCCAGCGGTGGCCGCGCCCCGCGGGACGAGTGGACCCGGCGTACCGCCCCGAGTACGGCTCGCCCGAAGCGAGCTGCCCCGTCTCGGAACGGACGGGCCCGGGCACGGGCAGCGGCGGAGCCTGCTGCCCATCGGGGGTGCGGGGGCGCGGCCACCGCAGGACGAACCGAGCACCCACACGCAGGGGCCCCGCTCCCACAAGGAGCGGGGCCCTGTGTCGCGCCGGGGTCAGCCCGTGTTGCGCAGGCCCGCGGCGACGCCGTTGACCGTGAGGAGGAGTGCGCGGGCGAGCAGCGGGTCGGGCTCTTCGCCGCGTTCGCGTGCGGTGCGCTGGCGGTGGAGCAGGGTGACCTGGAGGTAGGAGATCGGGTCGAGGTAGGCGTCCCGGACGTGGAAGGTCTGCTTCAGCACCGGGTTGGAGTCGAGGAGTTCCTGTTCGCCGGTGATGCGCAGGACCTCTCGTACCGTCAGTTCGTGCTCCTGTCGGATGACGTCGAAGACGTGCTTGAGCTCGTCGGGCACCAGTGTGTCGACGTAGTGCCGGGCGATCCGCAGGTCGGTCTTGGCGAGTGTCATCTCGACGTTGGACAGGAAGTTGCGGAAGAAGTGCCAGTGCTGGTGCATTTCGTCGAGGACTTCGTCGAGTCCGGCTTCGCGGGCGGCCTTGAGGCCGGAGCCGACGCCGAACCAGCCGGGGACGATCTGGCGGGACTGGGTCCAGCCGAACACCCAGGGGATGGCCCGCAGTCCGTCGAGGCCGGCGCCGGAGTCGGGGCGGCGGGAGGGCCGGGAGCCGAGGTGGAGTTCGGCGAGCTGGTCCACCGGCGTGGAGGCGAAGAAGTACGCGGGCAGGTCGGGGTCGTCGACGAGGGCGCGGTAGGCGTTGTGGGCGGCGTCGGAGACGGTTTCCATGGCCGCGTCCCAGCGGGCGAGCGCCTCGTCGGACTGGCGGGGCGCGGTGTGCAGGGCGGATGCCTGGAGGGTGGCCGCGACGGTGAGTTCCAGGTTTTCGCGGGCGAGGGAGGGCACGAGGTACTTGTCGGAGATGACCTCGCCCTGTTCGGTGACCTTGATTTCGCCTTCGAGGGTGCCCCAGGGCTGGGCGAGGATGGCGTCGTGGGTGGGGCCGCCGCCGCGGCCGACGGTGCCGCCGCGGCCGTGGAAGAGCCGCAGTCGTACGCCGTGCCGGTGGGCGACGTCGCGCAGCAGCCGCTGGGCGCGGTGGATTTCCCACTGGGAGGTGGTGATGCCGCCGAACTTGGAGGAGTCGGAGTAGCCGAGCATGACCTCCTGGACGTCGCCGCGGAGGGCGACGAGCCTGCGGTAGGAGGGGTCGGCGAGCATCTCGTCGAGGAGCTTGTCGGCGATCTTGAGCTCTTCGGTGGTTTCCAGCAGCGGGACGATGCCGATCTTGGCCCAGCCGGCGTGGAGGTCGATGAGTCCGGCCTCGCGGGCGAGGACGGCGGCGGCGAAGACGTCGTCGGAGCCCTGGCACATGGAGATGATGTAGGACTCGACGATGTCGGGGCCGAAGCGGTCGAAGGATTCGCGGATGGTGTGGAAGACGCCGAGGGTCTTGGTGCCGGCGGCGTCGAGGGGGGCCGGGGTGGGGGCGAGGGGGCGCCGGGAGCGCAGTTCCTTGGCGAGGAGCTTGCGGCGGTAGTCGCGCGGCATGTCGGCGTAGCGCCAGGATTCCTCGCCGAGCCGGTCGAAGAGCTGGCCGAGGGCGTGGTGGTGGGCGTCGGCGTGTTCGCGGACGTCCATGGTGGCGAGCTGGAGGCCGAAGGTGGCGAGGGTGCGGATGGCGCGTTCGAGGCGGCCGTCGGCGATGAGCCGGCCGCGGTGGGCGCGCAGGGAGTCCTGGATGAGGTGGAGGTCGGCGAGGAGTTCGGCGGAGCCGAGGTAGTCGCGGCCGGGCTGGTGGGGGGTGTCGGCGGCGAGCCGTTCGCGGGTGTTGACGAGCTTCTGCCGCATGCAGGTGGCCTTGAGCCGATAGGGCTCCTCGGCGTTGAGCCGCTTGTAGCGGGGGCTGATCTCGGGGAGGAGTTCGAGGTCGCGCTGGAGGGAGGCGAGGAGTTCCTCGGAGGCGTCGGTGTTGCGGATGGAGCTGGAGAGGGCGGCGCGCAGATCGTCGATGATCTCGAGGGCGTCGGTGATGCCGTGCTCGTGCTGGAGGATCAGGACGTCGCGGGTCACCTCGGGGGTGACGTTGGGGTTGCCGTCGCGGTCGCCGCCGATCCAGGTGCCGAAGGTGAGGGGGCGGGTGGTGGCGGGCAGTTCGACGCCGACGCGTTCCAGTTCCGCGGCGAGGTCCTCGAGGACGTCGCCGACGGCGCCCGCGTGCAGTTCGTCGAGGTAGTAGATGGCGTTGCGGGCCTCGTCGGCGGGTTCGGGGCGGGCGACGCGCAGCTCGTCGGTCTGCCAGAGCAGGTCGATGTTCTCGGCGAGTCGCAGGTCGGCGCGGCGGGCTTCGCCGCCGACGGCGAGGGTGTCGAGCAGTTCGGCGATGCGGCGGAGCTTGGTGAGGACGGTGCGGCGGGCGGCCTCGGTGGGGTGGGCGGTGAAGACGGGGCGGACGTTGAGGTGGGCGACGGTCTGCCGGAGGTGCTCGGGGTCGGCGTCCTTGAGCTGGTCGGCGGTGCGGGCGAGGATGCCGCCCTCGGCGGCGCGGCGGGCGCGGAGCTCGCGGCCGCGGTGCACCTGTTCGGTGACGTTCGCCAGGTGGAAGTAGGTGGAGAAGGCGCGTACCAGCTTGGCGGCGGTCTGGAGGTCGGTGGTGCCGAGCAGCTCGGCCGCGGCCTCGCCGTCGCTGCGGGTGAGGGCTCGGACACGCTCGACGAGTTCGAGGAGGTCGGGTCCCTCCTGGCGGACGAGGGTCTCGCCGAGCAGATCACCCAGACGGCGGATGTCGGCACGCAGGGCTGCGTTGGTGTGGTCGGCACTGCTCACAGGTGCGGGCTCCTTGCAGTGAACGGGGTTCGAAGCGCGGCATCAGGGCCCGCGCGGCGGGTGCCGCGGGCCGCTGACCCGGTGCTTTCGGCCATGTGCGGACCGCGCTGTCCGACGTCCTCCAGGATAGGCGGCACGACCCTGGGTAAAACCAGAGCCCTATTGCCCGGCTTCGCGGCCCTGCCATACTTACTTCGCCGTAGGTTACGGAACCGTAGCCATGTCACCGAGCCCACGAGGGATCCCATGACTGCAAGCCCCGACGTGGTCAATGACACGCCGAAGGCCCCAGAGGCCCCGATTCCGTCCGCCACGCTCGGCGGGGACAGCAAGCGCTCGATCGAGCAGATCACGCTTCTGCTGTTCATCACCGTCCCCTTCGTCGCACTGGTGGCGGCGATTCCCCTGGCCTGGGGCTGGGGGGTCAGCTGGCTGGATCTGGCGCTGCTGGTGGCGATGTACTTCATCGGCTGCCACGGCATCACGATCGGTTTCCACCGCTATTTCACCCATGGCTCGTTCAAGGCGAAGCGGCCGCTGCGGATCGCGCTGGCGATCGCGGGGTCGCTGGCGGTGGAGGGGCCGCTGGTCCGCTGGGTGGCCGATCACCGCAAGCATCACAAGTTCTCCGACGCGGAGGGCGACCCGCATTCCCCGTGGCGGTACGGCGAGACCGTGCCGGCCCTGCTCAAGGGGTTGTGGTGGGCCCACATCGCATGGATGTTCGACGAGGAGCAGACGCCGCAGCACAAGTACGCACCGGATCTGATCAAGGACGGCGCCATCCGGGCGATCTCCCGGCAGTTCGTGCTGTGGACGGTGGCCTCGCTGCTGCTGCCCGCGCTGATCGGCGGGCTGGTGACCTGGTCCTGGCAGGGCGCGGTCACCGCCTTCTTCTGGGGGTCCCTCGTCCGGGTGGCCTTGCTGCACCATGTGACCTGGTCGATCAACTCGATCTGCCATGCGGTGGGCAAGCGCCCGTTCAAGTCGCGTGACCGCTCGGGCAATGTGTGGTGGCTGGCGGTGCTCTCGTGCGGCGAGTCCTGGCACAACCTGCACCACGCGGACCCGACCTGTGCCCGGCACGGGGTGATGAAGGGGCAGCTGGACTCCAGCGCCCGGCTCATCCGCTGGTTCGAGAAGGCGGGCTGGGCGTATGACGTCCGGTGGCCGAGCCAGGCCCGTATCGAAGCCCGCCGTCAAGAGGAATCCGCCGGAGCGGCATGATAGGCGACGTGGCGACCGACAGTAGTACCAGCGGTGACAAGGATCGGCCCGGCCGGGCCGGCCGGCCCTCCGGAACCGGGACCCGGCGGCCCCGCCGGGTCCGGATGACCGGCAAGGAGCGCCGGGAGCAGCTGCTGGACATCGGTCGCACGCTCTTCGCCGAGCGTGGCTTCGAGGGCACGTCGGTGGAGGAGATCGCGGCGAAGGCCGGGGTCTCCAAGCCGGTGGTGTACGAGCACTTCGGCGGCAAGGAAGGGCTGTACGCGGTCGTGGTGGACCGTGAGATGCGGCGGATGCTGGACATGGTGACCACGTCCCTGACCGCGGGCCATCCGCGGGAGCTGTGCGAGCAGGCCACCTTCGCCCTTCTGGACTACATCGAGGAGTACACGGACGGGTTCCGCATCCTGGTCCGTGACTCCCCCGTCGCCCAGTCGACGGGCACCTTCGCCTCGCTGATCAGCGATATCGCCACCCAGGTGGAGGACATCCTGGGCCTGGAGTTCAAGGCCCGCGGCTTCGACGCCAAGCTGGCCCCGCTGTACGCCCAGGCCCTGGTGGGCATGGTGGCGCTGACGGGCCAGTGGTGGCTGGACGTCCGCAAGCCGAAGAAGGCCGAGGTGGCGGCGCATCTGGTGAATCTGGCCTGGCACGGTCTGGACGGGCTGGAGCAGAAGCCGCGGCTGATAGGCCACCGCAAGTCCTGACCTCCCGTGCCCGGCCCCGCGTCCCGGGGCTGGCCCCCGCGTCCTCCTTGCGGGGATGATGGGGGTTCACGGGGAGGGCGAGGGGGACAGCGGGACATGAGCACGGGGGGACGGTCCGAGGCGCGCCGGAAGGCGGTGGCCGTGGGGCCGGGCGTCTGCCATGCGCTCGGCCTGATGATGCTGGTCATCTCGGAGTGGGTGCGTGCCGACCTGAAGGACGCGACGTCGCTGGCATCGCGCGGCTATCTCAAGGACATGATCGAGTTCACCGGCTCGCTGGCCGACACGGACTGGTACAAGCCCGTCGTGGACCTGTACGACAAGGTCTCCTTCGGTGAGCCGCGGGCCGCCCTGTGGGCGGCGGTGTTCATCGCACTCGTCGTGCGGCTCAACCGCTACGGTCCGGAGGAGGCCCAGTGGGCGCTGTCCTGGGTGGCCGCCGCGTACTGCGCACTGGCCACGCTGGCCCTGCTGCCGTATCTGGCCGCCCCGGGGGCCGGGGGCGCTCTGCTGCTGCTGGCGCTGAGCGGGGGCCTGGTGCACATGGCGACCCGCTGACCACCTCAGCCCTGGTACACCATGGTGCACAGCAGGGTCCGGCCGTCGTTCACCACCCATGACCAGTAGTACGTACGGTCGCCCTGGACCCGGGCGCAGTTCGCCGCGGAGGCGTTCGCCGGGGCCTTGTAGACGCCGGTGATGTGCAGGATGCGGTTGTACCGGGCCGGGACCCGCTTCGCCTCGCAGTCCACCACGGTCATCAACCCGGCGTTCATCCGCGCCTGCTGTCCGCTGCCCGTCTGCTCGGCCAGCAGGCAGTACCCCACCTTGAACTGGCGGGTCAGGCACAGGGCGGTGGTCCGCCCGCCCGAGGTGTACGCCATGTAGTTCTGCCCCGGCCCCTGCGGACAGGCCCCGCCGCTGCTCCGCACCGCGCTCACCCACATGAACGCCTTTCCGGCACCGCAGTCGACCGGGGCGGGCATCTGGGTGTTGTAGTCGCCGTACCCGGTGTCGTACACGGCCAGGCAGTCCCCGGGGCTCACCGCCTGGTACGCCTCGGCGGTGGGATCCGGCGCCACGGTGGGCGAGGCGGGCGCCTGGGTCTCGGCCGACCCTCCGCCGCCCCCACTGCCCCCGGAGCTGCCGGAGCCGCCGGAGCCGTACCCGGGCAGCGAGGCGCTGGGCAGCCCGGTGGGGGCCCGGCCGGGAAGCCCGCCGGGGCTGGGCGGGCTCGAAGCTCCGCCGGACGGGACGAAGCTGCCCGCGAAGGAGGTCTTGTCGTCCCCCTCGACCACCTGCGGCAGCACGAGCACGGCGAACGCGAGGGCGGCGGCCACCAGTATCCAGATGCCGCGCTGCCTCTGCTCCGCGGTGCCCCCACCCGTGCCCGGAGCCGCCCCGCCCGACGCGCTGCTCATCGCTCTCCCCCGAGAAACGTGGCCACCGTTGTGTTGTTCGGTGTTGTGTTGTTCGACGCGTCCACGGTCTCACGGCCTATCGCTCCAGGGGAGCTCCGCGACAAAGCGTGCCCGGCATGTGACCTTGACCGGCCACGTCCTGCGCACCCGCCATCAGCTCGCCGAGGGATGGAATGTTCGACGAAAGGCGAACAGTCGGCTAACTTGGGGGCCCTGGCTGCACGTTCCCGTGCGTTCCCATGAAGGAGCTCCGTCATGCCCTCATCGGCTTCCGATCCCCGTACCCCCGTCCGCGTCGGCATCGTCGGCCTGAGCGCGGGCGGCGGCTGGGCCGCCCGTGCCCATGTGCCCGCGCTGGCCGGACTGGACGGCTATGAGCTGCGGGCGCTCAGCGCCAGCAGCGCGGAGTCGGCCCGCGCGGCCGGGGAGAAGTACGGTGTTCCGCTGACCTTCGGCAGCGCCGGGGAGCTCGCCCGGTCCGAGGAGGTCGACCTGGTGGTGGTGACGGTGAAGGTGCCGCACCACCGTGAGCTGATCCTGCCCGCCCTGGAGGCGGGGAAGCCGGTCTTCAGCGAATGGCCGCTGGGCACCGACCTGGCCCAGGCCGAGGAGCTGGCGGCGCTCGCCGAGGCCAAGGGGGTCCGCACTGCGGTGGGTCTCCAGGCCCGTTCCGCCCCGCCGCTGCGCTATCTGCGCGACCTGGTCGCCGACGGCTATGTGGGCCGGGTGCTGTCCACCACGATGGTGAGCTCGGGCCGGAACTGGGGCGCGACGTTCCGCGAGGGCGGCGACTATCTGCTGGACCGGGCCAAGGGCGCGACGCTGCTGACCATCCCGTTCGGCCATACCGCGGACGCACTGGCCATGGTGCTGGGCGAGTTCACCGACGTCTCCGCGACCACGGCGACCCTTCGGCCCCAGGTGACCCACGAGACGACCGGCCGGGTCGCGACCATGACGGCCGAGGACCAGATCGCGGTCACCGGGACCCTGGAGTCGGGCGCGATCGCCGCCCTGCACTTCCGGGGCGGCCACTCCCGGGCCACCGACTTCCACTGGGAGATCAACGGCACCGAGGGCGATCTGGTGGTCAAGGGCGACTCCCCCGCCGTGTGGATGGACCGGATCACCCTCCACGGCGGCCGTGGATCCGGCACCGGGCTGGCCGAACTGCCCGTCCCCGCTTCGTACGAGCGGCTCCCGAAGTTCGCCGGACGCTCGACCGAGACCGCGTACAACGTCGCCTACGCCTACGCCCAGCTGCTGGAGGACCTCACCACGGGCACCCGGCTCACCCCGGACTTCGCCCACGCGGCCCGCCGCCACCGCCTCCTGGACCGCATCCAGGAGTCGGCCCGCACCGGGGCGCGCCTGACCGTCACTGCCTGACGATCGCGTCCCCGATGACGAACCCCTTCGCCGGGCCGTCGGGGATGACGGCGTCGGTGCCGTAGGGCACACGGTGCTCGTCGGTGTAGACGGCCTTGCCGGGGTCGGGTGCCGTGAGGATGACGACCGTGCCGTCGCCGTCGAAGTCGTCGATCAGGACGTAGAGCGGGATGCCCGCGCGGGCGTAGGCCCGGCGCTTGCGCTCCCTGTCGCGGGAGCGGGCCTCGTGACCGGGCGAGACCACCTCGAAGACGGCCTGGACCCCGGTCGCGTCCACTCCGAGGTCTTCTTCGTCAGGGATCTCGTCCAGGTCCTCGGGGGCGATGAAGAGGTCGGGGATCCACACCTTGCGGCGATAGATGAGATTGCCGTCCTGGTACGCGGCATGGTCGCCGTCCTCGAGATGGGCTTCGACGGCCCGGCGGAGGCGGTTGATGACCACGGTATGACGGCGACGGCCGGTGGGCGACACCTCGATGAACTCCTCGATGATCTCGGCCCGGTAGCCCTCGGGGAGTTCCATGGCCTTCCACGCCTGCCACAGCACCTCGTCCAGGGCCACGGCCTCATGTCCGGCGGCCGAGGACATGCCTTCATCCACGGCGGGGCACGGCTCGTGCGCGAGAGCGGTCATCGTGAAGCACCTCCTCCATCAGTCTGGGCGCCGGCGCCACTGCGGCACAAGCGACACCGTGACGCTATGCGTCCACGCAGGCCCAGCACGGCAAACCCCGAACCGATCATCCGATGGAGTGAATCAGCCGCTCGGCGCCAAGGGGCACCCGGAAGACGTGATCAGCCCTGCGGCGTGCGGGCCACGACGAAGACGCGGCGGAAGGGGAAGGCCGTGCCGTGGGGGCCGGAGGGGTAGGCGTCGCGGAGGAGGGCGGCGTAGGCGGTCAGGAAGCGGTCGCGGGCGGGCGGGTCGTCGGCGAGGGCGGTCAGGACCGGGCGCAGGGCGGTGCCCTTGGTCCAGTCGAGGACGGGGTCGGGGCCGGTCAGGACCTGCACATAGGTGGTTTCCCAGGCGTCGACCTCGCAGCCGAGGGCGGCCAGGCGCTCCAGGTAGTCGGTCGGGTCCAGGGAGGCGGCGGGGTCGCGGAGGCGGTCGGCGAGGCGGTCGCGCCACTCGGGCGAGCCGCACAGGTCGCGCAGCAGGGTGTGGCTGGGGGCGGTGAAGTTGCCGGGGAGCTGGAAGGCGAGGGTGCCGCCGGGGCGCAGTCCGGCCAGCCAGGTGCCGAAGGAGTCGGCATGGCCGGGGACCCACTGGAGGGCGGCGTTGGAGACGATCAGGTCGTAGGGCTCGTCCGGTGCCCAGTTCCGTACGTCGGCGGAGCGGAAGTCGAGGCGGCCGCCGCCGGTGGTGGGGCCCGCGAGGGGCTGGGCCTCGGCGAGCATCTCGGCGGAGTTGTCCAGGCCGGTGACGTGGGCGTCGGGCCAGCGGTCGAAGAGCAGGACGGTGACGTTGCCGGGGCCGCAGCCCAGGTCGGCGATGCGGGGCGGGCGGTCGGGCCCGGTGGGCAGGTCGGGGACGCGGGCGAGGAGGTCGCGGAAGGGGCGGGTGCGGTGGCCGGCGTGGCGCAGATACTGCCGAGGGTCCCAGTTGGGTGCGGTGGTCATGGTCGATCCCCCTGTGGGTACGGTCGGTACGGGCACCGTGTTCGCTGTGCGTCCCGGCGCCTTACCGTGCTCCACACTATCTCTTGATGTCAAGAGACTTCATGTCGACAGACCCACTACACTGATCGCCATGGAGGACGAGGTCGATCGGCTGGTCGCGGCGTGGCGGCGGGAACGCCCCGACCTCGATGTGGAACCCCTGGAAGTGCTCAGCCGGGTCAGCCGGCTCGCCCGCCATCTGGACCGGGCCCGGCGGATCGCGTTCGCCGAGCACAATCTGGAGCCCTGGGAGTTCGACGTCCTGACCTCGCTGCGCCGGGCCGGACCCCCGTATCAGCTCTCCCCCGGACAGCTGCTGACCCAGACTCTGGTCACCTCGGGCACCATGACCAACCGCATCGACCGGCTCGCCAAGAAGGGGCTGGTCGAGCGGGGGCCGGACCCCAGTGACCGGCGCGGGGTGCTGGTCCGGCTGACCGCCGAGGGGCGCGACCGCGCCGATCAGGCACTGGCCGGGCTGCTGGACCATGAGCACGCCATCCTGGCCGAGCTGTCCCAGGCCCAGCGGGCCGAACTGGCGGCGCTGCTACGCCAGCTGACCGCCCCGTTCGACAATCTCCCCGGCTAGGTCGACCGGGCCCACCCCGGCGCGCCGGGCCAGCGCCACGGCCGCCAGTGTGGAGTGCACGCCCAGCTTGCCCAGCACGTTCTGCATATGAGTGCGCACGGTGTGCGGGGAGAGGAAGAGCCGCTCGGCGACGGCCTTGCGGCCGAGCCCGGCCACCATGCAGCGCAGCACTTCCCGCTCACGCGGCGTCAGCGACTCGACCAGGCGCTCGCTTTCGGTGCGGTGCTTACGGGCGGCCGTCAACTCCCGCAGAACGCCGGTGAGCAGAGCGGGCGGCAGATGTGTCTCCTCCCGGAGCACCCCCCGGATGACCGCGAGCAGCCGGACCAGCGAACAGTCCTTGGCGACCCAGCCGGACGCCCCGGCCTGTAACGCCGCCGCCGCGCGGCGCGCGTCGTCGCGCTCGGCCAGCACCACGGTGCGCACGCCCGGCTGGGCCGAGCGGACCGCGCCGACCAGTGAGATGCCGTCCGCCGCCCGGCCGTTCAGCGCGCGGGCGGGGGCGCCGTGCACCCCGCCGTGGACCCCACTGTGAAGGGCGGTCGGCGTGCCGTTCGCCCCGCCGTAGGCCACCTCGGCCGACGCCGGGAACGGTGGGCCCGCTCCGTCGGCGGTCATGCCCAGATCGGCGTCGACCAGCAGAACGTCGAAGCGGCGCCCCTCCGCCGCTCCGCGCTCCAGACAGCGCAGCGCCGCCGGGCCGCTTCCGGCCGCCGCCACGTCCACGTCCTGTTCCGCCGCGAGGGCGGCGGCCAGTGACTCGGCGAAAATACGATGGTCGTCGACCACAAGAACCCGAATACGTGCCACGGACAACCCCCCACGTCGCCGGATGAGTACCCCGGATACACCGAGAAACAGTGCGGTACGGCGCCCGGCGAGGGGTCACCGCAACCCGCACGGCCGCCGCCGTGCTGTGATTGCTACCCCACCCCGGGCGTCGTACCTGACTGTCTCGCCCCCTGAAAAGCGTCGGCCCCCACCGACGCTCTACTCAGAGTAAGGCCGTGGTCCGATATCTGAAGCGGTTTGGCGAAACTGACCGCTCTCGGTTGTTCACTGTGGGTTTCCTGTTTGCTCTTGGGGGTTAAGCGATCCAAGCGCGACAAAAATTAACCGAGAAGCGATCAAGGGGACGGGGGGGGACGGCTCGGTCAGAGCCGCCGCGCCCCCGCACTGGGCACCGCCGGGAAGATCCGCGGGGCCCGGTGGCCGGCCGCGCCGAACGCCTCGGTCACCGACTTGCTCACCGCCTCCGCGTCCGCCTCCTCCACCAGCACGATGGCCGAGCCGCCGAAACCGCCGCCGGTCATCCGCGCCCCGAGCGCACCCGCCGCGTTCGCCGTCTCCACGACCAGGTCCAGCTCGGCGCAGGAGATCTCGAAGTCGTCCCGGCAGGAGGCGTGCCCGGCGGTCAGCACCGGCCCGATCGACCGGGTGTCCCCCGCGTCGAGCCGCTCGATGACCTCCTCCACCCTGCGGTCCTCGGTCACCACATGGCGCACCCGGCGCCGGGTGGCCGCGTCGCAGCCCAGCCGCTCCAGCTCGGCGAGGGTGGCGTCCAGCTCCTCGAAGGGCACATCGCGCAGCGCCCGCACCCCGAGCGCCCGCGCGGCCGTCTCGCAGGCGGCCCGCCGGTTGGCGTAGGCGCCGTCGCCCAGCTCATGCTTGACCTGGGTGTCCACCACCAGCAGCCGCAGCCCCTCGGCCGCCAGGTCGAACGGCACCTGGCGCTGGGTGAGGTCGCGGGCGTCGAGGAAGAGGGCGTGCCCCTCGGTGCAGCACGCCGACGCCGTCTGGTCCATGATCCCGCAGGGCACGCCCACGAAGGCGTTCTCCGCGCGCTGGCACAGCTGGGCGATGCGCTGCGGGGCGATCCCCAGTCCGTACAGCTCGTTCAGCGCGGTGGCCGTGACGACCTCCAGCGCGGCGGACGAGGACAGCCCGGCGCCGGTGGGCACGGTGGACTCGAAGTGCAGATCGGCACCGGCCGTGCGGTCGCCGCCGGAGCCGGGCAGCAGCCCGGCCTCGGCGAGCGCCCATACGACGCCCGCCGGGTAGGCCGCCCAGCCGCCGCGGTCACCGCCCGCCTCGAACGGGGCGAGGTCGGCGACGCGCAGCTCGACCACGCCGCCCGGGGCGTCGCCCGAGTGCACCCGCAGCACCCCGTCGGAGCGCGGGGAGACCGCGGCCAGGCAGGTGTGCGGCAGCGCCAGCGGCATGACGAAGCCGTCGTTGTAGTCGGTGTGCTCGCCGATCAGGTTGACCCGGCCCGGCGCCGCCCACACCCCCGCGGGCGCGTGGCCGAACACCTCGCGGAATGCCTCCGCCGTACGCTCCGGCCCGTGCTCGTGTGTGTCGTGCCCCGCGTCGTGCCCTGTGTCGTGCCCTGGTGTGTCGCTCACTGGCTCTCCCTCTGCCGCGCACTGGCGAACTCCCACGCGTCCGCGACGATTCCGGCCAGGTCGGCGCGGGTCGGGCGCCAGCCCAGGCGCTCCTTGGCGCGCTCGGCGGAGGCCACCAGGACCGCCGGGTCGCCGCCGCGGCGCGGGGCGGCGATCTCGGGGATGGGGTGGCCGGTGACCTGGCGCACCGTCTCGATGACCTCGCGGACGGAGAAGCCGTTGCCGTTGCCGAGGTTGCAGATCAGATGCTCGCCGGGGGACGCGGCGCCGAGGGCGAGCAGATGGGCCTCGGCGAGGTCGGCGACGTGGATGTAGTCGCGGACGCAGGTGCCGTCGGGGGTGGGGTAGTCGTCGCCGAAGACGGAGACGGCCTCGCGCCGGCCCTGGGCGACCTGGAGCACCAGGGGGATGAGGTGGGACTCGGGGTCGTGGCGCTCGCCGTAGGCCCCGTAGGCGCCCGCGACGTTGAAGTACCGCAAGGAGACCGCGGCCAGGCCGTGGGCGGCGCATTCGCCGCTGATCATGTGGTCGACGGCCAGTTTGCTGGCCCCGTAGGGGTTGGTGGGTGCGGTGGGGAGGTCCTCGGTGATCGGGACCTGGTCGGGTTCGCCGTAGGTGGCGGCGGTGGAGGAGAAGACGAGGGTGCGCACCCCGGCGTCGCGCATCGCGCCGAGCAGCTCGGTGGTGCCGCCCACATTGTTGACCCAGTACTTCTCGGGGTTGATGACGGACTCGCCGACCTGGGAGAACGCCGCGAAGTGCAGGACCCCGTCATAGGTGGGGTCGAGCCACTTGCCCGCGTCCTGGATGCGGCCCTCGATGAACTCCGCGCCCTCGGGTACCCCGGCGCGGTGCCCGGTGGACAGGTCGTCCAGCACCGTCACCCGGTGACCGGCTTCGAGCAGATGCGCCGCGACCACGCTGCCGACATAGCCGGCACCGCCGGTGACCAGGTATTTCTTCTGCTGCGCAGTGCTCACTTGCTCGCTACCTCTCGCAATCGCTCGGCCGCGGCCTCCGGCGGCACATCGTTGATGAACACATTCATGCCGGATTCGGAACCCGCGAGGAACTTCAGCTTGCCGGAAGTGCGGCGGATGGTGAAAAGCTCGAGGTGAAGCGCGAATTCACCGCGGTCGGCCATGCGGTACGGCGCCTGGTGCCAGGCGGCGATGTACGGCGTGGGCGGCTCGCCCTCCCCGAAGATCCGGTCGAAGCGCTTCAAGAGTTCCAGATAGATCTGTGGGAACTCTGTGCGCGCGGCCTCGTCCAGCGCCGGCAGGTCCGGGACCCGCCGCTTCGGGTAGAGGTGCACCTCGTAGGGCCAGTGGGCGGCGTAGGGGACGAACGCGATCCAGTGCTCGCCGTCGAGCACCACGCGGCGCCCGTCGGCCAGCTCGTCGGCGACCACGTCGTCGAACAGGTTCCGGCCGGTGGCCTCGCGGTGCTCGGTGAGCGAACGGAGCATCAGCCGGGTGCGCGGGGTCACGAAGGGATACCCGTAGATCTGGCCGTGCGGATGGCCGAGGGTGACGCCGATCTCCTTACCGCGGTTCTCGAAGCAGAAGACCTGCTCGACGGCGGGGTGCTGGGCCAGCTCGGCGGTGCGGTCGGTCCAGGCGTCGAGCACCAGGGCGGCCTGTTCGGCGTCGAGGTCGGCGAAGGAGGCGTCGTGGTCGGAGGTGAAGCACACCACCTCGCACCGGCCCGAGTCCCCGGCCAGGGACGGGAAGCGGTTCTCGAAGACCACGACGTCGTAGTCGGAGGCGGGGATCTCGCTGTGCCGCCCCTCCCGGGAGGGGCACAGCGGGCATTCGTCGGCCGGCGGGTGGTAGGTGCGGGCCTGGCGGTGGGAGGCGATCGCCACCTGGTCGCCGAGGAGGCGGTCGTGCCGGACCTCCGAGCGGGTGGCGATGGGGTCGAGCGGCCGCTGGTCGACGGCGTCACGCACCGCGTCGTCGCGCGCGTCGTAGTAGATCAGCTCGCGTCCGTCCGCGAGCCGCGTCGCCGTCTTCTTCACTCCGCCAGCTCCTGCCGTCATCCTGTCACACGCAACCAACACAACTCAACATAATGAACCACAACTCAACAGTGCCGTCAATGCGCGGAGACGACGCGGAGACGATGCTCGGACAAACCGCAAGAATTCGGATACCTTCACCGAACGTTTCCGGTGCATTCCGTTCAGGCGATGAGGCGAGTCACCATGCACTGTCTGGCCGCGGGGCTCCGGCTCCCCACCAACGCACTCGACTACACGATCCTGGTCCTCTACTTCGCCGTCGTCCTCGGCGTGGGATTCGCCGCCAGGGCGAGCGTCAAGACCAGCCTCGACTTCTTTCTCTCCGGCCGCTCACTGCCCGCGTGGGTCACTGGTCTGGCCTTCGTCGCCGCGAACCTGGGCGCCCTGGAGATCCTGGGCATGGCCGCCAACGGCGCGCAGTACGGGGCGTACACCGTGCACTGGTACTGGGTCGGCGCCATCCCGGCCATGGTCTTCCTGGGCCTGGTGATGATGCCCTTCTACTACGGGTCCAAGGTACGCTCCGTGCCCGAGTTCCTGCTGCACCGCTACGGACCGTCCTCGCACCTGCTCAGCTCGGTCATCTTCTCGATCGCCTCCGTGCTGATCGCGGGGGTGAACCTGTACGCGATGGCGATCGTGGTGGAGGCGCTGCTGGGCTGGCCGCAGTGGGTGGCCATCGTGGTCGCGGGGCTCTTCGTGCTCGCGTACATCACCCTGGGCGGCCTCTCCTCGGCGATCTACAACGAGGTGCTCCAGTTCTTCGTGATCCTGGCCGCCCTCGTCCCGCTCACCGTCGTCGGCCTCCGGCGGGTCGGCGGCTTCGGCGGGCTCAAGGACTCACTCGTGGCCTCCCACGGCGAGAACTTCGTCTCCGCCTGGGGCGGCACCGGCATCGGCTCCCAGAACCCGCTGGGGGCCAACTGGCTGACCATCGTGCTGGGCCTCGGCTTCTGCCTGAGCTTCGGCTACTGGACGACCAACTTCGCCGAGGTGCAGCGCGCGCTGTCGGCCCGGAACCTCTCGGCCGCCCAGCGCACCCCGCTGATCGCCGCCTTCCCGAAGATTTTCATCCCGCTGATCGTGGTGGTCCCCGGGCTGATCGCCCTGGTCATCGAGCCGGACATCGGCTCGGTGAAGAGCGGTCTCCAGTACAACGACGCCATTCCGCTGCTGATGAGCAAACTGCTGCCGAACGGGGTGCTGGGACTCGCGGTGACCGGGCTGCTGGCCGCCTTCATGGCGGGCATGGCGGCCAATGTGTCGTCGTTCAACACGGTCTTCACCAACGACATCTGGCGGGCGTACCTCAGGAGGGACCGGTCGGACGAGCACTACCTGCTGACGGGGCGGGTGGTGACGGCGGTGGGCGTGCTGGCGGGCATGGGGACGGCCTTCATCGCCTCCTCGTTCAGCAACATCATGAACTACCTCCAGACGCTCTTCTCGTTCTTCAACGTGCCGCTGTTCTGCGTCTTCATCATCGGGATGTTCTGGAAGCGGGCCACCGCCCCGGCCGGGTTCTGGGGGCTGCTGTGCGGCACGGTGGCCGCGCTGATCAACTACTTCTGGCTCTACCGGGCGGACGTCATCGCCATCCCCAGCGACCAGGGCGCCAACTTCGTCTCGGCCATCGTGGCGTTCGTGACCGGCGGCGTGGTGATGGTCGCTGTCACCCCGTTCACCAGACCCAAGCCGGTGGAGTCGCTGGCCGGTCTGGTCTACGGCACCACCGCGCCCGGCGTGGCCGAGCCGCCGGCCCCGGGCGACGAGGCGTGGTACCGCCGCCCGGCCGTGCTGGGCTGGAGCGCGCTGATCCTCGCGGCCCTGTGCTACATCCCGTTCTCCGTGTGAGCGTTCGCCCGCCCCGTCGCCTGCCCCGTCGCCTGCCCCTTCGCCTGACTTCCGCCTGATCTTCGCCGGACAAGGAGCCCGCGCCATGAGTGAGGAGTACGAGTACCAGCACGAGGTCGAGGAGCTGGCGCAGAAGTCGGCGACCGCGGCCCGGCTGTTCGATGTGCGGCGCATCATCGGCGGGCTGTTCACGATCTACGGGATCATCGTTCTCATCGCCGGGTTCACCGCCTCCGACGCCGATGTGCGGAAGGCGTCGGGCATCAACATCAACCTCTGGACCGGCTGGTGCGTGCTCGCGGTCGGCCTGCTCTTCCTGCTCTGGATGAGGCTCAGGCCCCTGTCCGCCCCGGGGGCAGCGCCCAAGCCGGAGTCCCGGCCCGGGGCCGGGGCCGGCGAGGGCTGACCGGCGCCGCGAGGACTGACCGGGCCGGGCTACGGCGCCGACGGGGGCGAGGGCGGGGGCGGGAACGGGGGCGGGGGCGGCTTCGGCGAGGGCGGCACGGACGGCTGGGGCGGGGGCGACGCGGCGGGCTGGGGCGGGGGCGCTGCCTCCCGGCGGGTCGCCGCGCGGTCCAGCAGCCCGGTGCGCGCCGCCAGGGCCGCCGCCTCCAGCCGCGAGCCCACCCCCAGCTTCATCAGCACCCGCTGCACATGGGTGCGGGCCGTGCTGGGGGCGATCCCCATGCCCGCCGCGATCAGCCGGGTGTCCTCACCCTCGGCGACCCGCACCAGCACCTCCACCTCGCGCGGGGTCAGCATGCGCAGCAGCCGGGCCCCCTCGTCGTCGGGCTGGGCCGCGGGGTTGAGCAGTTCGGCGAACGCCCCCTGGAGCAGCTGGGGCGCCACGGCGGCCTCGCCCGCGCGCGCCTTCGTCATGGCGCGTTCGACGCCCTCGATCCGCTCGTCGTGGCGCACATAGCCGGACGCCCCGGCGGCGAAGGCGGCGGCGATGCCGCGCGGGCTCGGCACCGGGCCGAGCACCACGACCGCGACCTGCGGCCGTTCCTTCTTGATCCGCACGACCGGGTCGAACACCCCCGGTTCCGCGGGTGACGCGGTGCCCAGCAGGCACACCTCCGGTGCCCGGCTCACCACCAGGTCCGCCGCGCCCGCGCTCGGCGCCGCCGCGGCGAGCACCCGATGCCCGCGCAGCTTCAGCGCGGAGGCGAGCGCCTCCGCGAGCAGACGGTGATCGTCGACCACCATGAGTCGCACGCCCATGAGCTCCCCCCATTCGCTCAGGGGGGAAAGCTACACGCTTGTTCGACGTTGCGCGCCCCCTACCGGCCAGAAGCCCCCCGGAATGCCGAAATCCCGGCCATTCGTGCCCACTTGACATCCAGTTGACGTCCGAATCGGATCGGTGCCGTCGGGTTCCGCGGGGCGCGCGCCCCGGCGCTCAGTCGGCACGAAAGCGGCGGCCCCGTCCGTACGGTGGGTACGGGCGGGGCCGCCGTGCAGCCGGGCGGGCGCCGGGTCAGCCCGCGCCGAAGATGACCGCCAGCGGGTCGTCCTGGTCGTAGGTGCCCGAGGGCTTGGTGGCGTAGACGTCGCCCATGAAGAGGTGCTCCCCGGAGTAGATGATGTCCGAGTAGCTGGTGCTGAACTTCGACTCCATGTCGTAGCTCTCGACGTCGTTCTGGAACAGCTTGGTCTTGGCGTACGACTTGGGGTCGATCCGCCAGACCGCGCCGCCGGAGTTGTAGGTGCTCTCCTGGTAGGCGAGGACGGAGCCGTCCTCGTCGAGCCCGAGCGGGATGAGCGCGGCGTCCTTGACGCCGTCGGTCTTCCCGATCGCCTTGCCGGTCTCCAGGCTGAAGGCCACGACCTCGTTGGCCGTCGCGGCGCTGGAGTCGCTGCGCTCCTCGGAGCCGAGGAAGAGGGCGTTGGCCGACTTGCTGATGGCGATCTTCCGGCAGCCCTCGACGTTGGTCGACTCGCACTTGGCGTCGTACTTGCCGTTCTCGGTGCCGATCTTGCCGAGCACCTTGCCGGTCTTGGCGCTGTCGTCGATGGACAGGAAGTCCGAGACCGCGGAGCCGGTCGAGTCACCGGCGTCGACGCCGATCACCAGCGGGTCGACGGAGGCGACGTGGACGTAGTCGATGCCCTGCGAGACCTTGTAGGCCGACTTCACCGCGCCGGTCTTCGGGTTCAGCGTCTGGACCTGCATCTGCGGGTTGTCGTAGTCGCCGCAGCGGCGCACCGCGACCAGCTTGTCCTCGCCGCCCGCGTAGCCGTCGTCCGAGCAGTTCGCGCCCAGCTTCGGCTTCCACAGCGCCTTGCCCGAGGTGGACCAGGCGGCGCCGCCGCTGGTGCCGCCCGCGGCCACGGTGCCGCCGCCGATGGTGACCTCGTCGAAGCGGACCTTGTCGTCACCCTCCTTGACGTTCCGGTGCCAGAGCATCTTGCCCTTTTTCAGGTCGAGCAGCCCGACCTCGGTGCAGCTGGGGTACTTGTTCTCGGCGGACGGCTTGGCCTCCTCGTAGAGGACCGTGGTCAGGCCGTCCTTGGTGAGGTGGTCCGAGGACCAGCAGACCGCGCCGTCCAGCGGGATCGTCCACTTCGCGGCGCCGCCGTCGAGCGGATATCCGACGATCTTGTAGACGTCGGCCTTCACGAAGGTGTCGTCGGTGGCCCACATGCCCTCGACGGTGACCTGGTCGGAGACCTTGGGCATCGGGACCTTGTTGAGCAGCTTGGCCTCGATGACATCGGCGGGCTCGTCCTTGCCGCCGGAGGAACCGCTCGAGGTGCCCTGGCTGGACTGCTTGTCCTTGTCCTTGCCCTTGGCCTCGCTGCCGCCGCCGTCGTCCTTGGTGGCGAACCAGATGCCGCCGCCGATGATCAGCGCGACCGCGACCACGGCGCTGACGATGACCGCCATGCGCTGCTTGGACTGGCCGGGGCCGCCGGGGCCGGCCGGAGCGGGGCCACCGGGGTACTGGGGCTGCGTCGGCTGGCCGAACTGCGGCTGCCCGTACGGGGACTGCCCGTACTGCTGCTGGCCGTACTGCTGTCCGTACGACTGCTGCTGGCCGGATGCGTACGGTGACGGCGCGCCTCCCTGGCCCGGCTGACCGTACGCCGGCTGCGCCGGGTAGCCGTAGCCGCCGGCGCCCTGCGGGGGCGTCTGCGGAGGGGCGGGCGGTGCTGCCGGGGGCGCCGGGGGCGGCGGCGGGGTCTGCGGCGGTTGGCCGGGTGCCTGCGGATAGCCGTAACCCTGCTGGCCCGGAGGCGGAGTGGGCGGCTGCTGCGGATAGCCGTAACCCGGTTCCTGCGGCGCACCAAAGCCGCCCTGCGGCGGCTGGTTGGGCGGCGGAGGCGGCTGTGACATGCGAAATCCTTCTGATGCGGGACCCATCGCCCGACCGGCCTCCCCCGCGATCCCGGCGGTCAAAGTCCTCCGGGAAGGAGCGAATCGGACATGGAACCCCGCCAGTGAGCGGAAGGCAGGCGGGAGTTCTTTGTATCACCCGTAAGAGGTGTATTAAGGGCCGGTGTCCAGGTCATCGACCAGCTGAGACCGGCCTGTGACGGGACCGTTGTCAGGGCCCGCGCCACCTCGCCACAGCCTCTTCACACGATGCTTTCAGGCCACTCACACACGAGTCGCTCACACCGCAGCCACCCACACGTCGACCGCACGTCGACCGCACGTCGACCGCACACGCACCGGCCGCTCACACGCCGCGTGACCCGTGCACTCGCCCTGTCACGCGTCGTCGGCCAGCTCCAGCCAGCGGGTCTCCAGCTCGTCCCGCTCCCCCGTCAGCTCGCGCAGCTGGGTATCGAGCTCGGCGACCTTGGTGAAGTCCGTGGCGTGCTCGGCGATCCGCGCGTGCAGCTCGGACTCCTGCTCGCTGATCCGGTCCAACCGCCGCTCGATGCGCTGAAGTTCCTTCTTGGCGGCGCGCTGCTCGGCCGCCGACCGCTGCCGGGCGGCCTGTTCGTCGGCCTTCTGCTTGGCGGGCGCGGCGGCGGCCGGGGCGGCCGCGGCCAGGGCGCGCTGCCGCCGCTCCAGGTACTCGTCCACGCCGCGCGGCAGCATCCGCAAGGTGGCGTCGCCCAGCAGCGTGAGGATCCGGTCGGTGGTGCGCTCGATGAAGTACCGGTCGTGGCTGATGACGATGAGCGAGCCGGGCCAGCCGTCGAGCAGGTCCTCCAGCTGGGTGAGGGTCTCGATGTCCAGGTCGTTGGTGGGCTCGTCCAGGAAGAGCACATTGGGCTCGTCCATCAGCAGCCGCAGGATCTGGAGCCGGCGCCGCTCACCGCCGGAGAGGTCGCCGACCGGGGTCCACTGCTTCTCCTTGGTGAAGCCGAACTTCTCGCACAGCTGGGAGGCGGTCATCTCCCGGCCCTTGCCGAGGTCGACGCGCTGCCGCACCTGCTCGACGGCTTCCAGGACGCGCAGGTTCCGGTCGAGTTCGGCGACCTCCTGGGACAGATACGCGAGCCTTACGGTCTTGCCGACCGCGATCCGGCCCTGGGCGGGCTGCTGTTCGCCCTCGCTGTGCGCGGCCTCGGCGAGGGCCCGCAGCAGCGAGGTCTTGCCCGCGCCGTTCACGCCCACCAGGCCGATCCGGTCGCCGGGCCCCAGCTGCCAGGTCAGGTGCTTGAGCAGCACCTTGGGCCCGGCGGTGACGGTCACGTCCTCCAGGTCGAAGACGGTCTTGCCGAGCCGGGAGCCCGCGAACCGCATCAGCTCGGCGCTGTCGCGCGGCGGCGGCACATCGGCGATCAGCGCGTTGGCGGCCTCGATGCGGAAGCGGGGCTTGCTGGTGCGGGCGGGGGCGCCGCGGCGCAGCCAGGCCAGCTCCTTGCGCATCAGGTTCTGCCGCTTGGCCTCCTCGCTGGCGGCGATGCGCTCGCGCTCGGCACGGGCGAAGACGTAGTCGCTGTAGCCGCCCTCGTACTCGTGGACGGCACCGCGCTGTACGTCCCACATCCGGGTGCAGACCTGGTCGAGGAACCAGCGGTCGTGGGTGACGACCACCAGGGCCGAGCGGCGGGCGCGCAGATGCCCGGCCAGCCAGGAGATGCCCTCGACGTCGAGGTGGTTGGTGGGCTCGTCGAGGACGATCAGGTCCTGTTCGGCGATCAGCAGCTTGGCGAGCGCGATACGGCGGCGCTCGCCGCCGGACAGCGGGCCGATGACGGTGTCGAGCCCCTGCGGGAAGGCGGGCAGGTCCAGCCCGCCGAACAGCCCGGTGAGCACGTCCCGGATCTTGGCGTCGCCGGCCCACTCGTGGTCGGCGAGGTCGCCGATCACCTCGTGGCGGACGGTGGCCGCGGGGTCGAGGGAGTCGTGCTGGGTGAGCACGCCGAGCCGCAGATCACCGGCGTGGGTGACGCGGCCGTCGTCGGCGGGCTCCAGCTTGGCGAGGATCCGGATGAGCGTGGTCTTGCCGTCGCCGTTGCGGCCGACGACGCCGATGCGGTCGCCCTCGTTCACTCCGAGGGAGACGCCGTCCAGCAGCGCACGGGTGCCGTACACCTTGCCGACGGATTCAACGTTGACCAGGTTGGTCGCCATCACACTCCATTACGCGGATCGATCGGCATCCCAGGGTAGTCGCCATGCGCGGCGCCTCGCTCAGCCGTCCACCAGCCGCGCCCCGGGGGCCGCGTCCACGAGCCGCGCCCCGGGGACCGGGCCGGAGGTGATCCGGACCGCGCGGCAGGTGCCCGAGGCGGCCAGCTCGTCCGCCACCGCCCGCGCGCCCTCGGCGTCCTTGGCGAGGAAGGCGCAGGTCGGACCGGAGCCGGAGACGAGGGAGGCGAGTGCGCCCGCGTCCGCGCCGGCGCGCAGGGTGTCGGCGAGCGCGGGGCGCAGCGAGAGCGCGGCGGGCTGAAGGTCGTTGGAGACGGCGGCGGCCAGCGCGGTGGCGTCACCGGCGCGCAGGGCCTCCAGCAGCGCCGGGGAGGGCTCGGGGTCGGGGACGTCGGCCGAGCTCGCGCCCGCGCCGGACGCCTCGCGCAGCCGGTCGCATTCGCGGTAGACGGCCGGGGTGGACAGCCCGCCCTCGGCCACGGCGAACACCCAGTGGAAGGTGCCACCGGTCTCCAGCGGGGTCAGCAGCTCACCCCGGCCCCGGCCGAGGGCCGCGCCGCCGACGAGGCTGAAGGGGATGTCACTGCCCAACTCGGCGCAGATCTCGAGGAGTTCGGCGCGGGTGGCCTTGGTGCCCCACAGCGCGTCGCAGGCCAGCAGCGCCCCGGCGGCGTCCGCGCTGCCGCCCGCCATACCGCCCGCGACGGGGATGTCCTTGACGATGTGGAGATGGACGCCGGGCGCGATGCCATGCCGCTCGGCGAGCGCGAGGGCGGCGCGGGCGGCGAGGTTGGTGCGGTCCAGCGGCACCTGACCGGCGTCCGCGCCCTCGACGGTGAGACGGAGGGTGTCGGCGGGGGCGGCGGTGACCTCGTCGTGCAGCCCGACGGCGAGGAAGACGTTGGCGAGGTCGTGGAACCCGTCGGGCCGCAGTCCGCCGACCGCGAGCTGAACGTTGACCTTGGCGGGCACACGGGCGGTCACGGGACGGGTCACGGATGCGGGCTCCTTCTCGTACGGAATCGAGGTGGGGTGGGGCGGGGGACGGATCGGGGCGGGGCGGTACGGGACGGCCGCGGACCGGCTGCAGACCGGCCGCGGACCAGATGCGGACCGAATGCGGTCGGCCCGTGGACCGGCCGCGCACTGGTCGCGGACCGGCTGCGGCCATTGTCGCGCCCGTCGGCGGGCGCCCGGCGCCGGGGCGGGCCGGTTCCGGCTCGGCACCAGGCACCGGCGCGGAGTTCCGGCCCGGCACGGGCCCAGGTCCGGCACGGGCCCAGGTCCGGCACGGGCCCAGGTCCGGCACGGGCCCAGGTCCGGCACGGGCCCAGGTCCGGCACGGGTCCGGCAGCGGCTGCCGCCAGGCTTTGGCTCGGCGCCAGGTTCTGGCCCGACAGCCTCCGACCCCGCACTGGCCCCAGCCCAGCACGTCAAGACTTCGGTCCGGCGCCGACCTCGACGCCAGGCTCCGACCCGGCACAGCCACCCGGCACGTCCCGGTGCCAGCCCTCGGCGCCAGGTTCCGACCCGGCACGGCTCCCGCCAGGCTATGGCTCAGCTCCAGATTTTGGCCCGCCCGGCACTGCCCCCCAGCCCGGCACACGCTCCGTCCAGCGCCAGCCTCGGCGCCAGGCTCCGACCCGGCCCAGGGCCCGGCACGGACGGGTGCCGGCCCTCGGCACCGGGCTCCGGCTCGGCACTGGGCTCCAGCCCGACCGACCCGACACGAAAGCCCAACCCAGCACGGCCCCCGCCAGGCTTCGGCTCGGCGCGAGATTTCGGCCCGCCCGGCACACGCTCCGGTCCGGCACCAGCCTCGGCGCGAGGTTCCGACCCGGGCACAAGCGCCCGGCACGGCCCGGTGCCGGCCCTCGGCACAAGGCCCCGACACAGCACCGGCCCCCGCCCGCCACGCTATGGCTCGACGCCCAACCTTGGCTCAGCGCCAGATTTGGGCCACCCGGCACTGGGCTCCAGCCCGACCGACCCGACACGGGAGCCCGGCACTGGCCCCCGCCCGGCACGGGTGCCAACCCAGCACAGGCGTCGGGCCTCGGCGCGGCGTAGGTGTTCGGTGCGGGTGTCAGCGGGGCGTTGGGGGTGGGCGGTGTTCGGCGATCGTGGCGAAGTCCTCCACCGTCAGTGACTCGCCGCGCGCCTGTGGGGAGACGCCGGCGGCCGTCAGGGCTTCCTCGGCGGCCTTCGCCGAACCGGCCCAGCCCGCGAGCGCCGCCCGGAGGGTCTTGCGGCGCTGGGCGAAGGCCGCGTCGACCACCGCGAAGACCTCGTCCCGGGTGGCGGTGGTGCGTGGGGGCTCGTCCCGGCGTATCAGTGAGACCAGGCCGGAGTCGACGTTGGGGGCGGGCCAGAAGACGTTGCGGCCGATCGCGCCCGCGCGCTTGACGTGGGCGTACCAGGCGGCCTTCACGGAGGGGACGCCGTAGACCTTGGAGCCGGGTGCGGCGGCGAGCCGGTCGGCGACCTCGGACTGGACCATGACCAGGGTCCGCTCGATGGTCGGGAAACGCCCGAGCATGTGGAGCAGCACGGGCACGGCGACGTTGTAGGGCAGGTTGGCGACCAGGGCGGTCGGGGCGGGGCCGGGAAGTTCGGTCACCCGCAGGGCGTCGCTGTGCACCAGCGCGAAGTGGTCGGCGCGGTGCGGCAGCCGGGCCGCGACGGTCGTGGGGAGGGCGGCGGCGAGAACGTCGTCGATCTCCACCGCGGTGACCCGGTCGGCGGCCTCCAGCAGGGCGAGGGTCAGCGAGCCGAGCCCGGGGCCGACCTCGACGACCACGTCCTCGGGGCGCACCTCGGCGGTCCGGACGATCCGGCGGACCGTGTTGGCGTCGATGACGAAGTTCTGGCCGCGCTGCTTGGTGGGGCGTACGCCGAGCCGGGCCGCGAGTTCGCGGATGTCGGCGGGGCCGAGCAGGACGTCGGGGTCGGTGGGGCTCACCGTGGAAGTTTATGGCGCCTCACCGACGGCTCGGTCCACCGCCTGTCACTGGTGGAGCTTGCGGCCGCACGTCGGCCAGGGGCCGGTGCCGCGCTGCTGGTAGAGCTTCTTGGCCCGGTAGGTCTGTTCGGCCGGGGGCGCGTCCTGGGGGCGGCCGTGGCCGCCGAGGGCGTGCCAGGTGCCCTGGTCGAGCTGGTAGAGGCCGCCGTGGCGGCCGGAGCTGTCGACCGCGTCCGGCCGGCCGCCGGATTCGCAGCGGGCCATGGCCCGCCAGTTGAGCCCGTCCGCCGGGCCGCCGGTCGTGGCGGGCGGGTTCATGGTGCCGACCCGGACGATCCGGGCCACGGGTGCCTTGACCAGCTCGCTGTGGATCTTCTTCGGGCGCTGCCGTACGCCGTTGACGGTGCGCACCCGGTAGGTGGTGCGCAGGGTGCCCGGCGCGCCGGGCCGGGCCACGGTCTCGGTGCCCTTGGGGAGGGTGGGGTCGGCGTGGCGGACGGTGATGAAGGGCACCGGCTCGTCGTGGACCTTCCTGCCGCCGGTGATCCGCATCACCTTCACCGTCTGGCCGTCGCGCGGGAAGCTGTCCCGGGGGACGGACATGGTGTCCTGGCCGCGCAGGGTGAGCCCGGCGGCCGCGAGGGCCTCGCCGACGGTGGCCGCGTTGGTGTGGACGGTGTGGGGGCGGCCGTCGGCGAGGAAGGTGACGGTGCGCTCGGTGCGGACGTGCAGGAGCAGACCGCGGCGGGTGATGGCGGCGGAGCGGGAGGCGGACAGATACGCGCCCTCGGCACGTACGCCCAGTTGGCGCAGTGCGCCGTCAACCGTGTGGGCGGTGGTCCACACCCGGCGGCGCTCCCCGTCGAGGGTGAGGGTGACCGGGCGGCCGTAGCGGACGGCGACCTCGTCGCCGCTGGCGAGCGGCTCCCCGGGCGCGGGGGCGACGATGTCGTGCTCCCCGACGTGGACGTGCTCGTCCGCCAGCAGCTCACCCACGTCGTCGGCGTAGGTGTGCAGGGTGCGGGCGTCGCCGTCGACGCTGAGCCGTACGGCCTTGTCCTGGGCCACGAAGGCGGAGGTGCCGCCGGCCAGGGCGGCGACCACCATCGCCTGCGGCAACAGGCGGCGCATCGGGCCCGCCATCGCTTGTGGCAGCAGCCGGCGCACCGGCTCGGCCCGGTCACCGCGCCGGGCGGCTCGGCGGACGGCGGCGCGGCCGCCCGCGGCGCGGTGGGCGCGGTGGGCGCGATGGCTGCCCGTGGGGCTCACGACAACACTCCGGCAACACTCCACACGTTCACTGGTCAGGACGTCTGGTCAGGACGTCGGGTCCGGGACTGTAGCGGAGTGGGGGTGACTCTCCAAAGGAAGATCATCACGCGGTGTGATGACCCTCCCCGGAGCGTCACCGTGCTCAATAGCCGGCTCAATAGCCGAAGACGCGTGCCGTATTGGCCGCTACGGCGGTCGCCAGGGTGTCCTCGGGGACGCCCTTGACCTCGGCCATGGCCCGCAGGGTGAGCGGGATCAGGTACGGGGCGTTGGGCCGTCCGCGGTAGGGGACGGGGGTCAGGAACGGCGCGTCGGTCTCGACGAGGACGAGGTCGAGCGGGGCGACGGCGAGGGCGTCGCGCAATGGCTGGGCGTTCTTGAAGGTGACGTTGCCCGCGAACGACATGTAGTAGCCGCGCTCGGCGCAGATCTTCGCCATGGCCGCGTCACCGGAGTAGCAGTGGAAGACGACGGTGTCCGGCGCGCCCTCCTCGGCGAGCACCCGCAGGACGTCGTCGTGGGCCTCGCGGTCGTGGATGACCAGGGCCTTGCCGTGGTCCTTGGCGATGGCGATGTGGCGGCGGAACGACCGCTCCTGGGCGGCCATGCCCTCCGGCCCGGTGCGGAAGTAGTCCAGGCCGGTCTCGCCCACGCCCCGTACCTGGGGCAGGGCGGCGAGGACCGCTATCTCGTCGAGGGCCGCGTCCAGGGCGGTGTCGCCGCCGGGCTCCCGCGCGCCCTGCCGGGACCAGCCGTCCGGGTCCCCCAGGACGATGCGCGGCGCCTCGTTGGGGTGCAGTGCCACGGTGGCCCAGACGCTGGGGTGCGCCGCCGCGGTCTCGGCCGCCCACCGGGACCCGGCGAGGTCGCAGCCCACCTGGATGACAGTCGTCACGCCGACCGAGGCGGCCTTGGCCAGCGCCTCCTCGACCGTGCCCGTCTGCATGTCCAGGTGGGTGTGGGAATCGGCGACCGGGACCCGCAGGGGTTCCGGCAGCGGCGGCGGCACGTCCTTTTCCTTTTTCGCCATGGACGCGATTCTATGAATCCCGGTGAATGTGCGGTGAATCACGTCCGGCCGCTCAGTTGACCCGCATACGGCTCATCTGAACCGGATGAACCGGATCGTGCTGAACCGGATCGTGCTCAATGGCGGTGGTGCTGAAAGGGATGCAGCAGATCCGACAGATGCCAATGGTGCGTACGGCGTCGTGCGGGACCCTCGTTTTCCGGTGTCCGATCCGCCGCGGTGCCGGTCGTGGTGTCGGTCGCCGTTCCCGGCGCGTCGGTGTCCGCCTTACGGCCCCGGGTGGTGTGCGCCCTCCCGCGCCGCGCACTCTCCAGGGCCGACGAGACCTGGCCCGCGCGCATGATCCGCACCAGATGCGCACCGCAGTTGACGCAGTCAGGGCTCGTCAGCGGGGACCGGACGCGCAGGCCGTCGGTGAAGTAGACGACGAAGGCACGGCCCGCGCCGTCCACGTGGTGTTCGATGTCGTACGACCGCTCCCAGCCGTGTCCGCACTTCATGCAGGCGAAGGCGTAGGCCTCATGGGCCACCTCGCCGGACGGGCCGGAGGACGGGCCGGAGGGGGTGCGGGCGGCTATCGGATGAGCACCGCTCGAAGTTCCCGCTATATCGCTCATGGCAGCTCCTCTTGTCACATAGGACAAGTCTTCCGGGAGGGGATCTCCCCGGGTGTTCCACACCCAGTGGACGCCGTTCCCGGCGCTACCGCATCGGGTCTTTCCGCTCTTTGAGCGAGATTTGGCAACCGCGTTCCCAAACTGCCCGGAAACCGCCCGGGAAGTAACCTGAGCTTTGCCTTTCGCTACAGTGCTTTACCTTCGCGCGGCGCGCTTCCTGCCGCGTTCTTTGCCGCCACCACGGCGTCGAAGACCTGCCGTTTGGGTACCCCGGCGTCCTGCGCGACCGCCGCGATGGCCTCCTTACGGCGCTCACCGGCCTCCTCGCGCACCGCGACCCGGCGGGCCAGCTCGGCGGGGTCGGCCTCCTGCGGGCCGGGGGCGGCGGCGCCCTCGACCACGATGGTGATCTCGCCGCGTACTCCCTCCGCCGCCCAGGCGGCCAGCTCCGCCAGCGGGCCGCGCCGTACCTCCTCGTACGTCTTGGTCAGCTCCCGGCACACCGCGGCGCGGCGGTCGGCGCCGAACACCTCGGCCATGGCCGCCAGGGTGTCGTCCAGCCGGTGCGGGGCCTCGAACCAGACCAGGGTGCGGCGCTCTTCGGCGACCTCGCGCAGCCGCGCCAGCCGCTCCCCCGCCTTGCGCGGCGGGAAGCCCTCGAAGCAGAAGCGGTCCACCGGCAGCCCGGAGACCGCCAGGGCGGTGAGCACCGCGGACGGGCCGGGCACGGCGGTGACGGTGATCCCGCGCTCCACGGCGGCGGCGACCAGGCGGTAGCCGGGGTCGGAGACCGACGGCATGCCCGCGTCGGTGACCAGCAGCACCCGGGAGCCCTGGGCCAGCGCCTCGACCAGCTCGGGCGTACGGGCCGACTCGTTGCCCTCGAAATAGGACACCACCCGGCCGGCCGGACGCACGTCCAGCGCCTGGGTCAGGCGGCGCAGCCGCCGGGTGTCCTCGGCGGCGACCACATCGGCGGCCATGAGCTCGGCGGCCAGCCTCGGGGGCGCGTCCGCCGGGTCGCCGATGGGGGTCCCTGCCAGTACGAGCGTTCCAGTCACGCCCACCATCCTCGCAGCCGACCGAGACCGACCCCGCAGCCACCGCCCTGGGCACGAATCCCCGCCACCGGCGCGGCGGATACGGTCGCCCCCGACACGGCACCCCCGCACGGCCGCCCCGGGCACGGCCACCCCGGCACCGTCGCCCCGGGGACGGCCGCCGCGTGCACGGCACCGCCCGCACGGCCACCCCAGGCACAGCGCCCCTAAGCACGGCCCCCGGCACCGTCGCCGCCCGGCAGGGCCGCCCTGGGTACGGCTCCCCCTGCACGGCGCCCCTAGGCACGCCCCGGGCACGGCTCCCCCGGCGCAGGGCCGCCGCCTGCACGGCTCCCCCGGCGGAGGGCCGCCGCCTGCACGGCTCCCCCGCCACCGGCGGCCCCGGCACGCGCCCCCAGGCACAGCACCCCGGCACCGCCACCCCAAGCACGGCACCCCCGGCACCGCCACCCCAAGCACGGCACCCCCGGCACCGCCACCCCAAGCACGGCACCCCCGGCACCGCCACCCCAAGCACGGCACCCCCGGCAGCGCCACCCCCGGCACGAATCCCCGGTTCGCCGCCTTTCCCCGCCACACTCACAGACCCCTTCCCTACGATGGCCCGGTGAGCAGTGACACCGCGACCCACGCCCAGCCGGGCCAAGCCACCGGCCATCAGCCGCCGGCCTGGCAGCGCCGGCTGCGCCGCTTCGGATACGCGGGCCGGACCGGGCCCGGCGTACGGGAGCGGCTGGTCCCGCCGTACGCGGAGCCGGGCACCCGGCTCTGGGAGATCCTCGGCGCGACCCCCTCGGCGGCGGCCAGAATCGCCCGCTGGAGCGGCTGGGGCGGGCCGCTGCTCGTCGCGCTGTGCGCCGGGCTGATGCGCTTCTGGCGGCTGGGCAGCCCGGACAACGTCATATTCGACGAGACGTACTACGCCAAGGACGCCTGGTCGATCTGGGAGTACGGCTACGAGGGCACCTGGCCGAAGAACGCCAACGAGCGGATCCTCGACACCCCGCAGCACATCCCGCTCGATGACGCGGCCTCGTACGTGGTGCACCCGCCGGTGGGCAAGTGGGTCATCGGGCTCGGCGAGCAGTTCTTCGGACTGCACCCGTTCGGCTGGCGGTTCATGGTCGCGCTGCTCGGCACCCTCTCGGTGCTGATGCTGTGCCGGATCGGGCGGCGGCTGTTCCGGTCGACGTTCCTCGGCTGTCTGGCGGGCGCGCTGATGGCCGTGGACGGGCTGCACTACGTGATGAGCCGCACGGCCCTGCTCGACCTGGTCGTGATGTTCTTCGTACTGGCCGCCTTCGGCTGTCTGCTCGTCGACCGGGACAAGGCGCGCGCCAGGCTGGCGGCGGCGCTGCCGGCCGGCGAGGACGGCACGGCGCGGCCGGACCCGGCGGTCGCCCAGAGCCTGAAGCTGGGCGCGCGGCCGTGGCGGATCGCGGCCGGGGTGCTGCTGGGCCTGGCCATCGGCACCAAGTGGAACGGGCTGTACGTCCTGGCGGCCTTCGGCCTGATGGCCGTCCTGTGGGACGTGGGCGCACGCCGTACCGCGGGCGCCCACCGGCCCTACCGGGCGGTGGGGCGGCGCGATCTGGGCTGGGCGTTCCTGTCACTGGTGCCCGTGGCGCTCGTCACGTACCTCGCCTCCTGGTCGGGCTGGTTCGCCACGAGCGGCACCTTCGACCGGGCGCACGGCTGGCGGCACAGCGGCTATTTCCGCCACTGGGCCGACTCCCCGGAGCCGGGCGGCGGGGGCTACGGCACCGGCGGCACCTTCGACGGGCTGCTCAACCCGCTGCGCAGCCTGTGGCACTACGAGTCCGAGGTCTACAAGTTCCACGTCGGCCTCGACTCACCGCACGTCTACCAGTCCAACCCGTGGAGCTGGCTGGTGCAGTCCCGCCCGGTCTCGTACTTCTACGAGTCCCCGCGGGCGGGCCAGGAGGGCTGCCCCAAGGACGCCGCCGAGAAGTGCGCCCGTGAGGTGCTGGCCATCGGCACCCCGCTGCTGTGGTGGACGGCCTGTTTCGCCCTGCTGTACCTGCTGTTCCGGTGGGCGCTGCGGCGCGACTGGCGGGCGGGCGCGATCCTGTGCGGGGTCGCCGCGGGCTATCTGCCGTGGTTCCTCTACCAGGACCGGACGATCTTCTCCTTCTACGCCGTCGTCTTCGTGCCGTTCCTGTGTCTGGCGGTGGCGATGATGATCGGCGCGCTGCTGGGACCGCCGGGGGCGAGCGAGACCCGCCGAGTGGTCGGCGCGGTCGGCTCGGGCGCGCTCGTCCTGCTGATCATCTGGAACTTCATCTACTTCTTCCCGCTCTACACCGGCCAGACGATCCCCATGGACGCCTGGCGCGCCCGGATGTGGCTGGACACCTGGATCTAGCCGGCCTCCCCGCCCGCCCCCGCCCCGCGCCTCCCCACCTGAGGGCGCGGGGGCGTGTCGTGGTGCCGGTAGAGTGCCGGGCACCGCGGCCTCCATCGGCTGATGGAGGGAATCGAGAACACAGTGGGGGTTCTGCAATGCGGAGTGGCGCGAGAGCCGCGATCGTCGGTGCGGTATTCGCCGCCATGGTCGGTGTGGCCGGTTGCGGCGGCGGCCAGGACGACGCGTCGAGCCCGAAGGACGGCGCGAGCGCCGGCTCGGGCGATGACAAGCCGGCCCTGAAGAAGGTGAAGACCGGCCCGCCCAGCGCGGCCGAGGTCACGACTACCGCCCGCGCGTTCCTGGCGGCCTGGTCGGCGGGCGAGACGGCGAAGGCCGCCGCCCTTACGGACGACAGCGAGGCGGCCACCACGGCGCTGAGCGGTTACCGCAAGAAGGCCCATGTGGCCAAGGTGACGCTGCGGCCGGAGGAGGCGAGCGGCGCGAAGGTGCCGTTCTCGGTCAACGCCCAGATCTCCTACGACGGTGAGAGCGCCCCCTGGACGTACGAGTCCTCGCTGACCGTGACGCGCGACACGGACACGGGCAAGCCGGTCGTCGCCTGGAAGCCCTCGGTGGTGCACCCCGACCTCGCCGCGGGCGACACGCTGAAGACCGGCGCGTCCGAGGCGCCGCCGATCAAGGCCGTGGACCGCGATGGCAAGGAGCTGACCGCCGCCGAGCACCCGACCCTCAAGACCGTCCTGGCCTCGCTGCGCGAGCGGTACGGCGACAAGGCGGGCGGCAAGGCGGGCGTGGAGACCTGGATCGACCGCGCCAAGGGCTCCAAGTCCGCCGACAAGACGTTGAAGGTGCTCTCCAAGGGCACCCCGGGCACGCTCCGCACCACGATCGACGCGTCGCTCCAGCGCACCGCCGAGCAGCAGGTGAACAAGCGGGCCAAGGCGTCGGTGGTGGCGATCAAGCCCAGCACCGGTGAGATCCTCGCGCTGGCCAACTCGCCCGCGAACGGTTTCAACACCGCCCTCCAGGGCTCGTACGCACCGGGCTCGACGATGAAGGTCATCACCTCGGCGACGCTGATCGACAAGGGCCTGGCGGCGTACGGCAAGGCGCATCCGTGCCCCAAGTACTTCTCCTACGGCGGCTGGAAGTTCCAGAACGACGACAAGTTCGAGATCAAGAACGGCACCTTCGAGCAGAGCTTCGCCCGCTCCTGCAACACGGCCTTCATCAGCCAGGCCGGGAAGCTGAAGAACGACGACCTGACCAACGAGGCCCGGGACGTCTTCGGCATCGGGCTCAACTGGCAGATCGGCGTGCCCACCTTCGACGGCGCGGTACCGGTGCAGTCCGCGGCCTCCAAGGCCGCCTCGCTGATCGGCCAGGGCGGGGTGCGGATGAACCCGCTCAACATGGCGTCGGTCGCGGCCACCGCCTCCACCGGCACCTTCCGCCAGCCGTACCTGGTCTCGCCGTCCCTGGACAACCGGACGCTGGCCAAGGCGAGCAAGACGATGAAGTCCGGCACCAAGGACCAGCTGCGCAAGCTGATGCGGCTGACGGCCACCTCGGGCACCGCCGCCGAGGCGATGGCCGGGATGACCGGTGACTTCGGCGCCAAGACCGGTTCGGCCGAGGTGGACAACCAGGACAAGCCCAACGGCTGGTTCACCGCCTACCGCGACGACCTCGCCGCCGCCGGTGTGGTCCCCGAGGGCGGCCACGGCGGCGACACGGCGGGCCCGATCGTGGCGGCGCTGCTGCGCGCGGGCGGCTGACGCACGGACGGCTGACGCACGGGCGGCTGAGCCCGCGGCCAGGCCGCCGGCGCAGGCCCGGGAGCCGGGCGGGCGCGGGGACTTCCCCGCGGCCGCCCGGCTCCTTCGCGTTCCGCGGGATTCAGCCGAGCGCGTGGCCGGTGGTGCTGTCCACGTGATCGGGGATCTCGCCGTCGTGGCGGTCCCCGGTCGAGCTGGTCCCCGAGGGCTCGAACATCAGGACCGACCCGCCCGGGGAGGACGGCTTGTGCTCGGTGCCCCGGGGGACCACGAACGTGTCGCCCTTGTGCAGCACGACCGTCGTCTCGGTGCCGTCCGCGTCCCTGAGCGCGATGTCGAAGCGGCCGTCGAGGACCAGGAAGAACTCGTCGGTGTCATCGTGGGCGTGCCAGACGTGCTCGCCGAGCGTATGGGCGATCCGGACGTCGTAGTCGTTCATCCGGGCCACGATCCGGGGGCTGTAGACATCGTCGAAGGAGGCCAGCGCCTCGTCGATATTGACGGGTTTCGTGTCCATGGCCCGATCCTCTCCGGGCCGCCCGCCGAGTTCTTGAACGCTGGTGCGGCCAGGGAAATGTCCTGGCGCGGGCCGCGGGCCCGTCGATAGCGTCGGCCCATGGCCAACCCCACCTTTGACACCTCCGACGCCCCTGCCACCGCTGAGACCCCTGCCACCGCTGAGACCCCCGCCTCCGCCGGTACCGTGGCCCACCCCCGGTTCGCCGAGGCCCTGCGCGAGCTCGGCCTGGACGTCGAGGTGCGCCGCTTCCCCGACGCCACCCGCACCGCCGCCGAGGCCGCCGCGGCCATCGGCTGTGAACTGAGCCAGATCGTCAAGTCGCTGGTGTTCGAGGCGGACGGGCAGCCGGTGGTGGTGCTGTTGGACGGGGCGTCACGGGTCGACGTCGAACTCGTACGGCAGGAGCTGGGCGCCGGGAGCGTCCGCCGGGCGAACGCGGCGCTGGTACGGGAGACCACCGGCTACGCCATCGGCGGGGTGCCGCCCTTCGGCCACCGCACCCGTACCCGCGTCCTGGCCGACCGCCGGCTGCTGGACCACGAGACCGTATGGGCCGCGGCCGGCACCCCGCACACCGTCTTCCCGCTCGCTCCCAAGACGCTGATCGCGCATGCCGAGGGCACTGTGGTGGATGTGCGCGAGCGCTCCGCGTGACCCCGGTCGTCGCGGTCGCGGTGCTCATCGCGGCCGTCACCCACGCGAGCTGGAACGCCATCGCGCACGGCATCAGAGACCAGTTGCTCGCCTTCACCCTGGTGGGCGGCGGCGGGACGCTGTGCGGACTGGCGCTGGCGCCGTTCACCCCCCTGCCCGAGGCGGACGCCTGGCCGTATCTGCTGGCCTCCGTGGCCATCCACGTGGTCTATCAGCTGCTGCTCATGCGCTCGTTCCAGCTGGGCGACTTCGGCCAGATGTATCCCATCGCACGCGGCACCGCACCGCTGGTGGTGACCGTGGCCGCCGCGGTCTTCGTCGGCGAGCGGCCGGACCACTGGCAGGCGGCGGGCATCGCACTGGCCTCGGCCGGACTGGTGGGCGTGGCGTTGTGGGGCGTCAAGGGCTCCCGCCACTCCGACCACGAGGAAAGCGGGCGGGATGGCGGGCAGAACAGCGGTGGCGCACCGCAATGGCTCGCCCTTACGGCCGCCATCGCCACCGGACTGTCCATCGCCGCGTACACCGTCGTGGACGGTCTGGGCGTGCGCGCCTCCGGCAGCGCGCTCGGCTATATCGCCTGGCTGATGATCCTGGAGGGCATCGCCATCCCCGCCTGCGCCCTGACGATCCGGCGCGGTGCGCTCCTGCGGCAACTGCGTCCGGTCGCGGCGCGCGGGCTGCTCGGCGGGCTGCTGTCGGTCTTCGCCTATGGCCTGGTCCTGTGGGCCCAGACGCGAGCCGAACTGGCACCGATCGCGGCGCTGCGCGAATCGTCGATCATCGTGGGCGCGGCGATCGGGGCGCTGTTCTTCAAGGAGCGGTTCGGCGGCCCGAGAATCGCGGCGGCGGGTCTGATGGTGGCGGGCATCGGGCTGATGCTGCACGCCGGTTGACGCGTGCTCCGTGCTCGGCGCTCCGTGATCGGTCCTCCGTTGCTCCGTTGCTCCGTTGATCCGTTGCTCCTGCGGAGAGGCTCCGGGTAGGAAAGAATCGGGGCTCTGTCGGCACTGTCGTCACAAGGGGGGCTTGGTGCGGATCGACATCGCGGTGAGCGGCGGGGAGGCGGAGCTGCGCTCGCTCCACGACTGGCTGAGACGGGACCCGGACACGCGCCGCGGCGCGCGGGTGGAGCTGGTCCGGGCCGCTCCGGCGCCCGGCCAGATGGGCGTGCTCACCGATGTGCTGCAACTGGTCACCGACAACGCCTGGAGCGCGGCCTCCTTCGCGCTGGCGCTGTCCACCTGGCGGCAGACGCGCCCGCACGCCCGGCGGATCACCGTGCGCCGCGGTGACCTTACGGTCTCCCTCGACGGCGGCGGCGACGAAGACCTGCGGCGCCTGATCGACGCGCTCCAGCGCCCGTCCGCGCCCGAAGCGGAACCGGCTGCCTCCGCGCCCGAACCGGCCGCCCCCGACCCGGCCGCCCCCGAACCGGAAGGGCAACGGGAGCCCGACGGCGGGGAAGGGCGCCGGCCGTGACCGTGCTGCCCGACCCGGCCGCCACCCGCGCGGTGCTCATCGGCACCAGCCGCTACGCCCATCTGGAGCAGATCCCGGCGGTGGCCAACAACCTGAGCGCGCTGGCCGCCGCCCTGTGCGCCCCGCGTTCATGGGGGCTGGCACCCGAACACTGCACGGTGATCGAGGACCCCACCACCGCCGTCGAGGTCCTCGAAGCCGTAAGGACCGCGGCCGAGGAGGCCACGGACACCCTGCTGGTGTACTTCGCGGGACACGGTCTCGTGGAACCGCGCCGCGGCGAGCTCTTCCTGGGGCTGACCGGGTCCATACCGCACCGCTCCTACACCGGACTGCCGTACGGCACGCTGCGCGATGTGGTGCTGGACGGGCGGGCCGCCCGCCAGGTGATGCTGCTCGACTGCTGCTTCAGCGGACGGGTGCTCGGCTTCATGAGCGCGGCGGGCGCCGAGGCGGTGATCAGCCAGGTGGAGATCGAGGGCACCTATCTGCTGGCCTCCGTCCCCGACACCAGCTTCGCGCTCGCCCCGCCCGGTGAGCCCCATACGGCCTTCACCGGCGAACTGCTGCGGCTGCTGCGCGAAGGGGTGCCGGGCGGACCGGAGTTCCTGGACCTGGACACGGTCTACGCGCAGGTGTACGCGGCGCTGCGGGCGAAGGGGCGGCCGCTGCCGCAGAAGCGCGACCGCAATACGGCCGGCGGACTCGCCCTGACCCGCAACGCGGCGTGGATCCCGCCCGGATTCGGCCCGCCGCCCCCGCCGTACGACGCCGCACCGGTCCCGGAACCCGCGCCGCGGCCGTATCACCACGAACCCGCCCGGACGCCTCCGCCCCCGCCCCCACCGTACGAACCGCCGCTCGTTTCCGCGCCGCCCGCGGACGGCCACGAACCGGCCCCGGAGCCCACCCGACCGTCCGCCGTACCGCCGAGGCCCACCTGGTCGCCGGTGGCCCTGCCGTCGTCCGCCCCGGCCCCCTCCCTCAACGGCGTCTCGCCGGGCCGCCGGCGGGCCGTCCGCTACGGGCTGGCGGGAGCGCTCCTCGTCGCCCTGGTGGCCGCGGGCATCCCCCTGGCGACGTCGTGGATGAAGGACGACGGCTCCCCCGAGGACCGCTCCGGCCGGCAGCAGTCGAAGTCGTCCGGCACCCCGGCACCGGGCCCCACCGCCGGGTACGACGCCGCGGCCAAGGATGTCGTCAACGCCTCGAAGAAAAAGGGCGGGACGCTGAAGTTCGTCAGCGGGAGCGACGCGGACTCATGGGACCCGCAGCGCACCTATTTCGGCTCCATCTGGAACTTCTCCCGCTACTACGCCCGCCAACTGGTCACCTACGCCCCCAAGCCCGGCGAGAAGGGCACCGAACTGGTCGGGGACCTCGCGGAGAAGACGGCCAGGGTAACCGACGGCGGCAAGACCTACACCTACACCCTGCGCGACGGAATCACCTGGGAGGACGGCAGCGATATCACGTCCAAGGACATCAAATACGGCATCGAGCGGATCTGGGCCACCGACCCGATTTCCGGCGGCCCGACCTATCTCCAGCAGGTGCTCGACCCCGGCCACACCTACAAGGGGCCGTACAAGGACACCACCGAGGACAAGCTGGGCCTGAAGGCCATTCGGACGCCGGACGACAAAACCATCGTCTTCGAACTGCCCAAGCCCAACGGCGACTTCGAGCGCATGCTCGCGATGCCGGCCGGCTCACCCGTCAAAAGGGACAAGGACACCGGAAGCAAATACCAGAACAAGCCGTTCTCCTCCGGGCCGTACAGATTCGGCCCCTACACGCCGGGCAAGTCGCTGGAGCTGATCCGCAACGACGAGTGGAACCAGTCGTCCGACCCGATCCGGACCGCCCTTCCCGACCGGATCACGGTGAATATCGAAAAGGACGCCGAGGCGAGCGCGCAGGCCCTGCTCTCCGGCACCTACGACCTTGACCTGACGTCCACCGGACTCACCGACGCCGCCCTGGCGAAGGCCCGGAACAGCCGCGACCTCCAGGCCCAGCTGGACAACCCGTACACCGGAGGGCTCCTGTTCGCCGCCTTCCCCCGCTCCGTCGAGCCCCTGCAAAACCTGCACTGCCGTAAAGCGGTCATCTACGCGGCGGACATGGAGAACCTGCGGACCGCCGCCGGCGGAACGCAGAGCGGCGCCATCGCGCCCCATATGCTCCCGCCGACCATCACGGGCTCCGATTCCTCCTACGACCCGTACCAGAAGCTCGAGAGCAACGGCGATCCGGACACCCTCAAGGCGAAGCAGGAACTGGCGGCGTGCGGAAAGTCGAACGGGTTCACGACCACCATCGCGGTGCGCAACACCCGCCCCGCCGAGCTGGCCGTCGCCGAGTCGCTCCAGACCTCACTGCGGGAGGTCGGGATCGAGGCCCGTATCGAGCAGATCGCCTCCACGGAGTTCTTGCAGACGGTCGGCTCGCCCGCGACCGTGAAGAAGGAGGGCTACGGCATCGTCATCTCCCGGTGGCTCCCCGACTTCCCCACCGGTCAGGGTTTTCTCCAGCCGCTCGTCGACAGCCGTTTCATCTCGGAATCCGCCAATATCAATCTCGCGGAGCTGGACGACCCCACGGTCGACGACCTCTTCGACAAGGCGATCGCCGAACAGGACCCGGCCAAGGCCGAGAAGGACTACAGGGCGGCCAATCGGCGGGTTTCCGAGTCCGCCGCGTATCTGCCCATCCTGTTCCAGAAGAGCACGGTCTGGCGCGGCTCCCGGCTGACCAACGTCTATGCGAGCGAACCCTACGGGGGCCTTTACGACTACGTCTCGCTGGGCGTCGCCACATGACCGAAGGCCCTGCGCACCGCCACGTTCGTGGTCGTGATGCCGCCGTCCACGGGGAGGGTGACCCCGGTGATCCAGGCGGCGTCCGAGGAGGCCAGGAAGGTGATGGCGGCGGCGATGTCGGTGGGTTCGCCGACCCGGCCGAGGGGGTAGACCTGGGCGGCACGGCGCAGGGTGTCCTCCCGGCCGTCCCAGCCGGGGGTGCGGATCGTGCCGGGGGCCACGAGGTTGACGCGGACGTCGCGCCCGGCGGCGTGGGCGGACAGCGTGCGGGTGAGGCTGCCCAGGCCCGCCTTGGCGGCGCTGTAGGCGTGGTTGCCGAAGTCCTGTATGCCGTTGACCGAACCGACGTTGACGATCGCGCCCCGGCCGTCCGCGGCGGCCAGATGCGGCAGCGCGGCGCGGGAGCAGCGGAAGGCACCGCCGAGGGTGACATCGATGTCCTGCTGCCACTCGTCGTCCAGCTGGTCCTCGAACAGCGGGGTGTCGGCATGGCATGAGTGGGCGCTGTTGACCAGGACGTCCAGCCTTCCGAAGCTCCTTACGGCGTGCGCCACGGCCGCCTCGACGTCCGCTCGCCGGGCCACGTCGCAGCCCAGCGACTCGGCCTCGCCGCCGTCCGCCCGTATGGATTCGGCGGCCTTCGCGGCCCGTTCACCGTCCAGGTCGGTGATCAGCACCCGGGCGCCCTCGTCGGCGAAGCGGCGGGCGGTCACCTCCCCGATGCCGCGCCCCGCGCCGGTGAGCATGACCGCGTAGCCCTCGAATCTCCGCACCCTGTGCCCCTTTTGGTCGGCTCTGGCCCATCGGCTCCGGAGCGCCGCCGCCCCGTGGCTGCGCGTCCGCCGGAGATCCTGCCCGGCCCCGGCATGATCCTCACCCGCGGAACGTTGCACCATAAGGAGAAACACAGCACACGCTCGGGTCGGCATGGCGGGAGTCGGAACAGTGGTGGACGTCCAGGGCACGGTGGCCGACGGTTTCGAACCGGTCCGGGACGCTTTCGCGGCGAACTTCACCCGGCACGGCGAGCGCGGCGCCGCCGTGGTCCTGTACCGGGAGGGCGAGAAGGTCGTCGACCTGTGGGGCGGTACGAAGACCCCCGACAGCGACGACCCCGGCGATGCCGAGGCTTCTGGGGGCTCCGGGGGCTCCGAGGCTGCCGATGGAGAGGGCGGCGGCCGTGAGCCCTGGACCCAGGACACCGCCCAGGTCGTCCGGTCGGTCACCAAGGGCATTGCCGCCGCCGTGCCGCTGCTGCTGCATCAGCGCGGTCAGCTGGACCTGGACGGCCGGGTCAGCACCTACTGGCCGGAGTTCAAGGCGGGCGGCAAGGAGCGGGTGCTGGTGCGGCATCTGCTCGCGCACCGCACCGGCGTGCCCGTCCTCGACACCCCCCTGACCCCCGCCGAGGCCATCGACGGCATATCCGGGCCGCTGGCCGTGGCCGCCCAACAACCCGTGTGGGAGCCCGGTACGGCGCACGGCTACCACGCCCAGACGTACAGCTGGCTGCTGAGCGAGCTGGTGCGCAGGGTCACCGGGCGGACCATCGGGCGCTGGATCGCCGAGGAGATCGCCCGTCCGCTCGGGCTCGATCTGTGGCTCGGGCTGCCCGCGGAGCAGCGGGGCCGGGTCGGCCGGATCGCGGCGGTGGAGGCCCCCACCGCGCCCGCCGCCCAGGGGCTGCGGCTGCGCCCCAAGCGGTCGGTCGCCGAGGCGTACCAGGACCCCGAGTCGCTGACCCGGCGGGCGTTCGCCGCGATCACCCCGATGCCGGACGAGAACGACCCCGCGTATCTGGCCGCCGAGCTGCCCGCCTCGGGCGGGGTGGCGACCGCCGAGGCGCTGGCCCGCTTCTACGCGGCGCTGATCGGCCCGCTGCCCTCGGCCCGTACGGCCCGCTCGGGGGGCAGGCTCTTCGCCCCGGCGACGCTGACGATGGCCCGTACGGAGGAGTCCGCGGGGCCGGACGAGGTCCTGGTCGTCGGCACCCGGTTCGGTCTCGGCTACATGCTGCACGGCCCGGCCTGCCCGATGCTGGGACCGGGTTCCTTCGGCCACCCGGGGCGCGGCGGCTCCCTCGCCTTCGCCGACCCGGAGGCACGCATCGGCTTCGCCTACGTCACCAACGGCATGCGGCGCGGTGTCACCGCGGACCCGCGTGCGCAGGCGCTGGTGCGGGCGGTACGGACGAGTCTGGCGGCGCGGGAGGGGTAACGGCGGGAGGCGCGTAACGGCGGCTGCTCCGGCCGACCGCCCCGGTGCCGACCGCCTGCGGCAGTTCGACCACCGGTCACCGCACCGGAACGGTCACCGCACCAGGACAGTCACCGCACCGGAACGGTCACCGAGCGGGGGTCGAAGCCGAACGGGAGCTCCAGCCGGTGCTCGCGCATCAGCTCCTCGTCGCACAGCAGCTCCTGCGTCCCGCCGTCCGCCGCGATCACCCCGCCGCTGAGCACCACGGAGCGCGGGCACAGCTCCAGCGCGTACGGCAGGTCGTGGGTGACCATCAGCACGGTCACCTCCAGGGACCGCAGGATGTCGGCGAGTTCGCGGCGCGAGGCCGGGTCGAGGTTGGACGAGGGCTCGTCCAGGACCAGGATCTCCGGCTCCATGGCCAGTACGGTCGCCACGGCCACCCGCCGCCGCTGCCCGAAGGAGAGGTGGTGCGGCGGCCGGTCGGCGAACTCCGCCATCCCGACCCGCTCCAGGGCGCGCCGCACCCGTTCCTCCAGTTCGGGGCCGCGTATCCCGGCCGCGGCCGGGCCGAAGGCCACGTCCTCGCGCACGGTCGGCATGAACAGCTGGTCGTCCGGGTCCTGGAAGACGATGCCCACCCGGCGGCGGATCTCGGCCAGATGGGCCTTCGCCACCGGCAGTCCGGCGACCGTGACCGTCCCGGCGCCCGCCGTAAGGATGCCGTTGAGGTGCAGCACGAGGGTGGTCTTGCCGGCGCCGTTGGGGCCGAGCAGGGCGACGCGCTCGCCGCGGGCCACGGTCAGGTCGACGCCGAAGAGGGCCTGATGGCCGTCGGGGTACGCGTAGGCCAGACCGGACACCTGGAGCGATGGCGGGGCAGCGGCGAGGTCGGTCATATGAGCATCCATCCGGTCAGGCAGACCGCCAGCGCGGTCAGCGGGAGGGCGGCGGCGTACGTCCACTGGGCGCGGGACGCCGTCACATCGTCGATCACCGGCATGGTGCCCGCGTAGCCCCGGCTGACCATCGCCAGGTGGACCCGTTCGCCCCGTTCGTAGGAGCGGATGAACAGCGCACCGGCCGAGTTGGCGAGCACGCCCCAGTGGCGCACCCCGCGCGCCTCGAAACCGCGCGACTGGCGGGCGATCCGCATCCGGCGCATCTCGTCGGAGATGACGTCCCCGTAGCGGATCATGAACGAGGCGATCTGCACCAGCAGCGAGGGCATCCGCAGCCGCTGGAGCCCCAGCAGCAGGGCGCGCAGCTCGGTCGTGGACGCCAGGAGGACGGAGGCGGCGACGCCGAGGGTGCCCTTGGCGAGGATGTTCCAGGCGCTCCACAGCCCGGACTCACTGAGCGACATCCCCAGCACGTCCGTGCGCGGGCCCTCCGCGATGAACGGCATCAGCACGGCGAAGGCCACGAACGGGATCTCGACCAGCAACCGCTTGAGCAGGTAACCGGCAGGTATCCGGGCCACCGCCGCCACCCCGGCCAGCAGCGCCGCGTACACCCCGAAGGCCCAGACGGCCTCGCGGGGCGTGGCGACGACGACCAGGACGAAGCAGAAGACGGCGGCGATCTTGCAGTGCGGCGGGAGGGCGTGGACCGGCGACCGCCCCTCCCGGTAGAGCTTGTGCGCGTGTCCCGCGCCCATGGTCAGCCTCGCTCGCTCTCGGCCGTAGCCGCCTTGCGCCGCCGTACGACCAGGAACACCCCGGACCCGACGGCGAGCGTCGCCCCCACCCCGATCACCCCGGCGAGCCCGCCGGAGAGCCGGGTGTCGGAGATGTCCTTGACGCCGTAGTCGGCGAGCGGGGAGTCCTTGGCGGCGTGGTCCTCGGCCTTCTTGTCGATCCCCTTGTCGTGGGCGACCTTCTCCAGCCCGTCGGGGCTGGCGGAGGCGTAGAAGCTGACGACCCCGGCGCACAGCAGCGCGGCCGCGAGCCCGGCCCACCACACGCGCCGCGCCGACCGCTTGGGCGCGGGGGCGGATGCGTGGGCGGACGCAGCGGGCGCGGGAGCCTCCGCCACAGTCGCGGGCGCGGCAGCCTCCCGCTCAGGCCCGGCAGCCTCCCCCTCAGGCGCGCCGTCCGCCGCCGGGCGGCCCTCGGCCCGCGCCACCGCCCCCGGGACGGCCGGGGTCAGCGGACTGCTCCGGATCTCCAGGGGCCGCGCGGTCACCCCGCGCGCCCCGTACACCAGATCCGGCCGTACGGCCACGACGGCGCCGACCGTCAGCGCGGTGATGGCCGCCTCGCCGATGCCGATCAGTACATGCACCCCGACCATCGCCGTGAAGACCTTGCCGAGCGCCACGTCCGCCGTACCGCCGAACGCGTAGATCGCGGTGAAGGCCACCGCGGCGGCCGGTACGGAGACCAGCGCGGCCACGAAGGACGCGACGGTGACCGTACGGCGCCGGTGCGGGGCCAGCTTCACGATCGCGCGGAAGATCGCGTACGCCACGACCGTGGTGACCAGGGCCATGTCCGTGATGTTGACGCCGAGCGCGGTGAGACCGCCGTCCGCGAACAGGACGCCCTGCATCAGCAGCACCACGGAGACACACAGCACCCCCGTATACGGCCCGACGAGTATGGCGGCCAGCGCCCCGCCCAGCAGATGCCCGCTGGTCCCGGCGGCGACGGGGAAGTTCAGCATCTGCACGGCGAAGATGAACGCCGCCACCAGCCCGGCCAGCGGCGCGGTCCGCTCGTCGAGCTCCCGCCGCGCACCGCGCAAACTGACCGCGACGGCCCCGGCGGCGACCACACCGGTCGCCACCGACACCGGGGCGTCGATGAATCCGTCGGGCACATGCATCGCGGACTCCGCTCCTGAGCTGCAACTAACCGATCGATGGTAGCCCGTACCTGCAACCCATTCGCAAGAGCGTGCACATCGCGGGATCCGACACGACGACGGCGGCCTCCCGTGGCCGGAAGGCCGCCGTCGTCGTCGCTCAGACGCGGGTCAGTGCCGCATCCGGGTCGGAGTCCTTGTCGTGCTGCTGGGCCGGGTCGGACCCTTCGAGCAGCTTGCGCAGGCCCTCACCCTCCACGTCCACATTGGGCAGCGCCCTGTCCAGCCAGCGCGGAAGCCACCAGGCGGTCTTGCCGAGGAGTGCCAGGACGGCCGGGACGATGGCCATGCGGACCACGAAGGCGTCGAAGAGGACGGCGGTGGCGAGGCCGAAGCCGATCATCTTGATCATCGACTCGGTGGAGCCGATGAATCCGGCGAAGACGCTGATCATGATGACCGCGGCCGCGGTGACCACCCGGGCGCCGTGCCGGAAGCCGGTGACGACGGCCTGGCCGGGGCTCTCGCCGTGGACGAACGCCTCCCGCATCCGGGTCACCAGGAAGACCTCGTAGTCCATGGCGAGGCCGAACACCACACCGATCATGAAGATCGGCATCATGCTCATGATCGGGCCGGTCTCCTCGACGCCGAACAGGTCGGCCAGCCAGCCCCACTGGAAGACCGCGACCACCGCGCCGAGCGCCGCGACGACGGAGAGCAGGAAGCCGAGCGCCGCCTTGAGCGGGACCAGGACGGACCGGAAGACGACCATCAGCAGCAGGAAGGCCAGTCCGACGACGAGCACCAGATAGGGCACCAGCGCGTCGTTGAGCTTCTGCGAGATGTCGATGTTCATCGCCGTCTGACCGGTCACCAGCACCTCGGCGCCGGTGTCGGACTTGAAGTCGCCCGCCTTGTCGCGGATGTCGCCGACCAGGTCCTCGGTGGCGACGCTGCTCGGCTTCGACTTGGAGATGACGGTGAGCGTCGCGGCGTCGCCGGCCTTGTTGAACGCGGCGGGGGTGACACCGGCCACATCGTCCAGACCGGCGATGGTCTTACGGACCTGCTCGGCCGCGCCCTTGGCGTCATCGCTGCCCTTGGTGTCGATGACCACCATCAGCGGACCGTTGTAGCCGGGGCCGAAGCCGTCGGAGATCGCGTCGTACGCCTGCCGCTTCTGGCTGCTGGTCGGCTGCGAGCCGTCGTCCGGCAGGCCGAGCTCCAGGCTGAGGGCGGGCACGGCGGCGGCGCCGAGGCCGATCACGGCCACCAGGAGCACCGTCAGCGGGCGGCGCAGTACGAAACGGGCCCAGCGGGTGCCCATGTTGGGCTTCTCCTCGGCACCGGCGTCGGACGCGGCGGAGCCGGTGCTCGACGCCGCCGCGGCGCGCTCCTCCAGGCGCCGGCGCGCCTTGCGCCCGAACACCCGCTTGCCCGCGAAGCCCAGCAGCGCCGGGATCAGGCTGATCGCGATGAGGACGGCGATGACGACCGTACCGGCCGCGGCGAAGCCCATCTTGGTCAGCATCGGGATGTTGACGACAGCGAGGCCGACCAGCGCGATGACGACCGTAAGGCCGGCGAAGACGACCGCGGAGCCCGCGGTGCCCACGGCGCGTCCGGCGGCTTCCTCCCCGTCCCGTCCCTCGGTCAGCTCGGCGCGGTAGCGGGAGACGATGAACAGCGCGTAGTCGATGCCGACCGCGAGGCCGATCATCATCGCCAGCGTCGAGGTGGTGGAGGACAGCCCCAGAGTGGTGGCGAGCGCGGTGATCGCGGAGATGCCGATGCCGACGCCGATGAGCGCGGTCAGCAGCGGCAGTCCGGCGGCGACCAGCGAGCCGAAGGTGATGGCGAGGACGACCGCGGAGATCGCGATGCCGATGACCTCGGTGGCGCCGGTCTCCGGCATCTCCTGGAGCGCGTCACCGCCGATCTGCACCGACAGACCCGACTCCTGGGCCTTCTTCCCCGCCTCCTCCAGACCGTCCTTGGCGGGGTCCTTCAGCTCCAGGGCGTTGACCTTGTACGTGGTCAGGATGTACGCCGTGGTGCCGTCCTTGCTGACGGCTCCGGTCTGGTAGGGGTTGGCGACCGAGGCGACCTGCGGAGAGCTGGCCTCGAGGTCGGCGACGGTCTTGGTGACCACGGCCTTGTTGTCCGGGTCGGTCATCTTCTCGCCGCTCGGGGCGCGGAAGACCACACGGGCGGTGGCGCCGTCCGCGTTACCGCCGGGGAACCGCTGTTCCAGCAGGTCGAAGGCCTTCTGGGCCTCGGTGCCCGGGATGGAGAAGCTGTCGTTGGGAGGCGCTGAGGCGGTGGCGGCGCCGACGCCCACGACCGTGAGCAGCGCCACCCATATCAGGGCGACGAGGCCGCGGCGCCGGAAGGCGAACCGGCCGAGTTTATAGAGGAAGGTGGCCACGAGGAGAGGTGCTCCCGTCGGAATTGGTTGGCACTGGGCAGGGTTGGGCACCGCACCGGCGACGAGAGCGGCGCGCCGGCCGGGGCCTTATGGGGTTGTGCGGGGAGTGAGTGCCTGGGGAGTGGCGAAGGGTGAGTCGGAAGGGCTATGCGGCGCCGAGTGCGGGGAGGAGTACGGCGTCGATGTATTCCAGGAGATAGGTCTGGTCCGGCTGCTTGCCCTCGACGAGCGGTCGGGTGATGAACGCGCCGCACACCATGTGCACGACGTAGTTCAAGGCGGGCCGGTCCGAGGCGATTTCGCCCCGCTCCACGGCGCGCCCCAGCAGCACGTTGAGAGCGTCGATCTCGGGGTAGATCATCAGCTCTCGCAGGGCCTCATGAAGGTCCGGGTTGTCGTGAACTGCCTGAGCGAGTCCCCTCATCAGCGCGGCGTCCCGCTCTCGGGAGCTCTCCGTGCACCGTACGATCTCGCGCAGATCACCGCGGAGCGTTCCGGTGTCGACACCCTCGAGCAGAACGGGCTTGGTGTGGCGCAGCGCGGTCACGACCAGCTGCGGCTTGCCTTTCCACTGGCGGTAGAGCGTGGCCTTGCTGGAGCGCGTACGGGCCGCGACGGCGTCCATCGTCAGTCCGTCGTACCCGACCTCGCCGAGCAGCTCGACCACCGCCTCGTACAGCTCCCGCTCGCGCTCGGGGGAGAGCCTGCTGCGGCGCACCCGGGCGGTGTCCCGGTCCTCGGTCGTCTGGTCCATGGTCCGCACGGCGTGTCGCCCCCCTCCGAACGAAACGGTTTCGTACACCTCCAGCATAAGCGCACGCGCTATCGAAACTTCGCCGTTTCGATCGTGGCGTCGGTCACAGAACCGAGTTGCTCCGAATGGCGTAGCTCGAAAACATGGGTGGGGTGGAGCCTTACGCAAGCGACGACGACCACGCGTACCTGCGATTCCCGCATCTGCACGGCGACTTGCTGTGCTTCGCGGCCGAGGACGATCTGTGGATCGCCCCGCTGACCGCCCCCGGCGAACCCCCGGGGCGGGCCTGGCGGCTGACCGTGGACCGAACGCGCGTGGGCCCTGCCCGCTTCTCCCCCGACGGCTCCCAGATCGCGTTCACCACCTGGCGCAGCCTCGACCCGGAGATCCACCTCGTCCCCGTCGCCGGCGGCCCGGCCCGCAGGCTGACGTACTGGGGCAGCACGGACGCCCAGGTCTGCGGCTGGACCCCGCCGGATGGCGACGGCGTCTCGCAGATCCTCGCCGTCTCCTCCCATGAGCAGCCGTTCTCGCACTTCTCCTGGGCGTACAGCCTGCCCACCGACGGCAGCCCCGGCGGGCGGCTGCCCTGGGGGCCGGTGGCCGACATCGCGGTGGCCGACCTCGACGGTGAGCGCCGCACCCTGCTGCTGACCGGCAAACCCCCGCACGAGCCCGCCACCTGGAAGCGCTACCGGGGCGGTGCGACGGGCCGACTGTGGCTGCACGGCACCCGGCTCGTGGAGGAGCTGAACGGCCATCTGGAAGCGGCGATGTTCGTCGGCGGCCGGATCGCCTTCCTCTCCGACCACGAGGGGATCGGCAACCTCTACTCCTGTCTGCCCGACGGCACCGATCTGCGCCGCCACACCGACCACGCCGACTTCTACGCCCGGCACGCCTCGACCGACGGCTCGCGCGTCGTCTACCAGTGCGCGGGCGAGCTGTGGCTGGTCGACGACCTCAGCCCGGACGGCCGGCCGCGCAAGCTGGACGTACGGCTCGGCGGGGCGCGCACCGGGCGGCGGCCCTACCAGGTGCCGGCCGCCTCGCACATCGACTCGCTGTCGGTGGACACCACGGGCCGGGCGAGCGCGGTGTGCGTCCGCGGCAGCCTCTACTGGCTCACCCACCGCGACGGCCCCGCCCGCACCCTCGCCGACACCCCGGGCGTCCGGGTGCGGCGGCCCGTGATGCTGGGTTCGACCGGCCGGGTCGCCTACCTCACCGACGCGGAGGGCGAGGACGCCATCGAGATCGCGCAGCTGCCCCGGGCCAGCGGTCCCGGTGAACCGCGCCGGCTGGCCGCCGGACGGCTCGGACGGGTGCACGAACTGGAGCCCTCCCCCGACGGCGACCGGCTCGCGGTCGCCGCCCACGACGGGCGGCTGCTGCTGGTGGACACCTCTCCCGACGGGGACGGCGAGGTCACCGAGCTGATCCGGTCCGACAACGGCCCGGTCGGCGACCTCGCCTTCTCCCCCGACTCGGGGTGGCTCGCCTGGTCCCACCCCGGGATAGGCCGCACCCTGCGCTCGATCAAGATCGCGCGGCTGGCCGACCGGACCGTGGTCGATGTGACCAGTGGGCGGTTCGAGGACGAGGAGCCGGTCTTCACCAGCGACGGCCGCTATCTCGCCTTCCTCTCCTGGCGCGGCTTCGACCCGGTCTACGACGTGCACACCGGGGACCTCTCCTTCCCGCTGGGCTGCCGCCCCCACCTGGTCCCGCTGTCCTCCGCGACCCCCTCGCCCTTCGCGCTGTCCCCCGAGGGGCGCCCGGCGGCGGGCGGGCTGGACCCGGACGACAGCGGGGGCGACGGCGACGGCACCGTGACCGTCGAGGTGGAGGGGCTGGCCAGCCGGGTGACCGCCTTCCCGGTGGCCGCCTCCAAGTACTCCTCGCTGTACCCGGTCAGCGGCGGCGGGCTGGTGTGGCTGCGCTGGCCCATCTCCGGCGCGCTCGGCGAGACGTTCGCCAACCCGGCCGAGACCTCGGGCCGCCCCACCCTGGAACACTTCGACCTGGCGAAGGCCAAGCGGACCGAACTCACCAGTGAGCTGGACTGGTTCGCGGTCAGCGGCGACGGCACCCGGCTGGTGGTCTACGACGACGGCGATCTGCGCGCGGTGCCCGCGACCGACACCCCCGACAGCGACTCCACGGTCCACATCGACATGCGGCGGATCCAGCACACCGTCGATCCGGCGGCCGAGTGGCGGCAGGCATACGCCGAGGCCGGGCGCATCACCCGCCACTACTACTGGGACCCGGGGATGTGCGGTGTCGACTGGGACGGGGTGCTCGACCAGTACCGGCCCCTGGTCGAACGGGTCGCCTCGCCCGACGAGTTCGCCGACCTGCTCCGCGAAACCCTCGGTGAGCTGGGCACCTCGCACGCCTACGTCAGCGCCGCGCGCCGCAACGAGGGCCCGGCCCACTACCAGCGCCCCATCGGACTGCTCGGCGCCAACCTCACCCGCACCAAGGACGGCCGGTGGGCGGTGGCCCGCATCCTGCCCGGTGAGTCCTCCGACTCCCGGGCCCGCTCGCCGCTGGCCGGTCTGGGCATCCGGGACGGCGCCGTCCTCACCCATGTCGACGGGCGCCCGGTGGACCCGGTGGCCGGTCCGTATCCGCTGCTGACGGCGGCGGGCGGCACGACGGTGGAGCTGACCTTCGAGCCGCCGGACGGCGAGGGGCCGCCGCGCCGGGTCGCGGTCTCCCCGCTGATCGACGACCGGCCGCTGCGCTACCAGGACTGGGTCGCCCAGCGCCGGGCCGTGGTGCGGGAGCTGAGCGACGGGCGCTGCGGCTACCTGCACATCCCCGATATGGGCGGCTCGGGCTGGGCGCAGTTCAACCGCGATCTGCGCCGCGAGATGTCCCTGCCCGCGCTGATCGTGGACGTCCGGGGCAACGCGGGCGGCAACATCAGCGAGCTGGTGGTCGAGAAGCTCACCCGCAAGGTCATGGGCTGGGACCTCACCCGCAACGCCCAGCCCGTGTCGTACTCCAGCACCGCCCCGCGCGGGCCGATCGTCGCGGTCGCCGACGAGGCGACCTCCTCCGACGGCGACATGATCACCGCGGCCTTCAAGATCCAGGGCATCGGACCGGTGGTGGGGCTGCGCACCTGGGGCGGGGTGGTCGGGATGACCGGCCGTCACCGCCTGGGCGACGGCACATCGATCACGGTGCCGATGAACGCCGCGTGGTTCGACGCATACGGCTGGGGCGTGGAGAACTACGGTGTGGAGCCGGACATCGAGGCACCGCGCTCCCCCGTGGACTGGGCGGAGGGCCGCCATCCACAGCTGGGGGTCGCCGTCCGCACCGCGCTCGACCTGCTGGAACGGCATCCGGCCGCGGCCCCGCCGGACTACGCGGACGTCCCCGATCTGCGCCGGCCCGAACTGCCGCCGCGCAAGGGGAAGAAGGGAACGCGGACGACGCGGGGGAAGAAAACGCGACAGGAGACGCAAGGGAAGAAGGCACGCCAGGAGCCACCGGCAAAGAAAGAGACACCGGGAAAGAAAGAGACACGGGGAAAGAAAGAGGCGCAGGGAAAGAAAAAAGCGCGATAGGCGTTGCGCGGACGCACGGTGCGGGACGCAGGCGCAGGGACGCATCCCCATGGCCGCCCATGGGGATGCACCCCTCCCGCCCTGTTGCGTCACATCTCCTCGAACGGCTCCTGGTCCCCCATCTCGTCGCCCATGCCCGGCTGCCGGCTCTCACGCTCACGGCTCATCCGCTGGGCCTGTCCCCGGGCCTCCGGCCCCTCCTGCCGGCCACGGCGCTGCTCCTGCCCCGGCTCCGGGCGGGGCCGCTCCTGCACGCGCTGCATGCGCTCACCGGACTGCCGGCCGCGCCGCGGCTCCTGGCTCCGCTCGCCCTGCGGTTTCCGCTTGGCCTGCTGAGCCTTCTCGTTGGACTGGTCCTTGGTGCCCATGTGTCACTCCTCATCGGGTGAATGGCGTCGGGCCCGACAAGAGTGACACGAGCCGACTTCCTCCGCATTCCGGGCGCATTCCGGATGCGGCCCGGATGCGCCCCGGATCGCAGGGAGCGAAGAAAGCGCAGGTCAGAACGGTTGACGGAGCGTTACGGGTGACCCTCCGTGCCCACCGCGCGCGCCTTCTCGTCCGCCGCACCGCCCTCCCCCACCAGGCCGCCCCGCGCCTCCCGGGTGGCCGCCAGCCGCGGCTCGGCGCGGCGCATCTCGCGCCGCCCCATGGCGTGGATGAACGCGGGCATATAGCCGCGCACCGACTGCATACCGCGCAGCCACCACTGCGCGTACACATGCGCCGACCGCCGCTCGATGCCTGCCACCAGCCGGTCCACCGCCGGGCCCAGCGGATAGGTGCGGCCCGCGGGCCAGGGCAGCCGCTGCCGCAGCTCCCGCATCACCTCGTCCTGGTCGGCGCCGCGCACCATGTCGGTGTCCGTCCAGCTCAGATAGCCCACGCCGACCCGCACCCCACGGTGACCCACCTCGGCCCGCAGACTGTGGGCGAACGCCTCGACCCCGGACTTGGACGCGCAGTACGCCGTCATCATGGGCGCGGGCGTGATCGCGGCGAGCGAGGCGATCTGGAGCAGATAGCCGCGGCTGGCGGTCAGCGCGGGCAGGAAGGCGCGGGCCGTGGTGACGCTGCCCAGCAGATTGACCTCGATCACCCGCCGCCAGGTCGTCTCGTCGGAGTCGAGGAACGGACCGCCCTGGGCCACGCCCGCGTTGGCGCAGACGATGTCCACCGCGCCGAACCGCTCCACGACCTCCCGCGCCACCCGCGCCATCGCTTCGGCGTCGGTGACATCGGCGTACCAGTGGGCGGAGTCGGTCGGCAGCCCCTCCGAGACCCGCTTGAGCTCATCGGGCTCCAGGCCCACCAGGGCGACCTTGGCGCCACGGGCGGAGAGCTTGCGGGCGAGCAGTGCGCCGACCCCCCGCGCCGCCCCCGTCACCACCACGACCTGGCCCTGAAGGCTTCTGCGCACGCTCATGTCGTCTGCTCCTTCGCTTCCGCTGCCGGGTGACCGGCTTCCGTCGCTGTCGTGGGGCGGGACTCGTAGACATCCCCGCGGGGCTCGCGGGCGTCCGCGCGGGACTCGTAGGCATCCGCTCGGGGCTCGCGGGCGTCCTTGCGTGGTTCGCGGGCGTCCTTGCGTGGTTCGCGGGCATCCCCCCGGGGTTCTGGCACGCACCCCCGGGGTTCGCCTACGCCCCCGTACTCCTCGGCCAGGGCGCGGATCACCCCGGCCACCGCCCCGGGGTCCTCCACCGGAGTCATATGGCCGAGCCCCGGGAGTTCGGTGAGGCCGGTGCAGTGCGGCAGCCCGGCGGCGAGGGCGTGGGCGTGCTCGGGCGGGGTGAGCCGGTCGGCGGTGCCGACGATGACGGCCGTGGGCATGGTCAGCTCGCCGATCCGCGCGTCCAGTGCGAGGTCGAGCAGGACCCTGCCCCATCCGGCGCGTACGGCGCGGGGGCAGGCGTGCAGGATGCGCGCGCACACGTCCACTGTGACGGGGTCGGCACCGGGGCCCATCGTGGCGTACCGCACCAGCCGCTTGGAGAGCGGGGTGACCGGGCCCAGAGGGGCGCGTGAGCCGAGGAGCGCGCGGTGCGCCCACGCCCGTGCCCGTGGCGAGCGCAGCGGCACCACCCGCGAGCGGTCCACCAGCCGTGCGGCGCCCGTGCTGCACAGCACGGCGGCCGCCGCGCGCTCGCGCAGCCCAGGGCGGTCGGCGGCGGCCATCAGCGTCATCCCGCCCATGGAGTGGCCCGCCACAACGGCCCGCCGACCGGGCGGAAGGGTCGCCTCCAGCACCGCCACCAGGTCGTCGGCCAGGGCGTGGGTGCTGTAGCCGCCGGGGCCGGGGGCCGGGCTGCGGCCATGGCCGCGCTGGTCGTAGACGATCACCCGGTGGTCGGCGGACAGGGCGCGCACCACCGGCGCCCAGAAGGCCGTCGAGCAGGTCCAGCCGTGCGCGAGGAGGACGGCCGGGGCGTCAGCGTCATCGGGCCCGTGCAGCTCCGCGTAGAGCCGGCTCCCGTCGGCCGAGACGACCGTCAGGTCGCGCACCGGGACGGGCGGGGTGTACGGCCCGAAGGGCAGGGCAGGAGGCCGCCTCACCGCGCCCCCTTCCCCGCGCCGGCCGTGGATTCGGCCGTGGACCCGGCGGCCGTGGACCCGGCCGTGGACCCGGCCGTGGACACCGTGGCCTTGACCGGCCCGGTGCGCGGCCGCAGCAGCGTGTACTCGGCGAGGTCCACCCGCCGGGTGACCTTCCGCAGCTCGGTGGTCGTCCCGGGCCACAGGGTGGTGTTCCGGCCGTTGTCGAGGTACCAGCTGTCGCAGCCGCCGGTGTTCCACACCGTGCGCTTCATCCGTTCCTGGATCATGTCGGTGTAGGCGCGCACCGCGTCCGGCCGGGCGTCCAGCGCGACCTTGCCGCCCAGGGTGTCCAACTGGCGCAGATAGTCGGCCATATAGGCCAGCTGCGCCTCGATGACGAGGATCATCGAGCTGTTCCCGAGGCCGGTGTTGGGCCCGATGATGGTCAGGAAGTTGGGGAAGCCCGCCGCGCTGGTGCCGCGCAGCGCCTCCATCCCGTCCTTCCACTCCTCCGCGAGCGTGGTGCCGCGCGCCCCGGTCACCCGGTGGGCTATGGGGAGGTCGGTCACATGGAAGCCGGTGCCGAAGATGATCACATCGGCCTCGGCCTCGGTGCCGTCGGCGCCGACGAGGGTGGTGCCGCGCACCTCTTTCAGCCCGGCCGGGACCACGTCCACATGCGGCTGGGCGAGCGCCGGATAGTAGTCGTTGGAGAGCAGGATGCGCTTGCAGCCGATGCGGTAGTCGGGGGTCAGCGCCGCCCTCAGCGCGGGGTCCTTGACGGCCCGTCGCATATGGGCGGCGGCCAGCCGCTCGACGAACCGCATCTCGCCCGGCCGCTTGGTGAAGGCCCCCACCTGCAACTCCCGGATGCCCCACAGCACCCCGCGGCGCAGCGCCCGGGTGGCCGGAATCTTCGTGTGCAGCCAGCGCTCGACGCCGCTGATCCGGCGGTCCATCCGCGGCAGCACCCAGGCCGGGGTGCGCTGGAACAGGGTGAGCCGGCCGACCTCGCGTGCGATGGCGGGGACGATCTGGATGGCCGAGGCACCGGTGCCGATCATCGCCACGCGCTTGCCGCGCAGATCGACGGTGTGGTCCCAGCGCGCGGAGTGGAAGACGGCGCCGGGGAAGCCGTCGAGCCCCGGGATGTCCGGGGTCCGGGGATCGGCGAGCGGACCGGTGGCGCTGACCACGACGTCGGCGGTCAGCGAGCCCCGCGCCGTGTCCACCTCCCAGTGGACCGCCTCGGCGTCCCAGCGCATGGACCGCACCTCGGCGCCGAAGCGCAGGTGCGGCCGCAGCCCGAAGGTGTCGGCGACCCGCTCCAGATACGCCCGGATATGCGGCTGGCCGGAGAAGTTCCGGGGCCAGTCGGGGTTGGGCGCGAAGGAGAAGGAGTACAGATGGGACGGGACGTCGCAGGCGCAGCCCGGATAGGTGTTGTCCCGCCAGGCCCCGCCGACCGCGTCCGCCCGCTCCAGGACCACGAAGTCGGTAATGCCCGCGCGGCGCAGGCGCACCGCCGCTCCCAGCCCGCCGAAACCGGCTCCGATCACCGCCACCCGTACATGCTCACGCGTCAGCCCAGCCATGCCGCCGCCTCCCATGAACGCTCGAAACGACCGTGCCAGCAATCACTGGCACAATGGGAGCGTAGGACAGGGATCTACCCAGCGGTAGGGGCTGTGGACAAAGAAGTTGCCGACGGTCGCACCCGAGGGCCGCGGCATAGGCTTCCCTCGTGGCGAAGAGCGAAGCGGACGAGGTACGCGAGTACCGCATGGCGGAACTGGCCGAGAAGGCCGGGATCACCGTGCGCACCCTGCGCTTCTACCGGGAGCGCAAGCTGATCCCGCCCCCGCGCCGCGAGGGCCGGATCGCCTGGTACAACGACCACCATCTGGCCCGGCTGCGGACCATCGCGGCACTGCTGGAGCGCGGCCACACCCTCGGTGGCATCGCCGAGTTGCTCGCCGCCTTCGAAAGCGGCCGCCGCGATGTCGGCGAGCTGCTCGGCCTGCCCGGCGCCGAGCCCTCCTGGCCCGCGGAGACCCCGGTCCGGCTCGCCCCCGAGGCGCTCGCGGACTACTTCGAGGGCCAGGTCACCCCGGAAAACCTCATCACCTCGCTCGACCTCGGATATCTGGCCGCCGACGGCGACGAGATCGTCCACCTCAGCCGCCGCCTGCTGGACGTCTCACACACCCTGGTCGAGCAGGGCATCCCCCTGGCCGCCGTCCTCACGGCGGCGCGCGAGATGCGCGCACACGTCGAAGCGATCGCCGAGATCTACGTCACACTCCTGCGCGACCACGTGCTGCCGGACGCCCTGGAGCGCGGCGAGGACGCCGGCGAGACAGTGGAGCGACTGCGGCCGCTGGCCACCAGCGCGGTGGACGCCGAGCTGACCATGGCCCTGAACCGCCGGATGCTCGCGGACCTGGGCGGCGAGCCGCGCGGGGGCGCCTCCGGGCGTCAGTGAGCGCACGGAGGCGAAGAACCCGGCCCCAGTGCTCAGTGCGCCGGGCCGTAGACCACCGTCACCGGGGCGTGGTCGCTCCACCGCTGGTCGTAGGCGGCGGCCCGCTCCACGACCGCCTTGACCGCGCGCCCGGCGAGCCCGGGGGTGGCGATCTGGTAGTCGATCCGCCAGCCCGCGTCGTTGTCGAAGGCCCGGCCGCGGTAGGACCACCACGAATACGGACCGGCGACGTCCGGGTGCAGGGCGCGCACCACGTCCACGTACGCCGCCTCCTCGAAGACACGGGTCAGCCAGGCCCGCTCCTCCGGCAGGAAGCCGGACTTCTTCTGGTTGGCCTTCCAGTTCTTGAGGTCGGCCTCCTGGTGGGCGATGTTCCAGTCGCCGCACACCAGCGCCTCGCGCCCACCGGCCGCCGCCCGCTCGCGCAGCTCCTTCAGATACGGAAGGAACTCCGCCATGAAGCGCTCCTTCTCGTCCTGGCGGTCCGTGCCGACCTCACCCGAGGGGAGGTACAGGCTGCCGACGGTCACGCCGGGCAGATCGACCTCCACATAGCGGCCGCTGCCGTCGAACTCGGACGACCCGAAGCCGACTCGGACGCCCTCCAGCTCGCGCCGGGCGTACACCGACACCCCGGCCCGGCCCTTGGCTGCCGCGGGGGCGTGCACCACATGCCAGCCATCGGGCTCGCGGACCGCCTCGGGCAGCTCCTTGGGTTCGGCACGTACCTCCTGGAGGCACACCACATCGGCCGCGGTACCGTCCAGCCAGGACACGAAGCCCTTCTTGGCGGCGGCGCGCAGCCCGTTTACATTCACGCTTGTCACGGTGAGCACCCCGGCACGATACGCCACAAAAACCACGCGCCTCCCCTACCGCATAGAAGTACGATCCGTCGCATGAATATCCGACCTATTCCCTATGACCACCCCGACGCCCTCAAACTCGACGAGGAAGTGCAGGCGGAGTACGTCGTGCGCTACGGCGAGGGCGATGCGACGCCCATGGACGCGGCCCACTTCGCCCCGCCGCACGGTCTCTACCTCCTCGCCTACGACACGGACGGCACCCCGGTCGCGAGCGGCGGCTGGCGCAGCCAGGAGCGCGGCGAGGAGGGCTACGAGGACGGGGACGCCGAGATCAAGCGGATGTTCGTGGTGCGCGCGGCACGCGGGCGGGGGCTGGCCCGGCGGATCCTGGCGGCGCTGGAGGAGAGCGCGCGGGAGGCTGGCCGGGTGCGGATGGTCGCCGAGACCGGCCTCGAGCAGCCCGAGGCCATAGGGCTCTACACCTCGTCCGGCTACGCGCCGGTGACGAAGTTCGGGCTCTACCGCTTCGAGGAGACCAGCCGCTGCTACGCCAAGCCCCTTACGGACGCGCCGCCCGTAAGGCCATGACGAGGGGCCCGCTCCGGATCCGGAGCGGGCCCCTTACGGCTGCCATGCGGCTGGGTTCGCGTCAGCCCTGCCCGGCGAACTTCTCGCTGATGGCGTCGAACACGCCCTTGGCCTCGGCCCCCAGATGCGGCCCGGCGAGCCAGGTGTGTCCGTACGAGCCGATCGAACTGTTGGACACCAGCATCGTCTTGCCGTCACGGTTGACGAACCAGCCGCCGCCCGAGGTGCCGCCGGTCATCGTGCAGCCGATCCGGTACATCGTCGGCGAGGTGGGCGAGAACGACAGCCGGCCGGGCCGGCCGGTGCAGCTGAACATCTTCGCCCCGTCGTAGGGCGCGGCCTGCGGATAGCCGTAGGCGCCGATCGAGCTCACCTGGTCCGCCGACGGCGCCCCGAACCACACCGGCACCGAGGCCCCGACCGTCTCCTCCAGCGACTTGCCGCTGCCGTTCTCGGGCTTCACATGCAGCACCGCGAAGTCGTACGCCGACCCCACCCCGCCGGTCTCACCGCCGTCCGCGATCCACTCGGACGAGGTCTGCGACCAGTCTGCCCACCACACGCCGTACGGGCTGACCTCGTTCTGCGCCGCCGTCTGAGCCTGATCTGCCGCCAGTCCGTCGTCGTTGTACGAGGGCACGAACACGATGTTGCGCATCCAGCCGCCCTGCTTGCCGGAGTGCACACAGTGGCCCGCGGTCCACACCAGGTTGGACTTCCCCGGATGGGCCGGATCGTCGACGACCGTACCGGAGCACACCATCGGCCCGTCGGGGCTGTCGAAGAACACCTTCCCGACCGGCGCCATGTTCTGGTGGTACGGCCGTGAGACCTCCTTGGCCGGCACGGCGGGCGGCTCGGGATCAGTGGCCGTCTGGTTCTGGCCGGCACTCTGCGCGGAGACGGTGTTCGGCGAGTCCTTCGCCTTGGCCATCCTGGACGGCTGCCAGAAGTTCTTGATCACCGGGTTGGCGAAATCCGCCGCCTTACGAGCCCACTTGTCCCAGTCCTTCCAGCCGCCCTCCTTCCACTTCTTCAGGTCGTCCAGACTCGTCGGGACGCCTTCCGGCAGCTGGATCCCGTCCTTGGCCTGCTGCCCGGTGGACGCGGCCGAGGAGTTCGGCGTGGCAGCCGCCTTGTCGTCACCGGACCCGCAGCCCGAAGCGGAGACCACCAGCAGCGCGGTCATGGCCGCGGCCGCCACGGTGGATCGGCGTATGAGTGGCATGGAGCCTTATCCCCCTGTTGTGGTGCAGCTGTTGTGCTGTGATGCGTCAGTGCCGTACGACTCTTTCACGCCACGGCCACTGAACAGCCACCTACTATGCCCGCGCCCCCGGCCCACACCAGCACCCGTCTCACAGCCCGCACCAAACACGAACGCGGTCAGCACGATTCCATGACATCGCGCCCCCGAACGCCCAGGAGATGCGAGCAGCGGCATCAAGCCGGGTCCTGGCCTGTCAGTTCCTGTTGAGAGTACGGGACACGCCGGCGACGACAGCTGTGGTGAGGAGCCAGCCGACGGCGATCAGGAGATACGACAGCCATTGTGTCGCCCCTGTCCAGTGCCATGCGCCGCGCTGGCCGAAGTCACCGATAGGGAAGAGCAAGTCGATGGTGTAGACGAAGGGACTGAACGGGTCTCCCTCTCCTGGTTTCGTCCGGACCGGCGAGCGGGCGCTGAACACCAGGGTGCCGAGCAGGCAGAGTGCCGTCATCCACAGGGCGGCCAGCCAGGGGCGATAGCCGTACCCGACGGTGGCATCGAGCAGGTACCCCCACACCCGACCGGTTGGCTTCAGGGTGCGGCGGCGGTGGCGTTGCTTCTCCAGTAGCACTCTCCGGGCGTCGTCGTCGTGGCCGGCCTGGCGGTAACAGGTGGCAAGTTGCTCGTACGGCTGCGGGGCATAGCCGGGGTTCCTGCGGATCCACGCCAAGCGGTGGGCCACATCGTTCTGCGGGCATGTCCTGTCGGGGCGGAGGGAGTCGTAGACGAAGCCATCCATCCGCACCTCCTCGGGCCAGCTCTGCTCGCGGTCGTGCAGAACGGCGACCCTGGCACCCTGAAGGTCCACCGCTCCCGCGGGCGGCGCGGAAAGGGTGAAGTCGAAGGTTCCCACCTGCATTCCCACACCGAGCAGCGCCATGTCGCTGCCGCCGAGGGTGGCTTCCTCGAGGGTCAGCAGGTCCGATATCCGAGCGCCCCGGATCCGCAGGACTCCTGCCGCGCTGAACCCCTTGGACATGTCCACCACTGGGGCTGTCACGTTGTCCGCGAACAGTGCCACGCCGCCAGGGTTCTCCAGGCGTGCGCCCGGCATGAACAGACCGCCGGGCAACTGTGCGCCCGGCAGCCGTACCCCGCCCCGCGCGATGAATCCCCGGCAGAAGACGCCGCCACCCATGGCCAGGCCCCCAGCCCATACCGCCCATCCCCCGGGCGCCGATATCAGCGTCCCGTCCAAGTCCAGTTCCCCGGCCACGTGAGCGTTCATGAGGGAGAGATGGCCCGGTTCCATCACGCAGCCGCCGAGGTCGAGGTGGCCGTCGACGCGAGCCAGTTCGGCCCTGACTCCGGGAATCCAGCTGTCCGTGATCCGTACCGTGCGCGTCGATGCGGCGTAGAGACTGACCTCCTGCTCCAACCGGCATTCCTTCAACCAGAGCAGATGGCTGATGTCCGCACCGGCCAGATCGAGACAGCCAGTGACGTGTGCGCCGGCGAGGCGCAGGGAAGCGACGCTGCTGGACTGCACCGTGTTGCCGCCCAGCAGAAGGGCGGCCACGACCTCGGCACGGACCGTGCGCTCGGGTCCCCACTGTGCTCCCCTGGCGGGATCGTCGTCCTCAGACGTCCCCGTACGCAGATCCACCCACCGCCCTTCGGGGAAGGCATCCCACAACGCGCGCTCAGCCGCGGTCAGTTCGTCGTCGGTCAGCACCGCTTCAGGTTACGGCCGGCCCGCCGGGATACGAGTGAATCGATCTCGCCGCGACTGAAGTGAGCACGCCGTCCCGGGTAGCCCCGCCCCGCATGAGGCACGTCACACCTGCGGTTCGCTGCTCGCCGCGCTCGGCGTGCACCCTCGCATCACGATGCGGATTCCTGCGGCCCACCAAGATCGCAGCCACCTGGATAAGCAAGATCGGAAGCAGGCGCCGTACGTCGCTGCTGCAGGACACCGGGGCCATCGGAAGCGGGGCTTCTGGGGCGTACGCCTGACCGACCTCAACGAAAGCGACCCGCCCGTTGTCGTCCGGTCGCGGGACGGCTGGCGGTCTTTCATGGTCAGGGTCTCGCTGCGTGTGCGGAGCTTGTGCTGTCCGAGACTCTGTTCGGCAACGGGCAGCTCTGTTACGCGTGCGAGTTGCCGCCCGGCGCCGTGGACTCGGTTAGGGAGCTCTTCGAGCGAGTCGCTCTCACGGATTACCCCATGTGGACGGGCTGACGGCTTACGGCCGGCTGCACGTCCGGGGACAGAGGCAACGGCTCGAACGAAACGGGGTGGGGTCAGTCGAACAGGGAGAGGTCGATGGATTCTGCGAGGGCGGCGTAGCCGGCGTCGTTGCCGTGGAGGTGGTCTCCCATGTGCAGGTCGTCGTGGATGCGACTGGGGTCGGCGGGGTCGCGCCAGACGGCGTCGAAGTCGAGGACTGCGTCGAAGGCTCCGCTCGTGCGGATCCAGTCGTTGATCTGCTCGCGCGCCTTGTCGCCCTTGGGGGTGTACATGTCCGAGCCGCCGTAGGGGGCGATGGTCGCGGCGTAGACCTTCGCGCCGTGGGCGCGGGCGCGAGCGGCGGCCTGGAGGTGGGCGGCGATGATGTCGTCCACGCCGACGGGCTCGCCGGGGAACATCGCGAGGAGGGCGGCGGTCTCCTCGTTGCGCGGGGCGAAGGAGAAGACGAGGTCGTTGCCAACGGCGATCACCACATGCCCCAGTCCGGGGGTGGCGAGGATGTCGCGGTCGAAGCGTGCGAGGGCGGCGGTGCCGATGCCCTCGGTGAGCAGGCGGTTGCCGCCGATGCCCTGGTTGACCACGCAGCGGGTCCGGCTGCCGTGCGCGTGCAGGCGTTCGGCGAGCAGGTCGGTCCAGCGCCGGTCGGTGCCGGGGGTGGATCCGATGCCGTCGACGCGGGAGTCGCCGAGCACGGTGATGGCCTGGGTAGGGGTGTCGGGCTGTACTTCCACCGCGGTGATCAGGGCTTGCGCCGGCAGCGGAGCGGCTTTGGTGGGCAGCGCGGTGCGCGTGGTCGCGTCGCCGGGTATGAGCCAACCCAGCGTGTGGAAGGTGCCGTGGCACGTGGCGGTGTGCACGCGGCCGGGCAGGTAGAGGCTGATGGCCAGCCGTGACAGTGCGGGGACGGTCAGGTCGACGGGGTCGCTGAGGGCCGGTGCGCCCGCCGGTACGGTGACGGTCGACTGGCGGCCGAACGTGATCGCGCGGCTGCTGCTGTCCTGGATCGCGCCGTCGGCGTCCGCGAGGGCGACGCGGGCGGCGCCGATGGTCAGTGGCGCGGTGCCGCACTCGTTGCTGATGCGGATGCGCACGTGGTGTCCGCCGCCGCTGATGCGGACGACTTGCCGCAGGGTCGCATTCTCGAAGGGCTCGACGGAGCTGACGGAGTTGTCCGGGGCCTGCGGGGCTGCGCCCCAGGTGCGCACCCACGCAGCTGCGGCGGGGGCGGGATCGTCCAGGCTCGCGGGGGTGGTGAGGGTGCTGTTCACGATCGTGGTCCTTGGGGTGCGGAGTTCACGGCTGATGCTTTGCGTCGGTGGTGTTCGCCGGGGGCGAGGTCAGCTCGCCGTGCCTACTGTGATGGACGGCGGTGCGGAGGTGTTGTTGCGTTTCCAGATCGCGGCTCCGGCGCACACGAGGCCGATGAGGAACGGGTGGACGGCGCCGCGTTCGATGAGGCCGATGATCCCGATGACGTTGTCGCCAGAAGTGACGATCACGGCGAGGTAGAGCAGCATCGAGATCAGACCGATCACGCCGACCGTGATCAACGCTCGGCCCATGCGGGCGGAGACGCCGATGCGCTGCCAGCGGCGTCCGAGGACGATGGCCAGCACGTTGCCGCCGGTGAACCCGGCGAAGGCGCCCAGGCTGTGGTACTCACCGGTGCCGTCCTTGAGAGCCTCGCCCGATCCGGGATACAGCGCGAGCAGCACGCCGCCCGCAGCCAGCAGCGCAGCGGGGACGAGCATGGCCCACCGGCGCCTGTGGGCCAGGTCCCGCAAAGTGACCACCCCGGCCAGGATGGTGATCCCGAAGAGGAAGAATCCGGCGTTCATCACCCAGGCCAGCGGCGAGTACATGTACTGGCCGAACAGGGTCGACGGCCCGTGGACACCCAGGTCGCTGATGAAGTCGTAGGTGTAGCTGTAGGCGGGATCGGTCCACGCGGCGGCGGAGACGAACTCCCCCAGCAGGAAGATCACTGGTCCGGCGACCAGCAGCGCTCCCGCCAGGCGGCGTTGAGGCTGGGGTCCGTCCGCGTTGCTGTGCTCCTGCGCGTTCGTCGGTGGCTTCGCGCGCCGCACGGTGGAGCGCACGGTCGTGTCTTTGGTCATCGGCGTCGTCTTTCTGGTGAAGGGCCGGGCGCTGACGCGCGGCGTTCGTGCCGACTGACGGCAGGCGGACGCTCCGGCCTCGGGGATGACGGGTGGTGGCATGGCGGTCTGCCATCGAGACGTCCGCCACCAAGCGCTGCAACTACACCCGGACTCTAACTATACCGAGTATCCTTTCACAGCCGATGGAGATAGCGACCGAGGGTAGAGTGAGGGCATGGTGGATTCAGTGCCCGTAGGGCGGCGTGAGCGCAAGAAGGCCGCTACGCGGACGGCGATCCTGGATGCGGCGACGGCACTCTTCCTCGACCGCGGCTTCGATGCCGTGACGGTGCGCGAGATCGCCGACAAGGCGGATGTGACACCTAAGACGGTCTTCACGCACTTCCCGCACAAGGAAGCGCTCGTCTTCAGTGACGAGGGTGAACGGCACGAGCGGCTCATCGCCGCGGTCCGGGACCGCGCGCCAGGGACCTCGGTCTCTGATGCACTGAAGGCGCATTACCTCGCCGAGATCGCCGCGCTGACGACCGAGCCGCAGAGCCAGATCCTTGCTCTGATGAACGGGACGCCGTCCCTGATCGACTACGCGGAGAAGATGTGGCTACGTCACGAGGACGCGCTGATCGCCACGCTCACCGAGGAGTTCGGGCTCGACGAGCCGAGTGACGAGATCCGCTTCTACGTCCGCTTCGCGCTGCAGATCCAGCTCATGGCTGCGCGTGAGGCGGACCCGGAATCGTCCGTGGCTGCCGGTTTCCGGTTCCTCGACCAGGGCTGGGCGCACCACAACGAGGGCCGGTGCTACTAGGCCTGAAACACGGCCTAGTTCCATACGGCTGGGACGCGATGGCAGTCGCCTGACCAACCGAAGAGGGGTCAGCGAGAGGAGTCGGGCAGGCGGTCGCGGAACTGCTGGAAGGCATGCCAGCCCGACGTCTGCCCCGGTGTGATCAGGTTCCCTTCTGCGCAGTCGATGACTTTGCGCTGCAGGGCTTCGGCTAGACGGAAGACGGGGGTGAGCACGTCGTCACCGGAGCCCCGGACGTGGAGCATGACCGGATCCACCGGGTCGTCTTCGCCGATGTTGAGTTCCATCGACCATGTGAGCCCGAGGAGTTCGCCCCAGGTGGGGTCGGAGAGGTCGGCTTCGGGACGGCCCAGCGGTTCCGGCGCGTAGTCGTCGGGGATCTCCTGCACCGAGGTGACACCGGCCCGCACCCGGCCAGGTCGCCCAGAACCTCCTCGTCGCCCTCCTGGTCACCGCCGGCAACCTCGGTATCCTCGAAACCTGGCTCTACCAGCGCACTGGCACCCATCTCACCGACACCGACTTCACCCCCGACACCGCAGTCGGCGCCGCACAGCCCAGCACGCAGCCGGGCGAGCCCGCGGCAGTCACCCACGCGGGACTGCCGCCACCACGACGTCCCACCCACCGCTGAGCTCGCACAACCACAGACGATCACCACCAGCCCCGGCACCCGGGGCACCCAGTGATGAGCACACCACCCATCACAGCCCCCGTCGCACCGACCGCGCCTGCGACGGAACCCATCTCCCACCCCGAACACCGTCGAACAGACCCCGGAAACGACAAAGATCCCGACCGATCATCATGATCGGCGGGATCTCGTCAACCGCTCCCGAGCTAACTCAAGAACGGCCGTGCGTCTGGGTGGACCTGAGGGGATTTGAACCCCTGACCCCCTCGATGCGAACGAGGTGCGCTACCAGTCTGCGCCACAGGCCCTTGCGACGAGTGAAACTCTAGCATCCCCTGCGGGGTGCTCGGTAATCCGTTCCCCGCTGGTCAGTGAAGGGCCCGTCACTCGTTGGCGGCGCGCGGCCGGTCCTCGTCGGCGTACTGGTCGAAGAGGGGGGTGCGGCCGCGGTCGCGGGCGCCGCGGGGTGGGGTGGCGACCGGGTCCGGGGCGGGGGCGGGGTCCTGGGCCGAGGTGGGGTCGACGGTGCTGGAGCGGGCGGAGCTCCAGGCGTCGGGGGCGGCCAGGTCGACGCTGCCGGTGGCGCGCGGGGCGACGGGCGCGGTGACGTAGGTGGGCAGCGGGACGGGCACCGGCTCCCAGCCCTCCCCGGCGGCCGGGCCCCGCTCGCGCTCGCGCTCCTGGTCCACCCACTCCGCGTGGTCGGTCTGCTCGACCAGCGCGCGGCGCCCGGCCGCGTGCGGGGAGGGCGCCGGTGCGGGCGCGGGCTCGGCCTCGGCGGGGGCGGGCGGGTCGGCGGGGCCGTCGTCGGCGGAGGGGGCCTCGGCGGGCGGATGGGTCCGCGGACGGCGCTCACGCAGCCGCTGCGCGGCCTGCTCGGCGTGGCGCTGGTCCATGGTGAAGGCGAAGCGGCGGCGCTCCTGGGCGCGGAGGTAGGCGATATAGGCGCTGAGCAGTATGGCCGGGATGCCCGGGGCCCACAGGAAGGCGAGGCCGCCGACGGCCGCGACGATGGCGCCGAGGGTGAAGGCGAGGAAGAGGAGCACGGTGGTGCGGCGGCGGCGTGCGAGCACTCGCGCGCGCCGTCCGCGGTCCAGCGCGCTCCAGCCGCCACCGCTCGCGCGGACCGCACCGGCCGCGCCGGCCCCGCCGCGCGCACCGCCCGTACCGGCCCCGCCACGGGCACCGCCCGCACTCCCGGCCGCCGGTGCCGACGCCGCCTCGGCGGGGGTGTCGGCGCCCATGGAGACGGGTGCGCGCAGAGTTACGGGCTCGGCGAAGGCCCGGACGTCGATCGCGTCGGTCACCGCTTCCGGATCGGCCGCGTAGCGCCCCGGCTCGGCGGGGGCGCCTCCCGTGGCGGGGGCGTCCGCGCCCTCGGCGGTGCGCTCCGCGAGGTCATCCGTCGGGTTCCCGGGGCGCCTGAGGTCCGCACGGCTCTTGGCGTAACGGCGCTCCATGCCCGCCCGTCCGGACAGCAGCCGGATGGCGGTGCTGAAGCGTTCCGTCGGACGGGCCTCATTGAGCTCGTCCTGCCTACGAAGCCACATCGGCACCAAATAGGCGGCCCAGGCCCCGACGATGACTGCGTAGATGAGGCCACTGCTGCTCACGCTCACACGGTAGAGGGGTCCGCATGAGGCCATCTGCCAATTGGCGCGGTGTGTCGCACGATCTGGCTGATATCTCGATAGTTTTTTGTGATTGTTGGTATGACCAGGTTGGAAATGTTCTCCCGTTAATCGAACAAGCATTTTATTTCTGTGATGCGCCTGGTCGCGTCCGGTGCCACCGCTCCAGGAGCCCCTCGGACAGTTCCTCCACCGTGAGCGCGTAGACCAGGTGGTCGCGCCATGCGCCGTCGATGTGGAGATAGCGCGGCCGCAGCCCTTCCTGGCGGAATCCGAGTTTCTCCACCACCCGGCGGCTGGGCAGGTTCTCGGGCCGGATGCACACCTCGATGCGGTGCAGTCCGATGGTGCGGAAGCAGTGGTCGACGGCGAGCGCGACCGAGGTCGGCATCACTCCGCGCCCGGCCACCGCCTGGTCGATCCAGTAGCCGACATGGCCGGAGCACATCGACCCCCAGGTGATCCCGGCGACCGTCAACTGCCCGGCCAGCCGCCCCTGGTACTCGATGACGAACGGCAGCATCCGTCCGGCGTGCGCCTCGGCCCGCAGATGGCGGACCATCTGCCGGAAGGTCGGCCGGTGGGTGACGGGGCCGCCCGGCGGAGGCGGCGGGATGGTCGCCTCCCAGGGCCGCAGCCACTCCCGGTTGCGCTGGTTGACCTCACGCCAGGGACGCTGGTCGCGCAGCTTTATGGGGCGGAGGACCGTGTCTCCGTCCGCCAGCACGACCGGCCAGGGGGCGTTCAGCGTGCGCTCCCGGCCGGCCCCGAGCGATCGGCGACACCGGCCGGGTCGGCGGCACCGGCCTGGCCGGCGGGTCTGCGGTGGTCCCCGCCGTGGATCTGGTCGACCGCGTGGACCAGGAGGCGGCCGAGCACCGTAAGGCCGTCACGCACCCCTCCGGTGGAGCCGGGCAGATTGACGACCAGGGTCGTGCCGGCGACCCCGGCCAGCCCCCGGGAGAGCGCGGCGGTGGGCACCTTGGCGAGCCCCTCGGCCCGGATGGCCTCCGCGATCCCGGGGATCTCGTAGTCCAGGACGCGGCGGGTGGCCTCCGGGGTGCGGTCGGTGGGGGTGAGGCCGGTGCCCCCGGTGGTCACCACGACGTCGTACGAGGCCGCCACGGCGTCCCGCAGGGCGGCCTCCACCGGATCGCCGTCGGGTACCACCCGCGGGCCGTCCACGGCGAAGCCGAGGGCGGCCAGGCCCTCGGCGATCAGCGGGCCCCCGGTGTCGGCGTAGACCCCGGCGGCGGCGCGGTTGGAGGCGGTGACGACCAGGGCGCGGCGCGGCGCCGCTGAGCCGCTCATGCCCGGCTCCACTCGCCGGACTTGCCGCCCGTCTTCTCGTCCACCCGTACGTCGGTGATGACGGCCCCCTTGTCGACGGCCTTGACCATGTCGATCACCGTCAGCGCGGCGACCGAGACCGCCGTCAGGGCCTCCATCTCCACGCCCGTGCGGTCCGTGGTCTTCACGGTGGCGGTGATCTCGACGGCGTCATCGGCGACCTCGAGGTCCACCGTGACGCCCGACACCGCGAGCGGATGACACAGCGGGATCAGGTCCGGGGTCCGCTTGGCGCCCATGATGCCCGCGATCCGGGCGGTGGCGAGGGCGTCGCCCTTGGGGAGGCCCTCGCCGCGCAGCAGTTCCACGACGCGCGGCGCGACGAGTACGCGGCCGCTCGCCCGGGCGGTGCGCGCGGTGACGTCCTTGGCTGAGACGTCGACCATGCGCGCGGCACCAGACGGGTCGAGATGGGTGAGATGGTCCTGGGCGCTGCTCATGGTTCTCCCGGTCCGGGCCAGGTGGCTCCTGTGTGGGACGACACCGTACCCGCCGTGCCCGGCGGCTAGGCCAGCAGGACGACGTCCACCTCGGCGCCGGGGGCTACCTCGGCGACGCCTTCGGGGACGACGATCAGCGCATTGGCGTGGGCCATGGCCTTGATCAGGTGCGATCCCGCACCGCCCACCGGGGTGACGGTGGCCGGGCCGTCGGTCGTGGCGGGCTCGTACCAGCCGCGCAGGAACTGGCGTCGGTCCCTGGGCGAGGAGGCGACGCCCTGGGGGCAGACCGCCTGCTCGACGGTGCGGTGGATGTCGTCGCCGCCCAGCAGGGTGCGGATGGCGGGGCGCACGAAGAGCTCGAAGGAGACGTACGAGCTCACCGGATTGCCGGGCAGGGCGATCAGCGGGGTGTTCTCCGGACCGACGAGGCCGAAGCCCTGGGGCTTGCCGGGCTGCATGGCGAGCTTGCGGAAGTGGACCTCGTGCATCGCCTCCTTGACCACGTCGTACGCGCCGACGCTGACCCCGCCGCTGGTGACGACGATGTCGGCGCGGACCAGCTGGTCCTCGACGGCGGCGCGCAGCGTGGCGGCGTCGTCGGCCACCGCGCCCACCCGGTAGGCGATCGCGCCGGCCTCCCGGGCGGCGGCGGTGAGCTGGAAGCTGTTGGAGTCGTGGATCCGGCCGGGGCCCGCCTCCTCGCCCGGCTGGACCAGCTCACTGCCGGTGGAGAGCACGACCACCCGCGGCCGGGGCCGCACCTTCACCGTGGCGCGGCCGAGCGCGGCCAGCAGCCCGATCTGCGGCGCCCCCAGGACCGTGCCGGCGCGCAGCGCGAGCTCGCCCGCGTCCGCGTCGCTGCCCCGGGTGCGGATGTGCCGGCCCTCCGTCGCCGGGCGGAAGACGCGCACCCTGCCGCTTCCGCCGTGGGGGTCCGAGCCGCGTGCGGGCATATGGGTGACCGGCCCGCTGTCGAGGCCGCCGTCGGTCCACTCGACGGGGACGACGGCCTGGCCGCCGGGCGGGATCGGGGCACCGGTCATGATCCGGGCCGCCTCGCCGGGGCCCACGACGGGCAGGTCACCGCTGCCCGCCGCGATGTCGCCGATGACGGTCAGCACCGCGGGATGGTCCTCGGTCGCGGCCGCGACGTCAGCCGTACGGACGGCATAGCCGTCCATGGAGCTGTTGTCGAAGGGCGGAAGCGCGCCGGGGACGGTGACGTCCTCCACCAGGACGCAGCCCTGGGCGTCGAGCAACTGCAGCTCGATGGGCTCCAGCGGGTGGACGTGCCCGAGGATGTCGTCGAGGTGCTCGGCCACCGTCCAGACCCGGTCCTGGTCCGGGCCGCGATCGGCGGCCCGTGCTGCGGTGCTGCTCAAGGTGCTACATCTCCTCGGTGACGTACCTGCGAAGCCATTCCCGGAACTCCGGGCCCAGGTCTTCACGTTCGCACGCGAGTCTGACAATGGCACGCAGATAGTCGCCACGATCGCCTGTGTCGTAGCGGCGCCCCTTGAAGACGACGCCGTGCACCGGGCCGCCGAGGTCCGGACTGGAGGCTAGCGCCTGTAGGGCGTCGGTGAGCTGGATCTCGCCACCGCGGCCCGGCTCGGTCTCGCGCAGCACCCCGAAGACGGCCGGGTCGAGCACGTAGCGGCCGATGACGGCGTAGTTGCTGGGCGCGTCGGCGGGGTCGGGCTTCTCGATCAGGCCGGTGACCTGGACGACGTCGTCGTCCACTGTCGGTTTGACCGCCGCGCAGCCGTAGAGGTGGATCTGGGCCGGGTCCACCTCCATCAGGGCGATGACGCTGCCGCCGTGCCGCTCCTGGACGTCGACCATACGGGCCAGAAGCGGGTCGCGGGCATCGATGAGGTCGTCGCCGAGGAGGACGGCAAAGGGCTGGTCACCGACGTGCGGGGCGGCACAGAGCACGGCGTGCCCGAGGCCCTTGGGGTCGCCTTGGCGGACATAGTGCATGGTCGCCAGGTCGCTGGACTCCTGGACGCGGGCGAGTCGGGTCTCGTCGCCCTTGCGGACCAGGACCTCTTCGAGCTCGTAGTTGCGGTCGAAGTGGTCCTCCAGGGGCCGCTTGTTACGGCCGGTGACCATCAGAACGTCGGACAGCCCGGCGGTGACGGCTTCCTCGACGACGTACTGGATCGCCGGCTTGTCGACAACCGGCAGCATCTCCTTGGGGGTGGCCTTGGTGGCCGGAAGAAAGCGGGTTCCGAGGCCCGCGGCAGGGATGACAGCCTTGCTGATCCGAGTACGCGATTGAGTCATGTACCGAACCCTATCCGGTGCCTTTGGGGCAAATGATGAGTATTCGGTGAATATGGCATGAGACAGGGAGATTGCGCACCCAGTGATCAACACCGACGCTAGTAAGCACGCATTGCGGAAACGTCACCTGGCGGTGAGGTCCAGGTTGACGGCGGATGACATCGAGAAGGCCGGCACCGCTCTGGCGTGTCGCGCCCTGGAGCTCCCCGAGATCGCCAAGGCGGCCACCGTGGCGGCCTATGTGTCCATGGGGAGCGAGCCCGGCACGCGCGCCCTGAGGGAGGCTCTGCGCGCCCGCGGGGTCCGGGTACTGCTTCCGGTGCTGCGCGCGGACAACGATCTCGACTGGGGCGAGGACGAGGGGCCCGATCGGCTGACGCCCGCCCGGCGCGGCCTGCTGGAGCCCGAGGGGCCGCGGCTCGGCCCCGAGGCGGTCACCCGGGCGGACGTGGTGCTGCTGCCCGGCCTCGCGGTGGACCGGCGCGGGATGCGGCTGGGCCGCGGCGGCGGCTCGTACGACCGGGTGCTGGCCCGGCTGGCGGAGGCGGGCGCCGATCCGGCGCTGGTGGTGCTGCTGTACGACGGTGAGCTGCTGGACGAGGTGCCCGAGGAGGGCCACGACCGGCCGGTGCACGCGGCGGTGACCCCGTCGGGCCTCCACCGCTTCACGCCGCGGCCCCGCTGAGGGCGCCCGGAGGCGCCTCCCGGCGGGGCCGCGAGGGTTGGCGGGCACCGGGGACCGGCCGGGGGCGCGAACGCCCCTCAGACGGCCACCGGGCCCTTCGGGGCCCGACGGGGGCCCTGGGGGTAAGGCGTCGAGTTCCACGGAGCTCAGCCGCGCTACGGGGTGAGCGCGAGCTCGTCGTCGGTCGACTTGTCCACGGCGCTCTTGCTGAACGCCCAGGGCAGCAGCTCGCCCTTCGCCCACTTCTCGGTCTGGTCCGTGTAGTGCGCGTTGTAGGCGTGGCCGGAGGCGCCGGTGAGGTTGATCCAGCGCGACTTGTCGAGGTTGTCGAGGTTGACGACCATGCGCATCGAGGGGACCCAGGTGACGTCGTAGCCGCCGGCCGCGTTCCATCCGGTGGCGTTGACGGCCGCCTCGCCGCCGGAGAGGTTCCAGGGCCCCCGGTTGAGGAGCCACTGCACCACGCCGGGGCCGTCGGTGCCCAGGGTCTGGTTCTTCAGCGTCAGCCGGTGCAGCCGGCCCCAGCTCCAGCTGTCGATGTCCTTGCCCAGCTTGGCGGTGAGCTCGGAGCGCGCGGCCCGCATGGCCTGCGCGAGCAGCTCGTCGCGGTTGGTGGCGCCGGGCTTGTTGCGGGTGCCCTCCGTCTTCCACCAGTTGTTCTTCGGGTCCTTGATGATGTTGCGCACGACCTCGTACCAGCGGTCACCGCCGTCGGGCTGGGCCATGTCGGGGGCGCGCTTACCGCATTCGCGCACCAGCCGGGTGTTGCCGTTCAGGTCCTCCAGCGGACCGGAGTCGTCGGCCGGGCGTACCCGCAGGCACTCACCCTCGACCCGCAGCTCCTTGGGGAGCTTGTCGCCGAAGGCCAGCTTGAGGGTGTTGCGCCAGACGGCGTTGAAGTACGCGGCGGCCGCCGAGTCCGAGTCCTGGGTGTAGTCCCAGCTCTCCAGCAGCTTCTGCGCCTCGCGTACGTAGTCGTCCTTGATGTTGATCTTCAGCAGATAGGGCGTCAGCAGCTTGGCGATCTCGCTGCTGTTGTCCATCTGCATGGACTGCATGTCGTCCGTGGAGATCTTCCCGCCATCCTTGATCTTCGACTCGATGAGGTCGGCGATGCGCTGGCTCCGCGCGCCGTACCCCCAGTCGTCGGTCAGCGGATACGGGTAGGTCTTCTCGTCTATGACGGCCTGGTTGGCGGTGACGATGTAGCCGCGGTCGGGGTTGAGCTCCCAGGGCAGCGCCGACTGCGGGATGTACTTGCTCCACTTGTAGCGCGAGTCCCAGCCGGGCGCCGGGTAGCGGCCGTCGCCCTTGGAGCGCACCGGGATCTGGCCGGGCGCCTGGTAGCCGATGTTGCCCTCGGTGTCGGCGTAGATGAGGTTCTGGGAGGGGACCGCGAAGTCGCGGGCCGCCTTACGGAAGTCCTGGAAGTTCTTGGCCGCGTCGAGCCCGAAGACCGCGTCCATGGTGTTGGACGGGGTGAGCGCGGTCCACTTCAGCGCCACCGCGTAGCCGTCGCCGCGGTCGGGAGCCACGTCATCGGCGCCGCTGCCGACCGGGGCGCTCTTGCCGACGGAGGTGAGCTCGTCGTCGCGGTCGGAGACGATCGGGCCGTTGTTGGTGGTGCGGACGGTGATCGTACGGCTCTTGCCGCCGGCGACCTTGATGGTCTCCTCACGCGTGGTGAACGGGACCTGCTTGCCGTCGTAGAGGTAGCTGTCGGCGGTGACCTTCTCCAGGTACAGGTCGCTGACGTCGGCGCCGAGGTTGGTCATGCCCCAGCTGATGTTCTGGTTGTGGCCTATGACCACACCGGGCATACCGGCGAAGGTGAAGCCCGCCGTGTCGTACGGACAGGCGCTGGTGACCTGCTTGCAGTGCAGCCCCATCTGGTACCAGACGGACGGCAGCTGGGGCGCCAGATGCGGGTCGTTGGCGAGCAGCGGCTTACCGGTGGTCGTGTACTTGCCGGAGACGACCCACGAGTTGGAGCCGATACCGGTCCCGTTCGGGCCGAGCAGCGCCGGGACGTCGTCCAGGGTCTTGGAGAGCGAGGACAGCTGGGTCTGCAGTCCCTGCGTGGCGCCGGTGGCCCCTCCGTCCACCGTGCCGTTACCGCCCGTGGAGCTCGTCGATCCGGTCGGCGTGGCCTCGGGGTCGAACTCGTCGGTGAGCTCGTCGACGGCGCCGCCCTGGACGATCGGCTTGTTCCGGCTGTACGGGTAGGCCGGGTAGAGCTCTTCTATCTGCTTGGCGCTGAGCCTGCTGGAGGCCAGGGCGCGATCCACCTCGTCCTGCATGTTGCCGCGCAGGTCCCAGGCCATCGCCTTGAGCCAGGCCACCGAGTCGACCGGGGTCCACTTCTCGGGCTTGTAGCCGTCGTTCTTGAAGTCCAGGGCCGCGTACTCGACGGACAGCTCCTCGCCCTGGTGGTCCTTGAGGTAGGCGTTGACGCCGTCGGAGTAGGCCCGCAGATACTTCTTGGTGGTGGACGACAACTTGGTGTCGTACTCCTGCTGGGCCACCCGGTGCCAGCCCAGGGTGCGCAGGAACGCGTCGGTCTCCACCTGGCTGGAACCGAACATCTCCGAGAGCCGGCCGGCCGTCATATGACGGCGGACGTCCATCTCCCAGAAGCGGTCCTGGGCCTGGACGAATCCCTGGGCGCGGAAGAGGTCCTCGGGGGTGCCGGCGTAGATCTGAGGTATCCCATAGCCGTCACGCTTGACCTGCACGGGGCCGTCCAACCCCTTGAGCTGAAGCGATCCCGTGGTCTCCGGGAATGAGGCACGAACTGTACTGACGCTCCAGTACGCGCCGTAGCCGACGCCCCCGACGAGCAGCAGCACGACTGCGATCACGATCAGGCGGAGACGTCGGCTCTTCTTCTTTTTGGGAGAAGAGCCGGTTGTGTTGGCGGGCATCGCTGTCCTTCGAGGGGCAGGGTGATCCTGGAGTGCTGGAGCAACCATAGGCGCAGCGCTGTCGCCACCCCTACGCGGAGTCATGACTGACGCCATCCACCGGCCACTGGCCGGGCTTCTACACCGGCGGCGAAGACTTCTTGCGGAAGGCTCGCGTCAAGATCCCGTAAAATGTTAGATAAGGCAATGAAGTTCCGGTCGGCCGGGAACCCTTCGCAGCGTTTCCGCCGCTCCCGTGAGAAAGGCTCGGCCCCTGACTGTTCACCACCTCAATGAATTGCTGCTGATCTGCTCGCTCGTCCTGCTCGTCGCGGTGGCGGCCGTAAGGGTCTCCTCGCGCAGCGGCCTGCCCACGCTGCTGATCTACCTCGGGATGGGCGTCGCCATCGGCACGGACGGCATCGGCGTCACCTTCAACGACGCCGCGCTAACGCAGAACATCGGCTATGCCGCGCTCGTCGTCATCCTGGCCGAAGGCGGTCTGGGCACGAAGTGGAGCGAGATCAAACCCGCACTGCCGACGGCCGCCGTACTGTCCACCGCGGGCGTCGCGGTGAGCGTAGGGGTCACCGCGGCCGCGGCGCACTATGTGGTGGGACTGGGCTGGCAGCAGGCACTGATCATCGGTGCGGTGGTGTCGTCCACGGACGCGGCCGCGGTCTTCTCGGTGCTGCGCACAGTGCCGCTGCCCAAACGGCTCACGGGCGTCCTGGAGGCCGAGTCCGGCTTCAACGACGCCCCCGTGGTGATCCTGGTCGTCGCCTTCTCCAGCCAGGGCCCCATGGAGTCCTGGTACGCCCTGGTCGGCACGATCGCCCTGGAGCTGGCGATCGGCGCGGCGGCCGGCCTGGCGATCGGGTGGCTGGGGGCCTACGGTCTGCGGCACGTGGCACTGCCCGCCTCGGGCCTGTACCCGATCGCGGTGGTCGCCATCGCGGTGACCGCCTACGCGGGTGGTGCCCTGGCGCACGGGTCCGGCTTCCTCTCGGTCTACCTCGCCACGCTGCTGATGGGCAACGCACGGCTGCCGCACTGGCCGGCGACGCGCGGCTTCGCCGAGGGGCTGGGCTGGATCGCCCAGATCGGAATGTTCATCCTGCTCGGGCTGCTGGTCACCCCGCATGAGCTGGGCGATGACATCTGGCCCGCCCTCGCCGTCGGGCTGGTGCTGACCGTGGTGGCCCGGCCGGTATCGGTGCTGGTCAGCACGGCGCCGTTCCGGATGCCCTGGCGGGAGAAGGCGCTGCTGTCCTGGGCCGGGCTGCGCGGTGCGGTGCCGATCGTGCTGGCGACCATCCCGATGGTCAACGACGTGCCCGGCAGCCGCCGGATCTTCAACATCGTCTTCGTGCTGGTGATCGTCTACACCCTGGTCCAGGGGCCGACGCTGCCCTGGCTCGCCCCCCGGCTGCGGCTTGAGGAGGCCGAGCCCGCCGACCTGGGCATCGAGTCGGCGCCGCTGGAACGGCTGCGCGGGCATCTGCTGTCGGTGTCGATCCCCCAGGCGTCCAAGATGCACGGGGTCGAGATCGGCGAGCTGCGGCTGCCCCCCGGATCCGCCGTCACCCTGGTCGTCCGGGACGGGGCCAGCTTCGTGCCGCTGCCCTCGACCGTGCTGCGGCGCGGTGACGAACTGCTGGTGGTGGCCACGGACCCGGTGCGCGACGCGGCGGAACGGCGACTACGGGCGGTGGCCCGGGGCGGCAAGCTGGCGGGCTGGCTGGGCATGGGAGCGGGGTGACGAGCACCGGGGACGGCAGCCGGAGCCGCGCCGGACGGAGGTGGGCTCGATCACCGTGGGCCCCGCCGCAGTGGACTGACGCGCGGGAATACTGCACTATGGACCGTCGTTAGCACTCATTGAGTGAGAGTGCCAGGAGGAAGAACGTGCCGACCTACCAGTACCAGTGCACCGAGTGCGGCGAGGGCCTCGAGGCGGTGCAGAAGTTCACCGACGACGCGCTCACCGAGTGCCCGAACTGCAAGGGACGCCTGAAGAAGGTGTTCTCGGCGGTCGGCATCGTGTTCAAGGGCTCCGGCTTCTACCGGAACGACAGCCGCTCCTCCTCCAGCAGCACGAGCGGCGGTTCGAGCAAGCCGGCGGCGAAGAGCGACAGCTCCAGTTCGTCGTCCTCTTCGTCCTCGTCCTCCTCGGATTCCTCATCCTCGTCCTCCTCCTCGACGCCTTCGTCTTCGTCCTCGTCGTCTTCGGCGTCCTCGACGTCCTCGACGTCCTCGACGTCGAGCTCGGCCGCCTGATCCGGCCACCCGCTCTTGGGCTTCACCGACGCCCCGCCGCCCCCTCCGGGAGGCGGCGGGGTGTCGTTCGCGCTCATGCGGCTGGCTAGGGTGACCACATGGTCGAGACCAGCAGGCAAGCAGACATAGGGGTCATCGGGGGTTCGGGGTTCTATACGTTCCTCGACGATGTGACTGAGATCACCGTGGAGACCCCCTATGGGGCGCCGAGCGATTCGCTCGTCCTCGGCGACATCGAGGGACGGCGGGTCGCCTTCCTCCCGCGGCACGGCCGCAAGCACCACCTGCCGCCGCACCGCATCAACTACCGCGCCAACCTCTGGGCCTTGCGCTCGCTCGGGGTGCGGCAGGTCCTCGGCCCCTGCGCGGTGGGCGGGCTGCGGCCGGAGTACGGGCCGGGGACACTGCTCGTCCCGGACCAGCTGGTGGACCGTACGAAGGGGCGCACGCAGACGTTCTTCGACGGTGAGCCGCTGCCGGACGGACGGGTGCCGAACGTGGTGCACACCACCTTCGCCGACCCGTACTGCCCGGTGGGACGGAAGGCGGCCGTGGACGCGGCACGCGGACGCGGCTGGGAGCCGGTGGACGGCGGGACCATGTGCGTGGTCGAGGGACCGCGCTTCTCCACCCGGGCCGAATCGCGCTGGCATGCGGCACAGGGCTGGTCGGTGGTCGGCATGACGGGCCACCCGGAAGCGGTGCTCGCTCGTGAACTGGGGCTCTGCTACACCTCGTTGACGCTCGTCACCGATCTGGACGCGGGCGTGGAGACCGGCGAGGGCGTCACCCACACCGAGGTGCTGAAGGTCTTCGGGGAGAATGTGGGCCGACTGCGTGAGGTGCTCTTCGACGCGGTGGGCAGGCTGCCGGAGAACTCCGCGCGGGACTGCCTGTGCACGCATGCCCATGACGGCTGGGACCTGGGGATAGAGCTTCCGTAGGGGACAGCCGCGTCCGGGGCGGCGGCTCGGTACGGGCGGCTGGTGCCTGCGGGCACGACTCGCGGTGGGGTCGGTGCCGGACGGGCCGGTGCCGGACGGGGCCGGTGCCGGACGAGGTGGGTGCCGGATGGGGCCGGTGTCAGTCGGGGCGGGTGTCGCTTGAGGCGAGCGCCACGGGCGGGTGTCCCTCGCTCGGGTGACCGGGTTGTCCACAGCCCGGCGGCCGTCCACAGGCCCGAGCGGGGTCGGGCGGAGACGGGCATGGTGAGGGAGCCAGAAGCACCCGGTCCCTCACGGCAGGCGGTGATGTGCCATGTCCCATCCGTCCCCCACTCTCGCGTTACCCCGCTCCGCTCCCCCGGCCCGTGCGGTGCCACGCTTCGCTCCGGTGCGCACGGGGCGTGACGGCGGATTCCGGCTCGGACGGGCCATGCGGCGGCGGCGCCGCGCGATGGCGGCGGGGCTGGCGCTGACGGCCGCCGCACTCGCCGCTGCGGCACCCTCCGACAAGGGGCACACGGACGCGGTGTCCTCGCGAGCGCCCGCCCCGGCGCGCGAGGACCCGCGCGGTGCGCCGCGCCCGGTCATGGTGTCAGCGCCGGTCCGGATCGCGGACGCGGCGGCGGTGCGGCTGCTGCACCCCGGCGACCGGGTGGATGTGCTGGCCACGCCGCTTCCGGACGCCGCGCGCACCCAGTCGTCCGGTTCCGCGGCGCGGGTGGTCGCGCGTGGGGTCCGGGTGGCCGAAGTGCCGGGAGCCCGCGGATCCCGGGGCATCCGCACGGCGGACGACGGAGACGACGGCGGGCCGTTCGGCGAAGGGGCGGACGGCGGCGGGGCGTTGGTGGTGCTGACAGTGCCGCGAGCGGACGCCACCGCGCTCGCCGGGGCCGCGGCCGGCTCCCGATTGGCGGTGACGCTGTGCCGCTGCTGACTCACCCGGCTCTCCTGATTCCCCTTTCACCTGCGGGTGTAGGTTGCGGAACCGTCCGCTCCAGCACCGACGCGGCGAAAGAGAGACAGTGGGTTGAGTCAAGAGAAGGTGACCGAGGAGAAGCAGAGCGTCATGGAAGGGTTCAAAGCCTTCCTGATGCGCGGCAATGTGATCGATCTGGCCGTCGCGGTCGTCATCGGAGCCGCCTTCACCGCCGTCGTGAACTCGATAGTGAAGGGCTTCATCAATCCCATAGTCGGAGCATTCGGCACGAAGGATCTCGAGAAGTACCGCTCCTGTCTCAAGGCGCCCTGCGAGACCAACGCCACGGGCGATGTCGTCCACGGCATACCGATCCTGTGGGGAAGCGTGCTGTCAGCCGTGCTGACCTTCCTGATCACAGCGGCGGTGGTGTACTTCCTGATGGTGCTGCCGATGTCGCGCTATCTGGCGCGGAAGGCCGCCAAGGATGCGAAGGTGGAGGAGGAGCAGGCCGTCGCGGAGGCCGAGGAGATCATTCTGCTGCGCCAGATCCGCGACGAGCTGGTGGCGCGGCGCGGCGCCGCCCACGGCGGTGGTGGCAGCGGCTCCAGCGCCTAGGGACGCGTCAGAGGTGGTGGGGCGGCTTCTCGGCGAGGAACCGGGCCAGGTCGGCGGCGTCGTCCGCGCTGTCGCCGCCGGGAATCCGCTCACCCCACCCGTCGTCCGTATCGTCCGATGACCGCTGCGCCAGTGGATCGTCGAAATTCAGCGCGGCGGCCGGATCGCGCGGTCCGGAGGCAGGGGCGGTGCTCATGCCTCAAGAGTACGGCCCGGTCAGCGGCTCGGTGTACCGGCCGAGCTCGTCGTGCCACCACAGGTCACGCCCGGGGGTCCAGGACACCGGGCAGGCGAGCCGGTGGACGACGAGCACGGACCGCACCTCGGGGCAGCCGGTCAGCGCCCGGTCGATGTGCCGCTTGAGCGGCTGTGGCTCCCCGCGGTGCAGTCCGGCGTCAGCGGTGATGACGACCTTGGCACCGGCCTCCCTGATCCGGTCGCGCAGTTCATGGGAGCACAGCCCCACGGGGAGGCTGGCGCGGACGACGTCGAGCCGGCCGCAGGCGAGCGTGGCGATCACGGACTCGGGCACCAGCGGCAGATGCACCGCCACCCGGTCCCCGGCGCGGACGCCGAGCCGAGTGAGGGCCGCGGCGGCTCGGGCCGCCTGGTCGAGCAGCTGGGCATGGGTGAGCTCCTCGGTGCAGTCCGGCTCGCTGATCCATCGGAGGGCGACCCGGGCGGCCCGCCGAGTGTCGGCGGCCAGTGTCGGGAGCTCCTCCGTCCGAGAGGTATGGGGCACGGCGGTCTTCTTCCGGACGGGGGCGAACGGCATACGGCTCAGCCTGGTGCCACGTCATCAACGTTCGATGAACGCCCTCTATATGAGGCGGCCTCACCCCACTCCGAGGTGCCCTCACCTCACCTGGAAGGGCTCTCATCCCGCTCCGAACCCTTCGGCGGCGATCGTGCGACGGTGGATACGGGGGTGGTCCGCGCCTCGGCACCCGACCATGCCACGGCTGCCCGTGCTACGCATAGCTTCCATGAATGCCGAGCGGGCAAACCCCGAACCAGTCCCCACCGGCCCGGCCGACAGCCTGACGGATGTCCGCGGGCTGCGGGTGGGCCATGCCCAGCGGTCCGGCGGCGGCCGGCTGACCGGGACGACCGTGGTGCTGGCCCCCGAGGGCGGTGCGGTCGCCGCGGTCGATGTGCGCGGCGGCGGCCCCGGCACCCGGGAGACCGATGCCCTCGATCCGCGCAATCTGGTCCAGCGCGTCGATGCCGTCGTGCTGACCGGCGGCAGCGCCTTCGGGCTCGACAGCGCCTCGGGGGTGGCCGCCTGGCTGGAGGAGCACGGCCGGGGCTTCCGGGTCGGCCCCGATCCGGCGCAGGTCGTTCCGGTGGTCCCGGCCGCCGCCCTCTTCGACCTGGGCCGGGGCGGCGACTGGCGGGCTCGCCCGGACGCCGCGCTGGGGCGTGCGGCGATCGAGGCGGCGGCCCGTTCGGAACCGGGTGTGCCGGTCGTGCAGGGCAGTGTGGGGGCGGGCACGGGCGCGGTGGCCGGTGGGCTCAAGGGCGGCACCGGTTCGGCCTCCACGGTGCTGCCGTCCGGCACCACGGTGGCCGCGCTGGCGGTGGTCAACGCCGCGGGCTCGGTCATCGATCCCGATACGGGGGTGCTGTACGGGGAGCTCCATGGGCCGTGGGAGGAGGGTGGACCCCGCAGGCCCGGTGCGGCCGAGCACGCGGAGGCGATGCGCCGGCTGGCCGCCGCGCGGGCCGAGTCGGAGGGGCGGCAGGCCGCGTCGGTGCGGCCTCCGCTGAACACGACGCTGGCCGTGGTCGCCACCGATGCCCTGCTCACGCGAGCCCAGGCGCACAAGCTCGCGGGCACGGCGCATGACGGGCTGGCGCGGGCCGTCCGGCCGGTGCATCTGCTGTCCGACGGCGACACGGTCTTCGCCCTCGCCACCTGCGGGCGCCCGCTGATACCGGAGGGTGGCCCCGAGGACGCCGGCGATCCGGCGTTCGGGGTGCACCGGGAGGCCGGTGCGCTGAACGAGGTGCTGGCGGCCGGGGCGGATGTGCTGACCCGGGCAGTGGTCAAGGCGGTGCTCGCGGCGGAGACGGTGGACGGTCCGGGCGGTGTCTTCCCCGCCTATCGGGACCTTTACAGCAGTTGATCCGCCGAAGCCGGAGGCCGGAGGAATGACCGGAGCGAAGAAGGGGTTGGGCTGGGGTTCGGGTCGGCGTTCGGCGCCCGTCACCGCCGGGGTCCGGACGGTGGAGGGCGAGCGGCGGACCCGCACGGCCGATCTCGCCGCCCTCGACCTGGACAGTGCCCCCGTGTCCCGGTACCCGGGTACCCCGGCCGGGGCCTGGCGAGGCCGCGCTCGGTGCCTACTGCGCCTCGTGCGGCCTGCCCACGGACACCGGCGATGGACCACCCACGGACGTGGGCGGTCCACCGCCGGATCGGACAGGGGGTGACAACGACGCGGTCAGACCGCCACCGCCACCTTCGACTCTTCCTCGGTACCGCCCTCGGTGGCCTCGGCACCGGCCTGGTCCGCGGCCTCCGGCTTCGCCGTCTTGCGCAGTCCCTTGAGGAAGACCACCAGACCGGCCGAGACCACCGTGCCCGCCACGACGGCCACCAGGTAGAGGAACGGCTGGCCGATCAGCGGGACCACGAAGATGCCGCCGTGCGGGGCGCGCAGCGTGCAGTCGAAGGCCATCGACAGGGCACCGGTGATGGCTCCGCCCACCATCGACGAGGGGATCACCCGCAGCGGATCCGCCGCCGCGAACGGAATGGCGCCCTCGCTGATGAAGGAGGCACCCAGCACCCAGGCGGCCTTGCCGTTCTCCCGCTCGGTCTTGGTGAACAGCCGTCCGCGCACGGTGGTGGCGAGGGCCATCGCCAGCGGCGGGACCATACCGGCGGCCATCGCCGTGGCCATGATCTTGAGGCTTCCGGCGGAGGGGTCCGACACCGCGATACCTCCGGTCGCGAAGGCGTAAGCCACCTTGTTGACCGGGCCGCCCAGGTCGAAGCACATCATCAGGCCCAGGAGGACGCCGAGACCGATGGCGTTGGCGCCGGAGAGGCTGTTGAGCCAGTCGGTCATGGCCTGCTGCGCGGAGGCGATGGGCTTGCCGATCACCACGAACATCAGGACGCCGACGATCGCGGAGGAGATCAGCGGGATCACCACCACCGGCATGATGCCGCGCAGTACCGCCGGGACCTTGAACCGCTGGATGCCCATGACGACCGCGCCGGCGATCAGGCCCGCGACCAGACCGCCGAGGAATCCGGCCTTGATGGTGGTCGCGATGTAGCCGCCCACGAAACCGGGGACCAGACCGGGCCGGTCGGCCATGCCGTAGGCGATATAGCCCGCCAGGACCGGCACCAGGAAGGTGAACGCCGCACTGCCGATCTGGAAGAGCAGCGCGGCCCAGCTGCTGGTCTCGGTCCACACGAAGTGGTCCGCGACGGACTTGGCACTCGCGATCTCGTAACCGCCGATCGCGAAGGCGAGCGCGATCAGCAGACCGCCCGCGGCGACGAACGGGACCATGTAGCTGACGCCCGTCATCAGCCACTTGCGCAGCTTGGTGCCGAAGCCGTCACCGGCCGCCCCGTCCGCGTCCATCGGCGCCGAGCGCTCCGCCGAGGTCCCGGCCGGTGCGCCGGTCTCCCCCCGCGCGGCCCTCTCACGCGCCTCGGCGATGAGCTCGGCGGGGCGGCTGATGGCCGCCTTCACCCCGACGTCCACCGTCGGCTTGCCCGCGAAGCGGGCCTTGTCCCGGACCTCCACATCGTGTGCGAAGACCACCGCGTCGGCGGCAGCGATGGTGGCGGCGGGGAGCTTGTCGAATCCGGCCGAGCCCTGCGTCTCGACCACCAGCTCGACACCGGCCTCGCGAGCGGCGTTCTCCAGCGACTCGGCGGCCATGTAGGTGTGGGCGATACCGGTGGGGCAGGACGTGACGGCGACGATCCGGAAGGGGGCCACCGGCTCGGCGGTGGTCGCGGAGGTCGCGGAGGTGGCGGTCGCCGCGTCCGTGGGTTCGGCGGGGGCAGGCTCATCCGAGGAAGCAGAGGAAGCGTCGGCGGTGGCCGGCTTCTCGGCCCCCGTCCGCTCGGCCGCGGGTGTCTGTTCCTCACCGCGGATCAGTGCGGCCACCCGCTCGGGCCGGTCGGCCGAGCGCAGCGCATCGGTGAAGTCGGCGTTCATCAGCTGCCGGGCCAGGCTCGACAGGATCGTCAGGTGATCGCTGTCCGCGCCCGCCGGGGCGGCGATCAGGAAGATCAGATCGGCCGGTCCGTCCGCCGCGCCGAAGTCGATCCGGGCCGCGCTGCGCCCGAAGGCCAGGGTGGGCTCGGTGACATGTGCGCTGCGGCAGTGGGGTATGCCGATGCCGCCGTCCAGGCCGGTGGGCATCTGCTCCTCGCGCGCCGCCACATCGGCGAGAAAGCCGTCGAGGTCGGTGACCCGGCGGGCCTCGACCATGCGTTCGGCGAGCGACCGGGCGGCGGCTTCCTTGGTGTCGGCGGACAGGTCAAGGTCGACCAGATCCGCGGTGATCAGCTCACTCATCTCGCGGCTCCCTTGTGTGCGGTGCCGCCCTGGGGCAGGCGGGCGGACGGAGTGGGGACTGGGGGGTGGGAGTGGGGCCGGCCGGTCACGCGGGCTCCTTGAGCACACGGTCCAGCGGGATGTCCGCCGTGGTCACGACGGCGGACGGGTCGAGGTCGGCCGGGGTCGGCATGGCGCTGCCCGGCAGCTGCACCGCGGCCGCCCCGTGGGCCACGGCCGAGGCGAGGGCGGCGGGCCCGGCGCCGCCCGCCGTGAGGAATCCGGCGAGCGAGGCGTCGCCCGCGCCGACGTTGCTGCGCACGGCGGCGACGCTCGCGGTGCCGAAGTAGGCGCCCGTGTCGTCGACCAGCAGCTGACCGTCGGCGCCCAGGCTGGCCAGGACGGCGCGGGCACCCAGCTCCCGCAGTTCCTCGGCCGCCTTGACCGCCTCGCCGACGGTGGCCAGCGGACGGCCCACCGCCTGGGCCAGCTCCTCGGCGTTGGGCTTCACCACATCGGGACGCTCACGCAGGGCCGCGGTCAGCGAGGGGCCGGAGGTGTCCAGGGCGATCCGGGCGCCCGCCCGGTGGGCCCGCGCCACCAGCTCGGCGTACCACTCGGGTGCGAGTCCTCGGGGCAGGCTTCCGCAGCAGGCGATCCAGTCGGCGCCGTCGACCCTGGTCCGGACGGCCTCCAGCACCGCCTCGGCCTCGGCGTCGCTCAGCTCGGGCCCGCCCGCGTTGAGCTTGGTGAGGGTGCCGTCCGGTTCGGCCACGGAGATGTTGACCCGGGTCGAGCCCGCCACGGGCACGCCCGCCGCCTCGATGCCCAGCTCCTCCAGCAGCCGGGCGAGCAGCGCGCCCTCCGGTCCGCCGAGCGGCAGCACGGCTGCCGTGCGGTGTCCGGCGGCGGCCACGGCGCGCGAGACATTGACGCCCTTGCCGCCGGGGTCGACCCGGTCGGCGGTGGCCCGCAGTACGGCGCCGCGCTCCAGGGCCGGGATCTCGTACGTACGGTCCAGGCTGGGGTTGGGGGTGACGGTGAGAATCATGCGCGTGCCACTTCCGTGCCCTGGCGCTCGATGGCCAGGGCGTCCTGCGGGCTGAGCCCGGTGTCCGTGATGAGCAGATCGACGTCGTCGAGGCCGCCGAACCGGGCGAAGTGCTGCTGGCCGAACTTGGCGGAGTCCGCGAGCAGCACCACCCGCCGGGCCGCCGCGATCATGGCGCTCTTGACGGCGCCCTCCGCGAGATCGGGGGTGGTGAGCCCGCCCTCCGGCGAGAAGCCGTTGGTGGCGAGGAAGACCACATCGGCCTTGATCTCGCCGTAGCCGCGCAGCGCCCATGCGTCCACGGCGGCCCGGGTGCGGTGGCGGACCCGCCCGCCGACGAGGTGCAGCGCGATACCGGGGTGGTCGGCGAGGCGCGCGGCCACCGGCAGGGCGTGGGTGACCACGGTGAGCTGGGCCTCCAGCGGGAAGACCGCGGCGAACCGGGCCGCCGTCGACCCCGCGTCGATGATCACGCTGCCGTCGGACGGCAGCTCGGCGAGGGCGGCCCGCGCGATGCGGTCCTTCTCGTCGGCGGCGGTGGACTCGCGCTCGGCGAGATCGGGCTCGAAGTCCAGACGGCCGGCCGGGATGGCGCCCCCGTGCACACGGCGGACGAGCCCCGCCCGGTCGAGGGCGCGCAGATCCCGCCGCACGGTCTCGGCGGTGACCTGGAACTCCTCGGCGAGAGACAGGACATCCACCCGCCCGCTTTCACGGGCGAGCCGGAGAATCTCCTGCTGACGCTCCGGTGCGTACATGTGGGTTTACGTCCCTTCCGTACCCGAACCTGTGATTTTCGCGGCCACATTACGTGGGCGATGCAGGAAAGTAAACAGACTCGGGCATCAAACAGACCCGACCGGGCACGGACCAGCGCACCGTCCGAATCCCGCCGGACTTTCCCCGGCCCGCCCGACCAGGATCGGGTCATGTCCTCATCAGGGGGGACCACCGCGCAACAGGAACATCACCGCGAACAGGGAGAAGACATGACACTGGACGGCAAGGCGGCCCTGGTCACCGGCGGCAGCCGGGGCATCGGCGAGGCCGTGGCGATCCGGCTCGCGGAGGACGGCGCCGATGTCGCCCTGACCTACCACCGCCAGGCCGGACGCGCGGCGGATGTCATCGACCGGATCAAGGCGCTGGGACGTCGCGCCTGGGCCGTACAGACCGACAGCGCCGACGCACAGGCGGTGCGCGCCGCCGTGGCGGGGGCCGCCGCCGAGTTCGGCCGGTTGGACATCCTGGTCAACAACGCCGGCGCCGGTGTCCTCGGCCCCCTCGCCGAGCTGTCGCTGGACGACGTGGACCACGTCCTCGCCGTCAATGTCCGGGCGCCCTTCCTCATGGCGCAGGCGGCCGCCGCGCAGCTGACCGACGGCGGGCGGATCATCACCATCGGCAGCTGTATGGCCGAGCGGGTCGCCTTTCCCGGCGGCACCCTCTACGCGACCAGCAAGTCCGCGCTCACCGGCCTCACCAAGGCCCTGGCTCGTGAGCTCGGCCCGCGCGGGATCACGGCCAACCTGGTCAACCCCGGTCCGGTGGACACCGAGATGAATCCGGCCGACGGCGAGAGCGCCGCCACCCAGAGCGGCTTCACCGCGCTCGGCCGCTACGGCCGGCCCTCGGAGATCGCCGCGACCGTGGCCCATCTCGCGGGCGACGACGGCCGCTACATCACCGGGGCGTCGATCGCCGTGGACGGCGGCTTCACCGCCTGACCGGCCGCCCCCGGCCCCAACCATCGCGAAGAGACATCCCGAACAGACATCGCGCGCGGACGTCGCGAACAGACATCGCGTACGGGCATAAGCGAGCCCCGGCGCCGGGGGGGGGAAGGGCGCCGGGGCTCGGTCCGGGGAGGAAGGGGGTCTGGTGGTGGCTGCGGTCTGCTGCTGGACGGGGAACTCAAGCCGCTGCGTCAAAACCGGTCTGGCGGGCCATCTTCTTCAGCTCAAGCAAGGCGTGCTTCTCGATCTGCCGGATGCGCTCACGGGTGAGGCCGTGCTGCTTGCCGACCTCGGTCAGGGTGCGCTCCCGGCCGTCGTCGATGCCGTACCGCGCCTTGATGATGGAGGCGGTGCGGTCGTCGAGGCGGCCGATCAGGTCCTCCAGCTCCTCGCTGCGCAGCAGCGTCATCACCGACTGCTCGGGCGAGACGGCCGAGGTGTCCTCCAGCAGGTCGCCGAACTGGGTCTCCCCCTCGTCGTCGACCGACATGTTCAGACTGACCGGGTCGCGTGCCCAGTCCAGCACGTCCGAGACCCGCTCCATCGTGGAGCCGAGCTCCTCGGCGATCTCGGCGTGCTCCGGCTCGCGGCCGTGCTCACGGTTGAACTCCCGCTGCACCCGGCGGATCCGGCCGAGCTCCTCGACCAGGTGGACGGGCAGCCGGATGGTACGGGACTGGTCCGCGATCGAGCGCGTGATGGCCTGGCGGATCCACCACGTGGCATAGGTCGAGAACTTGAATCCCTTGGTGTAGTCGAACTTCTCCACCGCGCGCACCAGGCCCGCGTTGCCCTCCTGGATCAGGTCGAGCAGCGGCAGTCCACTGCGCGGGTAGCGGCGTGCCACAGCCACCACGAGACGCAGGTTGGAGCGGATGAAGATGTCCTTGGCACGGGCACCTTCGGCGGCTATCGCCTCCAGCTCCTCGCGGCTCGCGCCTGCGGCGGGGGCGTCCTCAACCTCCCCGTCCAGGATCTGCTGGGCGTACACCCCCGCTTCGATGGACTGGGACAGCTCGACCTCCTTCGCCGCGTCCAGCAACGGGGTGCGAGCGATCTCGTCGAGATACATGCCGACCAGGTCGCGATCGGCGATCTCCCCGCCTGAGGCGCGAACACTGTTGGCCCCATCAGCGCCACCACCGGTGGCGGACTGATTACGGGCGACGGCACGGGTTGCCATGCGTGCTCCCTTACAGATGGATCGGGCGCGGACTATGGACGGTTTCTCCGGTGTCGGGTGCCCCGTCCGAAGGAAACAACGACTGGAATCAGGACAGAATTCCCATCACGCGCCCACCTTTTTACGATCATGCAGTACCCTGTCCACCCACACGGGGATCGGTTCGCTGCCGAAACACCCGGAATCGCAGGTCAGAGCCTGTGCTCAGCCGCGTTCCGACGGCTCGCTCACCCCTCTCCCGTCCTTCAAGACGAATCTCGCGGCCCCCTGGTTGCCCGGGTACCCCCTCGGCCCGGGTTGCCCGCCCCCCGACACGGGTGTGCGCTGGAGAGTGACGGGTCAGGGCGAGGACGCGGCGACGAGGAGGTCCGGTCATGAACGCCCCCACGGCCCCGGTGAGCCACCCCGGCCATCCGCGGCTCCACCTCCCGCTCCACCCCTCCGCCTCCTGGGGCGTGCCGGCCGTGCTGGCCGTGCTCTTCGGCGGCTGGGTGATGTTCGTGGACCACAACCAGGGCTCCAGCATCCCCGCGGCCGCCGTCCTCGGCGTGGTGTCGGCGGTCGTGCTCGGGGCGCTCTGCTACGCGCTCGGCAGGAGGACGCCGGGCGTGATGCCGGAGATCCGGGCCATGCTGTACGGGGCGGTCCTCGGCTGCGCGCTCGGCTTCCTGCACTCCGTGAGCGGAGGCTCGGTCCTCCGGTCCGCGGGGATCGGGCTCGGGTCGGGGCTCGCGATGGCGGCCATGTCGTACTACGTCTTCCACGTGTGGAAACCGCGGCCTCCGGCTTAGTGCTCCCCCTGTGTGGCTTAGGTCGACGGTCCCCCCACGCTTCCGTCCGCGGTCCGTTCCGGGGCCGCCCCCGCCGTCCCTAGCGTGAGGCCATGACGGAGGACACGAGTGGAACCCTCGACGAGGCCCTCGAGCGACTGCATGCCGCCGGGCCCGAGCATCGGGGATGGCTGAGCAATCACGCGCCGATGGCCGTGGAGGCGCTCGTACGCCACGGTCACGGGCGCGTCGTGCACCGGTGGCTGGACCGCTATCGCGACAAGCTGGAGGAGATGCCGGGCTCGTACGCCCGGATCACCGAGGAGAACTGGCGCGAGGCGCTCGGCGATCCACGCCGTCTCGCCGACTGGCCCGCCTACTTCGACCGGGAACTGGCCGACCGCCCCTGGCGGGACGTGCTCGCCGTGTGGTGGCCGCGGCTGCTGCCGGGCATCGCCGGCGGCGCGACGCATCCGGTGATCCGGGTCGGCCACGCCGTACGGACCCTGCTGGACGACCCGGAGGGTACGACCGCGCCCCGCACCGCCGAGCTGGCCCACGCCCTCGGCTACTGGGCCGCCCGCCACGCCCCGCTGCCGCCGCTCGGGCAGCGGCCGGGCCCCGGCTCCGGCTCGGCGGCCGACGCGCTGGCCGCCGTGGAGCCGATCGCGGACCAGAGCGGGGGCATACGGGAGCGGCTGCCCCGGCTCACCGCCTTCCCGGCCTGGCCGCCCGCCCTGCCCGCCCCCGGCCTCGCCGAGCGGCCCGAGGAGGCGCGCCGGCGGCTGGCCGAGCTGGTACGGGCCGCGACGCACCGCTACGCCACCCACGGCCACGGCGAACCGGTCATGCTGGCCCACGCCGCGACCGCGCCCAATGCCGTACTGCGCGTCCTGCCCGCGCTGCCCCGTGAGCTGTGGGCGCCGAGTCTGGACGCGGCGTGGGCGGCGAGCGCCGCGGTCACGGCGGTGTACGCGCCGCCCGAGTCGCTCCCGGCCGACCCGGCAGGCCCGGCCGGGCGGCTGCCGTCCGCGGCGGGCATCACCCCCGAGGAGGTCTTCGCCCGCGCCGCCGCACACGGCGACGAGCACGCCATCAAGCTGACGGACACCGCCCTCGACGTCGGCGGGGGAACGGACGCGACGGCCCTGACCGCCGCGCTGCGCGCCTGCGCGATGATCGACCCGGCGCTCTGACGACAACGACAACGACCACAACGGCCCGAGCGGGTCCCCCGGTTGGACCCCGGTGGACCCGCCCGTACCGCCCCGGCCGACCCGCCCGTACCGGCTCAGCCGAACTGGAGCGACCGCTTGGCCAGCCCCATCCAGAAGCCGTCGATCACGCTCCGCTGGCTGCCCAGCTCCCCCTCCGCCGCGCCCAGCGTGACGAACAGCGGCGCGAAGTGTTCGGTACGCGGATGGGCGAGCTGCCCCGCCGGCGCCGCGTGCTCGAAGTCCAGCAGCGCGTCGACGTCCTGGGCGTCCAGGGCCCGCTGCCCCCAGTCGTCGAACTCGGTCGACCAGCCGGGCGGCGTCGGGCCCGAGTGCCGCAGTGCGGCCAGGTTGTGGGTGAAGAAGCCGCTGCCGACGATCAGCACGCCCTCGTCCCGCAGCGGCCCCAGCTTCCGTCCGATCTCCATCAGCTTCCGCGGATCGAGGGTCGGCATCGACACCTGGAGGACCGGGATGTCGGCCTCCGGATACATCTCGACCAGCGGCACATACGCGCCGTGGTCAAGCCCCCGGTCGGGGATGTCCTGGACGGGGGTGCCCGCCGTGCGCAGCGTCTTGCGGATCCGCTCGGCCAGCTCGGGGGCGCCGGGGGCGGCGTACCGCACCTGGTAGTAGTGCTGGGGGAAGCCCCAGAAGTCATAGACCAGCGGCACCTGTCGGGTGGCCCCGATGGCCAGGGGCGCCTCCTCCCAGTGGGCGGAGATCATGAGAATGGCCTTGGGCCGGGGCAGGCCCGCGGCCCAGGCGGCGAGCTGTCCGGGCCAGACCGGATCGTCGGCGAGCGGCGGAGCACCATGGCTGAGGTAGAGGGCGGGCATGCGCCCGTCGAGCGCGGACATGAAGACTCCTCGGCAGTGCGGAGCTCGACAATCTACTTGAAGTATCAAGCAATCAGCATGCCAACTGTACCGCACACTTGTTTAAAATTCAAAGAGCAATACCTAGAATGGACGCGTGGACGACGCCATGAAAACCCCCGCAGACGCCGACGCGCCGCGTTGGCTGACCGATGACGAGCAGCGCAGCTGGCTGGCGTACAGGCACGCCAGCATGCTGCTGGAGGATCACCTCGACCGCCAGCTACAGCGCGACGCGGGCATGCCTCATGTCTATTACGGGCTGCTCGTGGCGCTCTCCTGGGCGCCTCGCCACCGGATGCGGATGACCGAACTGGCCCAGGTCGCCAAGATCACCCGCTCTCGGCTGTCCCATGCCATCGCCCGGATGGAGAAGGACGGCTGGGTCCGGCGCGAGGACTGCCCCGACGACAAGCGCGGGCAGAACGCGGTCCTGACCGACGAGGGGTTCGAGGTGCTGCGGAAGACCGCTCCCGGTCATGTCTCCGCCGTACGGCTGGCCATCTTCGACCGGCTCTCCCCCGAGCAGGTCGAGCAGTTCGGCGAGATATGCCGGATCATCGCGGACGGTCTTCAGCCGGAGGGCGCCGACCTCCCCTGGCTGCGCTGACGCCCTGGGGCCGGGCCCTGGCTGCACTGACGACCCCAGGCGCTGACGACCCCAGGCGCTGACGACCCCAGGTCCCGCCCTGGCCGCGCCGACGCCGCCCCGGCATCCCGGCATCCCGGCATCCCGGCATTCAAGCGGAAGCCCCGCTCCCTGGAATCCAGAGGGAGCGGGGCTTCGCCCATCGTTCCCGGCGTCAGTGCGCCAGGACCGGAACGACGTCCTCCGCCGCCCCGTCCCCGGAGCCCGCGACCGCGCCGCCGCCGTCCTGCCGGCCGGCGTTGACCAGCGTGATGGCCAGCACCGCGGCCAGCGCCAGGATGCCGACCGCCCACCAGATGGCGGTGGTGTAGCCGTGCACCATCGACTGGAGCTCCAGCGCCTTGCGCGAAGGGGCCGCCGCCATATGCGACCTGGCGTAGTCGGTGGTGGCGCTCGCCGCGATGGTGTTCAGCAGCGCGGTGCCGATGGCGCCGCCCACCTGCTGCGAGGTGTTGACCATGGCCGAGGCGACACCCGCGTCACGCGGTTCGACGCCGTGCGTGGCCAGGCTCATCGCCGGCATGAACGCGGTACCCATACCGAGGCCGAGCAGCAGGAACCCGGGCAGGATCAGCGCCGGGTACGAGGTGTCCAGGTCGATCCGGGTCAGCAGCAGCATGCCGACCGAGGCGACCAGGAAGCCCGGACCCATCAGCAGCCGCGCCGGGACCCGGGTCATCAGCCGGGCGCCGATCTGCGTCGAGCCGGTGATCATGCCCGCGACCATCGGCAGGAAGGCGAAACCGGTCTTGACCGGGCTGAATCCCTTGACGACCTGCATGTAGTAGGTGAGGAAGAGGAATAGGCCGAACATCCCGATGACGGCCAGACCCAGCGAGGCGTAGACACCGGCCCGGTTCCGGTCGGCGACCACACGCAGCGGCAGCAGCGGAGCCCTCACCCGCGACTCGACGGCCACGAAGGCGATCAGCAGCACGGCCGCGGCGATGAACAGACCGACGGTCGGACCCGCGGACCAGCCGTCGGACTCGGCGCGGGTGAAGCCGTAGACCAGCGCGACCAGACCCGAGGTGGCCAGGAGCACACCGGGGATGTCCAGCCGGGACGAGTTGCGGCTCTCCACCGGCTCGCGGATCACGGCGATCGCGCCGACCGCGGCGATGACGGCGAACGGGATGTTCACGAAGAAGGTCCAGCGCCAGTCCATGTACTCGGTGAGCACACCGCCGAGGATCAGGCCGACGGCACCGCCACCACCCGCGATGGCACCGAAGACGCCGAACGCCTTGGCGCGCTCCTTGGGGTCGGTGAACATCACCGCGAGCAGCGAGAGCGCCGAGGGGGCGAGCAGCGCGCCGAACACACCCTGCAACGCACGCGCGCCCAGCAGCATGCCGGTGTTCAGCGCGGCACCGCCGATGGCCGAGGCGGCCGCGAAGCCGAGGAGACCGACGAGGAAGGTCTGCTTACGACCCCACAGGTCGGCGATCCGGCCACCGAACAGCAGCAGTCCGCCGAAGGCGAGGGCGTAGGCCGTGATGACCCACTGCCGGTTGCCGTCGGAGATGCCGAGATCGGCCTGGGCGCTGGGCAGCGCGATGTTCACGATGGTCGCGTCGAGCACGACCATCAGCTGGGCCAGAGCGATGAATATCAGCGCTTTCCAGCGTCTGGGGTCCACGTATGAAGCCGTTTCAGGCATGGATGGGCCTACCTAGCGGTGCGGAGAGTGATAAATGGGACGAGTGTGGCCGGTCGTCATCGGACCGGCTCAAGACGTTGGGTAACAGGTAGCGAGAGACGACAACGCACGTACACACGTACAGAAGACTTGTGAACGCGCGTGGAATAAGCGGTGGTACGGAAGCCGCCGAGTGCGATCTACGTCACGGCCGCCGCTGGAGATCCTCCAAGGTCACGGATTTACCGGGTAGTTCGGAGCGCGCCGGGGCCCGCAGACCGTCCAGGAACAGCTGCAGATGCCGGTGCACGAAGACGTCGAAGTTCACACAGACACTGCCGGGCAGCGGCCGGGTGAGCTGGTTGAGCGCGACCATGAGATCTCCGACACCGATGTCGGCGCGCAGTTGCCCCTCGGCTCGCGCGGCCCCCATCAGGGCCTCGACCTCGGCGGTCAGACGGTCGCGGGCGGCGATGAGATCAGGGTGCTCCTTGTCGATGCCGTCGGAGAGCAGAAGGCACAGCGCGCCGATGCGCTCGTCCGCCGCGGCGTGGACGAAGCGCCCCAGCGCCGAGAAGGCGTCGGCCTCCTCGGCCAGGGCGGTTTCGGCCTGGTCGGCGGCGCGGGACATCACCGAGAGCGCCACATGGTGGATCAGCTCACGGCGGTCCGTGAAGTGCCGGTAGATAGTGGCATTGCCGACTCCCGCCCGTCGAGCGATTTCATCGAGGGGGCTGTGCGCCCCGTACTCGACGATCGCCTCACGGGCGGCCGCGACGATGCGCTCCCGATTGCGCAGGGCGTCCGCGCGCAGCCGGGGCTGTGCGGACTTCGCGGTCGTCGTATCGGCGGTCATGACAGCACTCCTTTCTGCGTACGTACGGCATCCGCGCGCACGGTTTCTCCGGTGACTCGGCGGCGCTGCCAGGTCCCCGGCCTCGAGGCATGAGCTACGAGGTATGAGGCGCGAAGTGACGAAGTTCAACTTTCCGGGGATTCAGTCCCCGTTTGCGCGATCACTCGGTTAAACGGGGAATCACTCCCCGGAATTTCTGCGTCCGCAGGTGACCTGCCTCACACCTGTCCGGCGCCCTCCATCACCCCGACGGAGCAGCTGATTCCCCCGCCCGGCGGCCCCCCACGGGCGCCCCGGCCCGCGTCGGCACACCGTGGTCGGCAATGAACCAGACGCATGGGACCACCCGCTCCCGCATACGAATACGCCGGCCCCGCCGAGGCGGCGCGTTCGCCACTGCCGCCGTACTCACGGTGGCGGTGGTCACCCCGGCGGCGACTCCGCGTCCCGGACCCCCCGCACCCCCCGAGCTGGCCCCGGCGCCCTCCGCGCGACCGGCCCTCGGCTCGCTCACCCCCTGCGCCCTCGGCCCCGGGCCGGGGCTGCAGATGTCCGAAGGCATCCCCACCGGCCGCGGCTACAGCCGCAGCACCGGCACGGTCCACGCCCTCAACCTCATGATCGACTTCCCGGACGTCCACGGCCAGGGCACCGCCCGCCAGCGGTTCGAGGAGTTCTTCCCCCAGACCACCCGGTGGTTCGCGCAGAGCTCGTACGGACGGCTGGACTACCGCCCCGAGATGCCGATCACCCACTGGCTGCGGATGCCGCGCTCGTTCCGCGCGTACGGCATCAAACGCGGCAGCCCCTTCGATCCGGGCTATCGCAAACTGGTCGCCGACATCGCCGAGGCCGCCGACCCCAAGGTGGACTTCCGCCGCTACGACCTGGTGAACGTCCTGGTCACTCCGAACGCGGGGCCGCCCGCCGCACATGCCGTACTGTCCGTCACCTACGCCGCCAACCAGCAGGCCCCGACCGCCGACGGCGTTCCGCTGGCCAACGTCTCGTTCGTCTACAGCCGCCAGGACGACGGCTCCGGCTCGCTGCGCCACACCGGCTTCCGCGTCCTGCCGCATGAGAACGGCCACGTCTTCGGGCTGCCCGACCTCTACACCCGGGACGGCGGCGACAAGGCCGGCCACTGGGACGTGATGTCCGAGGACTGGGGCGCCGGCAACGACCTGATGGCCTGGCACAAGTGGAAGCTCGGCTGGCTCGGCCCGCGACAGATCGCCTGCGCCGCCCGCTCCGGGGTCTTCGCGCACTCCCTGTCCCCGCTGGGCGGGCCGGAGGGGACCAAACTCGTCTTCGTCCCCGTCTCGCCGACCACCGGCTACGCGATCGAGGCGCGGGCAGACGGCGGCAACGACGAGGGCATATGCAAGCCGGGTGTGCTGATCTCCCGGGTGGACACCGGGGTCGACTCCGGCGGCGGCCCCATCACCGTCATGGACTCCACCCCGCACGGCCACGGCTGCACCCGGGAACGCAATGTCCACCCCGGACTCAGCGACGCGCCCTACGCACCCGGCGAGACCTTCGGCGCGGAGGCGAACGGCATACGGGTGCGCGTCCGCGTGACCGGCCAGGACGCGGCCGGTGACTACCTCGTGGAGATCACCCGTCGCGCCAGTGGCGGCGCCCGAGGCTGATCAGCAGCAGCTGTTTGCGCGCGGTGTCGGCCACCCGCCGCTCGTCCTCCGCACGGCCGGACCGGGCATCCTCCTGACGCGCCTGGACCTCCCCCTGATCCGCTCGAGCCTCCCCATGATCCGCTTGGGCCTCCCCGTGACCCGCCTGGGCCTCCCCGTGACCCGCCTGGGCCTCCCCGTGACCCGCCTGGGCCTCCCCGTGACCCGCCTGGGCCTCCAGGAACGCCGTCGCCGTCATCACCATGTGGTCCACATACAGCTCCGCGAGCATCCGGACATCCTCCGGCGGCCAGCTCTCCGGCGAGAGCTGCGGGACGAAGGCGGCGGCCACCTCGTCGGCGAACCGGTCCAGCTCGGCGGCGATGGCCTCCCGTACGGCACGCACCCCGCCGTGCCGCTCACGCGCGATGAAGCGGATATGGGCGGGATAGCGGCGGACATGCTCGGCGACCGCCTCGACGGTGGCGTCGATCCGCTCCTCGTCACCGTCCTGACCGGCGAGTATCGCGCGGATCATGTGGTGCAGACTGCCCAGGCACTCCTCGACCAGCGCGACACCGAGATCGCTCAGATCCCGGAAGTGCCGGTAGAAGGCGGCCGGCGCCACCCCCACCGCCCGGGTGACCTCCCGCAGCCCCAGGCTGCTCAGGCTCTGGTCCTCCAGCAGCCGCAACGCCGCGTCCATCAGGGCGCGCCGGGTCTTCTCCTTCTGGGCCTGCCGGACCCCGGGCGTGTGACTCATATCATTCAGTAAACAGCTGTTCGCTGATTTTTTCCAGGCCCCGGCGGGGTACTCTAGAACTCAGTGAACACTTGTGATTCCAACTGTTCACCGAATCACGAGCGACCGACCGTTCACCGCACGACACGACCACTCGCACGCCAACCGCATCCGGATCGTCACTTCGAGAGAGGCACAGATGCTCTTCATCGTCGCGGCACTCGCCCTGATGGGGGTCCTGCTGGGGGCGGCGGCGCACACCCCGCTCCCCCTCTTCCTGGCCGCAGCGGGCGTCATCGGCGCCTGGCTGCTCATCTTCTTCATCCGCGAACGCATCGGGCACAAGGGGAGCTGAGTCACCCATGGCACTCACCGCACCGTCCCGCATCTCACCGGCCAGGGCGCGCAGGGACGCCGACGGCATGGCCGTCGCCTCCTTCGTGCTCGGCCTGATCGGCCTGCTGCTCTTCAACGCGGTCTTCGGGCCCTGCGCGATCGTCCTGGGGACGCTCGCGATCGCCCGGGAGACCGCCCGCAAGGGCCGGGCGCTGCTCGGCATCACGCTCGGCATCGCGGACGTGGTCCTGCTCATCGTCCTGCTGACGCTGAACCACTCCGTCTTCTGGCAGTTCGGCGGCTGACCCGCCCCGCCCGGCGCCCCGGCGCCGACACCACCCCGCGCGGCCCGTCCGCCCAGCGGCCCTTCGGCTCAGCGGCCCTTCCACTCAGCGGAAGGGCCGTTGCCCATGCGTGACGGGCGTCACCACGCTGGCACGCATGACCGCCTTCGCGAGGAACCAGTGGTACGTCGCCGCCTACGGCCGCGAGATCGGCCGTGAGCTGCTGGGGCGCACCATCCTGAACGAGCCCATCGCCTTCTACCGCACCGAGTCCGACGACAGGGTCGTCGCGCTCGCCGACCGCTGTGTGCACCGCCGCTATCCGCTCACCGCCGGCCGTCTGGACGGTGACACGGTCGTCTGCGGCTACCACGGCTTCACCTACGACACCGGCGGCACCTGCGTGTTCGTACCGGGCCAGAAGCGCGTCCCGCGCACCGCCCGGGTCCGCTCCTACCCCGTCGTCGAACAGGACTCGCTGGTGTGGGTGTGGATCGGCGACCCGGAGCTCGCCGACGCCCGTTCGGTGCCGCGCGCGCCCTGGCTGGCCGATCCGCGCTGGACGACCGTGGGTGGCATGGAGCCGATCGACGCCGACTACGGCCTGCTCGTCGACAATCTGATGGATCTGTCCCACGAGACCTATCTGCACGGCGGCTACATCGGCACCCCCGAGGTCGCCGAGACCCCGATCACCACGGAGGTCGACGAGGGCGCGGGCGTCGTACGGGTCAGCCGCCACATGGACGACGCCGAGTGTCCGCCCTTCTACGCCCGCTCCACCGGGATCGACGGCCGTATCACCCGCTGGCAGGACATCGAGTACCACGCGCCCTGTCTGTATCTGCTGCACAGCCGGATCGCCCCGGTCGGGGTGGTGCCGGAACCGGACGGCTCCGATCCGAACGCCTTCCATGTGGAGATCACCTACGCCATCACCCCGTCCACCGACCGCCATGTGTACGACTTCTGGGCCGTCTCACGGGACTTCGCACAGGACGACGAGGAGGTGACCACCTTCCTCCATGACTTCAACCGGACGGTGGTGCTCCAGGACGTGGCGGCGCTGAACCAGCTTCAGCAGGCCCTGGACACCGAGCGCGCGGGCTATCAGGAGCTCAGCATCAACATCGACACCGGCGGCCTGGCCGCGCGCCGCATCCTCGCCCGCCTCGCCGCGGCGGGCGAGGAGCCCACCGGCACCGCGCGGTCCGCCGCCGTGGCGGAACGATGACCGGCGCGCCCACGGCCGAGGTGTACCGGATCGACTGGCTGCCCGGCACCGATGTGCTGCACGGGATCTGCCACTGCGGCGCCGAGCGCACCGCCGAGGACCCGGTCGAACTGTGGGGCTGGATGCTCGCCCACCCCACCGGCCACGACTCCACCGGTCACCACCCCACCAGCCACCACCCCACCGGCCACGACTCCACCAGCCACGACGAGAAGGGAAGGACGCCATGAAGCCCGGCGGCGAATACGCGGACACCCTGGTGGTGGCCCGTAGGGACGAGGTGGCGTCGGACGTGGTGGCGCTCACGCTGCGCCATCCGACGGGCCGTGAACTCCCCGCCTGGGAGCCCGGCGCCCATCTCGACCTCATCCTCGACACGGGCCTGACCCGGCAGTACTCGCTGTGCGGCGACCCAGCCGACCGCGCCTCCTGGCGGATCGCGGTGCTCCGCGCACCCGCCGGGCGCGGCGGCTCCGCCCGGGTGCACGACACCCTCGCCGAGGGGACCGAGGTGCGGGTGCGCGGGCCGCGCAACCACTTCGCGCTGCGTCCGGCGGCCCGCTATCTGTTCATCGCGGGCGGCATCGGGATCACGCCGCTGCTCCCCATGACGGCCGCCGCCGAGGCCGCGGGCGCCGACTGGACGCTGCTGTACGGCGGGCGCACCCGCGCCTCGATGGCCTTCGCGGACCAGCTCGCCGCCCGCCACGGCGACAAGGTGCGCCTGGTGCCGCAGGACGAGGAGGGGCTGCTGGACCTCGCGCCGTATCTCACCGCCCGGTCCGGCCCCGGCACCCTCGTCTACTGCTGCGGTCCCGAACCGCTGCTCCAGGCCGCCGAGGAGGCGTGCCGCGACTGGCCGGACGGCGCCCTGCGCACCGAGCGCTTCCAGCCCTCCCCCCGTACCGACGCGGAGACCGAACCGGCGGGCGGCGCGTTCGAGTTGGTGCTCACCCGCTCCGGACTGACCCTCACCGTGCAGCCGGAGCGCAGCGTGCTGCGCACGGTCGAGGCGGCGGGGGTGCCGGTTTTGTACTCCTGCGAGGAGGGCACGTGTGGAACCTGTGAGACCGATGTCGTCGAAGGGGAGGTGGACCACCGGGACTCGGTGCTCACCGATGAGGAACGCGCTACGGGCGAGACGATGATGATCTGCGTCTCCCGCTGCCGCGGCTCCCGACTGGTGCTGGACCTATGAGCGTTGGGCCTATGCGTGTTGGGCCTATGTGTGTTGGGCCTATGTGTGTTGGGCCTGTGAATCCGCGCTGAACCACCGCGTGAACTTCTCGATGTGAGGTTCGGAACGCCCCCGCCCCCTGGACAAACGGGTTGGTTAGGCTAACCTAACTACGTCCTCGGGTCGCCGTCCCGTGGCCATGCCCCCGTATGCATCGAGAGAGAGCACCTTCATGCGCCAGGCCAGAGCCCTCCCCCTCTCCCGCCGCGGTCTGCTCACCGCGGGGGGTGCCATCGGACTCGGAGCCCTGCTCACCGCCTGCGGCGACGACAAGGGCTCGGGCTCCGGGAGCGATGACGGCGGCGGCTCCTGGTCCTTCACCGATGACCGCAAGAAGAAGATCAGCCTCGACGGCCGCCCCCAGCACATCGTCGCCTACATCGGCGCGGCGGCCGCCCTCTACGACTTCGGCGTCGAGAAGCAGATCACCGGCGTCTTCGGGCCGACCACGCTGAAGAACGGCAAGCCGGACGTCCAGGCGGGCGACTTCCCCGTCGACCAGGCGACCTCCCTCGGCAACACCTGGGGCCAGTTCAACGTCGAGAAGTACGCCTCGCTCAACCCCGATCTGCTGATCACCAACATGTACGACCCGGGTGCGCTCTTCTACCTCCCGGACGACAGCAAGGAGAAGATCCTCCAGCTGGCCCCCAGCCTCGCCATCAAAACCGGCCGGATCTCCATGCTCGAGCCCATCAAGCGCTACGCCGAACTGGCCGAGGCGCTCGGCGCCGACCCGAAGGCCAAGAAGGTCACCGCCGCCAAGGCACGGTTCGAGAAGGCGGCGGAGACGCTGCGCAAAACCGTCAAGTCGCACAAGATCAAGGTCATGGCCTGCTCCGCCAGCGCCGACCTCTTCTACGTCTCCGACCCGAAGATCAACACCGACCTGATCTACTTCAGCGAGCTGGGCGTCGACTTCGTCGTCCCCGACAACACCGACAAGGGCGGCTACTTCGAGAGCCTCAGCTGGGAGAACGCCGACAAGTACGACGCCGATGTGCTCTTCCTCGACAACCGTACGGCGACCCTCCAGCCCAAGGACCTGACCGCCAAACCGACCTGGTCCAAGCTCCCGGCGGTCAAGGCCGACCAGATCACCCCCTGGAGCAGCGAGCCGCGCTTCTCGTACGCCGGTGCCGCCCCCCTCGTCGAGTCCCTCACCAAGGCCATCCAGGACGCCAAGAAGGTCAGCTGAACGGTCAGTCGACCACGCTGACCCGGCCTCCCCACGGCAAGCGAAGGGAAGACCCTCCTCCCATGACCACCGCCACCATCGCAGCCCCCACCACCACGCCCACCACCGCCGTTCCGTACCGCTTCTTCGACGCGCGGGTCGTACGCACCCGCTCGCTCGGGCCGTCCATGGCGCGGATCACCTTCGGCGGCGGCTGTCTCAAGGACTTCGTCAGCGGAGGCCGCGACCAGCGCATCAAACTCTTCCTGCCGCACCCGGGCCAGACCGCCCCGGTGGTGCCGGTCGAGGCCGGGGAGAGCTGGTTCCCCGTCTGGCGGGCGATGGACCCGGCCGTACGCGGCATCATGCGCTCGTACACCGTGCGCGGGCAGCGCCGCGACCCGGACGAGATCGACGTGGACTTCGCGCTGCACCACGACGGCGGCCCGGCCGCCCGCTGGGCCGCGCGCGCCGAGGCCGGCGACCGCGTCACCCTGCTGGGCCCGGTCGTGGAGGACAACGGCGGCATCGACTTCCGGCCACCGCCCGGCACCGACTGGGTGCTGATCAGCGGCGACGAGACCGCGCTGCCCGCCATCGCGGGCATCCTCGAATGGCTGCCGGCCGGCCTGCCCGCCAAGGTGTGGCTCGAGGTCCAGCACGCCCAGGACATCCAGGAGCTGCGCACCGCGGCGAACGCCGAGATCACCTGGCTGGTCCGGAACACCGTCAGCCCCGGCACCCCGCGTTCCGCCCCGCTCGTGGACGCCGTACGCGCCACCGGACTGCCCTCCGGCACGCCGTACGCCTGGATCGCGGGCGAGGCCGGAACCGTCAAGGAGATGCGCCGCCATCTGGTGCGCGAACGCGGCTTCGACCGCAAGGCCGTGACCTTCACCGGCTACTGGCGCCTGGGCGCCTGTGAGGAACAGCTTGTCGAGGAAGCCGTATCGGGCGCCCGCCCGAAGGCCGAAGACTGATCCCCGCGCCCCTCCTTCCTCCCTTCTCTCTCCCTCTCCCTTTCCTCCCCTGACGACACCGACGACTGGACGACGGGCGGCCGACCGCTCGGGTGGCGCCCCCGCGTGCCCCCGCGCGCCCCGCCGCCGCGTCCAGCGTCGCCGCACGCCACCAGGCCGTCAGCCGCTTGACCACCCCCTCTCCCCCACCAGCCGCATGCCCGCGAAGCCGCCCGCCCGCATGCACATTTCCAGAAGGGACAGACCGTGAGTTTCCTCGCGCAGACCGCTGAGGACCCGTCGCCGGAGCCGATACCCGGGGCGGCGGATGGCAGGGCCCACCTCTTCAACGACCGTACGGCGGAGCGTTATCGGCGCTCCGTGACCGACGGCGTCGGCCTGGTGGCCTCCACCGTCGCCCGAGTCGAGCGCCCCTTCACCGGTATCACCCCCGCCGAGCTGGCCCCCGAGATCTCCGCTATCGACCTGGACCGGCCGCTGGGCGATCCGGACGCCGCGCTGAGGGAGCTGGAGAGCGTCTACCTCAAGGACGCCGTCTACTTCCACCATCCGCGCTATCTCGCCCACCTCAACTGCCCCGTGGTGATCCCCGCGCTGCTGGGCGAGGCGGTCCTGTCCGCCGTCAACTCCTCCCTGGACACCTGGGACCAGAGCGCCGGCGGCACCCTGATCGAGCGCCGGCTGATCGACTGGACCGCCGAGCGGATCGGGCTCGGCGAGGCCGCGGACGGCATCTTCACCAGCGGTGGCACCCAGTCCAATCTCCAGGCCATGCTGCTCGCCCGCGACGAGGCGTGCACGCTGGTGGAGAAGGAGGCCACCGCGGCCGGCCGGACGATCGCCAAATCCGCGATCCTGCCGCGGCTGCGCATCCTCACCTCCCAGGCCAGCCACTTCTCCATCCAGAAGGCCGCCGCCATCCTGGGGCTCGGCTACGAGGCCGTCATCCCGGTCCCCTGCGACCAGGACCGCCGGATGCGGACCGTCGCCCTCGCCCATGAGCTGGACCGCTGCCGTCGCGAGGGCCTGATCGTCATGGCCGTGGTGGCCACCGCCGGCACCACCGACTTCGGCTCCATCGACCCGCTGCCCGAGATCGCCGAGCTGTGCGCCCGGCACGGTGCCTGGCTGCACGTGGACGCCGCGTACGGCTGCGGGCTGCTGGTCTCCCCGACCCGCCGCGGGCTGCTCGACGGCATCGAGCGCGCCGACTCGGTGACCGTGGACTACCACAAGTCCTTCTTCCAGCCGGTCAGCTCCAGCGCCGTCCTGGTCCGCGACCGCGCCACGCTCAGCCACGCCACGTACCACGCCGACTACCTCAACCCCGAGCGCAGCGTCCGGAACCTCATCCCCAACCAGGTCGACAAGTCCATCCAGACCACCCGCCGCTTCGACGCGCTCAAGCTGTGGCTGACGCTGCGGATCATGGGCGCGGACGCCGTCGGGGCGCTCTTCGACGAGGTGGTGGACCGGGCCGCCGAGGCATGGGCGCTGCTGGACACCGATCCGCGCTACGAGGTCGTCACCCAGCCCCAGCTGTCCACGCTCGTCTTCCGCTACGTCCCGCCGTCCGACGGGCCCTGCGACCCGGACCTCGTCGACCGCGCCAATCTGCACGCCCGCGAGGCGCTGGCCGCCTCCGGTGCGGCGGTCGTCGCCGGAACGGTCGTCGACGGCCGTCACCATCTGAAATTCACCCTGCTCAACCCGGAGACCTCGGTCAGCGACATCCGTCACGTCCTCGATCTCCTCGCCGAGCACGCGGGTCAGTACCTGGCCCTGCACATCGAGCCCGAGCTCAGCCGCCCCCGCCACTCGCGCGCCAGCTGAGCGCCTTCACCCCGCCGGAGACCCTCGTGCCCACCCCGCACACCCATGACGTCATCGCGGTCGGGCTCGGCCCCTACAACCTGGGCCTGGCCTGCCTCATCGAGCCGATCGACGAACTCGACGGACTGTTCCTGGAGAGCAAGCCGGACTTCGACTGGCATCCGGGCATGCTGCTGGACGGCGTCACCCTCCAGACCCCGTTCATGGCCGACCTGGTGACCCTGGCCGACCCCACCTCCCCGTACTCCTTCCTCAACTACCTCAAGGAATCCGGGCGGCTGTACTCCTTCTACATCCGCGAGATCTTCTATCCGCTGCGCGCCGAGTACAACGACTACTGCCGCTGGGCCGCCGGGAAGCTCTCCTCCGTCCGCTTCGGCCACGAGGTGACCGGCGTCCGTTACGACGAGGCCGACGGCCTCTACACGGTGCGCGCCCTGCGCTCCGCCACCGGCGAGACCACCACGCACCGCGCCCGCCACCTGGTGCTGGGCACCGGCACCCCGCCGTACCTCCCCGAGGTGTGCCGGGGCCTGGGCGGCGATCTGCTGCACAACGCGCAGTACCTGGAGAGCAAGGAGGCGCTCCAGGCCAAGGAGTCCATCACCATCGTCGGCAGCGGCCAGAGCGCGGCCGAGATCTACCAGGACCTGCTCGCCGAGATCGACATCCACGGCTACCGGCTGAACTGGGTGACCCGCTCGCCGCGCTTCTTCCCGCTGGAGTACACCAAACTCACCCTGGAGATGACCTCGCCCGAGTACGTGGACTACTTCCACGCGCTTCCCGAGGACACCCGCTACCGGCTGGAAGGTGAGCAGAAGGGCCTGTTCAAGGGGATCGACGCCGACCTCATCAACGGCATCTTCGACCTGCTCTACCAGAAGAGCGTGAGCGGCCCGGTGCCCACCCGGCTGCTGACCAACACCGCGCTCACCGACGCCTCGTACGACGCGTCCACCGGCACGTACACCCTGGGACTGCACCACGCCGAGCAGGAGCGGGACTTCTCGCTCACCACTCAGGGACTCGTCCTGGCCACCGGCTACCGCTACCAGGTGCCCGCATTCCTGGACCCCGTACGCGACCGCATCCGCTGGGACCGCCACGGCCGCTTCGACGTCGCCCGCAACTACAGCATCGACATCACCGGACGCGGCATCTTCCTCCAGAACGGCGCCACCCATGCCCACAGCCTGACCTCCCCGGACCTGGGCATGGGCCCGTACCGCAACTCATGGATCATCCGCGAGCTCCTGGGGCGTGAGCACTATCCGGTGGAGAAGTCCATCGCCTTCCAGGAGTTCGGCGCACCGGAAGGGACCGTGTCATGAGCCGTTTCGCACCCCGAAGGGACCGTGTCATGAGCCTCTTCGCACACGAAGGGACCGTGTCATGAGCCTCTTCGAGCGCACTGACGCCCGTCTCGGCACCTTCGCCCTGCGCACCCTGGACCCGGCGGCCGACGCCGGGCTGCTGCACCGCTGGGTGACCCACCCCAAGGCGTCCTTCTGGATGATGCAGGAGGCGGACGAGGCGGAGGTCGCCGCCGAGTACCGCAGGATCGCGGAGCATCCGCACCACGACGCGTACATCGGCCTGCACGAGGGCCGCCCGGCGTTCCTGGCCGAACGCTACGACCCGGCGCAGGTGGAACTCGTGGGCCTCTACCCGCCCCGGCCGGGCGACGTCGGCATGCACTTCCTGTGCGCGCCGACCGACACCCCGGTGCACGGCTTCACCCTGGCCGTGATCACCACCGTGATGGAGTTCTGCTTCGCCGAGCCGGCCGTCCGGCGCGTCGTCGTGGAGCCCGACGTCCGCAACACGGCGGTGCACGCGCTCAACGCGGCCGTCGGTTTCGAGATCGTCGAGCAGATCGCCAAACCGGAGAAAGACGCCTACCTCAGCGTCTGCACCCGCGAGCGGTTCGAGGCCGCCCGCACCGCTCTGGCCGCCGAAGCCGCCCGGACGACCGCCCGATCCGCTGAGGCGGCCCGGTCCGCCGACGCTGCCCAGTCCGCCGAAGCCGACCAGCCCGCCAAAGCGGCCCGCACCGCCGAAGCCGACCGCACCGCCCGCGCTGCCCAGCCCGCCGAAGCCGCCCGCACCACCGAAGCGGCCCGATCCGCCCGCGCCGCCCAAGGAGTGACCCGATGAGCCCCCGCGACGCCGTCGCCCACCTCACCCCCGACCTGTGGGACCGGGCGGGCCGCCTCCTCATCCGCAAGGCCCTCGCCGAGTTCACCCACGAACGGCTGCTCGCCCCCGAGCTCGGCCCCGACGGCCGCTACGCCGTGACCAGCGACGACGGGGCGGTGACCTACCGCTTCGCCGCCCAGGTGCTCTCCCTGGACCACTGGCTGGTCGAGGCGGACAGCATCACCCGCCACGACCGCACCGGCGCCGAACTCCCCTTGGACGCACTGGACTTCTTCCTCGAACTGCGCGGGCGGCTCGGCCTCAGCCAGGACATCCTCCCCGTCTACCTCGAGGAGATCAGTTCCACCCTCTCCGGTGCGGCCTACAAACTGGCCGCCGAGCCGGTGGGCGCGGCCCAGCTCGCCAAGTCCGGCTTCCAGGAGATCGAAACCGGGATGACCGAGGGCCATCCCTGCTTCGTCGCCAACAACGGCCGCCTCGGCTTCGGCATCCATGAGTACCTCTCCTACGCCCCCGAGACCGCGAGCCCCGTCCAGCTCATCTGGCTCGCCGCCCGCCGCGACCGCGCCACCTTCACCTCCTCGGCGGACCTGGACTACGACACCCTGATCCACTCCGAGCTGAGCGAGCGGACCCTGGCCCGCTTCACGGAGACCCTCACCGGCCTCGGCCTGGACCCGGCCGACTACCGCCTGCTGCCGGTGCACCCCTGGCAGTGGTGGAACAAGCTGTCGGTCAGCTTCGCCGCCGAGGTCGCCTGGCAGCACCTGGTGTGCCTGGGCCCCGGCGACGACGAGTACCTCGCCCAGCAGTCGATCCGTACCTTCTTCAACACCAGCGACCCGTCCAAGCACTACGTGAAAACCGCGCTGTCGGTCCTCAACATGGGCTTCATGCGCGGCCTCTCCGCCGCCTACATGGAGGCGACCCCGGCCATCAACGACTGGCTGGCCGGCCTGATCGCCTCCGACGAGGTCTTCCGCGCCGCCCGCTTCTCGATCATCCGGGAACGAGCCGCCATCGGCTACCACCACCGCCAGTACGAGGCCGCCACCGCCAAGGGCTCCCCGTACCGCAAGATGCTCGCCGCCCTGTGGCGCGAGAGCCCCGTCCCGTCCCTGGAACCCGGCCAGCGCCTGGCCACCATGGCCTCCCTCCTGCACACCGACGCCCACGGCGCCTCCGTCGTCAGCGCCCTCGTCGAGGAATCCGGCCTCACCCCGGCCACCTGGCTGCGCCGCTACCTGGACGCCTACCTCACCCCGGTGCTGCACAGCTTCTACGCCTACGACCTGGTCTTCATGCCGCACGGCGAGAACGTCATCCTGGTGATCGAGGACGGCGCCGTCCAGCGCGTGATCTTCAAGGACATCGCCGAGGAGATCGCCGTCATGGACTCCACCGCGGTCCTCCCCCCGGCCGTCGAGCGCATCCGCGTGGACGTCCCCGAGGACAAGAAGCTGCTGTCGATCTTCACCGACGTCTTCGACTGCTTCCTCCGCTTCCTCAACGGCATCCTGGTCAGCGAGGGTCTGCTGGAGGAGGACGCCTTCTGGCGGACGGTCGCCGACTGCGTGCGGGCCTACCAGCGGTCCGTCCCCCACCTGTCGGACAAGTTCGCCCAGTACGACATGTTCGCCGAGGACTTCGCCCTGTCCTGCCTCAACCGCCTCCAGCTCCGCAACAACCGCGAGATGGTCGACCTCCAGGACCCCGCCGGCGCCCTCCAGCTCATCGGCACCCTGAAGAACCCGATAGCGGACTTCCGCCCGGCGGACTGACGCACCGCCCTACCCCCCGTGCGCGCCACTGGCCAGAGCGTCCTGCCCCCGCCGACAGCTCGCTCCGGCCAGTGACCAGCATCATTCCGCCTCCGGCAACAATCCCTTGCCGAAGTTTCCATTGTGGCAACACCGTGGTCCTCCGCAGGATGAGAGGCGTACCGATCCGGTACGACCCACGAGGTCTTCACGACCGTCATCACCTGCTGCCCTGGAGGCACCCCTTCATGTCCACCACGGAAACCGCACCCCCGGTCACCGCTTTCATGCTCGTCAAGACCACACCCGAGTGGCTCGCCATGACCCCCCAGGAGCGGGTGAACGCCTTCTCCACCCAGGTCGTGCCCGCCGTCAAGGCCAAGACCACCGGCGTCCGGTCGCGCTTCTACGACACGGAGTTCTACTCCACCCGCGTCACCGACGTCTGGGTCTGGGAAGCCGACGACCACAACGCCTACCAGCTCCTCATCGACGCCCTGCGCGAAACCCCGTTCTGGGACCGCTACTTCGAGGTCGTCGACATCCTCGTCGGCGCCGAGAACGGCTACGCCCGCACCTACAACACCGAAGCCGTCACCACCATCGCCACCTGACCCACCACCGAAACGGCCCGCCCGCCGCCATCACCGCGGCGGCGGGGACGTCGGCTCCGGGGCCGTGTCCGGCGGACGTTCGTCCAGGCGGCGGAGGCTCGTCCGGATCTTCTCGGCGCCCGGATGGCCGAACCCCACGAAGACCACGAGCGCCTGCCGCCATCCGGTGCGGGCGACCTCCGGGCCGCCCCCGGCCTCTACTGGGTCCTCACCATCGCCGGCGGCGGCGCCTACGCCGTCGCCACCGACCTCGAACGCCGCCGCCTCACCATCCGCTGACGCCCACCCTCACCACCACAACGCCGCCCCCAAGCCGGGCCCAAGATCGCACAACCGCGGAAGCGGAACCCGCCGCCGGCCCCAAGCCCGCCAAGCTGGCAGGCCTCGCCCCCCCCACCGCCAACAGCGCCCCACGACCCGGGCGTTGGCCCGAGCCCGAACCTGGCCCTGCCTTCGACGCAGCCAACCAGCGCGAGCACCCATGAGGACCCGGCATGACTGCGGAGACAACCGCCACATCAGGACTGCGGACACCGTCAATGCCGCCAACCACCTCGCTCCACGACGCTCATCCCCCGCGAAACCCCACGTCACCCGGCTCTCCGAGCGAATCGCAATACGGGGGCGGATCACAGCGAGCGCATCCGCTACCCTGTGAGGGGTCAGTCGGGATCTCCGCCGCCCCCTGTTGCCGGGAAACCTCAGCAATCGGAACGCGGACCGCCTGACCTGCGGGTTTGTCCGGCCAGAACGAAGATCGGTCACTAGATTTTCGACCAGGCCGTCCACAAGCCCCGGCCTCCGTAGCTCAGGGGATAGAGCACCGCTCTCCTAAAGCGGGTGTCGCAGGTTCGAATCCTGCCGGGGGCACCAGAAAATACCAGGTAATGGGACATATCGACCCTCCGTGAGCGCAACGGAGGGTCGTTTTTATCCCAGATGGGAACCTGACGGGAACGGCACGATGGCCGCCTCCGCTTCATCACCATGGCCGCTTCCCCTGGATCGAAAAATCCAGCGTCCAGGTGTCGGAAGTTCGGGGGTCATTCCACTCGACCCCGCCCCTGCACCTCGGCCCCTGCCCTCGCCCCACCCGGGCCCCACGCCGGGCACCCACAGGGGGTGTTCTTGAATAAGTCCAGATATAATAAGCGGACCTATCCATACGGGGTGGGCAGTGGATAAACCCGCCGAGATGTTCGACCGCGACTTCGAGTGGGCCGAGCTGACCCGGTTCGCCGCCCTGCCCGGACCGCGCGCCACACTCGGCGTGGTCTCCGGCCGCCGCCGCCAGGGCAAGACCTTCCTCTTGGACGCCGTCACACGGGCAAGCGGCGGCTTCATGTTCACCGCCACCGAGACCACCGAAACCGACGCCCTGCGCCAGTTCGGCGAAGCCCTCGCCCGCCACCGCGACCAGCCCACCCCGTTCCGCTTCGCCCACTGGGACGAGGCCGTCACCGAGCTCATGCGCATCGCCGACAGGGGCGGCCCCACCGTCGCGGTCATCGACGAATTCCCCTTCCTCGCCAAGGCCTCCCCCGCCCTCCCCTCGATCATCCAGCGCGCCCTCGACCCCGCCGCCCAGCACACCAACACCCCCGTACGGCTCCTGCTGTGCGGCTCCGCCCTGTCCTTCATGGGCGGACTCCTCGTCGGCAACGCCCCGCTGCGCGGCCGCGCCGGCCTGGAACTCGTCGTCCCCACCCTGGACTTCCGCCTCGCCGCCGAATTCTGGGAGATCACCGACCCGCGCACCGCACTGCTCACCCACGCCATCGTCGGCGGCACCCCCGCCTACCGCCGCGAGTTCACCCAGGGCGATACCCCCGCCGGGCCCCACGACTTCGACGCCTGGGTCACCCGCGCCGTCCTCAATCCCGCCCGTCCGCTCTTCCGCGAGGCCCGCTACCTGCTCGCAGAGGAACCCGAACTCCACGACACCGCGCTCTACCACTCCGTCCTGGCCGCCATCGCCGCCGGAAACACCGCACGCGGCGGCATCGCCGACTACCTCGGCCGCAAGTCCACCGACCTCGCCCACCCGCTCAGCGTCCTCCAGGACGTCGGCATGATCACCCACGAGGCCGACGCCTTCCGCCGCAACCGCTCCGCCTACCGCATCGCCGAACCTCTCATCGCCTTCTACCACGCGGTCATGCGCCCCGCCTGGGGCGATCTGGAACGCCCCGGACGCGCCCCCGCCGTCTGGCGCCGAGCCCAGTCCACCTTCCGCAGCAAGGTTGTCGGCCCGCACTTCGAACAGGTCTGCCGCGAATGGGCCCGCTGGCACGCATCCCCCGCAACCCACGGCGGCCAGGTCACAAGGGTCGCCAGCGGGACCGTCAATGATCCTGCCGCGAAGACCAGCCACGAAGTCGGCGTCGCGGTCCATGGCGAGACCGACAACGGTCGCGAAACACTACTCGCCATCGGCGAAGCCAAATGGAACGACGTCATGGGGAAGGGCCACCTCGAACGTCTCCAGCACATCCGTGCTCTCCTCACCGCGCGCGGCACCGCCACCGACGTCACCCGGCTGCAGTGCTACAGCGGCACCGGCTTCACCGACGAACTGCGCCACCTCGCAGAGAACGACCCCGCCATCCAGCTGATCGATCCAATTCGCCTCTACCACGGCGACTGACCCGGTCGTAGTCACCGCCCCTGTACGGGGAACATGGCCTCCGGATGGAAGCGCGCCGGGAGGCGACCCAGGCTGAGCAGTTCCCGAACGGACCAAGAACGAGCTAGTGCCGCATCAGGCAACGTTTGCCCTGTTGACGACTGCGCGTAGGCGCTCCTCCAGAGCGTGCCCGTCCGGTGCACGCTAGGTCACAACTGCCAGCGGCAGCCGGACTGCGGGGGGCAGCGGCGGCCTGACCGGCTCGGTCTGCATGCTCTGTATTAGCAGCGCGGCGAAGCGCCGAGAGGCGGCCACCGCAGCGGCTGGCGATGTGGTTCGGATGCCGCCGTTGGCCATGAGCACCATGATCAGGTCGTCCAGGACGAAGTCCGGGCGCAGTTTGCCCGCCGCCTTGGCCCGGCGGGCGAGCTCGGCGACCTTGCGCAGTGCCCGCTCCCGGGCTGCAGCGAAGTCGATCGCGCGTGGGAAAGCCGAGACGAACGCAGCGGTGAAGCCCCGGTCCTGTGCGTGCAGTTCACACACTTTCTCAATCACCCGGCAGAAGCCGCGCCATGGGTCCGGATCGGCCAGCCCCTCGTCGACGATGGCGGTGCAGGCCGCCATCTGCTCGGTGAAGACCTCGGTGACCAGCGCCTCTTTGGTCGGAAAGTGCCGGTAGAGGGTCGCGGGGCCGATTTCGGCACGCCGCGCGATCTCGCGCATCGCCACGTCCAGCCCCTCCGCAGCGAATACGGTGCGAGTCACAGCGAGGATGCGCTCGCGGTTGTCCCGGGCATCGGCGCGCAGGGAGTGAGGCAAACGGTTCGTCACCGCTCTCACTTTAGCTAAACGGACGGGGTGCTCCGATAGCGTCCGGCGCCATGAGAGCACTGCAATTCTCCGAGTACGGTGCCGCAAGCGTCCTCGAGGTCGCCGACATGCCGGAACCGCACGCGGGACCAGGCCGCATCCGGGTGGCCGTAAAGGCCTCTGGCGTCACTCCCGCCGACTGCTACCTCCGCTCAGGCCGGTTCCGCGACATGATGCCGCTGCGCCTGCCCCACGTCCTCGGCGTGGACGCTGCGGGTGTGGTCGACGAGGTCGGCCCAGGCGTCACCGGTGTCCGGCCGGGCGACGAGGTCTTCGGCATCATCGATCTCGCCGAGCGCGGCGGTGCGAACGCCGAGTACGCCGTCCTGGCAGCCTGGGCGCCGAAGCCGGACGCGCTGAGCTGGGAGCAGGCCGGCGCCGCCGCGAACATCGAAACCGCCACGCGCGCCCTCGACCGGCTGAAGGTCACCGACGGCACGACCCTGCTGATCGAGGGCGCCGCGGGCGGGGTCGGCACTGTCGCCATCCAGCTCGCGGCGGCCCGCGGCGCGCACGTCTTCGGTACGGCCAGCGCACGCAACCATGCGTTCGTCGCGGGACTGGGGGCGACACCGACCACCTACGGCCCCGGATTGGGCGAACGGGTCACCGCCCTGGCACCGGACGGAGTCGACGTCGTCCTGGACTGCGCCGGATCCGGCTCGCTGCCCGATCTGGTGGACCTCGCAGGAAGCCCGGACCGGGTGATAACGGTCGCCGACCTGAACGCCGCGAAGTACGGGGTCCACCTGTCACGCTCGGCGGGCCCCGGCGCGGACCCGCAGGCCGTCGAAGGACTCGCCGCGGCCGCCGCTCTCGCCCAGCAGGGCCGCTTCACTGTGCCGGTAGCGGCCGCCTTCACCCTCGAGAACGCGGCTGCAGCACACCAGTTGAGCGAGACCGGCCACGCCCGAGGAAAGATCGTACTTACCCTCTAGTGCCGCATCAGAGCACCTTTGCACTGTGGTGATGTGACGCGCCGTTCGGATGCTGGTCCGGACGGCGCGGTGTCGCCAGGCTGTGTGAGTGGCAGAACGAGTGCGTGTCCGCGAGATCGATGACGACGAGGGAAGGCGCCTGCTGCGGATCATCCGCAGAGGCACGGGGCCGGTGGTGACCTGGCGGCGGGCCCAGATGGTGCTGCTGTCCGCTCAGGGCATGTACGTGGCGAAGATCGCCGCGGGGACGTTTACCAGCGCGGACCGGGTCCGGGACGTGATCCACAACTTCAATGCCGACGGCTTCGACTCCCTCTACCCGAAGTACAAGGGCGGTCGGCCCAAGACCTTCACCCTTCCCGAACGCCGCGAGATCAAGAAGATCGCCAAGTCCAAGCCGGCCGAGCACGGCCTGCCGTTTTCGACCTGGAGCCTGGCCAAGCTGGCGACTTCCTGGTCGCCGAGGGGGTGGTCGACGACATCAGCCATGAGGGCCTTCGGGTCCTGCTTCGCGAGGAGGGCGTGTCGTTTCAACGCATAAAGACCTGGAAGACCTCCCGCGACCCCGACTACGCGGCCAGGAAGGCCCGGGTCGAACACCTCTACGCGCTCGCCGACGGCGAGGTCATACCCGAGGAAGGCGAACCTGAAGTCGTCTTATGCCTGGACGAGTTCGGGCCGCTCAACCTCCAGCCCCATCCTGGGCGGCAGTGGGCCGAGCGCGGCGGGAAGCACAAGGACCCCGACCGCGAGCCCCGGCCCCGCAGACGGGCGACCTACACCCGCCCGCACGGAGTCCGGCACCTGTTCGCCGCCTACGACCTGGGCAAAGACAAGCTCTACGGCCACATCAAGCCGAGGAAGAACCGGACGAGGTTCCTGAAGTTCTGCCGCTACCTGCGCAGCCTCTACCCGGCCGAGATCCGCATCGCGATCGTGCTCGACAACTACTCCCCGCACCTGACCACGAAGAAGGACACCCGCGTCGGAGACTGGGCCGCGGCCAACAACGTCGAGTTCGCCTACACACCGACCAACAGCTCCTGGCTCAACCGCATCGAGGCCCAGTTCACCGCCCTGCGCTACTTCACGCTGGACGGCACCGACCACGCCAGCCACAAGGAGCAGGGCAGCATGATCCGCCGCTACATCATCTGGCGGAACAAGCACGCCGCAGACGAACACCTGCGCAAAGTCGTCGACAGGGCAAACGTTGCCTGATGCGGCACTAGCCTGCAGTCAGGCAGCTGACCTGCGGAAACGGCCACTGGCTCAACTCCCGGGCCGAGAGAGCGAGCCTGGTCGTGCCTCCCAAAGCATCTGCGGTGCTCAATGGAACCCGGCTAGGCAACGGACCTGGGGAGACGCTTTTGCCGACCCTCGAAAGCCAGTCCCCCGGCCTCAGTTGGGAACTTGATGGGAACAGCAGGACCAAGAAGCCCCGCGAAGGATCGCGAAAGATCACTACCCCAAACTGTCCTCACCAGGCGACTGACCTGCAAAAAAGCGAAACATCAAGCCTGCGGAGGACGGATCAGTAAACATATGATCATGCTCCTAAAGCGGGTGTCGCAGGTTCGAATCCTGCCGGGGGGGCACCTTCTGCGCAGCAGGTCAATGAGTCGCAAGGCCCCTCGTTCGTTCGAACGAGGGGCCTTCTCCACGACCGGATGCCACATAGATGGCCACATTCCCAAGCGATCATGGGCCGCGACGGGGGTGTAGACCGTACGTGCCGGTAGTCGCTGAAGTAGTCGGCATCTAGTTGGGCAGCGCACGGACCGAGCAAGGCTCAAGGATCACAGTCGTGGAACAGGCGGTACGACGGCACGTCCAGCGCGCGAGTCAGCCTCGCGATCTGATCGATCGACGTCGGGTACCGGCCGTTACCCCCAAGGAGGCTCTGGGCGACCCCGCCCGCGCGTCGGGGGCGACGCGCGGGCGGGGCGGAGTGGAAGGGGGCGGCGACTTACTCGTTGAGCAGCTCGATCTCGATCGCGAGCGCGCCGAGTGCTTCCTTCTCCGGCGGGTAGATGCTGCGGATGTTTGCGAGTTGCTGATCACGGCTCGACGTGGGGTTGATGTTCGACGGGCCCTCGCCGTCGAGCAGTGCCTCGAAGTCGTCGTATGCGGTGACGCGCTTCACGAGCACGTCGCACGTCTCGTCGGTGCCCTTGATTCGGAAGCGGATCACATGCCCGGCGGCGAGGTCTTCCAGGTGCGGGTACCGCACCCGTACCTCGATCCTCTTCCGGCCGGCCGATACCAGGTCGAAGTACCTGCGGTACAGGTTCAGCTCGTGCACGCGGGTGGCGGCGTGGGACATGGCGCGGTTTCGCTCCTCATCGGGTCAGACATCAGGCGGCCGAGTTCACCGGCCGAGTACCAGCGGAAGAAGTGCCGGGGATCGGACAGCAGCACCTCGGCCATGGCGAGCAGCCGATCGACGTACTCGGACAACGATCCCGACCACATTCGGGTGTCGAGCATCCAAGGGGCGGCGCCGTCGGGCAAGGGCGCTTGGCCTTCGCGGATGAGCGACTTGGACAGTTTCGCGCCCGTATCGGTGACCACCTGCGGGCAGAACAGGCGGGCGGGCAGTTGCCCGGGGGTGAGCCCTACGGCCTGCAGCGCTCCGTCGACGAGCTGCGAGCCGAACACCCAGTCGCCGCCCTTGACCATGACGGACAGACGGTCGCTCGCGGCTGCGGCGGCAACTTCCTTGACGAGGTTCCGGTACAGCGTCGCAAGGTCGAGGTACCCGCCGCCGGCCGGTGAGATGGCGACCTCGTACGGGCCGTGGTGGAGGCAGACGGCGTGCACCTCGGCGTGGTCAGCTCCGAGGAGAATGCGGGTCCGCTCCGCGTACTTCTCCGCCCATCCGCAGCTGGGTGCCGGGCAGGGCACGCGGACGTGCGGTACGCCGTTCGCTGGGTCGAGCCACCAGCGGGCGGCATCGATGCGGCGGTGCGCACGTAACCAGGTGCACCGGAATTGCTCGGTCTGCTGCTGCCGCGAGTACGTCTCGACCGAGTATGGGACCGAGAGCCTGTCCGATAGTGCGTCGAAGAGTGGCCAGTACAGGTCCTCGACCTGGGCAGCGAGGACGTCCTGGCCGAGGGCGTGCGCATAGGCGCGCTGGTACCGGTGCCCTGTTGCTGGGTCGGTGATGACCTCGTGCGGCGCGTTGTCGAGTGCACCGAACGTGACCTCGACGGGGATTCCGAAGCGGTCCCGGACCCGGGCAGCGGCGGCGAAGGTGAGGGATTGTACGAGCGAGGTCCCCAGATGGGGCACGCCGTTGATCTGCGTGCCGACCATGAATGCGACGCGCTTGGGCGGCTTGGTGTGGATGCGGGGCGCCAGGACATCTTCGGCGTTGGTCAGGGCGTTGGCGAGTACGGTGTTCGGCGATACGAGGCGTGTGGTCACCACGGTCTCCCTCAGTGGGTGGGCGCGACTGGGCCGCGCCGTGGCCGATGTTTCAGGTTCGATTGATGTGCGGCCCGCCCTGGCGCTTTCTAGGCGGGAGGGTCGGCCGCTGGCGCCGTCGCTTCCGGTACGGGGGCCCGGAACACCAGCGACCCACCCCGTCTATCGGCCGCGAGCAGCGAGGACGGGTCACAGTCCGAGGGCGATCGACCACGCCCCGGCACACGTTCGACGAGCACGCCGCACAGGATGTGGCCGAGTTAGCGGCTGAGCTCCGGGTATCCAAGCTGTACGACCCAAGCGGTAGCGCCGCCAGTCGCCGTGCCGACCGGCCCCCGTGACCGCCGAACGGCTCATCGGTCGCGCGGGGAGCCATCGGCCTCCGGGTTCAGTCAAGCTTTCCGGTGTCTTTGAGGTGCTCCATGAACGTGGCCGCGACGCGCGGGCGTGTGGCTTCTGGAACTGGGGTGTCCGGCAGTTCGGCTTCCAGGCCCCATTCCGTGTTGAACATAACGGCTACGCCCGTCGGCACCACGTTGTTCGAGAGCCAGATGGCGAAGGCGGCCGCCGTGTGTACGGTGCAGTCCTTGACCGAGACTCCCTCCGGGGAGAGCAGGGCCATGCTCTCAAGCTCTTCGTCGTCCAGGGTGATCCCGAAGTGCATAGACGATCCGCTGACCGGGCCGTCGGAGTTGTCGTCGACGCGGATGAACTCCTCGGGGTCACGCTCGCGCAGGAGGGCCTCAAGACCCTCGTAGGTCAGGCCCCAGTTCTGCCCCTCCGGCGGGGTGAAGATGTACATGGTGCGGAGTTCGGCGATCTCTTCCGGTTCCATCGTGGCGCTGTGCTTCCTGGGCGATGATGGGGCAGCGGCGGTCAGGGTGCGTAGCGGGCGTGGCCCTCAACACCGTAGGCGGTCATCATGGCGCGCCAGTACTGGACGGGTTCCTGATTATCCGTCACCTTCTCGGCTCCTCGCATCTCCGTGTTCCTCGGGTCGTTGAGCGCAGCGGCGTACTTCTTGAGCTCATCGCGGTGCGAGCGGTAGAGGAAGTCCTTCCTCTACTCATGGTTCTCACGGAGGTCGTCGAGCGAGCGGTAGCAGCGCTGGTTTGGTTTGTTGATGTACTTGGCCTCGATGGCCATCCCGTCGAGATCGCGGCAGCCGTCCACCCGGGATGGGGACCTCGTACTCCGAATAGCCGGCCACGCGCTTTGCGCTTCTGGTAGGCGATCTCCGCCGGCCTGCCACTCGAGACATCGCAAGTTCTTCTGCTGTCCGGGCGTGAGGGGCGGAAAGCGGGGGTCGGGTGGCGTGCCCGGGGGAATCGGCTGGACACGCGGGCCCTTGGGAGGGCGATAGGCAGCCGGAACCAAGGTCGGGACGCGGATCAACGGAGCCAGGAACGGCGGCAGACCGGGTGCTCTGGGCAGGCCCGTCCGCGCATCGCGAGAGCGACACACGGACGGGCGTTTCCGTACCATTGCCCTACGAAACGACGCCCTTGCCGCCGCACCGGCTGCACGGCACGGCGTAGAGCGCCCCGTCGGGGGCAGCGAACACGGTTGCCGCGAGCCGCCGTCGAGGGCGCTGAGCCGTGCCCCATCGCCGCCGGCGCCCAGTCCAGCACCCGCAGGCGTCATCCGGGAGTGCGGCGGGCGCCTGGAACTGGCTCGCGAACCGCACGGTCTCGACAGCGCGAGGATTCACCCATTGCGACACGATGGTCACCTCCTGTTGTCGAGAGTACGGATGGCGTGCACGGGTGTCAGCTCCTCTTGCTGGGTCAGTTCGGGCCGGTGTTGCTGCAGTCGCCAGTGCATGTGTTCTCGCCGCCGGGCTCGCTGTGCTCGCAGTCGGCCGCGACCGGGATGGTCTGGTCGGTCGGCGCCAGCCACAGCGTGTCATCCACCGTGAACCCCGCCCGAGCGATCATCTCCTGGGTGCGCGTCAGCTTGCCCGCGTTGTGCCGGGACGGGTCCGGCGGTTCCGGCTTGTGGTGCACGAAGCGGCCGAGCCCCTCGCACAGCTCGCTGTAGACGCGGGTGTGGAGGATCAGGGCGTGCCAGCCCTCATCGACCACCCGCGACGGGCGCAGCCGGGCGTTGGGGAACGCGGCGCAGGTCGCGGTGAACTTGACGGCCTCGTCGACGATCCGCTCGGCCATCTCCGCTTCCATGCCGGGGTTGTTGTTGAGGACGGTCCGGATCACTCCGTCCCGCTTGGGGCGTTCGAGTAACGCAGTAACGTCGGTCATGCGTGCCTCTCTCTCGTTGGAGTGGTGCGTGGTCCTCGTCCCGGTCGCCGGCCGTCCAAGCGCGCGTCCGGGGCGGGGGCTTTTCTGTGAGGGGGCTCCGGCCCGCGGTCCCAGGTCGGGGCCGGAGTGCCTGCCCTGCGGCCGGCGGCCGTGGCTGGCTGCACCGGCCGCAGGGTGTCCGGGAGGGTGGACCGCCGGCGCCGGCGCTTCCGGTACGGGGGCCCGGAACACCAGCGACCCACCCGGTCTATCGGGCCGGGTCCCCGGCCACGCAGAGGTAGACCGCGAGCGCCGGCAGCGCGAGGATCACGCTGAGCAGCAGGCCCATCCGGGCGGCTCGGAAGGCGAGCAGCGCCGCTCGTTCGGCGGGAGGCTGCCGGCGGTGCCTCATCCAGCAGCTCCTGACCGGGCCTGCCGTGCGGCCTCCTCGTAAGCGGCCAGCAGGTGCTCCCCGGTCTCGCACCTGGTGCCGGGCGCCCGGCAGGCCGGGCAGCCCGCGGCGTGCTCCAGGGCTGCGCGCCACTCGGTCTCGGCAGCCGAGCCCAGCAGACTCGCGGTCATACCGCCACCTCCTCGAGGAGAGGATCGGACGCCGGGTCCTCGGCCAGCAGCTCGAACCGCCGACGTGCTGCGTCCAGCAGAGCGGCGCTCGCCTCGGGATCCTTGGCGGCCTGGAGTCCGGCCGCGAGGCGGTCGCGCGCCGCCTGGCCGTCCGTTCCGCTGGCGTAGACCGCGCTCCATGTCTCCTCGGCGAACACCTCCTGCCCGTGGAGGTGGAAGCGGTGCAGGGTGCCCGGGGGCGGTACGGTCCCTGTCCGAAGGGGCACCACCACGACGCGCGGGCCATGTGGGGAGGTTGCCAGTCGCTGCAAGTAGGCCATTTGCGCTGCCATCGCCAGCGGATTTCCGAGCGTCCGCAGCAGCATCGCCCCGTCGAGCAGCACGGTGACGTCCTGCGTCTGGTCCGCGAGCGCGGTATGCACCGGGACCCGCGGGGGTTGGGCCGACGAGGTCAGCAGGGTCAGGCGGTCCACGGGGCATCCGGTGGTCTGCACGATGCGGGGCATGGTGACCGAGGCGTAGACGCAGATTTCGGACGCCTGGTGTTCGCACGCGCGCAGCCGGTCCATCCAGCCCTCGGCGTCATCGCGGATGGGGCCCGGGAAGCGTTCGGGGTCTGTCGACTGCCAGCCTGTCCACCGCATTGCGCCGGTGATGGTGTCCATGTCGGTCACGCCGTAGAGCCTGGTCAGGGTGGATACGTCCTCCCATCGCTGTGCTACCTGGCCGGTTTCCATCCGGTTGATCTTGGATGGTGAGCTGCGGATGGCGTCGGCTGCGGCGGTGGGCGTAAGGCCCTTGGCGAGCCGTAGGGACCGCAGGTATGCGCCCAGGACCAGGGGCGCGGGTCCACGGCCCGGGATGGTGAGGCTGTCTGTCATCGGGTCCTGCCCTGTTCGAGGGCGCGGCGCCTGGCGGCGGCCTCGGCGACCGGGTCACGCTGGTACGTAGAGGCGTGGGACGGGCAGGCGTAGGTGGTGCGGCCGGCGCCGCTGACGCTGTGGTGGACTTCCACGATGACCGGCTCGTCGGTGGGCAGCTGGCATCGGTAGCACAGCTGCCGGCCGTTCGGCCTCGGGCCGAGGACGTCGTAAAGGGCCTGGCCCAGGGCGGGGGCCAGGTGATTGGTGTCGGTCAAGTACCGGTTCGGGCCGAGCGGGATCCGCCAGTGCGTCCGGTGCTCGGCTCCCCAGGATGCGGGCGGTACGCCGAGGAGGGTGCGTTCGTCGGCGAGTTCGGTGAGGACGCGGACCTGGCGCATGCACCAGCTGCGGGCGGTGCCGACTCCGATCAGCCAGTAGGTCTTGCCGTAGGTGTCGTCTTGGATGACGGCGCCCGAGTCCCGCCCGAGCAGCTCCAGGGCGCGGTCGGCGACAGGAGTGGGCGCGGAGATGGCGTCCCACCATTTGCCCACGGGTAACGCCTCGACGTCCGCGTTGTTCGGTAGTGTCCACGGTAAGGCTCTGGTCGTCACGTCGGGCTCCCCTGCGGATGATCTGCGAGGGGCGGCGCTGACCGGTGTCCTGGCGGGAACGGGACCAGCGCCGCCGCGATGCAGATCACGCTAGGTGCGTGCGCGATCACAGCCCAGTGACGAAGAGCACCAGACGCTGACCCGATTATGGCGCGAGTAGGACATCACGTCCTGGTCAGAGAGCAGGCTCAACTCCCAGTCGGGCGGCCAGCCCCCGGAGCCTGGAGTTCCGCCGCCGCTCCTCCTCACGCATCTCCAAAACGGTGGCCCGCGCAAGCATCTGATAGCGGATCCATTCGGGCTGGTCAGCCTCCACTTCCAGCAGCGTGTCCAGCGCTGCCTCGCTGTCGCCCGCCTGATATTGAGCCTGAGCCACGTCCAGGCGGTGGGCGGCCAGATGCACCGGACGTTTGATCAAGTTGTGGCGCACCTCCTTGGACGCCTCCAGAGCCTTCTCCACCTCTGGCTCGCTGCCTGCCATGGCGATGTTGACGATCTGCGTCTTGACGTCGACCGGAGAGAAGGCGGTCCCGTACACGCGCACGGCGCCAGACCGGACGGCCGCAGCCTCAGCGAAGTTGAGGTACTCATCGGCCTCATCCTTCTGATCCCGCCGTGCGGCAGGTGTGGCCGCCGCCACCAAGAGGTTCCCGTACACCGCGTACTGAGCGCTCGTACCGCGCCGCATGGATGGCTCCAGCGCGTCGGCTTTCCGCTCGGCGATGGACTGTGCTTCCTCCCATCGGCCTTGCCTCAGCAGCACCCACGACAGGGTGGAGACACCCATCCCCTCCATCAGCGGATCGGACGCGCGCTGTGCCGCATGCAGCTGCTTCTCCACGGCTTCGAAAGCCCAGTCGGGGTGCCCTGACTGCGTCGCGAGGCTGGCCGCGAGCTGGTACGACAGCGCGAGCTGGTTCCAGACCTGCTCGACGAGCGAGCCGGTCGTCTCCCGGGCCACTGCGCGCCCGTCCCGAAGGAGGAGAGGGAGGCATCGCGCGAGCTCGCTGTACGCCCCTTCCCAGTAGAGCGTGGTGGCCGCCCGGACCTGGCCCATCCACGACTCGGCGGAGGGCAGGGCCTCGTCGAGATCGTCAGAAGGCACGCCTGGCAGAGCGCTGATGTCCTGGATCGCGTCGCGCAAGGCGATCAGCCCGCCGTCGTCATCAGGGAGTTCTGTGGTCACGGTGGGCTGCCCCAATAGTCGATCCAGCTCAGTATCGAGGGCCCTCGCCAGCTTCCGAAGAGTGCCCAGGCGCGCCGACTGCCGGACGTTCTGCTCCAGCTTCCGGATGGTGTCGACGTGGACGCCTGACCGTTCGGCCAGCTGCTCCTGGGTGACGTCGCGGTAGCGCCGGAGCTCGCTGAGGCGGTCACCAATGGTCTTGCTGCTCATGATGTACCCCCGCCAGAAGGTCTTTTGGTCACGGTACGCCGCGCGAGCAAGGGCAGGGGAGGTTGAACGCGAAAGATCCCCCTCGCCGGGCACGAAACTCAGACGAGGAACGAGTGAGGCGATCGGCTTATCGTCCGGCCCGTGGCCATCCCCGACAGACTCACCGAACTCCAGACAGCGCGTCCGCCGAGTACCACGCCCACCACGCTGGAAAGCCGGGATGGGACGGAGGTCTTGATGGGCGGCGGCGATATAGCTGGACGCCCCACCCGCATCGACGCGCTCCTTGATCGATTCCACCAGCTTCCGGCACGCGAGATCAGCTCAGGAGACCAGTGATCTTCTGCCCGGTGAGGGCCTGGGCGATCTGCCATCGCATCCCGCCCCGCGATCCCTTGATCAGGACCACGTCATCAGGCTGGACAATCTTTTCCAGGAGAGCCGTAGCCGTCTCGTTGTCGCTGACGATGGCGGTATCGGCGCCAGCTTGAGCAGCCCCGAGGGCGAGCTGCTTGGCCATCGCCCCGCCCACCGCGATCACGATGTCGATGCCGAGCCGGCCGGCCTCCTGGCCGATGGTCCAATGCGCCTGTGCCGCCTCGTCTCCGAGTTCGTACATCTCGCCGAGCACGGCGATCCGCCGCGTGCGGGGTCCGTTCTCCGTGGTCCTGGCGTCGCTCTCCTCAGTCACCGAGGATCACGCCCCGCCCCGCGAAGAAGTGGTCCAAGCGGGCCCACGACACCGTTGCGGCTTCTTGGGACAGGTCGGGAAGCCCTGAGGGGTTGTGCAGCAGCACGCCCTCCTCGCTGACGCCGATGGCGAGCACCAGGTGTCCGCCCTTGCTCGGTGGTTCTGCTCGGGGTGTACGGATCGTGTTGTGTACAGACAGCATGGCCAGGCGCCCACTGGCGATGATCTCCGGAAGTTGCTCGGCGGACAGGTCGGGGGCGGAGCGGGCCTCCAATCCCCAACGTGCTTGTACGTGATCGGCGAACGGTTGGTAGATCAGCCCTTTCACCGTGTTCCCCTCGCGGACGTAGGCGCCGGCCTCGCACAGCTCGCGCACGAGCGGCACAGAGGGCGGCACCGGATGCCGCCAGAAGTCCAGCGCCATCCGCAGACACGCCACACCACACATGCGCGGTGCCCAGAAGGCGTATTCCTGCGGGGAGCCGGCGCCGGACTTCTGCCACAGCGGGTCATCCGCCGCGTCCTTGGTACCGGAGAGGAAATCCGGTACCCAAGACGCGGACTCCCACTGTGAGTAGTACGGGACAGGATGAGTGATCGTCGGGACGCTCATGCGCCCCAGTCTTGCCTACGGCACGTACGCCGGCTTGGTGAACGCGGCCCGTACGAGACGGTGCACCAGCTCGGAGTACGGGATGCCGCCGGCATGCGCCGTGGTGGCGAGGCTGCCGCGTCCCGGAAGGCCGGGGCAGGGGATGTCAGGATGGTGCGCTCCAGCAGAGAGCCGACGCCGAGCGCGCCGGTGAAGCCGCTGGGGCGTGGGCTAGTTGGTTCCGGCGGTGAGTTCGCTGAAGAGCTTGTTCGCCGCGTCCGAGGTGAACTGGCGCTGGAGTTCGGCGCGGGCGATCTGCTTGCGGAATTCGCCTTCGTAGCCGGTGAAGCCGGCGTTGTGCATGGTGTCGGTGATCCAGGTCGCGAATGCCTGGTAGTTCCAGATGTGGGGCAGGCAGGTCTCGGAGTAGCTGTCGAGGAGGCTTCGGTCGCCCTCCTTGAGCCGGCGGATGACGGCGCGGGCGAAGATCTCGGTGTCGTGGAGGGCGAGGTGGATGCCCTTGGCGCTCATCGGCGGGACGATGTGGGCGGCGTCTCCGAGGAGGTAGAGGTTGCCGTGACTCATCGGGTCGAAGACCACGCTGCGCAGCGGCACGATCCGCTTGTCGATGATCTCGCCGGTTGACACGGGGGTGCCGAAGCGGGCTTCCAGCTGGCTCCAGATGCGCTCGTCGGGCCACTGCTCGGGGGTGTCGTCGACGGCGCACTGGAGGTAGACGCGGCTGGCGTGCGGGCCGCGGGGGATCATGCCGGCGAGTCCCAGTGAGTGGATCGCCATGCCGGACGGGCTGGTCGGGACCGCGGCCAGGACGCTGAGCCAGGAGTACCCGTACGCGTGGGAGTACTCGGTCAGTGCGGAGGCCGGGATGGTGCGCCGGCTCACGCCGTGGAAGCCGTCGCATCCGGCTATGACGTCGCAGACGATGGCCTTGGCCGTGCCGTCGGCGTCCTGGTAGCGGACGACGGGGCGCTCGCCGGTGATGTCTTCCAGGGCCACGTCGACGGCTTCGTAGCGGAGGTCTCCGCCGTCACGCAGGAACACGTCGGTGAGGTTGCGCACCAGGGTCTGCTGGGGACAGTAGAGGCTGTCGTTGTCGTCGTCGTCCACGTCGATCGGCATCGCCTGTCCGTCGATGTAGAAGCCGCCCTCGCTGTGCGGGATGGGGTCGCCTTCCAGCACCTCTTCCAGGCCCCACTCACGGAACATCCGCACCCCGAACGTGTCGATGGTCCCTGCGCGCTGGCGCTGCTCGACATAGGCGCGGGGGTGCTTCTCCAGCACGGTGCAGTCGATGCCGTTGCGCAGCAGGAAGTTGCCGAGCGTCAGACCGGCGACGCCGGCCCCGACGATGACGACAGCCGTGTGTTCGCGTGTCTCTGCCATGGGGGTGCGAGCCTTTCGTGCTCAAAGCGGTGGTCGGACACGCCGGTGGCGCGAACGACGGTGCCGCGGTGGTGGTGCGGCGTACGGCTCTTACTGTGAAACGGGCGGAGGCTTGCGAACCACCGGTGTCCGGACGGCCAGTGCCGGAAAGCCGCCAACCTCGCGGGTGGGCGCTCGGCACACCTGCGGGGTGACCACTGCTACCGGCGGTTACGAAGATCCGCCTGGTAGCGGCCGGGCGTCTGGCCGATGACTTCGGTGAAGGCGTCGATGAAGCTGGAGGGATTGGACCAGCCGCACGCCACCGCGGTCTCGGTGACGGACATGCCGTCGGCGAGGTGAGCCAGGGCGTGGTGGATGCGCAGGGTGGTGCGCCAGCGGTGGAAACTCATGCTCAGTTCCGTGTGGAACAGGCGGCTCAGGGTGCGCTCGCTCGCGCCCACCGTTCGGCCCAGCTCGGCCAGGGTGGCGGGCCGGGCGGGATCCTCGTGGAGGAGAGCGGTGGCGGCGCGCAGCCGGTCGTCACGGGGTTCGGGCAGGTGCAGGGAGTGCTCGGCGGCGTCCGCGAGTTGATCCACGACCACGGCGAGCAGCCGCCGGTGCGCGCCGGGCCGTCTCTCCGGCTTGTCGGTCAGCGCCAGAAGCGCCTCCCTCAGGAGGGGGCTGACCACGAAGACGCTGGGGTGGTCCACGAGCTCGCCGCACAGATCGAGCGGGACGGCGACGAGGCGCACGTCGGTCCGGCCGTAGAAGCGGTGGGAGTGGGCGAAGCGCGGCGGTGTCCAGGTGACACGGTTGGCCGGGGCGACCCAGGTGCCCCGTTCGGTCGCGGTGGCCAGTGCGCCGGCAGCGGCGTATACGAGCTGCCCCTGGGCGTGCGAGTGAGAGTCGAGCTGATAGCCGTGCGGCAGCCACGCACCTCCCTGCAAGAGCGGCTCGTCCGGTGCGGAGGGCGTTGGTGAGAGCTGGCGGGTTTCCGGCATCGGGCGTCATTTTACCGGTGTTTTTGCCGCCCATGGCTCACCCGGAAAGAGGCGCCGGCGGGCCGACCGTCCTCCGCACCGCCCGCTCCCCACCCCTCGATCCGCCCGGGGCGGTGCCTAGTCCGGCGCGGGAAGCCGGGTGGGGGCGGTGTTGCTCACCTGCTGAAAGATGACCGAGGTGCGGAAGCCGGTGATTTCGCCGCGCTTGCTGAGCCGGTCCGTGAGGAAGGCGTGCAGCCGGTCGAGGTCCTGTACGGCGACGTGCAGCAGGAAGTCGTCGCCTCCGGAGAGCACGAAGGTGTGCAGCACTTCCGGCAGACCGCTGGCGTAGCCCTTGAACGCGTCGATGACGGCGCGGCTGAGGGGGCGCACCTGAACGGAGACGAGCGCCTGAACGCCGCGGTTGAGGGCGGCGGGGTCGATGTCCGCGTGGTAGCCGCGGATGACGCCCCGGCGGTGGAGTGCCCGGACCCGCTCCAGGCAGGTCGAGGGGGCGATGCCGAGCTGCCGGGCGAGTTCGCGGTTGGACCGCCGTGCATCTGTCTGGAGGAGCCGGACAATCTCCGAATCAAGTTCGTCCATGGTCGACGACCGTACCCGAATATCTGCCATACGTTCGGTCAGGCGGGTGCCGGAGAAGACGTTTGTGCAGCATGGCGTCATCGAACCGGATGAATGAAAAGGGAGAGGTCCCATGCTCGATCACGAGCAGGTCGTGATGCACACGGGTCGGCGCTCCCGTCTGCCGGTGATCGTGGCTGTGCACTCCACGGCACTCGGTCCGGCGGCCGGCGGCCTCCGGCTCTGGCACTACGCCGACTGGCGGGACGGTCTCACCGACGCCCTTCGCCTGTCGGCCGCGATGACCTCGAAGTTCGCCGTGGCCGGGCTGTCCAGCGGCGGCGGGAAGGCCGTCGTAGCCCTGCCGGAAGGGCTGGAACTCAGGCCCGACCGGCGGCGCGACGTGCTGCGTGACGCGGCCGAGGTCATCGCGTCGCTGGGCGGTGCGTACGCCACCGGACCGGATGTCGGGACCGGCCCCGCCGACATGGCGGTCATCGGGGAATCCACCCCCCACGTGTTCTGCAGGCCGAAGGATCTGGGGGGAAGCGGCGACTCGTCCCCGCACACCGCGCAGGGGACGCTCGCCGCACTACGGGCCGTCAGCCGGCGGCTGTACGGCACCTCCAGCCTGGCGGGCCGCCGTCTCGCCGTGATCGGCCTGGGCCGCGTGGGCGCCGGCCTGGCCCGCCTTCTCGTGGCCGACGGAGCCACTCTGACGGTGACGGACATCGACCCCGGCAAGCGGACGGTCAGCGACGAGCTCGGCGCCGTCTGGCAGTCGCCCGAGGAGATCATCGCCGCGGACGTGGACATCGTGGTCCCCGCGGCACTCGGCTCCGTCCTGACCCGGCAGACCTCGGCGGAGCTGCGCTGCCGTGCCGTGGTCGGCCCGGCGAACAACCAGCTCGCCACGCCGGATGTCGCCGATCTGCTGCACCAGCGCGACATCATCTGGGTACCGGACTTCGTCGCCGGCGCGGGCGGCGTCATCCACGCCATCAGCACCGAACTCCACCACGTCGGTGCGGACGACGCCCGTGCGCGGGTCGATGCCATCGAGGAGACCGTCGACCACCTGCTGGACACCGCGCAGCACCATGGCCGGACCCCGGCGCAGGCGGCGGGCGAACTGGCCCGGCAACGCCTACGGGCCGCCGCCGACGCCACCAGCTCCCCCACGACCTCGCTGGACCATCCCCTATGAGGATCTCGGTTCCCCCGGCGGTACCCGGTGCGACGCCGCCGTCGGGCTTCGCACCGGATCTCGTCGCCGGTCGCCGATACCGAGCAGGACGGGGACTTCCGCAACGCCCTCGCCGATCGGCTCCTGGCCGAGGGCATGGAGGGATGCGCGGCCGATGAAGAACTCAGTCCGAGTGCGGCCGACCGTCACGGATCCACGTCACCACGATCAGAGCCGCGGTGACGAACATCACGACGCTGAAGTTGGCCACGGATTCGACGTACTGCTCGTAGCCGTCTGCGCGGAGCTGGAGCGCGAAGAAAGCGAGCACCGTTCCGAGCGCCGCGATCGCGGCCGACAGGGAACCGAACGGGACCTTCGCCATGGTCACTTCCTCCAAGCTGCGAGACGGCTGGGCAATGCGGAGTCTACTTGCCTGTCGTCAACTCCCCTGCTCACACCTCGAATTACGGGTCTTGATCAACGCGGTACGCCGTGCGCGGACGATCTGCGGGGTGCCGGTCGCGGACCAGTTCGCCGTCGGTCATTCAGGCTCCTCTCAGCCGAGGTCTCCGCGCGCCGGAGTAAGGTCTTGCGGCGGCCGGAGCCGCGGGGCGCGCTGACATGCTGGGCGGTATGGCGACACTCGACGGACGGCCCGTGACCGCAGATGACCTGATGCCCCTGGCGCTCACGAATCTGGGCCACTTCACGTCGATGCGCGTCGACGCCGACGGCCGGGTCCGGGGCCTGGCCTTGCATATGGAACGTCTCGAACGGGACTGCGCGACGGTGTGGGGTGCCGGCCTGGACACCGGGCGGGTCCGGGATCAGGTCCGGCAGGCTCTCGGCGGGCGGAGCGGGCCGTGTGTCGTTCGGGTCACGGTCTACGACCCCACGGTGGACATGGGGCACCCCGCGGCCGCCGGCCAGCCGCGCGTTCTGGTGACCGTGCGGGCGGCCGGTGCGATGTCTCCGCCCCCGTTGCGCGCGATGACCGTGCGGTACGAGCGCGACCTTCCCGAGGTCAAGCACACCGGGCTGTTCGGACCCCTGCACGCCCGCCGGACCGCGCAGCTCAGCGGGTTCGACGACGCGCTGTTCGTCGGGGCCGACGGGCGCGTGTCCGAAGGGGGCACCTGGAACGTGGGCTTCATCGACGGCGACGGCACGGTGGTGTGGCCGGCGGCGCCGGTCCTGCCCGGCGTCACCATGGCGCTTCTGCGGGAGCGGGTGGGGCACCAGGTCGACGCCGTCACCGTCGGCCAGGCCAAGGAGATGCGGGCCGCCTTCGCCACCAATACGTCCATCGGCGTCCGTGCGCTGTCGGCCATCGACGACACGGCCATGGCCGTCGAGCACCCGGTGCTGAGCACGCTGCGCGAGACCTACCTGGCGATTCCCGGCGAGGAGTTGTAGGGGCGGGTCAGCTGGTGGGGCGGGGGGCTCGCAGGTGTCGGCGCTGGGCCAGTTCTTCGTCGTCGACCACGGTGAGCATGGGGCGGCCCGGCGCGCAGAGCATGGTGACGACGAAGCGGCTCCACGAGTCGGTCCGGTTGTTCCCGTCCTGGTAGTGGATGACATCGCCGCCCGGCTCCCAGAACGTCTCCCCGGCCTTGATCACCCGCTCCGGCTCGCCTTCGAGCTCGAAGAGCATCTCCCCCTCCAGCATGTAGCCGAAAGCGGGCCCCGAGTGGCGGTGCGGAGGGGCGCCGGGGTCGCCGGGCGGGTAGGCGACGAGAACCGTCATCGCCTCCGCCCCCTCCGGTACGAACGGCGGTTTCACCGACTGGAGCACGGTGAGCGCCGTCTTCCACGCTTCCGAGCGCGGCCGGCTCTCCGGGCCGCCTACCGCCGACTCGTGGTGCGACATGGTGAGACCTCCCGTGGTGATGCGGGCGTCGTTCCGGTGCGCGGACTGCGATCCGGTCAGGTCGTGTTCGTGCGTCGTGCGTCGTACGTGCGTCGTACGTCGTGCGTCCAGAGTGCGCCGGTGCGGTGCGCGGCGCACTCTGGCCCGTCACGGTCGGTGACGGGGACTGACGGAGCGGAGGCGGTGACGAGTCGGACCGCAACGGGACAAGGGGTCGCCTTTGGCGACAAACACGCTGGTCCGCAAGGGAGTTGGCGGGGCGGGGCCAAGATTACGACCCTGTCTCGTTTTCCTTGGGTTCTGCAACCGTTCAGCTTCCAGAGAGCTCTCATTCCACGACCCTTCCGTTCCCGCTGCCGGGGGAGACATGTGGCGGCCGGGGATCGAGGGCGCCCGATGCGTTACTACATGGAGGATTTGTGCGCAACAGGACCAGAGCTGTGGTCGGTGTGGCGGTCGGCGCCGCCGTGACCGCCGCCGTGGCCGCCGGAGCCAGTGCCGTGGTGTCGAACGGCGACGGAACCGACCAGAACCAGCCCTCCCCCGCAGCCGCCGCGGCAGGTAAGACCACGGGCGACATCGACGGGGACGGCTATGCCGACCTCGGCGTGGGCGCGCCCGACGGCACCGTCTCCGGGAAGTCCAAGGCGGGCTACGTGGCCGTGACCTACGGGGCCCAGGGCGGTGTCGACACCGCCCGGCACAGCACGTTGACGCAGGCCAGCCCGGGAGTGCCCGGCACGCCCGAGGCCGGGGACCACTTCGGCTCGGCCGTGGTGCGCGGCGATGTGGACGGGGACGGCTACACCGATCTGATCGTCGCCGCGAACTACGAGTCCATCGGCGACGCCGCGCGGGCCGGTTCCGTCACGGTCGTCTTCGGCTCCAAGGACGGCCTCTCCAGCGACGCGATCGCCTTCCACGCGCCGACGGCCACCGCCTACCGGTACTTCGGCGACACCATGGCCGTGGGCGACTACAACCACGACGGCCGTGACGACATCGCCATCTCCGACGGCGACAAGGTCCAGGTCGTCAACGGCGCGGCGAACCTGCGCGACACCGCCACCCCGAAGATGTCCGCCGTCACCCCGCCCGGTGGCGGAGCGGGCATCGAGCACCTGTCGTCCGGCGACATCAACGGGGACGGCTTCGCCGACCTGGTCACCGTCGCCTACCAGGACGACCCCGCCGACGAGGGCACGCTCGGCGTGCTGCCCGGTTCGTCCGGGGGGCTGAAGAGCACGCCGCTGGGCGAGGACGTGGCGCTGTGGTTCGCCTCGTACCGCGCCGTGGTGGGTGACGTCAACGGCGACGGCAAGGACGACGTCGTCATTGACACCGGCTTCTCGGACGGTCCGGACGACGCCCGCCTGCGGACCTACCCGGGCACCGCCTCGGGGCTCGACACCGCCAACCCGGTGACCTGGAAGGGTGAGGCGCAGAACGGCACCGCCTCCCAGCTCACCGACATCAACGGCGACGGCTACGACGACCTCGTCGTCAGCGACACCGCCGCCGAGGCCCCCGGTGGCTACAACGACGCCGGCGCCATCACCGTGCTCAAGGGCACCAAGGAGTGGCTGACCGACGCGGGTGCGCAGACCTTCTCCCTCGACACCGAGGGCGTCCCCGGCTCCATGGAGGGCAACGACCACTTCGGCGACTCCGTCTCGCCGGCCGACTACAACGGCGACGGCAAGCCCGACCTGGCCATCGGTGTCCCGAAGCGGACCGACGGCGCGGGCGCGGTAGCCCTCCTGTACGCGGGCGGCGACGGCCTCACCGCCGAGGGCTCCGCCCTCATCGGGCCGGGTGACCTCGGCTCCCCGGCGACCAAGGCCGCCTTCGGCACGGAGCTGTCCGGGCCCGCGACGAAGTAGTACGGCGGCGCCGTGCGCGACGGCGTCGTGCACGGCGCCGTCAGTGGGCGTCAGTGGCCTGGCCCGGCTCGTCCGGGCCGGGCCACCGGCGTATCACGGCCGGCCCGCACCGTCCCGCACCGTGAGGCCGATGACCTGGGCCAGGGCGGGTGCCAGGTCGAGCAGCTGGGTCGAGCTGATCGTCGCGCCGTTCAGGGCTTCCAGCCCGGAGGCGATGTGCAGTCCGGCCGCCTCGTGGAGACCGACGTCGGCCAGTGTGGCCTTGCGGAGGTGCACGCCGTCCAGGGTCGAGCCGGGGAACGATGTGCCGGTCAGGGTCGCCCCGCCGAAGTCCACATCGCGCAAGAGGCAGTCGACGAACGCCACGTCCCGCAGCGCGGCACCGCGCAGGTTGACCGAGTCGAACTTGCAGCCGTGGAAGACGACGCGGTGCATCCCGGCGCTGTGGATCTCCGTGCCCGCGAGGATGCCGGCGGAGCATTCGCTGTTCAGCCAGGTGGTCTCCGACAGATCGGTGCCGACCATGCGGACCGCGTTCAGCCAGACGTCGTCGAAGCGTGAGCGCCGGTAACCGCCGCCGGTGAAGGTCACCGAGGAGAAGGCCGACTCGCTGAAGCGGGAGCTCTCGCCGTCGAGGTCCTCGAGAGCGGAGCCGTCGAAGTGGAGCCACTCGTAGACGCCCTCGGGCTCGATCTCGCCGCTGAACGGCGAGAGCCGATGCGCGTACGGCAGTGCGTCCAGGGGGCGCGGTCGCGGGGGTGTGGCCGAGTCCCGGCGGGATGACCGGGATTGAGACCGGGAGGGGGATGGGGTCGGCACGGGTGTCCTTCCGGGGGCGGCGGGGCAGGCGTCCCCGTCCCGAAGCCCTGACAGGCGCCGGTACGGGCGGGGGGACGCCCCATGCTGACGCCGACCGCGCGGTTTTGCCCAATCGGCGCGCATCCCGGAAACCGGCCCTGGAAGCCGCGCCGGAGCCTGAGGGGGCGACTCACCGCTCGCCGACGGCGTACGCGGCATACGGCACCGCCGGGTGGCTGGTTGTTGCCGCCCGGCGGTGCCGTTCCGTGACCGGATGCCGTACCGGAGGACGCGCTACTCGGTTCCGGTGATCCACCCCATGGCCGTGGCACGGGCGCCTGCCTGGAACCGGCTGCGGGCGCCCATTTTCTCCATCAGGTCGGCGGCGATCCGGCGTGCGGTGCGCGGGGAGACGCCCAGGCGTTTGGCTATCGCCTCGTCCGTCAGCCCCTGCCCCAGCAGCCTGATCGCCTCCGCCTCCTGGCCGACGAGGCCGCGCTCGTCACGGCGGTTGGGCTCGTTGCCCAGCGGCAGGGCGCTCTCCCAGATGTTCTCGAAGAACGCGGTCAGCGCCACCAGGGCCCCGGTCCCGTTGAGGACCAGGGCTCCGGCAGCGCTGTTCTCACCGTCCGTGGGAACGACGGCGATCTCGCGGTCCAGGATGGTCATGCGGATCGGCAGCGACGGCGCCGTCCGCACCTGGCCGCCCTGTTCGCGGAGCCAGTTCGCGTATTGCATGGTCAGGGGGTTGTTACGGATGCTGTCCAGGTAGACGGTCCGCATGAGCACGCCCCGCCGGAGGAGTTCGGCGTCCTGCGGCCGGGCCGCCTCGATGCTCGCGGCGCTCTGCGCACCGCCCGGAGCGAGGGCCATGACCTCCGTGCGCACCGAATGGCTCAGGACGTTGATCCGCTCCCTGATCTCCTCGATTCCCTCGAGTTGCTCGACACCCGGAGCGTTCTTCCGGGACTGCGTGGCCGCGAAGTCGACCATGAGCTTGCTGACGGCGAGGCGGGTCTGCTCGATCCGCTGGTGTTCCTGGGCGAGACGTTCTTCCTGGCGGGCGAGCAGAAGGCGCATGGGCACTTCGGGGTCCACGATCCGGAAGCGCTGCGGATCGTGGAGGGACGGCCGCACCAGGGCGAGCGCGCTGAGTCGGTCCAGAGCAAGACGTAACGTTTCTTCCGAAATGCCGAGATGGTCGTGAAGATCGGCCACGCTCATCTGCGGCTGGCCGAGTATGGCACGGTAGACGTTCTCGGTAGTCGGGTCGAGACCCAATGTCTCAAGCATCCAGATTCCCTCCGCTGCCCCCCGTGCCGAGCTCCTCACCCGGGTTCAGTAGTCGTGGCGGATACGGCAGGTTCCCGCTCGTTGGGAGGCATGCGATGCCGCCCCGCGGCCGGGACGGCCATGCCTCCACGGACTACACGGACACCGTCGTCGGAATGTCCACAGCACATGCACAGACTTCCGAACCACCCGATGAGCGGAACAGGCGGGATTTTAGGCATGCGCCATGACCTCGAAAAACGGTTGAGCGACTACGTCTATAGGTTCCACTAGTGTTCGCCCGGCGTCAGCATGAGGTTTTCGGCCACGTCAGGGTGGATGTGGCGGAGAAGGGCGCGGTCCGGGGGGCGGTCCGAGGGGCGCGGTCCGAGGGGCGCGGGCTCAGGAGAAGCGGGCGATCGCCGTCATCGTCGGCCGCAGGTTCCGTACCGCCGGCAGCCACCGCATCAGGGGCGCCAGTGCCCCGAAGTAGAACCCGCGCCCGCGCGGCGGCGGCACCTCGCGTACGTCCGTGATCGCCGGATGGGCCGTCCGCACCTTCGGCAGCTCGCCCGCGTCCATCCCCCACGGCATGGGCGGGGTGCGATAGCCCTGCGCGGTGCGCAACCCGCCGCGCATCGTGCGGGCGCTGAACCACCGCGGCACCGCGTCGAAGACCAGCGCCCCGCCCCGGAACCGCTCGGCGCACCCCGCGATCAGGTCCCGCACCTCGGCCGGCCGCAGATACATCAGCAGCCCCTGGGCGGTGATCAGCACTCCGCGCCCCGGATCGACCTCGTCCCGCCAGGACAGGTCGAGCGCCGACCGGGCGAGGGTGCGCCGCCGCTCCTCGTCCGGCAGCAGCGCCCGCCGCACCTCGGCGGTCTCCGGCAGCTCCACGCACAGCCAGCGCGCCCGTCCGTTGTCCACCCGCCAGAACTGCGTCTCCAGTCCCTCGGCGAGCGCGACGACCGTGCCGTCCGGATGCTCGTCGAGGAACGCCCGTACGGCGGCGTCGAAGGTGCGGACCCGCAGCGCGTGGCCCTGGGCCAGCAGCGGGTTGGGCGGCCCGAAGGTCTCCTCGAAGGGGTAGTCGATGCGCTCGACCAGCTCCACGGCCTTGGGGTCCTCGAGCACGGTCCGCGGCCGGCGGGCCTCGGCGGCCCGCATATAGAGGTTCCACAGCAGGGTCTCGGGCACCCCGCTCAGCTCGACGCGCCGGCCCTTGCCGTCCGGTCCGGCGTCCGCCATGGCGTCGTCACTCCTCGTACGCGCGTCCCCCGCGTCTGTCGGGTTCCTCCACCGCCATTCAACCTCACCCGGTGCGGAACGGATGCGGACACGGGTGCGGAACGAGTAACGCCCCGGCCCCCGGACGGTTCCGGGGCCGGGGCGTTCAGGAGCGCCGGTGGTCGTTCAACCCGCCTCGGCCGGAACCGGGCCGATCCCCCGGCCCGCCCACTCGGGGCTCTTCTCCACCAGGTCCGTCAGCCGCTCCCGCACCTCCTCCGGGAACGGCGCCGAGCGGCCCTCCTTCTGGTCGACGTGGAGCGCGAGCAGCTCGGTCGTGGCCACGGGGGCGCCGTCCGGTTCGCCCACGTGCATCTCATGGGCGAACCGCACCTTCTTCTCGTCCACGCCGAGCACCCGCGTACGGATGGTGAGGTCCGCGCCCTCGTCGACCTCGCGCAGATACCGGATGTGCGACTCCACGGTGTAGAGGGAGCAGCCGGTCTTCTCCCGGTAGGTGGAGTCCAGCCCGGTCTCCACCATCATCTCGTCGGTGCTGTGGCCGAAGACGAGGACGTAGAACGCCTCGCTCATGTGGCCGTTGTAGTCGATCCACTCGGGACGTACGGTCTGCCGGTAGTCGGGGAGCGTGGTGCTCATGTCTCGTCTCCCATGCTGCTGCTGGTGGTGCGTGCGATGCCGTCCGTCCCCTCGGTGCGCTGCCGCGGCAGCCGGCCGGTCGCCCGTAGGACGTCGATGACGCCCTGGTCGCGCTCCGCGACGAGCTGCGCGATGGTACGGCCGCCGGCCGCCTCGTCACAGCCCTCGACCATGGCCGTACGCAGCGTGGCGTCCAGCTCAGGCGCCTCGAGACGGGTCCACGGAGACTTCAACGAGGGTCCGAAGTGGTCGAGCATATGTCCCATGCCTCCCTCGCCGCCCGCCAGGGCGAACGTGAGGCAGGGGCCCATGAAAGCCCACCGCAGCCCCGGTCCCTCGGTGATCGAGTCGTCGATCTCCTTCACCGTGGCCTCACCGTTGGCGACCATGTGCAGCGCCTCGCGCCACAGCGCCTCCTGGAGCCGGTTGGCGATGAAACCGGGCAGCTCGCGCTCCATGGTGATGACGGACTTGCCCGCCACCTTGTAGAAGCGTGCGGCCCATTCGACCGCGGCGGCGTCCGTCCGCTCCCCGCCGACGACCTCGACCAGCGGTATGAGGTACGGCGGGTTGAAGGGGTGACCGACGACGAGCCGGCCGGGGTCGGCGGCCTCGGTCTGCATATCGGTCATCGGGTAGCCGGAGGTGGAGGACGCGATCACGACACCGGGCGGGGCCGCCGCGTCCAGCCGGGCCAGCAGCGACCGCTTCAGCTCCAGCTTCTCGGGGGCGCTCTCCTGGACGAACTGTGCGTCGGACAGGGCTTCCTCGGCGGTCGCGGCGACGGTCAGCCGGTCGGGGGAAGCGCCGTCGGCGAGGCCGATCTGCTCCAGGGCGGGCCAGGCGGCGGCCACGAGACGGCGCAGCTTCTCCTCGGCGTCGGGGGCCGGGTCCCAGGCGGTGACGTCGTAGCCGCGGGCCAGGAAGTGGGCGGCCCAGCCGCCGCCGATGACTCCGGCGCCGACGCAGGCGACGCGGCGGACCTCTTCGGGGGTGTGGGGTGGTGAGGGCATGGCGATCCTCGGGTGGGGAGCGGGTGGTGGGGGGATTACGCGCGGGGCTTGAGGCCGAGCCGTCGCCGGGCCTCGTCCGGTGTGGCGACCTTCGCGCCCAGCAGCTCGGTGATCTGGACCGCGCGCTCGACGAGCCGGCCGTTGGTGGCCTTGACGCCCCGGCTGAGGTAGAGGTTGTCCTCCAGCCCGACCCGTACGTTGCCGCCGAGCAGGATGGACTGCGCCACCCACGGCATCTGTATCCGGCCCAGCGCGAAGCTGGCCCACTGGGCGCCCTCGGGCAGCATGCCGACCATCGCCTGGAGCACGCCCGGATCGGCCGGGGCGCCCCACGGGATGCCCATGCAGAGCTGGAAGACGGTCGGGTCGTCGAGCAGCCCCTCGGCCAGCAGCTGCTTGGCGAACCACAGCTGCCCGGTGTCGAAGATCTCCAGCTCGGGGCGGACGCCCAGCTCCTGGATGCGCTTGGCGCCGGTGCGCAGCATGTCGGGGGTGGAAACGTAGAGGTTGCTGCCGTCGCCGAAGTTGAGCGAGCCGCAGTCGAGGGTGCAGATGTCGGGGAGCAGCTCCTCGACGTGGGGCAGCCGCTCCAGGCCGCTGACCAGGTCGGTGCCGGGGAGGTGGGTGAGCGGGTGCTCGGGGTCGATGACCAGGTCGCCCCCCATACCCGCGGTGAGGTTGATGACGACGTCGGTGCCGGTCTCCTTGACCCGCTCCACGACCTCGCGGTAAAGCCGCGGGTCGCGGGCGGGGGCGCCGGTCTCGGGGTCGCGTACGTGGATGTGGACCACGGCCGCCCCGGCCTCCGCGGCCTCGACGGCGGAGCGGGCTATCTGCTCGGGGGTGACGGGGACGTGGGGGCTGCGGCCCACCGTGTCACCGGCGCCGGTGAGGGCACAGGTGATGATCACGCTGTCGTTCATGGGCACGGGCTTCTCTCCCTTTCTCGCGGTGCGCGGCGACTTCCTCGCGGCGCGCGGCAGCGCGTGGCTACGGTCCGGGCTGGTCGGACGGTCCGGGCTGCTTCGCTCCGGGCCGGCTGACCGGTCCCGACTACTCGGCTCCGGGCTGACTGGCCGGTCCGGGCCGGTCGGTTCCGGGCTGGTCGGGCGGTCCGGGCTGCTCGGTTCCGGGCTGGTCGGGCGGTCCGGGCTGCTTCGCTCCGGGCCGGCTGGCCGGTCCGGGCCGGTCGGTTCCGGGCTGGTCGGGCGGTCCGGGCCGGTCGGTTCCGGGCTGGTCGGGCGGTCCGGGCTGCTCGGTTCCGGGCCGGCTGGCCGGTCCGGGCCGGTCGGTTCCGGGCTGGTCGGGCGGTCCGGGCTGCTTCGCTCCGGGCCGGCTGGCCGGTCCGGGCCGGTCGGCTCCGGGCCGCCGGGCGGTCACTTCGGTCGCCTCGGACAACTCGGTGTCCACGTACGCGTTGCAGGCGATGTCCATGTCCTCGGCGCTGGTCCCGCCCGCACCGGGCGCGGTGGCCAGCACCTGAGTGGCGAGCCCGTCGATCAGCGCGGTCAGGCGCAGCGCGCTGTACTCCGGGTCGACGGCGCGGAAGACCCCCTGCTCGATCCCGCGCCGGATCACGTCGGCGACGGTCTGCCGCCACTGCCGGTAGAAGTCGGCGTGCAGCCGCCCGATGGCCGTGGACCGTGCGGCCTCGGCCCACAGGTCCAGCCACACCAGCCACTGCCGCCGCTGCCGCTCGGTGTGCGGCACCTGGAGCGCGATCAGCTGCCGCAGCTCCTCCCGGGCGTCGTCGGCCTCGGCGATCCGGGCGGCGCGGCGCGCGGTGTCCTCGTCCATGCACCAGCGCACGGCGGCCTCGAGCAGTTCGGCGCGGCCCGGGAAGTGGTAGTGGATGGTGGCGGTGCTGGTGTCGCAGGCCGCGGCGATGTCGGCGACGCGTACGGCGTGGAAGCCGCGCTCGGCGATGAGCCGCACCGTCTCCCGCACGATCTGCAACGGCCGCCCGCCCTCGGGGGGCGCGGCGGGCGGCCGGGGCGCGCCGGCCCCGGCCGCCGCCCCGCCGACCGCCGTGGTGCCCAGCAGCCACCCGGCGTCCACGTTCCCGGCGTCCGCGATCCGCGCCAGCTCGGCCACGGTGAAGCGCCGGCTCCCGCTGAGCGAACGCGAGAGCTTGGACGGGTCCATCACGACCCGCCGGGCGAATTCGCGCTGGGTGCAACCGGCTGCACCGATCACCTGACGTACGCGTTCCGCCACGTCGAACTGTTGCCGCATGGCCGACACCGTACGGATACGTTGAGATAAACGCAATGCATGCGAGGCGCGAGGTGCCCATATCGACCCGATATTGTGCTGTGCACTGACTAGTGCGTCAGTTGGGAGACGCGGCCGTCGACCAGGGTCCGCAGCCGCACGCGCGCAGGGCCGCTCTCCCGAAAGATGCGAAACTCCGTGCGATGAGTGGTTGGTACGCGCAGTTGCTTCTCGGTGGGATCGTCATGGCGGGGGCCTCCGTGCAGTGGCTGACGGGCATGGGGTTCGCGCTCCTCGCCGTGCCCGCGCTGGTGCTGCTGCTCGGCCCGGCCCAGGGCGTCGCCCTCACCAACTGCGCCGCCGGTGTCATCTGCGCGGTGGGGCTCGCGGAGGACTGGCGGCGGGTGCGGCTCAGCGCGATGGTCCCCATGGTCGTGGCCTCGGCCTGCACCGTTCCGGCCGGTACGTGGGTGGCCGCCCACCTCCCCGAACCCGTCGTCCTCGCCGGAACGGGCAGCTTGGTGACCCTGGCCGTCCTGCTGGTGATGTGCGGTGCGAACGCCCCCGCCCTGGGCGGGCTCAAAGGAGCGCTGGCGGCGGGCGCCGCCGGTGGCTTCATGAACTCGTCCGCCGGGGTGGGCGGCCCGCCGGTGTCCCTGTACGCGCTGAACGCGGGGTGGACGGTCCGCGAGTTCGTGCCGAACGCGCAGTTCTACGGGGTCGTGGTGAACACGTTCTCCGTCGCCGCCAACGGGGTTCCCCGGCTGGGCGCGGGCGTATGGGGGTTCGCGGTGGCTGGGCTGGTGGTGGGCGCGGTCATCGGCAAGGCGCTCGCCACGCGCGTCCCGGAGCGCGCTGCCCGCCGACTCGTCCTTCTGCTCGCGTTGGCGGGTGGGGGGTCCACGCTGGTCAAGGGTGTGCTGGAGATCTGAGGGCGCGGGCGGGCCCGCCGGGCCGTGGGGGTTCTCGCAGTCATGGACGGGCACGGCGCCGCCGGACCCGTCGGCAAAGCGGTCCGGGCGGAGACGTCCGCGGGGCCACCGGCCGGCTCCTCGTGGTGGCCTCGGTCCGCCCGCCCGTCCGCCAGGGCGACCGGCGCCGCGACGGTCACTCGCCGGGGGTCTCCGAGGGCAGTGGCTTGCCCAGCATGCGGCAGGTCGCCGCTTCGACGAGGGCCTTGTTCGCGGTCGCGGCCGCCTTTTCCTTGATGCCGAAGTTCGTGCTCGTCAGGACCGCGACGCTGCGGTGTCCGCTCGCGTCGGTGTAGATCTCGCTGGAGTAGCCGGGCAGGCCGCCGGTGTGGCCCCAGACGGTGCCGCAGGGCGTGTTCACCTTCATCAGGCCGAGGCCGTAACCGCCGCCTTCCTCGGGGGCGGCGACGGTGGTGCGCATCTGCTTCATCTGGGCCTTGGGCAGCAGCTCGCCGGACATCAGCGCGGTCAGGAAGCGCTGCCAGTCCTGTGCGGTGGAGACCATGGCCCCCGCCGCCCAGGACCAGCTCGGGTCGATGGCGGTGGTGTCGATGTTGCTGTCGGGACGTTCGGGGCCCTCGAAGCCGACGCCTTCGGGCAGCTCCACGGTCGGGGAGAGGATGTCCCTCAGGCGCTCGGCGTCCGGTTCGTAGCCGGTCACGTGCTGCTTCCCGGCGGGCCAGTCGGCGTTCGTGGCCAGGAACGAGTCCTTCATCCCCAACGGCTTGGTGATCTTCTGCTCGATCAGCTCGGCCATGCTGCTCCCAGTGGCCTTCTCCAGGATCAGCCCGAGGGCCGCGTAGTTGGCGTTGCTGTAGGAGTACTTCTCACCGGGCTCGGCCGGCGGATCCTGCTCGGGGGTGATGGCCAGGAGGTCCTCCGGCCGCCAGGTGCGCTGCTCCTGGCCGGTGAGGGAGGGCAGGAACTGCGGTGTCAACAGGAAGTCGCCCAGCCCGCTGGTGTGGTTGAGCAGCATCCGGACGGTGATGTCCGCGCCGCCCTTGACCAGTCCGGGCAGCCACTTCTCCACCGGGTCGGCGAGGCCGATCCTGCCCTCGGCGACCTGTTGCAGGACGAGGGTCGCGGTGACCGTCTTGGTGTTGGACCCGACCCTGAACTGGTCGTCGGCGGCGATGCGGTGATCGTCTTTCGTCCAGCCGGCCTGCCGCGCTATCTCCACGGGCGCCCCCTTGCCGCGGTCGACCCGGACGATCACCCCCAGGGAACCCTCGTCCGCCGCCTTCTGTGCGATGTCGGCCAGCCGCTCGTCGGACGACACGGCCGAAGCGTCCGACGTCTTCGCCGCGCTCGCCTCCGAGTCCGAGCAGCCCATGAGCACCGCGCTCATACCGGTCGCCAACGCCACTGCCAGCGCCGCGCGCAGGATTCGGTGGCGAGACGACGTGTGTGCGGACATGGCAGTTCCCTTCGGCGCATGATGGTTGCTTCGTGCGTCGAGGGACCGGTCGTTCATCCCGCTGAGCGGCCTGGCCGCGGGCCCCGCGCACGGCAACCATTCAGCCAGCGGCAGCCGCCCGGCACATCGCTCGATGGCGGGCTTCCCACGAACGCCCGGTCATTCGAAGGAATGACGAGGAATGACGAGGATGACAACGAGGGCGCGGCAGCGCGCCGCCCCGTCCACCGCGCATGGTTTCAGGACAGCGTGTTCCTGGCCAGCACCGCCGCCTGCGCCCGGCTCTGGCAGCCGGTCTTCGCGAGCATGCGGCTGACGTGCGTCTTCACCGTGTGCAGGCTCACCACGAGCCGGTCGGCGATCTCGGCGTTGCTCAGCCCGTCCCCGACCAGCCGCAGCACGTCGCGCTCCCGCTCGGTGAGGTCCCTCAGCCGGGCCAGCTCGTGGTCGCTGGGCCGCTGCCGGCCGCTGAGATGCCCCTCGATGATCCGGCGGGTCACCGCCGGGCTCAGCGCGCTGTGTCCGGCCGCCGCCGCCCGCACCGCCCCGGTCAGCTCCTCGTACGAACTGTTCTTCAGCAGGAATCCGGACGCCCCGGCGGCCAGCGCGTCGTCGACGTACTCGTCCAGGTCGAACGTCGTCAGCATGAGCACCTGGCTCCGTCCCGGTCCGAGGAGCCCCCGGCGGCTCAGCTCGGCCAGCGCCCACAGCCCGTTCCGGCGCGGCATGCGGATGTCCATCAGCAGTACGTCCGGCCTCAGCCGCGCGCACGCCTCGACGGCCCCCTCGCCGTCCTCCGCGGTGCCCGCCACGGTGAGATCGGCCTGACTGTCCAGGATCGCGCTCAGGCCGGCGCGGATGACCGGCTCGTCGTCCACCACGAGCACGCTGATCTGCTCAGGCATCGGCGTTCTCCCACGGCATCGTGGCCACGACGCGGAAACCGCCGTCGCCGGTCGGTCCGGCGGTGAGTTCTCCGCCCAGCGCGTCCACCCGTTCGCGCATGCTGACCAGGCCGAGCCCGATCCCCGCGCCGGCCGTGCCGCGCCGCACCCCGCGGCTGTTCCACACCTCGCACCGCAGTCGGCCGGCCGTGCCGTCGACGGTGAGCCGGACCGGCGCCCCGGGTGCGTGCCGGCGGGCGTTGGCCAGTGCTTCCTGCACGATGCGGTACCCGGCCGTCCGCACCGGAGTGGGCAACGACTCCAGGGCGGTCTCCGTCGTCCCCATCCGCACCTCGATCGTTCCTCCCGCGGCGCGGTGGCTGTCCAGCAGCGCGTCCAGCTCACCGAGTCCGGGCACCGGTTGCAGGGGGGCCGCGTCCGCGGGATCGCGCAGCATACGCAGCAGATCACGCAGCTCACCACTGCTCTGCCGGCCCGCCGCCGCCAGCCCGTCGACCTGGGCACGGGCCCAGTCGGGCAGTTCGTCGCCGCGGGCCCGCAGGGTCTCGGCGTGCACGACGAGCAGGGTGAGCGAATGCGCGACCACGTCGTGCATCTCACGGGCGATCCGCGCCCGCTCCCGCTGGGTGGCCTGCGCCGCCTCCAGGAGCTGTGCGCGCCTCGCCTCGGCCGCCCGCTGCTCGGCCGCGGCGAGCAGCGCACGCCGGGTGCGGGAGCCGAAACCCATCGCCCAGGCCAGCGGCATCGGAGCCAGGACGGCGAGAACGTCCAGGCCGCCCCGGAACTCGCTGGCGCCGGCCGTCATCCGGTTCACCCACAGGCCGAGCAGCGCCATCACGACACCGCCGAGCAGCGCCGACACGGTACGTATCCAGCTCGTACCGCGGCTGCCCAGGTTGTAGAGCAGCACGGCGAGTGGCACGAAGACCAGCGGGGTCAGCTTGGCCCCCTCGCCCGCGCTCCCCACCAGCGCCGCCAAGAGCGCGCCGAAGCCGGTGACGAAGGCCGTCACCGGCACCCGCCGCCGCAGCACCAGAACCACCGCCGCCACCGCCTCGTACCCGATGAGCGACGACCACGCCGGCCCCGAGGTGTCGACGTACGGCTGCGACAGCAGCGGCGGCAGAACCGCCAGGGCGACCAAACCGGCATCAGCGCCCCACCTGGGCCACTTGCCGTCAACCACGTTCATCCGTCCGACACTATGCGCTCACGCACCGCTCCTCATCGCTCCAAAGAGCGACTCGCGCCGTCACCGACCGGTGTGCGTGCTGGGCCCAGTCAGTCTCAGGAACCGCCGTGGAGGACGGCGGGGATCGTTGTCAGTGGAGGCGGTTACTGTCCGGGCACTGGGGTGAACATCGGTGACCACCCCGCCTGCCGACTGAATGAGCATCTCGCCATGACTGATCTTTTCACCGTCTCCATCGACGCTGTCGAGGACTCGACCTTCCGCGGACGGGTGCATCTCATCAACCCGGATGCCTGGCAGGTCCCGAGCGAGCCCACGTTCCCCATGGCCCTGCTCGTGGACGCGTGGTTCCTGCTGACGAACGGACACCTGCACAACGACGACGACGGAGTGCCCCGTGGAGACCGGTACCCCTTCTCCGAGGAGCGGGGCAAGGAGATCGTCGCAGGCATGCGGCTGAAGGAGGAGTTCTCGGAGCTGTACGGCTTCCTCTTCGGCAAGAAGCTCCGGGTCGATGCGGACGGATATCTGCTGGGGGACGACGGCAGGACCGTGCTCGAACCCCGAACCCTGGCGAAAGACGTGTACGAGCTGGGCGGAGGTTCAGGACACGACGGAATATCCCACCTGGTGTGGACGAGGAACAACGGCGAAGCGTTCTCTCAACGGGCCGCTGATGTAGTGACCACCTACCGTTGCGGCACGGTCCGCAACGTACCGCTGTGGAGCGAGGTGGCGGCCTTGGAAGACGAGGACGAGCCCTGGGAGCCCGGGGAGTCGCGCGAGGAAATGGCGACGTGGGAGGACCCGGCCGACCTGGAGCACTGGAGGGTGTGGCGGCTGCTGGAAACCCGCTCATTCGACGAACGCCCCTACGTGGACATCGTGGTGACGGTCCGCCACCCGGCCTATCTTGAACACCTGACAGCTGGGATGCGCTGGTCAACGGCCCACACCGGCCGCGTGTAGCGCGGTCATCAACCCACGTCGTGAGGTCGCTCGCCCCGGACGCCGACGTGGTCAGGGCGCCGCGGTGTCGATGGACTTGGCCTTGAACTTGCCGGCGGCTGGAGCGTGGCCTCGGAAGCAACGATCTGCCAAGGATCGATCCGGGCAGGGATGGCATGCTCCCGCCAGGTAGCCTTTGTCAACGGTAGATACGGAGCGGCTGCACCCAGATGCCTACTAAGACCGGAACCGGGGTGGTCCGTCACACGGTGCGGTGGATGTACGGATCGATCACGCGCGGCCTGGTTTTCTCCTGCGTTCTCCTGCTGCTGCTCACCTTGGGCTATCTGCGGTTGATGAACGCGATCGGCGGAAAGCCCTCGCACGGCTGCCCCAAGGCGGTCTCCGACATCAGCAAGTCCGCGTTGCCCGGCCGCTATACGGGGACGGGCGGTATGGAGATCCGCCTCGCTTCCTCCGGCTTCCGGGTGAAGAGCTGGCGTTACGGCGGCTACGAACATGGTGACGACAGCCTGGGCTCATTCGAGGGTTCTGGCACCTGGGAGTACGAGTCGCGTAGCGGTGCCGAGGGCATGCAGATCAGGCTGGACTTCTTCGAGGGGCCCGAGCCCGGGAATCCGGACCCGATCGCCTTCCTGACCGTGGGAGGTGATCGTGCCCGCCCGGTGCTGTTCGACGACGTGGATCCGGATGTGTGTCCCGACATCGTGCTGACGAGAGGCGATGGAGGATGACCGGCCTTCCCACCGCCTCCGCGCTGCCCCGTCACCGTCTCGGTGCAGGTCGTGGTCGCGGTGGCCGTAGGGGCGGCGGCTGGCCCATGGGGGTGTGGGCCAGGGCGTCGGGCGGTCAGCGGTAGTAGCAGCCGCTGTCGAGGTCCTCGGCCAGGGTGGGGCCGCTGGGGGTCCAGCCGAGGAGGGTGCGGGTGGTGTCGCTGCTCGCGGCCATGTCGGTTCCGAAGAACCTGGTCAGCCAGCCGAAGTGGTCGCCGGCCCGGTCGGTCGGGATGGAGGTGATGGGCAGGTCGAGTCCGCGGCCGATGACCTCGGCTATGTCATGGGTGGGGATGCCGGTCTCGGCGACGGCGTGCAGGATGGTGCCGGCCGGGGCCTGCTTGTCGAGGGCGAGCCGGACGATGCGTCCGGCGTCGCCGCGGTGGATCGCCGCCCAGCGGTTGGTCCCGGCGTCGATGTAGCCCGCAAGGGTCTTGGCGCGGGCCGTGGCCACCAGTCCGGCCATGAATCCCTGGTCGCCGTCGCCGTGCACGGTGGGGGCGAAGCGCACGACGATCGTGTTGACGCCCTTGGGCACGAAGTCGAGCGCGAGGTTCTCGCTGCCGCCGCGGGCGGAATCGGGGCCGTGGAAGGGGGACGCGTCCTGCTCGGTGGCCACCCGGCCGGGGGTGAGGAAGGACAGGCCGGAGGCGAGGACGAACGGCCGGTGGGAGCCGGCGAGGGTGTCGCCGATGGTCTGTACGGCGTCTCGCTCGGCCTTGTTGGTCACGGCCGGGTTGGCCCAGTCGTGCTTGTTGGCGAGGTGGACGACGGCGTCGGCCTCGGCGGCGCCGGTGCGGAGGCTGTCGAGGTGGTCGAGGTCGCCGCGCAGCGCCTGGGCGCCCTTGGCCTCGAGCGCGGTGGCGGAGGCGTCGGAGCGGGCGAGGCCGGTGACCTTGTGTCCGGCGTGGAGCAACTGGTCGACGGCGGCGGAGCCGATCCAGCCGGTCGCTCCGGTGACGAATACGTGCATCTTCCTGCTCTTTCGTAGAGGTACCGGGTCTACCGGGTCCTGGTAGCGGGCGGTGGCCCGGTCGCGTGGCTCAGAGGCGGCAGCTGATCTCCATGCCGTCCTCGATGGGGAACGTCACGTTGTGGTAGCCGTTCGAGGGGTCGCGTACGTACTCGAGGTACGGCCGCAGCAGGCCCTGGCCCTGGTCGACGTCGTCGGCGACGACGAGGCTGCCGGACCGCAGCCGCGGTTCGAGCAGCCGCAGCACGGGCAGGCACAGGTCCTTCCAGCCGTCGAGCAGAACGATGTCCAGGGGACCTTCGACGGCGGCGAGGGTCTCCCGGGCGTCCCCTTCGAGCACGGTGATCAGGTCGTCCAGCCCGGTCTCGGTGAAGGTCTCACGGGCTGACGCGATCTTGTCCTTGCTCATCTCCGTGGTGATGACGCGGCCGGTGCCGTTGTCCCGCACGGCGGCGGCCAGGTGGAGCGTGGAGATGCCGAAGGACATGCCGAACTCGACGACCGTGGCCGGGCGGACGGCGCGGACCAGGTTGTAGAGCAGCTTCCCGCCCTCGGCGGAGATCGGCATGTAGATCTCGGCCGCGGCGTCGGCGAGCTCCTGATGGGTCCTCGTCCCGGGCGTCGGATCCCCCAGTCGCGAGGCGATGGCCCCGTCCTGCTCCGCCTGTTCGAACATCCGGCTGAGAGCCGCCTCGACCCGGGGGTCGGCAAGGGTGTGAGTGATTGCCATGACCAGTAGAGTAGACGCAACGTTGCGTCTTGTCTAGCGAGGATGATGCGCGCCATGCGCGAACGGCCGCGGCCCCTCGGGAGCGTTCTCCCGAGGGGCCGCGGACGGACGGATCCGGCGTCAGGCGCGGTAGCCCGTCACCTCGCCGATCCACCTCATGAAGTCACCCGGGTCCTGGTTGGCCCCGTGCCCGGCGTCCCAGTACATCAGGGCGTTGACGTCGTCGCCGAGGTTCTCCAGACCGGCCGCCAGGTTGCCCACGACCGTGAGCGAGGTGTCGGTGTCGCTGGTGCCGACGCGGAGCCACCAGTGCCGCGCCCGGCCGGGGTTGGCCTGCCCGATGAAGTGCATCGGGTTCATCAGGTCGAGTTTGACGGGCAGATCGCGGTCGAGCCGCGCGCCGGTGTCGCCGCTGGTGTGCCGCAGGCTGTACGGCGTGAAGTGGCGGGCCTTGGTGGTCCCCTGGCCGAAGAGGTTGTTCTCGGGCGCGGAGAGGTCGAAGGAGTCGAACGCCGGTACGTTCTTCTTGCGCCCCACATGGCCGAGGAAGTCCGCCCACGCGAACGTCGCCCGGCCGCCGGACCAGGTGATCCAGGTGTGGTCGGCGAGGTAGGCGGCACGGTCCGCGTCCGGCAGCGCCGTGAGATACCGGGTGGCCGCCGGCTGGAGGTAGGTCTTCAGCAGGTAGTCGTCGTAGGTGCGCGCCGTGAGGGGGCCGAAGCCCTTCTCCCCCCGCAGCCGCAAGGACGCCTGGTAGTCGGCGAACGCGGCGCTCACCTGCTTGGAGACGGTCTGGTCGACGACCTCGCCGGAGCTCAGTTCGCTGCCGCCGAACATCCACTCGTACGCCATGTCGGCGTGTTCGAGGTCGGCGATGGGACACCAGCCGCCGGCGGCGAAGATGGCGTCGCCGGCGTCGGCCGCGCCGATCTCCCTCAGGTACGCGTCGTACCGGGGGCTGTCCCCGGACGCGCCGAGCAGCGCGGACAGCGCGCCCCCGGCGCTGGTGCCGGAGGAGACGATCCGGTCGGTGTTCCCGGGGACGCGGCCCTCGTTGTGGCGCAGGTACCGCACGGCGGCCTTCAGGTCCACGATGGCGGCGGGCGCCACGCCGTAGTACGTACCGTCCGACGCCACGAGGTCACGGCCCCGCGCCCCCGGCTCCACCACGACGTACCCCGACGCCAGTCCGTAGTCCGCGTTGCCGGCCATCCCGCCCGGCGTCCCAGGACCGCCGGGGCCGCCGGGGCCGCCCGGTCCGCCGCCGCCCTCGTCCGTCACCGACGACGACATATAGCCGCCGATCCGGTTGGCCAGCAGGATCGGGGCGTGGGTGGCGTCGACGGCCTTGCCGTCGATCTCGACGGGCACGCTGACGTTCAGGCTCTGGTACTTCGTGTCCACGGGCTTGGCGACATAGACGACGCCTTTGTAGAGGCGGTAGGTCACCTGCTTGTCGCCGTCGTCGGTGGACACGGTCTTCGTCTCGGCGGTGTAGGCGTCCTTGTCGAACGCCAACGGGTCCGAGCCGGCCGAACCCGCCGCCGCCGCGCTGTATCCCCCGCCGATGGCGGGTGTCGCGGCGGCCGCGGCGAGTCCCATGACCATGGTCCTGCGCTTCACGGAAGTCTCCTCACATGGCGCGCGCTCCTGTTGAGTTGTGGCGCATGTGAACGTAGAGCCCTGGCCGCGAAATCGTCAACGATCCTGTCGGCTTTATCGTGGACACGGCCTCACCGTGGACGGCTTCACCTGTCCCCGACCCGACCCAGCCAGTCGATCAGCAGCCGGTTGATCTCCTCGGGGCGCTCCTGCTGGATCCAGTGGCCGCAGTCCTCGAGGATGTGCGAGCCGACGAGACCGGGCAGCGTGCTGGGGTACGCCTTGATCGCGTCGCCCATCCAGGTGGTGGAGGCGTCCCGGCCGCCGCCGATGAACAGCGACGGCTGGGTGATCGGCGCGCCGTCGAACTCGGCCAGCTCTTCCCAGTCCCGGTCCATGTTCCGGTAGCGGCTCAGCGCCCCGCGCAGTCCGGTCCGCTCGAACTCGCCCGCGTAGACATCGAGGTCCCGCTCGCTCAGCCAGGCCGGCCGCCCGGCCGGGAACCGGTCGCGCATCGTGCCGCCGCGGGCGATGAAATGCGGGTCGGGCAGGTCGGGCGCGGGCATGGTGTCGGCGGACAGCGCGGCGTAGATGCCCGCGAGCCAGCCACGGACATCGGGCTCGATCTCCGCCTCGGCCCGGCCCGGCTCCTGGAAGTAGGAGACGTAGAACTCCTCCTCCCCGCCCATTCCGGTGAAGACCTCACTGGGCCTCGGGCCACCGCGCGGGGCGTACGGCACGCTCAGCAGGCCGACCGCACGGAACACATCCGGCCGTACGAGCGCCGAGGTGGCGGCGATGTTCGCGCCCCAGTCGTGCCCGACCAGTACGGCGGTTTCCTCGCCCAGCGCCTCCACCACGGCGACGTTGTCCGCCACCAGCTCGCGCATCCGGTAGGCGTCCACCGCCTCGGGGCGGGACGAACGCCCGTAGCCGCGGACGTCGATGGCGGCCACCCGGTACCCGGCCGAGGCCAGGGCCGGCATCTGGTGGCGCCACGAGTACCAGGACTCCGGGAATCCGTGGACGAGCAGCACCAGTGGTCCCGCACCCTGCTCCACCAGGTGGATGCGGCCGGCGGGTGAGGGCACCAGGCGGTGGGTGGGGTCGGTCGTGGGCGGGTGCGACATGGCTCTCTCCGGGGGCGTCGACCAGGGGCAACAGCGTCGATCATGCCGCCTGGTCCACGGCGGGAACGACGTCTGTTGCCGGTTCGGCAAACCGGGCCCGCGAGCCGTCCCGCCCCGTCACCCGTTCCGCCGCGCTGGCGGGCGGGTGCACGGCCGTACGCCCAGGATGGTCCTCGCAAGGTGCCCCCCGTCCCGGAGGTGGAAGGCCATGCCCACGTTTGTCACGCTGCTGAACTGGACCGAGCAGGGAGTCCGCGACTACAAGGACACCGTGCGGCGGTCCGAGGCATTCGCCGCCGGGCTCCAGAAGCTCGGGGCGAAGCTCCGGGACATCTACTGGACCGTGGGCCCGTACGACCTCGTGGCCGTCATCGAGGCCCCCGACGCCGAAACCGTCACCGCGTCGCTCCTCCAGCTCGCCGGGGCGGGCAACGTCCGGTCCACGACCCTGCCGGCTTTCGGCCGGGAGGAGATCGACCGCATCGTCGCCAAGGCCACCGGCTGAGCCACCTCACCTCGCGCCACCTCACGTCCCGTCGCGTCACCTCACGTCAGGGAGCGCAGCGCGCCCGCCAGCCGGGCCACTATCTCGGTGAGCACCTCCGGTGTGGTGGCGAAGTTGAGACGTACGAACCCCTCCCCCGGCGGACCGCAGCTGCCCCCGTCGGTGAGGGTGACCGCGGCCCGCTCGGCGAAGAACTCCGCGAGGTCGGCCGCCGGCGGCCGGTGGCCGCGGAAGTCGAGCCAGCCGAGGAAGGTGCCCTCGGGCGGCTGGTAGCGCACGGTCGGCAGCCGCTCGTCCAGCAGCTCGCCCAGCAGACGCCGGTTCCGGTCGAGCCGGGCGAGCAGCTCGTCCAGCCAGGGGCCGCCCTCCCGGTAGGCCGTCGTCGCGGCGATCATGCCCAGGGTGGCGGTGCCGTCGGTGTCCAGCCGCCCCAGCGCGTCCCAGCGCCGCCGGTCCGCGTCATTGCTGAGCAGCACCTGGGCGCATTTCAGCCCGGCCAGGTTCCACGCCTTCGAGGCCGAGGTGGCCGTGATGGCGTGGGCCGCGGCCGCGTCCGAGGTGGAGGCGTACGGCACATGGCGGGCGCCCGCGTAGACCAGCGGCGCGTGCACCTCGTCGGCGAACACCCGGCCGCCGTGCCGTTCGACGACCTCGCTGATCGCGACCAGTTCGGCGGCCTCCATGACGCGGCCGACCGGGTTGTGCGGGTTGCAGAGCACGAGCATGTGGCCGCCGGCCGCGTACGCGCGCTCCAGGGCGTCGAGGTCATAGCCGTACCGGCCGCCGGAGCGGACCAGCTCGACCTGGTACACCTGCCGCCCCAGCAGCCGCGGGACCAGCAGGAACGGCGCATAGGCCGGTACCGGGACGATCACCGGTGAGCCGGGCCGGGAGAAGCGGGCGATGGCCACGTGCAGGGCCCGGATGACGTCGGGCAGCGGCCGGACGTCCTCCGGTGCCACCGCCCACCCGTATCTCTCCCGCTGCCAGGCGGCGCACGCCGCGGCCAGTTCGGCCGACAGGACCGGCGTCGGGTAGCCGGTCATGTTCCGCTCGATCGCGTCCCGCAACGCCCCGGTGACGGCCGGCGCGGTCCCGAAGTCGGTTTCCGCGACGCATGCCGCGAGCCGGTCCGGTCCGGCCAGCGCCCATTTGAGCTGGCCGAGTTCGCGGAGCGACTCGACGGTGACGCGGTCGACGTCGAGCGAGGGCCGTGCCGTCACCGGGGCACCACTTGTCAGTGTGTTCACCGCACTCGTCATTCGGTCAGTACGTGCTGGCCGGCCGCCATGGCCTCTTCCCAGTTCTGTCCGTCGAACTCGACGTATTCGATGTTGACGGCCTGGTCGAGGTCGAGGCAGCGCGCGTTGACGCTGAAATAGCCGGTCGGGTGCGAACGCGGACGGTAGAACGGCATGATTCCGCAGACCGCGCAGAATGTGTGGTCGGCGATGCAGTTGCCGAAACGGTAGGGCTTCAGATACTGCTGCCCCTCGTGCAGGGTGAACCGCTCCTCGGGCACCATCAGCTCCTGGTGTCCCGATTTGAAGCAGATACCGCAGTTGCACAGGGTGATGGTCAGGTTGCGGCTGGCCGCCGCGGAGAATTTCACCCCGCCGCAGTGGCAGCTCCCGTCGTACCAGACGCGTTCGACGGCCTCGGTTTCCGCACGTGGTTCAGCAGAGCCTGGTTGTTCAGAGCGTGGTTCATCAGACATCGTGACGACTCCTTCCTGGACGATGCCCGGCTTGGGTTCAGGAGCCGACCGGGACGTGCTCGCGTTCGCTGTCCAGATCCAGCAACGGGAGATCGGCCGACATGGGCAGGGACCGGTGTGCCGTCATGGAGTCGTACGGATAGGAGACATGTCCCTTCAGGGCCGGCCGCCTGGTGAAGAAAATCAGCATGTCCCGGTCCGCGGGCTGGTCGGGGTCGATGGTGTACACGGGAGAGACGCTGTGCTTGCGCTCGTGGTCCACCAGGAGCAGGGTGTCCAGGAAATCGCCGTGCCGTGCGGTGCCCACGACCAGTTCCGGCGACGTTTCGTTCCAGCGCACGGCGTTCTTCTCACGCATGTCGTGAATGAAGGTCGTCGCGCTGTCGTCGGTCATGTTGCTGCACCCCAGGAAGGTGGTCATGGTGTGGTCCACACCGTCGCTGTGCACGCCTTCGAGGGCGGGTTCGCCCAGCAGACTGACATCCGTGGTGGTGCGGATGTTGAACAGGGTGCATATCCACTGGGCGGAGTCGTACGCCAGCAGCGGCCGGTGCACCGTGTCCATGCCGTGGATGAGGAGGAACTTCAGCGCGAAGAGGGCGTGCAGCGCCGGGTTCAGCGCCAGGTCGTTCTGGATTTCATGGAAGCGCCGCAACTCACCGGAGTCGTGACGGACGAAGTCCTCCTCACTGGAGAGGACGAAGGGCTGGGATTCGAGACGGGACACCCGCCGGCTGCCGCTGTCCAGACAAAAACGGCCGTTCTGGGTCTTCCGGAACGGCAGGGTGGGGTCGTCCTTCAGCGATTCACTCGCCGTCCGGAGCTTCTCGACGTCCTCCGGACTCGCTCCGAGAAATGTCAGGAGTTCCTTCATCTGACGGCCGGGTATGAAGACTGACCGGTCGTGAACGTATCGCTTCTTGATGTCCGCCAGTACGGAGATCGCGGAATCTTGCTGCGCTGATTTCACCGAGCCTCCTTGACCGCGTTGCGCACATGCGGTGCTGCTTACGTTTTCTGTTCCCCCATACCTGTGACCGCCGCGGCTCATACCGGGTCCACAACCGGGCGCGCGCGGGGTCGACCGGATGACGGTGGGTGAATTTACGCCGACTCGTCAACGCCTTCTACCGTGGTCCGCCGCGGTCGAAAATGTCAAGGTCGGCCCTCCGCTTCTTTTCGGTCCGGGTTTCGCGCGAGGCGTGTCATCCGTCGTTGACAACGCGTCGACAACTTATTCATAAGCCGTCGATGGACGCCCTGATACGTTGCCACGGCGACATCAGCAGAATTCGTTCCCGCGAACCGAACCGAAGGATGACGTGGATAATTACAACCGTGCCGCGATCGGCTTCGAAGAGGGCAGGAACAGCGACGCCCACTGGTTCAACGACCTGACCCGGTCGCGTTTCGCGGGGCCGGTCTCGGCCCAGCACCGGTTCCTGTCCCGGGATGTCTCGCCGGAAACGCTCGCGGTGCACGCGGGCACCTACCAGGACCCGATCACGGGCAGCGTCGGCACGCCGATCTTCCAGACCAGCACCTTCCTGCTGGACGAGAGCAGTTACGCGGCCTTCTCCGACGGAGCGATCCGGGACGTCCCGATCTACACCCGTTACGGCAATCCGACGCAGTGGTCGGTGCAGGAGAAGATCGCCGCGCTGGAGGGCACCCGGAGCAGCGTCGTGACCTCCTCCGGGATGAGCGCGATAGCGAGCACGATCTACGCCCTGACGAACGCCGGAAGCCACATCATCTCGGCGTACGACGTGTACGGCGGAACGTACAACCTGCTGCACGAGGACATGCCCTCCGCCGGGCGGGAGGTGTCCTTCGTCGACCCCACCGATCTCGACGCGATCCGGGCCGCGGTGCGGCCGGAGACCCAGCTGCTGTTCTTCGAGACGCTGACCAATCCGCTGCTCAAGGCCCCGCCGATCCGTGAGATCGCCCGTATCGCCGACGAGGCGAACGCCCTGCTGGTGGTGGACAACACCTTCCTCACCCCGGTGAACATGCGTCCGCTGGATCTGGGCGCGCACATCGTCGTGCACAGCGCGACCAAGTACCTGGGCGGCCACAGCGATCTGACGGCGGGCGCGGTCGTGGGACGGCGCAAGTTCCTGGACCGCATCTGGACGCAGGTGCTCCGGTTCGGCGGCACGCTGGAACCGCTGGCCTGCTTCCTGCTGGAGCGCGGCCTCAAGACCCTGCCGCTGCGGATCAGGGCGCAGAACGACAACGCGCGGGAGATCGCCCGGTTCCTGGCCGGCCATGAGCGGGTGGCCGCCGTCCACCACCCGGATCTCGGTGGTGACCGCTACGCCGGCCTGGCACGCGAGGACTACCGCGGCTACGGCGGCATGGTCAGCTTCGAGGTGCGCGGCGGTGACAAGGCGGCCCTGGACTTCATGTCCCGGCTGACGATCCCCCACGTCGCCACCAGCCTCGGCGGGGTCGAGTCGCTGGTGAGCATGCCGAGCAACACCTCGCACAGCTCGCTCACGTCCCGGCAGCGGTCGCTGATCGGCATCCACCCCGGGCTCGTGCGGTTCTCGGCGGGGATCGAGAACGCGGCTGACCTGATCCGTGACCTGGGCAGCGCGCTCGACGCGACCGGCCTCGACGCGACCGACGAGGAGCAGCAGCGATGAGGAACAGCTTCAACACCGCCGGATTCAGCGAGGTCGTGCACGAGATACGGCACGACCCGGCGGAGGCGGCCTACGTCTACACGGCGAGGGCGAAGTGGTCACCGCGGCGCGGACTGTCCGCCTGGATCGCACCGGCCCTGCTGGGCACGGTCAAGTCGGCGCGGAGTTTCCGCTTCGAGGTCGACGACAGCGCGGGCGACGACCCGTGCGGCGGGGCGTCGCCGATGGACTTCGCCCTCACCGGCATCGGGTCCTGCGCGCTGACCACGCTGGTCGGCGGTGGCAGTGCGCGCGGCGTGGAGTTCGACGGCGTGGAGATGCTGATCGACTACGACCACCCGGCGGAGCCGGTGCGGTGTCGCATCGACATGGACGGCAGTGCGGACGATCAGGTCCTCGCGGAACTGGTCGAGCAGATGCGCAACTTCAGCCCCAACTGCACCACGCTGACGCATCCGGTGGCGGTGGAGCTGGTCCGCGCCTCCGGCCCGGCCGGCCAGCCGACGGACGCCCCGGACACCCCGGAGGCCCCAGCCGTACCGGACGCCCCGGAGGCCGTGGCCGCCGGTCCGGCGGCGAGCTGCCGGGTGCGCTGGGTGAGCAGCACCCAGCTGGAGGCGAAGGCCGTGGGCTCCGACGGCCCGGCGCTGCGGGTCGACGCGCCGAAGCAGCTGACCGGCGTCGACTGGGGGCCGAACCCGCAGGAGTACCTGCTGATGGGGCTGGCCGCGGACGTCGCGGCGCACCTGGGGCGGCTGTCGGCCGGACTGACCGGTGAGCGGCATGTGTGGGAGGTCTCCGCACAGGCGCGGGAGGACGTGCGGGGACTGCTCCAGTCGGACGCGGACGCCGTCGTTCCGCTCCAGGACGTCATCTGCACGGTGTTCCCGCCCGCCAAGCTGGCGTCCGAGCACGGCGTCGGCGAGGTCGTGATGAACGCCTTCGCCGCTTCGGCGGTCCGGGACCTGATCTCACGGCCGCACATCGCGGACATTTCGCTGGTGACCGGCGGCCGGTAGCCGCGCCGGACGGGCGAGGTGCGGGCCGGGCGGGCGCGCCGGAAAGTCGATTTCAAGGATTGGTTTGGCGATGAACCGAAGTGACTGCACCAAGGTCCTGGCCATTGGCGGCGGACCCGCCAACCTGAGTCTCGCGGCGCTGGCCGACCCGATCGGCGATGTCCAGGTCAGCGTCGTGGAATCCCGCAAGTCCGTCGCATGGCACCCCGGATTGCTGTGGTGCGGTTCGAGGTTGCAGGCCAGCGCGGCCAAGGACCTGGTCAGCCAGGTCGATCCGCGATCCCGCTTCAGCTTCATGAACTTCCTGCACGAGCACGGCCGGCTCTACCGGCACCTCATCGCCAGCAGCGACTATGTGAGCAGGCAGGAGTTCGACCAGTACTTCGCCTGGGCCGCGCAGCTGCTGCGGGTCTGTCTCGACGAGGCGGTCCTGTCGGTGGACCACGACGGCCGCCGGTTCGTGGTGCGCACCACCCGGGGTGCGCGGATGGCCGAGAGCATCGTCCTCGGCGTCGGGCAGGCCCCGTACGTGCCGGAGTGCGCGCGCGACATCAACAGCCCGCGCCTGTGGCACGCCTCCCAGCACCTGGACCGCGGACTGCCGGTCGACGGCAAGGACGTCCTGCTGGTGGGCGGCGGGCAGAGCGCGGGCGAGGTGGCGCTGGACCTGCTGTCCGGCCGGACCGGCCGGCCGCGCAGGTTCACCTGGGTGACCGGCGGCTCCGGCCTGGTGCCGCTGGACGATTCGCCGTTCAGCAACGAATGGTTCAACCCGAGGTTCGTGGAGTACTTCCGCGAACTGCCCGCCGAGCACCGTGCCGGGCTGCTGGACCGGCAGCGTTCGGCCACCACCGGGATCACCGGCGAACTCCTCGCCCAGATCTACCGCCGGCTGTACGAACTGGACTATCTGACCCGCAGCGGGCTCAGCCACGAAGTGCTCGCCGGCGCACGCCTGACCGGCCTGTCCGAGACACCGGACCACTTCCGTGCCGCCCTGCTGGACACGGTCACCGGGACCACCCGCGAGTCGATGTGCGACCTCGTGGTGCTGGCCACCGGCTACCGGTCCCGGCTGCCCGAGTTCATGGCGCCGCTGCGGGACCGGATGCCGGTGGCCGGGGACGCGTACGAGACGGGCAGCGACTACCGGGTGCACTGGGACGGGCCCGACGCGAACCGGATCTACGTGCAGAACGCGGCACAGCACAGCCATGGAGTGGCGGACTCGACGCTCGGACTCGCGGGCTGGCGCAGCGCCGTGATCATCAACAGCCTGCTCGATCACGAGCACTACCGGCTCAAGGCCGACGACATCACGGTCTCCCTCGACCGGAGCGCGCCGATCGGCACCGGACCCGGCCCGGACCTCCACGGGTCCCGCCGGGTGGAAGGAGGCGTGGCCCGGTGAGCGTGGGTACGCGGATCGCCCGTGGCAGCCGGCCCTATCGCGAGGTGCTCGCGATTCCGGGGGTGGCGCGGTCGATCCTGTTGATGTTCGTGGCGCGCCTCCCGACGGCCGCCATGAGCCTGACCCTGACCCTCCATGTGGTCACCCGGCTCGACCGCGGCTACATCGACGCCGGGTTCGTCGCCACCATGAGCACCATCGGCACCATGCTGGGCGCGCCCCTGGTCGGGGCGGCGCTGGACCGGTACGGCCTGCGTCCCGTCGTCGCGGTGTGCGGCACGGTGGCGACCGCGTACTGGATCGGCGCCCCCTGGCTGCCGTATCCGGCGCTGGTGGCCGCCGCGTTCCCGGCCGGCGCGCTGGTGGTGCCCGCGAACTCGATCGCGCGCCAGGTGCTCAGCGCGGCCGTGCCGGCGGAGCGGCAGCGCACCGCGTTTTCCCTGGACAGCATCATGGTCGAGGCGTCCTTCATCATCGGGCCCGCGATCGTGGTCTACTGCGCCGCGCGGTACTCCAGCACGGCCGCGATGACGGCGATCGGCGCGGTCATCGCCGCGGTGGTGGCGGCCCTGCTGGTGCAGAACCCGCCGCTGCGGGCCGGTGACGGGAAGCCCGGTCGCCCCGGGCTCCGGGTGGGCGGCTTCGGCGGCGTCCTCAGCCGCGGTCTGGCGGGCACGCTGCTGATCACTGTCGGGGCGCTGTTCGCGCTCGGCGGCACCGAACTGGCCCTGGTGGCCTCGCTGTCCTCCATCGACCAGGCCCAGTGGTCCGGTGTGGTGCTGGCGATGCTCGCCGTGGCGTCGATCGCCGGCGGCCTGGTGCACGGCGCGGTGCGGCGGTCGTTGCCGCAGCTGGCGTTGGTGACCCTGCTCGCCGGGCTCATCGTCCCGGCGGCGCTGGTCGTCGGGCAGCCGTGGTGGCTGCTGGGTCTGGCGCTGATGCCGATGCAGCTGGTCTGCGCGCCGACGCTGGCCGCCACCACGGAGAACGTCAGCCACCGGGCGCCGGCCCACGCCCTCGGTATGGCGATGGGCCTCCAGGACGCGGCGACCCGGCTGGGGATCGCGCTGGCCTCGCCGGTGATCGGCTTCGTCATCGACCACCACACTCCCGGCTGGGGCCTGGCCGCGTCGGGTCTGGGCGGCCTGCTGTTCGCACTGGCCGCCGCCGTTGTGCTGCGGGCCGCTCCGGCACGCACCGGGCCGGTGCCCGAAGCCGGCCTCAATCACTCATGAACCCTCAATCACTCGACAAGGTTTTGAACCGGCTTTCGTGATGGAGATGACCGTGAACACTTCGATTGATGCCGGGGCCTGGACGGAAGCGGCCCGAATCTACAACTCCGCCGTGGCCGCCTGGGCCATCGGCGCCGCATGGGAACTGGGCGCGCTGGACGAACTCCACGAGAACGGCGTTCTCGACGCGGAGGAATTCGCCGCCCGTCAGGAACTGGACGCGCCCGCCACGCTCGCCATGTTCCGCGCACTGTCCGCCGCGGGCGTGGTGCGTCGCGAGGAGAACAAGGTGACGCCCACCGACACCTTCCCCGAGATCTACCAGACCCGGTCGCTGTTCCACTGGCTGGTCCGGGGCAGCGCGGAACTCTTCCGCCAGATGCCGTCCGTGCTCCAGCGGAAGAACCGGGTCGGCCAGTTCTACCAGCGCGACGCCGCGGCGATCGCGGTCGCCTGCCGCGAGATCAGCACCTTCTGCTACGACCCCTGGTTCTACGCGGCCCTGGACGACCTCGACTTCGACCTGCGGCAAGTGACCGACCTGGGCTGCGGCAGCGGCGAGCGGCTCCAGCAGATCCTGCGCCGGTACCCGGCGGCCAAGGGGCTCGGTATCGACATCGCGCCCGCCGCCGTGCGGGTGGCCGAGCAGAGCGCCGCGGAGGCCGGACTGACCGACCGGCTGTCGTTCGTCGAGGCCGACATGCTGAGCATGGCCCCGCGCCCGGAATTCGCCGAGGTGGAGCTGTTGACCTGCTTCATGGCCGGCCATGACTTCTGGCCGCGGGAACAGTGCGTCGCCACGCTCTCCCGGCTGCGCGACCTCTTCCCGAACGCGCGGCGATTCCTGCTCGGCGACGCCACGCGCACGGTCGGTGTGCCGGATCAGGAATTGCGGGTGTTCACCCTCGGATTCGAGGTGGCGCACGACTTGATGGGGGATTTCCTGCCGACCGCGCAGGACTGGGAATCGGTTTTCGAGGAGGGCGGCTGGCGGCTGCGCCGCAAGCATTCCATCGACATGGTGGCCAGCGAGGTCATTTTCGAACTCGAACGTCGATGACCGACAACGAGCGTATGGAGTCATGACGATGCCGTTGAATCCGGAGCAGATACCGGAGCCGAAACCGGACGCCATCGCGCGGCCCCTCCCGGATATCGCCCCCGCCGTACCGCCGCGCAAGTCGGCGGAGCAGTTCCTGTGCGAGATCTTCTCCGAGGTGCTGGGGATGCCCGGGGTCGAAGCCGACGAGGACTTCTTCGACCTGGGCGGTGAGTCCCTGACCGGCACCAGGATCGTGAGCCGCATCCGCGCCGTGCTCGGGGTCGACGTCTCGCTGCGCGCACTGTTCGAGGAGCGCACCCCCGCCGCCGTCGCGGGGCTGGTGGAGACCGCCGGACGGGCCCGCCTCCCGCTGACGCGCAGGGAGCGGCCACCGCAGGTGCCGCCGTCCTTCGCACAGCAGCGGCTGTGGTTCCTGGGCCGGCTGGCGGGGCCGAGCCCGACCTACAACGTGCCGCTGGTGTACCGGCTGCACGGGCGGCTGGACCACACCGCGCTGGCGGCCGCCCTGGACGACGTCGTCGGCCGGCACGAAAGCCTGCGCACCGTCTTCCCGGAGGTGAACGGCCAGCCGGTCCAGCGGGTGATCGCGGCCGAGGACGCCCACCCCGTGCTGACCGTCACCGACGTCGACCCGGAGGCGGCCGAGGAGCGGCTGCGCGCCGCCGCGGGCCACGCCTTCGACCTGGCCGCCGAGATCCCCATCCGGGCCTGGCTGTTCGTCCTCGGCCCCGACGAGCACATCCTGCTGGCGCTGATCCACCACATCGCGAGCGACGAGTGGTCCAAGGCGCCGTTCGCGCGCGACCTCGCCCACGCCTACCAGGCGCGGCTGGCCGGCACCGCCCCGGCGTGGCCGGAGCTGCCGGTGCACTACGTGGACTACACGCTGTGGCAGCGCGAACTCCTCGGCGAGACGTCCGACCCGGACAGCGCCCACGCCGCGCAGCTGCGCTTCTGGACCGAAACCCTGGCCGGGCTGCCGGACGAGCTGGGGCTGCCGTTCGACCGCCCGCGCCCCGCCGCCCCGTCCTACCGCGGCGGCATCGTGGAGTTCGAGGTGGCGCCGGAGGTGCACGAACGGCTCACCGCGCTGGCCCGCCGGACCGGCACCACGATGTTCATGCTGTTCCACGCCGCGTTCGCGGTGCTGCTGGGCAAGCTGTCCGGCGGCGTGGACATCCCGGTCGGCACACCGGTGGCCGGGCGGTCCGACGAGGCGCTGGACGAGCTGGTCGGATTCTTCGTCAACACCCTCGTGCTGCGCACCGACCTGTCCGGCAACCCCACGTTCGAGGAACTCCTGGAGCGGGTCCTCGACGGCGACCTGGCCGCCTTCGCCCACCAGGACATCCCCTTCGAGCAGCTGGTCCGGGAGCTCAACCCGGTGCGGTCCGCGGGCCGCAACCCGCTGTTCCAGGTGTCCATGACGGCGCAGCCCACCGACACCGCGCTGGCGCTGCCCGGGGTCACCGCGACCGGGCAGACCCGGGTGTTCGGCGTCTCCCGGTTCGACCTGCACGTCAACTTCGAGGAGAGCCACACCGAGGACCGGCGGCCGGCCGGGGTGAAGGGCCAGATCGAATACAGCGCGGACCTGTTCGACGCCGCCACGGTCGAGACGGTGGCGGAGCGGCTGGTCCGGGTGCTCACCACGGTGGCGGACGACGCGCGGCGCGCGGTGGCCGACATCGACATCCTGTCGCCGCGCGAGCGCGAGCGGATCCTGGTGGAGTGGAACGACTCCGCCTGGGACGTCCCCGAGCAGTCCCTGCCCGACATGCTGGCGGCCCAGGCGGCCCGCACGCCCGGCCTGCCCGCCGTGCGCATGGGCGAGACCACCCTGACCTACGCGGAGCTCAACGGCCGGGCCAACCAGCTCGCCCGTCATCTGGTGGCCCAGGGCGTCGGCCCGGAGTCCCTGGTGGCCCTGCGCATGGAGCGGTCGGTGGACCTGGTCGTCGCGCTGTGGGCGGTGCTGAAGGCCGGTGGCGCGTACGTACCGATCGACACCGCCTACCCGGCCGAGCGGATCGAGTTCATGCTGCGGGACGCCCGGCCGGCCCTGGAGCTGACCGGCCCGGTCGAGGTCGGGCATCTGTCGTCCGCCGATGTCACCGACGCCGACCGGCGCTCCCCGCTGCGGCCCGACCACCCCTGCTACGTGATCTACACATCGGGCTCCACCGGGGTGCCCAAGGCGGTGTCGATGCCCGCCAAGGCGCTGGTGAACCTGCTGGTCTGGTGGACCGAGGTGGAACCGCCCGCCACGATCGCCCAGTTCTCCGCGATCAGCTTCGACGTCTCCGCCATGGAGATCCTCATCGCCACGGTCAGCGGCGGATGCGTGGTCATACCGGAGGACGGGGTCCGTAAGGACGCCGAGAAGCTCGTGGCATGGCTCGGCGCCAACGAGGTCAACGACCTGACCTTCGTACCGAACCTGGTGCTGAACGCGGTGTGCGAGGCGGCGAACGCCGCCGGGGCGACCCTGCCCGCGCTGCGGCGCATCGGGCAGGGCGGCGAGGCCCTGGTGCTGTCCGACGAGGTGAAGGCGTTCTTCCGGGACAACCCCGGCAACCGCCGGCTGATCAACGGCTACGGGCCCACCGAGACCCATATGGCGACCGAGTTCCCGCTGCCGGAGTCGGTGGCGCAGTGGCCGGACGAACCGCCCATCGGCCACCCGATCGCCAACACCCACCTCTATGTGCTGGACCGCTATCTCCAGCCGGTCCCGCCCGGGGTGGTGGGCGAGCTCTACATCGGCGGGGCGCAACTGGCCCGCGGCTACCTGAACCGGCCGGGCGTCACGGCCGAGCGGTTCGTGGCCAACCCCTTCGGCGCGCCGGGCAGCCGGATCTACCGCACCGGCGACCTGGTGCGGTGGCGGGCGGACGGCGAGCTGCTGTTCGTCGGGCGCAGCGACCACCAGGTGAAGGTCCGGGGCTTCCGGATCGAACTGGGCGAGATCGAGTCGCTGCTGCTGGGGCACCCGGACATCGCCCAGGTGGCCGTCGTGGCCCTGCCGCAGCCGCCCAGCGGCAAGCGCGTCGTCGCCTACGTGGTCCCGGCCGGCACCCCGCCGGTACCGGCGGACCTGCGCCGGTACGTCGGGGACGCGCTGCCCGAGTACATGATCCCCTCCGCCTTCGTCATCCTCGACCGCCTGCCGCTCAACCCGAACGGCAAACTCGACCGCGCCGCCCTCCCCTCGCCCGCCCCGGAGACGGCCGGCCGCGGTCCGCGCACCCGGGTGGAGACGGTGCTGTGCGAGATCTACGCCGACATCCTCGAGGTGCCGGGCGTCGGCATCGACGACGACTTCTTCGCGCTGGGCGGGCACTCCCTGAGCGCGACCAAGCTGATGAGCCGGATCCGCGGCAGGCTCGGCGTCGAACTGCCGATCCGGGCCCTGTTCGACGCCCCCACCCCGGCCGGTCTGGCCGCGCTGGTCGAGACGGCCGACCGGGCCGGCCGCGCGCTGCGGCCGGTACCGCGCCCGGAGCGCGTCCCGCTGTCCTTCGCGCAGCAGCGGCTGTGGTTCCTGGACCGCCTGGAGGGGCCCAGCCCCACGTACAACAACCCGCTGGTGTCCCGGCTGCGCGGGCCGCTGGACGTGGCGGCGCTGGCCGCGGCGGTGCGGGACGTCATCGGCCGGCACGAGAGCCTGCGCACCGTCTACCCCGAGACGGGCGGGCAGCCGGAGCAGCGGGTGCTGCCGCTGTCGGAGGTCGGCGATGTGCTGAGCGTGGAGCGCGTGGCCCCCTCGGCGCTGCCGGACCGGCTGCGGGCCGCCGCGGCCACCACCTTCGAGCTGGCACGGGAGATCCCGGTACGGGCCTGGCTGTTCGAGACCGGCCCGGAGGAACACGTCCTGCTGGTGCTGATCCACCACATCGCCAGCGACGGCTGGTCGATGACCCCGCTCACCCGCGACCTCGGGGAGGCGTACGAGGCCCGGTGCCGTGGCGCGGCGCCCACCTGGCGGCCGCTGCCGGTGCAGTACGCCGACTACGCGCTGTGGCAGCGCGAACTCCTCGGCGACACCGCGCGCCCCGGCAGCCCGAGCGCGGCCCAGCTCGGCTTCTGGACCGAGACGCTGCGCGGACTGCCCGACGAACTGGGCCTGCCCTTCGACCGGCCGCGTCCGCAGGCCGCCTCGTACCGGGGCGCCACCGTGCCGCTGCGGGTCGACGCGCGCACCCATGAGCTGCTGGCGGAGGTGGCCCGGGACACCGGCACGACGACGTTCATGGTCTGCCAGGCCGCGGTGGCGGTGCTGCTGGGCAAGCTGACCGGGGGCACCGACATCCCCATCGGCACCCCGGTGGCCGGCCGTGCCGACGAGGCGCTGGACGACCTGGTCGGGTTCTTCGTGAACACCGTGGTGCTGCGCACCGACCTGTCCGGCGACCCCACCTTCGCGGAGTTGCTGACCCGGGTGAAGCGCGGTGCCCTGGCCGCCTTCGCCCACCAGGACATCCCCTTCGAGCAGGTCGTCGAGGCCGTCAACCCGGCCCGCTCACCGGCCCGCAACCCGCTGTTCCAGGTGCTGATGCCGTTCAACAGCAATCTGGACTCCACCGCCATCGGCCTGCCGGGACTGACGGTGGAGCCGGAGTCGGCGCCGCTGGACATCGCCAAGGTGGACCTGTCCTTCAATCTGCGGGAGGAGTTCGACACCGCCGGGAACCCCCTCGGGGTCGACGGCGAGATCGAGTACAGCTCCGATCTGTTCGACCGTGAGACGGTGACCACGATCGGCGAGCGGCTGCACCGGGTGCTGGCCGCCGTGACCGCCGACCCGCACGGCCGGGTCTCCGGGATCGAGGTGCTCGGCGCGGACGAGCGCGAGCGGCTGCTGCGGGACGGGTCCGGCACACCGGCCGGCCTCGCCGACCCCGGTACGTCGGCGCTGATCCACGAGCTGTTCGAGAAGCGGGCCGCCGACACCCCGGAGGCCGCGGCCGTGGTGTGCGGCGCGGAGACCGTCGGCTACCGGGAGCTGAACCAGCGCGCCAACCGCCTCGCGCGGTGGCTGATCGGCCAGGGCGTCGCACCGGGAGACCGGGTGGCGGTCGCGCTGCCGCGCACGGTGGACCTCGTGGTCGCGCCGCTGGCGGTGTGGAAGGCCGGCGCCTGCTACGTGCCGATCGCCCCCGGCTACCCCGACCAGCGCATCGCGTACATCCTCGACGACGCCGCGCCCCGTCTCGTGCTGCGCGAGCCGGTGGCCACCGACGGTCTCGCGGACACCGACGTCCGGCCGCACCGCCCGGACGGCGCTCAGGTGGCGTACGTCATCTACACCTCCGGATCGACCGGGCGGCCCAAGGGCGTCGAGGTGACGCACGGCAACACCGTGAGCCTGCTGCGGTCCATGGAGTCCGCCCTCGGCGGCGCCGCGCCGCAGCGGGTGCTGGCCGCGACGACGATCGGCTTCGACATCGCGGGGCTGGAGCTGTTCCTGCCGCTGACCACCGGCGGAACGGTGATCCTGGCGGACGAGGAGACCGCGCGCCGGCCCCGGGACCTGCTGGCGCTGGTCACCCGGCACCGCGTGAGCCTGATGCAGGCCACCCCGAGCCTGTGGCGGGAGGTGGTGCGCGAGGCGACGGACGAACTGGCCGGGGTGCACGTGCTCAGCGGCGGCGAGCGGCTGCCCGCCGACCTGTCGGAGGAGCTCGTCCGGCGGGCCGGGGCCGTGACCAACGCCTACGGCCCGACCGAGACCACGATCTACTCGACCGCCACCCGGGTCGGCGCCGGCGACGGCGCACCGCCCATCGGCACCCCGCTGGCCAACACCCGCCTCTACGTCCTGGACCGTGCGCTGCGGCTGGTGCCGCGGGGCGTGGCCGGCGAGCTGTACGTGGCGGGGGACGGCGTCGCCCAGGGCTATCTGGGCCGGCCGGGGCTGACCGCCGGCCGCTTCGTGGCCTGCCCGTTCGGGGCACCCGGCGAGCGGATGTACCGCACCGGGGACCTGGTCCGGTGGGACACCGACGGCCGGCTGGTCTTCCTCCGGCGCGCCGACGAGCAGGTGAAGCTGCGGGGCGTGCGCATCGAACCGGGCGAGATCGAGGCGGTCCTGTGCGAGCACCCCGGGGTGGCGCAGGCCGCCGCCACCGTGCACCGGTTCGGTGCGGGCGACGAGCGGCTGGTGGGCCATGTGGTGCCCGAGCCGGGCGCGACGGTGGACCCGGCGCGGGTCCGGGCGCACGTCGCCGAGCTGCTGCCCGACACGATGGTGCCGGCCGTCGTCCTCCTGGCGGACTCCCTCCCCCTGACGCCCAACGGCAAGATCGACCGCGCCGCGCTGCCGGCGCCCGAGTTCGCCGCGCACCCCCGGGGGCAGGAGCCGAGGACACCGCGGGAGCGGACGCTGTGCGATCTGTTCGCCGAGGTGCTCGGCGTGCCACAGGTCGGGGCCGACGAGTCCTTCTTCGACCGGGGCGGCCATTCGCTGCTGGTGATACGGCTGGCCAGTCGTATCCGCGCCACCTTCGGCGTCCAGTTGACCATCCGTGACCTGTTCGACGCGCCGACCCCGGCCGCGCTGGCCGCCCGGAAGCTGACCGGGGACGGGGAGGCCGGCGGCGCGGGCGCGCTGGCGCCCGTCCTGCGGCTGCGCGACGGCCAGGGTCTGCCGGTGTTCTGCGTGCACCCGGCCGCCGGTATCGGATGGGGCTACTCGGGCCTGCTCCGCCACCTGGACCGCGACCGGCCCCTGTACGCCCTCCAGGCGACCGGGCTCAGCGCGCCCGAGCAGGCGCCGGGCACGGCCGAGGAGCTGGTGAGCGACTATCTGGCCCGTATCCGCGCGGTCCAGCCGACCGGGCCCTACACCCTGCTGGGCTGGTCCGTCGGCGGCCAGATCGCGCATATGCTCGCCGTCCGGCTCCAGGACGAGGGCGAGCGGGTCGACCTGCTGGCGCTGCTGGACAGCTATCCGCCGGCGCCCGGCGAGGAGCCGGAGGAGGACACCGGCGGGCCGGCGACGCTGAAGGCGCTGGCGGACTCGCTGGGGCAGCCACTCACCCCGGACGGCACCCTCGAGGGGCTGTCCGACATCCCGGTGCCGACGCTGCTGCGGGTCTTCACGGACCTGCGGAAGCTGTTCGCCACGGCGCCCCTCGGCCGGTTCCGGGGCGATGCCGTCCTCTTCACCGCCACCCGCGGCAAGCCCGCCGACTCCCCCTACACACCACAGCTGTGGCGCGACCACGTGACCGGTTCGCTCGACGTCCACGAGGTGGACTGCGCGCACGGCGACATGACCCGGCCGGCCGCCCTGGCGTCGATCGGGCCGGTGCTGGAGACGCGGCTGCGCCGCGTCACGGCCACGACGGCAGGAGCCACCCGATGACCCCACCGCCCGCCGCCCAGGTGCACCACATCGGCGTGGAGACGTTCGACCTGGCCAACTCCCTCTCCTGGTACGAGGACTACTTCGACTGCCGCCGGACCTGGATCGCCGAGGAGCTGTCCGAGCTGACCCGCAGCAGGCTGCCCCACGTGACCAGGATCGCCGAGGTCGCCGTCGGTGACCTCCGGTTCCATCTGCTCGAACGCGGCGACCGGGGCGGGCCGCGGCAGGCCGGGGGACCGTCCGAGTTCCAGCACGTGTGCCTGTCCGCGCAGACCGTGGCGGACCTGGGGCGCTGGCGGGACCGCTGGCTCGAGCTGCACCGGTCCGGCAGATACGCGTTCACCCGGTCCGACCCGCCCACCGAGATCGTCACCGACGCCGAAGGGGTCCGCAGCTTCTACTGCTTCGACGTCAACGGCCTCGAATTCGAGTTCACCCACGTCCCGGAGAGCGCACGATGAGCAACACGGCAGCGGTGGCCCTGACCGTACCCGACACGCGGGGCTGGGACTTCGGCGACTACCCCTACGGGCTGGAGCCGTTGACCCTGCCGCACCCCGGCAACGCCTGGATGGCGGACGGCACCGCGAACGCCACCCTGGCGGAGCGCACCTCGGGGCTGCTGGCCGCCGCCCGCTCGGGGGACCTCGTCACCACCCCGGCCACCGCCGAGGACCTGGAGCGGCTGTTCTGGTTCCGGTGGATCACCGGCCACCACATCTCCTTCGTCCTGTGGCGGCTGCTCGCGGGCTGCCTGGCCCGGCTGGAGGCCGGCGAGGGCGACGCGTGGGAGACCAGCGCCGCGATCACCGAGTACGTCCGCGCGTACGGCGCCATGCTGCTCTACACCGGCTCCAGCACGCGCCCCATCTACAACCAGACGATCCGGCCCAGCATGTACCGGCTGCACAGCACCTTCAGCGGTACCTGGGCGGCGGACTACCCCGCGGTGCGCAGCCTGTTCCGCGGGCGCAGGCTGCCGCCCGTGGTCGACGCCGAGGCCGAGGCCCTGACCCGCGAGGTCGGCCTGAGCCACCAGATCCACCTCGGTGTGGCGTCGAAGCTGGTCGTCGACGGCCGGTCGCTGCTCCAGCACCTGGTGGACAACCCGGCCGGCCACCAGCCGCGCATGTGGGCCTCGATCTTCGACTGCTACTTCCTGACCCTGCGCGCCCCGGTGACCGGGCAGGAGGTGCTGTCCCAGCTGCTGCGCAGGTGCAAGGCGGTGGTGATGGACCTGGTCACCAACGGGCTCTACCCGGCCGTGGCGGACTACGGCGATCACACACCCGCGGAGCTGCGCACCCCGGCCGTGCTGGAGCGGGAGTCCGAACTCGTGGACATCGTGCTCCGCGTACCGGACCTGGCGGTCGGTTCCTGCCGGTCCGGCGAACGACGAGTCAAGGAAACGTGGTGAGGCTGATGCGACACGGAGTGATCTTCCTGCCGGAACAGCGGTGGGCGTCCGCCCGGCAGCGGTGGGTGCGGGCCGAGGAACTCGGCTTCGACCACGCCTGGACCTATGACCACCTGAACTGGCGGTGGCTGCGCGAGAAGCCGTGGTTCGCGACCGTCCCGACGCTGACCGCCGCCGCCACGGCGACCAGCCGCATCCAGCTGGGCACCCTGGTGGCCAGCCCCGGCAACCGTCATCCGGTCCCCTTCGCCAAGGAGGTCATGACCCTGGACGACATCTCCGAGGGCCGCTTCATCTGCGGCATCGGCGCCGGGGCGGGCGGGTTCGACGACGAGGTGCTCGGACAGCGGCCGCTGGGCCCGCGCGAGCGGGCCGACCGGTTCGCCGAATTCGTCGAACTCACCGACCGGCTGCTGCGCGAGCCGGTGACCAGCTACCAGGGCACCCACTTCACGACCACCAGCGCCCATCTCCACCCGGGCTGCGTCCAGCGGCCGCGGGTGCCGATCGCGGTGGCGGCGATGGGGCCCCGGGGCATCCGCCTCGCCGCCCGCTACGCCGACATCTGGGTCACGATCGTCTTCCCGGGCCACGGTGAGCCGTACCGGTACGACGCCGCGGTCCCGACCTTCCGCGAGCAGTCCGCGCGGCTGGACGAGGAGTGCGCCCTGATCGGCCGCGACCCCGCGTCGATCCGCCGCCTGGTGGTGACCGGTGCGCGGGTCGACGGGGTCCTGGAATCGGTGGAGACCTACCGCGACGCGTGCGGGCTGTTCGGCGAGGCCGGCGTCACCGACCTGGTCATCCACTGGCCGCGGCCGGAGTTCCCCTACGCCGGACGCGAGGACGTGCTCGACGACATCGCCGCCTCGGTGCTGTCCCCCACCGTCGGTGCCCGGTGAACCGGCCGCACCCGCGCGCCGACCGCTCGCCCCAGCAGGAAAGGACGTGGCTGTGCTAGCTCGACCCGAACTCCATGGAACGTACGGCGCTGTCTCATCGACGCACTGGCTCGCGTCCGCCGCGGGAACGTCGATGTTCGACCGGGGCGGCAACGCCTTCGACGCCGCGGCCGCGGCCGCCTTCGTGCTCCAGGTCGTGGAACCGCATCTGAACGGGCCCGGCGGGGACGTCCCGATCATGGTCTTCGACGCCGCGCGGGACGATGTGGAGGTCATCTGCGGGCAGGGACCCATGCCGGCCGCCGCGACCATCGACCGGTTCCGGAGCCTGGGCCTGGACACGGTGCCCGGTTCCGGGCTGCTCCCGGCCTGTGTGCCCGGTGTCTTCGGGGCGTGGATGCGCCTGGTGAAGGAGTACGGCCGGCTCGGGGTCGCCGACGTGCTGGAGCCGGCCATCGGCTACGCCGAGCACGGCTTCCCGCTGCTGCCGAAGGCGGCGGCGATGATCGAGGTGCTCGTCCCGCTGTTCCGGGACCACTGGACCGGATCGGGCCAGACGTATCTGCGCGGCGGGCGGGCACCGGCGGCGGGCGACCGGCAGCGCAACCCGGTCCTGGCGCGCACGTTCCGCCGGATCGTCGCCGAGGCCACCTCGGTGTCCGGCCGGGAGGCCCAGGTGGACGCCGCCATCGCGGCGTTCTACACCGGATTCGTCGCCGAGGCCATCGACAAGTTCGTGGCCGACACCGACGTCCTCGACGCCACCGGGCGGCCCAACCGGGGGCTGCTGACCGGCACCGACCTGGCCTCGTGGCGGCCGACGGTGGAGCGTCCGGTGTCCCTGGACTACCGCGGCCACCAGGTGTACAAGCCGGGGCCGTGGTCGCAGGGACCGGTGTTCCTCCAGCAGCTGGCGCTGCTGTCCGGGTTCGACCTGGGCTCGATGGGCTTCGGGAGCGCCGACCACCTCCACACCGTGGTGGAGTCGGCGAAGCTGGCGTTCGCGGACCGGGAGGCGTGGTACGGCGACCCGGACCACACCGACGTCCCGCTGGCCGGGCTGCTGGACCCGGCGTACACGGCCGGGCGGCGGGCGCTGATCGGCGCCGAGGCCTCCGCCGAACTGCGCCCCGGCCACCCGGACGGGCGCGCGCCGTGGTTCCCGCCGCTGCCCGACCAGCCGTCGGGGCCCGTCGAGGAGGGCTGGCGCGCCCAGCTCCGCAACGGGCTGCCCACCGTGCTCAAGCGCACGGTGGTCAAGGGCGACACCACCACGGTCACCGCCACCGACCGGGACGGCAACATGGTGGTGGCCACGCCCAGCGGCGGATGGCTGGCCAGCTCCCCCGTCATCCCGGAGCTGGGCTTCCCGCTCGGCACCCGCGGCCAGATCGCCTGGCTGACCGAGGGCCACCCCAACTCCCTGGCGCCGGGCAAACGCCCCCGGACCACGCTGAGCCCGACCATCGTCCGCGCCGACGACGGGCGCCCGAAGCTGGCCTTCGGCACCCCGGGCGGCGACCGGCAGGACCAGTGGACGCTGAACTTCTTCCTGAACCACATCGACTTCGGCATGTCCGCCCAGGAAGCCGTGGAAGCGCTCACCTTCCACACCGATGCCGTCCCCACGTCGTTCACGCCCCGCCAGTACCGGCCGCGCTCGGTGGTGGTGGAGGACGGCGTCGCCCCCGGGACCGTGGCGGAACTGCGCCGCCGGGGCCACCAGGTCGACCTCGCGGACCCCGCCTCGCTGGGTCAGGTCTGCGCCACCGGGCCGGACGCCGACGGCGGCGTGTTCGCCGCCGCCAGCCAGCGCGGCCAGCAGGCGTACGGGGTCGTGCGGTGACCGCCCCGCCCCGTTTACGCACAACATCAGGAGTCTGTTGATGCCGAGAATCATCGTGCTGAACATCGGAGGGATGTCCAGCAGGCAGGTCTACCGCCAGCTGTGGATGGCGGAGGCCGGAGACATCGTGGTCAGTCCGGTCGCGATCGACGCGGGCTTCCTCGCCTATGTGCACGACGTGCTGGGGCTGGCGCGGAACGCGGTCACGGTGGTGGTCGCGGACGGCGTGCTGACGGACGAGGCGATGTGCTCGCCCGGTCTGGTGGCCGAGCTGCGGTCGCGCATGGCCGCCTCGCCCGCCTGGGAGCTGATGCCCGCCGCGCTCACCGAGGGGGTCGCCGCGCTCGCGGAGCTGCTCGGGATCGAGGCGGACCACGGTCTGCGGTTCGCCGGGCAGCGCGGACCGGAGCTGCTGAACCGCAAGTCGCACTTCCGACAGCTGGCCGTCGGGGCCGGGCTGCCCGTGCCGTCCGGTGCGGTCGTCACCTCCGTACGGGCACTGGCGACCGCGATCGAGCGTCATCTGCCGCCGACCGGCACCGTCATCGTCAAACGGGACGACGACCTGAACGGGCAGGGCAACCTGGCCCTGATCGCCGGGGACAGCCCGCCGCTGCCCGGGGTCCGGGAGGTGCGGCCGGTCACCGACGACCTCCCCGCGCTCGCCGCCCAGGTCTGGTCCGAACTGGCCGACGAGGAGAAGGTGCTGGTGGTGGAGAGCTACCACCAGGCCGCGCTCTGCTTCTACTTCGAGTACCTGATCGACGCGGACGGCTTCCCCCGGTATCTCGCCAGCGGCACCATCCGGCGCCGGCCGGACACCGAACCGACCCGGCCGGACCTGGTCTGGGTGGGCCTGGAACTGCCCGCGGAACTCCCGCCCGACCTCGCGTACCACGCCTCCACCGAGGCCGCCCGCATCGCCGGGCTCGCCGCCCAGGTCGGCTACCGGGGGCACATCAACGTGGACGCCCTGGTGACCGAGGCCGGCGAGCTGCTGTTCAACGAGGTGAACGCGCGGTGGGGCGGCGGCCTGGCCCTGCACACCATCGGGGAACGGCTGCTGGGCACCGGATACGCGGACCGGTCCGTCGTCTCCAGCCTGCGGGACGTGACACCGATGCGGTTCCCGGATTTCGAGAAGGCGCTGCACCTGCACGATCTGCACTTCCAGCCGGAAGCGCGGGAGGGCGTGGTCGTCGTGAGCTATGACGAGCAGCTGGCGAGCACCTCGGAATGCGTGGTCATCGCGGCGTCCAAGGCACGGGCGCGGGCCATCGAGGCACGGCTCCGCCAGGTGGTCGGCGAACTCGCCGAGCCGCCCGCCGGACCGGTCCGGGTCGGCTGACCGGTCCAGGTGGCCGGCCGCCCTCCTCCTCATCGCGAAGAAGGCAACCCCCGAAAGGCAACCCCCCTATGAATGAGACGTCAGCGCCTCGGCAATTGGACAAAGAGTTGCTGGCCAAGCTGGCCACCGCGGACCGGCGCCGGGTCGCGCTACGGGCCGGCTCGATCCTGGTGATCTACGCGGGGACGGTGTATCTCGCCCTGCGGCCCGCCGTCGGCTGGTGGGCGGTCCTTTTCTCGCTGTTCCTGGGTTTCGTGCTCTCCGGTTTCATCAACGCGGCCCACGACTGCGTGCACCGGGCCCATCTGCGGTCGAAGCGGGGGAACCGGATCGCGGGCATGTTCTGGGGCACACCGATCATGCTCAACTTCACCATTTACCGGCACCAGCACCTGGTGCACCACCGCTTCACGGGAGTCGAAGGGGATACCGAACCCGAGGAGACCTTCGAAACGCTGCGCGGCTATCTGCACACGTTCTCCGGCATACCGGTATGGCCCGGCCTGGCCAAACGCATCATCAGGACCTGGCGTAAGGAATTCCCGGCCAGTGTGAGCACCGACGAGCGCCGGCGGGACGCCCGGCTGGACAATTGGGTGCTCACCGGCTGGCTTGTCCTCATGGTAATTCTGACCATTGCCTTTCCCTATGCGCTGCTGATAGCGTATTGGCTGCCGCTGGCCTTCGTTGTCCCGGCCATCTTCTTTCTGAGCCTGCCGGAGCACTACGGACTGTGGGGCGTTCCGGAGGTCACACGCAACACCCGGACGATCGAGTCGAATTCTTTCGTCAGGTTCTTCGTGTGGAATGCGAACTATCACGCCGAGCACCACCGTTATCCGGCGGTGGCATCGCTCAATCTGCACCGGCTGCGCAAGGCCCTGGCCGAGCCGCATCCCATCACCGGGAAATCCTATGTCGGATTCCACGCCGGCCTGGTCAGCGCCCTGTGGAAGGGCAACCAGGACTACGGAAAGCGGATCGAGCCCGAGGCCCGGCCGCAACACGACTCACGACGGTAGTACTCGAATTGTGGAGGTGGCCCGATGGCGCCCGAGGTAGTGGAGTTCCGCGACGGCGAGCAACTGGCCGCATGGCAGGACTTCCGGCTTTCCACCATGCCCGATCTCATCAGCTCGATGAACTTGTGCCACGCCCTGTTCGCGTTCGTGGACAGCGGTGTGCTGAACAACCTGCGGAACGGGAAGCGGCTGCCGGAGGAGGGCCTGCTGGCCGGCACCAAGGAGGACATCGGCCAGAACCTGCTCAGGTATCTGGAGATGCGCGGCGTGCTGGAGACGCGGGACGCGGGGTACTTCCTCACCCGGCAGGGCGAGCTTTTGACCTCTGATGTCTCCCTCGCCCGGCTGGGGATCTACCTGGAGGCCTACGGTCCGGTCCTCAGCCGGACCAACGAGCTGCTCACCGGCCGGGCCGAGTACGGCACCGATGTGCAGCGCCGGGGCGGTCCGCTGGGCAAGCACTGCGCCACCCTGTCGTCCGTCTTCCACACCCCGGTGGTCGTCGAGGCCATGCGCGGCCGCGGGGTGCGGAAGATGCTCGACGTCGGATGCGGCGGCGGCAGCCTGCTGGTGGACGCCTGCCTGCGCGACCCGGAACTGACCGGGGTCGGCCTGGACATCGACGCGGACGCGGTCGAGGAGGCGCGGGACCTCGCGCTCCGCCAGGGCGTGGCCCACCGGGTCGAGTTCGTCGTCGGCGACGCCTCCGCCCCGGACACCTGGCCGGCCGTGTGCTTCGAGGCCGACGGCATGTGCACGGTGAGCGCGCTGCACGAGCACTTCCGGGACGGTGAGCAGGCCGTCGTGGACCTGCTCAACGCCTATCGGGCGGCCCTTCCGGAGCAGAAGATCCTGCTGGTCGGTGAACCGGAGATCAGGTACGACGCACGCGACAACGACGACGACTTCTTCCTCATCCACGTCCTCACCGACCAGGGACTGCCCCGGGACCGGTCGGCGTGGCTGGGGGTCTTCGAAAAAAGCGAACTGGAATGCCGGCGGGTCTACCGGCGCCCCGAGGCCGGACCTCGGGTGAGTTTCTACGACTTGGTGCCGCGGCCGCAACGTTGAAATTTTCCGGATTTCGGGATTGCCGAGCGATCGGCGGAAGGAAGTGAACAGGTGAATCCGTTCGAGGACGACAACGCCGGCTACCGGGTGCTCGTGAACGCCGAGAACCAGCATTCGCTGTGGCCGGAGTTCGCCGAGACCCCCGCCGGGTGGACCGTGGTGTTCGGCCCCGGCGCCCGCCAGGAATGCCTGGACTACGTGGAGAGCCACTGGGTGGATATGCGGCCGGCGTCCCTGGTCGCCCACCTGGCCGGTGCGTGACCGAAACTCTGCCGAAAAAGCCGTCGAGCCGGATCGGTGCCGGCCGAAGAGGAGATGAGAAACGGATGAGTACCAGGCAGGACTGGCGAGACGCGACGATCACCGAATTGTTCGAGGAACAGGTCCGGCGCCGCCCCGGTGCCACGGCCCTGCGCTTTCGGGACGAAGACCTGACGTACCAGCAGCTCGATGAGCGCGCGACCCGGCTCGCACACCGGTTGCGGGCGCTCGGCGTCGGCCCGGAGAGCGTGGTCGGGGTGTGTGTCGAGCGCTCCTTCGAGATGGTGATCGCCCTGGTCGGCATCGTGAAGGCGGGCGGGGCGTATCTGCCGGTGCACCCGGGGGAGCCGGCCGAGCGGTTCCGGCACATGCTGGAGAAGTCGGGCGCCCGGGTACTGCTCACCCACCAGCCGGTGATCGACCAGCTGCCCGAGGTCGACGCGACCGTGATCAACCTCGATCAGGCGGCGGACGGACCGGCGGCCGGCACCGACCCGGTGTCTGCCGGTATCACCGCCGAGAGCCTGGCGTATGTGTGCTACACCTCCGGCTCGACCGGGCTGCCCAAGGCCGTGGCGGTGCCGCACCGCGGTGTGACCAGGCTGGTCAGCAACGGCGACTACGCGGAGTTCGGCCCGGACGAGACGTGGCTGCAACTGTGCCAGCTGACGTTCGACCCCTCCGTCTTCGAGATCTGGGGAGCGCTGCTGCACGGTGGCCGGCTGGTCATCTACCCGCCCGGCACGCTGTCGCTGTCGGAGCTGGCCGACTGCCTGGACCGGGAGGAGATCACCACGCTCTGGCTGACCACCGGGCTCTTCCACCGCATGGTCGACAGCCATCTGAGGTCTCTGCGCGGACTGCGCCAGCTGCTCGCCGGCGGCGATGTGCTCTCCCCCGCGCATATCAACACCGTCCACCGCACCTATCCGGACCTGCGGCTGGTCAACGGGTACGGACCGACCGAGAACACCTGCTTCACCACCTGCCACACGGTCACCGAGCCGGTCGGCGACACGGTGCCGATCGGCCGGGCCATCACCGACACCAACGTGTACGTCCTGGACGAGAAGCTGCGGCCGGTCCCGGACGGCGAATGGGGTCTGCTCTACACCTCGGGCACCGGGCTCGCCCGGGGCTACCTGGGGCAGCCGGGACTCACCTCGGAGCGCTTCGTACCGGACCCGTTCCGGCCCGGCGAGCGGATGTACGGCATCGGTGACGTGGCCCGCCGCCGCGCCGACGGGGTGATCGAATTCCGCGGCCGCCTCGACGACCAGGTGAAGGTCGGCGGCTACCGGATCGAGCTGGGCGAGATCGTGTCCGTGCTGACCGGCCAGCCGGGCGTCAAGGAAGCCGTCGTGGTGGTCCGCGAGGACGTCGTGCCGGGCGAGAAGTCCCTGGTCGCCTATGTGGTGCCGCACGATGACGACGACAGCCTGCTGGGCGAGCTGCGCCTCGCGCTGCACCAGAAGCTGCCCCGGCACGCCGTTCCGGCCGCGATCGTGCTGCTGGACTCCTTCCCGCTGACCCGGAACGGGAAGATCGACCGGCGGTCGCTGCCGGCGCCGGCGCTGTCGCCACGCGATGTGGACACCGAGTACGAGAAGCCGCGTACCGAGGTCGAGGAGCTGCTGGCCGACCTGTGGTCGACCGTGCTGGCGGTCCAGAAGGTCGGCATCCACGACGACTTCTTCGACATCGGGGGGAACTCCCTGATCGCCGCCGACCTGCTCGGCCAGATCCGGCGCGCGCTGTCGGTCGACGTCCCCGCCGCCCAGCTGTTCTTCGAGAACGCGACGGTGGCCGGGCTGGCCGAGATGGTCGACCGCAAGGCCGCCCCCCAGGCCCCGCAGGCCGGGGACGAGAAGTGGCCGACCGTGACCTTGGACGCTCCCGACACGGTCCACCGGGGAGACCTGGTGCGCCAGAGCAGTGAAGGAGACAACCGATGAGGCTGACCCGGCCGACCGGAACCGAGCCCATCGACCTGGCCCACTTCGACCTGGTGGACCCCGCGCTGCACGGGGAGGGTGATCCGCACGCGATCTGGCACGCCATGCGCGAGCGCGAGCCGGTGCCCTGGCAGCAGGTCACGCCGAAGCTGGGCTTCTGGTCCGCGACGAAGTTCGACGATGTCGCGCGGGTGCTGCGCGACCACCACGTCTTCACCTCCGAGCACGGCACCCTGCTGAACCTGCTCGGCAAGAAGGACCCGGCCAGCCGGCGCCAGCTGCCGGCGACGGACCCGCCCCGGCACACCCGGATGCGCTCCCCGATCCAGCGGGCGCTCAACGCGAAGGTGCTGGACCGGCACCGCCCGCTGATCCGCAACGAGATCAAGTACCTCTTCGGCGACATCGTCGACGGGGAGCCGTTCGACTTCGCCGAGCTCACCGGCAAGCTGCCGATGGCGGTCACCGGCACGCTGATGGGCCTGGACCGCGAGCACTGGCCGCGGCTGACCTATCTGACCAGCCAGGCCATCGCCCCGGACGACCCGGAGTTCATCACCCCGGCCGGCTCCCGGGGAACCCTGCAACTCGCGCACCGGCAGCTGTTCGCCACCTTCGAGGAGGCGATGGCGCAGCGCAAGGGCGACGGCAACGGTGACCTGATCGACGTCCTGCGCACCATGGACTTCGAGGACGGGCGGAAGCTCCAGCCCGGCGAGATCGTCTCGAACTGCTACAGCCTGCTGCTGGGCGCCAACGTGACCACGCCCCATGTGCCGAACGGCGCCATGATCGAGCTGCTCGAGAACGGCGGGTACGACGACTGGGCCACCCACCCGGAGCTGCTGGAGAGCGGCATCGAGGAGGCGCTGCGCTGGACGTCGCCGGCCACCCACTTCATGCGCTACGCGAAGCAGGACGTCACGCTCAGCGGCGTGACGATCCGCGCGGGCGAGCCGATCGTCGCCTGGCTGGGGTCGGCCAACCGGGACGTCGATGTCTTCCCCGACCCCTACAGGTTCGACATCCGGCGCAACGCCAAGCGTCACCTCGCCTTCGGCATCGGGCCGCACTTCTGCGTCGGGCACGCCGTGGCCCGGCTGACGCTCTGGGAGTTCTTCACCGAGCTGTTCGCCCAGTTCGAGAAGTTCGAGCAGGTCGGCGAGGCGGAGCACCTGCACTCCAACTTCATCGCCGGCGTCAAGCACCTGCCGCTTGTCGCGACCAGGCGTCGTCGGTGACGACGACACGACCAGGGATGTGCGAGGCATCATGACGACGATGACCCCAGCGTTCACCCGGTTCCGGAGCGAGCGCATCACTCCGGAGAGCCAGGTCGCCTCGATCCTGGGCGACCCCGGGTTCGGCAGATACGTCACCGACCACATGGTGACGATCGACTTCGACCACGAACGAGGCTGGCACAACGCGGCGGTCCGGCCGCACGAACCGCTCGTGCTGTCCCCGTGCGCCTCCGTACTCCACTACGGGCAGGCCATCTTCGAGGGGCTGAAGGCGTTCCGGCAGCCCGACGGATCGATCGCCTGCTTCCGCCCCGAGGCCAACGCGCGGCGGTTCCGCGCCTCGGCGCGGCGGCTGGCGATGCCGGAGCTGCCCGAGGAGCTGTTCCTGCACTCGCTGACCGAACTGGTCACGCTCGACGAGCGGTGGGTCCCCTCCGGACGCGGGCAGTCGCTGTACCTGCGGCCGCTGCTGATCGCCACATCGACCAACCTGACCGTCGGAGCGGGGACCGCGTACCAGTACGTGCTGGTCGCGTTGCCGGCCGGGTCCTACTTCAGCGGGGGCCTGAAGCCGGTCAGCGTATGGCTGTCGCAGGAGTACATCCGGGCGGCGCCCGGCGGCACCGGCGCGGCCAAGTGCGCCGGGAACTACGCCGGAACGCTGGTCGCCCAGGCGCAGGCCGCGGAGAAGGGCTGCGACCAGGTCGTCTGGCTGGACGCCGCGGAACGCCGCTGGGTCGAGGAGATGGGCGGCATGAACATCTTCTTCGTCTTCGGCTCCGGGCGTGACGCCCGGCTGGTGACCCCGGAGCTGAGCGGCTCGCTGCTGCCCGGCGTCACCCGGGACTCGCTGCTGCGGCTGGCCGCCGACCTCGGCTACGGCATCGAGGAACGGCGCATATCGGTGGACGAGTGGGAGGCGGCGGCGGTCTCGGGAGAGCTGACCGAGGTCTTCGCCTGCGGCACCGCGGCCGCGATCACCCCAGTGGGCACGGTGCGCCACGCCACCGGCGGGTTCGCCATCAACGGCAACGAGCCCGGCCCGCTCACGCTGCGGCTGCGTCAACACCTGACCGACCTCCAGGAAGGAGTGGCCGACGACCCGTACGGCTGGATGCACCACATCGCCTGAAAAGCGTGGTGCCCCACGATGAACCGCCCCGGGCCGGGTGGGCATCAGGGAGCCCGGGGCGGTTCACGTGGGGACGCAGAGGGTCACATCACACAGGGTCGGTTCAGTGCGACGCCGACTCCGACGCCGACTCCGACTCCGACGCCGTCGCCGACGCCGACGCCGTCAGATCGCGCTCGAACTCCGCGAGCAGCGCCGCCGGAGCGCCGAGGAACTCGAAGTGACCGCCCTCCAGGAGGGTGTAGCGGCAGTCCTCGGACGTCTCCTTCCAGCCGCCCATCAGGTCCATCGGGATCTCGGGGTCGTCGTCCCAGCCGATCGCGGTGATGCCGACGGGCAGGGTGAACCGCTCCTCGACCACATAGCGCTTGTTCGCGTCGATGTCCTGGATCAGCAGGTCCAGGCCCATCTCGACCAGTTCGGGGGTCGGCACCCCACCGAGGCTGACGATCATCTTGCGCAGTTCCTCGCCGAGGCCCTCGGAGTCCAGCCCCAGCAGTCGGCCGTACGGTCCGTCATGCGGGGCGACCTGCGAGGACACGAACACCCGCCGCGGCGTCGGCAGACCGGCCGCGGCCAGCTGCCGGGCCACCTCGACACCGGGCAGCGCACCGCCGCAGTGCCCGAAAAAGCCGAACGGCCGGTCGAAGTAGGGCAGCAGCTCCTCGATGAAGGACGCGGCCAGCGCCTCGTAGGTCCGGTAGTGCGGTTCGCGTATCCGGTTCTGCCGGGCCGGCGGCTGCACCAGACACACCTCGATCGGCCCGATCCGGCGCGGCCACCGGCTGTACATCGACGCACTACAGCCCGAGTACGGGAAACAGAACAGCCGCGCCTCCGCCTCCGGATCGGGCATTCGGGACAGCCACGCCGGCTTCTTGGGGCGCCGCGGCCTCGGGTTCGTCACGGGTTCGGCAATGTGCTCGCTCATCAGGCTCCTTCGGCCCAGCCATGCCACAGGCTGAGGTCGGCGATGTGTGACCGGGGTACGGACGCGGCCGGCCGGAACAGCTCCGCGGCGACCGGCATCGCCGGGCGGAACGATTCCGATGCGAGGATCCGGCGGTGCAGTTCCCGTAAGGCGGGGGTGGGTTCGAGGCCCAGTTCGGTTTTCAGCACGCGCCTGGCGTCCTGGTAGGCGGCCAGCGCGTCGGCGCGTCTGCCCAGTCCGGACAGTGCCAGGATCAGCACTTCCCACAGCTTCTCGCGCAACGGCTGGGTGGCCACCGCCATCTTCAGGATCGGTACGGCCTTGGCGTGCTCACCGAGGCTGATCGCCACGGTCGCGAACTCCTCGACCGCGTCGAAGCGGAGCTGTTGCAGGCGTTCCCGTTCATCGGAGAAGTAGCTGGTGTAGGTGCCGGCGATGGGCACACCACGCCAGAGCTGGAGGCATGCGTAGTAGTGGTCCAGCGCTTCGTCCAGCCGGTCCTCCGCCCGAGCCCGCCGGGCGTCGGCCAGGAGCTGCTGGAACAGATGGGTGTCGATCGTCGCCCCGTGCAACGTCAGCTGGTAACCGCCGTTGCGGGTGCGGATCGCGAGCCGGTCGGCCCCGACGACGTCCGTCATCCGGTGCCGGAGCCGGTAGATGTAGGTGCGGACCGTGCCCTCGGCGGCCGACGGTGCCTTGTCGTCCCATAGAGCCCGCACGGCGTTTTCGCCGGTGATCGGCTCGCCCAGGCGCAACAGGAGCACCGCGAGCATCGCACGTTGCTGAGGTGGCCCGATGTCGATCTCCTCTCCACCGAACCAGGCGCGAACCGGCCCGAGCAGCGAGAACCGTAGGTCACTCACTGATGTGCACCATCCTTGTTTCCATGGCTGTCTGTTGTTGCTGATGTCCCGGGGGGCCGCCTGGCCACCGCCCAGCGGCTTGTCCGCGGAGGTCCACCATGGGTGCCGCACGCGTCGGCCGCCATCCGCATCGGCCGGGGCCAGGTGGTCCACCGCGGCGCGTCTCACGCAGCTGGGCGGTGCCGGGAGGTGTGGGCGGGTGCCGGGGTACGGGCCGGGCGCGGGCCCGCCTGGGCAGGCCGGCCGCCATGCGCGGCCAGCGGATCATCTGAGATTCGACTGCGATTCGTCTGCGGAAAGGTGCGGATTGCTCTCTGCTCGACGGTCTCCTCCGGAGCCTCCGGGTGGCTCAGTCCCAGCCGGTGGTGTCCGTGCCGCTGTACACGGCCTCGGACGTCGCGACCTGGGCACGGAGCTGGTGGCTGTCCTGAGCGGTGGCCAGCGCGGCGGCCGAGCCGATCGAGGCGGTGGAGACGACCATCGCCACCAGGGTCTTCGCGATCTTGATGCGGGTAGAGGTCATGTCCCGTCACTCCCTTGGCGCAGTGTTAGAACAGAGTGGAAGGCGAATTCGCACTGGCACGTTTCCGTGCTGACGCATTCAGCTTCGCCTCTCCAGCGATCAGTTGTCAGCTGTCATCGCTGGCCTGATCGGGCAGTTGCATAGACCGTCCACCGTCCCCCGAGCTCTCGTTGATCAGATGGTTGAAGAAGTCCGCGACCAGGGCGACGGAACAGCTCAGGATGCGCGCACCGTCCCACGCCGATTCCCCGGCAAGGGTGCGAATGGTGACGTCGAGGGCGGTGGTCTCGGCTGCCACGACGCTCTCCGCGACCAGGAACAGCCCGACCACCACCAGGCCCGGCTCATCGGAATGCACGCTCGCGTGCTCGACTTTCTCACTGGATAAGGCACGGTCGATGAAGCAGCGATGTGGCTGCTCAGGCAGGACGAAACCCGCGGGCGTGCCCATGCGCACGTGTACCAGATACATCGAACAAGCGTCCAAGCCAGACAGACGGGGTACTAGGGGGCAAAGGTCGCAGGTTTAGGCCATGGCCGGAACCGTCCACCTTTCGCAGATGGCTCACCGGACCTTTGATATGCACCTAAACCTGTTAGTACAGTGTTGAGCGGCCATATCCAGAACACCCACCGTAAAGGCTTTTCCCGTCCCGCGTTGCCCTTTCCGTTTCGCCACATCGACTCGGCAATGAACGGCATGGACGCCATGGATGGCATGGACGGCAGCCGTGGCTCGGTAATCGAGGGCAGCGGGCAGAATGGACGGGTGAGCGTTCCCACGGACCTGGCCGCCCGGCACGAGCCCCGGCTGCCGTCGCCGGTGCGCGACGTGCCCGACGCATGGCTGGCCGAGCGGGGCGTGGAGCTGCGGCTGAAGCGGGATGACCTCATTCACCCGCTGGTACCCGGCAACAAATGGCGCAAGCTCATTCCCAATGTGCGCGCGGCCGTCGAACGGGGACATACCCGGCTGCTCACCTTCGGCGGGGCGTACTCCAACCACATCCGCGCGGTGGCGGCAGCGGGCGCCGCGTACGGGCTGTCGACGGTCGGGATCATCCGGGGCGACGAACTGGCGGACGCGCCCCGCAACTGGTCGCTGGCGCGGGCCGAGGAGTCCGGCATGGAGCTGGCCTTCGTGACCCGGTCGGCCTATCGCGAGACGCTCCGCGCCCTGAGCCAGGACGACCCTCGCCCCCTGCGGGAACTCCAGGAGCGCTGGGGGCGGTGCTGGGTGCTGCCGGAGGGCGGTACGAACGTGCCCGCGGCGCGCGGGGCCGCCGAGGTCGCGGCGGAGCTGCCCGATCTGGGGGCGCGCGACATCGTCTGCTGCGCCGTCGGCACCGGCGGCACCCTGGCCGGTATCGCGGCCGGCCTCCCGGCCGGGGCCGGTGCGCTGGGGATCGCGGTGCTGAAGGGGGGCGCCGGATACCTGGACACCGAGGTCACGCGGCTGCACCAGCGGGGGTGGGGCCGGACGTTCGACAACTGGCGGATCGAACACGACTACCACGGCGGCGGGTACGGACGGGTCCCGGCGGAACTGGAGGCGTTCGCGGCCCGGTTCGAGGAGCGGCACGGGGTGCGGGTGGAGCGACGGTACGTGGCGAAGATGCTGTGGGCCGTCTACGACCTGGCGGAACGGGGCGCCCTGCCCCGGGGCAGCCGGGTCACGGCGGTGATCACCGGCCCACCAGACCCGGAGAACGCCCCAGCGCGCCCCGGCACCTGACCCACGACCGCGACACCACCGCCACGACCGTCACACGCACCCGCACCCCACGCGCCCGTGGGCGCACCGGCCACCCGCGCCCGGGGCCCGCGCTGGTGGCGCGCACCCGTCACCCACACCCGGGGCCCGCGCTCTTGGCGCGCGCCCGTGGCCCGCACCGCTCACCCACACCAGTCACCCACGTCCGGGGCCCGCACCCGTCACCCACGCGCGTGGCCCGCACCCGGGACCTGCGGCCGTCGTCCGTGGCCCCCGCCCGTCACCCGCGCCGGTCCCTCACGTCCGTGGCCCGCACCGGTCGCCCACGCCCGGGGCCCGCACGCGCCACCCGCGCCCGTCGTCCGCACCCGTCACCCACGCCCGTGGCACCCGCCGCCATCGCCCGCACCCGTCACCTGCACCCGTCGTCCGCACCAGTCACGCACGCTCGGGGCCCGCACCCGTCACCCACGTCCGTGGCACGCGCCGGTCATCGCCCGCGCCCGCCACCCATGCCCGGACCCGCGGTCATCGCCCGCGCCAGTCCCCCACCCCCGGGGGCACCGCCCGTCGCCCGCGCCGCGCATTGCCGCGCGGGTGGGCGCGCGGGGTGCGGGGCCGGGCGACAACAAGACCGGGCGGACGGTCGGGACGAGGGGGCGCGGGGCCGGGCTAAGCCGGGCGGGGCGGGCGCAGCCTGGGGCGGCGGGGGTGGTTAGTCGGGGGTACGGAGGCGTATGACCGTTGTCGCGGCGTGGCGGACCGTGCTCTCCTGGCGGACCTCGACCGTCAGGTCCGGATCGATGGGGCGGTAGGCGATCTCGACGCCCACCCGGTCCGGCGCGGTGGGGAGTTGCGCGGGTGGCGGCTGGGATTCGGGCAGGTCGCGCAGGGCCGTGGCGAGCTGGGCGCGGATGTCCGGGGCGAGCGGTGCGGAGATCACGGGGGCGTCGTCGCCGGGGAGCACCAGCGCCAGGGCGCGCGGTCGGAGCCGGGGGCCGACGACGCCGACGACGACGGCGTCACGGGTCTCCGAATGGCGCAGCTTCCGCCAGTGGCGGCCCGGCCGGTAGGGCTGGTCGAGGTCCTTGATGACCAGGCCCTCGACGCCGATCTCCGGAAGCGCCTCGTACCAGGCGGTGGCGGTTTCCGGGTCGGTGGTCATCGGAACGGCCTGAAGCGGTGGGCCGAGCGGTTCGAGGAGCGCCATCAGCCGGGCGCGGCGCAGCGCGTAAGGAAGCGGCCGCAGGTCCTCCGCGTCGATCGCCAGCAGGTCGAAGGCGGCGTAGGAGGCGGGCAGCTCACGGGCGAGCCGGCCCGCCCGGGACTCGGACGCGGCGAAGGCGCGCTTCTGGACGGCGGCGAAGTCGGTACGGCCGCCGGTCCACACCACCACCTCGCCGTCGAGGACGGTGCCGGGCGGAAGGGGCCGCGCGGCGGCCGCCAGGTCGGGGAAGGCGCGGGTGACGATGCGGCCGGAGCGGGCCTGCATCCTGACGGCGTCCTCCAGCCGGAAGATCAGCAGCCGGTGGCCGTCGAACTTCGGCTCGTAGGCCAGCCGCCGGCCGGGCGGGGCGGTCGGCAGGGTGGGGACGACGCGGGCCAGCGCCACGTCCACGGGTGGCCGAAGGGGCAGCTCACGGGGGGTCATCGGCCGGCACCCTCGTCGTCACCTTCGCCCTCGCCCTCGCCTTCACTCTCGTCCTCGTCCTCGAAGTCGTCACCGGGGCCGGCGGCCGTCGGCAGCGGGCGTGCCCCCGCCAGGTCCAGCAGCGGGGCGAGCAGATCCCCGTGGCGGTCGAGCCGCCCGGGGATGTCGTCGATCAGGAAGGACAGCTCCGCGGGGTCGCGGCACTCCTCGACCTCCTCCCAGGTGACGGGCGTGGAGACGGCCGGTTCGGGGCGGGCGCGGGGGGTGTACGGCGCGGCGGTGGTCTTCGCGGCGGCGTTCTGGCTGAAGTCCACGTACACCTTTCCCGGCCGCAGCGAGCGGGTCATCTTGCGAACGACCAGGTCCGGCATGGCGCGGGCGGCCTCCTGGGCCAGCCGTCTGGCATAGGCGGTGGTCTGCCGGGAGGCGGTCGGCGCCACCGGCACCAGCAGATGCAGCCCCTTGGAGCCGCTGGTCTTGGCGTAGGCGGTGAGGCCGTCGGCGCGCAGCCGCTCGCGCAGCCATACGGCGACGGCGCGGCAGTCCACGATCGTGGCGGGCGGCCCGGGGTCGAGGTCGAAGACGAGCCGGTCGGCGACGCCCACCCCCGCGTCGACGCGCCACATCGGGGCGTGGAACTCCACCACCAGGTTGGCCGCCCACATCAGCGAGGGCAGGTCCTGGACCAGCACCTGCCGCGCGGTCTCCCCTTCATGGCGGGTGACCTCGGCGGTCGTCACCCAGGAGGGCGTGCCCGGGGGCGGGTTCTTGGTGAAGAACCGCTGGCCGTCGGGGCCGTCCGGGTACCGCAGGAACGCCAGCGGCCGTCCGCGCAGATGGCCGAGGAGCGGCTCCGCGGTGGACGCCAGGTAGTGCAGCAGCTCGCCCTTGGTGGTGCCGGTGGCCGGATGGATGACCTTGTCGAGGTTCTTGAGCGCGATCCGCCGCCCCTCCACCTCCGCGATCGGAGACATACGATAAGAATCTCACGAAAGGGATCAAGTATGCGATCTATCTGGAATGGGAACATTTCGTTCGGTCTAGTGAGCATTCCGGTCAAGATGTATTCGGCGACCGAGGACCACTCCATCTCGTTCCGGCAGATCCACACCCGCGACGGCGGCCGCATCCGCTATCGCAAGGTCTGTGAGCTCGAGGACGAGTCGGTCGACGCGAGCGAGATCGGGCGGGCGTACGAGGACGCCGACGGCGCGCTGATCCCGGTCACCGACGAGGACCTCGCGGCCCTGCCGCTGCCCACCACCCACACCCTGGAGATCGAGGCGTTCATCTCCGCGTCGGAGATCGATCCGCTCCAGATGGGCGACGCCTACTACCTGGGCACCGGCGGCGCCGCCGCGGCCAAGCCGTACACCCTGCTGCGCGAGGCGCTCAAGCGCAGCGAGAAGGTCGCCATCGCCAAATACGCCCACCGCGGCCGCGAGCGGCTGGGCATGCTCCGCGTCGTGGGCGACACCCTCGCGCTGCACCGGCTGCTCTGGCCGGACGAGGTGCGCGAGTCCACGGGGGTGGCCCCCAAGGAGAAGGTGACCGTGAAGCCTGCCGAACTGGACCTCGCCGACACCCTGATGGCGACGCTCGGCGAGGTGGACCTGGACGACCTGCACGACGAGTACCACGAGGCGCTGGAATCCCTGGTGGCGGCGAAGATGTCCGGCGCCGCCCCCACCGCCGAGCCCGGCGAGCGGCCCACGGGCGCGCAGGTGGTCGACCTGATGGCGGCGCTCCAGGAGAGCGTCCGCAGCGCCCGGCGGACCCGGGGTGAGGAGGCCGGTGAGGAGACCGGGGAGGAGGGCGCGGAGCGCGAGAAGGCGACGGTCACCCATCTGCGCGGCCGCAAGAAGGCCCCGGCGAAAAAGGCTCCCGCGAAGAAGGCCCCCGCCGCCAGGAAGAAGGCGGCGGGGACGAGGAAGAGCGGGACGAAGACCGCCGAGGAGAAGCCCGCGGAGGAGAAGCCCGCCGGGAAGGCGGCGGGGACCACCGGGAAGAAGACCGGCACGAAGCAGACGGCACCCAGGAAGACCACAGCCGCGAAGACCACGGCCGGGAAGACCACGGCCGGGAAGACCACAGCCGGGAAGACCACAGCCAAGAAGACCGCCGCCAAGAAGCAGACGGGCAAGCGAGGCACCCGCACCGCCTCCTGACCCGAGCGCGCCCCCGGCGCCGTGCGCCTCAGCGGAAGGCGGCCACGTGGTCCCGCGCCCACCGCGCGAACGTACGCCCGGGGCGGCCCGTGACGCGCTCGGTCTCCGGGGAGATCTCGGCGGGGTGGCCGACGTACCGCGCGAACATGGTGAGCAGCGAGTCCGCGACGTCCGGGGTCATGTGCCCACCGCCGAGCATCCGCTCCCGCGCCACCTCCCGCGGAAGCTCCTCGTACCGCAGCGGCCGTCCGAGGGCCTCGCCGATGATGCGCACCTGGTCGGAGAAGGTCAGCGACTCCGGCCCCGACAGCACCGGCGCCTGGCCGGCCAGCGCGTCGTCCAGCAGCGCACGGGCGGCGACCGCGCCCATGTCGGCCTCGTGGATCGGGGCGGTGTGGGCATTGGCGTACGGTCCGTACACCACGTCCCCGGCCTTGATCTGGGCCGCCCACTGGAGCGCGTTGGCGGCGAAGGCGCCCGGCCGGACGAACGTCCACTCCAGCCCCGAGCCCTTGATCGCGCGCTCCAGCTCGAGGTGGCGCGTGCCGATGGGGTTGTCCGGGCCCGCGTCCAGGACGGAGGACGAGGACAGCAGCACGATCCGCCGCACCCCGCTCTCCTTGGCCCGCGCCAGCAGCCGGTCCGCGCCCAGCTGCCACACCACCGCCGGGTTGAGGAACAGCCCGGTGGCGCCCGCCAGGGGCAGCTCGTCGGTCCGGGCCGCCCGGACGCCCTCCGGCAGCCGGGCCGCCCCGGGGTCGCGGGTGAGCGCGACCACCTCGGCGCCCGCGTCGGCCAGCTCCCGCACCACATGGCCGCCGACGTTTCCGGTGGCTCCGGTCACCACGAACATGATCGATCTCCTTGGGTGTCCTGCGCTCAGTGGGTATCGGTAATATCCGTGGCAAGGTTCATCCATCCAGATGAAGTTGTCAAACGTATAGATGAAAGAATGGCGGAAGCCTGCGGCTAGCCTGTCCGGACCAGGAGGAAGAGGAGATGACGACGATGGAGGGGACGCCGAAGAGGCCCCGCCGCGCCCCCGCCCCCGAGGAGCGCAAGCTGGACCCGGAGCGCTCCCGGCGGCTGCTGCTGGAGGCGGCCATGGACGAGTTCGCCGAGAAGGGGTACGCGGGCGCCCGCGTCCAGAGCATCGCGGACCGGGCGGGCCTCAACAAGCAGCTCATCGCCTACCACTTCGGCGGCAAGGAGGGGCTCTACAAGGAGCTGGGCCGCCAGTGGCTGCGGCACGAAGCGACCTTCAACGACCCGGCCCTCCCCCTCGATCAGCTCGTCCTCCGCTACCTGGCGGAAGCCTTCGCCGACCCCCGGGGATGCCGCCTCGACGCCTGGTGCGGCCTGGCCAGCGCCGCGCCGGACGAGGAGCCCGAAGACCTCTCCGACCTGCGGCGCCGCCAGGCCGACGGAGAGATCGCCGAGGACATCGACCCGGCCATGGCGATGTTGCTGTGCGTCAGCCTGGTCGCGGCACCGATGACGCTGCCGCACACCGTGCGCCGGCTCTTCGGCGCCGACCCGGACTCGCCGGAGTTCCGCGAGCGCTACGCGGACCAGCTGCGCCGGATCGTCCGCCGCCTCGCGCCGTAGCCGGCCCCGCCCGTCCGCCGCCTCGCGCCCTGGCCCCGCCGCGCTACTCCGTCACCCCGTCGATCTGGAACGTCTGCACCGACTTCGCGGCGAACGGCACGCTCAGCCGCTTGCCGTCGAGCGCCGTGTCCTGACGCGCGGTGTAGAGATCGCCGGTGCCCGAGGTCTGGGTGGACCAGCGCGGCACCAGCCCGCCCGCGCCCCCGGTGACCTGGCCGAAGCGGGACAGGTCGAAGGTGAGCGTCTGGGCGGCCCCGGGGTTGACGGCGACGAGGACGAGCCGGCGCGCGGCCGGGTCGTACGCGGCGACCGCGTGGTCCGAGCCGGTCTCCAGGATGCGCATGCCGGGGCGGATGTGGCGGGTGAACTGGGCGAGTGCGTAGTACTTGGTCTGCACGGCGCCGGGCTGGGCGGTGTCCGGGTCGTAGTGGATCAGCGCCCAGCCGGCGCTGGGGTCCATGACCTGCCAGTAACACCACGCGGTGGGGTGCAGCCAGCGGAAGTCCAGGCAGAGGTTGGTGGCCAGGGTCAGACCGGTGCCGTCGCTGTCGCCGGTCTCGGAGTTCCACAGCTTCTTGCCGGCCGCGCGCACATCCGCGTACAGCAGGTCGCGGCGGCCGCCCGAGCCCTGGTAGCCGTGCACATTGACCTGGTCGACCAGGGCGCGGGTGGCCGCGTCGAAGGAGCCCCAGGTGGTGCGGGCCAGGTCGTAGCTGGTCTCGTCCGACGCCGAGATCCGGGTGCCGGTCAGCCCGCGCGTGTTGAGCTCGGTACGGAGATGGCCGAGGACGGTGCGCTGGACCGCCGCGTCGACATGGCAGCCCTCCTGGGTCCCGTCCGCCTTCCACCAGGCGGAGGACGGCTCGTTGAACGCCTCGACGGTGGCGAAGCGGACGCCCCAGTGGTCCTGGGCGTAGCGGGCGGTGGTGGCGAGGTAGAGCGCGAACTGCCGGTAGTTCCAGGACTGGAGGTTGTTGCCGCCGTCCGCCGCGCCGGACGGGTTGTGGTTGAGACACATCCACCACATGGGCGCGTTGGAGAACAGCTCGCTGACGGCGCCCCGCTGAACGGCCTTGACCAGCGCCGCCCGCTGGACCGCGTCGGCGTTCCAGTGCCAGGCCGAGGAGGCCGGGTCCTCGCTGTTCCAGTCGTGCCAGTAGCCCTCGATCTGTTTGAACCGGGGGATGTTGGGCGAGGCCACCATGGACTCGCCGGCCACGCTGGTCCAGGAGCAGCCGCCGAGGTTGTAGCGGGCGATGGAGAGCCCGAGGCCGGGCAGCGACCGGCCGCCGTAGCCCACCGCCTTGGTGGTGAAGAACAGGTCGGCGAAGTCGTCCCGCCCACCGAAGACATTGGCCCACCAGGCGAGCGAGGTGCCCCAGCCCTCCCACGCCCCGTGCTCGGTGCCGGGGTCGACCGCGATGGTCTCGTCGGCCCATGCGGTGCCGGTGGTGAGCGCGGTGCCGAGCAGGGTGGTGCCCGCCGCCGTCAGAAGTGTCCTTCGTCGCATCATCAGTCCCCTCCGCCGCCCCGGTCCCCGTCGCTTACGAAGCGTCGGGGCACAGGCGGGCGTTGTCGAGAGGTATGACAGCGCTTTCTACGGCGAGCGGGCGGTGCTTGGGCTCAGATCCCGGGCGCGGCGACACGGGTGTAGACGACGCTGTTGCTGGTGCCGCCGGGCGTGGTGACCCGCACGTTCACCGGCCCGGCGGGGCCGGAGGGCGCGGTGGCGGTGACCCAGCTGTCGGAGACGACGGTGAAGGGGGCGGGTGTGGCGCCGAAGAGCACCGAGCTGGTCGTGGTCAGACCGCTGCCGAAGAGCGTGACCGTGGTCCCCGCGGTGAGCGGACCCCCGGTGGGGGACAGACCGGTGAGGACGGGAACGGCCACGTACGCGTACGGAACGCCGTTGCTGGTGCCGCCCGGCGTCACCACCGTGATCTGCACGGTGCCACTGCCCGGCGGCGCCACCGCCGTGATCTGCGTGGCCGAGACCACCGTGAACGACGAGGCGCTGACCGCCCCGAACCGGACCGCCGCCGCCCCCAGGAAATTGGTACCGGTCAACGTCACCGTCGTACCACCGGACGTCGGCCCCTGGACAGGCGAGGCACCGGTGAGGGAGGGGACACCGACGTAGAAGTACGTCACCCCATTGCTCGTGCCGCCCGGCCCGGTCACCGTGATCTGCACCGGCCCGGCGGTCCCCGGCGGGGCGACGGCGTTGATCTGGGTGGCCGAGACGACGGTGAACGACGAAGCGGGCACGGAACCGAAGGTGACGGCGGTGACGCCGGTAAGGCCGCTACCGGTGAGCGTCACCGAGTTCGCGCCGCCGACCGGCCCCTGACCGGGTGACACGGCCGACAGCACCGGTCCCGTCACATAGGTGAACGCCACCCCGTTGCTGGTCCCACCCGGCGTCACCACCGTGATCTGCACCGTGCCACTGCCCGGCGGCGCCACCGCCGTGATCTGCGTGGCCGAGACCACCGTGAACGACGAGGCGAGCGCCGGGCCGAACCGGACCGCCACCGCCCCCAGCAAATTGGTACCGGTCAACGTCACCGTCGTCCCACCGGAGGTCGGCCCCTGGACAGGCGAGGCACCGGTGAGGGAGGGAACGGGGGTGGCGGTATAGCTGTACGCCACCCCGTTGCTGGTCCCACCCGGCGTCGTCACCGTGATCAGCACCGTGCCACTGCCCGGCGGCGCCACCGCCGTGATCTGCGTGGCCGAGACCACCGTGAACGACGAGGCGAGCGCCGGGCCGAAGCGGACCGCCGTCGCCTGGGTGAAGTTGCTCCCGGTCAGGGTGACCAGGGTCCCGCCGCCGGGGGAACCGGCGGCGGGACTCACCGAGCTGATCGCAGGAGGGGACGCCACGGCCGTCGCGGGACCGGTGCCCGTACCTGTGGCTTGAGGGGTGCTCAAGGTCGGATCTCCTTTACGGCGGGTCGTCCCACGTGCGTGATCAGATGCCCGGACCGGCGACGTATTGGAACGGGGTCGCGGCGGTGGCGCTGCCGGCCAGGGTGGTGACCGCGATGTCGGCGGGGCCGGGCTGCCCGTCCGCCGTGGGCGGCGAGACCGCGGACACGGTGGTGTCGCTGATGACGGTGAACGGCGCCGTGATGCCGCCGAAGGTCACCGACTGGGTGCTGGCCAGGCTGGTGCCGGTGACGGTCACCGCGGTACCGCCGGAGGGCGGGCCCGAGGCGGGCGTGAAGCCGGTGACCGTCGGCGAGTCCACATAGGTGTAGGAGAAGCCGTTGTTGGTGCCGCCCGCGGTGGTGACGCTCACCCCGACCGGTCCGGCCGCGGCGCCGGCCGGTACCACCGCGGTGATCTGGCTGTCGGAGATCACGGTGGGCGTCGCGGCGTTGGCGCCGAAGGTCACGGCGGTGGCGGTGGACAGCCCGGTGCCGCTGACGGTGATGGTGTTGCCGCCCGCGAGCGGTCCTGAGGTGGTGCTCAGCGCGGACTTGAAGGGCGCGCCGACGTAGAAGAAGTTCAGCGGGTTGCTGGTGCCGCCGGGGGTGGTCACGGTCACCGGCACCACCCCGCTGCCGGACGGTGAGACGACCGTGACGGAGGTGGCGGTGTTGCCAGTGATGGTGGCCGACTTGCTGCCGAAGTGCACGGCGGTGGCACCGGCGAGATTGGTACCGGTGATGGTGACGGTGGTGCCGCCGGCGGTGGAGCCTTGGCTGGGTGAGATGGGCATGGCGCATTGCCTCCTCGGCAAGGGCGGTAAGGACGGTGCGTGGACGGGACCGGACGGGCTGGACCCGCTCGCGCTCACGGCGGTCCGGTGCGCGACCGCGGGCCATGGGGCACCCGCCCGGTCCTCCTCGCGGTACGCCTGGCGCCTGGCACCGACGAGGACGCGGCGCCCCCAGCGCCGGAAAGAAACCGGCGGGGGTTCCACCGCACACTTTCAGTAATCCATCCGACGTAGCCCGCCACAAGAAGGGGTGACGCCACGTCACCCGAATGGCCGGGCGTGCGGGACATACGGGGTCGGGCACGGTACGCGCTGGGTCCGCCGACCGCCCCGTACCCGCCCCGGCACGCCCCTCTCCGACCCCGGAACGGCCCCGGAACGCCCCCCGAACGGCCCACCGGAAGGGTCCACCGGAACGCCCCATTCCATCCCGGGCCACACCTCTCACCCGTTCCTGTGACCCATCGGACGGACGGGTCACTTCCGTACCTCCCGGGCGTATGCTCTTGCCACATGGGGGCGGAAATGGGCATGACCGCCGATGAGACCTCCAGCGGGGGGACTTGGCGGGTGAGGATCCGCAGTGCGGCCGGCGACGTCCTGGGCGCCGGGGTCCTGCTGGGCAGCGAGACGGTGCTCACCTGCGCCCATGTGATCCCCGACGACGGGCTCCCGGTGCCCGCCACCGAGGTCCTGGTCGACCTGGTCGAGGTGGCCGACGCCGAGCCGGTGCCCGCGCGCGTCGCCGACGGCTGCTGGGTGCCCCAGCGCTCCGACGGCTGCGGCGATGTGGCGCTGCTGCGGCTGAGCCGGCCGCAGCCCGCCGAGCACGCCGCACCGCTCTACCGGCTGCCGCCGGTGCTCGGCCGCCCGGTGTGGATGGGCGGCTTCCCCGAGGGCCTCGACAACGGCCACTACCTGCGCGCGAAGACCGCCGGGCGGGTCGGCCCCCGGGCGGAGTGGGTGGGGCTGGACCCCAAGTCGCCCAGGGACGTGGTCCGTAAGGGCTTCAGCGGCGCCGGGGTGGAGGACGAGGCGACCCGGCATGTCATCGGCATGGTCGTCAGCCGGTACGACGACCCGGTGGACGTCCCCTCCGCCGAGCGGCTCAGCGTGTCGTACATGATCCCGGTCGAGACGATCCTGCGCCATCTGCCGGTGGTCCACCGCTGGGTGCGGGGCGCCCGCGGGGTGGACCGGCCGCTGGTCTCCCGGCTGACCGCCGGCGTCCAGGACGTCGGCTTCGCCCAGCGGCTCGCCGTATGGCTGCGCCGGGAGCCGCTGACCGGGCGGGCGGGCATCGCGGACGTGGAGACGGTGGTCATCGAGGACGACGACCGCGTGCGGTACGAGGCGCTCAGCCGCGCCGTCACACTCGCCGACCGCGAGCTGTCGGGCGGCGGCCCGGACGAGGCGGTCTCCGCCGCGCCGCACGGCACCGTACCGCCGCTGGGCAGTGTGGACCTGGCCATCGACGTCACCCGGCGCACCGACACCGAGGTCGCGCTGCGGGTCGCGGACCGGATGGATCTGCGCTCGCCCGGCGACACCTCCCCGCTCAGCCGGGTCCGGGCCAACGCCGTGCCGCTCACCATCGTGGCCGTCGGAGTGGACCGCGCCCACGACCCGGAGGCGCTGGTCCGCTTCATGAAGCTGCTCGCCGACCGGGGCAGCCGGCTGATGCTGGTCTTCCGCGACCCCCACTCCCGGGGGCTGCGGCTGGCCGAGCGGCTGTTCCGCCCCGAGGCCGACCGGATCGGCACCTGGCTGGACGAGCTCGCCGGGCGGGTGGCGCTGGCCGCCGACCGCGAACACGAGGCGGCCGAGCGCGGGGCACGCCGCTCGTCCTTGTCGACATCGCACGCCGAGGACGCCACGGCCTTACGGATCAACCTGACCCGGCTGCGCTCCGACCCGGATCTGGGCTCCCACCGCGTCGTCGCCAAGCTCGCCGCGTTCGAGCACTCGGTCCGGAGGGTCACCGAGCGGGCCGAGGAGACGCTGCGGGTGATCGACGCCCAGCAGCCGCGGGTCCAGGAGCTGAAGTGGCAGCTGGCGTCGTACACCGCGATGCTCGGGGCCAAGGCCGAATCCGAGCGGGCGGAGCTGATCCCGCTGCACCGCGCCGCGGTGCGGCTGCTGGCCGAGGTGCCGTGCGATCTGCCGGAGGCGCGCCGCGCCGTGGACCGGTTCGTGGCCGCCGTGCACACACCGCCGGAGGGGGAGGCGCCATGACGGCCATGACGGGCCCGACGGTCTGCGCCCGCCCGGACTGCCGCGGCGAGGGTTTGGGCCGGATCAACGCCCGGGGGTTCTGCTCGGAGTGCGGCCGCAGACCCCGGCCCACCGCCCCGGCCCCCGTGCCCGCGGCCACGCCCGCGTCCGCGCCCCCGGTGGCACCGGCTCCCGGCGGTCTGGTCTCCGAGTCCACCGCGGCCACGGCCCGCGCCCGTCGCCGCGCCGTGGCCCGGAAGTTCACCGTGCGGCCGGCCGGCGAGGACCCGCTGGACCTGCCCCGTGTCGAACTGCCCGCGCTGCGCGACCTGGTGATGGACGATCCGCGGCCCCCCTCGCGCGGCCAGACCTGTGGCCGGGAGGGGTGCGACGAGATCGTGGGCGCGCCCTACGCCGGACAGCCCGCGCTCTCCCGGGGCTACTGCCCGCGCTGCCGCCATCCGTTCGACTTCACCCCCCAGCTGCGCCCCGGGGATCTGCTGGGCGATCAGTACCGGGTGATCGGCTGTGTGGGATACGGCGGGCTCGGCTGGGTCTATCTCGCCGAGGACACCCAGCTGGACGACCAGCCCGTCGCCATCAAGGGCCTGATCAACAACGAGGACGAGGCGGCGCTGCGGGCGGCGGTCGAGGAGCGCCGCTATCTGACCGTGCTCGACCACCCCGGCATCGTCCGGATCATCAACTACGTCACCCAGCCCGACCCCCGGGACACCGGCGCGCTGACGGGCTACATCGTGATGGAGTTCGTCGACGGGATGACGCTCGACCAGATCAAGGACCACATCGCGGACGCGGTGAGGCCGTACGACGGGCCGCGGCTGTACGAGCACATCCTGGCCTACGGCTGTCTGGTGCTGCGCGCGGTGGGCTATCTGCACGGCGAGAAGCTGCTCTACTGCGATCTCAAGCCGAGCAACGTGATGCACCACGAGGACCGGGTCAAGGTGATCGACCTCGGCGCGGTGCGGCGGCTGGACCAGCGGGACGGCGAGCCGCCCGTGATCACCGAGGCGTTCGCCGCGCCCGAGGTGCTGGCCCGGGGCGCCTCGGCCCTCACCGAGCGCCATGACCTCTTCGGCGTCGGCAGGACCCTCGAAGAGCTGTCGGACCAGGCCACCCGGCAGGCCCAGCGGCCGCCGGGCCTGGGTGCCGAGTCCTACCGCCGGGTGCTGGCCCGCGCCACCGCGGCCGACCCCGAGCGGCGGTTCGGGTCGGCGGCGGAGATGTCCGAGCAGCTGTGGGGCGTACTGCGGGAGATGCACGCGCTGCGGCTGCGCCGGGAGCAGCCCGAGCCGTCCACGCTCTTCGCCCCGACCTCGGCGCTGCTGGACGCCTCCCTGGGCCGCATCCCGGGCCTGGAGCGCTGGCTGGCCGGGGACCCGCGCCCGCTGCTGGCGTCCGGGCTGCCCCGCCCCGAGCAGGTGCCGCTGGGGCTGCCGGTGCCCTTCCCGGACCCGGCCGATCCGGGAACGGCACTGCTGGGCATCCCGACCGACAGCGGTCCGCGGCGGCTGATCGAGCAACTGCACGCCTTCCCCCGCCCCTCCGCCGAGATCCGGCTGCGCACCTGCCGCGCCCATCTGGAGCTGGGCGAACGGGACGCGGCCGCCGATGAACTGGCCATCGCGGTGCGGCTGATCGGCGCCGCCGCCCGGTACGACTGGCGGCTGTCCTGGCACCGCGCCCTGCTGCGGCTCGCGGACGGCGCGGTGGCCGCCGCCCGGCGGGAGTTCGACGAGGTCTACAGCGCCCTGCCCGGCGAGTACGCGCCCAAGCTGGCGCTGGGCTACTGCGCCGAGTACCTGGGCGACCACGAGTCCGCCGAGCGGTTCTACGAGGCGGTGTGGCAGCGCAACCGCTCCCAGGGCAGCGCCGCCTTCGGGCTGGCCCGGCTCCGGCTCGCCGCGGGCGACCGGGGCGGGGCCGTGGACGTGCTGGGCGGGGTGCCGAAGGTCTCCCGCCACTACGACGCCGCGCGGATCGCCATCGTGCGGGTGCTGTCGGGCCGGCTGGGACACCCCGACGCCCTGCCGGCCGCCGAGGACCTGGCGGAGGTGCGCACCCGGCTGCCCCGGCTGTACCTGGACGAGGGCCGGCCGTCCGGCCCGGCCCGCGACCGGCTGACCGCGGAGACGCTGGAGGTGACGCTGGACTGGGCGGAGCGGCAGCCGGGGGACGGTGGGCCGTTCGGACCGCCCGGCCGGCCCGCCGGGCCCGGGGGACGCCTCCCAGCGGGAGCCGGGGGCGAGCCGAAGGGGCGCGCCGCTGTCGAAAGGCGGCACGCCGCTGCCGAAAGGGAGAGCGGCGAGCCCTCACCACAGGAGCTGGTCTTCGGCGAGTGGGCGAGCGAGCACGCGCTGCGCGAGGAGTTGGAGGGGACCCTTCGGCGGCTGGCCCGGCAGGCGGACAGTCCCGAGGCACTCGGAGTGCTGGTCGACCGGGCGAACGCCGTCAGGCCCATGACTCGCTTCTGACAGGGGGATCGGATGAGCGAGGACCACGGAAGGCACGGACACCACGGCCCGGCGGGCGCGGCGCAGGCCCCGGCCCTCACCCTGCGGGTGCACCAGAACAAGTACCTCCCCGCCTCCGCGGGCCGCACCGAGATGCACGCCATCGTCAGCGTGCGGGCCCAGGGGCTGGGCCCGGCGGCGGCCCGTACCGCCGCGTCCGAGGTCATCGTCATCGACTGCTCGACGTCGATGAGCTGGCCGCCGACGAAGATCGCGGCGGCGCGGCGGGCCACCGCCACGGCGGTCGGCGTGCTCCGCGACGGCACCCGCTTCGCCATCGTCGAGGGCACCGAACAGGCCCAGGTGGTCTATCCGTTCACCGGTGGTATGGCGGTGGCGGGGCCCGACACCAAGGCCGCCGCCGCGCGGGTCGCGGCCCGGCTGCCCGCGGTGGGCGGCACCGCGATGGGCTCCTGGCTGGATCTCGCCCGGCGGCTCCATCTGCGGCAGCCGGCCGCGCTCCGGCACACGCTGCTGCTCACCGACGGCCGTAACGAACACGATCCGCCCGGCTATCTGGATCAGGTGCTGGACGCCTGCGCACCGCATTTCACGTGTGACGCGCGCGGTATCGGCGAGGGCTGGGACGCCGCCGAGCTGAAGCGGATCGCGCGGCGGCTGCACGGCAGGGCCGACGCGGTCCTCGAGGAGTCCGCGCTGACCGCCGAGTTCGAGCAGATGGTCTCCGCGTCGATGGCGAAGGCGCTGGCCGGGGTGCGCATCCGGATCCGCACCCGGTCCGGTGGCCGGGTCGGCTTCGTCAAGCAGGTGCATCCGTCCCGGGTGGACGTCACCGACGAGGGCGTCCGCCCCGATGAGCGCACCTGGGAGTGGCGGGCCACAGCGTGGGGCGACGAGGTCCGGGAGTACCAGGTGTGCGTGGTCGCCGATCCGCGGGGCGATCCGACGGGTGAGGACGTGGAGCTGGCCGCCGTGGACCTGGCCGTGGAGGGCGACACCGCGCTGCCGCCGCCCGAGCCGGAGTCGGTGCTGGTCCAGTGGACGGACGATCCGGTGCTGTCGTCCCGCATCGATCCCCGGCTGGCCCATTACGACGCCGACTCCGAGCTGGGCCACGCCATCACGGCGGGCTGCGACGCGTACGAGGCGGGTGACCGGGAGACGGCCCGCCGCCAGTGGGGGCGCGCCGTCCAGCTCGCCCATCAGCTGGGCGGTGAGAAGATGCTGACCCGGTTGGGCGGGCTGGTCCACATCGACGACGCCGCCGCCGGCGAGGTGCGGATCCGCGAACCCCTCCGGCCGCTGGACCTCAACTCGGCGATCATCGTGTCGGAGGAGAGCGTCCGCTTCGCGGGCCTGGCGCGCCCGGAGCCCGCCGCGCCGCCCGCCGCCGATGTCAGCTGCCCGGTCTGCCGGCGCCGGTCGCCCGCCACCGCCGGGTTCTGCCAGCAGTGCGACGCTCCCCTGCGCGCCGGGCCGGGCGGCGCGGGATGAGCGGCACCCGTGCCTTCCTGGTGCGCCGGCTGATCGCCCTGCTGGTGGTCACGGCGGTGGCCGTGGCCACGCTGCTGGCCGCGTACTACGGCGTCAGCCGCAACTCGGCGGCGGTGACCGACCGGTCCACTCCGGCGATACTCCAGGTCGCCGCCGCGACGGAGGCCCTCAGGGGCTCCTACCGCGAGGCCGAGGGCGCCCTTACCGGCGCCACCAGCGATGTGGAGGGCCTCGGCGAGAACTACCGCACCAGGCTGTCCACGGCCGGCCAGAGCCTCGCCCAGGCGGTGAAGAGCACCACCGGGGGCGAGCCGGCCCGCCAGTCGCTGCTCACCATCGCGGGCCTGGTCTCCTCCTACAGCGACATCATCGAACAGGCGTATGTGCACCGGGGCAACGCGAATCTGCGCGCCGCCTATCTCTCCTACGCCCGCACCATGCTGGAGCGCGGCGACGGCGACATCCTGGAGCGGCTGAGGACGGTGCAGAGGCGGCAGCTCCGGGTCCTGGACCAGCAGACCTCCTTCGGGTGGCTGTTGTCATGTGCCTGGTGGGTGCTGGTGCCGGTGCTGTTCCTCACGCTGGCGGCGCTGCTCGTGCACACCCAGCGCTTCCTGCGGCACCGCTTCCGCCGGCTGGTCAACCCCTGGCTGGCGGCGGCGACCGGGCTGCTGATCGCCGTGGTCCCGCTGGCCGTCTTCACGTACCAGACCCAGGACCGGCTGGAATCGGCCCGGATCAGCCTGAGCCAGGACGACATCGGCTCCGCCAGCGGCGGAACGGCGAAGAGGGTGACGGACACCATGCGGGACACCCACTGGCGGGCCGGTGCGGTCGGCTGGATACCGCTGGGCGGCGCGGTGCTCGCGGCGCTGATCGTGGCCGGTCTCCAGCCGCGTATCGACGAGTACAGGTTCCAGCCCCGATGAGCGCCGCGAACCGCCCCCGGCAGGTGACCGCCGCCGTCCTCGGGCTGTGGCTGGTGGTGCTGTGCGCGCTCACCGCGGGCGACACGGGCGGACGGCAGTCGCGCGGCGGCGTCACCGTGCTGGCCACCTGGACCGGCGCCGAGGGGAGTGCGTTCCGCGAGCTGCTGGACACCTTCACCCGCGATCACGGCATCCACGTCGACTACCAGGGCACCACCGCGCTGCGCGAGGTGCTGTCCTCGGAGGTGGACGCCGGCACCCCGCCCGATATCGCCGTGCTGCCCAGCTCGGGCGAGCTGGCGTCCTACGCCCAGCAGAACCTGCTGGCCCCGCTGGACGAGGTGCTCCCGGCCGGGCGCGGCACGGCCTACGGCGCGCTGTGGACGCCCCGGCTGACCGCCGGCGGGCCGGTCTACGGCATCGCGGTCAAGGCCGATCTGAAGAGCATCGTGTGGTTCGACCGGGACCGCCGCCGCAGCACGCTGCCCGCCCTCGCCGCCGACGGGCGCCAGTGGTGCGTCGGCATGGGCGGTGACGCGACCTCCGGCTGGCCGGGCACCGACTGGATCGAGGATCTGCTGCTCCAGCAGCAGGGCCGGTCCGTCTACCAGGACTGGGCGACCGGCGGGCTGCCGTGGACCGACCCCCGGGTCGAGCGGGCGTGGCGGAGCTGGGGGTCGCTCTTCGGCACGGACACCGCGCGGACCGCGCTGATCACCGACTTCCGCGCGGCGGGCGCCCGGCTGTTCGCCCCGGACCCACCGTGTGCGCTGGAGCACCAGGGGTCGTTCATCCGCGGTGGCTACGCCCGCCCCGCCGACGCGGACTTCGTCTTCTCCGCCGGACTGCTGCCGCGGGCCGACCGGCGGTCCACCGCCCGGGAGGTGTCGGCGGACTTCGCCGCGATGTTCCGCGGCACCCCGCAGGCGCGGGAGCTGATGCGCTACCTGGCCTCGGCCGACGCCCAGCGGGCCTGGGGCAGCAAGACCGCCCGCAACAGCACCCACCCGTTCTTCGCCAACCGCGACGTGCCGCTCGACGCCCAGGGCGACGACGCCGTGGACCGGAGGATCGCGACGACCCTCCGGGACTCGGCGTCGCTGTGCCTGGACGCCTCCGACGCCATGCCCACACGGATGCGGCTCGCCTTCCAGCGGGCCGCGCTGATCTACCTCAGCGACACCACCCAGCGGCCGGACGGGCTGCTGCGCAGTCTGGAGAAGGTCCGTCAGAGCCTGCGCGGCGACCCCGACCAGCCCTGGCTGTCGACGGTCTGCGGCTGACCGGGGCCGGCCGGCGGTCCCGGCCCGCCGGTACGGGCCCGCCGACGGTTCCCGGCCGGTACGGGCCCGCAGACGCTCCGCGGCCGGTACGGGCCCGTCGACGGTCCCGCCCGATACGGGCCCGCCGACGGTCCCGGTCTCGGCCGGGCCCGTCGGCCGTCCCGGCCGAGAGCGGCTCAGGGAGCCATCTCGTCCGGGCAGGGCGTACCGCGCGGCAGCTGGTACTTGCCCGTTATCCGGTAGACGCCGGCGCGGGGGGCGTGCAGCACCGTCCACTCGTCCTCCGGCTGGCCCTCCTCGCCGCCCTCGGTCTGCTTGGTGAGGCAGCCGTGGCGGTTGACCGGCAGTCCGTCGTCGTGCTCCGCCTTCGGGGCCCGGACGCTGTGCCCGTCCGCGTCCATCAGGCCCAGCCACGGCGAGTACGGGATGCGGATGAGCACCGGGCCCTTGGAGCGGACCTTCAGCACCAGCTGATCGGCGCCCGCGCGCTGCACGGTGGCCGGCGGGTCGGCGATCTGCGTCGGGTTCTTGACCTCGTACAGCTTCCAGTTGGCGTCCGCCCACACCTGGCGCAGATACGGCAGGCCGGTGCCGAGCAGCTTGGCCTCCTGCTCGGCCGCGGTGTCCGGGGTGTCCGCGGGCAGCACCACGAAGTGCACCGCCCAGCGCCTGAGCCATTCGTGGTAGGTGGCCGGGGTGAGGGTGTCCTCGCCGTAGAAGATCGGGTTCCGGTCCAGGTCGCGCTGGCGGTTCCAGCCGCGCGCCAGATTGACGTACGGGGCAAGCGCGGAGGACTCGCGGTGGCTGCGCACCGGGACCACCTCGACCCGGCCCCGGTCGGCCTTCTCCCGCTTGAGCCGGTCGACCAGCGGCGCCAGCTCACGGGCCCAGGACGCCGAGGGCGTGGTGTGGATGACGTCGTCGCCGGTCTTGACGCCCTGCCACACCGTGACCGTCGCCAGCGCCAGCACCAGGACGGTCCAGCGGCGGCCGGCCGTCGTCGAGCGCAGCTGGTCGCGCGGGGGCTTGCGCACCCCGGGCAGCACGGCGAGCAGCACTACCCCGCCGAAGATCATGCCGAGCCGGGAGATGTTGGTGCCGATCTGCGAGGGGATCAGCCAGGTGAGCACCACCCCGAGGCAGTAGAGCCCCGCCCCGACGCGCACCGTCGTCCACTCGCGCGGCACGCACAGCAGCGTGGCGGCGCCGGTGATGAACGGCAGGATCACCGACCCGATGGACATCGGCTGCTCACCGGAGAACGGGAACAGCCACGCCGACAGGCCGACCACCAGCGCGGGCGTGACCCCGAGCGCGTACGCGGCGGGGCGCCGCTTGGTCAGCCACAGACCGGCGGCCACTATGCCCACGAACAGACCGGCCACCGGGCTGGACATGGTCGACAGCGCCGCCAGCAAGGCGGCCAGCAGGAACCGTCCGGTCTTGTGGTGCCAGTGCCGGGACCGCCACCGCCGGGGCCAGGCGAAGATCACGGCCACCGCCGCGAGCCCGAACATCGCGCCGAGCCCGAAGGTCACCCGCCCCGAGATGGCGTTGCAGGTCAGCGCGAACGCGCCGTAGAGGGCGGGCCACATCGGCCGCCGCACGGCACGGCTGCGCACCAGCAGCAGCGCGAGCAGCCCGGCGGACAGCGTCCCCGCGATCACCATCGTCGAGCGGACCCCGAGGACCGCCATCAGATAGGGCGAGATGACGCTGTACGAGACCGGGTGCATCCCGCCGTACCAGGCCAGGTTGTACGCCGAGTCCGGGTGCTGGAGGGCGAACTCCGCCCAGGCGTCCTGCGCGGCGAGGTCCCCGCCGCTGTTCGCGAGCAGCGCCACCCACAGCAGGTGCAGCACCGCGGCGGCGGCCAGGGCGGCCGGAACCGGATGGCGCAGCGTCTGCCAGGCGCGCCGGAGCAGCCCACCGGAAGTGGCCCGCTCCCCCTCCCGCTCCGCCTCCGCCGAGCCCGGCGGCTCGGCCGGCCAGCGCTGCGCGGGTACGCGTATTCGTGCGGCGGTGCTCTCCTCCGAGCCCCCGCTTTCTTCGGACCGTGTCGGATCCACGGTGGTCACTGCGGCTCTCCCCGTCTTCCCCCGAGGTCTGCCCCATCGTCCTCAACCCCGCACCGGGTCGCTCCGGTTCATGCGGCGGGTCCAGGCCGGGGACGCACGCGACGCTAGCACGCGCGGGCGGCCCCCAGCCGTGTCGGGCCCCGGCGGCGTTTCGCACCGGGGCCCGCTTCGCCCGTCCCCTATACCCGGATTCCCCCGCGGGTCAGCTGATACGGGTCAGTTTCGCGCCGAACGACGGCTCGGACAGATCCTCCTGAAGGGCCACCGGCGCCGTGAGCTGTCCGGGACCCGTGCCCACGGTCACCTCGCCGATGACCGTGCCCGCCTTGGCGGAGTGCGGCACCTTCTCGCCCCCGTCGCCGATCTTGATGTCGACCGTCAGCCCGGACCAGCCGACCGCCTTCAGATCCTTGGTGGCGACGACCGGCGTGGTACCGCCGAGCCCGTCGTCGACCTGGCCCACGACATCGCCCTTCTTGATGACGGTGGCCGAGGTGAGGGCGTCCTGCACGGCGGTGATGAGCTTGTAGCTGTTGGTCTGCGCGAGCTGGAGGCTGGCGTCCAGCGTGGTGGTCGCGCGCTGTTCGAGGACGACACCGAGGATGCGCTGCTTCTTGCCGTCGATCGTCCGCACGGCGGCCCACATCAGCGCACCGCCGGCCGGGGTGGACGAACCCGTCTTGATACCGATCACGCCCGGCTTCACCAGCAGGTTGTTGTTGTTGTAGATCCGGTCGTCGAGACCCGGGACCTCGGTGTTGGGCGTGGCCACGACCGCCCGGAACGCCTCGGACTGCATCGCCGCCTTCGCCAGCTTCAGCTGGTCGGCCGCGGTGGACTTGGTGGACTCCTTCAGACCGCTGGGGTCGGTGTAGGTGGTCTGCTTCATCCCCAGGCTCTTGGCCGCGCCGTTCATCTTCTCGACGAACGCGTCCAGCGACCCCGCGTCCCAGCGGGCCAGCAGCCGGGCGATGTTGTTGCTGGAGTTGATCAGCAGCAGCTGGAGCAGCTGGTGCTGGGTGAAGGTCTGCCCCTCCTTGACCGCCGCCCGCGACTCGTCGGCGGACTTCGCCTCCTTGGCCGCCTGCGCGTCGATCTTGATCTTCGGGCCCTCTTCGCCGGCCTTCAGCGGATGGTCCTTGAGCACCACATAGGCCGTCATGACCTTGGTGACACTGGCGATCGGCACCGGCTTCTGCTCCCCGGAGGTGCCCAGGGTGCCCACGCCCTCGACCTCGGCGGCGGACTGCCCCTGGTCGGGCCAGGGCATGGCGAACCCGTCACCGCCGAAGCGGTAGGTGGCGTCGGCGGTGAGCTTCAGCTCCGGATCCGGCAGCGGCCGCAGCGCCTGGACGACGCCCAGGATGATCACCAACAGCACGACCAGCGGCGTCCAGATCTTGATCCGGCGGATCGCCGTCCGCACCGGCGTCTCGGGCTTGGGCGGCGTGTTGGTCAGCTGCGCCAGCAGATCGAGCGGTGCGGGCTGCTTGCCGTCCGGCGACAGCGGCGGCAGCGGCTGCTGCTTGGTCCGCTCGGCCTCGGGAACCGCCGCCGAGGCGGCGGTCCCCGAGGGCGCGGCGGGCGCGGCGGGACGCCGCGGCGGGGCCGGGTCCTCGGGCGACCGCAGCGGTACGAACTTGCTGGTCCGCTCGTTGTCCGACTCGCCGACGGACTTCTTGCCCGACGCCTTCGCGTCGGACGTCTTCGCGTCGGGCGTGGCCTTGTCGGTCTTGCCGGCCGGGGTGCTGATCGCCTTGAAGGCGGTGGTCGGCTGGTCGACGCCCTCCTTACCGCTCTTGCCGCTCTTCTCGGGAAGCGCACCGAAGGCGGCCGTCGGACGGTCGACCGGCTCACCGGAAACGCCACCGCCCGCATCGGACGCCTCGCCCTTACCGGCCGCGTCCTCCTTCTTCTCCGCCTCCCCCTCGCCGCCCTTCTCGGGAAGCGCACCGAAGGCGGCCGTCGGACGGTCGACCGGCTCACCGGAAACGCCACCGCCCGCATCGGACGCCTCGGCCTTCCCGGCCGCGTCCTCTTCGGACGCCCTCGGCTGCACCGTACGGAAGACGGCCGTCCGCTGATCGACCGACGGCTCGGACGGCTCGTCACCGTCCCCGTTCTTCCCGGCGTTCTTCCCGGCGTTCTTCCGGTCGTTCTTCCCGGCCTCGGACGCGCCGTCAGCCTTGTCGGTCTTCGCGTCGTCGGCCTTCGCCTCGTCGGCGTCCGCTTCCGCCTCCGCGTCGGGCTCGGACACGCCCTCCTTGGGCGATCCGCCGGATACGCCGGAGTCCTTCTTCACCTCGCCCTCAGACTCAGGCGCCGCCTCCGACGTCCCGGAATCTTCGCCCGGTTCACCATCGCGAACACCTGAAACATTCGCGTCACCCTCGTCGGCCGCCGGTGCCTCCGGTTCCGCTTCGGCCTCCGTTTCGGCCTTCGCCCCGGACCCGCCGGACCCCGAGCGGAGGTCGCCGGACACGACGGCGACCGCCGTCGAGCCCTGGGCCGCCTCCGCGTCACGCGAGACCGCGAGCCGCGGATCGCGCTCTCCCCTAGCCGTCTCCCCCGACGACTTCTGCTGATCCGACCTGCCGGGGGACTCGCCCGCCACCGATGCCTCCTCGATATGTGTCGCGGGACGCCTTACGCCCCATGGCGTCACGTCCCGCAGCCCAACCTCTACCAGTGTCCTGTGTGTCCGGCATGCGCTCGCGCATCGCCACAGCCGGAGGGCGTCCTCAGGTGCCCGTCAACCCGCTAGACGAGAACGACATACCTACTGGTTCCCATCCAAACCCCCCAGGCACTCTCGACAGACCAATGTGGCAGGGGTCACCCTGTCATTCATCCACGCGGGGAGGCATGGATGGGCAGGAGCCGCAGAACAATTCCGGAGGAGCTTCTGCTGCTCGCTTTGGACCCGACCACGGGTACCACGGCGCAGCCGCAGTCGCTCGACCTCGGTCTCGCCGGAGCGCAGCTAGTAGAGCTGGCTCTGGCCGGACGGATAGCCCCTGACGGGGATCGTATCGCCGTGGTGCTGCCACGGCCGACCGGAGATCCGACTCTGGACTCCGCGCTCGAACTGCTGCGCCGTCGCGGCAGCCCGGTGCGCGCGGTCCACTGGATCGGCGGGCCCCGGCTGGGGCTGCGCCAGACGTACCTCACGCACCTGGAGCGCTGCGGCATGGTGCATGCCGTGGAGGGCCAGATGTGTGGCGTACTGCCGACGACGCGCTACCAGGCGACGGACACGGCGATCAGCCGGGAGATCAGGGCCCGGCTGGACAGCGCGATCCGCACCGGCGTACCGCCGGACCCGCGGACCGCCGCGCTCGCCGCCCTGGCCCACGCGGTCGGGCTCGGCAAGCACCTGTATCCCGGGAACGAGGGGCGTTCCTCGCGCTCCAGGCTCCGGGATCTGATCCGGCACGACCCGATGGGCGGTCTCGTGGCGCACGCCGTGATGGACGTGCAGAACGGTGTCGCGGCGCAGCCACGGCGCACGCCGGCCGGAGGCCGACAGGCGGGGACACGCGCCGCGGCGGAGCCCGCGGCCGGCGTTCCGGCCCAGCCGTCCCGCCGCGGGGGCATGGCCCGCGTCGGAGCGCGCTGAGGCCCCTTCGGGGCACCACCGCACCACCACGCACCACCAGCCCGTCGAACGCACCAGCAGCCCGTCAGCGGGGCGGCGGACCCTGTTCCCGGCACCGCCCGGGGCGGAGCGCCACCGTTCGGCTCCGAGCAGCACCCAGCACCACTGACGCTCCACCGACCGCACCGCAGTCCCCATCGACCCGGTTCGGGAGCCGCTGAAGCGCGCGGGGTGGTGGATCGGCCGATTTGGACGACCGGCCGTTCCACCGCCCCGCGCGCGCGTTCGTCCACCGTGGTGCGGCCGCCTTGTGCGGCCATTTCCCAGCGCGGCCCCGTCCGGTAGTGGCAGGCTGCTGAACAGCAGAAATCAGCAGTACGAAGCCGGAGGTGCACGTCCTGTGACATCGAACGTCGGTCCCACTGTCCGGCGACGCCGGTTGGGCCAGGAACTGCGCAGGCTCCGCCAGGAGAAGGGCATGACGGCGGAGGAGGTGGCGGAGGAGCTGATGGTCTCCCAGTCGAAGATCAGCCGACTGGAGAACGGGCGCCGCAGCATCAGCCAGCGCGATGTGCGCGACCTGTGCCGCACCTACAAGGTGGAGGACAAGGCGCTGGTCGATTCCCTGATGCAAATGGCGAAGGAGTCGCGCCAGCAAGGGTGGTGGAACGCGTTCGGCGACGTGCCGTACAGCGTCTACATCGGCTTCGAGACGGACGCGGCGTCCCTGCGGGTCTATGAACCCCAGGTGCTCCCCGGCCTCTTGCAGACCCCCGAGTACGCGGAGGCGGTGATCAGCGGCGCCCTGCCGGAGGCCCCGCAGGACCAGATCGCCCAGCGGGTCCAGGTCCGGCTCAGGCGCCAGGAGCGGATCACCGACCCGCTGTCCCCGCTGCGGCTGTGGGCGGTCGTGGACGAGGCGGCGATGCGGCGGGTGGTCGGCAATTCGAAGATCATGAGCGATCAGCTGGACTATCTGGTCCGGATGAGCCATGAGCCCCATGTGACGGTGCAGGCGCTGCCGTTCGACATGGGGTCGCATCCGGGAATGAGCGGCCAGTTCACCATCCTGGAGTTCTCGGATGAGTCGGACACCAGCGTGGTCTATCTCGAGGGCGTCACCAGTGATCTGTATCTGGAGAAGCTCAGCGATGTGCAGAGCTACAGCATGATGTACGAGCATCTGCGGGCCCAGGCGCTGAACGCGGACCAGAGCCGCCAGTTCATCACCGAGGTGGCCCAGGAGCACGCCCGCCGGCACGCGGAGAGCGAGGCGAACCAGACGGACTGAGGGGATACGGAAACGCTCCGGCGCGAACGGCACGAAGGACGCGAACGACACGAAGGATGCGAACGACGCGAACGGCGCGAACGACGAGGGGCGGAGGCTACACCTCCGCACCGCGCTGAGGAAGGGGCCGTAGGAATATGCCATCCGGTCGAGTGAATGGCCCGCTTTCCAGACGATGTTGCCGAGTAACGTCGATGACGCCTCCAATCGGGGGTGCGTCTCATCAACAAAAAGCATCGGAGCAATCGTGTCCATTCAGCAGGGAAAGACGAGCATGTGGGTGAAATCCTCGTACTCGGCCGGAAACGGCGCTTGCGTGGAGATCTCTTCCCCGGTCACCAGCGAGATCGCCGTGCGCGACTCCAAGGACCCGCAGGGACCGACGCTCAGCTTCGCCCCCGCATCGTGGTCGGCCTTTGTCGCCGACGTCAGCCGTGGCGCCTTCGACCTCGACTGACCAGCCCGCATACGAGCCCTCTCGACCGGTCGCCGTCCCCGCCGAGAGGGCTCATGGCGTTTCCGGTGCTTTCCTGCGCGTTCGGGATTTCCCGGCGCTTCCGCTTCAGCGGAGTTCATCCACGTATTGGTCCGTACCGGGAATCGTCGGAATGAACGGCGCCATGAATTCCACCCGGCCGAGACCGGCCTCGGCCACCTCGTCATCGAGACCGGTGAAACAGCGGTCCCAGCATTCCCGGGGATCGGACTGGAGGAACCAGAGCAGGGTCAGCCGGGTGTCGACCCCCTCGACCTGCTTCACATACGACATCCGGTCCGAGGGAAGCGGGGTCGGCCGGAAGACCGTGACCAGCGCGGCGGGCGAGCCCGCGAGCCGGCGCGGCAGATGTCTGGATCCGAGCCATTCGAGCAGCTCTCCCCGCCGCTCCGGGCGCTCGCTCTCGATCACCTCCAGCACCAGTCCGGCGTAGGGGTGGTCCAGCGCGTGGTGGTCGCGCGGACCGGCCGCCCCGTCCCGGTAGACGGTGGCCTCGTGGTCCTGGAAGGCCGTGAAGACGTGCGTGCGCTCCTGATAGACCCGCCCGTCCCGGCCCAGCCGCCGGTTGATCGCGACCGTCCACCGCATATGGTCCGCGTAGCGCCCTTCGGTGAGCCAGTAGACGGACAGATAGCAGCCGGCGGTCACCGGCCGGGCGATCGCCGACTTCTCCGGATAGCGCAGCAGTTGCAGCTCACGGGTGGCGACCCAGCGGCGGCCCGCGTAGATCCACGGCATGGCCATCGCGCCCGCGATGAAGTGGTCGTCCTCGTACCAGCGGTTGTAGGCGTACTCATGGCCCGGATGCGGCTCGACCATCGTGATCAGGGCGTGCCCCGGGCGCACCCCGTACGGACCGACGGAGGCCAGTTCCGCGTACGCGTCGCTCGTCATGTCCCTCAGGTTTAGCTGACGCCACGTCAGTTCGGGAAGGGGCGGACGGAGAGAACGAGCGGAATCGGGCGCCGGCCGGACCAGGTACCGGATCGCGGACCGGGCCGCGAAGCGGACCGCAGACCGGATCGTGGACCGGATCGTGGACAAATTAATTGCACACCACACGCTTCCCCGTAGGGTGCTGGTCAGATCCGTCGAGCCGAGGAGTCGTCCCATGCGCGCCGATGTGCCGCCCCTTGCCGCCCGAGCCACCTCCATCGGGGGCTCTCCGGTACGTGACATCCTCGCGGTCACCGCGCGCCCGGAAGTGATCTCCTTCGCGGGCGGGCTGCCCGCCCCCGCCCTCTTCGACATCGCGCCCATCACCGCCGCCTTCGAACGCGCGCTGGCCGAGGCACCGCAAGAGGTCCTCCAGTACTCGACCACCGAGGGCCTCCCCGTGCTGCGCGCCGCCACCGCCGCCCGGCTGACCGCCCGCGGACTGCCGACCGACGCCGACGACATGCTCATCACCAGCGGCTCGCAGCAGGGCCTGAGTCTGCTGGCCACGGCGCTGCTGGAGCCGGGCGACACCGTGCTGGTCGAGGACCCCACCTACCTCGCCGCCCTCCAGTGCTTCGCCTTCGCGGGGGCGCGGGTCGTGCCGGTGCCCTGCGACGACCAAGGGCTCGACCCGGCGGCGCTCGAGACGATCGTCGCGCGGGAGCGGCCCAAGCTGCTCTACACCATCCCCACCTTCCAGAACCCCACCGGCCGCACCCTGCCAGCCGCGCGCCGCGGGGCCGTGGCCGAGATCGCCGAGCGGCACGGGCTGTGGATCCTGGAGGACGACCCGTACGGGGAGCTGCGGTTCGCGGGTGAGGCACAGCCGTGGATCGCGGCCGATGAGCGGGCCGCCGACCGTACGGTGCTGATCGGCAGTTTCTCCAAGATCATGTCTCCGGGGCTGCGGCTGGGGTGGTTGCGCGCCCCGGCGGCGCTGCGCCGCGCCTGCGCGGTCGCCAAGCAGGCCGCGGATCTGCACAGCCCGACGATCACCCAGGCGGTGATCGCCCGCTATCTGACCGAGGCGGACCTCGACGCCCATCTGTCCCGGGTGCGCCACGCCTACCGGGAGCGCCGCGACGCGCTGCTGGCGGGGCTGCCCGAGGCCCTTCCGGTCGGCTCGCGGTGGAACGAGCCGGAGGGCGGCATGTTCGTCTGGGCCTCGCTGCCGCAGGGGTACGACGCCACGGAGCGGCTGCGGGAGGCGGTGCGGCACGATGTGGCCTACGTGCCCGGCGCGCCCTTCTACGCGGACCGGCCGGAGCCGGCGACGCTGCGGCTGTCGTTCGTCACCCACACACCGGAGGAGATAGCCGAGGGGCTGCGCCGTCTGGCGAAGACCTTCCTGTAGGAGCCTCCCGTGTCGGTCCTCCCGTGACGGTCCTTCCGTAAGGACGTCTTGCGGTAACGGCCCGGAGGCTCTGGCCTTCTGGTGGCGGTCCGCCTAACCTGACGCGACGCCAGGGACGGGAGGTGCCGCCATGCCGTTGCGGGGCAAGACCGTCGTCGTCTCCGGGGTCGGGCCCGGACTGGGGGCCCGGGTCGTGGCCGCGTGCGTCCGGGACGGGGCCCGCGTGGTGATGGGGGCGCGGACCGAGGAGCGGCTGCCGAAGGTGGCGGAGGAGGCCGATCCGGGCGGTGCGCACACCGCCTGGCGGGCCACCGACATCGCGGACGAGGCGCAGTGCGAGGCGCTCGCCGCCCTGGCCCTCGACCGCTTCGGCGGGATCGACGCCGTTGTCCATGTGGCCGCGCTGGACAGCCACTTCGGCGGACTGGAGGACGCGGACTTCATCTCCTGGGCCCAGGTCGTGGACATCAACCTGTTCGGGACGCTCCGGATGACCCGCGCCTGTCTGCCCGCGCTCAAGCGGAACGGCGGCTCGGTCGTGCTGATCGGCACCCAGTCGTCGTCCGCCGCCCCCACCGAGGTGCGCCAGACCGCGTACGCCGCCTCCAAGGGCGCGCTGACCTCCACCATGTACGCGCTCGCGCGGGAGCTGGGTCCGCACCGGATACGGGTCAACACCGTGCAGCCCGGCTGGATGTGGGGGCCGCCGGTGCGGGCGTATGTGGCCTTCACCGCGCGGACGGAGGGCGTGACCGAGGCCGAGGTGCTGAGCCGGCTCACGGACCGGATGGCCCTGCCCGAGTTGGCGACGGACGGCGATGTGGCGGAGGCCGCGGTGTTCCTGGCCTCCGACCGGGCTCGGGCGATCACCGGGCAGTCGCTGCTGGTGAACGCCGGTGAACTGATGCGTTAGCGCGACTCCTGTCCGGCCTTTCGGGATCCCGCTCCCGACGACCCATCGATCGGTGGGTGTGCGTCTGACGAAGTGCCCGCTCATCGTGGGTTGTTGGACTCGTTCACGACAACGATGCATCAGGTCAAGAAATCGTAAAATGGTTCTGCGCTCTGACTTGCGTTCACATTCATGACCATCGAACCCTTGACCGATCACCCGTGGGAGCGGTTCAATCCCGGAAGTACCCCGCTCCCGCTCGGGGGAACCGCCCCTGGGACACGTCACCGACGAAGTGCGCTCCCGTTCATATGGCGGACCCCTGGAGGGGACATGAACAGTCTCGACTGGGTCGTACTGATCAGCTACTTCGGTGTCATGGTCATCATCGGCCTCTGGTCCCACAAGCGCGTGGACAACGTCAGCGACTTCTTCACCGCCGGCGGCAAGATGCCCTGGTGGCTGTCCGGGATCTCGCACCACATGTCCGGATACAGCGCGGTGATGTTCACGGGCTACGCGGCCATCTCCTACCAATACGGCATCACCTCCTATGTCACCTGGTCCTTCCCGATCGCCATCGGCATCGCGATCGGCGCGAGCCTCTTCGCACCCCGGCTCAACCGGGTGCGCAGCAAACTCAAGGTGGCCTCACCGCTCGAATACCTGAAGAGCCGCTACAACGTCCCCACCCAGCAGGCGCTGGCCTGGTCCGGGGTGCTGTTGAAGATCGTCGACGTGGGTGCCAAATGGGCCGCCATCTCCACCCTGCTGTCCGTCTTCACCGGCGTCTCGCTCAACCAGGGCATCCTGATCACCGGTGCGGTCACCGCCGTCTACTGCACGGTCGGCGGTCTGTGGGCCGACGCGCTCACCGAACTCGGCCAGTTCATCATCCAGTTCGTGGCGGGCATCTCGATGCTGATCGCCGTGCTCCATGAACTGGACGGCTTCAGCACCTTCTGGAGCGTCTGGGACGACCTCCCCAGCAGCCACCACGAGCCGACCGTCGGCCCATACACCATGACCTTCCTGCTCGCCTACCTGTTCATCAAGACCTTCGAGTACAACGGCGGCATGTGGAACCAGGCGCAGCGCTACATGGCGACCGACAGCGCCCACTCCGCCAAGCGCTCGGCCCGGCTCTCGGCCGTCCTGTGGTTCGTCTGGCCGCTGGTCCTGTTCTTCCCCATGTGGGTCGCGCCGCTGATCATCAAGACGGACAAGCCCGACGACTCCTACGCCGCCATGGCCGAGCATCTGCTGCCGCACGGTCTGCTGGGCCTGGTCATCGTGGGCTTCTTCTCGCACACCATGGCGATGTGCTCCTCGGACGCCAACGCGATCGCGGCCGTGGTGACCCGGGACATCATGCCCGCGCTCTTCAGGTCCGTCCGGGACTGGTCCACCCGCACCGGGCTGCTCGCCGCCCGCTACACCACCCTGCTGTTCCTGGCCCTGTCCATGGCCATCGCCACCCAGGTCAACTCGCCCTTCTTCGGCGACATCATCACCGTGGTGATCAAGTGGGTCGCCGGGCTGATGGGGCCGATCGCGATCCCGATGATCCTGGGCATGCTGCGCGCCTTCCGCAAGTCGGGGCCGACGGCGGCGCTGGTCAGCTGGGGGCTCGGGCTGATCGCCTTCTACCTGGTCAACTACCCGATCAACGACGCGATCGACGGTGGCGTGAACCTGGAGTACCAGGTGTCCATCCCGCTCGCGGTCTCGCTCGTGCTGTTCATCGTGGTCGGCTACCTCAAGCCGGAGGACACCCCGGAGCGCGATGCCATCCTGGCCTCGCTCAACTCGGACGACGACGGGCCGGGTACGGCGGGTGCCGCGCTGTCGGTGCCGGGGCAGGGCCCGGCCGACCGCAAGCCGGTCGCGGGCGCCACGGAGTGACGGCTTCCGCGCCACGGTCATGACCCGGGCCGCCGGTCACCGCCCAGGGCGGGGACCGGCGGCCCGGCCGTACGACGTCAGGTGGCGCCTTGGGGCAGGGCGCGCCTTGGGGCAGGGCGCGCCCGTCGTCAGAACGCGCCCGACGCGCCCGTCGTCAGGTCACGCTGCATGAGGTGGGTGTCGATCCAGCGTCCGTGCTTGCGTCCGACACCGGCCAGCCGGCCCGCCGGGGTGAAGCCGAAGCGCCGGTGCAGGGCGGCCGAGGCGTCGCTGCCGGTGTCGGCGATGACCGCGACGACCTGCCGTACGCCCGCCGTGGCGCACCGCGCGAGCAGGGCGTCGAGCAGTGCGGCGCCGAGTCCCGCGCCGGTCCGCCCGGGGGCGAGGTAGATGCTGTCCTCGACGGTGTGGCGGTACGCGGGTTTGGGGCGCCAGGGGCCGGCGTAGGCGTATCCGGCGACCGTAAGGCCGGTGTCCTCGGGGACCTCGGCGACCAGGAACGGCAGCCCCCGGCCGGTCAGCTCCGTCAGCCGCCGCGCCCAGTCGTCGTCGGTGGGCGGGATCTCCTCGAAGGTGGCGACGGTCTCGGTGACGTAGTGGGCGTAGATCGCGGCGACGGCGCCCAGGTCGGCGTGAGTGGCGTCACGTATGACGGCTGCGGAGGCGTTCACGGACCCACCTTACGGTCGGCCTTCTCGGGCGATAGCGAAGCGGAATCGGGCAACGGGATGGCGGTCGGAGACTTCCGGCTCGTCACAGCGCATGCCTCCCCCGCTCAAAGCCATCATCCGGAACGTACTATCGTCGGCCGTCCGCCCCGACCGACAAAAACCACCGTCCCTGCGGGCCCGTCCCCAGGGACCCTCTGGAGCTCCCGTGACCGCCACCCCGACGATCACCGACTCCCCGATCCACCGGGCCCGCGCCTTCGTGCTGCGCCGACCGACCCTCATGGCGGCGGTGTTCTGTCTGCTCTCCTTCACCGGATTCTGGATCGCCCAGCGCGCCGCCCAGGTGTCGATGGTCGATCTGCTGGTCTACCGCGCCGAGGGATGGACCGTACGCCATGCGGCGGATCTGTACGACATGCGGGCGACGCAGCACCATCTCCCCAATACCTATCCGCCGTTCGCGGCCCTGGTCTTCACCCCGCTGACCCTGATGGGCACGGGCGTCCTGCTGACCTTCGGGACGGCCGTCAACCTCGTCCTGATGGTCGCCGTGGCCCATCTGTCGCTGCGGCTGACCGGTCTGCCGGCCCGGGTGCCTCGACCGGCCGCCGTGCTGGTCCTGGCCGGCGTCGGGGTGTGGTGCGAGCCGGTGTGGACGACCCTGCGCTACGGGCAGATCAACCTGCTGGTCGCGGCGCTGGTGCTGTGGGATCTGACCCGCCGGTCGGGGCACCGCTGGGCGGGCGTCGGCACGGGTGTCGCCACCGGGATCAAGCTGACCCCGGGGCTGTTCGTGGTCTTCCTGGGGCTCGCCGGGGTGATCCTCGGCCTTGGGCGGCTGCGGGCGGCCAGGGCGTCCCGGAGCCGAGGCGGGCCCCAGGGGGCCGGCCCGCCGGGGCGCGGTGTGGGGAACGACCACCTGCGGCGGGCGACCGTCGCGACCACCGCCTTCGTCCTTACGGTCGCGTTCTCGGCGCTGGCGCTGCCGCATGACTCCCGGCGCTTCTGGACCGAGATCGTCTTCGCGACCGACCGCCCCGGCGATGTCGAGGGCGCGGGCAACCAGAACCTCAAAGGCGCCCTCGCCCGCCTGCTGCACACTCCCGACCCGGGCATGTGGTGGCTCGTGGCGGCCGCGCTGGTCGGCTGTGTGGGGCTCGCCACGGCGGTCGCCGCCCAGCTGACCGACGACAGCCGCCTTCCGCACGCCCGCGCCTGGGCCGCCCTGACCTGCGCCGTGACCGCCCTTATGGTGAGCCCGATCTCCTGGTCGCACCACTGGGTCTGGGCCGTCCCGATGGTGTCGCTGCTCGCGGTTGAGGCGGTGCGGCGGCGGACGGCGGGGTGGACGGCGTGGACGGTGGTGACCGGGCTGCTGTTCTGCTCCTTCATGGTCTGGTACGCGCCCCACAGCCGGCCGGCCCGGGTGGAGCTCCACCAGAACCCCGGCCAGATGCTCCTCACCGCCGTCTATCCGCTGATCGCCATCGCCTTCCTGAGCGTGGCCGGGTATCTGACCCTGCGCGCCGTAAGGCGGTCACGGGAGGGGGCCGGGCCCGTACGACAGGTGGTCACCGCCGGTGCGGGCACGCCGGAGCGGAGCTACGTACGCGGATAGGCGGAGCTACGCGCGCGGGTAGCGGGTGAGCCAGGCCGGGGAGGAGCCGCCGGGGCCGTGGAGGGCGGGGCCCTGGGTCATCTCCATGGCGAAGTCGTCGGCCAGCTCCAGGATGGTGCCGCGCCCCTCCACCTCCGCCAGCCAGGCGGGCGGCAGCGCCGTCTCGCCGTGCAGCGCGCCCAGCAGATTGCCGCAGATGGCCGCCGTGGAGTCGCTGTCCCCGCCGTGGTTGACCGCGAGCAGCAGCCCATGGCGGACGTCCTCGGCGACCAGGGCGCAGTACAGGCCCACCGCCAGGGCCTCCTCGCCGGTCCAGCCCTCGCCCAGGGACGCGATGCGCTCGGGGGTCGGCAGACCCTGCCGTACGGCGCCGAGGGCGTGCCGGAGCGCGTTCGTGGTCTCCTCGTGGCCGGGGCGGGTGGCCAGATGGGCGAGGGCGCGCTGGACGGCCCCGTCCAGCGCCTCGCCGCGGGCCAGGCCGTGCACGATGAGGGCGAAGGCGCCGGCCGAGAGGTAGCCGGTGGGGTGGCCGTGGGTCTGGGCGGCGCACTCGATGGCCAGTTGGAAGACCAGCTGCGGCTCCCAGCCCACCAGCAGGCCGAAGGGCGCGGAGCGCATCACGGCGCCGCATCCCTTGGAGTCGGGGTTCTTGGGCGCCTCCAGGGTGCCCATGGTCTCGTCGGCGAGCCCGGTGATACAGGCCCGGCCCGGGGAGCGCTGGGCGTACAGCCACTCCTCGCGGGCCAGCCAGCCGGCGTCCTTACGGCGCTCATCGGGGCCCCAGTCGCGCTGGGTGGAGTACCAGCGGCGGTGCGCGGAGTGGATGTCGGTGGGCGGATGCCAGGCCCCGGTGTCGCGGCGCACCTGCGCCCGGATCAGTCCGTCCACGGTGAACAGCGTCATCTGGGTGTCGTCGGTGACCCGTCCGCGTCCGCCATAGGCGGGCAGGAAGTCCGTCACGCCCTCGGGTCCGTGCGCCGCCCTGATCTCCTCCAGCGAGGCGAACTCCACGGCCGCCCCCAGCGCGTCCCCGATGGCCCCGCCGAGCAGACAGCCGCGCACCCGGCTGCGGAAGTCCTGCTGTTCGGCGCGGCCCCATACGCCGGTCGCTGCGCTGGCGGTTGCGGTCACGACCTATGCCCCTTTTCTCCGCTGCTGTGATTGGCCTGGACTGCCCTGGAGACTGTAATGGACACACAAAGATCGCCTCTGGGATCGCCGCCGATTGTGAAGGCGTCATCACGGGGAAGACGGCGGAGTGTCGCATTCCGGCGCGCGGAATCCCCGCACCGGATGCCGACGGCGTCCTGGGCGTTGTCCGGGCCGGGGCACGGTCCGCCGCGGTCAGTCCTCCAGCACCGGGAGCAGCTCCGGCAGATGGCCGTCCGAGGCGAGGGCGGCGGCCTGGCGGTCCTCGGCGACGGGGCCGTAGGTGGTGGTGCGGGGGCGGGCGGGACGGCCGGCCAGCTCGGCGATGCCCACGAGGTCCTGGATGGAGCGGTAGGAGCCGTAGGAGGAGCCCGCCATGCGGGAGATGGTCTCCTCCATCAGGGTGCCGCCCAGGTCGTTGGCGCCGGAGCGGAGCATCTCGGCCGCGCCCTCCGTGCCCAGCTTCACCCAGCTCGTCTGGATATTGGGGATATGGGGGTGGAGCAGGATCCTCGCCATGGCCGTGACGGCGCGGTTGTCGCGGACGGTGGGGCCGGGGCGGGCGATTCCGGCGAGGTAGACGGGGGCGTTGGTGTGGATGAAGGGAAGGGTGACGAATTCGGTGAAACCGCCCGTCTCCTGCTGGATCTCGGCCAGCAGCCGCAGATGGGCCAGCCAGTGGCGGGGCTGGTCCACATGGCCGTACATCATCGTGGACGAGGACCGGATGCCCAGCTCGTGCGCCGTTTTGATGACCTCCACCCAGGTGGCCGTCGGCAGCTTGCCCTTGGTGAGGACCCAGCGCACCTCGTCGTCCAGGATCTCGGCCGCCGTGCCGGGGATGGTGTCGAGGCCCGCCTCGCGCGCCGCCGCCAGCCATTCGCGGATGGACATCCCGGTGCGGCTCGCGCCGTTGACGACCTCCATCGGGGAGAAGGCGTGGACGTGCATCCCGGGCACGCGCTCCTTGACCGCGCGGGCGATGTCGAAGTACGCGGTGCCCGGCAGATCGGGGTGGATGCCGCCCTGCATGCAGACCTCCACCGCGCCCACGTCCCATGCCTGCTGGGCGCGGTCGGCGACCTGCTCCAGGGAGAGGGTGTAGGCGTCGGCGTCCGTACGGCGCTGGGCGAAGGCGCAGAAGCGGCAGCCGGTGTAGCAGACGTTGGTGAAGTTGATGTTCCGGGTGACGATGTAGGTGACGTCGTCGCCGACCGTCGCCCGGCGCAGGTCGTCGGCGACGCGGCACAGGGCGTCCAGCGCCGGGCCGTCGGCGTGCAGCAGGGCCAGCGCCTCGGGGTCGGTCAGCCGGGTGGGGTCGTCCGCGGCCCGTGAGAGGGCGGCCTTGACGTCCGCGTCGATCCGGGACGGCACCATCCCCGGGGCCGCGGCCTCGCGCAGCGCCTCCCAGTCCCCGTAGACCTCGTCGAAGTCCTTACGGCGGTCGCCGGTGCGGCCCTCGGTGTCGATGGTGCGGTGCAGATCGGTGCGGCCAAAGGCGCCGAACGCCTCATCCGGCTCCTGCCAGGGCAACCCTGCGGGGATCGCGTCCTCGCGGGCCAGACCGGTCTCCGGGTCGGCCAGGGCGGTCACATGCGGCAGCAGCCGGGGGTCCAGCCAGGGCTCGCCGCGCTGGATGTACTCGGGGTAGACCGCGAGCCGTTCGCGCAGCCGGAAGCCGGCGGCGGCGGAGCGCTCGGCCAGCTCGTCCACCTGGGGCCAGGGGCGCTCGGGGTTGACGTGGTCCGGGGTCAGCGGCGAGACGCCGCCCCAGTCGTCGATCCCGGCGCCGATCAGCTGCTCGTACTCCGCGTCGACCAGGTTGGGCGGCGCCTGGATGCAGGCGGACGGGCCCAGGATGTGGCGGGCGACGGCGACGGTGGCGACCAGGTCGTCCAGCTCCGCGTCCGGCATCCCCCGCATGGCGGTGTCCGGCTTGGCGCGGAAGTTCTGGATGATCACTTCCTGGATGCCGTGGTACGAGCGGGAGACACGGCGCAGCGCGAACAGCGAATCCGCCCGCTCCTCGTGCGTCTCGCCGATCCCGATCAGCAGCCCGCTGGTGAAGGGGACCGAGCTGCGCCCGGCGTCCTCCAGCACGCGCAGCCGCACCGCCGGCTCCTTGTCGGGCGAGCCGTAGTGGGGGCCGCCGGGCTCGCTCCACAGCCGCTCGGCTGTGGTCTCCAGCATCATGCCCATGGACGGCGCGACCGGCTTCAGCCGCTGGAAGTCGGTCCAGGTCAGGGCGCCGGGGTTGAGGTGGGGCAGCAGGCCGGTCTCCTCCAGGACGCGGATCGCCATGGCCCGTACGTACGCGATGGTGTCGTCGTACCCCTCGGCCTCCAGCCAGGCGCGCGCCTCGGGCCAGCGGTCCTCGGGGCGGTCGCCGAGCGTGATCAGCGCTTCCTTGCAGCCCATTTCGGCGCCCCGGCGGGCGATGGCGAGGACCTCGTCGGGCGACATGAACATCCCGTGGCCCGCGCGGCGCAGCTTGCCGGGGACGGTCGCGAAGGTGCAGTAGTGGCACTTGTCCCGGCACAGCCGGGTGAGCGGGATGAAGACACTGCGCGAGTAGGTGATGACCCCGGGGCGGCCGGCGGCCTCCAGGCCCGCGTCGCGGACCCGGGCGGCGGAGGCCATCAGATCCTTCAGATCGTCACCGCGTGCCTGGAGCAGCACCGCCGCCTCGGCGGTGTCCAGCGCCACGCCGTCGCGGGCGCGCTTGAGCGCACGGCGCATCGCGTTGGCTGTGGGGGCGGCGGAGCCAGTCGGGGCGTCCGGTTCGTTTCCCTGCGCGCTCGTGGTCATCCTCCGAGCATACGAGCGGTGCGGGACACCGCCAGACGGCCTGGGCCTGCGGTTTTGTGGGTCTGATCACGGCAGGTCGGGGCCGGGTCCGGGAATACGGAACGGTGACGTGCGCGGGGCGCGCGCACCGGGCGTCGTCGGCCGCTCTCCGGGCGGCACGTGGACGGGACTTGGCGGGGACACGGACGGGTGCACGCCACGGGGGCACGAGGGTGACGGGGGCGGTGCGGACCCGTACGTTCCCTCGCCGCCATGGAGTTATCCACAGGGCTTTCCGCGCGTGTCACTCACGCGTACAACGGTGTCACGCGGGTGTCGGACGGCACTCTCGACTCTGGGGGGCACCTCATGCAGCGACGCGATGTACTCAGGCTCTCCGCGCTTGCGGGCGCGGCCGGTGTGCTGACACTCGATCCCATGACCTTCACCCAGGCCGACGCGGCCGGCGCGGGAGACGCCCGTGAGCAGACGAAGACCCTCAGCGGTCATCTGCCGACCGGCGCGCCGGACTTCGTCTACGTGCCGGTCGAGGTGCCGGGCGGGGTCCGCGAGATCGCCGTGTCGTACACCTACGACAAGCCGAGCGTCCCGGCCGGCACGCAGGGAAACGCATGCGATATCGGCATCTTCGACGAGCGCGGCACGGAGCTGGGCGGACGCGGCTTCCGCGGCTGGTCCGGCGGCGCCCGTACGGAGTTCGCCATCAGCGCCGAGGAGGCGACGCCCGGCTATCTGGCGGGGCCGGTGCACGCGGGCACCTGGCATGTGGTGCTGGGGCCGTACACGGTCGCCCCGCAGGGCCTGGACTACGAGGTCACCGTCACGCTGCGGTACGGGGAGCCCGGCACCACCCCGAAGCCGGTCCACCCGCCGCAGCGGGCCAAGGGCCGGGGCCGCGCCTGGTACCGGGGCGACTCACATCTGCACACCGTGCACTCCGACGGCAAGCGCACCCCGGCCGAGCTGGTCGCCGCCGCCCGCGCCGCGGGGCTGGACTTCATCACCACCACCGAGCACAACACCATCTCTTCGCATGGCGCGTTCGACGGCCTGTGGGGCGATGACCTGCTGATCCTCACCGGCGAGGAGATCACCACGCGCAATGGCCACGTGGTCGCCCTCGGCACCGACCCCGGCGTCTTCATCGACTGGCGCTACCGCGCCCGGGACAACCGCTTCGGCCAGTTCGCCCGCAAGATCCGGCAGGCCGGCGGTCTGGTGATCCCGGCGCATCCGCACGGCACCTGTGTCGGCTGCAACTGGAAGTTCGGTTTCAACGAGGCCGACGCGGTGGAGGTGTGGAACGCGGACTTCACCCCGGACGACGAGATCACGGTCTCCGAGTGGGACAACACCCTGGTCGCCGCCTCCCGCGGCGATGGCCGCTGGCTCCCCGCCGTGGGCCACAGCGACGCCCACCGCGAACCCCAGGTCGTGGGCCTGCCGCAGACGGTGGTGCTCGCCGACGACCTCTCCCGCACCGCGCTCCAGGAGGGCATCCGGGCCGGCCGGTGCTGGATCGCGGAGTCCTCGAAGATCGACCTCACCTTCGAGGCGGTCGGCGGCCGCGGCAAGCACGCGGGCATCGGTGAGCGCCTCCAGGTCGGCCGCACGGAGGAGGTGACGGTCCGGCTGAAGGTCTCCGGGGTGGGCCCGTCCTGCTCGGTGCGGTTCCTCACCGACCAGGGCCAGCTGTACGGCACGGCGGTCCCCGACTCCGGGACGGTCACGGCCGAATGGCGCACGACGGCGTCCTACGCGGCGTATGTCCGCGCCGAGGTGCGCCACGCCCCGGCGGACGGCGGCGCCTCGGGCATACCGGGCCCGATGGCGGCGATGACGAACCCGATCTGGCTGGGCGAGCGCTGATACCAGTTTTAGTATCAAACGCGACCATATCGAGTGAACGGGTGGCTGTAATGTGACCCCATGGCCGCCGACCCTCCGCACCGAACCACCGCCCCGCGCGCGACCGACCGCCCCGGGGACGCGTCACCCTTCGCCCTCGGCCTGCTGCTGCGCCGGGCGCACTGGCGCGCGACCGCGGTACTGGCGGAGGCGCTCCGGCCACTCGGCGTCGAGCTGCGGCATTTCGCCGTGCTGATCGAGCTGGTCAACCACGGGCCCACGGTGCAGCGGGACTTGGCGACGGCGACCGGGTCGGACAAGGCGGGCATCATGCGCGTCGTGGACGACCTGGAGCGCAAGGGGCTGGCCGTACGCAAGGCCGTTCCGGGGGACCGCCGGGCGCGGGCGGTGGAGATCACGCCACAGGGGCTCGAGCTGTTCGACGCGGCCCACGCGGCGGCGGAGCCGCTGGCCGAGCACCTGGTCGCCGACCTGGGACCCGGCGAGCCCGAGCAGCTGACGGATCTGCTGACCCGAGTGGCGCACCCCTCGGACAGCGAGGCGTAAGCACGCCCGCGGCATCCGCACGGCCGCGCATCTCCCCCGCCCCATCCTGCGCACGGCCCAGGTGTCGCACAAAATAGTATCGAGTGATACCGTATCGACCGCAACAAAGAAAGGCGCACGGACGGATTGGACGGATAACGCGAAAGCGGATGGAGAGGCAGGCGGACATGGACGTCTACGAGGCGGTCACGAGCCGACGAGCGGTGCGCGGATTCACGGACCATCCCGTCCCGAGGCAGGTACTGGAGCGCGTCCTGTCCGCCGCGGCGTGGTCGCCGTCCGGATCGAACCTCCAGCCGTGGCACACCTACGTGCTGACCGGTGAGCCACTGGCCGAACTCAAGAAGCGCGCCGGTGAGCGCGTGGCCGCGGGCGACCCCTGGGACGAGCGGGAGTACGAGATGTACCCGCCCGTGCTGAAGTCCCCGTACCGCGAGCGCCGCTCCGCCTTCGGCGATCAGCGCTACGGAGCCCTCGGCATCGCACGCGAGGACTGGGAGGCACGCCGGCGGATCACCGCCGCGAACTGGGACTGCTTCGGCGCGCCCGCCGCCCTGTTCTGCTACATCCACCGCGACATGGGCTCGCCCCAATGGGCCGACGTCGGCATGTATCTACAGACCGTCATGCTGCTGCTCCGCGCCGAAGGACTGCACAGCTGCGCACAGATGGCATGGTCGGTGTATCGCACGACCGTCGCGGAGGTCCTGTCACCACCGGACGACCTGATCCTCTTCTGCGGCATGTCGATCGGATTCGAGGACGCCACGGTGAATGACGCCCGCACCGACCGGGCGCCGCTCGACGAGACGGTCACGTTCGTCGGCGGCCACTGACCACCCACCGATCACCCGCAGCCGACCCCCTCGCGCCAGGCCGCGTCCGCCGCGCACGGCCCACTCACCTGGCGGACCATATACCGCATTACGGACATACTTCATGAGTCCAACCCCGACGAAAGGGATGTCATGAAGTTCGCGGTCATCGGCGGCACCGGGCTGATCGGGTCGCAGGTCGTCAAGAATCTGAACGCCGCCGGGCACGAGGCGGTCCCGCACTCGCAGTCCACCGGAGTCGACGTCATCAGCGGCCAGGGCGTGGCCGAGGCGGTGGCGGGCGCCGACGTCGTCGTCAACCTGACGAACTCCCCGACCTTCGACGAAGCCTCCCTGGCCTTCTTCCGGACCTCGATGGACAACCTTCTGGCCGCGGCCCAGAAGGGCGGCGTCGGCCACTTCGTCATCCTCTCCATCGTCGGCGTGGACCAGGTGCCGGAGCTGGACTACTACCGGGCCAAGGCGCTCCAGGAGGAGATCCTCGCGGCCGGTCCGATCCCCTACTCGATCGTCCGGGCGACGCAGTTCATGGAGTTCATGGACGCCGTCCTGTCCTGGACCTCCGACGGCGCCACCGTCCGGCTGCCCGCCACGCCGATCCAGCCGATCGCCGCCAAGGACGTGGCCGCCGCGGTGGCCGACGTCGCCGCGGGCGCCCCGCTGAGAGGCATCCGCAACATCGCGGGTCCCGAGGTCTTCTCCCTGGACGAGCTGGGCCGGATCACCCTGTCCCACAAGGGCGACAACCGCACCGTCGTCACCGACCCCACCGCCGGCATGTTCGCCCCCGTCAAGGGCGACGTCCTCACCGACACGGACGCCCACCTCGCCCCCACCCGCTACGCCGACTGGCTCGCGTAACCCACCGCCGACCACAGGAAACCGCCCACTCGCCCCTCGACACGGAACCGGGCCGTGGGCGGTTCCAGTCATTCTGCGGCCTCACTCGTCGCCCGACGGGCGGTCACCGGCACCGAAGGCCGCATACCCCACGCCAACGCCGAAGCGCGCCCAGACGCACTTGCCGCACCGGCGGGGGGTGTGGCCCCACGCGTTCGCCAGTTGCTCGATGACGTAGAGGCCGCGGCCGCCTTCCGCGTCGATGTCGACGACGCGGAGTCGGGGGAGTCTGTCACCGTCCGGGTCCGTCACCTCGAGCACGATGTCCTGGCCCTGCACCGAGACGCTGATCTCGATCTGGGCGAAGGTCACGCGGCAGTGCTTGATCGCGTTGGACACCAGCTCGCTCGCCGACAGGATCACGTCGTCGGCGAGGCCGCCGCTCACGCCCCAGTCCGCGAGGCTCTTGCCCACCCGGGCCCGCGCTCCCGGCACGTTCCTTATGTGCTTGGCGATCCGGAAGGTGTCCCGTCGCGAGTCGTCCGTAACGGCATCGGGCATGGCAGACCTACCCTCTGACTGTGCGTCAAGATTGCGCTCCGTAGCGGCGCATGCACAGAGGCTAGGCTGGCGACTCTCACTTCCGCAACTCCCCTAGAGTGCACATGTGCACGAACCTCGCTCGATGCGAAACGTCACCCGACGTTCGTTCTTGGGGGCAGACTTGGGCTTGAGAGAGGGAGACAACGACATGCCCGCAGGTGGGAAGCCGACTGTGCGTAGCAGGCGGTTCGGCCGCAAGATGCAGCGCCACAGGGTCAAGGCTGGCTTCGACCAGGCACAGGCTGCGGAGTTCATCTACGGATCGCGCTCCAAGATCAGCCGCATGGAGGACGGAATCACCACGGCCAAACCTGCTGAGGTTCTGCTGCTCCTCGACCGGTACGGCGTCAGCGAGGAGAAAGAGCGCGACCACCTCGTGTGGCTCGCCAAGAACAGCAACCATCGCGGATGGTGGCTGAACTTCCCGGAGCTTTCAGAGGGTTACCGAAACCACATTTCGCTTGAAGACGACGCCACGGCCATTTGCGAATGGCAGACGGTACTGGTGCCGGGCCTCCTGCAAACAGCGAGGTACGCAGAGTGCGTAACCATGGCCGGACCCGACTATGTGGCGCCCGATGTCGTGGCTCAGTTGGTGAAGGTGCGCGAAGGGAGACAAGCGAAGATCGGCGAAGGCGGGACCAGGTATGCGGCCGTTATCTGGGAGCCGGTGGTCATCAACTCGCTGGTCCCCGACGACATCTACCTCGGACAGCTGGAACACCTTCTCGAGGTGGGGAAGCGGCAGAACGTTTCCCTTCAGGTCCTGCCCCTGTCAGCAGGGGTGAAGGCCGGAATGACGTACCCCTTTTCTTCGTTCTGCTTCGAGGATCAGCCGACCGTTGAGGCCGTCGCCATCGATAACCTCAGAGGCGCGTCCATCCTCGAAGGCGCCGAGGATCTCGCGGCTTACACCCGCGCTTTCGAACAGCTACGATCTGCCGCACTGGCACCGGATGCAAGCGCACGGCTGATCCGGCGCGTACTGCGGAGCAAAAAGGAAGCCACATCGTGACCCCTGAGGTTATAGGTCCCTACATCAAGTCGTCGTACTCGGGCCAGAACAACAACTGCCTGGAAATCGCGGCCACATCCGACGGCGGCCGCGCCGTGCGGGACAGCAAGAACCCCGACGGCCCCTCCCTCCGCTTCACCGGTACGGAATGGCACGCATTCCTCCGGGGCGTCGAGCGCGGGGCGTTCGACGACTAGCCAGGGCAGCGCAGACGCATGACAGGGGCCCCGGCATCGGCCGGGGCCCCGCGCCCGGTCGGTCAGCACCTCGTGCTCACCGTCTCCGTGTCGCGCCCCGACCGCAGGACCCGTCCCGGTACCGCGCCGGTGATCTCGTCGTCGCGGATGGTCTCGGTGCCGCCCACCCGGACGCTCACGATCCCGGTCGCCCGCGAGTCCAGGCGGGGGCTGTCGCCGGGGAGGTCGTGGACCAGTCGGGCCTGGCCCGCGTCGATCCGGTCGGGGTCGAAGAGGACCAGGTCGGCGTGGTAGCCCTCGGTGATCCGGCCGCGTTCGCGGAGCCCCAGCAGCCGGGCCGGGTCGTCCGTCAGCATCCGCACCGCCCGTTCCAGGCCGACCAGTTTCCGGCCGCGCAGACAGTCGCCGATGAAGCGGGTGGTGTACGGGGCGCCGCACATGCGGTCCAGGTGGGCGCCCGCGTCCGAGCCGCCGAGCAGGACGTCCTCGTGCTCCCAGGTCTGCCGGCGCAGCTCCCAGCTGGCCGGGTCGTTGTCGGTCGGCATGGGCCACAGCACCGTACGCATCCCGTCGGCGGCGCAGATCTCCACCAGGCAGTGGAAGGCCTCCTGGCCGCGCTCGGCGGCGATGTCGCGGACGACCCGGCCGGTCAGCCCGGCGTTGGCCGCGCTGTAGGTGTCGCCGATGACGTAGCGCTCGAAGGTGGTGAGCCGCCGGAAAACCCCGGCCTCGGGGCTGTTCGCGCGGCGCAGCAGCTCCGCCCGTACGGCCGGGTCACGGAGCTTGGCGATCCGTTCCGGTATCGGCAGTCCCAGGATGTCGCCCCAGCCCGGGATGAGGTTCAGCGCGCAGAAGGTGCCGAGCGACATGTTCATGGGGGTGAGGATCGGCATGGTGAGCGCGACGATCCTGCCGCCCGCCTTACGGGCCCGTTCACTGGCCTGGAGCTGGCGCGGTATCCGCTCGGGGACGGCCGCGTCGATGGTCAGCACGTTCCAGTTGAGCGGGCGGCCGGCGGCCGCGCTCATCTCCACCAGCAGGTCGATCTCCTCGTCGGAGAACTGGTCGAGGCAGCCGGCCACGATCGCCTCGATCTGCGTCCCCTCGTGCTCGCCGACGGCCCGGGAGAGCGCCAGCAGTTCCTCGGGCCGCGCGTGCCGGGAGGCGACCGGCTGTCCGTCCCCGTCGGAGTGGGTCGAGGACTGGGTGGTGGACAGCCCCCACGCCCCCGCGTCCATCGCCTCGTGCAGCAGCCGCTCCATCTCCGCCAGCTGCGCGGGGGTGGGCTGCCCGCCGATCGCGTCCTCGCCCATGGCGTGGCGGCGCAGCGCGCAGTGCCCCACCATGAAGCCCGCGTTGACGGCGATCCGGCCCTCCAGCGCGTCCAGGTACTCGCCGAAGCCGTGCCAGTTCCAGGGCGCGCCCCGCTCCAGCGCCACCAGCGACATGCCCTCGACGCGGCTCATCATCCGCCGGGTGTAGTCGGCGTCGGCGGGGCGGTCGGGGTTGAGCGGGGCGAGGGTGAAACCGCAGTTGCCGCCGGCGATGGTGGTCACGCCGTGGTTCATGGAGGGGGTGGCGTACGGGTCCCAGAACAGCTGGGCGTCGTAGTGGGTGTGCGGGTCGACGAACCCGGGCGCGAGGACGAGCCCGGTGGCGTCCTCGGCGGACCGCGCCGGTTCGGTGACGGTCCCGGGCTCGGCGATGGCCACGATCCGGCCGTCCCGGATGCCGACGTCGGCGGCGTACGAGGGCGCGCCGGTGCCGTCCGCCACGGTGGCGCCCTTGATCAGGTGGTCGAGCACGGGTTCAGGTCCCTTCTGGTGTCAGCCCGCCGTGACGTCTGTCGTGTCAGCCCGCCGTGGCGTCGCGGAAGCGGCTCGTACGGTGCACCGGGTCGGTGTCGATCTTCGGGATGACGTGCTCGCCGATGAGCTTGATCGTGTTCATCGTGTCCTCGTAGCCGATCCCGATCGGCAGCCCGAACGACAGCTGGTCGGCCCCGGCCTGTTCCCACCGCTTGCACTGGCGGAAGACCTCGTCCGGGTCGCCGCAGATCATCAGCTCCTCGGCGATGAGCAGTTCGATGATCTCCTCGGTGTACTCCGGCAGCAGCTCGGGCCACTCCGGGATGCCCTCCGGGCGGGGGAAGGTGTCGTGGTAGCGGAAGAGCAGCGACTGGAGGTAGTTCAGCCCGCCGCCGACCGCGATCTCGACGGCCTTGGCGTGGGTCTCCGCGCAGATCGCGGTGGAGGTGACCATCACGTTGTCGTTGACGAAGCCGCCGACCGGCTCGGCCTCCTCGATGGCGCTCTTGTAGGAGTCCAGGACCCACTCCATGTCGGAGACCTTCTGGATGGAGAAGCCGAGCACACCGAGGCCCTTCCGGCCGGCCATGGCGTACGAGGGCGGCGACCCGGCCGCATACCACATCGCCGGGTGGGCGGCCCCGTACGGCTTGGGCAGCACCTTGCGCGGCGGCAGCGACCAGTGCTTGCCCGTGAAGCCCTGGTACTCGTCCTGGAGCCACATCTTGGGGAACTCGGCGATCGTCTCCTCCCAGATCTCCTTGGTGGCGTTCATGTCGGTCACGCCCGGGAGGAAGCCGAGGATCTCGTGGCTGCCCGCGCCCCGGCCCGAGCCGAACTCGATCCGGCCGCCCGAGAGGTGGTCCAGCATCGCGACCTTCTCGGCGACCTTGACGGGGTGGTTGACCTGCGGCAGCGGGTTGAAGATGCCGGAGCCGAGGTGGATGCGCTCGGTGGCGTGGGCTAGGTAGCCGAGGAAGACATCGTTCGCGGAGAGGTGGGAGTACTCGTCCAGGAAGTGGTGCTCGGAGGCCCATGCGTACTTGAAGCCGGACCGGTCGGCCTGGATGACGTACTCGGTCTCCTCGACAAGCGCGTGGTGCTCGGCCTCGGGATCGGTTCGGCGTCGGCTTTCGGGGACGTAGCCCTGCACGAAGAGTCCGAATTCCATGGAGGTTCACCGCCTCAGACGACGTCTATCTGACGCTTCGTCAGATTTTGATTGACTCTGGCACCGCGGACATGGACCGTCAAGGGCCGCCGGGGGAGCCGGGGGGACCGTCGCAGTTCTCGTGGTCGACTGGAAGACCGACTCGTGGTCGACTGGGTGACCGGCTCGTGGTCGGCTAGAAGACCGAGACGCCGGTCAGCCAGCCGCCGTCGGCGACGAACGGCTGGCCCGTCACGTACGACGAGTCCTCCGACGACAGGAAGAGCGCCAGCCGCGCCACCTCCTCCGGGCGGCCGATCCGGCCCAGCGGCACCAGCTTGCGGTAGAGCTCGTCGACCGCCGCCGACGCCTCCGCGCTGTCGGCGGTGGGGTCGAGCTGGGCCGGGTTGGTCATGGGGGTGTCGATCGCCCCCGGGCACATCGCGTTGACCCGGATGCCCTTGTCCGCGAGCTCCATCGCGGCCACCCGCGTCATCCCCACCACCGCCGCCTTCGTCGCGGCGTAGGAGGTGAGGAAGGCCATGCCGGACAGGGCGACGTACGAGGCGGTGTTCACGATCGTCCCGCCGCCCGCCGCCGCCAGCTCCGGCGCCACCGTCCGCATCCCGAGGAACGTCCCGACCTGGTTGACCTGGACCACCTCCAGGTACTCCGCCAGCGGGGTGCTGGTCAGCTCGTTGAAGCGGAGGATGCCGGCGTTGTTGACCAGGCCGTCCACCGCGCCGAAGGCGTCCTTGGCGGCCGCGACGGCGGCGGCCCAGTCGTCCTCCCGGCCCACGTCCAGGTGCACGAAGCGGGCGCGCTCCCCCAGCTCCTCGGCCAGCGCCTCGCCCGGCCCGTCCAGTACGTCGCCGAGGACCACCCGGGCGCCCTCCGCCGCGAACAGCCGCGCCTCCTGTTCCCCCTGCCCGCGCGCCGCCCCGGTGATGAGGACGACCCGCCCGTCCAGCTTGCCCATCCCGTTCTCCCTAATCATCGAGCCCGTCGTCGAGCCAGTCGTCCGAGCCCGTCGTCGAGCCAGGTCATCGAGCTAGTCGTCGAGGTGCGGGGCGACATCGGTGGCGAAGGCCGCTATCTGGTCGGTGAGCTCGGCGTGGTCCCGGCAGCGGAACCGCACCTGGATCTGGTCCACCCCCATCGCGGCGTACGCGCGCAGGCTGTCGGCCAGCCGCTCCGGCGCGCCGGTCAGGGTCCGGCGCCCCACGTCCCAGCCGGGCTCCCCCACGTACAGCGGTTCGGTGATCGCGCCGATCTCGGCGGGCTCGTCGATCCCGGCCGCTTCCCGCAGCGCGCGCAGCCGGGCGATCTGGCCGGGCAGCCGGTCCCGGGGGTCGCCCTGCGGCAGCCAGCCGTCACCCCGGACGGCCGCCCGGCGCACCGCCGCGGGCGAGGAGCCGCCGATCCACAGCGGGGGCCGCGGCGTCTGGACGGGACGCGGGGCCTGCCCCAGACCGCTGAACGCGAACCGCTCCCCGCGGAAGCCGGGGAACTCCTCCGGCCCCAGCGCCGCCTTCAGCGCGTCGACCGTCTCGTCCAGCAGCGCCCCGCGCCGGGCGAAGTCCACCCCGAGCGCCTCGAACTCCTCCCGCACATGCCCGGCCCCGACCCCGAGGATCAGCCGGCCGCCGGAGAGGTGGTCCAGCGTCGCGTACTGCTTGGCGGTCAGCAGCGGATGCCGTAGCGCGGCGACCGCCACATGGCTGAGCAGCCGCACCCGCTCGGTGGCCGCGGCGAGCCAGCTCAGGGTGGCCACCGGGTCGTACCAGACGGTGCCCATCGCGGCGGCCAGCCGCCGCGGGATCGCGACGTGGTCGCAGACGGCGAGGTACGCGAAGCCGAGCCGGTCGGCGGCGCGGGCGACCGCGAGGAGCTCGGCCGGACCGGCCTCGGCCTCCCACGCCTCGGCGTAGAGGGTGGACTGCGACTGGACGGGCAGCTGCATGCCGTAGCTCAACCGGCCCCGGGGCAGGACACGCATGCCGGGCCTCCTCGTCGGTGGACCGCCATCGTCGTGAACAGATGTCGGCCACATCGTCGTATCTGACGGGCCATCAGACAAGGGGTGTGCGCCGGGGACTCGTCCCGGCCGCGAATCACCCCGTCGACGTGACCGCGTCCGGGGCGCTCGCGTCCCGCGTGCCGGGCGCTCCCCCGTAACGCCCGGCACGCCCGGACACCCGGACACACGGGCACCCGACCTCCGTACCGCCGCGCCCCCGCCAGCCAACCCCCGTCAGCCAACCCCCGGCGCCCCCGCCCAGAGCCCCTCCGCCGTGAGCCCCAGCAGCTCGATCGCGTTGCCGCGGACGATCCGCTCCACGACGTCCGGCGCCAGATGCCCCATCTGCCCCTCGCCGACCTCCCGGGACGCGGGCCAGGTGGAGTCGGAGTGCGGATAGTCCGTCTCGTACAGCACGTTGCCGACCCCGATCGCGTCGAGATTGCGCAGCCCGAACGCGTCGTCGAAGAAGCATCCGTAGACATGCTCCGCGAACAGCTCGGACGGCGGTCGCAGCACCTTGTCCGCCACTCCGCCCCAGCCCCGGTTCTCCTCCCACACCACGTCGGCGCGCTCGAGGATGTAGGGAATCCAGCCGATCTGGCCCTCCGCGTACATCACCTTCAGGTGGGGGAAGCGCTCGAACTTGCCGCTCATCAGCCAGTCGACCATCGAGAAGCAGCAGTTGGCGAAGGTGATCGTGGAGCCGACCGCCGGGGGCGCGTCGGCGGAGGTCGAGGGCATCCGGGAGGAGGAGCCGATGTGCATCGCGATGACCGTGCCGGTCTCGTCGCACGCGGCGAGGAAGGGGTCCCAGTCGTCGGTGTGGATCGACGGCAGCCCCAGGTTCGGCGGGATCTCCGAGAAGCAGACGGCACGCACCCCGCGCGCCGCGTTCCGCCGTACCTCGGCGGCGGCCAGTTCGGCGTCCCACAGCGGGACGATGATCAGCGGGATCAGCCTGCCCCGGGCCTCGGGGCCGCACCACTCCTCCACCATCCAGTCGTTGTACGCCCGGACCCCGAGCAGTCCCAGCTCGCGGTCGGCGGCCTCGGTGAAGGTCTGTCCGCAGAAGCGGGGGAAGGTGGGGAAGCAGAGCGCCGACTGGACGTGGTTGACGTCCATGTCCGCGAGCCGGTCCGGCACCGAGAAGGAGCCGGGCCGCATCTGCTCGTAGGTGATGGCCTCCAGCCGCACCTCGTCCCGGTCGTATCCGACGGCGGTGTCCAGCCGGGTCAGCGGCCGGTGCAGCTCCTCGTACACCCACCAGTCCGCGAGGGGCCCGTCGTCCCCGGGAGCGCCCATCTTCGGGGCGAACCGGCCGCCGACGAACGTCATCTCCTTCAGCGGGGCCCGGACGATGCGCGGTCCGGTGTCGCGGTACTTCGACGGGAGACGGTCCCGCCAGACGTGAGGGGGCTCAACCGTGTGGTCGTCCACCGAAATTATCTTCGGGAAGCTCTCCATGACTGCACCGTAGCGCCGATCTGACGATGCGTCAGCTCACGGCGGCGAGGGACGCGTCGCCAGACACATCGCACTCTTTACTGACGTACGGGCCACTGGCACGGCAAACTGGCCGTACAGCGAGTGAGCACGTGCGGGGGGCACCATGGTCGGCGACAAGCGGCTGGGGCGGCAGGAAGGTTCCACCGGGTCCGTACCGAACCGGTCCCGGCATGGCGAGGAGGCGGACGTATCCCTTGGCAAGGGTCCCGGCCTCGGTCTCGGCCGGACGCGGATCGAACTGGAGTTGGAGCGCGGGCGCCCCTCCGATGTCGTCTCGGAGCTGTCCGCGGCCGCGGCGTCGCGTTCCGCGCATGGCCGGACCACCGTCGTACGCCCCGCGCAGCTGCCCGCGGCCGTGGCCGACTTCACCGGCCGGTCCGTCTTCGTCAATGAGCTGAGCGATCGGCTCGCCGCCGTTCTCGATCGTGACCGCGCCCCCGTCCTCGCGATATCGGGCACCGGAGGCATCGGGAAGACCGCTCTCGCCATCCACGTCTCGCACACGGCCCGCAGCCGCTTCCCCGATGGCCAGCTCTATGTCGACCTCCAGGGCGCGGGCGCCTCCCCCGCCGATCCGGAAGCCGTGCTGGGCGCGTTCCTGCGCGCCCTGGGGACTCCGGACTCGGTCATTCCCGACGGCACCGTGGAGCGCGCCACGCTCTACCGCTCGCTCCTGGCCCGGCGCCGGGTGCTGGTCCTGCTCGACAACGCCCGCGACGCCGCCCAGGTGCGGCAGCTCCTGCCCGGTTCCCCCTCGTGTGCCGCCCTGGTCACCAGCCGCACCCGGATGGCGGACCTGCCGGAGTCCCATCTCGTCGACCTCGCCGTGATGACCCCGTCCGAAGCGTTCGCCCTCTTCGCCCACATCGTCGGCGAGGAGCGGGCCGGCGTCGAGCACGACGCGGTGATGGACGTGGTCACCTCCTGCGGTTTCCTGCCGCTGGCCATTCGCATCGCCGGCTCACGCCTCGCCGCCCGCCGCACCTGGACCGTGTCCGCACTCGCCGAAAAGCTCGCCGACGAGCGGCGGAGACTGGACGAGCTACGGGCCGGAGACCTGGCCGTCAAGGCCACCTTCGAGCTCGGCTACGGACAACTGGAGCCACAGCAGGCACGCGGCTTCCGGCTGCTCGGACTGGCCGCCGGGCCGGACATCTCCGCGGAGGCCGCCGCCGCGGTGCTCGACCTGGACATCGGGCAGACCGAGAGACTTCTCGGATCGCTCGTGGACATCTCCCTCATGGAATCCGCCACACCGGGCCGGTACCGCTTCCATGACCTGGTGCGCCTCTACGCCTGGGAGTGCGCGCACAGCGACGAGCAGCCGGAGGCGGAGCGGGGCGCGGCGCTGTCCAGGCTGTTGGACTTCTACCTGGCCACCGGGGCCCGGGTGTACGCCATGGAGCGACCGGGTGACCGGACGGTGGAACACCTGGCGCCCACCGACCACCCGGGGCTGTCCTTCACCTCCTCGGCAGCCGCGCTGGACTGGCTTTTCGCGGAGGCCGACTGCCTGATCGCATGCGCCCGTCAGTGCGTCGGCGAAACCACCCGCCGCCGTGCCGCGGACCTTCTGATGGCCACAGTGGATCTTGCCGAGTCCGGCGCCAAGTCGCGCCAGTACGAGGCGGCGGCCAGGGCGATAAGCGAGGCGGCCCGGCAATCCGGCGATGTGCGCGCGGAAGGCCATGCGAGGCTGACACTGGGCCACCTTTATCAGCTCACGGGACGACTCGACCAGGCCGATGCCGAACTGCGGCGGTCCCTGGAGCTGGGGACACACATCCGCGATCCCATGCTTGCCTGCCGCGTCCCCAACCAGCGCAGCCTCATCGCCCTCCAGCAGGGCCGGAACGACGAGGCGGAGATCCACCTCGGCCAGGCGCTCCAAGCCTTCCGCGCCGATGACAACGAGGCCGGGGAGGCGAGCGCGCTGTCCAACCTCGCGCGCCTCCACCTCGACACGGGCCGCGTACGAAGCGGTGTGGAACTCGCCGAACAGGCGGTGTCCATCTACCGCAGACTCGGCACCTCGCTCCGGCTCGCCAATGGCATGTACGTCCTGGGCATCGCGCTGACGCGCACCGGAAGTCTGGACGAGGCGCTGGATCTCCTCACCCAGGCGCTCGGCATTTTCCGCGAGAATCGTCAATCCCTCTGGGAGGGCATGACCCATTTCCGGCTGGCCGAAACTCTACTCGCCGCGCACCGTCCGGATCAGGCGGCCGAACACGCCGAGCGAGCCATCGCCCTGGGCGGGCTCGGTGGCGAGCGGCGGCGCGGCTCCTTCCTCACCATTCTGGGCAAAGCACTGATCGCACTAGGTCAGACGGATCGGGCCCGGGAATGCCTGCGCGAGGCGCTCGCGATTTGCCGCCATGCGCAGGCACCGGAATGCCGGGAAGTACAGGAACTGCTGTCGGCGTGCGCTGCGGACTCATGCCCCACCCCGGAGCGGACTATCGGCCATCAGACGCCCTTCGCGGAAATGGATCCATGGCCGAATTCCCTGCCCCGATCTGACGGTGCGTCGCCTACGTGATGTCGGACAACTCTGAAGGGCTTGTGGAGAGACTCGTCCCCTACTGACGTAGGGGCCCCTGACAGGGCAAACTGGCCCGTGCGACTGAGATGCACAGGCAGGGGGAGACCATGGCCGGCGAGAAGGAGCAGGTGCAAGGCCAGCATTTGCGCTTCACCGTGCTCGGACCGGTCCGCGCCTGGCGAGGCGAGGAGCAGCTCAATACCGGCTCACCGCAGCAGAAGGCCCTGCTCGCGGCACTGCTGCTGCGCGGCGGACGCACCGCGACCGCCCCGGAGCTGGTCGACGGCCTGTGGGGCGACGACCCGCCCGACGCCGCCATCGCCGCGCTGCGCACCTACGCCTCACGGCTCCGAAAGGCCTTCGGAGCCGACTCCGATGTGCTCGTCAGCGAGTCCGGGGGCTACGCGATCCGCTCCGGGGCCGGGTCACTGGACATCGACGTGGCCGAACAGCTGGCCGCCGAGGCGGAGAAGGCCCAGCACTCGGGCGACCGCGCACGGGCACGTGAGTTGATCAACCAGGCGCTGGACCTGTGGCAAGGCGAGCCCCTCGCCGGCGTACCGGGGCAGTACGCGGAAACCCAGCGCGCCCGGCTCGCGGAGCGCCACCTCGTGCTCATCGAGAACCGGCTCGACCTGGACCTGAGCGTCGGCCTCCACACCGAAGCGGTCTCCGAGCTGACCGCGCTGACCGCCCTGCACCCGCTGCGGGAACGGCTGCGGGAGCTGCTGATGCTGGCGCTGTACCGCAGTGGCCGGCAGGCCGAGGCCCTGGCGGTGTACAACGACACCCGTCGGCTCCTGGCCGATGAGCTGGGCGTGGACCCCTGCGCGGCACTGTCCGAACTGCACCAGCGCATACTGCGGGCCGACGCCGGCCTGGCTCTTCCGGTGGAGTTCCGCGCCGACGCCGGCCCCACCTTCGTACGCCCCGCCCAACTCCCCGCCACCGTCTCGGACTTCACCGGGCGCACGGCTTTTGTCCATGAGCTGAGCGACCAGCTCGCCACGGCCGAGGGGCGTGTCATGGCCGTGTCAGCCGTGGCCGGGATCGGCGGCGTGGGGAAGACGACGCTCGCGGTCCACGTGGCACACGCCGCCCGCCATCACTTCCCGGACGGGCAACTGTACGTGGACCTCCAGGGAGCGGGCCCGGTCCCGGCCGAACCGGAGGCGGTCCTGGGCGCCTTCCTGCGCGCCTTGGGCATCCCGGACTCGTCGATCCCCGACGGCGTCGACGAGCGCGCCGCCCTCTACCGCTCGACCCTGGACGGCCGTCGCGTACTGGCGCTTCTCGACAACGCCCGCGACGCGGCCCAGGTACGGCCGCTGCTCCCTGGTACGGAGGGCTGCGCCGCGCTGGTCACCAGCCGTACCCGCATGGTCGACCTGGAGAGCGCCCAGTTGGTCGACCTCGATGTGATGAGCCCCGACGAGGCACTCGTTCTCTTCACCCGCATAGTCGGCGCGGAAAGGGTCGACGCCGAACGGGAGGCGGCCATGGACGTGGTGGCCGCCTGCGGCTTCCTGCCGCTGGCCATCCGCATCGCCGCCTCGCGCCTCGCCGCCCGCCGCACCTGGACCGTGGCCGCCTTGGCGCACAGGCTCGGCAACGAGCGCCGCCGGCTGGACGAGCTGCGCGCCGGCGACCTGGCGGTCAAGGCCACCTTCGAGCTGGGGTACGGACAACTCGAGCCCCAGCAGGCTCGGGCCTTCCGGCTGCTGGGCCTCGCCGACGGCCCGGACATCTCCCTGGCGGCCGCGGCCGTCCTGCTCGACATGGAAACCTTCGCGGCCGAGGAGTTGCTGGAGTCCCTCGTGGACACCTCTCTGCTGGAGTCCGCCGCCCCCGGCCGTTACCGCTACCACGACCTCGTGCGGCTCTACGCACGTGACTGCGCGGAGCGCGACCAGCGAAGCGCGGAGCGGGACGCCGCCCTGGCCCGGCTGCTGGACTTCTACCTCGCCACCACCGCGCAGGTGTACGCGGTGGAGCGGCCGGGTGATCGGCTGGTCGACCACTTGGCGCCCACCGATCACCCCGGGCTCACCTTCCCGAACCAGAACGCCGCCCTGGACTGGCTGTTCAGCGAGGCCGACTGCCTGCTGGCCTGCGCCCGGCAATCCGCCCGCGGCGCCACGATGGGCAAGGCCGCGGACCTGATCGGGGCCGCGACCGACCTCGCCGAGTCCGGCGCCAACGCGCGCCGGTACGAGGCGGTCGCCGCGGCCATCAGCCAGGCCGCGCACGAGGCCGGCGACCTCCTTGCCGAGGGGCGCGCCAGAACCTTCCTGGCCCATGCCTACAGCCTGGCGGGGAGGTACGACGACGCCGAGGCGCAGGCCCAGAGCGCCATGGCGCTGGGCCTGGCCACCAAGGACCCGGTGCCCACCAGCCGCGTCCCGAACCAACGCGGCATCATCTTCACGCTGCACCGGAAGCTTCCCGAGGAAGCGGAGGCGTGCTTCCTCCAGGCGATCGACGCCTTCCGCGAGGACGGCAACCGTCCGGGGGAGGCGAGTGCGCTGTGCAGCCTCTCGCGCGTCCATCTCGAGATGCACCGCATGCAGAGCGCGGTCGAGCTGGCCCAGCAGGCACTCGGCATCTTCCAGAGCCTCGGCCACATCCTGCGGCTGGCCAACGGAAAGTACACCCTCGGCATCGCCCTGACCGGTACCGGCAAAGCGGTTGAGGCGCTCGAACAGCTGACGGAGGCGTTGGCCCTCTTCCGCCAGAGCCGCCAGCCCCTGTGGGAGGGGATGGCACACCAGCGCCTGGCGGAGGCTCATCTCACGATGCACAGCCCGGCTCAGGCCGCCGCGCACGCGGAGCAGGCGCTCGCCCTCCGGGGCCATGGGGGAGAGTGGCGGCGCGCCATCGTCCTCACGGTCCTCGGAAAGGCGCTGACGGAGCTCGGGCAGAGCGAACGGGCCGAGGCATGCTGGCGCGAGGCGCTGGCCATTCACGAACGGCTGGGAGCGACCGAGGCAACCGAGGTCCAGGGCCTGCTGATGCCCGCGGCCACCGCATAACACAGGCCCCGTCGGTCCGTTCATCAATCGTTTATCGCCCCCCGGCATGCTGTTACTCGGTCGATCCGTCCCCGCGGGGGGCAGGCGGGTCGGTTGTCAGGTCCCATCACTAGGGTGAACGGCCCTGAGACGTCCGTCCGGCGATCCACGGGGGAGTCGCCGGGCGGGCGTCGCACTCTGCCAACCACAGCTTGAGGAAGTTGATCGTGATGAGTGACGACAAGAAGCCGGAGTCCGACGCCTATAGGCCCATGGACGAGCAGATGCCGTCCCCGTCCAGGGCCGCCATCACCATGGACGAGCAGATGCCCGCACCGTCCCCGAGCATCACCACGCTCGACGAGCAGATGCCCGCACCGTCCCCGAACCTCACCACGCTGGACGAGCAGATGCCGGCGCCACCCGCGGCGCTCACGGCTGACGCCGCGAAGAAGAAGAAGAAGAAGCCGAGCACCGACTCCAGCACGGTCCGCACCATGGACGAGCAGATGCCCACCCCGCCCAGGCTCACCTCCGCCGACGACACCGATGCGGGGTCGACCTCGGCGGACTCCGAGTAGCGGGCAGCGAACCAGAATCCAACCAGGTAACACCGCAAGGGGCCGATGTCGGCGGCGGGGAGGGGAAGCCGTCGGCATCGGCCCCAGGTGTTGCGCCAGTTTCTGACTGCTTCGCGCCAAGATTCGACCACTTCGAGCCAGACGGCCGAACGCTTATCCCTCTACTCACATATTTGCAATACAAAATGGATAAATTCCCCCTGCTTGAGGAGCTGCAATGACTCGCACGCAGAAGGCGTTCGCCACGTTGGCGATCGCAGCGGCCGCCGCGTTCGGTGCCGTGACTCCGGCCTTGGCGGCCACCCACCATCAGACGGGGCCCTCCGCTGCCGCCGGCCAGGACACGGACACGGCCGTCGTCGCCATCCCCATGGACGAACACCTTCCCGCACCCAGTCCTTTTTAGGACGTGATCGTTCATCGCCCGGGGGGACGGGCCGGCAGACCCGGTTCGTCACCCCGGGCATTGACTTTCCCGGAATTGACCTCCCCGGGCGTCGGCGTTGGCTTCCCTGGCGTCTGGCGTTGACCTCCTCGGGCGTCGGCGTTGGCTTCCCCGGCGCCGGCGTTGACCTTCGCACTGATGTCAGGGTCTAGAAAGGGCTCATCGAAGCCGCCGGGCCCGCCCCGGCCGTGAGAGGAGCCCCGATGGAGCTGCATGTCGTCCTCCCCGACGAGTCCCCGCGGATGGGACCACGGGAACTGACCGCGCTGGCCCAGGAGGCCGAGGCGCTCGGATACGAGGGAGTGTGGCTCCCCGACCATGTGCTGCCCCCGGGCCCGTACGGCCCGGACCGCTACGGCGGGGTCTACGAGCCGCTCATCGCGCTCGCCTCCATCGCCGCGGTCACCCGGCGGATCACCCTGGGCACCTCCGTCCTGGTGCTGCCCCTGCGCGACCCGCTGATCCTCGCCCGGCAGACGGCGACGCTGGCCAGGATGAGCGGAGGCCGCTTCGTCCTGGGGGCGGGCACGGGGTGGGAACGGTACGAATTCGACGCCGCGGGGGCCGACTTCGCGGAACGGGGGGCCCGGACGACCAGCGCCCTGCGGCTCATCCGGCATCTGCACGAGAGCGGCGGCGGCCCGTACCAGGACGCGTTCCACTCCTTCGACGACCGCGCGGTCTTCCAGCCCGTACCCGAGCGGCCCGTGCCCTTCCTCATCGGCGGCAACTCCCCCGCCGCGCTGCGCCGGACCGCGGAGATCGGCGACTGGTGGCAGGGGTTCGGCCTCGACCCCGGGGAGTTCGCCGGGCACCTCGCCCGGCTGCGCGAGCTGAGCGGCGGCCGGCGTGTCCACGCCGGGGCCCGGATCGGCTGGGACGACGACGGCCGGGACGTGCGGGACGTACGGGCCGAGATCGACGCGTGGGCCGCCGCCGGGGCGGACCACCTCGCGGTGTGGTTCGGCGACGCCGAGGGCTTCGGACGGCGGATGAGGGCCCTGCGGGGATGAGCGAGGGCCCTGCGGGGGTAGGCGAAAGCCCTGCGGGGACGGGCAGCCGGCCCGGAGCTACGGCACTGGGCGGTCGGCCCGGAGCGCGGCCTTGAGGATCTTGCCGCTGGCGTTGCGCGGCAGCGCGGGGAGGAACTCCACCTGCCGCGGCACCTTGTAGTTGGCCATCTCCCGCCGCGACCAGGCGATCAGGTCGTCCGCCGTCAGCGTCGAGTCCGGGCGGCGGACCGCGTACGCCTTGGCGACCTCGCCCAGCCGCGGATCCGGAATGCCGATGACGGCCACGTCGGCCACATCGGGGTGGCGGGCGATGAGCTGCTCGATCTCGGCCGGGTAGGCGTTGAAGCCCCCGACGATGAACATGTCCTTGATGCGGTCGGTGATGCGCAGATTGCCGTGCTCGTCCAGCACCCCGACATCGCCCGTCCGCAGCCAGCCGTCGGGGGTGATGGTGCCGGAGGTGGCGATCGGGTCCTCGAAGTAGCCGGGGGTGATGTGGTAGCCGCGCACCCAGACCTCGCCCGGCCGGCCCGGGGGGAGCTCCCCTCCGGTTGAGTGGACGATCTTGATCTCGGTGTGCGGGATCGCGCGGCCCGCCGTACCCGCGATGACCTCGGGCGGGTCGCCGCGACGGCACATGGTGACGATGCCGGACGCCTCCGTCAGTCCGTACGCCGTCAGGACGGTGGCGACCCCGAGCTCCGAGCGCAGGCGCTCCACCAGCTCCAGCGGGACGACGGCGGCGCCGGTGACGACCAGCCGCAGGGTGGACAGGTCATGGGCGGCGCGGGACGGGTGGTCGAGGAGGGACTGGTGGAGGGTGGGCGGGCCGGGGAGGACGGTGATGCGCTCGGCGGCGATATGGGCCAGGGCGGTCTCCACGCCGAAGACCGGCTGCGGCACCATCGTCGCCCCCCGGCTCAGACAGGCGATGATGCCCGCCTTGTAGCCGAAGGTGTGGAAGAACGGGTTCACGATGAGGTAGCGGTCGTCCGCCGCCAGGCCCGTGATCTCGCTCCAGGTGTCGAAGACGCGCACGGTCTGGGAGTGCGTGGTCACCACGCCCTTGGGCCGACCGGTGGTGCCGGAGGTGAAGGTGATGTCGGAGGGGTCCAGGGGCCGCACCGCCTCCGCCCGGCACCGGACCTCCTCCGGCGGCACGGCCTCGCCCGACGCCAGGAAGTCGCGCCAGGTACGGAAGTCCTCCGGGCCGTCGTCGGCGAGGACGACCACCTCCCGCAGATAGGGCAGCCCCGGCAGGGGGCCGCGGCCCGGCCCCTCCCCCACCGCCCGGCGCAGCGAGGCCACGTACGAGGTGCCCAGGAAGGTGCCGGTGATGAACAGATGCGTGGCCCGGGTGCGGCGCAGCACATACGCGGCCTCCGCGCCCTTGAAACGGGTGTTGACCGGGACCAGCACCCCGCCCGCGGTGACCGCGCCGAGCGCCGCCACGATCCAGTCGGTGGTGTTGGGCGCCCAGACCGCGGCGCGGTCGCCCGGTTCGAGACCCGAGGCGACGCACGCGGCCGCCGCGCGTTCGATCCGGGCGCCGAGCTCCGCGTAGGAGATCCGGGCGCGGCCCTCGACGACGGCCTCGGCCGGGCCGTACCGCTCGACCGCCGCCCGGATCAGGGCCGGAATGGTGGTGCGCATCGGACCGCTCCCCTCCCCGGAATCCGGGACGGACGACCCCAGTAGCTGACTGACCGTCAGATTAGCGGTAGCCTTCCCCGCTGTCAGCACCGGTGAACGCGACCACGGAGGCGGCCATGGGGGCGACGAGGGCGACGGCGAGATATGAGGACGCGACGGCGACGGCGGCGCCCTTGAAGGACGCGACCGCGATAGCCGGCATCGGGCAGACCCCCTTCGCCAAACGCCTCCCCGAGTCCGAGAAGACCCTGGCCTGCCGGGCGATCCTCGCCGCACTCGACGACGCCGGTATCGCCCCGTCCGAGGTGGACGCCTTCGCCTCGTACACCATGGAGGACACCGACGAGGTCGAGGTGGCCAAGGCCATCGGCGCGGGCGATGTGACCTTCTTCAGCAAGGTCGGCTACGGGGGCGGCGGCTCCTGTGCGACCGTCGCGCATCTGGCGGCCGCGATCGCCACCGGGCAGGCGAGCGTCGGGGTGGCCTGGCGGTCACGCAAACGCGGCAGCGGTCCGCGCCCCTGGACCAACACCCGGGTCCAGCTGCCCACCCCGGCCCAGTGGACCCGGCCCTACGGGCTGCTGCGCCCGGCCGATGAGATCGGGCTGCTGGCCCGGCGCTATATGCATGAGTACGGCGCGACCCGCGATCACTTCTTCAATGTGGCGCTGGCCTGCCGCAACCGGGCCAATCAGAACCCCGCCGCGATCATGTACGAGCGTCCGCTGACCCGCGAGATGTACATGACCGCGCGCTGGATCAGCGAACCGCTCTGCCTCTTCGACAACTGCCTGGAGACCGACGGCGCGCTGGCCTGCGTGGTGGTGTCGGCCGAGCGGGCGCGCGACTGCCGGCACCGGCCCGTGTACGTCCACTCCGCCGCCCAGGGGCTGCCCGCGCAAGTCCACGGGATGGTCAACTACTGGAACGACGACCCGCTCACCGGCCCCTCCTGGACCGCCGCCCGCCGGCTGTGGAAAACCGCCGACTTCGGACCCCAGGACATCGATGTCGCGCAGATCTACGACGCGTTCACCCCCCTGATCCTGCTCTCCCTGGAGGGCTACGGCTTCTGCGCCCGCGGCGAGGGCGCCGCCTTCACCGAAGGGGGCGCGCTGGAGATCGGCGGACGGCTGCCGCTCAACACCGGCGGGGGCGGCCTCAGCGAGGCGTACGTCCATGGCTTCAACCTCATCACCGAGGGGGTCAGACAGCTGCGCGGCACCAGCACCGCCCAAGTCCCCGGCGCCACGACCTGCCTGGTCACAGCGGGTGAGGGGGTTCCCACATCGGCCCTGCTGCTGCGGAGCTGAGGAGCTGTTCGAGCTGCGGGATTGAGGAGTTGAGGAGTTGACCGACGCCATGACACAGACGGATACGACGACGGCCGGAAGCGGCGGAAGTGGCGCAACCGGCGGCAGCGGCCGGGCTGACGGGCTGCTGGCCCCCGTGCCCGACGAAGACGGGGCGCCCTTCTTCCGCTACGCGGCGCGCGGCGAACTGCGCGTCCAAAGCTGCGCCGACTGCGGCGAACCGCGCTTTCCGCCCCGGCCCTGCTGCCCCCACTGCCAGTCCTTCGACAGCCTGTGGACAAAGATGAGCGGCCGCGGCCGGATCTGGTCGTACGTTCTGCCCCATCCGCCGCTGTTGCCCGGCTACGCGGCCCAGGCGCCCTACAACGTGATCCTCGTGGAGCTCGCGGACGCCCCGCGCATCCGGCTGGTGGGCAATCTGGTCGCCTCCGCCGACGCCGCGCTGAACTCGGTCCCGCCGGAGCGCCTCCGCATCGGCGCGCCCGTGAAGGCCGCCTTCCACGAGACGGACGACGGTCTCACGGTGGTCCGCTGGCTGCTGGAGCGGCCATGACGGTCCGTGTGCGGGCCGACGAGGGCGGCGTCACGGTCGTCACCCTCGACCGGCCCGAGCGGCACAACGCCATCGACCTGGAGACGGCCGGCGAACTGACGGCCGTATGGCGGCGGCTGCGCCAGGACGCGTCGGTCCGGGCCGTGGTCCTCACCGGCGCGGGCGGCCGGGCCTTCAGCACCGGTGTCGACCGCTCGGTGGAGATCCCGCAGCCGCCGTCGCCGTACGCGATGGACGATCCGCTGCGCACCGTCGGACCGAAGGCGAACGACCTGTGGAAGCCGGTGATCGCGGCGGTGGCCGGGATGGCGTGCGGCGGGGCGTTCTATCTGCTGGGCGAGACCGAGTTCATCGTCGCGGACGAGACGGCGACCTTCTTCGACCCGCACACCAGCTACGGGATGGTCAGCGCCTATGAGGCCGTCTACATGGCGCAGCGCATGCCGATGGGCGAAGTCGCGCGGATGGCGCTGATGGGGACGGCGGAGCGGCTCACGGCCCGGCGGGCGTATGAGACGGGCCTGGTCAGCGAGGTGACCCCGGTCGGTGAAGCCCTTACGGCGGCCATCCGCGCCGCCTCGGTCATCGCGTCGTATCCGACGGAGGCGGTGCAGGGCACCGTAAGGGCGCTGTGGGCGGCGAAGGAGGCGACGCTGACTCAGGCGCTCGCGCGCGCCCCGCAGTTGATCGCGCTGGGCAATCTGCCGCCGGGACGCCAGGCCGCGCTCTTCGCGGCCCGCACGCCCGGCTTCCGTACCCGGTGAGGCCGCCGGTCCCGGATCGGCTCGGGCCTCAGGTGGAGCTCGGGTACTTGAGCGCCGAGGTGACATCACAGGTGAAGGACGTCTGCTCGGTGAGGTAGCGGTAGGAGGTGGCGCTGAGGGTCTGGCTGCTGCCGGGCGCCACGGTGACGGACTTGTAATCGGAGCCCAGCAGGGCGCCGCCGGCCTGGTTCTCCCACTCGATGGTGATCGAGTAGTGCATGGACTGCGTCTCGGGGTTCCTGATGGTGAGGGTGTACTCGAACGAGCTGGTCGACTCGTCGTAGTCGCAGCCGCTGGCGGAGATGTCGATCGTGCCGTCCGAGTTGTAGGTGGGCGGCACGGACGGGGAGTACGACGGGGTGGGGGTGCTGGAGTCGTACGACGGCAGGCCGGTGGGCAGGCCGCTGGGGTCGGACAGCGGGCTGTCGCCGCCGCTCCCCCCGGAGGTGAACCCCCCGAGGCCGCTGCCGTGGCTTCCGCCCTTCTTCTTTCCGCAGCCGGTCAGCGCCATGAGCCCGATCAGGGCGACGGCGACGATACGGACAGAGCGGCGTTGCATGGTATTACCCCCGTTAGAAAGACACATTCGAGCCAACCGCGGTCAGTTGACATGTGCGCGCCACCATAGCGGCAGGTTCCGCTACCCCAAAGTCACCTTCAGACGCGCCTGACCCGGCTCACCGGCTTCCGGCTTCAGAGGACGGAGACGACCTCACACGTCACCACGGTTCCCGAGGGCGACGGATCGTCGAGCGGCACCCGTACGGTCCTCGACCGCCCCGCGGGGACCCGTACATCGGCCCGGCCGGACGTCAGGGTCACACCGTCCCGGTCCTTGAAGTTCATGTCGACGGAGTAGGTCTCGGCCACGCCCGAGCGGTTGCGCACCTTCACGGTCGCCGCCGGGCGGCCGCTCTCGTCCTTCGCGTCCTTGCCCGCACAGCTGACGACGGTCGCCTCGGGCTCGGAGGACGACGCCGAGCCGCCCGAGGAGCCGCTGGACGCGCTGTCGCCGTAGTCGTCATCGTCGTAGTCGCGGTAGCGGGACCCACCCGTGCCTACACCGGTGGTGGAGCTCTCGTCGTCGGAGTCCGAGTAGCCACCTGAGCCGGAACCGGAGCTGGACCCCGAGTGGTGCGAGGAGGAGCTGGAACAGCCGCCTCCACCACCCCCGTGGCCATGACCGCGCCCCTTGAACCCGGTCAGCGCCACGAGCACCACGGTGAGCACGGCAGCCAGCCGTAGACCACGCCGCATGACAGACCCCGTCCCCCGAAGACCGCACGAAGACCGCGCGGAAACCGCGCGGAGATACCCATCGACCTCCCGGCTCCCAGGAGGTCGATGAACGCCCGCCACCGTAGCAGGAATTGACAGGGACACGGCTCACGGCCCGGCCGCCTCCGGACGCCCGTCGGGCGGGCTCGGTCAGGCCCGGCCGCCCGACGGACGGGACTGGCCCGTGCCCTTGACCGCGTCCAGCGCGTAGACGCAGCGGTCCTTGCTGCACGCGTACACCACGCCCTTGGCGGCCACCGGCGAGCCGGTGATCTCACCGCCGGTCGCCAGCTTCCAGCGCAGCTGTCCGCCCGCCGCGTCCACCGTGTAGAGGCAGTGGTCGGCCGAGCCGAAGTGGACCCGGCCGTCGGCGACCACCGGCGAACCGATGACCTCGCCACCCGCCGCGAACCGCCACTTGGGCGTGCCGGTGACCGCGTCGAGCGTGTAGAGCGCGCCACCGCTGCCCAGATGGACCGAGCCCTCGGCCACCAGCACCGGTTCGATCGACTGCCGGGCCTCGGTCGCGATCCGCCAGCGGTCGCGGCCGTTCGCCGCGTCCAGCGCGTAGACCGTGCCCAGATAGTCAGCGATGTAGATACCGCCGCCGGTCACCGCGGGTCCCGGCGCGTACGCGGGGGCGCACAGGAAGACCGCGGGCGCCTCGAAACGCCACCGCACATCCCCGCGGGCGATGTCGAGCGCGAGCACCCGCGTCCCCGCCGAGACGTAGACCACCCCGTCGGGCGCCGGCAGCAGACGCAGCGGCACACCGCCGCAGGACGCCGCGTCGCCCACCGGGTACGACCAGCGCTCCGCGCCGGTGCGCGCCTCCAGGGCGCGCAGCCGCGCGTCCGCCCACACATAGACCGTCCCGTCGTGGATCACCGGGCCGGACTCGGGCGTCTCGAAGTCGGTCTGGAGGCCCTGCCTCTCCCACAGCAGCTCGCCGTTGGCCGCCTCCCACGCCTGGACGCCACCGCCGCGCGTGCCGGTGACGACCGTGCCGCGATCGACCTTGAGGGAGTAGACCCAGCCGTCGGTCGACAGACGCCAGCGCTCCGCGCCGTCCTCCGCGTCCAGCGCGTACAGCGTGGGGCCGTCGGAGGCGTGGATGCGGCCGTTCGCCACGGCCATCGCCCACGCCACGTCACGCGTCTTGAACTGGCGCCGGCCGGTGGCCACATCCAGGGCGTGCACCTCGAACGAGGTCACGTACAGCAGGTCGCCGGCGACGGCCGGGGTGCCCCAGACGTCGTTCGACATGCGGAACCGCCACGGGCGCCAGCGGCCCTGCCCGGCTCCCTGGGCCGGCGGTTCGGACGGCTCGGCCGGCGGGGAGTGCGGCGGCGGGACGGCGGCCGTGCCGTCGCCTCCGCTCAGCCCTCCGCTCGTGACCCCGGCCGGCGGACGCACCCAGCCGGTCGCGGGCCCGGTGCCGTGCTGCGGCTGCGGCTCCCGCGCGTCGGCGGCCCGGAGCCCGGGGCCGATCGGCACCGGCGATCCGGGCAGCCGCACCGCCCCGTCGGCCCCGGCGGGTACCGGGGCGGGCGCGGCGGACGGGGGCCCGGCGGACGAGGGCGCGGCGGGTGCGGCCGGGGCGGGTGCGGCGGAGGGACGTCCGGCGGGGGCGGCGTGCCGCCCGGGTCCGATGGCGCCCAGCGCGCCCGGCGGGCTCGCGGCCTCCGGCGTGCGCAGGCCCCCGCGCGGGTCGCCCGTGCCCACGGGCTCCCAGCCGCCCGCTCCGGCGGGCCCACCCGCGCCGTGCCGACCGCCACGCCCGCCTGCGGAGGCGCCCGCGGCGGGGGCGTACGAGGGCGGTGCGGGCGGACGCTCCGGGGGCAGCGGCGCGGCCGACCGGCCGCCACCGCTCCCGCCGTGCCCAGCGCTTCCGGCGTGCCCGGCCGGACGGCCGCCGTCGGCCGCGGGCCGGGAGGAGCGCACCTGGTTGCGACCGCTGCGCTTGCGCTCGATGAGCGCGACGGCGCCGCCCGGCAGCCAGGCCGAGGCCGTACCACTGTCGTCGGCGTTGGAGGCGAACAGATGCGGGGCCAGCTGGGACTGCAGATCGGCCGGGGACGGCCGCCGCTCGGGCTCCATCTGCATGCACGACTCGATGAGCGGCCGCAGCTCGTCCGGCAGCCCGGCCAGGTCGGGGCCCTCGCGCAGCAGCATGAACACGGTCTCCACCGGGTTGGCGCCGTGGAAGGGCGCGTGTCCGGTGGCCGCGAAGGTCAGCGTCGAGCCGAGCGAGAAGATGTCGCTCGCGCCCGTCACACTGCGCGAGTCGCGCGCCTGCTCGGGCGACATGTAGGCGGGGGTGCCGACCGCGACGTTGGTCATCGTCAGCCGGGTGTTCGAGACACCGGAGGCGATACCGAAGTCGATCACGCGCGGACCGTCCTCGACGACCAGCACATTGGACGGCTTCAGATCCCGGTGGACCAGACCCGCGCCGTGGATGGACTGGAGCGCCTCGGCGACCCCGGCCGCCAGCCACCGCACCGCCTGGGCGGGCATCGGCCCGCACTCGTTGACGATTTCCTCGAGGGAGGGAGCCGGCACATAGGCCGTGGCCAACCACGGCACCGCGGCGCGCGGATCGGCGTCCACGACCGCGGCCGTGTAGAACCCGCTGACCGCGCGGGCCGCCTCCACCTCACGGGTGAACCGGACACGGAACAGCTGGTCCTCGGCGAGCTCGGTCCGGACCGTCTTGATCGCGACCCGTCGGCCCGATGCCGAGCGGGCCAGATAGACCAGCCCCATGCCGCCCGCGCCGAGACGGCCGAGCACCTCGAAAGGGCCGATCCGCCTCGGATCGTGCTGCGTCAGCTGCTCCACCACTTGCCTGCCACCTCCCCGTGGGGGCTTGAAAAAATACAGCCCCGTGCAGCGTCTCACCGACAAACCAACCGGCGGCACGCATCCTGCATTCTCTCTGGCGAAGGCGGCGGTTGCGAACCCGGGGGCGAATCGTCGTGTCATCGGGCGATACCGAGCCGGGGCCGGCCCGCGTCGACCGGGGTTCGGCCGAGCGTCCTCGGGCCCCCATCGCCCAGTTCCGCGCCCCGGGTTCAGCCCGCCGCCGAGAGGTCGATGACGGCGAAGGACGCGCCCTGATTGTCCACAACGACCGCGAAACGCCCGTACGGCGTATCTTCGGGCGTCTTGAGGACCCGCCCACCCAGCCCGTGGACCGTGCGCAGCACCCGATCGCAATCCGTCACCACAAAGTACGTCAGGAAGTGGGCGGGCAGCTCGACCGGGTACTGCTCACCGATCACGACCCGTCCACCGATCGCGTGACGGGGGTCCGGGGCCTCGCCGCGCGGTGTCCACAGCACCACGTCGGTCGGGGTGCCCTCGCCGGCGGGCACCGTCTCGTACCCGAAGACCGCCCGGTAGAAGGCATCCACGGCGCGCGGCTGACGGGTGTGGACCTCGGCCCAGCCGTACGTGCCGGGCGCGCCGCGCCGCCCGAAGCCGGTGTGGCTGCCCGCCTGCCAGATTCCGAAGACGGCACCGCCCGGATCGGCGGCCGTCGCCATGACGCAGAACCCGTCGATCCAGACCGGCGGGGTGATCACCCGGCCGCCGGCCTCGCGGATCCGGACGGCGGTCGCGGCGGCGTCCTCGGCCGCGAAGTAGAGGTTCCAGACGGTGGGCATCCGGCCGTCCGGCTTGGGGACCAGCCCCGCGACGTCCTTACCGTCGAGGAGGGCCCGGGTGAACGAGCCGTAGTCGGTGACGATCTCCTGAAAGGTCCAGCCGAACAGCTCGCCGTAGAAGCGCCGGCCCGCGGCGAGGTCGGACAGCAGCACATCCGCCCAGCAGGGCACGCCTTCCGCGAATGCCGCCATGGTCCGGATCCTCTCGGTCTCTGGCCTCTCTCGCCTCTCCGACGCCCTCTCCGCCCCTCCCGGCGCCCCGCTGGCGCTCTCCCGCGGCCCATCCGCCTCCGGCCCTCCCGGCACCCCTCCTGCGGCCCCTGATGGCCGTGGCGGCCTCTCGCACTGGGGTCCGCTCCGGGGCGTGTACCGGGAGTCCGCTCGGGGCGTGCCCGGCGCCCGTACGCAACGGTGCCCGGAGCTTGACCGGCGCCCGCTTGGAGAAGCTTGATGCGCATTTGTGGCAGCTTGCTTCACTTACCTCACTTGCCACGCTAACGGGGTATCGTCCGATCTGCTCGCCCTGGAACTCGAAATATTTAGACAATCTTTTTCGGTTCGAGACCGGCCCGCACCGGGTCATCCACCGTTTTTATCCACAGGCTGTTGATAACAGGATTCACTCGCCTGGGCGAGCGGTGATTGAGGGCTTGACGACGGTGGACAGGGGCCGGAATCAGCCATTCCAGCCTGCTCGGCGAGGTGCACAAACCACCTCATCCCGCCCTAACCCCATTTGCACGCAGCCGAATCGCGCTCCGATCACCCCTCGGTAAGCTGACGGCATGACAGGACAAGTACGCACAGTCGACGGGCGGGTGGCCGGTCGTCGCGGGCAGGCGACGCGGCAGAAGCTGCTCGACTGCCTCGGCGAGATGCTCAGCACATCCCCGTACCGAGACGTCAAGGTCATCGATGTCGCCCGTAAGGCCGGGACCTCGCCGGCGACGTTCTACCAGTACTTCCCCGACGTGGAGGGCGCCGTCCTCGAGCTCGCCGAGGAGATGGCCAAGGACGGCGCGAGCCTGACCGATCTGGTCGCCGGACGCTCATGGGCGGGCAAGTCCGGCGGCGCGGCGGCGGAGGACCTGGTGGAGGGGTTCCTCTCCTTCTGGCGCAAACATGACGCCATCCTGCGAGTGGTCGATCTGGGCGCCGCCGAGGGTGACAAGCGGTTCTACAAGATCCGCATGAAGATCCTCAATTCCGTCACCAACTCCCTGACCGACGCCGTCAAGGAGCAGCAGGCCAAGGGCCGGATCGACGAGGACCTCAACCCGGCTGCCATCGCGGGCTCACTGGTCGCGATGCTGGCCTCGGTCTCGGCGCACCAGAAGGGTTTCCAGAGCTGGGGCGTCAAGCAGGCCGACCTCAGGCCGAGCCTGACCTGGCTCCTCCACCTCGGCATCACCGGGCGCAAACCGCCGAAGTAACGAATCCGCAGACCTCTCCATACCGACCGGCCCGGCCGGTGGGCCCGCACGTCCTGTCACGCCGCGGCGGATCACTCCCGAGTGATCCGCCGCGGCTTTGCGTCTCCCATCTGCCGCCACTCTGCCGCCGCCGGCCCGCCACCGGACCGCCCCGGCGGCCTGGAGGCCGACCGACAGACCGGTTCAGGCTTCCGGAAGGCGGTGGAGGCGGAAGAGGCGGATTTCGCGCTCCACCCGCGACTGGTAGCTCGCGTACGGCGGCCAGAAGGCGAGGACCGCCCTCCAGGCCGCCTCCCGCTCGGAGCCCTCCAGCAGTCGCGCTCGGACGGCGATGTCCCGGCCCCGCCAGCTGATCTCCGCTTCCGGGTGCTTCAGCAGATTCGCGGTCCAGGCAGGGTGGCCGGGGCGGCCCCAGTTGCTGCCGACCAGGACCCAGGTGTCGCCGTCCTCCGGCATACAGGCCAGCGGCGTACGGCGGGGGAGCCCCGACCGCGCACCACGCACCGTAAGGATCACGCCCGGCAGCATCCGCGCGCTCGGCAGCACCCTGCCTCGGGTCAGCCGGTGGACGGCGCGGTCGAAGGCGGGGATGACGTGGGGCGCGACCTTGGCGAACGCACGGGTCGAGGACACCTTCCGGACCAGCTTCACGCCATAACCGGCCATCAGACCGTCACCGCCTTCCGCAGCCCGTCGCGCCCGTCGCGGTCATCGTTCCCGCTGTACCCGCCGTTCTTGCCGTCCTTACCGCGCCCACCGATACCGTCGCACTCGTCGTGGCCGCCATGGCCGCCATGGCCGCCGTAAGGGACGCGATCGGGCCCGGCGAAGAGCCCGTCCCGCTCCGCCGCCCGCGCCCGCAGCCGGTGGACGGGCCCGAAGAGCAGCTCGTCGGAGGCGGCCCGCTTGACGTAGAGATGCGCCTCGTGCTCCCAGGTGAAGCCGATACCGCCGTGCAACTGCACCGCATCGGCCGCCGCCCTACGCTGCGCATCCAGCGCCTGGGCGAGCGCGAGCCCACCCGCGACCCCGGCTTCCACGGCGGCCGCGGCGGCCGTGGCGTCCGTGGCGTCCACACCGCTCTGGGCCGCGGCCCAGGCCGCGTAGTACGCCGCCGAACGGGCCGCCTGGACGGCGACGTACACATCCGCCAGCCGGTGCTTGACCGCCTGGAAGGAGCCGATCGGACGGCCGAACTGCTCACGCGTCCGCACATACCCGACCGTCCGCGCCAGGACCGCGTCCGCCGCCCCCACGGCCTCGGCGGCGAGCACGGCCGCGGCCGCCGTACCCACCTCCGACAGCGCTTCCGCCACCTCGTCCCCGCTCCCGCCGTCGTCCACCCCCAGCAGTTCGGCCGGTACGTCACGCAGCTGGATACGGGCCTGCGGCCGCGTCGCGTCGAGCGCGGTCAGCCGGGTGCGGACCAGCCCGTCCGCCCCCGCCGGGACGCGGAACAACAGCGTCCGCCCGCGCGTATAGCCCCCGGCACGGGCGGCGACCAGCAGCAGTTCGGCGCTGTGGCCACCCAGTACCTGCTCCACCTGTCCGTACAGCCGCCACCCCGCGCCGCCGCCGGTGTCCGGGCGCGCCTGGACGCCCCCCGCGCGCCCTCCACCGGCCCATGCGCCGTCCCGCGCTCCGGTGAGCCCGAGCGCTTCGGGCAGTGCGCGCCCCGGCACCGCGAGCGCCGCCGTAAGGGTGCCCTCCGCGATCCGCGGCAGCAGCTCGGCGCGCTGCGCCTCCGTCCCGAGCGCGGCGATCAGGGGTGCGGCGAACACGGCGGTGGCCAGGAACGGCGAAGGGAGCAGCACCCGCCCCGTCTCCTCACAGGCCAGCGCCAGCTCGGTGACCCCGCAGCCGACGCCCCCGTACGCCGTCGGAAGGGCCAGGCCGGGCAGCCCGAGCGTCCGGGCCAGCCGCCGCCACAGGGCCTCGTCGTAGCCGGGGGCGGTATGGACCGCCGCCTTGACCTCCTCCGGCCCGCACCGCTCCCGCAGCAGTTCGCGCAGCGTACGGCGGATCTCGTCCTGTTCCTCGGTGAACGCGGCGTCCATCGGCGAGCACCTCCGTTTCTGACGGGTCGTCATACTAAGGACGACGACCGAGCTTTCCCACCCCTCCACCACCATCCCGCTCCCACCCGAGCTGATGTACCGTCAGTTTTATGTCGCCCGCAGCGCATCGCGCCCGTAAGGTCGCCGTCGTCGGCGTCTCCCTCTCCGACTGCGGCCGCGTCGACACGGCCACCCCCTACGCCCTCCACGCACAGGCCGCCCGCCGGGCCCTCGCCGACTCCGGGCTCGACCGCTCGGTCATCGACGGCTTCGCCTCGGCGGGGCTCGGCACCCTCGCACCGGTCGAGGTGGCCGAATATCTGGGGCTGCGGCCCACCTGGGCCGACTCGACGGCCGTCGGGGGCTCCACCTGGGAGGTCATGGCGGCGCACGCGGCGGACGCGATCGCCGCGGGGCACGCCCGCGCCGTACTGCTCGTCTACGGCTCCACCGCCCGCGCCGACATCCGCGCGGGCCGCCGCACCGCGAACCTCTCGTTCGGCGCGCGCGGACCGCTCCAGTTCGAGGTCCCGTACGGCCATACGCTGGTGGCCAAGTACGCGATGGCCGCGCGCCGCCATATGCATGAGTACGGCACCACGCTCGAACAGCTGGCGGACATCGCCGTTCAGGCGCGCACCAACGCCGGGCACAATCCGGACGCGATGTTTCGCGAACCGATCACGGTCGATGATGTCCTGAGCGGCCCGATGATCGCCGACCCCTTCACCAAGCTGCACTGCTGCATCCGCTCGGACGGCGGCTGCGCGGTGCTGCTCGCGGCCGAGGAGTACGTACCGGACACCGCGAAACCCCCGGTGTGGGTGCTGGGTTCGGGCACGGCCGTCTCGCACACCACCATGTCCGCATGGGAGGACTTCACGGTCTCCCCGGCGGCCGTCTCGGGGCGGACCGCCTTCGCGCGGGCGGGGGTGCGGCCGTCGGAGATCGATGTGGCCGAGCTCTATGACGCCTTCACCTATATGACCCTGGTAACCCTCGAGGACCTCGGTTTCTGCGCCAAGGGCGAGGGCGGGACGTTCGCGGCGAAGGGGCGGCTGACACGGGACGGCGAGCTGCCGACCAACACCGACGGCGGCGGTCTCTCCGCCTGCCACCCGGGGATGCGCGGCCTGTTCCTGCTGGTCGAGGCGGTACGGCAGCTGCGCGGCGAGGCCGGGGAGCGGCAGGTGCGCAAGGCGGGCGGACGGCTGCCGGAGCTGGCGGTGGCGTCGGGGACGGGTGGCTGGTTCTGCTCGGCGGGCACGGTCGTCCTGGGCCGCGGCTGACCGGTCTCCGCTCGGCGTACGCCCCCCGCTTGCCCCGGCCCGTCGCGGATGGTCGGATGGGGAGCCGATGAGCGACAACGAGGATGAGGCGTTCCACGCCCTGCTGCGCGGCCTGCGCGTACCCCATGCGGGCGAGCTGCCCGTCTTCGACCCGGCCACGGCCCCGGACGCACCGCTTCCGCTCTTCCGGCGGTGGCTGCGCGAGGCCGCCGAGACGGCGGAGCCCGGCCCGCACACCATGACCCTGGCCACCGTGGGCGCCGACCGCCGGCCGTCCCAGCGCACGGTGATGCTGCACGACGCCGATGAGCGCGGCTGGCACTTCGGAACCCACCGCACCAGCCGTAAGGGCCGCGAGCTGGCCGAGAACCCGTACGCCTCCCTCGCGTTCCACTGGATGCGGGCGGGCCGCCAGGTGCGCGTCAGCGGGCGGGCCGTCGAGGCCGGACCGGAGGAGAGCGCGGCCGATCTGCGCGGCCGGTCCCCCGCGGCGCTCGCGGCGGCGCTGGCCGGGAGCGGGCGGCAGAGCGAGGTGCTCGGCTCGTACGACGAGCTGCTACGGGCCTTCGACGCGGCGCACGAACGGGCGGAACGCGACCCGGACGCCACCGCCCCCACCTGGACCCTGTACGTCCTGGAGGCGGACGAGGTCGAGTTCTACCAGGAGGAGGCGCGGCGCCGGCACGTACGGCTCCGCTACCGCCGCGCCCCGGACGAGCGCGGCGGCTGGCGACGAGAGCTGCTGTGGCCGTAAGGCGGCGCCCCTGAGGCCGCGACCGGAAGACGGTGACCGTAAGGCGGGCGAGGCCATAAGGGGGCCGCCGTAAGGCGATGACGCGGTGAGTCAGGCGGGCAGCGGCCGGAAGACGGGAACGACCGGGATCTCCCCCTCGGCGGCCCGGAACGCGACCCGGAGCCGCATCCCGACGCATGGACCGCCCACCGGGACCTCGATGAGCTCGGTCATCATCCGCGGCCCCTCGGCGAGGTCGACGACGGCGGCGGTGTACGGGACGCGGGCGCCGAACGGCGGCAGATCGTTACGGTGCACCACGGACCAGGTATAGAGCGTCGCGGCGCCGCTCGCCTCCTCCCAGACGACCTCCTCGCTCCAGCAGTACGGGCAGAATTCGCGCGGGTAGTGGTGGGCCCGGCCGCAGTCGGCGCAGCGCCGGATCAGCAGTCGGCCCTCGGCGGCGGCGTCCCAGTAGGGGCGGGTGAAGGCGTCGATCTCGGGCAGGTCGAACCGCGGGGCGCCCGCGGGGGGCGTCGGGCTCACCGGAACAGCCCCCATCTCCCGTCGGGCAACCAGGTCTGCCGGCTCATGCCGAAGAGCCCGGCCGCGGAGATCAGCACCATCATCGAGTCGCGCAGCACGGCGAGCCATTCGGCCCCGCTGAGTCCGATCGTCCGCACCGTCCCACCTCTTCCCACCCGGAACAGACCTGACGGTACGTCAGTTTCACCGGCGGAACCGGCACACACAAGGGGTTGCGAGCGCTGACCGACCGTGACCTGTCCGCAACCCATCCGGCATCACTTTGGCCGGATCGCATTGACCGAAACCCGTCAAGCACCCGGTTACGCTCACCCGCATGGCCGACAGCTCTCCCGAGAAGTCCTCACCCGTCTATGTGATCGGCGGCGGACCGGGCGGACTCGCCACCGCCGCGGCGCTCACCCAGCGCGGGATCCGCGCCGTCGTCGTGGAGAGGTCCGACGCGATCGCCACGTCGTGGCGGAACCACTACGACCGGCTGCGTCTGCACACCACGCGCCGGCTGTCCGCACTCCCCGGGCTGCCGATCCCCCGGTCCTACGGGCGGTGGGTCGCACGCGACGACGTGGTGCGCTACCTGGAGCACTACGCCGAGCACCACGGACTGGAGATCGTCACGGGGGTCGAGGTGTCCCGCGTCGACCGGGCGGCCGACGACACGGAATGGGTGCTGAGGGCCACGGGCGGCCGCGAACTGTCCTCGCCCGTGGTCGTCGTCGCGACGGGCTTCAACCACACTCCACGGCTGCCGGACTGGCCGGGCCGCACCGCCTACACGGGTGAGCTGCTGCACGCCGCCCACTACCGCAACGCCCGCCCCTTCGAGGGCAAGGACGTGCTGGTGGTCGGCGTCGGCAACACGGGCGCGGAGATCGCGGTCGACCTGGTCGAGGGCGGCGCGGCCCGGGTCCGGCTCGCGGTCCGCACCGTGCCGCACATCCTGCGCCGCTCGACCGCGGGCTGGCCCGCGCAGGCCACCGGCATCCTGGTGCGACGGCTGCCTCGGCGCGCGGTGGACCGGGCGGCGCGGGTGGTGTGCCGGCTGAGCATGCCGGATCTGACCGAGCACGGCCTGCCCTGGCCCGACACCGGGCTCTACACCCGCGTACGCGAGGGCGCGATCCCGGTCCAGGACGCGGGGCTGGTGGACGCGGTGCGGACGGGGCGGGTGGAGGTGGTCTCGGCGGTCGACTCCTTCGACCTGGACAAGGTGGTCCTGACCGACGGCTCGCGGATCTCCCCCGAGGCGGTGATCGCCGCGACCGGCTACCGGCGCGGCCTGGAGGAACTGGTCGGCCATCTGGGCGTGCTCGACGACCGCGGCCGCCCCCTCGCCCATGGCCGGCGCACCCTGGCGTCCGCGCCGGGGCTGCACTTCACGGGCTATACGAACCCGATCAGCGGCATGCTGCGCGAGCTGGCCATCGACGCCCGGAAGATCGCCAAGACGATCGCCCGCACCACGGTATGACCCCCGCCGTCACCCTGCGTGTTCCTCCCGCACCGAGCATTCCTGACAGGCCGTCAGTTCAGTAACCTGACCACTGGGTAATGTGACGTGTCGTCAGTTTGGCGTCGAACAGCCCGGTCACCTACCCGGTTATTGGCCAACGAGCAGGAGTGGCGGATACCGATGCTTGGATCGACCTACGGCACCCTGACCACCAACTCCCGTCATGCCCGCGCCGTCGCCTGTGGGCGGGCCCCCGGCCCCGCCGTGCACGTCCACAGCGGGCACGCGCCGGGCGGGACCGCCGAAGGCGTGGACGACGTGGACGACATGGACGTCAGCGGGCGCCCGCTGCACTCCGCCGTCCCCGATCTGGACCGCTTCTTCCATCCCGAGTCGGTGGCTCTCATCGGCGCCTCCGACGCGGACGGCCGCCCCAACACCGGCATCACCCGCCAACTCCTGGCCTGGGCCGAACGCGTCGGCGCCCGGCTGCACCCCGTGCATCCCTCCCGTCCCGCCGTCTTCGGCATTCCGTGCGTACCGTCCGTGGCCGCGCTGCCCGAGCCCGTCGACCTCGCCGTCCTCCTCGTCCGCGATCCGCTCCCGGTCATCGAGGAGCTCGACGGGAGCAAGGTGAAGTTCGCCGTCGCCTTCGCCTCCGGCTTCGCCGAGACCGGCCCCGAGGGCGCCGCCGCGCAGGCCCGGCTGGCCGCCGCGGCCCGCGGCGCCGGGCTGCGGCTGCTGGGCCCCAACACCAACCTCAACGCCTTCGAGAGGTTCCGCGACGACCTCGAAGGACCCGCCATCGCCCTCATCACCCAGTCAGGCCACCAGGGCCGCCCGGTCTTCACCCTCCAGGAACTCGGCATCCGGCTCAGCCACTGGGCCCCGACCGGCAACGAGGCCGACCTGGAGACCGCCGACTTCATCTCCTACTTCGCCACCCGGCCCGAGGTCGGCGCCATCGCCCTGTACGCGGAGGGGCTGAAGGACGGCCGCGGCTTCCTGCTCGCCGCCGACCGGGCCGCCCGCGCCAAGGTGCCCGTCGTGGCGGTGAAGGTCGGCCGCACCGAGACCGGCGCCCGCACGGCCGCCTCCCACACCGGCAAGCTGACCGGCTCCGATGCGGTGGTGGACGCGGCCATGCGGCAGTTCGGCGTGATCCGGGTGGACGGCCTGGACGAGCTTCAGGACACGGCGGCGCTGCTCGCCCGCGCCCGCCCGCCGCTCGCCGAGGGCGTCGTGGTGTATTCGATCTCCGGGGGCACCGGGGCCCACTTCTCCGATCTCGCCACGGCGGCGGGTCTCCCCCTGCCCACCCTCTCCGCCGAGAAACAGGCCGAGCTCCACCAGTGGATACCCGGCGATCTCAGCGTCGCCAACCCGGTCGACAACGGCGGCCACCCGGTCGGCGACTGGCGCGGCCGCAAGATCATCGACGCGATCCTCGCCGATCCGGCCGTGGGCGTGCTGATCTGCCCGATCACCGGCCCGTTTCCGCCCATGAGCGACAAGCTGGCGCAGGATCTGGTGGACGCGGCGGAACAGACGGACAAGCTGGTGTGCGTGGTGTGGGGATCGCCGGTCGGCACCGAGGACGCCTACCGCACCACCCTGCTGGGCTCCTCCCGCGTGGCCACCTTCCGTACGTTCGCCAACTGCGTCACCGCCGTCCGCGCCTATCTGGGGCACCACCGCTTCACCGCCTCCTACCGCTCCCCCTTCGACGACGCCCCGCGCACCCCGTCCCCATCCCTGCGCAAGGCGCGCGACCTGCTGCGCCCAGGCGGCCGGCTGAGCGAGCACGCGGCGAAACAGCTGCTGCGGGCGTACGGCATCCGGGTGCCGCGCGAGCAGCTGGTGACCAGCGCGGCCGCGGCCGTCCGCGCCGCCGGACTGGTGGGCTACCCGGTGGTCATGAAGGCATCCGCGCCGCAGCTCGCCCACAAGACCGAACTCGGACTGGTCCGGCTGGGGCTGACCTCGGCCAGCCAGGTCCGCGACACCTATCGGGAGCTCACCGACATCGCCCGCTACGAAGGCGTCGAGCTGGACGGGGTGCTGGTCTGCCAGATGGTCGAGGGCGGGGTGGAGATGGTCGTCGGCATGAGCCACGACGACCTCTTCGGACCGACCGTGACCGTGGGTGTAGGGGGCGTGCTCGTCGAGGTGCTGCGGGACACGGCCGTACGCGTCCCCCCGTTCGGCGAGGACCAGGCCCGCGCGATGCTCGCCGAACTGCGCGGCCGCGCCCTCCTCGACGGGGTGCGCGGTGCGCCCCCGGCCGATGTGGACGCGCTCGTGGAGGTCGTGCTGCGCGTCCAGCGCATGGCCCTGGAGCTCGGCGACCACCTCGCCGAACTCGACGTCAATCCGCTGATGGTGCTGGAACGCGGCCAGGGCGCCGTGGCGCTGGACGCGCTGGCGATCTGCCGCTGACCCGTGGAGCGTTCCCATGATCTCTCCCTCCCCCGAAGAAGAACATGACTCCGTTGTACGGCACACCACTGACAACGGCGTCTCGTGGATCACGCTCAACCGCCCCGCGGCGATGAACGCCATCACCCCCGACCAGCGGGAACGCCTTGTTTCGCTACTGGAAACCGCCTCCGCCGACCCGGCCGTCCGGGCCGTCGTGCTGACCGCCACCGGCAAGGGTTTCTGCGCGGGAGCGGATCTGCGCGGCGCCCCGGCCGGGCAGGAGCGCGTCGCGGGCGATGTGGCCCGGCTGATCCGCGGCGGAGCGCAGCGGCTCATCACCGCCGTCCTCGACTGCGAGAAACCGGTGATCGCCGCCGTCAACGGCACCGCGGCCGGGCTCGGCGCCCATCTCGCCCTCGCCTGCGATCTGGTGCTGGCCGCCGAATCGGCCGTCTTCATCGAGGTGTTCATCCGCCGTGGTCTGGTCCCGGACGGGGGCGGTGCGTACCTCCTCCCCCGGCTGACCGGCCCGCAGCGTGCGAAGGAGCTGATGTTCTTCGGCGACGCGCTGCCCGCCGCCGAGGCCGAGCGGCTGGGCCTGGTCAACCGGGTCGTTCCGGACGACGAACTGACCAAGACCGCCCGCGCCTGGGCCGAGCGCCTCGCGGCCGGCCCCACCCGCGCCCTCGCCCTCACCAAGGCGCTGGTGAACGCCTCCCTGGAGACCGACCGCCCGGCCGCGTTCGCCGCCGAGGCGGCGGCGCAGGAGATCAACATGACCACGGCCGACGCTCAGGAGGGCGTCCGCGCGTTCCTCGAACGCCGACCCCCCGTGTACCGAGGACGCTGAGGGACACTCGCCGTCAGAAAGCCCGGACAGCAGGAAAGTTCAGAAAGGGGGACGGGCCATGATGGGACACGCCGGTATGGCCGCCACCGCCGTCCGCTATCTCCGGGCGGTCGGCTCGCCGACCGCTTCCGTACGACCGGTCGACCCGCTGCCCCCACCCGAGTTGCGCTGTGTGCGCGACGATGAGCGGCCCCCGGTCGACCCCGCGGCCTTCCGCCGCGTGCTGGGCCACTTCGCAAGCGGTGTCACCGTGATCACCACCGTCGACGCGACCGGCCCGGCCGGCTTCGTCTGCCAGTCCTTCGTCTCGCTGTCCCTGGACCCGCCGCTGATCGCCTTCATGGTCGCCCGCACCTCCACGACCTGGCCGCGCATCGCCCGCGCGGGCGTCTTCTGCGTCAACGTCCTGGGCGCGCACCAGGGCGAGCTGTGCCGTGCCTTCGCGGTCAGCGGCTCCCGGCGCCCCGACAAATTCGCGGGCGTCCGCTACGAGCCGTCCCCGGTCACCGGCTCACCGCGACTCGCCGACGTCCCGGCGTGGATCGACTGCGCGGTCCACACCGTGCACACGGGCGGCGACCATCTGGTCGTGGTGGGCCGCGTCCGGGCCCTGGCGGCGGACGAGTCGGCGGCGCGGTCGGGGCCGCTGCTCTTCCACCGCGGCTCCTTCGGGGAGTTCACGCCATTGCCGGCCTCACCCCCGGCCCGCACGCCGACCTGACCCTCGGCCCGCACGTCCTCAGACCGCCGCCGCGGCCTTCGCGCCCTCGCCCCGCCGGATCACCAGCGCCATCAGCGCGGCGATCGCGCACAGCGCCCCCGCGCCGTACCAGACCAGGTCGTACGAGCCGAAGGTGTCCCGCGCCATACCGCCCACGAAGGCCACGGCCCCGGCTCCCACCTGGTGGGAGGCCAGCACCCAGCCGAAGACGATCGCGCTGTCCTCCCCGTACTGCTCCCGGCACAGCGCCATCGTCGGCGGCACGGTGGCGACCCAGTCGAGGCCGTAGAAGACGATGAAGAAGACCATCGGCGGATGCACCGCGTCGGCCAGCAGGATCGGCAGGAACATCAGGGAGAGTCCCCGCAGCGCGTAGTACACGGCCAGCAGCCGCCGCGCGTCGAAGCGGTCGGTGAACCAGCCGGAGGCCACCGTCCCCACGATGTCGAAGACACCGATGACGGCAAGCAGGCTCGCGGCGGCCGTCACCGGCATGCCGTGGTCATGTGCGGCGGGCACGAAATGGGTCTTGACGAGGCCGTTCGTCGAGGCACCGCAGATCGCGAAGGTGCCCGCGAGCAGCCAGAAGGAGCCGGTGCGGGAGGCGGAGACGAGGGCCCCCACGGCCCTCCGGGCCGCGCCGCGCCGGGGTGCGGGCCTCGGGACGGGCGGCCCGTCGGCACCGTACGGGGCGAGGCCCACGTCCGAGGGGTGGTCGCGCAGCAGCAGCCAGACGAAGGGGACGATCGCCAGCGCGGCGATCGCGACGGTCAGCGCGGCGGGCCGCCAGTCGTGCCCCTCGACGATCCAGGAGAGCAGCGGCAGGAAGATCAGCTGCCCGGAGGCCCCGCCCGCGGTGAGGATGCCGGTGACCAGTCCGCGCCGGGCGACGAACCACCGGTTGGTGACGGTGGCGGCGAAGGCCAGCGCCATGGAGCCGCTGCCGAGGCCGACGAGCACGCCCCAGCACAGGATGAGCTGCCAGGGCTCGGTCATGAAGACCGTAAGGCCGCCACCGGTCGCGATGACGAGGAGCGCGGCCGCGACGACCTTGCGGATGCCGAAGCGGTCCATCAGGGCGGCGGCGAAGGGCGCGGTGAGCCCATAGAGGGCGAGGTTGACGGAGACCGCGAACCCGATCGTGCCGCGCCCCCAGCCGAACTCCTCGTGGAGCGGGTCGATGAGCAGACCGGGCAGGGAGGCGAATCCGGCCGCGCCGATGATCGCCACAAAGGTGATGGCGGCGACCGACCAGGCGCGGTGCGGAAGGCGCGGCAGGGCCCGTCTTGGGGGCCGGTCGGGCTGTTCGTCCTGTTCGGGGGCTCCAAAGAGCTCGGTCGTCTGTGTCACCGGACCAGCATCGGGCAGCGGGTCGGCACGGACGAGTGGCCCACGGGACAGCGTCCGCTAGGATCGGGCCATGCCCCTTTCGGGCCCTTGACCGAGCGACCGGAGGCCGGAAGTGCCCCAATCCCCGCCCGAGAAGACCGACTCCCCGCCCGCGAAGACCGGCCGGCGCCATCGGATCGCCGTCCTCGCCCTCCCCGGCGTGATCCCCTTCGAGCTGGGCATTCCGTACCGGATCTTCGGCAAGGCCCGCTCCGCCGGCCGCCAAGACCTGTACGAGGTGGTCACCTGCACCGTCGAGCCCGGTCTGGTGCCCACGGACGCCGACTTCCCGATCACCGTGGAACGCGGCCCGGAGGCCCTCGCCGAGGCGGACACCATCGTGGTGCCCGCCTCGTACGCGCTCGGCCCGGTCACCGAGGAGGGCCGGCTGACCGAGCCGCTCGCCGCCGCGCTCGCCCACGCCCGGCCGGGCGTGCGCTGGGTGTCCATCTGCACCGGTTCGTATGTGCTCGCCGCCGCCGGTCTTCTCGACGGCCGCCCGGCCACCACCCATTGGGCCAGCGTCAACCACTTCCAGCGGCTCTTCCCGACGGTCAGGGTCGATCCGGATGTGCTGTTCGTGGACGACGGCGATGTGCTCACCTCGGCCGGTGTCGCCTCGGGGATCGACCTGTGTCTGCATCTGGTGCGGCGCGACCATGGCACGGCGATCGCCAACGATGTCGCCCGGCGCAGTGTGGTGCCGCCGCATCGCGACGGCGGTCAGGCCCAGTACATCCAGCGCCCGCTGCCCGAGCCCCAGCAGGCCACCACCACGACGGCCCGCGCCTGGGCGCTCGGCCGGCTGGACCGGCCCATCTCGCTGAGCGAACTGGCCGCCCAGGAGTCGATGAGCGTACGGACGTTCACCCGCCGCTTCCGCGAGGAGGTCGGGATCAGCCCGGGGCAGTGGCTGACCCAGCAGCGGGTGGAGCGGGCCCGGCACCTCCTGGAGGACACCGACCTGTCGGTGGACCAGGTGGTCCGCGAGGCGGGTTTCGGCTCACCCGCGTCCCTGCGCCAGCACTTCCAGGCGGCCGTGGGCGTCTCCCCCACCGCCTACCGCCGCACCTTCCGCGCGAGCGCCCCGGGCCATGACCGAGCCTCCGCACGGTGACCGCGGGCGGGCCGGGGCCGGTCAGAAGGTGAGCACGGCGCGCGCCACCCGGCCGTGGTGGGCGTCGTCGGCGGCCTCGGCGAAGTCCTCCAGCGGATACGTCCTGCTGACCAGTTCGTCCAGCAGCAGCCGCCCCTGCCGGTAGAGGCCGGCGTACAGGGCGATATCGGCCTGCGGCCGTGCGGAGCCGTAACGGCAGCCCAGGATGGACTTGTCCAGATACATGGAGGAGACGCGGAAGGCCGCCTCGGCGTCGGCGGGCGGCACGCCGAGCAGCACCGCCTGACCGTGCCGGTCGAGCAGATCGACGGCCTGGCGGATGAGCCGGGTGGAGCCGACACATTCGAAGACGTGGTCCGCGCCGGTCGGCAGGATCTCCCGTACGTCGTCGGCGGACGGGACGAAGTGGGTCGCGCCGAAGCGCCGGGCCATCGGCTCCTTGGCGGGGTTGGAGTCGACGGCCACGATCGGCGACGCCCCGGCGATCCGGGCCCCTTGGAGCACATTGAGCCCGATGCCACCGCTGCCGATGACGACGACCGACTCACCGCGGTCCACCTTGGCGCGGTTGAGCACGGCGCCGACACCGGTGAGGACGGCGCAGCCGATGAGGGCTGCGGAGACGAGCGGAATCTCCTCGGGAATCCGCACCACCTGGACGGCGGTGACGAGGGTGCGCTCGGCGAAGGCTGAGTTCGCGGCGAAGCTGTACAGCCGCTGGTCGCCGCGTCGGAAGGGCCGGGTCGGCCGGCGAAACGCCGAGCGACACATCGTGGGGCGGCCTCGCGCGCAGTCGGCGCAGGTCCCGCAGTTGGCGAGGGTGGAGAGCGCCACATGATCGCCAGGTGCGACATGGGTGACGCCCGGCCCGGCCGCCTCCACCACACCCGCGCCCTCGTGGCCGAGCACGACGGGGAGGGGGAAGGGGATGGTGCCGTCGACGACCGACAGATCGCTGTGGCACAGCCCCGCGGCGGCGATGCGCACCAGCACCTCGCCGGGGCCGGGGTCACGCACCTCCAGGTCCTCGACCACGCGCGGCGCCGTGCCATCGAAGATGACGCCTCTCATCCCCATCACCCTCCCGGTTCCGTTCCTCAGGAGACCCAGACCAGCGACTGCAGTTCGCTGTACGCGTGCAGGCCGAACGAGCCGCCGTCGCGGCCGACACCGCTTTCCTTGAAACCGCCGAACGGCGTCTCGGGGTGGCGCTGGGCGGTGTTGATGCCGATGTTTCCGCTGCGCAGCCGGGCGGCGAGGGCCCAGGCCCGGCCCGCGTCGGCGCTGAAGACGTAGTCGTAGAGGCCGTAGGAGGTGGAGTTGGCGATCCGCACCGCCTCGTCCTCGTCGTCGAAGGGCAGGGCCACGACGACCGGGCCGAACAGTTCCTCCCGCGCGACGGTCATGGCGGGGTCGGCGTCGGCGATGAGGGTGGGGGCGACGTAGAAGCCGGGTTTACGCGCGGGGCGTTCACCGCCCACGACGATCCGGGCGCCCTGGTCACGGGCGTCCAGTACATACGCCTCGACGCGATCGCGCTGCGCGGCGGAGATCAGCGGACCGACGATCGTGGAGTTATCCACAGGGTCCCCGATCTTCAGTGACTCTGCGTAGTGTGTGAGTGCGGCGATGACCTTCTCGTACAGCGATCGATGGACGAGCGCCCGGGTCGGAGCCGTGCAGATCTGACCGCTGTGAAAGGAGAAGGTCGAACCGACCGCCCCGACCGCCGACGCGATCACTCGCTCGTCGGCGTCCCCCAGGACGATGGCCGCGCCCTTGCCCCCCAGCTCCATCAGGGTGCGCTTCATCGACCTCCCCGCGGATTCGGCGATCTTCTTACCCACAGCGGTGGATCCGGTGAAGCTGACCATGTCGACACCGGGGTGCGCTACCAGCGCCTCGCCGACGGCCGCGCGCGAGCCGGTGACGACATTGAAGGCACCGTCCGGGAGCCCGGCCTCCTTGAGCAGGGGGCCGAGCTCGAGACAGCACAGCGGGTCCTGCGGCGCGGGTTTGGCCACGACCGTATTGCCCATGGCCAGGGCCGGGGCGACCTTGCCCGCGAGATTCGTGAGAGGGAAGTTGTAGGAGGTGATGCAGCAGACGACACCCAAGGGGCGGCGGACCGCGGCAGCCCCGACCAGCCCGCCGGGCGCCAGCGGGGTGGCGGCCACGGGCAGCGGGGCGAGCGGCACGGTGTCCGGCTCGACGGCGCCGCGCGCGTAGCGGCGGAAGCGGTCGATCGCCGGGGGCACCTGGAGGGACGAGGCGACACGCAGGGTCGCACCGGTCTCCGCCTGGACGAGGGGCACCAGGTCCGGGGCGTGCTCGGCGAGCAGGTCGGCAGCCCGCTCGAGTACGGCGGCGCGCTCCCGGGGGGCGGTGCGCGACCAGCCGTCGTACGCGGCGCGGGCGGCCCGGACAGCGGCGTCCACGTCGGCCCGGTCGGCCTCGGGGGCATGGCCGACGGTTTGCTCGGTGGCGGGATTGACGACGGGGTAGTGCCCGTTCCCGGGAGCCCGCCACGAGCCGCCGATCCAGTGCGCGTAGGTCTTCGTCATCGGCGTGAATCCTTGGGGAGGTGAAGTACGCGTTCGGCGATGATGGTGCGCTGGATCTCGTCCGAGCCGCCGTAGATGGTGTCGGCGCGTGAGAAGAGGAAGAGACGCTGGAAGGCGTCGAGTTCGTACGGCCGGCCGGCTGTCCAGCGCGCCGGACCGAGTGCGGCCGCGGCGCCCCTCACCTGCATGGCCAGCTCGCCGAGCCGCTGGTGCCAGCCGCCCCACAGCAGCTTGGCGACGCTGGGCGCGCCGGGGTCCTGCGGGCCGGCGTCGCGGAAGCCGCGGGCCTGGGCGTCGGCGCTCCGCGGGGGAAGGTTGTGGGGGACGGCCTTCCGCGGGGCGGCGTCCCGGGCGGGGTGCTGTGCGGGGTTCCGGGCGGGCTCCCGGGCGGGGTTCTGCGCGGTGCCCAGGGTGCGCAGGGCGTTCCAGCGCATGACCTTGAGCTCGGCCCACTGCCGTATGAGCCGGTCCCGCAGGACGGGCTCCGCTGCGGCGCCGGTCTCCAGGGCCAGCCGCACCACCCGGCTCAACTCCTGGGCGAAGCCGATCTGCTGGACCAGGGTGGAGACCCCGCGCTCCACCGCGAGCAGGCTCATGGCCACGCGCCAGCCGTGGCCCGCGCCGCCGACGAGGTGTTCGGCGCGGGCCACGGCCCCGTCGAAGAACACCTCGTTGAACTCGGCGGTCCCGGTCAACTGCCGGATCGGCCGCACCTCGATCCGTCCCGGCTGGTCCATCGGCACCAGCAGAAAGGAGAGCCCATGATGGCGCTGTGAGCCCTCCTCGGTGCGCGCCAGGACAAAACACCAGTCGGCCTCATGGGCGAGGGAGGTCCAGATCTTCTGTCCGGTGATGCGATAGGTGCCCTCGCCCGGGTCGTGGACAGCGCGGGTCCGCAGCCCGGCGAGGTCCGAGCCGGCGTCGGGCTCGCTGTAGCCCTGGCACCACAGCTCCTCGCCGCGGGCGATGGCCGGCAGGAAGCGGGCGCGCTGTGCGGAGTCGCCGTGGGCGAGCAGGGTGGGCGCGAGGAGGTTCTCGCCGATATGCCCCAGTCGGCCGGGCGCCCCGGCGCGGGCGTACTCCTCGGCCCAGACGACCTGTTGGGTCAGGGTCGCGGCGCGGTTGCCGTACGCCCCGTCCGTGCGGTCCCAGCCGATGCCGATCCAGCCGCCGGTGCCCAGCTCACGCTCCCAGGCGCGGCGGGCCGCCATGTCGCCGTGCCCCTCGCCGGGACGGCCGCCGGATTGTTGCGCGAGAGCGGCGAACGGTCCGGTGAAGTGCTCGGCCAGCCAGCCGCGTGCCTCGGCGCGGAACCGCTCGTCCTCCGGCCCGAAAGCGAAGTCCACAACCTCTCCCCTCGTCGGTCCCGGCCGGTCTTCCCCGGCCGGCCCGCCGTTCCGGACGTCAGGCGTTGGGGCGTTGGCCGGTGGCGGCTGCCTGGGCCATGGCGTCCAGCTGGGCCAGCATCGGCATGGGGTCGGTGCCGACCGTGCCCGGGAGGAAGTCGGCGATCCTCTCCGGGGTCCAGGCGCCCTCGGCGTATCCGGCGCGCAGCTCACGGGGCTGGGCCCAGACCGCGATCTTGGGGCCCGCGATCGTGTAGACCTGGCCGGTGATCCGCTCCGCACGGGCGCGTTCGCTCAGCAGATAGACGACCAGGGCCGCCACGTCCTCCGGCTCGCCGATCTCCTTGAGCTCCATCGGCACGTTGGCGGACATCCGGGTGCGGGCGACCGGTGCGACACAGTTCGCCGTGACGCCGTACTTGTGCAGCCCCAGCGCGGCGCTGCGCACCAGGGAGATGATCCCGCCCTTGGCGGAGGCGTAGTTGGCCTGGGCGACGCTGCCCTGGTGGTTGCCGCTGGTGAAGCCGATCAGGGTTCCGGAGCGCTGGCGGCGCATCACCGCCGACGCCGCCCGGAAGACCGTGAAGGTGCCCTTGAGATGGGTGGCGACGACCGGGTCCCACTCCTCCTCGGACATGTTGAAGAGCATCCGCTCGCGCAGGATCCCGGCGACGCAGACGGCCCCGTCCAGCCGTCCGTACTGTTCGAGCGCGGTGTCCACGATCCGCTGGCCACCGGCCATGGTCGAGACGTCGTCGGCGACCGCGACCGCCGCACCGCCCGCCGCCGTGATCTCCTTGACCACGGCCTCGGCGACCTCGCTGCTCGGTTCACCGCCCTCGATCGAAACCCCGTAGTCGTTGACGACGACCTGAGCCCCTTCGGCCGCGCAGGCGAGGGCCACCGCCCGTCCGATACCGCGTCCGGCCCCGGTGACGGCGACCACCTTGCCGTCCAAGAAGTTGCCCACGCCGCATCCCCTCCCGGAGTTTCTGACGGCCCGTTAGATTTTTGAGCAGACGCGGCTCGAGTACAAGCCCTCGCACACAAACGTCGACCGGGAACGACGAAGGAGACGCCATGCCGCTGCCAGCCGAGTTCCACGAGATCGCCAAACGCGTCAACAACTGGGGCCGCTGGGGAGCGGCGGACGAGATCGGCACGCTCAATCTGATCACCGATGCCGTGATCCGGGAGGCCGCGGCGACCATACGGACCGGTCGCCGCGTTCCCCTCGCGGTGCCGCTGCGACAGGACGGCATCCAGACCGGAATGATCCCCGGGCGGGTCAACCCGCTGCACACGATGATCGCGGTCAACTTCGAGATGTTCGGCCCGGACACCGTGGCGACCAGCGACGACGCCGTGACGATGGGACTACAGGCCGGAACCCACTGGGACGGGCTGACCCATGTCTCGCACTCCGGCAGGATCTACAACGGCCGCCCCGCCGACTCCATAACCGCCCATGACCGCGCCGCCTTCAGCGGCATCGAGAAGGCGGGTCCCCTCGTCTCGCGCGGGGTGCTCCTCGATGTGGCGCGGGCCCTGGGCGTCCAGCGGCTGCCCGACGGGCACACCGTCACCCCCGAAGACCTCGATGCCGCCGAGGAACTGGCCCGGACCAAGGTCCGCCCCGGCGATATCGCACTCGTCCGGACCGGGCAGATCCAGCGGTATCTGGCGGGCGAGAAGGAGGCATATGCCTTCCCCTCACCGGGCCTCTCCCTGCGCACACCGGAGTGGTTCCACGCCCGCGATGTGGCGGCGGTCGCCAATGACACGCTGACCTTCGAGGTCTTCCCACCGGAGATCGAGAACCTCTGGCTGCCGGTCCACGCCCTCGATCTGGTCGAGATGGGCATGCTCCAGGGCCAGAACTGGAATCTTGAGGAGCTGTCCGAGAACTGCGCCGAGGAGGGGCGCTACGCCTTTCTGCTGTCGGCTCCGCCCGAGCCGTTCGTCGGCGGCGCGGGCGCACCGGTCGCGCCCGTGGCGATCCTCTGACGCCCCAGCGAACCTGTGACTCCCGCCGCGTCGGGCGGCGTCGGCCGTCTGGGAGGGGACGGCGGGTCGCTTCCTCTCGGGTGGCGGTGCGCTCATGCGCGCCCCGAGCACGGCACCGCGCACCGCCACCCGGCTCCCGGCGCTGAGCCCTGTATCAGCAGCGGGGGCGCGACCCGCACTCGCCAAGGAACGTCCCCGTGAACACAGAGCCCACGCAGACACCACAGCCCTCGGCGTCCCCTCGCGACGAATCGCTGATCCTAGAGTGATCAACCGAACACGTCACGTCAACACCTGGTCTGGACTTTGTCTGGTTCGCCCCAAGTGTGACGTCGCAGGGGAGGCGGCCCGCCTCTGGGCGAGGGGCTCCTCACCCTTCGCCCGGTCGATTTCACACCAGATCCGCTTTCCGGCGCCCTCCGGCTGCCAGCCCCACCGGTCGGCGAGGCCGTCGACCAGCTCCAGCCCGCGCCCATGGGTGTCCCCCTCACCGGCAGAGCGCTGGCGCGGCGCACGGTCACTGGCGTCGGCCACCTCGACCCGGACCGTTCCCAGACCCGAGCCCCGGCCCCCGAACGGGCCACCCGAGGTCCCGCTGCCGCCGTTTCCCCCACCGCCACCCACCGACTGGGCGGGGAAGAGCATCCGCAGCACGGCGGGACAGCCCGTATGCACCACGGCGTTGGTGACGAGTTCGGAGATGAGCAGGATCAACGTCTCGGCGAGCGGCTCGTCGGCCCCGATCCCGGAGCCGGCGAGCCGCGAACGGGCCCACCGACGGGCACGGCTCACCTCCGCAGGGTCGGGCCTGACCTCCATCTGCGCCTGAAGTACCTGCACCGCTCACACCATCCGAACCGGCAGACACATCGCCTTGTACCTCCAAGAGGTCACAGACCGCGACTCTCCCCCAGCCGCCGCCGGGAGGCACCCCCTTGCGAAACAGCATGGTTGACGTACAGTCACGCCAACAAGCGCTTCAGTCATATTCCAGCGCCAAGGAGTATGCGTGGGGCATACTGTGCGACACACGCTCTGGGGACTCGAACACCGAGACCCGGGCGCCGCACACCCCGGGCGATCGGGGTACGTCGGCATGCCCGGAGTCGCCCCATGGGCAACGCCGGGCTTATCGCACCCCTTAAGCGCTCGCACCCCACGGAGAGTACCCGAGCACGAGCCCGACTCCCCCCTGTGACGAGTCACGCCTAGGAAACAACCCGGTATCAACGCTCGGTCACCTCGGAGGCTCTGGGGATCTCCCCAGAGAATGCGACATCCCAACAATTCAGGCGTATCCATAGAGCTCGGCTACAAACATGTTTCAACGGTCGACAAGAGCCCGGCCGCGAGTTCCTCCTCCGCAGCGGCAGCGGACTGCCACTGACCTGCCCGTACCCAGGCCCGCTTGAGATGCAGATGGACATCCGCCTCCCAGGTGAAGCCCATCCCACCGTGCACTTGCAGACAATCGCGGGCATTGCGGACAGCTGCCTCATCCGCCAGCAGCTTGGCGGCGGCTATGTCACCCGGGTCTTCTGTGACCGCCGCCGCATACACCACACTTCTGGCTGATTCGGCGCGCACCAGCATCTGGGCGCACAGATGCTGTACGGCCTGGAAGGCACCGATCGGACGGCCGAACTGGGTGCGCCGCTTGGCATGGTCTACGGCGAGCTCGACCGTACGGCAAGCGCTGCCCAGCTGTTGCGCCGCGGTCAGCAGCGCCGCCTCGCGGCGCAACCGGGCGGCGAGCCCCAAAGCCTCCGAAGCCCCCGGGGGCACCACCGGCGGCCGGGCCCGCTCCGGGGCCGTGCGCCGCTGTGCCGTGCGGCACCGGGCCGTTCGATACGGCGCCGTCCGGTGCAGCGGGGTGGCCGGGTCCACTGACCGTATCGGCTCCGCCGAACGCGCCACCGCCTCCGCCGCGATCACCTCCACGGCGGTCGGACCCAGCACCAGCACCGCATCGGCCGAGGCCAGATGCTCGACCAGCGCGTCCTCCTTGACCGGCGCGTCCCGCTCGTCCAGCGCGTCCCCCTCGTCCAGCGCCGTCACCACGGCCTCGCCCCGGACCGCATCCGCCGCCCATTCCCCCGCCGCCAACGCCCCCGGCACCGACAGTCCCGCCGTCAGCTCCGTCGCCACCAGCGGCCCCGGCAGCAGCGCACGGCCCGCCTCCTCGAAGGCCAGCACCGCCTCCGGCAGCCCCAGCCCCACCCCACCCGCCGACTCCGGTACCCGCAGCGCGAAGAGCCCCGCCGCGCCCAGTCCCCGCCACAGCGCCCGGTCCAGCCCCGCTCCCCGCTCCGCGCCGTCACCGTCCGCCATGTCCACCATCGCCCGCAGCCGGGTCCGCGGAAAGCACCGTTCCAGCAGTTCGCGCACCCCGGTCCGCAGCGCCCGTTGGTCGTCCGTGAGCTGGAAGTCCACGGCCCCGCTCACCGCCCCTTCGGCAGGCCGAGGATCCGCTCGGCCACGATGTTCCGCTGGATCTGCGAGGTGCCCGCCGCGATCGTGTACGAGAGCGAGGAGAGCCGGTCCGCGACCCACTCCTGACCGGCGTCCAGCGCGTCCGCCCCCAGCACCTCGGCGGCCGCGTCGTACAGCTCCTGCCGCACCTGGGAGAAGCGCAGTTTGAAGACCGAGCCACCGACGCCCGGCACTCCGCCGGTGCGCTGCGCCTCGCTCACGTTCCACTGGGTGAGCCGCCACAGCGCCGCGCACTCCGCCGCAAGCCGCCCCAACCGGCGCCGCAGCACCGCGTCGTCCCAGCGCCCGTTGGCCTTCGCCGTCCGGGCCAGCGCCTCCAGCACCCGTCGGCAGGCGACCACCTCGCCCACGAAGGCCGTACCGCGTTCGAAGGAGAGGGTCACCATGGTCACCCGCCAGCCGTCGTTCTCCTCCCCGACTCGGTGGGTGACCGGCACCCGCACCTCGTCCAGGAACACCTCGGCGAACTCCGCCGTCCCGGCGAGGGTCCGCAGCGGCCGCACCGTCACCCCGGGCGCGTCCATCGGCATCGCGAGCCAGCTGATGCCCCGGTGCTTCGGCGTGTCGGCGTTTACCGGCGCGGTGCGCACCAATAGCTCGCACCAGTCGGCGATCTCGGCGTGCGAGGTCCAGATCTTGCTTCCGCTGACGACATAGGCGTCACCGTCCCGTACCGCCCGGGTGCGCAGCGAGGCCAGGTCGGAGCCGGCGTCCGGTTCGGAGAACCCCTGGCACCAGACCTCGTCCCCGCGCAGGATCGGCGGCAGCCAGCGCGCCCGCTGCTCGGGGGTGCCCTCTGCGGCGATGGTGGGGCCCGCGTGCAGCAGTCCGACGAAACCGGCGCCCACATAGGGCGCGCCGGCCCGCTCGGTCTCCTCCAGGAAGATCAGATGCTGGGTGGGGGTGGCGCCCTGGCCGCCCGCGTCCTCGGGCCAGTGCAGTCCGGCGTAGCCCGCGTCGTGCAGCATGCGCTGCCAGCCGCAGTCATAGGCGCGCCGGCCGGGCCAGTCGGCCGGGTGCGGGCGGTCCGGCAGCTTGGGCAGGGTGTCGGCGAGCCAGGCGCGCAGCCGACGCCGGAAGTCCTCCTCGTCCTGTGTGAACGCGAGATCCATCAGCGGCCGACCTCCCTTTCTGATGGGTCGTCAGGAAAGGTGGCATGGGCAGGTTAGTCCGCACCCCCTGGACCGACAAGGCGCGCAGCCTTACGCTTCCCACCGATACCTGATGCCCCGTCAGCTGGCGCCCCCTGGGAGGCCGGGATGACCGACGTCGCGCATGAGCTCGGCGGATCGGCGACGCTGTGGGAACTGCTCGAACGGCGCGCCGCGCTCACCCCCGACGCCCCCGTCCTGCTACAGGCCGCCGCCTCCGCCCGGCACGACCGGCGGCTGACCTTCCGGGCCCTGCGCACCCGCGCCGAGCGGACCGCCGCCGGGCTGTACCGGCTGGGGATACGCCCCGGCAGCCGGGTCGCCTGGCAGCTGCCCACCCGGATCGAGACGGTCGTGCTGACCATGGCGCTCGCCCGCCTCGGCGCCGTACAGACCCCGCTCATCCCGTACTACCGCGACCGCGAGGTGGGGTACGCGCTGCGCGAGTCCGGGGCGCGGTTCTTCGCCGTGCCCGGCCGGTGGCGCGGCTTCGACCACACCGCGATGGCGCGCCGGCTCGCCGCCGAACTGCCCGAACCGCCGCTGGTCTTCGAGGCGTACGACACGCTGCCGGTCGCCGACCCCCAGGCCCTGCGGCTGCCGCCACCGCCCACCGACGGCCGGGCCGTCCGCTGGATCTACTGGACCTCGGGCACCACCTCCGACCCCAAGGGCGTGCTGCACACCGACCGCAGCCTCATCGCCGCCGGCGCCTGCCTCGCCCGCGCGCTGCGGCTCGGCCCGGACGACGTCGGGTCGATGGCCTTCCCATACGCCCATGTCGCCGGGCCCGACTACACCGTGATGCTGCTGCTCCACGGCTTCCCCGCCGTGCTGCTGGAACACTTCTCCCTGCCGGAGTCGCTGGCCGCGTACCGGCGGCACGGGGTGACGGTCGCGGGCGGCAGCACCGCCTTCTACTCGATGTTCCTGGCCGAACAGCGCAAGGACCCCTCGCGCAGGCTCATCCCCACTCTGCGGCTCCTCGCGGGCGGCGGCGCGCCCAAACCGCCCGAGCTCTACTACGAGGTCGTACGGGAGCTGGGCTGCGCGCTCGCCCACGGCTACGGCATGACCGAAGCCCCCACGATCACCATGGGTGCGCCGGACGACACGGACGAGAACCTCGCCACCACCGAGGGCCGGCCGCCGCGGGAGATGGAGATCCGGGTGGTGGACGGGGAGGTGCGGCTGCGCGGGGAGGCGGTCTGCGCCGGCTATCTGGACGCGTCCCAGACGCGGGCGGCGTTCGACGCGGACGGCTTCTTCCTCACCGGTGACCTCGGCCATCTCACGAAAAGCGGCCATCTGGTGCTGACCGGCCGCGCCAAGGACATCATCATCCGCAAGGGCGAGAACATATCGGCCCAGGAGATCGAGCAGCTGCTGTACCAGCACCCGGACGTGGGGGACGTGGCGGTGATCGGGCTGCCCGACCCGGACCGGGGCGAGCTGGTCTGCGCCGTCGTGGAACAGCCGGCGGGGGCGGGGGCACTGACGCTCGGCGGGGTGGTGTCGTATCTGCGCGAGGCGGGCCTGTCGGTGCACAAGCTGCCGGAGCGGCTGGAGGTCGTGGACGCCCTGCCCCGCAACGAGACGCTGCGGAAGGTGCTGAAGTACCGGCTGCGGGAGCGGTTCGCGGAAGCGGGCGCCCAGCCGCTCGGACCCGCCAGGTCCTAGCCGGTGGTCGTGCTGTACGTGGCCGTGGCCTGCTCGAAGTAGCGGCTGACCGCGTCGCGCTCATCGGACGGGCCGATCACCAGGACCACGTGGTAGCGGCCGTCGATCAGCATCGCGAGGTTGCGCGCGTACACATCCCGCCCGCTGCTGTCGCGCCAGCTGAACGTGCCCTCCGCCATCGCCGTCCCACCGACGTCGATCCGCCGCAGCCCCGAGGACGAGGCCCAGGAGGAGCCGCGGAAGGCGGCCAGTTCGGCCTCGCGGTCCTGCTGGTACGCCATCGGGTCGCCGCCGAACTCGGACGCCTTGTCCCGTCCGGCCACGACCACCAGCTCGAAGTCGCCGCCGATGTAGCGGATCTGTCCCCGGTTGTTCTCGCCCCGGCGGGTCCAGTCCTGGTGGACGGCGACCTTGAAGCCCTTGGGGTCGTTGCGGACCGCGAACCCCTTCGCCAGTCCGGCGGGGGCGGTGGACTGCGGTTCCCGGTCGCCGGGGTCCGCCGGCTCCCCGGCCTCCCCGCCGTTGTCGTCGCCGCCCGCGGAGTCGCTCGGCGCCGCGCTCGTCCCACCGGCCGGATCCGTACGGCCCTGGCCGCCGTTGTCCTTGTCGCTCGGCATGAACATCGTCGCGTAGAGCACCGCCGCGGCCAGCACCAGCAGGATCAGCAGCAACAGCGTCCGCCCCAGCCTGCGCGGCGAGCGCTGGGCAGGCGCCGGCGCCTGCCGGTTCTCGCGCCTGTCCCGCTTGTCCCGCCGGTGCCGCGCATGCCCGACGACCGGCTCGGCCGACGCGGCCGACGCGGCCGGGGCAGTCGGCGCGGCCGGGCGACGGCCCCGGCTCCTGCGCACCAGCCAGCCGCGTCTGCGGATGATCGGCAGCCGCCGGGGGTCGGACGCCCCGCCCGAGCCGAGCGAGGGCACCGTGACCGTACTGCTGCCGACGTCCGGCTCGGGCGCCGAGCGGATCAGCGACCGCAGCCAGCCGCGCAGCTCCTCGAAGTCCGGGCGCTCGGTGGGGTCCTGCCGCATCAGCGACTCGACGACGGGGCGCAGCGGACCGCACTCCTCCGCGTACGCGGGCGCCTCCGCGCAGACCATCTGCACCAGCTCGGCGGCGTTCTCCTCCGGGTACGGGGCATGGCCCTGCACCACGCGGAACAGCAGCGCGCCGAGCGCCCACAGATCGGCGGCGGGGCCGACGGGGGGCGCCAGCCGCCAGTTCTCGTGGACCGGACCCGCCTGCTCGGGCGCCCACCGCTCGGTGACGGCGCCGACCACGACGATACGGGCCTGGCGGGCGCGCTCGGCGGCGAGCGCGGTGGCCGGGCCGCCGCCGGTGGTGCCGCCGGTGTCCCAGGAGCCGCCACCTTCGGAGGCGGCCGGCCGAGGCTGCTCCGCACCGTCCGGCCGACCGGGCCATGAGGCACCGCCGGGCACCGGGTCCGGATCGGCCTCGGGGACGGGTGCGGGGGCGGGTGCGGATGTGGGTGTGGGCTGGGCCGCGGGCTCGGGAGCGTGCGGGGTGCGGGGGGCCGCTTCGGCGTTGGCCCGTGCGGCGGCCCGCGCGCCCGCCGCGTAGGCGGCGATGGCGCTGGCCCGCGCCGCCCGCGCGGCCGCGCCCGGCACATCGGCGGCGGTGCCCCGCTCGTCTTCCCGGCCCCCCGGCTGTCCCGCCTGCCGCGGTTCCGCCCGCCGCGGTCCGGGCAGCCCGCCCGCGGCCCCTGGGTCCCCGTACGGGGCCTCGTGCCCGTGGAGCCCCGGGCCGGACTCCGGCCGGCTCCCGTGGCCCGGACCGCCCGCGCCGGGACCCGAACTCGCCGTCGGCGCACCGTGGTCGCCGTAAGGCGCCCGCGGCTCGGGCACGACCGCCGCCGCGCCCTGGTCGCGGTACGCCCGGCCCCCGTCGCCGGATCGCGTGCCCGCGCCCTCGTCCCCGGGCCGCGCCCCCGTCCCCGCCTGCTCATGGCCACCGTAAGGAGCGCCCGGCGGCAGGAACCCACCCGCGGCGCCCTGGTCCCGGTACCGCGGCCCGGTGTGCGGCAGCGCCTCGCCGCCCTCGGCCGCACGGGCCCCCGGGATGGGGGCGTGCCCTTCGCCGCCGCGCCGGACCGGGCCATGGCCTGAGTGGTCGCCGGGGCCCGCCGAGCCTCGCGGCGAGGCGGCCGGGGCGTCAGCGGACCGGGACTCCTCGACGCCGCGGACGGGCGCCTCGGAACCCGGGACGGGCGCATCGGAAGCCTGGATGGGCGCCTCGGAAGCCGGAGTGGGCTCTTCGAAGGCCGGGGCGGCGCCGGCGGGCGCCGGAACGGGGTCGTAGCCGCACAGCGCCTCCTCCGCCGCACCGGCGGCCAGCCCCGTGAGCATCGCGCGGCCGTCGTCGCACAACAGCACGGTACGAGTGGTGATGTTGCGGTGGATCCACCCGTTGGCGTGCAGGGCGCCCAGCGCCGTAAGGATGTCGTTGGCGACCTCGGCGGCCCGGTGCGGGGACAGCGTGCCCTCCGCGAGCAGCGCCGCGAGCGGGCGGCCGGAGACCAGTTCGCTGACGATCCACAGGCTTCCGGCCTCCGCGAAGACATGGAAGACCTGGCCGAGCCGCGGATGGTCGGGGATCTGCGCGGCGGCCGTCGCCGCCGCGATGGCGCGCCGGACGGCCGGATCGCCGTCGCCCCGGGCCGCACGCCCGGAACCGGCGAACGTGCCGCCGCGTCCCCGCGGTCCGCCACCGCCGCCCCACCGCGCGTCCTCGTCGACGACCTCGGCGTCCACGACCTCCGGCAGCGGTATCTGCCGCAGATGGACTTCCTGCCCGCTGTAGGTGTCGAAGGCGCGGGTCTCGACGAGTTCGTACTCGTCGGCGGGCGGCAGGGGCAGGCGATAGCGGTCGGCCAGCACCCGGCCCGCGTACTCCTCCACGACGCCTCCCCAAAGCGCGCGATCGACGCCGCCCTTACCAGCGGTCGGCGCAGCGCGAAACCGTCAAATGTGGTCGTTTTGGCGGGTTCCTGCGGCTGCGCACAGTCTAGGGCTTCTCACGATACGTGCCCGAACGACGCTTCGCCGACAGGAGTGTTCAGTCCGTAATCTTGAAGGTGTCGAAGGCGGTCTGACGGAGGGTGGCGCACTCCTCGTCGTCCCACTTGCTCGCCTCGCACGTGATCAGTATGGCGAAGCCATGGCTGCCGTCCGCCTTGAAGCCGCGGTTGATCGCCCGCACCCGCTTGCCGTCCTGGTTGCGCTCGAACTGCCAGTCCGCGACGGTCGGGTAGCCGTTCCAGTCGATCGACTTGATGCCGAGGCCCTTGTAGCCGGACATGGTGCGCCGGGCGTTCTCCTCGCCCTTCTTCCAGTCCGCCACGGCGTCCGACCTCGGCGAGTCGGTGAAGTCGACCTGAATACGCGGAATGCTGGACCCGCCGTAGTACTTACGGCTGCCGGAATAGCTCCCGGAGTGGACCGACCAGTCCTCCGGCATGGCCATGCTGAAGGGGAAGTCGGAGCTCTTGACGGTCTTGTAGCCATCGGGCAGCCCGCCCTTACCGCCGCCGCCCTCACCCTTACCGCTGTCGTCCCCGCTCCCGCCGTCGTCCGACTTGTCGTCCGAGCCCTCGGAGGCGCTCGCGCTCGTCTGCTCGCCGGAGCTCTCCGCGTTCGGCGACTCACCGGCAGACTGGCCGGACTTGTCGGTGCCCTGGCCCTCCTCGGTGCCGCCGGAGACCCCGGCGGCGGAGGTGGACTTGTCGCCTCCGGAGGCGCCCTTGGCATTGCCGCCGTCGTCGCCGCTGCTCAGGACGACGGCGAGCACGGTGCCCACGATGGCGAGCACCACGACCACCGCGATGATGATCAGCGTGCGCCTGGGGACCACATCAGTGATCGAGGCGCGCGGCGGCACGGCGGGCTGGGGGGCGGGCGCCGACTCGGGCGTCGCGGCGGCCGCACCGGCCTTCCGCGCCGCGCCGGACGCCGCCACGCCGGACGCCGCATCCCTGGACTTCTCGGCACCGGACCGCTCCGCCGCCTCCGCCCCGCTCCCGGTGCCCGTCTTCTTCACGGCCGCGGCCGCCGCCGCGTTGCGCACGGACCTCAGCGCACCGCGCCTGCGCTCCGCGACGGCCGCCTCCTTGGCCTTGGCGGCCGCCTCGTCCTCCTTCGACGGGGCGGGCGGCAGGCTCATCGTACGGGTGGCGTCGGCGGGGGCCTTGGCCTCCTCGGGGGCGTTCAGCGCGTGTTGGAGCAGCGCCCGCGCCCCGGCGTCGTCCAGCCGCCGCTCCGGGTCCTTGACGAGCAGACCGTAGATGACCTCCTCCAGCGGGCCCGCGTTCTTCGGCGGCTCCACCGGCTCGGTCATCACGGCGGTCAACGTCGCTATGGCCGTGCTCTTGTCGTACGGCGGCACGCCCTCCACCGCCGCGTACAGCAGCCCGCCCAGCGACCACAGGTCGGACGGCGGGCCGGGCTTCTGGCCGCGCGCCCGCTCCGGGGAGATGTACGAGGGCGCGCCGACGAGCATGCCGGTGGAGGTCACCGACGGGTCGCCCTCGACCTGCGCGATGCCGAAGTCGGTGAGGACGACCCGTCCGTCGTCCGAGATCAGCACATTGGAGGGCTTCACATCGCGGTGCAGGATGCCCGCCTGGTGGGCGGCGCGCAGCACATCGAGGACGGCGAGCCCGACCTCGGCGGCGCGCTTGGGGGTCAGCGGTCCGTCGTCGCGGACGACGTCGGCGAGCGAACGCCCCTCGATGAGCTCCATGACGATCCACGGGCGGTCGTCCTCGTCTACCACGTCGTAGACGGTGACGGCGCCGTTGCTGCGGATACGGGCGATCGCCTTCGCCTCGCGCAGCGTGCGGGTGATGAGCCGTCGCTTCTCGTCCTCCTCGACGCTGGACGGGAAGCGCAGCTCCTTGACCGCGACCGTACGGCCGAGGGTCTGGTCGTTCGCACGCCAGACCGTGCCCATGCCGCCCTGACCGAGAATCTCCCCGAGCCGGTATCGCCCGGCGAGGAGGCGCCCAGTCGAGCCCTGCGTCTTCTCAGCCTCCGACATGCGACCCCTCTGTAAATCTACCCACCCTGAACCCACCCTGGGAGAGCCTCTATTGTCTCTCATCCGCGGACCCCGAACCGCCGGGGGTCCGGGGCGCGGCGTGGCGGCCACCGCGGTACCCGCGACCATCTGGGAGTACGCAGGGAACGGAGGTCCGTGTCATGGCCATCTCCGCCCTACGATGGCACAGGCGGGGCCGGATGCCGACCGCTGCGGCGCTCGCCGCCGCCCTCTGTCTCGCCCTCCCCGGCTGCGGTGCGACCGCGGAAGCGGGCCGGGACGCGCACGTGCGGGCGAGCGGGGGTCCGGAGGCGAACACGGGCGCGGAGGACCGCCGGGACGGCGCCGTACGCGCCGCCGTACGCCGGCTGGCGGCGCAGGGCGACACGCCGGGGGCCGCGGCGCTCATCCGCCGGACGGGCGAGGGCACGCGGTTCGTCGCGTCGGGCGTCGCCGACGTCCGCACCGGGCGCCGCATCCACCGCGACGACCGCTTCCGCGCGGGCAGCCTCACCAAGACCGTCATCGCGGCGGTGACGCTGCGCCTGGCCGCCCAAGGGCGGCTCGGCCTCGGGGACACGGTGGAGGAGCACCTTCCGGGGCTGGTACGCGGACATGGCAACGACGGTCGGAAGATCACACTCCGTCAGCTGCTGAACCAGACCAGCGGGCTGTTCGACTACACCGACGACCCGGTGCTCGCGCGTGAGCTGTCCGCCGCGGCCGACCGCACCCACACCCCCGCCTCCCTGGTGCGCACCGCCCTGGCGCACCGCCCCTCCTTCGCGCCCGGGGCCGAGTGGCGCTACTCCAACACCAACTACGTCCTGCTGGGCATGGTCGTCCAGCAGGTCACCGGCCGCTCCTACGCGGCCGAGGCCCGGCGCGACGTGCTCGTCCCGCTGCGTTTGGACGGCACCTCCTTCCCCGGTGCCCGCACCATCCTCCCGGCCCCGCACGGCCGCGCGTACACGCGGGACGGCGGCGCCTCGGCCGACGGCGCCCGACGCGATGTCACCGAGCTCAACCCCTCCTCGGCGGGGGCGGCGGGGGAGCTGATCTCCACCCTCGACGATCTGAGCCGCCTCGTCTCCGGGCTGCTGCGCGGCGAGGTCCTGCCCCGGGCCGAGCTGCGGCGGATGCGGAACACGTCCGCCTCCGACGGCCAGTACGGCATGGGGCTGTTCCCGGTGCGACTGTCGTGCGGAGTGACCCTGTGGGGCCACAACGGCGAGATCACCGGCTCCTCCGTGATGGCCGTGGCCACCTCCGACGGCCGCCACACCCTCGCCTACCGGCTCAACGGCACGGCCCGTTCCGGTCTGCCCGCCGAAACGTCTCTGCTCGAAGCCGAGTTCTGCCCTCGACCGTAAGGACGTCATGGGCCCCTCCCGGACACCGGTGCCCTCCAGCGGGCCTCCTTACAGCGGGTCTCCTTACAGCGGGTTCCCTCCAGCGGGTCTCCTTACAGAGGGTCTCCTCCAGAGGGTCTCCTCCAGCGGGTCTCCCTACAGCCGGCCTCCCTACAGCCGGTCTCCTTACAGCGGGACGATGTCCGGCGCGCCCAGCCGGGCCGCGTCCGCCGTCAGATCGTCCAGCTGGCGCTGGGACTCGCGCTCCGCCTCCACCCGCTTCTCGTAGTGCTGGACCTCCCGGTCGATCTGGTCCTCGTCCCAGCCCAGCACGGGCCCCATCAGCCCGGCCGCCTCGCGGGCGCAGCGCGTGCCGCGGTCGAAGGTCTCGATCGAGATGCGGGTGCGCCGGGTGAGGACGTCGTCCAGATGGCGGGCCCCCTCGTGCGAGGCGGCGTAGACGACCTCGGCCCGCAGATAGTCGTCCGCCCCGGCGAGCGGCTCGCCCAGCGACGAGTCGTCCGTGATCAGCTCCAGCACCTCCTGAGCGGCCGAGCCGTAACGGTTCAGCAGATGCTCGATCCGCGCCACGTGCAGCCCGGTCTGGCGGCCGATCCGCGCCCGCGCGTTCCACAGCGCCTTGTAGCCGACGGCGCCGACCAGCGGAACCTCCTCGGTGACACAGGGCCCGACCCGGTGGTCCAGACCGTGCACCGCCTCGTCCACGGCGTCCTTGGCCATCACCCGGTACGTGGTGTACTTGCCGCCCGCGACCACCACCAGGCCCGGCACCGGATGGGCGACCGTGTGCTCGCGCGAGAGCTTGCTGGTGGCCTCCGACTCCCCGGCCAGCAGCGGGCGCAGCCCGGCGTAGACGCCTTCCACGTCGTCGCGGGTCAGCGGCACCGCGAGGACCTCGTTGACATGCTCCAGCAGATAGTCGATATCGGCACTGGAGGCGGCCGGGTGGGCCTTGTCCAGGTCCCAGTCGGTGTCCGTGGTGCCGATGACCCAGTGCCTGCCCCAGGGGATCACGAAGAGCACGCTCTTCTCGGTGCGCAGGATCAGCCCGGTCGTGGAGTGGATGCGGTCCTTGGGGACGACCAGGTGGATGCCCTTGGAGGCCCGGACGTGGAACTGGCCGCGCTCCCCGATCAGCGCCTGGGTCTCGTCCGTCCACACCCCGGTGGCGTTCACCACCTGCCGGGCGCGGACCTCGAACTCACCCCCCTGCTCCAGGTCGTGCACCCGCGCGCCGACCACGCGCTCCCCCTCCCGCAGGAAACCGACCACCCGGGCGCGGTTGGCGACCTGCGCGCCGTACGCGGCCGCCGTGCGCACCAGCATCGTGACGTAGCGCGCGTCGTCCATCTGGGCGTCGTAGTACTGCAACGCCCCCACCAGCGCGTCCTTCCTCAGGCAGGGCGCGACCCGCAGTGCCCGCCCGCGGGTCAGATGGCGGTGGGCGGGCAGTCCCCGGCCGTGCCCGGAGGAGAAGGACATGGCGTCGTAGAGCGCCACGCCCGATCCCGCGTAGCACCGCTCCCAGACCCGGTGCTTCAGCGGATACAGGAATGGCACCGGTTTGACCAGGTGCGGCGCGATCCGCTCCAGCAGCAGCCCGCGCTCCTTCAGCGCTTCGCGCACCAGTGCGAAGTCGAGCATCTCCAGATAGCGCAGTCCGCCGTGGATCAGCTTGCTGGACCGGCTGGAGGTCCCGGAGGCCCAGTCCCGCGCCTCGACCAGACCGGTCTCCAGGCCCCGTGTCGCGGCGTCCAGCGCGGTGCCCGCGCCGACCACTCCACCGCCCACGACCAGCACATCCAGCTCACGGTCCGCCATCCGGGCCAGCGCCTCGGCGCGCTCGGCCGGTCCCAGTGCCGGTGTTTTCACCGCTGCCTCCCGCTGTGATCGACGTCACGCCACCCTGTCCGCCTTGTCTGCCTTATCTGCCTTATCTGCCTTGTTGATTTTCCTGGCTTTCTCCCCACCACGCCATGCCGCTGCCGCGCCCGCCGCCGCGACACCGCGCCAACACCCCCCGTCAATACTGAATACGAGTCATATTTCCGCTTAGTCTTCCTTTGGGGGGTTTGCGCCATCCGACATCGTCCCGGGAAGGACGACACAACGTCATGCCCGCAGATCTCGCCGTCATCGGACTCGGTCATCTCGGTATTCCTCTCGCCCAGGCCGCCACCGCCGCCGGTGTCCGCACCATCGGCTACGACCCCGATCCGCGCGCCGCCGACGACCTCCGGGCCGGGCGGCTGCCCTCCTGCTCGGGTGAGGGCCGGCTGTCCGCCGCCGAGCTGCGCCGGATGGCCGCCCGGGGCTTCCGGATCACCGCCGACGCGGCCGAGCTCGGCCGCGTCCGCACCGCCGTCATCTGCGCCCCGACCCCGCTCGGGAACGACCGCAGACTGGATCTGTCGGCGGTCGGCGAGGCGGCCCGCACGCTCGCGGCGCGGCTGCGTCCGCACACCACCGTTCTGCTGGAGTCCACCGTGTACCCCGGGACCACCGAGGAATTCCTCCGTCCCCTTCTGGAGGACGGGTCCGGACTGCGGGCCGGGCGCGACTTCCACCTCGCCTACTCCCCCTGCCGCCACGACCCCGGGAACCGCGCCCACGGCCCCGCCAACACCCCCAAGGTCATCGGCGGCCTCACCCCCGCCTGCACCGAGGCGGCCGCCGCCTTCTACGGCCGCTTCACCGAAAAGGTGGTCCGGGCCCGCGGCACCCGTGAGGCCGAGACCGTCAAGGTCCTGGAGACCAATTACCGGCACGTCAACATCGCCCTGGTCAATGAGCTGGCGGTGTACTGCCATGACCTGGGCGTCGATGTGTGGGACGTGGTCCGCTGCGCCGAGACCAAGCCGTTCGGCTTCCAGTCCTTCCGGCCAGGGCCCGGCGTCGGCGGCCACGGCGTACCGGTCGACCACGACCACATGGCGGACCAGCAGCACGGCCTCGGCCTCCCGCTGCGCATGGTCGGGCTCGCCCAGCAGGTCAACGGCCGGATGCCGGGCTATGTCACCCGCCGCTGCACGGCCCTGCTCAACGAGTACGGGAAGTCGGCGCGCGGCGCGCGGGTCCTGCTGCTGGGCGTCGGCTACAAACCCGACGTCGCCGACGCGGAGGGCTCGCCCGCGCGGGAGATCGCCTCCCGGCTGATGGAGCTGGGCGCCCGGATCGGCTACCACGATCCGTACCTCACGCGATGGCGGGTGCTGGGGCGCGAGGTGGAGCGCGCGGAGTCGGTGTACGAGGCGGCGGCCGACGCCGACCTGACCGTCCTGCTGCAACACCATCGCACCTACGACCTGCAAGGACTCGCGGTGAAGGCCCAGCTGCTGCTGGACACCCGGGGCGCCGGGCCGGCGGGGACCGCGCACCGGCTCTGAGCCCGCCCGTTCCCTCCTGCGTCACCGCCGGCGCCGTACACCGCCCCCGCCGTCACCGCCCCCGCGTGCGCCGCAGCCGGAAGGTGACCGCCAGCACGATCAGCGCCGTCCCGCCCAGTACGAAGATCACCGCCCCCGACGGCACCGACCGCACATCCGCCCTGAACGTCATCGGCGCGCCCCAGGGCCTGCCGTCGGCGGTGGTGTAGAGCTGGGCGGTCAGCCACACCGGGCCGTTGGCGTACGCCTTCACCCGCACCCGCACCGTGCGGCTCACCGCGCGCGACGCCCGGACCGGCACCGTGCGGTCCCGGGCTTTCAGCCGTTCGGGGCGGCTGGAGAGGACCCGCAGCTCCACCCCGGTGAGGTCCTGCTGGAGACCGTTGTCCACGGTGACCGGGATGGTCGCCGAGCCCCCCGCCACCACCACCGTGGACTTCGGCACCAGCCGCACCGAGGTGATCGAGGCGGTCAGATAGCGGGACACCCCCCGCTGGTACGAGGCGGCGCCCGCCGGATCGCCGCGCCACCCGGTCGCGACGGAGCGGGCCAGCGCGGCCCGTACGGACGCGGTGGTGGCCCGCGCGTCCGACAGCACCTTGGCCAGGGCACGCATCCGCCGCCGGTCCCGGACCACCGCCGCGAGCCGCTCGGGCGGCAGCTCGCCGTCGCGCCGCGCGAGCGGATAGCCGTCGAAGCCCCGCAGCCGCCCCGCCGTGGGCTTGCGCAGCGCCGCCGCGAACCCGGCCGGCGCCAGCCAGCCCGCCTTCCGGCCCTCGTCCACGACCGTGAGCAGCACCCGGGCCACCCCGAGCGGCATCCGGCGCGGGGGCACCACCACCAGGTCGCGCCGGGCGTACGGCAGCTCCCGCGTGGCCGTCAGGGTCTCGGCGAGCAGCCGCTGCCGCAGCCGCAGCCGGGCGGGGGCACCGGAGGCGCCCGCGGCCGGCTGGGCGGCGAAGAGCAGGGAGGCGATCGCCGCGTCGTAGCGCAGCGCGGTCGTGCCGCCCTCCAGCGCGACGGCGCCGTCGTCGGTGGCCCCTTCGCTGACCAGTTCCCCGGCGGAGACCACCCCGGCGCCGGAGGCGAGCACCGTGTCCAGGCCCAGCCCCTTGGCGTACCGGGCGATCCCCTCGTCCAGCTCACCGCCCGCGGGCCAGCCCACACCGGCGCGTGCGCGGACGCCCAGCGCCCGGTCCACCACCGCCCGGCCCGTACCGGAGGCGCGGCGCAGCAGACCGGTGAGCGAGGCGCCGCCGCCGCGGGCGAGCGAGGCCAGGTCCGGGTCCGCGTACGGCAGCGCGATCACCTCCCGGCCCCGGACCGCCGTGCGGAGCGCGGCGAGCCAGTCCGCCGCCGCCTCGCCGCCCGTCCCCTCGGTGGACTCCTGCGGATCGCTGCCGCCGGGCGTACGGGCCACCCGGTAGCCGGCGGCCATGGCCCGCGCCTGGACGATCAGGTCCGGATCGAGGACCCAGGTGACCGGCCGGCCCCGGCCCATCTCGACCAGCCGCCGCAGCCGGCCGCCGGGTCCGAAGGCGGCGGTCAGCCCGTCGTCGCGGAAGACCGGCAGCACGCTGTCGCTGTCCGGGGTGCGCAGGGTCAGCGCCTCCATCCGCGGGGTGTCGATGACCGGCCACAGCACGGTGGTGCGCAGCGGCTCCAGCCGGGCGGCGTCGGGATAGGCGGACAGATGCGTACGGGTCAGCCCGAGCACGGTGCCGGTACCGGTACCAGTGCCGGCGTCGGCGTCGGCGTCGGCGTCGGCGTCGGCGTCGTCCGAGCGGATGACGCCGACGGTGAGGGCGTACGCCCCGGCGCCGTCCAGTTCGAGGTCGGGGACCGGCACGGTGAGCCGGAAGCCGCGCACGGCGCCGGTCGACAGCGGGGCGAGGCGGGCGGTGCGGCCGGGCACCTCGGAGCCGTCGGCCCGGGACAGGGGCGTACGACGGGCCACGGCGGAGAGCCCGCCGCGGGTGTCGATCGCGCCGGGGGCGCCGATCCGCACCCCGATGCGCGCGGGGCCGACGCGCCGCCCGGAGGTGTTGGTGACCCGCCCGCTGATCCTCAGCTCACCTCCCTCGCGGATCACCGCGGGGGCGAGGGAGGTCAGTTCGACGGATACCGGGTACGGCCGCGCCGGGCCCCGCGCCGCGGTGCCGCCGTGCGGCCCGTGGCCGTGCTCCAGCCCCCGCGCCACGACTCCACCACCGGGCCCGCGACCGTGCACCGGGCCCGGTCCCGTGACACCACCGACGGACCCATGGCCGTGCCCCGGCCCCCGCGCCACAGCACCACCACCGGGCCCATGGCGGTGCGCCGGGCTCATGGCCGGGCCGGGTCCGGGGGGCGCCGGCGGCACGGAGGTGAGCGCGGCCAGGACCGTGCTGACGGTCACGGCGACCGCCCACCGGTACGTCCCGCCGCGCCCCACGACCACCACCTCGACGCCCGCGCCTGCCGTCCGCCCGCGCCGCACGCGGCCGACACGGTGTCACCAGCCCACCACGGCGGAGGCGATGCCGCACGCTCAAGGCCCCCACCCCGGGGAGGCGAGCCGGCCCCCCTGAGCCCCGTCCGGTGGCTCTTCGCGGGCCCGCGACGCCTGGCACGGCGCTCCCGGCCACCGCTGGGAGGCCCCGCTCCGGCACCGGACGGCACGGGCCCCGCGGCGTCAGCCGCTGATGCCGCTGCTGACGCTCACGACACCGATGACGCTCACGACGCCGATGCCGCTGCTCACGCCGATGACGCTGATGCCGCCTCAATCTCCGATGTCACAGGCAGTCACAGGCGCGACGATCTGCTGACGTTCTCGCGGGCCTCCGAGGCGTCACACCCGCACGGCGTCCGGTCTGCGGGGCCGCGCGTCCATCGCCGTGCGCAGCGAGGCGAAGTCCTCGACGCAGCGGCCGGTGCCGATGGCCACGCAGTCCAGCGGGTCGTCGGCCACCAGCACCGGGATGTTCAGCTCGCGCGCCAGCCGTACGTCCAGGCCGCGCAGCAGGGCCCCGCCGCCGGTCAGCACGATGCCGCGGTCCATGATGTCGCCCGCCAGCTCCGGCGGGGTCTCGTCGAGCGTGGAGCGCACCGCCGCGACGATGGCGTCCACCGGCTCGGTGAGGGCGTGCCGCACCTCATCCGCGGTCAGTTCGAGCACCTTGGGCAGCCCGGTCGCCTGGTCCCGGCCCCGGATGGCGCAGCGGTCCGGCGGCAGCAGCGCCTGGGTGTCCTCGTTGTCGCCACTCTGCCCGGGTTCGCTCTGCCCCGGGATGAACACCTCCACATTCCGCTCGGGCCGCCGTACGGTCTCCGACACCCGCGGTACGGACAGCGGTCCGGAGGGCGCGGCCGAGCCGATGGACATCTTGATCTGCTCGGCGGTCCGCTCACCGATCGCCAGCGCGTACTGCTTCTTCACATACGAGTTGATCGCCGCGTCCATGGCATCGCCCGCCGTCCGCACCGACCGCGCGGTGACGATGCCGCCCAGCGAGACCACGGCGACCTCCGTCGTACCGCCGCCGATGTCGACGACCATGCAGCCGGTCGGCTCGCTCACCGGCAGCCCCGCGCCGATCGCGGCCGCGATGGGCTCCTCGACCAGATGCACCTGACGGGCCCCGGCCCGGGTGGCGGCTTCCATCACCGCGCGCCGCTCAACGCCCGTGATCCCCGAGGGCACACAGACGACGACACGGGGGCGGCCGAGCCGGCGGCTGCCCATGACCTTCTTGATGAAATACCGCAGCATGCGCTCGGCGATCTCGAAATCGGCGATCACACCATCGCGCAGCGGTCGCACGGCGACGATGTTCGTCGGCGTCCTCCCCATGGTCTCCTTGGCCGCCGAACCCACCGACAGCACACTGCCGTCGACTGTGTTGACCGCCACAACCGACGGCTCATTGAGCACGATGCCCCTGCCCCGGACGTACACCAGTGTGTTGGCGGTGCCGAGGTCGATCCCCATGTCACGCCCATTGAACGACTTGTTCTGCGCCATAAGTTGACATTATTGCTTATGCCGGATTCTGTCCTGGCACCGATCCCTTCACGCCACCGCGCCACCGCGCCGCCATGGCGCCTCGGCCCACCACGGACCCCCGACCGGGCCTTCCGGCCTGGTGGTGGACTACGGTGCCGACCACAGCCCGGGGCGCGACGACACCGCCTTCCACGCCGCGGCGGGAGCGGAGAGTTGCCTGGTGGTGAAGCGGGGTCACCGAACAAGGCAGGCAATATCCCCATATGCCAGCGCCAGTGTGTCTCCGTCCGGTCCCAGCCATGTCACGGACGCCAGACACGACTTGTCTGGTTGTCATGCCCGCCTGTTAGTTTGATGGCTCGAAAGTCCTTCCGCGTTCCCAGCCGCAGCCGCTCGTCAGCTCAGCTGTCCCCGGAACGCGATCTCCACACCTTCATCCCCGGGGGAATTCCATGAGCCAGAACTGGCAGCAGCCACAGCAGCCAGGCGGTTACCCACAGCAGCCCACCCCGCCTCAGCAGGCCGGAGGGTACGGTTCGGCGCAGCCCGGCTACGGCTACCCGCAGGGCCAGCCGCAGCCGCCCCAGCCGCAGTACGGCGGCGGTTTCCCGCCGCCCGCTCCGCAGGTCGGCCGTCCGGGCAACCCGCTGCTCGCGGTGGTCGCCGCCCTCGTGGCCACGGTCGTGGGCGCGTTCCTCTACGCGTTCCTGCTGAGCGCGCTGGCGGACACGGACAAGTCCCCGCCGGAGATCACGCAGTTCGCCTACGCCGGTGTGGTGGTCGGCGCGCTCATCGGTCTGGCGGTCGCCAAGCTCGGCGGCCGGAACACGGGGCTGTGGGTGCTCGGCGCGGTGCTGGCCCTGGCCGCGGTGTTCCTCGGTGAGCTCTACGGCTACGCCATGATCACGCACGATGTGCTGAGCAACTACGCCGACAAGATCGGCGGCGGTGCCAGCAGCCAGGTGCTCTCCTCGAACGAGATCTTCTTCGACCACTTCAGCGACCTGTGGGATGCGTGGAAGGAAGACTCCGACGCGCTGACCTACATCTTCATGGTGCTCGCGCCGGTCGCCGCGGTCAGCACCGCCTACCGCATCAGCAACCGCTGAGCCAGGACGGCAGACACCCAGCCACACATGGGGAAGGCCCCGACCGCCATGCGGTCGGGGCCTTCCCCATGTGAAGAATCCTCAGCGCGACGAGCCCTCAGCTCTTGTCGCGGGCCGACGGGGCGACCGTGACCTCGACCCGCTGGAACTCCTTCAGCTCCGAGTAGCCGGTCGTGGCCATGGCGCGGCGCAGCGCGCCGAAGAAGTTCATCGAACCGTCGGGGGTGTGCGAGGGGCCGAGGAGGATCTCCTCGGTGCTGCCCACCGTGCCCAGGTTCATCCGCTTGCCGCGCGGCACCTCGTCGTGCACGGCCTCCATGCCCCAGTGGTGACCGCGGCCCGGTGCGTCCGTGGCCCGCGCCAGCGGCGAGCCCATCATCACCGCGTCCGCGCCGCAGGCGATGGCCTTCGGCAGATCGCCGCTCCAGCCGACGCCGCCATCGGCGATCACATGCACATAGCGGCCGCCGGACTCGTCCATGTAGTCCCGCCGGGCGGCGGCGACATCGGCGACCGCCGTCGCCATCGGCACCTGGATGCCCAGCACATTGCGGGTGGTGTGCGCGGCACCGCCGCCGAAGCCCACCAGCACACCGGCCGCGCCGGTGCGCATCAGATGCAGCGCGGCGGTGTAGGTGGCGCAGCCGCCCACGATCACCGGAACGTCCAGCTCGTAGATGAACTGCTTGAGGTTGAGCGGCTCGGCGGCGCTGGAGACGTGCTCGGCGGAGACCGTGGTCCCGCGGATCACGAAGATGTCGGCCCCCGCGTCCACCACGGCCTTGGAGAACTGCGCCGTGCGCTGCGGGGACAGGGCCGCGGCGGTCACCACGCCCGCGTCCCGCACCTCCTTCAGGCGCTGGCCGATCAGCTCCTCCTTGATCGGCTCGGCGTAGATCTCCTGCATCCGGGTGGTCGCGGTGTGCTCGTCCAGCTCGGCGATCTCCGCCAGCAGCGGCTCCGGGTCCTCGTAACGGGTCCACAGCCCCTCGAGGTTGAGCACCCCGAGACCGCCGAGCTCGCCGATGCGGATCGCGGTCCGCGGCGAGACCACCGAGTCCATCGGGGCGGCCAGGAAGGGCAGCTCGAAGCGGTAGGCGTCGATCTGCCAGGCGATCGAGACCTCCTTCGGGTCCCGGGTACGACGACTCGGCACAACGGCGATGTCGTCGAACGCGTACGCCCTGCGGCCGCGCTTGCCGCGCCCGATCTCGATCTCAGTCACGTGGGTGCCTTTCCCTGTTCACAAACAGCCGTCCCAGTATCCCTGCCCACACCCGCGCAGGGTCGTCCGGGGGAACGGCTCGGGTCAACGGCCGGAGTAGTTCGGCGCCTCGGTGGTCATCTGGATGTCGTGCGGGTGGCTCTCCTTGAGGCCCGCCGCGGTGATCCGCACGAAGCGGCCCTTCTCCTTCAGCTCCGCCACGTTCGCCGAGCCGACATAGCCCATCGACGCCCGCAGACCGCCCACCAGCTGGTGCGCGACCGAGGCCAGCGGACCGCGGTAGGGCACCTGGCCCTCGATGCCCTCGGGGACCAGCTTGTCCTCGGAGAGCACATTGTCCTGGAAGTAGCGGTCCTTGGAGTACGAGCGGGCCTGGCCGCGCGTCTGCATGGCGCCCAGCGAACCCATGCCCCGGTAGGACTTGAACTGCTTGCCGTTGATGAAGACCATCTCGCCCGGCGACTCCTCGCAGCCGGCCAGCAGACTGCCCAGCATGACCGTGTCCGCACCGGCGGCGATCGCCTTGGCGATATCGCCCGAGTACTGGAGACCGCCGTCGCCGATCAGCGGCACCCCGGCCGCGTGGCAGGCCCGCGCGGCCTCGTAGATCGCCGTCACCTGCGGCACGCCGATGCCCGCGACCACGCGCGTGGTGCAGATGGAGCCCGGACCGACGCCGACCTTCACGCCGTCCACACCCGCGTCGATCAGCGCCTGGGCGCCGTCCCTGGTGGCGATGTTGCCGCCCACCACATCGACCGCGATATTGGACTTGACCTTGGCGATCATGTCGAGGATGCCCCGGCTGTGGCCGTGCGCACTGTCGACCACCAGGAAGTCGGCCCCGGCCTCGACCAGCGCCTGGGCCCGCTCGTACGCCTCGTCGCCGACGCCCACGGCGGCGCCGACGACCAGCCGGCCATTGGCGTCCTTCGCCGCGTTGGGATACTTCTCGGCCTTCACGAAGTCCTTGACCGTGATCAGGCCCTTGAGCACGCCCGCGTCGTCGACCAGCGGAAGCTTCTCGATCTTGTGGCGGCGCAGCAGCTGCATCGCGTCGTCGCCGGAGATCCCCACCTTGCCGGTGACCAGCGGCATCGGGGTCATGACCTCGCGGACCTGACGGCCCCGGTCCACCTCGAAGGCCATGTCACGGTTGGTGACGATGCCGAGCAGCTTGCCCGCCGCGTCCGTGACCGGCACACCGCTGATGCGGAATTTGGCGCACAGCGCGTCCGCCTCGTGCAGCGTGGCGTCCGGCCGGACCGTGATCGGGTCGGTGACCATGCCGGACTCGGAGCGCTTGACCAGGTCGACCTGGTTGACCTGGTCCTCGATGGACAGATTGCGGTGCAGCACGCCCGCACCGCCCTGCCGGGCCATGGCGATGGCCATCCGGGACTCGGTGACCTTGTCCATGGCGGCGGACAGCAGGGGCACATTCACCCGGACGTTCCGGGAGACCCTGGACGAGGTGTCGGCCGCGTTCGGCAGCACCTCGGAGGCGCCCGGCAGCAGCAGCACATCGTCGTACGTCAACCCGAGCATGGCGAACTTCTCAGGCACTCCGTCGACGTTGTCAGTCATGACACCCTTCCAAATGGTCTTGCCCCAGCGCGGACTCCCATGCTAACGGGCTCCCCGAGTGCCTCGTTCCGCCTGTGGACAACGTCTCAGCGCGTGGTCCCGGCGGGTGCGCGTGGTCCCAGCGGGTGCCTACTGCTCGGCGAGCGCGCGCAGCCTGCTCAGGGCCCGGTGCTGGGCGACCCGCACCGCGCCGGGGGACATCCCGAGCATCTGCCCGGTCTCCTCCGCCGTCAGCCCGACCGCGACCCTCAGCAGCACCAGCTCGCGCTGGTTCTCCGGAAGGTTGGCCAGCAGCTTCTTGGCCCATTCCGCGTCGCTGCTGAGCAGCGCCCGCTCCTCGGGCCCCAGCGAATCGTCCGGCTGCTCCGGCATCTCGTCCGAGGGGACGGCCGTGGAGCCCGGGTGGCGCATGGCGGCCCGCTGGAGATCGGCGACTTTGTGGGCGGCGATGGCCACGACGAACGCCTCGAAGGGCTTTCCGGTGTCGCGGTAGCGCGGCAGCGCGCACAGCACCGCGAGACAGACCTCCTGCGCCAGGTCGTCCACGAAGTGACGGGCATCACCCGGCAGCCGGGCCAGCCGCGTCCGGCAATAGCGCAGGGCCAGCGGATGGACCAGGGCCAGCAGGTCGTGGGTGGCCCGCTCGTCCCCTTCGACGGCGCGCCCGACGAGGGCGCCGATCGCCCCGGTGCCCCCGGGAGCTCCCTTGGGGACTCCTGGACTCTCCTCGTCGCGCGACATCCATCCATGGTGCCTTGGGCTCGGTGGCTCCGTGGCACCGCGTCCGTAGTTGTGCGTTGAAGCGTTATGAGCAGGTGCGCCGGTTGTCGTCACGTCCTGCGCTCTCCCCTCACGCCCGACCGACTCGTCCCCGAGGAACTCCACACCTTCAAGGATGCGGCATAGCGCGGGGAACTGATACAGGCCACCGCCACCGTGCCCGCCGCGTACGCTCTCGCCCCGCCCGCCACCCGACGGGCGGGGACCGTCGCGCCCCCGCTGCGCAGCACGTCAGAACGGTCGCGGCCGAGTCAGCGCACCAGACCCCAGCGGAACCCGAGGGCCACCGCATGAGCCCGGTCGGAGGCGCCGAGCTTCTTGAACAGCCGACGGGCGTGCGTCTTGACCGTGTCCTCGGAGAGGAACAGCTCACGGCCGATCTCCGCGTTGGACCGGCCGTGGCTCATGCCCTCCAGCACCTGGATCTCCCGCGCGGTGAGCGTGGGCGCGGCGCCCATCTCGGCCGAGCGCAGCCGGCGCGGGGCCAGCCGCCAGGTGGGGTCGGCGAGCGCCTGCGTCACCGTGGCGCGCAGCTCGGCGCGCGAGGCGTCCTTGTGCAGATAGCCACGGGCGCCGGCGGCCACGGCCAGCGCGACCCCGTCGAGGTCCTCGGCGACCGTGAGCATGATGATCCGGGCGCCGGGGTCGGCGGAGAGCAGCCGCCGCACGGTCTCGACCCCGCCGAGACCGGGCATCCGTACGTCCATCAGAATCAGGTCCGAGCGGTCGGCGCCCCAGCGGCGGAGGACTTCCTCGCCGTTGGCCGCCGTCGTCACACGCTCGACGCCGGGCACGGTCGCCACCGCGCGGCGCAGCGCCTCTCGCGCAAGCGGGGAGTCGTCGCAGACGAGGACGGATGTCATGGCCGCCCTCCGCAGCTGATGCGCGTCACCTTGAGCCTCCAGGCTGGTACATATCGTCACCTGTGCGATTGACAGCCCCGGACATCCGTCCGAGAGCTTTACCCATCAACCGCCTCCGCACTCTCAACGACGGTCACCCGAAAGAGTTACGGGGTTCGGCGGCCACCTTCGACACTCTACGTGAGGGACCGGACACGGAGCAGCTTCGTCGCCCAGGCCGCGTTCTGTGCGCCTCCCCCATAGGGCAGCCCCCGAGGCAGTCCCTTCGGTGGCATTTGGCGACCTTGCTTCCAATTTGCGGGTCTATGTGGCTAGATTCGCAATGAGTCATATTTACATCTACTTAGACCGTAGGTGTACGACCCAGGACACAGTCCGCAGCCGATCGTTTCGAGGAGATAAGGCAATGGCAGATTTCTCCCGTCTTCCCGGTCCGAATGCCGACCTGTGGGACTGGCAGCTCCTGGCCGCGTGTCGCGGGGTCGACAGCTCGCTCTTCTTCCACCCCGAGGGAGAGCGCGGCGCCGCCCGCAGCGCCCGCGAGATGTCGGCGAAAGAGGTGTGCATGCGCTGTCCGGTACGGGCAGAGTGCGCGGCTCACGCCCTGGCCGTACGCGAGCCCTACGGGGTGTGGGGCGGACTGACCGAGGACGAGCGCGAGGAGCTCATGGGGCGGGCGCGCCACCGCACCGTCGCCGGCACCGGGGCCCCGGGATCCTGAAGCCTGGTCCCGGCCAACTGAAGAAACGTTCCTCTCCCCTCCGCCGGGCGCGACCGGCCGACGGGCGGACCCGGCCGCGCGCCGGTCACCTGCGGGCGGCCCGCTCCAGCCGGTCCAGCGTCGCCGCCACCGCCGGGACGCGGGCCAGGTCGGGCAGGGTCAGCGCGACCACTTCCCGGCGCACTGCCGGTTCCACCGCCAGCGTCGTGGCGCCCTTGGCGCGTACGGACTCCAGCGCCAGCTCGGGCAGCACCGCCACTCCCAGCCCGGCCCCGACCAGGCCGACGACCGTCGGATAGTCGTCCGTCGCGAAGTCGATCCGCGGGGTGAAGCCCGCGGACTCGCAGACCTGGACAAGATGGCCCCGGCAGCGCGGGCAGCCCGCGATCCACGGCTCCCCGGCCAGCTCGGCGATCCCCACCGCCCCGGCGCCCGCCAGCTTGTGCCCCTCCGGCACCACGCCCACCAGCCGGTCGCTCAGCAGCGGCCGCAGGACCAGGTCGTCCCACTCGGCGCCATCCCCTGCAGCGGCCCCCGCGTCCGCGTCCACCCGCGGGTACCGGAAGGCCAGCGCGATCTCGCAGTCGCCCGCGCGCAGCATCTCCACCGAGCCCGGCGGCTCGGCCTCCACCAGCGAGACCCGGGTTCCGGGGTGCGCCGCGCGCATCTCGGCGAGCGCCATGGGCACCAGGGTCGAGCTGCCGCTGGGGAAGGACACCAGCCGCACCCGGCCCGCCCGCAGTCCGGCGATCGCCGCGACCTCCTCCTCGGCGGCGGTCAGCCCGGCCAGAATCCCGGTGGCGTGCCTGACCAGCGCCCGGCCCGCCTCGGTCAGCCGCGTCTCCCGGCCGCTGCGGATCAGCAGAGGGGTGCCCGCGGCGCCCTCCAGGGCCTTCATCTGCTGGCTGACGGCGGGCTGGGTGCAGCCCAGCTCACGGGCGGCGGCGGAGAACGAGCCGGTGGCGGCCACCGCGCGCAGCACCCTGAGATGGCGGGCCTCGATCATGCCTTGAGCATAAGGGGCCCTTGGATACCCGCCGGGATATTACGTCGACGCTTTGACCGCGCTGTTCTACGGTGCCCTCATGCCGCATTCTCCGGGTTCCTCCGCGCGTCCCGCCGCCTCGCCGTCCGTGCTCACCGTGAACCTGGGCCGGGCGATGATGACCGAACACTCCGACTGTCCCACCGGTACCGGTATCGACAAGCGGCCGGTCGACGGCCCGGTGCGGGTCGCGGCCCCGGGGCCGAAGGGTCAGGCCGGGAGCGGGCTGGCCGGTGACACGGTCTGCGATCGCCGCCACCACGGCGGCGACGACCAGGCGGTCTACGCCTACGCCCGGGAGGACCTCGACGCCTGGGAGCGGGAGCTGGGCCGCGAGCTGGCCAACGGCGTCTTCGGAGAGAACCTCACCACCAGCGGCATCGACGTCAGCGGCGCCCTCATCGGCGAGCGCTGGCGGGTGGGGAGCGGACCGCTGCTGGAGGTGACCTCACCGCGCATCCCGTGCCGTACGTTCGCGGGCTGGCTGGGCGAGCGGGGATGGGTCAAGCGGTTCACCGCAGCCGGCGTCCCGGGGGCGTATCTGCGGGTGCTCGAACCCGGCGAGATCCGCTCCGGCGACCCCGTCGAGATCGTGCACCGGCCCGACCACGAGGTGACGGTCGCCTTCCTCTTCCGCGCCGAGACCCTGGAGCGGGAGCTGCTGCCAAGGGTGCTGGCGGCGGGTGACGCGCTGCATCCGGCGGCGCGGGAGGCCGCCCAGAAGTACCGGGCCGGGGAGGCGGGCTGACGGAGCGGCCTTCCGTCCGACAGACGGAAGTGTTCATTCCGGCTCAGATCGCTCCGCGGGTCCGTTCAGCGGTCCGCCGGGACCTGTCATGGCCGATAACGTGCGCGTATGACGACTGCATTGATTACCGGAACCACGGCGGGCATCGGCGCCGCCTTCGCGGGCCGGCTCGCCGCCGACGGGCACAACCTGGTGCTCGTCGCACGCGACGAGAAGCGGCTGCGGGAGCAGGCGACGGATCTGCACGACCGGCACGGCGTGGAGGCGGACGTGCTGGTGGCGGACCTGTCCGAGGAGGACGGGATCGCGGCGGTCGAGGCCCGGCTGGGGGACCGCACCCACCCGGTCGATCTGCTCGTCAACAACGCCGGTTTCGGCAACCGCGCCCGCTATCTGGAGGTGCCGATCGCCGATGAGCTGCGGATGCTGAAGCTGCACTGCGAGGCGGTGCTGCGGCTGACCAGCGCGGCGGCCGAGACGATGCGCGGCCGGGGGCGCGGCGGGGTGATCAATGTGGCGTCGGTCGCGGCCTTCTTCCCGCGCGGGACGTACGGGGCGAGCAAGGCGTGGGTCGTGCAGTTCACGCAGGGCGCGGCGAAGGACCTGGCGCGTTCGGGGGTACGGCTGATGGCGCTGTGCCCGGGGTTCGTCCGCACCGAGTTCCACGCGCGGGCGGGGATCAAGCCGGACAACGTGCCGAGCTGGATGTGGCTGGACCCGGACCGGCTGGTCACGGCGGCCCTGAAGGACTTCGCCCGGGGCAAGTCGCTGTCCATTCCCGACCCGCGCTACAAGGCGATGACGGGCCTGGCGAAGCTGACCCCGCGTTCGGCGCTCTCCTCCCTCTCCTCCAAGGTCGGCCGCCCCCCGGCGAAGGCGTAGTCCTCCGGGGACCAGCCGGTCCGGGTCTCCGGTGTCCCCTCGAAGTGTCAGCCGGCCGGGCCGGGGCGCGGCCCCGGGACCCGAACGCGAAGGCGCGGCCGCCCCAGGGGCAGCCGCGCCTTTGTGCCGCGTGCGGCAGGCAGCCGAGCGTCAGTGCGCGTGACCGTGGCCGTGGCCGGCGGCCTCCGGCTCTTCCTCGGCCGGCTTCTCGACCACCAGGGTCTCGGTGGTGAGCAGCAGCGAGGCGATCGACGCCGCGTTCTCCAGCGCGGAGCGGGTGACCTTGACCGGGTCGATGACGCCGGCCTTCACCAGGTCGCCGTACTCCTCGGTGGCCGCGTTGTAGCCGTGGCCCTTCTCGAGCTCGGCGACCTTCGAGGTGATGACGTAGCCCTCGAGACCGGCGTTCTCGGCGATCCAGCGCAGCGGCTCGACCGCGGCGCGGCGGACCACCGCGACACCGGTGGCCTCGTCGCCGGCCAGGTCCAGGCTGTTCTCCAGCACCTTCGCGGCGTGGACCAGCGCGGAGCCACCACCGGAGACGATGCCCTCCTCGACCGCGGCGCGGGTCGCCGAGATGGCGTCCTCCAGGCGGTGCTTCTTCTCCTTGAGCTCGACCTCGGTGGCCGCGCCCACGCGGATCACGCACACGCCGCCGGCCAGCTTCGCGAGCCGCTCCTGGAGCTTCTCGCGGTCCCAGTCGGAGTCCGTGGTCTCGATCTCGGCCTTGATCTGGGCGACGCGGCCGCTGACCTCGTCCGCCTTGCCGCCACCGTCGACGATCGTGGTGTCGTCCTTGGTGACGGTCACGCGGCGGGCGGTGCCCAGCACGTCCAGGCCGACCTGGTCGAGCTTGAGGCCGACCTCCTCGGCGACGACGGTGCCGCCCGTAAGGGTGGCGATGTCGCCGAGCATGGCCTTACGGCGGTCACCGAAGCCCGGGGCCTTCACCGCGACCGCGTTGAAGGTGCCGCGGATCTTGTTGACGACGAGGGTGGACAGGGCCTCGCCCTCCACGTCCTCGGCGATGATCAGCAGCGGCTTGCTGGCGTTGGCCTGGATGACCTTCTCCAGCAGCGGCAGCAGGTCCTGGATGGAGGAGATCTTGCCCTGGGTGATCAGGATGTACGGGTCCTCGAGGACGGCCTCCATCCGCTCCTGGTCGGTGACCATGTACGGCGAGAGGTAGCCCTTGTCGAAGGCCATGCCCTCGGTGAAGTCGAGCTCCAGGCCGAAGGTGTTGGACTCCTCGACGGTGATGACGCCGTCCTTGCCGACCTTGTCCATCGCCTCGGCGATCAGCTCGCCGACCTGCTTGTCCTGGGCGGACAGCGCGGCCACGGCGGCGATGTCGGACTTGGAGTCGATCGGGCGGGCGGTGGCCAGGAGGTCGTCCGAGACGGCCTTGACGGCCGCGTCGATGCCCTTCTTGAGGGCGGCCGGGGAGGCGCCCGCGGCCACGTTCTTCAGCCCCTCGCGGACCAGCGCCTGGGCCAGCACGGTCGCGGTGGTGGTGCCGTCACCCGCGATGTCGTTGGTCTTGGTCGCCACCTCCTTGACGAGCTGGGCGCCCAGGTTCTCGTACGGGTCCTCGACCTCGACCTCGCGGGCGATCGTGACACCGTCGTTGGTGATGGTCGGAGCACCGAACTTCTTGTCGATGACGACATTGCGGCCGCGGGGGCCGATCGTCACCTTGACGGTGTCCGCAAGCTTGTTGACGCCGCGCTCGAGGGCGCGACGGGCGTCCTCGTCGAACTTCAGGATCTTCGCCATGAGTTGCGTATGTCCTCTCAAACGAACCGCGCCCCGACCCCGGTTTCAGATGACACGGGCACCGGGGCACGGCTCATAGGCAAAACTTCGGTGATTACTTCTCGACGATCGCGAGGACGTCGCGAGCCGAGAGGACGAGGTACTCCTCGCCGCTGTACTTCACCTCGGTGCCGCCGTACTTGCTGTAGAGCACGACGTCACCGACGGAGACGTCGAGCGGAAGACGCTTGCCGTCCTCGAAGCGGCCCGGACCCACGGCCAGGACGACGCCCTCCTGGGGCTTCTCCTTGGCGGTGTCCGGAATGACCAGGCCAGAGGCCGTGGTCTGCTCGGCGTCGAGCGGCTGGACCACGATGCGGTCCTCGAGCGGCTTGATGGCAACCTTGGAGCTGGTGGTCGTCACGATCCGACCTCCCCCTTCGGAGATCTCACGGGGTCAACTGTCTGAGGTGGCGACCAGGTGGATCCGTCGTCGCGGGTGCCGGACCTGCCCGTCGCTGTATCCCTGGCACTCGTTGGTCCCGAGTGCCAGCGTCGACATTATGACGCGGTTAGCACTCAGTCAACTAGAGTGCCAAGCAACGTGGTGGCGCCCCCCGATCGGCGCCTCTCACCCGCCGCACCGCCGCCCCTCCTCCCGGGGGCGCGGGGCCCTCAGATGTAGTCCTCCAGCCGGGCCACCGTGAACCCCTGCGCCTGGATCTCCCGCAGCATCGAAGTGATCATGTCGGTCATCGTCCTGCCTTCCAGCAGGTCCGGGCCGCGGAAGTGGGCGAGGATGATGTCCCCGGGCCGGAGCCCGTCGCCCGAGCGGTACACCAGACCCCCGGGCTCCATCTCGGCGCGCCACAGCACCAGCTTTCCCAGTCCGCACTCCGCCGCCGCCTCCAGCGTGACCCTGTCGTACTCCCCGTAGGGCGGACGGAAGAGACGGGGCTCCAGGCCGAGGCGGTCGTGGAGGACCTGCTGCTGGCCGCAGATCTCGTGGAGCTGGGTCGCGTAGTCCTTACCGGCGAGGTTGGGGTGGGTGAGCGTGTGGTTGCCGATCCGGTTGCCGAGCTCGCGCAGCCGGCGGAAGTAGTCGTAGTGGTCGCCGATCACCTCGTTCTCCAGGAACTGTGTGAACGGCAGACCCAGGTCCCGGGCCTGGTCGACGAAGGCCGGGTCCTTCTCGATCCCGTCGTCCAGGGTCAGGAAAACCACCCGATCGGTGGTGTCGACCCGCCGGATGACCGTCGCGAGTCCGGGCGCCGGCGGCCACACCGCCGCGAGCGGCGGCTTGACCGCGGGCCGGGGCGGCGGGGCCAGCGGCCGGTCGAGCCCCCAGCGGCGGTACGCGTCCGGGAACGCTCCCGGCACCGAGTCCGTCCCCGACGGACCCGGGGACGGCGGCTCCCCGGAGTTCCCGGACACCGCGTGCGGGGTGGCGGAGGCCGGCCGCGCGGGCTCGGTCGCCTCCCCCGTCCTGGTGTGCGGCCCGGGAGAGCCGAGCCCCCCGCAGCCGGTGAGCACGACCGCCGCGGCAGCGAGAACCAGACACCTCGAAAGACCAGCTTTGATCATCATCACAAAAGCGATCATCTGCTCCCCCGCGCGGACCCGCGCGCCCTGCGCGGGCGAATGCGCTCGTGGGAGCGGGGAGAATGGGCCATGTGGACGTTGACGCCTTCGACTCACTGCTCGGCGACGAGGGGCAGGCGCTGCTCTCCGCGCTGCGCGACTACGACCCGGCGAAGGAGCTCGCCACCGCGACGCGGCTGCGCCGGGACCATCCCCCGGCGCTGGTCTCGGCGGCCCTGACCCAGGCCGAGCTGCGGCAGCGGGCGGTGGCCAAATTCGGCTCCGAGGACGCCCACCGCATGTACTTCACGCCGAACGGCGTCGAGCAGGCCACCCGCACCTCCGTCGCCGAGTACCGGGCCGCCCGCTTCGCGGAGTTCGGCGTCCGCCGCACGGCCGATCTGTGCTGCGGGATCGGCGGCGACGCGATCGCGCTCGCACGCGCCGGGATCTCCGTACTCGCCGTCGACCGTGACCCGCTGACCTGCGCCGTCGCCCGCGCCAACGCCGAGGCGCTCGGCCTTGCCGATCTCATCGAGGTCCGCTGCGCCGATGTCACCGGCATCGACACCCGGCCCTTCGACGCGGTCTTCGTCGACCCGGCCCGGCGCGGCGGCCGGGGCCGCGTCTTCGACCCCGAGGCGTACTCCCCGCCCCTCTCCTGGGCCGTCGAGGCCGCCCGCACCACCCCGCGCGCGGCCCTCAAGATCGCCCCTGGTGTGCCCCACGAGGCGATCCCCGAGGACGCGGAGGCCGAGTGGATCTCGGACCACGGCCATGTGAAGGAGGCCGTCCTGTGGTTCGGCACCGCCCGCCCCGGGCTGCGCCGCGCCACCCTGCTGCCCAGCGTCCACTCCCTCATCGGCACCCCGCACCTCCCGGACCCCGGGCCCGGCCCGGTCGGCCGCTGGCTCTATGAACCGGACGGCGCGGTCATCCGCGCCCATCTGGTCGCCGATGTCGCGGCCCGCGTCGGCGGCCGGCTGATCGATCCGACGATCGCCTACATCACGACGGACGAGCTGCGCCCGACGCCGTACGCCACCGCGTACGAGATCACGGATGTGCTGCCCTTCAACCTGAAGAAGCTCAAGGCGCTGCTGCGGGAGCGCGAGGTCGGCGTGGCGACCATCAAGAAGCGCGGTTCGGCGATCGAGCCGGAGCACCTCCGCAAGAAGCTCCGCCTGGAAGGGGAGAACGCCTGCACCATCGTGCTGACGCGGTCGGCGGGCGCCCCCACGATGCTCCTGGGGCATCCGGCCCAGCCTTAGGGTCTGTCGTCAAAGGGGGCGCGCGGCCGCGAGCGGGGGGCACCTCCCGGCGGTAGCCGGGGGCGGCGTGCGGACGGTGTCCACCCGCTTGCCTTCAAGGCCGGCCCTCGTCCTCCTCCGTGCCCACGAGCTCGAACCAGACCCCCTTGGCATACGTCCCGCCCGCGTCCCCCTCCGCCGTACCCCACCCGTCGACCAGGGCCGCCACCAGTCCGAGGCCGCGGCCGTAGAGGCGGTCGCCCACGGGGAGGCGGGCGACGGTGGGGAGCTCGGCGGAGGCGTCGTAGACCAGGACGCGGAAGCGGGGGGACTCGATCACCACCCGGAGCATCACGGAGTCGCCCTCGGCGTGCAGAAAGGCGTTGGTGGCCAGCTCCGAGGTGCACAGCGTCGCCACCTCGACCAGTTCCTCCTGGCCCACGGAGTTCAGGACGCAGGCGACGAAGTCCCGGCAGACCTTGGCGGAGGTCGCCTGCCGGCTGCTCTGGAGGGTGTAGACGTACGGGTCCTTGGGGGGAACGGGCGGGCGCGGTGGGGGACGGTCGTCGGACTCGTGATCGGAATCCATGGGGCAACTCCCTGCAAAGGGGCCGACAGCGCGCGTACCGTTACGGCGATCAACGCGCTGTAGCGGCAACGGCACCCACGGTAGGGCAGCGGTGCAAACAACTGCTACGGTCCCGTTGAATTTCCTCGACGATTACTCCTTGAGGGTTACGGAGGGCCATGCCACCCAGAAGCGTCCCGACCGCGCGTCAAGTCCGGCTCGGAACAGAATTGAGGAGGATGCGCGAGGACGCGGGCCTCAGCATCCAGGAGGCCGCCGACCGGCTGGGCATCAACCGCACCCACATCACCAACCTGGAGCTCGCCCGCTTCGGGGTGAGCGAGGAGCGGGTCCGCGCGCTCGCCGCCATCTACGCCTGCCCGGACACCGCGTACGTCGACGCGCTCGCCGCCATGGCCCGGGAGCGCAAGGGCGGCTGGTGGGAGGAGTACCGGGGCCATATCGCCACCGGCGGGCTCGACCTCGCCGAGTTGGAGTACTACGCCACGAGCCTGCGCGTGCTGGAAATCATGCATATGCCCGGCCTGTTGCAGACGGAGGAGTACGCGCGGGCGGTGCTCGGCTCCACCGTTCCGCAGTGGTCCGCCACCGATCTGCGGCGCAGACTCTCCCACCGCATGAAGCGCCGCGACATCCTGGACCGGGACGATCCGCCGCCGTGCACCTTCGTCATCCACGAGGCGGCGCTGCGCATGCGGTTCGGAACGCGGCGCGTCCTGCGCGCCCAGCTGGACAGCCTGCTGGAGTCCTCCGAGCGGAAGAACGTCACCGTGCGGGTGCTGACCTTCGAGGCCGGAGGGTTCCACGTGCCCGGACTCTCGGTCACCTACGCCCTGGGCGCGGTGCCCCAGCTGGACACCGCGCAACTCGACGCCGCGCACGGCCCGGTCTTCCTGGACGCGCAGTCCCAGCTCGCCAACCATCGTGGCGTGCTGGACCGCACGACCGAGGCGGCCCTCTCGGTGGAGGAGTCACGTGATTTCATTCGTGACGCCGCACAGCAGACATAGAGGGCGTGGAGATGACCGAGCTCAACTGGCAGAAATCTTCGTATTCCAGCGCGGGGGACGGCAACTCCTGCATAGAACTCGCCTCCTTGGGCGCGGCCGTGGCCCTCCGCGAGAGCGACGACCCCCGCACCGTCGTGACCACGACCCCCACGAAGCTGAGAGCCCTGCTCCGTTCCATCAAGGCGGGCGAATTCGACCACCTCGCGGCGGTACCGGAGCGGTAAGCCCCCGCCGGTCCCGCGGACGCTCAGCGCGACGGCCCACCACGCCGGGCCGTTCGGCCGAGCGGAAACTCCGGGTGGCTCTCCACACCGGCCCCGGTCATGGCACGATCATCCCGCTAATGGGCCGATCGGAGGGTGGCAGGGACGGATGGGACATGAGTAAAGACAAACTGTCCGTATCGGATCAGGAGCTGTCGGATCTCATCAAAGACCTTGAGGGGATGCTCAGTTATCTCGAGGAGCAGATCGAGCGTCTCGGCCACCTGAGGCAGTCGGTCGACCCCGACGACCACAAGGGGCCCGCCGCCGCCGCGTACAAGAAGCTGGAGCGCGACGCCTACACGGACGCCGTACGGGTCAGGCAGCTGCTGACCCGCATCGAGGAGGCGGCCAAGCAGCGCGGGGAGAGCCCGAGTGAGCGGTACGAGGAGCTGCGGAGCCGCTTTCAGTCACTACAGAAGTCGTCGTCGTAGCCGGGGTCCGGGCCGCCGGGATCCGGGCGACCTGCACCCGGGTCCTGTGTGTCCGGGCCGTCGGTGTCCGGACCGCCGGTCCCGGGGCCGCCGGTCCCGGGGGCGCCGGTCTCGGGGGCGAGTTCGCGGCTGACGAGGCGGTAGTAGTCGATCGCCTTGGCCATGCCGAGCGCTCCGGCCGCCGCGAAGACGATGCCGATTCCGGCGACGGTGCCGAAGCTCTCCGTATCGATGTCCGAGAAGACGGCGGACCCGCCCAGCACCAGCCCCAGACAGGCCAGCACGATGGACGGGCCCAGCCAGAGGAGCGCACCGCCGGAGACGCGCCAGTGCGGCAGGGTCCGGGGATCGCGCTCCAGCTCCGCCCAGTCACGCAGGCACGCGCCCACGAAGACGTCGCGCCGGATGCCCGATATCACCCCGAGGCTGGAGGGGACCGTGGCGCCCAGGGCGAGGCCCAGGAAGATGACGCCCAGGATGTGCTCGATGATCTCGCCCTGGACCAGGAACTGGAACCCCGACACCGCGAGGGTCCAGCCCAGCGCGAAGACGAGCGTGGACAGCCACAACAGCAGCGCCCGGTGCGGCGCCAGGTACCACCGCGCCAGCGCCCCCATCGCCCGCGCCCGCTCGTCGAGCAGCCCGGCGCGGTCGTTCCACGGCCGCTCGTCCGGGGCGGGCGGCGGTGACGGAAGCTCGTTGGGCGACGTCATGACGTCCTTCCTCATGCGGCACTCATGGCGCTCATGGCGCTCATGGCGCTCATGGCGCGGCGATATGCGACCGACGCAGTCTCTCAGCTCCCGGACACGGCCGCCGACAGCTGATCGCTGCCCACCGAGCGGACCCGGCCACCGCAGGCGAGGCGTGCGATGACGGGGCTGTGGCCGATGCTTCGGCCACAGCCCCGTCATCGAGCGCGGACCGGCCCTCCGCCTCCGCTACTAACGGGCGAGGAGCTCCCGCAGCGCCTTGGCGACCTCGGCGGGCGCCTCCTCGGCCATGAAGTGGCCGTAGCCGACGGTGGAGTGCTCCAGGTCGGCGGCCCAGGCGCGCCACAGCTCCGCCGCGTCATAGCCGAGGGCGGCGCCCCAGTCCTGCTGGAGCACGGTGACCGGCATCGTCAGCCGACGGCCCGCGGCCAGGTCGGCCCGGTCGTGGTCGACGTCGACACCGGCCGAGGCGCGGTAGTCGGCCACGATCGACGACACCGCGGCCCGGCAGGCGTCCAGGTAGGCGGTGCGGATCTCGGCGGGGATGGCCTCCGGGTCGCCCGCCCACAGGTCGAGGAAGTGGCCGAAGAAGTCGTCCGGGCAGGCGGCGATCATCCGCTCGGGCAGCCCCGGGGGCTGGGCCATCAGGAAGAGGTGGAAGCCGACGGCGGCGGTGGTACCGCGCATCACGTCCCACATGTCGAGGGTCGGCAGCACATCCAGGCAGGCCAGATGGGTGATCGCCGCGGGGTGGTCGAGGCCGGCCCGGAAGGCGACCAGGGCGCCGCGGTCATGGCCGGCCAGGGCGAAGCGGTCATGGCCGAGGGCACGGGCCAGGGCAACGACGTCGGCGGCCATGGTGCGCTTGGCGTAGGTGGTGTCGTCGGCGGCCGGTTCGTCGCCGGCGGCCGGTTTGTCGCTGGCGCCGTAGCCGCGCAGATCGGGGCAGATCACGGTGTGGTCGGCCGCGAGGTCGGCGGCGACGTGCCGCCACATCAGGTGGGTCTGCGGGAACCCGTGCAACAGCACGACGGGGCTGCCCGAGCCCGCGACGGCCGCGTTCAGGGACACGCCGTCGGCGACGGGGACGCGCCGGTAGTCGAAGCCGGGGATGACAGGGGCCATGATCGCGCCTTTCGAGAAGGTGGATGGAGTGATGAGGTAGGTACCGGTCAGCCTGCCGGGCGCGAATGAGCATCCGATCAGCGCGCTACCGTGGCCCCATGCGGGTCTGGTTCGGGGTGCTGGGGCCGGTGGTGGCCTGGGACGCCGACGGGCGCGCCATCGCGCTCAAGGGGCCACGGCACCGCGCGGTGCTGGCCCGGCTGATCGTCGCCCGCCGCCGCGTCGTACCCGTCTCACGGCTGGTCGAGGACCTGTGGACGGAACCGCCGCCGGGGGCGGTGGGCGCGGTGCGTACGTTCGTGGCCGCGCTGCGCCGCGCCCTGGAGCCCCGGCGTCCGCCCCGGACCCCGGCCCGGCTGCTGGTCACCGACGGGCCCGGGTACGCGCTGCGGGCCGACCCGGACGCGGTGGACGCCTGGCGCTTCGAACAGGACGTGGCCGCCGCCGCGACCCTGCCGCCGGACGACGCGGCGGCGCGGCTGGAGCAGGCGCTGGGCCGGTGGCGCGGGCCCGCGTACGCGGACTTCACCGACGAGGGCTGGGCCCGGGGCGAGCGCTCCCGGCTGGCGGAGCTACGGCTGCACGCCGTCGAACGGCAGGCCGAGGCCCGGCTGGCGCTGGACCGGGCCGCCGAGGCGGTGCCGGACCTGGAGGCCCATCTGGCCGAGCACCCCTGGCGCGAGGGCGCCTGGCGGACGCTGGCGCTCGCGCTGTACCGCACCGGCCGCCAGGGCGACGCGCTGGCGGTGCTGCGCCGGGCGCGCACGCTGCTGGTCGAACAGCTGGGCGTGGATCCCGGCCCGGAACTGCGCCGACTGGAGACGGACATCCTCGGCCAGGCCCCTCACCTCGCCCCCGCCACGGCGCCGGGCGGGGCGGGGGGCGCGGCGGCGGCCCGGGTGTGGGCCGAAGCGGCCGCCGCCTACGACCGCACCGTGGCCACGGGCGCGCGGGCCCGGCTGGAGTCCACGGCCGGCCTGCTCCGCGACCTCTCGATGACCGGGGGCGACGGACTGCGAACAGCCCGGCAGCAGCGCGTGGCGGCCGTCGCGGCGGCGGAGGAACTGGGCGACCCCGAACTGACCGCCCGCGTGATCGGCACCTACGACGTCCCGGCGATCTGGACCCGCCTGGACGACCCGGAGCAGGCAGCCCACATCGTGGCAGCGGCCGAACGCACCCTGGCCACGCTCGCGCCCACCCCCGGACGGCCCGGACGGCCCGGCCACGAAGCCTTCGGCCGCGAAACCCCGCACGCCGAGCACCCCGCCCACGAAGCAACCGGCCATCATGGGTCCGGCCACGGCCGGTCCTACCATGAGCTGCCCAGCCACGAGACGCCCAGCCACGAAGCAACCGGGCACGAGCCGCCCAGCCACCGGACCCCCAGCCACGAAGCAACCGGCCATCATGGGTCCGGCCACGGCCGGTCCCACCATGAGCTGCCCAGCCACGAGACGCCCAGCCACGAAGCAACCGGGCACGAGCCGCCCAGCCACCGGACCCCCAGCCACGAAGCAACCGGCCATCATGGGTCCGGCCACGGCCGGTCCCACCATGAGCTGCCCAGCCACGAGACGCCCAGCCACGAAGCAACCGGGCACGCGGCAACCCGGCGCGAGACAACCGGGCACGAGCCGCCCAGCCACCGGCCCCCCGGCCACGAGGCCGCCGGCCGCGAAACCCCCGCCCCCGAGGGAACCGGCCACTGGGGGCCCGGCCGGGAGCTGAGCGATCACGAGACGCCCGGCCGCGAAGCGCCCAAGCACGGGACACCCGCACACGACGCCGTCGCCCGCGAGGGCACGCGGCACGACGCGGTCCGGGCTCGGTTGTTGGCCACGGTCGCCGTGGAGTCGCGGGGCAGCCGGGGGCGGCGGGGGGCTCAGGCGGCTCGGGAGGCCGAGGAGATCGCCCGTCGGCTGGACGATCCCGCGCTGCTGGCGTTCGCCCTCAACGGCGTCTTCATGCAGTCCTTCGACCGCGCGGGACTGGCGCCGCGCCGGGACGCGATCGGGGCCGAGCTGATCGCCCTGTCGGCGCGGCACGGTCTGGTCGCCTTCGAGGTGCTCGGCCATCTCATCCGGCTCCAGGCCCGTAGCGCGCTCGCGGACTTCGCGTCGGCCGACCGGCACGCGGCCGCCGCCGACCGTCTGGGCGAGCGCCATGAGCGGCCGTTGGTGGGGGTCTTCACCCAGTGGTACCGGGCGCTGCGGCTGGCCGCGACAGGGGGGCGGGCGGCCGAGGTCGAGGCCGCCTACCGGGACGCGGCCGCGCGGCTGGACGGCGCCGGGATGCCCGGCCTGGAGCGCGGTCTGCTACCGCTCGCGCTGCTCTGTCTGCGCGTGGAGCAGGGGCGGCCCGCGCCGACCGACGCGGACCTCGACTGGGGGCCGTACGCGCCCTGGGCCCGCCCGCTGGTGCTGCTGGCCCAAGGCCGTCACGCCGAGGCCGCGACGGCGCTGCGCGCGGTCCCCGACCCGCCCCGCGACCTGCTGCTGGAGGCCCTGTGGTGCCTCACCGGCCGGGCGGCCATCGCCGTCGGCGACCGGGAGACGATGGCGCGCGCCCGCACCGCGCTGGCCCCGGCGGCAGCGGAACTGGCCGGGGCAGGCAGCGGACTACTCACCCTGGGCCCGGTCTCCCGACACCTCACCGACCTCACCAACGCCCTCCACTGACGACAGAACGCCGTGCACCGGACACCGGGCACCGGGCACCGGGCACCGGGCACCGGGCACCGGGCAAGCGAACGCCAAGCGGGCGAACGTCGGACACGGGCGCCGACCCGACGGGCGCCAGACGGACGGGCGCCGGACAGGCGGGCACCGACCGGACGGGCGCCGACCGGCGGACGGCGGACGGGCGAACGCCGACCGGGCGACGTCGGACGGACGGACACCGACCCGACGGGCACCAGACGGACAGGCGCCGACCAGTGGCACCAGACGGGCAGGCGCCGACCAGGCGGACACCGACCCGACGGGCGCCAGACAGGCGAACGCCAGGCGGGCAAACGCCGACCGGGCGACGTCGGACGGACGGGCACCAGACGGGCAGGCGCCGACCAGGCGGACGCCAATCGGACGGGCGCCGGACGGCGGACGAGCGAACGCCAGACGGACGAGCGCCAGACGGCGGACGGCGGACAGGCGGACACCGACCCGACGGGCACCAGACAGGCGAACGCCAGGCGGGCGAACGCCGACCGGGCGACGTCGGACGGACGGACACCGACCCGACGGGCACCAAACGGACAGGCGCCGACCAGGCGGACGCCAACCGGACGGGCGGCGGACGGACGGACGCCGGGCGGGCGAACGCCAGACAGCGGACGCCGACCGGGCGGACACCGACCCGACGGCGCCGACCGGCGGACGGCGGACGGGCGAACGCCAGACGGACGGGCGCCAGACGGCGGGCGGCGGACAGGCGGACGGCGGACAGGCAGGCGCCAGACGCTGGACCGCGGACGGGCGGACGGCAGACGGGCGGGCGCCGACGTTCGGCTTCCGGCTGGCGTCGGCCTGGCGAACCGGCAGGGTCTGGTGGCTCAGACCTGCTCGTCCGCGACCGCCTCGAAGCGCCATCGGTGCACCGCACGCCGCACCAGGTCATCCCCCGGCTCGGGGAGTTCCGGCAGCCCCTGCGTGTCGTACGTCCCCTCCCACCAGGTGATGACGAGCACGCGGTCCTCGGGCGCGCGGAAGGTCTCACGGCGCAGCGGGGCCGGGTCGAGGGGCTGGCGGGTGGCCCAGGCCAGCAGTTCCTCGCCCTTCCCCGCCACCGCTCGGGCTTCCCACATCATCGCGACGGTCATGCGTACAGGTTCTTCCGGCTCAGCTCGTGCACATGGTCGTGGGTGTGCCCGGCGGGCGCCGGGACGTGCGGATCGGTCACCGGAAGCGAGGAGTCGGCCGACAGGTCCCAGGCCGAGGCGGACCGCCCCCGCGCCACCATCTCCGCGCCGAGCGCCGCGACCATCGCCCCGTTGTCCGTGCACAGCTTCGGCCGCGGCACCCGCAGCGTGATGCCCGCGTCCTCGCAGCGGCGCTCGGCCATGGCCCGCAGCCGGGAGTTGGCGGCGACGCCACCGCCGATCATCAGATGCTCCACGCCCTCGTCCTTGCAGGCGCGGACGGCCTTGCGGGTCAGCACGTCCACGACCGCCTCCTGGAAGGAGGCCGAGACATCGGCGACCGGGACCTCCTCGCCCGCCGCCCGCTTCGCCTCGATCCAGCGGGCGACGGCGGTCTTCAGCCCCGAGAAGGAGAAGTCGTAGGCGGCGTCGCGCGGACCGGTCAGCCCGCGCGGGAAGGCGATCGCGTCCGGGTCGCCCTCACGGGCGATGCGGTCGATGACGGGGCCGCCGGGGAACCCCAGGTTCAGCACCCGGGCGATCTTGTCGAACGCCTCGCCCGCCGCGTCGTCGATCGTCGAGCCGAGCGGGCGGACGTCGGCCGTGATGTCGGGCGCGAGGAGCAGCGAGGAGTGGCCGCCGCTCACCAGCAGCGCCATCGTCGGCTCCGGCAGCGGACCGTGTTCCAGCTGGTCGACGCAGATGTGGGAGGCGAGGTGGTTGACGCCGTAGAGCGGCTTGCCGAGGGCGTAGGCGTACGCCTTGGCGGCCGAGACGCCGACCAGCAGCGCTCCCGCGAGCCCGGGGCCCGCGGTGACGGCGATGCCGTCGAGGTCGGAGGCGGCCACCCCGGCCTCCTTCAGGGCGCGCTGGATGGTGGGGACCATCGCCTCCAGATGGGCGCGGCTGGCGACCTCGGGGACGACGCCGCCGAAGCGCGCGTGCTCGTCGACGCTGGAGGCGACGGCGTCGGCGAGCAGGGTGTGGCCGCGGACGATGCCGACGCCGGTCTCGTCGCAGGAGGTCTCGATGCCGAGGACGAGGGGTTCGTCAGCCATGGGTCTCGGTTCCTTGTACTGGGTTCGCGGTGGACGCGGGGTTCGCGGTGGACGCGCCGGCCTCGGTGGTCACGGGGTTCGCGGCAGTGGCCGCAGTAGCGGTGCTGCTCGCCGGGTCGGACAGCCGCATGACCAGGGCGTCCACATTGCCCGGCTGGTAGTACCCCCTGCGTATGCCGATGGGCTCGAAGCCGAAGCGCTCGTACAGCCGCTGGGCGCGGGCGTTGTCGACCCGCACCTCGAGCAGCACCTCACGGCATTCGAAGGCGGTGGCGGCCGTCAGGAGGTCGGTGAGGAGGCGGGCGCCGAGGCCGGTGCCCCAGTGGTCGCGGGCGGCGGCGATGGTCTGGACGTCGCCGGTGCGGTCGAAGACGGCGAGCCCGGCATACCCGACCAGCCGCGACCCGCTCTCCGCCACCACATAGTGACGGGTGGCGTCCCGGCCCCGGGCGTGGGCGAGCTCGGACCAGAACATCCCCCGCGACCAGGCGTCCTCGGGGAACAGCTCCTCCTCGAGCGCCATCACCCGGTCCAGATCCCACCAGCGCATCTCGCGCAGCGTCACGGTCATGCCGGTCACTTCCGGGTGACCACCTTGTAGTTCGCGGGCACCTTCGCGTCGGGGCGGCGCAGATACAGGGGCCGGGGCGGCGGCAGTTCCTCACCCCGGGCCAGCTTCTCGGCGGCGAGCGAGGCGAGCGCCCCGGCCGACTGGTACTCCGGCATCCCGGGCGGTACGGCGGCGAACGCGGCCGGGTAGAGCAGCGCGCCCGCGCCGACCGCGGGCAGCCCGGCGATCCGCTCGGCGAGATCGGCGGGGTGGTCGACGGCGGGCTCGGTGGCACGGGTGCGGGCGTCGTCGTAGCGCGCCCAGTAGACCTCCTTGCGCCGCGCGTCCGTGGCCACCACGAAGGGGCCCGCCAGACCGGCCTGCCCGGCGGCGTAGGCGATCCCGTCCAGGGTGCACAGCCCGTGGACCGGGACGCCGAGGGCCGCCCCGAAGGTGGCCGCGGTCACCAGGCCCACGCGCAGCCCGGTGTACGGGCCGGGACCCGCCCCGACGACGATCTCCGTCACCTCGCCCAGCTCGGTGCCCGCCTCTTTCAGCGTCCGGTGGACGGCGGGCAGCAACAGCTCGCCGTGGCGCCGGGCGTCCACGTCGGAGGACTCGGCGAGCACTGCGGAGCCGTCGTGCAGGGCGACGGTCACGGCGGGGGTGGCGGTATCAAGAGCGAGCAACAGCACGAGGACAGCCTACGGCGCGCCGGGAGGTCGTTCTTTCGTGCCGGGAGATCGTTCTTTCGTACCGACGGTGGAACAGCTCGGCCGCCGGGTGGCCGGAGCGCGGCGAGGCGGTGGGCGCCGGTGCTACCGTCGCCGTAAGTGTGTACGGACCGTCAGGGCGTACTGACCGCAGGAGAGGGTTGCCGCCGTGCCAAGGAGCAGTACCGGACCAGCCGTGGCCGTACTCACCGCCGCCGCGCTGGGCGTCGTCGGCTTCCTCGGCTACCAGGCCGCCGCGACCGCGCCCGACCATCCGACCCTGGCCCGGCCCGGGTCGCACTTCTCCCAGTCCAAGGAGAAGGGCAAGGACAAGGCGGGGTCGAAGCAGAAGTCCACCGCCCTCCCGGCCGGCTCCGGCACGGGCGAGCGGGTCGTCTACGCGCTGCACGACAAGCGGGTCTGGCTGGTCGGCGCCGACGGCAAGGCCACCCGCACCTTCGAGGTGGGCCCCAGCCCGGCCAGCCCCGACCCGGGGACCTATGCGGTGACGTCGCGCAACAAGGGCGGGATCGGCTCGGACGGAGTGCAGGTCGAGCACGTCGTCGTCTTCCACACGGAAGGGGGAGTCGTGTTCGGTTTCAGCGCGGCGGTGGACGGGTCGATGCCGGACCCGAACGCGCGCAAGCGGACCGGGGCCGTCCGGGAGAGCCGGGCGGACGGTGCGGCGATGTGGGAGTTCGCCCAGGTGAGCACGAAGGTCGTCGTCATCGCCTAGTGGGCTGACGCGCCCCGGTGGATTGACGGACACGCTCCAGCGAGCCGCCGCGCCCTTGTGGGTCGACGTGCCTGAGTAGGCCGCCGTGGCTTGGTTACGCCGCGTCGCGCCGCTTCTCGTCGTCCGTCTCGGGGTCGGCGGACGCGGAAGTCTCCTCGGACACGGACGTCTCCTCCGTCTCCTGCGTCTCCTCGTCGGCCGGCCGCGGGGGCGTCGAGACCGCGCTCGCCGCCGCACACGCCGCCAGGAGCTCCGACATCGACGGTGACCGGTCCTCGCGCGCGCCGGCGGTCCCGGCCACGGGGTCATGGGCCGACATGGATGCCTCCTGAGGGTCCTGGGGCAGTCGAGCGGAGTTAGGCAGACCTAACCACGCTTTCTCCCACCATGTGACCACGGGCGATGCCCGGAGTGCAACATCATGCCGACGGCTTGTCGGAAACTGTCGGAAACTACTCGGCATCTGCACGGGAGCTCTACCGACGGCGCCGCCCCGCGCGGCGCCACCCCGCGGCTCCAGCCCTGCCGCGCTACCGCGCTCCCCGGTACCGCGCTACCCGGCGAGCGACGCCAGGTCCTCCCCGGCCCAGCGCGGGCCCACCCCCGTCACCACCACATCCCGTACGTCGTCCACGTCGGCGGCCATCGTGTCCGTGACCGCCGGGTCGCTGCCCACCGTCCGCTGGATCACCACATGCAGCCGGTCCTCCGACAGCCCCTCGACCTTCCCCTCGCCCCACTCCACGGCCACCACCGAATCCGGCAAGGAGACATCGAGGTCCAGGTCCTCCATCTCATCGAGGCCGCCGTTCAGCCGGTAGGCGTCGACGTGGACCAGCGGCGGGCCGTCGCCCAGCGAGGGGTGCACCCGGGCGATCACGAAGGTGGGTGAGGTGACGGCGCCACGGACCCCGAGGCCCTCGCCCAGGCCCCGCGTCAGGGTCGTCTTGCCCGCGCCGAGTTCACCGGTGAGCAGCACCAGGTCGCCGGGGCGCAGCAGCTTGGCGAGTCTGCGGCCCACGTCCCGCATCTGGTCGGGAGAGGTGACGGTGATGCGCGTGCCTACGTCCATAGTCGCCGATGGTACGGGGCGGAAAGCACCGGTGCGGACGGGTACGGAAGGGCACGCAAGGGGTGTGAACGGGTTGCGAACGGGCGCGGACCGGCGCGGACCGCCCCCGAGCGCCCGGCCGGGCACGCACCGCCTGGCCCCGCTCGGCGCGACCCGGCCGGCGTCGCGCGGCGCCGCACCTCAGCCCGACACGCCCCGCTTCGTCCGGTCGCCCGCCCCGTCCACGGCCCGTGTGAGCAGCTCGGTCAGATGGCCGTTGACCACCTCGGGATGCTCCAGGATCACCAGATGCCCGGCCTCCTCCAGGATCACCAGCTCCGCCCCCGGCAGCAGCTCCGCGATCGCCTCGCTGTGCTCCATCGGGGTGATCAGGTCCTTGTCGCCCGCGAGCACCAGCACCGGCAGCCCGTCGAAGCGCGGCAGCGCCGCCGCCTTGTCATGGGCGATGAACGCCGGGTAGAACTCCGCGACCACATCGATCGGTGTCGCCTCGATCAGCCGCTCGGCGAACCGCGCGACCCCCGGGTCCACGTCCTTCGAGCCGAACGAATAGCGCTTGATCAGCCCCGCGAAGAGATCGGCGGTCGCCCGCCGCCCCCGTTCGACCAGCTCGGCCTGCCAGCCCAGCGCTTTGAGCAGCCCCGGCAGCACCCGCCGCACCGCGTTCACCCCGACCACCGGGAGGCCGAAGCTGACCTCGCCCAGCCGCCCCGCCGATGTGCCGATGAAGGCCGCGCCGATCACCCGCTCGCGCACCAGCTCGGGGTACTGCGCGGCCAGCGCCATCATCGTCATGCCGCCCATGGAGTGGCCGACCAGCACCAGCGGCCCCTCGGGCGCGGCCGCGTCGATCACCGCCTTCAGATCGCGGCCGAGCTGGTCGATGCTGATCGCTTCGCCGTCCGCCTGGGCGCAGCCGCGCTGGGAGCGGCCGTGGCAGCGCTGGTCCCAGTAGACGGTGCGGGCCACCTCGCGCAGCGCGGACCGCTGGAAGTGCCAGGAGTCCTGGCCGAGGCAGTAGCCATGGCTGAAGATCATGGTGACGGGGGCGGGGGTGCGGCGCCCGAACCGCCGCTTGCGCAGCGGCGCGGGCGTGGCGGCGTTCTCCCGCACCTCTTCGACCTCGTAGTAGAGCTCGGTGCCGTCGTCGGCGATCGCCGTCCCCGGAGTGCCGCGCAGCGTGCCGTACGGGCCCTCGGCGTCCAGGGCGAGCCGCGCCTTGCGCCGTACGCCACGGCCGACCGTCAGCCGCTCGAGTGCGACGCCCGCCGCCGCGCCCGCCGCGAGCACGCCGATCGCGGCTCCCGCGAATCCGGCACCCCGGCGCCAGCTCACGGCTGTGGCCCCCGCCGCGACTCGTGTCGCCATCTCCGCCGTGCTGCCGGCCGTGCTCTCGTCGCCCATGGTCAGTTCCCTGTGCCCCCGTGCTCACCTACATAAACGCGGGGGACGCGGGCCGAGATCCGGGTGACGATCTCGTAGCCGATCGTGCCCACGGCCCGCGCCCAGTCCTCGACGGTCGGCTCGCCCCGGTCACCCGGGCCGAACAGCACCGCCTCGTCCCCCGGCCGGGCGGCGTCGCCGCCCAGGTCCACCACGAACTGGTCCATGGCGACCGTGCCCGCGACGGTCCGCCACTTGCCCGCGACCAGCACCGGTCCGGTGCCCGAGGCATGGCGCGGGATGCCGTCCCCGTAGCCGACCGGCACCAGGGCGAGGCTCGTCTCACCGGGGGTCACATAGCGGTGCCCGTAGGAGACGCCGTGCCCGCCCGGCACCTGCTTGACGGAGGCGAGCGAGGCGGAGAGCGTCATCACCGGCCGCAGCCCGAGGTCGGCGGGCGTGCCGACCTCGGGGCTCGGGGAGATGCCGTAGGTGGCGATGCCGGTCCGGACGAGGTCGAAGTGGGACTCGGGCAGGGTCAGGGTGGCCGGGGAGTTGGCCAGGTGGCGCACCTCGGGCCGCAGTCCCGCGCGTTCGGCCTGCGCCACCATCTCGCGGAAGACCGACAGCTGGACGGCGATGGACGGATGGCCCGGCTCGTCCGCGCAGGCGAAGTGGGACCACAGCCCCGTCACCCGAATGGCCCCTTCCGCCTCGGCCGCGCGGGCCTCGGCGACCAACTCGGGCCAGTCGGCGGGCTGGCAGCCATTGCGGCCGAGCCCGGTATCCGCCTTCAGCTGGAGCCGCGCGGTACGGCCGCACGCGCGGGCCGCGGCGACGGCCTCGCGCAGCGCCCACACTCCGCTGGCCGAAACGTCGATGTCCGCCTCGATGGCCTGCCGCCAGGGGCCGCCGGGCGTCCACAGCCAGCACATCAGCCGGCCCATGTCCCCCGCCGCGCGCAGCGCGAACGCCTCCTCCGGCGTGGCCGTGCCCAGCCAGCTCGCGCCCGCCTCACGGGCGGCGCGGGCGCAGCGGATCATGCCGTGGCCATAGGCGTCCGACTTGACCACGGTCATCAGCTCGGCGGTGGGCGCCGCGTCGCGCAGCGCCCTCACATTGGCCCGTAGTGCGGCCAGATCGACCACGGCACGGGCACGCATCGGTGTCTCGTCCATCTCCGTCAGTCTCTCAGGCCGGTCGTTCGGCCGGAGTATGTGCTTCCACGCGAGGAGTGACGTGCTTGCCCGCAGTACTGCGCTTCCCCGTAGCGAGTGCCCCGCTTCCCGGCGGAGAGTGCCCCGCTCCCCCACGGAAGCGCCGCGCTTCCCCGCGGAGTGCCCCGCTCCCCGGCGGAGAGTGCCCCGCTCCCCCACGGAAGCGCCGCGCTTCCCCGCGGAGTGCCCACGCCCCCGGAGTCTGCCCTCCTCCGCGAGGGGCCCCGCTCCCCCGGAGTCTGCGCATCCCCGCGAAGAGTGCCCCGCTTCCCCGCGAGGAGTGCCCGCCGTTCGGGAGACTGTGGACATGAGGATTGCCTACAGCGTCGAAACCGTACGGGCCGCCGAGCGCGAACTGATGGCGCGGCTGCCCGAAGGAGCGCTCATGCAGCGCGCGGCGGCGGGACTCGCGGCCACCTGCGCCGATCTGCTGGGCCGGGTGTACGGCTCCCGGGTGGCCCTGCTCGTCGGCAGCGGCGACAACGGAGGTGACGCGCTCTACGCGGGCGCCCGGCTGGCCCGGCGCGGCGCCGGGGTCACGGCGGTGCTGCTCAAACCCGACCGGGCCCACCGGGGCGGGCTCGCCGCCCTGCGGGCAGCCGGCGGACGCGTGGTGGCGGCCGAGGCCGACGGGACGGACGCCGGGAGGGCGGACGCCGGGAGGACGGACGCCGGCGGGGCCGAGGCCGGCGGGACCGAGGCCGGCGGGGCCGAGGCTGTCGTGGCCCGCGCCGATCTCGTCGTCGACGGGATCGTCGGCATCGGCGGCAAGGGCGGTCTGCGGCCGGAGGCGGAGCGGCTGGTCCGGGCGGTGCGCGGCATCGTCGTCGCCGTGGACCTGCCCAGCGGGATCGACGCCGACACCGGCGAGGTGCGGGGCTCCGCGGTGCACGCGAACGCCACGGTCACCTTCGGCGCGTACAAGCCGGGCCTGCTCATCGACCCGGGCCATGAGCGGGCGGGCGCCCTGCGCCTGATCGACATCGGGCTGGCGGCGCACCTGCCCGCCGACCCCGACGTGGAGGCGTTGCAGCACGAGGAGGTGGCCGCGCTGCTGCCCCGGCCCACGCCGGAGAGCGACAAGTACCGGCGGGGCGTGGTGGGCGTCGTCGCGGGCTCCGCCCGCTACCCGGGCGCGGCCGTGCTGGCGGTCTCGGGCGCGCTGCGGGGCGGTGCGGGGGCGGTGCGCTACGTCGGCCCCGCGGCCGACACGGTCATCTCGCGCTTCCCCGAGACCCTCGTCCACTCCGGGCCCCCGGCCAAGGCGGGCCGGGTCCAGTCGTGGGTCGTCGGCCCCGGCCTCGGCGACGGCGCGGCGGCCAAGCACTCCCTGGACGACGTCCTCGCCTCCGATGTCCCGGTCATGGTCGACGCCGATGGGCTGCACCTGCTGCCCACAGGGGGTGATCTGCGCAAACGCGAGGCTGCGACGGTCCTCACGCCGCATGCGGGCGAGGCGGCGGCGCTGCTCGGCGTGAGCCGCGAGGAGGTCGAGGCGGGCCGCCTGGCCGCCGTTCGCGCGCTGGCCGAGCGCTACGGCGCGACCGTACTGCTGAAGGGGTCTACCACGCTGATCGCCACCGAGGGTCGGCCGGTACGCGTCAACCCCACCGGCACCGGCTGGCTGGCCACGGCGGGCAGCGGCGACGTGCTGTCCGGGCTGATCGGCTCCCTGCTCGCCGCGGGCCTCACCGCCCGCGACGCGGCCTCGGTCGGCGCCTACCTCCACGGCCTCGCCGCCCGCCGCGTCACGGCCCCGCAGGGGGCGCCCATCGCGGCGTACGACGTGTCGACGGCGCTGACGGACACGTGGCGGGACGTGCTGGGCTGAGGGTTCCGCTGGGTGCGGGTGCGTGGTGCTTGTGCGGGTGCGTAGTGGTTGCTGGGGTGCGCCCGCTGTTCGTGGTGGGTGCCGGGGGCGGGGCCTCCGGTGCGGCGCCCTGGACCGCATATTTACGGCGCCGGTGCCCGGAGGCGTGGGGTGGGCCGGGAATTGGCGCCACAAATATGCGACAGCGTCCAGGACACCACCCCTCCGACCCCGCCCCCTCCCGTCTCGTCGGCGCCTGCCCGCCGGTGGCACAGGCCCCGGCCAGATTCCCGGTCGCCCGGGGACGGGCGCTCGGCGGGGTGGGTACCAACCCCGCCCCCTCCCGTCTCCTCGGCGCCTGCCCGCCGGTGGCACAGGCTCCGCCCAGATTCCCGGTCGCCCGGGGACGGGCGCTCGGCGGGGTGGGTACAACCCCGCCCCCCCTCCGCCGTCTCGCGGCCACCCGCCGGTGGCACAGACCCCGCCCAGATTCCCGGTCGCCCGGGGACGGACGCTCGGCGGGGTGGGTACACCCCCGCCCCCTCCCGCCGTCTCGCGGCCACCCGCCGGTGGCACAGACCCCGCCCAGATTCCCGGTCGCCCGGGGACGAGCGCTCGGCGGGGTGGGTACGACCCCGCCCTCTCCGGCCTCGTCTGCGGCTAGGGCGCTGGGCGGAAGGGTGCCCCGCCCCTCCTCCGGCCTCTCGGTGAAACGCTGGCCGGGTCCGCGCTCAAGCATGGTCGGCTATTGCGTGTTCGTGTTTGAGCTCGGCCGTGGGGACAGTGTCCAGCTGGCGAGGAGGTCGAGGGCCTGGTGGGAGGGCGAACCAGGTTCGGTGGTGTAGACGTAGAGGGTGCTGTCGGTGTCGCCGGGCAGGGTGAGGGTCTCGTAGTCGACGGTGAGGTCCCCGACGACGGGGTGGCATAGCCGTTTGGAGCCGTGGGTGCGCTGGTAAACGCGGTGTTCGTCCCACCAGCCGCGGAACTCGGCGCTCTTGGTGCGCAGTTCGGCCACGAGGTCTCTTGTCGCCCGGTCGTGTGGGTCGGCGCCGAGTTCCAGGCGCAGGCTCTCCACGGCGGCTCGGGCCTGGAGCTCCCAATCGACGAACAGGGCGCGGGCGTCCTCGTCGAGCAACATCCAGCGTGCGTAGTTGCGCTCGGCCGGTGGGCGGGCATCGAAGTCGGCGAACAGTGCTCGGGCCATCCGGTTGGTGGCCAGGACATCGGTGCGGCGTCCGAGGATCATTGCCGGTTCGCCGTCGAGGGCGTCGAGGAGTTGGCGCAGCCCGGGGCGGACCCGCTGAACGGCGCGTGGGCGGGGACGTTGGGGTCTGCTGGCTGCCCCGATGAGGTCCTCGAGGTGGGTCTGACCGGCGGCGTCGAGCTCCAGGGCGCGACCGAGGGCCTCGAGGACGGACGGGGACGGGACGATCCGCCGTCCCTGTTCGAGCCGGGCGTAGTAGTCGGTCGAGACACCGGCCAGCAGCGCCACCTCCTCGCGGCGCAGTCCCGGAAACCGCCGGACCCGCGCGTCGGCGGGCAGTCCGGCGCGTGCGGGGTCGCACTGACTGCGTGCGCGGCGCAGGAAATCCGCGAGCTCCTGGTTCTTCTCGGTCATCACCTCAGTGTGCCGCGCATTCCGGGGATCCCGCCTGGACCTCCGCGTCCTAGGTCTCCGCGTCCTAGGACGCGGAGGGCGCCGGATGACGGCCCGGGGGTCCCGGTCCGCGGCCATTGTGGTGTTCACGGCGGTCGGGACACACCGGCCGCATCCCGGAGAGGAGCTTTCCCTTTCATGAGCTACCCCACCGGCCGCCCGGCCACCTGGTTCGTCACCGGGGCCTCCCGCGGTTTCGGCCTCGAGCTGGTCGCCCAGTTGCTCGAGCGTGGCGACAACGTCGCCGCCACGACCCGGTCGGCCCAGCGGCTGACCGACGCGCTGCGGGCCCGCTCCGCCGACACCGGCCGACTGCTCGTCCTGGAGGTCGACCTGCGCGACCCGAGCGCGGTCGACACAGCGGTGGCACGGACGACCGAGCGCTTCTCCTCGCTCGACGTCGTGGTCAACAACGCCGGCTACGGCTACCTCGCCGCGGTCGAGGAGACCAGCGCCGAGGCGGTGCGGGACATGCTCGATGTGCAGGTCGTCGGTGTGTGGAACGTGCTGCGCTCGACCCTGCCGACGCTGCGTGCGCAGGGCGGCGGTCACATCGTCAACGTCTCCTCGGTGCTCGGCCTGGTCTCGGTGCCGGGCTGGGCGCTCTACTGCGCGGGCAAGTACGCCCTGGAGGGCCTGTCCGAGTCGCTGGCCGCCGAGGTCGCCGACCACGGGATCACGGTCACGATCGTCGAGCCGGGCTACTTCCGCACCGACTTCCTGAGCACCGACTCGCTGGTGCTGCCCGCCGAGACCACCGACGCCTACCCGGCCATCCGCGACATGGTCGCCACCCACCTGCGGATGCCGGGCAGCCAGCCCGGCGACCCGGTCAAGGGCGCCGAGCAGATGATCGCCAACGTCGTCGCCGGGGGCACCGAGCTGCGTCAGGTGCTCGGTTCGGACTCCCACGCCTACGCCACGGCGAAAGTGAACGCCCTGAGCGCCACGCTCGACGCCTCGAAGGACCGGGCCCCGCTGACCGACTTCGCCCAGGCCTGAACGGTTTCCCACCATCCGATTCCTCTGGAGGAACAGTTGATGAGCAAGATCCTGATCGTCATGTCGGCCGCCGACACCTGGGTACGGGCAGACGGGTCGACCTATCCGACCGGGTACTGGGCCGAGGAGCTCGCTGCCCCGCATGCGGCGTTCGTCGCGGCCGGGCACACCGTCGATTTCGCCTCGCCCGGCGGGGTTCTCCAGCCCCTCGACGCACACAGCGCCGACCCGGCGGTCGCCGGTGAGGGATGCGCCGAGCACGTGGCCCACGCCCAGGCGGCGCTCGCGGCGTTCGGGCCGCCGTTCGACCTCGCGAAGGTCGACCTCGCCGACTACGCGGCGATCGTCCTGCCCGGCGGCCATGGCCCGGTGGTCGACCTCTACCAGGACGCCGACCTCGGGCGGCTCCTGATGGAGGCCGACGACCAGAACAAGATCATCGGCGCGGTCTGCCACGGGCCCGCGGGCCTGCTCAGCGCGACCGAGGCCGATGGCAGCTGGCGCTTCACCGGCCGGCGCATGGCCGCCTTCACCGACGAGGAAGAGGAGATCTTCGGCACCGCGCAGGGCGCGCCCTGGCTGCTGGCCGGCCGGCTGCGCGAGCTCGGTGCCCGCCACGAGAGCGGCCCGGCCTACCAGCCCTACACCGTGCAGGACGGCACCCTGTTCACCGGGCAGAACCCGGCCTCCAGCGCCCCGATGGCCGACGCGATCGTCGCCGCCCTGGCCGCGAGCGCCTGACCGGCTCCTCGCCACGGGCCAGGACGGGCTCGGCACGCGCGCCCGTCCTGGCCACCCACACCATCACGAGAATCGAAAGAAGACCGTCGTGAATGCCGTGCTTCCCGAGTCATCCTCGGAGTCGCCGTCGTCCGTGCTCGACTGGGTCCGAACCGATCTGTTCATCGGGGGCCGCTGGATTCCGGCCCCGAACGGGGCGACTTTCGCCGTGGAGAACCCCGCCACGGGCGAGACGTTGGCCCACGTCGCCGACGCCACCGCGCAGCTCGGGCTGGACGCCCTGGAGGCGGCCACCCTCGCCCAGCCGCAGTGGGCCGCGGTCCCGCCCCGGCGCCGGGCGGAGATCCTGCGCCGCGCCCATGACCTGCTTCTGGAGCGCACCGAGCAGTTCGCGCTGCTGATCACCCTGGAGATGGGCAAGTCGCTGGCCGAGTCGCGCTCCGAGGTCGCCTACGCGGCAGGCTATCTGCGCTGGTTCGCCGAGGAGGCCGTGCGCATCGACGGCGGCTGGAAGGTCAGCGAGGACGGTTCGGCGCGGGTACTGGTGATGCGCCAGCCCGTCGGGCCCTGCCTGCTGATCACCCCCTGGAACGCCCCGCTCGCGATGCCGGCGCGCAAGATCGCCCCGGCGTTGGCCGCAGGCTGCACGAGCGTGGTCAAGCCGGCCCCGCAGACCCCGCTGACCACCAATGCGCTGGTGTCGCTGCTCGTCGAGGCGGGGTTGCCCGACGGGGCAGTCAACGTCGTGCCCACCAGCCATGCCTCGGCCTTGTCCGAACCGCTCATGGCCGACCGCCGGTTGCGCAAGGTCTCCTTCACCGGCTCGACCCCGGTCGGACGCCTGCTGCTCGCCCAGGCCGCGCAGAACGTGCTGCGGACCTCGATGGAGCTCGGCGGTAACGCCCCCTTCGTGGTGTGCGCCGACGCCGACCTGGACGCCGCGGTCGCGGGCGCGATGACCGCCAAGCTGCGCAACATCGGCGAGGCATGCATCGCGGCCAACCGCTTCTACGTCCACGCCGAGGTCGCCGAGGAGTTCGCCGAGCGGCTCGTCGAGCGCATGAGCACCCTGAGCCTCGGCGTCGGCACCGACCCGAGTACCGACCTCGGCCCACTCATCGACGACCGGCAGCGCCGGCGGGTGGCTGACCTGGTCGAGGAAACCGTGGCCGGCGGGGCTCGGCTGCGCGCGGGTGGCGCCGTGCCCGAGGGGCCCGGCTACTTCTACCCGCCGACCGTGATCACCGACGTCCCCGCCGACGCCCGGATCATCCGGGAGGAGATCTTCGGCCCGGTGGCGGCGATCCAGACCTTCACCACCGAGGCCGAGGCCCTGCACGCCGCCAACGACACCGAGTTCGGCCTGGTCAGCTACGTCTACACCCAGGATCTCGGGCGCGCGCTGCGCATGGTCGAGCAGATCGAGACCGGCATGGTCGGGCTCAACCGCGGCTACGTCTCCGACCCCAGTGCCCCCTTCGGCGGGGTCAAGCAATCCGGTATCGGGCGCGAGGGCGGCAGCAGCGGCATCGACGAGTACCTCGAGGAGAAGTACGTCGCGATCGACACCACACGCTGAAGCGCTCTGGCCGAGCGCCTGACGACGACCACCGGGCGGGCAGGCGCCGACGAGACGGGAGGGGGCGGGGTCGTACCCACCCCGCCGAGCGCCCGTCCCCGGGCGACCGGGAATCTGGCCGGGGCCTGTGCCACCGGCGGGCAGGCGCCGACGAGACGGGAGGGGGCGGGGTCGGAGGGGTGGTGTCCTGGACGCTGTCGCATATTTGTGGCGCCAATTCCCGGCCCACCCCACGCCCCCGGGCACCGGCGCCGTAAATATGCGGTCCAGGGCGCCGCACCGGAGGCCCCGCCCCCGGCACCCACCACGAACAGCGGGCGCACCCCAGCAACCACCACGCACCCGCACAAGCACCACGCAGCAACCACCAACTACCCGCACCCGCACCCGCACCCGACCACGCACCCAGCGGAACCCGCACTCAGCGGAACCCGGCGGAACCCTCACCCCTCCGCGATCACCACCGCCGACGCGACCCCCGCGTCATGGCTCAGCGAGACATGCAGTCCCCGCACCCCCAGCCGCTCCGCGCACACCGCGACCGTGCCGCGTACCGAGAGGCGGGGCCGGCCGCTGGGTTCGGTCAGGATCTCCGCGTCCGTCCAGCGCAGCCCGCCGGGGGCGCCCAGGGACTTGGCGAGCGCCTCCTTGGCGGCGAACCGGGCCGCCAGCGAGGCCATGCCACGGCGCTCCCCGCTGGGCAGCCACAGTTCGTGCTCGACGAACAGCCGGTCCGCCATCCCGGGGGTGCGCTCCAGCGCTTCCGCGAAACGGTCGATACCGGCCACATCGATGCCCACGCCGACGATCACCCGGTCACTCCACGGTCACCGACTTGGCCAGGTTCCTCGGCTGGTCGACCTCGTTGCCCCGCGCCGTCGCCAGCTCGCACGCGAAGACCTGGAGCGGCACCGTGGCCACCAGCGGCTGGAGCAGGGTCGGGGTGGCCGGGATCTCGATCAGGTGGTCGGCGTACGGGCCCACCGCCTCGTCGCCGCGTTCGGCGATCACGATCGTGCGGGCGCCGCGGGCCCGGATCTCCTGGATATTGGAGACGATCTTGTCGTGCAGCACCGACCGCCCGCGCGGCGACGGCACGACCACCACGACCGGCACGTCCTGCTCGATGAGCGCGATCGGCCCGTGCTTGAGCTCGCCCGCCGCGAAGCCCTCGGCGTGCATGTAGGCCAGTTCCTTGAGCTTGAGCGCGCCCTCCAAGGCGACGGGGTAGCCCACGTGCCGGCCCAGGAAGAGCACGGTGTTCTTGTCGGCCAGCGTCCGGGCCAGTTCCCGCACCGGCTCCATGGTCTCCAGGACCTGGTCCACCTGGGTGGCGATCTCCGACAGCTCGCGGATCACGGACAGGATCTCGTCGCCCCACTTGGTGCCGCGCACCTGACCCAGGTAGAGCGCCACCAGGTAGCAGGCCACCAGCTGGGTGAGAAACGCCTTGGTGGAGGCGACGGCGACCTCGGGCCCGGCGTGGGTGTAGAGCACCGCGTCCGATTCACGCGGGATGGTGGAGCCGTTGGTGTTGCAGATGGCCAGCACCTTCGCGCCCTGCTCGCGCGCGTGCCGCAGCGCCATGAGGGTGTCCATGGTCTCGCCGGACTGGGAGATGGCGATCACCAGCGTCCGCTGGTCCAGGATCGGGTCGCGGTAGCGGAACTCGCTGGCCAGCTCCGTCTCACAGGGGATACGGGTCCAGTGCTCGATGGCGTACTTGGCGATCATGCCGGCGTGGTAGGCGGTGCCGCACGCCACGATCACGACCTTGCTGACCTCGCGCAGCACCGAGGCCGGGATGCGCACCTCGTCCAGGCAGAGGTTCCCGGCCAGGTCGATGCGGCCGAGCAGGGTGTCCGCGACGGCCTTCGGCTGCTCGGCGATCTCCTTGAGCATGAAGTAGTCGTAGCCGCCCTTCTCGGCGGCGGAGGCGTCCCAGTCCACGTGGTACGGGCGGACCTCGGCCGGCGCCCCGTCGAAGTCGGTGACCACCACACCGTCCCGGCGGGCCTCCACGACCTGGTCCTGGCCCAGCTCGATGGCCTCGCGGGTGTGGGCGATGAAGGCGGCCACATCGGAGGCGAGGAACGCCTCGTCCTCGCCGACGCCGACGACCAGCGGCGAGTTGCGGCGCGCCCCGACCACCACATCGGGCGCGTCCGCGTGCACCGCGACCAGGGTGAAGGCGCCCTCCAGCCGGCGGCAGACCTGGCGCATCGCCTCGGCGAGGTCGCCGCAGGACGAGAACTGCTCGGCGAGCAGATGCGCCACGACCTCGGTGTCGGTCTCGGAGGCCAGGTCGTGGCCGCGCTCGGCCAACTCGGCGCGGAGCGCGGCGAAGTTCTCGATGATGCCGTTGTGGACGACGGAGACCCGGCCCGCGTTGTCCAGGTGCGGATGGGCGTTGGCGTCGGTCGGGCCGCCGTGGGTGGCCCACCGGGTGTGGCCGATGCCGGTGCCGCCGCTGGGCAGCGGCCGGTCGGCCAGCTCCTTCTCCAGGTTGGCCAGCTTGCCCGCCTTCTTGGCGGCCGCCAGCCCACCGTCGGCCAGCACGGCGACGCCCGCCGAGTCATAGCCGCGGTACTCGAGCCGCTTGAGCCCGGCGAGGACGACATCGAGGGCGGACTGCCCTCCCACATAACCAACGATTCCGCACATGGACGCAGCGTACGGCCCCGGGGTCGGCAGGCCGACCACCGGCCACGCCCAGGCCCCTCTGCTGCCGTGGATAATGCGCACGAGCGGCCGGGGGGGGCCGCCCTTTCACTTTCCCAGGGGGGATCGTGCGCCGTATCACCATGTCGTCGTCCGTCGCCGTGTTACTGCTCGCGCTCGGCACCGGCTGTTCATCGGGTTCGGACGAGAAGGTCCGCGTCACCGAGACGCCGGGCGGGAAGACCGGAGCGCAACCATCCGCCGCGAAGAGCACGGGCGGCAGACCCGTCGACATCGTCCGCGCCGCCGTGGCGAAGGCCCGCGCCACCAGCGCCCGGATCGACGAGACCGTCGTGATCCGCGGCGGGGACGAGGAATCCACCGTCTCCATAGCGGGCCCGTTCGACCTGGCCGCCGACAAGGGCAGGCTGTCGGTCGACTTACCGGACGGCGCGGTCGACCACATGGACGAGGTCTTCAGCGGGGGTGAGGTCTATTGCAGCCGGACCGTTCCCAAGGGCCGCTGGGCGGTCATCGACCGGGACAAGGCCAGGGCCCACTCCCTGCTGCGCGCCCCGCTCAACGACCCCGAGCACGTCCTGCGGCAGGTGTCGGCCATCCGCGACGTGTCGGACCGGGGCACGACCACGATCGACGGCCGCCCGGTGCACCTCTACGGCGGCACGCTCGACTACCGGACGCTCACCCTCGGCCTGGCGGACGAGCGGCGGAAGCAACTCGAGACGGCCCGGAAGGCGATGGGCGGCGGGCTGCCCAACCTGGCGCTGGTCTGGGTGGACGAGGGCGGGCGGCCGGCCCGGCTGGAGCTGTCCGCCACGCTGACCACGGGGAGCGTCATGGTCACCATGAACCTGACCGACTTCGGCAAGCCCGTGAAGGTGACGGTCCCCGACGCGTCCAGGACCACCCCGACCGGCTCGGTCTCCGGCGTGCTCCCCGGCTGAGACTCCCCCGCCCCCGGCCCGGGGTGACCGACCCCACGTCCCGGAGCCCGTCCCCCGGCCGGTCCCAGCCATGACAATGACTGGGTGATCACGTCAACCGCGCGCGAGGCGCGCACCGTGCGCGAGGCGCAGCGGCGGGGCGGCGAGGCGACCCCGTATGTGGACCTGTCCCGCGCCGAGTGGAGCGCGCTGCGGGACAAGACCCCGCTGCCGCTGACCGCCGAGGAGGTCGAGCGGCTGCGCGGGCTCGGCGACGTCATCGACCTCGAGGAGGTGCGCGACGTCTATCTGCCGCTGTCCCGGCTGCTCAACCTCTACGTGGCCGCCACCGGCAATCTGCGTGGCGCGCTCAACACCTTCCTCGGCGACACCAAGCGGGGCAACGGCGCCCAGCCCGGTACCCCGTTCGTCATCGGCGTGGCGGGCAGCGTCGCGGTGGGCAAGTCGACCACCGCCCGGCTGCTCCAGGCGCTGCTGGCCCGCTGGCCGGAGCACCCCCGGGTGGAGCTGGTCACCACCGACGGCTTCCTGTACCCCAACGCCGAGCTCCAGCGGCGCGGGCTGATGGCCCGCAAGGGGTTCCCGGAGAGTTACGACCGCAGGGCGCTGACCCGCTTCGTCGCGGATGTGAAGGCGGGCCGGGCGGAGGTGTCGGCGCCCGTCTACTCGCATCTGATCTACGACATCGTGCCCGGTGAGCGGCTCACCGTGCACCGCCCCGACATCCTGATCGTCGAGGGGCTCAACGTGCTCCAGCCCGCGCTGCCGGGGAAGGACGGGCTGACCCGGGTGGGTCTGGCGGACTTCTTCGACTTCAGCGTGTACGTGGACGCCCGGACCGAGGACATCGAGAGCTGGTACCTGGGCCGCTTCCGGAAGCTGCGGCAGACGGCCTTCCAGGACCCGTCCTCGTACTTCCGCAAGTACACCCAGGTCTCCGAGGAGGAGGCACTGGACTACGGCCGGATGATCTGGCGGACCATCAACATGCCCAACCTCCAGCAGAACGTCCAGCCCACCCGGGGCCGGGCGACGCTGGTGCTGCGCAAGGGACCGGACCACAAGGTCCAGCGGCTGTCCCTGCGCAAACTCTGAGGAGAGCGTGCCGTGCTGCATCTGCGGTTGATCGTCCCCGCCGACCGCACCGAGGAGGTGGTGCGCACCGTCGAGAAGACGGTCGGCACCACCCATCTGGTGGTGCTGCCGGGCGCCGCGCGCAACCCCATGGGGGACGTCGTGATGTGCGACGTGGCACGCGAGGCGGGCGACTCCCTGCTGGGCGAGCTGCGTGAGCTGGGGCTGGACGAGACCGGCTCGATCGCCGTGGAGAACATCGACCTGTCGCTGTCCCGGCGTGCCGACGAGGCGGAGGAGGACGCGCCCGGTGAGGGAGCGGACGCCGTCCTGTGGGAGCAGCTGACGGACGCCACCCACGAGGAGTCCACGCTCTCGGTCACCTATCTCGCCTTCCTCACCCTCGCGACGATGATCGCGGCATGCGGTGTGGTGCTGGACAACGCGATCCTGATCGTCGGCGCGATGGCCGTCGGCCCGGAGTTCGGACCGCTGGCGGGGCTGTGCACCGCGCTGGTGCGGCGCGCACCGCGGCTGGCCGCCCGCTCGGCGATCGCGCTGCTGGTGGGATTCGCCGCGGCGATGGCGCTGACGACCGGTTTCGGCATGCTGATGGACGCCGTGGGGCTGTTCAGCGCGGACATGCTGGAGGGCGCCCGGCCGAACACGGACTTCATCTGGAAGCCGGACATGTTCTCGTTCGTGGTGGCCGTGCTCGCGGGGATCGCCGGAACGCTCTCGCTGACCTCGGCGAAGTCCGGTGCGCTGGTGGGCGTGGCCATCTCGGTGACCACGGTCCCGGCGGCGGCCAACGCGGCGGTGGCGCTCGGCTACGGCGAGATCCACCAGATGTGGGGCTCGACCGAGCAGCTGCTGCTGAACCTGGTGGGGATCGTGCTGGCCGGGACGCTGACGCTGGTGCTCCAGAAGGTGCTGTGGAAACGGCAGCGGCGACGGACGCTGCCGCGGGGCTGACCCGCGAACCGGCCCGACGGGCCGGGCGCACGGTCCGGGCCCGAGGGCCGGAGACCGGGCGGATGGCCGGACGCACGGCCCGGACGCGTGACCCGGACGGCCGTGGCCGCGGGGCCGGGTGGAGGTCCACAGGGCACGGGGCGAGGTCCACAGGGTCGGGGTCCAGCAGCCGGGCGGAACGGGTCCGGAGGGGCGAGCGGCAGCCCGGAAGACCGGCCGGGTCCCGGACAGCCGGGCCCCGGAAGACCGGCCGGGTCCCGGACAGCCGGGCCCCGGGAGACCGACCGGGCCCCGGAAGACCGGGGCCCGTAAGACCGGAATCCGGAAAACCAGGGCCCGGAACACCCGGAAGACCAGCGGACCAGGGGGCCGGGCCCCTGGACCCCTGGCCCCTACCGAGCCCGCTGCCCCCTGGACCACCGCCCGGGACCTAGCCCAGGGCCGACTTCACCGCGTCCGCCAGCCGCCCGGCGACCGAGCGGGCCTGGTCGATGTCGGCCGCCTCGACCATGACCCGCACCAGCGGCTCGGTGCCCGAGGGGCGCAGCAGCACCCGGCCGGTCTCGCCCAGCTCGCGCTCCGCCTCGGCGACGGCCGCGGCCAGGTCGGCGCTGGAGGAGACGCGGGACTTGTCCACGTCGGGGACGTTGACCAGCACCTGCGGCAGGCGCTCCATGACGCCCGCGAGGTCGGCCAGGGTGCGGCCGGTGGCGGCGACGCGGGCCGCCAGCAGCAGACCGGTGAGCGTGCCGTCCCCGGTGGTGGCGTGGTCGAGGACGATCACGTGTCCGGACTGCTCACCGCCCAGCGCGTAGCCTTGGGTCTTCATCTCCTCCAGCACATAGCGGTCCCCGACCGCCGTCTGGACCAGCTCGACGCCCTCCCGCTGCATGGCGAGCTTGAAGCCGAGGTTGGACATCACGGTGCCGACCACCGTGTCCTTGCGCAGTTCGCCCGCCTCGCGCATGGCCAGCGCCAGGACGGCGAGGATCTGGTCGCCGTCGACCTCCCGGCCCGTCGCGTCCACCGCGAGACAGCGGTCGGCGTCCCCGTCGTGGGCGACGCCGAGGTCCGCCCGGTGCTCCACGACGGCGGCCTGGAGCCGGGCGAGGTGGGTGGAGCCGTAGCCGTCGTTGATGTTGAGGCCGTCCGGGTCGGTGCCGATCGTCACGACCTCGGCCCCGGCCCGCGCGAACGCCTCCGGGGAGACCCGGGCGGCGGCGCCGTGCGCTCCGTCGATGACGACCTTGAGGCCGTCAAGCCGGTTGGGGAGGACGCCGACCAGATGGGCCACATAGGCGTCGAAGCCCTCGTCGTAGGTCCGGACCCGGCCCACCCCGGCGCCGGTCGGCCGGTCCCACGGCTCACCGGAGGCGTGGGCGCGGTAGGTGGTCTCGATGCGGTCCTCCAGCTCATCGGCGAGCTTGTGGCCGCCGCGGGCGAAGAACTTGATCCCGTTGTCGGGCATCGGGTTGTGGCTCGCGGAGAGCATCACCCCGAGGTCCGCGTCGAGCGCCGCGGTCAGATGCGCGACGGCCGGGGTGGGCAGCACGCCGACCCGCAGCACGTCCACCCCGGCACTGGCCAGTCCGGCCACCACGGCCGCCTCCAGGAACTCCCCGGACGCCCGCGGGTCCCGTCCGACCACCGCCACCGGTCGATGGCCCTCGAAGGTTCCCGCTTCGGCGAGCACATGCGCCGCGGCCACCGACAGGCCGAGCGCCATCTCAGCCGTCAGATCGGCGTTGGCGACGCCGCGCACACCATCCGTACCGAAGAGTCGTCCCACTGGTGTCCTCCGAAGTTACGAGCTGGGGGGCTGGACCTTGCTTGTAGGTATACGCCCCCAGGTGGCGATAGCCGAACGCCCCGGAGGCACAGGTGGTGCCGCCGGGGCGTTCGGGTGAAGCTGCGGTGCCGCGATGGGCGTCAGCGCTTGCTGTACTGCGGCGCCTTGCGGGCCTTCTTCAGACCGGACTTCTTACGCTCGGTGGCGCGGTCGTCACGGGTCAGGAAGCCGGCCTTCTTGAGCGGGCCGCGGTTGTTGTCCACGTCCGCCTCGTTCAGCGCGCGGGCGATGCCCAGACGCAGCGCTCCGGCCTGGCCGGAGACGCCGCCACCCGCGATGCGGGCGATGACGTCGTAGCGGTCGTCCAGCTCGAGCACCTTGAAGGGCTCGTTGACTTCCTGCTGGTGAACCTTGTTGGGGAAGTACTCCTCAAGGGTACGTCCGTTGATCTTCCACTGCCCGCTGCCCGGCACAATGCGAACACGCGCCACGGCGTTCTTGCGGCGCCCGGTGCCGGCGGCCGGCTGCGGGTCACCGAAGCGGGAAGCGAGCGACTCGGAGGTGTACTCCGACTCGATCGTCTCGACGCTCTCGGTGGTGTACTCCTCGACATCGAGGGGGGTCTCGGCGGTGGTCTCGGCCACGATGCTCCTCAGATTCTCTTCGTCGTAAGGGGTGGCCGGACTACTGCGCGACCTGGGTGATCTCGAACGGGACCGGCTGCTGAGCGGCGTGCGGGTGCTGGTCGCCCGAGTACACCTTCAGCTTCGAGAGCATCTGACGGCCCAGGGTGTTCTTGGGGAGCATGCCCTTGATGGCCTTCTCGACGGCCTTCTCCGGGCTCTTCTCCAGCAGCTCGTCGTAGCGGATGGAGCGCAGACCACCCGGGTAGCCGGAGTGGCGGTACGCCATCTTCTGGGTCCGCTTGTTGCCGGAGAGGTGCACCTTGTCGGCGTTGATGATGATGACGAAGTCACCAGCGTCGACATGCGGTGCGTACACCGGCTTGTGCTTGCCCCGCAGAAGGGTGGCGGCCTGGGAGGCCAGACGGCCCAGAACCACGTCGGTGGCGTCGATGACGTGCCACTGACGCTGAACGTCGCCGGGCTTGGGGCTGTACGTACGCACGGTCGTAGCCTTCGCTTCTTCAGTGAGTGGGTCTCCCCGGATCCGCGAGGACCGGAGGGACGGGTCCGGACAAGGCCACCCGGACGATCACGACAGCCCTGGCCGCACATCGGTGACGCATCCGAGTGCCTGCCGCTGGTCATCGGCCCGGTGAACCGGCGTAACGGCCTCTCACGTGAGAACGAGCAAGCCAATACGCATAACGAACTGGCAGAATACCGGCCCGCCCCGCCATGGGTCAAAACGCCCCCCGCCCCACCACACACCCGACGGGAGACCAGGGGACGCGCCCGCCCCACCGCACAGGAGGCCACGAGACGCGCCCGCCCCTCCGCGCGGGGCGGGACGGCGTACCGGGCGGGGCGTGCCGCGTGGCGTGCCCGCACGGCGGGTCCCCCCGGTCATCCGGCCGGTCTAAGATGCGCGCCATGAGCTTTGGGCAAGGGGGGCCTTACGGGCCGCAAGGGGGGCCTTACGGGCCCGAAGGATCTCAGCCGCCTCAGCAGTCGACCCCGGACTGGGCGGCGCTCGCCGACCAGTCCGCCGCCCGCGACCGCCGCCGCAAGCTGCTCTTCATCGGCGGCGGGGCGCTGGCGACCGCCGCGGTCGCCGCGATCGTCGCCATCGCCGTGGTCAGCAGCGGCCACAAGGGCAAGAACGGCGGCGACTCGGCCGACGGGCTGCCCACCCCCCAGGAGCTCCCCAGCGAGTCGGCCGCGCCCGAGCCCACCTTCTCCGATGTGGCCCCGCCCGCGCCGCCGAAGCCGCTGGACATCATCTCCAGCGCCGAGCGGGACAAGGCGCCGCTGAGCCCGGCCACCCTCTTCCCGGACAAGAGCGCCATGAAGGACGACCGCTCGTACGCGAAGGCGTCCACCGCCTCCACGACCAGCTGCGCCACCGCCGCCCAGGGAGGGCTCGGCACGGTCCTGGTGAACAACGGCTGCCGCAAGCTGCTGCGGGCCACCTTCTCGCGGGACGGCGTCGCGGTGACGGTCGGCGTCGCCGTCTTCGACGGCAAGGCGGCGGCCGAGAAGGCCAAGGACCAGTACAAGCCCAACATCGCCTCGCTCTCCGGCGGGGGCGTGCCGGTCTTCTGCCGCCGCACCGCCTGCCAGAGCTCGGCGAACGCGATCGGGCGGTACGCCTACTTCACGATCTCCGGCTATACGTCGGGGAAGGCGGTCACGGAGTCGGACGCCGCGACCCTCCAGGCCGGCCGCGACGTGGCCGACTACACCTTCCGCCGCATCCTGGCCCGCGGTAGCGCCCAGGCGTCGGCGGAGGCGGCCGCCACCGACTGAGAGGCCGGTGCGGCGGCCTGCGCCGCCTTCGCCGCCTGCCCGTTCACCAGTTGCTCCGGGACCTCGGACTTCGAGGGACCGGAGAGGTTCGCCCCGAAGGACACCGTCAGGTGCGGCCCCGTCCGCACCGCCGCGTACGTGATGACGGCCCCGGGTCCCTTCGTCGTCCGCTCGGCGTCGCCCGTCGATTTCGGACCCGCACGGACACCGCACGGTCACCGTACGGCCACCGCCCGGACACCCCGCAGACTCCCGGAACACCGCGAGGGTTGTACTCCCCTTCACCAATGTGGTGGATCCCATATCACCACACGCATACGCAACCTTCTCGGCTCCCGCCTGTCTTACCGACCGAGTCGGTCCTTACTGGCTCCGCAGCGGCGGCACCAATCGGCTCACCACCGCCCCATTGCGGCCCGGTCCGGAACCAGAACCCAGCGCGGCCCAGGAGGGGAGGGCACGCCGCGGCAGCTCAGGCTCGCCGCGCGTACATCACCATGAAGATTTCTTTCCTGCTCCACAACGCCTATGGCATCGGCGGCACCATCCGGTCGACCTTCAATGTGGCCGGGGCGCTCGCCGCGCACCACACCGTGGAGATCGTCTCCCTGATCCGCACCATCGACACCCCGAACCTCCCCCTCCACCCCGCCGTGCGGCTCAGGCCCCTGATCGACCTGCGCCCCCACGAGAACGCCGCCCGGTCCGCCGATCTCGGCCATCCGCTGCTGACGCGGCCCAGTGCCCACATCCCCGCCGCCGAGGCCAGGGGCACCACCAACTTCAACGCCCTCACCGACGAACGCGTCGCCGACCACCTCGGCCGCACCGACGCCGATGTCGTCATCGCCACCCGCCCCGGTCTGGTCATCTACCTCGCCGCGCTCGGCCGGACCGGCCGCTATCTGCGGATCGGCCAGGAGCACCGGCTCTACGGAACCCACCGTGCCGAGATCCGCGCCGCCTGCGACGCCGCCATACCCCACCTCGACGCGTACACCTCCGTCTCCGAGGCCGACGCGGCCACCCACCGGGCCCACCTCCCCGGCGTCACCACCCGGCTGACCGCCCTGCCCAACGGGGTGCCCGCCACCGGGATCGAGCCCTCCGACGGCCGCGCCAAACTGGTCGTGGCCGCGGGCCGGCTGATCCCCGTCAAGCGGTACGACCTGCTGGTGGCGGCCTGGGCGTCGGTCGCCGCCAAACATCCCGACTGGCACCTGCGCATCTACGGCCGCGGCCCGCAACTCCCGGTGCTGCGCCGTCAGATCGACGAGCTCGGGCTGGCCGGCCACATCACCCTCATGGGCGCCCACTCCCCCATCGAGACCGAGTGGGCCAAGGGCGCGATCGCCGCCGTCACCTCCCGCGAGGAGTCCTTCGGCATGACGATCGTCGAGGCGATGCACTGCGGGGTGCCCGTGGTCGCCACCGACTGCCCGCACGGGCCCGGCGAGATCATCACCGATGGGCGGGACGGTCTGCTGGTGCCGGTCGGCGACGCCGACGGCATCGCCAAGGGGCTGCTGACCCTGATCGAGGACGACGAGCTGCGCCGGTCGATGGGCGCGGCGGCCCGCGTCGCGGCGCGTCGGTACGCACCGGAGCGGGTGGCGGCCGCCTACGAGCGGCTCATCGAGGAACTCCATACCGCCCGCGGCACCGGCGCCCCGGCCGCCCGGCGCCGTACGGTCGCGCCGGTCCGGGGCCGGGCGGCCGGGGCGCCGCTGTCCGCCACCCTCAAGAGCGCGGTCAAGCAGCTGATCCGCAAGCCGCTGCGGCCCGTGGCGTCCTGCCGGGTCACCGCCGAGGGCAATCTGTCGGTGCTGCTGGAGCCCGCCGAGGTGCGCGGCGAGGAGCTGGAGCTGACCGTCACCCGCCGCAGGAGCGACGAGGCCCCCTTCCGGATTCCGCTTCTGCCCCCGGCCGGCCCCGCGCCGGCCGCGCCCTGGACGGCCACGCTCGACCGCGCGACGCTCGATCTCGCCGAGGGCCGCTGGGATCTGCATGTGGTCCGCCCCGCCGACGGCGCCCGCCGCCGGGTCGTCTGCCGGTTCGCCGAGGGGCGCGGGTTGCTGGGCCTGGAGCCGCTGCCCGGCTCTCCGTTCGCCTGGTGGATCCCCTACCCCACCGTCGACGGCTATCTCGCGCTGCGCGCCTGGCGGCGCCCGGCCCACGCCGAGGCCCGGGTGATCCGCCCGGACGCCGAGGGGATCGCCGTCGAAGGCACCCTGCACGGGGCGCGCTTCGGGCCCGGCGCCGCCCCGATCGCGGTGGCCACCCCGTCCCGGGGCCCGGCCCGCCCGTTCCGCACCGGGGTCACGGCGGTGGACGGCGGCCGGTTCCGCTTCACCATCCCCTACGACCGGATACAGGAGGCCCGTACGGACGATCGGGGCACCGCGGGCTGGATCCTGACGCTCCATAAGTCCGCCGGGACCGGCACCCCGATCCGGATCGGCCGTATCGTCGGCGACATCGTGGACCGCGACAAAACGGACCTCTTCCCGGTCACCCACGGTGTCCGCCCTCACCTCACCCGCACCGGTGACCTCGCCATCACCTCCTCCACCACGGGGAATTGAGACCCTTGGCGCATACCTGCCGTGTTTGCCGCGGAGATCATCGGTAACACTCGGTGATAACAGCCTCGAGCGAGGAAATCTCTGCGGAAGGCACTGCGATGTCAACAGTCACGCTCATCATCCTGCTGGCGGCCCTGGCCGCCATGGCGGGCCTTGTGATCGCCCCCTCGGTGCGGCAGGGCCGCAGCGGCGATCTGCCGGTCCGGAGCCTGCCCCCCGAAGCGAGGGAGCAGTACGCGGCACGGTGGGCGGGCCTTCAGGAGCGGTTCGTGGACTCCCCCGGATGGGCGCTGCGCGAAGCCGACCGGCTGCTGGGCGCGTTGGCCGTCGACCGTGGCTATCCGGCCGAGTCCGACGCGAAGCGGATGGACGCGCTGTCCGTCCGTCATCCCGACGAGATCGACGGCTACCGCCGGCTGCACACCATGGCCGCGCGGGTGCATGAGGGCGAGGCCGACACCGAGCGGATGCGGGAGGCGCTGGTCGCGGCGCGGCCCCTGTTCGAGCAACTGGTCCGCGCGCAGCCGCATGACGAGCGCCCGCTCCCGCGTCCGGTCCCCCGGCAGCGGGACCATCAGGGCCGTATCCCGCGGCAGCGCCTCGGCCCGGCCGCCGATCACTGATCCGGCCCCGTCGGCACGGGCCCATTGACGCGGGCCCGTGCCGGTGGGCTCACCGACCGGCGACCCGCACCGCCATCGCCAGGGTGTCGTCCGGATGCAGGATCACCGTGTGCATATCCTCCGCGATGGCGCCGGGGACCTCCTCGATCGGGCTCTGCAGATGCTTGTGCGCGGCCTCGATCAGGCGCTTCTCGCCCTCGATCGGGTCCCGGCGGCTCTCGGTGAGACCGTCGGTGTAGAGCACGAGGAGGTCCCCGGGGGCCAGCCGCTCGGTCAGCGGCGTCTCGCTGCCGGGCAACGGGAAGCCGATCCCGCGCCCCCGGGCCTCCAGATACCGGGCCGACCCGTCGCGGCGCAGCAGCAGCGCGGGCGGATGGCTCCCGTTGGCCAGCCACAGCTCACCGGTGGCCGGATCGATACGGGCGAGCAGCACGGTAGCCATCACCGACCGGTCGAAGGGGCGCAGGATCTCGTCCGTGCGGCCCACGATCGACTGGAGCCGGTGGCCCTCCAGGGCCAGGGTGCGCACCGCGTGGGTGACGTTGAGCGCGCTGCGCGTACTGGTCACCCCATGGCCCAGCGCGTCCACGATGGTGATGTGGACGGTGCCGTCGGGCAGCACGAACCAGTCGTACAGATCGCCGCCGGTGGGCGCGTCGGTGCCGGCCGGCTCGTAGTGCACGGCGAGTTCGAGACCGTCGGCCTTGATGGGCGGCGGACGCAGCGCGTCCTCCAGCTCCCGCAGGGTCTGGCCGTGCGCGGTGCGCAACTGCTCGTCCCGCTCGTCGAGCTGGACGTAGAGCGCGAGCACCCCGCTGTTGGTCTCCGCGAGTTCGTCGTTGAGGCGGCGGTGCTCGGCGGTGAGCGCGTCGGCGGCGGCCACGACGGCCCGCAGCTCCTCGGCGGCGAGGGCGGCGTCGTCGGGGGCACCCTCCCCGGCGCCGTCGGGCGCCGCCTGCCCCGGGGACGCCGGGGACGCAGGGGACGTCGGGGACACCGGGGCCGCCGAGGACGCAGCGGACGCCGGGAGGCGCCACACCACCTCGTCCTCGGTCACCGCGTCGGCGGCCAGCGGAAGATCCCCCGCCATCGGGCCCGTCCCGCCCGGCGGCATCCGCAGCACCACCGTGAGCACCCCCTCCTCCGGGTCGTACGCCCACGTCAGCCCGGTCTCGCGGCCTGCGCGCAGCGCCGCCCCGGCGGCCTCGGCGGCGGACAGCACCAGGCGTGCCCGGACCGCCGGGTCCAGGGCGTGGTCCCGGGCCAGCGCCCGGACGGCCCGGCTGAGCGCCGCTGTCGTGGCGCAGGTGAGGGTCCTCGTCGTCATGGAAGCCTTAAGGGAGACCTGGCCGCGAGAACCGTGGCGTCGTCGCGGACGCGGCGATGGCCATGGGCGAGTGCGGCGGACAGCAGGGGCGGCGGCAGACGGAGCAGCCGCGGGGGCGGGTCGAGCCCCCAGCGGGCGTCGATGCCGTCGCTGTGCAGCACCGCCGTGGACCCCTGGGGCAGCGGGAAGCCGTGCACGCGCGGTGCGGGCATCTCCCAGCCGACCACCCCGGGCTGCCCGGTCAGCCGGTACGACACGCCCTCGTGGCTCAGGGCGAGGGCGCGGATGTTGCCGATGCCGCAGTAGTCGGCGCGGTCGGGGTACAGCCGCAGCAGCCCCACCGCGGCCCCGCGGGTGTGCCGCAGAACCCGGTGCATCCGGGTGACCACCTCCGGCAGCGGCCGGTCGGGGTCGGTGTGGAACGCCCCCAGGGCCGCCTGGGCCGCCTCGGCGGCGGCCCGGCCGTGGCCGAGACCGTCGAGGACGACCGCGGTGCGGGCGGAGCCGGTGTCGACGATCGCGCGGGCGTCGCCGCAGTCCTCCTCGCCTTCGGCGGGCAGACAGACCGTGCCCACCCCCTGCCACTCCTGCCGCCGCTCGCCCGGCGGGGTGAGCCGGGCGCAGGCCCAGGTGCCCGCACCTGGGCCGTCGGCGCTGCGGATGGTGAAGTGGGTGGCCATCCGGTTCACGGCGCCGAGCCCGCCCCCCAGCGTTCCGGCGGTGGTGCAGCCGTCCGCCGGACAGCGCTCGGGGTCCCGCATACCGGGGCCCCGGTCGGCGGCGACGATCTCCACACCGTGGCCCAGCGGCAGGGGCTGGACGTAGAGCGTGCCGTCGCCGGCGTGCTTGTTCAGGTTGGTCGCCAGCTCCGAGGCGATCAGCGCCGCCTGATCGGGCAGCGCGCCCGGCAGCCCGCACTCCCGGGCCACCGCGCGCGCCGTCTCGGCGGCCAGGTGCACGGCGCTGCGGTGGTCGACGCGCACCTCGGTGGTGGGCGCCGTGAGCGGGTGGGTCACCGGACCGTCCAGCGGGTGGCGACCACCACGGTGCCCTCACCCGGTCCGGTGCGCACCGTGAACTCGTCCATCAGCCGCCGGGCGCCGCCCAGGCCGTGGCCCAGGCCGGTGCCGGTGGTGAAGCCGTCGGTCAGCGCCGCGTCGAGGTCCGCGATCCCCGGTCCCTCGTCCATGACGGTCAGCCGCAGCCCCCGCCGCCCGGAGGACTCGCGCGGATACTCGAGGGTGACCGTGCCGCCGCCCCCGTGGACATACGCGTTACGGGCGAGCTCGCTGGCGGCCGTGACCACCCGGGTCTGGTCCACCAGGCCGAAGCCCACCTCGACGGTGGCCGCGCGCACCGCGTGGCGGACCGTCAGCAGGTCCTCCTCGGTGCGTACCGGATACGTGGCCGGCCCGGTCGGGCGCCGGCCCTGCGCCCGCGAGGACACCTTGGTACCGCGGGAGGCGAAAAGGGATTCACCCGGCAGTGCCACGTCGGGCCCCTTCCGGAGGCTGTGGGGCCTGCCGCCACCCCAGCGCGGCCATGCCCTGCTCCGGATTGAGTGCGGTCTCCACACCGACGAGTTCGATCCCCAGCTCGACCAGGGTGATCGCCACCGGCGGTCGCATCCCGGCCACGATCACCCGGGCGCCCAGCAGCCGGGCCACCGTGGTCAGCTCCATCAGCGTCCGGGCCACGAACGAGTCGATGATCTCCAGCCGGGAGATGTCGATGAGCACCCCGCGGGCGCCCTCGGCCGAGATCCGCTCGGTCAGCTCCTCGGTGAAGGCGATGGCGGTCCGGTCGTCGAGCTCATTGAGCAGGCCGGTGACCAGGACATCGCCCAGTCGCAGAATCGGAACTCCGGGCTGGGGCTGACCGGTCACCGGCCGTCTCCTTCATCACCGTCGGGCCCGGGGCCGTCGATCAGCTTGATCGCGGCGGCCAGCGCGTCGGCCAGCGTCGCCCGGGTGAGGATGGTGGACAGATCGATACCGAGCTGGGCGATGGTCTGGGCGATCGAGGGCCGGACCCCGCTGATGACGCAGTCCGCGCCCATCAGCCGCACCGCGTTGACGGTCTGCATCAGATGCTGGGCGACGGCGGTGTCCACCGTCGGCACGCCCGTGATGTCGACGATCGCGACCAACGCCTCGTGGTCCTGGATGGCCTGGAGGAGGTTCTCCATGACCACCTGGGTCCGCGCGGTGTCCAGCGTGCCGATCAGCGGGACGGCCAGCACTTGCCGCCACAGCCGCACCACCGGTGTCGACTGCTCCATCAACTGCTGGCTCTGCCGGCGGATGATCTCCTCCCGGCCCTCCACATACGTCTCGAAGGACAGCGCCCCTGCCACATCGAGCAGCCGGTTCATGAAGACCGCCGAGGCGAACAGCTCCTCGGCGTCACGGGTGTCCCGCTGCACCGCCTTGAGCAGGGCCTCCTTGAGCGCGAGCACCGCGAGCGAGGTGGCCGTCGGTGTGGCCCCGGCCCGCGCCCGGCGCAGCGACAGCCCGACCACGGCCTCGTGCAGCCCCGGAGTGGAGGTCACCACCCGGTCCACCGGCACACCGCTCTGCAGACCCGGGACCAGCGCCTCGATCAAGGCGTAGGCCTCCTCGCGGAGTTCGGCCTCCCCGATGTCGGTGTCCAGCAGGGCCTGCTCCATCTGCAGCTCGACCCAGCGATCGGCGATCTCCTCGTCACGCTCCTGGAGCGCCCTGGTCAGGCGCTCCCGTACAGCGGCCTCGCTGGTAGTCACGCGGGTCCCTTTCGCGGTCGTCGACCGTTGTCGGTGGGCAGATTTTATCGATCTTCCGAAGGCCCCGGAAGCGCATCATGTCCATCCCCGTGCCGCCTCGGCCTCCGCCGCCCGGCGGATGCGACACCGCGCGTGGCGAATACCCGGTGATCGCCTGCCAACACCCCTTCACGGTTCAGCAGCAGCCGGAGCCGATCGCCGTCGCGCCCGCCAGGGAGCGCTTGTTGCGGGACTCCCGGTTACGGGCCGCGAGTTGGTCGTCGGCCGGATAGCCGACCTCCTCCAGCGTCAGGCCATGGGGGCGGACCACGTGGACGGCGGAGTCGCGCACGCCCGCGGCGAGCACCGTGGCCGGCCAGTCGGGGGCGCGGTGGCCGTCGCCGACGAAGAGCAGGGCGCCCACCAGCGAGCGCACCATGTTGTGGCAGAAGGCATCCGCCCGCACCGTGGCCGTGACGATGCCGTCCGCGCCGCGCACCCAGTCGAGCCGCTGGAGGGTGCGGATGGTGGTGGCGCCGTCGCGCCGCTTGCAGTACGCGGCGAAGTCGTGCTCGCCCAGGAGCCGCTTCGAGGCCGCGTTCATGGCGTCCACGTCCAGCGGCCAGTCGTGCCACAGCACATGGCCGCGCAGCAGCGGGTCGACCCCGCCGGGGTGGTCGGTGACCCGGTAGGCGTAGCGCCGCCAGATCGCGGAGAAACGGGCGTTGAACCCGGCCGGGGCCTCGGTGACCCGCCAGACCCGTATGTCGTGGGGCAGCCGGCCGGCCAGCCGGCGGAGCAGCTTGTCCCGGTGCTCGGCCCACAGCTCCTCGGGCAGGTCCACGTGCGCCACCTGGCCACGGGCGTGCACCCCGGCGTCGGTGCGGCCCGCGACGGTCAGCTCGTACGTCTCACAGGAGCGCGTCACCGTCCGCAGCGCGCTCTCCAGCTCGCCCTGTACGGTGCGCCGCTCGCGCTGCTTGGCCCAGCCCGAGAAGTCCTTGCCGTCGTAGGCGAGATCCAGCCGGACCCGTACGAAACCGGGCGCCGCCTCGTCAGTCACCAATGGTTCCTCTCCATGCGGGACGGGCCCGCCCCCGTGTCGCGGGGGCGGGCCCGTCCATGTGGCCGGAAGGGCGCTCAGGCGTCCTTGCTCTCCTCGGCCGGAGCCTCGGTGGCCTCGGCCTCGGTGGCCTCGGCGGCCGGGGCCTCGTCCTTCTTGAGGTTCGCGGCGGCCTGGTCGCCGGCGGCGTCCTTGGCGGAGCGCTTGGTGGCGGCCTCGGCCTCGCCGACGGCCTCCTGCTGCACGGTCAGCGCCTCGACCAGCTCGATGACCGCCATCGGGGCGTTGTCGCCACGGCGGTTACCGATCTTGGTGATGCGGGTGTAGCCACCCGGCCGGTTCTCGTAGCGCGGCCCGATCTCGGTGAAGAGAGTGTGCACGACGCTCTTGTCGCGGATGGTCTGGAGCACCAGACGGCGGTTGTGAAGGTCGCCCTTCTTCGCCTTGGTGACCAGCTTCTCCGCGACCGGGCGCAGGCGGCGGGCCTTCGCCTCGGTGGTGGTGATCCGGCCGTGCTCGAACAGCGCGGTGGCGAGGTTCGCCAGCAGGAGCCGCTCGTGCGCAGCGCTGCCGCCCAGACGGGCGCCCTTGGTGGGCTTCGGCATGTGTATCTCCTAGATGTCTGCACCGGCCGTATCAGGTACCGGTGTCAGTTACCGACGGGCGAGTGCCCGCCGGAGGTCTCAGTACTGCTCGGTCTCGACGAAACCGGCGTCCGCGTCGTCGTCCGCGCCGAAGGCGTCCGCCGCGGCGGTCGGGTCGAATCCGGGCGGGCTGTCCTTGAGCGCCAGGCCCATACCGGCCAGCTTCGCCTTGACCTCGTCGATCGACTTGGCGCCGAAGTTCCGGATGTCGAGCAGGTCCGCCTCGGACCGCGCCACGAGCTCACCCACGGAGTGGATGCCCTCGCGCTTGAGGCAGTTGTACGAACGGACGGTGAGCTCGAGCTCCTCGATCGGCAGCGCCAGGTCCGCGGCGAGCGCGGCGTCCGTCGGGGACGGACCCATGTCGATGCCCTCGGCGTCCACATTGAGCTCGCGGGCCAGGCCGAACAGCTCGACCAGGGTCTTACCGGCCGACGCCATGGCATCGCGCGGCCGCATGGCCTGCTTGGTCTCGACGTCGACGATCAGCTTGTCGAAGTCGGTGCGCTGCTCGACACGGGTCGCCTCGACCTTGTAGGTGACCTTGAGCACCGGCGAGTAGATGGAGTCGACCGGGATGCGGCCGATCTCCTGGCCGACCTGCTTGTTCTGGACGGCGGAGACGTAGCCGCGACCGCGCTCGACGGTCAGCTCCATCTCCAGCTTGCCCTTGCCGTTCAGCGTGGCCAGGACCAGGTCGGGGTTGTGCACCTCGACACCGGCGGGCGGCGCGATGTCGGCGGCGGTGACCAGACCCGGGCCCTGCTTGCGCAGGTACATCACGACCGGCTCGTCGTGCTCGCTCGAGACGACCAGCTGCTTGATGTTGAGGATCAGGTCGGTGACGTCCTCCTTGACGCCCGGCACGGTGGTGAACTCGTGCAGGACCCCGTCGATCCGGATGCTGGTGACGGCCGCACCGGGGATCGAGGACAGGAGCGTACGACGCAGGGAGTTTCCGAGGGTGTAGCCGAAGCCCGGCTCCAGCGGCTCGATCACGAACCGGGAGCGGAACTCGTCGACGACCTCTTCGGTCAACGAGGGACGCTGAGCGATCAGCATGGGGTTTGCCTCCAGTCTTCGGCGCCCGCTATTTGACGCCGAACCCTTCAATGGTACGGGCGGTACGTGCCAAACGGCTCCGTACCGCCCGTATCGTCCAGCCCTCTACTACTTCGAGTAGAGCTCGACGATCAGCTGCTCCTGCACCTGGGTGTCGATCACCTGGCGCTCGGGCAGCGAGTGCACGAGGATCCGCAGCTGCGACGGAATGGCCTCCAGCCACGCCGGCACGGTGCGGTCGCCCGCCTCGGCCTGAGCCACCTGGAAGGGGGTCAGGGTCCGGGACTTCGGACGGACCTCGATGATGTCGTTCACGGTGACGCGGGCCGACGGGATGTCGGTCTTGCGGCCGTTCACGTTGATGTGGCCGTGGCGGACCAGCTGACGGGCGTGGTCGCGGGACTTGGCGAAGCCGGCCCGGTAGACCACGTTGTCGAGACGGGTCTCGAGGATGCGCAGCAGGTTCTCACCGGTCTTGCCGGACTTCCTGTTCGCCTCCGCGTAGTAGCCACGGAACTGCTTCTCAAGGACACCGTAGATGCGGGTCGCCTTCTGCTTCTCACGAAGCTGCAGCAGGTACTCGCTGTCCTTGGTGCGCCCGCGACCGTGCTCACCCGGGGGGTAAGGACGGATCTCGATCGGGCACTTCGCGCTCTCGCACTTGCTCCCCTTGAGGAAGAGCTTCTGCTTCTCCCGACGGCAACGCTTGCAGTCGGCCCCGGTGTAACGCGCCATTGTTTTTGTTGTCTCCTACTTCAGCTGGTCAGACGCGCCGACGCTTGGGCGGGCGGCATCCGTTGTGCGGAGTCGGAGTGACGTCCTGGATCGAGCCCACCTCCAGGCCGGTGGCCTGGAGCGAGCGGATCGCGGTCTCACGGCCGGAGCCCGGACCCTTGACGAACACGTCGACCTTGCGCATGCCGTGCTCCTGCGCGCGGCGGGCGGCCGACTCGGCGGCCATCTGCGCGGCGAACGGAGTGGACTTGCGCGAGCCCTTGAAGCCGACGTGGCCGGCCGAGGCCCAAGAGATCACGTTCCCGGTCGGGTCGGTGATCGAGACGATGGTGTTGTTGAACGTGCTCTTGATGTGAGCGTGCCCGTGGGCGACGTTCTTCTTCTCCTTGCGGCGCACCTTCTTGGCGCCGGCCGTCCTGCTCTTCGGAGGCATTCTGGAATTCTCCCGTGGAGGTGGTCGGTCCTACAGCTCGGACCGCTTGTCAGCGTCCGGTGCGGACTACTTCTTGCCCGGCTTCTTCTTACCGGCGATGGCGCGACGCGGGCCCTTGCGGGTGCGGGCGTTGGTGCTGGTGCGCTGGCCGTGGACCGGAAGGCCGCGGCGGTGACGCAGACCCTGGTAGCAGCCGATCTCGACCTTGCGGCGGATGTCGGCCTGGATCTCGCGACGGAGGTCACCCTCGGTCTTGATGTTGTTGTCCACGTACTCGCGGATCTTGACCAGGTCCTCTTCGGCCAGGTCGCGAACGCGGGTGTCCGGGTTCACACCGGTGTTGGCGAGCGTCTGCTGGGCAAGGGTGCGACCGATGCCGAAGACGTAGGTGAGGGCGACCTCGACGCGCTTGTCGCGCGGGAGATCAACGCCTGCGAGGCGTGCCATGAATCTGGCTCCAGATGGTTGTCGGAGGTCTTCCGCAGCACCACTCCCGGCCGCCGCCGAACACGGCTACCGGGTCCCCGGCCTCCGACCGGGGGTGTCGTCCCCGCGGGGCGGGAACGGGTGACTGCGTATGTACACAGAGTTATGTCGTCGCGCGAAGATGCTGCGAGTGGTGCAGGTCTACCGGTCGGTGCGGGTCAGCCCTGGCGCTGCTTGTGGCGCAGGTTGTCGCAAATGACCATGACCCGGCCGTGGCGGCGGATCACCTTGCACTTGTCGCAGATCTTCTTGACGCTCGGCTTGACCTTCATGGGTGTGAGGTTCTCCGGGTCGTGAGATCTACTTGTAGCGGTAGACGATCCGTCCGCGCGTGAGGTCGTACGGAGACAGCTCCACGACAACCCGGTCATCGGGCAGGATGCGGATGTAGTGCATACGCATCTTGCCGCTGATGTGCGCGAGGACCTTGTGACCGTTCTGGAGCTCCACCTTGAACATCGCGTTCGGCAGAGACTCGATCACGGTGCCCTCGATTTCGATGGCGCCTTGCTTCTTGGCCATGTCCTGCTTTCGGGATCGGCTACCTTGATCGGCTCGCGACATGCGGGAGGGCATGCGTGAGCCGACGTGTCAGTCTACGTCAGCGCTTCCCGAAACACGAATCCGGGGCATCATGCCCCGATTTTGAGATCTTTACCCCGGAGATCCGGAGTCTTCAGGCCAAGGAGTCACCGGCCGAGGAGTCATCGACCCAGGATTCACCGGCCGGGGATTCACCGGCCGAGGAGTCTCAGGCCAGCGGGTCGGGCGCGGCCTCCACGCCCAGCTCGGCCAGCTTGGCCTTGCCGCCGTCCACGGCGGTCAGCACCAGCGGGCCCTCCTCGGTCAGCGCGACCGAGTGCTCCCAGTGGCTGGACCAGGTCCCGTCGTCCGTCTTGACCGTCCAGTCGTCGGCCAGGACGTGGGTCTTCGCGGTGCCCAGGCTCACCATGGGCTCGATCGCGATGCAGAAGCCGGGGACCAGCCGGGGGCCCTTGCCGCGCTTCTTGGAGACGTAGTTCAGCAGATGCGGGTCCATGTGCATCTCGGTGCCGATGCCATGGCCGCCGTAGTCCTCGATGATCCCGTACTTGCCGGAGGCCGGACGGGGCTGGCGGCGGATGTAGCCCTCGATCGCCTTGGAGATGTCGACCAGCCGGTTGCCCCTGCGGACCGCGGCGATCCCGGCCCACATCGACTCCTCGGTGACCCGGCTGAGCTCGTACAGCTCCGGGGCGTGGCCGGTGCCCACGAAGGCGGTGAAGGCGGCGTCGCCGTGCCAGCCGTCCACGATCGCGCCCGCGTCGATGGAGATGATGTCGCCGTCCCTGAGGACGGTCTCCCGGTCCGGGATGCCGTGCACCACGACATCGTTCACCGAGGTGCAGATCGTGGCGGGGAAGCCGCCGTAGCCGAGGAAGTTCGACTTGGCGCCGTGGTCGGCGATCACCTTGCGGGCGACGTCGTCCAGGTCCTTGGTGGTCGCGCCCGGCACGGCCGCCGCGCGCGTCGCCTCATGGATGGCGGCGACGACCAGCCCCGCCTCGCGCATCTTGGCGATCTGCTCGGCAGTCTTGATCTCCACCATGGGGGCCTTCCCGGGTCGTTCTCTCGTGGTCTGTGCAGTGACGTATTTGCTCAACAGTACGGCCGCAGGGCCCGTACCGGGCGCCTGCGGCCGTTCCGTAGGGGTCCTCGCGGCCTTCAGGCCGCCTTCGCCGCCAGGGCGTCCATCGCCCGCTGGGTGACCTCCGCCACCTTGCCGAGCGCCGAGATCGTCACGACCAGGCCCTTGGCCTTGTAGTAGTCGATGATCGGCTCGGTCTCCCGGTGGTAGACCTCCAAGCGCTTGCGGACCGTCTCCTCGCTGTCGTCCTCGCGCTGGTACAGCTCGCCGCCGCAGGTGTCGCACACGCCCTCGGTCTTCGGGGGCTTGTACTCCACGTGGAACGTGTGCGAGCTGTCGTTACGGCAGGTACGACGGCCCGCGATGCGCTTGATCACCTCGGACTCGGGGACCTCCAGGTCCAGCACCGCGTCCAGCGAGACGCCGTGGTCCGCCAGATAGGTGTCCAGGGCCTCGGCCTGGAACTGGTTCCGCGGGAACCCGTCCAGCAGGAAGCCCTGCTCCGCGTCGGGCTGGTTCAGCCGGTCCTCCGCCATGGCGATGGTGACCTCGTCCGGTACCAGCTGCCCGGCCCTCATGTACTCCTGCGCCTGCTTGCCGAGGGGAGTGCCCTGGCTGATGTTCGCGCGGAACAGGTCGCCGGTGGAGATATGCGGGATCGACAGCTTCTCGGCAAGGTACGCGGCCTGCGTACCCTTGCCGGCTCCCGGAGGCCCGACGAGGACGATTCGCATCAGCGGAGGAACCCTTCGTAGTGTCGCTGCTGAAGCTGGCTCTCGATCTGCTTCACAGTCTCCAGGCCGACACCCACGATGATCAGGATGCTCGTGCCGCCGAACGGGAAGTTCTGGTTGGCGTTGAGCGTCACCAGTGCCACCGTGGGCACCAGGGCGATCAAGCCCAGATAGAGCGCACCGGGCCACGTGATGCGGTTCAGCACGTAGCTCAGATACTCCGCGGTGGGACGACCAGCCCGGATACCCGGGATGAACCCACCATACTTCTTCATGTTGTCGGCAACTTCTTCGGGGTTGAAGCTGATGGCGACATAGAAGAACGCGAAGAAGACGATCAGCAGGAAGTACGTGGCGATGTAGATCGGATGGTCGCCCTTGACGAAGTTCTGCGAGATCCACGTCGCCCAGCCGGCCTTGGAATTGGAGAACTGGACGATCAGCGCCGGGATGTACAGCAGCGACGAGGCGAAGATCACGGGGATCACACCCGCCTGGTTCACCTTCATCGGGATGTAGGTGGACGTACCGCCGTAACTGCGACGGCCGATCATGCGTTTGGCGTATTGCACGGGGATGCGACGCTGCGCCTGCTCGACGAAGACCACCAGGGCGACCATGGCCAGACCGCAGAGGATGACCAGGCTGAACTCCAGCCAGCCCCCCATGATCTTGCCCTGCTGCTTGATGCTCCACATCGCGCTGGGGAACCCGGCGGCGATCGAGACGAACATCAGGATCGACATGCCGTTGCCGATGCCCCGGTCGGTCACCAGCTCACCGAGCCACATGATCAACGCGGTGCCGGCGGTCATCGTGATGACCATCACGGCGGTGGTGAAGATCGAGTCGTCCCGGACGATCTGGCCGCCGACCGGGCAGCTCTGGAAGAGCGAGCCGCTGCGGGCGGTGGCCACCAGCCCGGTGCCCTGGAGGATCGCGAGCGCGATGGTCAGATAACGGGTGTACTGCGTGATCTTCGCCTGCCCGGTCTGGCCCTCCTTCTTGAGGGCCTCGAGACGCGGGATCACCACGGTCAGCAGCTGAAGGATGATGCTCGCCGTGATGTACGGCATGATCCCGAGCGCGAAGATGGTGATCTGGAGCAGTGCGCCACCACTGAACATGTTGACCAAGCCGAACAGCCCCTGCTGGCCCTTGGCGAGGTCCATGCACGTCTGGACGTTCTTGTAGTCGATGCCCGGGATCGGGACGTGTTGCCCGAGCCGGAAGAGCACGATGATGCCCAGCGTGAACAGCAGCTTCTTGCGCAGGTCGGGCGTCTTGAACGCCCGGGCGAACGCGGTGAGCACATTGCCTCCTGCGCCCCCCGCGTGCTTGCGCGAGAGGTGACGGTCTTGAGGATCGACGAATACTTATCAGCCAGGTCCCGCACGGAGACGTACCGCACGGAAGGTAACAACGCACGCCACCTTACCGGCGACCTGGCCCCCCTTGGAACGACCAACCGGGGATGCCCCATATCTGGGGCATCCCCGGTTGGGTGTGCACCGTGCTCAGCCGAGCTCGGTGACGGTGCCGCCGGCAGCGGTGATCTTCTCCTTGGCGGAGCCGGAGACGGCGTCGACCGTCACCTGGAGCGCCACGGAGACCTCACCGGTGCCCAGCACCTTGACGAGCTGGTTCTTCCGCACCGCACCCTTGGCGACCAGACCCGCCTTGGTGACCTCGCCACCCTCGGGGTAGAGCGCGGCGAGCTTGTCCAGGTTCACGACCTGGTACTCGGTACGGAAGGGGTTCTTGAAGCCCTTGAGCTTCGGGAGCCGCATGTGGAGGGGCATCTGCCCACCCTCGAAGCGCTCCGGAACCTGGTAGCGGGCCTTGGTGCCCTTGGTGCCACGACCAGCGGTCTTACCCTTGGACGCCTCACCACGACCGACACGGGTCTTGGCGGTCTTGGCGCCCGGGGCGGGCCGGAGGTTGTGGACCTTCAGCGGGTTGTTCTCCGCCATCTCAGTCGACCTCCTCGACCGTCACGAGGTGCCGCACGGTCTGCGCCATGCCGCGGAACTCGGGGCGGTCCTCCTTGACAACCACGTCGCCGAGCTTCTTCAGCCCGAGCGAACGCAGCGTGTCGCGGTGGTTCTGCTTGCTGCCGATGTAGGACTTCGTCTGCGTGATCTTCAGGCGGGCCATGCTCACACACCCACCCCGGCACGCGCCCGCAGCAGAGCGGCGGGGGCGACGTCCTCCAGCGGCAGACCACGACGGGCGGCGATCTCCTCGGGGCGCTGAAGGCCCTGCAGAGCGGCCACCGTGGCGTGCACGATGTTGATCGGGTTCGACGAGCCGAGCGACTTGCTGAGCACGTCGTGGATGCCCGCGCACTCCAGCACGGCGCGCACCGGGCCACCGGCGATCACACCGGTACCGGGGGACGCCGGCTTCAGCAGCACGACACCCGCGGCCTCCTCACCCTGGATCGGGTGCGGGATGGTGCCGGCGATCCGGGGGACCTTGAAGAAGTGCTTCTTGGCCTCCTCCACGCCCTTGGCGATCGCGGCCGGCACCTCCTTGGCCTTGCCGTAACCGACACCCACGGTGCCGTCACCGTCGCCCACCACGACCAGCGCGGTGAAGCTGAAGCGACGACCACCCTTCACAACCTTGGCGACGCGGTTGATCGCGACAACGCGCTCGACGTAAGCGGTCTTCTCGGCGGCAGCGCCACCGTCCCGCCGGTCCTTCCGGTCCCGCCGCTCGCCGCCACCGGCGCCGCCACCGCGGCGCTGGGGTCCAGCCATTGGATTTACCTCTCTCGTTTCCGCTTTGCGTTGGAACCGGGGCTCAGAACTTCAGCCCGGCCTCACGGGCGGCGTCCGCCAGAGCGGCGATCCGCCCGGCGTACCTGTTGCCACCGCGGTCGAACACGACGGCCTCGACACCCGCGGCCTTCGCCCGCTCGGCCACCAGGGCGCCGACCTGCTGCGCCTGGGCGCTCTTGTCGCCCTCGGCCGCCCGGATGGAGCTGTCCAGGGTCGACGCCGAGGCCAGGGTGTGGCCCGCGATGTCGTCGATGACCTGCGCCACCATGTGACGGTTGGACCGCGTCACGACCAGGCGGGGACGGGCCGGCGTACCGGAGACCCGCTTGCGGACGCGGATGTGACGGCGCTTGACGGCGGCAGCCTTACGGGCGTCGCCCTTGGCGATCTTCACACCGTATGCCATGGCTTACTTACCAGCCTTTCCGACCTTGCGGCGGATGACCTCGCCCGCGTACTTCACGCCCTTGGCCTTGTACGGGTCGGGCTTGCGCAGCTTGCGGATGTTCGCGGCGACCTCGCCGACCTTCTGCTTGTCGATGCCCTCGACGCTCAGCTTGGTCGGGGACTCCACCTTGAAGGTGATGCCCTCGGGGGCCTCGACCAGGATCGGGTGGCTGTAGCCCAGGGAGAACTCCAGGTTGGAGCCCTTCGCCTGGACGCGGTAACCGACACCGCTGATCTCGAGCGCCTTGCTGTAGCCCTGGGTCACGCCGGTGATCATGTTCGCCACCAGCGTGCGGGACAGGCCGTGCAGGGCCTTGTTCTGACGCTCGTCGTTCGGGCGGCTGACAACGAGCACGTTGTCCTCACCCTTGGCGACCTCGATCGGCGCGGCGACGGTGTGCGAGAGAGAGCCCTTGGGACCCTTCACGGCGACCGTGCGGCCATCGATGGTGACGTCCACACCAGCGGGAACCTGGATGGGCAGCTTGCCAATGCGCGACATGTGCTTTCCTCCGTTCCCTGGTTACCAGACGTAGGCGAGGACTTCCCCACCCACGCCCTTCTTGCCGGCCTGCTTGTCGGTGAGGAGCCCGTGCGACGTGGAGATGATCGCCACGCCCAGGCCGCCGAGCACCTTCGGCAGGTTGGTGGACTTTGCGTAGACCCGCAGGCCCGGCTTCGAGATCCGCTTGATGCCGGCGATCGAGCGCTCGCGGTTCGGACCGAACTTCAGCTCGAGGATGAGGTTCTTGCCGACCTCGGCGTCCTCGACCTTCCAGCCGGTGATGTAGCCCTCCTGCTGGAGGATCTCCGCGATGTGCGACTTGATCTTGCTGTGGGGCATCACGACGGAGTCGTGGTACGCCGAGTTCGCGTTTCGCAGACGCGTCAGCATGTCTGCGATCGGATCGGTCATGGTCATGATGGCCTTCGGCCTCTCTCGCCGGGGTTTCCTGTATGCGCCATCCCTCTCACCCACTCAGGGTGGGCACGGGTGCGGCGCGGGGACCTACGGCGTAGTAAGGATTCTGGGCGGCGAGCGCCCAACCCTTCCACTCTACGGGAGCGGACGGTCGGGCCTCGCCATCCATTTGCTTACCGAGAGCCCGGTACCAGCCCTTATGGGCCGGTTACCAGGAGCTCTTGGTCACGCCCGGCAGCTCGCCACGGTGAGCCATCTCACGAAGGCACACGCGGCACAGGCCGAACTTGCGGTACACGGAGTGCGGACGACCGCAGCGCTGGCAGCGCGTGTACGCACGCACGCCGAACTTGGGCTTGCGGGCGGCCTTGGCAATAAGAGCCTTCTTCGCCACGGCTCACGCCTCCTTGAACGGGAAGCCGAGGTGACGCAGCAGGGCCCGGCCCTCTTCGTCGTTGGTCGCCGTGGTCACCACGGTGATGTCCATACCCCGGACGCGGTCGATCTTGTCCTGGTCGATCTCGTGGAACATGACCTGCTCCGTGAGACCGAAGGTGTAGTTGCCCCGGCCGTCGAACTGCTTCGGCGACAGACCGCGGAAGTCGCGGATGCGCGGCAGCGCGAGCGACACCAGACGGTCCAGGAACTCCCACATGCGGTCACCGCGGAGGGTGACGTGGGCACCGATCGGCTGACCCTCACGCAGCTTGAACTGCGCGATGGACTTGCGGGCCTTGGTGACGGCGGGCTTCTGGCCGGTGATCGTGGCGAGGTCGCGGATGGCGCCCTCGATCAGCTTGGAGTCGCGGGCGGCGTCGCCCACACCCATGTTGACCACGACCTTGGTCAGACCGGGGATCTGCATGACGTTCTCGTACGAGAACTGCTCCTGCAGCTTGCCCTGGATCTCTTCGCGGTAGCGCGTCTTGAGACGCGGTGCAGTGGTGGTGGCAGTCATCAGATGTCCTCACCGGTCCGCTTGGCAACGCGGATCTTGTTGCCCTCGTCGTCGAAGCGGTATCCGACGCGGGTGACGACCTTCTTGCCGTCCTTCTCCACCACGAGCTGAACGTTGCTCACGTGGATCGGGGCCTCGGTCGTCACGATGCCGCCGGTCTTCGAACCACGAGCGGTCTGGCCGGCCTTGGTGTGCTTCTTGACCCGGTTGACACCCTCGACCAGGACACGGTCCTCGCGCGGGAAGGCCGCGATGACCTTGCCCTGCTTGCCCTTGTCCTTACCGGTGATGACCTGGACCAGGTCGCCCTTCTTGATCTTCATCGGTTACAGCACCTCCGGCGCGAGGGAGATGATCTTCATGAACTTCTTCTCGCGCAGCTCACGGCCCACCGGGCCGAAGATACGGGTGCCACGGGGGTCGCCATCGTTCTTGAGGATGACGGCCGCGTTCTCGTCGAAGCGGATGTACGAACCGTCCTGGCGGCGGCGCTCCTTGACGGTGCGCACGATGACCGCCTTGACGACGTCACCCTTCTTCACGTTGCCACCGGGGATCGCGTCCTTGACGGTGGCGACGATGACGTCACCAATGCCCGCGTAGCGGCGACCGGAGCCACCGAGAACACGGATGCAAAGGATCTCCTTCGCTCCCGTGTTGTCGGCGACGCGCAGTCGCGACTCCTGCTGGATCACGTCTATCTCCTGATCGTCTGCCGGTTCCCGGCAGGGGCTGGATCAGCCCCTGCCGAGCCTGGCGGAACTGTCCTGCGGGCTATTGCCCGCAGGCTGCGGTACTTGGAATCCCCTTACGGGAATTACCTACTTGGCCTTCTCGAGGATCTCGACGACGCGCCAGCGCTTGGTCGCGGACAGCGGCCGGGTCTCCATCAGGAGGACGCGGTCGCCGACACCCGCGGCGTTCTGCTCGTCGTGCGCCTTGAGCTTGTTGGTACGGCGGATGACCTTGCCGTACAGCGCGTGCTTGACGCGGTCCTCGACGGCGACGACGACGGTCTTGTCCATCTTGTCGCTGACGACCAGACCCTCACGGGTCTTGCGGAAGCCGCGGTTCTGCGTTGCGTTCTCAGTCACATTCGTCTCGCTCATCAGGCGCTCTCCACCGTCTCGATGCCGAGCTCGCGCTCCCGCATCAGGGTGTAGATCCGGGCGATGTCCTTGCGGACGGCCTTCAGCCGGCCGTGGTTCTCAAGCTGTCCGGTCGCCGCCTGGAAGCGGAGGTTGAACAGCTCTTCCTTGGCCTCACGGAGCTTGCCAACGAGGTCCTCGTTGTTCAGCTCACGCAGCTCGGACGCCTTGGTACCGGCCGCCATCACGACTCACCTGCCTCGCGCCGCACGATCCGGCACTTCATCGGGAGCTTGTGAGCAGCGCGGGTGAGCGCCTCACGCGCAGTCTTCTCGTTCGGGTAGGACAGCTCGAACATCACCCGGCCGGGCTTGACGTTCGCGACCCACCACTCCGGCGAACCCTTACCGGAACCCATACGGGTCTCAGCGGGCTTCTTCGTCAGCGGACGGTCCGGGTAGATGTTGATCCAGACCTTGCCGCCACGCTTGATGTGGCGGGTCATCGCGATACGAGCGGCCTCGATCTGACGGTTGGTGACGTACGCCGGGGTGACGGCCTGGATGCCGTACTCGCCGAACGCCAGCTCCGTACCGCCCTTGGCCATGCCGGACCGCTTGGGGTGGTGCTGCTTGCGGTGCTTGACCCTGCGAGGGATCAGCATGGGGTCAGCTCTCCTTTCCGGCGGCGCTGGGCTCAGCGGCCGCGGCGGCGGGCGCCTCGGCCTTGGCCTCGGTGGCGGCGGCCGACTGCTGCGGCTTACGGCCGCGGCCACCGCGCTCGCCACCACGGCGCTGCGGGCGGTCGCTGCCACGCGACGGACGGTTGCCGGCGCGGGCGGCGGCGTTCTCGGCGCGGACCTCGGCGATGTTCTTGACGTCGCCCTTGTAGATCCACACCTTGACGCCGATGCGGCCGAAGGTGGTCCTGGCCTCGAAGAAGCCGTAGTCGACGTTGGCCCGGAGGGTGTGCAGGGGCACCCGGCCCTCGCGGTAGAACTCCGAGCGGGACATCTCGGCGCCGCCGAGACGGCCACCGCACTGGATCTTGATGCCGCGGGCGCCGGCCTTCATCGAGCTCTGCATCGACTTGCGCATCGCACGACGGAAGGAGACGCGGGAGGAGAGCTGCTCGGCGACGGCCTGGGCGACCAGCTGAGCGTCGGTCTCGGGGTTCTTCACCTCGAGGATGTTCAGCTGCACCTGCTTGCCGGTGAGCTTCTCCAGCTCGCCGCGGATACGGTCGGCCTCCGCGCCGCGACGGCCGATGACGATGCCCGGCCGGGCGGTGTGGATGTCGACGCGGACGCGGTCACGGGTGCGCTCGATCTCCACCTTGGAGATACCGGCGCGCTCCATGCCCTTCGTCATCATCCGGCGGATGGCGACGTCTTCCTTGACGTAGTCCTTGTACAGCTTGTCGGCGTACCACCGGGACTTGAAGTCGGTGGTGATGCCGAGCCGGAACCCGTGCGGGTTTACCTTCTGGCCCATTACCGGGTTCCTTCCTTGCTGCTGACGACCACGGTGATGTGGCTGGTCCGCTTGCGGATCCGGTAGGCGCGGCCCTGGGCGCGCGGACGGAACCGCTTCAGGGTCGGGCCCTCGTCGACGTACGCCTCGGAGATGTAGAGGCTGTCGGCGTCGGTGTGGTCGTAGTTGTGCGCGGCGTTGGCGATGGCGCTGTCCAGCACCTTGCCGACCGGCACGCTCGCGGCCTGCGGGGCGAAACGCAGGACCGCCTGAGCCTCCGTGGCGCTCATGCCACGGATGAGGTCCACCACGCGGCGGGCCTTCATGGGCGTGACGCGGATGTACCGCGCCTGGGCCCTGGCTTCCATGGTTGTCCCTTCGGTGTCTGTCATGAGTCTTTTCCGCTGATCAGCGACGACGCGACTTGCGGTCGTCCTTCTCATGGCCGCGGAAGGTGCGGGTCGGCGCGAACTCGCCGAGCTTGTGGCCGACCATCGACTCGGTGACGAACACCGGGACGTGCTTGCGGCCGTCGTGCACCGCGATCGTGTGGCCGAGCATGGCCGGGACGATCATCGAGCGGCGGGACCAGGTCTTGATGACGTTCTTGGTGCCGGCTTCGTTCTGCGTGTCCACCTTCTTGATCAGGTGGTCGTCGACGAAGGGCCCCTTCTTGAGACTGCGCGGCATCTAAACCCGCTCCTAGCGCTTCTTGTTCGTCTTGCGGCGGCGGACGATGTACTTGTTGCTGGCCTTCTTCGGCGAGCGCGTACGGCCCTCCTTCTGACCCCACGGCGAGACCGGGTGGCGACCACCGGAGGTCTTGCCCTCACCACCACCGTGCGGGTGGTCGACGGGGTTCATGACCACACCACGAACGGTCGGGCGGACGCCCTTCCAGCGCATGCGGCCGGCCTTGCCCCAGTTGATGTTCGACTGCTCGGCGTTGCCGACCTCGCCGACGGTGGCGCGGCAGCGGACGTCGACCAGGCGGATCTCACCGGACGGCATGCGCAGGTGGGCCATGGAGCCCTCCTTCGCCAGCAGCTGCACGGAGGCACCCGCGGAGCGGGCGAACTTCGCGCCGCCGCCGGGCCGCAGCTCGATGGCGTGGAGAGTGGTACCAACCGGGATGTTGCGCAGCGACAGGTTGTTACCGGGCTTGATGTCGGCGCCGGGGCCGTTCTCGATCCGGTCGCCCTGCGACAGGCCGCGCGGCGCGAGGATGTAGCGCTTCTCGCCGTCGGCGTAGTGCAGCAGCGCGATGCGCGCGGTGCGGTTGGGGTCGTACTCGATGTGTGCGACCTTCGCCGGGACGCCGTCCTTGTCGTGACGGCGGAAGTCGATCACGCGGTACGCACGCTTGTGACCGCCACCCTGGTGGCGGACCGTGATGCGGCCGGCGTTGTTACGACCACCCTTGCTGTGCAGCGGGCGGACCAGCGACTTCTCCGGCGTGGACCGCGTGATCTCGACGAAGTCGGCGACGCTGGAGCCACGACGGCCCGGGGTCGTCGGCTTGTACTTGCGGATACCCATTTCTCAGTCCTCGGAAGATTCCGGACTTCTGGACGTTCCGATCTCCGTTAGGAGACCGGGCCGCCGAAGATGTCGATACGGTCGCCCTCGGCGAGGGTCACGATGGCGCGCTTGGTGTCCTTGCGCTTGCCGAAACCGGTGCGGGTGCGCTTGCGCTTGCCCTGCCGGTTGATCGTGTTGACCCCGGTGACCTTGACCGAGAAGACCGCCTCGACGGCCTGCTTGATCTGGGTCTTGTTGGCGCGCGGGTCGACGATGAACGTGTACTTGTTCTCGTCCAGCAGCGCGTAGCTCTTCTCCGAGACCACCGGCTTGACGAGAACGTCGCGGGGGTCGGTGAAGGTCTTGCTGGTGACAGCGGTCGCCTCACTCATCAGGCGGCGCTCCCTTCGGTCTTCTCAGCGGCCTTGGGACCAGCCACGAAGGACTCGAAGGCGGCCTTGGTGAAGACCACGTCGTCGGAGACGAGCACGTCGTACGTGTTCAGCTGGCCCGGCTCCAGGATGTGCACCTGGGGCAGGTTGCGGGCGGACAGCCACGCGGCCTCGTCGCTCCGCTCGGCGACCAGCAGCACGTTCTTGCGCTCGCTGATCTTGCCCAGCAGGGCCTTCGCGGCCTTGGTGGAGATGTCGCCGTCGACCACGCCGGTCACGACGTGAATCCGGTCGTGGCGCGCCCGGTCGGAGAGGGCGCCACGCAGCGCGGCGGCCTTCATCTTCTTCGGGGTGCGCTGGCTGTAGTCGCGCGGCACGGGGCCGTGCACGGTGCCACCGCCGGCGAACTGCGGCGCGCGGGTCGAACCCTGGCGCGCGCGGCCGGTGCCCTTCTGGCGGTACGGCTTCTTGCCACCGCCACGGACCTCGCCGCGGGTCTTCGTCTTGTGCGTGCCCTGGCGGGCAGCGGCCAGCTGGGCGACGACGACCTGGTGGATCAGCGGAACGCTGACCTGCGCGTCGAAGATCTCCGCGGGGAGCTCGACGGTCCCGGCCTTGTCGCCTGCCGGCGAAAGGATGTCAATGGTGCTCATCGGTTACCTCAGGCCCCCTTGGCCGCGGTACGGACCAGGACGAGGCCGCCGTTCGGACCAGGAACCGCTCCCTTGATCAGGAGCAGACCCTTCTCCGCGTCAACGGCGTGGACGGTCAGGTTCTGGGTGGTGACCCGCTCATTGCCCATGCGGCCGGCCATGCGCAGGCCCTTGAACACGCGGCCCGGGGTGGCGCAGCCACCGATGGAGCCCGGCGAGCGGTGCTTGCGCTGGGTGCCGTGGCCGGCGCCGAGGCCGCCGAAGCCGTGGCGCTTCATGACACCGGCGGTGCCCTTGCCCTTGCTGGTGCCGGTCACGTCGACCTTGACACCGGACTCGAACACCTCGGCGGTGACCTCCTGGCCGAGCGTGTACTCACCGGCGTCGGCGGTACGGAGCTCCACCAGGTGGCGGCGCGGGGTCACATCGGCCTTGGCGAAGTGGCCCTTGAGGGGCTTGTTCACCTTGCGCGGGTCGATCTCGCCGAAGGCGATCTGGACGGCGCTGTAGCCGTCCGCGTCATCGGTACGGACCTGGGTCACGACGCAGGGACCGGCCTTGACGACGGTGACCGGGACGACACGGTTGTTCTCGTCCCAGACCTGCGTCATGCCGAGCTTCTCGCCCAGGACGCCCTTGATCTGCTTAGCCATCTCGCGCGTCACCTCAGAGCTTGATCTCGATGTCGACGCCCGCCGGCAGGTCGAGCCGCATGAGCGAGTCGACGGTCTTCGGCGTGGGGTCGAGGATGTCGATGAGGCGCTTGTGCGTACGCATCTCGAAGTGCTCGCGCGAGTCCTTGTACTTGTGCGGCGACTTGATGACGCAGTACACGTTCTTCTCTGTGGGCAGCGGCACCGGGCCCGCGACCGACGCACCAGTGCGGGTCACCGTCTCGACGATCTTCTTCGCCGAGGAGTCGATGACCTCGTGGTCGTAGGCCTTGAGCCGGATGCGGATCTTCTGTCCCGCCATGGCTACTTCGTAGTCCTGTCTCTCGTAACGCTCTGGGACCCGGTGGCGTACGCGGCCCTCTCCACCTCACTTCCGACCCACGCGGTCGGGCGTGTCGCAGTCCTTCTTACAGATCTCCGCGAGGGAGTTCCCTGCCGAAGGGGTTGCTGGGGGAGAAAGTCACCCACCGGGCGCCTGGCTGGGGCCCCGCTGACACTTCCCGGAAGATTCCCGTACTTCCGCCCCTGATCAGGGACGACGAGTACTGTGGGACTCGCTTCCGGTCCTCCCGGCGGGAGGCGCGCAGCATCGGCACTCAACCGAGCAACCTGGCTAGTGTGCCATACGGGACTTGCCGGATGCCAATCAGGGGGCCCGGAAGCGTACCCCCTGCGGGGGGCGGTTCAAACTCGGCCGATGCCCGTTCTACCTGCGAGCGATCGCGGTGAGGTCGATGTCGATCGTGAAGGGGACGGTCAGCTTCAGCCGCTCGTGGTAGATGCCGGTGTTCGTGTAGGACTTGGTGACCGGGTCCAGCTCATAGGTGTGGACCGCCGGCGGTCGCCCCTCGCCCGTCTTCTCGACCAGCCAGAAGTGCGGAATACCCGCGGCGGCGTACTTGAGGGGCTTGGTCTCGCGGTCCCGGTCCTCGGAGTCCGGCGAGACGATCTCCACGGCGAGCACCACGTCGGCGGCGTGGTACCGGGACTGATCATCGCTCCGTTCCGCTTCCGCGCGCACCACGATGACGTCTGGCTCCGGGGCGTTGAAAGGTCCCAGTACAACTGTCATCCGCGAACGCACCCGGACCTCGTCGGACACAGTTCGGAGCAGTCCGTCTGTCAACTGAAACAGCGCCACCGAGTGGAAGACGTTCTGCGGTTTCGGGAAGACGAGGCTCCCGTCGATCAACTCGGTGTGCGGCGGGAGGTCGGGCAGATCGAAGAGATCGTCCACGGTGTAACCGTGCCATGGTCCTTCCATGAACGAGATCTTCGACCGTGCATCCACGGTAGCGTCCCTATGTGCGGCAATGCCGCACATAGGGAGGAACCGAACGGCGCGAGGTTGACGGCCGACCGGCCCACTGGCCGCCGCGCAGGCAGGCTCAGTGAAAGCCCAGCATGCCGGGCGAGTCGATATCGACGGTGAGAACCCCGGGCGGATATGCGTCCTCGTTGTCCGTCAACAGAATCGACATACCCGTGCACTCGGCGCGAGGAAGCGCACAGTAGAGAGCGTGGCAGGTGTCAGCACCGCCACAGCCATCGCGGATCATCGCGCCGACGCTTACTGCCGCGATCGTGTCGAGGTCATCCACGACCACCCCGGAGAGGGCGAGGACGATGCGGGACACCTGCTCATCCCGTCCCTCGGCCTGCATGAGGCACAGAGCGGGAACACGCAGACGGTGACCCCTTTGTGTCCACCGGAAAAGGCGGATACCGCGCCGGTGTCGAGAATGATCACACAGCGCCCCCTCGCGCAGCGCGAACCTTCTCAGCGGCGATGCGATAGATGTTGCCCAGCACATCCACCGGACGGGCACCTTGCGACCCGTCGCCCGCAGGGGTTCCTCGCTCCGGGGGCTCCGCGCCGTGGCTGCCGCGCGGCAGGCACGCGAGAGCTCCCGGGCCCGAACGGCACCGGGCGCGCCGCATCAGCGGATCAGCGCGCGGACGCGTACGTCACGAAGCGGGGTTGCGACCCGTCGCCCGCAAGTTGGCGGACCGCTGGGGCGTCGTACGCGAGCTGATCCGCAAGACGGTCTGGGCCGAACTCGCCCTCCGCCGCTGACCTCCTCCGCCCGCACCGGCGTCCGGCATCCCTGGCTCCGGTAGCCGAAATCCCGGGGCTGCGGGAGATCAAAGACCAAGAACCGCCGGAAAGAACCCACCCAACCCATCCAAACCTCACCCTGGTCACCCGCACGGGTGATCCCGTCCGCTCCGGCTGGCGCACAGGCCATGCGGCAGGGCAGGCTCGGGCTCGACAACCCCAGACATGCGACGGCCCCCGGCCGGGACTGGCATCCCGTTCGAGGGCCTGACCAACGAGGAAGTAGGCGCTTCCCGATGGCTGAGCAGCAGCCTAGCGCGCCCCCGCGCGCGCTTTCCCTGGTTCGCCGATCCGCCGGCGGACTCACTCATGTGAGTGAGCACCAACCCTCCCGGTACACGATCATCGGCAACCACCTCACCCAGCACCGCGAGCTCTCCCTGACCGCGATCGGGCTCAGCGCGCACATCCAGTCGCTGCCCGACGGCGCCCAGGTGGACATCAGGACGCTGGCCGGAAGGTTCCCGGAGGGGCGGGACCGGATCGCCGCCGCGCTGCGGGAGCTGGAGCGGTACGGATACCTCGAGCGGGTGCGGGAGCGTACGCCCGAGGGGCGGATCGTCACCCGGACGTTCTCGTACAACGACCCCGGGGCCACCCGCGCCCGCCGCCGCGCCGGGGAGACACAGTTGCGCGAGGCGGTCAGGCCGCCCGCGCCGCCGCCCCGGACCGATCCCGGCCCGGCACCACTGCCCCGGGTCGACCCCGTCCAGCCCCCGCCGCCTCCGACTTCCGCGCCGCCGCGCCCGCGCACCCCGCAGGCCGACCCCGCGCCCCACGGGACCCCCGCCCGCGCCGCGGCATCGCTCCTCGCGGAGCTGCGCCGCGACGACGACCGCTTACTCCTGCCCGAGCGGGATGTGCGCCGCCTCGCCCCCGCCGTCACCACCTGGCTGGAGCGCGGCGCCGCCCCCGAGGCCGTACGCCGCACCCTGAGCGCGAACCTCCCGCCCGATCTGCGCCACCCGGCCGCCCTGCTCGCCCACCGCCTCACGGCACTGCTGCCGCCGCCTCTCCCAACCGCCCAGCCCACCTCGCGCCCAGCGGTCGTCCCCCTCCAGAACTGTGACGGCTGCGACCGCGCCTTCCGCGCCCCGCAGCCCGGCCGCTGCCGGGACTGCCGAGAGTCCGAGCAGGCCGTCCCGCCGACCGCCGCCTGACGGAAGGTCAGGCCGACGCGGCGTTACGGCTCCGCGGGACTGCTCGGCCCGGTCGAGTGCGGCGCCGTCTCGCGCCTTCGGCGCAATTGAGCAGCGGAGCAGGGAGGTGGAGGCGAGGCGCCGCCGCCGGGCGCCGGACCGGTGGGGTGTTACGGCCGTGGCGGCTCGGCGACGCGAGGGTCGCGGTCCGGTCCGGAGTACGGGCCGGTGGGTCCCGGGCGGCCCCTCCGGGTACCCCTCGCCAGAACGCTTGATCTGACGCAACTAATTTGTCAAGCAGTTTCCGGGGGGGTACCCCCACCCCCTGGAACGGGTCCGGCAGTCCGGCGACAGTCCCGGACCCCGAGCACGGCTGCCGCCACCGGCGCCCGCTCCCCCCGGCCCGGCGGCCGGCGACGCGGCCCGCGCCCCCACCCCCAGCTCGGCCCGGTCGGGTGCGGCGCCTCTCGCGCCTTCGGCGTAGGTGAGCATGGGTCCGGGGGATGGGGGCGAGGCGCCGCCGCCGGCTGTCGGGCCGAGGGCATCACGATCGGCGAGTGGACCATCTCGACGGAGAACCTGCCGCGCTACCGGTAGGTCCGGCGGTCGCGTGACGGCCGCCGGACGGGGGTCAGCGGGTGGGGTCAGCGAGCGGTGTAGGCGCCGTCGACCAGGTGGTAGCTGCCGTGGATGAAGGATGCGCGGTCGGAGAGGAGGAAGGCGACCAGTTCGGCGACCTCCTCGGGCAGACCGAGGCGGCCGGTGGCGTGCAGGGCGGCCAGGCCGCGGTAGGCGTCCTGGTCCATGCCCTTCAGCGCCGGGGTCTCGATGAAGCCGGGGCCGACCGCGTTGATGCGGATGCCCTGGTCCGCGTACTCCAGGGCGGCGGTCTTGGTCAGGCCGATGACGCCGTGCTTGGCGGCGACGTAGGCGGAGGAGCCCGCCCAGCCGACGGTGCCGAGGATGGAGCCGACGTTGACGATGGCCCCCGAGCCCGCGGCCTGCATGGCGGGGATCTCGTAGCGCATCGAGTGGAAGACGCCGTCCAGGTCGGTGCGGACGACGCGGTTCCAGACGTCGATGTCGTACTCGCCGACCGGCGTGCCGTCGGCGCCCACGCCCGCGTTGTTCACCGCCAGGTGCAGGGCGCCGAAGGTGTCGACGGCGAAGTTCACGGCGGCCTCGACCGAGGCGGCGTCGGTGACGTCGACCCGCACGGCGGCCGCCGTGAGCTTCTCCGACCTCAGCTGCTCGGCGGCGGCTTCCGCGCCTTCCAGGTTGTAGTCGGCCACGACGACGGCGGCGCCGCCCTGGCCCAGGCGGCGGGCCACGGCCAGACCGATCCCCGAGGCGGAGCCGGTGACGAGGGCGGTCTTCCCGGCGAATTCGGCGGGGTTCTCGGAAGCGCTCTCAGAAGTGTTCTCGGGGGCCTTCTCTGTGGTGCTCATGGTTCTGCTCGCTCTCGGGTGGTGCGGGGGCGGGGCCGGCCGTCAGCCGGTCCGCCGTTGATCTGTTCGGCGTGCCTCCTCGATGAGCACGTCGTAGGCCCGGTTCACATGGCCCGGAAGGGCTTCGGCGTCGTCGCGCTCCTCGCGCGCCCAGGTGCGCAGGGCCGCGGTGAGTACGCCGGCGGCGGCGCCGATGACGACGGCCGGGCGCGGGTCCCGGGCGGGGTCGGTGCCGAGCCGGTCGGCGATGATCGCCACGGACTCGTCCTGGGCGTCGACCCGGATCCGCTCGTACGCGGCGAACAGCGTCGGTTCGGTGTCCACGAGCCGCAGCAGGCTCCGCCACCGCGCGTAGGCGGCCTCGCCCAGCGCCTGCCGGGCGGCGAGCCACTCCCCGACGGCCTCGCGGTAGGCGAGAAGCGGCGGCTCGTCGATCGGGCGGGCCCGCAGCGCGGCGTTGATGCGCGCCCCGTCGGCCCGGGTGAAGTCCAGCGCCGCGTCTTCCTTTCCGCTGAAGTGGCGGCTGAAGGTGCGGCGCGTGACATCGGCGCGGTCGGCGATCTCCTCGACGGTCACGGCGGCCAGACCGCGCTCGAGGATCAGGGTGACGGCCGCGGCGGCCATCGCCTCCCGGGTCTGCCGGGCCTTGCGCTGCCTGCGGTCCTCGGGCGGGGCCACGCCGTCCGCGGTGCCGGGGTGGGGCTTCATCGCCGTCATGTTCTTCATCCTATCGCAGTTGTGTCCCGATGGGACATGTGACCCGTCGGGACTTGTGTCCTGGTGAGACGCCGGGCGGAATGTGACGTTCGGAATCCGCTCCCCCGCTGTGTCCGGCCTGTGAGGTCTGTGACCGATACCTCCCTGCCATCGGACAACCCGCCATGATCGCCAACCGTCCTCTCACTCGGAGCAGCCGGAAACTACGCGCTGCCGAAGTGACAGGGTCACCGAATTGAACAGTCGATGGACGCTGCCGGGCACCACCCGCAGGCAGACACTGGCCGCGCTGGCGGCACTCACCGCCGCCGGCGCCGCCGGGGCCGCCGGATGCAGCGCCGGCCGCTCCCGCGCCACGGCATCCGCGCCCGCCGGGCCCGCGCGGGCCACCGCGCCCGGGGCGGCGGCTCCCTTCACCTCACCGGTGGGCAACAAGCAGGCACTGCTGCTCCAGGTCATGGCGCACCCCGACGACGATCTGTACTTCATGAACCCGGACGCCGAGCACGTACTGCGCGCCGGCGTCCCGGTGGTGTGCGTATACGTCACGGCGGGCGAGGCGCTGGGCATCAACCGCGCACCGGGGACGCCGGTCCCGCGCGCCGACAAGGCCGCGTACTCCGCCTCCCGCCATCAGGGGCTGCGCCAGGCGTACGCGCGGATGATGGGGCTGGACCAGTTCGCGTCCTGGCAGCGGTCGGTGCTGCGGCTGCCCGGCGGGGTCACCGCGGAGACCAACACCCTGACGAACGGCGCCCGCAGCGCCCAGCTGATCTTCCTCAACATCGCGATGCTGTCGGAGGGCGGCGTACGCATCCCCGCGCTGTGGAACACCCCGGGCACCGTGATGCGCACCCTTCCGGCCACCGGCTCCCCCGTGACCCACCCGAGTACGTACGGCCACCAGACGCTGGTCGACGTGCTCGCCGAGATCATGGACCGCTGCCGGCCCACGCTGATCCACACCCTGGACCCGGACCCCGACTTCCAGGTGCACGACGCCCAGCACCCCCAGGACAACGATCAGCCGGGCTGCTCGGACCACCGCGACCACACCCCGGTCGCGCTGTTCACCTGGAAGGCGATCGCGCGGTGGGTGGCCGTGTCCACCCGGCGGGACAAGCACGCCCCGCGCTTCACCACCACCGCGTTCCGCGGCTACTACAACCAGCGCTGGCCGCACAATCTGCCGCCCGCGGTACTCGCCCGGAAGGCACAGGCGGTCGAGTCCTACGGCGGTGCGCCGGACTGGGACTGCGGCGACCCGGCCGGCTGCGGCGACTACAGCCAGGGCGGATCGCACGCGCTGAAGAACCGCAAGGGCTGGATCCGCTCCACCTACTACCGCTACCCCACCGCCCTGCCCGCCCCCACCACCGACGCCCAGGGCCGGCTCGTGGCATACGGCGTGCTCGGCACCCAGGCCGTGCGGTGGCGCGAGACGGCGCCCGGCAGCGGACGGTTCGGGACGCCGCTGGGGCTCGGCGGCGGACCGCTCGCCCCGGCACTCACCGCGGTACGGGACAGTGCGGGGCGGCAGGTACTGATCGCCCTGCGGTTCGCGGCGCTGGCCGGGCAGGGGGCGGCCGACCTCCGCGAGATCGTGGCGCTGGAACAGCGCAGCCCGGACGGCCCGTTCCGCGCCTGGACCGGACTCGGCACCCCCGAGACCAGCACCGAGCACGGCCGCCGGGTCGGCTGCCCGGCGGCCGTGGCCACCCCCGACGGCCGGGTCCATCTGTTCGTACGGACCGCGGACAAGGGACTCGCCACCCGGATACGGGACGCCGACGGCCACTGGGGCCCCTGGCAGCGGCTCGGCGGCGCCGAGATCCAGGACGGGCTGACCACGCTGCTCGACGCCGAGGGGCGGGTCCATGTCCTCGCCCCCGGCCGCGACACCGTCCACCACTGGGCCCAGGAACGGACCGGCGGCCCGGTCGCCCTGCGCCCGCCGACCGGTCTGCCGCGCCCCGGCGGCGACCCACTCGGCGCCGCGGTGGCCCCCGACGGCACCCTCGCACTGGTCTACCGCGCCCCGGCCGCCACGGTGCCCGCCGTCCACGGCGACACCACCCGCACCGCCCGCACCGCCCGCACGGTGCGGCACTTCGAGGGTTACGGAGCGATCGCCGCGCACACCGTGGCCCAGCCGACCGGCCGCCGCGAGGCGCGGACACTGCTGCTGCTCGGCCGGGACCTGGGCGGGGAGGTCCAGGTCCAGTACGGCACCGGCCCGGACGCCAGACCGCTGCGCTCCCCCGGCCACCTGATCCCGGTCGGCGCCCCGGCGCTGCTGGCGGAGGACCGCCAGGGCGTTCACGTGGTCGGCGTCGCCCCGGACGCCACCCCCTGGATCTGGCGACCGCGCCCCACGTCACGCGCCTGACCCCCGCCCCTGGGGCCAGTGGCGGCGCCGCGTCCCCGATACACATCCGGCCCGGGGCCGCCGCGGCCCCAGGGGGCGCCGTCCCCGGCAGGGTCCGGCGCGCCCCTCGGCGCCGCATCGCCAATAGGCACCGGGCCAGCGGTTCCCATGGGTGCCGTCCCGGTACGGGTCCGGCCCGCTGCCCGGCGCCGCGTCACCGGCGCGCGCCAACGCGCTCGTCCAGGGCGCATCTGCGTCGGCCGGGGGAACCGGGGGGCGGTCCGGGGTGCGATCAGCGCTGGGCCGTGGCGGCGCGCCGCCGGGGGCGGGCTCCGCCGGCCTCGTCGGACTCCTCGAGCTCCTCGTCCTCGTACGGCTCCGGCTCCTCAGCCTCGTCCGGCTCCCGGTCGGCCTCCGGCTCCTCCTCGAAGTCGGGCTCCTCCTCGAACTCGTCCTCCGGCGCACCGTCACCCTCGGCGTCTCCCCCGGCCCCCTCGCGCTCTTCCTCCTCCACGGCCGTCTCGTGGTCCACCACGACCTCGCCGTCCCTGATCTCGCCGCGCCAGCCGTCCGTGGCCTCGCCGCGCATCATGAGGAACTTCCGGTAGAGCTTCAGATCGAGCCGGGCGCGGCGGCCCTGGGCGCGCCAGATGTTGCCGGTCTTCTCGAAGAGGCCCTTGGGGAGGTACTCCAGGACCAGCAGCACCCGGGTGAGGTTGTCACCGAGCGGATGGAAGGTGACGACGCCCTTGACGGTGCCCTTCGCGCCTTCCGTGGTCCAGCTGATCCGCTCGTCGGGCACCTGCTCGGTGACGTTCGCCCGCCAACTGCGGGTGGACTTGGCGACCTTCACCTTCCAGTTGCTGCTGGTGTCGTCGGCCTTCTCGACGCTGACGACACCCTTCGCGAAGGTGCTGAACTCCTGGAACTGCGTCCACTGGTCGTACGCCTCGCGGACCGGCACCCCGACGTCAATGTCCTCGACGACCGTCACACTCTTCGACTTGCCGCCTCCGCTCTTGTTCCGGCCCTTGCCGAACGCCCCTTTGACCTTCTCCTTCAGCGAATCCTTCACGGACTCCTTCAGGGACTCCTTCAGGTGCGACGAACCGGCCTTGGCGAGGCCGGTGCCGAGACCGGAGATCGCCTGCGTCGCCCGCGCCTGGGCGTACGCGCGCAGCTCGTCCTTGAGACGGTCGGTGGCCGGGTTCTTGACGAGGTCGTCCTTGAGCTTGCCCAGGGTGTCAGCCATTGCGGCCCCCGGCGGTCTTGGCGGTCTTCGCGGTCTTCTTCGCCTTGCCGGCCCCGGACGCGGCCGTCTTCTTCGCCGGGCGGGCCGGGGCCTTGGCCGCCGCCTTGCGGGGAGGCTTCGGCGGCTTCGGTTTCGGCTCGGGTTCGGATTCCGCGTCGGCCTCCGCCCCCTCCTCCTCGCCTCCGCCGCGCAGCGCCGCCGTGCGCTCGTGCAACGAGTCGGCCAGGCCGTTCACCCGCTCGGACACGGCCGTGGTCGCGGCCTTCCGCGTCGCGTCGAGGAGTTCCTGGCGCACCTGTCCGTTGAGCCCGCTCAGCAGCGGGGTCTCGGCGAGGGACTTCTTCAGCTGCTGCGGATCCAGCGTGATCTTCTTCCCGGCCAGCAACATGCCCAGCCCGAGGGCGAGTTTCGCCTTCTTCGTGCGCCCAAGGAGATAGCCTCCCGTGATCGCGACCGCGATCTTGCCGTTTGTCATCATCAATTCGCTCCCGAAGTCGAACGCGGCTTCGATGTGGACGGCCGGGTACCCACATACGGAAAAGCCCCACTCGCCAAAAAGATGAGTGGGGCTTTTGTGCTCCGGGGAGCGTCAGGTCACTTGACGATCTTGGTGACCTGGCCGGCGCCGACGGTCCGGCCACCCTCACGGATGGCGAACTTCAGGCCCTCCTCCATGGCGACCGGCTGGATCAGCTGGACGGACATCTCGGTGTTGTCGCCCGGCATGACCATCTCGGTGCCCTCGGGGAGGGTCACAACGCCCGTCACGTCCGTGGTACGGAAGTAGAACTGCGGACGGTAGTTGTTGAAGAACGGCGTGTGGCGGCCACCCTCGTCCTTGGACAGGATGTACGCCTGGGCCTCGAACTCGGTGTGCGGGGTGACCGAGCCCGGCTTGATGATGACCTGGCCGCGCTCGACGTCCTCACGCTTGATGCCGCGGAGCAGCAGACCGACGTTCTCACCAGCCTGGCCCTCGTCGAGCAGCTTGCGGAACATCTCGATACCGGTGACGGTGGTCGAGGTCTTCTCCTGCTTGATGCCGATGATGTCGACGTTCTCGTTGACCTTCAGCACACCGCGCTCGATACGGCCGGTGACGACCGTACCGCGACCGGTGATGGTGAAGACGTCCTCGATCGGCATCAGGAACGGCTTGTCGACGTCGCGCTCCGGCTGCGGGATCGACTCGTCGACGGCCTTCATCAGGTCGAGGACGGACTTGCCCCACTCGGCGTCGCCCTCGAGCGCCTTGAGCGCCGAGACCTTGACGACCGGAACCTCGTCGCCCGGGAACTCGTACTCGGAGAGCAGCTCACGGACCTCGAGCTCGACGAGCTCCAGGATCTCCTCGTCGTCCACCATGTCGGCCTTGTTCAGGGCGACAACGATGTACGGCACGCCGACCTGGCGAGCGAGAAGCACGTGCTCCTTGGTCTGCGGCATCGGGCCGTCGGTGGCGGCGACCACCAGGATGGCGCCGTCCATCTGCGCCGCACCGGTGATCATGTTCTTGATGTAGTCCGCGTGACCGGGGCAGTCGACGTGCGCGTAGTGACGCGACTCGGTCTGGTACTCGACGTGCGCGATGGAGATGGTGATACCGCGCTGGCGCTCCTCAGGAGCCTTGTCGATCTGGTCGAAGGCCGAGGCCTCGTTCAGGTCCGGGTACGCGTCGTGCAGCACCTTGGTGATCGCAGCGGTAAGCGTGGTCTTACCGTGGTCGATGTGACCGATGGTGCCGATGTTGACGTGCGGCTTAGTCCGCTCGAACTTCGCCTTCGCCACTGGGGTCCTCCTGTGGAGTGGTTCTGTACGCATCCACGCTTTGCGGATGGGTTCAGGTGGTCTTACCGAACCGGCCAGGACCCCGAGGGGGATGCCCTTCGCCGTATTCGTATGGGGGGCCGGCGCCCGGGGCCCGTCATGGAACGCGCTGACCGCGCTCCACGACGGAAGGCCCCGATGCCTTGTGCTTCCAGCCTAAAGGGTGAGGAATGCGGATGAACCCGCCCTACTCGCCCTTGGCCTTCGCGATGATCTCCTCGGCGACGTTCCGCGGAACCTCGGCGTAGGAGTCGAACTGCATGGAGTAGCTGGCGCGGCCGGACGTCTTGCTGCGCAGGTCGCCCACGTAGCCGAACATCTCCGACAGCGGAACCAGGCCGGTGACCAGCTTGGCGCCGCTCCGGTCCTCCATGGACTGGATCTGCCCGCGACGGGAGTTGATGTCGCCGATCACATCGCCCATGTAGTCCTCGGGCGTGGTGACCTCGACCTTCATCATCGGCTCGAGCAGGGCCGGGCTGGCCTTGCGGGCGGCCTCCTTGAAGGCCATCGAACCGGCGATCTTGAACGCCATCTCGGACGAGTCGACCTCGTGGTAGCCACCGTCGATCAGGGTGACCTTCACACCGGTCAGCGGGTAGCCCGCGAGCACGCCGAACTCCATGGCCTCCTGGCAGCCCGCGTCCACGGACGGGATGTACTCCCGCGGGATGCGGCCACCGGTGACCTTGTTCTCGAACTCGTAGCCATCGCCCTCGAGCGGCTCCAGCGCGATCTGCACCTTGGCGAACTGGCCGGAACCACCAGTCTGCTTCTTGTGCGTGTAGTCGTACCGCTCGACCGGCTTGCGCAGCGTCTCGCGGTAGGCCACCTGCGGCTTACCGACGTTGGCCTCGACCTTGAACTCGCGCTTCATGCGGTCGACCAGCACGTCGAGGTGGAGCTCACCCATGCCGGAGATGATGGTCTGGCCGGTCTCCTCGTCGGTCTTGACGCGGAAGGACGGGTCCTCCTCGGCAAGCCGCTGGATCGCGACGGCCAGCTTCTCCTGGTCGCCCTTGGACTTGGGCTCGATGGCCACCTCGATGACCGGGGCCGGGAAGTCCATCGACTCCAGGATCACCGGGTTCGACGCGTCGCAGAGGGTCTCACCGGTGGTGGTCTGCTTCAGACCCATGACGGCGACGATGTCGCCGGCACCCACCGAGTCGATCTCCTCACGCTTGTTCGCGTGCATCCGGTAGATCTTGCCGATGCGCTCCTTCTTGCCCTTCACCGAGTTCAGCACCTGGGCGCCGGACTCCAGGCGGCCGGAGTACACCCGGATGAAGGTGAGCTTGCCGAGGTGCGGGTCGCTCGCGATCTTGAACGCCAGGACGGACAGCGGCTCGTCCTCGGACGGCTTGCGCTTGACGACCTCGTCGGGGTCGCTGACCGCGTGGCCCTCGATCGCCTCGATGTCGATCGGCGAGGGGAGGTACCGGACGACCGCGTCGAGCAGGGGCTGGACGCCCTTGTTCTTGAACGCGGTACCGCAGAACACGGGGGTGACGGTGGTGCCGCCGCCCTTGCCGGAGGCGATGGTGATACGGCGGATCGCCGCGTACAGCTGCTCCTCGCTGGGCTCCTCGCCCTCGAGGTACAGCTCCATCATCTCTTCGTCGTTCTCGGCGACGGCCTCGAGCAGCTTGCCGCGCCACTCGTCGGCCGCTTCCTTGTGGGTGTCCGGGATGTCGACGGTGTCGTACATCTCGCCCTTGGTCGCCTCGGCGGACCAGACCAGCGCCTTCATCCGGACGAGGTCGACCACGCCCTTGAAGTCGGCCTCGGTGCCGATCGGCAGCTGCATGACCAGCGGAGTCGCGCCCAGGCGGTCCACGATCATGTCGACGCAGCGGTGGAACTCCGCACCGGTGCGGTCCAGCTTGTTGACGAAGCAGATACGCGGAACGCCGTAGCGGTCCGCCTGACGCCACACCGTCTCGGACTGCGGCTCCACACCGGCGACGCCATCGAACACCGTCACGGCACCGTCGAGGACGCGCAGCGAACGCTCCACCTCGACCGTGAAGTCGACGTGGCCCGGGGTGTCGATGATGTTGATGGTGTGATCGACGTTCTCAAGCGGCCAGTGACAGGTCGTCGCGGCCGACGTGATCGTGATGCCGCGCTCCTGCTCCTGCTCCATCCAGTCCATGGTGGCAGCGCCGTCGTGGACTTCACCGATCTTGTAGCTCACACCGGTGTAGAACAGGATCCGCTCGGTGGTGGTCGTCTTGCCCGCGTCGATGTGGGCCATGATCCCAATGTTGCGGACCTTGGCCAGGTCAAGTGAAGTGGTGGCCATATGGCTCAGTCTTCTCTCGGTTCTCGATGGGGTAGCGACTACCAGCGGTAGTGCGCGAAGGCCTTGTTGGACTCGGCCATCTTGTGGGTGTCCTCACGCCGCTTGACGGAGGCACCCAGACCGTTGCTGGCGTCCAGCAGCTCGTTCATGAGCCGCTCGGTCATGGTCTTCTCACGACGGGCGCGCGAGTAGCCCACGAGCCAGCGCAGGGCGAGGGTGGAGGAGCGGCCGGGACGGACCTCGACCGGCACCTGGTAGGTGGCGCCACCGACACGGCGGGAGCGGACCTCGAGGGTCGGCTTCACATTCTCCAGCGCGCGCTTGAGGGTGATGACCGGGTCGTTGCCGGTCTTCTCCCGCAGGCCCTCCATGGCGCCGTAGACGATGCGCTCGGCGGTGGAGCGCTTGCCGTTCAGCAGCACCTTGTTGATGAGGGAGGTCACCAGAGGAGAGTTGTAGACCGGGTCGATGATGACCGGGCGCTTCGGGGCAGGGCCCTTACGAGGCATTCTTACTTCTCCTTCTTGGCGCCGTAGCGGCTGCGAGCCTGCTTGCGGTTCTTGACGCCCTGCGTGTCGAGGGAGCCGCGGATGATCTTGTAACGAACACCCGGCAGGTCCTTCACACGACCGCCACGCACGAGCACGATGGAGTGCTCCTGGAGGTTGTGCCCCTCACCCGGGACGTAGGCGGTGACCTCGATCCCACTGCTCAGCCGGACACGCGCGACCTTGCGGAGCGCCGAGTTCGGCTTCTTCGGCGTCGTGGTGAACACGCGGGTGCACGTGCCACGGCGCTGCGGCGACCCCGCGAGGGCGGGGGTCTTGTTCTTCTCGACCTTGTCCTGGCGGCCCTTGCGGACCAGCTGCTGGATCGTAGGCACCGTTTCTCCGGTTTCTGTGTGCCAGTCTCGGTAAAGCTAACCTGGGGTTTGTCCGACCCACGCGGTCGGGTGTGTCGCGCGCCGCAGCTCTCCGCGAAAGCTCAGAGAGTGCAGATTGTTGGTGTCGACACTCCGGCCCCTCACGCGGACGAATGCACGCGCGAGGACCCGGGCACACCCCAGGCACAAGGTCTGAGCGTACCTACCTCACCGACTTCGGTCAAAACAAATGCAGCGGACCCCGACACGCCGGAATTGTCCCGCTGGGTGCCCCGCTGGATGCCTGCCCCCACCCCGTCCTCAGTACGTCCTCACCCCATCCTCAGTACGAGTGAACCAAGCCGGCTCACTCCCTGGACAGGCGCTGCATTCGGTACGTTGATCTATTCATGACACTTGGGGGGAGCCATGACCCGGACGAGTATTCCCGAAGACAGTGGACTCGACGACCGCGTGCCCTTCCTGGCCCGGCTGGAGCGCGAGGAGCGGTCCGCTCTGCTCGCCCTCGGCAGGGTGCTCGACTTCTCCCCGCGTGCACCCATCATTCACCAGAACGAGCCCTCCTCACACATCCTGCTGATACTGCACGGCTGGACGAAAGTCACCGCCTCCGCCCCCAACGGCTACGAGGCGCTTCTCGCGTTACGCGGCCCCGGCGACATCATCGGCGAGTCGTCCGCCCTCACCGGCCGTCCACGCGCCGCGACGGTCACCGCCCTGGAACCGGTCGAGGCCGTGGCCGTCGAACACGACCGCTTCCGGCTCTTCCTCGAACACTCCCCCGATGCCTCACTGACGCTGCTCACCCTGACCAGCGACCGGATGCGCGCCGCCGACCGCCGCCGCCTCGACTTCGCCTCGCTGACCGTGCGCGAGCGCTTCGCGGTCCTGCTGCTCGAGCTCGCCAGGTCTCATGGACGTCGCACCGCCCAGGGCATCGAACTGGCCGTCCCGCTCAGCAAGCAGGAGCTGGCGGGGTCCATCGGCGCCTCCCGCGAAATGGTGCAGCGTCTCCTCAAGGAGCTTCGTGAGCGCCAGGTCGTGGTGACGGGACGCAAGGCCCTGGTGATCCTCCGGCCCGACATCCTGCGGAGGGTCGCCCGCTCGGACTGACCCGCGGAGCCTTGTGGCCCGCGGAGCCCTTGTGTGTACGCGGCGCCCGTGTGTGTACGCGGTCACAGTTCGACTGCGTCATCCGCCCTCACTCCCGCCCCGCCGACCGCGCGACGCTGCCGTCGGACCAGGCGACCGAGCGAGAGGCGATCATGACTCATCCCGTCAACCGCGCGATCCTGCTCTTCGACATCGAGCGGTACAGCGACCGCGATGACGTCGAGCAGGCTTATCTGCGCCGCATGCTCTACGACATCGCGGACCGCACCCTGGCGGCGGCCGGGGTCGAGGAGACCAGGCGCCTCCGGGCCGACCGCGGGGACTCCGTCATGGAGCTCATCGACGCCGACGCCTCCCCCATCGCGCTGCTGCGATCCCTGCTCACCGAGGCCCCGGCGCAGCTGCGCACCATCAACCGGATGGCCTCCAGCAGTGCGCAGATCCGGCTGAGGTCGGTCCTCGCCACGGGCTTCGTGGCCGTCGACGACCAAGGTGGCTGGGTCGGCTCCGACCTCAACCACGCGTGCCGGCTGCTGGACGCGAAGCTGCTGCGCGCCGCGCTGCGCGAGCGGACGAACGACTTCGCGCTCTGCGTCTCCGAATCCATCCATCAGGGCATCGTCCGGCACGGGCATCCCGGGATCGCCCCCGAGGAATTCCACCCGGTCACCCTGGAGAGCAAGAACGGCCCGCTGGGCGCGTGGCTGCACGGCCCGCTGCCGGGCGGCACGGCATCGCCGGACGCGGCACCGGAGTCCGCCCCGGCACCGGCCGCGGGCTCGGCGCCGGCCGCGGGTCCGGCGTCCCAGGGGCCCGGGGCCACGTTCCACTTCTCCGGAGGCGCCCCGTCCTTCGGCGGCAGCCTTGTCGCGGGCGACCAGCACGGCGTGTCCGGCGGCACCGTCCACGGCGATGTGCACCTCGGCGGCGCGGACCAGGGCGGTACGCGATGAGCGCGGGTGAGGTCCCGGCGCCCGAGCACTCCGGGGAACCGGCCCCGCCCGACACCTCCGCGACGCGGGACCCCGGCGCGGAGGAGGCCGAGCCCGAGGAGCGGCCGCAGGAAGCCCGTGCCGCCCGCCGCGAACTGTACGAGCACGCCCCGGAGTTCATGTTCAAAGCCGCCGCCTCCTTCGGCGGTTCACTGGTCGGCGGCAGCCAGCACGGGGTGTCCGGCGGCCGGGTCCACGGCGATGTGTTCATGGGCGGCAAGACCGAGAGCCACCACTACTACGGCTCGGCCGGGCCCGTGCACGCCTCCGGTGAGATCCCCGCCTCCGAGATCGAGAGCCTCGCCGCGGTGTTCCAGGAGAGCGACTCCTTCGCCACAGCCCTGGAACGCCTTCGCGGCGACCGGGTCGTGGTCCTCACCGGTGCCCACTCCACCGGCCGCCGCGCCGCCGCGCTGATGCTGCTGCACCGCCTGGGCATCACCACCGTCCGCGCGCTCGACGCCGAGACACCCCCCGCCGCCCTCCGCGACCAACTGGGGAACGCGCCCGGTCATGTGCTGTGCGACCTGGGACTGAGCCGGGGCAAACCGCTGAAGTACAACCACCTGCTGGCCGTCCAGGACGAACTGCGCAAACGGAACGGCCATATGGTGATCACCCTCGAATCCACCGCCGCCCTGACCGACATCAGCCCCGTTCCCTGGGAGCCGCCCTCCGCCACGGCCGTCCTGCGCGCCCATCTCCACCATCACCTTGGAGACGGCCCCGTGGTCGACAGGCTGCTGAGCCTCGGCCCGGTGCACGACTTCCTCGCCCATGCCCATCAGCTGAGGGAGGTCCGCGACTTCGCCGAGCAGGTCGCCGCGTACGAGAGCGGGTCCGTCAGCCTGGCCGAGCTGGCCTCCTTCAGCCACGCCACCGTGGCGGAACAGGTCCGGCAGTGGTTCGCGGACGAGGAACTCTCGCTGCGCGACAAATCCTTCCTGATCTCGCTCGCCGTCTTCGACCAGGCCCCGTATCCGCTGGCCGCGGAACTCGCCGACCAGCTGTACGTCCTTCTTCAGGAAACCGAGAACCCCGAGCGGACACCGGAGATCCCGGTCTTCGGCCCCGCCATCGCCGACCGGCTCCAGCTCGCCCGAGCGCGCGGCTACGAGGAGTACGAGAGCACCGAATGGGGTCAGGTCCCCCAGTTCGTCGCCCGGTACCAGGACGACCGGATCGCCCCCACCCTGCTGGAGGAGGTGTGGACCGGCCATCCGTCCGCGCGCCCGGCGCTGATCCGCTGGATCCAGCGGCTCGCCCGTGACGGCCGCCCCGTGGTGCGCACCCGGGCCGCCGCCACCGCCGCGATGCTCACCGCCGCCGATCTGCCGTCGGCCATGGCGCTGCTCATCGACGGCTGGGCCACCGCCCGTGGTTACGCCCCTCGGCTGATCGCGGCCAACACCCTCACCCTCAGCCACCTGCTGGGCGCGCCGGCGGTCCCCCGCGTCCTCAGCCAGTGGTGCCTCGATCCGCATCCGGCCCGCCGCTGGACGGCGGTGCGGGCCTATGCGCTGCTCGTGCCGCTGCGACCGGAGCAGACCGGGGAGGCCCTGGAGACGATCGCCGCCCGCGCCCGGCTGGACGAGAGCGACGAACAGGAACGGAACCACCTCACCGAATCCACGGCGCTGCTGTTGTCCGCGGGCGACCGGAGGGCGACCCTCACCGCGTTGGTCCACTTCCTGGAGCAGGACACCGCGCCGGTGCGCGCCCTCCTCCTCTCCGCCTTCCTGACCGCGTGCCACACCGAGGAGGACGGACTGCTCGCGTGGTTCGTCGAGGACGACGAACGGACCCCGGCCGGCATCCGCGCGCTGGCCGACCCGTGGCGCGCCGCACTCGCCGACCCCATGCACACCAAGGCCGCGCTGACGGCGCTGCGCGCATGGGTGTACGAAGCCGATCGGCACCCGTCCGCCGAAGAGGCCGTCACCGCTCTGCTCCCGGCCCTGGCCGTCAGCGCGGAGGACATCGCCCGCCTGAGCCATCTGCTGCGCACCATCCCCGGCGAACACGGCGGGCCACCGCCGCGGGTCGCGGCCCGGCTGCTGTCCGCGCTCCCGTCCCGCTGATCCCCCCCTCTGCTCCCCTCCTTCTGCCCCCTCTGATCCGTCCTTTGATCCATCCGAGGAGATGACCTCATGGCGGACTTCCGCCGTCAGCCCGAGTGGCAGCAACAAGCCGACCGCCACACTCAGCTGATCGACCCGGTACTGACCGTCCGGCCGATGGCGCGCTTCGAATACGCGGCCCGACGGCCGGCGGTCGCGATCGATCACGCACTTGTCTTCGTCACGGCCAAGGGGGCGTACGACACCTACCTCCCGCCGCACCGGCCGAGCCGGTCCGACGCCGCGGGCCGGCGGTACACCGCGGTGTACGAGGTGGACATGGGCACCCACCCGGTGACGCTCGACCTCGAACTACCCAGTGACGACGACGCGTTCGCCTTCGGCGTCACCGCGGAACTCACCTGGCGGGTCGCCGATCCGGCACGCTTCGTGGCCAGCGGCGAGCGCGATGTGCCGACCCGGCTGAGCCGGGAGTTCCAGCACCTCACCCGTCCGGTCAGCCGCGGCTTCGCCATCGAGAACAGCTCCATGGCCGAACAGGCGGTACAGCGAGCCGTCGACAGCGGCGCCTTCGCGACGGGCATCGGCCTGGACATCACCTGTGTGGTGCGACTGCGGCTGGACGACGCGGCGATCGCCCACCGCAAGCAGCTGCGCGAGATCCGGTACGCGGGCGAGCTCCTGGACCCGCAGCATGAGCTGGAGATGCGGCGGCAGTACCAGCAGCACCAGCTCGAGGTGTTGCGGGTCCAGCAGCAGCAGGAGCTGAACGCAGCGAAGATCAATTTCTACCAGTACCACCTCCAGCAGGGAGGCGTCGCCGCCTGGGCGCTCCATCTGGCGCAGCATCCGGAGGACTCACGGCTGGTGATGGAGAGCATGCGGGCGGACCAGCTCGCGCTGATCAAAAGCCAGCTGGGGGTGGCCACCGAACTCCTCAAGGGAGAGGGCGTCGAGGACTACCAGAAGGAGGAGCCCCGGCGGCTCGCCCTCCAGGTGGTCAACGACATCCTCAACCAGCGGCTCCCGGGGGTGTCCGAGCCGTCGGCGTACGGTCCGCCGCCGGGGGACGAGGGCTCCGCGCTGCCGCCTCCGGCCCCGCCGGCGCCCCCCGCCGTACCGCCGATGCCGCCCGTGCCCCCGGCTCCCGCCGGACAACCGGTGGAGTCGGCGCCCGCGGCCCCGGCCGAACCGTACGACGGGGAGGAGCGGCCCTCATGACCTCCGGCGGCGGCGCCTCCGCCGCGGCGGACATCGAGGCCGCCGAGCGGCTGCTGGCCGATCTGCACGCCGAGATCGCCCGCGCCGACGGCAAGGCGGCGGTCCTGGTCGCGGCGCTCGGTATGACGGCGGGGATCGTGACCGCTCTGCTCGCCAACAGCAGCTGGACCCCTGACCAGCTCTCCACCGTCGGCTCCCTCGCCTGGTGGACCGGGACGCTCGCCCTCGCGCTGGCCCTGTTCGCCCTGCTCATGACCGTACTGCCGCGCTACGGCGGCAAAGCCTGGACGCCGGGACAGCCGCTCGCCTACTTCAGCGACATCCGGCGCGCCGCCCGGCTGGGCCGACTGGCGACCGCACTCACCGACACCGCCGGCGCCCCGGTCTCCGGGCTGCTCGCCGCGCTCACCGAGACCAGCCGTATCGCCTCAGTCAAGCACCAGTGGATCCGCACCGGGCTGATCGCCTTCTGCTGCGGCGCCGTGCTGCTTCCCGGGGCGCTCCTGGCGGGCTGACCGTTACTTCGTTGCAGAGGAAAGCGATGACCGAGCCAGCAGAACCCCAGTACCCGCAGGCCCCGCCACCGGCCTACCCACAGGCGCCGCCACCGACCTATCCACAGGCGCCGCCACCGACCTACCCGCAGGCCCCACCACCGGCCTACCCGCAGACGCCGCCATCTGCGCAGGCCCCGCCACCTCCGCAGGCGCCCCCGTACCCGCAGGCAGCCGCGCCACAGCCGCCCGCGCTCCCGCCCGCACCGCCGCCCCCGCCGCCCGCGCCTCACCCTCATGAGCTGCGGTTCGCACAGCGCCGCGTGCACATCGCCGAGCACCAGCGGGGCGCCGATGGCACCGCCGTCAGCGGGCTTCTGCTCCACGTACCGAATTTCCTGTGCAGCCTGCTGGTCGTCAGCCTGCTATCGGTGTTCTTCGGTCTCCTCGGCATCGTCATCGTGGTGGCCTGGCTGGCGAGCGGCGCCCTCGTCTTCCACCGCCCCACCGAGCGGTTCATCGCCCGGCGTCTGCTCAAGCTCCGCCACCCCACCCCCCAGGAGCTGGCCAGGATCACCCCGGTGTGGCAGGAGGTCCTCGCACGGGCCGGGATCGAGGCGCACACCTACGAGCTGTGGGTCGAGGACAGCGACCGGCTCAACGCGGTCGCCGCCGCCGGCCATATCGTCGGCGTGACCCGTTTCTCGATCGAGCGGCTGCCCTCCGGCCAGCTCGCCGCCGTGCTCGCCCATGAGCTCGGCCACCATGTCGGCGGCCACACCTGGTCCAGCCTGCTGGGCTACTGGTACGCCCTGCCCGGACGGATCGCCTGGCGGTTGATGCTGCTCACGACGTATGTGGCCATCCGGGTGTCCGGGCTCTTCTCCTGGGCCGGGCCTGCCCTCGTGATGCTGGTCTTCGGCATGGTCGCCGTCGTGACCATCAGTTTTCTGTACGGGCTGCCGCTCCTGGTGCTGATCACCCCGTATCTGCTCGCCGCCGTCGGCCGCCGGGCGGAGTTCCACGCCGATCAGCAGGCGGCGGCGCTCGGTTTCGCGCCGATGCTCGCCGAGGTCCTGGGGCTGCTGCACGCGGCCGAGCAGCAGGCGGAGGCGCTCGCGGCAGCGCGGGGGCGGCCGGTGAAACGGGAGGGGGCGCTGGCCCGGCTGCTCCACTCCCACCCCGACTACCCCGCCCGGCTGCGACGCCTGCAACCCCACGCCGGGCCTCCGACTCCCGCCTGACCGCCCTGCGGGCGATACCGGCCCTGAGCCGGGCGTCAGCTGATGGCGTTGACGTCGTGCCAGCCCTTCGCCACCACCACCGGCTCCCGGAAGACGGCGGTGGGGTTCTCCGGGTCGAAGGTGCCGCTGTGGGCGTAGGCCACCAGGGTGCCGTCCTGGCGCAGGCCGAGCAGGTCCGGCCGGCCGTCGCCGTTGATGTCCGTGACGTCGATGATGTCCATCGCGTCCCAGCCGTGGCCGATCGTGTGCCAGTCGCCCTCGCCCACCGGCTCCCCGTCGGCGTCCCGGCCCTGGTCCGGCGTGAGGTAGACGGCGAGGTCGCCGTTGTCGTGCAGGACGAGCAGCTCGGGCCGGCCGGAGCCGGTGATGTCGGCGGCGCCCAGGGGGATGTCCGTCGCGCCGAGGGTGGCCAGCCGCTCGGGCGCGTTGAAGCTGTTGGTGCCGTCGACCTCGCCCGCGAAGGGAATGATGTCGATCTTGCTGGTGCCGCCCTGCCGGCCGATGATGTCGGTCTTGCCGTCGGCGTTCATATCGGCGAGGGCGATCGTGTCGTAGGCGACCTCCGGCAGTTTTCCGCCGATGTGGACCGGTTCCGCCAGGGTGTCCAGCCCGGCCAGACCGCCGCGATTGACGAAGATGTAGCCCTGCTCCTCCACGGTGAGCGCGAACACATCGGCCCTGCCGTCGCCCGTGAAGTCACCGGCGCCCACCCAGAGATAGTGGTCGGGCCGGATATCGGCGCCGATCTTCACGGGTTCACCATACGTCTTCAATCCATTGAGCGCACCGGAACCCGGATAGACAAATAATTCACTGCCATGCCGGACGAGAATATCCTGCTTGCCGTCGCCGTCGAACGAACCGGAATGACCGGTATAGGTCAGCATTGACTCTCCCCGCTCCAGGGTTCGATAAGCGCCCCCGCAAAGGAATTACCGAGGAGCGCGCCGCCAGCATTTAGCCATCCTACGGACGCTATTCATCCGGTAAACCCCTAGACCAACCCCTAGGGCTCCAGATGATGAGACACCACGTGTTGACAGCGGCCGCTCCGGGCTCCAACCTGATGACGTCATCGCAGGTCAGCACGGATTCCCCCAGGAAACCCGAGCCAGGTCCGCGGCGGTCGGCGACCGCTCCGGTGCGGCGGGCCGACCGGATGAATGCCCACTTCAGGCCCGCGGTGCGATGAACGTCACGTTTTCCGTACGACATGTCCGCGCCGTCCGGAAATAAATGGTGAGATGGCGGCACATACTGCCACCCCAATTAGTAATGGATCAGTAAGGCGCTCTTTTTTCGCTTGACCGTTCTGTGACCAGGCCACACCATCGAGAGCGGCGCAGACAGTGCAATCGCGCATGCCATTCGCCGCACCGACCGAGACTCACAAAGGGGGATTTGTGGAGCTGGCCGAACGGATGAGCGAACTCACTCGGCTACGATCCATGCTGTCGACCTGCATGGCCGGCGAGGGAGGCGTCGCTCTGGTGACGGGGGCGGTCGCCTGTGGAAAAACCAGTCTGCTGAACACCTTCGCCCGGGATGTACGGGACTCGGGAGCACTGTTCCTGCACGCGAGCGCATCCCGCGCCGAACAGCTCCTGCCGCTCGGAGTCGTGACCCAATTACTGCGAACCGCCCCGCTGTCGCCGGACCAGTCGCGGCGTGGGGCCCGGCTGAGCGCCGAATGCATGGCGGATCGCCCCGACCAGGACTCGGAAACCCTTGAACAGCAGCATGCCCGCGTCATCCACGAGTTCTGCACGCTGCTTCTGGAGCTGACCGCCCAGGGCCCCGTCGTGGTGGGTATCGATGACGTCCAGTATGCCGACCGGCTGTCCTTGCAGTTCCTGTCCTATCTGACCAGGCGCCTCTCCTCGGAGCCGATTCTCCTCGTGCTGAACGAATGGGCGGTGCTGGAGCCCGCCCTCGATTCCTTCCGCGCCGAACTGCTCAGCCACTCCCACTGCCGCCGCATCCGGCTGGGCCCCCTCTCCCCCGCCGGTGTCGCCGGACTGGTCACGGAACACACCAAGACCTGGCCGTCCAGCCCACTGCCCGCCGCCTGCGCGGCGATCAGCGGCGGCAACCCGCTGCTGATCCGCGCGCTGATGGAGGACCATGCGACCGTCGCCGGGCGGGTCTCGGCGGAGGTCATCGCCGGGCCCGTCGTCGCCGACGCGTTCCGGGAGGCCGTGCTGGTCTGTGTCCACCGCTGTGGGCCCGATGTGCTGGCGGGCGCCCAGGGGCTCGCGGTGCTCGACGACGCCGGCACCCCCGCGCTGCTGGCCCGGCTGCTCGACATCGAACCCCACCAGGCCGACCACATCGTGGAAGTGCTGACCATGGCCGGGCTGCTGGCGCACGGCCACTTCCGGCACCCGGCCGCCCGCACCGCCGTTCTGGACAACATCGCCGGGAAGGACCGCACACGTCTGCACCGGCGGGCCGCCGAACTGCTGTACCAGGAGGGCGCCCAGGCGACGACCGTCGCCGCCCACCTGATCACCTCCAACCAGACCGACGCACCCTGGACGGTGCCGGTGCTGCGCGAGGCGGCCGATCAGGCGCTGGCCGAGGACCGGGTCGAACAGGCGATCAAGCTGCTCAAACTGGCCCAGCGGAACTGCGCAGACGACCGCCAACAGGCCGCCGTCACCACCCTGCTCGCCGAGGTCGAATGGCGGCTCAACCCCTCCGCCGCCGCCCGGCTGATGCCCGAACTGATCACGGCCGCCCGCGACGGGCTGCTGGAGAACGACGTCACGTCCCCCATCGCCCTGCTGCTGTGGAACGGCGAACTCGGGCACGCCACCGACGCGCTCAACCAGCTCTACCGGACGATCGACCCCTCGGACGCCCGAGCCGTGACCGAACTGCACATCCTGCGGCTGTGGGCGGACTGCTCCTACCCGGTACTGCCGCACCGCGCTCCCGAGCCGCCCGGCTTCCCCCACCCCGACGACTCGCTGAGCGAGGCCGCCACGACGGACATGCGGCTGCGCGCCCTGACCGCGTTCACCACCGTGCTGCGGCAGGACAGCCACGCCGAGGCCGTCACCGCCGCCGAACAGGTGCTCCAGAGCTGCCACCTCGGCCATGCCGTGATGGACCCGGTGATCCCCGCACTGCTGGCCCTGACCTACGCGGACCGGCTGGACAAGGCGGCGCCCTGGTGCGACGCCCTGCTGGCCGAGGCCCGCTCCCGGCACGCCCCCGCCTGGCAGGCGATGCTGGCCGCGGTCCGCGCCGACATCGCGTTGCGCCAGGGCGATCCGGAGGCCGCCGAGCGGCACGCGCGCTCCGCCCTCGGCGCGATATCCGACCGCAGCTGGGGCGTGGCCCTCGGCGCGCCGCTGGGCATCCTGCTCCAGGCCATGACCTCCCTGGGACGCCACGCCGAGGCCGAGGAACTGACCCGGGCGGCGCCGCCGGAGCTGTTCCAGACCCGCTGGGGGCTGCTGTACCTGTACGCCCGGGGCCGGTACCACCTGGCGGCCAACCGGCTCCAGGCCGGGCTGAGCGACCTCACCACCTGCGGTGAGCTCATGACCGCCTGGGACATGGACCTGCCGGGCTTCATCCCCTGGCGCGCCGACGCCGCGCGGATCCATCTGCGGCTGGGGAACGTACGGCAGGCCCGGCGGCTGGCCGAGGAGCAGCTGGCCCGGCCCCTCACCACGGGCTCCCGCACCCATGGCATCGCCCTGCGCACGCTGGCGGCCTGTAGTGAGCTCAAACAGCGGCCCCACCTGCTGCGCAAGGCCGCCGAGGAGCTCCAGGAGCAGGGCGACCGACTGGAGCTGGCGGAGACCCTCACCGATCTCAGCGAGGCCCACTACGCGCTGGGGGAGTCCGACCGGGCCCGGATGATGGCGCGCAGGGCATGGCACGTGGCCACCGAGTGCCGTACGGACGCGCTGCGGCAGCGGCTGTCGGTGTGCCTGGCGGAGGAGGACACCGAGCCGCTGATCGACACGGCGGGGGTGACCGCGCTGAGCGACGCCGAACGGCGGGTGGCCGCCCTCGCGGCCAAGGGGCACACCAATCGGGAGATCGCGCGCAAGCTCTACATCACGGTCAGCACGGTGGAGCAGCATCTGACCAGGGCGTATCGCAAGCTCGACGTGCGCAGCCGGGTAGATCTGCCGGTCTGGCTGCAACCGAGCGGGGCGACGACGTAAGCGACGTTGCAGGCGACGTGGTGAGCGGCGTTGTAAGGGCATCGCGCCCGCCATCAGGGGGCGGGCCGGTGGGGGCCGTAGGCGAGGAGGAACGCGCGGACACCGCTGACGACGATCCGCTCGATCTCGGCGTCGCCCACGGGCACGACTCCGAAGAGGGACCGGTGGTTCACGCTGCTGGTCACCAGTGCCCCGAAGTGGGCGGCGGCCTCCACCGGGTCGGGCACGGCGAGGACGCCGCGCTCGGCCAGCGCCCCCAGCCGCTCGGCCAGGGCCCGCTGCTCGATGCCCGGCCCCCGCCAGCGGTCGAGCAGGACGGGGAAGTGGGCCGCCTCGGTGATCACCAGCCGGATCGCCGCGGCGCGGCCCACCGAGCGCGCCACGGTGGTGCCCAGTTCGCGGCCGAAGCGGACCAGGGCCGCCTCGAGGTCGTCGGTGCCGTCGGTGCCGTCGGTGCCGTCGACCTCGCCAAGGGTGCGGTCCAGGATGTCCGCGAACTGTTCCGCGTACGCCGCCTCGGCGTCCTCTATGACGGAGAGGAAGAGCCGCTCCTTGCTGCCGTAGTAGTCGTAGACGGTGCGCTTGGAGACGCCCGCTTCGGCGGCGATGGCATCGACGCTGGTGCCGGCGACGCCTTGGGCCACGAACAGCTCGAACGCCGCCCGTGCGATCGCCGCGCGCTTCTTCGGGGACCCCTGGCGCAGCCGCTTGCCGGCGCCGGCGGGAGTGCGCGAGTCGGTGGGAGTGCGCGCGTCGGCAACGGCGGAAGTCCGTGCATTGGTAACCACAGAACAGGAGGATACAGCAACTACACCACACGGTGTAGAGTCCCTCGCATGACTAGCCCGTCCACGGGGGCCCCTTCTTCCGCCCCCGAGCAATCCGCATCCGACCGGCTGGACCCCGCACTCATCCGACTGGGCGTGATCCTGGTGATCGGCGCGATCGCGTCGATGCTGGACACCACGATCGTCAGCGTCGCGATCGACGGCCTGTCGCACGAGTTCGACACCGATATCTCCACCATCCAATGGGCCAGCACCGGCTATCTGCTGGCCCTGTCGGCGGTCATCCCGCTCACCGGCTGGGCCGTGGAACGCTTCGGCGCCCGGACGATGTGGCTGTTCTCGCTGACCGCCTTCCTGGCCGGGTCCGCGCTCTGCGGCGCCGCGTGGTCGGTCGGCAGCCTGATCGCCTTCCGGGTCCTCCAGGGCATCGGCGGCGGCCTGATCACCCCGGTGATGCAGACCATCCTGGTCCGCGCGGCCGGTCCGCAGCGGATCGGCCGCATCATGAGCATCGTGGCGGTGCCCGGCCATCTCTCCCCGATCGTCGGTCCGTTGGTCGGCGGCGCCATCATCGACTCCGTCAGCTGGCGCTGGATCTTCTACGTCAACGTGCCCATCTGTGTGATCGCCCTGCTGCTGGCCTGGCGGGGCGTCCCCCGCGACACCAGGAGCGACACCGCCGCCCGGCTGGACGTGCTCGGACTGTCGCTGCTGTCCCCCGGCCTCGCGGCGATCATCTACGGGCTGTCGCAGACCAGCAGGCCCGAGGGGTTCGGGGCGACCCCGGTCGTGGTCTCCCTGTCGCTGGGCGCCGTCCTGCTGGCCGCCTTCGCGGCCCACGCGCTGCGCACCCGGATCACCCCGGTCCTGGACCTGCGGCTGTTCCGGCACCGCTCGTTCACCGCGGCCACGTTGCTGATGTTCCTGGGGGGCATGTCCGTCTTCGGCGCGATGCTGCTGATGCCGCTCTACTACCAGCAGGTGCGCGACAAGAGCGCGCTGGACGCGGGACTGCTGCTCGCCCCGCAGTCCATCGGCACCATCATCGCGCTGACCTACGTCGGCAAACTGACCGACCGGATCGGCTCCCGGCCCATCGTGCTCACCGGTGTGGCCATCGGCGTGGCCGGCACCCTCGCCTACACCCAGGTCCAGCCGGACACCAGTGTGTGGCTGCTCAGCGGGTCCCTGCTGATCTGGGGGATCGGCATCGCGGCCTCGATGGTGCCCATCATGAGCGCGGCCTACCAGGGGCTGGAGCCGGCCGCGATCCCCCGGGCCACCAGCGCCATCTCGGTGATCCAGCGGCTGGGCGGCTCGTTCGGCACCGCGGTGCTCTCGGTCATCCTGCAACGCCAGATCACCCGGCACACCGAGGGCGGGCAGTCGCCGTCCGACCCCGACGCGCTGACCAAGGCGTTCGACACCACCTTCTGGTGGGTCCTCGGCTTCACCGCCCTCACCCTCCTGCCGGCCCTGCTCCTCCCCCAGGTGAAGAAGCGGGAACCGGCCGGGCGCACACCTGAGCCCGCTACGGCCGATCGGTGAGGTGACCGGCACGGCGACGCCCGGCGGTCCGTTCCGAGGACCGCCGGGCGGGTGGGCGGAGTCGTCAGCCGAACCAGCGGGTCAGGGCCGCTCGCAGGGCCGCGTCGTCGGGGCCGGTGTCATGCCGGGACGCCCAGCACACATGGCCGTCCGGCCTGATGAGCGCGGCCCGGACGTGGACATCCTGCCCCGCGGCCGGACCGGCCACCACATGGCCGAGCCGGTCGGCCCGGCCGTGGACGGCGGGCGCCAGCCGGCTGGGGCCGTCCGCCTCCCGTAGCTCCAGCAGCACGCCCCGGCCCGTGTGCATCAGCTCGCCGAAGCGCACCGGTTCGCCGCCGACGGTCAGATCCAGGTCCGGCATCAGCTGGCCCACCAGGGGATGGCCGTTTCCGTCGGCGCCCTCGGCCCCGTCGGCCCCCTCGGCTCCGTCTGCTCCATCGGTCCCGCCTGCTTCCTCGGGTGCGCCGTAGCGGATGGTGAGGCCCGAGGTGAGGCCCGCCAGGTACCGGTTGGTCTCCGGCAGCTCCACCAGCGCGGTCAGCAGGTCGCGCAGCGCCGACATGTCCTGCTCCCGGCTCAGCAGAGTGGACTGCGCGCGGGCCGAGCCCAGGATCGCGGCGGCCACCGGGTGGCGTTCGCGGTGATAGGTGTCCAGGAGCCCGTCCGGCGCCCAGCCGTTCACCGCGGCGGCCAGCTTCCAGCCGAGGTTGAAGGCGTCCTGGAGACCGAGGTTCATGCCCTGGCCGCCGATCGGGAAGACGATGTGGGCGGCGTCCCCGGCGAGCAGGACGCGCCCCACCCGGTACCGGTCCACCTGACGGCAGGCGTCGCCGAACCGGGAGGCCCAGAGCAGCTCCTTCAGCTCGGCGGCCGGACCGCCGACGGCGTGGAGGACCTCCTGGATCTCCCGCTCGGTGATCGGGGCGTCCCTGCGGATCGCCCGCCCGCCCACCTGCTCGGGGTCGGAGAACATCAGCCGGTAGACCCCGTTCTCGAGCCCCACCAGCGAGAAGTGGGTCTGACGGCCGCCCTCGCTCAGGGTGATCATCCCGGTCAGTCCCACGTCCGGCAGCATCCGGACATCGCGTCCGTCCACCTCGCCGACCCCTTGCGGGGCCTGGCCGTCGAACCACTTCTCGGGCGGCCGCACCAGCACCACATCGGCCGCCACCCGGGTCTGCGGGCCGCCGTCCGTGCCGTCGAACGGCAGGCCCAGCACCCTGCGCACCCTGCTCCGCGAACCGTCACACCCCACGAGATAGCGGCCGCGCAGCAGCGTCTCCCGGCCCTCCGGGCCCCGGACGGTGGCCGTGACGCCGTGCTCGTCCTGCTCGAAACCGATGAGTTCCCGGCCGCGCTCCACGGTGATTCCGTGCACGGTTTCCAGCCGTTCTTCGAGCATCGCTTCCACCCGCGACTGGAGGACGCCGATCTGCTGCGGGAACCGGGAGCCGAACGGCTCATTGTCGAGGGCCACCGGAATTCCGGCGAAGAAGCTGCGCGTCAGGAATCCCAGCTGAATGGGGTGTGCCTGGAGGCGTGCCAACAGGCCGCGCATCTCCAGGATTTCCGCCGTACGTGGATGCAGATTCAGCGCTCTGGACTGCCCGGTGGGCTCCGCCAGGGTTTCCAGCACCGTCGGCCGTACCCCCGCCAGGGCCAGCTCATGGGCCAGCATGAGCCCGGTGGGCCCGGCTCCGGCCACGATGACGTCCGCCTCCCGGACGTGTCCTTGAGGACTCAACTTCGTACCTCCGCAGACCAGTTGGACGGCGGCCACACTTCACCACCCTTACGTCGGCGGACCCTACGCCCCACGGAAGCAATCACTCCATCCTTTGCCGCCCCTATTTTCAGCATTAGGGGTTGGTGTCGTGAACGCGCGTCAGTAGCGTTACCGCGACACTGCGATCGGCGAATTCCCACGGGACGAGGTGGCCATGACCGTGCAAGCCCCCGAAGCACCGTTGCGCGAACTCACGAATGAGGAGGTGGCCGCCTACCGGGAGGACGGCGCCATACGAGCGTCGGGACTGTTCTCCGAGGAGTGGGTGGCCCGGATAACGGAGGCCGTCGACTACGTCCTGGCCAATCCCTCCGTACTGGCGCAGGCGACCGCCGACTTCTCCGAGGGAAAGGCGAACGGCGACGCTTTCATGTGGAAGACACATGAGGCATTCCGTGATTTCGTCTTCCGCTCACCGGCCTCCCGGGTCGCCCAGCGGCTCTTCGGCTCACAGACCGTCACCGCCTTCTACGACCAGGTGTTCACCAAGCCGCGGGGCACCGCGAAGCCCACTCCGTTCCACGAGGACGCCACGTCCTTCCCCATCGACGGGGACCAGGTCTGCGCGATGTGGATCGCCCTGGACCACTGCGGTCCCGAAACGGCCGCCCTGACCGTCGTCCGTGGCTCGCACCGCTGGGAGCGGGACCGGGCCCCGGTCACCTCCAGCCTGATGCACCGGGCCATGCAGGCGGGGCAGACCACACCGGAGGCGGGGACCACACCGGAGTCGGGGGCCGGAGCGGAGTCGGGGGGCGGAGCGCGGTCCGAAACCCGGCGGGACGTGCTCACCTGGGACGAGGAGGACCTGCTCGCCTGGGATCTGGCCCCCGGCGACGCGGTCATCTTCCACCCCGCCGCGCTGCACGGGTCCACCGGCACCGCGCCGGCCCACGGCCGCCGGGCCTTCGTCTCCCGCTGGCTCGGCGACGGCGTCACCTTCCAGCCCAAGAAGGGCGTCATGCCCATCCTGTGGGACCCGGGTCTGGAGCCCGGCGAGCCGATGGGCGGACCGCTCTTCCCGCGCGTTCTGCCGACCGTCGACTTCGGCACCGGCAAGGGCGCCGACCAGTGGGAGGCCCAGCAGCCCGACCCCGAGCGGCTGGGCCACTTCCTGCGGCGGATCGGCAGGGGCTGACCGTCGGCAGGGACTGACCGTCCGGCCGTTGGAGGCGGGCGGCGGAACGACGGAGAGGGGCCCGTGGACAATGGTGTCCACGGGCCCCTCTCCGTCGTTCACTCCCCGGCGCCCGGTCCGGCGGTGGCGGTCAGCTCCGCGCTCAGATACCCGGCCAGGGCGACCGGGGTCGGGCAGTCGTAGACCACCGTCGCGGGCAGGGTCAGCCCGGTGGCGGCCGTCAGCCGGTCCCGCAGCTCGATCGCCCCGAGCGAGGCGAACCCCATCTCCAGGAACCCCCGCTCGCCGTCCACCTCCTCCGCCGAGGCATGGCCCAGGACGGCGGCCGCGTGTGCGCGCACCACATCGAGCAGCATCCGCTCGCGCTCCGGCCCGGACGCCTCCCGCAGCTCCGGTGCCACCGTCCGCGGACCGGCCGGCGCACCGAGGGCCCCGGGCTCCCGCGCGTCCGCGAACTCCGGCAGCAGGTCGAACAGCCGGCTGGGGCGGGCGGTGGTGAACACCTCGCCGAACCGCTTCCAGTCGATGGCGGCCGCGAGCACGGTCCCTTCCGCACCGCCGCCGATCGTCCGGCGCAGCACCGCGATCCCCTCCGCCGGTTCCAGGGAGCCGAGCCCCAGTTCCCGTAGCCGGTCGGCGAGCGCGTCGGTGCTCCACGGCCCCCAGGCCACCGACGTGACCGGCAGCCCGCGAGCCGCGCGCCGCCCGGCCAGGGCGTCCCCGTACGCGTCCGTCATCGCCCGTACCGCCTGTCCGACACCGCCCACCATGCCGGTGAGGGACGAGAAGACGACGAAGGCGGACAGTTCGAGGGTCTCGGCCAGCTCGTACAGATGGGTCAGACCGGCCAGCGGGCCGGACACCCAGTCGTCGTACCGTCCGCCGGGGAGCCCGGCGACCGGGCGGTCCTCGACCACCCCCTCGGTGTGGACGATGGCGTCCGGCGGGTACTCCGCCAGCAGACGCGCCAGCGCGTCGCGGTCGTCCAGCGGGCAGGAGGCGACGGTGACGCGTACACCGGAGGCGCCGAGCTCCGCGGCGAGACCGTGCGGATCCGAGCCGTCCCCGGTCAGGACGAGATGGCGCGCGCCCTCGGCCGCCAGCCAGCGGGCGATGTGCACGCCCACGCCCTCGGCCCCGCCGGTCACCAGCACGGTCGTCCCGGCCGGATTCCACGGCAGCCGCTCGGCGTTGTTCCCGGCGTTGTTCTCTGTGCTGTTCCCGGTGCTGTTCTCTGTGCTCTCCGTGGGCTCGGCGTCCGCACGTACCAGACGGCGGCCGAGGGCTCCGGCGGAGCGGATGGCCACCTGATCCTCGTCGGTCGAGCCGGTCAGGACGCGGCACAGCCGGGTGAGCGCACGTCCGTCGAGCCGCTCGGGGAGGTCCACGAGACCGCCCCACCGCTCGGGGTGCTCCAGCGCGGCCACCCGGCCGAGCCCCCACAGCAGCGCCGCCGGGGCCGAGGGCGCGGGCTCGGACGGGGCGACCCGGACGGCGCCGCGGGTCAGCCACCACAAGGGGGCTTCCAGTCCCAGCTCGTCCGCCGCCCGGACCAGGTCCACGGCCCAGGCCCCGGTCTCGGTCTTGGTCTCGGGCAGGGCCACCAGCCCCCTGACCGCGTCGGCCGAGGCGGCCTTCAGGGACTCGGTGAGCGAGCCGCCGTCCGCCGTCACCAGCCGCACCTGCGCCCCGTGCCGCTCCAGGCCCCGGACCAGACGCCGGACCATGTCGTCCACGTCCAGGACATCGCCCCCGGCCGGGGCGCCGTTCCTGACCGGAGCACCGTCCCCGGCCGGAGCGGCATCCGCGCCGGGGACAGCGCCCGCACTCGGGGCGGTGCTCTCGGCCGGAGCAGCGCCCGCGCCAGGGGTGGCATCGGTACGCGGCGCGGCACCCGCACCCGGGGCGACGCCCACGCCCGGGACAGCACCTGCTCCGAGGGCGGTGCTCTCGGCCGGAGCAGCGCCCGCGCCAGGGGTGGCATCCGTGCTCAGCGCGGCACCCGCACCCGGGGCGATACCCACGCCCGAGGCGATACCCACGCCCGGAACGGCATCCACGCGCCGGTCTTCAGGCACCACGAGGAGCCAGGTTCCGTCGAGGGCGGGCGGGCCGTAGGTGTCGAGGGCGGGGAGGGGCTGCCAGCCGGTTCGGTACCGCAGGCCGCCGCGGAGGGCCTGGGCACGGTCCCGGGTGCGCCAGGCCGACAGTGCGGGGAGCGCCGTGTCGAGTGCGGCGCGTCCGTCCGGGTCCGTGACGCCCAGCGCCTCGGCCAGCGCCTCGAGGTCGCCGCCCTCCACGGCCGCCCAGAAGCGGTTCTCCCGTTCCGGGGGTGTCGGCCGGGCCGCCCGGCCCTCTCGCATCCAGTAGCGGTCACGGGCGAACGCGTAGGTCGGCAGCTCCACCGTGCGTGCCCCCGGGAACAGCCCGGACCAGTCCACGCCGACGCCGTGCGCGGACGCCTGGGACACCGCGGCGACCAAGGCCTCGGCCTCGGGGCGGCCGCTTCGCAGGACGGGCACCAGCAGGGTGTCGTCCGCCGCGTCGGCGAGGCAGTCCTGGGCCATCGCCGACAGCACGCCGTCCGGGCCCAGTTCGAGACAGGTCCGTACGCCCAGGCCGTCGTACAGCGACCGCACGCCCTCGTGGAACCGTACGGTCTCCCGGACGTGCCGGGTCCAGTAGCCGGCCGAGCACACCTCCTCGGCGGACACCGGCGCCCCGGTGAGGTTGGACACCAGGGGGATGCGCGGCGGCCGGTAGGTCAGCCCGGCGGCGACGGCGCGGAAGTCGTCCAGCATGCCGTCCATGTGCGGCGAGTGGAACGCGTGGCTGACCCTCAGCCGCCGGGTGCGCCGCCCCTCGGCAATCCATTGGTCGGCGATGTCCAGTACGGCGTCGAGGTCGCCGGAGACGACCGTGGCGGCCGGGCCGTTGACGGCCGCGATGCTCACGAAGCTCTCCAGCCCCACCAGCGTCTCCGTCACCTCCTCCTCGCTCGCCCGGATCGCCACCATGGCGCCGCCGTCCGGCGCGGCCTGCATCAGCCGGGCACGGGCGGCCACCAGGGCGCAGGCGTCGTCCAGGTCGAGGACCCCGGCGGCGTGGGCGGCGGTCAGCTCGCCCAGGGAGTGGCCCATGACGCAGTCGGGGTGGACGCCCCAGGACTCCAGCAGCCGGAGCAGGGCGGTCTCGACGGCGAACAGGGCGGGCTGGGCGTACTCCGTGCGGTCCAGCAGCTCCTGGTCGGCTCCGAACACCACGTCCTTGAGGGGAAGCGGAATCCGGTCGCACACGGCGTCGAACGCCTCGGCGAACGCGGGGTACGTCTCGTACAACTCCCGCCCCATGCCGGGGCGTTGTGCGCCCTGGCCGGTGAAGACGAAGGCCGTCCCGCCGCCGGCGCCGGCCGCCGCCGCGGTCGCGTGGAAGGTGTTCGCGGCGGGCAGGTCGTCGTGCAGCGCCAACAGGCCCTGGAGGACTTCGGCGCGCTCGGCGGCCACCACCGCCGCCCGGAAGGGGAAGCGGCTCCGCGTGGACACCAGCGACCACCCGACGTCGACCGGCCGCAGCTCCGGGCGGGCGATGAGGTGGTCGCGCAGCCGGAGCGCCTGTCGGCGGAGGGCTTGGGGGGAGCGTGCGGAGAGCAGAAGGGGGACGACCGGCCGGGTGCCGTTCCGGTCCGGTGGCTCAATGGTTTCGGGTTCGGTTCCGGGTTCGGTTCCGGGTTCAGTTTTGGTTTCGGGCGCGGGTGCGGGTTCCGTTTCGGGGGCTTGTTCGAGGATGACGTGGGCGTTGGTGCCACTGATCCCGAAGGACGAAACACCCGCCCGACGCGGCCGGCCCTCCACCTCCGGCCACTCCCGCGCCTTCGACAGCAACGACACCCCACCCGACGACCAATCCACATGCGGCGACGGCTCCTCCACATGCAACGTCCTCGGCAACACACCGTGCCGCATCGCCATCACCATCTTGATCACACCCGCCACACCCGCAGCCGCCTGCGCATGACCGATGTTCGACTTCACCGACCCCAACCACAACGGCCGATCAACCGACCGCCCCCGCCCATACGTCGCCAACAACGCCTGCGCCTCAATCGGATCACCCAACACCGTCCCCGTCCCATGCCCCTCCACCACATCCACCCCATCCGGACCCACACCCGCCCTCACCAACGCCTGCCCAATCACCCGCTGCTGCGACGGACCATTCGGCGCCGTCAACCCATTACTCGCACCGTCCTGATTCACCGCACTACCCCGCACCACCCCCAACACCCGATGCCCCTTCCGACGCGCATCGGACAACCGCTCCACCACCAACACGCCCACACCTTCCGACCACCCCGTCCCGTCCGCACCCGCCCCAAACGACTTGCACCGCCCATCGGCAGCCAGCCCCCGCTGCCTGCTGAACTCCACAAAGGTCGCAGGCGACGACATCACCGTCACCCCACCCACCACTGCCATCGAGCACTCCCCCGCCCGCAACGCCTGACCGGCCATATGCAGCGCCACCAACGACGACGAGCACGCCGTATCCACCGTCACCGCCGGGCCCTCGAATCCCAGCGCGTAGGCGACCCGCCCCGACAGCACACTGGCCGTATTCCCCGTGCCCACATAGCCCTCGACGCCTTCGGGCAAGGCCCCCAGCCGGGAGGCGTAGTCGTAATACATCACCCCCGCGTACACGCCCACATCACGCCCGCGCAGCTCGCCCGGGACCAACCCACCCGACTCCAACGCCTCCCACACCACCTCCAACAACAACCGCTGCTGCGGATCCATCGCCACCGCCTCACGCGGCGAAATACCGAAGAACTCCGCATCGAACTCCGCGGCACCGTAGAGAAAGCCGCCCTCGCGCACATAGCTCTTGCCCCAGTGCCCCGGGTCCGGGTCGTAGAGAGCCTCGGTGTCCCAGCCCCGGTCCACCGGGAACACGGAGATCCCGTCGCCGCCGGTGGCCACCAGGTCCCACAGACCCTCGGGAGACTCCACCCCGCCCGGGAAACGGCACGCCATCCCCACGATCGCCAACGGCTCATCACTCGCCGCCACCGCACCCGGCGGCAACGCCGCCACGGCATCCACATCCTCACCGAAGAGCTCCGCACCCAGCTGGGCCGCCAGCGCCGCGGGCGTCGGGTAGTCGAACACCAGCGTCGCCGGCAGGAGGAGTCCGGTGGCCTCGTTGAGCCGGTTGCGCAGGTCCACGCCGGTCAGCGAGTCGAAACCCAGCTCGCCGAACGGACGCAGGGGGTCGATGCCGTCGGCGGAGCGGTGTCCCAGCGCCCCGGCGGCCTCTTGGCGGACGACGTCGAGCAGGGCCGGTTCCCGCTGGTCGGCGGGGAGGGCGAGCAGCCGGTCCCGTAGCGCGCTGCCGGAGGCGGCCCGGCCCGCACGCCGCATCGGCGCGGGGGCGAGGTCGGCCAGCAGCGGCGGGACGGCGTCCGCGTGCCGGCGCAGCGCGGCGGTGTCCAGCCGCATCGGCAGCAGTACGGAATCCTGCGCTGATCCCGGTAGGGAGCCCGGTACGGAGTTCTGCGCGGGGAGGGCGGCGTCGAAGAGGGCGAGGCCCTCGTCGGCGGACAGCGCGCCGAGCCCGGCGCGCCGCATCCTCTCGGTGTCCGCCCGCGAGAGCTCCCCGGCCATGCCCCCGCCCTGTTCCCAGGTGCCCCAGGCGAGGGAGAGCGCGGGCAGGCCCCGCGCCCGGCGCCACCCCGCCAAAGCATCCAGAAACGCATTGGCAGCCGCATAGTTCGCCTGCCCAGGACCACCCAACGTGCCGGACGCCGACGAGAACAACACGAACCCCGACAGATCCATCTCCCGCGTCAGCTCATGCAAATGCCACGCCGCATCCACCTTCGGACGCAACACCGCACCCAGCCGCTCCGCCGTCAGCGCACCGACCACACCGTCATCCAGCACACCCGCCGCATGCACCACCCACGCCAAATCCCCCACACCCGCGACGACCTCCGCCAACGCCCCACCATCCGCCACATCACACGCCACCACCGACACCTCAGCACCCAACCCCACCAACTCATCCCGCAACCCCACCGCACCCGGCGCAGCCAACCCCCGCCGACTCACCAACACCAACCGCCGCACCCCACGCCCCACCACCAAATGCCGCGCCACCACCGCACCCAACGCACCCGTACCACCCGTGATCAACGCCGTACCCCGGGGATCGAACGTGTCCTCGCCTTCCGGCGCCGGCACCCGGTGCAGGCGTGGGACCAGGTGCGTGTCGCCGCGTACGGCCATCTGCGGCTCGCCGGAGGCCAGTACGGCCGCCAGGGTGTCCGGAAGTCGCGTGCCGTGCACGTCGCCGCGTCCGGCCAGGTCCACGAGGACGATCCGGCCCGGGTGCTCGGACTGCGCCGACCGCACCAGCCCCCAGACCGCCGCCCCGGCCGGGTCGGCGGTCTCCTCCTCCGACACCGCGACCGCACCGCTGGTCACCACGGCGAGCCGGGTGCCGACGAACCGTTCGTCGGACAGCCAGGACCTGAGCGCCGCCAGCACCTGTCCGGTGACGGTGTGCGCGGCGGTGGCCGGATCGCCGGGGCCGGAGACGAGGCCGGGGACCACCACCACGTCCGGCGGCGGTCCTGCCGAGGCCACCTCGTCGTCCCACATGCGCATGTCCGGAACGGTGGCCACGTCCCCGGTGGCCACGTCCCCGGTGGCCACCTCGACCGGGGACCACACCGTCCGGAAAAGCGAATTCCGGAACAGCGCACCGCGGAGTCCGGCCCGCGCCGCACCGGCCAGCTGCTCCTCGGACACCTCCCGGAACAGCAGTGCCCCCACCGAGAGCAGCGGCGCTCCCGTCTCGTCCGCCACCTCCAGCGACAGAGCGTCCTCGGCCGAGGGGGACAGCCGGACACGGACGGTGTCGGCGCCGGCCGCGTGCAGCCGTACCTTGGTCCACAGGAACGGCAGGCGCGCCGCCCGGCCGGGTTCGGCGAGCAGCGAGACCGGGTGCAGCGCGGCGTCGAGCAGGGCGGGGTGGAGGCCGTACCGCCCGGCCTCGGTCCGGTGCTCCTCCGGAACGGCCACCTCGGCGTAGATGTCGTCACCGGCCGCCCAGGCGGCCCGTACCCCTCGGAACGCGGGGCCGTAGTGGAAGCCCGCCTCGGCGAGCCTCGGGTAGAGGGCGGTCACGTCGAGCGGTTCCGCGTGCGGCGGTGGCCAGGCCGAGGCCCAGGCGTACGTGTCCGGGGTGTCCGTGGCCGCCTCGCGTGTGGCCGCCACGGCTCCGCGCGCGTGCCGCGTCCAGCCGCCCGCGTCCTGGCCGTCCGCCTCGTGGCCGACCGTCGCGGCGCCGGGGCGGGAGTAGACCTCCAGCGGCCGCCGCCCCCGGTCGTCGGGCGCACCGACCGTCAGCTGGAGCTGGACCGATCCCTCGCGGGGCAGGACGAGCGGGGTCTCCAGGGCGAGTTCGTCCAGGCGGTCGCAACCGGTCAGCTGGGCCGCCCGGAGCGCGAGCTCGGCGAAGGCGGTCCCCGGCAACAGGACGGTGTCGCCGACCACATGGCCGCCGAGCCACGGCTGTCCCGCCAAGGACAACCGGCTGGTGAGCACGAGCCCGTCGTGGTCGGCGGGTGTCACGGCCGCGCCCAGCAGCGGATGTCCGGCCGAACTCAGCCCGAGCGCGGTGGCGTCGCCTGCCGGGGCTCCGCCGTCCAGCCAGTAGCGCTGCCGCTGGAAGGGATAGGTCGGCAGGTCCACCCGCCGGGCCGCGGCGGGCAGCAGCGCCGTCCAGTCCACCGCGACACCCCGCACATGGCCGGCGGCGACGGCCGAGCACACGGAGTCGGCCTCCGGCCGGCCCTCGCGCAGCAGCGGAATCAGCGCACAGGACGCGGAGACGGACTCCTGGCCCATGGCGGACAGGACTCCGGCCGGCCCCAGCTCCAGGAAGGTGGCGACGCCCTGGCCGTCCAGTCGGCTCAGACCGTCGTGGAACCGTACGCACTCGCGGACGTGCCGCACCCAGTAGTCGGCCGTGCCGATCTCGGCCGCGCCGACGACGCGGCCGGTCAGGTCGGAGACGATCGCGATCCGCGGGGGCTGGTACGACACGCTTTCGGCGACCCGGCGGAACGGCTCGAGCATCGCGTCCATGAGCGGCGAGTGGAAGGCGTGGCTGACCCGCAGGCGCTTCACCCGGCGGCCGGCCGCCTCCCAGTGCGCGGCGACAGCGGCGACCTCCGCCTCGGCGCCCGATATCACCGTGGCGTGCGGGCCGTTGACGGCCGCGATGGCGACCCGGTCCATGGCGACCCGGTCCATGGCGACCTGGTCAGAGCCGGTCAGCGACGCGCGTACCTCGGCCTCGCCGGCCCGTACCGACACCATCGCCCCGCCCGGCGGCAGCGCCTGCATCAGCCGCCCGCGCGCCGCGACGAGCCGGCAGGCGTCGGGGAGGGAGAGGACGCCGGAGACATGGGCGGCCGCGAGTTCGCCGACCGAATGCCCCAGCAGATAGTCGGGGCGCACCCCCCAGGACTCCAGCAGCCGGAACAGCGCCACCTCGACGGCGAACAGGGCGGGCTGCGCGTACTCGGTACGGTCCAGCAGTTCCTGGTCGGCGCCGAACACCACGTCCTTCAGCGGCCGCTCCAGCTCCAGCCGCTCGCAGACCGCGTCGAACGCCTCGGCGAACACCGGGTACGTCGCGTACAGCTCACGCCCCATGCCGCCGCGTTGGGCCCCCTGACCAGGGAAGAGGAAGGCGCACTCGCCCTCCACGACCGTGCCCGTCACGGTGTCCGGGTCCGGCTCGCCCGCCGCGAAGGTGTCCAGCGCCCGCCGGAACCCCTCCTCGTCCGTCGCGAAGAGCACGGCCCGCCGCTCCAGCCCGGCCCGGAGCGTGGCCAGCGCCACGCCGATGTCGGCCGGGCGGGCCTCGGGGTGGTCGTCGAGTACGGCGCGCAGCCGCTCCGCCTGGGCCCGGAGGGCCTGGTCGCTCCTGGCCGACAGAATCCAGGGCAGCGGCGTCGGCACCGTACCGTCGGCGCGGTCGGCGCCATCAGTGCCCTCGGCGCGGTCGTGGCCGACGGCCGGGCCCGCTTCCTCCCGAGACGGTGCGTCCGGCGCCTGTTCGACGATCACGTGGGCGTTGGTGCCGCTGATGCCGAAGGACGAGACACCGGCCCGCCGGGGGCGTCCCGTGTCCGGCCACGGCAGCGGCTCGGTCAGCAGCGACACCGCGCCGGCCGACCAGTCCACATGCGGGGTCGGCTCCTGGGCGTGCAACGTCCTCGGCAGCGTACGGTGGCGGATGGCCATCACCGCCTTGATGACCCCGGCCACACCGGCGGCGGTCTGCGTGTGGCCGATGTTCGACTTGACCGTGCCGAGCCACAGCGGCTGGTCGGCCGGCCGGTCCTGGCCGTACGTGGCCAGCAGCGCCTGCGCCTCAATGGGATCGCCCAGCGCGGTGCCCGTGCCATGCGCCTCCAGCAGGTCGACGGAGTCGGCGGACACCTGGGCGGCGGCCAGCGCCTGCCGGATCACCCGCTGCTGCGCCAGCCCGTTGGGGGCCGTGAGCCCGTTGCTGGCGCCGTCCTGGTTGACGGCCGTACCCCGCACCACCGCCAGCACCCGGTGGCCGTTCCGGCGCGCGTCGGACAGCCGCTCCAGCAGCAGCACGCCCACTCCCTCGCCCCAGGCCGTACCGTCCGCGGCGGCCGAGAACGCCTTGCACCGCCCGTCGGCGGCCAGCCCCCGCTGCCTGCTGAACTCCACGAACATCGTCGGCACCGACATCACCGACACCCCGGCGACCAGCGCCATCGAGCACTCGTTCTGCCGCAGCGACTGACAGGCCAGATGGAGCGCCACCAAGGAGGACGAGCACGCGGTGTCCACGCTCACCGCGGGGCCCTCCAGCCCCAGGGTGTAGGCCACCCGGCCGGAGACCACGCTGGCCGCTCCCCCGGTCAGCAGATAGCCCTCCACCTCGTCGTCCACCGTGTTTGCCCCGGACCCGTACCCGAGCTGGGCGGCGCCGACGAACACCCCCGTACGGCTGCCGCGCAAGGCGGTGGCGTCGATCCCGGCCCGTTCGAACACCTCCCAGGACGTCTCCAGCAGCAGCCGCTGCTGCGGGTCCATGGCGAGCGCCTCGCGGGGGTTGATCCCGAAGAACGCGGCGTCGAAGTCGCTGACGTCGCGGACGAATCCTCCCTCGCGGGCATAGCTCGTCCCGGGCCGGTCCGGGTCCGGGCTGTAGAGCGCGTCCAGGTCCCAGCCCCGGTCGTCCGGCAGCGGGCCCATCGCGTCACCGCCGGCTTCCACGAGCCGCCACAGGTCCTCCGGGGACCGGACGTCACCGGGGAAACGGCAGCTCATGCCCACGATCGCCAGGGGTTCACGAGCGGTCTCGGTGAGGTGGCGGTTCCGCTGCCGAAGCCGCTCGACTTCCTTGACGGATGCCCGAAGCGCCTCGACGAGTTCGTTGTTCGGTGTGGTCATCACGGTCTCCGCTGGTCGAGCGCGTTCAGGACTCGGACTGTTGCAGGGCGAATGCGATGAGGCTCTGGGTGTCCATGGTGTCGATACGGCCGTCCTGGTCCTCGGCCGCTCCGGCCCCGGTCCCGTTGCCGTTCCCGGCCTCGTCGCCGTTTCCGGCCTCGCTGCCGTTTCCGGCACCGGCACCGGCACCGGTCCCGTTCCCGTTGCCGTTCCCGGACAGTGGGGACTCCCCGTACAGTCCGGCGAGTTCCAGCAGGGTGTCCATCAGCCCGGCGTCCCGGAGGCGGGTCAGCGGAATGGCGGCCAGCGCCTGCCGGACCCGGGCCTCCGTCCCGTCGGGGTCATCCTGCGGCTCGGTGTCCGTCACCAGCTCCGCCAACAGGTGGCGGGCCAGCGCGGCGGGGGTCGGGTGGTCGAAGACGAGGGCGGCGGGCAGCCGCAGCCCGGTGGCGGCGTTCAGCCGGTTACGGAGTTCGACGGCGGTGAGCGAGTCGAACCCGATGTCCTTGAACGCCTTGTTGGCCTGGACGGTGTCCGGTGAGGCATGGCCGAGAACGGCGGCCACCTGGTCCCGCACCAGGTCCATCAGCAGGCTGTGCCGCTCCCCCGCCGACAGCGCGGCCAGCCGGCGGGGCAGGGCGGACCGGTCGGCGGACGCCTCGGCACCCGTGAGCACCTTGCGCGCGGACCCGGGCCCCCGGGTCAGGCCGCGCAGCAACGGGGGCAGCAGTTCGGCCCCCGCACGCAACTCGGAGGTGTTCAGCCGGATCGGGAACAGCTGCGCCCGTTCGGCGGCGAGGGCGGTGTCGAAGAGGGCCAGGCCCTCGTCGTTGGACAGTCCGGTCACACCCGAGCCGCCCATCCGCCGGAGGTCGGTGCGGTCCAGGTGGCCGGTCATGCCGCTGGCCTCCTGCCACAGGCCCCAGGCGAGGGACTGGGCGGGCAGGCCGTGGGCCCTGCGGTGCTGGGCGAGCGCGTCCAGATAGCTGTTCGCCGCCGCGTAATTCGCCTGTCCGGGGCCACCGAGGGTCCCGGCCGCCGAGGAGAAGAGGACGAACGCCGACAGATCCATGTCACGGGTCAGCTCGTGCAGATGCCAGGCCGCGTCCACCTTGGGACGCAGGACTGTGGTCAGCCGCTCGGGCGTCAGTGATTCCACCACCGCGTCGTCCAGGACACCCGCCGCGTGCACGACCCCGGACAAGTCTCCTACGTTCGCGATGGTCTCCGCCAGCGCCGCGCGGTCCGCCGCGTCGCAGGCCACCACGGACACCTCGGCGCCCAGGGCCGACAGCTCGGCACACAGCTCCTCCGCACCCGGCGCCGCCATGCCCCGCCGACTGGTCAGCACCAAGCGGCGCACACCCCGCGCCGCCACCAGGTGTCGGGCCACCAAGGCGCCCAGCACCCCCGTACCGCCCGTGACCAGCACCGTGCCCCGGCCGTCGAGCGGCGCCGGAACCGTCAGCACCACCTTGCCCACATGCCGGGCCTGGCTCATGAAACGGAATGCCTCGCGCGAGCGCCGCACATCCCACGTGGTGATCGGGAGCGGCCGCAGCGCACCCTCCCGGAACAGGGACATCAGCGCGGCCAGCATCTCCCCGATCCGCTCGGGACCGGCCTCGATCAGGTCGTACGCCCGGTAGCCCTCGGCCGCCTCGCGCACATCCGTCTTCCCCAGTTCCAGGAACCGGCCGCCGTCGGCCAGCGTCCGCAGCGAGGCGTCCACGTACTCGCCCGCGAGCGAGTTCAGCACCACATCCACGCCCCGGCCACCCGTGGCCCCGAGGAACCGCTGCTCGAACTCCAGGTCCCGGGAGGACGCGATGTGATCGTCGTCCAGCCCCAGCTCCCGCAGCGCGTCCCACTTGGCCGGACTCGCCGTGGCCCACACCTCCGCGCCCACATGCCGCGCCAGCTGCACCGCCGCCATCCCCACCCCACCAGCGGCCGCATGCACCAGCACCGACTCACCGGACCCCAACCCCGCCAGGTCCACCAGCCCGTAATACGCGGTGAGGAACACCACCGGCACCGACACCGCCTCCGCGAAGGACCAGCCGGCCGGAATCCGCGCCAGCATCCGCTGGTCCGCCACCGCCACCGACCCGATCGACGCCGGGAACAGGCCGAACACCCGGTCGCCGGGGGCGATCCCCACGACCTCGGGGCCCGTTTCGAGGACCACGCCCGCGCCCTCGCTGCCCAGTCCTTCCTGGTCGACCATGCCGAGGGTGAGCAGTACGTCCCGGAAGTTGAGACCGGCGGCACGGATCCCGAGCCGCACCTGACCAGGACCCAGCGGCTCCTCGGCGGCCTCTGGCCGGGGGACCAGCGCCAGACCGTCCAAGGTGCCCTTCTCGGTCACCTCCAGCCGCCAGGACGGCTCCCCCACGGGCGCGGTCAGTGTGCCGTCGCCGCCCCACCGGGCCAGCCGGGGCAGGGACACCTCACCGGCTCGTACGGCCACTTGCGGTTCTTCGGTCCGTACGGCGGTGGCCAGCGCGGCCCATGAGGGGGCACCGCCATCGACGTCGGCCAGGACGAACCGGCCCGGGTTCTCCGACTGTGCCGAACGCACCAGGCCCCACACGGCGGCGGCCGCGGGATCCTCGACGTCCTCGTGTGCTCCGGTGGCGACCGCACGGCGGGTCACGATCAGGAGTCGGGACGAGTCGAAGCGCCGCTCCCCCAGCCACGTCTGCACCATCGACAGCGCCCGGCCGACCGCCTCATGAGTCGCGGCCGGGGCGGCCGGGATGCCCGGGGTGCCCGATGTGCCATCGGAGTCCGTGGGGAAGGGGGCGACGACCACGTCCGGGGCCTCGGCGCCCGAGCCGATGGCCTCGGCGAGGGACGCGAGGTCCGCATGGGTGGGGAGCGCGAGGGCGCCGCCGGTTCGGTCCGCGTCGCCCAGCATCACCCATCCGTCGGTGGAGCCGGCCGATGTCGCGGACGGGGCGGCCACCCAGTCCAGCTGGAACATCGAGTTGCCCGTCGTGGGCCGCGTCATGCGCAGCTGATCGGCGGAGACGGAGCGGAGGACCAGCGAGTCGATCGAGACCACCGGCTGTCCGGTGTCGTCGGTGGCCGTCAGCGTCACGCCGTCGGACGTGGTGCGGGTGACCCGGACGCGCAGGGCGGAAGCGCCGGCGGCGTGGACGGTCACCCCCTCCCACGAGAATGGCAGCAGGACGTGCCCGGGAGTGTGGGGGAGATCGGTCAGACTCATCGCGTGCAACGCGGCGTCGAGCAGCGCGGGGTGCAGCACGAACCCGTCGACGTCCGCGCCGCTCGGGAGCCGCACCTCGGCCAGCACCTCGGCGCCCTGCCGCCAGGCGGCCGACAGCCCTCGGAAGGAGGGCCCGTAGCCGAGCCCGGCTTCGGCGAACCGCTCGTACAGGCCGTCGAGATCCGCCGGGGCCGCCCCGGCGGGGGGCCAGGGGGTGTCCGGGCTCTCGGGCGTGGCCGCGCCGGGGCCGACGAGGCCGGTGGCATGCCGCAGCCACGGCTGATCGTCCGGGGCGTCCTCGGCACGGGAGTACACGGTGAGCGTCCGGACGCCGTTGTCGTCCGGCTCGGCCACGGTGACCTGGAGATGGGTGGCACCGTCCTGGGGGACGAGCAGCGGGGTCTCCAAGGTCAGCTCCTCGAGGCGGCCGCAGCCGACCTCGTCCCCGGCCCGCATCGCCAGCTCCACGAAGGCCGTACCCGGCAACAGCACCCGGCCCATGACCACGTGATCCGCCAACCACGGATGCGACCGCAACGACAACCGCCCGGTCAACACGACACCCCCACCGTCAGGCGACCGCACCACGGCCCCCAGCAACGGATGCTCCACCACACCGAGCCCCACGGCCGACACATCACCCGACACCGCACGCACATCAAGCCAGTACCGCCGCCGCTGGAAGGCATACGTCGGCAGATCGACCCGCCGCGCACCCTCGAACAACGACGACCAGTCCACGTCCACACCGTGGACGTACGCCTCCGCCACCGAGGCCAGGAAGCGGTCCAGGCCGCCGTCATCGCGGCGCAGCGAGCCCAGCGCCACCGCCTCCGCACCCGCCGCGTCAATGCTCTCCTGCACGCCGACCGCGAGCACCGGGTGCGCGCTGGCCTCGATGAACACGTCGAAACCGTCGTCGAGCAGCGCCTGGGTCGCCGTGGCGAACCGCACTGTCTCCCGCAGGTTGCGATACCAGTACGCGGCGTCCAGCTGCTCGGTGTCGAGCCAGTCGCCCGTCACCGTGGAGAAGAACGGCACCCGGGACGGCCGAGGCTCCAGCCCGCGCAGCCGGTCCAGCAATTCCTCGTGAAGCTGGTCCACATGTGCCGAGTGGGAGGCGTAGTCCACCTCGACCCGACGCGCCCGCACACCGTCCGCCTCACAGGCCGCGACAAACTCATCCAGCGCCGCCGCGTCCCCGGACACCACCACCGACGACGGCCCGTTCACCGCCGCCACTCCGACCCGGCCCTCCCACGGCTCCAGCAGCGCGACCGCGTCGTCGGCCGACACCGCCACCGACACCATCCCGCCGCCACCAGCCAGTGCGGTCAACGCCCGGCTGCGCAGCGCCACCACCCGCGCCCCGTCCTCCAACGACAACCCACCCGCCACACACGCCGCCGCGATCTCACCCTGCGAATGCCCCACCACCGCACCCGGCACCACACCCAACGACTCCCACAACGCCGCCAACGACACCATCACCGCCCACAACACCGGCTGCACCACATCCACCCGCCCCAACGCGGACCCATCACCCAACACCCCCGTCAACGACCAATCCACATGAGCCGACAACGCCCGCTCACACTCCGCCATCCGCCCCGCAAACACCGGCGAAGCCCCCAGCAGATCCACCGCCATCCCCACCCACTGCGCCCCCTGCCCCGGAAACACCAACACCGGCTTCCCAGCACCCGCCACACCAGACACCACACCAGCCCCAGCACCGCCGGACGCCAACGCCCGCAGACCGTGCAGCAGTTCATCCCGATCACGGCCCACCACCGCCGCCCGCTCAGCCAGCGCCGCCCGCGAGGAAACCAGCGACCACCCCACATCCCTCGCCCTCAGCCCAGGCCGCTCATCCACCCACGACACCAAACGCTCCGCCTGCCCACGCAACGCCTCAGCGTTCACCGCCGACACCGCCCAGACCACCGGACCACCGCCCTCGGCCGAACCCACCACCACCTGGGAGTCATCGGCCTCGGCAACCTGCTCAAGAATCACATGCGCATTGGTCCCACTGACCCCGAAGGACGAGACCCCGGCCCGGCGCGGCCGGCCATCCTCCACCGCCCACTCCCGCGCCTCCGTCAGCAGCGACACCGCACCCGACGACCAATCCACATGCGGCGTCGGCGCATCCACATGCAACGTCCTCGGCAACACACCGTGCCGCATCGCCATCACCATCTTGATCACACCGGCCACACCGGCTGCCGCCTGCGCATGTCCGATGTTCGACTTCAGCGAGCCCAGCCACAGGGGCCGGTCCGCCGCCCGGTCCCGGCCGTAGGTGGCCAGCAGCGCCTGCGCCTCGATCGGATCGCCCAGCGTCGTCCCGGTGCCATGTGCTTCGACCGCGTCCACCTCGTCCGGCGACAGCCCGGCGCCGGCCAGCGCCTGCCGGATCACCCGCTGCTGCGACGGACCGTTGGGCGCCGTCAGCCCATTGCTCGCACCGTCCTGGTTGACCGCACTGCCCCGCACCACCGCCAGCACCGGAAGCCCACGCCGCCGCGCCTCCGACAGCCGGGTCACCAGCAGGACACCGACGCCCTCGCCCCAGCCGGTGCCGTCCGTGGCGGCCGCGAACGCCTTGCACCGGCCGTCCGCCGCGAGCCCGCGCTGCCTGCTGAACTCCACGAAGGCGCCCGGTGTGGCCATCACCGCGACCCCGCCGGCCAGCGCCATCGAGCACTCGCCCTTCCGGAGCGCCTGGGCGGCCAGATGCAGGGCCACCAGCGACGACGAGCACGCCGTGTCCACCGTCAGCGCCGGACCCTCCAGGCCGAAGGTGTACGCCACCCGCCCGGACACCACACTCGCCGAGGTACCGGTCAGCAGATAGCCCTCGGTGCTCTCCGCCGCCTGCTGGACCAGTGCCGCGTACTCCTGACCGCTGACCCCCACGAACACTCCGGTGTGGCTGCCGCGCAGCGAGGCGGGGTCGATCCCGGCCCGCTCCAGCGCCTCCCACGACGCCTCCAGCAGCAGCCGCTGCTGCGGGTCCATGGCGAGCGCTTCACGCGGGCTGATCCCGAAGAACTCCGCGTCGAAGTCTCCGGCGCCGTTCACGAAGCCGCCCTCGCGGACGTACGAGGTACCGGGGTGGTCGGGGTCCGGGTGGTACAGGGCGTCCATGTCCCAGCCCCGGTCGGTGGGGAACGCGGTCATCCCGTCACGGCCCTCGGCCACCAGCCGCCACAGGTCTTCGGGCGACTCCACATCGCCCGGGAGGCGGCAGGCCATCGCCACGATCGCGATGGGGTCGTCATCGGCGACGGCCACCGCCGTGGCCTCGGTGACGTCCTCCGCACCGAGCAACTCGGCGCGCAGGTGCTGGGCCAGCGCGTTCGGTGAGGGGTGGTCGAAGACGAGGGTGGCGGGCAGCCGCAGCCCGGTGGCGGCGTTCAGCCGGTTGCGGAGTTCCACGGCCGTGAGCGAGTCGAAGCCCAGCTCCTTGAACGCCTTCGTCGCGTCCACGGCTTCCTGCGAGGTGTGCCCGAGCACGGCGGCCACGTCGGCGCGTACCAGGTCCAGCAGGATGCGCCGGCGTTCGGCTTCGGACGCGGCGGCCAGCCGGCGGTGCAGCGCCGAGCCCCCGGCGCCGGTGGCGTCACCGGACGCGGCGACGCGCCGGGACGGTTTGCGTACCAGCCCCTGGAACAGCGCGGGGAGCGCACCCGTCCTGCGGAGCGCGGCCACGTCGAGGTGGAGGGGGAGCAGGACCGCGTGTCCACGGGCCAGCGCGGCCTCGAACAGGTCCAGAGCGTCCTGCGTGGCCAGGGGGGCCATCCCGGCGCGCGTCATCCGGCTGATGTCGGCGTCGTCGAGGTGCGCGGTCATGCCGCTGGCCTCCTGCCACAGGCCCCAGGCGAGGGACTGGGCGGGCAGGCCGTGGGCCCTGCGGTGCTGGGCGAGCGCGTCCAGGTAGCTGTTCGCCGCCGCGTAATTCGCCTGCCCGGGGCCCCCGAGGGTTCCGGCCGCCGAAGAGAAGAGCACGAACGCCGACAGATCCATGTCACGGGTCAGCTCATGCAGATGCCAGGCGGCGTCCACCTTGGGACGCAGGACCGCCTCCAGCCGCTCGGGGGTCAGCGACTCCACCACCGCGTCATCCAGGACACCCGCCGCGTGCACGACTCCGGTCAAGTTGCCTACGGTGGCGATGGCCTCCGCCAGCGCCGCACGGTCCGCCACATCACACGCCACCACGGACACCTCGGCGCCCAGGGCCGACAGCTCGGCGCACAGCTCCTCCGCACCCGGCGCCGCCATACCCCGCCGACTGGTCAGCACCAACCGACGCACACCCCGCACCGCCACCAAATGCCGCGCCACCAAGGCGCCCAGCACACCCGTACCGCCCGTGACCAGCACCGCACCCCGGCCATCAAGCAGCGCCGGAACCGTCAGCACCACCTTGCCCACATGCCGCGCCTGACTCATGAAACGCAGCGCGTCCACGGCCTGGCGTACGTCCCACGTCGTCACCGGAAGCGGCCGCAGCACACCCTCCCGGAACAGGGACATCAACGCGGCCAGCATCTCCCCGATCCGCTCAGGACCGGCTTCCTGGATGTCGTAGACGCGGTAGGTGACGCCTGGATGCCGGTCGGCCACGTCGTCCGGATCCCGCTTGTCGGTCTTGCCCATCTCGAGGAACCGGCCGCCGCGTGGTTGCAGTCGGAGCGAGGCGTCCACGTACTCGCCCGCGAGGGAGTTCAGCACCACATCCATGCCCCGGCCGCCCGTGGCCCCGAGGAACCGCCGCTCGAACTCCAGGCTTCGGGAGGACGCGATGTGATCGTCGTCCAGTCCCAGCTCCCGCAGCGCGTCCCACTTGGCCGGACTCGCCGTGGCCCACACCTCCGCGCCCACGTGCCGTGCCAGCTGCACCGCCGCCATCCCCACCCCACCAGCGGCCGCATGCACCAACACCGACTCACCGGACCCCAACCCCGCCAGATCCACCAGCCCGTAATACGCGGTCAAGAACACCACCGGCACCGACGCCGCCTCCGCGAAGGACCAGCCGGCCGGAATCCGCGCCAGCATCCGCTGGTCCGCCACCGCCACCGACCCGATCGACGCCGGGAACATCCCGAACACCCGGTCGCCGGGGGCAAAACCGGTCACCCCGGGGCCGACCTCCAGGACGTACCCGGCGGCCTCACCGCCCAGGCCGTCCTGGTCGACCATGCCGAGGGTGAGCAGCACATCCCGGAAGTTGAGACCCGCGGCACGGATCTCGAGCCGGACCTGACCAGGCTCCAGCGGCCGCTCGGCGGCGGTGGAGTCGACGAAGGCCACGTTGTCCAAGGTGCCCTTGCTGATGGTGTCCAGCCGCCAGGCGCCCTCGGCCTCCGTACGCACGGGCAGCGTCAGCGTGCCGTCCGAGGACGCCCGGACCAGCCGGGGCGCCCACGCCTTCCCCGCCCGCAGGGCCAGCTGCGGTTCGCCGGTGGCGAGCGCGGCCGGCAGGGCGGGCCAGAAGGCGTCGGGGGCGTCAGCCTCGTCCACGTCCACGTCCACGAGGAGGAAGCGGTCCGGGCTCTCCGACTGGGCGGACCGGACCAGGCCCCAGACGGCGGCCGCGCCCAGGTCGGCCACGGAACGCCGCTCGTCGACGGTCACGCCACCCCGTGTCACCAGGGCCAGCCGGGAGGCGGCGAAGTTCGGATCCGCGAGCCAGGTCTGGAGCAGGGCGAGGGCGCGGGAGGTGGCGTCGTACGGGCTTCCGCCGTCGCACCGGGCCAGCACCACATCGGGGGCGGCGGTCGTTCCGGCGGCGATCGCGTCGGAGAGGGCGCGCAGGGAGGGGAAGTCCTCGTCGGCTCGCTCCGGGAAGCCCACCGTGAGGTAACCGCCGGCCGCGGGTCCGTCGGAAGCCGGTACGTCAGAAGCCGGTACGTCGACGGCCGGTGTGTCCGCAGTGGATGTTGCGGCGGTCGGCAGCGGGGTCCAGTCGACGCGGAAGAGGGAGTCCTCGACGGCCCGGTGGCCGCCGCCGAGGGCGTCCGCTCGGACCGCCCGCAGCGTGAGGGCATCCACCGAGGCCACCGGCCTGCCGGTGCTGTCGGCCGCACGTAGGGACACCGTGTCGGGGCCGGTCGGCGTGAGCCGGACACGAAGTGCGGACGCGCCCACGGCATGCAGTTCGACACCGCTCCAGGAGAACGGAAGGCGCACCTGCGCGGAGCCCGCCATGGTGTCCGCGAGGGCCGCCGTGTGCAGGGCCGCGTCGAGCAGGGCGGGGTGCAGGCCGAACCCGGTCGCGTCGCCGCCGCTGCCGTCACCGCCACTACGGTCACCGCCAGCGCCAGCGTCACCGTCAGCGCCACCGCCGCCAGTCAGCCGGACCTCGGCGAAGACCTCCTCACCGCGCCGCCACGCCGTGTGGAGGCCCTGGAACACAGGTCCGTAGGCCAGGCCGTGCTCGGACAGACCGTCGTAGAGGCCGTCGAGATCCACCGGCGTGGCGCCTTCGGGCGGCCAGGAGGTGAGCTCGAACGCGTCGTCGGCGGTGTCGGGGGTCAGCACTCCGCTCGCGTGACGGGTCCAGGGCTGATCGGTTCCGCTGTGCCCCGCGTCTTCCGCGCGCGAGTAGACGGCCAGGTGACGGCGTCCGTTCTCGTCCGGCTCGGCCACGGTCAGGCTGAGGAGAACGCCGCCGTGGTCCGGGAGGACCAGGGGGGATTCGAGGGTCAGCTCGTCGATGCGGGGGCAGCCCACCTCGTCACCGGCGCGCATGGCCAACTCGACGAAGGCTGTACCCGGCAGCAGCACGCGGCCCATGACCACGTGGTCCGCCAGCCACGGATGCGACCGTGGCGACAGGCGTCCCGTGAACACCACGGAGTCCTCGCCGGGCATGCTCATCACCGCGCCCAGCATCGGATGCCCGGCCCCGCCGAGGCCGAAGCTCCCCGCGTCACCCGACAGCTCGGGTGCGTCGAGCCAGTAGCGCTGCCGCTGGAAGGCATACGTCGGCAGATCGACCCGCCGCGCACCCTCGAACAACGACGACCAGTCGACGGCGACACCGTGGACGTACGCCTCCGCCACCGAGGCCAGGAAACGATCCAGGCCACCCTCGTCCCGGCGCAGCGAGCCCAGCGCCACCGCCTCCGCACCCGCCGCGTCAATGCTCTCCTGCACGCCGACCGCGAGCACCGGATGCGCGCTGGCCTCGATGAACACCCCGAAACCCCGCCCCAGCAACGCCTCGGTCGCCGTGCCGAACCGCACCGTCTCCCGCAGATTCCGATACCAATACCCGGCATCCAACTGCTCGGTGTCGAGCCACTCGCCCGTCACCGTGGAGAAGAACGGCACCCGGGAACGCACCGGAGCGATCCCGCTCAGCTCCTCCAGCAACCGCTCCCGCAACACCTCCACATGCGCCGAATGCGAGGCGTAGTCCACCTCGACCCGACGCGCCCGCACACCCTGCCGGCGGCACTCGGCCACCACCTCATCCAGCGCCGCCGCATCCCCGGACACCACCACCGACGACGGCCCATTAACCGCCGCCACGCCCACCCGGCCACCCCACGGCTCCAACAGCTCAACCGCGTCGTCGGCCGACACCGCCACCGACACCATCCCCCCACCACCAGCCAGTGCCGTCAACGCCCGGCTGCGCAGCGCCACCACCCGCGCCCCGTCCTCCAACGACAACCCACCCGCCACACACGCCGCCGCAATCTCACCCTGCGAATGCCCCACCACCGCACCCGGCACCACACCGAAGGACTCCCACAACGCCGCCAACGACACCATCACCGCCCACAACACCGGCTGCACCACATCCACCCGCCCCAACGCAGACCCATCACCCAACACCCCCGTCAACGACCAATCCACATGAGCCGACAACGCCCGCTCACACTCCGCCATCCGCCCCGCAAACACCGGCGAAGCCCCCAGCAGATCCACCGCCATCCCCACCCACTGCGACCCCTGCCCCGGAAACACCAACACCGGCTTCCCAGCACCCGCCACACCAGACACCACACCAGCCGCACCACCACCGGACGCCAACGCCTCCAGGGCTTCGCGGATGTCGGCCGCCTCACGTCCGAACAGCACGGCGCGGTGGCTGAGGGCGCTGCGGGAGGTGGCGAGCGAATACGCGAGGTCAACGGGGGCAACGGCGGCACCGATACCGATGCCGTCCGTCTCTCCGCACTCCACCTCGTCGAGGAACGACGCCAGCCGGGCGGCCTGTTCGCGCAGGGCGTCGGCACTCCCGCCGGAGATCACCCAGGGCAGCGCGGTGGCTGGGGCCGGGACCCGGCTCACCACCGGCTGTTCCTCGGCCGGAGCCGGCGGCTGTTCGAGGATGACGTGGGCGTTGGTGCCGCTGATACCGAAGGACGACACGGCCGCCCGGCGCGGCCGGCCGTCCGTCTCCGGCCACTCCCGCGCCTCCGTCAGCAGCGAGACCGCACCCGACGACCAGTCCACATGCGGCGTCGGCTCCTCCACATGCAACGTCTTCGGCAGCACACCGTGCCGCATCGCCATCACCATCTTGATGACACCGCCGACACCGGCCGCCGCCTGCGTATGCCCGATGTTCGACTTCAGCGAGCCCAGCCACAGGGGCCGGTCCGCCGCCCGGTCCCGGCCGTAGGTGGCCAGCAGCGCCTGGGCCTCGATGGGGTCACCGAGCGGGGTCCCCGTTCCATGGGCGTCCACGGCGTCGACGTGTTCGGTGGAGAGTCCCGCGTCGGCCAGCGCCCGCAGGATCAGGCGCTGCTGCGAGGGACCGTTGGGGGCGGTGAGGCCGTTGCTGGCGCCGTCCTGGTTCAGTGCCGATCCCCGCACGACGGCCACCACGGGGTGACCGTTGCGCCGGGCGTCGGACAGCCGCTCCACGAGCAGCAGCCCGACCCCTTCCGACCAGCCGGTGCCGTCGGCCGTGGCGGCGAAGGACTTGCAGCGGCCGTCACGTGCCAGCCCGCGCAGCCTGCTGAACTCGACGAACGCCCCGGGCGTGGACATCACCGTGACCCCGCCCGCGAGCGCCAGCTCGCAGTCCCCCCGGCGCAGCGCCTCGCAGGCCAGGTGCAGTGCCACCAGTGAGGACGAGCACGCCGTGTCGAGGGTGACCGCCGGGCCTTCGAGGCCGAAGGTGTAGGCGAGCCGGCCGGAGGCGACGCTGCCGGAGCTGCCGTTGCCGAGGAACCCTTCGAGCCCCTCGGGGATGGCGTGCAGCCGGGCCGCGTAGTCGTGGTACATCACCCCCGCGAACACCCCGGTCGGGCTGCCCTTCAGCGACTCGGCGGCGATGCCCGCCCGTTCGAAGGTCTCCCAGGCGGTCTCCAGCAGCAGGCGCTGTTGCGGATCCATGGCCAGCGCCTCACGCGGACTGATGTTGAACAGGTCCGCGTCGAACAGGTCGGCGTCGTAGAGGAAGCCGCCCTCGCTGATGTACGTCGTCCCGTGCCGCTCCGGGTCGGGGTCGAAGAGCGCGTCGGCGTCCCAGCCACGGCCCTCCGGGAAGGGGCCGATCCCGTCCCGCTCCTCGGCCACCAGCCGCCACAGGTCCTCCGGTGTCCGGACCCCGCCGGGGAACCGACAGGCCATGGCGACGATGGCGATCGGCTCCCGCTCCCTGGACTCCACCTCGTGCAGGCGCTGCCTGGCCTGGTGCAGATCGGTGGTCACCCGCTTCAGATAGTCCCGAAGCTTCTGCTCGTTCGACATCGGCCGTTCAGCTCCTCGCCTGGGAACGGAAACCCGTCGGTTGTGCGGTGGGAAACGTCTGTCGGTGTTCGTACGTGTTGTTCGGTACCTGTTGTGCGGTACCTGTTGTTCGGTACGTATGCGCTGTTACGCGCTGCTTCTAGTGACCGAGTTCGGTGTCGATGAACTCGAAGATCTCGTCGTCGGTAGCCGAGTCGATCCGCTCCGCCACCGTGATGTCACTGGTGGCGCCGTCCGCCCCGGCCACCGTGGACAGCAGTTCCTGTAGCCGCACCGTGAGCCGCGCGCGGGCCACGTCGTTCCGGGACAGGGCCGCGAGGTCGTCCTCGATCCGGTCCAGCTCCGCCAGCAGCGGCAGGACGGAAGCGGTGCCGTCCGGCACGATCCGTTCGGCCAGATGGGTCACCAGCGCGGACGTGGTGGGCTGGTCGAAGATCAGCGTGGCGGGCAGCTGGAGGCCGGTGGCGGCGGTCAGCCGGTTGCGGAACTCGACCGCGGCCAGCGAATCGAAGCCCAGCTCGCCGAAGGTGCGGTGCGGATCGACGGCGGCCGACGAGGCATGGCCGAGGACGGCGGCCACCTGCTCACGGACGAAGTCGGACAGCTGGAGCTCCCGCTCGGCCTCGGACAGACCCGCCAGCCGCTGCGCGAGCGAGAGCGCCGAGCCGTTCGCCGCCGCGCCCGCCGGAACCGGTGGTACGAGCCCGTGGAACAGCGGGGGGAGCAGCTCGGCGGGCCGGGCCCGCAGCGCGGCGACGTCCAGCCGGATCGGCACCGCGAGCGCCCGGTCGGTGGACGTGGCCGACGCGGCGTCGAGCAGCCGCAGCCCTTCGGCATCCGACAGCGGGACCACTCCGGTCCTGCTCATCCGCCGCCGGTCCGCCGCGTCCAGCGTGCCGGTGATGCCGCTTTCCGACTCCCACAGCCCCCAGGCCAGCGAGGTCGCGGCCTGTCCGGCCGCCCGGCGCCGCTGAGCCAGGGCGTCCAGGAAGGCGTTGGCGGCGGCGTAGTTGGCCTGTCCCGCCGCGCCCATCGTGGCGACGGCGGAGGAGAAGAGAACGAACTGGGACAGGGGCAGGGGCAGGTCTTCGGTGAGCGTGTGCAGATTCAGCGCGGCGTCCACCTTCGGGCGCAGCACCCGGTCGAGCTGTGCGGGCTCCAGGGTCTGGATGACCCCGTCGTCGACCACACCGGCGGCGTGCACCACACCGGTCAGCGGGGTCTCCTCGGGAATCCGCGCCAGCAGCCCCGCGAGCGCCGCCCGGTCCGCCACATCGCACGCTTCGACGGTGACCTGAGCCCCCAGCGAGGTGAGTTCGGCCGCGAGTTCGGCGGCCCCCTCGGCCGCCGGGCCCCGGCGGCTGACCAGCAGCAGATGGCGTACGCCGTGTTCGGTGACGAGGTGGCGGGCGGTCAGCGCGCCCAGGGTGCCGGTGGCGCCGGTGATCAGTACGGTCCCCCGCGTGTCCCACGGGGACGGCGACTGCGGCCGCGGCCTGGCCGACGGGGTCGGCCGGGCCAGCCGGGCCAGCCGGGGCACGAACGCCACCCCGCCCCGCACCGCCGCCTGCGGTTCCCCCGCCGCGACCAGCGACATGAGGAGCTGCGGGAGGGTGCGGCGCGAGGCGTGCGCGTCATCGAGGTCCAGCAGGGTGAAGCGGTCGGGGTGCTCCGTCTGCGCCGTCCGTACCAGCCCCCACAGGGCCGACGCGGCCAGATCCGCGACACCGTCCCCGGACCGGGCGGCCACGGCCCCGCGCGTCACCAGGACCAGTCGGGTGTCCGTGAAGCGCTCCTCGGCCAGCCAGTCCCGCAACAGCCGCAGCGTGCGGTGGACCGTGTCACGCACGGTGTCCGCGTCGACGGTGGCGGGTGTGGGGCCGGACGGATCGGGACGCGAGACGCAGGACACCACCACCACGCCGGGGGCCGGGGTCGGGGCCGGTGGCTCCAGGGCTGATGTCTCCGAGGCCGGTGACTCAGGGGCCGGTGACTCAGGGGCCGGGGCCGACGCCTCGGCCAACGGGCCCAGGTCCGGGAAGGAACGTACGGACACGGAAGCGTCCGCCAGCGCCTCGGCCAGCCGGAGATCGTCCGCGCCGAGCACCCCCCACCATCCGGCCACGGGCGGGGCGGGCTCGAGCCGCGGCTCGACCCAGTCCACACCGAACAGCGCGTCGCGGGGATGCGACGCTCCGCCGACGGCGGCCAGCTGCTCCGGTTTCACCGGCCGCACGGCCAGGGAACCCACGGTGATCACCGGCGCGCCGGTGCTGTCGGCGATGGACAGGGCGGCGGCCTCGTCGCCCGCGGGAGACACGTGGACGCGGAGGGCGGACGCACCCTTGGCATGCAGGGTGACGCCGTTCCACTGGAACGGCAGCCGGACGCCGGCGTCGTCCGGCGTACGGTCGGCGGCGTCGAGGGCAGCGGCGTGGAGGGCGGCGTCGAGCAGGGCGGGATGCAGGGCGAACGACGCGACATCGGTGCCCGGGGGCAGCTCGACCTCGGCGAAGACGTCCGCCCCCAGCCGCCAGGCCGCCCGCAGCCCCCGGAACGCCGGCCCATAGCCATACCCCAGATCCGCCAACCGCTCATACAACCCATCAACCGGCACCGGCTCCGCACCCCGCGGCGGCCACTGCCCCCCACACTCCAACCCCGCCGCCTCGCCGACCGCCGCCTCGGCAGCCACCGCCTCCGCGACCGTCAGCACACCCGACGCATGACGCACCCACGGCGTCCCCGAGGCAACACCCTCCCCACACGAGAACACCTCCACCGACCGCGCCCCCACCTCATCCGCACCACCCACCACCACCTGCAACCGCACCGCACCACCATCAGGCACCACCAACGGCGCCTCCAACGTCAACTCCTCCACCCGGTCACACCCCACCTCATCCCCCGCACGCAACGCCAACTCCACACACGCCGCCCCCGGCAACAAGACCGTCTCCATGACCTGGTGGTCGGCCAGCCAGGGAAGGTCCGCCACGGAGAGCCGCCCGGTGAAGACGTACTCGTCACCGCTGGAGAGCGCGACAGCCGCCCCGAGCAGCGGATGCCCCGTCGAGTCGAGCCCGGCGGAGGACATGTCCGTGGGCGCCGCGGCCTCCTCCAGCCAGTAGCGCTGCCGCTGGAAGGCGTAGGTGGGCAGGGGGACGACGCGCGATCCGGCGAAGACGGCGCGCCAGTCGACGGCGGCACCGCGCACATGGGCGGTCGCCAGTGCCCGCCACAGCGTCTCGGGTTCGGAACGGTCCCGGCGGAGCACCGGGACGCTCACCCCGGCCACACTGTCCTGAGCCATCCCCGACAACGTCCCGTCCGGGCCCAGCTCCACGAATGTGGTGACGCCCTCGGCCTCCAGGGCACGGACACCATCGTGGAAACGGACCGCCTCACGTACGTGACGTACCCAGTACTCCGCACCATCCGGCGCGCCCACCTGGCCGGAGACGTTCAGCACCAGCGGAATCCTCGGCGTCTCGTACTCCACCGACTCCGCCACCCGCCGGAAATCCTCCAGCATCCCCTCCATCAAGGACGAATGGAACGCGTGCGAGACCCGCAGCCGACGCACCCGACGCCCCCGCGCCTCCCACTCCGCCGCAACCGCTTCCACTGCCGACGCCACACCCGACACCACCGTCGACGACGGACCATTGACCGCCGCGACATCAACGCCGTCGCGCCCCGCCAGGCCCTCCAGCACCTCAGCCTCGGACGCCTCCACCGCCACCATCGCCCCACCCGACGGCAACGCCTGCATCAACCGACCCCGCGCGCCCACCAACCGGCACGCATCCCCCAGCGAGAACACCCCCGCCACATGCGCGGCAGCCAACTCACCCACCGAATGCCCCAGCACGAAATCCGGGACCACACCCCACGACTCCACCAACCGGAACAACGCCACCTCAACCGCGAACAGCGCAGGCTGGGCATATTCCGTGCGGTCCAGCAGCTCCTGATCCCCGCCGAACACCACATCCCTCACCGGCAACGGCGCGAACCCCGCACACACCGCATCGAACGCCTCCGCGAACACCGGATACGACTCATACAGCTCCCGCCCCATCCCCACCCGCTGCGACCCCTGACCCGCGAAGAGAAAGGCCACCGGACCCGTCGTCGCCACGCCCTCGACAACCAGAGGCGACGGCTCCCCGCGCGTCAACGCGTCCAAGCCGTCCAGGAACCCGGCCTGGTCATGTGCGGTCACCACGGCGCGGTGGGGGAAGGAGTCCCTCGTCGTCGCCAGGGAAAAGCCGATATCGGCCAGATCGATCCCAGGGTGCTGGTGAAGGAACGACCGCAAACGGGCGGACTGTGCGCGCAGGGCCTGCTCCGTACGGCCGGAGACCAGCCACGGCAGTGCTCCGGAGGCAGCGGCTTCCCGCCGCGGTTCGGTGATCTCGGGGGCTTGTTCGAGGATGACGTGGGCGTTGGTGCCGCTGATGCCGAACGAGGACACCCCGGCCCGGCGCGGACGCTCGCCCACCCGCGGCCATTCCCGGGCCTCGGTCAGCAGCGACACCGCACCGGCCGACCAGTCCACATGCGGGGACGGCTGATCCACGTGCAGCGTCCGCGGCAGGACCCCGTGCCGCATCGCCATCACCATCTTGATCACACCCGCGACACCGGCCGCCGCCTGCGCGTGTCCGATGTTCGACTTCACCGAGCCCACCCACAACGGCTCACCACCCGGCCGCTCCGGCCCGTACACCGCCTGCAACGCCTGCGCCTCGATCGGGTCGCCCAACACCGTCCCCGTGCCATGCGCCTCCACCACATCCACCTCACCCGGCGCCACCCCCGCACGCCCCAACGCCTGCCGGATCACCCGCTGCTGTGACGGGCCATTCGGCGCCGTCAACCCATTGGACGCACCGTCCTGATTGACCGCGCTGCCCCGCACCACCGCCAGCACCCGATGACCATGGCGCCGGGCCTGGGACAACCGCTCCACCACCAACACGCCCACACCCTCCGACCACCCCGTCCCGTCCGCCCCCGCCGCGAACGACTTGCACCGCCCATCGGCAGCCAGCCCCCGCTGCCTGCTGAACTCCACAAAGGTCGCCGGTGACGACATCACCGTCACCCCACCGACAACCGCCATCGAGCACTCCCCCGCGCGCAGCGCCTGACCGGCCATATGCAGCGCCACCAGGGACGACGAGCACGCCGTGTCCACCGTCACCGCCGGGCCCTCGAATCCCAGCGCGTAGGCGACCCGCCCCGACAGCACACTGGCCGTATTTCCCGTCCCCACATAGCCCTCGACGCCTTCGGGCAAGGCCCCCAGCCGGGAGGCGTAGTCGTAATACATCACCCCCGCGTACACGCCCACATCACGCCCGCGCAGCTCGCCCGGGACCAACCCACCCGACTCCAACGCCTCCCACACCACCTCCAGCAACAACCGCTGCTGCGGATCCATCGCCACCGCCTCACGCGGCGAAATACCGAAGAACTCCGCATCGAACTCCGCGGCACCGTGCAAGAAGCCGCCGTGGCGTACGTACGACGTTCCGGGCCGGTCCGGGTCCGGGTCGTACAGTTTGTCCAGGTCCCAGCCCCGGTTCGCGGGGAATTCCGACACCCCGTCGCCGCCGCTGGCCACCAGGTCCCACAGACCCTCGGGGGACTCCACCCCGCCCGGGAAACGGCACGCCATCCCCACGATCGCCAACGGCTCATCACTGGCCGCCACCGGACCCGGCGGCGATGCCACGGCGGCATCCGCCTTCCCGCCGAAGAGCTCCGCACCCAGCCGGCCCGCCAGCGCGGCAGGCGTCGGGTAGTCGAACACCAGCGTCGCCGGAAGCCTCAGGCCCGTTGCCGTATCCAGCCGGTTCCGCAGTTCGACGGCGGTCAGCGAGTCGAAGCCGATCTCCCGGAACGCCTTGTCGGCGTCCACGGCCGCCTCGGAGCCGTGGCCGAGCGCGATCGCGGCCTCGTGCCGCACCAGCTCCACGAGGTGTGCGGCCCGCTCCCCCTGCCCGAGTCCGGCCAGGCGCTCGCGGAGCGAGGCCGGGTCGCCGGCGCCTGCCGCGGCGGTGCGGCGGCCGCGGGTCCGTACGAGGCCGGAGAACAGCGGGGGGAGGTTCGCCGCCTGGTCGCGCAGGACGGCCCTGTCCAGCCGCATGGGCAGCAGAACCGCGTGTGCGGAGCCGACGGCGGCACCGAACACCTTCAGGGCGTCGTCCGTCGACAGCGCGGTCATGCCCGTACGGGCCATCCGCTGCTGGTCCGGATCGGCGAGGCCGCCGGCCATACCGCTGTCCTGCGCCCACAAGCCCCAGGCGAGGGAGAGCGCGGGCAGGCCCCGCGCCCGACGCCACCCCGCCAAAGCATCCAGAAACGCATTGGCGGCAGCGTAGTTCGCCTGACCAGGACCACCCAACGTGCCGGACGCCGACGAGAACAACACGAACCCCGACAGATCCAGACCCTCGGTCAGCTCATGCAAATGCCACGCCGCATCCACCTTCGGACGCAACACCGCACCCAGCCGCTCCGCCGTCAGCGCACCGACCACACCGTCATCCAACACACCCGCCGCATGCACCACCCACGCCAAATCCCCCACACCCGCGACGACCTCCGCCAACGCCCCACGATCCGCCACATCACACGCCACCACCGACACCTCAGCACCCAACCCCACCAACTCATCCCGCAACCCCACCGCACCCGGCGCATCCAACCCCCGCCGACTCACCAACACCAACCGCCGCACCCCACGCCCCACCACCAGATACCGCGCCACCACCGCACCCAACGCACCCGTACCACCCGTGATCAACGCCGTACCCCGGTCGCCGTCGACGTCGCCACCATCAGCCGGGGTCAGGGACACCACAGGTGTCAGCCTCGGGACCAGCGTCCCGCCCGCCCGGAGCGCCACCTGCGGCTCCCCGGTGCCGACGGCCTGCCGCAGCACGTCCGGGTCCGTGTCCCGGCTGTCGCGGTCCACCAGCACGAACCGTCCGGGGTGCTCCGACTGCGCCGACCTGATCAGGCCGTGCACGGCGGCGGCGGCGAGATCACCGATCTCCTCCGCGCCCTCGTCGGTGCCGATCGCACCGGAGGTCACGAACACCAGCCGCGCATCGGCGAACCGGCTGTCCGCGAGCCAGGACTGCACCAGTGCCAGGGCACCCTCGGTGGCCGTACGGACCGCCGAGAGGCCCGGGAGGTCCGGGAGGTCGCCCGCCCCCGCCGGGACCTCGTACACCACCACATCGGGCACCGTGGCACCCGCCACGGTCTCCGCGAGGTCCGCGAGCGCCCGTGCGGGATCGTCCCCGGTCAGGACGGACCACGACGTCCGCGTCCGCTCGTCGGGCACGGCCGGCGGCGCCGGGACCCACGCGACCCGGAAGAGGCTGTTCGCCGGGACCGCACCGGCGACGTCGAGCTGTTCGGGCGCCACCGGGCGGGTGGCCAGAGAGCGTACGGAGGCGACCGGCCGCCCGGCGGGGTCGGCGAGCCGTAGTGCCACCGATCCGTCGCCGTCGGGGGTCAGCCTCGCCCGCAGCGCGGACGCGCCGGTCGCGTACAGCGTCGTACCCGACCAGGAGAACGGAAGGCGCAGCCCGGTGGGTGCCGCACCGGCCAGGCTGTGCAGGACGGAGTCCAGCAGGGCCGGGTGGATGCCGAACCGATCGCCGTCGAGGTGGTCGGGGAGCCGTACCTCGGCGAACAGCTCGTCCCCCAGCCGCCATGCGGCGACCAGCCCCTGGAACCCGGGACCGTAGGTGACTCCGGCGTCCGCGAGGCGTGCGTAGAGGTCATCGGTGTCCACCGCGACACCACCGGCGGGCGGCCACGCGGTCAGGCCGGCTGCCGGGTCGGCGGCCAGGCCGAACGCGTCGTCATCGCTCGCGCGGACGGACAGTGTTCCGGTGGCGTGCCGGGTCCACGGGTACTCCTCGGCCGCCGCTTCCGGGCGTGCGTACACACTGATCGGGCGGTTCCCGGCTTCGTCGGCGGCTCCGACGGTGACCTGGAGCTCCACCGCACCGCGGTCGGGGAGCACCAGGGGTGCCTCCAGGGTCAGTTCGCTCACCTGCTCGCAGCCCGCCTCTTCCCCGGCGCGCAGCGCGATGTCCACGAACGCCGTTCCGGGCAGCAGCAGCCTGCCCAGCACCGTGTGGTCGGCCAGCCACGGATGGGTGGCGGCCGAGAGCCGCCCGGTCAACAGCAGCCCCTCCCCGTCGGCGAGCCGCACCACGGCGCCGAGCAGCGGATGGTCCACCGACGCCTGGCCGACGGCGGCCATCCCGGTGGTGGAGGAGGAGCGCAGCCAGTACCGCTGCCGTTGGAAGGGATAGGTCGGCAGGTCGACCTGCCTGGCCCCGGCGGGGAGCGACGCCGTCCAGTCCACGGGGACGCCACGTACGTAGGCGTGGGCCACGGCGGCCATCAGCGTCTCGGGCTCGGGACGGTCGCGACGGAGCACCGGGACGCTCACCCCGGCCACACTGTCCTGAGCCATCCCCGACAACGTCCCGTCCGGACCCAGCTCCACGAACGTGGCCACGCCCTCGGCCTCCAGGGCACGGACACCATCGTGGAAACGGACCGCCTCACGTACATGGCGCACCCAGTACTCCGCCCCGCCCGGGGCACCCACCTGGCCGGAGACGTTCAGCACCAGCGGAATCCTCGGCTCGGCGTACTCCACCGACTCCGCCACCCGCCGGAAGTCCTCCAGCATCCCCTCCATCAGGGAGGAGTGGAACGCGTGCGAGACGCGCAGCCGACGCACCCGACGACCCCGCGCCTCCCACTCCGCCGCAACCACCTCCACCACCGACGCCACACCCGACACCACCGTCGACGACGGACCATTGACCGCCGCGACATCAACCCCGTCGCGCCCCGCCAGGCCCTCCAACACCTCAGCCTCAGACGCCTCCACCGCCACCATCGCCCCACCCGACGGCAACCCCTGCATCAACCGACCCCGCGCCCCCACCAACCGACACGCATCCCCCAGCGAAAACACCCCCGCCACATACGCGGCAGCCAACTCACCCACCGAATGCCCCAGCACAAAATCCGGGACCACACCCCACGACTCCACCAACCGGAACAACGCCACCTCAACCGCGAACAACGCAGGCTGAGCAAACTCCGTACGATCCAAAACCTCCTGATCCCCGCCGAACACCACCTCCCTCACCGGCAACGGCGCGAACCCCTCACACACCGCGTCGAACGCCTCCGCGAACACCGGATAGGACTCATACAGCTCACGCCCCATCCCCACCCGCTGCGACCCCTGACCCGCGAACAAGAAAGCGCACTTGCCCTCCGTCGCCGCACCCTCGACCACCCCAGACGACGACTCCCCACGAGCCAACACCCCAAGCCCGTCCAGCAACGACTCCCGGTCCCGGCCCAGCACCACCGCCCGCCGCTCCAACGCGGCCCGCGAGGTCACCAGGGACCGGCCGATGTCCTGCGGGCGTAGTCCGGGGTCGTCGCGCAGGTGGTCGGCGAGCTGTGCGGCCTGGGCGGTCAACGCCCTGTCGGTGCTTCCGGACAGGACGCACGGCACGATGCCGGTCCCCTCGTCACCGCCAGTCGACGTGGGCGACTCGGCCGAGGGGCCCTGTTCGAGGATGACGTGGGCGTTGGTGCCGCTGATGCCGAAGGAGGACACCCCCGCCCGGCGCGGATGCCCGTTCTCCGGCCAGGGAGTGTGCTCGGTCAGGAGGGACACGCTGCCCGCGGACCAGTCGACATGCGGTGTGGCCTCGTCCACGTGCAGGGTCTTCGGCAGCACACCGTGCCGCATGGCCATCACCATCTTGATCACACCGGCCACACCCGCGGCCGCCTGCGCATGGCCGATGTTCGACTTGACCGTGCCGAGCCACAGCGGCCGGTCGGCCGGCCGGTCCTGGCCGTACGTGGCCAGCAGCGCCTGCGCCTCGATCGGATCGCCCAGCGCGGTGCCCGTGCCATGCGCCTCCACCGCGTCGACCTGGTCGGAGGTGACGCCGGCCTTCGCCAGCGCCTGGCGGATCACCCGCTGCTGAGAGGGGCCGTTGGGCGCGCTCAGGCCGTTGCTGGCGCCGTCCTGGTTGACCGCCGTGCCGCGCACCACCGCCAGCACCCGGTGGCCGTTGCGGCGCGCGTCGGACAGCCGCTCCACCACGAGGACGCCCGCGCCCTCCGCCCATCCGGTGCCGTCCGCCGAGGCGGCGAACGCCTTGCAGCGGCCGTCGGGGGACAATCCGCGCTGGCGGCTGAACTCGATGAAGGCCGCCGGGCTGGACATCACCGTCACGCCGCCGACCAGCGCCATCGAGCACTCGCCCTGCCGTACCGCCTGCCCGGCCAGGTGGAGCGCCACCAGGGACGACGAGCACGCCGTGTCCACCGTGACCGCCGGGCCCTCAAGACCGAAGGTGTACGCCAGCCGCCCGGACGCGACGCTGGCCGCCACCCCGGTCAGCTGGTAGCCCTCGACGTCGCGCGGCGCCTCGTGCAGCGCGGGGCCGTAGTCCTGCGACATGGCGCCGATGAAGACACCGGTTTCGCTGCCCCGTACCGAGGCCGGGTCGATGCCCGCGCGCTCGAACGCCTCCCAGGACACCTCCAGCAGCAGCCGCTGCTGCGGGTCCATCGCGAGCGCCTCACGTGGGCTGATGCCGAAGTGGGCGGCGTCGAACTCCGCGGCGCCGTGCAGGAAACCGCCGCCGGTGGCGTAGAACGTACCGGAGTGGTCCGGGTCCGGGTGGTAGAGCTGGTCCAGGTCCCAGGCGCGGTCGGTGGGGAAGGCGGACACCGCGTCGCCACCGTCGGCCAGCAGCCGCCACAGCGCTTCCGGGGACCGGACATCACCGGGGAAGCGGCAGCTCATGCCGATGATGGCCAGCGGCTCGTCGGACACGGCGGCGGCCGCCGGGCCTCCGCTTCCCGCGCCGCCGCTCTCCGGGCCTCCGCTCCCCGCCCCGGTCGCGCCGAGGATTTCCGTCCGGAGGTAGGCCACCAGCGCGAGCGGGCTCGGGTAGTCGAACACCATGGTCGCGGGGAGCCGCAGTCCGGTGACCGCGCCCAGCCGGTTCCGCAGGCGTACGGCGGTGAGCGAGTCGAACCCCAGATCCTTGAACGCGCGGCCCGGGACGACCGTCTCGGGGCCGGCGTGCCCCAGCAACGAGGCGACCTCCTCCCGCACGATGTCCAGCAGCAACCGCTCCTGCTCGGCCTCGGTGAGCGGCAGCAGGCGCCGCCGCAGCTGCGACCGCGCGGGCGCCGACTCGGCGGTACGCCGCCGGGCGCGGACCAGGCCGCGCAGGATGTCCGGTACCGCGTCGGCCTGTGCGCGTACCGCGGCGGTGTCCAGGCGCATGGGGATCAGGAACGTCCGGCCGGAGTCCAGCGCGGTGTCGAACCCGGCCATGCCTTCGGCCACGGACAGCGGAAGGACGCCCAGCTGGGCGATGCGCCTGAGGTCGGCGTCGTCGAGCTGTCCGGTCATGCCGCTGGGCTGCTCCCACAGGCCCCAGGCGAGGGACTGGGCGGGCAGGCCGTGGGCCCTGCGGTGCTGGGCGAGCGCGTCCAGATAGCTGTTCGCCGCCGCGTAATTCGCCTGTCCGGGGCCGCCGAGGGTTCCGGCCGCCGAGGAGAAGAGCACGAACGCCGACAGATCCATGTCGCGCGTCAGCTCATGCAGATGCCAGGCGGCGTCCACCTTGGGACGCAACACCGCCTCCAGCCGCTCGGGGGTCAGCGACTCCACCACCGCGTCATCCAGCACACCCGCCGCATGCACGACCCCGGTCAGGTCTCCTATGTCCGTGATGACGTCCGCCAACGCCGCACGGTCCGCCGCGTCGCAGGCCACCACCGATACGTCGGCGCCCAGGTCCGACAGCTCCGCACACAGCTCCTCCGCACCCGGCGCCGCCATACCCCGCCGACTGGTCAGCACCAACCGACGCACACCCCGCACCGCCACCAGATGCCGCGCCACCAAAGCGCCCAGCACACCCGTACCACCCGTGACCAGCACCGCACCCGCAGGCTCCCAAGGGGCCACCGTCGTGCTCTCGTGACGCACGCGGGTGAGCCGGGGCACCAGCACCTTGCCCGCGCGTACGGCCGACTGGGACGCACCGGAGGCGATGGCCGCCCGCACCACCGCCCAGGAGGCGTCGTCCTCGCCGACGCCCTCGTCGACATCCACCAAGGTGAAGCGGTCGGGGTGCTCCGACTGCGCCGACCGGATCAGTCCCCAGAGGGATGCCGCGGCGAGGTCCTTCACCTCGGCATCGCCGGGTACGAACACCGCTCCCCGGGTGAGGAAGACCAGGCGCGCATCGGCATACCGCTCGTCGGCGAGCCACGCCTGGACCAGGGCCAACGCCTGGTGGGCGATCGTACGGACCGCCGACACCGGGTCGTCGTCCGGCCCCGGCGCCGGGGCCGCCACCACCACGGTGGCCGCTGTACCGGTGTCCACGGCCTCGGCGTCTGCCTGGGCCTCGGCGTCTGCTTGGTCCTCAGTCTCGGCGTCTGCCTGGGCCAGCGTTTCGAGATCGTCGTGGAAGCGCACCCCGAGGGCCGCGGCCAGCGCGATATCCCCCACGCAAGCCCACGTCGCCGCATCGTTCGGCTCGTTACCGCTGGTCAGCGGGGCCTCGGCCCACTCCACGTCGAACAGCGAACCGGGGGACACGGCGGGGACCGCATCGGCCGGCTGTTCCGTTGACGCCGGCCGCAGTGCCAGCGACTCGACCGAGGCCACCGCGCGTCCGGTCACATCGACGGCCCGTACGGACACCGCGTCCGAGCCGGTCGGGGACAGCCTGACGCGCAGCTCCGAGGCACCGACGGCGTGCAGTACGACACGTGTCCAGGAGAACGGCAGCCCGTGGCGGCCCACGGACCGGCCGAGACCCGCACCGTGCAAGGCGGCGTCGAGCAGCGCGGGGTGCAGTGCGAAACCGGTGGCGTCGGCGCCCTCGGGCAGCCGTACCTCGGCGAAGATCTCGTCGCCCGACTGCCAGGCCCCTTGCAGACCCTGGAACAGCGGACCGTACTCCAGGCCGGCCTCGGCCAGCTCGTCGTACAGGCCCGTGGTGTCGATGGGTACCGCGCCGTGCGGAGGCCAGGCCGCCAGGTCGTCTTCGCTGCCGGTGTCGGCACCGGGCGACAGCAGCCCCTCGGCGTGCCGGGTCCACGGCGCGTCCGGCGGAGCATCCTGGCCGCGGGAGTAGACGCCGATCCTCCGGACGCCGTTGTCGTCCGGCTCGGCCACGGTGACCTGGAGATGGGTGGCACCGTCCTGGGGAACGAGCAGCGGGGTCTCCAAGGTCAGCTCCTCGAGGCAGCCGCAGCCGACCTCGTCCCCGGCCCGCATCGCCAGCTCCACGAAGGCCGTACCCGGCAACAGCACCCGGCCCATGACCACGTGATCCGCCAACCACGGATGCGACCGCAACGACAACCGCCCGGTCAACACGACACCCCCACCATCGGGCGACCGCACCACGGCCCCCAACAACGGATGCTCCACCACACCCAACCCCACAGCCGACACATCACCCGACACCACAGGCACATCAAGCCAGTACCGCCGCCGCTGGAAGGCATACGTCGGCAGATCGACCCGCCGCGCGCCCTCGAACAACGACGACCAGTCCACGTCCACACCATGGACATACGCCTCCGCCACCGACGCCAGGAAACGATCCAAGCCGCCGTCGTCCCGGCGCAGCGAACCCAGCGCCACCGCCTCCGCACCCGCCGCGTCAATGCTCTCCTGCACGCCGTAGGTCAGCACCGGATGCGCGCTGGCCTCGATGAACACCCCGAAACCCCGCCCCAGCAGCGCCTGGGTCGCCGTGGCGAACCGCACCGTCTCCCGCAGATTCCGATACCAATACCCGGCATCCAACTGCTCGGTATCGAGCCAGTCACCCGTCACCGTGGAGAAGAACGGCACCCGGGAACGCATCGGAGCGATCCCGCTCAGCTCCTCCAGCAACCGCTCCCGCAACACCTCCACATGCGCCGAATGCGAGGCGTAGTCCACCTCGACCCGACGCGCCCGCACACCCTCCGCCTCACAGGCCGCGACGAACTCATCCAGCGCCGCCGCGTCCCCGGACACCACCACCGACGACGGGCCGTTCACCGCCGCCACTCCGACCCGGCCCTCCCAGGGCTCCAGCAGCGCGACCGCGTCGTCGGCCGACACCGCCACCGACACCATCCCCCCACCACCGGCGAGTGCCGTCAACGCCCGGCTGCGCAGCGCCACCACCCGCGCCCCGTCCTCCAACGACAACCCACCCGCCACACACGCCGCCGCGATCTCACCCTGCGAATGCCCCACCACCGCACCCGGCACCACACCCAACGACTCCCACAACGCCGCCAACGACACCATCACCGCCCACAACACCGGCTGCACCACATCCACCCGCCCCAACGCGGACCCATCACCCAACACCCCGGTCAACGACCAATCCACATGAGCCGACAACGCCCGCTCACACTCCGCCATCCGCCCCGCAAACACCGGCGAAGCCCCCAGCAGATCCACCGCCATCCCCACCCACTGCGACCCCTGCCCCGGAAACACCAACACCGGCTTCCCAGCACCCGCCACACCAGACACCACACCAGCCCCACCACCACCGGACGCCAACGCCCGCAGCCCCTCCAGCAGTTCATCCCGATCACGGCCCACCACCGCCGCCCGCTCAGCCAGCGCCGCCCGCGAGGAAACCAGCGACCACCCCACATCCCTCGCCCTCAGCCCAGGCCGCTCATCCACCCACGACACCAAACGCTCCGCCTGCCCACGCAACGCCTCGGCACTCACCGCCGACACCGCCCAGACCACCGGACCACCGCCCTCGGCCGAACCCTCCACCACCTGGGAGTCATCGGCCTCGGCAACCTGCTCGAGAATCACATGCGCATTGGTCCCACCGACGCCGAAGGACGAGACCCCGGCCCGGCGCGGCCGGCCATCCTCCACGGCCCACTCCCGCGCCTCCGTCAGCAGCGACACCGCACCCGACGACCAATCCACATGCGGCGTCGGCTCATCCACATGCAACGTCCTCGGCAACACACCGTGCCGCATCGCCATCACCATCTTGATGACGCCGCCCACACCCGCGGCGGCCGCACTGTGCCCGATGTTCGACTTCAACGACCCCAGCCACAACGGACGCTCGGCCGCACGCCCCTGCCCGTACGTCGCCAGCAGCGCCTGCGCCTCGATCGGATCGCCCAGCGTCGTCCCCGTCCCGTGCGCCTCCACCACGTCGACATCGCCCGGCTCCAACCGCGCACCCGCCAGGGCGTCGCGGATCACCCGCTGCTGGGACGGACCGTTGGGCGCCGTCAGCCCATTGCTCGCACCGTCCTGGTTGACCGCACTGCCCCGCACCACCGCCAGCACCGGATGTCCGTGGCGCTGGGCGTCCGACAGCCGTTCCAGCAGCAGTACGCCCGCGCCTTCGCCCCAGGCCGTACCGTCCGCGCCCGCCGCGAACGCCTTGCACCGGCCGTCGATCGCCAGCCCCCGCTGACGGCTGAACTCGATGAACCCGGACGGGGTGGCCATCACCGCGACCCCGCCGGCCAGCGCCATCGAGCACTCGCCCTTCCGGAGCGCCTGGGCGGCCAGATGCAGGGCCACCAGAGACGACGAGCACGCCGTGTCCACCGTCAGCGCCGGCCCCTCAAGACCGAAGGTGTACGCCACCCGCCCGGACACCACACTCGCCGAAGTACCGGTCACCAAGTAGCCCTCGGCCTGTTCCGCGGCCCGGTGCACCAGAATCGAGTAGTCGTGGCTGTCCGTACCGGCGAACACTCCGGTCCGGCTGCCCCGCAGCGTGGCGGGGTCGATCCCGGCCCGTTCGAACGCCTCCCAGGAGGTTTCCAGCAGCAGCCGCTGCTGCGGGTCCATCGCGGCCGCCTCACGCGGGCTGATCCCGAAGAACTCCGCATCGAAGTCTCCGGCGTCATGGAGGAAGCCGCCCTGCCTGACGTAGGAGGTGCCCGGCTCGTCCGGATCGGCGGAGTAGAGAGCCTCCAGGTCCCAGCCACGGTCGTCCGGGAAGTCCGAGATCGCGTCCCGGCCTTGGGCCACCAGCTGCCACAGGTCCTCGGGAGTCCGTACCTCACCCGGGTAGCGGCAGCTCATGGCGATGATCGCGATCGGTTCGTCATCGACGGCGGCGGCCACGGTCACCGTAGCGGCCGGTGCGGCGTCGTCCCCCACGAGCGCGGTCCGCAGATGCTCCACCAGGGCGATCGGCGTCGGGTAGTCGAAGACAAGGGTGGAGGTGAGCCGCAGCGCCGTGGCCGCGTTGAGCCGGTTGCGCAACTCCACGGCCGTGAGCGAGTCGAAGCCCAGCTCCTTGAAGGTCTGGGTGTCGTCGAGGTGCTCCGCCGAGGTGTGGCCGAGCACGGTCGCCACATCGGTCCGGACGAGATCCAGCAGGATCCTCCGCTGCTCCTCGACGGACATCCCGGCCAGACGCTCCGCCAGGGACCGCGCCCCGGGGGCCGTCGCGGCGGACGATACGGCACGTCGGGTGGCGCCGCGTCGGGTGGGCGTGCTGGTCACGAGCCCCTTGAGCAGGGCGGGCACGGAATCCGCCCGCTCCCGCAGTGCCGCACGGTCCAGCCGCACCGGCATCACCACCGCCGACGCACACCGCCCCGCCGCGTCGAACAGCGCCAGACCCTCCTCAGCCGACAACGCCACCAGCCCCGACCGAGCCATCCGCCGCACATCGGCATCCCCCAGACCACCCACCATCCCACCACCCACCTGCTCCCACGGCCCCCAGGCCAAGGACTGGGCAGGCAGACCCAGGGCCCTGCGGTACTGGGCAAGCGCGTCCAGATAACTGTTCGCCGCCGCGTAATTCGCCTGACCCGGACCGCCCAAGGTCCCGGCCGCCGAGGAGAACAACACGAACGCCGACAGATCCATGTCACGCGTCAGCTCATGCAGATGCCACGCGGCGTCCACCTTGGGACGCAACACCGCCTCCAGCCGCTCGGGCATCAGCGACTCCACCACCGCGTCATCCAGCACACCCGCCGCATGCACCACCCCGGACAGGTCTCCTACCGTCGCGATGGCCTCCGCCAGCGCCGCACGGTCCGCCACATCACACGCCACCACCGATACGTCGGCACCCAGGTCCGACAGCTCGGCACACAGCTCCTCCACACCCGGCGCCGCCATACCCCGCCGACTGGTCAGCACCAACCGACGCACACCCCGCACCGCCACCAGATGCCGCGCCACCAACGCACCCAGCACACCCGTACCACCCGTGACCAGCACCGCACCCCGGCCATCAAGCGGCGCCGGAACCGTCAGCACCACCTTGCCCACATGCCGCGCCTGACTCATGAAACGGAACGCCTCACGCGCCCGCCGCACATCCCACACCGTCACCGGAAGCGGCCGCAGCACACCCTCCCGGAACAGGGACATCAACGCGGCCAGCATCTCCCCGATCCGCTCCGGACCGGCCTCGATCAGGTCGAATGCCTGATACACCACTCCCCGGTACTGGTGCGCCACTTCCTCGGCGGCCCGGATATCCGTCTTCCCCATCTCCAGGAACCGGCCGCCGTCCGCCAGCACCCGCAGCGAGGCGTCCACGAACTCACCCGCGAGCGAGTTCAGCACCACATCCACACCCCGGCCACCCGTGGCCGCAAGGAACCGCCCCTCGAACTCCAGATCCCGCGACGAGGCGATGTGATCGTCCTCCAGCCCCAGCTCCCGCAGCACACCCCACTTGGCCGGACTCGCCGTGGCCCACACCTCCGCACCCATATGCCGTGCCAGCTGCACCGCCGCCATCCCCACCCCACCAGCGGCCGCATGCACCAGCACCGACTCACCGGACCCCAACCCCGCCAGATCCACCAGCCCGTAATACGCGGTGAGGAACACCAGGGGGATCGACGCCGCCTCGGTGAAGGACCAGTCGGCGGGAATCCGCGCCACCATGCGCTGATCCGCGACCGAGTGCGTACCGAACGCGTCCGGCAGCAGGCCGAATACGCGGTCGCCGGGCACCAGTCCGGTGACGTCGGAGCCGACCTCGACGACGACCCCCGCGCCCTCGACGCCGATCGCCGCCTCACCCGGGTACATCCCCAGGCTGCTGAGCACGTCACGGAAGTTGAGGCCGGCGGCGCGGACGGCCACCCGCACCTGCCCCGGCTCCAACGGCCGGTCGGCGGTGGTGGAGGGGTGGAGGGACAGGTCCTCCAGGGTGCCTCCGCTCGTCGTGTCCAGGCGCCAGGCCGACCCGGACTCGACGGGCGAGGCCAGCGACTCGTCGGCATCGGCATGCCGGAGGGCGGGGGTGAGCGCCTCGCCATGGCGGAGGGCGAGGTGCGGAAGTCCCGCGTCGACGGCCGCGCGCAGCACAGCGCACGAGTCGGGGTGCCCGTCGGTGTCGAGCAGCACAAAGCGGTCGGGGTGCTCCGACTGGGCGGACCGGATCAGCCCCCACACCGCCGCGGCGGCAAGGTCTTCCACCTGCTCACCCGGGCTGGTGGCCACCGCGCCGCGCGACAGGAACACCAGCCGGGACGAGCCCAGTCGGCCGTCCCCCAGCCACCGGTGCACCACCGACAGCGCGGCGGATACGGCGTCCCGCACCTCGGCCCCGGCCCCGGCCCCGGTCCCGGCCCCGTAGGCTCCCGGACCGCCCGAGCTGTCCGGATCTCCGTCGCCGCACGCCACGAGTACCACGGCCGGGACCTGCGCGCCCGCGTCGAGCGCGTCCGCCAGCGCCTGGGCGTCGGGGTACCGGACACAGTTCTCCGGTACGACCGGCACCCGGCCGATCGCCGCATACGGCCGTACGCCCTCGCCCTCGGAACCGGAATCGGAAGCGGTCAGGGGCGTCGCCGCGCTCCACTCCACGGCGTAGAGGTGGTCCCGGTCCGCCGACCGGTCGGCGGCCTGGAGCCGGCCCGCCGAGACCGGACGCAGCGACAAGGACTCGACCGAGGCCACGGCCCGGCCGTCGTCGTCAGCGACCAGGAGTGAGACGGCGTCCGTGTCCGCAGGAGTCACCCGGACGCGCAGGGCCGACGCGCCCGCCGCGTACAGGGTCACACCGGACCACGAGAAGGGCAGCCGCACCTCGGCGCCCTGGTCCGGGCCGTCCACCGCCATGGTGTGCAGTGCCGCGTCCAGCAGCGCCGGGTGCAGGCCGAACCGGTCCGTCGGCACGCTGTCGGGCAGCCCCACCTCGGCATACAGGGCGTCGCCCAGCCGCCATGCCGCCCGCAGCCCCTGGAACGCCGGACCGTAGCCGAGGCCGAGCACGCGCAGGTCGTCGTAGAGGTCACCGACGTCCATCGGCTCGGCCCCGGCCGGCGGCCATACGGACAGCTCGGAGGCCGGTTCCACGGTGTCGGCGGCGAGCAGAACGCCGGTCGCGTGCCGGGTCCAGGACGGCTCGGCGGAGGGCTCGTACGGCACGGCCGTGTGCTCCGGCCGTGCGTACACGGTGAACGGCCGGACCCCGGACTCGTCCGCGTCGCCCACCACGAGCTGGACCTGGACACCGCCCTGCTCGGGCAGCAGCAAGGGGGCTTCGAGCGTCAGCTCGTCCACCCGGTCGCAGCCGACCTGGTCGGCGGCGTGCAGGGCGAGCTCGACGAAGGCGGTGCCAGGGACGATCACACTGCCGAGCACGGCGTGGTCCCCGAGCCAGGGCTGGGACCGCACCGAGAGCCTGCCGGTGAACAGGAGCGCGTTGTTGTCCGCCAGGCCCACCGCCGCCCCGAGCAGCGGGTGACCGGCCGAACGCTGTCCCAGCGATGCGGCATCGCCGGAAGAGACGGGGGTGTCGAGCCAGTAGCGCTCTCGCTGGAAGGCGTAGGTGGGCAGGGGAACGCGACGGGCACCGCTACCTGCGAAGACCGCGTGCCAGTCCACGGCCACACCGCGCACATGGGCGGTGGCCAGTGCCCGCCACAACGACTCGGCCTCCGGACGGTCGCGACGGAGCACCGGGACGCTCACCCCGGCCACACTGTCCTGAGCCATCCCCGACAACGTCCCGTCCGGGCCCAGCTCCACGAATGTGGTGACGCCCTCGGCCTCCAGGGCACGGACACCATCGTGGAAACGGACCGCCTCACGTACGTGACGTACCCAGTACTCCGCACCATCCGGCGCGCCCACCTGGCCGGAGACGTTCAGCACCAGCGGAATCCTCGGCGTCTCGTACTCCACCGACTCCGCCACCCGCCGGAAATCGTCCAGCATCCCGTCCATCAGGGAGGAGTGGAACGCGTGCGACACGCGCAGCCGACGCACCCGACGCCCCCGCGCCTTCCACTCCGCCGCAATCACCTCCACCACCGACGCCACACCCGACACCACCGTCGACGACGGACCATTGACCGCCGCGACATCCACACCCTCCACGTCCAGGCCCGCCAACACCTCAGCCTCGGACGCCTCCACCGCCACCATCGCCCCACCCGACGGCAACCCCTGCATCAACCGACCCCGCGCCCCCACCAACCGGCACGCATCCCCCAGCGAGAACACCCCCGCCACATGCGCGGCAGCCAACTCACCCACCGAATGCCCCAGCACGAAATCCGGGACCACACCCCACGACTCCACCAACCGGAACAACGCCACCTCAACCGCGAACAACGCAGGCTGGGCATATTCCGTACGGTCCAGCAGCTCCTGATCCCCGCCGAACACCACGTCCTTCACCGGCAGCGGCGCGAACCCCTCACACACCGCGTCGAACGCCTCCGCGAACACCGGATACGACTCATACAGCTCACGCCCCATCCCCACCCGCTGCGACCCCTGACCCGCGAAGAGAAAGGCCACCGGACCCGTCGTCGCCACGCCCTCGACGACATCGGGGCTGGTCCTGCCGTCCGCGAGGGCCGTCAGGGCGGCGTGCGGCCCCGGCTCGTCAGAGGGAAGCGTGGGGTGCGCGGGGAGTACGACCGCGCGGTGGTCGTGGTGCGCTCGGGCGGTGGCCAGCGAATAGCCGATGTCCAGCGCGTCGAGATCAGGCCGCTGGGCCACATGGGTCGCCAGTTCGCGCGCCTGGGCGCGCAGCGCCTGCTCGCTTCGGCCGGACACCAGCCAGGGGAGCGGCCAGGGGAGGATCCCACCGTCGGCCGGCCGCTCCGGCCGCTCGTCCGCCGGTTCGTCGTCCGCCGCCGCCTCTTCCACGATGACGTGGGCGTTGGTGCCGCTGATGCCGAACGAGGACACCCCCGCACGCCGGGGGCGGTCGGGGGTCCGCGGCCAATCCACCGGTTCCGTGAGCAGCGACACCGCACCCGCTGACCAGTCCACATGCAGCGACGGCTGCTCCGCGTGCAAGGTCCGCGGCAGGACGCCCTGCCGCAGCGCCATCACCATCTTGATGACACCGGCCACGCCCGCGGCACCCTGCGCATGGCCGATGTTCGACTTCAACGACCCCAGCCACAGCGGATGCTCGACCGCGCGCCCCTGTCCGTACGTCGCCAGCAGCGCGTGCGCCTCGATCGGATCGCCGAGCTTCGTCCCCGTGCCGTGCGCCTCGACGGCGTCCACCTCGTCCGGTGCGACCCGCGCGTTGGCGAGGGCCTCCAGGATGACGCGCTGCTGCGCCGGGCCGCTGGGGGCGGTCAGCCCGTTGCTGGCCCCGTCCTGGTTGACGGCGGAGCCCCGCACCACGGCCAGCACCTGGTGGCCGTTGCGCCGGGCGTCGGACAGCCGCTCCAGCAGCAGCAGACCGGCGCCCTCCGCCCAGCCCGTGCCGTCGGCGGCCGAGGCGAAGGATTTGCACCGGCCGTCCGGGGACAGCCCGCCCTGGCGGCTGAACTCGATGAACGCGCCGGGGCTGCACATGACGGTGACGCCCCCGGCCAGCGCGTACGAGCACTCCTCCTGGCGCAGCGCCCGGATGGCCAGATGCAGGGCCACGAGGGACGACGAGCAGGCCGTGTCCACGGTGACCGCCGGGCCCTCGAGACCGAAGGTGTAGGCCAGCCGCCCAGAGGCGACGCTGGCGGTGTTGCCCGTCATCAAATGGCCCACGAGGTTCTCCGCCGCCTCATGGGGGCGTGGGCCGTAATCCTGTCCGGTCATGCCCACGAACACGCCGGTCCGGCTGCCGCGCAGGACGGCGGGGTCGATGCCGGCCCGTTCGAACGCCTCCCACGAGATCTCCAGCAGCAGCCGTTGCTGCGGGTCCATGGCCAGCGCCTCGCGCGGGGAGATCCCGAAGAAGGCCGGATCGAAGGCGGCGGCGTCGTGCAGGAAGCCGCCGGGCGGGACGACGGGGGTGCCGTCGCCGTCGGCGCCGCCGTCAGGGCCCTGAAGCGAGGAAAGGTCCCAGCCACGGTCGGTGGGGACGTCGGATATGGCGTCGGTGCCCGTCGATACCAGCTGCCAAAGGGCCTCGGGGGAATGGACCCCACCGGGAAGCCGGCAGCTCATCGCGACAATGGCGATGGGTTCCTTGTCGGCCTCTTCCATTTCCCGGATGCGCTGCCGCGTCTGGCGCAGATCGGCCGTTACCAGCTTGAGGTAGTCGCGAAGAGTATCTTCATTAGCCATTCGACGCCACCTATTCAGGGCAGGCCAACGCATCCCCGGGTGAAGGAATGCCGGGGCAAATCGTTGGGCACGTCACCAGATCCGAGTGAAAACTATGGGATGGCCAGAGGGGGAACAACCCCTAGCCGGGCCCCTAGGGCCCCAAGCCGAAGCGGCCTTCACCTGCGGCGAGGGGCCTGGCGGCCAGGGCCCGGGGACAGGCCGGGGACAGGCCCTACGACCGGCCGAGTTCGTCATTGATCAGGGCGAAGATTTCCTCGTCCGTCCCCGACTCGAGGACGTCCACACCGTTATCGGCGGCCCTCTCGGCGGTAGCGCGGCCCGGATCGGACCACTTGGCGAGCAGCGCCTGGAGGCGGACCACCACCTTCGCGCGGGTCATATTGTCCAGGGCGGCTCGGGAAAGAGCGTTGTCCACACTGTCCAGCTCATCGAAGAGTGACCGTTCAGCGGATTCCCTATCCGGGAACATTTCCCCGGCGAGCCGCTGGGTGAGCGCCTCGACGGTGGGGTGGTCGAATACCAGGGTGGAGGGCAGCCGAAGTCCCGTGGCGGCGTTCAGCCGGTTGCGGAGTTCCACGGCGGTGAGCGAGTCGAAGCCGAGATCCTTGAGCGCCCGCCCGGCATCGATGAGCGCACTGTCCGGGATATTGAGCACGGCCGCCACTTCCGCGCGAAGGAAATCCGCCAAAGCCCGGTGACGCTCGGCAGCGGACAGGGCGGAAAGCCGCCGGGGGAGGTCGTCGGTGTCCTGACGCGATGCGGCCACGCGCCGGTTCGGAGTGCCGGCGAGTCCCTTGAGCAGGGCGGGCACGGAGTCCGTCCGTTCGCGCAGTGCCGCACGGTCCAGCCGTACCGGCATCACCACCGCCGACGCACACCGCTCCGCCGCGTCGAACAGCGCCAGACCCTCCTCAGCCGACAACGCCACCAGCCCCGACCGAGCCATCCGCCGCACATCGGCATCCCCCAGACCGCCCACCATCCCACCACCCACCTGCTCCCACGGCCCCCAGGCCAAGGACTGGGCAGGCAGACCCAGGGCCCTGCGGTACTGGGCGAGCGCGTCCAGATAACTGTTCGCCGCCGCGTAATTCGCCTGACCCGGACCGCCCAAGGTCCCGGCCGCCGAGGAGAACAACACGAACGCCGACAGATCCATGCCGCGGGTCAGCTCATGCAGATGCCACGCGGCGTCCACCTTGGGACGCAGGACCGCCTCCAGCCGCTCGGGCGTCAGCGACTCCACCACCGCGTCATCCAGCACACCCGCCGCATGCACGACTCCGGTCAAGTTGCTTACGTTCGCGATGACGTCCGCCAGCGCCGCACGGTCCGCCACATCACACGCCACCACGGACACCTCGGCGCCCAGGTCCGACAGCTCGGCGCACAGCTCCTCCGCACCCGGCGCCGCCATGCCCCGCCGACTGGTCAGCACCAACCGGCGCACACCCCGCACCGCCACCAGATGCCGCGCCACCAACGCACCCAGCGCACCCGTACCGCCCGTGACCAGCACCGCACCCCGGCCGTCGAGCGGCGCCGGAACCGTCAGCACCACCTTGCCCACATGCCGCGCCTGACTCATGAAACGCAGCGCGTCCACGGCCTGGCGTACGTCCCACGTCGTCACCGGAAGCGGCCGCAGCACACCCTCCCGGAACAGGGACATCAGCTCGGCCAGCATCTCCCCGATCCGCTCCGGACCGGCCTCGACCAGGTCATACGCCCGGTACCCGTCGACCGCCTCCCGCACATCCGTCTTCCCCAGTTCCAGGAACCGGCCGCCCTCCGCCAGCACCCGCAGCGACGCGTCCACGAACTCACCCGCGAGCGAGTTCAGCACCACATCCACACCCCGGCCGCCCGTGGCCGCAAGGAACCGCCCCTCGAATTCCAGATCCCGGGACGATGCAATGTGCTCCGCGTCCAGCCCCAGCTCCCGCAGCACACCCCACTTGGCCGGACTCGCCGTCGCCCACACCTCCGCACCCATATGCCGCGCCAACTGCACCGCCGCCATCCCCACCCCACCAGCGGCCGCATGCACCAACACCGACTCACCGGACCCCAACCCCGCCAGATCCACCAGCCCGTAATACGCCGTCAAGAACACCACCGGCACCGACGCCGCCCGCGCGAACGACCACTCCTCCGGCACCCGCGCCAGCATCCGCTGGTCCGCCACCGCCACCGACCCGATCGACGCCGGGAACATCCCGAACACCCGATCGCCCGGGGCCATCCCCACAACCCCCGGCCCCGTCTCCAGCACGACCCCGGCGCCCTCGCTGCCCAACCCCTCCTGGTCCACCACACCGAGCGTGAGCAGTACGTCCCGGAAGTTCAGCCCGGCAGCACGCACCCCGACCCGCACCTGACCGGGCCCCAACGGCTCCTCGGCGGCCGGAGAGCCGACCAGCGCCACACCGTCCAAGGTGCCCGCGGCGGCCACCTCCAGCCGCCAGGACGGCTCCTCCGCGGGGACGGTGAGCGTGTCGTCGGCCTGAGCCGGGACCAGCCGGGGAACGGCCACCTCACCGAGGCGAACGGCAAGCTGCGGCTCTCCCGACCCGATGGCCTTCGGGATCGCGTGCCAGGACTCCTCGCTCCCGTCGACCTCCACGAGCACGAACCGGCCGGGGTGCTCGGACTGGGCGGACCGGACCAGGCCCTGAACGGCGGCCCCGACCATGCCTTCCCGGGTCACGATCGCCAATGTGGACGTCGCGCACCGCTCGTCGGCGAGCCACGCCCGCAGCGTCGCCAGCGCCCAGGCGGTGGCGGCCCGCACCTGTTCCGTGGGCTCGCCCTCCGCCTCCGCCGGCGGCGTCGTCAGTACGGCGTCCGGCGCCGTCGCGCCCGAGGCGATCGCGGCGCCGAAGGCGGGGATGTCCGGATAGGCGTCGGTTCCTGGCACCTCGAAGAAGAGGTCGCCGACGGTGGCCAAGGACATCGCCGACGCGGTGCTCGGCTCGGGCCACGGGGCCCAATCGAGCCGCAGCAGGGAATCCGAGCCGACGTTGCCCGGCGCCCGGAGGCTCTCCGCCGAGACCGCGCGCAGCACCAACGATGCGATACGCGCGACGAGTTGACCGCCCGCGTCCGCGATCTCCACCGACACCGTGTCCGGCCCGGTCTGCGCCAGGCGCACCCGTACCGAGGTCGCGCCGGTCGCATGCAGCGACACTCCGCGCCATGAGAAGGGCAGACGGGTGGTGTCGTCATCCGCAAGCGCGGTCAGGCCCATCGAATGCAGGGCGGCGTCGAGCAGAGCGGGGTGCAGACCGAACGACGCGCTGTCGGTGCCCGGGGGCAGCTCGACCTCGGCGAAGACGTCCGCCCCCAGCCGCCAGGCCGCCCGAAGCCCCCGGAACGCCGGCCCATAGCCATACCCCAGATCCGCCAACCGCTCATACAACCCATCAACCGGCACCGGCTCCGCACCCCGCGGCGGCCACTGCCCCCCACACTCCAACCCCGCCGCCTCCCCGGCCGCCACCGCCTCCGCGGCCGTCAGCACACCCGACGCATGACGCACCCACGGCGCCCCCGACGCACCACCCTCCCCACACGAGAACACCTCCACCGACCGCGCCCCCACCTCATCCGCACCACCCACCACCACCTGCAACCGCACCGCACCACCATCAGGCACCACCAACGGCGCCTCCAACGTCAACTCCTCCACCCGGTCACACCCCACCTCATCCCCCGCACGCAACGCCAACTCCACACACGCCGCCCCCGGCAACAGGACCCGGCCCAGCACCACGTGATCGGCGACCCACGGCTGTGCGTGCCGGGACACCCGGCCGGTCAGCACCACCGAGGAGCTGTCGGCCAACGGGACCGCGGCGGCCAGCAGGGGGTGGCCGGCCGGGGTGAGCCCGGCCGACGCCGCATCGGCTCCGGAGGATGGCTCCAGCCAGAACCGGCTCCGCTGGAACGGGTACGTCGGCAGGTCCACCGGACGCACCCGGGGCCCTCCCAGCACCGCAGGCCAATCGACGGGGACGCCACGTACGTAGGCGTGGGCCACGGCGGCCATCAGCGTCTCCGGTTCGGGACGGTCGCGACGGAGCACCGGGACGCTCACCCCGGCCACACTGTCCTGAGCCATCCCCGACAACGTCCCGTCCGGGCCCAGCTCCACGAATGTGGTGACGCCCTCGGCCTCCAGGGCACGGACACCATCGTGGAAACGGACCGCCTCCCGCACGTGACGTACCCAGTACTCCGCACCATCCGGCGCGCCCACCTGGCCGGAGACGTTCAGCACCAGCGGAATCCTCGGCTCGGCATACTCCACCGACTCCGCCACCCGCCGGAAATCGTCCAGCATCCCCTCCATCAGAGAGGAGTGGAACGCGTGCGACACGCGCAGCCGACGCACCCGACGACCCCGCGCCTCCCACTCCGCCGCAACCACCTCCACCACCGACGCCACACCCGACACCACCGTCGACGACGGACCATTGACCGCCGCGACATCAACCCCGTCGCGCCCCGCCAGGCCCGCCAACACCTCAGCCTCGGACGCCTCCACCGCCACCATCGCCCCACCCGACGGCAACGCCTGCATCAACCGACCCCGCGCCCCCACCAACCGGCACGCATCCCCCAGCGAAAACACCCCCGCCACATGCGCGGCAGCCAACTCACCCACCGAATGCCCCAGCACGAAATCCGGGACCACACCCCACGACTCAACCAACCGGAACAACGCCACCTCAACCGCGAACAACGCAGGCTGGGCATATTCCGTACGGTCCAGCAGCTCCTGATCCCCGCCGAACACCACGTCCTTCACCGGCAGCGGCGCGAACCCCTCACACACCGCGTCGAACGCCTCCGCGAACACCGGATACGACTCATACAGCTCACGCCCCATCCCCACCCGCTGCGACCCCTGACCCGCGAACAACAACGCGCACTTGCCCTCCGCCACCACACCCTCGACCACCCCGGACGACGACTCCCCACGAGCCAACACCCCAAGCCCGTCCAGCAACGACTCCCGGTCCCGGCCCAGCACCACCGCCCGCCGCTCCAACGCAGCCCGCGAGGTCACCAGGGACGCGGCCGTCTCCACCGGGTGTGTCTCGGGATGTTCCGCGGCGAACGACCCCAGCCGTTCGGCTTGTGCGCGCAGCGCCTGCTCGCCGACCGCCGACAGAACCCACGGAACGACCGGCGGCGGCAGCAGCGGTGCGGAATCCGGGTCGGGGTCGGGGGCCTCCTCCGGAGCCGCGTCCTCCAGGATGACGTGGGCGTTGGTGCCGCTGACGCCGAACGAGGACACCCCCGCCCGGCGCGGGCGTCCGGCCGAGTGGGGCCAGTCCACGGGGTCGGTGAGCAGGGACACCGCGCCGGAGGACCAGTCGACGTGCGGCGTCGGCTCGTCCACGTGCAGCGTTCGCGGCAGTACGCCGTGCCGCATGGCCATCACCATCTTGATCACACCGGCCACACCCGCGGCCGCCGCGGTGTGCCCGATGTTGGACTTCAGCGACCCGATCCACAGGGGCCGGTCGCCCGCGCGGCCCTGCCCGTACGTCGCCAGCAGCGCCTGTGCCTCGATCGGATCGCCCAGCACCGTGCCCGTGCCATGCGCCTCGACCGCGTCCACCTCGTCCGGCGACACGCCCGCGGCGGCCAGCGCCTGCCGGATCACCCGCTGCTGAGAGGGGCCGTTGGGCGCGCTCAGCCCGTTGCTGGCGCCGTCCTGGTTGACCGCCGTGCCGCGCACCACCGCCAGCACCCGGTGGCCGTTGCGGCGCGCGTCGGACAGCCGCTCCAGGAGCAGGACGCCGACGCCTTCGCCCCAGGCCGTGCCGTCGGCCGCGGCGGCGAACGACTTGCAGCGGCCGTCGGGCGCCAGCCCGCGCTGCCTGCTGAACTCCACGAAGGCGACGGGGTTGACCACCACCGCGACCCCGCCGACGACGGCCAGCGAGCTCTCGCCCTGCCGCAGCGACTGGCAGGCCAGGTGGAGCGCCACCAGGGACGACGAGCAGGCCGTGTCCACCGTGACCGCCGGCCCTTCGAGGCCCAGCGCGTAGGCCACGCGCCCGGAGACGACAGCGGTGGCGCCCCCGGTCAGGTAGTAGCCCTCGGCGCCCTCGGCGGCCTGCCGCGCACCGGCCCCGTACCCCTGCGCGGACGCTCCGACGAACACACCGGTCGGGGTGGTCCGCAGCGAGGTGGGATCGATGCCCGCCCGCTCGAACACCTCCCAGGACGCCTCCAGCATCAGCCGCTGCTGCGGGTCCATCGCGAGCGCCTCACGCGGGGAGATCCCGAACAGGGCGGGGTCGAAGTCCCCGATGTCCGGGATGAAGGCGCCCTCGCGGACGTAGGACGTGCCGGGCCGGTCCGGGTCGGGGTCGTACAGCGCGTCGAGGTCCCAGCCCCGGTCCGTGGGGAAGGGCGAGACGGCGTCGACCCCGTCGGCCACCACCCGCCACAGTTCCTCCGGTGATTCGGCGCCGCCGGGGTAGCGGCAGCTCATCGCCACGATCGCGATGGGGTCGTCCGCCGCCACCGGACCCGTCGGCCCGGCCGGCCCGGCCCGTCCCGGCTCGGCGTCGGCGTCGACATCGGCGTCGTCGCCCAGGATCTCGTGGCGGAGGAAGTCCGCCAGCGCGGCCACCGTGGGATGGTCGTAGACCAGGGTCGCGGGCAGCCGCAGACCGCTGGCGTCGCTCAGCCGGTTGCGCAGCCGCACGGCGGTCAGCGAGTCGAAGCCCAGCTCCCGGAAGGCGCGTCCGACCGGTATCGCACCGGGTTCGGCGTAGCCCAGGACGGCTGCGGCCTGTTCGCGTACGAGCGTGACCAGCAGCTCGGTCCGGCCGGACGCCGAGAGCGCGGCCAGCCGTCGGCGCAGCTCCGGTTGCGTGTCGCCGTCGGCGGCCGTGAAAGTGGCCGTGGCCGTGGACTCTTCGAGCAGCCGCCGCACCTCGGGGAGTTCTCCGATGAGGGGGCGGGGGCGGGCCGAGGTGAAGAGGGGCACGAACCGGGCCCAGTCCACGTCCGCCACGGTCACGGTCGTCTCGTCGTGGTCCAGCGCCTGTCCCAGGGCGGTGATCGCCAGGTCGGGGTCCATCGGACGCAGACCGCGCAGCCGCAAATAGGCGTCGGCATCCTCGTCGGCCGCCATGCCGGAGCCGCCCCAGGAACCCCAGGCGACCGAGGTGGCGGTGGCACCCCTGTCGCGCCGCCGCTGGGCGAGGGCGTCGAGGAAGGCGTTCGCCGCGCCGTAGGCGCCCTGGTTACCGCTGCCCCACACCCCCGCGTTGGACGAGAAGAGGACGAAGGCGTCGAGCTGCTCCGGGGCCCCCGCGGACTCCGGGGACTCCGCGGACTCCGGGGACTCCGCGGACTCCGGGGACTCCGCGGACTCCGGGGCGTCAGGGGCGCCCGGGGCGAGCAGCTCGTCGAGGAGGGCGGCGCCGACCGCCTTGGCGCCGAGCACCTCGGCGTACTCCCCCGGTGTGGTGTCGAGGAGCGGTGTGAGCTGGCCCACGCCGGCGGTGTGGAAGACGGCGTTCGGCGGATGCTCGGCCAGGAGCGCGGTCAGCGCGTCCCGGTCGGTGACGTCGCACGCGACGATCGTCACCTCGGCGCCGAGCGCCGTCAGTTCGTCCCTCAGCTGGTCGGCGCCGGGCGCGTCGGGGCCGCGCCGCCCCGTCAGGACCAGGTGGTCCGCGCCCTTCCGGGCCAGCCACCGCGCCACGTGGCCGCCGAGCGCACCGGTGCCGCCGGTCACCAGGACGGTGCCGCGCGGGCGCCAGGGCGAGGGGGCGGGGGCGGAGGCCGACGCCGCGCGCACCATCCTGCGGACGTACGTGCCCGAGGGGCGTACGGCGATCTGGTCCTCGTCACCCGCCGCGGCGAGGACGTCGGAGAGCCGCTGTCGAGCCCCGGCGTCCAGTGGCTCGGCGGGCAGGTCCACCAGCCCGCCCCAGCGCTCGGGGTGCTCCAGACCGGCCACCCTGCCGAGCCCCCAGACCTGCGCCTGTACGGGGCTGAGCAGCCGGTCGGAGCGCTGTGCCGCGACCGCGCCCCGGGTGGCGAGCCATAGTGGCATGGGGTGCCCGTCGAGCGCCTGGACCAGCGCGAGGGAAGCGGCGAGACCGCGCGGCACCGCCGGGTGTTCGGGGTGCGGTGCCTCGTCCAGGGCCAGCAGCGACAGTACGCCCGACAGGGGCGCCGACCGCTGGTCCACGGCGTCCGCCACGGCGCCCGCCAGCGTGGCGCGGTCGGCGTCCGCGCAGCACACGGGGAGGGGCACGACGAGGGCGCCGGACTCGGCCAGGGCGGAGGACACGGAGCCCACCAGCGGGTCGTCGAGGTGCGAGTCCGGGACGGCGAGCAGCCAGCTGCCGGAGAGCCGGCCGGTGGGCGGGACCGAGAGCGGCTGCCAGGTGATCCGGTACCGCCAGGAGTCGATGAGCGACCGGTCTCGTGCGGTACGGCGCCAGGTGGCCAGGGCGGGCAGCAGCTCCCCGACCAGTTCACCGTCCGCATCGAGGGTCATCGCCAGCTCGGTCGCGTCGGCTCGTTCGACCGCGTCCCAGAAGCGCGTCTCGGCCTCATCGGCCCGTACGGGCTCGGTCACGCCGGTGGACGTGTGGCTGTCGAGCCAGTAGCGCTGCCGCTGGAAGGCATACGTCGGCAGATCGACCCGCCGCGCGCCCTCGAACAACGACGACCAGTCCACGTCCACACCATGGACGTACGCCTCCGCCACCGAGGCCAGGAAGCGGTCCAAGCCGCCGTCGTCCCGGCGCAGCGAGCCCAACGCCACCGCCTCCGCACCCACCGCGTCAATGCTCTCCTGCACGCCGACCGCGAGCACCGGATGCGCGCTGGCCTCGATGAACACCCCGAAACCCCGCCCCAGCAACGCCTCGGTCGCCGTGCCGAACCGCACCGTCTCCCGCAGATTCCGATACCAGTACCCGGCATCCAGCTGCTCGGTGTCGAGCCAGTCACCCGTCACCGTGGAGAAGAACGGCACCCGGGAACGCACCGGAGCGATCCCGCTCAGCTCCTCCAGCAACCGCTCCCGCAACACCTCCACATGCGCCGAATGCGAGGCGTAGTCCACCTCGACCCGACGCGCCCGCACACCCCGCCGACGGCACTCGGCCACCACCTCATCCAGCGCCGCCGCGTCCCCGGACACCACCACCGACGACGGCCCGTTCACCGCCGCCACGCCCACCCGGCCACCCCACGGCTCCAGCAGCGCGACCGCGTCGTCGGCCGAGACCGCCACCGACACCATCCCGCCGCCACCAGCGAGTGCGGTCAGCGCCCGGCTGCGCAGGGCCACCACCCGCGCCCCGTCCTCCAACGACAACCCACCCGCCACACACGCCGCCGCGATCTCACCCTGCGAATGCCCCACCACCGCACCCGGCACCACACCCAACGACTCCCACAACGCCGCCAACGACACCATCACCGCCCACAACACCGGCTGCACCACATCCACCCGCCCCAACGCGACCTCATCGCCCAACACCCCCGTCAGCGACCAATCCACATGAGCCGACAACGCCCGCTCACACTCCGCCATCCGCCCCGCGAACACCGGCGAAGCCTCCAGCAGATCCACCGCCATCCCCACCCACTGCGACCCCTGCCCCGGAAACACCAACACCGACTTGCCGCCACCGGGCATCCCACCCGTGATCAGGCCCGGAGCCGAACCGCCCTCCGCCAGTGCCGCCAGACCGGCGCGGAGTTCCGCCATACCGTCCGCCACCACCGCCGCCCGATGCGGCAACGCCGCCCGCGAGGCCGCCAAGGACAGCCCCACATCGGCCGGGTGCGGAGGCGTACGGCCATCCGAGCGGCCCTCCGTGAACGACAGCAGCCGCCGTGCCTGCTCCGCCAGGGCCCGTTCGCCTCGGGCCGACAGCACCCAGACGACCGGCCCTTCCGCGGGTTCGGTCGTGGGCTCCTCGGCCGGCGCCGGCGGCTGTTCGAGGATCACATGGGCGTTGGTGCCGCTCATGCCGAACGACGAGACACCCGCGCGCCTCGGCCGGCCGTCCGTCTCCGGCCACTCCCGCGCCTCCGTCAGCAGCGACACCCCACCCGACGACCAGTCCACATGCGGCGACGGCTCATCCACATGCAGCGTCCGCGGCAACACACCGTGCCGCATCGCCATCACCATCTTGATGACGCCACCCACACCCGCGGCGGCCGCACTGTGCCCGATGTTCGACTTCAACGACCCCAGCCACAAGGGCCGGTCCGCCGCCCGGTCCCGGCCGTAGACCGCCTGTAGCGCCTCCACCTCGATGGGGTCGCCCAGCACCGTCCCGGTGCCGTGCCCCTCCACCGCGTCCACCTCGTCCGGCGACAACCCGGCGCCCGCCAGCGCCTGCCGGATCACCCGCTGCTGAGAGGGGCCATTGGGTGCCGTCAGCCCATTGCTCGCACCGTCCTGGTTGACCGCACTGCCCCGCACCACCGCCAGCACCGGAAGCCCGCGCCGACGCGCCTCCGACAGCCGGGTCAGCAGCAGCACGCCGACCCCCTCGGCCCATCCCGTACCGTCCGCGCCCGCCGCGTACGCCTTGCATCGCCCATCGGCGGACAGCCCCCGCTGCCTGCTGAATTCGATGAACGGTCCGGGGCCGGACAGGATCGTCGCACCGCCCGCGAGCGCCATCGAGCACTCGCCCTTGCGCAGGCTGTGGCAGGCGAGGTGCAGGGCGACCAGGGACGAGGAGCACGCCGTGTCCACGGTCACCGCCGGGCCCTCCAGGCCGAGGGCGTAGGCCACCCGCCCGGAGGCGACGCTCGCGGCGGTGCCGGTCAGCAGATGGCCTTCCAGCTCTCCGGGCGCGGAGCCGGCGCGGGGGCTGTAGTCCTGGCCGTTCGTACCGGTGTACACGCCGATCGCGGCACCGCGTACCGAGGTGGGGGCGATCCCGGCGCGTTCGAAGACCTCCCAGGTCGCCTCCAGCAGCAGCCGCTGCTGCGGGTCCATCGCGAGCGCCTCGTGCGGACTGATCCCGAAGAACCCGGCGTCGAACTCTGCCGCGTCGTGGACGAACCCGCCCTGGGTGGCGTAGGACGTGCCCGGTTCGTCCGGGTCGGTGGAGCGGAGGGCGTCGAGGTCCCAGCCGCGATCGGCCGGGAAGTCCGAGATCGCGTCAACCTGATCGCTGACGAGCCGCCACAGGTCCTCCGGGGAGCTGACCCCGCCGGGGTATCGGCACGCCATGGCCACGATGGCGACCGGCTCGGCCTCGGCGGATTCGACCTCCTGCAACCGCTGCCGGGTCTTCCGCAGCTCGGCGGTCATCCACTTGAGGTGGTCCAGGAGCTTCTCTTCGTTCGTCATTCGGTACGCAACTCCTCGGATCGAGCCGTCGGCCGTGGTTTCCCCGGCCGGGTCAGGCTTTGCCGAACTCCTGGTGGATGAGGTCGAACAGGTCGTCCGCGGTGGCCTCGTCCAGGTCCTGGGTCTGGGTTTGGTCCTGGTTCTGGGCGTGGCTCTTGTCCCCGGTTTGGCCCTCGGCCGTGTTCCGCGCCGGTTGGCTCCGTACGGCCGAGGGGTCGGCGCCGCGGGACGCGAGCAGCCGGGGCAGGCGTGCCCGGACGGTGGCGTACGCGGGGTCGTCGGCCGGGAGCGCCGCCAGTACGGATTCCAGCTCCTCCAGCGTGCGCAGCGCCCGCTCACCCGAACCGGCCCCGGAGCCAGGACCAGGATGAGGACCGGGACCAGGACCGGAGTCGAGGGCTTCGGTCCGCAGGTGGTGGGCGACGCTCTCCGGTGTGGGGTGGTCGAAGGCGAGCGCGGCGGGCAGCGGCAGCCCGGTGGCCGTGGCCAGGCGGTTGCGGAAGTCGACGGCGGTCAGCGAGTCGAAACCCAGGTCGCGGAAGGCCCGGTCCGGCTCGATGGTCCGGGCCGAGGGGTGGCCCAGAGCCGCCGCGGCGTGCTCGCGCACGAGTTCCAGCACCAGCTGGTCCCGCTCCGGCTCCGGCGCGCCGGCCAGCCGCTCGGCCAGCGTGCGCCCGGAGGAGTCAGGGGCGGTGGAGTCGGTGGCCGTGGTGTCCGCCGTGGCCCGCCGCACCTCCGCCAGGTCGCCGAGCAGCGGGCTCGGGCGCAGTGCGGTGAAGCCCGGTGCGAACCGCTCCCAGTCCACGTCGGCCACCACCGCGCAGGCCGGGCCGCCCGGCAGCTCCCACAGGGCCTCGACCGCCTGCCGGGGCTCAAGGGGCCGCAGGCCGCGCCGGCGCAGGTGGTCCTCGGCGTCGGTGGCCATTCCGCCCTCGGCCCAGGGCCCCCAGGCCACCGAGGTGGCGGACCGGCCGCGGGCCCGGCGCTGTTCGGCCAGGGCGTCGAGGAAGGCGTTGGCGGCCGCGTAGGCGCCCTGGCCGCCGCTGCCCCACACGGCGGCGATGGAGGAGAACAGGACGAACGCGTCGAGGGGGTCGTCGGCGAACAGCTCGTCCAGGTGCAGCGCACCGGTGACCTTGGCGGACACCACCGCGGCGTAGTCGCCGAGGTCGGTGCGGACGTCCGGCATCTCGGCCGCTCCGGCGGCGTGGACGACGGCGGTGACCGGTGGGCCGGCCGCGCGCACCCGGTCGACGAGGGCGGCCAGGGCGTCCCGGTCGGCGACGTCGCAGGCGGCCACGGTGACGGCGGCGCCCAGGCCGGTCAGTTCCGCCTCCAGGGCGGCGGCGCCCGGCGCCGACGGGCCCCGGCGGCTGAGGAGCACCAAGTGTTCGGCGCCCTCACGGGCCAGGGCGCGGGCGACGTGTGCGCCCAGGACGCCCGTGCCACCGGTGATCAGTACGGTGCCTCGCGGCCGCCACCGAGGGGTCCGGGGGGCTTTCCCGGCACGGTCCTTTCCGCCACGGTCCTTCCCGCCGCCACGGATCTCCCCGCCACCATCGACCTTCCCGCCGCCACGGATCTCCCCGCCGCCATGGACCTTTCCGTCCCGGACCAGCCTGCGGCCGAACACTCCGGCGGCCCGCACCGCCAGCTGGTCCTCGCCCTGTCGTCCGCCCGTCAGCGCCGTGGCGAACCGCTCCCGGGCGCGGGGGTCCCAGGTTTCGGGCAGGTCGACGAGCCCGCCCCAGGTGTCGGGGTGTTCCAGGGCCATCACCCGGCCCAGGCCCCACAGTTGGCCCTGCGCGGCGCTGGTGAGCGGATCGCCGGGGCCGGTCGACACCGCGCCGCGGGTCGCACACCACAGGGGTGCGGTGATGTTCCGGCCGTCCGCCGTCCCCAGCAGGGCGAGGGTGTGCCGGAGACCTCTGGGTACCGCCGGTTCCTCCTCGCCCGGGGTGTCGTCCAGGGCGAGCAGCGACAGCACACCGGTCACTCCGGGCGGCGCGGCGGCCAGCCCCTCGGCGAGGCTCGCCTCATCGGTCACCAGGACGGTCCGGGTGCGGGCGCCGTGGTCGCTCAGCGCCCGCTCGGCTCCTTCGGCCGACGGGTGGGACGCGAGCGCGGCGGGCACGAGGACCAGCCAGGTGCCGGCGGGCGCGGCGGCGGGCGGGAGGTCGAGGGGCTTCCAGGTGACGCGGTAGCGGCGGCGGTCCGCCGCGGACCGTTCCCGCCGGCCGCGCCGCCAGGCCGAGAGGGCGGGCAGCACGGCGCTCCACGGCTGTTCGTCGCCCACCTCCAGCATGGTGCTCAGCGCCTGGTGGTCGGCGCGCTCCACGGCGTCCCAGAAGGGCGCGTCCAGGGTGTCGTCGGGCGCCCGTTCCGAGCCCGCGTACGGGCCCGTGTTCGCGGCCGGGTCCGCGTCCGCGTCCGGTTCCGGGTCCAGCCAGTAGCGGCGGCCCTGGAAGGCGTACGCCGGGAGGTCCACCCGCCGGGCGCCGGTGTCCTCGAACACCGCCGGCCAGGCGACCTGGGCCCCTCTGACGTGGGCGGTGCCGAGCGCCGCGCACAGGCTCTCGGCCTCGGGGCGGCCGGCGCGCAGGGCGGGCACCAGCGCCGCGTCGGAACCCTCGGGCAGGCAGTCCTGGCCCATGGCGCTGAGCACGCCGTCCGGGCCGAGTTCGAGGAAGGTACGGACGCCCTGGTCGGCCAGGTACCGCATACCGTCCAGGAAGCGCACGGTATGGCGGACATGCCGCACCCAGTACTCCGGGGTGCCGATCTCCTCCGGGTCGGCGGGGCGGCCGGTGAGGTCGGACACCACGGGTATCGCGGGGGTTTCGTACCTCACGGTCTCCGCCACCCGCCGGAAGTCGTCGAGCACGGGGTCCATGAGCGGTGAGTGGAAGGCGTGCCCGGTCCGCAGCCGCTTCACCTTCCGGCCCCGGTCCTCCCAGTGGGCGGCGAGCCGTGCGATGTCCTCGTCCGCGCCGGAGAGCACCACGGCCGACGGCCCGTTCACGGCCGCGATGCCGACACCGTCCGGCAGGCCGACACCGCTCGCCACGTCGACGCCATCCGGCAGATACGCCGACTCCAGGACCTCGGCCTCCGAGGCCCGCACCGCCACCATCGACCCACCGGCGGGGAGCGCCTGCATCAGCCGGCCGCGCGCCGCCACCAGCCGGCACGCGTCCTCCAGGGAGAACACACCCGCCACATGCGCGGCGGCCAGCTCGCCCAGCGAATGCCCCAGCAGCGCGTCGGGCCGTACGCCCCACCGCTCCAGCAGCCGGAACAGCGCCACTTCCACCGCGAACAGCGCGGGCTGGGCGACCTCGGTCCGGGCCAGCGCAGCCGCGTCGTCGCCGAACACCGCGGCCCGCAAGGGCAGGTCGATACGTGCGCACACCGCGTCGAACGCCTCCGCGAACACCGGGTGCGCCTCGTAGAGTTCCCGTCCCATCCCGGTGCGCTGCGCACCTTGTCCGGTGAACAGGAAGGCCACCTTGCCGTCCTTCGCCGCGCCCTCGACAACGCCCGGCGAGGGGGTCCCGTCCAGCAACGTCTCCAGGCCACGCAGCAGTTCCGTACGGTCGGCCCCGACCACGACAGCCCGGTGGGCGAGCGCGGCACGCGAGGTGGCCAGCGAGAACGCCACATCGCGGGGATGGTCGTGCCGCCCCGCCCCCTGGAGGTGAGCCCGGAGCGTACGGACCTGAGCGCGCAGCGCATCCCGCCCAGGAGCGGAGAGAAGCCAGGGCACCACCCCCGGGGAGCGGGTCCCGGAGGCCCCAGGGGCCTCGGGGGTGGCGGGGGCCCCGGCGGCCTCAGGGATGGCGGGGGCCCCGGGGGTCCCGGCGGCCCCGGGGGTCCCGGGGGTCCCAGGGCCGTCGGAAGTCCCGGAGACGTCAGGGGCCTCGGAGACGTCAGGGGCCTCGGGGACGGCGGGGACCTCGGGGGTGGCGGGAACCTCGGCGGCCTCGGCGGCCTCGGGGACCTCAGGGACGGCGGCGGCCGGGGCGGCCGGGGCGGGATCCGGGGTGTGTTCGAGGATCACATGCGCATTGGTGCCGCTCATGCCGAACGACGAGACACCCGCGCGCCTTGGCCGGCCGTCCGTCTCCGGCCACTCCCGCGCCTCCGTCAGCAGCGACACCCCACCCGACGACCAGTCCACATGCGGCGACGGCTCATCCACATGCAACGTCCTCGGCAACACACCGTGCCGCATCGCCATCACCATCTTGATCACACCCGCCACACCGGCCGCCGCCTGCGCATGCCCGATGTTCGACTTCAACGACCCCAGCCACAACGGACGCCCAACCGCACGCCCCCGCCCGTACGTCGCCAGCAGCGCCTGCGCCTCGATCGGATCGCCCAGCACCGTCCCCGTACCGTGCCCCTCCACCGCGTCCACCTCATCCGGCGACAACCCGGCGCCCGCCAGCGCCTGCCGGATCACCCGCTGCTGCGACGGACCGTTCGGCGCCGTCAGCCCATTGCTCGCACCGTCCTGGTTGACCGCACTGCCCCGCACCACCGCCAGCACCGGAAGCCCACGCCGCCGCGCCTCCGACAGCCGGGTCACCAGCAGCACGCCCACCCCCTCCGCCCACCCCGTACCGTCCGCGGACGCCGCGAACGCCTTGCACCGGCCGTCCGGCGCCAGCCCCCGCTGCCTGCTGAACTCCACGAAGCCGCCGGGCGTGGACATCACGGCGACGCCGCCCACCAGCGCCTGGGCGCATTCGCCCGTGGCGAGGGCCTTCGCCGCCAGGTGCAGGGCCACCAGCGACGACGAGCAGGCGGTGTCCACCGTCAACGCCGGGCCCTCCAGGCCCAGGGTGTAGGCGATGCGTCCGGCGAGCACGCCCGCCGCGTTGCCGGTGAGCAGATGCCCTTCCAGCTGCCGCACAGCGGGCCCGCCCAGGGAGAGGTAGTCCTGTCCGCTGGTGCCGATGAACACGCCCGTCGCCCGGTCCCGCAGGGAGGTGGGGGCCACACCGGCCCGTTCGACGGCTTCCCAGGAGACCTCCAGCAACTGCCGCTGCTGCGGGTCCATGGCCAGCGCCTCGCGGGGCGAGATCCCGAAGAAGTCCGCGTCGAACCGGGTGGCGTCGTCCAGGAATCCGCCGTGCCGGACATACGACGTCCCCGGCTGGTCCGGATCGGGGTCGTACAGCCTCTCCAGGTCCCACCCCCGGTCGGCGGGGAACGGGGCGACGGCGTCGCCGCCGCGCTCCACCAGCTCCCACAGGTCCTCCGGCGACCGCACCCCGCCGGGCAGCCGGCACGCCATGCCGACGATGGCGAGGGGCTCGTCCGACCGCACCCCGCCCCCCGTGTCGTCGAAAGCGCCGTCCGCCCCGCCCAGGGCCTCGGCCCTCAGGTGCCGGACGAGCGCGGACGGGGTGGGGTGGTCGAACGCGAGGGTGGACGACAGCTCCAGGCCGGTCGCCGCGTTCAGCCGGTTCCGCAGCTCGACGGCCGTGACGGAGTCGAAGCCCAGGTCCATGAAGGCGCGTTCGGCGCCGACGGCGGTTGGGGACCCGTGCCCCAGCACGGTGGCCACCTGGAGCCGCACCAGGTCCAGCAGCTCACGCTCCTGGTCGGCCGCCGGCCGCCCCGCGAGCCGCTCCCGCAGCGGTGACTCCCCCGTGGCGGCGCCCGGCGCGAGGGCGGCGGGCAGGGCGGCGGGCACCACCTCGGGCATGGTCGTCTCGGCGTCCAGCCAGTAGCGGGTGCGCTGGAAGGCGTAGGTCGGCAGGTCCACCCGCCGGGCCCCGGTGCCGTGGAACACCGCTTCCCAGTCGGGGCCGGCGCCCCTGATGTGCAGCCGGCCGAGCGCCGTCGTCAGCGCCTCCGCGTCCGGCCGGTTCGTACGGAGCGCCGGTATGAACGCGATGTCCGCGCCACCGGTCAGGCACTGGTCGCCCAGGGCACCCAGGGTGCCGTCCGGGCCCAGCTCCAGGAAGGTCCGGACACCCTGGTCCACCAGCCACCGGACGCCGTCGGCGAACCGTACGGTCCCCCGGACGTGCCGCACCCAGTAGTCGGGGGAGGCGATCTCCTCGGCGTCGGCGGCCGTGCCGGTGAGGTTGGAGACGACGGGGATGCGCGGCGGGTGGAAGGCCACCTCCTCCGCCACCGCCCGGAACCGGTCCAGCACGGCGTCCATGTGCGGCGAGTGGAAGGCCCGGTCCACCCGCAGCCGCGTCGCCTTCCGGCCTTCGGCGGTCCAGGACCGGGCGAGTTCCTCGACCGCGTCCTCGTCCCCGGAGACCACCGTGGACGACGGGCTGTTGACGGCGGCGATGTCCACCCGCCCGGCCAGTCCGTTCAGCGAAGCACGCACTTCGGCTTCCCCGGCCCGCAACGCGACCATGGCCCCGCCGGGGGGCAACTCCCCCATCAACCGGCCACGGGCGGCCACCAGCCGGCACGCGTCCGCCAGCGAGAACACCCCGGCCAGATGCGCCGCCGCCAGCTCGCCCACCGAGTGCCCGAGCAGCCGGGTGGGGCGCACCCCGCGCCGTTCCAGGCCCCGGAACAACGCCACTTCCAGCGCGAACAGCGCCGCCTGGGTGTACGCGGTGTGGTTCAGCGGCTCCGGGTCGTCCCCGAACACCACCTCCGCGAGGGGGCGTTCGAGGTGCCCGACGAAGTGCCCGCTCACCTCGTCGAAGGCGGCGGCGAAGGCCGGGTCGTCCCGGTACAGCCCCCGGCCCATCCCCAGCCGCTGGGACCCCTGGCCGGGCAGGAGGAAGGCGAGGTCGCCGGGGGCCTTCGTGCCCTGGACGAGCTGAGGCGCGGGCCGGCCGTCGGCCAGGGCGGCGAGCCCCTCGCGCAGCTCGCCGGCGGTCGTGCCCGTGACGACGGCCCGGTGTTCCCGGACGGCGCGCGTGGTGGCCAACGAGAACGCCACGTCAAGCGGACGGAGCACGGGGCCCCCGGCGGTGGACGCGGCACCCCCGGCTGTGGACACGCGGTCCTCGATGGTGGGCGCGGCATCCCCGGCGCTCGACGCGCGGTCCTCGATGGTGGGCGCGGCTTCCCCGGCAGTGGGCGCGGCACCCCCGGCGGTGGACACGCGGTCCTCGACGGTCGGCACGGCATCCCCGGCAGTGGGCGCGCGGTCCCCGCCATGGGGCGCGTGGTCCCCGGCGATCGGTACACGATCCCCGGCAGTCGGCACCCGGCCCCCGGCGATCGGCACGGCATCCCGGGCAGTCGGCACCCGGTCCCCGGCGATCGGCACCGGCGCGCGGTCCCCGGCAGTCGGCACGGCATCCCCGGCGGTCGCGGTCAGCAGGCTCCGGGCCTGTGCCCGCAGGGCGTCGGGGGTGTCACCGGAGAGCACCCAGGGCACCACCGCGAGAGCGACCGACGGTTCTCCGGCCACGGCGATCGACAGGTCGGCCGGGTCGGCCGGGAGGCCGGACGAGGGGGCGGCCGGGAGGTCGGGCAAGCGGTCGGGCGCCTCCACGATGACGTGGGCGTTCGTGCCGCTGATGCCGAAGGACGACACGGCGGCCCGGCGCGGCCGGCCGTCCGCCTCCGGCCACTCCCGCGCCTCCGTCAGCAGCGACACCCCACCCGACGACCAGTCCACATGCGGCGACGGCTCGTCCACATGCAACGTCCTCGGCAGCACACCATGCCGCATCGCCATCACCATCTTGATGACACCACCCACACCGGCCGCCGCCTGCGCATGCCCGATGTTCGACTTCAACGACCCCAGCCACAGGGGCCGGTCCACCGCACGCCCCCGCCCGTACGTCGCCAGCAGCGCCTGCGCCTCGATCGGATCGCCCAGCACCGTCCCCGTGCCATGCGCCTCCACCGCGTCCACCTCATCCGGCGACAGCCCGGCGCCTTCCAGGGCCCGTAGGATCACCCGCTCCTGGGAGGGGGCGTTGGGCGCCGTGAGTCCGTTGCTGGCACCGTCCTGGTTGACCGCGCTGCCCCGCACCACCGCCAGCACGGGGTGCCCGAGCCGACGGGCGTCGGACAGCCGCTCGACGAGGAGTACCCCGGCCCCCTCGGACCAGCCGGTGCCGTTGGCACCGGCCGCGAACGCCCGGCACCGGCCGTCCGGGGACAGCGCCCGCTGGCGGCTGAACTCCACGAAACCGGCCGGTGTGGACATCACCGTCACCCCGCCGGCCAGCGCCATCGAGCACTCCCCGCGCCGCAGCGCCTGGCAGGCGAGGTGCAGGGCCACCAGCGACGACGAGCACGCGGTGTCCACCGTGATGGCCGGGCCCACGAGTCCGAAGGTGTAGGCCAGCCGGCCGGAGGCGACACTCGCCGCGCTGCCGTTGCCCAGATACGCCTCGAACCCCTCCGGAATCACCCGCAGGCGGGACGCGTAGTCGTTGTACATGACCCCGGTGAACACTCCGGTGTCGCTGCCCCGCAGCCGCGCCGGGTCGATCCCCGCGCGTTCGAACGCCTCCCAGGAGGTTTCCAGCAGCAGCCGCTGCTGCGGATCGATCGCCAGGGCCTCCCGGGGCGAGATCCCGAAGAAGGCCGGGTCGAAGTCGGCGGCGTCGTACAGGAAACCGCCGTGGCGGACGTACGACGTCCCCGGGTGGTCCGGGTCCGGGTCGTACAGCGCCGCCACGTCCCAGCCCCGGTCCGACGGGAAGTCCGATACGGCGTCCACACCGTCGCGCACCAGCGCCCACAGGGCCTCCGGGGACCGCACCCCGCCGGGGAAGCGGCAGCCGATCCCGATGACCGCGATGGGCTCGTGCTCCCGCGCCTCGTACTGGCGCAGGCGGCGGTTGGCCTTCTTCAGATCGGCGGTCACCCGCCGGAGATAGTCGCGCAGTTTCTCTTCGTTGGACATCTGACCTCACCCCTGAAGTGGCCGGGCGGCGGGCGCGTGGCGGATCACGGGAGTCCCAGCTCGCGGATCACGGGAAACCCCAGCTCGCGGATCATGGAAGTCCCAGCTCGCTGATCACGGGTGTCCCAGCTCCTTGTCGATCAGCTCGAACATGGCCTCGTCGGTGGCCGTGCCGAGGTCCACGTCCTCGTCGAGGTCCCCGTCCCCGGCCCCGGCCGAGGACGGGTCCGGGGACGGGACCGGCCCGTCGAGGCGACGGCCGACGGCTTCGTCCCACTTCCGCAGCATCGCCCGCAGCCGCGCGGTGACCGCTCCGCGCCGGCCGTCGTCGGACGGCACTCCGGCGAACGCCTCCTCCGCCCGGTCGAGTTCGGCCAGCACCAGGTCGGTCCCCGTCCGCTCCCCCGCGCCCAGCTCCTCGAGCAGGTGGCGGGCGAGCGCCGCGGGCGTGGGATGGTTGAAGACCACGGTGACCGGCAGCGCGAGACCGCTCGCCGCGGTGACGCGGTTCCGCAGGTCGACCGCGGTCAGCGAGTCGAACCCCAGCTTCTTGAACGCCTGCTCCTCGTCGACCGCCTCCGGCGTGTCATGCCCCAGCACGGCGGCGGTCTGGGCGCGTACGAACTCCAGCACCGCGCGCTCCCGCTCCTCCGGCGCCAGACCGGCCACCCGTCCGGCGAGCGACTCGGCCGGCGACTCGGCCGGTCCGGGCCGGGCGGCCCTCGCGGCGCCCGGCACCAGCCCCGCCACCAGCGGCGACGGATGGGTGCGCAGCGCCCCGACCACCAGGTGCGCCGGTACGGCCAGGGCACGGCCGGACGCCCGCGCCAGGTCGAACAGCTCCAGGCCGTCGCGGCGGGACAACGGGGTCATGCCGTGGCGTTCGATCCGCCGCCGGTCGGCCTCGTCCAGGTGTCCGGTCATCCCGCCGACCTCCTCCCACAGCCCCCAGGCCAGGGACTGCCCGGCCAGCCCGGTCGCGCGCCGATGGTGCGCGAGCGCGTCCAGGAAGGTGTTGGCCGCCGCGTAGTTGCCCTGCCCGGCGCCGCCGAGCGTGCCGACGACGGAGGAGAACAGGACGAAGGCGGCGAGGCTCTGTCCGGCCGTCAGCTCGTGCAGATGCCAGGCCGCGTCCACCTTGGGGCGCAGCACGGCGTGCAGCCGTTCGGGGGTGAGCGCGGTGACGAGGCCGTCGTCGAGTACGCCCGCGGCGTGCACGACGGCGGTCAGCGGATGGGACCGCGGAACATCGGCCAGCACGGCGGCCAAGGCGTCCCGGTCGGCCACATCGCAGGCCACGGCCCGTGCGTCGGCGCCCAGTTCGGCGAGCTCGGCCACCAGCTCCGCCGCGCCGGGGGCCTGGGCGCCGCGGCGGCCGGTCAGCAGCAGTCGGCGGACCCCGTGGTGGGTGACCAGATGGCGGGCGATCAGCGCGCCGAGGGCGCCGGTGCCGCCGGTGACCAGGACCGTGCCGTCCGGGTCCAACGGTTCGGCCGCACCGACAGGGGCAGCACCACCGGCACCGGCACCGGTAGCACCGGCATCCACACCCACCCCGGAACCAACACCAACGCCCGCGCCCGCCGATGCGACCCTGGTCAGCCGGGGTACGTACGCCACGCCCGAGCGCAGGGCCAGCTGCGGCTCGCCGGAGGCGACAGCGGCGGCCAGGACGGGCTCGGACTCCTCGGTGCCGTCCACGTCGATCAGGACGAAGCGGCCGGGGTGCTCGGACTGCGCCGAGCGGACCAGCCCCCATACGACGGCCCCGGCCAGGTCCGCGATCTCCTCGTCCGCGCGGACGCCCACCGCCCGGCGGGTGACGATCACCAGCCGCGCGGCGGCGGGCCGTTCCTCGTCCTCGAGCCACTGCCGTATCAGCGTCAACGCCCGCTCGGCCACGTCGTGCGCGGCGTGCGGGCCGCCCTGGCCGGCGCCGGCCGGGCCCAGCGCGACGGTCACCACGGACGGCGTCCGGGCCGCGGCGGGCAGCTCGCCGCCGTCGGGCACCCGGTACGGGGCGTCGTCGAACGGCCCGGTGGGCAGGGTCGCCGCCGACCACTCCACCCCGTACAGCGACTCGGCCGGATTCCTCCGGCCGGCGCGCAGCTCCTCGGACGAGACCGGGCGCAGCGCCAGCGAGTCGACGGTGGCGATGTGCTCGCCCGCCTCGTCGGTGACGACCAGTTTGACCGCTTCCGGGCCGGCCGGTGACATCCGTACCCGCAGGGCGGTCGCGGCCGTGGGCCGCAGCAGCACACCGGTCCAGGCGAAGGGCAGCCGGACGTCCGGTGTCCGGTCCGCGGGGTCGAGGAGGACCGCGTGCAGCGCGGCGTCCAGCAGCGCGGGGTGGAGGCCGAAGGAGGCGGGTTCCAGGCCCTGGGGGAGCCGTGTCTCGGCGAACACCTCGCCGTCGGCCCGCCACACCGCGCTCAGCCCCTGGAAAGCGGGCCCGTAGTGGTAGCCGGTCTCGCTCAGGGTGTCGTACAGGCCCGCCACGTCCACCGACGCGCGGTCGGCGGGCGACGGCCAGGCGGCCGCCGACCGGGCCGTGGTGACCACCGGGTCAGCGGAGACCGCCAGCACACCGGCCGCGTGCCGGGTCCAGGGCGCCTCGGCCGGGGCGTCCTGCGGCCTGCTGTGGATCTCCAGCGACCGGCGGCCCTCGTCGTCCGGCGCCGACACCCGTACGTGCAGCGACACGCCGCCGGTCGCGGAGAGCACGAGGGGCGCCTGGAGGGTCAGCTCCTCCAGCAGGGCGCATCCGGCTTCCCGCCCGGCGTGCGCGGCGAGCTCCAGGAAGGCGGTGCCCGGGAACAGCGCGCTGCCGAGCACCGTATGGTCGGCCAGCCACGGATGGGACGACAGCGACAGCCGCCCGGTCAGGACGAGACCACCGTCACCGGGCAGCTCGACGGCGGCCCCCAGGAGCGGATGGTCCGCCCGCGCGAGCCCCAGGCTGCCGGCGTCCTGGCGGCCGCCCTGCGCGTCGAGCCAGTAGCGCTGCCGCTGGAAGGCGTACGTCGGCAGATCGACCCGCCGCGCGCCCTCGAACAACGACGACCAGTCCACGTCCACACCATGGACATACGCCTCGCCCACGGACCGCAGGAACCGATCCAGACCGCCCTCGTCCCGGCGCAGCGAGCCCAGCGCCACCGCCTCCGCACCCGCCGCCTCGATGCTCTCCTGCACTCCGTAGGTCAGCACCGGGTGGGCGCTGGCCTCGATGAACACCCCGAAACCGTCGTCGAGCAGCGCCTGGGTCGCCGTGGCGAACCGCACCGTCTCCCGCAGATTCCGATACCAATACCCGGCATCCAACTGCTCGGTGTCGAGCCAGTCACCCGTCACCGTGGAGAAGAACGGCACCCGGGAACGCATCGGAGCGATCCCGCTCAGCTCCTCCAGCAACCGCTCCCGCAGCACCTCCACATGCGCCGAATGCGAGGCGTAGTCCACCTCGATACGGCGCGCCCGCACACCATCCACCTCACAGGCCGCGACAAACTCGTCCAGCGCCGCCGCGTCCCCGGACACCACCACCGACGACGGGCCGTTCACCGCCGCCACGCCCACCCGGCCGTCCCACGGCTCCAGCAGCGCAATCGCGTCGTCGGCCGACACCGCCACCGACACCATCCCGCCGCCACCAGCGAGTGCGGTCAGCGCCCGGCTGCGCAGCGCCACCACCCGCGCCCCGTCCTCCAACGACAACCCACCCGCCACACACGCCGCCGCGATCTCACCCTGCGAATGCCCCACCACCGCACCCGGCACCACACCCAACGACTCCCACAACGCCGCCAACGACACCATCACCGCCCACAACACCGGCTGCACCACATCCACCCGCCCCAACGCGACCTCGTCCCCCAACACCCCGGTCAACGACCAATCCACATGAGCCGACAACGCCCGCTCACACTCCGCCATCCGCCCCGCGAACACCGGCGAAGCCCCCAGCAGATCCACCGCCATCCCCACCCACTGCGACCCCTGCCCCGGAAACACCAACACCGTTCGCCCGGCGGTCCGCAGTACCCCGCCCGGAGCCGCGGACGGCGAAAGGTCACGCAGCTGATCGAGGAAATCCGCCCGGCTCCGTCCGACCACCACGGCGCGGCGGTCCAGTGCCGCTCGCGTGGTGGCCAGCGACCATCCCACGTCGAGGGGACGAAGCTCCGGCGCACCGTCCACGAAGGCGGCCAGCCGCGCGGCCTGGGCACGCAGCGCCTCAGCGCTCCTCGCCGAGAGGGCCCAGACCACCGGGCCGCCCTCAACCGCCCCCTCCACGGCCTCCACGGCCGCGATGTGGTCGGCCGGAACGTGCACGTGTTCGAGAACCACATGCGCATTGGTGCCGCTGACCCCGAACGACGAGACACCCGCGCGCCTCGGCCGGCCGTCCGTCTCCGGCCACTCCCGCGCCTCCGTCAGCAGCGACACCCCACCCGACGACCAGTCCACATGCGGCGACGGCTCATCCACATGCAACGTCCTCGGCAACACACCATGCCGCATCGCCATCACCATCTTGATGACGCCACCCACACCGGCCGCCGCCTGCGCATGCCCGATGTTCGACTTCAACGACCCCAGCCACAAGGGCCGGTCCACCGCACGCCCCCGCCCGTACGTCGCCAGCAGCGCCTGCGCCTCGATCGGATCGCCCAGCTTCGTCCCCGTGCCGTGCGCCTCCACCGCATCGACATCGCCCGGCCCCAACCGGGCCCCCACGAGAGCGTCGCGGATCACCCGCTGCTGCGACGGACCGTTCGGCGCCGTCAGCCCATTGCTCGCACCGTCCTGGTTGACCGCGCTGCCCCGCACCACCGCCAGCACCGGAAGCCCACGCCGACGCGCCTCCGACAACCGGGCCACCAGCAGCACGCCCACGCCTTCCGCCCACCCCGTACCGTCAGCGGACGCCGCGAACGCCTTGCACCGGCCGTCCGGTGCCAGCCCCCGCTGCCTGCTGAACTCCACGAACATGCCCGGCGCCGCCATGGCGGTGACTCCGCCGGCCAGCGCCAGATCGCATTCGCCGCTCGCCAGCGCCCGGGTGGCCAGATGCAGGGCCACCAGCGACGACGAGCACGCCGTGTCCACCGTCAGCGCCGGACCCTCCAGGCCGAAGGTGTACGCCACCCGCCCGGACACCACGCTGGCGGTGGTCCCGGTCAGCAGATACCCGGCGGCGTCCTCGTCGGACTCGTACAGACGCGGGCCGTACTCCTGGGCGGTGGCGCCCATGAACACGCCCGTGCGGCTGCCCCGGAGCGTGGCCGGGTCGATCCCGGCCCGTTCGAACGTCTCCCAGGTCACCTCCAGCAGCAACCGCTGCTGTGGATCCATCGCCAGCGCCTCACGCGGGCTGATGCCGAAGAACTCCGCGTCGAAGTCGCCGAGGCCGGTCAGAAAACCGCCTTCCCGCGCATACGACGTGCCCAGCCCGGCGCCCTCGGGGTCGTACAGCTCATCGGGGCTCCACCCGCGATCGGCCGGAAGGCCGGTGATGGCGTCGACCTCGTCGGCGACCAGTCGCCACAGCAGTTCGGGAGAGGTCACCCCGCCCGGGAACCGGCAGCCCATCGCGGTGATCACCACGGGGTCCCGGTCCGCCGGGGCCACGGTCGGCCGGAGGGACGGCGCACTCTCCCGCGAACCGAGGAGCTGGTCACGGATGTGCCGGGCCAGGACGAGCGGGGTGGGCTGGTCGAAGAGCAGGCTGCTCGGCAGGGTGAGAGCGGTGGCCTCGTTGAGGGCGTTGCGCAGCTCGACGGAGGTCCCCGAGGTGAAGCCGTGGTCCTTGAAGGACAGTCCCGGGTCGATGTCCTGGGGTGTGCTGTGCCCGAGCACCGCGGCGGCATGGGCGCGCACCACGTCCAGGACGATCCGTTCCTGCTCGTCCTCGGGCCGGCCGTGGAGCCGCCGGGCGAGTGAGGCGGGCTCCACGGCTGCCTCGGCGGGGGCCTCGCCCTCGGTGGGGCCCTCGGTGGGATCGCCCAGCCAGTAGCGCTTCCGCTGGAAGGCGTAGGTGGGCAGGGGAACGCGACGGGCACCGCTACCGGCGAAGACCGCGTGCCAGTCCACGGCCACACCCCGCACATGGGCGGTCGCCACCGCCCGCCACAACGACTCGGCCTCCGGACGATCACGCCGCAGGACCGGGACGCTCACCCCGGCCACACTGTCCTGAGCCATCCCCGACAACGTCCCGTCCGGCCCCAGCTCCACGAATGTGGTGACGCCCTCGGCCTCCAGGGCACGGACACCATCGTGGAAACGGACCGCCTCACGTACATGGCGCACCCAGTACTCCGCACCATCCGGCACACCCACCCGACCGGACACATTCAGCACCAGCGGAATCCTCGGCTCGGCGTACTCCACCGACTCCGCCACCCGCCGGAAATCGTCCAGCATCCCGTCCATCAGGGACGAATGGAACGCGTGCGACACGCGCAGTCGACGCACCCGACGACCCCGCGCCTCCCACTCCGCCGCAACCGCCTCCACTACCGACGCCACACCCGACACCACCGTCGACGACGGACCATTGACCGCCGCGACATCAACGCCGTCGCGCTCCGCCAGGGCCTCCAACACCTCAGCCTCGGACGCCTCCACCGCCACCATCGCCCCGCCCGAAGGCAACGCCTGCATCAACCGACCCCGCGCCCCCACCAACCGGCACGCATCCCCCAACGAGAACACCCCCGCCACATGCGCGGCAGCCAACTCACCCACCGAATGCCCCAGCACGAAATCCGGGACCACACCCCAGGACTCCACCAACCGGAACAACGCCACCTCAACCGCGAACAACGCAGGCTGAGCAAACTCCGTACGATCCAACAGCTCCTGGTCAGCTCCAAACACCACATCCCTCACCGGCAACGGCGCGAACCCCTCACACACCGCGTCAAACGCCTCCGCGAACACCGGATACGACTCATACAGCTCCCGCCCCATCCCCACCCGCTGCGACCCCTGACCCGCGAACAACAACGCACACGTGCCCTCCGCCACCACACCCCGGACGACCTCCGCGGCGGGCTCGTCCGCCGCGAGCGCCCCCAGCCCATGGGCAGCGGCTTCCCCAGCCTCGGCTGCCCCCGGGGTGACCACCACCGCGCGTTGTTCCAGCGCGGCCCGCGATGTGGCCAGCGAATAGGCCACGTCCACCGGGCGCAGTGCCGGGTTCTCGGCCAGGTGGGTGCGCAGCCGCCCGGCCTGGGCGCGCAGGGCGGGTGCGGTGCGGCCGGACAGGAGCCAGGGCAGGGCGGGGACCGATATGTCCCTCGACTCCTCCGCCAACTGGGCCGGCTGCTCGGCGGCCGGTCCGCCGGGGGGCTCGGCCAGGACGACATGGCAGTTGGTGCCGCCCATGCCGAAGGAGTTGACCCCCGCGACCCGCGGCCGGCCCCGGTCCGGCCAGGGGCCCAGGGTGGTCTGGACGCGGAGGTTCAGGTCGTCCAGGGGGATATCGGGGTGGGGGCGTTCGAAGTTGAGGGTGGGGGGCAGCACACCGTGTTCGATGGCCAGGGTGGTCTTGATCAGGCCGACGATCCCCGCCGCGGCCTCCAGGTGTCCGACGTTCGTCTTCGCCGAGCCGACGGCCAGCGGGGAGGTGGCCGGGCGGGCGGCGCCGAGGACCGCGCCCAGGGAGCGGGCCTCGATCGGATCGCCGACCTTGGTGCCGGTGCCGTGCAGTTCGACGTAACTCAGGTCCGAGGGGTGCACACCGGCCTCGGCGCAGGCCCGGCGCAGGGCGTCCTGCTGACCGCGCGTGGTGGGGGTGGTCAGTCCGGCGCCGGGGCCGTCGTTGTTCACCGCGCTGCCGCGGATGAGGCAGTAGATGTGGTCGCCGTCGGCTCGGGCGGCCGCGAACGGCTTGAGCACCACCAGGCCGCCGCCCTCGCCGCGCACATAGCCATTGGCCCGGTGGTCGAAGGTGAAGCACCGGCCGTCCGGGGACAGGGCCCCGAACTTCTCGGTGGCGTCCGTGCTGTCCGGGGCGAGGATGAGGTTGACCCCGCCCGCCAGGGCCAGGTCCGATTCGCCTCGGCGCAGGCTCTGGCAGGCCAGATGGACGGCGACCAGCGACGAGGACTGCCCGGTGTCGACCACCAGACTGGGGCCGCTGAGGCCCAGGGCGTAGGAGATCCGGTTGGCGACGATCCCCCGGCTCAGTCCGGTGAGGGTGTGTTCCCCGGCCTCGACGGGGCTCCGGTGGAACAGGGTCGCGTAGTCGTCCGCGAAGGCGCCGAGGTAGACGCCGGTCCGGCCCGCGGCGGCCAGGTCCGGCACGATTCCGGCGTCCTCCAGCGCCTCCCAGCCCAGCTCCAGCATCAGCCGCTGCTGGGGGTCCATCGCGGTGGCCTCGCGGGGGGAGATCCGGAAGAAGCCCGCGTCGAACCGGTCGGGGTGGTCGAGGAAGCCTCCGCGCGGTACGGGGCCGGCCGGCGCCGTCGGGGAGCGGCGTTCCGGGGGCGTCTCGGTGATCGCGTCGGTTCCCTCGCACAACAGCCGCCAGAAGGCCGAGGGGTTCGGGGCCTGCGGCAGGCGGCAGGAGAGGCCGACCACGGCTATGGCGTCGGGTACGGCGTCCTCAACCGACGCGTGCTCGCTGTTCACGCCTCACGGCCCCTTTCGTCCACGGCTGCCTTCGTGGCTGATGCCGAATGCCGACGCGCGTGGCCCCACTCATCACTGCCGGGCCACTCCTGCCGGGCCACTTGCCTTCTTCGCCACCTCATCGGAAATTAGTGAGCCGCGGGAAACGCTCCAACCCCAAGGTCGCCCCCTATTCACCCCTAGATCTTTTTCGCGCGCTTCCTGGGCGGGCCGATTTCCTCCACGCTGACCGTTAAACGATTGCCCGTTGGCCGCCCTGGGAGGAATGCATGGGATCTTTTCGTTTCGGTGTCGCGATGCACTCGGTGGGCGGACGGGAGGAATGGAACAAGAAATGCCGCCAGGCGGAGCGCTTCGGGTACGACGTGATTCTGGTGCCGGATCACCTCGGATTGCCCGCGCCGTTCTCCGCGATGGTCGCGGCGGCCGGGGTGACGGAGTGGCCGCGGATCGGCTCGTTCGTCCTCAACACCTCGTTCTGGAATCCGACGCTGCTGGCGCGGGACGTCGTGACCGCTGATCAGCTCACCGACGGGCGGCTGGAGGTCGGGCTCGGCGCGGGCCACCGGAAGGAGGAGTTCGAGGCGACGGGCTTCCCCTGGCGGCCGCTGGCCGAGCGGATCGACCACCTCGAGCGGACGATCGACCACCTGTCCGGCGCGTACGAGGAGGCGATACGGGCCGACACGCTGATCCAGCGCCCCGGTCCGCCGCTGTTCCTCGGCGGCAACAGCGACCGGCTGCTCGCGCTGGCCGCGCGGCACGCGGACATCGTGGGGTTCTCCGCGCTGACGAAGGGCCCCGCGCCGCAGGGGTTCCGGATTCTCAGCGCCGAGGTCATGGCCGAGCGGGTCGCCTTCTTCCGTTCGGCGGCCGGTGCGCGGGCGGCCGAGGTGGAGCTGAACATCCTGGTCCGGGATGTCGTGATCACCGACGACCGGGACGGCGAGGCCCGCCGCTGGCATGAGCGGACGCCGGATCTGTCCCTGGAGGAGTTCCTCGCCGCGCCGGCCGTGCTGCTGGGCAGGGTGGACGAGATCGCCGCCCAGGTGTGCTCCTGGCGTGACCGGTTCGGTTTCCGCTACCTCACCGTGCACGAGCCGTGGCTGGAGACCTTCGCCCCGGTGATCGAGGCGCTCAGCGGGGAATGAGCGCCTCGGTACGCGGATGGCCCCTGCCGGCGACGACCGGCAGGGGCCACCTCGTGGGAGCCCCCGTAGGAAGCCCCTGTGGGAGCCCTCGCCAAAGCCCCGGCGGGAGCCCCCGTCAAAGCGTCGAGGTCACCAGATGACCGACAGCGTCACCAGATGACCGGCAGCTCGTAGACCCCCTGCATATCGGCCGCCTCGCGCGGCCGCAGCTCCTTCAGCGGCTTCTCCAGACGCAGGGACGGAATCCGGCGCAGCAGGGCCCGGAAGGTCACTTCCAGCTCCATGCGGGCCAGGCCCTGCGCCAGGCAGTTGTGCGGTCCGAAGCCGAAGGCGAAGTGCTGGCGGGGCGCGCGGTGCACATCGAAGCGGTCGGGTTCGGGATAGGTCTCGGGGTCGTGGTTGAGCAGGGCGTAGGGCATGATCAGTCCGCTGCCGGCCGGGATGACCTGCCCGTGGAACTCGATGTCCTCGGTGACGACGCGCAGGCCCGCCATGTCCGCGATGGTCAGATAGCGCAGCAGTTCGTCGACCGCGGCGGGAATCCGGTCCGGGTCGGCGCGCACCGAGGCGAGCTGGTCGGGGTGTTCCAGCAGGGTCGCCATGCCGAGGGCGATCATCTGCGCGGTGGTGCCCTGCCCGGTGACCAGAAGCTGTACGGCCATCCGGATGAGGTCGCCGCGGTCCAGTTCGCCCTTGGCGACCTCCTCGCCGGAGAGCCGGTCCAGCAGCCAGGTGCCGGTTCCGGAGTCCCTGGAGGAGACCAGCCGGTCCATGTAGGCGACGAGTTCGGCCAGCGGGCCCTCGGCCTCGTCGGAGTCGGCGGCGGTCAGCAGCCGGACGCTGCGCTCCTGGAAGGTGGCCTGGTCCTCGGTGGGGACGCCGAGCAGATGGAAGATCACCCGGGAGGACAGCTCGGAGGCGAAGTCCTTGATGAGGTCGACGGGCGGGGTGGCCGCCAGCAGCCGGTCGACGCAGTCGTCGACGATCCGTTCGACGTCGGGTTGCATGGCCTTGGTCCGTTTGGCCGTGAAGTCGGGGATCAGCATGCGGCGGTACATGCTGTGTTCCTCGCCGTCCATGGTGACCAGGGTGCGGAACCACCGGGCGCCCAGCAGCCGGGGCGTGATGATCGGGAATCCGTCGCTGGCCCGTTCCGAGGACACCCGGGGGTCGGTGAGCAGGCGGCGGGCGTCCGCGTGCCGGGTGACCAGCAAGGCGGTGCTGCCGTCGTACAGGGTCACCTCGGCCAGGGGCCCGTGGGCGTGCAGCGCCGCGTAGCCGGCGGGCGGCCGGTGGGGACAGGTGCGGGGCTGGGGAAAGGAGAAGGTTTCCTCTTCGGTGGCTGCCGTTGCGGTCTCGCTCATCATGGTGTCCTGACGTCGGGGAGAAGAATCGGCGCGTCGTGCGGGCGAATTCCGAACCGCGGCTGAGACGTCCGGCTGAGACGTCCGGCCGGATCATTCGCCGCCGGATCGGAGGAATTCCGCCAATTGGGCCGGGCTGGGCCTGGTGAAGATTTCGGCGAGCTGAAGGCGTACGCCGAGCCGTTCCTCAACGGACTGGGCGAGCTTCGCCGCCAGCAGGGAATGGCCGCCACTGGTGAAGAAATTGGAATGGGCGTGCAGATCGGTGCGGCCGAGCACGTCCTGCCACAGCGTGATGAGTTTTCCTACGAGTTCGTCCTCGGGCCCGGCCGTGGACGGCTCGGCCCGTTCGTGGTCGCGGTCCCGTATCCGACGGGCCAGCGCCAGATAGTCGACCTTGTGGTTTCCGGTGGTGGGCAGGGCGTCGACGACGAGGAACTCCCCGGGGACCGCGGGGGCCGGGAGGTTGCCGCGGGCATGCTCCCAGACCTGGTTGACCAGGCCGGGGGCGTCCTCGGCGACGAGGAACGCCACCAGCCGGGCGTCGTCCGCCTCGCCCGTGACGACCAGTGCGGCCGCCGCCCGGACGGCGGGGTGGCCCAGGAGGACGCTCTCCACCTCGCCCAGCTCGATCCGGTTGCCCCGCAGCTTCACCTGCCGGTCGACGCGGCCGAGCACCTCCAGCGTGCCGTCTCCCCGCCACCGGGCGAGGTCGCCGGTGCGGTAGTGGCGCCCGTGGCGGGGGTGGTCCCGGAACCGGTCGGCGGTCAGCTCCGGGCGGCCGTGGTAGCCGATGGCCACTCCGCCACCGGCGATGCACAACTCGCCCCGCACCCCCACCGGCAGTTCCGCACCGTCGGGGGCGGCGATGAACACCCGGGTGTCGCGGATCGGCCGGCCGACGTGCACCGGACCCCCGGAACCCGGCTCGACCAGGCCGGACGTCGACCAGATGGTGGTCTCCGTCGGCCCGTAGACATTGCGCAGCTCACAGCCGGCCGCGGCCAGTTCCCCGGCCAGGGCCGACGGGAGCGGTTCGCCGCCGCACAGCACGCGCCGCCCGTTCAGCTGCTCCCGGCAGTCGTCGGTCACCAGCCGCCAGGTGGTCGGGGTGGCCTGGACGATGTCGACCCGCTGGTCCCTCAGCAGAGCGGCCAGGACACGGCCGTCGGACCGCGCGGTGTCCGGCGCGGCCACCAGACGTCCGCCGGTGACCAGCGGCAGGAACAGTTCCAGGGCGGAGATGTCGAAGCTGAAGGTGGTCAGCCACAGCGTGGTCTCCCCCGGCCGGGCCCGGAGTTCATCGGCGAAGTGCCCCACCACATTGCCGAGGTTGCCGTGGGAGACCAGGGTCCCCTTCGGCCGCCCGGTCGACCCGGAGGTGTAGATCAGGTAGGCGGCCCCGGCCGGATCGGGGTCGGGACCGGCACCGGGGTCGGCACCGGGATCGGAAGCGTCACCAGTACCGGCGTCGGGAACCACCGCAACCGACCGGGCGTCCGCACTCGATCGTGCGTCCGCAACCGATCGTGCGGCCACGTCGGCCAGGCCGGCCACATCGGCCAGGCCCGCCACGTCGGCCAGGCGCAGCACCGGCACCCCCTCCCGCGCGGGCACGGCCCCGTCCCCGGCCAGCACCGCCTTGGCCCCGGAGTCCGCGAGCTGGTACGCGAGGCGGTGCGCGGGGTGGTCGGGGTCCAGGGGGAGGTACACCGCACCGGTGAGCCATACGCCGAGCACGGCCGCGGCCAGTGCGGCCGAGCGCGGTGCGAGCAGCGCGACCACATCGCCGTCGCCGATGCCGTGGTCGCGCAGCGCGCCCGCGATGGCGCGGGCCGAGTCCCACAGCTGCCGGTAGGTCCGCGGGCCGTCCGCGTCCTCGACGGCCACCGCGTCCGGTGTCCTCGCCACCGTCCGCCGCACGTCGGCGAGCACGGAGAGCGGGGGCTTGTCCGGCGCGGGCCGGCCGGCGGCGTCAATCACGGCGTGGTCGTGCTCGCTCCAGGCCACGGCGCCGCCGAGGGGCAGTCCGGGGTCCTCGGCCAGGGACGACAGCAGCACCTCGTAGCGGCGCAGCAGCGCGGCGACCTCGTCGCGGGTGAACACGTCGTCGCTGTAGACGATGCGCAGCCGCAGTTCCTCGTCCGTCGACATGACGAAGAACTCCAGGTCGAACTTGCTGTACGGGACCTCGACGACCAGGGGGCTCGCGGCGAGGCCGCCGATGGAGAAGTCGGGCAGGCCCAGGCCCGGTACGTAGTTGAAGACGTGCCGGAAGAGGCTGTTGCGCCAGGCGCCGCCCTCCCGGGTCACCTCGTTGTAGAGGCTGTCCACCGGCACATCGGCGTGCGCGATGCCGTCGAGGAAGACCCTCCCGGCCCGCAGGGCCAGCTCCCGGAAGCTGTCGCCGGGGTCCACCGTGAACCGCAGGGGCACCACGTTGACGTGGTAGCCGATCGCGCTGGGTGCGGAGCGGCCCCGTACGTTCACCATGGTGCCCACGGCCAGGTCCGGGCCTGCCCCGTGCTGGGCGAGCAGCAGGCCGTAGGCGGCGAGCAGGACGACGGCCTCGGAGGTGTTCAGTTCGGTGCGCAGCCGGTCCACCGCGGCCCGGACCTCCCGGGGCACGGTGACGGTCAGCTGGTCACCGCCCAGGGTCGCGCCGGCGGCCTCCTGCCTGCCGTAGGCCAGCTCGAGCCCTCCGGGGTCGAAGCCCTGGAGCTGCTGGTGCCAGTAGGCGAGGCTGTCGGCGCTCGGCTCCTCCTCCCGCAACGCCGGCACGGGTTCCAGCAGATGGGGGGCCGGCGGCCGGTTCGCGGCGAGCGCGGTGTACACCTCGACCAGCTCGCCCAGGAGGATGCCCGCGGAGATGGTGTCGAAGACGAGGTGGTGCAGGACCAGGCAGACGATGTCCTCGCCCTCACCCGGCAGGTGCCCGACGCGCAGCAGCGGCCGGCCGTCGAAGGTGAACGGCGTGGCCACGAACGAGGTCAGCGCCTGCCCGGTGTGGTGCGCGGCCGGTACGGTCAGCACCTCCACACCGGCCTCGTCGGCGTCCAGGACGGCCTTGGCCAGCCCGGCGTCGTCGGCGTGGAACACGGTGCGCAGCGTCTCGTGGCGTCGTACGAGCAGCGTCACGGACTCCCGCAGGAGGGACCGGTCCACGCTGCCGCGCACCCGGAAGGTGAAGGACAGGTTGTTCACGGCGGCGCCGGGGACCAGCCGTTCCAGCAGCCACAGCGCCTCCTCCTTCCGGCCGACCGGTTCCGGCCGCGGCACCCTTCCGGTGCCGCTGGGGCCGGGGTCCGTCCGTGTGCGCATCAGGTGTGTCCTCTCAACGGAGCAGATCCGCCACGGTCTTCGCCACGTCGGCGGACCGCAGCAGATCGGCGTGGGCCAGGTCGAAGCGGATCTCGCGGGCCACCTTCGCCGGCCGCTCGGCCTCGGGCAGCAGGTTCAGCCCGTTGGTGGTGGTGACCGAGCTGATGGCCGTGGCACCGGGCCAGCCGTCCCGGGTGTCGATCCCGGCGGCGGCCACCAGATAGGTCATGAACGCGGTGACCGTCGCGGTGAACTCCGCCCGGCGGACCTCGTCGAGCCCCGCCCGGTCGAAGGCGACCTGGGCCCACTCGCCGAACACGCCCAACAGCTGGTCCCGCAGCCGGTCCAGGTCGGTGGCGCCATCGCTGACGCGCTGGCCGGCCTGCTGCGCCTCGGTCACCTCCTCGGGCCGCAGCACCACCCCCAGCCCCTCGATGACCTTGTGGAACTGCCAGTAGACGGTGACCGCGTTCGGCGCCTCGGGGTCGAACAGGACGACCCGCGGGGCCTGTGGCTGTTCGGCGGCGATCCGGTCGGCGAGGGCGGCCGCGTAGACGCTGCCCGCGCAGAAGCCGAGCACGGCCCGCACGGGCAGGCCGCCCGTGCGGACGTCCGCGTGCCACCGGTCCAGATAGCCGTCCGCGGTCATCCCCGTCTCGCTCCCCATGCTCGGGGGCACGGACTCCCAGAGGGCGTAGTCGATGTCGAGCTGCGGGGCCAGCTCCGGGAAACCGGCCTCCGGACGGCCGGTGAAGGGGTAGTCGATGGCCAGGACGAGGCCGTCGGCCCCCTCCTTGAGCGTTCGCCAGGTGTTGATTGCCGCCATGAGGCACTCCCGAGCCGAAGGTCAGTGGAAGGCGCGGACCGGATCAGCGGACCGGATCAGCAGAGCCGGACCAGCGGACCGGATCAGTAGAGGGAGGTCGGGCCCTCGCCCAGCCGGAAGCTGGCCTGCTGGAGCCGGCCGAAGACATTGCCGAACAGACCCGGGATGATCGACTTGTCGCCGGGGGCGTCCAGCATGCCCGGCAGCGCGAAGATGCCCGCGTGCTCGGAGGTGATCCCTTCGCGGAAGGCCAGCCGCACATGCGCGGTGACCGACTCGACCTCGGGCAGCGGGACCGTGCCGTCGGGCTTGCTGAGGATGCCGCCGTCGGGCCCGCTCAGCTGGCAGGCGATGTGGACGCCGCCCTCGGCGGGGAACTGCGGGTCCCAGCACTTCTCGGGGTCCTGCTCCTGCCACTCGGCCCGGCTGACCTTGTAGAAGAGCTTGAAGTCCTCCCGGCGCAGATCATCCCGGTCCGAGAACCAGATGACCAGGTTGAGCCCGGTGTCCGGGTAGTGGTAACGGCCCCGGTTCGTGTAGAAGACCGAGAATTCGATCGTCTCACCCGGCGTGATCACCGCCGGTACGCCGATGAAATCCGCGACGATGTTGTCGTTGACCCGGAAACCCTTGTACTCGCGGTAGACCGGCCCTTCGGTGGAAACCGTGGACGTCATTTTCCATGCCCCTTCGGAAGTCGGGAATTGCTGTTCGAATACGGTGGAATCGTGGAACGGGGACGGGGGTCGAAGAACGGGAACAGGGAACGGGAATCGCGGTCGGGAATTCCGCCACCAGCCGACCACTGGCCATGACTCACCGCGGTGCGCCGAACCGCCGGCTCACCGCGGTGCGCCGAACCACTCGCCCAGCGCGTCGGCCAGCCGGTCGCGGTCGTCGGCCCAGCACACATGGCCGTCCGGCCGCACCAGCACCTGCCGGGCGCCGAGGTCGTCGTCCGTCGTCGCCGCCCGGATGTCCACCCGGTGCGCCCACGCGCCGACGACCTCCTCGTCCGCCGCGCCGCCCGAGAGGTCGAGGAAGACCCCGCGGCCGCCGCGCAGCAGCCGGTGGACGGGGAGCGGCCCGTCCGCGGTGCGCAGGTCCAGGTCCGGCAGCCGGCGGCCGACGAGGGGGTGCGCGCCGGCGGGCGCGGGATGGCGCAGCCCGAGGCCGGAGACGACACCGGCCAGGTGCCGGTTGGTCTCGGGCAGGCCCAGCAGTTCGATCAGCACCTCCCGCAGCGGCGTCAGCTCCGGCCCGCCGTCCAGCAGCGAGAACTGGGCCCGCGCCTCCCTGAGCAGGACGGCCGCGGCGGGGTGCCGTTCGGTGTGGTAGGTGTCCAGCAGTCCGGGCGGGGCCCACCCGGCCACCTCGGCGGCCAGCTTCCAGCCCAGGTTGAACGCGTCCTGGAGGCCGAGGTTCAGCCCCTGGCCGCCCAGCGGCACGATGATGTGCGCGGCGTCGCCGGCCAGCAGCACCCGGCCGTGCCGGTACTGCTCCACCTGACGGCAGGCGTCGCTGAACCGGGACGCCCAGCGGACCTCCTTCAGCTCGCTGTCCAGTCCGCAGGCGGTACGGATCGCCTCCCGGATCTCCGCCTCGGCGACCGGCTCCGTACGGGGCACCCGCTGCACGGCAGGCCCGGAGAAGCTCAGCCGGTGGACGCCGTCCTCCAGCGCCCGCAGGGAGAACATCAGCCGGCCGCCGGGCACCGGCACCACCCCGGCCATGCTGTTGCCCGGCAGCAGCCTCAGATACCGCTGCCGTTCGGGGTCCAGCTCGGCGTGCCACCGCTCGGGCGGACGGGCCAGCACCACATCGGCGGCGACGAACAGCTGGCTGCCGTCCGTACCGGGGAACGCCGCGCCCAGCGCCTTCCGCACCCGGCTCCGGCCGCCGTCGCAGCCCACCAGGTAGCGGGCGCGCAGGCGGTGCTCGCCCGTGGCCGTCCGCACGGTGGCGGTGACGCCGTCGGGGTCCTGCGCCACGGCGGTCACCTCGTGGCCGCGGGAGACCGTGACGCCCAGTTCGGCCAGGCGCCGCTCCAGCCGCTCCTCGACCCGGGTCTGGAGGACCCCGATCTGGTACGGGTGCCGGGTGCGCCACGGATGGCAGTCCAGCGGTACGGGCAGCGCCCCGAAGAAGCTGTGGGCCGGGGTGCCGAGCACGATCTGGTGTGCCAGCAGGTCGTCCAGGAGTCCGCGGGCCTGAAGGATCTCCGAGGTGCGGGGGTGGAGGTTGAGGGCCCGGGACTGGGTGCTGCGAGCGCCGAGGGTCTCCAGGATCACGGGGCGGACGCCGGCCAGCGCGAGTTCCGCCGCCAGCATCAGCCCGGTGGCACCCGCCCCCACCACGATCACATCGGTGTCCATACGCTTCCTTGCTGCTCGTGAGTCGGCATGTCCGCGAATCGGCGCCCCGGTGAATCAATCGCGCAACGTGAATTCCACTGCCCAGGTCAGGCAATTCACGGGGGAATGAGAGACGCTTCGAGCGGCCCTTACGCTATGGACCCGCGGTGCCGCGTTCAACCCCCTACCGTTGCCCTTATCACCCCTAACTATCCGATCACCAGGGCGAGTTGCAGGACATTGGCTTGCCGTTTCGCACCGGTGGAGAAATATAGTGCTCGGCAGTATTGGCGATATTCGCAGCGAACGCGTCGAGGAGCCGATGATGAGCACAGCACAGTCCACGGACGTCGTGGTGGTCGGCAGCGGCCCCACCGGGCTCACACTGGCCCATGAACTCGCCCTCGCCGGTGTGCGCGTCATCGTGATCGACAAACTGGCCGACCCCAACGAGCACTCCAAGGCCCTGGGCCTGCAGCCGCGCACGGTCGAGGTGCTCGCCATGCGCGGCCTGCTCGACGCCGTGCTGGAGCGCTCGCTGGCCCAGGTGCCCGACGCCCACTTCGCCGGACTGCCGGTGGTGATGAACTACCGCGGCTGGGGCAGCCGCCACCCCTACGGCGTGATCATCCCGCAGGACCGGGTGGAAGGCGTGCTGGAGGAGGCGCTGGCCGCCCGTTACGGCATCGAGGTGCGCCGCTCCCACGAGCTGGTCGACCTCGCACAGGACGCCGACGGGGTCACCGCCACGGTGGCCACCCCGGACGGTGCCGTCCGGCTGCGCTCCCGCTATCTGGTCGGCTGCGACGGCGGCCGCAGCGCCGTACGGAAACGGCTGGGCGTGGCCTTCCCCGGCACCAAGACCGCGTTCTCCGGTGTGGTCGCCGATGTGACCCTGAAGAAGGGCGCCGACGCGCTGGGCGAACGCCCCAAGTCCATCCGCGACCTCCTGGGCGTGGACAAGGCCCACCAGGACCGGATGACCTGGCCCCTGGTCCCCCTGCAGAACGGCCTCTACCGGGTGGTGTGGGGGATCTACGGGCGCGGTGAGACCGATCCGGACCAGCCGGTGACCGAGGCCGAGGTCCACGACTCGGTGCGGCTGCGCTACGGCGACGCGGTGGAGGTCGACGAGATCCGCTGGCTCTCCCGGTTCACCGACTCCGCGTACCAGGCCGAGCACTACCGGCGGGACCGGGTGCTGCTGGCCGGCGACGCCGCCCATGTGCATCTGCCCGCCGCCGGGCAGGGCCTCAACCTCGGGGTGCAGGACGCCATGAACCTGGGCTGGAAACTCGCTGCCGAGGTGGCCGGCTGGGCCCCGGCCGGCCTGCTGGACAGCTACCACGGCGAACGGCACCCCATCGGGGCGAGCGTCGTGGAGAACACCCGCGCCCAGGCGGTGCTGACCAACCCGTCGGAGGAGTACGACGGACTGCGCTCGATCTTCGTCCGGCTGCTGGGGATGGGCCCGGTCAGCCACTTCCTCGCCGGCATGGTCTCCGGACTGGACATCCGTTACCCGATGCCCGGAGCCGGTACGGACGACGGGCTGACCGGTGCCCGCATGCCGGACCCCGACCTCACGGTGGACGGGGCGGAGCGGCCGGTGAGCGCGCTGCTCCGGCACGGCCGGGGCCTGCTGCTCACCACCGGCACCACCCGGCGGTGGGGCACGCTCGCCACCGCCTATCCGGACCGCGTCGACGTGGTGACCGCCGACGCGCTGCCGGACGTACCGGCCGACGCGGTCCTGGTACGTCCCGACGGCTATGTGTGCTGGGCGGCCACCGCCTCCGACGACACCGCGCCGGAGCGGCTGGGGGCCGCCCTGGAGACCTGGTTCGGCGCACCGGGTCCGACCCCGCCGCGGCCCGAGGCGGCCCCGGAGGCCGCCGTCTCCCACTGAGTCCCCCGGCCCGGAAGCACATTCGGCACGGCGGACCACCGGAGAACGCCGCAGGGCGGCCACCCCGCGAGGGATGACCGCCCTGTGAGCGTTACCGGTCCTACCGGATTACCGGCCCTACCGGATTACCGGGCTTACTGGTTGTACGGACCGTAGTCGTAGTCCTCCAGCGGAACCGCCTGGCCGGAGCCCGTGCCGAAGGGCGAGTAGTCGATGTCGTCGTAGCCGACGGCCGAGTACATCGCGGCCTTCGCCTCCTCGGTCGGCTCGACCCGGATGTTGCGGTAGCGGGACAGGCCCGTACCGGCCGGGATGAGCTTACCGATGATCACGTTCTCCTTGAGGCCGATCAGGGAGTCCGACTTGGCGTTGATCGCCGCGTCGGTGAGCACCCGGGTCGTCTCCTGGAAGGACGCCGCCGACAGCCAGGACTCGGTCGCCAGCGAGGCCTTGGTGATACCCATCAGCTGCGGACGGCCGGAGGCCGGGTGGCCGCCTTCCTGGACCACACGACGGTTCTCACCCTCGAAGCGCGAGCGCTCCACGAGCTCGCCCGGCAGCAGCTCGGCGTCGCCGGACTCGATGATCGTCACGCGGCGCAGCATCTGCCGGATGATGATCTCGATGTGCTTGTCGTGGATCGACACACCCTGCGAGTTGTAGACCTTCTGGACCTCGCCCACCAGGTGCACCTGGACGGCGCGCTGGCCGAGGATGCGCAGCACGTCGTGCGGGTTGACGGCACCCACGGTCAGCGGCTGGCCGACCTCGACGTGGTCGCCCTCGCCCACCAGCAGACGGGCTCGCTTGGAGACGCCGTACGACGTCTCGTCGGAGCCGTCGTCCGGGGTGACGACGATCTTCTTGGTCTTCTCGGTCTCCTCGATGCGGACCCGGCCGGCCGCCTCCGAGATCGGCGCGACACCCTTGGGCGTACGGGCCTCGAAGAGCTCGACGACACGCGGCAGACCCTGGGTGATGTCCTCACCGGCCACACCACCGGTGTGGAAGGTACGCATCGTCAGCTGGGTGCCGGGCTCACCGATGGACTGGGCGGCGATGATGCCGACCGCCTCGCCGATGTCCACCAGCTTGCCGGTCGCCAGCGAACGGCCGTAGCACATGGCGCAGGTGCCGACGGCGGACTCGCAGGTGAGCACCGAACGGGTCTTGACCGTCTCCACGCCGTGGCGGACCAGCTCGTCGATGAGCACATCGCCCAGGTCGGTGCCGGCCGGGGCCAGGACCTTCCCGTCGACGACGATGTCCTCGGCGAGGCAGCGCGCGTACACGCTGGTCTCGACGTCGTCCGCCTTGCGCAGTACGCCGTCCGCGCCCTTGGCCGCGATCGCCAGCTTCAGGCCGCGGTCGGTGCCGCAGTCCTCCTCGCGGATGATCACGTCCTGGGAGACGTCCACCAGACGACGGGTCAGGTAACCCGAGTCGGCGGTCCGCAGGGCGGTGTCCGCGAGACCCTTACGGGCACCGTGGGTGGAGATGAAGTACTCCAGCACGGACAGACCCTCACGGAACGACGCCTTGATGGGCCGCGGGATGGTCTCGTTCTTCGCGTTGGACACCAGACCACGCATACCGGCGATCTGACGCATCTGCATCATGTTTCCGCGCGCGCCCGAGTCGACCATCATGAAGATCGGGTTGGTCTTCGGGAAGTTCGCGTTCATCGCCTCGGCGACCTCGTTGGTCGCCTTGGTCCAGATCGCGATCAGCTCCTGGGTGCGCTCGTCCTTGGTGATCAGACCGCGCTCGTACTGCTTCTGGACCTTCTCGTCCTGCGCCTCGTAGCCCTCGATGATGGCCTTCTTGGCCTCGGGCACGACCACGTCGGAGATGGCGACGGTGACACCGGAGCGGGTGGCCCAGTGGAAACCGGCCGCCTTCAGGTTGTCCAGCGTCGCCGCGACGATGACCTTGGGGTAGCGCTCGGCGAGGTCGTTGACGATCTCGGAGAGCTGCTTCTTGCCCACCGAGTAGTCGACGAACGGGTAGTCCTCGGGCAGCAGCTCGTTGAAGAGCGCCCGGCCCAGCGTGGTGCGCAGCCGGAAGCTGTCACCGGGCTGCCAGACGCCTCCCCCGAGGCCGTCCTCCCCTTCCTCGGACACCGGCGGGGTCCAGCCGCGGGGCGGCACCGTGCCGATCGGGAAGCGGATGTCGATCTTCGCCTGGAGCGACAGCTCCCGGGCGTCGAACGCCATGATCGCCTCGGCGACCGAGCCGAAGGACCGGCCCTCGCCGCGGACCTCGCGCTCCTCCTCGTCGGTGGTGAGGAAGAACAGGCCCAGCACCATGTCCTGGGTCGGCATGGTCACCGGACGGCCGTCGGCCGGCTTGAGGATGTTGTTCGAGGACAGCATCAGGATGCGGGCCTCGGCCTGCGCCTCCGCGGACAGCGGCAGGTGCACGGCCATCTGGTCACCGTCGAAGTCCGCGTTGAACGCGGTGCACACGAGCGGGTGAATCTGAATGGCCTTGCCCTCGACCAGCTGCGGCTCGAAGGCCTGGATGCCGAGGCGGTGCAGGGTCGGCGCACGGTTCAGCAGCACCGGGTGCTCGGCGATGACCTCTTCGAGCACGTCGTACACGACCGTGCGGCCGCGCTCGACCATGCGCTTGGCCGACTTGATGTTCTGCGCGTGGTTCAGGTCCACCAGGCGCTTCATCACGAACGGCTTGAACAGCTCCAGCGCCATGGCCTTGGGCAGACCGCACTGGTGCAGCTTGAGCTGCGGGCCGACGACGATCACCGAACGGGCCGAGTAGTCGACACGCTTACCGAGCAGGTTCTGACGGAACCGGCCCTGCTTACCCTTCAGCATGTCGCTGAGGGACTTCAGCGGACGGTTACCGGGACCGGTGACCGGACGGCCGCGGCGGCCGTTGTCGAACAGCGCGTCGACGGCCTCCTGGAGCATCCGCTTCTCGTTGTTCACGATGATCTCGGGGGCACCGAGGTCGAGCAGACGCTTGAGGCGGTTGTTCCGGTTGATCACACGGCGGTACAGGTCGTTCAGGTCGGAGGTCGCGAAGCGGCCACCGTCCAGCTGCACCATCGGACGCAGGTCCGGCGGGATCACCGGGATGCAGTCCAGCACCATGCCGTTGGGGCTGTTGCGGGTCTGGAGGAAGGCGGAGACGACCTTGAGGCGCTTGAGCGCACGGGTCTTCTTCTGGCCCTTGCCGGTCCGGATGATCTCGCGGAGCTTCTCGGCCTCCTCGTCGAGGTCGAAGGACTCCAGGCGCTTCTGCAGGGCAGCGGCGCCCATGCCGCCCATGAAGTACGTGCCGAAGCGGTCACGCAGCTCACGGTAGAGCAGCTCGTCGCCCTCCAGGTCCTGGACCTTGAGGTTCTTGAAGCGGTTCCACACCTCGTCGAGACGGTCGATCTCGCGCTGGGCGCGGTCGCGCAGCTGCTTCATCTCCCGCTCGGCGCCCTCGCGCACCTTGCGGCGGACATCGGCCTTGGCGCCCTCGGCCTCGAGCTCGGCGAGGTCCGCCTCGAGCTTCTTGGCGCGGGCCTCCAGGTCGGCGTCGCGGCGCTGCTCGATCTGCTGGCGCTCGACGGAGACGTGGGCCTCCAGCGAGGGCAGGTCGCGGGTGCGGCGCTCCTCGTCCACCCACGTGATCATGTAGGCGGCGAAGTAGATGACCTTCTCGAGGTCCTTCGGGGCGAGGTCGAGCAGGTAGCCCAGGCGGCTGGGCACGCCCTTGAAGTACCAGATGTGGGTGACGGGAGCGGCCAGCTCGATGTGGCCCATCCGCTCACGGCGCACCTTGGCGCGGGTGACCTCGACACCGCAGCGCTCACAGATGATGCCCTTGAAGCGGACGCGCTTGTACTTCCCGCAGTAGCACTCCCAGTCCCGGGTCGGACCGAAGATCTTCTCGCAGAAGAGTCCGTCCTTTTCGGGCTTCAGGGTGCGGTAGTTGATGGTCTCCGGCTTCTTGACCTCACCGTGGGACCACTGACGGATGTCGTCAGCAGTGGCGAGGCCGATCCGCAGCTCGTCGAAGAAGTTGACGTCGAGCACTTGTCGTCAATCCCTCTTTCAGGGTCGTGTCTTCGGGTCTGACTGGGGGTCCGGGGAGAGGCCGGGGCAGTCGCGGTACGAACCGCCCCGGCCAGACCCGTCAGACCTCTTCGACGCTGGTCGGCTCGCGCCGGGACAGGTCGATACCGAGCTCTTCCGCAGCGCGGAAGACGTCCTCGTCGGTGTCGCGCATCTCGATGGACATGCCGTCGGACGACAGCACCTCCACGTTGAGGCACAGGGACTGCATCTCCTTGATGAGCACCTTGAAGGACTCGGGGATGCCGGGCTCGGGGATGTTCTCGCCCTTGACGATGGCCTCGTAGACCTTCACGCGGCCGGTGACATCGTCGGACTTGATGGTCAGCAGCTCCTGGAGGGCGTACGCGGCGCCATAGGCCTCCAGCGCCCACACCTCCATCTCACCGAAGCGCTGGCCACCGAACTGAGCCTTACCACCCAGCGGCTGCTGGGTGATCATCGAGTACGGACCGGTGGACCGGGCGTGCAGCTTGTCGTCCACCAGGTGGTGCAGCTTGAGGATGTACATGTAGCCGACGGAGATCGGGTCCGGGAACGGCTCGCCGGAGCGGCCGTCGAAGAGCCGGGCCTTGCCCGAGGGCAGCACCATGCGCTCACCGTCGCGGTTCGGCACGGTGTGCTCGAACAGGCCGGCCAGCTCGTCCTCACGGGCGCCGTCGAAGACCGGGGTGGCGACGTTGGTGCCGGGCTGGACCTCGTCCGCGCCGATCGACTTCAGCCGCTTCATCCAGTCCTCGTCGCCCTCGACCTTCCAGCCCTGGGAGGCCAGCCAGCCGAGGTGGATCTCCAGGACCTGTCCCGGGTTCATTCGGGACGGGACGCCCAGGGGGTTGAGGATGATGTCGACCGGGGTGCCGTCCTCCAGGAACGGCATGTCCTCGACCGGCAGGATCTTGGAGATGACGCCCTTGTTGCCGTGGCGGCCGGCGAGCTTGTCACCGTCGGTGATCTTGCGCTTCTGCGCCACGTAGACGCGGACCAGCTGGTTCACGCCCGGCGGCAGCTCGTCGCCCTCCTCGCGGTCGAAGACGCGCACGCCGATGACCTTGCCGGTCTCGCCGTGCGGCACCTTCAGCGAGGTGTCACGGACCTCACGGGCCTTCTCACCGAAGATCGCCCGCAGCAGGCGCTCCTCCGGCGTCAGCTCGGTCTCACCCTTCGGGGTGACCTTGCCGCACAGGATGTCGCCGTCACGGACCTCGGCGCCGATGCGGATGATGCCGCGCTCGTCGAGGTCGGCCAGGACCTCCTCGGAGACGTTCGGGATGTCCCGGGTGATCTCCTCGGGGCCGAGCTTGGTGTCGCGGGCGTCGACCTCGTGCTCCTCGATGTGGATCGAGGAGAGGACGTCGTCCTGCACCAGACGCTGGCTGAGGATGATCGCGTCCTCGTAGTTGTGGCCCTCCCACGGCATGAACGCCACCAGCAGGTTCTTGCCGAGCGCCATCTCGCCGTCCTCGGTGGACGGGCCGTCGGCCAGCACCTGGCCGGCGATCACCCGGGCGCCCTCGTCCACGACGACCTTCTGGTTGAAGGAGGTGCCCTGGTTGGAGCGGGAGAACTTGGCCACCCGGTAGGTGGTGTAGGTGCCGTCGTCGTTGGCCACCGTCACGTAGTCGGCGGAGACCTCCTGGACGACACCGTCCTTCTCGGCCTTGATGACATCGCCGGCGTCGACCGCGCAGCGGTACTCCATACCGGTACCGACCAGCGGCGACTCCGCCTTGATCAGCGGCACGGCCTGACGCATCATGTTCGAGCCCATGAGCGCGCGGTTGGCGTCGTCGTGCTCGAGGAACGGGATCATGGCGGTCGCGACCGACACCATCTGGCGCGGCGAGACGTCCATGTAGTCGACCTCGGAGCCGGGCACGTAGTCGACCTCACCGCCACGGCGGCGGACCAGGACGCGGTTCTCGGCGTAGGTGTTGTCCTCGGCCAGCGGCGCGTTCGCCTGGGCGATGACGAAGCGGTCCTCCTCGTCGGCGGTGAGGAAGTCCACCTGGTCGGTGACCACACCGTCGACGACCTTGCGGTACGGGGTCTCCACGAAGCCGAACGCGTTGACCCGGCCGTAGGAGGCGAGCGAACCGATCAGACCGATGTTCGGGCCTTCCGGGGTCTCGATCGGGCACATCCGGCCGTAGTGGGACGGGTGCACGTCACGGACCTCGAAGCCCGCCCGCTCACGGCTCAGACCACCCGGGCCCAGCGCCGACAGGCGGCGCTTGTGGGTCAGACCCGACAGCGGGTTGGTCTGGTCCATGAACTGGGACAGCTGGCTGGTGCCGAAGAACTCCTTGATGGAGGCGACGACCGGCCGGATGTTGATCAGGGTCTGCGGCGTGATCGCCTCGACGTCCTGCGTGGTCATGCGCTCGCGGACGACGCGCTCCATACGGGCCAGACCGGTACGGACCTGGTTCTGGATGAGCTCGCCGACGTTGCGCAGGCGACGGTTGCCGAAGTGGTCGATGTCATCGGTCTCGACCACGATCGTCTGGCCGTTCTCGCTGACCGTCTCGGTCTCGCCGGCGTGCAGCTTGACCAGGTACTTGATGGTCGCGATGACGTCCTCGGTGGTCAGCACGCCGGCGTCCAGCGGCTGGTCGGCACCGAGCTTCTTGTTGACCTTGTAGCGGCCGACCTTGGCCAGGTCGTAGCGCTTGGGGTTGAAGTAGAGGTTCTCCAGCAGCGTCTGCGCGGCCTCGCGGGTCGGCGGCTCGCCCGGACGCAGCTTGCGGTAGATGTCGAGCAGCGCGTCGTCCTGGCCCTGGGTGTGGTCCTTCTCCAGGGTGGCGCGCATGGACTCGTACTCGCCGAACTCCTCGAGGATCTGCTCGGTGGTCCAGCCGAGCGCCTTGAGCAGGACGGTCACGGACTGCTTGCGCTTGCGGTCGATGCGGACACCGACCATGTCGCGCTTGTCGATCTCCATCTCCAGCCAGGCACCCCGGGACGGGATGATCTTGGCCGAGAAGATGTCCTTGTCGGACGTCTTGTCGATGGTGGAGTCGAAGTAGACACCGGGAGACCGGACCAGCTGCGAGACGACGACACGCTCGGTGCCGTTGATGCAGAAGGTGCCCTTCGGGGTCATGAGCGGGAAGTCGCCCATGAAGACCGTCTGGGACTTGATCTCACCGGTCTCGTTGTTGGTGAACTCGGCCGTGACGAAGAGCGGAGCCGCGTACGTGAAGTCGCGCTCCTTGCACTCGTCGATCGAGTTCTTCGGCGGCTCGAAACGGTGATCACGGAAAGTCAGGGACATCGACCCGGAGAAGTCCTCGATCGGGGAGATCTCCTCGAAGATCTCTTCCAGACCGGACTTGGTGGGGACGTCCTGACCGCTGTCCAGCGCAGCCTCGACGCGAGCCTTCCACGCGGCATTGCCGAGCAGCCAATCGAAGCTCTCGGTCTGCAGCGCGAGGAGGTTCGGAACCTCGAGAGGCTCCTTGATCTTCGCAAAGGAGATGCGCAGCGGGGCGGTGCTGGCGCCATTGTTCGTATTGGCAGTCGAGGCGTTGCGCGAGGCGGCCAAGAGGGGGTCCTTCCGAGGGCTCGGACTCACTACGCGCGTACCGGTCCCACCGCGAGCTCATGGATGAAATCCCTGGTCAGGGTGTTTCCATCGGTAGTGCTCGGAGGTGGGCATGCCCCTGGTGACGGGCAGGGAGCAGCTAACAGGCAGCGCAAAGGGTCAGTGTAGCCACTTGGCACACTGATGTCCAGCGCCGAGTTTCTGAGACCGGCAGCGCCAATCTCTCCCTCCGGTGAGGGGGCGCGCCCCTCGTTGTCTTCACCCGCCCTGACGGCAGTCCACGCGCTCGATGCGCATATCGATACTGCCCACTTCGCCGACGATCCATGCCTCGGACTTCCGGATCGATGTGACGTCGCGTCCTGAGAATTGCGCGCTGCGTGCCGTTCGTCAAGGCCCCCCACTCCGGCGAGATCGTCACAGGGCGTGGCGACGGGCAACGAAGATCACCATACCTCCACAAGCCCGTAAGGCAATGTAGCCCTCCCGGAAGCACCGAAGGGCGACCACCCGAACGGGTGATCGCCCTTGGCGTGAACCGGCCGCGCCGCCGCGCCCTATCGGCGTGTGACGGCGGGCCGAGAGATCACTTGACCTCGACGGAGGCGCCGGCGCCCTTGAGGGACTCGGCGGCCTTGTCGGCCTGCTCCTTGTTGACCTTCTCGAGGACCGGCTTCGGGGTGCCGTCGACGAGGTCCTTGGCCTCCTTCAGACCCAGGGAGGTCAGCTCACGCACGACCTTAATGACCTGGATCTTCTTGTCGCCGGCGCCGGTGAGGATGACGTCGAACTCGTCCTTCTCCTCCTCGGCCGGGGCAGCGGCGCCCGGGGCACCCGGAGCGGCGGCGACGACGGCGGCCGGGGCGGCGGCGGTGACGTCGAACTTCTCCTCGAACGCCTTCACGAACTCGGAGAGCTCGATGAGGGTCATCTCCTCGAACTGCGCGAGCAGGTCTTCCTGGCTGAGCTTCGCCATGATGGCGGTCCTTCCACTAATTCGGCAGGTGGTGCCGGATGTACATGTCGGCGGGCTTCCGGGCCCGCTGCGACCGGGGCCTGATTACTCGGCGGCCTCGGCCTCGGCGGGAGCCGGGGATTCGGCACCGCCCTGCTCGGCCTGCTTCTGCCGGAGCGCCTCGGCGGTCCGGACGAGCTTGGACAGCGGGGCCTGGAAGAGCGCGGCAGCCTGGGACTGCTTGGCCTTCATCGCACCCGCCAGCTTGGCGAGCAGCACCTCACGGGACTCGAGGTCCGCGAGCTTCTTGATCTCGTCGGCGGACAGCGCCTTGCCCTCAAGGACACCGCCCTTGATGACGAGAGCGGGGTTCTCCTTGGCGAAGTCACGGAGACCCTTCGCCGCCTCGACCGGGTCACCGGTCACGAAGGCGACGGCCGACGAACCCGAGAACAGGTCGTCGAGCTGGTTGATCCCGGCCTCGTTGGCCGCGATCTTGGTCAGCGTGTTCTTCACCACACGGTACTGAGCGTTCTCACCGAGCGAACGGCGCAGCTCCTTGAGCTGCGCCACGGTGAGACCGGTGTACGCGGTCACGACAGCCGCGTTGGAGCTGCGGAACTTCTCCCGCATCTCGTCGACGGCTGCGACCTTGTCAGGACTCGCCATGAGCCTCGGCCTCCTTCCGGGTGATGAGGACCGCTTCGGCCTGAAGGAAGGAGACTGAGACAACGCGAAAACGCCCCGGCGCAGGCGCTCGGGGCGTAACTCGACCGGCACGGACCCACGGCCCGTTCGGGAGTGCAACCACAGTCACCTACGCAGGTCGCCCGCAGCTAGCGGATCCTTCAGCCACCGGATCCCCGTTCGGGAATGCGGCGACAACCAGCGGTCTTTGGCTTCTGTAGAAGCGTACGCGAACGAGCCGCGGCCAGGCAAATCGGCGCTACTGCTGGAGCATGTCCTGGAAGTCCACGGTGTCCGAGGAGGACGGCTCCTCGACCGTCACGGAGGTGCCGTAGTCCGTGTAGTAGACCGTGGAGTCATAGGCGCCGTTGTTGCTCTCCGCCTGCTCACGCTTCTTGACCAGCAGGTTCTGGTCGTCGACCCACAGGTCGATGGTCTCGGTGTCCATACCGGAGGACTCCAGCTGCTTCTGCAGGGCGTCCAGGTCCGACTGGCTCAGCTCCTTGGACTGCATCTTGGCGATCTCGGAGACGTTGACCGTGCCCGTGTAGTGCGTGGCCTTGACGCCCTTCACGTCCTCGGTGCCCACGCTCTTGACCTTGCCGGTGGCCAGCAGCAGCTCCACCGAGCGCGACGGGTTGTTGTTCTGCATCTGGTCCTTCAGGAAGGCGCCCGAGGGGCCCGCCTTCTCGGCCAGCACGTCGTAGTCGTACTTCACCCAGTGCTTGCCGCCGCCCGCCTGCGCGGCGAACTCGTCGCCCATGTTCAGGTACATCGCGTCCGGCGTGTAGCGGGCGTCCATCGGCTTGCCCTCGATCGGGGAGGAGGCGACCGCACCACCGCTCTGGGTGATGGACATGTTGGCCCGGATGCCGTTGGCCCAGTCCATCGAGCCGGACATCTGCGAGTTCTGCTCGCCCATCTTGGTGGTGCCCTCGACCTTGGCCGAGTTCTTCTTGTCCGTCTGCTGCGAGGCCAGCTTGAGCGCCGCCAGCGGGCTCATACCGGACTGGCCGCTCTTGTCGCTCGCCTTGTCGCTCGCCTTGTCGTCACCGGACTTCTCGCTCCCGCACGCGGTGAGGCCGACCATCAGAACGACACTTCCGGCAGCTATGGCCCAGCGCACACCGACATGAGTACCGCGCACGGTTCCCCCTAGTTTTTATTTCTCTTTTACGTGTAGATCGAACTTTAGCGGAGGGGGCGGACAACGGAACGCGCCGGGCCCCCGGATCTTCGACGAGATCCGGGGGCCCGGCGGTTGCACACCGTGGTGCGCTGGGTCAGGGGCGGCCTCAGACGGCCTCTTCCTCGACCAGCAGGTTGCGGGTGCGGTTGGCGTCCAGCGGGATGCCGGGGCCCATCGTGGTGGTCAGGGTCGCCTTCTTGATGTAGCGGCCCTTCGCGGCGGACGGCTTGAGACGGTTGATCTCCTCCAGCGCCGCGGCGTAGTTCTCCACCAGCTGCGCCTCGTCGAACGAGACCTTGCCGATGATGAAGTGCAGGTTGGCGTGCTTGTCGACGCGGAACTCGATCTTGCCGCCCTTGATGTCCGTGACGGCCTTGGCCACGTCCGGGGTGACGGTGCCGGTCTTCGGGTTCGGCATCAGACCACGCGGACCGAGCACCCGGCCCAGACGGCCGACCTTGCCCATGAGGTCCGGGGTGGCGACGACGGCGTCGAAGTCCAGACGGCCCTTGGACACCTCGTCGATGAGCTCGTCGGAGCCGACGATGTCGGCGCCGGCGGCCTCCGCGGCCGCAGCACGGTCACCGGTCGCGAAGACCAGGACCCGGGCGGTCTTACCGGTGCCGTGCGGCAGGTTCACGGTGCCGCGGACCATCTGGTCGGCCTTGCGCGGGTCGACGCCCAGGCGCATGGCGACCTCGACGGTCGCGTCGAACTTGCTCGTGGAGGTGTCCTTCGCGAGACGGACGGCCTCGAGCGGGGCGTAGGCGCGCTCCCGGTCGATCTTGGCGTCCGCAGCGCGGAGGGTCTTGCTGCGCTTGCTCACTGTGGCTCCTGATGTCTGTGGAGTTCGTGGTCCGGGCCAGCGCTTGGCCCTGCCACACGTGACTGCGGGGGCTTACGGCCCTCGCGGTGGAGGTGTCAGCCCTCGACCGTGATGCCCATGGAACGGGCGGTGCCGGCGATGATCTTCTCGGCGGCGTCCAGGTCGTTGGCGTTCAGGTCGGGCATCTTGGTGGTGGCGATCTCACGCACCTGGTCGCGGCTGATCTTGGCGACCTTGGTCTTGTGCGGCTCGCCGGAGCCCTTCTCCACGCCCGCGGCCTTGAGGATCAGCTTGGCGGCCGGCGGGGTCTTGGTCACGAAGGTGAAGGAGCGGTCCTCGTAGACCGTGATCTCCACCGGCACGACCATGCCACGCTGCGACTCGGTCGCGGCGTTGTAGGCCTTGCAGAACTCCATGATGTTGACGCCGTGCTGACCCAGCGCGGGGCCGACCGGCGGGGCCGGGTTCGCGGCGCCGGCCTGGATCTGGAGCTTGATCAGCCCCGTGACCTTCTTCTTCTTGGGAGGCATGCTCTCTCCGGGTCCTAGTGAGAGGTTGTTCGCCCCCGAACCGGATCATCCGGATGGAGGCATACCGCACAACGATAACGGGTATAGCTGTGCGCCTTAAAACCGAGCAGGTCAGACCGGCCGCGAAAGCCCGTCTGACCTGTTCGGAAGTCTCGTGGAAGGTCTCAGTTCTTCTGGATCTGGTCGAAGCTCAGCTCGACCGGGGTCTCGCGACCGAAGATCTCCACAAGGCCCTTGACCTTCTTCGAGTCGGCGTTGATCTCGTTGATCGTCGCCTGAAGGGTCGCGAACGGGCCGTCGGTGACCGTGACCGAGTCGCCGACCTCGAAGTCCAGCACCTGGACCTCGACCTTGCGGCTCGGCGCCGGCACGCCGCTCTCCTCGGCGGCGGCCTTGGCCGCCTTCTCCTCGGCCTCGGGGGCGAGCATCTTGACGATCTCGTCCAGGGTCAGCGGGTACGGGTCGTACGCGTTGCCCACGAAGCCGGTGACGCCCGGGGTGTTCCGGACCACACCCCACGACTCGTTCGTCAGGTCCATGCGGACGAGCACATAGCCCGGCAGCTTGTTCTGCCGGACGTTCTTGCGCTCGCCGTTCTTGATCTGGACGATCTCTTCCTCGGGGACCTCGGCCTGGTAGATGAAGTCCTCGACGTTCAGCGAGACGGCACGCTGCTCCAGGTTGGCCTTCACGCGCTTCTCATAGCCCGCGTAGGTGTGGATCACGTACCACTCGCCGGGCAGCCCGCGCAGCTCCTCGCGGAGCGCCTCGACCGGGTCGACCTCGGCCTCGACCGCGTCGTCCGCTTCCGCCGCGGGGGCCTCATCGGCCTCGGCGGTGTCCTCGTCCTCGACGTGGACCGCCGCCTCCTCGGCCGGCGCGCCCGCCTCGGCGTCGGCCGCTTCAGCCTGGTCGGAGTCCGCCGCCTCGACGATGTCGAGCTCGTCCTCACGGGACTCGACGGGCTCGGCGGCGTCGTTCAGGTTCGGGTCAGACACTGTGGCTGCTTCTTCCTGGCTTCAAAGGGGTGGAACGTGCGAAAGAGGCGACGCCGGGACAGCGGCCGCCTTTCGCGGGGGTCTCAGCCAAAGACGTACTTGATGGCGTTGTTGAACCCATAGTCAATCACGGTCACGATGCCGATCATGATCACGACGAAGACGATCACCACACTGGTGTACGTCGACAGCTGGCCACGCGTGGGCCAGACGACCTTCCGCAGCTCAGCGATGATCTGGCGGTAGAAAAGCGCGAGCCGGCCGAAGGGCCCCTTCTTGGCGCGCTTACCACCACGGCGACCCCGCTTGGTCGCCACTTCGTCCTCGGGACGACCGCTCTCAGGCGTTGCGGTGGAGCCAAGGGCTTCCGTCACTCGTCCTCACCTGAATCCGGGTCGTGGCCGTGCCGCGTCCGGCCCGGCCGCACTGCGGTGCTTGTCCTTGCGTACGCATGCACGCACCCTGATCAACGTGCGTGTAGCAGGGCCGGAGGGACTTGAACCCCCAACCGCTGGTTTTGGAGACCAGTGCTCTACCAATTGAGCTACGACCCTTTGCGGCACTCCCAACCTACCGCATACACCCGGCTGCACGGAGTGTGCGGTCGGATGCGGCTGTTGATCGGCCAACGACGGATGAGTGTACGTGCTTGACGGCCAGGCGTCGAACGAGAAGCGCGCGAAGTCTCCGCAAACCCGTGTGCCACCCATTTCGCCCGTCTGCGACGATGCATTTATGACCGCTGCTACTCCCCCAGTACAGTCCCCGACCGACCGGCGGGTGTCGGCCCGGATCGGCTCGATCTCCGAGTCCGCGACCCTCGCCGTCGACGCCAAGGCCAAGGCCCTCAAGGCCGCGGGCCGTCCGGTGATCGGCTTCGGCGCCGGTGAGCCCGACTTCCCCACGCCCGACTACGTCGTCGAGGCCGCGGTGGCGGCCTGCCGCGACCCGAAGTACCACCGCTACACCCCGGCCGGCGGGCTGCCCGAGCTCAAGGCGGCGATCGCCGCGAAGACGCTGCGCGACAGCGGGTACGAGGTCGAGGCGGCCCAGGTCCTGGTGACCAACGGCGGCAAGCAGGCGATCTACGAGGCGTTCGCCGCGATCCTCGACCCGGGCGACGAGGTCATCGTCCCGGCGCCCTACTGGACCACCTACCCGGAGTCGATCCGGCTGGCCGGCGGTGTCCCGGTGGAGGTCGTCGCCGACGAGACGACCGGCTACCGCGTCTCCGTCGAGCAGCTGGAGGCGGCCCGCACCAAGAACACCAAGGTGCTGCTCTTCGTCTCCCCCTCGAACCCCACCGGCGCGGTCTACAGCCGTGCCCAGATCGAGGAGATCGGCCGCTGGGCCGCCGAGCACGGGCTGTGGGTGCTCACCGACGAGATCTACGAGCACCTGGTCTACGGCGACGCCCAGTTCCACTCGCTGCCGGTCGTGGTGCCCGAGCTGCGCGACAAGTGCATCGTGGTCAACGGCGTCGCCAAGACGTACGCGATGACCGGCTGGCGGGTGGGCTGGGTCATCGGCCCCAAGGACGTCATCAAGGCCGCGACCAACCTCCAGTCGCACGCCACCTCGAATGTGAGCAATGTCGCTCAGGTCGCCGCGCTGGCCGCCGTGTCGGGCGACCTGGACGCCGTGGCCGCGATGCGTGAGGCGTTCGACCGCCGCCGCCGCACCATCGTGCGGATGCTGAACGAGATCGACGGCGTCGAGTGCCCGGAGCCGGAGGGCGCGTTCTACGCCTACCCGTCGGTCAAGGGGCTGCTCGGCAAGGAGATCCGCGGCAAGCGGCCGCGGACCAGCGTCGAGCTGGCGGAGCTGATCCTGGAGGAGGCCGAGGTCGCGGTGGTGCCGGGTGAGGCGTTCGGCACCCCGGGCTATCTGCGGCTGTCCTACGCGCTGGGCGACGAGGACCTCACCGAGGGCGTCTCCCGGCTGCAGAAGCTGCTGGGCGAGGCGCGCGCGTAAGCCGCGCACCCCGCCGCGTGCGGTTGAGAGCGCACGGAGGAACGGGCCGGAATCCGCGGGGCGGGTCCGGCCCGTTCCTCATGGGCACCCCCCCCGTTCGGGGAAAGCGGTACCAGCGGGTCCGGTCGTACGGCAGTATCTGCAGATGGCACGCGATGTACATCTGCTCCCCAAAGCGCATCTGCATCTTCACTTCACCGGCTCCATGCGCCCCGGCACCCTCCTCGAACTCGCCGACAAGTACGGCGTCCACCTGCCCGAGGCACTGAGCGGCGGCGAGCCGCCGAAGCTGCGCGCCACCGATGAGCGCGGCTGGTTCCGCTTCCAGCGGCTGTACGACATCGCGCGGTCCTGTCTGCGGGACGCCGACGACATCCGGCGGCTGGTGCGCGAGGCGGCCCAGGAGGACGTGCGGGACGGGGCCCAGTGGCTGGAGATCCAGGTCGACCCCACCTCGTACGCCCCGCGCCTGGGCGGGCTGATTCCGGCCATGGAGATCATCCTGGACGCGGTCGAGAGCGCCTCGGCGGACACCGGTCTGGGGATCAGGGTGCTGGTCGCCGCGAACCGTATGAAGCACCCCCTGGAGGCGCGCACCCTCGCCCGGCTCGCGGTGCGCTACGCGGACCGCGGGGTCGTCGGCTTCGGCCTGTCCAACGACGAGCGGCGCGGCTTCGCCCGCGACTTCGACCGGGCCTTCGCCATCGCCCGGGACGGCGGGCTGCTGGCGGCGCCGCACGGCGGTGAGCTGTCGGGCCCCAGCAGCGTGCGGGACTGCCTGGACGACCTCGGCGCGGTCCGGGTCGGCCACGGGGTGCGCGCGGCGGAGGACCCGCGGCTGCTCGCCCGGCTCGCCGAGCGCCAGGTGACCTGCGAGGTCTGCCCGGCGTCCAACGTGGCGCTCGGGGTCTACGAGAAGCCGGAGGACGTCCCGCTGCGCACGCTGTACGACGCGGGGGTGCCGATGGCGCTCGGGGCGGACGACCCGCTGCTGTTCGGCTCACGGCTGGCGGCGCAGTACGAGCTGGCGCGCAAGCACCACGGCTTCACCGACGCCGAGCTGGCCGAGCTGGCGCGGCAGTCGGTGCGTGGTTCGGCCGCGCCGGAGGAGGTCAGGCAGCGGCTGCTGACGGGGATCGACGACTGGCTGGCGGACGGAGGGCAAACCGTCGCGTGATGGTTCGCCCCTGTGTCTCAGAGGCTGACGCCGACCGTCACCGGCTCGTTGACGAGGGTCACCCCAAAGGCGTCCTCGACCCCGGCCACCACCTCGCGGGCCAGGGCCAGCAGGTCCTCGGTCGTGGCCTCGCCCCGGTTGGTGAGGGCGAGCGTGTGCTTGGTGGAGATGCGGGCCGGGCCGGTGCCGTAGCCCTTGGTGAAGCCCGCCTTGTCGATCAGCCAGGCCGCGGAGGTCTTGATCAGACCGTCGCCCGCCGGGAAGGCGGGCGGCGCGGTGTCCGGGCCCAGGCGTTCGGCGGCGCGGGCGAGGAAGGCGGCGTAGGCGTCCTCGGTGAGCACCGGGTTGGTGAAGAACGACCCCGCGGACCAGGTGTCGTGGTCCTCGGGGTCGAGCACCATGCCCTTGCCCGCGCGCAGGCCCAGGACCGTCTCGCGGGCGACGGCGGCCGGCACCCGGTCCCCCACCTCGACGCCGAGGACCCGCGCGGTCTCGGCGTACCGGACGGGTGCGGAGAGCCCGCCGGCGTCCTCCAGTTCGAAGCGGACCCGGAGCACCACATGGCGGTCGGGGTCGGCCTTGAAGCGGCTGTGGCGGTAGGAGAAGGCGCAGTCGGCGTTGGGGATCGTGACGACCTGGTCGGCGCGGCGGTCGTAGGCGATCACCTCGGTGATCGTGGCGGCGACCTCCTGGCCGTAGGCACCGACGTTCTGTATCGGCGTCGCCCCGGCGGAACCGGGGATTCCGGCGAGGCATTCGATCCCCGCGAGCCCCGCCCGGACCGTACGGGCCACGGCATCCGACCAGCTCTCGCCCGCGGCGAGCTCCAGGCGGGTGCCGTCGAGGGTGAAGCCGCTGGTCGCGATGTGCAGGGCGGTGCCGTCGAAGCCCTTGTCGGCGATGACCAGATTGCTGCCGCCGCCGATCACCAGCAGCGGGGTGCCGGCCGCGTCGGCCTCCCGGACCGCGGCGATGACCTCGTCGTCGGTGGTGGCCGTGATCAGCCGGTTGGCCGGGCCGCCGAGGCGGAAGGTGGTGAGGGGCGCGAGGGGGGCGTCGTGGAGTTCCTGCACGCGCTCAAGAGTACGGGGGCGCCCCCTGGGGTCCTGGGGGTGGCCGCCCCCGGTGTGGGGGCCGGGGCCGGCGGGCGGGCGTGGGCCCGTAAGGGGCTCGGACGGGCTTCACACGCCTTCACACGGCTTCACCCGCGGTGGCGTGCTCTCGCCCGCCCTGGGGCCGCCGGGGCGCCTTCCAGGGCTCAGGCGAGCCGTACCACGGCGCGGGCCCGGCCCAGCACCTTCTGGCCGGCGCTGGTGGCCGTGATGTCGAGGCGCACCGTACGGGCCTCGTCGTCCAGCTTGGCGGCGACCTTGGCGCCGATCTCGACGACCGCGCCCTTGTCGTCGTTGGGGACGACGACCGGCCTGGTGAAACGGACGCCGTACTCGACGAGGGCGCCGGGGTCGCCGGCCCAGTCGCTGACCACCCGGGCCGCCTCGGCCATGGTGTAGGCGCCGTGCGCGATGACGTCGGGGAGGCCGACCTCCTTGGCGAATTTCTCGTTCCAGTGGATCGGGTTGAAGTCGCCCGAGGCACCCGCGTACCGCACGAGGTCGGCGCGGTTCACCCGGAACTCGCGCACCGGCACCTCGGTGCCGACCTCCACGGAGTCATACGAGATCTTGGCCGTCATCTGCTCTCCTCCACCTCTGCGTCGGCGGCGCGGGCCACCAGCGTCGTGAACGACGTCGCCACATGATCACCCGACTCGTCGTGGACCTCGCCGCGCACGGACAAGATGTCATTGCCGGCCAGCGACTTGATCGAGTCGATGGTCGAGGTGACCGTCAGCCGGTCCCCCGCGCGGACCGGGCGGGTGTACTCGAACCGCTGATCGCCGTGGACCACCCGGCTGTAGTCCAGCCCGAGCTGCGGGTCCTCGATGACCTGCTTCCCGGCCGCCTTGAAGGTGATCGTGAAAACGAAGGTCGGCGGGGCGATCACGTCGGGGTAGCCCAGGGCCCGAGCCGCCTCGGGGTCGGTGTGGACGGGATTGGTGTCGCCGAGGGATTCGGCGAATTCCCGGATCTTCTCCCGGCCGACCTCGTACGGGGCGGTGGGCGGGTAGCTCCGTCCCACGAAGGACTGGTCGAGCGCCATCGGCGCGCACCTCCTGCGATTGGATGACCAACGAAACGAGGCCGCCCCCCGCGATTGGGGGCGGCCTCGAATCAGAGCTTATTGCTATCGCGTCTCACGGTGCGCGGTGTGCGCGTTGCAACGCGGGCAGTGCTTCTTGATCTCAAGACGATCCGGGTCGTTGCGCCGGTTCTTCTTGGTGATGTAGTTCCGCTCCTTGCACTCCACGCAGGCCAGCGTGATCTTCGGGCGGACGTCGGTGGCAGCCACGTGAGTGCTCCTTGACGAACGGACTAGGGGATTAACGCAGAAAGAGTAGCCGATCGAAGGACCGACCCCACAATCGGCTACTGTCAGTAGCGGTGACCGGACTTGAACCGGTGACACAGCGATTATGAGCCGCTTGCTCTACCGACTGAGCTACACCGCTGTGATGCGAGTGACTCCCCGCTCGACCAGCGTAGCCGAACGGGAAACCTCACACATCAGAGCCCCAATACGGAATCGAACCGTAGACCTTCTCCTTACCATGGAGACGCTCTGCCGACTGAGCTATTGGGGCGAGCGATGAAGACATTACACGCTCGGCCGCCGAAGGTGAAATCCGTATCGGGCCGCCGTCACCCTGGACTCATGCACCACACCGGTACGACTATTCGGCTCCTCCGCGAAGCCGCCCAGACCGCGCCCTAGGCTTCGGTTCGCACCGCGTGATCTTGGCTGCGCACGTGTCCGGGCGTGTCCGGCGCGTTGCCCGTTCGGGCACCCGGCGTGTCCCGTGGCGCCATGGCGTGACCCGTGGCGCCATGGCGTGACCCGTGGCGTCCTGGCGTGTCCCGTGGCGCTCTGGCGTCACCGCCACCGCCCTCGTCACGCACCCGTCGCGCGCGCCCGTGCGCCCCGCGTACGCCCTGCGAATCCCAGGAGTGCGATGCCCGAGAGCCAGCAGCAACCGCAGCAACCGCAACAGCCGCCCAGGAACGACGGCGCGGACCCCGAACCCACCGCCCTGGTGCTCGGTGGCGCCCGGCTCGCCGACGGACGCACCGTGGACGTCCGGCTCAGCGGCGGGCGGATCGAGGCCGTGGGCACGGCGGGCAGCCTCGTCCCCGGCACCCGGCTGGACCTCGGCGGCTATCTGCTGCTCCCCGCCCCCGCCGAGCCCCACGCCCACTGCGACACCGCCCTTACGGCCGACATGTCCGGCCCGGTCCCCAACGCCCCCGAGGACATCCAGCGCCGCGCCGTCGAGGCCGCCCTGCTCCAGCTCGGCCACGGGGCGACGGCGCTGCGTACCCACGTCCGCGTCGGCGGGGTGCACGGGCTGCGCTCCCTGGAGGCGGTCCTGGAGGCCGGCCGGACCCTGCGCGGGCTCACGGAGCTGAGCGCGGTGGCGGTGCCCCGGGTGCTGACCGGCACCGCCGGGGCGGACGGTCTGGCGGTGCTGCGCGACGCGGTGGGAATGGGCGCGCCGGTCATCGGCGGCTGCCCGGACCTCGACCCGGACCCGACCGGCCACGCCGAGGCCGTCCTCGACTTCGCCGCCCGGCACGGCTGCGCCGTCGACCTGCACACGGACGGTGACGACCCGGCCCGCCTCGCCCGGCTCGCGGCGATGGCCGGGGGCTTGCGGCCGGGCGTCACCATCGGCCCCTGCGGCGGGCTGTCCCGGCTGCCCGTGGATGTGGCGGGGCGGATCGCGGAGCGGCTGGCGGCGGCCGGGGTGACCGTTGTCTGCCTCCCGCAGGGCGACTGCGCCGGACTGGAGCACCAGGGCGTGCGGGGAGCGCGCGGCTGTCCCTGCGCGCCGGTGCGGCTGCTGCGCGCGGCGGGCGTCCGGGTGGCCGCGGGCAGCGGGGCGCTGCGGGACGCGGTCAACCCGGTGGGCCGGGGCGATCCCCTGGAGGCCGCCTTTCTGCTGGCGTCCCGGAACGGGCTGCGGCCGGAGGAGGCGTACGAGGCGGTGTGCGGGCGGGCACGGGCCGCGATGGGGCTGGCCGAGGTGCGGGTGGAGGCCGGGTTCCCGGCGGAGCTGCTCGCGGTGCGCGGGGACGGCCTCGCGGGGGTGCTCTCGCTCGCGTACAGCAGGGTCGTGGTGCACCGGGGCCGGGTGGTGGCCCGTACGAGCGCGGTGCGCGAGTACTGCGACTCGGCCGGCGCGGCGGCCCTGGACCTGCCCCGGCAGGCGCGGCCGCAGAGCGGCGGCGAGCAACCGTAGGGCGCACGGCGTACGGTCGGGATCATGCGTATTGTCATCGCTGGTGGACATGGACAGATCGCGCTGCGGCTGGAGCGGCTGCTCACCGCGCGCGGAGACGAGGTCGCGGGCATCATCCGCAAGCCGGAACAGGCGGGCGACCTGCTGGCGTCGGGCACCGAACCAGTGGTCTGCGACCTCGAGACCGCCTCGGTGGAGGACGTGGTCAAGCACCTGGAGGGCGCGGACGCGGCGGTCTTCGCGGCCGGCGCGGGCCCCGGCAGCGGTGCCGCCCGTAAGGACACCGTCGACCACCGGTCCGCTGTGCTCTTCGCGGACGCGGCCGAGCGGGCCGGGGCCCGGCGGTTCCTGATCGTCTCCTCGATGGGCACGTCCCAGGAGCCGCCCCCCGGCACCGACCCGGTCTTCGCCGCCTACCTGCGCGCCAAGGCCGCGGCGGATGACGACATCCGCGCCCGGGACGGCCTCGACTGGACCGTGCTGCGTCCGGGCGTGCTGACGAACGACCCGGGCACGGGCCGGGTGAAGCTGGCCGAACACACGGGCCGGGCCGAGGTCACCCGCGACGACGTGGCAGCGACCCTGGTCGCCCTCCTGGACGAGCCCCGCACGGCGCGCCGCACGCTGGAACTGATCAACGGCGACACGCCGGTGACGGAGGCGGCGCGGACGATCGCCGAGCAGAGCTGAGCCTCACGTCACCCCCGTCGGCCGCCGATGCCTCCGGTTCCGCCTCGGCCCCGGGTTCGGCCGCCGGTGCCTCCCGATCCGCATCGGCTTCGGGTTCGGCCGCCCGTGCCTCCCGGCCCGCATCGGTTTCGGGTTCGGCCGTCGGTGCCTCCCGATCCGCATCGGTCCCTGGTTCGGCCGTCGGTGCCTCCGGTTCCGCATCGGTCCCGGGTCCGGCCGCCGGTGCCTCCCCGTCCGCATCGGTCCCTGGTTCGGCCGCCGCCCCGGCGCCACCGGAAGCCCACTCCGCCATTCGGGCGGGTCGGGCCCGGTGGTCGGGCCGCCGTTCTCGGCGATCGTCGCGTCTGGCGGCCGGTTCCGGCGGATCGGTTCCGGCGGATCGGGTCAGACCCTGCGCCAGCGGGCCATGGCGAAGGAGAAGACTCCGAAGAGCGCGAGTCCGAGCGCCACCGCGACCAGCAGCCAGGGGCCCGCCGCCATCGCGGCGAAGGTGCGCAGGGTGTCGTCGATGCCCTTGGCCTTGTCCGGGTCGTAGCGCCGGGCGGCCGAGAGCGCGAAGCCACCCGCCACCGCGAACACGGCCCCGCGGGCCACCCCGCCGCAGACCCCCAGCGCCTCCACGGTCCGCCGCGTCCGCGGGGACATCGCGCCCGTCTTGAGGTGCTTGCGGAAGCCGCGCCGGATCGCCCGTACCGCGATCCACACCCCGGCCACGGCCACCACTGTCCCGCCGGCGGCGACCAGCCACCGCCCGTACGGCAGGTCGAGCGCCCGTGCCGTCACGTCCTGTGACTGCCGGTCGCTGGAGCCGCTGCCCTCCTCGCCGACGGCGAAGGAGAGCACGGAGTAGGCGACGACGCCGTAGAAGACCGCGAGGGCCGCTCCCGCCAGCCGCTTGCGTGCCGTGGTCCCGCCCGGCCCCGTGGCCCCGAAGGCCGCCTCGGACAGCCGCCACAGCGCCATGCAGACGAGCCCGACACCGACCGCCCAGACCAGCGCCGCGCCGAACGGCTGCTGGGCGAGGACCTGGAGCGCCCCGCCCCGGTCGGCCTGCTCACCGCGGTCGCCGAAGGCGATGCGCAGCGCCAGGAGGCCGATGAGCAGGTAGAGCGCTCCCCGGGTGGCCAGCCCCCAGCGGGCCGCCGCCTCGATGGCCCGGCCGCCCGCTTGACGCGAGGTGCGTGTGCGTCGCGTTGCCGAGCCCAGTCCGCGTGCGATCGACGATGCGTTCACCGTTTCCTCCCCGGTTGTCGCACATCGTTTGCCCTGGACGTACATACGGAAACGGGGCGTATGGAAACGGGACTTTCCCTTGTTGGTTGCGGCGATCCGCCCTACTCTGCCGCCTGAATCTGATGACCCGTCAGGTGAACTGACCGACGCGAGGGGACCGGGGAGATGGCGAGATGACCGGCGAGACGAACGGCGCGACCGAGCTGCCCCTGGTCATCAGCGTCGATGACCATGTGATCGAGCCCGCGCACCTCTTCCGGACCTGGCTCCCGGCCAAGTACCGGGACCGCGGACCCAAGCCCCTCACGGCCGGGATCGGCGAACTGGCCTACATCGGCGGCAAGTACAGGTTCACCACCGACCCGGACGGCCAGCTGACCGACTGGTGGCAGTACGAGGGCGACCTCTTCCCGTACAAGCGGATCATCGCCGCCGTCGGCTTCTCCCGCGACGAGATGACCCTCGACGGCATCACCCGCGAGCAGATGCGCCGCGGCTGCTGGGACCCCAAGGCCCGGCTCGCCGACATGGACCTGAACCACGTCGAGGCATCGCTGTGCTTCCCGACCTTCCCCCGCTTCTGCGGCCAGACCTTCGCGGAGGCGAAGGACAAGGAGGTCGGCCTGGCGTGCGTCCGCGCGTACAACGACTGGATGGTGGAGGAGTGGTGCGGCGACAGCGGCGGCCGCCTCGTCCCGCTGTGCCTGATCCCCCTGTGGGACGTCGACCTCGCCGTCCAGGAGATCCGCCGCAACGCCGCCCGCGGCGTCCGCGCGGTGACCTTCAGCGAGATCCCCACCTACCTCGGGCTGCCCAGCATCCACAGCGGCTACTGGGACCCCTTCTTCGCCGAGTGCGAGGCCACGGGGACGGTCGTGTGCATGCACATCGGCTCCTCCTCCCAGATGCCCGCCGCCTCCCCCGACGCCCCGCCGGCCGTCCAGGCCTCCTTGAGCTTCAACAACGCCATGGCCTCGATGATGGACTTCCTCTTCAGCGGCGTCCTGGTCTCCTTCCCGCGCCTCAAGCTCGCCTACGCCGAGGGCCAGATGGGCTGGATTCCCTACGCCCTGGAGCGCGCCGACGACGTCTGGGAGGAGCACCGGGCCTGGGGCGGCGTCCGCGACCTCATCCCCGAGCCGCCGTCCACGTACTACTACCGCCAGATCTTCTGCTGCTTCTTCCGCGACAAGCACGGAGTGGCCTCACTGGACACGGTCGGCGTGGACAACGCCACGTTCGAAACCGACTACCCCCACGTCGACTCGACCTGGCCGCACACCCGCCGCATCGCCGCCGAGCACGTGGCCGGGCTCTCCCCCGAGACCACGTACAAGATCCTGCGGGGCAACGCGATCCGGATGCTGGAGCTGGACCTCGACCGGCCCGGCCGGTCCATACCCGGCCAGTCCACGCCCGGCCGGTCCATGCCCGGCTAGGCCGTGCGCGGCTGCTCCGAACCGCAGTAACGGCACCTGCGCGCCGCCTCGGGGACGTCCTCGGCGAGGCATTCCGGGCAGGTCTTCACCGGGCCCGGCGCCCCGAAGGCCGTGACGCCCCGGCGGGCCTGGGTGTACTTGTACGGCACGACGATCAGGAAGTAGATGACGGCCATGAAGATGACGAAATAGATCAGGGCGCCGATGAACGACCCGATGTTGATGTAGGTCGTGTTGTTCCCCTGTTGTCCCAGCTGCCAGCCGAGCCCGACCGACTTGCCGCCCTGGAGCCGGGCGATGATCGGGTTGATCACGGAGTCGGTGAACGCCTTGATCAGCGTCGAGAACGCCAGCGCGGTGACCAGGCCGACGGCGACAACGATGACATCACCGCGCATGAGGAAGTTCTTGAAGCCCCTGAGCACGATCCGCCCTCTCTGTCCTGATACGGGGGAATCACCACCCTAGGAGCGGCCTTACGGTGCCCGCCGTGCGCCACGACGGACGGCCGCCCGTACGGCGGCAGGCCCGGTGCGCGCACGAGCGGGCGGGCCCGCACCACCCGCGGGCCCGGAACGTGTGCTCCGGAGCGCCCCGCCCCACGCGTCACCCTGTACGGCTGACGCCGGGGTTCCCCTGGCCGCCCGTCCCTACGACCTGCGTCACGCGTGCGTGTCCCTATGGCTGAACTCTGGGGTGGACCCCATGGAGGTCGCGCGCCGTGCCGGTCACACGGTCGCCGTGCTGCTGAAGGTGTACGCGAAGTGTCTGGACGGCGCCACAGCCATGGCGAACGCCCGGATCGATGAGGCTCTGAAGAACTGGGGATGATCCCCGAGCGTGCCCCACGCATGCCCCACACGCAGTGGTCAGCACGCGAGATCGGGTGAGACACAGTGGGATAGATCGCCTATTCCGGGCGCGATCCTCGCTCGCCGACGAGAACGGCCCCCGGCCGCGTTTTCGCAGCTCGGGGGCCGTTTCCCTGATGTGGCGGCGCCAGGATTCGAACCTGGGTAGGCTAAGCCGACGGATTTACAGTCCGCTCCCATTGGCCACTCGGGCACACCGCCTGGGATGTGGCCAGGTGCCCCGCTCTCGCGGCGCTGCTCCCTGGCAACGACGTAAACAATACCTGATGTCCCGGGGTGCTTCGCCACCCGGTTGATCGCCTCTGGATCATGACCGAGATCGCTAGGCTGGCTGAAGCGGTCCGTTGGGCCGTGCCACTGCCGGATCTACGTACGAGGAGCCAACTCAAGATGGCCGACTCCAGTTTCGACATCGTCTCGAAGGTCGAGCGGCAGGAGGTCGACAACGCTCTCAACCAGGCGAGCCGCGAGATCTCCCAGCGCTACGACTTCAAGAACGTCGGCGCCTCGATCGCCTGGTCGGGCGAGCGGATCGAGATGCGGGCCAACTCCGAGGAGCGGGTCAAGGCGATCCTCGATGTCTTCCAGTCCAAGCTGGTCAAGCGCGGGATCTCGCTGAAGGCCCTGGACGCGGGGGAGCCGCAGGCCTCGGGCAAGGAGTACAAGATCTTCGCCTCGCTCCAGGAGGGGATCTCGCAGGAGAACGCGAAGAAGGTCGCCAAGATCATCCGCGATGAGGGCCCCAAGGGCGTCAAGGCGCAGGTGCAGGGCGATGAGCTGCGGGTGACGTCCAAGAGCCGGGACGACCTGCAGTCCGTGATCGCGCTGATCAAGGGCAAGGACCTCGACTTCGCGGTGCAGTTCGTCAACTACCGGTAGCCCGGTCCGCCGAGTACGGCACGCCGGGGCCCCGGCCCCGGCGGTCGCGTGTGGAGGGGGTCTGTCGCCCGGCCTCGCCCAGGCGGGAAGCGCGGCCCGGTCAGCGGTGGCCGAAGGGCTGGTCGGTGGGGACGATCTCATGGCCGAGGGGGGTCAGGGAGATCGGGATGAGCTTGAAGTTGGCCAGGCCCAGGGGGATGCCGATGATCGTGAGGCAGAGGGCGACGCCGGTGATCAGGTGGCCCAGCGCCAGCCACCAGCCCGCGAGGACGAGCCAGAGGACGTTGCCGACGCACGAGGCCGCTCCGGCGTCGCGGCGGGGGACGGCCATGCGGCCGAAGGGCCAGAGGGTGAAGCCGGCGATGCGCCAGGAGGCGATCCCGAAGGGTATGCCGATGATCGTGATGAAGAGGAGGACCCCGGCGAGGAAGTAGAGGATCGCCAGCCAGAAGCCGGAGAGGATCAGCCAGATCAGGTTGAGCAGGGTTTTCACGGTCGGCGGCCTCCTGCCATCTGTTCGAGGCGGGCGATGCGCTCCCGCATGGGCGGGTGGGTGGAGAAGAGCTTGGCCATGCCCTCACCGGCGCGGAAAGGGTTGGCGATCATCATGTGGCTCGCGGTCTCCAGCCGGGGCTCGGGCGGCAGCGGAAGCTGCTGGGTACCGGTCTCCAGCTTGCGCAGGGCGCTGGCGAGGGCCAGGGGGTCGCCGGTGAGCTGGGCGCCGGAGGCGTCCGCCTCGTACTCGCGGGAGCGGCTCACGGCGAGCTGGATGATGGAGGCCGCGAGCGGGCCGAGAATCATGATCAGCAGCATGCCGAGAAAGCCGGGGCCCTCGTCGTCGTCGGACCGGCCCACCGGGATCAGCCAGGCGAAGTTCACCAGGAACATGACGACGCTGGCGAGCGCGCCCGCGATCGAGGAGATCAGGATGTCGCGGTTGTAGACATGGCTGAGCTCATGGCCGATGACCCCGCGCAGCTCCCGCTCGTCGAGCAGCCGCAGAATGCCGTCGGTGCAGCAGACGGCCGCCTTACGGGGGTTGCGGCCGGTCGCGAAGGCGTTGGGGGCGTCGGTCGGGGAGATGTAGAGCCGGGGCATGGGCTGGCGGGCGGCCGTGGAGAGCTCGCGCACCATGCGGTACAGCTGTGGCGCCTCGAACTCGCTGACGGGGCGGGCGCGCATCGCGCGCAGGGCCAGCTTGTCGCTGTTCCAGTAGGCGTACGCGTTGGTCCCCAGTGCGACGACGACCGCGATGACCAGTCCGGTACGGCCGAAGAGGCTGCCGATGAGGATGATGAGCGCGGACAGTCCCCCGAGGAGTACGGCGGTTTTCAGCCCGTTGTGCCGGCGGTGCACTGTGCGCCCTCCCGATGTGCCGCAGGGAACCCTTCGCCAGGTGTTTCCACCTTCCAGTGGACCCTTCTGAAAAGGTCAACGCCAGGCGAAGGGCACCAGTTCCCTCGTGCACACGGGTGCGGACGTGCGGGGACGCGCTCGGCCTCGGGCGCCCGGCCGCCCGGCGGCTACAGCAGGGTGTCCGAAGCGAACCGCAGAACGAGCTGCGGGGCGCCGGAGAGGGCGATGCCGATGATCGCGGTGAGGCCGATGGCGGCCGTAAGGGGGACGGCGGCCGGGCGGGGGGCGGGGGCCATGGCGGCGGGCGCGGGCTCCGCCTGGGCGGCGGGCTCGGGTGCGCGGAAGAGCACCGCCGTCCACTGGAGGTAGTAGTACAGCGCCACCACCACGTTCAGGGCCATCACCACCGCGAGCCAGCCGAGCCCCGCGTCCACGGCCGCCGAGAAGACGGTCACCTTGGCGAAGAGCCCGATGACGCCCGGGGGCAGCCCGGCCAGGCACAGCAGGAAGAAGCCCAGTGCCAGGGCGGCGGCCGGGCGGGCCGCGTACAGCCCGCGGTAGTCGGTGAGCCGGTTGGCCGGGCTGCTGCGGGCCACCAGGGCGGCCACGGCGAAGGCGCCGAGGTTCACGGCCGCGTACATCAGGGCGTACGCCACGGTGGAGCCGATGGCGCGGGAGGCGTCCCCGGCGGAGTCGGCGTAGCCGGCCGCGGCGATCGGGACCAGCAGATAGCCCGCCTGTGCGACGGAGGACCAGGCGAGCAGGCGTACGGCGCTGAAGGCGCGCTCCGGGCGCTGGCGCAGCGCCGCGGCGTTCCCAGCGGTCATGGTGAGGGCGGCCAGGACCGCCACGGCCGGGCCCCACACATCGGCGTACGAGGGGAAGGCGAGGACGGTCACCAGGATGAGGCCGGAGAAGCCGACCGCCTTACCGACGACGGAAAGGTACGCGGCGACGGGCACGGGCGCGCCGACGTAGGTGTCGGGCACCCAGAAGTGGAACGGCACGGCGGCGGTCTTGAACGCGAAGCCCACCAGGGTGAGCACGACCCCGGTCTGGGCGAGCGTGTCGAGGCGCGGGTCGACGTGGGTGAGGGCGGCGGCGATCCGGGACAGGTGGAGGCTGCCGGTCGCGGCGTAGACGAAGCTGACGCCGAGCAGCATCACGGCGGTCGCGGTGACCGAGGAGAGGAAGAACTTCAGCGCGGCCTCGGAGGAGAGGCGGTCGCCGCGGCGCAGGCCCACGAGGGCGAAGGCCGGGAGCGAGGCCACTTCGAGGGCGATGACCAGGGTGGCCAGATCGCGGGAGGCGGGCAGCAGGGCCGCTCCCGCGGCGGAGGACAGTAGCAGGAACCAGAATTCGCCGGCGGGAAGTTTGAGATCGTCGCAGGCGCTGAAGGACAGCAGCGCGGTGAGCAGGGCCCCGCCGAGCACCAGGAACTGGATGACGAGGGCGAAGGTGTCGGCCGTGTAGCTGCACGCGTGGGCGCCGGTGGTCAGGCAGAAGGTGGAGCGTTCGCCGTCCAGCAGCGGCAGCAGGCTGAGCGCGGCCAGCGCGAGTCCCGCTATCGCCACCCAGCCCAGCAGGGGCTTCCGGCGCTCGGGCAGGAAGAGGTCGGCGACGAGGACGGCGAGGGCGGCCAGGGCCGCGATGGTGGGCGGCGCGACGGCGAGCCAGTCGACGGACTGGACGAGGCTCGTGGCGAGGCCCGAGGCGTGCGGAGTCATCGGTTGCCTCCCGCGAGGAGCTGCTGCACGGCCGGGTCCGTGAGGCCGAGGAGGACCGCGGGCCACAGTCCGGCGAGGACGGTGAGGGCCACCAGGGGGCTCCAGGCGGCGAATTCGTAGCCGTGGACGTCGGCCAGGGCGGGCCGCTCGGCCTCGGTCCCGGTACCGGGCTCGATGGGGTGGTCGCCCATGCAGACGCGCCGTACGACGACGAGCATGTACGCGGCGGTCAGCAGGGTGCCGAAGCCGGCGAGCGCCGTATAGGTGAGGAACGCGGGGCGGCTGAGCCCGTCGGCGGGGTCGAAGGCGCCGAACATGGCGAGCATCTCGCCCCAGAACCCGGCGAGTCCGGGCAGCCCCAGGGAGGCCACGGCGCCGAAGGCGAGCAGCCCGCCGAGGCGTGGCGCCCTGCCGTACAGGGCGGCGCCGCTGGTGCCCGAGAGCTGGTCGAGGTCGGTGGTGCCGGAGCGGTCCTTGAGGGCGCCGACGAGGAAGAAGAGCAGGCCGGTGATCAGGCCGTGGGCGATGTTGGCGAAGAGCGCGCCGTTCACGCCGGTGGGGGTGAGGGTCGCGATGCCCAGCAGCACGAAGCCCATATGGCCGACGGAGGAGTAGGCGATCAGGCGCTTGAGGTCGCCCTTGGCGCCGGTTCGGGCCAGGGCGAGGCAGGCGAGGGAGCCGTAGATGATGCCGACCACGGCGAACGCGGCGAGGTAGGGCGCGTAGGTGTGGGCCGCCTCGGGGGTCATCGGCAGCACGATGCGGACCAGCCCGTAGGTGCCCATCTTCAGCAGCACGCCCGCCAGCAGCACCGAGCCGACGGTGGGGGCGGCGGTGTGGGCGTCGGGCAGCCAGCTGTGCAGCGGCCACATGGGGGCCTTGACGGCGAGTCCGACGAGGATGGCGAGGGCCGCGATCAGCTGGGTGGTGTGGCTGAGCCCGGCGCCTTTGTCGGTGGCGAGTGCCACCATGTCGAAGGTGCCGCCCTTGAGCCCGACGAGGAGGAGGCCAAGCAGCATGACGACGGAGCCGAGCAGCGTGTAGAGGATGAACCGCCAGGCGGCGCGCTCCCGCTCGGCGCCTCCCCACCGGTTGATGAGGAAGTACATCGGGATGAGGACCATCTCGAACGCCAGGAAGAACAGCATCAGGTCCAGCACCGCGAAGCTGGCCAGGGTGCCGGCTTCCAGGAGCAGCAGCAGCGCGACGAACGCCTTGGGGGACGGTCCGGAGGGCCGGTTGAAGTACGCGTAGAGCGCGCTGAGGAAGGTCAGCAGCGCGGTCAGCACCAGCAGCGGCAGCGAGACGCCGTCCACGCCGAGGTGGATGCGGATGTCCAGCGCCGGGATCCAGCCGATGTCCGTCTGGGCCTGCATCCGGGCCGGGTGGTCGTGGTCGAAACCGGCGGCCAGGGCGATGGCGGCGGCGAGCACCGCCCCGGTGACGGTCACGCCGTGGCGCAGGACGGCCTGGTCGGGCCCGCGGCCGCGCAGTCCGGGCGGGGCCGGCAGCAGGGCGGCGACGCTGCCGAGCAGGGGGAGCACGACCACGGCGGCGAGGAGGGCTTGCAGGGCGGTGTGGTTCACGGGTCAGGCTCCCGCTGCGACGAGGACGGCGGCCACGGCCAGGACGAGGGAGCCCGCGAGCAGCGCGCCGAGGTAGGTCTGCACATTGCCGGTCTGGGCGCGGCGGACGGCCGCGCCGAGCAGCCGTGGCGTGCCGCCCGCGCCGCGTACGTACGTCTCGACGACCTCGCGGTCGAGGAAGCGGACGAGCCGGGCGGCGGCCCGTACGGGCCGCACGAACAGGGCGCTGTAGACGGCGTCGAGGTGGAAGCCGACGGCCGCGTGGCGGTGCAGCGGACCGAGAAGCAGCCGCCCGGGGTCGGCGGGGTCGCGGGCGCCCGCGATGGAGCCGTAGGCCGCCTCGTGGGTGGCGATGGCCTCGGCCTCGGAGACGGCGTCGGCGGCGTCGGGGTGGGCGGCCACCGCGCCGAGCGGGACGCGGGCGGCCCGCGCCGAGGTGTGCCGCCAGGCGCCGTACATGACGAGGACGCCGACGAGGGCCAGACCGGTGCCGAGGACGGAGGTGGTGAGGGTCGGGGCGAGCGACTCGCCGTCGAACCAGTCGGGCAGCGCGCCGTAGGCGAGGCCGAAGGCGGCCGTGGGGAGGAACAGCACCCACAGGACGACGTTCATGACCACCGGCTGCCTGCCGTGGTCGGGGGCGGGCTCGCCCCGGCCGCGGAAGGCGAGCAGCCACAGCCGGGCCGCGTATGCGGCGGTGAGGAGCGCGGTGAGGAGTCCGGCGAGGAACACGGTCCAGCCGACGCCCGTCGGCACGCCGGAGGTGTGGCCGGTCGCGGCGTGCTCGGCCGCGCCGAGGACGGCCTCCTTGGAGAAGAAGCCGGCGAAGGGCGGGATGGCGGCGAGCGCGAGCAGCGCGACCGTCATCGTCCAGAAGGCGTCGGGGATGCGCTGGGCCAGGCCGCTCATCCGGGACATGGCGGCGAGGGAGTTGGTGCCGGCGGCGTGGATCACCACGCCCGCGCAGAGGAAGAGCAGCGCCTTGAACGCGCCGTGGGCGATCAGGTGGAAGACGGCGGCGCCGCGGTCGTCGACGGCCAGCGCGCCCGTCATATAGCCGAGCTGGCCGACGGTCGAGTAGGCGAGGACACGTTTGATGTCGTCCTGGGCGAGCGCGGCGAGCGCCGAGCCGACCATCGTGACGGCCGCCATGGCCGCGAGCACGGCCAGCGCGGCGGCGGAGGAGGCGAAGACGGGCAGCAGCCGGGCGATGAAGTAGACGCCCGCGGCGACCATGGTGGCCGCGTGGATCAGCGCGGAGACCGGGGTGGGGCCGGCCATCGCGTCCGGCAGCCAGGTGTGCAGCGGGAACTGCGCGGACTTGCCCGCCACCCCGGCCAGCAGCAGCAGCGCGATCACGGTGGGGTGGTCCAGCGGCACCCCGGAGGTCTCGGAGGTCAGCCGGCTGTGGATCTCGCTGATCCGGAAGGTGCCGGTGTCGTCCGCGAGCGCGAGGATGCCGATCAGGAACGGAACGTCGCCGAGCTTGGTGACCAGGAACGCCTTCAGGGACGCGGAGCGCGCGGCCGCGGTCTCCCAGTAGTGGCCCACCAGGAAGTACGAGCAGATGCCCATGACCTCCCAGCCGACGAGCAGCACGATCAGGTCGTCGGAGTAGACGACGAGGAGCATCGCGGCGGTGAAGAGGGAGACGAGCGCGGCGTAGGAGGGGTAGCGGGGGTCGTCCCGCAGATAGCCGGTCGAGTAGATCTGCACACAGCAGGCGACGACGGCGACGAGGACCGCGACCAGGGCGGCGAAGCCGTCGATGTGCAGGGCGAGATCGATGGGGACCGCGCCGGTGTCGGCGAGCCGGGTCGCGGCGGTGAGCGGGGCCGTGCCGCCGCCCGCGCCCCCGCCCTGCCGTACGGCGACGAGCACGGCGAGCCCGGCCGCGGCGAGGGTGGGCAGCACCGCGAGGGGGCGGACGAAGCCGGGGGCGCGGCGGCCGAGCAGGAGTCCGGCGGCGGCGCCGAGGAAGGGCAGGAGGGGGACGAGAACGGCGGCGGTCGTGGTCGTCACGCGGTCTGCCTCCGGGCGCGTCGTGCCTGGTCGGCGTCGTTGTCAGTGGGGGCTGCCATGCTGTCGTCCAGGGTGGGGGTGCCGGCCGGAGGGGGGTCGGCGAGATCCCGGAGCTTGTCGACGTCGGCGGTGCCGCGATTGCGGTGGACGAGGAGGACGATGGCGAGGCCGATGCCGATCTCGGCGGCGGCGATGGCGATGGTGAAGAGGGTCAGGGCCTGGCCCGCGTGCAGGGTGTCGCGGAGCCAGACGTCGAAGGCGACGAGGTTGAGGTTGACGGCGTTGAGCATCAGCTCGACCGACATCAGCACCAGGATCGCGTTGCGGCGGGCGAGGACGCCGTACAGACCGGTGCAGAAGAGGAGGACGGCGAGCACGGCGGGGTAGGCGAGGTGCATCAGCGCTTCTCCTTGCCTGGGCCGACGCCTTGGGCGCGGTTCCGGCCGCCGTCGTGGCCGCTCTTGCCACTGCCGTGGTCACTCTTGCCACTGTCGTGGTCACTCTTGCGGGACAGGACGATCGCGCCGACGAGCGCGGCGAGAAGGAGGACGGACAGCGCCTCGAACGGCAGCACCCAGTGGCGGAAGAGGCTCTCACCGGAGACGGCGGTGGAGCCCTGGACGCCCTTGTCGAGCTCGATCCAGGTGGTCCGGAAGGCGTCCACGACCACCCACACCAGGACGCCCGCGGCGGCCACGGCCACCGCGAGCGCGGCCGGCCGGTTGCCCGAATCGGCGTCCGGGGAGCGGCCGATGGGCGCCTTGGTGAGCATCAGCCCGAAGAGGAGGAGGACGACGACGGAGCCGACATAGATCAGCACCTGCACCCAGGCGATGAACTCCGCGGTGAGCAGGAGGTACTCCACGGCGAGACCGCCGAGCGTCACCACCAGCCACAGGGCGGCGTGCACCAGCTGCTTGGTGGTGACGGTGACGATGGCCGCGCCGAAGGTCGCGACGGCGACGAGGACGAAGGCGATCTCGACACCGGTGGGCGACAGGAACCCGTGGCCGGTGGCGGCCAACTGGACCGCGGGGCTCACGAGGCGGCTCCGTTCCCGTCGGGGCCGCTCTCCGCCTCGGGCCGCGGCGTCTCGGCCTGCGCTGCCTCGGCTCGCCTTGTCTCGGCTCGCTCTGTCTCGGCTTGCGCCGCTTCGGCCTGTGCCGCTTCGGCGGCGGCGAGCTTGTCGGCGGCCTTACGGGCGGCGGCGATCTCCTTCGGCTCCTCCGCACGCGGGTCGAGCGCGGGCGGCGCGGGCACCGTCCACATCCACTCGCGGAGCTTGTCCCGCTCATGGGTCAGGTCGCGGATGTCCTCCTCCGCGTACTCGAACTCCGGCGACCAGAAGAGCGCGTCGAAAGGACACACCTCGATGCAGATACCGCAGTACATGCACAGGGCGAAGTCGATCGCGAACCGGTCCAGCACATTGCGGCTGCGCTCGCGTCCGCCCGGGGCGGCCGGGGGAACGGTCTCCTTGTGCGAGTCGATGTAGATGCACCAGTCCGGGCATTCCCGGGCGCACAGCATGCAGACCGTGCAGTTCTCCTCGAACAGCCCGATCACCCCGCGGGTGCGGGGCGGCAGCTCGGGCTGCGCGTCCGGATACTGCGCGGTGTGCGACTTCCGGGTCATCGTGCGAAGGGTGACGGCCAGGCCCTTGGCCAGACCGGATCCGGGGATGCCCATCAGGAGATCACCACCTTGACGACGCCGGTGAGGGCGATCTGGGCCAGGGAGAGCGGAATGAGGCAGGTCCAGGCGAACCGCTGGAGCTGGTCCTCGCGCAGCCGCGGATAGCTGACCCGCAGCCAGATCACGACGAAGGCGAGGACGGCGGTCTTCAGCAGGGTCCACAGCCAGCCGAGGCCGTCGGCGAACGGACCGTGCCAGCCGCCGAGGAAGAGGACGGTGGTCAGCCCGCACAGGAGGACGATGCCCGCGTACTCGGCGAGCAGGAAGAGCGCGAACCGCAGCCCGGTGTACTCGGTGTACGCACCGAAGATGATCTCGGAGTCGGCGATCGGCGCGTCGAACGGCGGGCGCTGAAGCTCGGCCAGCCCGGCGGTGAAGAACACCACCCCGCCGACGATCTGCCACGGCACCCACCACCACTCGAACGCGTCGAGGATGCCGGGCAGCGAGGCCGTGCCCGCCGCCATCGCCACGGACGCGGCGGTCAGCAGCATCGGCAGTTCGTACGCCATGAGCTGAGCGGCCGTCCGCAGACCCCCGAGGAGGGAGAACTTGTTCGCCGAGGCCCAGCCCGCCATCAGGGAACCCAGCACCCCGACGCCCATCACGGCCAGCACGAAGAAGATCCCCGCGTCCACGACCTGGCCGACGGCGCCCTCGGCGGGGCCGATCGGGATCGCGACGAGAGCGAGGAGGTACGGCAACAGCGCGACGGCGGGCGCGAGCTGGAAGATCCGCCGGTCGGCACCGGCCGGTACGACGTCTTCCTTCTGCGCGAACTTCACCCCGTCCGCGACCAGCTGGGCCCATCCGTGGAAACCACCCGCGTACATCGGCCCGAGGCGGCCCTGCATATGGGCCATGACCTTGTGCTCGGTCTGCCCCACGACCAGGGGCAGCACGAGAAAGGCGATCAGGAGGGCGAGCAGTCGCAGCGCGACGTCGAGGACGTCGTTCACGCGGTGCCTCCCGGCTGGTCGTCGGAGTGGTCGGAGTGGTCGGGGCTCTCGGAGTCGTCGCGGGCCTCCGGCTCGCGCTCGGAGTCGGCGTCCTCGTCCCGCGCGGGGCGTGCGTGATGCCAGGGCGCGTCGGACGAGCGGGTCCGCGGTGCGGGGCGCTGCGGACGCGACGAGGAGGGCGGCGCGGACCCGGCGGCGCCGTCGGCCGCCGGGGCGGCCGACGGGCGCGCCGGGGCTTCGGGCGCCGTCGCGGCTTCGGGCGCCGTCGGCTCGTCGGCCGCCGCACGCTGACTCGCCGACCCCTCACTCGCGCTACGCGCACGCCGCGCCGGACGCTCAGCCGCCGGAGCCGGAGCCGAATCCTCCGGACCCGCCGCACGCTGGCTCGCCGACCCCTCACTCGCGCTACGCGCACGCCGCGCCGGACTCTCAGCCGCCGGAGCCGAAGGCTCCCCCGTCGCGCGCTGGCTGGCCGAGCCGGCGGTCGCGCTGCGGGTGCGGCGGGCGGGGCGCTCGCCCGCGGCGGCGCCTGCGGCACCTGCGGCGCGGGCGCCGCGGGCCGGGCGGGCCGGGGCAGGGGGCAGCTGGCCCTTGAGGGGGCCCCACTCGTTGGGGTCGGGGACGCCCGGCGGCAGCATCTGGCGGCGCTTGGGGCCGTGCCCGGCGCCCGACTCCCCCGGCTCCTTCGCGCCCGGCCACGCCTTGACGACCCGGGCCGCCAGGACGAAGTCCTTGCGCAGCGGATGTCCCTCGAAGCCGTCGGGGAGCAGCAGCGGCGCGAGACCGGGGTGACCGGTGAAGCCGATGCCGAACATTTCGTGGGTCTCGCGCTCATGCCAGGCCGCCCCGGCGTAGACGCCGGTCGCGGTCGGCAGCGTGGCCGCGTCGTACGGCACTGTGGTGCGCACCAGCAGACCGCGCACCCCGGGCCCGGAGCCGGGGGTGCCGAGGGCGACGACGTACGCGGCTACCCGGAAGCCGGTGCCGGGCTCGTCGACCGCGCTCAGCCAGTCGAAGTAGGTGCAGCCGAGGGTGTCGCGGGCCGTCTCCAGGGACGCGATCCAGGAGTCGGCGGGGACGTCGACGGTCAGCAGGCCGTACGCCTCCTCCGCCGTGGCGCCCTCGCCGAACAGCTCGGGGGCGGAACGTGGCAGCCAGCCCACGGGCGGCGCGGCCACCGCCGCCTCGCCGGTCTCCGCAGCCTCGCCGGGCCGCACGGCCCCGTTCGGCTCCACCGGCTCGTTCGGCTCGTGCCGCTCGTTCGGCTGGTTCGGCTGGTTCGGCTCGGTCATGGCGACTCTTCCCGCCCCGGGGGTGTGACCAGCCCGCTGCGCAGCGCGGCCGCGGACGGACGGCCCGAGGCCGCGCCCGCCGAGCCCGCCGCGCCCGCGCTTCCGTAGCGCTCGCCCAGCGACTCGCGCGCGATCTTCTCCTGGAGCTTGAGGATGCCCTGGAGCAGCGCCTCGGGCCGGGGCGGGCAGCCGGGGACGTAGACGTCGACGGGGATGATCTGGTCGACGCCCTTGGTCACGGCGTAGGAGTCCCAGTAGGGACCGCCGCAGTTCGAGCAGGCTCCGAAGGAGATCACGTACTTCGGCTCCGGCATCTGTTCGTACAGCCGCTTCACCGCGGGCGCCATCTTGTCCGTGACCGTGCCGGAGACGACCATCAGGTCGGCCTGGCGCGGGCCCGGCGCGAAGGGGATCACGCCGAGCCGGATGAAGTCATGGCGGGCCATCGACGCCGCGATGAACTCGATCGCGCAGCAGGCGAGCCCGAAGTTGAAGACCCACAGGCTGTAGCGGCGGCCCCAGTTCAGGACCACCTTCATCGGCTCGGGTGCCAGCCGGGCCAGCGGGCCGAGACGGCGCGGCTCCGGCAGGTCCACCGGAGCGGGGGCGGGGACCGGCGCGGCGGCTGACGTCGGAGTCGGAGTCGGAGTCGGAGTCGGTGTCGGCGTCGGGTTCGGTGTCACGTCCACTCCAGGACGCCCTTCTTCCATGCGTACAGCAGACCTACGGCGAGGAACCCGAGGAAGATGAACATCTCCACCAGCGTGGCGGCCCCGAAGCCGGGCGCGGCGAAGACCGTCGCCCACGGGAACAGGAAAATCGAGTCCACGGCGAAAATCACATAAAGAAAAGCGTAGACGTAGTAGCGGACCTGGGTGTGGGCCCATCCCTCACCCACGGGGTCCACACCGCACTCGTAGGTCAGCAGCTTCTCGGGGGTCGGCACGACAGGCCGCAGCAGCCGCCCGGCCCCGAAGGCCACGGCGACGAAGATCACCCCGATCGCCGCGACCAGTCCGACCACCGCATAGCCGTGGAAATAGTCGGCCGCGAGCTGGACACCGGTGCCGCCGGTGGTGGGCACGGTGCGTACGGTCGTCGCCTCCGGCACGTCCGCCCCTCGCTCCCTGGTCCTCGTGGCCCTTGCCTGCTCCTCGTCGATCTCATGTGTTCGACGATCCGTACGGACGGGAAGTGTAGGCCCTGCCGCAACCCGGCCGGGCGGCCCGTCCGCCATGCGGTGGGGCTAGCCCCATGGCGGGGCCCCACCGGGCCGGGCAGTCTTGTCTGCCATGACCTCCAGTTCCCCCGTCGACGGCGCCCACGACGGCTCCCCCGGCGGTCCCTCCCGCGGCCTCCACGGTGGCCCCCACAGCGGCCCTGACGGCGGCGGCCGGGACCGCGGTGACGAGCGGCTGCCGCGCCCGCCCGCGTTCGCCTTCCCCGCGCAGACCTGGAAGGAGATCGTCCATCTCCTGGCCAATCTGCCGGTGGGCATCGCCTGCTTCGTCTTCACCCTGGTCTGGCTGGCCGTGGGCCTGGGGCTGTCCGTCACGGTGATCGGGCTGCCGCTGCTGGGCGTGGGGCTGGGTTGTAGCCGGTTCCTCGGCCGACTGGAGCGGGCGCGCGCCAGGGCGCTGCTCTCGATGCGGATCGAGGAGCCCAGCCCCCTGCCGCACCAGCCGGGCAGTGGCCTCCTCGGCCGGTTGTGGACGAGGCTGCGGGACCCGGTCGGCTGGCGCTCCACGCTGTACGCCCTGATCCGGCTGCCGTGGTCGGTGGTCACCTTCGCCACCGTCCTGACCTCCCTGTTCGTCGCCTGGCCGGTGCTGCCGTGGATCGCCCGGGGGCTGACGCACGTGGACCGGGCGATGGTGCGCGGGCTGCTGTTCCCCTCCGATGAGCTGGAGCGGCGGATCGCGGAGCTGGAGTCGGACCGGGGCACGGTGGTCGACACCGCCGCCGCGGACCTGCGCCGGATCGAGCGCGATCTGCACGACGGCGCACAGGCCCGGCTGGTCGCCCTCGCCATGGGGCTCGGTCTGGCGAAGGAGAAACTGGAGGAGGACCCGGAAGCCGCCGCCAAGATGGTCGACGAGGCCCACGGCGAAGTGAAACTCGCCCTCCAGGAACTCCGCGACCTCGCCCGCGGCATCCACCCCGCCATCCTCACCGACCGCGGCCTCGGCCCCGCCCTCTCCGCCCTCGCCGCCCGCTGCACCGTCCCCGTCACCGTCACGGCCGAGCTCCCCGAACGCCCCGCACCCGCCATCGAGGGCATCGCCTACTTCACCGTCTCCGAACTACTCCAGAACATCAGCAAGCACAGCCGCGCCCACACCGCCAAGGTCGATGTGTGGCGTGCGAAGCACCGGCTGCTGATCCAGGTACGGGACGACGGGCGCGGCGGGGCGACCACCGACGGGGGCACGGGGCTCGCGGGCCTGGCGGAGCGGCTGGGCTCGGTCGACGGGCTGTTCGTCGTGGACTCACCGGCCGGTGGGCCGACCACGGTGACCGCCGAGCTGCCCTGGCACCACCGGACCGGGGCGGCGGCGGGGGCCGCGGCGGCCCGCCGCCGGCGCAAGGTCTGACGGCGACGGCAGGACGTACCCCCGGGCGCGGACGGCAGGACGTACCCCCCCCCCGGCGCGGACGGTAGGGCTAACCCCCCGGTGAAGAGGCCGACCCGCCCGATGGTCCGGCCGGCCGCGCTCCGGAACTCTTGGGGGTACGCAGACGACGCGACCCGCCCCGCTGACCCGGATCGCGCCCCGACCAGGCTCCCGGAGGACGGACGAGACGATGGCCACCGCATACCGACCGTACGAACCGGGGACCGAGCCCCGTGGTCATCTGGTGCCCGCGGCACTGAGTGCGCCGTTCCGGGCCCGCGTCTGGTGCGAGTTCCTCTATCTGATGATCAGCCTGCCGATGGCCGTCCTCACCTTCGTCTACGCGGTCACGATGATCGCGCTCGGTGCCGGGCTGCTGATCACCTTCCTCGGCGTCCCGGTGCTCGGTGCCGCCCTCGCGGGCTGCCGGGGGCTCGGGGTCGTCGAGCGGGCCCGCGCCCGCGCGCTGCTGGGGCTGAGGGTGGCCGAGCCCGAGCCCGTTCTCCGTGGGAGGGGCAAGCGCGGGCCGGTGGCCTGGCTGGGGGCGCTGCTCCGCAGCGGCACCTCCTGGCGGCATGTGATCTACGCGCTGATCCATCTGCCCTGGGCGGTCTTCGCCTTCACCTTCGCGCTGAGCTTCACCGTGTACGGCTGGACCTCCGCGACCTATCCGCTGTGGCGCTGGGTCTTCCCCCGGTACCTGGATCAGCCGGGCATCCAGGTCTTCGGGGACGACCACGGGCACGACTTCTATCTGGACACCCCGTTCGAGACCGCCGTGACCTGCGTCGCGGGCCTGCTGGTCCTCCTGCTGACCCCGTGGGTGATGCGGGCGCTGACCTCGGTCGACCGGATCATGGTCACCGGGCTGCTCGGCCCGTCCCGGCTGGCGAGCCGGGTGCTGGAGCTGGAGTCGGACCGGGGCACGGTGGTCGACACCGCCGCCGCGGACCTGCGCCGGATCGAGCGCGATCTGCACGACGGCGCACAGGCCCGGCTGGTCGCCCTCGCCATGGATCTGGGCCTGGCGAAGGAGAAACTGGAGGACGACCCGGAAGCCGCCGCCAAGATGGTCGACGAAGCCCACGGCGAAGTGAAACTCGCCCTCCAGGAACTCCGCGACCTCGCCCGCGGCATCCACCCCGCCATCCTCACCGACCGCGGCCTCGGCCCCGCCCTCTCCGCCCTCGCCGCCCGCTGCACCGTCCCCGTCACCGTCACGGTCGAACTGCCCGAACGCCCCGCACCCGCCATCGAGGGCATCGCCTACTTCACCGTCTCCGAACTACTCCAGAACATCAGCAAGCACAGCCGCGCCCACACCGCCAAGGTCGATGTGTGGCGTGCGAAGCACCGGCTGCTGATCCAGATCACGGACGACGGGCGGGGCGGGGCCGACACCTCGGCCGGTTCGGGTCTGGCCGGGCTGGCCGAGCGGATCGACGCGGTGGACGGGGTTCTCGTCGTCCACTCCCCGGCGGGCGGCCCGACCACCGTGACCGCCGAGCTCCCCTGGCGCTGAGGGCGCCCTGGCGCTGAGCACGCCCTGGCGCTGAGGGCGCCCTGGCGCTGACGGCGCCCGCCCCGGCTCCGGGCGAGGGCACGCCCCGGCGCTGACGGCGCCCGCCCCCGGCGCGCGGCGGCCGGCCCGACGAACCCCGACCCCCTGTCCGTTATGTCCGACGCGAACGGCCGAACCCTGGGATGCTGGTCCCCACGAACCGAGTGAAACGGGGGGCCGAACATCGTGGCGGACAGGGTACGGGTGGTCATCGCCGAGGATTCGGTGCTGCTGCGGGAGGGCCTGACCCGGCTGCTGACCGACCGGGGCCATGAGGTGGTCGCGGGCGTCGGGGACGCGGAAGCGCTGATCAAGTCGGTGCGGGAACTGGCCGACGAGGGGGCTCCGCCGGATGTGGTGGTGGCCGACGTACGGATGCCGCCCACGCACACCGACGAGGGGGTGCGGGCGGCCGTCCGGCTCCGCCGCGACCATCCGGGACTGGGCGTGCTGGTCCTGTCGCAGTATGTGGAGGAGCAGTACGCCACCGAGCTGCTGGCCGGGAACAGCCGGGGCGTGGGCTATCTGCTCAAGGACCGGGTGGCCGAGGTGCGCGAGTTCGTGGACGCGGTGGTGCGGGTCGCCCAGGGCGGCACCGCGCTCGACCCGGAGGTCGTCGCCCAGCTGCTGGGCCGCAGCCGCAAGCAGGATGTGCTGGCCGGGCTCACCCCGAGGGAGCGGGAGGTGCTCGGGCTGATGGCCGAGGGCCGGACCAACTCGGCGATCGCCCGGCAACTGGTGGTGAGCGACGGCGCGGTCGAGAAGCATGTGAGCAACATCTTCCTGAAGCTCGGCCTGTCGCCGAGTGACGGGGATCACCGTCGGGTGCTCGCCGTCCTCACCTATCTCAACTCCTGAAAGGGACCGCCCCGGCCAAAGCGGGACCAAAGGCTGAACGGGGGATCAGCGGAAATGCCAGTACGGGGGGAAAGGACAGAACGTGCCAAACCGTGACATATATGGTTCTCCTTCACGGGTCCATCATGTGATCAGACCAAGGAAGGCCAGCCTTACCGACGTACGATGGTCATGGGACAACAACCGGTCGGCACCGACTGTCCAGGAGCGCCGCCTCAAGGGAGGTCCGAAGCAGTGACCAGCCAGGTCAGCAGCCCGGCCGAGCAGGCCGAATCAGCCGATCAGCAGGGCGGGCAGACGCCCGCCGGGGGGCCGCGAACAGCGGACGGCGGCAAGGAGGTCCGCCGCCTGGACCGGGTGATCATCCGGTTCGCGGGCGACTCGGGTGACGGTATGCAGCTCACGGGCGACCGATTCACCTCGGAGACGGCGTCGTTCGGAAACGACCTGTCGACCCTGCCCAACTTCCCGGCGGAGATCCGCGCCCCCGCCGGCACGCTGCCCGGAGTGTCGAGCTTCCAGCTGCACTTCGCCGATCATGACATCCTCACGCCCGGTGACGCGCCGAACGTCCTGGTCGCGATGAACCCGGCCGCGCTGAAGGCCAACCTCCCCGATGTGCCGCGCGGGGCGGAAATCATCGTCAACACCGACGAGTTCACCAAGCGCCCCATGGCCAAGGTCGGCTACGACCAAAGCCCTCTGGAGGACGGTTCGCTGGACGGCTACCAGGTCCACCCGGTGCCGCTGACCACGCTGACCGTCGAGGCGCTGAAGGAGTTCGGCCTGTCCCGCAAGGAGGCCGAGCGCAGCAAGAACATGTTCGCGCTCGGTCTGTTGTCGTGGATGTACCACCGGCCGACCGAGAGCACCGAGAAGTTCCTGCGGCAGAAGTTCGCGAAGAAGCCGCAGATCGCCGAGGCGAACGTGGCCGCCTTCCGGGCGGGCTGGAACTTCGGCGAGACCACCGAGGACTTCGCCGTCTCCTACGAGGTCGCGCCGGCCACCACCGCGTTCCCCACCGGCACCTACCGGAACATCTCCGGAAACCTGGCGCTGTCGTACGGGCTGATCGCGGCCTCCCGCCAGGCGGATCTGCCGCTGTTCCTGGGGTCGTACCCGATCACCCCCGCCTCGGACATCCTGCACGAGCTGTCCAAGCACAAGAACTTCGGCGTGCGCAGCTTCCAGGCCGAGGACGAGATCGCCGGTATCGGTGCCGCCCTCGGCGCGGCCTTCGGCGGCTCCCTCGCCGTGACCACCACCTCCGGCCCGGGGGTGGCGCTGAAGTCGGAGACCATCGGGCTCGCGGTCTCGCTGGAGCTGCCGCTGCTGGTGATCGACATCCAGCGCGGCGGCCCCTCCACCGGACTGCCCACCAAGACCGAGCAGGCCGATCTGCTCCAGGCCATGTACGGGCGCAACGGCGAGGCCCCGGTGCCGATCGTGGCCCCGAAGACCCCGGCCGACTGCTTCGACGCCGCGCTCGACGCCGCCCGGATCGCCCTGACCTACCGCACCCCGGTGTTCCTGCTGTCGGACGGCTACCTGGCCAACGGCTCGGAGCCCTGGCGGGTGCCGGAGGTGGACGAACTGCCCGATCTGCGGGTTCAATTCGCGACCGGCCCCAACCATGTGCTGGCCGACGGCACCGAGGTCTTCTGGCCGTACAAGCGCGACCCGGAGACCCTGGCCCGCCCCTGGGCCGTGCCCGGAACGCCCGGTCTGGAGCACCGGATCGGCGGGATCGAGAAGCAGGACGGCACGGGGAACATCTCCTACGACCCGGCCAACCACGACCACATGGTCCGCGTCCGCCAGGCCAAGGTGGACGGCATCGCCGTGCCGGACGTCGAGGTGGACGACCCGACCGGCGACGCCCGCACCCTGGTCCTGGGGTGGGGTTCCACGTACGGCCCGATCACCGCCGCCGTGCGCCGCGTCCGCGCCGCGGGCGACCGGATCGCCCAGGCCCATCTGCGCCACCTCAACCCGTTCCCCGCCAACCTCGGCAAGGTTCTGGAGGGTTACGAGAAGGTGGTGGTGCCGGAGATGAACCTGGGTCAGCTGGCCACCCTGCTGCGCGCCCGCTACCTGGTCGACACCCGCTCCTTCACCCAGGTCCGCGGACTGCCCTTCAAGGCCGAACAGCTCGCCACCGCCCTTAAGGAGGCCATCGATGACTGAGACCCTCGCCGAGGGCGCGGCATCGGCTCCGAGCGCGCTCTCCCTGGTGCCCAAGAGCGACACCAAGCAGACGATGAAGGACTTCAAGTCCGACCAGGAGGTCCGCTGGTGCCCCGGCTGCGGTGACTACGCGATTCTCGCCGCCGTCCAGGGCTTCATGCCCGAACTGGGCCTGGCGAAGGAGAACATCGTCTTCGTCTCCGGCATCGGCTGCTCCTCGCGCTTCCCGTACTACATGAACACCTACGGGATGCACTCCATCCACGGCCGCGCCCCCGCCATCGCCACCGGTCTGGCCGCCTCGCGCCCCGATCTGTCGGTGTGGGTCGTCACCGGTGACGGCGACGCGCTCTCGATCGGCGGCAACCACCTGATCCACGCGCTGCGCCGCAATGTGAACCTGAAGATCCTGCTCTTCAACAACCGCATCTACGGCCTGACCAAGGGTCAGTACAGCCCCACCTCCGAGGTCGGCAAGATCACCAAGTCGACCCCGATGGGCTCCCTGGACGCGCCGTTCAACCCGCTGTCGCTCGCGCTCGGCGCCGAGGCGGGCTTCGTGGCCCGCACCATCGACTCCGACCGCAAGCACCTCACCGAGGTGCTGCGGCAGGCGGCGGCCCACCCGGGCACCGCGCTGGTGGAGATCTACCAGAACTGCAACATCTTCAACGACGGCGCCTTCGAGGCCCTGAAGGACAAGCAGCAGGCCCAGGAGGCCGTGATCCGGCTGGAGCACGGGCAGCCGATCCGCTTCGGCGTGGACCAGAGCAAGGGCGTCATCCGCAACCAGAACACCGGCGATCTCGAAGTCGTCACCGTCACCGCGGACAACGAGCACCAGGTGCTGGTCCACGACGCCCACTCCGCCTCGCCCACCACGGCGTTCGCGCTGACCCGGCTCGCCGACGCCGACACCCTGCACCACACCCCCATCGGGGTGCTGCGCGATGTCCAGCGCCCGGTCTACGACACCCTGATGTCCCACCAGCTCGACAACGCCGTGGAGCTGAAGGGCAAGGGCGACCTCGGCGCGCTGCTCGCCGGGGGCGACACCTGGACCGTCGTGGGCTGATCCCCGAACGGCCCCGGCCACCGACGGGCCCATTCGTACGTACGGGCACAGGCGGGTGTCCGGCCGGAGCGTCTGACCACGCTCCGGCCGGGCACCCGCTCTCATGGGCGCATGGCCGACACCGCCGCCCCGTCCCAGCCACCGGACCGCCCCAGCTACCGTCTCAAGCGGCTGCTGCTCGGCCCGCCCCTGGTCACCGAGCGGATCCAGCGCGAGAAGCTGAGCAACCGGGCCGCCCTGGGCGTGCTGGCCTCCGACTGCATCTCCTCGACGGCGTACGGCAGCGAGGAGATCCTGCGGGTGCTGGTGCCGGTCATCGGGGTCGCGGCGTTCACCCTGATCCTCCCGGTGACCGGGGCGATTCTGCTGGTGCTGCTGCTGATCACGCTCTGCTACAGCGATGTGGTGACGATCTACACCCGGGCGGGCGGCTCATATGTGGTCGCCCGGGAGAACTTCGGCCCCGACATCGCCCAGATCGCGTCCGTGGCGCTGCTGGTGGACTACATCGTCACCGTCGCGGTGCAGGCCTCGGCGGGCACCAACGCGATCATCTCGTTCGCCCATCTCATCGGCGGCGGATGGACCGGTATCGACCACCTCCAGCTGCCCCTCAGCGCGCTGGCGATCCTGGTCCTGGCCTACGGCAATCTGCGCGGACTGCGCGAGGCCGGGCGGATCTTCATGGTGCCCGCCTACCTGTTCGTCCTCGCCGTCGGCCTGATGCTGGTGGTCGGTGTGGTCCGCGGGCTCACCGGGCGGCTTCCGCACGCCGATGTGCACGCCGCGGGCGCCGTGCCGCTCGGCACCCCGGGCAGCGGCTGGCTCTACGGCGCCTCGCTCTTCATCGTGCTGCGCTCGTTCGCCAACGGCGGCTCCTCGCTGACCGGTCTGGAGGCGATCTCCAACGGCGTGTCGGTCTTCCGGGAGCCCCAGGGCCGCAACGCCCGCCGCACGCTGATCACGATGAGCTGCGTCCTGGGTACCCTCGTCCTCGGGGTCTCCGCCCTCGCCCACTTCACCCATGCCATCCCGTACCGGGACGGCACCCCGACCGTGCTCGCGCAGGAGGCCCGTCTGGTCTTCGGCGGCGGGCCGCTGGGCGCCCTGGGGCTGGCGTTCGTCCAGCTGGCGACCGCGCTCATCCTCTTCACGGGCGCCAACACGCCCTTCACCGGCTTCCCCTTCCTGGCCAGCTTCGTGGCCGAGGACCGCTTTCTGCCCCGGCAGCTGACCCGGCGCGGCCACCGGCTGGCGTTCTCCAACGGGATCGTCTCGCTGGCCGTGATCGCGCTGGCGCTGCTGCTGGTCACGGACGCCAGCGTGGACCGGCTGGTGGCGCTGTACGCGATCGGGGTGTTCACCGCCTTCACCATGGCCGGGGCCGGGCTGACCGCCTACCACCTGCGGCGCCGGGAGCCGGGCCGGTCCTGGAAGATCGCGGTCAACCTCATCGCCGCGACCGTCTCCGCCGCCGTGGTGCTGATCTTCGCGATCACCAAGTTCACCGAGGGCGCCTGGCTGGTCGTGGTGGTCTTCCCGGTGGGCGTATGGGCGCTGATCCGGATCAACCGCGAGTACCGCGCGGAGGCGGCGGCCCTGGAGGCCGTTCCGCACCCCGGGGACGACCTTCCGCGCTGGCGGCGCCATGTGGTCCAGGTGCTGGCGGACAGCATCGACCTCGCGACCGTCAAGGCCCTGCGGTACGCGCATGAGCTGCGCCCCGACGAGGTGCGCGCGGTGCACTTCATGGTGGACGAGGCCCACGCCCGCCGGCTGATGGCGCGATGGGAGGCCACGGCGGGGGTGACGGTGCCGCTGGAGGTCGTGGAGTGCCCGGACCGGCGGCTGCGCCATGCGGTGCTGGAGCTGGCGGCCCGCACGACCGCGGACGGGCAGACCGCGCTGACCCTGCTGGTGCCGCGCCGCACCTACGCCTCCCCGCTGGGCAAGCTGCTGCACCGGGGCACGGCGGAGTCGCTGGCGAAGACGCTGGAGCAGCTGCCGGGGGTCGCGGTGACGATCCTGCCGTTCGACGTCGGCCTGGCGGGGCGGGAGCGGGAGGCCCGGGAGCGGCCCCGCCTCGAATGAACACACTTACTTAAGCGGCAGTAGCTTTCCAATGGTTAGCGCTTCCTCTAAGGTGGGCGTACCGACCCGAACAGGAGAGTCACGGATATGAGCATCGTCGTCACCGGCGCCACCGGTCACCTCGGCCGCCTCGTCGTCGAAGGGCTGCTGGAGAAGGTTCCCGCCGACCAGATCACCGCGGTCGTGCGCGACACCGCAAAGGCCGCCGGTCTCGCCGACCGTGGCGTGCGGCTGCACGCGGCCGACTACAACCGGCCCGAAACGCTCACCGGCGCCTTCGCCGCGGGCGACAAGGTGCTGCTGATCTCCGGCAGCGAGGTCGGGCAGCGCGCTCCGCAGCACCAGGCCGTCATCGACGCCGCCAAGGACGCCGGTGTCGCCCTGCTCGCCTACACCAGCGTGCTGGGCGGCCCCGCCGCCGACTTCACCCTGGCCGATGAGCACAAGGTCACCGAACAGGCGATCGCCGACTCCGGTCTGCCGCACGTCCTGCTGCGCAACGGCTGGTACAACGAGAACTACACCGAGAAGCTCGCCCCCGTCCTCGAGCACGGCGCCGTCGTGGGCGCCGCGGGCGAGGGCCGGGTCGCCTCCGCCTCGCGCGCCGACTACGCGGCGGCCGCCGTCGCCGTCCTGACCGGCGAGGGCCATGCGGGCAAGGCGTACGAGCTCTCCGGCGACACCGCCTGGAGCTTCGCCGAGTACGCCGAGGTGGTCGCCGGCCAGACCGGTAAGAAGATCGTCTACCGCCCCGTCTCCCCGGAGGAGTACCGGTCCATCCTCACCGGCTCGGGCGTGCCCGAGCCGCTCGCCGCGATCCTCTCCGACGTCGAGGCGGCCATCGAGCGCGGCCGGCTGGCCGCCACCCCGGGCGATCTGTCCCGTCTCATCGGCCGCCCGACCACGCCCATCGCGGACTCGGTCGCGGCCGCGCTGAAGGGCTGATCCGCCCCGTACGCACCACGGCCCGCCTGTCATCACCGTTTCCTGAGACGGGAATGACAGGCGGGCCTCGGCGGCGCTACCTTCGGACCTTCGGAACGGGCCCACCCAGGGTCCGCCATGCCGTCGGGGAGGGTGCCGTGACGCAGCAGAACCAGCAGGACCGCACCGATCGCACCGATCGCACCGGCCTCCTCTACGGCTTCGCCGCGTACGGCATCTGGGGGCTGGTGCCGCTCTTCTGGCCGCTGCTGGAACCCGCCGGCGCGGTGGAGATCCTCGCCCACCGGATGGTGTGGTCACTGGCGGCCGTCGGGCTGCTGCTGGTGGTGCTGCGCCGCTGGAGCTGGATACGGCCGCTGCTGCGGGAGCCCAAGCGGCTGGGCATGATCGCGCTCGCCGCGACCGTGATCTCGGTCAACTGGGGCCTCTACATCTGGGGCGTCAACAGCGGTCATGTGGTGGAGACCGCGCTCGGATACTTCATCAACCCGCTGGTCAGCATCGCCTTCGGGGTGCTGCTGCTGCGTGAGCGGCTGCGGCCCGCGCAGTGGGCGGCGGTGGGCGTCGGCGTGGTGGCCGTGGGCGTGCTGTCGGTGGGCTACGGCAAGCTGCCGTGGATCGCGCTCACCCTCGCCTTCAGCTTCGCGACGTACGGCCTGGCCAAGAAGCGGGTCGGACTGGACGGGCTGGAGTCGCTGGCCGCCGAGACCGCCGTACAGTTCCTGCCCGCGCTCGGCTTCCTGCTCTGGCTGGGGGCGCGCGGCGACAGTACGTTCACCACCGAGGGCGCCGGGCACGCGGCGCTGCTGGCGAGCTGTGGGTTCGTCACGGCGCTGCCGCTGATCTGCTTTGGCGCCTCGGCGGTGCGGCTGCCGCTGTCGACGATCGGGATGCTCCAGTACGTGGCGCCGACCTTCCAGTTCGTCCTCGGGCTCGTCGTCTTCCACGAGTCGATGCCACCCGAGCGGTGGGCGGGCTTCGCGCTCGTCTGGCTCGCCCTCGCGCTGCTCACCTGGGACGCGCTGCGCACCGCCCGGCGGGCGCGGCGGGAGCTGGCCGAGGCCGCCGCGCGGGCGGCCGCGCTGTCGGCGCCCGTGACGGCACCGGAGACGGCGGCCGTGGCGGCACCGGAGACGGCGGCCGTGGCGGCACCGGAGACGGCGGCCGTGGCGGCACCGGAGACGGCGGCCGTGGCGGCACCGGAGTCGGCGACCGTGGCGGCACCGGAGGGGGTGGCCGTGGCGGCGCCGGAGAGCGATGCCGTACCCGGAACGGGCGTGGCGGACGCCGCCGTGCCGGATGCGCGGCCGGGGTCGATATCCGGCGGGTGATGTCCGATGTCCGGTTTCCGCTCTTGACGCGGAGTCAGCCGCACCCGAGCATCAGCGTCGCGCCACACCACCGCTTCACCGCGCCGCCGGTCCGGTTCACCGCGCTTCATCGGTTCACCGCACCCCGCCGGTTCGCCGCTCCACCGCCCCCATGGGCACGTGCACCACACAGCGTCACGTCATTCCGTCCTGTCCTCGTTCGGAATCGGAGCCCCCCATGTCGTCATGCGTTGCGCGCCGCCCCCGAAGAGCCCTGCTGCGCCGGGCGGTCACCATGGCCGCCGCCGGTACGGCGATCGCCGCCCTGGTGTCGGCCGCCCCCGCCACCTCCGCCGCCGCACCGGCCCGGCACTCGGCGGACACCCGTACCGCCCTCGCCGCGCCGGACCTCTCCGTGGCCAATGTGAAGGCCCATCTGGCCCAGCTCCAGGCCATCGCCACCGCCAACAGCGGCAACCGCGCCCACGGCCGCCCCGGCTACAAGGCGTCGCTCGACTACATCAAGGGCAAGCTGGACGCCGCCGGGTACACCACCACCGTCCAGCAGTTCACCTCCGGCGGCGCCACCGGCTACAACCTCATCGCCGACTGGCCCGGCGGCGACACCGGCCATGTGGTGTTCTCCGGCGCCCATCTCGACTCCGTCACCGCGGGTCCCGGGATCAACGACAACGGCTCGGGCTCCGCCGGAATCCTGGAGACCGCGCTCGCCGTCGCCCGCCAGGGGGCGAAGCCCACCAAGCATCTGCGGTTCGCCTGGTGGGGCGCCGAGGAGCTGGGCATGGTCGGCTCCCGCTCCTACGTCAACAACCTGCCGTCCGCCGAACGGGCGAAGATCGACGCCTACCTCAACTTCGACATGATCGGCTCGCCCAACCCCGGCTACTTCGTCTATGACGACGATCCCGGGATCGAGTCGGTGTTCAAGGCGTTCTTCTCCGCCAAGGGCGTCCCCACCGAGATCGAGACCGAGGGTGACGGCCGCTCCGACCACGCGCCGTTCAAGAACGTGGGCATCCCGGTGGGCGGTCTCTTCAGCGGCGCCGACTACATCAAGACCGCCGCCCAGGCCCAGAAGTGGGGCGGCACCTCCGGTCAGGCGTTCGACCGCTGCTACCACCGCTCCTGCGACACCTCGGGCAACATCGACGACACCGCGCTGGACCGCAACAGCGACGCCATCGCCTACGCGGTCTGGACGCTCGGCGGCGCCTGATCCCGGTCCCGGACGACGCGCCGTGTTCGGCTCCGCCGGCACACCGGCTCTGGGTTCAGGGCTCAGGACTCAGCGCTCAGGACCCAGGGCTCAGGCCGTGATGTCCTTCGCGGTGAACCGGGCCCAGGCCGCCGAGCCGAACACGGCGACGTACAGCCCTTGCAGTCCCATGTTCTTGACCATCTGGTCCCAGTAGACCGGCTCACGGAGGAGATCGGCGAAGCTGAGCCAGTAGTGCGGGAAGAGATACGGGTGGATCGCGTGCAGCTGCGGGATGGTGTCGAGGATCTGCACGGTGACCACCAGCCCCACGGTCGTGGCCATGGCCGCGATCCCGCTGTTGGTCAGGGTCGAGATGAACAGCCCCGCCGTCGCGATCCCCACCAGCGACAGGGCCACCACGGCCGCCACAGCGAGGGCCCGGAGCAGCGCGTCCTCGAACGGGACGGTGATGCCCGAGATCAGCGTGACATCGCCGAGCGGGAAGAGCAGCGCCCCCGTCACCAGGCCTGAGAGGGACACGACCAGGGTCGAGATCAGGCAGAAGGCCATGGTGGTGGCGAATTTGGCCAGCAGCAGCCGGGTCCGCCCGGCGGGGGCGACCAGCAGATAGCGCAGCGTCCCGGAGCCCGCCTCACCGGCGACGGCGTCACCGGCGATCACGCCGATCACCATCGGCAGGAAGACCGGCAGCGTCGCCGCCAGCGAGGCGAAGACCAGGAAGATGCCGTTGTTGGTGATCTGGGAGAAGAAGGCCGGGCCCTGCCCGTCTCCGCCACGGCCGCCGCCGAGACTTCCGCCGTCGCTCGTCTCGATCTTCACCGCGATACCGATGAGGATCGGGATCAGCGCGAGCACTCCGAGCAGGGCCAGCGTCCGCCAGCGGCGGAGGGTGGTGATCAGCTCGGAGCGGAAGAGCTCCAGGGACCACAGGAGGCTCGGGCGGCGCGGGTCCGGCGTGTCGGCCCTGTCCGGTACGCCGGTGCCCGCGGCCTCCGCCCTGTCGTCCCGTTCATCAGCCCTGTCAGCCCGCGACATCGAAGCCCTCCCCGGTCAGCGCCACGAAGGCGTCCTCGAGCGAGGCGCGTTCGGCCCCGAAGGCCCGGACCCGCACCCCGGCGCGTACCAGGGCGGCGTTGAGGTCGGCCAGCTCCAGCGGTGCCTCGTCGGCGCCGGGGCCGGGCACCGGCAGCTCGCCGGAGACGCGCTCGTCCAGCACCACCAGATCGGTCACCCCGTGCTCCTTGAGGACCCGGACCGCGTCCACCGGGTCCGGGGTGGTGACGGCCAGCCTGCCGCGGCTGCCCGCCGCCAGTTCGGCCACCGTGCCCTGGGCGATCAGACGGCCCTGGGCCATGACGGCGGCGTGCGTGCACACCTGTTCGATCTCATCGAGGAGGTGCGAGGAGAGGAAGACGGTGGTGCCGTCCTCGGCCAGTTCGCGCACCAGGGTACGGATCTCGCGCATGCCCTGCGGATCGAGGCCGTTGGTCGGCTCGTCCAGGACCAGCAGCTCACGCGGCTGGAGCAGCGCGGCGGCCAGACCCAGGCGCTGTTTCATGCCGAGTGAGTAGGCGCGGGCCTTCTTCCCGGCCACGGCGGCCAGCCCGACCCGGTCCAGGGCGGCCGCGACACGGGTGGTCCGGGTGCGGGGGTCCGCGGTGGGGTCGGCGGCGTCGAAGCGCAGCAGATTGTCGCGGCCGGTCAGAAAGGGGTAGAGGGCGGGGCCCTCGATGAGGGCGCCCACCCTCGGCAGCACGCTCCGGGCGGCGCGCGGCATCGGCTCGCCGAGCAGTCCGGCTCTGCCGGAGGTGGGCTCGATCAGCCCCATGAGCATGCGGATGGTCGTCGTCTTCCCCGAGCCGTTGGGCCCGAGGAAGCCGAAGACGCTGCCCCGCGGCACGGACAGGTCGAGTGCGTCGACCGCGAGCTGTCCGCCCCGGTAGCGCTTGGTGAGCCCGCGGGTCTCCACCGCGGCGTCGTCCTCGGCGGACCGCTGCTCCACGGGCTCCCCTTCATCGTGCGTCGTGATCTACACGTTGTGCGCCCAGCGCCTCACTTGGCCGCGTCGGCCGCCTTGACCAGGGCGTCCTTGTCGACCGCGCCGACGAACACCTTGCCGTCGTCGGTCAGCAGCGCGTTCACCAGCCGGGTGCTGATCACGGTGCCGGAGCCGAAGTCGCCCTTGACCTTCTTGCCGAAGCCGTCGAGGAGGCCGGACGCCGCGCCCGCGCCGCTGTCGACGCCGGGGGCCGTGAACGCCGCGGCGCCGGGGACGTCGATCCGGGCGACCGCATCCCAGCTCTCACCGACGACGTTCAGCCCGGACAGGGCGTCCTGGGCGCCCTTGAGGTCCTTGGCACCGAAGTCCTTGGCGCCGTTCCGGCCCGCGTCGGGCGCCTCGGTGACCTTGGTGCCCTTGGGCGGGGTGAAGTCGAAGGTGCTCGCCTTGGGCTTGCCGAAGTCCACCTTGGTGAAGCCGACGTCGATGGCCGCCTTGCCGCCGCTCTTCGGGGAGAGCGTGAACTTCAGCGGGACGCCGGTGTCCGCGTCCACCGCGATACGGACCGACCCGATCGTGGAGTGGCTGTTCTGCTCGGGCTCGATCAGCAGCTGGTACGCGTCCCGTCCGGCGACCCGGGCGGTGCCGTCGACCCTCACATCGGTGGTGCCGTCCACGGCGGCGAGCACCTTCTTGGCGATCTCCTGGGGCGTGGCGTCCCGCAGGTCCTTCGGCACGTCCTGCCGGTGGTCGCCCTTGGCCTCGGCGTCCTTGGGGGCGGTGGCGTGGTAGGCGGAGTTGCTCCCGCTGTCGTACGCCCAGATCTCGTCGCCGTTGTGGATCATGCTGTACTCGGCGGCGTTCTCGACGATCGACACCCGCTGCTTGTCGGGGCCGTCGGCGGCCACCCGCAGGGTGTGCGAGCCGGACACCAGCTCCAGCAGCCGGGAGTCGGGCGAGGCGGACGCGTCGCCGCCCCGCGCGCCGCCGAGGTCGGCGAGGGAACCGCCGCCCGGGAGCGAGGGGACGCCCAGATCGGTGGTGATCTTCACCGAACCGGACAGCTGCTGGGTGTCCGATGCCGCCATCTTGCTGATGAGCTCTTGCGCCGAGATCTTCGGCAGGTCGGGGTCGCCGGTGCTGGCGAGCGCCGGGACCAGTCCTATGGTCGCCGCCGCGATGCCCGCGACCGCGACCGGAGCGGCGTACCGGGCGGCCTTCTTCCCCCGGGATGGCCGCTCATCGTCCCAGAAGCCGTCGTCGGCGACCTGTGTCGGTCGGATCCGTGCCATATGTGCTCTACCTCCGTCGTCGGCGGCGGTTTGTCAGCTTGCACTCGTCCACCTCTCGGGCCATTGTCACCCGATCCCGCCATGTGGTGGTCTTTTCATCCCATCAAATCGACCGCCGTGGCGCGTCAGCCCGCAGGATCACCCGCGCGTAGTGCTCGGGTATGACGCCACCCCACCGGAAGTCCGGGACCGGGCGCACAACCGCCCAGGCATCGGCACCGCGAAGGCGCCGTGAAGCGCCGAGTGGGCACCTGGGCGTCAGCCCGCCCGGTGGACCACCGCGTCGCACAGCCCCTCCAGGGCCGCCTTCGCCGGGCCGTCGGGCAGCGGTGCCAGCATCGACCGCGCCTCCGCCGCGTAGCGGACGGTGACCCGACGGGCCTGCTCCAGCGCTGGATGGACGCGCAGCCGCCGCAGCACCTCGGCATGGCGCGCGTCATCGGTGAGGTCGCCCGCGAGCAGCTCGCACAGCTCGCGGTCCTCGGCGGAGCCGGTCGCCTCGGCCTGGGCCCGCAGATAGAGCACGGGCAGGGTGGCGACGCCCTCGCGCAGATCGGTGCCGGGGGTCTTACCGGACTCATGGCTGTCGCTGGCGATGTCCAGCACATCGTCGGCGAGCTGGAAGGCCATGCCGAGCCGCTCACCGTACTGGGTGAGGACGCTGACGATGGTCTCGTCGGCGCCCGACATCATCGCGCCGAACCGGCCGGAGACGGCGATCAGCGAGCCCGTCTTGCCGGCCAGCACATCCAGGTAGTGCTCGACCGGGTCCCGGCCGTCGCGGGGACCCGCCGTCTCCAGGATCTGACCGGTCACCAGCCGCTCGAACGCCTCGGCCTGGATCCGCACCGCCTCCGGGCCGAGATCGGCCAGGATGTGCGAGGCACGGGCGAAGAGGAAGTCTCCGGTGAGGACCGCCACCGAGTTGCCCCAGCGGGCGTTGGCGCTGGAGACGCCGCGCCGCACCTCGGCCTCGTCCATCACATCGTCGTGGTACAGGGTCGCCAGATGGGTGAGTTCGACGACGACGGCGGAGGGCACCACACCGGGTGCGTGGGGGTCACCGAACTGCGCGGCCAGCAGCACCAGCAGTGGCCGGAAACGCTTCCCCCCGGCCCGCACCAGATGCTGGGCGGCCTCGGTGATGAAGGGGACATCGCTCTTGGTGGCCTCCAGCAGGCCCTCCTCGACCGCCGTCAGCCCGGCCTGGGTGTCGGCTTCCAGAGTCCGGTCCCGCACGCTCAGCCCCAAGGGCCCGACGAAGCTCACGGGGTACTCCTGTCTGCCTACGAATGACGCGAATGTCGATGTGTCGCTGCCTCCACCAACAGGCAGCGTATCCGGTCGGGTATCGATCACTGTGGGCGCCTTCCCGCCTTGTGCGCCTCTCACCGCTCTCTCCCGAAACCGGCCGCTTCACATCGCAGTACCGCGATCGCAGCAGTTCATTCATGCCACGGCCGCCGACCGATCACCCGCGCCCGACCACCACCGCCGCCGCCGGCCGTGGCGACGCGTACTCCGTGCCGGGGACGAACCGCACCACCGGGCCGAAACTCGCCGCCGCGGGCAGGCCGGTGACGCGGAGCCCGAGGACCGAGGAGCCGTCCCGGCGTCGAGCCAGGGCCCCCGGCGCCGACGACCGGCTCCGAGCGGAGTCCGGAGCTGGGGAAGTCCAGCGCTGCGACGCTCCTCCGGTCGCCCGCGGCGGCCGGCACATGGTCGGCGGCCGGCTCACCCGCCCGACCGTCCCCGCGCGGGGTGAGCACCGGCCGTCCTCCCCCACGGTGACCCGGCCGATCCGCCGCCCCTGGGTGACCCGCACCCGCCCGGCGCACCGGTCCCTCAGCCTCCAGGCGCCCTTGGGGCCCCAGCACCCCGCGGACCGGATACCCCCGGGCCGATGCGGGCAGCCGGCGCCCACTCGCCCCGCTCGCCCCGGACCGGACCTTAGGGTGTGCCCTGCGCCCCCGCGCCCCCACCGTGCCGAGGAGAAGGCGAGGCAGCCCCGATGCCGCAGCGATCCCCGCTGGACCTGCCCGAAGGTGACCCCTTCGGGCCGCACAACCTCCCCTATGGGGTCTTCACCCCGCCAGACACCCCCCATCTGCGGAAGATCGGGGTGCGCTACGGAGACCATGTGCTGGACGCCGGGGCCGCCGCGGCCGCCACCGCCTCTCCGCACGCCGAACTGCTGGCCGCCGACACCCTCAACCCGCTGATGGCCGCGGGCCGCCCGGTCTGGCGGGCCGTCCGCGCCGAGGTGCTCGAGTGGCTCACCGACCCGGTGCACCGGCCGGCCGTCGAGCCCCTGATGCACCCCCTCGCCACCGTGGCGCTCCATCTCCCCTTCGAGGTGGCCGACTACGCCGACTTCTATGCGAGCGAGCACCACGCCACCAACGCGGGCAGGATCTTCCGCCCGGACGGCGATGTGCTCAGCCCCAACTGGAAGCACATGCCGATCGGCTACCACGGCCGGGCCGGCACCCTCCTCGTCTCGGGCACGCCCATCGTCCGCCCGCAGGGCCAGCACCTGCCCCCGGCCGATACCTCCGCACCACACGCTTCCTCCCCCACTCCGGTCTTCGGGCCCTCCCTCCGCCTGGATTTCGAAGCGGAGGTGGCCTTCGTCGTCGGCGCCCCTTCCACTGTTCATACACCGGTGCCGCTCTCCGGGTTCCACGACCATGTCTTCGGCGTCTGTCTGCTCAACGACTGGTCCGCACGCGACATCCAGGCGTGGGAGTACCGCCCGCTCGGCCCCTTCCTCGGCAAGTCCTTCGCCACCTCGCTGGCCGCGTGGGTCACCCCGCTGGAAGCCCTCGCCGCGGCCCGTACCAGCCCTCCCGCCCGCGACGTCCCGCTGCTCCCTTATCTCGACGACAGCGCCGCCGAGCCCGGCGGGCTCGATCTGCGCATCGAGGTCGCCCTCAACGGCCATACCGTCTCCCGCCCGCCCTTCTCCGCCATGTACTGGACCGCGGCCCAGCAGCTCGCGCACCTGACGGTGAACGGCGCCTCGCTGCGCACCGGTGACGTCTTCGCCTCCGGCACGGTCAGCGGTCCGCGCCCGGACGAACTCGGCTGTCTCCTCGAACTCACCTGGGGAGGCCGCGACCCCCTGCGCCTCCCCGACGGCACCCGGACCTTCCTGGAGGACGGCGACGAAGTGACCATCACGGCCTGGGCGCCGGGCCCGCAGGGGGCCCGTATCGGCCTGGGCGAGGTGACCGGTCAGGTCGTTCCGGCCACGCCCTGACCCGGCTGCTAATTTGTCGTGCTCCTGCCCTATCAACCCAGGAGGAGAACGTGAAGAAGGCAGTGAGCATGGCCGGTGCGGTGGCGGCGGCCGCCCTGCTGCTGACCGCATGTGGCAGTGACGGTGGCGACGACGAGAAGGACACGTCCAAGGACACCGCGTCCGCCTCCGCGTCGAGCGCCCCGGCGGAGGGGGGCGCGGACGGGAAGGTCGCGGGCACCTATGTGGCGAAGTCCGACGACGAGGCCGTCATCCTGTCCATCAGCGGAGAGAAGGCCGTCCTGATCGCCGGCGAGCACACCTGCACCGGTGACTACACCGACATGGGCGGGAAGATGCTGATGCTCAAATGCGCCGACGGCAACACCGAGCGCAGCGCGGGCAAGGTCACCACCAGCGCGGACGGCAAGACCCTCACCGTCGACTGGGACGCGCTGGCCAAGAACGACACCTTCACCAAGGCGGCCTCGCCCAGCGATCTTCCCTCGGGTATGCCGACGTCGCTCCCCTCCGGCCTCCCGACCGACCTCCCGACCGATCTGCCGACCGACCTCCCGACCGGCTGATCCGAAGCACCCCGGACGCACGGACGCCGCCGGCCGGCAGCCCCCATGGCTGCCGGCCGGCGGCGTCCGTATCGCCGGGCGTCCCGGATCCGCCGTCGACCATCCGCTACCGGACGAAGACCCCCGCCTGGCTCGCGAGGTCCAGGAAGTACTGCGGGGCGACGCCCAGGACCACCGTGACCGCCACACCGATCGCGATGGCCGACGAGGTCAGCGGGCTCGGCACCGCCACGGACGGGCCGTCCGTGCGCGGTTCGCTGAAGAACATCAGCACGATCACCCGGATGTAGAAGAACGCGGCGATCGCCGAGGAGATCACACCGATCACGACCAGCGCGCCCGCCCCACCGTCGGCCGCCGCCTTGAAGACCGCGAACTTCCCGGCGAAGCCGCTGGTCAGCGGGATACCGGCGAAGGCCAGCAGGAAGACCGCGAAGACGGCGGCCACCAGGGGCGAACGGCGGCCGAGCCCGGCCCACTTGGACAGATGGGTGGCCTCACCGCCCGCGTCCCGCACCAGGGTGACCACGGAGAAGGCGCCGAGGGTCACGAAGGAGTACGCGGCCAGGTAGAAGAGGACGGAGGAGATGCCTTCGGGCGTGGTGGCGATGACACCGGCCAGGATGAACCCGGCATGGGCGATCGAGGAGTACGCCAGCAGCCGCTTCACATCGGTCTGGGTGACGGCCACGATCGCACCGCCCAGCATGGTGACGATGGCGACGCCCCACATCACCGGCCGCCAGTCCCAGCGCAGCCCCGGCAGCACCACGTACAGCAACCGCAGCAGCGCGCCGAAGGCCGCGACCTTGGTAGCGGCGGCCATGAAGCCGGTCACCGGGGTGGGGGCGCCCTGGTAGACGTCCGGGGTCCACATGTGGAACGGCACCGCGCCGATCTTGAACAGCAGCCCCATCAGCAGCATCGCCCCGCCGATCAGCAGCAGCGCGTCATTGCCCATGGTCCCGGCCAGCGCCGGGGTGACGTTCCTGACCTGGCCGTCGACGACGTCCGCGATCCCGGAGTAGGTGACCGTGCCCGCGTAGCCGTACAGCAGGGCGATGCCGAAGAGCAGGAACGCCGAGGAGAAGGCGCCCAGCAGGAAGTACTTGACGGCGGCCTCCTGCGACAGGAGGCGCTGGCGCCGGGCGAGCGCGCACAGGACGTACAGCGGCAGGGAGAAGACCTCCAGCGCCACGAAGAGCGTCAGCAGGTCATTGGCGGACGGGAAGACCAGCATGCCGCCGACCGCGAAGAGGACCAGCGGAAAGACCTCGGTGGTGGTGAAACCGGCCTTGACGGCGGCCTTTTCGGCGTCGCCGCCGGGCACGGCGGCGGCCTGCGCCGCGAAGGAGTCGACGCGGTTGCCGTGCGCCACCGGGTCCAGCCGCCGCTCGGCGAAGGTGAACACCGCCACCAGCGCGACCAGGAGAATGGTGCCCTGGAGGAAGAGCGCCGGTCCGTCGACGGCGATCGCGCCCATGGCCGCGACCCGGGACTTGCTGGTGCCGTAGTCGCCGGCGGCGAGGCCGATCACCGCGGCGAACGCCGCGGCCAGGGCGACCACGGAGACGAACAGCTGCGCGACATAACGCTGCCGGCGCGGAAGGAACGCCTCGATCAGGACGCCGACGATCGCGGCGCCGAGCACGATCAGCGTGGGCGACAGCTGGCCGTATTCGATATCCGGCGACGGGATCTTGTCGGGGGCCGCCGCCGCTGTTGTCCACAGGCTGTGGACAGTGGCCGCGTGAGTCACTTGGCACCTCCGGAAGCACCGTCGTGGGAAGCACCCTCGGACGCCGGGCTGTAATGGAACCAGCCCGCGTCGGTGACCGGGTGATCGGGCTTGGGATCCTTCTTGTCCACCACGGACAGCGTGTGGTCGACCGCCGGGTTGACGATGTCGGCCAGCGGCTTCGGATAGACCCCGAGGAAGATCAGCAGCGCGATGAGCGGGGCCACCACGACCAGCTCACGCGCCCGCAGATCGGGCATCGACCGCACCTCGGCCTTCACCGGACCGGTCATGGTGCGCTGGTAGAGGATCAGGACGTACAGCGCCGCCAACACGATGCCGACGGTCGCGATGACGCCGAACGCCGGATAGCGGCTGAACGTGCCGACCAGGACCAGGAATTCGCTGATGAACGGCGCCAGTCCGGGCAGCGAGAGGGTGGCGAGCCCGCCGATCAGGAAGGTGCCGGCGAGCACCGGGGCGACCTTCTGCACCCCGCCGTAGTCCTCGATGAGCCGCGAGCCGCGCCGGGTGATCAGGAACCCGGCCACCAGCATCAGCGCGGCCGTGGAGACGCCGTGGTTGACCATGTAGAGGGTGGCGCCGCCCTGGCCCTGGCTGGTCATCGCGAAGATGCCCAGGATGATGAAGCCGAAGTGGGAGATCGAGGCGTAGGCGATCAGCCGCTTGATGTCCCGCTGGCCGATCGCCAGCAGCGCCCCGTAGATGATGCTGATGAGCGCGAGGACCAGGATCGTCGGGGTGGCCCACTTGCTGGCCTCCGGGAAGAGCTGGAGGCAGAAGCGGAGCATCGCGAAGGTGCCGACCTTGTCGACGACCGCGGTGATCAGCACGGCGACCGGGGCGGTGGACTCCCCCATCGCGTTGGGCAGCCAGGTGTGCAGCGGCCACAGCGGCGCCTTCACCGCGAAGGCGAAGAAGAAGCCGAGGAACAGCAGCCGCTCGGTACTGGACGACATGTCCAGCCGGCCGCCGGCTCGTGCCTGGACGATCTCCTGGAGCGAGAAGGTGCCGCTGCCGAGGTGATCGGCGGTGACCGCGTACAGCCCGACCACCGCGGCCAGCATGATCAGCCCGCCCGCGAGGTTGTAGAGCAGGAACTTCACCGCGGCGTAGGAGCGCTGAGTGGCCGTCTCCTCCTCGGAGCGGCCCCCGGCCCGGTCCCCGAAGCCCCCGATGAGGAAGTACATCGGGATCAGCATGGCTTCGAAGAAGATGTAGAAGAGGAAGACGTCGGTGGCCTCGAAGGAGATCACCACCATAGCCTCGACCAGCAGGATCAGCGCGAAGAAGCCCTGGGTGGGCCGCCAGCGGCGGTTGGGGCGGGCGCCTTCGAGCGGATCGGCGTCATGCCAGCCCGCCAGGATGATGAAGGGGATGAGCACCGCGGTGAGCGCGATCAGCGCGACCGCGATCCCGTCCACGCCCAGTACGTAGCGGACCCCGAAGTCCTTGATCCAGGCATGGGACTCGGTGAGCTGGAAGCGGCCGCCGTCGGGATCGAAGCGGACCAGCACGATCGCCGCGAGGACGAGCGTGGCCAGCGAGAAGCCCAGCGCCACCCATTTGGCGGCGGCGCGCTTGGCGGCGGGCACGGCGGCGGTGGCGACCGCACCGAGCGCGGGCACCACGGCCGTGGCCGTCAGCAGGGGAAATGACATGACTCAGACCGCCCTCATCAGCAGGGTCGCGGCGATGAGCACCGCCGCACCGCCGAACATCGAGACCGCGTACGTACGGGCGTAGCCGTTCTGGAACCTCCGCAGCCGGCCGGAGAGTCCGCCGACCGAGGCCGCGGTGCCGTTGACCACCCCGTCGACCAGCTTGTGATCGACATAGACCAGACCGCGGGTCAGATACTGGCCGGGTTTGACGAGCGCGACATGGTTGAAGTCGTCCTGGAGCAGATCGCGCCGGGCGGCCCGGGTGAGCAGGGATCCGCGCGGGGCGGTCCGCGGCACCGGCCGGCGTCCGTACTGCGCCCAGGCGAGCGCGACACCGATCGCCAGCACGACCATCGTCCCGGCGGTGACCGCCGCGGCACTGAGCGGGGAGTCGCCGTGGCTGTGGCCGGTGACCGGCTCCAGCCACTTCAGGAACGAGTCGTTGAGGCTGAACAGCCCGCCCGCGAAGACCGATCCCACGGCCAGCACGATCATGGGGATGGTCATGGACTTCGGCGACTCGTGCGGATGCGGTTCCGCATGTGCCCCGGCCGACTCGGCGGCGGGCTCGGCGCTGGGCTCGTCGGGCGACGGGGTGGTGCCCCAGCGCTTCTCGCCGAAGAAGGTCAGCAGCATCACCCGCGTCATGTAGTACGCGGTGATGGCCGCACCCAGCAGGGCCGCGCCGCCGAGGATCCAGCCCTCGGTGCCGCCCTTGGCGAACGCCGCCTCGATGATCTTGTCCTTGGACCAGAAGCCGGACAGACCCGGGAAGCCGATGATCGCGAGGTAGCCGAGCCCGAAGGTGACGAAGGTGACCGGCATGTACCTCCGCAGGCCGCCGTACTTGCGCATGTCGACCTCGTCGTTCATGGCGTGCATGACCGATCCGGCGCCGAGGAAGAGCCCCGCCTTGAAGAAGCCGTGGGTCACCAGGTGCATGATCGCGAAGACATAGCCGATCGGGCCGAGCCCGGCGGCCAGGACCATGTAGCCGATCTGCGACATGGTGGACCCGGCCAGGGCCTTCTTGATGTCGTCCTTGGCGCAACCGACGATCGCACCGAAGAGGAGCGTGACCGCGCCGACCGTGACCACCGCGACCTGGGCGTCCGGTGCGCCCTCGAAGATCGCGCCGGAGCGGGTGATCAGATACACCCCGGCGGTCACCATGGTCGCCGCGTGGATCAGGGCCGAGACCGGGGTCGGGCCCTCCATCGCGTCCCCGAGCCAGGACTGCAGCGGCACCTGGGCCGACTTGCCGCAGGCGGCGAGCAGCAGCATCAGCCCGATCGCGGTGAGCTTGCCCTCGCCCGCGTGGTCCGCGTCCGTCAGCACCGGGGCGAAGGTGAAGGTCCCGAACGTCGTGAACATCAGCATGATCGCGATCGACAGGCCCATATCGCCGACGCGGTTGACGATGAACGCCTTCTTGGCCGCCGTCGCCGCACTGGGCTTGTGCTGCCAGAAGCCGATGAGCAGGTAGGAGGCGAGGCCGACGCCCTCCCAGCCGACGTACAGCAACAGGTAGTTGTCGGCGAGGACGAGCAGCAGCATCGCCGCGAGGAAGAGATTGAGATAGCCGAAGAAGCGGCGGCGGCGCTCGTCGTGCTCCATATAGCCGATCGAGTAGATGTGGATCAGTGTGCCCACACCGGTGATCAGCAGCACGAAGGTCATCGACAGCTGGTCGAGCTGGAAGGCGACGTCCGCCCGGAAGCCGCCCACCGGGATCCAGCTGAAGACCTTGCTGTGCAGGGCCCGGTCGTGCTCGCCGCGGCCGAGCATCTCGGCGAAGAGCACCGCGCCGATCACGAAGGAGGCCGCGGCGAGCACCGTGCCGAGGTAATGGCCCTTGCCGTCCAGCCGCCGCCCCCCGCACAGCAGCAGGGCCGCGCCGAGCAGCGGCGCCGCGACGAGCAATCCGATGAGGTTCTCCACTTGAACGCGACCCCTTCTAGAGCTTCATCAGGCTGGCGTCGTCGACCGAGGCCGAGTGGCGGGCGCGGAAGACGGTGACGATGATCGCGAGGCCGACCACGACCTCCGCCGCCGCGACGACCATCGTGAAGAAGGCGATGATCTGGCCGTCGAGATTGCCGTGCAGCCGGGAGAAGGTGACGAACGCCAGGTTGCACGCGTTCAGCATCAGCTCGACGCACATGAAGAGGACGATCGCGTTCCGCCTGATCACGACACCGGCCGCACCGATGGTGAACAACAGGGCGGCCAGGTAGAGGTAGTTGACCGGATTCACTTGGCGGCTCCCCTCGAATGCCCGGCGTTCTCGGCGTTCTCGGTGGTCTCTGTGTCCTCGGCGTTCTCGGCGTTCCCGCCGTTCCCGGTGTTCTCGCCGTTTCGCCCCCGCGCCCGGTCCTCGTCCCTCTTGCCGCCGCCCGTGGCCGTCCGGCCCAGCCAGCGCTGGGAGCGCTGCTCCAGCGCCGCCAGCTCGGCCAGCGACTCCTGGGAGACGTCCCGGATCTGGCCGCGGCCGCGCAGCGTCGCGTTGACGGTCAGCTCGGACGGGGTGCCGTCGGGCAGCAGACCGGGGATGTCCACCGCGTTGTGCCGGGCGTAGACACCGGGGGCGGGCAGCGGCGGGACGTTCCGGCCGGTGCGCACCCGCGCCTCGGACTGCTCGCGCTGGGTGCGGGCCCGCTCGGTGCGCTCGCGGTGGGTCAGCACCATCGCGCCGACCGCCGCGGTGATCAGCAGCGCGCCGGTGATCTCGAAGGCGAAGACGTATTTGGTGAAGACCAGGGCCGCCAGGCCCTCCACATTGCCGCCGGAGTTGGCCTGGCCCAGGCCGTTCCACGTCTTCAGCGAGGCATTGCCGATCCCGGCGCACAGCAGGATGCCGAAGCCGAGCCCGCAGAGGGCGGCGAGCCAGCGCTGCCCCTTCAGGGTCTCCTTGAGGGAGTCGGCGGCGGTGACGCCGACCAGCATCACCACGAAGAGGAAGAGCATCATGATCGCGCCGGTGTAGACGACGATCTGCACGACGCCCAGGAAGTACGCGCCGTTGGCGAGGTAGAAGACCGCCAGGACGATCATCGTGCCCGCCAGGCACAGGGCGCTGTGCACGGCCTTGCGCATCAGGATCGTGCACAGCGCGCCGATCACGGCGACGGTGCCGAGCACCCAGAACTGGAAGGCCTCACCGGTGGAGGTGGTGGAGGCCGCGGCCAGGGCGCCGCTCATCCCTGCACCTCCTCGTTCCCCGCGGCCTGGTCGGACAGGGTCTCGCCCTCGCCGGCCGCGGTCTGCCGGGTGGTCCCGGGCGCGGCCTCGGTGACCAGACCCCGGTAGTAGTCCTGCTCGTCCGTGCCGGGGTACATGGCGTGCGGGGAGTCGACCATCCCGTCCTCGAGCCCGGCGAGCAGTTCCTCCTTGGTGTAGATGAGCGATTCGCGGCTGCGGTCGGCCAGCTCGTACTCATTGGTCATGGTCAGCGCCCGGGTGGGGCACGCCTCGACGCACAGGCCGCACAGGATGCAGCGCAGGTAGTTGATCTGGTAGACGCGGCCGTAGCGCTCGCCCGGGGAGTAGCGCTCCTCGTCGGTGTTGTCCGCGCCCTCCACATAGATCGCGTCGGCCGGACAGGCCCAGGCGCACAGCTCACAGCCGACGCACTTCTCCAGCCCGTCCGGGTGCCGGTTGAGCTGGTGGCGTCCGTGGAAGCGGGGCGCGGTGGGCTTCTTCTGCTCTGGGTACTGCTCGGTGAGCCGCTTCTTGAACATGGCCTTGAAGGTCACGCCGAAGCCGGCCACCGGGTTCTGGAAGTCAGACACCGTCGGCCTCCTTTCCGTCACTGACAGTGTCGGTGCCACCACTGACAATCAACTCGCGCTCGCGGCGGGGACGTCGGCGGGGGACGGGCGGCAAGGTCTGGCCGGGCAGCGGCGGCACCGGGAAACCTCCCGCCATCGGATCGAAGGCGGGCTCCGGTCCCGGTTCCGCTCCGGCCTCGGCCTGCGCCGACGAACGGTCGCGGAAGAAGTCGACCACGAAGGACAGCAGCAGCAGCGCGATCACCGCGCCGCCCACGTACAGCACGATGTCCTGGTAGTCGTAGTTCTCGTTGCGCAGCGCCCGGACGGTGGCGACCAGCATCAGCCAGACCATCGAGATCGGGATGAGCACCTTCCAGCCCAGCTTCATGAACTGGTCGTAGCGGACGCGCGGCAGCGTGCCGCGCACCCAGATGAAGACGAACAGCGATACGACGACCTTGCCGAGGAACCACAGCATCGGCCACCAGCCGTGGTTGGCGCCCTCCCAGAAGGTGCTGATCGGCCAGGGTGCCCGCCAGCCGCCGAGGAAGAGGGTGACGGCGACCATCGAGACGGTGACCATGTTGACGTACTCGGCGAGCATGAACATCGCGAATTTGATCGACGAGTACTCGGTGTTGAAGCCGCCCACCAGGTCGCCCTCGGACTCCGGCATGTCGAAGGGCGCCCGGTTCGTCTCACCGATCATCGAGACGATGTAGATGAGGAACGAGACCGGCAACAGCACCGCGTACCAGCGGTCGTGCTGCGATTCGACGATCTGCGAGGTCGACATCGACCCGGAGTAGAGGAAGACGGCCGCGAAGGAGAGGCCCATCGCGATCTCGTAGCTGATCATCTGGGCGCAGGAGCGCAGGCCGCCCAGGAGCGGATACGTCGATCCGGAGGACCAGCCCGCCAGCACGATGCCGTAGATGCCCACCGAGGCGGTGGCCAGGATGTAGAGGACGGCGATCGGCAGGTCGGTCAGCTGCATCGCGGTGCGGTGGCCGAAGATCGAGATCTCGCCACCGGACGGGCCGAACGGCATCACCGCGACCGCCATGAAGGCGGGGATGGCCGCGACGACCGGCGCCAGGACGTAGACCACCTTGTCCGCGCCCTTGACGACCACGTCCTCCTTGAACATCAGCTTCACGCCGTCCGCGAGGGACTGGAGCATGCCCCAAGGGCCGTGCCGGTTGGGCCCGATGCGCAGCTGCATCCAGCCGACCACCTTGCGCTCCATGACGATGGAAATGAGCACCGTCAGCATCAGGAACGCGAAGCAGAAGACGGCCTTGATCAGGATCAGCCACCACGGGTCGCGGCCGAACATCGACAGGTCCTCTGCGGCGAGATAGCTCACTGGGTCACCTCCGTCGCGGGGGCAGTGATCGTGACAACATCGCCGGGGCGGGCCCCGAGATCGCGCTGGACGCCGCCGCCGACGGAGGCCAGCGGCAGCCAGACCACCCGGTCGGGCATCGGGGTGACGCTCAGCGGCAGCTGGACGGAGCCGGCCGGGCCGGTGACCCGGACGGTCTGACCGTCCTCGACGCCCGCCTCGACCGCCGTGGCCGCCGAGAGCCGGGCCACCGCCGCGTGGCGGGTCCCGGCCAGCGCCGGATCGCCGTCCTGGAGCCGGCCCTGGTCGAGCAGCAGCCGGTGGCCGGCGAGCACCGCCTCGCCCTCGGCCGGCCGGGGCAGCGGCACGCCAGTCTCCCGCGAGCCGGTGGCGCGCGGGCCCTGCCAGGTGCCGAGCCGGGTCATCTCGGCGCGTACCGCCTCGACGTCCGGCAGGTTCAGGGGCGTGTCCAGCACGTCGGCCAGCATGTGCAGCACGCGGGCGTCCGGGAGGGTGTGCCGGCGGGTCATCTGGTCGGGCTTGAGCGCCGCCTCGAACGGCCGGGCCCGTCCCTCCCAGTTGAGGAAGGTGCCGGACTTCTCGACGACCGCCGCGACCGGCAGCACCACATCGGCCCGCTCGGTGACCTCCGAGGGCCGCTGCTCCAGGCTGACCACGAAGTCCACCGCGTCCAGCGCCTCCAGCGCCCGCGCCGGATCGGGCAGATCGCCGACCTCGACGCCCGCGACCAGCAGCGCGCCCAGCCCGCCGACCGCCGCGGCCTCGATGATCTGGCCGGTGTCCCGGCCCACCTGGTGCGGAAGATCGGTGGTCCCCCAGACCGAGGAGACCTCCTCGCGGGCCCGCGGATCGTGGGCCGGGCGGCCGCCGGGCAGCAGCCCGGGGAGCGCGCCCGCCTCGATCGCGCCGCGCTCCCCGGCCCGGCGCGGAATCCAGGCGAGCGTGGCCCCGGTGGCGGCGGCGGCCCGTACAGCGGCGGTCAGCCCGCCGGCCACGGACGCCAGCCGCTCGCCCACGATGATCACCGCGCCCTCCTGGCGCAGCGCCTCGGCGGCCCGCTCCCCGCTCTCGTCCAGCCCGGTGCGGCCCGCGATGGCGTCCAGCCACTCGGTCTCGGTGCCGGGGGCGGCCGGCAGCAGGGTGCCGCCCGCCTTCTCCAGGCCCCGGGTGGCGTGGGTGGCCAGCGAGAAGGTGCGCTGACCGCGCTTGCGGTACGCCTTGCGCAGCCGCAGGAAGACGCCGGGCGACTCCTCCTCGGACTCGAAACCGACCAGCAGGACGGCCGGGGCCTGCTCCAGCGTGGTGTAGCTGAGTCCGCTGCCGTCCAGATCACGGCCCCGGCCCGCGACATGGGTGGCCAGGAAGTCGGCTTCCTCGTCGGTGTGGGTACGGGCGCGGAAGTCGATGTCGTTGGTGTCCAGGGCGAGCCGGGCGAACTTCGCGTAGGCGTAGGCGTCCTCGACGGTCAGCCGGCCGCCGGTGAGCACGCCGGTGCGGCCGCGCGCCATCGCGAGCCCCGCGGCCGCCGCGTCCAGCGCCTCGGGCCAGCTCGCCGGCTCCAGCTTCCCCGTCGCGCGGTCGCGCACCAGCGGGGTGGTGAGCCGGTCCGGAAGCTGCGCGTAGCGGAAGCCGAAGCGGCCCTTGTCGCAGATCCACTCCTCGTTGACCTCGGGGTCGTCCGCCGCCAGCCGCCGCATCACCTTGCCGCGCCGGTGGTCGGTGCGGGTCGCGCAGCCGCCCGCGCAGTGCTCGCACACGCTCGGCGAGGAGACCAGGTCGAAGGGGCGGGAGCGGAAGCGGTACGCCGCCGAGGTCAGGGCGCCCACCGGGCAGATCTGGATGGTGTTGCCCGAGAAGTACGACTCGAACGGATCGCCCTCGCCGGTGCCCACCTGCTGGAGCGCGCCCCGCTCCAGCAGCTCGATCATCGGGTCGCCCGCGATCTGGTTGGAGAAGCGGGTGCAGCGCGCGCACAGCACACAGCGCTCGCGGTCCAGCAGCACCTGGGCCGAGATCGGGACCGGCTTGGCGAAGGTGCGCTTCCGCCCCTCGAAGCGGCTCTCCGCCGAACCGGTGCTCATCGCCTGGTTCTGTAGCGGGCATTCACCGCCCTTGTCACAGACCGGGCAGTCCAGCGGATGGTTGATCAGCAGCAGCTCCATCACCCCGCGCTGCGCCTTCTCGGCCACCGGCGAGGTGAGCTGTGTCTTGACCACCATCCCGTCGGTGCAGGTGATGGTGCAGGAGGCCATCGGCTTGCGCTGGCCCTCCACCTCGACGATGCACTGGCGGCAGGCGCCGGCCGGGTCGAGGAGCGGATGGTCGCAGAACCGCGGGATCTCGATGCCGAGCAGTTCGGCGGCCCGGATGACCAGCGTCCCCTTGGGAACGGAGATCTCGATCCCGTCGATGGTGACGGAGACCAGATCTTCGCGCGGCACCGCCGCCTCCCCGCCCGACGAGGGTGCGTTGGTGGTCACGGTCATGCGTTCACCCCCAGGTGAGTGGAGCGCGGCTGGTCGGCCCAGGCGGTGGACTTGGCCGGGTCGAACGGACAGCCTCCGCCGGTGATGTGCTGCTCGTACTCCGCGCGGAAGTACTTCAGCGAGGAGAAGATGGGGCTGGCCGCGCCGTCGCCGAGGGCGCAGAAGGACTTGCCGTTGATGTTGTCGGCGATGTCCGCCAGCTTGTCGAGGTCGTCCATGCGTCCCTTGCCGGCCTCGATGTCGCGCAACAGCTGCACCAGCCAGTACGTGCCCTCGCGGCAGGGTGTGCACTTGCCGCAGGACTCATGCGCGTAGAACTCGGTCCAGCGGGTCACGGCCCGCACCACGCAGGTGGTCTCGTCGAAGCACTGGAGCGCCTTGGTGCCCAGCATCGATCCGGCCGCGCCCACGCCCTCGTAGTCCAGCGGGACGTCGAGGTGCTCATCGGTGAGCAGCGGGGTGGACGAGCCGCCCGGGGTCCAGAACTTCAGCCGGTGGCCGGGGCGCATCCCGCCGCTCATCTCGAGCAGCTGGCGCAGGGTGATCCCGAGCGGGCCCTCGTACTGTCCGGGGTTGGCCACATGGCCGGAGAGGGAGTAGAGCGTGAAGCCCGGGGACTTCTCGCTGCCCATCGAACGGAACCATTCCTTGCCCTTGTTGAGGATCGAGGGAACCGAGGCGATGGATTCGACGTTGTTGACGACAGTGGGGCACGCGTACAGACCGGCGACCGCGGGGAAGGGAGGCCGCAGCCGGGGCTGGCCGCGGCGTCCCTCCAGCGAGTCCAGCAGTGCGGTCTCCTCACCACAGATGTACGCGCCGGCGCCGGCGTGCACCGTGATGTCGAGACCGGGAAGTCCGTCCACCCCGAGCTTCTGCCGTCGCCGCTCCGCGGTGCCGAGGTAGCCCGCCTCGTACGCCTCGCGAACGGCCTCGTGCAGCCGCCGCAGCACGGGGACGACCTCGCCGCGCAGATAGATGAAGGCGTGCTCGGAGCGGATGGCGTGACAGGCGATGACCATGCCCTCGATGAGGGCGTGCGGATTGGCGTAGAGAAGAGGGATGTCCTTGCAGGTGCCCGGTTCCGACTCGTCCGCGTTGACGACGAGATAGTGCGGCTTGCCATCGCCCTGCGGAATGAACTGCCACTTCATTCCGGTGGGGAAGCCCGCGCCGCCGCGGCCGCGCAGACCCGCCTCCTTCACCAGCGCGATCACCGCGTCGGGGTCCATGGCGAGGGCTTTGCGCATGCCCTCGTAGCCCTCGTGCCGCAGATAGGTGCGCAGGGCCCAGGAGTTCGGCTGGTCCCAGAACGCGGAGAGCACGGGTGCCAGCAGCTTCTCGGGGCTGTGCCCATTGATCTCGGTTGTCACGGTCATCACTCCCCCTCCTCGGCGACCGGACCGGCCGGGTGATGCGGATCGGAGGCGGAGGTCCGCTGCGGCGCGTCGTGCGAGCTGGGATGCGTCGGCGGTGCCTCGTCCTGCGGGGCGTCCGCGGACCTCGGCGAGACGACCCGGCCGGGTGCCGCCTCGCCCTTGGCCAGCCGCAGCCCGACCAGCGAGGCGGGCCCCGCGGAGCCGCCGGCCTCGACGGCGCCCGGCCGCGCGTCGGGGAAGCCGGCCAGGATGCGGGCGGTCTCCTTGTAGGTGCACAGCGGTGCGCCCCGGGTCGGCTCGACGGTCCGGCCCGCCCGCAGATCGTCGACGAGCCGCTTGGCGGATTCGACGGTCTGGTTGTCGAAGAACTCCCAGTTGACCATCACCACGGGTGCGTAGTCGCAGGCCGCGTTGCACTCGATGTGCTCCAGGGTGACCTTGCCGTCCTCGGTGGTCTCCCCGTTGCCCACCCCCAGGTGGCTCTGCAGCTCCTCGAAGATCGCGTCGCCGCCCATCACCGCGCACAGGGTGTTGGTGCACACCCCCACCTGGTAGTCGCCGGAGGGCTTGCGCCGGTACATCGTGTAGAAGGTGGCCACGGCGGTGACCTCGGCGGTGGTGAGGTCCAGCAGCTCGGCGCAGAACCGCATCCCGGTCCGGGTGACATGGCCCTCCTCGGACTGCACCAGGTGCAGCAGCGGCAGCAGTGCGCTGCGGCTGTCCGGGTAGCGGGCGATCACCTCCCGGGCGTCCGCCTCGAGCCGGGCGCGCACCTCGGCCGGGTAGTCGGGGGCAGGCAGCTCCGGCATTCCCAGCTGCACTTCGGCACTCACCGGTCCACTCCTCCCATCACGGGGTCGATGGATGCGACGGCGACGATCACATCGGCGACCTGGCCGCCCTCGCACATCGCCGCCACGGCCTGCAGATTGGTGAAGGACGGGTCGCGGAAGTGGACGCGGTACGGGCGGGTGCCGCCGTCGCTGACCATGTGTGCGCCCAGCTCGCCCTTGGGCGACTCGACCGTCGCGTACACCTGTCCGGGCGGGACCCGGAATCCCTCGGTCACCAGCTTGAAGTGGTGGATCAGGGCCTCCATCGAGGTGCCCATGATGTTCTTGATGTGGTCCAGGGAGTTGCCGAGGCCGTCCGGACCGAGCGCCAGCTGCGCGGGCCAGGCGATCTTCTTGTCCGCGACCATCACCGGCCCCGGTTCCAGCCGGTCCAGGCACTGCTCGACGATCCGCAGCGACTGGCGCATCTCCTCCAGCCGGATCAGGAAGCGGCCGTAGGCATCGCAGGTGTCGGCGGTCGGCACCTCGAAGTCATAGGTCTCATAGCCGCAGTACGGATCGGACTTGCGCAGATCGTGCGGGAGTCCGGTGGCCCGCAGTATCGGACCGGTCACGCCGAGCGCCATGCAGCCGGCGAGGTCGAGATAGCCGACGTCCTGGAGCCGTGCCTTGAAGATCGGGTTCCCGGTGGCCAGCTTGTCGTACTCGGCCATGTTCTTGCGCATCGTCTTCAGGAAGGCCCGGATCTGGTCGACCGTGCCCGGCGGCAGATCCTGCGCGAGACCGCCGGGCCGGATGTACGCGTGGTTCATCCGCAGACCGGTGATCAGCTCGTAGATGTCCAGGATCATCTCGCGGTCACGGAAGCCGTAGATCATGATCGTGGTCGCGCCGAGCTCCATACCGCCGGTGGCGATGGCCACCAGGTGCGAGGAGAGCCGGTTGAGCTCCATCAGCAGCACCCGGATCACCGAGGCCCGGTCCGGGATCTGGTCCTCGATGCCGAGCAGCTTCTCGACGCCCAGGCAGTACACCGCCTCGTTGTAGAAGGGCGTCAGATAGTCCATGCGCGTCACGAAGGTGGTGCCCTGCGTCCAGTTCCGGAATTCGAGGTTCTTCTCGATTCCGGTGTGCAGATAACCGATTCCGCAGCGGGTCTCGGTGACCGTCTCGCCGTCGATCTCCAGGATCAGCCGGAGCACCCCGTGGGTGGAGGGGTGCTGCGGACCCATGTTGACGATGATCCGCTCGTCGTCGGCCTTCGCCGTGGCGGCCACGACCTCGTCCCAGTCACCGCCGGTGACGGTGTAGACGGTGCCTTCGGTCGTCTCGCGCGCGGACGCCGAGGGGGTTGCGTGGGGGGCAGTCATCAGCTGTACGACCTCCGCTGGTCCGGAGCCGGGATCTGGGCGCCCTTGTACTCGACGGGGATGCCGCCGAGCGGGTAGTCCTTGCGTTGCGGGAAGCCCTGCCAGTCGTCGGGCATCATGATCCGCGTCAGCGCGGGATGACCGTCGAAGATCAGGCCGAAGAAGTCGTAGGTCTCGCGCTCGTGCCAGTCGTTGGTCGGATAGACATCGACGATCGACGGGATGTGCGGATCGCTGTCGGGGGCGCTCACCTCCAGCCGGATCACCCGGTTATGGGTGATCGACCGCAGGTGGTAGACGGCGTGCAGCTCACGGCCCTTGTCGCCGGGGAAGTGCACTCCGCTGACGCCGGTGCACAGTTCGAAGCGGAGCGCCGGGTCGTCGCGCAGGGTCCGGGCGACCCGCGGCAGGTGCTCGCGGGCGATGTGGAAGGTCAGCTCACCGCGGTCCACGACGGTCTTCTCGATGGCGTTCTCCGGGAGCAGCGACTGCTCCTCGAGCGCGCCCTCGAGTTCGTCGGCGACCTCGTCGAACCAGCCCCCGTACGGCCGGGTGGCCTGGCCGGGCAGCCGTACGGGGCGCACCAGCCCGCCGTAGCCGGTGGTGTCGCCGCCGTTGTTGGCGCCGAACATGCCGCGCTGGACGCGGATGGGCTCGCCCTGGTCGCCGCGGCGACCGGGGAGGTTCTCGGCATTGAGGTCCTGGTCCGGGTTGACCCCGTTGGGTCCGTTGACCCCATTGGCCTCAGTCAACGTGTCCCTCCGTTCGCTTCTCCGCCCACGAGGCGCAGAGGTGCGGCCTTCGTCGTCGTCTGCGGCCCGGCGGCCTCGTGCGCGTCGCTCACCGTGTCCCTCCGTTCGCTTCTCCGCCCACGAGGCGCAGAGGTGCGGCCTTCGTCGTCGTCTGCGGCCCGGCGGCCTCGTGCGCGTCGCTCACCGTGTCCCTCCGTTCGCTTCTCCGCCCACGAGGCGCAGAGGTGCGGCCTTCGTCGTCGTCTGCGGCCCGGCGGCCTCGTGCGCGTCGCTCACCGAAGCAGCCCCTTCATCTCGATCGTCGGCACCGCTTTCAGCGCCGCTTCCTCCGCCTCACGGGCCGCACGCTCGCGGTTGACGCCGAGCTTCTCCTCGCGGATCTTCTGGTGCAGCTTGAGGATCGAGTCCATGAGCATCTCGGGACGCGGCGGACAGCCGGGCAGATAGATGTCGACCGGGACGATGTGGTCGACGCCCTGGACGATCGCGTAGTTGTTGAACATGCCTCCGGAGGAGGCGCAGACGCCCATGGAGATGACCCACTTCGGGTTCGGCATCTGGTCGTAGACCTGGCGCAGCACCGGGGCCATCTTCTGGCTGACGCGCCCGGCGACGATCATCAGATCGGCCTGGCGGGGCGAGCCGCGGAAGACCTCCATGCCGAAGCGCGCGAGGTCATAGCGCCCGGCGCCGGTGGTCATCATTTCGATGGCGCAGCAGGCCAGGCCGAAGGTGGCCGGGAAGACGGAGGACTTGCGAGCCAGACCGGCGGCCTGTTCCACGGTGGTGAGCAGGAACCCGCTCGGCAGTTTCTCTTCGATACCCATGCGATGTTTCCCCTATCTCCTCTTGAGCCCCTTTAGTCCCACTCCAGGCCGCCGCGTCGCCATACGTAGGCGTAGGCGACGAAGACGGTGAGCACGAAGAGGAGCATCTCCACGAGCCCGAACAGGCCGAGGGCGTCGAAGGTGACGGCCCAGGGGTAGAGAAAGACGATCTCGATGTCGAAGACGATGAAGAGCATCGCCGTCAGGTAGTACTTGATGGGGAAGCGCCCACCGCCGGCCGGATGCGGAGTCGGCTCGATGCCGCACTCATAGGCTTCGAGCTTGGCCCGGTTGTAGCGCTTGGGGCCGATGATCGCGGCCATGAGCACCGAGAAGATCGCAAATCCTGCCCCGAGGGCTCCCAGTACGAGGATGGGCGCGTATGCGTTCACCGTCCTCGCTCCCTTCAGTCGACGATGACTGGTTGGCGGACCGCACGGACATGCCGTCGCCCCACGAAGATCGCGCACATGTGAGGCAGTTCACAAGCCCGTTTCGCCTGCATCCTATGCCCGTCGGTCTGTGATCTGCGACACGGGGTACGACAACGTCTTTGTGATCTCCACCACCTGACGAAGGATCATGAAGTCGGATGAGCGGCGATCTTGTACGTGAAGCATCCGAACGACCACGAGACGTGACATTCGGAGACGTCATCACAGGTGAGCGCGTCGCGCCCTTACCAAGACATGGTACATACATGCAAATTTGCGATGGACAGCGTCAGCTGATATCTGGCCGCCATCCTCATGAGTGACCTTGGTCCCGGCACCGATTGATCACCGGTTCGCGCACGCGTTCACGAGCGAGCCGGGAGGGGTTCGGGGGGAGTGAGGTATCCCACGCCCGAACTGGTTGTGGATCTCGGATTCACGGGAATCCTTTGTACGCGGGCCGCATCAGTGGTAAGCCGCACGCGGGCACCGCATGGCCGTCAAATGCCGTGCGTAGACACATGATCGAGAAATTCGGGCATGCCGGCCGACCGTGCGATGAAGATCATTTAGCCCAGATTTTGAGCGTGTCCACGCCAAATGTGGCGGACCCCACTTTTGTTGATCTGGGCCCAATGGCCCTGGTAGCCAGTGACCTATGTCCCCAGTCGCACACATACCCAGCCACCGGAAGCCCCGCCGTGCCGCGTCCACACGCGCACTCCGCGCAGGGGTGACCGGTGGCTTCCTCACCCTCGCGGTGGCCGGTGCCGCCGTGCCCGCCTCCGCCACGGAGTCGAACGCCGCTGCCGCCGACTCGACCGTGGAGATGCCGACCGTCAGCGCCACGCTGGCGAGCACGGCCGCCCAGACCGCCGACGCCACCCAGCAGGCCGCGTCCGACTACGAGCTCCAGGCGCAGCAGGACGAGGCAGCCGCGCACGCCAAGACCGCCGCCAAGAAGGCCAAGGCGGAGGCCGACCGCAAGGCGAAGGAAGCCCGGGAGGCGGCCCGTAAGGCGGCCGCCAAGCGCGCGGCCGAGGCGAAGGCCCAGGCGGCGAAGGCGTCGCGGTCCGCCGAGCGCACCACGCTGTCCACGGCCAGTGTCAGCAACGCCTCGGGCAATGTCGCCGCGCTGATCGGCTTCCTGAAGGCGCAGCTGGGCAAGGCGTATGTGATGGGCTCCACCGGTCCGTCGTCCTACGACTGCTCCGGGCTGACCCAGGCCGCCTTCAAGCAGATCGGCGTGAGCCTGCCGCGGGTCTCCCAGGACCAGTCCACCGCCGGCACCCAGGTCTCGCTGGACTCCCTCCAGCCGGGCGACCTGCTCTACTGGGGCAGCGCGGGCAGCGCGTACCACGTCGGCGTCTACATCGGCGACGGCAAGTTCATCGGCGCCCAGAACCCGAGCACCGGCATCGTCGAGCGCCCGCTGGACTACGACATGCCCACCGGGGCCGTGCGCGTCCTGTAAGGCGCTCGCCGAGCGTTCCACAAGGCGTTCGCCGAGCGTGTTCCGCACGGCTTTCGCCCGTCATGGGGCCGCCGTCCCCAGCGCGGACGGCGGCCTCACGACTTATTGCGCGTAGACCTTCTCCACGAACTCGCCGAGGAGGTCGTCGCTGAGGTGATGGGCCAGATCCGCCTCGGAGATCATTCCGACCAGCCGCTTGTTCTTGTCGATCACCGGCAGCCTGCGGATCTTGTGCTGTTCCATCTCCCGCAGGACGTCCCTGACATCGGCGTCCGCGGGGATCCAGCGCGGGGTGCCCTTGGTGAGCCGGCTCACCGGCGTCTGGGACGGGTCGCAGTTGTCCGCGATGCAGTCGATGACGATGTCGCGGTCGGTCACGATGCCGCACAGCCGCTCGTTGCTGTCGCTGACCGGCAGGGCCCCCACCTCCAGGTCCCGCATCAGCTGGGCGGCCCGCAGCACCGTCTCGTTCTCCGGTATCCACTGCGCGCCCGGGTGCATGATGTCCGCTGCCTTGGTCATGGTGTACCTCCTGACAGGCCCACCGGTGGCGGAGCCGGCCCTGTGGGCCCGATCGATCCGGCGTCGCCGCGGCTGGCGCGCACGGCGCCCCTGCCTTCATTGTCACCACCGGCCCGTGGCGCCGTCATGTCGAGCCCGGCGGCGGCCGTCGGTGGCCGGTGCCAGACTGAGTAATGAGGTAATCCGAGGACTTCGAGAAGTTTGTGCGCCTTCGCGCCCGACCGTCGAAGGAGCGCCCCATGCTCACCACCGACTACGTGCCCGGCGCCCCCAACTGGCTCGATCTGGGCGCCTCCGACATCGAAGCGGCCGCGGCCTTCTACGGCTCACTGATGGCCTGGCACTTCGAGTCGGCCGGCCCCGAGGCGGGCGGGTACGGCTTCTTCACCCTGGACCGCAAGACCGTCGCGGCCGTCGGGCCGCTCACCGAGGAGGGATCACGGCCCGCCTGGACGCCGTACTTCCACACCCCTGACGCCGAGGCGACCGCGAAGACCGTCGAGCAGGCGGGCGGCAAGGTGCGGCTGGCCCCGTTCGACGTCTTCGAGGAGGGGCGGATGGCCCAGTTCACCGACCCGGGCGGCGCCCGCTTCGCCGTCTGGCAGCCCGGCAGGACGGTGGGGCTGGACGCGGTCACCGACCCGGGCACCCTGTGCTGGACCGAGCTGCACTCCCCCGAGCCCACCAGGGACCTGGCCTTCTACCGCAAGGTCTTCGGCTGGGACACCGAGGAGATGTCCTTCCCCGGCGGGGCGTACACGGTGCTGATGACGTCCGGCGCCGGCCGGGAGGGCGCCTTCGGCGGCGCCGCCCAGCTCCAGGAGGGGCGTTCGACACCGCCGCAATGGCTGCCGTACTTCGAGGTGGCGGACTGCGACGCGGTGGTCGCCAAGGGGCAGGATCTGGGCGGTTCGGTGCTGATGCCGGCCATGTCGGCCGAGGGGGTCGGCCGGATGGCCTGGCTGACGGATGTGGGCGGGGCACCGTTCGGCGTCATCACCAGCGGCGGGCCGGGCGCATAGCCCCCGGACCGCCGGACGTGCCTGTCGGGCGCGGGCGGGACCCTCAGACCGTCAGCCGGCCTCTTAAGGCCCAGCCGGGCCCCCAGGCCCCCTCAGGCCCGCGGGGCCACCTTGGTGAGGGCGTTGATGATGCGGTCCATGGCGTCGCCGCCGGTCGGATCGGTCAGGTTCGCGAGCAGTTTCAGGGTGAACCGCATCAGCATCGGATGCGTCAGCCCGCGCTGCGTCGCCAGCTTCATGACCTTCGGGTTGCCGATCAGCTTCACGAACGCCCGGCCCAGCGTGTAGTAGCCGCCGTAGGTGTCCTTGAGGACCTTCGGGTAGCGCTGGAGGGCCAGTTCGCGCTGGGGGGCGGTGGCGCGGGCATGGGCCTGGACGATCACGTCCGCGGCGATCTGCCCGGATTCCATCGCATAGGCGATGCCCTCGCCGTTGAACGGGTTGACCATGCCGCCCGCGTCACCGACGAGCAGCAGGCCGCGGGTGTAGTGCGGCTGCCGGTTGAAGGCCATCGGGAGCGCGGCGCCGCGGATCGGGCCGGTCATGTTCTCCGGGGTGTAGCCCCAGTCCTCCGGCATCGAGGCGCACCACGCCTTGAGGATCTCGCGCCAGTCGAGCTCCTTGAAGGAGGAGGAGGTGTTGAGGACGCCGAGGCCCACATTGCTCGTGCCGTCGCCCATGCCGAAGATCCAGCCGTAGCCGGGCAGCAGCCGGTCCTGGGGACCCCGGCGGTCCCACAGCTCCAGCCAGGACTCCAGATAGTCGTCGTCATGGCGGGGCGAGGTGAAGTACGTCCGCACGGCCACGCCCATCGGCCGGTCCTCGCGCCGGTGCAGCCCCATGGCGAGCGAGAGCCGGGTGGAGTTGCCGTCGGCGGCGACGACCAACGGCGCGTGGAAGTTGACGGGCGCCTTCTCCTCGCCCAGCTTCGCCTCGACCCCGGTGATCCGGCCGGTCCGCTCGTCGACGATCGGGGCGCCCACATTGCAGCGCTCGTACAGCCGCGCCCCGGCCTTCTGTGCCTGCCGCGCCAGCTGCTCGTCGAAGTCGTCGCGCTTACGGACCAGGCCGTAGTTCGGGTACGCGGCCAGCTCCGGCCAGTCGAGCTGCAGCCGCACCCCGCCGCCGAGGATCCGCAGGCCCCGGTTGCGCAGCCAGCCCGCCTCCTCGGAGATGTCGATGCCCATGGCCACGAGCTGCTTGGTGGCGCGCGGGGTCAGACCGTCACCGCACACCTTCTCGCGCGGGAAGGCCGTCTTCTCCAGCAGCAGCACGTCCAGCCCCGCCTTGGCGAGGTGGTACGCGGTGGTGGAGCCGGCCGGCCCGGCGCCGACGACGATGACATCGGCGCTGCGCTCCGAGATCCCGGAGGACGCGCTCTCGGTGGGTGCGGTCTCGCTCACGCGGGGTCTCCCCATGCCTCGGTAACGGCGTGCCGGTCGCGCCGGGCACTGGACAGTTGCAGTCTATGGGGGGCGCGTTCCGGCACTCGCGAAGGGCCGCCCCCGCCGCCTTACGGCGCGCATGGCCGCCTTACGGCAGCCACGGCCGCCTTACGGCTTGTACGCCCGGTGCAGGGCCACCACTCCGCTCGTGAGGTCGCGCCAGGCCGGCCGCTCCCAGCCGGCCGATCGCAGCCGGGCGGCGAGGCGGGGCTGGTCGGGCCAGGTGCGGATGGACTCGGCGAGGTAGACGTACGCGTCCGGGTTGCTGCTGACCGACCTCGCGATCGGCGGCAGCGCGCGCATCAGGTACTCGGTGTAGACCGTGCGGAACGGCTCCCATGTCGGGTGGCTGAACTCGCAGATGACGAGCCGTCCGCCGGGCCGGGTCACCCGCAGCATCTCGCGCAGCGCCCCTTCGGTGTCCTGGACGTTGCGCAGCCCGAAGGAGATCGTGACGGCGTCGAAGACCCCGTCCGCGAAGGGCAGCCGGGTCGCGTCGCCCGCCGTCAGCGGCAGCCGCGGGTGGCGCTTCTTGCCCTCCCGGAGCATCCCGAGCGAGAAGTCGCACGGCACCACGTAGGCGCCCGCCGTCCGGAAGGGCAGCGAGGACGTTCCCGTACCGGCGGCGAGGTCGAGCACCCGCTCACCGGCGCGCGCGTCCACGGCGCGGGCGACCGCCTTGCGCCACAGCCGGGCCTGCCCGAGCGACAGCACATCATTGGTGAGGTCGTATTTGGCCGCCACGCCGTCGAACATGGCGGCGACTTCACGCGGCTGCTTGTCCAGGGATGCTCGGCTCACGCCCCCATTGTTCACCTCGTGCGCCCCGCGCCCCCGCCTGGGGCCCGCCCGGGTTCAGCGGCGCCGGTGCACCAGCCGCCCCGCCACCACCGTGGCCAGGCAGGCGCCGTCCGCGTCGAAGACGGCCAGATCCGCGCGGCCCGCCGGGGCGAGGACGGGCGGCCGCGGCCGGTCCAGGACGGCGATACCGCCCCGGTGGGCGGCCGCGCGCAGCTCGGGGTCGCCGAGGTGCCGCGCGAGGACGGCGGTCGCCCCCTGCCGCAGCAGGGCGTGGATCCGCTCCCGCGGGCTGGGCGCATCCGGCACCGGGCCCTCGTGGACCAGGGCCGGGCCGAGCTCCCCGGGCCACTCCCGCACCCGGGCCCGCGGATAGGCGCGTCGCAGCTCGTCCAGGGGGCCGATGGCCGCGACGCGGTCTCCGTCGACCGCGACGGCCGCGTCGTGCAGCGGCGCCGCGTCATCGGTGGTGGTCCGGACGACGGGCGCCGAGTGGAGCGTGAGCATCAGGACGCCTGGATCACCGTCAGCTCGGGGTGGGCGGTGCCACCGTCGATCGCGGTCGAGGACAGATGCGAGACGACATGGTCGTCGACCGGGTCGTTCGCCGGGTCGTCGTGCACCACCAGGTGTTCGTACGTCGTCGCGCGCTGGGCGGGGACCCGGCCGGCCGCGCGGATGAGATGGAGCAGCTCCATCCGGTTGGAGCGGTGGCGGGCGCCCGCCGAGGAGACCACGTTCTCCTCCAGCATCACCGAGCCGAGGTCGTCCGCCCCGTAGTGCAGCGCCAGCTGGCCGGCCTCCTTGCCGACGGTCAGCCAGGAACCCTGGATATGGGCGACGTTGTCGAGGAAGAGCCGGGCGATGGCGATCATCCGCAGGTACTCGAAGACGGTCGCCTGCGTGCGGCCCTTCAGATGGTTGTTCTCGGGCTGGTAGGTGTACGGGATGAAGGCGCGGAAGCCGCCGGTGCGATCCTGCACGTCCCGGATCATGCGGAGGTGCTCGATCCGCTCGGCGTTGGTCTCGCCGGTGCCCATCAGCATGGTGGTGGTGGACTCCACGCCCAGGTTGTGGGCGGTCTCCATGATCTCCAGCCAGCGCTCACCGGACTCCTTCAGCGGTGCGATGGCCTTGCGCGGCCGCTCCGGCAGCAGTTCGGCGCCGGCGCCCGCGAAGGAGTCCAGCCCGGCCGCGTGGATCCGGCGGATGGCCTCCTCGACCGAGACGCCCGAGATCCGCGACATGTGCTCGACCTCGGACGCCCCCAGCGAGTGGATCACCAGCTGCGGGAACGCCGCCTTGATGGCCGAGAAGTGCTTCTCGTAGTACTCCACGCCGTAGTCCGGGTGGTGGCCGCCCTGGAACATGATCTGGGTGCCGCCCAGCTCGACGGTCTCCGCGCAGCGCCGCAGGATGTCGTCGAGATCGCGGGTCCAGCCCTTGTCGGTGTCCTTGGGCGCGGCGTAGAAGGCGCAGAACTTGCAGGCCGTCACGCAGACGTTGGTGTAGTTGATGTTCCGCTCGATGATGTACGTCGCGATGTGCTCGGTGCCCGCGTAGCGACGGCGCCGGACCGCGTCGGCCGCGGCCCCCAGGGCGTGCAGCGGAGCCGAGCGGTAAAGGTCGAGCGCCTCTTGCGGGGTGATGCGGCCCCCCTCGGCGGCGCGGTCGAGGACTGCCTGCACCTCTGCGTTTGCGGACACCGGGGCGTACCTTTCGGAGGTTTATGGGTGGACCGACCCAGCGTACGCCAGCTCCTGTACGCCTGTACGAGTACGTGTCCCGCGCGTCCGAGCCCCCGCCTCCGCGCTCATTTGAGCTTGCGAAGGGTGCCCGTGGGGTCACCCGCCTGCTTGTCCTTCGCCTTGTAGCTGAGCGTGTCGTCGGAGGTGAGGGTGAACTGCTCGTCGGTCGAGGCGTCGCTGCACCCCTGCTGGGGCTCGGAGCCCTTGAGGCGCGCGTCCAGGTGGAGTTGTTTCGGTGTCGCCGAGACCAGCTTCCAGGTGCTGTCGCAGCGCAGCACCGACAGCTTGACCCGGCCGCTGGCGACGTCCTGCCCCGTGCGGCCCTGCCGGAAGGTGATCGTCAGGGTGCCCACGGGGATACCCGAGTCGGAGGTCAGATCGCCCTGCCAGGTGCCGAGGAACGCCTTGGGCACGGCGCCGCTCCCGGAACCGGTGTCGGTGTCGCCGTCCCCCGGCGCCTTTCCCGTGGCGGACGGGCGGGTCCGGCCGGCGCTCTGGTCGTCATGGCCGCCGTCGTCGCCGGGCAGCACGCTGAAGAGCACGGCGGCGGTCGTCGCGACGGCCAGCGCGCCCGCGACGGACAGCACGAGTGTGCAGCTCAGCGCCTTGGGTCGGTTCTTACCGCCGACGGCGGCGGAGAGCGCGACCCTGCGGCCGCCCGGTTTCGACGACGGCGGTGCGGGGAGCGGAGGTCTGCCCGGCTGGTCGTTCGCGGGCAGTCCGTTCCCGTACGACGGCTCGGACGGCAGCCCGTTCCCGTACGACGGGTCGGACCGCGGTCCGTTCCCGTACGACGGCTCGGGCGGGCGCCCGTTCGCGTACGACGGATCGGGCGGGCCGAAGGCGCCCAGCAGGGGCGGGGCGGGGGTGGGCGGCGGGGTCGGGGCGACCTCGGCGGACGGCTCGGCGTCGTCCGCCGGAGCCACGGTCTCCGCCTCCAGGTCGAGCAGCTCCACCACCTGCCGGCCCACCCGCTCGACCAGCGCCCCCGGCAGCCAGCCCGGCCGGGCGAGCGCCGAGGCGCCGTCCGCCGGGGAGAGGCGCCGCACGATCTGCTCGGGGGTGGGGCGGTCGGCCGGGCTCTTGGCGAGGCACGCGGCCACCAGATCGCGCAGCTCCCCGGTCAGCTCAGGGCCGAACCGGGGCTCGTCGTGCACCACCTTGTAGAGCAGCGCGGCCGAGCTGTCCCCCGGGAACGGCGGCTCACCGGTCGCCGCGTACGCCAGCACCGCGCCGAGGGAGAAGACATCGGCGGGGCCGCCAACGTTCTCGCCCAGGATCTGCTCGGGCGCCATATAGCCGGGCGAGCCGATGGAGGCACCGGTCGAGGTCAGCGACACGGTGCCCTCGGTGGCGCGCGCGATACCGAAGTCGATCAGACGCGGACCGTCGAGCGCGAGCAGCACATTGGAGGGTTTGACGTCGCGGTGGACCAGGCCGAGGGCGTGCACCGCGGCCAGCGCCTCCGCGAGCCCCGCGCCCAGGGCCCGCACCGACGACTCGGGCAGCGGGCCCTCGTCGGCCACGGCCTGGCTGAGCGGGGGGCCCGCCACATAGCCGGTGGCCACCCACGGAACGCGTGCCTCCGGGTCGGCGTCGAGCACTGGTGCGGTGAAGGCGCCGCCGACCCGGCGCGCGGCGTCGACCTCGCGCCGGAAGCGGGCGCGGAACTCCTCGTCCAGCGCGAAATGGGCGTGCACGACCTTGACCGCGACCGTGCGCCCGCCCGCGCTGCGTCCCACGAAGACCCGGCCCATACCGCCCGAACCGAGCCGTCCCAGCAGCCGGTACGCGCCGATGACCTGCGGGTCGTCCGCTCCCAGCGGATCCATCGCGTTTGCCTCCCCCTCCGTGAGCCGGTCCAGCTTAGGCGGTGTACCCGCCGTCCACTGAAGGCCCATGTGAAGGTCCATGGTCTCCGGGAGGGTGCAGGCCCATGGTCTCCGGGAGGTCAGGTCAGCAGCTCGACCCGGACGTCCGCCGGGTAGCCGGTCGTCGGCCCCGTAAGGCGGGCGAACTCGGTGATGCCCTTCAGCTGCGCCTCGCCGAGGCTGAAGTCGAGGGTGGTGAAGTAGCGCTCCAGCACCGACGCCTCGAGCCGCTCCCAGCGCGCCGCCTGCTCGGCGACCTTGCCGACCTCCTCGAGGGAGAGGTTCCGCGAGGACAGGAACGCCTGGTGCACCGCGTGGACGATCTCCGGCTCCCGCTCCAGATAGTCGCGGCGGGCCGCCCACACCGCGAAGACGAAGGGGAGTCCCGTCCACTCCTTCCACATCTGCCCCAGGTCGTGGACCTGGAGGCCCAGCTCGGGCGCATCGTGCAGATTGGCCCGCAGCGCGGCGTCGCCGATCAGCACCGCCGCCTCGGCCTCCTGCATCATCAGGCTGAGGTCGGGCGGGCAGGTGTAGTAGTCGGGAGTGATCCCGTACCGCTCGGCGAGCAGCAGCTCGGCCAGGCGTACGGAGGTGCGCGAGGAGGAGCCGAGTGCGACGCGCGCCCCGTCCAGCCGTTCCAGCGGCTGCTGCGAGACGATCACACAGGACATCACGGGTCCGTCGCAGCCCACCGCGATGTCGGGCAGCGCGACGAGATCGTCGGCACTGCGCAGATACTCCACGAGGCTGATCGGGCCGATGTCGAGATCACCACGGACCAGCAGGTCGCTGAGCTCGTCGGGAGATGCCTTGGTGAGCTCGAAATCCAGGAGCGATCCGGTCCTGGCGAGGCCCCAGTACAAGGGCATGCAATTGAGGTACTGGATGTGGCCCACCTTCGGTCGGCTGAGCCGATGACCCACAGGAGGGCTGATGCTTTCGGGGGCGTCCTGTGTACTCCGTGAGGGGGAACTCGGTGAATTGTCCACGTCTCGGAGGCTAGCCCCGCCGACGCCGGGGAATGGCGGCGGGGTGGTCCGTTAGCCTTGTCTTCACTGGTCACCAGGCGCACGACCTGCGGCCTTATCCACCTCAAGAGCCAGGGAAACCCCTCGTTTTCGTGATCTTCGGCTCTTTCCCCGCGCACACGCAGCGTGCTAGGCTCGCCGCAAGTTGCAGTTTGGTTTCCTTGCAGTACAGAGCCTGCGGAGCATGTAACCGCAGGCTTTTGTAGTTTTCAGACTTCTTGCAGGTTCTGGAGCAGGGCAACCCTTTGGCCCAAGGAGGGCTTATGGCTACCGGAACCGTCAAGTGGTTCAACGCCGAGAAGGGCTTCGGCTTCATCGCCCAGGACGGCGGCGGCCCCGATGTCTTCGTTCACTACTCCGCGATCAACGCGAGCGGCTTCCGTTCTCTTGAGGAGAACCAGGCCGTGACCTTCGACGTCACCCAGGGCCCGAAGGGCCCGCAGGCGGAGAACGTCAGCGCCGTCTGATCCAGCAGCACCACCCAAGGAGCCCTGCTCCCCGCTCGCCGGGAAGCGGGGCTCCTGCCTTTTCGCGCCCGCGGCGTGGAGGACGACAAGGCGCTCACGCACCGTACGCGTTCGGCGACGCACCGCTGACATATGCACCCGATCGGGCTACCGTCGTCCGAGGGGCGAGCGGTAACGGCCCGTCAATCCGCTCCCCCTTCCAGCGGAACCACCGGGAAGAGCCGTATGCGCATCCACACCACCGTGCTCGCCGCCCTCGCCGCCCTCGCCGTCCTGGCCCTGACCCCTGCCCCGCCCGCCGCCCGGGCCACCGGAGCCGACGCCGGCGGCAGACCGGGCGACGTCGTCAGCTCGGCCCCCACCGCCTTCCGCACCCAGCCCGGTGTGGCGACCGCGACCAAGGCCTGGCGCATCGCCTACCGCTCGACCACCGCCACCGGCCGCCCCGACGTCGTCTCCGGCACGGTCATCGTCCCCGACGACCGCCGACAGGGCCCCCGGCCGCTCGTCACCTGGGGCATCGGCGCCGTCGGCCTCGCCGACGGCTGCGCGGTGTCCGGCCGGTTCCCGCAGGGCACCGTGCGCGAGGCCCAGCTGATCCACCTCGCACTGCGCCGCGGCTGGGCCGTCGCCGTCACCGACTACGAGGGCCTGGGCACCCCGGGCGACCACACGTATACGGTCGGCCGGTCCGCGGGCCATGCCGTCCTGGACGCGGCCCGCGCCGCCCAGCGCCTCCCCGGGGCCGGGCTCTCGCCCGACGCGCCCGTGGGCGTCGTGGGCTACTCACAGGGCGGCCAGGCGGCCGGCTGGGCCGCCGAGCTGCACGCCTCGTACGCCCCCGAGCTGCGGCTGAAGGGCACGGTCGCCGGAGGCGTGCCCGCCGATCTGCCCACCACGCTCGCCCACAACGACGGCGGGGCCGGCGCCGGGCTCGCCCTTATGGCGCTCGCCGGACAGGACGCGGCCTTCCCCGAGCTGCGGCTCGACTCGTACCTCAACGACCGGGGCCGCGGCCATGTGGACTTCATGAAGCGGAACTGCGTCCCCCTCAGCACCGTCGCCCGGCTCTTCCGGCACAGGTCCGAGGTGACCGTAAGGGACCCGCTGGCCGGCCCGGCCTGGCAACTCGCGCTGCGCGAGTCCTCTCTGGGCACCCGTTCCCCCGACCGCCCCGTCCACCTCTACCAGGGCGTGGCGGACGAACTGATCCCGTACCAGGTCGGCGCGGCGCTGCGGGACCGATGGTGCGCCCTGGGCGCACCGGTGGAGTGGCGGCACTATCCGCTCGACCATGTCGACACGGCGCTGGCCGGGATACCGATCGCCCTGGACTGGCTGGCCGCCCGGCTGGCGGACGAGCCGACGCGGGGCACCTGCGCCTGACGCCGCGCCCACCCCGCCGGACCGCGCGTCAGCCGATCCTTTCGGGCGTCCACTCCTGCCCGCGCAGGAGGTTGCCCAGCCCGGCCCACGCGAAGTTCATCAAGGTGGCCGCGGCCTCCTTGGCCGAGGGACCGCCCGCTCTCCTGTCCCCCGCCCAGTCCGCGAGCGACTCGGCCGCGCCCACCAGGGCGTGTGCGAGCCCGGCCACCTCGGTGCCCGCGAGTGTCCCAGGGCGCGCCGCCCCGCGTGCGTGCTCCCGCGCCGCCGCCCCGATCAGCTGCGTCACGAACGCCACGATCTCCGCCCGCATCGCGGCCACTTCCCGCGCGTAAGGCTGCCCCTGGGTACGCGCCTGGAGGTGCAACAGCGTCCATCCGTCGGGATGTTCGGCCGTATGCGCGAAGAAGCCGCTCAGCCCGCTCCACAACTGCCGGTCGGCGGACGCGTCCCGCTCCACGGCGGCCCGCACTGCGGTCACCAGTGCCGCGGCCTCGCGCCGTATGCAGGCCGTGAACAGCTCTTCCTTGGAGTTGAGATAGAGGTAGACCAGCGGTTTGGAGACCCCGGCCAGCTCGGCGATCTCGTCCATCGAGGCGTTCTGGTAGCCGCTGCGCGCGAAGGCCCGCACCCCCGCGTCCAGCATCTGCTGCTCCCGCACCGCCCGTGGTACGCGCTTGCTCCTCGTCGCCCCGCCCACGCAGGCCGCCCCCTTCGATCGTGCCCCCGCACACATATCGCGGGTAAGCCTACGTGGGTCCGCCGTCAGCGCCCTTGCCACCGCCGCCCGTCGACATCAAAGTTTCAACTGACCACGCACCGTGCCCCGTTCAGCTCCGCAACGCAGCGCCGCGAAGGAGAACGAACGATGCCGAACCGCCGCCGAGCCGTCACCGCGCTGACCGCGCTGGCCGCCGTACCGCTCCTCCCCGCCCCCGCGGAAGCCCGTTCCCCGGAAGCCCTCGCCGGACGCCGGACGGCCGACCGCGCGCGCCTGCTCGCCGCGGACCGCGTCAGCGAACGCGTCCTGGACCTGACCATCGACTCCCCCGCCCTGGGCCGCGAGGGCCATGCCCGCGTCCTCCTCCCCACCGGCTACGACCGCAGCCCCCACCGCCGCTGGCCCGTCCTCTATCTCCTGCACGGCTGCTGCGACCCGGGCCCCGGCTGGGAGGCATGGACCCTCAACACCGATGTCGAGGGCATCACCGCCGACGTCCCGGCCCTGATCGTCTCCCCCGAGGGCGGCCCGGTCGGCTTCTACTCGAACTGGTGGAACGGCGGCCACTACGGCCCGCCCGCCTGGGAGACCTTCCACCTGGCCGAGCTGCGCCCCCTCCTGGAGCGCGCCTTACGGTCCAACGGCCGCCGCGCGATCGCCGGTCTGTCCATGGGCGGCTTCGGCGCCCTCTGCTACGCCGCCCGCCATCCCCGCCTCTTCCGCGCGGCGGCCTCCTTCAGCGGCGTCATCCACACCACCTCGGACCCCAGCGGCGTTCAGGACATCCTTACCGGCTACGGCGCCGACCCGGCGGGCCTGTGGGGAGACCCCGCCGCCCAGTCCGCGCTCTGGGACGCCCACAACCCGTACGCCCTCATCCCCCGGCTCCCCCGCGGCTACCCGCTCTACCTCGCCTGCGGCAACGGCGCCCCGGGCCCCCTCGACCCGCCGGACCGTCCCGAGGACGGCCTGGAGCGCGGCCTCGGCGAGATGGCCCGCGCTTACCTGCGCCGCGCCCGCGGCCACGGCCTGGCCGTCACCGCCCACCTCTACGGCCCCGGCACCCACACCTGGCCCTACTGGGAACGCGAACTCACCCGCGCCCTCCCCCTCCTCACCGCCCCGCTCACCTGACGCGCCGGGGTTTGCTACGGTCGGGAACACCCGACGAGACGCGCCGTACCGGGACCCGCAAAGACGACGCACCCCGTAACGAGAGACTTCACGGAGGTGCCGTCATGGCATGGGTCCTGCTGCTCACGGCCGGGCTGTTCGAGATCTGCTGGTCGATCGGCATGAAGCTGAGCGACGGCTTCACCCGGCTGTGGCCCAGCGTGATCACCGTCGCCGGTCTGATCGTGAGCATGGGGCTGCTGAGCGTGGCCGTGCGGAGCCTGCCCATCGGCACGGCCTACGGCGTCTGGGTCGGCATCGGCGCGGTCGGCACCGCGCTGCTGGGCATGGTCCTCTTCCACGAACCGGTCACCCCGGCCCGGGTCTTCTTCCTGCTCCTGCTGGTGGTGGCCATCGTGGGCCTGGAGGCCACGGCAGGCGAGTGAACGGCGGTGCCCCCGGACCTCGAGGGGTCCGGGGGCACCGTCGGCCGGTAGGCGCGTTACGCGGCGGCCAGTCGGGGCTCCGGCTCGTCGCTGTCGTCCAGCGGGGACGCGCTGGCGTGGGCGTAGGCGTCGCGGTCGAGGATCTTCTCGCGGGCCGAGACGATCACCGGGATCAGCGACTGCCCGGCCACGTTGGTGGCGGTCCGCATCATGTCCAGGACCGGGTCGATGGCCATCAGCAGGCCGACGCCCTCCAGGGGGAGGCCCAGGGTGGAGAGGGTCAGGGTCAGCATGACTGTGGCACCCGTAAGGCCGGCGGTGGCGGCGGAGCCGATCACGGAGACGAAGGCGATCAGGAGGTAGTCGCCGACACCGAGGTGGACGTCGAAGATCTGGGCGATGAAGATCGCGGCGATCGCCGGGTAGATCGAGGCGCAGCCGTCCATCTTCGTCGTCGAGCCGAAGGGCACCGCGAAGGAGGCGTACTCCTTGGGGACGCCGAGGCGCTCGGTGACCTTCTGGGTCAGCGGCATGGTGCCGACCGAGGAGCGGGAGACGAAGGCGAGCTGGATGGCGGGCCAGGCGCCCTTGAAGAAGCTCAGGGGGTTGACCTTGGCGACCGTCGCGAGGAGCAGCGGGTAGACGCCGAACATCACCAGCGCGCAGCCGATGTAGATGTCGGCGGTGAAGGTCGCGTACTTGCCGATCAGGTTCCAGCCGTAGTCGGCGATGGCGGTGCCGATCAGGCCGAGGGTGCCCAGCGGGGCGAGGCGGATGACCCACCACAGGGCCTTCTGGAGCAGTTCGAGCACCGACTGGCTCAGGGTGAGGATGGGCTGGGCCTTCTCGCCGAGCTGGAGGGCGGCCACGCCCGCGACGGCGGCGATGAAGACGATCTGGAGGACGTTCAGCTCGGTGAACGGCGTGATGACGTCGGTCGGCACGATGCCGGTGAGGAAGTCCAGCCAGGAGCCCGCGTGGTCGGGCTTGGCACCGTCCTTGGGGGTCAGGTCGGTGCCGGCGCCGGGGTTGGTGACCAGGCCGATCGCGAGGCCGATGGCCACGGCTATGAGCGAGGTGGCCATGAACCACAGCAGGGTGCGGGTCGCCAGCCGGGCGGCGTTGTTGACGTTCCGCAGATTGGTGATCGAGATCAGGATCGCGAAGAACACCAGCGGGGCGACGGCGAGCTTCAGCAGCTGGACGAAGATCGATCCGATCTTGTCGAGCGTGGTGACCAGCCAGCCGACATCACCGCTGCGGGCGATCCAGCCGAGCACCACGCCGAGGACGAGCCCCAGCAGGATCTGGGCCCAGAACGGCACCTTGGGCAGGCGGAAGGACGACGGCCCCTGGGGGGCCGCCTTGAGGGCGGACGACAACGGACACACTCCGGGGGAGGTAGGAGAGCGGGGAGAGAGCCAGGAGTCCGTACGGGATCTCCGGCCGCTGCACATTGAGGTGGGTCAGCGGCGGCGACAGGCCGCGGACCGGCAGCGGCAAAGATCGATGTGCAGGCGCGCCACGAGCGGAACGCTCGCGGAGATGAGGGGCGCGGCTGCTGTCTTCATGACAAGTACGTTAACACTGCCGCTTTGGGGAACCCAAAGGGTTTCTTTGACTTCTGAGGGACGGAAACGCATCAACGCCCCTTCTGCCAGCGGAAGCTGACACAAGGGGCGCCGCGCGGTGTGCCGGGGGTGTGAGGAGCGTTACAGCCCCGCGCCGGTCAGACGCCGTCCTCCTGGCTCTGGTTCGCGGCCAGCCGCTCCTTGGCGCGGTCCACCTTCTCGGCGACCTGGACGGCCATGGCCTCCCGTGGCTTGCGCAGCATGACCCAGCTGAGCGGCGCGGAGACGACCAGCGCGAGCAGCGCCACCCAGAAGAGGTTGGAGTCGCCGAGGCCGGAGGGCAGCACCCGGAAGTAGACCAGGGCCCAGATGGCCAGGAAGGAGCCGACGAAGATGCCCAGGCGCATGAGGGTGTAGCGGAACGCGGCGCTCGGCGTGAAGGACACGAGTCGTCCTCTCTCTGCTGGGGCTTCTGCTGGGGCTTCCGCTGGGAAAACCTGTCCTCCCAGTGAACCACGCCCGGTTTTCGATCAATTCAGCGGCAGCCACATGGTGACGTCGTCCCGGAAGTCGTCGTCCGCGACCCTGATCGCCTCGGGCACCCGCCCGACCTCCTTGTAGCCGCACGCCTCGTAGAAGCGGTTTGCCCCGGTGCCGCCGCGGCAGGTGAGCCGGATGCCCTGGATGCCGTCCATACCGCGGGCGGCGCCCTCGGCGGCGGCCATAAGGGCGCGGCCCTGCCCCTTGCCCTGGTGGGAGGGGTGCACCATCACGGTGTAGAGCCAGCACCAGTGGCGCATCAGCCGGTGGGTGTTGAAGGTGAAGAAGGCGGTGGCGGCCACCGCGCCGCCCTGGTCGCGGCCGATGAGCAGGCGGCTGCGGCCCTCCGCCATCGCGGCGAGGTGCTTGAGCAGATCGGGCCGTACGTCGTCCTTGACCACGGGCGGCAGGAAGCCGACGGCGCCCCCCGCGTTCGAGACGTCGGCCCACAGGGCGCAGATGGAGTCGAGCAGCTCAGGGGTGGTCTCGGGGTCGAGTTCGAAGCGCAGGGACATGCGGCCGACGATACCTACGGGCGGTCGGCGCCCTCGCCGCGCGAACCCCTTACGGGGCGGTGGCCGGCTAGCCGAGCACCTCCGCCGCGACCCTCAGGTCCGCCACCAGGCCCCCGTAGACCGCCTCCCGGTCATCGGCCCGCAGCACCGCCGACGGGTGGATCGTGGGGACGACCAGCCCACCGCGCGCCGGTCCCGACGCGTCGCTCTCCAGCCGCGTCCCGCGCTGCTTGGTCACCCGGAACGACGGGCCCAGCAGCGCCTTCCCCGCCGTGGCGCCGAGCGCCACGATCACCTCGGGCTCGATCAATTCCACCTCGGCCTCGAGCCACGGCCCGCAGGCGGAGATCTCGCGCAGGCTCGGCGGCTTGTGGATGCGCCGCTTGCCGCGTTCGGGGACGTGGGTGAACTTGAAGTGTTTGACGGCGTTGGTGATGTATGTCTCGTCCGGGTCGATCCCGGCCTCGTCCAGGGCCCGGTCGAGGACCTTGCCCGCCGGGCCCACGAAGGGCTTGCCCTGCCGGTCCTCCTGGTCGCCCGGCTGCTCGCCGACGAGCAGGACCCGGGCGGCCGGGTCTCCGGCGCCGAAGACCGTGCGGGTGGCGGCGCGGTGCAGCGGGCAGCCGTGGCATCCGGCCGCCGCCTCCCGGAGCGCGCCCAGGTCGGCGCCCTCCGGGACGAAGGGGGCGGCGGTGTACGCGTCCTCGGGGCTCTTCGTACCGGCCATGGGCCCCGGGTGCCCCGCTCGGCGGCCGTCAGACATCGGGCCGCCGGGCGGCGGGCGGGACGGGCCATACCCACAGCGGGCGGGCCACACCCGCGGCGGGCGAGACGGGTCAGACCCGCAGCGGGCGGGACGGACCACACCCGCGGCGGGCGGGACGGGTCAGACCCGCATCGGCTGCGGGGCCTCGCGCCGGGCCGGGTCCGGACCCTGGTACTCGCGGATGATCTCGTAGCGGGTGTTCCGCTCCACCGGCCGGAAGCCGGCGTCCTGGATCAGCTCGAGCAGATCGTCACGGGTGAGCTTGTTGGGCGTCCCGTAGTTGTCGGCGTCGTGGGTGATCTTGTACTCGACGACCGAGCCGTCCATGTCGTCCGCGCCGTGGTTGAGCGCGAGCTGTGCGGTCCGCACGCCGTGCATCACCCAGAAGACCTTCACATGCGGCACGTTGTCGAACAGCAGCCGCGAGACCGCGAAGGTCTTCAGCGCCTCCGCGCCGGTGGCCATGGTGGTGCGGGCCTGGAGCCGGTTGCGGATCTTGCCGTCCTTCATGTCCACGAAGTCGTGCTGGTAGCGCAGCGGGATGAAGACCTGGAAGCCGCCGGTCTCGTCCTGGAGCTCACGCAGCCGCAGCACGTGGTCCACCCGGTGGCGGGGCTCCTCGATATGTCCGTAGAGCATCGTGCACGGGGTCTTGAGGCCCTTCTCGTGCGCGAGCCGGTGGATGCGCGACCAGTCCTCCCAGTGGGTCTCGTGGTCGACGATGTGCTGCCGGACCTCCCAGTCGAAGATCTCGGCGCCGCCGCCGGTGAGCGACTCCAGCCCGGCGTCGATCAGCTCGTCGAGGATCTCGGAGGCGGACAGTCCGGAGATCTTCTCGAAGTGGTGGATCTCGGTGGCGGTGAAGGCCTTCAGCGAGACCTGCGGAAGGGCCTCCTTGAGCGCCCTGAGCGACCGCGGGTAGTAGCGCCAGGGGAGGGTGGGGTGCAGGCCGTTGACGATGTGGAGCTCGGTGAGGTTCTCGTTCTCCATCGCCTTGGCGAGGCGGACGGCCTCCTCGATGCGCATCGTGTACGCGTCCTTCTCGCCGGGCTTGCGCTGGAAGGAGCAGTACGCGCAGGACGCGGTGCACACGTTCGTCATGTTGAGGTGACGGTTGACGTTGAAGTGCACGACGTCGCCGTTCTTACGGGTGCGCACCTCGTGGGCGAGACCGCCGAGCCAGGCCAGGTCGTCGGACTCGTAGAGGGCGATGCCGTCCTCCCGGGAGAGCCGCTCACCCGCGCGGACCTTCTCTTCCAACTCCCGTTTGAAACCCGCGTCGTGTGTGGTCGCCGTCACGCGGTCACCTCCCATACGTCTGCTGATGTCAGCCTTCGCCGAGACTACGCCTCGATGTCCTCGGGAAGTTCGCCGACCCGGTTCTCCCACTTGGTGGAGAGCACGATCGTGCTGCGGGTGCGGGAGACGCCCTTGGTGCCGGAGAGCCGGCGGATGGTCCGCTCCAGACCGTCCACGTCGGAGGCGCGCACCTTGAGCATGTAGGAGTCGTCGCCCGCGATGAACCAGCAGTCCTCGATCTCGGCGAGCGCACGCAGCCGCTGGGCCACGTCCTCGTGGTCGGTGGCGTCCGAGAGCTGAATGCCGATCAGGGCGGTGACCCCGAGTCCGAGCGAGGCGGCGTCGACGGTCGCGCGATAGCCGGTGATCACTCCGGCGGCCTCCAGGCGGTTGATCCGGTCCGTGACGCTGGGCCCGGAGAGGCCGACCAGCCTGCCGAGTTCCGCGTACGAGGCCCGGCCGTTCTCCCGCAGGGCCTGGATGAGCTGCCTGTCCACCGCGTCCATAAGCACGTACGCCTTCCATTATTCAGAGTTTGAGCGATATTACATGTAGAATCTAAGGCATCAGGGCCACAAGCCCTGTAAATCTTTTAGGCGATCGACCTGTATCCCTCAGGAGATGAGACTCACCGTGTACACGATCGAGGGTCTTGAGGCCCGCATGCTCGAGCTGCGGGACCTGGCCAACCGCTCGCGTGCAGCCCGTACCACCGACCGGCCCGCCTCCCGTGCGGCCCGCCGCGCGGCCGTCGTCGCGGCCCGCGCCGCACGCACCAGGCGGCGCTGGACCCGCTAGGGCGACAGACCCTAGGCCGTTCCCCGACCCCGGTCCCCACCGAGTTCCCCCTCCCACCGGCGGTACAGCTTGTGCGGCACCCCTGCCGCGTCCAGCGCCCGCCCCGCGACGAAGTCCACCAGATCCTGGATGTGCGTCGCCCCCGCGTAGAACGCCGGCGAGGCGGGCAGCACCACCGCGCCCGCCTCGTCCAGCGTCACCAGAGCCTTCAGCGTCTGTCCGTTCAGCGGCGTCTCACGCACCGCCACCACGAGCGTGCGCCGCTCCTTGAGCGTGACGCTCGCGGCCCGCTGGAGCAGATCCTTCGACAGCCCGAGCGCCACCCCGGCCACACACGCGGTGCTCGCCGGGACGATCAGCATCCCCTTGGTCGGGTACGAACCGGAGGACGGCCCGGCCGCCAGGTCCCCGGCCGCCCAGTGGCGCACATCGGCGACCGCCGAGGGCACCTCGAAGGCGTCCGGCGTGCCGTCCGCACCGCGCGCCAGCCAGCGACGCAGATCCTCGCGCCAGTGGGCGTCCCGGAACGCGATCCCCGTCTCGTCCAGCAGCGTCAGCCGTGACGCCCGGCTGACCACCAGGTCGACGGCCTCCCCCGCCGCCAGCAGCGCGCGCAGCACCGAGGCGGCATACGGCGTCCCGGACGCACCGGACACACCGACCACCCAGGGACGGCGCCGGCTCACTTCTTCGTGCGGCCCATACGGCTCATGCGGTCCGTAAGGCTCGTGCGGCGGCTCCACACCACCGAGCCTATCCGGCGGGTCTCACAGGCCGAGGCCCCGCACCACGAGGTCGAGCAGCGCACAGCAGAAGAGGGCGATCCCGATGAAGCCGTTGACCGTGAAGAAGGCACGGTTCAGCCGGGACAGATCGCCCGGCCGCACGATCGTGTGCTCGTACGCGAACGCCGCCGCGACGATCACCAGCCCCACCCAGAAGAACGCCCCGGCGTCGGTGGCCAGCGCGTACCAGACCAGCAGGGCCGTGGTGACCACATGGCAGACCCGCGCCCCGTACAGCGCGCCCGCGATGCCGAAGCGGGCCGGCACCGACCGCACCCCGTGCGCCCGGTCGGCCGCCACGTCCTGGCAGGCGTAGATCAGGTCGAAGCCGCCGATCCAGATGCCGATCGCGAGCCCGAGGATCACCGCGTCCCACGACCACTCGCCGGTGACCCCGATCCAGGCGCCGACCGGGCCGATGGCCTGGGCCAGGCCCAGGATGGCGTGCGGAAAGTCGGTGAACCGCTTGCCGTACGGATAGACCACCATGGGCACCACCGCGACCGGCGCCAGCACCAGACACAGCGGCCCCAGCAGCCCCGCCGCGCCCAGGAAGACGGCGAGCGCGATGAGCGCGCCGGTCCACGCGGTGCGCACCGACATCGCGCCGGTGACCAGCTCACGGCCGGCGGTGCGCGGATTGCGGGCGTCGATCTCGCGGTCGATGATCCGGTTGCAGGCCATCGCGAAGGTGCGCAGGCCCACCATGGCGATCGTGATCAGCAACAGCCGCGTCCAGTGCACGGTGCCGTCCCACAGCTGCATCGCGGTCAGCGCCGCGGTGTAGGCGAAGGGCAGCGCGAAGACCGAGTGCTCGATCATCACCAGCCGCAGAAAGGCGCGGACCCGTCCGGGCCGCGCCGGTTCGGGGCCGAAGAGATCGGAGGTCGCGGAATCGGCGCTCACAGCCCGTACTCCTTCCATCGCTTTGTCACCCGATCGGCGGTATCCGGGTCGGACATCACCATGCGTGGCCATCCGCCGTCGCGCGTATAGCCCTCCTCGGGCCATTTCGCGGTGGCGTCGATACCCGCCTTGCCGCCCCAGAACTGCTGGTACGAGGCGTGGTCGAGGTGGTCGACGGGGCCTTCGACCACGGTCAGGTCGCGGGCGTAGTCGGTGTTCCCGAGGGCGCGCCAGGAGACCTCGTGCAGATCGTGCACATCGCAGTCGGCGTCGACCACGACGATCAGCTTGGTGAGCGACATCATGTGGGCGCCCCAGATGGCGTGCATCACCTTCTGCGCGTGCTTCGGGTACTTCTTGTCGATCGAGACGATCGCACAGTTGTGGAATCCGCCGGACTCGGGGAGGTGGTAGTCCACGATGTCCGGGATGATGATCTTGAGCAGCGGGAGGAAGAACCGCTCGGTCGCCCTCGCCAGCGGTCCGTCCTCGGTCGGCGGACGGCCCACCACGATCGACTGGAGCAGGGGCCGCCGCCGCATGGTCACACAGTCGATGGTGAGCGCCGGGAACGGCTCCTGGGGCGTGTAGAAGCCCGTGTGGTCGCCGAACGGCCCCTCCGGCAGCATCTCGCCCGGCTCCAGCCAGCCCTCGATGACGACCTCGGCGGCCGCCGGGACCTGGAGCGGCACCGTCTTGCAGTCGACCATCTCCACCCGCCGGCCCTGCACGAACCCCGCGAAGAGGTACTCGTCGATGTCGCCGGGCAGCGGCGCGGTCGCGGCGTAGGTCACGGCGGGCGGCGCGCCGAAGGCGATCGCCACCGGCAGCTTCTCCCCGCGCCGGGCGGCCACTTGGTAGTGGTTGCGGCTGTCCTTGTGGATCTGCCAGTGCATGCCGATGGTGCGGCGGTCGTGGCGCTGGAGGCGGTAGAGGCCGAGGTTGCGCACCCCGGTCTCGGGGTGCTTGGTGTGGGTGAGGCCGAGGTTGAAGAACGACCCGCCGTCCTCGGGCCAGGTGAACAGCGCCGGAAGCTCGTCCAGATCGACGTCCTCGCCGGTGCGCACCACCTCCTGGACAGGCGCCTCCTTCACCTTCTTCGGCGGTACGTGGGCCACCGAGCCGAGCTTCCCGAACGCCTCACGCATTCCGCCGAACCCCTGCGGCAGCTCGGGTTTGACCAGTCCGCCGATCTTCTCGGCGATCTCGTCGTAGGAGCTGAGCCCAAGGGCCTTGAGGAGGCGTCGGTCGGTGCCGAAGACGTTCATGGCCAGCGGCATCGCCGAGCCCTTGACGTTCTCGAAGAGCAGCGCGGGGCCGCCCGCCTTGTTGACCCTGTCGACGATCTCCCCGACCTCCAGATAGGGATCGACTTCGGCCTTGACCCGCTTGAGGTCGCCTTCCCTGTCGAGCGCCCGCAGAAAGGAACGAAGATCGTCATAAGCCATACGCCCCAGTATCCGGTACGCACTACCCTGGTCCCGTAACTGGGGCCCGAGCCACCGGCCCGAACACCACACGCAGGGGGATCGCCTCATGCTCCGGGTGCTGATGATCCTGGTGCCGCTGGCACTGAGCATCTACGCGTTCATCGACTGCATCACCACCGACGAGCAGGACATCCGCTATATCCCCAAGCCTCTCTGGGCGATCCTCGTCCTGCTGTTCCCCGTCGTGGGCTCCATCTCCTGGCTGATCGTGGGCCGTGACCGTGCCCTCCCCGGAGGCGGTGGCCTGCGCGGGGCCGGGGGCGGGGGCGGCTGGGTCGCACCGGACGACAACCCCGAGTTCCTGAAGTCCCTGAATGACAAGGGCCGTAAGGGCGACGGGAGCGGGACGGCCGACGAGGAGCCCGGCTCGGGTTCCGGTTCGGGGCCCGGCTCCGGCCCCGAGGACACCCCGCCGCCGGCCGCGTCCTGAGGACGGGTCGGACGAGCGGCACCTGTCCGCGTCATCCGTAACGCCGAGCGGCCGGTTCCTGTGACCATGGCACAGGAACCGGCCGCTCGGCGTGCGGTATGGGACTTCGGCGTCGTCACACCCCGGCGTAGGAGTGCTTGCCGGTGATGAAGATGTTGACGCCGTAGTAGTTGAACAGGTAGCAGCCGAAGGCGAACAGCGCCAGGTAGGCGGCCTTGCGGCCCTTCCAGCCTGCGGTGGCGCGGGCGTGCAGGTAGCAGGCGTAGGCGACCCAGGTGATGAAGGACCAGACCTCCTTGGGGTCCCAGCCCCAGTAGCGGCCCCAGGCCGCCTCGGCCCAGATCGCGCCCGCGATGATCGTGAAGGTCCACAGCGGGAAGATCGTGGCGTTGATGCGGTACGCGAACTTGTCCAGCGACGCCGCCGACGGCACCCGCGCCAGCACGGACTTGGCGAACCGGCCGTACTGCTTGCCCTCCGGGTTCTCCAGCTGCGCCTCGTAGCGGTCCCGGAAGAGGTAGAGCAGCGTGGAGACGGCCCCGATGTAGAGCGCCGCACCGGAGATGATCGCGCAGCTGACGTGGATCCACAGCCAGTACGAGTGCAGGGCCGGAACCAACTGGTCGCTCGCGGTGTACAAGACAGAGACGGCGAGACCGAGGTCGAGGAGGACCGTGGTGACGAGGGGCAGCCCGATCCAGCGCACATTCTTCTTCAGCACCAGCAGGACGAGGTACGCGGCCACCGCGACCATGGCGAAGGTCGTGGAGAACTCGTACATGTTGCCCCACGGGGCCCGCCGCACCGACAGCGCGCGGAAGAGGACGCCCACGGCATGAAAGAGGAAGGCCAGTACGGTCAGGCCCACCGCGATCCGGCCGTACACATCGCCCTGTTCGGTGCCGCCCGCGGCACCCGGCCCGTCCGGGATGTCACGGCTGCCGGCCGCCGAGCGGGTGACGATCTTCGGGCGCTCCAGTACGGCGGTGGCGCCGCCCTGCCCGCCGACCCGCACGGCCACCTTGGCGCGCTGGGCGGCCTCGGCGTCGGCGGTGATCGCGGCCGCGGTGCGGCCGACGGCGCTGCGGCTGCCGAACACCCACTCGGCGATATGCGCGAGGAAGGCGAGGGTGTAGACCGCCATCGCCGAGTAGATCAGCACGTTGCTGTAATGAGCCAGGTTCTCGTTGACTTCGGCGGCGAGTTTCACGCGCGCGCTCCTTCGGCAGGATCTGCGGGATCTGCGGTAGCGGATGCGGATTCCGGGTCAGGGTCCGCTTCCGGGGCCGGGGGTGCGTCCGTCTGCAGACGGACGGCCAGGTCGGCGAGTTCTTCGGGGAGCTTGGCGTACTCGCTGCGGCCGAGCCCCGCCATCTCGACGACGGTGGTGCCGTCGGCACCCGTCACCGCGCGCACCCACACCCGGCGGCGCTGGATGAACAGGGAGCCGGCCAGACCCACCAGGGCGGCCACGGCGCCGATGAGGGCCCCCTGGTCACCCGGCTTGTGCGAGATCTGGAAGCTGGCCCACTCCTTGACGCCGTCGAACGTCAGCGTGCCGGCGCCGTTCGGCAGCTTCATGGTGTCGCCGACCGCGAGCGCCCGAGCGAACTTGGTCTTGCCGTCGGACTCCATGAACTGCTTCATCCGCGACTTGTCCAGCTGGTACACGCTCTGCGGCGTACCGCCGTCGACGCCGAGGCTGCCGTGGTAGGCGGTCAGAACCAGCGTCGGGTTGTCCAGCGCCGGGAAGACGGAGAACATGCCCTGGCTGCGCACCCAGGTCGGCAGGAACTGCCCCTGGAAGCCGATCTGATCCTTCTTGCCGTTCTTGTCCCGGTAGTCCGGGACCTTGATGACCATGCTCTCGGTGAGGTTGGCCCCGTCGATCGGCAGCCCCACCACCGGGCCCTTGTGCACCACGGTGCCCTTGCCGTCCCGGATGGTGACGACCGGCGAGTAGCCGTGGTTCAGGAGGTAGACCTTGTAGCCCGAGATCTCCAGCGGCTCGTTCACCTTGACGGAGGTCTTGCGGGCGGCACCGTCCGCACCGTCCCAGTAGGTGATGTCGGCACGGAAGGTGCGCGGGGTGCGCATCTGCGGACCGCTGCGTTCATAGGTCGCGGTGAAGCGGTCCAGCTGGAAGCCGAAGGGGGGAAGATCGTCGCTGTTGAACAGCTGCCCGGTCTTGATGTCGTCGTACTGGGTGAGGCTGTTGGAGAAGCCCCCGCCCTCGGTGATCAGGCTGGTGCCCTCGGTCTTCCACAGCTGGCCGGCGGCGAAGGACACCAGCAGCACGATCAGCGCGATGTGGAAGAGCAGATTGCCCACCTCGCGCAGATAGCCCTTCTCCGCGGCCACCGCGTCGCCCGAGGCGTGGACGCGGAAGCGGCGCCCCTTCATGATCTTCCGGGCGGCATCGAGCACCTGCTCCGGCTCGGCCTCGCTGCGCCAGGTGGTGTACGCGGGAAGCCGGGTGAGCCGGCGCGGCGCGGCCGGCGGGCGGCCGCGCAGCTGGCCGATGAACTGCCAGGTGCGCGGCACGATGCAGCCGATGAGGGAGATGAACAGCAGCAGATAGATCGCCGAGAACCACACCGAGCTGTAGACGTGGAACAGCTGGAGCTTCTCGTAGATCGGCGTGAGCGTGGGGTGCCGGTCCTGGAAGTCCTGCACCTTGAGCTGGTCGATGCTGGTCTGCGGGATCAGGGAGCCGGGGATCGTGGCGAGGGAGAGCAGCAGGAGCAGCAGCAGCGCGACCCGCATCGAGGTCAGCTGCCGCCAGAACCACCGGGCCCAGCCGAGCGGCCCCAGCGAGGGGACGTTGATCTCCTCGGCCGGGGCGGTGGACAGCTGCGACCCCGCGGCGCCGAGCTCGCGCTCATCGGCGGTCACGCCGCCCTCGGGCGCGGTGCCGCCCTCGGGCGCCGTACCGGCCTCCTCGCCGGCCGCGGTGTCGGTATCGGTGGTGGACATCGATCAGATCCCAACGTTGAAGCCCTGAGCCCAGGTCTGCATGGAGGCCATCATGGTGTCCCAGACACCTGTGAGCAGCAGCACCCCCAGGGCGACGAGCATGCCGCCCCCGGCACGCATCACCCACAGGTAGTGCCGCTTGACCCAGCCGAAGGCACCGAGCGCCCGGCGGTAGGCCACGGCGACCACCACGAACGGCAGCCCCAGCCCCACGCAGTACGCGGCGGTGAGCAGCGCCCCGCGCGCCGCACTCCCCTCATTGAACGCCAGGGCGTTGACGGCGGTGAGCGTCGGCCCCAGGCACGGAGTCCAGCCGACGCCGAACAGGGCGCCCAGCACCGGCGCCCCCGCAAGCCCCAGCGTGGGCTTGACGTGGAAGCGGAACTCCCGCTGTCCGAACCCCTTGAGCAGCCCCATGAAGGCGAGACCCATCACGATCGTGATGACCCCGAGGATCTTGGAGATGGTCTCCTTGTGCTCCTGGAGCGTCCAGCCGAAGTTGCCGAAGAGCGCGCCCCCGGAGACGAAGACCGCGGTGAAGCCGAGCACGAAGAGCGAGGCGCCCGCGACCATCCGGCCGCGCTTGGCCTCGGCGAGATCCGTCCCCGTGACGCCGGTGACATACGACATATAGCCGGGCACCAGCGGCAGCACACAGGGGGAGAAGAAGGAGACCAGTCCGCCGAGCAGGGCGACCGGAAGCGCCAGCAGCAGCGCCCCGGTCAGGACGGTCTGGTTGGGATCGGTGGCGGCGGCCAGCGTGCTCACGAGAGGTCACTTCTCCGCGATCAGCGGGTTCAGCATCTCGCGCAGGCGCTCCTCGCTGAGCGGCGTCAGAGCGCGGGCCGCGATCCTGCCCTGCCGGTCCAGGACGATCGTCGACGGAATGGCCTGCGGGTTGAGGCTGCCCTTGGGGAAGCGCAGCATGAGCTTCCCGATCGGGTCGTACAGGCTCGGGTAGTCGACGCCGTATGCCTTCTCGAAGCTGAGCGCGGGGGCGCGGTTGGAGTCACGGGTGTTGATCCCGACGAACTGCACACCCTTGGCCTTGGTGTCCTTGGCGACCTTGGCCAGGTTCGGCGCCTCGGCCCGACAGGGGGCGCACCACGAACCCCAGACGTTCAGGACCACGACCTTGCCCTTGTAGTCCGCCACCTCCAGCGGCTTGCCCTCCAGGGTCTTCCCCGAGAGCTCGAGGGCCTCCTTGCGGTCCCCCTCGGGGACGGTGTCCACACCGCTCTTGCCCTGGACGAACTTGGTGTCGGCGGAGCCGCCCGAAGTGCCGCCCCCGCTGCAGGCAGTCAGGGACAGCGCGGCAACCGCGGCCCCGGTGGCCAGCACGGTTGCGCGACGACGGGTCGCGAGGCCCCGAGGGGCACGGCAGGCACTCATGTGAAAAGTTTCGCATGGCCCTTTTGCGGATCTTCGCCACCCCCCTCCGGGTACCCCACCGGGGCCTCACCGCCCTCTCCGAGCACCCCGCCGGGCCCGCGGGCCGTACGGCCCCCGCCGCCCCGCCGTCCCCGGCGCGGCTCAGCGGCCGTTCGCGCTCCACGCCTGGCCCACGTCGAGCCCGCGCAGGTCGGCCAGGACCGCGGGGTCCTGTGCGTCCAGCCAATCGGTGAGCTGCTTGAAGGAGACCAGCCGGACGTCCTTCCGCTTCTCGTCGGCCATATGCTTGAGCGCTTCTTCGACGGCGTCCATGTAGATTCCGCCGTTCCACTGCTCGAAGTGGTTTCCGATGAAGAACGGGGCGCGGTTGGTCTCATACGCCCGCTGGAAACCGGCCAGATAGGAGTCGGTGGCCTGCTTGCGCCAGCCCGGGTAGTTCGCGGGCGGGGCGTTCGTGGAATTCCGCGACTGGTTCGCCAGGATGTTGTAGTCCATCGAGAGCACCTCGAAGGAGTGGCCCGGGAAGGGAATCTGTTGCAGCGGGAAGTCCCATATCCCCTGCTGCTTCGACGGCCACACCTGGCGCCCGCCCGGCGAACTGGCGTCATAGCGCCAGCCGAGTTCCCGGGCGGTCGGCAGCAGATTGCTCTGGCCCTTCAGGCATGGGGTGCGGCCGCCGATGAGCTCCTTGCGGTAGTCGAACGGCAGCGGTTCCACATCGGTGAAACGGGTATTCGTCCGCCACTCTGTGACAAAGGACACAGCCTGCTCGATCTCGGACTTCCACTGGGCGGGCGTCCAGTGCTCCACCGAACCGCTCCCGGAGCAGAAGTGGCCGTTGAAGTGGGTTCCGATCTCATGGCCCTCGAGCCACGCCTCGCGTACGTTGCGCAGCGTCTCCTTGATGTGCTCATCGGTGAGATAACCGATGTCGGAGGCGCCCACCGGATTGTTCGGCGGCCGGTACAGCGACTTCTTCGACTCCGGAAGGCAGTAGATACCGGAGAGGAAGAAGGTCATGGCCGCGCCGTGGTCTGCGGCGAGCTTGCGGAACCGCGGGAAGAGACCGTTGCCGACCTCTCCCGCGCCGTCCCAGGAAAAGACCACGAACTGCGGCGGCTTCTGCCCCCGCTCCAGCCGCTCCGGCTTCGGGGCCTCCGGCCGCCGCACGCCATGCGAAGTGGAGCCGTCACCGATCGGCTTCGCCTGGGTCGTCTTCGCCGGCTTCGGCGTGCCCGAGCCGGAGGAGCAGCCGGCCACGGCCAGTGACGCCGCCGCTCCCGCACCAAGACCGAGGATCCCCCTCCGGCTGACCTCACGCATAACGTCCTCAATTCGCACTCGCCGTATCGATTGCCCGGGGTGTCCGGACAACCCTGGAGATGGCGAGGCGAATAGCGGGGTTCCGCGGGAACGAGGTCAATTACACGGTGGAGACATTTCCTCCGCCCCCTCATTCGCCGCCCCGTCACGCGCCGTTCAGACGCACCGCGCGCCGTTCAGAGGCACCGCGCGCCGTTCAGACGCACCGTGTCCGTTCAGACGCGCCACGGCCGTGGGCCGGTCATGCCCCGTAGCCCTTGGCGGCCCCCTTCACCGGCCGGGCGCCCGCGCGCAGATGGGCCGGGACCAGATCAAAGGCCGGTTCGCTGTAGCCCACCGACACGATCCTGTCCCCGCGGTAGGTGAAGCTGGTGAGGCTGGCCAGCGTGCACTGCCGCTTGCGCGGGTCGTGCCACAGCCGCCGGCGCTCCACGAAGCTGCGCACGATCCAGATGGGCAGCTGATGGCTGACACACACCGCCTCGTGCCCGCGCGCGGCGTCCCGCGCCCGGCCCAGCGCCGCCATCATCCGCACCACCTGGTCGACGTAGGGCTCCCCCCAGGACGGGCGAAAGGGGTTGGTGAGATGGCGCCAGTTGGCCGGTTTGCGCAGTGCGCCGTCGCCAACGCCGAAGGTCTTGCCCTGGAAGACGTTCCCCGCCTCGATCAGCCGCTCGTCCGAGGCCACGTCCAGGCCGTGCGCCTTGGCGATCGGCGCCGCCGTCTCCTGCGCCCGCTCCAGCGGGGAGGCGACCACATGGGTGATGTCACGGTCGGCGAGGTGCTCGGCGACCCGGTCGGCCATCCGGCGCCCCAGGTCGGAGAGGTGATAGCCGGGCAGCCTGCCGTACAGCACGCCCTCCGGGTTGTGCACCTCGCCGTGGCGCATCACATGGACGACGGTGATGTCGTTCTCGCTCTGTGTCATGTCATCCATCATTCAGTGGCCTCGGCGGCGGCCCGCGCCGCCCCCGGCAGAGCCGCCGCCACCCGCTCCAGCGCCCGCTCGTCATGCGCCGTGGAGACGAACCACGTCTCGAAGGCGGACGGCGGGAGGTAGACGCCCTGCGCCAGCATCGAGTGGAAGAAGGCGGTGAACCGGAACACCTCCTGCGCCTTGGCCCGCTCGTAGTCGGTGACCTCGGCGTCGGTGAAGAAGACCGAGAACATGCTGCCCGCGTTCTGCACCCGGTGCGCCACGCCCTCCTTGGACAGCGCCTCCGTCACCATCGCCCGCAGCCGCTCGGAGACCGCGTCGACCTGTGCGTACGCCGCCTCGTCCAGCAGCCGCAGCTGCGCGACGCCCGCGGCCGTGGCGACCGGGTTCCCGGAGAGCGTGCCCGCCTGGTAGACCGGCCCGGCCGGGGCCAGGCGCTCCATGACGTCCGCGCGCCCGCCGAAGGCCGCGGCCGGGAAGCCGCCGCCCATCACCTTGCCGAAGGTCATCAGGTCCGGCTCGACACCGTCCAGCCCGTACCACCCGGCCTTGGAGACCCGGAAGCCGGTCATGACCTCGTCGGAGATGTAGAGCGCGCCGTGGTCGGCGCACAGCTGCTTGAGGCCCGCGTTGTACCCGGGCAGCGGCGGCACCACGCCCATGTTGCCCGGTGACGCCTCGGTGATCACACAGGCGATCTCCCCTGGGTGTGCGGCGAAGGCCGCCCGGACCGCCTCCAGGTCGTTGTACGGCAGCACCAGGGTCTCCCCCGCCTGTGCCCCCGTGACCCCCGGAGTGTCCGGCAGCGCGAAGGTCGCCACCCCGGACCCGGCCGCGGCCAGCAGGGCGTCCACATGCCCGTGGTAGCAACCGGCGAACTTGATCACCTTCGAGCGTCCGGTGAACCCGCGGGCCAGCCGGATCGCCGACATCGTCGCCTCGGTGCCGGACGACACCAGGCGCACCTGCTCGACGGGGGCGACCCGCGCCACGATCTCCTCGGCGAGCTCGACCTCGCCCTCGCCCGGCGTACCGAACGAGGTACCGCGAGCGACGGCGGCCTGCACGGCCGCGGTGACCTCGGGATGGGAGTGGCCGAGGATCATCGGCCCCCATGAGCACACGAGGTCCACGTACTCGCGACCGTCGGCGTCGGTGAGGTACGGACCGTCACCGGACACCATGAACCGGGGCGTACCTCCCACGGCGCGGAACGCCCGCACCGGAGAGTTCACGCCCCCGGGCGTCACGGCGGCCGCGCGATCGAAAAGCGTCTGCGAAACTGGGGCTGCGTACGGATAGCTCACGCAAGCCATGTTGTCAGAGGCCGACGGAGTCCTGCGGCCGGGCGTTTCACAGCCCGAGCGCGGGGGAGGGTCTCTCTCACAGAGATCGGGTTGCGCGGTGATGGCCGCGAGTGGTCGGGTGGAGATATGCATCGCGGTGGCGAACTGGGTGAAGGGACTGACGACCGAGGCCCCGAGCGTGCCCGGCCCGGACGCCATCGGCGGGACGAGGCGGGCAGAGCAGGCAGGAGCGGGGGCCGCATGGGGGTGACCTACAAGTACTTCGGTGCGCCCGATGGCGCCACCGCGGCCAGGGTCCCCATCTCCATGCGCCCCGAGGAGCTCGGCGGCGATGAGCTCGGCCACGGCATGTTCACCAAGATCAAGCCCGAGACGGTCGCGGCGATGGTCCTCACCGGCATCGAGGGCGTCCCGCTCCACAAGGTGCCCCCGCTCGAACTGGTCGTCCTCCACCCGGACTACGCCGTCGTCAAACTCCCGATGACCGCCGTCGATCCGCTGCGCGGCGTGGGCGAGGAGGCCGTGGGCGCCGCGGCCTTCATCTGGTCCACGGTGCCCGACCGCGGCGGCCCCCGGGACGCCTTCAGGGTGTATCAACTGCTGCACGAATGGCAGGACTTCAGCCACCGGCTGCATGAGGCGGGGCACCAGCCGTACTGCCTGGTGTGGCCGTGAGGCCGGATCGTCTCACGCGGGTGCGGACGCCCTGGCCGGCCGGAGCCGTAGCACCGCGCTGAACGCCGGGGGCAGGCCCCTCGTTCGCGCGCGGCAGGGCCGTACCCTTCCCCCATGCTCACCGCACGTTCCGTCGCTCTGTTCGCCGTGGCCGCGCTCCTGGAGATCGGAGGTGCCTGGCTCGTCTGGCAGGGCGTGCGTGAGCACAGGGGATGGGTCTGGATCGGCGCCGGGCTCATCGCCCTGGGCGCCTACGGCTTCGTGGCCACGCTCCAGCCGGACGCGGAGTTCGGCCGCATCCTCGCGGCGTACGGCGGCGTTTTCGTCGCCGGATCGCTCGCCTGGGGCATGGTCGCCGACGGCTACCGGCCAGACCGCTTCGATGTCATCGGAGCGCTGATCTGTCTGGCCGGCGTCGCCGTGATCATGTACATGCCTAGGCGGTGACCGCCGACCGGCCGTAGCCGCCCTTGCCCTCACGGTCGCCGTAGCCGCTCTGCTTGCCGTGCTTATCGTGGTCGCCCTTGCCGTGGTCGCCCTTGCCGTGGTCGCCCTTGCCGTGGTCGTCGTCCTGCTCCTGCTCCGTGCCAAGGACGCAGCCGGTCTCCGGGTCGATATAGACCGTCGTGACGGTGCCGTCACACTCGACCTCCACGACCCAGACCTGCTTGACCTCCTGCTGGTGCCGGTTCTTGCGGTCGTCGTCCTTGCGGTGGTCGTCCTTGCGGTGGTCGTCCTTGCGGTCCTGCTTGCGCTCGTCCTGGTGCTTGCCCTTGCCCTCGTGCTGTGAGTCGTCCTCGGGGCAGTCCTCCAGCTCAGCGCTGATGACCTGGCCGCTGACCTCGCACTCGGCGATCTCGATCGCCTCGGCGATCGTCACCAGGCCCCTCTTCTTCTGGTCCTGGTGAGCCTTGGACTGCTGGGACTCCTTGTGCTCCTTGTGCTCCTGGCGCTCCTGGTCGTGGCGCTCCTGGCGCTCCTGGTCGCGGCGCTCCTGGTGCTCCTGGTCGTGGCGCGCCTGGTCGTCCTGGTGGACGGGAGCGCTGACGGGCCGGACGGCACGGCCGCCCTCGGAGATCGCGGCGGAAACGGCCGCCTCGTACGGCTGGACGGCCTGCTCGGCGAGTGCCACGCCCCGCTGCTGGTAGCCGTGCCCGTACTGCTGGTTCTTGGAGTAGCTGTTGGCGCTGTCCTTGCGCCCGTGGTCATCGCGCCGGTCGTTGTTCTCCTGGCGCGCGTTGTCCTCCTGGCTCCCGTTGTCGTCACGACGGCTGTTCTCGTCGTCGCTGCCGTGCTCGTCCTGGCGCGAGTTCTCGTCCTGACGGGAGTTCTCGTCCTGACGGGAGTTCTCGTCCTGGCGCGAGTTCTCGTCCTGGCGCGAGTTCTCGTCGTAACGGCCGTGGGTGTCCTTGCCGCTGTTTTCCTCGTGGCGGCCGTGCGTGTCCTTGCCGCCATTCTCGTCCTGGCGGCCGTGCGTGTCCTTGCCGCCATTCTCGTCCTGGCGGCCGTGCGTGTCCTTGCCGCCATTCTCGTCCTGGCGGCCGTGCGTGTCCTTGCCGCCATTCTCGTCCTGGCGGCCGTGCGTGTCCTTGCCGCCATTCTCCTCGTGGCGACCGTGGGCGTCCTTGCCACCCTTCTCGTCCTGGCGGCCGTGAGCGTCCTTGCCGTTGTTCTCGTCGTGGCGGCCGTCCTCCTGGTGCGCCTTGTTGTCACCGTGCGCCCGGTCCTGGTGGCACGGGTTGCTCGGGGCCGTGTGCGGACCGGGGGTGCTGCTCGCGGCCCATGCGGTTCCCGGAGCACCGGTGACCAGAGCCGCCGCCGCGATGGCGCCCGCTGAGGCCACGCCCCAACGCCGGAAAGAACGACGAGACCGCTGAAGGAATCTGTTCTGCTGGGTCATTACCTGAATTCACTCCTTGGGCATGGGTGCTCCAACTACCGGCGCCGCGCCGGACGCAGTGCACCCTTCCCCGAGCCCAAGTCCGCTTAGCGGATTCCTATCTTCAGTCCCCCGGTTGGACGTAAATCAGGCCGTCATATCCTGCGTATGGATCACGCGCACACGGGACCGTCTGCGCCACGTCGTCTTAGGAGGGTCGATGACCACCCGTACCGCAGTCATCACCGGCGCGAGCAGCGGGATCGGAGCCGCGACCGCGCGCCGTCTGGCGGCCGCCGGATTCCGCGTCGTCCTCGCCGCCCGCCGTAAGGATCGCGTGGAAGCGCTTGCCGCGGAGCTGACCGAGGCGGGGCACGAAGCCGAGGCGTACGTCCTGGACGTCACCGACCGTGCCGCCGTGGAGAGCTTCGCCGCCGGCCTGGACCGCTGCGACGTCCTGGTGAACAACGCGGGCGGCGCGATCGGCACAGAGAGCGTCGCCACCGCCGACCCGGCCGACTGGCGGGCGATGTACGAGGTCAACGTGGTGGGCGTGCTGCAAGTGACCCAGGCGCTGCTGCCCGCCCTCACCGCCTCCGGTGACGGCACGATCGTCGTGCTGTCCTCCACGGCGGGCCATGTGGCGTACGAGGGCGGCGGCGGTTACGTGGCGGCCAAGCACGGCGCCCACGCGATCGCGGCCACCCTGCGTCTGGAGCTGTGCGGGGAACCGGTGCGGGTGATCGAGATCGCCCCGGGCATGGTCAAGACCGACGAGTTCGCGGTGAACCGCTACCGCGGCGACGAGTCCCAGGCCGCGGCCGTCTACGAGGGCGTGGCCGAGCCGCTGACGGCCGACGACGTGGCCGACACGGTCGAGTGGGCGGTCACCCGCCCCTCGCATGTGAACATCGACATGATGGTCATCCGCCCGCGGGCCCAGGCCGCGCAGCACAAGGTCCACCGCGAGCGCTGAGTCCGGGTACGGCAAGGGCCGACCGGCCGGCCCCGCCACAAGAGCGGGGCCGGTCGGTCAGCCCTTCATGTCTTCTAGCCCTTCACGCAGACGACCTGCTTGAGCCTCGCCACCACCTCGACGAGGTCCCGCTGCTGGTCGATGACCTTCTCGATCGGCTTGTACGCCCCCGGGATCTCGTCCACGACGCCGGAGTCCTTACGGCACTCCACACCCCGCGTCTGCTCCTCCAGATCCCGGGTGGAGAAGCGCTTCTTCGCCGCGTTACGGCTCATCTTCCGGCCCGCGCCGTGCGAAGCCGAGTTGAACGACGCCTCGTTCCCCAGACCCCGCACGATGTACGAGCCGGTGCCCATCGAGCCGGGGATGATCCCGTAGTCCCCGCTCCCCGCGCGGATGGCGCCCTTACGGGTCACGAGGAGGTCCATGCCCTCGTAGCGCTCCTCGGCGACATAGTTGTGGTGGCAGCTGATGACAGGCTCGAAGACCGGCCGGGCCTTGGCGAACTCCTTGCGCACCACGTCCTGGAAGAGCGCCATCATGATCGCGCGGTTGTACTTCGCGTACTCCTGCGCCCAGTAGAGATCGTGCCGGTACGCCGCCATCTGCGGGGTGTCGGCGATGAAGACGGCCAGGTCGCGGTCGATCAGGTCCTGGTTGTGCGGCAGCCTCCGGGCCTCGCCGATGTGGTATTCGGCCAGCTCCTTACCGATGTTGCGGGAGCCGGAGTGCAGCATCAGCCAGACCGAACCCTCGTCATCGAGACAGAACTCGATGAAGTGGTTACCGGATCCGAGCGAACCCATCTGCTTGACGGCCCGCTCCTGACGGAACCTGACCGCTTCGGCCACTCCCCCGAACCGGCTCCAGAAGTCGTCCCACCCGGCCGTCGGAAACGCGTGCAGCCGCGCCGGGTCCACCGGGTCGTCGTGCATCCCGCGCCCCACCGGGATCGCCCGCTCGATCCGGGACCGCAGCCGCGAGAGATCCCCCGGAAGGTCGTCGGCGGTCAGCGACGTCTTGACGGCCGACATCCCGCAGCCGATGTCCACACCGACCGCCGCCGGGCACACCGCGCCCTCCATCGCGATCACCGAGCCGACCGTGGCGCCCTTCCCGTAGTGCACGTCCGGCATCACGGCGAGGCCCTTGATCCACGGCAGCGTGGCGACATTCCGCAGCTGCTGCATGGCCACGCCCTCGACCGTCGAAGGGTCGGTCCACATCCGGATCGGCACCTGGGCACCAGGCACCTCGACATACGACATGACGTACTCATTCCCCCGTAAAAGACAGAAAACGCAAAAGCCGGGCCAAAGCCTCATAGATGGCGGGCGACCGGCAGGCACGGCAGTACGTGCGGTAGACATTGTGTCCAGCCACCGCCTGCGGGCGGCAAGCAGTTTTCCGTCGCTCGAAGGGACACGGACAGTGCAGCCAGCGCAGCGAAGGGCGTACGGACGGCGGGCCACCCCGGCCGTCGCCGTGCTCATCACCGTGCTCGCCGCCGCGGGAATCGGCGGATGCACCGGCTCCGATGCATCACCCGGCACGGACAACGGCGCCTCCGGCGACTCCGGGACGGCCGTCTCGGCCGAGCCCGGCCGTTATCGCACCCTGCCCGAGGCATGCGGCGCGGTCAGCCGCAAAACCCTCCAGACCCTGCTGCCCGGCGCCGACCAGGACGACAAGGCGTATGACGGCCAGGCCGCCGTGACCTATGACATAGACCGGCGGGACGGCTGCCGCTGGAAGATGGAGACGGCGAGCGGGACGCGCTATCTGACGATCGACTTCCAGCGCGTGGTCTCGTACGACCCCTCGGTCAGCGATGACGACGAGGCCACGGAGACCTACGAGAAGAAGGCCGCCGCCGCCCACATCCCGGACGCCACGAACACCCCCTCGTCCTCCTCCTCCAGCTCGCAGAGCGAAGGCGACAACGGCTCCTCCTCCCCCGGTTCGAACTCTGACGAACCCGGCAAAAGCCCCAAGGGTGGCAAGGAAGATGAGGCAGACAACGGGGGCAAGGGCGACAAGAGCCCCGGAAGTCCGTCGGCGGGGTCCGATGCGAGCGGCGGAAGTGACCAAAGCGACACCGCCTCGGCGAACACCGCGCCGCGCCGGCTGGACGACCTCGGTGACGACGCCTTTCTCAACGACCAGCTGATCACCAAGGACTCGGGGATCCACCGCGACATCACGCTGGTGTTCCGGTCCTCGAATGTGATTGCCACCATTGAGTACGACCAGTGGGCGACCGACAAGAAGCACATTCCCAGCAGCCAGGAACTCCAGGAAAACGCACAGGACTTGGCCGATGAACTGACCGGTCGCCTCAACGAATAGCGGTCCCTCGCCACCCTCGCGAACACCCCGTCCATAACCCGCGAAGACCTCGGAAATTGGGACGCCCGCGCATGGGCCGCGTACCGTGCCGACTAATGACGCGGGCGGTACGTCCGCCCAACGACAGAGAATGAGCGAAGGACCCATGCACCGTTCAGCCCCGCGACTCGCCCGAATACTCGCCTGCGCGACCGTACCGGTGGTGCTCGTCGCCGGCTGCTCCTCCGGCTCGGACAGCGAGGACAAGAAGAACACCGAGGGGTCGGCGAGATCCAGTTCGCCCAGCGCTTCACCCACCATCGCGGCCGCGAAGTTCAGCAAGCTGCCCGATGTGTGCTCCACGCTCTCCGGGAAGACGATCGACAAGATCGTTCCCAAGGCGAAGGCCAAGAAGGGCAAGGCCCTTCCCTCGGCCGACACCAACACGTCCGCCAGCTGCCTGTGGAGCGGCCTGGACGGGTTCGACTACCGCTCGCTGACCGTCTCCCTCAAGCTGTTCCACTCCGACGCGCAGCTCGGCTCCGGCGACCGGCGCGCCGGGGAGTACGCCGCCCAGCAGGCGAGCAAGGCCGCCACGGCCGGCAAGGTGACCGACCCCAAGACCGAGAAGGTCGCGGGCATCGGCGACGAGGCGACCACAGTCAGCACCAAGGAAAAGAAGGACGGCGACGACTTCCGCGACCAGACGGTCGTGGCCCGCACCGCCAATGTCGTCATCACCCTCGAATACGACGGCGCCGGCTATGAGACCGCCAAGACGCCGGACGCCGCCGACCTGCTCAAGGACGCCAAGTCCGCCACCAAGGAGGTTGTCGGCTCCGTCGCGAAGGGCGCCGGGAGCGGCGCCTGACCGTCCGATACGCACCCCCTTCCCGCCCACGGGCCTTGACGTGTATGCGACGCTGTGGCGGCTGTTGCCGAGGACGGGGAGGGGTCGCGGGTGGCCGCGATGCAACTGACACGGATGCACCGAATACTGGCCGGGGTGGTCGTCACCGGGGCGGTGGTGATCGCCGGGATCGGCTTCGCCGGTTCCTACGCCGCGGTGCGCGATCTCGCCCTCGACAAGGGATTCGGCGCATTCGCCAATGTCTTCCCGATCGGCATCGACGCGGGGATCGTGGTCCTGCTCGCGCTGGATCTGCTGCTCACCTGGATCCGCATCCCCTTCCCGCTGCTGCGCCAGACCGCCTGGCTGCTGACCGCGGCCACCATCGCCTTCAACGGCGCGGCCGCCTGGCCGGACCCGGTCGGTGTCGGGATGCACGCCGTGATCCCGATCCTCTTCGTCGTCTCCGTGGAGGCCGCCCGGCACGCGGTCGGCCGGATCGCCGACATCACCGCCGACCGGCACATGGAGTCGGTCCGCATCGCCCGCTGGCTGCTCGCGCCGGTGCCCACCTTCCGGCTGTGGCGCCGGATGAAGCTGTGGGAGCTGCGCAGTTACGAGGAGGTCATCCGGCTGGAGCAGGACCGGCTGGTCTACCAGGCCCGGCTGCGGGCCCGCTACGGGCGGTCCTGGCGCCGTAAGGCGCCCGTGGAGTCCCTGATGCCGCTTCGGCTGGCGCGCTACGGGGTGCCGCTGGCGGACACCGCCCCGGCCGGGCTGGCGGCGGCCGGTCTGGAGCCGTCCGCGGTGTCGCCGGCCGCGCTTCCCTCGGGCCGGAAAGGCTCGGCGGACGCGGCGGGGCCGCAGGGCGCCCATCCGGGGCCGGGGGCACAGGGCGCCTATCCGGGGGCGCAGCCGGGCCCGTACGGCACGCCCGGGGGCCCGGCCGGGGTCAACGGCACCGGCCCCGCCGCCGCGCCGCAGCAGCCCCAGCAGCCCCAGTCGCAGGAACTGCCGCTCTCACTGCCGCTGCCGGTGTACCAGCAGCCCGCCGGACAGGGCCATGACGGCCGGAGCGCCGTGCCCTTCACCCCGGCGCCGGCCGCCGCCCACCCCGAGCAGACCCCGCAGCCGACTCCGCAGCAGACCCCGCAGGAGCCACAGGACCCGCAGCAGGACCAGCAGGCCGTGGAGCAGGTGGAACGGCCCGAGCCGCAGTCCGAGCTCCAGCTGTCTCAGCAGGCCCAGCAGGCCCAGCAGCATCAGCTGACCGTGCCGGTCGGGCCCGGCGGCCGGGTGCGACCGCTCGGCGGTGAGGGCGTGGGAGGCCAGCAGGGCGTGTACGTACCGGAACAGCGCGAGCCCGAGCGGTACGCGTACGAGGAGCAGCCGGGGCAGCCGCTGAACCAGCTGCCGGACGACGTCCCGCGCGAGGAGGTCTACTACGCCACCTTCCGCCAGTTCCTCGCCGACCACAGCCGGTACCCCTCGGCGTACCAGTTCGGGCAGCGGCTGCGGGAGACGTACGGCGTGAACGACCTCAGCAACAGCGAGCTGGCCGCATACGTCGATGACTTCAAGGAGCGCGTCCGCCTGGAGAGGGAAGCCGAAGCCATCCCGTAAGGAACGTAAGGAACCGGGAACGGGACGCCGGGCGGAGGCCGTGAGGCCACCCGCCCGGCGCCCGGGAGCGGCAGGGTCAGGCCGCGAGCAGCTTGCGCACCCGGTCCGCCCCCACCGCCAGCAGCAGCGTGGGCAGCCGGGGGCCGGTGTCCCGCCCGACCAGCAGGGTGTAGAGCAGCGCGAAGAACGACCGCTGGGCGACCTTCAGCTCCGGCGTCGGCTTGGCGTCCGGCGACAGCCCGGCCTGGATCTTGGGCACCCCGTAGACCAGCGTGGTGAGCCCGTCCAGCGACCAGTGGTCGTCCAGGCCGTCGAGCAGCAGCCGCAGCGACTCCCGCTCGGTCTCGCCCAGCGCGGCCAGCCGCTCCGCGTCCGGCTCGTCCCGGACCCGGGTGCGCTGGTCGGCCGGGACCTGGGTGGTGATCCAGCGCTCGGCCTTGTCGAGCCGGGGCCGGGTCTCCTCCAGGGACTTCACCGGGTTGTCGGGGTCGAGCTCGCTGAGGATGCGCAGCGTCTGCTCGTCATGGCCGGTGGTGATGTCGACCACCGAGGCCAGCGTGCGGTACGGCAGCGGGCGCGGGGTGCTCGGCAGCTCGCCCGCGGCGGTGCGGGTGGCACGGCTGTACGCGGCCGCGTCCGCGGGCTGGGCCGTGGACTCGGTGATCTTCCGCTCCAGCGCGTCCCACTCGTCGTAGGTCCGCTGGATCTCCTGGTCGAAGGCGATCTTGAAGGACTGGTTGGGCCGGCGGCGGGCGTACAGCCAGCGCAGCAGCGGCGCCTCCATGATCTCCAGGGCGTCGGCCGGGGTGGGCACACCGCCCTTGGAGGAGGACATCTTGGCCATGCCGCTGATGCCCACGAAGGCGTACATCGGGCCGATGGGCTGCTGCCCGCCGAAGACCTCGCGGACGATCTGGCCGCCGACCACATAGGACGAGCCCGGCGAGGAGTGGTCGACGCCCGAGGGCTCGAAGACCACGCCCTCGTACGCCCAGCGCATCGGCCAGTCGACCTTCCAGACCAGCTTGCCCCGGTCGTGCTCGCTGAGCAGGACCGTCTCGCCGTGGCCGCACACGCACGTGTAGGCCAGCTCGGTGGTCTCGTCGTCGTACGAGGTCACCGTGGTCAGATCGCGCTCGCAGACCGAGCAGTACGGCTTGTACGGGTAGTAGCCCGCGGCGCCCGCGCTGCCGTCGTCCTCGGCGGCCGCGCCCGAGCCCTCGGCGGCGGCCAGCTCGGCCTCGTCGACCGGCTTCTGCTGCTGCTTGGCCGGCTTCTTCGCGCCCGGCTTGTCCTTGGTGCGGTACCGGTCCAGGACGGCGTCGATCTCCCGGCGGTGGCGCATCGCGTGCAGGATCTGCTCGCGGTACGCGCCCGAGGTGTACTTCTCCGTCTGGCTGATGCCGTGGAACTCGATGCCCAGCTGGCGCAGCGCCTCGACCATCGGCGCCTTGAAGTGCTCCGCCCAGTTCGGGTACGTGGATCCGGGCGGGGCGGGGACCGAGGTCAGCGGCTTGCCGATGTGCTCGGACCAGGACGGGTCGATACCGGCCGGGACCTTGCGATACCGGTCGTAGTCGTCCCAGGACAGGATGTGGACGCATTCATAGCCGCGGCGCCGGATCTCGTCGGCGACCAGGTGCGGGGTCATGACCTCGCGCAGATTGCCGAGGTGGATCGGGCCGGACGGGCTGAGGCCCGAGGCGCAGACGATCGGTTTGCCGGGGGCGCGGCGCTCCGCCTCGGCAATGACCTCGTCGGCGAATCGGGAGACCCAGTCGGTCTCGGTGCTCTGAGCCACGGTCGGCACTTCCTTCCTTGCGGTCATGGCACGCCCATTGTCCCAGACGGAAGGGGCTCCTCCGGAGTTACCCACAGGTCCCCCAGGTTGTCCACAGGCCAGGAAAAGCGTTGGACCCGCCGTGAAATACTGGGTTTGCCCATACCACCACTATCGGAATGGCACCTCACCCATGGCTTCGGTCCCCTCTCTCGCCGCTTCGGTCCACCAGCGCCTCGCGGACGCCCTCTCGGCCGCCCTGCCGGAGGCCGGCTCCGCGGACCCGCTGCTGCGACGAAGCGACCGGGCCGATTTCCAGGCCAACGGGATGCTGGCGCTGGCCAAGAAGCTCAAGGGAAACCCCCGCGAGCTGGCCTCGAAGGTGGTGGCGCACCTGCCGGTCGCCGCCACCTCGGCCGACCCCGATCCGGTGATCGCGGACATCGAGGTCTCCGGCCCCGGCTTCCTCAACATCACGATCGCCGACTCCGCGATCACCGCGACCCTCGCCGCTCGCGCCGCCGACGACCGCCTCGGCGTGCCGTACGCGCAGGCGCCCGGCACCACGGTGATCGACTACGCCCAGCCGAACGTGGCCAAGGAGATGCACGTCGGCCATCTGCGCTCGGCGGTGATCGGCGACGCGGTGGTGCGGATCCTGGAGTTCGCGGGCGAGAAGGTGATCCGCCGCCACCACATCGGCGACTGGGGCACCCAGTTCGGGATGCTCATCCAGTATCTGATCGAGCACCCGCATGAGCTGGACCACAAGGACGCCGCCTCCGGTGAGGAGGCCATGTCCAATCTGAACCGGCTCTACAAGGCGGCGCGGGCGCTCTTCGACTCCGACCCGGATTTCAAGGAGCGGTCCCGGCGGCGGGTGGTGGACCTCCAGGCGGGCGACGAGGAGACCATCGCCCTGTGGCGGAAGTTCGTGGACGAGTCGAAGATCTACTTCTACTCGGTCTTCGACAAGCTCGACATCGAGATCCACGACCCCGACGTGGTCGGCGAGTCGGGTTACAACGACATGCTGGCCGAGACCTGCCGGCTGCTGGAGGAGTCCGGCGTCGCCGTCCGCTCCGAGGGCGCCCTGTGCGTCTTCTTCGACGACATCAAGGGCCCCGAGGGCAACCCGGTGCCGCTGATCGTCCAGAAGTCCGACGGCGGCTTCGGCTATGCCGCCACCGACCTGTCCGCGATCCGCGACCGGGTGGGAAACCTGGAGGCCGACACCCTGCTGTATGTCGTGGACGCCCGGCAGTCGCTGCACTTCAAGATGGTCTTCGAGACCGCCCGCCGGATCGGCTGGCTCAATGACCGGGTGCACGCCGTACAGCTCGCCTTCGGCACGGTCCTGGGCAAGGACGGCAAGCCGTTCAAGACCCGCGCGGGCGAGACGGTGCGGCTGGAGGACCTGCTGGACGAGGCGACCGAGCGGGCGGCGGCCGTGGTCCGGGAGAAGAGCGAGAAGCTCGGCCTCACCGAGGAGGAGATCCTCGAGCGCGGCGCCCAGGTGGGCATCGGCGCGGTGAAGTACGCGGACCTGTCCACCTCCGCGTCGCGTGACTACAAGTTCGACCTCGACCAGATGGTCTCGCTCAACGGCGACACCTCGGTCTACCTCCAGTACGCGTACGCCCGGATCCAGTCGATCCTGCGCCGCGCCGGGGAGGACCAGCGGCCGCTGGCCCACCCCGAGCTGCCGCTGGCCCCGGCCGAGCGGGCGCTGGGCCTGCACCTCGACCAGTTCGGGGAGACGCTGCGGGAAGTGGCCGCGGGGTTCGAGCCGCACAAGCTGGCCGGGTATCTGTACCAGCTGGCCTCGCTCTACACGACCTTCTACGACCAGTGCCCGGTCCTGAAGGCGGAGGGCGGCCCGGCCCAGGTGGAGAACCGCCTCTTCCTGTGCGACATCACGGCGCGGACGCTGCGGCAGGGCATGACCCTGCTGGGCATCCGCACCCCCGAGCGCCTCTGAGCCCTCCATATGCGAAGCGCCCCGCCCCCGCGAGAGGGGGCGGGGCGCTTGGCGTACCTCGGCGTCAGCGGCACAGCACATCGTGCTTGGGCCGCGCACCGGTCAGCAGGAAGTCCGTCACCCGCCGGTCCGCGCAGGCGCTGCCGTTGTTCACCGCATAGGCCGCGCCGTGCCCCATCGCGTCCACGCTGACCATCCGGGCCCGGTCGCCGAAGGCGCGCCGCAGGTTGAGCGCCCCGCTGTACGGGGTGGCCACATCGCGGGTGTTCTGCACCAGCAGAACGTTCGACGGGCCCCGATCGGTGATCCGCACCGGCTTGTCCCGCGGAGCGTCGTGCCAGAACGCGCAGGGGGTGACGTTCACCGGCATGCCGGCGGTCAGCGGGTGGCTCTTGCGGCTGGCGGCGACATCCCGCGTGTACCGGGACAGGGACGTGGGCCATTCCACGTCGTTGCAGATGGTCGCCAGGGACACGGCCGCCACGTCCTGGGTGGGGTCGGCCGGTGCCGCGGCGGGCGCCTTGCCGGCGTCCGCGTCGACGATCAGCTTGGCCAGGCCCTCGAAGTTCTCCGGGGAGTACAGGGCGCTCAGCATGCTCTGGCGGAGCATATTGCCGTTCAGCTCGGGCGGGTTGGCGCCGGGCCACGGCAGCGGCTTCGCGTCCAGCCGGGCGGCGAGGTCCAGGACCCGGCGGCGCACCCCGTCGGGGGTGTCGGCGAGCCGGACGGGGCTGTCGGGGGCGGAGGCCCAGGCGGCGAAGTCGGGGAAGGTGTCCTCGACGCCGACGGCGTAGTTCGCGAGCCAGCCGCGCTCCACCCGCTCCGGGTCCGGATCGTCGTTGCTGTCCAGCACCCAGCGGTCGGTGTGCTCGGGGAACAGCTGCGCGTAGACGGAGCCCACGTACGTCCCGTAGGAGACCCCCCACGCGGACAGCTTCCGCTCGCCGAGCGCCCGGCGGATGCTGTCGATGTCCCGCGCCTCGTTGATGGTGCTGAGGCTGCGCAGCAGCTCACCGCCGTTGCGGGCGCAGGTGTCGGCGATGCGGCGGCCGGTGGTGACGTTCTGGGTGATGTCCCCGCCGGGGGCGGGCCAGGGGCGGGAGGCGAGCAACGACAGATCGGCGGGGTCCAGATCGCATCCGGCGTGCGTGGACTGCCCCAGGCCGCGCGGGTCGAAGCTGACGATGTCGTACGCATCCCGCACCGACCGCGGCAGCCGCTTGCCGTACGTGGTGGGCCGGTCCAGGCCGGGCGACCCCGGGCCGCCCGGGATCAGCAGCAGCGTGCCCCGGCGGGCCCCCGGCCGCTCGCTGGGGATGCGGGAGACGGCGAGGGAGATCCGCTTGCCGCCGGGGTCGCGGTAGTCCAGCGGCACCTTCAGCGTGGCGCACTCCTGCCGGGGGTCGAGTCCGGTCCCCTCACAGGCCCCCCAGCTGAGCGTGGCGGCGGTCGGGTCGGTCGGCGGTCCCGGGGTCGCGCCCGCGGCGGAGGCGGTGCCGAGGAGGGAGGCGGTGGCGGCGGTGGCGATGGCCAGAGCGGCGGTTCTGCCGGTCGTCAGTCTCATGGGCACAAGCCTTGTCGCACCGGTCTGCCGTTCCCATCCGGGCAACCGGCCGCCCCGTCCGGGGGATAACCCCACGGACACGCGCCAGGCGTACCGCCGCGCACGTAGCATTCACGACACATTTCCCGGACCGGGACAACCGCTCACCGTCCCAGCCCGTCCAACCCCGTGCATCCCTTGTCATCAAGGAACGTCATCAAGGAACGTCATCAACGAACACATTGGGGGCTTGACCATGCGACGGTGGGGAACCGCACTCGCGGCGACGGTGCTCGCGGGCGGCGCGCTGGCGGCGACGGCGGGGACGGCGGGGGCCGTCACACCGGCCACGTCCACCGCCACGGCCACGGCGGCGGCCTGTGCGACCGGCTGGGGCAGCGGCGAGAAGACGGTCGAGCCGGCCGGCCACGCACCGCTGGCGGACATCAGGACCGGCCGGCACGCGTGCTTCGACCGCATCGTGTTCGACGTGCCGGGCGCCACGGCCGCCGATCGCGTCGGATACCGCGTGGGATACGTGGACACCCTGCACCAGGACGGCTCGGGCGAGGAGATCCCGGTCGACGGCGCGGCGATCCTGGAGATCCGCGTGGCCGCGCCGAGCTATGACCCGGGAAGCGGTGCGGAGTCGTACCCGGGGCGGGCCCGCGAGCCGCTGCCGGGGGTGGACGTCACCGGCTACCAGACCTTCCGGGACACCCGCTTCGGTGCCAGCTTCGAGGGCGAGACCCAGATCGGCCTCGGGGTGCGCGCACGGCTGCCGTTCCGGGTCTTCCAGACGGACGGGCATGTCGTGGTGGACGTGGCGCACTCCTGGAACGCGGTGAGTGGAACGCGGTGAGCCGAGCCGCCCCGGAAGCACGATCGGGGCCTGTCCCCGCGACCTTGGGTGACGGTCGCGGGGACAGGCCCCGTGGCATGCGACGAGCCCGTGGGCCTACTTGCTGAAGCCGTAGTTCAGCAGCTTCTTCGCGTCCGCCGTGCGGTTGTCCACCGAGGAGGAGGCGAGGACCGTGCCGATGACCGTCTTGCCGTTCCGGGTGGCGGCGAAGACCAGGCAGTACTTGGCCTCCGGGCCCGAGCCGGTCTTGACGCCGATGGTGCCCGAGTAGCCGCTCAGCAGGGGGTTGGTGTTGGTCCACGACATGTAGCGGTAGCCGCCGTTCTTCGTGGTCACCTTCTGCTTCGTCGACTTCGTCTTCACGACCGTGCGGAACGTGGAGTACTTCATCGCGCTGCTCGCGAGCTTGGTCAGATCGCGCGGCGTCGAGTAGTTCGCGCCGTGCCCGATGCCGTCGAACGAGTCGAAGTGGGTGTTCGTCAGCCCGAGCGACTTGGCGGTGGTGTTCATCTTGCCGATGAACGACTTCACCCGCGCGGCCCGGGTGGAGCCGGTGCCGAACTTGTCCGCCAGGGCGTACGCCGCGTCACAGCCGGACGGCAGCATCAGCCCGTAGAGCAGCTGGCGGACGGTGACCTTGTCGCCGACGATCAGCTTGGCCGAGGAGGCCCAGTTGTTGTCGACGATGTAGTCGCTGTATGCCTTCTGGACCGTGACCTTGGCGTCCAGGTTGAGGTTCGGCTGCGCGAGCACCACCCGAGCGGTCATGATCTTGGTGGTGGAGCCGGTGGAACGGCGGGTGTCCGCGGCCTTGGTGAACAGGCTCTTTCCGGTGCCGTTGTTCATCACGAACCCGCCCTTGGCGGTGATCGTGGGAGTAGCGGTCGTCGCGGCCTGCGCGGAGGCGGTGAACGCCCCCGCCGTCAGCACGGCTCCAGCGGTGATCGCGACCGCGGATACGCGACGTAGACCCTTCATGCCGGTTTTCAAGGTGAATATCTCCATATGCCCCTGGCCTGCGGCCACATAACAGGGCCGCTCCCTCATGTGACGCGCGAGGCCGCCCAATGGATGTGCCTTCTGCCGAGATTTCCGGGAAATTCGCCCGGGTGCGCGCCTGGCCGCGCCCCCGAAGCTCACCGCAGCTGGGAGTCCACCGCCGCCGGGTCGAAGAGGGCGTCGGCGACCATATGGGCCGCGCCCGTGACACCCGCGCGGGTGGCCAGCGGGGAGAGGACGACCCGCAGATCCCGGGTGGCCAGGGGCAGCGAACGGCGGTACGTGACCTCCCGGATACCGGCGATCAGATGCTCCTGGGCGTGCGCGAGCCCTCCGCCGACCACCAGGATCGAGGGGTTGAGCAGGCTGACCGCGTCGGCGACGCCCTGGCCGAGCAGGCGCCCGGCGTGGCGCAGCAGCCGTACGGCGTCGCCGTTGCCGGAGCGGACCAGATTCACCACGTCGTCGGTGGTGGCCACCTCGTGCCCGGCGGCGGTGAGGTCGCGCACCAGCGCCCAGCCGCCGGTCAGCGCCTCCAGGCAGCCGGAGTTGCCGCAGCGGCACAGGGGCGCGTCCGGGGAGGTCTCGTCGAGGCCGGGGGCGGGGATGTGGCCGATGTCACCGGCCGCGCCCTGGGAGCCGTGGTGGAGCCGTCCGCCGAGGACCAGGCCGGAGCCGATACCGGTGCCCGCCTTGACGAAGAGCAGGTGCTCGACATCGGGCCAGTTGACCCGGTGCTCGCCCAGCGCCATCAGATTGGTGTCCTTGTCGGCCAGCACCAGGCAGTCGTAGGTCTCGCGGAAGAAGTCCGGCACCGTATAGCCGTCCCAGCCGGTCATGATGGGCGGGCTGACCACCCGGCCGGTGCCCGACTCGACCGGGCCCGGCACCCCGACGCCGATCCCGCGCACCCGGTCGGCGGACTCGCCCGCCTCCTTCAGCAGCCGCTGGAAGTCGGCGGCCACCTGACCGAGCACCACCTCCGGGCCCTCGGCCACATCGAGGTCGCGGCGGTGCGCGGCGAGGACGTCACAGGCCATGTCGGCGAGCGCGGTGTGCACATGGCTGCCGCCGATGTCGGCGACCAGCAGCACCCCCGAGTCGGGGCGCAGCCGGAAGGAGCCGGCGGGGCGGCCGCCGGTGGAGTCGGCCGCGCCGGAGATCTCCAGATAGCCCGCCTCGGTGAGCGCCTCCAGCCGGGTGGCCATGGTGGACCGGGAGAGTCCGGTGGCCGCCATCAGCTGGGCGCGGGTGGTGGCCCGGCCGCCGCGGATGAGCGCCAGCACCGCCCCCGGGCCCGTGGGATGCGCCTGGGGTGGCTGACCTGCCGAGACCGCCTCCGTCACTGGGCCCTGTCCTCCACTGCTCACGCTCTGTTCGGTGCCGCGTACACGGTACCTCCCTTTACGACCGAGACCCAAGAAACTTATGTATTGCCTTCACGCAAAAGATGCGTAACATCGAGCACGCAATGACGCAGCACACGCCCGAAGGGCAGGCAGGAGAAGGGATCGCCATGAACGACCTCGGAGTGCACGCACTCGTGTGGACCGGCGACTGGACCCCCGAGGGCGCCCGGACCGCGGCCGCCCGCAGCCGCGAGGCCGGGTACGACCTGGTCGAGATCTCCCTCCACGACCCCGAGATCGTCGATGTCCGGGCCACCCGCGAGGCGTTCGCCGCACACGGACTCGGCGTCGCCTGCTCCCGCGGCCTCGCCTTCGACTCCGACGTCTCCTCCGACGACCCGGAGACCGCCGCCCGCGGCGAGGCGCTGCTGCGCCAGGCCCTGCACCTCACCCATGACCTCGGCGGCCACTACTTCGGCGGGGTGCTCTACAGCGCGCTCGGCAAGTACGGCCACCCGCCGACCGCCAAGGGCCGCGAGCACGCCGTCCAGGCCGTGCGCAGGCTGGCCGCCGAGGCCGACGGGCTCGGGGTGACCCTCGGCCTGGAGGTCGTCAACCGCTACGAGTCCAACCTGGTCAACACCGCCCAGCAGGGCCTGGAGCTGATCGACGAGATCGGCGCCGCCAATGTGCTGGTCCACCTGGACACGTACCACATGAACATCGAGGAGCAGGACTTCTCCCGCCCGGTCCGGGCCTGCGGCGACCGCCTGGGCTACGTCCACATCGGCGAGTCCAACCGCGGCTACCTCGGCTCCGGCACCGTGGACTTCCCCGCCTTCTTCCACGCTCTCGCGGACATCGACTACCAGGGCCCGATCACCTTCGAGTCCTTCTCCTCCGCCGTCGTCGCCCCCGGCCTCTCCCACGACCTCGCCGTCTGGCGCGACCTGTGGACCGACGGCGCCGACCTCGCCGCCCACGCCCGCTCGTACATCGCCGACCAGCTCAAGGCCGCCCGCGCGACGGTCTGAGCGCCCCCTCCCGCACGACGGTCCGCACACCCCGTCCCGTAAACTCCCCGAAACCGCCGAAAGCGCCCGCTATGACTCCCCAGCAACTCCTTGAGCGCGCTCAGCGCCTGGCCGACGCAGGCGGCCGCCGCCTGCTCGGCATCGCCGGACCGCCCGGGGCCGGCAAGACCACCCTGGCCGAGTACCTGGTCGACGCCCTCGGCTCCGACCGGGCCGTCCTGGTGCCGATGGACGGCTTCCACCTCGCCGATGTCGAACTGCGCCGGCTCGGCCTGATCGGCCGCAAGGGCGCACCGGAGACCTTCGACCCGTACGGCTACACCGCGCTGCTGCGGCGGCTGCGGGCGCCGCGCCCCGAGGAGACGGTGTACGCGCCGGGGTTCGACCGCGCACTCGAGCAGCCGGTCGCGGGCACCATCCCGGTACCGCCGCAGGTCCCCCTGGTGATCACCGAGGGGAACTACCTGCTGCTCGACGAGGCCCCCTGGCGCCCGGTCCGCGAGCTGCTGGACGAGAGCTGGTGGGTCGACCTGGACACCGAGGAGCGGGTGCGCCGGCTCATCGACCGCCATGAGCGGTTCGGCAAGGCCCGCGACGAGGCCGAGCGCTTCGTCCTCACCTCCGACGAGGCCAACGCCCGGCTGGTCGCCCCCGGGCGGGCGGCGGCCGACTTCGTGGTCAGGGGCGCCTGATGACCGGCACCCTGAACCTCGGAGCCGTCGACTGGTTCCTGCTCGCCGTCTACTTCGGCGCGATCATCGCCATCGGCGTCTACACCAAGCGGGCCATCCACACCACCGGTGACTTCTTCCTCGCCGGGCGCTCGATGCCCGCCTGGATCACCGGCCTGGCCTTCATATCCGCCAACCTCGGCGCCCTGGAGATCATCGGCGGCGCGGCCAACGGCGCCCAGTACGGGGCCGCCGCGGTGCACTTCTACTGGCTGGGCGCCATCCCCGCGATGGTCTTCCTCGGCGTCGTGATGATGCCGTTCTACTACTCGACGCGGGTGCACAGCGTCTCGGAGTATCTGCGCCGCCGCTTCAACAACCAGACGCACCTGCTCAACAGCGTCGTCTTCGCCGTCGCCCAGATGCTCCTCGCGGGCGTCAACCTCTTCGCGCTGGCCCTGATCGTCAAACTGCTGATCGGCTGGCCGCTGTGGCTGTCCATCCTGCTGTCGGCGGTCTTCGTGCTCGGCTACATCACCCTGGGCGGGCTCGCGGGCGCCATCTACGGCGAGGTGCTCCAGTTCTTCGTGATCCTCGCCGGGCTGATCCCGATCGTTGTCATCGGACTGCACTACGTGGGCGGCTTCAGCGGCCTCAAGGAGGCCGTGCAGGACCCCAGCCTGCTGCACACCTGGCAGGGCACCACCCCGGGCCACTGGACCAATCCGCTGGGCGACTGGATCGGCCTCGCGATGGGCGAGGGCTTCGTCCTCGCCTTCGGCTACTGGACCACCAACTTCGCCGAGGTGCAGCGGTCCCTGGCCGCCAAGGACCTCAACGCGGCCCGCCGCACCCCGCTGATCGCGGCCTTCCCCAAGATGGCGCTCCCGCTGTTCACTGTGGTCCCCGGCATGATCGCGGTGGCCATCATCCCCAAGCTGGGCAAGCCCGGCGGGCCCACGTACAACGACGTCATCCCCGAGATGATGCAGCGCTTCCTGCCCAACGGCGTGCTCGGCATCGCGCTCACCGGACTGCTCGCCGCCTTCATGGCGGGCATGGCGGCCAACATCTCCGGCTTCAACACGGTCTTCACCTACGACATCTGGAAGCCGTACGTGGTGCGCGGCCGCGACGACCGCTACTACCTCAAGGCCGGGCGCTACGCCACGGTCGCGGGCATCGCGGTGAGCGTCGCCGCCGCGTTCGTCGCCTCCGAGTACAACAACATCCAGAACTACATCCAGCTGCTGTTCTCGTTCTTCAACTCGCCGCTGTTCGCGACCTTCCTGCTGGCGATGTTCTGGAAGCGGGTCACCCCGTGGGCGGGCTTCTGGGGCATGCTGTCCGGCACCGCCGCGGCGGCCGCGGCCCACCTCTCCGCCTACCACATCGGCTGGTTCTACCCCGGCGGCCAGGTCGGCTCCCACGACACCATCAACGCCCAGATGGCCAACTTCTACGGCGCGCTCTTCGCCTTCGTCGTGGACGTGGTCGTCACCGTCGCGGTCACCTTCGTCACCAAGCCCAAGCCGGTGTCCGAACTGGCCGGCCTGGTCTGGGGCCTGCCCGACCCCGACTCGCCGGACGCCCATGAGGCGACCGTGCGCCAGCCGTGGTGGAAGTCCCCGGTGGTGCTGGGCTGCATCATCCTGGCACTGACGGCGGGCTTGAGCGTCTGGCTGGTGGTGGCCGTATGAATGGAGAGAACCCCATGACCCCGGGAAAGACCTTCGACGTGCGATGGCTCATCGCCGGGCTGCTCGGCCTCTACGGCGCGGTGCTGACCGTCCTCGGCCTCACCGACAGCCCCGCCGAGGTGGCCAAGGCCGACGGCATCCGCATCAACCTGTGGATCGGCCTGGGCCTGCTGGCCGTCGCCGTCGCCTTCGCGGCCTGGGCCAAGCTGGCGCCGCAGGGACGCGAGTGAAACGGGACCGGGCCGGACGCGCGGGGTGCGCGTCCGGCCCGGTCCCGTACCGGGGACGTACCTACTCCCCCCGGTTCAGCCGCTGCGCGACCTCCGTCGCCCAGTACGTGAGGATCATCCCCGCGCCCGCGCGCCGCAGGGAGGTCAGCGACTCCATGATCGCGCGGTCGCGGTCGATCCAGCCCCTGGCCGCGGCCGCCTCGACCATCGCGTACTCGCCGGAGACCTGGTACGCCGCCACCGGCACGTCCACGGCGTCGGCGATCTGGCGCAGGATGTCCAGGTACGGCAGGCCCGGCTTCACCATGACCATGTCCGCGCCCTCGGCCAGGTCCAGCTCCAGCTCGCGCAGGGACTCCCGGACGTTGGCCGGGTCCTGCTGGTACGTCTTGCGGTCGCCCTTGAGGGACGAGCCCACCGCCTCGCGGAACGGGCCGTAGAAGGCGGAGGCGTACTTCGCGGTGTAGGCGAGCATCGACACGTCCTGGTGCCCGGCGGCGTCCAGCGCCTCGCGGATCACCCGGACCTGGCCGTCCATCATCCCGCTGGGGCCCACCGTGTGGACGCCCGCGTCGGCCTGGACGCGGGCCATCTCGGCGTACCGCTCCAGCGTGGCGTCGTTGTCCACCCGGCCCTCGGCGTCCAGCACCCCGCAGTGGCCGTGGTCGGTGTACTCGTCCAGGCACAGGTCGGACATGATCACCAGATCGTCGCCGACCTCGTACCGCACGTCCCGGATGGCCACCTGGAGAATGCCGTCCGGGTCGGTGCCCGCCGTGCCGGTGGCGTCCTTCTTGGACTCCTCCGGGACGCCGTAGAGCATGATCCCGCCGACGCCCGCCTCGACCGCCTCGGCCGCCGCCTTCCGCAGGCTGTGCCGGGTGTGCTGCACGACGCCCGGCATCGCCTCCAGCGGCACCGGCTTGGTGATGTCCTCCCGCAGGAAGGCCGGCAGGATCAGGTCCGCCGGATGCAGCCGGGTCTCCGCGACCATGCGCCGCATCGCGGGCGTGGTGCGCAGCCGGCGCGGCCGTGCGCCGGGGAAGCTGCCGTACGTGGTGGTCAAGAGCGTGCCCTTCTACGTGATCCCGGCCGTCGCTCGCTGGGACGGGTGACCGGCTCCCCGGCCTCGATCGCGGCCTGCCGCCGCGCCGCCCCGAAGTCCGCGAGCGCCTCGGCGAGCTTGAGCACCGAGGGCTCGGGCGACAGCACATCCACCCGCAGTCCGTGCTCCTCCGCGGTCTTCGCGGTGGCCGGGCCGATACAGGCGATGACAGTGACATTGTGCGGCTTGCCCGCGATGCCGACGAGGTTCCGCACCGTGGACGACGAGGTGAACAGCACCGCGTCGAACCCGCCGCCCTTGATGGCCTCACGGGTCTCGGCCGGCGGCGGCGAGGCGCGCACCGTGCGGTACGCCGTCACGTCGTCGACCTCCCAGCCCAGCTCTATCAGCCCGGCGACCAGGGTCTCGGTGGCGATGTCGGCCCGCGGCAGGAAGACGCGGTCGATCGGGTCGAAGACCGGGTCGTACGGCGGCCAGTCCTCCAGCAGCCCGGCCGCGGACTGCTCACCGCTGGGCACCAGATCCGGCTTCACCCCGAAGTCGATCAGCGACTTGGCGGTCTGCTCGCCCACCGCCGCGACCTTGATCCCGGCGAACGCGCGGGCGTCCAGCCCGTACTCCTCGAACTTCTCCCGTACCGCCTTGACCGCGTTGACCGAGGTGAAGGCGATCCACTCATAGCGCCCGGTGACCAGGCCCTTGACCGCGCGCTCCATCTGCTGCGGGGTGCGCGGCGGCTCCACGGCGATGGTCGGCACCTCGCTGGGCACCGCGCCGTAGCTGCGCAGCTGGTCGGAGAGCGAGGCGGCCTGCTCCTTGGTGCGCGGCACCAGGACCTTCCAGCCGAACAGCGGCTTGGACTCGAACCAGGACAGCTGATCGCGCCGGCCGGCCTCGCTCTGCTCGCCGACCACGGCTATCACCGGCTGGGCGCCCTGCGGCGACGGCAGCACCTTCGCCGACTTCAGCACCTGGGCGATGGTCCCCAGCGTCGCGGTCCAGGTCCGCTGGCGGGTGGTGGTGCCGCCGACGGTGACGGTGAGCGGGGTGTCCGGTTTGCGGCCCGCGGCCACCAGCTCACCGGCGGCGGCGGCCACCGTCTCCAGGGTCGCGGAGACCACGGCGGTCGCGTCGGACGAGCCGATCTCGCTCCAGCAGCGCTCATCGGCGGTCAGTGCGTCCACGAAACGCACGTCCGCGCTGTGGGCGTCGCGCAGCGGCACCCCCGCGTAGGCGGGCACGCCCACCGCGGCGGCCACACCGGGCACCACCTCGAAGACGATGCCCTCGGCGGCGCAGGCGAGCATCTCGTCGGCGGCGTAACCGTCGAGGCCGGGGTCGCCCGCGACCGCGCGGACGACCCGCTTGCCGCCGCGCGCGGCCGTCATGACAAGATTGGCGCTGTCCCGGAGTACCGGGACGGCGGCGGTGCCTGACGACACATCAGCGTCCGCCTGCTGCGGTGTGCCCTGAGCGTCCGCGGCCACGCCCGGCCTGACGTGCTTACGCACCACGTCGAGCACGTGCGGGTCGGCGATCAGTACGTCCGCGGCGGCCAGTGCCTCCACGGCGCGCAAGGTCAGCAGGCCCGGGTCTCCGGGGCCCGCACCGAGGAAGGTGACGTGTCCGCAGCCGGGGTGGTTAGGGGCGTTGGGGTTCAAAGTGCTCGCTCCCCCATAAGACCGGCCGCACCCTTGGCAAGCATCTCGGCAGCGAGTTCGCGACCGAGGTCCGCGGCCTCACTGGGCGATGCCGGTACGGGACCGGTGGTGGACAGCTGCACCAACGTCGTGCCGTCGGTGGTGCCGACGACGCCGCGCAGGCGCATTTCGGTGACAACCTGACCGTCGGCCAACAGGTCGGCCAGAGCACCCACGGGTGCGCTACAGCCGGCCTCCAGGGCGGCGAGCAGGGAACGCTCGGCGGTCACGGCGGCCCGGGTGTGCGGGTCGTCGATCTCGGCGAGCCGGGCGATGAGCGCCCCGCTGGACGCGGCACACTCCACCGCCAGGGCCCCCTGGCCGGGGGCGGGCAAAACATGGTCGACATCGAGCAGCTCGGTCGCCTCGCCGATCCGTCCCAGACGGATCAGACCGGCGGCGGCGAGCACCACGGCGTCCAGCCGTCCCGACCGGACGTAGCCGATGCGGGTGTCGACGTTGCCGCGGATCGGCACGGTCTCGATGTCGAGGCCGAAGGACCGGGCCCATGCGCTGAGCTGGGCCGCGCGGCGCGGGGACCCGGTGCCTATCCGGGCCCGGGGCGGAAGCCCGGCGAAGGTGAGCCCGTCCCGGGCGATCAGCGCGTCGCGCGGGTCCGCACGGCGCGGGATCGCGGCGAGCGTCAGCCCCTCCGGCTCCTCGGTGGGAAGGTCCTTCAGCGAATGCACGGCCAGGTCTATCTCACCGCTCAGCAGCGCCTCGCGCAGCGCCGAGACGAAGACGCCGGTGCCGCCGATCTGCGCCAGGTGCTCCCGCGAGGTGTCGCCGTACGTGGTGATCTCGACCAGTTCCACGGGGCGCCCGGTGACCTCGCGCACCTGGTCCGCCACCAGGCCGGACTGGGCCATGGCCAGCGCGCTGCGGCGGGTGCCCAGCCGCAGCGGCGTGGGGTCGGCGGGTGCGGGGGTGGCGGTCATGCCCGGCCTCCCTTCGGGTCGTGCGGTTCGGCGGTGCGGGCCGAGCCGTCGGCGCGGCTGACGGCGGCGACCGCCTGCGGGTCCAGGTCGAAGAGCTCACGGAGGGCGTCCGCGTAACCGGCGCCTCCCGGTGTGCTCGCGAGCTCCTTGACCCGCACGGTGGGCGCGTGCAGCAGCTTGTCGACGACCCTGCGCACGGTCTGCGTGATCTCGGACCGCTGCTTGTCGTCCAGATCGGGAAGGCGCCCGTCGAGCCGGGCGATCTCGCTGGCGACGACGTCCGCAGCCATGGTACGCAGCGCGACCACCGTCGGCGTGATGTGCGCGGCGCGCTGGGCCGCCCCGAAGGCGGCCACCTCGGCGGAGACGATGGCCCGCACCTTGTCCACGTCGGCGGCCATCGCCCCGGCCGAGGTGCCCGCCGCGCCGGACGGATCGGCGGCGGCCTCGGCGAGGGACTCGATGTCCACCAGGCGCAGCCCCTCGATCCGGTGCGCCGCCGCGTCGATGTCCCGCGGCATCGCCAGGTCCAGCAGCGAGACCTCCGTCCCCGGGCCGGAGTGGGCCCCGGGCGGACAGGTGGCGCGCTGGGCGAGGGCGGTGCGCAGCTGCTCGGCGGTCAGGACCAGGCCGGTCGCGCCCGTACAGGACACCACGATGTCGGCGTGCGGCAGCTCGGCGGCCACCCGGTCGCGCGGTACGGCGCGGGCCACCAGACCCGCGCGCAACGTTTCCGCACCGGCGGAAGTGGCCTCGGCCGGGGTGGCCGCGTGCTGCTGGGCCAGGGACTCCGCCAGGCGCAGCGCCCGCTCCAACGTCCTGTTGGCGATCACCAGTTCTGCCACACCGGCGCGCGCGAGCGTCGCCGCGGCCAGCGAGGACATCGAACCGGCACCGATCACCAGGGCGCGCTTGCCCCGCGCCCACTCCGCCACCGGCGCGCCCTGGGCCAGCTGCTCCAGGCCGAAGGTGACCAGCGACTGGCCCGCCCGGTCGATACCGGTCTCGCTGTGGGCCCGCTTGCCGACCCGCAGCGCCTGCTGGAAGAGATCGTTCAGCAGCCGCCCGGCGGTGTGCAGCTCCTGCCCCAGCGCCAGCGCGTCCTTGATCTGGCCGAGGATCTGGCCCTCGCCGACGACCATCGAGTCCAGCCCGCAGGCCACCGAGAAGAGGTGGTGGACGGCCCGGTCCTCGTAGTGGACGTAGAGATACGGGGTGAGCTCGTCCAGTCCGACGCCGGTGTGCTGGGCGAGCAGCGTGGACAGCTCGGCGACCCCGGCGTGGAACTTGTCCACATCGGCGTAGAGCTCGATGCGGTTGCAGGTGGCCAGCACCGCGGCCTCGGTGACGGGCTCGGCGGCGAGGGTGTCCTGCACCAGCTTCACCTGCTCGTCCCCCACCAGGGCGGCGCGCTCCAGCACGCTCACGGGCGCGCTGCGGTGGCTCAGTCCGACGACGAGGAGACTCATGCCGGCATCACGGCGGGCACATCCCCGTCAGGTCCTTGCCGGCCGCTGTCGGCAGCGGTGGCGCCGGGGGGCGCGCGATGGGGCGCCACGGGAGGCGGTGGAACGGCCGCCGCGGCCCCCTCCTCCGGGACGGCGACGTCCTCGCCCGCCTTGCGCTGCTCGTGGAAGGCGAGGATCTGCAGCTCGATCGAGAGGTCGACCTTGCGCACGTCCACCCCGTCCGGAACGGACAGCACGGTGGGCGCGAAGTTGAGGATCGAGGTGATACCGGCGGCGACGAGCCGGTCACAGACCTGCTGGGCCGCGCCCGCCGGGGTGGCGATCACGCCGATCGATACGCCGTTGTCCGTGATGATCTTCTCGAGCTCGTCGGTGTGCTGCACCGGGATGCCCGCGACCGGCTTCCCGGCCATGGTGGGGTCGGCGTCGATCAGCGCGGCGACCCGGAAACCACGGGAGGCGAAGCCGCCGTAGTTGGCGAGCGCGGCGCCGAGATTACCGATACCGACGATCACGACGGGCCAGTCCTGGGTGAGCCCGAGCTCCCGCGAGATCTGGTAGACGAGGTACTCCACGTCGTAGCCGACACCACGGGTGCCGTACGAACCGAGGTAGGAGAAGTCCTTGCGCAGCTTGGCCGAATTGACGCCGGCCGCGGTCGCCAGTTCCTCGGACGACACCGTCGGCACCGAGCGCTCCGAGAGCGCGGTCAAGGCACGCAGATACAGCGGTAGCCGGGCGACGGTGGCCTCGGGGATCCCTCGGCTTCGGGTCGCCGGTCGGTGAGTTCGGCCAGTTGCCACGGTGCTCCTGCGGGTAGAGCGAGGCTGCGGGCGGCCGGGTGCTTCATGACCGCCCCATCGACAGCAGGCTATGTCTTTGTGAACGCGTGCACAAAGATGGTGTCCGCTTTGTCCGAGCAAAGTGACCGGTCTCACGCCTCTTTTCGGGCTGGTCGCGGAACCACGACCGGCCTCACGCCGTTCCCGGCAGGCACGCTCGCACCGCTGGGCCGCCGACGGGAGCACAGGCCCTCACTCCTCACCTTTTTACCCCCGGACAGCAACAAAACGCCCACGATCGTAATCGACCGGGGACCCACTTCCGAACCCGTCGGATTCCGCACCCGGACGCCCCGGCCCCACCTCCATGGGCGCCGGCCGGACCACACCGGCGGGCACAATTGAGGACATGAGTCCGTTGCTGCGCCGCACCCCGCGCAAGAAGCCCACCGAACGCACGGTCACGCTGATCGGCAAGCCCGACTGCCACCTCTGCGAGAACGCCGAGGCCGTGATCGAGCAGGTCTGCGGCGAGCTGGGCACCCCCTGGGAGAAGAAGGACATCACCCAGGACGCGGAGCTGTACCGCGCGTACTGGGAGCAGATCCCGGTGGTGCTCATCGACGGCGAGCAGCACGACTTCTGGCGGGTGGACCCCAAGCGGCTGCGCACCGCGCTCGGCGGCTGACGCGGCGGCCGACGCCGGCCCTTCGCCGTCCCCCCGCGCCGCTCCCTTCGCCGCCTCCTTCGCCGCCTCCCTTTCGCGTAACCTGAATCGGCCCGACACCCGGGCGTAATGGGATGCGCCGGAGCGCTGGCTATGCTCCCTCCATGGCCGCACTGGGATGGTTCACCCGACGTCGACGACCCGCCACCGAGCGGAGCGTCCTCGCCGGAGAGGCATCGGCCGAGGCCGCGCGCAAGTCGTCGGCCGAGGCCCCCGCACCGCAGGCCCCCGCCGAACCGGAGTTCCCCGTCGTCGGGGACGAGCGGGCCGCCGCCTTCTTCGACCTGGACAACACGGTCATGCAGGGCGCCGCGCTCTTCCACTTCGGCCGCGGCCTCTACAAGCGGCACTTCTTCCGCAAGCGCGAACTCGCCCGCTTCGCCTGGCAGCAGGCCTGGTTCCGGATGGCCGGTGTCGAGGACCCGGCGCACATGGAGGACGTGCGCAGCAGCGCCCTGTCCATCGTCAAGGGCCACCGGGTCGCCGAGCTGATGTCCATCGGCGAGGAGATCTACGACGAGTACATGGCCGACCGCATCTGGCCCGGCACCCGCGCTCTCGCCCAGGCCCATCTGGACGCCGGTCAGCGGGTCTGGCTGGTGACCGCCGCCCCGGTCGAGACGGCGACGATCATCGCCCGGCGGCTCGGCCTGACCGGGGCCCTGGGGACGGTGGCCGAGTCCGTGGGCGGCGTCTACACCGGCCGGCTGGTCGGCGAGCCGCTGCACGGCCCGGCCAAGGCCGAGGCCGTACGGGCGCTGGCGGCGGCCGAGGGCCTGGACCTCTCCCGCTGCGCGGCCTACAGCGACTCCTCGAACGACATCCCGATGCTCTCGATCGTGGGCCATCCGTACGCGGTGAACCCGGACACCCGGCTGCGCAAGCACGCCCGGGAACACGGCTGGCGGCTGCGCGACTACCGCACCGGCCGCAAGGCGGCCAAGATCGGCATCCCGGCGGCGGCCGGGGTGGGCGCGGTGGCGGGCGGCACGGCGGCCGCCGTGGCCCTGCACCGCCGCCGCCGCTGACCACCAACGGCCACCCACCACTGGCCACCGGCGCCCGCGCACCCCTGACCACCGACGGCCACCCACCCCTGGCCGCCAACGCCCGCGCACCCCTGACCGCCGACGCCCGCGCACCCCTGACCGCCAACGCCCGCGCACCCCTGACCGCCAACGGCCACCCACCCCTGACCGCCAACGCCCGCGCACCCCTGACCGCCGGCGGCCGCCCTACCCGCCCGGCCTCGCGCCGAGCCCTTCCCTCGGGCCCGCCGCGGGCGGCCCCGCTGACCATCTGCGCACGACCGTGACCGAGGACGGTCAAGGCTGACCATTGATCGCGCTCCGTGACGGCGCACGCGCCGATACACAGCGTCACCAACCGAACGCGCCCGCCCTGTTTCAGTCATTCCGCACTTCCTACCCCACAGCGCCCCCGCCAGTCCCCTTACCGCCGCTTTGTCACAACACGCCACACAATCGCACAACTCACGAATAATTCCGATCAACCTGCTGCTCGCGTTCGATACTTGATGGGTCATCAATCCATAACGGAGCGAACGGAAGCGATGATTTGAGCAACTGGGTGTAGTGCCGCCTGTACGAAGCGTTATTCTCCTTAGACGCAAACCGGTACCCACGCGTCCCTACGGCGGGTGACGGTCCCGTACTGCACGTGATGGAAGCTCTGCCTCTGGGAGTCCCGTGTACCCACACGTCGGGGTTGACGCCTCGGGCCTGGCTACGCTGCGCGCAACGGTCCTCGACTGTCTGCGCGGCTTCGTCCCCACCGCGTATGCCGTCCCCGCCCTCGCCACCCCCCTGCCCGTCAGCCCAGCCGTCGGCACGGCCACTCAGACCGGCCAGGCCGGCCCGTGCTACGCCCTGGCGGACGGTGGCGCCGCGGTCGGCAGACGCTCCCGCGGCTCCACCCCCACCACCCGGCGCCCCGGCGCCGACAGCGACAGCCGCCGCATGATGGATCTCGTCGAGCGCGCCCAGTCCGGGGAGGCCGAGGCGTTCGGCAGGCTCTACGACCAGTACGCCGACACCGTCTACCGCTACATCTACTACCGCGTGGGCGGCCGGGCCACGGCCGAGGACCTCACCAGCGAGACGTTCCTGCGCGCCCTGCGCCGCATCGGCACCTTCACCTGGCAGGGCCGCGACTTCGGCGCCTGGCTGGTGACCATCGCCCGCAACCTCGTCGCCGACCACTTCAAGTCCAGCCGCTTCCGGCTGGAGGTCACCACCGGCGAGATGCTGGACGCCAACGAGGTCGAGCGCAGCCCCGAGGACTCCGTCCTCGAATCGCTCTCCAACGCCGCACTGCTACAGGCGGTACGAAAACTCAACCCGCAGCAGCAGGAGTGCGTGACGCTCCGCTTCCTCCAGGGCCTCTCGGTAGCCGAGACCGCCCGGGTCATGGGGAAGAACGAGGGCGCCATCAAAACCCTTCAGTACCGGGCCGTCCGCACCCTGGCCCGGCTCCTTCCGGACGACGCCCGCTGACCACCCGTAGCACTCCGGCCACGGCCCGTCCGCCCGTGGGGAGGGCGTAACCCGGGTGCTGCGCCGCTCGTTGTGGGGGATGCAGGCGCCTCGCGGTCGTACCCTGCCCGTGGTCCACTCACTCGATCGGGTGGACGCGCGCTTGGCACGGAACCCCTCGGGTGTCCTGGGGAGTCGACCGTCACGACGAGAGGAGGTGCCGCCTGTGATCGCGAACGTATCGGCACACCGGCGGGCGAACGCCTTCGCCAAGGCCCTGGAGGCCCTGGAGGCCCTGGAGAGCAACCACCAGGCCCCCCGGGACGAGACGCCGCACCAACAGCCAGGCTCCTCATCGGCGGAGAGCGCCGAGCGGAGACGGCTGCTGGCCCTGGCGAACGGGCTGGGCGAGCTGCCGGCACCGACATTGGACCCGGAGGTCCGCACGGCGCAGCGGGCGCAGCTGCTCGCCGCCATGGAAGCGGCCTTCGCCGAGGGCGCGCCACGCGTACCCGAGCAGCGCCGCCGCACCAGCGGCGCCCATCGCGCCAAACCCCCGGTGGCGAGACTGCGCCCCCGTTCCCGCTGGTCCAAGGGGCTTGCGGCCGGGGGGCTCACGTTCGGCGTCGCGGCGGGCGCCTTCGGCGGCGTCGCCGCGGCCAGCTCAAACGCGCTGCCGGGCGACACCCTCTACGGGTTCAAGCGCGGTATGGAGGATCTCAAGCTCGAGATGGCGGACGGCGACGCCGACCGGGGCCGGATCTATCTGGACCAGGCCTCGACACGGCTGAGCGAGGCGCGCCGTCTGATGGAGCGGGCCCGCAGCCGCGATCTGGACCATGACTCACTGGGAGAGGTCCGCCGGACCCTGGCCGGTATGCGCCATGACGCCTCCGAGGGCCACCGGCTGCTGCACCAGGTCTACGAGCGGGACGGCTCACTCGGCCCGATCCAGCAGCTGTCCTCCTTCTCCCAGGCCCACCGCGACGGTTGGAGCCGACTGCGTGAGCAGCTGCCGGTCCAGCTCATGGACGTCGGCGACGAGGTCAGCTCGGTCTTCGACGCCATAGACCAAGAGGTCGGTCCGCTGCGGGCGCTGCTCCCCACGAAGAAGGACCAGCAGGGCCAGTCCGGCCGGCAGACCGGCCACCCGCCCGAGCGCCCCGGCGCGGGGGAGCTGGGCAACCGCTCGGCATCCGCCTCGGCCACCCCGAGCAGCAGCCGCACCGGCGAGACCGCCACCGGCCCGCACCCGTCGTCCTCGACGGGCACTCAGGAGCAGCCCGGCGGTCTGGTGGGCGGCACCGGCGATCTGGTGGATCCGCCGTTGGGCGGCGCGAGCCCCAGCCCGTCCACGGGCAAGGGCGACCCGACCGGCAAACCGTCCCAGCCGGACATCACCATCCCCCCGCTGCTGCCGGACCTTCTGCCGGGCCTGACCCTCGACGGCGACGACACGAGGTGACCACGTCCTGGGGGTGGGTGGTGCGCGCCGCCGCACTCTACCCACCCCCGGACCGCCGGTCAGAAGAACGAGCGGGCTGGGCGGCCGCGCCGCGACACGGTGCCGCGACCCGACAACCTCAGAAGAACACCGACCGCCGCTGCACCAAGAGCTTGTAGAGCGTGTGCTGGATCGTTTCGCGTACCTGGTCGGTCAGATTGAACATCAGCATCGGGTCGTCCGCCGCCTCCGGCGGATGGCCGTCGGTGGGGATGGGCTCGCCGAACTGGATGGTCCACTTCGTCGGCAGCGGCAGCGCGCCCAGCGGCCCGAGCAGCGGGAAGGTCGGCGTGATCGGGAAGTACGGCAGGCCGAGCAGCCGGGCCAGGGTCTTCGCGTTTCCCACCATCGGGTAGATCTCCTCCGCGCCCACGATCGAGCACGGCACGATCGGCGCCCCCGCGCGCAGCGCCGTCGAGACGAAGCCGCCCCGCCCGAAGCGCTGTAGCTTGTACCGCTCCGCGAACGGTTTGCCGATCCCCTTGAAGCCCTCCGGCATCACCCCGACCACCTCGCCGCGCTCCAGCAGCAGCTGGGCGTCCTCGGCGCAGGCGAGGGTGTGGCCCGCCTTACGGGCGAGCTCGTTGACGACCGGGAGCATGAAGACCAGATCGGCGGCGAGCAGCCGCAGATGGCGCTCGGCGGGGTGGTTGTCGTGCACCGCCACCTGGAGCATCAGCCCGTCCAGCGGCAGCACCCCGGAGTGGTTGGCGACGACGAGCGCACCGCCGCTGTCGGGGATGTTCTCGATCCCCTTCACCTCGACCCGGAAGTACTTCTCGTACACCGGGCGGAGCAGGGACATCAGGACCTGGTCGGTCAGGTCGTGGTCGTAGCCGAAGTCGTCGACCTCGTAGTCCCCGGTGATCCGGCGGCGCAGAAAGCTCAGCCCGTGGGCCAGCTTGCGCTCCCAGTCCCCGCCGCCCGGGGCCGGCTTGGGCGGGTCCGGCGGCAGCGGCGGCACGGCCGCGGCCGCCGTCTGGGGACGCTGTTCGGACGCCTCGTCGCGCTGCTGCGGTACGGGCTTGAGCGAGCCCTGGGCGCGGCCGCCGCGTCCCGGGCGCGGGCCCTTCCGTCGGGACCGGGGTTCCTCACCGAACGGAATGACCTTGGCATCCGCCATGGTGGTTGCGCTCCTCACGTCTGGACGCCGGCGGGCAGCAGCGCGGCGAGCCGGTCGATGGTACGGGCGAGGGTCTCGGGCGGGAGGAGTCCGGGGCCGCGGCTGTGCGCGTAGTCCGCGAGGGCACCGGCGGTGGTGTGCTCGGGTTCGAACCCCAGGGTCTCGCGCATCTGGTTGGTGGCCACGACCCGGCCGTGGGTGAGCAGTCGGATCTGCTCGGGTGAGAAGTCGGTGATGCCGAGTGACCGCAGGGCGGTACGGGCCCAGCGCAGAGTGGGCAGCAGCAGCGGCAGGGTCGGGCGGCCGAGCCGCCGGGCGGCCTGGGAGAGCAGCAGCACCCCGTCTCCGGCGATGTTGAACGTGCCGCTGTTGAGCGTGGACCGGCGCGGTTCGGAGGCCGCGATGCGCAGCACCTCGATGGCGTCCTTCTCATGGACGAACTGGAGCCGCGGGTCATAGCCGATGACGGTGGGCAGCACGGGCAGCGCGAAGTACTCGGCGAGCGGTGAGTCCGCGCACGGGCCCAGGATGTTGGCGAAGCGCAGCACGCACACCGCGACATCGGGGCGGCGCCGGGCGAAGCCGCGGACATATCCCTCGACCTCGACGGTGTCCTTGGCGAAGCCGCCGCTCGGCAGGGATTTGGGCGGCGTGGTCTCGCTGAAGACGGCGGGGTCGCGGGGCGCGGAGCCGTACACATTGGTGCTGGACTTCACCACCAGCCGCTGGACCGAGGGGGCCTTCTGGCAGGCGCCGAGCAGCTGCATGGTGCCGATGACATTGGTCTCCTTGACCGAGGTGCGATTGCCGCGCGCCCCAGCGGAGTGCCGTTGATGTCCATGTGGACGACGGTGTGGACGCCGTATTCGGCGAGCAGTTTCCCGATCGTGGGGTGACGGATGTCGGCCCGGACGAAGTCGGCGTCGTCGAGGTGGTGTTCGGGGGGCACGGCGTCCACGCCGATCACCCGTTCCACATCGGGTTCGCGCTGTATGCGCCGGACGAATCGGCCTCCCAGCCGGCGAGCGACTCCGGTGACGAGCACGACCTTCCCCAAGATCAGCGCCTTCCTTCCCACCCTCGTCCGAGCTGGGCTGTGCCGAACACCGTAACCGCTCGATGTTGCCCTGTGATGACCACTCGCCGCGCGGTGTGGCGTTTTAAGCCGGGGCCGGAGGGGCGGCCGTGGCGGAGACCGGTGCGGCGCACGCACCGCAGCCCTTCCACCGGCGGTGGAAGGGCTGCGGGACGAACACAGCGTCGCTTGCTTACTTCTTGTTGCGACGCTGAACGCGCGTGCGCTTGAGCAGCTTGCGGTGCTTCTTCTTAGCCATCCGCTTACGCCGCTTCTTGATAACAGAGCCCACGACTACCCTCGCTCACTTCGACTCACTCGGTGCGGGGCGTCCGAGCCCACACGACCTACATCGGGCCAGCCTACCCGGCGCCGAGCGAACCACGTAATCCGAGGGCCTCCCTAGGCCCGGAAGGGACCTAAGCGGACTCCACCCCCACATAGGACTCGCGGAGGTATTCATGAACCGCTTGCTCCGGGACCCGGAAGGACCTGCCCACCCGGATCGCCGGCAGATGACCGCTGTGCACCAAGCGGTACACGGTCATCTTGGACACTCGCATCACCGAGGCGACTTCCGCCACGGTCAGAAACTGAACCTCGTTCAGAGGCCTTTCGCCAGCAGCCATGACACACCTGAACCTTCCGCACATGTCGGGCACCGGCTTCCCCTCCGGTGACTCCTTGTCGCATGCGCGCTCCTCCCCAGGTTAGGGGCGGGTGATGCAAGTGGGGAAGAGGAGTAGCGATCGGACGCCTACTGTGACAGACACGCTCGATTGAGTACATAGCGAGTAATCGGCCGGTAGTAACCAGACCGCACAGCGTCATCAAGCGGAACGGCGACGGACACCCGCCCCTCGGCCTCCCCGACGAACAGCGCGGGGTCGTCCGTGTCCCCCAGCCCAATGGCCTCGAAGCCCAGCTGACCTGCCCCGCAGACCCATCCGTGGTCCCCGATGACCAGTCCGGGCAGCGGGCCGCCGGACTCCGCGGCACAGCCGAGGGCGACCCGAACCGGGAGCGGCGAATGGCTGTGGGCGCCCGGCTCATTCGCGGTGGGATGAGCGCCGGGCTCCCGCACCATCGCGACTCCCCGTACGTAGGCGAGCCGGTGAGGACGTACGCCGAACCGCGTCGTTATGTCGATACATCTACCCTGCGCGGGGGTGAGCACACGGCAGCCGGCCGCCGAGAGCGCCGACGCCAACGCGGCGTAGAAACCGAGGAGACGGTGGGGATGACCGGTGCCGAGGAGCACGGGCAGCCGGGCCAGGGCGGCGGTGCGCAGCCGGTCCGCGAAGGCATCCAGCGCGGCGATCGTCAGCTCCGGATCGATCACATCCTGACCCGAAGTGTCGGCCGGGTTGACCGAAACCCCACATTTGCCGCTCATCAGGCATAGCACTTCCGTAAAGGACCAGTCGTATTCGGGCTCCAATCCGAGCAGCACCCGGGGGTCCCGGGCGGCGAAGAGCCGATAGCGGCGCAGGCTCTCCTCCCGGCGCGTCGCCACGGGTCCGGCGAGCCGCGCCGCCAGCAGATGCGCGCGCAGCGCGGCGGTACTCAACACGCCTTCGATGCTGGCGGACCCACCCCGCCGGCCGCCGGGATACACCGGCAGACCCCACGGTTGGCGTAACGCCCACCGCATCAGCCCCTCGTCCGCCTCAGCCCCTCGTGCGCATCAGCCCGCCCGTCCGGGCATGCCCCCGCCCCGGCGTTCTCGCGGGCGGTACGGGGGTGGTTCACGGAAGCAGCCCGTGTTGGGGGAAGACCGCCCGGCGCGTCGCCAGGATCGCCTGGTCCAGCCGGTCCGCCGGGTCGTACCCCGACTCGGCGAACTCCCGCCAGTTCGGCTCCCGCCCGTCCGTCATCCGCCGCGGCGCGTCCATCCGGGTCCGCCGGTAGACCTCCTGCCGCCACTCCTCCGGGACCGGCGTCCCGGCCGCCACCGGCCGCCCCGCCGCGATCGCGACCAGATGCGTCCAGGACCGCGGCACCACGTCCACCACCGCGTAGCCACCGCCGCCGAGCGCGAGCCAGCGCCCGTCCGCGTGCTCATGCGCCAGCCGGTGACAGCTCTCCGCGACCGCCCGCTGCGCGTCCACGGTCACCGCCAAGTGGGCCAGCGGATCCTCGACATGGGTGTCCGCGCCGTGCTGGGTCACCAGCACCTGCGGACCGAACGCCGCCAACAGCTCCGGCACCACCGCGTGAAAGGCCCGCAGCCATCCCGCGTCCCCGGTCCCGGCGGGCAGCGCCACATTGACCGCCGAGCCCTCGGCGCCCTCCCCGCCCGTCTCCTCCGGCCAGCCGGTCTGCGGGAACAGGGTCCGGGGATGCTCGTGCAGCGAGATCGTCAGCACCCGCGGATCGTCCCAGAAGGCCGCCTGCACCCCGTCCCCGTGGTGGACGTCCACATCCACGTACGCGACCCGCTCCGCCCCCAGTTCCAGCAGCCGCGCGACCGCCAGCGCCGCGTCGTTGTAGACGCAGAACCCGGACGCGCCCCGGGGCATCGCATGGTGCAGCCCGCCCGTGAAGTTCACCGCGTGCAGCGCCTCGCCGCGCCACACGTCCTCGGCGGCGCCGACCGACTGCCCGGCGATCAGCGCGGACGCCTCGTGCATCCCCGCGAAGGCCGGATCGTCGATCGTCCCGAGGCCGTACGAGCCGTCGGCCGACTCCGGGGCGGCCGAGACCCGCCGCACCGCCTCGATGTACTCCGGCCCGTGGACCAGGCGCAGCGTCGACTCCCCCGCCGGCTTGGCGGCCACCACCCGGACCGCCCGGTCCAGTCCGTACGCCTCCACCAACCGCATGGTCAGCGCGAGCCGCACCGGGTCCATCGGATGCCCGGCGCCGAAGTCGTACCCGGTTACTGCCTCATCCCACATCAACTGTGCGCGGCCGCTCATGCCCGTCACCGTATCCGGCGGGCACAGGGCTGAACGAGCGCGCGTACCGGATCGTCACCAGCACGAGCGCCATCGGCACGAGCATCGCCGCCCGGTAGCTCCACACCCCGCCCAGCGCGCCGACGAGCGGTGAGCCGACCAGAAAGCCCACGTAGTTGAAGATGTTGAGGCGTGCGACGGCGGCATCGGACGCGCCGGGGAAGAGCCGCCCGGCGGCCGCGAAGGTCTGCGGCACCAGGACGCACAACCCGAACCCCAGCAGCGTGAACCCGCCCATCCCCACCCAGGCGCCGGGCGCCGCCGCGACCACCGCGAAACCGCCACCCGCGAGCAGCGTCCCGGCCCGGGCCACGGCGACCGCGCCGAACCGCCGCACCCCCAGGTCGCCGAAGGAACGGCCGAGGAGGGTGGTGACCATGTAGACGTTGTACGGGACCGTGGCCAGCTGCTCGGAGCTGTGCAGTACGTCCTCCAGATACTTGGCGCTCCAGTTGGAGACGGTGGAGTCACCGATATAGGCGAAGGCCATGACGAGACAGAGCGGCAGCAGCAGCCGCATGCTCACCACGGCGCCGTCCTGGACCGCCTCGGCTCCCCCGGCCCCCTCCGTAGTGCCCTGGTGATCCAGGTACCAGTGGCCGGCGATCAGCGCGGCGGGCACCAGGGTGGCGACGACCGGCGCGTAGAGCGCGGGAAGCGGCAGATCCCAGTGCGCACCCGCCCAGGCGAGCGTGGCGCCCGCGATCCCGCCCAGGCTGTACGCGGCGTGGAAGCCGAGCATGATGCTGCGCCCGTACGCGCGCTGAAGACTCACCCCGAGCATGTTCATCGACGCGTCCAGCGCCCCGACCGTCAGCCCGAACACCGCGAGCGCCAGGGCGAGCTGCCACACCGCCGTACCCGATCCGGCGGCGAGCAGGGCGAGGGAGACGACGGGCTGCACCAGACGGAGGACCAGCCCCGGACGCGCCCGCTTGACGAGATGCTCGGTGCCGACGCTGCCCACACCGGCGAGGACCGGCACGGCGGCCAGGAAGAGGGGCAGCAGCCCGTCCGATATGCCGTACCGGTCCTGCAACGCCGGTATGCGCGTCACCAGCAGAGCGAAGACCGCGCCCTGGACGAAGAAGCTGATGGCCAGCGAGGCCCGGCCCTGCCGGAGCCGGCGGCTCGGGCGCGAATCCGTCATGGCCGTGGAGCGTACGGCCCCCGCACTACGTGTGGGTAGAGGTGAGCAGCCCTCGCAGTTCGGCCATATCGGCGAAGTGGGCCAGGGCCGTGGAGAGTTTGGCGACCGGGGTCATGGCGGTGTAGCCGTACACATCCATTCCGGCGGCCAGGGCGGCCTGGACCCCGAGCGGGCTGTCCTCGACGACGGCACAGCGCCGGGGCGCCACCCCCATGCGCTCGGCCGCGTGCAGAAACAGATCGGGCGCGGGCTTGCCCCGGCCCACGTCCTCGGAGCTGAAGATACGGTCCTCGCCGAAGAGGTCGTACAGCCCGGTCGTGCGGAGGGCGACGCGGATACGGTCATGGCTTCCCGAGGAGGCGACGCAGTACGGAATCCCGTCGGCCCGCAGCTTCTCCAGGACTTCGGCGACACCGGCGACCGGCTTCAGCTCGCGGCGGAAGGCGTCGAAGACCCGGCCGTGGAAGGTGGTGTCGAAGTCCGGCGGCAGCCGCCGGCCCGAGCGCTCGAGCACCAGGTCGTGGACGCGATGCAGGGCCGAGCCCATGTAGTCGCGGATGGAGTCCTCGTAGCTGGTGGGGTGCCCCAACTCCGTGAGGTAGGCGGCGAGAAGCCGGTTGGAGATGGGCTCGCTGTCGACGAGCACTCCGTCGTTGTCGAAGATGACCAGGTCATAGCGCATGCGATCAGCCTACAAACCAGCTCGGCTCATGAACCGGCCATGAGAAAAGCCCGGTTGCGAGCCGAAGCTCCCAACCGGGCTTTTCCTAAAATTTGTTCGGCGGCGTCCTACTCTCCCACAGGGTCCCCCCTGCAGTACCATCGGCGCTGAAAGGCTTAGCTTCCGGGTTCGGAATGTAACCGGGCGTTTCCCTAACGCTATGACCACCGAAACACTATGAAGATAACAACCGGAAACAACACGGTTCATTACTTCAGAACCAACACAGTGGACGCGAGCAACTGAGGACAAGCCCTCGGCCTATTAGTACCAGTCAACTCCACCGGTCACCCGGCTTCCATATCTGGCCTATCAACCCAGTCGTCTACTGGGAGCCTTAACCCCTCAAGGAGGTGGGAGCCCTCATCTCGAAGCAGGCTTCCCGCTTAGATGCTTTCAGCGGTTATCCCTCCCGAACGTAGCCAACCAGCCATGCCCTTGGCAGAACAACTGGCACACCAGAGGTTCGTCCGTCCCGGTCCTCTCGTACTAGGGACAGCCCTTCTCAAGACTCCTACGCGCACAGCGGATAGGGACCGAACTGTCTCACGACGTTCTAAACCCAGCTCGCGTACCGCTTTAATGGGCGAACAGCCCAACCCTTGGGACCGACTCCAGCCCCAGGATGCGACGAGCCGACATCGAGGTGCCAAACCATCCCGTCGATATGGACTCTTGGGGAAGATCAGCCTGTTATCCCCGGGGTACCTTTTATCCGTTGAGCGACGGCGCTTCCACAAGCCACCGCCGGATCACTAGTCCCGACTTTCGTCCCTGCTCGACCCGTCGGTCTCACAGTCAAGCTCCCTTGTGCACTTACACTCAACACCTGATTGCCAACCAGGCTGAGGGAACCTTTGGGCGCCTCCGTTACCCTTTAGGAGGCAACCGCCCCAGTTAAACTACCCACCAGACACTGTCCCTGATCCGGATCACGGACCCAGGTTAGACATCCAGCACGACCAGAGTGGTATTTCAACAACGACTCCACCACAACTGGCGTTGCGGCTTCACAGTCTCCCACCTATCCTACACAAGCCGAACCGAACACCAATATCAAGCTGTAGTAAAGGTCCCGGGGTCTTTCCGTCCTGCTGCGCGAAACGAGCATCTTTACTCGTAGTGCAATTTCACCGGGCCTATGGTTGAGACAGTCGAGAAGTCGTTACGCCATTCGTGCAGGTCGGAACTTACCCGACAAGGAATTTCGCTACCTTAGGATGGTTATAGTTACCACCGCCGTTTACTGGCGCTTAAGTTCTCAGCTTCGCCACACCGAAATGTGACTAACCGGTCCCCTTAACGTTCCAGCACCGGGCAGGCGTCAGTCCGTATACATCGCCTTACGGCTTCGCACGGACCTGTGTTTTTAGTAAACAGTCGCTTCTCGCTGGTCTCTGCGGCCACCACCAGCTCCGAGTGCAAAACTCATCACCAGCAATGGCCCCCCTTCTCCCGAAGTTACGGGGGCATTTTGCCGAGTTCCTTAACCATAGTTCACCCGAACGCCTCGGTATTCTCTACCTGACCACCTGAGTCGGTTTAGGGTACGGGCCGCCATGAAACTCGCTAGAGGCTTTTCTCGACAGCATAGGATCATCCACTTCACCACAATCGGCTCGGCATCAGGTCTCAGACATAAGCAAGACGGATTTACCTACCTTGCGTCCTACACCCTTACCCCGGGACAACCACCGCCCGGGCTGGACTACCTTCCTGCGTCACCCCATCACTCACCTACTACAGGTCTGGACCGTCGGCTCCACCACTCCCCTTCACCCGAAGGATCCAGGGCGGCTTCACGGACTTAGCATCGCCTGGTTCAGCGTTGGCGCTTCAAAGCGGGTACCGGAATATCAACCGGTTGTCCATCGACTACGCCTGTCGGCCTCGCCTTAGGTCCCGACTTACCCTGGGCAGATCAGCTTGACCCAGGAACCCTTAGTCAATCGGCGCACACGTTTCCCACGTGTGAATCGCTACTCATGCCTGCATTCTCACTCGTGAACCATCCACAACTCGCTTACACGGCTGCTTCACCCGGCACACGACGCTCCCCTACCCATCACAGCCCCCGTTAGGGGTACATACTGCAATGACACGACTTCGGCGGTACGCTTGAGCCCCGCTACATTGTCGGCGCGGAATCACTTGACCAGTGAGCTATTACGCACTCTTTCAAGGATGGCTGCTTCTAAGCCAACCTCCTGGTTGTCTCTGCGACTCCACATCCTTTCCCACTTAGCGTACGCTTAGGGGCCTTAGTCGATGCTCTGGGCTGTTTCCCTCTCGACCATGGAGCTTATCCCCCACAGTCTCACTGCCGCGCTCTCACTTACCGGCATTCGGAGTTTGGCTAAGGTCAGTAACCCGGTAGGGCCCATCGCCTATCCAGTGCTCTACCTCCGGCAAGAAACACACGACGCTGCACCTAAATGCATTTCGGGGAGAACCAGCTATCACGGAGTTTGATTGGCCTTTCACCCCTAACCACAGGTCATCCCCCAGGTTTTCAACCCTGGTGGGTTCGGTCCTCCACGAAGTCTTACCTCCGCTTCAACCTGCCCATGGCTAGATCACTCCGCTTCGGGTCTTGAGCGTGCTACTCAAACGCCCTCTTCGGACTCGCTTTCGCTACGGCTCCCCCACACGGGTTAACCTCGCAACACACCGCAAACTCGCAGGCTCATTCTTCAAAAGGCACGCAGTCACGACGCAGAGACAAGTCTCTGCGCGACGCTCCCACGGCTTGTAGGCACACGGTTTCAGGTACTATTTCACTCCGCTCCCGCGGTACTTTTCACCATTCCCTCACGGTACTATCCGCTATCGGTCACCAGGGAATATTTAGGCTTAGCGGGTGGTCCCGCCAGATTCACACGGGATTTCTCGGGCCCCGTGCTACTTGGGAAACAAGCAAGCAAGCCACCACGATTTCAGCTACGGGGGTCTTACCCTCTACGCCGGGCCTTTCGCATGCCCTTCGCCTATCGCAATGGTTTCTGACTCACCCAGCCGCCGGCAGACGACTGCAGCTCACTCCCACAACCCCGCATGCGCAACCCCTGCCGGGTATCACACACATACGGTTTAGCCTCATCCAGTTTCGCTCGCCACTACTCCCGGAATCACGGTTGTTTTCTCTTCCTGCGGGTACTGAGATGTTTCACTTCCCCGCGTTCCCTCCACATACCCTATGTGTTCAGGTATAGGTGACAGCCCATGACGACTGCCGGGTTTCCCCATTCGGACACCCCCGGATCACAGCTCGGTTGACAGCTCCCCGGGGCCTATCGCGGCCTCCCACGTCCTTCATCGGTTCCTGGTGCCAAGGCATCCACCGTGCGCCCTTAAAAACTTGGCCACAGATGCTCGCGTCCACTGTGCAGTTCTCAAACAACGACCCGTACCCCGTCACCCACACTCACGTGCAGTACACCGAGACCGGCCGAAGGAACAAGCGAAACCCTCTCGCCCGTACCCTCAGACACCCAACAGCGTGCCCGACACCATCCATCCACTCACCCTGCGTTCCACGCCCCCGAAGAGGCAGTACTAGCAGAGAAAGCATCAAGACGATGCCGAATAGTCAACGTTCCACCCATGAGCAACCGTGCGAGACACTCGCTCGCAGTCGGCTATGTGCTCCTTAGAAAGGAGGTGATCCAGCCGCACCTTCCGGTACGGCTACCTTGTTACGACTTCGTCCCAATCGCCAGTCCCACCTTCGACGGCTCCCCCCACAAGGGTTGGGCCACCGGCTTCGGGTGTTACCGACTTTCGTGACGTGACGGGCGGTGTGTACAAGGCCCGGGAACGTATTCACCGCAGCAATGCTGATCTGCGATTACTAGCGACTCCGACTTCATGGGGTCGAGTTGCAGACCCCAATCCGAACTGAGACCGGCTTTTTGAGATTCGCTCCACCTCACGGCTTCGCAGCTCATTGTACCGGCCATTGTAGCACGTGTGCAGCCCAAGACATAAGGGGCATGATGACTTGACGTCGTCCCCACCTTCCTCCGAGTTGACCCCGGCAGTCTCCTGTGAGTCCCCATCACCCCGAAAGGCATGCTGGCAACACAGAACAAGGGTTGCGCTCGTTGCGGGACTTAACCCAACATCTCACGACACGAGCTGACGACAGCCATGCACCACCTGTACACCGACCACAAGGGGGCACCCATCTCTGAGTGTTTCCGATGTATGTCAAGCCTTGGTAAGGTTCTTCGCGTTGCGTCGAATTAAGCCACATGCTCCGCCGCTTGTGCGGGCCCCCGTCAATTCCTTTGAGTTTTAGCCTTGCGGCCGTACTCCCCAGGCGGGGAACTTAATGCGTTAGCTGCGGCACGGACAACGTGGAATGTCGCCCACACCTAGTTCCCAACGTTTACGGCGTGGACTACCAGGGTATCTAATCCTGTTCGCTCCCCACGCTTTCGCTCCTCAGCGTCAGTATCGGCCCAGAGATCCGCCTTCGCCACCGGTGTTCCTCCTGATATCTGCGCATTTCACCGCTACACCAGGAATTCCGATCTCCCCTACCGAACTCTAGCCTGCCCGTATCGAATGCAGACCCGGAGTTAAGCCCCGGGCTTTCACATCCGACGCGACAAGCCGCCTACGAGCTCTTTACGCCCAATAATTCCGGACAACGCTTGCGCCCTACGTATTACCGCGGCTGCTGGCACGTAGTTAGCCGGCGCTTCTTCTGCAGGTACCGTCACTTGCGCTTCTTCCCTGCTGAAAGAGGTTTACAACCCGAAGGCCGTCATCCCTCACGCGGCGTCGCTGCATCAGGCTTGCGCCCATTGTGCAATATTCCCCACTGCTGCCTCCCGTAGGAGTCTGGGCCGTGTCTCAGTCCCAGTGTGGCCGGTCGCCCTCTCAGGCCGGCTACCCGTCGTCGCCTTGGTAGGCCATCACCCCACCAACAAGCTGATAGGCCGCGGGCTCATCCTGCACCGCCGGAGCTTTCCACCACCAGACCATGCGGTCGGCGGTCATATCCGGTATTAGACCCCGTTTCCAGGGCTTGTCCCAGAGTGCAGGGCAGATTGCCCACGTGTTACTCACCCGTTCGCCACTAATCCCCGGCCGAAACCGGTTCATCGTTCGACTTGCATGTGTTAAGCACGCCGCCAGCGTTCGTCCTGAGCCAGGATCAAACTCTCCGTGAATGCTTCCGGGATATCCCGGCAAACACTGCACGAGAGCGGAACAGAACCGGAGGAATAATCCAGTCCCGTTCACAGCGTCCTCGCTGTGTTTTTCAAAGGAACCTCGTCCGAGATGGACGGGGTTATCAACATATCTGGCGTTGACTTTTGGCACACTGTTGAGTTCTCAAGGAACGGACGCTTCCTTCGAAACCCTTTCACCGGTTTCTCCGGGCGCTTCCCTTCGGTGTTTCCAACCTTACCAGATCCGATTTCCGGTCCGTTTCCGATCCGAATTCCGTTTCCGGCCCCCTGTTGGAGCGGGGTGTTTCGCGCCTTCCGGCGTGTCCACTACTTTAGCGGATTCCCCCGGATGCTCATAATCGAGCTTCCCGATCCGAATTTCGGCATGCCGAAATCCATCCCGATGAGGGGCCGTGCAGAAGTGGTTTGCCGCCGGTGCGGCTCGAGTGGTTGTCGCGTTTCCCGGCAGGGCTCCGCGGCAACCCGGTGAACACTACACGACGCCCCGGAGACCACCAAACCCATGTCGCGCCCCCCGTCGGAGGCGTATGGTCTATGGCATGACGAGCGCATGTGCACAGCAACAGTGGTGGGCCGCCTGACGGCGGCCGCCTCCTTCAGCACATGCGCAACCACGGCCGCCGCTCCGGCGGCCGTTCGCGTCTCTCCCTCACCGCGAATCCCGGCCGGCCGGGGCCGACGGTCCCGAGACAGCGGGAGACGACGGAGAGATGACACAGACGAAGACGACACAGCGCCGGATCTTCAGCGGGGTCAAGCCCACCGGACATCTGACCCTCGGCAATTACCTCGGAGCCGTACGCCGGTGGGTTCAGGAGGACCAGCACCGGGCCGATGCGCTGTTCTGCGTCGTCGATCTGCACGCGCTCACGGTGGAGCACGATCCGGCGCGGGTGCGGCGGCTCACCCGGCAGGCCGCCACGCTGCTGCTGGCCTCGGGGCTCGATCCCGAGCGCTGCACGCTGTTCGTCCAGAGCCATGTGGACGAGCACGCACGGCTGTCCTATCTGATGGAGTGCACCGCCACCGACGGCGAGATGCGGCGGATGATCCAGTACAAGGAGAAAGCCCCGCGGGAGCAGGCGCGGGGAGGGAGCGTACGGCTGTCGCTGCTCACCTATCCGGCGCTGATGGCGGCCGACATCCTCGCGTACGGAACGCATGAGGTGCCGGTCGGCGACGACCAGGTGCAGCATGTCGAGCTGGCCCGGGACCTGGCTCAGCGGTTCAACCAGCGGTACGGACCGGTCTTCACCGTGCCGCGGGCGACCCGTCCGCAGGTCTCGGCGCGGGTGATGGATCTCCAGGACCCGACCTCCAAGATGGGGAAGTCGCACGCCGAGACCGCGGGCATCGTCTATCTGCTCGATGAGCCGGACGTGGTGCGGAAGAAGATCATGCGGGCCGTCACGGACAGCGGAACCGAGGTGCGGTACGACCGGACGGAGCAGCCGGGGGTGACCAATCTGCTGGAGGTGCTCGCCTCGTGCACCGACGGTAAGCCGGAGACGCTGGCCGGGGAGTTCACCTCGTACGGGGCGCTGAAACAGGCCACGGCGGAGGCGGTGCTGGAACTGCTGCGGCCGATCCGGGCCCGGCATGCGGAGCTGTGCGCCGATCCGTCGTATGTGGACGGGGTGCTGCGGGCCGGGGCCGAGCGGGCGCGTGGACTGGCTCGGCCCCGGGTGGACGAGGCGTACGCGGCGATCGGACTGCTGCCACCCGCTTGATCGACCGGTCGACGGGGTGACGGGGCGGACCGGCGGGACGCCGCCCCGTCGGCGTCAGCTGTTGCCGGAGGCGAGCTCGCGGCTGCGGTCGCGGGCCGCCTCCAGTGCGGCGATCAGCGCGGCGCGCACCCCGTGGCGCTCCAGTTCGCGGATGGCGTTGATGGTGGTGCCCGCCGGAGAGGTCACGGCCTCACGCAGCCGGACCGGGTGCTGATCGCTGTCGCGCAGCATCACCGCCGCGCCGATGGCCGCCTGGACGATCAGGTCGTGGGCCTTGTCGCGGGGCAGGCCCAGCAGGATGCCCGCGTCGGTCATCGCCTCGACGAGGAAGTAGAAGTAGGCCGGGCCGGAGCCGGAGAGGGCGGTCGCGGCGTCCTGCTGGGACTCGGGGACGCGCAGTGTCTTGCCGACGCCGCCGAAGATGGCCTCGGTGTGGGCCAGGTGCTCCTCGGTGGCATGGCTGCCCGCCGAGATGACGGACATGGCCTCGTCGACCAGCGCGGGGGTGTTGGTCATCACGCGGACGACCGGGGTGCCGGCGGCCAGGCGCGCCTCGAAGAAGGAGGTGGGGATGCCGGCGGCGCCGGAGATGACCAGCCGGTCGGCGGGGACGTGCGGGGCGAGCTCATCGAGCAGGGTGCCCATGTCCTGCGGTTTGACGGTGAGGATGAGGGTGTCGGCGGACTTGGCGGCCTCCGGGTTGGAGACGGCCTCGACGCCGTAGCGCGAGCGGAGTTCCTCGGCTCGCTCGGGACGGCGGGCGGTGACCAGCAGATCGGACGGCGCCCAGCCGCCTCGGATCATTCCGCTGAGAAGGGCTTCGCCGATCTTTCCCGTGCCGAGCACGGCGACCTTCTCCGTCATAGTGCGGCTCTCCTCATGCCTGAGCGGCTCGTGCTGTGCTGTGTGCTGTGCGCTGTGCGGCGTATGCCTGTTTCTCGCCATCCTCGCACGGATGGCTCATCCCCCAGGGTCCCTGTCCACAGCCCTTGTGCGTCCTTATGAATAACTTATTCATTGTTCGATGAATTAAATTTTTCGCGCCACCCGGCGTGACCGGAGAACCGTTTCGCGCCAGCGCCGACCGGGGCGCCCGGAACCAAACAGTCCTGTTCGATGACCCCACGTTCACAAGTTGATTACATAGCGACTTGCAAATGGTCACGATCTCATGGACACAATAGGGACCGGTGTCTATGTGTACGGGAAGGGGGCGATGGTGAGGACGATTCGGCATACCGCTCGAGCCTTGGTCATGGCGGTATCCGTGTTGCTCGCTCTCTTCATCGCAGCAGACTGCGCGTCCGCGCAGGTCATTCCTTCCGACACGATCAGCGTCACCGCACCAGCCGAATCGCGCTCGGCCAACGAAGCTTTGGTCTCCGCGCACGGCAACACCGGGGCGGAGGACTGCAAGGGGCTCCGTGGACGGGCCCCGCTCACCGCTCCCACGCCGACCGGCAAATACGGATGCGTGTGCGGTTGCGATGCCGGTGTTCCGGTGCCGCGTACCGGCATCACCACACCGATCACCGCACGGCAGGCCGTTCCGGTGTCGAGATCGGGCGAACTGCCCGTCATCCTCCAGATCTTCCGCTGCTGAGAGCTACACCGTCGTAGCCCGGCGGTCCGTGTCACACCTTTCACGCGTTGCCCAACGCTTTTCACGCTTTTCGCAGCAAGCGATCTCAACCGCCAGCGACCGATTCCATCGATCCCACTGACGTAGCGCTATGCCGTGCCCCCGCCTGCCCATGAGCCGGTGACGGGGCGCACTGGAGGCAACCCTCATGCGAAACTCTCTTCTCGACCGTTTCCGTGGTGCCGGAGGCACCTCAGGCTCATCCGGCGCCGGAACATTCCGCGCCGACTTCACCGCTTCTCTCGTCGTCTTCCTCGTCGCCGTCCCCCTGTGTGTGGGGGTAGCGGTGGCCTCGGGTGTGCCGGCCGAACTCGGCCTGATCACCGGCATCGTCGGCGGGCTGGTCACCGGGTTCCTGCCGGGCAGCAGCCTTCAGGTCTCCGGCCCGGCCGCCGGTCTGACCGTGCTCGTATACGAGGCCGTGGAGGAATACGGCGTCGCCGCGCTCGGCGTTCTCGTCCTGATCTCCGGACTGCTGCAACTGGGCATGGGCGCACTCGGGCTCGGCCGCTGGTTCCGGGCGATCTCCGTCGCCGTGGTGCAGGGCATGCTCGCCGGCATCGGCCTGGTGCTGATCGCCGGACAGCTGTACGCGCTGGCCGACGCCAAGGCGCCGAGCAGCGGGCTGGACAAAATCTTCCACATTCCGGAGCTCATCGGGGACGTGGCCGGTTCCGCGGACGCCCTCAAGGCGGTCGCCGTGGGCGCCGGGACCATCGTCGTCCTGGTGCTGTGGCCGCGTTTCCGCCAGGGCGCCAAGGTGCTGCCCGGCCCGCTGGCGGCGGTCGCGCTCGCCACGGCCGTGACCGCGATCTTCGACCTGCCGATCGCCCGGGTCGAGGTCAAGGGCCTGCTGGACGCCGTCCAGCCGCCCGGCGGCAGTGAATTCCAGGCCCTCGCCGAGGTGGGCGTCATCGGGACCGTGCTCGCGTTCACGCTGATCGCCTCCGCCGAGAGCCTGTTCAGCGCCGCGGCCGTGGACCGGCTGCACGACGGGCCGCGTACCGACTACGACAAGGAGCTGATGGCACAGGGCGCGGGCAACGCGGTGTGCGGTGTCCTCGGGGCGCTGCCGATGACCGCGGTGATCGTGCGGAGCTCGGCCAATGTGCAGGCCGGTGCGAAGACGAAGGCGTCGCGAGTGCTGCACGGGGTGTGGCTGCTGGTCTTCGCGGTGGTCTTCCCCTCGGCGCTGGGCATCATCCCGGTGGCGACGCTCGCCGGTGTGCTGGTGCACTCGGGCTGGAAGCTGATCCCGACCAAGGACCTGGTGCCGCTGTGGCGGACCCACCGGGGCGAGGCGATCATCCTGATCGTCACCGCCGGCGCGATCGTGGTCACCAATATGTTCGAGGGTGTGATCATCGGTCTGCTGATGGCCGTGGCCAAGACGGCCTGGGAGACCTCGCATGTTCATGTCGAGGTCACCGGGCGCGAGGACACGGACGGCGAGAAGCCGCTGCACGTCCGGGTGCGCGGCAACGCGACCTTCCTGCGGCTGCCCAAGCTGCTGGACGAGCTGGAGTCCCTGCCGCGTGAGCGGGAGGTGGAGCTGGACCTGACCGGACTGCGCCATGTGGACCACGCCTGCGAGATGGCGCTGGCCACGTGGACCGAGCGGCACAACGCGGTGGTCAAGCGTGATGTCGCCGCCGGGGAGGAGCGGGTCCTGGCGTAACCGACGCCCACTCCGGCGGATAGGGCGGATCGCACCCTTCCGCCGACCGCACCGTTCCGCCGACTGGCCCCCGGCGCGCGCTCTCGTGGCGCGCCGGGGGCCAGATGCGCTTCGGCCGTGGGTTCGCTGGGTGCGCTCCGGCCGTGGGTCAGGTCAGCCGCAGGGCGTGGTGACGAAGCCGTCGCTGCCGGTCTTCACATACGCGTCGGAGACGTACTGACCCGCCGCGATGCTGTCCCAGATGTCGCTGGTGCCGTACGGCCCCGATACCTTCTGGCCGCGCCGCTGGCAGCGGATGGGAACACGGCTGTTGTACGGCAGCACCTTGACGATCTTGTAGCTGGTGCCGGGCCCGCTGCGGACGTTCACCTGATAGCCGGGCGCGATCGGGTAGGTGACCGCCGCGGCGGCGGTCTCCGCGGTCTCTGCGATGCCCGTCGTATCTCTGGTGTCGGCGGTTTCCGCGATCTCTTCGATGGCCATGCGGCCCTCCCCCGTTGAACTTCTATCCGAAGTTGTGCACATGTCGTGTGAAGTGACATGACATGCGGAGGCTAACAAGGCTCGCACGTGTCATCGACTAGGCTCGCCGAGTCGCGACTGCGGCCGAATTCACGGGGGTGGGGCATGCCGCCGGTGCGCAGAGCCGGAACGGGCCCGGAAGCGGAGGATCCGGAATACGCCGGGCAGTACCGGCTCGAGGCGCGCCTCGGATCCGGTGGCATGGGCGTGGTCCATCTGGCCCGCTCGGCCTCGGGACGGCGGCTCGCGGTGAAGGTCGTCCATGCCGAGTTCGCCGAAGACCCCGAGTTCCGGGCGCGGTTCCGGCAGGAGGTGGCGGCCGCCCGGCAGGTCAGCGGCGCGTTCACGGCACCCGTGGTGGATGCCGACCCGGAGGGGGCGCGGCCCTGGATGGCCACCCTCTACATCCCCGGCCCCACCCTCGCCGAACACGTCAAGCGGAGCGGCCCGTTGGCGCCGGACGAGATGGTGCGGCTGGCCGCGGGGCTCGCGGAGGCGCTGCGCGACATCCACCGGGTGGGCGTGGTGCACCGCGATCTCAAGCCGAGCAATGTGCTGCTCGCGGCGGACGGTCCGAAGGTCATCGACTTCGGCATCTCACGGCCGGCCGACAGTGAACTGCGCACCGAGACCGGGAAGTTGATCGGCACCCCGCCGTTCATGGCACCGGAGCAGTTCCAGCGGCCGCGTGCGGTGGGGCCGGCGGCGGACGTGTTCGCGCTGGGCTCGGTACTGGTGCACGCGGCCACCGGGCGGGGGCCGTTCGAGTCCGACAGCCCGTACATCGTGGCGTACCAGGTGGTGCACGACGAAGCGGATCTGGCGGGGGTGCCGGACGAACTGCTGCCGCTGATCCAGCGGTGTCTGGCCAAGAACCCCGACGACCGTCCCACGCCCGACGCCCTGATGACCGTCCTGCGCGCCCTCCACGGCCCCCAGCCGCCGGCGCTGCGCGGGCCCGTCCCGCTCGTACCGCAGCAGCGGACGCCGGACGCGCACTCCTTGCCGGGTCTGCCGGGTGGGTGCGAGGGCGGCGACGCCACGGGTACGGGTACGGGTACGGATACGGATACGCATGTGAAGCCGGTGGCGGTGGCCGAGCCGGTGCCGAACGAGTCCGTGCCGCGTGAGTCCGTGGCGGACGCGCCCGTGCCGGACGCGCCGGTCGCGCGGCGGCGGGGGATGCGGCGGTGGGCGCCGGCCGGGCTCGCGGCCGTCGTGCTGCTCGGCGCGGGTTCGGTCGTCGCGCTGCGCCAGTTCGACGGCGGGGACTCGTCCGGCAATGGGGGGCGGCAGCCGCGGATCAGCGCGGCGACCACGGAGGCGTGGCGCCCCTGGACAACCGGGCCGGCCGCCGGAAAGACCGCGGGCTCGGGGGCTCGGCCGATGTTCTGCTCGTACGGAGCGGGCGCGCTGTACTGCGCTCGACGCGGTGTCGAGGCCGCCCGGGTCGATCCGGACGACGGCCGGGTGGTCTGGTCGCGGCCGTCCGAGGCGGAGCGCCCCAGTGCCGACGAGGCGTTCTCCGCACCCGTGTTCTCCGGCGGTCTGGTGCAGTCGGTGTCCCCGGACGGCAAGCGGCTGACGGCGCTCGACCCCACGACCCACCGCGTCCGCTGGAGCCGCGATGTGTCCGGTTACGACGGCAGGGTCTACTCCTCGGGTGACACCGTGCTGCTGACCGCGCCGGACGGCACGGTCACGGCGGTGAACGGCACGACGAACGAGGAGCGTTGGAGCCACCCGCTGCCCGGCCACGCCCGGCCGTCCTTCTTCTCGTACGGCGACGGCCGCACGGCGTACGCCGTCACCACCGCGGGCGACGGCTCGCACACGCTGATCACGGCGGTGGACACGGAGCGCGGTACGACACGCTGGCGCGCCTCGCTCAGCGGGAACCTCGTCCCGGCCGGCAGCGGCCCCGGCGGAGCGCTGCTGCTGACCGCGACGGACCTCGAGACCCGTACCACCGCCGTCGTCCGCTACGACCCTCGGCGGCACGCGGAGCGGCGGGTCGCGCTGACCGCGGCGGTGGACGCGACCAGTGCGGTCACCAGCGGCGACCGGGTGTATGTGCTGAGCACGGACGGCGGGCTGGTGGCCGTCGACACCCGGCGCGCGGGGGCCAAGGCACAGCTCTGGCGCCTGGAGACCTCGGTCGCCAACGCCTCACCCCTGGTGGCGGCGGACGGCCGGCTGTACTTCTCGGCAGCGGACGGCCGGCTGCTGGCCGTGGACGCCGAGCGGGGCCGGATGGTCGGCGAGACCCGCTCGCGCGGGGTCGGGGCCTTCCACGGCTTCCTGGCACTGATGCCCGCGCCGGTGGCGGCCGACGGCAAGGTGTTCGCGACGGCCCCGGACGGCACGCTCTTCGCGGTGGACGGCCGGAACCCGGCCGATTGGTGAGCGGCGAGGGGTGGCGGCGGCCCGGCGGGCCCTGGGCGATACGGGTCCGCTCCCGCAACCCCAACTGCTCGGCAAGCAGCCGCCGCGCGCGCTCCGGCACGGTGGCGTCACCGCCACCCAGCCGTTACTGGGGCGACGGCGACACCTCACCACGGACTACGGATACGGCGGCCTGGCGGCGGCCGGAAACCGGGGTGCCCAGGCAGGTGACGACGTCGCGGACGAGCGGTGAGCGGCAGCCGGCGGACCCGGCCTGCGGCGGCCCGGCGGGACCTGAGCGATGCGAGTTGCTCCCGCAGCCCCAACTGCTCCACGACCAGCCGCCGCGCGCACGCCAGCCACACTGGCGTCATTGCCGCCCAGCCGATGCTGGGCGACGGCGACACCTCACCAGGGGCTACGGATACGACGACCTGGCGGTCAGCCGAAACACCGACATCAGCCAAGGCGGGTGACGACCTCGCGGGCGAGCAGTGAGCGGCGGCCGGCGGACCCAGCCTGCGGCGGCCCGGCGGACGCTGGGCGATACAGGTCCGCTCCCCGCACCCCCGCCTGCTCGGCGACCAGCCGCCGCGCGCACGCCGGCCACACGGTGGCGTCATTGCCGCCCAGCCGATGCTGGGCGACGGCGACGCCTCGCCACGCACTACGGATACGACGGCCTGGCGGCGGCCGGGAACCGGGGTCAGCCGAGGAGGCTGACGTCGCGGACCGCGCCCTTGTCGGCGCTGGTGGCCATCGCCGCGTAGGCGCGCAGCGCGGTGGAGACCTTGCGCTGACGGTCCTTCGGGGCGTAGACGCCGCCGAGCGCCTCGCGGCGGGCCGCCAGTTCCTCGTCGCTCACCAGGAGTTCGATGGTGCGGGCGGGGATGTCGATGCGGATCCGGTCGCCGTCCTGGACCAGGGCGATGGTGCCGCCGGACGCCGCCTCCGGCGAGGCGTGGCCGATGGAGAGCCCCGAGGTGCCGCCGGAGAAGCGGCCGTCGGTGATCAGCGCGCAGGCCTTGCCCAGGCCCCGGCCCTTGAGGAAGGAGGTGGGGTAGAGCATCTCCTGCATACCGGGGCCGCCCTTGGGGCCCTCGTAGCGGATGACGACGACGTCGCCCTCCTTGACCTGCTTGCCCAGGATCCGCTCGACGGCCTCCTCCTGCGATTCGCAGACCACGGCGGGGCCCTCGAAGGTCCAGATCGACTCGTCGACGCCCGCGGTCTTCACGACGCAGCCGTCGACGGCCAGGTTGCCCTTGAGGACGGCGAGTCCGCCGTCCTTGGAGTAGGCGTGCTCCAGGTCGCGGATGCAGCCGCCGGCGGCGTCCGTGTCCAGGGAGTCCCAGCGCTCGGACTGCGAGAAGGCGGTGGCGGAGCGCTTGCAGCCGGGGGCCGCGTGCCACAGCTCGACGGCCTCGGCCGACGGCGAACCGCCGCGCACGTCCCAGGTCTTGAGCCAGTCGGCGAGCGAGGCGCTGTGCACGGAGTGGACGTTCTCGTTCAGCAGCCCGCCGCGGAACAGCTCGCCGAGGATCGCCGGGATGCCGCCCGCGCGGTGCACGTCCTCCATGTAGTACGTGCCGCCGGGGGCGACGTTCGGGGCGACCTTGGCCAGGCAGGGCACCCGGCGGGAGACCTCGTCGATGTCCTTCAGGTCGTAGTCGAGCCCGGCCTCCTGGGCGGCGGCCAGCAGATGCAGGATCGTGTTGGTCGAGCCGCCCATGGCGATGTCGAGCGCCATGGCGTTCTCGAAGGCGGCGCGGCTGCCGATGGAGCGCGGCAGAACGGTGTCGTCGTCCTGCTCGTAGTAGCGCTTGGTGATCTCCACGACCGTACGGCCGGCCGTCTCGTAGAGCGCCTTGCGGGCGGTGTGGGTGGCCAGCACCGAGCCGTTGCCCGGCAGGGAGAGGCCGATCGCCTCGGTCAGGCAGTTCATCGAGTTGGCGGTGAACATGCCGGAGCAGGAGCCGCAGGTCGGACAGGCGTTGTTCTCGATGCGGAGGATGTCCTCGTCCGAGACGTTCTCGTTGACCGCGTCCGAGATCGCGTTGATCAGGTCCAGCTTGCGGACGGTGCCGTCGACGAGCGTGGCCCGGCCCGCCTCCATGGGGCCGCCGGAGACGAAGACGGTCGGGATGTTGAGCCGCATCGCGGCCATCAGCATCCCGGGCGTGATCTTGTCGCAGTTGGAGATGCAGATCAGCGCGTCGGCGCAGTGCGCCTCGACCATGTACTCCACGGAGTCGGCGATCAGGTCGCGGGAGGGGAGGCTGTAGAGCATCCCGCCGTGGCCCATGGCGATGCCGTCGTCCACGGCGATGGTGTTGAACTCGCGCGGGATGCCGCCCGCCGCCTGGATCGCCTCGCTGACGATCCGGCCGACCGGCTGGAGGTGGGTGTGGCCGGGCACGAACTCGGTGAAGCTGTTGGCCACGGCGACGATCGGCTTGCCGAAGTCCTCACGCGCTACGCCGGAAGCCTGCATAAGGGCGCGGGCGCCCGCCATGTTGCGGCCGTGGGTGACGGTGCGAGACCTCAGCTCGGGCACGGTGCTCGGCTCCCTCGTGTATGTGCGTCCTGCGCATCTGGATCGACATCGGATCGGAGTCTTCTGAGACTACGCCTGTGTCCACGGATCCGGATGGTCCGTCCGGATCCAGAGACGGTGGGGTCACTGTGCGGAAAGGGCCGATCAGCTCTCGGTCAGCGTGCGGGTGGATCTGGGGGGCGGCCAGCGGTCGGCCCGCGATCAGCTCTCGGTCAGGTAGCGCTGGAGGGTGGGGCCCACCATGGCCACGATGTCGTCCATCCCCGCCGAGGCCATCGGCTCCATCCGGATCACATACCGCAGCATCGCGATCCCGATGAGATGCCCGGCCGCGAGCTGGGCCCGGAACTCGGGGTTCGGAACGTCCAGCTCACCCGCCATCCGCAGCAGCACCCGGCGCTCGATCATGCCGCGCAGCACCGCGGCGGCGGCCTCGTTGGTCAGCGCGGAGCGCAGCACGGCGAGCAGCGGCAGCCGGTAGACGGGGTTCTCCCAGACGCCGAACACGAAGCGGGCCATCCGCTCGCCCACGCCCTCCCGGCTGCCGTGCACCGCGTCCGGCGCACCCATGGCGGGCGCGAGGATCAGCTCGACGGCCGCCTCGAAGACCTGCTCCTTGGTGCCGAAGTAGTGGTGGACCAGCGCCGGGTCCACCCCCGCGGCCTTGGCGATACCGCGGATCGAGGTCTTGTCGTAGCCGTGCTCGGCGAACTCGTTGCGCGCCGCGGTCAGGATCCGGTCGCGGGCGGCGGGGCCGTCGGCGGCGCTGGTACGGGCCGGGCGGCCGCGTTTGCGCGGGCCCGTGGCGGGTCCCGTCGAGGCGGGGGTCATGAACCGGGCACCGCCCGGCTCGGCGGGGTGGCCGAGGTCGGCGAGGCGAGGTGCAGCCGGGTGAAGGCGAGGGCCTCCGCCAGATCGGCCTCACGCTCGGTCGAGGACATGGCACGCCGGGTGTTGACCTCAACGACCACATTGCCGTCGAAACCGGTCGTCGCGAGCCGCTCCAGCAGCTCGGCGCAGGGCTGGCTGCCGCGCCCCGGCACCAGGTGCTCGTCCTTGTTGGAGCCCTGGCCGTCGGCGAGGTGCAGATGGGCCAGCCGGTCACCCATCCGGTCCACCATCTCCAGCGCGTCCGTACGGGCGGTGGCGGTGTGCGACAGATCGATCGTGAAGTGGCGGTAGTCGTCCTTGGTGACGTCCCAGCCCGGGGCGTACGCGAGCATCTCGCGGTCGCGATAACGCCACGGGTACATGTTCTCGACCGCGAACCGTACATCCGTCTCATCGGCCATCCGCCAGATGCCGCGGACGAACTCGCGGGCGTAGGCCCGCTGCCATCGGAACGGCGGGTGGACGACGACGGTGGACGCGCCGAGCTTCTCGGCGGCCGCTCTCGCCCGCTGCAGCTTGACCCACGGGTCGGTCGACCAGACCCGCTGGGTGATCAACAGACAGGGGGCGTGTACGGCGAGGATCGGCACCTGGTGGTAGTCCGAGAGGCGGCGCAGCGCCTCGATGTCCTGGCTGACCGGATCGGTCCACACCATGACCTCGACACCGTCGTAGCCCAGGCGTGCCGCGATCTCGAAGGCCGTCGCCGTCGACTCCGGATAGACCGAGGCGGTGGACAGCGCGACCTTCGCATCCGGGATGCGCACCACTGGCTCTGTCACGAGGGACAGCGTACGGCGGCTGCTCTCCGCAACCGAACTGCGGCTGCCTTCGCGGTGGCCGTGGGGCGGTCTTGCGGCGGCCATGCGGTGGCCTTACGGCAGCCATGCGACGGCCTTACGGCGGCCATGCGGCGGCCATGCGGCGGCCTTGGCGGCTGAACCACCGCCGTTTTCGCGGCCGGGTCGGGGCGGCGTGAGGGCTGCGCGGGGCGGCGGCCGGGGCCGGGGAGGGCGGTCTTCGGTGACGCTGTGTGGTCAGGTCGGGGATGATCCAGGGCCGTGGCTTTGTGTCGGGAGACGGTTTGTGCGCGTGCGCGTGGCCGTGCCGGGAAGCCGGGGGCCGGGGGCCCGCCTCGGGAGGCCGGGAGAGGGTTCAGACGCGTCCAGGCACGTCCAGGCGCGTCGTCACGTCGGCAGATGGTCCAGCCGGCGGAGGATGACGCCCTCCCGCAGTGCCCACGGGCAGATCTCCAGCTGGTCCACGCCGAACAGATCCATCGCGGCCTCCGCCACCAGCGCCCCGGCCGGGAGCTGTCCGGCCCGGCCCTCGGAGACCCCGGGCAGTCCGGCCCGTTCCCGGGTGGACATGGCGGCCAGCTTCGGCACCCACTCCTCCAGCGCCCGGCGGGTGAGCCGGCGCTCGACGTACGGGCCCTCGGCGGAGCGCGCAGCGCCGGTGATCCTGGCCAGCTGCTTGAAGGTCTTGGAGGTGGCCACTACGTGGTCCGGCGCCCCATGGCGGCTGAATTCGCCGACGCTCCTGCCGATCTCGGCCCGGACATGGCGCCGCAGGGCCCGTACGTCCGTCGGGTCGGGCGGGTCGCCGGGCAGCCAGGCCGCGGTCAGCCGGCCGGCGCCCAGCGGCAGCGAGACGGCCGCGTCGGGCTCCTCGTCCATTCCGTACGCGATCTCCAGCGAACCGCCGCCGATGTCCAGGATCAGCAGCTTCCCGGCGGACCAGCCGAACCAGCGGCGGGCGGCCAGGAAGGTGAGCCGCGCCTCGTCCGCGCCGCTGAGCACCTGGAGCCGGACGCCGGTCTCCTCGGCGACCCGGGCGAGTACCTGATCGGCGTTGGACGCCTCGCGGACGGCGGAGGTCGCGAACGGCAGGACGTCCTCGACGCCCTTGTCCTCGGCGGCCACCAGGGCCTCCTTGACCACGGCGATCAGGCGGTCGATGCCCTCGGGGCCGATGGCGCCCTCCCCGTCGAGGAGCTCGGCCAGCCGCAGCTCGGCCTTGTGCGAATGCGCGGGCAGCGGGCGCGCGCCGGGGTGGGCGTCCATCACCAGCAGATGGACCGTATTCGAACCCACGTCGAGGACACCGAGTCTCATGGTCTGAACGCTACTGCGCGGGATCGCGATGTCATGCACAGGTCCCACCTCCGGCTTTGCGCCGAGGGGCCTACGCTTGCACCGTGGCAAAGACGAAAAAGGCGAAGCGGGACAAAGGCAAAGACCGGCGGGCCGTTGACACGGACCAGCAGGCCGTCCTGGAGTGGCAGGCCGAGGAGCCGACGCCGTCCGGTGCCGAGGACGAGGTCGGTCTGGACTTCGCCCGCGCATGGGTCGAATTCCCCGACCCGGCCGACGACGAACAGCTCTTCCGGTGCGATCTGACCTGGCTGACCTCCCGGTGGACCTGCGTCTTCGGCCAGGGCTGCCAGGGCATCCAGGCCGGGCGGGCCAGCGACGGCTGCTGCACGCTCGGCGCGCACTTCTCCGACGAGGAGGACGAGGAGCGGGTCGGACGCCATATGGCCCGGCTGACCCCGGAGATCTGGCAGTTCCACGACGAGGGCCACGCCTCGGGGTGGGTGCAGGAGGACGAGGACGGCGAGCGGCAGACCCGGCGCCACAAGGGCTCGTGCATCTTCCAGAACCGGCCGGGCTTCGCGGGCGGCGCGGGCTGCGCGCTGCACATCCTGGCGCTGCGGGAGGGGCGCGAGCCGCTGGAGACCAAGCCGGACGTCTGCTGGCAGCTGCCGGTACGCCGGTCCTACGACTGGATCGACCGGCCGGACGACACCCGGGTGCTGCGGATCACCATCGGCGAGTACGACCGGCGCGGCTGGGGGCCGGGCGGCCACGACCTGCACTGGTGGTGCACCTCGGCCACGTCGGCGCACGGGGGCGGTGAGCCGGTGTTCCGGTCCTACCGGCCGGAACTCACGGAGCTGATGGGCAAGGCCGGGTACGACCGGCTGGCCGAGCTGTGCGAGCAGCGCTTGGCGTCGTCGCTGCCGATGCTGGCACCACACCCGGCGGACCCGGTCGGCCCGGTCACCCCGGCCGTCCCGACGGACCCGGCCGACTGACCCGACCCACCACCCGACCGCGCCCATATGACGCGCGGCCCCGCCGCCGCGCCTCAGTGCTGGGGGTTCGCGGCGGGTGTGCTGGAGGGGGCGGGTGATGGGGTGGCCGGTGCTGGGGTCGGGGTCCCGGAGGGGGGTGCGGGGGTGGGGTCGGGGGTTGTGCCTCGGCCCTCGATCAGGACTACCGCGCCCGCCGGGGCCACCGTGACGCGTGCGCTCCAGTGGCCGGCCGGCTCGCGGTCGTGGTCCACCGAGACCGTGATGGTCGTGGAGTCGCCGGGCCGCAGCATCCCCGCCGTGTGGTTCAGCTGGAGCCATGAGGCCCCGGCGGAGGCCGACCAGTGCACCGGGGAGCCGCCGGACGCGGTGAGGGTGACGACCGTCACCTCGCCCTCGGGCTGTGCCGTGACCGTCAGCCGTCCCGGGCCGGGGGCGGGCCGGGAGGGTCCGGAGCCGTCGGCGGGGCGGCCGCCACCGGCCGGGGAACCGTCCGGGCGGGCCGTGTCGCCGTCCTTACCGATGACCTCGACCGACACATCCGGCCCCGGCCGCTCCGCCTCGGCGTCCCGGCCGGGGCCGAACCGCGTGCCGGAACGGTCCTGCGCGCCGCCCGTCTGCTCGTACGAGCGCCGGGCAGGCCGGTCCTGACCGGCCGGGGCCTGGTCCGTGCCGTCCACGCCGGCGGCGGCCACCGAGTCCGTGTCGTGCTCATCACCGGCGAGCGGGGCGCCCCGGTATGCGGCCCACAGGGCCAGCACCGGGGCCGCCACGACCGTCGCGACCACCGTCGTCGTCACCGCGCGGCTGCGCATCCGGCTGCGGCGGGCGGCCCGGTCCTGGGGCTCCAGCGGAAAGCCGCGCCGGTCGAACCGGGGCCCGGCGCCCACGCGGGCGGGGCGGCCGCTGAGCGCGCCCAGCATCGCGGCGTGCACGGCGGCGCGCGGCGCCTCCACCACCGGCAGCGCGGCGGGCGCGGCCGCCGTGCCGGGCCAGGGTCCGTCGGCCGTGGCCCGCTCGGCCATCCGGCGGCACTCCCGGCAGTCGTCCACATGGCGCACCAGCTCACGGCGGAGCGCGGCGGAGAGCAGCACCTGGGTGTCGCCCGCGAGCCGAGCGACCACCGGGCAGTGGCCGAGCTCGACGACGGCGAGTGCGGCGCGGGTCCGCTCCACCTCGCAGGCGGCGCTGGAGAGCAGGGCGCGGGTCTCCTCCTGGCCCTTGCCGAGCACGGCGGCCACCTCGGACGGGCCGAGCCGGTGGCGCACCGCGAGTTCGAGCGCCTCGCGCTGCTCGGCGCTGGTTCCGGCGGCCTCCGGCCAGGCCAGCGCGGCCAGTTCGCGGCGACGATGGGCGGCGATGGGCTCGGGCAGCTCGGTCTCGGCGCCGTCGCCCGGGGTGTCCGTCCCCGTACCGCCGCGGCGCTCGGCGAGCTTGCGCAGACAGGCCCAGCGGGCGACCGCGTAGAGCCAGGGGCGGGACAGCTCGACCTCCCTGTTCCCCCGCCCCCGCCCCCGGCCCCGGCCTCGGCCCCGGCCGTGGCGGCGCTCGGAGACCGCCAGCACATCGCCCACCGCGACGGCCGCGGCGTCGTGCTCGCACAGGGCGGACAGGCAGTAGGTGAACAGGCCGTCGAGATACGGCTCGTAGCGTTCGGGAGGCCGCTGGGGGCGGGTGGTGGTGGAGCGGGGCGCACGGCGCTGCGCCCGGTGTGCGCCGGTGGTGGCCTGTGTCGAGTGCTCGGACCTGCTGCTCATCACCCGGCGACGGTAGGCGGATGATGCAGACTTCCTCGCGCCACTTGCACGGTTTTAACCCTTACGGGTGACCATCTCGCTCATAAGGGGACAGGTGTCCCTCTTCGGTGGCCGCGACCTGCTATGCGACAGGTGGCCTCCCCCACATGGCGCGCGCTGCCGTCGCGGCCGCCGTTCGGCTCTGTCGGTGGCCGACGCTAGCGTTACGGCATGGCTGCCCGTAGCTCCTCCCGTTCATCCGCCAAGGACCGGCCCTCCTACCGCTGCACGGAGTGCGGCTGGACCACCGCCAAGTGGCTCGGCCGCTGCCCGGAGTGCCATGCGTGGGGCACGGTCGAGGAGTACGGCGCGCCCGCGGTGCGGACCACCACACCCGGCCGGGTCACCTCGGCCGCCCTGCCCATCGGCCAGGTCGACGGCCGTCAGGCCACCGCGCGCAGCACCGGCGTGGACGAGCTCGACCGGGTGCTCGGCGGCGGGCTGGTCCCGGGCGCGGTCGTGCTGCTCGCCGGGGAGCCCGGGGTCGGCAAGTCCACGCTGCTGCTGGACGTCGCCGCCAAGGCCGCCTCCGACGAGCACCGCACGCTCTACATCACCGGTGAGGAGTCGGCGAGCCAGGTGCGGCTGCGCGCGGACCGCATCGGCGCGCTGAGCGACCATCTCTACCTCGCCGCCGAGACCGACCTCTCCGCGGTCCTCGGCCATCTCGACTCGGTCAAGCCCTCGCTGCTCGTCCTGGACTCGGTGCAGACCGTCGCCTCGCCCGAGATCGACGGCGCGCCCGGCGGGATGGCGCAGGTGCGCGAGGTGGCCGGGGCGCTCATCCGCGCCTCCAAGGAGCGCGGTATGTCCACGCTGCTGGTGGGCCACGTCACCAAGGACGGCGCCATCGCGGGGCCCCGGCTGCTGGAGCATCTGGTCGATGTCGTCCTGCACTTCGAGGGCGACCGGCACGCCCGGCTGCGGCTGGTCCGGGGCGTGAAGAACCGCTACGGGGCCACGGACGAGGTCGGCTGTTTCGAGCTGCACGACGAGGGCATCACCGGGCTCGCCGACCCCTCCGGGCTGTTCCTCACCCGCCGCGACGAGCCGGTGCCGGGCACCTGTCTGACAGTCACCCTGGAGGGCCGCCGGCCGCTGGTGGCCGAGGTGCAGGCGCTCACCGTCGACTCCCAGATCCCCTCCCCGCGCCGCACCACCTCCGGTCTGGAGACCTCCCGGGTCTCGATGATGCTGGCCGTGCTGGAGCAGCGCGGCCGGATCAGCGCGCTGGGCAAGCGGGACATCTACAGCGCCACGGTCGGCGGGGTGAAGCTGTCCGAGCCCGCCGCGGACCTCGCCGTGACGCTCGCGCTGGCCAGCGCCGCCAGTGACACCCCGCTGCCCAAGAACCTGGTGGCCATCGGCGAGGTGGGGCTCGCGGGCGAGGTCCGGCGGGTCACCGGGGTGCAGCGGCGGCTGGCGGAGGCGGCCCGGCTCGGTTTCACCCACGCCCTGGTACCGGGCGACCCGGGCCGGATACCGGACGGGATGCGGGTGCTGGAGGTCGCGGACATCGGGGACGCGCTGCGGGTGCTGCCCCGGCGGCGGGAGCGGAGTGAGAAGGCGCGGTCGGGCGCGGAGGATCGCGGCTGACGCCGTGGTCGGGTGCGGAGTCGGGTGCGGATGACCGTGGCTGAGGTGACGGGCGAGACGCTGATGGGACACAACCGGCTGAGCGCTCGGTAAGCGCGGCGGTGCCCCGGCGAGTGGGTGGCCGTGTGTGCCCTGGCCAGGCACGACGGCCCCCGGCGGGCGGGTGGCCGGGGTGCCTTGGCCAGACATCGCGGCGCGGCCGCCGCGCCCCAGCGGACAGGTCACCGCGCGCCCTGGCGAGGCATCGCGACACCCCAGCAGGCGGAGAACGGAATGCGCCGGCGAGAGCACGCGGCGCCCCGGCGGGAAGGTGGCCGGGACACCCCGGCCAGACACCGCGGCGCGACGGCGGTACCCCAGCGGACAGGTCACCGCACGCCCTGACGAGGCATCGCGACACCCCAGCAGGCGGAGAACGGAATGCGCCGGCGAGAGCACGCGGCGCCCCGGCGGGAAGTGGCCGGAACACCCCGGCCAGACACCGCGGCGCGACGGCGGTACCCCAGCGGACAGGTCACCGCACGCCCTGACGAGGCATCGCGACACCCCAGCAGGCAAGTAGCCGGGACACCCTGGCCAGACATCGCGGCGCGGCCGCCGCGCCCCAGCGGACAGGTGACCGCGTGCCCTGGTGAGGCGTTGCGGTGGCCTGGCGGACAGATGACCGCGGGCGCCGGCGAGGCATCGCGGTAGCGCAGCGGGCGGGCGACCGTGTGGGCTGGTGAGGGTGCGCGGTGGGGGCCGGTGGGCCGTGGGGCGCGGGGCGCGCGGGGAGTCGCGCTCCGTTTCGCGGCCACGGGCGTACGCCGGGAGACCCCACGGGAGGCCGGTGGCCGCCGGTAGACTTTGCCCTGGTCTCGCCCGTACGTGGCCTCGCACACCGGCATGGCAGGGCGACTCGCGGCACCGACAGACCTTGCGACGGAGGAGTGCAGTGGCAGCAGGCGACCGGGCAACGGCACCCGGCAAGGCCGACGGTCTGATGCGTGCCTCCCTGAGCGCGGTCGCGCCCGGCACGGCCCTGCGCGACGGCCTTGAGCGCGTCCTCCGGGGAAACACCGGCGGCCTGATCGTGCTCGGCACCGACAAGACCGTCGAGTCGCTGTGTACCGGCGGCTTCGTCATCGACGTCGAGTTCACCGCGACCCGGCTGCGCGAGCTGTGCAAGCTGGACGGCGCGCTGGTCCTCGACAAGGACATCACCAAGATCGTGCGGGCCGGGGTGCAGCTGGTCCCCGACGCGGCGATCCCCACCGAGGAGACCGGCACCCGGCACCGCACCGCGCAGCGCGTCTCCATCCAGACCGGGTTCCCGGTGGTCTCCGTCAGCCAGTCGATGCGGCTGATCGCGCTGTACGTCGACGGTCAGCGGCGGGTCCTGGAGGATTCGGCGGCGATCCTCTCCCGCGCCAACCAGGCGCTGGCCACCCTGGAGCGCTACAAGCTCCGCCTCGACGAGGTCGCGGGCACGCTCTCGGCCCTGGAGATCGAGGACCTGGTCACCGTCCGGGACGTGAGCGCGGTCGCGCAGCGGCTGGAGATGGTCCGGCGCATCGCCACCGAGATCGCGGAGTACGTGGTCGAGCTGGGCACGGACGGCCGGCTGCTCTCCCTCCAGCTGGACGAGCTGATCGCGGGCGTCGAGCCGGAGCGTGAGCTGGTGGCGCGCGACTACGTCCCCGAGCCGACCGCCAAGCGCACCCGCACGGTGGCCGACGCGCTCGCCGAGCTGGACCGGCTGACCCACGCCGAGCTGCTCGAACTGCCCATCGTGGCCCGTGCGCTGGGCTACACCGGCTCGCCCGAGACCCTCGACTCGGCGGTCTCGCCTCGCGGCTTCCGGCTGCTGGCCAAGGTGCCGCGGCTTCCGGGCGCCATCATCGAGCGGCTGGTGGAGCACTTCGGTGGCCTGCAGAAGCTGCTGGCGGCGAGCGTGGACGATCTCCAGATGGTGGACGGCGTGGGCGAGGCGCGGGCGCGCTCGGTCCGCGAGGGCCTGTCGCGGCTGGCCGAGTCGTCCATCCTGGAGCGGTACGTCTAGCGGCGTACCGCTAGCGGCGGCGGTACGGCCGTCCGGCAACGGCACCACCGGTACGTCCGGCCGGTAGCGACACCACCGGTACGTCCGGCCGCTGCACGTCCCGTGTACGTGGGCGGGGCGCCGCATGCGTTACGGCGCCCGGCGCCCCGGGATCTCTCCTCAGTCCTTCGCGAGGACGAACGACACCTGGGCCGTGCCGAGGCCGTCCACCTTCGCCTCGACCAGATACGTGCCGGCCTTGGCCGACGCGCTGCCCGACGGGGTGGCGCAGTGCTCGGCGCTGCGCTTGCGGTCCCACTCCACGGTGCGCTTGGTCTGGCCGGAGCCCGGCACCTCGACCAGTGCGCTGGCGCTGCCCTCCGGGCAGTCGCCGGAGGCCCAGACGTGGGCGTTGTCGGCGTCCGTGATGGTCAGCGAGGCTGCCGCGCGCCCGAAGTCGACCTTGCAGGAGTTCGACCCGGTGTTCTTGACGACGATCTCGAAGGTGGGCTTCTCGTCCGGCGCCCAGGTGTTCTTGACCTTCGAGTCCTTGACGCTGCGCACCGTCAACTCCACGTCGCCACGGCGGCAGTCCGGCAGGCTCGATCCGGCGGGCAGGCCCTGCCCGGTCCCGGTGCCGATGCCGTCGGCACCGCCCGCCGAGCCGCCCGAGGAGCCGCCCGCGCCGCCGGAGCCGCTGCCGCCGCCCGCGCCACCGCCGCTCTCGTCGGTACCGCCGTCGTCCGAACCGCCGCTGCCGCCGGAGCCGCCGGAGTCTCCGGAGCCGGAGCCGCCGCCGTCCGACTCATCGCGCCCGCCCGGCCGTTCGCTGTTCACCGGCCCGGACGAGGAGGGTCCCGGGGTGATCGTGCTCGCGGGCCCCCCGCCGCCCGATCCCTTGCCCTCGTCGCTTCCGCCGCCGCCCGCACCACCCCAGCCGAAGGCCCAGATGACCAGGATCACGATGGCTATGAGCAGGGCCAGCGCAACGGCCCTCCGCCGCCAGTAAATGGAGGAGGGAAGCGGCCCGATCGGATTGCGCAGAGATCCCACGTGGAAACTCTACGAGAGATCGGCCGCCTTACCGGCCAATAACCCCCGCTCCAGGCCCTACTTTTCTCATGATCCGACCGGATCGGGCACATGAGGCCGTCCCGAGGCCGTACCCCGGCGCGGCACGCGGCCATCCGTTCCCGCGCCGGTGCCCGGATTGCGCGTTTTCGGGGCGACGTGACGCGGCTCGACCCGAACGCCCGCGCCCTGGGCCCCCGCGAGCCGTCCCGTCGTGTCAGGATCGAGAGCGATGACTGCCATTTCCGCTTCCGCCGTCCCGGCCGCCGCATCCCCCGCCCCCGACGGAGCCGTACTGCACCGGCCCGTCATCGACTGGTTCGACGCGCACGCGCGCGACCTCCCCTGGCGTCGCCCCGAGGCCGGCGCCTGGGGTGTGATGGTGAGCGAGTTCATGCTCCAGCAGACCCCGGTGAACCGGGTGCTGCCGGTGTACGAGCAGTGGCTCGCCCGCTGGCCGCGCCCGGCCGACCTGGCCGCCGAGCCGCCCGGTGAGGCGGTCCGCGCCTGGGGCCGGCTGGGCTATCCGCGCCGGGCGCTGCGGCTGCACGGCGCCGCGGCCGCCATAAGGGAGCGGCACGGCGGCGATGTGCCGAGCGACCACGCCCAGCTGCTGGCGCTGCCGGGGGTGGGCGAGTACACGGCCGCGGCGGTGGCCTCGTTCGCGTACGGCCAGCGCCATCCGGTCCTGGACACCAATGTCCGCCGGGTGTTCGCCCGCGCGGTCAGCGGTGCGCAGTACCCGCCGAACGCCACCACCGCCGCCGAGCGCAAGCTGGCCCGCGCCCTGCTCCCCGACGAGGAGCGGACCGCGGCGCGCTGGGCGGCCGCCACGATGGAGCTGGGCGCGCTGGTCTGCACGGCCCGCACCCCCGACTGCGCGCGCTGCCCGATCGCCACGCTGTGCGCCTGGCGGCAGGCCGGTTCCCCGGAGCACGACGGGCCGCCGCGGCGCGGCCAGACCTACGCGGGCACGGACCGCCAGGTGCGCGGCAAGCTGCTCGCGGTGTTGCGGGAGGCGGTGGCGCCGGTGCCGCAGGCGGTGCTGGACCAGGTGTGGGACGAGCCGGTGCAGCGGGCCCGCGCGCTCGACGGGCTGGTCTCCGACGGGCTGGTGGAGCCGCTCGCGGGCGGGCTCTACCGGCTGCCATTGACCTGAGTCACCTCTCGTCACCCCGCCGCCCTTGGCCTGACCCGCACATCGTCACGGCCCTGCCGCCGACCTGCGTCACGCCTCGTCATGCCTCGTCACGGCCCTGTCTGTGACAGAGCTGTGACACTGCCAGGACCCGGTTCTGACACTCCGTCGCACCGGGTTCCGTTGTTACACAACCTATGGACAGCTGTGCGTTCGCTGAGGTGCGGATGCACATCGCGCCGCAACAGCGCCTCCGTAGCGTCCTTCCCGTGCCGACCGACAGGCCGGCCACATCAGGTGGGGAAGAGGGCGGGTCACGCCCCGAAGGCCGTAGGAGGCTGCAGATGTGCGGCAGTGGCAAGGTTCTGGACTTTGAGGAGTACGTGCGCAATCGGCAGGACGCGCTGCTGCGCAGCGCCCGTCGGCTGATCCCCGACCCGGTCGAGGCACAGGATCTGCTCCAGACCGCCCTGGTGCGCACCTACGGCCGCTGGGACGGCATAGCCGACAAGTCGCTCGCGGACGCCTATCTGCGCCGCGTGATGATCAACACCCGTACCGAGTGGTGGCGCGCCCGCAAGCTGGACGAGGTGCCCACCGAGCAGCTTCCGGAGGCGAGTGTCGAGGACGGCACCGAGCAGCACGCCGACCGCGCCCTGCTGATGGACATCCTTTCGGTGCTGGCTCCCAAGCAGCGCAGTGTCGTGGTGCTGCGACACTGGGAGCAGATGACGACCGAAGAGACCGCGGAGGCGCTCGGAATGTCGACCGGAACGGTCAAGAGCACGCTGCACCGGGCGCTGGCCCGGCTGCGGCAGGAGCTGGAGAGCCGCGATCTGGACGCCCGTGCGCTCGGCCGTCAGGACAGGGAAGGCAGGCCGGCCGGCACGGTCCGGCAGCACACGCGGGTCCGGCGCGGCCGCCAGGAGCGGGGGCAGGAACGGTGCGCGGCCTGACCAGGGCCTCTCCCGGCGCGACAGCCATGCTGGCCGGCGGTGCGGTCGTGGGTCTCGCGGCCGTCGGCGGCTGGATGCTGGCCGGATGCGGTACGGCGGGCCAGGGTGTCCGCAAGGAGGGGCCGGCGCGCACCGAGTGGGCCTCGGCCGCCGCGAACTCGGGTGCGTACGCGGGCGGTCCCGCTTCGGGCCTGCCGTCGACGGCCCGGCAGAAGGCCGAAGCGGTCAGGCTGGTCAAGGCGGATCCGAACGTCAGCGACGATCTGAAGGCGAGTCTGAAGCCCTGCGGCGCGGACGACGAGGGCGAGCAGCGGGCCAAGGGCTACCCGGTGGACGTGACGTACGGCCGGCTGACCGGCGCCACCACCTCCGACCTGGTCATCAACGTCATGTCGTGCGCCGACGGCTTCGGTATCGGCTCGTATGTGTACCGCGAGGTGGACGGCCGGTACGAGAGCGTCTTCCGTGACGAACAGCCGCCGGTCTACGCCGCTGTGTCCGGGGGCGAGCTGCGGGTGACCAAGCTGTCCTACGCCTCCGAGGACGCGGTCTGCTGCCCGTCCAGCGAGGATGTGCTCACCTACCGCTGGACCGCCGCGCGGAAGGTGTTCACGGTGCTGTCCCGCAAGCACACCGACTACAGCAAGAATGTGCCCAAGGACGACCCGACCCCGGCGCCGCCCGCGGGCGCCGACGACGGAACGGAAGGCTGACCCGAGGCTGTGGCCGAGACCCATGTGCTCTTCGTCGAGGACGACGATGTCATCCGTGAAGCCACGCAGCTCGCCCTGGAGCGCGACGGCTTCCTCGTGACGGCCGCGCCGGACGGGCTGACCGGCCTCGAGCGCTTCCGCGCCGACCGCCCCGATATCGCGCTGCTCGATGTGATGGTTCCGGGCCTGGACGGGGTCAGCCTGTGCCGCCGGATCCGCGACGAGTCCACCGTTCCCGTGATCATGCTTTCGGCGCGCGCCGACTCCATCGATGTGGTGCTCGGCCTCGAAGCCGGCGCCGACGACTATGTGACCAAGCCCTTCGACGGCGCGGTGCTGGTGGCCCGCATCCGGGCCGTGCTGCGCCGCTTCGGCCATGCCAGCGGCCCCGGCGGCCGGGGCGGGGAGACCGTCCCCGAGGAGCCCGACGGCGGGGTGCTGCGCTTCGGCGATCTGGAGGTCGACCCCGAGGGCATGGAGGTCCGCAAGGGCGGCCGGCGGGTCGCGCTCACCCCGACCGAGATGCGGCTGCTGCTGGAGTTCTCGGCCGCGCCCGGCACCGTGCTCTCCCGGGACCGGCTGCTGGAGCGGGTCTGGGAGTACGGCTGGGGCGGGGACACCCGGGTCGTGGACGTCCATGTGCAGCGGCTGCGCGGCAAGATAGGCCAGGACCGGATCGAGACGGTCCGCGGCTTCGGCTACAAGCTCAGGGGCTGAGCGGCGGTGCGGCGGTTGGCACTGCGCACCGGGCTGCGGTGGAAGGTCAGTCTGGCCATCGCCGTCGTGAGCGCGCTCGTCGCGATCGTGCTGAGCCTCGTCGTCCACAACGCGGCCCGGGTGTCGATGCTGGACAACAACCGCACCGTGATGGACGAGCGGGTGAAGGTCGCCCAGCGCTGGTACGAGCAGTCCCGGGTGCTGGGATTCGGCGCCAAGCTGGACGACCCCGAGCTGCCCGAGCAGCTGAAGAAGGAGGCGTGGCGGGGACAGCGCGCCACCTATATGGAGGACTCCGGCACCGGCACCCCCGAGGTGTGGGCCTCGGTGCCGCTGCGCAACGGCAAGGTGCTGTCCGTCCACGCCAAGTTCCAGGACCGCTTCGCCGTCCTGAAGGACCTCGACCGGGTGCTGATCATCGGCTCGGTGGCGGTGGTGCTGGGCGGTATCGCGCTGGGCGTGCTGATCGGCGATCAGCTCTCCCGGCGCCTGCGCAAGGCGGCCACCGCCGCCCGCAAGCTCGCCGAGGGCGACTCCGAGGTGCGGGTGCGGGAGGCGATCGGCGGCCGGGTGCGCGATGAGACCGACGATCTGGCGCGTGCCGTCGACGGCATGGCGGAGGCGCTCCAGCAGCGGCTGGAGGCGGAGCGCCGGGTCACCGCCGATATCGCGCATGAGCTGCGTACCCCGGTCACCGGGCTGCTGACGGCCGCCGAACTGCTGCCGCCGGGCCGCCCCACCGAACTGGTCCGGGACCGGGCGCAGGCGATGCGCACCCTGGTCGAGGACGTTCTGGAGGTCGCGCGGCTGGACGGCTTCGCGGAGCGCGCGGAGCTCCAGGAGATCGCCGTGGCCGAGTTCATCACCCGCCGGGTCCGGTCGGTGGCCCCCGACGCGGTGATCACGGTGGTGCGGGACGCCCATGTCTCCACCGACCCCCGGCGGCTGGAGCGGATCATGGGCAATCTGCTCGCCAACGCCGCCCGGCACGGCAAACCGCCGTTCGAGGTCACCGTCGAGGGGCGGGTGCTGCGCGTCCGCGACCACGGCCCCGGCTTCCCGGAGGAGCTGCTGAAGGACGGGCCGAGCCGGTTCCGCACCGGCAGCAAGGACCGCGCGGGCACCGGCCACGGCCTGGGGCTGACCATAGCCGCGGGCCAGGCGCGCGTCCTGGGCGCCCGGCTGACGTTCCGCAACGCCGATCCGGCGGTGGACGGGCCGGACGACGACGGCCGGGGCGCGGTCGCCGTGCTGTGGCTGCCGGAGTCCGCGCCCACCAACACCGGCAGCTTCCCGGTCATCGAGGTACCGGACTGAGCCTTCGCGCACGGTGCGGCGGTATGCGGACGAGGCAGCCGTATGCGACGAGGCGCGGCCGGCGCTGGTGCGCCGGCCGCGCCTCGTCCCGCGAGGTCACCGCCGAATCGGCGAGGTCACCGTCAGACCGGCTCGGCCACCGGGGCCGGCTGGTCGGCCTGGGCCTCGTCGCCGTCGGCGGGCTTGGCTGCTCCGCGCAGCGGGACCTCCTTGACGAACCAGGCCGCGACGAAGGCGGCGATGCTGATCAGCGCGCCCCACAGGAACACCTGGTGGGAACCGTCGGCCACGGCGTGGGTGTACGCGTCCCGGATGGCCGCCGGCAGCTTCGGGAGGCTGGCCGGGTCGAGCTGGGCGCTTCCGGAGGTGACGGCCGCGCCCTGATCGCCGGCCCGCTCGGCCATGGTGTCCTGCACCTGGCTGGTGAACAGGGCGCCGAGGATCGCGACACCGAAGGAGCCGCCCAGGGTGCGGAAGAGGGTGGCGGAGGAGCTGCCGACGCCCATGTCCTTCATCTCGACGCTGTTCTGCGCCACGAGCATGGTCGTCTGCATCAGGCAGCCCATGCCCATGCCGAGCACCGCCATGTAGACGCCGGAGGTGAAGCGGGTGGTCTCGGTGTCCATCAGCGACAGCAGGAACATGCCGGCCATGATCAGGAAGCCGCCGACGATCGGGAAGATCTTGTACTTGCCGGTCTGGGTGGTGACCCGGCCCGCGACCAGCGAGACGACCAGCATGCCCAGCAGCATCGGGAGCAGCAGCAGCCCGGAGTTGGTGGCCGAGGCGCCCTGGACGGTCTGCTGGTAGAGCGGCAGGAAGGTGGTCGAGCCGAACATCACGAAACCGGTGAGGAAGCCGATCGCGGTGACCAGCGTGAAGTTGCGGTTCCGGAAGATGTGCAGCGGCAGGACGGGTTCGGCCACCCGCTGCTCGACGTAGACGAAAGCGACGAGCGAGAGCACACCGAGCGCGCCGAGCCCGAGGATCTGGGCCGAGCCCCAGGCGTACTCGTTGCCGCCCCAGGTGGTGATCAGCACGAGAGCGGTGATGCCCACGGTCAGCAGGGCGGCGCCGGTGTAGTCGATCCGTCCCTCGGAGCGCTTCTTGGGCAGGTGCAGCACCGCGCTGATCGCGAAGAGGGCGACCGCGCCGAGCGGAAGGTTGATGTAGAAGATCCAGCGCCAGCCGAGGTGGTCGGTGAGGGTGCCGCCGACCAGCGGGCCACCGATCATGGCCACGGCCATCACACCGGCCATGATGCCCTGGTAGCGGCCGCGCTCCCGGGGCGGCACCAGATCGCCGATGATCGCCATCACGCCGACCATCAGTCCGCCCGCGCCCAGGCCCTGGACGGCCCGGAAGCCGATCAGCTCACCCATGCTCTGTGCCATGCCGGACAGGGCCGAGCCACCGAGGAAGATCGCGATGGAGGTGAGGAAGACGCCCTTGCGGCCGTACATGTCGCCGAGCTTGCCCCAGATGGGCGTCGAGGCGGCGGTGGCCAGGGCGTACGCGGTCACCACCCAGGAGAGATGGTCCAGGCCGCCCAGCTCGCCGACGATGGTCGGCATCGCGGTGCCGACGATCATGTTGTCGAGCATCGCGAGCAGCATCGCGATCATCAACGCGAGGATCACCACACTGGTGCTCCGCTGCTTCGGCTCGGCCTTGCCCCCGGCTCCCTGGGCCGGCCGCGCCGGTTGCGAAGCGGGTGGCGCTTCGCCCTGTGATTGTCTGCCGGCCATGTTCTCCGTCTCCCCCCTGGTGGTAATCCCCTGGTGATGAAAGCCCTGACGCCTACTTACTTGCCGCCCGGCTAGTTCAGTACAGTGGAGAAGGTAAGGCGCCAACTAGCCGGGCGTCAAGTAAGTTACGTTCGGCCTGCCAACGGCAGCCACACCAGCACGGGAGAGCACCATGGGCAGCACACCGCGGCGGGGCGACACCCGTCAGCGCATCCAGGACGTAGCCCTGGAGCTCTTCGCCGCACAGGGCTACGAGAAGACGTCGCTGCGCGAGATCGCCGAGCATCTGGAGGTCACCAAGGCGGCGCTCTACTACCACTTCAAGACCAAGGAGGACATCGTCCTCAGCCTGTTCCAGGACCTGGCCCGGCCGCTGGACGAGCTGATCGCCTGGGGCCAGGAGCAGCCGCGCACCCTGGAGACCAAGCTGGAGCTGCTGCGCCGCTACAGCGCGGCCCTGGACACCGCCGAGCCGATGATGCGCTTCGTGCACGAGAACCAGGCCACGGTGCGCGAGCTGCGCGTCGGCCCGATCTTCAAGGAGCGGGTGCTCACGCTGTCCGGCCTGATCCGGGACCCGGAGGCACCCCTGCTCGAGCAGACCCGCAGCGTCACCGCGCTGTTCACCCTGCACGCGCGGATGTTCGCGCTGCAAACGCTCGAGGGCGACCCCAAGGACAAGCGGGAGGCTCTCCTGGAGGTCGCCCTCGACCTGCTGACGCAGGCTCATGCGTCGTCGGACGACGCGTGAGGCGGTAGGTGAGGTCTGGCGTCAGACCTTGACGCCGTGGTCGCGGAGGAACGTGAGCGGCTCGACGGCGGAGCCGTAGTTCGGCGTCGTGCGGATCTCGAAGTGCAGGTGGGGACCGGTGGTGTTGCCGGTGTTGCCGGACAGGCCGATCTGCTGACCGGTGGTCACGGTCTGCCCGATCCGCACGTCGATCCGGGACAGGTGCGCGTACTGCGAGTACGTCGCGTTGTCGTGCTTGATCACGATCGCGTTGCCGTACGCGGGGCCGTCACCGCCGCCGTTCGGGCCCGCCTTGACGACCACACCGCTGTGCGCCGCGTGCACCGGGGTGCCCGACGGCACCACGAAGTCCTGACCGCTGTGGTTGTGCGACCACAGGTTGCCCGCCAGCCCGAAGGCGGCGCCTATCGCGTACTTGTCGACCGGCGTCTCCCAGGCGTCCGCCTTCTTCTTGGCGGCCGCGCTCACCGACGGGGCGGTGGCGCCCGAGGACGCCTCGGCGGCGAACGCGGTGCCGGCGCCGAGCGCGAGCGAGGCGCCCAGGCCCATGGCGATCACGGCGACGCGGGTCCTGGATACGGACGAATGCGAAGAGCGGCGGTTGGTGGCGCGCGGGGCCATGGGAAGTACCTCCAGAAGCATCTTTGTGACGCCTCTTGTTATCCCGTTCCGATGAATAGGCCAAGGCGTTCTTCTACTAAGCGGATACGTAGGAAATTGAGCATGCGGATGCGTTCCTCCCGGGAATTCCCGGAGCTATCCATAACACCTCTGAGCTGCGACACCCCCTATTCCGCGTAGTAGTCCCCGAATGGCCTGTGCGCGATGTCACCTGTGGAGGGACTTTCGGGTGTCCGGTTCGGGACCAAGGTCCTTGCCCGCTGTACGCTGTCCGGCCAGGGACACCCGACCACCGGGGGGAAAGGGACGTGGACCCCGCAGCCATCGGCGCTCGCCTCGCCTCGGCCGTCGTCGCACCGCTCATCAGAAAACTGTTCGTCCAGGAGGGTCCGGGCGCCGGGCTGGTCGACAAGCCGGTCCGTATCTCCTCGCTCGTCACCTTCCGGGGCGAGAAGCGGACGCTCGACTTCCACGATCTGCACAAGCTGGCCACCGAACTCGTCGCCCGCGCCATCCAGCAGGCGGCCCCGGGCGAGCGGCCGTGCCCCGCCGACGAGGACGACCTGGTCGCCATGCGCCTGGCGACGACGTTGCACGCGCTCGGCGACCTCGACATGGACGACGTCCAGGCCGTGGGGCTCGGCCACCGTGCCCTCGCCGCCCGCCTCATCGAGACCGCACCGGGCCTGGGCGCCCCCGTCGGCCTGAGCCGGGACGGACTCGCCCTCTACGAGCACCTCCTCCACACCGCCTGCCTGCACATCCTGCACTTCTTCAGCCGGCGCTCGACCTTCGTCGCCCGCACCCTCGTCGAACAGAGCGGCCGGCTCGACGAGCTGATCACCAAGATCGACATCCTGATCGAGCGCATCCCGTCCCAGTCCGCGCAGGACGCGGGGTTCGAGCGCCGGTACGCGGAGTACATGATCGGCAAGCACTCCACGCTGACCATCGTCGGCATCGACCTCAGCCACTCCGAGGCCACCTGGCCGCTGGACGCCGCGTATCTCAGCCTGGAGGCCGTCTCCTCGCACGAGGACCGCCCGGAGGGGACGGAGGGGACGTTCGAGGGCGCGGCGGCGGGCGCCCCGCCCGCCGTACTCCCCGGCGTCCTCCCCGCCGACCGGGCGCTCGCCGGCCATCAGCGGGTGCTGCTGCGCGGCGGCGCGGGCTCCGGCAAGACCACGCTCGTCCAGTGGCTCGCCGTATGCACCGCGCGGCAGCGGCCACCGCACGGGATGGAGCAGCTGATCGGCCGCGTCCCCTTCGTCCTCCCGCTGCGCACCATCGCCCGCCGGGAGTCCCTGCCCTCCCCCGCCGCGTTCCTGGCCTCGGTCCACCACCCCCTGGACGGCGCCCAGCCGCCCGGCTGGGCCGACCGGGTCCTGGGCGCCGGCCGTGGGCTGCTGCTGATCGACGGCATCGACGAGATCCCCGAGCACGACCGCGAGCGCACCCGGGCCTGGCTGGCCGACCTGCTCATCGCCTACCCGGACAACCTGTGGCTGGTCACCTCCCGCCCCTCCGCCGTCGCCGAGGACTGGCTGGGCGCGCAGGACTTCGCCGAGTTCACGCTGTCCCCGATGCGCCGCGAGGACATGGCGGCGTTCATCGACCGCTGGCACGACGCGGCCCGCCAGACCTGCCGTACGGAGGAGGAACGGGCGGCGCTGGACGGCTACCAGTCGGCCCTGCACACCGCCGTCCGCACCAAACAGGACCTCAGCCGGCTCGCCACCAACCCCCTGATGTGCGGCCTGATCTGCGCCCTGCACCGCGCCCGGCGCGGCTACCTGCCACCGGGCCGCAAGGCGCTGTACGACGCGGCGCTGTCGATGCTGCTGACCCGCCGCGACACCGAGCGCCGCGTCTACGCGCCCGGCGATACGCAGCTGGACGAGGAACCGCAGATCCAGCTCCTCCAGCGGCTCGCCTACTACCTGATCCGCAACGGCGAGGCCGAACTGGACCGCGACCGCGCGGAGCGCCTCATCGAGGAGGCCCTGCCCTCCGTCCCCGCCGCCCAGGCCCTGGGCGACGCCCCCGCCATCCTGCGCCATCTGCTGCTGCGCAGCGGGCTGTTGCGCGAGCCGTCGGTGGGCACGGTGGACTTCGTCCACCGCACCTTCCAGGACTACTTGGGCGCGAAGGCGGCGGTGGAGGCGTGGGACGTGGGCCTGCTGATCCGGAACGCGCATGACGCGCAGTGGGAGGACGTCATCCGCATGGCGGTCGCGCACGCGCGGCCGAGGGAGCGGGCGGAGCTGCTGGAGAAGTTGCTGGTGGAGGCGGAGCGATGGGACCCGAAGGCATCGCTCCGGCAGAACCTGCTGGCCATGGCCTGCCTGGAGCACGCGCCCGATCTGGATCCGGGCATACGGGACCAGGTGACACGGGCTGCGATGGGGTTCATCCCGCCCCTGGACCTCGCGCGGGCGCGGGAGCTGGCCACGGTGGGCCCACTCGTGCTGGAGCTCCTGCCCCCGCCGGAGGGACTGACCGACGAGCAGGCGGAATACTGCGTGGTCACGGCCTCACGCATACCGGTGGACGCGGCCATCCCGTATCTGGCCCGGTTCGCCGGCCACCCGTCGATCGGCGTGCGTGCCCAACTGGCGTCGAGCTGGGGGCGGTTCGACACCGAGCGGTACTTCCATGAGGTGATCCTCCGCCTGGACCGGGACGGCCTGTACTTCGTGGCCGAGTCCATGGAGCATCTGCGCCTGCTCCTGGACACGGGGCCGCGTCCTTGGCTGATCCTGCGCGGAGACTTCACGGAGGACGAGATCAGGGACAATCTCAGGGGGGAGGACGTGACCCGGCTGCGGCTGAGCGGAAATGGCGTGGTCACCGATCTCGGCGCGCTCAGCCACCTCTCGCACCTCGAAACGCTCTATCTGAGCGGCTGCCCCCAGGCCCGCGACCTCGGCCCCCTGTCTGCCCTCCCCCTCCGTACGCTGGTGTTCGAGCCGCCCCGCGACACACCCAGCACGGTGCCCTTCGCGAAAAGCCTGCACCAACTGGTGGCGCTGGACCGCCTGAAGATCGCGATCAGCCATGCCCACGTCCTGCCGCGCCGCTTCCCACCCGGCATCACCTGGCTGGATCTCCAGGTCCTGGGGACGGAACTGGACACCACCTGGATGCCCATGGCGTTCCCCCGCCTCCGTCATCTGCACGTCAGGTTCGTCGGCGACCCCGGCCGGCCCGTCGACGCGTCCCCGCTCGCCGTCCTCCCCGACCTGGAGAGCGTCACCGTCGTCAACGCGCCCGTCACGGGCTCCCGACCGGCCGGGGTCACGTTTGCGGCTGCTCCTCCCGCTTGATCCACTCGCTGGTGCCCAGCGGGTAGTCGTAACCGGGGCGGCCGACGGCGGCGCTGGTGCGGAACGGGGTGCCGTTGTTGTCGATGTGCACGGTGCCGTGGCGGTCGCCGCTGGACCAGTCCAGGGAGAGATCCCAGCGGACGTCATGCGCCGTGGTGTGGGCGGTGACGTAGAAGACCTCCGGATCGGACTCGCTGACCTTGTACGGGAAGTCGCGCTGGCCGTTCTTGACGGTGACGGTGGGGCTGCCGTTGTCGAGGTCGACGTCGAACGACTTGGTCTCGACACCGCCGCCGCAGCCGACCCCCATCGAGTAGTCGTTCCAGGCGAGCGGGGCGCGCTTGGTGACGACGCGTACGTGCAGCGCCTCCAGGACGACGGTCTCCTTCCCGGTGCCCTGGAGGGTGAGGGCGACGCGCTGCTCCCCCGAGGACACCGCGCCGTACGCGGCGGCCCAGCGGGGCGCGTTCTGCTCGTCGGCGGGCGGGCCGACCTGTCCGGGCTCGCTGTCGACGAGGAAGTGCTGGCTGCACGGGCTGTCGTAGACGTAGGGCCGCGTGGCGACGTTGACCGGTACGCCGCCGGTGGGCTCGTCGGCGCCCCCGCCGCCGTGGCCGGCGGACTCCGACGCCGAGGCGGAGGGCTTGCCGGTCCGCGCGCCCTGGGAGGGAGAGGGGGAGGCCGAGGCGGACGGCTGCTTGTCGTCCGCTCGGCCGGTGGCGGTGCCGGTGCTGGTGGCGGTGGCCGGATTGGCGGCCCCGGCGGCCCTCTCGTCACCGCCGTCGCCACCGGAGGACGGCAGGTTCACGGCGAGTACGACGGCGCCCAGAACGGCGGCGGTGGCGACGGAGGCGATGAGGGCGGTGCGACGCCGACGGGGCCGCCGTGCGGGAGCGGAGGGGGTGGTGTCGCCGACGACCGTGGCATCACTTCTGCCGGGTTCGCTGGGTTTGCTGTGGCCACCGGGTTCGCCGGGGCTACCAGGTTCACCGGGTTCGCGGGATTCACCGCCCACGGGTGCCGGGGCCGTCCCGCCCGCGGTCTCGGACAGCCCACCGCCCGGATCGGCCGGGGCCCCCGCCGCCTCGGGCGGTCCGCTGTCCGCGTCCGCAGGGTGAGCCGGGCGGTCCCCGGCGCCGGGCGCCGAAGCGTCGGGCGCCGACGCGCTCTCGGGCTCCCCGGTCCCGGCCCCGGCACCGGCCCCGGTACCGCGCACCGCCGCCCCGTCCGGCTCCGGCTGCTCCTTACGCCCCCGCGTCGCATCCGCCAGAATCCACCGCCGGTGCAGCTCGACCAGTTCCTCGGGGGTCGCCCGGCACACCCGGGCGAGCCGCTCGACCGGCGCGTACTCGGTCGGCACCACGCTGCCGTTGCAGTAGCGGTGCAGCGTGGACGTGCTCATGTGCAGCCGCTTGGCGAGCGCCCCGTAGCTCAGCCCCGAGCGTTCCTTGAGCCCCCGCAGCAGTTCCGCGAGCGCCTCCGCGTCGCCGACGGCCCCTGTCGACCCTGACACCGTTCCCCGCCTCCCCTTCCCATGGCCCGGCGCGTCCCATTCCCGCGTCCCAGACCCCTTACGTTCCCCCTGGTCACAGCCTGTTTCGGCGTTCCAGCGTCCCCAACTGCCCGGCGTTCGTGGCGGCTGGGACGGATGGCCCCACAAGCTCTGGTCATCCAAGCACCACACCCACCGCACCGCCGAAAGGGCTCACCCACATGTCCAGGATCCGTAACTCCCGCACCCGCCTCCTGACCGCCGCCGCGACCGTCGCGATCGCCGCCTTCTCCCTGACCGCGTGCGGCGAGGACGGATCGGGCGTCCGCAGCGAGGGCGCGTCGTCCTCCTCCGCGTCGTCCTCCCAGGAGGACGCGAAGACCAACGCCACCGGTTCGAAGTCGGACACGGACGTGTCGTCGGAATCGGGGAAGCGAAGCCAGACCGGCGGCAGCGACTCCGGCGACTCCGGCGACTCCGGCGCGAGTGCCACCAAGGACACCAAGGACGCCGACGACGCCGAGGGGGTCACCTGCCAGGGCTCCAACACCAAGACGGTCGCGGCTCCCCTGAACCGCCCCGTGAACCACATGCTGCTCACGGTCACCAACACCGGCAGCAGCAACTGCTACCTCTACAACTACCCGGCCGTCCAGTTCGGCGAGGCGCAGTCGGTGCCGCCGGTCATCGAGGACTCGAAGCCGCAGGCGGTCGTCACGCTGGCCCCGGGCGAGTCCGGCTACGCCTCCGTGAACCTGTCGGCCGCCGACGGCAGCGGTACGAACGGCCACACGGTGAAGTCCCTCACCGTCTACTTCCAGGGCCGCACCGCCGACGAGGACGTCCCCTCGGCCGCCCACCCGTCACTGCCCGCCAAGGGCGTCTACGTCGACGACTCTCTCAAGGTCACGTACTGGCAGCAGTCGATGGACGACGCCATCAGCTGGTAACGCGACTGAGTGTCATGGGCCGAAGGCCGGCGGGCGACCGCCGGCCTTCTCGGCTTTGAGCAGCCGCTGATAGTCGGTGAGCACGCGCAGCAGGGCGAAGCCGGTGCCGAGGGGGACGGTGCCCAGTTCCACGCGCGGCTGGTGGGGATCGCTGAGATCGGCCCGTACGTCGGGGAGGCGTACGCCGTGGGCGGCGAATTCATCCCGCAGGATCTCGGCGACCCGCTCGGCGGGGGTGGGGTCGTTCATGCGGTGCTCTTGGTCTGCGCAGGCGGGACGTTGAACTCGAACCACACCGTCTTGCCGGTGCCGTCGGCCGGTTCGTCGATGCTCATGCCGCAGAGGTCGGAGAGGGCCGTGACCAGGAACAGCCCCCGGCCGTTGGTCTCATCGCCCGCCGGGCGGCGGGGCGAGGGCAGTTCGGGGCTGTCGTCGTGGACGGTGACCCGGACGCGGTCGTGCCGGATGGCGGCGGCCAGCCGTACGTCGCCCTTGCCGTGCCGGTGGACGTTGGTCACCAACTCCGAGGTGCAGAGGGCTGCGCTGTCGGCGAGCTGGCCGAGGCCGGAGGCCGAGAAGACGCCACGCACGAAGTCGCGGCACAGGCGGGGAGAGGTGGGGAGGGCGGGGGCGGTGAGGGTGTAGCGGTGCGGACGTTCCGGGTGTGCGAGTGCTCCCATGCGACGCCTCCGTGGCGCTTGTGGCTCAATACCCTGTGTGATTAAGGCAACACCCAAGGTAGGGCACGCCTCAGCAACTTTGCAACCACCTTGGCGAGATGATTGGACCGCCCCACCCGTGCGGGGCACACTGTCACCGAATCCCCTGGAGGACCGCTCGTGGCGCTGCGAACGCTCATCACCGAACGACAACGCCGACTCGGCGCGGAGCTCAAGAAGTTGCGACTCCAGGCGGGGTTGTCGATCGCCGAGGGCGGCAAGCTGATCGGCATGGGCGCGCCGCACCTGAGCCACATTGAGGCGGGGCGGACGGCCATCCCAACGGATCGTCTCCGCGCGCTGGTTGACGCTTACGGATGCAAGAATGAACCGTACGTTGACGAGCTTGTCAGCATGGCCGAGAGCAGCGGCAAGGGTTGGTGGTCGGCGTATCGGAAGTCGTTCCCGCAGTTCACCCTCGATCTCGCCGAGCTTGAGTCACGTACGACGCACCTGCGTAGCCACGAGACGCTCCTCATCCCTGGGTTGTTGCAGACCGAGTCGTACATGCGCGACCTCTTCCGCAGCTCGCTCCCTGATGCATCCCAGGATGAGATCGAAACGGCAGTGCGCTTCCGGCTGGCGCGCCAGGACATCCTGGCGTCCGGATCGGTGACGTTCCACGCGGTGATCCACGAGGCCGCCCTGCGCATCTCGGTAGGCGGCCCGCACGTCATGCGAGGTCAGCTCGCACATCTCATTCGTGCGGCAGAGCGACCGGGCACGGACATCCAGATCCTTCCGTTCGAGAGCGGGGCGCGAGCCTGGTTCGGGACGCCCTTCCTGATCCTCGGGCCGGGCGTGCCCAGATTGGAGACGGTTGTTCTTGAGCATCCGGTGGAGTCTTTGCGCCTGGACGACGACAAATCCCTTGCTCACTACGGCAAGACGTTCGAAGGTCTGAGCAAGAGCGCACTACCAGCGGTGGTGACAGATGAGTCTCCGGACCGTCACGAGAAGCGCGACTCATGGGGCCTCATCCAGCACATCCTGTACACCTACTAGGCGAAGGGCATCATGTCCGACCTCACCTGGCAGAAGTCCTCCTTCAGCGACGGCGCGGGACCGAACTGCGTGGAACTGGCCAGCGCTCCCGACGGCATACGCATACGTGAGAGCGACGAGCCGGAAGCGGTGATCCATACGAACCCGGCCACCCTCCGGTCGTTCATACGAGCCGTAAAAGCCGCCAACCTCGACCACCTCCACTGAGGAAGGCAGCATGCCGCGCACCACATGGCGCAAGTCCTCCTTCAGCGCGGACGTCCATCAAAACTGCGTGGAACTCGCCGCCGCCCCCAACGGCATACTCCTGCGCGAGAGTGACGAGCCCGCCATCGTGATCCGTACGACCACAGCCGCCCTCGGCGTCTTCATACGCGCCGTGAAGTCCGGCCGCCTCGATCACACCCTCTGACGGGGCGCGTCCGCGCGGCGCGGGCCGGGAGGCCGGGACCACCCAGACGCCGGCTTGCCGACCGTCGCGCCGGGCGGTGTCACGATCCGCGTGGTGCGCACCGCGGCGGGGCGCGGCACTCGTCGCTTCCGCGGTCCGGCGCGTCCCAGCGGTGCGTCTCCCGTGGCACCGCACCAGCAGGTCAGCCGGTGGGACGTCTCACGAATCGCTCATTCAGCGGCAGCACCTGGCCGTCGACCGTAACCGGCCAGCAATCTCCGTGGTGCAAGCCGGGCGGCGCGGTCCACCCCGCGCCGCCCTCACCACTTCGGGGGAGGAAATGACATGCGCGTCAGGACGGTCAGGGTTGATCAGAGTCCTCTGACATGGGGCGGGTCCGGGCGCCGCTGACAGCGAGGGGACGGCGGTCGCGGCCGTCCAGGCGTCGCATGACCACGCCGCGTTCCGCGCCTTGAAACCCGCGCCGGTCGCCCTGCCATCCCCGCCATCCCTGCCATCCCCGCCTTCGGGCCGAGCGCCAGGCACCGGGAACGGGCTGCCGCCGCCGCGCGATTGAGCCCCACGAATTCGGAATCCAGCCCCGAGACACCGTGGCCGCGACACGCGCCGGATGGCGCCTCCATCAATGCACTGCAACCCGCCAATCGGAGGGAATTGTCATGCATAGATCTCTTGCATTACCGTCGCCTGCCATATGCAGGGACGGCGAGATTTCGGATATCCGGACCGTCTCCAACTGTCGATGTCGTCTCCTGGTGCTCACGTGTCCGACAGTCTGCTGACGAGACACGTCCTGCCCGGGAATCCCGGGAATCGGGTGCGATGTCCTGAGGGCCGGTGGGAGCTGGCCTTCGGATATCCGCATCCGTCGCTGGGGCCTGGAGTACTCAGCTACCGAGGATTCCACTGCGCGCCAGGATCGGTGCGCAGGCGTTTGGGGATTCCCTGCGGACTGGCGACATTGGTCCTCGGGTTCGGTGAGGCGCTGCGGATCTCGCCGGTGGGTGCACCGCACCGGGCCCGCACGGTGGTATCCCTGCTCAGTCCGCCGAATACGTCCCCTGCGCTGGTCGAGCACACCGGCGGTATACGCGCGGTCGAGGTCGTGCTCGCACCGTGGGCGGCCTTCGAACTGTTCGGTGTGGCCCTGGATGACCTGCCCGACCCTGGCGCGGAGCCCGCCGACCTTCTCGGCCTCCGGGTCCACCGCCTGTCGGAACAGCTGGCGCAGGCACCCGGGTGGCCTGCGCGTTTCGCCGTCCTCGACCAGTTCCTCCTGCGCTGCCGCAGGGAGGGCCGGCTCGCGTCCGAGCGGGTGGTCGCGGCCTGGCAGCGCCTGGAGCAGTCGCGCGGCAGGGTGGAGATCACCGCCCTGGCCGAAAGCGTGTGCTGGAGCCAGCGCCAAATCGAGCGCAAATTCGGACAGCAGGTCGGGCTGACTCCCAAACGACTGGCCCGGGTGCTACGACTTCAGCACGCCGCCGCGCTGCTCTCGGCCGGCCACAGGCCCGGCGAGGCGGCGTCCATCTGCGGGTTCTATGACCAGGCGCACCTGACACGGGAGTTCACCGCACTGACGGCACGCTCACCTCTGCGCTTTATCGCCGAGCACCAGAGCGGGGAAGGCTCTGCCGACCGAGCGGCGGGGCGGATCACCAGCATTCTGCAAGAAGGATGAATTCCGCTATCGAGCGGGAGTCCGCCGCACCAGGGCCGGTCGAAAAAATACAATGTCGGTTTTCTCCAATACCGGCCGACCGGCCGCGTGTGAAAGTGGCCTGAGCCGACGTCAGGTCGGGACGAATTCACCACGAGAGGAGAGTGACATGCTTCGTAAGATGGAATCCCTCGGGCAGGCGCTGCTCGAGCGCTTCGTGCCCAAGATTTCCGCCTCGGCGCAGGTCTCGTCGCCGCAGCAGTGCTGGAGCCAGTGCTGGCAGTGCAACAAGGCCTACGGGTACGGGAACGTGAACACCTGGTGCAGCTACAACGCTCCGTGCTGCGGCAGCTCCGGCGTCTACACCTGCTACTGCTGACCGTGGTCGTGGGGGTCCGGGGCGTTCGCGCCGGGCCCCCTGCGCCAAGGCCGGTGCGCGCCGGGCCCCCCGCGCCGAGGCCGGTGCGCGCCGGCACACGAGTTATCGAGTCTGGGGAATCGTGGAGCAGTATCTCTCGACCTGGATCAGATGTCTGATCGGTCTCATCTTCCTGGTGTCCTCGGTGAGCAAGGTCTCCGGACGCCGGTCCTTCAACGAGTTCGCCGCAGCGGTTGAGGCGCTGGCCCCGGTTCCCGGGGCGCGCCGGCTGCTGGCCCCTGTCGTGGTGGCTCTGGAGTTCGGGGTGTGGGGGCTGCTGGCGCTGCCCGTACCCGGGGCGTTCCGGTACGGCGCCGGGCTGGCGGCGGGCCTGTTGCTCGTCTTCGCCCTCGGCATCGTGCTTGCCGTGCGCCGGGGGACGGACACGGCATGCCGCTGCTTCGGCGTTTCCACCGCACCGGTCAGCGGCTGGCAGGCCGTCCGCAACCTGGTGCTGGCCGTCCCGGCCGGCGTCTCGGCGCTGTTCGGCCCGGGTTCCGGCGGCACCACTGCCGGACAGATCCTCACGATCGCGATCGGGCTGATGTGCGGGGCGCTGGTCACCACGCTCGACGAACTCGTGGAGCTGTTCCGGCCGGGTGCGTGGACCACTGCTCGGCCCGCTGCCCCGTCCGCCACCTTCCGACAGGAGAAACGTCATGACCCCCCTGATCGCCGCCCTCGTCTTCGTCGGGGCGTTGTGCGTCCTCAACTTCCTGCTGAGTCTCGGAATGATCAAACGCCTGCGGGAGCAGGCCGAGATCCTCAACCGCAACGGCAGCACTAACCCACCTGTCGCGGTCGGCATGGGCGACGAGATCGGGGAGTTCACCGCCCTCACCCAGGACGCCGAGCCGGTGGACAGCGAGAGCCTGCGGCACGGCGACACGCTGGTGGCCTTCTTCTCGCCGACCTGCCGCCCGTGCCAGGAGAAGCTGCCGAAGTTCGTGGACTTCGCCGCCTCGTTCCCCGGCGGCCGGGAGCAGGTGCTGGCCACCGTCGTGGGTGAGCCCGAGGCGGCCGCCGACATGCTGGAGCGGCTGCGCCCGGTGGCCCGGGTCGTACACGAGTCCAGCAACGAGGGCGCGGTGAGCTCGGCCTTCGACCTCAAGGCATTCCCCGTGGTACTCGTCGTCTCCCCCAGCATCGAGCACGGACGTCCCATCGTCACCGCTGAGCAGGTCGATCTCGACGTACCGGTGTCGGCACGGTGAGAACACGCGGTCGGCGCCGGCCGGGCAGCTCCGAGCAGGCGCACACGCGCTCCGCGTACCGCCGCGTCACCACCGCCATCGGCCTGTGTGCCACGGCGGCGCCGTGGGCCTCGGCCGGATACGCCGCGATCACGCTGGTGTCCGGGCTGGTGCCGGTGCTGGTCGCGTGGATGACGAAGCTCTTGATCGACGGTCTGACGCACCACGCGGAGATCCGGACGTTGCTCGGGCCCGCGCTCGGTTACGTCCTCGCGGCGACCGTGGTGGGCCTCGGCCCGCTGGCTGCCCGATATCTGCGAGGGGTCGTGGACCGGGAGGTGGGGTTGCTGTCGCAGGATCGGCTCTTCACCGCGGTGGGCCGCCACCCCGGCCTGGGACGGCTGGAGCAGCCGGCGTTCCTCGACCGCCTGCGGGTGGCCCAGGAGGTGGGCAAGACCGTCGCCGGCCAGCTCGCGGACGCCGCGCTGGCCGCGGGCAAGTCCCTGGTGACGGTGGCGGGGTTCCTGGTGTCGCTGGTGGCGCTCAGCCCGTTGATGGCCGTGGTCGTGCTGGTCGCGGGCGTTCCGTCGCTCGTGGCCCAGCTCGCCCTGTCACGAGAGCAGGCCCGTGCCGTGTTCGAGGTCAGCAGGATCGAGCGCAGGGAGGACTTCTACGCCAGGCTGATCGCCACGCCCACCGCGGCGAAGGAGATCCGGCTGTTCGGGATCGGTGACTTCCTGCGGGCGCGTGTGCTGGCCGAGCGCCGGGCGGCCAACGCCGTCACCCAGTCCGTGGACGCGCACCAGACCAAGGTGCAGAGCCTTCTGGAGCTGCTGGCCTCACTCGTCTCCGGAGCCGGGCTGGTGTGGGCGGTGTTCGCGGCGCACGACGGTACGTTGACGGTCGGCGGGGTGACGATGTTCGTGGCGGCGGTCGACGGTGTGCAGAGCTCGCTGGGCACCCTCCTGATCCAGCTCGCGGCGTCCCAGCGTGCCCTGCTCATGTTCGACCACTACCTGGAGGTCGTCGAGGCCGAACCCGACCTTCCCGTGGCCGCCGAACCGGTTCCCCTGGCACCGCTGTGCCACGCGATCGAACTGCGGGACGTCTGGTTCCGTTACTCCCCGGACCACGACTGGGTGCTGCGCGGGCTGAACCTGTGCATCCCGTGCGGACAGTCGCTGGCCCTGGTGGGTCTGAACGGTGCCGGGAAGTCCACGCTGGTGAAACTGCTGTGCCGGTTCTACGACCCCACGCACGGCACCGTGCTGTGGGACGGCGTCGACCTGCGCGACGTCGATCCGGCAGAGCTGCGTGAGCGCATCAGCACCCTGTTCCAGGACTTCCAGCACTACGACATGACCGCGGCCGAGAACATTGGCCTCGGTGACCTGCGGCTGCTGGACGAACGGCACCAGATCGAGGTCGCGGCGGGCAAGGCGGGCCTGCACGAGAAGCTCGCCCGGCTTCCGCAGGGGTACGACACCATGCTCTCCCGCACCTTCCACCACGACAGCCGGTCCTCCGAACACCGCTCGGGGGCGCTGCTGTCGGGTGGGGAGCACCAGCGTCTGGCCCTGGCCCGTGCCTTCCTCCGTGAGGGGCGCGACCTGACCATTCTCGACGAGCCCTCGGCGGGACTCGACGCAGCGTCGGAACACGAGATCCACCGTTCGATCACTCGCCACCGGGCCGGCCGTACCAGTCTGTTGATCTCACACCGGCTCGGCGCCGTGCGCGACGCGGACCGGATCGCCGTACTGGGCGACGGGCGGGTGATGGAGGAAGGCAGCCATATGGAGTTGATGCGGGCCGGGGGCGAGTACGCACGCCTGTTCACCTTGCAGGCCGACGGGTACCGGCAAGGTCACGCGGAGCCGGCCGTCCCGACGCACGCGGTGGAAGCGGCGGCCGACAGATGATCTCGGACCGTGTCACGATCGTCGCCGCCGCGCTCACCCACCGGCTGGTGGCTGTCACCGTCGACGGGGTGAGCATGGAGCCGGCGTTCCGGGACCGCGATCAGGTGCTGGTGATCCGGGGCGCGAAGCCTGAGGTCGGCCGCGTGGTGGTCGTCGAATCCCCCTCGGATACGCACGGCTGGCGACAGGGACCGCTCACGGCGAAAGCCGCTCCCTCCCTCGTGGCCCAGCGCCACTGGATGATCAAGCGGGTAGCGGCCCTTCCCGGGGACCCGATCCCGCGCCGCGGCGTCCCTGCGCTCGCCGACGTATCCGGCGAACGCGTGCCGGACGGCATGGCCGTGCTGCTGGGTGACAACCGCTCGGCGAGCTTCGATTCACGGGAGTTCGGCTACTTCCCGCTCAAACGAATACTGGGTGTGGTCAGGCTGCCGAGTCGGTGAGCGGCCCGGTCGGTGAACGGCCGGGTCCCGAAGGAGCCGCCCGGCTCCATGGCGATGACCACGCCGTCACCGGAGGTTTCACCGACGCCATCGAGAAGGGGGAGCGACGATGCATCGCAGGAAACTGCTGGCAGCGGCAGGGGGCGCGCTGGCCTCGGGAGCGCTGGGGCCGCGGGTGGCACGGGCCGCGGACGCCACGGTGGCCGTCGATCCGCGGCCGGACTTCGGCCGGCACGGCACCTGGGAGGGCTGGGGCGCCTCGCTGTCCTGGTGGGCGAACGTACTCGGCGACCGGGACGATATCTCCGATGTCCTGTTCACCACCGCGGACACCCCGTACCAGGACCTCACCCTCCCCGGCCTGGGCCTGAACATCGCCCGCTACAACCTCGGGGCCTGCCGCTGGGACACGGTGCAGGGGTCCGCCATGGTGGTCTCCGCGCAGTTCCCGAAGTACAAGCAGATCGAGGGCTACTGGCGGGACTGGTTCAGTGAGGACCCCGCCTCCGCCTCCTGGGACTGGTCCGCCGACGCCAGGCAGCGGGCCGCGATGGTCAAGGCGCACGCCCGGGGCGCGCGGATCGAGCTGTTCTCCGTCTCCCCGCTCTGGTGGATGTGCGTCAACCACTGCCCGTCCGGCGCACCGGACGGCGGGGACAACCTCCAGTCCTGGAATTACCGACAGCACGCCGTGTACATCGCCACGGTGGCCGCGTACGCCGCCGAGCACTGGGGGGTGCCGTTCTCCTCCGTCGAGGCTTTCAACGAGCCGACATCGACGTGGTGGAAGGCGAACGGCGGCCAGGAGGGCTGCCACATGAGCACCGCCGTGCAGGAGGCGGTGCTCGGCCACCTGCGCACCGAACTCGACACCCGCGGATTGCGCGGCACTCCCATCTCCGCGTCCGACGTGTTCTCCTACGACGAGGCGATCGCCAACTGGCAGAGCCTGGACGCCACCGCCCGCGCCGCCGTCGGCCGGCTCACGGTGCACGGCTACCAGGGCTCGTCCGGCGACCGGAACGGGCTCTACCAACAGGCCCGCAGCGCGGACAAGGGCCTGTGGAACTCCGAGACCGGAGACGGCGACAGCACCGGCCTGACCACCGCCACCAACCTCTGCCTGGATCTCAACCGGCTGCACCCAACCGCCTACTGCTACTGGCAGCCCCTGGACACCGCCACAAGCTGGGGCCCCATCTTCTACGACCCGGACACCGCCCGGACCGGCTCCGTCCAGCCCAAGTACTACGTACTCGCCCAGTTCACCCGGCACATCCGCCCCGGCATGCGGATGCTGGCCACCGGCTCCGACACCGTCGTCGCCGCGCTGGACGCCGCGGCACGCCGCCTCGTCGTGGTCGCCGTCAACGCCACCGCCTCCGCACAGCCCCTCACCCTCGACCTGTCTCTCTTCACCACGGTCACCGGCCAGTCCGGCACCGTCCCCCGCTGGTCCACCGTGACCACCCCGGCCGGCGAGCGCTACGCCGCACACCGTGACACCACTCTCGACGGCAAGCGGCTGCGCCTCACCCTGGAGGCGCAGTCGGTGCAGACGTTCGACATCGACGGGGTGGAGGTCTGATCCACGCCGGCCGGCTACACCGCAGCCAGCGGCCACGCCTCCGACGGCTCGCCCAGCCACACCCGGTGGCCGGCGGCCGTGACCGTCAGCCCGAAGTCGAACAGCTGCGGCCGCCCGGCGCCCTCCCACCAGGCGAGGGCCCCGGCCGTCTCATCGGCCAGGTTTCGCGGCCCCCACTGGTGCACCGCGCCATCCGCCGCGTACGCCCACGAGTCCCGGCCGCACCACCAGTGCCCGCCGTCCTGTGGCCAGTGGGCGACGTCCGCCAGCCTCAGCCCCACCGCGAACTCGGCGTGCGGGTCGGCGAGCAGCGCGACGTCCAGGTCGGCCTTGCTCTCGCGGCTCTCCTCCCACGATTCCGTCGAGAAGACCCCGTCGATGCGCGGGCGCGTCCGCTGGCCCCGCACCGCCATGAACGTCACCGCGCCCGCGAACCGGCCTTCGGCGCAGCCGTCGGAGACGGTCAGCCGTGCGAGTCCGTGCGAGCAGAACGCGGTCCGGAACGGGGCCAGGATCAGGCCGCCGGGCCGTACCTGCTCCACCCAGGCCCATGGGATCGACGTCACCGAGGCCGTCGCCACCAGCCGGTCGTACGGGGCGCCCCTGGCCCACCCCTGCTCGCCGTCCGCCTCCAGCACCGTCACTCCGCCGTACCCGGCCCGGTGCAGCGCGGCCCGCGCGCCGTCGGCCACGTCCGGGTCGATGTCCAGCGTGATCACCCGCCCGGCGCCTGCCCTCTCGGCCATCAGCGCCGCGTTGTACCCGGTGCCCGCGCCGATCTCCAGCACCCGGTGCCCCGGCCGCAGGTCCAGCCCGGCCAGCATGCTCACCACGGCGGCCGGCGCCGAGATGGAGCTGGTGGGCACATCGCCCCCGGCAGGGGCGGGGGCCCCGTCGTCCACCTGGGTGGTGATGGCCTGTGCGGGGTCGTACACCATGCGGGCCCACCGGTCCGGGTCGTCGTCCCGGCGGAACGGCCGGTACACGCCACCGTCCACCACCCATACGGTTCCGGGGACGAACTCATGGCGCGGGACGGCCTCGAACGCGCGCCGTATCCACGGCTCGGTGATGTCGAGCGTCTCGGCCGCCCGCGCGTGCAACTCCTCCAGGTCGGTCACTTGCGGTGGGTCCCGCCGCCCGGCCTGGAGACGTCCGGGTGCTGTCCGTCCGAATCCCGTGGACTCGGCTGCTTCGGCTGCGGGTTCGGCGGTGGCGGCTTTCCGTGCGCTCCCATGTCGGCCTCCTGAGGTCGTCCGTTGAGTGCCAAGTGTGGGGGCCGCTCCTCGGCTCCCGTTGGAGCGCGTACGCCCTCATCGGGGGCGTACGCGTTGCGGAGGCGACCTCCGGTACTTGCCCCTCACGTCAACGTCAGGTTTTAGCTTGGCCGGGCGGTGCGATTCCGCGCCGTCATGACGTGAAGTCGAGGAGTATCCAACGTGTCCACGAGCAGCAGCGCCGAGCGCGCGGCCCAGGTTCTGTCCCGTCCGTTCACCGTGGGCGGGCTCACCGTGCCCAATCGCATCGCCATGGCGCCGATGACCCGCATGTTCTCGCCCGATGGCGTGCCCGGCGCCGATGTGGCGGCGTACTACGGGCGGCGAGCGGCCGCCGGGGTGGGGCTGATCATTACCGAGGGGACCTATGTGCAGCACCCCTCGGCGGGGCTGAGCGACCGGGTGCCGCGTTTCTACGGCGAGGACGCCCTGGCGGGGTGGGCCGACGTCGTGAAGCAGGTGCATCTCGGCGGCGGGCGGATCGCGCCGCAGATCTGGCATGTCGGGGTTTCGCGGCCGGAGGGCGCGCCGCCGGTTCCCGAGGCTCCGGTGCTGAGCCCGTCCGGTGTGGGGCTGGACGGTGGGCCGGTCGGGCGGGCGATGACGCAGGACGACGTGGACGCGGTGATCGCCGCGTTCGCGGAGGCGGCCGCGGCGGCGGAGCGGATCGGCTTCGACGGGGTCGAACTGCACGGTGCCCACGGCTATCTGATCGACCAGTTCCTGTGGTCCGCGACGAATCGCCGCACCGACTCCTACGGCGGCGACCCGGTCTCCCGGGTCCGCTTCGCGGCCGAGCTGGTGGCCGCGTGCCGTAAGGCCGTCTCGGCCGATTTCCCGATCATCTTCCGTACCTCCCAGTGGAAGCAGGACCACTACGACGTACGGATGGCCGAGACCCCGCAGGAGCTGGAGGCGATGCTGACGCCGCTGGTGGAGGCGGGAGTGGATGTGTTCCACTCGTCCACCCGGCGCTACTGGACGCCGGAGTTCGAGGGGTCCGATCTGAATCTGGCGGGCTGGACGAAGAAGCTCACCGGGAAGTCCACCATCACGGTCGGCTCGGTCGGCCTCAACCAGGACTTCCTGCCGACGTTCGTGCCCGGGAGCGGCAGTGAACGGGCCGGGGTGGCGGACATCGGGAATCTGCTGGACCGGCTGGAGCGGGACGAGTTCGATCTCGTCGCCATCGGCCGCGCGCTGCTCGCCGACCCCGAGTGGGCCGCGAAGGTGCTCAGCGGGCGCGCGGAGGAGTTGCTGCCCTACTCCAAGGAGCTGCTCGGCACCTTGCGGTGAGCCCCGAGCCCCCATCGCGTGACCGGTTCAGCTCATGGGGATGGCCCGCTTTGCACCATCTTGGGATGATTGGTTGCGGTCCGCTCCACCGCGGACCACGGAGGACAAGGAGAGCCGGTCATGTCCAAACGACTGCATGTGGGCAACTTGAGCTACCAGACGACAACACAGGACCTGGCGACCCTGTTCGAGCAGTTCGGCGAGGTGCTGGACGCCACCGTGATCACCGACCGGGAGAGCGGCCGCTCGCGGGGGTTCGGCTTCGTGGAGATGGACGAGGTGGCGGCGGAGAAGGCGATGGCCCAGCTCGACGGGTCGCAGCTGAACGGCAGGGCGGTCACCGTGACCGAGGCGCGGGCGGTCTCCCGTAGCACGCGCTGAGGAACGGCACGTGTACGGAGGGCAAAAGCGGAACGTGCGATACGCCACGTATCGGCGCCAGGACTTGCGGATGGCGCGGTGTGACGTGGTCATATGGAGTGATGCGATCCCCCACCCGCATATCGTCACCCCAGCCCTCCCACGACGGCGCGCCCGCTTACCGCAACCCCTATGAGGAGCTCGCCGAGCTGGCCGATCCCTCCCCGGAGGACGACGACGCGGATCTCGGCGGGCGCAAGGATCAGCCCTCCGGCGTCGGCTCCGACTCCGGCTCCAGCGCCGGCTCCGGCTCCGGGGACGACGGCGAACCGTGGTCGCCGCCCAACCACCGCCGTTCGTCCCGGCGCCGGCGCGGCCGCTTCAAAGCGGTGCCGCGCACCGCGAAGGCGCTGATCGGGCTGGTCGTGCTGGGGCTGCTGCTGGTGCTGGGCGACCGCTGGGCGGTGATGTACGCCGAGCGCAAGGCCGAGCAGCAGCTCCAGAAGAAGCTGGACCTGGCCACGGCGCCGAACGTGACCATCCACGGCTTCCCGTTCCTCACCCAGGTGCTGGGCAAGAAGCTGGAGCAGGTCGACATCGCCGTCCCCGATGTCGCGGCCGACCGGGTCTCGCTCGCCGAGGTGCGCGCCCAGGCGCAGGACATCCGGATCGTGGGCGATCTGCCCAGCTCCTTCAAGGGCGCCGTGGTGGGGCGTATGAAGGGCGATGTGCTGCTGTCCTTCGAGGACCTCAACCGTGAACTGGGCGCCTCCCAGGTGCGGTTCCGGGCGCTGGGCCCCAGCTCGGTGCGGGCGGACGGGAAGCTCCCGGTCGCGGGCAAGGAGGTGTCGCTGCACGCCAAGGCGCATATCCGGCGCCAGGGGGACCGGGGGATCTCCACCAGCGTCAGCGATATGCGGCTGGACATCCCCGAGATCGCCACCTACCGGCCCGGTCCCGGGGCGGACGCCGGGCTGTTCCTGCACAAGAAGGCGGCGGAGCAGATCAGCGAGGACTCCGGCAAGGCGCAGGCGCTGCTGTCGATCCCGGCGGTGGCGGAGAAGCTCGGGGTGCAGCCGTCTCAGGCGGACCGGGCGCAGAGCGACGGGCGGGAGCTGGACCGGATCACGGGTTCGCCGCGCTTCGTCCCCGCGCTGCTCGGGGTCAACCTGGTCCAGGCGGCCAACGACCACCCCCAGCTGGCCAGGAAGCTCGGCATCGACCCGACGGTGGCCGCCGCCCTGGCGAAGCTGAAGGTGCCGGAGCTGACGGACAAGCTGGAGCTCTCCTTCCAGCTGCCCAAGAAGGCCAAGGGCATCCGGCTGGCGAACATCGGCGTCTCCCCGGAGGGGATTCGGGCCGATCTGACGGGTACCGGGCTGAATTTCGGAAAGACCCGCTGAGGAATTCCGCGCATCCGGGGCCGGTGACATAGGCCACCGGCCCCTTTCGTATGCCCACGAATGGGGTGCGCATATCCGTCGATACGCCCCCGCGCGCGGCTGCCGCCCACGAGACGCAGCAGGTCACGGCGTGGTTCCAGAGTCCGGATGAGAATTCTTTCAGACCGTTCTGAGCGAACGCACAGCTCAGTCCGATCTCACTCACGGATAGCGCTCCTAATGTCTTCCATGTCGAAACCGAACGGCTCCGGTCGAAGGCCGAACGGTTCCGGCGAAAGAAAAGGAACAGCGCATACCGAAAGGGAAAGCCATGAGCCTGCACAAGATCGTCCCGGTCAAGCCCGCCCGCAAGTCCGAGCCGAAGAAGAACAAGCACGCCCAGAAGCCCGCCCCGAAGAAGCCGGCCAAGCGTCGCCCCATCGGTGGCTGACCGGTTCCGGCAGAAGAAGACAAACAGCTAACACCGAAAGGAACAACCATGAGCCTGCACAAGATCGTCCCGGTCAAGCCCGCCCGCAAGTCCGAGCCCAAGAAGAACAAGCACGCCCAGAAGCCCGCCCCGAAGAAGCCGGCCAAGCGTCGCCCCATCGGTGGCTGACCCACCACACACCGGAGGCGGGTTCGCGGCATCGCGCCGCGGGCCCGCCTCGGCCATTTCCGGAGCCGAGCGGGAGAGACCGACCGTGACCTCGTACCAGGACCAGCCCACCATGCAGCTGCGCGCGATCGGGTCCGACCCCGCCGTCGCCCGGCACCGGCGCCCCGGGCGGCCGCGCCCTTACGGCCGTCATCAGCCGAAGGCCACCCAGCTCCCCGAGGAGTACCCGTACGCCCCCGCGGCGGACGGCGAGCCCGGCGTCGAGGAGGACGAACCGACCGGTCCACGGCTCACCGCGCGGCAGGCGTTCCGCCGGTTCTGGCCGCTCACCCGGGGCGACCGGCGCTGGCTGGTGCTGATCTGCGCCTGTGTCATCGTCGCGGCGCTCGCCGAGACCGCCGCGATCCTGCTCTTCTCCGATCTGACCGACAACGCGCTGCGGCAGGGCTCGCTCAGCGCCTTCTGGACCCCCGCCGCGCAGTGGCTCGCGGTCGCGGTGCTCGGCGCCGCCGTCGGCTACATCGGCAACTCGCTCGCCGTATGGACCGCCGAGCGGTTCGTGCTGCGGCTGCGGGCGCGGGTCTTCGCGCATGTGCAGGAGCTGCCGCCGCACTTCTTCCAGCGTCACCGCCAGGGCGATCTGGTCGAACGCCTCACCGGGGACGTGGAGGCAATCGAGCAGATGGTGGTCTCCGGGGTGGTGGGCACCGTCTCCGCCGTCTTCAGCACGGTCTTCTTCTCCATCGCCGCCTTCCGGCTGCGCTGGGACCTGGCGCTGGCCACCTTCGTGCTGGCCCCGCTGTTCTGGCTGGCCGCGCGGCGCTTCTCCGGGCGGATCACCTCGGTGGCCAGGGACGAGCGGGTCGCCGACGGTGCGATCACCTCCGTCGTGGAGGAGTCGCTCGGCAACATCGTGCTGACCCAGGCGTACAACCGTAAGGACGCCGAGGAGCGGCGGCTGGGCCGGGAGGCCCGTGCGTGGATGCGGGCGTCGGTGGCCGGCGCCCGGATGAGCGAGCTGTACGAGCAGCTGGTCGAGGTTATCGAGACGCTGTGCGTCCTGGCCGTGATCGGGCTCGGCGCCTGGGAGATCTCCCAGGACCGGATGACCATCGGACAGCTGCTGGCCTTCGCCGCCTTCCTCGGCTACCTCTATCCGCCGATCCGCAACCTCGGACAGCTCGGTCTCACCCTTACCGCCGCCACCGCGGGCGCCGAGCGGCTGCTGGAGATCCTCGACGCCGAGCCGGCCGTGAGCGATCCGCCGCCGGGGGCCGCGGTCGCGCCGTGGCGGGTGCACGGCACCGTGGAGTTCGACCGGGTCGGCTTCCGCTACCCCGGCGGCGACCGGCGCACCCTGGCCGAGGTCTCGTTCACCGCCCGCCCGGGTGAGCTGGTGCTGATCACGGGGGCGAGCGGGGCGGGCAAGTCCACCGTCTCCAAGCTGCTGACCCGCTTCTACGACCCGGCGGAGGGATATGTGCGGCTCGACGGCGTACCGCTGTACGCCATGCCGCTGGGCTTCCTGCGGGAGAACGTGACGCTGCTGCCGCAGAAGACGCTGATCCTGCACGACACCATCCGCGAGAACATCGCCTGCGGCCGCCCCGGCGCCGCCGAGCACGAGATCGTCCGGGCGGCGCGGGACGCCGCCGCCCACGACTTCATCGCGGCCCTGCCCGAGGGCTACGACACCCGGATCGACCCGCACACCGCACGGCTGTCCGGCGGGCAGCTCCAGCGCATCGCCATCGCCCGCGCGATGCTGCGCGACGCGCCCGTCCTGGTCCTGGACGAGCCCACCACCGGCCTGGACGCACTGGCCGCGCGGCGGGTCGTGCGGCCGCTGCGGCGGCTGATGTCCGGCCGCACCACGATCATGATCAGCCACGATCTGAACCTGGCGCCGGACGCCGACCGCGTGCTGGTGCTGGACCACGGGCGGGTCGTGGAGACGGGCACCCACCACGAACTGCTGGCGCTGGGCGGCGCGTACGCCCGGCTGCACGGCTCCCAGAACGGCTCCCTCGCCGACACCGGCCCCCAGCCGACGCTCCGGCTCGGACCGCTCTGACCGGCACACACGCGAGCGGGGTGAGGGCCGGGCCCTCACCCCGCTTCCGGGTGCCTGCCGCCTAATCGGCTCCCACCGCGCGCAGCACATAACCCACGCCGCGCACGGTGTGGACGAGCCTCGGTTCCCCGGCCGCCTCCGTCTTGCGGCGCAGGTACATCACATACACATCCAGCGTGTTGGACGACGGCTCGAACTCGAAACCCCAGACGTCCCGGAGGATCGCGGCCCGGCTGAGGACCTGACGGGGACGGGACAGGAACAGCTTCAGCAGCGCGAACTCGGTCTTGGTGAGATCCAGCCGCCGGCCGGACCGGGTGACCCGGCGGGTGAGCGGGTCCAGCGTCATGTCCTCGAAGGCCAGCGCCGCGGGCTCCAGGGGCGGTTTCTCCGCCGGGACGGGGCGCCACCGGAGCCCGCGGCGCAGCAGGGCTCTCACCCGGGCCAGCAGCTCCTCCTGGGCGAAGGGCCCGGTCAGATAGTCGTCCGCGCCGCTGTCAAGGCCGGCGACCCGGTCGCTGAGGGAGTCCCGGTCGCCGACCATCATGATCGGCACTGTGCAGCCGCGGGCCCGTATCCGGCGGATCGCCGACGGCCCGTCCGGTCCGGGCGTCGCCCGCGTCGCCACCGCGAGCAGCACCAGATGGGGCCGCTCCCGCTCGATCGCCTCCAGCGCCTCGGGGCCGGCCTGGGCCGTCCCGACGTCGTAGCCCTCGTACCGCAGGGCTCTGCCGAGCGCTTCGCGCACCGATGGCTCGTCGTCCACGACCAGGATTCGGGCAGTCTCGTGCATGGCCCCAACCTCGTACCGGAGGCTGTGCGCCCGCTGAGCCGGACGTGTCCGGCGGCTGAGAGGTCGGGCCCGCGGCCGGCTCAGTCGAGATCGATCGCGGGCGGGGCGGTGGGCGCGCCCGGGAGCCTGAGCCAGGCGACCGTACCGCCGCCCTCCGCCGGCTCCAGCCCCACCTGGCCGCCCGCCTGCTGCACCGTGCGGGCCACGATCGACAGGCCGAGGCCCGAACCGGGCATGCTGCGGGCGGACGGGGAGCGCCAGAAGCGCTCGAAGACATGCGGCAGTTCCTCGGCGGGGATACCGGGGCCATGGTCCCGCACCCTCAGCTCTCCGCTTCTGAGGACGACGTCGATCACACCACCCGAAGGGCTGAACTTCACGGCGTTGTCGAGCAGATTGACCAGCGCCCGCTCCAGAGCGGCCGGCTCGCCGCGCACGTACCAGGATTCGATCGAGGCGTTGATCGTGAGATGCGCGCCGCGCAGCCGGGCCCGCTCCAGGGCCGTGTGCGCCACCTCGTGCAGGGCGACCACCTGCGGGGGGCCACTGCCGGGCAGGGCGTCGGGGCGGGACAGCTCCTGTAGATCGCCGATCAGCGCGGCCAGTTCGGTCATCTGCGCCTTGACGCTCTTCATGAGCGCCTTACGGTCGTCGGGCGGCAGCGCGCGGCCGGTTTCCTCGCTGCGGGCGAGCAGCTCGACATTGGTGCGCAGCGAGGTGAGCGGGGTGCGCAGCTCATGCCCTGCGTCCGCGATCAGCTGCTGCTGGCGGTCGCGGGAGGAGGCGAGGGCGGCCGTCATGGCGTTGAACGACCGGGACAGCCGGGCGATCTCGTCATCGCCCTCGGCGGGGATGCGGACGGCCAGGTCCTCGGTGCGGGCCACATGCTCGACCGCCTCGGTCAGCCGGTCCACGGGCTTCAGCCCGGTCCTGGCGATCCACAGGCCCGCGGCGCCCGCGCCGACGACGCCGACCCCGGCGACGAGGGAGAGCACCAGCGCCAGCGTGTTGAGGGGATGCTCGACCTCGCTCAGCGGGCGGGCCATGGAGACGGCGATACCGCGCGGCAGCGGGCTGCCGGGGCCGACCGTGGGCCGGTAGGTGTACACCCGCATGCCCTGGCCGCCCGTGGCCGTCGCGTCGTGCAGCGCGTTCGGCCGCTGCCCGAGGGCCACGGCCACGTCGGAGGAGGTCACCGGCAGTTGCGCCGCCCCCGGCTGGCGGCAGCGGCTCCCGTCGGCCAGCACGATCTGCACGGAGTACGAGCCGAGGGCGCGCGGGGTGCGGCTGTCGGCGCCGTCGGGGCTCTGGCACGCCTCCAGGATGCTCACCACATTGCGCTCGTCGACCTTGACGTTGCGCAGGGACGAGTCGAGTTGGCCGCTGAGCTGTTCCCGGACGATCAGCCAGCACGCGAACGCCGAGGCCGCCACCGCCACCGCCACCGCCACGGCGGTGAGCAGGGCCAGTCGCGAACGCAGCGGCAGGTTGCGGAACCTCACGAAAGATCGCCCTTCGCGGACCGCAGGACGTACCCCACCCCGCGCACGGTGTGCACCAGCCGCGGTTCGCCGCCCGCCTCCGTCTTGCGGCGCAGATACATCACGTACACATCAAGCGAGTTGGACGACGGCTCGAAGTCGAAGCCCCACACCGCCTTGAGGATCTGCTCACGGGTGAGCACCTGGCGGGGGTGCGCCAGGAACATCTCCAGCAGGGTGAACTCGGTGCGGGTCAGCTCGACGCGGCGGGTGCCCCGGGTGACCTCGCGGGTCGTCAGGTCCATCCGCAGGTCGTCGAAGGCCATCACCTCCGCGTCGGGCAGCGCCGCGTCCTGCCGCGCCACGTAGGAGCTGCGGCGCAGCAGGGCGCGGATGCGGGCCAGCAGTTCATCCAGTTCGAAGGGTTTGACGAGGTAGTCGTCCGCGCCCGCGTCGAGCCCGGTGACCCGGTCGCCGACCGTGTCCCGCGCGGTGAGCATCAGGATGGGCAGCGTCACGCCGGTGGCGCGCAGCCGCCGCGCCGCGGTCAGCCCGTCCATCCGGGGCATCAGCACATCGAGCACGATCAGTTCGGGGTCGTAGGAGCCGACCTTGTCCAGCGCGTCCAGGCCGTCCACGGCGGTCTCGGTCGCGTAGCCCTCGAAGACGAGGCTGCGGTGCAGGGCCTCCCGGACGGCCGGCTCGTCGTCGACGATCAGGATGCGGGCGGGCTGATCGCCATGATCGGGGAGGCTCATGGGTCGGTTCCTTCACGTGGCGGTGCGGCGGCGGTGCGGCGGCGGTGCGGCGGGACATGCTGCTGCCAGCCTCGCACGCCGGTCAGACGTTGCTGTCACTGCCGCCCGCGCGCAGGGTCGCGAGGTCGGACTTGACGGTGTTGATCGGGATCGCGAAGCCGAGGCCGATGCTGCCCGCGCTGCTGGAGCTCTGGGTCGAGGCCGAGGAGTACATGGCGGAGTTGATGCCGACGATCTGGCCGCTCATGTTGATCAGCGCACCGCCGGAGTTGCCGGGGTTGAGCGAGGCGTCGGTCTGGATGGCCTTGTAGGTGGTGGTCGACGAGCCGACGTCGCCGTTGTACTGGCCGCCGCCGAACTCGAAGGGCCACTGCCGGCCGCTGCCCGGCCCTCCCTGGTCGCCCTGGCCCTGGCTCTCGTCCGTGGAGACGGTGACATCACGGTCGAGCGCGGAGACAATGCCGCTGGTGACGGTGCCGGTGAGGCCCTCGGGCGAGCCGATGGCCACGACCTGGTCGCCCACCGTGACCTTGCTGGAGTCGCCGAGCGTGGCGGCCTTCAGCCCGCTCGCGTCCTGCACCTTGATCAGTGCGAGGTCCTTCGCGCTGTCGGTGCCGATGACCGTCGCGGTCTTCTTGCTGCCGTCGCTGAAGGTCACCTGGATCGAGTTGGCGCCGGAGATCACGTGGTTGTTGGTGATGATCTCGCCGTCGCTGGTGATGATCACGCCGGAGCCGGTGGACTCACCACTGGTGCCGCTGGCGCCGACCTCCACGATGCTGGGGCTGACGGCCGTCGCCACGGCCGAGACCCCGCTGCTGCTGGTGGACTTGGCGTTGACCACGGGGGTGGAGATCGCGGTGTCGGACTTCTCGGTGGCGTGGGTGACCAGCGCGGCCGACCCGCCCCCCACGAGCGCCGAGACCGCCGCCACGGCCGCGATCAGCGCGACCGGCCGCGACATCCGCGCCTTGCGCCGCTTGCCGCCACCGTGCGCCCCCTCGGCCGCGAGCGCGCCACCGTCCTCCCCGGCCCCGTCCCCACCACTGCCGGCACCCGGCCACACGGTGATCCCGGACGGCGTGGTGACCGGCTGCTGAGGCTGGTACGCGGGCGGAGCGGGATACCCCGCGCCACCGCCGTACGGGAAGGGATAGGGCTCGTCTGCGCCGCTGCGGCGTGTGCTGTCCGTCATGTATATGACTGTGCGGCCGGATTATGAGAGTCTCCTGAGTGCCCGCTAAGAACCCCGCCAGAAGTCGGTATGCCCGACATAAGGACCCCCGACCGGTCCGGGGCACCGCCCCCGGGCCCCCGCCGTCCCGGGCCCGGGACCCTCTTCGGCGCACGGACGCGGCCCCCAGCGCTGAAGCCCGCCGTAAGGCGGTCACGCCACCCTGGGGCGCCGCCTCGGAGAACCCCACCGACCACAGGACGCGCCGCCTGCGCGAAGCTCCGGGGCCCAGCCGTGGAACGTCGCGGGATCACGAGACCCGCCAGGCGCGAAGGCCCCCGTAAGACGGCCACAGGGCGGGCACGCGCCGAGGGCCGCGGCAGCCGGACAGCAGAGGCAAGCGGGGCCGTCGGCCCGTAAGCCATGGCACGCCGGCGCCCCCGGAAAGCAGCCACGCGGCGCCAAGGACACCGTAAGGCGGCCACCTCGCCCAGGACCCGGCACAGACCCCGCAGGGCCACACCCGCCGGACGGGCAGAGGCGCGCGAGGCCACCGGCCGTAAGACCCCTTGCCCGCGGACGCCATCCGCCAGGAAAGCAGCCACGCGACACCACCGCCCCTGGAACGAGCCTCGGCATCGGCCCCTCGCCGTAAGACGGCTGCCTCGCCGAGGACACGGCGCAGACCCGCAGGGCCACACCCGCCGGACGGCAACAGCAGCCGGGGCCGTCGGGGCCCCCGGGCCCCGACTCGTGCAGAAGCGCTACGCGCAACCGCGCTACGCGCAACCGCAGGAGCGGCGGACCACCAGCGCCGAGGGGAACTGCTTGACCCGTTCGCGGCGGGAGTTGGCCAGGCGGACGCCGTCCTCCAGCACCAGATCGACCGCGGCGCGCGCCATCGCGGGGCGGTCGGAGCCGACCGTGGTCAGCGGCGGGTCGGTGAGGTGGGCTTCCTTCACATCGTCGAAGCCGGCCACCGCCAGCTCCCCCGGTACGTCGATCCGCAGCTCACGCGCCGCCCGCAGTACCCCGAACGCCTGGTCGTCGGTGGCGCAGAAGATCGCCGGGGGCCGGTCCGGGCCGGCCAGCAGCTCGAGGGCGACCTTGTACGCGTCGTACCGGTTGTACGGGGCCTGGAAGAGCCGCCCCTCCGTGGGCCGCCCCGCCTCCTGCATCGCGCGGCGCCAGCCCGCGACGTGGTCGGTGACGGGGTCGCCGACGGTCGGGGTTATCTCGGTGCCGCCGAGGCAGGCCACGTAGTCGTGGCCGTGCTCCAGCAGATGCCGCACCGCCAGCTGCGCGCCGCCGATGTCGTCCAGCACCACCGCCACGTCGTCGATCGCCTCGGGCCGCTCGTGCAGCAGCACCACCCGGGCGTCCCACGCCTCGATCTCGGCCGCCGCGTTCTCGCTCGGGCCCTGGCTGATGAGGATCAGCCCGGACACCCGCATCCCCAGGAAGGCGCGCAGATAGTGCACCTCGCGCTCGTCGAGGTAGTCGGAGTTGCCGACCAGCACCATCTTTCCGCGCTCGGCGGCCGCCTGCTCGACGGCGTGCGCCATCTCCGCGAAGAACGGCTGCCGGGCGTCCGGCACGATCAGCCCTATGAGATCCGTCCGGCGGCTCGCCATCGCCTGCGCGACCCGGTCCGGCCGATAGCCGAGCTCCTTGATCGCGGCAAGCACCCGCTCGCGCGTGGCCGGGGCGACCGGCCGGGGTCCGTTATTGATGACGTAACTGACGACCGCGGTCGACGTACCCGCAAGCCTTGCCACATCATCCCGCGTCACCTTGGCCACGCGCGAAGTCTACGCGGGTCCAGCTAGCTGTTGGCCGGTCGTGCGGCCGCGGCCTTCCCCACGGAGTCGGCCGCCCCGTCGGGATGCCCGCCCCGCGCCGCGTCGCCCGCGCCGTCGCCCCGCGCCGTCGCCTTGGCCCGAGCCTCCTCGGCGGCGCGCTCGACCTTCTCCGGCGCGACGAAGCGGTAGCCCACGTTCCGCACGGTGCCGATCAACGACTCGTGCTCCGGGCCGAGCTTGGCGCGCAGCCGCCGGACGTGGACGTCCACGGTGCGGGTGCCGCCGAAGTAGTCGTAGCCCCAGACCTCCTGGAGCAGCTGCGCCCGGGTGAAGACCCGGCCGGGATGCTGGGCGAGGTACTTCAGCAGCTCGAACTCCTTGAATGTGAGATCGAGCACACGGCCCTTGAGCTTGGCGCTGTACGTGGCCTCGTCGACCGACAGATCGCCGTTGCGGATCTCCATCGGGCTGTCGTCGGTGGTGATCTGCTGGCGGCCCATGGCCAGCCGCAGCCGGGCCTCGACCTCCGCCGGGCCCGCGGTGTCCAGCAGCACGTCGTCGATGCCCCAGTCGGCGGTGACGGCGGCGAGCCCGCCCTCGGTCACCACCAGGATCAGCGGACAGCCGGGGCCGGTGGACCGCAGCAGCTGACACAGGCTGCGCACCTGCGGCAGATCGCGGCGGCCGTCGATCAGGATGACATCGGCGCCGGGGGTGTCCACCAGGGCCGGGCCCTCCGCGGGGGCCACCCGCACGCTGTGCAGCAGCAGGCCGAGGGCGGGGAGCACCTCCGTCGAGGGCTGGAGTGCGTTGGTCAGCAGCAGGAGGGAACTCATCGTCCACCACCCGCCCCTGCCGTGATCTCGAGTGTGTGCTCGCTTCGCTCGCCCATTACGTCGGTTCCTCCTCGGTCCCTTGCGAGAGGGGCACCTCCCGGGCAGCGCCCGGGGGAGTCTGCGGCTACTACTTCGTACGGTTACGCTCCGCGCCCTTGGAGCGGCTGCGCGCTCAAACGCGCATCACGCCCTGAAAGCACAAAAGGACCCGGGGGCTACGTTGCCCGGATCCTCTTCACAGCAGAATAACCCACATGACATGTGCCGGAGAGACCGAATCCGCTCCCCGTTGTCTTTCCACGGCCGCCACGGGGGTGCGACGGGCCACTCTGCTGACCGAGGACGGGGTCCCGATCGAGGCCCGGTACGAGCCTTCCCCGGCACCCGGCGGCGAACCCTCCGGCCCGCTCGCGCTGGTGGTCGGGCACGGCTTCACCGGCGCCCTGGAGCGGCCCGCGCTGCGGCGGGTGGCCTCGGCGTTTCGCCAGCGTACGGCCGTGATCACGTTCTCCTTCCGGGGCCATGGCCGGTCCGGCGGACGGTCCACGGTCGGCGATCGCGAGGTGCTGGACCTGGTCGCCGCGGTGCGCTGGGCGCGCCGGCTGGGACATCGGCGGGTCGCCACGGTCGGCTTTTCGATGGGCGGCTCGGTGGTGATCCGGCAGGCGGCGCTGTACCGGCCGCACGAAGACATCCGGCCGATGCACGGCGTACACGAAGGGGAGCGCGCTGTACACAATGAGGAGCGCACGGGGCGCTCACAAGGGCGCACGGAGCGTATCGGCGGGGCGGCGTCGGGCGCGTCATCCGACGCCACGCTCGACGCGGCGCCCGATGCCGTGGTCGCGGTGAGCGCACCCGCCCGCTGGTACTACCGGGGCACCGCGCCCATGCGGCGGGTGCACTGGGCGGTCACCCGCCCGGCGGGCCGGCTGGTCTCCCGCTACGGGCTGCGCACCCGGATCGACCCCCGCGGCTGGGGCGTCGATCCGCTGCCCCCGGTGGCCGCCGCGCCGCTGATCGCGCCGACGCCGCTGCTGATCGTGCACGGCGACCGGGACCCGTACTTCCCGCTGGACCATCCGCGGATGCTGGCGTCGGCGGCGGACCCGGCCAGCACGGAGCTGTGGATCGAACCGGGCTACGGGCACGCGGAGACCGCCGCCTCCCCCGCCCTGCTGACCCGCATCGCCGACTGGGCCGCGACCCACGCCTGAGCGGCCTACGCCCGAGCGGCCGAGCCCGAGCAGCCCACGCCGGAGTCGCCCACGCCGGAGTCGCCCACGCCCGAGCGGCCCGAGCACCGAACAAGCCCACGCCCGAGCAGCCCATGCCCGAGCGACCCACACGTGGGCGCGCTCACTCCGCTTCGGCCACCGGCTCGGCGAACTGGGACGCGTAGAGCCGGGCATACGCGCCACCGGCCGCCAGGAGCGTCTCGTGGGAGCCCTGCTCCACGATCCGCCCCGCCTCCATCACCAGGATCACGTCCGCGTCGCGGATCGTCGACAGCCGGTGCGCGATCACGAAGCTCGTACGGCCGCTCCGCAGCGAGGCCATCGCCCGCTGGATGAGGACCTCGGTCCGGGTGTCGACCGAGCTCGTGGCCTCGTCCAGCACCAGGATCGACGGCGCCGAGAGGAACGCGCGGGCGATCGTGATCAGCTGCTTCTCCCCGGCGCTGACGTTGGACCCCTCTTCGTCGATCACCGTGTCGTAGCCGTCCGGCAGCATCCGTACGAAGCGGTCCACATAGGTGGCCTTCGCCGCCGCCACGATCTCCTCGAAGCTCGCCTCCCGCGCGCCGTAGGCGATGTTCTCGGCGATCGTGCCGCCGAAGAGCCAGGTGTCCTGGAGCACCATCCCGATATGGGAGCGCAGCTCCTCCCGTGTCATCTGGGCGATGTCCACCCCGTCCAGCGTGATCCGCCCGCCGCTGACCTCGTAGAACCGCATCAGCAGATTGACCAGCGTGGTCTTCCCGGCGCCGGTCGGGCCGACGATGGCCACGGTCTGCCCAGGCCGCACCGACAGCGACAGGCCGTCGATGAGCGGCTTGTCCGGCTGGTAGCGGAAGGAGACCTGCTCGAACGCGACCCGCCCCCGCACCGCCTCCGGCCGCCGTGCGTCCACCGGCTCCGCGCTCTGCTCGGGCGCGTCCAGCAGCTCGAAGACCCGCTCGGCGGAGGCCACGCCCGACTGCACCAGGTTGGCCATGGAGGCCACCTGGGTGAGCGGCTGGCTGAACTGCCGGGAGTACTGGACGAACGCCTGGACGTCGCCGATCGACAGCGCCCCCGTGGCCACCCGGAGCCCGCCGACCACGGCCACCAGCACGTAGTTGAGGTTGCCGATGAACATCATCGCGGGCTGGATCAGCCCCGAGATGAACTGGGCCCGGAACCCCGCCTCGTAGAGCTTGTCGTTCTGCTCCCGGAACTCTCGCGCGGACTCCTTCTCCCGTCCGAAGACCTTCACCAGCGAGTGGCCGGTGTACATCTCCTCGACATGGGCGTTGAGCGTGCCCGTGGTCTTCCACTGGGCGACGAACTGCGGCTGGGCGCGTTTGCCGATGCGCGTGGTGACCCAGACCGAGACCGGGACGGTGACCAGCGCCACCAGCGCCAGCAGCGGCGAGATCCAGAACATCATCGCCAGCACGCCCACGATCGTCAGCAGCGAGGCCATGATCTGGCTGAGGGTCTGCTGGAGCGTCTGCTGGATGTTGTCGATGTCGTTGGTGGCGCGGGAGAGCACCTCACCGCGCGACTGCCGGTCGAAGTACGACAGCGGCAGCCGCGCCAGCTTGTGCTCCACGTCCTCGCGCAGCCGGAAGACCGCGCGCTGGACGACGGCCGTGGCCACCCGCGCCTGGACGAGGTTCAGCAGCGAGGCGGCGGCGTACAGCGCCGTGACCCACAGCAGCACGGTGCCGACCGCGTGGAAGTCGATGCCCTGGCCGGGGGTGACGTCCATCGAGGCGACCATGTCGGCGACCGTGCCCTGGTCCCGGTCGCGCAGCCGCTGGACGGCCTGCTCCTTGCTGACGCCGTCGGGCAGCTGCCGTCCGACGATGCCCGCGAAGATCAGGTCGGTGGCCTCGCCGAGGATCTTCGGTCCCGCCACCGACAGGCCGATGCTGACCGTGCACAGCGCGAGCACCAGCAGCGCGATACCGCGCTCGGGGCGCAGCCGGGCCAGCAGCCGGCGGCTGGAGCCGCGGAAGTCCATGGACCGCTCGGTCGGCTGCCCGCCCATGAAGCGTCCGGGCCCGGCGGCGGGCGCCGGGCCCCTCCGGGGGGCCGTGGTGCCGCTCATGCCGCCTCCTGTTCGGTGAGCTGGGAGAGCACGATCTCGCGGTAGGTCTCATTGCCGGCCATCAGCTCGCCGTGGGTTCCGGCGCCGACGATCCGCCCGGCGTCGAGCACCACGATCAGATCGGCGCTCCGGATGGTGGACACCCGCTGGGCGACGATGACGACCGTCGTGTCCTCCGTCTCGTCCGCGAGCGCCGCTCTCAGCCGGGCGTCGGTGGCGTAGTCCAGCGCGGAGAAGGAGTCGTCGAAGAGGTAGACGGACGGCTTGCGGACCAGGGCGCGGGCGATCGCCAGCCGCTGCCGCTGACCGCCGGACACGTTGGTCCCGCCCTGGGCGATCGGGGCGTCCAGACCGCCCTCCATGGCCGCCACGAACTCCCGCGCCTGGGCCGTCTCCAGGGCCTGCCACAGCTCCTCGTCGGTGGCGTCGGGATTGCCGTACCGCAGGTTCGAGGCGACCGTGCCGGAGAAGAGATACGGCTTCTGCGGGACGAGCCCGATGGTCCTGGCCATCACCTCCGGGTCGAGGTCGCGCACGTCCACCCCGTCGATGTGGACGCTGCCGTCGGTCGCGTCGAACAGCCGCGGCACCAGCCCCAGCAGGGTCGACTTGCCGCTGCCGGTCGAGCCGATGACGGCGGTGGTCCGGCCGGGCCGGGCGATCAGCGAGATGTCGCGCAGCACGGGCTCGTCGGCCCCCGGGTAGCGGAACTCCACCCCCCGCAGCTCCAGCAGCCCCCGTCCGGCGGCCGCGGGCGCGGGCGCGACGGGCTGAAGCGGCGGCATGACGCTGGTCTCGGTGTCCAGCACCTCCTGGATGCGCTCGGCGCACACCTCGGCCCTCGGCACCATCATGAACATGAAGGTGGCCATCATCACGGACGTCAGGATCTGCATCAGATAGCTGAGGAACGCGGTCAGCGCGCCGACCTGCATACCCCCGCTGTCGATGCGCTGTCCGCCGAACCAGACGACCGCGACGCTGGACAGGTTCACCACCAGCATCACGACCGGGAACATCAGCGACATCAGCCGCCCGGCGCGCAGCGAGACGTCCATCAGCCCGGTGTTGGCGGCGGTGAAGCGGTCGCGCTCATGGGTGTCGCGGACGAAGGCGCGGATGACCCGGATGCCGGTGATCTGCTCGCGCAGCACCCGGTTGACGGTGTCGATGCGCGCCTGGACGTCGCGGAACAGCGGCCGCATCCGGCGGACGATGAGCGTGACGACGAGGCCCAGGGTCGGCACGATGAGCAGGAGCAGCCCGGACAGGGGAACGTCCTGGTTGAGCGCCATGACGACGCCGCCCACGCACATGATCGGCGCCGAGACCATCAGCGTGAAGGACAGCAGGCACAGCAGCTGCACCTGCTGCACATCGTTGGTGGTGCGGGTGATCAGGGACGGCGCCCCGAAGTGGCCCACCTCGCGGGCGGAGAAGGACTGCACCCGGTCGAAGACGGCGGCGCGCACATCACGGCCGAGCGCCATGGAGGTGCGGGCGCTGAAGTAGACGGCGCCCGCGGCGCACACGATCTGGACGAGTGTGACGGCGATCATCAGCCCGCCGACACGGAGGATGTAGCCGGTGTCGCCCGTGACCACTCCGCTGTCGATGATGTCCGCGTTCAGCGTGGGCAGGTAGAGGGTGGCGAGCGTCTGTACCAGCTGTAATAAAACGATCAACGTGATCGTTCGGGTATAGGGCCTCAGATACGCCCGTATCAGTCGTACCAGCACACGAAAACCTTAAGCGACGGTCGTGCTGAACCGTCCGTATTTTCGACGAACCGCGCGCGGTGTCCTGGGGCGTGCCCGCACCCGTCATCATGGAGGCGGCAGATGACGGGAAAGGGATCGCGATGGCGATGATGAACACGCCCGCCGGGACCATCCGGTACTGGGCCGCCGCCCGCGCCGCGGCCGGTACCACGGAGGAGCCGTACACCGCGTGGACGCTGGCGGAGGCGCTCGACGCGGCCCGGGAGCGGCACCTCGCGCGGCCGGAGTTCGCGCGGGTCCTGCTGCGCTGTTCGTTCCTGGTCGACGGAGCCCCCGTCGGCACCCGGGACCACAAGACGATCCAACTCGCCGAGGGCGGCACGGTCGAGGTGCTCCCGCCGTTCGCAGGAGGGTGACCCCCGAGCTCATGAGCAACCAGCCGCACCAGCCCCAGCACCAACCCCACGAGCCTCACCAGCAGCAGCACCAGCCGTACGACCAGCCGTATCCCCCGTACGGGTCGTACGAGGCTCCTTACGGCGGACACGACCAGAGCGCGCCTCCTTACGGCGGTCACGGCCAGGGCGCCCAGCAGCAACCGGCCGACTGGCCGGGGTACGAGGGGTATCCGCAGCAGCAGGGGTACGCACAGGCCCAGCCGCAGCAGCAGCAGCAGTACCAGCAGCCGCCGCAGCAGCAATACGCACAGCAGCCGTACGCGGACCCGTACGCCGCCGCCCAGCAGGGCCACCAAGCCCAGCAGGGCCACCAGGGGCAGTACGCCCACGGCTGGGATCACCAGCAGCACCAGCCGCAGCAGCGCTACCAGCCCGCCGACCACGCACAGGCACAGGCCCACACACAGGCACAGGCGCAGGCTCACGCACAGGCCTCGACGCAGGCCGCACAGGCCGCGCCCACCGCCACCGCGACCGCGACCGCGACCGCGACCGCGACCGCCGAGCCCACCGCCCCGCAGCCGGACCGGCCGCTCACCGCCGCCGAGAAGGCCCGCGCCGAGGGCCGTCCGCAGATCCTCCCGCCGGGGTTCGTCCCCGCCGCCTTGACCTCCGTGATCGCCGCTCTGCTCGCGGCCGCCGCGCCGCTGGGCCGCCCGGCGGTCGCCGTCGTGGTGGCGGTGTTGCAGGCGGTCACGGCGGCCGGCTGGTTCCGGCTGAACGGCATGTGGCCCGCCCGGCAGGGCATCGCGCTCGCCTACGCGGGCGGTCTGGCCGCCGACATCGGGCTGCTCACCACCGAGCGGGACCACGCGCCGACGGTCGTGATCGGCACCATCGGCGTCTGGCTGCTGCTGGTGCTGGTCCTCCAGCTGCGCAGCCACGCCTCCCCGGACGAGCGGCTGTACGGGCTCACGGCCACCGTGGCGTCCACCGCGCTCACCGTACTGGCGGCCGGGTATCTGACCGCTGTCGCCGAGTCCTCGGACGCCGTGGTGCTGGGGGCGGCCGCCGTCGCCGCGGCCGTGCTGGTCCGGGCGGTGCCGCTGCCGACCGCCGCCGCCGTCGTGGTCGCGCTGGCGGCCGCCACGGGCGCCGGGGCCGGGGCCGGGCAGCTCACCGGAACGGGCACCTCCACCGCCGCCCTGCTGGGGTTCGCGGCCGGGGCGTGCGCGCTGATCGGCCACCGGGTGGCCGGCTACGACTACCCGTCGCGCTTCGTCCACATGACGGCGGGCGTGGCGCTGCCGCTCGCGGCCGCCGCTCCGGTGGTCTATGTGATCGGCCGCGCCCTGGGCTGACGGCCCGGCTCCCGTTTCCCTGCTCCGGTTAGGCTCGGCAACCTCAGGCGAACGCCTGAGCGAGAACCTGGGGGGACCCATCCCATGCGCGCACTACGCATCACCCTGATCGTCGTCGTGATACTCGGCGGCCTCTTCGTGGCCGCCGATCGCATCGCGGTGTACATCGCCGAGTCGAAGGCCGCCGACAAGATCAAGAGTTCCCAGGGCCTGGCCAGCACCCCCAATGTCTCGATCAAGGGCTTTCCGTTCCTCACCCAGGTCGCGGGCAAGGAGCTGGACGAGGTCGACGTCGGGGTGGACGGGCTGACGACGGACGCCGTCGACGGCCGCAGCGTCCGGGTCACCGAGCTCGACGCCCAGCTGCACGACGTCCGCATCTCGGGCAGCTTCTCGTCCGCCAGCGCCGACCGCGCCACCGGCTCGGCCCACATCAGCTACGCGGACCTCTCACAGGCCGCGGGTCCCGGGGTGACGGTCGCCTACGACTCGTCGGGGACCAACAAGGTCAAGATCACCGGCAGTCTGCTGGGTCTCAGCCTCACCGCCCACTCCCAGGTCAGCATCGTGAACGGCGACACCATCCGGCTGCACGCCGAATCGATCCCGGGCGGCGGCATCCCCCAGTGGGAGGACAAGGTGCGCGAGAAGGCCGATATGGAGCGGAAGATCGACGGACTGCCCACGGGTATGCGGCTGGACAAGGTCGCGACCACCAAGGACGGCATAGACGTCTCGGTCACGGGTAATAACGTCCAACTGACGGGCTGACGTGATCGGCACCAGGGGCGCCGATCCCACCCCCTGGTCCATGGACTGAGACGATCTCGTCCGCGCCGGCGCACGCCCGTGGCCCTCGCCTGCCCAGGCGACCCCGCCTCCCCGGCGCGCACACCTCTCTCATCTCAGAGCCCGGACGAAAGCGTCTCACCATCCGACACGCCGGTGACATGCCCGCCTGTCCGTCCCTACGATCGGACCCATGAAGCGACAGGCGGATCTCACGAAGCGGCGGGCAGTCGACCTGTGCCGCGTCGCCGCCATGCTCTGTCGCACCGTCTGAACGGACGCGGTCCGGGGTACCCGGACCAGCCCTCTTCGGCCCGTCGCCGGGCCTTCCCGCACTTCGCTCGTACGCCCGCCGCACGCCCAGCGCGGCGCCGCGCCACGAGCGTGCCCGTACCGCCGCAACTGCCCCGGAGGAGAGAACATGAGCCGCAGTGACGTCCTGGTGGACGCCGACTGGGTCCAGGCCCGTATCGACGACCCCAAGACGGTCATCGTCGAGGTGGACGAGGACACCTCGGCCTACGACAAGAACCACATCAAGAACGCCATCCGGATCGACTGGAAGCAGGACCTCCAGGACCCGGTGCGCCGTGACTTCGTCGACCAGGCCGGCTTCGAGAAGCTCCTGTCGGAGAAGGGCATCGCCAACGACGACACGGTCGTGCTGTACGGCGGCAACAACAACTGGTTCGCGGCCTACGCCTACTGGTACTTCAAGCTCTACGGCCACCAGGACGTCAAGCTGCTCGACGGCGGCCGCAAGAAGTGGGAGCTCGACTCCCGCGACCTGGTCGCCGAGGTCCCGAGCCGGGCGAAGACCGAGTACAAGGCCAAGGAGCAGGACACCTCGATCCGCGCCTTCCGCGACGACGTCGTGGCCGCCATCGGCTCGCTGAACCTGGTCGACGTGCGCTCCCCCGACGAGTTCTCCGGCAAGCTGCTCGCCCCGGCCCACCTCCCGCAGGAGCAGTCGCAGCGTCCGGGCCACGTCCCGTCCGCCCGCAACATCCCGTGGTCGAAGTCGGCCAACGACGACGGCACCTTCAAGTCCGACGACGAGCTCAAGGAGCTCTACGAGGCCGAGGGCGTCGACCTGTCGAAGGACACCATCGCCTACTGCCGTATCGGTGAGCGCTCCGCTCACACCTGGTTCGTCCTGCACGAGCTGCTCGGCCAGCCCAACGTCAAGAACTACGACGGTTCCTGGACCGAGTACGGCTCGCTGGTCGGCGTGCCGATCGAGCTCGGCGCCAACAGCTGACCCCCATCCCGAACGTAAGGACAGACAGCCATGTGTGGAGCCCAGGCCGGCGGCCCCGACGCCTCGACGATCAAGCCCGGTGAGACCACCATCCAGGGTTCGGTGACCCGCGACGGCGAGCCCGTCACCGGGTACGTCCGCCTCCTGGACAGCACCGGTGAGTTCACCGCCGAGGTCCCAACCTCCGCGACCGGACAGTTCCGCTTCTACGCAGCCGAGGGCACCTGGACGCTGCGCGCCCTGGTTCCGGGCGGCACCGCGGACCGCACGGTCGTCGCCCAGAAGGGCGGGCTGGCGGAGGTCGCCATCGCCGTCTGACGCCGACGACGCGTCGTGACACACGGCCGGAGGGCCGCACCCCGGGGTTGGACGCCTCGGCGGGGTGCGGCCCTCCGTCGTGCGCGCCCTACCTCATGCCGGGGGCGCGGCCGTTCGTCTGTCGGCTCGTCTGTCGGCGCGGCGGTCCCGGACGTACGCTGGACATATGTACGCGCGACGCCGCCACGCATACTTCTTCCTGATGGGCGCGTGTCTGACGCTCTTCATCTCGGCATGGGCCTTTGTGCGTCTGTGGTCCGTCCCCGCCGCCGTCGCGATGTGCATCGTCGCCATGGTGATCCCGCCCCTGGCGGCCATCGTCGCCAATCGCCGGGGCCCGGACGACCGGTGGTGGGACGAGTCGGGGGACGAGGAGTCCGACCGGTGGTGGCGGGAGCTGGACGAGCACAACCACCGCCACTGACCGGGGCCTGCCGGGGTGTGCGCCCGTCTCAGTACACGAGCGCCTGGACGCCGTCCGGCATGATCTCGCTCACGAAGACCTGAGCGCCCGCGATCCGCGCACCCTCGATCAGATCCTTCTCCTCGATCTCCCGGCGCGCCGCGCACTGGCTGCACACCGTGATCGTGCCGCCGCCCGTAAGGATGCCGTCGATCAGGTCCGGCAGCGGCGCCGCGTGCGGAAGCTCGAACTCCGCCGCCCGACCCGGCAGCGCGAACCACGCCGACTCCCCGGTCAGCCAGAGCGAGACCGCCACCCCGCTCGCCGCGGCCACCGCCGCCACCGTGAACGCCTGGGAGCACCGCTCAGGAGCGTCCGCACCCGCCGTCACCTTGATCACCAGCTTCTTCGCCATACCGTCAACCTTAGGCGCGGACGCCGCGCGGCCACCTCGCTCCACCGGCCGCCCCGGCGCCGACTAGACTCGGGGGCGTCCGTCATCTGTTCCGAGGAGCGCGCTCGTGCTTGAGGCAGTCTTCACCACCCTGATGATCCTGGTCGCCGTGGCCACGCTCGGCTTCTGTGCGCTGACCTGGAAGAAGCTGTACCAGGGCCAGCGCTGAACCGCTCCCGCCCCGTCGCCCCGGCTCGACTCTCGACAGATCGACTGAATTCATGATCCAGATCCCCTCCGACCTCCACCCGGACCTCGTGCCGCTCGCCTTCCTCCTGGGCAACTGGGAAGGCGCCGGCGTATCGGACTTCCCCGGGGCCGAGAAGTGCAACTTCGGCCAGGAGGCCACCTTCACGCACGACGGCCGGGACTTCATCGAGTACGTCTCGCACACCTGGGTGCTGGACTCCGAGGGCAAGAAGGTCCGCCCCCTGGAGAGCGAGTCCGGCTACTGGCGGATCGACAAGGACCGCAAGGTCGAGGTCGTGATGAGCCGCGACCAGGGCGTCGTCGAGATCTGGTACGGCGAGCTCGCGGAGGGCAAGCCGCAGATCGACCTGGCCACGGACGCGGTGGCGCGCACCGCGCAGGCGGGCCCGTACTCGGGCGGCAAGCGGCTGTACGGCTATGTGAACAGCGACCTGATGTGGGTCGGCGAGAAGGCCACCCCCGAGGTCGAGCTGCGCCCGTACATGTCCGCGCACCTGAAGAAGGTCGTCGACCCCCGGGAGTGGGCCAAGGACCTCAAGGACCTGCCGGACGACGGGATCGCCTTCTTCCGCTGAGTCCGGTTCTCCACCGCTGAGTCCGGTTCTCCACCGCTGAGTCCGGCCGACGGCCGTGAGCGCGCCTACACTTGCACCGTGGCGACCACCGACTGGAAGACAGATCTGCGGGAGCGCGGCTACCGCCTGACCCCGCAGCGCCAGCTCGTGCTCGAAGCCGTCGATCATCTGGAGCACGCCACTCCGGACGACATCCTCACCGAGGTGCGCCGCACCGCGAGCGGCGTCAACATCTCCACGGTTTACCGCACGCTGGAGCTGCTGGAGGAGCTGGGCCTGGTCAGCCATGCCCATCTCGGACACGGCGCCCCCACGTACCATCTGGCCGACCGGCACCACCACATCCATATGGTGTGCCGGGACTGCACCGATGTGATCGAGGCCGATGTCTCCGTGGCCGACTCCTTCACCCGGCAGCTCCGGGCGGACTTCGGCTTCGACACCGATCTGAAGCACTTCGCGATCTTCGGTCGGTGCGCCTCGTGTTCCGCCGAGCGGCACGGAGGAGACGGCGCCGAAAACGGTTCCGGCGAGGGACGAGCCCGCAGGTCGTAGGCTGAGTTCATGAAGAGCCCTTTGCTGTCGCTGCCCGGCGCCGTCCCCGGCGAGGGCCCCGACGAAGGCGTCGCCGCCCACTACGGCGACCTGTTCCGCGAGCAGCGCGCGCTCGCCGACGGCACCGGCTTCGTGGACCTCTCGCACCGCGGAGTGGTCACGGTCAGCGGTGCCGACCGGCTCAGCTGGCTGCATCTGCTGCTCACCCAGCACGTCAGCGAACTGCCGCCGGGACAGGCCACCGAAGCGCTGATCCTCTCCGCCCACGGCCACATCGAACACGCGCTCTATCTCGTCGACGACGGCGAGACCACCTGGGCCCATGTGGAACCCGGCAGCCAGGGCGATCTGATCGCCTACCTGGAGAGCATGAAGTTCTTCTACCGGGTCGACATCGCGGACCGCACCGACGACTACGCGATCGTCCACCTCCCGGCGGGCAGCATCGCCGACGCCCCCGAGGACGCCGTCGTCCGCGAAACCCCGCACGGCCGGGACCTCTTCCTGCCGCGTGCGCGGCTCACCGCCTTCGCCGAGGCGAGCGGCCCGCCGATCGGCGTGCTCGCGTACGAGGCGCTGCGCGTCGAGGCCCACCGGCCGCGGGTCGGCCTGGAGACCGACCACCGCACCATCCCGCACGAGCTGGGGTGGATCGGCTCCGCGGTCCATCTGCAGAAGGGCTGCTACCGCGGCCAGGAGACGGTCGCCCGGGTGCAGAACCTGGGGAAGCCACCGCGCCGGCTGGTCTTCCTCCACCTCGACGGCAGCGAGGTGAAGCTGCCGTCCCACGGCGCGCCCATACGTCTGGCCTCGGAGGGCGAGGAGGGCCGCCAGCTGGGGTTCGTCACCTCCTCGGCCCGCCACCACGAGCTGGGGCCGATCGCGCTCGCGCTGGTCAAGCGCAATGTGCCGGTGGACGCGGAGCTGATCGCGGACTCCACGGCCGCCGCACAGGAGACGGTCGTGGAGCCGTAGGAACCTTCCGCTCTCCGTCGAGGCGGGCGCCCGCCGGATCTCGATCAGCATGTGGACCTCGACGAACGCCTGGACCCCGGCGAGCGCCTAGACCTCGATGAGCACCGTGAACGGGCCGTCGTTCGTGAGCGAGACCTTCATGTCCGCTCCGAACCGGCCCGTTTCCACCTGCGCGCCCAGCTTCCGCAGCTGGGCCACCACCTCGTCGACGAGCGGTTCGGCGACCGCGCCGGGCGCCGCCGCGTTCCAGGTGGGCCGGCGCCCCTTACGGGCGTCGCCGTAGAGCGTGAACTGGCTGATGACCAGCAGCGGAGCGGCCAGGTCCGAGCAGGACTTCTCGCCCTGGAGGATCCTTACCGACCACAGCTTGCGGGCGAGCTGGGCCGCCTTCTCCGGAGTGTCGTCGTGCGTCACCCCGACCAGCACGCACAGCCCCTGGCCGACGATCTCGCCGACCGTCTCGCCGTCCACGACGACGCTCGCCCCGTCCACTCTCTGTACCACAGCACGCATACCGACCATCATGCCGTGCGTCCATCCGGGGCCGATCGGGTGGAGAGCCGCTGCACGGGGAGCATCACTGGTGGCACGATGCGTGCAGGCGGTGCAAGCGGGCAGGAACTGCGGGAACGACGCATCGCAGGAGGGGACGGACACCAATGATCACACCGGGCACCGGGCAGCCCTTGGCCACCGAGAGTCTGCTGCCGGCACGGCCGCCGAGCCAGCGCGGCGGGCGGCAGGCCGATTCCGCCGCCGTCACGGCGCCGGCCGTGACCCCCGCGTCCGCGGCGACGAGCGGTCTGCACGCCCTGCGCCTGCCGGAGCTGCGGGCGCTGCGCCGCGTGGCACAGCGCGAGGAGGCGGATCTGAGCTATCTGCGCAGACTGCTCCAGGGCCGGATCGACATCCTCCGCGCCGAGCTGGGCCACCGCCGTGACCCGGCGCCCGCGGCGGCCGCGGAACGGCCGCCCGCCGCGCTGGTGGACCGGCTGCCGGAGATCCTCGCGGACCTCCCCTCGCGGCACCGTTCCTCGGCCCGCCACGTCACGCTCGGGACACCGCACAGCGCGGAGTACGAGCGGCTGGCCGAGGAGATGCTGGCCGAGGTCGGGCTCTCCGACCTGCGGGCCCGTACGGACGAGGAGCTGCACGGCGCGATGGCCCGTCTCGTCGGCCATGAGCGGCAGGTGTCGCGGCGGCGGCAGGAGCTCCAGCGGGCGGCGGACGACTGCAGCGCGGAGATCGCACGCCGATACCGCGAGGGAGAGGCGCAGGTGGACGACCTGCTCGCCTAGCCATCCGCTGGGTGCGGTGTGATGAAACGACTTCATCCACAGGCTGTGGAAATCTGTATGCGACCGATGGCGGCGGACGCCTAGCGTGTGCGCATGGCCGTCGAACTCCGCACCTCACTCGCCGACTCCGATCTGACCAACTGGACCCGCGCGCTCAACGCGGGCTTCCTGCGTCCGCCCGAGGCGTCGAAGGAGGAGGTGGAGCTGCGGCGCGACCAGATGGACCTGAGCCGTACGCAGGGGGTCTTCGACGGGGATCGCTGCGTCGCCACGTTCCGCAGCTTCGCCCAGCGGCTGACGGCGGTCGGCGGGGCGGATGTCCCCGCCGACGCGATCAGCAATGTCACGGTGTCGCCCACGCACCGCCGCCGGGGGCTGCTCGGCCGGATGATGGAGCATGATCTGCGCGCCGCCAAGGAGCGGGGGGACGCGGTGGCCACCCTGATCGCGGCCGAGTACCCGATCTACGGGCGGTACGGCTTCGGCCCCGCCACCTGGGTCACCGAATGGCAGGTGGACGTGGTCCGCGCCGGTCTCGACCCGCGCCACTGCGCCCCGGTGGACGGCGGCCGGGTCGACTTCGCCGACGCCGACGAGGTGCGGGAGCTCGGCCCCGCGCTGCATGAGCGGCTGCGCGCCCGGCAGCACGGCGTCATCGACCGCCCGGACCTCTGGTGGCAGATCAACACCGGTCAGCGGCAGTTCCCCCACCAGCCGTGGACCGAGCCGTTCTACGTCCTCTACCGCTCCCCCGACGACTCGGTGGACGGACTGCTCGCCTACACCGCCGACGACCACTGGGAGGGCAACAAGCGGCCGCACAACACCGCCACCGTGCTCGGGCTGACGGGAGTCACCCCGGCCGCCGAGCGGGCGCTGTGGCACTTCCTGCTCTCGGTCGACTGGGTGACCCGGGTCAACACCGGCCGGCGCGCCCCGGACGATCTGCTTCCGCTGCTGCTCGGCGATCCCCGCGCGGCCCAGGTCACCACGCACGCCGACTGGCTGTGGCTGCGCCCGCTGGATGTGCCCCGGCTGCTGAAGACCCGTACGTACCCGGTCGAGGGCTCGCTGGTGCTCGAGCTGCGCGACGAGGCCGGGCTGGCCGGTGGCCGCTATTTCCTGGAGACGGGCCCCAGCGGTGCCGCCTGTGCCACCACGGGCCGCACGGCCGATCTGACCATGGACATAGGCGAGTTGGGCACCCTGTGGCTGGGCGACGAGTCGGCGGTCCGGCTCACCGCGCTGGGCCGGATCACCGAGGAGCGCCCGGGTGCCGCGGCGCTGGCGGACCGGCTGCTGCGGACCCCACGCCGCCCCTGGTGCCCCGATGTCTTCTGAGGCCCAGGGCGCCCGGCGATCAGCAGGAGGACTTGAGCAGCCGCCGCGCGCCCGTACCCTGCTCGCCGAGCTTGTCGTACGGGTTCGCCAGCGCGCAGGTGTCGATCGACAGACAGCCGCAGCCGATGCAGTCGGTGAGGCGGTCGCGGAGGTTCTCCAGCTGTTCGATGCGCTCGGTGAGGTCCGAGCGCCAGCACTCCGAGATCTGGGCCCAGTCCTCCTTGGTCAGGACGTGGTCCTCGGGGAAGAGGGCGAGCACCTCCCGGATTCTCGCCAGCGGGATGCCGACCCGCTGCGAGGAGCGGACGAAGGCGACCCGGCGGAGCGTATCGCGGGTGTAGCGGCGCTGATTGCCGGAGGTGCGGCGGCTGTGGATCAGCCCTTCGCGCTCATAGAAGCGCAGCGCGGAGGCGGGGACCCCGCTGCGCTGCGAGAGCTCGCCGACCGTGAGCTCATGGGTTTTCCAGGTCAGTTGCGTCATACCGCCGACAGTAGCTTGACTTCAACCTTTGTTTAACTCCGAGGCTCTTCCCATGGCTACTGAAACCGCCGTATCCACGGCCGATTCCCCTGCCGGCGCCGACTCCCCCATCCAGCTCGCCGTCATCGTCGGCAGCACCCGCGACGGCCGCTTCGGACCGAAGGTCGCGGGCTGGTTCGCCGACCGTGCGAGGCTCCGCTCCGATATGATCGTCGACATCGTCGACCTGGCCGAGACCCCGCTGCCCACGTCCCTCACCCACCGGCCCGGCCCCGACGAGCTCACGGCCCTGGAGGCCGTGAGCCCCCGGCTGGCCAGGGCAGACGCGTTCGCCGTGGTCACCCCGGAGTACAACCACAGCTACCCCGCCTCCCTGAAGAACGCGATCGACTGGCACTTCACCGAGTGGCAGGCCAAACCGGTCGGCTTCGTCTCCTACGGCGGCATCTCCGGGGGGCTGCGCGCGGTCGAGCATCTGCGGCCGGTCTTCGCCGAGGTCCACGCCGTGACCGTGCGGGACACGGTCAGCTTCCACAACGCGGGCGGGCTCTTCGACCCGGACGGCCGGCTGAAGGACCCCGAGGGCCCGGACACCGCCGCCAAGGTGATGCTCGACCAGCTCGCCTGGTGGGCACGGGCCCTGCGCACCGCCCGCGCCACCCACCCGTACGGCGCCTGACGACACCTGTCGGCACCGGCGGCGCCGCCCCCGTCACGGCGCCGCCGGGCCGCGGCCAGGCAGCCCAGTCGGCCCAGTCGGCCCAGGCCGCGTGGGACACCTGACCGGCGGCGTCACCGTCAGCCCGTCACCGGCTCCAGCAGCGCCATGTCGTCCTCGTCCAGGGCGATCCGCGCCGCCGCCATGTTCTCCTCGAGATGCGCGAGGGAACTGGTGCCGGGGATCTGGATGATCGCGGGCGAGCGGGCGAGCCCCCAGGCGAGGGCGATCTGATGCGCCGTCGCGCCGTGCCGCTCCGCGACCTTCCGCAGGTTCTCGTCCGCCAGGGCGGTGTGGCCGCCGCCCAGCGCGAAGAACGGCAGGTACGCGATCCCGGCCGCGGCGCACTCGTCCACCAGCGCCGCGTCCGCCTGGTCGAGCACCCCGAACCGGTTCTGCACGGCCGCGACCGGCGCGATCGCACGGGCCTCGGCCAGCTGCTCGGCGCTCACGTTGCTGACCCCGAGCCGCCGCACCAGACCCTCCTCCCGCAGTGCGGCCAGGGCGGCGAACCGTTCCCCGATCGGCACCCCGCCCACCGCCTTGAGCCGCCCGACCCGCAGGTACACCAGGTCCAGCACGTCGACGCCCAGTTGCCGGAGGTTCTCCTCCACCAGCCCCCGTATCTGCTCCGGCCGCGCCTCCGCGTACATCTCCCCCGTCGCGGTGCGCAGCGGCCCGACCTTGGTGGCGATGGTGACGTCCGCGGGGTACGGACGCAGGGCCTCGCGCAGGATGTCGTTGGCCCGCTCGGTGGCGGAGAAGTAGAACGCGGCGGTGTCGATATGACGGGCACCCAGCTCCACGGCCCGCCGGGCGACCGCCACGGCCGTCGCCCGCTCGACGACGGGACCGGCCCAGCGCCCCGGCAGCTGCATCGCACCGAAGCCCAGCCGGTCGGCCGGTGACGAGGACGGAATCAAGGACGGGGGCGAAGTGAAGGATGAGTTCATGGGGCAGCATGCGCATCTTTTCGCCCCGACGACAAGTTCGGATGCGGCCCCGACTACACGTGCCTACTGCACGTTCAGGAAGTCTCCGAGGGCCGTCGCGACCGCGCCGGGGGCTTCCACGGGGAGCAGGTGGCCGACATCGGGGACGGTCGTCAGGGTCGCGTGCGGGATGTGGGGCAGGAGGTGGTCGCGCAGCACGTGCGGCGGCTCCACCACGTCCTTCTCCGCGGCCAGCACCATCACCGGGACCTCGATGTCCCGTGCGGCGCGTGTGATGTCCTGCGCGATTCCGCGCAGGGGCCACTCCCGCCGGGCCTCAGCGCCGGCGGCGAGGCTGTCGCGCACCGCGGTGGCCCGCACCGCCTCGGACAGCGGTGTGGCGGTCAGCACCTGGTCGAGGGCGCCCCGCACCGTCTCGGGCGAGTCGTAGGCGTGTGACAGGCCCTGCCGGTACTCCTCGGTCACCGTGGCGGGCGGCTGCGGTGGCGCGGGCGCGACGAGCACCAGTCCGGCCAGTCCGGCCGGCCGACGGGCCGCGACGAGCTGGCTCGCCTTACCGCCCATGGAGTGGCCGACGAGGACGAACGGCCCCGACACGCACGTCTCGACCACACGGACGAGATCATCGGCGAGCTGGTCGAGGTGGTAGGGGCCGGGCAGCGCCTGCGAGGTGCCCCAGCCGCGCTGGTCGAAACGGACCGTCGCCCGGCCGGGCGGCAGGTGGCCGAGCACACCGTTCCAGGTGTCGGCGGAGCCGCCCCAGTAATGGACGAACACCAGCGTCGGTCCGGTGTGGCCTGCTACGCGCACGTCGAGGGACCCGCCCGCCACCGGGACCGTCATTGTCGTTTCCGTCATCATCGCGCCTTTCCCATCGGCTGCGGAAGGCGGCTCCCGCCGTCCTGCCGCAGCTGTGAACCGGTAATCTGACCTGCTGATCAGGCTCGCTTCCGACGGTAGGCGAGGGAGTGTCCACGCCGTGGCGGAAAGGAACACACTCCTTGTGGAAAACGGACACATCGACGGACACGGCGCGGTTCGGCAACTGCGCTATCTGCCCGCCGTCGGATCGGCGTACGGGGTGGAGGTCCTGGACTTCGCCGCGCTGCGTGCGATGGACGTCCACCGCCGTCGCGTACAGCCGCAGCGTCCCGACTTCCATGTGTTCGCCCTGGTCGGCTCCGGAACCGGCGCCCATGAAGCGGACTTCCACGGCTACCGGCTGGCGGAAGGCAGCGCGGTGTGGATCCGGCCGGGCATGGTGCACCGCTGGAGCGACATCGACGCCTGCGACGGCCCGCTGATCCTCTTCCGGCCCGGCTTCCTTCCCGGCTTCACCTCGGCAGAGGCCACCACACCGGCCTGCTGGCAGCTGGACCAGCAGCGCCTGTCCCTCGCCCTGCTCGCGGCCGAACACCTCGGCCGCGAGCACAGCGCGGCGGCGCGAACCCCACGCCTGGCATCTCCCGCACTGCTCGCCCACCTGCTGGCGGCACTGATCCTGCGCGCCCTCCCCGACACACCGGCCCCGACCGGCGCGGCAGAATCCGGCAGCCGGCACACCGATGTGTTCCGCGCCTATCGGGCCACCGTCGAAGAGCACTTCACCGACTGGCACCACGTGGCCGACTACGCGCAGGCACTCGGCTATGACGTGCGCACACTCACCCGGGCGACGCGTGCCGCCACCGGCACGGGCGCCAAGGCATTCCTCGACCAGCGCATCCTGCTGGAAGCCAAGAGACTGCTCGCCCACACCGACCTGCCGGTCAGCGGCTGCGCCCGGCGCCTCGGCTTCCGGGACGTCGGCAACTTCACCACGTTCTTCCGACGCCAGGCCACCATGCCCCCCGCTGCCTGGCGCGCCGCGTACAGCACAGCCGGCCCAGGCGGCAGGTGACGCTCCAGGCAATGGGCTTGGCCGCCGGTCCACGTCGTTGATCGAGATCCGGCGGCGAGAGAGCACGAGGACACCCCACCGGACCAACGCCGACCGGACCGTGCGATGACGCACGCCACTATTGCAAGCAAATGCTTGCAATAGTTAGCGCTCGTGCGGCAGCATCGAGGCATGGCATCTCTCAACGTCGGCAACCTCGGCGAGTTCCTGCGCGAGCAGCGGCGCACCGCACAGCTCTCGCTGCGGCAGCTGGCCGACGCGGCCGGGGTGTCCAATCCGTACCTCAGCCAGATCGAGCGCGGGCTGCGCAAGCCCAGCGCCGAGATCCTCCAGCAGCTGGCCAAGGCGCTGCGGATATCCGCCGAGACCCTGTACGTACAGGCGGGGATCCTCGATGAGCGGGACCGCGCGGAGACCGAGGTGCGCAGCGTGATACTCGCCGACCCCTCGATCAACGAGCGGCAGAAGCAGGTACTGCTCCAGATCTACGAGTCCTTCCGCAAGGAGAACGGGCTCCAGACCGCCTCGGACGACGCCCCCGACGCCGGCGTCGACGTCGCCACACCCTCGAACTGATCCGGGAGGACCATCCACCATGGCCATCACCGACGACGTACGCAAGACCCTCACCGACCCGACCCCGCTCTACTTCATGGCGGGTACGGCCGATCTGGCCGCACAGAAGCTCAAGGAGGTGCCGTCGCTCGTCGAGAAGATCGTCGCCGAGGCCCCGGAGCGTTTGAACGCGGTGCGCAACACCGACCCCAAGGCCGTGCAGGAGCGGGTCTCCCAGCAGGCCAAGGAGGCTCAGGACAAGGTCACCGAGATGCTCGGCACGCTCGACACCGACCTCAAGCGGCTGCGCGACACGGCGCAGGACCTCGCCCTACAGGGGGTGGGCCGGGCCGCCGAGCTCGCCGTGAAGGCGCGGGAGCGGTACGACGAGGTGGCCGAGCACGGCCAGCAGGTCGTGCGGACCTGGCGCGGCGAGGCGGCCGACGAGGTCGTCGACATCGCCGGCGCGATCGAGCCCGATGAGCGGCCCGCGGAGCGGCCCGAGGAGCGGAAGGACGGCAACGCGGCGGCCCAGGCGAAGGCCCCGGCGCAGTCGGTCTCCGTGGACCCGTCCAAGGAGGCGCCGAAGTCCGCCCCGGCCAAGCCGGCCGCGTCGAGCGGCGCCAACTCCGCCGGCGCCCAGCCGGCCCCGGCCGCCCCGGCCTCCCCCGCCGCTGCGGCCGCCCAGGCCAAGAAGGCCCCGGCCCGCGGCGGCAAGCCCGCCCCCGCCGCCAAGAAGTCGGAGCCGAAGTCGGCGGGCTGACGGGTTCCCGTCCACGGCCGGGCCGGGTACGCCCTGCGTGCCCGGCCCGGACAGCGGGTACGGTGGCCGCAAAGACGCTTCCCATACATATCTTCTAGGCGGTGGACGGCGTGCTGGTGGAAGGCTTCGGCAAGTTGATGTACTGGGTCTCCTGGGGCCTGCTTCTCTTCAGCCTGTTCGCCTTCGTCGACTCGGCGATCCGCCGCGAGGACGCCTACCGGGCGGCGGACAAGCAGACCAAGGCGTTCTGGCTGATCATCCTCGGCCTCGCCGCCGCGGTGAACTTCTTCATGGGCATCCTGGACTTCCTGCCGATCATCGGCCTCATCGCGACCATCGTGTACGTCGTCGACGTCCGGCCCGCGCTGCGGCAGGTCTCCGGTGGCGGCCGCCGCTGGCCGCGCGGCCGCGGCTCCAGCTCCGACGGTCCCTACGGGCCCTTCAACGGCCGCTGAACGGCCACGGACGGCCACTAGCCGCCAAACGGCCACTGAACGGTCAACCGGGCACTGAACGGGCGCCGAGGCGCTGAACGGACCCGAGGCACTGAACGGGCTCCGATGCGCTGAACGGCGTTAAACGGACGACCGCCCGTGGTCACGGACGGCACCGAAACGGACCGCGGCCGGTCAGCCGCGGTCCAGCAGCAGCACCGCCAGGTCGTCGGTCAGCTCCCCGCCGTTCAGCGACCGCACCTCGGTGACGGTCGCGTCCAGCAGTTCCTCGCCGCGCCGCCCCTCCGCGAGCTGGCGCGCCACGATCTCGACCATCCCCTCCTGGCCGAGCCGCTGCACACCCGGTCCGACGCGGCCCTCGATCAGCCCGTCGGTGTACATCATCAGGCTCCACGCCCCGCCGAGCTCGACCTCATGGCGCGGCCAGCGGGCGTTCGGCAGCAGGCCGAGCGCCGGGCCGTTCTCCTCGGTGGGCAGCAGCCGGGGCGCCATGCTCGGGCGGATCGCCAGCGGTGAGGGGTGCCCGGCCAGGCACACCCCGGCCCGGCGGCCGTCCGGCGCGATGTCGACGGTGCACAGCGTGGCGAAGATCTCGTCGTCGGCGCGTTCGTTCTCCAGCACCTGCTGAAGGGTGCCGAGCAGCTGATCTCCGCACAGCCCGGCGAAGGTCAGGGCGCGCCAGGCGATCCGCAGCTCCACGCCGAGGGCGGCCTCGTCCGGGCCGTGGCCGCAGACGTCGCCGATCATCGCGTGGACCGTGCCGTCCGGGGTGCGGACGGTGTCGTAGAAGTCGCCGCCGAGCAGGGCCCGGCTGCGGCCGGGCCGGTAGCGGGCGGCGAAACGCAGCCCCGAGCCGCCCAGCAGCGGGGTGGGCAGCAGTCCGCGCTCCAGCCGGGCGTTCTCCTGGGCGCGCAGTCGTGACTCGGTGAGCTGGCGCTGGGCGAGGTCGGAGCGTTTGCGCTCGACGGCGTAGCGGATGGCGCGGCTGAGGCTCCGGCCGTCCAGCTCGTCACGGAAGAGAAAGTCCTGGGCGCCCACCCGCACCGCCTCGGCGGCGCGCTCGGCGTCGTCCTCCGCGGTGAGGACGAGGACGGCTTGCGAGGGCGCGAGCCTCAGCACCGCGCGCAGGGTGGCCAGCGAGTCCGCGCCATCGTCGGCCGGGCCCGGCAGGGCCAGGAGGATGCACTGCACCCCGTCGGTGAGCAGCCGGCCGGCCTCGGTGAGGTTGCGGGCCGTACGGATGCGGAGCCGGTTACCCTCGGTGTCCAGCATCTCGGGAACGTTGAAGGCACCGGAGGGATCGTCCTCGATCACCAGCAGGGTGAGCCCGTTGTCGGGCAGGGTGGCGGGACCGGCGTGCGGGGCCGGTGCCTCCCGTAGCCTCGGCACGGGTACGGACATCGCTCGATTCCTTCCCTCCCCCCGAGGGCACGCCCCGCCGACGGGTGGAGCGCACTGGGATTCCGGCACGCACACCGACTGGTCGGTTTCAGCGGCTTCAGGGCGTGAGCGCCGGAGATTGCCAGCCGACCTTAGCGCTAGGCGGCCGTTTCGCGGAATGACCTCCGGCAACGACTTTTGTCATATGCCGCACGTCATGCGCCTTTTGGCGGCCCGGGAGACAATCCCGGGATGACGAACATCACGCTGGCGCTGGGCGACATCACCGAGCAGACGGTCGACGCCGTGGTGAACGCGGCCAACTCCTCCCTCCTGGGAGGGGGTGGCGTCGACGGAGCCATCCACCGGCGGGGCGGACCCGACATTCTGGATGAATGTCGCGATCTACGGGCGTCTCGCTACGGCAAGGGCCTCCCGGCCGGCCAGGCGGTCGCCACCACGGCCGGCCGACTGCCCGCCCGCTGGGTGATCCATACGGTCGGCCCGGTGTTCGCCGACTCCGAGGACCGCTCGGCCACGCTCGCCTCCTGCTACCGCGAGTCGCTCCGGGTCGCGGACGAACTGGGCGCCCGTACGGTCGCCTTCCCGGCCGTCTCCACCGGCGTCTACCGCTGGCCCCTCGACGACGCGGCCCGGATCGCCCTCACCACCGTCCGCGAGACGGACACCTCCGTCGATGAGGCCCGCTTCGTCCTCTTCGACCAGCGCGCGTACGACGCCTTCGAGACGGCCCTGAACGAGCTGCCACCGCGCTGACCGACCCGACCAGTGCCAGACCGACCGCCCGAACCGACCCGAACCGGATCGACCGGTCCGGGCCGGGCCTAACCGGGCCTGACCGCGCCTGACCGGGCCGAGCAGACTGGGCCTGACCGAGCCGAGCAGGCCAGCCGGGCCTGACCGCGCCAAGCGGACCGACCACACCGAGAGGGCCTGACCGGGCCAGGGCCAGGCCGGACCAGTCCGACCGCACCGAGCGGACCCACCGGGCCTGGCCGACCGGACCGAGAGGCCTGACCTACCGCGGCGAGTGGGCCGTGCCGAGCAGGCCGTGCCGACCGGACCGACCAGGCCGGACCAAGCAAGCCCAAAGCTCCCTCCTGTGGACCCGCCCGGCCTGCCGTGGCCGCGTTATCTCGCGTCCGGCCGGACCACGCCCAGGATCGGCATCGAGCCCGCGCCCGCGACCGTGACCTGGCGGCCGGGGCGGGGAGCGTGGATCATCGCGCCGCCGCCCACGTACATCCCCACGTGACTGGCGTCCCCGAAGTAGATGATCAGATCGCCCGGACGCATGTCCTTCACGCTCACTTTCGGCAGCAGCCTCCACTGCTCCTGCGAGGTCCGCGGGATCGTCCGGCCGGCCGTCGCCCACGCCCGCTGGGTGAGCCCCGAGCAGTCGTAGGTGTCCGGTCCCACCGCGCCCCACACGTAGTCCTTGCCGAGCTGGGCCCTCGCGAAGTCGACCGCGCGCCGGCCCGTCGTGGTGGCGCCGCGGCCGAGCTCCCGCAGTATCCCGGTGTCCAGCCATTTCGCCTGCGCGTCGCGGGCCTTGTCCTCCTCCAGCCGGCGCAGCCGCTCCCGCTCGTCCTTCGCCAGCCGGGACTCCAGCCGCTGCGCGCCGGCGAGCTTGCGCAGGATCTCCTTCTTCGCCGCCGCCTTCTTCGCCCGGCTCCGGTCCAGCCGCTCCCACTCCTGGGAGGCGGAGTCGGCGTAGCGGTCGAGCGCCGTCCGGGTGCGCTCCAGGCGGCCGATCAGGCCGTGGGTCGCCTGTTCACCCTTGCGCGCGAGCGTGACACCGTCGAGGAAGTCGCTCGGATCGCCGTTGAGGAACAGCCGCGCCTCCGCGGGCATACCGCCGCCCCGGTACTGTGCCCGCGCCATCGCCCCGGCCCGCTTGCGCAGCCCGGCCATCTCCTTCTGGGCCTTCACCACGGCCCGTGCGATCTTCAGGATGGTCTTCTCCTGACGGGTCTGTTTCTCCCGCGCCAGGTTGTACGCGTCGGTGGCCGACTCCGCCTTGCGGTACAGGTCGTCGACCTCCTTACGGACGTCCTCCAGGCTCCGCCCCCCGCCCGCGGCGCCACCGGTCGCGGCACCCCCGCCCGCGGTGTCCCCAGCCGCGGTGCCCCCGGCCCCGCCGCCCGGCGCCGGCGTCGGCCCCGGATCACCGGGCGCGGCGTACGCCGCCTCCGGCCCGGCCGACAGTCCCAGCGCGCAGACGAGCGCGGTGGCCGCGGCGACGCTCACACCCCTCCCTCTCCCGTCCCGCCTCACCCGCGGTCTCCTCTCGTTCCGCCCAGGCCGTACGCGCTCCTGCCCCATTCGCGCACCAGACCTGACGTACCGGCACGTAGGGACGGATAGTGACATGCCGTACCGCAATCCGACAGAGACACGCGGCGGTTACCCCAGCAGCCACCCCGATCCGGTTCACCGGACGGGTGTCGCACAGGTGTCGGACGGGCTTCACGCGGCCTCCGTAAGGGCGTCATCCGCGCCGCGACCTGGCCGTGACCCGGCCGTGACATGGCCACCACACTGACGGCCGAGGTTCACCGCTCGTTAACTCACCCCCTCAGGCCGCTTCACCTGATCTGCCTACTTTCGGCCCTACTGAGCGTGAGTCGAGTACGGCTCCGGCGCACGCGCAAAAGCACCACACACAAGTGCGCACCACCCATTTCCCGCGCCGTCCCCCACCGGCGGCTCCTGGAAGGAACACCTGAAAGTGAAGCTTCAGCGCAAGAACCGGCTTCGCGCCATCGCCGCCGGTGCCCTCGTTGTCTCCGGCGTCCTCGTCCTCTCGGCGTGTGGCTCCGACGACAACAGCTCGGGCGGCGGTGGCGGCTCCAAGGCCGCCGCCAACATCAAGTGCGACGGCAAGGGGCAGCTGCTGGCCTCGGGCTCGTCCGCGCAGAAGAACGCCATGGATCTGTGGATCAAGAACTACGGCGGCGCCTGCTCGGACACCAAGCTCAACTACAAGGCCACCGGCTCGGGCGCGGGCATCCAGGAGTTCCTCCAGGGCAAGACCGCCTTCGCGGGCTCCGACTCGGCACTGAAGCCCGAAGAGATCAAGTCGTCCGAGAAGGTCTGCAAGGGCGGCAAGGCCATTGACCTGCCGATGGTCGGCGGCCCGATCGCGGTCGGCTTCAACGTGCCGGGCGTGGACAAGCTGACCCTCGACGCGGACACCCTCGCCAAGATCTTCAACTCCGACATCAAGGAGTGGAACGACCCGGCGATCAAGAAGCTGAACCCGGACGCGAAGCTTCCGAGCCTCAAGATCCAGGCGTTCCACCGCTCCGACGAGTCGGGCACCACGGACAACTTCACCAAGTACCTCAAGGCCGCCGCGCCGAAGTCGTGGCCGCACGAGCCGGGCAAGGCGTGGGAGGGCAAGGGCGGCCAGTCGGCCGACGGCTCCTCCGGTGTCTCCTCGCAGGTCAAGCAGGTCTCGGGCGCGATCTCGTACTTCGAGCTGTCCTACGCGACCGCGAACAGCATCAAGACCGTCGACCTCGACACCGGCGCCTCCACCCCGGTCCAGGCCACCGTCGAGAACGCCTCCAAGGCCATCTCCGAGGCCAAGATCGCGGGCAGCGGCAGCGACCTGGCCCTGGAGCTGGCGTACGACACCAAGGCCGCCAACGCCTACCCGATCACCCTGGTCACCTACGAGATCGCCTGCGACAAGGGCAACAAGGCCAGCACCCTCGCCGCGACCAAGTCCTTCCTGACCTACATCGCCGGCGAGGACGGCCAGACCTCCCTCAAGGAGCTGGGCTACGCCCCGCTGCCGGCCGAGATCGCCACGAAGGTCCGCGAGAGCATCAAGACCCTCTCCTGACCCGAGTCCTGACTCCGCCGTGGCGATCGCCACGGCGGAGTCAGCCGTCGTCCGGTGCACCGCCGCGCAAGGAGCCTCCTCCGCATCAGGCTCCGCAGACCGGAGAACCCATGAAAACGGACATAGAACCCACATCCTCAACCACCGGGTCGCCAACCAAGGTCAAGACCCGCTCCACCGGCCGCGCCGGCGACAAGATCTTCCTCGGCCTCTCCCGGGGTTCCGGAATCGCCCTGCTGGTGATCATGGCGGCCATCGCCGCCTTCCTCGCCTACCGGGCCGCCATCGCGATCTCCAAGGACGAGGCCAACTTCCTCACCTCCTTCGAGTGGGAGACCCCCGACGCGCCGTCGATACGGTTCGGCATCGCCGTCTTCGCCTACGGCACGGTGGTCAGCTCGATCATCGCCATGGTGATCGCGGTCCCGATCGCGGTCGGCATCGCGCTGTTCATCTCCCACTACGCCCCGCGCCGGCTGGCCACCCCCGTCGCGTACGTCATCGACCTGCTCGCCGCGGTGCCCAGCATCATCTACGGCCTGTGGGGCGCGCTCTTCCTCGTCCCGCATCTGACCGGCCTCTACACCTGGTTCGACGACTACCTGGGCTGGACCGGGATCCTCAGCTACCAGGGCGGCGCCGCACGCTCCCTGTTCACCGTCGGCATCCTGCTGGCGATCATGATCCTGCCGATCGTCACCAGCGTGAGCCGCGAGGTGTTCCGGCAGGTGCCGAAGATGCACGAGGAGGCCGCGCTGGCGCTCGGCGCGACCCGCTGGGAGGTCATCCGGATGGCGGTCCTGCCCTTCGGCCGCTCCGGCATCATCAGCGCCTCGATGCTGGGTCTGGGCCGCGCGCTGGGCGAGACCATGGCGGTCGCCACCGTGCTGTCCCCCAACCTCCTGATCGAGACCAGCCTGCTGGACCCGGGCGGCGGCACCTTCGCGCAGAACATCGCCAGCCGCTTCAAGGAAGCCGGTGACAACGGCCGTGACGCGCTGATCGCCTCCGGCCTGGTGCTGTTCGTCCTCACCCTGCTGGTGAACGGCGCCGCGCGAATGATCATCGCCCGCCGCAAGGAGTACTCGGGGACCGCCGCATGAGTAACGCCGTCATCGACAAGAGCGACGCCCCGGGCCGTGCGTTCGGCCCCTCCCCCCTCCGGCAGGCCCGGCTGCCCCGGTGGGCCCCGTACGCCCTGGTGGTGGTCTCGGTGGCCGCGGGTGCGGGCATCGGCACCGCCCTGGGCACGGACAACACGTTCCAGTGGGGCCTGATCGCCGCCCTGGTGTTCATCGTCGCCTCGTTCGGCCTCGGCGCCGTGGTCGAAGGCGGCCGGCAGGCCAGGGACCGGCTGGCCACCAGCCTGGTGTGGGTCTGCTTCCTGCTCGCCGTCGTCCCGCTGCTCTCGCTGATCTGGGAGACCGTCGACCGGGGCCGCACCGTGCTCGACGGCTACTTCCTGAGCCACTCCATGGAGGGCGTGCAGACGATCCTGCCCGGCGGTGGCGCGTACCACGCGATCATCGGCACCCTCGAGCAGGTCCTCCTGGCCGCGGTCATCGCCGTGCCGATCGGGCTGCTGACCGCCGTCTACCTGGTGGAGTACGGCCGCGGCCGGCTCGCGAAGGCCGTCACCTTCTTCGTCGACGTGATGACCGGTATCCCCTCGATCGTCGCCGGTCTGTTCATCTTCAGCTTCTGGATCATCATCCTCGACTTCGACTACTCGGGCTTCGCCGGTGCCATGGCGCTGGCCATCCTGATGATGCCGATCATCGTCCGCTCGACCGAGGAAATGCTCAAGCTCGTCCCGGACGAGCTGCGGGAGGCGTCCCTCGCCCTCGGCGTGCCCAAGTGGCGCACCATCCTCAAGGTGGTGCTGCCCACCGCCATCGGCGGGATCACCACGGGTGTGATGCTCGCGGTCGCCCGTATCGCCGGGGAGTCCGCGCCCATCGTGCTGCTGGTCTTCGGCGCCGCGGGGATCAACAACAACCCGTTCGAAGGCGCCCAGTCGTCGCTGCCCTACTACATCTACGAGCAGTGGCAGCTCGGCAACGAAGCCTCCTACAACCGGGCCTGGGCCGCGGCACTCGTGCTCATCGCCTTCGTCATGATCCTGAACCTGGTGGCCCGCGGCATCGCCCGCTGGAAGGCCCCGAAGACCGGCCGCTGAGGCCAAGAAGAAGAGAAGTGATTCACATGGCCAAGCGCATCGACGTCAGCGGGCTCACCGCCTACTACGGCAGCCACAAAGCCATCGAGGACATCTCGATGACGGTCGAGCCCGGCTCGGTGACCGCCTTCATCGGCCCGTCGGGCTGCGGCAAGTCCACCTTCCTGCGCACCCTCAACCGGATGCACGAGGTCACCCCCGGCGGCCGGGTCGAGGGCAAGGTGATGCTCGACGACGAGAACCTCTACGGCTCGGACGTGGACCCGGTCTCCGTACGCCGCACGGTCGGCATGGTCTTCCAGCGCCCCAACCCGTTCCCGACGATGTCCATCTTCGAGAACGTCGCGGCCGGGCTGAAGCTCAACGGCTCGTACAAGAAGAGCGAGCTCGAGGGCATCGTCGAGAAGTCCCTCAAGGGCGCCAACCTGTGGAACGAGGTCAAGGACCGGCTGAACAAGCCGGGCGCCGGGCTCTCCGGCGGTCAGCAGCAGCGGCTGTGCATCGCCCGCGCCATCGCGGTCGAGCCCGATGTGCTGCTGATGGACGAGCCCTGCTCGGCGCTCGACCCGATCTCGACGCTCGCCATCGAGGACCTGATCGGTGAGCTCAAGGAGCGCTTCACGATCGTCATCGTGACGCACAACATGCAGCAGGCGGCGCGCGTCTCGGACCGTACGGCCTTCTTCAACCTGGCCGGCGTCGGCCAGCCCGGCAAGCTCATCGAGATCGACGAGACCGAGCGGATCTTCTCCAACCCGTCGGTACAGGCGACCGAGGACTACATCTCGGGCCGCTTCGGCTGACCAGGCCCCTCGCCCGGCCGGCGAGGAACCAAAACGTCCTGCGGTGCTGCATGGCGGTGCCACCGCAAGACGAGAAAGGGCCCGCCCCTGGCTCCCGGGGGCGGGCCCACTGCGTTTCCGCTCGTACGTCCGGCCGTACATCCGGCTGCACGCGGGAACGTCTGGCTTTACGCGGAACGTCCGGCTTGCGCGGAACGTCCGGCTTTATAGGGGAACGCCCAACGGTCAGCCGAAGGCCAGGTTGACGATCCAGTAGCAGAGCGCGGCGACCGCGGCCGCCGCGGGCATGGTGATGAACCAGCCGAGGACGATGTTCTTCGCGACGCCCCAGCGCACCGCGCTCACTCGCTTGGTGGCCCCCACACCCATGATCGCCGACGTTATGACATGCGTGGTCGAGATCGGCGCCTGGAACATGAACGACGCCGTGTACATGACGCCGGCCGCCGTGGTCTCCGCCGCGAATCCCTGCGGCGGGTCCAGCTCGATGATCCGCCGTCCCAGCGTGCGCATGATGCGCCAGCCGCCCGCGTAGGTGCCGAGCGACAGCATCGCGGCGCAGGCGATCTTCACCCACACCGGAATCGCGTCGCCTTCGTCCTGGACGCCCCCGATGACCAGGGCCATCACCACGACACCCATGGTCTTCTGGGCATCCTGGAGACCGTGGCCGAGCGCCATGCCCGCCGCCGAGACGGTCTGCGCTATCCGGAAGCCGCGCTTGGCCTTGTGCGGGTTCGCGTTACGGAACAGCCAGAGGATGATCACCATCACGAAGTAGCCCAGCACCAGGCCGACGACGGGCGAGAGCACCATCGGGATAACGATCTTCTCCAGCACCCCGTCCCAGTGGACCGTGCTCGCTCCCGCGAGTGCCGCGCCGACCAGCCCGCCGAACAGGGCGTGCGAGGAGGAGGACGGCAGACCGAAGTACCAGGTCACCATGTTCCAGGTGATCGCACCGACCAACCCGGAGAACAAGATCATCATGCCTTGGTCGCCCGTGGGGGTCGCGATCAGCCCCTCACTGACGGTTTTGGCGACGCCGCTGCCCAGGAAGGCACCCGCGAGGTTCATCACGGCGGCCATCGCCAGCGCCGCCCTGGGGGTCAGCGCCCGGGTGGAGACCGAGGTCGCGATGGCGTTGGCCGAGTCGTGGAAGCCGTTGGTATAGGTGAAGAAGAGCGCGACCGCGATGGTCACGACAAGCGCGAGGGTGTCCATGCCGGGGCTCAGGACTCCTTGACGGCGATGGTCTCGACCGTGTTGGCCACATGCTCGAAGGCGTCGGCCGCTTCCTCCAGCACATCGACGATCTGCTTGAGCTTGAGCACCTCGATGGCGTCGTACTTACCGTTGAAGAGGTGGGCCAGGAGCTTGCGGTGGATCTGGTCCGCCTGGTTCTCCAGCCGGTTGACCTCGATCCAGTACTCCGTGAGGTTGGTCATGGTGCGCAGATTCGGCATCGCCTCGGCGGTCAGCTCGGCCGCTCGCGCCAGCACCTCGATCTGCTGCTCGACGCCCTTGGGCAGCTCCTCGATCTGGTAGAGGACGACCAGGTCGACGGCCTCCTCCATGAAGTCCATGATGTCGTCGAGGGACGAGGCCAGGGAGTAGATGTCCTCGCGGTCGAACGGGGTGATGAAGGAGGAGTTCAGCTGGTGGAAGATCGCGTGTGTGGCGTCGTCCCCGGCGTGCTCCGCGGCCCTCATCCGCTCGGCGATCTCGGCACGAGCGGAGGAGTCCGCCCCGAGCAGTTCCATCAGGAGCTTGGAGCCGGTCACGATGTTGTCCGCGGACGCGGCGAACATGTCGTAAAAGCTCGTCTCCCTGGGGGTCAGACGAAAGCGCACTGGGGATCCTCGGAATGCAGCGGATGGGGACTCGTCGATGCTAGGCGCATCTTCCGGCCACGGTAACCGGCGTTCCCAGTGTCGCCCATAGGGCAGAGTGCTCAGCACGGGGGCCCGGTTCGACCGGAAAAGCCGGTACCATATACCCGCTGGGGGTATATGGGGACAGAGAACGATCAACGGGAGGACGCCATGACGACCACGGCAGCCGACACCACCGCGCCGATCGAAGGCGGCGAGCGGGGCCAGGCGTCCGGCCAGACGTCCGCCCAGGATTCCGTACCCCACGGCGGCCACGGGTACGCCAAGCAAAAGGATCAGCACCTCAAGCGGCTGCGCCGGATCGAGGGCCAGATCAGAGGATTGCAGCGGATGGTCGAGGAGGACGTCTACTGCATCGACATACTCACCCAGGTCTCGGCGAGCACCAAGGCGCTCCAGTCCTTCGCCCTCCAGCTGCTCGAGGAGCATTTGCGCCACTGCGTCGCCAGCGCGGCCGTGGAGAGCGCCGCCCAGGGCGAGACGGAGGGCACGAGCGAGGTGGACGCCAAAGTGGCCGAGGCCACGGCGGCCATCGCCCGGCTGCTGCGGACCTGAGCACCGGCTGCCACCGCCGCCCCTGACCACCGCGGGGCGTGGACATGACCGGGGTGGAGATCAAGACGGACCGACCGGCGTGGACATGACCGGCACCGACATGACCGGCACCATGACCGCGTCCTCGCCGGACGGGACCCGCGGGGCATCCGTCCGACGAGGCGGCGACGTCGCTACGGGGCGTCCGGACCCTCGGCCTCCGGGGCGCCCCCGACTCCCTCGGCGCCGTGAGCGCCCGTGCCGCTTTGGGCACCTCCGACACCTTTGACACCTGTGATGCCTTCGACGCCGTTGGCGCCCTTTACCCCTTTGGCACCCTTGGCTCCCTCGGCCGATTCCGATCGGTCGGCCTGCACCCGGAGCACCTCGTCGATACGGTCCGTACTGAGCCTGTCCTCGTCCGCGCTCGACGCAGCGATCATCAAATCACCGTAGAGATCGATTTCGACGAGGGCCACGGGGTCCGGGCCCGACGAGCCGCGACGCGCAACCACGTGTTTCACCTCCTCCAGCGAGCACCTGCGAGCACTTTCGAGCAGCGGCTTCCCAGCGTAGGGATCGGTACACACTCCGCGCATGGCACGGATGGGCCATTTCGAAGGGCAAAGCGGGCCCCTCCGACTACTTCTGAGGTGATCCGACCTTCCCTGTGTAGATATCCGTGGGCTTGGGGAGCTCGACCACGGCCGGCGTCCCGAAGTCGTACAGCTCCGTCGTCGAGGCGACCCGCAGCGCACCGCGCCGCCCGGCGGCACCCGAGCCCTCCGACTCCCCCTGTCCGTCACCCCGGCCGCTCACCGTGAACCGGTGCCGCACCTGACGCAGCCGGCCGAGTCCGTCGAGATACGCGTCGAAGGGCACCGCGCGCTCGGCGAATCCCCGCGCCGCGGCCACCAGCGAGCCCCGCGCACCCCCCGAGGCGACCCGCGCCGCCCGGCCGATGTCGGTGGTGCCGCGGTAGTGGCGCACCAGATCCCCGCCGAGTCCCTCCTCGCCGACCAGGCTGGCCTTCCGCACCCCGCGCAGCAGCTCGGCGGCGGTCAGCGGGTCCGTGGCCCCGCCGGTGACCAGATTGCCGTCCGGAACGTCCGTGGTATCCACCCGCACCCATTTGTCGCGGGGAATGCCCGCGCCGCGGTTGCGCATGAAAAGCGCCCCGGAGGCCAGGAGTTCGGTGATCGGCGCGTGCTCGGCGGTCCCCGTCGCGTCCCTCGGCAGCAGCAGCCGCAGCCGGCCCAGCCGCTTCTCGAAGTCGTACGCACCGCTGCCCCGGATGGACACGCGGGTGCCGCCCGTTGCCGTCTCCATGGTCGTACGGACCCGTGAACTGCCCGATCTGACCAGCACATCCGCGGCCCGGTGCAGCACCGAGACCGCGCTCTCCCGCGCGGCGCCGCCGGGGCGTTCATCGGCCACCGTCTGGGAGGAACAGCCGCTGACGGCCGCCGGCGACACGGCCAGCAGTCCGGCCGCCACGACCCCGGCGACCGCCCTCACCCGTCTCCGTACGCCGAGCCCGCGCTGCTGGAACTCCATCGACCGCCGACCCCCTGGCCACGCTCGTCCACGCTTGATACTTGTTGGTTTAACGATCCGTACCGGTGGCCCGTCACGGCCCGATAGCGTGGTCATGTGCTCGACTCAGCCGACATGGGCCCCAGCCAGGACCGCACCACCACCGTGGAACGGGGCGCCTTCGCCATCGCCCGCTGCACCTGCGGCTGGTCCGGCCCGGCCCGTCGCGCCCGCGCCGTCGCCCGCGACGACGCGGCCGCCCACGCGACGGCCCGTCACTCCCCCTCCGGCGCGGGCGATTCACCGGCCCCGCCCGACTAGCGCGGCTTTGTCCGCCGCGACGCGTCAGTCCCGGCTTGTCCGTCCCCCGACAACTATTCGGCCACAAGCGGAACCACACCGCCCGGTGCACCCCTCTGACCCTGAGACCGGGCCGACTTCGCGGTGGCCCGGTCGACGGTTGAGAACAGCGTCGACAGGGAGGGGACACCGCCATGAACCGGCGGACACTGCTGGCAGCGGGCACGGGGCTGGCGGCCACCGCCACCTGGGCCACCGCGTGCGACGACGGCACGGGACAGGCCGGCGGCGACGGACCCTCCGCCGGCTCCTCCTCGACTGAGGTCCGTTCGGCCTCCGCGAGCGGTACGCGCGGCGCCATCGACGGCAAGCCGCGGTCCGCCGACTGGAGCGCGCTCGGCAAGGGCCTACAGGGCGACCTGGTGCGCCCAGGAGACTCCGACTACACCTCCGCCAGCCGGCTCTACAACACCCGCTTCGACCATCTGCGCCCCGCCGCCGTCGCCTATGCGGCGAACACCTCGGACATCACCGCCTGTCTGGACTTCGCCCGGCGCCACGGCTCCCCCGTCGCCATACGCAACGGCGGGCACTCCTATGCCGGTTGGTCGAGCGGCGACGGCCGCCTGGTCATCGACGTCTCCGCGCTCTCGTCGATCCGCACGACCTCCGGCGAGGCACGGATCGGCGCCGGCGCCAAGCTCATCGACGTCTACACACAGCTCGGCGCCCACGGGGTCACCGTCCCCGGTGGCTCCTGCCCGAGCGTCGGCATCTCGGGGCTGACCCTCGGCGGCGGCCACGGCGTGGTCTCCCGGGCGTACGGGCTCACCGCCGACAGCCTCACCGGGGCGACCATCGTCACCGCGGACGGCAAGACCCTGGAGGTCTCCAAGGACCGCGAGGCCGATCTGTTCTGGGCGCTGCGCGGCGCGGGCAACGGCAACTTCGGCGTCGTCACCGAACTGCGCTTCCGTACGCACGCGGCGGCCGACGGCGTCACCTGCTACATGTCATGGCCGTGGACCAAGGCCACGAAGGTGCTGAGCGCCTGGCAGGCCTGGGGTCCGGACCAGCCGGACGAGATCTGGTCGGCGCTGCACCTTTCGGCCACCCCCGGACACACCCCCACCGTGTCCGTGAGCTGCTTCTCGCTCGGCACCTACGGCGCGCTGCAAGACGCGGTGGACCGGCTCGCCGACGGACCGGGCGGCCCCGGCCCCGCCTCCCAGGTCTCCCTGCGCCGCCGCGGTTACGTCGACGCCATGCGGATGTACGCGGGCTGCGGCGACACCTCGACGACCGACTGCCACCTGCCCGGCGACAAGCCCGGCCGCAGCACCTCCGGGGTGCTGAACCGCGAGACCTACGCGGCGCGCTCGGACTTCTACGACCGCTCGCTGAGCCAGGCGGGCGTACGGGCCATGCTCGACCAGCTGGACCGCTACGGACGGCGCACCAGCGGCGGGGGCGGGGTCAGCATCGCGCTCACCGCGCTCGGCGGGGCGGTCAACCGGGTCGCGCCCACGGCCACGTCCTTCGTCCACCGCCGCTCGCGGTTCCTCGCGCAGTACACCGCGTCCTGGGCGGCGAGCGGCTCGGGCAGCGCGCCGAACGCCTGGCTGGACGAGGCCCATACGGCGATGCGGCGGTACGCCTCCGGGGCGGCGTACCAGAACTACACGGACGCGTCACTGAAGGACTGGCGCTCGGCGTACTACGGCTCGGCCGCCGACAAGCTCACACGGCTGAAGAAGCGGTACGACCCGGACCGGCTCTTCGACTTCCCGCAGGCGCTGTGAGCACGCGGATGTGCTGAAGGCCCGGCTGCCGCCGGGCCTTCAATCGCAGATCGCCTCCGTAAGGAAGCCGCTCAGGCCGCCAGGTCCTTGTTCCCGCGGTCGCCGTCCGCCGAGCGGGACCCGGGAAGCTCCGGGAACGCCTCGTCCGCATCCCGGTCCGCCGCGGCGGGCTCGGTCCGCACCAGCCACCCGGCGCGCGAGTTCGCGAGGGTCGTGGTCAGCGGTGTCAGCAGCATCATCGCGAGCGGCGCCAGCAGCAGCGTGACCGCCGTGCCCAGCGCGAACCCACCGATCACGTCGGTGGGGTAGTGGACGCCCATATAGACGCGGCAGAACCCTTCCAGCAGCGCGAGGCCTATCGCGATCGACCCGTAGGCGCGGTGGGCCATGAAGACACCGGCGGCGACCGCCATGGTCAGCGTCGCGTGGTCGCTGACGAACGAGAAGTCGGTCTTCCCCGCGACCAGGACGTCGAGCCCCTGGTGGTCGTTGAAGGGCCGCGGCCGCTCGACGAAGCCGCGGATCGGGATGTTGGCCACCAGCGCCAGCCCGGCGGCCAGCGGGGCCCACACCAGCCCGGCGACGGCGGACGGCGCGTCCTGCGGCCGCTTCCGCACGTTCCACCAAGCGGCCAGGGTCACCAGGGCGAGCCCGATGATGATCCCGTACTCGCCGACGAACTCCATGACGCGGTCGAACCAGTGGGGGGCGTCCTTCGCCAGCCCGTTGATGTCGTAGAGAAGGCTGACATCGGGGTTCGACCCGTCCAGTGCGAGTCCAGCCATATGCCGTGGCCCCTTATCTCTTGCCTGTCACTACGTGCAGCTGCCAACCCCCGTCATGCCGTGCGATCGTGGTCACCGCGACCGGCGCCGGACAGTCCGCCGTCGGTCCACACCGATCCACGCTCGATCCACTTCCAGGGAACGCCCTCTTCTCGCCGGGGGTTCCGTTCTCAACCCAACGATCACCGGGACGTTATCGAAGGGTGACCGATCGTCGCAGCTCAGGGGGAATCTTCACGCGGAGTTCGCCCGCGGCAGCGCTTTTGCGCCATCTTGGGTCACCCGCGTAGCACCGATGTAGTCCGGCGTGTCGATCTTGTCAAAGCGGATCACCGCACCGGTGTAGGGAGCGTTGATCATGTAGCCGCCGCCCACATAGATCCCCACGTGGTGGATCGATCTCGGATCGTCGAGGTCGTAGGCGAAGAAGACCAGGTCCCCGGGGAGCAGCTCGTCCCGCTTGGGATGCGGTCCGGCGTTCCACTGGTCGTTGGCGACGCGCGGCAGGTCGATCCCGACCGTCTTGTACGCCGCCTTCGTCAGCCCCGAGCAGTCGAACCGCCCGCCCTGCTCCGGCGTGCCGTTCCCGCCCCACAGATAGGGCTTGCCGAGCTGCTTCTGCGCGAAGTAGATCGCCCCGGCCGACTGCTGGGAGGGCTGGACCTTCTGGACCGGCGCCTCGAAGCTCTTGGCGAGGGTGGTAATGGTCTTCACATAGTTCTGGGTCTCGCTGTAAGGCGGCACCCCGCCGTACTTGATCACGGCGTACGCACCCGCGTTGTACGAGGCCAGCATGTTGTGCGTCGGGTTGCCCGGCACGTCCTTGACGTACTTGGCGAGCGAACAGTCATAGGCGGCCGCCGACGGGATCGCGTCCTGCGGGTCCCAGATGTCCTTGACGCCGTCCTTGTTGCCGTCGACCCCGTGCGAGGCCCAGGTGGCGGGGATGAACTGCGCCAGCCCCTTGGCGTTGGCCGGGCTCTGCGCCTTCGCGTTCCAGCCGCTCTCCTGGTAGAGCTGCGCGGCGAGGAGCGCCGGGTTGATGGCGGAGCAGGAGTTCCCGTACTCCTGGATCAGCGATTCGTACGCGGCGGGGACGGAGCCCTTCGCCAGCCCGACGGCCTTACCGCCCGCACCGCCGACGAGGTCCGCCGCGACCATGTAGGTGCCGACGACGAGCAGCGCGACGAAGGAAAAGGAGACTCCGAGACCGACACTGACACCCAGCCAGACCTTACGCACCCGGCCATCCTCCCCCATTCACCTGCGCTGCGAACACGTTTCCGTACGCACGGCGAAAATCAGCCGCTCCCCAGCCGAAACCATACGACGGGTCCCCGCCGCGCGCCCCCCTGTGCGCCGCCGACCCGCCCCCCGCGCCTCGCCGCCCCCGTCCCCGCACCTCGCCGCTCCGCCTCGGCCGCTGCTCGCGGGCCGACGGGAAGCGTAGAGTCCAGCCGTCCGAGCACCACGACCCTGAGGACCGCAGATGACACGGCTCGACTGGCAAGACCTCGACTGGCAGCGGGCCGCCCCCGCCGACAGCGAGGAGGGCATCGCCTACCTCGAGGTGGCCGTGGGCCCCGACGACCAGATCCTGATGCGCGAGAGCAACGACCCGGAGACCGTCGTGGTCACGACCCGGGCCAAGTGGGAGGCGTTCATCAAAGGGGTCAAGGCGGGCGAGTTCGACGACTTCGCCGACCTCACCGAGGCCGACGGGCCCGCCGGCCCATGAGCGACGGACGGGCCTCCCGCGGCCCTCACCGATCGTTGCCCAACACGCACCCGCGTGATACACAGAGTGACCATACGACACTCCTTTGACACGCCTCACACCCCTGACAGACGGCCGTGTCCCACAACACGCACGAGATCCGCTAAGAAATGCCGCCAAATCGACATGCGGAAGCGGATTCATCAGCGAAGATAGAGGCTGACCCACGCCATACCGGGCGGGGGACACAACTACCCACAAGGGGCGGTGAGTTCATCATGTTCCTAGCGGCCGAAAAGGGCGACATCAACACCATCATCGGCGGAATCGCCCCAGACTGGGGTCCGTTCGGCAGTCTGGGCAGCGAAGCCCGCGTCATGATCGAGGTCGTGATGGCGGTCGCCCTGCTGCTGTGCTTCGGCATCGCCATCTGGGGTGCGGCCAAGCAGCGGATCGGCGCGACGGCGCTGCGCGACACCTTCAGCGCCGAGCAGGGCAAGGGGCTGATCGTCGCCGGCCTCACCGGTGTGTTCATCATCGGTTCACTGGGCACGCTTTTCACGATCGTCTACGGCATGGCCATCTAGCCACGCCCCCGCCCACCCCCGAGCCACTCCCCCGCGCGCGGCGCACCCCCCTGGCCGCAAGCCTCCGCCCCCGATTCCCCCTACCAGCCCCACACTCCGTACCCGAGGCTGCTTCCTGATGCCCGCTCCCGCTCCCCACGCTGAGGTCGTGTCAGCTTGATGTCCACTCACACCAGCGCGTCCGAGCGTCAGTCCGCACCGCTACCGTCGTATGCGGGTGGCGGAAGAGGGACGATGGATGACGCGGTCGGCAGGATCGGCAGAATCCGCGGGGCCGGCAGGGTCAGCGGGCTCGGCACGGGCGAAGGGGCGTACGCAGGATGAGTCTGGGCGACGACGGATACGGCGGTGACTACGAGGGCCACGAGACGCGCCGCGGCCGCGGCGCGTCCCCCCAAGGCCACCTGACGCGCACCCGCCTGCCCGAGGGCGACGGCGACCCCTACGGCCCGCCCCGCCGGGCCCCCGGCCGCACCGGCAAACCCAGCCGCAACCTGGTCACCGTCGTCGGCGTCGTCGTCCTCCTCCTCGCGGCCATCGCCTTCGTCAACCGCGGCGGCGACAACAACGGCGACTCCGACAACGGCGACACCGGCGGCACCGGCGGCACCAGCACCGAAGCCCGCCCCACCGCCCCCACGGGCGAACGCCCGGTCGAGGGCAAGAACAACACCACGGGCATCGCCTCGGGCTTCGCCAAGTCGGAACAGGGGGCGCAGAGCGCGGCGGCGAACTATGCGGTGGCGCTGGGGTCCGACGGCATGTTCAAAGCAGACCGTCGCAAAGCGATCGTCAATGCGATCTACGCCCCTGACGTAGCCGCTGCACAGCTCGACGAGCTCAACAACGCGTTCTCCAACAACAAGATCTTTTCAAATGCAGGCCTGGACGCCAATGGCGATGCTCCGGACGGCATGACCTTCGTCTCCCGCGTCAACCCCGTAGGCGCCAAGGTGGAGAAGTTCAAGGACGGCGAAGCACAGGTTGCCGTCTGGCACTCGCTGCTCTTCGGCGTGGCAGGAGAAGGGTCCAAGAACCCGGTCGCCGAGAGCTGGTACACGGATACCTTCAAGCTGAAATGGATCAAGGGCGACTGGAAGGTAACCCAGTACACCCAGAAGACCGGCCCGGCACCTGTCGGCCGCGACCAAGCCGCGTCCTCGGCGGAGGACATGGCCAATGCCGTACAAGGGTTCGGAGGGTTCACGTATGCCCGTTAATCGCCGTCGTGCCCTCTCGATCAGCGCCGCAGTCGCATGCGTCCAAGCCGCTGGCGTGCTGTTGGCAACGCGCGCTGCCGCTGCCCCATCGCCGACTCCGACTCCGTCCGACACCAGCGACGGCTGCGACGGCATCGACGACGGCCAGCTCAAGGATCTGTGCAAGGGCAGCGGAGGCGATTCTCCGAGCTCCGACCCCTCCAACCCCCTGGACCCCGCCGCCTCCCTGGCCCGCGGCTGCGCCGACGCCGCCTCCTGGCTCGTCGGCAAGCTCTCCAAGCTCGTCAAGGAGACGGCCAACGTCGACTTCACCAACGAGTCGTTCCTCCGCCAGTACGCCGTCGTCTTCGCCGCCTCCACCGTCCTCACCCTCATCCTCTGGCTCCTCGCCGTCGCCAAGCGCGCCATCCGCGGCGTCCCCCTCGGCGAGGCGCTCTCCGAAGCCATAGGTTTCCTCTGGCTGACGGTCCTGGCCTCCGCCTTCACGCCCCTCATCCTCTATACGGTCGTCACCGCGACCGACGCCGTCACCGACGCCATCTCCACCGGCAGCGGTGCGGACAACGACGCCTTCTTCGGCTCCTTCGCCCAGGCGCTCAAGCGGGACGAGGACATCGGCGGCGGCCCCATCATGCTCATCGTCGTCTCGCTCGTGACGATCCTCGCCGCCGGCGTCCTCTGCCTCGAACTCGTCATCCGGGCCGCCCTCCTCTACGTGGGCGCGCTGCTCGGCACCGCCGTCTACTCGGGCCTCGTCGACAAGAACATGTGGGGGCATGTGCGCCGCTGGGCGGGGATCATGATCGCCGTGATCCTCGTCAAACCGGTGATCGTGATAGTCCTGGCGCTCGCCGGCGCGCTGTCCACCTCCGGCGACGAGCCCGACGCCTTCTCGGCCGTCGTCTCCGGCCTGTCCATCATCATCCTCGCCATCTTCGCCAGCGCGATGATCTACCGCTTCGTGCCGGGCTTCGGCGACGAGATCGTCAAGGCCCGCAGCGCCAGCGCCGATCCCGCGTCCCGCCAGGCCGCCGCCGTCATCAGCTCTCCCGCCGCTCTGGTGAAGCAGGGCATCAACACCCACAGCGCCCGCGGCGGCGACGCCGGCGGAGGCGGCGCCGCCACCCCGGGGCAGGTCAAGCCCGCCAACCCCGTCTCCGGCGGGGTATCGGCCCACAGCACCCGCACCGGCGGCGGAGGTGGAACAGGCTCGGGCGGCGGGGGCGGCGCACCCGCGCCCGCCAGCCGCACCGGCCACCCCGGCGGTTCAGCCGGCGCCTCCACCAGCAACCGCAGCTCCGGCAACACCCCGGGAGGTGACCGACGGTGACGATCGACGCCCAGTCGCATCCCATCGCACCCCGTCGCACATATCTGATCGGACGTCCCCGCCCCAACGCGATCGTCGGCAAGAACCGCGAGACCGGCGAAATCGCGCTGATCATCGCGGGGGCGTTCATCGGGATGATGTGCGGGCTGCTGGTGCCGGTGCTGATGTTCCGTATCGTCGCCCTGGTCGGCTTCCCCACCCTCGCCCTCGCCGCCGTGTACGTTCCGTACAACGGGCGGACGTTCTACAGGTGGTTCGAGATCAACCGCTCCTACAAGCGCAGCGTCCGTAAGGGCACCACCACCTACCGCTCCGGCGCCGCCGAGGCCGGCACCCGCCTCGACGGCCGCGAGATCGAGGTCGGCCCGCCCCCCGGCATCGGCCGGATCAACTGGCTGGCCGCCCCCTTCGGCCCCGACGAGATCGCCGTGCTGCTGCACGCCGACCGCCGCACCGTCACCGCCGCCATCGAGATCGAGGGCCCCGGCGTCGGCCTGCGCGACAGCGAGGACCAGGAGGCCCTGGTCGACCGGTTCGGCACCCTGCTCAAGCACGTGGCCAACGGCGACGGTTTCGTGACCCGTCTGCAGATGCTGGCCCGCACCCTCCCCGCCGACCCCGACGCGCACGCCAAGGACGTCGAGCGGCGCGGCGACGACAACGCCCCCGCCTGGCTCAAGGACTCCTACGACCAGTTGCAGTCCATGGTCTCCACCTCCTCCGAGCAGCACCGCGCCTATCTCGTCGCCTGTATGCACTACACCCGCGAGCTCGCCGCCGAGGCCCAGGCCATCGCGCGCGCCGCCCGCCACAGCGGCGGCGGCCGCCGGCTCGACAAGGACGCGGGCCTCGCCGTGGTGATGGCCCGTGAGCTGACCGACATCTGCGCCCGGCTCGCCGAGGCCGACATCCGGGTGCGGCAGCCCCTGGGGCAGGGGCGGCTGTCGTCGCTCATCCACTCCATGTACGACCCGGACCACCCCATCGACCACATCCAGGCGATGACCAAGCGGAACGCCTGGCCCGCCGAGCTGGACGCGATGGAGCCCACCTACCTCCAGGCCAAGACCCGGGAGTCGAGCACCCGCGAGCCCTGGTGCCATGCCACGGCCTGGGTGAAGGAGTGGCCCATGACGCCGGTCGGGGTCAACTTCCTCGCCCCGCTGCTCGTCCACACCCCCGATGTCATCCGTACGGTCGCCGTCTGCATGGACCTCGAGCCCACCGAGGTCGCCATCGAGCGGATGCTCACCGAGAAGACCAACGACGAGGCCGAGGCCAGCCGCGCCGCGAAGATGAACCGCACCGTCGACCCGCGCGACATCGCCGCCCACGGCCGGCTCGACCAGCGCGGCGAGGACCTCGCCAGCGGCGCCGCGGGCGTCAACCTCGTCGGCTACATCACCGTCTCCTCCCGGTCGCCGGAGGCCCTCGCGCGCGACAAGCGGACCATCCGGGCCTCAGCGGGGAAGAGCTACCTCAAGCTGGAGTGGTGCGACCGCGAACACCACCGGGCCTTTGTGAACACGTTGCCGTTCGCGACCGGCATCCGCCGATAGAGACGACTGGGACGACAGGGACGATAGGGGCTCCGCCGTGGCCGATCCGATGAGCGCCATCACCGATGCGTTCACCAGCTTTCTGTTCGGAAAGGTGGAGACGACACGGCTGCCCGTGCGCACCTCCACCGGCCAGGCCCAGGCCGTCTATCTGCCCACCGCGGCCCCCGGCCTCGGCGACTCCGGCGTGGTCATCGGCCGCGAGGTCTACTCCGGCAAGGGCTACATCTACGACCCCTTCCAGCTCTACGGCCAGCAGCTGCCGGCTCCCCACTGGCTGGTGCTGGGCGAGTCCGGAAACGGCAAGTCGGCCCTGGAGAAGACCTATGTCCTGCGCCAGCTGCGGTTCCGCGACCGCCAGGTGGTGGTGCTGGACGCCCAGGGTGAGGACGGGGTCGGCGAATGGAATCTCATCGCCCAGGAGCTGGGGATCACGCCCATCCGGCTCGACCCGATGGCGGCCCTGGACGGCGGTATCCGGCTGAACCCCCTGGACCCGGCGATCACCACGACCGGTCAGCTCGCCCTGCTCCGTACGATCATCGAGGTCGCGATGGGGCACGGGCTCGACGAGCGCTCCGGGTTCGCCCTGAAGGTCGCGCACGCCTACGTCAACGAGACCATCGTCGACCGCCAGCCGGTGCTGACCGACATCGTGGAGCAGCTGCGCCACCCCGAGGCCGAATCGGCGGAGGCGATGAACGTCGACATAGACGACGTACGGGCCTGGGGCCTCGATGTCGCCCTGGTGCTGGACCGGCTGGTCGACGGTGATCTGCGCGGTATGTTCGACGGCCCCACCACGGCCGGGATCGATCTGGACTCACCGCTGATCGTCTTCGACCTCTCCCATATCGATCGCAACTCGATCGCGATGCCGATCCTGATGGCCATCGTGGGGGTCTGGCTCGAGCACACCTGGATCCGTCCCGACCGTAAGAAGCGCATCTTCCTGGTCGAAGAGGCCTGGCACATCATCAACTCGCCCTTCGTCGCCCAGCTCTTCCAGCGGCTGCTGAAGTTCGGGCGCCGGCTCGGCCTGTCCTTCGTCGCCGTCGTCCACCATCTCTCCGACGTGGTGGACGGCGCGGCGGCGCGGGAAGCCGCGGCCATCCTCAAGATGGCCTCCACACGGACGATCTACGCCCAGAAGGCGGACGAGGCACGGGCCACCGGTCGCGTTCTGGGCCTGCCCCGCTGGGCCGTCGAGATCATCCCCACGCTGTCCCCCGGTATCGCCGTATGGGACGTCAACGGCAACGTACAGGTCGTCAAACACCTGATCACCGAGGCCGAGCGGCCTCTCGTCTACACCGACCGGGCGATGACGGAGGACGCGCTGGCCCTGCAGATGGCGGCCGAGGCGGAGGCCGAGGAGCGGGCCGCCGCCGCGGTCGAGGCGGCGGAGGCGGATACCTACGGCGGGCCGTCGTACGGATCCACGGTGGCCTGAGATGGCGGCGGGACAGCGTCACGACGGGCCCGCGGAGCGCGGAAGGCCTCCGTCCGCGGGGGGCGGCATTCCGGACGGCCTGCTGATCGGCTCCTTCGTCCTTCTGCTGGGCCTGCTCGGCCTGATGTGGTCGGCGACCGGTCTGGCGGGACTCCTCGCCCACGGCGCCTGGCCGGACAACCTGGCCTTCATGCGGACGCCGCAGGCGCTGCGTCAGTTGGTGACAGAGCCCCAGGACCTGGCCGGGGCATGGCCCAGCATCCCGAAGGACCAGCTGTCGGGGTACGGGCTGTTCTGGGGCATCGTGATCGGCGAGCTGATGGTGCTGATCGTGCTGACGATCTTCGTGGTCGGCACGCTGGCCCGCTACCGGACCGTCCGCGCCCGGCGCCGCGCCGCCCGCGCGCAGGCCGCGGAGGCCAAGCGGCTCGGCCTTACGGGCGCGGGGGCCGCCAAGGGCGGCACCGAGACCGCGACCCACAGCGGTACGAGGGCTGAGCCGGCCGCGGGTGTCGAGGCACAGCCCTCGCCCGCCCGTGGCCCGGGAAGCGGCTCAGCGGCCCCAGAGGTCGCTTCCGGCACCGCCGGCCCCTCCGCCGAGTCCACCGACGGCGCCCCGGTCTCCTGGTCCCGGAGCGCCGCGCCGGGCCCGACCCAGGCGGTGTCCGGCAACGGAGCCGTCGCGCCCGTCACGGGTCACCCCGAGACCGAGGCCGTCGCCGCTCGAGCGGCCACCGGGACGGGTCCCGAGCCGCACCCCCGCATCGCCGAGCAGAGAGCGAGCGTGCAGGACGCCCCCGCTGAGGGCGTCCCCACGCCCCCCGTCCAGGACGGCGCGTACGCACCGCTCCACCCGACGGCGGCACAGCAGCTTCCCACCGCCCGCACCGGCCCGCTGACCGTGGCCGGCCTCCCCGACGGCGAGTCGGTCCGGTCCCGTGTCCTCTTCGGCGCCCAGCGCGGCGAGTCCGCGGTCCACACCGTCCTGGAGGCCGTCGGCCCCGTCCTCGTCGTCACCAGCGATCCCAAGCTCTGGGCCGCGACGAAGGACGTCCGCGCCAAGTTCGGCCCCACCCATGTCTTCGACCCGTCCCATCTGCTCGACACCCCGGTCCGGCTGCGCTGGAACCCGGCGGCGGACTGCGGCTCCCGCGAGATCGCGGCCGCCCGCGCCACCGCCCTCCTCGCCCCCGTCCGCCCGGCACACGCGATGGACCGGCCCATGGCGGAGGCCGCGGAGACGATGCTCCGCTGCTGGCTGCACGCCGCCGCCGTGGACGGCCGGCCGTTCCGCCATGTGCACCGCTGGGCCCAGGGCAACTCGGCCCACGAACCCGTGCGGATCCTCCGTACGCATCCCAAGGCGGCGGGCGGGGCGGCCGGTGAGCTGGAGGCCACGCTCACCGCACACCGCGAACGCCGTGACATGGCCCAGGAGCTGACCGCCCGTGCTCTCGGCGCGCTCTCATCGATCCACATCCGGGACGCCTGCAATCCGGGACGCGCCGACACGCTCGCACTGGAGTCATTCGTCGCCGAAGGGGGAACCCTCTATCTGATGGGTGAATCCATCGAGGATCCCCGAACCCAGCCGGGTGCGATGCCCTTCTTGACCGCACTCGCCTCGCACGTGGTCGAGCACGGCCGGCGCATGGCCGAACGGTCATCCTCCGGTCGGCTCGACCCACCACTCACCCTCGTCCTGGACGATGTCGCCGCCGTGGCCCCGCTTCCGGCACTCCCCGACCTCCTGGCCCAGGGCGCGGCCCAGGGCCTGCCCACACTGGCCCTGATGCGCTCCCAGGAGCAGGCACGCGCCCGCTGGCCCCACCGCAGCCTGGTGAGCCACGAACTGGGGTAGCCACACCAGGACGCTCGCGGCTCTCCAACCCGATAAAGGGTCTCCGACCCGACAAAGGGGCTGAACGCAAAAATGCCTCGGTCCCGAGCACAATATGCTCGGGACCGAGGCTAAAAATTTGTTCGGCGGCGTCCTACTCTCCCACAGGGTCCCCCCTGCAGTACCATCGGCGCTGAAAGGCTTAGCTTCCGGGTTCGGAATGTAACCGGGCGTTTCCCTAACGCTATGACCACCGAAACACTATGAAGATAACAACCGGAAACAACACGGTTCATTACTTCAGAACCAACACAGTGGACGCGAGCAACTGAGGACAAGCCCTCGGCCTATTAGTACCAGTCAACTCCACCGGTCACCCGGCTTCCATATCTGGCCTATCAACCCAGTCGTCTACTGGGAGCCTTAACCCCTCAAGGAGGTGGGAGCCCTCATCTCGAAGCAGGCTTCCCGCTTAGATGCTTTCAGCGGTTATCCCTCCCGAACGTAGCCAACCAGCCATGCCCTTGGCAGAACAACTGGCACACCAGAGGTTCGTCCGTCCCGGTCCTCTCGTACTAGGGACAGCCCTTCTCAAGACTCCTACGCGCACAGCGGATAGGGACCGAACTGTCTCACGACGTTCTAAACCCAGCTCGCGTACCGCTTTAATGGGCGAACAGCCCAACCCTTGGGACCGACTCCAGCCCCAGGATGCGACGAGCCGACATCGAGGTGCCAAACCATCCCGTCGATATGGACTCTTGGGGAAGATCAGCCTGTTATCCCCGGGGTACCTTTTATCCGTTGAGCGACGGCGCTTCCACAAGCCACCGCCGGATCACTAGTCCCGACTTTCGTCCCTGCTCGACCCGTCGGTCTCACAGTCAAGCTCCCTTGTGCACTTACACTCAACACCTGATTGCCAACCAGGCTGAGGGAACCTTTGGGCGCCTCCGTTACCCTTTAGGAGGCAACCGCCCCAGTTAAACTACCCACCAGACACTGTCCCTGATCCGGATCACGGACCCAGGTTAGACATCCAGCACGACCAGAGTGGTATTTCAACAACGACTCCACCACAACTGGCGTTGCGGCTTCACAGTCTCCCACCTATCCTACACAAGCCGAACCGAACACCAATATCAAGCTGTAGTAAAGGTCCCGGGGTCTTTCCGTCCTGCTGCGCGAAACGAGCATCTTTACTCGTAGTGCAATTTCACCGGGCCTATGGTTGAGACAGTCGAGAAGTCGTTACGCCATTCGTGCAGGTCGGAACTTACCCGACAAGGAATTTCGCTACCTTAGGATGGTTATAGTTACCACCGCCGTTTACTGGCGCTTAAGTTCTCAGCTTCGCCACACCGAAATGTGACTAACCGGTCCCCTTAACGTTCCAGCACCGGGCAGGCGTCAGTCCGTATACATCGCCTTACGGCTTCGCACGGACCTGTGTTTTTAGTAAACAGTCGCTTCTCGCTGGTCTCTGCGGCCACCACCAGCTCCGAGTGCAAAACTCATCACCAGCAATGGCCCCCCTTCTCCCGAAGTTACGGGGGCATTTTGCCGAGTTCCTTAACCATAGTTCACCCGAACGCCTCGGTATTCTCTACCTGACCACCTGAGTCGGTTTAGGGTACGGGCCGCCATGAAACTCGCTAGAGGCTTTTCTCGACAGCATAGGATCATCCACTTCACCACAATCGGCTCGGCATCAGGTCTCAGACATAAGCAAGACGGATTTACCTACCTTGCGTCCTACACCCTTACCCCGGGACAACCACCGCCCGGGATGGACTACCTTCCTGCGTCACCCCATCACTCACCTACTACAGGTCTGGACCGTCGGCTCCACCACTCCCCTTCACCCGAAGGATCCAGGGCGGCTTCACGGACTTAGCATCGCCTGGTTCAGCGTTGGCGCTTCAAAGCGGGTACCGGAATATCAACCGGTTGTCCATCGACTACGCCTGTCGGCCTCGCCTTAGGTCCCGACTTACCCTGGGCAGATCAGCTTGACCCAGGAACCCTTAGTCAATCGGCGCACACGTTTCCCACGTGTGAATCGCTACTCATGCCTGCATTCTCACTCGTGAACCATCCACAACTCGCTTACACGGCTGCTTCACCCGGCACACGACGCTCCCCTACCCATCACAGCCCCCGTTAGGGGTACATACTGCAATGACACGACTTCGGCGGTACGCTTGAGCCCCGCTACATTGTCGGCGCGGAATCACTTGACCAGTGAGCTATTACGCACTCTTTCAAGGATGGCTGCTTCTAAGCCAACCTCCTGGTTGTCTCTGCGACTCCACATCCTTTCCCACTTAGCGTACGCTTAGGGGCCTTAGTCGATGCTCTGGGCTGTTTCCCTCTCGACCATGGAGCTTATCCCCCACAGTCTCACTGCCGCGCTCTCACTTACCGGCATTCGGAGTTTGGCTAAGGTCAGTAACCCGGTAGGGCCCATCGCCTATCCAGTGCTCTACCTCCGGCAAGAAACACACGACGCTGCACCTAAATGCATTTCGGGGAGAACCAGCTATCACGGAGTTTGATTGGCCTTTCACCCCTAACCACAGGTCATCCCCCAGGTTTTCAACCCTGGTGGGTTCGGTCCTCCACGAAGTCTTACCTCCGCTTCAACCTGCCCATGGCTAGATCACTCCGCTTCGGGTCTTGAGCGTGCTACTCAAACGCCCTCTTCGGACTCGCTTTCGCTACGGCTCCCCCACACGGGTTAACCTCGCAACACACCGCAAACTCGCAGGCTCATTCTTCAAAAGGCACGCAGTCACGACCGTGCTCCGAAGAACACGGCGACGCTCCCACGGCTTGTAGGCACACGGTTTCAGGTACTATTTCACTCCGCTCCCGCGGTACTTTTCACCATTCCCTCACGGTACTATCCGCTATCGGTCACCAGGGAATATTTAGGCTTAGCGGGTGGTCCCGCCAGATTCACACGGGATTTCTCGGGCCCCGTGCTACTTGGGAAACAAGCAAGCAAGCCACCACGATTTCAGCTACGGGGGTCTTACCCTCTACGCCGGGCCTTTCGCATGCCCTTCGCCTATCGCAATGGTTTCTGACTCACCCAGCCGCCGGCAGACGACTGAAGCTCACTCCCACAACCCCGCATGCGCAACCCCTGCCGGGTATCACACACATACGGTTTAGCCTCATCCAGTTTCGCTCGCCACTACTCCCGGAATCACGGTTGTTTTCTCTTCCTGCGGGTACTGAGATGTTTCACTTCCCCGCGTTCCCTCCACATACCCTATGTGTTCAGGTATGGGTGACAGCCCATGACGACTGCCGGGTTTCCCCATTCGGACACCCCCGGATCACAGCTCGGTTGACAGCTCCCCGGGGCCTATCGCGGCCTCCCACGTCCTTCATCGGTTCCTGGTGCCAAGGCATCCACCGTGCGCCCTTAAAAACTTGGCCACAGATGCTCGCGTCCACTGTGCAGTTCTCAAACAACGACCCGTACCCCGTCACCCACACTCACGTGCAGTACACCGAGACCGGCCGAAGGAACAAGCGAAACCCTCTCGCCCGTACCCTCAGACACCCAACAGCGTGCCCGACACCATCCATCCACTCACCCTGCGTTCCACGCCCCCGAAGAAGCAGTACTGACAGAGAGAGCATCCAAGACGATGCCGAATAGTCAACGTTCCACCCATGAGCAACCGTGCGAGACACTCGCTCGCAGTCGGCTATGCGCTCCTTAGAAAGGAGGTGATCCAGCCGCACCTTCCGGTACGGCTACCTTGTTACGACTTCGTCCCAATCGCCAGTCCCACCTTCGACGGCTCCCCCCACAAGGGTTGGGCCACCGGCTTCGGGTGTTACCGACTTTCGTGACGTGACGGGCGGTGTGTACAAGGCCCGGGAACGTATTCACCGCAGCAATGCTGATCTGCGATTACTAGCGACTCCGACTTCATGGGGTCGAGTTGCAGACCCCAATCCGAACTGAGACCGGCTTTTTGAGATTCGCTCCACCTCACGGCTTCGCAGCTCATTGTACCGGCCATTGTAGCACGTGTGCAGCCCAAGACATAAGGGGCATGATGACTTGACGTCGTCCCCACCTTCCTCCGAGTTGACCCCGGCAGTCTCCTGTGAGTCCCCATCACCCCGAAAGGCATGCTGGCAACACAGAACAAGGGTTGCGCTCGTTGCGGGACTTAACCCAACATCTCACGACACGAGCTGACGACAGCCATGCACCACCTGTACACCGACCACAAGGGGGCACCCATCTCTGAGTGTTTCCGATGTATGTCAAGCCTTGGTAAGGTTCTTCGCGTTGCGTCGAATTAAGCCACATGCTCCGCCGCTTGTGCGGGCCCCCGTCAATTCCTTTGAGTTTTAGCCTTGCGGCCGTACTCCCCAGGCGGGGAACTTAATGCGTTAGCTGCGGCACGGACAACGTGGAATGTCGCCCACACCTAGTTCCCAACGTTTACGGCGTGGACTACCAGGGTATCTAATCCTGTTCGCTCCCCACGCTTTCGCTCCTCAGCGTCAGTATCGGCCCAGAGATCCGCCTTCGCCACCGGTGTTCCTCCTGATATCTGCGCATTTCACCGCTACACCAGGAATTCCGATCTCCCCTACCGAACTCTAGCCTGCCCGTATCGAATGCAGACCCGGAGTTAAGCCCCGGGCTTTCACATCCGACGCGACAAGCCGCCTACGAGCTCTTTACGCCCAATAATTCCGGACAACGCTTGCGCCCTACGTATTACCGCGGCTGCTGGCACGTAGTTAGCCGGCGCTTCTTCTGCAGGTACCGTCACTTGCGCTTCTTCCCTGCTGAAAGAGGTTTACAACCCGAAGGCCGTCATCCCTCACGCGGCGTCGCTGCATCAGGCTTGCGCCCATTGTGCAATATTCCCCACTGCTGCCTCCCGTAGGAGTCTGGGCCGTGTCTCAGTCCCAGTGTGGCCGGTCGCCCTCTCAGGCCGGCTACCCGTCGTCGCCTTGGTAGGCCATCACCCCACCAACAAGCTGATAGGCCGCGGGCTCATCCTGCACCGCCGGAGCTTTCCACCACCAGACCATGCGGTCGGCGGTCATATCCGGTATTAGACCCCGTTTCCAGGGCTTGTCCCAGAGTGCAGGGCAGATTGCCCACGTGTTACTCACCCGTTCGCCACTAATCCCCGGCCGAAACCGGTTCATCGTTCGACTTGCATGTGTTAAGCACGCCGCCAGCGTTCGTCCTGAGCCAGGATCAAACTCTCCGTGAATGCTTCCGGGATATCCCGGCAAACACTGCACGAGAGCGGAACAGAACCGGAGGAATAATCCAGTCCCGTTCACAGCGTCCTCGCTGTGTTTTTCAAAGGAACCTCGTCCGAGATGGACGGGGTTATCAACATATCTGGCGTTGACTTTTGGCACACTGTTGAGTTCTCAAGGAACGGACGCTTCCTTCGAAACCCTTTCACCGGTTTCTCCGGGCGCTTCCCTTCGGTGTTTCCAACCTTACCAGATCCGATTTCCGGTCCGTTTCCGATCCGAATTCCGTTTCCGGCCCCCTGTTGGAGCGGGGTGTTTCGCGCCTTCCGGCGTGTCCACTACTTTAGCGGATTCCCCCGGATGCTCATAATCGAGCTTCCCGATCCGAATTTCGGCATGCCGAAATCCATCCCGATGAGGGGCCGTGCAGAAGTGGTTTGCCGCCGGTGCGGCTCGAGTGCTGCCGGATAACCGTTACGGCTCCGTGGCAGCTCGGAGTACGTTACGGATCGCCCGGACCCGTGTCAACCTCGCTACGCCACATGGCTCAGCCGAGGTTGCTGAGCCGCCCCTCGGCGTCGGGCTGGGCCTCCTCCACCCTGCGCAGCACGCGGGTGAGCATCTCGCCGAGGGCTCCGCGCTCCTCGCTGGAGAGGTCCTGGAGAAGGTCCGCCTCGAAGATCGCGGCCTGGCGCATCGCCTCCAGCCACTTCTCCCGGCCGTCGTGGGTCAGCTCGACGATGACGCGGACCCGGTTGTCCGCGTCACGCTCACGGGTGACCAGACCCTCGTTGACCATGCGGTCGATGCGGTGGGTCATGGCGGCGGGGGTGAGGCCCAGCCGCTTGGCCAGGTCTCCGGGGCCCAGTTGGTAGGGAGCCCCGGACAGGACGAGCGCCTTGAGGACTTCCCATTCGGAGTTGCTGATACCCAGCGTGGCCGACTGGCGGCTGTACGCGACGTTCATTCGCCGAGTGAGCCGGCTGAGTGCGCTCACGACCTGCTCCACCTGGGGGTCGAGGTCCTGGAACTCGCGCTGATACGCCGCGATCTGCTCCTCGATGCTCAGCAGGTCGTCAGGGTCGGGGGTCTCCGCCATGTGAACAGCATGACACGAAAGTCATTGGCGCTGAAGTCCTTCTCTCTGTACTCTTAAGCATCGAAGTTTACCTTCGAAGTCTTCAGACATGCATCCTCCGGGCCGACCCGCAGGTCAGGCCCGTTTCTCTTGCCCCTCCTCGACCTAGGTAGGTGAGTGTGACCACCGCGATGGGCGCAGCGCTGCGCCGTATCCAGCTGGGCAACGCGCTGAGCGCGTTCGGCAACGGCTTCACGGTCCCGTTCCTCTTCGTCTATGTGGCGCGGGTGCGGGACCTCGGCGCGAACACCGCGGGCGTGGTGCTCGCGACGTTCGCCGTGGCCGCGCTCGCCGTGCTGCCCTTCATCGGTCGGCTGATCGACCGGCGAGGGCCGCAGTCCGTTGCCGTCGCGGGTGCGGTCGCCGCCGCTGTCGGATCGATGGGGCTGGGGCTGGCGGCGAGCGAGCCGCCGGTCATCGCCGCGGCCGGAGTGCTGGGCGCGGGTATGGCGGCCATCCAGCCCGCGCTGGCCACGCTGATCGTCTGGTGCTCGACTCCGCTCACCCGGTCGCGGGCCTTCGCCACCCAGTTCTTCCTCGGCAACCTGGGCCTCGGGATCGGCGGGCTGCTCGGCGGGCTGCTCGTGGACGCCTCCGCCGCCGCGAGCTTTGTGCGGCTCTTCGCGATCGACGCGGTGATGTTCCTGGCGCTCGGCTCGGCGGTCGCGACCGTAAGGCTGGAGCGGACACCGGTGTTCGACGGCCCGGTGCCGACCGTCGGTGAGCGCCTCGGCGACACCGGCCGCTGGCGCTCCCTGCTCGGCGACCGCGCCATGGTGCAGCTGTGCGTGCTGGGCTTCGTGATGTTCTTCGCCTGCTACGGACAGTTCGAGTCCGGGCTGTCGGCGTTCGCGGTGGACGTCGCCCGGATATCGCCGTCGATGCTGGGTGTCGCCCTGGCCGCGAACACGGCGGCGATCGTGCTGGCGCAGTTCGTCGTGCTCAAGCTGGTCGAGTGGCGGCGGCGCAGCCGGGTGATCGCGCTGGTCGGGCTGGTCTGGACGGTGGCGTGGTGCGCCGCCGGGGCCGCCGGCCTGGTGCCCGGGGGCCAGGCCGTCGGCGTCACCGCGATCATCTCGGCGTACGCGCTCTTCGGACTGGGCGAGGCGATGCTGTCGCCCACGGTCGCGCCGCTGGTCGCCGACCTGGCGCCGCCGACGGCACTCGGTCAGTACAACTCGGCGTTTTCGCTGGTGAAGCAGCTGGCCCTGGCGGTGGGCCCGGCGGTCGGCGGGCTGCTGGCGGGAGCCGGGCTGTACGGGACGTACATCGCGACGCTCATCGTCTGCTCGCTCGGCATCACCGCGCTCGCGCTCAGGCTCGGCAAGCGGCTCACGGCCCAGCAGGACAATCCGCTGCGGGCGACGGTCGCCGGTGCCTCGGTGCCCGCGCCGCGGGCGGCCTCGTCGGACGAGGTGATCACCGCGGCCTGAACCGGCCGGCCACTCCGCCCTCGCCCTGGCGCGGCGATGGAGCCGCTCGGCTCCGCCGTGCCGGGGCGTTGTGCCGGTTGGGACCCGTCCCGCTCAGGTCTGCCGTCCCCGTACCGCTCGGGCCCGTCACCGACGTTCGCGGACCACGGCCGGTGCCGCGTCAGCGGCCTCTTCGGACCACGCGCCTAGTCCGCCGGCAGGGCGAACTCGCACCACACCGCCTTGCCGCCGCCTGGTGTGCGGCGTGAGCCCCAGGACGAGGCGATGGTCGCGACGATCGAGATGCCGCGTCCGGCCTCGTCCACCGGTTCGGCCCGGCGGCGGCGCGGCAGATGGTCATCACCGTCCGTCACCTCGATGATCAGGCGGCGGTCGGTGCGCCGCAGCCGCAGCCGCATGGGCGGAGTGCCGTGCTGGAGGGAGTTGGCGACGAGCTCGCTGGCGGCGAGCACGCCCAGATCGCGCAGCTCCATGGGGAAGCGCCAGCTGGCGAGCACCCCGGAGGCGAAGGCTCGGGCGCGCGGTGCGGCTTCCACCCCGCCGAGGAGCTCCAGCGCGGCGTTGTGGAAGAGCTCCGCGTCGTGCCCCGTACGGGCGGGGTGCTGGAGGACCAGCACCGCCACATCGTCGTCGTGCTCCGCGGTGATGCCCAGGGCCCTGATGAGGCGGTCGCACATCACCTGGGGCGAGCCGGTCGCGCCCGCGAAGACGCGTTCGAGCGCGGCCACACCGTCGTAGATGTCCTTGTCGCGCCGCTCCACCAGACCGTCGGTGTAGAGGACCGCGCTGGCCCCGGGGCCGAGCGGGACCGAGCCGGAGGTGTGCAGCCAGCCGCCGGTGCCGAGCGGAGGTCCGGTGGGCTCGGAGGCGCGGCGGACGGTGCCGTCCGGGTCGCGGACCAGGATCGGCAGATGGCCCGCTGAGGCGTAGACCAGGCGGTTCTCGTTGGGGTCGTGGACGGCGTAGACGCAGGTGGCGATCTGGTGGGGGTCGATCTCGGCAGCCAGGCCGTCGAGGAGCTGTAGGACCTCATGCGGCGGGAGGTCGAGCCGGGCGTAGGCGCGGACGGCGGTGCGCAGCTGGCCCATGACGGCGGCGGCCCTCACACCGCGTCCCATGACGTCGCCGATGACGAGGGCGGTGCGGCCGGCGCCCAGGGTGATGACGTCGTACCAGTCGCCGCCCACCGCCGCGTCCGTGCCGCCGGGCTGATAGGTGGCGGCGACCCGCAGATCGTCGGGCTGCTCCAGTTCCTGGGGGAGGAGGCTGCGCTGAAGGGTGACGGCGGCCTCACGCTGGAGGCGCTCGCTGGCGCGCAGCCGCTCGGCGGATTCGACCTGGTCGGTGACGTCGGCGCCGAAGACGAGCACGCCGCGGACCGGCTCGGTGGCCGTGGCGGGGGCGGGCTCAGTGGCGACGGGCTCAGTGGTGACCGCCTCCGGCGTGACGGCCTTACGGAGGGCGGCTTCCGGGATCGGTCCGTCCACCGGCGCCCCGTCCACCGGTGTTCCGTCCACGGCGCCCTCGCCCGCCCGCTCGTCGGCCGGCGCCCCGGGGGCGGCGGCCGTCGGCACGGCCATCTCGATCGGGGAGCAGGTGAAGGTGTAGTAGCCGTGGCGCGACCGGCCGGAGCCCGGGGCCGCGCCCTCCTGCCGCGGGCCGGGCGTGGTCGCCGGGCGGCCCGCGGGCACGCGCCGGGACTTGACCGTACGGGGCTTGCCGCTGCGCAGCACCTGGTCCATGAGCGGCAGCAGCCCCAGCTCCCTCATCTCGGGCAGGGCCTGGCGGGCGGAGGTGCCGAGGGCCCGGGAGCCGAAGAGCTCGGCATAGGCGTCGTTGAGGTAGGCGATGCGGTGCTCGGGTCCGTAGACCACCGCGACCAGTGCCGGCACCTGGCCGAGGAGGTCATGGACGGACAGCCCGTCGAGCGTGGGAACGGCGGCGGGCGCGGCGTCGGAAGGGGCGGCCGCGGGAGGCTCGCCGCGCCCCGAGGCGTCGGCGCGCTCGCCCCTGGCCGCCGGGACGGAGCCGCCGCCCGCCGCGGCCGCGGGCTGCGGCCGCCGCGCACCGCGGTCGGCTCGGGCGGCGATGCGTCGCTGGGTTCGGGGGAGCCGGGCGCTCCAGCGCGTGAAATTCACTGCGGGTTACCTCGTGGGGTGGTGGCTGAGCAGCGCGCCGGCGCGGGATCGGGGAGCTGGGTGCGGGTACGGGGGGCGACCCCCAGGGGAATGCGGCAAACTTCCGAATCCTCGCGATTGTCACTCTTTGCAGATACGAGCCCACCCATGGTCACACGTCCAGTGTGGCCGACCGGTCTGACATCCGTCAGACGCCGATCGTGGGAGGGGAGTTCCCGGCTCCGCCCCGATTGGCTCAACTGGCCTCGGGATGGCGACCGGTATCCGCGGCGAGTTTGAACTCGGCGCGCGGGTTCTCCAGCGACCCCAGCGAGACGATCTCCCGTTTGAACAGCCCGGACAGGATCCACTCGGCCAGCACGCGCGCCTTACGGTTGAACGTCGGCACCCGGCTGAGGTGGTACACGCGGTGCATGAACCAGGCCGGATAGCCCTTCAGCTTTCGTCCATACACATGTGCGACGCCCTTGTGGAGCCCCAGGGAGGCCACGGAGCCCGCGTACGTGTGCGCGTAGTCCGTGAGCGGCCGGCCGGCGAGTGAGGCGAGCACGTTCTCGGCGAGGACCTTGGCCTGGCGGACGGCGTGCTGTGCGTTGGGGGCGCACTCCGCACCGGGCCGGTCGGCCGTCAGGTCGGGGATCGCCGCGGCGTCCCCGGCCGCCCAGGCGTGCTCCACGCCCTCCACCTGGAGCGCAGCCGTGCAGGTGAGGCGGCCGCGTTCGTTGAGCGGCAGATCGGTGGAGGCGAGGATGGGGTGCGGTTTGACGCCCGCGGTCCACACGAGCGTGCGGGTGGGGAAGCGCGAGCCGTCGCTCAGCGCGGCGATCCGGTCGGCGCAGGAGTCCAGGCGGGTCTCCAGCCGGACGTCGATATTGCGGTCGCGCAGCTCCCGGACGGCGTACTTGCCCATCTCCTCGCCGACCTCCGGAAGGATCCGGTTGGTGGCCTCGACGAGGATCCACTTCAGATCCTCGGGGGCGATGTTGTGGTAGTACCGGACGGCGAACCGGGCCATGTCCTCCAACTCGCCGAGCGCCTCGACACCCGCGTATCCGCCGCCGACGAAGACGAAGGTCAGCGCCGCGTCCCGGACATCGGGGTCCCGGGTCGAGGAGGCGATGTCCAGCTGTTCGAGCACATGGTTGCGCAGGCCGATGGCCTCCTCGACGGTCTTGAAGCCGATACCGAACTCGGCGAGACCGGGGACCGGGAGGGTGCGGGACACGGAGCCGGGGGCCAGCACCAGCTCGTCGTAGTGGATGTCGACCGTGCCGGCGCCCTCTTCCTCGGTGGCGAGGGTTCTCACGGTCGCGGTGCGTTTGCCGTGGTGGATCGCGGTGGCCTCGCCGATGACGACCGTGCAGTCGGGCAGGACCCGGCGCAACGGCACCACGACATGGCGCGGTGAGATGGATCCGGCAGCCGCCTCGGGCAGGAAGGGCTGGTAGGTCATATACGGCTCGGGGTCGACCACGATGACCTGTACGCCGCCGTGCCTCAGCTCTCGCTTCAGCTTCCGCTGGAGGCGCAGCGCGGCGTACATCCCGACGTAGCCACCGCCGACAACGAGAATGCGCGCAGGTTCCTTCACCCTCCCATGAGGCACGCGCGGCCGCGGTTTGTCCACAGGCCCGACGAATTGTGTGACCGGACGGCTTGGCCCGCCGCACGGTGCGGAATCGGTTGCACGTACGAAATGTCCGCAGGTCAGCCCCGGGATGGGCGGTGACCGACGGGTGGCGAGTCGGAACAAGGCGGTCCTGTGCTCCGATCAGTGGGCGTTCTGTCCCGAGCTACCCTCTTCTTTCTTGACCTGTGCTCAACTATGTTCGTACTTCGTCGGGGTTGTGACTGCCTCGACAGTCTGGGCGGGGAGTCTCCGGGGGGAGACGTCATTACCGGGGGATCACTTATGCACCTTCAGGGTTCGTCATGGTCCGCAGCCGTCGCGTCGTCGGACGGAAACGGCGGACGGAACACACCGCTGCGCGTGGACGCGCAGCGCAATCTGGAGCACGTCCTGCGGGCGGCCCGCGAAGTCTTCGGTGAGCTGGGGTACGGGGCTCCGATGGAGGACGTGGCGCGCCGGGCGCGGGTCGGGGTGGGCACCGTCTATCGGCGGTTCCCCAGCAAGGACGTGCTGGTGCGACGCATAGCCGAGGAGGAGACGGCAAGGCTGACCGATCAGGCGCGGGCGGCGCTGGGTCAGGAGAACGAACCGTGGTCCGCGCTGGCCCGGTTCCTGCGCACCTCGGTGGCGTCCGGCGCGGGCCGGCTGCTTCCGCCGCAGGTGCTGCGGGTCGGGGTCGACGTGGAGGCCGAGATCCGGCTGCCGCAGCCGCGGCAGGCGGCGTTAGCCGGACCGGCTCAGCCGGAGCTGCGGCTGGTCGAGCGGCCGACCGCACCTGAGGACGAGCCGGACGACGCGGGCGCCGCGGCGCTGCTGGAGGTCGTCGGGCAACTGGTGGAGCGAGCACGGGCGGCGGGCGAGCTGCGCCCGGATGTGACGGTCGCCGATGTGCTGCTGGTGATCGCCACGGCGGCGCCCTCGCTGCCGGACGCGGCGCAGCAGGCGGCGGCGTCGTCCCGGCTGCTGGACATACTGCTGGACGGGCTGCGGTCGCGCCCCGTGGGGTGATGCCGTCGGCCCGGGAGTGATACCCGCGCCCGGCAGGGTGACATCGGTATCGGTATCGGTATCGACGACGCCGAAGGGCCGTGCCGGGCGGGGTGCACATGTATTTGCGTATGCACTGGTGCGCTGGGCGCTATGGCGGCATCGGCATGTGTCGGCCCGGTGGGCGGTCCGCATGGCTCGTGTTCTGTTTCCCGGGTTCGTTTCGTGTTCCGGGGTCCAGGGGGTGCGCCGCGTTGGAGCGGGCGGGCGGGCGGTGCGATGTCCTTAATCGGCATCCGGGTCAGCCTCCGGGTCGGCAGCCCCGGCCCGGCCTGCGGTCTCGTCCCAGGTGACGGCTTCGGCCTGGGCAGGGGTGGCGTCGGTGGCGTCGAGAGACGTCAGCACCTCGTCGAGCAGGCGGATGGCCTGCTCGGGGGTGAGGGTCGTGTTCTCGGTACGCAGTTTCTCCACCGCGTCATGGCCCAGCGCCTCGCTCAAGCGCGCCACGGTCGTGCCGACGTCCTCGGCCACCAGTGGTGAGCGCGGCAGCCGGCCGCGCCAGCCGTCGGCGGCGCCCACCAGCCGTGCGGCGAGCCGCTCTTGCCCGCATCTCGCCAGGAGTTCCGCCGCCGACTCTGCTTGATGGGCCAGCAGCAGCTCCATGGAGCCCGCCTCGAGGCCATCGCGCAGCGTGTTCCGCAGCTTGCGCACTCCGCCGGCCAGATCGCCCTCCAAGCCGGTGATGCGGCCGTCCAGGCCGTTGATCACGACCCAGAACTGCGGCGGTGGAGTGCCGCGCAGCGCGAAATCCCGCGCGGCGTCGCAGCGGGCTCGCGCCTGGGCCAGATCACCGCGCACCAGCTCCACCAGGCTGCGCAGGACCTGGTTGAAGGCCCGTGTGTCCTGGGTGCCACGACGCTCCGCCTCCTGCTCGGAACGCTCCACCAGCCCTATCGCGCCCGCCACGTCCTTCTCGTGAAGGGCGAGATCGGCGAGGCGGGTGAAGAGGAACGGCACCTCGGTGTGCGCGCCGAGCTCCTGCGCGAGTCGCCGTGCCTTCTCATAGGCGGCCCTCGCCTCCGCGAACCGCCCGCGATGGGCGGCGATCTCGCCGCGCGCCCCCTCCACCTGGGCGAGCATCCAGCGGTCGCCGACGCGGGCGGTCAGCTCGCGCAGCTCGGCCAGGTCGTCATCGACGCTTTCGATGCCGCCGGGCATGTCGATGGCGAGGTGGGTGCGGTACATCAGCGTGACGCCGACCGCCCAGTCGTCACCGTGCTTCCGGCAGCCGGCCACGGTCTGGTCCATGAGCGGCAGCACACCGGCGAAGCCCTCGACGGCGAAGGCGGCGAACGGCCACAGCAGACCGGGGAAGCGGGCACTGCGAGGCCCGGGATTGCCCGCGTAGGCGTCACGCATGCGTAGGGCGGCGTCCCGGATCCCGGGGTCACTCAGGTCCGGCCCGCTGCCCTGCTCCGCGAGCAGGAAGAAGAGCAGCATCCGCAGGTCCATGAAGTGCCAGTACCGGGTGACTTCCTCGTCGACGCCGTCCACACCGTCCGGCACCCGGGCCGGGATACGAGGGAATCGCTCGAACGGGTGGTCTCCGTCCGGTGTCTCCTCCAGTCCATGGTCCGGGCGGTCTTCCAGGGCCAGGGCGCGGCCGATCCAGGCGGCGCCCTCGTCCCGGTAGTTGCGCAGCCACCAGAACCAGCCCATGGAATGGATGAGCGCGAAGAAGGTGTCCTCGTCCGCGGTGGTCAGGGAGCGGTGCAGCACTGCCCGGATGTTGTCGAGGTCGGCCTCGACGAGGCGCAGCCACGGCAGTTGTCCGGCGGAGCGCAGACGGGGCTCGGCGGTGCGCACGAAGTCCCGGAAGTGGGCGGTATGGCGGGCCACGGCGGCCTTGTGGTCGGCACGGGCCGCGGGGCCCTCGGTGGCGCGCTCGCTGACGTAATCGTGGATCGTCTCCAGCATCCGGTAGCGGGGCTCCCTGCCCGCCGTACCGGCGGACTCCGCCGCCGTACCGCGCGAGGGGTGGTCGACGACCAGGAGCGACTTGTCGACCAGCGCCCCGAGCAGCTCCAGAACCTCAGCCGGCGTGATCCGGGCGCCGGGGCGCGCATGAAAGCGCAGGGGGGAGCGCGTCTCGGCGCGCGCAACCGCGTCGGGGGCCGGGGGCCGCGGTGTGCCCGCCGTCGCGTCCGTAAGGGCGCCATGGACCTCGCCGTCGTCCGTAAGGACGTTTTCGACGGGCTGTGCGTCCGCGCACACCGCCTCCGCCGCGGACAGGGTCCACCCGCCCGCGAAGACCGACGCACGGCGCAGCACGGTGCGCTCGCGCTCATCGAGGAGGTCCCAGGACCAGTCGACGACGGCCCGCAGGGTCTGCTGGCGGGGCAGCGCGGTTCTGCTGCCGCTGGTCAGCAGGCGGAAACGGTCGTCCAGCCGGTCCGCGATCTGCCGTGGGGTCAGCAGCCGCAGCCGCGCCGCGGCCAGCTCGATCGCCAGCGGCAGACCGTCCAGGCGGCGGCAGATCTCCGCGACCGCGGCCGCCGTGTCCGGATCGGCCGCCGGGTCGAACCCGGGCCGTACGGTCGCGGCGCGCTCGGCGAACAGCTGGTGAGCCGGGGCGGGCGGAAGCGGCTCCACCGGCCTGACGATCTCGCCCGGCACCCCCAGCGGCTCCCGGCTGGTGGCGAGCACGGTCACCCCTGGGCAGTGCTCGAGCAGGGTCTCGGTGAGCCGGGCGGCGGTGTCGATGACGTGCTCGCAGTTGTCGAGCAGGAGCAGCAGCCGACGGTCCGCGCAGTACTCGACGAGCCGGCTGGTCGGGTCCACACCGTCCGTCCCAGCGGCGCGGCCTTCGAGCCCGGAGGCGAGCAGCGTGGTCTCGCGGCGGCCGACCGCGCTCAGGACGGCGCCGGGGACGGCGGAGGGCTGGTCGAGCGGGGCGAGTCCGGCGATCCAGACGCCATCCGGGTAATCGGCCGTCACGGTCCCGGCGGCCTCCTCGGAGAGCCGGGTCTTGCCGGAGCCGCCGGGGCCGGTGAGAGTGACCAACCGGGCGCTCTCCAGGTCCCGGAGGATGTCGCTGATCTCGGTCTCCCGACCGACGAAGCTGGTGAGGCGGGCTCTGAGGTTGCCGTGCGGCGGACGCGGTACGGCGGTGCGCGGACCGGCCCCCCGGCCGTCGGCCCCGCCTGCGGCCCGACCGTCGTACGCCTCCCCGGGCCGAGGTTCGAACGCCTCCCCGGGCCGACGGTCGAGCGCACTCCTGGCCCGGCCGTGGCCCCCGCGCTCCTCCGCCCCGTCCATGGCCCGGCCGTCGACCCGGCGCTCCGCCACGCCGTCCGCCGGGTCCCCGACGTGGCCATCGGTCCGGATACCGGCTCGGGCACCGGTCCGGCCCCCGCCCGTGCTCCCGCTCTCCCTCCCGGACCCGGACCCGGACCCGGTCCCGGTCGCTCCGTGGCCGTCAGCGCGCGGCGCTGCGTCCGCCGCGGTGGACGGGTCGCCGCGCGCGGCGATCGGCTCTCGGAGGGCCGGCTCGGCGGCGGTCGTCAGCAGCCGTCTGTGGAGCTCCCTCAGCTCCGCTCCTGGGTCGGCGCCGAGGCGTTCGGCGAGGGTGCGGCGGACGTCCTCGTACGCAGCAAGGGCGTCGGCGGAGTGACCGGCCGCCCGCAGGGCGCGGATCAGCTGGGCGTGGAACGTTTCGTCAAGCGGGTGGTCCGCGACGAGTTCGCGCAGCTCCGGTATGACGTCCGTAGGGCGGTCGAGCGCGAGGTCGGCGTCGATCCGGCGGTGCAGCGCGGTCAGCCGAAGCGCCTCGGGGCGGGCGGCGGCCGCGTCCCGGTCCGGCAGGTCGGCGAGGGCCGGACCGCGCCACAGGGCGAGCGCCTTACGGAGGGTGGCGGCGGCGGTCTCGGGGTCGCCGGCCTGCAGGGCGCGTAAACCCTCGTTCGTCAGCCGCTCGAAGCGCAGCAGGTCGACGTCGTCCTGGGGGACGGTGGTCGCGAGGCGGTAGCCGCCGAGTGAGGAGATCACGGCGCTCCTGCCGATGGCCCGGCGCAGCCGGCCGACGAGCGCCTGGAGCGCGGCGGGCGCGTCATGCGGAGGGTCGTCGGCCCACACCTCGTCGATCAGGACGTCGACGGTGGCCGGGGCGGGGCGTGCGGCTCGTACGGCGAGCGCGGCGAGCAGTGCGCGGATGCGGGGGCCGCCGAGGGGCAGTGGGTTTCCGTGGTCGTCGCGCGCTTCGGTGGTGCCGAGGATCAGATACCGCACAGGGGCCATTCTCCTAGGTTGCTTGTTGCCGCTCGGGAGATGGTGCGCGTGACGGCGCTGGGGTCCGTTCGTTTCGCCCGCCGTAAGGACGCCGACTTCAGCCGTAAGGACGCCGACTTCATACGCCGCCTGGCCCTCACGCCGCCTGGCCCCCACACGCCGCACGGCCCCCACACCGCATGGCCCCAACTCCCCGCACCGCACCGCACCGCCCCGGCCCCAGGACCCCCGCCATACCCCCGCGAGCGCTCGGTGCGGCACGCCGCGTGGGCGCCCGGTGCGGGATGCCCCAAACGCGAGGGGCCCGTTGGCGCCCCGGTGCGGCAGCAAGCCGTCACAGGCTCGGTCGCGGCACCACTCCGCCCGCCACCGCCCGTTGCCGTGGCGCCGCCGTGCCCGTCCAGCAGGTGCCCCGGCGGGCCAGCAGCCGCCGGAGCCAGACCTCGGTGGAGACGAGTTCGGCCAGGCCGTCCAGGGGGAGCCGCTCCCCCTGTGCGGCGGCGCGCAGCGCCTTACGGACGACACGGGCCTCGATCAGGCCCGCGTCGGCCAGCAGCGGCGCGTCGAAGAGGGTCATCAGTTCGCCGGCCCAGGTGCGCATGCCGGTCCGTACGGCGGCGGTGTGGGCGGCGTGGGAGGTGGCGCCCCAGCCGGGGGGAAGCTCCCGGATGCCCGCTCCGGCGAGGACCTCGCGCAGCACCGCGGCGCGCGCCCCGGGTTGCACCCGCAGCGCTTCGGGGAGCGCGCGGCAGGCCCGTACGACCTGGTTGTCGAGGAAGGGCGCGTGCAGGCGCTGGCTGCGGACCTCGGCGGCCTGCTCGAAGACGCGGTGGTCGGCCGCGTAGCGGGCGAGGGCGGCGTCGGCGCGGCGCTCCCCTGGGCGGCGCAGCAGCACGGGGCGTACGGCCGCCTCCTCCAGCCGGACGGACACCTCGGCGAGCGTCTCTCCGGTGAGCCAGCGGGCGGCGGGTCCGGGGCGGCACCACGTCAGGGCGGCGAGGGAGGCCGATACGGCGCCGGGGCCGCGGGCCGCCTGGTCGTCGGCGAAGCGGCGCTCCAGGAGGCGCGCCGCGGCCTCCTGGACGCCGTCGCGGTAGGACGTGCGGGCCAGCCGGCGCGCGGCCCGGTAGACGGTGAAGGGCACGAAGAAGGACTGCGCGGAGGGGCCGTCGGCCTTCGCGAGCGCGGTGGCGGGACGCAGCAGATGGCGTCTGCGGCGGTCGAGCAGCAGGTCGGCGAGGCGCGCGGGGTGGGCGTCGAGCACCTGGCGGGCGCCGTGGCCGATGAAGTGGTCCGCGCTGCCTGCGGCGAGCCGGCGCCGGTGGCGTTCGGCGATGACGAGGGAGGGGCCGGGTTCGTCGGTGAGGGCGCCGGTGTCCAGGCCCGCGTACGGCAGGGCCTCTTCGCCCGCGGCGACGACCACATGGTGCAGCCGCGGATTGGCGGCGATGGCGCCGGCGCGCTCCAGCTCGGCCTCGCGGGTGCGGGCCCCGCCCGTCGTGGCCAGGTCGTTGAAGGTGACGGCCAGGAGCCGCTCGCCCGCCTCGGTGCCGTGTCCGAAGAGGGTGCCGGGCCTTCCGGGGAGACCGGCCGCGAGCAGGGCGAGGGTGGCGGAGGCGCTGCCTCCGGACAGGTCGGCGCCGATGCCGGGGGCCGGGGCGCCGCGGGCCGCCCGCCGTTCGGCGGGCCCCATGCCGGGCACCGGGCCGGGGTCGCGGCCGGCGGTCTCGGGGGCGTGGCGCGGGGCGGTGAGCCGGGCCCGTACGGCCTCCACGAGGGCGTCCCGGACCGCCTCCACGGCCTCGTCCTGGTCGAGTGGGGGTGCGGCGACGGCGAGGGACGCGGTGGGCTCGTAGCCGGTGACGTCGCGGGCGCCGTCGCGCAGGATCAGGGCGTGGCCCGGGGGGACGCGTCTGACGCCCATATAGGGTGTGCCGTCGCCCATGGCCTCCGGGGAGTCGGGGCAGGCGAGCAGCGCGCCGAGGTGGCTGACGTCGAGCTGTGCCTCGATGAGGTCGGCGAGCGGGAGCGCGGCCGTGGCGTAGGCGGTGCCGCCGGCCCAGTCGGTGTGGAAGACGGGCCGGGCGCCGGCGAGGTCGCCGGCGATGGTGACGCGGCGGCCGACCTGGGCGACGGCGGTGTAGCTGCCGGGCCAGGCGGTCAGATGGCGCAGGGCGCCGCCGCGGGCGGCGAACAGGCCCACCCGCAGCTCCTCGTCGCTGGCGCCGCAGCAGCCGAAGACGGCGAGGCGGGTGAAGGGGTCGGTCTGGACGACGCGTACCTCATCGGGCCGCCAGTCGCCCACTGCCCACAGCGGATCGGGGTCGGCCCACAGGAGTTGGGCGCCGACCGGCTGGATCGCACGGCCTTCCGGGGGGACCGGGCCGGATGCGGTACTGCTCCACCCCACCAACCACCGCATCGCCGCCTCCACAGGCTGTGGGCATCCAGGGCAACCAAGAAGTAGGTGCCATCATGCACAGCATGTTGACGGTTTCGGCTTCGAACCGGACAACAACGTGGATCTCTTGGATGTCCCGTGACCACAGATGACCACAGGAATCGCAGAGTTGATCACAGGGGGTGGCGCCTCTCAGGAAGGCATCCGTAAGGAGCCATGAGGGAACCACCGCCGGTAGCGACCCACCGTTCCGCCGTGGCCCATGCTGCCACGATTGGGGCGCGCAAGAGCGCAAGGGCGTCGACGAGTGTGCGGAACGGCGCAGAAGCGGCGCGCGGGAGGCGCACGAAAGGGAGCACGGAAGGTCGCACGCCAAAGCCAACCCGGCACCAGCCCGACGCCAACACGGCGCCACCCCGTGCAGCAGACAAGGGACTTACGTCTCGGAGCGGTGAACCGCTTTCATGCAGGGCGGTGAGCCGCTCACCGCTCTGCGCGGAAGAGAGCGTCCCGCGTCGGGCCTCCCCCTCCCCGGTCCGACACGGGAGCCCGGCCGTGATGGGCGTTATTCAGCCAAATCCTCGTGGCGCTCTCGATGGTCTTGCGGACGCCCTGTATGTGCTCAACTGCCGCCCCTCGCACCCCCCGACACGACAGTCCGGGAGGCGGCATTCGCCTCCCGGACCGTTCCGCCGCCCGCGGGGAATGAGGCGGCGGCGTCCCCCAGCCCACTGGATCCAGTACAGCGGGCCGACCCACGCAGGACCCATCGAAACGTCCCCGCCGCGAGGGAGACAGAGCGCACACACGGGCGCACAGCCACACACACCGGGAGCACACGTCACGCTCCGCACGCCCGTTCGTACAAGAATCTCGCCATCCGGGACACCACCTCTTAACGGTCGGGATGCGGCGAACTACGCTGGGTTTACGAATGCCCCGTGCTTATGCCGGGGCGGCCGTCGGTGCTGTCGAGGGGTGCGCATGTCCAGGGAGCCACGCGGGCCGAACGAAAAGCTCGGCACCGTTCTCGCCCTCGCTGGGATCAGCAATGCCGGGCTCGCGCGGAGAGTCAACGACCTCGGCGCCCAGCGCGGCCTGACGCTTCGCTACGACAAGACGTCCGTCGCGCGCTGGGTGTCCAAGGGCATGGTGCCCCAGGGTGCCGCGCCACACCTCATTGCGGCTGCGATCGCCAGCAAACTCGGTCGCCCCGTTCCCCTGCACGAGATCGGCCTGGCCGATGCCGATCCGGCCCCCGAGGTCGGTCTCACCTTCCCGCGCGACATCGGCCAGGCCGTCCGCTCCGCGACCGAGCTCTACCGGCTGGATCTCGCGGGTCGGCGCGGCGGGGTCGGCATCTGGCAGAGCCTGGCCGGATCCTTCTCAGTAAGCGCGTACGCCACCCCGGCCTCGCGTTGGCTCATATCCCCCGCCGACAGCTCGGTGGCCCGCGAGCCCAAGGATGCCGAGGACGGAACGACCACCGGCGCGAGCGCCGCGAGCGGGACCGCCCTGGAGGCCGTGCCGCCGCAGCGCGTCGGCCACAGTGACGTCACCAAACTGCGCGAGGCCGCCGAGGACGCCCGCCGCTGGGACTCCAAGTACGGCGGCGGCGACTGGCGTTCGTCCATGGTGCCCGAGTGCCTCCGGGTGGACGCGGCGCCCCTGCTGCTCGGCTCGTACAGCGACGAGGTCGGCCGCTCCCTCTTCGGCGCCACCGCCGAACTGACCCGGCTCGCCGGGTGGATGGCCTTCGACACCGGCCAGCAGGAGGCCGCGCAGCGGTACTACATCCAGGCGCTGCGCCTGGCCCGCGCCGCGGCCGACGTCCCCCTGGGCGGCTATGTGCTGGCGTCGATGAGCCTCCAGGCCACCTACCGCGGATTCGCCGACGAGGGCGTGGACCTGGCCCAGGCCGCCCTGGAGCGCAACCGCGGCCTGGCCACCGCCCGCACCATGAGCTTCTTCCGGCTCGTGGAGGCGCGCGCCCAGGCCAAGTCCGGGGACGGGCCCGCCTGCGGGGCGGCCCTGAAGTCCGCCGAGGGCTGGCTGGAGCGCTCGCGGGCGGGCGACCCCGATCCGTCCTGGCTGGACTTCTACAGCCATGAGCGGTTCGCGGCCGACGCCGCCGAGTGCTACCGCGACCTCCGGCTGCCGCGCCAGGTGCGGCGCTTCACCGAACAGGCGCTGGCCCGGCCGACGGAGGAGTTCGTGCGGTCGCACGGGCTGCGCCTGGTGGTGTCCGCGGTCGCCGAACTGGAATCGGGCAATCTGGACGCGGCCTGCGCGGCGGGTGCCCGTGCCGTCGAGGTCGCCAACCGGATCTCGTCCGCGCGTACCACGGAGTACGTACGCGATCTGATGCGCCGCCTCGAGGCGTACCGCGACGAACCGCGCGTCGCCGAGCTGCGCGAGCAGGCCCGGCCGCTGCTGGTGGCCCCGGCGTGAGCGGGCCGGGGCGAGTGGGGCGAGGCGAACGGACCGGGGCGGGCGGATCGAGGTGATCGGATCCGAGTGGGCGATGCGCGAAGAATCACCCGATACAGGCGGCTCAACGCCGTCCGCCCGAGATGAGCGGCTCGACGCGCATCGAACCGTATGACCGGCGCGACCGACCCGGAACCTGGTCATCGCATGGGTTTCGGGCCGTTGTCAGTGGCGCAGGTCATGATAGGGATCGACGGTCGGGCGACTGGACGGTGTGGCGCGTGGGGAGGTGACATGGCGTGACGGCCTTGGACTGCGACGTGCTGGTGGTCGGGGGCGGGATCGTCGGCATGTCGACGGCGTATGCGATCACGCGCGCCGCGCCCGGCACCCGCGTGACCGTGCTCGAGAAGGAGGCGGGTCCGGCCCGCCACCAGACCGGGCGGAACAGCGGAGTGATCCACAGCGGTATCTACTACCGGCCGGGGTCCCTCAAGGCGCGGTTCGCGGTGCGCGGCGCGGCCGAGATGGTGAAGTTCTGCGCCGAGTACGGCATCGCGCACGAGGTCACCGGCAAGCTCATCGTCGCCACGGAGCGCGCCGAGCTGCCCCGGCTCCACGGCCTCGTCCAGCGCGGCAGGGAGAACGGCATTCCGGTCCGCGAGCTGGGCCCCGCCCAGATCGCGGAGTACGAACCATGGGTGCGCGGCCTCGCCGCGATCCATGTCGGCACGACGGGCGTCTGCGACTTCGGCGCGGTGGCCGCCCGGCTGGCCCGGCTGGCCCAGGACGCGGGCGCCTCGGTGCGCTACGGAGCGCGGGTGCGCACCATCGGCCGGCGCCCCTCCGCGGTCGCCGTCCGTACGGCGGACGGGACCGTGCTGCGCGCGCGGGCCCTGGTCAACTGCGCGGGGCTGCACTGCGACCGCGTCGCCCGGCTGGCGGGCGACGACCCGGGCATGCGGATCGTGCCCTTCCGCGGGGAGTACTACGAGCTGGTGCCCTCCCGCGCCGCGCTGGTGAACGGCCTGGTGTACCCGGTGCCCGACCCGGCGTTCCCGTTCCTCGGCGTCCATCTGACCCGCGGCATCGACGGCGGCGTCCACATCGGGCCCAACGCCGTGCCGGCCCTCGCCCGCGAGGGCTACGCCTGGCACACGGTGCGCCCCCGGGAGCTGGCCGGCACGCTGGCGTATCCGGGCTCCTGGCGGATCGCCCGCCGCCACTGGCGGTACGGGGCGGGTGAGATGCGGCGCTCCCTGTCCAAGCGCGCCTTCACCGACGCCGTGCGCCGCCTGCTGCCGGATGTGACGGCCGACGACCTTATAGCGGCCCCGGCGGGCGTGCGCGCACAGGCGGTGCTGCCGGACGGCACGCTGGTGGACGACTTCCTCATCTCGCAGTCGCCCCGGATCGTCCATGTGCTCAACGCCCCGTCGCCCGCCGCCACGGCCTCCCTGCCGATCGGCCGGGAGATCGCCCGGCGCGTGCTGGAGACCTTGCGGGCGGGGTGAGACGGGGGCCGGGGCCTGGGATACGTGCCGCACCCCACCACCCGGGATACGCGCCGCACCCCACCGCCCCACCCACCCGCGCCCGTAGAATCGAAGCACTGTGTCCGAGAACCCCACCGCCCCCGACCCCCGCGCGGAGCGCACGCTGCCCGCCCCCCGTGACCGCGGCGAGCCCCTGTTCCCCGGCGGCCCCGCGGCCGATCCGGCCGGCTCGCACCACGAGCGCCGCATCCGCTCTTTCCGCCCCCGCCGCGGCCGGGTGACCGCGGGCCAGGGCGAGGCGCTGCGCCGCCTGTGGCAGCAGTGGGGCCTGGACATCGACGGGCTGAGCCGTATCGACCTCGGTGAGCTGTTCGCCACCGAGGCGGGCCCGCGCCCCGGCCTCCCCGTCGTCCTGGAGATCGGCTTCGGCATGGGCGAGGCCACCGCGCAGATGGCCGCCGCCGACCCCGGCACGGGCATCCTCGCCGCCGACGTCCACACCCCCGGCCAGGGCAATCTGCTCGCGCTCGCGGAGCGGAACGGCCTGGACAACATACGGGTCGCCAACGGCGACGCGATCATCCTGCTCCGCGAGATGCTGGCCCCCGCCTCGCTCTCCGGGCTGCGGGTCTTCTTCCCCGACCCCTGGCCCAAGAAGCGGCACCACAAGCGCCGCCTCATCCAGCCCGAGTTCATCGAGCTGGCCGCCACCCGGATGAGGCCCGGCGCCCTGCTGCACTGCGCGACCGACTGGGAGCCGTACGCGGAGCAGATGCTGGAGGTCCTCTCCGCGAGCCCCGCCTTCGACAACTCCCAGCCCGACGGTGGCTACACCCCGCGTCCGGACTTCCGGCCGCTGACCAAGTTCGAGAGTCAGGGGCTGGACAAGGGGCACCTCGTCCATGACCTGATCTTCCGCCGCAACGACACATAACGGCCCCAAGGGGGTGGGCATATACCCCGAGTCCCCTCTTCTCCCTTTCGTTAGGGTCGGTCGAGTGCATCAGTCCCCGTCCCCGCAAGAACCGCCCGATCCACCGGCCACGCCGCCGCGCGAGGCTCCGCCCGGCACGCCGAGCGAGGCGCCCGACGCTCCGCGCGGCGCCTCGTACGAGGCTCCCCGCAGCGCTCCGCCCGGTGCCCCGTACGAGGCCCCGTACAGCGCTCCGTCCGGTGCGCACGGCACGTCCTACGGAGGTCCGTACGGCGGCGGCCCGCACCCGTGGTTCGACGCCGGCGCCGCGCCGGCGGGCTGGCCGCATCCGCCGCGCCAGCGCCTGTGGGGGCCGGGCGGCCGCCTCGCCCGCCTCTGGGACAACAGGGCGCTCCGGGCCACCGCGCTCACCGGCCTGCTCTCGCTCTCCGGCCTGATCATCCTGGCGCTGGTGCGTGAGCAGACGGGCACCAAGGGTTTCCTGGTGGGGCTCGGCCTCGCCGTCCTCCCCGTACCCCTGATCATCGCGGTCTTCGGGTGGCTGGACCGCGTGGACCCCAAGCCCCGGCGGAACCTTCTGTTCGCCTTCGCCTGGGGGGCGTGCGCCGCGACGCTGGTCGCGCTGATAGCGAACGGCTTCGCCACCGAGTGGCTCATGACCACCGTGGACTCCTCGTCCTCCAGCGGCCAGGCCGACGCCGACGCCTGGGGCGCCACCTTCGTCGCGCCGTTCGTGGAGGAGAGCGCCAAGGCGGCCGCCGTCCTGCTGCTCTTCCTCTTCCGCCGCCGCGACTTCAACGGGCTGGTCGACGGGGTCGTCGTCGCCGGAATCACCGCCACCGGCTTCGCCTTCACCGAGAACATCCTCTATCTCGGCTCGGCCTTCGTCAGCGACCAGACGCTCGGCTACTCCGGCATCCGGTCGACCACGGCCGCGACCTTCTTCATCCGCGCCGTGATGTCCCCCTTCGCGCACCCCCTCTTCACCTCGATGACCGGCGTCGGCTTCGGCATAGCCGCCGCGACGGCACGGCACCAGCGCGTCCGCCGCGTCCTCATACCGATCGCGATGCTGCTGGGCGCGATGGTCCTGCACGGCGTCTGGAACGGCTCGGCGAGCCTCGGCGGCTACGGCTTCCTCATCGTCTACGCCCTCTTCATGGTCCCGGTGTTCGGACTGCTGACCTGGCTGACCATCTGGTCCCGCACCAAGGAGCTGCGCGCCATACGGGAGCAGCTCGCGGCCTACCAGGCCGCCGGCTGGCTCACCCCGCCCGAGCCCATCGCGCTGTCCTCGATGCGCGCCCGCGGTATCGCCCGGGACCTCGCCCGCCGCACCCAGGGCGCGGCGGCGGCCCGTACGGTCGGCGAGTACACCGCCTACGCGACCTCACTGGCCCTTCTGCGGCGGCGCGCGTACCGGGGCACGGCGGGCCCGGACTTCACCACCCGCGAGAAGGAGCTGCTGGACCGCCTCTGGGAGCGGCGCGAGACCGCCCAGCCCGCCCTGGCCCACGCGGCCCTCTCGGTCCCCCTCCCCCGCCCCCGCTTCGTCCCCCACCCACCCCCGGGCACGATGCCCGCACCGTACTGGCCCACCTCCCACCAGGCCGTGTACGTGCCGTACACCACATACGCCCAGTCCCCCCAGTACGGCTATCCGGCCTGGCCCCCGGCGCACCAACCGTCGCATCCCCAGGGTCAGCCGTGACATAGCCGCTGTTCAGACAGGCCTCCGGCAGAACCCCGTGATCTACAGGCACTCCGTTCAACTGACGCGCCCGAGCCACATCGGGCCTGGCCGGCACAATGGCCATGTGCCCGTCACACCGTCTTCCCCAAGGGTCTCCGCCCGCATGAGCCGTCAGGCCAGTCAGGGCACCGCGCCGGAACTGGCCGTGCGTCGTCTCCTACACGCAAGCGGGCACCGCTACCGTCTGCACCGCCCTGTCCCAGGGCTCCCCCGCCGGACGATCGACATCGCCTTCCCCGGCCTCAAGATCGCTGTCTTCCTCGACGGGTGTTTCTGGCACGGCTGCCCCCAGCATGCGACCCACCCGAAGGCGAATGCCGACTGGTGGCGACACAAACTGAATCGCAACATGGCACGCGATCTTGAAACCACGGAGCGCCTCGCGACGGACGGCTGGACGGTTCTTCGCTTCTGGGAGCACGAAGCACCGTCCGATGTGGCAGAGCGAGTGGCTGCCACTGTCGCCGATGCGAAAAGATCGCGCACCTCATAGTCCAGTTCCGGAAGAGCCTGGTTTCAGAGTTTCCAACCCACTTGTCGCGCACCTGCTCTACCGTCACCATTGCTCGTACGAATCATGCGGCGGCGTCTGGCCACCCTCCTCGCGCTCCGGGACCCAAAGGCGGAAGATGACAAGCTGGCAGTTCGATGTCCCCACCACTGGCAGCAAGCACCTGCCCCCGGACGCCCGGTACATGGAGGCACTGAGCAGTCAGGGATACAGCTTCGAAGTGGCCATTGCCGACCTCGTCGACAACTCGATCGATGCAGGCGCGAAAGACGTTGTGATCCACTTTCTTCGTGACGGCGAGCAACTCGTCTCGCTCCTGGTCGTGGACGACGGTCGTGGCATGGACGAGGAAACGTTGGACGTCGCCATGACGATCGGCGGCCGCCAGTCGTACGGCGCCAAGTCGCTCGGAATGTTCGGCACCGGCCTGAAGTCGGCCTCTTTGTCCCACGCTGACGCCGTGACAGTTGTAAGCACCACGAAACGCACCCGTGCCACGGGCCGCCGCTGGTTGATGGAGCACGCCAAGGCGGGCTTCCAATGTGACATCGTCGAACCGGACTTCGCACAGAGACTTGTCGATCGCTACTACGACAAGCCCATCACATGGCAGGGCACAATTGTTCGCTGGGACGGCGTGAAGGACTTCCCGAAGCATGGCGGCAGCGGCCAGACCGATCGCTACCTGCACCGTACGATCAACAAATTGGGTCTCCACTTGGGGCTCCACCTCCATCGCTTCCTGGCCCGCACGGATTTCAACATCACCATAGCCGTGGAGGATGTACTGACCGGCACGGTCTATCTGGACTTCGGTGTTGAACCGCTGAATCCGTTCGCCTATCCGGTCACCGGTTCAGCTGGTTACCCGAAGCAGTTCCATGCTCCGATCAAGAGCCTAGCCTCCAATGTCGTCCTGGACGCCCACATTTGGCCCCCCAAGTCCAACATCGACGAATATCGAGCCGTGGGATCCGTCATCGATCGACAGGGTTTTTACTTCTATCGCAACGATCGACTCGTCCAGGCCGGTGGTTGGAACAACTACCGGCAGCCCGAACAGCACCTATCTCTTGCTCGCGTGGCGATTGACCTACCGCCAAACCTCGGCGAAGTCTTCCGACTCACAGTCAAGAAATCAGGGGTCGACACATCCCCGGAATTCGCAGCCGCACTCGATGGAGCGACTTCCACGTCAGGCATGACCTTCTCTCAGTTTCTCTCTGACGCAGATTCCGTCTACCGAGAGGCTCGCAGACGGGTAGGCGTTACGCGTAAAGCAGTTATCGGTCCGGGAAAGGGAATCGCCTCTGAAGTACGAGCGGCTATCGAGGAGGAGTTGCCGCTGCTTCCCAACGAAGAGCCGATCACGGTGCACTGGGAAAAGCTGGACAACGAAATGTTCTTCCACATCGACCGTGAGCAGCGGACCATCGTGCTCAACCAGCACTATCGCAAGGCCATCCTGGGTGGCCGTCACGGCAGTGTCGATGATGCTCCACTTCTGAAGTCGTTGATGTATCTACTGCTGCACGAAGTGTTCGAGAAAGAATACAGCGGCCGCCGCGAGAAGGACAACCTACAGCTATGGCAATCAATACTAGTTGCCGCAGCACGCAGTGAGTTGGATCGGGTGACAGACGATGACAGCTGACTCAAAAGCCGATTGGTCGCAGATCGAACACTTCCTCCATGCTGGTCAAGGCACGACCATCCCTCTCGCTGGCAGCGCCCTACCCCGTGTCGACTACGTCGTGACGGACGATCGAGACATCGCCCTACATCTGGAACTCACCTCGCGTCAGAGGCTTCCTCGCTCGCCCCACCCGCTGATACTGGTCGAGGAAATAGCCTACGAAGGCATGCGCATGGCTCGCCTCAGAACCACCCGACGCGAACTGCTGCGGGAGTTCCACGACCTCCTCTGCGCCGTCGCCGACCGTGTCGTCGACCGTGGGCGCACTCCTGATCAAGCCTTCAGGGAGACGGTGCATGCTTGGCGTGCGCTATTGGACAGGCCCCGTGTGACAAGCCTGGAGAAACGAATCGGCTTGATGGGTGAACTGGTGATGCTGGCAGCCATAGCTGCCTCGCACGGGTGGCAAACCGCCGCGAAATCTTGGCGAGGGTCGTACGGCGAGGAGCACGACTTCGGTCTGCCGTCTTACGACATCGAGGTAAAAACCACTTCCGCGGAGGAACGCCGTCACACCATCCACGGCCTTTCCCAGCTCACCCCGAGTGCCGACCGTCCGCTCTGGCTGGTGTCGCTGCAGCTCACGCGGGGCGGTGCGCACGGTCGCACCTTCACCCAATGTGTCTCCTCCGTCCGGGATCAGCTCGCAGAACACACAACAGGTGGCGCTGTCGACATGCTGGAACAACGCCTTGCAGCCATATCCCAGCCCGATGGCGCGAACGCTCCGCCCGTGGACGACGAACGTTGGTCGCTCCGTAGTACTCCTCTTGTCCTGATGGTCGACGAGCATCTGCCACGCTTGGACCAGTCCCTGCTTCGCCTGCTACCGGCGGGGTCGGCCGCCCGAATAAGCCGGGTCGATTACAACATCGACGTGACCGGGCTGCCCGCCAGTCCCGGGCCTCCCGCCGCGCTCCAGATTGAATTCGCCCTACCGTAATCGACCATTCTTGAGGAAGCGTCACATGAGCACAGCGGAAAATCTCAAGGCCGACGCACTTCTCAAGGTGCACCAGGCTGCATTGGCCGGCATGCAAGCGGTGGGCCCCGGACCGCTCGGCCGCGCCGTGGCCTTCTACGCCGAGATGCAGACTTTGGGACAGGACGTGTCCGAAACCACATTCAGGGAGCTTTTGACTGCAGGCGGGGATGGCGCCGAGGCTTTGAAGCGCCTGTGGCGCGTTCAGCTCACGGACTGGGACTACGCGACCGGACCCACGACGACCGACTGGGCCTCCGATACGGAGCCACGTACGGACGAGCGTCGGACTGCCATCCATGACAGGCTCGGCCTCGAGCCCGCGACCCGCAAGGTTCTGGATGCCGAGATTCCCGTCCAGAAGACAGCCGGTCCGGTCGTCATCAGCCAAGAGCGGAAGCCGTGGCGCGGTATCGGCACTCAGCGTGGCATCGACTGGTATTGGCCGGCGTATCAGCGCTACTTGCAGGAGAAGAAGGGCTGGAGCCCAGAAACCACGGCGGACCTGGGTGACGCAGCGGAACGGGTCGTCGAGCGCTTGGCGGACCCGACCTCACCCGAGACGTACCAGTCGAAGGGGTTGGTCGTCGGCTACGTGCAGTCCGGGAAGACTGCCAACTTCACGGGCGTCATCGCGAAGGCCATCGACGCCGGCTACCGTCTCGTCATCGTGCTCGGGGGGACACTCAATCTACTACGAGCACAGACACAACGTCGCCTCGACATGGAATTGGTAGGGCGGGAAAACATCCTGCGCGGGACCGGCAACGAGATCGATTCCGACTACGCGGACGATACCGCATGGTTGCGCAACAGGTTCCTGACTCATGGTGGGATGCCATCAGAACTCGGTGCCTTCGATGTGGAACGGCTCACTACACGAGCCAATGACTACAAGTCTTTGGCTCAAGGCATCCGCGCCTTGCAGATCGAGAAACGGGATAAGGCACTCCCGCTGTACGACCCGCGCAACCTCGACCACGCGGCTGCCCGCCTGATGGTGGTCAAGAAGAACAAGACTGTGCTCAACAAGCTGGTGAAGGACCTGGAGAAGATCAAAGGACTCCTCGGTGAAATTCCCGCCTTGATCATCGATGATGAGTCCGACGAGGCGTCTCCGAACACCGCCAACCCAAAGAGGAGCGACGGACCTGATCGCACAGCCATCAATCAGAAGCTGTCGGAGCTACTGGGACTTCTTCCCAGGGCCCAGTACGTTGGCTATACAGCGACACCGTTCGCTAATGTGTTCATCGACCCCAGTGACACCAGGGACATCTTCCCGAAGGATTTTCTGATCTCCCTCCGTCGACCGGACGGCTACATGGGGGTCCAAGATTTTCACGACCTCGACTCGAAGATTCCACCACAGCAACGCACCGTCGCAAACTCGAACCAGAAGGCCTACGTCCGTGAGATCGGCGGCTCCGTCGAGGAAGAGGACGACATCAGCCTGCGCAAGGCCTTGGACATGTTCGTCCTCACCGGAGCAATGAAGATCTATCGGGAGGCCGTGGACCCGAGGGTGGATGAGAACTACTTCCGACACCACACCATGCTGGTGCACGAGTCCAGGCTCACAGCGGAGCACAGCGAACTGAGAGGTAGGCTTCTGCGTCTGTGGGACGGGGGCGGCTACACCGGGCCCTCTGGCCGGGAGCGACTGCGCGACCTCTTCGAGTCAGATCTCCTTCCCGTTTCTCGCGTCCGAGCCGACGGTTTCGCAGTTCCCAGCTCCTATGACGACCTGGCGCCGTACGTGGGTCCGGCTTGGGCCCGCATTGGAGCCGACGACCGACCGGTTATCGTGGTCAACGGAGACAAGGACGTCGAGAAAGGCGAAGCGGACTTCGATCGTCGTGCCATCTGGAAGATCCTCATCGGCGGGCAAAAGCTGTCCCGCGGCTTCACCGTCGAGGGCCTCACCGTCACCTACTACCGTCGTCGTGCGGGCAATGCCTCCACGATGATGCAGATGGGTCGCTGGTTCGGTTTTCGGAGGGGCTACCGAGATCTGGTTCGCTTGTGGATCGGCCGCAAGGAGTCGTCTGGTGGCCTGCGCCCGCATGACATCGATCTCTACGACGCCTTTGAGGCAATCTGCCGTGACGAGGAGAGCTTCCGGGCGCAACTGGAGCAGTACTCGGTCATGGTGAACGGTAAGCCTCAGGTGACGCCGGCTCAGGTGCCCCCTCTGGTTTCCCAGCACTTCCCGAAATTGAAGCCGACGAGTCGCAACAAAATGTACAATGCCCGCCTGGCCGAGGTCAGGACACCGGGCCAGTGGTCGGAGCCCACCGCTTACCCTGCGGAGAACCAGACTGCTGCGCTGCGCCACAATACTGATCTGTGGCTTCCGGTCCTGGATCAGCTGTCGGACACTCCGACGCTTTTCTCATTCCACAATACAGACACAGGGGTCACTCACGGATTCGACGCCTTTACCGGACTGCTGCGCTCGGAGGAAGCTCTTAGTATCTTCCGGTCCCTGAAATGGCACGGGCAGCAATTCACTCCTAGCCTGGCCTATTTGGAGACGATCTCAGAGAATCGACGGGACGTCGATGACTGGCTGGTTATTGCCCCTCAGCATTCATCTTCTGGCCAGCGCGTCCCGCTGGGGACGCGGAAACGTCCGTTGTCCTGGTTCAGCCGGAAGCGGCGGCCCGAGCGTTACCCCCTGTTCGGCGCCATCAGCGACCCAAAGCACCGAGCAGTGGCCATGCGGATTGCAGGCGCCCTCGCAAACAGCAACGACCCAATCACGGAGCAGCACGTTGCTTCCCGACGCGGCGTGATCACTCTGTATCCCGTACTCGAGCAACGCCCTTGTCCTGGGGCATCAGGCGAGGCCGACCTCAAAGGTTTGGTCATGGCCTTCTCCTTCGTGGCTCCCGCTGCTGCACATGGCCCCGACAACAAAGTTGTGCGGTTCACGACCATCGACTCTGCCCAAGAGGACGAGGCAATCATCGACACAGCGTGACACCGGACACGCCCGCCACCAAATGTCGTGGGCTGCCCGGTCCACCCGGTCACCGGCCCGCCACCGTTACCACTAGGAGAAAGTTGCATTGACCCCACCACGTCTCTCCTCTCTCGAAATCTGCGCGGGAGCAGGCGGCCAGGCCTTGGGGCTGGAACGAGCAGGGTTCGATCCGGTCATGTTGATCGAGAACGACGAGAACTCCTGCAAGACGCTGAAGTTGAATCGCCCGAGTTGGGAAGTCCTACGGACAGACGTCATTGACTTCGACCCGGAAGAACATCCCTACGTCTATGACGTAGACCTGCTTGCAGGTGGCCTACCACGCGTCAAGTCGGCAGCGACGGTCCAACGCCGCGAGAGCGACAATGAGCGCAAGCTCCTGGAGGCAGCAGTGTGGCTCACCCACTCGGTGCAGCCACGCGCCGTCCTGCTTGAGAACGTCCCTGACCTTGTCACCTCTGACAAGTTCGAGGACATCAGGTCCTGGATCGTCGCCAATCTCGCCGACGTGGGTTACGACGTCCACTGGCGTGTGCTCGATGCGGCGGATTTCGGCGTCCCCCAGCACCGCAGACAGGGGTTTCTCGTGGCCATGCGTGACCCGGAGTTCAGCCGTTTCGAGTGGCCTGAGCCCTCGGCCGAACCGGCCCCCACCGTCGGCGAGGTGTTGGAAGCTTCCATGGGCCGAGACGGCTGGCCCGGAGCCTCCGCGTGGGCAAGAGGCGCGAACGAGCCGGCACCCGCCATCGTGGGTGGTTCCGCCTTCAGAGGCGGAGCCGATCTCGGGCCAACCGGCTCCAAGCGTGCCTGGGCAAGGCTGGGCGTCAACGGCAACAGCATCGGAGATGCTGTACCAGGACCTGACTTCCCCGTCGATGCCATGCCCAAGCTCAACGTGCGTCAGGTCGCCATGCTTCAGTCCTTCCCCGACGAGTGGCGGTTCTTCGGCCGAAAGACCTCCGTGTACCGGCAGGTGGGCCACGCCTCACCGCCCCCGGTTGCCGAGGCCGTAGGACGGCGCATCGCTCAGGTACTCGGGGTGAAGACGCAGGCGGGGAGCAGTTGAGTGCGATTTGCCGGCTTTCCGAGCTGCCTCCATGGGGGAGCACCAGATCCGTTCTTGATCACTCACGGCGGCCGGCTAAACTCACCGTCATGAACAACCAGGAAGCCCCGGAGCCGATCACAGTTGTTGATCTCTTTTCGGGATGCGGGGGCTTCACGGAAGGTTTCCGGTCCTTCCGCGCCCCCGACGGGACAGCTCCGGTCTTCCGATCGGTTGCGGCCGTCGAGCACGACTTGGCTGCGGCCTCGACCTACGCCGCCAACTTCGCCGACGAAGCCGGCGGCTTGCATCACATCCATGCGGGCGACATCGAGGACTGGCGACCTCGCGATCACGGCATCAAGGCAGACGTCATTCTTGGTGGCCCTCCGTGCCAGGGCTTCTCCGGGCTCGGCCTGGGGGACGTCAACGACCCTCGCAACAAGTTGTGGCGCGAGTACATGCGGGTCGTCAACGAAGTCGAGCCCAAGATTTTCGTCATTGAAAACGTCGACCGATTCTTGCGGTCGGCCGAGTTCGAGGCGCTTTACGCCGCGACGGAGAAGCCCAACGGCGATTTGCGCGACTACAAGCTTGTTGAGTACTCCCTCCTGAACGCGGCTGACTACGGTGTACCGCAGTCACGACGCCGCACCATCGTGATAGGGATCCGCCGAGATCTCAAATACCTCAACGGACTCCGCTACCCCGAGCCCAGCCATGCCAAGACACCCGAAACCACGGGCACAATGTTGCCTGGAATCGAATCCAAGAAGCCTTGGGTGGCAGTCGGCCCCGCAGTCTTCTCTCGCTCCCTGGTAACCCCCACTACCACTGAACTCCCACAAGGAAGCTGCAATCCACTCAGGTTGAAGGACTTCAGCCTGCCCGGAATTTTCAGGACCACGGATTTGCATTTCGGGCGGACGCCTACAGATGTCTCCTTGGCTCGCTATAAGGCAATTCCCAGAGGCGGAAACAGGCACGACCTTCCGCCCGAACTTTCGACTCCAAACTGGCTGGCTCACCGAAGCGGCTCTCACGACGTCATGGGGCGCATGTACTGGGATCGACCATCGGTAACTATCCGAACGGAATTCTACAAGCCAGAAAAGGGCCGCTACCTGCACCCCTTCGCATGGCGTCCCATCACCCACTATGAGGCCGCGCTCATCCAGGGCTTCCCCGAATCATTCAAATGGTGCGGCAGCAAAATCCAGATCGGGCGTCAGATCGGGAATGCGGTGCCAGTCGGCCTTTCGCGGGCGCTAGCAGGAGTTATACACCGGGCTTTGCAAGGCTGACTCGGGTACCTGAACCACCAATGGTCGCTCCCCGGCGGCGAAGATGCGTGGACTCTTCGTGGATCTTCTCAAAGATATTCACCAACACATCCACCGAGGTTTCGGGTACTCGTCCATCCCTCGGTCCTTCCGGGAGCGATTCCAGTGGTACAGGCGGAGCCGCCTCCCCCTCCGCGATCCAATCAAGAACAGCGTCGGCATCAGGGGGTTCCACGGGCGCGATGAAATCGCACATCAAGGTGCTCCGGACGAGATTTATTTCGCTCGCCAATGCATTGACATGATCACCGAGGCGAGGCGCTTTACGTTCCGCCAGGTTTCGAAGGATTCGAAGAAGCGCCAGCGCCGTTGGACGGTGATCGATCGCATTCAGCTTGAGGGCCGTATTGAGCACGTCCTGGTTCCCACAAGCGAATTCCGCGCTCCTGTAGTCCTCACCATCCCGGAACATTTCTGCGGCCCACCACAGTCTCGCGAAGGCTTGTTTATGGTGAGTCCCCACGAACCGATCCGTTGGGGCGGTCGGCTTGGGCGTAGCCGACGTAACCGCCCCTCTGTGGCGCCAGACCACGTAATCCGGTGCCACCACCAAGGACACAAAGTTCCATAGCTCCGGGTCGGCTGCTTCGGCTCGCGTCATACGTAGGGTGGCGTGCAGCCGTGGTGCCAGCCAGGCGTCCGCTTGAGTACGTGTGTGTGCGAACCTCCGCATGGCCTCTTCGACCAGTTCTCTCACCGGAACGGTTTGCCAACGCGCTGCAGTTGTACCAATAGGCTTACTGACACGCTGGAGGGCGACCCTGGGCGGATCCTCTTGGCCGGCGAGCACGCTCCACGTCAGGTACTGCGTTGCTGCGGGGGTGGGCAGCAGGGCAAGAACCTCTGGAAGAGCAGGCGAAGTCCGGATCATCGGTCTGAATCCTCCGCTCGATCGAGCGCGCGAACGGCAGTTCTGACGTGCTTCGGGATGCGGGCGCGCTTGGCCGCTGCGTGATGAATGCTGGTCTGTAGTTCGGACCAGCCCTGACCGTCGGTACGGCGCTCATGTACCTCCAGCAGGGCATCGGCCAATGAGACTCCGGGCATGACATCCGGCAGCATCTGGCGCAATACCGATTCACGCCACCCGGACGGCATTTGTGGGGTTCCGTCGTCATCGATCTCCAGATCGCTCACGGCTGCATGGAACATGGCCGTCCACGCCTCGTCCGCAATTTGGGAGACCACCAATCCTCGCGCGCCTCTCTCCAACTCACTCACCGCACCGTTGAGCAGCGCTGCGAGACCTTCAAACCCGGTGTTGAGGTAGACGGTCGGCATCTCGCCGCTCGTTTCCACCAGCCAGGGAGTCTCCTTGAACCTGGCCAACCACTCCTCGGTGTCGTCGCCGAAGTCGATCTCGACGATGTTCAGTTGTTTCTTGCGCTCAGGAGTACGAGCAGTCAGGTCGATCACCCAAACTGGGTCAGCGACACCGATCACTCGGCCGGCCACTCCTCCGACGGTGGCAACGACACTCACCGTGAGGGATGCATGAGCACGATGCAGCGTGCGCAACACCGGAACGCTCCCAACCCATGTCCCGTCCGCCCTCCTCCGCAGCGGGCGGGCCAGTCGGGCGTTGGTCACTGCTTCGGTAATGACCGCGACACAGCCGACATCGGCCCATGGGCCCGTCTCGATCTCCCGCTCCGGCAGTGAGACGCGCAGCTCGATCCTTGCCTCTTCCCACTCCTCACGCTCGACCTCGTGCAAGGCAACGACATGCTCGTTTCGGGAGATCATCGAGTAGGAAAGTTCCCGCCCGTCGAGCGTAACCTTCGTGACTGTCACATCTATATCGCCAACAACCGTGGGGTAGGGCATCAGGGTCTTCATATCCGCGCCCCTTTCGCTCGCCGAATGTCCACGGCGAGACGCGCCCAGCCGGCCGGGACCCAGTGGCTGCTTAGTTCCGTCACACCGGCAAACGACGCACTGCGTACACCAGGGGGAACCCGCAAATACTCTCCATCGATCTCGCAGTTCTCCACCGCAGTGAGTTCCGCCCAGGCGATCGTGGCTTTCCCGCCTTCCTGCCCGTCGAACCAGGCGACGGGAGTCAGCAACCAGGGGTCATTCCGTTGCGGAATACGCAGTTCTATACGCACCCTCCAGGCCCCGGCGTCGTCGATCGTTCCCTCCAGATGGCGAACGGTCGGGTATCCCTCAGCGCGGCGTGCCCCGGCCGCGGTGTCCAACTGGAGAAGCTCCCGTAGGGCGGACGGCCCCCCCTTGGCTTGTACTTCGCGGCGCCCGACGACTCCGCGCAACGCGGCGTCCACATCGGCTCGGAACTTCCTGGGACGGGTCAGCGCGCCCCGGGCGTACACAACCGCGAGTTCCTCGGTTCTATCCCACTTGTCGTGCTCAGGCGGCTCAGATGCCCGTAGGAACGCCTCCGCCGACGCGACCTCCGGGCCGTCTTCGCCGGTGGCGTAACCGGCCAGAAGGATGGCCTGGAAGGGATCAGTTCCCAAAGGGACCTCGCGCGGTCGACGTTTCATGACCGTCATCCGGCTTCCACGCATGTAGGCGATCTTGCTGTGGTCCTCGTCCGCGTCGTCTGCCGGGGTGACCAGCAACACGGCTCGATGCTCGACCGCCTTGTCTCCGGTGCCACGCAACGGCGGGACCGATAGGGGGACCCGGACGAGTGCCACTTGGTCCACCTCAGTGAGCCTGTCAACGGTGTCGCCGTCCAGGTACGCCTTCAACGCCCGCACGTGAGCCGGAAAGTACTCGCTGGGGTCCACACGCTGCTCGGGGATCAGGACCTCACCGTTACGCAATGCCGCGACCGAGGCTTGCAGCAACGGAGGCGTGCTCTCCCCAGCCGTCATCGCGGCCCAGAAGTTGTCGGCCAGCGCCTCGGCCAACTTGGTGTACATCGCGGCAAGATCTGGACGCCCTGGCTCTCTCTCGCTACCAACGTCATGAGCGCCAACGATCAAAAAGGACGTGCCCGGCTCCTGGTTCTCACGCTCCACGTGCAAAGCACGGGTCGTCGCTTCGTCCGCCCACCACGACCGAGCGACTCTTCTGAACCCTGGTGTCTCGTCCGGCTCTCCGAGCCATGCCGGTCCGGCGAATGGCTCGCCGTCCACCCGTCGCCATGGCAGATCCAGACGCCCGATCATACGTCGCTCGTGATGGCCTTCGTGTGGCTCGGAGAGAGTGCTGTTGATCAGGACGAGACCCAGGCGGCTGTTTGCCCACAGGGTCGCCTTGCCCAACCCGAACGACCCACCAGCGCGACCTGTTGTCTTGTGACTGTCCAACTGACGCCGCACGACTGCGGAGAACCTGCCGTCGTCGTACTCCGGCCCCGTCAGTCCAGCGGCGTTGTAGTCGTCGATCCGTAGTAGCAACAGGCTGTCGGTCTCGTCGAGTTCGCGAAGTCCCTCAGCGAGCACTCGCCCCACCTTCTGACGGTGTCGAGCCGCGGCACGAAGGTGCGGCTCCAGGTCATCCCACTGCAGGTGGTCCTTGAACGAACGCAACTGGTCGCCACTCAACTCGTGCAGTGTGTACCGCACCCGAACTGGACGTGTGGGATCCAGTCGCTCATCGAGACTGTTCTGGGTGGCCTCTCGGGCGAGTGTGACGAAGTCTGCGTCGAAGGCGAAAGCGGCAGCGTTGCCGAACTCCCTCCCACCGTCCGCATGCGCACGCCGGTGGTACCAGATGCGCGCAACGGCCCGTTTTTCGGTGTCCTGAAGAGATGTGGCCGCCCCGGGCAGGAGGCCGAAGAACTCCTCGATCGACCGAAGTTTCTCGGCTCGCGGCATGGCCCGGTTGTTGACCCAAGCCGACACCCCCGCTCGCGTCATGTTCAAGGCTGCAGCCAACTCCGCCTGGCTGACTCTGCTCCGCCGTAGCTGACGTTCCAGCCAAGCGCCGAAGGAGTCGAGTTCACTCACCGAACCTCCCCGTTCCCGTCCCTCACTGGGCCACCGAGGTTATTTGACATGTCCGAGCCGGTCAAATCTAGGTTGACGGAGTGTTCGAATGGGCTGCTACCGTAGTCGGGCACCAGGCAACAACTCCTGTGCCACCAAGCGGTTTCGCTTGACCAGAAGGGTCCAGCTCATGTCCGAACCGGCACGCGTCGAGTACACCTTCGAGGTGGAGAAGGACCACCCGGCCTCCGTGACGCTCCATCATGCCGAGGGCGGAACCGCCATCGTCGTGAACCCCACTGCCCGCACCGTCAGGATCTCGATCAATGAGGTAACGGCAGGGCCCGGACAGTCGTGCCCCCACGACTCCGGGTCAGCGCTGGCGCGCGAGTCCCCCGCCTCGGTCGCCGATGACGCATGGTTCAAGTCTTCGTACAGCGATGCGGGCCAGACGGAATGTGTCGAAGCGGCCTTCCGACCGGGCGGCATCGCCGTACGGGACTCGCAGGAGCCGGATCGGGCCGTACTCGCTTTCTCAGCAGGCGCCTGGGGGGACTTCGTCCGGGCCGTTCGATACGGGGAAGCGGGCCGCATCTAGGTTTCGAAGCGCACGCCACACACCTCGATCTCTCGGCTGGGCATCGCGATCAGCCGGCCGGCACCCTGATCATCGCCTACGGAGCGATCACTCTGAAACGGGCGTCATCTGCTCCGCCTTGTAGCTTCATGAGCCACGACTGATCGATGATGTCGACGCGGGTTCCGCGCCGCTGCGGATCGAGGTGCCAGCACGGCCGGACTCGGCTTGTACAGCCCAGGAGCAGGAGCACGTACGACCACAGGGTCACCCGAACGTTCCCACCTCGGCTTCGAAGTGGAGCTGCGCGCGGTCGAGGATGTCGTCCGGGTCGAGGCCGTGAGCTGTGAGCCAGTGCAGTAGGTCCAGGACGAGGCCCGTCGCCGACTCTTCCAGGGCCGGTCGGTGGCTGAGCCGCGCGGCCGGACTGCCGACCGCACGGCCGTAGGTCTCCATGACGGTCGTCGCGCGCTGGATTCGGCGGCGGGTTTCGTCGGGAGTCAGCGGAAGCTCGCACCAGACCGCTTTGCCGGCCGCGGTGGGAGTCGTGCCCCAGGTGGCTGCCAGGGCGGCGAGGAGTTGCAGACCGCGGCCGGACTCCTCGTCGCAGGCCGGGTGGAGGCGCTGGGGTTCCTTGTCACTGCTGTCGTGCAGTTCCACGCGTAGCTGATCGGCGTCCGCGTCGAGGACGAGGGTGGCCGCGGAGCCCTGGCCGACGTGCTTGATCACGTTCGAGGCCAGTTCCGTGGTGATCAACTGTGCTTCGTCGGCGAGGGCCGACATCCCCCAGGCGGCTAGCTCGGCTTTCACGGCTCGGCGGAGGCCGGCCAGTTGGAGCGGTTCGGCGGCGAAGGGGAGGATGCAGCGGCGTGGTTCGGGGTCGGTGACTGAGTAGCGGTGCATGGCCACACTCCTTGGGCGCTACGTCAGCGCTGCGCCCAGTCGTATCCGTACGACTGCGCTGCGTAGTCTCGCTGATGCGAGTATGGCACTGAGAAGTCTCGCTATGTAACTTCTCATGGCGTTCTCGGAAGAGTGAATCCGGTGGTGTGCCAACTTCGGCCGCCCATAGCCTTGTTGCGTCGGCCCCCTCGTGGCCGGCTCGGAGGGAGAGGTAGTCGTCATGCCAGCGCGGGCCACTACTCGACGACGCCAGCTCGGCGTCATGATGCGCAAGTTCCGGGCCCGCAAAGGGATGACGCTGGAGGAGGCCGGGCGGCTCGTCGGGGTCTCGAAGGCGACCGTCAGCCGGTACGAGACGCAGGAAGGGCCTGTGAAGTGGCCCATCGTGGACGCGCTGTGCCGTGAGTACGGAGCGAGTGAGGCGGAGCGCGAGGCCGTGGTGGGCCTTGCCAAGGACGCGAAGCGGCAGGGGTGGTGGAACTCTTTCGCGGATTCCCTGCCGGAGAGCATGAACCTGCTGTTCACGTTGGAGGACGAGGCGGTTCGGGAGGACCACTTCGCGTGTCTGTATGTGCCGGGGCTTCTGCAGACGCGCGGCTATACGGAGGCGGTGCAGCACGCGTCGGAGATGCGGCTGTCCGCGGAGGAGATCGAGCGGTTGGTCGATCTTCGGATGAAGCGGCAGGAGATTCTGAGCCGACCGAAGCCACCGCACCTGTGGGCCATCCTCGACGAGTCGGTGATCCGGCGCGTGGTCGGCTCGCGAGAGGTGATGCGGGAGCAGCTGGATCACTTGTTGAGGGCCAACGAGTCTCCGGACATCACGCTCCAGGTCCTGCCGTTCGCCAAGGGCGCGCACTCGGCCGCCATGGGGAGCTTCGTGATCCTCGGGGGTGCCGAGCCCTCACTGGACGTCGTGTACGTCGACATCCACGTCGGCTCGCTCTTCATGGAGAAGGACGAGGAACTGGAGCGCTACCGGGTCGCGTTCGACTACCTTCGCGCTCAGGCGCTGGACATGGCCTCGTCCTCCGCCCTCATCGAACGCGTCCGTGAGGAGATGTGATGCGCGAGCCCGGCATATCCGAGAGAGACGGCGGCTGGTTCAAGTCCTCCTACAGCGGTGCCGGCAACACCGAATGCGTCGAGGCGGCCTTCCGGCCGGACTCGACCGCCGTGCGGGACTCTAAGGATCAGAGCGGTCCCGTGCTCGGGTTCTCGCACCGCGCGTGGTCGGACTTCGTGGCCGCTGTGCGTCACGGACAGCTCGGCTGAGATCCCGTCTCGCGTCCCTGACCGCTCAGGACAGAGATGGAGAAGTGCGCCGATGACACCTCTCATTTGGCACAAGAGCAGCTACAGCAACGGAGCCGGAGGCAACTGCGTCGAGGTGGCCGGTCTGGCCGGTGAGGGGACCGCGGTGCGGGACTCCAAGGATCCGGGTGGGCCCGTGGTCGGGTTCTCGGGTGGCGCCTGGCGGGACTTTGTCGCGGCGGTGCGGAGTGGTCGGTTGGGCTGAGACCGGCTGGGCTTGGACCGGGTCGAGGGTCCGTTCGGGGTGCCCGCTGCGTAGGGTCGGGGCGAGGAGATCCTTGGAGTGGGAGGTATCGGGATGGCTGGAGTGCCGGCGGGTGTCGTGGCCGCTAGTGGGTTGGTCGGTGGGTATGGGGTTGCCCGGTGGACCAAGAAGCGGCCCTTGGGTGGGGTTGCCCTGGCCGCCGCCGGGGCGGTGGCCGCTCGGGGGTGGCGGGAGAAGGCGGGGAACGGGACGGCGGCCGCGCTGAGTGCGGCGTATGTGGCCGCCTTCGCCGGGTCGCATCCGCTGGCGAAGAAGATCGGGGCCTGGCCGTCCGTGTTCGCCGTCGCCGGTGGCGTCGCCCTTGCTTCGTGGGCTCTTGCCGATCGGCGGTAGGCGTTCGGTTCGTAGGCGTACGCATGACGAGGGGCGGGCGGGGCCTTGCGGCCCGCCCGCCCCCTCGTATCTCGTATCGCGTATCCGTGCCGCCGGACGGCCTGCGGCCTCAGTCCGAGGCCGAGGTCAGCAGGTCCAGTTCCGGCTGGGTCAGCTTGAGGTCGACCGAGGCCAGGAGGGCCGGGAGCTGGTCGACGGTGCGGGCGCTGGCGATGGGGGCCACGACCGTGGGCTGGGCGAGGAGCCAGGCCAGGGCGACCGTGGCGGGCTCGGCGCCGTGGTTGGCGGCGACGTCGTCCAGGGCGGCGAGGACCTTCTGGCCGCGCTCGGTCTCCAGGTACTTGGCCGCGCCCGTGGAGCGGGGGCTGTCGACCGCGGTGCCCGGACGGTACTTGCCGGTGAGGAAGCCGGACGCCAGGGAGTAGTACGGGAGGGTCGCCAGGCCGTGGCGGGCGGCGACGTCGGCCAGCTCGCCCTCGAAGGTGTCGCGCGAGACCAGGTTGTAGTGGGGCTGGAGGGCGACGTAGCGGGCCAGGTTCTCCTGGGTGGAGAAGGTGAGCTGGGCCTCCAGGCGCTCGGCGCTCACATTGGAGGCGCCGATCTCGCGGACCTTGCCCTCCCGGACCAGCTCGTCCAGGGTGGTGATGATCTCCTCAACCGGCACCGACGGATCGTCGTAGTGGGTGTAGTAGAGGTCGATGTAGTCGGTGCCCAGCCGCTGGAGGGATTCCTCGATGCCCGACTTGATGGCGGACGAGGTCAGGCCGCGCGGCTCCGGGACCCCGGCGCCCACCTTGGTGGCCAGGACGATGTCGGAGCGGTTGCCGCGGGAGGCGAACCACTTGCCGAGGATGATCTCGGACTCGCCGCCCTCGTTGCCCGGCACCCAGGCGGAGTAAACGTCGGCGGTGTCGATGAAATTGCCGCCCGCCGCCACATAGGCGTCGAGCACCTCGAAGGACTCGGCCTCGTTCGCGGTCCAGCCGAAGACATTCCCACCGAAGGAGAGCGGGAAGACGGACAGGTCACCGATCTTCTGCTTGTTGTCAGCCATGTATTCCCTCAACGACTGACTGGAAGAGGTTGTTCCACCACACCCGCGCGGATTGCGCCGTGCCGGGCACGAACAACCGGCGGCCCTGGCGTCAAGGGGGGAGAGAGCGCCAGGGCCGCCGGGGTATCAGGGGTAACCGTGGTGTCAGGGGTGTCAGAGGTGTCAGGGGTTCTGTCCGTGCTGGCGCAGCCAGGGCATCGGGTCGATCGGCGAGCCGCCGCCGGGCCGGACCTCGAGGTGGAGGTGCGGGCCGGTCACATTGCCGGTGGCGCCGACGCGGCCGATGGTCTCGCCCGTCGTCACCTTGCCGGAGGTGACGACCATCGAGGACAGGTGGCAGTACCAGAGCTCGGTGCCGTCGTCGAGGGTCAGCACGATGCGGTAGCCGTACGAGCCGGCCCAGCCCGCCTGGGTGATGGTGCCGCCGTGCACCGCCTTGACCGGAGTGCCGGTCGGGGCGGCGAAGTCCTGGCCGGTGTGGTCGGCCGACCACATGTCGCCCGCCTGGCCGAAGCTCGCGGTCAGGGTGTACGAGCCGACGGGGAGGGTGTACGCGGCGGCGAGCCTGGCCTGGCGCGCGGCCTCGGCCTTCTTCTCGGCCGCCTCCTTCGCCCGCTGCTCGGCGGCCTTCTTCTCCGCCTCGGCCTTGGCCTTGGCCTGGGCGGCCACCTCCGCGGCCTTGTCGGCGGCGTCCTTGGCGGCGGCCTTCGCCGCGGCGGTGCGGTTGTCCTCGTCCGCCGCGTTCTGCTGGTTCTCGGCCTGCTGGAGGATGCGGGCGCGGAGCGCCTCGCCCGCGTCGGTGGTGCCGCGCTGCTCGTCCGCGCTGGTCAGACCGGCCTGGGAGAGCGGGGCGGCGGTCGTCTGGGCGCCGTCGCTGTCGCTGTCGTCCGACATGAAGGAGCCGATGCCGGGCAGGTCCTTGGCGGCGGGCAGACTGGCCTTGACCTCGTCGGCGACATGGCCGAGGTCGGGCAGGGATATGGGCGCGGCCGGACGGTCCTTGGCGCTGGCCATACCGCCCGCGCCGACCGCCGCGATCATGCCGACCCCGAGGACGGCGCCGCTGCGCGCCATGGTCCCGCCCCGCTGCTTCACCACGCGGTGCCGGCCACGTACGGGAGCGATGGAGTCCTCGGTGGGGTTCCACTCCTCCCAGGACTCGGTTTCGAAGCCGGCGCCCGGGGTCTCGGGCGCGTCCCCGTCCGCCTGCCGATCGCCGGGGGCGAAGTACCGGTCGTCGGGGGCGAAGCGGCCACCCCCGGAGCTCGTCCCACCCCCGGAGCTCGTCCCACCCCCGGAGCTCGTCCCGCCGCCGGCGTCGAAGCCGGGGCCGTAGGCGGTGGCGGTCCCCGAACCGCCTCCCCCTGTGCGATACGGAGCCTCGTCCAGGACAGACCTGTTGGACGCCACGGAGGCGCACTCCTTTCCTTCCCTCTCGCCTACCGGGTTAGCTGACGGGTTCGGAGCAGGAAGGTCTCCTACGGGTCAGGTTCGACCCGATTCACCCCAAGGTTGTTGGTTCCCCGGTTCCCTTGGTGTTGCTGGTGGTGCGGTGCTGCCGCTGTGCGTACGGGATTCGGCGACGGCGCACGGTGCCGCCCTTGCGACGGTTGTGACGACCGCGCTGCGTTATCGAACGTTAATAGAGAGCGGGATGTGATTCCAAGCCGTTCCGAGGAATCCGCGCACCTTTGGCATGAACTTAGCGCCCATGGAGGGACAGATGGGGGCGAGTCAACACCTCGGGCAAGGGTTGGCAAAAACGCGGTCCGGCTGATCGTGTGTCAATTGTTATGCGGAGGGAGCTCGGTTGGTTACGCACCGTGTGCGGGGCCGCCGGCGCTCGTACGGGCGTCGCGACCGCCCGCGTTCCCGTTCGCCCGTCCGTTGCCGTTCCCTCGTCCGTTGCCGTCCCCCCGTCCGTTGCCGTTCGCCCGTCCGTTGCCGCGGGCCGAGGTCCGGCGGACCGCCAGCAGCGCCATGTCGTCCGGCGTCCCGCCACCCGTATGGCGCTCCACATCGGCCACCAACGCGCCCACCAGCTCCTGCGGCTCATCGAAGCGTTGGCCGCGCAGCCGCTCCTCCGGGTCGTAGAACTCGCCGTTCCGGTCCCGGGCCTCCGTCACCCCGTCCGTGAAAAACAGCAGCGTCTCCCCCTCCGCGAACCCCAGCTCCTTGACCCGGTCCGGCCAGCCGTCCATCTCCCCCATGCCCAGCGGCAGCGCCCGTGCCTCCGGTTCCAGGGCGCGCAGCGCGCCGTCCTCGTCCAGCAGCAGCGGCGCCGGATGGCCCCGGTTGATCAGCCGCAGGGTGGAGTCGCCGCGCGGAATCTCGGCCACCACGGCCGTGGTGAACCCCTCGACCACCTCGAGGTCGGCCCGCCGGGCGCCCTCGCGTTGCAGCGCCCGCTCCAGCCGGCCCACGAGCGCCTCCAGGGTCGACTCCTGCTCCGCCGCCTCCCGGAAGCAGCCGAGGAGGATCGCCACGACCTCCACGGCTTGCAGCCCCTTGCCACGTACGTCCCCGATGATCAGCCGTACGCCGTGTGGGGTGTCCTGGACCGCGTACAGATCACCGCCGATCGCCGCGTACTTCTCCGCCGGTACGTACCGCGCCGCGATCTCCAGCCCGGCGAGACGGTCCGGCGGCGCGGGCAGGACGGCGCGCTGAGCCGCCTCCGCGACACCGCGCGCCGAGGCGAGCCGGTGGTAGCCGAGCCGCACGATGCGGTTGATCACCAGCGCGAGCACGGTCACGGTCGCAACCGTGACGATCTCGGTGGCCGCCTGGGTCGGGTCCGCCACCCCGTGCAGCTCCGCCAGCAGACAGGTCGTGAGGACGGCGGCGACGGCCGTGACGACGGTCTGGCGCAACGGTAAGAGCGCCGCGGCGACCAAGGGGGCGGCGGCGAAGAAGGGCGAGGCGGTGTAGCCGGGCGGGGCGGCCAGGTCGTAGGCGATGCCGCCGAGGACGAGGACGGCGGGGACCCAGCGGGCCAGCCGACGGCCCGGCGGCCCCTCGTCCGCCTCCTCGGCCGCGCCGGACCTCGCACCGGGAGCCGCGCCGGCCTCCGGGGTGAACGGGGCGGACGAGGGGGACGAGGGGGACGAGGGGGACGCGTGGGCGGAGGCACCGGTCGAGGCGCTGGGGCCGAGAGGCGTACGGAGGCGGTTACGGGGCCTGCGGACGCGCGGGCCGCTCAGCCGTGACCAGGCCGTACGCCACTCCGCACGGGCGCCCGTACGAGCCCTGCTCCCTCGCACCCGCACCGGCTTCTCTCGCTTTCCCTGGTCCGTGCCCCGGTATCAGGCTTGCGGGTGCCGGGCCGCGATGCGAGTCGGTGTCGGCCATGTGGGGGCGTCAGGCGACGTTTCCAGATCGGTGATGGTGGTGTGCTGGAACCCGAGTGGCCACGGAGGGCATGCCTCCGGGGCCACTCGCCAAGCATGGCGTTCGCCCGGACTCAGAATCCGTTACCTTGGCCGCCGCCATAGCCCTTGTTGTCGTGGCCCCTGTTGTCGTGCCCCTTGGTGCCGTAGCCCTTGTTGTCGTGGCCCTTGTTGTCGTGGCCCCTGTTGTCGTGGCCCTTGTTGTCGTGGCCCCTGTTGTCGTCGGAGGTGTCGTCGGAGGTGTCGTCGACGGCGATGTTGGCGCACTTGCTGCCGACGTTGATGTCGCCGGTCGGGGAGAGCACACCCAAGCCGGCGATCGGGCCGGTCGCGGTGTCGCAGTCGTTGCTCTGGACGGCCGCGTCGGAGTTGGTGAAGTTGATGCACTCCGAGCCGACATCGGTGTCGCCCGTCGGGGCGCCCAGGGCGCCGCTGATGATGGCGCCGGTGGCCGTGTCACACGCGTTGGTCTGGATCGCTCCCAAGCTATCCAGGCCGTGGGCGGACGCTCCACCCGCGCTCCCCAGGGCCAGAGCGCCTGCCGCTACGGACAGGAGAGCTGCCTTCATTCCGATGTTCACTTGGTTCCTCCAGAAAAGCCGATCCGCGAACAAGCCAGACGCTCACATTGAACGAACGGCGATCCGCGCGGCACCGGAGGCGCGCAAATGCATCACCCAATAAGATCTAACGATCAAATGATTACAGGTCCACACCGAGCGCGCGGGCGTGGCGGTCGGCCGCGAGTTCCGCCGAAACCTCGTCGAGGTACACCTCGCACACCAGCCGTCCGTCGCGGGTGAGATTGTGCTCCAGCTCCCACAGCACGATCTCGTCCCCTCCGGCGAGCAGGAAGGCGTGCTCATAGAAGCGGCACCAGGTGGCATCGGGCCCGCCGGAGCGGCGCCGGGGCTTGGGCGCGAGGGCGATGTCATGGGCGAACGCGGTGGCCAGCAGCCGCTCGGTCTCCTCGCCCGGACGGTCGGCGTTCTCCGCGCGGCGCAGGACACGGCGGGCGTGGTCGGCCGAATCGTCGGCCACATACGCACGCGAGCTCTCCACCGGCTCGGCCGTGTGCAGCAGCTGATCGGGAAGCCACAGGGGTAATCCGTCGAGTTCCTCCCAGCGGGCGCCACCGATGCGCTCATGGACGCGGCGCTCGGCCAGCGCCAGGGCGTCCTCGTCCGCGTAGAGCTCGTGGAGCGGGCGGTTCTCCTCGCCGGTGTTGTGCTCCAGTTCCCACAGCAGCAGGCTGCTGCCGTCGGGGAGCAGGAAGACATGCCGGTAGGTGCTGTACCCGAGCTGGCCGCGCTGCTCGTTGCACTGCCGGCAGGACCGCAGCTCGGACTGGTGCATCAGGGCGCTCCGCGCCTGGGCCAGCACCGCCTCGCCGATCTCGAAGCCGTTCTGCGCACGGGCGAGCAGCCCGTCCATCAGCTCGGACGGCGTACCGTCCGCTCCTGAGTGCCCCATGTCTCTCCTCCCGCCTCCCGGCGTTGATTCGCCGCGCCCCCCGGGCGACCACCTCGCGCACTTAGCGTAGCGGCGTGAACACACGCCGCGCTGCGGTTCGGCGAAGCTGTCGATTGACTGTGCCTCACTCACTCCTGCGCCGGAAAGCCTGGATGTATCACTCGTCCGACTGGTCGAACAAGTCCGGAGGCAGGGGGATGGGCGACCCGGCCGGTCACCGCGGGGACGCCTCCCCGCCGCTTCCCTGCCGCCTCCGCGCCACCGCTCCCGCCATCGGCGCGCCACCCCACCGCCTGCGCCGCCTCCACCGCCTCCGCGCCATCGGCCGGCGGTCGAGCGGCCGAGGGCCGCCCCCGGCTCCGTCTCGCCGCTCCCGTCCCCCGGATCCGTCCCGCCGCTCCCGTCTCCCGGATCCGTCCGCCCGATGACCGTCTCCGCCATCCACATAAAAGAAACTCAGATGTTCGCTGGGCCAAATGGCTCGTGTATTGGTCCCCCTTAGCGGGATTCTCGGAGAACACGCCCCGGAAGAGCCGCGCTATGCCGGACGGGTGAAGCTGACTGGCACCCCGAAGCCTTAACTGATGAGCTTCGTTGTGTCATGCGTCCGTGAATTCGCGGAGCAACCCAGACGGAGGAATCAAGTGAACATCGGCAAGCAGGCAGTTCTCCTCACCGCAGCCGCCGGCGCTCTGGTCATCGGTGGCGCGGGCGGTGCCCTGGCCAACAACCACGACGACTTGATCGCGCAGATCAACAACTGTGACACGCACACCGGTGCCATCACCCAGGTCGGCGGTATGGCGCCCACGGGGGAGGTCGAGGTCGGGGCCGACTGCGTCAACTTCACGAACATCCAGGGGCAGGCGGTGCTTCAGGAGAACAACTGCGACACCACAACTGGGCCCATCATGCAGATGGGTGGAGCCTCCCCGACGCGCGATGTCAATGTCGGCGCCAAGTGCGCCAACATCGCCGTCAACGACAACCCCTGAGTCGCTGACTCTCTCACGGTGTTCCCGCCCGCGGCGGCCACACCGTGAGGCATCCCCCCGTTGGGAATCGCGGCCCTGGAAGTCTTCCTTCCAGGGCCGCTGCCACGAAAAGGGCTTCCGGTGACAGTGCTGAGCGCACCGCCCGGAAAGCCAATTTGGAGGCTTTATGCACATGCGCAAAAGGACGGCGCTTCTTGTGACGGCCGTGGGCGCGCTGCTCATCAGCGGCACGGGCGGAGCCGACGCCGCCGACCCCGGTCCCGGCCTCGTGGCCGGCGCCAACGGCGGGAGCCAGAGCAATCGCTGCGACACCAGTTCCGCAATCGGCCCCGTCACGGTCGCCGCCAGTCCGACCGAAATCAGCAATGAGACCGACTGCGTCAATTATGCCGAGTCGGGCGTGGCGGAGCAGAAGAACCGCTGCCGTACCCACTCCGTCATCGGCCCGATCACCATCGCGCTGGCCCCCGGAAGCGAGGTCGACAACCGGACCAACTGCGTCAACATCAGCAAGTCGGGTCACGTGAGGAAGCAGACCAACGACTGTGATTCGACCTCGGTGGTCGGCCCGATCACCATCGGCCCCGGCGAGGTCAAAAACGGGGCCAACTGCGTCAATGTGGCGAGCTCCGAACCGGAGAACGGAAAGCAGAAGAAGAGCGCGGACGGCGCGAAGAGCGGGAAGAGCGGCAGTCAGGGCGGTCGCCAGTAGCCCTGAATCGCTGAGCACTTCCGGAACTCACCCCGAGCTCCGGGAGCGCCCCGCTCATCGTGAACGCGGCCCTGGGGGAATTACCCCGGGGTCGCGTTCATGTTGTGATGATTAACGGTCCGTCCCGCCATGGGCCGACTCCTCTCGGCTCGACCCGGATGGTTTCACCGACTTCACCACCGACTGAATATACCTTTACTGTGGCGGACGGGTGATGCTCTCGGTAATTCCGGATCCCGATCTTTGGTATCTCGTTGATGAGGTGTCTGCGGATCATTCGCGGAGACCCTGATATGGAGGCACCAGCACAATGCAGATCGGCAAGAAGGTAGCTCTCATGGCCGCGGCGGCCGCGGGCACAATGGTCGTCGGCGGCGCCGGCAGCGCGAGCGCCCACGGTCTCTCCCCGCACGTCGGCGGCACCGCTCAGCTCAACTCCTGCGACCTGAACCAGGGCGCCACCACCCAGGTCGGGGGCATGGCTCCCACCAGGGAGATCACCACCGGTGCGGACTGCATCAACTTCGCCAAGGGTGTGAGCGGTTCGGTCCTCCAGGCCAACGACTGCGACACGACCACCGGCGCCATCTCCCAGATGGGTGGAGCCTCCCCGACGGGCAACGTCGAGGCCGGGGCCAAGTGCACCAACATCGCGGTCGCGGAAGAGCCGATCGTGGTCGTGCATCAGAACCCGCCGAAGAAGCAGAAGGCCAAGGAGCAGCACAAGGCCAAGGAGCACCACAACAAGGCCAAGGAGCCGCACAAGGCCAAGCACTCGCACAAGACCAAGCAGTCCCACAAGGCCAAGGACCAGCACAAGGCCAAGAAGCACCACACCAAGGCCAAGGCGAAGAAGAAGGACTGCAAGCACTGACGGTCGAGCACGCGGTCAGGCAGGCGGCGCCCCTGGAAGCAGGACTTCCGGGGGCGCCGCGGCGTTCAGCGGTCGTCACGCCTCTTTTCTCAGCATCCCGCGAGGGCCGGTACGCACTGGTTCGGGTTGTTCCCCGAGACCGTGGTCGCGGTGAGCGAGATCGCGCCGCCGTCGGTGAAGATCCCGCCACCTTGACCGCCATTGGCCGTATTACCGGTAACGGCGTCGCTGATCATTTGTGTGGTGCCCGCGTGCTGGAAGACACCGCCGCCGTTCAGCGTGGCGGCGTTCTGGGACACCGTGGTGGACAGCACCCGCAGTGCACTGCCCATATTGGCGATACCGCCACCGAAACTGCCGGCGGTGTTCTCGAGCACCCGGCTGCCGTTGATCGTGAGATCTCCGATCGAGGTGACAATACCTCCGCCCTCGAAGTTCGTCGTTCTGTTGCGCTGCACCGTGACGGCGCTCAGCAGCGTTGTTCCATAGTTTTCGAGGCCGCCGCCCGAGCTGTCGGCGATATTGTCGGAAATGGTGCCGCCCGAGACACTGAGAGTGGCCGAGGTATTGACGTGAATACCGCCACCGTCCCCAGCGGAGTTATGCGTCACATCCGTGCCCGAAAGCACCGCCGAGCCGCCCGAGGCGACCTCGATACCACCGCCGACGTTGCTCGCGGTGTTGCCCGTGACCGTGGACTGGGCCAGCCGCAGCGTGCCCCGGTCGAGGACGCCACCGCCGTCGGTGCCCGCCCCCGAGGTCGCGCGGCCGCCCGAAAGGGTCACGCCGTTGACCGTAAGGCTTCCACCGGGCGCGACCTCCGCGATCCGGAAGTCTGCGGCGGACGCGCTGCGTCTGATGGTCGCTTGGATGCCGGTGATGCTTACGTCGCGGGTGATGAGCGGCAGTCCGTCGGGCCCGTTGGGACCGGTGTACGCCGCCGAACCCAGTGTGTACACACAGCCCGTGGCCAGGACGACGCCCCCGCCCGAGGCCGAGCTGTTGGCCTCGTTGACCGCGGCGACCAGCGCCGCCGCGTCCCCGCAGGGCACCGGGACCGCCTGCTCGCCGTCCCCTCCCCCGCCGCCCTTTCCCTCGGCGGAGGCCGGAGCGGAAACCGCCCATGCCGATACCGCCAGCGCCATGATGGGGATCAACCCCCGGATCGTTGTCACGAGTCGCACGAGCCGTCTCCTTACGCGTTCCTGAGCAGCAGCAGGTTCAGGCTCTGCGGTCGAGCAGCGATCGGCACCCGCTCAAGCGCCGGTCGAGTGAGACTCGATCTTGCGTACGAGGCGGAGGGCGACCCGCCCCCGGCTCCGGGGCCCGGACGACGGGCAGCGGGCGGCGGACAGCGGGCAGCGGACCCTCAGGGACGAGGAAACCGCAGGTCACCGATGGTGCCTGCGGTCTCCGAGGTGGGTCATCAGGGGCTCGAACCCTGAACCAATGGATTAAAAGTCCACTGCTCTGCCAATTGAGCTAATGACCCGCACCCCCGCAGCATAGCTCGGCCAGGGGCCAACACCCGAGCCAATACCCTCCGGGAGCGAAAGGCCGTGCAACAGCACGGTGTTGCACGGCCCTCTTGACGCCTCGGTCAGACGCCGGTCAGACGCCTCGACCAGGCTCCCCGATCAGGTTCTCCGGTCAGGTTTCTCCGGTCGGGCCGATCAGCCGTTGCGCTTCCAGCGCGGCTTGTCGGCACGGCGGTCGAAGGACCGGTCGTGCGAGCCGTGGGAGCGCTCGTAGGGACGGCCGCCGGTGCCGCCGCCCCGGTGGTCGTCACGGCGGGCCGGGCGGTCGTCGCGGCGGTCCCGGTTGAACGGACGGTCCCCGCCACGGTGGTTGTGGTCGCGGCGTTCGAAGGGACGGCCGCCACGGTCGTTGTCCCGGCGGTCCCGGCCGAAGCCACCGCGGTCATCGCGGCGCTCGTACGGGCGGCCGCCACGGTCGTCACGGCGGCCGAAGCCACCGCGGTCATCCCGGCGGTCGCGGCCGAACGAGCGATCGTCACGGCGGTCCCGGCCGAAGCCACGGTCGTTGTCGCGACGGTCGAAGGAACGGCCACCACGGTCATCGCGGCGATCGTCCCGACGGTCATCGCGCCGGTCATCGCGCCGGTCCCGGTTGAAGCCACGGTCGTTGTCCCGGCGGTCGAACGAGCGGCCACCACGGTCATCACGGCGATCGTCCCGGCGGTCCCGGCCGAAGCCACGGTCGTCCCGACGGTCATCACGGCGGTCCCGGCCGAAGCCACGGTCGTTGTCCCGGCGGTCGAAGGAACGGCCACCACGGTCATCACGGCGATCGTCCCGACGGTCGTCACGGCGGTCATCGCGCCGGTCCCGGTCGTACGAGGAGCGGCGCGGCGCCTCGGCGGTGCCCGTGCCCTCGGCGGCCGCCGCCTGGGCGGCGGGCACGGTCGCGGGCTCCGCCGTACGCTGCGCCGGCAGCGTCACCGTGGCCTCGGCCACCGCCGCCCCGGCCTCGGCCGCCGACTCCGCCGACTCCGCCGGAACGACGGTCTCGCCGCGCTCGCGGGCCGCCCGCGCGGCCAGCCGGTCGGCCTCCTCGCGGAGCTCGACCGCACGCCGCTGCACCCGCTCCAGCTCCCGGGTGAGGTCCTGCGCCTCGCGCTCGGCCTGCTTGGCGGCGTTCGCGGCCGCCTCCGCCTGCACCTCGGTGAGCGAACGCGCACCGGTGATCCGCGCCACGTCCTCGTCGAAGGCTCCGGCACCGCCCACGATGTGGCGGGAGGCGTCGACGCCCGCGTCCTCCATCAGCCGGAAGATCTGGCGGCGCTGGTGCGGCAGGGCCAGCGAGACGACGGTGCCGCTCTGGCCCGCCCGCGCCGTACGGCCGGAGCGGTGCAGATAGTCCTTGTGGTCACCGGCCGGGTCCACGTTCAGCACCAGGTCGATGCCGTCGACGTGGATACCGCGCGCGGCGACGTCCGTAGCGACGAGCACATTGACGTACCCGTCCTTGAAGTCGGCCAGGGTGCGGGTGCGGGCGCCCTGCGTCATGCCGCCGTGCAGCGCGTCGGCACGTACGCCCGCGTCGCACAGCTGCTCGGCGACGCGGTCGGCGCCCAGCTGGGTCCGCACGAAGATGATGGTGCGGCCCTTGCGCGCCGCGATGGCGGCGGTGACCGGCGCCTTGTCCTTCGGCTTCACGACGAGCACATGGTGGGTCATGGTCGAGACGGCGCCCGCGGACGGGTCCACCTCGTGGGTGACCGGGTCGACCAGGTAGCGCTTGACCAGGGTGTCGATCTCGTTCTCCAGCGTCGCGGAGAACAGCAGCCGCTGCCCGCCCTGCGGCACCAGGTCGAGGATCTCGGTGACCTCCGGCAGGAAGCCCATGTCGGCCATCTGGTCGGCCTCGTCGAGGACCGCGATCTGCACCTTGTCGAGGGACGCGGCGCCGCGCTCGATGATGTCGCGCAGCCGGCCCGGAGTGGCGACGAGGATGTCGACACCGCGCTCCAGGGCGTAGATCTGATTGCCCATCGAGGTGCCACCGCAGACGACCTTCAGCTTGAGGCCGAGCACATCGCCGTAAGGCTGAAGCGCGTCGCTCACCTGCATCGCGAGCTCACGGGTCGGGGTGAGGATCAGACCGCGGGGGCGCTTCTTCTCGGTGTGGCCGCCGGCCAGCGTGGTCAGCAGCGGAAGGCCGAACGAGAGGGTCTTGCCGGAGCCGGTGCGGCCGCGGCCGAGAATGTCGCGTCCGGCGAGGGCGTCAGGGATGGTCGCGGCCTGGATCGGGAAGGGCGTGGTGACGCCGTTCTGCGCGAGCTTGCGGACGATCTGCTCGGGGAGGCCGAGGTCGGCGAAAGTGATGTCGGGCGCCTTAGGGGTCTCGGAGGCTTCCGTGGCGGCGTGCTCGGACGGCTCGGCGTGGGCGGTGTGCTCGGACGACGGCGTCTGGTCGGCCTGCTCGGCCGACGCGGTCGGCTCGCTCGGCACGGCCTGCTCAGTCGGTACGGCCTGCTCGGCCGAAGCGGACGCGGTCAGCTCAGTCGACGCGGTCGCCTCAGTCGGCTCGTCGAGGGTGGGCATGACGGCGTGGTCAGTGGAAACGGACATGCGAAATGCGAAACCTTCCGGAGTCTCGGCACGCGCCCAAACTCCGTGTGATGTCGCAAACAACCGCCTCGATGCGGTCAGCCACGGGATAGCAAGGAACGCGCCTCACGGCGCACTTCTCCAAGGCGCCGGGCAAATGGGATCAAACGATCTACCACCATACGCACCTTCCCCCCTCAAGAGCAAATGCGCTCCGTTCGCGCCGTGTCCCCTGCACCGCGTCCCCTGTGCCGCGTCCCCCGTGCTGCGTCCCCTGTGCCGCGTCTCCTGGCCTAGCCCGCCGACTGATCGGACGGAGAAGCGGGCGGGGTCGCGGGCTCGGCGTCGGTCGGCTTCGGGTCCGGTGCGCTCGGCGGCGGACTCGACGGCCGGGGCGCGGGGGCCGCATCGGACGGGTCGGCGCCGCCCGGCTGCGGCGGCGCCGAGGGGGCCGGGCGGTGGTGCGGGGCCCCGGCCCCGCCGGACGGGACCGAAGGGGCGGCCTCAGGGTCGGTGGCGGAGGCCGAGGCCGACCGGTCCTCGCCGTCCTTCCGATGCTCGCCCTTTTCCCCCTCCTTCTTCCCCTTCTCTCCCTTCCCGTCCTTCCCGCCCTTGTCATCCTGATCGGAACCTGCATCCGCATGCCCCCTGCTGTCCGACCGCACCACGGCGCCGCCCGTGTCCGCCGCCTCGCCCTTCTGATGGGAGCCGCGGTGCTTGTCCGGCCGCTCGGGATCGTCGGAGATGCTCATGCAGCCGCCCAGCGCCATCGCCGCGGCCACGAGCGCCGCGACCGCCGCCCCGCGCGTCGCGGCACGGGGCGCGTGCCGGGAGGTCCGAGGGGAACGGGCGGTGCGAGGAGCGGGGAATCCGGGCATGCGCGGGACACCTCCAGGCAGCAGTGATGTGACGCCCTGCCCAACTGGCCCCGCCCCGCCCAGGACACGCATACGGTACGGACCCGGCCCGTCCCGTAGACCGCACGTCCGGCGTCGGCCGTAGCCCGGACCCTGCCGATGTCCGGCGGCGGACGTAGCTCGGATCAGCCGTGCCCGGGGTCGGCCGTCACCGAGATCAGCCGCGCCCGGGGACCGCCATACCCGGGATCGGCCGTCACCGGGAACAGCCGTCACCGGGAGCAGCCGCCCGGGATCAGCCGTAGCCGGGAACAGCCGGGCGCCGGGCCGGCCGTAGCCCGGGGCCAGCCGTAGCCCGGGGCCGGGCGTAGCCAGGGACGGGGGCCAGCCGTGCCCAACGCCAGCCGTGCCCAACGCCAGCCGTGCCCAAAGTCAGCCGTAGCCCAGCGCGTGCAACCGGGCGTCGTCGATCCCGAAGTGGTGTGCGATCTCATGGACCACGGTCACCTCGGTCTCCTGGACGACGTCCTCCCGCGTCTCGCTCATCCGCAGCGTCGGCCCCCGGTAGACCGTGATCCGGTCCGGCAGGACGCCCGCGTACCACTCACCCCGGTCGGTGAGCGGCGTCCCCTCGTAGAGCCCGAGCAACTCGGGGTCGTCCGCCGGTGGCTCGTCCTCCACGAACACGGCCACGTTGTCCATGAGCCGTGTCAGCTCCGGCGGGATCCGGTCCAGCGCCTCGGCGACCAGTTCCTCGAACTCCTCGCGCGTCATCTCCAGCACGAGGCCATTGTCGGGCAGCCCGGCCCGGAAAGGCGCGGTCCGCGCCAAGGTATCCGCGCCACCGCCCAGGCATACGCCTCCGCACGCCCAGGCATACGCCTTCGCGCGGCCGGGCATACGGGATCAATGGCCCGCGAACCGCTCCGGCTGCTCCGCGCCACCGCTCAGCGCGCACGTACCGCGGCCGTCGTCCCTCTCCGCCGCTTCCGCCCCCTCCGCCGCTTCCGCCTCCTCCGCCGCCCCTCGCCCATCCCCTCATCCACCCCCTCCCTCGATCCGACGGCGCTCGACCACGCGGCGCTCGATTCCACCGCGCGCCCTCGCCCCCTCGTCCGCGCCGCCGGGCTGGCCGCCGTGACCGTCCTCGGCGCCTGGATCGGACTGCTGGTGGTCGGCAGCGTCCACATCTCCGTGGGCCCCATGGACACCCGGATGGCGCTGCGGCCGTCCCTCACCGGCGGCACCAAGATCAACGTGGCCCCGCTCGGCGCGCTCGAGCTGAACAGCCACCACGCCCCGCTCCGCCTCGACGTGGATGTGGACCGGCTCGACCCCGTACGGTCCCAGGCCCTCGTCGACCATCCCGAGCGGCTCTCCGGGCTACAGGACGAGGTCGCCGGCGATGTCACCCACGGCACCCTCGACCTCGCGTTCCGCTCCTGCGTCGCCGTCGTCTTCGGCGCCACCGCGCTGGGCCTGGCCGTCTACCGCCGCCCGCGCCGGGCGATGGCCGCCGGGGGGCTCGCGCTCACGCTGCTGATCGCCTCCGGGGGCGCCGCATACGCGACCTGGAACCCGAAGTCCGTACTGGAGCCGCGCTACTCCGGGCTGCTCTCCAGCGCCCCCTCGATGGTCGGCAACGCGCGCAGCATCGTGACCGACTTCGACGTCTACCAGCGGGAGTTGGCGCGGATGGTGACCAACGTCACCCAGCTCTACGAGGCGACCTCGACGCTCCCCGCGTATCAGCCGGACCCGACCACCATGCGGGTGCTGCACATCTCGGACGTCCATCTCAATCCGGCCGCGTGGCACATCGTGGAATCGCTGGTGCGGCAGTACAAGATCAATGTGATCGTCGACACAGGTGACACGATGGATCACGGCACCTCCGCCGAGAACGGCTTCCTCGACCCCGTCTCCGACCTCGGCGCCCCCTATGTCTGGGTACGCGGCAACCACGACTCGGCGTCGACCCAGCGCTACCTCGCCCGGCGCAAGGGGGCGCATGTCGTGGACAACGGCGAGGTGATCACCGTCGGCGGGCTGCGGATCGCGGGCATCGGCGACCCGCAGTTCACCCCCGACCGGTCCGCCGCGGCCGCCGGCGACGCGGTCGAGCACCGCGCCGGACGGCGGCTGGCCGAGGCGATCCGGGCCCGCAAGGCCGCCGGCGCCCCGGTCGACATCGCCCTCGCCCACAACCCGATCGCCGCCCGGGAGACCGACGGCACCGTGCCGCTGGCCCTCACCGGGCATGTCCACCACCGCCGTACGGAGGTGCTGCCGGGCGGTACCCGGCTGATGACGGAGGGCTCGACGGGCGGCAGCGGGCTGCGTGCGGTGGACGACGGCACACCGGACAAGGTGCAGGCGTCGGTCCTCTATCTGGACCGGGACACCCGACGGCTCCAGGCGTGGGACGAGATCGATCTGGGCGGTTTGGGCCTGGCGAAGGCGGAGGTCAGCCGCCATTTGCCGGCCGAGAACCGGCCGGGGGCCACGCCGACGCCCACCACTCCGTAAACCGTTTTGGCGAACCTCACCGGCATCCCATATGCTTCTCGCGTCCCCGAAAGCGCCGCGAGGCGCCCAGGTGGGCCATCGGCCCTCATCGTCTAGTGGCCCAGGACGCCGCCCTTTCAAGGCGGTAGCACGGGTTCGAATCCCGTTGGGGGCACCACCTTATGTAGTCACCGCAGGTCGGAACGTACCTGCCGGTGACTTTTTTGTACGCCCGGATCGGTACGCACGGATCGGTACGCGCAGAAGCCACCGGAGCTCCCGACCCCACCCCCCGGCCCCCGGCCCCCGGCCCCCGGAATGGCTTCCTCCCCGACGTGGTTGTACGCAGCGGACCCGCCGCAGACCCCACACGAGGGAGCGCAGATGACCGTCCAGGATGTCGACCGGGTGAGCTTCGCCGAGGAGTGGCAGCGGTGGCACCGCGACCACGAGCAGGCGCTCGCCAGTCCGCACGGCTTTCTCGCGATCACCAGCCTGCGGTGGCTGAGCCCGGAGCCGGCCCGCTTCGAGGACGCTCCCGGGGCCTGGTCCAGCGGCCCGGACGGCGTGGTGGTCGAGCTGGCCGAGGGCGAGGAGCTGACCGTCGACGGCACGGTGGTGCGCGGCCGGTACGTCTTCGGCGTGATCGCCGAGCGGGACAGCGTGTACCCGAGGTACGGCGACGCGGTGATCGAGGTCGCCAAGCGCGGCGGCCACGACATCATCCGCCCCCGCCACCCCGGCAACCCGCTGCGCACCGCCTACACCCGCACTCCCGCCTACACCCCCGACCCCCGCTGGGTCCGCACCGGCCGCTACCTCCCCTTCGACGCGCCGCGCGCGGTGACCGTGGGCGCCGCGGTGGAGGGACTGGAGCACGTCTACGACGCGCCCGGACAGGTCGAGTTCGAACTGAACGGCGAGACCTTCCGGCTCACCGCCTTCAACGGCAGGCGCCCCGGCAGCCTCCTGGTGCTCTTCACCGACGCGACCTCCGGCGTGACCACGTACGCGGCGAACCGCTCCCTCCAGATCGACGCCCCCGACGACGCCGGCCGGGTCACCCTCGACTTCAACCGCGCCACGAACCTTCCCTGCGCCTACACCGACCTCGCGACCTGCCCCCTGCCGCCCACCGAGAACCGGCTGCCGCTCGCGATCGAGGCGGGCGAGCGCATCCCCCTGGAGCGCGGCGGACAGCCCTGACCCGCCCGCCCCGGCGTCAGACGACGGTCACGGCATGCCGGACGACGGCGTCGAACAGATAGCCCTGGGTGTTGTAGACCGCCTGATCGGGCTGGCTGCGGCCCGCGGTGTCGGTGGCACGGGCGAGCAGTTCGGCCGGCCCCGGCGCGGAGGGCCGCCATGGGAGGCTCCACCGCACCCAGCCGTCCGGACGCGGGGCGTCCCGGCGGCGGGCCGGCCGCCAGGTGGCGCCGCCGTCCGTGCTGACCTGGACATCCCGTACTCCACCGGCGCCGGACCACGACCTGCCGTGCAGCTGGTGTGTCCGGCCTGCGGTGAAGGTCGCGCCGACCGCGAGTTCGAAGGCACTCTTGATCGTCTGCCGGGTCAGCGGTGGGCTGCCGCCATCGGGGTGGTCGGGGCCGAACAGCCGGTAGAAGTCGGTGTTCCAGGGGGAGAAGAGCGGTTCGGCGGAGACCTCGATATCGCCGACCCACTTGATCGAGGAGATCCCCACCCAGCCGGGTACCAGGACCCGTACCGGGTAGCCGTGGTCGTACGGCAGCGGCTCGCCGTTCATCTCATACGCGAGGACCACGTCGTCCAGGGCCTTGGCCAGCGGCAGCGGCCGCCGTACGCGACCCAGGTTGACGCCGTCCGTGACGTACTCGTCGTCCAGGCCGCGCGGCATGACGTCCACCGCGGTCCCGGTGAGCCCGGCCCGCCGCAGCACCTCGGCCAGCCGCACCCCGCGCCACCGGGCGACCCCGACCGCGCCGAGCGTCCATGCGGTGCCGGTGACGGTCTGGCCCTGCTGGGTGGCGTAGTAGCCGCGACCGTTGCCCGCGCACTCGACGAAAGCCGAGCGGGTCACCGAGGGCATCGCGCGCAGCTCCTCCAGCCCGAACTCCACCGCCCGATCGACCCCGGGCGCACCGCGCAGTCCACTGCCCCAGAGCTTCAGCCGCCATGTCGTGGCGTCGAGTACGGGGGTGCTGGTGTGGTTACGGACGAAGAACCGGTCGATGGGGGTGTGATAGCCGACGCCCCTCAGGGACTCCCACTTGGTCTCCGCGTTGGTGCCGCGCACGGTGAACCACGAGTCGGGGAGGGGCTTGACGATCCCGGCGGCCTTCGGGGTGGTGGCAGCGGCCCGGGACACCGGGGGAAGGCCGGCTGCCGCGGGCACGGCGGCGAGCAGCGTGAGCAGTCGCCGACGGGACACCCCGTCGGCTCTGGCCTGTCCGGCAAGCCACTGCCGCAGCCGCTCACGGTCATACGAGGCTTCTTCGCCCCTGGGGGTGCGGGGGACGTGTGTCATGGCAGTCCACAGTCCTGTTCTGTGCGAGGACGCGTACGAGGACACGTACAGAGGTCCTGTTACGGAGACTCTGTTACGGAGATTTGCGGAGCTTGCGGAGAAGCTGAGACCGACCTCCGGGGCTCGCTCGCCCCGGGCGTGCTCAGCGGCAACAGAGGAAACAGCAGCAACAACGGCAGGCTCGGCACAGGGCCGGACACCTCTGCGCGCCGTCACATACGGCGGCCATCACCGGGCTGCTGGAATGCACAGGCTCATCGTAGGGCGGAATCGATACAGCGTCAGCCCTACGGCCGATGGCCAAACCACCCACGACGGTTACACACCGCACCCATTCGATCACGCGGGGCATTCGGCTCCCCCGCCGCCGCCTGCCCTCCCCACCGCCCGGTGAGCGGTCAGAACAGGGTCGGAGGTCTGATACGCTGATCCAGCGACAACGACGCGGCGGAGAAAAATCAAGCCCCGGTTCGAACGTCGCAAAGGAGTGTGAATCCACGGCGGGAAATCCCGTTGGGAGCACACGCCACCATGTGCGAGACTCGTGCTCGTACACGCAAGGTCCTGTGGAGCAGTTTGGAGTGCTCGCCACCCTGTCAAGGTGGAGGCCGCGGGTTCAAATCCCGTCAGGACCGCTGCGGCTGGGTAGCTCAGTTGGTACGAGCGTCCGCCTGAAAAGCGGAAGGTCGCCGGTTCGACCCCGGCCCCAGCCACCGCAGCCCTCACCAGGGCAAAGCCCCCTACCGGTGTATCCGGAGGGGGCTTTTCGTCGTGTGGTCACTACGCCGCGTCGGTCAGACGTAGGCGCAGATGGCGAAGACGCTGATGCCCATGTTGTCGGTGGCGGTCTGCCGGCCCAGGCCGATCCAGCCCCTTCCGTCGTCGGTGGGGAAGCTGCCGACGAGGATGGCGGTGTCGCCCCGTGCCTCGGCGCCGCCGCCGATGACCTTCTTTCCCTGAGGGCAGTACACGGTGCGCCGCTGGAAGTTCGGGACGTTCTCATTGGGCAGTGTGACCAGTTCGTACCCGGGCACTCCGGCGCCGGGGCGGGGGGTTTCGTGGGGGACGGGCGCCTCGACGCGGTCGGAATCGGTCGTCTGGACGCCGCTGTGCTGGACGCCGCTGTGCTGGACGCCGCTGTCCTCGCCGCCCTGTGTTGCCGACGCGACGCCTGGCGTCAGCGCCATGGTCAATGCCGCGGCAGCGATGACGAGCCTTCCACGCATGTGTGTCTTCTGTGTGTCTTCCCTTCGTCACGGGCCCCTGGCGGAGCCGACACCGTGAGAAGCGTGACCAGGCAATGCAGAGAGTAAGGCATGAAAGTATGCAAATCCCACGAAGGTGGGAAGCGTGCGGGGCGTACGGGCGCGCCCGCGCCGTCGGAGCTCGGCGGCCAGAAGAGGCGGGCGGGTACGCCGGTATCGGCCGTGCCCGCCGTACGCTGGGCGGATGACGCGGCTGATCGTGGCGGGCGGAGGTGGCGGGGACGCCGTTGCCGCCGCGGTGATCGATCGGGCTCTGTACCGGGACGGGACGGCCGATGACCGGGCCGTGGTCCTGACCTACGCCTGGGACCGGCTGCTCGTCGACCCCGTTCCCGGGCCCCGGGGAGCCGTCGGCTTCACCGGGCTGCGGGCACTGACACCCAGCGTGTACGCCGTGCCCGAGGACGCGAAACCGGTGGCGCCGGCCGGGTCCACACTGCCCCGGCTGGCCGCCGAGCTGCCGCACACCTTCGCCCTGCTCGATCCCCACCACGGGGTGACGGGCATGGTCCGGCAGCTGGAAGAGGTGATCGAGCACCTGGCCCCGGCGTCGGTCGACCTGCTGGACGTGGGCGGTGACATCCTCGCGCGGGGTGATGAGCCGACGCTGCGCAGCCCGCTCGGGGACGCGCTGTCGCTCGCCGCGTGTGCCCAGGTCGACGCGGAGATCCGGCTGCTGGTCGCCGGGCCGGGGCTGGACGGGGAGATTCCGGTGGCGGTGCTGCGCGAACGGCTCGGGGCGGTGGTCCATACGCTGACCGCCGAGGACGTCGCGCCCATCGGCCCCGTCATGGAATGGCATCCGTCGGAGGCCACCGGCATGCTCACGGCGGCGGCGCGGGGCGTGCGCGGGCTGTGCGAGGTACGGGACGCGGGGCTGACGATCCCGCTGACGGACGACGGGCCCGTGGTGCACGAGGCGGATCTCGACGCCGCGTTCCGCCGGAACCTGCTCGCCGGCGCCATCGCCGACACGACCGGCCTCGCCGAGGCCGAGGGGCACTGCCGGGACGTCTGCGGATACTCGGAGATCGACTACGAACGGGAGAAGGCCGCGCGGTTCCGGGCGACGCCCGAGGGACCGTTCCGGCCCAGGGCCGTACTCGACCAGGTCGCCCGATACGCGGAGGAGGCCCACGCCCGGGGGGTCAGCCACACCACCTTCCGCCGCCTCACCGAGGTCCTCGGCCTCAGCGGTGCCCAACGCGCCGACCTGCGGGCTTTGCTGATCGGGACTCAGCCCGAGCGGTATGACGCCCCGCTGTGGCGACTGTGATCGCTCGGATGGGGTACAGTTGATCTCGCAACGCCGCCCCGAGGGGCGGGAGTTGATGCGTCGGTCGTCTAAGGAAAGATACTCGTCTCCAAACGAGGGATGTAGGTGCAAGGCCTGCTCGGCGCTCCGGTATGAAGACCCTCCCCTGATCATCAGGGGAGGGTCTTTTTCGTCTGTCCGACGTCCGGCGCACTGCGCCCCGCGTCCGCGGCGTCCGTGTTCGTACCCTCCCCCTTCGGCCCCGTTCCCCCCTCAGCACCTCGTCGGCGTCGCCCTCGGCGGTCGGCCGCCCGGGTGGCGGTGGCGCCAGGTCCAGAAGACCACCGCGGACACCAGGCACCAGCCCGCCAGCACCAGGAAGGGGAAGGCGTGCTGGTGCTGGCGGAAGTAGATCGCGGTGTGCTGGGCGTTGACCGACGCGCCCGGCGGGAGCCAGCGGCCGATGGTGCCGAGGAGGGACGGGAGCAGGGGCCAGGAGACGGCGCCGCCGGAGGAGGGGTTGCCGAGGAGCACCATCAGACCCCAGGTGGGGATGAGCGCCCAGCGTCCGAAGAGGACGTTGAACATCGAGAACACCAGCCCCGAGGTGAACATCGTCAGCGCCAGGATCGCCCAGGACTCGGGGAACGGGAGCCGCAGCGCGCCCAGCCCCCAGTCGACGATCGCCGCGATCGTGAACCCGCCGAGCAGGGCGTACGCGATGATGAAGAGGATCCGTTCGCCCGGGTTGAGCCCGGAGGCGTTCACGCTGAGCTGGATGGCGCCGAGGAAGCCGATGATGGTGGCGGCCAGGGAGATGTAGAAGACCGCGAGGCCGCGCGGATCGCCGCGCTGGAGCGGCTTCACGTCCGTGACCTCGACCGGCACCCTGGCGGCCCGGCCGACCTTCACGGCCGCCTGGGTGAGCACCTGGGCGACGCTCGACCCCGCCGCACTGGCGACGTCCAGCCGCACCCCGTGGTCGCGCATCCGCAGGACCGCGAAGACCCGCTGCTCCTCCAGGGACCAGCGGGCCTGCTCGTCGGAGGGGTAGGCGTGCAGCCGCAGGGAGGCGTTCAGGGCCTTCTCCATCCCGGCGATGAACCGGTGCCGCGGGGCGGCGGTGCCGTCGTCGGTGACCACCACGGCGGTGGGGATCTTCCGGGGCGTGGGGTTGGCGAAGGCGTAGGTGTACGAGCCCGCGAAGAGTCCCGCGCCCGCGGAGATGATCAACACGATGACGGTCGCGGGGAAGTACGGGGACCGTTTGAAGGAGGTCCACACCGATCGCGGTGATCGACGCTCGGGGTCTGGGCGCTGCGCCAGGTCATCGGCCATGAGGCCACGCTAAAGCGACTATCTCGGACATACCGCGCGACGCGGCGCGGACGGAAATGGTTCGCCAGCCGTTTTCGGAAGGTGAGATCCTGGGATCCGTATGTCCACGACGCCTGCCCCCGCCCTGCCCGCCCTGCTGGAGCGGCTGCCCGAGCTGATGCTGCGCGACCAGCAGCGGCTGGGGCGCCGCCTCGACGGAGTGCGCCGGATCCGTAAGCCCGAGGCCCGAGCCACCGTACTCGAGGAGATCGCCGAGGAGATCACGCGTGCCGAGCTGAGGGTCGCGGACCGCCGCGCCGCCGTGCCGGCCGTCACCTATCCGGAAGAGCTGCCGGTCAGCCAGAAGAAGGACGCGATCCTCGAGGCCGTCCGGGATCACCAGGTGGTGATCGTCGCGGGTGAGACGGGCTCCGGGAAGACCACCCAGATCCCGAAGATCTGCCTGGAGCTCGGGCGCGGCGTCAAGGGCCTTATCGGCCATACGCAGCCCCGCCGGATCGCGGCCCGTACCGTGGCCGAGCGCATCGCCGAGGAGCTGCGCTCGCCGCTGGGCGAGTCCGTCGGCTGGAAGGTCCGCTTCACCGACCAGGTGAGCAAGGACACCCACGTCAAGCTGATGACCGACGGCATCCTGCTGGCCGAGATCCAGACCGACCGCGAGCTGCGCCAGTACGACACGATCATCATCGACGAGGCCCATGAGCGCAGCCTCAACATCGACTTCCTGCTCGGCTATCTGGCCCAGCTGCTGCCCCGCCGCCCCGACCTCAAGGTCGTGATCACCTCCGCCACCATCGACCCGGAGCGCTTCTCCCGGCATTTCGGCGACGCCCCGATCGTCGAGGTCAGCGGACGTACGTATCCGGTCGAGGTGCGCTACCGCCCGCTGCTGGAGGAGGGCGGCGAGGACGGCGACCGCGACCAGATCACCGCGATCTGCGACGCGGTCGACGAGCTCCAGGCCGAGGGCCCCGGCGACATCCTGGTCTTCCTCTCCGGTGAGCGGGAGATCCGCGACACCGCCGACGCGCTGAACAAGAAGAAGCTCCCGGCCACCGAGGTGCTTCCGCTGTACGCCCGGCTGTCGCACGCCGAGCAGCACCGGGTCTTCCAGAGACACACCGGCCGCCGGATCGTGCTGGCGACGAACGTCGCCGAGACCTCGCTGACCGTCCCCGGCATCCGCTACGTGATCGATCCGGGCGCCGCCCGGATCTCCCGTTACAGCCACCGCACCAAGGTCCAGCGGCTGCCCATCGAGCCGATCTCGCAGGCCAGCGCCAATCAGCGGAAGGGCCGCTGCGGCCGGACCAGCGACGGCATCTGCATCCGGCTGTACTCCGAGGACGACTTCCTCACCCGCCCGGAGTTCACCGACGCCGAGATCCTCCGCACCAACCTGGCCTCCGTCATCCTCCAGATGACCGCCGCCGGCCTCGGCGACATCGAGAAGTTCCCCTTCATCGATCCGCCGGACCGCCGCAACATCAAGGACGGCATCCAGCTCCTGGAAGAGCTGCACGCCCTGGACAGCAAGCAGAAGGACCCGCGCAAGCGGCTCACCCAGGTCGGCCGGAAGCTGGCCCAGCTGCCGGTGGACCCGCGGCTGGCCCGGATGGTGCTGGAGGCGGACCGCAACGGCTGTGTCCGCGAGGTGATGGTGATCGCGGCGGCGCTGTCCATCCAGGACCCGCGCGAGCGTCCCTCCGACAAGCAGCAGCAGGCGGATCAGAGCCACGCCCGCTTCAAGGACGAGTCCAGCGACTTCCTGGCCTTCCTCAACCTGTGGAAGTACATCCGGGAGCGGCAGAAGGAGCTGTCCTCGTCCGCCTTCCGCCGGATGTGCCGCAATGAGTTCCTCAACTACCTGCGCATACGCGAATGGCAGGACATCTACAGCCAGCTGCGCACGGTCGCCAAGACCATGGACATCCACATGTCCGAGCAGGACGCGGCGCCCGACCATATCCACACCTCGCTGCTGGCGGGGCTGCTCTCCCATGTGGGTCTCAAGGACACCGACAAGAACGAGTACTTGGGCGCGCGCAGCGCCAAGTTCGCGGTGTTCCCCGGCTCGGCGCTGTTCAAGAAGCCGCCGCGCTGGGTGATGTCGGCCGAGCTGGTGGAGACGTCCCGGCTGTGGGCGCGGGTCAACGCGCGGATCGAGCCGGAGTGGATCGAGCCGCTCGCCCAGCACCTGGTCAAACGCACCTACAGCGAACCGCACTGGGAGCAGAAGCAGGCCGCGGTGATGGCGTATGAGCGGGTCACGCTCTACGGTGTGCCGATCGTCGCCCAGCGGAAGGTCAACTACGGCCGGATCGACCCGGAGACCAGCCGCGACCTGTTCATCCGCAACGCCCTGGTGGAGGGCGACTGGCGCACCCACCACCAGTTCTTCCACGACAACCGCAAACTGCTGGGCGAGGTCGAGGAGCTGGAGCACCGTGCCCGGCGCCGCGACATCCTCGTGGACGACGAGACGCTCTTCGACTTCTACGACCAGCGGATCCCCGAGCACGTGGTCTCGGGCGCGCATTTCGACTCCTGGTGGAAGCACAAACGGCGCGAGGCGCCGGAGCTCCTCACCTTCGAGAAGTCGATGCTCATCAACGAGCGGGCGCAGGACGTCACCAAGGACGCCTACCCGGACTCCTGGCGCCAGGGGCGGCTCAAGTTCAAGGTGACCTACCAGTTCGAGCCGGGCGCGGACGCGGACGGCGTGACGGTCCACATCCCGCTCCAGGTGCTCAACCAGGTCACCGCCGACGGTTTCGACTGGCAGATCCCGGGGCTGCGCGAGGACCTGGTCACCGAGCTGATCCGCTCGCTGCCCAAACCGGTCCGCCGGCACTACGTCCCGGCGCCGAACTACGCCAAGCGCTTCCTGGACGCCGCCGTGCCCCTCCAGGAGCCGCTGACGGCGGCGCTGGGGCGCGAGCTGCACCGGATGGTGGGCGTGCGGATCGAGCCGGAGGACTGGGACCTGGCGAAGGTCCCCGACCACCTCAAGATCACCTTCCGGGTGGTGGACGAGCGGCGCCGCAAGCTCGCCGAGGACAAGGACCTGGAGGCGCTGCGGCAGCGGCTGCGGCCGAAGACGCGGGCCGCGATCTCCAAGGCGTTCGAGTCCTCCAAGGAGGCCGTGGGGATCGAGCAGCGCGGCGGGCTGACCCGGTGGACGGTCGGGACGCTGCCGCGCACCTTCGAGACGCGCCGCGGCGGCCAGCCGGTCAAGGCGTATCCGGCGCTCGTCGACGAGGGCGCGTCGGTGGCCGTGCGGCTCTTCGACACCGAGGCCGAGCAGCGGGAGGCGATGTGGCGGGGGACGCGCCGGCTGATCCTGCTCCAGCTGCCGTCCAACCCCGCCAAGTTCGTCCAGGGCAAGCTCTCCAACCAGGCGAAGCTGGCGCTTGCCAGCAGTCCGCACGGCAGTGTGCAGGCGCTTTTCGACGACTGCGTGGCCGCCGCGGCCGACCGGCTGATCGCGACCCACGGCGGCCCGGTCTGGGACGAGGAGTCGTTCCGCAAGCTCTTCGACGCGGTGCGCACCGACATCATGGACACCACGCTGGACACCGTGCGCAAGGTCCAGGAGGTGCTGGCGGCCTGGCAGTCGTGCGAGCGGCGGCTGAAGGCCACCCGCAGCCCCGTTCTGCTGCCGTCCCTCACCGACATCAGGGAGCAGCTCTCGGAGCTCATCACACCGGGTTTCGTGACCGCGCACGGCGTACGGCGGCTTCCGGACCTCATGCGCTATCTGGTGGCCGTGGACCGGCGGCTCCAGCAGCTCCCGGTCAACGCCGACCGGGACCGCGCCCGGATGGCGAAGGTGCGGGAGATGCGGGACGAGTACGCCTGGCTGCTGGAGCAGTTCCCGCCGGGGCGCCCGGTGCCCCAGGAGGCGCTGGAGATCCGGTGGATGATCGAGGAGCTGCGGGTCAGCTACTTCGCGCACGCCCTCGGCACGGCCTATCCGGTGTCCGACAAGCGCATCGTGAAGGCCATCGACGCGGCGGCGCCGTAGAGGTGCCCCAGGGGGCTCCGGCGGGCCGCCGGGGCCCCGCCGGGCGCGAGTTCGACCGCACCCCCTGACCTGCTGTAGAGTCTGCAACGCAGCGCACACCGCGCGACGCACAGCGGCGAAGCCGCGGGCGTCGGTGTTGGTCCTGTGGAGCAGTTTGGAGTGCTCGCCACCCTGTCAAGGTGGAGGCCGCGGGTTCAAATCCCGTCAGGACCGCTTTCCCGGAAGGCCCGGATCCATTCATGGATCCGGGCCTTTCGCATCTTGACGGCCCACCGCAGGCAGCGGTACCCAGACTAAAAGGTGTGCTCGGGGGTGCGCGGGAGGTGCGGCGTATGACGACGTCCGCGAAGCATGAGACCAGGGCGCTGCTGCGGGCCCATCTGGCGGCCGCCGCGAGCTACCGCCACTTCACCCGGCACTGTCCGGTCTGCCACCGCCTGCTGCGGCTGGCGATGGAGCCCTCGGGGGCCGACGGGGCCATGGGCCGGGCCGACCGCGAGGAGACGGCCACGGCGCCCCCGCCAACTCCATGATCCCTTACGGCAGTTGCCTCCTACCGCAACCAGCTGCCACAAGGCAACAGCTGGTTAGTGTGACAGGAGTCACTGAATGGGTTTCCGGAGTGAGGGAACTTACACCCCGCTTACCGCGGGTCAATTTAATATGTGCAATTGCACCGTCTGTCCATGCCCCCCGCGGGCACCTCGGAAGCCCCCTCCGGACCGCCTCCGGCGGGCCGAACGATCGGCCCTCCAGGGCCACTTGAAGCCCTGCGGAGGCCACCTCCGGAAGGCCGTCGCGGGCCTGCGTCGCCGGACATAAAAAGATCGCGCCGGACCCGGCGGAGTCCAGCGCGATCAACGACGCACCCATGTCGAGCGGTGGAGGGCCTGTTGGGGCAGGCGCCCGTCGTGGTGGAGCTATACAGGCGAAAGCCGGGCTGGGGGGCCCGGAAATGCCCGGTTATGCGGTTGTTCAGGCCTCGCTGCGCTGCTGCGGGATGCCCGCAAGAAGTGCACGGACCTCCGCTTCGCGGTAGCGCCGATGCCCTCCGAGCGTGCGGATGGACGTGAGCTTGCCTGCCTTGGCCCAGCGCGTGACCGTCTTCGGGTCCACGCGGAACATCGTGGCAACCTCAGCCGGGGTCAGCAGCGGCTCGGCATCAGGGGTGCGAGCGGTCATGAGCGGCCTCCTCGGGAGAACCGAACCATCACGGTTCTTTCCTCTAAATTCTGCACCTTGACCCGCGTTGCCCGAAATGGCGGACGCGAGCCGAGTCGGTTATAGGACGAACGGCTTGTCCTCGGCACTACAACTACACCATCTGTCCAGCCCCGTCGGCCAAACCGATGGAATTGCCCTCTCAGGTGTCCAACCTCAACGGAAGCCGATGGACCATGTCATAGCGGACAGTCACGCGGCCGTGACGATCAGTCACAACAGGATCAGTGGTCATCAGATCCGTCAAGGAGTGCAATACCGATGAATCCGCCCATAGTTGGGCGGAAGGAGCCCCTCCCGGACTCGTTGTCCTATTTTGACACGAGGATGGGGGATTGCCGCAAGGCCCGAAGTCCGTGCTTTAGGTCACGATTGGGGCAATGGCCCGGATCGGGACCTACGTCCCCTCTGTGCCGGAGGCCCGTTCGACCGCCGGTCCGGTCAGCTGGCGTTCTGCCGCCCGCGGACCGTGCTCCAGCGGTCGGTCAGCCGCTCGTACGCGGCACCCGCCCGCTCCCCGTCCCCGTCGCGCAGCGCCGCGAGGCCCTCCGCCACATCCGCGGCCGAATGGTCGTCCTCGAGCTGCCCGGCCGGCACCGTGTGCACCAGGCCGCCGTAGTCCAGCTCGACCAGTGACCGGGGGTGGAACTCCTCGAGCCACCGGCCGACGTCCACCAGCCCGTCGATCAGCGGCCCCTCGCCGAGGGCCTCCTTGAGCACCTTAAGGCCACGCGCCACCCGGCGCCGCGCCTGGACCATGGGGGTGCGGTAACGGAGGATGAGACCGTCGTCACCCTTGGTGTACTCGCGCTCCTCGTCCGAGAAGAGCACGAACCAGCGCACCGGCACATGCCAGGTGGCCGAGCGGATCCACGGCCGGGCGTCCGGATTGCGCTCCAGCCACCGCTCGTAGTCCGCCACCGCCTGCCGGCGCACCACCGGGGGCAGGGCCGCGTCCAGGAGGGGCCCGGGGAGGCGCTCCGGCAGCTCTTCGAGGGCCAGCCAGCCCCTCAGCCGGGTGCGCCACGGACAGACGCATGTGACGCCGTCCACGGCCGTCACGAAGGCGTCCGCGCTCTCGTGCACCGGGACCGCCACCGGCGGCACCGGCAGCAGGTCCGCGAGCGAGCGGCGCAGCTCGTCCTGCGCGCCGGGCAGGTCGTCGCGCTTGGCATACCGCGCCCAGTGCGATCTCTCCGGCTCCGGGAACGCTGCCAGTGGCTCATAGACCCGGAGATACGCCGCGTACGGGACAATCACCGAAGACGCCAAGGTCACACGCGCTCCCTCAAGGCTGAGACCACCGCCAGGGGCTCCCTTACCCCCACCTGACGGCATCGTCCCATGCCCGCCATCCGGACTCGTCGGGGACATGGCCGATCTGCGCGGCCCCAGGGCTTACGCTCTTGGCCACGGCCCTCCCCACCAGCAAGGAGGGCGTCTACCCCGACCTATGGGAGTCACCACCGTGACTGACGTACGTCACACCGTCAGCGTCGACGGTCCGACGGAGAGTCGCGCACCGAACCCTCTCTCACCGCTCTCGACGCTGTTCCGGTCCGATCTCGGCGGGCATGAGCAGGTCCTGCTCTGCCAGGACCGGGAAAGCGGCCTGAAGGCCGTCATCGCCCTCCACTCCACCGCCCTGGGCCCGGCCCTCGGCGGCACCCGCTTCCACGCCTACGCCTCCGAGGAGCACCCCGAAGAAGCGGCGCTCCTGGACGCGCTCAACCTGGCCCGCGGCATGTCCTACAAGAACGCGCTCGCCGGGCTCGACCACGGCGGCGGCAAGGCCGTGATCCTCGGCGATCCCGAGGAGATCAAGACCGAAAAGCTGCTGCTCGCCTACGGTCGCTTCGTGGCCTCCCTCGGTGGCCGCTACGTCACCGCCTGTGATGTGGGCACCTATGTGGCCGACATGGACGTCATCGCCCGTGAGTGCCCCTGGACCACCGGCCGCTCCCCCGAGCACGGCGGCGCCGGCGACTCCTCGGTACTGACCGCCTTCGGCGTCTTCCAGGGCATGCGGGCGAGCGCCCAGGCGTGCTGGGGCGCGCCCACGCTGCGCGGCCGCCGGGTCGGCATCGCGGGGGTCGGCAAGGTCGGCCACCACCTGGTGGAGCACCTGCTGGAGGACGGCGCCGAGGTCGTGGTCACCGATGTGCGCGGCGAGTCGGTGGACCGTGTGCTGGCCCGCCACCCCCGGGTCCAGGCGGTCCGGGACACCGAGGCGCTGATCCGCGCCGACCTGGACGTCTACGCTCCGTGCGCGCTCGGCGGCGCCCTGGACGACGCCACGGTGCCGGTCCTGACCGCGAAGGTGGTGTGCGGCGCGGCCAACAACCAGCTGGCCCATCCGGGCGTCGAGAAGGACCTGGCCGGCCGCGGCATCCTCTACGCGCCGGACTACGTGGTGAACGCCGGTGGCGTCATCCAGGTGGCCGATGAGCTGCACGGTTTCGATTTCGATCGGGCCAAGGCAAAGGCAGCAAAGATTTTCGATACGACTTTGGCCATATTCGATCGGGCACGGACCGACGGCATTCCGCCGGCCGCGGCCGCCGACCGGCTGGCCGAGCACCGGATGGCCGAGGGCCACGACGCCTGAGACAGGCTGAGGCAGGCTGAGGCAGTCCGGGACCGCTCGGCAGCCTCCGGGAAGCGGCGTGGACGGGCCGTGCGGGACCTTGCCGTAGGCCGCCGGACGGGGGACGCGGAAGCCCCCGGAGGGCCATTGGCGAGAGATCCCTCACGGCCTGTCGGCGGGTCGGCGCCCAAGACACGTTAAAATCGCAGCTGACCAGCGAGGAACGGGCTCCTCGCGGGTTCTGCCTCGTGGCACGTCGTGTGGGCGACGTACCGTATGGCCACAGAAGCAGGTACCGTTGAAGCCCTACGGACCGGTCTCTCCCGAGAGCCCGCTCCGATTTATGAACGTGAACGCGTGTCAAGACTCTGGGGCCGTCGAGCCCCGTCGTTGAGGGGGTCGAGCCATGGGGCGCGGCCGGGCCAAGGCCAAGCAGACGAAGGTCGCCCGCCAGCTGAAGTACAACAGCGGTGGGACGGATCTCTCACGCCTGGCCGAGGAGCTGGGCGCATCGACATCGAGCCAGCCACCGAATGGCGAGCGGTTCGAGGACGATGAGCTGGACGACGACCCGTACGCACAGTACGCGGATCTGTACAACGATGAGGACGAGGACGACGACCAGTCCGATCCGTCCCCGCAGCGTCGCCGCGCCTGAACCACCCGTTCGAGGCGCTGGGCTTTTCGCCGCACACCTCCACCGGTCCGGGGTACCCGCCTCGGACCGGCTTCTGTGCTGCCCGCGCAGCGGGCGCGGCCGGATCAGCGCGCATAGTCACCGGTCAGCGTCACCGCGTCCGCGCTCTCGGCCGTCCGCTCGGTGATCTCACCGCTGACCCAGGCGTCCACCCCGCGGTCGGCGAGTGTGGTGAGCGCCACGTCGACGGAGTCGGCCGGGACGACGGCCATCATGCCGACGCCCATGTTGAGGGTCTTCTCCAGCTCCAGGCGCTCGACCGAGCCGGCCTGACCCACCAGCTGGAAGATCGCGCCGGGGGTCCAGGTCGAGCGGTCCACGACCGCGCGCAGCCCGTCGGGGATGACCCGGGCGAGGTTGTTGGCGAGCCCGCCGCCGGTGATGTGCGAGAAGGCGTGCACCTCGGTGGTGCGGGTGAGGGCCAGGCAGTCCAGCGAGTAGATCCGGGTGGGCTCCAGCAGCTCCTCCCCCAGCGTCCGGCCGAGCTCCGGCACCTCGCGGTCCAGCGCCCAGCCGGCCCGGTCGAAGAGCACATGGCGAACGAGTGAGTACCCGTTCGAGTGAAGTCCGGACGACGCCATGGCGATCACCGCATCACCCGTTCGGATACGGTCCGCGCCGAGCACCTGATCGGCCTCGACCACGCCCGTACCGGCCCCGGCGACATCGAAGTCATCGGCGCCCAGCAGCCCCGGGTGCTCGGCGGTCTCGCCGCCCACCAGGGCGCAGCCGGCCAGCGCACAGCCCTCGGCGATGCCCTTGACGATGGCGGCGACGCGCTCGGGGTAGACCTTGCCGACGCAGATGTAGTCGGTCATGAAGAGCGGCTCGGCGCCACAGACCACCAGGTCGTCCACGACCATGCCGACCAGGTCGCGGCCGATGGTGTCGTACACGCCCACCCGCCGGGCGATGTCCACCTTGGTACCCACCCCGTCGGTGGCGGAGGCGAGCAGCGGACGCCGGTAGCGGGCCAGGGCGGAGGCGTCGAAGAGGCCGGCGAATCCGCCGAGCCCGCCCACGACCTCGGGGCGGCTCGCCTTCTTCACCCACTCCTTCATCAGCTCGACGGCGCGGTCGCCCGCTTCGATGTCGACGCCCGCGGCGGCGTAAGTGGACCCGGACTCGGACGGGCGTGTCATGACGTTGAGATCTTTCGTATCGGGGACGACAGGCGTGCGGCGCTCAGGGGCGGCGCAGGGCGTCGGCACCGCCGACACCAGCGGTCAGCGACCTCACACCATCGGCGTCGGCGCTGCTCGGGGCCTGTGTTTCGGACTCCAGGAGGTGCTTGCCCAGCAGCTCCGGATCCGGCAGCTCCATCGGGTACTCACCGTCGAAGCAGGCACGGCACAGATTCGGCTTGGCGATCGTGGTCGCCTCGATCATGCCGTCGATGGAGATGTACGCCAGCGAATCGGCGCCCAGCGACTTGCCGATCTCCTCGACCGAGAGACCGTTGGCGATCAGCTCGGCGCGGGTGGCGAAATCGATGCCGAAGAAGCACGGCCACTTGATCGGCGGGGACGAGATCCGGATGTGGACCTCGGCGGCCCCGGCCTCACGGAGCATCCGCACCAGGGCGCGCTGGGTGTTGCCGCGCACGATCGAGTCGTCGACCACGACCAGGCGCTTGCCCTTGATGACTTCCTTGAGGGGGTTCAGCTTCAGCCGGATGCCGAGCTGGCGGATGGTCTGCGAGGGCTGGATGAACGTACGGCCGACGTACGCGTTCTTCACCAGGCCCGAGCCGTAGGGGATGCCGCTGGCCTCGGCGTAGCCGATGGCGGCGGGGGTGCCGGACTCCGGGGTCGCTATCACCAGGTCGGCGTCGGCCGGGGACTCCTTGGCCAGTTTGCGGCCCATCTCGACGCGGGAGAGGTACACGTTCCGGCCCGCGATGTCGGTGTCGGGGCGGGCAAGGTACACGTACTCGAAGACACAGCCCTTGGGCCGGGCCTGCGCGAAGGTGGTGGAGCGCAGCCCCTCCTCGTCGATGGCGACCATCTCGCCGGGCTCGATCTCACGGATGAACGACGCGCCCACGATGTCCAGGGCGGCGGTCTCGGACGCCACTACCCAGCCGCGCTCGAGGCGGCCGAGGACCAGCGGGCGGATTCCCTGCGGGTCACGCGCCGCGTACAGCGTGTGCTCATCCATGAAAACGAGGCTGAAAGCACCCTTGACCTTGGGCAGGACGACCGGGGCCGCCTGCTCGACGGTCAGCGGCTTGCCGTCCTCGTCCACCTGGCCCGCGAGCAGGGCGGTGACCAGATCGGTGTCATTGGTCGCCGCGACCTGGGTGGCCCGGCCGCCGTCCCGCGGCAGGGCCGCGACCAGCTCCGCCAGCTCGGCGGTGTTGACCAGGTTCCCGTTGTGGCCGAGCGCGATCGAACCGTGCGCGGTGGCCCGGAAGGTGGGCTGCGCGTTCTCCCACACCGAGGCTCCGGTGGTGGAGTAGCGGGCATGGCCGACCGCGATATGGCCCGTGAGGGAGCCGAGGGAGGTCTCGTCGAAGACCTGTGAGACCAGGCCCATGTCCTTGAAGACGAGAATCTGGGAGCCGTTGCTCACCGCGATGCCCGCGGACTCCTGTCCGCGGTGCTGCAGTGCGTACAGCCCGAAATAGGTGAGTTTGGCGACCTCTTCACCCGGCGCCCAGACTCCGAAGACGCCGCATGCGTCCTGGGGGCCCTTCTCACCGGGGAGCAGGTCGTGGCTGAGTCGTCCGTCACCACGTGGCACGTCATCGAGTCTAGGCCAGTTCCGCGGTGCCTCCGAACGAGGGACCCGCGAGGGGGGCGCATGTCACATTCCCGCGCACCGCCCCGGATGCCCCGGAACCCGCGCCCCACCTGCGCACGGCCGAAGGTCCGGAGGACAGCTGTCCAGGTGCTGAGACGGCCGGCTGGGGCAAGGATCACATCCGGCCGGAACGGACCGTGACTACCCCAGCACGGGGAGGTGCGCGGAGAGGTCGGCGCGGTCGCCGCTCGCCGTCAGCGGCGCCGACTCCAGGGCCTCGGCCCAGGTCAGGCGGCCCGTGGCGAGGCGGAGCCAGGTCAGCGGGTCGGTCTCGACGACGTTCGGCGGGGTGCCGCGGGTGTGCCGGGGGCCCTCGACGCACTGGACCACGGCGAACGGGGGGATGCGGACCTCGACCGAACCGCCGGGCGCCTTCGCCGCGAGGGCGTCGGCGAGCACCCGGGTGGCGGTGGCCAGCGCCTGGCGGTCGTGGGCGACGGGGACACCGGTGGCGGCCGTCAGATCGTCGGCGTGGACCACCAGCTCCACACAGCGGGTGACGAGGTAGTCGTCGAGCCGCATCGCCCCGACACGAGTGGCCAGCAGCCGGTCACCGGGCGCCACGGAGGTCGTCTCCGCGAACCGTTCCTCGGCGCGCTCCAGCAGCTCGCCCGGGTCGGCGCCGGCCGCGAGCGCGCGGGTGTCCGCGTCGATCCGGTCGGCATGCGCGTCCGTCGCGGTGGCCCAGCCGGTGACAGTGGTCTGCCGCGCGGGCGGCGCGGGCTGCTCCAGCAGGCGGACGACGGACCGAACGGCCATCCCCAGGTGCGCGATCAGCTCCCGGACCGTCCAGTCGCCGAGCCGGGTCGGGGCGTCCAGGCCCGTCTCGTCCAGTCCCCCGACCGCCTCCCGCACCCGCCGCAGCTGCGCGATCACGGCGGTCCGGGTCTTGGCGGGGTCATAGCTGCGGGCACGGGCACGAGACGGCATGCGGAGAGCTTAGAGGCCCGGGAAGGAGCAGGATGGAGGAAGAAGGGTTATCCATCGGTACGAAAGGTGTGAAATCCCATGGGCGAGCACCCCGATTGCGCCCTGGTGCGTCGCGCCTGTACGGCCTTCTCGGAGGGCGATCTGGATACGGTGGCGACGCTGGTCACGACGGACGTCATCCACCATGTGCCGGGTGACAACACGATCTCCGGCCATCACAAGGGCCGGGACGCCTGCCTGGAGCTGTACCGCACGATGTCCGAGGAGACCGGCGGCACCATGCGGGTCGACCTGGAGACGGTGATGTGCGACGGTCGCGGACACGCGATGGCGGTGCACCATCTGCGCGCGGAGCGCGGCAACCGCGGCCTGGACATGAAGAACGGAGACTTCTTCACCATCGTCGGCGGAAAGATCACCGACATCGACGAATGCGCCGAGGACATCGATGCCCTGAACGCCTTCTGGGGCACCTGACGGCACATGACGCACGGACACGAACGGACCGCACGGCCCGCGCCCTGACAGCAGGGGGCGGGCCGTACGGTCCCTCACAAGGTCAGGCCATGCGCCGGGGTCAGGCCAGCAGGCCCGGGATCGTCGCCTCGTACGACTCCCGCAGCTCGGCCAGCGGGATGGAGAACTGCCCCTGGACCTCGATCGCGTCGCCGTCGACCACGCCGATACGGGTCACCGGAAGTCCCCGCGCCCCGCACATGTCGTTGAAGCGGACCTCCTCGCTGCGCGGTACGGCGACGATCGCCCGGCCCGCGGACTCGGAGAACAGCAGGACGAACGGGTCCAGGCCGTCGGGGACGACGATCCGGGCACCCTTGCCGCCGCGCAGACACGACTCGGTCAGCGCCTGGATCAGACCGCCGTCGGACAGGTCGTGGGCCGCGTCCACCATGCCGTCGCGCGAGGCCGAGATCAGGATCTCGGCGAGCAGCCGCTCACGCTCCAGGTCCACCTTCGGCGGCAGTCCGCCCAGGTGGTCGTGGATCACCTGGGACCAGGCCGACCCGCCCAGCTCCTCGGCGGTGTCGCCCAGCAGGTAGAGCAGCTGGCCCTCCTCCGCGAAGGCGATCGGGGTGCGGCGGGCCACATCGTCGATGACCCCGAGGACGGCGACGACCGGCGTCGGGTGGATGGCCGTCTCCCCGGTCTGGTTGTACAGCGACACATTGCCGCCGGTGACCGGGGTGCCCAGGGTCAGGCAGCCGTCGGCCAGACCCCGGGTGGCCTCCGCGAACTGCCACATGACCGCGGGGTCCTCCGGCGAGCCGAAGTTGAGGCAGTTGGAGATGGCGAGCGGCTTGGCGCCGGACGCGGCCACGTTCCGGTACGACTCGGCGAGCGCGAGCTGCGCCCCCGCGTACGGGTCGAGCTTGGCGTAGCGGCCGTTGCCGTCCGTGGCGACGGCCACGCCCAGGCCGGTCTCCTCGTCCACCCGGACCATGCCGGAGTCCTCGGGCTGGGCGAGGACCGTGTTGCCCTGGACGAACCGGTCGTACTGGTCGGTGATCCAGGACTTGGACGCCTGGTTCGGGGACGAGACCACCGTGAGGACCTGCTCGCGCAGCTCCTCGGCGGTGGCCGGACGCGGCAGCTTGGCCGCGTCGTCGGCCTGGAGCGCGTCCTGCCACTCGGGGCGGGCGTAGGGGCGCTCGTAGACCGGGCCCTCGTGGGCGACGGTGCGCGGCGGGACGTCGACGATCTGCTCGCCGTGCCAGTAGATCTCCAGCCGCTCGCCGTCGGTGACCTCACCGATGACGGTGGCTATGACGTCCCACTTCTCGCAGATCTCCAGGAAGCGGTCGACCTTCTCGGGCTGCACGATCGCGCACATGCGCTCCTGCGACTCGCTCATCAGGATCTCCTCGGGGGAGAGCGAGGAGTCGCGCAGCGGCACGGTGTCGAGCTCGACCCGCATCCCGCCGGAGCCGGCGCTGGCCAGCTCGCTGGTGGCGCAGGACAGACCCGCGCCGCCGAGGTCCTGGATGCCCTCGACCAGGTCCTCCTTGAAGACCTCCAGGGTGCACTCGATGAGCAGCTTCTCCTGGAAGGGGTCGCCGACCTGGACGGCGGGGCGCTTGGCGGGTTTCGAATCGTCGAAGGTCTCCGAGGCCAGCACGGAGACGCCGCCGATGCCGTCGCCACCGGTGCGGGCGCCGTAGAGGATCACCTTGTTGCCGGCGCCGGCCGCCTTGGCGAGGTGGATGTCCGCATGCTTCATCACACCCACGCAGAGCGCGTTGACCAGCGGGTTTCCCTGGTAGCAGGGGTCGAAGACGACCTCGCCGCCGATGTTGGGCAGGCCCAGGCAGTTGCCGTAGCCGCCGATGCCCGCGACCACGCCGGGCAGCACCCGCTTGGTGTCCGCGTGGTCGGCGGCGCCGAAGCGCAGCGGGTCCATGACGGCCACCGGGCGGGCGCCCATGGCGAGGATGTCGCGGACGATGCCGCCGACGCCGGTGGCCGCGCCCTGGTAGGGCTCGATGTAGGAGGGGTGGTTGTGCGACTCGACCTTGAAGGTGACGGCGTAGCCCTGGCCGACGTCGACCACACCCGCGTTCTCGCCGATGCCGACGAGCAGGGCGTCGCTCTCGGGGGCCTTCTCGCCGAACTGCCGCAGATGGACCTTGCTCGACTTGTACGAGCAGTGCTCGGACCACATGACGGAGTACATCGCGAGCTCGGCGCCGGTGGGGCGGCGGCCCAGGATGGCGCGGATGCGCTCGTACTCGTCCTGCTTGAGACCGAGCTCGGCCCAGGGCTGCTCGGCGTCCGGGGTCTGCGCCGCGTGCTTAGTGGTGTCCAGGGTCATGCGCTGACCAGCCTCTTGAGGATCGAGGTGAAGAATCCGAGGCCGTCGGTGCGACCGGTGCCGATCAGCGGTTCGACGGCGTGCTCGGGGTGGGGCATGAGGCCGACGACATTGCCGGCCGCATTGGAGATACCGGCGATGTCGCGCAGCGAGCCGTTGGGGTTGAGCTCCCGATAGCGGAAGACGACGCGCCCCTCGGCCTCGAGTTCATCGAGCACGCGCTCATCGGCGACATAGCGGCCGTCGATGTTCTTCAACGGGATGTTGATCTCCTGGCCCTGCTCGTAGGAGCGGGTCCAGGCGGTCTCCGCGTTTTCCACTCGCAACTTCTGATCACGGCAGATGAAGTGCAGGTGGTTGTTCCGCAGCATCGCACCTGGGAGCAGATGGGTCTCGGTGAGAACCTGGAAGCCATTGCAGATGCCAAGCACCGGCATACCGGCCTTCGCCTGGTCGATCACCGACTCCATTACCGGGGAGAACCGGGAGATCGCTCCGGCCCGGAGATAGTCGCCATAGGAGAAGCCGCCCGGCAGGATCACCGCGTCGACCTGCTTGAGGTCCTTGTCACGGTGCCACAGCGGTACGGCTTCCAGCCCGGCGGTGCGGACCGCGCGCTGGGTGTCGCGATCGTCGAGCGTGCCGGGGAAGGTGACGACTCCGACGCGCGCGGTCACGATCCCGCCTTCCCGGCGGCGGCGTCGGCACCCTCGCCGACCTCGACCTTCACGGAGAAGTCTTCGATCACGGTGTTCGCGAGGAAGGTCTCGGCGATCTCATGGATACGGGCGAGGGCGGCGTCATCGACCGGGCCCTCCACCTCGAGTTCAAAGCGCTTGCCCTGACGGACATCGGCGATCCCCTCGAAACCGAGGCGGGGCAGTGCTCGCTGCACCGCCTGGCCCTGGGGGTCGAGGATCTCCGGCTTGAGCATGACGTCGACTACGACGCGTGCCACTGGCACTCCCGGTGGTGTGGTGCTGGTGCGTAAGGCGGTAGCCCAAGCCTACCCCGGCGAAAAATCTACGCGAGTAGATAACAGGGGTTCGGTCACGTTTAAGCATCGTCGGCGGCACCTGACAGGGAAAGGTCATGGAAAACGTAAGGTCCCGGTCGCGGCATGACACGCGGATGGAATTACCGGGGTTCACAATGCAATGCCAGTAGCTGTACAAATGAAAAAGCATTGTTCGACAACAACTGGACAGCTGACATCTTTGCACGTCAACGCATCGATGCAGCCCGAAAGGACCGATATCCGTGGCGCAGCGCGTAGTAGTCACGCTCTCCGACGACCTCGAAGGAGGCGAAGCGGAAGAGACGGTCACGTTCGGACTCGACGGCAAGATGTACGAGATCGACCTCAACTCTGCCAATGCGTCGAAACTCCGCGACGCTCTCGCGCCGTACGTGGAGGCCGGCCGCAAGCGAGCCCGCTCGGGCAAGACGTACCGCCGCACCGCCGTCGCCCCGGACCCGGCCGCGGTGCGCGCCTGGGCCAGGTCGCACGGCATGGAAGTGCCCCCGCGCGGCCGCATTCCCAAGAAGGTCTACGAGGCCTTCAACGAGTCCGCCTGAGTGGCCCGTTCAGCCGAGTTGCACAGCACCCCGGGTGATCCGCTAGAGTCTGGAGCACGCCGAGGGGCGGGGCCGAAAGGCCGAAACCCCGAGGAAGACACCATGCGGGTGTAGCTCAGTAGTAGAGCGCCCCCTTTCCAAGGGGGAGGCGCAGTGTGCGATCCCTGTCACCCGCTCTCATCGCCTACCGCCCTCGTGCGAAGAGGATCAGGTAGAGTGGTGCACGCGCCGATCGGTGAAAGCCGGTCGGAGGCATGCGGACGTGGCTCAGTTGGTAGAGCATCACCTTGCCAAGGTGAGGGTCGCGAGTTCGAATCTCGTCGTCCGCTCCAGATATGAGGCGCCGGTCGAATCGACCGGCGCCTTGTGCGTTTCCCCCATCAAGTCCCCTTTCTTCGGCGCCTCTTCGGTCCGGCCGTCGCCCGATGACATTTGTCATCGGGACCGATGACAGCGCGCACTACCCCGGCCGTCCGGGCGGCGGAAGCCTGGAGCCATGGATGCCGGTGACAGCGCGATCGACGTGAACGACCTGCGGCGCAGATACGGCCCCGCCGGGGCGCAGGGCTTCGACGCGGTACGGGGGGTCTCCTTCTCGGTGGCCCGCGGGGAACTGTTCGCCCTGCTGGGCACGAACGGCGCGGGCAAGACCTCCACCGTGGAACTGCTGGAGGGGCTCGCCGCCCCGACCGGCGGCACGGTGCGGGTGCTCGGCCACGACCCGTACCGGGAACGGGCCGAGGTCCGGCCGAGGATCGGGGTGATGCTCCAGGAGGGCGGCTTCCCGCCCGAGCTGACGGCCCTCGAGACCGCGCGGATGTGGGCGGGCTGCACCAGCGGCGCCCGGCCGGTGGAGGAGGGCCTGGAGCTGGTCGGGCTCACCGGGCGCCGGAACGTCCGGGTCAAGATGCTCTCCGGCGGTGAGCGCCGCCGGCTGGACCTGGCGCTCGCGCTGCTGGGCCGCCCCGAGGTGCTCTTCCTCGACGAGCCGACCACCGGACTGGACGCGGAGAGCCGGCGGGAGACCTGGAAGCTGGTGCGCGCCCTGCGGGACGAGGGCACCACCGTCCTGCTGACCACGCACTATCTGGAGGAGGCCGAGTCGCTGGCCGACCGGCTGGCGATCATGCACGCGGGACGGATCGCCACCTCGGGCCGGGTCGCCGACATCGTGGCCGAGCGGCCCTCCCGGCTCTCCTTCACCCTCCCCGCCGGCGTCCGCCCCGAGGAGGTGCCGCCGGCCGGCCGGCTGGGCGCCACCGCCTCCGAGTCGGCGGACCGCACCGTCCTGCTGCGCACCCGGGATCTCCAGCACACGGCGACCGAGGTGCTGCTCTGGGCACGGGACCGGCGGATCGAGCTGACCGGTCTCGACGCCCGGTCGGCCTCACTGGAGGAAGCGTTCCTGCACATCGCCCGCCAACTGGAGGCGGGAGCGCCGCCGGAGCGGGAGACGGCGGGAGCGACGGCCGGAACGACGGCGGGGGCGACGCGATGAACACGACGACTACGACTACGACTACGACCACAACCGCCATGGCCGCCGGTCCGGCCCGGACCACCGCCAAGGACCGGGTGCTCTCCCTCGGCCGCGCCGAACTGACGCTGCTGCTACGGAACAAGGCGGCGCTCAGCTACGCCCTGCTGCTGCCCGGCGCGCTGACGCTCAGCATGACCTCGGTCACCAAGGACATCGACCTGGAGGAGGCGGGTCTGTCGCTGGGCATGCTGGTCCTGCCCGGTTCGATCGGCCTGGCCCTGGTCCTCGCGGTCTATATGAACCTCGTGGGCGTGTATGTGATCCGGCGTGAGGAGCTGGTGCTCAAGCGGCTGCGCGCCGGAGAGCCCACCGACACCGAGATCCTGGCCGGATCGGCGCTGCCGGCCGTCCTGATGGGGCTCGCCCAATGCGTACTGCTGGTGGTGTGCGTGGGGATCGCCCTGGACGTACCGGCGCCGAAGGCCCCGTATCTGGCCGTGGCCGGGGTGGCGATCGGGCTGGCGCAGATGGTGGCGCTGGCCGCCGCGACGGCCGCCTACACCAGGACCGCGGAGTCCGCGCAGCTGACGCCGATGCCGATGATGCTGGTGTCGATGCTGGCCAGCGGGCTGTTCGTACCGCTGGAGGTGATGCCGGACCAGGTCGCGGCGGTGTGCGAACGGCTGCCGCTGACCCCGGTCGTCGCCCTCGTCCGGGGCGGATGGGACGGCGGGATGAGCGTGCTGGAGGTGTTCGGGGCCCTGGTGACGGCCGTGGCCTGGACGGTGCTGGCATGGTGGACCGTACGGAGGCGGTTCTTCTGGGAGCCGAGGCGCTGAGCGGCGGCGGAGCGGGGGTACGGGGCACGTGATACGGCGATGGCGCGGGCACAGCCGGCTCACCCGGGTCGAGCTGTACACCCGGTGGACGTTGTACATGGTGCCGTGGATCTACCCCGTCGTGCTGGCCAACGCCCTGACGCCGGCGCTGCGGCACGGCCCGGCTCCGCTCGCGTGGGCGATGATCGCCGTGTCCCTGGCGCAGCTCCTGCTCACCGTGCCGCTGCTGCGCAGGGGGCTCGACCACCGGTTGCGCGACCGGCCGGTGGAGCCGTGGGCTCCCACCGTGGCCGTGGCAACGGTGGCCGTGGGCCTGGGACTCGCGGTGGCACTCGACGCCGGGCCGCGGGAACCCGGACAGGTCGTGCCGCTGATCGTGCTGAGCGTGGCGCCCTTCTCCTCCGCGTACGCGCTGCTGGTGTCGATCCGCCGGTTCACCGAGGTGCACATGGGGCTCGCGGTGGCGGTGGCCCTGGCGGAGGCGGTGGTCCGGCCGGGGATTTCCGCCCCGGTGGTGGCCGTCGTGGCCGTGGCCCTGATGGGTGCCCTGTGCCTGCTGACCGTCCGCAGCTCGGTGTGGGTGCTGGCGGTGATGTGGGAGCTGGACGAGTCCCGGGAGGCACAGGCACGGCTGGCGGTCGCGGAGGAGCGGCTGCGGTTCGGCCGGGACCTGCACGACGTGGTGGGCCGCAACCTCGCGCTGATCGCGCTCAAGGGCGAACTGGCGGCGCGTCTGGCCCGGCGGGGGAGGCCGGAGGCGGAGGCCCTGATGGTGGAGGTGCAGCGGATCGCACGGGAGTCGCAGGCGGAGGTCCAGGACGTGGTCCGTGGCTACCGGGAGGCGGATCTCCAGGTGGAACTGGCCGGTGCCCGGTCGGTGCTGCGGGCGGCCCGGGTGGACTGCCGGATCGAGGGCGACGGCGGCGGGGTGGAGCTGCCCGGGACGGTGCGGTCCGCGCTGGGCTGGGTGGTCCGCGAGGGGGCGACGAACGTCCTGCGGCACGCGGACGCGGCCCGCTGCACCGTACGGCTGAAGGTGGCGTCCCGGCCGGGAGGGGACCGAACGGTGGTGCTGCTGATGGAAAATGACGGAGTGCCGGACGCGGTGGGCGTCGGCGCGGGCACCGGCGCGGGGAACGGTGCGCGAAGCGGCGCGGACACCGGTGGGGGAAACGGCGCGGACACCGGCGCGGGAAGCGGCTCGGGGAACGGTGCGGGAAGCGGCTCGGGGAACGGTGCGGGAAGCGGCTCGGGGAACGGGCTCAAGGGGTTGCGGGAGCGGCTGGCGCCGCTGGGCGGCACCCTGGAGTCGGGCCCGAGGGCGGGCGGCGTGTACCGGCTGCGGGCCGAGGTTCCGCTGGAAGGGGACGTGTGAACGACACCGCGGCGATCCGGGTGCTGCTGGCCGACGACGAGCATCTGATCCGGGGCGCCCTGGCCGCCCTGCTGGCGCTGGAGGACGATCTGCTGGTGGTCGCGGAGGCGGCGTCCGGGCCAGAGGCGCTGGCGATGGCGCGGGCGCACCGGCCCGATGTGGCGGTGCTGGACCTCCAGATGCCGGAGGCGGACGGCGTGTCGGTGGCCGCGGCGCTCCGGTCGGAGCTGCCCGGCTGCCGGTCGATGATCGTGACCAGCCACGGCCGGCCGGGCCACCTCAAGCGGGCGCTGGCGGCGGGGGTGCGCGGTTTCGTGCCGAAGACCACGTCCGCGCAGCGGCTGGCGGAGATCATCCGCACGGTGCACGGCGGATCCCGCTACGTCGACCCGGGCCTGGCGGCCGACGCGATCGGTGCCGGGGACTCCCCGCTGACCGCGCGGGAGGCGGAGCTGCTGGAGCTGGCGACGGACGGCGCCTCCATCGCGGAGATCGCCCAGCGCGCCGGGCTCTCCCCGGGGACGGTCCGGAACTATCTGTCGGCCGCGGCGGCGAAGCTGGGGGCCGAGAACCGGCACGCGGCGGCGCGGATCGCCCGGGAACGCGGCTGGTTCTGAGCGCTCCGCCGCCTGCGCGGCGGCCGCCGTCGCGCCGCCCGGGGCGGCCCCGACACGAGGGTGGTAGTTCACCGGTCGGAGGTTTGGTTATAGTAGAGACGCGTCGAACCGGAGAAGTCCGGCGCAGGCGGACGTAGCTCAGTTGGTAGAGCGCAACCTTGCCAAGGTTGAGGTCGCGAGTTCGAGCCTCGTCGTCCGCTCGGTGGACATCAAGGGCCCCGGCCGATCGGCCGGGGCCCTTGGTCCTTCCTGAGAGTCCTGATGTGTCCAGGGCCCTGAAGGCCCTGGAGACGCGTTTCCGGGGCCCTCGGTCCTTCTCCGCCCTTTACCTCCAGCTGGTGCCGGTCAGCAGCTCGTAAGCCTCCGCGTACTTCGCCCGGGTCCGCTCGACGACCTCCGCCGGGAGCGGGGGCGGCGGCTGCTCGGCGGTGCGGTCCCAGCCGGAGGCCGGGGAGGTCAGCCAGTCGCGGACGTACTGCTTGTCGAAGGACGGCTGCGCGCGGCCGGGCTGCCACTGGTCGGCGGGCCAGAAGCGGGAGGAGTCCGGGGTCAGCACCTCGTCGGCGAGCACCGGCTCGGCGCCCTCCGCGCCCACGGTCGCCTCCGCGTAGCCGAACTCGAACTTGGTGTCGGCGAGGATGATCCCCCGGGCGCGGGCGATCTCCCGGGCCCGGTTGTAGACGGCGAGGGTGGCCTGGCGCAGCTGGGCGGCGGGCTCGGCACCGACGCGGTGCACCACCTCCTCGTACGCCACGTTCTCATCGTGCTCGCCGACCTCGGCCTTGGTGGCCGGGGTGAAGATCGGGGAGGGCAGCTCGGAGCCGTCGGTCAGCCCCTCGGGCAGGGCGATCCCGCACACCGTACGGCTCTCGCGGTACTCGGCCAGGCCGGAGCCGGTCAGATAGCCGCGGGCCACGCATTCGACCGGGACCATCCGCAGCGACCGGCACACCAGGGTGCGGCCCTCCCAGTCGGCGGGGGCGCCGGGGGGCAGCTCGGTGGACAGGACGTGGTTGGGGACGAGATCGGCGAGCAGGTCGAACCACCAGAGGGAGAGCTGGGTGAGGATCTTGCCCTTCTCGGGGATCTCGGTCGGCAGGACCCAGTCGTAGGCGGAGATCCGGTCGCTCGCGACCATGACGAGTTCGCCGCGCTCGTTCCGGTAGAGGTCGCGCACCTTGCCGGTGTGCAGGTGCTGAAGGCCCGGAACCTCGACCGGCTCGGGCTTTTCGACGAATCCGGACACGCTTCCTCCTGGTGGTTTTGTCCAAGCCCCTTCGATTCTGCCGCACGGACGGGCGGCGACCTGCGGCGGGGCGCGCCCTCCCCTCCCGTCGCACCCCGGGTTCCGCTTCCGGCCGGTTCGAACCCGGCGTACGAGGAACTCATGCGGCGGGACGCGTACCGGAGACGGGACGCGTACCGGAGACGGGACGCGCGCCGGAGACGGAAGGCGCACCGGAGAGGAGACGCGGCATGGCCGACGCGGGCGACGCGGCCGACGCGGCGATCGTGGGCAGCGGCCCCAACGGGCTCGCGGCCGCCGTCACCCTGGCCCGCGCGGGGCTGCGGGTGGCGGTGTACGAGGCCGCCGCCGCCATCGGCGGCGGGCTGCGCACCCAGCCGCTGTTCGACCCGGAGATCGCACACGACATCTGCTCGGCGGTCCACCCCATGGCGGCCGCCTCCCGCTTCTTCCGCGAGTTCGGCCTGGCCGCGCGCGGGGTGGACCTGCTGGCGCCCGAGATCTCCTACGCCCATCCGCTGGACGGCGGGCGCGCCGCGCTCGCCCACCGCGATCTGGCGGCCACCTGCGCCCGGCTCGGCCCGGACGGGGAGCGCTGGCGGCGGCTGATGGCGCCGCTGCTGCGGCACAGCGAGGGCGTGGTCGACTTCGTCCTGTCCGGGCAGCGCACCCTCCCCCGCGATCCGCTGGTGCCGGCGCTGCTGGCCACACGGGTGCTCGTGCACGGCACCCGGCTGGGTCCCGCCCGCTTCTCCGGTGAGCAGGCGCCCGCCCTGCTCACCGGGGTCGCCGCCCATGCCGTGGGCGAACTGCCCAGCCTGGCCGGCGGTGCGGTGGCGGCCCTCCTGGGGCATCTGGCGCACGGCCCCGGCTGGCCGCTGCCGCGCGGCGGAAGCGCCCGGATCGCCGAGGCCATGGCGGACGACATCACCGCGCACGGCGGCACCGTCCACACCGGGCGCGAGATCAGCGACCTCGCCGAGCTGGACGGGCATCGCGCGGTGCTGCTCGACACCGGCGTCCCCGGGCTGCTGGACATCGCCGGGCGAGCGCTGCCCGCCCGCTACGTCCGGGCGCTGCGGCGGTTCCGCTACGGCCCGGCCGCCGCCAAGGCCGACTTCCTGGTCAGCGAGCCGATCCCGTGGGCCGACCCGGCCGTGGGCCGCGCCGGGACCGTGCACCTGGGCGGCAGCCACGGCGAGCTGGTCCGGGAGGAGACCCTGACCACGCGCGGGGTCCGCAGCCGGGCGCCCTTCGTGCTGCTCGTCGACCCGGCCGTCACCGACCCCGGGCGCGCCCGGTCCGGCAGGCGTCCGGTGTGGGCCTACGCCCATGTGCCGAACGGCGACGACACCGACCCGGTGGAGCTGATCCGCTCCCGGATCGAGACCTACGCCCCCGGCTTCGGCGACACCGTGCTCGCGGCGCGCGGGGTGTCCGGACGGGACCTGGAGCGTTACGACCCCAACTGTGTGGGCGGGGACATCGGCTCGGGCGCGATGACGCTGTGGCAGAGCCTCGCCCGGCCCGTGCCCCGCCTCGACCCGTACCGCACCCCGCTCCCCGGGCTCTTCCTGTGCTCGTCGGCGACCCCGCCGGGGCCGGGGGTGCACGGGATGTGCGGCTATCTGGCCGCCCTGTCGGCGCTACGGCACCGTTTCGGAATACGGAAGCCCCCGCCCCTGGCCCCGGAGCCGTAGGGGGTCACCCCGCGCGCCGCGCACCCCTGCCCAACCGCCGCACCCCCGCCACACCCGACCGCATCACCCCCGCTTGCAGATCCGGTCCAGCAGATTCGCCGTCGCCCGCTGCACCCGCTCATCCACATGCCCCGGACGATCCAACGCCGGCGACCACGCGAACGTCCCCGACGCGAACACCAAAGCGCCGCTCGGGGCCCGGTAGAGGGAGGTTTCCTGGTGGCGGGTGGCCCCCTCCGTGTCCTGGTACGGGGAGTGGGCCAGCAGGATGCGGCGGAGGTGGTCGGGGAGGGCGGTGCGCGGGAAGTAGCGGTCGGCCTCGCCCGCGACCAGGCCGGGCAGCTCGTCGCCCTCCTCCGCGCCCGTCGCCTCCCACAGCCAGTGGCCGGCGTTGCGCACGATCAGCGGGCTCGGCTCGGGCACCCGGCCCGCGTACTGGATGCCGATCAGCTGCTGTTCGGGCACGGTCTCCCGCCACAGCGCCGAGCGGCCGGGGCCGCGGCGCTTGCGGCAGGTCAGCAGCCGGTCCGGGCCGGAGGGCGAGGGGGCGAGCTCGACCTGCCAGTACATGGTGTTCGCGGAGAGGAAGACCAGTGAGGTGCCGCTGTCCCGGGCCGACTCCACGGTGCGGCGCATCGGCGCCGACCAGTACTCGTCATGGCCGGGGAAGACCAGCCCCCGGTAGCGGGTGGGGTCGACACCGCCCGCGTGCAGATCGCGCGTCTCGGCGTAGGCGAGGTCGTAGCCGTAGCGCTCGGCCCAGCGGATGAAGTCGTACGCGTGCCCCACGTGCAGGGGCAGTCCCGCGCCCGCGTACGGCCGGTCGAAGGAGACCGTGGTCGCCGCCTCCGACTCGCCCAGCAGCCTCCCCCGCTCGTCCCAGGCGTGGTACAGGCTGGCGCCGGTCCGGCCGTCCTCCGGGTAGAGGTTGTACGCCTGCCAGGTGAGGTCCGGGAGGACGAGGAGGAGATCGGCGGGGCGGTTGTCGCGGACGGTGAACGGGATGTGGCTGCGGTAGCCGTCCACGGTGGTGAGCACCGCGACATACGCGCCAAGGTTCCAGTAGGAGGGGATCTGGAGCCGCCAGGACAGCCACCAGTGGTGGCAGGAGACGGTGCGGTCGGCGGTGAGCGGAGGCGGCTGGACGATCCCGGACAGCCGGGGGCTGGTGGTGATCTTCAGCGCGCCGGCGCCGTCGTAGTAGCCGATGCGGTAGATGTCCACGCTGAACTGCTGAGGCGGGTCCACCGTGATCCGGAAGTCGATGGCTTCGCCGGGGGCGGCCGCGGAAGCGGAGGGGAAGCCCTTGATCTGCCGGTGGACGTCGTCGGCGGTGCGGGGGCCGGGGATCCTGGCGGGGCCCTTCTCACCGGGCCGGGCGACCGCCCGGTCGATGGCCCCGGAGAGGTGGACGTGGTCGACGTACCACGGGACCACACGGCCGGTGTCGTCGAAGTAGTTCTCGCTGTCCCGCAGCCAGGGCAGCGGGCCCTGGCCGAAAGGATCCGTCACCGCGTGGGCGAGCGCCCCCGATTCCCAGCGCCGGATCTGGTCCGTCCCCATCAACTGCTCCCCTCCCTGCGTACCCGGCGGCGCCGCGCCTCGCTGTCCTCGCACACCGCACCGCCGTGGGTCCGGCCTTGTGGGCCGGGCTGCGGGGCCGGTTCGACGGTCCGGGCCGGTGGGCCGGGACTCCTGGGCCGGGTGACAGCGACCGGTCCCAGCACATCACATTACGCACCCACTCCATCACCGATTGTCGCTAATTTGCCGAAACAGCCACCGAACGCGCGACAAGGGCGGACATAGGGCCGATGCGCGGCATACCCTGCGCGGCTACACCAGCCGGACGGGCTTCTCCGGACGGACTCCCACCTCGCCCAGCCAGGCCCGCAACGGCCCGTCGTCACCGTCCTCGACCAGGCTCAGCACCGGACGGGCCAGATCGGCCCGCCGCCGCCCGCCGACGAGCAGCGCGGGCCCGTCCAGCCAGTCGAGGCCGGGGGCCGCGCCCGCGGTGTCCACGGCGGCGCAGCAGACCATGGCGGTGACATGGTCGGCGAGCAGCTCACGGCCGGTGCGGGGCGGTTGCAGCGGGAACACCGGGGCGAAGCCGTCGATCCACGGGTCGCCGCCGGGCCCGGCCGTGGGCCCCTCCGCACCCGCCGCGCGGTCCCGGCCGTGCGCCCGGGTGGCGGCGGCCTCCTCGCGGGCCACTTCGACGCTGAGCCGGGCGGCGAGCCGGGGCGCGTCGCCGTCGAGCCCGTCAGGGCCGTCGGCGGGGCCGGCCGGGTCGGCGGTGAGCCGGTCGATGACCCGGGCCAGGGTGGGCGGTTCGGAGGCGCTCACCGGAGCCGGTGCGGGACCGGCGCCGGCGGGGTCGTGGGCATCGTCCCGCTCGTCCAGGACGCGGTTCAGCCGGGCGGCCTCCTGCCGCCATTTGCGGTCCACGACCTCCTCCGGGTACGTGTCCCAGTCGACCGGGGACCAGTCGGGGCCCGGCTCCGACGGGCCGCCGTGGAAGAGGCGGGCGGCGAGCAGCGAGGTGGCCTCGTCCATCGCCCCGGGCTCCTCCAGGAGGTCACAGGCGGGGCGCTCGCTCAGCCGGGAGGTGAACCCCTCGGCGAGCCGGTCGCGGCGGGACAGCTCGGTGAGCGCCGAGACCACGCCCGCGTCCAGCCGGGAGGGCCAGCGGCCCATCCGCCAGGCGGGCAGCGCGACCCGGGTCAGCAGCCGGTCCCAGCCCGCGTAGGCGAGGCCCACCTGCTCCTGGGCGACGATCCGCAGCCCGTAGTCGACCGACTGGGCCCGCTCGGAGGCGGCCGCGGCGACCGCCCGCTCCATCTGGGCCGCGTGGTCCCGGCAGCCGCGCAGCAGCAGCCGGGCGACCCAGCCGACGAAGCCGAAGGCGGGCCGGCGCACCGCCGCCACCAGGGCGGGGGCAGGGCCGGACGACGGCTCGCCGCCGCGGGCCGCGACGGCCACGGCGGCGTCCAGGCCGCGCACGAAGCGGCGGGCGGAGGCTATGTCGGGGTGGACGGACGGGCCGGTGCCCGCCACCACCGGGGCGAGCAGCGCACGCAGCTCGGCCACCCGCATCCACCACAGGAACGGCGAACCGATCACGAGCACCGGAGCCCGTGGCACACGCCGCTCGGGGCGGTCCACGACCCGGTCCGCGGCCGGCCGGCCGGGCGCCCTGGCGCCCCGGCCGGCGCGGGGCTCCTCGACCGCGAGGGCGCCGCGGTCCCGGCGCTCCCGGCGGCCCGCGTACGCCGGATGCGTACGGTCCTCCAGCCAGCTGTCGCAGTCCGGGGTGAGCGCTATGGCCGAGGGCGCGGGCACCTCCAGGCGCTCGGCCAGATCGCGGACCAGCTGGTAGAGGTCGGGCGCCGTCTCCTCGGCGATGGGTACCGTCGGGGTGAGCGCGGGCTTGGCCCGGACGACCACGGCGGCCACGGCCGCCGCCAGCAGCAGGACCAGCAGGGCGCCGCCGGTCACCACCCAGCGCAGGGCCGTCCAGCCCTGGCCGTGCGAGCCGCCGATGCGGCCGCTGGCGCTTCCGGCCAGCAGCACGACGGCGGCGGCGGCCGGGAGGAGCGCGACCGCGAGCGCGGCGCTCCGGATGCGCAGTACCGCGAGGGCGCGGACGCGCGCCTCCAGCGCACCTGCTTCGGGACCTGCCACGGTTCTCGCCACGGTTCTCGTCACCCCCTACTGTCCGGCCGGTGGTGGAACAGCGGACGACGGCGGCGTTGCCTTCTCCCCACCCACTGTCGCACCGGCCGCCCACTCCGCAATGCCGGTGGGCCAGTTGCCGCACCTCGCCTGAGCGGCACACTAGTTGGGGGCCGGGCGCGCGTCAGCAGGATGCGGAAGCGCTCACCCGATGGAATGGCCTTGGGCGCGACCGGGAACTTCTCGGTGGCGCCGCCGGACCCCCTGTGAACAGCCGGAAACGGCCTCCGGGACGGTTTCCGGCACCGTGTGCGAGAGCCGGTGTGAGAGTGGTTACGAGACCGCTTCGGCCGCCGCCTTCGCGGCGATGTCGGAGCGGTGGTGGGAGCCCTCCAGCCCGATCCGGCCCACCGCGCGGTACGCCCGCTCGCGCGCCTTCGCCAGGTCGGCGCCGGTCGCGGTGACGGAGAGCACCCGGCCGCCCGCGCTCACCACCTCACCGGACGCGCCGTCCCGCTTGGTGCCCGCGTGCAGGACGTACGCCTTGGGGCCGTCCTGCTCGGCCACCTCGGCCAGTCCGGTGATCGGGTCGCCGGTGCGCGGGGTGCCCGGGTAGTTGTGCGAGGCGACGACCACGGTCACGGCGGCCCCGTCGCTCCAGCGCAGCGGCGGCTCGCCGTCCAGGCGGCCGGTGGCGGCGGCGAGCAGCACCCCGGCCAGCGGGGTCTTCAGCCGGGCCAGGACCACCTGGGTCTCGGGGTCGCCGAACCGGGCGTTGAACTCGATCACGCGGACCCCGCGCGAGGTGATCGCCAGGCCCGCGTACAGCAGCCCGGAGAAGGGCGTGCCGCGGCGGCGCAGCTCGTCGACGGTGGGCTGGCAGATCGTGGCCACGACCTCGTCCACCAACTTGGGGTCGGCCCAGGGCAGCGGGGAGTAGGCGCCCATGCCGCCCGTGTTCGGGCCCGCGTCGCCGTCGTAGGCGCGCTTGAAGTCCTGGGCGGGCTGGAGCGGGACCACGGTCTCGCCATCGGTGATCGCGAAGAGGGAGACCTCCGGGCCGTCCAGGAACTCCTCGATCACCACCCGGCCGCAGGCCAGCGCGTGCGCGCGGGCGGCCTCGACGTCCTCGGTCACCACGACGCCCTTGCCCGCGGCCAGACCGTCGTCCTTCACGACATAGGGCGCGCCGAACGCGTCCAGCGCCTCGTCGATCTCGGCGGGCGTGGTGCACACGTAGGCGCGGGCGGTGGGCACGCCCGCCGCGGCCATCACGTCCTTGGCGAACGCCTTGGAGCCCTCCAGCTGCGCCGCCTGCGCGGACGGTCCGAAGGCCGGGATGCCGCGCTCGCGCACGGCGTCGGCCACGCCCGCCACGAGGGGGGCCTCCGGCCCCACGACCACCAGGCCCACCTCCAGGGAGGCGGCGAGATCGGCGACGGCGGCGCCGTCCAGCGCGTCGACCGCGTGCAGCTCGGCCACCTCGGCGATGCCGGCGTTGCCGGGGGCACAGTGCAGTGCGGTGACGTCGGGGTCGAGGGAGAGAGCGCGGCACAGGGCGTGTTCGCGGGCACCGCTGCCGATGACGAGGACCTTCACGGTATGCACCCTACGGCCTCGGCCGGACGCCCCCCGTCGGCGGGGCGTCGAGGACGTCTCCGGTCGCCGGGGAACCGGCCCCCTCGGGTGGGGCGAGCGGGTCCGGACCGAACTGTGCGTGAAGGACGACCAAGGACGACCAAGGAGAGGGGGCGAGGGGGCACTCTTTCGGGTGAGGGGTGGGCGGTCCTATACCCGATGGGGCAGCTCTTACGAGCGGACATTCCGGGCTCGGGTCCACGTGGCCAGCCGTTCGGCGGTAGGAATGGTGGTTCGCGCATCAGCCGCGCGCCAGGAGAAACGCCGCCGCAGAGGGAGTTGCACGGTGAGTCAGCCGGAGATGCAGCCCGAGGGGCTCCCTCGGCAGGAGGGTGCGAGGAAGCAGGGTGACCTGCTCGGCCGGCCCTTCCCGCACGGCGACTGGGGCGAGCCCGCGGAGCGGCTCGACGAGTTGTACCGGTGGGTCGAGGAGGGCGCGCTGGAGGTCGCCCGGTGGTACCTCGCCGACCGGGTATGGAAGCGGCGGACCGCCCGGGTGCTGCGGGTGGGGGCCACGGTGGCGGCCGTCGTGGGGGGCGTGCTGCCGCTGCTGGATCTGATCGGGGCGCTGGACGGCGGCGCCGGCTGGGGCGCGCTGGCGCTGCTGCTGGCGGTCGCCTGCGTCGGCGGCGACCGGTTCTTCGGGCTGACGTCCGGCTGGATGCGGGACATGGCCACGGCGCAGGCGGTGCAGCGGCGGCTGGAGGCGCTCCAGTTCGACTGGGCCTCGGAGAGCGTCCGGGAGGTGCTGGGCCCGACCGAGGGCACCGCGAGCGAGGCCGTGGAGCGGTGTCTGTCGGTGCTGCGCCGGTTCTGCGAGGACGTGTCGGAGCTGGTGCGGGCCGAGACGGCGGGCTGGATGGTGGATTTCGGCTCGGGTTCGGCGCCGCTGTTCACCCAGTCGCTGATGGCCCAGGGCACCCGCCCGGACAGCGGGAGCCCCACGAGCCGCTTTCCGCTGCCGCCTGGCCCCACCCGGCCCAATATGCCGCGGCAGCGTCCTCCCGAGCCGCCTCGCTGACTCGTTCTGCCTGTCGGAGACGGTCGCCTAGCTGAAGACGATCATCGAGCCCTGGCCCAGACTGCGCGTCGCCGCCGCGTGCAGCCCCAGCCACACATGCCGTTCCCGCGCGAAGGGGCTGTCCTCGTACGGGACCGACGCGGCCGGCTCCTCAAGGCTCGTCGGGCGGGGCGGGGGCGCGGGGGCGGCCGGTGGGTTGGACGGGTCGATGCCGAGCGCCGGGGCGACCGCCTCCAGTTCGCGCAGCAGTCCGTGGCTGGAGCCCAACGGGCCGCCGCCCTCGAGGAGTTCGTCGTTGGACAGCGGACCGGGGAAGTCGACGGGGACATACGCGCCCGCGTGGTCGTAGTGCCACACCAGATGCGACTGCTGGGCCGTGGACTCGAACATCTCCAGCAACTGCTCGTAGTCGCCGCCGAGTTCGTCCACCGGTGTCACCGCGAGTCCGCACAGCTGGAGCAGATAGGCGCGGCGGAGAAAGTGCAGCGCGTCGTAGTCGAAACCGGCCACCGGGGCAACATCCCCGGATAGTCCCGGCATATAACTGAAAACGGGTACGGGCGGCAGACCGGCCTCACCGAGCGCCTTGTCGTACGCGGCGATCTCTTCGGCGAAGGGGTTGTCGGGGCTGTGGCACAGCACATCGACGAGGGGGACCAGCCAGAGGTCACATGCCACGCGATCTCACTCTCGTATCCGTACGGTCGATGGTCGGCCCAGCGTAATGCCCCGCGTACGCGGCGCGAAGAGTGCTGGACGCGGACAGGGGAGATCCGGGGGGAGGTCAGGGGGACCTTACGGGACCTCACTGGACCTCACGGGGAGTCGGCCCCTGGTCCGGCTCCCGGCTCGGTCCGCGAGCGTGTCTCCTCATCCGCCACCAACTGCTCGATCAGCGCACGGAAATGCGCGTTGTACGCCGATATCAGCCGCTCGGAATCCTCGGGATCCCCGCGGGTGACCGCCTCCATCAACTCGCGGTGGCCCGCCCACAGCATGCCGCGCAGATCGGGTACGCGGCGCAGATACGGCACCGTGAAGACCCAGGTCTGCACGCGCAGCCGCTGGAGGAAGTCCAACACGTACGGATTGCCGACCAGACCGCAGATCTCCCGCCAGAAGCGCAGGTCGTAGCCGATGAGAACGTCCAGGTCACCGGAGCGGGCGGCTCGCTCCGCCTCCTGCGCCCGTCGCCGCACCGAGGCCAGCGCCTGCGGGGTCATGGCGCGCAGCGTCTGGTCGACGTAGTGCCGGAAGACCCCCTCGACCACCATCGTGCGGGCGTCGACCATGTACCGGAAGTCCTCGATGGTGAACTCGTGGACCCTGAAGCCGCGATGCTCCTCGACATCGAGCAGCCCCTGGGAGCACAGGTCCAGCAGCGCCTCCCGGACCGGGGTCGCGGAGACGCCGTACTGCTCGGCGATCTCCTTGACGGTGAACTGGCGCCCCGCAGGGAGCCTGCCCGCGAGCACCTCGTCGCAGAGCGCGTCGGCGATCTGCTGCCGCAGGGTGTTCCGCTTGACCGGGCTGGCGCCGGGCACGGGCATCGAGGACCGTCTCCTTCCACGGCCGTCGGTGTATGAATGCGAACGGCCTTCGCATCACGATATGCGAGGGTCGTGCGCGAAACACGCAGAGTACGGCGGTGGTCTACGCCGGGCACACACCAGGCGGCGGTCGGGCACCGACTGGACGGCAAACGGGCAACGGCCGGAAGACGGACCGCACCGGAGCGGCCCACCCGGGGTCCGGGGCGGCTGCGCCGCATCCGCGTCGGCCGCGACACAGGACGGATACGGAACCGATAACGGATCGTCCGCGTCGTCCACTTCGCTCTCAGCCGCCCTTATTCTCTCCAGGGGGCTGATCAGGGGGATTCAGGGGAAGGGACGATCGACGCATGCAAGAACTGGGGGCGGAGGACCCTCGCTGGATCGGTGACTACCGGCTGCTGCGGCGCCTTGGCGCAGGTGGTATGGGCCGGGTGTTCCTGGCCCATTCGTCACGCGGCCGCACGGTGGCGGTGAAGCTCGTCCAGACCGAACTCGCCCAACAGGCCGAGTTCCGGCGGCGGTTCAAACAGGAAGTGCGGGCCGCGCAGCGGGTCGGGGGCACCTGGACCGCGCCGGTGCTGGACGCCGACACCGAGGCCGCCACCCCGTGGGTCGCCACCGGCTATATCGCCGGGCCCTCGCTGCACGCGGTCGTCTCCGAGTCCGGTCCGCTCCCCGAGCGGACCGTCCGCATCCTGGGCCACGGCCTCACCCAGGCCCTCCACGACATCCACGACGCCGGTCTGGTCCACCGAGACCTCAAACCCTCCAACGTCCTGGTCACCATCGACGGTCCGCGCGTCATCGACTTCGGCATCGCGCGGGCGCTGGAGACCGTCACCGACGGCATCCTCACGCGCAGCGGCGCCGTCGTCGGATCGCCCGGGTTCATGTCGCCCGAGCAGGTGCGCGGCGAGCGGGTCACCCCGGCCAGCGACGTCTTCTGCCTCGGCTCGGTGCTCGCCTACGCGGCGACCGGACGGCAGCCCTTCGGCACGGCCGACAGCGGTGTGCACGCGGTGATGTACCGCATCGCGCAGGAGGAGCCGGACCTGGAGGGGCTCCCGGAGGGGCTGCACGCGCTCGTCACCGACTGCCTGAAGAAGTCCCCGGACGACCGGCCCTCGCTGGAGGCGCTGCTGGAACGCACGGCCGGCCCGGACGACGACGCCGAGCCGTGGCTGCCCGGCGGGCTCGTCGCCCAGCTCGGACGGCATGCAGTGCAACTCCTCGAGGTGGAGACGCCCGCCGGGCCGGGGATGCCCGCGCGGCCGGCCGTACCGCCCGCGGCCGGTGCGGCGGGCCCCGCCGTACCGCCGCCGCCCGCCGCGCCGCCGTCGGCCACGTCGTACCCCTTGGCCCCGGCGGAACCCCCCACGCCGCCACCGCCCACCGCACCGCCCCTCCCCTCGGCCGCGCCCCTTCCCCCGGCGCCGTCCGCCCCGCCGTCGGCGGGGCCGGGGCCGGCCGGTGCGCGGCAGCCCGGCGGCCAGGCCGCCGCGAGCCAGGCGGGCGCGGGAGCCGCCGGGCCCGCGGCACCCGGCGGACCACACGCCAGTACGCCACCGTCCAACCCCGGGCAGGCCGCCGGACCACAGGCCGGTCCGGGCCAGGGCGCACCGGGACCCGGCACCCCGTACGCCGCCGCACCCGCGACGCCCGCCGGGCCGTCCGCCACGCCGCGGGCAGCCGCAGGCCAGGGCGCGGCGAGCCACGGCAACGCCGGTGCGCCGTCGCCCGACCCGCGACAGGCCGCCGGGCAGGCGGGCCCGGACCACGGCGCCCCGGGCCGGTCCGGGGCGCCGTCCGCCACGCCGCGGGCCGGTGGGGAGCCGGACGCCGCACCTCAAGCGGACCCCTCGGGCCCAGGCGCGAACCAGGCGACTCCGGGTCACCCCGCCGCCGCACCGGTGGCGGGCGCCGCGCACGCCGGGGCGGCCCCCGGGGCGGCCGCCGCGCCACCCGGCTCGCCCGGCGGGGCCGGGCCGGACCGGGGCGCACCGGGGCACGGCGCACCGTACGCGGCCGCACCCGCGACGCCCGGCGGACCGTCCGGCGCGGACGCGGCGGCGCCCGGCCAGCCCGGCTCCGGCAACCAGCCCGGCTCCGGCCACCCCTACGCCGCCGAGCAGGCCGGGGCGCCGTCATCCGGCTCAGGGCATGGCGCCGCCGGGCACTCCGCACCGCCTCAGGCCGGGGCGGCCGCCGGAGCTTCCCAGCAGCCCGGCCCCGCCGGCCCCTACGCCGGGGCGGCCCCCGGTGCGCAGGCCCCCGGAGCGCAGGCGCCCGGGGCGTACGGCTACCCGCCGAACGCCGCGCCGCCGCAGGCCGTCGCGGCGGACGGCGGCGGTGCCCAGACGCCGCACACCTTCGGGCCGCCCGCCGTCACCTCGTTCGGAACCGCCCAGGACCAGGCCGCCGCGACACCCTCCGCCGGCTTCGGCGGACCAGGCGGACCGGGCGCGCCGGGCGGACCTGGCGGACCCGGGGGAGCCGCCCCGCAGCAGCCCAAGCGGCGGCGCCGTAAGACGCTCATCGTCGTCTCGGCGGCCGTCGCCACGCTGCTCATCGCGGGCGTCGCCGCCCTCGTCGTGGTCAAGGGGAACGACGACGAGGGCGACCAGGCCAAGCCCGACTACGACACGATGACCCACACCCCGCCCGGCACCGCGGACCCGTCCGGCTCCCAGACCCCCTCCGGTGGTCCCTCGCCCGGTCCGTCCGGGACCAAGCTGGAGACGACCGGCGATGTGCCCACCGAGTATCTGGGCGCCTGGGAGGGCGAGATCAAGGAGGACGGCGAGCCCACCGGCAAGATCCGCCGGGTCGTCCTCTCCCAGGGCCCGGTCGGCTCGTTCGTCGCCGAGACCCTGACCTCCGACTCGGACTCGTTCTGCCAGGACTCCGCCAAGCTCAAGTCGGCGGACAACCTGCTCCTCATCGAGGACGAGGACGTCACCACCAGCATTCCCGAGGACAGTTGCAGCGTCGTCGGCGAGCAGACCCTGCGGATAGGCGACGACGGCACCCTCGCGTGGAGCGTCCCGAACGGCTCCTCCGAGGCGACGCTGCGCCCCTCGAAGAGCGGGGGCAAGCCGATCCCCGACACCTACGTGGGCACCTGGCTGGCCAAGGACGCGTTCGGGAAGCCCGACGCCACCTTGAAGATCACCGTCAAACAGGGCGCGGTCGGCACCGTGGTGGCCCAGGACGTCGCGGACAGCAAGAAGTACCACTGCGAGGGTGACCGGGTGCTGGTCTCGGTGGAGAAGGGGCTCGTCCTCAGCCCCTCGAAATTCACTGGGGGCACCCCCAAAGATCTGTGCGGTCCCGGCACGTCACTGACCTTCACGTCTTCCGGACATGACAAGCTGCGTGTGGAATATGACGATCCGGACGACTACAGCGATGAGACGATGACACAGACGTTCACCCGCCTCGACTGATCGGCCGATCGGCAAGGGACTATCGGCACAGGGACAGGAGCCACACCGCGATGGAGAACCTCGGGGCCCAGGACCCGCGGTGGATCGGCGAGTACCGGCTGCTCGGCAAGCTCGGCGAGGGCGGAATGGGCCGGGTCTATCTCGCCCGCTCCGCCCGCGGCCGCACCGTCGCAGTGAAGCTCGTACAAGCCGAACTCGCACGCCAGGCCGACTTCCGCGGCCGCTTCAAGCGGGAAGTGGAAGCGGCGAGACGAGTCGGCGGCCAGTGGACCGCGCCCGTGCTCGACGCCGACACCGACGCCGAGGTGCCCTGGGTGGCCACCGGCTACATCGGCGGCCCGTCCCTGCACAGCGTCGTCGCCGAGGACTTCGGGGCGCTGCCGGAGCACTCGCTGCGCATCCTGGCGAACGGACTGTCCCTCGCGCTGCGCGACATCCACAACGCCGGGCTGGTCCACCGCGACCTCAAGCCGTCCAACATCCTCATCACCATCGACGGCCCCCGCGTCATCGACTTCGGCATCGCGCGCGCCCTGGACGCCGTGGGCACCACCACGGGCGGCAATCTGACGATGACCGGGGCGGTGGTCGGCTCGCCCGGGTTCATGTCGCCCGAGCAGGTGCGCGGTGAGCCGGTCACCGCCGCGAGCGATGTCTTCTGCCTCGGCTCGGTGCTGGCCTTCGCCGCCACCGGACGTCAGCCGTTCGGCAACCTGGACAGCGGTATCCACGCGCTGATGTACCGAATAGCCCAGGAGGAGCCCGATCTGACGGGGCTCCCCGAGGGGGCGCGCGGGCTGGTCACCGCGTGCCTGCAGAAGGACCCGGCCAAGCGGCCCTCGGTGGACGACCTGGTCGCCGCCACCCAGCCGGTGGCCGATGACGGCGAGCCCTGGCTGCCGGGCGGACTGCTCGCCCGGCTGGGGCGGGACGCGCTCCAGCTGCTGGAGGTGGAGGCGGAGAACGCGCAGCCCAACGCCACGGCGCCGGTGCAGGGCCCCTCGCCGTACGCCCACCCGCAGCTCGGCCCGCACACACCGCCCGGCCCGTCCGCGTACGCCACACCGTCCGCGTACGCGACGCCCCAGGCGCCCGGGTACCCGATGAGCGGCTCCGCGGGGCCCGTACCGCAGCCGAGCCAGCCCTGGCAGGGCGGCTATCAGACGCCGGTCGGCTACCCGTCCTCGGGCGCGCGGCTGAGGCCGATCCGCGGTCTGGCCAACGCCTTGCTGAGCATGTTCGGCATCTGGCTGGCGCTGACCCTGGTCGACATGTCGTTGAACTTCGCGCTGCTGGACGCGTACTTCGGCCACGACGCCGGCGCGATCGGCTCCGAGGCGGTCGCCAACCGTAAGGACGCGGTCGACGCGATGGGCACCGGCATCCGCCTCAGCGTGGTGGTGGTCATGGTGCTGTGGCTGATCTGGTTCCGCGTCGCGTACATCAACGCCACGGTGCTCAACGTCGGCCGGCTGCGGTTCGGCAGCGGCTACGCCGTGGGCGCCTGGTTCATCCCGATCGCCCAGCTGTGGCTGCCCAAGCAGATCGCCAATGACATCTGGACCGCCAGCACTCCCCCCGGCACCGGGCGCCGCGGACGCGCCGTGCTGCACTGGTGGTGGACGTTCTTCGTGCTGATGTTCCTCCTCACCCCGGTGACCGGGAGCGGTGACCTCGTCGGCGAGGGTCTCAACGACAAGCGGCCCGCCGCCATCCTCGACATCATCGACGACGGCATCGGCATCCTCGCGGGGCTGCTGGCCTTCTTCGTGGTACGGCGGATCACCAAGATGCAGGAGCGGCGGGCCGCCCAGCCCGTCGGCCTGCCGCAGCAGCCCGCCGGGGTGTTCGGCCCGCCCGCGGCGCACTGACGCCGGCGCGCGGGCCGCGTCCCCACCGGGGCCTCACCGGGACCGGCACCGGTACCCCACCGGGGTCTCAGAGGAACGAGTTGATCTGGATGGTCTCGTCGCGGCCCGGCCCGACGCCGATCGCCGAGATCGGGGCGCCCGACATCTCCTCCAGCGCCTGGACGTACTTCTGCGCGTTCTTCGGCAGCTCGTCGAAGGTCTTGGCCTGGGTGATGTCCTCCGACCAGCCCGGCAGCGTCTCGTAGATCGGCTTGGCGTGGTGGAAGTCCGTCTGGCTGTACGGCAGCTCCTCGACCCGCTTGCCGTCGATCTCGTACGCGACGCAGACCGGGATCCGCTCCCAGCCGGTGAGCACGTCGAGCTTGGTGAGGAAGAAGTCGGTCAGGCCGTTGACCCGGGTCGCGTAGCGCGCGATGACCGCGTCGAACCAGCCGCAGCGCCGGTCGCGCCCGGTGGTCACGCCCCGCTCGCCGCCGATCGTGCGCAGCTTCTCGCCGTCCTCGTCGTGCAGCTCCGTGGGGAACGGGCCCGCGCCGACGCGGGTGGTGTACGCCTTCAGGATGCCGATCACGCGGTTGATCTTGGTCGGGCCCACTCCGGTGCCGGTGCAGGCGCCGCCCGCGGTCGGGTTGGAGGAGGTGACGAAGGGGTACGTGCCGTGGTCGACGTCGAGCAGCGTGCCCTGACCGCCCTCGAAGAGGACGACCTGGCCCTGGTCGATGGCGTTGTTGAGCACCAGGGTGGTGTCGGTGACATAGCCGCTGAGCTGGTCCGCGTAGCCCAGCAGCTCCTCGACGACCTGCTCGGCCGCGATGGCGCGGCGGTTGTAGAGCTTGGCGAGCACCTGGTTCTTGGAGTCCAGGGCCGCCTCGACCTTCTGCCGCAGGATCGACTCGTCGAAGAGGTCCTGGACCCGGATGCCCACGCGGTTGATCTTGTCCGCGTAGGCCGGGCCGATGCCGCGGCCGGTGGTGCCGATCTTCCGCTTGCCGAGGAATCGTTCCGACACCTTGTCGAGGGTCGTGTGATACGGCGTGATCAGATGGGCGTTACCGCTGATCAGCAGCTTGGACGTGTCGACGCCGCGCTCGTTCAGTCCGCTCAGCTCGGAGAGCAGGACCGCCGGGTCCACGACGACGCCGTTGCCGATGACCGGGGTACACCCGGGCGAGAGGATTCCGGACGGGAGGAGGTGCAGCGCGTACTTCTGGTCGCCGACGACCACGGTGTGGCCCGCGTTGTTACCGCCCTGGTAACGCACTACATAGTCCACCGAGCCGCCGAGCAGATCGGTGGCCTTTCCCTTGCCCTCATCACCCCACTGAGCACCGAGCAGCACAAGTGCGGGCACAGGCGTACACCCCTTCCGGGCGGGGCATGTCCAACGTGCGTGGTGACGTACGCCACCACAAGAGCCGTCGAACCGGTGCCCCGGATAGACGAAGCCCCTGGCGCAACAGCGACAGGGGCTCTTGCACCGAGAGATTACCTGAGGAAGGACCGAGGTGTCGGCTCCAGATCCCCGGCCCCCCGCACCGGACACCGTCCGGGAGCGCCCGCTGCTCATCGTCATCGACCCCCATGCCCGGCGAACGGACGGGGAGTCGGTGCGGATCGCGAAAGATGTGCTGTGTGCGGGCGCGCCGGCGAAAATCTGCCTGCCGGACGGCCCTGAGGAAGTCGAGCGGGCACTGGCCCGCCGGGGCACCCGCCGCCCGGTGGTGGTGGGCGACGACCGCGCCCTGCTGCGGATCGTGGAACTGCTGCACCGGCGCCGGGAGCTCGCGGACGCGACGCTGTCGGTGGTCCCGGTCGGGGGCTCCGCGACGATCGCCCTGGCCCATTCGCTCGGGGTGCCGACGGACACGGTCACCGCGGCCCGTACGGTCCTCGACGGGGTCGCACGCCCGCGGGATCTGCTGGTGGACGAGAGCGGCGGGGTGGTCCTCGGCGGACTGCGCATCCCCTCCGGACTCACTCCTTACAGTGCGCACGGGACACCGGCCGACGGATGCGGCACGACGGCCGGACCGGCTGGACCGGATGGAACGGCCGGGCCGGGCGGACCAGGTGGAACGGGCGGAACGGGCGGGCACGGCCAGGACCCGCACGGCGGCGCGGCCAGGGGCCGGGACTGCCACTGCGACCCCTGCGCCCCCTGCGACCACGACCATGACCACGACGGCCGGCACGACCGCCACGACCACCCGGATCGCGACGGCAAGGACGGCGGGGGCCCGCCCGGCCACGCCCCGCGGGGCGGCGCTCCGGAGGGCGACGGCCACCGGCCGTGGTGGACCCCGGCGGCCCGTACCGCCCGCACCGCCTTGACGCTGCTCTCGCTCCCCATGATCGGGCTGGCCGGCGGCGCCCGGCGGCCGGCGCATCCGCCGCCGCAGCGGCTGCGGATCGAGGCGGACGGGGTGCTGCTGACCGATCTGGACCGGCCGGTGGAGCGGGTCTCGGTCTCGACGGCGGCACCGGGCGGCGGACTGGCCGAGGTCGTGGTCCATCCGCACGCCGCGGACGGTCCGCTGCGCACCCGGGCGCGGGCCGTCACCGTCTCCGGCCAGGACTTCCACTATCACGCGGACGCGCTGGTCCGGGGCCCGGTCCGCAGCCGCACCTGGACGGTCCTGGCCGAGGCGTGGAGCCTCATGCTGCCGCACGGACCTTGAGCGCCGCTCGGGCCGTCACGGGGCGAGACACGCACCGCCACCGAGCCGGGACCCGCGGCCCGCGTCCGGCCGAACGGACGGCACGACGGCACCGCGCCGCCACCAGGCGAGACACGTACCGCCACGCCGTCCGGCCGGACGGCACGACGAGACGGCCGCCGACCCCGGCGGCCCGGCACCACCACCACGCGGCCGGCCCGGCACCACCACACGTACGGCACGAACCGACGCCGAACCGAACAGCACCGCACGCCACCAGGCGAGACACGGACCACCGACGGGCCGGACGTGAGCGCGGTTCCGTCGGACGGCAGAAGCACACCGCCGCCGGGCCGAACCCGGTGCGGCACCGGGTCGGTCGGGCGGAGGCGGGCCGCGCCCTGGCCCGTTACCCCGCCTCGGCCGCGCGCCGCTCGGCCTGCTGGTGGCGCCAGCGCTCCAGCATCTTGGGCAGCTCCTGCTGGACGAACTCGAAGAAGTCGGCGGTCTCGGTGATCCGCCGCCCCGCCGGGGTGCCGGGGCCCAGCACCTTCGCGCCGTCCCGCATGGTGCTCTCCCAGCGGGAGATCATCTGGTCGCGGCGGGTCAGGGTCTCGTACCAGACCTCGTTGAAGAGCCGGTAGCGATCGCGGCGGGAGCCCGGTTCGCGCTCCCGCACCACCATCTCCACCTGGGACAGATAGCGGATCGCGCCCGAGACCGCGGCCGGGCTGATCCGCAGCCGCTCGGCCAGCTCGGCGGAGGAGAGGGCCCCGGAGTCGGAGACGAGAAGCGCCGCGAAGACCCGCGCCGCCATGCGCTGCATCCCGGACTCGGCCAGGTCGGCCGCGAACCGCTCGACGAACCTGGACACCGCCGCCTCGTCACGCTCACCACCGGGCGCGCTCTCCGGTTCGGTCGTCTCCCTCACCGCTTCATCATCTCCTCTCTTTGTCACATCATCATAAGTTTATATGGTTCCTTAACTTCACAATTTTCTGAAAGTAGCGTAGCTTCGGTATCATGAAAACGGCAATCTCCGTGTCCGGTCTGCATAAGTCCTTCGGCCGGACCCACGCGTTGGACGGCCTCGACCTCGAAGTCGAGGCAGGCGAGGTCCATGGCTTCCTCGGGCCCAACGGCGCTGGGAAGTCCACCACCATCCGGGTTCTCCTGGGCCTGCTGCGCGCCGACTCCGGAGCGGTGCAGATGCTCGGCAAGGACCCCTGGCACGACGCGGTCGACCTCCATCGCCACATCGCGTACGTCCCCGGAGACGTCACCCTGTGGCGCAACCTGAGTGGTGGGGAGGTCATCGATCTGTACGGGCGGCTGCGCGGGGGGCTGGACACCGCACGCCGTGCCGAGCTCCTGGAGCGGTTCGAGCTCGACCCCACCAAGAAGGGCCGCACCTACTCCAAGGGCAACCGCCAGAAGGTCGCCCTGGTCGCCGCGTTCGCCTCCGAAGTGGAGCTGCTGATCCTCGACGAGCCGACCTCCGGGCTGGACCCGCTCATGGAGGAGGTCTTCCGCGAGTGTGTCGCCGAGGAGCGCGACCGCGGTCGTACGGTGCTGCTCTCCAGCCACATCCTCAGCGAGGTCGAGGCGCTGTGCCGGCGGGTCAGCATCATCCGCAAAGGCAGGCGGGTGGAGTCCGGCACGCTCGCCGAGCTGCGCCACCTGACCCGTACGTCGGTGACCGCCGAGCTGGCCGGCGAGCCGAACGGCCTGTCCGGCCTCCCCGGTGTGCACAACGTGGACGTCCAGGGCCACCAGGTCAAGCTCCAGGTCGACTCCGACAAGATGGACGCCGTGCTGCGGCAGCTCACCCAGGTGGGGGTACGCAGCCTCATCTCCACGCCGCCCACCCTGGAGGAGCTCTTCCTCCGCCACTACCAGGACGACGTCACGCGCACGGAAGCCGAGGCGATCACCCGATGACCGCCGTAGCCGACACCCGGGTCTCCCCCCGCGCCCGCGGATCGGCCCACGACCTGGCCGGCACCGGCACCCTGCTGCGGCTCGCTCTGCGGCGCGACCGGATCATGATGCCGGTGTGGGTGCTGTGCCTGGGGCTGACGGCCAGCAGCACCGTCGGCCGTCTGAAGAGCGCGTACGAGACCCCTGAGCAGCGCGCCGACCTCGTCCGCGACATGAACGGGAACGGCTCGACGCGCGCCCTGTTCGGCGCCGCCTTCGACGATTCGCTCGGCGCGCTCACCGTCTGGCGCGTGGGCGCCTTCCTGGCCGTGTTCGCCGCGATCATGAGCCTGCTCATCGTGCTCCGGCACACCCGCGAGGAGGAGGAGACCGGCCGCCAGGAGGCGCTCTCCGCCGGCATGGTGGGCCGCCGCGCCGGTCTCACCTCGGCCCTGCTCACCGTGGCCATCGCCAACGGCGCGGTGACCCTGCTCATCGCGGGCAGCCTCGCGGGCCAGGGCGGCACCGGTGCGCTCGCCTTCGGCCTCGCCGTCGGCCTGTCCGGGATGGCGTTCGGCGGGCTGGCCGCCGTCGCGGCCCAGCTCACCGAGAACACCCGGCTGGCCCGGGGCCTGAGCTCCGCCCTGGTCGGCGTCGCCTTCGTGCTGCGCATGGCGGGTGACGCCGCCGAGGACGGCAGCGAGGGCTCCGGCCACGTCCTGGTCTGGCTCTCGCCCCTGGGCTGGGCCGAGTACGCCCGGCCGTACGCGGACGAGCGCTGGTGGCCGCTGCTGCTGGTCGCCGTCCTCGCCGCCGCCTCCATCTCCCTCGCGTACTCCCTGGCGGGCCGGCGCGACGTGGGCGCCAGCTTCTACGCCAGCCGTCCCGGCCCCGCGGCCGCCGGCCCGCTGCTGGCCGGCGTCTACGGTCTGGGCTGGCGGCTTCAGCGCGGTGCCCTGTTCGGCTGGGCCGCGGGCTTCGTCTTCGCGGGCGCCATTTTCGGCAGCATCTCCGACGGCGCCGACGACTTCCTCGGCGACAGCAACCAGACCCGCGACATCATCCAGCGGATGGGCGGCGCGCAGGGGCTCAACGACGCCTTCCTGGCCGCCATGGTCGGCGTCCTCGGCACCATCCTCACCGTCTACACCGCCAGCTCCGTGCTGCGGCTGCGCAGCGAGGAGACCGACCAGCGCGCCGAACCCCTGCTGTCCAACGCGGTCAGCCGGCTGCGCTGGGCCGGGAGCCATCTGGTCATCGCCTATCTCGGCCCGGTCGCCGTGCTCGCCATCGGCGGTCTGGCGCTGGGCCTGGGCTACGGCCTCGCCGCGGACGATCTGGCCGACCAGCTCCCCCGCACCCTGGGCGCCACCCTCGCCCAGCTCCCGGCGCTGTGGGTGGTCACCAGCCTGACGCTCTTCCTGGTGGGCGTGCTGCCGAAGTACGCGGCTGTGGCCTGGGGAGCGGTCGGCTGGGTGGTGGCCGTGGGCTGGATGGGCCCGGCGCTCGAGTTCTCCCAGCCCGTCATGGACACCTCGCCCTTCAGCCATCTGCCGAAACTGCCGGGCGACGACGTAACGGCCGCACCCTTCCTGTGGCTGCTGCTCCTCTCGGTCGTTCTGGCCGCCGGAGGACTGGTGGGTCTGCGCCGCCGTGACATCGGCGGCTGACCCCCGTCGGCTCACCACATCCCGGCACCCGCCCCCTGTTGTCCACAGGCTGTGGACAACAGGGGGCGCATTCGTCTCGCGGGTATCCGTCTCCGCAGGTTCCGTCTCCGTGGGTATCCGTCTCCGCTCAGAGCTCGACCATCAGCTCCCGCAGCCCTCGGATGACGAAGTTCGCCCGCTGCTCCGGCTCCCTGACCAGCCGCAACCCGGGCGCCTTGCGGAGCAGGGCACCGAAGGAGGCGATCAGCTCCAGACGGGCCAACGGGGCGCCGAGGCAGTAGTGGATACCGGCGCCGAAGCTGACATGGGGGTTGTCGGCGCGGGCGAGGTCGAGGGTGTCGGGGCGGTCGAAGCGGTCCGGATCGCGGTTAGCCGAGCCGAAGAGCAGGGCGACCTCGCTGCCGCGCGGAATGACCGTACCGCCGACCTCGATGTCCTCCAGCACCCAGCGCTCGAAGAGCTGGAGCGGGGTGTCGAACCGCAGGAGTTCGTCCACGGCGGTGGGCAGCAGCGCGTCGGGGTCGGCGCGGAGCAGGGCGAGCTGCTCGGGATGGCGGAAGAGCGCCCACCAGCCGTTGCCGGTGGTGTTGACGGTGGCCTCGTGGCCCGCGTTGAGCAACAGCACACAGGTGGAGATCATCTCCTGCTCGGTGAGCCGGTCGCCCTCGTCGTGGGCGGCGATGAGCGCGCTGATCAGATCGTCCCCCGGAGCCTTGCGGCGCGCGTCGATCAGCCCGCGCAGATAGGCGGAGAAGTCGAGGGACGCGCGCACCGCCCGACGGGCCGTCTCCTCGCTCGGATTGAGTTCGTACATCCCGCAGATATCCGCCGACCAGGGCCGCAGGGCGGAGCGGTCGGCCTGCGGAATGCCGAGCATCTCGGCGATCACGGCGACCGGCAGCGGTTCGGCGACCGTCGCGATGAGATCGCCGCCGCCCGAGGCGACGAGGGAGTCGACGAGCTCCTCCGCGAGCCGCTGGATCGTCGGCACCAGCGCCTCGACCGTCCGCGGGGTGAACGCCTTGGAGACCAGGCGGCGCAGCCGGGTGTGGTCCGGCGGTTCGAGATCGAGCATGCCGTGGTCGTTGAGCGTGTGGAACGGCTCGTGCTCGGGCGGCGGCGCGGTGCGGCCGAACTCCTCATGGCTGAACCGATGCAGATAGGTGCGGCCGAGCCTGCGGTCCCGCAGCAGGGCGCTGACGTCCGCGTGACGCGGGATCAGCCACTGGCGGGTGGGCTCGAACCAGTGCGCGCGGCCGCGCTCGCGCAGCGCGGCGTACGCCGGATACGGGTCCGCGACGAACGACGGCCGCCACGGGTCGAAGGCAGGGGCTTCCGCACTGCTCGCACTCGTGCTCATCCCCGGACGGTACCGCCGGGCCCGCTCGGCCTCCAGAGGTCACCAGGCGGACCTCGTCCGCGCACACCACCGCCTGGGTGCGGTCGCGCGGCCCTGCTTCGGCAGAATCCGGCTGACATGCGGCTTCGCCGTCGGCTCGGCGATGTCGGCGTTGGAGCAGCCCTGGGCGACCAGCATCTGCACATGGTTCTCCCGCTTCGGTCAGCCCGGCCAGCTCGGTCAGCCCGGCCACCCGCTGCCGCGTGGAGACGCGCAGGCAGCGAGCGCCCGGGCTGCTACGTGGCCAGCCGGGCGATCTCCTCGGCGGTGGTGTGTGCGGCGGGCGTGGTGGGGTCGATCGGCGGGAAGTGGCCGCCCTCGGTCGTGACGAGCCGCACCCGCTGCCCGGCGCGGGCCGCGGCCGCCGCGAAGGCGGCCGCGACCGCCGGCGGTACATCGATATCGGTGCCGCCCTGCACGATGGTGGTGGGGATCGCTGTGGGCAGCAGCGCGGCGGGGTCGGCGAGGGCCAGCCGGACCGCGAGTTCGCCACCGTCGCCGTCGCCGACGCCGTAACCGACGCCTTCGCCGAGGAGTTCGCCCACGGCGCCGGAGCAGACGTCCAGTGCGCGAGCCGTGGCGAGGTCCGCGATCGGGGCGAGGGCGACGACACCACGGAGCGGGGAGGGCGAGGGCAGATGCCAAGGAGTGCCGGACGGCAGCCGGTGCCGGGCCGCCGCCCACAACACGGCGTGCCCGCCCGCGGAGTGCCCGGTGAGCACAGTGCGGTCCGTATCGACCCCGGACAGCCCTAGCTCCCGGACGAGCCCCGGTACGAGATCCACGGCGGCGGCGATGTCGTCGAACGTCTCCGGCCACCGCCCTGCCCGCGGCGCCCCGCCGGGGCCGTCCCGCCCGGAGCGCGGGCCGGCGCCCGGCTCACCGCCCGGCACGTCGCGGTCCTCGGTCCCCGGGCCCCGTCCGTCGCGGGCGGCCGGGCCGGGCGGGGACGAGCCGGCCCCGCCCCGGCGGTACTCCACCGACGCCACCGCGAGACCCCGCCCCGCCAGGAACGCGGCGAAGGGAGACACATGGCGGCGATCGTAAGGTGCGCGCCAGGCGCCGCCGTGGAAGAGGAGGACCAGCGGGGCGGGACGGGACGCCTCGGGCGGAAGGTAGAAGTCCACCACCTGGTCCGGGTGTTCGCCGTACGCGGCGGTCCGGTCCGGGGCCACGGGCGCGAGCCCGAAGACCGACGCCTCCTCGGCCGCCTGCCCGCCCATCGGTCAGCCCTCCCTCAGCACGGCGGCCAGCACCCGCGCCGCCCGCTCCACCTCGGCGAAGCCCGTATACAGCGGGGTGAAGCCGAAGCGCAGCACATCGGGGCGGCGGAAGTCGCCGATGACACCGCGCCGCACCAGCCCCGCCATCACCTCCCCCGCGTCCGCGCACCGCAGCGCCACCTGGCTGCCGCGCTCGGCGTGTGCGGCGGGGGTGAGGGACCGGACGCGGCCCGCCGGGACGTAGTCCTCGACGCAGCGGAGGAAGAAGTCCGTCAGGGCCAGGCTCTTGGCCCTGACGTCCTCGATCGCCACGTCGTCCCACACCTCCAGCGCGGCCTCCAGCGCCAGCATCGAGAGGATGTCCGGGGTGCCGACGCGGCCGCGGGCCGCGCCGTCGGCCGGGGTGTAGGCGGAGTCCATGCCGAAGGGGTCGGCATGCGAGTTCCAGCCGGGGAGCGGCGAGTCGAAGCGGGGCTGATGCGCTCGGGCGACGTACAGGTACGCGGGCGCGCCGGGCCCGCCGTTGAGGTACTTGTACGTACAGCCGACCGCGAGGTCGACCCCGTGGGCGTCCAGTCCGACCGGCAGGGCGCCCGCGCTGTGGCACAGGTCCCACACGATGAGCGCGCCCGCCGCCTGCACGGCGGCCGTGGTCGCGGGCAGGTCGTGGAGGCGGCCGGTGCGGTAGTCCACGTGGTTGACGAGCGCGACGGCGGTGCGCGGGCCGACGGCGGTGGGGACGTCGCGCGCGGCCACCGGCCGCAGGGTGCAGCCGGTCATCCGGGCGGCGGACTCGGCGATATAGCCGTCGGTGGGGAAGGTGGCCTCGTCGACCAGGATCTGATCGCGGTGGGCGCCGCGCTCCTGCGCGATCCGTACGGCCGCGACGACCGCCTTGAAGACGTTCACGCTCGTCGAGTCGCCCACCACCACCTGGCCGGGGGCGGCGCCGAGGAGTCGGCCGACGCGGTCGCCGATCCGCTCCGGCGCGGTCCACCAGCCGCTCTCCTCCCAGGAGCGGATGCGCAGCCGCCCCCATTCGCGGGCGACGACATCGGCCAGCCGGGGCGGAACGGCACGCGGCAGCGCGCCCAGCGAGTTGCCGTCGAGGTAGATCGCCTCGTCGAGGGTGAAGGCGTCACGCTTGGCACGCAGCCTGTCGGCCGCGTCGAGCCTGGCGGCCTCGCCGACCAGACCGACCTCGGCGGACTCGACACCGGCCGACGCGACGCCAGTCGGCTCGACGCCGGTCAGCTCGGCCTCGGACTGCCCGGCGCCGGGCAGTCCGGACACGGACGACTCGGCGCCGGCCGGCTCGGCGCCGCGCGGCTCCGGGGGGATCGTCGCGTCAGACATGGCTGCGCGCCGTCCACAGCTCGGGGAAGACGGTCTTCGCCGCGCGCTTCTCCAGCCAGGCCACCCCGGCCGAACCGCCGGTGCCGGTCTTGGCGCCCATCGCCCGCCGGGTCGCCACCAAGTGGTCGTTGCGCCAGCGCCACACCAGCTCGGCGACCTCAGTCAGTGCCTCACCGAGCCGGATCAGCTCACTGTCGCGCGGGCCGGAGTAGATCTCCTCCCAGACCCGCTCCACTCCCGGGTCCGGCTCGTAGCGCAGGGTGGGATCGCGGTCCAGTACGGAGGCCGGGACGGCGAGGCCGCGGCGGGCGAGATAGCGCAGCACCTCGTCGTAGAGGCTGGGCTCGGTCAGCGCCTTCTCCAGCTCGGCGTGGACCTGCGGCGCGCCCCGGTGCGGGACGAGCATGGCCGCGGACTTCTCGCCGAGCAGGAACTCCAGCCGCCGGTACATCGCCGACTGGAAGCCCGAGCCCTCGCCGAGCGCGGAACGGTACGCGTTGAACTGGCCGGGGGTGAGATGGGCCAGCGGCGTCCAGGACGCGTTGAGCGACTCCAGCTCGTAGGCCGAGCGCTGGAGCGCGGCCATCGCGGTGGGCAGATCGTCCTCGCGCAGCGCCTGCGCGGCGGTCTGCCACTCATGGACGAGGACGGTGAACCACAGCTCCATGACCTGGGTGGTGACCAGGAAGACCATCTCGCCGGGGTCGTCGGAGAGCGGGCGCTGGAGGTGGGTGAGCACGGACGCCCGGACGTAGTCCTCGTACGGCGTGGTGCCGTCGAAGTCCAGGTGGGGGGCGTCGGGGTGGTCAGGGACAGGCTGCTGCGACATCGCGTCTCCTGTGTACTGCTCGCTACCGGGTAGCGGTCCGCCCCTTCCTCTCGGTCTCGGAGCCCCGGTCCCCTCGGGGCCCACAGCCGAAGGGGCCCCGCTCCGCATCATCCGTGTCGCACGGAGGAACGGCAAGTACGGAAGGGGCCCGTGGGGCGTACGCCGCCCCACAGGCCCGGTGCGTCTCGTTACGCCTCAGTTCAGCGGAGACGGCTGAGGCGAGGCAGGTGGAGAAAGGCAGCGGCAGCTCAGGAAAGCGTGTCCGCCGCGGTCGGGGAGCTCTCGCGGAGGAAGGTGGAGCAGCGCTCGTACTCCTCCTGCTCACCGATGGTCTGCGCGGCGCGTGCGAGCGCGTGCAGGGCGCGCAGGAAACCACGGTTGGGCTCGTGCTCGAAGGGCACCGGACCGTGGCCCTTCCAGCCGTTGCGGCGCAGGGCGTCGAGTCCGCGGTGGTAGCCGGTGCGGGCGTACGCGTAGGACTCGACCACCCGGCCGCCCTCGAACGCCTCGTCGGCGAGCTGCGCCCAGGCGAGCGAGGAGGCCGGGTACTTCGCGGCGACCTCGGCCGGGGCCGCGCCGGAGGCGAGCAGCTCCCGCGGCTCGGGGTCGTCGGGCAGATGGGTCGGGGGCGGTCCCCCGAGCAGGTTCTCGTGAATGGCCATGAGTTCCAGTCTGCCTGGTCCGGAGCCCCACCCGACACGCTCAAGCCAACCGGCCCGCCGAGTCGGTCCAGGGAGCCTCGGTCCTCGGTCCTCGATCCTCGGGCTTGGGTCCAGGGGGCGGACGAGGGCGCGGGTCAGGTGTGGGGGCGCTGCTCGCCCGGGTCCAGGGGCGGGGCGGACACACCGCAGTGGTAGGCGCACTCGGGACGGCACGGGGGCCGCGCGGCGCGCTCGGCGCCCTTCGCCCGTTCTGCGGGCGCGACGGCCTCGGCCCCCTCCGGCCCCGCGACCGCCTCGGCACCCGCTTCCGCACTCGCTTCGGCGACCGCCTCCGCACCCACGTCCGCCCCCGCCCGCTCCAGGGCGTCCGAGCGCACCGTGCGCCAGGCGAGGATCGCGCCCAGCACCAGCACCCCGGCACAGATCGGCATCGCCCGCCGGAAGGTGTCGGCGAACGCGTCCGGCGACCGGTACGCCTCCGGGCCCATCCCCGCGAGCAGCGGCAGCGCCGCCACCGAGACCAGTCCCGCCGCACGCGCCGCCGCGTTGTTGATACCGCTGGCCAGACCCGCGCGGCCGACGTCCACCGAGGCCAGGACGGTCGCGGTGAGCGGGGCGACCAGCACCACCATGCCCATGCCCAGCACCACCAGCGCGGGCAGGATGTCCCGCCAGTAGACCGCCCCCGCCCCGGCCCGGGTCATCAGCAGCATCCCCACCGCGCACAGCAGCGGGCCGACGGTCAGCGGGACGCGCGGGCCGATGCGCGCGCCCAGCTCTCCCGAGCGGGCCGACAACACCAGCATCAGCGCCGTCGTGGGCAGCAGCGCGGTACCGGCGGCCAGCGCGGAGTAGCCCACGACCACCTGGAGGTCGAGCACCGAGAGGAAGAAGAAGCCGCTGAAGGCCGCGTAGACGCACAGGGTCACCGCGTTGACGGCGCTGAACTGGCGGGACGAGAAGATGGAGAGCGGCAGCATCGGCTCGGGACGCCTCCGCTCCACGGCGACGAAGGCCGCCCCCAGCGCCAGTCCGGCGACGGCCGGGACCACCACCGCGGGCGAGACGCCCTTTTGCGGCGCGGCGATCAGCGCGTACGTGACCAGGCCGAGCGCGGCCGCGCCCAGCACGGCGCCGAGGACGTCGAACCGGCCGCGCGCCTGCGGATCGCTGGTCTCCGGCACATGGCGCAAAGCGACCGGCGCGCACACCGCCGCCAGCGGCACATTGAGGAAGAACACCCAGCGCCAGCCGGGCCCGTCCACCAGCCAGCCGCCGAGGAACGGCCCGATCGCGGCCCCGACCCCGCCGAAGCCGGACCACAGTCCGATCGCCCGCGCCCGGTCATCGGGATGGATCACCGACTGGATCAGCGCGAGCGATCCGGGGGTGAGCAGCGCCCCGCCGATGCCCTGAAGCGCCCGCGCGGCGATGAGCACCCCGGCGTTCGGCGCCAGCCCGCACGCCAGCGAGGCCAGCGCGAACCACACCACCCCGGTGACGAACACCCGCCGCCGCCCGAACCGGTCCCCGAGCGCCCCGCCGAGCAGGATCAGCCCGGCGAGGGTGAGCATGTAGGCGTTGACGGTCCACTGGAGTACGGGCAGGTCGGCGCCCAGATCGAGCCCGATGCGCGGCAGGGCCACATTGACGACGGTGCTGTCGAGCAGGGCCATGGCGGAGCCCAGCACGGTGGTGAACACCAGCCACCGCCCCGCCGGCGCGGAGAGCCGCACACCTGCCATACCTGGAATCATCCCGCGTACGGCCCCCACGGGGCCAACCCACCACGTGAACGGGCCCGGCGGCTCGCCGCGAAGGCGAGCGCCGGGCCCGGAAGGCGCGAGCAGCAGAACTGCTCGAACCGAAGAGCTACTCGAGCAGCAGAACCACTCGAGCCGCGGAATTACTTCAGCTTCGTCCCGGTGGACCGGAGGTTCTCACACGCCTTGGTGACCCGCTCGGCCATCCCCTTCTCGGCGAGCTTGCCCCAGCTGCGCGGGTCGTAGGTCTTCTTGTTGCCGACCTCGCCGTCGACCTTCAGCACCCCGTCGTAGTTGCGGAACATGTGGTCCGCGATCGGGCGGGTGAAGGCGTACTGGGTGTCCGTGTCGAGGTTCATCTTCACCACGCCGTTCTCCAGCGCGGTGCGGATCTCCTCCTCCGTGGAGCCGGAGCCGCCGTGGAAGACGAAGAAGAACGGGTCCTGCTTGCCGTACTTCGCGGCGACACCGTCCTGGAGCTGACGCAGCAGCTCCGGACGGAGGACGACGTTGCCCGGCTTGTAGACACCGTGGACGTTGCCGAAGGAGGCGGCCAGCAGGTAGCGGCCCTTGTCGCCCAGGCCGAGGGCCTCGGCGGTGCGCAGCGTGTCGTCGACCGTCGTGTAGAGCTCGTCGTTGATCTCGTGCGAGATGCCGTCCTCCTCGCCGCCGGTCGGGGTGATCTCGACCTCGAGGATGATCTTCGCCTTGACGGCCTCGGCGAGCAGCTCCTGCGCGATGCGCAGGTTGTCGTCGAGCGTCTCGGCGGAGCCGTCCCACATGTGGGACTGGAACAGCGGGTTCTGGCCCTTGGCGACGCGCTCCTGGGAGACCTTGAGCAGCGGGCGGACATAGCCGTCCAGCTTGTCCTTGGGGCAGTGGTCGGTGTGGAGGGCGATGTTCACCGGGTACTTCTCGGCGACGACATGCGCGAACTCGGCGAGGCCGACCGCACCGGTCACCATGTCCTTCTGGTACTGGCCACCCAGGAACTCGGCACCACCGGTGGAGATCTGGACGATGCCGTCGCTCTCCGCCTCGGCGAAGCCGCGCAGGGCGGCGTGCAGAGTCTGCGTCGACGTCACGTTGATCGCCGGGTAGGCGAACTTGCCCGCCTTCGCCCGGTCGAGCATCTCGTTGTAGATCTCAGGGGATGCGATGGGCATCTGTCCGCTCCTTGTGTGTGCGGGTTAGTCGTTCTTGGCCCTGACCTAGGGGCGACGTCATCGTCGGGGCCATAATCCCAGACTCCGCCGATTGCTCCACTCGGCGCACGCGGGGACCACACGGACGGGGGTGGGGTGGTTTCACGTGAAACCTCACCCACACCGGCTCAGCCCGAGGTCGGCCGGGGTTCAGCTCAGCCCGAGGTCGGCGAGCGAGTACGCCGGGAGGTACGGCAGCCCGGCGTCCGCGATCGCCGGTGCGGCGCCGCGCTCGACGATCGTCGCCACCGCGACGACCTCGGCACCCGCCTCCCGCGCCGCCTCCACCGCGGTCAGCGGCGAGCCGCCGGTGGTGGAGGTGTCCTCGACGACCAGCACCCGGCGGCCCGCGATGTCCGGGCCCTCGATCCGCCGCTGCATCCCGTGGGTCTTCTGGGCCTTGCGGACCACGAAGGCGTCGAGCCGACGGCCGCGCGCGGCGGCCGCGTGCAGCATGGACGTGGCCACCGGGTCGGCGCCGAGCGTCAGCCCGCCCACCGCGTCGTACTCCAGACCGGCCGTGGTGGCGAGCATGACCTGGCCGACCAGCGGCGCGGCCTCGGCGTCCAGGGTGACCCGGCGCAGGTCGATGTAGTAGTCGGCCTCACGCCCGGAGGAGAGGGTCACCTTGCCGTGGACCACGGCCTTGTCCTTGATCTGCTGAAGCAGGGCCTCGCGCGCATCGCTCATGCGCATGAGCTTAAGCCGTGGCCCTCGGCCCCCTCCAAGCCGCTCCGCTACGCCAGTGCGCGCCAGCTCCAGGTCATGGAGATCTCCAGCGGATCGATGGGGGTGACCAGGCGCGGCAGGCTGTTGAGGCCGTTGGGCGGCCCGGACTGCGGTTCCACGCACACCGCCTCCGCCTGCTCGTCGTAGACGACCACCCACTCCGTCCGGCTGGTGACCTTCAGTTCGAGCCGGCCGGGCCAGGTGAGCGTGACGTCCACGCCCTGCGGCATGCCGAAGCAGTCGTCCCAGGGGCCGGGCTTCGGCGCGATGCGGTGGCCGGTGGGGAGGTGGTCCTCCCCGCGCTCCTCCTGCCACTCCGCGTCGAAGGCGAGCTGGACATCGGCACCGCCCTCGCCCAGGTTCCGCAGGAACCAGGGGTGCCAGCCCGCCTGCGCCGGGAAGGAATCGCCCTCGGTCTCCACGCTCATCGTGACGGTCAGGCTGTCCGGGGCGAGCTCGAAGGTCTGGGTGACCCGGCCCTCGTACGGCCAGGGGTCGGCGAGGTCGTAGGTGAAGGCCGCGCTGGACCGCCCGGTGCTGACCGGGGTCCAGGCGACGTTCCGGCCGGTTCCGTGGATCGCGTGCGGCGGGGAGTTGACGGGCAGCTGGTGGGTCCGTCCGCCGTTGCGGAACCGGCCCAGCCCGGTGCGGCCGCACCACGGCACCATCGGGAACGACCCGAACCGCGGGCCTTGCCGCAGCAGCTCCGTACCGCCGATGCGCAGTGAGCCGATACGGCAGCCGTGCTCGGGTGAGACGGTCAGCTCGGCGTCCCCGGCGGTCAGCCGTACGCCCTTGGTCTCCGTTGTCTCTTCGGTGGTCACAGCTACCGACCCTATGCGCACACGCTCACCGGCGGCGGCGAAGTACCCGACGTCCCACCACGACGACCGAGGCGAGCACCACGGCCGCGGCGGGCGCGGCCCAGCGCAGTGTGGCGCTGGTGGAGACGGTCTCGGGCGCGGGGACGGGGGCGTAGCGGCCGCGCGGCGGGGCGTGGTCGACCTCCTCGGTGGAGCGGCCGATCATGGTGCGGCGGGCGTGGGCGGCCTCGGCCGGGGGCTCCTCGTCCAGGTCATCGAGATCGCCGAGGTCACCCAGGTCGCCCAAACCGACGGGCTCCTCGACGGCGTCCGCCTCGCCGAGGTCGCCGACGTCCTCGATGTCCATGTCGTCGGCCGACAGCGGAAGCTCGGCCTCGGTCGGCAGCCCGGTCTCGTCCCCGGTGGCGGCCGCGCCCTCGCCCTCGTCCCCGGCGGCCGCGTCCTCGGCTGCCGCGCCGGTGGCCTCGCCCTCGGTGGCCGCGCTGATCGGGGACGTCTCCAGCCCGGCCGCGAGCGCCGAGGCGAACCGGTCCAGCAGGCGGCGGGCCACGGTGGTGGCCGCCTCCTCGTCGAACTCGGCCAGCCGCCCCTCGCTCCGGACCGTCCCGGAGCAGAGCAGCTCCGTGCCGCCCTCGACGGGCTTCGGCGTCACGGTCAGCGCGAGCTTCACCGAGCCGCCGCCGCGCACCTCGGTGCCCTCGCCCTCGACCTCGAAGACATCCGCGCGCCGGCCGACGCGCAGGGCGCCGCGGTAGGTGATGGTGGACCCGCCGATGCGCAGCCGCAGCCGGCCGGCGAGCGGACCGGCGGCCTCATCGGCGTCCTGCTGGAGCCCGGGAACGCAACGGGCGACGCGGTCGGGCTCCGCGAGCGCCAGCCGGACGGTGTCGACGGGAAACGGAACGAACACCTCATGCTCCATAGCTCAAGACAGTACCCATCGCACGTTCGCTGAGACCCGTTCCCACGCAACTTTCCCCACCGGGCGCGCCGCCCCCGGCCCGGCGGGGGCGGGCCACAAGGTCACCCGCGCACGCCTCACTCCGCATAGCGCGGACGCATCAGCGTGGAAGGGGGCAGACCCGCCTCGCGGACGCGCTCGGCCCCGCGGCGGGCCGCCCGTAGCCCCGCCGGTGTCAGGGAGCGTGGCCGCGGGCCGTGCGGGGCCAGCCGCAGCCCCACCGGGGAGCGCGCCGCCAGCACAAAGCCCCAGTCGTGCGGGTGGCCGCGGCCGGGGCGCGGGGTGTCGATCACATAGGGCGCGGTCCGCAGGCCGACCGACCGCATCGTCGCGTCCACCGTCCAGAACGCCCTCGGCGCGGGGCTCAGCGGCCCCGCGTGGACCACCAGCCGGCCGCCGGGGGTCAGCACCCGCTCGGCCAGGCCGTAGAACTCCTGGGAGTAGTACTTGGTGCTCCCGGTGAGCTCGGGGCCGGGCAGATCGCAGACCACCACGTCGTACGCCACGGGCCGGCGCAGCCAGTCGAAGGCGTCCGCCGTCACCGCCCGCACCCGCGGATCGCGGTAGGCGCCGTGGTTGAGCGCCGACAGGTCCGGGTCGTGCCGGGCCAGCCGGACCACCTGCGCGTCGCGCTCCACGACGGTCACCGACCGGACCCCCGTGTACCGCAGGACCTCGCGCACCGCGAGCCCGTCGCCCCCGCCCAGCACCAGGACCCGGCGGTGCGGTCCGGCGGCCATCGCCGGGTGGATCAGCGCCTCGTGGAAGCGGAGCTCGTCGCGCCCGCTGACCCGCAGCCGCCCGCCCAGGAAGAGGGACACCGGCCGCCCGCTCGCTCCCCCGCCCGTCAGCACGATCTCCTGCTCGCCGGAGCGCAGCGCGACCCGCACCCCCGGTCCGTAGACGGCCTGCCGGGCGGCCCGCTCGAAGGCGGGGGTCAGCGCGGCGCCGGCGGCCAGCACGGCGAGCACCAGCCCGTTGGCGACGATCAGCGTCCACCGCGCCCGTACGCTCAGATCACGGCGGAACAGCCAGAGCACCAGCGCCCCGCCCGCGACCGCGTTGACCGCGCCGGTGACCAGCGCGCCGGTCAGCTGCCCGAACCCGGGCAGCAGCAGGAAGGGGAAGGCGAGCCCGCCGACCAGCGCGCCCACGTAGTCCGCCGCGAACAGATCGGCCACCGCGCCGCCCGCGTCCTGCCGGCGCACCCGCTGGATCAGGGTCATCAGCAGCGGCACCTCGGCGCCGATCAGCACACCGATGGCGAACGAGAAGCCGACGAGCGCGGTGCGCGAGTGACCGCACCAGGCGAAGCACGCGTACAGCGCCATCGCCGAACAGCCGCCGACGAGCGCGAGCACCGCCTCGACCGCGCCGAAGCCGACGGCGGCCCGGCAGCGCAGCCGCTTGGCCAGCAGCGAGCCGACCCCCATGGCGAAGACCATCACGGACAGCACCACGGATGCCTGGGTGACCGAGTCACCCACCAGGTACGAGGCCAGGGCGACGAGTTCGAGTTCGTAGACCAGCCCGCAGGCGGCGCAGACGAAGACCGTGCCGAGCACGAGAAAGCGGCCGAGCCCCGCCCGCACGGGCAACCGCACCGGAGGCGGGGACTCCGGCGACGGCGGCGCATCCGAGACGGCGGACATCGGCGAATCGATCACAAAGGGAACGTTACGTCACATTTGGCCTACGTCTCGTCCCCCGTACGAGTGCATTGCCGTTCGTACGTCTGGCCTCGATACGCGTCGAGGCACCTCACCCGCACGAAACGTGAGAGGACACCCCACCCGGCACTCCGCCCGACAGCCCATCAGGCAGTCCGCCGGGCATCCCACCCGCCAGCCCACCCATGTCGAGCCCACCGGCTCCCGGCGGCCGGAGCGCGGCCGGCACCCTGGCCCCCACGCAGGTGCGGGTGGTGACCAGCCGGCCCTCCTGGGGATAGGCATGCCAGGTCCGCCATCCCACCGTGCCCTCGTGCCACTGCGCGAGCAGCGCCGTGAACGCGTGCGGGCTGCCGGGAAAGGTGCCGGCCAGACCGTGCGGGTGGTCGGCCACCAGGGCGAGCAACTCCTGCGCGCGCCCGGCGAAGGCTCCTTGCGACAACTCCTCGACGCGCGCCGCGAACTCGTATTCACGGCCGTCGACGAGCGTGGAAACCCCCAGCGGAAGCGGGGTGCTGTTGCCGGACATACAGGCCACGGTCTCCGAGCAACGGCCGTCCTCCCCTTCGAGGAGGACCTGGTGCGAAGCTCCCAGCAGCCTCAACTGGACGGCGAAGCCATGGAGTCGCAGATCGAGTACGGCGAGGGCGGGAAGCGGTTCCCGTCCCAGGCTCCAGGCGAGATCGGCGGCGCGGGTATCGGTGTAGGCAGTCTTGAGGGTCGTGAGCATGGGTCGGCTCCGCAAGCACGCAGTGGAAAGATGGGCCGGCTCGCCCCGCGGTGGACCAGGGGCATGCGCATACGCCGGCTCGTGCCCACGTGGGGTCCGTAAGGTCGATGGTGGTACACAGAATCATGAAATGCTCGGCGCCACATCGTTTTTACCCATCTTCACCGGGTTTCCACCCTCTAGGGCGCTCTCTAGGTCAAGTGTTCAACAAGCCCGCGCCCGGCGCACGTTGGCGCGCCGGGCGCGGGCTTGTCGCATCACGGCCGTGAGGACGCGTGGTGAGGGCGGGTCAGCCGCCTCCACCGCAGCCACCACCCCCACCACCGCCACCACCACAGCCGCCCCCGCCACCGCAGCCGCTCCCGCCGCCGCAGCCACCGCCGCCGTGGTGCCCGCCGCCGTGGTGGCCACCCCCGTGATGGCCACCCCCGCCGTCACCGGCCCACCAGCTGCCGCCTGCCGCGCCACCGGATCCCGCGCTCCAGGACCGCCTGCGCCGTCCGCTGTACCCCTTCGACCGGCCGGCGGTGAGCGCGGCGACCGCCGCGAACGTGAACGCCAGCACCACGAAGATGACAACAGGACCCATGGTCCTCACTCTCCTTCCAACCCCCGTAGCGAGGTACCGCTTCGTACCTGTCGGGTCCCCTGCCCGACCGCACCGGGGTCGAAAGCGGAGTTGAGGAAGTCCAGAGGTTGAGGGGAGCATGGGCGAGCCGGCCGACCGGGCGTCAGATCACGCCCATGCCGCGCTTGGCGAGCCGCCGGAACTCCCGGGTGTACGTATCGATGAGCTCTTTGGCCCCGTGGTAGAGCTCGCGGGCCGCCAGGTGCACCTCGTTGAGGAGCACTTGCTCGTTGCGGGACTGATGGGACCGGATCTCGCCGTCGACATAGGCGGCCTTACGGCGCACCACTCCGGGTAACTCCCACAGCGCCAGCGGGTCCGCGGCCATGGACGTCCAGCGTGGCGCCGCTCTGGACATCTGCGGGGCCAGCGCCAGCCAGGGATCGGTGGGAGTCCGTCCGGCGAGGGCCGGCTCCAGCTGGATCCTGGCCTCGACGAACGGAGCGCAGAACTTGGTCAGCTCGTCCTGCAAGGTGTCCACCTTGGCGACGGTGGCCGCCTTGACACTGGCGCGTCCCGTGAAGCGACCCACCGCGACGGTGGCCACCGCCCCGGCAACCGCGCCTCCCAGGCCGATCAACGCCACAGGGATCTCCGACTGAGCCACCCGCCCCCCTCTGCGCGTGCCGCCGCAATCAGGACGATTGTGACAGTGACATGGCAGCGCCACCAGCGGACAACCGTGCTGCTGCGCAGTCCGTCGAGGCAGGACTGACCGTCGGCTCAGGGGGGTAGTGCACGGGCATGCACAGGAGCCGGGTATACGCCGTTCTGATCGACGCGCCGCGGGACGAGGCCGCGCGGGCAGTCGCCTTCTGGTCGGCGGCGCTCGGCGTCACCGCTCGGCCGCTTCCGGCGGCTCCGCAATACACCAGGCTCCATCAGGCCCTGCCCGGGGTGAACACCGCCGTCCAGGCGGTCGACGACGCGCCTCGTATGCATCTGGACATCGAGACCGACGACATCGACGCGGAAACCGCGCGCTTGGTCGCCCTGGGGGCTGAGCAGGTCTCGCAGTGGCAGGAGTGCCGGACGCTCCGCGTGCCCGGTGGCCACCTGGTGTGCGTGCTGCCGGTGGAGAGCGACGCGGAGACCTTCCGGGCCCAGGCCAACGTCTGGCCCTGAGCGGTCCCCTCACCTACTAGTGGTGTTCCACGTGGTGCAGGTCGGCTTCCAGCGCCACCCGGTCCCAGCCGCCCAGGTCGGCGGTCGCCTCATAGGTGCTGTGCAGGAATTCGCTGAGCGTCCGGTCCGGGTCGGCGGCGTCGGCGACCGCCTCGTAGGGCAGCAGGAACTCACCCATCTGCCGCTGGTACGACGCCGCCGCGGGGCGGACCGGGTGGTCGGCGAAGCCGGCCGGCTCGGGATAGGCGTAGGCGTAGAAGCCGCCCTCCTCACCGCCGCCGGGCCAGAACCCGCAGCTGGACAGCTCGAGGGAGTACGCCTCTCGCGTCACCCGGTCCGGCAGGTTGGGCACCCCGCCGGAGGGATGTGTCGGCGCGGGCCGCCCGGAGAAGCGGGTGACGGCCAGGTCCATCGCCCCCCAGAAGAAGTGCACGGGGCTGGCCTTGCCGATGAAAGAGGACCGGAATTCCGCGAACGCCTGGTGTGCCCGGAGCAGCTGGCACCAGAACAGGTACGCGGCGTGCGGATCGTAGGCGGCGTGCCGGTAGTCCTCGGCGAACGGGATCGCCGGGTCCACCTCGTTCGGCCGGGGGTAAATCCGGGTGTGGATGCCCAGCTCTCCCAGCGCGTCCATGATCTCGGCGTAGAACCGGGACACCGGCTTGGACTCCAGCGCCAGCTCGCGCCGGCTCCCGTCGCTGACCCGGATGCGCAGCCGGTGGTCCACGAAATCGAACTCGATATCGAACGCCCCGGTCCGGTACGGGATCGCGGAGGTGCTCAGTCCGCGCGGGCTGACGTACAGGGTGACCTGCCACCAGTGGTTGGCCAGTGGTGCGTGGGCCAGCCGGATCTTGCCGACGATCTGGGTCCACATGTGCAGGGTGTCCCGGGTCTCGGTCCAGTCCGCCACCCGGAGCCGTGGCCAGCCGCCGGTCCGCTGTGTGTTCTGCTCGGCCATCTCGCCTCCCGCTCGCCTCGCGCGGTCCTCGCCGCTCCGGCAACGCGCAGGCGACGGTTTCCAGCCCGGCCGGGTACCCGTGCGCCCGGCCGGTGAAAACGCCGCTCGCTGAAAACGCCGCTCGCTGAAAACCCCGCCGGTGCCCCCGGCGACCCGCCGCTGAAAACCCCGCCGGTGAAGCCATCGACCGCGCCCGGACCAGGGGAGGAGTTGAGGAAGGCCGCCGGTTCGGCGGAGGATGGGCGCCATGGGACGACCGCCGCTCAACCGCCGACTGGCCGCCTTCGGCACCACGATCTTCGCCGAGATGTCCGCCCTCGCCGTGCGCACCGGCGCCATCAACCTGGGCCAGGGCTTCCCGGACACCGACGGCCCCGAGGAGGTGCGCGAGGCCGCGGTCCGCGCGCTGCGGGACGGCCGGGGCAACCAGTACCCGCCCGGCCCCGGCGTGCCCGAGCTGCGCACCGCCGTCACCGAGCACCAGCGGCGCTGGTACGGCCTGGACGTCGACCCCGACACCGAGGTGCTGATCACCGCGGGCGCCACCGAGGCCATCGCGGCGTCGCTGCTGGGGCTGGTGGAGCCGGGCGACGAGGTGATCGCGCTCGAGCCGTACTACGACTCGTACGCGGCCTGCGTCGCCATGGCGGGCGGCGTCCGCGTCCCCGTCACCCTCCGCCCGGACGGCGACACCTTCCGCCTGGACCTGGACGAGCTGCGCGCCGCCGTCACCGACCGCACCCGGCTGATCCTGCTCAACACCCCGCACAACCCCACCGGCACCGTGCTCACCCACGAGGAGCTGGCCGCCGTCGCCGAGCTCGCCGTCGAGCGCGATCTGCTGGTGGTCACCGACGAGGTCTACGAACACCTCGTCTTCGGCACCACGCACACCCCGCTCGTCTCCTTCCCCGGGATGCGCGAGCGGACCGTCACCATCAGCAGCGCGGGCAAGACCTTCTCCTTCACGGGGTGGAAGGTCGGGTGGGTGACCGGCGCTCCCGAGCTCGTCACGGCGGTGCGCTCGGCCAAGCAGTACCTCACCTACGTCTCGGCGGGCCCCTTCCAGTACGCGGTCGCCGAGGCGCTGCGCCTCCCCGACGCCTATTTCCACGGCATCCGCGACGATCTGCTGGCCAAGCGCGATCTGCTGGCCGACGGCCTGACCGACGCGGGCTTCCACGTCTTCCGCCCCTCGGGCACGTACTTCATCACCACCGACATCCGTCCCCTCGGCGAAACCGACGGCTTCGCCTTCTGCCGCTCCCTCCCCGAGCGCTGCGGAGTGGTCGCCGTCCCGAACGCGGTCTTCTACGACCACCGGGACCAGGGCTCGCCCTTCGTCCGGTTCGCCTTCTGCAAGCGCGAGAGCGTCCTGACGGAGGCGGTCGGGCGGCTCAAGGGGCTCGCCGCGGGCTGACACCCCCGTTCCTTCCTCCGAGCAGGACGCCCCCGGCAGGACACCCCCGTTCCGCCGGATGGGCCTCCCGGGTCGCGGGCGGCCGCGATCCGGCGGATGGTCGGGGTATCCGCCGAGCCCCCTGGACCGTCCCCTCCCGGGGGCTCGGCGCGCGTTGGTCGTGTGCCCGTCGTGTGCCCGCACCGGAGGTTCCCGTGTCCGCCGACACCGCCGCGTCCACCTGGGCGCCGGAGCCGCCCGGCGGACCGGCCGGGCGGTGGCGGCGGGGCCGGGCGTGGGCATCGCTGAGGCGGATGCGGGCGTCGCTGGGGCGGGCCTGGCTCGCGCTCGCGGTGTACGCGGCCGTACGGCTGGCCGGGGCCGGCTGCCTGGCGCTCTGGGCCTGGCGGACCGGCCGCGATCCGCGCACGCTGCTCGGCCATCAGTGGGACAGCCTGTGGTACGTGAGCATCGCCCGGCACGGGTACGGCACCGTCCACCCCTCCGTCCACTACCCCGGCCGGGTCTTCAGCGATCTCGCCTTCTTCCCGCTCTACCCGGCCCTGATCCGCGCCGTCACCACCGCCCTGCCCCTCACGGCGGTGACCGCCGCGCTCCTGATCGCCTGGGTCGCGTCGGGGCTGGCGGTGTGGGGGATCTACGCGATCGGGGAGCGGCTGCACGGGCGGCGGGTGGGGACGCTGCTGGTCGCGCTGTGGGGGCTGCTGCCGCACGCGGTCATCGAGTCCATGGCGTACACCGAGTCGCTGCTGACGGCGCTGGCGGCCTGGTCGCTGTACGCCGTGCTGACCGGCCGGTGGCTGTGGGCCGGGGCGCTCGCCCTGCTCGCCGGGGCCTGCCGGCCCAACGGGATCGCGGTCGCCGCCGCCGTCTGCTGCTGCGCCGCCGCCGGGATCCGGCGGCACCGGGGGCGGGTGTCTGGGCGGGTGTGGGCGGGGGCGGGGCTCGCACCGCTGGGCTGGTTCGGCCATCTCGGCTGGGTGGCGGTCCGGCGCGGCACCTGGCGCGGGTATGTGGACGTCCAGGACGACTGGGGTTCGCGATTCCGCCTCGGACCGGGCAGTCTCCGCTTCGTCCGCCAGCTGCTCACCGGCGACGACCAGCTGATGCGCTCCATGGTGCTGGCGGTGCTCGGCGCCGCGCTGGTCTCCCTCGTCCGGTTCGCCCTGTGCCCGCCGCCGCTCGCGCTGGTCGTCTACACCCTCACCCTGGTGGTCATCGCCATCGGCGGCACGAACTATTTCACCTCCAAGCCGCGCTTCCTGCTGCCCGCCTTCCCGCTGCTGCTCCCGGCGGCGCTGGCGATGGCAAGAGCCCGGCCCCGCACCGTCGTCCTGATGGGCGGTGCGCTGGCCGGGCTCTCCTGTCTCTACGGGACGTATCTGCTGGCCGTGGCCCATGTGGCGCCCTGACGGCGCCGGGCCGCCGCGGCGCCGGGCCGTCGCGGCTCAGGCCCCGTCGCGGCTCAGGCCCCGTCGTCGTCCGGCTTGTCGTCGCCGTCGGACTCGATATCGGCCTCCAGACCGAGCTGTTCGACGAGCCACCGGTCGAACTCGATCGAAGCCCGCACCCAGCTGACCGTGCTGGACACGAAGTGCTCCAGGCTGACGCCGGTGCCGATCAGCATCTGCGCCTCACCGATCAACCGGACCGTGCCGTCGTCATTGGTGTGGCTGTAGACCTTCGGCCACAGCGTGCGGCGGTTCCAGTCGTCGATCGCCTCGAGCAGCCGCGGCTTCTCGTCGATGCCGTGCGGCCGGTCGTAGAACGTGCGGACGGAGAAGACCTGCTGCTCGTCCTCCCCGCGGAACATGAAGTAGGTACGGAACTGCTCCCACGGCGCGGCGAGGTCCCCCTCCTCGTCGACGACGTACTTCAGCTCCATCTGCTCCAGCAGCTGCTTGACCAGGTCCTGGTCGGGCAGCACGGGGCCGCTCGGACCCGTCGGTTCGGGCTCGGGCTGACCCCCGAAATTCGGAATCGAGGACGGGTCGATGCTCACCGTGGATTTCCCTTCGTATGGAATACCGCCATCCTCCCTCACACCCGCCCCCGCCGTGCAACCCCCGCCGTACATTGCCCGATCCGGCGGAAACCGATCCCGGAGCGCTACTGCGCCGGGCCGACCAGAAGGCCGTCGCCGGCCCGGTCCACCCGGACCTTGTCGCCGTCCCGGATCTCCCCGGCGAGGATCTCCTTGGCCAGCCGGTCGCCGATCGCGGTCTGGATCAGCCGGCGCAGCGGGCGCGCCCCGTACGCCGGGTCGTTGCCCTCCTGGGCGAGCCATTCCAGCGCGGCCGGGGTGACGTCGAGGGTCAGCCTGCGGTCGGCGAGGCGGCCGGCCAGCCGGGCCACCTGGAGCTCGGCGATCCGGGCCAGCTCCGGCCCGCTGAGCGCGGAGAAGACCACGAGGTCGTCCAGGCGGTTGAGGAACTCCGGCTTGAAAGAGGTCCGCACGGTCTCCAGCACGCTCTGCTTCTTCTCCTCCTCGCCGAGCAGCGGGTCCATCAGGTACTGGCTGCCCAGGTTGGAGGTGAGCACCAGGATGGTGTTGCGGAAGTCCACCGTCCGGCCCTGGCCGTCGGTGAGCCGTCCGTCGTCGAGGACCTGGAGCAGGATGTCGAAGACCTCGGGGTGGGCCTTCTCCACCTCGTCCAGCAGCACCACGCTGTACGGGCGGCGGCGCACCGCCTCGGTCAGCTGGCCGCCCTCCTCGTAGCCGACGTAGCCGGGCGGGGCGCCGACCAGCCGGGCCACGCTGTGCTTCTCGCCGTACTCGCTCATATCGATGCGGACCATGGCCCGCTCGTCGTCGAAGAGGAAGTCGGCGAGCGCCTTGGCCAGCTCGGTCTTGCCGACGCCGGTGGGGCCGAGGAAGAGGAACGAGCCGGTGGGCCGGTCCGGGTCGGCGATGCCCGCCCGGGTCCTGCGCACGGCGTCCGACACGGCCCGTACCGCCTCGGTCTGGCCGATCAGCCGCTTGCCCAGCTCCTCCTCCATGCGCAGCAGCTTCTTCGTTTCGCCCTCCAGCAGCCGGCCCGCGGGGATACCGGTCCAGGAGGCGACCACATCGGCCACGTCGTCCGGGCCGACCTCCTCCTTGACCATCGTGGGGCGGTCCGGCCGGCTCTCCGCCTCCGCCTCGGCCTCCGATGCCGCGGCGAGCTCCCGCTCGACGGCCGGGATCTCCCCGTACAGCAGCTTGGAGGCGGTGTCGAAGTCGCCGTCGCGCTGGGCGCGCTCGGCCTGGCCGCGCAGCTCGTCCAGCTTCTCCTTCAGCTCACCGACGCGGTTGAGGCCCTGCTTCTCCTTCTCCCAGCGGGCGGTGAGCCCGCGCAGCTCCTCCTCCTTGTCCGCGAGGTCGCGGCGCAGCTTCTCCAGCCGCTGCTTGCTGGCCTCGTCGGTCTCCCGGGCGAGGGCCATCTCCTCCATCCGCATCCGGTCCACCGACCGCTGGAGCTCGTCGATCTCCACGGGGGAGGAGTCGATCTCCATCCGGAGCCGGGAGGCCGCCTCGTCGACCAGGTCGATGGCCTTGTCGGGCAGGAAGCGGGAGGTGATGTAGCGGTCGGAGAGGGCCGCGGCGGCCACCAGCGCGCCGTCGGCGATCTGCACCTTGTGGTGGGCCTCGTAGCGGCCCTTGAGCCCGCGCAGGATGGCGACGGTGTCCTCGACGGTCGGCTCGGCGACCAGCACCTGCTGGAAGCGGCGCTCGAGCGCGGCGTCCTTCTCGATCCGCTCGCGGTACTCGTCGAGGGTGGTGGCGCCGACCATGCGCAGCTCACCGCGGGCCAGCATCGGCTTGAGCATGTTGCCCGCGTCCATCGCGGAGTCGCCGCCGGCGCCCGCGCCGACCACCGTGTGCAGCTCGTCGATGAAGGTGATGATCTGGCCGTCGCTGGACTTGATCTCGGCCAGGACGGTCTTCAGCCGCTCCTCGAACTCACCGCGGTACTTCGCGCCCGCGACCATCGCGCCGAGGTCGAGCGCGACCAGGCGCTTGTCGCGCAGGCTCTCGGGGACGTCGCCCTTGACGATCCGCTGGGCGAGCCCCTCGACGACGGCCGTTTTGCCGACGCCCGGGTCGCCGATCAGCACCGGGTTGTTCTTGGTGCGCCGGGAGAGCACCTGCACCACCCGGCGGATCTCCTGGTCCCGGCCGATGACCGGGTCGAGCTTGCCCTCGCGCGCGGCGGCGGTGAAGTCCGTGCCGAACTTCTCCAGGGCCTTGTACGTGCCCTCCGGATCGGGCGTCGTCACCCGCTGTCCACCCCTGACCTTTTCGAACGCGGCGAGCAGCTTCTTGGCGCTCGCCCCCTGCTGGACGAGCAGCTCCCCGGCCTGGCCGCCCTTGGCGGCGATGCCGATGAGGAGGTGCTCGGTGGAGACGTAGTCGTCCCCGAGTTCCCTGGCCCGCTGGGTGGCGTCCGCGACGACGGCCAGCAGATCCCGGCTGGCCTGCGGCGGGGCCACGGTCGAGCCCTGCACGCTGGGCAGGGCGGCGAGCAGCCGCTCGGTGCCGCCGCGCACGAAGGCCGCGTCGGCCTCGACGGCGGCCAGCAGATCCATGACGTTCTCGTTGTCCTGGCCCTCCAGCAGGGCGAGCAGGAGATGCGCGGGCGTCATGTCCGCGTGCCCGGAGGACACCGCCCGGTCGTTGGCGGCGCTCAGCGCCGCCCGGCTCTTGTTGGTCAGCTCGGCATCCACGTCCCTGTGCTCCTCCTCGCTCCGGACTGCATCCTGCCCTACCCAACATCCGTAAAGTTGAGTCTATTCCACTCAACCTCGCTCACGCCACTCCCCTGGCCTTAGGTTCTGGGCCATGCCCATCGACCCCCGCAACCCCGACCCCGAGTACCTCGCCTTCTGGCGCGAACGCCACCTGTGCACCCTGACCACCCCACGCCCCGACGGCACCCCGCACGTCGTCCCGGTCGGCGTCACCTACGACCCCGAGGCGGGACTCGCCCGCGTCATCGCCGGCCGCCACAGCCGTAAGGTCGCCCATGTCCGGGCGGCGGGCGAGGGCGGTGCGCGGGTCGCGGTCTGCCAGCTGGCGGGCAAGCGGTGGGCCACTCTGGAGGGGCTCGCGGTGGTATGCGAGGACCCCGAGCTGATCGCGGACGCCGAACGCCGCTACGCCGAGCGCTACCAGCGCACCCCACGCCCCAACCCCGACCGCGTCCTCATCGAGATCACCCTCACCCGGGCCATGGGCCGGGCGTGAGCGGCTGGGTCCGGTGAGCGGCCTGGGGTCTAGTCTCACTCCTCGTCGTCCTGGTGCACATGCGTCCAGGGGTGCCGTACCCGCAGCCACACGTCGCGGGCGCGGCGCCCGGCCTCGGTACGGCTCTCGGCCACCGCCGTACGGGCCTCCTCCTCGGTCTCCACCATCGGCCCCGAACCGCGCAGCGGCTTCCCCGCCGTCTCGTACAGGAAGATGGTGGCGACCAGGCCGACCAGACCCGCCACCATCAGGTAGTACGCGGGCACCAGCGTGTTGTGCGTGGTGGCCACCAGCCATGAGGCCAGCAGCGGTGTCGTACCGCCGAACAGCGACACCGAGATGTTGAACGAGATCGACAGCGCGCCGTAGCGCAGCCGGGTCGGGAACAGCGCCGGAAGCGTGGCGGCGCTGGTCCCCGCGAAGATGACCAGCAGCAGACCGAGTACCAGACAGCCGATGGCGGGCAGCAGGATGCCGCCCGCCTGGATGAGCAGGATCGCCGGAACCGCCAGCACGACCAACCCCACGCTTCCGACCATGAACATCGGCCTGCGCCCCCAGCGGTCGGAGCTGCGCCCGACCACGGTGATGGTCAGTGCGACGACGATCATGGTGCCCAGGACCAGCGTCTGGGCGACCGTCGCCCGCTGGCCGAGCGTGGAGGTCATGTACGTCGGCAGATACGACGTGACCATGTAGTTGGTGACGTTGTAGAGCAGCACCAGGCCCATGCAGATCAGCACCGCCTGCCAGTGCCGGGTGAAGATCTCCTTCAACCGCCCCTTGCCGGACTGGCGCGCCTCCTCGATCGGCTCGGTGCCACCCCGGGCGGCCGCCTCCTCCGCCGCCTCGGCCGCCCGCTCGGCCTCCAGCTGGAAGGCCGGGGTCTCCTCCAGACGCAGCCGCATGTACAGGCCGATCAACCCCAGCGGACCCGCCACCAGGAACGGCACCCGCCAGCCCCAGGCCACCATCCCGTCCCCGCCGAGGATCGCGGTGAGCACCGTGACCACACCGGAGCCCATCGAGTAGCCGACGAAGGTGCCGAAGTCCAGCCAGCTGCCGAGGAAGCCACGGCGCTGATCGGGCGCGAACTCCGCGATGTACGTGGTCGCCCCGGCGTACTCACCGCCGGTGGAGAAGCCCTGGACCACCCGGCAGGCCAGCAGCAGCAGCGGCGCGGCGAACCCGACGGCGTCGTAACCGGGCAGCACGCCCACCGCGAAGGTGCCGATCGCCATCATGATCATGGTGGTGGACAGCACCCGCCGGCGCCCGATCCGGTCGCCCAGCGGCCCGAAGACCAGCCCGCCGAGGGGCCGCACCAGGAACGCCACCGCGAAGGTGGCGAAGGTGGAGACCACCTGGGTGGCGGGGTTGTCGGACGGGAAGAAGACCTTGCCGAGGGTCACCGCGACATACGCGTAGACGCCGAAGTCGAACCACTCCATCATGTTGCCGACCGCCGTCGCCGCGACCGCGCGGCGCATCCTCGGCTTGTCGACGACGGTGACGTCCTCGATGGACAGCGGCTCCTTGCGGCGGCGCAGCAGCGTCCGGAGCATCCGGTCGGTGCGGGCACTGCCGCGCGGCCGGCCCCCGTGGTAGGGCCCGCGCGGCGGTGTCCGGCCGGAACTCATCTCGTCCCCTGCCGACGGCTACGTACCGCTGAGGAGCGTCGTACGGATCATGCTTGGGCTCCTGACGCCCTGGAGGCCGCTGCCGCCCCGTCTCAGGCCCCGGCCCGACTCGACTTCGCGTACGTCTGCGCCATCTGCCCGGCGACGTCGTACACCACGACCGGCTCATCGCCGACGACCCACGCGTCATGGCCGGGCGACACCACATACACATCGCCGGGCCCCACCTCGGTCTCCGCGCCCTCGGTCGTGCGCAGCCGCATCCGGCCCTGGACCACGATCCCGCTGTGGTGGACCTCGCACAGCTCGGTCCCCACGATCGGCCGCACCGACTCCCGCCAGCGCCATCCGGGCTCGAAGGTGCCCACGGCGAAATCCAGCCCGGTCAGATGCAGGGCTTCGATGTGGCCCCCGGGAAAGTCACGCCGCTCATCCGGCTTCTCGATCGTCTTGACCTCCACCATGGCGATACCTCCTCCCATACCTCCATGGTGCGCCCGGGACGCCCCGACGGCGCGCCGCCCGGCCCGGAGGTTCCTGGACGGGACACCAAGGCATGGGCCGCGTCCTCCGCCGCCCCACCCGACACGGGGTGAGCCGCCGTACGGTGAGGGTCGCCGACGGTGAACGTGGTGTGCGCCGTCACCCGCCCACAGGTGGCCGCCGGATCGTCCGTCCCCGTAGGCGTGCGGGCCGCTGCCTCCTCCTGCCGCAGCGGGGACGGACACCGCCCGCGTGCGGGTCGTCCGCGACGGTGGGCCCGAAGCGATCGACATCGAATTCGACCTCCGGGTCATGAAGATCTCGGAAGGGAGCTGCCCGAACGGGTCGTGACCCGCGCCGCCCCGATAAAGCCCGCCCAGACACACAGCAGGCCCAGACACACAGCAGGCCCGGCGGCCGGAAAACCGGTCGCCGGGCCGCTCGGGCACGCGGTGCGGCGGGCTATTCGCCGCGCTTGGGCTTCGGGCGCCACACCACCAGGGCGCTGCTGTGCTGGACGTCCTGGTAGCGGACCAGGTCGCGGCGGTAGGAGGCGTGGACCTGGGCCTCGCGCTGCTGCATGGCCGTGGCGGCGCCCTCGACCGCGGACTGGAGCTCGGCGACGCGGGCCTGGAGGGCCGCGACCTGGTTCTCCAGTTCGATGATCCGCTTGATCCCGGCGAGGTTGATGCCCTCGTCCTGGGAGAGCTGCTGGACCTGGCGGAGCAGCTGGATGTCGCGCGCGGAGTACCGCCGGCCGCGGCCGGCGGTACGGTCGGGGGAAACCAGGCCGAGGCGGTCGTACTGACGCAGAGTCTGCGGATGCAGTCCGGAGAGCTGGGCGGCCACCGAGATGACGTACACCGGCGAATCCTCGGTCAGCTCATACGGGTTGCGGGGCCGGCCAGCGCCCCTGCCTCCGATTCCTCCTCGGCCGTCCATCTCAAGCTCCCTTCGCGGCCTTGAACAGCTCCTCCCGCGGGTCCTCTCCCGCGGTCGCCTCGCGATACGACTCCAGCGCCTCCCGCGCCGGGTCGCTCAGCTCGTGCGGCACCGTGACCTCGACGGTGACCAGCAGGTCGCCGCGGGTGCCGTCCTTGCGCACCGCGCCCTTGCCCCGGGCGCGCATGGTCCTGCCGTTGGGCGTGCCGGCGGGCAGCTTCAGGGTGACCGGCGGACCGCCCAGGGTGGGGACCTTGATCTCGCCGCCGAGCGCCGCCTCCGGAAGGGTGACGGGCACGGTGACGGTCAGGTTGTCGCCCTTGCGGCCGAAGACCGGATGCGGGTCCACGTGCACGACCACGTACAGATCGCCGGCCGGACCGCCGGTCTCGCCCGGAGCGCCCTTGCCGCGCAGCCGGATCCGCTGGCCGTCGCTGACGCCCGCGGGGATCCGGACCTGCATGGTGCGGGCGGAACGGGCCCGTCCGCTGCCCTTGCAGGTCTCGCACGGGTTCTGCGCGATCAGCCCGCGGCCCCGGCACTCCACACACGGGTCGGTGAGCGAGAAGCCGCCCCCGCCGCCCCGGGTGACCTGGCCGGTGCCGACACAGGTGGGGCAGACGCGCGGGTTGCCGTTCTGGTCGCCGGTGCCCGAGCACACCTTGCACGGGGCCTGGCTGGACATCCGCAGCGGGACCGTGGCCCCCTCGACGGCCTCGGTGAAGCTGAGCGTCACCTCGGACTCGATGTCCTGGCCCCGGCGCGGCTGGGCGCGGGTGGCGCCGCCGCGGCCGAACAGCCCGCCGAAGACATCCCCGAGCCCGCCGCCGAAACCGCCGGCGCCCCCGCTCCCGCCCTGGGCACCGCCGCCGAAGAGGTCGCCCAGGTCGAAGTTGAAGCTGCCGGTGCCGCCCGGCCCGCCCGGCCCGGGGCGGAATCCCCCGTTGCCGAAGAGGGCGCGGGCCTCGTCGTACTCCTTGCGCCGCTTGGGGTCCCCGAGGATGTCATTGGCCTCGGAGATCTCCTTGAACCGCTCCTCCGCCTTGGCGTCGCCCTTGTTGGCGTCCGGGTGGTACTCGCGGGCGAGCTTCCGGTACGCCTTCTTGATCTCCGCCTCGGTGGCGTCCTTGGGGACGCCGAGGACTTTGTAGTAGTCCTTCTCCACGAAGTCCTTGGTGCTCATCCGCGACGTCCCTCCTCTCTCACTGCTCCCGCGGTCACCGTCACGTCAGCCCTCTTCCGGGCCACCGCTCTCCTCGTCCGGCGCCGCGGCCTCGCCTTCGCCGCCCTTGGCGGGGGTGGCACCCGGCTGGGGCTCGGCGACGGCGACCCGCGCCGGGCGGATCGTGCGCTCGCCGATTCGATACCCCGGCTGCAGAATCTGCACGCACGTGGTTTCGGTGACGTCCGGCGCGTAACTGTGCATCAGGGCCTCGTGCACCAGCGGGTCGAAGGGCTCGCCCTCCTTGCCGAACTGCTGGAGGCCCAGCTTCGCCACCACCGTCTCCACCGATTCACCGACGGACTTGAAGCCGCCGACGAGCTCGCCGTGCTCCCGGGCGCGGCCGATGTCGTCGAGCACGGGCAGCAGCTCGGACAGGAGGCTCGCCAGCGCGATCTCCTTGACCGTCACCCGGTCCCGCTCGACCCGGCGCCGATAGTTCTGGTACTCCGCCTGGAGCCGCTGGAGGTCGGCCGTCCGCTCGTTGAGCGCGCTCCGTGCCTGGTCCAGCTGTGCCTGAAGGGCTACCTGCTCGTTGTCCCCGGCCGGGGCCGCCGGGCCCGCCTTGTCGGCGGACCCGGCACCCTTCGCCGCGTCGTCGGGGGTCTGCGCGGCCTCGGAGGGGACGTCGGGCTGCTCCTCGAAGCCCGGGGTCTCCTCCGTCACGCGGCACCACCCTTACCCTTGTCGGCCTTGTCGTCGTCGACGATCTCGGCGTCCACCACATCGTCATCGGCCTTGGCCTGACCCGCGGCGCCGGCGTCACCGGCGGCGGCACCGGCCGCGGCCGCGCCGTCCTGGCTGTTGGCGTACATGGCCTGGCCCAGCTTCTGGCTGACCGCGGCGACCTTCTCGGTCGCGGTGCGGATCTCGGCGGTGTCCTCGCCCTTGAGCTTGTCCTTCAGCTCGGTGAGGGCCTCCTCGACCTCGGTCTTGACCTCGCCCGGGACCTTGTCCTCGTTGTCCTTGAGGAACTTCTCCGTCTGGTAGACCAGCTGCTCGGCCTGGTTGCGGGCCTCGGCGGCCTCGCGGCGCTTGTGGTCCTCCTCCGCGTACTGCTCGGCCTCCCGCATCATGCGGTCGATGTCGTCCTTCGGCAGCGCGGAGCCGCCGGTGACGGTCATCTTCTGCTCCTTGCCGGTGCCGAGGTCCTTCGCGCCGACGTGCATGATGCCGTTGGCGTCGATGTCGAAGGTGACCTCGATCTGCGGCACGCCGCGCGGGGCCGGGGGCAGGCCGGTCAGCTCGAACATGCCGAGCTTCTTGTTGTACGCCGCGATCTCGCGCTCGCCCTGGTAGACCTGGATCTGCACGGACGGCTGGTTGTCCTCGGCCGTGGTGAAGATCTCCGAGCGCTTGGTCGGAATGGTCGTGTTGCGCTCGATCAGCTTGGTCATGATGCCGCCCTTGGTCTCGATGCCCAGGGACAGCGGGGTGACGTCCAGCAGCAGGACGTCCTTGACCTCACCCTTGAGGACACCGGCCTGGAGGGAGGCGCCGATGGCCACGACCTCGTCCGGGTTGACGCCCTTGTTGGCCTCCTTGCCGCCGGTCAGCTCCTTGACGAGCTCGGCGACGGCGGGCATGCGGGTGGAGCCACCGACCAGGACCACGTGGTCGATCTCGGACAGCGAGATGCCCGCGTCCTTGATGACGTTGTGGAACGGGGTCTTGCAGCGCTCCAGCAGGTCGGAGGTGAGCTGCTGGAACTGGGCGCGGGTGAGCTTCTCGTCCAGGTGCAGCGGGCCCTCGGCGGACGCCGTGATGTAGGGCAGGTTGATGCTGGTCTCGGACGAGCTGGAGAGCTCGATCTTCGCCTTCTCAGCGGCCTCGCGCAGCCGCTGGAGGGCCATCTTGTCCTTGGACAGGTCGACGCCGTGGCCGCTGTTGAACTGCTTGACCAGGTAGTCGACGACGCGCTGGTCCCAGTCGTCACCACCGAGGTGGTTGTCACCGTTGGTGGCCTTGACCTCCACCACGCCGTCGCCGATCTCGAGCAGCGAGACGTCGAAGGTGCCGCCACCGAGGTCGAAGACCAGGATGGTCTGGTCGTCCTTCTCCAGCCCGTAGGCGAGCGCGGCGGCAGTAGGCTCGTTGACGATGCGCAGGACGTTGAGGCCCGCGATCTCACCGGCCTCCTTGGTCGCCTGGCGCTCGGAGTCGTTGAAGTACGCCGGGACGGTGATGACCGCGTCCGTGACCTTCTCACCCAGGTACGACTCGGCGTCGCGCTTCAGCTTCTGCAGGATGAAGGCGCTGATCTGCTGGGGGTTGAAGTCCTTGCCGTCGAGGTTGATCTTCCAGTCGGTGCCCATGTGGCGCTTGACCGACCGGATGGTGCGGTCCACGTTCGTAACCGCCTGGCGCTTGGCGACCTCGCCGACCAGCACCTCGCCGTTCTTCGCGAACGCCACAACGGACGGCGTGGTCCTGGCGCCCTCGGCGTTGGTGATGACGGTGGGCTCACCGCCTTCGAGAACACTGACGACGGAGTTCGTCGTACCCAGGTCGATGCCGACCGCACGTGCCATTTCGCAATCCTCCAGCTACAGCATTGAGTGGAACAGGCTCAAGGGTGCATGACCGGCTCGCCGCTGTCAACAGACCTGAGTCGCGGCGGCTCAACTTTTATATGAGGCTTATACCCAAGAGGGGGTGGAAGAAGTGGAGGAGGGGCCATGTGAGCGACACAGATCACCGGCTCGTCGACTACATGGGTGACCGTCCGGGCGGGTAATCTCGGTCAAGCCACATTAAGTTACTGCTTAGTAATAGTTCTGCTCAGCAATCCAGCTCGCAGGTTCGAGGAGCCCCCTATGCAACTCGCCGCGATCATCGTGTCGCTGGTCCTCACCGCGGTCGGCGTTGCCCTGCTCGGCCGGGCCGTCGCGCAGTTCGTGCGCTTCTTCAAACTCGGCGCGCCGGTCCCGGCGGGGGCCAGGACCGACAACCCCTGGCAGCGCAGCGTGACCCTGGTGCGAGAATTCCTCGCGCACACCCGCATGAACAAGTGGGGCGTCATCGGCGTCGCCCACTGGTTCGTGGCGATCGGCTTCCTCACCCTGCCACCGACCATCATCAACGCCTACGGCCAGCTCTTCCAGGCCGACTGGACGCTGCCCATCCTCGGCGGCTTCCTCCCCTACGAGCTGTACATCGAGTTCATCGGCACGATGACCACCCTCGGCATCCTGACGCTGATGGTGATCCGGCTGCTGAACCTGCCCAGCCGGGCCGGCCGCAAGTCGCGGTTCGCGGGCTCCACCGCCTGGCAGGCGTACTTCGTCGAGTACGTCATCCTCATCATCGGCATCGCGATCATGGCGCTGCGCGGCACGGAGGGCGCGCTGCACCACGTCGACTCCTACGAGCCCGCGTACTTCGCCTCGTACCCGCTGGTCCAGCTCTTCAGCGGGCTCAGCGTCGACACCGTGCAGAACCTGACCTACCTGTTCGCGATGGTCAAGCTCGGCACGACCATGATCTGGATGATCACGGTCAGCACCAACCTCGACATGAGCATCGCCTGGCACCGCTTCCTCGCCTTCCCCAACATCTGGTTCAAGCGCAACGCGGACGGCGAGGTCGCGCTCGGCGCCCTCCAGCCGATGGTGAGCGACGGCAAGCCGATCGACTTCGAGGACCCGGGCGAGGACGACCAGTTCGGCGTCTCGCAGATCGAGCACTTCTCTTGGAAGGGCATCCTCGACTTCTCCACCTGCACCGAATGCGGCCGCTGCCAGTCGCAGTGCCCCGCCTGGAACACCGGCAAGCCGCTCTCCCCGAAGCTGCTGATCATGGCGCTGCGCGACCACAGCCACGCCAAGGCCCCCTACCTGCTGGCCGGCGGCGGCAAGACGATGGAGGGCGAGGAGAAGGCGAGCAAGGAGCAGCTGGCCCAGGTGCCCGCGGCGGCGCTGGCCGAGGCCGAGCGGCCGCTGATCGGCACCCTCGAGGCGGCGTCCGACAGCGGCTTCGCCGCGGGCGGCGTCATCGACCCGGACGTGCTGTGGTCCTGCACCACCTGCGGCGCCTGCGTGGAGCAGTGCCCGGTGGACATCGAGCACGTCGACCACATCGTGGACATGCGCCGCTACCAGGTGATGATCGAGTCCAGCTTCCCCTCGGAAGCGGGCACGATGCTGAAGAACCTGGAGAAGAAGGGCAACCCCTGGGGCCTGGCCAAGAAGCAGCGGCTGGCGTGGACCAAGGAAGTCGATTTCGAGGTGCCGGTCGTCGGCAAGGACATCGAGGACCTCACCGAGGTCGACTACCTGTACTGGGTCGGCTGCGCGGGCGCCCTGGAGGACCGGGCCAAGAAGACCACCAAGGCCTTCGCGGAGCTGCTGCACATCGCCGGCGTCAAGTTCGCGATCATGGGCGGCGACGAGGCGTGCACCGGTGACTCCGCCCGCCGCCTGGGCAACGAGTTCCTCTTCCAGCAGCTCGGCCAGCAGAACGTCGAGATGCTGAACATGGCCTTCGGTGAGGATGCCGATGAGGGCGTCGTCGTCGAGAAGGCCAAGAAGAAGATCGTCGCGACCTGCCCGCACTGCTTCAACACGATCGCCAACGAGTACCCGCAGCTGGGCGGCGAGTACGAGGTCATCCACCACACCCAGCTGCTCCAGCACCTCATCGACGAGGGCAAGCTGATCCCGGTCACCCCGGTCGAGGACCTGATCACCTACCACGACCCCTGCTACCTGGGCCGCCACAACAAGGTCTACACGCCCCCGCGCGAGATCATCGCCAAGGTGCCGGGACTGCGGAACGAGGAGATGCACCGCCACAAGGAGCGCGGCTTCTGCTGCGGCGCGGGCGGCGCCCGGATGTGGATGGAGGAGCGGATCGGCAAGCGCATCAACGACGAGCGCGTCGACGAGGCGCTGTCCCTCAACCCGGACATCGTCTCCACCGCCTGCCCGTTCTGCCTGGTCATGCTCACCGACTCCGTCAACGGCAAGAAGAATGACGGGAAGGCGAAGGAAGAACTCCAGGTCGTGGACGTGGCACAGCTGCTCCTCGACTCGGTGAAGACCCCGGCCGAACCGGAGGACGGCGGCCAGACCGCCGAGGAGCCGGAGCCGGCCCCGGTCAAGTAGTCGCCTGACGCGGCGCGCCACGCGCCGCACGCCGAAGCCCGCCCACGGAACGTCCGTGGGCGGGCTTCACGCTTGTCGGCGGCCCGGAACCGCACGCTTGTCGACGGCCCGCTCCCCCGCAGGCCGTCCCTCACGTCCGCGGCTTGCCGTTCCTCGTCAGCGGCAGCGCCTGCTCGGTCCAGATCACCTTGCCGTCCGAGGTGTAGCGGGTGCCCCAGCGGTCGGCGAACTGCGAGACCAGGAAGAGCCCCCGGCCGCCCTCGTCCGTCGTCCCCGCGTACCGCAGATGCGGGGAGGTGCTGCTGGTGTCGAAGACCTCGCAGATCAGGCTGCGGTCGCAGAGCAGCCGGACCCGGATCGGGCCGGTCGCGTAGCGGATGGCGTTGGTGATCAGCTCGCTGAGGATGAGCTCGGTCGTGAACGCGACCTCGCCCAGATCCCACTCCGCCAGCTTCCGGGCCACCGCGGCGCGCACCCCGGCGACCTGCTTCGGATCGGACGGCACCTCCCAGTCGGCGGTCAGACCGGGCTCCAGCACCCTCGTACGGGCCACGATCAGCGCGATGTCGTCACTCGGGCGGTCGGGCAGCAGCGCGTCCAGCACCGCCGTACAGGCGTCCTCGGGCGTCCGGCCGGGGTGGGACCCGGGGTGGGACAGGGCGTCGCGCAGCAGCTCCAGACCGGTCTCGATGTCCCGGTCGCGCTTCTCGATCAGCCCGTCCGTGTAGAGCACCACCTGGCTGCCCTCGGGCAGCTCCAGCTCCGCCGTCTCGAACGGCAGCCCGCCCAGGCCCAGCGGCGGTCCGGCGGGCAGCTCGAGGAACTCCACGGTGCCGTCCGGCCGGACCAGCGCGGGCGGCGGATGACCGGCCCGCGCCATGGTGCAGCGCCGGGTGACGGGGTCGTAGATCGCGTACAGACAGGTGGCTCCGGTGATCCCCTCACCGACGCCGCCGCCGTCGCCGTCGAGTCCGCCGGGGCTCTCGTCCTGGTCGATGCGGGCGATCAGATCGTCGAGGTGGGAGAGGATCTCGTCCGGCGGGAGATCGAGGGTGGAGAAGTTGTGCACCGCCGTGCGCAGCCGCCCCATCGTCGCCGCCGCGTGCAGACCGTGCCCGACGACGTCGCCCACCACCAGCGCCACCCGCGCCCCCGGCAACGGGATCACGTCGAACCAGTCGCCCCCGACGCCGGACTCGGCCGGCAGATAGCGGTACGCCACATCCAGCGCGTTCTGCTCGGGCAGCACCCGGGGCAACAGGCTGCGCTGGAGCGTCACCGCCATGGTGTGCTCGCGGGTGTAGCGGCGGGCGTTGTCGATGCTGACGGCGGCGCGGGTGACCAGCTCCTCGGCCAGGGAGATGTCGTCCTCCTCGAAGGGCTCCGGCTTCTCCGCCCGCATGAAACTGGCCACGCCCAGAACGACGCCACGGGCTCGCAGCGGGACCGTGATCATCGAGTGGATGCCGTAGTCGACGATCCGCCGGGCGTGCTCGGGGTCCTGCTCCTGCCAGCCGCCGAAGTCGCTCAGGACCGGCTCGACCGTCACCGCCCCGCTGCGGAAACCCCGGGCCTGAGGCGCGCTCGGGCCGAACTCGATCAGCATGCCGAGGGGGTAGAGCGGGCCGTCGTCGCGGATACCGCTGAGGGCCGTACGGCGCAGCACGGTGCGGCGGCCGTCGGCGGTCGGCACGGCGCCCGGCGGGCCCGCGCCCGGGGCACCGGCGCCCGCCACGCCGTCCGGCCCCACCACGCCGTCCGGGGGCTCCCCGCCGCGCAGCACCGAGTCCGCGAGGTCCACCGAGACGTAGTCGGCGAACCGGGCCACCGCGTACTCCGCCAGCTCCTGGGCGGTGCGCACCACGTCCAGGGTGGTGCCGATGGAGACACCCGCGTCGTACAGCAGCTTGAGCCGGTTGCGGGCGAGGTCGACCTTGCCGGACAGCGCCCGCAGCTCGGTGGTGTCGCGCAGCGTGGCGACGCTGCCGGGCGGCCCGCCGTCGCGGTCGGTGGGGCGGTGGCTGACCGACAGCAGCCGCTCGCCCGCCGTGTGGACCTCGTCGGTGGCGGGACGCCCGGACGCCAGCAGCGCGGCGGTGTGCGGATCGAAGCCCAGCTCGGACACCAGCCGTCCCTCGGCGTCCGGCGGCAGGTCGAAGAGCCGGCGCGCCTCGTCGTTGGCGAGCACCAGCCGGCCGTCGCCGCCGACGATCAGCACACCCTCGCGCACCGAGTGCAGCACCGCGTCATGGTGCTCGTACATCCGCGTCATCTCGGCCGGGTCCAGCCCGTGGGTCTGGCGCCGCAGCCGCCTGCTGACCAGCGCCGTACCCGCCGTCGCGAGCGCGAGCGCGAGCGCGGCGGCGCCGAACATCAGCGGCAGCTGACGGTCGGCCGCACCGCTCACCTTCTTGATCGTGACACCGGCCGCGACCAGGCCGACGACCTTCCCCTGGCCGTCCTTGACGGGGACCACGGCCCGCACCGACAGGCCGAGCGTGCCGGTGAACGTCTCGGTGAACGTCCGGCCCTCCGCCGCCGGGCGGATGGTGCCCATGAAGTGCTTGCCGATCCGGTCGGGGTTGGGGTGGGTGTAGCGGATCCCCCGCGGCGACATGGCCACGACGAAGTCGACCCCGGAACCCTCGCGGGCCCGCTCGGCGAGCGGCTGGAGCGCGGCGGTCGGCTGGGGGCCGCGCATCGCGCTCACCATGCCGGGCGCGTTCGCGAAGCTCTCGGCGACGGCCATGGAGCGGTTACGGGCCTCCCGCTCACTGTCGTAGCGGGACTGGAGGACGAGCGCCACCACAGCGGCGACGACCAACAGCAGCACCACCCCGACCTGGAGGACGAAGACCTGGCCGGCCACGGTGCGCACCCAGCGCGCCTGGCCCCGCCGCCCCTGGCGGCCCCGGCGCCGCCAGCCCCGCCCGTAGCCACCACGGCCGTGGGCGGGGCGGTGGGCGTAGCCGGAGTCGTGGGCGGGGCCGGGGCCGTGGGTGTAGCCGGTCCGGCCGGTGCGCGTGGACGACCGCTCATGCGGGTCCCACGGACCGGATTGACCAGGTGGGCCGAGCTGATCGGATGGGCCGAGCTGACCGGGTGGGCCGAGCTGATCGGCTTGCCCACCTTGATCGGGTTGATCTCGCGGCTCCAGCGGGTCCAGCTGTTCTCGTGGGTCCAGCTGATCTCGCTGGTCTCGCTCGTCCTGCTGTACGCGCCGCCCGCGTCGTTCCCACGCCGAGCGGGGCCCCTCACGCCGACCGCCTGGGCGCCCATCGGTCATCGTGCGGGCCAGCGGAACCCAAGGTCGACCGAAAAGTCCGGCCATGTCGTTATTTCTAGCACCCTTGTTCAGCGGCGAGCGAGCGGCATCCGCCGCCGCCGGCCGGCCACTCCCGTCCGACATCGCGACTACGCCCCGCCCGCACCCTCTTCCACCGGTTTCGCCGCCTCACCCGTCACCCTCACACCGTGCGTTAAGCACATGGCTGCCCCCGCTTGTCCGCTTCGAACGATTACCGATACTGGCCGTGAAGTATCCCTTCTCACAACGACGTTGCGTATCCCCTACAGGATCATGCCCAACGACTCGCCAGTAAATGTCCTGGACGGCCCTTGTGCTCCAAAGGTCATCTTTACAGCCAAGCGGACTGATCAGTCCCGTATCACCCGACGCGTCATCCGGAACGACCACCGGCGGGAGCGCGGCGCCGGACATCACCCTCGTCCAGGCATCACCCTCGTAACGAAGTGCCTGGCCCCATGGCCTCAGCCGCCGGTGATGGGTTGAGGTGGGCCGATGACGCCCGCACCTCCCCCCATCGCACCACCCGGCCGCGTCCCGGGCCCCCGACACCGCTCCCCCCGCGGCACCCGCACCGCCCACTTCCCCGCCTCCCGTCTCCCCACGTCGTTCCTCGTCACCGCCGGTACGGCCGGCCTGGCGCTGCTGCTCGCCGGCTGCGGCCCCGACGACGGCGCGCGGGCGGAACGCGGCGGGCACGCCGGCTCCCCCTCCGCCGGGTCCGTCATCACCCCCACCGCGACCGCGCCCGTCCCCCACGGCAAGGGCAGCCGGCTGCCGGATGACGTCAACGGCGACGGCTATCCCGATCTGCGCCTCCCCGTCCCGTCCGGCAAGGGCGGTCTGCCCAGCCGGATCGCCTTCGTCCACGGCTCGTCCCACGGTCTGGATCCCGCCACCCGCACCGTGCTCCGCCACCGGGACCTCGGCCTGCCGTCCCAGGACGTCACCGTCGCGGGCGCGACCGAGGTGGCCACGGCCGACCTCGACGGCGACGGCTACGCCGATGTGACCACCACGGCGGGCGAGGCGCTCGGCGCACGCGAGACCGAGCGCACCCAGGCCACCGTCCGGACCGTCCCCTACGTCTCCTGGGGCGGCCCCGGCGGCCCCCGCCGGGGCCGCGCCGCCGCCCGTGTCGAGCTGACCGGCCCGGACGACGGGGTGGATGCCCAGCGCCCGACCGTCGGCGACTTCAACGGCGACGGCCACCACGACCTCGCCCTGATCCGCGCGGACCGCCGCTCGCTACTGGTGCTGTACGGACCGTTCAACCGGGCGGGCAAGGCCGCCAGGGCCGTTCCGTACCCGAGTCCGCTGGACGGCCACGGAGAGATCGGCGATCTCATCGCCGACACCATCGACGGCCACCGCGCCACCGATCTGGTGGTGCACGCGCTCAACTCCAACGAACAGTCCGGCTCCGCCCTCCTCGTCGCCGGCCCCCACGGTCTCAGCCATAAGGCCCGCACGCTGCGCGAGGGCAACTCGATCACCTTCGGCGACTTCGACGGCGACGGCCGCCGCGACGTCGCGGTCGGCGACAGCGGCACCCGCGACGACGAACCGGGCGGTGAGACGGAGCGGCCGGACATCGGCAAGACGGTGAGCGTCTACCCCAAGGAGGCGGCGGAGACGGCGGGTTCCCCTCCGCGCCCCCTCAAGATCCCCGGAATGTCGGGCGCGCTGGCCGCCGCCGACACCGACGGGAACGGCACCGATGAGCTGGCCGTCTCGCTCGGCCGGGGCGGCGTCGAGCTGCTCACCCTCCGGCAGGGCTCCCACGGCGGCCCGATCCGCGTCGCCGAGCGCCGCCTGCTGACCCGCACGACACCCGCCGTCGTGGACGGCAAGGCGGTCCGTAAGGACGAGCGGGCGGCCCGGCTCTACGGCGTCGCGGACTTCGATCATGACGGTAAGGACGAGATCGTACTGGCCTGGGGCCGTGGTCTGGCCTTCTCGCGGTACGGCGAACGCCCCGAACGGTGGTGGATCACGGACGGCACCGCGGACAAGACGGCCTTCAGCAGCAAGCCCTTCGCGACGGACGCGAACGCGCACCCGGACGCGGACACGGACACGGACACGGACGCGGACACGGACGCGGACGCGGACTAGGAGGAGGCGGCGGCGGAGAGAGGCGAGACACCGGCCACCCCCACCAACCACCGGGGGAAAACCCAACCGGAACCCCCTAGGGGATGTCACAGCTCGGCCGCAATGCCTGGCCCTGCCACGCAGCTCCCGCACCCGGCCCGCTACGACCGGGTACGTTCACATGGTGGCTGGATTCAGGATCGGACGCGGACGGGACTCCCACTCCGCGCAACAGGGGCAGCAGCAGCGACCGCCGCAGCCGCCGTACGGGCAGCACGAGCCGTACGGCGGTCAGCCGCAGCCGCAGTGGCAGCAGCCCGCCTCACAGGGAGAGCCGGAGTACTTCGGCAGCCAGGACCCGCACTACGGCCCCGGGCCCGGGGCCGGGCAGGGTCCCGGCCCCGGCCCGGGAGGCTACGGCCAGGGGCAGAGACCGTACGGACAGGGCGGCGCGTACGCCGACAACAACGCGGGCCATACGCAGCAGTTCAGCATCGGCGAGGGGCCCGACGCGTACGACCCGTACGGCCAGGACCCCGGTTCGTACGACGGCGGCTACGCCGGGCAGACCTACCGCACCGGCTCCTCCACCGCCCCGCCCGCCGGCCCCCGGCTGCCCTGGAAGCAGCTGCTGAGCGGCATCGTGCTGCGCCCGTCGGACACCTTCTGGGCGATGCGGGACTACGCGGTGTGGGGCCCGGCGCTGATCGTGACCTTCATCTACGGTCTGCTGGCGGTCTTCGGCTTCGACGACGCCCGTGAGGACGTCCTCAACGCCCCCATGTCCAACAGCATCCCGTGGGTCCTCACCGCGGGCGTCGCCGTGCTGATCAGCGGGCTGATCCTGGGCGCCGTCACCCACACCCTCGCCCGCCAGCTGGGCGGCAACGGCATCTGGGCGCCGACCATCGGCCTGTCGATGCTGATCATGTCGATCTCGGACACGCCGCGGCTGGTGTTCGCGCTCTTCCTGGGCGGGGACAGCTCGCTGGTGAAGGTGCTGGGCTGGGCGACCTGGCTGGCAGCGGGTGCGCTCTTCACCTCGATGGTGAGCAAGTCGCACGACCTGCCGTGGCCGAAGGCGCTGGGCGCCTCGGCGATCCAGCTGATCGCACTGCTGAGCCTGCTGAAGCTGGGCACGCTGTAAGGCCACCACCACCGCAGGCCGAACGACCAAGGGGCCCGCACCAGCGGGCCCCCATCTCCAACGCACCACCTCAAACGCGGCCCATCAAGCGCGGCCCATCAGGCGCGGCATCTCAAACAAGCCGCCTCAAGCGTCCCGCACCTGCCCCTCCCTGCGCACGACGGGCTGTTCGACACTCCACGGGAAGTTGATCCACCGATCGGTGCGCTGCCAGACGTACTCGCACTTCACCAGCGACTGCGGCTTCTCGTAGATCACCGCGCTGCGCACCTCGGCGACCGTGCCGAGGCAGAAGTCACGGACGAGCTTCAGCGTCTTGCCGGTGTCCGCCACGTCATCGGCGATCAGCACCTTCTTGTCGGAGAAGTCGATCGCGTTGGGCACGGGCGCGAGCATCACGGGCATGTCGAGGGTGGTCCCCACGCCCGTGTAGAACTCGACGTTCACCAAGTGGATGTTCTTGCAGTCCAGCGCGTACGCCAGCCCGCCGGCGACGAAGACCCCGCCGCGGGCTATGGAGAGCACGATGTCGGGCTCGTACCCATCGTCGGCGATCTTCTGCGCCAGCTCGCGGACCGCGGCACCGAACCGCTCGTACGTAAGGTTCTCGCGCTCCTCAGCCACGCCGCTCACACCTTCGTCCGGTGGAAGTTCTGGAACGACCGCGAGGGCGTCGGCCCGCGCTGCCCCTGGTATCGGGACCCGTAACGGGCGGAGCCGTAAGGATGCTCGGCGGGCGAGGTCAGCCGGAACATGCACAGCTGCCCGATCTTCATCCCCGGCCACAGCTTGATCGGCAGCGTCGCGACATTCGACAGCTCGAGCGTGACATGCCCGGAGAACCCCGGGTCGATGAACCCCGCCGTGGAGTGCGTCAGCAGCCCCAGCCGCCCCAGACTCGACTTCCCCTCGAGCCGCGAGGCGATGTCGTCCGGCAGCGACACGACCTCGTACGTCGAGGCCAGCACGAACTCCCCGGGGTGCAGGATGAACGCGTCCTCGCCCTCGGGCTCCACCAGCCGCGTCAGATCGGGCTGCTCCACCGCCGGGTCGATATGCGGGTAGCGGTGGTTCTCGAACACCCGGAAGAACCGGTCCAGCCGCACGTCGATGCTCGACGGCTGCACCATCGCCGAATCGTACGGATCAATCCGCACCCGTCCGGCGTCGATCTCGGCCCGGATGTCCTTGTCTGAGAGAAGCACCCAACGAGGATACGCACACCGGACCCGCCCCCACGGCACAGGCCCGGTCCCACCGGACCGGGCCCGCACCCTGCGACTTCATCGGCTACCGCTCACCGCTTCTCGGCGGCCACCGGCACCGCGTGCCGGAGCCGGGCACAACGCGGGCACCGCAGCAGCCGGCCGGGGCCGATACGGTCGACGGTGAGGTGCTGCATTGGGAACGAGGCAGTGCTGAACACGTGCCCTTCAGCACAGCGGACGACGGTGCGCTCCATGAGTCCCTTCCCCAAGAACGTGGACGACGTGGACGACAAAAGCCACATTAGGGGATCAAGCACACCCCACTCCACGCGGCACTCCGGCCTCTCACCGCACCCCCACCGTACGCCCAACTCCCGCACCCCAACAGCCGCTTCTCCCCCACCCGCCCCACCAAAAACCACCCAGAAACCACCCCAAACCACCCCCGACTCCACCCCCATCCCACCCCGCACAACACAAAGACCCCACGACGAATGCGCCGGGGGTCAGCGATGGGGTAAAGTGTCCGACGATGCGGCGCCAGAGATCAGGCGCCCCTCGCGGGTGTAGTTTAATGGTAGAACATGAGCTTCCCAAGCTCAGAGCGCGGGTTCGATTCCCGTCACCCGCTCCAGACAGAAGCTCCAGGCCAGCGGCCCGGGGCTTGTTTGTTGTCTAGACCGAGTTAAGCCTCGCGCACCACATGCGCACCACCCGCAGGAGTCCTCGGCGGTCTTCTCGGTCGAACGCTATCGTGGCAGCAGAGACGGCCAACAGGGAGAGTCTGATGACTGCCGCCCACGACTACAGCGATCTGCACGACATCATCGAGCGGCTTGAACCCGAGCAGGTCGAAGAGCTGCGTCGGCACGCCCTGCGCCTGGTGAAGACGCCGCCGCCGAGCCGCTTCCGCGTTCTGCGAAGCTTCGACGGACCGTCGGACGACCTTGGAGCTCGCGCCAAGGACATCGCTCGCGAGGAGCTCGGCGAGGCCGATGCTGATCGTTGACACAGGCCCCATCGTCGCCCTGCTGAACCGGAACGACCCCGACCACAAGAGTTGCGCCGAGCTGCTGGAGTCCCACGACGGCGAACTACTGATCACGCCGTACGTGCTCACCGAAGCCTGCTACCTACTGGCCAAGTACGTCAGCCCCGACGCAGAGATCAACCTCATCGAGGCCGTTGCCGCAGAGGACCTCGTCCAGGTGCCCACCGAGCGAGCCGACCTTTCCCGCATGGCCGAGCTCATGCAGCAATACCGCGGATTCCCTCTCGGAATCGCCGACGCCTCAGTGGTCGCCCTCGCAGAAAGGCTCAGGGCATCGAGTGTCGCCACCCTGGATCACCGTCATTTCCACGCCATCAAGCCGCTCCACGTCCCGGCACTGACGCTTCTGCCTTGAGGCCCACGCCGTGCCCGATGCGTGCCCGATCAAGCGGTGAACCACGGTCAATCAGGGTCTACAACGAACTCCAGCGCGGCACGCCAGAACGCCTGTTTCACCAGGCCAGGGCCGGTTTCACCGCCGCCAGGCACGGTGATTCCCAAGCTCAGAGCGCGGGTTCGATTCCCGTCACCCGCTCCACGACGAAGGCCCAGGTCAGCGACCCGGGCCTTGTTTGTTGACCAACCCTTCTCTCCCGCAGGCCCCCAGCGGCTTTGCCCTGCGGAATAATCGAGGCATGGCATCAACGCCCAGCGCCTCCGAGGTTCGCCGCGCCAAGTTCACTCGGCGGCTCCCCGCCGAGCTCTCGGAGCTCGCAGGCCCGGCCCATGGCATCGTCGGCCTCCCGCTGCACATGGCATGGTCGGGGCTAACTCACTTCGATCTTGACCAGCCCCGGCTGAGGATGAGCTTCTACCGGATCACCTTGGCCGAGGGGATGCACGATGATCTGGTGCAGTACCTCAACCAGGACCTGCTGGTCAGCATGTGGTCCGTCCTCCGCACTTTGATCAGCCGCGATATCCGCGACGCCTGGGAGAGCGCCTTCCCCGAGCTGGCTCACCATGCCCAGGCCGTCGCGTGAACCTCACGGACCTGCACCGTCGACTGCTCTCAGATGTGCTTGCCGTGGGAGGTGCCTACCCACTCGTCCTCACCGGCGGCTACGCGGTGCAAGCGCATGGGTTGGTCGACCGGCTCAGCCAGGATCTGGACGTCGCTACAGAGAATCCGGAACGGATGGACAACATCGCACGGACGGTACGCGCGGGACTGGAAGAACGCGGTTGGCACGTCAAGGGCGTTGGAAACCGATCCACTGTCCGCGCGGCTGATCGTCACACTCTGGCGCCCGCCTGTGAAGACAGAACACGGTCTGGTGCTCTCCCTCGAAGATGTGGTCGGTACGAAGGTGCGCGCGTTGGCCGACCGCGGGCTCGCCCGCGACCTGATTGATGTCCGAGCCGCGGCGGACCGTTGGAGTAATACTGAACTGGAAACACTCGGCCGACGCCATGCCCGAGACAGCTTCGACCTCGACGACCTCCAGGCCCGGCTCACCGGCATCGACTGGATCGACGACGCCGAGTTCGCCGCGTACGGCCTCGACGAAGCAGCCACCGCCGAACTGCGCAGATGGGCATAGTCGTGGGCCGACGACATCACGGAGCGACTCCACGAGCTGGAAGTCGATGACGAGTAGCGCGGCAGGTGGGACAGGTCAGCTCTCGATCCGGCTGCCGCTCGGTGAAGAGGCCGGCCGCTAATCGCTGGTGCATCCGTGGTCGGCCCACTTGGCGAGGAGGTCGGCCAGGCTGGCCAGCGGTGTCGTCATTGGCCAAGGCAGGCGCTCCTCGTGACCCGCCCAGGTCAAGTGCACCACAGCCCAGGGGAAGGGACGGCCGGCAACGCTGAACAGCACGTCGTCACATCCTTCGCACCGGGCAGCAGCAGAGACCCGAGCGCCATACAGCGGGTGTCCATGAGCAAGCTCGCGGCGCAACTCCACTTCCAGCACATGCATGCCACCATCAGGCACCCACCACGGGGCGGGGAGCTGCGACGGGTCATCCGGCGTGGGCTGCACCAGCAGATTCTTGCAGAGGCCTACCCTGCGCAAACTGGGGTCGAGCTCATCAGCTGTACAGCAACGAAGTACAGCAACCAACGAGGCCATAGCCCACCGTCACCAGCCCCGACCGGGCCGGGCAACCTTGGCCGAGGTGCAGATCGAAGTGAGGCAGCAGGCCACACTAAGGTGCCGCCATGGAGGACTTTTCGGACCACCCTGCGCACGGAGTCGACAGCCGGGAAGCCCTGGTGAGCCACATACTCGGCCTGCGTGACGATCTCCTCGAACGAGGCGATGAATGCGAGAACCCCACGCTTGAGCACTACCTAGAGGCACTGGCGGCGTGGCCCGAGGGATCACCAGCGTGGTATCGGCACTTCGGCGAAGAAATGCCAGCGGATGACGCCTGGACGTTGTTCGCCCGTGCGCTGAGCGCCGCAGTCGTATACGAGTGACCGCAGCTACCACCGTGCGAGATACGTGCCAGAACGACCGGTGAACCACGGTCAACACCAGCTATAGGAGCCCACGCCCAAGATCACACCAGAACCTGTTTACCCAGGTCAGCGCAATGATCGGCTGCAAACAGCCGGTGATTCCCAAGCTCAGAGCGCGGGTTCGATTCCCGTCACCCGCTCCGGCGCAAAGCCCCAGGCCAGCGGCCCGGGGCTTCTTTGTTGCTCGGGACCACTGGCGTCTCCGGGAACTTGCGACGACGCACCAAGATGTAACGCGACGCGATCGCACTTGGGCCAAAGCGATCGAGACGGGTCAGGCGTTGTGTGGCGGACGAGGCGCGGACGTGGGCTCAGCCCAGCGTCCGCAACAACGGCCATGCTCACGATGATCACGCAGACCGCCGCCCAGGAGACGTTCCGATGACCGAGCAGCCCTCTGCCCCCGACGGGCCCCTCATCCCCATGCCGGCGCTCACTCCGGCAGCGCTCCGCGCAGCGGTCGCCCAGGTCGCCCCCGCCCAGTTGCCATCCTTCGTCGAGCACCTCGACCGCGCGGTTGAACAAGCCGCCACTCAGAGCACTATCGCTCCGCTGCGCACTTTCCTGCTGTGGTGGGGAGAATTCGTTGCCATCGAGCGCTACCCCCGCGCGCGGCTCGCCTGCGTGAACTGGAAGCCGTAGCGGAAGAAGCAACGGACCACGAGGCCCTGCACTCCGCACTCGCCGAGATGCGGCAGATCACAGACCTGGCGCAGCGCGAATTCTCCGCGTAAGCGATAACTGGACCTGGGACTACGACCCCGATGCCGAGCATGTCGTAGGCGGCCTGCCGCATGAAGTCGTGGCCGAGGTAGAGCGCTTGGCTGAGCAGCTGACGGTCCTGGGCCGCGACGCGGTCGACGTCGGCCGCGGAAACCCGCAGGGCGGAGGTCTGCGGACACAAGACCTTTTCGGAGGGCGGGGCTTCTTCATGTTCATGGCTCTGACCGGCTCGAACTTGTTGTGATCACCCGCGTGACATGGCTCGGCTAACGTCCCCCGCGCCAGAAGCGCACCAGATATGGCGGTCAATGCCGGGAACTGCGGAAGCCCGTGCGTACAAGGTCACCCGGTGTGGGTCACGCCGCGGATGATGATCGCGACTTCCTCGGCGAACGTCTTGGCGGGGTCGCCCTCTGGTTCCCCGTTGAGGATGCGTGCCGTCGTCGGATAGCGGCCGGTCTCGAGCTGTCGGCCGAGGTAGGCGCCGACCGACGCCTGCCACTGCGTCTCCTCGGTGCCGCTCTCCCGGTTGAGGCGTAGCTCGGTGACCTCGTTGCGGACGGCGCCGACGAGATAAGCGTTGTAGACGCCGAGGGCCGCCATGATGCGGTCGGCGCCGTCCGGCCCAAGGGCGCGATCCAATGCGGCGGCGGTGGCTTCCATCACCGTCAGAGCGTTTGGCCCCAAGGGCGGCCTGCCGCCGATCAACTCGACGAACCACTCGTGCCGCAGGGCGCATTCACGGGTGGTGACGGCGATCACAAGGAGCGCCTCCTCCCGCTCAGGGTGATCGCCGAGTCCGGCCGCGATCTCGCCGTAGACGGCGTCGACCATCAGGTCGAGCAGTTCGTCCTTGGTGGCGACGTAGCCGTACAGCCGCATCGGGCTGACCTGGAGTGCGGCGGCGACCTTGCGCATCGACAACCCGGACAGCCCTTCCGCGTCGGCCAGGGCGATGGCGGCCGCCACGATCCGGCGCCGATCGACGGGTGCGACCGTGCGGCCACGTGGTTCGGGACGCTCCCAGATCAGTTCCACGGCACTACCGTACGTCGGCATCGTTCCGTACGGTGTACGGTAACTTCCGTACGCTGTACGGAACGAGCTGGAGGGAAGCATGGACACGACCGAAACGAACAAGAGGCCGCGGATCGCCATCGTCGGCGGCGGGATCGGCGGCCTGGTGCTGGCGGGGATGCTGCACCGGCAGGGGATGCCGGCCACTGTGTACGAGCGGGACACCGACCTCGACGCCCGCGCCCAGGGAGGCTCGCTCGATCTGCACCCCGAATCAGGGCAGCGCGCCCTGGAGGAGCTGGGGCTGGCCGACGCGTTTGCGGCAGAGGCCCGGCCCGAGGGCGAGTCCCTGCGCATTCTTGATCCCAGGGGCAACACCGTGGCGGAGCACGCCCCCGAGCCGGGCAGCGGCACCCGGCCGGAGGTCGACCGCGGCGCTCTGCGGAAGCTGCTGATGTCCAGGGTGCCGGACAGTGCCATGAGCTGGGGTCGTCACCTGACCGGTACCGAGGAACTGCCGGCCGGCGGCTACCGGCTGTACTTCGCCGACGGCAGCCAGTGCGACTGCGACCTCCTTGTCGGCGCGGACGGCGGACGCTCCCGCATCCGCGCCCTCCTCACGGACGCGCAGCCGGTCCACCTGTCCGCCTATCTCCAGCTGACCATCGCTGACGCCGATCGGCGTCAGCCGCACGTAGCGGACTTCGTCGGACCGGGCAGCCTGATGACCCTCGGCAACAACCTGAACCTCGGAGCGCAGCGGTCCGGCGACGGCAGCATCCGCGTCTCGGTGACGATCCGAACCGACGAGGGCTGGATCGACCGCCAGCAGTTCGGCAACGCGGAGTGGGCCGACGTCGTGGCGCGTCTGCACGCACTGTTCCCCGACTGGGCGCCGGAGTTGACCGGACTGATCAATGCCTGCGACCCCGGCTCGCTCATCGGGCGCAATATCGAGGCCCTGCCGGTCGGCACCCGGTGGCAGTCCCGTCCGGATGTCACCCTCCTCGGAGACGCCGCTCACCTGATGCCGCCGGTGGGCGATGGCGCCAATCAGGCGATGCTGGACGGCATCATGCTGGCCCAGGCCATCGCGGAGAACAGCGGTGACCTCGCGGCGGCCATCAGCACCTACGAGGCCGAGATGCTCGACCGGGCGGCAGAGATCGCGGAAGGGGCGGCGCAGATGGAGAAGGTGGGCCTCGCGCCGGACGCGGCCGAGCGGCTGAAGTCCTTCTTCGCCTAAGAGTTCGCGCGGATAGGCGAGGTGGGGGCCTCGACGGCATGGCGGGCACAGGTTTCCGTGATCATGGAGTTGCGGCGCTCTGTGATCGCCGGGCTGTGTCGCCGGGCTGTGATCGCCGGGAAGACCTGCGCCCGTCCTTCCGGCATGGCTGACCGATCCGCCGTGGGACCAATGCGCGGCACTGCTGCCCCAACGCCCCGCGGTCGATCCGGCCCGCCCTCTCAGCGACCTCGCGATGGGCTCTCTCAGCCGACGATGCGAGCCGTAGCAAGGTCGGCGAGGATCTGATCCACGGTTTGGTGGGGTGTCTGGATCGACGTGTCCAGCCAGAGCCCGCGGCGTGGAGTGTGCCGGCGTAGTACGTCGTCCAGGACGTCGACCGTCCAGGGGCCGCCGTAGCCGCTCTTGTGGCGGCTGGCCTCACGCCGTGTGACTGCTTCGGGGCCGGGCGCAAGGACGACGAGATACAGGGGCCTCGCCGTCACGGCGTCTAGGTAAGCATCCAGGTGCTCGCCGAGGACGACGTCTTGGACGACGACCGTCCATCCCGCCTGCGCGTACAGGTCTGCGACCGCAGCGGATGCCTGGTAGCGCAGTCGCAGCTGCGCCTCTGCCTCGGCGGTCGGCTGGGGCGTGAACTCCTCGCGACCGGACACGATCATCCGCCGGAAGCCGTCGCCGCGCAGGTGCACGGAGCGGGGGAGCCGCTCGGCCAGCAGCTGGGCGATGGTGGACTTCCCGGACGCCATGACGCCTGTGACGAGCACGACCGCGGAACTGAGCTCCTGCACTGTTGGCCCCCGTCGTGGTGCGCCTGAGTCACTGCCGTGAAGCCACTGGTAGGACAGGTCTCACCACAAGATCATGTCCGTAACCACCAGAGGCTTCACGTTGGTCACCTAATCACACTCAGCCCCCGCTGTATCGGCGACATCACCCGCGCCGCACCTGTCCTCAACCAGCGTTGGAAGTGATCTTCAGAGAGAAAACCTCAGTGGCCTGAGCACCGTTTGGTTTTCACAGGGACAGCCGTTCGCAGCCCGCCTCCGACCGGACGCATACTGCAGTATGCTCGACTCATGTCCGCCACGACGCGCATCACCGTCACTCTGCCTACCGAGCAGGTCGCCGAGCTGAGGAAGCTCACCGACAACGTGTCCGGCTATGTGGCCGAAGCAGTGGCCCGGCAGCTCAGGCACCAGCTCCTCGGTGACGATCTGCGGCGCCACCAGGACGAGCAAGGCGCCTTCACGGATGAAGAGCTGGCCGAAGCCCGTGCCAAGATCTTCGGCACCACCGACCGTGCCGACCACACGGACGCCGCGTGAGCACACACCTTGAGACCGTCGTCCTGGACTCCCAGGGACTATCCGCCTGGGTCGCCCAGGACCGCAAGGTTCTCGCGATGTTCCAGGTGTTCCATGAAATGGGAGCTGATCTCGTCGTCAGCGCCAACACCATCGTCGAAGTCAGCCATTCGCGAGTGAATCTCCCACGGCTGAACTGGGCTCTGTCGCGGGTCAAGGTCGAACCCGTCACCGAACAGGCGGCCAAGGCAGCTGCCGAACTACTCAAGTCGGCAGGGCTGCACGGGCACACATACGCGATCGACGCCACCGTCGCTGAGGCAGCACTACGCCAGCCGCCACCAGTCGCTGTAGTCACCTCCGACACCGACGACATGGCCAAGCTCTGCGATGACCGCGTGCGGCTGATCGCCCTATGAGGCACGGGCCTGTTGGCACGCCGCCTGTTGTCGGGCGCGCTACCCCCACCCCTGGGTGATCCCGCAGGGTGCGCCGATGCCTTTCGACCGGGCTCGCGATGGAGTACGGGCCGACCGTTTCCGGTGCAGCCAGCCGTACGCCCGCCGTCGGGAGTTCCACGCTTGAGAACTGCCTAGAGGCGCTCGCGGCATGGATCGAAGGCTCACCGGGTTGGTACCGAACTTCGGTCAGGAGCCGCTGGCGGACGGTGACTGGAAACTCTTCGCTCGTGCGCTGAGCGCGGCAGTCGGGTACGAGTGACCGGAGTCACCGCCGCGCCCGATCCGCGCCGGAATCCCTCGTCTCTCCGCCCGGGTGGGCGCACCGACCCAGCACGGGCCGACAACTCCGCACGGTCGTCTCCCCCAACGTCCCCGGCCATCATGGCTTCCCGGGTCGACTCGCTCACGCCCGCCACGCGCGGCCCGGTCCCGGCACTGCCTCGGGCTTCCGCCGACCCGACGTCTGACCCCCACCCCCATGTCTGACCTCCGGCGCATGACGTCCGATGCCTGACGTCCGATGCGATGGCTTACCGATCTCATACCTGATAACGTTCTCGTTGTTGAGAGCAATCGGGCTTGGCGGGTGGCCGCCATGTCCGGGTGGCAGCGCTTCTTCCTCGTGCAGCGAGCACCGGCGATCAACAGACGTTCATGTCCATCGCGCCACCAGTACTCACCGCAAGGAGCGTCCCCTGATGACATCGGCTCAGCGTTCGTCCCGAACGAAGACCCGGATCGCCTCCCGCCTCGTGGCGACGGCGCTCGTGACCGGGTTGGCCGGTCTCGCCGTCGCGGTGCCCGCGGCTTCGGCCGCATCCCCCGGTGCGGCGTCCGCCTCGGGCCGGGCCGCGTTGCAGAAGGATGTGGACGCGATCCTCGGAACCGGCTCGGTCGGCGTGGTCGCCCGGTCGAGCGGGCCCCGCGGTCAGTACTCGGCCACCGCCGGGGTGGCCGACACCGCCACGCGGCAGCCCGCGCGGGCCGGGGACCGTTTCCGGATCGGCAGCGCCACCAAGACGTTCGTCTCCACGGTGATACTCCAACTCGTCGGCGAGGGCCGGATCTCGCTGGACGACACCGTGGACCACTGGCTGCCGGGAGCGGTGTCCGGCAACGGCAACGACGGCCGCGACATCACCGTGCGGCAGCTGCTGCAACACACCAGCGGGCTCTACGACTTCACCGCGGACTTCCCGGAGATGACCACCGCGGACGGCTTCCAGGCCGACCGGTACACCACCTGGACCCCCGAGCAGCTCGTGGCGATCGCCATGCGGCACAAGCCGAACTTCGCGCCCGGCGCCGGCTGGGGATACTCCAACACCAATTACGTCCTGGCCGGAATGATCATCGAAAAGGCGACCGGACGCAGCTGGCAGCAGGAGGTGACCCGGCGGATCATCCACCCGCTGGGCCTGCGGCACACCTCCGCCCCGGACACCGAGTCGTGGATCGCCGGCACCCACCTGCACGGTTACTCGAGCTTCTACGGCACCGGTACGACGATGGACGTCACCGCCCTCAACCCCACGGCGGCCGGCTCGGCCGGAGCCATGATCAGTACCACAGCCGACCTGTCCCGCTTCTACTCGGCACTCCTGGGCGGCCGGCTGCTGCGCCCGGCCCAGCTGGCCGAGATGAAGACCACCGTGCGGGCCGAGGGGCTGGACGCGGTGTGGCCCGGTGCGCGCTATGGCCTCGGGCTCCAGGAGGTCCCGCTGTCCTGCGGCGGGTCCTACTACACCCACGGCGGGGACATCCCCGGATTCTCCACCCGGGACGGCATCAGCGCCGACGGCCGCCGGGTCGTCGTGGTGGCGACGACCGGCGACTCCGCGCCCGATCAGTCCACCGAGAAGGCCAAGAACGCCCTCGTCGACCGGGAGCTCTGCGCCACCAGCGGTAAGTGAGGAGCCGGAAGAAGAAAGGGAGCGGTGCCGCCGGGCTGGTCGCCTGAAGCGTGTGCGTGTGCGTGTGCAGGTGATGTGCGCGGCGGCGCCCACCCGCTCCGGCCCGGGTGCCCGACGACGGGCTCAGTGGCGGTGCCCACCCGCTCCGGCCCGGGTGCCCGACGACCGGCTCAGTCGGGCTGGTGGCGGGGGCCTCGGCGGGTTTGGGCCAGCCACTCGGGCGCCGGCTCGGGGTCGCCGTACGCGTCGTGCCAGTTCCACCATTCGTACGGTGCCGTCTGGGGATAGCCCTCGGGCGAGTCCTCCCAGGTCTCCTGCCGCCCGAGCGCGGTCATGTCGAGGTAGCTCCAGGTGTTCCCCAGCGCCTCGTCGCCGCGGGCGTTGATGAAGTAGGTGCGGAACACCCTGTCGCCGTCGCGGATGAACGCGTTCGTGCCGTGCCATTCGTCCACGTCGAAGTCGGCGTCGAAATCGTCGGTGATCGTGTACCAGGGCATGGTCCAGCCCATCCGGGCCTTCACCCGCTCGATCTCCGGCTGCGGCGCGCGCGAGGCGAAGACGAGGGTGGTGTCGCGGGCGTGCAGGTGAGCGAGGTCCCCCACGTGGTCGGCGACCATGGAACAACCGCGGCACGCGTGGTCAGGCCAGCCGAATACGGCGGGCTCGAAGAAGGCGCGGTAGACGATCAGCTGGCGACGGCCCGCGAACAGGTCGAGCAGACTCGCCTTGCCCTCGGGCCCGTCGAACTCGTACGCCTTCTCCACCGCCACCCATGGCATCCGCCGGCGCTTGGCGGCCAGTGCGTCGCGGGCGCGGGTCAGCCGCTTCTCCTCCACCAGCAGCCGCTCGCGTGCGGCCTCCCACTCTTGCGGCGAGACGATCGGGGGTGTCTTCATGTCGACGTTCACCTTCCAACGCGGTCCCGGCTCATGCGCTGGACCAGGAGTGTGAGCGGACGCTGCTCGGCAGGCCCTGCGTCCAGGGTCGGCCGACATCGGTGCGGGCGCACGTCGTAAGGCAAGAAATCAAACGTGTGATCGGGCCTCCCCGCGGCGACTCCGGCAAACGCCCGCGGCGCTTCCGGATGGTTCCGGAAGCGCCGCTGCGGTGCGATGTCATCTCTGCGTCAGCGCGTCATCACGTCAGCGCGCCGCGCGTGCCTACTTGCCGGTGCCGACGGGGTCGACCTTGATGGAGGACGTGGTCTCGTCGGTGACGGGGACGTTGATGCTGACGGACAGGGACGTGGAGTGGGTCTCGTTGGGCGGGGTGACAACGAGGGTGGTGAAGGTCTCGCCGCTGCCGCCGGAGTCGTTCGGCGGGTAGTGGAGGGTGAAGCGGGTCTCCTCGTTGGGCGCCACGCTGACCTTCGGCGCGTCGAGGGTGCTGCGGGTGGCGCTGACGGTGCCGTTCTTGCTCTTGAGGTCGACGCCGGGGAAGCCCTGGAGGGTGCAGGCGGCGGAGCCGGTGTTCTTGAGGTTGACGATCAGATCGCCCTCGCCCATCCCATGGGAGCTGCTGAACGCGAGCTGGGAGGTCTTGCAGGAGCCCGAACCGCCGGAGGTGTCGCTGCCGCCGCTGGAGTCCGAGGAGCCGGCGGAATCCGAGTCCGAGGAACCCGAGGACCCCGAGGTGCCCGAGGTGCCCGAGTCGGAGGAGCCCGAGTCCGAGGCGCTGGCCGAAGCGGAGGAACTCGTGCCCTCGCCGGCGTCCGCGTTGTCCTGGCACGCGGTCAGCCCGAACGCGGCGACGGCGACCACCGCGCCGGCGGCGACCTTGCGCAGGTGACGGAGTGTGATGCGACGTGACATGTGTTCCCCTGTTGTCGTGGGCGTTTGTCCCCGTCCTGGGGCCGTGACAACAAGACTGTCCGGCCGCGCTGACGATCCGCTGCCACCCTACTAACGCGTCTCTAATGGGCTGGCAGCGCCCTGACCTCGCGAATTGAGTGAATCGAGGGGAAGGGGGAGCTACAGGTGGGTGCACCGGGGGCGTCGCCGCTGGGCCGCGCTCAGGGCCGGGGCGGCACGGGTGGTTCCAACTGTCGGTGTGCGTAGGGGAGTTACTGAGCGTCGTACTGTGTGTCTTTCTCTGTGCCTGACGGGTATGCAGAGGGCTTGTTTCCCACCGTTGTTGGGGGCTGGTGACGGGCCCACCGTCGTCACCTCTTGGACGGCCGCTGACGCGGGACTCCGGGGTGGTTTAACCGATGGCGTCAGTGGCAACCTGCTCGATGCGCGCATGCGACGTCGCTCGCGTAGGCACCGGCAGGTTGGCGAAACAGCCTCCGGTGCCGCTTTTGCATCTACATACGCCCTACGCGCTCGAAAGTGCGCTGGTGGCGTTGGTGGAGTTGGTGGCGTTGCCCATGAAGCCCTGGAAGGGGTCACCACAGGCAGGAGTACGAGCTGATGAGCACCGTCCCTGGTCACGCCCGCACCGTCGGCGCGGTCGGCCCGGCCGCCGCGCACAGGGGGAAGAGACGGAGGGGGCGCGACGCGTCGAGGCGTGAGACGCGGCTGGCGGCCGAGGTCGCTCAGCTGGCTGAGGAAACCGCTCAGCTCAGGGAGGCGATGGCGAGCCGCCCTGTGATCGACCAGGCCCGGGGCATGGTGATGGCCATGGTGCCGTGCCCGGCCGAGACGGCGTGGGAGGTGCTGGTGGAAACCTCACAGCACACCAACACCAAGCTGCGTGACGTCGCGACCCAGCTCGTGGCCACGACCGAGCGCCGCCGCCTGGCGCCGGAGGTGGAGAAGGCCATGGCGGCCGCGTTCCGCCGCCACCGTTCCGGTTCGGCGTAGTCGTAGACGGTCTCCATCCGAGACGGTCTCCGTCTGAGACGGTCTCCGTCTGAGACGCCTCCACTTGAGACTGGCCTCCGCCTGAGACGGCCTCCGCCTGAGAGAAGGATCGGTGGGCGAGAGAAAGACCGGTGGGCCGTTCGCCGTGGCGTCCGGCCCACCGGTCTCCCGGAGCGAGTGGGCAGGGGCTATGGCTCCTGCCCACTGCGCCCAGCAGCGGCTGGTTCAGCCACCGCCCTGGCCGCGTCCGCTCTCACGGCCGCCCTTCTGGCCGGCCTCCGAAGCCCGCTGCCGGTCATTCGCGAAGTTGCCACCACTCTCGTGGCCACCCCGCTGACCAGCCTCCGAAGCCCGCTGCCGATCGTTCGCGAAGTTGCCACCACTCTCGTGACCGCCCCGCTGGCCGGCCTCCGAAGCCCGCTGCGGGTCGTTCGCGAAGTTGCCACCACTCTCGTGGCCGCCCTTCTGACCGGCCTCCGAAGCCCGCTGCGGGTCGTTCGCGAAGTTGCCACCACTCTCGTGGCCACCCCGCTGACCAGCCTCCGAAGCCCGCTGCGGGTCGTTGGCGAAGTTGCCGGGATTGTCAGCCATCACTGATTCCTCCTCATTCGCGGAGTTTCGTGCTGTCCGGGGCAGCGGGTACCCGAGATCCCAGACTTAAACAGGGCACCGCCCCAGCCGGTTTGAACAGTTTGAACTCAAGGTCGCACCGGGGATTGACGGCCCGCTGAGGGGTACCCAGAGCGCCGGAAAGTGTCAGCGCAGGGAGGGACTCCGTGGACGAGCAGAACATCTTTGTGATCGGTCTGGACGAGGCCAATGTGCCCATCCTGGAGAGTGGCCCCGGTGCCCACCGGTACCGGTTCCATCGCCTGCTCACGGTCGAGGATCTACAGGGCGGCGAGGTCTCCGTGGCGGATCTCATCGCGAAGGCGGAGGGTGTTCTGGATGCCTTCGAGGGCAGCGTCGACGCCATCGTCGGCTACTGGGACTTCCCGGTGAGCACGCTCGTGCCGATTCTGAGCGAGCGCTACGGCACGCGCAGCACGAGCCTGGAGTCGGTGGTCAAGTGCGAGCACAAGTACTGGAGTCGGCTGGAGCAGCGGAAGGTGATCGATGAGCATCCGCGGTTCGGCCGGGTCGATCTGGAGGCGAGGGACCCGCGGCCGCCGGAGGGCGTCCGGTTTCCGATGTGGCTCAAGCCGGCCCTGGCGTACTCCTCGGAGCTGGCCTTCTCCGTCAAGGACGAGGAGGAGTTCCGGGCGGCGGTCGCCGAGATCCGCGACGGCATCGGCCGCGTGGGCAGGCCGTTCGACGCCATCCTCGAACGGCTGGACCTGCCGCCCGAGATGGAGGGCGTGGGCGGGCAGGTGTGTCTCGCGGAGGAGGCGCTGACCGGAGTGCAGGTCGCCGTGGAGGGATACGTCCACCACGGCGAGGTCACCGTCTACGGCGTGCTGGACTCCATCGACTACCCCGACAGCCCGTGCTTTCTGCGCCACCAGTACCCCTCCACGCTGCCCGAGCCGGTGATCCGGCGGCTGCACGACGTCTCCCGGCGGGTCATGCGGCAGATCGGCATGGACGGGGCGACGTTCAGCATCGAGTACTTCTACGACCCGGGCACGGACGAGATCAATCTGCTGGAGATCAACCCCCGGCACTCCCAGTCGCACGCCGAGCTCTTCGCCTACGTGGACGGGGTGTCCAACCACCACTGCATGCTCAGCCTGGCTCTCGGCGAGGACCCGGCCCTGCCGCACCGCGCCGGCCCCTACGACATGGCCGCCAAGTGGTACTACCGGTGGTTCGCCGACGGAGTGGTCCACGACACCCCCGTCGAGGAGGAGATCGAGCGCATCGAGCGGGAGATCCCGGGCGTACGGATCGAGGTGGTGCCCGAGGAGGGACAGCGGCTGTCGCAGATGGCGCAGCAGGACAGCTACAGCTTCGAACTGGCCCACATCTTCACCGGCGGGGACAGCGAGGCGGACCTGCGCGAGAAGTACGACCGCTGTGTCGCCGCCCTGAACCGCCTCTTCGACGCCACCGCCCCCGACGGCGGCCTGGAGGAGGCGGAGACGGACACGGAGAGGGAGAGGCAGGTCGGTTGAGCCTCGGTCGCCCCGGGCGCGGGTGGTGTGCCGGTGGCGTCCGGGGGCACCCGTGCCACCCGTCTCGCAAGAAAAGTCGCCAGGACGCCAGGACGCCAGGACGCCAGGACGCCAGGACGCCAGGAAGGAGCATGTCGGCCCTATGCGCCTCGTGAGCAATCTGCCATGTGCGACGAAGGAAGAGGAAAACGTCACGATCACCATGTCCGACGGCGTTCGCCTGTCGGCCCGCATCTGGCGTCCCACGTCCTCGGACGAGGAGCCGGTGCCGGCGGTGCTGGAGTACATCCCGTACCGCAAACGCGATCTGACTGCCGTACGCGACTCCATCCACCACCCGTACATCGCCGGCCACGGCTACGCCTGCGTCCGCGTCGACCTGCGCGGTACCGGCGAGTCGGAGGGCGTGCTGACGGACGAATACCTGGAGGGGGAGCAGAGCGACGCCGAGGAGATCCTGGCGTGGCTCGCCGAGCAGCCGTGGTGTGACGGCACCACCGGCATGATGGGCATCTCCTGGGGCGCCTTCGCCGCGCTCCAGGTGGCGGCCCGCCGGCCGCCGTCCCTGCGCGCCATCGTGATCGCCTCCTTCACCGACGACCGGTACGCCGATGACATGCACTACATGGGCGGTGCGCTGCTGTCGGACAACCTCGCCGAGGCGGGGACGATGTTCGCGTACGCCACCTGCCCGCCGGACCCGGCGGTGGTCGGCGAGCGCTGGCGCGAGATGTGGCGGGAGCGGCTGGAGAACGCCCGCCCCTGGGTGCTGGAGTGGCTGCGCCACCAGCGCCGCGACGACTACTGGCGGCACGCCTCGGTGTGCGAGGACTACCAGGCCGTACGGTGCCCGGTGCTGGCCTCCAGCGGCTGGGCGGACGGCTATTCCAACGCCGTGACCCGGCTGCTCAGCCATCTGGACGTGCCGCGCAAGGGCCTGATCGGCCCCTGGTCGCACAAGTACCCGCACCTGGGCGAGCCCGGCCCCGCCATCGGCTATCTCCAGGAGGTGGTGCGCTGGTGGGACCACTGGCTGAAGGGGGTGGACAACGGCGTCATGGACGGGCCCATGTTGCGGACCTGGATGCAGGACAGCGTGCCGCCCTCCACCGCCTACGAGGAACGGCCCGGCCGCTGGGTGGACGAGCCCCAGTGGCCCTCCCCGAACGTCGAGCCGGTCGCGCACCCGCTCACGCGCCACCGCATCGGGGAACAGAAACAGAAACAGCAACAGGAACGGCAACAGGACCCGGGCGGCACGGCGCTGACCGTTCAGTCCCCGCTGTCCGTGGGCCAGTTCGCCGGCAAGTGGGCCTCCTACAACGCGCCTCCGGACCTGCCGTACGACCAGCGGGAGGAGGACGGCGGCTCACTGGTGTTCGACACCGAACCGCTCACCGAGCGGGTGGAGATCCTCGGCTCCCCCTCCGTCGAACTGGAGCTGTCGGTCAGCGAACCGGTGGCCATGGTCGCCGCCCGGCTGTCCGACGTGGCTCCGGACGGCCGCGCCACCCGCGTCACCTACGGGCTGCTCAACCTCACCCACCGCGAGTCCATCGGCACCCCCGAACCCCTGGAGCCCGGCCGGCGCTACCGCGCCCGCGTGCACCTCAACGGCGTGGCGCAGGCGTTCCCGCCCGGCCACCGCATCCGGCTGTCGCTGTCCACGTCGTACTGGCCGCTCGCCTGGCCCCCGCCCAGGCCGGTCCTGCTGAGCGTGTACGAGGGCGCCAGCACCCTCACCCTGCCGCTGCGCCGGGCGCCGTCGGGCGAGGACGGGCCCCAGCGTCCGTTCGGCGAACCCGAGGGCGCGGCCCCCATCGCCACCACCCGGCTCACGCCTCCCGAGGAACGCTGGGACGTCAAGCGCGACCTGGTCGGCTACCGGTCCGAGCTGGAGATCGTCAAGGACGCGGGCATCCAGCGGTTCGAGGACATCGGGCTGGACGTCGGCCGCCGGGCCTACGAGCGCTACACCGCCGTCGCGGACGACTTCACCTCGGTGGGCGGCGAGTCCACCTGGACCATGCGCTTCCACCGCGACGACTGGGAGACGCGGGTGGTGACGAGCACGGTGCTGCGGTCCAGCGAGACCGAGTTCTTCATCGACGCCACGCTGGACGGCTACGAGGGCGACCGGCGGGTGTTCTCCCGCAGCTGGAACGAGACGCTGCCCCGGGACTGTCTGTAACCGCCCACCGCGACGCCCGGACGATCCGGAAGTACTCCGAAAACTTTCGCCCCGACGCGATGAAGATTGATCTTCGTAGTCGGGATTTCAGCGATCCGCGCCGAATTCGATCAACAAGAAAGGCGCATGAACAGCGGTTATTCCTCCTCAAGAGATCACTGACCACGGCAGACTTTCCGTAATCCTTGCGGAAACCGTTGACACTCCACAGGGGTGGTCCAACACTGTCGGCATCACCGGTCCTTCACGAGGAGGAAGCATGCACCGGGACAACACCCCCGCACACCCGATCAGCCGCCGAGGCTTACTCGGCCGGGCCGGCGCCTTGACGCTGGTCACCGCCGGGATGACGCTGCCCGGCATCGGAGCCGCCAACGCCGACACCACGATCACCACGAATCAGACCGGCACCAACAACGGCTTCTACTACTCGTTCTGGACCGACGGCGGTGGATCGGTCTCCATGACCCTCGCGTCCGGTGGCAGCTACCGGACCTCGTGGACCAACTGCGGGAACTTCGTCTGCGGCAAGGGCTGGAGCAACGGCGGCCGCAGGAGCGTGCAGTACTCGGGCAGCTTCAACCCGTCCGGCAACGGATATCTGGCCCTCTATGGGTGGACCTCAAATCCACTGGTGGAGTACTACATCGTCGACAACTGGGGCACATACCGGCCCACCGGCACGTACAAGGGCGCGGTCAGCAGTGACGGCGGTACGTACGACATCTACCAGACCACGCGCTACAACGCCCCCTCGGTCGAAGGCACGCGAACGTTCAACCAGTACTGGAGTGTCCGGCAGTCGAAGAAAACGGGCGGAACCATCACCACGGGCAATCACTTCGACGCATGGGCCCGCTCCGGAATGCCCCTGGGCAGTTTCGTGTACTACATGATCCTCGCCACCGAGGGATACCAGAGCAGTGGGAACTCCAGCCTCACAGTGAGCGGATGAACATCCCGCCCCTCCCGTCCCACCACCATTGAAGCCCCGGGCCGACAGCCCGGGGCTTCTTGCCGCGCAGGCCCAGCGCCCCCCGCACACAGACCCCCCGCGCAAGGTTTCCGCAAGGGTCCGGCAAGCCTTCTGTCCGCCGGGCCGGGCAGAGGACCGACGCGAGACCCAGACAAGTCCATATCGGAAATCATCCGGAATCCGCATGAGATCGAACCGGGGGGCGCCATGTCGGCGTTGAACACGATCACAGAGGCTCCGCTGGACGAGCCCCGTCAGTGGCTCACACTGGTGGGGCGCAAGAAAGTGCTGGCCGTCGTCCACACCATCACCTACGCGAAGCGACTTCTCGATGTCCTGTCGCTCCTGGCAGCCGACTTCCGGCTCCAGGTGGCGTTCACCGCACCGCCCCATGTCTTCGGGGACGAGGTGCCGCGCTTCCTCCAGGAGTTGGGCAGCCCCGTGCTGCCCTGGGCGGAGGCCACCCGCATGACCTTCGACCTCGCCGTGGCGGCCGGGCCGCGTGGGGTGGAGCAGGTGCGAGCACCGCTGATCACCATGCCGCACGGCGCCAACTACCTCAAACGCCTGTCCGGAGCGCCGGACGCGGGCGTGGCGGGGCTGCGCAGGCGCGACCTCATGCCCGGCGGCAAGCCGCCGGCCGCCGTGGTCGTGCCGCACCACGCCGATCTGCGGGAGCTGGGCCGTCACTGCCCCGAGGCGCTCCAGCTGGCGCATGTGGTGGGCGACCCCGCGCACGACCGGATCGCCGCGAGCCTGTCGCGGCGCGCCGCGTACCGCCGTGCGCTGGGCCTCGCGGACGGGGAACGGCTGGTGCTCGCCGTCTCGACCTGGGGGCCGCACTCGTTCTTCGGCCGGTTCGAGACGATGCTGCCCCGCATGATCGGGGAGCTGCCGTCCGGGCGGTACCGTACGGCCGTCCTCGTCCACCCCAACGTGTGGTCGGGCCATGGACCGTGGCAGGTCAAGGCGTGGTTGGCGTGGTGCGGTCAGCTGGGGGTCAGCGTGGTGCCGCCGGAGGCGGACTGGCGCACCATGCTGATCGCCGCCGACTACATCGTCGGCGACCACGGCTCGGTCACGCTCTACGGAACACTCACCGGAGTGCCGATCCTGCTCACCGGGTCGCCGGAGCCGGAGATCAACCCGGACTCTCCGGCCGCCACGCTCGCCGTCACCGCGCCCGCGCTGTCACCGGCCCATCCGCTCCCCGAGCAACTCGCCTACGCCGCCGCGGAATACCGCCCTGAGGAGTACGCCGCGATCGCCGCGCGCATCACCTCCGAGCCCGGCCGTTTCCACCGCAACATGCGGCGGCTGATGTACCGCCTGATGGGGCTGGGCCAGCCCGCCCACGAGCCGCGGGCACTGCCGCTGCCGGATCCGCCGTCGCTGCGGACGTGGACGTCCGATCCGTCACCGTGGGCATGCGCGTCCGGTCGTGGCGCGTCCGATCGTGGCGAGGCGTCGGCATGACCTGCCCGGCCTGGTGTTTCGTCACCGTGGAGTGGCGGGAGGAGGCTCCGCCGGAGCCCACACCGGCTCCGTCCCTGTGCCTGGGGACGGGCCGGGCGACCGGCGGAGGCGTCCTGCTGGCCCGCCCCGGACGCGCGGCCGCCCCGCGGGCGCCCGTCCTCGACGAGCATCTGACGGTGGACGCCGACGCCCGCCCCGGCACCCGCTGGCTGGACTGCGCCGACGTCCTGCGCGGAAGCCGCCCGCGTCCGGCCGCCGAGGCGGTGCGATGGCTGGCGGACGTCAGGTCCTCCCGACCAGGCTGCCGACTGGCCGCCGTGCCACTGGCCGAGGGCGGCTGGGCGGCGGCCGCCGGCACGGAGCCGGGCGTCGTCGTTCTGCCATGCGGGGTACCTGCGGAGCAATGGCTTTTCGTGTCCTGCCTGCACGCCTGGCTGGTGGCGGGGCTCCCGCTGAGCGGGCTGCTGGAAGGACTGGAGGAACTGGACGGGCCCGAGGCGCTGAAGGGTTCGGACGCACTGGAGGGACCGGTGGCGCTGAAGGGTCCGGACGCGCTGATGGGTCCGGACACGCTGGCGGAACCACCAGCACTGAAGGGTCCGGACGCACTGGCGGGACCAGCAGCACTGAAGAGCCCGGCGGCGCTGAAGAGCCCGGCCCGCTGGCGGGACCAGCAGCACTGAAGAGCCCGGACGCACTGGCGGGACCAGCAGCACTGATGGACCCGACGGCGCTGAAGAGCCCGGCCCGCTGGCGGGACCAGCAGCGCTGAAGGGCCCGGAAGCGCTGAAGAGCCCGGCGGCGCTGAAGAGCCCGGAAGGGCTCGCGGGACCGGCGTCCCTGAAGGGTCCGGCCGCGCGCCCGCGGGTCAGGTTCCGGCCGGCGCGTCCCTGAGCCGCCGTGCGTCGGAGGGGCTGGTGACCTCGAACAGCGCGAGCGCCCGAGCGCGGAAGTCGCGTGCCGCCGCGTCGTCCCCGCGTTCCCGCGCGCTGTCCGAGAGCATTTCGAGGGCACGGGCCTGCCAGTGAGCGGCGCCGGAGGAGGCGAACACCGCGAGCGCCTCCTCCATCGCCGCCACCCCCGCCGTGTGCTCGCCGGCGCGCGCACGGGCACGGCCCAGGAAGACCAGGGCGCGGGCGGCGTCATGGGGGTCCCGTACGGCCAGGAGGCCGGCCCGAGCCTGTGTGAAGTACTCGATGGCCAGGCCGGGATCGTCCTGGGCGAGTGCGATCTCGCCGAGGACGATCCTGGTGAGGGCCACACCGCGCGGATATCCGCACGAGCCCCACAGGTCGATGGCCTGATGGAGGTACGGGACGGCCTGGGCCGTCCGCCCGGCCGTGCGGTGACAGGTCCCCAGGCCCAGGAGCGCCTGCCCCTGGTCCCGTACATCGCCCGCCTCGCGCGCCGCCCGGAGGGACCGCGCATACCACTCGGCCGCCTCGTCGACGCGGTCGGCGGCGCTCAGCCCGATGGCACCGGAATTGAGCATCTGGCGCTCGGCCTCGGTGTTCCCGTCTCCGCGCGCCGCCTCCAGGCCGAGCTCATGGGCCTCGATCCACAGGTCGTAGTAGCGCAGCCGGAGGAAGAGCGGCCACATGGCGTCCACCAACTGCCAGGCCATGGCGTGCCATGCGCGGGCGGCGGCGGCACGGACCACCGCCATCAGGTTCGTCCGGTGGGCATCGAGCCAGTCGAGCGCGCTCGGGTCGTCGGTGAACGGCACGGGCAGCCCGGACGGGTGGACCACATCCCTGGGGAGGGCGAACTGTGCGGGCGTGAGCCGTTTCTCGGCTTCGGTGGCGGTCTCCAGATACCAGTCGCAGACCCGCCGCAGGGCCTCCTCACGGGCCTCGGGGCTGTCCTCCGCGGCGGCCGCGCCCCGGGCGTGGATCTGGACCAGGTCGTGGAACCGGCAGGTGTCCGGACCGATGTCCTCCATCAGGCTGGCCTCGACGAGCTCGTCCAGCCGGGCTTCGGCCCACGCCAGGGATTCGGCGCAGGCCGCGGCGGCGACTCGCGCGTCGAAGGTCCGCAAGGGCAGTGGTCCGAGTCTGCGGTACAGGAGGGCGGCGCCCTCGCTCAATACCGTGTACGACGCGTCCAGCGCGTTCCGCACCGTGGCCTCCCCCTCCACTTCCAGCGCGGTCAGACGCTCCGTGTCCCGGTTGAGAGCGTCCGCCAGCGTCTTGACGGACTGTCGTGGCCTGGACGCCAGGCGCGCGGAGGCGACGCAGACGGCGAGCGGCAGTCCCGCGCACAGCGCGACGACCTGGCGCGCGGCGTGGGGCTCCTTCGCGACGCGGTCGTCACCGATCGCACGGCTGAGCAGCTCGGCCCCGGCGGCCGGTGCCAGCGCGTGCAGGTGGTGCATCGCCGCTCCGTCCATGCGGAGGCCGGTCAGCCTGCGGCGGCTGGTCACCACCGTGAGGCCACCCGGGCCCGCGTGCAGCAGCGGACGGACCTGCGCGGCCGTGAACGCGTTGTCCAACATCACCGCGATCCGGGCCTCAGCGGTCCAAGACCGCCACAACGATGCCTTTTCGGCCATATCGGCGGGTACCGAACCGGCACCGAGCGCCCGCAGGAACTGGCTCAGAATCTCGCCGGGGCTCGCCGGGCCGCCGGCCGAGTGCCCCCGCAGGTCGGCGTAGAGCTGCCCGTCGGGGAACTCGGACGCGAGCGAGTGCAGCCACTTGCCCGCCAATGTCGTCTTGCCGACACCGGCCGGGCCGCTGACCACGATCAGGGTGCGGGACGGCCGGTCCCGCTCCCGTCCGGTGAACAGCGCGTCCAGCGCCGCGAGATCCTGGCGACGGCCGGTGAAGTGGGCGGGCACCGGCAGGAGCTGCCGGGGCGGTGGCATCGCGGTGGCCGCCTCGGTGTGCACATGGATGCCGCCGTGCACATCGCGCGCCTGCACGGCTGCGCCATAGATCCGGGCCTGGCCGCCGACCGTGTTGTTATGGGCGTCCTCCGGTGCCTGGCCCATCCGTCCGCCCCCCCGGTCAGTCGGTCGCCGCTTGAGTGGATCAGTCCGGTCCTACCCTGAACCGGGCTTCGGCGATGCACCCGGAAAGACCCGAGGACGTGATTCGGCCAGTGCGTCGGACGCGGCGTATAGCGACTCTCCACCGCCCCGTGCCATGCTCGCTGAGAAGGGACCGACCAGCGGGAGGGCGCTGGTGGACATCCACTTACTGGGGCCGGTGGAGCTTCGGCTGGCAGACCGGCGGCTGACGCTCGGATCGGACAAGGAGCGGGCCGTACTCGCCGCTCTGGCGCTGGAGGCGGGCCGCCCCGTCTCCATGGACACGCTCACGGACCGGCTCTGGGACGGCAAGGCTCCACCGCGCGCCCGGGAGAACACGCACACGTACATCTCGCGGGTACGGAAACACCTGCGCCTCGCCGGTACGGGTCCGGGCGCCCCGCGCATCACCAGCCGGGCCCACACCTATGCGCTGGAGGCCGACCCCGAGTCGATCGACCTGAACCGCTTCCAGCACCTGACCGATCTGGCGGGAGCGGTGACGACAGACGGCGACGACGAGAGGATCGTGGACCTGCTCACCCGCGCCGAGCGCCTCTGGCAAGGGGAGGCCCTCGCCGGACTTCCCGGCACCTGGGCCGGGACCGTGCGCGAGACGCTCGCCGAGCGCCGTCTCCACGCCACCGTCTCCCGCATCGCCGCCCTGCACCGGCTCGGCCGTTTCGCGGACTCGGTCGGTGAGCTGTCGGCCCTGGTCCGCCACCGCCCCGAGGACGAGACGCTGGCGGGACTGCTGATGCTGGCGTACTACGGCAGCGGGAGGTACACCGACGCGCTGCGGGTGTACCAGCAAGCCCGGCGGCTGCTGATGTCGGAGTTCGGCTCGCACCCGGGCGCCGAACTGGACCGGATACATCGCGGTGTCCTCGACAGGGCACCGGTGGCCGGACTCGTCGGAACCGCCGGGGATCGCGCTGCCGACGGGGTCGCTGGCAAGGATCGGGCCGCTGACGGGGCGACCACGGGAGACCGGGCGGCCACCGGGGAGAGGGCCTCCATCGAGGAGGAGGCGACCGCCGGAGAGGGAGCGTCTTCCGCGCCCCCTCCCGGGCCCCACCCCGCCGCCCAGCCCCCTCCGCCACGGAACCTGCCGTACCAGCCCCCGCTCGTCGGCAGGCGCTCCGAGCTCGACGTCCTGATGGCCGCCATCAGCGCCGAGTCGCACGAGGGGCCGGTGCTGACGCTGGAGACGGTCAGCGGCATGGCGGGTGTCGGTAAGACGGCGGTCGCCGTCCACACGGCCCGTACGCTCGCGCCCAGGTACCCGGACGGGCAGGTGTTCCTCGATCTGAGGGGCCACTCACCGGCCCAGGAACCGCTGGATCCGAGCGCGGCCCTCGCGATGCTCCTGCGGCTGTTCGGCGCGCCCGCCGGCACGATACCCGTCCGGATGGACGAGTTGATCGCCCAGTGGCGGACCACCATCGCCGACCGCCGAGCCGTGATCGTGCTGGACGACGCGGCCGGCCCCGATCAGGTGTCACCGCTCCTGCCCGGCAACTCGCCGTCCCTGACCATCGTCACCAGCCGCCGCCATCTGACCGGGCTCCCCCATGCGGTTCCGCTTCCCCTGGACGTCCTGCCGACCGATGACGCGATCAGCCTCTTCCGTAGTTTCGCGGGTGCGGCACGGACCCAGGACATCACGGAGACCACCCGCATCGTGCGGCTGTGCGGGCATTTGCCGCTCGCCATCGAACTCGTGGCCAATCGGTTCCGGTCCCGCCCCTCCTGGAGCCTGACCACCCTGGGCGAGCGGCTGGCGCGCGGCCCCGGCCCCCTGGGGGAGATCCGCAACGCCGACGGGGAGATGGTGCGCGCCTTCGCCCTGAGCTATCGGGCCCTCGACACCGCGCAACGCACGACGTTCCGCCGCCTGGGACTGCACCCGGGGCCCGACTTCACCGCTGAATCGGCCGCCGCGCTGCTCGATCTTCCCCCGAAGGACACCGAACGTCTGATCGAGTCGTTATTGGAGTGCCATCTCCTTCGGGAACCGACCCCGGAACGCTACCGCTACCACGACCTTTTGGGCGAATACGCCCGGATGCTCTCCCTTGCGGAAGACAGCGAGCAGGAGCGCGCAGCGGCCCTGGAGCGACTCGTCGCCTTCTACCTGCTGGGCGCGGAGCAGGCCAATCGCCTGGCGTATCCGCGCAGGATCAGGCTCCCCGGTGACGACACCGACCGGCCCCCGGCCCCCTCCGCCCCTCGGAACGCCGACGAGGCCCGCGCCTGGTTCGCCGCCGAACGCGGCAACCTCCTGGCCGCCGAGCGCCACGCCCGCGTGCACGGCTCCCCGCGCTCCGCGGCCCTTCTCGCCCACGCCCTGGCCGGTTTCCTGGACGCCGAGTGTCACTGGCGGGACGCCGCCGACATCCTCGAGCACGCCGCCGGACACTGGGCACGCACCGGCGACCAACAGGCTCTGAGCCACGCGCTGCTCTGCCTCAGCTCCAACCACGCCAATACGGGCCGCTACGCACAAGCCGTGGAGGCGGGCGAACGGGCTCTGGAGATCGCACGGGCCACGGGCCACCACGAGGCGGAGGCGGAGGGCTATCGGATTCTGGGAGTGCTGCGCTGGCACCTGGGCGAGAACGAAACGGCCGTGGCACTGCACCGGAAAGCGCTCGCGATCGCGATGACGACGGGGAGCGTCTGGGACCAGGCCAAGTGCCGCAACAACATCGCCATCTCCCTGCTCGCTCTCGGAGAACTGGATCGCGCGCGCGACCACTTCCAGAACGCGATATCCGGTTTCCGATCCGCAGGTGACCAGTCGGGCCTTATCAGGACGCTCAATAATCTGGGCGACCTGTTCGCACGCAAAGGAGACTACGCACAGGCCCGGAAGACCTTCGAGGAATTGCTCCCCCTGACCGAGTCCACGGGAAATCTCTACGCCCAGGCGATGGTGCGCACCAATTTGGCCGCGAATCTCGCCGAAACCGGCGAAAGCGGCCGCGCCCTGGCATTGCATCAACAGGCCTTGGTGGATTTTCGCCTGCTGGGCGACAGAAAGAGTCAGGCGACAGCATACAACGGGCTCGGGGAAGCGCACTTGAAGCAGCACTCCGTCGAGGCATCCGTGGAGAACCATCTGAAGGCGCTCGACATCGCCCGCGACATCGGAACGACCCAGGAGATCACACGCGCGCTGCGCGGCCTCGGAAAGTCCGAACTCGCCGGTGGCCGGCTCGATGACGCGGCCGAGCACTTGGCGGCGGCCGTAGCGACCGCGGCGAGGGTCAACGCCCTCGACGAGAAGGCGAGGGCGGAAGCGATCCTCGCCGAGGTACGACTGGCGACGGGGGATACGGCGGCTGCCAGGGACCTGCTGGAGAGAGCACTCTCCGCGCTCTGTGCATGGGACGAACAGGAAACGAGCAGACTGCACATACTCCTGAGCAGAATCGACCGAGAAGGCACAGGCCGAGCGACCACCGAGTAACTTACTATCGAATCGCTTGGCGGCCTGTACACATCAAGTGACTCGCACATCTGTCTATCGATTTCGCGTTTGCCTGTGGACATCAAGAACGCTAGCCTCAGCGCTGTTCGATCTTCACTTGCACCACCACCAGCACAAGCGCGAGGACCAGTGCACATAAATAAGCCCCTTATCGGCTTGCTCATGGCAGGAACGTTTCTTGTAGGCGCTTACGTCGCCTTCGCCTGCATGCCGACCTTGCACATCCCATCAGGGAATTCTGGCGCCGGAGGCGGCACTCAAACCGCCGCACCCGCTACCTGACGGGCGTCCGCCCCAGCGGACCAGGATCGCTGGCCCGTCACGAGCATCAGGCCCAGGTCACCGACCTGGGCCTTGCCGTTGCCGAAAACCCCGCGCCGCGGTGGCGGCCGCGTCGTTAGGATCCGGCGCATGGCCACAGCCGATCATGCAGCCGTCAATGTCCTTACGGGCTACCGGCCGAAGACCACCGCGGAATGCGTCGCTGTGCAGCGGGTGCGCGCCCTCATGGAGGGTGAGCCCGGCAGCCCCTGGCACCGGTCGAGCCCCCTCCACATCACCGCCTCCGCGCTGATCGTGCACCCCGACAGCGGCCGTGTGCTGTTGCGTTGGCACCAGCGTCATCAGTCGTGGCTGCTGGTCGGCGGGCATGCCGACCCGGGGGAGCACGATCCGCTGGCCATCGCCCTGCGGGAGGGGCGGGAGGAGACGGGGCTGCCCGACCTGGCGCCGTGGCCGGACGCGGAGGTACGGCACCTGGTGATCGTGCCGGTCCCCGCGAACAGCCGGGAGCCGGCGCATGAACACGCCGACATCCGCTTCGTGCTGGCCACCAGCGCTCCCGAGGCGGTACGGCCGGAGAACCCGGACGCGCCGCTGCGCTGGCTGACGCCGGACGAGGCGCGGATGGCGATCACCGAGGCCAACATCCTGGACACCCTGTCCCGGGTGGAGCCCCTGCTCGTGCGCTGACCTCGGCAGTCCTGGTCCTGGGTGGTCCCGGGGGCCTGGGTCCCAGTGGTCCCGGGTGGTCCCCAGTGGTCCCGGGTCATGCCTCCAGGTCGCATGCCTGGGCGACGGCGAGGCTGTCCTCGTACACGTGGTGCCGGGTGACGAGGCCGTTCGCGAACGTCAGATGCAGGGCGAACCGCGCACGATAGGCGCGTCCGGTGGACCGGGCGGTCTGGCGGATCTCGCCCAGCACGACCGCGTCGTCGCCGTCGGCCAGGACGCGCTCGATCTCGGTGGCCGCCTGCTCGGGCACATGGTGGCGGGCCAGCTCCCGGAAGTGGGCGGCCACGTCCGCGCGGGTGGACCGGTGGCGGATCCACGGGGTGGCGGCGCGGCCGTGCTCGGCCTCCGGCCAGTCCAGCTTCCAGTCGACGCGCTCCGCGTACCGTTCGGCGATGCGCTCGGGGTCGCCCTCACCGATGCGGCGCAGCAGCTCCGCCACCAAGGTGCGGGTCGTCGTGGGTGCGGCCAAGGACATGGTGATCCCTCCGATCGGAAGCCTCGCGCTTGCGGGCAGCGAAGCGAAGCGATCACCATGCTGTCCGAGGTGGCGGCTCAGCGCGATGACGTGGCAGGTAATGTCCCGGGCTCAGCTCTTCACGATGCCCGCGGCGCGAGCGGCGGTCAGCCACTGGGGGAATTCGTGGAGCAGCTGGTCGTAGAGGTCCGCGTCGGACAGGGTCTTCGGTGACCGCCCGGCGGCGAAGAACCCGGCGTTGTCGATCACGCGTCGGTCCGGCACCGGCAGGTCGTCGAGCCTGCGCAGAAAGCGGAACTCATCGTCGCCGAACCCGACGAACTGCCAGAAGATGGGCAACTTCGCGGCCGTGCACAGCACATGTTCCGCGGCCGCCTTGGAGGTGGGGGAACCGTCGGTCTGGAAGACCACGAACGCCGGGTCCTGCGAGCCGCAGGACGCGTAGTGGTCGATGACGGCCTGCATGGCCACGTGGTAGTTGGTGCGGCCCATGTGTCCCATCGAGTCGTGCAGGGGGCCGATCCGGTCCCGATAGGCGTCGAGGCCGAGTTCGGCGGTTCCGTCGATGTCGGTGGAGAAGAAGACGACCGGCACCACCCCGTCGTCGTCGAAGTGGGCGGCGAGGGCGAGAGTCTGCTCGGCCAGGTGCTGCACGGTGCCGTCACGGTAGTACCGGCGCATACTCCCGGAGCGGTCCAGGACCAGGTACACGGCGGCTCGTTGCCCGCCGACCTGGTGCTTGGCCAATGAGACGGCGGCCGTCTTGTAGAGGCTGACCAGCGCGGGAGCCCTGGTGCTGACCTTCTCCAGGCTGATCGCGGGGGCGGGCGCCTTGGCCGGCTTGCGGTAGTCGATCCCAGGGGTCGCGGGGCGCTTGCGGTAGTCGATGGCCATGCGCAGTGATTGTCCTCCAGCCGAGCGGGCCGGAGCACGCCTAGAGCCAGAGCGAGATGGCCAGGCCGAAGCCGCCGAGGGCGATGGCGATCCGCAGCGGGGTCTCGGGCAGGCGGCGGACGATCAGGGGGCCGAGCCAGCTGCCGAGGAGGGCGCCGAGGCCGAGGGAGACGGCGGCGGACCAGTTCACCGGCGCGACGACGACATAGGCGACCGATGCCGTCAGATTGGCCGCGCCGGTGGCGATGTTCTTGACGGCGTTGGTGACCGGGAGGGGTTCGGCGGCGGACAGCGAGAGCACCGCCAGCATCAGGACGCCCGAGGCCGCGCCGAAGTAGCCGCCGTACAGGCCGACCAGCAGGACCGCGCAGGCCAGCGGGACGGTGGGCCGGGCGGTGTCGGCGACGGGGTGTGAGCGGGAGGCCATGAGCCGGCGGAGCGGATCGCGGACCAGGATCAGCACCGAGCCGAGGGCGATCAGCCACGGTACGACGGCTTCGAAGGCCGAGGACGGGGTTCCCAGCAGCAGGGCGGCCCCGACCGCGCCGCCCAGCGCCGCGATGACGCCCAGCCGGAGGAGCCGGTCGCGCTGACCGCGGAGCTCGGCGCGGGACCCGGCCGCGGTGCCGACGGTGTTGGAGAACAGCGCCACCGTGTTGGTCACATTGGCCGCCACCGGCGGCAGGCCGACCGCGAGCAGCGCCGGATAGCTGAACAACGAGGCCAGCCCGGCGATCGAACCGGCGAGCCCGGAGGCCACTCCGGCCGACACCAGCAGCGCCGCGGAGCCGATCCCCATCCGTTCCCCACCCCTGTGCCTGTGCTCTGTGTGCGGGTGCGCGCTGGTGTGCGCCGCCGTGCACCGCGTCGGCGGCACCGCTTCATCCTCCAGGGGGGCTGTCCCGTATGCAAGACAGTGTTCATATAGAGGGACGCCTCACCAGGACAGCGCGTCCTGCACATCCGCCTGCCAGTACGTGACCTGAGCGTCGCTGTCGACGAAGACCGAGCCGCCGGGCAGTTCGACGTTGGTGGGGTTCTCGTTCCCGTCGATGAACACGTCGAGCGAGTCGGCCGTGCCGCCCTCCGCGCCCGAGCCGTCCGCCGCGGAGGTGGTGAGGCCCGCGTACGCACTCTCGCCCGGGGCGAGGACGACGACCGACTGCGGCTTGCTGTCCTCGTACGCCGGGGTGGCGGCCTGCGCGTCGGCGCCGAACTTCAGGCTGGGGTAGCCGACGAGCTTGCAGGCCGCACCGGCCCCGTTGGTCGCCTTGAGCAGCAGGTGGTTGACGGGGCTCTTGACCTCCTGGAGGGAGAGCGGCGTCTTGTTGATGTCGCAGTCGCCGATCGGGCCGGTCCGAGAGCCACCGGTGGGGTTCTGGTCCGGCGTCTCGGCGTCCTTGACGCCCGTGGTGTCCTCCTCACCCCCGGCGCCGCCGGTGCCCTTGTTGGCGCCCAGGTCCGTGCCCTGCTCGGTGCTCCGGCCGTCCTTGGTGTCCGTGCCCCGCTCGGTGCCCGCGTCCTGGCCGCCCGAGGACGCGGCCTTGGCCGACGCCGACGTTTCCGCCTTGCCCGCGCTGCCCGCGGTGCCGGAGCCCCCGTCCCCGCCGCACGCCGCGGTCAGGCTCAGCGCGGCGACGGCCAGCATCGAGGCGGCGATCGTACGGACGGTGCGCCCGCGGCGGTAAGCGGTGACGTGCATGGCGGGATTCCCTCGGTCGGCGGTCGGCCGGTGTGCTCACCGGACTCTCGGTACGGCTATGAGCCTTCCGTGGTCCGCTGGCGTGATACTGCCGCCCCGGCACCGTTCCGCTAACACGGCACTAACGCCACGGCATACGTCACCGTTCCGCCACGGCGTGGGCCGCATGGTCCGCCGGCTCCCCCGCCGACCTAATCTAGGCTCCGGTACGGCCGTTCCAGACGCGGCAACGGCGTGGGAGAGGGGATCGGCAATGCCGCTGGCCAGCGGAGATCCGGAATCCATAGGCGGCTACGCCCTGGTCGACCGGCTCGGGGCGGGCGGCATGGGCGTCGTCTATCTGGGGCGTTCGGCCTCGGGGCGGCAGGTCGCGCTCAAGCTGGTGCACGAGCAGTACGCGCAGGACGAGGAGTTCCGGACCCGCTTCCGCCAGGAGGTCGCGGCGGCGCGCCGGGTGAGCGGGGCGTTCACCGCCCCCGTGGTGGACGCCGATCCGGAGGCCGACCGCCCGTGGATGGCCACGCTGTACGTGCCGGGCCGCACGCTGTCCGAGGTCGTACGGAAGAACGGCCCCTTGAACGGGCGGGAGCTGCGGACGCTCGGGCTCGGACTGGCCGAGGCGCTGCGCGACATCCACCGGGCCGGAGTGGTGCACCGGGACCTGAAGCCGGCCAACATCCTGATGGCCGAGGACGGGCCGCGCGTCATCGACTTCGGCATCTCCCGCGCCGTCGACAGCCAGACGCTCACCGTCACCATCGGGCGCGTGCTCGGCACCCCGCCCTTCATGTCGCCGGAGCAACTGCGCAGTCCGCGTGGCGTCACGGCGGCATCGGACGTGTTCTCGCTGGGGTCGCTGCTGGTGTACGCGGCGAGGGGGAGCAGTCCGTTCGAGTCCGACAGTCCCTATCTGTCGGGCTACCAGGTGATGTACGAGCATCCGACGCTGGAGGGGGTCCCGGAACCGCTGCGGGACATCGCCGAACGCTGTCTGGCCAAGGAGCCGGACGCCCGGCCGGATCTGGACGAGCTGCACCGCATGCTGCGCGCGCTGCCCGATTTCCCGGCGGCGGAGCCGGTGAGCGACGGCCAAGGCGTGGCGGAGCCGGACGCCGGAACGGCCAAGGGCACGGGAACGGGAACGGACAGGGGCACGGGCGCATCCGCCACGGACGCCGGAACGGCCACGGGCCCCCGCACAACCGGCGATCCCGAAGCGGCTGCCGATGAACGCCCTGCCGCCTCCCCCGCACCCGACGTCGCCCCGAAGCGGACCCTGCCGGGGCGGGGAGCCCGGCGGCGGCTCGTCGTCACCACCGCCGGTGTGGCCCTGACCGTCACCGGGCTGATGGTGGCGGCGGCGGTCTTCGCCCCGGACATCACGACGAAGTCGTCGGGCGACGCGTCCACCGCCTCCTCCCTGCCGACCGCGTCACTCCCCGCGGACTGGCGGCCGTGGCGGACGAATCTACGGGTCGAGACCGAGGGGCCGCCCCTCGACTACGACGAATCCGGATGCGTTTCGGGCGGCGGCCGGGCCCTGTACTGCGCCGGGCACGGTTTCACGGTGGCCAAGGTCGACGCCGCGACCGGTCGCGTCCAGTGGCGGTGGGGCACCCGTCCCCAGTCGGCACGGCCGATCGGGGTGCGGGACGGGACCGTCTACGCCTACCGCGTGTCGATGGACGGTTCGCGGTGGGTGGTGGCCTTGGACGCCGGCACCAAGCGCCGGCGGTGGGAGCGCAGGGTCAGCGGCTCGGCGTCGGTACGCCTGTTCCGCGGCGGGGTGCTGACGATGTCGCCGGATGGCGGGCAGATCGTCGCCTACGGGACGTCCGGTACGCGGCTGTGGCAGGCGCCGGGGCGCTACGGGAAGTTCTGCGAGCCGACGGGGCCGGCCGACGCGCCGTACGTCATGTGCTCGCCCCTGAACGCCGATGGCCTGGCCGCCGAGGGCCCGTACGACCTGCTGCGGCTCGACCCCTCCGACGGCACCCAGCGCGCACGCACCACCCTGCCGCGGAAGACGCTGCCCCTCGGCGCCGTCCAGGGCAAGCCGCTGTTCCTGGTGCCGGAGACCGCGAAGGACGTGTACGACTCGGGGTACGAGCGCCCGTACACGGCCCTGGTCCGGGTCGATCCGGGCACCGGCGAGACGACGCGGATCGCGCTGCGGCGTGCGGTGCGCGGCACGCCCACCCTGCTGAACGGGGTCGTCTACTTCGTCCGGGCCAGCGGCACGGTCACCGCGGTGTCGGCGGACAGCGGCCGGGAGCTGTGGCAGCGGGCGACGGACACGGAGAGCCTGTCCGCGCCGGTGTTGTCCCGGCGGTACGGGCGGCTGTACTTCTCCAACCGCTTCGGTCGCCTGCTGGCGCTGAACGCGGACGACGGCACGGAGGCGTGGCACACGGCCGCGCTGGACAACCCCGGGACGTCGGCGCAGGGGACCGAACCGAAGGTGATGCTGGTCAAGGACGCGATCGTGGCGACGGCCGGCGACACCGCGTTCTCCGTAGGCCCGGACCGCGGCGCCCCGTAAGGCCGTGGGCGTTCATGCCGTCGGCGTTCATGCCGTCGCCGTTCATGCCGTCGGCGTTCATGCCGTCGCCGTTCATGCCGTCGCCGTTCATGCCGTCGCCGTTCATGCCGTCGGCCTTTATTCCGTGACCGGGCCCACGAGCTCTTCCAGGACGTCCGTCATCGTGACGAAGCCGAGGACCGTACCGGTGTCGGCCGTCACGGCGGCCAGGTGGGTACCGGTGGCGCGCATGGTGGTAAGGGTGTCGTCCAGGGGGGTGTCGGCGCGGACACGGGGGATGGTGTGCACGGCGGCGCGGGGGAACGGGCGGTGCCGGTCGGTGGTGCCGAGGGTGTCCTTGATGTGGAGGTAGCCCAGGACGGCGCCGTCGGGGCCGGTGACCGGGAGGCGGGAGTAGCCGGAGCAGGCCGCGGTGCGTTCGAGCTGGTCGGGAGTAACGCGGTGGTCCACGGTGACCATCTCGTCGAGGGGGACGAGGATGTCGCCGACCCGCCGGGTGCCCAGTTCCAGGGCGTCGCGCAGCCGGTCGCTGCCGGACTTGTCGAGCAGCCCGGCGTCGCTGGAGTCCCGTACCAGCCGGATGAGTTCGGCGTCGGTGAAGACCGACTCGACCTCGTCCTTGGGTTCGACCTTCAGCAGCCGCAGCACGGCGTTGGCGAAGGCGTTGACGCCGAAGACGACGGGGCGCAGGAGGCGGGTGAGGGCCACCAGCGGCGGGCCCAGGAGGAGCGCGGTGCGCTCGGGGGCGGCGAGGGCGATGTTCTTGGGGACCATCTCGCCGATGAGCATGTGGAGATACGTGGCCGCCGTGAGGGCGAGGACGAACGCGATCGGGTGCACCAGGGCGGCTGGGACGTGGACGGTGGCGAAGCCCGGCTCCAGCAGATGGGCGATGGCCGGTTCGGCGACCGCGCCGAGGACGAGGGAGGAGATGGTGATGCCGAGCTGGGCCGTGGCCAACTGCGCGGACAGGTGTTCCAGCGCCCACAGCACACCGCGCGCCCGCTTCTCGCCCGCCTGCGCGCGCGGCTCGATCTGGCTGCGGCGCACGGAGATCAGGGCGAATTCGGCGCCGACGAAGAAGGCGTTGGTCAGGAGGGTGAGGGCGCCGACGGCGAGTTGGAGGAGGGTCATCGGGCGTCCTGGGTGGCGTCGTTCTCGGCAGGGGTCTGGGTGCCGGTTGAGGGAGCCGCCGCGGGAGCGGTGATCCGTACGCGGTCGGCGCGGTGGTGGTCCACCTTCAGGACCGTGAGCTGCCAGCCGCCGTCGGTCTCGATGGCGTCCCCGGCCGCCGGGATGCGTTCCAGGGCGGTGGCCAGGAGCCCCGCGACGGTTTCGTACGGGCCCTCGGGAGCGGTCAGGCCGATGCCGGTCAGCTCGTCCAGCCGTACGCCGCCGTCCGCCTCCCAGGTGCCGGGGCCGAGGGGCACCAGGCCGGGGGTCTCGTCGGGGTCGTGTTCGTCGCGGACGTCGCCGACGACCTCCTCGACGACGTCCTCCAGGGTGGCGACACCGGCGGTGCCCCCGTACTCGTCGATGACGACGGCCATGGTGTGCGCACCGCGCAGCCGGTCCAGCAGCCGGTCCACCGGGAGGCTGTCGGGGACCAGGAGCGGGGGCGTGGCCAGGTCGGTGACCGGGGTGGTGGCGCGGTGGGCGGCGGTCAGGGCGAGGACGTCGCGGATGTGCACGGTGCCGACCACCTCGTCCAGGGTGTCGCGGTAGACGGGGAAGCGGGACCGGCCGGTGGCCAGGGTGAGGTTGGCCGCGTCGGCGGCGGTGGCGTGGGCCTCCAGCGCCTGGACGTCCACGCGCGGGGTCATCACGTTCTCCGCGGTCAGCTCGCTCAGGTGGAGCGTACGGACGAACAACTCGGCCGAGTCCTGTGCCAGCGCGCCCTCGGCGGCCGAGTGGCGGGCCAGCGCGACCAGTTCGTCCGGGGTACGGGCGGAGGCCAGCTCCTCGGCGGGCTCCAGGCCGAGACGGCGGACCAGGCGGTTCGCGGTGTTGTTGAGGTGGTGGATCAGCGGGGCGAAGGCGGCGGTGAAGGCGCGCTGCGGGGCGGCGACCGCCTTGGCCACGTGCAGGGGACGGGAGATCGCCCAGTTCTTGGGCACCAGCTCCCCGGCGACCATCAGCACCACCGTGGAGACGGCCACGCCCAGCACCACCGCGGTCGTCGACGCCGCGCCCGCGGGCAGGCCGGTCGCCGTGAGCGGGTGTTCGAGCAGGGCGGCCAGCGAGGGTTCGGCGAGCATGCCGATCACCAAGGAGGTGACGGTGATGCCCAGTTGGGCCCCGGAGAGCTGGACCGTCAGCCGGCGCACCGCCGCGAGCGCGCTGTCGGCCCCGCGCTCACCGGCCTCGGCGGCCCGCTCCAGGTCACCGCGTTCGACGGTGGTGAGGGAGAACTCGGCGGCCACGAACACCGCACACGCGAGCGTGAGGGCCAGGGCGAGCAGAAGCAGCAGGATCTCGGTCACCGTGCCATCCCCGTCTCCCTGGTTTCCCAGGTGTTCCTGGTTTCCCAGGTGTTCCTGGTGTCCCTGGTTGCCCTGGGCAGGGGCGCCCTGGTGAGAGGCGCGCGGGGTATGGCACGGGTGGTACTGGGAGGTTCACCCATTGCGGGTCTGGTGCTCCTTCATCGCTCGGCTTTCCGGGTGTCCGGGGAAGCAGTGTCCCCACATCCATGGTAAAGGGACGGTAAAAGGGGCGGGGTGGTGGGGATCACCGGCGATCCCTTGCGCGTCACCTGCGGCTTTGCCGGGCGGCTGGATTGGGGGGCGGGGTTGCCTGTCGTCGGCACAGGTTTATCGGCAATACTTCCGGCCGTGGAGCAGAGCACTGGACCGATCATCCCGCCCATGCACACAGCCGGGACGGACCCGGGGTTTGTCCCCGGCCTGACGCCCCCGCGCCCTGCCGATGCGGAGGAGGACGCCCCGGACAAGGCAGCCGAGCGGCCGCAGGACGAAGTCGCCGCCGAGGAGGAGGTCGACCGGGAAGAGGGCGTCGACGCCGAGGAGGAGTCCGGCGCCGAGGCGCCCTCCGGCACCGAGGCCGACGTCACGTCCGATCTCGCGTCGTCCGACGGGGAAGCGGACGACGACGGGGTCGCCTTCGAGGTGTCCGACCGGCGCGGTGCGATCCGGGCCGGACGCCGTGGCGTCGCGTTCGAACTCGACGGCGAGAAGGCCGAGTTCGAGTGGGACGAGATCGGCGCGGTGGAGGTCGACACCCCGCGGTTCGGGAAGCGGTTCGGGATCACGGTCTATACGACCAACCGGCGTTGGTACACGGCCGATGTCGAGGCACCGGCCCGGAAGCTCCTCAAGGAATGGACGGCGGAGCTCGACGCGGTGCTCGATGAGTATTTCGAGGACTCCAGCGAGGACGAGGCCGAGGACAAGGGCAAGGCCGAGGGGGACGCCCCCAGCGACACCAAGGCCGACACCGACACCGACGCCGACGCCGATACCGACGCCGACACCGAGGGCAGCGGCTCCAAGGACGCCTCGTAGCAGCCAGGCGGCGGCCGAGGCGGAACAGCGCGGCAGACGGCGCGCGGGGCGGGCGGTGTGTCAGGGCTGGGATATTGCTTTGCGGAGGCTTCACCCTCCGTGCCAGGGTCGCCCGGTGGATTCTCCCCGATGCGATCTGCTGCGCTGGCAGTTCGGCTTGACCTGGTCGTTGTTCGAGTACCACCTGGAGCGTCTGGCGCCTGAGGACTTCCTGTGGGAGCCGGCCGCCGAGTGCTGGACCGTTCGCCGGGACGCCCGGGGCGGCTGGGTCCCGGACTGGGCGGATACGGAGCCGGATCCGGTGCCCGTTCCCACGATCGGCTGGGTGAGTTGGCACCTGGGATGGTGGCTGGGCGTGACCACTGATCACGTATGTGGCCGCACGCCCCGTGAGCGGGCGGACATCGTATGGCCGGGGCCGGGAGACGCGGCGATCGCTTGGCTGCGCGGCCTTCGGGACGACTGGCTGAGCGGGCTGGATCACCTCACCGACGCCGATCTCGACCGCGCCGCGACATTCCCGTGGGAGCGCGACCCCGAGCGGACCGTCGCTCACACGGTGGCGTGGGTGAACGCGGAACTCATGAAGAACGTCTCGGAGATCGGCCAGCTGCGGCTGCTGCGTGCCGCGTCCCCGCTGCGCGCCGGGGAATGACGGACCGGCGCGAGGACACCCCAGGACACCCCAGGACACCCAGGACACCCGGAACACCCCGGCGGCCCGTCACCGAACGTGGCGCCGGGCCAGAGCGTGCGGAACAGGCTCAGACGAAGAACGCGTTCATGCCGGGGACGTCGGACAGGTAGGTCTCGATGCTCGCGATCCTGCCGTCGCGCAGGCGGCAGACGGTGGACAGGTACTCGTCCAGCCGGACCTCGCCCCGGCGGGCGGTGTTGTGCAGGGACAGGGCCATGTTCTCGCGGCTGACCAGGATGTGCAGCAGCTCGAAGTTCAGACCGTAGGAAGCGATCTTCTTCGCCCGCGCCACGACCGCGTCGGCGCCCTCCGCCGTACCGGAGATGGTGTTGTCACCGGGGAGCGTCCAGGTGGCGTCGTCGGTGAGCAGGGTCCGGATGCCGTCCCAGTCACCGGCGGCGAGGAAGGCGTGGAACTGCTTGCCGAGCTGGTGGGCGGCCTCGTACTGGGACATGGGTCCTCCATGGGAAGTGCTTAAAGCGTCGATCTCTGCTTTAGCAGCCTAGACAGACCACGCACTAAAGCGCAACTCATTGCTTTAAGGTGGGGGGATGACCGACAAAAGCAAAGACAGCCGCCCCGGCGGCCGGAGCGCCCGCGTACGCGCCGCCGTGCACCGGGCGACGGTCGAGCTGGTGCACGAAGTCGGCGCCGACAAGGTGACCATCCCCGCGGTGGCGCGCCGCGCCGGCGTCAACCCCAGTTCGGTCTACCGCCGTTGGGGGACCACCTCCGCCCTCCTGGCGGACGTGGCCGCCCGGCGTCAGGACGAGGAGACGCCGGAGCTGCTCGGCGATCTGCGGAAGGATCTCGAGCAGGTGGCGGTGTGGACGCTCACCGATCTGTCCCGGCCCGGAGGCGTGGCGTTCTTCCGCGCCGAAGTGGCGCCGGACGTGGACGCCCGCCGGGCCGGGCTGCGCGAGTGCCTGGAGCGGGTCAGCGCCCGCTTCCAGGCCCCCTTGGAGGCCGCGGCCCGGCGGGGCGAGCGGACGCCCTCACTGGAGCGGGTGCTGGACCGCGTGGTCGCCCCCCTCTACTTCCGGGTGGTGTTCTCGATCCCGGAGACGGACGAGGACTACGCGAGGTCCCTGGTCACCGAGTTGTGGGACGCCGGGTCCGCCGCCCCTCCGGCACACCACGCCTGAGCCCGCCGCGGCGGTCCGGGTCCGTCCGCCGGGAAGGGGCTGGGGCGTCACACCGGGAGCGGCCGCGCCGAGGGAACCCGATCCGAGTCCTGGCTACGGCCTCCATGAGGCGGCGCGCGCCCGCAGGATTCCTTCGACGCCGTGCAGGAAGGTCTCGGTGACCAGTTCCGGGTCGAAGAGGCAGCCGGCCGCCATGGCGCCGTCCCGGAGCATGACGAGGTGCCGGCCGGCCGTGTCGGCGGGCGCGTCGTCGGTTTGCGCCAGCAGGTCCGTGATGGCGTCCAGGAACCATTGCCGGTGGGCCAGGACGGCTTGGTGGATCGGGTGGGCGGGGTCGGGGTATTCGGCCACCGCGTTGAGGAAGGCGCAGCCGCGGAAGCCGGGTGACCGGATGCCTTCGGCGATGGACCGGCTGACGGCCCGGACCTTGTCGGCCGCCGACCCCTCGCCCGCCTGGGCGGCCTCGACCTGCGCCCGGATGCCCTGGTCGGCCTGGTCGAGGTACGCGAGGACGAGTTCTTCCTTGCCCGAGAAGTGCCGGTACAGCGTGGCCCGGGGCACCCGCGCCTCCGCGATGATCCGGTCGATGCCGACGGAGTGGATGCCCTCCGCGTAGAAAATCCTGACCGCCGTACTGAGCAGCCGCGATCGCGCTTCGGATGTGCTGCGGCTTCCTGGGCTGGGGCTCATGTGCCCACCTTATCAATGCGGCGAGGGAGAACGTTCGGTCTTGACAGTGGCCGCACCGATCCCGTTGGATCCGGTGAGACAGATCGTTCTCCCTCACGATTGGCGGTGCCTCATGGCGCCTCATGGCCCTCCGTCGCACGGTCACCCGCCTGATCGGGGAAGCGGACGCAGGCACCCGATGACTCAGCCGTTGCACACCACTACGCCGCCACCGAAAGGCACCCCCTTGGACACCCTCGTCGGCACCACCCCCACCAGCGTTCCCGCGGCCCTGCGCAAGCTGTACTTCGTGCGCTTCGCGTTCGCCGCCGTGTGGGCCGCCCTGCTGTTCGCGACCGCCGACACGCTGGGGCCGCTGAGCGCGACGCTGCTGGTGATCTACCCCCTGTTCGACGTGGCGTGCGCGGTCGTCGACGTCAGGTCCGCCCAGGCGAACGACGGCCCGGTCCAGGGCCTGTACGCGAACATCGCGCTCAGCACGCTCACCGGCATCGGCCTGGTCATCGCCGCCACCTCCGGTATCCCGGCCGTCCTGCGCGTCTGGGGCGTCTGGGCCATCACCGCGGGCATCGTCCAGCTCGTCGTCGGCGCCGTCCGGCGCCACCTGGGCGGCCAGTGGCCGATGATCGCCAGCGGCGCCATCTCCACCCTCGCCGGAGCATCATTCTTCGCGCAGGCCGGCAAGGACGACGCCTCCCTGGGCAGTCTCGCCGGCTACGCCTTCCTCGGCGGCGTCTTCTTCCTCGTCTCCGCCCTCCGCCTGAACCGCGCCGGCAAGGAGGCATGACCCCGGCCCCAAGCACCCCGGCCCCAAGCACCGCGGGCCCGGTCGGCACCCCCGCGCCGACCGGGCCCGCGGCTCCGTGAGGGGACGAAAGGCCGTCGCGTGCAGCGCGAACCCGTCCGCCCGACGATCCCGTGCCCGAGGGGCCGGCGTCCGGGCTCAGGCCGGATACGCGTGGGTCTGGGTCGCCTTGAGGGTGGCCCAGACGGTGCGGCCCGGGTGCAGGGCGAGTTCGGCCACCGCGGCGGTGGTCAGGTCGGCCAGCAGGGGGAGTTCACCGGTGAGGTCGACGCGGATCTGGTCGCCGTGCGACTCCATGCCGGCCACCTCCAGCCGCCACAGGTTGCGCGCGCTGGAGTCGGGGCGGTCGGGGTGGAGGGTGACCGCGGCGGGCGGGAAGGCGACGAAGACCGGGCCGGTGAGGTCCTCGGTGATGGTGATGGTGGCGCCGCCGTCGAGCCGTACCGTGTGGCCGTCGGCGCGGCCCTGGTAGAGGTTGAGTCCGACGAGGCTGGCGATGTAGTCGGTGCGGGGGCGGCGGGAGATGTCCGCCGGGGCGCCCTCCTGGACGATACGGCCCTCCTCGACGACCACGAGCCGGTCGGCGAGCACCATCGCGTCCAGCGGGTCGTGGGTGACCAGGACGGCCACCGCCTGGAAGTCGGCCAGATGGCGGCGGAGCCCGGCGCGCACCTCGAGGCGGGTGCGGGCGTCCAGCGCGGCCAGCGGTTCGTCCAGCAGCAGCAGCCGGGGCCGGGTGGCCAGGGCGCGGGCGAGGGCGACGCGCTGGGCCTGTCCGCCCGACAACGCGCGGGGTTTGGCGCCCGCCCGGTCGGCCAGGCCCATCCGGTCCAGCCAGTCGGCCGCCTGGGCGCGGGCCGCCGCCTTCGGGACCCCCTGGCAGCGCGGGCCGAAGGCCACGTTGTCGAGCGCGGTGAGGTGCGGGAAGAGCAGATAGTCCTGGAAGACGACGCCGACCGGGCGGTCCTCGGGCGGGACCCGCAGCCGGCGCTCCGGCTCCTCCAGGGCCGTGCCGTCCAGCCGCAGCGCCCCCGCGGTGAGCGGGGTGAGCCCGGCCAGGGCGCGCAGCGCGGTGGTCTTGCCCGCGCCGTTGGGCCCGAGCAGGGCGAGCACCTCGCCGGGCGCGGCGGACAGCCGCAGGTCGAGCCGGAAGGTGCCGCGGTCGACGACGAGACGGGCGTCGAGGCCGTCGCGGTCGCGGCTGTCGCGGCCGTCGCGGCTGTCGCGGCCGTCGCGGCCGTCGGTGTGCGGCGCGGCATCCTCAGGGGGCTCGGTGTCCTCGGTGGGCTCGGGGGGCTCGGTGGGTTCGGTGGGCTCGGGGGAGGTGTCCGTGGTCATGAGGCGGCCATCCAGCGGTCGCGCAGCCCGGCCAGGACCGCGATGGAGACGGCGAGCAGCACGAGGCTGAGCGCGATGGCGGCGGCCGGGTCGCTCTGGAGCGCGAGATAGACCGACAGCGGCATCGTCTGCGTACGGCCCGGGAAGTTGCCCGCGAAGGTGATGGTGGCGCCGAACTCGCCCAGCGCCCGCGCCCAGGCCAGCACCGCGCCAGCGGCCACGCCCGGCGCCACCATCGGCAGGGTGACGCGCCGGAAGGCGGTGAAACGCGAGGCGCCGAGGGTGGTGGCGGCCTCCTCGTACCGCGGATCGGCGGCCCGCAGCGTGCCCTCGACGCTGATCACGAGGAACGGCATCGCCACGAACGCCTCCGCGACCACCACCCCCGCGGTGGTGAACGGCAGCGTGATCCCGAACGCGGAGTCCAGCCAGCGGCCGACGATCCCGTTGCGGCCCAGCGCGAGCAGCAGCGCCACGCCGCCCACCACCGGCGGCAGCACCAGCGGCAGGGTCACCAGGGCGCGCACCAGCCGGCGGCCGGGGAACCGGGTGCGGGCCAGCAGCCACGCCAGCGGTACGCCCAGCACCAGGGCCACGGCGGTGGCGGCGGTCGCGGTGATCAGCGAAAGCCGCAGCGCCTGCCACACCGCGACCCCGGTCAGCTGGTCGGGCAGGCTCCGCCAGGGTGCGCGGACCAGCAGCGCCACCAGTGGAAGCACCAGGAAGACCAGGCCGCCGAGGGCGGGCAGCAGCAGCGGCAGCGGCACCCCCGCCCGGAGGCGGGTGCGGGGTGTGCGGGGGGTGCGGGGCCGTCGCGGCGTGTCCTCCAGGACCTCCGTGGGGCCGGCCGCGGATTCCAGCTCGGTCACGGCTTGAGGAAACCGGCCTGACCGAGCACCTTCTGGCCCTGCGCGGACTTCACCAGGTCGATGAAGGCGGTGGCCGCCTCGGCGTTCGGGGCGTTCTTCAGCAGGGCGATCGGATAGTCGTTGATGGCCTGCTTCGACTCGGGGAACTCCACGCCCTCGACCTTGCCGCCCGCCGCGTTCACATCGGTCTTGTAGACGACGGAGGCGTCCACCTCCTTCAGCTCCACCTTGGTCAGGGCGCCCTTGACGTCCTGCTCGTACGAGACCGGGGTGAGCTTCAGTCCGGCCCCGTCCAGCGCCTTCTGCGCCGCCGCCCCGCAGGGCACCTCCTTGGCGCACAGCGCGACCTTCAGCCCGGAGCCGGTGAGGTCCTTCAGCGTCGCGATCTTCTTCGGGTTGCCCGGGAGGGTCGCGATCTCGAGCTGGTTGCGGACGAAGGTGGCCGGGGTGCCCTTGGCGGCCTTGGCGTCGGTGACGGTCTTCATGGTCTTCGGGCTGGCGGAGGCGAAGACGTCGGCGGGCGCACCGGAGGTGATGCTGGCCGCGAGGGAGTCGCTGCCGCCGAAGTTGAAGGAGACCTTGGTGCCGGGGTGCTCCTTCTCGAAGGTCTTGCCCAGCGAGGTGAAGCTCTCCTTCAGCGAGGCCGCCGCGAACACGGTCACGGTGCCGGACAGCTTCTTCGAGGAGGAGCCGGAGCCGGACTTCGTGGCGGAGCCGTCGGAGTCGCCGGAGCCGCCGGAGTCTCCGGAGGAGCAGGCGGTGAGCGCCACGGCGGCGAGCGCGAAACCGCCCACCGCGCGCAGCGCCTGGCGAGAGCGGAGGCGGGACCGGAGCCGGGGGCGGGGTCCGTGCTGGGGGTCGGATACGGAACGGGCCGGGGTCGTCATGGGGTCTGTCTCTCCCTCTCTGCCACTGCCGCTCTGCCGCTGCCGTTCCCGGCGCGCGCGTTCACGGCGTTTCCACGACCACGTTGGTCGACTTGATCACGGCGACGGCCGGAACGCCGGGCTCCAGCTTCAGCTCCTCCGCCGACTCGCGGCTGATCATGGACACCACGCGGAACGGCCCCGCCTGGATCTCCACCTGCGCGGACACATCGCCCAGGATCACCTCGGTGACGATGCCCGAGAAGCGGTTGCGGGCCGATGAGCCGGGATGGTCGCGCTCTGCGCCGCTGCTGACCTCACGGGCGAACGCGGCGAGCGCCGGGCCAGGGATGATCCGGCGCCCCTGCTCGTCCCGTTCGGCGGTCAGCCGTCCGCTGTCGACCCAACGCCGCAGGGTGTCGACGCTGACCCCCATCAAGGCCGCGGCCTCGCCGATCCGGTACGTATGCATCCGCCGATGGTAACGCCGCGTCTGCGAGGTGGTACAGGGGTGGAGGCTGGTATTCGTCCAACCATTGGGGCATGGAGGCTGGCATCTGCGTGACCGGCGCGGGTGCTCCGAGTCACCGGCCGCCCGGCCCCACCTCACGTACCCGCGAACGCACAGGAGTTCACGTCGCGAACCGCTCGGGCGGGGGTTATCAGGTGGATCACAAACCCGGGCCGGGACTCCCCGACGTCCCTTGTCAGCCGGCTCGCCCGCGTGAAAAGCTCGGCGCGCCCCGCAAGGGGAATCCCCAACTCCGAGGTGGGGACGCCCTGTTGGCCGCCATCCCCCCGCGATCCGTGGTGGAAGGGTCGCCCCCGGCGGGGGCACCGCTGTTCGTGTGAGTGCCGCTGCTCGTGAGGGAGGAATCGCCTCCATGCCCGACCACGCATCTCCCAGGGACGGCTCCCCGAGGCGCCCCGGCCCCGCCGGAGCGCCCGCCGAGGAAGCCGATGGCACCGCCTCCGCGACGGCCCTGCTGGGCGCCTACTGGGACGCGGTCGCCGACTACGCGGAACTGTGCACCACCAGCCCCGAAGCCGGTATGCGGCTCGCCACCGAGGCGTTCCGGCGGGGCATCCGGGAGACCCGCAACCGCCGCAGCCGAGGCTTCGGCAAGCGCCTCCCGTGGCTTCCGCTCTTCCTCACCTCCGTACGGAAGACCGCCGCCGACTGGCACGCCCACCGCCACGGAGACCGGCTCACCCCGGATCTGCGGACCTGGCTGGCGTCCGACCGTGCCGCGCGCTTCGCCGCCGCGCCCCGCGAGCAGCCGCTCGCCCTGCGCGGTCTGCGGGACCTGCCGGAGGCGGACGGGGAGCTGCTGTGGCTGGTCGAGGTGGAGGGGCGGTCCACCGAGACGGTGGCCCGTCAGCTGGGCTACGACCCGGAGTACGCCCCCGAGGAGATCACCCGGGTCCGCGAGTCCTTCCGCGCGCGCTGTCAGCGCGCCCATGTGGACACCCTCACCGACGAGGAGTGCCGCAGCTACGCCAAGCTGCTGGACGCCGCCACCCGGTCGCCCGACACCCCCTCACCCGCCGACCTGTGGCAGCACCTGGCCCGCTGCGGGCCCTGCCGGGACGCCGCCGCCTGCATGTACGTGGACGGCGGCGGGCTGCCCGGCTCGCTGGCGAGCGGGGTCATCGGCTGGGGCGCCCACCTCTACCTCGAGCGGCGCCGCGCGGCCGCCGACCGTACCCCGGCCGCGACCCACGCCGCAGCGCCCACCGCGCACCCGGTCCGGGCGCCACTGCGGGAGCGATTACGGGAGCGGGTCCGGGACGGGATCGGTGCACGGCGGCGCAAATGAGCCAACGGCGCCGACGGCAGACGCGGCACAGCCGGGGCCGCCCCTGCGCGGGCTGACGACACCACTCCCCCCGGCCCGAACGGCGTACCAACGGACTCCCACCCGAACGGCGGAACAGGACCACCGGCCCGAGGGGAATCCATGGCGGAATGAGCAGTGTCCTGAGCGGCATCGTGACCCTGCCCCCCGACGCCCCCGCCGGGCGCGCGGCGCGGGTGGTGGTGGAGGTGCGCAATGTGTCCCGCTCCGATACGCCCGAGTCGAGCGTGGCGGCGCAGGTGCTGACCGATGTGCCGCTGAGCCCGGGGGGCCATGTCCCGTTCAGCGTCACCGTCCCCGGTGAGCTCGACCCGGGCGCCACCTACGGACTGCGGGTCCATGTGGACATCAGCGGCTCGGGGGTCGTGGAGAGCGGCGACCTGGCCAGTGCTGAGGCCAGTCCCGTACCGGCCGGTCCCACCGCCGGTCTGATCGCCCCGGTCGGCCTCGTCTGACGGGCGCCCCGGTCACCCTCGTCCGACGGACGAGGGGCGCTCTCGTACGGCGAACGAGGTCCGGCATGGCCTTTGGGCCAATTGACACCTCCCCGTCCACGCCGTGGGATTGAGGCGGGTTCATCCCCCGTCATCCCTCCTCGTCATCTCTCTCTGTCATGCCTCCCTGCCATCCCTTCCTGTGCCACCCCTCAGCAGCGCAACGTCGTCAAGGAGCCAGCGTGTCCCAGCCCGCCACCGCCCTCGACGCCCTCGACACGCTCGACGCGCTGGGGCCCAAGGGGCCCTACCGCTCCCGGCACCGCCTCACCGTCAGCGATGTCACCGGCGCACCCATGGCCGAACTCTCCCTGGTGCCGCGGCTGTTCGTCACCCGGGCGCTGGCCGCGCTGCGCGCCGCCGGGACGCCGCCGCTGGAGGAGCGGCTGGCCGCGCTGAAGCGGGCGGGGGAGTTGTTCGCCACCGGCACCGTCGCCGGGATGACGGCCGCCGGATACGAGAGCGCGGTGTGCCGGATGTCGGGCACCCCGCTCGCCAATGTGCGGATCGCGGTGGAGGCGATACGGCTCAGCGCCACCGAGGCGTTCCGCAGTGTGCAGGCGGCCCGTCCGGTGGGGGCGGTGGGCGACTGGCGCGATCCGTACGCCCGGACCGGCAGCGCGGTGTGGATACGGCGCGGCGATGTCTTCGCCGTGCACGCCGCCGGGAACCACCCTGCCGTGCACGCCCTGTGGCTGGAGGCGCTGGCGCTGGGCTACCGGGTGGCCGTACGCCCCTCCCGCCGTGAGCCACTCACCCCGTACCGGCTGGTCAGCGCCCTGCGGGAGGCGGGTTTCGGCCCGGACCAGGTGGTGCTGCTGCCCACCGACCACGACGCCGCGGGCGAGATTCTGCGGGGCGCGGATCTGAGCATGGTCTACGGCGGACAGGAGGTCATCGACCGCTACGCCGCCGATCCGGCCGTACTGCCCAACGGACCGGGCCGCTCCAAGATCCTGATCACCGCCGACCGGGACTGGCGCGACCACCTCGATGTCGTCGTCGACTCCGTCGCCCGCCACGGCGGCACCGCGTGTGTCAACGCCACCGCCGTCCTCGTCGAGGGCGATCCGGCGCCGGTCGCGGAGGCGCTGGCGGAACGGCTCGCCGCCCTGCCCAGCCTGCCGCCGCACGACGAGAAGGCGGTGCTGCCGGTCCATCCGCTCGAGGTCGCGCGCGGCTTCGAGCGCCATCTGCGCACCAAGGCCGCGGGCGCGCGGGCCTGGCTGGGCGGCGACGGGGTGGTGGACGACCTCGGCGACGGCAGCGCCGCCTTGCGCCCCGCCGTCTTCCAGCTCGACGACCCACGGGACGCACGGCTGGGTGTGGAGCTGTCGTTCCCCTGCGTCTGGGTGGCCCCCTGGACGCCCACTGCGGGTGTCGCCGCGCTCCGGGACAGCCTGGTCGTCACGGCGATCACCGGGGACGAGGCGCTGCTGGACGCGCTGCTCGCCGAGCCGTCGATCAAGAACCTCTACATCGGGGACCATCCCACCCACTGGATCGCCCCGGGCATTCCGCACGACGCGTATCTCGGCGAGTTCCTGATGCGCACAAAAGCCGTCATCCGCGGCTGACGGGCCCCTGTCACCTCACCCACTGTCCGCGCCGCCCCGCCGCCACCCGCCGCCACCCGCGAGGAGCATTCCGTGCCGACCACTCCCTCCCTTTCGGTGCTCGACGTCCCCTTCGACGAGCGCCCCGACCCCGACGAGTACATACGCGCCGCCATGGAGTGGCACTTCGGCCCGGACACCGGCTCCCCCTTCTGGCTGCGGCGGGCCGCGTCGCTGGACTTCGATCCGCGGCGGGACGTCAAGGGCGTCGCCGATCTGGCGCTCTTCCCCAATGTCACCGGGGAGCTGCGCGAGGTGCCGGTGCGGGACCTCATCCCCCAGGGCTACGGCGCGGACGCCCGGATCGTCGGTGTCTTCGAAAGCGGCGGGACCACCGGCGCGCCCAAGCGGATCGTGTGTCTGCGCGACTGGCTGGACCGCCTCACGTACGGGCTGAGCGCCGACCTGGACGGGCTCGGCATCCCGCGCGGGGTGGACTGGCTCGCCATCGCCCCCAGCGGCCCGCACATGGTCGGCGAGATGGTCGCGGGCGCGGCCGCCCGGCACGGTGGGCTGATGTTCCGCGTCGACATGGACCCTCGGTGGGTGAAGAAGCTGATCTCCGCCGGGAAGACCGAGGAGACCGACGCCTATGTGAGCCATCTGGTGGAGCAGGCGGCGTACGTCCTGCGCACCCAGGACATCGGTGTGCTGATGACCACTCCGCCGCTGCTGGAGCGGCTGGCCCGGCACGACGACCTCATCGAGCTGATCGGGCGGAAGGTCAAGGGCATCATGTGGGGCGGTGCGCATATGGACGCCGACACCCGCGATCTGCTGCGCACCGAGGTCTTCCCCGACTGTGAGCTCTACGGCACCTACGGCAACACCATGATCCTCGGCGGCGCCACGGAGCGGCTGGGGCTGGGCCCGGACGAGCCGTGTGTCTTCGATCCGCGCACCCCGTTCGTCACCTTCTCGGTGGTGGACCCGGTGAGCGGGGAGCCGGTGCCGTACGGCGAGCGCGGCCAGGTGGTGATGAACCACGTCAGCAAGTCCTGTCTGCTGCCCAACAACCTCGAACGCGATCTGGCGATCCGCATCCCGCCGCCCGAGGGTGGGGTCGGGGATTCGGTGGCCGATGTGGGGCCGGTGGCGATGTTCGACGACGAGGTCGTGATCGAGGGCGTCTACTGAGACGTCCGCTACGTCTACTGTGCCCGCTACGTCCGCTGCGCCCGCTCTCTGAGCTGCTTACACGTCCGCCGCCCACCAGGCGTTTGCCGCGTTTCGTCATGTACCCATTCAGTCGCGGCAGGCACAGTGGTTACGATCTGGCGCGATGGGCAGAGGGCGGGACGGAGCGGGCCACATACGAAGGGTTCCGGTGCGCGGCACCGTACCTTCCGCCTTCTGGCGTGCCGTGCTGGTGCTCGCCGCGGCGATATGGGTGGCGCCCTCGTGCGTCCATCCCGCCGCAGATGACCACAGCACCCTGTCGACGAGGTGCCCGGACCGCCTGGCCGACAACCGCCCGGCGGGTACCCGCGTGGCCGGCACCGGGGCGCGTCCGCCGCTTCCGGCCCAGGATCCGCTCACGGCTACGGCACCGCACCGCTGCCCGGCCGACGTCTCCCGCACCGGCACCGGCACCGGAAGCGGCAACTGCGTCGCGGGCCCCCGGGCGGTGGTCCAGGCCCTGGTGCCCACGCCCGTGCCCCCGCCCTCCCTCGCCGAGGTTCCGCCGCCCGGCGCCCCTCGGGACCCGGACTCCGTCCGGGCGCCGCCCGATCACCTTGTCCGAGCCCTCGGCCTCCATCAGCTCCAAGTGCTTCGGACCTAGGCCGACGCCGCTCACCGCGAGTCAGGAGAACCGCGAGAACCGAGAGAACTGCGAGGACAAGGACAGCCATGGGCTCCAAGGGATCGAAGACGAAGGCCGGCGCGGCCGACCGCCGCGCGAAGATAGAGGAGTTGCGCCGCGCGGAGAAGGCGCGCGAGCGCCGCTACCGGATCATCACCATCACCTCCTGTGTGGTGATCGTCGCCGGACTGGCCGTCGGCGGCTACTTCCTCGTCGACGAGGGCGACAAGAAGGACAAGAAGGAGGCCAAGGTCACCTCGTCGGTCGTCAGGACCGGTGAGTTCAAGTCCATGCGGACCTGGCAGAACCTGGGCCGGACGCATGTCGAGGGCACGGTCGACTACGCGATGTCGCCGCCGGTCGGCGGAAACCACAACCAGGTCTGGCAGAACTGCAACGGCGACGTCTACACCAAGCCGCTGACCAAGGAGAACGCGGTGCACTCGCTCGAGCACGGCGCGGTGTGGGTGACCTACACCGACAAGGCGTCGAAGGAGGACATCGCCACGCTCAAGGAGCGGGTGGAGAAGACGCCGTACTCGATGATGAGCCCCTACCAGGACCAGGACGCGCCGATCGTCCTCAACGCCTGGGGCAACCAGCTGGACATCCAGGAGGCGTCGGACCCGAGGGTGGCCGCGTTCTTCAAGAAGTTCGTCCAGGGCAAGCAGACCCCCGAGCCGGGCGCCTACTGCACCAACGGGAAGTCTTCGTGACCGATGTGACCGACGGAGCCGACGTGACCGCCGGAACCGAGGTGACCGACGGGACCGACGGAGCCGCCGTCGGCCGCGCGTCACGACAGCCGCTGGTGGCCGGGATCGCCGCCGCCCTCGCCGTGCTGACGCTGGTGGCGGTGGCGGTGGTGTGGCTGATGAGCGACCGCTCGGAGGGCACAGCCGGCACGGGTACGCCGAAGGACACCTCCGCCGAGGCCGGTTTCGCCCGCGACATGTCCATCCACCATCAGCAGGCGGTGGAGATGTCGTTCATCGTGCGCGACCGCACCAGCGACGAGGAGGTGCGGCGGCTGGCGTTCGACATCGCCAGCACGCAGGCCACCCAGGCGGGGATGTTGCAGGGCTGGCTGGACATGTGGGGGCTGGACAAGACGTCCGACGACCCGCCGATGACGTGGATGAAGAACGCGTCGACGGACCACATGGACGGCATGGACCACGGCTCGATGGAGGGCATGGAGGGCATGGACGGCGGCTCCACGTACACGCCGCACGACGGTTCGCTCATGCCGGGTATGGCCACCAACACCCAGCTGGACGCGTTGCGCAAGGCCAAGGGCAAGGCGGCCGAGGTGCTCTACCTGAAGCTGATGACCGCCCATCACAAGGGCGGCATCGGGATGGCGAAGGGCGCGGTCGAGCTGGTCAAGGACCCGACCGAGAAACATCTGGCCGAGACGATGGTCCAGGGCCAGCAGTCGGAGATCCAGCTGATGGCCGACATGCTCACGGCACGCGGCGCGTCCTCCTGACACCGCGACGATGGGCGTCCCTCACCCGGCAGGGGCGCCCATCGCCGGAGGGGCGCTATCGCCGGAAACCGGGACGACGCCCTCATCCCTCGCGGACGAACGTCCCCGACAAGGCCGCCTGGTACGTCACCTCGACGGCCGTGCGCACCAGCCGCTCGTCGATGAACCCGCGCAGGATGAGCACCCGGTAGTAGATGGGCGCCGCGAGCGCGGCGATGACCTCGCGTGGCTCGGTGCGCTCGGGGATCTGCCCCCGCTCGATCGCCCGGCGCACGATCCGGGTCACCTGCTCGATCCGCCCCACGAACGCGCCCCGGACGATCTCCTCGACCTGGGGGTCGTGCGCGGCGGCCACGAGCAGCCCCTGGATGACGTTGCGGTTGCGCAGCGCGTTGTTGAAGTCCCCGATGGCCATGGCGAGTTCTGCCAGGTCCTGCCGGAAGTCGCCGGTGTCCGGGGTGGGCAGCGTGGAGCTGCGCTCGGCCAGCAGGTCGACGACGACCCCCTCCACCGTGCGCCAGCGCCGCCGGATGGTGGACACGTGCACTCCCGACCGACGCGCCAGCCGGTCGAGGGTGAGGGCGGCGTACGCGTCGCGGTCGAGCTCCTCGTACGCGGCCGCCAGCACGGCGGCCCGGGTCCGGGCCGTACGCCCTCCGGGGCGGGCCGACCCATGCGGTGGTCGCTCTGTCATGACGCGCCGACCCTACGTCCCCTCCGCTCTGGTGAGCACCAGATCTTCACGAACACCCCGTCACCCTACGCCCGGTAACCCATTGCGACCCGTACACCCCCTCGCTACTGTGACACCCGTTACCTAATGCGCGTGAAAGCGCATTAGGTGGGGGGCAGAGTTTGCCGGACCTTCCTCACGAGGGGAAGGAAGGTCCAGCACGCTCCCCTGGACGAGCGTTGCGGCGAGTCGGCGGCGAGTTGGCCGTCAGTCCTCCGCCAGCCGGATCGCCGCGGCCGGGCACACCACCGCCGACTCCTTGACGCCGTCGTACTGGCCGGGCTCGGGACGGTCGGTCAGCAACTCGACAAAGCCGTCGTCGTCCTGGTCGAAGACCTCGGGAGCGATCAGGACGCACTGTCCGGACGCGACGCACTTGGGCTGGTCGACTTCCACGCGCATGGGGTTTCTCCTCTTGCTCGGGGGTGCTGCTACCAGGTGACGGGGAGTTCGTAGACGCCGTAGACGATGCCGTCGTGCTTGAACTCCACCTGGTCGAACCCGGTGGCCAGGGCCAGGGTGGGGATGCGGGAGTACAGGGTGCTGTAGACGACCTGGAGTTCGAGGCGGGCCAGCGGCTGGCCGAGGCACTGGTGCACGCCGTAGCCGAAGGCGACGTGGCGGCGGGCGTCGCGGCTGATGTCGAGCCGGTCGGGCTCGGGGAAGGCTTCCGGGTCCCGGTTGGCGATGTCGTTGGCGAAGATGATGCCGTCGCCCGCGCGGATGACCTCGCCGCCGACCTCGATGTCCTCGAGCGCCACCCGGCGGCGCCCGGAGTGGGTGATGTTCAGGTAGCGCAGCAGCTCCTCCACGGCCCCGGCGACCGTCTTGGGGTCCTCGGCGTCGCGGAGCAGGGCGAGTTGGTCCGGGTTGCGGAGCAGCGCGAGGGTGCCGAGCGCGATCATGTTCGCGGTGGTCTCGTGGCCCGCGGCGAGCAGCAGGACACCGGTCTCCGCGGCATGCCGCTGCGTCATCTCGCCCGTGGCCACCCGTTCCGTGGCGAGCACGGAGAGCAGGTCGTCCGCGGGCCGGGCGCGCTTGACGGTCAGCAGGTCGTCCAGGTAGTCGGCGAGCTCCCGCTGGGCCGCGAGCACCTCCTCCGAGGTCGAGGTGCGGCGGACGACGACCTTGGTGTTGCGCTGGAACAGGTCGTGGTCCTCGTAGGGCACGCCGAGCAGCTCGCAGATGACCAGGCTGGGGACCGGCAGTGCGAACGCCTCGACCAGGTCGACCGGCTTCGGCCCGGCGAGCATCCCGTCGATCAGGTCATCGACGATCTTCTGCACCGACGGCCGCAGGGCCTCCACCTTCTTCACCGCGAAGGGCGCCGTCACCATCCGGCGCAGCCGGGCGTGTTCCGGGTCGTCCATGGTGAGGAACGTCTGGCGGGCCTGGTCGCTCGCCTTCATCCCGGCGGTGCGGTGCGGATAGCCGGGCCGGGTGGGGTCCGCGCTGACGCGCGGGTCGCCGAGCAGGGTCCGCAGATGGTCGTGGCGGGTGATCAGCCATGGACTGGTGCCGTCCCAGATCCGCACCCTGGAGATCGGGCTATCCGTCTGGAGGGCCATCAGGGCCGGCGGCGGGTCGAAGGGGCACCCGGCCGCCCTGGGCATCGGGTGTTCCAGCGGCCCGGCCGCCGTGTCCGCCAGTGTCTCGGTCATATGTGCCTCCGTGGAGAGGGAGCGCGTCACGGACTTTCCTAACAGCGTTAGGAGCCCAGGGCAACCAAATGGCCAAGAGTGACCAGCCGCACCGCCGCTATTTGGTCAACGCCAGATCGAGCAGGTCGTCCGCCATCTCCTCCATCCCCTGCCGGCTGGCCGCGAACGGCATCGACACAGCCATGGCCACGATCCCGTGCAGGGAGAACCACAGCAGCTTGGCCACCCGCTCGTCGTCCGCCGCCCCGGTACGGTCGTCCCGGCAGGCGGACACCGCCTCGACCCACACCTCGTGCACCGTCCACAGCGGATGACTGGCCAGCTCATCGCGGGGGCCCTCGATCCGCTCGATGCCGAACATCAGCCGGTACAGCTTGGGGTTGTCCAGCGCGAAGTGGCAGTACCGCCGGGCCATCGCCCGCAACGCCTCCCGCGGGCCGCCCTCACCCCCGCGGTCCCCGGCCTCGCGCAGCTGGGCCACCAGCCTTTCGTAGGCCCGCCGCGTGACGGTGGCCACCAGCTCCGCCCGGTCCTTGAAGTGCAGATAGACGCTGGGCGCGGAGATCCCGACCTCCCGCGCCACCGCGCGCAGCGACAGATCCCCCTCCCGGCCGGACTCCATCAGCATCCGCGCGGCGGCCACGAGGATCTCTTCCTTCAGCGCACCGCCCTCGCCCCACCGGCTCGGCGTGCGGCGCTTGAACCCCTCGGTCATCTCCGGCTCCTCTCCGACTCCCCCTCAAGCTTCGGTGAAGCATGAGGGAATGTGGCCAGATCCCGTCGATGCGCCAGCACCCACGGCGATGGCCTGCCGTCAGGGCGACAGGGCCGGATCGTCGTGCCGGGCACCGCCCCCTCGGGGGCGCGGGGGCGGGCGGCCGGGCGGGTTCGGGCGGGCCGGTCGGGCCGTTCGGGGGGGAGTAGGAGGGCCGGCGGCGCTCAGGCGGCGCCGGTGGACAGGGAGTAGAGGTGACGGGCGAGCGCGACCAGTACGGCCTTGCTGGAGTCGCGCTTGCGGGCGTCACAGTCGATCATCGGCACATCGGGGGAGAGATCGAGCGCCTCCCGCACGTCCTCCAGCGAGTGCTCCGGCTCGGTGAAGTTGTTGCGGGCCACGATGAACGGTGTGCCGTGGTGTTCCAGCCGGTCCAGCGCGTACCAGGAGTCGGCCAGCCGGTTGGTGTCCACCAGGACGACCGCGCCCAGGGTTCCGGAGAAGAGCCGGTCCCACAGGAACCAGAACCGCTCCTGCCCCGGGGCGCCGAACAGATACAGCACCATCTGCTCGTCCAGGCTGATCCGGCCGAAGTCGAAGGCCACCGTGGTGGTGGTCTTGTCCTGGACGAACGAGGCGTCGTCGATGCCGACGCCCGCCTGCGTCATCGTCTCCTCGGTGCTGAGGGGGCGGATCTCGCTGACGGATTTCACCATCGTCGTCTTGCCGACACCGAACCCGCCGACGATCACGATCTTGAGGCCGTTGCTCGCGCTCTCCCGCAGCGGGGCGTGTCCGGTGCTGCCGGGGAGAGCGGCGCTGGCGGTGCTGTCAGAGATTCTGGAGTGCAACGAGCACCTTCTTCAGGGTTTCGGGCCCGGGCAGCCGCCCGCCGGGGCGGGCCGGCTGCGGATGGCGCGCGGTGATCCGGCCGGTGTCCAGCAGATCGCACAGCAGGATCTTGACCACGCTGACGGGCAGTTCCAGATACGAGGAGATCTCCACGACCGACAAGGGGCGACGGCACATCCGCAGGATCTTGACGTGCTCGGACTGCATCCCGGGAGTGGGGTCGCTCTCGCTGACGATCAGCGTGACCATGTCGAACCGGCTCTCGTCCGCGCGGCTGCGGCCGCCGGTGACGGTGTACAGCCGGTCCGGTCCCTCCTTGTCCAGCGGCCCTCGGATCATGCCGTCGTCCCGCCGCTGCCGTCCGTGGCCACCCGCGGGGCGGCCCGCAGATGGTCGCCGATCTGCTCGACCATCTCGTTCATGTTGTGGCCGATGATGCCGACATCGGCGTCGTCATGGGCCACCACGGCGAGGTGGGCGCCTTCGCCGGCCTCGATGATGAACAGAATCCCCCCGTGGAACTCCGTCATCGACTGCCGTACGCCGCCGCTGCCGTCGCCGAACTCGATGGACGCGCCATGGGCGAGGCTCTGGATGCCCGACGCGATGGCCGCCAGCTGATCGGCCTGGTCCACGGACAACCCGGAGGAGAGGCACAGCTTGAGCCCGTCCCGCGACAGCACCAGGGCGTGGCGTGACCCCGGGGTCTTCTCCAGCAGGTTCTCCAACAGCCAGTCCAAGCTGCGGTCGGTGGTGTTCATCGGCGTTCCTATCGTCACGGCTTGTCGTTCTCGGCGGGCTCGACGGACTCGGCGGACTGGGTGGCCTCGGCGGGCTGCGCGGACGCGGGCTCGGTATCACGCGGGGCACCAGCGGCGGAGCCACCGCGGGCCGCCTGGCGGAAGGCGCCGAAGCGGGCTCCGGCGTCCTCGGGTCGGGGACGGCTGGTCTTCGCCTTGGGTTCCCCCTCGGCGGCGCCGGCGGCGGCCCGGGTGGCCGCGGCCAGCGTCTCGCCACGGCGCCGCTTGGGCAGTCCGTTGACGGCCGGCGAGGGTTCCGCGGCGGGCTCCGGCGCGGACGAGGGTCCGGTGGCGGGCGGCAGCGGAGCGGAGGACGGGGTGGTGGCGGGGGCGGGCGCGATCGCGGTCGCGGCGGCTGAACCAGACGGGGCGGACGGGGCGGACGCCTGCCGGGGGATGCCGGAGCGGATGGAGCCCGGCGTGCCGAGGACGACGGCGTCCTGGTTGACGTGGGTGATCAGCTGCTGCGGGATCAGGACCACGACACCGGTGCCGCCCCGCGCGGACGGCCGGAAGGAGACGGTGAGCCCGTGCTTGCGGGCCAGACAGCCGACGACCGCCAGGCCCAGCCGGGTGCCGGACAGGCTCATCAGGTCCAGGGTCTCGGAGGAGACGGCCTTCTGCGCGCGCTCCAGGGCGGCCGGGCCCATCACCAGCCCGCCGTCCTCGATGGTCACCACGACGCCCGCGTGCGTCTCCTCGACGTACACATGCACCTCCTCGGTGGGAGGCGAGAAGCTGGCGGCGTTGTCCATCAGCTCGGCGAGGGCGTGCATGACGCCCTCGGCCGCGTAACCGGCCACCGCGGCGCTGCTGGCCGAGTGGACCCGTACCCGCTGGTAGGCGCTGATCCGGCCGACCGCGCCGCGCAGCACGGACTCCATGACGATCGGCCTGGTCCAGCGGCGCCCGGAGCGCGCACCGGTGAGCACCGCGATGCTGTCGGCGATCCGGCCCGCCTGGGCGGTGGTGTGGTCCAGCTTCAGCAGATCGCCGAGCACGCTCTCGTCGTGCCGGTTCTCCATCTCCCGCAGATCGGCCAGCATGCTGGTGGCCAGCGCCTGGACCCGGCCCGCGGCGTTGGCGCACGCGGCCATCGCCGAGGCGCGCATCCGCTCACCGTCGCCGATCTCGCGCAGCAGCGTCCGCAGCAGCTGCTGATGGGCCCTGCTGGTGGGCCGCGGCAGGCGGCTCACCACGGTGTCCACCGAGCCACCCGCACGCAGCTGCCGAACCGCGGAAGGAATCGTTTCCTCGGCGATCCGGACCGCCTCGATCTCCCGCGCGGTGGCCGCCGTCTCCAGCGCCGTGACACGCTCCTGGAGCCGGCCGATGGTCCGCGAACGGTAGGTGGCCACCGCGAGCGCCACACCGAGCAGTACGGCGGCGGTCCCGCAGAAGACGGCGACGAAGACGCGCTGAGCGGACGGCACGGCGGTGGTCACCCACAGTCCCGCGGCACCGGCGGCGACGGCTGCCAGCACAGGGACGGTCAGGGCCCGCCACGTCACCGAGGGCCCTTTGTACGGATGGCTGGATATATGTGCTGACATCTATCAGGTCCTCATGGGGCGCGTTGAGGGTTTGTGGCTGGACCACGCGGACATCAAGCCGTGGGCGCCACATGTTAGTAGAGTCACGTGATTTTGACCGGCCCCTCTCAGCACATGGATCATGACGGACCGTCAAATCGAGTTGGCCGAAAGCGCCGCGTTCCGGACGTATATGCCACGGCCGACGCTCATCTTCCCGCCACGCCGCGCCCTGACGGGCCGTGGACCCAGGCGTCAGGGAATGGCCAGCTCGGCCCAGATGACCTTGCCGTCCGAGGTGTAGCGGGTGCCCCAGCGCTCGGCGAACCGGGCGACCAGGAAGAGCCCCCGGCCGCCCTCGTCCGTCGTCGCCGCGTACCGCAGATGCGGGGAGGTGCTGCTGGTGTCGGAGACCTCGCAGATCAGGGCGCGTTCGCGGATCAGCTGCACCCGGATCGGGCCGGTGGCATGGCGGATGGCGTTGGTGATCAGCTCGCTGAGCACCAACTCGGCGGTGAACGCGACCTCCGCCAGCCCCCACTCCGCCAGCCGCCGCATGACCTCGGCGCGCACCCCGGCCACGGCGGCCGGATCGTACGGCACGTCCCAGGAGGCCACGCGGTCGGCGCCCAGGACCCGGGTACGGGCGGCGATCAGGGCGATGTCATCGCTCGGATCGCTGGGCAGCATCGCGTCCAGCACCTCAGTGCAGATCTGCTCGGGCGTCCGGCCGGGATGGGACAGGGCGTCGCGCAGCAGCTCCAGACCGGTGTCGATCTCCCGGCGGCGGTCCTCGACGAGCCCGTCGGTGTAGAGGACGAGATGGCTGCCCTCGGCCAGCTCCGCCTCGGCGGTCTCGAACGGCAGCCCGCCCAGGCCCAGCGGCGGTCCGGCGGGCAGCTCGAGGAACTCCACGGTGCCGTCCGGCCGGACCAGCGCGGGCGGCGGATGACCGGCCCGCGCCATGGTGCAGCACCGGGTGACCGGGTCGTAGATCCCGTACAGACAGGTGGCCCCGGTGATCCCCTCACCGCCGTCACCGCCCGGCTGCCCGGGGCGCTCGTCCTGGTCGATACGGGCCACCAGATCGTCCAGGTGGGAGAGGATCTCATCGGGCGCCAGGTCCAGGGTGGAGAAGTTGTGCACCGCCGTGCGCAGCCGCCCCATCGTGGCCGCCGCGTGCAGACCGTGCCCGACGACGTCGCCCACCACCAGCGCCACCCGCGCCCCCGGCAACGGGATCACGTCGAACCAGTCGCCCCCGACCCCCGACTCGGCCGGCAGATAGCGGAAGGCCACATCGAGGGCGCTCTGGGCGGGCAGGGCGCGGGGCAGCAGACTGTGCTGGAGCGTCACCGCCATGGTGTGCTCGCGGGTGTAGCGGCGGGCGTTGTCGATGCAGACCGCGGCGTGCGAGGCCAGCTCCTCGGCGAGGGACACCTCTTCCTCTTCGAAGGGGTCGCGCCGCGCCGTCCGCCAGAAGTTGACCACGCCCAGCAGCACGCCCCGGGCCCGCAGCGGCACGGTCACCAGCGACCGCACGCCGTACGCGATGACCTTGGCGGTCTGCCGCGGGTCCTGGGCCTGCCAGCCGGTGGCCTCGGCCAGATCGGTCTCCACCGCCGGCTCACCCCTGTTCAGGCCCCCCGCCTGGGGTGAGGTGGGGACGAACGAGAACCGCCGGCCGACCGGATAGAAGGGGTGGTCCGGCCGGATGCCGTGGACCGCCGTCCGGCACATGTCGGTACCGCCGAGCGCCAGCGGCTCGTCGCCGCGCAGGACGGGCTCCGCCAGGTCGACGGTGACGAAGTCGGCGAAGCGGTCCACCGCCACCTGCGCCAGCTCCTCGGCGGTCCGGCTCACATCGAGCGTGGTGCCGATCCCCACGCTCGCGTCGTACAGCAGCTTGAGCCGCTTCTGCGCCACTTCGGCACGGCCGGAGAGGGCGCGCAGTTCGGTGGAGTCGCGCAGGGTGGCGACGCTGCCGGGCGGCCCGCCGTCGCGGTCGGTCAGCCGGTTGTTGATGGCCAGCAGCCGGTCGCCGGCCACCAGCACCTCGTCGGTGACATCGCGCCCGGCGGTCAGGACGTCGCTGACATGCGGCTCCAGGCCCAGCTCGGCGACCTTCCGGCCCTCCGGCCGCTCGGGCAGACCGAGCAGCCGGGACGCCTCGTCGTTGGCGAGCACCAGCCGGCCGTCATCGCCGACGATCAGCACGCCCTCGCGCACCGAGTGCAGCACCGCGTCATGGTGCTCGTACATCCGGGTCAGCTCGACCGGGTCCAGGCCGCGGGTCTGGCGCCGCAGCCGCCTGCCCACCAGCGCGGTGCCGCCGGTGGCCAGGGCCAGGGAGGCGGAGAGGGCGCCGACGAGCAGCGGCAGCTGACGTTCGGCGAGCCCGCTCACCCTGCGGATGGTGAACCCGGCACCCACCACGCCGACGACCTTGTGCCGGCTGTCGAAGATCGGGGCGACCGCCTGCATCGCCGGGCCGAGGGTTCCGGGGCGGCTCTCGGTGATGGTGTGCCCCCGCAGCGAGGGGCCGATGGTGCCGATGAACGGCTTGCCGATGCGATGCGGATTGGGGTGGGTGATCCGGATGCCCTTGGGGTTCACCACCACGACGAAGTCGAGCCCGGACCGCTTCCGGGCCGCCTCGGCCCTGGGCTGGAGCACCTTGGTCGGATTGCGGCTGTGCAGCGCCTGGGCGACCCCCGGTGCGTTGGCGAAGGTCTCGGCGACCGCGACGGACCGGCCGCGGGCTTGCTCGACGGCGTCGTGCCGCCCCTGGAGCACCAGGGCGACGGTCGCCGCCACGCCGAGCAGCAGCACGATCACAAGCTGGAGAACGAAGACCTGGCCGGCGACGCTGCGCACGCTCAGCCATGACCGACCCCGCGATCGACCCATGAACCGGGGCATACCCATACATCTACACCGGGAATTCCCGGAAGGCGAATCCCTGTCCCGCTCCGGACGCACCGCTCCGGACGCACCGCTCCGGACGTTCGGCACGGGGTGCGCCGCCGACGGGCGAAGTGCCGAAAGCGGGGCGCTGTGCAAACCTGTAAAAAGGGTAATTTCGCCTGATGAAGGAGCCCGACATGGCCAGTCACGTCGGTGGAGTGCAGACAGGGGCCGCCCCGGGCCGCGCGCACCGGGCGGTGAGCGGGTGGGTCGTCTTCGCGGCCGTCATGATGATCTTCGGTGGCGCGATGAACCTGCTCCAGGGCATTTCGGCCATCCGGACCGACAATGTGTTCCTGGTCACGCGGAGCTATATCTTCCAGTTCGACCTCTCCGGATGGGGCTGGGTCCACTTCGCCATCGGCATCGCCCTCCTGGTCGCCGGTTGCGCGGTCTTCACCGGTGCGATGTGGGCGCGGGTCACGGGGGTGGTGCTGGCCGGTCTCGCGCTGGTCGCCAACTTCCTGTGGCTGCCGTACTACCCGGTCTGGGCCACGGTGCTGCTCATCCTCGACGCCCTGGTCATCTGGGCGCTGTGCGCCGGGCCGAGCCGTGGCGACGCGGCACGCGCCGAGGCGGGGCGTACCGCCTGACCCCCGGCGTCGCGTTCTGTTTCAGAGTCCGATCACCACGAGCGCGGTGTCGTCGGCGGCCGGGCCGCCACCGGTGACACCGAGGTCGCCGAGGAGCGCGTCGGCCATCGGTTCCGGCTTCAGCCCGCAGTGCCGGGCGAGGCTCTCGCTGAGCCGGTTCAGCCCGACGTCGATGTCCTCCTCGCGGCGCTCGATCAGCCCGTCGGTGTAGAGCACCAGCGTGTCCCCCGCGGCGTAGCCGACGCTGGCCTGCGGCCGGGGGATCTCCTCGGCCCGAGCCCCCAGCGGCGGATCCGTCGCCTGGTCCAGCACGTCCACGGCGCCCCCGGCCTGGAGCAGCAGCGGCGGCGGGTGGCCCGCGCAGCTGTACTCGACGGTGTGCGCGGCGGGGTCGATGACGACCTGGACGGCGGTCGCGGCCAGCGCCCCGTCGACGAAGCGCGCATAGCGGCCGAGCACGTCCATCGCCCGTGCCGGTCCGTTCACGGCGCGGGTCGCGGCGGACAGCGCGCTGCGCAGCTGCCCCATGACACACGCGGCCTCCAGCCCCTGGCCCACCACGTCCCCGACCGCGACGGCGATCCGGCCGTCGGCCAGGTCGGTCAGCTCGTACCAGTCGCCGCACACATTGAGCGACCCCACGGCCGGGTGGTAGCGCACGGCCGCGTTCGGATGCGCCTCCGGCGGGCAGGCGGGCAGCATCGACTGCTGGAGGGTCAGCGCGGTCTCCCGCTCGCGGGCGTGGGCCTGCCGCAGCCACTCGTTGAGCTCTTGCAGCTCCCGTGCGCGGATGTAGAGGTCCGCGTCCATGTTCTCGGTCCGCGGGCCCAGGCCCTCCTCCGATGCGGCCCGGCCCTCGCTCCCCCGGATGAAGGCCGTGACGTCCTCGACCCGGTGGATGATCAGCTCGACGCTGCCGTCCCGGCCGCGCACGGGGGAGTTGATCTGGCTCCAGTACCGCTCCTCGAATCCGCCCGCGCGGTCGGTGACCGGGATGTCATACCTCTGCAGCGCCATCGCGTCCCGCTCCCCCGTGCACAGCACCCGGTGCAGCGAGGCCTCCAGATTGCGGGTGGCGGTGGACTCGGGTTGGGCCGGGTTGCGGGGGAAGGCGTCGAAGACATACTCCCCGATCAGGTCCTCGCGGGTGCGCCCGGTGACGTTCAGATAGCTGTCATTGGCCGCGACGATCACCAGATCGGGACCCAGAACGAGCATCGGGCTCGGAGTGGCCTCGAACAGAGTTTCGTAGTCGATGTGCTGTTTCGTGGCGCGCTCCCTGTGTGTACACCCGCCCCGCCCCCTATGACCCTTATGTGCAAATGTATTCCTCTCCCACCGCTCGGGCCCACAGATGCCGCGGGGGCGGCCGGGGCCACCGGGGCGGCCGGGCCCCGGTGCCGTATGGCGGCCGGGCGGGGTGCGGGGCAGGCTGGAGCCATGCTGCTGGCCGATGTCGCGCTGACCTCCCGCCAGGTCGCGGCCACCTCCGCCCGCTCGGCGAAGATCGCCGCGCTGGCCCGGCTGTTCCGGCGTACGGAACCGGCCGAGGCGGCCGTGGTGATCACCTACCTCGCGGGCAGACTGCCCCAGCGCCGCACCGGAGTGGGCTGGTCCACCCTGCGGCAGCGGCGGGAGCCCGCCGCCGAGCCGAGTCTCGCGGTGCTCGATGTGGACCAGACCCTGAGCGAGGTCGCGGCGGTCTCCGGCACCGGGGCGACGGCGGCCCGCAAGCGGCTGGTGGGCGGGCTGATGTCGGCCGCGACCAAGGAGGAGCAGCACTTTCTGCTCGGCCTGATCGGCGGGGAGCTGCGGCAGGGGGCGCTGGAGGGGCTGGCCGTGGAGGGGCTCGCCGAGGCGGTGGGCGCACCGGCCGCCGAGGTACGGCGGGCGGTGATGCTCGGCGGTTCGCTGGGCGCGGTCGCCGAGGCGCTGCTGGCGCGCGGCCCGAAGGCGCTGGCCGACTTCCGGCTCCGGGTGGGACGGCCGGTGCTGCCGATGCTCGCGCAGAGCGCCAAGGACCTCGACGAGGCCCTGGACCGGCTGGGGTCGTGTGCGGTCGAGGAGAAGCTGGACGGCATCCGGGTGCAGGTGCACCGGGACGGCGCGGACGTGCGGATCTACACCCGCACCCTCGACGAGATCACCGAGCGCCTGCCGGAGGTCGTCACGGCCGCGCGCGAACTGGCGGTGGACCGGGCGATCCTCGACGGCGAGGTGATCTCGCTGGACGCGGAGGGGCGGCCGCGTCCGTTCCAGGAGATCTCCGGCCGGGTCGGCTCCCGGCTCGATGTGGCCGGGGCGTCGGCCGCGCTGCCGCTGTCCCCCGTCTTCTTCGACCTGCTCGCCGTGGACGACCGCGATCTGCTCGATCTCCCGGCCCGCGAGCGCCACGCCGAACTGGCCCGGATAGCCCCCGGTCCCCGCCGGGTGCGGCGGCTGGTGGCCGGGGACCCCGCGGACCCGGAGACCCGCCGGGCGGCGCGCGAGTTCGCCGCGGACGTACTGGCCCGGGGCCATGAGGGGGTGCTGGTCAAGGCGCTGGAGGCGCCGTACGGCGCGGGTCGGCGCGGGGCGTCCTGGCTGAAGGTCAAACCGGTGCACACGCTGGATCTGGTGGTGCTGGCGGCGGAGTGGGGGCACGGCCGCCGCACCGGGAAGCTGTCCAACCTGCACCTGGGCGCGCGGCAGCCGGACGGGACGTATCTGATGCTGGGCAAGACCTTCAAGGGGCTCACCGACGCGATGCTGGAGTGGCAGACGGAGGCGCTGCTGGGGCTCGCGGTCAGCGACGACGGCTGGGTGGTGCGGGTGCGGCCGGAGCTGGTGGTGGAGGTGGCCTTCGACGGGCTGCAGCGCTCGTCCCGCTACCCGGCGGGCGTCACGCTGCGGTTCGCGCGGGTGCTGCGCTACCGGGAGGACAAGCCGGCGGACCAGGCGGACACGGTCGAGACGGTGCTGGCGCTGCGCGGCGAGTGACCCCGGACCGCCCGGCCCCGGGCCGTCGTACGGTCGGGGCGGGCGGGGACGGGGCAGTGGCGGCTGGGCGGAGCTTCAGCTCTCGCTCGGGTTGTAGGAGTTGGCCAGCTCGAACGGATCGGGCTCCAGCCCCGGTGTGGGCCAGCGCTGCTCCCGCTGCCAGCGCGCGTTCTCCCGCGCGAGCGCGTCCCAGAGCAGATTGAGCGGGTGGGCGGCGTCGTAGGACGCGCGCTCCCCGCGCCGGGTGAAGGCGCCCAGCAGCACCTCCAGCCGGGGCCCGGTGTCATTGACCAGCTCGACGGCGCGCAACCCGCGTCCATAGGCCACCCTCGGATCGCCCGCCGCGTCCGCGACCCCCTTGGTGACCAGCATGCAGCCGCGCAGCAGACCGGAGCGCAGCAGCTCGAAACCGTAGTTGACGGTGTCGATCTCGGCGGCGATGCGCAGCTTGCCGCGGTAGTCACCGCCGAACCAGGTGTGCAGCACCCCGGCCATCAGCCCGCTGGCCGAGACCACCAGCGGCAGCGTGCGCAGCGCGCTGGTCGGGGCGGTCGGGCCGGGCAGCTCGTCCTCGGGCAGATTGGTCAGCAGCGAAACCCCGCTGCGGCGCCACTCCATTACATCGAAGGCGGTGAGCTCATCCGCGCTGTCGGGCCTGGTCACCACGGAGCCGCACACCAGGTCGACATCCTTGGCGCGCAGCTTGGCCAGTACGTCCCGGGTGCGCACATGGCCGACCTTGAGTTCGATCTCCCGCTGCCGGAACTCCTCGGCCACCAGTTCCCCGGCACCCGCCAGATAGCTGAGAGTAAATCGGGTGGTGCCCACCATCAGGGTTTTTCCCAGTCGGCGGCGCGACTCATGGATGCCGTCCAGCCAGTCACCGAGAGTTCCGCGCGCCAATTCGACCAGGGCTTCTCCGGTGCCGGTGAACAGCACGTCCTTGCCCCGCCCCTGCTTGAGCACGAGCGGTTCGCCGCAAAGCTCGCGAAAGTTCCGGTTCATCGTGTCGATCTGCTTTTGCACGCTGGACTGTTCGCGGCCCAGAATCCGTGCCGCGCCCAGCGCGGTACCGGCCTCATGGACCATGATCAGGGTGCGCAACTGGTCCATCGTGGTGTCCATGAGAGCGAGCGGGCTCTGCGTCCAGCGCCGGGGCCCCTCCCTCACCGGTGATCCGAGCGATCCGGGCCTCACCATGATTTCCCCCGCTTTTCAACTTCCTCCGTTTTTCCCGGCTCCAGAGTTTAGTCAGCGACCATGCGGTAACCCCCGTCCCATATGAGCGAGAAGCGGAACGATGCGCGGAACGTCAGGGCCGGGCGCCGCACCGTACGGGTCAGCCGGCCGGAAAAGGTGCTCTTCCCCGATGATGGGATCACAAAGTGGGATCTTGTCGAGTACTACCGCTCGGTCTCGCGGCGCATCATTCCGCAGTTGCGCGGCCGCCCATTGATGATGGAACGCCATCCGGACGGAATCGGCGGCAAGCCGCTCATGCAGAAGAACGCACCCGACCACTTTCCGGACTGGGTGCGGCGCGCCGTCCTTCCCAAGGAGGGCGGCAAGGTCACGCATGTGGTCTGCGATGACACCGCGACCCTGCTCTACCTCGCCGACCAGGCGTGCGTCACCCCGCACCGCTGGCTCTCCCGCGCCGACCGGCCCGACCACCCCGACCGGTTGATCCTCGACCTCGATCCGCCGTCGTCCGACGAGTCGAGGAAAACCAACGAACCCGGTGCATCCGGCACATCCGGTGTATCCGCTGAAAGCGGCTTCGAGGAGGTGCGCTGGGCGGCCCGCCGCTGCTGCGCGCTGCTCGGCGAGCTCGGGCTGCCGGGGCTGCTGATGACCACCGGCTCGCGCGGCGTGCACGTCGTCGTCCCGCTGGACGGCCACGCCGATTTCGACACCGTGCGGTCCTTCGCCCGCGACGCCGCCGATCTGCTGGCCGCCCGCCACCCCGACCGGCTCACCACCGAGCCGCGCAAGGCCAAGCGGCGCGGCCGGCTCTACCTCGACACCCAGCGCAACGCCTACGCCCAGACCGCCGTCACCCCGTACGCGGTGCGCGCCCGCCCCGGAGCCCCCGTCGCCACGCCCATCGACGCACGGGAGCTGGACGACCCGGCGTTGCGGTCCGACCGCTGGACCCTGCGGACCGTCGGCGAGCGCCTCGCCGACGACCCCTGGGCCCGTACGGACACCAGGGGCCGCTCCCTGCGCGCCCCCCGCGAGCGGCTACGACGGCTCGCGGAGGACGAGGGCCTGGGCTAGGACGAGGGCCAGGACCAGGACCAGGGCCAGGGCCAGGGCTCAGAGGCTCGGCGTGTGAACGCGGCTCAGGCCCCGATGGCACCGCCGTCGCGGCGCCAGACGCTGATCACGGACGGGCGGGTGAGCTTGCCCGGACCGTCGGGCCAGGTGGACGCGGGCTTCTCGACACTCGCGCCGTCGATCTCGCCCGGGTGCTGCACGGCCACCAGCACCCGCCGGTCCTGCACGATCGGCCCGCAGGTCTCGGCCCCGGTCGGCACGGTCAGGAACTGCTTGACCTCACCGCGGCGGCTGCCCGAGGTCGCCACGCCGAACAGCCCGTCGTGGTTGCCGAGCGCGTTGCCGTCGGTGGAGATCCACAGGTTGCCGTACGCGTCGAAGGTGATGTTGTCCGGGCAGGAGATCGGGCTGACCTGGTCCTTGGGGAAGCCGCCGAAGTAGGTGCTGGGGTCCTCGGGGTCGCCGCAGACCAGGAACAGCCGCCAGTTGAAGCGGGTGGAGCCCGGGTTGTTCCAGCGCTCGGTCAGCTCCAGGATCTGGCCGTGCTTGTTGGCGTTGCGCGGGTTGGCCTCGTCGGCCGGGGCCTTGCCCGCCTTGCCGCGGTCGGAGTTGTTGGTCAGGGCGATGTAGACCCGGCCGGTGCGCGGGCTCGGCTCGACGTCCTCGGGGCGGTCCATCTTCGTCGCACCGGCCTTGTCGGCGGCGATCCGCGTGAAGACGTACACCTCCTCGGCCGTCATCCCCGCCACGAACGAGCGATTGCCGCTGGCCAGCGGGATCCACTCACCGGCACCGTCGAACTCGCCGTCCTTCGGCAGCTTTCCGGAGCCGTCGATCTCGGCGGACGGGCTGTCGCCGGTGAACTTGGCTACGTACAGCGTGCCCTCGTCCAGGAGGGTGCGGTTGTGCTCGCGGGCGGTGCGGCTGTTGCCCTTCATCATCCGCTTGGCGGAGACGAACTTGTAGAAGTAGTCGAACTTCTCGTCGTCGCCCATGTAGAGGACCGGGCGGCCGTCGGTGGTCAGGCGGGGCTCGGCGGCCTCGTGCTTGAAGCGGCCCAGCGCGGTCAGCTTGCGCGGGGTGGACTCGGGGTCGAACGGGTCGATCTCGATCACCCAGCCGAAGCGGTTGGTCTCGTTCGGCTCCTTGGCCACGTCGAAACGGTCGTCGAACCGTTCCCACTTGCGCTCGGAGGCGGCGCCGGTGATGCCGTACCGCTTGAGGCGGGCCGCGGTCTCCGGATCGGTGACCGCGTCCGCGTTGGCGAAGTACTGGTTGAAGTTCTCCTCACCGGAGAGCACCGTGCCCCACGGCGTGATGCCACCGCCGCAGTTGTTCAGCGTGCCGAGGATGCGCTTGCCGGACGGGTCGGCGGAGGTGCGCAGCAGCTCGCTGCCCGCCGCCGGGCCGGTGACCTCGAACGGGGTGGTGGCGGTGATACGGCGGTTGAGGCGGTGGCGGGGTACGGCGGTGAGCCGGCCCAGCTCGCGCTCCTCGGCCGTCACGACCACCGACATGCCGTGCGCGGCCCAGCCGATCTCGGCCTGCTCGCGGGTGGGGTTCTCCGGGTCGTACCCGGCGAACATCAGCACCTCGTCGGTGTACTCGTGGTTGACCACGAGCATCTGGTGGTCGCGCTCGCCCGGGACGTCGAGCACCGCCATGTAGTCGTTGTTGTAACCGAACTGGCCCGCCTGGGCCTTGGCGCTCTGGTTGTCCGGGTCGAACGCGGGCGCACCGCGCAGGATCGGGTCACCCCAGCGGAGCACCACGTTCTGGTCGTGGCCCTCGGCGACGACCACGCTGTCCTCGGTGTTGGGGGCGACCGGCGCGAAGCGGAGGCCGCGGGCCGCCTTGTCCTTCGCGGCAGCGGCCGTGTGCTGCGCGGCGGCGGTGCCCGTCGCGGCGGACGCCTGCGGCGCCCGCTCCAGCGCCACGGCCCCGGTCGCGGCCGCCACGGTCATCACGGCACCGGCCCGCAGCAGGGAACGGCGCGACGCGGCACCGGCGATGACATCGCCCACATAGGCGTTGTCGCTGGTGTTCGGCGTCTCGTGGAAGCAGGCGTCACCGCAGCGGTACCGGCATGTCAGCGCGGAACGACCGCCCGGGTGCGAGCTGATGAGCGGCAGGAGGTTGCGCACGTCTTCCCCTCCGTAAGGGTGTCACGTATGGGCTTCGCAGGGCCCGCGTGAGCAGTCCGCCGACGCGGAACGCGCCGACATGAGGTCGGAATCCTTCGGCGGCGAAGCTATGGGCGTAGAACCGCGCGGCGGCGACGAACGCCTGAACCAAAGGTGAACGAAGCGCGAGCGGAATCGGCGGAAGAGCCCCGAGGACCGGCCCGCTAGCCTTTCGGCACCACGGCTATGCACCGCCATGCACCGCACTCGACACGTGAGAGGTATCTCCCATGGGCATACGGGACCTACTGCGCAAAGTATTCGGACGCTCCCGAGCCACGGGGGTGGACGAATCTTCTGCTGCGCCGGAGGCGGCGGTTGTCCCGGACCCCGAGTCGACGGAGCCGAAGCCGAAGCCCGAGCAGAAGGCCGAGCGGAAGGCCGAGCAGAAGGCTGAACGGAAGACGGAGCCCAAGCCCGAATCGGAGCCCGAGCCGGCGCCCGAGCGGACGTCCGAGCAGACGCCCGAGCCCGCGTCTGAACCCACCGCGGACACCGTCGCCCCGTCCCCGGACCCCTCCGACGACGAAACCGCGCACGATCCGGCCCTGTCCACCCCGCTGAAGTCCCTCGACGAGATCCTGCGATCCCCCGCGTCCGAGGACACCGAGGCAACGGCAACCGCCGACGGGAAGGAAACGGCCACCTCGGAGCCCACGACGCCCTCGGCCACCGAAGCGAGTGCCGCGCCAGAGGCAGACGCAGACCGGCCCGACCCCCAGGCCGAGGCCAAGACCACGCCCAAGCCGGGGGCGGAGGCAGCTGCAGAGCCTGAGGCCGACACCGACCCCGCGCCGGAGCCCGCCGAGGCAGAAACCTCCGAGTCCGAGCCCCAGGCCGAGGCCGACGCCGCCGAGGCAGAGGCGAAGACCAACCCGGCAGCCGAGACGAGCCCAGCCACCAAGGCCGACGACGAGCCCGCCGAGACCGTGACGGAGGCCGACACCGACAGCGCCCCCGCGCCGGAGACCGAAACCACCACCACATCCGCGACGGACACCGCCGAAGCCACCACCGAGGCGGCAACGGACACCACCGCGTCGCCCGACGCCGAAGCCGAGACAGCCCCGGCGGCCGAGGCGGACACCGACGCACAGCCCGAGGCCGAGGCCGAGACCGAGGAGACCCGCGAGCCGGAGCCCGCAGCCGACGGTGACGCCACCGCCGAGGCGGAGCCGGAGACCAGCCGGGCGGCCGAGACCGAGGACGACAGCGCACCGGAGCCTGCCCAGACGACGACGGACGCGGAGGCAGAGGCCGCGCCCGAGACCGAAGCCACGACGACCCCGGTCGCTGAGGCGGACACCGACGGACAGCCCGAGGCCGCCGACGAGGCCGAGCCCCAGAACGACGTCAAGGCCGACCCCGCGCCCGAGACCGAGCCGGTCGCAGCCACCGCACCCCAGACCGAAGCACCCACCACCGCCACCGCTCCCGAGGCAGCAGCCGACACCACCTCCGAGGCCGAGACCGAGGAGGCCCGCGAGCCGGAGCCCGCGGCCGACGGTGACGCCACCGCCGAGGCGGAGCCGGAGACCAGCCCGGCGGCCGAGACCGAGGACGACAGCGCACCGGAGCCTGCCCAGACGACGGCGGACGCAGAGGCAGAGGCCGAGCCCGCCACCGAAGCCACCACCGCACCCGAGACCGAAGCCACGACGGCCCAGGTCGCCGAGACGGGCACCGACGGACAGCCCGAGGCCGCCAACGCCGAGACCCAGAACGACGCCGAAGCCGACCCCGCGCCCGAGGCCGAGGAAGACCCCACGCCCGAGGCCGAGCCGGCCGCACCCGCCACCGCGCCCACCCCCACCGCGCCCGCCGCCATCGCGCTCGATGACCTCGAGGCGCGGGCTCCCGCCCTCGTGGGGGCGTACACCGCCGCGGGGGAGGCCATCCGGGCCCATGGGCTGGCCGGGCAGCGGGCCGTGGTGTATCTCGTGCTGGACCGGTCGGGGTCGATGCGGGGGTACTTCAAGGACGGCACCGTTCAGCACCTCGCCGACCAGGCGCTCGCCCTGTCCGCGCACTTCGACAGCACCGGCACCGTGCCCGTCGTGTTCTTCTCCACCGACATCGACGGCACCGCCGACCTGGAGCCGGCCCACCACGCCGGCCGCATCGCCGAGCTGCACGGTGCGCTCGGGCACATGGGGCGGACGAACTACCACGCCGCCGTCAACGCCGTCATCGAGCACTACAAGGCGTCCGGCACCACCGACCCCGCGTTCGTGATCTTCCAGACGGACGGCGCGCCCACCGCCAAGACCGCTGCCGAGAAGGCGCTGTGCGAGGCGGCGGGGCTGCCGCTGTTCTGGCAGTTCGTGGCGTTCGGGGACCCGGAGGCGAAGGGCTTCGACTTCCTCCGCAAGCTCGACACCTCGCCCGCCCTCGCCGTCCCGGAGAAGCGGGCGGTCGACAACACCGGCTTCTTCCACGCCGGGCTCGACCCGCGTACGGTCGCCGACGCCGAGCTGTACGGGGAGCTTCTGAAGAAGTTCCCGGGGTGGCTGGCCGCCCGCGCACAGGGCTGACCGGCGACCCGCAGCACACCAGGGGCCATCCGCCGCGGAAAACGCCGCGCGGGTGGCCCCTGTCACTCGGATACGATATGGGCGGCTCAGTAGAGCGAAACGTCACTTACCGTACCGACTCGGGAGCAGCCTGCAATGGCTCGACACCTCATCACCAGCGCCCTTCCCTACATCAACGGGATCAAGCACCTGGGCAACATGGTGGGGTCCATGCTCCCGGCCGACGTCTACTCCCGCTATATGCGCCAGCGCGGCCATGACGTCCTCTACATCTGTGCCACCGACGAGCACGGCACCCCCGCCGAGCTGGCCGCGAAGGAGGCCGGGCTGCCGGTCGACGAGTTCTGCGCCCAGCAGCACGACGCGCAGAAGGCGATCTACGACGGCTTCGGCCTCGCCTTCGACTACTTCGGCCGCAGCTCCTCCGCGCAGAACGTGCAGATCACCCAGACGATCGCGCGTGAGCTCAAGGCGAACGGCTTCATCGAGGAGCGCTCGATCCGCCAGGTGTACTCCAACGCGGACGGCCGCTTCCTCCCCGACCGCTATATCGAGGGCACCTGCCCGCACTGCGGCTACGACAAGGCCCGCGGCGACCAGTGCGAGAACTGCACCCGGGTGCTGGACCCGACCGACCTGATCGACGCCCGCTCCGCGATCAGCGGCAGCAGCGATCTGGAGGTCCGGGAGACCAAGCACCTCTTCCTCCTCCAGTCCAAGCTCGCGGAGGAGGTCGCCGCCTGGGTCGACGAGCGCGGCAAGGACTGGCCGACGCTGGCCTCCTCGATCGCCCGCAAGTGGCTGAACGAGGGGCTTCAGGACCGGGCGATCACCCGTGACCTGGACTGGGGCGTGCCGGTGCCGGCCGACACCTGGCCGGACCTGGCGGCCGAAGGCAAGGTCTTCTACGTCTGGTTCGACGCCCCGATCGAGTACATGGGCGCGACGAAGGAGTGGGCGGACCGGGACCCGGAGCACCGCGACTGGAAGTCGTGGTGGTACGACGTGGACGAGTCCGTCCGCTACACCGAGTTCATGGCCAAGGACAACGTCCCGTTCCACACCGTGATGTTCCCGGCCACCCTCCTCGGCACCCGGGACGTCTGGAAGAAGGTCGACTACGTCAAGGCGTTCAACTGGCTGACGTACTACGGCGGGAAGTTCTCCACCTCCCAGAAGCGCGGGGTGTTCACCGACGCCGCGCTCGAGGTGCTGCCCGCCGACTACTGGCGCTACTTCCTGATGGCGAACGCCCCGGAGTCCGACGACACCTCCTTCACCTGGGAGCACTTCACCGCCACCGTCAACAAGGACCTGGCGGACACCCTCGGCAACTTCGTCAACCGCGTGCTGTCCTTCTCCCGCAAGCGGTTCGGCGACGCGGTCCCGGCCGGGAAGGCCGCCGGGGAGGCGGAGGAGCGGCTGGGCGAGGAGATCGCGCGGCTGCTGGCGGAGTACGAGGAGCACATGGACGCGCTCCAGTTCCGCAAGGCCGCGGCGGCGCTGCGCGCCCTGTGGAGCGCGGGCAACTCCTACCTGGAGGAGAAGGCCCCCTGGCTGGAGATCAAGACCGACCAGGAGGCCGCGGCCCTCACCCTCCGTACGGCGATGAACCTCATCCACCTCTACGCGATCGTCTCCGAGCCGTTCATCCCGTCCTCGGCGCGGGCCATGCGGACGGCGTTCGCGCTGGGCGAGGACACCGCGACCTGGGTCGGCCAGGAGGAGGCGAAGGCGCTGGCGTCGGTCCCGTCGGGCACGGCCTTCACCGTTCCCCCGGTGCTCTTCGCCAAGATCACCGAGGAGGACCTGGAGTCCTTCCGGGAGCGCTTCGGCGGCGCGGAGCAGAACGGCGCCGCGTAGCCGGCGGACGCGGCCGGGTCCCGAGCGGTCATTGATCGCCCGGCAACCGTTCGTTTAGCCCCCTCGGTGACCCTGTGGAGTCCCTGTCCACCGGAATCGAGGAACGCAGTGCCGGACCCACGTGTCACGGTGACGGTTCACGGCCCCGACCCGCTCAGCCGGGCCGGGGTCGTACGTCATCTACAGCATCAGCCCAGCGTCGAGCTGGTCGACCGGCCGCGCCCGCTCAGCGACGAACCCCACGGCGCCGAACCCCATGGCACCGAACCCCACGGCGCCGTCGCCGTCATGCTCGCCGAGCGCCTCGACGACCGCGCCGGGGCGGAGCTGCGCCGTCTGGTGCGGGGCGGCCGGCAGCGGGTGGTGCTGATCGCGGGCGAGCTCCGTGAGACGGAGCTGATGGCGGTGATGGAGTACGGCGTCCGGGCCGTCCTATGGCAGCACCGGACCACCCCGAAGCGGCTGCTGCGCGCCGTGCACCGGGCCGCCCGCGCGGACCGCGGCGCACCGTGCGGGGTGGACCGGAAGCTGTGACCGCAGGGGCCTCAGAGAACCACGGGACCTCAGAGAGTCACGGGGGCCTCAGAGGTCCGTGCCGTCGTGGGTCGCGTCGGGGTCGACCCCCAGGGTGAGGCTTCCGAGGACGCCCTTCTCGATCTTCCCCTTGCGGTACTTCAGGTTCAGCAGACCGCCCTGCGCACCGTTGCCGGGGTAGATCCCGTCCTCGTCGAGGGTGGTGCGCTCGGTGGTGCTGGTGTTGTAGGGAGCCACCTCGGCCGAGGCCAGCACCGCCTCCTCGGCGAAGAAGAGCTGACCGGTGTGGCAGGTGTGGCCGCCCTCGTAACCGGCGTCGGTCATCGTGCCGCCGACGTGCACCTTGGTGTGGATGTGCACACAGCGGCCCCGGTACCAGCCGGGGAAGATCGTGGTGAACTCCACGACGCCGTGCCGGTCGGTCAGCTGGGTGCCGCGCAGATACCGCTCGTCGTCGGTCGGCTCCTGGTGGCCGCCACCGGGCGGGGCACCGGTGGGAGCGCCCGTCGGGGTGTCGGTGGGCGGCGTCCCGGTCGGGGTACCGGTGGGCGGCGTCCCGGTGGGCGGGGTGCCGCCGCCCGCGCTCGAGTCCTCATAGCCCGAGTAGATCCCCAGTGCGTCGCAGTGCCAGATGTCGACGGCCACCTTCGCCAGGGGCTTGCAGCTCTCGGAGTCGATCACTTTGAGGCGGAGGGTCAGCGGAATGCCCTCCTTGTCCTCGGTGATGTCCTTCCTGATCTTGTCGGCGTCGATGTAGTACGGCCCCTCGGTGGTCTCCGAGGTGAGCCGGTAACAGACCTCCCCGGACGAGGAGGAGGCGGAGGCCGAGGGGGTGGCGGAGGTCTCGCCCGCCGAGGCGGTGGTGGCGACGGCCGTTCCCAGGCCCACCGCCGCGACCGCCGCGCCGCCCGCCATCACGGCCCGCCGTCTCGTCATGTCCCGCTGGGGCTGGGGGTCGAGGTCGTTGCTCTGCTGTTCGGTCATGGCGGAGGACGGTAGGGAGACAACCTGGCAGCCACATGGGTGCGGGCTGTGAAGAGCCTGGTGATGAGCGCCTTTCGGCCAATCCCGCCGTACGGCAGCAGGGCGGGGGCGCGCCGTCCGGCACGCCCCCGCCCTGTGGGTCTCGTCAGGCCCGTTACTCGGCGGGCTGCTCCGCCGCACCCTCCGCCTTCTCGGCCTGCTCGGCCTTCTTGACCTGCGGCGGCTTGCGCAGCGACAGGTGCAGCTCCCGCAGCCGGGCCTCGTCCACCTCACTCGGCGCGCCCATCAGCAGGTCCTGGGCGTTGCCGTTGAGCGGGAAGGCGATGGTCTCGCGGATGTTGGGCTCATCGGCGAGCAGCATCACGATGCGGTCGACACCGGGGGCGATACCGCCGTGCGGCGGGGCGCCGAAGTGGAACGCGCGCAGCATGCCGCCGAACTCGCGCTCCACCTCCTCCCGGGCGTAGCCCGCGATCTCGAACGCCTTGTACATGACGTCCGGCTCGTGGTTCCGGATGGCGCCGGAGGACAGCTCCACGCCGTTGCAGACGATGTCGTACTGCCAGGCGAGGATGTCCAGCGGGTCCTTCGTCTCCAGGGCCTCCAGGCCGCCCTGCGGCATGGAGAAGGGGTTGTGGGAGAACTCGATCTGCCCGGTGTCCTCGTTCCGCTCGAACATCGGGAAGTCCACGATCCAGCAGAAGCGGAAGACGTTCTCCTCGAAGTGGCCGGCCCGCTTGGCGGCCTCGACGCGCACCGCGCCCATGATCTTGGAGACCTCGTCGAACTCCCCCGCGCCGAAGAAGACCGACGTGCCGGGCTTGCCCTCGACCTCGGCGATCAGCTTCTCGACGTCCTCGTCGGTGAGGAACTTCGCGATCGGCCCGGTCAGCTTGGCGTCCTCGCCGATCCGGACCCAGGCGAGCCCCTTCGCGCCCTGCTCCACGGCGAACTCGCCGAGCTGGTCGAAGAACTTCCGGGGCTGGTCGGCGGTGTCCGGCACGGCCAGCGCGCGGACGTGCTTGTCCGCGAACGCCTTGAAACCGGAGCCCGCGAAGACATGGCTGACGTCCTTGAGCTCCAGCTTGGCCCGCAGGTCCGGCTTGTCGGAGCCGTACTTCAGCATGGCCTCGCGGAACGGGATGCGCGGGAACGGCGAGGTCACGTGGCGGCCGCCGCCGAACTCCTCGAAGAGCTCGGTCATGACCTTCTCGATGACGCCGAAGACGTCCTCCTGCTCCACGAAGCTCATCTCGACGTCGAGCTGGTAGAACTCGCCCGGCGAGCGGTCGGCGCGGGCGTCCTCGTCGCGGAAGCAGGGGGCGATCTGGAAGTAGCGGTCGAAGCCCGCGATCATCAGCAGCTGCTTGAACTGCTGCGGGGCCTGCGGCAGCGCGTAGAACTTGCCCGCGTGCAGCCGGGAGGGGACCAGGAAGTCCCGGGCGCCCTCGGGCGAGGTGGCGGACAGGATCGGGGTCGCCAGCTCGTTGAACCCCTGCGCGGTCATCTTCTGCCGGATCGCGGAGATCACCGCGGAGCGCAGCATGATGTTGCGGTGCATACGCTCGCGGCGCAGGTCCAGGAAGCGGTACTCCAGACGCCGCTCCTCGCCGACCCCGTCCTCGGGGAAGACCGTGAAGGGCAGCGGGTCGGCGGCGCCGAGCACCTCGACATCGGTGACCTCGACCTCGATCTCGCCGGTCGGCAGCTCGGGGTTGACGTTCTCCGCGCCGCGCGCGATGACCCGGCCGTCGACGCGGACGACGGTCTCCTTGCTGATCGAGCTCAGGGCCTCGTTGGCGGGGGTGTCGGGGCGGACCACCAGCTGGACCAGGCCATAGTGGTCGCGGAGATCGATGAAGAGGATGCCGCCCAGGTTCCGTCGATTGTGGAGCCAGCCGGAGAGCCGGACGTCGGTGCCGACGTCAGCGGCGCGGAGCTGACCACAGGTGTGGGACCGGTACCGATGCATCATTCATCCAAGTCGTGTCGATCGGGAGGCGTACGTACCCTCGGGAAGCTTCCGGCCAAGCCTACCGGCGCCGCGCCCCTCGCTGGTAAGCGGTTGGCAAATCCCCATAAGGTAGTGCAATGCGCACCGAGGACCTGCTGGCCGCCATAGCGACCGGCCTATGGCGCTGGGACAGTGTCTCGGGCGCCGTCAGCTACGACGCGGAGGCCGCCCGGCTGGTGGGCCTTCCCGCCGAGGCCGTCACCCTCCCCGTGGCCGCCGCCCGCGCCTGCTTCCACCCGGTGGACTGGCTGGAGATCAAGGGGATGGTCCAGCTCGCGGTGGCCGAGGGCACCCTCGCCGAGGCCCGGCTGCGGGTCGTGGACGAGAAGGGCACCGTACTGCGGACCGTGCGCACCCGCTCCCGGCCGATCGCGCGGGGTGACAGCGAGGACGGCCACTATCTGCTCGGCATCCTCCAGGAGGTCCCCGAGCCGCTGCCGGGCACCTCGGCCGCCGGCCCGCCGATCACCGGCGACTGGCGGCGCAACCGGGAGGCGTTCCTGCTGGACGCGGGGCGGGCGCTGGCGGAGGCGATGTCCACCGCCGAGGTGCTGCGGGTCGCGGCGGGGCTGTCCATGCCGGGCTTCTCGCCGGAGGGGCTCGCGGTCTTCGGCCTCCGGGGCGAGCGGATCTCGGTGATCGGCCACCACGGGCCGCGGGCGGGCACCGATCACCCGTTTCACGACATGGCGCTGGACACCGACTATCCGGCGGCCGAGGTGATCCGCACCGGCCGGGCGGTCTATCTGCCCACGCCGGACGACTACCGCGGCCGGTTTCCGACCGCCTGGTCGCTGGGCCGGCCCCGTAAGCGCCGGTCCTGGGCCTTTCTGCCGCTGATCGTCGCGGGCCGCACCATCGGCGCGTGGATGGCCGGATTCGCCCATCCGGTGTCGTTCTCGCCCGATGAGCGTTCGGTGCTGACCACGATCGCGCGGATGCTGGCCCAGGCGCTGTCCCGCGCCGCGCTCCAGGAGACCGAGCGGGAGCTGTCGGACGGGCTCCAGCGCTCGATGCTGCCCGCCGGCAAGCCCGATATCCCGGGGCTGACGGTGGCCGCGCGCTATGTGCCGACCGGCGGCGGGCTCCAGGTCGGCGGCGACTGGTACGACGTGATCGGGCTGCCCTCGGGGCGTACCGCGCTGGTGATCGGCGATGTCCAGGGCCACGATGTGCGCGCCGCGGGGATCATGGGGCAGCTGCGGATCGCGGTCCGGGCGTACGCCTCCGAGGGGCACCACCCCGACGCGGTGCTCTCCCGCGCCTCCCGCTTCCTGGCCGGACTGGCCGAGCCCGACGGCCCGGACGGCCGGTACGACCCGAGGTTCGCCACCTGCCTCTACATGGAGGTGGACCCGGTCGCGGGCACCCTGGACATCGCCCGCGCGGGCCATCCCGACCCGGCGGTCCGGCTCGCCGACGGCACCATGATGATCAGGCCCACGGCGGGCGGGCTGCCGCTGGGCATCGTCCCGGACACCGACTATCCGACCACCCGGGTGGTGCTGGAGCCCGGTGAGACGCTGCTGATGTGCACCGACGGGCTGATCGAGACCGGCGGGCACGATCTGGAGACCGGCTGGGCCCGGATCCGCGAGGTCTTCGAGCGGGCCACCCCGTACGACCGCGCCGGCGGCTCCGACGGCTCCGACGACCTGGAGGCGCTTGCCGAGTCCCTGGTGCAGGCGGTGCACGGGCCGCCCTCCCACCACTCCACCGGCCCGCTGGCGGACCGGCGCGAGGACGACATAGCGCTGCTGCTGATCCGCCGGGACGCGGAGGTGTGCCTGGTCGGGCCCGGTACGGCGCCGGTGCGGCGGACGGCGGTCACGGTCGCGCAGGCCGAGCCGGAGCGCATAGCGGGCGTCCGCCGGCAGCTGCGCGAGATGCTGCACGACTGGGCCGATCCGGACCAGGTGGAGTCGGCGGTGCTGATGCTCTCCGAGATGGTCACCAACGTCCTGGTGCACACCGACGGGGACGCCCTGCTGGTGGCCGAGGTCAGCGGGGTGCGCGGGGCCCGGCGGCTGCGGCTGGACGTCGCCGACAGCAGCGATGAGCTGCCGCACCGCCGGCGGCCGGGCGAGCTGGCCTCGTCGGGGCGCGGACTGCTGCTGATGGAGATGCTCGCCGACAACTGGGGGGTCGATCCGCGCGGCGAGGGCAAGTGCATCTGGTACGAGCTGTACGAGGCGTCGCCGGACGGCGCGGCCTCGCCCCCGCCTCCGCCCGATGGGCGCTGATCAGGCGGCCGGCCCGGTCAGCGGAAGAGCCGGGAACCAAGCGGGTGGTCCTCGTCGAAACCCGGAAGGATCAGGAAGGTCGCGCTGGCGGTCGTGGTCGTGTACGGCAGCAGGGCGTCCGAAGCGTCCATACGGGTGAGGGTGCTGGTGAAGGTGCGCAGGTCGTTCTGGAAGCTCATGAAGAGCAGGCCGGGGGCGGGTCCGTCGAAGCTGTAGGAGCGACGGAGCATGAGGCCGACCCCGACCGCGGTGGCGTGCGCTCTGCGGGCGTGGGCGTCCGCCGGGACGAGATAGCGTCCGTCCGGCGTTTTGGCGCCGAGGTCCGGGCCCGAGGCGATGGTGCCGCCGGAGAGGGGCACGCCGCTGGCTCGGCGCCGGCCGAAGACCGCTTCCTGTTCGGCGACGGACAGCTTGGCGAACCGCGGCAGGTCCAGTTCCATGCGTCGTACGACGGCGAGGGTGCCGTCTGCGACCGGAGCCGGCCCGGCCAGCCACAGGTGGCGTCGTTGTTCGGCCTTCGTGTGGGGGCCCACGATGCCGTCGACGAAACCGAACAGGTTTCGTGGCGCGGCGAGGCCCTGATCCACTCGGACGTTGGAGCCGCGGCCTGCGGACTGCCGCCAGCGTTCGCGTATCCGGTCACCGGCCTGCTCCAGCAGCGCGGCGGCCACCATCGGTAACACCAGGGCGTCGCCGGCGCAGATCTGTATCAGCAGGTCGCCGCCGCGTGCCGATGGGTCGATCCGCTCACGGGAGAACCGTGGCAGGTCCTTCGCGCCGGGCAGGGCGGGATCGACCGTGCGCACCAGTCGGGGGCCCACCCCGATCGTCACGGTCAGATCGCCCGGCTCCAGGCCCATCAGCCGTGCGTCGGTCCCCGTGGTGAGGGTGCGGATGGCCTCGCCGAGTTCGGCCAGCAGCGGACGGACGGACCCGGCGTCAGCGAGGTCGGCCACCACGGCCAGCAGGTTCCGCTGGGCCGGCTGGGGAAGCGTGATGCCCGCCTGGTACCGGCCCGTTGGGGAGACCGGCGGGGTCGGCGCGGGGGCATCGGACCGGTCCGGACGGGCGGAATCCGACTGGCACCCGGCGGAGAGGCCGACGGCGGTCACGGTACCGGTGGCACCGAGGAAGGCGCGGCGTGACGGACGGGAATCGGATTGGCGCACAGTGTGAACTGTGCCATATCCGTTCCGGCGCCTGCGACTCCGTCGGCCTCCGTGCCAGGATGAGGCCATGCCTCGTCTCCGTCTTCGCCTGATGGCCGCGGTGCTCGGAACACTGGCCCCCGTACTGGTCGGCTGCGGCGCGGACGATGACGGTGACGGTTCCAACCACGGCCGACGACCGTCCGGTGCGCATGTGACGATCAACGTGCCGGCCGACGCCCCGACGATCTCGGACGCGGTGTCCCTGGCCCGGTCCGGTGATCTGGTGCTGGTCGCGCCGGGCGTCTACCACGAGTCGGTGAAGATATCCACGGCTCGCATCACGCTTCGCGGCGCGTCCCGGGACAAGGTCGTCATCGACGGGCGCTTACAGCAGCCGAACGGCATCGTGGTCTCCGCTCCCGGGGTGGCCGTGGAGAACCTGACCGTGCGGAACAACACGCAGAACGGGGTCCTGGTCACCGGTTCGGCGAAGGCGGCCGCCGGATTGCCGGGACAGTCCGGCGGCTACGACACCGGCGACGAGCCCGTCACCTTCCTGAAATCGTTCCTGGTCTCCCACGTGACCGCGACCCGCAACGGGCTGTACGGCATCTACGCGTTCTCCGCGCAGAACGGTGTCATCGAGCACTCGTACGCGTCGGGCGCGGCCGACTCGGGGTTCTACGTCGGACAGTGCAAGCCCTGCCACATCGTGGTGCGGGACAACATCGCCGAACTCAACGCGGTCGGTTACGAAGGCACCAACGCCAGTGGCGACATGTACGTCGTCGGCAACCGCCTTGTCGGTAACCGGGTCGGACTCACCACCAACTCCGACCACCAGGAGAAACTGCTCCCGCAGCAGGATGCCGTCATCGCGGGCAACCTGATCGCGGCCAACCAGCAGACGGCCACCCCCGAACAGGCCGACGGCGGATGGGGCATCGGCATCGGCGTCGACGGCGGCACCGACAACCAGTTCGTCCGCAACCGCGTCGCCGACAACAGCAACGCCGGGCTGATGATCACCGCAACCGCCGACATAGCGCCGGACGGCAACCGCATCCTGGACAACACCTTCACCGCCAACGGCGTTGACGTGGGCTGGACGTTCCCCACCGCCACCCGGGGCCGGGGCAACTGCCTGCGCGGCAACGATCTGCGGACGACGGTGCCCGCCCGGCTGGCGACCACCGCGTCCTGCCCGCGCCCCGCCCGGTCCTCCTCGCCGTCCGGCGCCTGGTCGAAGCCGACGGCACCCGGCGGTATCCCGTTCACCGATGTGGCAGCGCCTCCGCGACAGCCGCAGTTCCCGCACGCCACTACCACGGGCGCGACCGCCGTTCCGGCCGTTCCGGCGCTGCCGGACACGGCGGACGTCCCGCTGCCGCCGGCGTCACTGCTCGCCACGGGCGCGCGGGTGCGGACGTCCTGAGCGGCGGCTACCGCGTCGGGGTGAGTCCGGGTACCGGCCGGACCGGGACGTACTTCTGGGTGTCGAAATCGATGACCACCGGCTGCGGCGCGGACGCCACGCCGACGCGGACCCGGTACATGGTGCCGTCCGAGCCGATCCAGTAGCGCACGTCGCTCGGGGCGGTACTCGGGGCGGTACTGGACGTGGCACGGGCGCTCGGCCCGGTCATGATGTCCACCCGATGGCCGTCCAACCGGTCCCGGCCCACCCAGGCGGCACCGTTCTGCGGCAGCAGTTCGGCGTTGTCCGGCCGGTCGCTGCCCAGCTTCAGCGCGATGGACAGTGTGCTGTCCAGCGAACTGCCGTACCTCTGCAGCGGACGGTTGTACCAGCCCGACTCCGGCGGCCGTGCCGGTGCCTTCGCCGGAGGGTTCGCCATCGGGTGGACCGACACGGTGGTGGCCGTCCACGCGATCAGTCCATCGCTGGAGGTGTCGCGCCCGGTGCCGCGCACCGCGCCGTAGCCCATCCCGCCGCGATAGTCGATGGACCCGGTGATGGTCAGCCCGCCGGCGGTGCCCGGCACGTCGATCGTCACGGCGCGCCCGCCCGCCTGGTAGTTACGGAACCGCGTGACCGCCAGACGGTTGGCCTGATCCGAGGTCAAGGTCTTGGGACCGGTGGGGGCGGAGCCGCTGCCGACGACCAGGAACGTGGCCACCGCGATGGCCACACCACCGATGGCGGCCGCCACCCAGCGAGGCCGCGGCCATCGGCGCCGGCCGGCCGCGCGCCGTGGGAGACCTCGCTCGGTGCTCCGCACGCGGAGCATTGCTAATACTTTTCGCCCATTCATGACCTGCCCCCCGATCTTGGCGCCCACCCAGTACAGTATCGTCCCTGGTGGAACGGTTTCAGGATGAATATTCGGACCCTTGTTCTCCCTGAATTCGCCACATCCACCAAGAAGACCAAAACGACCAAGAACGAGCAGGCCCACCGAAACAGCGGTGGGCGCTTTTTCATGGCCGGAGTGTCACCCGCGGCCGGGAAGCGGATGCGCGACTGTCGAGCGGGTGTTCGGTTCACATGACGAGGGGAGCGTTATGGCTGTGAGAAGAGTGTGCAGAAGATTACGCCGGACAGCCGGGAAGCATACGGGCCCGCTGGCCCGAGCGGGCTTATGCGGTTTTCTGGTGGTGGGCAGCGCCATGGGCGCGACGGCCGGGACGGCCACCGCATCGACGGGCGACGGAACCCTGACCGTTCAGGTGCTGCGGGATTTCTTCGGCACCGGTGTGATCAACACGACCATGGATGTTCCCCAGCGGGGCATGAAGGTCGCGGTAACCGACCCTGACGGCCACCGGGTCACCGGCACCACGGACGCCACCGGAAAGGTCGTGGTCTCGCAGTCGACCGAGCTGACCGGCGGCCAGTACCGCGTCGATGTCACCATTCCGGCGCCGTACAACAAGTATCTTCAGGCGGCGCCGGCCTCGACGGTGGAAAACCACTTCGACAGCTTCACGACGTTCGTGGACGTGTCGGACGGCAAGGACGACTCGGTGATCACCGGGGTCTGGGACCCGGCCGACTACGCGCTGCCGGAGACACGGTATTTCGTACCGATCCAGAACGGCGCCGGCGGGAATGACACCCGGGCACTCGTGGCGTTCGGGACGGACAAACGAGGTACGTGTCCGGACACGGCGTGCCCGACCGTCCTCAACACGCAGGACCAGGTGGGCACGACGTTCGCGCTGGCCTACGACAAGTACAAGCAGCGAATGTTCCAGGGCGCGTTCGCCCGGCGGTACACCCCGTACGGGCCGGGCGGCGGTGACGCGATCTACACCACGCCGACCAACGGCGGCGGCGCGCCGACCCTGTTCGCGAAGGTGCCGGGCGCCGTGGAGACGCAGCACGACGGCAGCAACATGATCAAGGACGCCGGGTTCACCGACGCGCCGGGCAAGGAGAGCATCGGCGGCCTGGCCCTGTCCGAGGACGGCTCGACGCTCTACGCGGTGAACCTGCTGACCCGGCGCCTGGTCAGCTTCGACGCGACCGGGGCCACCGCGTCCGCGCCCAAGGCGACGGTGCGCATTCCCGACCCTGGCTGCGCGAGCTCCGGCGACTGGCGGCCGTTCGGTCTTCAGACCCACGACAACAAGCTGTACGTCGGCGGTGTGTGCAGCGCGGAGAGCACACAGAAGCGGGAAGACCTGAAGGCCGTCGTCTACACCTACGACGGGTCGCGGTTCGACACGGTGCTGACCCAGCCGCTCACCGCCAAGCGCGGCTCCGTCTTCGGTTCCAACGACGTCGACCAGGCCACCCACTGGAACCCGTGGAACACCAGCCTGGACACGTGGGACGCGCGGAAGGTGGGCAACGTCTTCATCGATCCGCAGCCGGAGCTCGCCTCCCTCGCCTTCACCCGCGACGGTTCGATGATCCTCGGTTTCCGCGACCGGTTCATGGACGTCGTGGCCTGGGGCGGACTGGACCCGAGGCCGGGGAACGACACCCCGGAAAGCGGCATGGCCGGCGGCGACATCACCATGGCCTGCGCCAATCCCACCGGTGGGTACTCGTGGGAAGGCACCGGGGACTGCCCGAACCACGCCAGCCCCACCACCGGTGGCACCCAGGACGCCGATGTCGTCGAGTACTTCCCGGGCGACTTCTTCGGCAACGGAGTGCACGCGGAGACCGCGCTGGGGTCGGTGGCCTACATTCCGCAGCAGCAGTGGGTCATCAGCACGGAGTTCGACCCGGTCGTCAACGTCGCCACCTCCGGGACCGGTTACTACGACGTCACGACCGGTCAGGGTCCGGGCAACGCTCCGACCGCCAACGGGTACCAGTTCGTCAGTCAGGCACAGAGCGCGTTCGGCAAGGCCGGTGGGCTGGGCGATGTCGCCTATGAGGCGGCGAACGCGCCGATCCAGATCGGCAACCGGGTGTGGTTCGACGGCGACCACAACGGGATCCAGGATCCCGAGGGACCCAACGAGGTGCCGCTGCCGGACGCGACGGTCAACCTGCTGGACGCGGACGGCAAGCAGGTCGCCACGACCACGACCGACGCCGCCGGCGAGTACTACTTCGGTGGGGTAGGCGCCGCCTACGAGCTCGAGCCGGGTGCGAAGTACACGGTGGAGTTCGACGTGTGCACGGCGGACACCAGCAACGTGCCGGAACAGCCGGAGGCCACCGAGCTGCGGTTCACGCTCCCGAGGGCCGGTGACAACCGGGCCCATGACTCCAATGTGACCCCGCCCGAGACCGGGCGGCTGTGCGACGGGCAGACGCCCGTCACGGCGCCGGACAAGCCGGGAGAGGTCGACCACACGATCGACGCCGGCGTCTACATCCCCCAGGAGACACCGCCGACCACCCCTCCGACCACTCCGCCGCCGTCGTCGTCCACGCCGCCGGCCCAGGAGCCGCCCGCCTCCGAGCAGCCCAACAAGCCGGGCCCCCAGACCGGCGGTGGCGGCGGTGACGGCGGAGGCGGCGGTGCGCTGGCCAACACGGGTGCCGGCCTGCTGAAGATCACGGCCCTCAGTGCCCTGCTGGTCGGTGCGGGCGCGGCATTCGCGTTCGTGACCCGGAAGCGTCGCGCCGGGTAACGCCGGGACAACGCTGAAAGACGGGTGATCCTGCCCGCCCGCAGGCGTGGATGAGCCCCGTCCGTATCCGGACGGGGCTCATCCGTATATGGGGCCGGCGAGATATGGTCCCGGCGAGCCCTACATTCCGCCCTCGGACATCCCGTGCACCGAGGGGATCGTGCCCAGCAGCCCCTTCTGGAAGTCCTCGAACGCCTGCTGGAGCTCTGCCTTGGTGTTCATGACGAACGGGCCGTAGTGGGCCATGGGCTCACGGATGGGCTGTCCGCCGAGGAGGACGACCTCCAGGTCCGGCGTGTGCGCGTCCTGCTTCTCGTCCGCACGGACGGTGAGCGAGGAGCCGGCGCCGAAGACGGCGGTCTGGCCGAGGTGGATCGGCCGGCGCTCGGCACCGACCGCACCGCGCCCCGCGAGCACGTACGCCAGGCCGTTGAAGTCCTCCCGCCACGGCAGCGTGATCTCCGCGCCCGGCGCCAGCGTCGCGTGGATCATCGTGATCGGCGTGTGCGTGATGCCGGGACCCTGGTGACCGTCCAGCTCACCGGCGATGACGCGCAGCAGCGCCCCGCCGTCGGCGGAGGTGAGCAGCTTGACCTTGGCACCGCCGATGTCCTGGTAGCGCGGCGGCATCATCTTGTGCTCACGCGGCAGGTTCACCCACAGCTGGAGCCCGTGGAAGAGGCCGCCGGACATGACGAGGGACTCCGGCGGGGCCTCTATGTGCAGCAGCCCGGAGCCGGCGGTCATCCACTGGGTGTCGCCGTCGTTGATCGTGCCGCCGCCGCCGTGCGAGTCCTGGTGCACGAAGGTGCCGTCGATCAGGTAGGTCACGGTCTCGAAGCCGCGGTGGGGGTGCCAGGGGGTGCCCTTGGGCTCGCCCGGTGCGTACTCCACCTCGCCCATCTGGTCCATCATGATGAACGGGTCCAGGTGCCGGTAGTCGATTCCGGCGAAGGCCCGGCGCACCGGGAAGCCCTCGCCCTCGAGGCCGCCGGGAGCGGTGGTGACGGAGAGCACGGGGCGCTGTCGTGCCTCGGCGGGTGCCGCGACGCGCGGCAGGGTCAGCGGGTTCTCTACGGTCACTGCGGGCATGACGGCCTCCTAGGTCGTTCACTGTTCAACTTAATTGAACGGTGAACGACCTGCAAGAGGGCCTTTATTTCCGCGCGAGCACCTTACGAGGCGAACGGCGATATCCGGACGTATGCCGACCTATGCTGATCTACCCGTACATGCGGCGCATGGCGAAGTCCACCATCTGCTCCACCGCCTTCGCGTCGAAGACGATGCGGTGCTCACCCTCCATGTCGAGGACGAAGCCGTAGCCGCTGGGCAGCAGGTCGATCACCTCGGCACCGGTGATCACGAAGTACTTGGACTCCTTGCCCGCGTACCGCCGCAGCTCCTTGAGCGAGGTGAACATGGGGATCACCGGCTGCTGGGTGTTGTGCAGCGCCAGGAAACCGGGATTGTCACCGCGCGGGCAGTAGACCTTCGAGCCGGCGAAGATCTGCTGGAAGTCCTCGGCCGACATCGAGCCGGTGGTGAAGGCCCGCACCGCGTCGGCGAGCGACGGCGGCGAGGGTTCCGGGTAGAGCGGCTGCTGGCCGTAGGCCGCACCCGCCTGCGTGTGATGTGACGCATGCGGCGGCTGTTGCGGCGGAGGCGGCGGGGCGGCGTAACCCTGCCCTGCGCTCGCGTTCTGGTCGTAGCCGTACATGCACAGAAGCGTACTGAGTCACAGTTGCCCGGTTGAGGGTTGCCCTTTATTACCCACGGGTAGCATCATGGCGACAGCTGATCCGATACGCGTCAACGCAGAGGTCCCGCCTCCCGATCCTTACGGAGCCGTCGCCATGGGGCACTACAAGTCGAATCTCCGCGACATCGAGTTCAACCTCTTCGAGGTGCTCGGGCGCGACACGGTGTACGGCACCGGCCCGTTCGCGGAGATGGACGTCGACACCGCCAAGAGCGTGCTCGCCGAGATATCCCGGCTCTCCGAGCACGAGCTGGCCGAGAGCTACGCCGACTCCGACCGCAACCCGCCCGTCTTCGACCCCAGCACCCACACCGCGCCGCTCCCGGAGTCCTTCAAGAAGAGCTACCGGGCCTACATGGAGGCCGAGTGGTGGCGGCTCGGCGTCCCGGAGGAGCTCGGCGGCACGGTCTGCCCCCGCTCGCTGCTGTGGGGCGCGGCCGAGACGATCCTCGGCGCCAACACCCCGATCTGGATGTACGCCTCCGGTCCGTCCTTCGCGGGCGTGCTGCACGACGAGGGCACCGAGGAGCAGCTGAAGATCGCCCAGCTGATGGTGGACAAGCAGTGGGGCTCCACCATGGTGCTGACCGAGCCGGACGCGGGTTCCGACGTCGGCGCGGGCCGCACCAAGGCGGTCCGGCAGGAGGACGGCAGCTGGCACATCGAGGGTGTGAAGCGGTTCATCACCTCCGGTGAGCACGACCTCTCCGACAACATCATCCACTTCGTGCTGGCCCGGCCCGAGGGCGCGGGGCCCGGCACCAAGGGGCTGTCGCTCTTCATCGTCCCCAAGTACGACTTCGACTGGGAGACCGGTGAGCTCGGGGCGCGCAACGGCGTGTACGCCACCAACGTCGAGCACAAGATGGGTCTGCGGGTCTCCAACACCTGCGAGCTGACCTTCGGCGCCGACCGTCCGGCCAAGGGCTGGCTGCTGGGCGAGAAGCACGACGGCATCCGCCAGATGTTCAAGATCATCGAGTTCGCCCGGATGATGGTCGGCACCAAGGCCATGGCCACCCTCTCCACCGGCTACCTCAACGCGCTGGAGTACGCCAAGGAGCGGGTGCAGGGCCCTGACCTGGCGACCTTCACCGACAAGACCGCCCCGCGCGTCACCATCACCCACCACCCGGACGTGCGCCGCTCGCTGATGACGCAGAAGGCGTACGCGGAGGGCCTGCGCGCGCTGGTCCTCTACACCGCCTCCGTCCAGGACGAGGTCATGGTCAAGGAGGCCGCGGGCGAGGACGCCTCCGCCGCGAGCCGCCTCAACGACCTGCTGCTGCCGATCGTCAAGGGCTACGGCTCGGAGAAGGCGTACGAGCAGCTGGCGCAGTCCCTCCAGACCATCGGCGGCTCCGGCTACCTCCAGGAGTACCCGCTGGAGCAGTACATCCGGGACGCCAAGATCGACACGCTCTACGAGGGCACCACCGCCATCCAGGGTCAGGACTTCTTCTTCCGCAAGATCGTCCGGGATCAGGGCCAGGCGCTCACCGTGGTCTCCGAGGAGATCAAGAAGTTCCTGGCCGAGGCCGCCGGGGGCGAGGAGCTGGCGGCCGCCCGCGACCAGCTGGCCCGTGCCGCGGTGGACCTGGAGGCGATCGTCGGCGCGATGCTCACCGATCTGGCCGCCACCGAGCAGGACATCAGCTCGATCTACAAGGTCGGTCTCAACTCCACCCGGCTGCTGCTGGCCTCCGGCGATGTGATCATCGGCTATCTGCTCCTCAAGGGCGCGGCCGTCGCCGCCGAGAAGCTGGGCACCGCCTCCGCGAAGGACCGGTCCTTCTACGCGGGCAAGATCGCCGCCGCGAAGTTCTTCGCTCAGGAGGTGCTGCCGGGCGTCTCGGTGCAGCGCTCGCTGGCCGAGTCGGTCGACAAGGGGCTGATGGACCTCGACGAGTCTGCGTTCTAAGGGTTCCGAGGGCTCCGCGGGCCCCGAGGGTTCCGCGGGCTCCGAGGCTCCTCCCTCATCCGGCCAGGGGGCCGGCCGTCCCATCCTCCAGCGGGGCGGCCGGCCCCCTGGTCCGTCCGGCCCGCCGTCACCGCTCCTCCGCACCGGGCGGCCGCTCCCGCAGGGCCCGTTCGACCTCCTCCCGGGCCCACCGCCGCAGCTCCTCGCCCCGGGCCAGGATCTCCTCGACCGTCTCGCCCCCGCCCTCCGGCGGGCGCGGGCGGGCCCTCAGCTTGGCCAGCAGGTCCCGGCACGCCTCGTCCTCCGTGGCGAACCGGCTGATGTCCCGGTCCCGGGAGCGCTCCCGCAGCCCGGTCTCCCAGCCGCCGCCCGGGGCGGGCCGCAGGAAGTAGTACGCGTCCGGCTGGACCGGGATGTCCCGCACCCCCGGGAGGTCGTACAGCGCGTCCGGCACCTGCTCGGCGCGGAGGGTCCGGGCGAGTTCCGCTCTGTCCACCGGTCCAGCATCCGCCCTCAGTTGAGCGGGCGCAGATTACCGGCCGCGACCAGCTGGGGGATCGAAGGACCGGTCAGATACTGGAGCCCGCCGCCGGGTTGGCCGAACCACGGCCGGATCGGACCGGCCTCGACCAGGAAGGGCCGGGTGACCTCGTAGAGGTGGTAGCCGTTGGGATACGCCGGATCGAGGGTGTTGAGGTTGCTGGGTGGCAGCGCGCGCTCCTCGTAGGGCGTGCCCGCCGGGGCGAGGAAATGGCCGAAGCCGCTTCCGAAGAGATCGACCTTCTGACCGACCTTCAGACTGATCGTGGTGTGCAGGGGCGCTCCGTTGAGCAGCACCCAGCCGTCCGGGTACGGGAACCACCAGCCGTTCGTCTGCTCGTTCCAGTAACAGTCGAGGAACGCGGAGGCGGAGGAGAAGTGGTCGAGCCGTTCGTAGCCTTCGAGCATCCGGCCGATCGCGCCACGGCGGGGGAGCTGTGCGGGGCCGAGCCGCCAGTCGCCCTGGTAGTAGCGCTCGAGCGGAGGATTGGGTGCGGTGCTGGTCCCCCCGACGCGGTCCGTCATGGGACAGGGAGGATGACCCTTGCCCTCACCGTCCGCGCCGCTCTCCGGACGCGGAGCGGGCGCGGGCGGGGCCGCCGGCTCCGGGGCGGCCACGGGGGCGAGCCCCGCGGCGAGCTCCGTGACGGGCTGCGCCACGGCCGGCCCGCCGCCGCACAGCAGCAGCAGCGACCCCAGGACGACAAGCAGGTGTCGAAGAACGCGCATCCGGTATCCCCTCGAGTTGCGGCTCAGTGCCGCGTTGCTCGGTCACGGGGAATATCGACCGTTTCTCCCGATTTCTCGCCTTAGCTGACGACCTTTCATCAGATTGGATCAACGTGGCCCCACGGATGGATGCCACCCCCCACACGAGGGCGAGCCGGCCCGGTACGAATCTATGCTGAGTACATGAGCGCACACCCCGGCATCGACCGCGGCCACACCGACGACCTGATGTCCTTCCTCCGCGCCAGCCCCTCGCCGTACCACGCGGTGGCAAGCGCCGCGGAGCGACTGGAGAAGGCCGGGTTCCGGCGGGTCGAGGAGACCGCGCCCTGGGACGGCGAGGCCGGCGGGAAGTTCGTGCTGCGGGGTGGCGCGATCATCGCCTGGTACGTACCGGAGGGGACGAGCCCGGCCACTCCGTACCGGATCGTCGGCGCCCACACCGACTCTCCCAATCTGCGGGTCAAGCCGATCCCCGACACCGGTGCGCACGGCTGGCGGCAGATCGCCGTCGAGATCTACGGCGGGGCGCTGCTCAACACCTGGCTCGACCGCGACCTCGGGCTCTCCGGCCGGATCAGCCTCCGGGACGGCTCACACCACCTCGTCACCGTCGACCGTCCCTTGCTGAGAGTCCCCCAACTAGCGGTCCATCTGGACAGATCGGTCAACACCGAGGGGCTCAAGCTCGACAAGCAGCGCCATATGACGCCCATCTGGGGGCTCGGCAGCGCCGAGGAGGGCGACCTGATCCGCTTCGTCGCCGAGGAGACCGGCGTCGCGGCCGAGGAGATCACCGGCTGGGACCTGATGACGCACAGCGTCGAACCGCCCGCCTACCTCGGCCGGGACCGTGAGCTGGTCGCCGGGCCCCGGATGGACAACCTGGTGTCCGTGCACGCCGGTACGGCCGCGCTGATCGCCGCCGCCGCCCGCGGCGAGCTGCCGTACATCCCCGTGCTGGCCGCCTTCGACCACGAGGAGAACGGCAGCCAGTCCGACACCGGCGCCGACGGCCCGCTGCTCGGCACGGTGCTGGAGCGCTCGGTCTTCGCCCGCGGCGGTGCGTACGAGGACCGGGCGCGCGCCTTCGCGGGCACCGTCTGCCTGTCCTCCGACACCGGCCACGCGGTCCACCCCAACTACGCCGAGCGCCATGAGCCGGGCCACCACCCCCGGCCCAACGGCGGGCCGATCCTCAAGGTCAACGTCAACCAGCGGTACGCCACGGACGGCGCCGGGCGGGCCGTCTTCGCCGCCGCCTGCGAGCGCGCCGGGGTGCCCTGGCAGAGCTTCGTCTCCCACAACTCCATGCCGTGCGGCACCACGATCGGACCGATCACCGCCGCCCGGCACGGCATCGCCACCGTCGACATCGGCATCGCGATCCTGTCCATGCACTCGGCCCGGGAACTGTGCGGCGCACAGGACCCCCGGCTGCTGGCCAAGGCACTGCACGCGTTTCTGGAGGGCTGAGTTGGACTTCTCCCTGCTGGGCCCGGTGACCGTCATGGCGGGGCCGCCGACGGCCCCCGTCGAGCTCGCGCTGGGGCCCGCCAAACGGCGCAGCGTGCTCGCGATGCTGCTGCTGCGGCCCAACGCGACGGTGTCCGTGGAGCAGTTGATCTCCAGCCTGTGGGAGGACGAGCCGCCCGCCCACGCCCGGACCGTCATCCAGGGCCATGTCTCGCGGCTGCGCGCCGTCCTGGCCGAGGGCGGCGCCGAGGACCACGGCGTCGAGCTGGCCACCCACAGCTCCGCCTATCTGCTGCGGGTACCCGAGGCGCTGATCGACACCCAGCGCTTCGACCAGCTGACCGCCCAGGCCAGCCCGGAGTCCGCCCCCGGCGAGGCCGTCCAGCTGCTGAACCAGGCGCTCGGCCTGTGGCGCGGCCCGGCGCTCACCGGGACCGTGGCCAGCCCGCCGTTCGCGGCGGCCGCGCACGCCCTGGAGGAGCGGCGGCTGAGCGCCGTGGAGGCCCTGGCACGGGCCTACGGGGCGCTGGGCCGGCACGAGGAGGCGGTGCGCGCCCTGCACCCCGCCGCCGTCGCCAACCCGCTGCGCGAGGGGCTGATCGCCGCCCTGATGCTGGCGCTCTACCGCTCCGGGCGGCAGTCCGACGCCATCGCCTGGTTCCACCGCACCCGGCAGCTGCTCGACGACGACCTGGGGGTCGATCCGGGCCAGCGGCTCAGCGCCGCCTACCAGGAGATCCTGCGGGCGGCACCCACGGCGGACGGGCCGCAGCACGGCGGCGCGGAGCCCGCCGGGCAGCCGGGCCCCGCGGGCCGGCCGGGCGGGCAGCAGGTGCCCGCCACGCCGTCGCAGCCGCTGTCCGTGCCCGCGGCCGCCTCGGCCCCCGCGCCCGTACCCGAGCTGCTCCCCCGGCCCCCGGCGGGCTTCCACGGCCGGAGCGCGGAGCTGGCCGAGCTGTCCCGGCTGACCCTGGGCGCCGCCGAAGCGGACCGGGGCGGCGCGGCGGGCGGCTCCGGCGGCTACCCCCAGGAAGGCGGGATCGCGCTGCTCACCGGGCCCGCCGGGGTCGGCAAGACCGGCCTTGCGGTCCACTGGGGCCATGCCCACGCCGCCGCCTTCCCCGACGGACGGCTCTTCGCCGACCTGCGCGGCTTCAGCGGCGGTGAGGCGGCGCTGCCCGCCGCCGTGCTGCGCGAGTTCCTGCTCGCCCTGGGCACCCCGGCCGAGCAGATCCCCACCTCACCCGAGGCCGCGTCCGCGCTGTACCGCTCGCTGACCGCGCCCCGTCGGCTGCTGGTGGTGCTGGACAACGCGGGCAGCTCCGCCCAGGTGCGCCCGCTGCTGCCCGGCGGACCCCACTGCGCCACGCTGGTCACCAGCCGCAGCCGGCTGGACGGGCTGATCGCCACCGACGCCGCCCGCCCGGTACGGCTGCACGCCCTCGGCCCCGAGGACGGGGTGGGCCTGCTGGGCACGCTGCTGGGGCCCGCCCGGGTCGCCGAGGACCCGGAGGCCGCACGGGAGCTGGTGGCCCTGTGCGACGGGCTGCCGCTGGCGCTGCGCGCCGCCTCCGCCCAGCTGGTGGCCCGGCCCCGCTGGCGGCTGGCCCGGCTGGCCACCGCGCTGCGCGACGAGCGCCGCCGGCTGTCCCTGCTGTCGGCGGAGGACACCGGGGTGGCCGCCGCGCTGCGCAACTCGGTGGCCCGGCTCTCGGCGGACGACGCGGAGCTGCTGCGGGCCCTGGGCGCCGGTTTCGCGCGGGAGGTCAACACCGCCGAGGCGGCCGCCCTGTCGGGGGCGGACCCCGAGCTGATCCAGGACTCCCTGGACCGGCTGGCGGAGATGCATCTGCTGGACGAGGAGGCCACCAACCGCTACGTCATGAGCGACCTGGTGAAACTCTTCGCCCAGGGCGACGGGAGCGGACGCGGCGACGGCCCCGGCGAGGCGTCCCGCCTGCCGTCCGGCGACCCGCCGCAGGGGCCCGACCAGGGGTGAACAGCGGTGCGTTAGCGGTGCGTTAGCGGGCGGCAGCCGTACACCAGCCGAACGGCAGCGGATCCGGACAGGCTTGAGCCGTACCGGAAGACGACCGAACGCCCGCTGGGAGGAGAACCGCCATGCCGCTCACCACCGCTCGCCTCGCCCACCGCGCCGGCACCCTGCGCTCGGTCGCGGCCGGGCTGACGGTCGTCGCCGCGGGCATCACCCTCGCGGCGTGCGGCACCGCCGACGCGTCGGGCGTGAAGACGGCCGGCCGGGCGGACAGCATGGCCGCGGCCGTCCCCACCGCCCATGAGGACGGCGCCCAGGAGGCCGGGCCGGGCGCGGTGGCGGACGGCGGCGCCGACGCCGGGGCCCAGGGCGGTCTGCGGGCCGACGGCGGTGTCGAGGAGGAGGCCGGCGCCTGCGACCCGGGCGCCATGTCGGTGGGCGTCATCTCCGTGCCCCGGCCGGCCAACCACCTGCTGATGGAGATCACCAACCAGTCCGGGACGCCCTGCCGGCTCACCGGCTTCCCCGTGGTGCGGTTCGACGGCGCGGACTCGGCCGTACCGGCGGCCGGGGACACCCGGCCGCGGACGGTCGTCACCCTGGCCCCCGGCGAGAGCGGTTACGCCGGTCTCACCACCACCTCCGCGGCGGACGCCCCGGCCGGCGGCACCCGGCTGGTCACCGGGCTGACCGTGTCCCTCCCCGGCGACGAGAGCCGCCGCACCGTCGACCTGCCCGGCGACGCGGTGGAGGTCGACGGCGGGGCGGAGATCGGCTACTGGCAGAGCGACGCGTCGGACGCGCTGCTCTGGTGACGGCTCGCCCCGGGACACGCCGACCGCCCGCCCTTCCGCTCCGCTGACCGCTCGTCACCGGGCCACCCAGCCGGACAGGTAGCCGTCTCCCCCCGGCTACCTGCCCCGGACGGCCCCCGCTTCGGCGGGGGCCGTCTCGTCATGTCGCCCGGCCGGACGCGGTGCCGCGTCGGGCGGGACGGCAGGCGGAGGGGACCGCCGGGACCTACGCGTCCATCCCGGCGAGCACCAGCGGCAGCCGGTCCGCGCCCCCCTCGGTGACCCGCACCGGGACGCCCCAGTCCTGCTGGTGCACATGGCAGGCCGGGTACTCGTTGTCCGGGTCGTCGTCGCAGGAGGCGGCCATCGCCGAGACGTGCAGCACGCCCTCGGTCACGCCCTCCGTAAGGACGAGCTCACGGCTCAGGTCCGTCCCCGCGCCGTCCCCGCCGGCCAGCAGCTCGGGCGGGGTGGAACTCACCAGCAGCCGGGTGGAGGGGCCGTAGCGGGTGTCCAGCTTCTGCCCGGCGGGCGCCTGGAAGACCACGTCCAGCCGGAGCGTCCCCGGGGCGATGTCGGTCGCGGCGCGCTGGGTGCGGTGCGTCGTCCCCTCGACCCTTACGGCCTCCTCCGGCAGCCGCAGCCGGGTCAGCCGGTGCCGGGCGGACTCCACCACGACGATGTCCTCGTCGGCCAGGACCGCGTCGGAGGGCTCGCGCAGATCGGTGGCGAGCGTGGTGACCTCGCCGGTGGCCGGGTCGAAGCGGCGCAGCGCGTGGTTGTAGGTGTCCGAGATCGCCACCGAGCCGTCGGGCAGCGCGGTGACCCCCAGCGGATGCTGGAGCAGCGCCTGACCGGCGGCGCCGTCGCGGTGGCCGAAGTCGAAGAGCCCGGTGCCGACGGCGGTACGGACGGCGAAGCCGTCGGCACCGTCCGCCGCGCGTTCGACATAGCGCAGCGCGGACGTCTCGGAGTCCGCGATCCACAGCCGGTCCTCGGCCGCGGCGAGCCCGGAGGGCTGGGCGAACCAGGCCGTCTCGGCGGGGCCGTCGACCAGGCCCTCGTTGGTGGTCCCGGCGGCGGCCCGTACGGTCCCGGCCTCGGGGTCGTAGGTCCACAGCTGGTGGACGCCGGCCATGGCGATCCACAGCCGGCCGGCGAACCAGGCCACGTCCCAGGGGGAGGACAGGTCGGTGTCCTGGGCGGGCCCCTCGGTGGGGGACCCCTGCCGCCACTGGCGGCCGGTCCCGGCGAGCGTGGTGACCTCGCCGGTGGCCGGGTCGAAATGGCGCAGCGCGTGGTTCACGGTGTCGGCGACGGCCACGGTGCCGTCGGGAAGCGGGGCGAGCCCCTGGGGCTCGCTGAAGCGGGCCGACTCGCTCGTGCCGTCGGTAAGGCCGCGCTCACCCGTGCCGATCCGGCGCACCACGCGCTCGCCGTCCGCCGCGAGCTCCACCAGCTGGTGACGGGTGGTGTCCGAGACCAGGAAGGTGCCGCCGGGCAGCAGCAGCGCCTTACCGGGGAAGCGCAGCTCGGTGGGGACCGGCTCCGGGGGCACGTACGGGCCGTCACCGCGCCGCAGGGTGCCCTTGGCGCCGTGCTCGGCCTCCAGCTGCCCCACGAGGGTCTCCAGGGCGTGTGCGTGGCCCTCGCCCGCGTGCTGGGCGACCACATAGCCCTCGGGGTCGATGACGACCAGGGTGGGCCAGGCCCGTACCGCGTACTGCTTCCAGGTGGCCAGCTCGGGGTCGTCGAGGACCGGGTGGTGCACCTCGTAGCGCTCGACGGCGTCCACGACCGCCTGGTGCTCGGCCTCGTGGACGAACTTCGGCGAGTGCACCCCGACGATCACCACGGTGTCGCGGTGCTTCTCCTCCAGCTCGCGCAGCTCGTCCAGGACGTGCAGACAGTTCACGCAGCAGAACGTCCAGAAGTCGAGAATGACGATGCGCCCTCGCAGATCGGCGAGGGAGAGGTCGTTACCGCCGGTATTGAGCCAGCCGCCCTGCCCGATCAGCTCGGGGGCGCGGACGCGTGCACGTGGAGCCATACCCCCATCAAACATCAGTTCCGGTCATGTCATTCCCCCCGCCCCCTGAACAGCTTTCGCCCGATGCGCCCGATTCTGTCCGGACATAAGGGCGGAGCGGGCGGCACACTACCATCGCGGGAGGCCGTCGGCCGCCGTTCCGGGCCTACGATCAGACCCGAAAGCACTGCCCGTGCGCTCGTGGGCAGCGTAACTTGAACGCACACACCAGCACCCAGCCCGCGTACCAACCGCCCGAGGGGTCCCGTGACCGTCCATCCCAGCCTTCAGAACTCCATCGACGCCTGGACCCACTCCATCGACGCGATATCGGAGTTGGTCAATCCACTCCCGGAGAGTGAGTGGAACCGCGCCACCGAGTGCCCGGGATGGTCGGTGCGGGACGTCGTCTCGCATGTGATCGGACTCGAATGCGAGATGCTCGGCGACCCCCGCCCCATCCACTCCCTGCCGCGCGATCTGTTCCACGTCACCAGCGAGCTGTCGCGGTACATGGAGGTCCAGGTCGACGTCCGGCGCTGCCACACCGCGCCCGAGATGACCTCCGAACTGGAGTACACCGTCATCCGGCGGAACCGTCAGCTGCGGAACGAGAAGCGCGCCCCGGACGCCATGGTGCGCTGGCCCGGCGGCACCGAGGTGACCCTGGAGGAGGCCCTGACCCGGCGGGCCTTCGACATCTGGGTGCACGAACAGGATCTGCGCCGGGCCCTGAACAAGCCCGGCAACCTGGACTCCCCGGGTGCCTCGATCACCCGTGACCTGCTGCTGGCGGCGCTGCCGAAGGTGGTCGCCAAGGACGCGGGCGCACCGCCCCACTCCGCCGTCGTCTTCGATGTGAGCGGCCCGCTGGAGTTCATGCGGACGGTCCGGGTCGACGCGCACGGCAGGGGCACCATCGACGGCAGCGTCTCGCTCGGGCCGACGGTCACCCTCACCCTGGACTGGGAGACCTACGTCCGGCTGGCCTGCGGGCGGGTGCGGCCCGAGGCGGTCTCGGAGCGGCTGAAGATCGAGGGCGATCTGCCGCTGGCCGAGACCATCCTCGGGCACTTCGCGGTCACGCCGTAGCGCCCTGGGGGCGCCGTGGCCCCTGGCGGGTCACACCGCAGCGCCCTGGGGCGTGCCGTAGCCCCTGGCGGGTCACGCCGGTACGTGCACCGCCTCGACGCGGCTCGCGACCACGCGCTCGCGCTCGCGGCGGTGCGCACGTCCGCGCAGCCGCAGGATCTGGGTGACGCCGAGCGCCTGGAGCACGAACACCGAGGCGAACGCGATCCGGAAGTCGTCGCCGGTCAGGTCCAGCAGGACGCCGACGGCCAGCAGCGTGGTCATCGTGGCCGTGAAGCCGCCCATGTTGACGATCCCGGAGGCGGTGCCGCTCCGCTCGGGCGGATTGGCCGGCCGGGCGAAGTCGAAGCCGATCATCGACGCGGGGCCGCAGGCACCGAGCACGACGCACAGGACCACCAGCAGCCACAGCGGCGCGTGGTCGGACGGCCAGGCCAGCACGGCCCCCCACAGCAGCGCGGTGGCGCCGACCGTGCCGAGGGCCAGCGGGGCGCGGGCGGCGTGGTGCCGGGCGATGACCTGCCCGTAGATCAGGCCGACCGCCATGTTGGACAGCACCACGAGGGTCAGCAGCCGGCCCGCGGTCGCGCGGGACAGCCCCTCCGCCTCGACCAGGAACGGCATCCCCCACAGCAGCAGGAAGACCATCGCCGGGAACTGGGTGGTGAAGTGCACCCACATGCCCAGCCGGGTGCCGGGCTCGCGCCAGGTGGCCACGATCTGCCGGCGGACGAAGCCGCCCGCCATACGGGGGCCGGGGCCGGGCTCGAAGCCCTCCGGGTGGTCCTTGAGGAAGAACAGCACCAGGACGAAGACGGCCACACCGCCGACCGCGCTGCCCGCGAAGGTCGTGGTCCAGCCGGCGCTGTGCAGCGTCCGGGCGATCACCAGCGTGGAGACCAGGTTGCCCGCCATGCCGAAGAGCGCGGCGACCTGCGCGATGAGCGGGCCCCGGCGGGCCGGGAACCAGCGCGAGCCGAGCCGCAGCACGCTGATGAAGGTCATGGCGTCACCGCAGCCGAGCAGCGCCCGGGAGGCCAGCGCCATGGCGTAGGAGTGGGAGAAAGCGAAGCCGGACTGCCCCACGGTGAAGAGCAGCACGCCGAGCATGAGCACCTTACGGGTGCCGAGACGGTCGACCATGAGCCCGACCGGTATCTGCATCCCGGCGTAGACCAGCACCTGGAGGATGGAGAAGGTCGACAGCGCCGAGGCGTTGATGTGGAAGCGCTCGGCGGCGTCGATACCGGCGACACCGAGGCTGGTGCGATAGGTGATGGCGACGAAGTAGACGGCGACGCCCAGGCCCCATACGGCGACGGCACGACGGCCGCCGGGCGGGTCCCCGGGCAGGTGAGCCGAGGTCATCGCACCTCACCCCGGGCGAGATTGTTCACCCAGCTGATGTGACGCTGCACCAGACCGGACACGAAAGCGGCGTCCCCGGCGCGCAGGGCCTGGAGGATCTCGGTGTGCTCGGTGATGTTCTTGGCGATGCGGTCGGGCTCGGCGTTCATCGTGGCCACGCCCATCCGCAGCTGACGGTCCCGCAACTGGTCGTAGAGCTGCGCCAGGATGCCGTTTCCGGCCGCCCGGACGATCGCCGCGTGGAAGCAGCGGTCGGCGACCGCGAACGCGGCCAGATCCCCGGCCGCGGCGTGCACCTTCTGCTCCTCCAGCAGCTCCTCGAGCCGCCCCAGCAGCTTCTCCCCGGCCGGTACCACCTTGGCGACCGCGTGCTGCTCCACCAGCAGCCGGGTCTCGACCACGTCCGCGATCTCCTGCGCGGAGACGGGCAGGACCAGGGCGCCCTTCTTCGGATAGAGCTTGAGCAGCCCCTCGGCCTCCAGGCGCAGCAGGGCCTCCCGGACGGGCGTACGGGAGACCCCGACGGCATCCGCGAGTTCGCCTTCGCTCAGAAGTGTGCCGCCCTCGTAGCGGCGGTCGAGGACGGCTTGTTTGACGTGGTGGTAGACGCGTTCGGCGGCGGGCGGCGGCTTGGTGGCCGTATCAGCGGGACTCATGATGAGCACATCATAGATACAAGATGCATGCGCACTCGTCCCCCGTCCGCGATACGGACGGGGGACGAGGGACGGAGGACGGCCCGGAGGTGATCAGGGCCAGGTGATCGGGGCTGGCGCGACTAGGCCCAGGTGAGCAGGCGCTTGGGGCGTTCCAGGATCGCCGCGACGTCCGCGAGCACCTTGGAGCCCAGCTCACCGTCGACCAGCCGGTGGTCGAAGGAGAGCGCGAGGGTGGTCACCTGGCGCGGCTTGACCTCGCCCTTGTGGACCCACGGCTGGAGCTTGATGGCGCCGAAGGCGAGGATCGCGGACTCGCCGGGGTTGAGGATCGGGGTGCCGGTGTCGACACCGAAGACGCCCACGTTGGTGATGGTGACCGTGCCGCCGGACATCGCGGCCGGGCTGGTCTTGCCCTCACGGGCGGTGGTGACCAGCTCGCCCAGGGCGGACGCCAGTTCGGGCAGGGTCTTGGCGTGCGCGTCCTTGATGTTGGGGACGATCAGCCCGCGCGGCGTGGCCGCCGCGATGCCCAGATTGACGTAGTCCTTGTAGACGATCTCCTGGTTGTCCTCGTCCCAGGTGGCGTTGATGTCCGGGTTGCGCCGGATGGCCACCAGCAGGGCCTTGGCGACCAGCAGCAGCGGGTTGACCCGCAGCCCGGCCATCTCCGGGTCCTGTTTGAGGTCGGCGACGAGCTTCATGGTGCGGGTGACGTCGACCGTCACGAACTCGGTCACGTGCGGGGCGGTGAAGGCGCTGTTGACCATCGCCTGCGCGGTGGCCTTCCGTACGCCCTTCACGGGCACCCGCCGCTCCCGGCCCTCGGCGGCCGCGGACGGGGCCGCCACGGGCGCCTCCTGGACCGCCCTGAGGGCCTCGGCGGCCGCGTGGACGTCCTCGCGGGTGATGATCCCGTCCGGCCCGCTCGGGGTGACCGTCTCCAGGTCGATGCCCAGGTCCTTGGCGAGCTTGCGGACCGGGGGCTTGGCCAGCGGCCGGGTGGTCCGGGCGCTGCCGTTCAGCTCGGGCGCGGCCGCGGGGCGGGCGGGCGCGGGGGCGGCCGGTGCCGCCTCGGCCGGGGCCGGGGCGGGCTTCGCCGCGTCGGGCCGCTGCCGGCCCGGCAGCGGCTTGCGCGGACGGCGCTTGGTGGAGGCGGGCGCCGCCCCGTAGCCGACCAGATTGGCCTGGCGGCCCTCCTTCTCCGCCGGCTTCTCGGCGGCGGGCTTCTCGGCGGCGGACTCCTCGGCGGCGGGAGCCGCCTGGGGCGCCGCGTCCCCCGCACCGGGGTCGGTGTCCACCGAGATGATCGGCGTGCCCACGTCCACGGTGGTGCCCTCGTCGAAGCGCAGCTCGTGCACCACTCCGTCGAACGGGATGGGCAGCTCGACGGCGGCCTTGGCGGTCTCGACCTCGCACACCACCTGGCCGTCGGTCACCGTGTCGCCCGGCGCCACGAACCACTTGAGGATCTCGGCCTCGGTCAGCCCCTCGCCCACGTCGGGCATCTTGAACTCACGGAAGCGCTGTTCGACTGCGGTCATCGTCACGATCTCCTCAAGCCCTTCAGTACGCCAACGCACGGTCTACGGCGTCGAGCACCCGGTCCAGCCCCGGAAGGTACTCGTCCTCGAGCCGTGACGGCGGGTACGGCGAGTGGTAGCCGCCGACCCGCAGCACCGGGGCCTGGAGGTGATAGAAGCACCTCTCGGTGATGCGTGCGGCGATCTCCGCCCCGGTGCCCAGGAACACCGGTGCCTCGTGGACGACGACCAGCCGGCCCGTCCGCTCCACGGACCCCTGGATCGTGTCGAAGTCCAGCGGCGAGATCGAGCGCAGGTCCACGACCTCCAGCGACGTGCCCTCCTCGGCGGCCGCCGCGGCGGCGTCCATACAGACCTTGACCATCGGGCCGTAGGCCGCCAGGGTCAGGTCCGTTCCCGGCCGCACCACCCGGGCGGAGTGCAGCGGACCGGGGATCGCGGAGGTGTCGACCTCGGACTTGTCGTGGTAGCGGCGCTTGGGCTCGAAGTAGATGACCGGGTCGTCGCTGCCGATGGCCTGCTGGAGCATCCAGTAGGCGTCGGAGGCATTGGCGGGCGAGACCACCTTCAACCCCGCCACATGCGCGAACAGCGCCTCCGGCGACTCGCTGTGGTGCTCCACCGCGCCGATGCCGCCGCCGTACGGAATGCGGACCACGACCGGCAGCTTGACCTTGCCGAGCGACCGCGCGTGCATCTTGGCGAGCTGGGTGACGATCTGGTCGTAGGCGGGGAAGACGAAACCGTCGAACTGGATCTCCACCACCGGGCGGTAGCCGCGCAGCGCGAGCCCGATCGCGGTGCCCACGATGCCGGACTCGGCGAGCGGGGTGTCGATGACCCGGTCCTCGCCGAAGTCCTTCTGCAGCCCGTCGGTGACCCGGAAGACGCCCCCGAGCTTGCCGACGTCCTCGCCCATGATCAGGACCTTGGGGTCGGCCTCGAGCGCCGTGCGCAGCGACGCGTTGATCGCCTTGGAGAGCGACATCTTCTCGGCGGCCATGTCAGATGCCTTCCTCAGCGGTGACGAACGAAGCCTGGTACTCGGCGAACTGCGCCCGCTCCTCGTCGACGAGCGCGTGGCCGTCGGCGTAGACGTGCTCGAACAGCGCCATGTCTTCGGGGTCGGGCATGGCCCGTACGGCGTCCCGTACCCGCTTGGCCAGCGCGTCGCTCTCCCGCTCGAGGTCGGCGAAGTACGCGTCGTCGACCAGGCCCTCGCGGGTCAGCAGGGTGCGCAGCCGCAGGATCGGGTCCTTGGTCTCCCACAGCTCCCGCTCCTCCGGGGAGCGGTAGCGCGTCGGGTCGTCGGAGGTGGTGTGCGCGCCCATGCGGTAGGTGAACGCCTCGATGAGCATCGGGCCCTGCCCGGTGCGCGCCCGCTCCAGCGCGGCCTTGGTGACGGCCAGACAGGCGAGCACGTCGTTGCCGTCCACCCGCACCCCGGGGAAGCCGAAGCCCTGGGCGCGCTGGTAGAGCGGGACCCGGGTCTGCTTCTCGGTGGGCTCGGAGATGGCCCACTGGTTGTTCTGGCAGAAGAAGACGACCGGGGCGTTGTAGACCGCGGAGAAGGTGAACGATTCGGCGACATCGCCCTGGCTGGAGGCGCCGTCACCGAAGTAGGCCAGCACCGCGGAGTCCCCGCCGTCCTTGGCCACGCCCATCGCGTAACCGGTCGCGTGCAGCGCCTGGGAGCCGATGACGATGGTGTACAGGTGGAAGTTGTTGCTGTTGGGGTCCCAGCCGCCGTGGTTCACCCCGCGGAACATCCCCAGCAGATTGGTCGGGTCCACGCCCCGGCACCAGGCCACACCGTGCTCGCGGTAGGTGGGGAAGACGTAGTCGGCGTCGTTCAGCGCCCGGCCGGAGCCGATCTGCGCCGCCTCCTGGCCGAGCAGCGACGCCCACAGGCCCAGTTCGCCCTGGCGCTGGAGGGTGGTCGCCTCGGCGTCGAACCGCCGCGTCAGCACCATGTCCCGGTACAGACCGCGCAGCTCCTCGGGGGTCGGGTCGATGGAGTACTCCGGGTGCTCGACCCGTTCGCCCTCGGGGGTCAGCAGCTGTACGAGTTCGGTCTGGCCCGCAGGCTGCTGCTTCTTGGCGTTCCGCGCGGTGGTGCTGCGCTTGGCTCCGCTGCGGCGCGGCTTGCGCGCGGCAGTGCTCTCCACGGTCACGTGTGCTCCTCCGTCTGTCCGGCCCCCGGGATCCGCCGGCGGCCAGTTGCGGCTCGCCCGCTCGGCGACGGCGCACGGGGTGGGTGCGCCGAGGCAAGACCGGGCGTGACAGGTACCCGGCGGCTGGCCCTGCACAAGGCACGTTACCCAGTGCGTCGCGTGTCTGCGAAACCCCACCTGACCTGCAATTTTGCTTGGATTTCCAAGTAAATCGCGTGGCCGGGGAAACATCCACTGGTCACAGCCCCGCAGGCCGCCGGACAAGCGCACGGTATCCCGCTGGACAACGGCACGGGAAGACTTCGTGTGTGAGACTGGAGCCGTGCGCGAAGAAGGAAAAATAAGGATTTTCCTGGTCGACGACCATGAAGTCGTACGACGCGGCGTACGCGACCTGCTCGCGAGCGAGCCGGACATGGAGGTGGTCGGCGAGGCGGGCACCGCGGCCGACGCGCTGGCCCGGATTCCGGCCGTCCGCCCCGACGTCGCCGTCCTGGACATCCGGCTGCCCGACCGCAGCGGGGTCGAGGTCTGCCGCGAGATCCGCGCCCGCGACGAGTCCATCCGCTGCATGATGCTCACCTCCTTCGCCGACGACGAGGCGCTCTTCGACGCCATCATCGCGGGCGCGTCGGGCTACGTCCTGAAGGACATCCGCGGCGGCGAACTGCTCGCCGCCGTCCGGGACGTGGCCGCGGGCCGGTCCCTGCTCGACCCGGTGGCCACCGCCCGCGTACTGGAGCGGCTGCGCGGCCAGGCAGCCGTCAAACCGGCGGACGACCGGCTCGCCTCCCTCACCGAGCAGGAACGCCGAATCCTGCTGCTGATCGGCGAGGGGCTCACCAACCGGGCGATCGGCGAACGGCTGCACCTGGCCGAGAAGACGATCAAGAACTACGTCTCCAGCCTGCTCTCCAAGCTCGGCATGGAACGCCGCTCCCAGGCGGCGGCGTACGTCGCCCGAATGCAGGCCAAACAGACCCAGAGGCGATGACCCTGACGGGGCGGGCGAACGGGGCGGCGGCGCGGGCCCCCCCGGGGGCGGCACGGCTCCGGAGGCACTGCGCCCCGCGACGACGGGCGACACGGCTGCGGAGGCACAGGCCCCCGGCGGCGGACCGGGACCCCGGAGGGCCCCGAAGCACCCCCCGGCGGGGACGGCACGGGGCCAGACACGCGGAGCCCGACGCGGGCGACACAGGGCCCCGAACCGCTGAACCCGACGCGGACGGCACGAGCACTACCGCGCGGCGGCGGGCAACACGGCCCCCGGAGAGGCACTGCCCTGCGGCGGCGGGCGGCACGAGGCCAGACACGCTGGCCCCTGAGCGGGGAGGGCGGACCCCGAAGCACCCCCCCGGCGGAGACGGCGCAGACCACGAACCGGTGAGCCCGACACGGGCGGCGCGGGCGCTGCCCGCAGCGGCGGGCGACACGGCTGCGGAGGCACAGGCCCCCGGCGGCGGGCGACCCGGGTCCCGAAGCGCTGTTGTTCCGGCGGAGGCGGCGCAGGCCCCCGAGACGTTGAGCCCGACGCGGGACGGCACCGATCCCGGAGGGGCGGGCCCCGGCCGGCGGGGGCGGCACGGAGGCAGACGCGCTGCGCCCGGCGGGGGCGGTGCGGGCCGGGGTGGGGTGGTGACGTCTCGGTCAACCGGGCGCGTTCGGCAGGCGCATCGTCCCCTTTGTGTGCGCCGTGGCGGTGATGTCCGGTGATCTAACATCTGGCAGGTGCCGCGCTCACATGTACGCTCCGCCGAGGACGCTCCCGACGGGGAAACCCTGAGCACCCTGCTCCGCCGCTACGACAGCGCCGGTGAGGCGGTCTCCTGCGAACCGCTCACCCAGGGGCTGCTCAACCGCGGCTACCGCCTCGCCACCACCCGCGGCCGGTTCTTCCTCAAACACCACCTCGACGGCGACCGCACCGCCATCGCCCGCCAGCACCGGGTCACCCAGCGGCTGGGCGCGCTCGGGGTGCCCGTCGCCCCGCCGGTCCCCGACGCCGACGGCCGTACGGTCGTGGTCATCGGCGGCCGCTGCTACGCCTTACACCCCTGGGTCGACGGGCGGCACCGCGACGGCGGTGAGCTGACCGCCCCGCAGTGCTGGCGGCTGGGCGGGCTGCTCGGGCTGGTCCACACCTGTCTGGAGCGGGTCATGCGGGCCCGTACGGGCGACCGGCAGCCGCCCGGGGAGGCGGCCGACCCAGTGGACACCTTCGCCGTCATCGACGAGCTGCTCACGCTGGTCCGGAGGCGCCGGGCACGCGACTCCTTCGACGAGCTCGCCGAGCACCGCCTGGTCGAGCGGCGGGCGCTGCTGGAGCGGCACGCGCACCGCCGCCCGGAGGCACACGCCGTCCCGGTCACCGGCTGGGTGCACGGCGACTTCCACCCCCTGAACCTGCTCTACCGCGATACGGAACCGGCCGCCATCGTCGACTGGGACCGGCTCGGGGTGCAGCCGCGCGCCGAGGAGGCGGTCCGGGCCGCCGCGATCTTCTTCGTACGGCCCGGCGGCACCCTGGAGCTCACCAAGGTGCGGTCCTACGCACGGGCGTACCGCTGCACGGCGGGGGCCGGGGCCGCCGAGATGGCCGCGGCCGTGCACCGGGTGTGGTGGGAACGGCTCAACGACTTCTGGATGCTGCGCTGGCGCTACCAGCGCGGGGACGGGCGCGCCGATCCGCAGTTCCCGGCGGCCGCCGCGCTGGTGGTGTGGTGGACCCGGGAGTACGACGCGGTCCGCGACGCCTTCTGCGGCTGAGCGGGCGCCAAGGGGGCTGACGGCGGCGCCGAGGGAGCTGGCGGGGGCGCCGAGGGGCTGACAGGGCACCAAGGGGACTGACGGGGGCACCGAGGAGCCGACGGGGGCGCCGAGGGCCTCTGCGCGAGGTTCCCGGCGCCCCCGCCCCGCCCTCAGGGCGTGCCGTCGACGTTGCCCGTGTCGCCCGTCGGATCGGTGGGCTGGCCGTCGCCCGTCGAGGGCGGGTCGTTCGTGGGCTCGGTGGTCTGCTCGCCGCCGCCGGGGGTGGTCTGCTCGTCGCTCGGCTGGTCGTCGTTGCCCGGATCCGTCGGCTGGTCCGTGGGCTCGTCGGTGGGGTCGCCGTCGGAGTACGTCGGCGTCGGGCCCTGGCTCGGGAGGTAGTCGCTGCCCGTGCCACCGGAGGTGGCCTCGTCGGTCGGGACCGTGTCGTCGCCCGTGTCGTCGCTCGGCGTATCGCTCGGCTCGTCGGTGTTCTTGTCCTGGGTGACCGAGGTCTGGTGCTTGCTCGGCTGGTTCCCGTCGTCCTTCTTGCCGGCGTTCAGCGCGAAGGCGACCCCGGCCGCGACGGCGATCACCGCGAGCACCGCGATCAGCCACACCCTGCTGCGGCCCTTACGGCGCCCGGAACCGCCGTGGTAGCCGCCGTCACCGCCGCCGGGGCCGGTGAGGACCGGCTGCTGGGTGGTGTCGCCGTGGCCCGGATGCGGGAGCGCGGTGGTGGCCCCGACACCGTGCATGCCCATGGCGGGGGTCGCGGCGCCCAGGTGCTGGGTGACCGGGCCGGTGTTCCAGACGCCGGTGTGGCCGCCCGCCTCGTGGAGCATCTGGAGCGCGTACTGGACCAGTCCGCGCATCTCCTCGGCGCTCTGGAACCGGTCGTCCGGGTCCTTGGCGAGGGAGCGCATGACCAGGCCGTCCAGCTCCGGCGGCACGGTGCCGGAGATCTCCGACGGCGGCACCGGGGTGTCCTGGACGTGCTGGTAGACCACCGACAGCGGGGTCTCCCCGGTGAACGGCGGGCGAAGCGCCAGCAGCTCGTAGAGCAGACATCCGGTGGCATACAGGTCGGAGCGGTGGTCCACGGCCTTGCCGAGGGCCTGCTCCGGCGAGAGGTACTGCGGTGTGCCCATGACCATGCCGGTCTGGGTCATGGTGGACTGCGCGCCGTGCAGGGCGCGGGCGATGCCGAAGTCCATCACCTTGACCGCGCCGCTGTTGGTGATGATCACGTTGGCGGGCTTGATGTCCCGGTGCACGATGCCGTGCTGGTGGCTGTAGGCGAGCGCCTCCAGCACCCCGGAGACGATGATCAGCGCCTGGTCCGGCGGCGGGGCCTCGGCGTTGAGCAGCAGATCGCGGATGGTCCGGCCCTCGACCAGCTCCATGACGATGTACGGCACGGTGTTCTTGCCGACGGTGTCCTCGCCGGAGTCGTAGACCGCCACCACCGCGTGGTGGTTCAGCCCGGCCACGGACTGTGCCTCGCGGGTGAAGCGGGCCTTGGACACGGGGTCCTCGGCCAGGTCGGCGCGGAGCAGCTTCACCGCGACCGTCCGGCCGAGCCGCAGGTCCTCGGCGGCGAACACCTCCGCCATACCGCCGCGGCCGAGGCGGCTGGTCAGTCGGTATCGGCCATCGCCGACAAGTCCCGCGTTGCCCCACGCCTCGGGTGTGTCCGGCATTCCGGACCCGCTGGCGTCAGGTTCGGAGGGCCCCTGGGCGCTCTGGGTCTGTGCCATCGGTCCTCGCCGTCTCGTTCTCGGTGGGGGTCTGGTAGAGATCGCCCCGCCCACGGGCGGTACGGTTCCCGCTAGGCACGCTACAGCCTTCGCGCCGTGCGTCGGTTGGTGATGGACCGGTCATCAAACCTGTTGACGCTGAAGCGATGCAAATCGCGTGACGGGTTCTTACGCATCCGGTCACGGAACGGGCACGTGGCTTGACGTGTCCGTGGCCTGGGGCAGACTTGGCCACGATATCCAGAACGTCAAGATCAATGCGTCGAAACGTGCGCGTCGGAGTAGTGGGTGCGCCGAGGGGGAAGTACGACATGAGCCAGCACGGCGCATCAGGGCGGTACCAAGGCCACTCTCTGGCGAACGGCCGCTATCAGCTGCGTGACCTGCTGGGCGAGGGCGGCATGGCCTCCGTGCACCTGGCCTACGACACCGTGCTGGCCCGCCAGGTCGCGATCAAGACGCTGCACACCGAGCTGGGGCGGGAGCAGTCCTTCCGCGAGCGTTTCCGCCGCGAGGCCCAGGCTGTTGCGAAACTCACGCACCCCAACATCGTTTCGGTCTTCGACACCGGCGAGGACGACATCGGCGGTTCGCTGATGCCGTACATCGTCATGGAGTACATCGAGGGGCATCCGCTGCGGTCGGTTCTGGACACCGATGTCCGGCAATACGGTGCGATGCCGACCGAAAAGGCCCTGAAGATCACCGGCGATGTGCTGGCGGCGCTGGAGATCAGCCATGAGATGGGGCTGGTCCACCGCGACATCAAGCCGGGCAACGTGATGATGACCAAGCGCGATGTGGTCAAAGTCATGGACTTCGGCATCGCCCGCGCCATGCAGTCCGGGGTCACCTCCATGACCCAGACCGGCATGGTGGTCGGCACCCCGCAGTACCTCTCCCCCGAGCAGGCGCTGGGCCGCGGCGTCGACGCCCGCAGCGATCTGTACTCGGTCGGCATCATGCTCTTCGAGCTGCTGACCGGCCGGCTGCCCTTCGACGCGGACTCGCCGCTGGCCATCGCGTACGCACACGTACAGGAGGAGCCGGTCGCGCCCTCCACGATCAACCAGTCCATACCCCCGGCGGTGGACGCGCTGGTCGCCCGCGCCCTGAAGAAGAACCCGAACGAGCGCTTCCCGAACGCCGAGGCCATGCGCGACGAATGCGTCCGGGTCACCCGTACCGGTCAGACCGGTGCCTCGCCGATCATCATCAGCGGCGGTCCGCCGGCCCGCAGCGGCGCCGGTGTCGGCTCGGCGGTCTTCCCGCCGATCGACCAGCAGACGCCCGCCCCGGGCCCCGGCAGCGTCCAGACGCCGTACCAGCCGCAGCCCTCCGCCGGGCAGTACGGCGCCTTCGGCCCGTCCACCCCGCCCCCGTCCACCGGCCAGCCGATGGGGCAGCAGGGCTACCAGGCCCCGACGCCGGCGTACCCGGGCGGCCCCAGCACCCCGCCGCCGTACAACATCTCGCCCGCCTCGACGCCGTCCGGCAGCGGTGGCGGCAACGGCGGCGGCAACGGCAACAAGCGCGTGATCATAGGTTCGGCCGTCGTCGCGGCGGTCGCGGTCATCGCCGTGATCCTGGTGGTCGCGCTGAACGGCGGCGGCGGTTCCGAGGACGAGAGCAAGGGCGGCGACACATCGGCGTCCCCGTCGGCCTCCGCGACCTCCGCGGGCTTCCGCATGGGCGACAAGACGAAGACGATCGACCCGGAGAAGTGCACCGACGCGTACGAGGACGACGACGAGAAGGGCACGTACACGGTGCCCGACTTCCAGAACCTCTACATCGACTCGGTGAAGAAGTGCATCCGCGCGGCCGGCTGGAAGTACCGCGTGGTGCCCCAGGACGAGAATCTGTGGGGCAAGGGCACGGTCCTCAATTACACGTACCGGAACTACGAGCCGTACAACCCCAAGACGGACACCATCGAGCTGACCGTCTCCACCGGCAACCCCGGGTAGGCACGGCTCCCCGGCCCGGCCGCACCCGGCACACCGACGCCGCGGGCCTCATCTCCGGATGAGGCCCGCGGCGTCGTTTCGTCGTGCGGCCCGCGCGTCAAGGGCCTGGTGAGCGGCTCAGAGATACGGGCCCGAGCGGGCGCCGCCCTGCTGGGGCGCGACCTCGTCCTCCTCGCCCCCGCCGAGCCCCGGCGGCAGCGCCCGGCGCATCTGCTCCAGCTGAGCGCGCGCCGCCATCTGCTGGGCGAACAGGGTGGTCTGGATGCCGTGGAACAGCCCCTCCAGCCAGCCGACCAACTGGGCCTGGGCGATGCGCAGTTCCGCCTCGGTGGGCACCGCGTCGTCCGTGAAGGGCAGCGACAGCCGCTCCAGCTCCCCGATCAGCTCGGGTGCCAGCCCGTCCTCCAGCTCCTTCACCGAGCTGGAGTGGATCTCCTTGAGCCGGACCCGGCTGGCCTCGTCGAGAGGCGCGGCGCGGACCTCCTCCAGCAGCTGCTTGATCATGCTGCCGATCCGCATGACCTTCGCCGGCTGTTCGACCATGTCCGTCACGGGAACCTCGCGCGACTCGTCGTCACCACTGCCCTCGCCAGAAGCAGGAGCGACGCCGCCGAGTGCCATGCCGTCCGGACCGACGACCAGGACGTGCGGGCTCTCCTGCGCTCGTTCGTTCATCGGCTGGTTCATACCCCTATTGTTCCGCACCGGCACCCGGCGCGGAGGGCGAGGGTCGGGGAATCCGGCACCGATGTCAGCGGCGGCGCAGCCGCAGACCGAAGAACGCCAGGCCGAGGCCGAGACCGGTGAGCGCCAGACCGGTGCCCAGCGGCAGCACCCGCATCGCCCGCCCACTGGGCTCGGAGGCGGTCCGCCGGCCACCGTAAGGCTGCCCGGACGGGAGCGACTCGCGCGCCTCGCGCCGGTCCGGCCGCCCCGGGACGGGCACGGAGGACGGCGTCCACTCGGGCACCAGCGAAAACCGCCCGGCGCTCTCGTCCTCCCCCTCCTCGTCTCTCCCCTCGTCCCCCTGGCCCCCGTCCGGCGTCCCGGTCGAGGGGCCGTCGTCCGACGGCGAGGGGGCGGGCGTCCCGGTGCGGCCGGGGTGCGCACGGCCCTCACCCGCACGAGTGCCCGCCAGCCCGCTGCCGGTGTCGTCGCCGCGGGCGGCGGAGGCGGCGAGGGCAGCGGGGGCGGCGGTCAGCGCGGTACCCGCCAGCAGGGCCGCCGCGGGGAGCGTGCGAAGCGTCGCAGGGTTCACGGTGGTCACCCTCCCGTGCCGAACCATTGCGTAACGGGATCAGCGTCACATGAGGTTACGACTCGGGCATCTTGAACGCATCCGTACGGAATCGTACGGTTCCGTACGCACCGGACCCGCTGGGGTTATGGGGACCGCGCCGGGCGGGCGCCGGGCCGGCGGGGGCTTATGGGAGCCGCACGGGGTTGCGCCGGGGCGACGCCCGATCGATATCCGGCCCCACCGGATCCACCGGACTCGCTCACGTCGTCAGCAGGATCTTCCCCACATGCTCGCTGGACTCCATCAGCCGGTGGGCCTCCGGGGCCTCCCGCATCGGGGTGGTGCGGTAGACGATCGGGCGGACCCGGCCGCTGCCGATCAGCGGCCAGACGTGTTCCCGGACCGCCGCGATGATCGCCGCCTTCTGTGCCAGCGAGCGGGCCCGCAGCCCGGTGGCCGTCACGGCGGCGCTCTTGGAGAGCAGGGTGCCCAGGTTCAGCTCGGCCTTCGCGCCGCCCTGCATCCCGATGATCGCCAGCCGGCCGTTGACGGCGAGCGTCTCCACGTTCTTGGCGAGGTACTTCGCGCCCACGATGTCCAGGATGACGTCCGCTCCCGCGCCATCGGTGGCCTGGCGGATCTCCTCGACGAAGTCCTGCTCGCGGTAGTCGATGAGGATGTCGGCCCCCAGCTCCCGGCAGGACGCCAGCTTCTTCGGACCGCCCGCGGTCACCGCGACCCGCGCCCCGACCGCCTTCGCGAGCTGGATCGCCATGGTGCCGATACCGCTCGACCCGCCGTGCACCAACAGCGTCTCGCCCGGCCGGAGGTGGGAGATCATGAAGACGTTGGACCATACGGTCGCGGTCACTTCGGGCAGCGCGGCGGCCGTGACCAGGTCCACGCCCTCGGGGACGGGCAGCAGTTGCCCCGCCGGGACCGCCACCTTCTCGGCGTACCCACCGCCCGCGAGCAGGGCGCACACCTCGTCGCCCACCGCCCAGCCGGTGACGCCGGGGCCCAGCGCCGAGATCCGGCCCGAGCACTCCAGACCGGGGTAGGGCGGGGCGCCGGCCGGCGGCGGGTAGAAGCCCTGACGTTGCAGCACATCCGCGCGGTTGACGCCACCGGCGGCGACGTCGACCAGGACCTCCCCCTCGCCGGGCACGGGATCGGGGACCTCGGCCCATACCAGGGCTTCGGGGCCACCGGGTTCGGGAATCGTGATCGCATGCATGGCCGCGAGGCTACTCCTGGACCATCGGTGCGCGAACGATCGTGATCAGCCGATCGGCCGCCCGCAGCGGACTGGCGTCGGGGTCGTCGTACGCGAGCAGGCGATGGCCGCGCAGCACGGACACCACGAGGTCGTCCGTATCCCGCACCGATTTGCCCACCTCCGCCTTCACCACCGTGCGCTCCACCAGGTCCAGCCCCGTGCCCTGCTGGATCAGATCCTCGATCACCGCCCCGGCCGTCGGGCTCTGCACGCTCATGCCCAGCAGCCGCCCCGCCGCGCTGGCGCTGGTGATCACCGCGTCGGCCCCGGACTGGCGCAGCAGCGGCGCGTTCTCCTCCTCGCGCACCGCCGCCACGATGTTGGCGCCCCGGTTGAGCTGTCGGGCCGTCAGCGTGACCAGCACGGCGGTGTCATCGCGCTGGGTGGCGATCACGAACTGGCGGGCGCGCTGCGCCTCCGCCCGCAACAGCACATCGCTGCGGGTCGCGTCGCCCACCACCCCGGCGAACCCCTCCGCGTTCGCCGCCTCGATCACCTTGTGGTTGGGGTCGACCACGACCACGCGGTTCTTGGGCAGTCCCGTCGCACAGAGGGTCTGCACCGCGGACCGCCCCTTTGTGCCGAAGCCGACGACGACGGTGTGATCACGCAACGCTGACCTCCAGCGGTTCAAGCGGTACTGCTCGCGGGTGCGTTCGGCCAGGACTTCCAGGGTGGTGCCGACCAGGATGATCAGAAACAGCACGCGCAACGGTGTGACCAGCAGGATGTTACAAAGCCGCGCGCTGTCGCTGTACGGCACGATGTCGCCGTAGCCGGTCGTCGACAGCGTGACGGTCGAGTAGTAGACGGCGTCGAGGAAGTCGACCTCGTCGTCGGAGTTGTCGTGGTAGCCGGCGCGGTCGACGTACACGATGGCCACCGTCACCACCATCACCAGCAGCGCCAGCAGCAGCCGGCGGACGACCTGGCGCAGCGGGCCCGCGGGGAAGTGCGGCAGATGGACCCGGTGGCCGCCGTCCCCGGGGGTGCGGGCGGCCGCGTCATGGCTGGGCAGCTTCACGCCGGACCCTCCTCGGGGGATATCTCCTCGTCGCCGTCTCCGGCGTCCTTGGCTTGATGGCCTGTCATTCGGTCCGTCGCTCTGTGTGCTGCCCGGTCTGCCGCTTGGTCGATCGCGTTCGCCGACCACGGGAGGTCCAGCACCTCGACCTCGGTGCCCCGCTTCGCCCCGCCGGGCGGGATCACGGCGAGGCCGTCGGCCACCGCGATTCCGCGCAGCATCGCCGGGCCGTTGAAGCGCAGCGGCACCGCCATGTCCTGCCGGAAGGCCACGGGCACCAGCCGGGTGTCCCGCGGATGCCCCTGCACGGTCTCGGCCAGCGGGGCCGGTCCGGGGGCGGGGGCCGGGCGGCCCGTTAGCGTCCGCAGCAGCGGCTCGGCGAGGGTCAGCAGACCGGACACCGCGGCGAGCGGGTTGCCGGGGAGCCCCACGAGATGCCGGGCCGGGCGGCGCTCAGGACTTCCTGGGCTTCCTGAACTTCCCGGGCTTCCTGGGCTTCCTGGGTCTTCGGCGCTTTCGGGGGTGCCGGGACTCTCAGGGTTTTTCGCGGGGAGGCGCGCCAGCAGCATCGGATGGCCGGGGCGCACCGCCACCCCGTCCACCAGCAGCTCGGCGCCCAGGCGGCGCAGGGTGGGGTGGACATGGTCCAGGGGGCCCGCGGCCGTGCCTCCGGTCGTCACGACGACGTCGGCGGACGACCCGGCCACCGCCGCGTACACCGCGTCCGCCTCGTCGGTCAGTCGCCGGGTGCCGGACACCTCGGCGCCGAGCGCCCGCAGCCACGGCCCGACCATCGGCCCCAGCGCGTCCCGGATCCGGCCGTCGTGCGGCAGCCCCTCGGTGAGCAGCTCGTCGCCGAGGACCAGCACCTCGACGCGCGGTCTGCGCACCGTCGGCAGCTCGTCGTACCCGGCCGCGGCCGCCAGGCCCAGTACGGCGGGGGTGATCAGGGTCCCGGCCGGGAGCAGCTGATCGCCGCTGCGGCACTCCTGGCCGCGGGTGCGGATGTCCTGGCCGAGGACGACGGGGTGGGCGGGGGACGCGTGGAGCCAGCCGTCGCCCGCGTCGGTGCCGTACTCGCTGCGCAGCACGGCGGTGACGCCGGGCGGGACGCGGGCGCCGGTGGCGATGCGGACGGCATGGCCGTCGGGCAGGGGGGCCGCCTCGTCGTGTCCGGCGAGGATGCCGTGAGCCCGGTCGTCCGCCTCGGTGTCACCGGTTCCGCCGGTCGGCAGCCGCCAGGGGCCGGGGCCCGCGAGCGCCCAGCCGTCCATCGCGGAGGTGTCGAAGGGCGGCAGGTCGGTGAGCGCGGCCAGCGGCGCGGCCAGGACCTGCCCGAGCGCCTCGGGCAGCGGCCGCATCACCGGGGCCGTGTGGGCGGCCTCCTTGACGGCCGCGCGGGCGGCGATGGCGCGGGCGTCGGGCCAGGCGGTGGAGCGGCGGTGCGGTTCGTTCATGGGCTGGTGCGAGAGCGGACGCGGGTGGGAGGTGGGTGCGCCGGGGGTGCGCTTCGGGCGCGGGGCCGGGGCCTGCGGGGCGGGGGCCCTGGACCGCGTATGTCTGGCGCCGGTGCCCTCTGACGTCGAGTTGCCCAGGAGTTGGCGCCATACACACATGTCGGCGTCCGGGGCCGCCGCCCCTGCGCCCCCGTCCCCTTCTGCCGGAACGCGGCTCTCCGGCTGTTTCCCGGTCCGGCCATGGGCCAGGTCCAGCGCGGTATCGACCCAGTCCGGTCCGGTGGAGTCGTCGTCGCGGCCGCTCTCCCGGGCGGGTCCGCGCGTGCGGCCGTGGCCGTGGCCGTGGCCGTTGGCCAGGTCCAGGGCGGCGTCGGCCCAGTCCTCCTCGCCGGGTGACGCCGGTCGCTCCGGTGCGGGCACCGATTCATTGGCCAGTGCCAGCGCCTCGTCGAGCTCGCGGTCGAGCGGGTCCCCGTCCCGGGGGCGGCGAGGTGTCACCGCTCCTCGGCCCAACGCACGGCGAGCGCCGCGGCCTTCTCGGTCGCGGCGGCCAGTGCTTCGGGGCCGCCGCCCTTCTGGGCCGCGGCGTAGCCGACGAGGAAGGTGGTCAGGGGGGCGGCGGGCCGGGCGACGCCGTGTGCGGCGTCGCGGGCCAGGTCGAGCAGGGCGGCGGTGTCGACATCCAGGTCGATCCCGAGCTCGGCCTTGACTGCGGCAATCCATTCGTCCAACACGTTTCCATGCTCCCTGATGCGCGCTCGAGCTGTGGTGATGTCCTCCCAGGTGTCGCAGTCGAACGACGCTGTGGGGTGCTGGAGGCGGGCCAGGGCCAGCTCGGAGACGAGGAGGCGGAGGGGCAGCCCGCCGAGGCCGCCGTGTTCGGTGGCGAGAAGGGCGATCTCGCGGCGCAGCGGCTCGGCGCGGTAGGCGGCGACGAGGGGCTGTTCGCGGCCGTCGGAGTCGATGAGCACGGCCCCCTCGGCGTCCTCGATGCCGGTGAGGAGGGCCTCCACGGTCTCGGGGGTGAGGAAGGGCAGATCGGCGGAGAGCACGAGGACCACCGGAGCGGTGGTCTGCCGGATGCCCGCGTCGACGGCCGCGACCGGGCCGCCGCCGGGCGGCTGCTCCCGGGCCCACCGCACGGGCCGTACCGTGGGCCTGCGCGGCCCGACGACGACGGTCCGCCCGGCGCCGCGGCAGGCGTCCAGCACCCGGTCGAGCAGGGCCCGACCGCCCACCCGCAGCGCGGGTTTGTCCACCCCACCGAGCCGCCGTGCGGCGCCCCCGGCCAGGATCACTGCGTCATACGCACCTGGAGTCACCCCATGAGTATGGCGCCGCCGCGCCTGCGCTACAGCCGCCGCAGCAACACCATGGGCTGCTCCACGCAATCGGCCACGTAGCGCAGGAACCCGCCGGCGGTGCCCCCGTCGCACACCCGGTGGTCGAAGGTGAACGACAGCTGCACCACATGCCGCACCGCCAGCTCGCCCTGGTGGACCCACGGCTTCGCGGCGATCCGCCCGACCCCGAGCATCGCCGCCTCGGGGTGGTTGATGATCGGTGTCGAGCCGTCGACCCCGAAGACGCCGTAGTTGTTGAGGGTGAAGGTGCCGCCGGTCAGCTGCGCGGGGGCGAGCGTGCCGGTCCGTGCGGCCTCGGTGAGCCGGGCGATCTCCTCGGACAGTCCTTCGACGGTGCGGGCCTGGGCGTCGCGCACCACGGGGACCACCAGGCCCCGGTCCGTCTGCGCCGCGAAGCCGAGATAGATGTCGGGGAGCCGGATGATGTCCCGGCTGTCCATGTCCACCGTGGCGTTGAGCTCGGGGAAGCGTGCCAGGGCGGCCGTGCAGATACGGGCCAGGAGGGCGAGCAGGGAGACCTTGGGGCCGCCCGCGGCGTTCATCGCCGCGCGGGCGGCGAGGAGTTCGGTGGCGTCGGCGTCCACCCAGCAGGTGGCGTCGGGGATCTCGCGCCGGCTGCGGGCGAGTTTGTCGGCCACGGCGCCGCGCACCCCGCGCAGCGGAATCCGCTCCTCCGCCGGGCCGGTCACGGGGGCGGGGGCCGTCGTCGCGACCGCCGGCTCGACGTCGGCCCGGAGAGCCCGCTCGACATCGGCCCGGAGGATCAGCCCCTCGGGCCCGGAGCCCTTGAGCCGCCGCAGATCGACGCCGTGCTCGCGGGCCAGCCGGCGCACCAGGGGCGAGATCACCGGAATGGGCTCCGCGTCGTTCCGCACCGCCGTCGTCTCGCGCGGCGGGGCGGGGGAGCGCTGGACGCGACGGCGCCGCGCGGCGGGAGCGGTGGTGCCGTAGCCGACCAGCACATTGCCCGATCCGGCCGCGCTCTCGGCGACCGGTCCACCGGAGGCGGGCGGGCCCGCGGCCTCGTCCGAGCCCTCCGGGACGGCGACCGTGATCAGTGGCGCCCCCACCGGCACCTCCGCGCCCTCATCGCCGTACCGGGCCGTCACCACACCGCCGTAGGGGCAGGGCACGTCGACCATCGCCTTGGCCGTCTCGACCTCCACCACCGGCTGGTCGACCGCGACCACATCACCGACCTGGACCAGCCAGCGCACGATCTCGGCGCCGGTCAGCCCCTCGCCCAGATCGGGCAGGGTGAACTCCCGTACGACAGTCATCGGGCCGCGCTCCCCTCTGTCCACTCCGACTCCCACTGCAGCCGGGCGACGGCGTCCAACACCCGGTCCACACCAGGTAGATGGTGCCGCTCCAGCATGGGCGGCGGGTAGGGAATGTCGAATCCGGCGACGCGCAGCACGGGCGCCTCCAGGTGGTGGAAGCAGCGCTCGGTGACCCGGGCGGCGATCTCCCCGCCGGGCCCGCCGAATCCGGCCGCCTCATGGACCACCACGGCGCGCCCGGTCCGCCGTACGGAGGCGCAGACCGTCTCGTCGTCGAAGGGGACGAGCGAGCGCAGATCGACGACTTCGAGGTCCCAGCCCTCGCCCCGGGCCGCCTCGGCGGCTTCGAGGCACACCGGCACGGAGGGGCCGTAGGAGATCAAGGTGGCGGCCCGGCGGCCGCCGGTGCCGGGCCCGCGCACCACCGCGCGCCCGATCGGCGGTACCCGCTCGGGGGCGTCGGCCGACCAGTCGGCCTTGGACCAGTACAGCCGCTTGGGCTCGAGGAAGATCACGGGGTCGTCGGAGGCGATGGCGGCGCGCAGCAGCCCGTAGGCGTCGGCGACGGTCGCGGGGGCGACGACATGGAGGCCGGGGGTGGCCATGTAGTAGATCTCGGAGGAGTCGCTGTGGTGCTCGACGCCGCCGATGCCGCCCCCGTAGGGCACCCGCACGGTGATCGGCATCGGCATCGCGCCCCGGGTGCGGTTGCGCATCCGCGCGACATGGCTGACGAGCTGCTCGAAGGACGGGTACGCGAAGGCGTCGAACTGCATCTCGACCACCGGCCGCAGCCCGTACATGGCCATGCCGACGGCGGTGCCGAGGATGCCGGCCTCGGCGAGCGGCGTATCCGTGCAGCGGTCCTCGCCGAACTCCTCGGCCAGCCCGTCGGTGACCCGGAAGACGCCGCCGAGGGTGCCGACGTCCTCGCCGAGGACGTGGACGGACGGATCGGCGGCCATGGCGTCGCGCAGCGCGCGGCCGAGGGCCTGGGCCATGGTGGCGGGCTTACGGGCGGTGTCGGCCCCGACGGCGGTGGTCATCGCTCTCCCTTCCCTGCTTCGCCGGCCTCGGCGTCCAGCTCCGCGCGCAGCTGGGCCGCCTGCTCGCGCAGCTGGCCGGTCCGGACGGCGTAGACGTGCTCGAAGAGCTCCATGGGGTCCAGGACCGGGTCCTGGTGCATCCGCGTCCGCAGATCGGCCGCGAACCGCTCCGCGGACTCCCGCGCGGCCCGGACGCCCTCGTCGTCGAGCAGCGAGCGGTCCCGCAGGGCGTCCTCCAGGAGCGTTATCGGGTCGTGGGCGCGCCATGCCTCGACCTCGGAGTCGGGGCGGTAGCGGGTGGCGTCGTCGGCGTTGGTGTGGGCGTCGATGCGGTAGGTGACCGCCTCGACCAGGGTGGGCCCGCCTCCGCCGCGGGCCCGGTGCACCGCCTCGGCCAGGACCTGGTGGACGGCGGCCGCGTCATTGCCGTCGACGAGGCGGCCGGGCATGCCGTATCCGACCGCCTTGTGGGCGAGGGAGGGCGCGGCGGTCTGCTTGGCGAGCGGGACGGAGATGGCGAAGCCGTTGTTCTGGACGAGGAAGACGACCGGGGCGTGCCAGACGGCCGCGAAGTTGAGGGCCTCGTGGAAGTCGCCCTCGCTGGTGCCGCCGTCGCCGACCAGGGCGAGCGCCACGACGTCGTCGCCCTTGAGGCGGGCGGCGTGGGCCAGGCCCACGGCGTGCGGCAGCTGGGTGGCCAGCGGGGTGCACAGCGGGGCGACGCGGTGTGCGTGCGGGTCGTAGCCGGAGTGCCAGTCGCCGCGCAGCAGGGTCAGGGCGTCGACGGGGTCGAGACCGCGGACCACGGCGGCCAGGGTGTCGCGGTAGCTGGGGAAGAGCCAGTCGCGGTCCTCCAGCACCAGCCCGGCCGCCACCTGGCAGGCTTCCTGGCCGGTGGAGGAGGGGTAGACGGCCAGCCGGCCCTGCCGGGTGAGGGCGGTGGCCTGGGCGTTGTAGCGGCGGCCGCGCACCAGCTCCCGGTGGAGCCGGGTCAGCAGATCGGGAGAGACGTCGGCGGCAGCGGCGGTGCCCAGCACGCGGTACGGCTCGGTGTCGGGCAGCAGCGGCGCTGCGTCGACGCGGGGCTGCCAGCCGGGCGGGGGAGTGGGCCGGTAGGCACCGGGCTGCTCAAGGACCGTCATGTCGCGACCTCCTGGGCGTGGCGTACGGCGGGAGGGCGGGGCGTGCCGTGCGGCAACGCCCTCCCCTACCGATTGTTCGGTCGTCGACGCATTTTGGCTACAGGCGACCCAAGCCTGTGGACAAACGGTTCTGCAACGCCTGAGATGAAGACAGGACGTCCATGAAGGGGAGGCGGGGCGATATGCGGGGCGAACAGATGGCCAATCCGGACGGCAAACCCCCGGCGCGCCCCCTGGACTCCATCGACCGCGAGATCCTGCGGCTGCTCCGGACGGACGGCCGCGCCTCCATACGCTCCGTGGCCGAGCAGGTGCACGTCTCGCGCGCCAACGCCTACGCGCGGATCAACCGCCTGATCGACGACGGGGTGATCCGCGGTTTCAGCGCCCGGGTGGACCAGGAGCGGGCCGGGCAGGGCGCGTCCGCGTACATCACCCTGAAGATCGTCCAGAACTCCTGGCGCACCGTGCGCGAACAGCTCCGGGAGCTCCCCGGGGCGGCCCACATCGCACTGGTCAGCGGGGACTTCGATGTCCTGCTGCTGGTGCACACCGAGGACAACCGCTCGCTGCGCGAGCTGGTCCTCACCCGGCTCCAGGCCATGCCGGAGGTGCTGAGCACCCGGACACTGCTGGTGTTCGAGGAGACGGATCTGGACTCGGAGCCCTAGACGAGTAGTTCCGATATGGCTCAGTGGTCGTAGGCGATCAGTGAGCGGGTGATGGGTGCGCCGATGCTGCGGTTCTGCCATATCGCGCAGGTCATCGCTAGGATCCGCTGAGCCACGCGGACGCCGACGCCTTCGATGGTCCGGCCGCCATGCTGTTCCAGGTCGAGCTGGCCCTTGAGGGTGTCGTTGACCGACTCGATCAGCTGGCGCACCGTCTTGAGCAGGCCCTCTCCCGGCCGCGGGGTGCCGCGGTTGCGGTAGGAGGGCCGTAGCAGCTGGATGCCGCGGGCGGCCAGGAAGCGGTCCAGTTCGGCGGCGATGTAGCCCTTGTCAGCCAGGATCAGCAGGCCCGGACGGTCAGCGGCCAGGTGCGGTTCATTGTCGATCAGCGCGGCCAGCACCTGCCGCTCGTCGATCTTGGGGTCAGCCAGAGCCCACGCGACGGGCAGACCGGCCGGGGTGCACACCAGGTGCAGCTTCAGGCCCCAGTAGAAGCGTGAGTGGGATCGGCAGTAGCCGTAGTTGGCCCATCCAGCCAGGTCGGAGCGTTTCACGGTCTCACGCGAGCGAGCGCACTCAACGGGCGTGGAGTCCACGATCCACACCGGGTCCAGCCACAGGTCGCAGTCGCTGGCCAGGGACCGGATGGCCTGCTTGACCAGACCCAGGGCGGCCCGCAGACGCTTGTTGTAGGCGGGCCGCTGTGGCAGGTAGGGGAACAGCCCGTGCAGGTGGGCGTGGGCGAAGCGCAGCCAGCGAGCCTCGCAGTGAAAGCCCAGCATGGCCTGGGCCACGGCCAGGGTGATCAGTTCTGCGTCGGTCAGCCGGGGCGGCCGACCACGCCACCGCGAGGTCTTCAAGCGGTCGTCGATGTGCACATACAGTGCGGTCAAGAGGGTGTCTAACTCGGTCGTCACAACCCGATGTTGGACACCCTCCCCGCGTTCGTGAACCCCGCATTCGGAACTACTCGTCTAGGCCGGGCTTAGGGCTGGATGCGCAGACCGTCCAGGGCTAGGTGCGGCGTAGGGCCGGGTGCGCAGGTCCCGCCTACTAGGGCTGGGTGCGCAGGCCCGCGAAGGCCGTACGGACCACGGCCTCGGCCACCTCGTGGGAGGTCGCGGCCCCGCCGCGGCCCGGCCGGTACCACTCCACAATGGAGTTGATCATGCCGAAGAGCAGCCGGGTCGCCAGCCGGACGTCCACATCGGACCGCAGATCGCCGTCGGCCGCCGCCTGCTTGAGCAGCTCGGCGACCTGGTGGTCGAACTCCCGGCGCCGTTCCATGGCCCACCGCTCGGTGTCCGTGTTGCCCCGGACCCGCAGCAGCAGGGTGACGTAGGGCAGCTCCGCCATCAGCACCTCGGCGGTCCGCCGGGCCACGTGCTCCAGCCGTTCGATCGCCCGCCCCTCACGCGCGGCGGGCTCCTGGAGGATGCCGAACAGTCCGTCCAGGGCACGGCTTATGGCGAGCCGCAGCAGCTCCTCCTTGCCCTTCACATGGTGGTAGATGGAGGACTTGGAGATGCCGGCGGCCTTGGAGAGGTGCTCCATGGAGGTGCCGTCGTAGCCGCGCTCGTTGAACACCTCCACGGCAACCGCGAGCAGCGATTCGGGCGTGTAGGTGTCGCGCTTGGCCATGGTCATGATTACAGCAGTTCCCCTTCGGCGGCCGCACGCCGGATCAGCGCCGGGGAAGGGGCGCGGCGGCCGGCCGGGCAGGCTTCGCGGGGATCGCGCAGCGTTCGATCACCGTCATACCGCGGCATACCGCAGATCCTTTTCGACGAAGTTGTCCACAGGTTCGCCAGGCCCCCTTGTCCCGACCGATCGTTCGGTTACTCTAGCTCTGTCGCCCTTCCCAGCCCAGCCCCAGCTCGACGAGGAGTTGGTCAGTCGTGACCGCCGCACTCACCACCGCGCAGTTGACGCAAGAGCACCGCCCCACCCTCGACCAGGCCCTGGAGGCGATCCGTACCCGTGCCTACTGGTCCCCGCACCCCGAGCACCCGAAGGCTTACGGCGGCGAGGGCCGAGGCGGGCGCCCGAGCCTGAGCGTCGCCGAGGGCCAGGCGGCGTTCGAGGCGCTGCGCGGCAAGCGTCTCGAGCTGGACCAGCCGGGCACCGACGGCTGGACGGGCTCCGAGGTCTCGCCGTTCGGGGCGGAGATGGGCATGGAGTATCCGCATCCGGACCTCGATGTGCTCCTCCCGGCGATGCGGGCGGGGATGTCCGCCTGGCGGGAGGCCGGCCCCGAGACGCGGGCCCTGGTGTGTCTGGAGATCCTGGCCCGCATCAGCGCCCGGTCGCATGAGTTCGCCCAGGCGGTCATGCACACCAGCGGCCAGGCGTACATGATGGCCTTCCAGGCCGGCGGCCCGCACGCCCAGGACCGCGGTCTGGAGGCGGTGGCGTACGCGTTCACCGAGCAGACCCGCACTCCGGGCGCGGCGGACTGGTCCAAGCCGCAGGGCAAGCGTGACCCGCTGCGCCTGCGCAAGACGTTCACGGCCGTCCCGCGCGGCATCGCGCTGCTGATCGGCTGCAACACCTTCCCCACGTGGAACGGCTATCCGGGGCTCTTCGCCTCGCTCGCCACCGGCAATCCGGTGCTGGTCAAGCCGCACCCCCAGGCCGTGCTGCCGCTGGCGCTCACCGTCCGGACGGCGCGCGAGGTGCTGCGGGAGGCGGGGTTCAGCCCCGATCTGGTGGCGCTGGCCGCCGAGCGGCCGGACGAGGGGATCGCCAAGGTCCTCGCCGTCCGCCCCGAGATCCGCATCATCGACTACACGGGCTCGACCGCCTTCGGCGACTGGCTGGAGACCCACGCCCGCCAGGCCCAGGTCTTCACGGAGAAGGCGGGGGTCAACACGGTCGTCATCGACTCCACCGACGACTACCAGGGCATGCTGGCCAATCTGGCGTTCTCCCTGTCCCTCTACAGCGGCCAGATGTGCACCACTCCGCAGAATCTGCTGATCCCCCGCGCCGGCATCACCACCGACGCCGGGCCCAAGACATACGACGAGGTGGTGGCCGACCTGGCGGCGGCGGTGGACGGGCTGCTGGCCGACGACGCACGGGCGAGCGCCCTGCTGGGCGCGATCGTGGGGCCGCGGGTCCAGGAGCGGCTGGAGGCCGCCCCCGGTCTGGGTGGCGTCGCCCTGGCCTCCCGCGCGGTCACCCACCCCGACTTCCCGGACGCCACGGTCCGTACGCCGCTGATGGTCAAGGCCGACGGCGCGCGGAAGTTCTGGGAGGGAGCGGAACCGGACGCGCCCTATCTGTCCGAGTGCTTCGGCCCGGTCTCCTTCGCCGTCGCCGTCGACTCCACGGAGGAAGCGGTGGCGCTGCTGCGCCGGACCACCCGGGACAAGGGCGCGATGACGGTCGGCGCGTACACCACCTCGCCGGAGGCGGAGCGGCTGATCGAGGAGGCGTGTCTGGAGGAGTGCGCCCAGCTGTCGCTCAATCTGACCGGCGGGGTGTATGTGAACCAGACCGCGGCCTTCTCCGACTTCCACGGCACCGGCGGCAACCCGTCGGCCAACGCCACGCTGTGCGACGGCGCGTTCGTGGCCGGCCGGTTCCGCATGGTCGAGGTCCGCCGCCCGGCGGAGTAACCGGGTCCGGGGAGTAACCGGGTCCGGTCCGCGGGGCGTGCCACCGCGCACGCCCCGTCCGCCCCGGCCCGCCCCGGGCGGGTCCGCTCGCCGCGTTGTCCCGTCCACCAGACCCTAGGCGGGGCGGGCGGGGCCGCCCCAGTGGAAGAGGGCCATGGCCACGCTGGTGGCCAGGTTGTAGCTGGACACCTGCGGCCGCATGGGGAGGGCCACCAGCCTGGTGGCCTGCTCCCGCAGCTCCGGTGAGATCCCGTGCCGCTCGGAGCCGAAGGCGAGCAGCGCGTCATCGGGAATGGTCACCGACCGGATGTCCGCCCCCTCCGGGTCCAGCACGTACAGCGGCCCCTCCGGAAGGGCGTCGCCCGGCAGCCGCTCGACCGCGGTGGCGAAGTGGAGCCCCGCGCCCGCGCGCACGGCGTTCGGATGCCAGGGGTCGATATCGCCGGTGGTGACCACCCCCGTGGCCCCGAACCCGGCGGCGAGCCGGACCACGGCCCCGACGTTGCCGAGGTTGCGGGGGTTGTCCAGCACGACCACCGGGGCCGAACGGGGCCGTTCGCACAGCTCGTCCAGATTCTCCCGACGGCCGCGCCGGACCGCCAGGGCGGCGACCCGGGTGGGGTGCACCCTGGGCACCAGATCGCGCAGGGTACCGGCCTCCACCTCCACCAGGAGGTCCGCGATCACCTCGGTGAGATCGTCGGCCAGGTCCGCGGCGAGTTCCACGGCGGCCGCCTTGTCACTGGTGACCGCGGCACGCACCTCCGCGCCGAACCGCAGCGCGTGCTTCAGCGCGTGGAAGCCGTCGAGCAGCACGGTGTCGGGGGCCGTCGCGCGCCAGTGCCGTACGGCCTGCGCGGCCTGGTCATCGATCATTCCCTCAGCGTACGAGGGTGCCGGCCGGGGATTCCTCGGCGCTCCCCCGCGTCCGCTGCCCCGGCAGCCACACGGCGCGCGCCGCCACCCGGTCCCGGGCCCGGCCGAGCCGCGCCCCGGCCCAGCGCAGGAAGCCCGTCGGCAGGAAGACCGCGTCCGCCGCGATCGCGGCCAGCGAGAAGAAGGGCAGCCCCAGCAGCACCGCGATGCCGAGGTGCTCCAGCATCAGCAGGACGAGCATCACGTTCTTGACCCGCCGGTTGAGCAGGGTGAAGGGGAAGGCCACCTGCGCGATGACCGTGCCGTAGGTCAGCACCATCACCAGGGTGCCGCTGGCGGCGAACATGTCGGCCAGCGCCGGCCAGGGCGAGAAGTAGTCCAGGTGCAGCGGGTAGTAGAGGGCGGTGCCGTCCTGCCAGCGCGAGCCCTGGACCTTGTACCAGCCGGCCGAGGCGTACAGCAGACACACCTCGGCCATGATCACCAGCAGGGCGCCGTTGTGCGCCACGTTGGCGAGCGCGTCCAGGACGGTGCGCGGCTCCCCCGGTGCGTAACGCTTGACGAACCACCAGCCGGCCTGGACGATCCACAGCCCCCACAGGACGGTGGCCCAGCCCACTCCGGGCAGGGGGCCGTCGGCGGTCAGGAAGAGCCGGGCGTCGGTGCACAGCTGCGCCCAGAGCAGGGCGGCTCCGGTGACGGCCCACAGCACGACGCCGGTGACGTCGCGCGGCGGCCGCTCGCGGTCCGCCTGCCGGGCCGCCCGGCGCGCGTCCAGGGACCACACCTGCCCGCATCGGGTCAGCGCCAGGTACATCGCCATCAGATGGACGAGATTGTCGCCGCCGTCCCCCACGAAGACGCTGCGGTTCTGCAGTGACAGCACCCCGAGCATGAACAGCACGGACATGGTGCGGGTGCGCCAGCCCAGCAGCAGCAGCGCGCTGGAGGCGATGGCGAGGGCGTAGACGACCTCGAACCACACCACGCTGTCGGACCACATGAGCACGCTGAAGGCGCGGTTGCCGTCGATCAGCCGCGCGGCCATGTCCCAGTTCCACGGGCCGTCCGGCCCGTACAGCTCCCGGCGGTGGGGCCATTCGCGCACCAGGAAGAGCAGCCAGGTGAAGGCGAAGCCGATCCGTACCACGGCGCTCTGCCAGGGGCCGAGCGCCGATGCGGTGACGCGGGCGTGGCCCTGCGCCACGGCGGTCTGGAGGCGGGCGGAGAGGTTCACCGGCGCTTCCCCTCCGGGAGGTCGTCGGTGGTCACCGTCCACCACGGCAGCACCCGGTACACCGTCTTGGTGTCGATCTTCTCGTCGCTCCAGGGCGGCGGGGCCACCGGAGTGGTCGCGGAGCGCACCTGTATGCGCCGCACGGTGCCGCCGTCCTGCTCACGGCCGAAGCGGAGCATCACGATCCGGCGGATGTACTGCTGGGAGAGGTCGCCGCGCACCCCCTGCGGCCGCTCCTGCGCGTCATGCGAACCGACATAGAACTCCCAGGCGCGGCGCAGCTCGTTCTGCTGGGTGTGGCTGGGCAGCGGATTGTGGCGGATGGCCGCCCCGTCCTGGGCCGAGAGGTCGCGCCAGCCCGTGGTCGCGGTGGCGCCGTCGGGAGTGCTGATCTCGGCACGGGCCTGGACGGCGATGTTCTGCTGGAGCGGGTTGGGGGCGAAGAGCTTCCAGACCCGTTCGAACTCCGGATAGACGTAGTCGTCTATCGCCGCGCCATGCCGCTTGGTGATGGTGTTGGGCGGTGAGACGTTCAGAAAGGCCGTCGCGAGGTGGATCGTGGCGGCGACCGCGGCGACCGCGACGCCCACCGCGACGATCAGCTGTGCGGGCAGCGAGAGCGCGGTGAGCCGTCCCGCCGCGTCGTCGAGCCGCACCGCCGCGTCGTCGTCCGGCCCCGGCTCCGTCTCCGCCATACCCCGCCCCGCTCCCCGTGGTCCTGGTCTTCGCGCACACCGGTCGGCCGCGCGCCCCCGTGGCCCCCACGCCCCGGCACCGTACCCATGCGGAACCACTCGGCACAGCGTCCTCAGCGTCATCCACAGAGTTGACACCCTACGTTCGCCCGACGGCGCCGAGCGCAGCGACGGCGTTCCCGGCAGCCCTCCCGACGGCGTTCCCTTCTTGTAGAACCTGTTCTATCTTGACGGCCCGTCAGATGAAGCCGCGGCGCGGGAGGTACGGACAGTGGACTTCACCTTCACCGAGGAGCAGCAGGCGGCCGTCGAGGCGGCGAAGGCCGTCTTCTCCTCCGTCACGCCGGACAGCGTGCCCAGCCCCGCGCTGACCGCCGGCGCCGTCGCCGAGGACTTCGACCGCCCGCTGTGGCGGAAGCTCGCCGAGAGCGATCTGCTCGGCCTGACCCTCGATCCCCGGTACGGCGGTTCGGGCCTCGACCCGCTCGCCCTCTGCCTGGTGCTGCGGGAATGCGGCCGGGTGCTGGCCCGGGTGCCGCTGCTGGAGTCCAGCGCCGCCGCGCTGGCCGTGCAGCGGTACGGCGGGGCCGAGCTGCGCGCGGCCGTACTGCCCCGGGCCGCCCGCGGTGAACTGGTCCTCACCGTGGCCGCGGGCGGCCGCACCGGCCACGGCCCGGCCGAACTCGCCGTCCAGGCCCGGCGGAACGGCGACGGCTGGGTGCTGGACGGCGTGCAGACCGCGGTCCCCTGGGCCCACGGCGCCGAGCTGCTGCTGATCCCCGCCCACACCGGTGACGGCCGTACGGTCCTGGCCCTGGTGCCCCGTGACCATGAGGGCGTCACGCTCGACGAGCAGATCTCCACCAGCGGTGAGCGGCAGGCCGAGATCCGGCTGGACGCGGCGCGGTCGGCCGATCACGAGGTGCTGGCCGCCGACGGCGCCTGGGAGTGGCTGCGCGATCTCCTCACCACCGGCATCTGCGCGCTCGCACTGGGACTGGGCTCGGCGGTGCTCGACCTCACCAGCTCCTATGTGAGCGAGCGTAAGCAGTTCGGCTTCCCGCTCGCCACCTTCCAGGCGGTCGCCGTGCAGACCGCCGACCGCTATATCGATCTGCGGGCCATGGAGGCCACGCTGTGGCAGGCGGCCTGGCGGCTGTCCCTGGACGAGGCGCGGCCGACGGCGGGCGGGCCGCTGCCCGTCGCGGGGGATGTCGCCGTCGCCAAGATCTGGGCCGCCGAGGGCGTGCGCCGCGTCGTGCAGACCGCACAGCATCTGCACGGCGGCTTCGGCGCGGTCACCGACTATCCCCTGCACCGCTACCACGCCTGGGGCAAGCAGCTGGAGCTCTCCCTGGGGTCCGCCGCCGCCCACGAGGAGGCACTGGGCGAACTCCTCGCCGCCCACCCCCTCGGCTGACCGGCAGACCTGCCGATCACCGCCGATCACCGCCGATCAGGGCCGATCAGCGCCGATCAGTAAGGAAACCTCTAGAGAAGGAAACCTCTAGAGAAGGAGGCCCCTGGAGCAGGAAACCCCTAGAGCACGAAGGCCCCTTCGGCGGTGCCGTCGGGGCCGCTCACCATCGGCCGGCCCGCCGCGTCCCAGGCGAGCATCCCGCCGTCCACATTCACCGCGTCCAGGCCCTGCGCGACCAGATACTGCGTCACCTGGGCGGAGCGGCCGCCGACCCGGCACATCACATGCACCCGTCGGCCCTCGCCGACCGCCGCGGTCAGCTCGTCGAACCGCGCGACGACCTGGCCCATCGGGATGTGCAGCGCGCCCTCGACATGCCCGGCCGCCCACTCGTCGTCCTCCCGGACGTCCAACAGAAAACCATCGGCCGGTACCGCCGTCGCCTCCACCTGAGGAAGCTGGGCAAAATGCATCGGACACACCTCTCACACGACATCGGCAGCTGCGGCAAACCTACTACCGCACCAGCTCCGCGAGCCGGGCCTCCTTCTCCGCGGCCTGGGCCAGCAACTGCTCGGCGATCTCGTCCAGCAGCCGGTCGGGATCCTCCGGCGCCATCTTGATCATCGCGCCGATCGCACTCGACTCCAGCTCCGCGGCGACCGCGGCCAGCATCTCCTTACGCTCGGCCAGCCACTCCAGCCGGGCGTACAGCTCCTCGCTGCGGCTTGCCCGCCGCTCCGGCGGCGGCGGCCCGGCCTCCCACTCCTCGGCCAGCGCCCGCAGCGTCTCCTCGTCCCCGGCCGCGTACGCCGCGTTGACCCGCACGATGAAGGCACCGCGCCGCTCCCGCTCGGCCTCCTCCTCAGCCAGGTCCGGATGGGCCTTACGGGCCAGCTCCCGGTAGATCCGGCGGGCCCCCTCGCTCGGCCGCACCCGTGGCGGCGGCTGCACGGGCTGCTCGGTGAGCATCGCGGCCGCCTCCGGCGAGAGCCCCTCCGAGTCGATCCAGCCGTGGAACAGCTCCTCCACACCCGGCATCGGCTGCACCAGCCCCCGCGCCTCGCTCGCCTTGCGGATGTCCTCCGGATCGCCGGTGCGCGCCGCGACCGCCTCGGCGATCAGCGCGTCCAGCTCGTCGAGGCGCGAATACATCGGCCCGAGCCGCTGGTGGTGCAACCGGGAGAAGTTATCCACCTCCACCCGGAAGGTCTCCACCGCTATCTCGAACTCGATCAGCGCCTGCTCGGCCGCGCGCACCGCCCGCTCCAGACGCTCGGCGGCCTGGGCTTCCTCCTGGGACCAGGCCTCCTCGGACCGGGCCTCCTCCGACCGGGCCTCCTCGAACCGCTCGTGCGATTCCGCCTGGGGCTGTGCGTCCGACACCGACTGCCGTGCCTGCTGCTGCGCTTCCGGATTCGTCACCCGCTCAGACTACGTCCGGCCGCTGATCGGCGATGGAGCTCACACCGCTGCCCGCGTCTCACCACCCACGCCTCACACCCCCATCTCGGCCGCTATCCGCCCGTTGCGCACCGCCGTGACCAGCACGGAGTGGTCGGCTTCCGTGCGATCCGCGTACGCCACCGCGAAGGCGGCCACCGCCTCGTCCAGCTCGTCCCCCTTACCGCAGTAGCCCGCCAGCAGCCGAGGGTCGGCGCTGTGGGTGTGCGCCCGCGCCAGCAGTGCCCCGGTCATTCGCCCGTAGTCGTCCATCTGGTCCGCGGCCAGCGCCGCCGGGTCCACGCTTCCCTTGCGGTTACGGAACTGCCGCACCTGGTAGTGCCGCCCCCGCACCGTGGTCCACCCCAGCAGGATGTCGCTGACCACCTGCATCCGCTTCTGGCCGAGCACCACCCGCCGCCCCTCGTGTGTGACGTCCGGCACCTCGAAACCGGCCGTCACCACATGCGGCAGCAGGGCGGAGGGGCGCGCCTCCTTCACCTGGAGCACCAGCGGCTCGCCCCGGTGGTCGAGCAGGAGCACCACATAGGAGCGGGTGCCCACGCTTCCCGTGCCGACCACCCGGAACGCCACATCGTGCACCTCGTACCGCGAGAGCAGCGGCAGCCGGTCCTCCGGCAGCGTGCCCAGATACTCGGCGAGCGCCGAGGCCACCGCCGCCGCCTCCGTGTCCGGCACCCTCCGCAGCACCGGCGGCGCGTCCACGAAGCGCCGGGCCTCCGGCCGGCCGGAGGAGCCCTCCGCGCCCGGCACGGGCTCGGTGGCCCGCGCGGCGAACCGCGCGCTGGTGTTCCGCCGGGCCTTCTCGGACACCCGCTCCAAGGTCCCGGCCAGATCCCTGGCGTCCGTGTGGGAGACCAGCTCCTCGTCCGCGATCGCGTTCCACGCGTCCGCCGCGGGCAGCTTGGCCAGCAGCCGCACCGTGCGCCGGTAGGCGCCCACGGCGTCCCGGGCCGCCGCCCGGCAGACGTCCTCGTCGGCGCCCGCTTCCCGGCCGGCCAGCACCAGCGAGACCGCGAGCCGCTTCACATCCCACTCCCACGGCCCGTGGATGGTCTCGTCGAAGTCGTTGAGATCGATGATCAGGCCACCGCGCGCATCGCCGTAGATCCCGAAGTTGGCGGCGTGGGCATCGCCACACAGCTGTGCCCCGATGCCGGTGACCGGTGTGGCCGTGAGGTCGTACGCCATCAGCCCGGCGGCCCCGCGCAGAAAGGAGAAGGGGGTCGCGGCCATCCGCCCCACCCGAATCGGGGTCAGCTCCGGCAGCCGCCCGGCGTTCGACCGCTCGACCTCCGCCACCGGATCCGGCCGCCCGGCGGCCCTCGGCGGCTCGGCGTGCGCCGAGCGCGGCACCCGCTTGCGCAGCGCCTTGCCCCGCTGCCGGGGAGTCGGCCCGTCCCCGTGCCAGACGGCGAAGCCCGGAACCGGAGGCAGCCGACGGGCCGCCCCGCCCACCGCATCCCCGCCGCTCGCGCCCCTGTCTCCGCTCCGGCCGCTCTCGCCGCTTCCGTCGCCCTGACCGCCCCGGCCGTCCGTCATCGCGCCCCCGCCTTCCTCGCACACGACATCGACTGAGCAGACCGTACCCCCTGTCACCCCAGCCCGTCAGAGCCTGTGGATAACTCCGGCGATCACGGCGAAACCCCAGCTCAGGCGGGCCTCAACCCGATTCGGCCCAAGCCCCGCCCGCCTCAGCCGGACTCGGCTCGGGCCAAGCCCACACTCACCCCCGGCTCGGCCCGGCCCAACTCGCACTCACCCCCGGAACTGCTCCGGGCAGCCACCACCCGAGGGCAGATGGTTCTCCGCCCACCGCGACAGCTCCTTCAGCGCGGGCCCCAGCGCCTTCCCCGCGTCCGTCAGCCGGTAGGCCACCCGCAGCGGCGGCCCGGCGTCGACCTCCCGCACCACCAGACCCGCCGTCGCGAGCTCGGTGAGCCGGTCCGACAGCATCCGCTCGCTGATCCCCGGGATCGCCCGCCGCAGCTCGGCGAAGTACGCCCCCTGCTCCGTCAGCACGGCCACGATCAATCCCGTCCAGCGCTTTCCGAACAGCTCGAAGAACCGCGTCATCTCGCTGTCGACCTGCTTGCAGGCCTGCTCGTTGTGCTCCCCACGACCCTTCGCCATGGAATACAGACTACTGCGTTCCGGTTCGGGACTGCGAAAAAGTAAGCTACTGTGCCATCTGTAGGTACGTAGTTATTACCGGCTCCGTGGGAGCCCAGTTACCGGAGGCGTTCCATGCCAACCCTTCTGCACATCGACACGTCCGTCTCCCCCCTCGAGACCTCCGCTTCCCGTGCGGTCACCGCCACCTTCCGCAAGGAATGGGAAGCCCAGCACCCCAACGGCACGGTGATCTACCGCGACCTGGCCGCCGATCCGGTGCCGCACCTGGAGGGCCTCGCCGTCGCCGCCGGTTTCACCGCTCCCGATCAGCACACCCCTGAGCTGCGGGCCGCCTTCGCCCTGCGGGACACCCTGGCCAGTGAGCTCGAGCAGGCCGACGCGGTCCTGATCGCGGCCCCGATGTACAACTTCACGATCCCCTCCACCCTCAAGGCGTGGCTGGACCACGTGATCATCATGGGCCGCACCGCGGGCGCCGAGCAGACCACCGTCTCGGGCACCCCCACCGTCGTCGTCGCCAGCCGTGGTGGCGGTTACGGCCCCGGCACCCCGCGGGAGAGCTTCGAATTCGTCACGAACTTCCTGGGGAAGGCGCTGGGCGACGGCCTCGGCCTCGATGTCGAGTTCGTTGTGCCGGAGCTCACGATGGCCCGCAGCAATCCGGCCATGGCCGACCTCGTCGACGCCGCGGACGCCTCCATGGCGAAGGCCCACGAGGAGGCCGCGGCCAAGGCCAAGGCGCTCGCCGCCCGCTTCGCCGCCTGATCCGCCCGCGCCCGGACACCGGGCCCGGCCAGGGGCCTCCTCTTCCCGGGAGGCCCCTGCCGTCGCGCCACAAAGCGGCTGAAGCGACCGAAGCGGAACAGAGGAACAAGCGGGAGAGAAGAGACGGAGAACAACGAAGAGACGGAGAGCAACTGGGCCGAAACAGCCGGGGCATACGCGAAGCGGGCCCCTCCGAGCGACTTTCGTCACTCCGGAGAGACCCGCTCCGGCTGGTGCGCGAGGGGGGAGTTGAACCCCCACGCCCTTTCGGGCACTGGAACCTGAATCCAGCGCGTCTGCCTATTCCGCCACCCGCGCATGGGTGCTGTCGTCCGGTCACTCGGCTCCGCTCCCCGGTTCGATCTTTTCGATCCGCCCGGTTCGTGTGGCGCGCCTTCCGACATGCAGAACATTAGCACGGCCTGCGGGGTGCAATCACACCCGTTCCCGCTGCCCCGCCCCCACCCGTCCTCGGAGCGTCACGGTTGCGGGACACTGTCGTCAGCACACCTCTACGATCCCTGTGAGGGGTGACACTGCTCCACAGGGCCAGGAAGGGGAACCACCCGATTTCCCGACGCGTGGATACGATCAGTAAGCAGTACCAGGACGGCATAGAGCACGACTGAGGAAGGAGGTGCCCCGTGGGAGTACTGAAACGCTTCGAGCAGCGTCTCGAGGGCCTCGTGAACGGCACCTTCGCCAAGGTGTTCAAGTCCGAGGTCCAGCCGGTCGAGATCGCCGGCGCCCTCCAGCGTGAGTGCGACAACAACGCCACGATCTGGAACCGCGACCGGACGGTCGTCCCCAACGACTTCATCGTCGAGCTGAGCGCGCCCGACTACGAGCGGCTCAGCCCGTATTCCGGGCAGCTCGGCGACGAGCTGGCCGGTATGGTCCGCGACTACGCCAAGCAGCAGCGCTACACCTTCATGGGCGCCATCAAGGTGCATCTGCAGAAGGCCGACGACCTCGACACCGGCCTCTACCGGGTGCGCAGCCGGACGCTGGCCTCCAGCGAGTCCCAGAACCCGCAGCAGGCCCCGGACCGCCCGGCCTCCGGCGCCCCGCAGCAGGGCCCCGGCGGTTACGGCTACCCCGCTCAGCCCGCCGGTGCCCCGCCGATGCCGTCCACGCCCCCCGGCGCCCGTCCGGCGCCCCGCACCGGCGGCGCCGGCCCTCAGCCGCAGGGCCAGACCCGCCGCTGGATCGAGATCAACGGCACCCGCCACCAGATCTCCCGGCCCACACTCGTCCTGGGCCGCTCCACCGACGCTGACGTGCGGATCGACGATCCCGGTGTCTCCCGCAGGCACTGCGAGATCCGGGTCGGAACCCCACCGACCATCCAGGATCTCGGGTCGACCAACGGCATCGTGGTGGACGGACAGCACACCACGCGCGCTACGCTCCGCGACGGCTCGCGGATCGTCGTGGGCAGCACCACCATCGTTTACCGGCAAGCCGAAGGGTGAAGCGGGGGCAATGTCAGAGCTGACCCTCACGGTCATGCGGTTGGGTTTCCTCGCCGTACTGTGGCTGTTCGTCATCGTGGCCGTACAGGTCATCCGCAGTGATCTGTTCGGCACCCGCGTGACCCAGCGCGGTACGGCGCGCCGCGGCGCCCCCGACCGGCCGCAGCAGCAACAGCGGCAGAGCGCGCCGCCGCAGCAGCGGCAGCAGTCCGGTGGCCGCGGCCGCCGGGGCGCCCCCACCAAGCTGGTGGTCTCCGAGGGCACTCTGACCGGCACCACGGTCGCCCTCCAGGGGCAGACCATCACCCTCGGCCGTGCGCACGATTCCACAATCGTTCTGGACGACGACTACGCCTCCAGTCGGCATGCCAGGATCTACCCGGACCGTGACGGCCAGTGGATCGTCGAGGACCTCGGGTCCACCAACGGCACCTATCTCGACCGGACCCGACTCACCACACCGACACCGATTCCGCTGGGTGCGCCGATCCGCATCGGCAAGACCGTCATCGAGCTGCGGAAGTAGTAGGACCATGACGACCGGAGGGTGGGCAGCGTGGTTGGCAAGGGGCTGTACCCGGAGCCGACGGGCGAGGTGCGCATGAGTCTGTCACTGCGTTTCGCGGCCGGATCGCACAAGGGCATGATCCGGGAGGGCAACGAGGACTCCGGTTACGCCGGTCCCCGGCTGCTCGCCATCGCCGACGGCATGGGTGGACAGGCCGCCGGCGAGGTCGCCAGCTCCGAGGTGATCTCCACCCTCGTCCAGCTCGACGACGATGTGCCGGGCTCGGACATCCTGACCTCCCTGGGCAGCGCCGTGCAGCGGGCCAATGAGCAGCTGCGCGTCATGGTCGAAGAGGACCCGCAGCTGGAGGGCATGGGCACCACGCTCACCGCCCTGCTGTGGACCGGCCAGCGGCTCGGTCTGGTGCACGTCGGCGACTCGCGAGCGTATCTGCTGCGTGACGGTGTGCTCACCCAGATCACCCAGGACCACACCTGGGTGCAGCGCCTGGTCGACGAGGGCCGGATCACCGAGGAGGAGGCGGGCACCCACCCGCAGCGCTCCCTGCTGATGCGCGCGCTGGGCAGCGGCGACCATGTCGAGCCCGATCTGTCCATCCGCGAGGTCCGGGCCGGCGACCGCTATCTGATCTGCTCCGACGGCCTGTCCGGCGTCGTGAGCCACCAGACCCTCGAGGAGACCCTCGCCAGCTACCAGGGCCCCCATGAGACCGTGCAGGAGCTGATCCAGCTCGCCCTGCGCGGCGGCGGTCCCGACAACATCACCTGCATCGTCGCCGACGTCCTCGACGTCGACGGCGGCGACACCCTCGCCGCCCAGCTCAACGACACCCCCGTGATCGTGGGCGCGGTCGCCGAGAACCAGGTCCCCCTCGGGGACGGCGGCGCCGCGCACACCCCCGCGGGCCGCGCCGCCGAGCTCGGCCGGTCCGTCCCGCAGCAGGGCGACGCGCAGGGCGGCTTCGGACCGCCCGGCAGCGGCGATCCGGCCATCGGGGGTCCGCAGGGCAGCTTCGGGGCGTACGCCGACGGGGACTTCAGCAAGAAGAGCGGCCGCAAGACGTGGGCCAAGCGGTCACTCTTCATCGTGCTGGGCCTCGCCGTGATCGGCGGCGGGCTCTACGGCGGCTATCGCTGGACCCAGACGCAGTACTACGTGGGCTCCAACGGCGACCATGTCGCGATCTACCAGGGCATCAGCCAGGACCTCGCCTGGATCAAGCTGAACAAGGTCCATGAGGACCACCGCGAGATCGAACTCAAGTACCTCCCGGCCGACCAGCGCGGCCGCGTGGAGGACACCATCGCGGTCAGCGGTCTCGGCCAGGCCCAGGACAAGACCAAGGACCTCGCCACCCTCGCCAGCGCCTGCAAGAAGGCCGAGGCCCAGGAGAAGGCCGAGGACGATCAGAAGGACCTCACCGGCGACAAGGACAAGGGCGGCAGCGCCGGGGGCAAGGCCTCCAGCAGCGCCTCCCCGTCCCAGAGCGGCGGCACCCAGCCGGGGGACCAGAGCATGCAGACGCAGACCGGGCCGCTCGCCGCCAAGGCCACGACCAAGCCCACGCCGACGACCACTCCCACTCCGCATCCCGGCCCCACCCTCTCGGAGGAGGAGAAGAAGTTGGTCCCGCAGTGCAGCAGCACCCAGCAGTGAAGCCGTAAGGGGCCGTCCACCCATGAGCAGTAGTACGACCAACACGACGACGATCAGTACGGCCGGGCCACCGAGCAGGCGGAACACCGAGCTGGCCATGCTGGCCTTCGCGGTGATCATTCCGGTCTTCGCCTACGCCAACGCGGGCCTGGCGCTCAGCGACGAGATGCCCTCCGGCATGCTCAGCTACGGCCTCGGCCTCGGCCTGCTGGCCGGCGTCGGCCATCTGGTGGTCCGGAAGTTCGCGCCGTACGCGGATCCGCTGCTGCTGCCGATCGCCACGCTCCTCAACGGGCTGGGCCTGGTGCTCATCTGGCGGCTGGACCAGTCCAAGCGGCTGGCCCAGCGGGCGGAGAACATCGGCCAGGTCTTCTCGCCCTCGGCCCCCAACCAGCTGATCTACTCGGCGCTGGGTGTCGCCCTCTTCGTCGGCGTCCTGATCCTGCTCAAGGACCACCGCCTGCTCCAGCGCTACACCTACATCTCCATGGCGGTGGCGCTGATCCTGCTGATCCTTCCGGTGTTCTTCCCGCCCCGTTTCGGCGCACGCATCTGGATCAGCATCGGCAGCTTCTCCATCCAGCCCGGCGAGTTCGCCAAGATCATCATCGCCGTGTTCTTCTCCGGCTATCTGATGGTCAAGCGGGACGCCCTCGCGCTGGCCAGCCGCCGCTTCATGGGGCTGTACCTGCCGCGCGGCCGCGACCTCGGCCCGATCCTGGTGGTCTGGGGAATGAGCATCCTCATCCTGGTCTTCGAGACCGACCTGGGCACCTCGCTGCTGTTCTTCGGCCTCTTCGTCGTCATGCTGTACGTCGCCACCGAGCGCACCAGCTGGATCGTCTTCGGTCTGCTGATGTCCGCGGCCGGCGCGGTCGGCGTCGCCACCTTCGAACCGCACGTCCAGCAGCGTGTGGACGCCTGGCTCGACCCCTTCGCGGCCTTCAAGACCGGCGGCAGTGACCAGATCGCCCAGGCGCTGATGGCCTTCGGCTCCGGCGGTGTCTTCGGCACCGGCCTCGGCCAGGGCAACTCCGACCTCATCGGCTTCGCCGCCAACTCCGACTTCATCCTGGCCACGGTCGGCGAGGAGCTCGGGCTCGCCGGAACCATGGGCATCCTGCTGCTCTACGGCCTGATCGTGGAGCGCGGTGTGCGCACCGCCCTCGCCGCCCGCGACCCGTTCGGCAAGCTGCTGGCCATCGGCCTGTCCGCGGCCTTCGCCATCCAGGTCTTCGTCGTCGCGGGCGGTGTGATGGGCCTCATCCCGCTGACCGGTATGACCATGCCGTTCATCGCGCAGGGTGGTTCGTCCGTCATCGCCAACTGGGCACTCGTCGCCATCCTGATCAAGATCAGCGACACCGCGCGCCGTCCGGCGCCGACGCCCGCTCCCACTACAGACGCCGAGATGACCCAGGTGGTCCGACCGTGAACAAGCCCCTGCGCCGAATCGCGATCTTCTGCGGGCTCCTCGTCTTCGCCCTGCTGCTGCGGGACAACTGGATCCAGTACGTCCAGGCCGACGAGCTGAAGAACCACGACAAGAACCGCCGCGTCCTGATCGCCCGTTACAGCCAGCCGCGCGGCAACATCATCGTCGACGGCCAGCCGATCACCGGATCCGTCGAGACCAACGGCACCGACTTCAAGTACAAGCGCACCTACAAGAACGGCCCCATGTGGGCGCCGGTCACCGGGTACGCCTCGCAGGCCTTCGACGCCAACCAGATCGAGAAGATCGAAGACGGCATCCTCACGGGCAACGACGACCGCCTCTTCTTCAACCGGACGATCGACATGATCACCGGCAAGAAGCAGAAGGGCGGCGACGTCATCACCACCCTGAACGGCAAGGCCCAGGAGGCCGCGTTCAAGGGCCTCGGCGACAAGAAGGGCGCCGTCGCCGCGCTCGACCCGCGCACCGGCAAGATCCTCGCCCTCGCCTCGACCCCGAGCTACGACCCCTCCACGTTCGCGGGCGGGTCCACCAAGGACGAGAAGGCGTGGAACGCGCTCCTGCCGAAGAACGACAAGGACGACCCGATGCTCAACCGGGCGCTCCGTCAGACCTACCCGCCCGGCTCGACCTTCAAGGTCGTCACCGCCGCGGCCGCGCTGGAGAACGGCAAGTACACCGACATCGACGCCCCGACGGACTCCCCGGACCCCTGGAAGCTCCCGCTGTCCGTCAAGCCCCTGCCCAACGAGGGGAACATCCCCTGCGAGAACGCCTCGCTGCGGCAGGCGCTCCGCTACTCCTGCAACACGGTCTTCGGCAAGCTCGGTGACGACCTCGGCGAGGACAAGATGCGGGAGCAGGCCGAGAAGTTCGGCTTCAACGAGACGGTCGACACCCCCGTCCGCGCCTACGCCAGCGTCTACCCCAAGGACATGGACCGGCCGGGCAACGCGATGTCGGCCATCGGCCAGTTCGACACCCGGGCCACCCCGCTCCAGATGGCGATGGTCGCCGCCGCGGTCGCCAACGACGGCAAGCTGATGAAGCCGTACATGGTCGACTCGCTGCGCGCCCCCAACCTCAACACCATCGAGCAGACCAGCCCGGAGGAGATGAGCCAGCCGGTCAGCGCGGAGAACGCCCACAAGCTCCAGGACATGATGGAGACCGTGGTCAAGGAGGGCACCGGCACCAGCGCCCAGATCCCGGGCGTCACGGTCGGCGGCAAGACCGGTACCGCACAGCACGGCGTCGCCAACAGCAAGAACCCCTACGCGTGGTTCATCTCCTACGCCAAGGGGGACGACGGCTCCCCGGTCGCGGTCGCGGTCGTCATCGAGGGGTCCGACACCCTCCGCGGCGACATCGCCGGTGGCAAGCTGGCCGCGCCGATCGCCAAGAGCGTGATGCAGGCCGTCCTGGACACCGAGCGCGACAAGTGAGGCCCGTCACGTCCGGATATCAATCCCGCACGTCGCCGTACCGGTCCGGTATCAAGTAGCGGCTGAGGCCAGGTCCCGTAAGACGTGCCGGGTACGGTATGCCCGAGCAGCACTTCACCGGCCCCCACAGGTGCGGCCGGGAACCACGGAAGAGGGCTGGAGTAGCTATGGAAGAGCCGCGTCGCCTCGGCGGGCGGTATGAGCTGGGCTCGGTGCTCGGCCGCGGCGGGATGGCGGAGGTCTACCTCGCGCACGACACCCGCCTCGGCCGTACTGTCGCTGTGAAGACGCTGCGGGCAGACCTCGCCCGTGACCCGTCCTTCCAGGCCCGGTTCCGCCGAGAGGCCCAGTCGGCCGCCTCGCTCAACCATCCCGCGATCGTCGCGGTCTACGACACCGGCGAGGACTACGTCGACGGTGTCTCGATTCCGTACATCGTGATGGAGTACGTCGACGGCTCCACCCTGCGTGAGCTTCTTCACTCGGGCAGAAAGCTGCTCCCGGAGCGCTCGCTGGAGATGACCACCGGCATCCTCCAGGCCCTCGAGTACTCACACCGCAACAACATCGTCCACCGGGACATCAAACCGGCCAACGTCATGCTCACGCGCAGCGGCCAGGTCAAGGTGATGGACTTCGGCATCGCGCGGGCCATGGGCGATGCCGGTATGACCATGACGCAGACGGCCGCCGTCATCGGCACCGCGCAGTACCTCTCCCCCGAGCAGGCCAAGGGCGAGACCGTCGACGCGCGCAGCGACCTGTACTCCACCGGCTGTCTGCTCTACGAGCTGCTGACCGTAAGGCCGCCGTTCGTGGGCGACTCCCCGGTGGCCGTCGCCTATCAGCACGTGCGGGAGGAACCGCAGCCGCCGAGCACGTACGACCCCGAGATCACCCCGGAGATGGACGCCATCGTCCTGCGGGCCCTGGTCAAGGACCCCGACTACCGCTATCAGTCGGCCGATGAGATGCGCGCCGACATCGAGGCGGCCCTGGAGGGCCAGCCGGTCGCCGCCACCGCCGCGCTGGGCGCGGTCGGCTACGGCGCCGACGACCAGCCCACCACGATGCTGCGCCCGCAGGACGGCGGCGCCGGGGCACAGACCTCGATGCTCCCCCCGATGCGCGAGGACGACGGCGGCTTCGGCTACGACGAGCGGCCGGACCGCGGACGGGGACGCTCCGGGAAGAAGGGCAATCTCTCGACGATCCTGCTGATCCTCGCCGGGATACTGGTGCTGGTCGGTGCGATCTTCATCGGGAAGTCGCTGTTCGGGGGCGGGAACAACGACGGCACGGTCCAGGTGCCCAACCTGGTCGGCAAGTCGTTGGCCGAGGCCAAGAACCAGGGGGAGAACGGCGACTTCAAGGTCAAGAACGTCGGCTCCAAGTTCTGCGCCGACGCGGAGAAGAACACCGTCTGCGAGCAGAACCCCGAGGGCGGCGGCGAGATCGAGCGGTACGGCACGGTCGAGCTGACCATGTCCAAGGGCCCCAAGCCCGCGGCCAAGGTCGAGGTGCCCGACGTCCTGAACGTGCAGTACGAGACGGCCAAGTCGCAGCTGGAGGCCAAGGGCTTCCAGGTCGAGCAGAAGACCCAGCAGTCCGACCAGACCGCCGGCAAGGTGATCGACCAGGACCCGAAGGGCGGTAAGAAGGTCGCGAAGGGCTCCACGATCACTCTGACCGTCGCCGAGGCGCAGGAGAAGGTCGTCGTCCCGGACGTGACCACGCAGAAGGTCGAGGACGCCACCTCGTCCCTCCAGGGCAAGGGCCTCAAGGTCCAGACGCAGGAGGTCGAGAACGGCGACGTCGAGGCCGGCACGGTCACCGACCAGACGCCCAAGGGCGGCCAGGAGGTCCTGCCCGGTTCGACGGTCACGCTGACCGTCGCCAAGGCCCCCGAGCAGCAGGAGAACGCACAGGTGCCCAACCTGGGCGGCCAGTCCCTCAAGGACGCCAAGAAGGCGCTCCAGGAGGCGGGCCTCAACGTGGGCAACATCGCCGGTCCGCAGGACGACAACGCCACCGTGGTGGCCAGCCAGCCCGGTGCGGGCACCCAGGTGCCCAAGGGCCAGTCCGTGAACCTCATCACGGTCGCCGGGCAGGGCGGGAACGGCAACGGCGGTGGTGGGAACGGCGGAAACATCTTCGGCGGCCAAAGCGGCCTCGGCTCCCTCGGCTGATCCGCCACCGGCCCCCGGAGGGGCCCTGTAGCACGGGGAAGCCCCCGGCACCTGGAGATGGGTGCCGGGGGCTTCCCCGTATCCGTGCCCGCTGAGCGCTCCGGAGGGGAGCCGCCGCTAACGCAGCTCCTTGGGGGGCGTGCGGTCCGCGTCGACCTTCTCGGTGCGCTCCAGTTCGCCCCAGACGATGTAGCGGTGACGGGAGGTGTAGACGGGTGTGCACGTCGAGAGCGTGATGTAGCGGCCCGGCTTCTTCTTCCCGGACTCCTTCGGGACCGCCTTCAGCACGTCCACGTTGTACTTGGAGGTCTCCGGCAGCGTCGCGTAGACCTTGTAGACGTACCAGGTGTCGCGGGTCTCGAAGACCACCGCGTCGCCGTCGTGGACCTTGTCGATGTTGTGGAACTTCGCGCCGTGCCCGTCCCGGTGCGCGGCCAGGCTGAAGTTGCCCTTCTCGTCCCACGGCATCGCGGACTTGACCGGCTTGGTGTAGTAGCCGGCGACGCCGTCGTTGAGGGTCTCGGTGCTGGTGCCCTTCTTGACCAGCACCTCACCGTTGTGCATGGCCGGTACGTGCAGGAACCCGATGCCGTCCTTGGTGTCGAGCGAACCCGGCCCCTGCTGCGACCAGTGCTTGCGCACCCGGTCGCCCTGCTTCTTCGCCTCACGGTCGGCCAGGACGTTGGTCCACCACAGCGAGTAGACGACGAACAGGCCGAGGATGATCCCCGCGGTGATCAGCAACTCGCCGAAGAGGCCTATGGCCGCGGCCACCCGCCCGCGGCGGGGACGGGAGCTGGGCGTTGCGGGCGGGCCGGGGTGCCGGTCCTGTCGCTCGTCGTGGTCGGTCCGTGCCACCGCGTCGTACCCCTTTTTCTGGTGTTCCGGCTGTTCCCGCTCACTCGACCAGCGCGTCCGGCTTTCCCTCGCTACGCGGCCGCTCCTCGACCATCTTGCCCCAGACGATCATCCGGTAGGTGCTGGTGAACTCCGGGGTGCAGGTGGTCAGCGTGATGTAGCGGCCCGGTCCGGTGAAGCCGGAGCCGGGCGGCACCGGCTTGATGACGCCCGTGTTGGACGGCGGCGTCTGCGGCAGGATGCTGCTCATCTCATAGGTGTAGTACCGGTTCTGCGTCTCGACGACGATCTTGTCGCCGGGCTTGAGCCGGTTGATGTAGCGGAACGGCTCGCCATGGGTGTTGCGGTGCCCGGCGAGCGCGAAGTTGCCCTTCTTGTCCCACGGCATCGCGGTCTTCAGGGGGCTCTTGCCGTAGTGGCCGACCATGCCGCGGTCGAGGACCTTGTGCTTGTCGATGCCCTCGGCGATCGGCGCCTTCACGTCCAGCTTGGGGATGTAGATGATCGCGAACCCCTGCCCGGGGGAGAAGACACCCGGGTCGCGGTCGTCACCGCCGTTCTCGTCCCACTTCTTCTGGAGGTTGTTCGCGGCGCCGTTCGCCTGCTGATGCGCACGGATGTTCGTCCACCACAGCTGATAGGTGACGAACAGCAGCATCAGCACGCCGAACGTGATGAACAGCTCGCCGATCAGCCGGCTCGCCACCACCCCGGGGCTGTCCTTGCGCGCCCGCGCGGCGCGCTTGGCCTCCATACGGGTGCGGGGCCGGCCGGCCCCGGCGCTCCGCGGGCCCCCGGCGGTCCCCGCGGCACCCGGCTCCGCCGTACCGCCCCTGGCCCGGGAGCCGTGTCTGCCGACGCGCTTCCCGGCCCCCCTGGCGGCCTTACGGCGGGCGGCCCGGCCGCCGGGCGGTGGCTCGGGGCCGCCGTCCCGGTCCGGCTCGACCTTGCGGAGCGGCATGGTCTGGTCGGCGGGCGCGGGCCGCGCCTCCACGGCGCGCAGGGTGACCGTCTCACCGGCCTCACCGGTCCTACCAGTCTCACCGGCCTTACGGGTCTCATGGGCCGGGACCGTCACCGGGGGCAGGACGGCCGTCTCGGCGACCTCCGGGACCCGTGCGGACGGCCCGGCGAAGGGTGCGGGCGTCCGAGCAGCGGAGCGTGCGGGCGTCTCCGGGGCGCGTACGGACGCCCCCTGGGCACGTACCGGCGTCTCCTGGCCGTCGCGTACTCCCGGTGGCGTCTCCGGGGCGCGTACGGGCGGCTCGGCGGCGCGCGGGGGCCCCGAGGGGGCCGCGCGGGCGCGTCGGCGCCCTGTGGGCGGTCTGGCCGCTTCAACGGCCTCCTCCGGCCCGGCGGAGGCCGGGCGGGCGCGCCGTCTGCGCCCGGTGGGCGGCGGCACGGCGAGCGACGCGGTGCCGACGCCCCGCCCCGTGGGCCCGGCCGGGGCGGGGTCCGGCAGGGGATCGGCCAGAGGGTCGGCCAGCGGGGCGCGAAGGCCCTCCACAGCCGCCCCGAACGCGTCCGGTCTCCCCTGGCCGCCATGGGCGCCAGGCGGCTGGTGAGGACCGTACGGCGCGTACGGGCCGGGCTCCCGGGCGCCATGGGCAGCGCCCTCGCGCTCAGGGCGCGGTCCGGTCACTCGCCGGCCTTACCGCCGACCGCCCCGACCACCGGGGCGAGCCCCGCGGACCGCCCCACGGCATCCGTGTCCCCGCACTCCACCAGCCAGTTGGCGAGCATGCGATGGCCCCATTCGGTGAGGACCGACTCGGGGTGGAACTGGACACCCTCGACCCGCAGTTCCCGGTGGCGCAGCCCCATGGCGATGCCGGTCTCCGTCCAGGCGGTGATCTCCAACTCCGGGGGCACCGTGTCCCGTTCCACGGCCAGGGAGTGATAGCGGGTGGCGGTGAAGGGCGAGGGCAGACCGCTGAAGACGCCGGCCCCCTCATGGGTCACCAGCGAGGTCTTGCCGTGCAGCAGCTCCGGGGCCCGCCCGACGACTCCGCCGTACGCGACGGCCATGGACTGCATCCCCAGGCAGACGCCGAACACCGGTACGCCGGTGCTCGCGCAGTGCCGCACCATGTCGACGCAGACCCCCGCCTCCTCCGGGGTGCCGGGCCCGGGGGACAGCAGGACTCCGTCGAAGCCGTCCTGGGCGTGGCCGAGGGAGACCTCGTCGTTCCGCACCACCTCGCACTCGGCGCCGAGCTGATAGAGGTACTGGACGAGGTTGAAGACGAAGCTGTCGTAGTTGTCGACGACCAGGACGCGCGCGCTCATCGGGGACCCGCCATTCCCTCGTCGACCGTCACGTCGTTGAACGGCAGCAGGGGCTCCGCCCAGGGGAAGACGTACTGGAAGAGCACGAAGACGATCGCCAGCACCAACACGAGCGAAATCAGCGCCCGTACCCATGCGTTACCCGGCAGATGCCGCCAGATCCAGCCGTACATGCCATCCCTACTCACCGATGACGAAACCGATTGCAGCACCGGAGTGCAGCACCAGAGTAAGGGGCGAGGGGTGAGGCCGGAGGGTCAGCTGTACAAAGCCTTGGGCTTGCCTTGGGTAACCGATTGGGTCGCGTCGAGGTGCGCCCAGGCGATCAGACGGTGGCTGTGACCCCACTCCGGCTCGCAGGTGGTCAGGGTGAGATAGCGGCCGGAGCGGCGGAAACCGGACGCCCGTGGCACCGGATCGATCACCTCGGTGTCGGTCGGCAGGGTGCGGTAGGGCCGCCGGTCGATGCGGTAGGTGAACCAGGTGGTGCCGTCGGTCAGCACCACCGCGTCACCGGGGCGCAGTTCGGGGAAGTCCTTGAAGGGGTCGCCGTAGGTGCGGCGGTGTCCGGCGACGGCGAAGTTGCCGAGGTCGCCGAGGCGGGCGGTGCGGGAGTAGTGGCCCAGTCCCTTCTTCAGGGTGCCGGTGGCGGTGCCCTCCAGGACCGGTTTGGCCCAGTCGGCGCCGAAGCGCGGGATGTACATGATCGCGAAGGAGGCGCCGGGCTCGTAGCGGCGGGGCCGTGCCGAGGGCTGGGCACCGGCGGTGACCGTGCCGGTGGCCCATCGGTCCTGGAGGTGGTCGATCTCGCCGTCCATGGCGCGGTCGGCCCGCACCGAGGTCCAGTACAGGACGTAGACCACCAGAAGAATGATCAAGGTGCCGACGGTGACGCAGATCTCACTGAGCGTTCTGATGATCAGCCGTGTGCTCAGCCGTGTGCTCGGCCGCGTACTCATCGGCCCCCACTGTCCGCCCCGCCGTCCCGGTGCCGCGTGCCGGGTGACGCCTCCCGGGTGACGCGTACCGGTGTCCGCCGGTGCTATCCGACGGGCTCTGCCTGGTGCAGGTCCACTGTGCCGGAGTAACCCGGAAGAGTCACCGTGTCGTGCTGGTCGACTTTCCAGCCGAGGCCGTACGCGTCGACATAGCTGCGGTAGTTCTGGATCGCGGGCGAGGCGGCCAGGGCGGCGCGCAGCTTGCCCCGGTCGCCGACGGCGGTCACCTTGTACGGCGGGGAGTAGACCTGGCCCTGGAGGATCAGGGTGTTGCCGACGCAGCGCACCGCGCTGGTGGAGATCAGCCGCTGGTCCATGACCTTGATCCCCTTGGCGCCGCCCTGCCACAGCGCGTTCACCACGGCCTGGAGATCCTGCTGGTGGATGACGAGGTCGTTGGGCTGGGGGTCCGGGACGCCGGGAATCAGCGGAGTGGCGTTCGGCGGGGCGTCGGTGAGGGTGACGGTGAGCCCGGGGCCGGTGAGCTTCCTGGTGCCGGCGGTCTCCTCCAGCTCGGCGAGCTTGCGGCGCTCGGCCTGCGAGCTGCCGTTGTCCCGCCGGGCGAGGGCGTCGACCTCGGACCGTATTGTCGCGGTGCTGTCGTCCAGGGCGCCGTTCTTACGGCTGCGCTCCTGGATGAGATCGGAGAGCCGCAGCATCGATTCATCGCTGCGGAGGTTGGTGCCCTGGGCCGTGTTGAAACTGGTCCAGAAGATCACTCCGGCCAGCGCGAAGACGGCGGCGGTCAGCAGCCGGATGGGGCGGAACCGGAGGCGGCGGGAGGCCGGGGTGGGGGAGTCAGCGGAATTGCTCAACGTACCCTTACTCCTTACGACGCCGCGGAAGGACTACGCTAACCGACATGTGGGGGAGGGACGTGGTCCCCGTCGCTGTCCCGCCCCGGCGCCGTCCGTATACATCCCGCGCGGTCACGCAGCGCATCGACAGGAGAGTTCCTCGTGCCGAAGTCACGGATCCGCAAGAAGGACGACTTCACGCCGCCGCCGGCGAAGCAGGCAGCCAGCATCAGCCTGAGCAGCGGCCGCCGGTGGGTGGCACCGCTGATGCTGGCCATGTTCCTGATCGGCCTCGCGTGGATCGTCATCTTCTACGTGACCACGGGGGACATGCCGGTCGAGTCCCTGGGCAACTGGAACATCGTGGTCGGCTTCGGCTTCATCGCCGCGGGGTTCGTCGTCTCCACCCAGTGGAAGTGACCCGGCTTTCCCCCAGCCCCGCTCCGGCCCTGTCCCCAGGCTTTCCACAGGGTTATCCACAGCCGGGGAAAACTCAGAAGATCTGTGGATAACCTCTGCCACGTTGACGCCGGTGTGACCGGTGACGGCTATCCGTTCGATCGCTCACACCCCCGTTTTCCTGCGAAAATGCAGGTCAGCGGGGGCACCTGCGCAGGTTCTCCACAGGTTGCGCAAGATCCACCACACGCTGTGGACAACTGACCGAGCGCGACTCGATCAGGACCGCCGGAGACTGTCGTGGACCTCGGGGTACCGCCAGGGGTGGTCTGCCGGCCATCGGGCGGCCGCCTCGGCCGGCTGCCTCGGCCGACCGCCTCGCTCAGCCGGTGAGCTGAAGCGTCCGGATCCACACCATCGCCACGATGGCGATCAGCACCAGGGCACAGGTCCCCCGCTGCACCAGCGCCCGCTTCTCACGGGGCGCGTGCACCATCCCGTACGCCACCACCGTGCCCGCGACCAGGCCGCCGACATGGGCCTGCCAGGCGATTCCGGACCAGGTGAAGGTGAAGAGCAGGTTCAGCGCCAGCAGCGCGATGACCGGCCGCATGTCGTAGTTCAGCCGGCGCATCAGCACGGCGGTGGCGCCGAGAAGGCCGAAGATCGCGCCGGAGGCGCCCAGCGACGGCTGGTTCTGCGCGGCGAGGAGATACGACAGCGCGCTGCCGCCCAGGCCCGACAGCAGATAGAGCACGATGAAGCGGGCACGGCCGAGCGCGGCCTCCAGCGGTCCGCCGATCCACCACAGCGAGAGCATGTTGAAGGCGATGTGCATCAGCTGCTGGTGGAGGAAGACCGAGGTCACCAACCGCCACCACTGGCCCTCGGCGACACCGACGATCTGCCCCGCGCCCGGGTCGTAGGCCCGGCCGACCAGGTCGAGATCGTTCACCAGCCGGTCACCCGCGGACAGCGCCGCGAGCCAGATCGCGATGTTGACGGCGAGCAGGATCTTGGTGATCAGCCGGGGGTCCGAGGTGATCGTGCCGCCGGCCACGGTACGCGGCCGGGCGGCGCGCGGCGGCGGCCCTGCGGCGGAGGCCCCGGAGCCGGTGGACACCCGTCCGCTCACGCACTCGGGGCAGTGGAACCCCACAGAGGCACTGATCATGCACTCGGGGCAGATCGGGCGCTCACAGCGAGTACAGCTGATGCCGGTCTCCCGCTGTGGATGCCGATAGCAGCAGACCGCCTGGTCCTCCATGGTGTCCCCTCGCCCCCTCGTCCACTTCCGATCGCGCGTTCCCCGCCCCGCTTGTTCACACGGACAAGCGGGGCGTGAAAGTTCCCCGCGCGGGCTCAGCCCTCGCGGGTCTCCACGACGACCGACTCGATGACGACGTCCTGGAGCGGACGGTCGGTGCGCGGGTTGGTCGCGGTGCCCGCGATCGCGTCGACGACCTTCTTGCTGGCCTCGTCGGCGACCTCGCCGAAGATGGTGTGCTTACCGGTCAGCCACGCGGTCGGGGCGACCGTGATGAAGAACTGCGAGCCGTTGGTGCCCGGCCCGGCGTTGGCCATCGCCAGCAGGTACGGCTTGTTGAAGGCCAGGTCCGGGTGGAACTCGTCACCGAACTCATAGCCGGGGCCGCCGGTTCCGTTACCCAGCGGGTCGCCGCCCTGGATCATGAAACCGCTGATCACCCGGTGGAAGACGGTGCCGTCGTAGAGCTTCTCCTTGGCCTTCTGGCCGGTGGCCGGGTGGGTCCACTCGCGGCTGCCTTCGGCCAGCTCCACAAAGTTCTTGACCGTCTTGGGGGCGTGGTTCGGCAGCAGCCGGACCACGATGTCGCCATTGTTCGTCTTCAGGGTGGCGTAAAGCTGCTCGGCCACGATCAACCTTCCATCGTTTTCACTTCCGTCTCCTGATCCTCGCACGGACCCAAGGGCGACGAGTAGCCGCGGAGGCGGCGCCGGGCGCGCCGATCCGCACGGTTTCAACGAGAATCCTCCGTATGACCCGGATGCCCGACCACACATGCTGGGTGTGGGGCAAATCGGGCATGATCTCCATGAACAGGCATGATCTTTCTTGGGATGGAAACACGAAACTGCGCAAATAGACCGCACAACGAGAGCGCACGACTCTGAACCCCGGAGCTTGACCACGCCACCGAGGAGGAGGATCCCGTGACCCGCATTGACAGCGTGCGAGCCGCGACCGGCACCGCCAAGGGCGGCGTCCTGCACGCCGCGGAGGCGGTGGCGCCCTACGCCGGCACGGCCAAGGACACCGCAGCGCACTATGCGCACGAAGCCCGCGAACTGCTGGCGCCGAAGGTTTCGAACGCGGCGCACCAGGCCCGGTGCACGGCCGGTGCGCAATACCACGCGCATATCGCACCACGGCTCAGCCAGGCCCGCGGCACCCTGCCACCGAAGGTGGACGCGGCCGCCACCCGGGCCGCCAAGCGCACCCGTAAGGCGGCACGCCAGGCCGCCCGCTACACCGGGCCGCGAGTGGAGCAGGCGGTGGCCGGGGTGCGCGCCGCCGCCGGACCGGCGCGCGAGGAGGCGGCCGTCCGCACGTCCGCGGCCATCGCGGCGCTGCGCACCCATGTGACGGCCGCGGAGATCGAGAAGCTGGCCAGGAAGCACCGCCGCCGGTCCCGCACCGCGCGTGTCGCCAAACGGACGGCCTTCATCGGGCTGGTCGGCGCGGGCGTCTTCGCCGCGTGGAAGTGGTGGGACAAGCAGGCCAACCCCGACTGGCTGGTCGAGCCCCCGGCGGCGACCGAGGTGGGCGACCGCGAGCGGCTCTCGGCGGTGGACGGCAGCGAGCAGGGTGCCCTCGACCCCGAGGTGCAGGCCAAGCAGGCGGAGGCCGAGGCCCGCAGGGACGACGAGCAGCGCTGAACGGCGGCGCCGCCGGAGCAGACGGCGCCGCGTCGGAGCACACGGCGCCGCGCCGGCGCCCGGCGTCCCCGGCACCGTCCGGTCGGCGACGCGGGCCCTTGCCCTCCGCGTGGGGCGGGAGATCCGGTGATCTCCCGCCCCTCGCCCGTCCCCGGCACCGGCCCGTTCATTCCGTGAGGTCCTCCCCCCGGTAACGCCGCTGCCGTCGCTCCAGGAAGATCTCGGTGAAGACCGAGACCTTGGCCCGCAGCGCCCAGGGGTCGAAGGGCTTGGCCATGTAGTCCACCGCACCGGCCGCGTACCCCCGCGAGGAGTGCTCCGGATCGGCGCCCATCGCGGTGAGGAAGATGATCGGGATGTCGCGGTTACGGGGGCGCCGCTTGATATGGGCCGCCGTCTCGTAGCCGTCCATCTCGGGCATCTGCACATCCAGCAGGATCACCGCGAAGTCGTCGTGGTCGAGCAGCGCCTTGAGGGCTTCCTGTCCGGAGGTCGCGGTCACCAGCTCCTGGTCGAGGGTGGCCAGCACGGCCTCCATGGCCAGCAGATTGTTCTGCTGGTCGTCCACCACGAGGATCTTCGGCCGCAGCCCGGTGCACCGCTTGGCCGCCGCGGGCCCCTCCGGATCCCCGAGCCCCTCCTCGGGCTGTGGCACCTCGACCGGTCGCTGGGACTCCACCATGGCCAGCTGCCGCTCCAGGACCAGGCAGCGCTCCTCGGCCAGCCGCCCCCGCAGCCGCACCTCCTCCAGCTCATCGGTGAGCCGCCGCACCTCCTGCCGGAGCAGATCCCGCTCCTTGATCAGCTCTTCCCGGTCCGGGAGATCCCGCTCCAACGCGTCCGCACGGGCACGCTCCGTCGCCCAGGCCGCCTCGGCCTGGTTCAGCCGGACCTCGAGATCGGCGATGCGGTGCTTGCGGTCCAGCAGCGCCTCGCCCAGCGCGTCCTGGTGCGCCATGGACACCCGCGCGTCCCGGTCGGCGTCGGCCAGCTGGATCTGAAGGATCTCCATGGCGTGACCGGGGGAGCGGCTGGTGCGCACCGCGGCCCGGTGCAGTTCCCGCACCAGCTCGATGGCGGCGGGGGTGGCGGCGACGCCCCGCTGCGCCGCGAGATCGGTGAACAGATCGAAGACGAACTCCCACGGCGGAATGCGGGTGCCGTTCAAAAACCGCGAGATGGTGCTCGGGTCCCGGTGTCTGCGCACCGCGTATCTGCGCACCGAGATCTTCAGCCCGAGGAACAGCTTCCTCAGCTCCACAGCGAACGCCCGGCACTCCTCGGGCAGGTTCTCGCCCAGCGGATGCAGATCACCCATCGTGTCCCCCTGTACGGCGTCCCGCGCCGATCAGACGACTCCCGGGCGGTCCGCCCGAGTTGTGGGGAACACCCTGGAGCATCCCGCGGGTGTTGCGCGGGGCAATGGCCGGAGTGGCAACACCGCTGTCAGGGGCGAAACAAACCAGCCAGGACATCGATCATGATGTCCTGGCTGGTGACGAAGGTGGAGCCTAGGAGAGTCGAACTCCTGACATCCGCCATGCAAAGACGGCGCTCTACCAACTGAGCTAAGGCCCCGTCGCCGATCAGGATACCCGGTACCGACCGCCTTTCCCGACCGGGTATCGCTCGCACGTAGTGCTCTCCGTAGGATGCCACGCAAGATTCGCGGCAGCGAAGCGAAGGGGAGAGCGAGATGGACGCAACGCAGCAGGATGCCACCGCGCGTGCACGGGAGCTTCAGCGCAGCTGGTACGGGGAACCGCTGGGGGCGCTCTTTCGCCGTCTCATCGATGATCTCGGCCTGAACCAGGCCCGTCTCGCCGCCGTCCTCGGTCTGTCCGCACCGATGCTCTCGCAGCTCATGAGCGGCCAGCGCGCCAAGATCGGCAACCCCGCCGTCGTCCAGCGGGTGCAGGCGTTGCAGGAGCTGTCCAGTCAGGCGGCGGACGGCAGGGTCAGCGCCGCCGAGGCCGCCGAGCGCATGGAGGAGATCAAGAAGTCCGCGGGCGGCTCGGTCCTCAACTCCACCCAGACCACGGCGAGCACGGGCGCCCCGACCGTGCGGCGAGTGGTGCGCGAGATCCAGTCGCTGCTGCGGTCCGTGGCGGCCGCCGGGGACATCATCGATGCCGCCGACTCCCTCGCCCCCACCCACCCCGAGCTGGCAGAGTTTCTCCGTGTGTACGGCGCCGGGCGGACCGCCGAGGCGGTCGCCCACTACGAGGCGCACCAGAGCTGACGGGCTGAACTGCTGACGAGTCGATGACGGGGCGGGCACGGCGCGATGGGTGAGATCTTCGCGGGCCGGTACGAGCTGGTGGACCCGATCGGGCGCGGGGGCGTGGGCGCCGTATGGCGCGTCTGGGACCACCGCCGCCGCCGATACGTGGCAGCGAAGGTGCTCCAGCAACGCGACGCCCATACGCTGCTGCGCTTCGTCCGGGAACAGGCCCTGCGGATCGATCACCCCCATGTGGTGGCACCGGCCAGCTGGGCGGCCGACGACGACAAGGTGCTGTTCACCATGGATCTGGTGGGCGGCGGTTCGTTCGCCCATCTCATCGGCGACTACGGCCCGCTGCCGCCCCGTTATGTGTGCACACTGCTCGATCAGCTGCTCTCCGGACTGGCGGCGGTGCACGCCGAGGGTGTGGTGCACCGTGACATCAAGCCCGCGAACATCCTGCTGGAAGCCACCGGAACCGGGCGACCCCATGTCCGGCTGTCCGACTTCGGTATCGCGCTGACCAAGGGCGAGCCGCGCCTCACCGAGGCCAACTACGTGATGGGCACGCCTGGTTACTTCGCGCCCGAGCAGATGATGGGCGACGATCCGGACTTCCCGGCGGACCTGTTCGCCGTCGGGCTGGTGGCGCTCTATCTGCTCAACGGACACAAGCCGGACGCGGAGGCACTGGTCAAGCTCTTCGAGCAGGGGGTGCCGAACGCGCCGACCGGGGTGCCCGAACCGCTGTGGCAGGTGGTCGCGGGTCTGCTGCAACCGGACCCCGAGGACCGGTTCCGCACTGCCACCGGGGCGCGGAAGGCGCTGGCGACGGCGGTCGAGCTGCTGCCCGAGGGAGATCTGGACGACGAGGCCATCGAGGTCTTCGACCAGCTCGGGCCGCTGCCCGCCGGTTTCGGCCCCAACGGCCCGACCCGGCCCGGCCGCCGCCATGCGAAGGCGGACCCGCCCCAGGAGAGCGGTGCGGCGCCGCACCGGTCCCAGCCCACCGCCGAGGCGGCGCCTCCCCAGCCGGCCACCCCGCAGCCCTCCATGGCCGACACCGGGAGCTTCACCCTCCCACCGCCGCTCCCTCAGAACGACCAGCCGCGGACACCGCCCGCCGAGGCCCCCTCCGGTCCGGCTCCGCACACCTGGGCTCCACACGCCTGGACTCCGTCCGCTGAAACCCCGCACGCCCAACCCCCACACGCCCAACCCCCACAAGCGCAGACGCCGAGCCAGATACCGCCGAGCCAGACACCACCAGGCCAAACGCGGTCGGCCCAGACACCGCCCCGGACCCCACCGCCCCAGCCCGCGGGCCCGCCGACACCGACACCCCCGCCACCGGCCGCCCGGCCCGCGACGCCGCCCCCGCCGGTCCAGCAGCACTCGCTGCCGCACCCGCCGACCCCCTCGACCGCGGCCCCGCTCCCATCGGCTCCACAGCCGCCCGTGCACCACCCGCACCACGCACCACAGCCCCCACACTCCGTACAGCCCGCGCACCCGCATACGCCCACCCCCGCTTCCGCTCCGACCGCGGCGCCCACGCCGACACCGACACCCACGCCGACACCGACTCCGACGCCGCCCCCGCGTGACTTTCCTTCTACTCGTCCATACACCGCCCAGCGGTCGCAGGTTCCCCCCGCGACCCGGCGGCGCCCCGGACCGTCCCGGAAGACAGCGGTGGCGATCCTGATCGTCGCGGCGCTGTGCTTCGCCGTCGGCGCCTGGGCGCTGGTGGCCGCGGGCTGACCGCCGGCTGACGTCGGCTAACCGCCGTCCCCGGAAGCCGCCGGAATGCCCCCGGAGCCGTGGGAAGACCCCGGAAGCCCCCAGCAGCTCCGTCCCCAGACCCGACTACCAGGCGGGCGGCGGCCCGTACCCCCGCGCCGAGGCCCGGCGCCGGGCGGTCAGCTTCCACGCGCCGAGCCCGAGCACCAGGGCCGTCCCGGTACCGATCCCCGCGTATCCCACCATCCGCAGCAGGGCCTTGTCGGAATCGTCGGCAGGCACCCCCATCTGATCGTCCTCCGCGACGACCTGATGCTGTTTCGCCACGCGCCGGTCGGCCGCCGTGAGGCCGAACCCGGCCTCGACGGGGTCCTTGTCATAGGTGGGACCGCCGTGCGCGGCGCCCGCGATCCGCACCCGCAGGACGACCTGCACCGAGCTGTTCAGATGCGGGGCCACCTGCGGCGGATTGAGGGTGACCGCCAGGAAGTACCCACCGCTGAAGCTCATCGCGCGCACCGCGGAGCCGGTGTTCGCATACCGGTTTTCGTAGGCCACCGGCTCGGTGGCCACCTCGGTGCGGGGCGGTTCGCCGTCCTGCGCGGCCGGAGTGCCCCGCTTGGCCAGCCCGCGCGCCGGGTTGTAGGCGTGCATCGCCAGCGCGCGGTCGAGGAGACGGGTGCTCTGATCCTGGCCGTCGGCGGACAGTTCGGCGACGGCGGAGAGGCGCTGCCCCCAGTCGACGGGCACCCGGTAGTAGTGCGTCTCCCCTGGCGCGATCTCGTCCCTCCACACCCCCGTCCCCAGGGTCGGCGCGTCGGTGAAGCCGCGACCGCCGCGTTTCGGCCAGGCGGTGCCGTCCGGCGGCTCGGGCGAGGACGTGCCCGAACTCCCCTCCGGAGCCTCCGGAGTGGCCCCGGTGGCCCCGTCCTTCACCGGTGGCTCCACCATCAGCCGCAGTTCCACGGGCCAGCGCTCATGGTCCTGTGAGCCGGCCTGGCGCTCCACCGTCGCCACAAAGCGCCCTGCCTGGTGGCAGGAGGCCGGGCCGGAGTCGATCTGACGGGAGGCGTAGTCGGCCAGGGGATAGGCGACGCCACTTGTCTCGATCTTCGGGGCGGCGGTGCCGCAGACGGCTCCGTCGGGGCTCTCCAGCGTCACCTTCACGCCGTCCCGGTACGAGGTCACGCCCGCCCCCGGCCGGGGTGCCGCGACCGCCGAGACATAGGCGGCGGACTTCGTGTCGAGCGTCACACCGTAGTACCGCTTCTCGCCCGGCCCGAGGCTGTCGACGTAGGTGCGGCCGGCCGCCAGGGACGGGGCGTCCGTGCCCCCGTCGGCGCCGCGTATCCGGGTGCCGCGGGTCTCGTACGCCTGGGCCCCGGCGGCGCCCTCAGCGAGGGACGTCCCCTGTGCCGCGGCCACCACGCACAGCGCCGCCACCGCGGCGAGGCCGGCCCTGACCGTGCGGCGGTCCTTCATCGCGCGTCACTCCTCGTCGTACCGGCCGGTCGGCCCGTTCAACTTTGCCTGTGCAAGCCATTCGTTTGCGAGAGTGAAACACGTAGGCCCCCGGTCAGCCCGCCCCCGACGCCCCCGACGCCCCCGTCTCTTCCCCCGCCACGGCGCCAGTAAAGCCGACGGGGCCCCGACCGCTCCAGCGGTCGGGGCCCCGTGCCGGGACTGTCGTGGGGGCTCACACACCCGTACCTGCGGGCACGGAGTCGGTCGCCTCCGTCCACAGATCCTGCTCGGCGCGATCCGCCTGGATCTGGCGGTACACGAGGAGCCCGCCGATGGCGGCCAGTGCGACCAGGAGAAGCTTCTTCACCGCGCTACCTCGTCTCTTTCTTGACGTAGGGGACCTCTGGCGCCCGATGATACACACCGACCGATACCGATCGGTGACCTATGACCGGCATTGACCGGACGAGAAACCGGGCAGGAACCGGGGGCCAACTCCCGGCCCCCATACGACATCAGCCTGGCCGGAGAGGATCTCCGTCCAGGCTGATCGCGTCGGTGGGGCTAACAGGACTTGAACCTGTGGCCTCTTCCTTATCAGGGAAGCGCTCTAACCGTCTGAGCTATAGCCCCGCGCTGCACCGAAAGATTAGCGCACCACCTGCCCTGTCCCAAAATCGGTAACGGCGGGCCGCTACTCGTCCTCGGCCAGGGTCAGCTCGACCCCGCCCACGAAGCCCGCCGACAGGTTGTAGATGAAGGCCCCGAGCGTGGCCAACGCGGTCGCCAGCACCACATTGATCACGGCGATGATCCCGGTGAATCCCAGGACACGCGGCAGCGACAGGAAGGACTGGAGGTCGAATCCGGAGCCGTTCTGCGACTCCGTCGCATCGCTGATGGTGTCGCCCACCGCGCTGAAGACGCCCATGGCGTCCATGACCATCCACAGCACCGCCACCGCGATCAGGGTGCAGATCCCCAGCGCGATCGCGAGCAGGAAGCTGACCTTCATGACCGACCACGGATCGACCTTGGCGACCCGCAGCCGCGCCTTACGGGTGCGCGGCGCCGGACGGGCCCCCGCGGGCGTACGGGGGCGGCGGACGGCCGTGGCGGCCTGCTGCTGCCCCGTCTGGGCGCCCTGGGCCGACTGCCCCGGCACCGAGGAGCCGCCGCGCCCGGCCCCGCCGCCCGGCGGCGGGGCGTAGGCCTGCGGCGGGTGGTACGGCTGCGCCGGCTGGGAGGGAGCGGGACGCTCGCTGGGAAGCGGGCTGGAGTACTGGGGCTTCGGCTGCGGATCGCGCTGCGGCCGGAGCTTCCGGGTCTCCGTCACCGCGGCGGACTCCCCGGCCGGGCCACGGGCGCCTTCCCCGGCGGTGGTACCGCCCGCCGAAGTCGGGGCTCCCGATCCGGGCCGCCCTCCGGCGTCCGCACCGCCGCCCGCGGCACCCGTGGCTCCACTCACGACTTACTCCTCGGTCTCGTCGGCCGGGGGCGGTGTGCCCTCGGCCGCCTCGGACGCGGCCCCCTCGGCTGGCGCGCTTCCGGTCTCGGATTCCTCCTCGACCTCCTCAGCCTCACGACCGGCCTCGGCGTTCCGGGCGATGCCGACGACGGCATCGCGCTTGCCCAGGTTGATCAGTTGGACGCCCATGGTGTCACGGCCCGTCTCCCTGACCTCATTGACCCGTGTACGAATCACGCCACCGCTGAGCGTGATGGCGAGGATCTCATCGGTCTCCTCGACCACCAGCGCCCCGACCAGGGAACCACGGTCTTCGACGATCTTCGCGGCCTTGATTCCGAGGCCGCCGCGTCCCTGGACGCGGTACTCGTCGACATTGGTCCGCTTCGCGTACCCGCCGTCGGTGGCGGTGAAGACGAACGTACCGGGCCGGACCACGTTCATCGACAGGAGCTCGTCGTCCTCGCGGAAGCTCATGCCCTTCACACCGGAGGTCGCGCGCCCCATCGGCCGCAGCGACTCGTCCGTCGCCGTGAACCGGATCGACTGCGCCTTCTTGCTGATCAGCAGCAGATCGTCGGCGGCGGACACCAGCTCGGCACCGATGAGTTCGTCCTCGCGCCCGTCCTCCATCTCCCGGAGGTTGATCGCGATCACACCACCCGAGCGGGGCGAGTCGTAGTCCTTCAGCGGAGTCTTCTTCACCAGGCCGGACTTGGTGGCCAGCACCAGATACGGCACCGCCTCGTAGTCCCGGATCGCCAGGATCCGCGCGATCCGCTCATCCGGCTGGAACGCCAGCAGGTTCGCGACATGCTGGCCGCGCGCCTCCCGGCCCGCGTCCGGCAGCTCGTACGCCTTCGCCCGGTAGACCCGGCCCTTGTTGGTGAAGAACAGCAGCCAGTGGTGGGTGGTGGAGACGAAGAAGTGCTCGACGATGTCGTCCTGCTTCAGCTTCGTCCCGCGCACGCCCTTGCCGCCGCGCTTCTGCGAGCGGTAGTCCTCGGTCTTGGTGCGCTTCAGATAGCCGCCACGCGTGATCGTGACGACGATGTCCTCCTCGGCGATCAGGTCCTCGATGGACATGTCGCCGTCGAAGGGGACCAGCTTGGTGCGCCGGTCGTCGCCGTACTTCTCGACGATCGCGGTCAGCTCCTCGCTGATGATCTGCCGCTGCCGCTCGGGCGAGGCCAGGATCGCGTTGTACTCGTCGATCTTGGCCTGCAGCTCGTCGTGCTCCTGGACGATCTTCTGACGCTCCAGGGCGGCCAGCCGCCGCAGCTGCATCTCGAGGATCGCGTTCGCCTGGATCTCGTCGATCTCCAGCAGGCCCATCAGGCCCTCGCGCGCGGTCTCCACCGTGTCGCTGCGCCGGATCAGCGCGATGACCTCGTCGATCGCGTCCAGGGCCTTGAGCAGACCGCGCAGGATGTGCGCCCGCTCCTCGGCCTTGCGCAGCCGGAAGCGGGTCCGGCGGACGATGACCTCGATCTGGTGCGTGACCCAGTTGCGGATGAACGCGTCCAGCGAGAGGGTGCGCGGCACACCGTCGACCAGCGCCAGCATGTTGGCGCCGAAGTTGGTCTGCAGATCGGTGTGCTTGTAGAGGTTGTTGAGGACGACCTTGGCGACCGCGTCCCGCTTGAGCACGATGACCAGGCGCTGGCCGGTGCGCGAGGAGGTCTCGTCGCGGACGTCCGCGATGCCGCCGATCTTGCCGTCCTTCACCAGGTCGGCGATCTTCTGCGCGAGGTTGTCCGGGTTCACCTGGTACGGCAGCTCGGTGACCACCAGGCACTGCCGGCCCTGGATCTCCTCGACCTCCACCACCGCGCGCATCGTGATCGAGCCGCGCCCGGTGCGGTACGCCTCCTCGATGCCCTTACGGCCGACGACCAGCGCACCGGTCGGGAAGTCGGGGCCCTTGATCCGGTCGATCAGGGCGTCGAGCAGCTCCTCCTGGGTCGCCTGCGGGTTGGCCAGGAACCACTGGGCGCCCTCGGCGACCTCGCGCAGGTTGTGCGGCGGGATGTTGGTGGCCATACCGACCGCGATCCCCGCCGAGCCGTTGACCAGCAGGTTCGGGATGCGCGACGGCAGAACCGTCGGCTCCTGGTTACGGCCGTCGTAGTTGTCCTGGAAATCGACGGTCTCCTCGTCGATGTCCCGGAGCATCTCCATGGCCAGCGGGGCCATCTTGCACTCGGTGTACCGCATGGCCGCCGCGGGGTCGTTGCCCGGGGAGCCGAAGTTGCCGTTGGAGTCGACCAGCGGCATCCGCATGGACCACGGCTGGGCCAGCCGCACCAGCGCGTCGTAGATCGACGAGTCGCCGTGCGGGTGGTAGGTGCCCATGACGTCGCCGACGACGCGGGCGCACTTGTAGAAGCCCTTCTCGGGGCGGTACCCGCCGTCGTACATCGCGTACAGCACCCGCCGGTGCACCGGCTTGAGGCCGTCCCGGACGTCGGGCAGCGCACGGCTCACGATCACGCTCATCGCGTAATCGAGGTACGAGCGCTGCATCTCCGTCTCGAGGCCGACCGCCTCCACGCGCAGGGCGGCGCCTTCGGCGAGCTCGTCGGGGGTCAGTTCATCGGGTGTGTTCGGGGTGTTCTCGTCGGCCATTGCTGGTCAAAGTCCTTGTCGTGGTCTGCGGCTGGGGGCCGACTCAGATGTCGAGGAAGCGGACATCCTTGGCGTTGCGCTGGATGAACGAGCGCCGTGCCTCGACGTCCTCACCCATCAGGACCGAGAACAGGTCGTCGGCCTGCGCCGCGTCGTCCAGGGTGACCTGGCCCAGGACGCGGTGGTCGGGGTCCATGGTGGTCACCCGGAGCTCTTCGGCGTTCATCTCGCCCAGACCCTTGAAGCGCTGGACCGAGTCGTCCTTGATGCGCTTGCCCTGTTCCCGGCCGGCCTGGATCAGCGCGTCCCGCTCCCGGTCCGAGTACGCGTACTCGAAGTCGTCCCGGCCCCACTTGATCTTGTAGAGCGGCGGACGGGACAGGAAGACATGCCCCGCCTCGACCAGCGGGCGCATGAAGCGGAAGAGGAAGGTCAGCAGCAGGGTGTTGATGTGCTGGCCGTCGACATCGGCGTCCGCCATCAGAATGATCTTGTGATAGCGGAGTTTGGCGATGTCGAAGTCCTCGTGCACGCCGGTGCCGAAGGCGGAGATCAGCGCCTGGACCTCGTTGTTCTGGAGGATCTTGTCGACGCGGGCCTTCTCGACATTGAGGATCTTGCCGCGGATCGGGAGGATCGCCTGGTACTGCGGGTTACGGCCGGACTTGGCCGAGCCGCCGGCGGAGTCACCCTCGACGATGAAGATCTCGCACTTCGACGGGTCATTGGACTGGCAGTCGCTCAGCTTGCCCGGCAGCGACGCCGTCTCCAGCAGCCCCTTGCGGCGAGTCAGATCGCGCGCCTTACGGGCCGCGACCCGGGCCGTCGCCGCCTGAATCCCCTTGCGGACGATGTCCGCGGCCTCATTGGGGTTGCGGTCCAGCCAGTCGGCGAGATGCTCGTTGACGATCTTCTGGACGAAGGTCTTGGCCTCCGTGTTGCCCAGCTTGGTCTTGGTCTGGCCCTCGAACTGCGGCTCGCCGAGCTTCACCGAGATGATCGCGGTCAGGCCCTCGCGGATGTCCTCACCGGTGAGGTTGTCGTCGCGCTCCCGGAGCAGCTTCTTGTCGCGCGCGTACTTGTTGATCAGGTACGTCAGCGCGGCGCGGAAGCCCTCCTCGTGGGTACCGCCCTCATGGGTGTGGATGGTGTTCGCGAAGCTGTAGACACCCTCGGTGTACTGGGCGTTCCACTGCATCGCGACCTCGAGGGAGAGCATCCGCTCCTTGTCCTCGGCCTCGAAGCCGATCACCGTGGGGTGGACCAGCTCGCCCTTGCGGGAGTTGAGGTAGGTGACGAAGTCGACGATGCCGCCCTCGTAGTGGTACTTCACGGAGAGCGGCTTGCCCTCCTCGTCCACGTGGGCCTCGCGCTCGTCGGTCAGCGAGATGGTCAGCCCCTTGTTGAGGAACGCCATCTCCTGGAACCGCCGGGCCAGCGTCTCGAAGGAGTACTCGGTGGTCTCGAAGATGTCCGGGTCGGCCCAGAAGGTGACCGTGGTGCCGGTCTCGGTGATCGCCTCGTTCTTGGCCAGCGGCGCGGTGGGGGTGCCCAGCTTGTAGTCCTGGGTCCAGCGGAAGCCGTCCCGCTTGACCTCGACCGCCACCTTCGACGAGAGCGCGTTGACGACCGAGACACCGACGCCGTGCAGACCACCGGAGACGGCGTAGCCGCCGCCGCCGAACTTGCCGCCCGCGTGCAGCACGGTCAGCACGACCTCGACGGCGGGCTTCTTCTCCACGGGGTGCAGGTCCACCGGGATGCCACGGCCGTTGTCGACGACGCGGACGCCGCCGTCGGGCAGGATCGTCACCTCGATGGTGTCCGCGTGACCGGCCAGGGCCTCGTCGACGGAGTTGTCGACGACCTCGTAGACGAGGTGGTGCAGGCCGCGCTCACCGGTGGAACCGATGTACATACCGGGTCGCTTGCGGACCGCGTCCAGCCCCTCCAGGACGGTGATCGCACTGGCGTCGTATGACGGCGGAGCCAGAGCCTCGCCGTCGGAGGTGGTGGACGGAATGTTTTCGATGGGGTTGCCGGAATCGGCCACGAAGCGCCCTTTCTGGCACAGCACAAGCCATCTCCGGGCAGGCGGGAGCGGCTGCGTCGTTCAACATGTGTCCGCAAGCGCTCGGTGCGCCAGCGGCGACGGTGTACGGCCCCAGTCTACCGGTAGCGCCGACAAGAATGGGGGCTTGCTGGCGCCTGAGTCCGCATGTGCCGCCCTGAACCGGCTGCCACCGACTCCCCATATGCGGGGACGGGCTCCAAGAGGCTCACACCGCCACTCAGCGCTTCGAGCTGTCAACCACCGGCTACCGTGACCGGCGTCTCAGCGACCACCCCGTGACCCATGGTCCACGGACGGCACACAGGACCCGGTCAGCCGTAGGTGTCCCCCGGCCCTGTGGAGCCCGGGGAGCGCAGCGGGCCGTAGCGGCGGGCCGGCCCGCCGGGGCCCAAGACCTTGATCAACCTGACGGTGCCCTGGCCCAGATCCGCGTTCAGCCGGGCGACGAGCTGCGGGGCGAGCAGCCGCAGCTGGGTCGCCCATGCCGTGGAGTCACAGCGCACCGTCAGCACCCGGGCGTCCTCGTCGTACCGCTGGGGCTCGCAGTGCTGCGCCACCTCGGGCCCCACCATCTGGGGCCAGCGGCCCATCACCCCGCCGACCGCGGCCGGGGTCTCCCAGCCACGCTCGGTGATCAGCCGGTTGATCGCCGCACCGAGCGGAAGCGGATCACGGCCATCGGCGCGCGCGCCGGAGCGCAAGCCCCCTCTGCGCGCCTGCTTCTTCTGCTGGGCCGCGGCTCCCCGGGCCCGCGCCTGCTCCTTGGCGGCACGCAGCGCGACCCGCGCCAGATCGACCCCCGAGGGCTCGGGCACCGGCGAGGGCCGCGCGGGCTGGTCCATCCGGTCCGTCATACCCGCCGCACCTCGCCCTCGGACACCGCGTAGCGCGTGCCCGTCAGCACATGCGGGACGTCGTCCTCCACCGCCGCGGTCACCAGCACCTGCTCCCCGGGGGCCACCAGCCCGGCCAGCCGCTCCCGGCGCCGCTCGTCCAGCTCCGCGAAGACGTCGTCGAGCACCAGCACCGGCTCGCCCGCCTCGGTGCGCAGCAGATCGTAGGAGGCCAGCCGCAGGGCGAGGGCGTACGACCAGGACTCGCCATGGCTGGCGTAACCCTTCGCCGGGAGCCGGCCGAGCTTGAGGACCAGATCGTCGCGGTGCGGGCCCACCAGCGTGACCCCGCGCTCGATCTCCTGCTTACGGGCCTGGGCCAGGGCGGCCAGCAGCAGTTCGTACAGCTCCTCGCGGCTGCCCGCGTCGGCCAGCCCCTCACCGGCCGACCCCCGGTACTCCAGCAGCACGGGACCACCGCCCGGGGCCAGCTGCTCGTACGCCTTGTCGGCGAGCGGCTGGAGCACGGAGATCAGATCGAGCCGCTGGGCCAGCAGCTCGGCACCGGCGCGAGCCAGATGCTGGTCCCAGACATCGAGCGTGGACAGGGCCGCGTCGCCGCTCCCGCTGCGCCCACCGTGGCGCCGGGCCAGGGCGGCGGTCTTCAGCAGGGTGTTGCGCTGCTTCAGCACCCGGTCGTAATCGGAGCGGACCCCCGCCATCCGGGGCGCCCGCGCGGTGATCAGCTCGTCGAGGAAACGACGGCGCTCGCCCGGATCGCCCTTGACCAGGGCCAGATCCTCGGGCGCGAACAGCACCGTACGCACGATCCCCAGCACATCACGCGGTCTGACCTGCGAGGACCGATTGATACGGGCACGATTCGCCTTGCCCGGGTTGAGCTCGAGCTCGACCAGCTGCTGCCGGTCCCCCTGGACGACCGCGGCCCGGACCACGGCCCGCTCCGCCCCCATGCGCACCAGCGGGGCGTCGGAGGAGACCCGGTGGCTGCCGAGCGTGGCGAGATAGCCGACCGCCTCGACGAGATTGGTCTTCCCCTGGCCATTGGGCCCGACGAAGGCCGTGACGCCCGGACCCAGTCCGACCTCGGCCCGGGTGTACGAGCGGAAGTCGGCGAGCGACAGATGCGTGACGTGCATAGTGGGCTGCGCCGACCTCCCCCGGCAGTACCTGCTTGCTCCACCCGTGGGGTGGTTACTTCTCGCTGCTCTCGACCGCGTGACCGCCGAACTGATTGCGCAACGCGGCGATCATCTTCATCTGCGGCGAGTCCTCCTGACGGGAGGCGAACCGGGCGAAGAGCGACGCGGTGATCGCGGGCAGCGGCACGGCGTGGTCGATCGCCGCCTCCACGGTCCACCGGCCCTCACCGGAGTCCTCCGCGTAGCCACGCAGCTTCGTCAGGTGCTCGTCGTCGTCCAGCGCGCGGACGGCCAGGTCCAGCAGCCAGGAGCGGATGACCGTGCCTTCCTGCCAGGAGCGGAAGATCTCGCGGACGTCGGTGACCGAGTCCACCTTCTCCAGCAGCTCCCAGCCCTCGGCGTACGCCTGCATCATCGCGTACTCGATGCCGTTGTGGACCATCTTGGCGAAGTGGCCCGCACCGACCTTGCCGGCGTGGACGGCGCCGCCCTCGCCCTCGGGCTTGAGCGCGTCGAAGATCGGCTGGACCTTGGCCACATGCTCGGCGGCACCGCCGTACATCAGGGCGTAGCCGTTCTCCAGACCCCAGACGCCGCCGGAGACACCGCAGTCGATGAAGCCGATGCCCTTGGCGTTGAGCTGCTCGGCGTGCTTCTCGTCGTCGGTCCAGCGGGAGTTTCCGCCGTCCACGACGATGTCGCCGGGCGACAGCAGCTCGGCCAGCTCGTCGATGGTGATCTGGGTGGGCACGCCCGCCGGGACCATGACCCACACCACCCGTGGGCCCTTCAGCTTGCTGACGAGCTCATCGATGCTGTGGACATCGGCGACGTCCGGGTTGCGGTCGTATCCGATGACGGTGTGGCCTGCGCGGCGAATGCGCTCGCGCATGTTGCCGCCCATCTTGCCGAGGCCGATGAGACCGAGCTCCATCAGTGATCCTTTGTGCCGTAGTCCGTTGCGTTTCGCGGTGAGTCCGAGCCTACGCCCGCGGGTAGCCGCACAGATGTGGGCTACACCTGCTCATTCGCTCGTCTCTCAGCCGCTCAGCCGGACCGGCATGATCAGGTACTTGTACGCCTCGTCCGCCTCGGCGTCCACGGCCGGCTTGCCGCTGAGCAGCGCGGGCTTGGTCGAGGTGGTGAAGGACAGCTGGGCGACCGGTGAGTCGATCGCGCTGAGCCCGTCCAGCAGGAACGTCGGGTTGAAGGCGATGGAGATGTCGTCGCCCTCGAGCTGGGCGTCCAGCCGCTCCACAGCCTGTGCGTCGTCACTGGACCCGGCCTCCAGGATCAGCACACCCTGCTCGAAGGTGAGCCGCACCGGGGTGTTGCGCTCGGCGACCAGCGCCACACGCTTGACGGCCTCGACGAACGGGGCGGTCTCGATCACCGCGACCGAGTTGAACTCGGTGGGGAAGAGCGTGCGGTACTTGGGCAGGTCACCCTCGAGCAGCCGGGTGGTCGTACGGCGCCCGGCGCCCTCGAAGCCGATCAGGCCCTCGCCCGCACCCGAGCCGGAGAGCGCCAGGGCGACGGTGTCACCGCTGGTCAGCGACTTGGCCGTGTCGAGAAGCGTCTTGGCGGGCACCAGCGCGACGGCGGAGACGTCGGGGGCCTCGGGCTTCCACAGGAACTCGCGGACCGCGAAGCGGTAGCGGTCCGTGGAGGCCAGCGTGACGGTGTCGCCCTCGATCTCGATCCGCACACCCGTGAGCACCGGCAGGGTGTCGTCACGACCGGCGGCGATGGCGACCTGCGCGGCCGCGGCGGCGAAGACCTCACCGGGGACGGTGCCGGTCGCGGTCGGCATCTGCGGCAGCGCCGGGTACTCCTCCACAGGCAGGGTGTGGAGTGTGAATCGCGAGGAGCCGCAGACCACGGTCACCCGCACCCCGTCGCTGGAGATCTCCACAGGACGGTTGGGAAGGGCGCGGCAGATGTCGGCGAGGAGCCGGCCGGAAACGAGGACCGTGCCGTCGTCCTCGATGTCGGCCTCCACGGACACCCGGGCCGAGACCTCGTAGTCGAAGCCGGAGAGGCTGAGCGCGCCCTCCTCCGCCTTCATCAGGATGCCCGCGAGGACGGGCACCGGCGGTCGGGCCGGGAGGCTGCGGGCCGTCCAGGCCACCGCCTCCGCGAGTACATCGCGCTCCACCCGGATCTTCACCGTAAGCCGCCTCCTGCTGTTGCTGGCTCGCCCTGCTGGCCTTCGTCGTCGGCTGAGTAGCCGGAGACCAGTCTGACGTACGCCGCCGACAGTCGGTGCGGCTCGGGGTCAAGTCGGTGCGCGAGGTGTCGGGCGGCTCGGCCCGAGGTTGTGCACAGGCCCCACTTCGAAGCGAATTCCCCGCTATCTCTCTGTGGTCGTAGTAGTAGGGCTTGTGGAAACCGTGGAAAACTGACTCGTCCCTGGTCAGCGGCGGTTTTTTGTCCACCGGGCCTGTGGGTGGAGGCGGTGGACAACCAGGGCGTTCTGTGGACGCCGAAGAGTTCTGCACACGCGATGCACAGACATCGCCCGGTTCTCCCCAGCGTCGTCCCCAGTTTTACCCACCTTCCCCACAGCCCAACCGGCCTCCTTGGTGTGATGCCTTTCACTCGTCCCGGTGGCCGTTGCCGTTTCGTTGCCGAACAGTGGACAGCGGTGTGGAGAAGCTGTGGGCAACCGGCTCCCGGCTGTGGGTTGCCGGTGGACAAGCTGACGCGCGGGATGTGGGCATCGCGGTCGTCCACAGTCTGTGGACTCCCGGTAGCCACAATTCCACACCCGCCTGACCTCGGGTGTTGCCTCTCTTTCCACACAGGCTGTGGATGGGATCGGGACAACCCGCACATCCCCAGGGTGTGGACGGTGGATGGGCTGTGTACCTGTGGAGAACCGGGCCGGTCGGGCAGAGAATCGAACAGCTCGGAACGGTGAACGACGAAGGGCGCCCCGGGAGTTGTCCGTCCCGGAGCGCCCTTCAGCGGTCCGCGGTGGCCGCAGCGGCCCTTCTCAGCCGTTCTTGATGCGGTTGGTCAGCTCGGTCACCTGGTTGTAGATGGAGCGCCGCTCGGCCATCAGCGCCCTGATCTTGCGGTCGGCGTGCATGACCGTCGTATGGTCGCGGCCGCCGAACTGTGCGCCGATCTTGGGCAGTGACAGATCGGTCAGCTCCCGGCAGAGGTACATCGCGATCTGCCGCGCGGTGACCAGGACCCTGCTGCGGGAGGCACCGCACAGATCGTCGACCGTATGCCCGAAGTAGTCGGCGGTCGCGGCCATGATCGCGGTGGCGGTGATCTCCGGGGCCGCGTCCTCGCCGCCGGGGATCAGATCCTTCAGCACGATCTCGGTGAGGCCGAGGTCCACCGGCTGCCGGTTCAGGCTCGCGAAGGCGGTGACGCGGATGAGCGCGCCCTCCAGCTCGCGGATGTTGCGGGAGATCCGCGAGGCGATGAACTCCAGCACCTCCGGCGGCGCGTTCAGCTGCTCCTGCACCGCCTTCTTACGGAGGATCGCGATACGCGTCTCCAGCTCCGGCGGCTGCACATCGGTGATCAGGCCCCACTCGAAGCGGTTGCGGAGCCGGTCCTCCAGGGTGACCAGCTGCTTGGGCGGCCGGTCGGAGGAGAGCACGATCTGCTTGTTGGCGTTGTGGAGCGTATTGAAGGTGTGGAAGAACTCCTCCTGCGTCGACTCCTTGCTCGCCAGGAACTGGATGTCGTCGACCAGCAGGATGTCCATGTCGCGGTAGCGCTTGCGGAACGCGTCCGCCTTGCCGTCGCGGATGGAGTTGATGAACTCGTTGGTGAACTCCTCGGAGCTCACATAGCGCACCCGGGTGCCGGGATAGAGGCTGCGCGCATAGTGCCCGATGGCGTGCAGCAAGTGGGTCTTGCCGAGCCCGGACTCGCCGTAGATGAACAGCGGGTTGTACGCCTTGGCCGGAGCCTCGGCGACCGCGACCGCCGCGGCGTGCGCGAAGCGGTTGGACGCGCCGATGACGAAGGTGTCGAAGAGGTACTTGGGGTTCAGCCGCGCGGTCGGCTCACCGGGGCCGGACGCGGGCGCGGGCTGAGCGGCGAGCGGGCCGGGGGCGCCGGTCTGCGAGGGCAGGACGGGCGGTCCGCCGCGGGCGCGCTCGAGCGGATCGGGCAGGTCGTGGCGCTGCTGCTCGTACGGCAGACGCTCCGGGACCGGTCCGGGGCCGCCCGGCCCGGGGCGCTCGGCGCCCGGACCGCGGTAGTCGCCGCGCGGCTGCTGGTCGTACGGCGACTGCTGGTCGTACGACTGCTGGTCATAGCCGGGCGAGGCGTGCTGGGAGGCGTAAGGATCGCTCTCGGGGAAGCCGCCGAGCCGGGGCTGCTGCCAGCCGTAGTCGTCGCGGGACCGAGGCCAGGCGCCGGGTTCGGGGCGCGGCTGCTGATAGCCGGGGTACGCGGGGCGGGCCGACGGCAGATCGTCCGGCGCCTGGCGGCCGTAGCCGTCCCGGCTCTCGTAGCTCTCGTAGGACTCGCGCTGCTCGCGCTGGGGCTGCTGGGGGACGACCGGTTCGCCGGCGGATTCGTCGACGGTGATCGCGATGCGGATCGGGCGGCCGCACTCCCGGCTCAGCGTCTCGCTGACGACGGGGGCCAGCCGGCCCTCCAGCACACCCTTGGCGAATTCATTGGGGACGGCGAGCAGCGCGGTGTCGGCGACCAGCGCGAGGGGCTGGCACCGCTTGATCCAGTGCTCGTCCTTGGCCTCGACGCCTTGTCCGCCCTGCCCCGAGCCCTCTCCCAGAAGCCGATCGAGCACACGTGGCCACACTGCGGCAAGATCGGCGGGTACGTCAGCCACGGGGCACGCTCTCTCACTCGCTGGGTGGGGACGCCGACAGGGCCCACGAATGCGTGGTTCTCGGGACGGGCGTGAAGGAATCGGAGCCCAGCCACGGTAGTCAGGCCGGGGTACACGGTTCAAGTCGTTGTCCACAGGGTGTGTACAACTGTGCCATGTGATGTCGCCGGGCGTTCCCCTGCCCCTAGGATTAAGGGGGAAGCGCACCGTCAGCGTGTCTGCCACCGGTTTGACCGGATGGCGTAACCGCGCGTACCGTAAACAGGTCGAGTTGTCGATGGCTGCTGCCGCCTGCCTCCGATGGGCAAGGATCGCGGACCGATGATCCGTGGTCGTGAAGCGGTGCACTCGGGCGTATTGCGAGCTACTCGTGGGCGCACGGTGACAGCCAAGCGATAGACCGCCACCATCCGATTCATTTCTGGAGCCCCCGAGTGAGCAAGCGCACCTTCCAGCCGAACAACCGTCGCCGCGCGAAGACCCACGGCTTCCGGCTGCGTATGCGCACCCGTGCCGGCCGCGCGATCCTCGCGTCCCGCCGCAGCAAGGGTCGCGCCCGCCTGTCGGCCTGAGCAGCCTGACCCAAGGTCCATGACGTGCTGCCTACCGAGCATCGGCTGAGGCGGCGCGAGGACTTCGCGGCCGCGGTACGCCGAGGACGCAGGGCCGGTCGCCCGCTCCTTGTCGTGCACCTTCGCACCGGCCTCACCAGCGGTGATACGGACCCGCACGCACCAGGGGAGAGTGCTCCCCCGGCGCGTGCGGGTTTCGTCGTGAGCAAGGCGGTCGGCGGCGCCGTCGTCCGCAATCTGGTGAAGCGGAGACTGCGGCATCTGATGCGGGACCGCATCGACCGTTTTTCCGCAGGTAGCCTTGTGGTCGTACGGGCGCTGCCCGGTGCGGGTGAGGCGGGTCACGACCAGCTGGCCCGCGATCTCGATGCGGCAGTGCAGCGGCTACTGGGAGGGGTGCCGCGATGAAGTACCCGCTGCTGTGGTTGATCAAGCTGTACCAGTGGACCATCAGCCCGATGCTGGGGCCGGTCTGCAAGTACTACCCGTCGTGCTCACACTATGGCTACACGGCCATCGACCGGCACGGCGCGGTGAAAGGAACGGCGCTGACGGCCTGGCGCATCCTGCGCTGCAACCCATGGTCGCTCGGCGGCGTCGACCACGTTCCGCCCCGGAAGCGTCCGGTGTGGCACCAGCGGCTGCGGAACCGCCTCGGCGGGCATCCGACTGTGGAGCCTGCCGCACAGCCCGAGACCCAGCCCAACGCCCAAGGAGCCTGATTCGTGGACACGATCCTCGGTCCTCTTTATGACGTAGTTTCCTGGATCATCGTCCAGTTCCACTCGTTCTACAGCCTCATCTTCGATCGGGACAGTGGCTGGGCGTGGGGTCTGTCCATCGTTTCCCTGGTGGTGCTGATCCGTATCTGCCTGATCCCGCTCTTTGTGAAGCAGATCAAGTCGACGCGGAACATGCAGGCGCTCCAGCCGAAGATGAAGGCGATCCAGGAGCGCTACAAGAGCGACAAGCAGCGCCAGTCCGAAGAGATGATGAAGCTCTACAAGGAGACGGGGACCAACCCGCTCTCGAGCTGTCTCCCGATCCTGGCGCAGTCTCCGTTCTTCATCTCGCTGTACCAGGTCCTCAACCACATCGCGAACAACAAGACGGTCGGTGTCATCGACCAGTCGCTGCTGGACAGCGCCCGTAACGCGCACATCTTCGGTGCTCCGCTGTCGGTGAAGTTCATGTCGTCGGCCGACAAGGTCCAGTCGCTCGGCGCCTCGCTGACCGACGTGCGGATCGTGACGATCACCATGATCGTCCTGATGTCGGCGTCGCAGTTCTTCACCCAGCGCCAGCTGATGACCAAGAACGTCGACCTCACGGTGAAGACGCCGTTCATGCAGCAGCAGAAGATGCTGATGTACGTCTTCCCGATCATGTTCGCCGTCTTCGGTATCAACTTCCCCGTCGGTGTCCTCGTCTACTGGCTGACCACCAACGTCTGGACCATGGGCCAGCAGATGTTCGTCATTCGCCGTAACCCGACCCCGGGCAGCGTCGCCTTCCAGGCCCGCCAGGAGCGGCTGCGTGCCAAGGGCAAGCTGAAGGAGGAGCCGGCCGAGGTCGCCGCGAAGCAGGCGGCCGAGGTGGCGCGTGCCAACCGTCAGCAGCCCAAGCGCCAGACCAAGGCGCAGCGCGCCACGACCGGTCACAGCAGGGCCAACTCGCAGTCGGGCGCCTCGGTCTCCACGACGAAGTCCGCTTCCCCCGCGAAGTCCGCTGGGGACAAGCCCGCCGGGGAGCAGCCGCGGCAGGGCGCGGGGCAGAAGAAGGGCGCGCAGGGCGGCAAGCCGGCCGGCGGCTCGGCCTCCGGCTCCTCCCGCGGCTCCAAGTCCGGCCAGCGCAAGGGCCAGCAGCGCCCCAAGCACCCGTCCAAGAAGTAACGAAGGAGTCCATCCGTGACGGAAGGCACCACCCCGGCCGCCGAGGGTGTCGACACCCTGACCCGCCTTGAGCAGGAGGGGGAGATCGCGGCCGACTACCTCGAGGGGCTGCTGGACATCGCGGACCTCGACGGCGACATCGACATGGACGTCGAGGCCGATCGCGCAGCGGTGTCGATCATCAGCGATTCGACCAGCCGCGATTTGCAGAAGCTGGTCGGCCGCGATGGCGAGGTGCTGGAGGCTCTTCAGGAGCTGACCCGGCTCGCGGTCCACCGGGAGACCGGCGACCGCAGCCGGCTGATGCTCGACATCGCCGGGTACCGGGCCCGCAAGCGTGCCGAGCTGACCGAGCTGGGCACCAAGGCCGCCGAGGAGGCGAAGGGCACCGGTGAGCCGGTGAAGCTCAAGGCGATGACGCCTTTCGAGCGGAAGGTGGTGCACGACGCTGTGGCCGCCGCCGGGCTGCGCAGCGAGTCCGAGGGCGAGGAGCCTCAGCGCTGCGTGGTCGTGCTTCCGGTCTGAAGCGGTTCCGCATCGTGATCCACACGGCCCCGTCTGCGCGCAGACGGGGCCGAATCTTGTCAGCCTTACATCATCGTTCAGCACAGTGTTCGGTACGGAAGGACGGTCCCCGTGACGGAAGCAGCGGAGCTCCCCCCGGCGCCCCCGGAGGCAAGGGATGTGTTCGGTGACCGCTTCCCGGAGGCTGTCCGCTACGGCGAGCTGCTGGCCGATGTGGGAGTGACACGCGGGCTGATCGGCCCGCGTGAGGTGCCACGGCTGTGGGAGCGGCATCTGCTGAACTGCGCCGTGCTCTCCGAAGTGGTGCCCGAGAAGGTCACCGTCTGCGATGTGGGGTCGGGGGCCGGGCTCCCCGGTATCCCGCTGGCCCTGACCCGCCCGGATCTCCAGATCACGCTCCTGGAGCCGCTGCTGCGCCGGACGAACTTTCTGCGGGAAGTGGTGGAGCTGCTGGGGCTCGACCATGTGACGGTGGTGCGTGGCCGTGCCGAGGAGGTCCTCGGCAAGCTGCCTCCGATGCATGTGGTGACGGCTCGGGCAGTGGCCCCGCTGGACCGGCTGGCCGGCTGGGGGGTGCCGCTGCTCCGCCCGTACGGCGAGATGCTGCTGCTGAAGGGTGACACCGCCGAGGAGGAGCTGAAGCAGGCCCGCGCCGCGCTGAGCAAGCTCGGTGTGGTGGGGACCTCGGTGCTGCATGTCGGCGAGGACGTGGTGGACCCGCCGTCCACGGTGGTGCGGGTCGAGGTCGGGGAGAGCCCCGGAGGTGTGCGCTTCGCCGCGAAGCGGGCCAAGGCGGCCCGTCGGGGACCGCGTCGTCGGCCCTGAGTAAGGGCGTTGCTCCATACAAGCTGGCAAAACTACGCATACCGGAGTGTCGCGACGAATCAACGAGGCCTCCCGTGCATCGTGTTTCACGTGAAACGTCGCTCCCTGCTGCATGGAATCATCAGTCGTGGTCGTGCGGCGGCTCTGCCCCGCGGCCGCCGACCCCGTATGAACGTGGATTCATCCACAGGAGAACGGGCCTCGCTGGTTCACAACCCCCAAAGCATGGCAGGCTCTGTTCATTGCGAGCCTGATGTCGAGGAGAGTGAATCCTTGCGGTCCGACGCCAACATCGCGGGGCCGATGACCGATCCGGTCCCCGGCCCCCGTACCGAATCGGCGGGGGAGGATGTTTCACGTGAAACGCCGCCCCCGATGGACGACGCCCCTATGGGTCGTGCCGCTCAACTGGCGGTGGATGCCCTGGACCGTGCCGGGGAGGGGTTGCCCAGGCCGGAGCACACCCGGGTGATCGTGGTCGCCAACCAGAAGGGCGGGGTGGGGAAGACCACGACCACGGTCAATCTGGCCGCCTCGCTCGCCCTGCACGGTGGTCGAGTGCTGGTGATCGACCTCGACCCACAGGGCAATGCCTCGACGGCGCTGGGGATCGACCACCACGCCGAGGTTCCATCGATCTACGACGTGCTGGTCGACAGCAAGCCGCTGTCCGATGTGGTGCAGCCGGTCCCGGACGTGGAGGGACTCTTCTGCGCTCCTGCCACGATCGATCTCGCCGGTGCCGAGATCGAGCTGGTCTCCCTGGTGGCGAGGGAAAGCCGGCTACAGCGGGCCATCCAGGCATATGAGCAGCCGCTGGACTACATCCTGATCGACTGTCCGCCCTCGCTCGGGTTGCTCACGGTCAATGCGTTGGTGGCCGGTGCGGAAGTGCTGATCCCGATCCAGTGTGAGTACTACGCGCTGGAGGGACTGGGGCAGCTGCTGCGGAACGTGGATCTGGTGCGGGGGCATCTCAACCCCAAGCTCCATGTCTCGACGATCCTCCTCACCATGTACGACGGCCGCACCCGGCTGGCCTCCCAGGTGGCGGACGAGGTGCGCAGCCACTTCGGCAGTGAGGTGCTCCGGACGAGCATTCCCAGATCGGTGCGCATCTCCGAGGCCCCCAGCTATGGGCAGACCGTCCTCACCTATGACCCGGGGTCGAGCGGGGCGCTGTCCTATCTCGAGGCGGCCCGTGAGATCGCCCTCAGAGGCTTCAGCGTGCACTACAACGCCCAGCACGCTCATGCCTTGCCCGAGCTCAGCCAGCACGATCAGCACAGCATGCAGGAGGGGATTCAGTGAGTGAGCGACGCAGAGGACTGGGCCGTGGGCTCGGTGCCCTGATTCCTCCCGCGCCGAAGGGGACGGACAATGCCGGCCCCGCGGCGGGGGCGGGAACGGTCACGGCGACCGGGGCCACCACCTCACCGACCGCGGTCCCGGTGCTCACCCAGGAGCGCGGTGTGGCGGCGGCCAAGGTGGCCGCACTGTCCACGCACACCGTTCCACAGGAAACCGAGCCCGCGGCGAGGGACAAGGAGTCCGAGGCCGCATCGGCGGTGATTCCGGAGGAGGTGGCCGGGGCGCACTTCGCCGAGCTGCCGCTGGACTTCATCACCCCCAATCCTCGTCAGCCCCGTGAGGTCTTCGACGAGGACGCGCTCGCCGAACTGGTCACCTCGATCCAGGAGGTCGGTCTCCTCCAGCCCATCGTCGTACGGCAGTTGGCATCGGAGCGCTATGAGCTCATCATGGGCGAGCGCCGCTGGCGGGCCTGCCGTGAGGCGGGATTGGAGAAGATCCCCGCGATCGTCCGGGCCACCGATGACGAGAAGCTTCTGCTCGACGCCCTGCTGGAGAACCTCCACCGCGCTCAGCTGAATCCACTGGAAGAGGCGGCGGCGTACGACCAGTTGCTGAAGGACTTCAACTGCACGCATGACGAACTGGCCGACCGCATCGGGCGTTCACGTCCGCAGGTCTCCAATACGCTGCGGTTGCTGAAGCTCTCCCCTTCCGTTCAGCGCAGGGTCGCGGCGGGGGTTCTCTCCGCGGGCCACGCTCGGGCGCTGCTCTCCGTGGAGGACGCGGAGGAGCAGGACCGGCTGGCCCATCGCATCGTCGCCGAGGGGCTCTCGGTGCGTGCGGTGGAGGAGATCGTCACCCTGATGGGGTCGCGGTCGGGCGGGACGACGAAGACCAAGGGGCCGAGGGCGGGGGCGAGGGTGTCCCCCGCGCTCACGGATCTCGCGTCGCGTCTGTCCGATCGGTTCGAGACGCGAGTGAAGGTCGACCTCGGTCAGAAGAAAGGAAAGATCGTCGTCGAGTTCGCCTCGATAGAGGATCTCGAGCGGATCCTCGGCACACTGGCTCCCGGTGAGGGGGCGGTGCTGGAACAGCCTCTCTCCCCTGAGGGCGAAGCGGCGGACGAGGACGAGTGAGGCGCTGTCCGTACGGCCAAGGCCGTACGGAAGCAGCGCGGGGCGGGTCGTGTTCCGACATGGTCGGAACACGACCCGCTGTTTGCCCAAGGGCGGTATCGGTGCAATCTCGGCACGGATACGATGCGATCAGGTAGGGCGGATCCATGTGGAGGCGCCGCATGTGGAGGGCAGGGCCATGCGATCGGTGAGCCGCACCGGACTGTTGGCCACAGGATTGGGCCTGGGAGCTGTCGGCGGTTTCGTCGGGAGTCTGCTCAGGGAGCGTAGTGCGCTGTCAGCCGCCCGTGCCGCGGCTGGCCACGAAAGTGAAGGACTGGCTTCATGGGGCGTCGGCTCGTACCGCTCACGTTGGACAACCTCCCGGACATCCCCAAGCGCTGTCGCGCCTGCGTCTTCTGGGAGCTCGATCCGGTCAGCGGTGAGGCAGCGGTAAGGGCGGGTCGGCCCGAGCTGGAGAAGGAAGCCTGGATCTCGGCCGTCCTGCTGGAGTGGGGATCGTGTGGCCGGGTGGTCTATGTCGATGAGGTCCCGGTGGGCTTTGTGCTGTACGCGCCTCCGGCGTATGTGCCGCGCTCCACGGCCTTCCCGACCAGTCCGGTCGCGGCGGATGCCGTGCAGCTGATGACGGCCTGGCTGATGCCCGGATATCAGGGGCAGGGACTGGGCCGGGTGATGGTGCAGACCGTCGCCAAGGATCTGATCCGCCGGGGCTTCAAGGCCATCGAGGCGTTCGGGGACGCCACCTGGAAGGAACCGGCGTGTGTGCTGCCCGCCGACCATCTGCTGGCCGTGGGCTTCAAGACCGTACGGCCGCATCCGCGCTACCCCCGGCTGAGGCTTGAGCTGAGGACGACGATCTCCTGGAAGGAGGATGTCGAGCTGGCGCTGGACCGGCTACTCGGCGCGGTCCAGAAGGAGCCGGCGCTGCGGCCGCTGTAGCGCGTTCCACGTGAAACACGAAGGGGCTGCCCGTGAGGGCAGCCCCTTCGTGTACGAGGGTGAGGCGTGGTGCGCTCAGCCGATGAAGTCGGCCAGGTCGCGCTCGATGGCGGCCTTGGGCTTGGCACCGACGATGGTCTTGGCGACCTCGCCGCCCTGGTACACATTGAGCGTCGGGATGGACATCACGCCGTACTTGGCGGCGGTCGCCGGGTTCTCGTCGATGTTGAGCTTGGCGATGACGATCTTGTCGGCGTGCTCGGCCGCGATGGCCTCCAGCGAGGGGGCGATCTGGCGGCACGGACCGCACCACGCGGCCCAGAAGTCGACGAGTACCGGCTTGTCGCTCTTGAGGACCTTCTCCTCGAAGTCGGCGTCCGTCACGGTGACCGTGGCACCGGCCATGGCAATCTCCTTAGTGGGTTGGTGCAGGGGTGGATAGCGGAGTCAGACGGTGGCGTCGCCCTGGCCCAGCGAGGCGAGGTAGCGCTCGGCGTCCAGCGCCGCCGAGCAACCGGTGCCGGCCGCGGTGATCGCCTGACGGTAGGTGTGGTCCACGACATCGCCCGCGGCGAAGACACCGGGGAGGTTCGTCCGCGTGGAGGGCGCATCGACCTTGAGGTAGCCCTCGTCGTCCAGGTTCAGCTGGCCCTTGAACAGCTCGGTGCGCGGGTCGTGGCCGATCGCGATGAACAGTCCGGTCACCGGCAGCTCGGAGGTCTCGTCCTTCTTCACATCGCGGATGGTGAGACCGGAGAGCTTGCCGTCGCCGTGGATCTCCTCGACCACGCTGTCCCAGACGAAGGAGATCTTCGGGTCGGCGAAGGCCCGATCCTGCATCGCCTTGCTGGCGCGCAGGGTGTCCCGGCGGTGGACCACCACGACCGACTTGGCGAACCGCGACAGGAAGGTCGCCTCTTCCAGGGCCGTGTCGCCGCCACCGATGACGGCGATGTCCTGGTCCTTGAAGAAGAACCCGTCACAGGTGGCGCACCAGGAGACACCGCGGCCGGAGAGCTCGTCCTCGCGCGCCAGCCCCAGCTTGCGGTGCTGAGAGCCGGTGGCCACGATGACGGTCTTGGCGCGGTGGACGGTGCCGGCGGAGTCGGTGACGGTCTTGATCTGCTCGCTGAGGTCGACCGCGACCACATCGTCCGGGACCAGCTCGGCGCCGAAGCGCTCGGCCTGGGCCCGCATGCCGTCCATCAGATCGGGACCCATGATCCCGTCCCGGAAGCCGGGGAAGTTCTCCACCTCGGTGGTGTTCATCAGGGCACCACCAGCGGTTACGGAGCCTTCGAAGACCAGCGGCTTCAAGGAAGCGCGGGCGGTGTAGAGCGCGGCCGTATAGCCCGCGGGCCCGGAACCGATGATGATCACGTTGCGGACGTCGCTCACGGATGTCTTCCTTGTCTTTGCCGACTGCCGGACTGCTGATGACTGGACGCGCGGGTTCGGGTTTCCCCGGAATTCCGCTGCCACCCCACCCAACGGATCCTACGGGTCCGGCATTCCCGAGCGCTGTCAGGCAGGGCCTGGTGTGCGGTGTGCCTCAGCCTCGCGGGTAGGTCCGGCTCACCAGAAGCTTCCCGGGGGAAGACGGGGATACCGAGACACAGGATGCGTCGATCACGAAGGCGTCGACGAGCGAGCTGTCGGACGGATGGGGCAGGACGACGATATAGGCGGTCTGGCCGTCGTAGGTGTCCTGCTGTGCCGCGAGAGCCGGATCCTTGCGGCCGGTGCCGCTCTGTACACAGGACGGCACATGCGGGTCGTGGTCGGCGCGCAGCGGCACATCGGGCGTGTTCTCCTGCCCGGTGACACCGTCCGATGTGGTGGACTTCCGCTCGGCGAGCAGTTCGTGCACACGGTCCTTGAGCGTGCCCGAGGAGAGGGTGGACTTCCCGGAGCTCTGGCTGGCGTGAGCCTGGGGACCGGTGTCGTCGTGATCGCCGGAGGAGCCGTCCTGGAGGAAGAGGGATCCGAGGCCGATCACCGCCGCGGCGCAGGCACCACCGAGGACGGCCTTGCGCCAGCGGCGGGCGCGGCCGGGACGAGTGCTGGGCCCGGTGGATCCTCGTCCCGGTCCGGTGGCGCCACGCGGGCGCCCAGCGGGCCGGTCCGCCACGGTGGACGGCTTGGCTGCGAGTTCCGCGGAGTCGGAGCCGGGAGTGCCCGAGGCGCCGTCGGCCGTTTCACGTGAAACAGGGGTGGGCGCCGAGGTCGGGTCCGGAGTTTCACGTGAAACATCGGAGACGCCCTCGGGGGCGGTCGCGTCGAGAAGTGCTTCGGCGGCCAGCGCCGCGTCGATACGGCCCGCGATATCGGCGGGCATCCGCACCGGGCCGGGCAGGGTCCCGAGCATGGAGCGGATCTCGTCCAGGGATGTCCACACATCCGCGCACAGCACACAGCCGGCGAGGTGAGTGCGCACATCGACGGCGCGGGACGGAGAGAGCAGACCCTCGGTGAGTGCGGAGATCTCCGCGACTTCAGGGTGCTCGTCCGTGTCCGTCGAGGATGTCACGCTCGCCCACCTCCGCCCTTCACGGCATCTGTGTCGTTCGGTCCTGCCGCCGGTGGGACGGACGTCCCCTGCGTCCGGTTCCTTCCCCCGCCCGGAGGTGAGCTACCCCTCCCGCTGGGATGGAGATGTGAGAGCAACGGCAGCAGCCGTGCGCGGCCCCGGGCACAGCGGCTCTTCACGGTGCCGGTGGGTACGTCCAGGACCTTCGCCGCCTCCGCGACGGGATAGCCCTGCATGTCGACCAGGACCAGGGCGGCCCGCTGCTCGGGCGGGAGGGTGCGCAGCGCCCGCAGCAGCTCGCGGTGGAGATCGCCGCGCTCGGCGGGAGCGGCGGCGGATTCATGGGGCTCCAGCAGGTGCTCGAGCCGCTCGGTGTCGTCGACAGGAGAGGTGCGACGGGAGGCGGCCTTGCGGGCCCGGTCCAGACAGGCGTTGACCGTGATGCGATGCAGCCAGGTCGTCACCGCGGACTGGCCCCGGAAGGTGTGCGCGGCGCGGTAGGCGGAGACGAGTGCGTCCTGGACCGCGTCGGCGGCTTCCTCCCGGTCGCCGAGGGTGCGCAGCGCCACCGCCCAGAGTCGGTCGCGGTGGCGCCGCACTATTTCGCTGAAGGCGTCCGGATCGCCGTCGACGTGCCGGGCAAGGAGCTCGCTGTCGCTCGCCTCGCCGATGGTGGCGTCGTCCACCGTTCGAGCCCCTCCCCGATCAGCCGGCTCAGCCGGTGAACTTCACTTCGGTGATGGCTTGCTTGTAGCCCTCGTTGCTGTAGCTCGCGGCGTCGTGAGGGGAGTATGGCATGGCGGTGATCCAGACCAGGACGTAGCGCGCCTTGGCCTCGCCGTTGACCTTGATGTCCGCGGATGCGCCCGTGCTCTTGACCGAGCCGAGCTTCTTGAACCCGGCGACGGGGTCGGAAGCTGATACCGATGGCGTCAGGGAATCCGTCCTGTACAGCGACGCCGCCGTGTAGGAGCCCTTGAACCGCAGGCCGATCGAGGCACCGCCGATCTTCTGCTCGGAGCCGAGATCGTAGATGAGACCGACTCCCTTCTTGACGCTGGGAGCCAGCTGGGGACCGTCGTTGAAGCTGTTGGTGTGCCAGAACGTCGAGGAGTCACCGTCGTAGGTGCGCGGCGCTTCGTCCTGGTGCTGGTCCGTGCCGTCCGGGTAGAACTCCACGGCGTCCTCGATTTTCAGCGGTTTGCTGACAACCTTTCCGGCGTTGCCGTCGTCCTTCTCACCGGTGGACTTGCTCGGGCTGGTGTTGTTCTCGTCCTTCAGCAGGGTGTCCGCGAGCTGCCAGCTGCCGAGACCCAGGGCGGCGATCAGAAGGGCCGAGACGGTCCACTTGAGGGCCTTGCCCGTGCGGCTCTGCAGCGGCGGCGGAGGCGGCACGGGAGCGGCCGCGGGCGAGGTGCCGCCCCGGGCCGGGGTCTGACCGTACACGCCTTGTTGGTACGTCGTGCGCTGATACGCCGGTGAGGGGGTGAAGGCGGGCTCGGGGGGCCGGATGCGCGGCATGGCCGCGACGGCCTTGGCCAGCTCCTCGGGGGTGGTGCAAGGCTGGTCCTGACGGGAGGCGGTGGCCCCGTCGTTGACCAGCGCGCGCATCGCGAGCTCGGACAGCCCGCGGTGCACTCCCGCGCGGACCTGGTCGGGGGCGATCAGGCCCACACCCTTGGGCAGCCCGGAGAGGCCGTAGGCGTCCGTCTCGTAGGGCCAGCGCTGGGTGAGCGCCGCGTACAGCAGCGCGCCGATCGCCTCGGTGTCGGTGCGTTGGGGGTGGTCGGCGGTGATCCCGCGCAGGGCGGCCATGACGGCGAGTCCGCGGATGCGGTACTGGCCGGATTCGGTGCGCAGTACGGAGCCGGGGTTGAGCCGCAGATGGGCCAGGCCCTCACGGTGGGCGGCGGCCATGGCCTGGGAGACCTGGCTGACCAGTTGGTACGCGTCGTGCGGCTCGAGTGGCCCGGCGGCGAGCACGGCGGTGAGTTCGGTGGCGTCGGGAAGCCACTCATGGACGACGTAGACAAGATCGTTCTCCTCGACGGCGTCGAGGACCTGGACGAAGCGGGGGTCGCCCAGCAGGGCCGCCGAACGGGCGGCGGCGAGCACCGGCCTGGTGCGCGGATGGTCGGCGGGCAGCACATGCACTCCGACGGCGCGCCGCAGTTTCTCGTCCACGGCACGCCAACTGCTGAATCCGTCCAGACGGGTGACGCACTCCTCCAGACGGTAGCGTCTGGCCAGCTTGTGACCGCTGTGCAGCTCCAGAGGGCTCGCTTCGGCCGCGGCACCCGCATCGTCGGTGACCGCGGCCTCTGTCCCCTTGCCGGCCTTCTTCTTCGTCCCCGCCCCGTCGGCCGTGGCCTTGCCCGCCTCGGCGGTCAGCGGCTCCTCTCCACCGCTGTCGGCCACGTCGACGGCAGCTGTGCTCCGTTCCGCCACCGTCGTTCCTGCCTCCCCATCCGTTGCACCTGCTCCGAGCCAAGACAATTGTGCCCACAGTCCGCCGCTATGCACGACACACGGTGGCGGACGATGGTTGTGCTCAATGATCAGCGTCCGAGTCGTCCGCGCACCATACCGACCATGGCTGTCAGCTCCTCAACGCGCATCCGTTTCGCAGCAATGTAGAAGACCGCGACAAGAACGAGGCCGCCGCCCAGCAGAGCCGCCAGCGAGCCGGCGACGCCCATTCCGATGGTCTGCATGATGGCGTAGGCCGCGCCACCGCTCAGCAGGGCGGCCGGGATGCTGGCGCCCGCGAGGCGGGTGTAGGTGCGGACGACGCGGGGGCCGTCCAGATCGCCGCCCAGCCGCTTGCGCAGCCGCTTCCAGGCCACGCCCACGCCGGTGGCGTAGGCCAGGCCGTAGGCGGCGGCCATACCGGCGACGGCCCAGCGGGCGGGGAGCACGGCATAGGCGAGGGCGGAGCCCGCGGCGTTGACGGCGGCGACGATCACCGTGTTGTAGAAGGGGGTGCGGGTGTCCTCGTAGGCGTAGAAACCACGCAGGACGACGTACTGCACGGAGAACGGAATGAGGCCGAGGCCGAACGCCATGAGGATGTAGCCCATGGCTTGGGCCGTCGCGGTGCCCGAGGTCCCGAAGAGCAGGGTGCACAGGGGGATGCCGAGCGCGATGAACCCGAAGGCGAGGGGGACGATGGCGACGGCGGAGGTGCGCAGGCCCTGCGAGATGTCGTCGCGGACCGCTCCGGGGTCGCCGTCGTGGGCCGCCCGGGAGAGCCTGGGCAGCAGAGCGGCCATCACCGAGACGGTGATGATGGCCTGGGGCATGTTCCAGATGAGCTGGGCGCTCGTGTAGCCGACGTAGCTCGCTCCCGGGTGGCCCCCGTTGTCGGCCTCCGTACCGGCCGCGGTGGCGAGCTGGGTCACCACGATGTTGCCGGCCTGGTTGGCGAGCACGAACAGCACCGTCCACTTGGCCAGCTTGGCGGCCTTGCCGAGGCCGTGGCCACGCCAGTCGAAGCGCGGCCGGAAGCGGAAACCGGCTGCCCGGAGGTAGGGGAACATCGCCAGGGCCTGGACGGTGAGGCCGAGGAGCGTGCCGATGCCCAGCAGCCGGATGCCTTCCGGCGTGATGGTCGTTACGCCCATGTTGGAGTTGCTGGAGGTGCCGAACACCCAGATGAAGAGGCCGAAGGTGGCGATGACGACGATGTTGTTGAGGACCGGGGTCCACATCATCGCGCCGAACTTGCCCCGGGCGTTGAGGATCTGGCCGACCACGACGTGCACGCCCATGAAGAAGATGGTGGGCAGGCAGTAGCGGGCGAAGGTGACCGCCACCTCGTTGGCCGGGGGATCGCTGGCGATGTCCGCGGAGAGCATCCGGATCAGTGCCGGGGCCGCGAACAGCGACACCGCGACGAGGCTGCCCAGCGCGACCATCGTCAGCGTGAGCAGACGGTTGGCGTAGGCGACTCCGCCGTCGTCGTCCTCCTTCATCGCGCGCACGAGCTGCGGGACGAAGACCGAGTTCAGACCGCCGCCGACGGTGAGGAAGTAGATCATCGCAGGCAGCTGATAGGCGACCTGGTACGCCTGGCCGAGGCTGGCGGCGCCCAGACCCGCGACGATCACCATCTGCCGGACGAAACCGGTCAGACGGGAGACCAGAGTGCCCGCGGCCATCAGCGCGCTGGACTGGAGCAGACCGCCCGCCCGGCCCCCCGACGGCTTCTTCTGCCGGGGCTCGGCCGCGGGGGCGGTCACCACCGGAGCGGCCACCGTGGGAGCGGCGGCCGTGGCCTGGGCGGACTCGGACCTCGACGGTCCGGGGACCGGTGCCTGCCCCTGGGCGGGCGTCTGCCCGTGCGGGTAGTCCTGTGAGCCCTGCGGATAGCCCTGGGCGGACCGGGGCTCATAGGGCTGCTGATCGCGGTAGAGATGCGCGAACGCGTCCCGCTGCGGCTGCTCTGCCGCGCCGTAGCCGCCGGCGGCCCCCGGATAGCCGTGGTCCGGCTGACCGTCGGTGTATGCCTGTCCGTCGGTGTACGGCTGCTGTGCCGCGCCCTGGTGGCCGGGACCGGCCCCGGAGGGCCATACGCGGGGATCGGGGCCCTGCGGCGTGGGGGGCTGCTGGTAGTACTCCTGCTGGTAGCCGCCATTCTGCGGTGCGTGAGGGGAGCGCCGGTCGTACAGCGGGTCCGTCAGCGGATCATGGGCGTAGGCATCCTGCGTCGGATACGGGTAGGCCGTGAAGCTGCCCGTCGCGTACGAATCGTCCAGGTACGGGTCCTGCGGGTAGTACTGCTGGCCGTACGACTGGCGCGGATCCGCCGAGGGCACCTGATGTGCGTCGCCCAGATACGGATCACGCTGGTGCGGTTCCTGTCCGTAAGGGTCGTGAGGGCCGTGAGGCGAAGGCTGCGGCGGCGGTGGCACTCGGCCATCACCGTCATACGGCGCGTTCATCGCTACCCCACCTCATTGTCCGCTGCGGCCGACCGGCCCCGGCATTGCTCAATGGTCCACTTTCTCACCCGAGCCGGATGGGCCAGCGCTTTGCGATCCGGTGTCCGACGCCGGGTCACTCGGCTGCTCGGGCACGAGGGCGTGCCGGTCCGTCTCCGGGGCCTCACTGTCGCCCTCATCCTGCCCGTGCATATTTTCGGCGTCTTCCCCGTTTCCGCTGTCCTCACCACTCTTGGCGGCCGCGCGCTTGCGCTGGACGTAGATCCGGACACCGGCGAGGACCAGCAGCAGCACACCGCCCGCGATCACGAGGATCACGGTCGACGTGATTTCGGTGACATTCACCTCGAACGGCATCTCGTCGCCGTACGGCTGTCCGTCCGGAGTGTAGAGCTGGGCCGAGACCCACACCGGGCCGTTCGCGTTCGCCGTGGTCCCGAACTTCACGGACTGGCTGTGCCCGCCCTCGACATTGACCAGCTGAGGGTCGCTGACCGCCAGCCGGTTGCCCTGGTGGGACTTGAGGACGAGCCGCAGCTCGACACCCTGCACCAGGTTGTTCTGGACGGTCACCGGGACGGTCGCGCTCCGCCCGGACAGGGTCATGTCCGTCTTCGGGACCAGGCGCACCTTCTTGGTGAGCCCGGACAGATACGTCTGCACGTCATGGCGGAAGCCGGCCGCGTTCTGCGCCTCGCTGCGCCACGAGGTCGACATCTCGCGCCTGATCGCGTTCCCGAAGGGAGTGACCACCCGGTACTTGGCGGTGAGGATCGGCTCGAAATTGTCCAGGGTCCTCTGGGTCTCCTGGATCTGCTGGAACGCCTCGGCCGGTAGCTCCCGCGCGCGCAGCGACCGGGGGTACGACCGGGAGCTGGGCACCCGCTGGGTGGCGTTCGGGTCGGGCTTCGCCTTCGCGGCCTGTCCCAGGCTCAGCGGCTGCGTCCACTGCCCGGTGAGGCCCTCCAGGGCCGCCGCCATCGCCTGCGCCTGGCTGGTGGTGGGCATCCGCTGGGGGGCGACCACGATGCTGCGCTGCTTGTCCGGCGCCTGCAGGTTGATCATCTGGCTCTGGGCCAGGAACCTCTGGATGGCGAGAGTGGAGTTCTCCGCCTTGGACATGTCGCCGGTGAAAGCGGTCGACAGCCGGGCGTCGGCGACCACCGCCGTGTTGCCGCCGCCGATCTGGCGGGCCGCGGTGGGGGTGTAGGAGAGCCCGCCGGTCTCGCTCAGGCTGTCGCTGCGGGCGATCACGTTGTGCGCGCCCGCAGAGGTGGCGACGTCCACGACCGAGGAGTCGATCGCGCCGTCCACCGGCCAGGCGAAGTCGGTGCGCGGCTTCACCCCGAGGACGGTCTCCACGGTCGTCGAGGCGAGCTCGGTGGCGTCCTGAAGGTGCCCGAGGGAGCCGGTGACGTTCTTACCGCGGTGCGCGAGCGCGGCGAGGTCCGGGTCGGCGAACGGCAGCGCGACCACCTGCTTGCCCTCCACGGCCTTCTGCAGGGCGCCGAGCCACTGCTTGGCGACCGCCTGCCCGTGACCCGCCTTGGTCCCGTTGCCCGAGGCGTCCTGGACCTCGTACTTCTTCGTCATCGCGTCGACCGTGGCGAGCAGGTCGGGGTCGATCACCCAGGTGATGGGGAGGTTCTCCCCCAGGGCGACCATCTGCTGGAGCCGGCCGCCGGGAGCCAGCTCCGAGGCCAGGCGGTCGTCCCGGAAGATCGGGGTGCGGTCTTCGTCGTTGTCCGTGCGGGCGGTCACATGGGTGGCGGAGATCAGCGGCCACAGATAGGTGAGCTGGGACTTCTTCGCGGGCGCACCCGACTGCCAGGGCAGGAAGGTCCGCTCGATGCCCAGCACCTGCGGCCAGGGCTGGCTGGAGGTGTCACCGGTGAGCGAGACGCCGAGCTGATAGACGCCGTTCTCCCCCAGGTGCAGATGCCCGACCGGTATGGAGAGAGAGAAGTCACGGCTGGCGCCGGCCGGTAGCTTTCCGATCTTCTTGGCGTATTTGCCGCCGATCTCGGTGCCGTCGAGGCCCTCCGAGTAGCCGGTACGCCGGGCGGCGGTGTCGATCGCATTGCGGCCGTTCATGGTCGGGCCGACGCGGAGACCGACGCGGGCGTCGGAGACCGTGGACTTGGTGTCGTTGGTGACGGTGCCGCTGACCGTGAGGGTGTCGCTCTTCTTCGGCGCGGTGGGGGTCAGCGAGGTGATGGAGACGTCCACCGACCGGGAGCCGCTGGCCTTGCTCTCGGCGTGGGCCGCGGGGGCCGCCGGAATCTGCGCCAGGCCCGCGAGCATCGGCGCCGCGGCGAGCAGCGCCGCCGTGTGCCGCAACCATCGTCGGGCACGAGCGGAAGTTGTCCCCCGGAGGTCTGCCGCATCGGCCACGCGCTCGCCCGTCCTCGTCGTCAGTAGATCGTCAGTGGTCGTCGCAATGTGCGTCCACGAAATGGTAACGATGCCCGCTGTGGCGAAGTGCTGTGGACGGCTCCACAAGATCGTTACGCAGTGGTGGTCCCCTTGGTGTGGAGTCTCTGGTGCGCGCGGCCACGTACTCTGTTTTGTTGTGCCGAACGCCAACAAAGACAGCCGAACCCCGCAGTCGCCCCATGAGCTCAGCCAGGTGCAGCGCCGCGCCGTGGGCGAACTCCTGCGGGTCTCTCCCGTTGCCGACGATCTCGCTCGCCGTTTCCAGCAGGCGGGTTTCCGCCTGGCCCTGGTCGGCGGCTCGGTGCGGGACGCGCTGCTCGGCCGGCTCGGTAACGATCTGGATTTCACGACGGATGCCCGGCCGGACGAGGTACTGAAGATCGTCCGGCCCTGGGCGGACGCGGTCTGGGAGGTCGGCATCGCCTTCGGCACGGTCGGCTGCCGTAAGGGCATGTCCCCTGGAAGCGGGCCGGACCAGAGTTTCCAGATTGAAATCACGACTTATCGGTCAGAGGCCTATGACCGGACATCCCGGAAGCCGGAGGTGTCGTACGGCGACTCGATCGAGGACGACCTGGTCCGTCGGGACTTCACGGTCAACGCCATGGCGGTGGCGCTGCCGCAGAAGGAGTTCATCGACCCGCACAACGGTCTGGAGGATCTCGCAGCACGGGTGCTGCGCACCCCGGGGACGCCCGAGGAGTCCTTCTCCGATGATCCGCTGCGGATGATGCGCGCCGCGCGCTTCGCCGCGCAGCTGGACTTCGAGGTGGCCCCCGAGGTGGTCGCCGCGATGACGTCGATGGCCGACCGCATCGACATCGTCTCGGCCGAGCGGGTGCGTGATGAGCTCAACAAGCTCATCCTGGCCGACCACCCCCGCAAGGGGCTGCGGCTGCTCGTCGAGACCGGGCTCGCCGACCGCGTACTGCCGGAGCTTCCGGCGCTGCGCCTGGAGCGTGATGAGCACCACCGCCACAAGGATGTGTACGAACATTCGCTGACCGTGCTGGACCAGGCCATCGATCTGGAGGCCGAGGGGCCCGATCTGGTGCTGCGGCTGGCCGCGCTGCTGCATGACATCGGTAAGCCCAAGACGCGCCGTTTCGAGAAGGACGGCCGGGTCTCCTTCCACCACCACGAGGTGGTGGGGGCCAAGATGACCAAGTACCGGATGACGAAGCTCAAGTACTCCAATGAGCTGATCAAGGACGTTTCGCGCCTTGTCGAGCTGCATCTGCGCTTTCACGGCTATGGCACGGGGGAATGGACCGACTCCGCCGTCCGCCGCTATGTCCGTGACGCGGGGCCGCTGCTGGACCGGCTGCACAAGCTGACCCGCTCGGACTGCACCACCCGCAACAAGCGGAAGGCGATGGCGCTCTCGCGTGCGTACGACGGCCTCGAGGAGCGCATCGCCCGTCTACAGGAGCAGGAGGAGCTGGACGCCATCCGCCCGGATCTGGACGGGAACGAGATCATGAAGATCCTCGGCGTCCCCCCGGGCCCGCAGGTCGGCAAGGCGTACAAGCATCTGCTGGAGCTGCGGCTGGAGCACGGCCCGATGGAGCGGGACGCCGCGATCGCCGCTCTCCAGGAGTGGTGGGCGGCTCAGCCGGAGGGCTGAGATCCCTCAGGTTTCACGTGAAACATTGACCCGCTGGGCGCTCTCCCGGTCATGTTTCACGTGAAACCTGACGAGGAGCGCGGTGGCCGCATAAAGCAGCGCCACACAGATCAGCAGCGTGGCCGAGGCGCCGTCCGGCGGCAGTATCACGGCGGCGACCGCCGCGGCCCCCACAAAGGCGATGTTGAACAGCACGTCGTAGAGGGAGAAGACCCGGCCGCGGAAGTCATCGGTGATGGCGGACTGCACCACGGTGTCGGTGGCGATCTTGGCGCCCTGGGTGACCAGTCCGAGGATGAACGCGGCGATCAGCATGGGAGCGGGCTCGAAGGGCAGTCCGAGACCCGGTTCCAGCAGGGCCGCGCTCCCCGCGCACACCATCACCCAGGAGAGCCGGCCGTCCGGCCGGGATGACGTACGGTCCCTGAGCCGGCTGACCGCCCAGGGCGTGACAACCGCCGCCGCGAAGAAGCCCGCGCCCGAGACGCCAAGGGCCAGTCCCAGAAGTGCGAGTCCTTCGGACTCGGTATCGGCCCATGCGTATCGGCAGAGCATCAGCACGGTCACCGTGAGCGCGCCGTAGCAGAAGCGCATCAGCGTCATCGCGGTCAGCGCCACGGTGGGATCCCGGCGTTCCAGCAGATGGCGCACGCCCGCGACCAGGCCCCGTGCGGTGCTCATCAGGGCCGCGGAGAGACGGGGCTGGAGGGCCGCGGGATCGGGCCCCAGCAGGCCCGGTGTCATGAGCAGGGCCGTGAGCCCGGCGATGAGATAGAGCGCGGCGCCCAGCAGGACGACCAGCGCGTCCGAGGAGGTGCCTCCTGGGCCCGACAGCCGGACGATGAAGGCGAGGCTGCCCCCGGCCGTGGCGGCGAGCGTTCCCGCGGTGGGCGAGAGGGAGTTGGCCATGACCAGACGCTCCTGGCTGTCCACGACCCGCGGCAGGGCCGCCGAGAGGCCGGCCAGCACAAAGCGGTTGACGGCCGTCACCGACAGGGCCGAGGCGTAGAAGAGCCACTCCGGCACCTGGCCGAGGATCAGCACCGCGGTTCCGGCGGCCAGCCCCGAGCGGAGCAGATTGCCGTAGAGCAGCACCTGTCGTCGGCGCCAGCGGTCCAGCAGTACACCGGCGAAGGGGCCGAGAAGGGAGTAGGGAAGCAGCAGGACGGCCATGGCGGAGGCGATGGCCGTGGCGGAGGTCTCCTTCTCCGGGGAGAAGACCACATACGTGGCGAGCGCGACCTGATAGACGCCGTCGGCCGACTGGGACAGCAGGCGAACGGCCAGAAGGCGGCGGAAGTCACGGAGTTGCAGCAGTACGCGGAGATCACGCACAACAGGCATGACGTCAGCCTCACACACCACACGGGCCTCCGGGGGGATTACCCGGAGGCCCGTGATCATGCGGCGGGAATCAGTGCATGGCGCGTCAGCGCTCGACCTCGCCCTTGATGAACTTCTCCACGTTCTCCCGCGCCTCGTTGTCGAAGTACTGCACCGGCGGCGACTTCATGAAGTACGAGGAGGCGGAGAGGATCGGGCCCCCGATGCCGCGGTCCTTGGCAATCTTCGCGGCGCGCAGCGCGTCGATGATGACACCCGCGGAGTTCGGGGAGTCCCACACCTCGAGCTTGTACTCCAGGTTCAGCGGGACGTCGCCGAAGGCGCGGCCCTCGAGGCGGACGTACGCCCACTTGCGGTCGTCCAGCCAGGCCACGAAGTCCGACGGGCCGATGTGGACGTTGTCGGCGCCCAGCTCACGGTCGGGGATCTGGGAGGTGACGGCCTGGGTCTTGGAGATCTTCTTGGACTCCAGACGCTCCCGCTCGAGCATGTTCTTGAAGTCCATGTTGCCGCCGACGTTCAGCTGCATGGTGCGGTCCAGGATGACGCCCCGGTCCTCGAACAGCTTGGCCAGCACGCGGTGCGTGATGGTCGCGCCGACCTGCGACTTGATGTCGTCGCCGACGATCGGCACCCCGGCCTCGGTGAACTTGTCCGCCCACTCCTTGGTGCCGGCGATGAAGACCGGGAGCGCGTTGACGAAGGCGACCTTCGCGTCGATGGCGCACTGGGCGTAGTACTTGGCGGCGTCCTCGGAGCCGACCGGGAGGTAGCAGACCAAAACGTCGACCTGCTTGTCCTTGAGCACCTGGACGACGTCGACCGGGGCCTCTTCGGACTCGTCGATGGTCTGGCGGTAGTACTTGCCGAGTCCGTCGAGCGTGTGGCCGCGCTGGACCGTGACACCGGTCGTCGGCACGTCGCAGATCTTGATGGTGTTGTTCTCGCTGGCGCCGATGGCGTCCGCGAGGTCCAGGCCGACCTTCTTCGCGTCCACGTCGAAGGCGGCCACGAACTCCACGTCGTTCACGTGGTAGTCGCCGAACTGCACGTGCATCAGACCCGGCACGCGGGTGTCCGGGTCGGCGTCCTTGTAGTACTCGACGCCCTGTACCAGCGAGGCGGCGCAGTTGCCCACGCCGACGATGGCTACACGAACCGAACCCATTCCGGTTGCTCCCTGTGTGTACTGGACGAGGCCCCGCGGACGCCGGGCCTCACTTGGCGGTGTCATCGGACGGATCCGGCCGGGAACCACCCCGGTGCCGGGGCGGGCCGCCCGCATCTCCTGACTGGTCCTGCTGTGGAGACCGGTCCGCGTCCCGATCGGTCGTCCCGTCCTGCCCGGCGGTGCCGTCACGCTGGTCGCGCCCGGCCCGCTCGCTCTCGATCAGCTCGTTCAGCCAGCGCACCTCGCGCTCCACCGACTCCATACCGTGTCGCTGTAGCTCGAGGGTGTAGTCGTCCAGCCGCTCGCGGGTGCGGGCCATGGCGGCGCGCATCTTGTCCAGGCGTTCCTCCAGGCGGCTGCGCCGTCCTTCGAGCACCCGCATCCGCACGTCCCGTGACGTCTGGCCGAAGAAGGCGAAACGGACGCCGAAGTGCTCGTCCTCCCAGGCGTCCGGCCCGGTGTGGGAGAGCAGCTCTTCGAACCGCTCCTTCCCCGCCGCCGTCAGCCTGTAGACGATCTTCGCCCGGCGGCCGGAGAGGGGCGCCGCGGGCGCGTCCTGTGCGGCGGTGCCGGACTCCTCGATCAACCAGCCGTTGGCGACCAGCGTCTTGAGGCAGGGATAGAGGCTGCCGTAGCTGAAGGCACGGAACACCCCGAGTGAGGTGTTGAGCCGCTTCCGCAGCTCGTATCCGTGCATCGGAGACTCACGCAGCAGGCCGAGGATGGCGAACTCCAGGACGCCGGAGCGTCTGCTCATCCCCTGCCCCCCTCTCCTGTGGATCCGCTATGCCGAGCTGATGTATCGACTCGATACATCCAGACGATAGAACCGCACTCTTGGCGGGACAAGGGGGACCACGGTGAACGCCGTCACATCACCAATTCGTGGCAATCGATCTGACGGTTATGCAGCGAAGGTGGCGGGTGGGCTGGTTTTGACCGTGCGTACTCTGTTCGCCATGCAGACCTATGGGAACCAAGTGACGCCACGAAGCGTCCTCGTCTGGGATGCAGTGCGTCCGGTTGCCTGGTGCGACCGGATCGCACATGGGGGGGACCGGAAGCCACCTGCCGCTTTCAGGCGATAGCGCCTGCCCGAGGAGAAGTCGTTCCATGAGCGAGCACCGTCGCAAGCCGCCGCAGCCCCAGGGTGGCGGACGAGCCGCGGCCCGGCGAGCCGGACAGCAGTCGTCCGGCCGTCGCGCAGCACCGACGCACAACGCCGCGGCCGGATCAGCCGCCACCCCGCATGATGAGGAGCGTCCCTACGGCGGCCGGGCGGCGGCCCGGCGGGCCGCCCAACGTGGCGGCGGCCGCAGACGCGCAGCGGATCCGGGCGCGGGCGGCGCGGGCCGCGGTGGCCGCGGTGGCGGTCGGCGGGCGGCCGGTGGCCGCGGCCGCGGCGCGGGGGGCGACGGGCGTCCCGCCAAGAAGCGCTTCATCGACTACCCGCGTGCGGGCAAGTCGGGTTTCCGGCGCTGGGTCCCGTCCTGGAAGCTGGTGACGGGCACCTTCCTCTTCTTCTTCGCGGTGCTTCTCGGCGCCGTCGGCATAGGGCTGTGGCTGGTGCAGGTACCGACCGCCCAGGCCGCGTCCCAGACCCAGAAGAACGTCTACTACTGGGCGGACGGCAAGCAGATGGTGGTCTCCGGCGGTGGTGACCTCAACCGCCAGATCGTCCCCCTCAGCAAGATCCCCAAGTCCATGCAGAACGCGGTGATCTCCGCGGAGAACGCCAGCTTCTACGACGACAGCGGCGTCGACCCGATGGGTATCGCCCGCGCGGTCTTCAACATGGCCAAGGGCGGTGCGACCCAGAGTGGCTCGACCATCACCCAGCAGTATGTGAAGAACACCTACCTGGACCAGTCGCAGACCATCACCCGCAAGGTCAAGGAACTGTTCATTTCCGTCAAGGTCGGACTGGACATGGACAAGGACGAGATCCTCGCGGGGTATCTCAACACCGCGTACTACGGACGCGGGGCCTACGGCTGCCAGGCGGCGGCGCGCGCCTACTACGACCGGGACTGCGAGGACCTGACGCCGAGCCAGAGCGCCTTCCTGGCCTCGACGCTCAACGGCCCGAACCTCTACGACCCCAACGGCGGCTACGGCGCCGCGGCCACCAAGGAGGCCAACACCAAGCGCGCCAAGGCCCGCTGGTCGTGGATCCTCAAGCGTGAGGTCGACGTGCACCGGATGTCCGAGACCGAGGCCCAGAAGTGGGTCGGCAAGGGTTTCCCGATGCCGCGGGACCCGAAGGTGGCCACGAACAAGCAGGGGCAGATCGGCTATCTCACCGACCTCGCCGACAACTACATCGTCGCCAATACCGGCATCAGCAAGAACCAGCTGGACAAGGGTGGCTATCAGATTCACACCACCTTCGACCGGAACAAGATCAATGAGTTGACCCGGGCGGTCGAGAAGGTCACCAAGGAGAACATCAAGCCGAAGGAGCGCGAGGTCGACAAATACGTGCAGTTCGGCGGCGCCTCCGTGGAGCCCAAGACGGGCAAGATCGTGGCCATCTACGGCGGCAAGGACGCGCTGGAGCACTATCGCAACAACGCGGACTACACCGGTGTCCAGGTGGGCTCGACCTTCAAGCCCTTCGTGCTGGCCGCCGCGATGACCGACGGCGTCCGGGATCCGGAGGGCCCACGGGACCAACCCGACTCCGAGCGCACCCTGGTCTCGCCGAGCAGTGTCTACAACGGCGACAACAAGGTGACCCTGCGGGACTACGACGGCACCGTCTGGCACGACAAGGACGGCCGTGAGTGGCACCAGCGGAACGACGGTGACGAGGACAAGGGCCGGATCAGCCTGCGCACCGCGATGCAGTTCTCGGTGAACACCCCGTACATCCAGCTGGGCATGGACGTCGGCACCGACAAGGTGCGGGACGCGGCCCTGGCCGCGGGCCTCAGCAAGGAGCAGCTGGCCTCGATCACCCCGACGTTCTCGCTCGGCACCTCCGCACCCAGCGCCATCCGGCTCGCCGGGGCGTACGCGACCTTCGCGGCCAGCGGCCAGCAGGCCGAGCCGTACTCGGTCGAGCGGGTCGAGGACAAGGACGGCACCGTCTACGACCACGAGCAGGACGCCAAGCTCACCCGGGCATTCGACTCGAACGTGGCGAACAACGTCACCGACGTTCTGAAGAACGTGGTCGAGCACGGCACCGGATCCTCGGCGCAGATCGGCCGTCCGGTCGCGGGCAAGACCGGAACCACCGACGAGAACAAGTCGGCCTGGTTCTCCGGCTACACCCCGCAGCTGTCCACCGCGATCGGCATGTGGCGGGTCGACGACCAGGCCAAGAACCAGAAGTTCCTGTCCATGCGTGGCGTGGGCGGCAAGCTGACGATCCACGGTGCGTCGTTCCCGGCGGAGATCTGGGCCGACTACATGCGCGGCGCCCTGAAGGGCGAGCCGGTCAAGGACTTCCCCGCGGCCACCCCGATCGGCGAGAAGATCTACGGCGAGGACGCGAGCCCCACCGCGCCTCCGCCGTCGAAGTCGCCCACGGAGACTCCGACGGAGACGCCCACGGAAACCCCGACGGAGACGCCCACGGAGACTCCGACGGAGTCGCCCACGGAATCCCCGAGCTGCGACCCGCTGGACTTCAACTGCCACGACAACGGCGGCGGCGAGAACGGCGGCGGGAACGACCAGCCGGACGATCCGTCCACGACGCCGACCACGGAAGGGCCGGGCGGCCCTGGTGGCATATTCGGCGGCCCGTCCGGGGCCAGAAGGGAGAACTAGCCCGCACCACCCCGTACGGCCCGTTCACACTCGCCGGCCGCGCCGGAGCGAACCCCGCTCCGGCGCGGCCGGCGCCGTTCAGGGCCCTGGACGGCCCTCTGCGCCTCTGGCACCCCGTCCCCCGAGCCCAAGCTCGTCCCGACGTCCGCGGCGCGCTCAGTGGCCGCTGGGGCGGTCCTGACTCCTCCCGTGGGACCCGTACGGCAGGATGGGGCCATGAGCGTGCGCGAGGACCCACAGGCCCAGCCCGTCAGGCCGACCGCCGAGGACCCGGTGGCCGCGGCCGGCAGCGAGCTGATCGGTGGGCCGGCCGGGCGCCGGGCCCTGCTCGGCACGAGCTGGTGGACTCCGGTGCGGATCGTGGCGATCGTCGCCATCGGCATGTTTGCCCTGGGCATGGTGCAGAAGCTGCCGTGCTACGACGGCGGCTGGTTCCACGGCGCCACCGCCCAGTACACCCATGCCTGCTACTCCGACATACCGCACCTCTACAACGGCCGCGGCTTCGCCGACGACCTCGTCCCGTATTTCGACCGCATACCGGACAGCGTCTCGGGCGGGATGCAATACCTGGAGTACCCCGTCCTGACCGGGCTCTTCATGGAGGTCGCCTCCTGGATGACCCCGTCCGGCGGCTCCATCCAGCACCGTGAGCAGATCTACTGGCTGGTCAACGCGGGCATGCTGATGGTCTGCACCGCGGTCATCGCGGTCTGTGTGGCCCGTACGCACCGCCGGCGGCCCTGGGACGCGCTGCTGGTCGCCCTGGCCCCCGCCTTCGCGCTCACCTCCACCATCAACTGGGATCTGTTCGCCGTCGCGCTCACGGCCGCCGCCCTGCTGGTGTGGTCCCGCAGCCGCCCGATGGCCGCCGGTGTGCTGCTGGGGCTCGCGACGGCCGCGAAGCTCTACCCCGTGCTGCTGCTCGGTCCGCTGCTGGTGCTCTGCCTGCGCGCGGGGCGGCTGCGGGCCTTCTGGTCGGCGGCCGGCGGGGCCGTGGCCGCCTGGCTCGTGGTGAACGTCCCCGTGATGATCACGACGCAGGGCGGGGGCCTGCACATCCGCGACGGCTGGAAGACCTTCTACACCTTCAGCCAGGAGCGCCCGGTCGACTTCGGCTCCCTGTGGCTGATCATCTCGCAGCGCACCGGGGACCCTCTGGAGGACGTCAACACCTACGGAACCCTGCTGATGATCCTGGCCTGCGTCGGTGTGGCGGCGCTTGCCCTGTGCGCCCCGCGCCGTCCGCGCCTGGCCCAGCTGGCCTTCCTGGTCGTCGCGGGCTTCGTGCTCACCAACAAGGTCTACTCACCGCAGTACGTGCTGTGGCTGATCCCACTGGCGGCGCTGGCACGACCGCGCTGGCGGGACTTCCTGGTCTGGCAGGCGTGCGAGGTGATCTATTTCCTCGGGATCTGGATGTACCTCGCGTACATGGGCAGTGGTGATCAGCACCGGGGACTGCCCGCGGAGGGCTATCAGCTGGCGATCGTCGTGCATCTGCTGGGGACGCTCTACCTGTGCGCCCTGGTCGTCCGGGACGCGCTGGTGCCGGAGCGGGACCCGGTGCGGCAGGACGGTTCGGACGACCCCGGGGGAGGCGTGCTGGACCGGGCCCCGGACGCGTTCGTCCTGGGAGAGGCGCGGCGCGCGTCCCGGTACGACGACGGCGTGGTGCTGGTGGACTGGGGCGTCCACCGGGAGTGAGCCTCGGGGACGGGAGCTCACTCCCGGCGGCGCGGGTTCAGCGGTCGAGCAGCCGGTCGAACTGCGTCGTGGTGTGCCGCAGATGCGCCACCAGCTCATCCCCCACCTGGGGCGCCTGGACATCGCTGGGCACGAACAGGATGGACACCTGCATATGCGGCGGCTCGGCGAACCACCGCTGCTTGCCCGCCCACACGAACGGCGAGAGGTTGCGGTTGACGGTCGCGAGACCGGCGCGGGCGACGCCCTTGGCGCGGGGCATCACACCGTGCAGTGCCTTGGGGGCCTCCAGGCCGACGCCGTGGGAGGTGCCGCCGGCGACGACGACCAGATGGCCGTCGGAGGCGGCCTTCTGCTGGCGGTAACCGAAGCGGTCGCCCTTCGCCACGCGGGTGACGTCGAGCACCGAGCCCCGGTACTCCGTCGAATCGTGGTCGCCCAGCCACAGCCGGGTGCCGATGCGCGCCCGGAAGCGGGTCTGCGGGAACTGCTGCTGGAGCCGGGCCAGTTCCTCGGCGTTGAGGTGGCTGACGAACATGGTGTGCAGCGGTAGCCGCGCCGCCCGCAGGCGGTCCATCCAGGCGATGACCTCCTCGACCGCGTCCAGTCCGTCGGTGCGGTCGAGCGGGAGGTGGATGGCGAACCCCTCCAGCCGGACGTTCTCTATCGCGGCGTGCAGCTTGGGCAGGTCCTCCTCGGTGACGCCGTGCCGCTTCATGCTGCTCATGACCTCGATGACCACACGCGCGTTCACCAGGCCGTAGACGCCGTCGACCGACGAGACCGAGCGGATCACCCGGTCCGGCAGCGGCACCGGCTCCTCACCGCGGCGGAAGGGGGTGAGCACGAGCAGGTCACCGCTGAAGAAGTCCTTCATCCGGGCGGCCTCGTACGTGGTCCCGACCGCGAGGATGTCGGTGCCGATGCGGGCGGCCTCCTCGGCCAGCCGCTCATGGCCGAAGCCGTAGCCGTTGCCTTTGCAGACCGGGACTATCCCTGGGAACTGCTGGATCACCATCTGCTGGTGCGCCCGCCAGCGCGCGGTGTCGACGTAGAGGGTGAGAGCCATTGGCCGGTCCCGGAACCTTTCTCGTTGCCGCGGTGTATTGGAGGTATGGGAAACAGCGAATCGTGGTCAACGGCGCGACATGTAGATGTCGAGCGCCTTGTGCAGGAGCTTGTTGAGCGGGAAGTCCCACTCGCCGAGGTACTCGGCAGCCTGCCCACCGGTGCCCACCTTGAACTGGATCAGACCGAAGAGATGGTCCGTCTCATCGAGGGAGTCGCTGATGCCGCGCAGGTCGTAGACGGTCGCGCCCAGTGCGTACGCGTCGCGGAGCATCCGCCACTGCATCGCGTTAGAGGGCCGGACCTCGCGCTTGTGGTTGGCGGAGGCACCGTAGGAGTACCAGACATGGCCTCCGACGATCAGCATCGTGGCGGCGGCCACGGCCTCGTTCTCGTGCATCGCGAAGTACAGGCGCATCCGGTTGGGGTCCTCGGTGTTGAGGGCCGTCCACATGCGCTGGAAGTAGCTGAGCGGGCGGGGCCGGAAGTGGTCGCGCTCCGCGGTGATCTCGTAGAGCCGCTGCCACTCGGGCAGATGCTCGTAGCCGCCCTGGACGACCTCGACACCAGCCTTCTCGGCCTTCTTGATGTTGCGGCGCCACAGCTGGTTGAAGCCCTTGTGGACATCCTCCAGGGAGCGGTTGGCCAGCGGCACCTGGAAGACGTACCGCGGCTGGACGTCCCCGAAGCCGGCCCCGCCGTCCTCGCCCTGCTGCCAGCCCATCCGCCGCAGCCGCTCGGCCACTTCGAAGGCACGCGGCTCGATGAAGGTCGCCTCGACATCGCGCAGCCGCTTCACGTCCGGGTTCTGGATGCCGGACTTGATCGCGGAGGCGTCCCAGCGGCGGATGATGACCGGCGGGCCCATCTTCACGGAGAACGCGCCCTGCTGCTTGAGATGCGCGAGCATCGGGCGCAGCCACTCCTCGAGGTTGGGCGCGTACCAGTTGATGACCGGACCCTCGGGCAGATAGGCGAGGTAGCGCTTGATCTTGGGCAGCTGGCGGTAGAGGACGAGGCCGACGCCGACGAGCTGGCCCGTGGCGTCGAACCAGCCGAGGCTCTCCGAGCGCCACTCCGACTTGACGTCGGCCCACGCCGGGACCTGCATGTGGCTGGCCGCCGGCAGGCTCTGGATGTACGCCAGATGCTGCTCTCGGCTGATCGTCCTCAGGGTCAGGCTCATGCGGGGCGCTCCTCGGCAGGTTTGTCCCCAGGGTCGGGGCTCCGGCTCTCGCGCCGAAGCCTACTGCGACAGGGACGCGCCCTGTTCGGGCCTGGGGACAACCGAGCCCCGGCCGGGCTCAGCCCAGCACGCCGCCGAAGAGCCCCCCGTGGGCCATGCCGAGGTAGAAGCCGACCGCAGAGGCACCGAGCCCGATGATCAGCAGGAACCGCTCACCGGTGGTCGCGGACCGCAGCTGGCCCCACGCACCCGTGCACATGCCGACCAGCCCGACCCATGAGCTGACCAGGTGGAGATGGGGGAAATGAGCCGTGACAAAGGCGATCACGCCGATCACCACGGTCACCACGGCAATGGTGTTCTCCACGGGATGCGACTTGCCATCGGTGTCCAGGAAGGTGAACAAGCCGTGGTGGGTTCGTGCTGCCTGTGCCATGGGGCACCTCCAGATAGGCACATAGAGCAGGGCGGCGAACTGTAATGCCGCTCACACCCGATGTGTACAGATTGCGGGCCAAGACGCCCGGATTTCAAGCGGGAGGCCGGAGGCGGGTACTGTGTACCGTCTGCGGTGGTGTCTGTGCAGACGCCGACGCGGAACGCATCACGACCCTCCTGCCACGGAACGACCGTGGCCGCTGAGTCCAAAGGAGGTGGGTTCCACATGCGTCACTACGAGGTGATGGTCATCCTCGACCCCGATCTCGAGGAGCGCGCTGTCTCCCCGCTGATCGAGAACTTCCTTTCCGTCATCCGCGAGGGCAACGGCAAGGTCGAGAAGGTCGACACCTGGGGCCGTCGTCGTCTCTCGTACGAGATCAAGAAGAAGCCTGAGGGCATCTACTCGGTCATCGACCTGCAGGCCGAGCCCGCGGTCGTCAAGGAGCTCGACCGCCAGCTGAACCTGAACGAGTCGGTCCTCCGGACCAAGGTCCTCCGTCCCGAGACCCACTGACCGCGTAAGCGTTCAGCGGTCATCGGGCCGTATCGCAACGAGTAGCAAGCAGCCCAGCAGTACCCGCCGAGAGGTTCCCCCAATGGCAGGCGAGACCGTCATCACGGTCGTCGGCAATCTCGTCGATGACCCCGAGCTGCGCTTCACCCCGTCCGGTGCGGCGGTCGCGAAGTTCCGCGTCGCGTCCACTCCCCGTACCTTCGACCGGCAGACCAACGAGTGGAAGGACGGCGAGAGCCTCTTCCTCACGTGCTCGGTGTGGCGGCAGGCCGCGGAGAACGTGGCCGAGTCGCTTCAGCGTGGCATGCGCGTCATCGTGCAGGGCCGTCTGAAGCAGCGGTCCTACGAGGACCGCGAGGGGATCAAGCGCACGGTCTATGAGCTGGATGTCGACGAGGTCGGCGCCAGCCTGCGCAACGCCACGGCCAAGGTCACCAAGACCACCGGTCGCGGTGGCCAGGGTGGCTACGGCAGCGGTGGCGGCCAGGGCGGCGGCGGTGGCTGGGGCGGTGGCCCCGGCGGCGGTCAGCAGGGCGGCGGCGCTCCGGCCGACGACCCGTGGGCGACCGGCGCACCGGCCGGCGGCCAGGGCGGCGGTGGTGGCTGGGGCGGCGGCTCCGGCAACTCCGGCGGCTACTCGGACGAGCCGCCCTTCTAGGTCCGGGGCGGTGTTTCACGTGAAACGGGCTGTTTCACGTGAAACCACCGCGCGGCCTGGTCTGGGCGACCAGCACAAACTTCTTGATCACACTGGAGAGAGACAATGGCGAAGCCGCCTGCTCGCAAGCCTAAGAAGAAGGTTTGCGTGTTCTGCAAGGAGAAGATCTCCTACGTCGACTACAAGGACACGAACCTGCTGCGGAAGTTCATTTCCGACCGCGGCAAGATCCGTGCCCGCCGGGTCACCGGCAACTGCACCCAGCACCAGCGTGACGTCGCCACGGCCGTGAAGAACAGCCGTGAGATGGCGCTGCTGCCCTACACCTCCACCGCGCGATAAGGGAAGGGTGACCGAGTCATGAAGATCATCCTCACCCACGAGGTCTCCGGCCTCGGTGCCGCCGGTGACGTCGTGGACGTCAAGGACGGTTACGCCCGTAACTACCTGGTTCCGCGTGGTCTGGCGATCCGCTGGACCAAGGGCGGCGAGAAGGACGTCGAGCAGATCCGCCGCGGTCGTCGCATCCGCGAGATCGCCACGATCGAGCAGGCCAACGAGGTCAAGGCTCAGCTCGAGGGCGTCAAGGTGCGGCTGAAGACCCGTGCCGGCGACGCCGGCCGGCTGTTCGGCTCCGTCACCCCGGCCGACATCGCTTCGGCGATCAAGGACGCGGGTGGCCCGGATGTGGACAAGCGCCGTATCGAGGTGCAGGCGCCGATCAAGACCCTGGGCGCGCACCAGGTCTCGGTCCGTCTGCACGCCGAGGTTGCCGCCAAGGTCGGCGTCGAGGTCGTCGCCGCCTGACGACCGTGACGGTCGCCTTCGGCACCGTGCACCATGCACCGGAGGGCCGCACCCTGTGTGGGTGCGGCCCTCCGCCGTGCCGGGGGACTTCCGGACCGCCGGGCCCGGATGCTGGGGTCCGAGCGCTGTGGTCCGGATGCTGTGGTCGGGGGTGCGCGGGGCGTGGCTCAGCGTCGTACCGCGCCGGTGACGATCCAGCGGCCGGAGCGGGTGCGCAGCCACAAGGTGGCCATCCGGACCGACATCATCAGCGCCATGCTGCACCACAGCGCGGTCAGTCCGCCGCCGAGCGATGGCACCAGCAGCGCCACCGGGGCGAAGACGGCAAGGGTGACGATCATCGCCCAGGCCAGATAGGGCCCGTCGCCCGCGCCCATCAGCACTCCGTCGAGGACGAAGACCACACCCGAGACCGGCTGGATGAGGGCCGTCACCAGAAGGGCGGGCAGCAGGGCGTCCCGTACCGCGGAATCGGTGGTGAACAGGGGGATGAACAGCGGCCGGGAGGCGACCACCAGCAGGCCCAGCACCACGCCCGAGGCGATGCCCCAGTGCACCATGCGGCGGCAGGCGGCCCGTGCCCCCTCCTCGTCGCCCGCTCCCAGATAGCGTCCGATGATCGCCTGGCCCGCGATGGCGATGGCGTCCAGGGCGAACGCCAGCAGACTCCACAGGGTGAGCACGATCTGGTGGGCGGCGATATCGGTGTCGCCGAGGCGGGCCGCCACCGCCGTCGCGATCAGCATCACGGCGCGCAGCGAGAGCGTACGGATCAACAGGGGTGCCCCGGCGTGGGCACAGGCCCTGATCCCGGCGGCGTCCGGCCGTAGCGAGGTGCCATGGCGCCGGGCGCCCCGGATGACGACGGCGAGGTAGGCGGCGGCCATGGCGTTCTGGGCGATCACCGTGCCCCAGGCCGAGCCCGCGATGCCCAGCCCGGCCGCGTAGACCAGAGTGGCGTTCAGTGCGGCATTGGCCCCGAAGCCGCCGATGGCCACGTACAGCGGGGTGCGGGTGTCCTGGAGACCGCGGAGGACACCTGTGGCGGCGAGCACCACCAGCATCGCGGGGATCCCGAGGGTGCTGATCCGCAGATAGGTGATGGCGTAGGGGGAAGCGGTGTCCGAGGCGCCGAACAGCTCGACGAGAGCGGGGGCGGTGGGCAGGGCGACGGCGATGACGGCGGCACCGAGCAGCAGGGCCAGCCAGATGCCGTCCATGCCCTGCCGGATCGCTCCGGGAAGGTCGCCCGCGCCGACGCGGCGGGCCACCGCCGCTGTGGTGGCATAAGCCAGGAAGACGAAGATGTTGACGGCTGTGGTGAGCAGGGCGGCGGCGACGCCCAGACCGGCCAGCTGGGCGGTGCCCAGATGACCCACGACGGCGCTGTCGACCATGACGAAGAGGGGCTCCGCCACGAGCGCGCCGAAGGCGGGAAGCGCGAGTGCGATGATCTCGCGGTCGTGATGGCGCGGGGTGCTCCGGGCGCTTGTGGGGGCCTGTGTCATGAGGGCAATGTAATCGTCCACAGGTAAGAGACACAAGCGAGGACTGGTCCTTACAAGGCGGCGCGCGAGACGATCTCCTCTGCGCCCTTTGTCGCGATCTTGCGCTGGGGGCGAAAGTTTTTCTTCTGCACAGCCCCTGGATAGAGAAACCGCAGGTCAGATGGGTCTTCTCGGGGTGATTGTGTGTTTGTCCACAGCGCTGTCCCCCGGCCCGTGCACAGGTTCGCGCGACTTACCCACAGGATGGATCCCATCATCCACATGCCCTGTGGATAACCAAGTTGGCTCGTGGTGCGGACGGGCCTAACGTGGTCCGGCGCCCGCCACCCGATCCGGCCCTGGAATCCCCAGCTTCCGATGTGCCGTGTCCGGAAAGCCGGCCGCTCTGTTGTGTCATAGCCGTGCCCTAAGAAGGACGGGCGCGGCGAGGTTCGCTTCGCGGACGGGAGGAGGTGGCGGGGTGAGCGTGCCCGAGCCCATGGACGACCCGTGGGCGGACTCCGGCCCGTCCGACCGGTTCCCGGCCCCCCGCTTCCGCCGCGGTGAGGGCGGCGGCCGGGGCCGCGACGGTCAGCAGGACCGCGACGGAGGCGGCGGCTCCCCCTGGGAGGGCTCCGGCTTCGAGCGCGTACCGCCGCAGGACCTCGACGCCGAGCAGTCCGTGCTCGGCGGCATGCTGCTCTCCAAGGACGCCATCGCCGATGTGGTGGAGGTCCTCAAGGGCAACGACTTCTACCGGCCCGCCCATGAGACCGTCTACCAGGCCATCCTGGACCTCTACGCCAAGGGCGAGCCGGCCGACCCGATCACGGTCGCCGCGGAGCTGACCAAGCGCGGTGAGATCGCCCGGGTCGGCGGCGCCTCGTATCTCCACACCCTCGTCCAGTCGGTCCCCACCGCCGCCAACGCCGAGTACTACGCGGAGATCGTCCACGAGCGCGCCGTACTGCGCCGCCTCGTCGAGGCCGGCACCCGCATCACCCAGATGGGATACGCGGCGGACGGAGACGTCGACGAGATCGTCAACAACGCCCAGGCGGAGATCTACGCCGTCACCGAGCAGCGCACCAGCGAGGACTATCTGCCGCTCGGCGACATCATGGAGGGCGCGCTCGACGAGATCGAGGCGATCGGCTCGCGCAGCGGACAGATGTCCGGGGTGCCCACCGGCTTCACCGACCTGGATTCCCTGACCAACGGTCTGCACCCGGGCCAGATGATCGTCATCGCCGCGCGTCCCGCGATGGGTAAGTCCACCCTGGCCCTCGACTTCGCGCGCGCCTGCTCGATCAAGCACAACATGCCGAGCGTGATCTTCTCGCTGGAGATGGGCCGTAACGAGATCGCGATGCGTCTGCTCTCCGCCGAGGCCCGGGTGGCGCTGCACCATATGCGCTCCGGCAGCATGACGGATGAGGACTGGACGCGGCTGGCCCGGCGGATGCCGGATGTCTCCCAGGCCCCGCTCTACATCGACGACTCCCCGAACCTGTCGATGATGGAGATCCGCGCCAAGTGCCGCCGGCTCAAGCAGCGCAACGATCTACAGCTGGTCGTCATCGACTACCTCCAGCTGATGCAGTCCGGCGGCGCCCGGCGCCCCGAGAGCCGTCAGCAGGAGGTCTCGGACATGTCGCGAAACCTGAAGCTGCTGGCCAAGGAGCTGGAAGTGCCGGTCATCGCGCTCTCCCAGCTCAACCGAGGTCCCGAGCAGCGCACCGACAAGAAGCCGATGGTCTCGGACCTCCGCGAGAGTGGATCCATCGAGCAGGACGCGGACATGGTCATCCTGCTCCACCGCGAGGACGCCTACGAGAAGGAGTCACCGCGCGCGGGCGAGGCGGACCTGATCGTGGCCAAGCACCGCAACGGCCCCACGGCCACGATCACGGTCGCCTTCCAGGGCCACTACTCGCGTTTCGTGGACATGGCCACGACCTGACGCGCGTGTTGTAGGGTCTCAGATTTGGCCGCGACCACGGCGGGCAACGAGGTGGTCTTGAAGGACGGTCATGGGCGGCTTCTGCGGTTGTCGGTCAAGGAACTGCTGTTCTCCGACCGTGCTGCGATCAGTCCTGACGGCCCGGGACCGTCGGCGGGCGATGAGGGTGAGATCGCCTCAGTGGTTCTCGGGCAGTTCGACGTGGGGAGGCTGGACTCGCTCCCCGGAAGGGGCCGACGCGGACGTCGCGGATCGCGGTCGATGACGGGTGGGTGGAGACCGCGGTGGAGGTGATGGTCGAGCACGCGGACGAGTCGCGGCCGTCGCGGACGATGGTGATCGAGCGGACCCGGGCTCGGGTGATCGCGTGGTTCGGTGCGGCGGTGGTGCCGCAGCCGAGTCGGACGACGGCGTTTCGGCTGCTGGAGGAGCTGGAGCGACGGCATCCGCTGTTCCGGCTGAGCACGCAGCGCAACCGGGATATCGCCGGTCGGCCGGAGGGTCAGTACGGCAAGCTGCGGCTGAACTGCCCCAGAAACACCGGGTATTGACTCACTCTGCCCCGCGTGTCCCGCGCGAGACGGTAGTCAATGATCAACGGGTGCGGGAGCTTCGCGCGGCCGGTCGAGTTCGCACTCCGGCCTCCCGGCCAGGCGAACCGCGACGGATCAGAGCGGCCCGGACTGAGGAGAATGGCGGGTGGGCTGTGCCGCCCGAGATTGCGTAGCTGCCCAGATGGCGAGGAGTTTGAGCCGGTCCTCGGATGCGGTGCCGGGTTCGGCAGTGTAGATGATCAGGTCGTGCACGGCTCGGCGCGACAAGGGCAGGTCGAGGGACTGGAAGGTCAGTTCCAGGTGGCCGACGTCGGGGTGCTGGAGCCGTTTGACGCCGTCGTGGCGCATCAGGACGTCGTGCGCGGCCCATTGGCTGCGAAACTCTGGGCTGAGGGTGGACAGCTCGCCGACGAGTTCGCGCAGTGCCCGGTCGCGGGGCTCGCGCCCGACCTCGGCGCGCAGCAGGGCGGCGGTGGCGACGCCGGCGGCCTCCCAGTCGACGAAGAAGTCATGTGCACCAGGGTCGAGGAAGATATAGCGGGCGATGTTGGGGCGGCCACGCTTGTCGACGGTGGCGCTGTCGAACATCGGCGCGAGCAGGACTCGGGCCAGGGGGTTGCTGGCGACGATGTCCGTGCGGCCGTTGCGGACGAACGCTGAGGACATCGTCATGGAGTCGAGCAGCCACTGGACCCGGGGCGGGACCTCGACGTCCCTGCGACGCGACGGCGTGCGACTCTCGTGCCGCGATGACCGGGCCAGGTCGAACAGGTAGGTGCGTTCGTCGTCATCCAGTCGCAGGGCACGAGCGACCGCGTCAAGGACGTCTTCGGACACGCCGCCGATGTGCCCCTTCTCCAGCCGCGTGTACCACTCCGTGCTCACGCCGGCAAGGACGGCGACCTCCTCGCGCCGCAGCCCGGCGACCCGGCGACGGGCGCTGGTCGGCAGTCCGGCCTGCGCCGGGGTGATTCTGGCGCGTCGGCTGGCAAGGAAGTCCCGGATCTCGCCGCGGTTTCCGGGCCGTTGGTCCATGCCATTCATGGTAGCCACTGGTCACGGCGCGAAGGGGGTTGAGGTTATACCCCCCATAGACGCGACCTTCTCCGGTGGTGGCGATCGCGGTCTGCTGTGGTTCGAACGTTCCGACACGATCGCAAGAACAAACAACGGAGGTAAGACATGACGAGCAAGGCGCTAACGGTGCCGGCGGTGGCGTTGGGCACATGGGCCTGGGGAGACAGCGGCGAGGCAGGCGACGGCTACTTCGGCAGTCAGCTGAGCGAGTCCGGCCTGCGAGAGGTCGTCGAGAAGGCGCAGTCGAACGGGTTCACCTTGTGGGACACCGCCGTGGCGTACGGCATGGGCCGCTCGGAGACTGTCCTCGCCCAGGCACTGAAGGGCTATCACCGCAGCGAGTACCAGCTGTCGACGAAGTTCACCCCGCAGATGGCGGGCGACGGCGACGATCCGGTCGCGGACATGCTGGAGCAGAGCCTCGACCGAATGCGTACGGACTACGTGGATCTCTTCTGGATCCATAATCCTGCCGACGTGGCACGATGGACGCCGTCTCTGATCCCGCTGCTCAAGAGCGGCAAAATCAAGCATGTCGGCGTCTCGAACCACAACATGGAGGAGATCGCTCTTGCCGATCAGATCCTCGGCGAGGCCGGCTTCCGCGTGGAGGCGGTCCAGAACCACTACAGCCTCCTGTACCGGAGCTCTCAGCGCGCGGGCATCCTCGACTACTGCCGCGAGCACGACGTGCGGTTCTTCTCCTACATGGTCCTCGAGCAAGGAGCGCTGACCGGCAGGTACAGCCCGGCGAATCCGTTGCCGGAGGGGAGCAGCCGGGCGGCCGTGTACAACGGCATCCTGCCCCAGCTGCAGGCGCTGACGGACCGGATGGGAGTGATCGGCAAGGACCGAGGCGCGTTCGCCGCCGATGTCGCCACCGCCTGGGCCATCGCCAAGGGGACCACCCCGATCATCGGGGTCACGAAGGCGGGTTACATCGACGGGTTGGTCCGAGCTCGCGGCATCGAGCTCGCCGACGAGGAGATCGCGGAACTGGAGGCGCTGGCGGATGACGCAGGCGTCGACACGCGCGGCTGGTGGGAGCACGAGATGTAGCAGTCGTCGGAACCGAAGAAGGGACCGCGTCTCTTCTGGGCCCGGCCCGCGATGTCGGCTATGGTTGCCGGCCGGTCACGCGGTCCAGTTGAGTTTGCGACGGAACCGCCGGACGGAACCGCCGGACGGAACCCGCCGGGGAGTACCCGCCCGTCCACGCGCGAGTGGCTTGCCACCGCGACTTGCCCGCGCGCATGCCGGGCGTCACCTCTCACCGCAGACTTTCGCACCCGCACCAGAAGCAGTTGGGCACCCGAGGAAATGACATGCGTTCTGGGAGACGGCCCGCCCTTCGCGGGCGACGGGCCGTTGAGGTAAGGAGCGCCGGCGAGGCGGCAGGAGTCGTGCCGTCTCGATGACGGCACCGCTGAAAGTGAGGCGGTCGATGACGGCCAGGCTCAGCTCGCGTCGACGTCCAGCACGATCTTGCCTCGGGTGTGGCCTTCCTGAATGGCCCGCCAGGCGTCGGCCGCCTCGGCCAGAGGGAAGGTGCGGTCCACGGTGACGGACAGCTTGCCGGAGTCCGCGAGGGCGCACAGTACGCCGAGGTCGTCCGAGCTGGGGCGGGCCCACACGTGGTGACCGCCCTTCTCGGTAACGGTGGTGTCGACGATGGAGGCGACTCGCTTCGGGTTCTTGAGCAGTTCCTGGGAGACAGCCACCGCGTCACCGCCGAAGAAGTCGAGTGCCGCGTCGACGCCGTCGGGCGCCAGCTCGCGCACCCGGTCTGACAGGCTGTCGCCGTAGGTGACGGGCTCGGCGCCGAGCCCGCGAAGGTAGTCGTGATTGTGCTCGCCGGCGGTGCCGATGACGCGCGCTCCACGGGCGACAGCGATCTGCACGCCGAACGAGCCGACACCGCCGGACGCCGCGTGGATCAGTACGGTGTCACCCCTGCCGATGCCGAGCCGCTGGATGGCCTGGTAGGCCGTCAGCCCGGCCAGCGGCAGCCCGGCGGCCTGCAGCCAGTTGAGGGACTCGGGTTTGCGGGCGAGAGTGCGCACCGGGGCGGACACGAGTTCGGCATAGCCGCCGTTCTGCGCCCAGTCCTTGCAGATGTAGCCCACGACCTCGTCGCCGACCTCGAACTCGGTGGCGTCGAAGCCTCTGGCTTCGACGACGCCGGAGACCTCCCAGCCCGGGATGAAGGGGAAGTGCGCCTCCATGACCTCGTCGAGGTAACCGGCAGCGACCTTCCAGTCCGCTGGGTTGACGCCCGCCGCCTTGACCCGGACGAGGACCTCGCCGGGGGCGACCTTCGGGGTCGCCAACTCAGTGAGCTCCAGGTCTTCAGGGCCCCCGTACTGCTGCAGCGTGATTGCCTTCATGATCAACAACAACGGACGGAACTGGATACGTATTCCGGTTCCCACTTCGACATCTGCGGCAACCAGGGCCTTTCACCAGAAGCACCCCGATGCTCCCCTGGCAAGTACCCCAGTGCTGTGTCGAAACTCGGGTTCTGGCTCAACTACTGTGGTGCCACCACACTGAGTGACGGCCGACGAGAGTCCCTGCGTCAGAACGGCGGGCCTTCGGTGCAGCCGCCTGTCGCGTTGCTTGTCCCCCAGCAATCAGGATCAGCCATGCGGGCGCGCAGTTCACGGACCGCGATGTCGTCCGCGTCGGACCGTCCACGGCGGGACCTGGGAGCTACAGCGCACCAACGACTGGCGCCGCCCACCCGGGGACCTTCGTGGGCCCCGGGTGGGCCCCGTCAACACGGTGGAGTGAGCCGGGGGCGGGGCGGGACCCGGCTGGGGGATCAGGGCTCCAGGCGGTGGCCCAGGGCTGCCGCCTTCTCCACGCGCCGGGCGAGGACCTGCTCATGGCGGTCCGCCATCTGCCGCAGGGCCTCCTTGCGGTCGCGCTTGGAGAGCCGGTCGATGTAGAGATGCCCCGAGAGGTGGTCGGCCTCGTGCTGGAGACACCGGGCGAAGTAGCCGGTGCCCTCGATCACCAGCGGGTTCCCGTCCTTGTCGACGCCGCGGACCACGGTGCGGTCGGTGCGCGGTACGTCCATCCGCGCACCCGGTACGGACAGACAGCCCTCGGCCTCCTCGATGAGCAGCCGGTTGGCCGGGTCGGGCTGGTCCAGGACGGGGTTGATGATGTGGCCGATATGCCGTACGCCGTCGTCGTCCGGGCAGTCGTAGACGAACAGCCGCAGGTCGACGCCGACCTGGTTGGCGGCCAGCCCGGCGCCGTCGGCGATGTACATGGTGAGGAACATGTCGTCGATGAGGGTGCTCAGCTCGGATGTGCCGAACTCGGTCACCTCCCGGCAGGAGCGGCGGAGCACCTCCTCACCGACCTCGGTGATCCGGCGCGGTGAACCCCGCTCGGCCTCGGGAGGCAGGGCCGGATAGGAGCCGACAGGTTTCCCCTGCACCAGGACGCGCACCGCTGACCTCACCCTTTTCCGCCCCCGCTGATGGTCACGTCCGGCCAACGTAGCAGGGGTGGTTCGGCCGCGGCTCAGGCATGTGTCAGATCGCGTCGCCGAGTTCCTCCAGCAGCCGCCGCTTGGTGCGGGCCCCGACCAGCGACCGCACCGGCTCGCCCGCCCGGAACAGCATCAGCGTCGGCATCGACAGGACCCCGTAGGCGGTGGTGGTGGACGGGTTCTGGTCCACGTCCAGCCGCACCACCTTCAGCCGGTGGGCCTCCTCCTGCGCGATCTCCGCCAGCACTGGGGCGATCATCCGGCACGGCGGGCACCACGAGGCGGTGAACTTCACCAGCACCGGCAGGTCGGCCGCCAGCACTTCCTCGGCGAAGGTGGTGTCCGTGACCGTGGCCACTTCCTCGGTGTGCGTCGGCGTCATCTCATCTCTCCTTGGAGTCGTCGTAAGGAAGCCGTCCGAAGCCGTCCGAAGCCGTCTGTGGGGAGGGCGGGTTCACGGTCCGGGCGGCGTCAGTTCGCAGTGCGGTTCCGGGGCCCCTTCGGGCGACGTCGCCGCGGCCTCCAGCTCCGCGCGGGCCCGCTCCGCCTCGGCGAGCTGCGTCCCGACCCGCTCCCGGATGGCGCTCAGCCGGGCGATGCACTCGTCCAGCTCGGTCAGCTTGCGCCGGTAGACGTCCAGTGAGGCGGGGCAGGAGTCACCGGCCGGGTGGCCGGAGCGCAGGCATTCGACGAACGGACGCGTCTCCTCCAGCTCGAAGCCGAAGTCCCGCAGCGTGCGGATCTGCTGGAGCAGCCGCAGGTCGTCCTCGTCGTACGACCGGTAACCATTGCCGGTACGGCGCGCGGGCAGCAGCCCGAGCGACTCGTAGTAGCGCAGGGTGCGGGTGGTGGTACCCGCCCGTTCGGCCAGCTCTCCGATCCGCATGGCCCGACGGTAGACCTTGACCCTGACGTCAAGGCCAGACCGGACCAGGTGCCAGGCCAGACCAGGTGCCAGACCACCTGCCAGGCTGTGTGCGATCCGCTGGGATTGTCGGACCCTCGCCGTACAGTGCCGACATGACCACGCCCGACATCGATGAGTTCGCCGAGCCGCTGCCCGCCACCCGCCGTGCCCTGCTGCGGCGCGTCGCCCTCGGCCAGGCCGAGGGCCGTGCCCCGTCCCTGCTGGGGGCCGTGGTGCGGGATGGGCGGCTGGTGTGGACGGGGGCGCGCGGCTGTGTGGACGGGCACGCGCCGGACGCCGACACCCAGTACCGCATCGGCTCCTTGACCAAGACCTTTGTGGCGGTGCTGGTGCTGCGGCTGCGCGATGAGGGGCTGCTGGACCTCGGCGATCCGCTGGCCAGGCATCTGGACGTACCGCAGGCCGAGGGCGCGACCGTGGCCCAGCTCCTCTCCCACACCGGGGGTCTCGCCGCCGAGGCGCGTGGCCCGTGGTGGGAGCGTACGCCCGGGGCGTTGCGGCCCGGGACGGCCGATATCTTCGGCGAGCGCCCGCTGGTCCACCCCGCGGGCCGCCGGTACCACTACTCCAACCCCGGTTTCGCGCTGCTCGGCGCGCTGGTCGAGCGGCTGCGCGGCGCCCCCTGGGGCGAGGTGCTCGCCCGTGAGGTGCTGGAGCCGCTGGGGATGGGGCGTACGTCGCTCGAGCCGCGGGCCCCGCACGCCGGGGGCTGGGCCGTGCACCCCTGGGCGGATGTGCTGCTGCCCGAGCCGGCCGAGGACACCGGGTGGATGGGTCCGGCCGGACAGCTCTGGTCGACCGCCGGGGATCTGGCCCGCTTCGCCGCGTTCCTGCTGGACGGGGACGAGCGGGTGCTCGGCGCCGGGACGCTCGCCGAGATGCGGGCATCCGCCGCCCCCGAGGACGGGGACCGGGACGCCGGCTATGGCCTGGGCACCCAGCTCATCCGCCACGGCGGACGGTTCCTTTACGGCCACACCGGCTCCATGCCCGGCTTCCTGGCCGCGCTGTGGGTGAGCGCGGAGGACCGGCTGGCCGGGATCGCGCTGGCCAACACCACCTCGGGACCCGCGATCGGAGCCATCGCCGCCGACCTCATAGGGGTCGTGGCGGAGCACGAACCCCGTATACCCGAGCCCTGGCGGCCGCTGCCCGAAGTCGATCCGGAGCTGCTGGCGCTGACCGGCCCCTGGTACTGGGGACCCCGCCCGTACCATCTGCGGCTGCGCGCGGACCGCGGTCTGGAGCTGTCCCCGGCCGCCGGGGGAGGCCGCGCCTCGCGCTTCCGGGCCGAGCCGGACGGCACGTGGACCGGGCTCGACGGCTATTACGCGGGGGAGACGCTGCGGGTGGTCGAGGGGGAGGGCGGCGCCCCGGCCCATCTGGACCTGGGCACCTTCGTGTTCACCCGGGAGCCCTACGCGCCGGACGGCGTGGTGCCCGGCGGGGTCGACCCGGAGGGCTGGCGCGCGCTCTGACGGGGCCTCGCGGATGCTTCTGCGGAGACTCCTGTGGACGTCGGTCCGGAGGACGACGGATTGTCGGCCGGTGGGAGGCGGATTGCCGGTCCGGTGGGGGACGGATGTCAGTCCAGCGGAAGCTTGAAGCCGAGGTGGCTGGCCTCGAAGCCGAGCCGCTCATAGAAGCGGTGGGCGTCGGTACGGGTCGCGTCCGAGGTGAGCTGTACCAGCGCACATCCCGCGCGGCGTGACTCCTCGATGGCCCATTCGATCAGCTGGGTGCCGAGTCCGCCGCCGCGCACGTCGGCGTGGATCCGGACGCCCTCGATGATCGAGCGGGTGGCGCCGCGCCGCGACAGCCCGGGGATCATGGTCAGCTGAAGGGTGCCGACGGTCCGGCCGTCCTGGACCGCGACGACCAGCCGCTGGTTGGGGTCCCGGTCCAGCCGCTCGAAGGCGGCGCGGTACGGGGCCGGGTCGTCCGGGGACTCCTGGCGGGCGCCGAGCGGGTCGTCGGCGAGCATGGCCACGATCGCCGGGAGGTCATCGGCGGTCGCGCGCCGTATTGCGAAGTCGGTCACGCGGGAAGCCTACGCGGGGCCCATCGGGCCCGGTCGGCGGCGACTGGGCCGGCGTACGCGCTGTGACTGGGCTGGGGTGCACGCGTGGTGACCGGTCCGGGGCGCGCGTGCTGTGACTGGGCTGGGGTGCATGCGTGGTGACCGGTCCGGGACGTACCCGCGGTGACTGGGCCGGGGCGCACCCGCGGCGATCGGCCGGGGGCGTACCCGTGATGATCAGCGCGGGGTGGACAGCCCTTCGACGGCGGCGACGAGGGGTGCCAGCTCCGGCCGCCGGGCGGCGTCGGCGAGTGCCTCGCGCAGCGCGGCGTCGTTCGTCGGCCGTGCCGCCTCCAGCAGCTTCAGCCCCTCGGGGCTGACATTGGTGTAGATGCCGCGGCGGTCGTCGGGGCAGATGTAGCGGGAGAGCAGACCGCGGTCCTCCAGCCGGGTGACCAGCCGGGTCGTGGCGCTCTGGCTGAGCACGACGGAGTCGGCGAGCTGCTTCATCTGTAGATGTCCGCCCTCGCCGTCGTGCTGTTCGCTGAGCACGACGAGCACGGAGAACTCGCGGACGCTCAGCCCGTGCCTGGCCTGAAGCGCACGCTCGATATGCGTCTCTATCCGGCCGTGCAGGGAGGACAGGGCGCACCAGCCCTGGGCGAGGGCCCGCCCGGTGGGCGGGGTGGCGGTGCCGTGCGGCTCATCCGTCATGGAACCCCTCCTTGGTGGGTGAGCGAATCCCAGGATAGTGCAGCGATGAAATAGACCGCGTATGCAATTATCGGTGTTTCGACGTCCACAGCCGTCGCCCCCGGGCGGTCAGCCCCCGCCCGCCTCGCCGGCACATCGGCCATTGCGGCGTCGCGGCGCCGCAGCGTCGTGACGTCTGACGGACAACGGTCCGAGTGTCCAGGTGCCCCTACGCTCGGTTGTCATGACCAGACTGCATCTGTTCGACCTGGACGGGACGCTCATCCATGGCTCCGCCGCCGCGATCGAGATATCCCGGCAGCTCGGCCTGGAGCGGGAGATCGCCGAGCTGGAGCGGGCGTTCGCGGGTGGTGCGCTGACGACGGCCCAGTTCGCCGAGCGAGCCTGTGCGTTGTGGGCGGAGCTGACGGAGGACCATGTGGCCGCGGCGTTCGAAGGGGCGCCGTGGCTGGCGGGGATCCGCGAGGTGTGGGCGGACATCCGGACGCGGGGCGAGCGCTGTGCGGTGATCTCCCTCTCGCCGGGCTTCTTCGTGTCGCGGCTGCTGGAGTGGGGAGCGGACGCCACCTACGGCTCGGCCTGGCCCTCGGTGCCGTTCCGGGACCCGGTGGATCCGGCGGGGATCCTGACCCCGGCCGCGAAGGTCGGGATCGCCGATGAACTTTGTGCGAAGTTCGGGTTGACCAGGGACCATTGCGTGGCTTACGGGGATTCCCGGTCGGACGCCGAGCTGTTCGCCGTGGTGCCGGTCTCGGTCGCCGTGAACGCCGACCACCATGTGAGCGAAATCGCATCCCACGCCTATACCGGACGCGATCTCCGAGAGGCTTACGAATTGACGGGTAACTGCTCGTAACTATCGGTAATTACCTGAGTTGGCGGGTGTAATGGATGCCGCGTCCGCGGGGCTTGTGAATTCATGCGCGGCCGGTAGGGTCGGGTCCGGCTCCGTCCAGCAGGCTGTACGGGTGGGGGCAGAACCGGGCAACCCAGGCCAACCAGCGTGACGGGATTGCGGCTCCGGTTTCCCTGGACTTCGGGAATGCGCACCCGGGGCGGGCAACGGCCGTGGCATCCTGCCCGGATGAGAGTTACGGAGAAGGTCGGCACGACCATTCTCGCTTGAACCAGTGCACCAGAACGGGGAATTGCGGGCACACTCCGCCAGCGGAAGTGCGAAGACCGACAGAAAGATGTTCGAGGCGAGGCAACCATGGACGCTCCGACCACCACATCGTCGGCCGGCAGTGACGGCTCCGGCGGAAACAGTGGCGACTGGGGCTGGTTCAGCCCGAGCAGGAATCCGGCCGAGGAACAGACACGGGCCCCGGACCGGCAGAGCGATGAGCGGACGCCCAGCCGTCCGGTGAACCCGATACGGCCGGTCGGCACCGGAGCCGACCGCCGTACGTCCGCCGAGCCGGGCCCGGCGTCCGGCCCGGGGGCGGGCGCCCGCCCCGCGTCCGGCCCGGCTGCTGACCATCCGGCTGCCGACCGTCCGGCGGCCGACCGTCCGGCTGCCGACCGTCCGGCGGCCAACCGGTCGGCGGCCGGCCGACCGGCGAGCGGCCCCGCGGCCACCGGGCGCGAGGAGCATCAGCGCCCCGACGAGACGGCCCCTGTCCCGCAGGACGTCCGGCCCGGCCCCGACCCCCGGTTCGCCGTCCCCGAGACCGCCTCGCCCGACGCGATCCTGCTGCGCCGCACGATGGCCGAGATCGAGCCCATCAGCGACAAGGTGACCTCGTACTTCTACGCGATGCTCTTCGTCCACCACCCCGAGCTGCGGCCGCTCTTCCCCGCCGCCATGGACGCCCAGCGCGACCGGCTGTTCAAGGCGATGCTGACCGCCGCCCGGCTCGTCGACGACGACGACATCCTCACCGAGTTCCTCTCCCGGCTCGGCCGCGGCCACCGCAAGTACGGCACCCAGCCCGAGCACTACCCCGCCGTCGGCGAATCCCTGATCGACGCGCTCACCCGCTACGCGGTCACCACCTGGAGCGACGAGGCCGAGGCCGCCTGGGTGCGCGCCTACACCAAGTTCTCCCAGATCATGATCGACGCGGCCGCCGAGGACGAGCTGGTCGCCCCCGCGTGGTGGCAGGCCGAGGTGGTCGGGCATGAGCTGCGCACCCCCGACATCGCCGTGATCACCGTCCGTCCGGATCAGCCGTACCCGTTTCTGGCCGGCCAGTACGCCTCGCTGGAAACCCCGTGGTGGCCGCGGGTGTGGCGGCACTACTCGTTCGCCTCGGCGCCGCGCTCCGACGGGCTGCTCTCCTTCCACGTGAAGGCCGTACCGGCCGGATGGGTGTCCTCCGCGCTGGTGCACCGGGCCCGCCCCGGCGATGTGATCCGCCTCGGGCCGCCCGCCGGTTCGATGACCGTCGACCACTCCAGCGACAACGGGCTGCTCTGCCTGGGCGGCGGCACCGGTATCGCGCCGATCAAGGCGCTGGTCGAGGATGTCGCCGAGCACGGCCGCCAGCGGGCGGTCGAGGTCTTCTACGGTGCGCGCAGCGATCACGATCTGTACGACATCGACACCATGCTGCGGCTGGCGCACAAGCATCCGTGGCTCGCGGTCCGCCCCGTCGTCTCCAACGGCCCGACCAACGGCCTCAGCGGCCGGCTGCCCGACGCCGTGCGGCAGTACGGCCCGTGGAACGCGTTCGACGCGTATCTCTCCGGGCCGCCCGGGTTGATCCGCAGCGGTGTCGACACCCTGATGGGCATCGGCATTCCGTCCCACCGGATACGGCACGACTCCATCGAGGAGCTCGCCGCCGCCGCGGAGTAGGGCGCGGACGGCACATGACGGAACGGCGACACGAGGCAGTGACTCCGGCGATTCCGGACGGCGACAGGCACGACGGCGATGCAGGAACGGGGACGAGAACCGTGGACAGTACGGAGCACCTGGACGACCGCGCGTGGCGTCCGGGGAGCGACGGCGAACACCTTCTACAGCGGCGGCTGGGTACGGTCGACCGCGCCGACCGTTTCTACGACGAACAGGTGCTGGACCACCTCAACGTCCGGATGCGGGAGTACATCGGCCGCCAGGAGATGTTCTTCCTGGCCACCTCCGACCGGCACGGGGAGTGCGACAGCACCTTCCGGGCCGGGCCGCCCGGCTTTCTGCGGGTGCTCGACGCGCGCACGCTGACCTATCCCGAATACCGGGGCAACGGCGTCCTGGCCAGTCTCGGCAACATCCAGGAGAACCCCCACCTCGGCATTCTCATGGTCGACTTCTTCCGGGACCGGATCGGGCTGCATGTGAACGGCCGGGCCCGGGTTGTGGAGGACGCCGAGATGCGCGCGGCCCACCCCGACCTGCCGGTGGACCCGGTGCCGGGGCGGCGCGCGGTGGTGTGGGTCGAGGTGACCGTCGAGGAGGCGTACATCCACTGCGCCAAGCACATCCCCCACCTCCAGAGGGTCCCCGCGCAACGCCGCACCCGCGGAGCCGAGGGCCGGCACCGCAGCCCCTCCGGTGACCGGGCCCTCGAGCACGGCCGGGAACGGGACTGGGGGACGGACGACGTCAAGCGGAAGGGCGGCGACTTCTTCGGCGCCGCCGCCGACGCCCGCGAAGCCCGCCGCGCACCGCGCGCCGAGCCGGCCCCGCGACCGACACCCCCGATGAACCAGCCCCACCAGCCCCACCAGCCCGCCTTGGCCGACCGGACGGCCCCGGGCACCCCGGCGGACCAGGCGGCCCCGGCTTACCAGGCGGCCCCGGCAGCTCCGGCGGACCAGGTGGCCCCAGCGGACCAGGTGGCTCCGGCGGACCAGGCTGCCCCACCTGTCCCGACTGACCTGGACGTCCCGGTAGCCTCGGCCGGGGCGGCTGGCCCGGCAGTTCCGCCCGTGCCAGTGGTCCAGCCCGCCCCAGTGGCCTCGACCGACCCGGCTCAGTGGGTGCCGGGGCCTCCGGTCGACCTGGCGGTTCCAGTGGCTTCGGCTGGCCCGGCTGCCTCTGCTGACCCGGCAGTCCCAGCAGCTCCGGCGGCCCCACACGTCCCAGCGGCTCCGGCTGCCCCACCTGTCCCGGCTGACCTGGACGTCCCAGTAGCCTCGGCCGGGGCGGCTGGCCCGGCAGTTCCGCCCGTCCCAGTGGTCCAGCCCGCCCCAGTGGCCTCGACCGACCCGGCTCAGTGGGTGCCGGGGCCTCCGGTCGACCTGGCGGTTCCAGTGGCTTCGGCTGGCCCGGCTGCCTCTGCTGATCCGGCAGTCCCAGCAGCTCCGGCGGCCCCACAGGCCCCAGCGGCTCCGGCGGCCCCACCTGTCCCAGCAGCCCCAGCGGTCCCACAGGCCCCGGTGGCCCCACGTGTCCCGGTGGCCCCGCCCGTCCCAGTGGCTCCGGCCGCACCCGCAGACGATGCGGCTCAGTGGGTGCCGGAGGCCGTGCAGTCGGCTTCTGGGCAGTCGGAGTCGGGGGTGGCGCGGTCCGATTTCGGGGCCCATCTCCGTCCTGAGGACGGATTCGGGGACCAGCCCGGGGTTCGGGCCGATGCGGGGCCCGAGAGCTGGCGGGCGGAGGCGGAGCGGGTGCTGGCCGAGGCGCGGCAGCGGGCGGCCCGGAAGACCCAGCAGCCGTTCAGCGGCTGGTTCCGCTAGCCACGCGGACGTGGTGCGGCGCGGATCAGGCGAGGATCGGCCGGGGCGGGGGCCCGCCCCGGCCCCGCCTCCTAGCCGAGGTCGTCCGCGAGCAGGGCCCGCACACCCTCGACGTTCGCCTCGAGGTAGGCCCGCAGCGACGGCGGCACCACCTCGACCGAGGCGATCCCCTCGCGGGTGAACGGCACGCTGACCACCTCGTACTCCCCGCACGGTTCGTCCACCTCCGGGCCGTGCCGCCGGGTGAGATCCATCGAGGCGAGTCGGCAGACGAAGAAGTGCTGCACCTTGACGCCGTCCGCGCTCCCGTCGTCGGGGTGCGGGACGGTGTCGACGAAGGCGGGCACCACATCCGTCACCTTCGCGCCCAGCTCCTCGTCCACCTCGCGGTGCAGGGCCTCGACGACGGTCGGGTCCTCGGGCTCCATCCCGCCGCCCGGAGTGATCCAATAGGGCGGCTGGCCGGGCTTGGTGCGCTTGATCAAAATCATCCGGGGGGCGGTGTCGCCCTCGAGCAGAATGGCGCGGGCGGTGCGTTTGACCACGGGTCGTTCGGTCATGCAGGACATCTGCCGCGCCTTTCGTCCCGCGAAACCACTTACTCACCAGTCGACAGCCGCGCGTAACAGCCACTCGTGCGCCCGCGCGATATGCGGCAGGGCGAGCGCCCCCGTCCGGACCACCAGGAAATAGGTACGCAGCGGCGGCACCGGCGGATTGAGCAGCGCCACCACCTCCCCCGCGTCCAGCGCGTCCATGCACAGATAGCGCGGCAGGACGCCGAGCCCGGCGCCCTCCGCGACGCACGCCAGCACCGCGCGCAGATCGGGCGCGATGATCGTGCCGGCGGTGACCGGACGGGCGTCGAAGACGGCCGACCAGTAGCGGGTGACCAGCGGCAGGCTCTCGTGCACCTCGACGACGGGCAGCGCCTCCAGCGCGCTCACCCCCTTCATCTGGAGCACCGCGGGCCCGCCGAGCCGGGCGGCCCAGCGGGGGGCGGCGACCAGCACGTGCTCCTCGTCGCACAGCGGGGTGGCGGCCAGCAGCCGGCCGCGTGGCCGGGCGGTGGCGATGGCCAGGTCGTGGTGGCCGGCGCCGAGTCCCTCGAACAGCTCCTCGGCGCTGCCGAAGGCGCAGCGCACCGCCAGGCCCTGGGTGACGAGGGTGGTCAGCGCGGGCAGGGCGCGCAGCGCGGTGAACTCCGGAGGGCCCGCGAGATGCAGGGTGCGCAGCGGGGAGCGGTCGTCCAGACCTGTCTCGGTGATCTCCACCAGGGCGTCGAGATGTGGCGCTGCCTTGTGGGCGAGTTCGTCCCCGACGGTGGTGGGGACGACGCCGCGCGCCGTACGGAGGAACAGGGGGCGGCCCAGCTGCCGCTCCAGGGTGCGTATCTGGCCGGTGACGGCGGGCTGGGAGAGCCCGAGCAGCCCGGCGGCGCGGGTGAAGGACCCGGCGCGGTGAACCGTGACAAAGGTGCGTAAGAGGGCTAGATCCATGCGGTTCCCCTCGCCTCGTCCCGCCCCGACCGCATGCCAACTATAAATATGCCGATAGGTCCATGTCGCTACTGTGATTGGACACTGACGCTGAGTCAACTAGCCTTGTTCGAGCGGTTCTCCACGGGGAGAGCCGGGGCGTCTCAAGCCACGAGGGGGGAGGCTTGAGACGCCCGCACAGGTCTACCCGGTCGGTTTCAGCCACCGGCTCTCTTTTCCCGGCTTCAGTCACTCGCCCCGGTTCGGTTACCCGTTTACGCGCGTGCCGTGTCGAGCGCCCGCAGCACATCGGCGATCAGGTCGTCCGGATCCTCGGCGCCCACCGAGAACCGGATGAAACCCTCGGGTACGGCGTCGCCGCCCCACCGTCCGCGCCGCTCCGCCGTGGAGCGCACCCCGCCGAAGCTGGTCGCGTCGTCCACCAGCCGCAGCTCGGCCAGGAAGCGCTCCGCATGCGCCTTGTCCGGGAGGGTGAAGGAGACCACGCAGCCGAAGCGCCCACCGCGCATCTGCTCCACCGCGAGCCGGTGCGCCGGATCGGTCGGCAGACCGGGGTGGCGCAACCCGGCGATCTCGGGGCGGTCGCGCAGCGCCTCGGCGAGGGCCAGGGCGGTCGCCGCCTGGCGGTCGACGCGCAGCTGGAGGGTGGCCAGGGAACGGTGGGCGAGCCATGCCTCCATGGGGCCGGGGATAGCGCCGACCGTCTTGCGCCAGGCCCGCACCTCGGCGGCCAGCCGGGGATCGCGGCAGGTCACATAGCCGAGCAGCACATCGCCATGGCCGGTGAGCGCCTTGGTGCCGCTGGCCACGGCGAAGTCCGCGCCGAGCTCCAGCGGGCGCTGGCCGAGCGGGGTGGCGAGGGTGTTGTCGACGGCGACCAGCGCACCGCGGGCGTGCGCGGCCGCGGCCAGCCGGCGGATGTCGCAGACGTCCAGTCCGGGATTGGACGGGGTTTCCAGCCACAGCAGTTTCGTCCGCTCGTCCAGCACGGCCAGCTGGGCGTCCTCGCCGGTCGGGGCGGTGCGCACCGTGACGCCGTAACCCTCCAGCCGCTCGATCAGCGCCGGGAGCAGCTGATAGCCGTCGGACGGCAGGACGGCCGCCTCGCCCTGGCGCAGCTGGGACAGCAGTACGGCCGAGATCGCACCCATGCCGGAGGAGAAGACGACCGTCTCGGCGTCGGTGCCCGGTGACTCCAGCTCGCTGATCGCCCGCTCCAGCAGGGACCAGGTGGGGTTGGCGTCCCGGCCGTAGGTGTAGGGGCCGACGGCGTCGCCGGGAAGGTGGAAGTGGGCGGCGAATACCGGGCCGGGCAGCGTCGGCGCGTACGCCTCGGCCTCGGGCAGTCCGGCCCGTACGGCGCGGGTACCGTCACCGGTCATACGGGCTCCTTTCCCGCGTCCGGGCCATCGGCGGCCGGCGCGTTCTCCGTGTTCTCGGCGCTCTGGGCGCCCTGGGTGCTGTTCTCGGCACTCTCGGCGCGCGCCGTGCTTCCGGTCCGCTCCGCGGCGTCGAGGGCCTCGGCGACCGCGTCCAGCAGCCCGCCGCTGGCGGCCTCGATCATCTCCAGGCACTCCTCGAAGTCGTCCGTCCCGCCGAAGTAGGGGTCCGGCACATCGAGGCCGCCCAGCGCGTCCTGGTCCGCGTCCGGATCGTAACTCCGCAGCAGCCGCACCTTCGCGGCGTCGTGCGGGGTCGGCGCGAGCGCGCGCAGCTCATGCAGATGGCCGCTGTCCAAGGCGATGACCAGATCGAGGCGTTCGAACCACTCGGCCCGGAACTGGCGCGCGATGTGATCCTGCTCATAGCCGTGGGCGGTGAGCACGTCGACGGCACGGCGGTCGGCCCCGTCGCCCTCGTGCCAGGGCCCGGTGCCCGCGCTGTCCACCTCGACGCGACCGTCCAGCCCGGCTTCCTCGGCATGGAAGCGGAAGACGGATTCGGCCATCGGCGAGCGGCATATGTTGCCGGTGCAGACGAAGCAGACACGGTAGGGCGACGGGTCTCTCATGCCGTCCATCATCTCCGGCCGTGATCAGTCATCGTCCTCGGGCAGCACGACGTGAAGGGCCCACGCGACTATGGCGACGATCAGACCGCCGAGCACGGCGGTGCCGAAACCGTCCACATGGAAGCTGAGATCCAGCTTTCCGGCCAGCCATGAGGTCAGCAGCAGCATCAGGGCGTTGATCACCAGCGTGATCAGCCCCAGGGTCAGGATGAACAACGGGAAGGCCAGGAGCTTGACGATCGGCTTGACCACCACGTTCACCACGCCGAAGACCAGCGCGACCAGAATGAGGGTGAGTGCCTTGCGGCCGGTGTTCTCACCGGTGAGCGTGATGTCCTTGAGCAGCCAGATGGCGACGCCGAGGGCACCGGCGTTCGCGATCGTCTTGACGAGAAAATTCTTCATGGCTGAGATCGTCGCAGACCGGCCCCGCCACAGGCAGGGGCACCGTACACAGGGGTGGAGAGGCGAATGAAGGCGTTCCGGCTGGATGAGCTGGAGGCGGAGCGCGCCGCGAACAACGGCGCGTATCTACAGTTCCTGCGGGAGCGGAACATGTCCGTGGGGCTGTACGCGCTGGACGCGGGCCAGGCCGACCCGCAGTCGCCGCACGGCCAGGACGAGGTGTACATGGTGGTGAGCGGCCGGGCGTCGATCACGGTGGGGATGGAGACGACGCAGGTGGCGCGGGGCAGCGTGGTGTACGTACCGGCGGGCACGGCGCACAAGTTCCACCACATCACCGAGGACCTGCGGGTGCTGGTGGTGTTCTCGCCGCCGGAGGGCTGAGCCCCCGGAGGGCTGTCGCCGTCTGGTCCATCGTGGAGCTGATGTTCCGCGGGCCGGTCCCGTAGGGGTTCGGTCAGGGGAGGACGGGGGGCGCGGGCCGCCCGCGCGCTTCCGTCCCGTCCTAGCATCGACGGCAGGGCGGACCGGCCGTCGGTGCCGGGCCCACGGCGTGCAGAGAAAGCAGGGAGTCACGTGACCACGAAGGGGATATTCCAGGGGTTGCCGTGGTGGGTGACCTGGATCGCGATACCGGTCCTCGTCCTCGCCGTGTTCGGCGGCCTGATCATGAGCGTGATCGGGTTCGTGGTGAGCCTCGTCTTCAAGGCGCTGCTGCTGGTGGCGCTGATCGCCGGGCTGATCTACGTCGTACGGAAGTTCACCTCCTGACGTGCCCCCACGGCGCTCGACGCGTCCCCATGGCGCGCTCGGCATGTCTCCACGCACGGCGCGCTCGGCACGTCCCCGGGGGCCCTTGCTCGTTCCCGCCGGTCTGACGGATTCCGGTCGGGTCTGACGGGTCCCTCAGGGGCTGACGCGTCTCCGTCGGCCTGACGCGCCCCCAGGGCCTGTCGCGTTTCCCGTCGCGTTCCCCCAGGACCTGTCGCATTGCGCGGGCGGGCCCTGTCGGACCCCGCCTCGCGCGGATACGCCGCGCGAGGGATACCGCCGGGGCGGGAGCACGGCCCGGCGACACCCCTGCCGTTAGAGTGCGAGTCCTCGGCGTTCTTCCTCGCTCTTCCTTTCGGCGTCTGCCTCGCAACACACCCCGGGGGTGCCTGTTGACGACAGCGATCTTCGATATGGCCGGTGCGCCGGCCCCGATCCCCCGCCCACCGGGACGGCACCGTCCGGACGCGTGGGTCTCCCCACGGCAACACTGGCCATTTTCGTTCCCTCACATGAGGCAAACCGACTCCGCAGCGCAATCGAGTCGCTACTCTCCAGAGTCGGCGGCCAAGCGAAAACAACCCGGGGCGGCGAACGATGCGTGACATGCGTGACACAGTCCAGGCGGAAGTGACGATGACCTTCCTGGTGTCGCAGGATCTCTCCTTCCGGATCCCGGTCGAGCTGTCCTACGACAGCAGTGACCCCTATGCGGTCGAGATCACCTTCCATCTGCCCGGTGATGCGCCGGTGAGCTGGTCCTTCGCCCGGGAGCTGCTGCTGGACGGGTTGAGCAGACCCACCGGCGAGGGGGATGTGCGCATCGCCCCCGCTTCGCCCGAGGGGCTTTCCGACGTCTTCATCAGACTCCAGGTGGGCTGTGAGCGGGCCCTGTTCCGGGCCGGGGCCGCTCCCCTGGTGGCCTTCCTGGACCGGACGGACCGGGTGGTGCCTTTCGGCCAGGAGCCGATGGCCTGCGATCCGGTCGGCGACCTCGACGCCGAGCTCGACCGCATCCTGGCCGAGGACCGGTACGCGGGCTGAGCGCCGGATGCGCGGGCCGAGGCCGGCGCGCGGTCGGTGCGTGACAGCGCGGTCGGTGCGTGACGGCGCGGCGTGACGGCGAGGTCGGTGCGTGACGGCGCGGCTGGTGCCCGGCGGCGCGGTCGGGACCCGGGAACCGCCGGGCCGGGACCCGCGAACCGCCGGGTCGGGACCCGCGAACCGCCGGGGTGGCGTGCCCCGGCCGGCTCAGCGGGTCTTCGCCCGGCGCCGCCGCCCGCGTCCGCCCCGGCCGGTCCGGGAGGCTCCCTGGGCGCCCGTGCCGGTTCGCTCCCCGCCGCCGGCCGCCGCCGGCGCACGGTCCGCCGAGACCACGAGCACGGCCAGCGCCGTGGTCACCGGCACCGAGGCGACGAGCCCGATGCTGCCCACGAGCGTCCGTACGATCTCCTCCGCCACGATCTCGCTCGTGGCGACCGTGCCCACGCTGCTGTCCGCGATGGAGAACAGCAGCAGCAGCGGAAGCGACGCCCCCGCGTAGGCCAGCACCAGGGTGTTCACGACGGAGGCGATGTGGTCCCGCCCGATCCGCATCGCCGCCCCGTAGAGCGTGCGCCGGGACGCGGTCGGGTCCGCGTCCCGCAGCTCCCAGACCGCCGAGGTCTGGGTGACCGTCACATCGTCCAGCACCCCCAGCGAGCCGATGATCACGCCTGCGAGCAGCAACCCGCGTATTTCGATGTTCGGATAGAGGCCGTGTACCAGCCCGGTCTGGTCGTCGGTGTTGCCGGTCAGGCTCGCCCAGCCGATGAACAGCGAGCCGAGCACCCCGATCAGCAGCAGTGACACCAGCGTGCCGAGCACGGCGACCGATGTACGCGCCGTCAGGCCGTGGCACATATAGAGCGCCAGCAGCATGATCGCGCTGCCCCCGACGACCGCGACCACCAGCGGATTGGAACCCTGGAGTATCGCCGGGAGGATGAACAGTGTCAGCACGCCGAAACTGATGGCCAGCGCCACCAGCGCGAACACCCCGCGCAGCCGCCCCACCACCACGACGGCGAGCGCGAACAGCCCCGCGAGCAGCGCCATCGGCATCGACCGGTCGACGTCGGACACGGAGTACTGGAGGTCCTTGGGCGCCTTGGGAGCGTATGCCAGCTTCAGCTCCTGCCCGGCGCTGAAGTGGCGTGAGGCATTGGGCTGGACGATTTCGGGGAAGGTGCGGCCTTTGTCCTTGCCCGAGGTGACCTCGATGGTGGCCTTCTCGCAGACGCTGTTCTTCCCGCCCTGCCCGGAGGCGCCGTTCTGGGCGGCGCTGTCCTGGCCGGGCTCGGTGGGCGCCTGCGGCTGGGCGTTGACATCGGCGCAGTTCACCTCCTCGACCTTCACCACTCGCCCCGCGACGGTCTGCTGGTCAAAGCCGAGGCCGCTGCGGCCGTTCGCCTTGTGGTCGGGTGTGCCGCCCGGCCAGAGCACGATCAGACCGGCGACGACGGCGACGGTGAAGGGGATGAGCACCGCCGCGATGACCTTGCGGAGGCGGGCCGAGACAGGGGTGGCCGGACCGTGGCCATGGGAATGGCCGTGGGAGTGGCCGTGCGCATGGCCGTCGGCGTGTCCGTGGCCGTGGCCATGGGCCTGGTCGGAGGGGCGGGGCTGCTCGGGCGGGTGGTCCTGCTGGATGGCGGTCACGGTCGCATCATCGCAAGAGAAGTGGGCCCCCTGGTCAGCACTGTGGATAAACCGTTAGCGTGGGGACAACCTTTGCAATCGCGGGAGCTCGGAGCACCGGGCTGAGAGGGCGCTGACGCTGACAGCTGCGCCGACCGCTGAACCTGTTACCGGGTAATGCCGGCGTAGGGAGTGGGTCTCATGACTCAGCAGGATGCACACACACGTGCCGAGAAGGCCGAATTCGGCTGGCATAAGGGATATGTCGAGGGTTCACGTCCGGACCTTCGGGTCCCGGTCCGCCGGGTGCACCTCACCAATGGCCAGGACGTGACGTTGTACGACACGTCCGGCCCGTACACCGACCCCACCATCGAAACCGATGTCCGCCGCGGCCTGGAGCCGCTGCGGCACAACTGGATCGTCGCCCGCGGCGACACCGAGGAGTACGCGGGCCGTCCTGTTCGTCCCGAGGACGACGGGATCAAACACACCACGCCCCGCGGGGGGCTGCGCAACCTCGACGCGGTCTTCCCCGGCCGGCCGCGCCAGCCGCGGCGCGGTCGGGAAGGCGTTCCCGTGACCCAACTCGCCTATGCGCGGCGGGGGGATATCACGGCGGAGATGGAGTACGTGGCGCTTCGCGAGAACGTCTCCCCCGAGGTGGTCCGGGAGGAGATCGCGGCGGGCCGCGCCGTCCTGCCGGCCAACGTCAACCACCCGGAGATCGAGCCGATGATCATCGGCAAGCGGTTCCTGGTGAAGGTCAACGCCAACATCGGCAACTCCGCCGTCACCTCCTCCATCGAGGAGGAGGTCGAGAAGATGACCTGGGCGACCCGCTGGGGCGCCGACACGGTCATGGACCTCTCGACCGGGCGCAACATCCACACCACCCGCGAATGGGTGCTGCGCAACTCCCCGGCGCCCATCGGCACCGTGCCGCTCTATCAGGCGCTGGAGAAGGTCGACGGCAAGGCCGAGGAACTGACCTGGGAGATCTACAAGGACACGGTCATCGAACAGGCCGAGCAGGGCGTCGACTACATGACCGTCCACGCCGGCGTCCGGCTGCCGTACGTACCCCTGACCGCCCGCCGCAAGACCGGCATCGTCTCCCGCGGCGGCTCCATCATGGCGGCGTGGTGCCTCGCCCACCACAAGGAGTCCTTCCTCTACACGCACTTCGAGGAGCTGTGCGAGATCCTGGCGGCGTACGACGTCACCTACTCGCTGGGTGACGGACTGCGCCCGGGGTCGATCGCCGACGCCAATGACGAGGCGCAGTTCGCGGAGTTGCGGACGCTCGGTGAGCTCAACCGGATCGCCAAGGAGCACGGCGTCCAGACGATGATCGAGGGGCCGGGCCATGTCCCGATGCACAAGATCAAGGAGAACATCGACCTCCAGCAGGAGATCTGTGAGGAGGCCCCGTTCTACACCCTGGGCCCCCTCACCACCGATATCGCCCCCGCCTACGACCACATCACCTCGGGCATCGGCGCGGCGATGATCGCCTGGTGGGGCACAGCGATGCTCTGCTACGTCACCCCCAAGGAGCACTTGGGCCTGCCGGACCGCGATGACGTCAAGACCGGCGTGATCACCTACAAGATCGCCGCCCATGCGGCCGATCTGGCCAAGGGGCACCCGGACGCCCAGGCATGGGACGACGCGCTGTCCGACGCACGCTTCGAATTCCGTTGGGAGGACCAGTTCAACCTGGCCCTCGACCCGGACACGGCCCGCTCCTTCCACGACGAGACGCTTCCGGCGGAGCCGGCCAAGACGGCGCACTTCTGCTCGATGTGCGGACCGAAATTCTGTTCGATGAAGATCTCCCAGGACATCCGCCGCGAGCACGGCGGTGCGATGGACACGGTGGAGGCGGAGGCGGAGGCCGGTATGGCCCAGAAGTCCAAGGAGTTCGCCGCCGCGGGCAACCGCGTCTACCTGCCGATCGCGGACTGAGGCGCACCACGGATTCCGGCCGCCGGCCCCCGGGAACGCGGTTCCCGGGGGCCGGCGTCTCCGCGTCGTGGCGCCCGTCGCGCCCGGTGCGCGACGCTCCGCGGAAGGTGGAGAGCCGTCAGGTTGCCGAACGGGTCACATGGCAGGACGGTCAGGCGCTACGCTGCGGGTCGGGTCCGAAGCCGCAACGTCGTTTTGCGACTTCGGACCCTTTCTGTGCGGCTACGCGGGCGGCAGCTCGGCCACGTAGACCGGATGCCCGCCGTCCGTCACCCCTTGCTGGCGGATGCAGCGGTGCTTCTGAAGGAACCGCAGACAGGCGTGGACCCGCTGGCGGGTGAGCCCCGTTTTGCTCGCGAGCGTCTCCAGCGAGTGACCGACCCGGCCGGCTTCCGCCAGTGTGGGGATGATGTAGACGGCCACCGCCCACACGTCCTCGGTGATGCTCAGCCGGTCCTTCCACTGCGCGAACAGGTCTTCCGTCCTGAGCCTCAGCTCTCGCTTGTCGGGTTCGGGCTCCGCGCCCGATCGGCAGCCCAGAGCATCGAGGATCTGTGACCATGCCTGCTCGGAGCGGTGGAGGGAATCCAGTACTTCCGTATGGAAGCGTTCGGTCCGCATCTCCAGTCGGACGATCGCGTCCATGAGCTCGGTCGGTGGTACGGGGCGGGAGACCTCCGAGACGTCCAGCGTGTACGAGCCCTCGCGCTGGATGGTGGCGATCACCCTCGACACCCACTGTTTGAAGGGCAGGCACGTGGGCTTGGTGCAGCCGTTCACCAGCTGGATCAAGCCTTGCAGATTCACCAGATGCAAGTCTCGACGCCACTCTCTGCCTGCGGGAACGCTGAGACCGTAACGTGAGGTTACACTCTCGAGAGTAGACTTTCCGCCAGGCTGCACATGATCTGCCAACGCCTTTCGGGGGTTCGTGTGGCCGAGTTCCGCACAGACGTCGACTGTCGGGAACCAATGCTCGCCGTCCGGCATGGTCAGCCGTCGCAGCCGGGCCCCCGTGGCCGCGTAGACGAAATCGTTGACGTCCATGGCGTCGCGCCGGGCCGATGATCCCTGCGGTGTGTTGTGTTTGCGCATCGCGCATCACCTCCGCGACGGACGCTAAACACAACCGGCGGGCAATTCCCCCGAACGGGCGGAAGTTCGCTCGATAGGCTGGTAATGGATCATTCCGTGGACAAACCGCCCACCAGTGCTAATCCGGCTGGTGTTCCGGCCCGCCGTAGTCGGGGCTGGTGTAGTCCGGGCTGCTGTAGTGGGGGCGGGACCTGGGGGTTTCGCGTTCGGTGCTGAAGCCGGGACGGCTGTAGCCGAGGTGCGGGGTGCGGCTGACGGTTTCGGGGTTTCTCGGGACGTAGGCGGAGGGGGACGGGGCCGAGGGGTTGGCCAGGGCCTCGCGGAGGAACGGCAGGATGCCGCGCTCCAGCAGGGCCTGGCGCCAGACCTCTCTGGCGCGGTCCACCTCCTCGAGCAGCTCGCTGCGCGCCTCGCCCCGGATCGCGCTGGAGCCGTTCCGCAGCGCGGTCAGGAGCAGGCCGACGGCGGCGACCAGGATGCCCGCGGCGGTCAGGGCGGCGAAGAGCCAGCCCGCGGTGACCATCGGCTGCGCGATGGACGGGGCGGGGTCCAGGACCTTGAGGACGTAGCCGACGATGAGGAAGATGATCGCGGCGGTTCCGGCGAGTACTGGGGCCAGCACCGCCAGCATGGCGACGAGCCCCGCCCCCGCGGCGTCCTGCATCGCGCCGGCGAGCCCCGCCGTGCCGTCCGGGTGCTCACGCTCACCGGCGTCCCCGCCGAGCGGGAAGCGCGGCATGGGCTCGCGCAGTTTGGCGCGAGTGGCGCGGTACTCCTGGTACTCGGCGGCCGCGCATGCCGAGATCGCGGCCGAGGCGCCGAGCGCCACGGTGCGCAGCTGTTCGGCGGTGAGCCGCTGCCCGATGCCGGTGAGGTCCGGGCGGCGGTCCGCGGTGCGCAGTGCCTCGTCGAGAACCCGCTCGAACTCCGGGCGGTCCTCGGGCAGCAGGTGCGGAGCGCTTTTCATGGGTGCATCCCCCGATGCTCCGTAGGGCCGTGACGCCGGCTTTCACCGGGCAGTCCGGCGGAAACGGAGGAGAGCCTGCGACGGATAAGCCGATGGTAGAGCCGATCCGGCGCGGGGTGACAGCAGGTTTCGCGAATTGCTTCCGCGCCGCGGAAACTGTCTATCTGCCCCGGGGAATGCCCGCTGAATCCTCAGTTGGCCAGCGGAAGTTGGACGACCAGCAGTTTTCCGGCCATGGTGATGCCGCCGTCCATGGCCACCGCGAGGTTGTCCGCGTAGACGTGCGGACCCTCGACGGCGGGCGTGCCGCCGTCCTCGCCGTCCTCCGAGCCGACCTCGCCGAGCAGATACGGGATGGGGCTGTGGCCGTGGACGATGCGCTGCCCGCCGTAGGTGTCGAGCAGTTCGCGGGCGGCTGTCGGCCCGGCCTCCTCGTCGCGGAAGGCGAACCGCTTGGTGAATTTGCGGAACAGGTCCCAGCACTCGTCGGCGTCGCTGCGCTGAAGTGTCTCGGTGACGGCGTCGTTGACGGCCTCGATCGAGTCGCCGTACTCCAGATAGGCGGTGGTGTCGGAGTGGACCAGCAGATGCCCGTCCTCCTCCGCCATCGCGTCCAGCCGGGACATCCACTGGACGTGGTGGTCCTCGAGCCGCTCCATGTCGGTGCGCTGACCGCCGTTCAGCAGCCAGGCGGCCTGGAAGGAGGCCGTTCCGGCACCGGAGTTGACGGGCGTGTCGCCGAATCGCTTGGCGCCGATCAGCAGCAGTTCGTGATTGCCCATCAGCGCCTTGCAGTAGCCGCCCGCGGCGGCGGCCTCGGCGGAAAGCTGCATGACCAGGTCGATGACGCCGATGCCGTCCGGGCCGCGGTCGGTGAAGTCGCCGAGGAACCACAGCCGGGCGTTGCCCGCGGCCCAGTTGCCCTTGGCGTCGATGAGGCCCTCGGCGGCGAGTGCCTCGCGCAGTTCGTCGTGGTAGCCGTGGACATCGCCCACGACGTACAGCGGGCCGGGGCCCTCGTCCTTGGCGAGCGGACCGTGCTCGGGCTCGGGCACCGGGGTGAGGGCGACGGTGGGGCGGTCCTGCGGCGGGACGAGCGGGGTGTCCGGGATGGTGTGTCCCGGGCCGAGGACGGGGAGCCGCTCGGTCGGGGTGTACTCGGCGGGCGGAAGCGTGGCGGGCGCGGGCGCCCCGGGGGCGGGCACGGGCTCTCCGGGCGCGGGCGCGGGCGGCGGTACGGGCGCGGCGGGGCCCGGTGCGGCGGGGGCGGAGCCGGGCGGTACGGCCGCGGGCGCGACCCCGCTGGGCGGGGTGGACGCGCCGTACGCGGGCACGGGTGGGATCGCGCCCGTGGTCCCTGCCGTGGCTTCCAGACCGGCCCCCTGAGTCATCGACCCCTCCACCATCACGCCGCCGTGCCACCTTGTGGACCTTGCCTGGTCGACGGCGGTCCGCGGTGTCGTCCGCCCATCATAGGAATGACCGTGAGGGCTTGTGACGCACCAGGGTGCCGTCAATCGGTGCTCACTCCTGCTTGGACGGACTTTTATCCCGGATTGGCCCGGTAGGGGAAGCCCATTGGCCTCAGGTCCTCCCCGGGTCATTCTCGGGACGTCCTTGAGTCAGCCTCAGTTCAGCCTCCGGCGCGGCTGCGCGGGGCGCTGACCGTCGTACGCGGCGGACGGCGCTGTGACGACGTCCGCACCATCAATTCGGTGGGTATGACCTGCTCGACCGGCTGGTCGGGGTCAAGGCCCTCGATGGCGTCGATGAGCAGCTGGACGACCGCCGTGCCGATCCGGCGGGGTTTGAGTGAGAGGGTCGTGATGGGTGGCTCGGTGGTGCGGTAAACGGTCGATTCGCTACAGCAGACCAGCAGCAGATCGTCCGGGACGCGCAGTCCGTAGCGGCGGGCGGCGGCGAGCAGATCGGTGCCGTTGGGGTCGAAGAGGCCGTAGACCGCGTCGGGGCGGTCGGGGCGGGCGAGCAGCCGGTCGGCGGCGACGGCCCCGGCACAGGGGTCGTGGGCCGGGTACGCCTCATAGACCGGGTCCTGTCCCACACGTTCGCACCAGCGCAGGTACGCCGTGGTGGACAGCCGGGTGTAGGTGTCGGTGGAGGTGCCGGTGAGCAGTCCGATCCGGCGGGCGCCGGCCTCGGCGAGATGGTCGAGCAGTCCGAGCACCGCCGCCTCGTGGTCGTTGTCGACCCAGGCGGTGACGGGCAGGGCGCCGGCCGGGCGGCCGTCGCTCACGACGGGGATGCCCTGACGCAGCAGCTCGGTGACGACCGGGTCGTGGTCGGAGGGGTCGATCACCACGGTGCCGTCGAGGGCGACGTTGGACCACACGTCGTGGCGGGAGGTGGCGGGGAGGATGACGAGGGCGTAGCCGCGGGCCAGCGCGGCGGAGGTGGCGGCCCGCGCCATCTCGGCGAAGTAGGCGAACTCGGTGAAGGTGAAAGGTTCATCCCCGTACGTGGTCACGGTCAGGCCGATGAGGCCGGACTTGCCGGTACGGAGGGTGCGGGCCGCTGCGGACGGGCGGTAACCCAGCCGCTCGGCGACCTCGCGGACATGGCGGCGGGTGGCCTCCGGGAGCCGGCCCTTGCCGTTGAGCGCGTCGGAGACGGTCGTGATCGAGACCCCGGCGGCGGCGGCCACGTCCCGGATGCCCGCCCGCCCTAACCGGCGGCCGGCCGACCGGCTCACCTGGTGCTTCCCTGCTGCTGTCATGGCCAGCCGATAGTAGGGCTCGGGCGGGCGGTCTGCGCGATTCCGCCATCGGTATTCGGAAGGCACGTTTCTGCATGAGCGCCTTCCTCAATTCCCTTGGAATGGAAGCCAGTTGGACCATCCGTCGGGCCTCTGCTCGCCTTTGGCATATCTATGCCTGCTGTTTGATACATGTCTCGAAGAGGTCTCAACTCACCTGCACGGGGGATGCGCGCCACGGCGCTCGCCACGGGCGCGCGCGGAAAAGCGGGGCGCTCCCCCCGGTCGGTACGCGGGCGCCGGGGGCGGGTACGCGGTGGCGCCCGGCGGGTACGCGGAACGGGGGAATCCTCATAAGGTGTGCAGTATTGCCGTGTGCGAACGCTGCACACGGCCCGGGACAGGATGGGTCGAGGAGGACTGTCGGTGACCGAGAAGAGCCCCAAGCTGCGCGCCGTGCTGGACGGCATTCCGACGTACAAGCCCGGCAAGCCGGCCGCCGCGGGCGGCCCCCGGGCCTTCAAGCTGTCCTCCAACGAGAACCCCTATCCGCCGCTGGCCGGGGTGCTGGAGACCGCGGCGAACGCCGCCGCCGCTCTCAACCGCTACCCGGACCTCGCCTGCACCGAGCTGATCGCCGAGCTCGCGGACCGCTTCGACGTGCCGCTGGAGCATCTGGCCACCGGGACCGGCTCGGTCGGCGTCGCCCAGCAGCTGGTCCAGTCCACGGCGGGGCCGGGCGATGAGGTGATCTACGCCTGGCGGTCCTTCGAGGCATATCCGATCATCACTCAGATCGCGGGCGCGACGTCGGTGCAGGTCCCGTTGACCGACGCCAAGGAGCACGATCTGGAGGCGATGGCGGACGCGATCACCGACCGTACTCGGCTGATTTTCGTCTGTAACCCCAACAACCCGACCGGCACCGTGGTGCGCCGCGCCGAGCTGGAGCGCTTCCTGGACCGGGTGCCGTCCGATGTGCTGGTGGTGCTGGACGAGGCGTACGTCGAGTTCATCCGGGACGAGCGGGTCCCCAACGGCGTCGACCTCTACCGTGACCGGCCGAACGTGTGCGTGCTGCGCACCTTCTCCAAGGCGTACGGCCTGGCCGGGCTGCGGGTCGGCTTCGCGATCGCTCATGAGCCGGTGGCGGCGGCGCTGCGCAAGACGGCGGTGCCGTTCGGCGTCAGCCAGCTCGCCCAGGACGCGGCGGTGGCCTCGCTGCGCAGTGAGGACGCGCTGCGGGAGCGGGTGGACGCGCTGGTCACCGAGCGGGGCCGGGTGTGGGAGGCGCTGGCCGCCCAGGGCTGGACGGTCCCGGACTCCCAGGCGAACTTCGTCTGGCTGCGGCTGGGGGAGCGCACGGCCGACTTCGCCGCGGCGTGCCAGGCGGCGGGCGTGGTGGTCCGGCCGTTCCCGGGTGAGGGGGTGCGGGTGACGATCGGCGAGCGCGAGGCGAACGAGATCTTCCTGCGGGCCGCGGAGGAGTTCCGCAAGGAGCTCTGAACCCGGCGCGGAGTGCCGGGCTCCGCGGGACGGCCGCCTCCGGAGCCGTCAAGGGGCCCATCGGGCCTTCCGTGCGCCGGGCAGCATACCCATACGTGTCCCATTCGCCCCCTACCCACCCCCGTGGGAGGGGGCGAAGCCATATGCGTATCATGGCTTGTGAATGTGAATACGTTCACAAGCTCGCTCGCGGGCAGGCACGACCGTAAGGAGAGATTCGGGTGAATCTGGCTCTGGCGCCGGAGACGCTGGCGCGATGGCAGTTCGGTATCACGACCGTCTACCACTTCCTCTTCGTGCCCCTGACGATCTCTCTCGCCGCGATCACCGCAGGTCTGGAGACCGCCTGGGTCCGCACGGGCAAGGAGAAGTACTTCCACGCCACCAAGTTCTGGGGCAAGCTCTTCCTGATCAACATCGCGATGGGTGTGGTCACCGGCATCGTGCAGGAGTTCCAGTTCGGCATGAACTGGTCGGACTACTCCCGCTTCGTCGGTGATGTCTTCGGCGCCCCGCTCGCGATGGAGGCCCTGCTGGCCTTCTTCTTCGAGTCCACCTTCATAGGTCTGTGGATCTTCGGCTGGGACAAGCTGCCCAAGAAGATCCACTGCGCCTGTATCTGGATCGTCTCGATCGGCACGATCCTCTCGTCGTACTTCATCCTGGCCGCCAACTCCTGGATGCAGCACCCGACCGGCTACACGATCGACAAGGCCACCGGAAAGGCCCAGCTCACCGACATCTGGGCGGTGCTGACCCAGAACACCACCCTGGTCGTGGTCTTCCACACGCTGACCGCGGCCTTCCTCACCGGCGCCGCCTTCGTGATCGGCGTCTCCTCCTTCCATCTGCTGCGGGCCAAGCGCCGCCGCGAGCGCGGCGAGGAGCTGGGTGAGAAGGGGACGAAGCGGATCGGCGCGATGCGGGCCTCGCTGCGGGTGGGTCTGGTCGTCGCGGTCATCGCCGGTCTCGGCACCGCGATCAGCGGTGACCAGCTCGGCAAGGTGATGTTCGAGCAGCAGCCGATGAAGATGGCGGCCGCCGAAGCGCTCTGGGACACCCAGGCACCCGCACCCTTCTCGGTCTTCGCCGTCGGCGATGTCAGCGAGGGCCACAACAGCGTCGAGCTGGAGGTGCCCGGGGTGCTCTCCTTCCTGGCGCACAGCAACTTCACCGACTCCGTCCCCGGTATCACGGACATCGCCCAGCGGGAGGCCGCCGCCTACGGCGGTCAGCCCGATGACTACATCCCCAGCATCTTCATGACCTTCTGGGGCTTCCGGCTGATGATCGGCTTCGGCATGACCTCGTTCGTCGCCGGACTCATCGGGCTGTGGACGACCCGGCGCAAGCGGTGGCTCGACCCCGCCTTCCGCACCGGCGAGGAGGAAGTCCCCCGGCTCATGCTCACCAAGAAGCGCGAGCTGAGCCCGCTGCTGTCCACCTGGTCCTGGCGCATCGGCATCCTCACCATGGGCTTCCCGCTGATCGCCAACTCCTTCGGCTGGATCTTCACCGAGATGGGCCGGCAGCCCTGGGCGGTCTACGGGCTGATGAAGACCGCCGACGCGGTCTCCCCCGGGGTCGGCCGGACCGAGGTACTGATCTCGCTCGGCGTCTTCACGCTGCTGTACGGGGTGCTCGCGGTGATCGAGGTGCGGCTGCTGACCAAGTACGCCAAGGCCGGACCGGACACCGACGAGAAGCCGCCCGCAAAGGACCCGAAGCTGCGGCTGCCCTCGGGTGGTCCCGGCGGTCCGGGCGGTCCGGGCGGTCCGGGTGGTCCGGGCGGTCCGGGTGGTCCGGCCGGCGGGGCCGCCGCCGAGGACGAGGACGCCGACAAGCCGCTGACCTTCGCGTACTGACGGCCCGGAGAGGATCATGCACCTTCACGACTTCTGGTTCCTGCTGATCGCCTTCCTGTGGACGGGCTACTTCTTCCTGGAGGGCTTCGACTTCGGCATCGGCGTACTGACCAAGCTGCTCGCCCGCGACCGCACCGAGCGCCGGGTCCTGATCAACACGATCGGGCCGGTGTGGGACGGCAACGAGGTCTGGCTGATCACGGCGGGCGGGGCGACCTTCGCGGCCTTCCCCGACTGGTACGCGACGCTCTTCAGCGGCTTCTACCTGCCGCTGCTGGCCATCCTGGTCTGCCTGATCCTGCGCGGTGTGGCCTTCGAGTACCGGCACAAGCGCCCCGAGGACCGCTGGCAGCGCAACTGGGAACATGTGATCTTCTGGTGCTCGCTGCTGCCCGCGTTCCTCTGGGGAGCGATCTTCGCCGCTCTGGTGCACGGGGTGCCGATCGGCCGGGACGGGAACTACGCGGGCGGTCCGACGGACCTGTTCACGCCGTACGCCCTGCTGGGCGGGGCGGTCACGCTGGTGCTGTTCACCTTCCACGGCGCCGTCTTCGCCGCACTCAAGACGGTCGGGGACATCCGGGTGCGGGCCCGGCGGTGCGCGACCGGGCTCGGGCTGGCCACCGTCGTGGTCTCGGTGCCGTTCCTGGTCTGGACGCAGAGCGACAGCGGGAACGCCCGCAGTCTGGTGGCGGTCGTCCTCGCCGTCCTGGCGCTGGCGGTGGCGCTGATCATGAACCAGCGGGGGCGTGAGGGCTGGGCGTTCGCGCTGTCCGGGGTGGCCATCGCGGCGGCCGTCGCGATGCTCTTCCTCGCCCTCTTCCCCGAGGTGATGCCCTCCTCGCTGGACCCGGCGTGGAGCCTGACGGCGGCGAACGCGGCCTCCAGCCCCTATACGCTCAAGATCATGACCTGGGTCGCGGGCATCATGACGCCGCTGATCATGGCGTACCAGGCGTGGACGTACTGGGTCTTCCGCAAGCGGATCGGCACCCACCACATCCCCGAGCCGGCCGGGCACTGAGCGCTCGCTGGATGGTGTGTTTCACGTGAAACCAATCGACCCCCGGCTGCTGCGCCACGCACGAGCCACCCGTTTCTTCCTGGCCGCCTCCGTGGCGCTGGGCCTGGCCGGAGCGGGACTGGTCATCGCGCAGGCGATGCTGATCGCCGAGATCGTGGTGGGTGCCTTCCAGCGGGGCGACGGCGTACGGGCGCTGATGCTTCCGCTGGGGCTGCTGGCGCTGGTCGCCGTCGGCCGGGCGGTCGTCTCCTGGCTGACCGAGCTGGCCGCCCATCGGGCGAGTGCGGCGGTCAAGTCGGAGCTGCGGCTGCGACTGCTGGAGCGGGCGGTGCGGCTGGGGCCGAGCTGGCTGGACTCCCAGCGGACCGGTGCGCTCACCACCCTCGCCACCCGGGGCATCGACGCGCTGGACGACTACTTCGCGCGCTATCTGCCGCAGCTGGGGCTGGCCGTGGTGGTGCCGGTGGCGGTGCTCGCCCGCATCGTCACCGCGGACTGGGTCTCGGCGCTGATCATCGTCGTCACGCTGCCGCTGATCCCGCTGTTCATGGCGCTCATCGGCTGGGCCACCCAGTCCCGGATGGACCGTCAGTGGCGGCTGCTGGCCCGGCTGTCCGGGCACTTCCTCGACGTCGTCGCCGGACTGCCGACCCTCAAGGTCTTCGGCCGGGCCAAGGCCCAGGCCGCTTCGATCCGTGCCATCACGGGCGACTACCGGCGGGCCACGCTCAAGACGCTGCGGCTGGCCTTTCTGTCCTCCTTCGCCCTGGAGCTGCTCTCCACGGTGTCGGTCGCGCTGGTCGCGGTCGACATCGGGATGCGGCTGGTACGCGGTGAGATGGACCTCTTCACCGGGCTGGTGGTGCTGGTACTGGCGCCCGAGGCGTATCTGCCGCTACGGCAGGTGGGCGCGCAGTACCACGCGGCGGCGGAGGGGCTGGCGGCGGCGGACGAGGTGTTCGCGGTGCTGGAGCGCGAACCCGCGCACAGGGGAGGTGTGTCCGCCCCCGACGCCCGGTCCGCCGCGCTCACGCTGGACGGGCTGGTGGTCCGCCACCCCGGGCGTACGGAACCGTCCCTCGCCCGGACCTCGTTCGAGATCCGCCCCGGGGAGACGGTGGCCGTCGTGGGGCCCAGCGGCGCCGGGAAGTCGACGCTGCTGGACGCCGTGCTGGGCTTCGCGGCGCCGGACGAGGGCCGGGTGCTGATCGGGGGACTGGACCTGGCCGCGCTGGACCCGGAGAGCTGGCGACGCCAGATCGCCTGGGTGCCCCAGCGCCCGTATCTCTTCGCCGGGACGATCGCGGAGAACGTCCGGCTGGCCCGGCCGGACGCCGATGACGAGGCGGTACGGACCGCCCTGCGGGACGCGGACGCGTATCGCTTCGTCTCCGCGCTGCCGGACGGGATCGAGACCCGGCTCGGCGAGATGGGCGCGGGGCTGTCCGCGGGCCAGCGGCAGCGGATCGCCCTGGCGCGCGCCTTCCTGGCCGACCGGCCGGTGCTGCTGCTGGACGAGCCCACGGCGAACCTCGACGGCGAGACGGAGGCGTCGGTCGTCGAGGCGGTGCGGCGGCTGGCCGAGGGCCGCACGGTGCTGCTGGTGGTCCACCGCCCGGCGCTGCTGCCGTTGGCCGACCGGGTGCTGCGCCTTCCGGGGACGGGTGGCGTCTCTGGGGCTGCTGGCCTTGGGGCTGTTGCCTCTGGGTCCGCTGCCTGTGGGTCCGCTGTCTCTGGGGCTGCTGCCTCTGGTGGGGATGCCGTTTGCGTGCCCGTCGCGTGTGCGGGTGGGCACCCGCGGGCCCAGGCGCGGGTATCCGGGCCGGAGGCGGCGGGTCCGGAGCTGGAGCGGTCGGGCTCGGAGCGGTCAGGGCCGGAGCGGTCGGGCCCGGGGCGGGTGCCGGTGGCCGTGTCGGGTGCCGCGCACGAGGCGACGGCGGACACCGGCCCCGGTGGACGGCCGGGTGAGGCGCGGACCGGGCCTGACGCCACGGGCCGGACCGTGCCGCACGGCCCCGCCGCGCGGGCACGGCGGGGTGCGTCGCGAGGCGCGCTCGCGCGGGTGCGCGGTACGGCGCGGGGGTGGCGCGGACGGTTCGGGCTGGCGCTGCTGCTCGGGAGCCTCGCCCTGCTGAGCGCGGTCGGGCTGATGGCCGTCTCCGGATGGCTGATCTCGCGGGCCGCGCAGCAGCCGCCCGTGCTCTATCTGATGGTGGCGGTCACCGCGACCCGGGCGTTCGGGATCGGCCGGGCCGCCTTCCGCTACGCCGAGCGCCTCGTCTCGCACGACGCCGTGCTACGGGTGCTGGCCGAACTGCGGGTCGCCGTCTACCGGAGGCTGGAGCGGCTCGCGCCCGCGGGGCTCGGCCGGACGCGCCGCGGCGATCTGCTGTCCCGGCTGGTGGCCGATGTGGACACCGTCCAGGACTACTTCCTGCGCTGGCTGCTGCCCGTGGGCAGCGCGCTGACCGTCGGCGTGGCCTCGGTGGGGTTCCTCACCTGGGTGCTGCCCGAGGCCGGGGCCGTACTGGCGGCGGGGCTGCTGGTGGCGGGGGTCGTGGTGCCCGCCGTGTCCGGGGCGGTCGCGCGGCGGGCGGAGCGCCGGCTGGCACCGGCGCGCGGTGCCCTGTCGGCGCAGGTCGTCGACCTGCTCGCGGGAACCGCTGAGTTGACCGTCGCGGGCGCGCTGCCGCGCCGGCTGGACGCGGTGCGCCGGGCCGACGGGGTGCTCACCCGGATCGCCCGGCGGGCGGCGGCCGCCACCGGCGCGGGCGCCGGGCTGTCCGCGCTGGTCTGCGGGCTGACCGTGGCGGCCGCGGCGTGGCTGGGGGTGCCGGCCGTGGCGGACGGCCGGATCCACGGGGTGTGGCTGGCGGTCGTGGTGCTGACCCCGCTCGCCGCCTTCGAGGCCGTCGCGGGGCTGCCACTCGCGGTGCAGCACCGGCAGCGGGTGCGGCGGGCCGCGGAGCGGGTGTACGAGGTGATGGACGAGCCGCTTCCGGTGCGCGAGCCCGACGAGGCGCGGCGCGAGAAGGCACCCGACGCCCCGTATCCGCTGGTGCTGCGCGGGATCACCGCGCGCTACTCCGGGCAGTCCGCCCCCGCCCTGGACGGATTCGGCCTGGAGCTGCGCCCGGGGCGCAGGGTCGCGGTCGTGGGCCCGTCGGGGGCCGGTAAGACCACCCTCGCCCAGGTGCTGCTCCGGTTCCTGGACGCCGACGGCGGCACCTACACCCTGGCCGGCCGGAACGCCGCCGCCCTGGACGGGGACGAGGTGCGCCGCCTCGTCGGCCTGTGCGCCCAGGACGCCCATGTCTTCGACAGCTCGCTGCGCGAGAACCTGCGGCTGGCGCGCCCCGCCGCGACCGAGGACGAGCTTCGCGCGGCGCTGGCCGCGGCCCGGCTGCTGGACTGGGTGGACGGGCTGCCGGACGGTCTGGACACGCTCGTGGGCGAGCAGGGGGCGCGGCTCTCCGGCGGCCAGCGACAGCGGCTGGCGCTGGCCCGCGCGCTGCTGGCGGACTTCCCGGTGCTGGTGCTGGACGAACCCGCCGAGCATCTGGACCTGCCCACGGCCGACGCGCTCACGGCCGACCTGCTGTCGGCGACCCGGGGGCGCACCACCGTCCTGATCACGCACCGGCTGGCGGGCCTCGACGCGGTCGACGAGGTGATCGTGCTCGACGGGGGCCGGGCCGTACAGCGCGGCACCTACCAGGACCTGGCCTCGGCCGACGGTCCGTTCCGCCGGATGCTGGAACGCGAGGCGGCGGAGGACGGCGTCGGCACCCTGGCGGTCGCGGGGCACCTGGGCGCCGCGTGAGGCGGGGGCCGGGCTGCGGCGCCCCTGAGGTTCTCAGCGTGCGGCGCTCCGTGAGACGGGTCCTTGGCGTGCGGCGCTCCGTGACACGTGTCCTGGCTGGGGGCGTGCCCTGCGGCGGGTTCACGCGAGTAGGGCGCTAGGCGGTCCTGGCGTGCGACGGCCCTGAGCGGGGTCCCGGTGCGGGCAGAGCGTTCGCCCGCGGTACTCACTAGGCTCGACGGCATGGCGGCCGCTGCTCCCTCCCCCGACCCCCTGGATATGGCCGCGGAGGCGACCCGCGGTCTGCGGGGGCTGTCCACCGAGCTCACGGCGCGGCTGCCGCGGCTGCTGGAGGCGATGCGCTCCCTCGGTACCGGGCCGGACCCGCACACCGTCCTCGACCGGATCGTCCGTACCGCGGCCGAGCTGGTGGGTGCCCGACGTGCCGCGATCGGGGTGCACGACCCCGGTGGGGACGCCGCCGGGGAGCGGGGTCTGGCCGATGTGGTCACATACGGCGCGACCGAGGCCGACCGGGAGCGGTGTGCGGCGCTGCTCGCCGACGAGCGGCGGGCCGGAGCGCCGGCGGCCCCCCGGGCTCCCCGGCCGCCGGGCGGGTATCTCTCCGTCCCCCTCCGGGTCGGGGAGGAGACCTTCGGCATCCTCTGTCTGGCCGGGAAACGCGGCGGCGGTCCGTTCACCGCGTCCGATCGCCATCTGGTCGAGGTGCTGGCGACCGAGGCGGGGATCGCCATCGGCCACACCCGCGTCCAGGGGGCCACCCGGCAGCGCGAGCGCTGGATCGAGGGATCGGTGGCGGTCACCCACGCACTGCTGTCCGGCGCCGCCGAGGACGGGCCGACCGTGATCGCCGAGAAGGCCCGGGAACTCGCGGACGCGGCGGCGGGGATCGTGCTGCTGCCGGAGGACGGCGGCGGGCTGAAGGTCGCGGCGGTGGCCGCCGGGGAGCCGTCCGCGCTGCTCGGCGCGGTGCTCCCGGCCCGCGCCCCGGCCGTACCGAGGCTGCTGGCCGGGCGGCCGGTCCGGATCGACGATCCGGCCGCCGATCCGCTGCTCAGTACCCTCCCGGGGCGCTACGGGCCGAGCATGATGCTGCCGCTGAGCAGCGGGGACCGGGTGCTCGGTGTGCTGGCCGTCCCGCGTGAGCACGGCGCCCGCCCGTTCACCGCCACCGAGCGCGCCCTGGCCGCCCAGTTCGCGGCCCAGACCGCGGTCGCGCTGGTGCTCGCCGAGGCGCAGCGCGACCGGGAGCGACTCGCGGTCCGTGAGGAGCGCGACCGGATCGCCCGCGATCTGCACGACCTCGTCGTCCAGCGGCTCTTCGCGACCGGGATGATGCTGGAGAGCGCGGAGCGCCGGGTGGACGCGCCGGAGGTGCGGGAGCTGATCGAGCGGGCCGTCGAGGAACTGGGCGCCACCGTCCAGGAGGTGCGCACGGCGATCTTCGCGCTGCAACAGGCCCCGCCGGAGGCACCGGCCGGGCTGCGCGGCCGGGTGCTGCGGGAGGTCGGCACGGCCGCCGTACCACTGGGCTTCCAGCCGTCCCTGACCTTCGTGGGCCCGGTGGACTCCCGGGTCGGCACGGTGATCGGCGCCCATCTCGTCGCGGCGCTGCGCGAGGCGCTGTCCAACGCCTTCCGGCACGCACGGGCGGACCGGATCGAGGTGGTCGTGGACGCGACCGCGCGGCTCGCGGACGGGCGGCCGGGGGTGCGGCTGACGGTCGCGGACGACGGGGTGGGCGTGCCCGAGGACGGGCGGCGCAGCGGCCTGGCGAACCTGGTGCGGCGGGCGGAGGCGCTGGGCGGGGCGAGCACCGTCGGCCCCGGACTCGGGGAAGGCGGGCGCGGTACGACGGTGGTGTGGGAGGCCCCCTTGCCGGGCGGTGAGGGGGCGCCAGACGCGGTGCCGTGAGGGGGCGGGCTGGCGCGGTGCCATGAGGGGGCGGGCTGACGCGGTGCCGTGGGTGGAGACGGGGCCGACGCGGCGCTGTGGAGCAGGGTGACGTGGCGTTGCGGGGGCTGACGCGATCCTGTGAAGAGGCTGACACGTCGCTGCGGAGGCGGAGGGGGCTGACGCGCGCCATGGGTGGCTGACCCGGCGCTGGGGGGACGGTGAGACGTCGCCTGTGGGGGAGTCGCCCCGCGCCGTGGCGGCACTGACAAGGCCGCGTGGGCGGCTGACGTGGTGCTGTGAGGGGGGTTCCGCGCCCCGCCTGACAGGCCGCCGTAGGGCGGCAGGCGCGGCGCGGTGGGATGGCCGACATGCCTCGGTGGGGCGGCTGTTGCTCGCCCGCTCGGGCCAACGCCTCACCTGCGCGTACCAACTATCACCTCGTCAGGATGCGGGCCGTGGTGACCGACGGTGGGATGAGCCTCGCGGGCCGTTCGGTCCTCCGTATCCCATCGCACTCCGCGACAGCTGTTGGCCCGACCGCGGGGAAGGAAGTCATGAAGTGAACAGCCACAGTCCCACTCCCAAGCGATCCCGGACGCGCCGCCGGGTCCTCTTCGCCACCGTCGCCGCGGCGGCCCTCACCGGCCAGGTCCTGACCATGTCCCCCGTGGCCGCGGCGGATGACAGTGCCACGACGAGCCTTGGCGGCCGGCCGAAGCCCCCCAGGCCGCCGTCCATCATCCACGGGATCCAGGAGTTCACCGCGGACGGCACCTTCACGCCTCCCGCGGGCGTCACCTCGGTGCACATCCAGGCATGGGGAGCGGGTGGCGGTGGCGGCGGTGGCGGTGGCGCCAGCGTTCCGACGGCGAGCACCGGCGCCGCCCCCGGCGGCACCGGCGGTGGCGGTGGCTCCGGCGGCTTCGTCTGGTGTGTCATCCCGGTCACGCCGTTCACCACCTACACGGTCGACCTGGGTGCCGGCGGTCCGGGTGGTCCTGGTGGTGCCGGCGGTCCGGCCACTGGTGGGCCCGGCCAGACCGGGCAGGCCGGCCAGGCCGGGACCTCGACGACCCTGGCCTCTGGCGGCGGCGTCCAGCTCACCGCCACCGGCGGCCACCCCGGCCAGGCCGGCCAGGGTGCCACCGGGAGCACCGCGGGTATCCCGGGCGCCGGCGGCTCAGGCGGTACCGGTTCCACTTGCAACAGCTTCTCCGTGGTGACCCGCAACGGTGAGAACGGAGAGAACGGCGCCGCCGGCGGTGAGGGCGGCGACGCGGTCGACGGCATCGTGGAGCTGCCCCCGCTGAACAGCAGCACGGGTGGTGACGGTGGCCAGGGTGGCCCCACCGGCAGCACCCCCGGGGCCTCGGGCGCCAACGGCACCAACGGTGGCAACGGCTACCTGGTCGTCTTCTGGTAGTCCCAGCTTCTGGCAGTCCCAGCCGTCCGACCGCCCCGGGCCGTGTGGCCGGGGGCGGTTCCGGCTGTTCCGCCCGGTCGGTCAGCCCGCCAGGAACCGCTCGATGACCGCGGCGACGCCGTCCTCGGTGTTGCTCGCCGTGCGGTGGGTGGTCGCGGCGAGCACATCCGGGTGGGCGTTGGCCATCGCGTACGAGGTGCCCGCCCATATCAGCATCTCCAGGTCGTTGGGCATGTCCCCGAACGCCACGACCTCCTCGGCGGATATCCCGCGCTCGGCACAGCACCGGGCCAGGGTGCTGGCCTTGCTGACCCCGCGACCGCTGACCTCCAGCAGGGCGGACGGGCTGGAGCGGGTGAAGTCGCCGTGCGTCCCGGCCACCGAGCGGGCCAGCTGGAGGAAGGCGTCGGGCGCAAGCTCCGGGTGGTGGGCGAGCAGCTTGAGGACCGGCGTGTCGGCGTGGGCGAAACCGTCGTGGAGCAGCTTCTCGGCGGGGGCGACGATCGCGCCCGGGTCGAGGTGGAAGGGCGGGTACTGCGGTTCGTAGAAGATTCCGCCGCTGCGCTCGATCGCGAAGGACGTGCCGGGAGCCGCTTCGCGCAGCACCTCCACCACGGCGAGGGCTCGGTCGGCGGCCAGCGGGCGGACCTCGATCGGCAGCCCGCCCCGGTGCAGATCGACCACGGCGGCGCCGTTGGCGCAGATCGCCAGGCCGTGGCCGTGCACATGGGCGCTGACGACGTCCATCCAGCGGGCCGGCCGGCCGGTCACGAAGAACACCTCGATGCCCGCCCGCTCGGCCGCCGCGAGCGCCGCGACGGTGCGGTCGGAGACCGTCTTGTCGTCCCGCAGCAGGGTGCCGTCGAGGTCGGTGGCGATCAGCCGGGGCCGGGCCGGGGCGGGACGGGAGGGCTCTGTGGCCGGGGTGTTCGGCCGCTCGGTCGCAGGAGTCACGGCAACCATCCTCCCGCATATGCGCTCATCGGTGAGGCGACGGTGCTCGGCTGCGGCCTCCGGCGCCGTTCCCGGGACCCCGGCGCCGTTCCCGGGGTTCCGGCGCTGTACCCGGGGCCCCGGCGGTGCGGCGTTGTCACACCCGCCGCTTAGGCTCCCGGTATGCGACTGAGCACCGTGATCCTGCCCGTCCGCCGCTGGACCGAGGGCGGCCGGGAGGTATGGCAGCGCGCCGAGGAGCTGGGTTTCCACGCCGCGTACACCTATGACCATCTGTCCTGGCGCAGTTTCCGCGACGGGCCCTGGTTCGGGGCCATACCCACCCTGACGGCGGCCGCGGCGGCGACCTCGCGGATGCGGCTGGGCACCCTGGTCACCTCCCCCAACTTCCGCCATCCCGTGACGCTGGCCAAGGAGCTGATCACGCTGGACGACGTGTCCGGCGGGCGGATCGGGCTGGGCATCGGCGCGGGCGGCTCCGGCTTCGACGCGACGGCGCTGCTGCGCGGCGGTGAGGAGCCGTGGTCGCCGAGGGAGCGGGCGGACCGGTTCGCCGAGTTCGTCGAGCTGCTCGACCGGCTGCTGACCCACGATGTGGTGACGTACGAGGGCACCCACTACAGCGCGCACGAGGTGCGCAACATCCCCGGCTGTGTGCAGCCGTCGCGCATTCCGTTCGCGGTGGCCGCCACCGGTCCGCGTGGGATGCGGCTGGCGGCGCGGTACGGCCAGGCGTGGGTGACCACGGGCGATCCGAAGATCTCCGAGACGGGCACCCCGGCCGATTCGCTGGCGGCCATCGGCGGGCAGCTCGCGCGGCTGGGCGAGGCGTGCGAGCAGGCCGGACGGGACCCCGACGATCTCGACGCGGTGTTGCTCACCGGTTTCACCCCGGACCCCGGGCGGCCGCTGAGCTCGGTGGACGCCTTCGTGGACTTCGCCGGGCGCCATGCCGAGCTGGGCATCGACGAGATCGTGCTGCACTGGCCGATCCCCGATTCGGTCTTCGCGGCCGACCTCGACGTCTTCGAGAAGATCGCCACGGAGGGTGCGGCGCAGATCGCCTGATGAGGCACCTTACGCCTCTTATATCGCTTATGCCGCGATAAGCGGCAGAATCGGGTATAGGGCTTTGGCGTCGCCAGGGGAGGTGTCCCATGCCGCATACCCGCTATGCCCCTGACCGGGGGCTGACCGCCCGCATGGTCACGACGATGTTCTTCATCGGGCTGCTCTATGTGGTCTTCATCGGTGTGCTGCTCGCGCTGTTCAAGGGCGCCTGGCCGCTGATCGTGATCATCGCGGGCGGGCTGTTCGTGGCGCAGTTCTGGTTCAGCGACCGGATCGCGGCCTTCAGCATGGGCGCCCGGGAGGTCAGCCCGCGGCAGGCGCCCGAGCTGCACGGTGCCGTGGACCGGCTGTGCGCGCTCGCGGACATGCCCAAGCCACGGGTGGCCATCGCCGACACCGATGTGCCCAACGCCTTCGCCACCGGCCGCAACCAGCAGAACGCCCTGGTGTGCGCCACCACGGGGCTGCTGCGCCGGCTGGAGCCGGAGGAGTTGGAGGGCGTTCTCGCCCATGAGCTGTCGCATGTGGCACACCGCGATGTGGCGGTCATGACCATCGCCTCCTTCCTCGGCGTCCTGGCGGGCATCATGACCCGCGCGGCGCTGTGGGGCGGGCTCAGCCGGGGCAGCCGCAACAGCAACGCGGGCATCGCGGTGCTGCTCATTCCGCTGGTCAGCGCCGTGGTCTACGCGATCAGCTTTCTGCTGACCCGGCTGCTGTCCCGCTATCGCGAGCTGTCCGCCGACCGCGCCGGTGCGCTGCTGACCGGGCGTCCCTCCGCGCTCGCCGCCGCGCTGACCAAGGTGACCGGGCAGATGGCCCGGATTCCGACCCGCGATCTGCGCAAGGTCGAGCCGTTCAACGCCTTCTTCTTCGCCCCCGCGCTCTCCGGGGAGAGCGTCAGCCGGCTGTTCTCCTCGCATCCGACGCTGGAGCGGCGGCTCGAGGGGCTCGCCCGCGTCTCCGCCCAGCTGGGCCAGGCGGGAAGGGGCTGAGGCGTGGGGTTCTGGGACGCCCTCCTGGGCCGCAGCAAGCCGGTGCGCCCCGACCTCGACCGGCTCTTCGGGCTCCCCGGGGCCGCGGTCAGCCTGGAGGCGGGGTCGGGGTTCACCCCGACCGGACAGGGTTCGGTCTGTTTCGCGAGTGTGGAGGGCGGCGCCTTCTCCCAGCTCCAGCGGGATGTGCGGGAGCTGCTGGACGCGGACACGGACCGGGGCGGGGTGCCGGTGGAGTTCAGCCAGGACGCGTACGGCTTCACCTGGCTGCTGGCCCGGCAGCCGCCGGACGATGTGGCGGCCCTGGTGAACGACCTGCACGCGGTCAATTCGCTGCTCCAGGACGGGGGGTTCGGCCCGCAGCTGCTGTGCTCGCTGATCGGCTTCCGGGACGCGGCGGGGCGTTCCCTCGCGCTGGTGTATCTCTACAAGCGCGGCACCTTCTACCCCTTCGCGCCGCTGCCGGGCGGCACGGAGCGGCGGGACAACGCGCTGGAGCTTCAGGTGCGGGCGCTGCTCGGGGACGATCTGCGGATCGAGCAGGATCTGAGCCGCTGGTTCCCGGTCTGGGGCGCGCCGGGTCTCTAGGACCTGCCGTCAGGGTTCGTCGTCAGGATCTGCCGTCAGGACCTGCCGTCAGGGTTCGTCGTCAGGGCCTGTCGCCGATCGTCGCCCACACCGGGCTCAAGTCCCGCCAAGGTTGTGGATACCCTCGGTAACCCCCTCCGGTCAGGGGCCCGTCCCTTACGGGCGCGTCAGACCCGAGGACTAGACGAATCCCACCGTCTGGAGGGACGTCGTCCGTGCCTCACACCACTACGGTCGAAGACGTGACTGTGATCGCCACCGAAAGTCTGAGCAAGCGGTTCCCCCGGGTCACCGCGCTCGACCGGCTCTCCGTCGACATCGCGCCAGGCGTTACCGGCCTGGTGGGTGCCAACGGCGCCGGTAAGTCCACGCTGATCAAGATCCTGCTCGGGCTGTCGCCCGCCAGCGAGGGTCGCGCCACCGTGCTCGGTCTCGACGTGGCCAAGGACGGCAGCGCCATCCGCGAAAGCGTCGGCTACATGCCCGAGCACGACTGCCTGCCGCCCGATGTCTCGGCGACCGAGTTCGTCGTCCACATGGCGCGCATGTCCGGGCTGCCGCCGTCCGCCGCCCGTGAGCGCACGGCCGACACCCTGCGCCATGTCGGGCTGTACGAGGAGCGATATCGCCCCATGGGCGGCTACTCCACGGGCATGAAGCAGCGGGTCAAGCTCGCCCAGGCCCTGGTGCACGATCCGCGTCTGGTGCTGCTGGACGAGCCGACCAACGGACTGGACCCGGTCGGCCGCGATGAGATGCTGGGCCTGATCCGCCGCGTCCACACCGACTTCGGCATCTCGGTCCTGGTCACCTCGCATCTGCTCGGCGAGCTGGAGCGCACCTGCGACCACGTGGTGGTCATCGACGGCGGCAAGCTGCTCCGCTCCAGCTCCACCAGCGACTTCACCCAGATGACGGCCTCGCTCGCGGTCGAGGTGACCGACACCGCCGACCACCCGGACGGCACCGCGGCGCTGCGCACCGCCCTGGACCGGGCCGGGCTCACCGTCCAGCCCGCCGGCCGGGGTGCCGACGGGGCGCCCGGCTCCGACCACGTGCTGCTGGTCGACGTCGCGGGGGAGGCGACGTACGACACGGTCCGGGACACCATCGCCGGCCTCGGCCTCGGCCTGGTCCGCATGGAACAGCGCCGCCACCGCATCGCGGAGATCTTCCGGCCCGACGCCGACGACGAGGGCGCCGACACGGACGCCTACGCCGACACCGACGCCGACGAGGGCGCGAAAGCGAACGCGAACGGAGGTGCCGTCGATGCCGCCTGAGACCGTGACCCAGCAGCGCGCCGACGTCATTCACAACATCGGCTACCGCCACTACGAGGGCCCGCGCCTGGGCCGCGCCTACGCCCGCCGCTCGCTCTTCTCCCAGAGTCTGCGCGGCGCCTACGGCCTCGGCCGCTCCGCGAAGTCCAAGGTCGCGCCGATGCTGCTGTTGGCCGTGATGTGCATGCCCGCCGCGATCATCGTCGCGGTCGCCGTCGCCACCAGCGCGGAGAAGCTGCCCGTCCAGTACACCCGCTACGCGATCATGCTCCAGGCCGTCATCGGCCTCTACACCGCCTCCCAGGCGCCGCAGTCCGTCTCCCGGGACCTCCGCTTCCGGACGATCCCGCTCTACTTCTCCCGCCCCATCGACACGATGGACTACGTGGTGGCCAAGTTCGCCGCCATGGCCTCCGCCCTGTTCATCCTCACCGGCGCGCCCCTGCTGATCCTCTACGTCGGGGCACTGCTCGCCAAGCTCGACTTCGCCGATCAGACGAAGGGCTTCGCACAAGGACTGGTCTCCGTGGCTCTGCTCTCCCTCCTCTTCGCCGGTCTCAGCCTGGTCATCGCCGCGCTCACCCCGCGCCGCGGCTTCGGCGTCGCCGCCGTCATCGCCCTGCTGACCATCTCCTACGGCGCGGTGTCCGCCGTCCAGGCCATCGCCTGGGACCAGGGCAGCACCGGCGCGGTGAGCTGGATCGGGCTGTTCTCGCCGATCACCATCATCGACGGGGTGCAGACGGCGTTCCTCGGCGCCGGCTCCTCCTTCCCCGGCGAGTACGGCCCCGGCACCGGGACCGGGTTCGTCTACCTCCTCGTCCTCCTCGGCCTGATCGCCGGCTCGTACGGGCTGCTGATGCGCCGCTACCGAAAGGTCGGCCTGTGACCACGATCGCCATCGACAACGTCTCCCGCTGGTTCGGGAACGTCGTGGCCGTCAACGACGTGACCATGACCATCGGCCCCGGGGTCACCGGGCTGCTCGGCCCCAACGGCGCCGGGAAGTCCACCCTCATCAACATGATGGGCGGCTTCCTGGCCCCCTCCACCGGATCGGTGACCCTCGACGGCGCCCAGATCTGGCGCAATGAGCAGGCCTACCGCCACATCGGCATCGTCCCCGAGCGCGAGGCGATGTACGACTTCCTCACCGGCCGTGAGTTCGTGATCGCCAACGCCGAGCTGCACGGGCTGCCCGATCCGCGCGCCGCCGCCCGTAAGGCGCTCGACACCGTCGAGATGGACTACGCGGGCTCCCGCAAGATCGCCACGTACAGCAAGGGCATGCGCCAGCGGGTGAAGATGGCCTCCGCGCTGGTGCACGAGCCGTCGGTGCTCCTGCTGGACGAACCGTTCAACGGCATGGACCCGCGGCAGCGGATGCAGCTCATGGATCTGCTCCGGCGGATGGGCGCGGAGGGCCGCACCGTGCTGTTCTCCTCACACATCCTCGAGGAGGTCGAACAGCTGGCGGCGCACATAGAGGTGATCGTCGCGGGCCGGCACGCCGCCTCCGGCGACTTCCGCAAGATCCGCCGGCTGATGACGGACCGTCCGCACCGCTATCTCGTCCGGTCCAGCGACGACCGCGCGCTCGCGGCCGCCCTGATCGCCGACCCGTCGACCACCGGAATCGAGGTCGACGCGAGCACCGGCGCCGACGGCGGACTGCACATCCAGGCCGTCGACTTCGCCCGGTTCACCGAACTGCTCCCCCGGGTCGCCCGTGACCAGGGCATCCGGCTCCTCACGGTCTCGCCCTCCGACGAGTCCCTGGAGAGCGTCTTCTCCTACCTCGTCGCGGCCTGAAAGGAGCCCACAGCGATGTCCTCGCTCTACCACCCCACCGTCGCGCGGCTCACCTACCGGGCCCTGCTCGGCCGCCGCCGGGCGCTGATCCTCTTCACCCTGCCCGGTCTGCTGCTGCTGATCTCGCTCGCCGTACGGCTGCTGACCGGAGCGGACGACAACACGGCCGACGCGATCCTCGGCGGCTTCGCGATGGCCACCATGGTCCCGCTGATCGGCGTGATCGCCGGTACGGGCGCGATCGGCCCGGAGATCGACGACGGCTCGGTCATCTATCTGCTGGCCAAGCCGGTGAAGCGACCGACGATCATCATCACCAAGCTGGTCGTGGCGATCGGCGTCACGGTCGCCTTCTCCGCGATCCCCACCCTGCTCGCGGGCTTCCTGCTCAACGGCAACGCCCATCAGCTGGCCGTCGGCTACGCCGTCGCCGCCGCCGTGGCCTCGGTCGCCTACAGCGCGATCTTCCTGCTGCTGGGCACCGTGACCCGGCACGCGGTGATCGCCGGTCTGGTCTACGCCCTGGTCTGGGAGACCTTCTTCGGCAGCCTGGTGGACGGGGCCCGCAAGCTCAGCGTGCAGCAGTGGGCGCTGGCGCTCGCGCAGAAGGTCGAGGACGGCGATGTGATCTCGTCGGACGTCGGCCTGACGACCGGTGTCATCCTGCTGCTGGCCGTGACCGGGGCCGCGACCTGGTACGCGGGCCGCAAGCTGCGCTCGCTGACCCTCGCCGGGGAGGAGTGACCACCCGCGCGGGGTGACGCCCGGCGCGCAGGGGCTTATGCGGACACCCCGTGCCCAGAGGGCTCATGCGCGCCTTACGGCCGCCACCGCGCCGGGACGGCGGAGCGGCCGCCGGTCGTCTCCGCGGTGGCGGCGGTCGTCGTGACGGCCGCCGCAGCGAAGCGCGTGGGGGCCGCGTTGGCCTTGTCCAGGGCCGAGGCCACGGTCGCGGACGAACCGAGCAGCACGGTCGCCGCCACACACACCACGGTCCAGGGAGCCCGCAGCAGCTTCCGCCACGGCCGCCGGGTGCCCGCCGTGGCCCGCGTGCCCTGGGTGGTCTCCGCCTCGTCCATGCCGCTCATCCCGTCCTCCGGTCCTCGTCGGTGCCGATGACACCGAGAGTGGCGGCGGGAGTTGTCGAGCGGCCCTCTGCGGGCTGAGGACCGGCTGTGAAAGCGTCGGACCGCGCACGGAGTGCGGCCAGTTGAGCCGCTCGGACTCCCGGAGCGGTCAAGGAGCTCAGGACCGGATCTTACGGTCGCGTCCCGCGCCCAGGCCCAGCACCGCGAGCGCCCCGCACACCGTCAGCATCAGCGTGAGCGGCACGGTCCAGCCCCCGGTGGCCTGGTGCACCGCGCCGAGCACCAGCGGGCCCGCGGCGGCGAGCAGATAGCCCCAAGTCTGCGCCATTCCGGACAGGCGCGCGGAGGTGTGGGCGTCCCCGGTCCGCAGCACCATCATGGTCAGCGCCAGCCCCACGGCCCCGCCCTGTCCGACGCCGATCAGCGCCGCCCACACCCAGGCACCGGCGACGGGGGCCACCAGCATGCCCGCGATACCGGACGCCATCAGCGCCGCTACGGCGACGGCCAGCGACCGCTGGGAGCGCATCCGCCCGGCGAGGGTGGGCACCACGAACGAACCGACCATCTGGAGCATGTTGCTGAACGCGAACACCAGCCCGGCCGTGCTCTTGCTCATACCGTGGTCGGTGAAGATCGTCGGCATCCACGCGACGCAGACGTAGGCGATCAACGACTGCAACCCCATGAACAGCGTGACCTGCCAGGCCAGCGGGGAGCGGCTCAGCCTCGGCCCCGCCGCGGCCGGCGTCGTCCTCGCCGGAGTCGCCGCGGGCTCACCGTGGTGCGTTCCGCGCCGGGCGAGCACCGTCTGCGGTATCCAGACCAGCGTCGCGACCGCGGCCGGCAGCGCCCAGAAGGCGAGCGAACCCCGCCAGCCGCCGAGCGCGTCCTCCAGGGGCACGGCGGAGGCGGCGGAGACCGTCGCACCGGCGATCATCGAGGTGGTGTAGAGCGCGGTCATCCCGGCGGCCCGGTGCGGGAAGTCACGCTTGACCAGGCCCGGCATCAGCACATTGAGGAACGCGATCCCGCTGCCGACGAGGGCGCCGCCGGCGAAGAGCGCCGTCACGGGCGACGCCACGCGCAGCAGTACGCCGCCGAACAGCAGCACCAGCGCGCCCAGCAGCACGGCCTCGGTGCCCCAGCGCCGGGCGAGCCGGGGTGCGAAGGGCGAGGCGAGGCCCATGAAGATCAGCGGAATGGTGGTGACCAGACTGCCCGCGGTCGCGGACAGCCCGAAGTGGCCGCTGATCTCACCGAGGAGCGGGGAGACCCCGGCGAGCGCGGCCCGCATGTTGAGCGACGCCAGCACGATGCCGATCAGCAGGAGCGCGGGGTGGGCCCGCAGGGTGCGCCGCGCGGCGGCCACCTCGCGGGTCGGCCGCAGATCCGTCTCGGCGTCCACCGGCAGGGGTTCGGCCTCGGGGCCGGGGGCGTGCGGGCGTGGCAAGAAGAGCTCCGTTCCGACGTGGTGAGGTGGGGTGAGGTGGCGGGGTAGTGGGTGGTGGGAGCGCCGGGCCGCGATCAGGCGCGCCGAAGGGGGCTCAGCCGGTGGCGTCGGCGGCGAGCAGCGCCTCGATCGCGCGCTTCGGTGTCTCCAGCAGCGCCCGCGCCGCCGCCTCGGCGGCCGCCGGGTCGCCGGAGGCGATGGCGTCGACGAGGGCGCGGTGGTCGGCATGGGAAATGCTCGGCAACTCCCGGTCGCCGAGCGAGGCCACCAGCGACTCGCGTACCGAGGTGCTGAACCAGCCGTAGGTCGCGCTCAGCGCGGCGTTGTGCGCGGCGTCGACGACGGCGATGTGGAATCCGACGTCATGGGACGCGTACAGCTCATGGCTGCCGGACGCGGGCTGCTCCCCGGCGTGCTCGAACGGCTCCGGAGACTCCAGTGCCTCCAACGACTCCAGCAACTTCAGCGCCGCCCGCATCCGCCGCAGATCGGCGGGGGTGTGGCGGAGCGCGGCCAGCCGCGCGCCCTCCGCCTCCAGGGCGATCCGCAACTCCAGCACATCCCGGATTCCGGCGCGCCGCACATCCCGCATGACTTCGGCGGGGTCGGTGGTGGAGACCACGAAGGTGCCCTCGCCCTGCCGGGACTGCAACATTCCCGCGTGCACGAGGACGCGGACCGCCTCGCGGACCGTGTTCCGGCCGACCTGGAGCTGTTCGGCGAGGGCGTGCTCGGTGGGCACGCGGTCGCCGACCTTCCACTCGCCCTCGGCGAGTTGTGCCCGCAGCTGCTCCACCACGGTGTCGACCAGCGACTGTCGTCCGGCCGCCCGCAACGCCATCTCGCCCGTTCCCCTCGCTCGGTTCCGCTTCAATTCGCCCGATTGCCCAGTCATCCTACAAGTGCCGCGTCGGGCGAACCCGGTGGGCGGGACGTCACCCCGCCCACCGGGCTCCGCCGGTCCGCTACGCGCGCCGTCGCTGGGCGCGCCGCGCCCGCCGCTGGGCCGCCTCGGCCTTGAGCGTGGCGACGTCCTTGCGGACCTCGGTCATGTCATCACCGAGATCGCAGAGCCGCTCGCTCATGGCGCAGATGACCCGTCCGTGCGCATCGAGCCGCCGGTCCATGCCGTCCAGCCGGGCGGAGACCCTGGCCATCCACGGCGCCAGCTCCCGCAGCGTGGAGCCGACATCCGCCAGACACACCTCGACGGCCTCGAGGCGGTTGCCGATCGGCCCGGCCAGCATCCGCTCGGTGAGCTCCTGTTCGAGCGGAAGCTGCTCCGTCCCGGTTCCCGGTCCGTTCCGGGTCGACTCCTCGATATCGAGGAGATAGGTGCGTACCCGCCTAGCGATATCGCTGTCGCGCAGCAGCATGGCGACGTTGAGGATGGCCCGGCGGGGGTAGAGGGTGAGCTGGGTGATGGCCTGTGGATAACTCGACTCCCATAGGTCCATTGTGGACCTATGGAAGGACCGCAGGTCAGCGCCTCGAAGGGTGTGCATCCCGTTGCTGTGGAACTCCTTCCGGTGTCGCTTGGTCAGACTCTTGACGGCTTCTTCCCCAACCTCGAAGTACTCCGCGACCATGCGCGTGGTGATATGCAGTCCATCGGGTAGCAGGGTCAGGACCTTGACCTTGTCGAGGACGTCCGTGCGTGCGATGACACTGTCGCGCAGCGAGCGCGACTCCAGTAGTGCGGTCTCAGGTGGCATGGATGTGCCTTCCGGTGTGGATTTCAGGTGATGGTCACGCCCCACCAGCCAGGGGCCAGGCCGCCCGTATCCAGGGACCAGGAGCGGAGGCTGCCCACCTCTTTCGGGCCCAACCGCCGTGACATCGCTGCCCGTCGATCCGTCGCCCGGCCGAGGCTCCAGCTCGCGTTGCCTCCGCGCATAACGCGTATAAGGAACAACGATCCGACCGCGGGAGGGTTACTTGCACCGCGTGCGTTGACGGACGCCGGCCTCACGCCGCGAGGGGCAGGCACCGTCGGGCGCCCGCCCCTCGTATCTCGCGTGTCTCGCGTGTCCCGTGTCGCGCGTCTCGCGTCGTGCACGCTCAGGCGTGGACCGGCTCCGCCGGGGACTCCTCGGCGCTCGGCTTCGCGTCCGGTGCGGCGGGGCCGCCCCGGACGACGGCGAGCACCAGCAGGCCCGCCGCCAGGGCCGCGATACCGGCGATCACGCAGATGCGATCGAGCCCGGCCGCGAACGACTCGTGGACCAGCGCTCGGGCCGCGTCCGCCCGCGCCGGTGGGGCGGCGGCGATCACGGCGTCGGCGTGGCCGCCGCTGATGGCCTCGGCGGCCTGTCCGGCGGCCCGTGCCGGGACGGCGCCGCTGCCGTCGACCATGTCCCGCACCCGTGTCGCGAACACCGTGCCCAGGACGGCGATCCCCAGTGCGTAGCCCAGCTGCCGGAAGGTGTTCACCGCGCCGCTGGCCATGCCCGCACGCTCCGGTGGGGCCGAGCCGAGGGCCGCCGAGACCAGCACCGGCATGGCCAGGCCGATCCCCAGACCGGCCAGCGCGAGGCCCGGGACGAAGGCCGTCCAGTCCGCGTCCGGTGTCACCATCGCGGCGTTGACCAGCGCGCCCGCGCCCACCAGCAGCAGTCCGCCGCCGAGCGCGCGCCCGGGGGCGACCCGTTCCAGCAGCCGTCCGCCCGCCGCGCCGACGACCAGCGAGACGCCCGCCATCGGCGTCACCGCGAGCCCCGCCTGCACCGGGCTCATGTCCAGCACCGACTGGAGCCACAGCCCGGCGTAGGTGAGGTACGGGAAGGCCGCCGCTTGCAGCAGCAGGGCCGCCGCCATCAGCACCGCGAACGTCGGACGGCGCAACAGCCCCAGGTCCAGCAGTGGCTGTCGCTTCCCGCGCTCCACCGCGACGAAGACGAGCAGCGCGATCGCGGCCGCCACCAGCGCGGTGACCGTGCCGGTTTCGGCCCAGCCCTCCTCGCCGCCCCGCATCAGCCCGTACGTCAACGCCCCGGCGCACACCGTGAACGAGGCGGCGCCGGGCCAGTCGATCCGCACCCCCGGCGCACCGCGCGACTCGTCGATCGAACGGACCGTGATCCACACCGCGATCGCCGTCAGCGGCAGATTGACCAGGAAGATCGCCCGCCAGTCGACGTACTCGGTCAGCAGTCCGCCCAGCACCGGGCCGATCGCCGCGGCCGCCCCGCTCGTCCCGCCCCACACCCCGAAGGCGATACCGCGGTCGCGTCCGGAGTACGTCGCCATCAGCAGCGGGGTGTTGGTGGCGAACATGGCCGCCGCCCCCACCCCCTGAACGGCGCGGGCCGCGATCAGCACCCCGGCGTCCGGTGCCAGACCGCAGACCAGGGAGGAGAGCGCGAACACCGCGAGACCGGCCAGATACAGCCGCCGCCGTCCGAAGAGGTCCGCCGCCGAACCGGCCACCATCAGCAGCGCGGCGAGCGCCAGCGCGTAGATGTCCATCACCCACTGGAGGGAGGTGAACGACGCGTCCAGCCCCCGGGCCACCTGCGGCAGCGCGGTGTTCACAATCGTCACGTCTATCAACAGCATGAAATTGCCGAGCGTGATGGCGGCCAGCGGCCACCATGATCTGCGCATGACTGACTCCAGGAATTCGAGCGGGCCGGACATTCCGGCAAGGGGAGCGGGGACCGGCCCAGGCGGCGGTCCCCGCGGCTCTTACGGTCGCCGTCCCCCGGCCGCTCCTCCAGCCGGCACCGCCCCGGTGGTGATATCCGACGCCCGCTAGCTTTGAGCGGTGGAATCCGATGGGTACGACGACCTGGACCGGGCGCTGGCGCACGCCCTCCAACTCGACGGCCGGGCCCCCTTCACCCGGATCGCCGAGGTGCTGGGCGTCTCCGACCAGACCGTGGCCCGCCGCTACACCCGGCTGCGGACGACGGGGACGATCCGGGTGCTGGGGCTCACCGACCCGATGGCGGTCGGCGACGTGGTCTGGCTGGTGCGGGTGCGATGCCTGCCGGACACCGCCCTCGCGGTGGCCGAGGCGCTGGCCCGGCGGACCGACACCTCCTGGGTGAACGTACTGTCCGACGGCACCGAGGTCGCCGCGTCGACCCGGGCGGCGCACGGCCAGGAGAGTGACGCCCTGCTGCTGCGCAAACTCCCGCAAACACCACGGGTGGTGGGGGTGAGCGCGTACTGCGTGCTGCACGAGTACTTCGGCGGGCAGCAGAGCCCGGTCAACAAGTCCGGTGCGCTGACGGCCGAGCAGATCGAGCGGCTGCGCCCGCCCGCCGCGGACCGGTCGAAGGGCCCGCGCGGACCGTTGGGCGCCGAGGACCGCAAACTGCTGGACGCCCTGGCGCGCGACGGGCGGACACCGCTGGCCGAACTGGTCGACGCCACCGGTTGGTCGCAGTCCACGGTGCGCCGCCGGCTGGCCGATCTGCGCGCCGACGGCACCCTGTACTTCGACGTGGACTACTCCCCCCGGCTGTTCCGCCAAGGCGTCACGACCACGATGTGGCTGTCGGTGCGGCCGTCCGAACTCGACGCCACCGGGCAGAAGCTCGCGGACCACCCCGAGGTGGCGTTCGCTTGTGCGACCACCGGGTCGAAGAATCTGATGGCCACCGTGGTCTGCCCCGATGTCCCGGCCCTCTACACCTATCTGACCACCCGTATCGCCGAACTGCCCGCCGTGCTGGATATGGAGACCTCCCCGGTCCTGCGCCGGATCAAGGGTCCGGGGCCGCTGCTCACCCCTCCCTCCCGGGTGCCCTGGCGTGCTTCCTGAACGGCCCTTGTACCGGCGGTAGTTGGAGAAAGCTCCGAAACCCCCGTGGTCGAAGTCTGTTCATCTCCACGTCGGTGGAGATCTTGACGCTTGTCAGGGACCTGGCGAACTCTTGGCGTGCGCTGGATCACACCACGTCGCCCCCTCCCTTCGCCACAAGCGTGTGAGGGGGCGTCAGAAGTGAAAAACGGAGGGAACCCGAATGCGTCGCCTTGTCACGAGTCTCGCCGCCACCGCGGTCACCGCGGCCGCCACCGTCGCCCTGGCCGCACCCGCCCAGGCGGTCCCCGCGGACAAGCAGCAGGTCCTCGCCAGCTGGACCCAGACCAGCGCCAGCAGCTACAACACCTGGCTCGCGGCGCGGAACAACCAGAGTGCCTGGGCGGCCTACCAGTTCGACTGGTCCACCGACTACTGCAGCAGCTCCCCCGACAACCCCTTCGGCTTCCCGTTCCAGACCGCCTGCGCCCGGCATGACTTCGGCTACCGCAACCACAAGGCGCTCGGCATCTTCGACGCCAACAAGGCGCGTATCGACAGCGCCTTCTACGAGGACCTCAAGCGGGTCTGCAACGCCTACAGCGGTGCCACCAAGACGTCGTGCGACGGTACGGCGTGGACGTACTACCAGGCGGTCAAGGTCTTCGGCTGACCTTTCGTGACCCCGGCCCCTCGGTCCCGGCCCCTCGACCGCGTCCCCTCGGCCCGGCCCCTCGGCCGCGGTCGGAAGGGCTGAGAGGTACGCCGCTGCCGGGCCGCCCGGATGCCGGGCGGCCCGCCGAGGCGGCCGCACCGGCATCCGGCCGGTTCACCCGCTCGCCGCCGGGAACAGCCGCTCCAGCACCACCGCGATGCCGTCCTCCGTGTTGGACGCGGTGATCTCATCGGCGACGGCCTTGAGGTCGTGGTGCGCGTTCGCCATCGCGACACTGTGCTTCGCCCAGCCGAACATCGGGATGTCATTGGGCATGTCGCCGAAGGCGATCGCGTCGGCGGCGGTCATCCCCAGCCGGCGCGCGGCCATCGAAAGGCCCGTGGCCTTCGTCAGCCCCAGCGGCAGCAGCTCCACCAGTCCGGCACCGGCCATCGTCACCCCGACCAGGCCGCCGACGGCCGTCCGGGCGGCGTCCGCGAGTGCGTCGTCGTCCAGCTCCGCGTGCTGGATGTAGAGCTTGCTGAGGGGCTGGGACCACAGCTCGGCCGGGTCGGTGAAGCGCACCAGGGGCATCCCCTCGTGATCCGCCCGGTACCCCTCGCCGAACAGCACCTCGCCGTCCAGCCCGTCACGGGCCGCGGCCAGCCGCAGCGGACCGATCTCCGCCTCGATCTTCTCCAGCGCCAGCTGGGCCACCTTGCGGTCCAGCGTGACGGAGGTCAGCAGCCGCTGCTCGCCCGCGTGGTAGAGCTGCGAGCCCTGACTGCACACCGCGAGACCCCGGTAGCCGAGGTCGTCGAATATGTGCCGGGCCACCGGGACGGTCCGCCCGGTGACGACGATATGCGCGGCGCCCGCCCCGGTGGCCGCGGCGAGCGCGGCGCGGGTCCGCGCCGAGACGGTGTGGTCGGGGCGCAGCAGGGTCCCGTCAAGATCGGTAGCCACCAGGCGATAGGGCAGCCCGTCCCCCCGCTGTGCGTCGCTCACTGTGTCGTTCCGTTCGCTTCTCCGCTCGCGCGGCGCGGAGGTGTGGGCATCGCGGTTGGGTGCGGCCGGGTGGCCGCGCGTGCGTCGCTCACTGTGTCGTTCCGTTCGCTTCTCCGCTCGCGCGGCGCGGAGGTGTGGGCATCGCGGTCGGGTGCGGCCGGGTGGCCGCGCGTGCGTCGCTCACTGTGCGACCGGTTCCAGGACCTCGCGTCCGCCCAGGAACGGCCGCAGCGCCTCGGGCACCCGCACCGAGCCGTCGGCCTGCTGGTGGTTCTCCAGGATCGCGACGATGGTCCGGGTCACCGCGCACAGCGTGCCGTTGAGCGTGGCCAGCGGGCGGACCCGCTTGCCCTCGCGCATCCGGACCGACAGCCGCCGGGACTGGAACTCGGTGGTGTTGGAGGTCGAGGTCAGCTCGCGGTACTTGCCCTGCGTCGGGATCCACGCCTCGCAGTCGAACTTCCGCGTCGCCGAGGAGCCCAGGTCGCCCGAGGCCAGGTCGACCACCCGGAACGGCAGCTCAAGCGAGGTCAGCCACTGCTTCTCCCACTCCAGCAGCCGCTGGTGCTCGGCCTCGGCCTCCTCCGGGGTCGTGTAGACGAACATCTCGACCTTGTCGAACTGGTGCACCCGGAAGATCCCCCGGGTGTCCTTGCCGTACGACCCGGCCTCGCGGCGGAAGCAGGAGGAGAACCCGGCGTAGCGCCGCGGCAGTTCGCCCGCGTCCAGGATCTCGTCCATGTGGTACGCGGCCAGCGGCACCTCGGAGGTGCCGACCAGGTAGAGGTCGTCCTTGTCGAGGTGGTAGACGTCGTCCGCGGCCTGGCCGAGGAAGCCGGTGCCCTCCATGGCCTTCGGCTTGACCAGCGCCGGGGTGAGCACCGGGGTGAAGCCCGCCGCGGTGGCCTGTGCCATCGCCGCGTTCACCAGGGCGAACTCGAGCAGGGCGCCGATCCCCGTCAGGTAGTAGAAGCGCGAACCGGAGACCTTGGCGCCGCGCTCGGTGTCGATCGCGCCGAGCAGTTCGCCGAGCTCCAGGTGGTCCTTGGGGGCGAAGCCCTCGGCCTCGAAGTCGCGCGGGGTGCCGACCGTCTCCAGGACGGCGAAGTCGTCCTCGCCGCCGACCGGCACCTCCGGGTGGACCAGATTGCCCAGCTGGAGCAGCAGCCGCTGGGTCTCCTCGGCGGCCGCGTCCTGCTCGGCGTCGGCCGCCTTGACGGCGGCGGACAGCTCGCCCGCCTTCCTCAGCAGCTCGGCCTTCTCGTCACCGGCGGCCTTGGGGATGAGCTTGCCGAGCGCCTTCTGCTCGGCGCGCAGCTCGTCGAAGCGGACACTGGAGGACCTGCGCCGCTCGTCGGCGGTCAGGAGTGCGTCGACGATGCCGACGTCCTCTCCACGAGCGCGCTGGGAGGCGCGCACACGATCGGGGTCCTCACGGAGCAGGCGAAGGTCAATCACCCCACCAGGTTACCGGTGAGACCTCGGGGGCTCGACGCGATACTCCTTTGCGTCCCGGTTTGCCCCTTCTTGTGGCTGTGGGTAAACCGGGGAATTCCTGTGACGACCACCGCCCGGCCGCCACCCGGTCGCCGTCAAGGAATACTGACGAACTCCACGAAACGGGACAAAGGGGCGGCGTCGAGGCGACCCTCTTCCCTTGTCTGCGGGGTGAGTTGGGGATTGGTTGTCCACAGGTGCGGGGGGAAGTCCTGCGGTTATCCACAGGCTGTGTGTGAGATCTGTGGATGTCACGGTGATCGTTTAGGCCGCCGACATGCTCGGCGATGGATTCCCCTATCAAGCCGCGTTCACACCTTCCACAAGACAGGAATCCCTCACTCCAAGGGGTTGGGCAGGGGAATTGGGGTGACAGGGTGGTGATGTCCGGCAATGGAGCTGGATGCGGCACGTGTCGCGATCGGCCCGCTTTGCCGGATGTGGCGATGTCGACTTATCCCCAGCAGGCGCATCAGCCTGTGGATAACTTTTTCCAGCGATGAGCCAGCCGAGCCGAGGGATACGGGTGGACGTTCAGGTCAGGCCCGGCCGTCCTGGCAGCGGGCCAGCCACTCCGCCGCATCCGCGAACGCCTCGTCCGAGGTCCCGTGCCGCAGCGGCGACATGTCCTCCGCCGTCGCACCCGCCCGGGGATACGAGCCCAGGAACCGCACCTTCGGGCAGGTCCGCTTCAGCCCCATCAGGGCCGAACCCACCCGCCGGTCGGAGATGTGCCCCTCACAGTCCACCGAGAAGCAGTAGCGGCCGATGCCCTCACCGGTCGGGCGCGATTCGATCCGCACCAGGTTGACCCCGCGCGCGGAGAACTCCTGGAGCAGTTCCAGCAGCGCGCCCGGGTGGTCGTCGCCGAGCCAGATCACCAAGGACGTCTTGTCCGCGCCGGTCCGGGCGGCGGGCCGGGCGGGGCGGCCGGCCAGCACGAAGCGGGTCATCGCGTTCTGCGCGTCGTGGATGTTGGCGACCAGCGGCTCCAGACCGTACCTGGACGCGGCGAACTCGCCCGCGAACGCCGCGTCGTACCGCCCCTCCTGCACCAGCCGCGCGCCGTCCGCGTTCGAGGCGGCCGACTCCCACAGGGCGTCCGGGAGGTTCGCCGCCAGCCAGTTGCGGACCTGGGGCTGGGAGACCGGATGCCCGGTCACCGTCTTGATGTCGGCGAGCGTGGTGCCCGGCCGTACCAGCAGCGCGAAGCTGATGGACAGCAGCACCTCGCGATAGATCATCAGCGGTTCGCCGGTGGCGAGCTCGTCGAGGGTCGCGGTGACGCCGCCCTCGACCGAGTTCTCGATGGGCACCAGGGCGGCCGCCGCGGCGCCGGAGCGCACGGCGTCGAGCGCGGCCGGCACGGAGACCATCGGCGCCAGTTCCCGGGTGGCGGCCTCCGGCATGGAGCGCAGGGCGGCCTCGGTGAAGGTGCCCTCGGGGCCGAGGTAGGCATAGCGGCTGGCCGACATCACGGTCGCTCCCTGTGATCAGACGAGACCGCCACGATACCCGCGCCGGCCCGGACCGCCGACCCGCTCGCCTCCCCGTCCGGGGACGCGGTGGCGCACAGGTGGCTCGTCCCTTCCCTATCCCTCCAAGAGTGCCTGACCCACGTACTCCCCCGGGGCGCAGCCCGGGGGCACCGCGAACAGCGCGCTCGCCTCGTGCCGCAGGAACCGCGAGAGGTCGTCGCCCAGGTCCAGCTTCCGCTGCACCGGGACGAACCCCTTCAACGGATCCGCCTGCCAGGCGATGAACAGCAGACCGGCGTCCGGCGCCCCGTCGTCGCGGAAGCCGTCGTGGTACGAGAAGGGCCTGCGCAGCATCGCGGCGCCCTGGTTGGACTCGGGCGCCGCGACCCGCACATGGGCGGCGCCCGCGATGGCCAGCGAACCGTCCTTGTTGACCTTGTCGAGCCGGACCGGGGTGGTCTCCGTGCCGCCGGACAGCGGGGCGCCGTCCGACTTACGGCGGCCGATCACCTTCTCCTGCCGCTCCAGGGAGAGGTGGTCCCAGGAGTCCAGCAGCATCCGGATGCGCCGGACGACCGCGTAGGACCCGCCCGCCATCCATCCGGGCTCCCCCTTCTCCGGTACGAAGATCCGGCGCTCGAAGTCGTCGTCCGTCGGCTTGGGGTTGTTGGTGCCGTCGATCTGGCCCATGAGGTTGCGGGTGGTCATGGGGCGGTCGGTGGCGCCGGGGCTGCGGTTGAAGCCGTTCATCTGCCAGCGCGGCCGGGCCGTCCCGGCGGCCTCGCGTTGCAGGGCGCGCAGCGCGTGGAAGGCGACCAGCGCGTCATTGGCGCCGATCTGGATCCACAGGTCGCCGTTGCTGCGCTGGGAATCGAGCGCGTCCGAGACGAAGTCGGGGAGCGGGGCGAGTGCCTCCGGCAACTGGTCGTCGAGTCCCACCTTGCCGAAGAAGGTCCGGCCGAAGCCGAAGGTGACCGTAAGGGACGAGGGACCGGCGTCCAGCGCGATCCCCGTGTCGTCCGGCGGGGCCTCGCCCGCCATCAGCTCTCGGGCCGTGCTCGACCAGCGGCGCAGCAGTGCGGCGGCCGCCTTACGGTTCGCACCGGCCGTCAGGTCGAAGGCGAGGAGATGGCCGTGGGCCTGGAGGGGGGTGGTGATGCCCGCCTGGCGCTTGCCGTGGAAGGGCACGGCGGTCGCGCCGAGGGAGCTGAGCGGTTCGGGGGCCTCCCGTGTCGCCTCGGCCGCGTAGGCTCCGGCGGCCCCGCCGGCGACCAGTCCGGCCGCGCCGGCGGCGCCCGCCGAGCCCAGCAGACGCCGCCGGGAGATGCCGGGGGAGGGTGCTTGCTCTGTGGTCATTGAGCGACTTTCACGTTCCTGGTCTCCGTCACCTGGTCGATGTCGGAGGTGCGTACGGTCAGGGAGAGCTGCCAGGTGCCGGCCATGGGCAGCTGGACGTTCGCGGCACTCCAATGCCCGGTCGAGAGGTGCTCGAGCGGGATGCGCAGCGGCCCGATCCCCTTCGGCTTCAGCGTCAGCGCCACCTTGACCTCGGGCACGTCCACGGGACGGTCGGCCGGGTCGGTGAGGAAGACATGCAGCGCGTTGTCACCCGGCAGCGCGGGTTCGATCATGACGACGGCCTTGCCGCGGCCGCTCTTGGGGCCGGTGTCGTAGGGGATCAGCACGCTCACCGGGTCCACCTTCGGCCGGCCGCCGGGGTCCGCGGCCGCGGCGGCGGCCTGCCCGGTCTCGGCCCGGCCGGGCTGGGTGCCGCTCAGCACGGTGGCCACCGCGAGCAGCACGACGGCCACGACGGTCTCGGCGATCACCGACCGGCGCAGACCGCTGCGCTCGGCGTCGGCGTCGCGCTCCCGCAGCGTGGCGGTCTTGTCCCTGGCGGCTCGCTGACGGGCGAGCTGGGCGGCGCGTACGGGGTCGTCGTCGGCGGCGCTCCCGGCGCCGTCACCGGACGCCTCACCGGTCCCTTCCCCTCCTCCTTCTCCTTCCCCTTCCCCGGACTCGGCTTCGGCGTCGGCAGGGGTGTCAGGGGCCTCACGGGTATCGCCAGCCGCGTCGGCTGCGTCGGCCGCGCCGGTACGGACCGGCCGCGCGGCCTTCACCGGGCCCTCGGCCTCCGCCTGGTTCCCCGCCTCCGCTGTGGCATCCGTAAGGCGCCCGGTCCAGCGGCGCGAGATGGCCGCGATGCCCACGAGCACCGCCACCAGACCCACCTTGACCAGCAGCCATCGCCCGTACTCGGTGTCGGTCAGCGCGCCCCAGGAGCCCACCTGCCGCCACGACTGGTACAGCCCGGTGACGACCAGGGCGACGACCGAACCGAAGGCCAGCCGCGAGAAGCGGCGCACCGCCGCCCGCTCGATCGGCTCGCCCGCCCGGAGCGTCGCCGCGAGCGAGGCCAGACCGCCCAGCCACACCCCGACCGCGATCAGATGGATCACGTCCACCGGCATGGCCAGCTGCCGCTGGAGGCCGACCGAGGCGTGCTCGGCCATCGCCCAGGTCGCGGCGAGGCCGACGGCCATCACCGTGCCGCCGAAGCCGAGCCCGAAGGCGAGGTCCTGGCGGCGCCGCACGTCCGCCGCCTCAGCCGCCTGAGCCGTCTCCCCCTCCGCCTCCGTACGACGGGTGTACGAGCCGAAGAGGACGGCCAGGAAGACCGCCGCCGCGCCGAGCAGCAGCAGCCGGGACAGCAGCGCCGCGCCCGGCTTCGTGGACAGCACATCGCCGAGCCCGCCGAGGTCGAGGACGCCGCCGATGCCCTCGCCCTCGGTGTACGGCCCGCGCAGCAGCAACAGCAGCAGGCTGGCCGCGAAGACCGTCACCCAGCCGCCCACGGCGATCTTCCGCACCGGGCGGGAGGACCGGCAGAACCCGGCGAACACGCAGCCGCCCACCAGCGCCGCGAAACCGCCGTAGGCGGCGTACCGGCCGATCCCGTAGAGCGTGCCGACCGTGGTGTCGGACGCCCCGCCGGTCGGCACCTTCGCCGTGGTCTTCGACGGTGCGCCGATGGAGAAGGTGAACGCCCCGCTCACCGGGTGGCTGTCCTCGGAGACCGCCTTCCACGCCACCGTGTAGGTGCCGTCCGGAAGTCCGGAGTGCAGCTCGGCGGCGGCGGTCGACGACGTGCCGCCGACATGGGTGGCCTTCCCGGTGTCCACGCGCCTGCCGCTGGGGTCGAGCACGCGCACCGAGTCGTCGGAGAGCAGCACGCCCTCCGAGAAGTGCAGCGTGACCTCCCTGGGGGCGGTCTGCACCACCGAGCCGTCCGCGGGGTCGGTCGAGGTGAGCGCGGCGTGCGCGGACGCGGAGCCCGCGCCCACGCTCAGCGCGCACAGCAGCGCGGCCAGCAGGGTGCCGCAGACCGCCGTCAGCCGCCGTGCCACCAGCCGCCGGGCGGCCGTGGTGGTCCGGGACGTGGCCGTGGTGGTCCGGGCCGGGGTCGCGGTGGGCCCGGCGGGGGCCGGGGAGGTCAGCGAGGGCATCGGGCGTCAGTCCTTGGGGCGGTACGTCGTCGGCTCGACCGGGACTTTGATCTCGATGGGGTCGGATGTGGCGAAGTGCAGGGTGAAGGTGACCTTCTCACCGACCTTCGGCCGGTGGGTGAGTTTTGTCAGCATCAGATGATCTCCGCCGCTGCTCAGTTCGAGCCGGCCGTTCGCCGGCACGTCGAGCGAGCTGACCTCCTTCATCCGGGTGCCCTTGGTGCTGTGCAGGGTGACCTCGGAGGCGAGCGGGGTGGTGACGGACGTCAGCTCGTCGGCGCCGCCACCGGTGTTCCGTACGGTCAGGAAGCCCGCCGCCATGTCGGTCATGGGCGGCCGCGGCAGGTACGCGCCGCTCACGGACAGCTCCGGACCGCCCCCGTGGCCCTTACCGTCCCCGCCGCCGTCGCCCGAGCAGGCGGCGAGCGTGGCGGACAGGGCGAGGGCGAGGACCGCGGCGGCCGCCTTACGGATGCCGGGACGTTCCCCGGTCACGGGTTCCGCCCCTCGATGATCTTCGGCAGGTCCTTGGCGTACTGATCGGCCGTGGCCTGGGTGGTGTAGATCCAGTGGCCCTTGTCGTCCTTGGGCGAGAAGCCGATCACCTCGGCACCGTGGCTGACGGTGACGCTGCCGTCCTTCTCCTTCTTCGGCTTCTCGATGTAGATGCCCAGCGGCCGCGCGGCGGCCTCGATGGTGTCGAAGTCGCCGGTCAGCCCGACGAAGTCGGTGCCGCCCTGGGCGTCCAGCCAGGAGCGGATCCGCTTGGCGGTGTCCCGGGCGGGGTCGGTGGTGACGAAGACGACCCGCAGCTTCTCCCGCTCGGCCTTGGACAGCTTCTTCTCGGCGATGCCGAGGTTGCTCATGGTCAGCGGGCAGACGTCCGGGCAGTGGGTGTAGCCGAAGAAGAGCAGGGTGGGCCGGCCCTTGGTCTCCTTGAGCAGGTCGTACTTCTTGCCGTCGGTGTCGGTGAGGACCAGGTCCGGCTTGGCCTTGGCGTCGTCCAGGACGATGGCCTGCCCGGACTTCTGGCCTCCCTTGACCTCGGCGGCGGCGTTGCTGTCGCCCGTGCCCCCGCCGTCCGAGCCGCCGCAGGCGCTGAGGGTGAGCGCGGCGGTGGCGACGAGGGCGGTGGCCAGGATCTTGGTGCGCATGGAGCTGTTCTCCAAAGAGACAGAGAGAAAGTGGAGAGGTGGATCGGTGGTGTGCGGGGGCGGCGCGCACGAGGGCCCGCCGCCCCGCCGGATCACGCGAACGGTTCAGCGTTCGCGGTCACCGGCGGCACACACGCTGGGCCGGGTGGCCGGCGGTCAGGCGGAGCGGCGGCGGCCGGCGACCACGCCGAAGACGACACCGGCGGCGCCGACGACGATGCCCGCGATGCCCAGCACCCGGGCGGTGGTGTCGCTGCTGTCCTTGCCGTCCGAGTCGCCCGACGCGGACTCCTCGGGCCCGGCCGTCCCCGAGTCGTCGTCCTTGTCGGAGGCCGCGCCGGCGTCCTGGCCGTCCGAGCCCTCGGCCGGGGCGACGAGCTTGAGCACCGGCGCGGGGTTCTCGGGCTCCGCGGCGCCCTCCTTGGGCTCCTCGATCCAGCGCACGACCTCCTTGTTGTCGTACGTCTGGAGGGCCTTGAACACGAGCTGGTCGGCGTCCTCGGGCAGCTGGCCGACCGAGAGCGGGAACTGCTGGAACATCCCCGGCTCGATCTTCCCGCCGGACCAGGTGACCTTGGTGACCGCCTCGCTGACCTTCTCGCCGTGCACCTCCACGGGCTTGGCGAGCTTGGACTTGGTGACCTTGATGTCCCAGCCGGGCACCGGCTGGGGCATCACCGAGGTGAGCGGGTGGTCGCTGGGCAGGGTCACCTCGAGCTTGACGGTGGAGGAGTCGTCGCGCTCGTTGGGCACCTTGAAGTCGATGGTGCTGTAGCCGCCCTTCTCGGCCTGGCCGGGCTGCACGCTGACGTGCGCGAAGGCAGGGCCCGCGGCGAGCAGCACCAGGCCGCCCGCGGTGAGGCAGCCGAGGACCGGCAGACGGCGAAGACGCATGGCGTTCATGTCAACACTCCAGGGACAGGAATGATCAGGTGGGTTGGCGCGCGTGCGGAGACGTCGCGGCCGCCCTCCGGTCCCGCTGGAGGAACGTCGCGTCGGTCAGGCCGCGAGGTCGCAGACCGGCGGTCCCCGCCTGATCACGCTGTGCTGGAGGGCGAGGGCCGTCGTCCCGCCCTCGTCCCGCTCGGCCGTGCGCGGACGGCACGGCCCGTCGTAAGGCGCCCACGGACCGGCCAGGAGCATCCGTACGAGTCCCAGGGCGGCGCGCAGCGCCCGTACGAGCGCGGCCTCCGCGACCCCTCGGGCTCCGTCCACCGACAGCCGGACCGCCCGCCATACGGCCATCTCGCCACGGCGCAGCAGCCAGCCGATGGCGAGCGCGGCGAGCAGATGGCCCAGGGTCATCGGCAGGGACGGCAGCAGGCCCGGCAGCCCGGCCGCGTGCCCCGACGGGGCGGCGGCCGACGGCACGGTGTGCGGAAGGTGTGCGGCGGACGAGGCAGCCGGGCCGGTCGGGTCGATGCCCGCCTGTGCGACGATCCGATGGGCCGTCGCGGCGTCGAGCCGGCCGGGACCCGACGCGCACAGCAGCCTGGCGGCCAGGCCGATGACGTGACCCTCGGCGGCGTCGGCCCGCTGGGCGGCCGCCGCGGCGTCGGCCCGCGCCTGCCCGAGCGAGAAGAGCGTGTGCAGGGCGAGCTGTCCGGTGGCCAGCAGCGCCACGATCCCGGGCAGCGACCGCTCCCGCCCGGCCAGCGACAGCGCCACCGTGAACGTCGCCGCGCAGCCCACGCCCACCGTCCACAGCGGCACGACCGCGCAGGAGGCCAGCACATGCCCCGCCGCGGACAGCACGACACAGACCGCGGTGAACACCGCGGCCCGCAGCATGCGCAGATCGGCGCCGGCACGGGCGACAGAGGAAGCCATGGCCGCGCCATCATCCCACTGGGCGGTCGCGTTCCCTACGGCGGGTGGGGCGTACCGGCGCACACCGGGACAGGTCCATACACCGGTTTGTGCATCGCGCGCGTCCGCTGAATGAGCGGCGTCACGTCAATAACACGCTTACGGACCATGGACCCAGGCAATACGTAACGGTATGTCGAGCCGCGGCCGGGAGGCTGGAGCATGAGCATCTGGTGGTCACTCCATTTGCCCCGCGAGGCGGCGAGCGTTCCGCTCGCACGACGACTGCTCCTCGGCACCATGGAGACGGCCGGAGTCGATCCGGACATCTCCTACGATCTGTCGGTCGCCCTCTCCGAGGCGTGTGCGAACGCGGTGGAGCACGGGGGTCGCGACGGCACGGGCGGGGATTATCGGGTCACGGCCTATATCGACGGCGACACCTGTCGTATCGAGGTCACCGACTCCGGTCCCGGCTTCGCCGGTCACGGCACCGTCCGCCGCGCGGCCCGCACCCGGGACGAGCGGCGTCCGGCCGGTGCGCCGAGACCACAGCAGCCGCGCAGTCCGGCTCCGCCGCAGGCGGAGCACGGGCGGGGGCTCTTTCTCATCGAGGCCCTGACCGACCATGTCCGCTATCGCGACCGTCCGGGCCGCGGCGGGGTGGTGGTGAGCTTCGACAAGATCCTCAAGTGGCGCGAAGGAGCGCTGCTCAGAGCGTCATAGCCGCTGACCTTAGAAGGCTGGCCCTTCAGGCCCTTCAAGAAGGCGTCTGTCCGGTCAAGAAGACGTTCGTCCGGGTGGCAGGGCGCGGCACAGCGCCGCCAGCGCTCCCGGGAAGGAGTGCTCGGGCGGGGTCGCGTAGCCCACCACGAGCCCGTCGAGGGGCCGTGTGGTGGCGTCCGGGTGGCGGTAGTCGCCGAGACCGTCGAGCGCCAGCCCCTGGCAGGCGGCGGCGCGCAGCGCGGACCGCTCGGTGCCGGGCGGTAGCTCCAGGACCGCGTGCAGACCCGCGGAGATCCCCGAGACGCGGATATGGGGCGCGCGTTCGGCGAGGGTGGCGACGAGCTCGTCGCGCCGACGGCGGTAGCGCCGGCGCATACGGCGCACATGGCGGTCGTATCCGCCCGATTCGATGAAGTCCGCGAGGGTCAGCTGGTCCAGGGCGCTGGTCCATTCCTCGCGTTCCCCCTTGGCGTCCAGCAGGCGGTCGACCAGATGGTCCGGCAGGACCATCCAGCCCAGCCGCAGGGCCGGGGAGAGGCTTTTGCCGACCGAGCCGAGATAGAGCACCCGCTCGGGGTCGAGGCCCTGGACGGCCCCCACCGGACGGCGGTCGTAGCGGAACTCCCCGTCGTAGTCGTCCTCCAGGACCAGAGCGTCGTTCCCCCGGGCCCAGGCGACGGCCGCGGCCCGCCGCTCGGGGTGCAGCGGACCGCCGGTGGGGAACTGGTGAGCGGGGGTGAGCAGGGCCGCCCGTACGCCGTCGAGAGCGGTCAGCCGATCCGTAAGGGCGCCATCGGCGTCCAGCGGCAGCGGGACCGTACGGACCCCGGCGGAGCCCAGGAGCGAGCGGTGGAAGGCCAGGCCGTAGGACTCGACGGCCATCCGGGGCCGCAGCAGCCGGGTGCCGCTCAGCAGCCGCAGCGCGTGTGCGAAGCCCGAGCAGACGACGATCCGGCCGGGGTCGGTGCGTACGCCGCGGGCGTGGGCGAGGTAGTCGGCCAAGGCGCGGCGCAGCTCCGGGCGGCCGCGCGGATCGCCGGGCCCGAACGCCTCGTGAGGTGCCGCGATCAGGGCCCGGCGGGCCGAGGCGAGCCAGGCCGTCCGGGGGAAGGCGGTGGCGTCCGGCCGGCCCTGGCGCAGGTCGTGCACCGGGCGCGGGGCGGTCCGGGGCGCGCGGCGGCCGCGGGTTGCCCCGGCCGGGTGCCCGCCCGACCCCCGGTCGGCCGTGCGCCGCCGGTGCGCGGGCACGGGCGGGGGCGGTGCGGGGCGGGGTGCCACCCGGGTTCCGGAGCCCTGGCGGGCGGTGAGCCAGCCCTCCGCGACCAGCTCGGCGTAGGCGTCGGCGACGGTGTTCCGGGCGATGCCCAGGTCGGCGGCGAGGGAACGGTAAGGCGGCAGCCGGGTGCCCGGGGCGAGCCGCCCGTCGCGGACGGCCTCCCGCAGCGCGCCCATCAGGGCGGCCCTGCGGCTGCCCGCGCGGGTCAGCTCCAGATGGAGGTCGGTGCCGAGGATCGCCGCCGAATTGACCCACGAATCCGCCATGGAATCGCACCCTACAGGCGGTCGCTTCGCGGCCTGATTCCATTCCCATGACGACGACAACGGCGACAGTAGCGACGGCGACGGCAGTGGCGACGACGGCGGAGGGGACCGCCACGACGGCGCGGCAGCCCGGAGCGCTCACCGAGGCGGTCACGCGGGACGCGGCCCAGCGGATTCGCGGTGACCACCCGTGAGGTGCCGGGGCAGACGTGATGCGGACGGACGGGGGAGCGGCGCCGCCGCTCCCCCCGAAACCGCGTGGTCAAGCGCTCCCCCGGGACCGCCGCGCAAGCGGTGAGGTGCCGCCTCAGGCGGTCAGGCGGGCCATCCACGCCTCGACGTCGTCGGCGGTCCGCGGCAGCGCGGCCGACAGCACGCGGTTGCCGTCCTCCGTCACCAGGACGTCGTCCTCGATCCGGACGCCGATGCCCCGGTACTCCTCGGGCACGGTCAGGTCGTCGGGCTGGAAGTACAGACCTGGCTCGACCGTCAGGCACATACCGGGCTCCAGGGTGCCGTCCACATAGGTCTCGGTACGGGCCACGGCGCAGTCGTGGACGTCCATGCCGAGCATGTGGCCGGTGCCGTGCAGCGTCCAGCGGCGCTGTAGCCCCAGCTCCAGCACCCGCTCGACCGGGCCCTCGACCAGGCCCCACTCGACGAGCCTGGTGGCGAGGACGCGCTGGGCGGCGTCGTGGAAGTCGCGGTACTTCGCCCCCGGCCGGACGGCGGCGATGCCCGCCTCCTGCGCCTCGTACACCGCCTCGTAGATCTTGCGCTGCAACGGGCTGTAGGTGCCGTTCACCGGCAGGGTGCGGGTGACGTCGGCGGTGTAGAGGGTGGTGGTCTCCACGCCCGCGTCCAGGAGGAGGAGATCGCCGGCGCGGACCGGGCCGTCGTTGCGCACCCAGTGCAGGGTGGTGGCATGCGGGCCCGAGGCGCAGATCGAGCCGTAGCCGACGTCGTTGCCCTCGACCCGGGCCCGGAGGAAGAACGTTCCTTCGATATAGCGCTCGGAGGTCGCCTGCGCCTTGTCCAGCACCCTGACGACGTCCTCGAAGCCGCGGACCGTCGAGTCGACGGCCGCCTGTAGCTGCCCGATCTCGAACTCGTCCTTGATCAGGCGCTGCTCGCTGAGGAAGACCCGCAGCTCCTCGTCGCGCTCACCGGTGACCTTGTCGGTCAGGGCGGCCTCCAGCGCGGCGTCGTGGCCGCGCACGATACGGACCGGGCCGGTCGCGGCCCTGAGCTCGTCGGCCAGCTTGCGCACGTCCTTGGCGGGCAGGCCAAGCCGCTTCTCGGCCTCCGTAAGGCTGTACCGGCGGCCGACCCACAGCTCGCCGTGGCCGTCCAGCCAGAACTCGCCGTTCTCCCGGTTGGAGCGCGGCAGCACATACAGCGTCGCGGTGTGGCCGCCGCCCGCCTCGGGCTCCAGCACCAGCACACCGTCCTCGGACTGGTCGCCGGTGAGGTACGCGTACTCGGTCGAGGCGCGGAAGCTGTAGTCCGTGTCGTTGGAGCGGGTGCGGAGGTTGCCCGCGGGGATGACCAGGCGCTCGCCGGGGAAGCGCGTGGAGAGCGCGGCGCGGCGGCGGGCGGTGTGCGGGGCCTGTTCGACGGGCTCCAGGTCGTGCAGCTCGGTGTCCGCCCAGCCGGACCTCATGTTCGCGGTGAGCTCGTCGGAAAGGCCGGGGTAGAGGCCGTTCTTCCGCTGCTTGATGGGCTCCTCGCCTTCCGGGGTCGCCGGGGCTTCGGGAGTGGGCTCCTCGGTCACGTCATCCTCCTCGCACTGGACCCCTCCCATCGTATGTGCGGGGGCACGGCGGCCGGGAGGGTCCCAAGCTCCGGGTCCGCAGCATCGAGGAGGCCCCGGGGAGCCCTGCGGAGCCCCGGAGCCTCAGTCGAAGTGGGCCACGAGCAGGACGAGGTCCTCGGTGCCGTCCTCCGAGGGCCGCCCCACGGGTGCCGCCCGGCCGCCGGGACCGTCGGGACCATCGGTTCCGCCGGTTCCACCGGTTCCGTCGGTTCCGTCGGTTCCGTCGGGGAGGACCGTACGGAGCACATGGTCGGCGAGGGCGTCCGGATCGCCCCGGACGCCCTTGGGGGCGCTCGCCGCCGCCGTGTGCAGCCGGGCGAAGGCCCGGTCCATCGGCTCCCCGGTGCGGTGCAGCAGTCCGTCGCTGTAGAAGAGGAGCGTTTCTCCCGAGGACGGCTCGATCTCGACGCTGGGCGCCTCCCAGCACGAGAGCATCCCCAGCGGCGCGGACAGGGTGGTCTCCACGAACTCGGTGCGCCGCTCCCCGGTGAGCAGCGGCGGGCAGTGCCCGGCCCCGGCCAGCACCACTCTGCGCGTCCCGGGCTCGCAGTAGGCGAACAGGGCGGTCGCGGAACGGGCGGGCTCGGTGAGCCGCAGCAGCAGCTCCAGGTCGGACAGGACGGCGACCGGGTCCTCGCCCTCCATCACGGCGTACGCCCGCAGCGAGGACCGCAGCCGCCCCATCGCGACGACGGCGCTCGGGCCGGAGCCGGTGACTCCGCCGACCGAGAGCCCGAGCGCCCCGTCCGGCAGCGGCAGCGCGTCGTACCAGTCCCCGCCGCCGCGCGGACCGGGGTGGTGGCGGACGGCGAGGCGCACCCCGGGGACCCGGGGCAGCCGGGTGGGCAACAGCTCCTCCTGGACGGTGGCGACGGCGGCGCGAGCGCGGGAGAGCTCGATCAGCCGGGCGATGTGCGCGGTGGCGTAGCGGCAGTACAGCCCCACGAGGTGGCGCTGGCGCTCCCCGGGCTCGGCGGGCTCGTCGTACAGCCAGGCGGCCCCGCCGAGCCGCCCGGAGGGGCCGCCGGTGCCCATGGCGGCGGCGAGCCCGGACGGGTGCGCGGCGGAGGGCGTGGCGCCGCGCCCGTGGCCGGTGCCGGGCGCACTCGCGGTGTCGCAGGTGCCGGGGGCCAGGTGGTCGCCCGCGCCCGTGGGGGAGCCGAGGCTCGCAGGGGCGTCGACGCCGGCGCGGTCCGCGTCGGGGGCGGGCGCGGGGATGGCGGTGAGGCCGGGCGCGGTCCAGGGGTCGGTCCGGAATGGGTCCAGGGGTACGGCGTAGCTCGCGGAGAAGCCGAGCCGTGCGGCCACCTCGCGGTGGCGCGGGTCGAGGTCGGCCTCGCTCGCGATGTCGGGGTGCGTGACCTCGGCGCGCCGCTCACCGCCCGGTCCCGGTTCGGGCAGTCCGTCGAGGAGATGACCGGCGGAGGCGGAGCCGCGCGGGATGGTCTCGATCTGGCCGAGGTCGGCGTGGCCGAGTCCCAGCCCCACGGTGGTCACCGGGCCGAGCCCGTCGGCCGGTTCCAGCGCGACGAGTCCGCGCCGGGCGCCGACCAGGGCCGCGCCCGCGCGCAGCAGTTCATGGAGCGCGTCCTCGAGCGTGACGGTCCGGACCAGCCGCTCGGTGAGCTCATGAAGGGTGGTGAGATCCGAGACCCAGCCCGCGAGCCGGTCCTGGACACCGGAGTTGGGCGCGGCCAGGGGCGGAGTGATCGGATCGGCAGTTTGCGTGGGCGCAGGGAGGGAAGGATCGATTCCAGCCACTTTCGGCGCGTGGGGCGAGTTCATGGCCCGCTGCTTTCACCCGCCGGGTCCGGCTCGCTCAATAGCATCGCAAACCCCCTGTCGTGCTGCGCCGCTACTGTGCCGCTACTGTCTCCAGATGTAACGGACCGCAGATGCGATGTCCAGCATCGTCCCGGTGGTCTTGTTGGTGTCTGTGGGGAATTGAACTTGGCCGAAAAAAAGTCATTACGCCCGTCCGTCGCGGTCGACTGACGTCGTTCCACAGCGCGTCGTCTTCACCGCGACGGGTACACATCGGAGAGGGACAGGGGCAGTTCGGATCGTCCCGGAACCCTGCGGCCGGTCCAGGCGTCATACACGACGACGGCCGTGCCCATCCCCGAGTGGCGAGGAAGGCACCAACCAGGACGGCAAGCGCCATGCGCCCGCCACCCCTCGCCAGGTTCCACGCCCGGCCTGCGGCGTGATGCGCTGCCTTGTACGCGCAGTGACTTGTGATCCACCTGCTGTGACGGGCCGAACGATGCCGGACAGCGCCACGTAGTGCCAAGTGAAGTGCCATCTGAAGTGCCATGTAGTGCGACGGACAGCCCTCGGCGTTAACGGAAAGGAACGAGCGCTCATGCGCGAGATCCTCGGAAGGCGACGCAAGTTCTCGCTGCGGCGCGGCGCGCGGTCGCCGTTGCTGCGCGCGGCGCTCACCTGCGCCACCGAGTGGCAGTGGCCCGTGGTCCCGGGTGTCGGCCTCAGGGCCGGCGGCGGACGACTCCGGGTGTGCGGCTGCCCCGATCCGGAGTGCGCGGTCCCAGGCGGTCATCCGTTCGATCCCGTCCTCCTGGCCGCCACCACCGACGCGCGCATGGTGCGCTGGTGGTGGACCAACCGGCCCACCGCGCCCCTCCTGCTGGCCACTGGCGGCCACGCGCCGTGCGCGGTGAGCCTGCCCGCGGTCGCCGGAGCGCGGGCGCTGGCGGTCTTCGACCGGGCGGGCATACGGCTCGGCCCGGTGGTCGCCACGCCCACCCGCTGGTCGCTGCTGGTGGAGCCGTACTCCCTGGAAGAGCTCGGCGAGCTTCTGCACCAGAAGGACTGGGTGCCCAGCTCGCTGCGGTTCCACGGCGAGGGCGGCTATGTGGTGCTGCCGCCGTCGCAGACGGGCCTCGGGCGGGTGCGCTGGGAGCGGCCGCCGCTGCGCCGCTCCGGGCGGCCCTGGCTGCCTCAGGTGGCCACGGTGGTGGACGCCTTGGTCGAGGCGAGCACCAGCGCGCCCGACGGGGGCAGCCGGCTCGCCTACTGAGGGCGGGCCCCGGGCGCGGGGGTTCGGGGCCCGCTGATCGCGACGCTCGGGTGTGTGGGGCTCGTGTGGGGCTCGGAGGGCGGGGAGGCGACTGCCCGCGCTTTGGGCTCCGGGCTCCTGACTCCGCGTTCCGGGATTCGCGTTTCGGCGTTTCGCGTTCCGGGAGCAACTACCGCTTCCTGAGCAACTGCCGCTTCCGGGAGCAACTCCCGCGGTGCTGACGTCCGTTGGTCCGCCACCAGCGCTTCGTGACACCGTCCGGACGCGGACATGGAAGCGCCCGGTCGCTGGCGACGGGGGATGCACCAGCGACCGGGCTTTTAGAACCGTAACAAGAGATCGGCCGTTAGCAAATTCGATCGCGGATTTCCGGACGCCTATTTGCAGGGCGTAACGGTAAGTTGTGAGCAGTGTCACATGTCCCGTCGGCCCCCTCCGGCCCTCAGGTGACGGTCAGCTCAGCGTCACCTGACGGTTGGTGAGTCCGCCCCGGGCGCGCCGCTGCTCGGGCGTCAGCGGGGCGTCGGAGGCGAGCGCCTCCGCGAGCCGCTCGGCGAGGTCCACGGCCGGCTTCTCGGTGTCCTCGGCGCTCATCCCGCGTGGCAGGTCCCATACCGGCACCGTGAGCCCGTGGGCCCGGAAGGAGCCCACCAGCCGGGTGTTCTCACCGAGCGAGGAGGCGCCCGCGGCGTGCAGCCGGGCGAGCGCGTCGAGCAGCTTCTCCTCGGGGTGGGACATCACCCAGCGCAGGTGGTTCTTCTCGGGCGTCTCGCACCAGTAGGCGGCCTCCACGCCGGTGAGCCGGACGGTGGGGATCGCGGCCGCGTTGGCCCGCTCCAGCGACGCGGCGACCTCTCCGGTCGCGTTCGCGGCGTCCTCGAGCCAGAACTCGAACCCCTCGTGCAGGGTCGGCGAGAAAGTGCCCTTCGGGTCGAGCAGATCCTGGAGTCGCGGACCGTCGCCCGGAGCCCGCTCGGCGGCCACCGGGCTGCCCGGCTCGGCGGTCAGCGCCCGGCGCAGGGTGTCGGCCAGGTCCCGGCTGATGTCGCCGGAGGGCGTGTCGTTCTGCAGGCCGAGCAGCACGGCGCCGTTGTCGCGGCGCAGCGCGGGCCATGCCATGGGCAGCACGGTCGCGAGCGTGACCGACGGAACCCCCTCGGGCAGTCCCTCGGCGAGGGTCAGCTCGACGGTGGCGGCGGGCACCAGCTCGCGCAGGGCCACCCAGTCGCATTCGCCGGGAAGCCCCTCGAAGGGGCGCTGCACCAGTTCGGTGACGGCGTGTGCGGCTTCCCGGCCGTGACAGGCTTTGTAGCGACGGCCCGAGCCGCACGGGCAGGGCTCCCGCGCACCCACCACAGGGATCTCGCCGTTGGCGACCTGTGGGCCTGTGGCCTTCGTCTGGGGGCGGCGCTTCTTGGCCATGGTGAGGCTGTCTCCCGATCGTGCGGCTCTGGGCTTGCTCGTACACCCGTGACGGACTGCGTACGGCCGTGACGGTGCCTTACGGCGCGTACGACTGGTACGGGCGCGAGCCTAGCCCTTTGGCCGAACCTCGTCGGCTCCATGAGCCGCGTCGGCTACGCGAGCTCGTCCAGATCGGCGAAGTCCAGCTCGCGATCGAAATCGGGATCGATGTTCGTGTCGATATCCGTGTTGATGTTCGTGTCGATGGTCGTGTTGATGTTCGCGTCGAGGCGTGAGCCGTTCGCGTCGAGGCTCGGACGCGGACCGGAGGCCAGCTCCGCGCCCAGCGCGGGGGAGAGATCTGTTGAAATCGTGACATGGCGGGAGAAACTGTCGTCAGCCGGAAGAAGGGCCCATACGGTGACTTCGCCGATGCCGTCCCGCACGCCCCAGTCCTCGGCCAGCGACATGATGATGTTCAGCCCGCGGCCGCCGCGGGCGGTGATCGAAGGATTGGCTGGAAGAGGTCTTGTGGGTCCTCCGCCATCCGTGACTTCGACCATCACTCGATCGTCTTCGTCGACACTCCATGCCGCCCGGACCGTGCCGCCACCATGGCCGGAACGCCAAGGGCTGCCGTGTCGCCACGCATTGCTGAGTAGTTCTGAAAGGATCAATACAGCGTCGTCTATGACCGAATCCGATACCCCAGTCCTGCCCAAATCGCCACGCAACCACTGTCTTGCCGCGCGGACGCCCGCAGGACCATGGGGCACGGCCATGGTCGACGACGTCGGCACCTGCCGTGCCACCACCAATGCCACCCCCGAGACCTCCTTAGCCCCACGCCACGGGTTGGATGCCCCGCGGCACTGGAGCGGAAACCGGCCAAGTGGCATTGTGTGACGCACTCGTCACGATCGAATACGTACCGAACGCGCCGGTGCACGCCTTGTAATGCCCACTATGAGCGTCCGAGTTGGGACAGCACCCGTTTGGGGCGATTGGTGATCAGCGCGTCGACCCCGAGGCGGACGCACAGCTCGACGTCCTCCGGTTCGTCGACGGTCCATACGTGCACTCGGTGCCCCGCGCGCTGTAGCCGCAGCACATAGTCGGGGTGGTTCCGTACGATCCGGATGCTCGGCCCCGCGATCCGCACCCCGGCCGGCAGCTGGCCGTCCCGGTGGCGCGGCAGCATGAACTGCATCAGGTAGACGGTGGGGAGGGCGGGGGCCCCGCTCCGGATCCGGTTCAGCGAGCGTGCTGAGAAGCTCATCACACGGACGGGTGAAGGTGCGCCGGGTGGCGGCGTGTCCAGGCCGAAGCGGCGCAGCAGCGCGAGCAGCCGGTCCTCCACTTGGCCCGCCCACCGTGTGGGATGCTTGGTCTCGATCGCCAGTTCGATGCGGCGTCCGGCGTCGGCGACGAGCTCCAGGAGTCGTTCCAGGGTGAGGACGGAGGTGCTGTCGCGGCTGTCGCGGTCCGGCTCCTCCTTGTCGGTGGTCCGGCCCTTCCATGAGCCGAAATCCAGGGCCGCCAGGTCGGACAGCTCCAGTGCCGAGACCGCGCCCCGGCCGTTGGAGGTGCGGTTGACGCGGCGGTCGTGGACGCAGACGAGATGGCCGTCGGCCGTCAGCCGGACATCGCATTCCAGGGCGTCGGCGCCATCCTCGATCGCCTTACGGTAGGCGGCCAGGGTGTGCTCCGGGGCGTCCTCGGAGGCCCCGCGGTGGGCCACGACGGAGACGGTGTGCGGCCCGGGGCGGCTGTCCCGGGCAGGGCGCGCATAGGTCACCGCGTTATGGTGCCACCGCCCGGTGTGAGCCGGTGGACGCGGCCCCTCCGTTCGTTCGCACGGAATGGCGGTAGGGCGAATTGTCCGGGATAAAGGGTGGTAGTCCGCAGGGCCGCCGCTCCTTACGGCGGTCTGACGCGCCGTGGGAAAAGCTGACGACGGTAAGACGTACACGTGGGCCGTCGAGGAAATCTGTCGTGCACCTGAGGAGAGAGCTGTGAGCACCGAGAACGAGGGCTCTGCCGTTCCGCCCGCGCCCGGGCCGCATCCGGCCCCTCCGGCGTCGCACCCGAACCCGGCGGTGCCGCCCGCGCCGGACTACGAACCCACCGCGGGCGGGCGGCCTGCCGCACCGGAGGCGCCAATAGGCACGCCGCATGCGGCAGGGCCGTCGGGCGCCGCCGACCCCGCGCCGTCGGCCGCGCCCCCCGCCCAGCCCCCGTCGACGCCCCCGCCCGCGTCACCGGCCGCTCCCGCGGTCGTCCCGGCGTCGGCCGACGCGGGCGACGGGTCCGGCGGCGGCGTGCCCGGCGCCTCGGGCCCCGGCCCGGACGCGGGACAGTCCAGCGCCTGGTGGTCGGCCGGGGGCGGACATCCGCAGGGCGGCCCGGGTGACGGGCCGGGCGGACAGGGCGGCTCGGGCGGACCGTGGGGGACCGCACCCGTGCCGCCCTCCGGCCCGTCCGAGCGCAAGTCCCGCGGGCTGGTCGCCGCCGTGCTGGCCGCCGTACTGGTCGCGGGCGGCATCGGCGGCGGCATCGGCTTCTGGGCCGCCGACCGGGAGAGCGACGGCGACACCACCACCGTCTCCGCCTACGGCAACCCCAAGACGGAGAGCCGCGCGCCCGGCTCGGTGTCCAGCATCGCCAACAAGACGCTGCCCAGCGTCGTCACCATCGAGGCCCAGGGCAACAACGGCGAGGGCGGCACCGGCACCGGCTTCGTCTACGACAAGCAGGGCCACATCCTCACCAACAACCACGTCGTCGCCTCGGCCGCCGACAACGGCAAGCTGACCGCCACCTTCTCCAACGGCAAGCGGTACACCGCCGAGGTCGTCGGCCGCGCCGAGGGCTACGACGTCGCCGTGATCAAGCTCAAGAACGCCTCGGGCGCCAAGCTCGACCCGCTGCCGCTCGGCAACTCCGACAAGGTCGCCGTGGGCGACGCCACCGTCGCCATCGGCGCCCCCTTCGGCCTCTCGGGCACCGTCACCACCGGCATCGTGAGCGCCAAGAACCGCCCGGTCGCCTCCAGCGACGGAGGCGGCGGCAACGCCTCGTACATGAGCGCCCTGCAAACCGACGCCTCCATCAACCCGGGCAACTCCGGCGGCCCGCTGCTCAACGCGGACGGCGGCGTCATCGGCATCAACTCCGCCATCCAGTCCGCCGGCAACGGCAGCGGCCTCGGCGAGTCCCAGCAGTCCGGCAGCATCGGCCTCGGCTTCGCGATCCCGATCAACCAGGCGAAGAACGTCGCCGAGCAGCTGATCAAGACCGGCCAGCCGGTCTACCCGGTGATCGAGGCCACGGTCAACATGAAGGACTCCAGCGACGGCGCCACCATCGCCTCCAACGGCGCCGGCGGCACCGCCGCCGTCGTCCCCGGCGGCCCGGCCGACAAGGCCGGCCTCAAGTCCGGCGACGTGATCACCAAGCTGGACGACACGGTCATCGACAGCGGCCCGACCCTCATCAGCGAGATCTGGACCCACCAGCCGGGCGACAAGGTCACCCTCACCTACAAGCGCGGCGGCAAGCTGTCGACGGTGGATGTCACCTTGGGCAAGCGCAAGGGCGACAGCTGACACGCTAGGCTGATCCTCGCGCCACCACCGAGAGTGGCGCGGGGAGGCTTGCCCGAGCGGCCTAAGGGAACGGTCTTGAAAACCGTCGTGGCAGCGATGTCACCGAGGGTTCAAATCCCTCAGCCTCCGCCGAGGTCAGCGACGTAGCTGGTCGGAAGGGGTGCCCCTGGTTCAGGGGCACCCCTTCCGCGTGTCCGCCGTCTCACGCCGTGCCGCCGGAATCCCACCGTTGACCAGCGTGTGTGGACCAGGCGTGGACCAGATCTGGCGTGGTTCCCGGCGCCTTGCGGAGCTCTCTCAGGAATGCCTCTGCGATTCGCCGTCTGCGATTCGCCGCAGGTCACATGCTCAGGCTTGCTTGCCGTAGAACGTGCGGCGCGGACACGTGGCCGTCGCGTAGGACGGAAGCCTCCACGAGTACGGCGACATCGGCGCTTAGCGAGCGGTCGGCGCCTTTGTCCGTTAGCCAACGGGCAGCGGCCACCGTGCCGTAGGTGGACCAGCCACCGAGGAGTACGACACGCCTGCTCGGGTTGAGCGGGTGCGGCGCCCGGACGACATAACCGCAGTCCCGCGTGACCACGCCATCAGCGACTTCTCCCTGGTAAGCGGTGCCCTCCCAGGTGATCTCTCCTCCACCCAGCCGGAAAGGCAGCGACTCCCCCATGGCGGTGAGGAGGCGGCGGGCTACCTCGTTGTTCTTCGGCCCGCCGAGGACAAGCAGGTCGTGCTCCATCTCATGGCCCGGCATGTGGGCTGACAGCCGGACCTTCTCCAGATCCAGGTCCCGATAGGCGTGGGTAAGGGAGGGGATCAGCAGGGACAGGGCTCGGACCTGTCCTAGACCGGCGACGGGGCGTTGGTAGCGACCTGTGTCTACGTAACCGGTGTCCAGAGCGATGGAGAGTTGGCGCACATCTGAGAATCGCCATGTGCGGCGCGCGGGGAGCCGCCTGACGACGAACCAACGCACCAGCCCACCGATGCCGGTGAGCACGGCGGCAACCATGGCGCTGAGAATCTGCGAGCCCACGGCACCCGTGATGCTGTCCATGCCATTCGCCCCCCTCGGCCCCTGTAGACCCTAACTTTGCTCATCGTCGTCGTCTTTCAACGCCTGTTCGATCTGCTCGTTCGAGCGTTGCTGATTGCGGTCGATCACTTTGGCGTAGAACCGGAACAGCACGGCGATGCGTGACCGCCCCGGTGAGCCCGGAATAGGCGGCCGTCCTCGGCCGTCCGTCGTCTCTATGTGCTCCCGCAGCATGCGCACCAGCACAGGAGGGATGGGCACCGTGCGGGTGACCTTCCGGGTCCGTCGTTTGAGGCCCCTGGTGTCGAAGGACTCTCGGCTGTCCGTCCAGGACGAGCCCACTCGGGGAGTGCTGCTGGACAGCACCAGTTCGCCCCAGCCTTCCTCAGGGAGCTTGCGGGCCGACTCTTGTAGGTCAGTGGCCTCGCAGGGCGCATGGCCGCGTGGTAAAGGCACCCGAAAAAGGCGTCAGGGGGTCGAGACGCTGGTGTCGGACTCGAAGACGGGCCGGCGCTTGACGGGGACTCATGGATCGGGGGAGTGGTGCGCCGGGGGTGATGGACGCGTGGTCGGGACGGCGGCGCTGCGGATGTGGCTTCGGCCGCTGACCCCGGTGTGGGGGACGACGACGATTTGGTGGGCGTCCTCGTAGACGATCCTTCCTGGGTTCGATGAGCTGAGCATCCGGCACTCGATCCCATGGGCGGTGAGGATACGCAGGTAGCCGTCGACTCGCTGGATGAGTTCCCGGGACGCGGACTTGAACCAGGCGGCGGCTCCGGGGTGGAGCTCGTGGTCGTAAACCGTGGGGTCGACGGTGGAGGGGTCGGGATAGACCGCGTTGTACCAGTCGTTGTTGGTCCGGCGGAAGCGCTCTTGCTCGGCGGTCAGCTTCCCGGCTCGGGCCAGGCCGTTGACCAGTCCGAAGACTCCGGTGTAGTAGCCGCGCGCGTTCCGGACGGTGCTCTGGAAGCGTACATAGGGGGCTGCGCCCGCAGATTCACTGGCTTCGCTGCTCTGCACGGTGACGAGGTTACGGGCCCATCGCCGCGAATCTGGCCGAAAAGTGGTGGGTGGGGGCTTGGTGCAGGTCAGGGCGGGGGGTTCGGCCGAGTGGGGGTGGGTTGGCGGGCGGGGATGGCGGAAGAGGGCTTTTAGTTGTAGCTAAAGGTGGGAACCTGTCACTGAGGGGGCGATGCCCCATGGCCGGCACCATGCGCTGGGAGAGTGATGAGTGTGCCGTGGAAGAGCAAAGGCACGAAGGGGGAGGCTGCGGACCGTGCCGGGGCCCGGTTGGCGCGGCAGGCCACGGTGGAGGTCGCGGGGTTGCTGGGGAAGCGCGACATGAGCCGCGCGGACCTCGCCCGGCTCATGGACGTCAGCCCGGGACGGGTGAGCCAAATACTTTCCGGGGACGAGAATCTGACCCTGCGGTCCCTGGCGGCCGTGGCCGAGGCCCTGGAGCTGGACATCAAGATCAGCTTTGTGGAGCCCAAGGAGGACGGGGCTCGTCGGGCGCACGGGCTCGGCGATGGGTCCGATGCCTTTGTCTACGCTCCCTGAGCGCTTCGGTGTGCCTCGGACGGCCCTGACGGCCCTCACCCCTCGTGGCGGCGCGTGGCGCCTGGTCAGGGGTGTGGGGCGCCCGTCGTGGCGAGTGGCCGTACGGCCAGCGCCTCGTCCCGGAGCCGCATCAGCTCCCGGTCGCCGCTCCGCTTGCCGGTGCGGTAGCCGAACTCCAGCATGCGCACGCAGGCGTCCATGGCCATCGCCAGGGCCTGACGGCGGTCCTCCGCCTCCTCCCGGGTCGGGGCGTGCAGCTCCGGCGCGAACTCCTGGACCTCGCGCTGCCGGCACCTCGCCTCGACGTCGGCCTCCACCTTGGCGGCGTCGTCCAGGAGTTGGTCCACCTCTTCGTACAAGGTGTTGATCGTCGTCTTGTCCTTGGTCGCGGAGGCGCAGCCGCGCAGGTGGCGGCGGGCCTCGAAGGCGAACATGCGCAGCTGGGCCACGTTCTCGAAGTCCCTGACCAGCCGGTGGCAGTGGATGTACATGTCATGCACCAGCCGCCGCTCCAGTTCGCTCAGCAGCACCGCGATACCCAGCGTGATCACGGCCACGAAGGGAGGTGTGGACTGCTGGTTCTGCTGCTGACGGACGCGCGGCGCCAGGGCGCCGCCCGCGGCGGCAGCGGCCACGGCGGGAGGCACATCGGCGGCGTGCGGCAGCAGCAGGACGATGGTGAGCAGCGCCGCCGCGCAGGTGCAGGCGATGATCCCGCAGCACAGCGCCGCGGACCGTACGGTCCCCAGCAGACGGCCCTTGTCGGCGAAGCGATGGACCAGCGAAATCCAGGTGACCAGCGCACAGACGCCCATGGGTAACACGGCGTCCGCGAACCACCCCTGTGCGTAGAGCTCGTGCAATGCTCCCCCCTCTCGCGCCTTGGTGCCGGTGCGCCGGAGGCGGCCGGCCGGTCACGGGGAGAGCGGGGATCCCTTCACTGTCCGCCTCGAGGGCGGAAGCGCCGGCGAGTGGGCGTGTGGTTGCTACGCCGTTCGGTCCCTACGCCGTTCGGTTCCTGTGCCGCTTGGTTCCTACGACGTTCGGGTTGCTACGTCGCCTGGTCCCTGCGCCGCTTGGTTCCTGTACGGAGCGCCTCGTCGCGTGGTCACGATAGTGCTCCTCGTTCCCGTAGCGCACGGATCACTGTCTGTGTACCGCTGGATCGCGCCGCCTCTGGCGTCCTGTCGTACGCCTGCCGCCCCAGCTCCGTTCATGCGGTCCAGCAGGTGTCAGGCCCATGCCTCCGGGGGCTGGAGGTGGCGGGCGGCGCTGCGGGCCGCGGAGGCGACGGTGGCGCGGGCCTCGTGCGGGGGCAGACCGGTGTCCAGCGCGGCCTCGATCAGGGCGGGGGCCAATTCCGGCCCGGCGCCCGTCTCGTAGGCGCGGCAGGCGGCCCAGAACAGCCGGACGTTGCGCTGGCCCTCCCGCGAGGCGCGGACGAACCGTACGAGCCCCGCCAGGGCCGCGGTACGGGGCCTGGGGGACGGCGGGTACGGGCGGGGGGAGGGGCGTGGGGGCGTGAGCAGGCGCAGCAGCGCGGGCGGGGCGGGTGCCGGGGCCCAGTCGGGAGAGCCGGGCGCGAGCCGGTAACTGCCATGTGAGCTGTACGAACCGGGGCCGACCAGATAGCCGCCCAGCCCGCGGATGTCGATGCCGGGGGCCAGCCGGCCGGCGGAGTTGGGGACGGTGAGGCCGGGCGGGCCGCACAGCCACAGATGGCGGCCGCCGCTCGGGGTGAGCACGGTGACCGTACGGGGGATGGCGAAGGCGTGCTCGCGGGCCAGCCGGGCGAGGGCGGCCGGACCGTCCGTGCCGGCCTTACCGCTTGCACCGGTCTTGGCGCTTGTGCCGGTTCCCGCGCTTGTGCCGGCCTCCGCGATTGCACCGGCCTTACCGCTTGCACCCGGCTTCCCGGGCTCCCCGGCCTGCCCGTCTTGCCGCGTCTGCCTGGCTCCACCGGGCTCCCCGGTCTGCCCGGCTCGACTGGTCGTGCCGCCCGCTTCCCCGGCCCCTTGAGGCGCTCCGGCTCGTCCGTCCCTGAGGTCGAGGTCGACGCCGATGAGGTGGTGCGGGGCGCATCCGCAGGCGATGCCGTAGCCGGTGGCCCAGGGGGCCGCGGCGAACAGGGCGCGGATCGCCTCCGGGTCCGCCGACGCGTCATGGACACCGTGGCCCAGTCGGCCGCATTCGCCGTGACACGGCAGGGGCGCGGGGTCGTGGTGGTGGGGGGAGCGCACGGCGGGCAGTTTCGCGCGGGTCAGTGGGATCACGCGGAAGCCGTGGGCCGCGGCGGTCAGGGCGTGGGCGAGAGCATGGGCGAGTGCAGGGTTCGCCATGTCCTCCATTTTCGGACAAGTGTTCGGTAATGGGAAGAGGGCTCGGTAAGCCGTCGAGGATGGCCGAAAGTATGCGGAACCGGTTCCCCTCCCCGTCCCGTTCCGGGACTCGATTCCCTGACTTTTCTCGTCCTGCGGCCGGGCGGGCGGCGCATCGGCGCGGGGCGGGGAGCGGGGGTGCATCGGGCGTTTAAAACAGGTTCATCATGCTTGCGTGGTAATTCCAGCGGCCCGCGCGCATCGTCCGGGAATCGGTGGGCAACTCTGCTTCCGCGACACTTCCCGAGCGTCGGGGGATCGGAGGAATCGACATGGCGGACATCCGGGTGAGTCTCGGCCGGCCGGTCCTCGGCTCCTGGGGCCTGCCCCGCTCGCACGGGGGGAGGTCGCCGCCCTCGCGGGCGCCCGCGAGGGGAAAGCGGGGGAGCCGGGGGGTGGGGCATTGTCCGATCGATCTGAGTGAGCCGTGGTGATTCATTGAGCGAACGGGACGGGTGAGGTCGTAACGATCGCGCGATGGCGAATCAACGCCATCGCGCGATCGTGCGTGGCGGTGCGCTTCGGCGTCCCGGTGTTCTTGACAGCGTCGATTTATCTGACGGATAGTCAGAAAAGCTTTCTACGGCAGACATGCGGCAGGGGAAGCGATGACGCGTGACGAGCTGGATGACCCGCACGACCAGGACGAGCTGTACGGACGGCTGAAGGCGTACGAGGGACGGACGGCCTCGAGCGGCGGCAGGGGCAGGGACCCCGTCAACGAGCCCATGATCAGGCACTGGTGCGAGGCGATGGGCGACACCAACCCCGCCTACCCCGGCATCGCCCCGCCGACGATGCTTCAGGCGTGGACGATGGCCGGGCTGGCCGGGCGCCCCGCCGGTTCGGCCCGCTCCAACGCGTACCTCGAGCTGCTGGCGCTGCTCGACCGCGCGGGCTGCACCTCGGTGGTCGCCACCGACTGCGAGCAGGAGTATCTGCGGCCGCTGCGTCCCGGCGATCAGATCACCTTCGACGCGGTCATCGAGTCGGTGTCGCCGCGCAAGACCACCAAGCTGGGCAGCGGGCACTTCGTCACCACCCGGATGAACGTCCGGACCGGTGACGGGGGGCTGGTCGGCACCCACCGCTTCCGCATCCTCAAGTACGCACCCGCGACGTACACGCCACCGCGAACGCAGCCGAAGCGGGAGACGGAGCCGAAGCGGGAGCCGAGGGCCGACCGTCCCCGCCGCCCCCGGCCCGTCGTCAACCGCGACAACGCGGGCTTCTGGGAGGGCGTCGCCCGGCATCAGCTGCTCATCCAGCGCTGCCTGGACTGCGCCGCCCCGCGCTTCCCCTGGCTGCCGGGGTGCGGGACGTGCGGTTCCCAGCGGTGGGAGGCGGTCGAGGCGTCCGGCGACGGCACGGTGTTCAGCTATGTGGTCATGCACCATCCGCCCTTCCCCGCCTTCGACCCGCCCTACGCGGTCGGCCTGATCGAGCTCGCGGAGGGGGTGCGGATGGTCAGCGACATCACCGGCGTGCCGTACGACAAGGTGCGCATCGGCATGCCCGTCCAGCTGGAGTTCCTGCGTGTGGACGACGAGCTGGAGCTGCCCGTGTTCCGGTGCGCGGAGGTCTGAGCGACGGGCCGGGGGCGAGAACCGGAAGGACAGACCCGACGGACGGCACGGACAGGGCAGACAGGGCAGACAGGGCACGGACACGGTACGGACGAGGAGGCGGTCGTATGACGGTGCGTACGGGCGATGAGCTGCCCCCGCTGCGCATCCCGATCACCCGGACCCTGATCGTCGCCGGCGCCCTCGCCTCCCGGGACTACCAGGATGTGCACCACGACCACGAGGCGGCCAAGGAGAAGGGCTCCCCGGACATCTTCATGAACATCCTCACCACCAACGGGCTGGTCGGCCGGTACATCACCGATCACTTCGGGCCGCGGGCCCAGCTCCGTAAGGTCGCCATCCGGCTCGGCGCGCCCAACTATCCCGGTGATGAGATGGTGCTGACCGGCGAGATCACCTCGGTCGTCGATGGAATGGCGGAGGTCGCGGTCACCGGCAGGAACGGCATCGGCCACCATGTGACCGGCAAGGTCACGGTGCGGCTCCCCGACGACGTCCCGCGTGCCCCGCGTGCCGATGCCCCCACGACCACCGCCGACGCCCCCACACCCACCCCGGACGCGTCCCGATGAGCGCCCGCAAGGCGGACACCCTGGGCGGCCGGGCAGCCCTCGTCGGGCTCGGGGCCACCGAGTTCTCCAAGGACTCCGGCCGCAGTGAGCTGAAGCTGGCGGTCGAGGCCGTCCAGGCGGCCCTGGACGACGCGGGGCTCACCCCGGCCGATGTGGACGGGCTGGTCACCTTCACCATGGACACCAGCCCCGAGATCACCGTGGCCCAGGCGTGCGGCATCGGCGATCTCACCTTCTTCTCGCGGGTCCACTACGGCGGGGGCGCCGCCTGCGCCACCGTGCAGCAGGCCGCGCTCGCCGTCGCGACCGGTGTCGCCGAGGTCGTCGTCTGCTACCGCGCGTTCAACGAGCGTTCCGGGCGCCGCTTCGGCTCCGGCGTACAGCACCGCGAGGCGTCCGCCGAGGGCGCCGCGCTCGGCTGGTCGCTGCCCTTCGGGCTGCTGACCCCGGCCTCGTGGGTCGCCATGGCCGCCCAGCGCTATCTGTACGCCTATGGGCTGACGCCCGAGGTTTTCGGCCATGTGGCCGTCACCGATCGCCGGTACGCCGCCACCAACCCGGCCGCGTACTTCCACGGCAAGCCGATCACCCTCGCCGACCACGCCGCCTCCCGCTGGATCGTCGAGCCGCTGCGGCTGCTCGACTGCTGCCAGGAGACGGACGGCGGCCAGGCGCTCGTGGTCACCAGCGTGGAGCGGGCGCGGGACCTCCGGCGTCCGCCCGCCGTGATCACGGCCGCGGCGCAGGGGGCAGGGCGCGGCCAGGAGCAGATGACGAGCTTCTACCGCGACGATCTGACCGGCCTGCCCGAGATGGGGGTGGTGGCGGGTCAGCTGTGGCGCAGCAGCGGGCTGACCCCGGCCGACATCGACGTGGCCGTCCTGTACGACCACTTCACGCCATTCGTGCTGATGCAGCTGGAGGAGTTCGGCTTCTGCGGACGCGGTGAGGCGGCCGGGTTCGTCGCCGAGGACGCGCTGCCGCTCAACACGCACGGCGGTCAGCTGGGGGAGGCGTATCTGCACGGGATGAACGGGATCGCCGAGGCCGTCCGCCAGATCCGCGGCACCTCCGTCAACCAGGTGGCGGAGGCCGCCCGGGTCCTGGTCACCGCGGGCACCGGGGTACCGACATCCGGGCTTCTCCTCGGCGCAGACGGCTGAACCGTGCGCGTGTCGGCGGTAGCGGTCCGCCGATGTCCACCTTCACTCGTCATATGACCCGACGTAACCAGAGCAGATGGAAGGCCACGAAGGGCAGATGGAAGGCCACGGGCTGGATCGCCGGTCTGGTCGCGGCGCTGGCCACCTCGGTCGCCGGTGCCACCCCCGCCGCCTCGGCGGAGGTCCTCCCCGACCCCCGCCCCCTGGGCGCCAAGGTCTTCAAGGGCTGGGCCTTCGACACCTGCCACGCGCCGTCCCTCGCCACCCTGCGTGCGTGGAACAGCTCGCGCTACCGCGCCGTCGGCGTCTATTACGCCGGCCGCGGCCGGGCCTGCGCGAGCCAGCCCCACCTCACCGTCTCCTGGATGCGCGGCGTCAAGAGCATGAAGTGGCGGGTCCTGCCCATCTTCGTCGGATCCCAGGCCCCCTGCGTCCGCAGCGCCAACAAGAAGCATGTGCCCATCGGCAGCAAGCCCTTCTCCCAGGGGCGCAAGGAGGGCAAGGACGCGGTGGCGCGCGCCAAGGCGCTGTCCATGAAGAAGCGCAGCGCGCTCTACCTCGACATGGAGGCGTACGACCTGACGCGGAAGAGCTGTGCCGCCAAGACGCTCTCCTTCATCCGCGGCTGGAACCGCGAGGTCCGCTCGCGCGGCTTCTTCCCCGGCTTCTACAGCAGCGCCGAGTCCGGGGTGCGCCATGTGGAGCAGGCCCGCCGGGCCGGGGTCCATGACCTGCCCTCCGCGATGTGGTTCGCGCGCTGGAAGAAGAAGCCGTCGCTGTACGGGGAGCCGGTGTTGGCCAAGAGCGCGTGGAATCCGCACCGCCGCATCCACCAGTACAAGGGCAACGTCGATGTGACGCACGGCGGCCGGAAGCTGCGTATCGACCGCAACAAGGTGGACGCACCGGTCGCGATCATCAAGTGATCGCGGGGTGACCCACCGTCGATCCCTCCCCGGACACCCCCAGGCCCTCCCCGGACACCCCCCGGACACCCCCCGGACACCCTCCGGGGCGAACCCTGATCCTCCGTCCGCACCCTCCCCCCGCAGGAGGTGATGCCAGCCCCACCCCTCCAACTTGAGACTGATTCTCCTTCGGCACTTATGGCCGATCCGCGCGAACCCTGCCCGCTCCTAGCGTTGAGGTATGACCACGACCGTGTGCACAGGCGCATCCACCGCCGCGTTCCCGTCGTTCACCTCGTACGTACGGGCGCGGGGGCCGGTGCTGCTGCGCACTGCCCGCTCGCTGACCTCCAACGCCTGTGACGCGGAGGATCTGCTCCAGACCGCGCTGACCAAGACGTACCTGGCCTGGGAGCGCATCGAGGACCACAAAGCGCTGGACGGCTATGTGCGGCGCGCGCTGGTCAACACCCGGACCTCGCAGTGGCGCAAGCGCAAGGTCGACGAATTCGTCTGCGAGGAGCTGCCCGAGCCGGAGTCGGTGCCCGTCCCGGACCCCGCCGAACGGCAGGCCCTCCGCGACGCGATGTGGCGCGCCGTACTGCGCCTGCCGGACCGTCAGCGGGCGATGGTCGTCCTCAGGTACTACGAGGACCTGAGCGAGGCCCAGACGGCGGAGGTGCTCGGGGTCTCCGTCGGCACGGTCAAGAGCGCGGTCTCGCGCGCCCTCGGCAAGCTCCGTGAGGACCCGGATCTCAGCCACGCGGCGTGAGCGGCTTGAGCGGCGTGAGCGGCCGGGCGGCGGGTGCGCGGGCGAGCGGGTGCGCGGGCGAGCGGGCCGGGGCAGTGACCGGGGTAGTGACATACCAGGTGGTCGGCTGCACAATCGGCGGAACCTCTACCCGCGCGTAACCGTAAGCCTGGAGGCCCCGGTGCTCAGCACGATGCAGGACGTACCGCTGACCGTGACCCGCATCCTTGTGCACGGGGCGATCGTGCACGGCCGCACGTCCCATGTGACCACCTGGACCGGCGAGGGCGAGCCCCGGCGCCGTAGCTTCCACGACGTGGGCGTACGGTCGATCCAGCTGGCGAACGCGCTGCGCGATGAGCTCGGGGTCGAGCCGGGGCAGGCCGTGGCCAGCTTGATGTGGAACAACGCCGAGCACTTGGAGGCGTACCTCGCGGTCCCCTCCATGGGCGCCGTGCTGCACACCCTCAACCTCCGGCTGCCCGCCGAGCAGCTCGGCTGGATCGTGAACCACGCCGCCGATCGCGTGATCATCGTCGATGGCTCCGTGCTGCCGCTGCTCACCCCGCTCCTCCCCGGCCTCACCACCGTGAAGCACATCGTGGTCACCGGCCCCGGCGACCGTTCCGTGCTGGACGGCTGCGCCGCCCGGGTCCATGAGTACGAGGAGCTGATCGAGGGCCGGCCGCAGCGCTACGCCTGGCCGGAGATCGACGAGCGCCAGGCCGCCGCGCTCTGCTACACCTCGGGGACGACCGGCGACCCCAAGGGCGTGGCCTACAGCCACCGTTCCATCTATCTGCACTCGATGCAGGTCAACGCCGCGGAGTCGTTCGGGCAGTCGGAGAGCGACACTTTGCTGCCCGTGGTGCCCATGTTCCATGCCAACGCGTGGGGAACCGTGCACGCGGCCTTCATGGCGGGCGCCTCGATCCTGATGCCCGACCGGTTCCTCCAGCCCAAGCCGCTCGCCGAGATGATCGAGCGCGAGCGTCCCACCCTCGCCGCCGCCGTGCCCACCGTCTGGCAGGGGCTGCTCGCCGAACTCGACGAGACGCCGCGGGAGGTGAGCAGTCTGCGGAACGTCTACATCGGCGGAGCGGCCTGCCCGCCCTCCTTGATGAAGGCGTTCGAGGAACGCCACGGCATCCGCGTCGTCCACGCGTGGGGCATGACGGAGACCTCGCCGCTGGGCTCCGTGGCCCATCCGCCCGGCGGGCTCTCGGCGGAGGACGCCTGGCCGTACCGGATCTCGCAGGGCCGCTTCCCGTCGTCCGTCGAGTTCCGGCTGGTCTCGGCAGACGGCGAACTCGTGCCCTGGGACGGGAAGACGCCGGGTGAGCTGGAGGTGCGCGGGCCGTGGATCGCGGGCGCGTACTACGGAGGGGCGGACGGCGAGCCGTTCCGCCCCGACGACAAGTTCACCGAGGACGGCTGGCTCAAGACCGGCGACGTCGGCACCATCACCCCCGACTGCTATCTGACGCTGACCGACCGGGCCAAGGACGTCATCAAGTCGGGCGGCGAGTGGATCTCCTCGGTCGAGCTGGAGAACCACCTGATGGGCCATCCGGAGGTCGCGGAGGCGGCGGTGGTGGCGGTGCCGGACGCGAAGTGGGGCGAGCGGCCGCTGGCCACGGTGGTGCTCACGGACGGCGCCACGGTCGACTACGAGGGGCTGCGGGCCTTCCTCGCCGAACGGATCGCCCGCTGGCAGCTTCCGGACCACTGGGCGCTGATTCCGGCGGTGCCGAAGACGAGCGTGGGGAAGTTCGACAAGAAGGTGCTCCGCAAGCAGTACGCGGACGGAGAGCTGGACGTGACCACGCTGGGCTGAGGAGCGGCCGGACGGGGGGCGTGTTCGGTGCGCTCACGCCCCCCGAAGACGGTCGCGGCGGCGGTCACGGCGGCGGTCCCCGTAGGGAGAGCGGCACCGTAAGGAGGCGAGCGTCTCCTTACGGGCCGCATGTCACCGTGAGGGCCGTGGCGTCAGGCGGTGCCGGGTGCCGGGTGCCATGGGCCGTGGTGAGCGTCAGTTGGTGCCGATCTTCGCCAGCAGATCCACGATCCGCGACTGCACCTCCGCGCTCGTCGAGCGCTCCGCCAGGAACAGCACCGTCTCGCCCGAGGCCAGCCGCGACAGATGCGCCGGATCGATGTCCGCGGAGGTGTAGACGACCAGCGGGGTGCGGTTCAGCAGTCCGTTGCCGCGCAGCCAGTCGACGATCCCGGCCCGGCGGCGGCGCACCTGCATCAGGTCCATCACCACCAGATTCGGCCGCATCTGCGCCGCGAGGGAGACCGCGTCCGCGTCCGTCGCCGCGCGGGCGACCTGCATCCCGCGCCGTTCGAGCGTCGCCGTCAGCGCGGCCGCGATCGGTTCGTGCTCCTCGATCAGCAGAACGCGCGGCGGGTGCTGCTCGCTGTCGCGCGGGGCGAGTGCCTTGAGCAGGACGGCCGGGTCGGCGCCGTACGCCGCCTCCCGCGTCGCCTGGCCGAGCCCCGCGGTCACCAGCACCGGCACCTCGGCGGCGACCGCGGCCGTACGCAGCGACTGGAGCGCGGTCCGGGTGATCGGGCCGGTCAGCGGGTCGACGAACAGCGCCGCCGGGTACGCGGCGATCTGCGCGTCCACCTCCTCACGGGAGTTGACGATCACCGGGCGGTAGCCGCGGTCGCTCAGCGCCTGCTGGGTGGACATGTCCGGGGCCGGCCACACGAGGAGGCGGCGCGGGTTGTCCAGCGGCTCCGGCGGCAGTTCGTCGTCGGGCGGCGGGGTGCGGTCGTCGACGACCTCGACGGCGCCGTTGGGCCCGTCCAGCGGCTCCGGCCCCTCGGCTCCCTCGTCCGGCGCGCCGATGGCGAACGCACGGCCCGAGCTGTGCGACGGACCCGCCGCACGCTGCGGCCCCGGTCCCCCCTGGGGCCGCGGCTGGGCGCCCGTCTGCGGGCCGGGATGCGGCTGCGGTCCGGTGTGCGGTCCGGCAGGTGGCCCGGGGTGCGGACGCGGTCCGGCGTGCGGATGCGCCCGGCCGCCGGGGGACTGCGGTTCGGCAGCGGTGTCCTGGTCCGTCATCTCGGGCCGGGCGGCCAGCTTGCGCCGCCTGCCGGACCCCGCGGTGCTGGTGCCGCCGGAGGGGGTCTGCGGCTGGCCGCCGTGCGGCGGACGCCCCTGCGGCTGGCCGTGCGGGGCCTGTCCCTGCGGGGCCTGGCCCTGGGGGTGCTCTCCCACCTGGTGGGCGAACGGCACCCCTTGGCCCAGGGTGCGCACGCTGATCGCGCGCCCCTGGGTGGTGTCGGCGCTCGGCGGGGCCTCCGCGGGCAGCGGCTGCGGACGGGGCTGCGCGGGCGCCTCCGGCCACTGCGTCGGCTGCTGGACAGGCTGCTGGGCCGACTGCTGGACAGGTGGGCGCGGACCCGGCTCCACGGGCTGCGGACCGCCCTGCGTCGCCTCCGGCGGCTCCTCGGTCAGCGGCCGCCGGGCGCGGCGCCGTCCGGTGGGCTGCTGCTCGGGGGCGCGGGCGGCGGGCAGCGCGGGCATGGCGGACTCACCCGGTCCGGCGGCGGCGCCGGAGCCCTGGGCCTGCGGCTCGGGTCGGGGCCGATGCGGGTCCTGGCCCTGAGCGGGGTCGGACGGCCACCCCTCGGGCCGTGCGGCGCCGTTGGGGGGTACCGGCTCGCCTCGTACGGCCAGGCCCCCGCCCTGCGGCGGCTGGGGCGCGCCGCCCCGCGCGTCGCGGGCGCCGTGCTGCGCGGGGACGAGCCCGGCCGGGCCGAGCTCCGGCGGCAGCGCACCGGGCTGCGCCCGGTCGGCGGCGGCCGGGGGCAGTGCGAAGGGGGAGCGGACGAGACCGGGCTCCCCCGCGGGCTGTGGCTGGGGCTGGGGCTGGGGCTGCGCCTGAGGCTGGGGCTGGGATTGCGGCTGCGCCTGGCCCTGGGCCTGTTCGGGCATCGGCCGCTCCGGTGCCTCGGCCAGCGCACGGCGGGCCCGGCGGCGTCCGGTGGGCGGGACCTCCTGCGGCTGGCCGGCGCCCGTGTCCTGACCCCAGTTGGGCTGCTGCTCCTCCGGGGTGCGGGCGGCGGGCAGCGCGGGCATGCCCGATCCGGCCGGCTGGACGGGCTGCTGGGGCGTGTCGGAGGAGGCCGCGGGCAGAGCGAGGGCGGGCCGACCGCCCGCACCCTGCGCGGGCGCACCGGCCGCCTGGGGGCCGCCCTGCTCTTGCGCCGGGGCGCCACGCCGGGCGCGACGGCCCTGGGGCTGCTGCTGGGCGGGAATGCCTTGAGGCGGCACGACGCCCATGGCGGCGGGGCCCATCGGCTGCGGCCCGGCCGCCTCCGGTGCGTCGCCGCGGGCATGGCGATGGCTGCCGGTCGCGGCTCCCCCGGCGTTCTGGGCGGGGTTCGCGGCCGCGGCGGCCGACGGGTCCTCGTCGGGGTGGGGGCGCGCCCTGCGCCGCCCGGTGGGCCGCGGGGGGTGCGCGGGTTCGGCCGCGCTCTGCCGCTGGGCCGGGGTGTCCTCGCCGACGACCGCGGGCAGCGCGGTGGGCACGCCCACGCCCGGGACACCCTGCTGGGCGGCACGGGGGTGGGCCGTACGGGGGTCGGCCTTACGGAGGCTGGGCGGAGGCGTACCGCCTTGCGTGCCGGCGCCTTGCGTGCCGGCGCCCTGCGTGCCGTTGGCCTGTGTGGCGTCGCCGGGCACGCCGTTGCCGTGCGTCGCGTTGCCGTGCGTGGCGTCCTGCCCGGTGGCACCTCCGTGCGTACCGCCGCCGCTGGTGTCGCCTGGCGCGCCGCCGGGGGTCGCCGCCCCGTGCCGGGCGCGGCGTCCGGTCGGGACCTGGCCGGTCGGGGTCTGGCCGGTCGGGGTCTGCCCTGTCGGGGTCTGGCCGGTCGCGTTGCCGCCCGCGGTGGCCGTGCCCGCGCCGGCGCCCGTGCCGGAGGTGCCCTGTCCTTGCGTACCGTCGCCCTGCCCGGCGGTGTCGCCGTCCGCGCGTTCCTGTTCGGCGGCGGCCGCCGCCGAGATCGGCACCTCCAGGACATAGGCGTGCCCGCCCATACCCGGCATCTCATGGGTCTGCAGCACGCCCCCGTGCCGGCGCACGATCCCGCGCACGATCGGCTCGTGCACCGGGTCGCCGCCCGCGTACGGCCCACGGACCTCGATCCGTACGACGTCGCCGCGCTGCGCCGCCGCGACCACGATCGTCGAGTCGCTCGCCGTGCCGCCCGTGCCCGAGGCGGCGTTGCCGGTGGAGTCGACCCCGGCCACGTCCGCGATCAGATGGGCGAGCGCCTGGGCGAGCCGCTCCGGGTCCACCTCGGCGTCGATCGGCGGCGCGTGCACGGCGAACTGCGCGCGCCCCGGGCCGATCAGCTCGACCGCGCCCTCGACGGCGGTCGATACGACCTCGTCCATCGAGACCGTACGGCGGGCCAGCTCCTCGCCGCTCGCGTCGAGCCGCTGATAGCTCAGGACGTTGTCGACGAGCGTGGTCATCCGGGTGTACCCGGCGGCGAGGTGGTGCAGGATCTGATTGGCCTCGGGCCACAGCTGCCCGGCCGGGTCGTCGGCGAGCACACCGAGCTCGCTGCGCAGCTCCAGCAGCGGTCCGCGCAGCGACTGGTCCAGCACGGCGAGCAGCTGGCTGTTCCGCGCCGTGACGGACTCCAGCCGTGCCGTGTACCGCTCGCGTTCCTCGGCGAGCCGCGTCCGCAGCTCCTCCAGCTCCTTCGTGTGCTGGGCGGTGAGCTTCTCCAGCTCCTCGGCGTGCTGGGCGGTGAGGCTCTCGAGCTCCTCGGTGTGGTGGGCCACCATGGCCCGCTCGGGACGCCGGTCGGTGAATGTCAGCACGGCGCCCACGAGTTGGTCGCCGTCGCGGACGGGCGCGGTCGTCAGATCGACCGGGACCTCGCTTCCGTCCTTGGCCCACAGCGTCTGGCCGCGCACCCGGTGCTTGCGGCCGGAGCGCAGGGTGTCGGCGAGGGGCGATTCCTCGTACGGGAAAGGGGAACCGTCCGGGCGCGAGTGGTGTACAAGAGAGTGAAGCTCCTGACCGCCCATGTCGCTGGCCCGGTAGCCGAGGATCTGCGCGGCGGACGGGTTGACGAGGACCACCTTGCCCTCGGTGTCCACGCCGACCACGCCCTCCGCCGCCGCGCGCAGGATCATCTCGGTCTGGCGCTGCTGACGGGCGAGTTCGGCCTCGGTGTCGAGCGTCCCGGTCAGGTCGCGCACGATGAGCATCAGCAGCTCATCGCCGGTGTAGCTGTACTGATCGGCGTAGGGGGTCCGCCCGTCCTCCAGGTTCGCGCTGGTCACCTCGACGGGGAACTGCGCCCCGTCGGTGCGCCGGGCCATCATCCGGGTCGGCTTGCTGCCGTTGCGCTGTGCCGCGTCGGGGCGGCGCATCGACCCGGGAATGCGATTGGGATCGAAGGAGGGGAGCAGATCGAGCAGACCACGGCCGACCAGGGCGGTACCCGGGGCCTCGAAGGACTCCAGCGCGATGTGGTTGGCGTTGACGATCGTGCCGTTGCAGTTGACCAGCAACAGCGCGTCCGGGAGGGCGTCGAGTATCGCTGCGAGGCGAGCAGCGCCTCGGGATGGCCTGCTGCTCACGACGACGCTTCCTCCCTGACTACCGCACCTTGCCGACACTCGCGGTCATTCTGCTTCCCCGTCCGCGGAGTGTCTCTAGGGGAGTCTACGGGCACCTGGGCCAGGCGCGGCGGTGGATGAGAGGGAGGTCGCAGCACGACGTACGCGTCTCGGCGCACGCCCGGACAAACTTCCCCGGGCCCTCTCTTCTCACTCCCGGCCCAATCCCCAGGTCAGCTCCCAGGCATGCGCAAAACGATGGAGAACCGATTCCATCGGGCGATTTCACACCCGTTGGTGCGGTTGAACCAGGCGTTGACGTGACGCCCCGCCCAGTGACCCGTCACCCGCGCCGTGGCCGACCCGCCGTACTGCCCGGTGCACATCGCCCCGGGCGGCACCGGCGCGAACGGATCGCGCCCCCACTCGGTCTCCGAGTCCAGCTGCGCACACGCGGCTCGGGCCCGGGGATGCGTACCGCCGGTCGGGTGGCAGGCCAGCACATAGGTCGCGGCGTCGTCGGGCTCACCGGTCTCACTCACGGTGATCACCAGCCGGTCGGAGCTCTCCCCGTCGAACGGCAGGGGCAGCGGCAGCGGCGTGGCCCCGGCGGGGGCCAGCGTGGACGCGCCGGCGGCGGTCGTCAGGGCGGCGGTGACGGCGATGCGGTGCAGCAGGGGCATGGGGGTACTCCTGGTGTGATCAGTCGGGGGCGGCGCTGCCCCGCCCCGTCTAACGCGCCACCGCCGAGCGCGTTGCGCCGCCGTAAGGGTCGCGCTCCGCCATAAAGGCCGCACTCCGCCGTAAGGGCTGCCGCCGCCGTAAGAACTTTGCGGTGGGCCCCGCCCGCCGAGTACCGTAGTCCGCGATTGGTGACATCCCACTGGGCTGTGACATCATCTGCACACACCACATCGCGCTCGCGCGAGCAACCGGTGTGTTGGAGGCTTCGCCTAGTCTGGTCTATGGCGCCGCACTGCTAATGCGGTTTGGGCCCTAAAGCCCATCGAGGGTTCAAATCCCTCAGCCTCCGCTCTCCGCTCAGGGAGTTCGTGCCCACGGCACGGACTCCCTGAGCTGTTTCCGGAGGTCGGCGCGGTGAACGCCGACCGACGTGACCCAGGGCACTCAGGCGATCGCCCTCCGTGTCGCCTCCCTCCGCTCCTCGGGCACCTCGCACCCCGAAGGCTCACTCCCTGACACCCCGCGCCGCCGGCCTCCCCGCCCCCTGAAAGCGGAGTTTTCGCAGGTCAGACAGGGTCTGGGAAACGGATTTCGCCTCACGGCGCAGGTCATGTAATGTTGTCCCCGCAACGCCGACCGGCAAGAAAAACCGCCGGGAAGCCAAGCGCTCGTAGCTTAACGGATAGAGCACTTGACTACGGATCAAGAGGTTGCAGGTTCGAATCCTGCCGAGCGCGCAGCAGCTCAGAGGCCCCTTCCGATCATCGGAAGGGGCCTCTGGCGTATGCGGTGACATCAGTTCTGACATCAACCGCCTGGGCATTGTGCCTTTGATTCTTTAGTCAGGAGCACGACTCGGTGTGCATAAGGCAGCACCCTAATTCTGCCTTATAATCGAAGGTGTAGGGAAAGTTAGTGTCCGCTGGTCAGCGGCCTCGCGAGCCTCTCACCCTGCAATCAGTTGTGTGGTGCACACACACGGCGCGGTGTCTGGGGTTGGCCACCATGCTTGGAGCTTCCCGTCTCGCGTAGCGCGTCGCCGACGCGGTCGAAGGCACAGCGCTGAGAGTCGAGCCGGACGAAGGTGTAGATGTCCATCGTCACGCGGATCAAGGCGGCCCGCTTGCGCGGGCCGCGCGCGCTGGCGGCCCGTGGCCGCCGCCCGCTCCTGTCTGCCGCCCCGCTCAGCGGCGCCCCCGGACCACTCAGCGCGCCACCCCACACCAGCAGCCCACCAGTCACAGCCAGACCCGGAACAGCTCCCACGGAGCGCCTGCTGATCGCAGCGGACGCGCCGACGCAGCAGCACGGCCAGGACCAGGCGCCCGGCCTGCCCGCCGTCGAGGGGCGGCTACGCGCAGCGGTTTACATGGCCAGCCGTCCGCCGACTGCGGCCATCGCCGTTGTGCGCGTAGCAACGGCCAGCGGGGAAGGGAGGGGTGCCCGGCCCGGGGCATGTCGGTCGTCGGCCCCGGCCCGATGCGGCCGGCCGCCGTACTGTCGCCGTCACGGATGCGGGTGCGTGAGCAGACCGAACGGCTCGGTCGTGGCCGGTGGGGAGCAGCTGCTGCCGCGCGGTGGCTCAGGCCGTCGTGGTCGCTCCGCGTCGGTTTCCGTATCGCGGTGGCTGACCAGCGTGTCGTAAACGCTCTGGCGACCGTCACCACCGTGCCCGCCGCCTCGCCGGGTGGTCCGGTTTCGCGTATGCGGTTGTTCTTCTGGGCGGTCCGGCTCCCTTTCGCGGGTCGATTGGTTGGGCGCGAGTGTGGGAGCCGGACCGCTGACGGCGGACGGTGCGGTGTCCGCCGTCTTTTCCCGAGGCGCAGTGTGTGACGTGAGTGAGGCGGGGGAGGTGCTTGCCTCACGGACACTGAGCCGAGGGGAGCTGGAGGGCGAGGGCTACCGGGTCCTTCCCGGGGACGGCAGCCCCCGCCCCGTCTCTAGGGCAGCAATCCGCCTCGCCACCAGGGGGCCTTTTGTCGGCCCGAGCGCAGTGGTACGTCTCTGCGGTGAAGCAGGTCGTAGAGCATCGTGTTCGCTATGCCGAACCGCTGCTGAATCTCTGTGACCCGCATGCCGTCCCGATACGCGGCGATGATCTCTGACTCATGTTCCGTCCATTTCGGCGTCCGCCTTGCCATGCCGCGTCCCGCCCTTCATCGCTTGACCCACATCCGAGCCAGGAGCCGTCAACACGGCCCACACCGACTTGCCGACCACCGGGCACGGGGTGACGCCCCACCGGTCCGCGAGCGCTTCGACCAGGAGCAGACCTCTCCCGTGCGCTACTTCGCAGCTCGGATTCCTCAGTTCCGGTCGCAGGTCGGACGCGTCGTGAACCTCGATCTGCACCTTGTCGCCCTGGTACAGATAACGCGTCTCGATCTCGTGTCCCGGCACCCGCGCATGCCGCACGGCGTTCGTTATCAGTTCAGAGAGCACCAACAGCGCGACCTCCTCGACCGCGACCAGCCCCCAGCCAGCCAGAGCCTTACGCAAGTCGGCTCGGGCCAGGGCGACGCAACGGGGATGGCGGGTCCAACGCCTCACCACCACGCGTCCATCGGGGCCTGTCAGCTCTGGCTTCATGGCCACAAGAGTGCAGGTGAGACGCCGTCATCGGGACAGCCAATGGGGTACCCCGGTCGGCGAAACGGGGTACCCCAATCCATGGCGCGATCTACGCTGGACTGGACGCACGTCCCTACACCTCGTGAGCGGCCCATGAGTGAACGTGAAGCCAGGCGCAGCGGATACCCCCTCACCATCCCGGACCGCTTGCTGCACAGCGAGGACATGAAGCGGGCATGCAGGCGCAGGGACTTCGGCGAGATTTTTCGTCTCGTCAACAGACGTGTCCCAGCGAGCTACGCGGCGATCGCAGCCGCCGTCACGAAGATGACCAGCGCGCGTGTCGGCGACGTGATCCGAGGTGATCGGGGTATTCGCAGCGTCGCCGTCATGGAACGCATCGCTGATGGACTGGGCATTCCCGGCCACATGCTCGACCTGCCCGAGCGGCCATGGGAGGGTACCCCGTCGCCGGCCGCCGCTGTCCAGAACCAGGCTTACGCTCCCAGTAGCCCAGACAGCTTGAACGAACCCCCGCCGTTACCCGCAGCGGGGGCGATTTCTGGTCTGCCGATTGTGCACGTGGACCCCTCGAATTCGGCGGACGCGGATGCGCTACCCGAAATCGTTTTGGTTTCGGTGTACGTCGATGGGAGAGAGCAGATCGTGCCGATAAATCGCCGAGCCCTTCTCGGGCACGCCGTTGGTGTCGCCGTGCAAGGAAGCGGGCCCCTCCGTGCCGTCAACGCTTCCGCCGAGGTCGTGAGCCCGAAGCCCGCCAGACCGCACCGACTCCCCGCCGGACGAGGTGAAGCGGCCATCGAGCACTTCCGCGACATGTGGCACACCCTGGTCAGGGCCGATAACCTCTTCGGCCCGCGTCATGCCCTCGCAGGAGTCCATCAGCAGCTCGACATGCTGCAAGGTCTCCTGGAGGACAGCCGGGGCGAGCACCGGCAGGAGCTGCTGAAACTCTCGGCTCAGTACGCCGAGTCCGCCGCATGGCTCCACGAAGACTCCATGGACGTGACCAGCGCGGAGACATGGACGAGCCGGGCCATGGAGTGGGCCATGGAGGCCGGAGACGAAGCCATGCTTTCGTGGACCCTGTTCCGTCGCAGCCAGCTCGCGGCAGGGAAGAAGAACGCAGGCCAGGCAATCGGACTCGCCCAGGCCGTGCAGCGCCACGAACGAGCACTCACCCACCCGATGAAGGCCGCCGCTATCCAGCAGGAAGCGCAAGGGCTTGCCCTTGATGGGGACGAGGTCGCCTGTCACCGGAAGCTCGACGAGGCCCACGAGTTCGCCGCCATCGCTGAATCCTCCGGTGACGCCCGATCCGGCCACGGGGATTTCTGCACGTCCAGCTACATCGAAATCCAGCGCGCGAATTGCTGGCTCAACCTCTCCCGGCCGGACCGGGCAGTCTCCACTTTCCAGACCGCGCTGGCCGAGCTCCCGGATGTCTACCAGCGTGACCGGGGATTCGCACAGGCGCGGCTCGCCATGGCCTACGTCGGAATCCAGGAGTACGAGCAGGCCGCCGCCGAGGCCGCAGCCGTTCTCGACATGGCCCGCGGCTCTGGTTCCGGCCGCACTCTGCAAGAGGCCGTCACGGCGGTCAACGCTCTCGCGGCGGCGAGTAATGTTCCCGCCGTGCGGGACCTACTCGACGCAGTCAAGGAGAATGCGGGGTTCTGATGGCCACGCCGAACGAACTGACGGCCATGCGGCGAGCAATCGCCATCTCTGCCCAGGGACTCGGAACGACGAGCCCCAACCCGCCCGTCGGGTGCGTGATCCTCGACCGTGACGGTGTACCGGTCGGCGAGGGCTACCACCTCCGCAAGGGAGACCACCACGCCGAGGTGAACGCGCTCACCGCAGCGGGGGAGCGCGCCGAGGGCGGCACGGCCGTCGTGACACTGGAGCCGTGCAACCACCAGGGCCGGACCCCGCCGTGCCGACAGGCCCTCATCGACGCCAAGGTGTCCCGCGTCCTGATAGCCGTCATGGACCCGACCTCACGCGGAGAGGGCGGTGCGGCGGTCCTGGAACAGGCCGGCATCGAGGTGGAGCGCGGCATCCTGGAGCAGGAAGCGTTGCTTGTCCTCGGTCCGTGGCTGCACTCACTGCGCATGGGAAGGCCGCACATCACCTGGGCGTACACCGCCGGGGCCGACGAAGACGACCAGGACGTGAAGGACCTTCGCCGCATGCACGATCTGGTGATTCGGCGTAACGGGGCGATTGAGGAAGGCGTCCCTGGTGGTCACGGTGCAGGTGCCTTCCGAGTGCCAGACCGTCTGCTTGGTGACGAGCCAGCTAAGGCTGTGGCTGACTTGGCCGAGTCTGGCGCACGCTCGGTTCTTGTCGAGGGGAGCCGGAACGAAGCTGCCCGCTTGCTTGCCGACCTAGTGGACCGCGTAATCGTAGAAGTGCCCAGCACTCCGCCATCCTCAGCGTCGACGCCAGCAGACGAGTTGGTCCCGCGCGGATTCCGTCTGGTGGATGCAACAGTCCTCGGTCTGTGCGTGCGTCTGACAGCGCATCGAGTAGTCAGCCGAGATCATTAGCGTCGGCCAATGTCTTGACTGATGGACACACGTTCACTGGCTGACTCCGGTAATCCTGTCTGCTGACCTGCGCAAATGGGACGTGAACTGGCACGCTAGAGTTCTTGCAGTACATGATCGATTGGATCAGCAAGGTGCGCTGGCGGCTTGGTTGCGCCCTCCTGGAGGGACGGTCATGATCAAGACGCGAAGCTCAGCAAGGTAGCGAATCCCTCACGATGCGTGCCGAAGGCGTGTACACAGAGCTCATCGATGGAACACTAGCTGTGTGGCAGTCAAACCGGTTCCCCTGACTGGCTCCGTCTTAGCCTGGGCGCGAGCCGACGCAGGCTTGTCTCTTGGCGCTCTAGCTGAGGCTCTCGGTGCCTCAACTGCCGCTGTGGCGGAGTGGGAAGCTGAGAAGACATATCCATCAACGGGTCAGTTCAGGCAACTGGCCAAAATTTTAGGCCGTCCTGAGAGCTTCTTCTTTCTGGCTCGCCCCCCCAAGACTTCTCCAGCCGCCGCGGCCTTTCGAACGAACTACGGACAGGGTGAGTGGCTTTCCCCGGATCCGAAGATCTCTCAACAGCTACGCTTAGCTCAGAGGGTGCAAGCTGTAGTTTCGTGGATTAGTGAAAAGTTACCCGAGGCATCCCCGGTGATCCCTCAAGCTGACACTCGTCAATCAGCAGAGAAGGTAGCTAAATCACTTTCCGAATGGCTTTCTTGGACGCTGCAGATCCAGACTCAGAACACGGACGCGCGCACGAGCCAGATTCTCCGTCAGCGTTTGCAGGATTGTGGCTTGACCGTCCTTCATCTGTCATTTGATGCGGAAACTTCGGTGCGCGGATTCTCTCTGCCGCATCCGATCGCTCCCGTGATGGCGATAAACACCAAGGAGCACTACCGAGCGCGTCTCTTCTCCTACATTCATGAACTCGCCCACCTTGCTATCCATGATGATTCTTTGTGTCTGGTGCGAAATGATGAGGGAGTGGAGAGGTGGTGTAACGAAGTTGCGGCATCTTTCCTGATTCCGGAGGCGGATTTCCGTCGTTACGTTGGCGAAAAATTCGGAGCAGAAAAGATCTCGTCCTTAGGCCAAGTTTCGGCGCTCCGCGGACGCTACAAGGTCAGCCTTCTGGCCGTTGCTCTACGGCTAGAAAAACTTGGACTGGCTAGCCCGGGACTGTACTCCTCAGTCAGTCGAAGTCTGGAGAAGCGGGGTAATGGCGGTCGGCCAGATCCGGATCGCCCTCAGAATCGTGCCCGGGTGCGTTTGCAGACCTACGGCCAGCATTATGTGGGATCGCTTCTTGAAGCCGCAGAATCAAGAATTCTTCCCGAAACACAAGTGCTCGACATCCTGAATGTATCGCGGTCTGAATTAGCGGACTTGCGTGTTCTCTCGCAGTCAGGCGTCGAAGGGTAGGCGGTGGAGGCCAGATATATTTGTGACTCGACTGCGCTCATGGCAGTGAATGAGTGTGTCGATAAGGACAATATGTCAGACCTCTTCTACGCGCTAACCCCGCTTGTCGAGAGCGGATCGCTGATATTCCCGCGCGCAGTTGTAAAAGATCTGACGACCTGGGCCAGAGATGAGCCAGTTGCCTATTGGTCCCAGGGGGTTAACCCCTTGCTGCGGTCCTTTGTGCCTGAGATAGGGCACAAGATTTGGCTTATGCGTAAGCTGCAGCTGGAATTAGGATATGAAGAGGGGGTGTCGAACGTAGATGGCAGCGAGCCGAGCATCGTAGACGTGATGGCGTTAGGGAGGAGATGTGAGCAGGAGAGCGCACCATTCTACGTAGTCAGTGATGATGTTTCGGATAGTCCATTGCGGCCAAGCGTCGCCCAGTTATGCATCCATTTTAGCTGGGAGCGAATACCAATGGCTAATTATCTGGAACAGCATGCTGGTCTTGCGCACCTTTTGCTCTAGATCTCTACGATGTCGAGCGTTGCGCCTGAGAGATAGTGACTTGATGCTGGCGGTGGTTTTCCGTCGTGGACAGCAAGCGTATGGACCAAACACGCGCAAAATATGAGCAGAGAGCGAGAAGGCTCGGCGACTTTCCAATCTCGCCCGAGCGCAACAATCGGATAGCTTCCGCCGTCGTGTAGAATCCTTGGTTCGGTGAAATCTTCCGGTGGCTCCTTATAGACGCCTAGCTGACGTTGTCCGCTTGCATCTCGCGCGTGAAGACAGGTCATGGCGATAACATAATCATCGGTACCTACGAGGGTGTCGCCGAATACGGGCTGAAGTAAATCCTTCCGACCGCCAATCATCCCAATATCGACCACGCAGAACAGATCGGGCTTCTGGGTGTCCTCCAAGGCTCGAAGATGTCTTGATATGGTATCGGGGTACTGCCCTGGCTTATAGCCGACGAAGTGAAACAACGGATGCTTCCCTTGCATCGGTGTTAGTTTGTGTAGCGATGCTCTTTTACTGCCGGATTCTTTTAACTCTTCCTTGTTTACCGTAGTCTTTACCTCGATGCATGCACGCACGTTTTCGACGGGGAACAATACCTGATTGCTTTGGGCGAGAAAAGCTGGTTCATCTGCTTGATCAAAGACAACAATGTCAGTCTGCTGAGAGTATTTGTCGTGACAATCGATGACCATGCCGGATCCGACGCCGTAGTGTCGAGGAATTAGATTCTCTAAAAGTCGCGCAAGGGAGAGTTCATTTTCCCTTCCTCGCTCTCCCCAGTGCTTGATCAGTTTGTTGAAGATGTCCACTTCTGCCTGGAGCCGACGCAGCACGCCGGACCAGTACTCTTCAACTACGGAGATGCCTCTCACCTCGCTCGGTCTGCTGGTGACGGGTCATTGTCACCAAGTCGGTGGGTCGTCCAGGTGTCCCGAGACTGCAGCCCACATGGTCTCCTGCCAACATCGTGGGCACACGAGGGGCAGTCACTCTTATTGTGCTCGGCAAGCAACGATGTTGAGGTCTGTTCTTCGGGGGCGGTGCCAGAGTGAGAGTCTTAGAGCCTCTGAAGGCCCCCCTGTTGGTCGGGAGTGTGGTCGGGGGGCGACTGTTCGGGCCAGAACGGGGCGGAGATTGGAACGGTGGCGAGGCGCCGTGCCTTACCGGGTTGCTGAGGACCAGCTTGCTTGTTGATGCTTGAGTCGCTGACGGCAACTGTGACGGCAACGACGGCACATGGCGCCCGTCAGTGGCCTCCCCGGGACACCAGGCCGGACCGCCACCGAGACCCGTACCAGGCCCCTGCCCGAACCTACGGATCAAGAGGTTGCAGGTTCGAATCCTGCCGAGCGCGCAGCAGCTCAGAGGCCCCTTCCGATCATCGGAAGGGGCCTCTGGCGTATGGGACGACAGCAACGGTGACGGCAACCGCCGCGCGGCTCGGTCAGACCGCTCCCCGGGCTCCGTCCCTGATCATGCGGGCGTCGCCTCCCTGCCCGTGGAGCAGGGAGGCGCGGGTATGCCGGAGATTCAGGTGAAGACAAGATCGTTGCGCCCACGCCGTGATCCGTCTCGACGGGCCCGAGGGCAGCAACGAGCCTGTGCCCCGGTGGGGCACCGCCGGCGCCCTCACCGCGCGGTCAAGGGCGCGCGTCGAGGGGCTGTGCTCATCGTGGCGTCCGAGGCCGGTGGTGAACGAGAACTCGGCTGGGTGATCAGTTCGGCGTCCGCGAGATCGCGGTTCTGGGCGACGGTGAACTGATCGAATCAGAAGGTGGCCGCCTACGTCTCACAGCGGCCTAGTACGCAAGCTCCCCGATGCCGCCATCAACGCGCAGCACGGTGCCGACGGTGTAGGCGGACTCGTCCGAGGCGAGATAGACAGCTGCCTTCGCCATCTCGGTGGTGGTCCCTAGGCGATGGAGGGGCACGGTCCGCCGAAGTTCCTCGTGGATGGCGGCTTCGCGCTCGGAACCAAGCGCCTTGAACGCGTTGGTGACAGTCGGTCCCGGGCTCAGTCCGTTGACCCGGATGCCCCGATCCTTCAACTCGTGGGTCAGTCCGCGAGTGTAGGACAGCAGGCCCGCCTTGGCCGCACCGTAGACCGTCGCATTGTCGTGTCCGATATAAGCGGAAACCGAACCGACGAGAATGATCGAGGATTGCTGCGAGAAGAGCGGCAACAGATCTCTGATCAGGAAGAATGGCGCTTTGAGATTGGTCGCGAGGAGTCTGTCGAATGCCTCCTCGGTCCATTCCTCGATCGGGAGGTGGGTGGTGTCGGCGGCGTTGCTCATCAGGATGTCGAGCTTTGGCCATTCCGCCTGTAGCCGTGATGCGAGCGCCGCTTGGCCGGGTACGTCGCCGGCGTCGCTGACGATGGTCAGCAGCGGGCCCTCCAATTGCCGGGCGGCCTCGTCCAATCTTTCCTGTGAGCGGCCGGTGATCGCGACAGACGCTCCCTCGGCGAGGAACTCACGGGCCGTCTCAAGCCCAATGCCGCTCGTCCCCCCTGTGATCAGTGCGTGCTTTCCCTCAAGGCGACCCATAACTCTTGCTCCTCACTTGGCGCCAAGGCGCGTGGTTCGACAACGCTGACGGGCGGTGCCCGTCAGCACGGGGCACTATTCGGCCGGTAGCCGACCTGCCTCAGATTGCGGTTCGGCCACCGTCAGCGGCCACGATCGCCCCGGTCATGTAACTGGCTCGGTCGCTGGCGAGGAAGGCGACCACGTGTGCCACTTCGGCCGGGTCAGAGGTGCGCTTGAGCGCGGTGGTCAGGCCCATACCACCCATGTCCGGGCCCATCGCCGCGACCACCTTCGAGGTGCGCATCGGGCCCGGAGCGACGGCGTTGACCCGCACATTCGACGGGGCGAACTCTGCCGCCCAGGTGCGAGTCAACGATTCGATCGCCGCCTTGGTGGCGCCGTAAACAGCCATTCCCGGCATGCCGAGGCCGGCCGCGGTAGAGCTGACGTTGACGATGCTGCCGCCGCCGTTGGCGGCCATTTTGGTCGCGAGCAGCGCGGTGAGCAGGAACGGCGCACGCACATTGACCGCAAAGGCGGCGTCGTAGCTCGCGATGTCCTGCTCGGTGGTCGGGCCGAATGTGACGACACTCGCATTGTTGATCAATATGTCCACGGCTCCGGCGTCATCGGCCAGCTGTTGCACGGCCGCGGGGTCGGCCAGATCCGCTGCGACGAAACGCACCGTCCCGGTGGACTCGCCACCGACCGCGTGAAGGTCATCCACGACCTGGGCACCGCGCTCCGGATCGGTGCCGGTGATGATCAGGTCGGCTCCCCCCGCGGCCAGAACCTTGGCCGTCGCGTGCCCGAGTCCGCCGATCGCGCCGGATCCGGTGATGAGTGCCGTCTTTCCCGCAAACTCCATTGCTTCGCCCTTCGCGCCAGGCAAGTGTCCAGTCGACTTCTGTGCGACCGTTCAAAAAGTAACGTGAGGGAAGCTATGACTTCTTGAACGCTGTGTCAAGAAGTTGTAGCGTCGGACACGTGGCACGAACCGGACGCCCCCGCGAGTTCGACAAGGACCAGACGCTGGCCCGCGCACTTGAGCTGTTCTGGTCCCGGGGATACGGGGCGACATCGATCCAAGACCTGGTCGACGCGCTGGCCGTCGAACGCGGCAGCCTCTACGGAACGTTCGGGGACAAGCGCCGCTTCTACCTCGACGCCGTCAGGCTCTACTGGGATGTGTACGAGCGGCACCTGATCACCGCACTCGACACCTCTCCACTGCTGCCGGCGCTTCGCGAGATCCTGACCCACCCGGCACGCCTGGACGAACTGATCTCCGACGTGGGCGAACCGCACGGCTGCCTGGTCGGCAACACCACCGCCGAACTCGTACCCCGCGACAGCGAAGCCACAGAAGTCGTCACCCGCTCATATCGTCGGTTCACCGACATCGTCACCGACGCACTCCGCCGCGGACAGGCCGCCGGAGAAGTCACCGACAACGCCCACCCCGAGGCCCAAGCCCAGCTGCTGCTGTACATCGTCCAGGGCCTCTCGCTCGTATCGAGGGCGGGTCTCGACAGGACCGCGGCCCTGGCCGCGATCGACACCGCGATCGACGCATTGCGGGCGTGACCGAAACCAGCGCCGGCGATGCGGCGGTGGCGGAGACGAAGCGGAGGGGAGGCCCCTGCCATGGGTGGGAGGGGCCTCTGGTGTGACCCGGTGGCGGAGGGCTCGACGGCCACCGCCGCGCGCTCCGGTCAGGGGTCGGGCAGGGGGCGGTCAGGCGTCGGTCAGGTCGCCGGTCCCGCCGTGATCGTCGTCCGGTCTGTTGCCGTCGTGTCGGCGGTCCGTCCGGCCATGCCGCCACCGCCGGTGCTCACTCCGCCGTGCGGGGTCCGTGCGCTGCGGCCGTCGGCCTCGAACTTCCCGTCCTGTAGCTCGAAGTGCTCAGGCGGCGAGCAGCCGATCGCCGGGGTGATCAGCAGGCTTACGGTGATGGGCGCGGGGTTGGTGCTCGCCGTCGAGAACTCGCAGATCGCCCCCTTTCCGGTGACCGGGAACCAGAAGAAGCGGTCCACCGGGCCGACCCGCACCTCGTCCGTCTCTACGAGCCGGCCGTGTTGACGGGCGAATGCCTTCAGGCGGACGGAGGCCCTCAGCGGGTCGGCGGTGGACCGGATGGCGGTCAGGGTGAACTTGACGTTCTGGTCCGCGTCCAGGACCGAGGACGCGATCTGCCTGGTCTCGGCCTCCCCGCCGCCGCGTGTCCCCCCGTCCCGGGCTTCGGCTTCGGTGGTGTGGGCAGGGGCGGCCAGCATGGCGACGGTCGCCGCGGCGGTGACCAGTACCGTGCCGCCGCGCATGAGCGCGCTCGCGGGTATCGGCATGTTTCCTCCCTGGGGGCTCATGCGTCTTGTTCGCGCATGAATGCCTCTTTCTTCCTTCCACCTGGTCATACGGAAACCACCTGAATCACCCGTTCGCGAGCGGTATCACCCGGTTGGACCGGATATCGGTCCGTTGGTCGCTGACCGTCTACGAGGCTTTGGGTGCCTGCGCACGGCTTGGCCTGCAGAGCGCTGTAGAGTGCTTGTGGAGTGCTTGCGGAGCGCGGGGGCGCTCCCCGGCGGATGCCCGGGAGCGCCCCGCTGTGTCGATGTCGGGGCGGCTGGTGCCGGAGTCACGCCCCCAGGGCGATCTCCTTCAGCCTGTCGCGGTCCCCGACCTCGTAATAGCGGTTGGTGCGCAGGCCCGGCGTCGGGGTCGCGAGAACGCCTTCCTTGCGCAGGGATGCGATGACCTTCTCGACGGTGGCCCGTCCGAGGGCCAGGGCCTCGGCGATCTGGGACTGGGAAGGCCCCTCAATAGCCAGGGATCTGTCAAAGCCGGTGACGATGACCTTCCCGTCGCCCTCCGTCTTTCTGACCACTTTGTACCGTTTCGTCCCTCGGCCGTCGAGGAGGTAGTCGAGGAGCATGGCCACGCGGGCCCTCGGGGACTTCCGGCTCACCGCGTACACCTCCTCCAGCACCGCGTTCCGTTCCATGTTGACGGCGTTGATCACGCGCATCACGGCGGGGTCGTGGAGCGCCATGGAGTGCAGAGCTCCGGTACCGATGACGATCGCCTCCGTGTCGGACAGGAACCTGCCGCGCCCACGAGCCGGCTTCAGCCGGCCGCCCTTCATGAACCGGCGGCCGACGTACAGGTCCCCGATGACGGCGTGGCTGCCCCACAGCCGGGTCTCGCCGGATGGAGTGTGCTCGGAGACACACCCGCGGACCATGAAGCGAACGTAACGGCCGCCGCTGGAGAAGAAGCTGCTGCCGCGGGGGTAGGTCCGCCTGTGGCAGGCGTCCTCGAGGGCGGCGATCGTCTCCTTGGGCAAGGCGTACCGGTCGAAGTAGGTCCGGATCGTGTCGGCGCCGGGCGACCGTACGGTGGTCTCCGCTTCTCCCCAGTGCGGGCTCGTCACATCCCCTCCCTGGCCGTACGCGCCGGAGTCCGGAGGGAAGGCGGCGCGAGCGCCGCGGGGGGTGTGGCTTCGTCGGGGACGGACGGGGCGACGACTGGTGTGGAAAGGGGTTCGGCTCCCTCGGTGAGGAGCCTGACGACGGGTACCAGCGCACCCACCAGGGCGGCGAGCGCGAGGATGACGGTGGCGACGCGGGCGGGCTTGTTCTCCAGTCGGCGAATCGCGTAGCAAGCGGCTATCAGCGCGATCATGAAGATGAGTAAGACCGCATCGAGCGGCGTGACGCTGAACAACGGTTCTCCAGAGGAAGCGTCGACGAACGTGCGGTCGAGCACCAGGAAGCACTCGACCGCGACGACGTGGTGAAATGGAAAGGTCTCTCAACTTGTCGGCCGGCCGCGCGGGAAAACCCCGGCTAAGGGTCCTCGATGACCAGTTGACGACAGAGCGTATCGGACGTGGGGCAGAGGTCCAACTAAAGCCCAGCCAGAGGGAATCCCTCCGGTTTGGGAAGAACGTCACGCCGCATATTCCACAGGGGTAAGGCATGGATTGGGCAGCGGGGACTACGGCTCGCTGATCGCCTTACGGATGCCTCTGATCAGGCAAGATGGCTCTGATCAGGCAAGAGGATGGCCCCGCCCGGACAGGGCGAGGCCATATGAGGTGCCGGGACCCCGAGGGAGCCACCCTTGGGGAGCGCCCGGCAATGCTGAGTGAGACCTTTCCAAAGCCGCTTTCAGCAGTGACTAGGTAACAGTCTGCGCAGATAGAAAAATCCCTCACGGTAGGGATTCCGCTCGTGGACTCCCGCGTTCTCCCTCTCGGGAGGGATTTTTCGGCGGTTTCCTCCGAGCTCCAACCCGCTTGGAATAGTGGAATGTTGATGGAGCTACTCGCCGGTACGCGCATATCCGCAGGCATATCCGCAGAGTGATGGGATGTGGAGTGGTTCACGAGTCGGCTGACGTGGCCGAGGTGGGCCGTTCAGTCGCGTAGTGGTGGTGGGTAGGTGGTTCGCATGGGTGTGAACTTCAACGATCACTACCATCCGCTGCTGCTGAAACAGGTGCCGGACGGGGCGCTGGTGGCGCTGGACGTGGGGTGTGGGACGGGGCGGTTCGCGCGGTTGCTGGCGGAGCGGGGGCTGGAGGTCGAGGGGGTGGACGCCGATGCGGGTGTGATCGAGGCGGCCCGCGCGGCCGGGGGTGGCCCTCGATACCGGCAGGTCGATGTACGCGAGGCGGCGTTGCCGGAGGGGCGCTACGACTTCATCTCGTGCAACGCCAGCCTTCACCACATGCCGTTCGACACGGTGCTGATGTTGCGAAAGGCGCTCGCGCCGGGCGGGGTGCTCGCGGTGCTGGGGCTCTATCCGGTCAGGACGGCGACCGACTTCCTGTGTGCTTTACCGGCGCGGACCCTTCTGAAGGGGGAGCGGCTGCTGAGCAGGCGTCGGCACGTCGCTGGGTCCGTCCACGTGCCGCTCGTCTGGCCGCCGCCGCTGACGTACGCCGAAACCCGCGCCGAATCCGCCCGCCTGCTGCCCGGCTCGACGCTGCGCCGGCTGCTGTTCTGGCGGTATCTGCTGGTCTACCGGGCCTGACGGCGGTATGCGGTGTTCGTCGCATGCGCTGATCTTCGTGCCGGGGTGGCCGGCCGGTGGGCGGCCGGCCACCCCGGTCGGGGTCAGCTCTGCGTGGCCTTCCAGTACACCGGCTCCTTGTCGAAGTCGCCGTTGTAGAGCGCCACGGACGGGGTCTGGCCCTTCGGCAGCAGGACGATCTTGCACAGGGTGGTGCTCGCACCCACCGCGAAGTCGTCCGGGTCCTCGTCCTCGCACTGCGGCACCGCGTCGCCCGAGGTGATGAGGACCTTCCCCGGGTTGCCCTGGCTGTCGCGCAGGGCCATGGGGGTGCTGAGGAAGGGGTAGTGGAGCGCCTGGTCGCCGATGTTCTTGAAGGACATCGTGACGTAGTACGGCTGCATCGCCTTCGCGTCGGCGTCCATGTTCAGATCGGCCAGATCGGCCGGTGAGCCCTTCTGGACGCTCTTCGTCGCGATCTCCAGGGTGGCCGCCTTGTTGGAGCGCTTGTAGGTGAGGGCGGTGGTCTCGCCGAGCGCGAGCGTCTTGCCGGTGTCGCTGTCGACCGCCTTGTCCGTCTTGTCTGCCTTGTCCGCACCTTTGCTCGCCGAGGCCGACGGCTTCTGGGTCGCGGCGGGCGACTCGCTGCCGCCCGCGTCCTGGGCGGCGTCGTCGTTGCACGCCGTGGCCAGGAGGGCGACGGCGGTCGCGCAGGCGAGTGCCGCGGCGGCGCGCGTACGCCGGGCACGGGCGGTGCGGGCGGTGCCGGTCGTCGTGTGGGTCGTGTGGTCGCGCATGGTCGGTCCCCGTTGAGTGGTTGTCGTTTGTGCTGGTGAGTGGTGCTGCCGTTCATCATGAGCAGGACAGACGGTGGCAGCGGCGAGAAAGATCCGTTCGCAGCGGGGACGGGACCGAGCCGTTGCAAAGTAACCGGTGTGGAGACGGTGGATTTCCCTTAGCGGGGAGAATGACGTACGGTTACACCTACCGACGCGGGGTGGAGCAGCTCGGTAGCTCGCTGGGCTCATAACCCAGAGGTCGCAGGTTCAAATCCTGTCCCCGCTACTTGGATATCGAGGGCCCGGCACTTCTTGAGTGCCGGGCCCTCGGTCGTTCCGTCGTTACGCCGTTTCGTCGTTGCGCCGTTCCGTGGCTACGCCGTCCGTGCCTCGTCAGCGCGTGACCTTCCAGCTCACCGGCCGCTTGGTGGCATCGCCCGTGCTGTATGTCACACGCGACGGCCGCGCGCCGTTCGGCACCAGGAACACCTTGCACAGGGAGACCTTCGCCCCCGCCGCGAAGTCGTCCGGGTCCTTCCCCGGGCACGCCGCCACCTCGGTGTCGGCGGCGATCAGCGGCTGGTCGTCCACGCCGCTGGTGTCCTCCAGACCAGTGGGGGTGTTGAGGAAGGGGTAGTGGAGGGAGTTCTCGCCGATGTTCTCGAAGGCCATGGTGACGTAGTACGGCTGGGTCGTCCGCACGTCGGACGGTTCCGCACCCGCCGTCCTCAGTTCGGCATGGTCTCCCTTGCGCACGCTCACCGCCGTGACCCGCAGGGCGCCGCGCATATGGTCCGAGCCGCTCTTGTAGGTGATCGACGTGGGTTCGCCGAGCGGCAGCGTCCTGCCGCCGTCGCTGTCGGCCGCCACATCGGCGCGGGTCGCGTCGGACTGCTGTCGGCCGGACGCGGCGGCGGTGTCGTCCTCGCAGCCGGCGGTGGCGAGGCCGAGGAGGGTGACACCGAGAGCGCAGAGCAGAGCGGTCCCGGACCGGGCGGTGCGTGGCGGGTGGTTGGGCATGGGCGTCCCCCGTGGTGGTGGTCGGTGACGACGTCGGAAGGGCGGCGGTCGCCTCAGATGGGTACGTCGGTCACGGAGTGTCGGTTCACCTTGTCGGTTCCGGTAGCGATGATCTTGCTGCCGTAGATCATCATGGCCGTGACAAAATCGCTGGTCGCGGCCGTGATCAAGCCGCAGCGCGCCTGAGACGAGGCTGTAGCAATACGCCCGGGGCAACTACCGTGACCGCATGAGCGATCCCGCCGTGGTGTCGGTGCAGCGGTTCTGGCAGGAGCTCGGGCTGCCCGGACTCATCGATGTGCACACCCACTTCATGCCCCAGCGCGTCCTGGACAAGGTCTGGGCCTACTTCGACGCCGTCGAGCCCCGCTGGCCCATCACCTACCGCGAGGAGGAGGCCGAACGGCTCGCGCTGCTGCGGGCGTTCGGGGTGCGGGCCTTCACCTCGATGCTGTATCCCCACAAGCCGGACATGGCGCGGTGGCTGAACGACTGGTCCGCCGACTTTGCCGCCCGTACGCCCGACTGTCTGCACACCGCGACCTTCTTCCCCGAGCCCGGTGTGGAGGGGTATGTGCGGGCGGCGATCGACGCCGGGGCGCGGGTGTTCAAGGCGCATGTGCAGGTGGGGGCGTACGACCCGGGCGACGCGCTGCTCGAGCCGGTGTGGGGCACGCTCGCCGAGAGCGGAACGCCTGTGGTCATCCACTGTGGCTCGGGGCCCGAGCCGGGCAAGTACACCGGCCCGGAGCCGGTGGCGCGGGTGCTGGCCCGCCATCCTCGACTGCGCCTGATCATCGCGCACATGGGGCTGCCGGAGTACGCGGACTTCCTGGGACTGGCGGAGCGGTACGAAGGCGTGCACCTGGACACCACGATGGTCTTCACCGACTTCACCGAGAGCCAGTGGCCGTTTCCGCGGGCGGAACGGGGCAGGCTGGCCGCCCTGGGGGACCGGGTGCTGTTCGGGAGCGACTTCCCCAACATCCCGTACGGGTACCGGCACGCGCTGGACGCCCTGACGCGGATCGGCCAGGACGAGGAGTGGCTGCGCGCGGTGTGCTACGGGAACGCGGCGCGGCTGTTCGGGATATGAGGGCTGTTTGCGGTGTGAGGGCTGTTCGGGGTGTGAGGGTTCTTTGAGGTGTGAGGCTCGTCCGGCGCCATTCCGGCGCCGGACGAGGGGGCGGGGCTCGGGGCTTGTCCGGCGGTCAGCTGCCGTCCAGCGGTCAGCTCTTGTCCAGCGGCAGCGCCTCGGCCAGGGTGCGCCACTGCGCGCGCGGCAGATCGGTCATCGGCGATTCGGTCACCACCTGGAGCGCGACATGGTCCGCGCCCGCGGTCAGGAACTCCTCGACGCGCCCGCGGACCACCTCCGCGTCGCCGAGGGCGAACATGGCCGAGATGAGACGGTCGCTGCCGCCGTCCAGGAAGTCCTGGTCCTCGAAGCCCAGCCGCTGGAAGTTCTTGGTGTAGTTGGGCAGCGCCAGGTAGTGGCTGAGATAGCGGCGGGCGGTGGCGCGGGCGCGGTCCGGGTCCGTGTCGAGGACGACCTTCAGCTCCGGCGCGAGCACGGCATCCTTGCCCAGGATGTCGCGGGCCTTGCCGGTGTGCTCCGGGGTGACGAGGTACGGATGCGCGCCGGCCGCCCGGTCCCGGGACAGCTCCAGCATCTTGGGGCCCAGGGCGGCCAGGACCCGCTGGGAGGCGGGGACCGGGCCCGGGGCGGAGTCCAGCGCGGTCAGGTACTCCTTCATCGCCGTGTACGGACGCCGGTAGCGCTCGCCGGCGATGGCGCTGTGGCTCACGCCGAGGCCGAGGAGGAAGCGGCCGTCGTGGGCCGCGTTGAGCGCGGTGTGCCGCTCGGCGACGTAGGCCGCCTCGTGGTCCCAGATGCTGAGGATGCCGGTGGCGATGGTGATCCGAGAGGTGGCCTCCAGGAGGAGGCCGGCCTGATCCGGGCTGGGGTTGCCGCCGAGCCAGATGGCGCCGTACCCCAGCTCGTCCAGTTCGGCTGCTGCCTCGCTGACCTGCTCTGATGGAACCGAGTTCGCCTTCAGGGCCGCGGTCCAGACGCCGACCTTGCCAAGTGCGGGACGAGAAGTCATACAGGGGGAAGCCGGAGAGTCCTTCTGCTTATTCCGTCCTCTTATTCCGTCCTCGCGTTGCGGCCTGTCGTTCGCGCCTTCTGCCTGTGTTCCGCGTCGCGGCCGGGGCCCGGCGTCCGCACAGGATTCTCAGGTAATTCACAGGCAGCCGAAAGAGACCTCTCAGATCGCGCCCGGAGGGTGGAGTCCATGATGTCGACCTCGCCTCATGGGCGTACCGAGCTGCTGCGTCCCGACGGGAGTCCCGTCCGGGTGCTGGTTGTGGACGATGAGTCGGCGCTCGCCGACCTGCTGTCGATGGCACTGCGCTACGAGGGCTGGGAGGTGCGCACCGCGGGCGACGGCGCCGAGGCGATCCGGATCACCCGGGAGATGCGCCCGGACGCGGTGGTCCTGGACGTCATGCTGCCCGATATGGACGGGCTCACGGTGCTGGGGCGGGTGCGTTGCGAACTGCCCGACGTCCCGGTGCTGTTCCTGACCGCGCGGGACGCGGTGGAGGACCGGATCGCGGGGCTGACGGCGGGCGGCGACGACTACGTCACCAAGCCGTTCAGCCTGGAAGAGGTCGTCGCCCGGCTGCGCGGCCTGCTGCGCAGGTCGGGGGCGGCGGCCGCGCGCAGTGAGTCGGTGCTGGCGGTCGGCGACCTGGTCCTGGACGAGGACAGCCATGAGGTGTCGCGCGGCGGCCAGGAGATCCACCTCACCGCGACCGAGTTCGAGCTGCTGCGCTACCTCATGCGCAATCCGCGCCGGGTGCTCAGCAAGGCGCAGATCCTCGACCGGGTCTGGAGCTATGACTTCGGCGGCCAGGCGAACGTCGTCGAGCTCTACATCTCGTATCTGCGGCGCAAGATCGACGCGGGGCGCAGTCCGATGATCCACACCCGGCGTGGCGCCGGGTATCTGATCAAGCCCGGGGAGTAGGCACCGTGGTGCACCCCCCGACCCGGCCGTCCCGGGCCTCCGCGACGCCCCCGCACGACGGTACGTCCGGGGCCGGCCGTAGCTCAGAGGCCGCCCCGGCAGCTGAGGCTGCCCGTGCGTCTGAGGCTGTCGGGATGCCTGAGGCCCGTCGTACGTCTGAGGCTGTCGCCCGTCGTACGTCTGAGGCTGTCGGGATGCCTGAGGCCCGCCGTACGCCCGAGGTCGTCGGGACGCCCGAGGCAGCCGGAGCATCCGAGGCCGCCGGAGCGTCGCAGGCGTCCGGTGCGGCTCGAGGGACCGGTCCCGCCGCCGCTCCGGCGGCGCCTCGGGGGCGTGCGCACGCCCGGCGCGCTCAGCGGGCCGGGCGCCGTCCCTGGTCGCTGCGCACTCGCCTCGTCGTCTCGGCCGTCGCGCTGATCGCGGTGGTCTGCGCGGTGATCGCCACCGTCACGACCATCGCCCTGCAGTCGTACCTACAGGGCCAGGTGGACGAGGATCTGCGGGGGGCCGTCGGGCGGTTTCAGAGCAGGCCGGGTCCGGAGCGCCAGCTGCCCCATGACGACGTGCTCTTCGTCGCCTCGCCCGGTCAGCCCATCGGCACGGTCGGGGCGCGTTTCGACCAGGACGGTGATATCTCCACGTCCGGCAAGAGCAATGACTCGCCCATGACGGACGACACCGACGTGGCGGGCCGGGTGGACTCCCTGAGCAGCGGTCAGCTGAAGGCGCTCGGCACCGTCCCGCAGGACGGCCGGGTGCACACCGTCGATCTGCCCGGTCTCGGCGGCTACCGGGCCGTGGCCCAGTGGGACCACGCGGAAGGCGGCATCATCCTCGCCTTCCCGCTCGCCCAGACCCAGGACACGGTCAACACCCTCATCCTCGTCGAGGTCTGTGTGACCGCGGCCGGGCTGGTCGCGGCCGGGATCGCCGGGGCCGCGATGGTCGGCATCTCGCTGCGCCCGCTGCGGCGGGTGGCCGCGACCGCCACCCGGGTCTCCGAACTCCCCCTGCACAGCGGTGAGGTGGCGCTGCGCGAGCGCGTCCCGTCCTCGGAGGCCGATCCGCGTACCGAGGTCGGCCAGGTGGGCGCGGCGCTCAACCGCATGCTCGGCCATGTGGAGTCGGCGCTCGCGGCCCGTCAGGAGAGCGAGACACGGGTACGGCAGTTCGTCGCCGATGCCAGCCATGAGCTCCGTACGCCACTGGCCTCGATCCGCGGCTACGCCGAGCTGACCCGGCGCGGCCGGGAGGAGATCGGGCCCGAGACCCGGCATGCGCTCGGCCGGGTCGAGTCCGAGGCCGGGCGGATGACCGGGCTGGTCGAGGATCTGCTGCTGCTGGCCCGGCTCGACGCGGGCCGGCCCCTGGAGTCGGCGGAGGTCGATCTGTCCCCGCTGGTCGTCGACGCCGTCAGCGACGCGCGGGCGGTCGGTTCCGACCACAACTGGCGGCTGGAGCTGCCCGATGAACCCGCGGTCGTGCACGGCGACGACGCCCGGCTGCGCCAGGTGCTGGTCAACCTTCTCGCCAACGCCCGTACGCACACTCCGCCCGGCACCACGGTCACGGCGCGGGTGCTGTGCGGGTCGCGGGCGGCACCGTACGCCTCGCCGTATCCGGCGCCGTACGGACTGTCCTACGGGGCTGGTGGGGCCGGTGGGGCCGGTGAGGCTGGCAACCCCGACAACCCCGACAACCCCGACAACACCGACAACCCCGGAAGGCCCGGCAATCCCGGCAGCCCCGACGGGCACCGTAAGAAGGGCGGTTCGCCCTACGCCGCGCCGTACGGATCGCCGTACGCGGCCGCCCGTGCCGCCGGTGTCTTCGGTCCGCCGCAGCCGCCCTCGTACGTCTCGCTGGAGATCGAGGACGACGGGCCGGGCATCCCGCCCGAGCTGCTGCCGCACGTCTTCGAACGGTTCGCGCGCGGCGACGCCTCGCGCTCCCGCGCCGCGGGCAGCACGGGGCTCGGCCTGGCCATCGTGCACGCGGTCGTGGCGGCACACGACGGGCAGGTGACGGTGAACAGCGTTCCCGGGCGCACCGTCTTCGGCGTACATCTGCCTGTTCACCGGGGTGTAACGCACTCACAGGCAGGTCACAGGCTGACCACACAGCCGTGACAGCGCCGCTCGCGACCGTCGACGTCATGCGAACCCACACCCCTCTCGAGGCGCCGCCCGAGATCCCCCTGCAGACCTTGCCCGCCCGTGGGCCGGTGTCGGTCGTACCCGGCCGCCCGGTGCTGGACGTCGTCATCCCCGTCTACAACGAGGAAGCGGACCTCGAACAGTGCGTACGGCGGCTGCACGACCACCTGACCCGCACCTTTCCGTACGGCTTCCGGATCACCATCGCCGACAACGCCAGCACCGACCGCACCCCCGAGCTGGCGGCCCGCCTGGACGACACCATCGAGGAGGTGGCGGCGGTCCGGCTGGAGCAGAAGGGGCGCGGGCGGGCGCTGCGCACGGTGTGGTCGCTGTCCGAGGCGCCCGTGCTCGCCTATATGGACGTCGATCTGTCCACGGACCTCAAGGCGCTGCTGCCGCTGGTCGCCCCGCTGATCTCCGGGCACTCCGACCTGGCGATCGGATCACGGCTGGCGCGCAGCTCACGCGTGGTGCGCGGGCCCAAGCGCGAGTTCATCTCGCGGGCGTACAACCTGATCCTGCGCGGCAGCCTGGCCGCCCGCTTCTCCGACGCCCAGTGCGGTTTCAAGGCGATCCGTAAGGACGTCGCCGAACGGCTGCTGCCCATGGTCGAGGACACCGGGTGGTTCTTCGACACCGAGATGCTGGTGCTGGCCGAGCGGGCCGGGCTGCGCATCCACGAGGTGCCGGTGGACTGGGTCGACGACCCGAACAGCACGGTCCACATCGTGAAGACGGCCACCGAGGACCTCAAGGGGGTGTGGCGGGTGGGGCGCGCACTGGCCACCGGCGCGCTGCCGCTGGACCGGGTGCGCCGTCCGTTCGGCGACGATCCGCGCGACCGCGAGCTGAGCGGGGTGCCGAAGGGCCTGGCCCGCCAGCTGGTCGGGTTCTGCGTGGTCGGCGCGCTGAGCACGCTGATCTATCTGCTGCTGTACTCCCTCTTCCGGCTGGGCACCGGCCCGCAGGTGGCCAACGCGCTGGCGCTGCTGCTGTCGGCGCTCGGCAACACCGCGGCCAACCGGAGGCTCACCTTCGGCGTACGCGGCCGGGAGCGTGCGATGCGCCACCAGGCACAGGGGCTGGTCGTCTTCGGCATCGGCCTCGTGCTGACCAGCGGCTCCCTGGCCGCCCTGGACGCCGCCCCCGGCACCGCCTCGCACGGCACCGAACTGGCCGTGCTGATCGCGGCGAACCTCGCCGCGACCATCCTGCGCTTCCTGCTCTTCCGGGCCTGGGTCTTCCCGTCGGACAGCGGGGCCACCATCGACGACGACCCGAGGAACGACAACCGATGACGACCTACGACTACGGCACCCGGGACGCCGGACCCCCGTCCCCGACGCCCCCCGCGGGTCCGGACGCGGGCCAGGCGGCGCGGCCGCAGGCCCCCGGCGGCTCGCGTCTGGCGCGGGCCTGGCGGGGACGGCCGGAGGACCCGCGCTGGGCGCGGCCCGCCCTGTGGGCCCTGCTGGCCGTGACCACCGTGCTCTACCTGTGGAGCCTGGGCGCCTCCGGCTACGCCAACCAGTTCTACTCGGCGGCCGTGCAGGCGGGCAGCCAGAGCTGGAAGGCGTTCTTCTTCGGCTCCTCCGACGCCGCGAACGCCATCACCGTCGACAAGCCCCCGGCCGCGCTGTGGCCGATGGCCCTGTCGGTGCGGATCTTCGGCCTCTCCTCCTGGGCGATCCTCGTCCCCGAGGCGCTGATGGGCGTCGCGACCGTCGGAGTGCTGTACGCGGCCGTCCGCCGCAGGTTCAGCGCGGCCGCCGGGCTTATCGCGGGCGCGGCGCTCGCGGTCACCCCGGTCGCGGCGCTGATGTTCCGCTTCAACAACCCCGACGCGCTGCTGTGCCTGCTGATGGTCTCGGCCATCTACTGCGTGCTGCGCGCGCTGGAGGACGCCCGCACCAAGTGGCTGGTGATCGCGGGGGTCTGCTTCGGCTTCGGCTTCCTCACCAAGACGCTCCAGGCGTGGCTGATCCTGCCGCCGCTCGCCGTGGTGTACGCGGTGTGCGCCCCGGCGAAGCTCGGCCGGCGGATCGGGCAGCTGCTGCTCGCGGGGCTCGCGATGGTGGTCTCCGGCGGCTGGTGGGTCGCGATCGTCGAGCTGTGGCCGGAGTCCTCGCGCCCGTACATCGGCGGTTCGCAGCACAACAGCTTCCTGGAGCTGACCTTCGGCTACAACGGTCTGGGCCGGATCAACGGCAATGAGACCGGCAGCGTCGGGGGCGGCGGCCGCGGCGGCGGCCCCGGTGGCGGCGGTGGCGGCATGTGGGGCGAGACCGGGATCGGCCGGCTCTTCAACTCCGACATGGGCGGTCAGATCGCCTGGCTGCTGCCCGCGGCGTTCATCCTGCTGGCGGCCGGGATCTGGCTGACCTGGCGGGCCAAGCGCACCGACACCCGGCGCGCGGCCTTCCTGGTGTGGGGCGGGGCGCTGCTGATGACGTTCGCCACCTTCAGCTTCATGTCCGGGATCTTCCACCAGTACTACAACATCGCCCTGGCGCCCTACATCGCGGCGGTCGTGGGCATGGGCTCGGCGCTGCTGTGGGAGCGGCGGAGCGAGGGCGGCCGGGCGGGGGCGGCGGCCTCCGCGGTGCTGGCCGTCACGGTCGCGGCCACCGCCGCCATGTCGTACGTGCTGCTGGAGCGGTCGCCGGACTGGTACCCCTGGCTGCGCTGGGCGGTGCTGATCGCCGGGCTGGTGGCGGCGGTCGGGCTGCTGCTGACGGTGCGCCTCGGCCGTAAGGCGGCGCTGGTCGCGGCGGGCCTCGGGCTCGCGGCGGGGCTGGCCGGACCGGTCGCGTACACCCTCAACACGGTCGACACCCCGAAGAGCGGCTCGATCATTACCGCCGGTCCGGCGGTGTCGGGTGGCATGGGCGGTCCCGGTGGCGGTCCCGGCGGCGGCCGGATGGGTGGTCCGCCGGGGATGCAGGACGGTCGCCAGGGGGCGGGCCAGCAGGGTCAGGGCACGGGCACGGGTGCGGGCCAGGGCACGGGCACGGGCCAGCAGGGTGGCCAGGGCCAGGGCAATCAGCAGGGCATGCCGGGTGGTCAGAACGGTTTCCCGGGCGGCCAGAACGGCTTCCCCGGCGGTGGTTTCCCGGGCGGCGGCCAGTCCCAGCAGAACGGCCAGGGCAATGGCCAGGGGCAGGGGCAGAACGGCCGGCAGGGCATGATGCCCGGCGGCGGCACGGGCGAAGGCGGCGGTCCCGGCGGCGGCATGGGCGGACTGCTCAACGGCCAGCGGGTCGACGCCGAGGTCAAGGCGAAGCTGGAAAAGAACGCCGACGACTACACCTGGATGGCCGCGGCGATCGGGTCCCAGAACGCCGCGAGCTATCAGCTCGCCACCGAGAAGCCGGTGATGGCCATCGGCGGCTTCAACGGCAGCGACCCGTCCCCGACCCTCGCCCAGTTCAAGGAGTATGTGAAGCAGGGCAAGATCCACTACTTCATCTCCTCGGGCACCGGTATGGGCGGCGGACCGGGTGGCGGTCAGGGGACCTCGTCCCAGATCACCTCCTGGATCGAGGCCACCTACAAGAAGGTCACCGTGGGCAGCACCACGCTCTATGACCTGACACAGAAGAAGTCAGCTGAATGACCGGATGACCGGATGAGCGGCCTGCCGGCCTGCCCTGTGCCGGCCGGTCGACAGGCCGCCGGCGGTCCGGCCGACGCGCGCGGGGCGAAATTCCCCGCACGTCCTCCGGCAATCCTTGTACGGTGTATGACAAACGTGTTGCCATACACCGTACAAGCGTGCCCCTGGAGACTCTCATGACGGCACCGATCGCCGATACCGCCCCCGATGCCCCGCCCGGCCGACCGTCCGGTGGCCATCCCCGACGGTGGCTGATCCTCGCCGTCATCTGCCTGGCGCAGCTCACCGTGTTGCTGGACAACACGATCCTCAATGTGGCGATCCCCTCCCTGGCCAGGGAGATGGACGCCCGCACCGCCGACATCCAGTGGATGATCAACGCCTATTCGCTGGTCCAGTCCGGACTGCTGCTCACCGCGGGCAGCGCCGCCGACCGCTACGGGCGGAAGAAGATGCTGATCGCCGGGCTCGCCCTGTTCGGCATCGGATCGCTCGCCGCGTCGCTGGCGCAGAGCCCCGGTCAGCTGATCGCCGCCCGCGCGGGCATGGGGATCGGCGGAGCGCTGCTGATGACCACGACGCTGGCCGTCGTGGTGCAGGTCTTCGACGAGGAAGAACGGACCAAGGCCATCGGGCTGTGGGGCGCGGTCAGCTCCCTCGGGATCGCCGCGGGGCCGCTGATCGGCGGATCGCTGCTGGAGCACTTCTGGTGGGGGTCGATCTTCCTGATCAACCTGCCCGTCGCACTGCTCGGGCTGGTCGCCGTGGTCTGGATGGTGCCGGAGTCGAAGGTTCCGACCGGCGACCGCCCCGATCTGCTGGGCGCGCTGCTCTCCACGATCGGCATGACTTCGATCGTTTTCGCGATCATCTCCGGCCCTGAGCACGGCTGGACCTCCCACCGGGTGCTGGTCTCGGCCGTCATCGGCATCACCGTGCTGACCGCCTTCGCGCTCTGGGAGCGGCGTATCCCCCATCCGATGCTGGACATGCACTTCTTCCGCAACCGCCGGTTCGTGGGCGCGGTGGCGGGCGGCATTCTCGTCGCCTTCGGCATGGGCGGCTCGTTCTTCCTGCTCACCCAGCATCTGCAATTCGTGCTCGGCTATGACGCGTTGGACGCGGGGCTGCGCACCGCGCCGCTCGCGGTGGTGATCGTCGCGCTCAATCTCACCGGTATAGGAGCGCGGCTGCTGCCCAAGCTGGGCACCGCGCTGACGGTCGTCGGCGGGATGGGGCTGCTCGCGGCCGGTCTGGCCGCCATCGCGACGCTCGGCGCGGACGGCTACGGCGGGATGCTCTTCGGGCTGGTGGTGATGGGGGCCGGCATCGCGCTGGCCATGCCCGCGATGGCGAACGCCATCATGTCGGCCATCCCGCGGGAGAAGGCGGGGGTGGGCGCCGGGGTCAACGGCACGCTCACCGAATTCGGCAACGGGCTCGGCGTCGCCGTCCTGGGCGCGGTGCTGAACTCCCGCTTCGCCTCGCTGCTGCCCGCGGTCGCCGCCGGAGCGGGTTCGCTTCCGGCCGCCGTCGCCGCGGCTCGCACCCCAGAAGACCGGGAGGCCGTCGCGGACGCCTTCGCCTCCGGGGTCGAGACCAGCCAGCTGGTCGGCGCGGCGGCCGTGCTGGCGGGCGGGGTGCTGGCCGCGCTCCTGCTCAGCAGGGCCGAACGATCTTCACAGGAATCCCCGGCGGCATAGCATCTTAAGGTAGTGAGGCGCCGTAGGCCGGGTCCGGGCGTGCGGCGCCGGCGCACTGGAGAAGGCGCCAGCGCACGGGAGAAAGAGAGGCGCCATGGCTACCGGCAGCCGCGTCACCCGCCAGCGGTCCAGCGTCTGGCTCTCAGAGCGCAAGACCCCCAGGCGCAAGGGCGATCAGCAGCCGGTCGGACTCGACCGTGTGAAGATCGTCGCGGCGACGATGCGGCTGCTGGACGCCGAGGGGCTGTCCGGCTTCTCGATGCGGCGGCTCGCGGCGGAGCTCGGCGTGACCGCCATGTCGGTCTACTGGTACGTGGAGACCAAGGACCATCTGCTCGAACTCGCCCTCGACGCCGCCATGGGCGAGATAGCCCTGCCCATCGAGGCCGTCCGTCCCGCCGAGGGCTGTGCGGACCCCCTGGCCGAGCCGCGGGACTGGCGCGAGCAGCTGCGCCAACTCGCCTCCGAGTACCGCCAGGTGCTGGTCCGCCACCCATGGCTGTCGGCGCTGCTGGGGGAGTACCTCAACATCGGGCCCAACTCGATGACGTTCTCCAACGCCGCACAGGCCGTGATGCGCAACAGCGGACTGCCGGATGACAAGATCACCAGCGCGCTGGCCCTCGTCTACCAGTTCGTCTACGGATTCGGCACCAACGAGGCCCGCTTCGCCGCCCGCTGCCGGGCGGCGGGGCTCAGCCAGGACGAGCTCTTCCACGACGTGATGAACTTGGTCGAGGACCGCCCGGAGTTCGACGAGCCCCGGCAGATCATGGAAGCCCGTGGCGGCGACACGGTCGAGGAAATGCGCGACCGGGAGTTCACCTTCGCCCTGGACCTGGCGATCGCCGGTATCGAGGCCCTACGGACCCCGTAACGCGGACGCCGCTTCGGGCGGGTGGTCCCGTGGCCGGGTGGTCCTGTGGCCCGGGTGGTCCTGCGGGCGGGTGGTCCCGCTGCCCGGCGGTCCTGTGGCCCGGGTGATCCCGCGGTCCGGGTGGTCCTGCGGTCCGGGTGATCCCGCGGCCCGGGTGGTCCCGCGGCCCGGGTGGCGCGGGCGAGGCCTGCGGGGCCGGTGGTAGGGGCCCGCGGGCGTCGGGCCCGGGGCGTACGCGCCCGCGGCTCCGCGGGGGCCGGTGGTGCGCGCCGGCGGGTCGGCGCGCCGGCCCGGGGGCGTCAGGCCGTGGGGAGCCCCTCGCCCTGCACCGCCTGTATGTCGAGCTCGACCCGCAGGGTGGTGCCGATCGCCGCGATGCCCGCCGCGACCACCTGGTTGTAGTTCATCGCGAAGTCCTCGCGGCGCAGCTCCGCGGTGGCCCGGAAGGCCGCCCGCACTCCGCCCCACGGGTCCGGGCCGGTGCCCAGATACGTCAGGTCCAGGTCCACGTCGCGGACGACGCCGTGCATCGCCAACTCGCCGTGGACCGTCCAGCGGTCCGGCCCGGCGGCGCTCAGATGCGAGCTCCGGTACGTCAGCTGCGGGAACTCCTCCACATTGAGGAAGTCGGGCGACTTCAGATGGCCGTCCCGCATGGTGTTGCCGGTGTCGATGCTGGCTGCCTGGATGACCGCCTCGACGCGCGACTTCTCGACGTCCTCGGCGACCTCGATCCGCCCGCTGAACTCCGTGAACCGCCCGTGCACGCTGGAGATCCCCAGATGCTGGGCGACCGCGGCCACCGTCGAATGCGCCGGGTCGAGCGTCCACACGCCGGGCGGGGGAAGCTCCACCCCGCCCTGCCGCGCCAGCACCACCGTGCCCAGGTCGACCCGCCCCGAGGCGGTGACGATCGCCGTGGACGCGACGGGGGCGTAGCCGACCGCGGTGGCGATGACCGTGTACGGCCCGGCCGGCAGCGGCTCGTCGGTCCGCACGGTGCCTTCTCCGTCGGCCTGCGCGCGCAGCACCTGCGCGCCCGTCATATCGGTGACGGTCAGCACCGCGTGCTGGACCGCCCAGCCGTCACGGGTGCGGATCCGGGCCCGCAGCCCCGCTCCCCCGCTTGCTCCTGCTCCTGTGGTCGTCATGCCGCGTTTCGCTCCCGCTCCCGTGTTGCTCGTCATGCTGTGCGCCGGATCCGGGCGGCGGTGTCAGGCCGTCCCCTGCCTTCACTACACCGCCGCCGGGATCCGGGTTCCGGGCCCGGCGGAGAAAATCCGCCGCCCGGTCCGGGCGAGGGGCGCGTCTCCGCTCATGCGCGTCCCTCGCCCGGAGGTTCGTCACTCGCCCGGGTGAGCGAGCTCGACGTCGTGGCCGTCGACGCCGGGTCCGGAGACCGTCAGCGCCCCCGCGACCGGCGGGTAGCCGCTCGCGATGACCGTGTAGTCGCCCGCGTCCAGGTCGGTGAAGGCGTAGGCGCCGTCCTCACCGGTGGTGGCGGTGGCGACCACGTTCCCGGCCGCGTCCACGAGGGTGACCCGCGCGTCCGGCAGGGGCCGCCGGTCGGCCCCGGCCCGGACGGTGCCCTGCACCCGGGCGCCGGCCTGAAGGGCTATCTCCACCCGGGTCAGCCCCTGGGCGCCCACCTCGACGGGCAGCGCCGCCGGCCGGTAGCCGGGCGCGTTCACCGCGACCGTGAAGGTCCCGGAGACCAGCTCCTCGAAGCTGAAGTCGCCCTGCTCACCGGTCTTCCCGGTGGCCAGCACCTCTCCGCGGACATCGGTGACCACGACCATCGCCGAGTCGACCGGCCGGCCGTCGGCGGCACCGCGCACGGTGCCCACCAGACCGCTGGTGGCCGACAGGACGATGTCGAAGCCGAGCGGCTCCTCCCCGACCACGATCGTGGACGCCTGCGGCTGGTGGCCGTCGGCCGCCGCGATCAGGACGTACGAACCGGAGCCCGGCGCGTCCAGGGCGTAGGAGCCGTCGGGGTGCGCCACCGAACGGCCCAGCTGCCGCCCGGCGAGCGAGATCAGCGTCACCGCGGCGCGGGCGACGGGGCCGCCGTCCGCGTTCCGCACGAAGCCGTGCACGCCCTGCCGGGGCTGGTGGTCGCCGCCGCCCCCGGCGGAGGCGAAGGCCGCCAGGCGCTGCGGGGCGGTGGCCGCGAGGACACCGCTCGAGTCCGGCGCGTGCACCTCGGGGGCCGGGGCGCCCACGAGCGCGGGCTCGAGGTCGGCGACCTGGTCGGTGACGGCCGTGGCCGGCACCGCGTCGGCCGACGCGGCCTGGGGAGCCGGGGCGTCCGAGGCGGCCTGCTGGGATCCGGCGCTGGTCTTCAGGGCGACCTCCTTGATGAACAGGGTCAGCAGCAGGGCGAGCAGCGCGGCCGGGGCGGCGTACAGGAAGACGTCCGCGACACCGTGGCCGTAGGCGCTCTCCATGATCGTGCGCAGCGGCTCGGGCAGCGTCTTCACATCGGGGATGGCACCGCCGCCGGTGCCCGCGTGGCCGAGTGCGGCGCCCTTGGGGCCCAGCTCGGCCAGGCCGTCCTTGACGTAGTGGGTGACGCGGTTGGCGAGCACCGCACCGAGTGCCGAGACGCCCACCGCACCGCCCAGGGAGCGGAAGAAGGTGACGACGGCGCTGGCCGCGCCGAGGTCCTGCGGGGCCACCTGGTTCTGGGTGGCCAGCACCAGGTTCTGCATCATCATGCCGATGCCGAGGCCCATGAGGGCCATGTAGATCCCCATGTGCCAGTACGGGGTGTCGTACCGGATGGTGCCCAGCAGCCCGAGGCCCGCCGTCACCAGCACACCACCGCTGACCAGCCACGCCTTCCAGCGACCGGTCTTGGTGATGACCTGACCGGAAACGGTCGAGGAGATGAACAGACCGCCGATCATCGGGATGGTCATGACGCCCGACATGGTGGGCGACTTACCGCGCGCCAGCTGGAAGTACTGGCTGAAGAAGACGGTTCCGGAGAACATCGCGATACCGACGAAGAGCGACGCCAGCGAGGCGAGGGTGATCGTCTTGTTGCGGAACAGCCGCAGCGGGATGATCGGCTCGCTCGCCTTGGACTCGATCAGGACGAAGATCAGACCGAGAACGATCGATCCGCCGACCATCGCGTAGCTCTGCCAGGAGACCCAGTCGTACTTGTCACCCGCGAAGGTGACCCAGAGCAGCAGCAGCGAGACCGCGGCGCTGATGAAGAAGGCGCCGCTCCAGTCGACCTTGACGTCCCGCTTCACCACCGGGAGCTTCAGGGTCTTCTGGAGGACGATCAGCGCGATGACGGCGAACGGGACGCCGACGTAGAAGCACCAGCGCCAGCCCAGCCAGGAGGTGTCGGTGATCACGCCGCCCAGCAGCGGACCGCCGACGGTCGCGACGGCGAAGGTCGCGCCGAGGTAGCCGCTGTAACGGCCGCGCTCACGCGGGGAGATCATCGCCGCCATGACGACCTGGGCGAGGGCGGAGAGCCCGCCGACGCCGATGCCCTGCACCACACGGCAGGCGATCAGCATGCCGGGGTTCTGCGACAGACCGGCCACCACCGAGCCCGCCACATAGATCACAAGAGCGATCTGGACCAGCAGCTTCTTGCTGAACAGATCGGAGAGCTTGCCCCACAGCGGGGTGGCGGCGGTCATGGCCAGCAGGGTGGCGGTGACGACCCAGGTGTACGCGGACTGGCCGCCGTGGAGATCGGAGATGATCTCGGGCAGCGCGTTGGAGACGATGGTCGACGACAGGATCGCGACGAACATCCCCAGCAGCAGACCGGAGAGCGCCTCCATGATCTGCCGGTGGGTCATCGGTGCCGAGGAGTCCGGAGCGTGGCCGTGTGGGGCCCGGTGGCCTCCTCCGCCGTGCTTGGCGTGGGCGGGGTGCCCCGCGGGTCCCCGCACACCGCCGTCCGGTGTGGTCGTTGCCATGAAGTTCCTTAACGTTGCGAAGGTGTACGGGTGGTGCTGCTCGCCACCTGCTGCGGCAGAGCCCGGGTCCGGGTGTCCCCGAAGTTCGTCCGCAACCGGGCGAGAAGTTCGTTGAGCCGGTCGACGTCCTCGTCCGACCAGTCGCTCAGGCAGCTGGCGAGTGCGTTCGTATAGCGCTCGGACACCTCACCGAGCAGCGTGCGTCCACTGGTGTTGATGCTCAGCAGCCGCGACCGCCGGTCGAGCGGGTCGGGCTTGCGGTCCACCCAGCCGCGGTCCGCGACATGTGCCACGTGCCGACTGGTCACCGACATGTCGATGTCGAGCAGCTCGGCGAGCTTTCCCATGCGCATCTCGCCGTAGCGGTCGAGGAGCATCAGGACGACGGCGGCGCCCGATGGGCAGTCGGCCGGCAGGACCCGGGCGAGTCCGCGCTTGACGGTGCCGATGGCGCTGAGCTGCCGGGCCAGCTCCTCGTAGTGGCGCTGTGTGGCCACGGCACCTCCCAGAGGGGTAGATCAGTTGCTTAAGGCAACCATAGAAGAAGTTAGTTGCTACAGGCAAATGAAAGGGGGGTCTGGGCGGTAAATTGCCGTTAAAGAGTCGTCCTGGTGTCGGTCAAGTGGGGTAGGCGGGGAGCGAGGGGCCGCTGGGACCCGGGGGTGTCCCGGAATCCGCTCGTTCGCTAGGGTCGGGGCTCATGGCGAACAACCCCCAGAGCCCCAACGGCAATTACGACCCGGCCGGCTCCACCCAGATGTTCCGCGCCTTCGTCGACGAGGGCACGCGGCAGCCCCAGGCGACCACCGGATCGAGCGGCGGTTCGCGCGTCGGCGTGATCGTCGGTGTGATCGCGGCGGTCGTGATCGTCGCCGCGGTGGCCTGGCTCGCGCTGGCCTGAGCCGCGTCGAGGTCGTGACGCCTCCCGCGGGGGCGTGAGCCCCCGCGAGACCTCCTTACGGCCGCCGTGACCCCCTTGCGGCCGCCGTGACCCTTTACGGTTCCGGCGACGCCTTGTGGTTCCCGCGATCCCCTTACGGCTGCCGAGGCGGCCTTACGGCTTCCAGGTGACCGAGACGTCCTGCGTCTCGATGTGCATGCCCAGCGGCACTCGCCAGTCGTCCACGCACACCGTCCAGGTCTTCTCCTTCTTCTGGCCCGCGCCGATCGGCGCGGGCAACTCTTCCTCGGACTCGAGCGTCGCCCAGTCGATGCCGAGGATGTCGATCACATGCGTGCCGAAGGTGACGGTGCCCGAGGTGACCGGAGTCCCTCCGGTGTTGCGGAACTCGACCTTCACCTTCTCGCACCAGCGCTCATCGGTCGCCGTGCGCTCCGGCTCGCCGACCTCCAGGACGGCCGGGCCGGTGGGGGCGGGAGAGCCGGAGGAGCCCGAAGCGCCGGCCCCGGAGGGCGAGGGCTCGCCAGGGCCGGCCTCGCCCTCGGGACCGTCGTCCGGGCGCCCCGGGGCCCCGGAGCCGCTTGTGCCGCCGTCTGCGCCGCCTGACCCGTCTGAGCCGCCGTCTGTGCGGCCCCGGGCCTCCGTGGACGCCGAGGGTGCCTGTGAGGCCGGTCCGTCCGTCCTGCCGTCCCCGGTGGCGTCGGGGGCCGCGGCGCCCTTACCGGGCTGTCCGTTCGCGCCGCCCTTACCGTCGCGATCGTTCCCCGTGCCCTCCTCGTCCAGGGGCACCAGATCGACGCCGCCCTTGGGCGGTACGGCCGTCGTGGCCCGCCGGCCATCGGGCCCCGCCGCCCCGGCGGCGACATAGCCGTCGCCGCCCCCTCCGCAGCCGCTGAGCAGTGCCCCCAGGCACAGCGCGGCCGCCGAGGAGGCGATCGCCGTGCCTCGGCGGCCCGTTGTCCGGCTCCCTGCGTATCGCATCGGGCCAGTGTGTCTGACGGCTCGTCAGGTGTACAGGGATCCGGCAGGGGACGGGCCGGTGAGCGCGGCCCGGCCCGGCTCAGTCCGAGATCAGACCCTCGCGCAGCTGGGCCAGGGTCCGGGTGAGCAGCCGTGAGACATGCATCTGGGAGATCCCGACCTCTTCGCCGATTTGCGACTGCGTCATGTTGGCGAAGAAGCGCAGCATGATGATCTGGCGCTCGCGCGGCGGCAGCTTGGCCAGCAGGGGCTTGAGCGACTCGCGGTACTCCACGCCCTCCAGCGCGCTGTCCTCATACCCCAGCCGGTCGGCGAGCGACCCCTCGCCGCCGTCGTCCTCGGGGGATGGGGAGTCCAGCGAGCTGGCCGTGTAGGCATTGCCCACCGCGAGGCCGTCGACCACGTCCTCCTCGGAGACGCCCAGCGCCGTGGCGAGCTCGGTGACGGTCGGGGAGCGGTCGAGCTTCTGCGACAGCTCGTCACTGGCCTTGGTCAGCGCCAGCCGCAGCTCCTGCAGCCGCCGCGGCACCCGCACCGACCAGCTGGTGTCCCGGAAGAACCGCTTGATCTCGCCCACGACGGTCGGCATGGCGAACGTCGGGAACTCCACGCCCCGTTCGCAGTCGAAGCGGTCGATCGCCTTGATCAGGCCGATGGTGCCGACCTGGACGATGTCCTCCATCGGCTCGTTACGGCTGCGGAACCGGGCCGCCGCGTAGCGGACGAGCGGGAGGTTCAGCTCGATGAGGGTGTCACGGACGTAGCCGGCCTCCGCACTGTCCTTGTCGAGTGTGGCGAGCCGCAGGAAGAGGGAGCGGGAGAGGGTGCGGGTGTCGATGGCGTCGCAGTCGTCAGGCATGTGCGGTGCGTCGTTGGTGAGCACCTTCGAGCTGCCCAGTTCTACGGACATGCCACCCCCTAGAGGTCGCGGACGGATCGCAGCTGCGCGGTTCGCGTCCGACGCAGCCTTCCCCTGAATACCGGAGGTCGGGCCGCGGCAAACGCGGTTCCTGCAGAATGTCACATGTCGGCAACACGCTGTAGCGCCAAGTCGACATTACAGCCTTGAGGCATCAGGTCGAGGGTCCCTCGCAAGGATCAGGACTCGATCCGGTTCGCGGATCTCAGCCTGGCGAAGCTCCGGGACAGCAGCCGGGACACATGCATCTGGGAGACTCCGAGCTCGGCGCTGATCTGAGATTGCGTCAGATTGCTGTAGTAACGGAGCAAAAGGATACGCTGCTCGCGCTCGGGCAGCTGTACGAGCAGATGGCGCACCAGATCGCGGTGCTCGACTCCGGCGAGCGCCGGGTCCTCGTAGCCGAGCCGGTCGACCAGTCCGGGCAGGCCGTCCCCCTCCTGGGCGGCTTCCAGCGAGGTGGCGTGATATGAGCGGCCCGCCTCGATGCAGGCGAGCACCTCCTCCTCGCTGAGCTTGAGCCGCTCGGCGATCTCGGCCGTCGTCGGGGAGCGGCCGTGCAGCACGGTCAGGTCCTCGGTCGCGCCGTTGACCTGCACCCACAGCTCATGCAGCCGGCGCGGCACATGGACGGTGCGGACGTTGTCGCGGAAGTAGCGCTTGATCTCGCCGACGACGGTCGGCATGGCGAAGGTCGGGAACTGCACCCCGCGGTCCGGGTCGAATCGGTCGATCGCGTTGATCAGGCCGATGGTGCCGACCTGGATCACGTCCTCCATGGGCTCGTTACGGCTGCGGAAGCGGGCCGCGGCGTAGCGGACCAGCGGCAGATTGGCCTCGATCAGTGCGGCGCGCACCCGGGCGTGCTCGGGGGTTCCGGGGGTGAGGTCCGACAGCTCGGCGAAGAGCACCTGGGTGAGCGCTCTGGCGTCAGCCCCTCGGCTTCTGCCGCTCTCGCTGCCGCCATCGCCCTGGGGCGGGGTTCTGGGCGCGGTTCGGGCCGACACGGTCACGCCACCCCTTCACGATGTACTCACCCGGCAAAGCGGTCATAGCATCACAAGACATGTGCACTGTGTGCAAGCACCTCTTTACCACGTGTTGGTGGAGGAATCGCCCGTAAAGGGATCGACGGGAGGCGGGGTCCGGGGAGTGGGGTCAGGGGGGACTGAGGCTAGTTGACCAGTTCCGTCATGAACTCGCCGACGCTCTTGGCGGCGTCCGATATGCCCTCGAAACCGACCTGGACGAGGTCGGCAGCTCGGGCCGGCGTCTTGATGATCGTGTACAGCACGAAGACGATCAGCATATAGAGCGCGATTTTCTTGGCCTGGGCCATCTGTGCTGCCTCTCCCGCCGTCCCCGTTACACAGTTGCGAGAGTCTATCCACACCGCTGGCGCATCAGTCGTATCAGTCGGATGAACCCATCGGGGCTGTGGGGACGGGGCTGCGCTGGTGTGGGCGCCGCGCTACATATGGGTGGATTCTGGAGAAAGGGAGGGTGGCAAGAGTGGTGCCGAAAGGAGCGGCGGCAGCGGCAGCGGCTCGCGCCGTCGGCGGAGGGAGCGGAGATGCGTGTCGGTGTGCTGACCGGCGGCGGCGACTGCCCCGGGCTCAACGCCGCGATCCGCGGCATCGTCCGTAAGGGCGTGGAGGTGCACGGCTTCGAGTTCGTCGGAGTGCGGGACGGCTGGCGCGGCGCACTCGAAGGGGTCGTCATGCCGCTGGACGTCCCGGCCGTACGCGGCATCCTGCCGCGCGGCGGCACCATCCTCGGCTCCTCCCGGACCAACCCCCTGGCCAGCGAGGACGGGGTCGGCAGGGTGCGGGAGACCCTCGCCGAGTACGAGGTGGACGCGCTCATCGCGATCGGCGGCGAGGACACGCTCGGCGTCGCCGCGGCACTGGCGGGCGAGGGCATCCAGGTGGTCGGGGTGCCCAAGACGATCGACAACGACGTGGCCGGCACCGACTACACCTTCGGCTTCGACACCGCCGTCAACATCGCCACCGAGGCGATCGACCGGCTGCACACCACCGCCGAATCCCACACCCGCACCCTGGTGGTCGAGGTGATGGGGCGGCACGCCGGCTGGATCGCCCTGCACTCGGGCATCGCGGGCGGCGCCAACGTCATCCTCCTCCCCGAGCAGCCGTTCGACATCGACCAGGTCTGCGCCTGGGTGGAGAACCGTTTCAAGATCAGGTACGCGCCGATCGTGGTGGTGGCGGAAGGAGCCGTGCCGAAGCAGGGCCAGATGGTGGTCAAGGACTCCAGCCGGGACGAGTTCGGCCATGTGCGGCTCTCCGGGATCGGCGAGTGGCTCGCCCATGAGATCGCCGATCACACCGGCAAGGAGGCCCGCACCACGGTCCTCGGCCATATCCAGCGCGGAGGGACGCCCAGCGCCTTCGACCGCTGGCTGGCCACCCGCTTCGGGCTGCGTGCGATCGACACCGTCCAGGACCGGGACTTCGGCACCATGGTGGCGCTGCGCGGCACGGACATCGTCCGCATACCGCTCGCGGAGGCCACGGTGGGCACCAAGACCGTCGACCCCGCGCTCTACTCCGAATTCGGGGTGTTCTTCGGCTGATCCGGGGTGTCCGCCTCGCGAGGTGCCGCGTCGTCACGAACCGCAGCGTCGTCACGTACCGCCGCCTCGGCATGAAATCGCCTCGCCGTGAGCGCGGGGCGGCGGCTCAGTGCGCGGGGTGCGGTACGACCGCCACCGGACAGTGGGCATGGTGCAGTACGGCATGGGCGACCGGCCCCAGCCGCAGTTCGGTCGGCCGGGTGGCCGTGCGGCGCCCGAGCACCAGCAGCCCGGCCCGCTCCGAGGCCCTCACCAGCGCCTCCGCCGGATTGAGCAGGATGACATCCGGCACCGCGGTGACCTCGGGATATCTCTCCCGCCATGGCCGCAGGGCGTCGGAGACCACCTGGCTCTCCTGGTCCTCCCACCTCGCCCGGTCCTCCTCCAGCACCGTGAGCATCCAGGCCGACGGGGAGGCCGGGGGCAGCGCCCACGCGTGCACGACCCGCAGCGGGACGCCCCGCTCCCAGGCGGCGCGGAACGCGAAGTCGGCCGTGGCCTCCGCCGGGGCGTGCGCGTCGAAGCCGAGCTGCACCTCGTCCCGGTCCGCGCCGTCCCATCCGGCGCCCCTGCGCCGCGCCTCCGGGACCGTGACGACGGGACAGTCCGCCATCGCCGCCACCCGCAGAGCCACCGAGCCCACCGCCAGCCCGTCGAAGCCTCCCCAGCCCCGGGCCCCGACGACCAGCAGCCCGGCGCTCGCGGCGGCCGTGAGCAGCGCCTCGGCCGGTTCGGCGGCGGTGTGCTCCCCGCCGAGCTCGAGGGCCGGATGGCGGACCCGGAAGTCGGCGACCGTCTGCCCCAGCATCTGCTCGCCCACGTGCTGCCAGGCGTCCACCCCGGGCACCGGCGAGACCCTGCGCGGCAACGGCGGACAGGCGTGCACCAGCCGCAGCGCGGCCCCGCGCCGCGCCGCCTCCCGCGCGGCCCATTCGGCGGCCGTAAGGCTGCGCCGCGAGCCGTCGACCCCCGCTACGACAGGGCCGCTCATCCGGTCCTCCTCGGCTGCTGTCCGGTTGTCCGATCGTTCTCCTGCCAACTGGGGCATATCCGTTTAGTCTGGATACGCGGCTCAGTCTAGATACGCGGCGGACATCCGACACGATCGGAGCCGCGATCGGAGGGTTCACCGCGTACAGACCGCGAGGCCGCGCACAGACCGCGAGGGCAGCGACCGCCCCCGATCCGGGGTCACCCGGGTCGGGGGCGGTTCTGCGAGCGGCGACGGCCAAACCGGGCCCAAGTCCCCCGAAGGTGGGGGGAGATGTCTGGGTTTCGGGGGAAGCGGGGGCATGCCGCGCGAGCGCAGGATGGGGGGCGAGGTAAGGGAAGGAGAGGGAAATGCGCTCGATCTCATGGCACCTCACCTCGCGTCGTTCAGCATTCGCCGTCGGGTTCGTCGTCGTGGTGGCCGCCGTGGTGGTCCTTGGGGTGATCTCCTCCTCCGAAAAGGCATCCGGTGACGCCTCCCGACAAGCCTCCAGGGGCGCTTCCGGGGAAATTCCCGGATCCGCCGCGGCGGCCGAATACCGGAGGGAACCCGTCGGAAAGACCTCGGTCCCCGCGTTCACCTCCTCCGTCGGCCATGACCGCAAACACGTGGTGTCGCCCTCCAACGGAGGCCGGGCCTTCCGGGGCAACACCCCCGGTCTCTACACCGGCGTCCGGAACCGGCAGCCCTGCGACCGTCAGGGGCTGATCCACGACCTCGAGGCCGACAAGCAGAAGGGTGCCGCCTGGAGCCGGGTCCAGCGCATCGGCTCGGCCGATGACATCCCTGGCTATGTCCATGGCCTCACGAGCGTCATCCTGCGCTCCGACACCTATGCGAAGACCTACGGCTACCGCGGTGGGCTGAAGCCGGTGTCCGCCGTTCTCCAGGCCGGGACGGCGGTTTTCGTGGATCAGCACGGTGTGCCCGTCGTGAAGTGCGACTCCGGAAACCCGGTGAAGGTCTCGGCCCCACCGCGCAACGCCAAGCCGACCTTCACCGGACCGCAGTGGAACGGTTTCTCCCGGACCACGGTGACCGTCATCCGGCCGGCCGCGAAGGACGTGAAACAGCTCGTCCTGGTGGGGATCGGCAAAGCCGAGCTCTTCAAGCGCCCGCTCGGTGACGGCAACGGCAGTGAGAACCCGCGGGACACGCTGCTGGCACGGGCGGACTACCCCTCCTCCCTGGCGATGCCGGGCGAGCAGCAGGCTCCGCGTCTGCGGGAGGCGCCGAAGGTCACCCTGAAGCCGTCGGACAGGTTCACCCCGCTGGAGACCGACCGCCCGTCCGGGTCCCCTTCGGAGCAGTCGCAGCCCTCCGACGAGCCGTCGGATCCGGGTCAGCAGCAGCCGCAGGATCAGCCGTCGGATCCGGGTCAGCAGCAGCCGCAGGATCAGCCGTCGGATCCGGGTCAGCAGCAGCCCCAGGACCAGCCCTCCGACCCGGGCCAGCAGCAGCCGCAGGATCAGCCGTCGGATCCGGGTCAGCAGCAGCCGCAGGATCAGCCGTCGGATCCGGGTCAGCAGCAGCCCCAGGACCAGCCCTCCGACCCGGGCCAACAGCAGCCGCAGCCTCCGCCGAACCAGCCCCCGCCGAATCAGCCCCCGCCGAATCAGCCTCCGCCGAACCAGCCCCCGCCGAACCAGCCGCCCCCGAACCAGCCTCCGCCGAACCAGCCGCCCCCGAACCAGCCCCCGCCCCAGCAGCCGCCGGACCAGAACCAGCAGCAGCCCCCCGACCAGAACCAGCAGCAGCCGCAGGACCAGCCCCCGCAGGGTGACCCGAATCAGCAGCAGCCCCCGCAGCAACCGCCCCCGTCCGGCCCCTGACGGGAACGGTGCCCGGACACACGTAGGGCCCGGCTCGATGAGCCGGGCCCTACGTTCTTCACAGCGGTAGCGGTGGGATTTGAACCCACGGAGGAGTTGCCCCCTCACGCGCTTTCGAGGCGCGCTCCTTCGGCCGCTCGGACACGCTACCGAGGGAGAGCCTAGCGGACAGGCGGCCGGGAACCGAAATCGGTTCCCGGCCGGGGCCGGGGCGGAGGGTCAGGACTTGCGGAAGAAGGTGGTCAGGGGGGCCGCGCACGCGTCCGCCAGGACGCCCGCGATGACCTCGGGGCGGTGGTTGAGGCGGCGGTCGCGTACGACGTCCCAGAGGGAGCCGACCGCGCCCGCCTTCTCGTCCACGGCGCCGTAGACCAGCCGGTCGAGACGGGACAGGACGATCGCCCCGGCGCACATCGTGCACGGCTCCAGGGTGACCACGAGAGTGCAGCCGGTCAGCCGCCAGCCGCCGAGGTGGCGGGCGGCGGCGCGGAGGGCGAGGACCTCGGCGTGGGCCGTGGGGTCGCCGTGGGCCTCGCGCTCGTTGCGGCCGCGGCCGAGTACCGAGCCGTCCGGGCCCAGCACGACGGCGCCGACCGGCACATCTCCCGTCTCGGGTGCCCGTACCGCTTCTTCCAGCGCCAGGCGCATCGGGGCGCGCCAGGGGTCGCGCAGGGGGTCGGGTTCGGGGCCGGGCAGGAGGCCGGTCAGCGGATCGGTCATGACGTCAGTCTGGATCAGTGCGGATCACTGCGGATCACATGTGGATTGGTGTGGATCAGATGGTGAATGGATGCTGATCGGTTCGGTTCGGTCCGGTTCGGTGTGGTGACAGGGTGGGATGGCGGCGGTCAGCGCACCGCCTCCAGGCCCTCCATGCTGCAACCCAGCATCTCGGCGATCGATTCGAGGGCGTCCCCGTCGAGGGCCTTCAGCTCCTTCTCGTCCATGCCCAGGTCGGCCAGGATGTCGGCGTCCCCGAGCGGGCCGATCGGGACCGGGGCGTCGTCGGCGTCCTCGTCGTCCCGGTCCGGTTCGCCGTCCTCGGTGCCGTCCAGGTCGACCAGGCTGTCCAGATCGTCGTCGGGGTCCCGGCCGAGCAGCTCGTCGGTGAGCATCGAGCCGTACGAGGTGCGGGCGGCCGCTGCCGCGTCCGATACGTAGATGTGCGGGTCGTCCTCGCCGTCCACACGGACGACGCCGAACCACGCGTCTTCGTGCTCGATGAAGGCCAATACCGTGTCGTCGTCCTTGGAAGCCAGACGGGCCAGTTCGATCAGATCCGTCAGGGTTTCCACGTCATCGAGCTCTGTGTCGCTCGCTTCCCACCCTTCTGCGGTGCGCGCGAGCAATGCGGCGAAGTACACCGTGACTCTCCCACTGGTCATAGGCGTGCCGGGGTGGGCGGGACAGCGTCCCGGCCCAATCGGAATCGTGGCAGAAACCATCGCTTCGCGAGAGGTCTTCCGCGCTGCGTCGTGCACCAGTCCAAAGAGATGTGGCTCACGCGGACGGAAACGAAACGCGCGGAAACCCTCTCCGGCGGTTCGGTGGGAGCCCTCCAGGGCTCACCAGGAGAACGTCCGCATGTGTATCGCCCGGCGCATCCGGGCGGCGCGGGCCTGCTGGGGACGCACCCGGTTCCGTACCGCCCTGGCCTCGTTCAGTGCGCGCAGGAAGCGGTCGCGACGGCGGCGGCGGTCCGCGGCGGACTCCGTCTCCTGCGCGGTCGCGTCGGCCATGGTCACATCACTCCTCGGGGCCGAGGTATCGCCCCGGGGGCCGCCGGGGCGCTCTTGCCCACTTTCCCCCGAAACGGCGGTTTGATGCCAGTACGGCGGCAGACGGTGGAGCGCACGGGAGGCGCGCGGGAGGTCACGGCGGCAGCCGGGCTCCGAGGACAGCCGGGCTCCGGGGGCAGCTGGGCCCCGGGGGCTCGGTTAGTGTCGTTGCCATGCGGATCCACGTCGTCGACCACCCGCTGGTGGCGCACAAACTCACGACGCTGCGCGACAAGCGCACCGACTCCCCCACCTTCCGGCGGCTCGCCGACGAGCTGGTGACCCTGCTCGCGTACGAGGCCACGCGCGATGTGCGCACCGAACAGGTCGACATCGAGACCCCGGTGACGAGCACGACCGGGGTGCGGCTGTCCCATCCGCGTCCCATGGTGGTGCCGATCCTGCGGGCCGGTCTCGGGATGCTCGACGGCATGGTGCGGCTGCTGCCCACCGCCGAGGTCGGCTTCCTGGGCATGATCCGCGACGAGGAGACGCTCCAGGCGTCCACCTACGCCACCCGGATGCCCGAGGACCTCTCCGGCCGTCAGGTGTACGTCCTGGACCCGATGCTCGCCACCGGCGGGACGCTGGTCGCGGCGATCAATGAGCTGATATCGCGGGGCGCCGACGATGTGACCGCGCTGTGTCTGCTGGCGGCGCCCGAGGGCGTCGAGCTCATGGAGCGCGAGCTGGCGGGCGCGCCGGTGACGGTGGTCACCTCGTCCATCGACGAGCGGCTCAACGAGCAGGGGTACATCGTGCCCGGTCTGGGCGACGCGGGCGACCGGATGTACGGGACCGCCGGCTGACCACCCTCCTGCCAGGCGCTCTACGACGGTTCAGCGGCAGGGCGTGCCGGAGGGCGTGGGTGAGGGCTTGGCCAGGGCGGCCAGAGCCTTCTCGGCGTCCTTCTGCTTGACCAGGTTCTTGAAACCGCTGCCGATGATCAGGTCGATGTCCTTGCCGTCCCGCGCGTCGTTCTTGGTCTGGGCCCCGTCGAGCTGGGTGCCGAGCACGTTGAACGCCCCGTCGTCGGCGCCCGGGGCGCCGAGCAGTATCCCGGAAGCCTTGACCTTCTTGTCGTACTCGGCCGGGGCGTTGCCCACCTTGCCGATCTTGAAGCCGCGCTTCTTCAGCTCGTCCGCGGTGTTCTTGGCGAGGCCGGAGCGCGTGGTCGCGTTGTAGACGTTGACCGTGATCTGGGCGGGCTTCGGCAGCTTCCCGCCCGTACGGCCGCTGTTGCCGCTCTGGCCGCTGTCGCCCCGACCGGGCTTCGCGTTCTCGTCGGGGCGCTTGTCGCCGCGCTCGCAGTCCCCGGTGCCGTGTCCCGCGCGGACCGTCTGGCCGTCGCCGTCGCCGGAGAAGACGTCGATGAGCTGAAGCGTTCCCCAGCCCACCAGGCCGAGCGCCAGGACCGAGCCGAACGCGGCGAAGACCAGCCGCCTGCGGTTCCGGGGTCGGCTCATCCGCGGATAGCGATCGCCCGTAATGCGGTACTTTCCGCCCATGCCTGGAGGGGTCAGCATGCTCATGTGCGCAGCGTAGTGCGGGCTGGTGGCGATGCCTACTAAATGATCAATGGTTGGTGCTCAGAGCAACCCGAAAGGGTCAAGAAAGATCGAAGCCGGTCGGCGGCGATCGGTCGCCAGGGGCGGCGCGGGCGCGGTCAGCCCTCGAGCTCCAGGACGCGCGCGTGCAGCACCTGGCGCTGCTGGAGTGCGGCGCGCACCGCGCGGTGCAGCCCGTCCTCCAGATAGAGGTCGCCCTGCCACTTCACGACATGGGCGAAGAGGTCCCCGTAGAACGTCGAGTCCTCCGCGAGCAGCGTCTCCAGATCGAGCTGCTGCTTCGTCGTGACCAACTGGTCAAGACGTACCGGGCGTGGGGCGACATCCGCCCACTGGCGGGTGCTTTCCCGGCCGTGGTCGGGATAGGGCCGACCGTTTCCGATGCGCTTGAAGATCACACGGAAAGCCTACCGGGCAAGCGCCTTCCGGCGCAGCCAAGGCGCGGGAGTGCCGGGCGGGGGCCCGCTCCCACAGTGCTCCCACACTGCTCCGGCACTGCACCTACAGCGCTCAGAAAAATGGAAAAAATACGCGAAAGGGTCTAGGCGCTCAAGGGGGGTCGGAGTAACGTAAATAACAGCCTGCGGGGCGAGCGAGGGAGCTCGACCGGAGAGACATTCAGGACAGAGGACGTCAGTCCCCCGGAATGTCTTCTAGATGGCCGGGCTGAGAGGCTCGAAGGTCGGGGAGACCGGAGAGCGACCTCCAAACACCTGATACGGACAATGCCGCCGAAGGGAGCCCACCTCGCAGGTTTTGTCCTGCCCGCGCACCATGGGCTCATGGCCGTTCCCCAGCGTCCACCGGATGCGGAGCCGGACCGCGCGCCGGAGCCGGGCCGTGCGCCGGAGCCGCGCCGCTGCCTGGTCACCGGGGCCACCGGCTATATCGGCGGCAGGCTGGTGCCCGAGCTGCTGGCGGCGGGGCACCAGGTGCGGTGTGTGGCCCGTTCGCCCGAGAAGCTGCGCGACCACCCCTGGGCGGGGCGGGTGGAGACCGTACGCGGAGATGTGACCGACGAGGAGTCGCTGCGCGCCGCCATGGAGGGCGTGGACGTCGCGTACTACCTGGTGCACGCGCTGGGCACCGGACCCGGCTTCGAGGAGACCGACCGCCGTGCCGCCCGGATCTTCGGGAGGCGGGCGCGGGCCGCCGGGGTGCGCCGGATCGTCTACCTCGGCGGGCTCACCCCGTACGGCGTCCCCGAACGCGAGCTGTCGCCCCATCTGCGGTCCCGGGCCGAGGTGGGCCGGGTGCTGCTGGACTCCGGGGTGCCGACGGCCGTGCTGCGGGCCGGTGTGATCATCGGCTCGGGCTCGGCCTCGTTCGAGATGCTGCGCTACCTCACCGAGCGGCTGCCGGTCATGGTGACGCCCCGCTGGGTGCGCACCCGTACCCAGCCGATCGCCGTCCGTGATGTGCTGCGCCTGCTGGTGGGCTGCGCCACGCTGCCGGACGAGGTGCACCGGGCCTTCGACATCGGCGGCCCCGACGTCCTCACCTACCGCGACATGATGCGGCGGTACGCGGCCGTGACCGGGCTGCGGCGGCGCCTCATCGCACCGGTTCCGGTGCTCACCCCCGGGCTGTCCAGTCTGTGGGTCGGCCTGGTCACGCCCGTGCCGGGCGCCATCGCCCGCCCGCTGGTGGAGTCGCTGCGCCATGAAGTGGTGTGCGCCGAACGGGACCTCGCGCACCATGTGCCGGATCCGCCGGGCGGGCCGCTCGGGGTGGATCAGGCGCTGGAGCTGGCCCTGCGGCGGATCCGCGACGCGGACGTGGCCACCCGCTGGTCCTCCGCCGCCACCCCCGGCGCGCCCAGCGATCCGCTGCCCACCGACCCCGACTGGGCGGGCGGCAGCCTCTACCAGGACCGTCGCGAGCGCGCGGTGGACGCCTCGCCGGAGGACGTCTGGCGGGTGGTGGAGGGGATCGGCGGTGAGAACGGCTGGTACTCGCTGCCGCTCGCCTGGGCGTTGCGCGGCTGGATCGACACCCTGGTGGGCGGCGTCGGGCTGCGCCGGGGCCGCCGGGACGCGGCGCGGCTCAGGGTGGGCGACAGCCTCGACTTCTGGCGGGTGGAGGAGGTCCTGCCGCCCCGGCTGCTGCGGCTCCGGGCCGAGATGCGACTGCCGGGGCCGGCCTGGCTGGAGATGGCGGTCGACCGGGACGCGCGGGGCGGGGCGGTGTACCGGCAGCGGGCGCTGTTCCATCCGCGCGGCCTCGGCGGGCACCTCTACTGGTGGTCGGTCGCGCCCTTCCACGCCCTCGTCTTCGGCGGAATGGCCCGGAACATCGCCGTCCGGGCCGAGAGGGACGCGGCCGGGAGGGATACGGATCGGAAGGACGCGGCCGGGACGACCGGGCCCGCGTTCCGCCCACGGTGAACGCCCCGGTCGCGGGCTGGGACGAGCGGGTCCGCGTTCCGGCCAGGGTGAACGCCCCGCGCGTGGTGAACCCCGTCACCCCGCGCACGGCGAACCCCGTCACCCCGCGCACGGCGAACCCCGTCACCCCGCGCACGGCGAACCGCGTCACCGGGACCCGTTCGGCCGCAGTCCCTCGAAGGCGAGTGGCAGGTGCCGCGGGCCGCGCAGCACCGCGTTGCGCCGGTAGGTCGGCGGGTCCTCCAGCAGCCGGGGCCGGTCCAGCCGGCGGGCCAGTTCGGTCAGCGCGATCTGCGCCTCCAGCCGGGCCAGCGGTGCGCCGAAGCAGCTGTGGACACCGCTGCCGAAGCCCAGGTGCTGGTTGTCCCTGCGCTGCGGATCGAACCGGTCGGGGTCGGGGAAGCGCTGCGGATCGCGATTGCCCGAGGCCAGCAGCAGCCAGACGGGCGCCCCCTCGGGGATGGTCACGCCCGCGATGTCGATCTCCGAGAGCGGGGTGCGCTGGGGAAGCATCTGCACCGGCGGATCGAACCGCAGCAGCTCCTCCACCAGCGGGACGACCAGATGGGGGTCCGCGCGCAGCCGGCTGAGCACATCGGGGTTGCGCAGCAGGGTCAGCATGCCGTTGGTGATCAGGTTGACGGTGGTCTCGTGCCCCGCCACCAGCAGCAGCGCCGCGGTGCTCAGCAGCTCCGTACGGCTCATCCCCTCCTCCGGACCCTGCCCGCCGACCAGGGCGGAGAGCATGTCGTCACCGGGGGAGCGGCGGCGCTTCTCGATCAGCTCGGACAGATACCCCGCCAGCTCCGTACGGGCCTGCCGGGTGGTCCGCTGCCGCTCGGCGGCGTCCGCGTCCGGATCGGGGTCGAGGCCGGTGGCGAGGGCGCCGGCCCAGCTGTGGAAGCGCGCCTCGTCCTCGCGGTCCACCCCGAGCAGCCGGCAGATCACGGTGACCGGGAACGGGTACGAGAAGTGGTCGACGAGATCGATCCGGTCCCGGCCCTCGAAGCCGTCGATGAGCTCGCCGACGATCCGGGTGAGTTCACCGCGCATGGTGTGGAGCCGGCGCGGGGTGTGCGGCGGGCCGAAGGGTGCCATCGCGAGTCGGCGCAGCCGGTCGTGCTCGGGTGGGTCGAGCTTCAGGAAGCTGGGCGGCAGCCCCGTCTCGTCCGCCTCGATCAGCTCCGGCGCGGTCCGCGGGTCCAGATTGCGCGCGTCGGAGCTGAGCCGGGGGTCGTGCAGCAGACCGTGGATCTCCCAGTAGGTGGAGACGATGTACGGACCCCCCTCGTCGTGCGCCACGGGCGTCTTGCGCAGCTCGGCGTAGATCGGGTACGGGTCGGCACGATGGGCGTAGTCGGTGATCTGCCGCACGAGCGAGCCTTGCGTCTGCGTCATGGCTGAGTGAGTTCCTTCCGGGTCCGTTGTCCGGACAGCGAGGGGCCCGGGACGTCGGCCGGGACCGCGGCGGCCCGCGGACCGGCCGGCGAGGCGCCCACGATCACGATCCGCCCCTGGAACCGGGGCGCCAGCACCACGCCGTCACCGGACAAGCCTCATGCGGGGCCCTGCTTTCCACAGCTCGGATCGGTCCCCCCGCTCAGCATGGGCGAGGCGGCCTGTGCCCGCGCGTACAGCCGGGCCAAAGGGGCGACCGCCCGACCGCCCGACCGCGCGCCCGCACCCAGGCCGCTCGTTACGATGGAGCGCCGCGCGCCGGGCGCGTGCGGCGTGGAAGGAGACGGTGTGACGGACCACGACCGGACCGGCGGGCCCGGCTGGCCCCGCCGCCCCCGTCGGCGTGGCCAGGGCGAACTGGAGGCGCAGGTGCTCGCGGCGCTGCGCCGGGCGCCGGGGCCGGTGACCGCCGCATGGGTGCAGGAGCGGATCGAGGGAGAGCTCGCCTACACCACGGTCATGACCATCCTGTCCCGGCTGCACGCCAAGCAGGCCGTGACCCGCGAACGCGCGGGCCGCTCCTTCGTCTGGCGGGCGGCGTCGGACGAGGCGGGGCTCGCGGCGCTGCGGATGCGCCGGGTGCTGGACGGCCAGGACGACCGCGAGGCGGTTCTGGCCAGCTTTGTGACCGGACTGACCCAGGATGACGAGCGGCTGCTGCGCGACCTGCTGAGCGACGTGGCGGAGGAGCCGGAGGACTGACCGATGGGCGTCTTCGTCTTCCTCCCGCTGGTTCTGCCCTTAACGGCGCTGCCGATCGCCCGGCTCGCCGAGCAGCATCTCCACCCGCGCACCGCCACCCGGCTGCTGACCCTCGTGGGCGCCGTCCTCGCGGTGTGCTCCACGCTGTGCCTGGGGCTGCTGATGGTCGTCGGTACGGCACAGCTGCCGGGCAACCCGCTGCCGGACAGCTGGTCGGACCCCGAGGTACGGGCGGCGGTGCCCTACGACGTGGTGGCCGGGAAGGCGGCGATCGGCGCGCTGGCGGCGGTGGCCGTCGCCTGTACGGCCACCTGGCTGCGCCATGGACGGGTACGGCGCAGCGCTCAGCTCGCGCTCGCCGGACTGCCGGAGTCGCCGGTCGCGGTGCTGCCCGACGACAAGGCGTACGCCTACGCGCTGCCCGGGACTTCCGGACGGACGGGGAAACCGGGCCGGATCGTCGTCTCCACCGGGATGCTGGACAGCCTCAGCCCCCGCGAGCGCCGGGCCCTGATCGCGCATGAGCGCGCCCACCTGACCGCGCACCACCACCGCCATCTGCTGACCGCGCAGCTCGCGGCGCGGGCCAATCCGCTGCTGCGGCCCCTACGGGCCGCGGTGGACTACTGCGCCGAGCGCTGGGCGGACGAGGAGGCGGCCCGGGAGGTCGGCGACCGCCGGGTGATGGCCCTGGCGGTCGGCAAGGCCGCCCTGGTCTCCCAGGGCACGCCGGGCCCGACGCTCGCCGGGATCGCCGCGCCGGGGCCGGTGCCGCGCAGGGTCGCGGCGCTGCTGGGCCCGGTGCCGCCGTCCCGGCCCTGGCCGCCGACCTGGACGGCCGCGGGGCTGGCCCTGTGGGTCGCCGCGGTGGGCACGGCCGCGTCCGCCGTCTCCTCGGCGAACGCGGCGGTCGCCCTGGTACTCGTCCTGCATGCCGCGACCCCGCTGTAGGGCCGGCCGCGACGGTCGACGCGGCGTCCCGGCCGACCGGCGGCTGTGGACGCCGGTCGGCGCGCGGAAGGGGGCGCGTGCGCGGAGCGGCTTACAGGTCGAACTCGGCCGGGGGAAGCTCCAGCGTGTAGCACGCCTCGCGGACCACGGCCTGCTCGGTCTTGTCGAAGTCGCCGTCGGCGCCGCCGATGACGATGCCGATCTGGATCACGGCGCGCGCCTCGGCCGGCTTCTTCTTGGCCTTGGCGATCTCCTGCAACACGCTCACCTTGCCGAAGTCGAAGTCGGTGATGAGCTTGTTGAGGTAGTCGTTGAAGCGCCGCTGGAGGTCGTCGGCCGGGAAGTTCTGCAACACCTCATTGGTGGCGATCAGCTGGGCGACGCGCTGCCGCTCGGCCGGGTCGATCGAGCCGTCCGCCGCCGCCACCAGCGCACACATCGCCATGCTCGCATCGCGGAACGCGCCGCTCTTCAAGTCGTTCTTCTTCGCCTCGAGCTGACTCTGCATCGTCTGGGCGGATTCCTTGATGCGGTCCCACAGGGCCATGGCCACTCCATTCACAGGTTCGTTGGTTAGCATCTACAGCTGTGTAGAAGTTAGCAGGCGGGGCCGGTCGAAGCTGGATGGATCGGCCCTCTTTGTCACTCTCTGAACTGCCCGCAGGGTCGGAGAAGTTCCCCGGTCGAGGAGGTGACGGATGCGCTGGGCCGGCCGTAAACCCTCGTACGCGAGGGCTGAGCCTTCTTCGGCGCGGTTCGGCGGCGACCACTATGGTGCGTGGAATGTTCCACTCCGCAATCCTCCGCCCAAACCTAGGAAGAGTCGGGATCGTCCCCGCAGGTTCCCCCGGAGGCTGTATGTGATGAACATCTCGTCCTTATTGCCCGCGCGACGAGCACCGGCGGCCCCGCCCTCCGAGGCGGCTGCGGCCCCTGTGGAGGCTTCGGCCGCGTCCCGTGTGCCGAAACAGCGTGACGCGTTCTTCGACAACGCCAAGTACCTGGCGATCGTGCTGGTCGCGATGGGGCACGCGTGGGAGCCCCTGAGGGGCGGCAGCAGAGCGGCGTCCGCGCTCTACATGACCGTCTACACGCTCCATATGCCGGTGTTCATCCTCATCTCCGGGTACTTCTCGCGGAGTTTCGACCTCCGGCCGGACCGTCTCAAGCGCCTGATCACCGGTGTCGCCGTCCCCTACGTCCTCTTCGAGGTCGCGTACACCTTCTTCAAGCGGTGGGCGGGCGACGATCCGTCCTATCCGATCAGCCTGCTCGACCCCTGGTACCTGACCTGGTTTCTGATCGCGCTCTTCGTCTGGCGGCTGACCACGCCGCTGTGGCGGATCGTGCGGTGGCCGGTGCCGGTGGCGCTCTCCGTCGCCGCGCTCGCCACCTGTTCGCCGGAGATCGGTGACGATCTGGATCTCCAGCGGGTGCTCCAGTTCCTGCCGTTCTTCGTTCTGGGGTCGCAGATGCGGCCGGAGCACTTCGAGATGGTGCGGCGGCGCGAGGTCAGATGGCTGTCGGTGCCGGTGGCCGCCGCCGCGGTGGTCTTCGCCTACTGGGCCGTGCCGCGGATGAACCCGGCGTGGTTCTACCGCATGGACAGCGCGGAGGAGCTGGGTGCGCCGTGGTGGGTCGGGGCGGTGATGACGTTCGCCCTCTTCGGCTGCTCCATGGTGCTCGCCGTGTGCTTCCTCGCCTGGGTGCCCCGGCGCCGGATGTGGTTCACGGTGCTCGGCGCCGGGACGCTGTACGGCTATCTGCTGCACGGCTTCCTCGCCAAGGGCTCCCGCTTCTGGGACTGGTACGACCACCCGTGGCTGCACCGGCCGTTGGGGGAGATCGCGGTGACGGCCGTGGGGGCGGCCGTGGTGACCGCCTTGTGCAGCCCGCCCGTCCAGCGGATGTTCCGCTTCGCGATGGAGCCGCGCATGGAATGGGCCTTCCGGCCGACCGGGCGGCCCGACGGCGGTGCCGGTGTCGGTGCCGGTGTCGGCGGCCGTGTCGGCGGCCGTCTCGGTTCTGGTGCCGGTTCTGGTGCCGGTGCCGACGGGGCCGTGGGCCGACGGGGCCGTACCTGACCGGGTTGGGTGGCTCCCCGTACGTCCCCGGCCCAACGCCCTGCCGACCGCTCCGGCCTCGTGGCCGCGGCGGTCGGCTCGGCATTTGTGTGATTAATGAGGCTGTCGGATAGGCCAGGAGTGGCCTGGGTAGCCCGTAGCCGACCCGTTCCGTAGCCGGACGGCTACGGGCCACCGTCGAACGGAGAGGTGCCGGCCCACCAGTGACACAGCCCTTTCAACTCCCCGACTTCTACATGCCGTATCCGGCGCGGCTGAACCCCCATGTCCAGGAGGCACGGGAGCACTCCACCCAGTGGGCCCGCGAGATGGGAATGCTCGAGGGCTCGGGGATCTGGGAGCAGGAGGATCTCGACGCCCACGACTACGCCCTGCTCTGCGCGTACACCCACCCCGACTGTTCCGGCGCGGAACTCTCGCTGATCACGGACTGGTATGTGTGGGTGTTCTTCTTCGACGACCACTTCCTGGAGACGTTCAAGCGCTCCCAGGACCGTGCCGCCGGTAAGGCGTATCTCGACCGGCTGCCCGCCTTCATGCCGATGGATCCGGGTGCCGGGACGCCCGAGCCCACCAACCCGGTCGAGGCGGGGCTCGCGGATCTGTGGGTGCGGACGGTGCCTTCGATGTCGGCGGACTGGCGGGCGCGGTTCCGGGAGAGCACCGAGAATCTGCTCAACGAATCGCTCTGGGAGCTCTCGAACATCAACATCGACCGGATCCCCAATCCGGTCGAGTACATCGAGATGCGCCGTAAGGTCGGCGGCGCGCCCTGGTCGGCCGGGTTGGTCGAGCACGCGGTGGGGGCGGAGGTGCCGGCGGTGATCGCCGGGTCGCGGCCGATGCGCGTGTTGCGCGACGCCTTCTCGGACGCGGTGCATCTGCGCAACGACCTGTTCTCCTACCAGCGGGAGATCGAGGAGGAGGGCGAGCTCAGCAATGGCGTCCTGGTCCTCGAGACGTTCCTGGGCTGTACCACCCAGGAGGCGGCCGACTCCGTCAATGAGCTGCTCACCTCACGGCTGCGGCAGTTCGAGAACACCACGCTCACCGAGCTCGGCCCGCTCTTCGCCGAACACGGCCTGGACCCGGCGGCCTGCGCGGGCGTCCTCGCCTACGTCAAGGGGCTCCAGGACTGGCAGTCCGGCGGCCACGAGTGGCATATGCGCTCCAGCCGCTATATGAACGGTGCGAACGGCGCTGATGGCGTGAACGGCTCGGACGGTGCGAACGCGGCGGGCGGCCGCACCGGGCAGGAGGCCACGGCCGCCGCGTGGTCCCCGTTCGCGCTCAGCGGCCTCGGCGTCTCGGCGGCGAACCTGCCGCTGACCACCGGCCGGGCGGAGGCGGCGAGGGCACGCGGGTTCAGCCACGTCCCGTTCCAGCGGACCGGGCCGTCCCTGCTGCCGGACTTCTTCATGCCGTTCACCCTCCGGCTCAGTCCACATCTGCCCGCCGCGCGCCGCAATCTGACCGACTGGGCACACCGGATGGGCATCCTCGAACCGCAGCCCGACCTGTCCGGTGCGCAGGTCTGGGACGAGCACCGGCTGCTCGCCGCCGACCTTCCGCTGTGCGCGGCGGGCATCCACCCGGACGGCTCCCCGGACGAGCTCGATCTGACATCCGGCTGGCTGGCCTGGGGCACCTACGCCGACGACTACTATCCGGCGGTCTTCGGCCGCACCCGTGATCTGGCCGGGGCGCGGGCGTGCAACGCCCGGCTCGGGGCGTTCATGCCGCTCGACGCGGGCCCCACCCCGGCCCCGGCGAACGCGCTGGAGCGGTCGCTGGCCGATCTGTGGGGCCGTACGGCGGGGCCGATGGAGGAGTCGGCGCGCCGCGAGTTCCGTCAGTCCATAGAGGACATGACCGCCAGCTGGCTGTGGGAGCTGGCCAACCAGACGCAGCACCGGATCCCCGATCCGGTCGACTACATCGAGATGCGCAGGCACACCTTCGGCTCCGACCTCACCATGAGCCTGTGCCGGCTGACGCGCGGACGGCGGGTGCCGCCCGAGATCTACCGCAGCGGTCCGGTCCGTTCGCTGGAGAACGCCGCCATGGACTACGCGACCCTGCTGAACGACGTCTTCTCGTACCAGAAGGAGATCGAGTTCGAGGGCGAGGTCCACAACGGCGTCCTCGTCGTCCAGAACTTCTTCGACTGCGACTATCCGACCGGGGTCGCCATCGTGAACGATCTGATGACCTCCCGGATGCGGCAGTTCCAGCATGTCGCGGAGCATGAGTTCCCCGTGCTGTACGACGACTTCGACCTGGGGCCGGAGGCCCGGGAGGCCATGGACGGCTATGTGGGGGAGCTGCGCGACTGGATGACCGGGATCATGAACTGGCACCGGGAGGTGCCGCGCTACCGGGAGAACGAACTGCGCCGCGCGGCCCGGCGTCCGGCCGGGATCGGGGGCGGGGTCGGAGCTGGGATCGGGGCCGGGGCGGGGACTGGGGCCGGGGCCGCGTCCGGGGCCGCGTCCGGGGCGCGGCCGTTGGCCCCCTGGTACGGGCCCACCGGGCTCGGCACCTCGGCCGCGCGGATTCCGGCGCCCGCCGGAGCACGTCCGTAAGTCCGTCAGTCCGTAAGTCCGCAAGTCCGTAAGGGGCTCGCTCGGTCCGTAAGGGCCTCAGGCCGTCAGGACCTCGCCGCAGGCCGCCGCCCCGCCTTGTCCACCGGGACGAGGCGGGGCGGCCGCTTGTGGGCCCCGGCCGCGATGCCCTTCCCCTGCCCGGCCGCTTCCCGAACCATGGGTTCCGCCCGCGACACCAGCTGCCCGGTGCGGATGCCGGAATCCGGCGGCGGGAGATCCGCGTGCAGTGATGACCACCGAGGAAGTAGGAAGGCGAGCGACCGTGACGACGGATGACGATCTCTGCTTCAGGACCGCGCTGGAACTTAGCGACCTGCTGCGCACCCGCGAGCTGTCCGCCCGCGAGTTGCTCGAGGCCCATCTGGCCCGTATCGAACGGGTCAACCCCGCCGTCAACGCGATCGTCACCCTGGTCGCGGAGCGGGCCCGGGAGGCCGCCGCGGAGGCCGATGAGCGGATCGCGGCCGGGGAGGAGCTCGGGCCGCTGCACGGGCTGCCCATCGCCCACAAGGACCTCCACGAGACCGCGGGCATCCGCACCAGCCATGGCTCGCCGCTCGCCGACGGCGTACCCGACCGGGACGATCTGGTGGTCGAACGGATCCGGGCCGCCGGTGCGATCACCATCGGCAAGACCAACGTGCCGGAGTTCGGGGCCGGTTCGCACACCTTCAACCCCATCTTCGGCGCCACCCACAACCCGTACGCCCTGGGGCTCAGCGCGGGTGGCAGCAGCGGGGGCGCGGCGGCCGCGCTGGCCTCCGGCATGATCCCGATAGCGGACGGCAGCGACACCGGCGGCTCGCTGCGCAACCCGGCCTCGTTCTGCAATGTCGTGGGTCTGCGCCCGTCGCCCGGACGGGTCCCCAACTGGCCCGCCGCGGACGCCTGGAGCACCCTCGGCGTCAAGGGGCCGATGGCCCGCACCGTGGCCGACACCGCCCTGCTGCTGTCCGCCATCGCCGGACCCGACGCACGGTCGCCGATCGCCCTGGAGGAGCCCGGCGCCCGCTTCGCCCGCCCCCTCGACCGCGATCTGACGGGGCTGCGGGTGGCCTGGTCGCCGGATCTCGGGGGGCTGGTGCCGGTGCAGCCCGAGGTGGCCGCGGCGGTCGAATCGGCGGTGGAGGTCTTCACCGGCCTCGGCTGCGTCGTGGAGCGGGCCTGCCCGGATCTGACCGAGGCCGACGAGGTCTTCCGGACGCTGCGCGCCTCGATGTTCGAGGTCGCCTTCGGCCCGCTCATGGACCGCCACCCCGAGGGGCTGAAGCGGACCATCCGGGAGAACGCCGAGGCGGGGCGCAAGCTCACCGGCCCGGACGTCGCCCGCGCCGAGGTGCTGCACACCCAGCTATACCACCGGGTCCGGGAGTTCTTCGGCCGCTATGACGTGCTGCTGCTCCCGGTCAGCCAGGTGGTGCCGTTCGACGTCGGCATCGAGTACCCGACGGAGGTCGCCGGGGTGGCCATGGACGACTATCTGGACTGGATGCGCTCGGCGTATCTGATCAGCGTGACCGGCAGCCCGGCGCTGTCCGTGCCGGCCGGGTTCACCCCCGGCGGGCTTCCGGTCGGGCTGCAGATCGTCGGACCGCACCGGGCGGACTTCGCGGTCCTCCAGGTCGGCCACGCCTTCGAACAGGCCACCGGGCACTGGCGGCGGCGCCCGACGGGGATCGGGTAGCCGGGGCGGTGCGGCGGCGGCGGTGCGGGTGCTCGGGGCGGCGTGCTCTCGGTGCCCGGGACAGCGCGGTGCCCGGGACAGCGCGGTGCCCGGGACGGCGTGGTGCCCGCACCCGTGCGCTGCCCGCCCCCGTACCCCGATGATGGCGTTCCACCCATGGGAAGGAGCGCATTCGTGCCCACCGCCACCGGTCCGTCCCGCCCTCCGCGCAGCGCCATCGTCGTCGGCGCGGGCATGGTCGGCCTCGCCACCGCCTGGTCGCTCCAGGAGCACGGCGTCGAGGTCACCGTCGTGGAGCGGCGTCACCCCGCGGCCGGGGCCTCCTGGGGGAACGCCGGCTGGCTGTCCCCGGCCCTGACGCTGCCGCTGCCCGAACCCGCCGCGCTCCGTTACGGGGTGCGCAGCCTGGTCTCGCCCGAGTCGCCCGTCTACATCCCGCCCCGGCCCGACCCCCGGCTCGCCCGCTTCCTGCTCGCCTTCACCCGGAACTGCACCCCGCGCCGCTGGCGGGTCCTGGCCGTCACCTTCGCCACGCTGAACCGCCGTGCGCTGGACGCGTACGACGCCCTCGCGGCGGCCGGTGTCGCCGAACCGACCCGGCCCGCCGAACCCTGTCTGCTCGCTTTCCGCACCGCGGCCGAGCGCGCCCGGATGGTCGAGGAGCTGGAGCAGGCCCGCGCGGCCGGTTTCGAGATCGCGTACGAGCCGATGGACGGGGACCGGGCCCGTGCGCTGGAACCGGCGCTCGGCGACGGCATCGGCGCGGCCGTCGAACTCCACGGCCAGCGCTATCTCAACCCCGGGAACTTCGTCCGCGCCCTCGCCGGCGCGGTGCGCGAGCGCGGCGGCGAGATCCTGGAGCGGACGGAGGTGTCCGGAATCCGGGACCTCGGGCGGGAGGTGGCCGTCACCACCGCCGGGGGCCAACTCCGCGCGGATGTCGCCGTCGTGGCCACCGGGGCCTGGCTGGACGCGCTGGTCCGCCCGTTCGGGGTCCGGGTGCCGGTCCAGGCCGGACGCGGCTACAGCTTCAGCGTCCCGGCCGAGGGCGCCCCCACCCGTCCCACGTACCTGGCCGCCCAGAAGGTCGTCTGCACTCCGCTGGGCGAGGGCCGGGTGCGGGTCGCGGGGATGATGGAACTGGCCCCCGCGGAACGGCCGGTGGACCCGCGCCGGATCCAGGCGATCATCGCGGCGGCCCGTCCGCTGCTGCGGGGCATCGACTGGGACGCCCGTACGGACACCTGGGTCGGCGCCCGCCCCTGCACCCCCGACGGGCTGCCGCTGGTCGGCCCGACCGGCTCGCCGCGCGTCTACGTCAACGGCGGCCACGGCATGTGGGGCGTGGCCCTCGGCCCGCTCAGCGGACGGCTGCTGGCCGACGCCATCGCGACCGGCACCTCCCCGGCCGAACTGGCCGCGCTGCATCCGCTGCGCTGATCCGCACCCGCCGCGCTGATCCGCGGTCCGCCGCGCCGATCGTCCGGGCGCCGCACGTTTGGGGCCGGTGGTCTCGGATACCCGCCGTGCTGAGCGACGCGGCAACGTCGAAAGGAGTCACCGATGAGCACCGTGCGGGAGTCCGTCGAGGTTAGGGTTCCGCTCCACACCGCCTACGACCAGTGGACGCAGTTCACCGAGTTCCCGAGGTTCATGGAAGGCGTGGACCAGGTCACCCAGGTGGACGACCGCCACAACCACTGGGCGACCTCCATCGCGGGTGTGCGCCGGGAGTTCGACACCGAGATCGTGGATCAGCTCCCCGACGAGCGCATCGCATGGCGGACCACCTCCGGTGACGTACAGCAGCAGGGTCTGGTGACCTTCGAGTCCGTTGACGAGGACCACACCCGGGTCAACCTGGCCATGGTCTTCGAGCCGACCGGTATGGCCGAGAAGGCCGCGGACATGACCGGGACGCTCGACCGGCGGGTGAAGGGGGACCTGCGGAGGTTCAAGGACTTCATCGAGCAGCGCGGCGAGGCGGAAGGCGGCTGGCGCGGCCGGATCTCCCCCGGCTGACCGCACCCTGGCCGCACTCTGACCGTCCCCTGACCGCACTGAACGAGTGCGTGAGGGCGCCGACCCCACCGGTCGGCGCCCTCACGCATGTCTGCGGGATTTTCCAGATCTTGTCCGCATGCCCATATCGGAGCAATCTGGATACATGGGAGATCGAGCGGCCCCCACCCTGATCTCATCCGTGCAGCGGGCCTTCCGGCTGATGGAAGCGGTAGGCGCACACGAGGGCGGTGCGCCGGCCAAACAGCTCGCACGGGAGACGGGACTGGCGCTCGCCACCACGTATCACCTGCTGCGGACGCTGGCCCATGACGGCTATGTGCGGCGGCTGGACGACGGCGGCTTCGTGATCGGCGACAGGCTGCGCACCCTGGAGGCCGGTGCCCGCGATCAGGCGCTGCTCGTCCGGGTCCGCCCCATCCTCGCCGCGCTGCGCGACGAGCTGTCCGCCGCCGCCTACCTGACCTTCTACGACGAGGGCGAGATCCGGGTCGCGGAGATCGTCGACGGCCCCCGGGCGCCCCGGGTCGATCTGTGGGTGGGGTACGAGGACGCCGGGCACGCCACCGCGCTCGGCAAATGCGTCCTGCGGGAGCTGGACGACGACGCCCGGCGCGAGTATCTGTCCCGCCATACGCTCCCCGGTCTCACGCCCCGCACCGTCACCCACCCCGTCGATCTGCTGCGCCGGCTGGACTCCCCGACCGGCAGTCCGCTGGTCGCGGACCTGGAGGAGTACGCCATGGGCACGGTCTGCTTCGCGGTGCCGATCTACAGCGGGGAGCGGCTCGGCTCGCTCGGGGTCTCGCTGAGGACGGACCGGCTGGCCGGCATGGATCCGCACCGTGAGCTGTTCCGGACCCGGCTGGTCCCGGCGGCGACCCGGGTGACCAGGAACCTCTCGCTCACTATCTGAAAATCTCGGCCTTGTCGGATGAGTGCAATTACTGCTTACCTGGACGAAGCAGACATTCCGGTGTTCCGGCATCACCGTCTATCACCGCCCCGAGCGGAAGAGAGCAGCGAAGCAGGACATGTTCCCGCCCCGACTTCGCCCCTACGACCCCGACCAGCCGAACCTTCAGCCGTACCTTCCCGGGTACTTCGCCCCCGCGGTGCCCGTACTGATCATTTGTGGCGTGGTCTCGCTCGCCCTCGTCACCTCGGGGGGCCTGGGCTGGCTGCCGATGCTCGCCGTCGGCCCGGCGCTCGCCGCCGCCACCTGCCGACCGTGGGGGGTGCTGAGGATCGGGCTGCTCGCCATCACGATGAGCGGGCTGCTGGGGGCCTGGGGTGGAGAACAGCCGCGCACCCTGGCCATCATGGTGGCCACGCCCGCCGCCGTGACCCTGGCGAGCAGTCTGGCCAGTGGTCTGCTCAGGCGCCGTGAGCAGGTTCTCGCCGCGGTCCGCTCGGTCGCCGAGGCCGCCCAGAACGCCCTGCTCAAACCGGTGCCCGCCCGGGTCGGTCAGTTCCAGGTGGCCGTCCGCTACAGCGCCGCCGCCGCCGAGGCGCGGGTGGGCGGCGATCTTTACGCCCTGCTGCCCACCCCGCACGGAGTCCGGCTGATCGTCGGTGATGTGCGCGGCAAGGGACTGCCCGCGGTGAGCACCGCCGCGCTGGTGCTCGGCGTCTTCCGCGAGGCCGCCTACGACGAACCGGACCTGCTCGACGTCGTCGCCAGGATCGAGCGCAGCCTGTCCCGCAACCTGGCGCCCGACGACTTCGTCACCGCCGTGGTCGCCGGATATCCCCGGGAGGGCCGGATGGAGCTCGTCAACTGCGGACACGCCCCGCCGCTGCTGTTCGGCGCGTCCGGGGTGATCGCCGTCGAGCCCACCCGCCCGGCCCCGCCGCTCGGTCTGGCCTCCCTGGGCGGCGATCAGCCGAGCCTCCAGGTGGTGCCGTTCGCCGACGGGGACCAGCTGCTGCTCTACACCGACGGGGTCATCGAGGCGCGGGACCGGGGCCGGGAGTACTTCCCGCTGCTGGAACGGGTGCCGCGGCACATCTGCGACGAGCCGTCCCGCACGCTCGCCGCGCTCCACGACGAACTGCTGACCCATGTGGGCGGCCGGCTCCACGACGACGCGGCGCTGCTGCTGCTCCGCAAGCCGGTGCTCGGCGCGGTGCGCACGGCGGTCGATGTGCCGTCGGCCGATGTGCCGTCGGTGTGATCCCGGATGCCGGTCCGTCAGACGATGCCTGGTCATGACGGCGGCCAGGCGGCCGGGCGGAGGCCACCCGGAGTCCGTCCCCGCCCCGGCTGGGGACCGCCCCGGCTGGGGACCGCCCCGCCACGGGGGGTGTAGCCCGCTCCACCCCCAGTACGGGACCGCGCTCTCTCCCGCGCGGCCGCGCCTGTTTCTAGCGTTCTTCGTGGCCGGCGGACCGTCTGATCCGCCCGGTGCGCGGGACACGGAAGAGGGGCGGGACAGATGGACGGGCAGGGGCGGAGCCGTACGACGGCCACCGCGGAACGGGCGGGGACCTGGCACCACGCGCTGAGCCTGGAAGGCGTCAGCCGGGAGTACGGGCGGGGGGTCGTGGCGCTGCACCCCATCCATCTGACGGTGCCGCGCGGGCGGTTCCTCGCGGTGATGGGCCCTTCCGGCTGCGGGAAGTCGACGCTGCTTCAGTGCGCCGCCGGGCTCGACCGGCCGACGGCCGGAACGGTGCGCATCGGCGGTACGGAGCTGTCCTCGCTGAAGGAGGCGGCGCTGACCCGGCTGCGGCGGGAGCGGATCGGTTTCGTCTTCCAGGCGCACCACCTGGTGCCGTCGCTGAGCGTCGCGGAGAACGTCGCCCTGCCGCTGCTGCTCGGCCGCCGGACCGTCGGCGACCGCGCCCTGCGGGGGCTCGCGGCGGTCGGACTGGAGGACCGGGGCGACGCCTCGCCGTCCGAGCTGTCCGGCGGGCAGTGCCAGCGGGTGGCGATCGCCCGCGCGCTGGTCACCGCGCCCGACATCGTCTTCGCCGACGAGCCGACGGGCGCGCTCGACCCCGCCGCCGCGGAGGAGGTGCTGGCACTGCTGCGGGAGGCCGTCGACCGTGAGGGCCATACGGTCGTCATGGTCACCCATGACCCGTTCGCCGCCGCCTGGGCCGACGAGGCGCTGTTCCTGATGCGGGGGAGGCTCGTCGGACGGCAGGAGCGGCCCGACGCGGCCGACATCCGTCGCTTCCTCAAGGACCTGGGAGTGGGGACGGCGTGAAGGCGACCATCCGGGACGGCGTGAAGGCGGACGCCTGGGAGGGCAGGAAGGTCACCGCCCTGCTGGCCGCCCGCGCCACCCGTGCCCACCGTAAGGCGTGGACCGCCGTCTTCGCCGCGCTCACCCTCACCTCCCTGCTGCTCGGCGCCTTCGGGCTGACCCTCGCCTCGGCCTGGAGCGCCCATCCACGGGTGGAGCGGTACGCCGGGGCCGATCTCGTCGTGGCCGGCGACCAGACCACTCGCTTCAGCGCGACGTCGCTGGGCGAGCGCGAGACCGTGAGCGCCGGGCTCACCGAGCGGGTCCGGATCCCCCGCACGGCGCTGACCGTGGTGCGCGGGGTGCCAGGGGTGCGCACGGCCGTCGCCGACGTGGAGTTCCCGGTGGGGCTCGCGGGACGGTCCGCCACCGGACGGCCCTGGGAGGCCGCCCGGCTGGCGCCCTACGCGCTACGGACGGGCCGCGCCCCGCAGCGCGCCGACGAGGTCGTGACGGGCGGCGGCGCGGGCCGCGTCGGGGCGCGGCTGACGCTGCGCGTGGGCGGCCGCGACACGGCGTACACCGTGGTCGGCGTGGCCCATGGCCCCCGCACCGCCGTCTGGTTCACCGGCGCCGAGGCCCACCGGCTGGCCGGCCACCCGGACGAGCTGGACGCCATCGGCGTCGTCGCGGGACCCGGCACGGACCCGGAGGCGCTGGCCGGGCGGGTGCGGACGGCCCTCGATACGGCCGGTGTCACCGACGTCGGGGGGCGCACGGACGGCGATCCGGCCACCGTGCGCGTCCTGACCGGGCACGGCCGGGGTGAGGCCGAGCACCTGGACGCCACGCCCGCCCGCGGCGAGCTGCTGGCGGCGCTCGGCTCCGTGGCCGGCACCGTCGTCCTCGTGGCGCTGCTCGTGGTGTCGTCGACCATCGTCCAGGCGCTGCGGCAACGCTCCCACGAGCTGGGCCTGCTGCGGGCGGTCGGGGCCACGCCGGGGCAGCTGCGCGGTGCGGTGGGCCGGGAGGTGGGGCGGGTCGCGGCCTGGGCGGCGCTGATGGGCGCGGCCGGGGCGGCCCCCGCCTACCTGGGGCTGCGCGCGCTGCTGGACGCGCGGGGCGCGCTGCCCACCGGACTCGATCTGACGCTGCCCGCGCCGCTGTGGACCGCGCCCCTGGCCACCGCCGCCGTCACCGTCCTGGTGGCCCGGATCGCGGCGCTCATCGGCTGCTCCGGGACCGCCACGGCGCGTCCGGCGGAGGCGCTGCGCGAACGGACGCCCGGCAGGGCGCGCCGTATCACCGGGCTGGCGCTGCTGGCCGTGGGCGCGGGTTCGGCGGGGACGGCCGCCCTCCAGCAGGGGGCGACCGCGGCGGCCGCGGCCGGTGCGGCGGCGGTGACGATGGTGATCGCCTGCGCGGTGCTCGGACCGTGGATCGCCGAGGGCGCGATGCGGCTGCTCGGGGCTCCCCTGCGGCGGTTCGGCCCCGGCGGCCGCCTCGCCGCCGCCAACTGCGCCGCGTCCGCCCAGCGGCTGGGCGCGGCGATCACCCCGATCGTGCTGGTCACCGCGTTCGCCGGGGTCCAGCTCGGTGGCGGCGCGACGCTGACGCACGCGGGGGACGCCCAGGCCCGCCAGGTGCTGCGCGCCGATCTCGCGGTGCACGCGGACGGCGGGCTCCCGGCCGGCGCGGTGGAGCGGATCCGGCAGGTCCCCGGCGTACGGGCGGCCACGGAGGTGGTCCCCGGCACGGTGCTGCTGGCGGCGCGCCGGCTCGGCTCGCCCGAACTGGAACGGCTGCCGGTCTTCGGCGTCACCCCTGAGCGGCTGACGCGCACCCTGGATCCGGGGCCGCGGGACGGGGACCTCGCCCGGCTGCGGCCCGGTACGGTCGCGGTCGGCGCCGACCGGGCGGACTCCCTCGGCGTACGGCCCGGCTCCACGGTGACCCTGCGCTTCGGGGACGGTCAGGAGGCCCGGCTGCGGGTCGTGGCGACCTACACCCGCTCGCTCGCCCTCGGGGACTTCCTCCTCTCGCGCGACGAGCTGCTGCGCCACACCTCGGCGCCCGGTACGGATCCCGGTACGGGGCGGGTCCTGGTCGCGACCGCGCCCGATGCCGACCGTAAGGCGGTCACGAAGGCGCTGGCGCGGGCGGTGCCCGGGGCCCGGGTGGAGCGGGACCCGGCACCGGTCAAAGGCGAGCCGGCGGACCGGGCGCTGGCCGAGGTGGTCTCGGTCGCCGTGGTCGGGGCGATCGGGGCCTTTACGGTGATCGCCGTCCTGAGCACCCTCGCGCTCATCGCGATCGGCCGCCGGCCCGAGCTGCGGCTGCTCCGGCTGGCGGGTGCGGACCGCGGCCAACTGCGCCGGATGCTGCGGCTGGAGGCGGCGGCCACGGTGCTGACCGGGCTGCTGGTGGGCGCGGCCGTGGCCGCCGTACCGCTGCTGGCCTTCAGCGTGGCCATGGCGGGCACGGTGCCGTATCTGCCACCGACGCAGGCCGCGATGATCGTCGCGGTGGTCGTGGCGACGACGGCGGCGGGCGCCCTGCCACCGGTGTGGACCACGCTGCGGGGACGGTACCCACGGGAGGCGGCGGCGCGGTAGGGACGACCGAGGCGCAGAGGGCGAACGGTGGCCGCCGGCCGACGACAGGCGGCCGGCCCACACCGGGCCGACCGACGGCGAACGACGACAGGTGGCCGGTGGCTGACCGATGGCGACAGGCGGCCGATGGCTGACCGACGGCGGCAGGCGGCCGATGGCGACCGGTGAACGGTGGCCGACAGGGCGGGCGGTACGGGGCGGGGCCCGCACCCGCCCCGCCCCGCCGACCGCCGCGCGTTACGACGCCGCGCGTTATGACGCCATCCGTTATGACGCCGCGCCGTGCCCAGCCCCCTTGTTCGCCCCCTTGTCGAGGTACGCCAGAACCGCCAGCACCCGTCGGTGCCCGCTGTCGCTCGGCGGCAGCCCCAGCTTGGCGAAGACATTGCCGATGTGCTTGCTGACCGCGCGCTCCGAGACCACCAGCGTCCGGGCGATCGTGGTGTTGTCCCGGCCCTCCGCCATCAGATGCAGCACCTCGCGCTCGCGCGGCGTCAAGGAGTCCACCGGGTCGTCACGGCGCCGGGTCAGCAGCTCCTTCACCACCTCCGGGTCCAGCGCCGTACCGCCCGCGACCACCCGCTCCAGCGCGTCCAGGAACTCCTCCACCCGCCCCACCCGGTCCTTCAGCAGATAGCCGAGCCCGCCCGCGCCATCGGCCAGCAGCTCGGCCGCGTAGGTCTCCTCGACGTACTGCGAGAGCACCAGCACCGGCAGGCCGGGCATCTCCCGCCGCGCCGCGAGCGCCGCGCGCAGCCCCTCGTCGCGGAAGCCCGGCGGCATACGGACGTCGAGCACGGCCGCGTCCGGGCGGTGTTCGAGGAGGGCGGGCAGCACCTCGGGGCCGCTGGACGCGACCGCCACCACTTCGTGCCCGGCGGAGGTCAGCAGCAGGACCATGCCCTCCCTCAGCAGGGCGTTGTCCTCGGCGATCACCACACGCACGGCAACTCCACTTCGATCAGCGTCGGCCCCCCGACGGGGCTGGTCATCTCCACGGTCCCGTCGAGCGCCGCGACCCGGCGCCGCATGCCGAGCAGCCCGCTGCCGCCCGAGGGGTCGGCCCCGCCCCGCCCCTCGTCCCGTACCGCGACCCGCAACCGGTCTCTCATCCGGACCAGGCCCACCGACGCCTGCCGCGCCCCGCTGTGCTTGGCCGCGTTGGTCAGAGCCTCCGCGATCACGAAGTACGCGGCCGCCTCGACCGCTGCCGGTGCCCGGGGTCCGTCCGCCACCCCGTCGTCGTGCACGGACACCTCGAGCCCGCTGCCGGCCGCCAGCGCCCGTACGGCGCCGACGAGTCCGCGGTCGGTGAGGATCGGCGGGTGGATGCCGCGCACGACATGGCGCAGCTCGGTGAGCGCCTCCTCGGCCTGGTCCTGTGCGTCCTCCAGCAGCTTGCGCGCCGCGTCGGGGTCCTTGTCGTACGCGCGCCGCGCCAGCCCCACCCGCATCGAGAGCGCCACCAGGCGCGCCTGCGTACCGTCGTGCAGGTCCCGCTCGATACGGCGCAGTTCCGCCCCATGTGCGGCGACGGCGCCCGCCCGGGTCTCGGACAGCTCCGCCACCCGCTCGGCGAGCCGGACGGTGCGCAGCGCCTCCGGCGACGGCAGCAGCAGCGCCCGCGACCACCCCGCGTCGACGTCGACGAGCCGCTCGATCAGCGGCAGCACCACGGCCCGCTTCCGCAGCAGCCCGCACCACACCCCGTCGACGAGCAGCCCGACGACCCACACCGGCAGCGCACAGCAGGCCAGCAGCCAGCCGTAGACCGCGTGGGCCGCGAGCCAGCGCAGATCGCGGTACGTGGCCGGATCCCCGACCGCCGTCCGCACCCGCGTGAACACCTCCCCGGTCAGCGGCCGGTACGCCTCGGGCACCGGCTCCTCCGTCCAGGAGCCCACCCACCGCCGCTTGTACCCGGCCGTCCTGCGCAGCAGCAGCACCGACTCGGGCAGCACCCCCGCCCCCACGACGGTGACCATCGCGACGGCGGTGAAGACCGCCAGCGCGACGAAGAAATACGAGACCAGGGACAGCCCGGCCCCCCTCAGTAACTCGACCGAGGCCCGCTGCGCGCGCCGCACCGTCTCCCGCATGGCCGTCAGGCTAAGCGACCCGGCGCGCCCACGGGGGCGGAGCGGGTGGCCCGATATGCGGCAGCGGGCAGGTTTCACGTGAAACATCCGGTACCGGTGGAGCGCTTCAGGCCCGCCTCCCAGCGACGCCTCCGCTCGCACCCATTGACGAACGAGTGCTCCCTCAACTCGGCGAATCGCCGGCCTCGGAGTCGGCCCCGGTGTCGGCCTCCGCGTCGGCGGTCGTGGCTTTGTCGGGTACGAGGACGAAGCTGATGATGTGGCGGGTACGGCCGTCGCCGGGGGTGGCGTGGGCGCGGCGGGCGACGGCGGCTTCGATCTCTTCGACGAGTTCGGCGAATTCGTCCTCGGTCAGCCAGACCGCGCCCTGCCGGTAGACGACGCCTTCGCGGGCGGGCTCGGTGTCGTCGCGGGAGAGGTAGCGGTCGAAGTCCGCCATCAGGGCCCCCGTGAAGACGGTGAAGGCCTGTCGGTGATCGTCCTTGGTCATGGCGGTGCGGGCGTCGGTGTCCACGAGGGCCTTGTCCTGGCGGACCCGGTAGCTGCGTTCGACGGTGCCGCGGATACGCCTTTCGTGGACCACTTCCAGGATGCCGGCCTGGGTGAGGGTGGCGATGTGCCGGTACATGGTGGCCGGTGGGACCTCGGGCAGCCGATCGCGCAACTGGGCGGTGGTCAGCTCATCGGCGCCGACCAGGGTCTGCAGGATGCGCATCCGGACGGGATGAAGGAGGAGATTCGGGGTGGGCATGACTCCATGGTCTCACATCTGATAACGTTCTCGTAGTTGAGAGCAATGAGAGGCGGAGCCTTGTCCGACACCGATATGACGGTCACCGTGGATGACGGAACCCCCCTGGCCGGCACTCTGACCCTGCCCGCCGGACCCGGCCCGCACCCCGCCGTTCTCCTGCTGCACGGCTCCGGCCCCCTGGACCGCGAGGGCAACACCCGCAAGATCCGGATGAACCTCGGCCGGCCGCTGGCCGCCGCCCTCGCAGCGGAGGGGATCGCCACGCTCCGGTACGACCGTCGCGGCGTCGGCGCCACCCCCGGCGCCTGGCGGGCCGCCGGCTTCACCGACAACTACAAGGACGCCGCCGTCGCCCTGCGCGCCCTGGCCGCCCACCCCGCCGTCCGGTCCGACGCCGTCGGTGTCATCGGCCACAGCGAGGGGGCCCTGCACGCCATGACCCTCGCCGCGCGGCACGAGGTGCGGGCGGCGGTGCTGCTGGCCGGCTACGCACGCCTGGGCGAGGACGCCCTGCGCTGGCAGGCCAGCTCGATCGCCCAGGACATGCCCGCTCCCGTCCGCCTCCTGCGGCGACCCTTGGGGGCCTTGGGCAACCGGGCCCTCGCCCGGATCAAGAAGACCCGTACGGACGTGACGCGTATCGCCGGAATTCCGCTCAACGCCCGCTGGATGCGGGAAAACCTCGTCCACGACACCCGTGACGACCTCGTGGCCATCCACGCGCCCGTCCTGGCCGTCACCGGCGACAAGGACGTCCAGGTCGACCCGGCCGACTTGGTCGAGATCGACCGGCTGGTGCCGGGCAAGACGGAGATCCACCGAGTGCCCGACCTCACTCACGTCCTGCGCCGCGACCCGGCGCACCACACCCTCCGCTCCTACCGCCGCCTTCTGCGCGACCCGGTCGACCCCGACCTCCTGACCCTCGTCACCAGCTGGCTCGCCCGCCAACTCGACGCGACCCCGGGGCAGATGCCCACCGAGGGGCGAACGACCTCCTTCTGAGCCGGGCCCGGCGCCCGCGCACGAGCGCCCGCCCCCTCCACCGCGCGTAAGACAACCCAACGGACACCGGACACAGGAATTTGGCATGCCTACTTCAAACTACGCGACCTCCGTCCACCCCGCCCGCCCCGCACACCCCGCGACCCCCTCCGCCCCCGACCGCCGCCGAAGCGACCTCATCCTCTTCATGGTCATCGCCTTCGGCGTGAGCTGGGTGTCGTGGTCCGCGGCCATCGGGATCGGCGGAGAGGCGATGAAGTCCCCCGCGGCCCTGCCCTATCTCGTCGGTGCCTTCGGCCCGTTGATAGGCGCTTTGGTGATCCGGGTCCGCCGCAGGCGGCGCGGCGAGCCCGTCCCCGAACACGCGGTCCGGTTCCGGCGGAGCACCCTGTTCTGGGCGCCGCTGCTGCTGGTGCTGGCCTCGGCAAGCGTGCTGTCCGCCGCGCTGCTGGCACACGAAGCGGGTGGCCCCGCGCTGAGCTGGGAGGGCGCGAAGGACGTGATGAACGACATGGGCGGGCCCGCGGCGTTCCTCGTCAGCATGGTGATCTCCGGTCCGCTGTCCGAGGAGCCGGGCTGGCGCGGCACCGCCTACCCGAGGATGCGCGCGTCGATGGGCCGCTTGCAGGTCGGCCTGGTGCTGGGTGTCATCTGGGCCGTATGGCACCTGCCGCTGTTCTTCATCGACGGAACCCCGCAGAAGGAACTGGGCCTGAACACCCCGGGCGGCGTGCTCTTCGCCGTCAGCACCATCCCGATGGCCATGCTGACCGCCTCCGCCTACGAACGCGCCGGCGTCGTGGCGTCGATCGCGGTGCACTTCGCGGTCAACACGACGATGGTCCTGCTGGACGTCAAGGTCCCCGTGACGCAGGCCATGATCATCGGTATCCAGGCCATCGTCGCAGTGCTCCTCCTGGCCACCAGCCGCCCGGCGAGCGGACCCGCCCCGACCGCCCCGACCGCCCCGACCGCCCCCGCGACCCCGGCGGACGGCGCCGTCCGGGCCTGACCGCCCAGCGGCGGCAGCCACCCGCCCCGGACCGGTGCTACGCATCGTGCCGGGGCAGGTGGACTTTCGCATCGTCGTAGGTGGCGTCGTCCGCCGGCTCGGCCGGGGCGTAGACCAGGTGCAGCACACCGGTACGGAAGGCGGCGGACGAGACCAGCCGCAACGCGATCGTGGGCTCCCCCTCGTCGAACAGCCGCATGCCCCTGCGCACCGCGATCGGGTGCACCAGCAGGTGCAACTCATCCAGCAGCCCATGAGCCAGCAACTGCCGCACGACCGAGACCGAACCGCTCACGGCGACAGTCCCACCCGATTCGCCCTTCACCGCGGTGGCGGCGTCCACCAACTCCCCCTTGAGCTGTTCGGAGTTCCGCCAGCCGAATTCGAGATCCTGGCGCGATACGACGATCTTCCGAGTGTCGCCGAGCTTCTTGGCGAACCCGGCGTCCTCACCGCCGGCCCTCTCCCGGTCCGGCCACGCCCCGGCGAAGCTGTCGTAGGTCCTACGGCCCAGCAGGATGGTGTCCGCCACGCCGAGGGTCGCGTCGACGGCGGCGCCCATCTCGTCGTTGAAGTAGGGGAAGTGCCACTGATCGGGTGCCTCCACGACACCGTCGAGCGAGATGAACAGACTGGCAACGATCTTCCTCATGAGGCCCTCCGGAGCAGGCGGTCGGTGCACGCTTCCCCCTTCAGACCGCCGCAGCCCCCCAAACTCATCGGTGGCGTCCCCCGCCCTCGAACGAGCCACACCGCCGCCACGGTGCCGCTCATCCTCGGCGTCCCGGAACGAGTGGTGACGCAGATCATGGGGCGGTCGTCCCCCCGCCATGGCCGCTGGGACCGAAGGGCGCCGGCACGTCTCGTCGAGACCGCGGATGAGACGACAAACGACGAAGGGCCCGGACCGCGATCGGTCCGGACCCTTCATCTGCCCTGCTGGGCGGAGGCGGAGGATACGAGATTCGAACTCGTGAGGGGTTGCCCCCAACACGCTTTCCAAGTCTGTTGGAGGCTCGCTGAGCTAAGTACATGGCCGTTCACCTGCGTTCATGCGCGGCCCGGTCATCAGCGCGGAGACCGCCTCCGGTCTCGCCTGAACGGCATCGAACGGCACTGAATGAGACGGAAACTGAGACGGACGGCGGTGCCGGGCTCGCTAGCATCTTCGCTACTGAAGGGGGAGTCATGGCACTGGTCCGCAAGGGATCACGACGGATCGTGGTCGACGGCACGGCCTACCGCTGGCGTCTGCGACGCAGGCCGACCTACCTCCAGGGCCTGGCCTGGTCACCGTGCACGTTCGCGGTCGAGCACGCAGACGTTCCCGGGACCACGCTCGTAGTCACGACCAACCAGCCGCACCCGAGCAACTGGGTCGGGCGCGAGGCCAAGCCTGCCCTGCCCGCCGACGTTGCCGAGGCGATCGAGCTCGCTCTTCGCGCAGGCTGGACCCCAGCAGCTCCGGGCCGTCCGTTCCACCTCGATCGTCGTACTGGCTTCGACTCCTCGTCCTGAGCGGCAAGGCGCAGGACCTGAGCTTGGGAATCACCGGCGCTAAAGCGAATATGTGACCGCTGACCTGCAAGAACGCCACTTTGCGCTCGTCGAGCACAGTCCCGGGATCGCCGCTGTTGACCGTGGTTGACCGCCCGTTCTGGTGCGCATCTGGTGCGGCCTGTCTCCTCCCTCTCGCGCACGTACAACTCTGGTAGCCCGTGGTTCCGGGGCGACGTTGAGTGCGTCATCCCACCGCTGAACGCACTTGGTAGAAGAGCGTGTTCCTGATTTCAATTGTGCGCGAGTCCAGGTCTGTGCAGCGACAACTGATCGTCGACGCCCGTTGTAGTCGATCAACGTCCCCACCTGCCGCTGAGCTGCCGGTAGCTATTGACATCGGTCATCGTTGAGCGCCCTTCTACGGCCTCAGGACGGCCCGAGGGCGCTCGGGTATTGGGGCTTCGTGGTTCGGGGAGCCCACCACAGAGCCAGGTAAGTCGACATTTTCTCCAAGGTTGGTCACCGTGCGTGGCCCTGCTGCTACCATCTCGATATGGTGGCGACTTCGAGTTTCAAGCAGTTCGACTTCGGATATGCCGACTCGGCGAGCGAGTTTAGTATTTCTCCAAAGCTGCTGCGTGATGGGTATTACGATCTGGATGGAATCGAAGGTAAGGTCGTAGATTCTCACGAATTCCTTCTGCTGGGTTACAAGGGTTCCGGTAAGTCGGCCATTGGCGCAAGGCTTCAGGTCCTGGCAGGCGGTGCACCGAGCCAATATGCAGCACACGATCCAATCCTTGTCGACAGCCTTCCGCTCAAAGAGTTCAAAGGGGTCGTGCCTGACTCTATCGACGCCCATCTAAGGCATCGATTCGGGTGGGCTCTCCAATTGATGGTTCAGATCGCATGCGGGATCAACGGTGACGGGCAGGCCGATTCCAAGTCGAAGAAGCGGATCGCTGCTGTATGTAAACAGTTGGAGAAGCATGGCGTAACGGCTCAGAGTCCTGCCACTATGAAGAGATTCCGTGCCGAAAAGGTAACCGCGACGGCTGGTCTTCCTCAGGGGGCAATTGGGTTACCAGCCAACGTGAGCGCGGAATTCCAGCGCAGTACCGACGCGAGTCGTATCGGCGATTGGCTCGCTTACCTACAGCGAGCTACCTCCGAATTTAAGAGCCAGCGGCGTCACTACTTCTTCGTAGATGGGCTCGATGACCTATCCCTCATCCAGGAGGGGCGCAAGGAGATGCTGGGCGGTCTCGTTCAGGCGGTCTCTGACCTCAATAAGCTTTACCGTGAATCTAGTGCACCGATCAAGGTTGTGATCTGCTGCCGAACGGATCTTTACGCCAGGCTGGAGCTTACCAAAGGAGGAAAGATCCAGAGCGATTACGGCTTGGAACTTAATTGGTATCAAAACCCGCGAGACTTTCGAGTGAGCCATCTGGTGAAGCTGGCAAATATGCGAGCGCGACTGGTGGATAGGAACTCATCCAACGTTTTTGAGGAGTATTTCGAACCTAGGATTGATGCCGATAGTGCAACGGCATTCCTCCTGAAGCAGACGAGGCATACACCACGTGATCTTTTGCAGCTGTTGAAGATCGTTCAAAAGCATGCCGCAACTTCAGGCATAATCCCTGGCAATTCGGTAAAGGCGGGGGCTACCGAATATTCGCAAACATATTTTGTTGGGGAAATGCGTGATGCGCTAAGTGCGTATTTCGATCAAAATCAAATTGCATCCATTGTAGAACTTCTCGGGACTCTGCGGCGTAGACAGGTTTCCTATGGCGATCTTGCTGTTAAAGTGGATTCCGATCCCCGCTTCAAGGGTCGATTTGACCTGCACAGTGCAATAGCCGCGCTTTTCGATAACAGCTTTATCGGGAATGTTACTGAAGAGGGTCCTGCCGGCGGTTATGAACAATACTATCGCTTTAAGTATCGCAATCCTCATTCAGCCCTTGTGGTCGAAGATAAGCTTGTAGTTCATCCAGGCCTTTGGAAGGCGTTCAATATCGCTTAGTATGACCAGCGGCGCCATCGGTGCCGCACCAGGTCGGCGGAGCGGGTTTGGGCTGGAGCTGCTTTGGGGCGAGTGATCATGGCCCCGTAAGCTTGCGGCGCGTCGGGCAGGTAGTGGACCTGCCCGGTAAAGCACGACGTTGGGGCCATGATCTTAGAGGCTCGCCCCAAAGTGGCTGCCTAAAGCCCAAGACCGGGAAGTTAGCTGGTGGCGTGGTGTGTCAAGGGCGCGTTGGGTTTGGTTGACGTGGCAACGGAGCCCCTGTCGGACTGTGAGTGTCGAAGTCGCAGTCGGAGGGGGCTCCGTTGTCTGTTCAGTGTGCCACCGCGCCGCGGTCGCGTGGCCGGTCCGGGGTATGGAAGCCCGGTCAGTTGGGGGTGCTGACCCGGTGGGTGCCGCCGGTTCTGGTCGATGAGGTGCTGGCCGCCACTGGACGGTTCGAGAAGCGGGTGCGGATGCTGCCGGCCCGGGTGGTCGTGTACTTCGTACTGGCCATGACCTTGTTCGGTGATTGTGGCTATCGGGGGGTGTGGGTGGCGCTGACCGCCGGGATGCCCGGCCATTTGGTGCCTGACCCGTCGGCGGCGGCACTGCGGCAGGCCCGCCGTCGTCTGGGAACCGCACCGTTGGCATTGCTGTTCGACCGAGTGTGCGGACCGGTAGGCACCAAAGAGACGCCGGGAGTCTTCTGGCATGGCCTGCGGGTGGTGGCTTGGGACGGCACGAGTGTGGAGGTGGCCGACAGTGCGGCGAACGTGGCGCACTACGGACGCCACGGGAAGGCGACCAGCCGTCCGGCCGGCTATCCGCAGGTGCGGCTGACAGGCCTGGTCGAATGCGGCACGCGCGCGCTGATGGGGGCCGTTTTCGGGCCCATGCACGACAAGGAACTGCCGCAGGCCCGCCGTCTGCTGCCCGTTCTCCGTCCGGGGATACTGCTCCTGGCCGATCGTGGATACGACGGCTACGAAGCAATCCGGGACGCGGCCTCCACGGGAGCCGACCTGCTGTGGCGGGTCCAGTCCGGACGCCTGCTGCCGGTCATCCAGCCCTTACCGGACGGCAGCCACCTCTCCCAGATCCTCGACCGTCGTTCCGGCGACCGCCTGGCCGCCTGGCAGCGCCGCAAGCGCTCGACACCGCCGCCCGCACTCACCGCCATGACCGTGCGTGTCATCCGCTACCAGGTCACCGTCACCACCGCCGACGGCCGACAGCACTCGAGCATGGTCCGGCTCATCACCACCTTGCTTGACCCCGCCCGTCACCCCGCGGCCGAACTGGCCGAGCTCTACCACCAGCGGTGGGAGATCGAGACCGCCTACTACGGACTGAAAGTCACCCTCCGCGGACCCGACCGCGTCCTGCGCTCACACACCGTCCAAGGCGTTGAGCAGGAGATCTATGCCCTGCTGACCGTCTTCCAGCTCACCCGCACCGCGATCCACGACACCGCCCACATCGCCGGTCTGGACCCCGACCGCCTCTCCTTCGCCATCGCCGTGCGCACCGCACGCCACACGGTGATCACCGCCGCTGTCCCCGCCCCCGCCACTTCAGTCACCACGGTCCTGGCAGTCCTGCTGCATCCCCGCAACCTCACCGACCGGCGCAGACGCTCCCGGGTCAGCCCCCGCTGCGTGAAACGCACCCTCTCGCCTTACGCCTACAACAAGACAGCAGGCAGCGTCGGTCGCAAGGCACCCGCCACGATCACCATCACCCTCACACCACAACCCGCCCCAACAAGCACGGGCAGCCCCTAACTTCCCGGTCTTGGCCTAAAGCCGTGGAGCCGACCCCAGCCACGACGTACCTCTTCTCCTCAGCCAAGGTGCTTGCTGCTGGCGCGCGGCCTGGCGGTCGGGCCGGAGCGGGGCGGAGACAGGAGCGGCGGCCCGCGCCGCCGGGCCGCGCGCGCCGCGCTTGCGCGGCGACTTGAACCCGTAGAGAAGGTTGTAACTCAGTGGCCGTTGGTCTGGTGTCGGGCGATCTTGTGTGTGGTGGGGCAGGTGAACTGTTCGGCGCATGCCGGAAGGCGTCGAGACTCGCGGTGGGCGAGGGGTAGGAAGGTGACCGGCCGGAGGATCCATTCGATGTGGGTGTCGTGCTGGGTGAGGGCGAAGGTGGCTGCTTGTCCGTTGGTGAGGGTGTCTTCGGCTTCCTTGTGGCCGTAGGTGATCCAGTCCCATGCGTCGTGGGCTGTTTGCCGGTCGAGTGCTGAGGCGATGGTTCGCACGGTGACGCGGATCCATCGGGTGGCATCGCTGGGGCTGTCGGTTTCGATGGAGGCGAGCAAGACCGAGCGGGGGCCTGTGGCCGGTGAACGCGTCCAGCACTCGCACCAGTAGCCGGGGCGGAGCAGGGGCCTCAGCATGTGGTTGCTCCTGCCTCGGGTGCGACGAGTTGGGCGGTGACGGTGCGGCCGTGCTGGCTGCCGGTGATGTCCAGGCGGCGGGCGAGTGCCATGACGATGGTTAATCCGCGGCCGTGGGTGTCGTCCGGGTCGGCCTCCGTGCGGCGGGGTTCTTCGGGGTGGCCTCCCTCGTCGGTGACGGAGATCGCGACGGTGCGGGGTGAGAGGGACAGCGTGAGCTGGAAGGTGCCGTAGGGGCTGCCGCTTGTGGTGTGGGTGAGGGCGTTGCTGCCGAGTTCGCTGACGATGAGCTCGGCGTCGTGGGCGCAGGGGTGTCCGTTGAGGATGTCGCGGGTCCAGCGGCGGGCGCGGGTTACTTCTTCTCGGGATCCTGGGCACATCAGGCCCCAAACTCGCGGAGCACTCATATACTCGTCCATACAAGTTCCTTCGTGCTGGTAGGGGCTATGGGTCGTGGGTTCGTGCTAGATGAGTCGTACGCCGTCGTGGGCGCGGACGGCCGGCGGGGATGTGTTGTCGAGCGCGTCCAGGACGCGGATGGCGTATGCCTCGTCGGCGAGCTCGGTGATCTCGTCGCGGGTGGCCCAGCGCAGTGCGCGGGTTTCCGCTCCGGTGGTTGGGGTGCCGTCGAGTGCTTCGCAGCGGAAGACCAGGGAGACGATCAGGCCGGTCATGTTCTTGTAGATGCCAGTGAGGGTCGCGGGGAGCGCGATCTTGATGCCGGTCTCTTCGAGGACTTCCCGTTGCAGGGCGTCGGGGATGGTTTCCTCGCGTTCGAGCACGCCGCCGGGTGGTTCCCACTTACCGTTGTCGCGTCGCTTGATCAGCAGCGCACGGCCCGCGTCGTCGACGATGACTCCGGCGACGCTCACGGAGTGCGGGCGCTCAGTGCTCACGTTCCTCGGCCCTCTCGGCTGGCTAGGCTCTCCACCGTAGCAATCCGGGTCAGCCGCTCGTCTAGATACCTAAAGGAGTATGCGTACATGCCTTCCCTGACTTCCGTTCTGGGTGTATTGGACCCGACGAGTGACCGGGCGGTGTTCCGGCAGATCGCTGACGCACTGCGGGAAGCGATCGACAAGGGGCGCTTCTCGGAGGGCGACAAGCTGCCCTCCGAAACGGAGCTGGTCGACCACTTCGGTGTCTCGCGGATGACTGTCCGCAACGCTCTGTCGCTGCTCCAGCAAGAGGGCCTGGCCGTGTCCGAGCACGGCAAGGGGGTTTTCGTGCGGCCCCGGCCGCCTGTGCGGCGGCTGGCTTCGGACCGTTTCGCGCGGCGGCATCGGGATCAGGGGAAGGCTGCCTTCACGGTGGAGGCGGAAGCGGCGGGCAGTCGCCCGGAGGTGGACAGTCTGGAGGTGAAGGAGGAGCGGCCGTCGCAGGACATCTCGGCTCGGCTGGGTTCGCCTCGTAAGGTGCTGGCCCGGCGGCGGCGGTATCTGCTGGATGGGCGACCGGTGGAGTTCGCTACGTCGTATCTGCCGCTGGACCTGGCGCGGAACACTCCGATCGCGCAGCCGAACCCTGGTCCTGGAGGGATCTATGCCCGGCTGGAGGAGATGGGGCACCGGCTGGATCACTTCGATGAGGAGATCCGGGCCCGGATGCCCTCGCCTGCCGAGGTGCGCACGCTCCAGCTCGCCTCCGGTGTGCCGGTGATCCATCTGATCCGGACTGCCTACGACGCTGAGGGGCGGGCGGTGGAGGTGTGTGACACCGTGATGGCCGCCGACGCGTACGTCCTCGCCTACCAGCTTCCTGCCAACTGACGCATGGCCGGGGCGTGGTGGCCCCGGGCTGCTTTTTCTGACTCGTACACACGAAGACGCATACTCGTATAGACGAGTGGGCAAGCTGTGTGGCATGGTGGTCCCCGTTCCCGCTCGTTCGGGTTCGAAGACCGCAACTCATCTACACAAGTAGGTGGGTCGGATGCGAGATGAGGAGAAGTAGTTGCGTTCCATCCGAGTTGAGACCTCCGGTGCCACGGTCCTGCTGACTGAGGCGCCGGAGCCGAAGGTGAAGGACCGGCAGACCGGCGAGATCGCCAAGGACGCCCAGAGCGGCGAGACGCTGATGCGGCTCGGCGTCGTCTACATCGACGGCGGGGAATCCTCGCTGCTTCAGGTCACCGTGCCCGAAAGCGGAGTCACGGAGGGGCTGGCCTTCGGTGCGCCGGTCACGCTGATCGGCCTCATCGCCCGGCCCTGGGAAACCGTCTTCAACGGCCAGCAGCGGCACGGCATCGCCTTCCGGGCCGATGCCATCGCCCCGGCCGCCATATCCGTCGGTGCGGGGGCCTGAGCCTGATGGCTGACGTGATGACGCTGATGGAGGTGGGTGGCCCGGTCGCCGCTACGGTCGGCGGGGCCGCCTACCTCCGGGCCCGGCACCCGGCCGCCTACTGGTCCACGGTCGGGATGCCCATCTCGACTGCCCGGTTGCTGGGGTCGTACGGGTCCGTCATGGACGCGTGCGGGCTGACCGTTCCGCCGTCGCGGCTGCGGGCCTGGGCGGTGCAGGCGCTCACGCATCGGGAGGTGCGGCCGGTGCCTCCGCGTCGGGGGCTGATCCGTCCGACGTCGACAGGGCTGCGGGTTCGGCTGCGGCTGGCGCCGGGGCAGGAACCTGCGGACGTAGCGGCTTCGGCTGAGCGGCTGCGGCATGCCTGGGGCGTCCACGGCGCGTACGTGGAGGAGGTCAAGCCTGGCGTGGTTGAGCTGCGGCTGATCGGCTTCGACGTGCTGCGGAGGGTTCGGATGCCCCGGAAGGCTGCGGGTGGCTTCCTGAAGGTGCCGGTGGCGCTGCGGGAGGACGCGACGCCGTTCGTCCGGGACTACCGGGCCATCCCGCACCAGCTCACCCTGGGCGCCACGCTGTCGGGCAAGTCGATGTTCCTGCGCCACCTCATCGCCGGGCTTGCTCGGCAACCGGTCGCGCTGGTCGGGATCGACTGCAAGCGGGGTGTGGAGCTGGCGCCGTTCGCTTCACGGCTGTCGGCGTTGGCTACTGATCCTGTGCAGGCGGCGGAGTTGCTGCCTGTGCTGGTTGGGCTGATGGAGGACCGGTACGACCTGATCAAGGCCCGGCAGGGCATCGCTCCCAGCACCCCGGACGAGGAGATCACCTCTGACATCTGGGGTCTGCCGGAGGATGAGCGGCCGGTGCCGGTGGTGCTGCTCGTAAACGAGGTGGCCGAACTCTTCCTCGTCGCCACGCGCAAGGACGAGGAGAGGCGGGACGAGATGGTCACCCAGCTCATCCGGCTCGCTCAACTCGGCCGCGCAGCGGGCATCTATTTGGAGGTGTGCGGGCAGCGGTTCGGCGCCGAGTTGGGCAAGGGGGCGACGATGCTGCGGGCTCAGCTGACCGGGCGGGTCTGCCACCGCGTGAACGATGAAGCCTCCGCCAAGATGGCGCTCGGCGACATCGCCCCCGAGGCGGTCGGCGCGGCCTGTGCCATTGCTCCGGAGCGGCCCGGTCTCGCGGTCGCTGGTGATACGTCCGGTGGTTGGTTCCGTATCCGCCCACCCCATCTCTCGCTCGCCGACGCTGCGGCAATCTGCCGCGACCATGCCCATCTCGTCCCGGACCTGCCCGCGTTGGAACCGTTCCGGCCCGACGTGCCGGCCGTCCCGGTGAGCGCTCCGACCTCGCTGCTCAAGCCGCTCCCGGCGGCCGAGTAATCCACCCGCCTGACGGTTGGCGCGACCGTACCCGCGCCGTGTCCCTACCCCCGCCATGCCTGAAACCGAAGGGGATTCCCTGTGCCCCGTCCCACCATTTCCGAGGTCTCCGCGCTCTTGGCCGACCTGGCCGACTTCCGCACACGCGGGGCCGGGAGCCGCGCCGAGTTGATGAACCGCAAAGCGGACCTGTTGGAGCGCATCGCCGCTGCCCAGCCCGATGACGTTGAGGCCGCTGAGGTCGCCGCCGCTGCTCGCGCCCGTGCCGACGAACTCACCGCAGACGGCTGACTGGACCGGAAGGAGTTCCCACCATGCGCGCTTACCTGGCGCGGGTTGACGCGGTGTTGGTGCAAGCGGTCATCGCTGCCGCGCTGTCCTTCGCCCACCTGCATGACCTGGCCTTGGCGGCCGGGCAGGACGGGTGGAAGGCGTGGGCCTATCCGGTCTCTGTTGACCTGCTGCTTGTGGCGGCCTGGCGTCGGCTGCGGTCGGGGGCGTCCAAGGCGGCGGGCTGGTGCTGGTTCGTCGTCGCCCTGGCCGCGTCGCTTGGGGCGAACGTCGCCACCGCCGGACTGCTCGACCTCGCCGACGTACCGGCCTGGCTGCGCATCCTCGTCGCCGGATGGCCTGCCGTGGCCTTCCTCGGCGGCACGCTCCTCGCCCACACCGCACCAGCACCCGAAACCGCCTCGACATCGGTCGAGCCTGCTGAAGCCGTATTGGCCTCGGCCTCCCCGGAAACGGCGGGGGCACCCGTCGCCCCGGAGCCCGAGCCGGAAACGCCCGCGCCGCACGTTCCGGCCGCGCTCGTGAACCACGCGCGCAAGCTCGCCGACGACCACCACGCCCGTACCGGAACGCCCATCGACCCCGAGACCCTGCGCGCCCGCCTCGGCGTCCCGGCACCGCTGGCCGACGCCATCGCTTCCCATCTGTGAAGGAGTCCTTCATGCTCCGCCGCTTCCGCAACGTCATCCGCATCGGCCCGGTGCGCGTCGGCACCGCCAACGACCAACGGGGCCGGGTGAAGCACACCGCCGTGTGCACCGCTCCCCGCTGCGACTTCTCCGCCGACTACGACACCCGCGCCGCCGCCGAGCTGGCCGCCCGTACGCACCGCTGCCCTGCCTACTGAGAGGAGAGATCGCCCGTGACCGTCAGCCTGCCCCTGGTCCTCGTCCTCGGCGCCGTTGCCTGGATCGCGATCAAGTTCATGGGCGTCCGCTGTGGGTCGCCGTCGTGATCGCGCTGTTCGGCTTCTGGCTCGCCCACACCGGGCTTGCGCCCTCCGTTGAGTCCGGTACGCGCTCCGGCGTCGACTCCGTCAACGAGCAACACGACTAGACGAGTAGCTGAGAGGAGATCACCGTGTTCCGTCCGAAATACCCCGAAGCCCCCACACCGCCGATCGTCCACGTCCCCACCGCCGTCCCGGCGGCCCAGCACCATCACGCCCCGGCCTGCTCCTGCCAGCACGCCCCCGCGCCTGCTCCAGCTCGACCGGCCGGGGTCTTGAGCGGGCTCAACGCCGGAACGGTCGGCGCCGTGGTCACGGTCGGCATCGTCCTGACCGCGCTCCTGGCCAGCCAGCGGCGCCGCTGACCCCACGCGAAGACGACTGCCGGGGCGGCCTCGATACCGCCAAGCATCCGCCGCCCCGGCAGCCCAACCCCTCCCGACCCAAGAGCCGAAAGAGGAGACTCCATCATCACCCGCACCACCCCGCCACCGCTGCCCGAACTCCGCAGCCTGGCGGCACTCGGCACCATGCCCGCACTGCTCCGCCAGCTCTCCGGCCTCGGCGGCTGCACCAACCCCATCCGCCTCGACGGCCACCGCACCGAACACCACCTCGGCCGCGACACCGGAGAGATCGGCCGCATCCTTCATCACCTGGACTCCACCGAACTGCCCGCCGGGCATCTCCTGGTCCGCTGCAACAACCGCCGCACCACCCGCTGTGCGGCCTGTGCCGAGACCTACCGGCGCGACACCTTCCACCTGATCACCGCCGGACTGCGCGGTGGCAAAGGCACCCCCGAGGAGGTCGCCACGCACCCGCGCGTCTTCGCCACCTTCACCGCCCCCAGCTTCGGCCCGGTCCACAACCGGCCCACCGGCCCGGCTGGCACGGTCCGTCGATGCCGGTGCGGCGTTCGCCACGACCAGGAGGACGACGCGCTTGGTACTCCGCTCGATCCGGACCGGTACGACTACGAATCCGCGGTGCTCTGGAACGCTCATGCGGGCCTACTGTGGCGGCGCTTCTCGATCTACTTGCGGCGGGAGGTCGCCAAGCGGGCCGGGCTCACACAACGGGCCTTCCGCGAGCACGCCCGGCTGTCCTTCGCCAAGGTCGCCGAGTACCAGAAACGCGGCGCCGTCCACTTCCACGCCGTCATCCGGCTCGACGGCCCGGAAGGGGGCGACACCCCGCCGCCAGCCTGGGCCACCACCGAGCTGCTGACCGACGCGATCCGCGCTGCCGCAGCCAAATCGGAGGTGAAAGGGCCGGTGATCGACGGCCGGGCCCACCGCTTCGCCTTCGGTCATCAGCTCGATGTACGGCCCATTCGCGGGCCCGAGTTGGACGGCGGCCAGGAACTGACCGACCGGGCGGTCGCCGCGTACATCGCCAAGTACGCCACCAAGGGCGCCGAGACCGCGACCGGGGCCCTCGACCGGCCGATACGGCTCATCGCCGAGCTCGCCCAAATCGACGTCCCCGAACACACCCGCCGCCTCATCCGCACTGCCTGGGCCCTCGGCGCCCGCAAAGACCTCGAACACCTCCGGCTCCGCGCCTGGGCTCACATGCTCGGCTTTCGGGGCCACTTCTCCACCAAATCACGCCGCTACTCCACCACCCTCGGCGCGCTCCGTGATGCCCGCGCCGCCTGGCGACGCGCCCAAGCCGCAGCGGCTCAGCCAGAGCAGGAAGAAACCACGCTCGTCCTCGCCCACTGGGTCTACGCCGGTACCGGCCTCACCCCCGCCGAGGAATGGCTGACCGCCACTATCACCCCCGCTCCTGGAACGGAAGGAGAACCGACCCGTGGCTGAGTCCCGGTCCAATGTCGTCGTGTTGGAGACAGATGCTGACCCGTCCTTGGCGCTCTTGACCGTCGAGGAGGCGGCTCGGCGGCTTCGTATCGGGCGTACGACGTGCTTCCGGCTCGTCCTCGCCGGAGAGATCGAATCGGTGACGGTCGGGCGGCTGCGCCGGGTGCCTGCCGACGCCGTACCGGCCTACGTGGCCAAGCTGCGTAACCGATCCGCCGAAGCGGCATAAGGGGGAGGGTATGGCAGAGGGGAAGCGCACCCGGCAGCCCAATGGCGCCTCGTCCATCTACTTCGGCAAGGATGGGAAATGGCACGGCCGGGTGACGGTCGGCGTTCGTGATGACGGTAGGCCCGACCGCCGTCATATCGAGCGCAAGACCAAGGCCGAGGTGACCAAGGCCGTTCGCGAGATGGAGCGGGCGCGCGATGAGAAGAAGCTCAGGAAGCCGGGCCAGAGCTGGACCGTCCAAGCCTGGCTGGAGCACTGGGTCGAGAACATCGCCAAGCCGTACGTCTCCGAGAATTCTTACGACGGGTATGAGGTCGATGTGCGGGTGCACCTGGTGCCGGGCCTCGGCGCCCACAAGCTCGATCGACTGGAGCCCGAGCACCTGGAGCGCTTCTACCGGAAGATGCAGGAATCCGGGAGCGCGGCCGGCACTGCTCACCACGTCCATCGGACGATCCGGGTCGCCCTCGGTGAGGCGGTGCGGCGCGGGCACATCCCCACCAACGTGGCCGAGATCGCCAAGGCGCCGCGCCTCGAAGAAGAGGACATCGAGCCGTACTCGATCGAAGAGGTCCAGAGTCTGCTGGTGGAGGCGGCCAAGCTCCGCAACAGCGCTCGCTGGGTCGTCGCCCTGGCGCTCGGCCTCCGGCAAGGGGAAGCGCTGGGGCTGCACTGGGAAGACGTGGACCTGGACGCGGGATACGTCCGCATCCGTAAGAACCGGTTGCGGCCCAGGTACGCGCACGGCTGCGGTGATGATCCGTGCGGGCGAAAGGCGGGCTACTGCCCTCAACGCCAGCAGACCCGCCGGGAGCACAAGAGCACCAAATCACGCGCCGGACGGCGTACGGTCGGCCTGCCAGACCCGCTGATCAAACTCCTTCGCCAGCGCCAGGAGGAGCAAGTGAGGGAACGGGCCGAGGCCGGTGCTGACTGGGAGGGAAAGGGGTATGTCTTCGCTTCGCCGACCGGCGGGCCCCTCAGCCCGAACACCGACTATCACGTCTGGAAGCGGCTGCTTCGGGACGCGGGGGTACGGGACGGCCGTCTCCATGACGCTCGTCACACCGCCGCGACCGTCCTCCTGCTGCTCGGCGTCCCGGATGTCGTGGTCGACGCGATCATGGGATGGGAGCCCGGGGGAGCGGCGCGGATGCGGGCCCGGTACATGCACGTGACGGGGCCGATGCTGCGGAAGGTCGCGCAGCAAGTCGGAGGCGCGCTCTGGGAACTCCCCGAAGCCGACTGAGACGGAAACTGAGACGGATAACGTCGAAGGGCCCCACCGCGAGCGGTGGGGCCCTTCGACATCGTGCCCGGTGAAGGCACTGGCGGAGGATACGAGATTCGAACTCGTGAGGGGTTGCCCCCAACACGCTTTCCAAGCGTGCGCCCTAGGCCTCTAGGCGAATCCTCCGCCGCAAACAATACAAGACCGAATGCCGTGCTCGCGAACTCGTTCCCACCGGGGTCGATCCGCTAAGGTGGGGGCCAGCCCCTCACGTGGCGCTATCTCACCGAACTCCCCCAGGGCCGGAAGGCAGCAAGGGTAAGTGGGCTCTGGCGGGTACGTGGGGGGCCCTTCGCGTCTGTGGGGGCTGTGTCCCGGCAGGCTCTGCGGGGAGCTGTCTCTGCGGGGCCGGGGTGCTGGGCGTCCCGTGGGGTGCGGGCGGCGTCCCGTTGTCCGTGGGCCCCGATATCGTCGTAAGCGTGTCGTCCCTCGCGCTGTACCGCCGCTACCGACCCGAGACCTTCGCGGAGGTCATCGGGCAGGAGCATGTCACCGGCCCGCTGCAGCAGGCGCTGCGTAACAACCGGGTCAATCACGCGTATCTGTTCAGCGGTCCGCGCGGCTGTGGCAAGACGACCAGTGCGCGCATCCTGGCCCGCTGTCTGAACTGCGAGCAGGGCCCGACACCGGCGCCGTGCGGCGAGTGCCAGTCGTGCCGGGACCTCGCGCGGAACGGACCGGGGTCGATCGATGTGATCGAGATCGACGCCGCCTCCCACGGTGGTGTGGACGACGCCCGTGAGCTGAGGGAGAAGGCGTTCTTCGGGCCCGCGTCGAGCCGCTACAAGATCTACATCATCGACGAGGCCCATATGGTCACCTCGGCGGGGTTCAACGCCCTGCTGAAGGTGGTCGAGGAGCCCCCGGAGCACCTCAAGTTCATCTTCGCGACCACCGAGCCGGAGAAGGTCATCGGGACGATCCGGTCGCGTACGCATCACTATCCGTTCCGGCTGGTGCCGCCCGGGACGCTCCGCGACTACCTGAGGGAGGTCTGCGGGCGCGAGGCGATCCCGGTCGAGGACGGGGTGCTGCCGCTGGTGGTGCGGGCCGGTGCCGGATCCGTGCGGGATTCGATGTCGGTGATGGACCAGCTGCTCGCGGGCGCCGCTGACGACGGCGTCACCTACGCCATGGCGACCGCGCTGCTCGGTTATACGGACGGCTCGCTGCTCGACTCGATCGTGGACGCCTTCGCGGCGGCCGATGGCGCGGCGGCGTTCGAGGTCGTCAACCGCGTGATCGAGGGGGGCAACGACCCCCGGCGCTTCGTCGCCGATCTGCTGGAGCGGCTGCGTGACCTGGTGATCCTCGCCGCCGTGCCGGACGCGGCGGAGAAGGGGCTCATCGACGCCCCGGCCGATGTCGTGGAGCGGATGCAGGCGCAGGCGTCGGTCTTCGGTGGCGCCGAGCTGAGCCGGGCGGCCGATCTCGTCAATGAGGGATTGACCGAGATGCGCGGCGCCACCTCGCCGCGGTTGCAGCTGGAGCTGATCTGCGCCCGGGTGCTGCTGCCCGCCGCCTTCGACGACGAGCGCTCGGTGCAGGCACGGCTGGAGCGGCTGGAGCGCGGGGCCCTCGCGGGCGGCCTGGGCGGCAGCGCCGGTGGCGGTGGTGGTTTCGCGGGAGCCGCCGGGCCCGGCCCCGCCATGGGGTACGTACCAGGGCCCGACGCCCATGCCCCGGCCGCCCCGGCGGCTCCGCCCGCCGCGGGGCCGTCCGGCCCGGCCGCCGCGCGTGCGGCCATGGCCGGGGGAGGGCCCGGCCAGGGGCAGGGCCCGGGAGACCTGGCCGGCGCCGAGGCGCCCGGCGGGTGGCCCGCGGGTGCGCGGCCCGCGGCGGACAGGGGTCCGGGCGGTGCGGGAGACAGTGGACAGCAGGCCGGTGCCCCGGCCGCGCCCCCGGCGGGCGGCGGCGGGCAGCGGCCCGGTGCCTGGCCGTCGGGCGCCCAGCCACCGGCCGCGGAGGGCGGCGGAGCGCGGCCCGGAGCCTGGCCCACCGCCTCGGCTCCCGGCTCCGGGGAGCCTGGGGCCGGCGGCGCGGGCGCTGCTCCTAGCGGCGGCGTCGGCGGTGGCAGTGGCGGTGGACGGGGCGCCGGGGCGCCCGCCCGGCAGCCGGGCGGCTGGCCCACGGCCGCCGCGCCGGGACAGGGCGGCGGCGCGCCCGCACCGACGCCCGCGACGCCCTCCGCGCCGACCGCGCCCGCCGCACCCTCCGCGTCCGCACCGGGTGCACCGAGCATGGCGCAGGGCGCCGTGCAGGTGCGGCAGATGTGGCCGGACATCCTGGAGGCGGTCAAGAACCGCCGCCGCTTCACCTGGATCCTGCTGAGTCAGAACGCGACGGTGTCCGGTTTCGACGGCACCACCCTCCAGCTCGGCTTCTCCAACGCGGGCGCACGCGACAGCTTCGTGGGCGGCGGCAGTGAGGACGTGCTGCGGCAGGCGCTCCAGGACGCCATCGGTGTGCAGTGGCGGATCGAGGCGATCGTCGACCCCTCGGGCGGCGCCGGCCAGCAGGGCGGCGGCCCAGGCGGTCCCGCTGGTCCCGCTGGTCCGGGCGGGGGCTACAGCGGAGGCGGCGGCTACGGCGGAGGCGGCGCCGTCGGTGCCGGTGGCGGTGGCCTCGGCGGCGGTGGCGGAAGCGGCGCAGGCGGCTTCGGTGGCGGCAGTGGCGCTGGTGGCGGTGGCTTCGGTGGCGGCAGTGGCGCTGGTGGCGGTGGCTTCGGCGGCGGTGGCCAGCCCATGGCGCCACGGCAGGCCGCGCCCCGGTCCGCGCCCGCCTCCCCGCCCCCGGCCGCACCCGCTTCCCCGTCCGGCCCGGCGGACGCGGGCCCGCCCCCCGAGCCGGCGGCGTACCGGGAGCCCGAGCCTCCGCGGGTGTCGCTGGAGGACGACATGCCGGCCGAGGACGACCCGGATCTGGACGACACCGTGCTGAGCGGGCACGACCTGATCGTCCGCGAGCTCGGTGCCACGGTGGTCGAGGAGATCGTCAACGAGTAGGCCGGGACGGGTAGGACGAGTAGAGGAACCAGTGGGAGACCTGTGAGAACCGCGTACGAGGCGCGGGCCATGCCCCGGGGCCCCGCATGATCGCATCGTCCGCACGTACCCACTCCACCCCTCGTCCCACGTCTCCGCGGCGTGCCCGCGTCTCCTCCGTACGGCGTAGGGCAAGGCGCCCGGGGAGCACGTAGGCTCGGGCTATCGAAGAGAACGACTGTCGAGAGCCAGGAGCGAAGCCGTGATCCCCGGTGGTGGTCAGCCGAATATGCAGCAGTTGCTGCAGCAGGCTCAGAAGATGCAGCAGGACCTCGCCACGGCCCAGGAGGAGCTGGCCCGGACCCATGTCGAGGGTTCCGCGGGCGGTGGTCTGGTGAAGGCGACCGTGACCGGTGCCGGTGAGTTGCAGGGCCTGGTCATCGATCCCAAGGCCGTGGATCCTGAGGACACGGAGACCCTCGCGGATCTGGTCGTCGCGGCCGTCCGTGACGCCAACAACGCCGCGCAGGAGCTCCAGCAGCGGAAGCTCGGCCCGCTCGCCCAGGGGCTGGGCGGGATGCCGGGACTCCCGTTCTGATCCTCGGGCTCCCCGAGCCCACCGGGTTCTCCGAGCCCACCGGGTTCTCCGTACTTCCCGGCCCGGCTTCCCGGTCGGCCGGGAGGATGCGGCGAAACCGAATATTCATGTGAAGTACAGCCACCGCGTGGCGGCGCGAGATTGGATGAAGGCGTGTACGAGGGCGTGGTCCAGGACCTCATCGACGAGTTGGGCAGGCTGCCCGGCGTCGGTCCCAAGAGCGCGCAGCGGATCGCCTTCCACATCCTCCAGGCCGAGCCCACCGACGTCCGCCGCCTCGCGCACGCGTTGACCGAGGTCAAGGAGAAGGTGCGGTTCTGCGCGGTCTGCGGGAACGTCGCGGAGGCCGAGCAGTGCCGCGTCTGCCAGGACCCTCGTCGCGATCCCGCGGTCATCTGCGTGGTCGAGGAGCCGAAGGACGTCGTCGCGATCGAGCGGACGCGTGAGTTCCGGGGGCGCTATCACGTGCTCGGCGGGGCGATCAGCCCCATCGAAGGCGTCGGCCCGGACGATCTGCGGATCAGGGAGCTGCTGGCGCGGCTCGCGGACGGGACGGTCACCGAGCTCATCCTGGCCACCGATCCGAATCTGGAGGGCGAAGCCACCGCCACGTACCTCGCGCGCATGATCAAGCCCATGGGCCTGAAAGTCACCCGGCTGGCCAGCGGCCTCCCTGTCGGTGGCGACCTGGAGTACGCCGACGAGGTCACGCTGGGCCGTGCCTTCGAAGGGAGAAGACTTCTCGATGTCTGACGCAACGCTGCACGACGCCCACCCGGACCCGGACGACTTCGCGGTCCAGATCTCCGACCAGATCGAGAGCTTCATCGTCGCGGTCACCGAAGTCGCGAAGGGTGACGAGCCGGACAGCGCTGTGCCGTTCCTGCTGCTCGAGCTGTCCCAGCTGCTCCTCGCGGGCGGCCGGCTCGGCGCGCACGAGGACTTCGTCCCGGACGAGCGGTACGAACCGGACGCCGGTCCGGAGCCGGACGTCGACGAGCTGCGCGAGCGCTTCGCCCGGCTGCTGGAGCCGGTGGACGTCTACTCGGAGGTCTTCGACCCGTACGTGCCGCGCAGCCAGCCCGTGGCCTGCCGGATCTCCGACGATCTGGCCGGAATCATCACCGATCTGCGGCACGGGATGGCGCACTACCGCGAGGGCCGGATCAGCGAGGCGCTGTGGTGGTGGCAGTTCTCGTACCTCTCCAACTGGGGGACGACCGCCTCGGCGGCCCTGCGCGCGCTGCAGTCGCTGGTCGCGCACGTACGGCTGGACAGCCCGCTGGACGAGCTGGACGGCCTGGACACGGACAGCAACGCGGGCGGTGACGAGGAGCTCGCGGAGGAGGCCGGCCGGGTCATGGCGGCGGAGATCGCGGCGCCGCTCGGCCTGCGCTCGGGGCAGGGCTGAGTCCTGCGCTCGGGACACGGCTGAGTCCTGCGCTCGGGGCAGGGCTGAGAGGCATCCCGGACGGCCCGCGGCGCGGGCCGGTTTCTGTGAGCTGAGTTACGTTCCCGTGTGCTTCGTCCGTCAGCGGGCAGGGTTCGTCGCTGGAGCGGGTGGGAGGGATGCGGGGAATCTCGCTGGTGCGTGGACGTTGCGCCGCTTGATGCCTTTGGGTCTTTCCTGATCACGTTGTGAGGCTTTCGTCTCGCTATGTGATATTGGAAGGGTTAATTCCGGCCACTCGCTAGACTGAGCCGACCGCATTATTGAGAGCTGCGAGGAGCGCACGTGGGCCTTGTCGTGCAGAAGTACGGAGGCTCCTCCGTTGCCGATGCCGAAGGCATCAAGCGGGTTGCCAAGCGAATCGTGGAAGCCAAGAAGAACGGCCACCAGGTGGTGGTCGTGGTCTCCGCGATGGGCGACACGACGGACGAGCTGATCGATCTCGCCGAGCAGGTATCCCCGATTCCTGCCGGCCGTGAGTTCGACATGCTGCTGACCGCGGGAGAGCGGATCTCCATGGCCTTGCTGGCAATGGCGATCAAAAACCTCGGTCACGAGGCGCTGTCGTTCACCGGCAGCCAGGCGGGAGTCATCACCGACGCGGTTCACAACAAAGCGCGGATCATCGACGTCACACCGGGCCGCATCCGTGACGCGCTCGAGCTCGGGGCGGTCGCGATCGTCGCCGGCTTCCAGGGCGTGTCCCAGGAGAGCAAGGACATCACCACCCTCGGCCGGGGCGGTTCGGACACCACCGCCGTGGCGCTGGCCGCGGCCCTGGACGCCGAGGTGTGCGAGATCTACACCGACGTGGACGGCGTGTTCACCGCCGATCCGCGGGTGGTGAAGAAGGCTCGCAAGATCAACGAGATCCCGTACGAGGACATGCTGGAGCTCGCCGCGAGCGGCTCCAAGGTGCTGCACCTGCGCTGCGTGGAGTACGCGCGCCGGTACAACATCCCCATCCACGTACGGTCGTCTTTCTCCGGCCACCAGGGCACCTGGGTGCGCAACCGGCCGGAAGCGGGAGAAGGAGAAGAAGGCATGGAGCAGGCGATCATCTCGGGGGTCGCGCACGACACGTCCGAGGCCAAGGTCACGGTCGTCGGGGTGCCGGACAAGCCGGGTGAGGCCGCGGCCATCTTCCGCACCATCTCCGACGCCGAGATCAACATCGACATGGTGGTGCAGAACGTCTCCGCCGCGTCGACCGGGCTGACCGACATCTCCTTCACGCTGCCCAAGACGGACGGCCACCGGGCGATGGAGGCGCTGACCAAGGCCAAGCCGGTGATCGGCTTCGACTCGCTGCGCTACGACGACCAGATCGCCAAGATTTCCCTGATCGGTGCCGGTATGCGCACCAATCCGGGGGTCACCGCGACCTTCTTCGAGGCGCTGTCGAACGCCGGGGTCAACATCGAGCTGATCTCGACCTCCGAGATCCGCATCTCGGTCGTCACCCGCGCCGACGACGTCAAGGACGCGGTGGTGGCGGTGCACAGCGCGTTCGGCCTGGACAGCGAGAGCGACGAAGCGGTGGTCTACGGAGGGACCGGCCGATGACCCGCTCCGGCGGTGCCGTCGGTGGCGTCAAGCCGACCCTCGCGGTCGTCGGCGCCACCGGCGCCGTCGGCACCGTCATGCTCTCGATCCTCTCGGAGCGCGCCGATGTCTGGGGCGAGATCCGGCTGATCGCCTCGCCCCGCTCGGCCGGCCGGAAGCTGACCGTCCGGGGCGAGCAGGTCGAGGTTGTCGCGCTGAGCGAGGAGGCGTTCGAGGGCGTCGACGTCGCGATGTTCGACGTACCGGACGAGGTCTCCGCGCAGTGGGCGCCCATCGCGGCGAGCAAGGGCGCGGTGGTCGTCGACAACTCCGGCGCCTTCCGGATGGACCCCGACGTCCCGCTGGTGGTGCCGGAGGTGAACGCGCACGCGGCCCGTGTCCGCCCGCGCGGCATCATCTCCAACCCCAACTGCACCACGCTGTCGATGATCGTCGCGATCGGCGCGCTGCACGCCGAGTTCGGGCTGAGCGAGCTGATCGTCTCCTCGTACCAGGCGGTCTCCGGTGCGGGGAAGGAAGGCATCGACACCCTGCGCGAGCAGCTCGCGCAGGTCGCCGGTACGGAGCTGGGCACCCACCCCGGGGACGTACGGCGGGCGGTGGGCGACACCGGGCCGTTCCCGGCGCCGATGGCGCTCAACGTGGTGCCGTTCGCCGGTTCGCTCAAGGAGGACGGCTGGTCCTCCGAGGAGCTCAAGGTGCGGAACGAGTCCCGCAAAATCCTGGGGTTGCCGGAGCTGAGGGTCACCGCGACCTGTGTGCGGGTGCCCGTGATCACCACCCATTCGCTGGCCGTGCACGCGCGGTTCGAGAACGAGGTGACGGTCGAGGCGGCGCACGAGATCCTGGCGGGCGCCCCCGGGGTGGTGCTGTGCGACAACCCGGCCGAGGGCGAGTTCCCGACCCCCGCCGACGCCGTGGGCACCGATCCCACCTGGGTGGGCCGGGTGCGGCGGTCGCTGGACGACCCGAAGGCGCTGGAGCTGTTCGTCTGCGGCGACAACCTGCGCAAGGGCGCGGCGCTGAACACCGCGCAGATCGCGGAGGTCGTCGCGGCCGAGCTGACCGCCGCGGCCGCCGTCAGGTGAGTGGGTCCGCCGCCGGGTGAGGGCCTGTTGCCGGGGAGGACCCACCCTCAAGTGAGAGGGACGGGCCGCCGTAAAGTGAGGGACCATCTCAAAGTGACGTTTCAGCGGTGCGTCGCACGACAGATGTGAATATCCTGTGTGCGATGCCTGGCCTGGACGGGCTGAGCTGGGCCGTTGATCTGATCGATGTATGCGCTCCCCGCCCGCTGCAACCGACAACGGGCGGGGAGCGTCTTTCCAGCCGCCCCGCAGTGGGCGCTGGGACAACTGGGGCATTGGGGAAGAGTTGGTGCGCATGGGGGCATTGAACGCATCGTCAAAAGCGGTGCCTCGCGCGTACAACCCTGACAGGGGGCGGCGTGTCCAACAAGCGTGGCAGAGGTATTCGGCATCGCAACGGTTTCAGGGCACGGCAGCGCGGCGGTACGCCCCCCGCGCCCGCTCACGCCAGGCGGCATGCCGGTGATCGCGCCATGGCCGACGGCCCGCCCCGCGCACATCACCACAGGGCGCGAGGACACTGACAACGCGATGGCAGCGGGCACCACAGTCGATCACCTCACCGAGACCTACCGCGCCCATTACCGGTCGCTGCTCGGTCTCGCCGCGCTCCTCCTCGACGACACCGCGTCCTGCGAGGACGTCGTGCAGGAAGCGTTCATCCGTGTGCACTCGGCGCGCAAGCGAGTCCGGGATCCCGAGAAGACCCTCGCCTATCTGCGGCAGACGGTCGTCAATCTCTCCCGCTCCGCGCTGCGTCGGCGCATTCTCGGGCTGAAGCTGCTCTCCAAGCCGATGCCCGATATGGCCAGCGCCGAGGAGGGGGCGTACGAACAGCTTGAACGTGATCAACTGATCAAGGCGATGAGGGGACTTCAGCGCCGTCAGCGCGAGGTTCTCGTGCTGCGCTACTTCGCCGATATGACCGAGGCCCAAGTGGCCGAGACGCTGGGCATATCGCTCGGCTCGGTCAAGGCGTACGGTTCGCGCGGCATCGCGGCGCTCCGCGTCGCCATGGAGGCTCCGGCATGAACCACACCACACATACGCCGGACCCGGGGGATCCCGGCCGGCGGGACGGCCATGAGCCCGAATCCAGGGAGCCGGTGGAGCCCACGGAGGCCGGGGAGGGCGGGGAGGCCGGGGAGGCCGGGGAGGCCACCGGGTCCGCGGGCTCCGAGGAGTCCTCTGAGTCCGGCCAGTCCCGTGAGTTCGATAATCCTGGCCAGTCCGGCAATCCTGGCGAGTCCGGCGATTCGGCCCCGTCCGAGACGGGGCGGGTGACGCCTCTCCACGCCCGGCTCGGCGACGGGTCCGGTGGGGACGGGTCCGGCGGGGACGACGAGGAGGCGCTGCGGCGGCTGCTGCACCACGCCGTCGAGGATCTCGAACCGTCCCCCGAGACCCTCGACCGGCTGCGGCGCGCCGTGCCCGCCCGCCGTGCGCGCCGGCGCCAGGCCCTGGTGGGGGCCGTGGCGACGGTGGTGCTCGGCTGCGCGGCCGTCCCGGCGCTGGTGCATGTCGCGACCACCAGCGACGGCGCCAACGACCACCCGGCCAATGCCGCCAGCAGCCACCGCACCCCCGGGGCCGACGGCGGTCGGCACGGTGAGGCCGGCGGCGGCAAGGGCTCCGACGGGCCCTCGGACACGGTCGAGCAGGACAAGGGCGACAAGGGCAAGGACAAGGGGAAGGACAAGCCGTCGAAGGAGGAGGAGGGCGGCTCCGGCGGTGGGGCCCCCGACCCCTCCAACACGCTGAACGCCACTTCCCCCACCTGTAGCCGCACCCAGCTCACCAGCAGCGGCGCCGGGTCGGTCGGAACGGCGGACGCCGAGGGGCGGGTCTATGGGGCCTTCCGCGTCGTGAACACCTCGGACCAGACCTGCACGGTCGAGGGCAGCGGCTCGGTGGGCGCCGACGCCCAGGGTGGCGCGGACTCCTCGCGGATCTTCGTCGTCGACCATACGGCGGGGGACGCGGCGGCCGGGCTGCCCGACCCCGCCACCCAGCCGGGCACGCTCATCCTCAAGCCGGGGCAGGCGTACGAGGTCAAGTTCGCCTGGATCCCGGCGTCGGGCGGCGGCACCAGCGGCTGCTCCACCACCGGTACGCCGACCCCCGATCCGTCCACGGACGCGGCCCAGGGCGCGCCGCAGGACGACCCCAGCACGGGCGATCCGGGCAGCACCCCGGGTGGCGGCGGTGCGCCGCAGGACGCGAGCGTCCTGGTCAGCCACACCCCGGAGGCGGGCGATCCGGCCGCGGCGAGTGTGACGATCGGCGGCGCCTGCGCCGGCACGGTCTACCGCACCGGTCTGCTGGCGTCCCCCTAGAGTCCCGGAGCAGAGCAGCGGCTGAGCCCTGGGAGCAGCGGCTGGAGCACGGCAGCGGCCTTCCGGGCGCCCGCCGCCCGGCAGCCTCCACGGCGGCCCCACCAGGCAGCCTCCATGGCGACCCGCCCGGCGGCCCCCACGGCGGTCCGGACGTACCCCGGCGGGGTCGGGGAGGCCGGTGTGCGGGGGCGTAAGGGGCGGACCCGGCGCCGGGGCCCCGACGCCAAGCCCGTACCGTGGTGGTGTGTATCGGTTTCTGCTGACACCCCGCTGGTGGGTGATCAACGTGTTCACCCTGCTGGCGATCCCGGTCTGCCTCTTCATGGGCAGCTGGCAGCTCAGCCGCTTCGAGACGCGCGTCAACACCCACAACGAGCAGCACGACGAGACGTCCCGCGAGCAGAAGGCCGCGGCCCGGCCGCTGGGCGAGCTGCTGCCGGTCACCGCCGAGACCTCCGGGCAGCGGGCGACCGCCACCGGCCGATACGACACCGCACATCAACTCCTCGTGCCCGACCGGCGGCTGGACGGCCGCGACGGCTTCTACGTGCTGACCCTGCTGCGCGTCGACGACGGCAAGGACGACGGCAAGGACGGGGGCGAGGCCGGGTCCAAGGCGCTGCCCGTCGTCCGCGGTTGGCTCCCCGGCGACGCCGGCGATCCGGCGGCCACCGCCAAGGTGCCGGCACCCCCTTCCGGCGAGGTGACCGTCACCGGTGTGCTCCAGGCGTCCGAGCACCAGGGCAGCGACGGGGTGAGCGCGCGCGGCGGCCTCCCCCGGGGCCAGCTGGGCATGATCAGCGCCGCCTCCCTGGTCAACCTGGTGCCGTACCAGGTGTACGACGCGTGGGTGACCTCCGCCGAGGCTCCCGGGGCCCTGAAGCCGGTGCCCCCCAAGGTGGCGGAGGGCACCGGGCTCGACATGAAGGCGTTCCAGAACCTGGGTTACACCGGTGAGTGGTTCGTCTTCGCGGGCTTCGTGGTCTTCATGTGGTTCCGGCTGTTCCGCCGCGAGGCCGAGACGGCCCGCGATCTGGCCCTCGGCATCACGCCTGCCGAGCCGACGGCTCCGGCGGCGCCGGACGCGAACCGGACCCCAGATGACGCCGGGCGAACTCGATCTCCAAGCGCACCTGCTTGATCCGCTCCTCGACGACCAGCGAGCCATGGCCCGCGTCATAGCGGTAGACCTCATGCGGGGCGCCGCGCCGCTCGAGGCGCTCCACGTAGTTGTCGATCTGCCGTATGGGGCAGCGCGGATCGTTCACCCCCGCCGAGATGTAGACCGGCGCCCGCACCTGATCCACATAGGTCAGCGGGGAAGAGGCCGCGAACCGCTCCGGCACCTCCTCCGGGGTGCCGCCCAGCAGGGTGCGGTCCATCGCCTTCAGGGCCTCCATCTCGTCGTGGTAGGCCGTCACATAATCCGCGACCGGGACCGCGGCCAGCCCCAGCGCCCAGGCATCCGGCTGGGTCCCGAGCCCCAGCAGGGTCAGATAGCCGCCCCATGAACCGCCGGCCAGCACCAGGCGCTCGGGGTCGGCGAGCCCGGAGGCCACCGCCCACTCCCGCACGGCCGCGATGTCTTCCAGCTCGATCAGCCCGACCCGGTGCTTGAGCGCGTCCGTCCACGCCCGCCCGTATCCGGTGGAGCCGCGGTAGTTGACCCGGACCACGGCGAAGCCGTGGTCCACCCAGGCGGCGGGGCCCGCCGCGAAGGCGTCGCTGTCATGCCACGTCGGGCCGCCGTGGATGTCGAAGACGGTCGGGAAGGGGCCCTCGCCCGCGGGCTTCTGCACCAGCGCGTGCACCCGCCCACCGGGGCCGTCCACCCAGGCGTCGGTGACAGGCACCGACTCCGGGGCCGTGAAACCGGGCGGGTCCAGCACGGTCCGCCCGCTCGTCGAGCGCACCTGGGGCGGCTTCTCGGCCGACGACCACAGGAACTCCACCGTGCCGTCCGGCCGCGCCGTGGCGCCCGAGATCGTGCCCGCCGGGGTCTCCAGGCGGGTCAGCTCGCCGGAGGCGAGGTCGTACCGCCACAGCTCGCTGCGCGCCTGATGGCTGTGCTCGACCAGCAGCGCCGATCCGTCCGGGAACCAGTCGGCCCCGACGTCACCGGGCAGATCGATGGCCAGCGGGGTCTCCGCGCCGGTCAGCGGATCCCACACCATGGGCTCCCACCGGCCGCGCCGCTGGTGCCCGACCAGCAGCCGGGTGTCCCCCTCGACGGGTGCGAAGCCCATCACGGACAGGCCCAGCTCCTCGGTGCCGCCCTTGGTGTCGTCCAGCTCCGCGACGGCCGTCCCGTCCAGCCGCACCACCCGGATCGCCGAGTGCATCGCGTCGCCGTGCTCGGTGTGCTCGACCGCGATCAGCGTCCCGTCATGGGAGAGATCGCCCACTCCGGCGGACTCGCGGTGCCGGTAGATCTCCTCGGGCTCGCGGCCCGGCCGCACCACATGGATGGTCGAGCCGTCCTCGTCGGTGGACCGGCCGATCACCGCCGTGCCGTCGCGGCCCAGCGCGAGCCCCGCCGGGTAGGAGGGCTCGAGGCCGGGGGCCGCGGGCTCGTCGGCCGGGCGCTCGCCCCCTTCGCCGCCGCTGAACGGCTGGCGCAGCCATACCCCGAACTCATCGCCGTCGGTGTCCGAGAACCACCAGATCCACTGGCCGTCCGGGGACAGGACCCCGTCCGTCGTGCCGTTCGGCCGGTCCGTGACCTGCCGCTGCGCACCGGTCGCCCGGTCCCATGCGTACAGCTCGTACGTGCCCGTGGCGTTCGAGACGAACAGCGAGCGGTCCGGGGCCTCCTCCGCCCAGTCGGGCAGCCCCACTCGCGGCGCTCGGAAGCGCTTCTCCCAGTCCGGCATGGACTCCGTGCTCTCAGTCATGCCCACCATTCTGCGCCGCACCCCGACATGCGCGCTGGCGTCGCCCCGCGCCTGTGGATAACGTTCCCGGCGGGATGGACCGCGGCCGCACACCGAGGGGGAGCCGATGGCCGACATAGGCGTGACGGTGGAGACGTACTGGGCGACGGCCCAGGCCAGGGACTGGCGGGCGTTCGGCGCCACCCTCGCCGACGACGTCCGCTACGAGCTGCCGCAGACCCGCGAGCGGGTACTCGGCCGGGACGGAGTGGTCCGCTTCAACGCCGAGCACGTCGGCGAGTGGAGCCTGGAGATCGAGCGCGTCGTCGCCGACGGCGCGCAGGCGGTCTCCTGGGTGCGCTTCAGCGTGGACGAGGAGGAGACGCAGGCGATCAGCTTCTTCACCGCCGCGCCGGACGGCCGGATCCAGACGATCACCGACTTCTGGCCGGCGCCGTACGAGCCCCCGCGCGAGCGCGATCACCTCGTCGAACGCTTCTGACCGGGCCTGGCCCGCTCTGGCCCCCTCTGGCCCGCGCCACCCTCCCGTTCGTCCCCGTCCCCTCCCGTTCGCCCCGTTCCCTCCCCTCGCCATTCCCTCCGGGGGCGCTACCTCAGCAGCACCGGCAGCTCCTCCACGCCGTAGACGATGGAGAGCTTGCGGAACGAGAGCTTCTCCGCCGGTACCGCGAGCCGCATCTCCGGGAACCGCCGGACCAGCGCGGGATAGGCGGCCCGCAGTTCCATCTTGGCCAGCTCGGCGCCTATGCAGCGGTGGATGCCGTGTCCGAAGGCCAGATGCGAAGGGGCCTGCCGGTACGGGTCGACCCGCTCCATGTCCGGACCCAGCTTCTCGTCCCGGTTGGCCCCGCTCAGCGAGCACAGCACGAGGTCACCGGTGGATATCCGGGTGCCCGCGATCTCCATGTCCTCGCGGGCGAACCGCGGGAAGGCCACCTGCACCACCGTGAGGTAGCGCAGCAGCTCCTCCACGAACTGGTCCACCACATCGTCCTGGTCGCGTATGGCCGCGAAGTGCTCGGGGGCCTGGAGCAGCACCAGCGTGCCGAGCGCCAGCATGCTCGCGGTCGTCTCCAGGCCGCCGGTCAGTACCCCGTCGGCGAGCCCGGCCAGCTCCTGGTCGTCGAGTTCGTCACCGTGCTCCTTCACCAGCATGCCGAGCAGCCCGTCGCCGGGCTCCTCCCGCTGCTTCCGGACGATTCCGTGCAGATAGGTGAGGGAGTCCGACATCGCGCCGAAGGAGGCGTTCGCCCCGCTGAACAGGTCGAACCGCGCCGTGCTGTGGCGCTGGAAGTCATCGCGGTCCTCGTACGGGACGCCGAGCAGCTCGCAGATGACCAGCGCGGGGATGGGGAGGGCGAACGCCTGTACGAGGTCCACCGGGCCCTCGGCCGTGGCCATCTCGTCGAGGCGCTCCTCCACGATGGAGTGGATGCGCGGGGTGAGCCTGCTGAGCCGCCGCATGGTGAATTCCGGCGTCAGCAGGCGTCGCAGTCTCGTATGCGTCGGTGGATCGCTGAAGCCGAGACCGCCTGGATTCTGCTGCGGGGCGACGCCGATGTTCCGTTCCGCGAGGTTGGTGAAATCGGAGCTGAACCCCTTCGCTTTCCCGAGCACCGCCTTGGTCTCGTCATATCCGGTGACAAGCCAGGCATTGATCCCGAAAGGCAGCCATATCTTGCTGATGGGTTCCTTTGCCCTGGTTCGGGACAGGTCGGCCACGGGGTCGAGACCGTCGCGGCGCAGCGGCGCCAGCGTGGCGTCCGGGAGGAACGACATCTTGGACAGATCGAAGCCGTTCTTCTGGATTCTCGAAAAATACTTGCGGCCCAGCCAGGAGACGATGTTTGAGCGGAGATTCGACATGGGCGCAATACTGCCCTGCCGCGGCCGATCGGCCACGCCCCGGTGTCGGACGTGCCCCGGTGTGATGCGCCACAACGCGCCCGCTCCCTCCCCGGGGCGCGCCGAGGGTCATCAAGGTGGCGCCGAACGCGAAATCGGAGGAAAGTGGAGATATCGGGCCTGAGGCGCGAGCGATGACGGCTGCCCGCGGGACGCCCCGCGGCGTCCCCGGGGAAACGAGTGAGGTGAGCGGCCTTGCGGGAGAGGTTCCGTGCCGTCCAGGGCGCGCCGTGCTGGGTGAGTCTCATGGCGGCGGACCTGAACCGCGCGCACGCCTTCTACGGAGAGCTCTTCGGATGGGGTTTCCGTCCCACCCGGCAGGGTCACGGCCGTTACACCGTCGCGTACACCGAGGGAGGCGTACCGACCGTCGGCATCGGCGCCTCGTCCCCGTCGGCGGGTGTGGCCCTCCCGGTCACCTGGACCACGTACTTCGCGGCGGACAGCGCGGACGAGGTGGCCTCGCGCATCCAGGAGCGCGGGGGCACGGTCGCGGTCGGGCCGCTGGAGTTCGGCAGCGGCCGGGTGGCCTGGGCGGCCGACCCGGACGGGGCCAACTTCGGCATCTGGGAGGGCGATCTGACCTCCGCCTGGTGGGGCGAGCGCAGACCCGGCGCGCCCGTATGGCTGGAGCTGCGCACCCGCGACGCCTTCGAGGCGGCGCTCTTCTACGGGCAGGTCTTCGGCTGGGACAGCCATGAGCGGGAGCGCTGCGACGTCCGCTTCGAACACGACCGGGTGGTTCTCCATATCGACGGTAAGGCGGTCGCCGGGCTGCGCGGCGGCGCCATCGAGGCCGCCCCGGACCCGAACGTCCGGCCCCGCTGGCGGGTCTACTTCTGTGTGAAGGACGTCGACGAGGTGGCCGGACGCGGCGCGGAGCTCGGCGGCGGCGTGCTCTCCCAGCCCATCGACACCCCCTATGGGCGCATCGCGGCGCTGCGCGACCCGGAGGGCGGGATCTTCTATGTGGCGGCTGTCAAGAAGTTGCCCGACGCCGGGGATTCCGCGGACCGGAGCTGAGCGTCCACGGCCTCGACGGCGGTATGCGGTGCCGCCTAGCATCGGAGGTACGGCATCGCGTGTCGGTCACCGGCCGGGTGAGGCATGGAGGTGTCCGTGAGATTGCCTTACGGAGGCATTCCACAGTGTCAGTCGAGTTGAATCACACGATCGTCCACTCTCTGGACAACCACGCATCCGCGGAGTTCCTGGCGAACATCCTCGGCCTCGAAGTGGGAGAAGCGTGGGGGCCGTTCGTTCCGGTGGAGACCAGTAACGGCGTCACCCTGGACTTCGCCACCATCCCCGGCGAGTCGATCGTCATGCAGCACTACGCGTTCCTCATCTCGGACGAGGAGTTCGACGCGGCCTTCGCGCGGATCCGGGAGCAGGGGGTCACGTACTACGCCGATCCCCATCTGAAGCAGCCGGGCGAGATCAACCATCATTACGGCGGGCGCGGGCTGTATTTCCTGGACCCGGCCGGTCATGGCATGGAGATCATCACCCGCCCGTACGGCAACGAGGAGTAGTCCCGGGCGACGGGCGACCCTGAACCACGGTGACGGGCCGGTGACCCGGTGACGGGCCGGGGCACATGGCGTCCCGGCCGTCTTCCTGGCCGCTTGCGCAGCGGTCAGTCCGCGTGTGCCGGCGGGTCCCGGCGCTCTCGCCACTCCCGGACGATCTCGTCGATGTCGAAGGGGGCGAGATTGAGCGGCGGGCCGGGCGGGGGCCGCCGGATCGCCTCACGGATCTTGTCGTTGACGTCCGCGAGGATCTCCCGCACCACCCGCTCCGACGGCGCCTTCTCGACGGCGGCGAGCGCGTCCTCCGCCTCTTTGCGCAGCACGAGTGTCGGGGGCAGGAACGACAGGTTCTCGCGGGCCATCTTCTCCTTGACCCACCACAGATCGTCATAGGGCCTGTTGAGGCCGGGGAGAGGCTTTCCCTTGCCGGGAAGGTCGGCGAACGCGCCGCGTTCCTCCGCCTCGCGGATCTGCCGGTCGGCCCATGTCTCGAAGCTGATGCCCGGAGGCTTGCGCTCGGTCACCCTCGAATTGTCTCTCGGGCGGCGCGAAAGGTGCTACGGGGCGCGGACGGGCAGCGGTCCCGGCACGCCCGGCCGGGGGCGGGGGTGCCGGTCCCCGGCATGGGCATGAGCGCGGACGCCGCCCTCCCGGCGAGGACACGGGCGGGACGGGAGGCGGAGATCCGGCCCTGCGTCTACTGCGGTGCCTGCTGGGGTGAGGCGCACGCGGGCCGCGCCACGGGTTGCCCGGCCGACCCGGGCTGGGGACGCGGCGGCCGAGCCTCGTCGGTCGGCGCGTCCCCCGTACCTCCCTCGCGCGTCACCGTCCTGGGCTCCGGTGCCGCCGGCCTCCAGGGAGCCGCCGAGGCGGCGGGACGAGGCCATCAGGTGGTACTGCTGGGACACTGGCCGCACACCCCGCTCCGGGCCGCCACACCGTCGGCGACGCCACCACGCCCAGGGATCTGACGGCCACCCTTCAGGAGGCCCGCACGGTCATCGACGCGCTCGACGACCAGGGGTAAGGCCGTCCCGGCGGCCGGAGACCGGGATCAGAGATTGACGCCGAAGTCGGAGGCGATGCCCGCCAGACCCGAGGCGTACCCCTGGCCGACCGCGCGGAACTTCCACTCCGCGCCATGGCGGTAGAGCTCGCCGAAGACCATCGCCGTCTCGGTCGCCGCGTCCTCGCTCAGGTCGTAGCGGGCGAGTTCGGCGTTGTCGGCCTGGTTGACCACCCGGATGAAGGCGTTGCGGACCTGGCCGAAGCTCTGGCCGCGGCTGTCGGCGTCGTGGATGGAGACCGGGAAGACGATCCTGGCGATCTCGGCGGGCACCGCGGCCAGGTTGACCTTGATGGCCTCGTCATCGCCCTCGCCCTCACCGGTCAGGTTGTCGCCGGTGTGCTCGACCGAACCGTCGGGGCTGGTGAGGTTGTTGTAGAAGACGAAGTGCTGGTTGGAGGCGACCTTCCCGGCCTCGTCGCACAGCAGGGCGCTGGCGTCGAGGTCGTAGTCGGTGCCCGTCGTCGTCCGCACGTCCCAGCCCAGGCCGACGACGACCGCGCTCAGGCCCGGCGCCTCCTTGCTCAGCGAGACATTGCCGCCTTTGGACAGGGAAACTCCCACGATCTCCTCCTGGTACTCGATGGACCGGACTCCAAAATCTACAACACTGTAGAAGTTGGCGGAGCCGGAGGCGCGGGAGCCGGTGCGGGATTAGCGGGGGGGGGCGGGGGATTGGCGTGATCCGGCGGGAGCGCACAGCGCACACGTACGATCGGACGAATGCGTCCCTCTCCCGCCGACCTCGTCCGCGAATTCCACCTGGCCTTCGGCCTCGACGCCCGTACGACCCCCACCGAGGTCCCACCGCAACTCGCCGCCCACCGCCAGAACCTGCTGGCCGAGGAGTGCGCCGAAGTAGCCGAGGCGAGCGCCCACGGCACCCTCGATCACCTCGCCCATGAGCTGGCCGACGTCGTCTACGTCGCCTACGGCACCGCCCTGGTCCACGGCATCGACCTCGACGCGGTGATCGCCGAGATCCACCGGGCCAACATGACCAAACTCGGCCCCGACGGCCGTCCCACCCTGCGCGCCGACGGCAAGGTCCTCAAGGGCGACCACTACCAGGCCCCCGACATCCCGGCCGTCCTGCGCCGCCAGGGCTGGCCGGGCCGGCCGGGCACGGCCGAATAGGCCCCGCCGATGGAGATCGCCGACCTGACCCCAGCCGAGCGCCGCGTCTGGGCGGCGTTCCCGCTGGGCGAGGGCGTCGATCTGCGCGAAAGCGCCGATGACGACCCGGCGGCCGGTGCGGCATGGGGTCCCGAGCGGACCGTACGGGCCGAGGTACTGCGGGCATTGCTGGTCGGCGGGGAGAGCCGGAGCGGGGAGATAGCGGGGCTGAAGCTGGCGGGTGCGCGCATCACCGGGCGCCTCGACCTCCGATACGGGGTGGTCCAGCACTCCATACGGCTGCGCTCCTGCCACTTCACCGAAGGCCCGATGCTCTACGGGGCGCAGCTGCGCGCCCTGGTGCTCAGCGATTCCGTGCTGCCCGCCCTCACCGCGGGAGCGCTCCGCGTCGAGGGCGTGCTGCGGATGAGCCGCTGCCGTATCGCGGGCCCCGTAAGGCTCGCGGGATCCCAGATCGCCGGGGCGATCTTCCTCGACGGAGCGCGTCTGGGCGTCTCCCCGGAAGCCCCTGACGGACCCGACAACCCCGATGGATCGCACACCGTACCCAGTGGGCAGCACACCCCTGGCACCCCGGACCCCGACACACTCCAGGAGCCGGCGCTGGAGCTCAACCATGTGGTCGTGGGCAACGACATAGCCGCCGCCGGGCTCGTGTCCCACGGCCAGGTCCGGCTGAACGGGGCCACCGTCACCGGTGAGGTCAATCTCAACGACGCCGTACTGCACCACCCCGGCCACAACGCCCTGCACGCCGAGACCCTGTCGGTCGGCACCGACCTGCGCGCGATGCGGCTGCGCGCCCATGGCCGCGTCAACATCAGCGGCGCCAGAATCCCCCGTCACCTGAACCTCGCCTACGCCCGGCTCTCCAACCCCGGCGGCCAGGCCCTGCGCGCCAGCAGCTGTGTGATAGGTGAGCTGTGGCTGCGCGCGGCCGCCCCGATCGAGGGCACGGTGAACCTCCGTGGCTGCCAGGCCGATCTGCTGCACATCGCCCCGGAGACCTGGCCCGACCGGGTCAGGATCGACGGCCTCAGCTATCGCAGACTCACTCCCGACCTCCCCGCCGAACAGCGTCTGCCGCTGCTGGAGCGCGAGGAGTCGGGCTATCTGCCGTACGCCTACGAGCAGCTGACCGCCGCCTACCGCACCGCGGGCGACGACGCCGCCGCCCGCACCGTCCAACTCGCCAAGCTCCGCAGGCACCGCCGCACCCTCCCCCCGTACGCCAGGGCCTGGGGCCACCTCCAGGACATCACCGTCGGCTACGGCTTCCGTCCCATGCGCGCCGCCGGATGGCTGTTGGCCCTCCTCCTCACCGGCGCCATCGCCTTCACCCTGGACCGGCCCCGTCCCCTGAAGGCGGACGAGGCCCCCGATTTCAACCCCGTCTTCTACACCGTGGACCTGCTGCTGCCGATCACCGATTTCGGTCAGCAGTCGGCCTTCGCGCCACAGGGCTGGTGCCAGTGGCTCTCCTACACCCTCATCGTCACCGGCTGGATCCTGGCCACCACCATCGCGGCGGGCATCACCCGCTCACTGAGCCGCCCATAGCGGTCGGCCGGCGTGGCTGAAATGCTGTGCGGATGCGGAACACAACACCGGAGGGGACGGCCGCGGAGGCCGTGGAGTGGGCGGAAGGGGCGCACCGCAACGTCGTCGGACTCGCGATGATGCTCGGGGTGGCGCCCGCGCGGTACGCGGAGGACGCCTTGGCGCTCATGCCCGGCCTTCAGCACTATGTGGACCGGCTGCCGCTCGGTGAATTCGAGCAGTCGGACTGGATCACGCTGCACACGGACCTGACCTCCTACCTGGGCGATGTGCTGGTACGACGCCATGGAGCGGCCTGGAGGAAAGTCGACGACCGGAGCTCCCCGGCCGGTTACCGCTATCTCATCGAGACCGAGGGCCGCGATGGACAGACCCGCCGGGTGGAGCCGTACGACGTCGTGATGGAGGAGTTCCAGCACCTCCCCATCGACATCGCACGGATGCTGGCCAACGCGGAAGCCGTGCTGGGGCTGGCCGCGAGGTGAAGAGACCGAGACAAGCATGTCCTTCTTGATGCGCGCGCCGCGGGAATGCGCCTCGTGGGAATGGGAATTGGACGCCTTCGCCGCCCCCGGTCTGGAGCCGGCGCTGATGACGGCGGCGCGGATGTCGGCCGTGCTGAGGGAGCACGGGCTGTTGGAGGCGGACGTCCTGGAGTGGATGTGGTTCGTCCATGGCGTCGGCGGCATCGGCGTACTCACGCGGCTGCCGGTCATGGGCCGGTTCGACGCGGCGGAACTGGCCCGGCGCATCCGGCGGAGCCGCCCCGTGGGGTACCCGGACGCCCAGGTCGGACCCATCGCCGTCACCGGTAAGGGCACATGGTTCGACGCCGAGGGCGGGGAGCGGCGTGAGCGCGATCTCGTCGTGCTGACGGTCGACCCGGACGACCACGCTCTGACGGCGGACGTCGAGGTGTTCCACGACATCTGGGGCCGCTACGACTTCCGGGGCGTCCCCCACCCGGACGTCCAGCGCCGCAACGCGCCCCGCCTGGCCGCGGCCCTGCGGGCCCTCGACTCCCTGCTCGGCACCCCGGCCCGGCCCGGCGAGCCCACATACTTCGGATGCGCCGAGGGCTATGGCATCGCCGAACCCGACGAGATCGACGGCCTCGGCCCCGACCTCACCGACCAGCTCTGAGAGATGCGGGCAGCAGCACCTTTCAGGCAGCAGCGCCGCTCATACGGCAGCGCCGGTCAGACAGCAGCGCCGCTCAGACAGCAGCGCCCCGCTCATACAGCAGCGTCCGCGACAAGACCGTCGGCCTGCTCCAGGAACGCGGCGACGCCCGGTGCCTGCCGGTACGGATCGAAACGCTTGCGCAGCCGGGCGATCCGGCGAAAGGCCCGCGGGGAATGCAGCTGACGTGTCAGCCGCACCGCCTCGAGACCGTGCCGCGCGGCCTCCTCCGGTTCGTCCTTCGACAGATTGGCATGCGCGAGAATCCCGGTGTTGATGGCCCGTCGGCGCATATGTGTCGCGGGCAGATCGCGCAATGCGGCCATCGCGTACTCACTGGCCTTCTTCGGCTGGTTGAGATCCCTGAAGCAGTGCGCGAAGGCATCCGCCAGATATGCCTCCTTGAAATACCGCAGATACGGCGGTGAATCATGGGCCGGGCCCGACCGGCCGAAGTGCCGTTCCGCCTCCGACAGCGCCCGGCCGCAGGCTCGGGCGTCGCCCATCCGGGCGTGGCCGCGCGCTTCGACCACCCAGGACACCGCGATGCCGAGGGGCTCGCCGTTCTGCCGGCCCCCGGCCCGAGCCGCCTCGGCCAGCTGCACCGCCTCGGCCGGATGCTCGGCGTAGAGCGCGAGATGGCCCATGTGCGTGGCCATCACCTGCGCTCCGTAATGCCGTGAATCGGCGGCGCTGGCCAGGGCGAGAGCCTGGATGTAGTAGCGCTCGGCGAGATTCAGCTGATTGCAGTCGATGGCCATATAGCCCGCCGAGGCGGTGAACTCCGCGGCGGTCTGCAACAGCGCCCGGCCCACCGTGTCCGTACGGGATTTCTTCAGCAGCGGCCCGACGTCGTAGCGCAGGTAGTTCACCATGTGCCGGCGGATCCGCTGTGACCCGAACTCATGGCTGAGCCGCTCGAATTCATCGCCCAGCGCGCGTACTTCGCGCACGTCCGCCATCGTCACCCGAGTGGACCTGCTGTGCTGACTGAGGTCTTCGCGCGGGCTGCCGATGAGCCAGTCGCGGCTGGCGACCGATACGGCTCCGGCAGCGAAGACCGAGTCCGTGAGAAACCCGCGGCGTTCCACGTCATACCTCCACAAGCGGGTGACCGTTTCTACGGCGCATCCCAGGGTTCTGGGATAGCGGAGGCCGATCGTCTGGTCCTCGGATGCCATTTCCATGCCGAGGTCGCGAGGTGTCACCGTGCGTCCGATGTGGTGCGAGAACACCTGGGCGAGAAGCGTCGGGGTCGGATCTCTGGGAACCGAACCGGACAGCCAGCGAGCGACGGACGTGTGGTCACAGAGCACGCTGAGCCCCTGCGTGGCCGCGAGTTCACTCACCCGCCGGGCCAGCCCCTTGCGCGAGAACCGCGCTTCGGCGAGTAAGGCCTCGAGCTGGTGATTGGGCTCTCGGCGATTGCTCATGACGCCCCCGATCGAGTTCCTCCGGTGGAACTCATGCTAGGAGTCGATGGCTGCTTTACTAAGCCTTTACCCGAAGTGCGCCCGCTTCGGGCCCCCGGAGTACCCACGGTCCGCCGCGGCGCACCTGTGCCCATCCCGGCACCACGCCCTCCAATGGTAGGCGCGCCACTTGGACGTGATGGCGCGCCAGGCACGCAACCGGGGGTGGGGACGCAGTGAACGGGGAAGCGCGCACCAGTCAGTTGATACGCCGATGGCTCTTCCGGATCGCCCTTCAGCTCATATGCGCCGGCCCATCGTCTTTCGACCGCTCGTCGATGCTTCAGGCACTGCTGCTGGAGCTCACCGCAAGGGCCGCGACCCGCCCGGGGCGGAGCGATGCCTAACGCCGCACGGGCGCGCCCCGGCACGATCATGGGGAAATCCGCAGGGGAGCCCGTCATGCACCACGGACAGCCGACCGGAAGCACGCCCCCGGAGAAAGATCAGCGAGGCGAAACCGAGGACGAGACGGTGCGGCGGCACCGGTGGCCACAATGACGACGGGGTCACACCGCCGGATCGGCGGCGGGGATGTGTCACACGTCACCCCAACGCACCGGAGGCCCCTCTCGTACGAGAGGGGCCTCCGGCCTGTTCCTTCAGTCGGGGTGGCGGGATTTGAACCCACGACCTCTTCGTCCCGAACGAAGCGCGCTGCCAAGCTGCGCTACACCCCGAAGCAACGAGCTCTACTTTAGCGGACCTGCGGCCAGAGACGAAATCCGGTTTCCGAGGGCTCGCAGGTCGGGGCGTTTCGGGCGGTCCGGCTGGGTGGGGGTGGGGTCAGAGGGTCTGGGGGGTCAGGGTGAGCAGGGTGGCTTCCGGGGGGCAGGCGAAGCGGACCGGGGTGTAGCGGTTGGTGCCGCAGCCCGCGGAGACGTGGAGGTAGGAGGTGTGGCCGCCGGCGTGGTGCTGGGAGAGGCCCTTGACCCGGCGGGTGTCGAGGTCGCAGTTGGTGACCAGGGCGCCGTAGAAGGGGATGCACAGCTGACCGCCGTGGGTGTGGCCGGCGAGGATCAAGGGGTAGCGGTCGGCGGTGAAGGCGTCGAGAACCCGCAGATACGGGGCGTGGACCACGGCGAGGGAGAGGTCGGCGTCCGACTCGGGGCCGCCGGCCACCTCGGCGTAGCGGTCCCGCTTGATATGGGGGTCGTCGAGGCCGGTGAGGGCGATCTCGATGTCGTCCAGCTTCAGCCGGCCGCGGGTGTTCGACAGTCCGACCCAGCCGGCCGCGTCGAAGGCGTCGCGGAGTTCCGTCCACGGGTTGTGGATGGCGCCGACGGCCGGGGGGTTGCCGTTCAGCCCATGCCGGCCGCTGGCCTTCTCCAGCAAATAGCGGGCGGGATTACGCAGCTTCGGTCCGTAGTAGTCGTTCGAGCCGAAGACGTACGCGCCGGGGAACTCCATCAGCGGGCCCAGCGCGTCCAGGACCTCCGGCACGCCCTCGGGGTCCGACAGGTTGTCCCCGGTGTTCACCACGAAGTCGGGGCGCAGCCCGGCGAGGGACTGGAGCCAGCGCTGCTTCTTGCGCTGCCCGCTCACCATGTGGATGTCGGAGACCTGGAGGACGCGCAGGGGGCGCATCCCGTGCGGGAGCACCGGGACGGTGATCCGCCGGAGCCTGAAGGACCGGACTTCGAAGCCGACGGCGTAGGCGAGGCCGGCTGCGCCGACCGCCGTGATTCCCAGGGGTACTCCGTATCGCGCGCGCATGCCATCCATGGTCGCAGAACGCGGCAGGGGGAGAAATCTTCGGGTGATTCCCGGCCAGTGCTGGCAGACTCGACGCCATGACCACCAAGCTCAAGTCCAGGCTCCAGGACGACCTCACCGCGGCGATCAAGGCGCGCGACGAGCTGCGCTCCTCGACTCTCCGGCTCACCATCACCGCGATCACGAAGGAAGAGGTCTCGGGCGAGAGCGCCCGTGAGCTGTCCGACGCCGAGGTGGAGAAGATCGTCGCGCGGGAGGCCAAGAAGCGCCGTGAGGCGGCCGAGGCGTTCGAGAAGGGTGGCCGCGCGGAGCAGGCCGAGCGGGAGCGGGCGGAGGGCGAGGTGCTCGCCGAGTATCTGCCGAAGCCGCTGACGGACGACGAGCTGAACGCCCTGGTGGCCGAGGCGGTGCAGGAAGCCGCGGCGGGCGGTGCCGAGGGTCCGCGGGCCATGGGCGCCGTGATGAAGATCGTGAACCCGAAGATCGCCGGGCGGGCGGAGGGCGGCCGGGTCGCCGCCGCGGTGAAGCGGCAGCTCGCAGGCGGGTAGCTCGCGCGACCGGACAGCCGTCGCGTGACGTTACCGTTCGCGCGCTGTCCGTATCCGTATGTTCGTGTTCGCCGCGCGGCCGTAAGGCGCCGCATGGCTAAGCCGTAAGGCCGCACGGCCAAGCCGTAAGACGCTCGGCGTAACCGTAAGATCGCATGGCGTAACCGTAGGGCGCACATAGCCAAGAAGGGGGCCGGACATCTCTGTCCGGCCCCCTTCAGCGCTCAGTCACGGTCACCGCTACCGCGGCCAGTGCCGGCCGCCGTTTCCGTTGCCGTTCCCGCCATTCCCGTTGCCGCCGCCGATCAGGTCCGAGGGCAGGGAGATGTCCGGCCACGGGTTCTCCTGGCCGCCCTTGTCGCCGTTGTCGCCCTTGTCGCCGCCGTCGTTGCTCGGCTTGCGGTCGTTCCGCTTCTTGTCGTCATCGGACTTGTGCTGGTTCGGGTCCTTGATCGAGACGGACTCGAAGTTCGGCGCCGGCTTGCCCTCCAGCGCGCCGCTCATCGCGTCCTTCCAGATCGGGCCGGGGGTGTCCGCGCCGTAGACCTTGTCGTGGAAGACGCCGCCGATGCTGATGTTCTCCATCGTGACGCCCTTGGCGCCCGGACCGCCGACCCACACCGCACCGGCCAGGTTCGGGGTGTAGCCGACGAACCACGCGGCCCGCCGCTCGTCCGTGGTACCGGTCTTACCGGCGCTCGGGCGGTTCTTGAGGCCGGCCTGCTTGCCGGTGCCGTCCTCGACCACCCCGCGCAGCAGCGTGTTGATGGTGTCCGCGGTCTTCTCCGACATCGCGCGGGAACACTTCGACTGCGGGACCTTCAGCGCCTTGCCGTTCGGGCCGGTGATCGACTCGATGAAGACCGGGGAGCAGTAGACGCCGCGGTTGGCGAAGGTCGCGTAGGCGTTGGCCATCGTCAGCGGCGAGAAGCCCTCGGAGCCGAGAGTGAGGGAGGGCACCTGGTTGTGCTCTTCGCCGTCGGCGCGCTCCACGCCCATCCTGTCGGCCATCTGCGTCACCGGGCAGACCCCGATGTCGCTGATCAGCTGGACGAAGTAGGTGTTGACCGACTTGGCGGTCGCCTCCTTCATCGCGTACGGGCCGACCTCGCTCTCGTTCTCGTTCTCGACGGTCGCGCCCTCGTCGTTGCGCCAGGTGCCCTTGCAGGTGGTGACCGGGCTCGGATACTTCATCTTGTACGGCGAGGAGTAGCGCTGGTACGGCTTCTTGCCCTGCTCGATGGCGGCCGCGGCGGTGATCGGCTTGAACGTGGAACCGACCTGGAAGCCGTAGTTCGAGCCGCCCATGGCCTTGTCCGCGGAGAGGTTGATCTGGGTCTCGTTCTCGCCGAAGCCGTACGGCCGGGACTGGCCCATCCCCAGCACCTTGCCGGTGCCCGGCTCGACGAGCGTCACCGCGGTGGCCACCGAGTCGGACTGGTAGACATGCGACTTGATCGACTTCTGGACCGACTCCTGGGCCTGCGGGTCCAGCGTCGTACGGATCGTCAGGCCGCCCTGGTTCCAGCGCTTGGCGCGCGCCTCCGCCGTCTTGCCGAAGGTCGGGTCGTTGAGCAGGATCTCGCGGACGTAGTCACAGAAGAACCCGGCGCCCTGGACGGCCGTGATGCAGCCGCTCCTGGGCATGCTGACCTTGAGGCCGAGCGGCTTCTTCTGGGCCGCGGCGGCCTGTGCCGGAGTGATGTCCTTCACCTCGGCCATGCGCCGCAGCACAGTGTTGCGGCGTTCCTTGGCGGTCTCCGGGGCGTTGATCGGGTCGTAGCGGCTGGGCGACTGGACGAGACCGGCCAGCATCGCCGACTGCTCCAGGTTCAGGTCCTTGGCGGACTTGCTGAAGTAGCGCTGCGAGGCCGCCTCGATGCCGTATGCCTGCTGACCGAAGAAGGTGATGTTCAGGTAGTTCTCGAGGATCCGCTTCTTGCCCAGTTCCTTCTCGACCTTGATCGCGTACTTCAGTTCCTTGATCTTGCGGCCGATGGACTGCCGGGTGGCCTGGGCGACCTTCTCCTTGTCGTTGCCCGCCTCCTCGACGAACACGTTCTTCACATACTGCTGGGTCAACGTGGAGGCACCCTGGGAGACCCCGCCCTCCTGCGCGTTGGTGTTCACCGCGCGCAGCACGCCCTTGAGGTCGACCGCCCCGTGCTGGTAGAAGCGGGCGTCCTCGATCGCGACGATCGCCTGCCGCATATAGGGGGAGACGTCCTTCAGCTTCACGATCGTCCGGTCGCGGGAGTAGACCTTCGCGATCTCTCCGCCCTTGGCGTCCAGGATCGTCGTCCGCTGGCTGAGCGGCGGTGTCTTGAGATTGGCCGGAATTCCGTCGAACTCCTCCACCGTTCCCTTGGCCGCGAGGCCGAGCGCCCCGACGGCGGGAAGCGCGAGCCCGGCCATCACGGCACCGGCCAGCGCGCTGACGCCGAGGAACTTGGCGGCCTGTTGAGCGGTGGACAGACCGCCGCTCGAGCGCGTGTTTCCCATAGGAGGCAGCCTACGTCTCGAATCGCCGGACAGGGGACCGGGTGTTCGCATAAGCTGTTTCACGCCAGCCACAGCTGTGTGGCTGAGCCACACCCCCATCATCACTCGAGTGAGTGATGAGAGCTGTCCGGATTGCCGCCCCTGTCATGAGCTGCCCGTTGTCCGTCGGGTGAACTGCCCGGATTTGCACTAGTAATCTCAAATGTCGCCAGCTCACTCCGTTGGGTGATCTGCCGCGTACCCATAGTCCGTTCGGACCATCCAAGATTGGGCCTGCAGGGGGTGTTGCGCCTTGTCTCGCTTCCGTAACGTCCTCAACTGGCGACGGTGAATATGCCGTTTGTCGCCGTGGGGGAGCTCCGATTCGGGAGAGGACGGCGCCAGCATGGGCTGGGTAACCGACTGGAGTGCGCAGGCCGCCTGCCGCACTACTGATCCAGATGAACTGTTCGTCCAGGGCGCGGCACAGAACAGGGCCAAAGCGGTCTGCACTGGATGTCCGGTGCGCACCGAGTGCCTTGCGGATGCCTTGGACAACCGCGTGGAGTTCGGTGTGTGGGGAGGGATGACCGAGCGCGAGCGGCGAGCACTGCTGCGCCGCCGGCCGACGGTGACCTCCTGGCGCAGGCTCCTGGAGACCGCGCGCACCGAGTACGAGCGCAGCGCGGGCATTCTGCCCTTCGACGACGAGGACTACGAGCGCTTCGCCGCGGTCGGATAGGCCGGACGGCGGTCTCGGCGATCGACTGGGGATCGAGTGGCGATCGACTGACGGCCTGACCACGAGATGGCCTGCCGACGAGACGGCATGCCTCACCATCACCTCACCCGCCTCTCGGCAACGGCACGAGCCGGGGGTGCGAGTGCGGCACGCCTCGTCGGGGCGAGTACGGGTACGCGCACGCCTCCGAGCACGGGCGCGGGTCGCGGCCAAGGCTGCGGTCGGCGATGGGGCCTGGGCCACATGGCCTGTGGGACACATGGCCTGCCGGTCGCGCGGCCCAACGGGTCGGCGCGGGCCGGGGATGGGTCCGCTACCGGTGACCGTATGACCGTTCCGACCGCTGGGCGGGCACCGGCTCAGCCCGCCGCGCGCTTGGTCCGTTCCAGCGGGACCGCGAGGCGTTCGCCGATCGCCCGGAGTCCTGCCAAGTCGTGTACGTCGCCAGGGAGTGCGGCCACTTGGGCCACCGGAACCTCGGGGTGGAGCGCCGTGAAGCGGTCGTGTGTGCGCTGCTCGCGTCCGAGCACCTGCATACGCTCCGCGTGCAAGCGAAGCAGTCCCGCGGCGAGCCGCTCCGCCGACGAGTCCGCCGACGTGGGGGAGACGTCGGGGTCCGCTGCTGAGGGGTTCCGCGCTTGAGCATTCCCTGAGTGGGGATCGACGAATCCGCCGTCGGCAAGATTTTCTGACCCGGTGCCGTTCTTGGCCGGAACGCTTCCCTCTGCGGTGTTCGCGGGCGCACCGTCCACGGATGTGTCGTCCGGATCCTCGGGGCAGTCGGCCAGCGACAAGGTCTCCGCGGCGGCCAACGCGCGTTCCGCCGACAGCTGTTCGGCCCCGCTGCCGTGCACCCGGTTCAGCACCAGCCCGGCCAGTGGCATCTGGTCCGCGGCCAGCCGTTCGACGAAGTACGCGGCCTCCCGCAGGGCGTCCCGCTCGGGCGCGGCCACCACCAGGAAGGCGGTACCGGGGGCCTGAAGCAGCCGGTAGGTGGCCTCCGCGCGGGTGCGGAACCCGCCGAACATGGTGTCCATCGCGGCAGCGAAAGTCTGTACGTCGCGCAACAACTGCCCGCCGAGCACCTTGCTGACCGTGCCCGTCATCATCGACACGCCCACGTTCAGGAACTTCATTCCGGCTTTGCCGCCGACCTTCGCCGGGGCCATCAGGACCTTGATGAACTTCCCGTCCAGGAAGGAGCCGAGGCGTTTCGGCGCGTCCAGGAAGTCCAGCGCCGACCGGCTGGGCGGGGTGTCGACGATGATCAGGTCCCATTCGTCGCGGGCCCGCAGCTGGCCGAGCTTCTCCATGGCCATGTACTCCTGCGTGCCCGCGAAACCGGCCGAGAGCGACTGGTAGAAGGGGTTCGCGAGGATCGCCCGAGCGCGCTCGGGGTCGGCGTGCGCCTCGACGAACTCGTCGAACGTCCGCTTCATGTCGAGCATCATGGCGTGCAGTTCGCCGCCCTTGCCGTCGCCGACGCCGTCCACCCGGCGCGGGATGTTGTCGAGCGCGTCGATGCCCATGGACTGGGCGAGCCGGCGGGCCGGGTCGATGGTGAGGACGACGACCTTACGGCCGCGCTCGGCGGCCCGTACGCCCAGGGCCGCGGCGGTGGTGGTCTTGCCGACGCCGCCGGAGCCGCAGCACACCACGATGCGGGTCTGCGGATCGTCCAGCAGGGCGTCGGTGTCCAGCCGGGGTGCCACGTCCATGCTCATGCCGCCTCCCGCGTACGACTCGCGTACGACTCGTTGCCCGTGGCGCCCTTACGGCGGACGCCGCTCACGTCGGCCACTGCTTGCGCAGATCCGCCGCGAGCCGGTACAGCCCGGCCAGGTCGACGCCGTCCGTGAGCAGTTCCAACTCGTGCAGCGGCAGTCCCAGACCGGTCAGCTCGGCGCGCTGCGCCCGCTCCAGCTCCACCCGTTCGGCGTGCTCGCGCGCCTGCTCCAGCAGCGGGTCGACCAGCTGTTCGGCCAGGCCGCCGCGGCGGGCGCCGCCCAGGCCGGCCTGGGAGAGCGCCTTGGCGACGGCCGTACGCTGCCCGTTGGCGACGGCCTCGACGGCCTCCTGGTCGAGGATCGCGGGCCGCACCATGTTGATGATGACCCCGCCCGTCGGAAGGCCGTCGGCGCGCAGCTCCGCGATGCCGTCCGCGGTCTCCTGGACCGGCATCTCCTCCAGCAGGGTCACCATGTGGACCGCCGTCTGGGGCGACTTCAGGACGCGCATCACGGCTTGTGCCTGATTGTGTATCGGGCCGGTCCGGGCCAGCCCCGCCACCTCGTGGTTGACGTTCAGGAAGCGGGTGATGCGGCCGGTGGGCGGCGCGTCCATGACCACCGAGTCGTAGACGAAGCGGCCGTCCTTGCCCTTACGGCGCACCGCCTCGCACGCCTTGCCGGTCAGCAGGACGTCCCGCAGCCCCGGGGCGATGGTGGTCGCGAAATCGATCGCGCCGAGCTTCTTGAGTGCGCGTCCGGCTGAGCCCAGCTTGTAGAACATATGGAGGTAGTCCAGGAGTGCGAACTCCGGGTCGATCGCCAGGGCGTGCACCTCCCCGCCGCCCGGCGCGGTGGCGATCTTCCGCTCCTCGTAGGGCAGCGGCTCGGTCTCGAAGAGCTGCGCGATGCCCTGACGGCCCTCGACTTCGACCAGCAGGGTTCGCCTGCCACCGGTCGCGAGGGCCAGCGCGAGTGCGGCGGCGACCGTGGTCTTGCCGGTTCCGCCCTTGCCACTGACGACATGGAGCCTGCTCACAGTGGGGAGCCTAACCAGTCGCCCCTCGGGCTACGCACCAGGGCCCGGCGGAGAGGCATTACAGTCGGCCCATGACCAAGTGGGAATACGCGACCGTACCGCTGCTCGTACACGCCACGAAGCAGATTCTGGACACCTGGGGCGAGGACGGCTGGGAGCTGGTCCAGGTCGTTCCCGGGCCGAACAACCCGGAGCAGCTGGTGGCCTACCTGAAGCGGGAGAAGAGCTGATGGGCAGCGGCGCGGTCGAGGGCAGGCTCGCCGGGCTCGGTCTGACGCTGCCCGAGGTCGCGGCGCCCCTCGCCGCGTACGTGCCCGCGGTCCGCACCGGCCCGTACGTCTACACCTCGGGCCAGCTGCCGCTGGTCGAGGGGAAGCTGGGCGTGACCGGCAAGGTCGGCGCGGAGGTGACCCCGGAGGAGGCCAAGGAGCTGGCGCGCACCTGTGCGCTGAACGCGCTGGCCGCCGTGCAGTCGGTCGTCGGTGACCTCGACCGCATCGTGCGGGTGGTGAAGGTCGTCGGCTTCGTCGCCTCGGCGCCGGACTTCACCGGCCAGCCGGGCGTCGTCAATGGCGCGAGCGAGCTGCTCGGCGAGGTCCTGGGCGACGCGGGCGTGCACGCGCGCAGCGCGGTGGGCGTGGCGGTGCTGCCGCTGGACGCCCCGGTCGAGGTCGAGATCCAGGTCGAGGTCGCGGACTAGATCCAGGTCGAGGTCGCGGACCAGCGAGCGGAGCCGGGGGCGGGCCGGCCGGCGCGGGGATGCGCGGGTCGGCGCGCGGGTGCGTGGGCCGGCGCGGGGATGCGTAGGTCGGCGCGGGGAGGGGCGGGCCGGTGCGACGGCCGTGCCCGGACCGCCGTGCCCGGACCGCCCCCGGCGTGGCGCCGTCGGAGCCACTCGAACATCAGCCCGTGAGCGCATAGCATCCGGCCATGTCCACTACGAACGGCCAGTGGTACCCGCCCGAATGGCCCGAGCGGATCCGCCTCCTGTCGGCCGGTGAGCTCACACCGGTGACACCGCGCCGGGCCGCCACCGTGCTGCTGCTGCGGGACGGACAACCTGAACAGGACCGGCAGGACTCGCAGGACCCGCAGGGCCGGCAGGACGGCGACGGGGAGCACGCGGCGGAGAAGCTCGCGGCGGCGCCGGGGCCCGCAAGGGCCGCGCACGGCCCTGAGGCGCCCGCGGAGGGCGTACGGGACGCGGCGGGCGGGCCCGGCGGGCTCGCCGTCTACATGCTGCGCAGACGCGCCTCCATGGCCTTCGCCGGAGGCGCGTACGCCTATCCGGGCGGCTCCGTGGACCCGCGCGACGAGCGCATGGTCACCTGGGCCGGACCCTCGCGGGCGCAGTGGGCGCGGCGGCTGGGCCTGGACCCCGACGAGCCGACGCAGGCGCAGGCCATCGTGTGCGCGGCGGTCCGCGAGACCTTCGAGGAGGCGGGGATCCTGCTGGCGGGCCCGACACCGCACACCGTGGTCGCGGACACGACGGGGGACGACTGGGAGGCGGACCGCGCGGCGCTGGTCGCCCGGGATCTGTCCTTCGCGGAGTTCCTGGACCGCCGGGGGCTCGTGCTCCGCTCGGATCTGCTGGGCTGCTGGGCGCGCTGGATCACCCCGGAGTTCGAACCGCGCCGCTACGACACCTGGTTCTTCGTGGCTGCGCTGCCGCGGGGGCAGCGCACCCGTAACGCCTCCACGGAGGCGGACCGGACCGTCTGGATCCGTCCGATCGACGCGGCCGACGGCTACGACCGGGGCGAGCTGCTGATGATGCCGCCCACGATCGCGACGCTGCGCCAGCTCGCGGCCCACGGCTCGGTCGCCGAGGCGCTGGCCGCGGCCGCGGACCGGGACCTGAAGCCGATCCTGGCCCAGGCGCGGGTGGAGAACGGGGAGCTGGTGCTGAGCTGGCCGGGTCATGATGAGTTCACCAGGCACATTCCGCGCGCCACGGGGGGATCTTCCGCATGACGTACGCATCCGCTCTGCCCGGTCAGCCGCGCGGGGGCGCCATCGGCGGCCCGGCCACCGACCGGGCCGTCTGCGTCCTGGCGCCGAACGCCTCCCCCATGACGCTGGACGGTACCAACACCTGGATCGTCGCCGAGCCCGACTCCGACCTCGCCGTCGTCATCGACCCCGGGCCGCTCGACGACGCGCACCTCAAGGAGGTCATCGCGACGGCCGAGCGGGCGGGCAAGCGGGTCGCGCTGACGCTGCTCACCCATGGCCATCCGGACCACGCGGAGGGCGCGGCGCGCTTCGCCGAGCTGACGCGGACGTCCGTAAGGGCGCTGGACCCGGCGCTGCGGCTGGGGGACGAGGGGCTGGAGCTGGGGGACGTCATATCCACCGGCGGCCTGGAGCTGCGGGTGGTGCCCACGCCCGGCCACACCGCCGACTCGCTGTCCTTCCACCTTCCGGCCGATGGCGCGGTCCTTACGGGCGACACGGTGCTCGGGCGGGGCACCACCGTCGTCGCGCATCCCGACGGGCGGCTCGGCGACTATCTGGACTCGCTGCGGCGGCTGCGGTCGCTGACCGTGGACGACGGGGTGAACACGGTCCTGCCGGGCCACGGACCGGTGCTGAACGACGCCCAGGGCGTGGTGGAGTACTACCTCGCGCACCGCGCCAACCGGCTCGCCCAGGTGGAGACGGCGGTCGAGAACGGCTACCGGACGCCCTCGGAGGTCGTGGCGCATGTGTACGCGGACGTGGACCGGTCGCTGTGGCCGGCGGCGGAGCTGTCGGTCCGGGCCCAGCTGGAGTATCTGCGCGAGCACGGGCTGATCTGAGGCCGCTACGCCGTTCCGGAGCGCCGTGCCGGGGCATTGTTCCGGAGCGCCGTTCCCGGAGCGCCGTGCCGGGACATCGTTCGGGAGCGCCGTTCCGGAGCGCCGTAAGGGCCCCGCCGGGATTCCGGCAGGGCCCTCACGATCCGTTTCCGCGGGCGTCTCCGTCCGGCGTCAGCGGGAGCGCTTGGCCAGCCGCTCGACATCCAGCAGGATCACCGCGCGCGCCTCCAGCCGCAGCCAGCCGCGGCCCGCGAAGTCGGCGAGCGCCTTGTTGACGGTCTCGCGGGAGGCGCCGACCAGCTGGGCCAGCTCCTCCTGGGTCAGGTCGTGGACGACGTGGATGCCCTCCTCCGACTGCACGCCGAAGCGGCGCGACAGGTCCAGCAGGGCCCTGGCGACCCGGCCGGGGACGTCGGAGAAGACCAGGTCGGACATCTGGTCGTTGGTCTTGCGCAGGCGCCGGGCGACCGCGCGCAGCAGCGCGGAGGCGACCTCGGGCCGGGCGTTCAGCCACGGCTGGAGGTCGCCGTGGCCGAGGCCGAGGAGCTTGACCTCGGTGAGGGCGGTGGCGGTGGCGGTGCGCGGGCCGGGGTCGAACAGCGACAGCTCGCCGATCAGCTCGCCGGGACCGAGCACGGCCAGCATGTTCTCGCGGCCGTCGGGAGAGGTGCGGTGGAGCTTCACCTTGCCCTCGGTGACCACGTACAGGCGATCGCCGGGGTCCCCTTCGTGGAAGAGCGCGTCACCTCGCGCGAGGGTGACCTCTCCCATGGAGGCGCGCAGCTCAGCGGCCTGCTCGTCATCGAGCGCCGCGAAGAGCGGGGCGCGCCGCAGAACGTCGTCCACGAGTCTCTCCTTGTCGACATGCACAGGGGACCGACGTCCCCATGATGCCGGACGGTAAAACAGTGCGATCAATCACAAGTTTGACGCACTGGCCTGCCGGGCTGTGCGGCAGGGGTCCGATTGGGGGCCTCTTCGCGGCGGCCGGGGCGGATGTCAGTGGCTGGGCTTAGGCTGGCCGGGTGTCCAATACGCCGGTGAGAGCACAGGGCAAGGGGGCCGGACGGGTGACCGCATCGCGTGATTCCGCTGTGGGCGAACAAGGATCCGCCGAATCGACAGAAGTGGCGAAACCGCATAAATCGGTCAAGAGTTCGCAAGGCGCCCGACCGGAGTCCCGGCTCGCCCTCGTCCGCCGCGCCCGGCGCATCAACCGCGAGCTCGCCGAGGTGTATCCGTACGCCCATCCCGAGCTGGACTTCGAGAACTCCTTCCAGCTGCTGGTGGCCACGGTCCTGTCCGCCCAGACCACCGATCTGCGGGTCAACCAGACCACTCCCGCGCTCTTCGCCGCCTATCCGACGCCCGAGGACATGGCGGCCGCCGACCCGGAGGCACTGGAGCAGCTGATCCGGCCCACGGGCTTCTTCCGCGCCAAGGCCAAATCGCTGCTGGGCCTGTCCGCCGCCCTCCGTGACCGCTTCGGCGGCGAGGTCCCGGGCCGTCTGGAGGACCTGGTCACCCTCCCCGGTGTCGGCCGTAAGACGGCCAATGTGGTGCTCGGCAACGCCTTCGGGGTGCCGGGCCTGACCGTGGACACCCACTTCGGGCGGCTGGTGCGGCGCTGGAAGTGGACCGCCCAGGAGGACCCCGAGAAGGTCGAGGCGGAGATCGCCGCGCTCTTCCCCAAGAGCGAGTGGACGATGCTCTCGCACCGCATCATCTTCCACGGCCGTCGCGTCTGCCACGCCCGCAAGCCCGCGTGCGGCGCCTGCCCGATCGCCCCGCTCTGCCCGGCGTACGGGGAGGGAGAGACCGACCCGGACAAGGCGAAGAAGCTGCTGAAGTACGAGATGGGCGGCCAGCCGGGCCAGCGCCTGCGTCCGCCGTCCGACTACCCCGGCCGTCCCGCCGCCCCCCTGGGAGCCGCCGAGTGACGAGCACGTACGGCGGGGGCGTGGAGATCAGCGCCCATGGGCTGCCCGAGTGGCTGCGGCCGGTGGTGCGGGTGGCCGAGACGATCGAACCGCGCCAGCTGAGCCGGTTCCTGCCGCCCCCGCAGGGCGGCGGCCGCCCCTCCGCCGTGCTGGTGCTCTTCGGAGAGGGCCCGGCCGGCCCCGAGCTGCTGCTCATGGAGCGCTCCGGCTCGCTGCGCTCGCACGCCGGCCAGCCCTCCTTCCCCGGCGGGGCCCTCGACCCGGAGGACGGGGATCCGGACGGGGAGGGCCCGCTGCGTGCGGCGCTGCGCGAGGCCGAGGAGGAGACGGGGCTCGACCCCTCGGGGGTCCAGGTCTTCGCGGTGCTGCCGCGGCTCTACATCCCGGTGAGCGGTTTCGTCGTCACCCCGGTGCTGGGCTGGTGGCGCCGGCCCAGTCCGGTCGGGCCGGTGGACCCGGCCGAGACGGCCCGGGTCTTCACCGTTCCCGTGGCGGATCTCACGGATCCGGCGAACCGGGCCACGACCGTCCACCCCAGTGGTCACCGGGGTCCCGCCTTCCTGGTCGGAGGCGCTCTGGTCTGGGGTTTTACCGCCGGAGTGATCGATCGCCTGCTGCATTTCGCGGGCTGGGAGCGGCCCTGGGACCGCGCCAGGCACGTCCCACTCGACTGGCGCGCGTGAGACGGTGTTGCGGTGAATGTGCTGGACATCCTGCTGCTGCTCGCCGCCGTATGGTTCGCGGTCGTCGGCTACCGCCAGGGCTTCGTCGTCGGCGTGCTGTCGGTGACGGGGTTCATCGGGGGTGGTCTGATCGCGGTCTATCTGCTGCCGCTCATCTGGGACGGCACCACCGACAAGACATCCCCCGGCACCTTCGGTGCCGTGGTGGCGATCGTCCTGGTGATCGTGTGCGCCTCGGTCGGCCAGGCCGCCACCACCCACCTGGGGAACAAGCTGCGGCGGCACATCACCTGGTCACCGGCGCGCGCCCTGGACGCGACCGGCGGCGCGCTGGTGAACGTCCTGGCGATGCTGCTGGTCGCCTGGCTGATCGGCTCCCTCGTGGCCCAGACCTCGCTGCCCACCCTGGGCCGGGAGGTCCGTACCTCCAAGGTGCTGACCGGGGTCTCCCGCGTCATTCCGGACGAGGCGAACACCTGGTTCACCGACTTCTCGTCGGTGCTCGCGCAGAACGGCTTCCCGCAGGTCTTCTCGCCCTTCGCCAATGAGCCGATCACCTCGGTGCCACAGCCCGACCCCGCGCTCGCCCGGTCCCCGGTGGCCACACGCGCCCAGCAGAGCATCGTGAAGGTCGTCGGCACCGCCCCCAGCTGCGGCAAGGTCCTCGAGGGCAGCGGCTTCGTGTTCGCGCCGAACCGGGTCATGACCAACGCCCATGTCGTCGGCGGCGTCAGCGAGCCGACCGTACAGATAGGTGGCGAGGGCCGGCTCTACGACGCCAAGGTCGTGCTCTACGACTGGAAGCGCGATATCGCGGTCCTCGATGTGCCCTCGTTGCACGCCCCGGCGCTCCGGTTCGCCCAGGACGACGCACACACCGGTGACGACGCGATCGTCGCCGGCTTCCCGGAGAACGGCGCCTTCGATGTGCGCGCCGCCCGGATCCGCGGCCGTATCCAGGCCAATGGCCCCGACATCTACCGCCGCTCCACCGTGCACCGCGATGTGTACTCGCTGTACGCGACGGTGCGGCAGGGCAACTCCGGCGGTCCGCTGCTCACCCCGCAGGGGCGGGTGTACGGCGTGGTCTTCGCCAAGTCCCTCGACGACGAGGACACCGGGTACGCGCTGACGGCGGACGAAGTGCGCCAGGACGTCGAGAAGGGGCGTACGGCGGACCAGCCGGTGGACAGCCAGGGGTGTGCCCTGTGACCCAGGGGTTCCGGTGTGCCGCCGGCGCCCCGGGCCGCGCCCGAGGTACTGCTAGCGGCTGCGTGGATGGCGCAGTCGCGCCGAGACCCACCGGGCCCGGCGGCGGATGATGCGGGGAATCCCGATGTTCGGGTCATGGCCTTGGGTAGGCCCGGAGCCGCCCCGCTCGGAAACGCTCAGCGCGGCATTGGCGGTAGCGGCGGCCTCGGGGCCGCGGCCGTCAGGTGCGTCACGGTAGTCGTGCGTCCAGCCCATACCCCCGTGTCTGCCCGTGACCCAAGGTCCGTAATCGCCGCTGGCTGCGGCAATTGGCCTATGCTCCAGGCATTTGGCTGTTCGAAAAACTGATGTTCGGCCACCCGTGGCGGGGTCGTCGGAATGCGGACTGCATGCGGACGGTATGCGGACAGCACGTGTACGGCATGCCTACGGCTGATGACGCTCAGCGGTCGGGCTCGGGGTCCTTCAGCCAGTTGATCAGCTCGGCGGTGAAGGCCATCGGGTCCTCCTCGTGCGGGAAGTGACCGAGCCCGTCGAAGAGCCGCCAGCGGTAGGGAGCCTCGACATACTCCCCGGAACCCGCCGCGCTGCGGGTGCGCATCACCGGGTCGAGTGACCCGTGCAGATGCAGGGTCGGCACCCGCACCGGCCGCTTCATCCGCCGGTTGAACTGGAAACCATCCGGCCGTGCCAGTGACCGCACCATCCAGCGGTACGGCTCGATCGAACAGTGCGCGGTCGAGGGGATGCGCATCGCCCGCCGGTAGATCTCCACCGCCTCGTCCTCGGGCAGCCGCGGCCCGGACCAGTCCCGGATCAGCCGCCCCACGGCCGCCGCGTCGTCCGCGACCAGCTGGCGCTCGGGCAGCCAGGGCCGCTGGAAGCCCCACACATGCGAGCTGGCCGCGCTCTGCTTGACGTCCGCCAGCATCGCCGAGCGCCAGCGGCGGGGGTGCGGCATCGAGGCCACCGCCAGCCGCCGTACCAGCTTCGGCCGCATCACGGCGGCCGTCCACGCCAGATATCCGCCCAGGTCATGGCCGACAAGCGCGGCGTCCGGCTCACCCAGCGAACGGATCACGCCGGTGATGTCGAGGGCGAGGTTGGCCGGGTCGTAACCGCGGGGCGTACGGTCGCTGCCGCCCACTCCGCGCAGATCCATCGCGACCGCCCGGTAACCGGCGTCGGCGAGCGCGGGCAGCTGGTGCCGCCAGGTCCACCAGAACTGCGGAAAGCCGTGCAGCAGCAGTACCAGCGGGCCGTCACCCAGCTCGGCGATGTGGAAGCGCGCGCCGTTGGCCGCGACATCCCGGTGGGTCCAGGGGCCGTCGAGCCGTACGACCGACGCGGCGGTATCAGGGACGGTCATGCCGACGAGCGTGTCACATCCCGCGCGGGGCGTCCGCCATTGCTCGCGGCACGCGGATGCGGCTTGACGCTGCCCAGTACGGCGGCCGTCTCCTTGGACGAGGCGATCGACCGCTTGGGCGCCTTGACCCTCTTGAACTTCAGCAGCGCCACCATGCCCAGAATCCCGGCGAACAGCCAGTAGATACCGCCCACGATCAGAAAGCACCAGGCGAGGCCGAGTCCGGTCCAGGAGCGCATGCCGTAGGCGAGGGCGAAGCTCAGCACCGGCAGCGAGAAGAGCAGCAGCACCCCGGCCGCCATACCGGCGCCGCTGCCGACCGCGGCCTTCTTGGCTCCCACCCGGAGCTCGGCCTTGGCCAGCGCGATCTCGTCGTGCACCAGCGCCGACAGCTCGGTGGTCGCCGTCGCCACCAGCTGGCCGAGGCTGCGGTTGCCGCCGTCGTCGGCTGCGCTCATCGCCATCTCCCTCTGCTCTTGTGCGGTCTGTGCTTGGTACGCCGTCTGTGCTTGCTACGTCTTCTGCACATTTCTCCGGGCGTCAAGCCTCTCAGATCATGCCGGACCATCGTCGCCGGAGTCGGCCGCGGCGGCCACTTCGGCAAGCCGCCGGTGCTCGGCGGCCTTTGCCTCGTGAATGGCGGCCATCCGCAGGTGGTATTCGGGGCTGTCCTGCTCGTAGACGTCCGGGATACCGTCCATGTCCTCGTCCCGTTCCTCCTCCTGACACAGCCGCTGGTACGTGGTGTTGCGCAGCTTGAGGAGGACTCCGGCGAACAGGGCGGCGCACAACGAGCCGATGAGCACCGCCGCCTTGACTTCCTCGGCGAGCGTGGGGTCGCCGGGGAAGGCGAGTTCGCCGATGAGGAGGGAGACGGTGAAGCCGATTCCGGCGAGGGTGGCCACGGCGAAGACATCGGCCCAGGCCAGCTCCTCGTTCAGCTCGGCACGGGTGAAGCGGGCGGCGCACCAGGAGCCGCCGAAGACGCCGACGGCCTTGCCCACGACGAGGCCGAGGGCGACGCCGAGCGTCTCGGGGCGGGTGAAGACATCCGCGACGGCGTCGCCGGAGAGCGGCACACCGGCCGCGAACAGGGCGAACAGCGGCACCGCCAGGCCCGCCGACACAGGGCGCATCCGGTGCTCGATGCGCTCGGCGGGGGAGCGCTCCTCGCCCTCCCGGACGGTGCAGCGCAGTATCAGGCCCATCGCGACGCCGGAAATCGTGGCATGCACACCGCTGGCGTGCATCAGCGCCCAGATCACGACCGCGAGTGGCAGATGGACCCAGGCCGTCCGGACGCCCTTGTGGTGTAGCAGCCAGAACAGGAGGAGGCCGGCGAAGGAGAGGCCCAGGGCGACGAAGTTGATGTGCTGGGTGAAGAAGATCGCGATGATCAGGATGGCGCCGAGGTCGTCGACGACCGCGAGAGTGAGCAGGAAGGCGCGCAGGGCGGCGGGCAGCGCGGTGCCGATCACGGCGAGGACGGCGAGCGCGAAGGCGATATCGGTGGCGGTCGGCACGGCCCAGCCCTTGAGGCTGCCGCCACCGCTCGCGTTGACGATGACATAGACGAGCGCGGGCGCGGCCATGCCGCAGACGGCGGCGATCACGGGCAGCGCCGCCGCCTTGGGGTCCCGCAGCTCGCCCGAGACCAACTCGCGCTTGAGCTCGATACCGGCGACGAAGAAGAAGATCGTGAGCAGACCGTCGGTGGCCCAGGAGGCGACCGAGAGACGCAGATGCAGCGCCTGGGGGCCGAACGAGAAGTCCCTGATGTCGCCGTAGACGCCGCTCAGCGGGGTGTTGGCGAGGATCAGCGCCACGACGGCGGCCACCAGCAGGATCACACCGCCGACCGTCTCGGTGCGCAGTGCGTCGGTGACGAACGTCCGCTCGGGCAGCGACTGGCGTCCGAGGAACTTGCGGCTGGTGGGCGCGGCCACGGGCGGGCCTCCTGGGGGTCGGTGGTGCGGACATACGGGTGACGTATGCCGACCAGACTTCCCGGCGCTCCACCCCTCATCTTGTCGTAACTTTTCCGCGACAGCCACCCGCACCAGCCGTGATGAACGAGAACGAGGGGCGCCCCGCCAGGCGGAGCGCCCCTCGATCATGTGGCGTGCCCTGTGCCGACCGTCTCGACCGGTGTCGACCGGTGTCGGCCGTTGCCCACCGGTGTCGCCCCGTGGCGGGCGGGCCTACGGCGGGGTGATCAGTCCTCGCTGGGGGCGGACGGCAGCTTGCTCTGGATCAGCTCCATCACGGAGGAGTCGGTGAGCGTGGTGACATCGCCCAGCGCACGGTTCTCGGCGACATCGCGCAGCAGACGGCGCATGATCTTGCCGGAGCGGGTCTTGGGCAGCTCGGCCACCGGCAGGATCCGCTTGGGCTTGGCGATCGGGCCGAGCTGCTTGGCGACATGCGCCCGCAACTCCTCGACCAGGCCGTCGTCCTCGGCCGCGCCGCCGCGCAGGATCACGAAGGCACAGATGGCCTGGGTGGTCTGCGGGTCGGTGGCGCCGACGACCGCCGCCTCGGCGACCTTGGGGTGCGAGACCAGCGCCGATTCGACCTCGGTCGTGGAGATGTTGTGGCCGGACACCAGCATCACATCGTCGACCCGGCCGAGCAGCCAGATGTCGCCGTCGTCGTCCTTCTTGGCGCCGTCACCCGCGAAGTAGCGCTTGTCGAAGCGGGACCAGTAGGTGTCCAGGTAGCGCTGGTCATCGCCCCAGATGGTGCGGAGCATGGACGGCCACGGCTCGGTGAGCACCAGATAGCCGCCATGGCCGTTCGGCACCTCATTGGCCTCGTCGTCCACGACGGTGGCGGCGATCCCCGGCAGCGGGACCTGGGCCGAACCGGGCTTGGTCGCGGTGACGCCCGGCAGCGGGCTGATCATGATGCCGCCGGTCTCGGTCTGCCACCAGGTGTCGACGACGGGCGTGGTGTCCGCGCCGATGTGCTTGCGGTACCAGACCCATGCCTCGGGGTTGATGGGCTCGCCGACGGAGCCGAGGACGCGCAGCGAGGAGAGATCGAACTTGGCCGGGATGTCGTCGCCCCACTTCATGCAGGCGCGGATCGCGGTCGGGGCGGTGTAGAGGATGGTGACCCCGTACTTCTGGACGATCTCCCACCAGCGGCCCTGGTGCGGGGTGTCCGGGGTGCCCTCGTAGAGCACCTCGGTGGCGCCGTTGGAGAGCGGGCCGTAGACGATGTACGAGTGGCCGGTGACCCAGCCGACGTCCGCCGTGCACCAGAAGACGTCGGTCTCCGGCTTGAGGTCGAAGACGGCGTGGTGGGTGTAGGAGATCTGGGTGAGGTAGCCGCCGGAGGTGTGCAGAATGCCCTTGGGCTTTCCGGTCGTACCCGAGGTGTAGAGGATGAACAGCGGGTGCTCGGCGTCGAACGCCTCGGGGGTGTGCTGCTCCGGCTGGCGCTGCACGATCTCGTGCCACCAGACGTCGCGGCCCTCGTTCCAGTCCACTTCCTGGCCGGTGCGGCGGACGACCAGCACACTGCGCACGTTCTCGGTGCCGGGCCGGGTGAGCGCCTCGTCGACGGCGGGCTTGAGCGCGGATGCCTTGCCACGCCGATAGCCGCCGTCGGCGGTGATGATGACGCGGGCGTCGGCGTCCTGGATGCGGGTGGCGAGAGCATCGGCCGAGAAGCCGCCGAAGACCACCGAATGCGGGGCGCCGATACGGGCGCAGGCCAGCATCGCGATCACGGTTTCCGGGATCATCGGCAGGTAGATGGCGACCCGGTCGCCGGTCCGGACCCCCAGCTCGGTCAGCGCGTGGGCCGCTTGGGAGACCTCCCGCTGAAGATCGGCATAGGTGAGGGAGCGGGTGTCGCCGGGCTCGCCCTCGAAGTGGAGGGCCACCCGGTCGCCCAGGCCGTTCTCGACATGACGGTCGACGCAGTTGTACGCCACATTGAGCTTGCCGTCGGCGAACCACTTCGCGAACGGCGGGTTCGACCAGTCCAGCGTCTCGGTCGGCGCGGTCGCCCAGGACAGCCGACGGGCCTGCTCGGCCCAGAAGCCCAGGCGGTCCGCCTTCGCCCGCTCATACGCCTCGGCTGTGACATTGGCGTCCGCGGCAAGCTCGGCGGGCGGCGCGAAGCGACGCTCCTCCCGAAGAAGGTTGGCCAGGCTTTCGTTGCTCACGACATCTCCCATTCCCAGGGTGTCCGTTGTGTCCCAGGCCATAGCTCATCAGCCCACGGCACACCCTGACAAGGGTTGTCAGCCGAAAATTGGTTTAGACCTGTCATCGTCTGCATGACCGCCCCAGCTCCAGGGCCCCGTGGCTGGGCCCGCTTCCTCGCTCCGCGACGCTGGAACGGCCGGCGCTGGAACGGCCGCTCCCAGGCCGGGCGGGGACCGTTGCGGCACAGCAGGCGGTCGTCGGCGTGCCATGGTCCGGGCGGACGGGCAGAAATCTCCCCGAACCCGTATCCAGGACATACGCCTGGGCCTCCGCCACATGGAAATACATCCCCTGTAGCGCCAGCCCGCCCTCCGCCGCCCGCCGTGCCACACAGGCGTGCTCCATCAGGTGGTCGAGCTGCTGCCGCACATTGACCAGGGCCAGTCGCTCCAGCTCGTCGGCCACCGGCCGGCTCGACAGGGCGACCTCCCCTCGCCCCAGCCGGCCGATCCCCTCCATCCGCGCCAGCGCCGGTCTGCCGTGGCGCAGCCAGCGCGTCAGCGGCGTCCGGCCCCCGACACCGGACGCCATCGGCTGGGGTGGCGTCCTGGCCGGGGCCGATGAGTCGAGCAGCGCCTGCATCGCGCCGCATCCGGAGTGCCCGCACACCGTGATGCTGCTGACCCGCAGCACCTCCACCGCGTACTCGATCGCCGCACCCACCGAGTCGCAGGAGCCGTCGGCACCCGGCGGCACCAGATTGCCGACATTGCGCACGGTGAACAGATCACCGGGGCCGCTGGAGGTGATCATGCTGGTCACCAGGCGGGAGTCGGCGCAGGTGAGGAACAGCTGACTGGGCCGCTGCCCCTCTCGTGCCAGCCGGGCCAGCTCATCGCGGACCAGCGGTGCCGTATGGCGCTGGAACGCGCGCACCCCGCCGAGCAGCTGACCGCCTACGTGTCCGCCGGCTCCCGTGGCCGCCGGGAGGGGACGGGTGCAGTGGTGGTCACGCCACGGTGTCCATGGCCGGCAGGCCAGGGCGCCGCCCGCCTCCGCCGCCGACCGCCCCGACCGTCCACCAGTCGGCCGCCCCGACCGTCCATCGGCCGCCGCCCGCCCGGAGCCCGAGGGGTGGCGGAGCGCCGTGAGGCGGGCGGCCACGGCGGGCGCGGCGGCGGTCATGAGTCCGGCCGTGAGTCCGGCCAGGAGCCCGGCCAGGAGCGGGGCGCCGGAGGCCAGTGCGATGCCCAGCGAGAGAGGAGCGGCGAGGAGGAAGAGGGCGATCGAGACGGAGAGAGCTGTGCGGCGGGAGACCCTCTGAATTCGGTCCAAGAGCTTCAACATTCCCGTCCCCTCCGGGCTTCACGGTCGCGGACAAGGGCGTGTCCGTGGTCACGGCGTACTGCGGTACTGAACCCCAAACATTGGTAAATGAATCGTAATGTTGAGTAAAGTCGATGGGAAGTCTTTTGGGGGAGAGCAGACCGGTATTCCCCCTATGGGGGGAATAGTCATTTAAAACGCCTTGTCATCCTCTGTCTTCTCCATGGCGCTGTCCGCAGCGGTCGGTTGCTCGGGAGACTCCACCCAGGCCCATGGGCCAGGTGGCACCGCGGGTCGGGGACCGAACCGCTGGAACCGGGGGAGAGGCCACCGCAGTTCGTCGTCATCTCCTGGGACGGCGCCGGCCAGGACGAACACAAGCTGTTCTCCCACTTCCGCGCGCGAGTTCGCCCGGCGAGCTTCAGGTCCGGCCCCGCAAGACCCACGGCATCTGGGACTCCCCGTTGCAGCGGATTCCGGTACAACGCCGCCCGTTCGAGACGCTCTCCATGGACTACAACTTCCTGGCCAACAGGGCGCGCAACAAGAAGGGCAAGCCGCGTCGTCTCCTTCAAGCAGGTGGCCGACTGGCTGGACGCGCAGAACCCCCTCGTGCTGGAGAAGCTGCGTGCGCTGGATGTCGGGATGCGGCCGCCGGGCGGCTGGCGGCACTATCTGGCCGCCGAGTGCCGGACGTCCGACCGTGAACCGGCGCACGGGCGGACGCCCGAGCACACGCATACGACTAAGCGGGAGCGGGAGTAGCCGCCGAGCCCTGCTCCGGCGCGAACTCCCCCAATGCGAAGGCGGGGTCGACCTGGGCGGCCAGATCGGCACCCGTCTTCGCGTTTCCCCAGCTCTGCGCGTTCTTGAGATGGAAGTGCACCATCTGGCGGGTGTACCGCTGCCAGTCACGCCGCTGGTACGAGGCGTCCACCGCGTCCTGTAGCACGCGCAGCGCGTCGCGGTTCGCCTCCTCCAGCTCCTCGAACCGGGGCGCACGGCCCTTCTCCATCGCCCGGACCCAGTCGGAGTGGCCGAAGGCGACCAGGAGGTCATCGCCCACCTCCGCCCGGAGGAAGTCCAGGTCGTCCGGGCCCTGCACCTTGTTGCCCACCACCCGGAGCGCCACATCGAAGTCGCGGGCGTACTCCTTGTACTGGCGGTAGACGGAGACGCCCTTGCGCGTGGGCTCGGCCACCAGGAACGTCATGTCGAAGCGGGTGAAGAGGCCGGAGGCGAAGGAGTCGCTGCCCGCCGTCATGTCGACGACGATGAACTCGCCGCGTCCGTCGACGAGATGGTTCAGGCACAGCTCGATCGCACCGACCTTGGAGTGGTAGCAGGCGACGCCGAGGTCGGATTCGGTGAAGGGGCCGGTCGCCATCAGCCGCACCGCACCGTCGTCGAGCGACAGGGTCCGGGCGCACGCCTGGTAGACGGGGTTGTCCTCGTCGATCCGCAGCAGCCGCGACCCCTCACCCGGCGGGGTTGTCTTGATCATGGTCTCGGCGGAGGTGATCCGGGGGTTCGTACCGCGCAAGTAGTCCTTGATCAGGGGGAGATGGGCGCCCATGGCCGGCAGGGCGGCGGCCTCCGCCTCGTCGAGGCCGAGCGCCGCACCCAGGTGCTGATTGATATCGGCGTCGACAGCGACGACGGGGGCGTGGGTGGCGGCGAGATGGCGGATGAACAGCGACGACAGCGTGGTCTTTCCGCTTCCACCCTTGCCTACGAAAGCGATCTTCATGTTCACCTAGCGTAGGTGAGTGATTCCGGACGATGAGGGATTTACGTGAAGAACACCACTCCAACGAGGGGCGTCCGGAGCGGTGTGCGTAGTGTCGTACCCATGAGTACGTCAGCTGATCCGCTCGCCGCCCTGGCCGCCCTGCCCGGTGTGACCGAGTCCGTGGACGCCGTACGGACCGCGGTGGACCGGGTCTATGGACACCGGGTGATGCGCCGCCGCAGCAATGAGGTCACCTCCGAGGCGGCGTTGCGCGGGGCGCGTGGCTCCGCCGCGCTGGCCGGTGCGGACTGGGCGCTGGAAGAGGTGCGCCGTCGCACCGACTTCGGAGCCGAGGGCGAGCCGCGCACGGTGGGTGCGGCGTTGCGGCTGACCGCCGAGGCGGGGCAGCTGCTGAGCATCTGGCGTCAGTCGCCGCTGCGGGTGCTGGCCCGGCTGCATCTGGTCGCGGCGGGTGGGGCGGAGGAGAACGAGCGGATCGGGCGCCCCCGGCAGTCGGGTGAACCGGTGGACGAACCGCTGATCGGGTCGACTCTGCCGCTGCCGGACGCGGATGAGGTGGCGGGGCGGCTCGATGGACTGGCCCGGCTGCTGCTCGCGGGCAGCCAGGCACCGGCGCTGGTGACGGCGGCGGTGGTGCACGGTGAACTGCTCGCCCTGCGGCCCTTTGTCTCCCGTAACGGCCTGGTGGCGCGTGCGGCCGAGCGCATCGTGCTGGTCGACAGCGGTCTTGACCCGAAGTCGATCTGCCCGGCCGAGGTGGGGTACGCAGAGCTGGGCGTCGCGCCGTACATGGCGGCGCTGGAGGGTTATGCGTCCGGGACGCCGGAGGGGATGGCGGCGTGGATCGGGCACTGCGGACGGGCGGTTGAGCTCGGGGTGCGTGAGTCCACGGCGGTCTGCGAGGCCCTGCAGCGTGGGGCGGCCTGACGCCGGACAGAGTTGCGGCGGTACCACGTGGGTACCGCCGCTGGCACATCCGCCGGGTTACCATGCGTGCATTCTCATTCGCCCATCAGGTCGGGAACTCCGCCCGTCACCTGGTGCGGCTGGCCCGTAATCGACGGGTCGACGTCGCGTGGGTGCTCAGCATCCGTGCTTCGGTCCGTGGGGCCTTGGCGTCTGGGGGTTTCCTCCCGGATACCCCTGGTCTCGCGGGCCGTCGATTCCTTTGTACTCCTGCGACGGGCCAAGCGGAACCCCTCGCCGCAGATCTTTGGTATTGCCCCTAAATGCGGGCATAAGGGGTGCGGCGCCGAGTGGTGTACCACACCAGACCGGCGGTGGCGGCGGCCGCGCCGACGGCCGCCGCCATGGCGAGCACTGGGCGCGGCGGCATGGAGAGCGAGGGTCTGCGCTGCTTGAGCCGGACCGGGCGGTTGAAGGAGAGCACCGGCCAGCCGCGCGCCGCCGCCTCACGCCGCAGCGCACGGTCCGGGTTGACCGCGTGAGGGTGGCCGACCGCCTCCAGCATGGGAAGGTCGGTCACCGAATCGCTGTAGGCGTAACAGCGCGACAAGTCGTAGCCCTCCGACTCGGCCAGTTCGGCGATCGCCTCCGCCTTGGTCGGGCCATAGGCGTAGTACTCCACCTCTCCGGTGAACACTCCGTCCTCGACGACCATACGGGTGGCCACCACGCGGTCCGCGCCCAGAAGCTCGCCGACCGGCTCGACCACCTCCGCCCCCGAGGTGCTGACGATCACCACATCGCGGCCTGCGGTGTGATGTTCCTCGATGAGCGAGGCGGCCTCGTCGTAGATGATGGGGTCGATGAGGTCGTGCAGGGTCTCCGCGACGATCTCCTTGACCTGCTGAACATTCCATCCTCGGCAAAGCGCGGAGAGGTACTCGCGCATCCGCTCCATCTGCTCGTGATCGGCGCCGCCGGCCAGGAAGACAAACTGCGCATAGGCAGTACGCAGTACGGCTCGACGGTTGATCAGCCCACCCTGGTAGAAGGACTTGCTGAAGGTGAGAGTGCTCGACTTCGCAATGACCGTCTTGTCCAGGTCAAAGAAGGCGGCTGTCCGAGGCAAGGAGTGGTTTTCCACGACGCCGAGCATAGGACCCACCATTCGGCGTAAGCTCAGGCGCGTGGGTTTGCCTGAGAAGGCTCTCGGGTACACCATGGAAGTCACGGATCGTTCGCGACCGTGCTAACCCGGCCCGACTCCTCCCCCCCCGAGTCGGCCGTGGGGACGACCCCCGCTCTCCCCCCCGGCGGGGGTCGTCGCATGTCCGGACGCTTTTTCGGCGTTCTCATGAGATCTTGCTCCCCTCCCTCGGGCCCGTGCGGCCCTGTCTCTCCATAGCTTGAGCGGTAACCGTACGTAATCGCTAGGCTGCTCTCCGGAAGTCACCGGTTTAGGTGACTGGGATATTCACAACTGATGAGTTGTCCACAGTTTTGGACCAAGATCCCCAAGATTTTCTGGATCGCAGCATGGTGATTCTCCGCGATGCTCGCACTCGCCGTTCGCGGGAGTGAGAGCGCGTAACGGATATGGGAGGGGACCGTGACTGCATCCATCACACCGGAACGCCCTTCGGCGGCCGAAGGACAGCGGGGCAGACCGCTCATCGTCACCGAGGACGAGGAACTTCTCGACGATCTGCTGCGGCTGTGCGCGGCGGCCGGAGCGGAACCGGAAGTGGCACATGGCGCACTCACCCGCCGGGGCAGCTGGGAGGCCGCACCGCTGATTCTGGTCGGCGACGACGCGGCCGCCCATCTGTGCGACCGAGCCCGCAGACAAGGGGTGCTGCTCATCGGACGCGATCTGGACGACCACGGCATCTGGCAGCGGGCGGTGGCGCTCGGTGCGGACAATGTGGCGTTCCTGCCCGATGCCGAGATGTGGCTGGTGGACCGGATCGCCGATGTCGCCGAGGGCGTGGGCCGGCAGGCCCTGACCATCGGGGTCATCGGCGGCCGCGGTGGCGCGGGCGCCTCCACTCTCGCCTGCGCCCTGGCGGTCACCGCGGCCCGATCGGGCCGCCGCACCATGCTGATCGACGGCGACCCGCTGGGCGGCGGGCTCGATGTGCTGCTCGGTGGCGAGGGCGCGCAAGGGCTGAGATGGCCCGCCTTCGCCGAGTCGCGGGGGCGGGTCGCCGGCAGCGCCCTGGAGGAATCGCTGCCCGAGCTGCACTCGCTGCGGGTGCTCAGCTGGGACCGCGGCGATTCGGTCGTCATCCCGCCGTCCGCGATGCGGGCGGTGCTGGCCGCGGCCAGACGGCGCGGCGGGGTCGTGGTGGTGGATCTGCCGCGCCGCGTCGACGACGCGGCGGCCGAGGCCCTGGCCCAGATCGACCTCGGGCTGCTGGTCGTCCCGGCGGAGCTGCGAGCGGTCGCGGCCGCCCACCGGGTGGCGTCCACGGTGGGCATGGTGCTGCGGGATCTGCGCGCGGTGGTGCGAGGCCCGTGTGGACCGGAGCTCGGCGACGAGGAGATCGCGGGGCTGCTCGGGCTGCCGCTGGCCGGGCAGCTGCCACCGGAGCCCGGACTGCCGGAGGCGTTCGAGGGCGGGGAGCCCCCGGGCGGCAGCCCCCGCGGACCGCTCGGCCGGTTCTGTGCCGAGTTCTGGGTGCGTGCTCTCGCCGACGAGGGGGGTGTCACCGCATGAGCGCCGTATCGCCGGAGCTGCTGGACGCGGTGCGGCTGCGGCTGGCCGGGAGCGGTGCCGAGCCCACGCCCGCACGGGTGGCGGCGGCCCTGCGCGAGGAGGGGCGGCTGCTCGGCGACACCGAGGTGCTCGGGGTTGTCGAGGCGCTGCGCTCGGAGCTGGTCGGCACCGGGCCGCTGGAGCCGCTGCTGGCCGCGCCCGATGTCACGGACGTCCTGGTCACCGCCCCCGATGAGGTGTGGGTGGACCGCGGTTCGGGGCTGGAGCGCACGGCCGTCACCTTCGCCGACGCGGCCGCCCTGCGCAGGCTCGCGCAGCGGCTCGCCGCGGTGGCCGGGCGGAGGCTGGATGACGCCCGGCCGTGGGTGGACGCCCGCCTGCCGGATGGGACACGGCTGCATGCGGTGCTCCCTCCGGTCGCGGTCGGCTCGACCTGTCTGTCGCTGCGGGTGGTGCGCCCCCGGGCGTTCTCCCTCGCGGAGCTGGAAGCGGCCGGGACCGTGCCGCCGGGCGGCGCGCAGCTGCTGCGGGCCATGCTGGACGCCCGGCTTTCCTACCTGGTCAGCGGCGGTACGGGATCGGGTAAGACGACGTTGCTCAGCACTCTCCTGGGGCTGGTCGGTCCGGAGGAGCGGATCGTCCTCGCCGAGGACTCGGCCGAGCTGCGGCCCGACCATCCCCATGTGGTCCGGCTGGAGACGCGCCCCGCCAACCAGGAGGGCACAGGCCAGGTCACCCTGCGGGATCTGGTGCGGCAGGCGCTGCGGATGCGCCCCGACCGGCTGGTGGTCGGGGAGGTGAGAGGCGCCGAGGTCACGGACCTCCTGGGGGCCTTGAACACTGGCCATGAGGGCGGCTGCGGCACGGTCCACGCCAATACGGCGGCGGATGTACCCGCGCGCTTGGAGGCGCTCGGTTCGACCGCGGGGCTGGACCGGGCCGCGCTGCACAGCCAGTTGGCGGCGGCGCTGTCAGTCGTGGTCCATCTGGTGCGGGACCGTGGCGGGCGGCGCAGGATCGCCGAGCTGCATGTGCTGGACCGGGACCGGGCGGGCTATGTCACGACCGTTCCCGCGGCCGTATGGGGCCCGGAGCGCTTCGAGCGGGCGGCGGGCTGGCAGCGGCTCCAGCGGCTGTGCACGCGGGGCGGAGGCGCGGCATGACGGGCACGGGATCGGACCCGGGGGCGCTGACGCTGGGTGCCGCGGTGCTGTGCGTGGGAGCGGCCGTATGGCTCCTCGCCGGGCGGGACCGGCAGCTGCGCCGGGCCAGGCTGCTGCTCGCGGGCGGCGGACCCGTCGAGCCCGCCGGCCCCGACCCGGTGCGGAGGCTCTCCGAGACGGCCGCGTGGCTGCGCGAGCGCTGGCGGGTCGGGTACGGCGGCCGGATGGGGCGTGAGCTGCTGTGTCTGCCGGCCGGATGCGTGATCGCGCTGCTGGGCGGTTCGGTTCTGCCGCTGCTCGGCGCGGTGCTGGCCACTCCGGCCGTCGGCCGGTGGCTGCGGGCCCGGCGGCGAGAGCGGGACCGTGTGCGGCGCGCCGCCGGGGTGATCGAGCTCTGTGCCACCGTGGCGGGCGAGCTGCGGGCCGGGCGGCATCCCGGCGAGGCGCTGCTGGCCGTGGACCCGGGGCACTTGCGGGACCGCTGGGGGCTGGTGACGGCCGCCGCGCGGTTCGGCGGGGACGTACCGGACGCGCTGCGGAGAGCGGCCCGGCTGCCGGGTGCCGAGGGGTTGACCGGGGTCGCTGCCTGCTGGCAGGTGGCGGTCGACGAGGGGGCGGGGCTGGCGGCGGGCCTCGACCGGGTGGCGGCGGCCCTGCGCGCGGAGCGGGACCAACGGGAGAGCCTGGACGCCAAGCTCGCGGGGGCCAGGGCCACCGCCGTCGCGCTGGCCGTGCTGCCCGTCGTCGGGCTGGTGCTGGGCGGTCTATTGGGGGCCGATCCGCTGCACGAGCTGCTGCACACCCCTGCCGGGCTGAGCTGTCTGCTGGTGGGCGGCCTGCTGGAGTGGGCGGGTCTGGTCTGGACCGGTCGGATGGTGCGGGCGGCGCGCGAGCCGGGGCGGCCGGTGGCCGATGAGCGGTGAGGTTGTCCACAGCCTGGGGATCGCGCTGGCCTTCCTGACGGCGGCCCTGTGCACGGCGTCGGCGATGGTCGAGGCCCGTCGGGCGCGTACCGCCCGACGGCGGCTGGCGGCGCTGCTTCCGGGTGCGGAGCACGGTCGGCCGAGGCGGGCCCGGCCGTGGAGGCGGTGGCGGGCGGACGCCGGTGCGGGCGCCCTGCCGGCCTGGGCCGCGGCGGGTGGCGCTCTGCCGGTCGCGGTCGTCCTCGTCGGAGGGCCGCCGGGGTGGGTGCTGGGCTTCGCCGCGGCCTGGGGCCTGTGGCGGTGGCAGCGGCACCGTCGGGCAACGGCCGGGCGGTCCGGCCGGGACCGGCGCCTCGAGCATCTCGCCGCGCGCCAGATCCCGCTGGCAGCGGATCTGCTGACCGCTTGCCTGGCGGCCGGAGCCGGTCCGCGGAAGGCGGCGGAGGCGGTGGGCGGCTCGCTCGGCGGCCCGGTCGGCGAGCGGCTTGCCCAGACCGCTGCGGAGCTGCGGTTGGGAGGCGAACCGGCCCACGCTTGGGGGCGCATCGGCGCTCTGCCCGGAGCGCATGGGTTGGCGCGAGCCCTGGAGCGCGCCGGGACAACGGGCGCTCCGGCAGTGGAGCAGGTGTCCCGGCTGGCGGCCGAATGCCGGGCCGAGCAGGGGCGGGAGGCGATGAGACGGGCCGACAGGACCGGCGTGTTGGTCAACGCCCCGCTCGGGGGCTGCTTCCTCCCCGCGTTCCTGCTGGTCGGCCTGGCCCCGGTGTTGATCGGGCTGGCCCGCGGCCTGGCGGGCGACGGCCCCTGAGCACCGGTGAGACAACGCGATGACAGCGACACGAAACGTCACCGGCAACGACAGCCGGTGGCGGCACGAACGACAGCGGCACGGCAACAGCACGACGAAACGACACCGGCACGGCGACAGCACCACAGAACGACAGCACCACAGAACGACAGCACCACAGAACGACAGCACCGTGGTCAGTGACGCCGCGGGCAGGACAGCGAACAGGCCAAGGGGGGCCGTCATGGTGAAGCAGTGGTGGGTACGGCGGTACGCGGCGGCGCGTGCGAGGGCCGAGGCGGGCATGGCCACCGCCGAGTACGCGATGGGAACGATCGCGGCGTGTGGTTTCGCCGCGGTGCTCTACAAGGTGGTGACCAGCGGGACGGTCAGCGGTGCGCTGCAGTCGGTCATCGGACGGGCGCTCGATGCGCAGTTCTGAGGTGCCGGTGACGGCGGCGCGGGCGCACCCGCGAGCCAGGGGCGGTGCGCGGGGCCTCCCGAGGGCTCGGGGCGCGGGACGGGACGGCGGTTTCGTCACGGCGGAGGCGGCTGTCGCGCTACCGGTGCTGGCGCTGTTCGCCCTGATGTTGATCTGGGGGCTGATGGCCGCGTCCGCGCAGCTTCAGTGCGTGGACGCGGCTCGGGCCGGGGCGAGGGCGGCGGCGCGTTCGGAGCCGAGGGCGGACGCGATGGCGGCCGCCCGCTCGGCCGCGCCTCAGGGAGCGCGGGTCGAACTGTGGCGCGAGGGAGACCTGGTGCGGGTGCGGGTCCGGACCCATGCGGCGGGTCCCGGTCCGCTGGCGGTGAGTCTGCGCGGCGAGGCGGCCGCGCTCGCCGAGGACGCGGTGGGGGCGGGCGGCGCGGCACGGGATGCGGCCCCGTGAGAAGGGCGGGCGACCGGGGGTCGGCGACCGTATGGACCGCACTGGCCGCGACGGCCCTGTGCGCGGTTTTCGCGGCCGTGCTGGCGGCCGGGCAGGCCATGGTGGCCCGCCATCGGGCGGGCGGAGCCGCCGATCTGGCGGCGCTCGCGGCGGCGGACCACGGCCTGGAGGGGGCTCGTACGGCTTGCGGTCTCGCCCGGCGGGTGGCCTCCGCCCAGGGGGCGCGCGTGGTGCGGTGCACTCTGAGCGGTGAGATCGCGGATCTCACGGCGGAGGTGCGCACCGGCCCGTTCGCCCTCCGGGTCCGGGCGCGGGCGGGCCCCGTGGGCACTCCCGTCACCGCACGGCCGTCGGGGCCGGACGGCGGGGAGCGGTCGGAGGACCCGCCCGGGGCGCGGCGGCTGGTGGCGTCGGGGCCGGACGGCGGGGAGCGGTCACTCGGCGGCCGGCGGCTGCTCCGAGGCCCCGGCGAGAAGGGTCGTCAGCAGGCGGACGGCGGCCTTCTTGTCCAGCGGGTCGTTGCCGTTGCCGCATTTGGGCGACTGGATGCAGGACGGACAGCCCGCCTCGCACTCGCAGGCGGCGATCGCCTCGCGGGTGGCCGCCAGCCAGCGGGCGGCCGTGTGGAAGGCGCGCTCGGCGAAGCCCGCGCCGCCCGGATGCCCGTCGTACACGAAGACCGTCGGCAGCAGCGTGTCGGGGTGCAGCGGGACGGACACCCCGCCGATGTCCCAGCGGTCACAGGTGGCGAACAGCGGCAGGATGCCGATCGAGGCGTGCTCGGCGGCGTGCAGGGCGCCACCGAGGGCCTGGGGGTGCACCCGGGCCTCCTCCAGCTGGTCATCGGTCACCGTCCACCACACGGCCCTGGTGCGCAGGGTGCGCGGCGGAAGGTCGAGTTTGGACTCGCCGAGGACCTCACCGGTGATCAGCTTGCGGCGCAGGAAGGAGACGACCTGGTTGGTGACCTCGACCGAACCGAAGCACAGTCGCGCATCCCCCCAGGGGATCTCGGTGGCGGTCTCCAGGATGGAGATCGCCGTGGTGTCGCGGGCCGTGGTCGAGTAGGGCGGACTGGCCTCCTCCACCAGGGCGACCGAGTCGTCGAGGTCGAGCTGTTTGACGAGATAGCTCCGGCCCTGGTGGAGATGGACGGCGCCCTCGTGCACGGTGGTGTGGGCCGCCGCGGCGTCCACGGTGCCCAGCAGCCGCCCGGTCGCCGCCTCCACGACCTGGACCGGGCTGCCGCCCGCCCCGCGGATGTCGGTGAGGTCGGCGGCGCGCTCACGGCGGGTCCAGTGCCAGGCGGTCGCCCGGCGCCGCAGCAGCTTACGCTGCTCCAGCTGCGGCATCAGCTCCTCGGTGGCGGGGCCGAAGAGTTCCAGGTCCGGTTCGGTGAGCGGAAGCTCGGCCGCGGCCGCGCACAGATGCGGCGCGAGGACATAGGGGTTGTCCGGGTCCAGGACGGTGGACTCCACCGGCTGCCGGAAGAGGGCGTCCGGGTGGTGGACGAGATAGGTGTCCAGCGGGTCGTCCCGGGCCACCAGGATCGCGAGGGCCCCTTCGCCGGTGCGCCCGGCTCGCCCCGCCTGCTGCCACAGGGAGGCGCGGGTGCCGGGGTAACCCGCCACCACCACGGCGTCCAGCCCGGCGATGTCCATCCCCAGCTCCAGGGCGGTGGTCGCGGCGAGCCCCAGCAGCTCACCGGAGTGCAGGGCCCGCTCCAGGGCGCGGCGCTCCTCGGGCAGGTAACCGCCGCGATAGGCGGCGATCCGGCCCGGCAGCGAGCGGTCCACCTCCGCGAGCCGCTCCTGGGCGATGAGCGCGATGAGCTCCGCGCCCCGCCGGGAGCGTACGAAGGTGACCGTACGGATCCCCTGGACGGCCAGGTCGGTGAGCAGGTCCGCGGATTCGGCCGTGGCCGTGCGGCGCACGGGGGCGCCCTGCTCGCCGTGGAGCTCGGTCAGGGGCGGTTCCCAGAGGGCGAACACGACCTCGCCGCGGGGCGAGCTGTCCTCGGTGATCTCCACGACGGGCACGCCGGTCAGTCGGCTCGCGGCGACCGCCGGATCGGAGGCGGTGGCCGAGGCGAGCAGGAACACCGGCGAGGAGCCGTAACGGGCGCAGACGCGGCGCAGTCTGCGCAGCACCTGGGCCACATGGGAGCCGAAGACACCCCGGTAGGTGTGGCATTCGTCGATCACGACATAGCGCAGCGCGCGCAGGAAGGAGGACCACCTGGGGTGGCCGGGCAGGATGCCCCGGTGCAGCATGTCGGGGTTGGTGAGCACATAGTTCGCGTACTGGCGGACCCACTCGCGCTCCTCGACGGGCGTGTCGCCGTCGTAGACCGCCGCCCGGACACCGGTGCCCAGCGGGGCGGCGAGGCCGGCCACCGCGCGGCGCTGGTCGGCGGCCAGCGCCTTGGTGGGGGAGAGGTACAGGGCGGTCGTTCCCCGTCCGCTGGGCGCCTCCGAGCCGTCCAGCAGGGTGCTGAGGACGGGGGCCAGATAGGCGAGGGACTTGCCGGAGGCGGTTCCGGTGGCCACGACCACGGATTCCCCGCGCAGCGCGTGTTCGGCCGTGCGCGCCTGGTGGGTCCAAGGGCGCTCGATACCGGACGCGCGAATGGCGTCGATCACCTCCGGACGGATCGCCGAGGGCCAGTGGGCATGGGTTCCGGGACGCGGGGGCAAGTGCTCCGTATGAGTGATGCGTGTGCCCCGGCCCGCCCCGGTGCTCAGCCGCCCGAGGACGGCCCGGGGTGAGGGGTGTATGCCCGTCTGCCGCGGGATTTGGTTGTGGGCCATCGACACCGAGTGTGTCACTGGTCTGACGGACAATGGGCTCAAGGCGTCGTGCACGCCTGCTGGTAAGTGATTGAATGCCATCGCGGCTGCCGATCCATGGGGGGCGACCGCTCGATGCAAGGTGCTGGAGGATCCGTGGACCTGTCCCTGTCGACCCGGACCGTCGACGACCGCACGGTCGTCGAGGTCGGTGGCGAGATTGATGTATACACCGCGCCCAAGCTGCGTGAGCAGCTGGTCGAGCTTGTCAACGACGGCAACTACCACCTGGTCGTCGACATGGAGGGCGTCGACTTTCTCGACTCCACCGGACTCGGCGTGCTCGTCGGCGGGCTCAAGCGAGTGCGGGCCCACGAGGGCTCGCTGCGCCTGGTCTGCAACCAGGAGCGCATTCTGAAGATCTTCCGCATCACCGGCCTGACCAAGGTGTTCCCGATTCACACCTCGGTCGAGGACGCTGTCGCGGCGACCGACTGACAAGATCGCCGAAGGAAGACACAGATAGGGGGTTCCGGGCGGTGCACGCCCGGCCCTCCCCATACGCACGCCCATACGCCCGAGGGGGATGGCATGGCCACCGTCGAACTCCGCTTCAGCGCGCTGCCCGAGCACGTCAGGACCGCCCGTCTTGTCGCGGCGGCCGTGGCGCGCCGGGCGGGGGTGGATGAGGCCGTGCTCGACGAGGTGCGGCTCGCGGTCGGCGAGGCATGCACGCGTGCGGTCGGGCTCCACCTGAGCAATGGGGTGGAGGCACCGGTGCGGGTGATGCTGACCGAGGAGGAGAAGAAGTTCTCCATCGAGGTGGGTGACGAATCCCCGACCTCGGCGGCCCTGGCGCCCGGCTCCCACCCGGAGGTGGAGGACGAGGCCGAGGGCGAGGACGAGATGGGACTCGCCGTCATCAGCGGGCTCGTCGACGATGTCGAGGTGACGACCAGCGCGACCGGTGGGTTGATCCGGATGAGCTGGCCGACCGCTTCCCAGCCCCTGGTGTCCTAGGCCGATCTGCTAGGCCGATCTGCCGGGTCCGGCTGTCGTGGCCGAGCCCGTGTCCTGGCCCATTGGGCAGATGCCTGTCCTGGCCCTTCACGCCGGGTCCCGGTTTCCTGGCCCATTGGGCAGATCTCTGTACTGGCCCTTCCGGCCGGGTTCCGGTGTCCTGGCCGGTTCCGGGTGTGCTGACCTGACCTCGTTGGGGCAGGGCCCTGTCCTGTCCTGGTTTCTTCTCCTGGTTTCTTCAGCGTCTCTTCCGGCCAGATCTCGTGTCCTGGCCGGGGCCCTGATGTGCTTGCCCTCTCCGATCGGGGCCTTTCGGGGCCTTGCCCCGCCGGAGGGCCTTGGGCCCCGCTCCGGGCCGTGCCTTACTGATCCGCTGTACCACCGGATCGGCCGTTTCATGATCGCCGGTCCGGGGCGTCGGCGTGCCCGTGCTCCGCTCGGCCCTATGGCCACAGCGGGCCTCTCGGCGCGCGCATTTTCGATCTCGCGCGTATCCTTTGAGCAGCGCTTTCTTAGAGCGGCGTGAGATCATTTATGTAGATCATTTTACATCCGTCAGTTAATTGTCGACCTTCCTTCTTCCGAAGGAATTCATACCGCCAAACCTATTGATCTTCGCTGGTGCGGGCGAATTCCCATTCCGGTGCCCTGTTTTGATCGTGTGACGCTCCCTACAATCCGTCCACATCTCGAGCTCAGGACGCCTGAGCGTGGCGGCTCTTCTGCGGTCGCAGAACTGCTGCGCGCCCATGTGCCAAACGTCAAGGAGGACGAATGGCGGGGCCTCTCACCCCTCATCAGCTGGACCTCACCCCAACCCTGGCCGCCGCAGAGCTGACCGACGACAACCGTGTGATCGTGCTGGTGATCGCCGCCGTCGCGATCGCGGCACTGGCGGTCGCGGTGGTGCTGGTACGACAAGTCCTCGCGGCCGGCGAGGGCACGGACAGTATGAAGAAGATCGCCGAGGCCGTTCAGGAAGGCGCCAATGCCTATCTGGCCCGGCAGCTGCGTACCCTCGGCGGATTCGCCGTGGTGGTGTTCTTCCTGCTCATGCTGTTGCCCGCGGACGACTGGCCGCAGCGCATCGGGCGTTCGGCGTTCTTTCTGATCGGTGCGGGATTCTCGGCGGCCACCGGCTATATCGGGATGTGGCTCGCCGTGCGCAGCAATGTGCGGGTCGCCGCCGCCGCCCGGGAGGCCACCCCCGAAACCCCCACCACACCCGTCAATGGCGATTCGGCATCTTCCACGCCCGGTAAGCCGGGCGCGCCGGGTGCGGATCTCACGGCCGTCTCGCACAAGGCGATGAAGATCGCTTTTCGTACCGGTGGTGTGGTGGGCATGTTCACGGTGGGCCTCGGCCTGCTGGGTGCCTCCTGTGTGGTGCTGGTCTACGCCGCCGACGCGCCCAAGGTGCTGGAGGGCTTCGGGCTCGGCGCCGCGCTGATCGCGATGTTCATGAGGGTCGGCGGTGGCATCTTCACCAAGGCCGCGGACGTCGGCGCCGACCTCGTCGGCAAGGTCGAGAAGGGCATCCCCGAGGACGATCCGCGCAATGCCGCCACCATCGCGGACAACGTCGGCGACAACGTCGGCGACTGCGCGGGCATGGCCGCGGACCTCTTCGAGTCGTACGCCGTCACCCTGGTGGCCGCGCTGATCCTCGGCAAGGCGGCCTTCGGCGACTCGGGGCTCGCCTTTCCGCTGCTCGTCCCGGCCATCGGCGTGGTCACCGCCATGATCGGGATCTTCGCCGTGGCCCCGCGCCGTTCCGACCGCAGCGGAATGACCGCCATCAACCGCGGCTTCTTCATCTCCGCCCTGATCTCGATGGCGCTGGTGGCGGTCGCGGTCTTCGTCTATCTGCCGTCCAGCTACGCCGATCTCGACGGCGTCACCAACCGCGAGATCCTCGGCCACAGCGGTGACCCGCGTGTGCTCGCGCTCGTGGCCGTGGCTGTCGGCATCGTGCTGGCCGCGCTGATCCAGCAGCTCACGGGCTACTTCACCGAGACCACCCGGCGCCCGGTGCGGGACATCGGCAAGACCTCGCTGACCGGCCCGGCCACGGTGGTGCTTTCCGGTATCTCGATCGGTCTGGAGTCCGCCGTCTACTCGGCGGCGCTGATCGGGCTCAGCGTCTACGGCGCCTTCCTGCTCGGCGGTAGTTCGATCATGTTGGCGCTGTTCGCCGTCGCGCTCGCCGGCACTGGTCTGCTCACCACGGTCGGCGTGATCGTCGCCATGGACACCTTCGGTCCGGTCTCCGACAACGCCCAGGGCATCGCCGAGATGTCCGGCGATGTCGAGGGCGCGGGCGCGCAGGTGCTCACCGACCTCGACGCGGTCGGCAACACCACCAAGGCGATCACCAAGGGCATCGCCATCGCGACGGCGGTGCTCGCCGCGGCAGCGCTCTTCGGCTCGTACCGCGACGCCATCGCCGAGGCCGTGGACAAGGTGCACACCTCCGTGGCCGGGGAGATGAACCTGAGCCTGGACATCTCGCAGCCCAACAACCTGGTGGGACTCGTCCTCGGCGCCGCTGTCGTCTTCCTCTTCTCCGGGTTGGCGATCAACGCGGTGTCGCGGTCGGCCGGCGCGGTGGTCTTCGAGGTGCGGCGGCAGTTCCGCGAGAAGCCCGGGATCATGAACTACAGCGAGAAGCCCGAGTACGGCCGGGTCGTCGACATCTGCACCAAGGACGCGCTGCGCGAGCTGGCCACGCCGGGGCTGCTCGCCGTGATGGCGCCGATCGCCGTCGGCTTCACCTTCGGGGTCGGCGCGCTCGGCGCGTTCCTGGCGGGTGCGATCGGCACCGGCACCCTGATGGCTGTCTTCCTCGCCAACTCCGGCGGCGCCTGGGACAACGCCAAGAAGCTGGTCGAGGACGGTCACCACGGCGGCAAGGGGAGCGAGGCGCATGCCGCGACGGTGATCGGCGATACGGTCGGCGATCCGTTCAAGGACACCGCCGGCCCCGCGATCAATCCGCTGCTGAAGGTGATGAACCTGGTGGCGCTGCTGATCGCCCCCGCGGTGGTGAAGTTCTCCTACGGGGACCACGCGAGCCCGGGGCTGCGCGCGGTCATCGCGGCGATCGCAGCCGTGATCATCGTGGCCTCGGTCTACCTCTCCAAGCGGCGTGGCATCGCCGTAGGTGACGAAGACAACTCCGAGCGCGTGGCGAAGTCAGCCGACGCGGCGGTGGTGTCCTAGCCCCGGGAGGGGCACGGGGCCGGGAAAGCCCCCGCGACATGCGGGCGGGCGGTGTGCCACGGCACATCGCCCGCCCGCGTCCCTGTTCCCGCGTCCGGTCCGCTCGATGAGGCCATGTCCACAATGAGTGCGGTGCAAATGCTGCCAAAAGAGGGCGTACGGGATGCTTGCTCGGCGGGCCTTGCCGGATGGACGTGTATGTTCCGGGGCCGAGAGCCATGGAAGGGACCAATCCGGTGAACAAGAAGCTTGTGGCTGCACTGTCCGGCGGTGCGGCACTCGTACTGGCGCTGACCGGCTGCGGGGGCGGCGATGAGGACAAGAAGGTCAACGACTGGGCCAAGTCGGTCTGTGACGAGGTGCAGCCGCAGCTGAAGAAGATTCAGGGCGCCAATACCGCCATCCAGGGTGCCGCCGACGAGCAGGACTCCAAGAAGCTTCAGCAGACCGACTCCGCGGCGTTCCAGGAGATCTCCGAGTCCTACGGCGCGCTCGCCAAGGCCGTGAACAGCGCGGGCGCTCCGCCCGTGGACAAGGGCGAGGAGACCCACAAGCAGGCGGTCAAGGAGCTCAACGCCACCTCCGTGGCGTACACGAAGCTGAGGACGGCCGTCGACAAGCTGGACACCTCGGACAAGTCCAAGTTCGCCCAGGGGCTCAAGGACATCGCCGATGATCTCGACAAGCTCAGCAAGTCGGGTGACCAGGCCCTGCGGAAGCTACAGGAAGGAAAGGTCGGCTCGGCCATGGCCAAGCAGCCCGGCTGCCAGAAGCCGAAGACGAGCGCCGGCGCCACTACGCAGTCCTAAGGGTCCCGCGGAGTCCTAAGGGGCACGGCGGAGCCCTAAGGGGCACTGCGCGGTCCTGGGCGGCTCCGCGCGGTCCTGGACGGCTCCGCGCTGTCCTGGGCGGCTCCGCGCGGTCCTCGCGGACCCGCCCGGGATCCCGCTTCCCACGGGCCACTCACAAGGGCCACGTACAGGGCCCGCTCCCAGGGGCCAACGCCCCCGTCGCACGCCCCCCTTGTCGTCCCGTCACCCCGGGCGGCGCTGGCGATGTCGTCCCGATGCCGACTGCCGTCGCCCGCTGTCGGTGGTTGCCCCGACAATGGGGGCGTGAGTACGCACCAGCTCCCGTTCCGCCTCCCCACCGCCGACCCCGAGCGCACCGCCCGCCTTCGCGAGGCGCTGTCTGCCGCCGCCTTCACCGCCGATGGTCTGCTCGATCAGCTCGGTCCGTCCGCCTATGCGGCCCTGGCGCGCGGGGAGACCGTCCCGGCGCGGCGCGCCACCCGGGGCGAGAGCCCGCTGGAGACCTTGGTGCGGCTGTTTCTGCTGCAGCACCCCGTGGCCCACGGGCGGGCGGCCGCGGCCCTGCCGGTCGAGGACTGTCTCGCGGACGGCTGGCTGGTGCGCGACGGCGACGAGGTGCGCGCGACCGTCGATGTGCGGCCGTACGGCGGTCCCGAGGGCCAGGACTGGTGGATCGTCTCCGACCTGGGTTGCGCGGTCGGCGGTGCGGGAGGGATCGGCGGCGCGCGGGGGCGTGCGGACCGCTCCCGGCTCGTCCTCGGGGTGGGCGGGGCGTCCACCACGCTCGCCGGTCTCACCGTCCCCGCGCGCGTGGACCGGGTCCTCGACCTGGGCACCGGCTCCGGTATCCAGGCGCTGCACGCGGGCCGTCACGCCAACCGCGTCACCGCCACGGACCGCAATCCCCGCGCCCTGGCCATCGCCCGGCTGACCCTCGCCCTGTCCGGGGCGCCGGAGCCCGATCTGCGCGAGGGGTCGCTGTTCGAGCCGGTCCGGGACGAGACGTACGACCTGATCGTCTCCAACCCGCCCTTTGTGATCTCCCCGCGCGCCCCGGAGGGCAGCGAGCTGGTCTACCGGGAGGGCGGGATGTCCGGGGACGATCTGTGCCGCACCCTCGTCCAGCGGTCCGCCGGGCATCTGGCCGACGGCGGCTGGTGCCAGCTGCTCGCCAACTGGCAGCACATCGAGGGGGAGGACTGGCGCGAGCGGCTGGCCTCCTGGGTCCCGGCCGGCTGTGACGCCTGGATCGTGCAGCGCGAGGTGCAGGACATCACCCAGTACACCGAGCTGTGGCTGCGCGACGCGGGTGAGCACCTGGCCGGCCGCGAGACGTACGCGGCGCGCTACGACGCCTGGCTGGACGAGTTCGAGGCGCGGAGGACCAAGGCCGTCGGTTTCGGCTGGATCACCCTGCGCAAGTCCGGCGCCGACCGGCCCTCGGTGACCGTGGAGGAGTGGCCCCATCCGGTCGAGCAGCCGCTGGGGAGCGAGGTCATGGCCCACTTTGGCCGGCAGGACTTCCTGCGGACGCATGACGACGCGGCGCTGCTGACCGCCCGCTTCCAGCTGGCGGACGAGGTCGTCCAGGAGCAGGTGGGCCCGCCCGGAGCCGAGGATCCGGAGCATGTGGTGCTCAGGCAGCACCGGGGGATGCGGCGCGCCACGAAGGTGGACACGGTCGGGGCGGGTTTCGCGGGTGTGTGCGACGGCACACTGAGCGCGGGCCGGATCCTGGACGCCATCGCCCAGCTGCTCGGGGAGGACCCGGTGGTGCTGCGCGACCGCACACCGCAGTCCATCCGGCTCCTGGTCGAGCAGGGCTTTCTGCGGCCGGTCGGCGACGACGGCATATTCGGCGAGGACGGCATATAACGCGCCAGAACGTGCGTGCCAGGGCATGAAGCACGCCGGGGGCGCGCGTGAGGGCGTGCGCCGGGTGGTACATCCTCGCGCCCCGCGCCCCCATATGGCAGGAAGCTGCCGCCGGAGGTGTGCGAAGAGCCGCCCGGGACGGGGCGGAACGGTGCGGACGGGCCGGGCCCGGCGGATACGCGGGGGCCGTCCCGGACGGGCGTAGGGGCGGCGTGCCAGCGGGGCCGGACGGGCCGTCGCACGCTGTTCACTCCGGGTTCGCGCCCACGCCTCCCACGCGTGCCACGCTCCCGTCATGGAGAGCGGACCTGCGATCTTCGCCGGAACGGCATTCGTGCTGTTCGGCGCCGCGCTGCTGCTGTGGGCGGCGGCGCGCCTGAGGCTGCGTGCGCCGGTCGTACACGGTGTGAATCCCGTCGCTTCCGCGACGCTCTCCCTGCTCTTCGGCGCCGCCGCGCTCGGCGGCGGGATCTGGTGCCTGGGTTACGCCTGACAGGGCCTTCCGCACTGCCTTGTGCCGGTCCGGGCGGCAGACAGGTCGGTTGTCGGGTTACCGTTCGAGTGGCGTTGCGGGCTTTTTCCGTTTGACACGGGGGCGGGATGTACCGTCACACTCCGCAGCGTCACCGTAGAGGGAGGCCGTGTAAGCGTTACCCGCGCGGCACTGCCCGTTCACCGAGAGTCGACCGGAGAGAAGAGCCAAGTTGTCCCCGACCACCAGCGAGACCGCACAGGGCGGCCGCCGACTCGTCATCGTCGAGTCGCCTGCCAAGGCGAAGACGATCAAGGGCTACCTCGGCCCGGGATACGTGGTCGAGGCCAGCGTCGGGCACATCCGGGACCTGCCGAACGGTGCGGCCGAGGTTCCCGACAAGTACACCGGTGAGGTCCGGCGCCTCGGTGTGGACGTCGAGCACGACTTCCAGCCCGTCTATGTGGTCAACGCAGATAAGAAGAGCCAGGTCAGGAAGCTCAAGGAGCTGCTCGCCGACTCCGACGAACTCTTCCTGGCCACCGATGAGGACCGCGAGGGCGAGGCCATCGCCTGGCACCTCCAGGAGGTCCTCAAGCCCAAGGTCCCGGTCCGCCGCATGGTCTTCCACGAGATCACCAAGGACGCCATCCGGGCCGCCGTGGCCAATCCGCGCGAGCTGAACCAGCGCCTGGTCGACGCCCAGGAGACCCGCCGCATCCTCGACCGCCTCTACGGCTACGAGGTGTCGCCGGTCCTGTGGAAGAAGGTCATGCGCGGCCTGTCCGCGGGCCGGGTGCAGTCGGTCGCCACCCGTCTTGTCGTCGAGCGCGAGCGTGAGCGCAGGGCCTTCCGGTCCGCCGAGTACTGGGACCTCACCGGCACCTTTGCCACCGGCCGGGCCGGTGACGTCAGCGACCCCGGCACCTTCGGTGCCCGCCTTACGGCCGTCGACGGAATCCGGGTCGCCCAGGGGCGCGATTTCACCTCGCTCGGGCAGCTCAAGGACGGCGTCAGCGTCCTGCACCTGGACGAGGCGGGCGCCCGCTCCCTGGCCACCGCCCTCGCCGACACCGCCTTCACGGTGCGTTCGGTCGAGTCCAAGCCGTACCGCCGCTCGCCGTACGCGCCGTTCCGCACGACGACCCTTCAGCAGGAGGCCAGCCGGAAGCTGGGCTTCGGTGCCAAGGCCACCATGCAGGTCGCGCAGAAGCTGTACGAGAACGGCTACATCACCTATATGCGTACGGACTCCACCGTCCTGTCGGACACGGCGGTGACGGCGGCCCGTGCGCAGGTCACCCAGCTGTACGGCGCCGACTACCTGCCCGACAAGCCGCGCACCTACGCGGGCAAGGTCAAGAACGCCCAGGAGGCGCACGAGGCCATCCGCCCGTCGGGAGACCGTTTCCGCACCCCGGCCGAGACCGGCCTCACGGGCGACCAGTTCCGGCTCTATGAGCTGATCTGGAAGCGGACCGTCGCCTCCCAGATGAAGGACGCGATCGGCAACTCGGTCACCGTCAAGATCGGCGGACAGGCGAGCGACGGCCGGGACGCCGAGTTCTCCGCCTCCGGTAAGACGATCACCTTCCACGGCTTCCTGAAGGCATATGTGGAGGGCGCCGACGACCCGAACGCCGAGCTGGACGACCGTGAGCGCCGGCTGCCGCAGGTCGCCGAGGGCGACCGGCTCACCGCCGAGGAGATCACCGCCGACGGCCACGCGACCAAGCCCCCGGCCCGCTACACCGAGGCGTCGCTGGTCAAGGAGCTCGAAGAGCGCGAGATCGGCCGCCCCTCGACCTACGCCACGATCCTGGGCACCATCCTCGACCGCGGTTACGTCTTCAAGAAGGGCACCGCGCTCGTGCCCTCCTTCCTGAGCTTCGCCGTGGTCAACCTGCTGGAGAAGCACTTCGGCCGGCTGGTCGACTACGACTTCACCGCCAAGATGGAGGACGACCTCGACCGCATCGCGCGCGGCGAGGCCGAGGCCGTGCCGTGGCTCAAGCGCTTCTACTTCGGCGAAGGCACGCCGGGCGGTGCCGCCGAGGCCGGGAACGGCGACGGCGACCACCTCGGCGGCCTCAAGGAGCTGGTCACCGACCTGGGCGCGATCGACGCCCGGGAGATCTCGTCCTTCCCCGTGGGCGACGGCATCGTGCTGCGCGTCGGCCGCTACGGCCCGTACGTCGAGCGCCCCGCGGAGGTCGAGGGCGGCACCGGCCGCCGTGCCGACGTCCCCGACGACCTGCCGCCGGACGAGCTGACCGTGGAGTACGCGGAGGAGCTGCTCGCCAAGCCGAGCGGCGAGTTCGAGCTGGGCGCCGACCCCGAGACCGGCCGCATGATCGTCGCCAAGGACGGCCGTTACGGTCCGTACGTCACCGAGGTGCTCCCCGAGGACACCCCGAAGAGCGGTAAGAACGCCATCAAGCCGCGCACCGCGTCCCTGCTCAAGTCGATGTCCCTGGACACGGTGACCCTGGCGGACGCGCTCAAGCTGATGTCGCTGCCGCGCGTGGTCGGCACCGACCCCGAGGGCGTCGAGATCACCGCGCAGAACGGCCGCTACGGCCCGTACCTGAAGAAGGGCACGGACTCGCGGTCGCTCGAGAGCGAGGAGCAGATCTTCACCATCACGCTCGAGCAGGCGCTGGCGATCTACGCCCAGCCCAAGCAGCGTGGCCGGGCCGCGGCCAAGCCGCCGCTGAAGGAGCTGGGCACCGACCCGGTCAGCGAGCGGCCCGTGGTGGTGAAGGACGGCCGCTTCGGCCCGTACGTCACGGACGGCGAGACCAACGCCACACTGCGCCGCGACGACGATGTGGAGACCATCACGCCCGAGCGCGGCTATGAGCTGCTCGCCGAGAAGCGCGCCAAGGGCCCGGCGAAGAAGACCGCCAAGAAGGCGGCGGCGAAGAAGACCGCGGCCAAGAAGACGGCGGCGAAGAAGACCGCCGCCAAGAAGACCGCGGCGAAGAAGACGACCGCCACGAAGACGGCCGCCAAGAAGACGACCGCGAAGACCGCCGCCAAGAAGACGACGGCGGCCAAGAAGTCGTCGGCGAACGCCGAGTAGGAAGGCGGGCGGGCGCCGAGCGGGAGGCGGCCGACGTCGAGCCGGAAGGCGGGCGGACGCCGAGCGGGAAGGCGGCGGACGCCGAGCGGGAAGGCGGCCGACGTCGAGCCGGAAGGCGGCGGAGACGCCGAAGAGGACGGCGCGGCCGGGGCGGGGTGAGGCCCGCGCCATCCACGGCTCACCGCCCGTTTGTTCGGCCGGGGGGCCGTGGATTCATGTCATCCGGATAGGCTGGCGGGATGACGCGAGAGCAGCCAACGGACGTGACACCCACTTCCGGCGCCCTTGCCGCGGACTCCCGCGAGCGGGCCGTACGAGCCCTGCTGCGCTATCCGCCCCTGCGACGGCTGTGGAGCGCCCAGCTCGTCGGCGGCGCCGGGGACGCGCTCGCCGTGCTGGTGCTGGTGGTGCTGACGCTTCAGGCGTCCGTGGCCGCCGGCTCCTTCGGCGGCGGCTATCGCGGCGCGGCCTTCGCCGTCGCGGTCGTGCTGGGCGTACGGCTCTTCGCGACCGTGCTCTTCGGCGCGGTCCTCCTCGGGCCGCTCGCCGCGCTCATCGGCCCCACCGGTCCGCTGGACCGCCGCTGGACCATGGTCGGCGCGGACGGTCTGCGGTTGGCGCTGCTCCTCGTCGCGCCGCTGTGGATCGACTGGACCCCCGCCGACGCCGTCGCCTGGCTGCTCATCACCACCTTCGTCGTCGGCGTCACCGAGCGCTTCTGGACCGTCGCCAAGGACGGCGCGGCCCCCTCGCTGCTCCCGGCGCCGCCCGCCGAGGGCGCCGCGGTGCGCCCGCTGCCCGATCACCTCGACGCGCTGCGCCGGCTCTCGCTCCGTACGAACTTCCTGACGCTGCCGATCGCCGCCGCCGGGCTGCTCGTCGTCACCCTGGTCGGCAGGCTGCTGGGCACCGGCGTGGAGTGGTTCCACGACCACCAGGTCGCCCTCGGCTCGTACGTCGGCGCCGGGCTCTTCGCCGCGTCGATCTCGATCCTCGTCTTCCTGGAACTGCCCGGCGCGCAGACCAGCCGCACGCGCTCCCCCCTGGAGGGACTGCGCCGGCCCCGCACCGCCTCCGGCACCGGTGCCGACAAGGGCCGCACCGGCGCCGTCGGGCTGCTGGTGCTCGCCTGCGCCGGGGTGGCGGGCGCGATCGCCGCGGCCGTGGGCGTCGCCCCGCTTCAGGCCATGGACCTCGGCGGCGGGCCGGTCGGCTTCGCCCTGCTCGTCCTCGTCCTCACCGGCGGTCCGGCCCTCGGCATCCGCTGGGCCCCGAAGGTCCTCCCGGGGCTCTCCCGGCGCAGGCTGCTGGCGCTGTCGGTCGCGCTGACCGGGCTCGCGCTGCTCACGGTGGGCCTGGTGCACGACACCACGACCGTCGTGCTGATCGCCCTGGTCGCGGGTGTGTCGGCGGGTATCGCCGCCAACACCGGCCACGCCCTCCTGGACCAGGAGTCCGAGGAGGCCCGCCGGCCCCGGATGACCGAGCATCTTCAGGCCGTCGTGCGCGTCGGCGTCGGGCTCGGCGCGGTCGTCGCGCCGCTGCTCGCCGCCGTCATCGGACCGCACCGGCTCGGCAGCGGCGATTTCGTGTTCGCCCACGGCGGCGCGGCCTTCACCCTGATGCTGGTGGGCGCGTTGCTGCTGCCGGTCGCCGCACTGGTCCTCGGCCGGACCGACGACCGGCAGGGAGTGCCGCTGCGCCGCGATCTGCGCGAGGCGCTGCTCGGCGGGGGCGCGGCGGAGGCCCCGGCCGCCACCGGCTTCTTCATCGCCGTCGAGGGCGGCGATGGCGCGGGCAAGTCCACGCAGGTGGAGGCGCTGGCCGAGTGGATCAGGGCCAAGGGGCACGAGGTGGTGGTGACCCGTGAACCCGGCGCGACCGCGATCGGCAAGCGGCTCCGCTCGATCCTGCTCGACGTCTCCTCCGCCGGGATCTCGCACCGTGCCGAGGCGCTGCTGTACGCGGCGGACCGCGCCGAGCACGTCGACTCCGTGGTCCGCCCGGCGCTGGAGCGCGGCGCGGTCGTCATCTCCGACCGCTACATCGACTCGTCCGTCGCCTACCAGGGCGCGGGGCGCGACCTCGCCGCGACCGAGATCGCCCGTATCTCGCGCTGGGCGACGAACGGCCTGGTGCCGCACCTGACGGTGCTGCTGGACATCTCGCCGGAGACCGCGCGCGAGCGCTTCACCGAGGCCCCGGACCGGCTCGAGTCCGAGCCCGCCGAGTTCCACCAGCGGGTACGGGCCGGATTCCTGGCCCTGGCCGCCGCCGACCCGGCCCGCTACCTCGTCGTCGACGCCGGACAGCTGCCGGAGGCGGTCACCTCCGCGGTGCGCCACCGTCTGGACCGGATGCTGCCGCTGTCCGAGGCAGAGGTGAAGGCCCAGGAGGAGGCCCGTAAGGCCGCCGAGGAGGAGGCCCGCCGCCGGGCCGAGGAAGAGGCCGCCCGTAAGGCGGAGGAGGAGCGGCTGGAGGCTGAGCGCCAGGCGGCGCTCGCCAAGGCGCGCGCCGAGGAGGAGGAGCGCAAGCGCCGCGAAGAGGAGGAGGCCCGCCGGCGCGAGGCCGAGCGGCAGGCGGAGGCGGCCCGTCAGCGGGCCGAGGACGCGCGCCGCAGGGCCGAGGAGGAGCGCAAGCGCATCGAGGCCGAGGACCGCGCCCGCGCCGCCGAGGAGGAGCGGCGCCGCCTCCAGGCGGAGGCGGAGGCGCTGCGGCGGGCCGAGGCCGAGGCGCGGCGCCAGGAAGAGCAGCGCAAGGCCGAGGAGGCGCTCCTGCGGGCCGAGCAGGCGCGGCTGGCGGCGGAAGCGGCGTCCTCCGGGGCCTCCGGAGCCGACGCGCCGACCGTGGAGACCGAGCTCCCGGCCCCGCCGCCCCAGGACACCGGCGGCTCCCGGGACGCGGACGGCCCCCAGGACACCGGCGGCACCCGGGGCGCGGCGGGGCCCGCCGCCGAGGACCCGGACACGACGGAGACGGTCCAGTCGCCGCGGTTCGACCCGCGGGTGGGGCGCGGCGGCGAGAACGCCTCCGGCGGTCGCGAGGCGGGCCGTCCCGCCGTCGGGCCGGACGCGGACGAGACCGCGGTGCTGCCGCCCATGCCGCCCGTGCCTCCCCAGAACGGCCCGGAGGCGGACGAGACGGCCGTACTGCCGTCCGTACGGCCCCAGGACCGCCCGGAGGAGCACCGGGGCGGCTCGGACGGCTCGGACGCCGAGGAGACGGCCGTGCTCCCCAAGCCGCCCGTCGAGCCGCCCACGAACGCGGCCGACGAGACGGCCGTGCTGCCGCCCGTACGGGACGAGCGGTCCGCCGACCCGGCGGACCGGGTCCCGCCGTGGCTGTTCCGGCCGGACCAGGGCCAGGGACAGGCATACGGCGGGGACAACGAGCGCACGCGCGAGATGCCGCACTACGGCCAGGGCCAGGACCAGGGGTACGGCCAGGACCAGGGGTACGGCCAGGGCCAGGCGCAGGGCGGGGCGGAACCGCCGCGTCGTCGGCGCCGCCGCCCCGAGTGGGCGGAGGAGACCCCGCTGGACGACCTCCCGTCGCTGGCCGACGAGCTGCTCGGCCCGCGCGACGACGAGGACGGCCGGTACCGCTGATTGGCTCTGCCGCCGAGCCTGTACCGCTGGCGGCGGTGCTGACGGTAGCTGTCTGACGGCCTGTACTGCCGACGGCTGGTACCGCTGGTGGCGGCGTGCTGGCAGTAGGTGGCTGACGGTCTGTGCTGCGGTTTGTGTCGCTAGGTCGCTGACGGCGGGTGCCGCCGACGGCCTGTGCTGCTGGCGGTGGCGTCGGCGGTAGGTCGCTGGCGTCGCCTGTACCGCTGGCGGTGGCGTGCTGGCGGCAGGTGGCCGACGGCCCGTCCTGCGGGTTTATGCCGTTGGTTATGGGCCGCTGACGGCGGGTGCCGCCGAGCCTGTACCGCTGGCGTCAGCGCGCTGCGGTAGGGGGCTGACGGCCCGTACTGCCGACGGCAGGTCGCTGACACGGCCGTACCGCCGACGGCCGGTACCGCTGAGGGCGCGTGGTGACGGTGGTGCGCTGACGGCCGGCTGGGCGTCGTTGCCGAGGGGTGCGCCGGGCTGTCGGTGGGGTGGACCACAATGGGATGCCGTAAGCACGGACGGCGGAGGCAGCCATGGCGGTGTGGGACGACCTGGTCGGGCAGGACCGAGTAGCGGCCCAGCTGACGGCTGCCGCGCGGGATGCGGATGCCCTGGTCACGGCGGCCAGTGAGGCGGCCGACGCCTCCGCCGGGGAGCCCATGGCGGCGTCGGCGTCGGCGTCTTCGGCGTCGTCGTCCAGGATGACCCACGCCTGGCTGTTCACCGGCCCGCCCGGCTCCGGCCGGGCCACCGCCGCCCGCGCCTTCGCCGCCGCGCTCCAGTGCGTCAGCCCGGACCGGGCGCTCGGTGGCGCCCCCGGCTGCGGCTTCTGCGACGGCTGCCACACCGCCCTCGTCGGCACCCACGCCGATGTCGAGGTGGTCCGGACGGACATGCTCTCCATCGGCGTCAAGGAGACCCGTGACCTGGTCCGCCGCGCCCAGCTGTCGCCCGCCGGCGGCCGGTGGCAGGTGATCGTCATGGAGGACGCCGACCGCCTTACCGAGGGCGCGGGCAATGTCCTCCTCAAGGCCGTCGAGGAGCCGGCGCCGCGCACCGTATGGCTGCTGTGTGCGCCCTCGCTGGAGGATGTGCTGCCCACGATCCGCTCCCGTTGCCGCCTCCTCACCCTCAGCACGCCTTCGGTGGACGCCGTCGCCGACGTCCTCGTCCGGCGCGACGGCATCGACCCCGAGCTCGCCGCCTCCGCCGCCCGCGCCACACAGGGCCATATCGGCCGCGCCCGCCGGCTGGCCACCGATGAGCGGGCCCGTGCCCGGCGCGCCGCCGTCCTGAAGCTCCCGCTGCGCGTCGACGACGTGGGCGGCTGCCTCAAGGCGGCGCAGGAGCTGATCGACGCGGCGGCCGAGGACGCCAAGCAGCTGGCGGAGGAGGTCGACGCCAAGGAGACCGAGGAGCTGCGCGCCGCCCTGGGCGCCGCCGCCGGCACGGGCGGGCGGCTGCCGCGCGGCACGGCCGGGGCCATGAAGGAGCTCCAGGACCGGCAGAAGCGCCGTGCCACCCGCACCCAGCGCGACAGCCTCGACCTCGCGCTCACCGAGCTGACCGGCTTCTACCGGGATGTGCTGGCCCTCCAGCTCGGTTCCCAGGTCGCGCTCGCCAACACCGACGTACGGGACGCGCTGGAGCGGATCGCGTCGGGCTCGAAGGCCGAGCGGACGCTGCGCCGGATAGAGGCGATCACGGCCTGTCGTCAGGCGCTGGACAGCAATGTGGCGCCGCTGCTGGCGGTCGAGGCGATGACCATGGCGCTGCGGGCCGGCTGAGTCACCCGTGTGGGCGGACCGAATCTCACCCATACGGGTTCGTTTCCGGACGCATGGAGTGTGTCCGGGTGGATACCCTCCGTAAGGGGGCGAACCGGTCGTATCTCCGGCGATCCGAGTGATCCGAGCGATCCGAACGATCCATCGGTCCGAGTGATCCAGCAGTGATCCAAGTGATTCGGTGATCAAGGCGAGTGATCCGGCCGGGGTGGTCCCGCGACTCGACCGCGAACCGAGGGATCAGCCCATGGACACCCGACACAGCAGCCGCCCGCTCCGGACGCTCGGCGCCGCCCTCGCGGCCGCCGCCCTGCTGTCCTCCGGTTGCTCGGCCGGCGCCTCCTCGCCGCGCGCCGCGTCCATGTCGAAGCGGGCCGTCCCCGCGGCCCTCAGGCCGTACTACGAGCAGACGCTGAGCTGGCGCCCCTGCGGCGGCGCGGAGTTCGAATGCGCCACGCTCAAGGCTCCGCTCGACTACGCCAGACCCGGCACCGGCCGGGACCTGAAGCTCGCGGTCTCCCGCGAGAAGGCGACCGGCCCCGGCCGCCGCATCGGTTCGCTCCTGGTGAACCCCGGCGGCCCCGGCGGCTCCGCGATCGGCTATCTACAGAGCTTCGCGGCCGTGGGCTACCCGGCCCGGGTGCGCGCCCGCTACGACATGGTGGCGATGGACCCGCGCGGCGTGGCCGGCAGCGAGCCCGTCACCTGTCTGAGCGACAAGCAGATGGACGCCTTCACCCAGACCGACCAGACGCCCGACGCCCCCGGCGAGACCGATCGCCTCGTCGCCGCCTACAAGAAGTTCGCCCGAGGCTGCGCGGACCGCTCCGGCCGGGTCCTCGGCCATGTCTCGACGGTCGAGGCGGCCCGCGACATGGACGTGCTGCGCGCCGCGCTGGGCGACCGGAAGCTCCACTACGTCGGCGCCTCCTACGGCACCTTCCTCGGCGCGACCTACGCCGACCTCTACCCCCACCGCGTCGGCCGTCTCGTCCTCGACGGCGCGCTCGACCCGGCGCTGTCCTCCCGGCGCATGAACCGCGACCAGACCGCCGGTTTCGAGACCGCCTTCACCGCCTTCGCCAAGGACTGCGTACGCCGCACCGGCTGTCCCCTCGGCACCCGCTCCGTGGCCGCCGCCCGCGACCGGCTCGGCGCCTTCTTCGCCCGCCTCGACTCCCATCCGGTCCGCACCGGCGAGTCCCGCGCCCTGGGCGAGTCCCTCGCCACCATGGGCGTGATCTCCGCCATGTACGACGAGACCGCCTGGCCGCAGCTGCGCACCGCCCTCCGCTCCGCGATGCGCGGCCACGGCGGCGGTCTGCTCGGCCTCGCCGACCTCTACTACGAGCGCGACACCGACGGCTCGTACGCCAACCTCATGTACGCCAACCCCGCCGTCAACTGCCTCGACCTCCCACCCGCCTTCCGCACCCCCGCCGAGGTCAGGAAGTCCCTCCCCGCCTTCGAGAAGGCGTCCCCCGTCTTCGGTGAGGCCCTCGCCTATGCCGCCCTGAACTGCGCCTACTGGCCCGTCCGCCCGACCGGCACCCCGCACCCCCTGCACGCGAAGGGCGCCGCCCCCATCGTCGTCGTCGGCACCACCCGCGACCCCGCCACCCCCTACCGCTGGGCCCGCTCCCTGGCCGCCCAGCTCTCCTCCGCCACCCTCCTCACCTACGACGGCGACGGCCATACGGCCTACGGCCGCGGCAGCGGCTGCGTCGACCGAGCGATCAACACCTACCTCCTCACCGGCCGCCCACCCGCCCCCCACACCCGCTGCCGCTGACCAGCCCACCGGGCCCCACCGGGCCCCGTACGGAGCACCCCTCGAAACTGTGTAGACTTGGCGACGCTGCTGCTGCCAATCTGGCTCCGCAGCATGCCGCCTTAGCTCAGTCGGCCAGAGCGACGCACTCGTAATGCGTAGGTCAAGGGTTCGATTCCCTTAGGCGGCTCCACGGAACCCCAGCCCGGACAGTGTCCGAGCTGGGGTTCTTTCACGTTGGTCAGGCTGGAAAGTCGCCGCTCCTGACTGCGGCGACTGCACCGGATCGCCGGGAGCCGGGGCTCGGCTGCCGGTGCGCGAAGACGTCCACGATCCCCATGTTGAGCCGGACGGGGGCTGCAAAGGCTCCGGCGAACGCGCCCTGCTCCTGGCCGAGGCGTCGTCGACGTGAGTCGGTGTCTCTCATGCGCCGCGAGGAGGGGGCGAGGGGGAGGGCTTCGTACTGCCGGGTGGGTTCAGGACCGCGGCTGCCAGGTGGTCGCGGAACCAGCGGTGGGCCGGGTCGGCCGAGTTGCGGGGGTGCCAGGCCATTCCGATGTCGATGTGTGCCGTGTCGAGGGGGATCGGGAAGGTACGCAGGCCCAGTGCGGAGGTGGTGTCGGGGAGCCAGTCGGCCAGGGTGAGGGCGACCAGATCGGTGCTGCGGGCGAGCATCATCGCGCTCGTGTGGCTGGGTACGACGACCGCGACGCGGCGCCGCAGCCCGCGTTCCGCGAGTGCCTCGTCGATGGGGCCGAGGCGTTTGCCGTGCCGGGAGATGCCGATGTGGGCGGCGGCGGCGAAGCGGCGGGCGTCGATGCGCCCGTCGAAGAGGGGGTGACCGCTGCGGGCGATGCCGACCATCCTGGTCCGGGTGAGCTGTTGGGTGCGGATCTCCGGGTCCAGATGCCCGAGGACGCCCAGTTCGACGTCGACCAGGCCCTGGCGCAGCGCGGGGCCGCCCTCCACCGCCTCCGGCAGGAAGACCACGTCCACCTGTGGGGCCTCCGTGTGGATGCGGTCGGTCAGGGCTCCGGCCAGTCCCACCAGGAGCAGGTCGGCGGCCTGCACGGTGAAGGTGCGCTGGAGGTGCACGGCCTCGAAACCGGCTCCGGGCCGCAGCACGTTGTCGCAGCCGCGCAGCAACGCGCTGACCTCCTCCCGGAGTTCCAGGGCGCGCGGGGTCGGGACCATCTGCTGGCCCGCGCGGACCAGCAGCGGGTCGCCGACGGCACGGCGGAGCCGGGCCAGGGTGCGGCTGGCGGCCGCGGGGGAGGTGCCGAGTCGTTCCGCGGCGCGGGTCACGCTGTTCTCTTGGAGCAGGGCGTCCAGGGCGCGCAGCAGGTTGAGGTCCATCGGCGCTCCTGAGCTGCGTTGTTGACGTCTCGGTCAATGATCAGGGCTCGATCTTCGCACTGTTGTGGCGGACGTACGGCGAAGCCCCGGTGCGGACCGCTGTCCGCACCGGGGCTTCGTCGTGTGCTCGGCTGTTGGTCAGGCGTTGATGGGGGGCTTGGAGGACCAGGCGGTCAGCGACAGGGTGCCGTTGTCGAGGTCCTCGGCGAAGGGGACGGTGCTGTGGGAGTTGCTGCCCGTCGGGGATATCTGGAGGTACTTCGCGTGGGCGGTCTCGACGCCGGTGGTGGTCCACACCAGGTCGGCCCAGGCGCTCTTGCCCGGCCCGAGGGTGATCGGGTGCGCGCCCGGGTCGGTGGCGAAGTAGGTGTTGCCGTGCCGGGCGGTGGTCTTGATGGCGGTGTGTCCGGCGCCCTCCAGCGCCACCCCGGCGTAGCCGCTGATCACGCAGGTCTCGTCGCCGGTGTTGGTCACCCGCAGGAACGTACCCCGGTGGTTCATCTCCGCCTGGGAGGTGCCGGCCGAGTCCAGGGTCGCCTTCAGCGTGCCCGGCTGGCATTCGGCGGTCGCCCGCAAGGTGTCGGCCTCCGAGCCGCTCAGGGTCGTCGCCTGCTTGCCCGCCTGGCTGTGGATCGAGGCGTCCGACCCCGACGCCTTCGTGGCGGACGACACGGTGGAGGAGGAGTTCCCCTTGGCGTCGGACGAGGAGTCGTTGCTTCCGCAGGCGGTGAGGGCGACGGCGGATGCTGCGGCGATCACCGCGGCCACGCCGGCGTTCCGGATGCGGCGGTTGAGAATGCGGTGCGACATGGCGACGACCCCCAGGGCGTTCGGTACGGATGGTTCCTGCTCGCGCACCATCCATGGTGTCGGCCGCCGCTGGCGTTCCTTTAACGCTCGCTGCCGAACCGCTAACGCTTGGCTAACGCCCCGTCATGGCGGTTGCCGATCCCTCCCCTATGCGGCCGCTCGTCGCCGCCGGTCCGCCGCTGGCCGGAAACAAGGAGGCATGGAGGTTTGGAAGGTGGGTAGACGGGACCCCAATCAGCCTAAGCATGCAGCCGATACAGGGAGTGCGACAGTGAACTACACGGCACCCGTGGTGACGTCGAAGCTGACAGGGGCGGAAGCTGAGGACGCACTTGGGGTTCGGGTAAGTGACAACGACACAGTAGGAATCGAGAGTGCCGGAGCGATCGGTCTGCCCTCGGTGGACGAACCGGCGAAGGTGGCGCCCAAGGACGCGCGGGCGCTGACCAAGACGTTCCTGGACCGGCTGACGGAGCTGGAGGAGGGGACGCACGAGTACCAGTACGTGCGGAACACCCTCATCGAGCTCAACCTCTCGCTGGTCCGGTACGCCGCCCGGCGGTTCCACAACCGCACGGTGGAGATGGAGGACATCGTCCAGGTCGGCACCATAGGGCTGATCAAGGCGATCGACCGGTTCGACCTGAGCCGTGAGGTGGAGTTCACGACCTTCGCCGTGCCGTACATCGTCGGCGAGATCAAGCGGTTCTTCCGTGACACCAGTTGGGCGGTGCACGTCCCTCGCCGTCTCCAGGAGTTGCGCATCGACCTGGCCAAGGCGAACGAGGAGCTGTTCCAGCGGCTGGACCGGTCGCCCACGACGGCCGAGCTCGCGGAGCACCTGAAGCTGAGCGAGGACGAGGTCATCGACGGGCTGGTGGCCAGCAACGGCTACCTCACCACCTCGCTGGACGCGCCCGCCGACCAGGAGAGCGGGGCCGCCCGCGTGACCACGTACGCGGACCGGTTCGGCGACGTCGACCCGGCCATGGAGGCCGTGGAGAACCTGCACGCGCTCAAGCCGCTGGTGGAACAGCTCGGGGAGCGGGACCGCCGCATTCTGCAGCTGCGGTTCGGCGAGGAGATGACGCAGTCGGAGATCGGCACCGAACTCGGCGTCTCACAGATGCATGTCTCCCGGCTGCTCAGCCGTGCGCTCGGCCGGTTGCGGCGCGGCATGCTCGCCGAGTAGTGGCTGTCGCGAGGCGAGTAGTGGCTGTCGCGAAGCGAGCAGTGGCTGCCGCGAAGAAGCGATGAGTGGCTGCCGCGAAGGCGGACGGACGGCTTCCGCTGACCCGGGCAGACGTGGGGCCCGGCCGGGGATTTCTCCGGCCGGGCCCCTCTTGTCTGTCCTGCCTGGCGGCTACCAGCGGTACCACCGACCACGGCGCCCGCTGACCGTCGGCCGGACGAGGAAACCGAGCAGCCAGACGGCCAGCACGATGACCGCGATCCACCACAGGGCCTTGAGGGCGAATCCGGCACCGAAGAGAAGCAGTGCGAGAAGAAGAACGACCAGCAGGGGAACCATGAATACCAACCTCCTCGACGCCGCGGGTACCCCTTCCCGAAAGCGGCACACCTGATCAATTCGTTTCGGTTCGAACACCTGGGTTACCCCTGCTGGATGGGTGGCGTGGCGTCCCACGGCGAGCGGAGGCAGGCTGGAGGGGCAGAGGTCAGAGGGTGATACGTCATGATCCAGTCAGCGGATATCCGTGAGTGGCGCGACCAGGATGTCGTCGATGAGCAGGGCCGCAAGATCGGGGTACTCGAGGCGATCTACGTGGCCACGGCCACCGACGAACCCGCCATGGCCACCGTCCGCACCGGACTGCCCACCCGCCACCGTCTGGTGTTCGTCCCGGTGGACGACGCGATTGTCGGGCCGGGCTATGTGAAGGTCTCGTACGCGCGATCGCAGGTGAAGAAGGCGCCCTCGCTCGGCATGGACGATGTGCTGCCGGCCGAGCAGGAGGGGGCGATCTTCCAGCACTACGGCAAGACCTACCAGGCCGGGGCGGGCGGCGGGCGGCAGCTCGCACGCCGCTGACCGCGCTGACCGCGAGAACGCTTGACGCTCGAGGAGAGGTGTCGGCCGTGGCGCTCTTCCTGTTCCTGGTGATCGTGGCCATCGTGCTCGGCCTCATCGGATGGGTGGTGCACGGGCTGGACTATCTGCTGATCATCGGTGTGGTGGTGCTCGTGGTCGACATCGTCCTGGGGGTGGTGCGCCTGGTGCGGAGATCCCGGCGGCGCCGGATCCGATGATCCCCTTCGGGGCGCACTCCCTCCCCTACGCCCCCGGCACGCTCCGTCCCTCCGGCGACCCGGCGGCGGCCGACCGGCAGGTCCTGGAGCACTACCGGTGGTGGAAGGCGTCCTTCCTCCGGTCCGGCGACGAGGTCGGCGGCCGGGGCCGGTGTGCGGTGTTCACCCCCGACGCGGCGCACCCCTTCGTGGCCGAGGCGCAGGGCTACGGGCTGGTGATCACCGCGCTGATGGCGGGCGCCGACCCGGACGCCCACGGCCTCTTCGACGGCATCCTCCGGCACGTCCTGGCCCACCCCTCCGTCAACCACCCCGATCTGCACGCCGCCCAGCAGGACGCCGGCGGCCGGGACGTCGGGGGACACGACTCCGCGACCGACGGCGACCTCGACATCGCCTACGGGCTGCTGCTCGCGGACCGGCAGTGGGGCGGCGGCCACAGCGACTACAAGGCGCTCGCGGTACGGCGGATCGACGCCGTCCTGGAGTGCGAGGTGCACGGCGGCACCCGGCTGACCAAGCTCGGCGACTGGTCCTCGGGTCGCTTCGACGAGGTCTCCCGTACGTCGGACTGGATGCCGGACCACTTCAGGGCGTTCCGGGCGGCGACGGGCGATCCGCGCTGGGACGAGGTGCTGGACGCGCATCTGACGCTGGTCGGCGCGGTGCGCACCCGTCACGCCCCGGCCACCGGGCTGCTCCCCGACTTCGTCGTCGACACCACCTCCGGCGATCCGAGGCCCGCGCCGGGGAAGGTCCTGGAGAGCCCGCACGACGGCGACTACCACTGGAACGCCTGCCGCGATCCCTGGCGGCTCGGCGCCGACGCGGTGACCAGCGGCGACGTACGGACCAGGGCGGCCGCACGCGGGCTCAGCCGCTGGGCGCGGGCGGCGACGGGCGGTGATCCGGCACGGATCCGGAGCGGATACCGGCTCGACGGCACGGCCTACGGGGGTCCCGGCTCACCGGCCTTCACCGCGCCCTTCGCGGTCGCTGCGATGGCGGAGGGCGAGCGGGATGAAATCGTCGAGCGGGACGAGGGGGAGGGTGGCGAGGGGGCGCAGGGCTGGCTGGACGCGTTGTGGGCGCGGATGTGCGGCGCGCCGCCCGACCCGGCCCGCGCCTACGCGGCGGGGGTGCGACTCCAGTCGATGCTGGTGGTCAGCCACAACTACTGGGTGCCGTAGGGGCGACCGTCTCGCACAGCGCTTCCAGGGCGGCCCTCGCCGGGCAGTCGGGCAGCGTGGACAGCGCCGCGCGGGCCGCGTCGGCCTGGCGGACGGCCTCCTCGCGGGCCCGTTCCAGGACCGGGTGGGTGCGCAGCCGCGCCACCGCCTCCGCGTACCCCGCCCTCTCGGCCGGCCCGGTGAGCAGCGCGTACAGCTCCGGGTCCGCACGGGCCAGCAGGAGGACGGGCAGGGTGGGGCGGCGGCCGGTGGGGGCCGCCAGCTCATCGGCGAGGTGGCTCGCCACGCCCAGCCGTTCGCCGTACCGCACGAGGGCGTCCGCGACGCTCGCGTCCGCCCCCGAGGCCAGCGCGCCCAGCTGCCCGGAGACGGCGGTCAGCGAGCCGGTCCGGCTCGCCAGCACCTCCAGATGGTGCTCGATCGGGTCGCGGCCGTCGCGCGGTCCGGTCGTCGCCAGGATCTGGCCGGTGACCTGCCGCCGGAACGCCTCGGCCTGGATGCGTACGGCCCGTGGCCCCAGGTCGGCCAGGAGGTGCGAGGCGCGGGCGAAGAGGAAGTCACCGGTGAGCACCGCCACCGTGCTGTCCCAGTTGGTGTCCGGGCGCGGGGCGCCGCGCCGTACGGCCGTCTCGTCCCGGACGCCGTCGTGGTAGTGCGTGGCCAGATGGGTCAGTTCGACGACGACGGCGGCGGGCACCACGCCCGGTGCGCCGGGGTCGCCGAACCGCGCCGCCAGCAGTACCAGCAGCGGCCGGAACCGCAGCCCGGCCGTGCGCGTCAGCTCCCGCGCGGCCTCGGTGATGAACGGCACATCGCTCTCGGTGGCCCGCGACAGGCCCTTTTCCACCGCCGCTTGGGCGGCCCAGAGGCCGTCCGCCAGCGCACGGTCCCGCACGGTCGGCTGCATGGACAGAAATGTCTCATATGTCGTTTGCTGTGTCGTCTGTCGCGTCGTCTGTCGCGTCGTCTGTCGTGCCGTCTGCCGTGTCGTCAGCCATGTCGTCGTCAGCGGCCGGCCCCGGTCGTACCCGGTACGGCCGGGACCCTGGCCCGGATACGGCTGCCCTGCCCGGGGCGGCTGTCCACGTTCAGCGTGCCGCCCACCTCCCTGGCCCGTTCCCGCATGGAGAGCAGCCCGAGGTGGCCGGGGAACGAGCCCTTGCAGTCGAAGCCCACGCCGTCGTCGGCGACGGTCAAGGTGACGGCGCCGGGTTCGTTGAGCAGATGGAGCCGTACGTTCCGGGCCTGTGAATGCTTGGCGATGTTGTGCAGCGATTCCTGGGCGATCCGGTACAGGGCGTGCTTGGCCTCCGGTGTGGTCTCCGGTTCGGCGTCGAGCTTCGCCTCGGTGGCGATCCCGTACCGGGCCCGGAGTGCCTCGACATGATGGGCGAGCGCGGCCACCAGGCCCTCGGTCTCCAGCGATTCGGGCCGCAGCCGGCACAGCAGCGTCCGGGTCTCGGCGATCGCGGCGTCCGCGAGCCGCCGGATGTACTCGATGGGCTCGGCGAGTTCGGCCAGGTCGGCGAGTTCCCCCAGCTCCTCCCCGGTGATCGGCTCCGCCCGGTGCGCCGACTCGGGCCGCCGGGTATCGCGTTCCAGCAGCTCACGGGCGGTACGGGCGCCCAGCGCGATGCCGTAGAGCGCCTGCGAGACCGAGTCGTGCAGCTCGCGCGCGATGCGCTGCCGCTCCTCCCGGACCGCCCGCTCCAGGGCGGCCGTCCGCTGCCGGTCGCTCTCCACCGCGCAGGACGCATGCCCCGCGATCACCTCCAGGAGGGTGAGGTCCGCCTCGCCGGGGTCGCGGCCGGGCGGGAAGTGGCAGCACATCGCGCCGATCGCGGTGGACTCGCGCAGCAGTGGCCAGGCGGCCACCGCGCCCCGCGCCGGGCCCTCGCCGTCCGCGCCCGTACGGCCGCCGCCGTGGATGACGGGCGCGGCCCCGGCGATCGCCTCCAGCGCGGGTTTCCGCGACGGCGGGGTGTGGCCGTGTCCGCCGCCCACCAGGCGCAGGGGCGCCGACGGGCCGGGCTCCAGCAGATAGACCGTGCAGCTCGCGGCGCCGGTACGGGCCACCGCGCCCGCGGCCAGGGAGTCCAGGGTCCGCCGTACGGAGGAGCCGGAGGAACGGGGGCAACCGAAAACCCTCGCCGCGCCCGCGGGGCCCATGGAACCTATGAAGCTCATAGAGCCCGCTGAACCCGCTGAGCCCGCAGATCCCGTAGATGCCATGGAGCCCATAGAGCCCATGAAGCTCATAGAACTCACAGAGCCCGCGCCGCCCACGGCATCCGCCGAACCCGAGGAGCCCGGTCCGGCGGCGGCGGAGGCCAGTCGGCGCAGATGTTCCCGGTGCCGGATCTGGGCGACGGCATGGCCGGCGGGCGCCCCGAAGCGTCCCACGGTGCGCACATCGGCATGGGTGAGCCGGCGCCCGCCGCCGCGGTTCGCCACCTCGATCACCCCCACGGGGTGGCCGCGCACCAGCAGCGGCGCGTCCAGGACCGAGGCCGGGACCGCGCGCCGGGGGTCCCGGTGCCGGTGCGGCCGCTGTTCCGGGCCGGTCACCGTGGGCCGTCCGGCGCGGATCGCCTGGCGGGCGGGGGAGGAGCCGCCGGGCGTCAGCGGTCCGCTCGGCGCGGTCCACGGGGCGCCGTCGGTGGCCCGTATCGTCAGGACGTCGCCCGGCTCCAGCACCATCACCCGCGCCATGTCGGCGCCCAGGAGCTCACGCACCCGGCGGGCGATCAGCCGGAGGGTCGCATCGGCGGTCTCACCCGCCAGGATGTGTTCGGTGACCTCGGCGAGCGCCGTGGCGCTCCGCTTCCGCCGGGTCGTCGGGAACCACCGTGTACCGATACCGATCACGCCGACCACCACTGCTCCCTCGTCGTCGTCTCGAGTGCTTGCGGAGGGGTGAGCTCACCCGCCGGTACCAGGCCCGACTGCACCGCGTAGACCGCCGCTTGGGTCCGGCTGTGCACTCCGAGCTTGGTCAGGATGTGGCTCACGTACGTCTTCACGGTCTGCTGGCCGATCCGCAGATCGTGGGCGATCTCCTTGTTGGCCTTGCCACGCGCGAGCATGGTCAGCACCTCGGTCTCCCGTTCGGTGAGCTGTTCCGGGCCGCTCGGCTCCCTGACCTGGCCCATCAGCCGGGAGATCGCGGCGGGGGAGACATGGATCTGGCCCGCGGCCGCGGCCTTCACCGCGTTCCTGAGGTCGTCGGCCTCGGCGTTCTTCAGCAGGAAGCCGATGGCCCCGGCCCGGACCGCGCCCATGACCATGGCGTCGTCGAGGGAGCTGGTCAGTGCCACCACCTCGACCTCGGGGAGGTCCTGGCGGATCTCCGCCGTGGCCGATACGCCGTCCATCACCGGCATCAGCAGATCCATCAGGACGACGTCGGGGCACAGCTCCCGGGCCAGCCGCACGGCCTCCCGGCCGTTGGTCGTCTCGCCGACCACCTTGATGTCGTTGTCGAGGCCGAGGATCATGCGCAGGCCCTGCCGGACCACCACATGGTCGTCTGCGATCAGCACGCGAAGCGCCACTTGGTTCACCTGCCCATGGAGTAGACCGCCGCACGGGCGGAGACGGACGCGGATACGGTCGCGATCAGCGGTTCGAGAAGCGGAAGGGTCAGCAGGACGAGTGCGCCGGCGGCCCAGCCGCCCAGGACGTCACTGACCCAGTGGGTGCCCAGATAGACGGTGGTCAGACCGACGCCGAGGGCCATCAGGCAGGCGACCAGCGCGCCCGTCCGCCGGTGGTGCCCGGCGAGATAGGCGACGGCGCCCCAGACGACGACGGCGTTCGCGGTGTGACCGGAGGGGAAGGCCATTCCGCCGTGGAGGAGCTCGGCGGACCCGGGGGTCTGGGCGTACTGCGGGTTCAGCCGCCCGGTGAGGATCTTGACGGCGCCGACGCTCGCGTTGAGCAGAACCAGCGCGGTGCCCAGGACCAGCGGCGGACGGAGGCTTCCGGTCCGCCGGCCGCGCCATCCGGCCCAGACCAGGGCGGCCAGGGCGGTGGGGCCGCGCTGGCCCGCGATGACGAAGGCGTCCAGCACCGGCCGGGCCTGCGGCCACTGCTTGTACGGCTTGAAGAGGGCCACCTGCCAGTCGAGCCGGACCAGCCCCGAGCCGGTGACGACGGCCGCGAGGACCGCCGCGTAACACGCGGCGGCCGCCAGGAAGGCGATCGTGTACCCGCGGCTGAGCGGGCATCGGATACGTCCAGGGACTCGCATGGGAGGGGAACCCGTCCCGGTGCGTCCACGATTCCATCCAAGGAGGGACTTATCGGACCGTTCGGCCCCCAGGGGCCCGTCCCGGTGGTCCCGCCCCATCCGTACCGGACCCATGGAGGGGAGAGCCGGTACCGGGCCCGCACGGCGAACGGCCCCCTACCACAGGAGGGAAGGCCATTGCCGACAACAGCCGACAGCCATTAGCCGACGGCCGAAAGCAACGTCCGACAGCCGACGACGGGCCGACACCCGGTCAGCCCGTCACTCCTCCGGCCCCTCCGGCTGCGCGGCCTTGAAGCCGAAGTCGGTGGCCTTCGCGACCGCCTCCAGCTGCGAGCGCGCGTCCAGCTTCTCCAGGATCCTGCGCACATGCGTGCGCACGGTGGCGTAGCTGATGCTCAGCCGCTCCGCGACCGCCCGGTTGTCCAGGCCGTGGCTCATCAGCGTGAGGATCTCCTGCTCGCGCGGGGTCAGGCTGCCCAGGCGCTCGGTCTGCTCGGCGGTCGACCGCGCGTTCTCGCGGTGCCGGGCCAGCACCTCCATCAGGGTGCTGGCCGGGATGAGGGTCTCGCCCTCGGCGGCCGAGCGGATGGCGGCCGCGATCTCGTCGCCGCCCGCCGACTTCAGCAGATAGCCGCAGGCGCCCGACTCCACCGCGGCCAGCAGTGCCGAGTCGCTGGCGTCGGCGCTGAGGATCACGATGGCGACGGAGGGGTCATGGGCCCGGATGCCGGCCGCCGCGTCGGCCCCGGTGCCGTCCGGCAGCCGGAAGTCGACCAGCGCCACATCGGGCTGCAGTTCCTTGGCCATGGGCACGGTCTCGGCGACCGAGTCGGCCCAGCCGACCACCGTCAGGTCCGCGTACTCGGCCAGCAGGGCCCACAGCCCCTCGGCCACCACCCGGTGGTCCTCGACGATCAGCACCTTCGTCAGATCGGGAGGTGCGGTCACGGCTGCGCGTCCCCTTCGGGGGAGTCGACGGGCCCGAGCCCGGCGGAGCCCGTGGGGCCGGGGCCGAGCGACGCGTCCGGGGAGTCGCCGAGCGGCACCCAGAACTCCACGGTGGTGCCCGAGCCGGGTTCGCTCTCGATCCGGCACCAGCCGCCCGCGATCTGGGCCCGCTCCTGGATCAGGGAGAGCCCCAGATGGCCGGGGCGGGACTCCACCTCGAGCGGGTTGTAGCCCTCGCCGTCGTCGACGATCCGCACCAGGCAGCCGTCGTCGAGCCCGAGCAGCTGTACGTGGACCGTCTTGGCGTGGGCGTGCTTGCGCACGTTCACCAGCGCTTCCTGGGCGGTCCGGTAGATCAGTGCCATCGTCTCGGCCGGTGGGTGGGCCGTGAGCCGGTCCTCCAGCCGGTAGGTGACACCGGTCTCGGTGCGCATCTGTTCCAGCAGCCCGCGCAGCGCCCCGGCCAGGCAGCCGTGCTCCAGGCTGGACGGCCGCAGGTCGAAGATCAGCTGCCGCAGCCGGCTCAGCGAGAGCTTCAGGGTCTCGTCCAGCTTGTCCATCACCCGCTGCTCCTCCGGGTCCCGCAGCCGCCGGCGCAGCTGCTGGAGGCGGAGGCTGGCCGCGGTGATCACCTGGATGGTGTCGTCGTGGATGTCGGCCGCGATCCGCCCCCGCTCGGCCTCCTGGGCGTGCACCAGATGGCTGAGCAGCGCCTGGCGGTCGCGGTCGGTGACCTCCAGCAGTTCCAGGCTGCGCTCCAGGACGAACTGGGCGCGCTGGACCTCGGTGATGTCGCGGATGGTCAGGACGGTGAGCAGGCCCTCCTCCGTACGCAGCGGGCTGATGCTGACGTCGGCGGGGAACTGCTTGGCGTCGCTGCGCCGGCCGACCAGCTCCATGCTGTGGCCGAGCGGCTCCTCCAGGCTGTCGTCCCATTCGCGCAGCGAGACGGTGAGCGGCTGGTCGGGCAGGAGCGCCTCCACGGCCCGGCCGGTCAGATGGTCGCGGTCATAGCCGAAGAGCGCCTCGGTGCGGTTGTTGGCGGCCTGGATCCGGCCGTCGGCGTCCACGATCACCATCGCGTCCGGGGAGGACTCGATGAGCTGGCGGAACCGGCTCTCCGCCGCCCGCAGCGGGCCGAGGTCGGCGACGAAGACCACCCCGCGGGGCTGCCGGCCCTGGAGATGGCCGCCGCTGAACTGGGCGGGGAACTCGGTGCCGTCCCGGCGGCGGCCGCTCATCGCCGACGGCGCGGTGAAGACCCGGCCGATCAGCTGCTCGGAGGCGGTGTGGTAGCGCTCGGGGACCAGGTCCCGCAGCCGCTTGTCGCGCAGCTCCGCCGAGCCGTAGCCGAACATGTGCCGGGCGTGGGCGTTGGCGTACTCGATCCGGCCGCGGGAGCCGACGATCAGGACGCCGCACGGCGCGTGGCCGAGCAGCTCCAGATACGACTCCTCGAGGCGGTTGCCGACCAGGTCCTCGAACCGCCAGGAGGCGCGTTCGGCGCGGCGCAGCGGCTCGGCGCAGTCGGCGAGGAGCTCCGCGGACATGCTGAACTGATCGCGGGAGGCCCGGACGACGGCCTCCAGGATCTCCTCCGCGGGAGTGCCCTTGACCAGGTAGCCGCTGGCCCCGACGGCGAGCATGGTGAGCACGGTCTCACGGTCGCCGTGGGCGGACAGCGCCACCACCCGGGCGCCGGGGACCTGGTCGCGAATGGCCCGGACGCTGCTCGGGGCGTCGCCCCGGGGCATGTGCACATCCATGATCACGACCTGTGGGCGGTGCTCGACCGCCGCGCGCACGGCCTGCTCGTGGTTGATGGCCAGGCCGACCAGCTCCAGGTTCGGGTGGGAGTCGATGAGGTCGGCGAGCGCCTCCCGGACGGCCGGGTCGTCATCGGCCACCACAACATCGATCCGGTTGTCTCCCATCGCTACCCACCTCCCTTGAGGACGGCCCCCCGCAACTCGCGGGTGGTGAATTCATCGCGCCGGCAGTGCGCCAGCGACGGCATGACCGCGGCCAGCGGCGCGACCAGCACGTTGTAGTGGCTTCCGAGGCGGTCGCATACGGCGACCGCCGCCGCGGCGTCCCATACCGCGGCCCAGAAGGCCCAGTCGTGTCTGTGGTGGTTCCGTGCGGCGTCCAGCGCGGCCCGGCGCGCCACCGAGGCGGCGAGCAGGATGCGGTACCGCTCCTCCTCGGTGGTGGTGCGGTGGAGTACCGCCCAGCCCTCGGCGCGGGTCTGGCTGGAGGTCTGCTTCCACAGATCGGCCACCCGGTCGATTTCCTCGGGGGAGAGGTCCTCGATATGGGTCAGGAATTGCAGGACTCTTCGCGAGTTAGGGCCGAAAACTACACTCATAGGACACTCCAGGACGCATGGTACATCTATGGAACTGGTGAGCCGCCCTATGGCCGTCGGCGGCCGCCTTCCGGAACGTGGGCCCCCGCCGGTCCTCCGGCACGGACCGGCCCACGTTCGTCCCCGGTGTGGTTCCGGTCCCTAGTCGCCCTGGCCGTGGCCGGAGGACATGTTGATGCTCGCCTTGGCGACGCCACCGCTCTTCTGGCCGATGAGCTGGAAGGCCACCCCGCTCTCATCGGCCGGGGTGATCTTGTACGAGCCCACGGCCGACGCCTTGCCCCGGCTGTCCACCTGGAAGGTGCCGATCTTGCGCTGGGCCTTGGAGCCCGAACCGGCGTAGGCGTTCACCGTCTCGCCCGGAGCGAACCCCGCGACGTAGAAGCTGAGCGTGGTGCCCGCCCTGCCGCCGAAGGCGCTGGGCTCGGCGGACGGGGTGTACGGCAGCACGGTGAAGCCCGAGCGGACCACGGCCCGGCTCTGGTCGCCGATCGCCATCAGCGTCTGCCGCCCCTTGAGGCCGAACGGTACGTTGAACGCCACATCGCGGATCTGCCCCATGCCGTTCGCCTGCGCGGTGAAGGCCGGCAGGCCCCCGGTGGAGTTGATGTAGACCAGCACCCGCTCACCCGGCGCGAACTTGTTGGCGGACAGCGTGATCCGCTGACCGGCCTTGAGCGCGTACGGCCGGGACTTCATCGAGGGGTACATGGCCAGCATCTGGAACGGCGCGGTGGCCGTGGTCTTGCTGCGCTTGCCCACCAGGACCAGGGTGCTGGAGCCGGTCGGGGCCACGCCCACCTTGATCGCCGCATGGGCGACGCCGCCGCTGCCGTCGGTGTGCAGCGTGGTCACGGGGGTGCCGGTGGTCCGTCCCCAGAAGACGTCGATCGCCTCGCCGGGGCGGAAGCCGCGGGCGCTGACCGTCACCACGTCACCGGGCCGGCCGACCAGCTTGTTGATCTTCGCGGTGCCGACCGCGCCGCCGGTGACCACCTGGGCCTCGGCCGCCTTGGACGAGCCGCGCTGCTGCGCCACCAGGACCGCGGGGCGGTTGCCCGCGGTCTCGGGCATGGTGAACCGGGCGTAGATCGACCCGTGCTTGTCCGAGCGCACGCTGCCGATGGCGCGGCCCTTGGTGTCCGACTTCCGGGCCTTGAGCAGGATGTCCACGGTGGCCTTCTTGTCGAAGCCACCGCCCTCGACCGCGGCGCTGCCGCCCGGACTGACCAGCCCCGGGTTGATCACGATGATCGGGCCGGACGCCTGGGGGACCCGCTGGTTGCCCAGTTTGATGGTCTTGGGCTGCTTGGGCGGGCGTATTTCCCGCTCCTGCTGGGAGTGCTCCTTCTTCGGCGCGCCCCCGCCTCCGTTGCCGGTGGTGTTCAGGGCGCCTCCGAAGCCGCCGCGCGCGACCACCTGGACGAGCGATCCGACGATCGCGAAGACCACGAGAGCCAGCAGGACGGTCTTCCAGGTGAGCTTTTTCTTCTTCTTGCCACCGTCGGGGGTGTTCTCCTCGTACTCGGGATCATCCCTGTCCTCGGAGACATCCCAGTCCTCGTCGTACTCAGGCATGGCCTTCACCTCCTCTTCCCATGGCTACTGCACACGGTAGATTTCCAGCTTGATATTGCCCTGGGTTTCCGACCAGACCCGGTCGGAATTACGCAGCGCCTGGAGTATCCAGTTCTCCCGGCCGTCCGCATTGTTTGTGGCCATCGACTTGCGCATCTTGTTCGACATGATGATGTAGTCGACGTTCTGCCATTTCTTCTTGAACAGTTTGTCGCGGACATCCGGGTCGGACGAGGCGTTCCAGTGGGAATGCGCGTACGGATAGAACGGCCGCACATCGTGGAGTTCCCCCCACAGGTCGTCGTCCATGATGATGCGCGAATTGGGCGGGACATGCTTGCGCACCCAGGCGATCTGGGCATGCTGCATTCCGGTGAGATTGATCCTGGACTGGTACTGGTCGGCGATCTGCGTACGGCCCTCGGTATTGGTGTGGACGAGATATCCGGAGGCCGGTGACGCGAGGAGCAGAATCGCGACGAACGACGGCAGGGCGACCCGCGTCATGGAATGAGCGCCGCGGAGGAACCGATTTCCGGACGAACCCGTGAGCAGCCGGTCCGTGACCATGCCGACGTTGATCGCCAGCATCGGGATCAGCGGGGTGACGTAGAAGTCCAGCACCACGCTGCCGCGCACCAGGTAGAAGGCGTATCCGAAGGCCAGCGTCCCGGCGATGAGAAAGCCCAGGTTGCGCTTACGGTCCCGGACGCCGAGCCACAGGCTGATCAGCATCGCGCACACCCCGACGATCAGCAGGTACTTGTCCCGGACCAGCCAGCTGGTCTGCAACAGCCCGGTTTCGCTGAAGAGCGTGCCCTGGTTGCGGTTGAGCTGCCACCACAGGGTGTAGAGCAGCGAGACGTGGTCCGCGGGCGGATTGTTCAGGTCGAAGTCGAACCCACTCGGCAGCAGCTCGTTCTTGAGCAGTGCGTAGGTCACATAGCCGCCGATCGGGGCGAGCGCGGCGAACGGCCACAGGGAGCTGGTGAACCGGTGGCTGGCCGACCCTTTGACCCTCCGGTAGAGCAGATACATGAAGGTCGGCACGAAGAAGATCGCGTTCTCCTTGGTGATCAGCGCGATGCCCAGCGCGAACCCGCCGCCGAACACCGATCTGATGGTGACTTCCCGGCGCAGCAGCGCGAACAGGCTCAGCAGCAGCCAGAAGATCATCAGGTTGTCCAGCAGAACCTGGCGCTGGAAGTAGACCGCGATCGGCGAGACGTTGAAGAGGAACGAGGCCACGGTGGCGGCCAGCACACTGCCGGACAGCCGCCGGGTGATCTCGAACAGCAGATAGACGCTCGCGACATGCACCAGCAGCATCAGAAACCGTCCGGTGTTGATCGCGTTTCCGAAGGTCTCGAACTGCTTCGGCAGCGGGAAGGCCCACCCGGCCAGCGTGATCCAGCCCAGCGGGGCGTGGTCGTAGTCGTAGGTGTACGGCGACAGGCTGGTCTCCCGCACCACCGACCACGCCCGCTGCATGTAGATGCCCTCGTCGGTGAGGTAGAGCGGATAGCGGAACAGGTGGTAGCCGTGGGTGAGCAGCCCGGTCAGCAGGGAGACGACCAGGGCGACCTTCCCCTTGGACCCCAGCGGGGGGAACCAGCCGCGCTCCACCGAGAACCTCGGGCGGCGCCGCCGCGGCGGCCGCGCGGGCTTCTTGTCCTCTGCGGCCCTGTTGGGTCCTGCGGGCCGCTTGTCCCCCGCGGGGCGCTTGCCCTCCGGGGGCCGCTTGTCCCCCGCGGGCCGCTTCTCCTCCGTGGCGCGCTTGGCGGCGCGCTTGTCCGTCGCGGCGACGGGCGTCGGCCGCGAGGGCGTGGTGTTATCCGACACGCGACTCCGCCTCCTCCGTGGTGGCCCGGTGGGCGCCTACGTGCTGTGTCTTCTCCCAGTCGTGGCGGCCGAGCATCTCGCGCCGCATGGCGCGCAGCGCGGCGTACGCGAGGACCATCTGGAAGGGGAACCAGGCGATGGCCATCCGGAGGACGGCCTTCGGCGAGGCTTCGAGACCGTGGGCGCCGGTGAACTCGTACAGGCCCACTGCCTGGACCAGAAAGTGCGCGGCCAGCAGCAGTACGGGCAGATAGGAGCAGAGCGCGATCATCACCGGCACTTTGAGGATCAGGATCATGCCCAGTGAGAGCGGCAGATAGAGGCCGAGCAGCGCCTGTCCGCGCGGGAACGCCAGGACGTAGAAGGCGAGCCAGCGCTGTTTGCGCGTCGGCATCTTCTTCCAGGTGCCCTTCTTCAGGGTCTGCATGAAGCCCTGGCTCCAGCGGGTGCGCTGCCGGATGAAGTGGCCGAGGGTCGGCGGGGTCTCCTCCTTGGTCACGTACCGGTCGTCGTAGACGACGCGCACCCGCTCGCCCATGGCGGATATCCGCAGGCCCATGTCGGCGTCCTCGGTGAGGTTGCGGTCGTCCCAGCCGCCGAGCCGCAGCAGCAGTTGGCGGGCGAAGAAGACGGTGTTGCCGCCGAGCGGGATCGAGCCGAAGTGGGCGTGGTAGTGCAGCCGGCTCTTGAACCAGAAGAAGTACTCGAGGACGTTGAGCGTGGAGTACCAGTTGGACTGGTAGTTCATCAGCTGCACACCGGCCTGGACCACCCTGACGTCCTCCTGGACCATCACGGTGTTCACCAGACTGAAGATCTTCGGGTGGATGTCGTCTTCCGCGTCGAAGATGGTCACCACCTCGTTGGCGGTGTGCGGGAGGGCCGTGTTGAGGCCGTGCGGCTTGTTGATCGGCTTGTCGTCGAACACCACGACCCGCACATTGTGCAGACCTTCGCGGTGCAATTCGTCGATCTTCTCCTCCGCCTTCTTCACCGTGCCGGTGTCGTCCTGGGAGCAGATCACGAAGACCTCCAGCAGTTCGGCCGGATAGTCGGCCCGCACCACGCGTTCGATGGTGCTCTGGATGACGTCTTCCTCATGCCGGGCGGGCAGCAGGACACTGAAGGAGAGCTGGGGCGGCAGAAACTCCTCCGGCGCCCTGGCCTTCCGTTCGGCGTCCGCCCGGTCCCAGGTGTAGAGCATGAGATAGAGGACATGGGCCGACTGCACGGTGAGCAGGATCGAGACCACGATCAGCACCAGGTAGACGATGGCGACAATCATCGGCTTCGCCTCCCCCAGACCCAGCCGGTACTCGATGCGAAGTTGACCGCGAACGCCGCCGCGATGCCGAGACAATTGGCCATCAGCAAATGCATTCCGGCCCGCACCAGTGACCAGACGATGAACACATTCACCGCGAGCCCGCCCAGGACGGTGACGTTGAACTTGATGAATCGTCTGAGGGACGGGGTGCGCACCGCGAAGGTCCACCGGTCGTTCAGCAGATAGTTGTGGACCACGGCGATTTCCACCGCTATCGACGACGCCGCCAGCAGCGGCAGTCCGGCCCAGTGGTAGAGGACGAAGAGGACCACCGTGTTCACCAGCACTCCGCCCCCGCCGACCACCGCGAAACGCACGGCCAGACCGGGCAGGCCCGCCATCGGGTTCCGCCTCGGGAGGGCGCGCGAGAACATCCCGGTACGCCTCCGGGCGGTGGTATCCACCTCGTCATCCGGCTTGCCGGTGCGCTCGCTGAACGTTCGGAAACGCTGCATCGCGACTCCCTCGGCAGGAGGCTTTTATCGCCGTTGCACCAAGAGTGCGTCACCCGAAAAGGAGGTAGTACCCGCGCTCGGGGGAGCGGCTGGTACACCTTCGGCGGACCTGTCCGGTCCCCCGTATTGGGGAGAGCCGGACCCGGGGCGTTCCCACCGGTCCCCCAAAGAAGGGACGGTGTGCTCACCCGCTCGCGGGTGTCATTACTTGCGGGGGATGCCCAAAGATGAGATGGGCCCGACGGCCTTGCGTCCCATGCGAGGAGAGTAGGTGACGTAATGTCAGGTCACGCGATGTCACGCCATCCATTCGCCGGCCGGGCCGGAGCAGTCATCGCGGTGATGACGCTCGCACTGGCCACGCCGGCCGCGGCAAGTGATTCCGGTTCCGGTTCGCTGCACGATTCCGAATGGGCGCTGACCACGCTCAATGCGGAACGTGCCTGGAAATTCAACAAAGGCGCCGGGGTGACCGTCGCGGTCATCGGCACCGGGGTCGACGCGACCCATCCGGATCTGCGCGGCCGCGTGGTCCGCGGAAAGGATTTCGCGGGCGGCACCGGCGGTTTCGGCACCCGGGACACCGGCCATGCGGCCGAGCAGTCCACCCACGCCGCCGGAATCATCGCCGGCACCGGCCGCAACTACCGCGGCGACGGGGTGTACGGGCTGGCGCCCGAGGCCAAGGTGATGCCGCTCGGCGTCTACCGCGACGGAAAGCCCGTGGCCGACGCCACCGCGCAGGCCATCCGGCACGCGGTCGGCCATGGCGTGCGCATCATCGATCTGACCGTCTCCTTCAAGCGTCCCACCCCCGCGCTGCGATCCGCGGTCAAGTACGCCGTCGCCAAGAACGCCGTGGTGGTGGCCGGTGCGGGCGACACCGGCAAGGACGGCAACCGGCCCACCTACCCGGCCGCCCTCCCCGGTGTGGTCGCCGTGGTGGCCACCGACCGTAAGGGCGCCGTGTGGAGCTCCTCCCACCACGGCGGGAAGACCCTCCTGGCCGCCCCCGGCGTCGCCATCCTCACCACCTCCGGCGACAACGACTACTGGACCGGTGACGGCACCGGCTTCGCCGCCCCCTGGGTCGCGGCCGGGGCCGCGCTGCTGCGCGCGGAGCACCCCCGCTGGAACGCCAACCAGATCGTCCAGAAGCTGATCGACACCGCCCATCGCAAGGGCTCCGCCGGCCATGATCCCCGCTACGGCTACGGGGTGATCGCCCCGGCCAAGGCGCTGGCGGACCGGGCCGCGCCGGCCGCCGCCGCCGAGCCCGCCGCCCCCCGCCGCCATCCGCACGCCACCCCGGCCGCCTCCGCCGCCGAACCGAAGGACGATGAATCGGCCCTGGTCGCGATAGGGATAGTGGCCGGGGTCCTGGTGGTGCTCGCGGTTCTGGCGGTGGTGCTCATCAGCCGGCGCAGGCCCCCGCCCGACAACTCCCGCAACGGCTGAGACCGGACGGGACTCGCCATGATCGCCAAACTGCGCGAACGCGTCGGCCGGACCCGCCCGCCGACGCGCGGACGGACCTCCCGGTGGGCGGGCCGGGGTGTCGCCCAGCTGATCGTCATGGTGCTGGTGGCCGAGGTGGTGATGGCGGCGACCACCGTGCAGGCCCTGTTCGCGGGCCCGACGCCGCGGTCCGCGCCCAAGCCGACACTCCCCGTGGTCAAGCCGGCCTTCCCGGCGACGACCCGTTTCTACGTCGATCCCCACAACCCGGCGGCGAGCTGGGTGCGCGACCATCCGCGCGACCGGCGGGCGGCGGCCATCTCCCGGCGGATCGCCGCCGAGCCCCAGGGCGCCTGGCTCACCGAGACCAATGAGTCCCTGATCGAGGAGCGGGCCCGCTACCTCGTGCGCACCGCCGCCGCCCAGCGGCGGATTCCGGTGCTGGTCACGTACACCATCCCGCAGCGCGACTGCCAGCAGCTGAGCTCCGGCGGCGCCGGGGACACGGCCGCGTACCGGCGGTGGAGCGAGGCCCTCACCCGGGGGATAGGGGACGGGCGCGCCATCGTCATCCTGGAACCGGACGCACTCGCGCATATGAGCTGTCTCAAGCCGCGGCAGCGGGCGGAGCGGTTCGCGGCGCTGTCGTACGCCGCGCGGGCGCTCCAGCGGGGGGCGCCCCGGGCCCGGGTCTACTACGACGCCGGGAACTCCGGATGGCAGCCCGCGCGCACCATGGCCGCCCGGCTGCGGCACGCCGGGATAGAGCGGTACGGGGACGGGATAGCGGTCAACGTCTCCAACTTCAACGCCACCGCCGACGAGGTGCGCTACGGCCTGTCCGTGGTCAGGGAGGTGCGCCGGCCCCGGCTGGGGGTCGTGGTCGACACCAGCCGCAATGGGGCGGGGCCCACGCGGAGCCACCGCTTCTGCGACCCGCCGGGCCGCAAGCTGGGCAAGCCCCCCACCGCCGCCACGGGCATCCCCGGGGTGGACGCCTTCCTGTGGATCAAGGAGCCGGGCCAGGCGGACGGCTGTGCCGCCGGTGCGGGCACGTTCGTCCCCGGCTACGCGTACCGCCTGACCCGCTGATGCGCCGCTCGGCTGCCCCGCTGATGCGCTGACCCCCCTCTCACCGGCGCCGGTCACCCGCTGACCGGCGCCTTCGCATGCCTTCTTGCCTCCCCCCAAAGCGGACATAACCCATACAAAACGGCCGAATTCTCCTACCTCAATTGAGGTAGGCGGAATTCGGCCGTTTGGTGTGCCCGGAATTCCTGCGATTGAGGTACGCAGATTTCAACCAGGCGTACGGCGAATCGGACTGCGGTCACTCCCTAATGTCGTGCAGCGAAAGGACAAGCCCGAAGGAGCTCCAAATCGATGCACAGAGTTCTCGTCGTGGAGCACCACCCACTGGTGTTGAGTGCTCTCGCCGATCTCGTAGTCGAGGAGCCCGGACTGGAGCTGTCCGGCATCGCTGGATCGGCCCGAGAAGCAATTTCTCTGGCCCATCACATGCGACCGGATGTGGTGCTGATCGACGTGGATGAGCCCAGTTGGCGAGCGCAGCGGCTGGACCGCCTGATCGGTGAACTCCTACCGTCCGCGCGGATTGTCCGGCTGACCGCAGTCTCCGACCCGCAGATGGAATGTCTGGAATCTCCGACGAAAATCCCCAGCATCCTCAAGACCGCAGTACCCGAATTCCTCAGGAGCATCACCGAATGAATTCCCCCATGGACCAGAACAACGCCCCGACCACCGAGACCAAGCGCGCGCCGCGCCCGCAGCGTCTCCGCTTCGGTATCGCGGCGGCCGTCGTCGCTGCTGCTGCCGTGGGTGGCACCGTCACCGCTTTCGCGGTGAACAACGATGGCCCGGCCGGTGCGGCCACCACCACCGCCTCCGAGGCCAAGGCCACCGGTGCGGGTGCTGACGGTCCGCTGTCGACCAAGAAGGGCGACATCGTTGACGAGAACGGCAAGAAGGTCGTCCTGACCGGTGTGAACTGGTTCGGCTTCGAGACCGGGACCTACGCGCCGCACGGCCTGTGGACCCGTAACTGGGAGTCGATGCTGGACCAGATGGCCAAGCAGGGCTTCAACACCATGCGCCTGCCGTACTCGAACGAGATGTTCAAGTCGTCGGCCAAGCCCAACGGCATCGACTTCAAGAAGAACCCCGATCTGAAGGGTCTCACCCCCCAGCAGATCATGGACAAGATCGTCAAGGGTGCCACCGACCGCGGCATCCGGGTGATCCTGGACCAGCACCGTCCGGACCAGTACGGCCAGAGTGAGCTGTGGTACTCCCAGAGCCTGTCCGAGAAGCAGTGGCTGGACGACTGGGTCAAGCTGGCCAAGCGCTACAAGAACAACGACCGGGTGATCGGCGCCGACCTGCACAATGAGCCGCGTGGCCAGGCCACGTGGGGCGACGGCAACCCGAAGACCGACTGGCAGCTGGCGGCCACCAAGGCCGGTGACGCCATCCACAAGGTCAACAAGAACTGGCTGATCTTCGTCGAGGGCACCGACCGCTTCAAGGACGAGCAGTTCTGGTGGGGCGGCGACCTCCAGGGTGTGAAGAAGCACCCGGTGAAGCTCAAGGAGCCGAACAAGGTCGTCTACTCGGCCCACGACTACGGTCCGGGCGTCTACAACCAGAACTGGTTCATGGCGAAGGACTTCCCGAAGAACATGCCGGCCATCTGGGAGAAGCACTGGGCGTACATCAAGAAGCAGAACATCGCCCCGCTGCTGCTCGGTGAGTTCGGTGGTAAGAAGACCGCCGGCAAGAGCTCCGAGGCCGTCTGGCAGAACGCCCTGATGGACTACCTGAAGAAGAACGGGATCAGCTACACCTACTGGACCTGGAACCCGGACTCGGGTGACACCGGCGGTGTGCTGAAGAACGACTGGAAGACCATCGACAAGAACAAGATGAAGATGCTGTCCAAGTACCAGACGCCTCTGCTGGAGGCGAAGAAGGGGAAGTAATCGTCGGAGTGACCCCTTCGGTACCGCGCCGGTAACCCCGGCGACGGACAGCGGCAAGGGCCCGCAGGCATCCGCCTGCGGGCCCTTGCCCTTTTTTCGCCCGGGGCCGCCGCCCGGGGCCTCGCTCAGGGGCGCCCGGACCGCCCGGACTGCCCGGGGCCATTCGGCGGGTCGCTCGGGGCCGCCCGGTGCGCTCGGGGCCGCCCGGTGCGCCGGGGGCCCTTCAGGGATCGGGGCCTGTCCGGTGTCGTCCGGGGCTGCTCGGGGGTCGTCCGGTGTCGTCCGGGACCGCTCGGGGCTGCTCGGGGTCGTCCGGTGCGCTCGGTGTCGTCCCGAGCCCGGGGGCCTGCCCGGGGTGCCCGGGTCGTCCTGGGGCTGGCCGGGACCGCCCGGGGCGCCCGGGGGCGTCCGGGACGACCCCGGGCCCCTCCGTACCGCCCCGCCGCCCCGCCGCCCTGCCGCCCCTCCGGCCGGACTCGTTCTGCCGGAAGGGAAGCGGGGCGGGCGCTCGGTGGGTTTCCCTTCCGGGTCGCGGACCGCGCCCGCGGGCCGGCCCCGAGGGAGGCCGATGATGAAGCCCCATCCGGCGGCCGGTCGGCTGCTCTTCCCCCTGATCGCGCTCGGCGTGATCGTGGCCGATCAGCTGACCAAGGCCATGGCGCTGGCCGCCTGGAGCGGCACCTTCGGTCCGCAGGCCCGGTTCGGGCCGTTCAGCGCGCTGCTGGTGCGCAATACCGGGGTGGCCTTCGGCTTGGGACACAGCAGGCCCGCCCTCATCGTCGTGATCACACTCGCGGGCGCGGTCGCCACACTGGCCGCGGCCGGCGCGGGGCTGCGGGCGCGCGGCCGGGGCGCGGCGCTGGGCCTGGGGCTGATCGCCGGGGGAGCGACGGGCAACGGCGCCGACCGGATGATCCGGTCGCCGGGCCCGTTGCGCGGCGCCGTCATCGACTGGATCACGGTGGACGCCCGGGGCCCGGTGTTCAACCTCGCCGATGTGGCCCTGATCACCGGAATTCTGCTCACCGCGGTCCTGCTGCTGCGCAGGACCCCGCGCGCGCTGCCCGGTCCGGCCGTCAGCCTCCGGCCTTGTGCACCGCGCCCTGATCCGCATCCCGCTCCGCCCCCGGCGCCGTCCCGGGGACCGTCTCCGTCCCCGGCACCGGCTCCGTCCTCGGCACCGGGTCTGCCGCCGGCACCGCCTCCGTCCTCGGCATCGAGTCCGTCCTCGGCGCCGGCTCCGTCCTCGGCACCGCCTCCGCCCCCGGCACCGTCTCCGTCCTCGGCACCGGGTCCGCCGCCGGCACCGGCTCCGCCCCCGGCATCGGGTCCGCTCCCCGCTCCCGGCTCTCCCGCTCCGCGAGGGACTCCGCGAAGTCCCTGAGCCGGTCCAGCACCGCCTCGTCCGTCGCCCCGCGGGCGGCCAGCGCCTCGCCGATGCGCTGGTAGACGGCGAGCTCCCGGGCGCAGCGGTGGCACTCGGCCACATGGGCCCGCACCCGGGCGGCGGCCGGCGCATCCAGCTCCCCGTCCAGATACGACTGGAGCATCGGCGCGCCCACGGGACACCGGGTGGTCCGGCGCCGCTCGGTGGTCGCCTGTGCGGTTCGGGTGATCGGCGCGGTCCGCGTGGTCCGCCACCATGTCCATCTGCTCATGCGCCACCTCGCTCCGATTCCACTCCCGCGGCCAGCAGTCGGCTCCGGATCCGCTTGCGCGCCCGGTGCAGCCTGCTCATCACCGTCCCCTTGGGGACGTCCAGCACCTGTGCGGCCTCCGCGTACGACAGCCCGTCCACATGCACCAGCCGCACCACCTGCTGGTCCCTCAGCGGAAGTGCCGTGAACGCGGCGTCCACGGCCTCGTCGAACGTCGTGTCGACCACCAGTTCCTCCGGTGTCGCGCCCCGGGCGGGCACCAGCCGCTCCAGGTCGGTGTCCGGATCGTCGAGCAGCCGGGGCCGGCGCTGGCGGCGCCGGCTGACCTCCGCATGCCGCATGATCGTCAGCAGCCAGGCCCGCGGATGTCTCCCGTCGAAACGGCCGACCGCCCGGTAGGCCCGTAGGAGCGTGTCCTGTACGAGATCCTCGGCGTCGGCCCGCTGGGCGGTCAGTGACATGGCCACGCGCAGCAGCACCTCGACCTCCGGCAACACATACTGAGCGAACATGCGCTGCTGATGGGCGTCCGGGTCAGCCACGGGTGCCTCCTCGGATCCGGACCCCCCGGGGACGCGAAGCACGACATATCACACTCTGTGTAACATCTCGTTCACCACGCCGCACGGAGTGATCGGCGATCCGGGTGGCACCGGCCGGAAAGCCCGTCGGCGGACGTCAGGCGTCCAGGGAGATCAGGCGCTTTCCCTCGTTCGTACGGACCTCGAGACGTTCGATGTCGGCGCGCTTCATCGCCGCGCCGCCGTGGGCCCACAGCGGCTCTCTCGCGGCCGCCTTGGGGCTGTCCTCGATGCCGTATCCCCACGTGGGCACGGACCAGGTCGTCATCGTCTGCTCACGGCCGTCCCTGGAGATCGCGATCAGGCTGCAGTCCAGGGGGCCTTTGACGTTCTTCAGCCTGAGCACGGCGTCGGTGCCCCACATCCTGTCCTCCAGCGCGACCGCCGCGTCCACCTCGGTGTCCGGGTCGGTGCCCCGCACCTTGTCCGGCATCCGCTCGAAGAGGCCGCGCTCGCCGGCCGCGGCCGAGACGGAGCTGTCCGAGCCGCCGCCGGAGGTGACCGCGACGGTGCCGAGCGGACCGCCGACGATCAGGGCGGCCGCCGCCGCGACCAGGTACAGACCGCGCCGCCGCCGCTTGGCGCGGGACGCGGCGACCTCGCCCGCCATGCGGTGGAACACGGCGGGGCCGGGGCGCGCGGTGAGGGTCTCGATGGCGCCCGGGGTGGCGCTGAAGGCATGCGGGGTGTGGCCGGTGAGCTGGGTCCGCCCGGGGCTGCCGTGGATTCCGGGGACGTCGGCGGCCAGCGCGGCCAGCAGGGGTTCCAGGCCGGTCAGCTCGTCCAGCCGCCGTCCGCACGGGGCGCAGCCGGCCAGATGCTCCTCGAACCGGGCGGCGTCCGCCTCGTCGAGCACGCCGAGCGCATACGCGCCGACGGCGTCGTGTCCCGGGTGGTGGTGATGCGTCCGCGCTGTCATGCCGTCACTCCTCTCTCCTCCAGCGCGAGCTTCATGGAGCGCAGCGCGTAGAAGACCCGGGACCGTACCGTCCCGCTGGGTATGCCGAGGGTCTGGGCCGCCTCGCTGACGGTCCGCCCCTTGAAGTACGTCTCGACCAGCACCTCGCGGTGGGCGTCGCTGAGGTCCTGCATCGCGTCGGCCAGGGTCATCAGCCGCAGCGCGCGGTCGATCTCGTCCTCCGCGGGCAGGAGTTCCAGCGGGGAGGGGTCGACCTCCTGCGGCCGGGCCTGCCGGCTGCGGTGTCCGTCGATGACGATCCGCCGGGCGACCGTGACCAGCCAGGGCCGGATGGAGCCGGTGGCCCGGGACAGCCGGTCGGCGTTCCGCCAGGCGCGCACCAGGGTCTCCTGGACGATGTCCTCCGCACGGTGCCGGTCGCCCGCGACCAGCCGCAGCACGAACGCGAACAACGGCCCGGCGTGCTCCTGGTAGAGCGCGCGGATGAGCTGCTCGTCCGGCGTGCCACGGCGGGATCTCGACGGACGCTCATCGGCCACGGCGGCGTCGTCGTGCACCTGAACCTCCAGGACCTGACCTGAGTTGGACAACATCAACGGACGACTCCCGGTCTGTGCCCCCGGGGGGATCGGCGGCCATGCCGGCCTCTTCCCCCTTCACTACGCAGGGGAGGAGACGGCCGCTCAACGCGTCGCGAAGAATTTCCGATCAGGCGTCAGGAGACGGGGTCAAGGGGCGGGATCAGGCGGCGGGATCGGGCGGCGGGACCCGGAGACGGGGTCAGGCGGCGGGGTCAGGAGACCATCGCGTCCAGCGCCAGCGGCTGCACCTTGCCGTCGAGCATCGCGCCGAGCCCCTCGACCGCGCAGACGTCGGGGTGGTCGGCGATGCTCAGCGGCATACCGGTGGCCTCCCGCAGCATCTCGTCGAACCCGGGCAGCACCGCGCTGCCGCCGGCCAGCATGATGCCGCGGTCGACGAGGTCGGCCACCAGATCGGGCGGGCAGCGGCGCAGCACCGTGCCGATGGCGTCCAGCACCCCGGTGAGCGGGGTGCGGATGGCGGTCCGCACGCTCTCGACGTCGATCCGTACGGACCGGGCGAGCCCCGTGGCCACGTCCCGGCCGTGCACCTCGGTGCTGCCCGAGGCCGGTGCGCCCTCCTTGAGGACCAGATGCAGGGGGCGGACGGCCTGGCTGGGCAGCATCAGCGCGTGCTCGTTGCGCAGGTGCTGGACGACGGCGTGGTCCACGGTCTCCCCGCCCACCGGCACCCGCTCGGCGGCCACGATCGAGCCCAGCGACAACACCGCGACCTGGGTGGTGGCCGCGCCGCACACCACGATCATCGTCGCCTCGGGCCGTTCGACGGGCAGACCGCAGCCCACGGCGGCGGCGATCAGGCTGTCCACCAGCTCGACTCGCTTGGCGCCGATACCGGTGAGTGTCTCCACGGCGGCGCGCTGGGCGAGCGGGTTGGCGTCGTGCTGGACGCAGACGGCGGCGCTCACCAGCGGCCGGCGCCGCCAGGCCCGGCGCAGCTTGTTGCCCAGCAGCAGCCGCAGCATCCGCTGGGCCATGGCGATGTCGACGACGGTGCCGTTGGAGACCGGCCGTACCACCTGGATGTGCGCGGGCGTCCGCCCGCTCATCCGCTCCGCCGGCGTGCCGACCGCGATCAGCCCGCCGGTGAGGGTGTTCACGGCGGCGACGGTCGGCTCGTCCACGATGAGCCCGGTCCGTCTGAGGTAGACACGCGTTCTGGCCGCGCCGAGGTCGACGGCGATGGAGCAGCGGCGCAGTGCCTCGAGACTGATGGTCATGGCAGGTCTCCCCGGTGGGCGGCGTGGCGGGCCACCGCCCGGCGGCCCTCCGCTCTCATCGTGTGGGGAGAGCCGGGACCCCTGCCTGTGGGGCTGAGCCGGTCGGGGGAGGGGCCGTACCCGGTGGCCGCCTGCTGTCGGGGGAGGGGGCGTATCCCGTGGCCGCCTGCTGTCGGGGGAGGGGGCGTATCCCGTGGCCGCCCACTGTCGGGGGAGGCCGTACCCCGTGGCCGCCTACTTCGCGTCGGCGTAGCACTCCACCGCCGCCATGGTGAAGGGGAACCGCACCGGTGTCGGTCCGAAGGCGATCCGGCCGGCCGTCCGGCCCGCCTCGGCGATCGCCTCCCGGACCGTGTCGGCCTCCTCCGTGGGGCAGTGCACGATCACCTCGTCGTGCTGGAAGAAGACGATCTCCGCACGCAGCCCCGCCCTGGCCAGCGACCGCCGCAGCGCCGCGAGCATCAGCAGGGCCCAGTCGGCGGCGCTGCCCTGCACCACGAAGTTCCGGGTGAACCGGCCCCGCGCGCGGGCGCCGGCCGTGCTGCCGTACGACGGCTCCGCCTGGTCCCGGGGCAGCCCCGCCTCGTCGGCCGGCTCCTCGGTGGCGCCCCCGGCGGGCGGGCAGGTGCGGCCCAGCCAGGTGCGCACCAGCCGGCCCTCCTCGCCCGCGCGGGCCGCCTCGTCCACATACGCCACCGCCGCCGGGAAGCGCCGCCGCAGGGCCGCCAGATGCTTGAGGCCGTCGCCGGAGGTCTGGCCGTACACCGCGCCCAGCAGCGCGAGCTTGGCCTGGTCGCGGTTGCCGACCACGCGCGTCTCGGACAGCGTCGCGTACAGGTCCCGGGCGCTGCCCGCGACCTCCATCAGCCCGGGGTCCCGGGAGATCGCGGCGAGCACCCGGGGCTCCATCTGGTCGGCGTCGGCCACGACCAGCCGCCACCCCGGATCGGCCACCACCGCGCGCCGCACCACCTTGGGGATCTGGAGCGCGCCGCCGCCGTGGGTGGTCCAGCGGCCGGAGACGGTGCCGCCGGGCAGGTACTCGGGGCGGAAGCGGCCGTCGCGCACCCAGGACTGGAGCCAGGCCCAGCCGTGGGCGGTGTGCAGCCGGTAGAGCTTCTTGTAGCGCAGCAGCGGCTCCACGGCGGGGTGGTCGATCCGCCGCAGCTCCCAGGCGCGGGTCGAGCCGACCGCGATGCCCGCGCGGGCGAACGCCCTGATGACCTCGGCGGGCAGATCGGGCCGCACCCGGGTGCCGAAGGCGCGTGACACCTCGTCGGCCAGCTCGGCCAGGCGCCGCGGCTCCAGACCGCCCGGATAGCGCTCGCCGAGCAGCTCGTCCAGCAGCTCCCGGTGGCGGTCGGCCCGCCAGGGCACCCCGGCGCGCCGCATCTCGGCGGCGATCAGCGTCCCCGCCGACTCGGCGGTGGTCAGCAGCCGCATCCGGTCCGGGTGCTCGGCCGCCTCCGTACGGACCAGCTGCCCCGCGTACACCGCGAGCAGCGCGTCGAGCGGGTCGGTGCCCGGCGGCAGCGGCGGCGGACCGGGTTCGAACAGCGACGGCTGGGCCCCGGCCGCCCGGGGCGGCGGATCCTCGGGGACGGGCAGTCCGCGCAGCCGCGCCCAGGCGGCGGCGAGCGAACGCGGCGCGCCCGAGCGCCCCTCATGGCCGAGGAGCAGCGCCTCGGCCGCCTCGACGTCATAGGCCCGCTCGACCCGGACCCCGGCGGCCAGCAGCCGCGGATAGACCTCGGCGGTGGACCGCCACACCCACCGGTCGGCCTCGGGGCGGGACCGCACGGCCTCGGCGATCCCGCCCTGCTCCGCCGTCACCTCGACAACCGGTCCGGCGGCCTTTCCCTCGGGGCCGAGCGGGCAGAGACGAACACCCCCGTGATCCGTCTCCGCCGCCGCCCATCTCATGCCCGTGAGTCTGGCAGGGGGGTCTGACAACGGTCCGACAACGCCGGGCGACGCCCGCACGACGCGGGGCGACGAGGTCGGCTCAACGCCGGGCGACGCCCGCACAACGCCGGGCGACGAGGTCGGCTCAACCCGGGGGAGGACCCCGGCGTCCTTCATGACGACTGCTCTCCATCACGCGGGGCAGGAGACGCCGGGTGTCGGGTGATCACGCCGATACGCAAGGTGCACGTGCATCTGCTGGTGCATCTACCCGTGCAGAAGCAAGTGCATTCGCTCATGCATTCGCAAAGGAACGCGGCTATGATCCGGGGCAGTTGACAACTGCACGAACAGTGGAGAAGCCCTGTGCGCGACCACCCGTACAACGGCATGGCGGCCGCGGACCTTCAGGGGGTCGTCTGGCAGAAGAGCAGACACAGCAACTCCCAGGGGTCCTGTGTCGAGTTCGCCAAACTGCCCGGCGGGGACGTGGCTGTCCGCAACTCCCGGTTCCCCGACGGCCCGGCGCTGATCTACACCCCGGCCGAGGTCGAGGCGATGCTGCGCGGGGCCAAGGACGGCGAATTCGACCATCTGGCACACGATCCGGCCGCTCTGGGCTGATCGCCGCGGACGCGCGACACTGGTAGACGCGCGACACTGGTAGTGGCAGGCGGGGGCACCCGACTGATGTGAGACGGCGATGAACGGCTCGGTCCGCGTCGGACGCGTACTCGGGGTTCCACTGCGGATGCACTGGAGCGTCCCAGTGCTCATCGTGCTGCTCGCTTACGGGCTCGGCCACGAGACGCTGCCCGCGTGGACCCCCGGCCGGACGACCGCCGTCTACGCCTTCGCCAGCGCCGTCGGCGCCGTACTGCTGATGGGCAGCCTGCTGCTGCACGAGGCCGCGCACGCGGTCACCGCCCGCAAGCGGGGCGTCTCGGTGGAGGACGTGACGCTGTGGGCACTTGGCGGCATGACCAAGATGGGACGGCCCCGCACCGCCGGGGTCGCGTTCTGGGTGGCCGTCAGCGGACCGCTCACCAGCCTGGTCATCGGCGGTATCGCGGTCGGCGCGGGGATCGGGGTGCACGCGCTCACCGGATGGGGGGTCTCCACCGCCGTCCTGATCTGGCTGGGCTGGGCCAATCTGCTGCTGGGTGTCTTCAATCTGCTGCCCGCCGCGCCGCTGGACGGCGGACGGGTGGTCCAGGCGGTGATCTGGTGGCGCACCGGGGACCGCCAACGCGCCGAGCGGGCGGCGGGGCGCAGTGGCCAGATCCTCGGCGTGGCGCTCATCGCGCTCGGCTGGATCTCCTTCCTGCGCGGGAACACCGGCGGGCTGTGGCTCTCGCTCATCGGCCTGTTCATGGTGATCATCGCCAATGCGGAGCGGCAGCGGGCCGGAGTCGACACGGCGCTGCGCGGGGTGCGGGTGGGCGACGCGATGTCGGCGCCGGTCGCCACCGGGGCGGACTGGCTGACCGTGGAGCGGTTCATCGACGAGGTGGCGGCCCACTCCCGGCACTCGGTGCTGCCGCTGCTGGACTTCGAGGGGCGGCCCAGCGGGGTCGTCCAGCTGCGCGCCCTCGCGGCGGTGCCGGCCGGGGCCCGGGAGACCCAGCGGGCGCGCGATGTGGCGATACCGCTGGCGCGGTGCACGGTGGCCGAGCCCGGTGAGCTGCTGAGCGAGGTGCTGGAGCGGGCGCGTCCGGGCGGTGGCGGAATGCCGGTGCTGGTGGTGGACCACGGGCGGCTGGAGGGCATCGTCACGATGCACGATGTGACCCGGCTCTTCCAGCTGCACAGCCTGGGCATCACCACGGCCCCGCCGGAGTCCACCCGCCCGTGACCGCCCGCCCGTGTGAACGGAGCGCCCGCCCGTGACCATCCGCCCGTGCGAACGGACGCGCGGCCGTGCGGGCGGAGCGTGCGGCCGGTTATGTGTTACGTCCGGGGCAGGTGGAAGACGGCCCAGACGATCTTGCCGCGCCGGGTGCCCGCGAGCGGCCGCCAGCCCCAGCCGTCCGTGAAGGACTCCACCAGGTGCAGGCCGCGCCCCGACTCCTCGCCGCAGCCCGCCTCGCCCGCCACCGGCCCCACCTCGCTGGGGTCGCGTACCGCGCACACCAGCCGTGAGGGGCCGCGCATCAGGTGCAGCCGCACCGGGCGGTCCGGCTCACCGGCCGCCGGGCCGCCGGGCAGGGCGTGCCGGAGCGCGTTGGTGACCAGTTCGGAGACGACCAGCGCCACTTCGTCGAGGAGCTCGGGGATGTCCCACTGCCGCAGGGTCGAGCCGGTGAACTGACGGGCGCCCTTGACCGCCTCGTAGCGGGCGGGGAGTGCGCAGGAGACGGCTCCGGAGACGCCGGAGGGATCGATCGGGGCAAGCCCTTGCCACAAGGGTCCCAGCAGGGTTGAAGCTTCGCTCCCCATGCGAGCACTCCCGCTTCCGTGGCCGTGACGAATCCTGGCCAGATTTCGTACCAGCTTGCCCGTGCGCACACCCTATGGTTCCGAATGCGCACGGCAGATGCAAGGGCAGATGCACGTGCACGGCCCTCAGTTGGTCCGGTCCGCTCGGTTTTACCGGGATTTCTGACTCCGTACACTGACGTTCAACCCGTGGCTGAGTAACGACGCGCATACGGCGCGCAGCCCGATCAGTGGCAGACTTCGCCTCCAGGGGCCGCGGGGGCGCCGTTCGCAAGGATGCTTTCCGTACAGGGAGGATCGCCGACATGGCCGCAGGCGAGTCGAGTGGATCGGTGGTGCGCCGGATCCTCCTGGGCTCTCAGCTCAGGCGGTTGCGCGAGGCCCGTGGCATCACCCGTGAGGCGGCGGGCTATTCGATCCGGGCCTCCGAGTCCAAGATCAGCCGGATGGAACTGGGCCGGGTGAGCTTCAAGGCGCGGGACATCGAGGACCTGCTGACCCTGTACGGAGTCAGTGACGAGGCGGAGCGCGCGGCGCTGCTCGCGCTCGCCCGCGAGGCCAATGTCGCCGGGTGGTGGCACAGTTACGGCGATGTGCTGCCCGGCTGGTTCCAGACCTACGTCGGCCTGGAGGGCGCCGCCTCCCATATCGCCTGCTACGAGGTCCAGTTCATCCACGGGCTGCTCCAGACCGAGGGCTACGCCCACGCCGTGGTCGCCTGCGGCCAGCCGCAGGCGTGCGCCTCGGAGGTGGACCGGCGGGTGGCGCTGCGGCTGGAGCGGCAGAAGCTGCTGGTCTCCGAGCGCGCCCCGGCGTTCCACGTGGTGCTGGACGAGGCCGCGCTGCACCGCCCCTACGGCGGGCGGAGCGTGATGTCCGCCCAGCTGCGCCATCTGCTCACGGTCTCCGAGCACCGGCATGTGACGCTCCAGGTGATGCCGTTCGCCTTCGGCGGGCACGCGGGGGAGAGCGGGGCGTTCACCCGGCTGCGGTTCCCGGAGTCCGATCTGCCCGACGTCGTCTATCTGGAACAGCTGACCAGTGCGCTCTACCTGGACAAACCCGATGAAGTGGCCCACTACGAGCGGGTGCTGGAGCGGCTGAGCGCGGACAGCCTCTCGCCGGAGAAGAGCCGGGATCTGCTCCGCGGGCTCCTCCGGGATGCCTGACGCGTCAGTGGCGCATCGGTGCCTCATCGGTGCCGCATCGGCGTCTCATCAGCGGCGCGTCAGTGCCTCATCAGCGACTCGTCAATGACGCGCCGATAACCCGCCAGTAGGATGACGTTCTGTCAGGAATACCGAATACCCCCCACCTGTGCGCGGTTGTCGGTGAACGGCACCGCGTCATCCAGAGAGGGATGGCATGTCCTACTTCTCCGAGTTGGCCCTTCAGTTCATCGACGGCGAGTGGCGCGGCGGAAGCGGTTCCTGGGACATCGTGGACTTCAACCCCTACAACGGGGAGAAGCTCGCCTCCATCACCGTGGCGACCGTCGAGGAGGTGGACCTGGCCTACCGGGCGGCCGAGCGGGCGCAGTCCGCGTGGGGTGCCACCAATCCCTATGCCCGCCGGGCGGTCTTCGAGCGGGCGCTGCGGATCATCGAGGAGCGGGAGAAGGAGCTCACCGAGACGATCATCGCGGAGTGCGGTGGCACCCATGTGAAGGCGGGCTTCGAGCTGCACCTGGCCAAGGAGTTCCTGCGGGAGGCGGTCCAGCTGGCGCTGCGGCCCGAGGGCCGTATCCTGCCGTCGCCCGTCGACGGCAAGGAGAACCGGCTCTACCGGCTGCCGGTGGGCGTGGTCGGTGTCATCAGCCCGTTCAACTTCCCCTTCCTGCTGTCGCTGAAGTCGGTCGCCCCCGCGCTGGCCCTCGGCAACGCCGTCGTCCTCAAGCCGCACCAGAACACCCCGGTCTGCGGCGGCGGTCTGGTCGCCAGGATCTTCGAGGAGGCCGGGCTGCCCGCCGGGCTGCTCAATGTCGTGGTCACCGACATCGCGGAGATCGGCGACGCCCTGATCGAGCACCCCGTCCCGAAGGTGATCTCGTTCACCGGCTCGGACAAGGTCGGCCGGCATGTCGCCACCGTGGCCGCCGCCCACTTCAAGCGCACGGTCCTGGAGCTGGGCGGCAACAGCGCGCTGGTCGTGCTCGACGACGCCGACCTGGACTACGCGGTGGACGCGGCGGTCTTCAGCCGCTTCGTCCACCAGGGGCAGGTCTGTATGGCGGCCAACCGGGTGCTGGTGGACCGGGCGGTGGAGCGGGAGTTCACCGAGAAGTTCGTGGCCAAGGTGGAGACGCTGAAGGTGGGCGACCCGGGCGATCCCACCACCCACATCGGCCCGCTGATCAACGAGAGCCAGGCCGAGGCGATCACCTCGCTCGTCGACCAGACGATCGCCGACGGCGCCACCGCGCTGGTGCGGGGCCGCACCGAGGGCACCCTGATGGGGCCGACCGTGCTCAGCGGGGTCCCGGAGGGCTCGGCGATCCTCGGCCAGGAGGTGTTCGGGCCGGTGGTGACGCTGATTCCGTTCGACGGCGACGACGAGGCCGTCCGGATCGCCAATGACACGGACTACGGGCTCAGCGGCGCCGTGCACACCGGCGACGTGGAGCGCGGGGTGCGGTTCGCCCAGCGGGTCCACACCGGCATGTTCCACGTGAACGACAGCACGGTCCACGATGAGCCGATCGTGCCGTTCGGCGGGGAGAAGCACTCCGGGCTGGGGCGGCTCAACGGGGAGTCGATGATCGAGGACTTCACCACCACCAAGTGGATCTCCATCCAGCACGGCCGGAGCCAGTTCCCGTTCTGACCCCGCGGGAACGCCGCGGAAGCGCGCCGGTCGCGGACAGAAACTGACCGCTTGCCCTCCTAGCGTGAGGTGCATCGAAGGGCGCCGGACCCGGACGCCCTCCTGATGGAAGGCGACGGCCCATGCCCGTGATCGTGAACCCCGAAGCGTGTCAGGACGAGCGCGGTGCGCTGCTGGCGTATCTGGACGCACAGCGCGGTGGCATCCGGCGCGCGGTGCACGGACTGACCGAGGAGCAGGCCCGCAGCGCCCCCAGCGCGAGCGCGCTCTCCCTGTCCGCGCTGCTCAAGCACGCGCTCACGGGCGAGCGGGGCTGGCTCGGAACCGCCCGGGGGGAGGTGGGGGACCCCAAGGAGCAGATGGCCCAGTGGGAGGACAGCTTCCGGCCCGCCGAGGACGAGACGGTCGAGGTGCTGCTCGCCCGCTACGAGGAGGCGGCACGGAAGACCGATGCCGCCATCCGGGCCCTGCCCTCGCTGGACGCGACCTTCGAGGCGCCCCGCTATCCGTGGGACGAGGGCGGCACCCGCACCTGGCGCTGGCTGATCCTCCACATGATCGAGGAGACCGCCCGGCACGCCGGCCACGCCGACATCATCCGCGAGACGATCGACGGCAAGGGCGCCTTCGACCTGGTCTTCGAGACCGGGGCGATGCCGGAGCCGGACTGGTCGGTCCTCGACCGGTGACGCGACCGGTGACGCGACCGGTGACGCGACCGGTGACGCGAGCGGCGACGCGAGCGGTGATCCGCCCGGCCCGGTGGCGCCCTCCGACGCGGCACTAGCCTGGTCACGGCGGGGACGGGACCAGGATGGAGAAGAGCGGGCGATGTCAGCGATCCGGCTGCTGGTGCTGGGGGCCGTGCGCCAGCACGGGCGGGCGCACGGCTACCAGGTCCGTAACGACCTGGAGTTCTGGGGCGCGCACCAGTGGTCCAACGCCAAACCCGGGTCGATCTACCACGCCCTCAAGCAGATGGCGAAGCAGGGGCTGATGCACGCCCACGACGTCGCGCCGAGCACGGCGGGCGGGCCGCCGCGGACCGAGTACGAGCTGACCGAGGCGGGCGAGGAGGAGTACGTCCGGCTGCTGCGGGAGGCGTTGCTGCGCCATGACCAGAAGATCGACGAGCTGACGGCCGGGGTGGGGTTCATCGTCGACCTGCCCCGTGCCGAGGCGATCACCCTGCTGAAGCGGCGGGTGGCGGCGCTGGAGGAGTGGCGGGCCGAGGTGACCCGGCACTGGACGCCGCCGGACGGCACGCCCGAGGAGTGGGGCCATATCGGCGAGATCATGAAGTTCTGGGTGCACTCCGCGGACAGCGGGGCCGAGTGGACCCGTGGGCTGATCGAGCGGCTCGAGGGCGGGGCGTATGTGATGGCGGGCGAGGGGGAGCGCTCGGTGGACGTCCTGCCGGACGGCGCCCCCAACCCGTACGCCGAACCCGGCACCGACTGAGAAAGCCACGCGACCGGGGACGGCTGCCCGCACCGGTCGTCGCCGGTTGCGGCTACGGTTCAGGTATGGGGAACGACAGGTCGGGCACGGGGGCGGAGACGGTGAGCGGGCCTGGTTATGCCCTGCTGCTCGCCGCCGGCCCGGTCGGAAAACAGCGACTGATGGACGCGACCGCCGCGCTGCCCCAGCTCGCCGCCGTACCACCGGCGGCGCTGCTGGGCACGCCCGGCGGCGCCAGCGTCGTCCAACTCGTGGACCCGGTCGATCCGCAGACCGTGCTGACGCATCTGCGGACGGCCGCCGCGCACCCGGGTCCGGTGCTGGTCCATCTCACGGGCCAGCTCACGCTCGACGCCAAACAGCGGCTGCCGCATGTGGCGTTGGCCCGTACGGCGCCGAGGACGGTCCGCTACACCGCGCTGCCCTGGCACTGGCTGGCGGCCGAGCTCGGCGGGCGGCCGCCGGGCAGTACCGTCGTGGTCGCCGATCTGGTGGCCGACGAGACGGCCTGGCCGCTGCTGAGGGCCGCCGGGCCGTACGGGCTCGCGGCCGGGCTGACGCTGTACGGCACGGTGGCGCCCGCCCGGCCCAAGCGGGGGATGGCGACGCCGGGCTACAGCCGGGCGTTCGCCGGGCTGCTGCGGGCCGCCGCCGAACGCCCGCCGTTCGCGCTGCTGCATCAGCGGGCCGCGGCGGAGGCGGGGTTGGGCGGCGGTCCCGAACTGCTGCTGGACGGCGCCGGACCGGACGAGACGTACGCGGTCCCGGCCGCCTTCGCGCCGGAGGTCCGGCCGGCCGGTCCGGTGGCGGCCGGTCCGGCCCCGCTGCCGCCGGGCACTGCCGAACCGTTCCGGCCGGCCGATTCCGTGCGGGTCCCGGCGCCACCGGCCCACGCTCCCGCGCCCGGACGGGCGCCCGTGCCCGATCCGCACGCCGCGATACACGCCGCGATATTCGAGGCGGCCAACGCGGGGCGGCACAGCGAGGCGGCCTCGATGGCGGCCGCCTGGGAGCAGGAGGCCTTCCGGACGGCCGGTCCCCGCTCCGCCGAGGCGATCCACTGGCTGGAGGTCCGCGCCGACCTCTCCCGGATCGCCGGGGACCCGGCCCGCGCCTGCGAGCTGTGGCTCGCGGTGGCCGACGCGCGGCTGGGCAACGGGGAGCCGGCCGGTCACCCGGAGGTCGAGGGGGCCGTGGACCGGGCGCACCACCAGTGGCAGTTCGTCCAGGACCGGGCCAGGGCCGCCGCCCTCGCCCCGCTGCTGCTCGACCTGCGGGGCCGGGTGCCCGGCCGCAGACCCGGCGCCCTGGAGGCGGTCCGGCGCCGGGCCGAGCTGCTCCGGTCCCCGGCCCAGACGGGCTGAGGCCGCCCGCCGGTCCGCCGCCGGCTCCTCAGTGGTGGAACGCGGTGACGGCCTTCCCCAGCGGCGCGGTCTGGGCCCGCAACTCCGGCAGCAGGGACGCCAGGTCGTCCAGGAAGAGATCGGCGAGGTCCACCGAGAAGCCGTTGCGGCACACCACCCGCAGCACGGACAGGTCCTCCCGGTTGGGCGGGAAGGAGTACGCGGGCACCAGCCAGCCGCGTTCGCGCAGCCGCCGGGAGACGTCGTAGACGTCGAAGGTGTCGATCTCCTCCGCCGTGGTGAAGGCGAACACCGGCAGCTGATCGCCGCGGCTCAGCAGGGTGAAGTCGCCGAGCGCCTCGATCCGCTCGGCCAGTGAGCGCGCCACGTCGCGGGTGTTCTGCTGGACGGCGCGGAAGCCCTCCCGGCCCAGCCGCACGAAGGTGTAGTACTGGGCGGCCACCTGGGCGCCGGGGCGGGAGAAGTTGAGCGCGAAGGTCGGCATGTCGCCGCCCAGGTAGTCGACGCGGAAGACCAGGTCCTCGGGCAGATCCTCCGCCGTGCGCCACAGCGCCCACCCCACCCCCGGGTAGACCAGGCCGTACTTGTGCCCCGAGGTGTTGATGGAGGCGACCCGCGGCAGCCGGAAGTCCCACATCAGCTCCGGGTCGAGGAACGGGGCGACCATCGCGCCCGAGGCGCCGTCCACATGCACCGGGACGTTCAGTCCGGTGCGCTCCTGGAGGTCGTCCAGCGCCCGGCACACCTCGGCGACGGGTTCGTAGGAGCCGTCGAAGGTCGAGCCGAGGACCGCGACGACCCCGATGGTGTTCTCATCGCACAGATCGGCCGCGGCCTGGGGATCGAGATGGAACCGGTTGCCCTCCATGGGCACCTGTCGCGCCTCCACCTCCCAGAAGTCGCAGAACTTCTCCCAGCACACCTGGACATTGGTCCCCATGATCAGGTTGGGCCGGGCGGTCGCCGGATAGCTCACCGGGTTCCGTTTGGCCCAGCGCCGCTTGAGCGCCATTCCGGCCAGCATGCACGCCTCGCTCGACCCCGTGGTGGAGCAGCCCATGACCGTGTCCGGGTCGGGGGCGTGCCACAGATGGGCGAGCATCGCCACGCACCGCCGCTCCAGCTCGGCGGTGCGCGGGTACTCATCCTTGTCGATCATGTTCTTGTCGAGGCAGTCGGCCATCAGCCGGCCCGCCTGCGGCTCCATCCACGTCGTGACGAAGGTGGCGAGATTCTGGCGGGCGTTGCCGTCCAGCATCAGCTCGTCATGGACGAACTGATACGCGGTCGTGGGCGCCATCGGCCCGTCCGGGAAACGGTGGCACGGGGGTTCGCCGCTCATCCCGCTGACCGGATTGGCCTCCCCGTAGAGCGGGTTGACGGAGAACTCGGGGCGCTCTTCCTTGTCGCGTCGGCCACGCATGCCGTGATGAAGTGCCATCTTCATTAAATTACGGGCATATCGGGCGCGCATCCCGGTCCCGCGCCGTACCGGCCACCCCCGCGCCGTACCGGCTACCCCGCGCTGCTGAGCGACAGTTTCGCCGCGAAGCCGAGGAACGCCGCGCCCGCGGCCGCCGACAGCCCCGCCCGCAGCCGCTGACGCCGCCGGAAGGTGGCCGCGAGATACGTACCGCTGAAGATCAGCACCGACAGGTAGGTGATGCTGAACAGCTGCGCCCAGGCGCCCAGCGCCACGAAGGACAGCGCGGGATGGGCGTAGTGCGGATCCACGAACTGCACGAAGAAGGAGATGAAGAACAGGATCGCCTTCGGGTTCAGCAGGCTGATGACCAGAGCCCGGCGGTACGGGCGCTCGCCCTCCGCGGACCCCATGGCCCCGGCCGCGCCCTCGGCGCCGCGGGCCGCCCCCGCGCCCTGCGCCCGGCGGCGCCACAGCGCCCGCGCCCCGCGCAGCATGCCCACCGCCAGCCAGGTCAGATAGCCCGCGCCCACGAACTTGACCACCGCGAAGAGCACCGGGCTGGCGTGCAGCAGCGAGGCCACCCCGCCCGCCGACAGCGCCATCAGGACCGTATCCCCGCACAGCACCCCGGCCGCCGCCCGGTAGCCGGTACGGGGGCCGCGGCGGGCCGCGACCGACACCACGTACAGCGAGTTGGGGCCCGGCAGCAGGATGATCAGCGCCAGACCGGCCAGATAGGTCGAAAGATCGGTTATCCCCAGCACAACCGGCAGGATGACAGCGGCCCACCACGCCGGTCGGATGGTTTCGCCATCCGGACTCGCACCTCACGCGACGTGAGGCCGCACCGTGGAACCCGTACCGAACCGGCATCGACAGGGCCCGGCCGGGGCTCGCCCTATACCTCCGGTCCGCTGGTGGGAACCCAGGGCAGGCACATGGCGTTGATAGCTTTGGGCGGCACACTGCGATAAACACTCAGTCCGCCCCGAACCTGCGGCCGGGCCTCGCACGAGCCTGCACCCCTCGACCCAGGAGCCTCACACCCGTGAACACCCTCGCGCTCGGCCCTCAGTGGCTGGACCCGGACTATCTGATCGAAACCTTCGGTCTGCTCGGTGTCCTGGCCATCGTTTTCGCGGAGTCCGGCCTGCTCATCGGCTTCTTCCTGCCGGGCGACTCGCTGCTCTTCACCACCGGCCTGCTGGTGACCACCGATGTGATCAAGCAGGAGCTGTGGCTGGTGTGCGTGGCCGTGGCCGTGGCCGCGATCCTCGGTGACCAGGCCGGATATCTGTTCGGCCGGAAGGTGGGGCCGACGCTGTTCCGGCGCCCCGACTCCAAGCTCTTCAAACAGGAGAACGTGGAGAAGGCGCATGAGTTCTTCGAGAAGCACGGGCCGAAGTCGCTGATCCTGGCCCGCTTCGTGCCCATCGTGCGCACGTTCACGCCGATCATCGCGGGCGTGAGCCGGATGAACTACCGCTCGTTCATCATCTTCAACGTCATCGGCGGCGTGCTGTGGGGGACCGGCGTCACCCTGCTCGGCTCGGCGCTCGGGAAGATCGACTTCGTCCATCAGCACATCGAGATGATGCTGATCGCGATCGTGCTGCTGTCGGTCATCCCGATCGTGATCGAGTACCTCCGGGCCCGCGGCAAGGCCAAGAAGGAGGGCGCGGCGGGACCGGCGGAGCCGCAGGGTCCGACCCCGGGTGCCCCCTCTCAGGGGCCGCGCGGACGCCACGCGAAGCGCTGAGCGACACGCGTCGTCCTCCCTCGCTCCCTCGCCCTTTCCCCTGGCTTCACATCCGCTTCACACCGCCCCCACTCCCGTTCGGCGGTCGCCGCCCCGCACAATGGGCTCCGGTGGCCGCCGATGCTGCATCCTTGGCTGCTGAGAACCGTACGGGGAGGCTGGTGAGGAGCGAGGAAACGTGACCCCGGACCGTCAGCACGTGTCGCGTGGTGTAAGCGCGCCGGACGTGGACACGGCAGAGAACCAGAAGCCGCAGTCCGACGAGGCACACAGCGCCTTCACGCCGCCTCTGGGCATCCCCCGGCCGTCCCTGCCCGAGGACGAGCACCCGACGTCGGAGTTCGCCGTCCCCGAGGGGCTGAGCGCGGAAGCCCCCAGTGAGCCCGAGGGCTCGGCCTTCGTGCCCCCGGCCGGGGTGAAGACCCCGTCGAGCAACCAGACCACCGGCGGCTTCCCCGCCATCACCCCGCCGAACGGCATCCCCGTCCTCCGGCTGACCAAGGACGCCCCCTGGCAGGACCGGATGCGCACGATGCTGCGCATGCCGATCAGCGAGCGCCCGACGCCCGAGCGGGTGGAGCGGCAGGACGAGACGGGGCCGGCCGTGCCGCGTGTGCTCGACCTCACCCTCCGTATCGCCGAGCTGCTGCTCGCGGGCGGCGAGGGGGCCGAGGACGTCGAGGCGGCGATGCTCGGCGTGGCGCACGCGTACGGGCTCGACCGCTGCGAGCCGACCGTCACCTTCACCCTGCTGTCGGTCAGCTACCAGCCCTCGCTGGTCGACGACCCGGTCACCGCCAGCCGGACCGTACGGCGCCGGGGCACCGACTACACCCGGCTGTCCGCGGTCTTCCGGCTGGTCGACGACATCACCTCACAGGACGACTTCACGCTGGAGGAGGCGTACCGGCGCCTGGCCGAGATACGCCGTAATCGCCACCCCTACCCCGGCTGGGCGCTCACCGTGGCGGGCGGCGGGCTGGCCGGCGCGGCGAGCATGCTGGTCGGCGGTGACTGGCCGGTCTTCTTCGCGGCGGCCATCGGCGCGATGCTCGGCGACCGGCTGGCGTGGCTGGCCTCGGGGCGCGGGCTTCCGGAGTTCTACCAGTTCGTGGCCGCGGCGATGCCGCCCGCCGCGATGGGGGTGGCGCTCAGCCTCGCGAACTCCGGGCTCCAGGCGTCCGCCGTGATCACCGGTGGGCTGTTCGCGCTGATCCCGGGGCGGGCCCTGGTCGCGGGCGTCCAAGACGGGCTGACCGGCTATTACATCACCGCGGCGGCGCGCCTCCTCGAGGTCGGCTATCTGATCGTCGGCATCGTCTGCGGTGTCCTCACGGTGCTCTACGGGGGCGTCCAGCTCGACGCCAAGCTCAACCCGGAGGCGGCGCTGCGCCATGTGGAGCGGCCGTACATCCAGATCCTGGCCGCGATGCTGCTCGCGCTGACCTTCTGCATCCTGCTCCAGCAGGAACGGCACACCGTGCTGTTCGCCACGCTCAACGGCGGGGTCGCCTGGGTGGTCTACGGCGCGCTGGCCGACACCGCCGACGTGCCGCCCGTCGCCGCCACGACCGTGGCGGCCGGGCTGGTCGGCCTCTTCGGCCAGTTGCTCTCGCGCTATCGGTACGCCTCGGCGTTGCCGTACGTCACGGCGGCGATCGGGCCCCTGCTCCCCGGTAGCGCGACCTACTTCGGGCTGCTCGCCCTGGCCCAGGGAAACCTGGACCGCGGCATCCCCCACCTCACCCAGGCGGCGGCGCTGGCCCTGGCGATCGCCATAGGGGTGAACCTCGGTGGCGAGGCCGCGCGGCTCTTCCTGAAGACCCCGGGTGCGCCCATGGACCCGTCCGACCGGCGCGCCGCCAAACGCACCAGGGGCTTCTGACCCCAGGGGCTGCCCAGGGGCTGCCCGCGCCGGGCCGGGGCTGGCCCGCGCGGGACCGGGGCTGCTCGGTCCGGTGGGGCGCGGCGCCGCCGGCCCGGAACCGCGGGCAGCCCGGACGCGCCGTCAGCCCGAAAACGCGGGCGGGCGGGGCACCCGCTGGGTGCCCCGCCCGCCCGGCGTGGTCAGGACTCAGTGGCCGCCGGCGGCCTCGAGGCGCTTGATGGACGCCTCCACCTCGGCCTCGGCCTCGGCGCGGCCCACCCAGTTGGCCCCCTCGACCGACTTGCCCGGCTCGAGGTCCTTGTAGACCTCGAAGAAGTGCTGGATCTCCAGGCGGTCGAACTCCGAAACGTGATGAATATCACGCAGGTGCTCCACCCGCGGGTCCGAGGCCGGTACGCAAAGCAGCTTGTCATCGCCACCCGCCTCGTCCGTCATCCTGAACATGCCGATGGCACGGCACTTGATCAGGCAGCCGGGGAACGTCGGCTCGTCGAGAATGACCAGTGCGTCCAGCGGGTCGCCGTCCTCGCCGAGGGTGTTCTCGACGAAGCCGTAGTCCGCGGGGTAGCTGGTCGACGTGAAGAGTCGCCGGTCAAGACGGATGCGACCCGTCTCGTGGTCCACCTCGTACTTGTTCCGCGAACCCTTCGGGATCTCGATGGTGACGTCGAACTCCACGGGTGGCTCCTCCATGATCAACACATACGTCTGGTGATTAAGTGTCCCCCACGCAGCTGTGTGGTGGCGAAAGGGGCTGGTCGGTCGTGCCTGAAGCCAGATCGTGGCAGGTCAGGGAGTGGCTGAGCCACCGGCTCGGCCGAGGGTTGCGCGAGTTGGACCGCGCGCGGGGTCGTGGGCTGCGCGCGCTGGATCGCGCGCGCGGCCGTATCCGGCGCCAGTGGCGGCGCACGCCGCCGGAGCAGCGGCGGACCTGGCAGCTGGTGGCGGTCTCCGCCGGGACCGGCCTGGCGGTCGCCGTGGTGGCGGTGCTCGTGGCCGGGCCGTGGGACGCCGGTCAGCGTACGGCCGAACGCGCCCGCGCCACCGAGGACGGGGTTCCGGGCGGCGGGCGCGACGACGGTCCGGCGCGGCCCGCGCCCAGCGCCGCGCCGGTCCTGGCCGCGCTCGGCGGGCCGGCCGCGCCCCGGTCGCCGGACAGCGGCGAGGACGCCGTACCGCCCCCCACCGGGGCGGGGCTCGCCGACACGCTCGAACCGCTGCTGGAGGACTCCGCGCTGGGCGATGAGCGCTCGGTGTCGGTGGTGGACGTGACCACCGGTCAGCAGGTGTTCGGCAGCAAGGCGGGGACGGCCACGGTCCCCGCCTCGACGATCAAGCTCGCGACCGGCGCCGCGGCCCTCTCCGCCCTCGGCCCGGACCACCGCATCAGGACCAGCGTCGTGGCGGGCGCGGGCGAGAACGACATCGTGCTGGTCGGCGGCGGTGACCCCACCCTCACCGCCCGCGAGGTCAAAGGGGACGACCACCCGGCCGCGCTCGGCCAATTGGCCGACGCCACCGCCCGCGCCCTCAAGAAGCGCGGCGCCGGACCCTACCGGCTCCGTTACGACACCTCGCTCTACTCCGGGGCGAAGCTCCACCCGATCGGCCCCAACGAGAACATCTCGCCCGTCGTCCCCCTGATGGCCGACGAAGGCCGTAAGGACGACAGCGACCACGGCCCGGCCCCGCGCGCCACGGACCCGGCCGCCGACGCGGCCGGTACGTTCGCGTCGATGCTGCGCGACCGGGGTGTCGAGGTGACGGGCGAGCCCCGGTCGGGGAAGGCCGCCAAGGGCGCCCGGACGCTGGCCTCCGTCCGCTCCCAGCCGCTGTCCTCGCTCGTCGAGCGGATGCTGACCACCAGCGACAACGACATCGCCGAGGCCCTCTCCCGGCAGACCGCCCTCGCGGCGGGCGAGCCCGCGAGCTTCGCGGGCGGGGCCAAGGCCGTGACCGAGCGGCTGCGGAAGCTCGGACTGCCGCTGGACGGTGCGCGGATCGCGGACGGCAGCGGGCTCGACCGTGCCGACCATGTGTCCGCCGGGCTGCTCGCCCAGGTGCTGGTGCGCGCCGCCGCCCAGGACCACCCGGAGCTGCGGTCGCTGCTCACCGGGCTGCCGGTGGCCGGTTTCACTGGCACCCTGCGCACCCGCTACGCCGACGGGGTGGGCCGGGGCGTGGTCCGCGCCAAGACCGGCACGCTCACCGGGGTCAACAGCCTCGCGGGCTCGGTCGTGGACGCGGACGGCCGGCTGCTGGTCTTCGCGTTCATGACGAACGGCACCACCGACCCGAACGGCGCCCAGCACGCCCTGGACCGGATGGCCTCGGCCCTCGCCAACTGCGGCTGCCGCTGACCTGCCGCTGACCTGTCGCTGAACCGGAGCGGCGGAGCGGGCGGCGGACCGGAGGCGGGGCGGCCGCCTGCGCGGGCCCTGGTGTCCTCCCGGATGGGGCGCGGGCCACGTACCGTGAAGCCATGACGAGCATCGGTGGTGTGGAGATGGTCGACTGGAACCTCGCGGTCGCGACCGCGACCCGGCTGGTGCGCCCGGGGCCCGAGGTCAGCCGCGAGGAGGCGCGCGCCGTCGTCGCGGAGCTGCGCCGGCACGCCAAGTCCTCGGAGGAGCACGTCCGCGGGTTCACCCGGATGGCCGTCTCGGGCGGTCCGGCTTCCGACACCCCCGTCCTCGTGGTGGACCGCACGGGCTGGATCAAGGCCAATGTGGCGGGCTTCCGGCAGCTCCTCAAACCGCTGCTGGGCAAGATGCAGGACCGGCGCGGCGGACTGCCCGGCGGGGCCGTGCTGGGCACGGTCGGCGGCAAGGTGACCGGGGTGGAGCTGGGGATGCTGCTGTCCTTCCTCGCCTCCCGGGTGCTCGGCCAGTACGAGACCTTCGCGCCCGCGACCCGTGAGCTGCCCGCCGGCTCCCCGGGCGGCGGCCGGCTGCTGCTGGTGGCGCCCAACATCGTCCATGTGGAGCGGGAGCTCGACGTGGCCCCGCACGACTTCCGGCTGTGGGTCTCGCTGCACGAGGAGACCCACCGCACCCAGTTCACCGCCGTGCCCTGGCTGCGCGACCACATCGAGTCCGAGATCCAGGCGTTCCTCGGCGAGACCGATGTGGACCCGGCCACCCTGCTGGAGCGGATCCGCGAGGCCGTCCAGTCCCTGAGCGGCGGCCGTTCCGGAGACGAGGGGGACGCGGCGGAGGGTGGCGCGCCCACCATCATCGAACTCGTCCAGACCCCGGCCCAGCGCGAGATCCTGGCCCGGCTGACCGCGGTGATGTCGCTGCTGGAGGGGCACGCCGACTACGTCATGGACGGGGTGGGGCCGGAGGTCGTGCCGTCCGTGGCGGAGATCCGGGAGAAGTTCCAGAAGCGCCGGGCGAGCGGCGCGGGCCGGCTGGACCAGGCGCTGCGCAAGCTGCTGGGGCTCGACGCCAAGCTGCGGCAGTACCGTGACGGTGAGCGGTTCGTACGGGCCGTGGTGAACCAGGTCGGCATGGACGGTTTCAACCGGGTCTGGACCTCGCCCAACACCCTTCCGACCAAGGCGGAGATCAGCAAACCCGCCGAGTGGGTCGCGCGGGTGCACCGCACGGCGGAGTCGTAGAACAAGCACACCCCCGGCACACCCGGAAACGGACGAATGCTCCCCTCAATCACTCGTCCGAGGGACCGTTGGCGACGGGTAGGCGTGCGATGCTCGGGGAACAGCTCGCTTCTGTCACCATCGACATACGCAGCGTGACGAAAGCCCTCGCCCCCGAGGCACCCCCTCGAACTGACAGATGGGAAAACGGACATGGGTCCCCATCCAGCGGTCGCCGCGATACGCCTCGCGGTCCGCCGCGTCCTCCACGACGTCCTCGTCGCCCAGTCGGCCTCATCCTCACCCACCTCGCCCTCTTCGCCCTCCCCGGTTTCCTCGCCCGCCGAGCCCGCCGCCCCCGCCGCGCCCGCACCGGTCCGTCCGGCCGCCGCCACCCCCCGAGGCTCCGCGTCCCGCGGCTCCGCCCCGCGCGACGACGCGCCGCTCGTGCTCGCCGCCTGCTCGGGCGGCGCCGACTCCATGGCGCTCGCCTCCGCCCTCGCCTTCGAGGCCCCCCGGCTCGGCCTGCGCGCCGGCGGGGTCACCGTAGACCACGGCCTCCAGCAGGGGTCCGACGCCCGCGCCGCCGAGGTCGCCGACCGGATGCGGGCCCTGGGCCTGGCGCCGGTCGAGGCCGTCGCCGTGTCCGTCGGCCGGGACGGCGGCCCCGAGGCCGCCGCCCGGGACGCCCGCTACGCCGCCCTGGACGCCGCCGCCGACCGCCACGGCGCCGCCGCCGTGCTGCTCGGCCACACCCGGGACGACCAGGCCGAGACGGTTCTGCTGGGCCTCGCCCGCGGCTCCGGCACCCGCTCGCTGTCCGGTATGGCCTGGGTCTCCGGGGCCGGCGGCCGCTACCGCCGCCCCTTCCTCCAGCTGGACCGGCACACCGTCCGCCAGGCGTGCCTGGCCCAGTCGCTGCCCGTCTGGGAGGACCCGCACAACGCGGACCCGGCCTACACCCGCTCCCGGGTCCGCCACGAGGCCCTGCCCATCCTGGAGAAGGCGCTGGGCAAGGGCGTGGTCGAGGCGCTGGCCCGTACCGCCCAGCTCTCCCGCGACGACGCCGACGCCCTCGATGCCTGGGCCGCCCGCGCCGAGGCCGATGTGATGACCACCGCACCGGCGGCGGCCGGTGGCGCGCAGGCCGTGCATCTCGACACCGTCGGCCTGCACGGACTGCCCGCCGCCGTCCGCCGCCGGGTGCTGCGCCGCGCCGCCATCGCCGCGGGCGCGCCCGCCGGATCGCTCTTCGCCCGGCACATCGAAGAGGTGGACCGGCTGATCACCGGCTGGCGGGGCCAGCGGGCCATCAACCTCCCCGGCCGCGTCGAGGTCCGCCGTGAGGGTGGCAGACTGGTCATCCGGCAGGGCTGATCCGCCCGAGCCAGATGAGCCGGTACGTCGAACGAGAGTGGCGCGGGTGGACGACAAGGACATGGGCACCGACCTCAAGTCGGTCCTCATCACCGAGGAAGAGATCAACGCGAAGCTGGCCGAGCTGGCCGCCGCCATCGACGAGGAGTACGCGGGCAAGGATCTGCTGATCATCGGCGTGCTCAAGGGCGCGGTCATGGTGATGGCGGACCTGGCGCGGGCCCTGTCCACGCCCGTCACCATGGACTGGATGGCCGTGTCGTCGTACGGCGCGGGCACCCAGTCCTCCGGTGTGGTGCGTATCCTGAAGGACTTGGACACCGACATCAAGGGCAAACACGTCCTGATCGTCGAGGACATCATCGACTCCGGACTGACGCTGTCGTGGCTGCTGTCGAACCTGGGCTCGCGTGAGCCGGCCTCGCTGAACGTCTGCACCCTGCTGCGCAAGCCGGAGGCGGCCAAGGTCGCCATCGATGTGAAGTGGGTCGGCTTCGACATTCCCAATGAGTTCGTCGTCGGCTATGGCCTGGACTACGCCGAGAAGTACCGGAACCTTCGGTTCGTCGGCACCCTGGCCCCTCACGTCTACGGCGGCTGACGGCGCCGCGGCCCCCTGGGAACCTGGCGGGGTTTTCCGCCGTTGGAGCAGGGGAAGGCGGTTTTGTTAACAGTCCACGGCGGCGTCGGGTGACAATGCTGGGGTACCGTCCGAAGGTCAGTCTTTTTCGAGACTGAGGGTTACACAGCTCATACACCGCAAATACACCGCAAATACACCGCACGCACAGGCGCCCCTCCAGGGCTGCCGTGCCTCACTGTGGCAGGAGGGACGGGGCGGCTTCGCCCCGTATGGATGGACGTGAAGCGCTACTTCCGTGGGCCGGTCATGTGGATCGTGCTGGCCGTCCTCGCCGTGGTCGTGTTGATGCAGGTCGTCGGCTCGTCCGGCGGCTACAAGTCGGTGGACACCAGTCAGGTCGTCAAGGCGATCAACCAGAACCAGGTCCAGTCCGCCGAACTGACGACCGGCGACGAGCACAAGGTAAAGATCAAGCTCAAGGACAACGTCGCCAAGATCTCGGGCAGCAATAAGCTCCAGGCCACCTACATCGGTGACCAGGGCGTCGATCTCGCCAAGACGCTGCAGGCCAATGCCCAGAAGCCGAACGGGATCCCGGACGGGTACAACGTCTCGACGTCGAAGCAGAACCCGTTCGTCGGGATCCTGCTCTCGCTGCTCCCGTTCGTGCTGATCGTCGTCGTCTTCCTGTTCCTGATGAACCAGATGCAGGGCGGCGGCTCCCGGGTGATGAACTTCGGCAAGTCGAAGGCCAAGCTGATCACCAAGGACACCCCCAAGACGACCTTCACCGATGTGGCGGGGGCCGACGAGGCGGTGGAGGAGCTCCAGGAGATCAAGGAGTTCCTCCAGGAGCCGGCGAAGTTCCAGGCCGTGGGCGCCAAGATCCCCAAGGGTGTGCTGCTCTACGGCCCGCCCGGTACGGGTAAGACGCTGCTCGCGCGCGCCGTCGCGGGCGAGGCGGGTGTCCCGTTCTACTCGATCTCCGGCTCCGACTTCGTCGAGATGTTCGTCGGTGTGGGTGCCTCCCGCGTCCGCGACCTGTTCGAGCAGGCCAAGGCCAATGCCCCGGCCATCGTCTTCGTCGACGAGATCGACGCCGTCGGCCGGCACCGTGGCGCGGGCATGGGCGGCGGCCACGACGAGCGTGAGCAGACGCTGAACCAGCTGCTCGTCGAGATGGACGGCTTCGATGTGAAGGGCGGGGTCATCCTGATCGCCGCCACCAACCGGCCCGACATCCTCGACCCCGCGCTGCTGCGTCCGGGCCGCTTCGACCGGCAGATCGCCGTCGACCGCCCGGACATGCAGGGCCGGCTGGAGATCCTCAAGGTCCACCAGAAGGGCAAGCCGGTCGCCCCGGACGTCGACCTGTCGGCCGTCGCCCGCCGCACCCCCGGCTTCACCGGTGCCGATCTGTCGAACGTGCTGAACGAGGCCGCCCTGCTGACGGCCCGCAGCGACAAGAAGCTGATCGACAACCACTTCCTGGACGAGGCGATCGACCGAGTCGTGGCCGGTCCGCAGAAGCGGACCCGGATCATGAGCGACAAGGAGAAGAAGATCACCGCGTACCACGAGGGTGGTCATGCCCTGGTCGCGGCGGCGTCTCCGAACAGCGACCCGGTGCACAAGGTCACGATCCTCTCCCGTGGCCGGGCCCTGGGCTACACCATGGTCCTGCCCGACGAGGACAAGTACTCGACCACGCGCAACGAGATGCTCGACCAGCTCGCCTACATGATGGGCGGCCGGGCGGCCGAGGAGCTCGTCTTCCACGACCCGACCACGGGCGCGTCCAACGACATCGAGAAGGCGACCGCCACGGCCCGCGCGATGGTCACGCAGTACGGCATGACCGAGCGGCTCGGCGCGATCAAGTTCGGCTCCGACAACTCCGAGCCGTTCCTGGGCCGTGAGATGGCTCACCAGCGCGACTACTCCGAAGAGGTCGCCGCGCTGGTGGACGAGGAGGTCAAGAAGCTCATCGAGGCCGCGCACAACGAGGCGTGGGAGATCCTCGTAGAGAACCGGGACGTCCTGGACAACCTGGTGCTGGCGCTGCTGGAGAAGGAGACGCTGAACAAGGAGGAGATCGCCGAGATCTTCGCCCCGGTCGTCAAGCGCCCGGCCCGCCCGGCATGGACCGGCTCCTCGCGGCGTACGCCCTCGACCCGCCCGCCGGTGCTCTCCCCCAAGGAGCTGGCCCCGGCCAACGGCGCCCAGCCCACCTCGGCGGCTTCGCTGACCAAGAGCACCGCCCCGGAGGACGGCGCCGAGCGCCCCGAGGGGTCGGGCTCCGGTTCGGAGAGCTGATCCCGGCACCGGGGCCCGCCCCGGTAACCCCGGAATGAACGCCGCGTCCACCAGGTTCTAGCCTGGTGGACGCGGCATTTCGCGTTCGTATGTGTTGTGTGTGAGGAACGAGGCAGCTCCATGACCGACCCGGTGACGCTGGACGGCGAGAGCCCCATCGGCGTGTTCGACGAGAAGCGCGCCGAGAACGCGATCCGCGAGTTGCTGATCGCCGTCGGCGAGGACCCGGACCGGGAGGGGCTGCGCGAGACGCCGGGACGGGTCGCCCGCGCCTACAAGGAGATCTTCGCGGGGCTGCGCCAGGAGCCCGAGGACGTTCTGACCACCACCTTCGACCTGGGCCACGATGAGATGGTGCTGGTCAAGGACATCGAGGTGATGTCCTCCTGCGAGCACCACCTGGTGCCCTTCGTAGGCGTCGCCCATGTGGGCTACATCCCGTCCAACGACGGCAAGATCACCGGGCTGTCCAAGCTGGCCCGGCTGGTGGACGTCTTCGCCCGCCGCCCCCAGGTCCAGGAGCGGCTGACCACGCAGATCGCCGACTCCCTGATGCGGATACTGGAGCCGCGCGGGGTGATCGTGGTGGTCGAGTGCGAGCACATGTGCATGACCATGCGCGGGGTGCGCAAGCCCGGCGCCAAGACGCTCACCTCGGCCGTCCGCGGCCAGCTGCGCGACCCGGCCACCCGGGCCGAGGCGATGAGCCTCATCATGGCCCGCTGAGGACCCCGCCTCGGACGCGACCCGCGCCCCCCCGAGCCTTAGACGCGACCCGCGATCCCCGAGGGGCTCGCCTCAGGGGCGGGCCGCCGCGGCAGGGCCGTTGCCGTCGCGGTCGTCGTCCTCCGGGAGCTTGCAGACCCGCTCCAGGAAGAACGCGGCCGCCACCACCCCCACGGCCGCCAGGACCGAGGCCCCGGCGTAGAGCGCCTGGTCCCGGCGGGCGGGCACATCGAGCTGCTCCATGGCCAAGAAGACGCCCGCACCGCCGTACATCCCCGCGACCAGCGCCGCCACCAGCGCACTGGCCTGCCCGAAGACCACCGCACGGGCGGCCACCATCGGGTCCACGCCCTTGGCGCCGGGCTGACGCTCCCGCTGGGCGCGCAGCCGGGACCGCAGCGACAGCGCGGTGGCGGCCAGCACGACCGCGATCAGGGCCAGCACGATCGGCGCGGCCACCGGCACGCTCGGCAGCGATCCGTACGTGTCCCACAGCCGGGACCCCGCCCATGACACCACGCCGGCCACGGCGAACAGCCCGACCAGCACCCCGATCCGAAGTTGCCTCACCGACCGGTCGCCCCTCAATTCAGTACGTGCCAACGTCCCCGGAACCCCTCCGGAGCCCGGAACCTCTCCGGAGCAACGTCTACTCGGGCAGTCGCAGTTCCAGATCGGTGCGGACCCGGACCCCGTCCTGGCCCAGCGCCGCCAGCAGCGCCGCGACCGCCCCGCGCCCGGGGACCTCGGCCTGCGGGTCCACGTCGTGCCACGGCACCAGGACGAAGGCGCGCTCATGGGCGCGCGGATGCGGCAGGGTGAGCTGGGGGTCGTCGGACACCACGTCCTGGTAGGCCACGATGTCCACGTCGATGGTGCGCGGGCCCCAGCGCTCGTCCCGCACCCGCTCGAACGCCTCCTCGATCGCGTGGCCGCGCTCCAGCAGCGAGGACGGCGGCAGCGTGGTCTTGATCAGCACCACCGCGTTGAAGTACGTGGCCTGGGTGCCCGGCTCCACACCCCACGGGTCCGTCTCGTACACCGGCGACACGGCCTTGACCCGCAGCCCCGGGGTGTCCTCCAGCGCGTCGATGGCGCCCTGGAGGGTCTCCAGGCGGTTGCCCAGGTTGCTGCCGAGCGAGATCACCGCTCGTTTGGGGTTGCTCAACGTCACATCGGCGGCGTCCACCTGTTCCACGACGGAGGTGGGAACGGGCTGCACGGTCGGGTCGCTGCTGCTCATACTCGGCTCCGGGTGATGGTGATGGTCACGTCGTCGAAGGGCACGGTGATCGGGGCCTGCGGCTTGTGCACCACGACCTCGACCTCCCGCACCACGTCGTGCTCGAGGCACCGGTCGGCGATCCGCGCGGCCAGCGTCTCGATCAGATCGACCGGCTCACCCCGTACCACGTCCACGACCTCCTCCGCCACCACGCCGTAGTGCACGGTCTTGCCGAGGTCGTCATCGGCCGCGGCGGGCCGAGTGTCCAGGCCGAGCACGAGGTCCACCACGAAGTCCTGGCCCTCCTCGCGCTCATGGGGTAGCACACCGTGGTGCCCGCGAGCCTTCAGGCCGCGCAGTGCGACACGATCCACCTGAATCACTCCTGCTGGTCGTCGGTACGCGGGCACGTCCCGGCCCTTTCCGGAACGCACCACCCGTCCCCTGCCGTATGCGGGGGTACCTGCCTCGAATCTACCTGCGGGCCCCGTCCGCATTCGCCCATGGGGTGGGCGGCGCCCCTCCGACGCTCCGCGTCCCAGCCTTCTACCCCCACCGCGCGGGGCTCGAACGGGGTGCGGTCAGCCCGGCATCAACCCGCCGCCGGCGGGCCCCTCGGGGCCGCCCGGCTCCTCGTCGTCGCTCTCCGCGAGCACCGGGGAGCCGTGGTGCGCCCAGACCTTCCAGCCGTCCTCCGTACGGCGGAACACGTTCGTGGCGACGACCAGCTGGCCCACCAGCGGGCCCAGCTGTCCCTCCTCCTCCGCGGGGGCGCCGCTGAGGATGTTCTCGGTGCAGGTCACCAGGGCGGTGTCGGACATCACCGACACCTCGACATCGGTCAGGAAGAACTGGATGTAGTCCGTATTGGCCATGATCAGCGCGTAGGAGCGGAGCACCTCGCCGCGGCCGCGCAGCACCGGCCAGCCCGGGTGGACACAGGACACCTCGGTGTCGGGTGAGTCCAGCCACAGCCGTTGCAGCGTGGCGTGGTCGCCCTGCTCCATGGCCTCGTACAGCGCGGTGTTCACCAGCGCCACACGCTCGTTGTCGGTAAGGGAAGTCACAGCGCTCCCGCCGTGTTCTCGGCCGCTTCGATGGCCCGCGCCACGCGCACCGCGTCCGCGCTGGCCCGTACCTCGTGCACCCGGACGGCCCAGGCGCCCTCGCGCGCCGCGAGCGCGGAGACCGCCGCGGTGGCGGCGTCCCGCTCCCGGGCGGGCGGCGGGGTGCCTCCGTCGCCGGCCAGGACGCGCCCCAGGAACCGCTTGCGGGAGGCCGCCACCAGCAGCGGCCGGCCCAGCTCCCGCAGCGCGGACAGATGCGCCACCAGCGCCAGGTCCTGCCCGGCGTCCTTGGCGAAGCCCAGGCCCGGGTCGACCACGATCCGCTCCGGGTCGATACCGCCCGCGACCGCCTGCTCCAGGCTGGTGCGCAGCTCGGCGACGACCTCGCCGACCACGTCCGCGTAGACCGCCCGGTCGTTCATGTCGACCGACTGGCCGCGCCAGTGCATCACCACGAACGGCACCCCCGCCGCGGCCACCATGGGCACCATCGCGGGGTCGGCGGCGCCGCCGCTGACGTCGTTGACCAGCCGGGCGCCGGCCGCCACGGCCTGCTCGGCCACCGCGGCCCGCATGGTGTCCACGCTGATCACGACCCCGGCCGCGGCCAGCTCCCGGACGACGGGGATCACCCGGCGCAGCTCCTCGGCCTCGTCGACGCGCGCCGCGCCGGGGCGGGTCGACTCACCGCCGACGTCCACCAGGTCGGCCCCGGCGGCGACCAGATCGAGACCGTGCTTGACGGCCAGTTCGGTGTCGAACCACTGGCCGCCGTCGGAGAAGGAGTCGGGTGTGACGTTCACCACGCCCATCACCGCGCACCGGTCCCACTCCGGCAGTCCGGCCACCCGGCCCCGCCCATGCAACGTGCTCATGTCCCCAGACTAGGCGTAGCGGCGGCCCGGCCGGGCGGTGGCGAGGTGCGGCAGGCCGCGCCTGCCGCAGCTGCCGCACCTGCCGGCCGTCGGCTGGCTGGTCAGGCCGCCTGCCGCAGCTCCCGGCCCTCGGTCAGGTGCCGATGGGCGCAGGGCCGGCGCTCCGGGCGCGGTCCGCGGCGCAGCAGCCGGGGCAGGGCCAGTGAGACGAATCCCTCGGCCTGCATCGCGGCCAGGCCGATCCGGGGCAGGTCGCGGGTGTTGCGGAAGACCACGAAGCGCGGCTCCCAGCGCGGCTGGAACTTGGCGTTGAACTTGTACAGCGACTCGATCTGGAACCAGCGGGAGAGGAACACCAGCAGCGCCCGCCAGCCCCGCAGCACCGGGCCGGCGCCCAGCTTCTCGCCGCGCGCCAGCGCCGAGCGGAACATCGCGAAGTTCAGCGACACCCGCCGCACGCCCAGCTCGGGGGCGGCCCGCAGCGCGGCCACGATCAGCAGCTCGTTCATGCCCGGGTCGGCGCTCCGGTCGCGCCGCATCAGGTCCAGCGACATCCCGTCCGGGCCCCACGGCACGAAGTGCAGGACGGCCTTCAAGTCCCCGTACGGGCCCTCCTCGGCGCCCTCGGCGGCGGTCTTGTGGGCGGTGGCGATGACCGCGTCCCCGTCCGCCGGGTCGCCGATCCGGCCCAGCGCCATGGAGAAGCCGCGCTCGGTGTCGGTGCCCCGCCAGTCGGCGGCGGCGCGCCGGATGGTCTCCAGCTCCTCGGGGCTCAGGTCGGCGGCGCGCCGTACCCGGGTCCGGTAGCCGGCCCGCTCGATCCGCTTGACCATCTGGCGTACGTTGCGCATGGCGCGGCCGGACAGGGTGAAGTCCGCCACATCGACGATGGCCTCGTCGCCGAGTTCCAGCGCGTCCAGGCCGGTCTCCCGGGTCCACACCTCGCCGCCGGTCTCGCTGCACCCCATCACCGCCGGGGTCCAGGAGTGGGCCCGCGCCTCGTCCATGAAGCGGGCGATGGCGCCGGGCCACGCCTCCACGTCGCCGACCGGGTCGCCGCTGGCGAGCATCACCCCGGAGACCACGCGGTAGCAGACCGCCGCCTTGCCGCTGGGGGAGAAGACCACGCCCTTGTCGCGGCGGAGCGCGAAGTGGCCGAGCGAGTCGCGGCCCCCGTGGGCGGCGAGCAGGTCCCGCAGCCGCTCCTCGTCCCGCGGGGTGAGCCGGGCGGCGGGGTGTTCGGGGCGGAAGGCGAGATAGGCGGTGGTGGCGACGGTCAGCAGGCCGAGCGCGCCGAGCGAGTAGCCGACCGTGTAGTCCGCGCCGTGGCGGTAGTCGATCGGCCCCTCGAAGCCGAACAGACCCCACAGGACGTGTTCCAGCTGATCGCCGAGCGAGGGACGGCCTTCGATGGAGTAGGGGTGCGAGCGCACGATGAGCAGCCCGACGCCGACACTGACCGCGCCCAGACCCACGAAATTGGCCAGCGCCATCCAGCGGCTGCGCGGATCGGGCAGCGCCGCGAACTCGGCGCGGTAGCGGATCAGCACCGCCAGCAGGACCAGGGAGAGGGCCATGCCGATGATCGAGTGCCGGTAGAGCAGCTGTGCGGCCGCGCCGACCGGCAGCAGTCCCACGGCCGCGACCCAGGCCCGCCGCTTACGCCGCTTGAGGCCGTGGGCCAGCATCAGCAGCAGCAGGCCGACCACGATCGACGCGGCCGCCGCCAGGGAGCTCACGGCGCCCGGCAGCAGCTCGGCGAGGGCGTGCACCCTGCTGTGCCGCAGCCGGGGGAAGACGATGTCCATCAGCCCGATCAGCGTGCAGGCGGTGCCGACGGCCGTCGGCACCGCCTCCGGCCTAGGACCGCGCAGCAGGCGCCGAAACCGGGTGGGAACCTCTCCGGACGTTTCGGCATCTTGACTGTCAGGCATGTCCATTCCCGTCGCATCGGTCAAGGGGATCTTTGGTTCTGTTGCGCGGCATCCGCACGATTTGCGTCCAGTAAGACGGCGTTCGAGGGAGCGGGGTTGCTTCCCCGGCCACCGCTGGGAGGTGCCCCCGGTGGCCCGGAGCCGACCGCCCGGCAGAAAGATAGTGATGGGTCTCACGAGCAACAACATCGTGATCGCGGCGGCCGTCGCGGCGTTGCTGCTGTTCGCGGTCACGATATGGCTGTGGCCCCGGCTGGCCGGGCGTGGGGTGGCCCCCGTGCTCGGCCGGGCCGGTCTGCTGCTGGGCACGCAGCTGACCGTGTTCGTGGCGGTCGGGCTGTTCGCCAACCAGTCCTTCGGTTTCTACGGCTCCTGGTCGGACCTGTTCGGCACGCAGGACGAGCCGGGTGTCGTGGTGGACCACGACACCCCGGGCACCCGGGTGCGGGTCACCGACACCCGCCACCTGGCCGTGGCGGGCGACTCGTCGCCCGAGGTCGCCGGGCGGATCGAGAAGGTGGACATCCAGGGGCCGGTCTCGCGGATCGTGAGCCCCGCCTACGTCTATCTGCCGCCGGAGTACTTCCGGCCCGAGTACGCCCGGCGGACCTTCCCCGCCGCGCTGGTGCTGACCGGCTATCCGGGCACCACCGAATCCCTCATCAATGGCCTGAAATACCCCCAGAAGGCGCACAAGCTGGTCGCGTCGGGGAAAATGCAGCCCCTCGTGCTGGTGATGATGCGGCCGACGGTCGCACCGCCGCGCGACACCGAATGCGTGGACGTCCCCGGGGGCCCGCAGACCGAGACGTTCTTCACCGAGGACCTGCCCAAGGCCGTGGCCCAGCACTACCGGGTGGGCAAGCGGGCCCGTAACTGGGGCGTCATCGGGAATTCCACCGGCGGCTACTGCGCCCTGAAGATGGCGATGCGCCACCCCGACGCGTTCTCCGCGGCCGCCGGGCTCTCCCCGTCGTACCGGGCGCCGATCGACGCGACCACCGGCGATCTGTTCGGCGGCAGCGAGCGGCTGGAGCGGGAGAACGACCTGATGTGGCGGCTGGACCACAAGCCGGCGCCGCCGGTGTCGCTGCTGGTCTCCAGCAGCGCGCACGGCGAGCAGAACTACCAGGACACCGTGCGCTTCGTGAACAAGGTGAAGCGGCTGAACCGGCGCGGGGAGCCCACCCGCATCTCGTCGATCATCCTGGACACCGGCGGTCACAACTTCAACACCTGGAAGCGGGAGCTGCCCGCCGCGCTGGAGTGGCTCGCCGGCCGCCTCGGCGACCGCTGAGGCGGCCGTTTCCCCGCCCCGCACCCGCCCTCCGCGCGCCTCCGCCGCATGGCGCCCTGCCGCACGGTAGTGCTGCCCAGCGGCTCCGCCGCGTGGCAGGGTGCTGCCCGTGCGATGCGCGCGGGCCTGGCCCCGGAGCGGGGTGTGCGGGCACGCGCCGGGGCGGGCGCGGGGCTTCGGCACAAGGTTGTGCGGGCCCCCTCGCCGCGGGTGCGCGGCGCGTGCCGGGCATGGCCGGGGGCGCGTGCCGGCTCTGCCGTATGGCGCCCTGCCGGGCGGTGGTGCTGCCCGTGCGCCTCCGCCGCGTGGCAGGGCACTGCCCGTTCGATGTGCGCAGGCCCGGTCCCGGTGCGATGCGCGCAGGCCCGTGCGATGTGCGCGGGACCGGTACCGGAGCGGGGTGTGCGGGCCCTCGCCGGGGCGGGCGCGGGGCTTCGGCACGGGATGCGCGGGGCCCCCTCGCCGCGGGCGCGCGGCGCGGGCCGGGGGCGCGGGTCGTGGTCGACGGGGGCGAAGCCCCCTACGCGTCGGCGACGGTCTGGAGCTGGACGTCCCCGCGGGCGACGCCGCCCGCGTCGGCGTCGATCGAGCGGCGCAGGGCCTCGTGCAGGCGGGCCGGGGTGAGGACGCCGAGGAAGCGGTCCTCGTCGAGGACCGCGATCCAGCCCGCGTCGTGCTGGAGCATCGTGCTGAACGCCTGCTTGAGCGGCGCCCCGACCGGCAGCCACGCCTCCATCCGGCGCGCGTGGTCCCGTACGGTCCCCTTCTCGCCGTCGGCCGCGTCCGCCGGGATCCAGCCGTGCAGCCGCTCCGCGTCGTCCAGGACGACGGCCCAGCGCGCCCCGTCCGAGGCCAGCCGGGCGGCCGCCTTGGGGAGCGGGTCGTCGAGGTGGACGACGGGCGGCTGTTCCAGGTCGCCGGGTTCGATGGGGGTGACCGACAGCCGCTTCAGCCCGCGGTCGGCGCCGACGAAGTCGGCCACATACGGGGTGGCGGGCGCGCCCAGCACCGTGGCGGGGGTGTCGAACTGCTCGATCCGCCCCGACCCGTAGACCGCGATCCGGTCCCCGAGCCGGACCGCCTCCTCGATGTCATGAGTCACGAAGAGCACCGTTTTGCGCACCTGCGACTGAAGGCGCAGGAATTCGTTCTGCAGATGTTCCCGGACGACCGGGTCGACCGCACCGAACGGCTCGTCCATCAGCAGCACCGGCGGATCCGCGGCCAGCGCACGGGCCACGCCGACGCGTTGCCGCTGTCCGCCCGAGAGCTGGTCGGGGTAGCGGTCGCCGTAGACGGACGGGTCGAGGCCGACCAGGTCGAGCAGCTCGGCGGCGCGCTCCCGCCCCTTCTTCCGCTGCCAGCCCAGCAGATGCGGCACGGTGGAGGTGTTCTCCAGCACGGTCTTGTGCGGGAAGAGCCCGACCTGCTGGATGACGTAGCCGATGCGGCGGCGCAGGGCGACCGGATCCGCCTCGGCGATGTCCTCGCCGTCCACCAGGATCCGCCCCGACGTGGGCTCGATGAGCCGGTTCACCATCTTCATCGTCGTGGTCTTGCCGCAGCCCGAGGGGCCGACGAGCGTGATCAGCTCACCCTCCGCCACCTCGAAGGAGAGGTCGTCCACGGCCGTTGTGCCATCGGCGTAGCGCTTGGTGACGTGCTCGAAACGGATCATGGCTCCCCATTGTTGCCGCATTCGTGGCAGACATTGTTGCTGTTGTGTGGCGATCGGACGAGATTGTCATCTCCCGGGGTTAGGGTCACCAGGAATTGGTGAAGGGCAACCGGTCCGCGACCGACGGGGGAGGTGAGCGTATGGCCGACGGAAACTGTCTGATCAGTAACGAGTGGATATGCGGTGAGTATGTACGCACACGTGGTCAGGAGCTGACGGACGCGACGCTCGAACATGTGTGGATCACACTCGCCTCGGTCGCGATCGGTCTGGTGGTCGCCTTTCCGCTGGCGCTGCTGGCCCGCCGCTGGCGGGCCGTGGCCGGACCGGTGCTGGGGCTGACCACGATCCTCTACACGGTGCCGTCGCTGGCGATGTTCTCGCTGCTGCTGCCCGTGTTCGGGATCTCGGCCGCCGTGGTGATCACCGGCCTGGTGCTCTATTCGCTGACGATCCTGGTGCGCAACATCATGGCCGGTCTCGCCTCGGTGCCCGAGGAGGCGCGGGAGGCGGCCCGGGGCATGGGATACGGCCCGCTGCGGCTGCTCTTCGGCGTGGAACTGCCCCTCGCGCTGCCCGCGCTGATGGCCGGTCTGCGGATCACGACCGTCTCCACGGTCTCGCTCACCACGGTGGGCGCGATCATCGGCTACGGCGGCCTCGGCAACCTCATCTACGAGGGCATGCGCAGCTTCTTCAAGGCCGAGGTGCTCACCGCCTCGGTGCTGTGCGTGGCGCTGGCGGTCGTGGCGGATCTGCTGCTGCTCGCCCTCCAGCGGCTGCTGACGCCGTGGACGCGCAAGAGTCGGAAGGGCACCGCCTGATGGACGTCGTCGCCAAGGCGTGGACCTGGCTGGCCACCGGTTCGCACTGGACCGGGCCCGACGGAGTGTGGCACCGGCTCGGCCAGCATCTGTTCCTCACCTTCGTCTGCCTGGCGATCGCCTGCGCGGTGGCGCTGCCGATCGCCGTGGCGCTCGGCCACATCGGCAAGGGCGGCGCGCTCGCGGTCAACATCTCCAACGCGGGGCGCGCCGTGCCCACCTTCGCCGTGCTGGTGCTGCTGCTGCTCAGCCCGCTGGGGTCGCACGGTCAGTGGCCCACGATCATCGCGCTGGTGCTGTTCGCCATCCCGCCGCTGCTCACCAACGCCTATGTCGGGGTGCGCGAGGCGGACCGGGAGGTCGTGGAGGCGGCCCGCGGCATGGGGATGACCGGCGGCCAGCTGATCCGCCGGGTCGAGCTGCCGCTGGCGTTCCCGCTCGTCATGACGGGGGTGCGGACCGCCGCGGTACAGGTCGTGGCCACCGCGACGCTGGCCGCGCTGCCCGGCGGCGGCGGGCTCGGCCGGATCATCACGGCGGGCTTCCGGCTCACCGACACCCCGCAGGTGGTGGCCGGGGCGGTGCTGGTCGCCGCCCTCGCGCTGGTGGTCGAGGGCGTCTTCGTGGTGCTGGGCCTGGTGCTGGACCCGATGCGGCGCAGGACGGGGCGGCGGCCGGCCGCCGCCCAGCGCCCGCCCGCCGACCAGGCGCCCACGTCACCCGCGCTGACGACGTAGCACACGGCGCGGGGGCCCCGTGACCGGATGCCGAGCGCGGACGGCGCGGACGGCGCGCACAACGCTGACAACTATGGATGGGGAACCCATGAGCAAGATCTATCGGGCGGCGGCCGCCGTGGCGGGAGCCGCCGTGCTGACGGCCGGTCTGACCGCCTGTGGCGGCGACAGCCTGGAGAAGTCGGGCGGCGGCGACAGCTCCGGTGAACCGGGCAAGGGCTCGCTGGTGATCGGGTCCGCCTCCTTCTCCGAGTCGAAGATCCTCGCGGAGCTGTACGCGGGGCTTCTGAAGGACGCCGGCTATTCCACTTCGATCAAGACGGTGGACGCCCGCGAGCTGTATGAACCGGCCCTGGAGAAGGGCCAGATGGATGTCGTACCGGAGTACGCGGCGACGCTGGCCGAATTCCTCAACCAGAAGAAGAACGGGTCGAATGCCGCCCCGGTGGCCTCCTCGGACATCGACGAGACGGTCACGGCGCTGAAGAAGCTCGCCGAACCGCGCGGACTGAAGGTGCTGGACCCGGGTAAGGCCGTGGATCAGAACGCCTTCGCGGTCAGCCGTGACTTCGCGCGGAAGCACGGCCTCAAGACGCTCTCCGACCTCGGGAAGTCGAAGCAGAAGGTCACCCTGGCGGCGGGCGACGAATGCCCGAAGCGGCCCTTCTGCCAGCCGGGTCTGGAGAAGACGTACGGCATCGACGTCGCCGGGATCGACCCGCTGGACATCGGCAGCGTCCAGGCCAAGCAGGCGGTCAAGGACGGTAAGGACCAGATGGTCCTGACCACGACCACGGACAGCACGCTTGATCAGTTCGGACTGGTGCTGCTCGACGACGACAAAAATCTCCAGAATGCCGACAACGTACTTCCCGTGGTGAATGCGAAGTCCGCTGGTTCGCAGAAGATCGCGGACACGCTGAACAAGCTCAACACCGTGTTGACGACCACGGATCTGGCCGAACTCAACAAGAAGGTCGACGCCGAGCGGCTCAAGCCGGCCGAGGTCGCCGATGACTACCTGCGGGACAAGGGACTGGTGAAGTAGGATCAAAACCCCGCCCGGGAGGGTTTGGCAAGTGATCATCGCCGCGCCACCGCCGTATTTGCCAACGGATTGACAACGGATCTGGCCCGGCGGGCACCCAAGCGACCCCTTTGCACGGTAAGTTTCGGGCCATGCCACGTGGACGCCACCGCCAATCCCCACCGCTGCACAGGCTCCTTCTCCCGGTTTCGGTCGCAGCCGCGTCAATAACCTGTGCCGCCGGTGCCTGGCTGGTCGGCGACACGGCCGTGATCCGCGGATGCGCCGCGACCGCGGCCGCCGCCGCGGTCGTCGGTGCCGTTCTGATGCGCCGTTGGGACCGCTCGGCCGGCCGCCGGGTCGCGGAGGCCGCGAGTGAGGCCGCGCGCCAGGAGATGAAGTACGAGGAGCGGATCGCGGAGCTCGAGGCGGACGCCGAGAAGGCGGTCGAGCTCCGCGTCGCGCTCAACACCCGGCTGCGGGCCAAACGCGCCGAGCTCGCCCGGCTGCGCAATGAGCACGCCGAGCTGCTGCGCCGCTACGCCACGGCCGAGACCGAGCGGGCCAGCGCCCTGGAGGGCCGCCGCCGGCTCGCACTGGAGGCCGCGACCACCCCGGCGAGGGAACTGGAGGCGGCGCCCGGGGCCACCGGGGCCGATGAGCCGGCCTCTGGCGTTGGTGAGCCCGCCTTTGGGGCTGGTGACTCCGCCTCCGGGACCGCCGTGCTGTCGGCCTCCGCGTACGCCAAGGCCGACGAGGCGCTGAACCGGCTCAAGGAGAGCGCGCGACGGCAGAAGGAGCGGCGGGAGCAGGCCGCCGCGGCGGACGCCCGGACGACCGACGCCCGGCCCGCGGCCCCGGAGGGAGACGCGGAGCAGGGCGACCGGAAGACCCGGCCCGCGAACCGCGACGAGAACCGGCCCGCGAACCCGCCCGAGAACCGGTCCGAGAACCGGGACGAGGACCGAGGGGACGGTGCCGCCCCGCTGGGGAAGTCCCCGGCGGCCGGCGGGCAGGACGACGACGGCCCCCGCGAGCCGCGTACCCACGCCCGTACGGCCGCCTCGGCGGTGGTGCCGTATGCCGCGGCGCGCCGGGCCGCCTCCCGTTCGGAGGGCGGCTTCGACTACTTCGGCACCCAGAAGAAGCACCCGAAGAAGCAGAAGCGGGCGCCCGCACCGGCCGAGGAGGACCTCGCCGACGTGATCGGCGACGAGACCCTCGCGGAGACCAGGAAGGGTGCGGTCGGCGAGGTCATCGACCTGACCGCGCACGACGACACCGAGCACATCGACCTCGGGGAGCTGCGCAGCGCGATCTCGTAAGGGGATCGCCCGCGCGGCCCGCGGCCGGCACCGGCTGCTCGCGGACTACTTGTCGATGTCGCCGACGACGAAGAAGAGCGACCCCAGGATCGCCACCATGTCGGCGACGAGGGTGCCCGGCAGCAGCTCGGTGAGCGCCTGGATGTTGTTGTACGAGGCCGAGCGGAGCTTCAGCCGGTACGGCGTCTTCTCGCCCTTGGAGACGAGGTAGTAGCCGTTGAGACCGAGCGGGTTCTCGGTCCAGGCGTAGGTGTGGCCCTCGGGCGCCTTGAGCACCTTCGGCAGCCGCTGGTTGATCGGGCCCGGCGGGAGCCCTTCGATCCGGTCCAGGCAGGCGTCGGCCAGCGCCAGGGAGTTGTGGGTCTGCTCCAGCAGGCATTCGAAACGGGCGAGGCAGTCGCCCTCCTCGCGGACGACGACCTTGAGGACGTCCTGGAGGTCCCCGTACGCCAGGTACGGCTCGTCGCGCCGCAGGTCGAAGTCGACGCCCGAGGCCCGCGCGATGGGGCCGCTGACCCCGTAGGCGTGCACCGTCTCGCGCGCCAGCACGCCGACGTCGCGGGTGCGGCCGCGGAAGATCTCGTTGCCGAGCACCAGGTCGTCGTACACGTCCATCCGCGAGCGCACCTCGGCCACGGCCTGCCGGGCCCGGCCCAGCCAGCCCGCCGGGAGGTCGTCCTTGAGGCCGCCGACCCGGTTGAACATGTAGTGCATCCGGCCGCCGGAGATCTCCTCCATGACGTGCTGGAGGTCCTCGCGCTCCCGGAACGCGTAGAAGATCGGCGTGATGCCGCCCAGCTCCAGGGGGTAGGAGCCGAGGAACATCAGGTGGTTCAGGACCCGGTTGAGCTCGGCGAGCAGCGTACGGGTCCACACCGCCCGCTCCGGGACCTCCATGCCCAGCATCCGCTCGACGGCCAGGACCACGCCGAGCTCGTTGGAGAAGGCGGAGAGCCAGTCGTGGCGGTTGGCGAGCATGATGATCTGCCGGTAGTCGCGCGCCTCGAAGAGCTTCTCCGCGCCCCGGTGCATATAGCCGATCACCGGCTCGGCGCTGTGGATCCGCTCCCCGTCGAGGACCAGCCGAAGCCGCAGCACACCATGGGTGGAGGGGTGCTGTGGGCCGATGTTGAGCACCATGTCCGTGCTCTCCGCGGCGCCGCCGATGCCGACTGTCGTCTCCGTCATGCCCCCAGTCTCTCAGCTCTCCGAACGCCCCTCGCGGGTGCTCCCCGGCCCCGGACCGGGCTCCTGCGCTCCTTGGGATGTCCGCCGCCGGTCACAGGTGGCGGAGGGCGGCGCAGGCGGGACCCACCGGGTGGAGGAGCCAGGTGAAGGCGCCCAGACCGGCCGGGTCGGTCAGCTCCGCGGCCTCGCCCGCCGCGCTGAGGGCGCGGACGTAGCCGGCCGGGTCGGTGGTGGCCAGGGTGAGCGGGGGGCGGCGGGCGTCGAGGCCCAGGGCGCGCAGCGCCTCGGCCTGGGTCATCAGCCCGGAGCCGGGCCCGGCCGCGGCGGCGCACGCGTCCATCGCGACGTGCGCCGTCAGATCGCACGAGCCGTCCGGGACGGGCCGGACCTCGCGCCCCTCCCGGAAGCCGGTCAGCGTGCCGAAGGGGGGACGGGCGGCGCGTTCGTGGGCGTAGTCGACGGCGACCGCCAGGCCCGCCCGCAGGGAGCGCACGGCCCGTGCCCAGGCGGCGTCGCGCGGGTGGCCGATCTCCGCCCGCAGCCCCGGTTCGGCGCCCGCCAGGGGCCACCAGCGGGCCAGCCATGCGGCGTCCTCGCCGGCCACCGGGGCGCCGAGCCGCTCGGTGCCGTCCCCGGCCGTCAGATCCACCTCGACCCGGCGCGGCACACCGTCCGCGTCGGTCTCGGCGACGTCCACCGGGACGTTGTCCAGCCACTCATTGGCGAACAGCAGCCCCACGCACCCCTCCGGCGGGGCGTCGAGCCAGGCGATCCGCCCGTCCAGGCCGGCCGGCCGCTCCGCCCGCTCCACCGCGTACGCACGCAGCCGCCACTCCAGTCCGTGCGGCAGGCCGGGGGCCAGGGCGAGCACCCCCGTGAGCAGTTCGCCGCGGCCGGCGCCCAGGTCCACCAGCGCCAGCTCCGCGGGTCGCCCCAGCGCCTCGTCCACGCGCTCCAGCAGCCGTGCCACCGCTTGGGCGTAGAGCGGTGAGGCATGCACCGAGGTGCGGAAATGCCCCGCCGGGCCCTCCGCGCTCCGGAAGAAGCCGCCCGTCCCGTACAGCGCCTGTTCGGCCGCCGTACGCCATCCGCTCCACTCATGCTGCTCAGTCGCCACTCCGCCACGCTAAACGGAGTCGTATCCACCTTGGGGAGTAGGACCGGGTGGTACGGATCGCCCCTCGGGCTGACCCGAGAGGGTCTCCGCGCTACCTACGCTGGGTGACGTGCAGCGCCTCTACGAATTCCTCCGCAGGCATCCGACGGGGGTGGACACCTTCTGGGCCGTCCTCCTCGTCGGTTTCGGGTTCCTGTGGCTCGTGGAGGCGTCCGTGGGCGCGGAGCCCCGGAGCGCGGCCGTGCCGATCATCCTGGCGCTGGGCACGACGATCGCGCTGCGTCGCCGCGCCCCCGAGAAGATGCTGGCGCTGGCCATCCTGTGCGGGGTCGCCCAGATGGCCACGGGCATCCGGCCCAACCCCACCGACTTCGCCATGCTGGTGATCGTCTACACGGTGGCGGTCACCTGCTCGCGCCCGGCCTCCCGGTTCGCGCTGGGCGCGGCGCTCAGCGCGACCCCCCTCTCGGCCCTCCGCTGGCCGCACGCCGAGCAGACCTGGTGGGCGAACGTCGTCTCGACGGTCTTCGTCGCCATCCCCTTCGTCCTGGCCTGGGTGCTCGGCGACTCGATCCGCACCCGCCGCGCCTACTACGCCCAGCTCGAGGAGCGCGCCGCCCGGCTGGAGAAGGAGCGCGAGGCACAGTCGAAGGTCGCGGTGGCCGCCGAGCGCGCCCGGATCGCGCGGGAGCTGCACGACGTCGTGGCGCACAACGTATCGGTGATGGTGGTCCAGGCGGACGGCGCCGCGTACGTCATGGACGCCTCGCCCGAACAGGCCCGGCAGGCGCTGGAGACGATCTCCGGCACCGGCCGCCAGGCGCTCGCCGAGATGCGGCGGCTGCTGGGCGTGCTGCGCACCGGGGAGCCGGGCGAGGAGAACGAGTACGTCCCCCAGCCGGACGTCGAGCAGATCGACGAGCTCGTGAAGCAGGCGCGCGGTGCCGGGCTCCCGGTGGACTTCAAGGTGGTGGGCAGCCCGCGCCAGCTGCCCAGCGGGGTCGAGCTGACCGCGTACCGCATCGTGCAGGAGGCGCTCACCAACACGCGTAAGCACGGCGGCCCGGACGTGGGCGCGAGCGTCCGCCTCACCTACTTCGACGACGGGCTCGGGCTGCTGGTCGAGGACGACGGGCGGGGTGCGCAGCGCGAGATGTACGAGGACGGCGGCGCCGACGGCAGCGGCCACGGGCTGATCGGGATGCGGGAGCGCGTCGGCATGGTGGGCGGCACGCTCGACGCGGGCCCGCGGCCGGGCGGCGGCTTCCGGATCAGCGCACTGCTGCCGCTGAAACCGGTCCGCTGAGCGGTGGGCGCGCCATGAGCCGTACGTGCACGTATATGCCCGTATGTGCTCGTGATCAGACCAGGTTGTCGGCCGGTTGTCGGCCGGCTGTCGGCCAGAGGGAAGGGACCCGTCCGGATGTCGATCCGCGTCATGCTCGTCGATGACCAAATGCTGCTGCGCACCGGCTTCCGGATGGTGCTCGCGGCCCAGCCCGACATGGAGGTCGTCGCCGAGGCGGGAGACGGGGTGGAGGCACTGGAGGCGCTGCGCTCCACGGAGGTGGACGTCGTCCTCATGGACGTCCGGATGCCGAAGCTGGACGGGGTGGAGACGACCCGGCGGATATGCGAGCGGGAGGGGGCGCCGAAGGTCATCATCCTGACCACGTTCGATCTGGACGAGTACGCCTTCTCCGCGCTCAAGGCCGGGGCGGGCGGCTTCATGCTCAAGGACGTGCCGCCGGAGGAACTGCTCACGGCGATCCGCGCGGTGCACAGCGGTGACGCGGTAGTCGCGCCCAGTACGACGCGCCGGCTGCTGGACCGGTTCGCGCCGATGCTGCCGGGCAGCGGGGGAGCCGGCGGGGCGGTGGGCCGGGACCGTCCGGAGCTGGCGCGGCTCACCGACCGGGAGCGCGAGGTGATGCTGCTGGTCGCGCAGGGGCTGTCGAACGGCGAGATCGCGGCGCGGCTGGTGCTGTCCGAGGCGACCGTGAAGACCCATGTGGGCCGCATCCTCACCAAGCTGGAGCTGCGCGACCGGGTGCAGGTGGTGGTGATGGCCTATGAGACGGGGCTGGTACGGGCCGGGGGCTCGGCCGGACCGGCCCGCTGAGACGGCGTCCTTACGGTCGTGTTCACGGCCGTGACGGCCGCCTTACTGCCGTGGCGGGCGTCTTACCGCCGTGACGGCCGCCTTACTGCCTGGGCGGGCGCCTTACCGTTCGTCCTCGCCGCGCGCACCGTCCTCCTGCCGCTCGCGCAACACCAGGTCGAGCAGTCCGGGGAAGCGCTGGTCGAACTCGGGGCGGCGCAGCCGGTTGACCCGCTTGGGGCCCTGGTCGCGCTGTTCGATCAGCCCGGCCGCGCGCAGCACCGAGAAGTGGTGGCTGAGGGCCGCCTTGCCCACGGGCACGTCGAAGGTGCCGCAGGTGCGCTCCCAGTCGGCCGCCGTGGCCAGCTCGCGGACCAGCTGAAGCCGCACGGGATCGGCGAGCGCCGCGAGCGCGGTCTGCACGGGGACGTCGTCGGGGTGGGTGTGCTCGGGCGCGGGCCGGTGGCTCCGGTTGCTCATCGCTGCTCTGCTCCTCCGCCGCTCACGGCCCACGCACGGCCCCGGCTGATGTTCGCTGTGGGGTGAACATCCTAGGCGGGCGCGGCCGGGCATGCGGCCCTACCGCAGGACGCTCTCCAGGAAGTCGCTGCCCAGCCGGGCCACCGAGGTCAGCTCGAGCTGGTGCAGCACATAGCGGCCACGGCGGCGGGTGGTGAGGAGACCGGCCTTCTTCAGGACGGCGATGTGGCGGGAGACCTCCGGGGGCGTGATGCCGTGCGACTCGGAGAGTTCACCGGTGGTGTGCGGGCCGCGGGCGAGCGTGCGGCACAGGCGCATGCGCATCGGGTGGGCCAGGGCATCGAGGCGGCGCTGGACGAGCTCCAGGGCGGCGGGCGGGGGCAGCTCGGGGGTGGTGACCGGGTACTGGACCACCGGGCGCCAGCCGGGGGCGTGGACGACGAAGAGATGCGGCCAGCCGAAGGCGGTCGGGATGAAGGTGATGCCGTCGCCGGACGCCGTCGTACGGCCGCCCGCCAGCTTGTCGACCAGGACGCGGTCCCCGTCCTCCGACAGCGACAGCGCGGCCGAGGCCGCCGCCAGCGCCTCCGCGAGCCCCTTGCGCCGTAGCAGCTCGGCCTTGTGGCGGGCGTCGGCGGCCAGCTGGACGCGCACCCGCCGCCAGGTGTCGGCGAAGAACGCCTGGTCGCAGTCCTCCAGCAGCCGCCGCAACCACACCCGCAGCCCGTCCGGGTCGGCCAGCATGCGATCGGTGAAGGCCGCCTGCCGAGGCCCCCGGGCCGCCGCCATCTCGCGGACCCGGGCCCGTTCGTCCGCGTCGACCAGCGGCGAGGGGGTGTGCTGGGTGTACGAGGTGGAGCAGGCGATCTCGAAGGCGGCCGCCACGAACGTCTCGTCGTCGATCCGGTCCAGCGCGTCCAGCTCCTCCGCGAGCGTCGCCCCGGGGACGGCCGGGAGGAGCAGATCGGAGCGGGCCGAGCGCCACAGGAAGTCGGCTTCGTGGAGCCGGTCCGCGAGATCCGGTTTGAGGCCGGAGGCGGTGGCGGTGGCCCAGCCGTGCAGCCCGGGGTGGTGGCCGGGCTCGGACAGCACATGGAGCGCGGCGCCCAGCTCGGCGAGCGGGGACGGGCTGAAGACGATGCGCTCGGGCGGTAGCCCGGCGATGTCGATGACGTTGGCCATGTGCCCATGGTGCGGGAGTCCCCGGTCGGCGCCGCCCTCGTTTGACGGCCCTCGTCAATCGGCGTGACCCGCGCCCGGGGCCGGGCGGACGGTCGAGCCATGTCCCTCACCGAGCAGTACGCACTCGACCTGTACCGGGCCGCCCAGCGCGGCGAACCCGCCCCGCCCGCACCGGGCCGGCACCACTGGCGCACCCTCCGGGAGCTGCGGGAGTACCGCGACTTCCGGCGGGTGATGGCGGAGCGCCCGGTCCGCCGCCGCGGCCGTCATGGCCGCCTTACGGACGCGCTGCGCGCCGTAAGGGCCCTCGGCGTCCTGTGGACCGGGAAAGCGAGCGCAAGAGCCGCGACAGCCGTAAGAGCCGTGCGATCCGTGCACGCCGTGCGATCCGTGCACGCCGTAAGAGGGGCTCGACGCCCTGCGGCGCCGGTCAGCCGTCCTCCTTCATGAGCTCCCGGACCCGCGCCAGGAAGGCGTCGGCCGCGGCCGTGACGTCGTCGGCGGTCCACTCCAGTGCGGGTGAGGCGACCGTCACCTCCGTCGTGGCCAGTCCGGGCGGCCCCGGCTCCGTCCAGCGCCGGAACAGCGTCGTCCGGGTCTCCTCCGCCAGCCGCACCCCCGCCTCGTCCAGCACCGCCGCCGGATACGGCAGCCACACCTGGAACTGGTGGGTGTGCGGCACCTCGGGATGCACCCGCGACCACGCCACCCCCGCCGCCGTGAACGCCTTCCGCAGCGCCTCCGCCACGACCCGGGCGTGTGCCACGTACGACGGAAGCCTCGGCAGTTCGCGGTCCAGGCCGGCCAGCGCGGCCAGTGCGGCCGGCCACTGCTGGAAGACCTGGCCGCCGTACCGGTGGCGCCATGCCTTGGCCTCCGCCACCAGGGTCTCGGGCCCGGCCAGCGCGGCCCCCGAGATGCCGTCGAGCGACTTGTAGAAGGACACGTAGACGGAGTCCGCCAGGGCGGCGATCTCCTCCAGCCCCCGGCCGAAGTGTGCCGTGCACTCCCACAGCCGCGCCCCGTCGAAGTGCACCACCGCGTCCCGCTCCCGGGCCGCCTCCACGACCGCGACCAGCTCGTCCCACTCGGGCAGCAGGAATCCGGCGTCGCGCAGCGGCAGTTCGAGGGCGAGCGTGCCGAACGGCTCGTCGAGGTCGCGGATCTCCTCGGCGGTGGGCGGCCGCGGCTCGCGCGTCGTCGCCACCGCGCGCAGCCCGCTCACCGTCAGATACGCGTCCCGCTCGTGCACCTCCAGATGCGCCAGCGGATGCACCGCCACCACCGGGGTGCCGGTGCGCCCCGCCCAGCAGCGCAGCGCGATCTGCTGCGCCATGGTGCCGGTGGGGAAGAACGCCGCGGCCTCCATGCCGAGCAGTGCGGCGACCCGCCGCTCCAGCTCCGCCACGATCCCGTCGCCGTAGACGTCCACGTATCCGTCCCCGCCGTACGACGGGCCGTCGGCCGTAAGGGCGGCCGTGAGGTCGGCCAGCCGCTCGGCGATCCGCCCATTCGCCGACGGCCGTGCGAGCGTCCGCTCGGAGGCGTGCCAGGCCGCGAGGCGGCGCGCTCGCGCGGCCCGCTCCGGGTCGCCCCCCGTGCCGTCGGCCACCTCGTCCGTGCCGCTGTCCGTGCCGCCGCCCTTGCCGCTGTCCGTGCCGTCCGTGTCGTCCGCCATGGGCCGATGATGTCGTACGGACGTCCGTCGGACCACAGAGTTGTCCACAGGCCCGGGTGTGCGGCCAAACCCCCCGGAAACACTCGCGTAGCATGGCGGGGAATCGTCCGGTACCCCCTGAGGACTGGAACGGAAGGCCGCTGTCGCGTGAACGCACAACCACTTCCCGAGCCGCGGGACCGACCTGCCCGGCTCACCGTCGGGGTCGTCGGCGCGGGCCGCGTCGGCCCCGCCCTCGCCGCCTCGCTCCGGCTGGCCGGGCACCGCCCGGTCGCCGCGTCCGGTGTTTCCGACGCCTCCGTGCGCCGGGCCGCCGCCCTGCTTCCCGAAGTCCCGGTCGTCCCGCCCTCCGAGGTGCTGGCGCGGGCCGAGCTGGTGCTGCTCACCGTCCCCGACGACGCCCTGCCCGAGTTGGTCAGCGGTCTGGCCGAAACCGGTGCGGTGCGCCCCGGCCAGCTGCTGGTGCACACCTCCGGCCGCTATGGGGTCGGTGTGCTGGAGCCGGCGCTGCGGGCCGGTGCGCTGCCGCTCGCGCTGCACCCCGTCATGACCTTCACCGGCACCTCGGTGGACGTCCAGCGGCTGGCCGGCTGCTCCTTCGGCGTCACCGCCCCCGAGGAGCTGCGGCTGGCGGCCGAGGCGCTGGTCATCGAGATGGGCGGGGAGCCCGAGTGGGTCGCGGAGGAGGCCCGTCCGCTCTATCACGCCGCCCTCGCCATCGGCGCCAACCACCTCACCACGCTGGTCGCCCAGTCCATGGAGCTGCTGCGCGCGTCCGGGGTCGAGGCCCCCGACCGGATGCTCGGCCCCCTCCTCGGCGCCGCGCTGGACAACGCGCTGCGCAGCGGCGACGCCGCGCTGACCGGTCCGGTCGCGCGCGGCGACGCGGGCACGGTCGCCGCACATGTCGCGGAGCTGCGGCGGCACGCCCCCCAGGCCGTCGCCGGCTATCTGGCCATGGCCCGTACGACCGCGGACCGGGCGCTCGCGCACGGCCTGCTCAAGCCCGAGCTCGCGGAGGACCTGCTGGGCGTGCTCTCCGATGTGACCGATGTGCGGGGCCGGGGAGGTACCGAGGCATGAGCCCGAAGCTGTGGACCAAGGCGCTTCCCGGGGAGCCGGATGTGGAGCTGTTCCGTCATCGCTCGGAGCTGGACGCGGCGCTCGCCCACTTCGCCGTGCCGGGGCGCACGGCCGTCGTGATGACCATGGGCGCGCTGCACGACGGGCACGCCTCGCTCATCCGCGCCGCCCGCGCCCGGGTGGGCGCCAAGGGCCTGGTGACCGTCACCGTCTTCGTCAACCCGCTCCAGTTCGGCGCGGGCGAGGACCTCGACCGCTATCCGCGCACCCTGGACGCCGACCTCAAGGTCGCGGCCGCGGCGGGCGCGGACATCGTCTTCGCCCCGGCCGGCGAGGAGGTGTACCCGGACGGGGAGCCGCGCATCCGGATGGCCGCCGGCCCCATGGGCGAGGGCTATGAGGGCGCGTCGCGGCCCGGTCACTTCGACGGGATGCTCACCGTCGTCGCCAAGCTGCTCCACATCACCCGCCCCGATGTCGCCTTCTTCGGCGAGAAGGACGCCCAGCAGCTGGCGCTGGTCCGCCGGATGGCGCGCGACCTGAACTTCCCGGTCGAGATCGTCGGCGTCCCCACCGTCCGGGAGGGCGACGGCCTGGCCCTCTCCAGCCGGAACCGCTATCTGTCCGCCCAGGAGCGGGACACCGCGCTGGCCCTGTCCCGGGCGCTGTTCGCGGGGCGGGACGCGGGGCTGCTGGCGGCCGGGGAGGCCCCGGCCGACGCCGAGGAGCACGAGCTGATACGGGTCGCGTCCCCCGACGCGGTGCGGTCCGCGGCGCGCGCGGTGCTCGACGAGGCGGCCACGCTCGAACCGCCGCTCGTCCTCGACTATCTGGCCCTGGTCGACCCCGCCGACTTCACCGAGGTCTCCGACGGGCACACCGGCGAGGCCGTGCTGGCCGTCGCGGCCAAGGTCGGCGCCACCCGCCTGATCGACAACATCCGCCTGTGGATCGGAGCCGCCCGATGAGCCGCCCGACCGGGCGGCCGGCGGCCGACGCCGCGGCGCCCGCCCTCGCGCTGCGCGCCCCCGCCCCCGGCTGGGCCATCGAGGCCGATGTCGTGGTGGTCGGCTCCGGTGTCGCCGGGCTGACCGTCGCCCTGCGCTGCGCCGCGGCCGGGGCCAAGGTCACCGTGGTCACCAAGGCCCGGCTGGACGACGGCTCCACGCGCTGGGCCCAGGGCGGCATAGCCGCCGCCCTCGGCGAGGGCGACACCCCCGAGCAGCATCTGGACGACACCCTGGTCGCCGGCGCCGGGCTCTGCGACGAGCGGGCCGTACGGACGCTGGTCACCGAGGGGCCCGACGCGGTGCGCCGGCTGATCACCACCGGCGCCCGCTTCGACGCCGACGACCACACCGGCGAGATCCTGCTGACCCGCGAAGGCGGCCACCACCGCCGCCGGATCGCCCACGCGGGCGGCGACGCGACCGGCGCGGAGATCTCCCGGGCCCTGGTCGAGGCGGTGCGCGCGGCCGGTATCGACACCGTGGAGAACGCCCTGGTGCTCGACCTGCTCAAGGACGGCTCCGGCCGGGCGGCCGGGGTCACCCTGCACGTCATGGGCGAGGGCCGGCGGGACGGCGTGGGCGCGGTGCGCGCGGACGCGGTCGTCCTCGCCACGGGCGGTATGGGCCAGATCTTCTCCGCGACCACCAACCCCGCCGTCTCCACCGGTGACGGGGTCGCGCTCGCGCTGCGCGCGGGGGCCGAGGTCAGCGATCTGGAGTTCGTGCAGTTCCACCCCACGGTGCTGTGGCTGGGCCCGGAGGCGGAGGGCCAGCAGCCGCTGGTCTCGGAGGCGGTGCGGGGCGAGGGCGCGTATCTCGTCGACGCCGACGGGGTGCGCTTCATGCGGGGGCAGCACGAGCTGGCCGAGCTGGCGCCCCGGGACATCGTCGCCAAGGGCATCATGCGCCGGATGCGGGAGCGAGGCGCCGAGCACATGTACCTGGACGCCCGCCACTTCGGCGCCCGGATGTGGGAGCGGCGCTTCCCGACCATCCTCGCCGCCTGCCGCGCGCACGGCATCGACCCGGTGACCGAGCCCATCCCGGTCGCCCCCGCCGCGCACTACGCGAGCGGCGGGGTCCGCACCGATCTGCGCGGCCGTACCACCGTCCCCGGCCTCTACGCCTGCGGGGAGGTCGCCTGCACCGGCGTCCACGGCGCCAACCGCCTGGCCTCCAACTCCCTGCTGGAGGGCCTGGTCTTCGCGGAGCGCATCGCGGACGACATCGCGGGACGCAGCGCGGAGGACCCCGCGGACGACATCGCAGCAGGCGGCGCGGAGGACCTCGCGGGACGCGGCCCGGAGCACGCCGCCGCCGGGCCCCGGTCCGCCGGGACCGCAGCGCCCGCGCGTCCCGCCCCGGACGCCGGTGGCCCGCCCCTGCTCGCCTCCGAGTCCCGCTACGAGATCCAGCACATCATGACCCACGGCGCCGGAGTCCTCCGCTCCGCCGAGAGCCTGGCCCGTGCCGCCGACCGGCTGGACCGGGTGCACGACGACGCCGCGGAGGAGCTGCGGCGCGACGGCAAGACGGCCGAGCCCGGGGTCGAGACCTGGGAGGCCACCAACCTCCATCTCGTCGCCCGCGTCCTGGTCGCCGCCGCGCTCCGCCGCGAGGAGACCCGCGGCTGCCACTGGCGCGAGGACCGCCCCGAGCGGGACGACGCCGCCTGGCGCCGCCACCTCCTGGTCACCCTCCGCCCGGACGGCGCCCTGGATGTCCGTGCCACGGACTCCGAAGCGTTCCCCCCACCGATCACCCCTCGAACCGAGACGGAGTCCCGCCCGTGAGCAGCAGCACCTCCGAAGACCGTCAGCCACCAGTGGCCCTGCCGCTGTTGCAGATCGGCCGCCCCGGTGAGGGGTCGGGCTGCGGTGACGCCTGCGGCTGCGGCGGGGACGACGCCGACGGCTATGGGCTCGACCCGATGGAGTGCGGTCTGGACCCCGATCTCGCCGCGCTGCTGGTCGCCGCCGGACTCGACCCCGTCCAGGTCGAGGACATCGCGCACATGGCCATCGAGGAGGACCTCGACCAGGGCGTGGACGTCACCACCGTGGCCACCGTCCCCGAGGACGCCTTCGCCACCGGCGACTTCACGGCCCGTGAGGCGGGCACCGTCGCGGGGCTGCGGATCGCCGAGGCGATCCTGTCCGTCGTCTGCACGGACGCCTTCGAGGTCGAGCGGCATGTCGAGGACGGCGACCGGGTGGTGGCCGGCCAGAAGCTGCTCAGCGTCCGCACCCGCACCCGCGATCTGCTCACCGGCGAGCGCAGCGCGCTCAACCTCCTGTGCCGCCTCTCCGGTATCGCCACCGCGACCCGCGCGTGGGCCGACGCCCTGGAGGGGACGAAGACCAGGGTCCGGGACACCCGTAAGACCACCCCGGGGCTGCGTGCCCTGGAGAAGTACGCGGTGCGCTGCGGCGGCGGCGTCAACCACCGGATGTCGCTCTCGGACGCCGCGCTGGTCAAGGACAACCACGTGATCGCGGCGGGCGGCGTCGCGGAGGCGTTCGGCGCGGTGCGGGCCGAGTTCCCGGATGTGCCGATCGAGGTGGAGGTCGACACCCTCGACCAGATCCCGCCGGTCCTGGAGGCGGGCGCGGATCTGATCCTGCTGGACAACTTCACCCCGGAGCGCACCCGCGAGGCCGTCGAGCTGGTCGCCGGGCGCGCCGCCCTGGAGTCCTCGGGCCGGCTGACGCTCGCGGGCGCCCGTACGTACGCCGAGACGGGCGTCGACTATCTGGCGGTCGGGGCGCTCACCCACTCCTCCCCGATCCTGGACATCGGCCTGGACCTGCGCGAGGCCGAGGTGAGCTGACCCATGCTGCTGTCCATCGACGTCGGTAACACCCGCCCGCCCGTCGCCCCACCCACCACCCCAGGGCCGGACCTCGGCCGTGAGTCCGCCCGGAAGCGGTGCCGCCCATGCTGCTGACCATCGACGTCGGTAACACCCATACCGTGCTGGGCCTCTTCGACGGCGACGAGATCATCGAGCACTGGCGGATCTCCACCGACGCCCGCCGCACCGCCGATGAACTCGCCGTCCTGCTCCAGGGCCTGATGGGCATGCACCCGCTGCTCGGCGAGGAGCTGGGCGACGGCATCGCGGGCATCTCCATCTGCTCCACCGTCCCCTCGGTGCTCCACGAGCTGCGCGAGGTGACCCGCCGCTATTACGGCGATGTGCCGTCCGTCCTGGTGGAGCCGGGGGTGAAGACCGGGGTGCCGATCCTGGTGGACAACCCCAAGGAGGTCGGCGCCGACCGGATCATCAACGCGCTGGCCGCCGTCGAGCTGTACGAGGGACCGTGCGTGGTCGTCGACTTCGGCACCGCGACGACCTTCGACGCGGTCAGCGCCCGCGGTGAGTACCTGGGCGGGGTGATCGCGCCGGGCATCGAGATCTCGGTCGAGGCGCTGGGCGTACGCGGGGCGCAATTGCGCAAGATCGAGCTGGCCCGCCCACGCAGCGTGATCGGCAAGAACACGGTGGAGGCCATGCAGTCCGGCATCCTCTACGGTTTCGCGGGCCAGGTCGACGGGATCGTCCGCCGTATGGCGCGGGAGCTGGCCCAGGACCCGGAGGACGTCACCGTGATCGCCACTGGCGGGCTGGCGCCCATGGTGCTAGGAGAATCCTCAGTGATCGATGAGCATGAGCCCTGGCTGACTCTCATCGGCCTCAGACTGGTCTACGAGCGGAACGTCTCGCGCGGCTGAGCACCGGCGATCAGCTCTTCACCTGCGTGCTCGACCGCATTGACGGCATTCCGAAACGAATTCCCGCGCTCTGGATTCGTCAGGCGCACCGATCGCTCTTCGCCATTGGGTCAAGGAGCGATCGAGGGAAAGACGGCACTTCGAATTCCGTATTGACAAGCGGAAGAGGCCGTCGACCACATGCACCGGCACCCGGATGCGACGGTCCGCCCCCGGGTGCCGGGTTCGGCCGGGGCCGCGTCGACGCGGCCCCGGCCGACGCCTCCCCCGTATGGCGGCCGTAATGGCGGCCAGGTGGCGCGCGCAATGGGCGGCCGCGAGCCGGCGGCACCCGCAACGCGCCGCACCGTCCGACGCTCAGCGAAATTTGTCCGCTTAGCACTTAAAGTCGCTCCATGCCCACGCCATATGGATCCCGCGGCGGAATGGCGTTCAGTGCGGATGAGCTGCGTGTGCTCCGACGCGCCCTTGCCATCGCCCTCCAATCCCACCCCGTCACCCCCTCTGCCGGCCCCCTCGGCCCGGACCGGGCGGAGGAGGTCCAGGACTGTCTCCGGCTCGCCGAGGCCGTGGACGAAGCGGTCCGCGAGGGCGGGCGGCTGCGAGCGTTCCTGCTCGACGAGCTAGCCCGCTACCGCGCCGCGCTGCCCGGAGCCGCCGTCGGCTACCTCGAGCAGCTCCAGGGCGCGCTCGCGGCCGGTTACGAGCCGCTCGCCGAGGACCTGGCCGCGCTCCGCACGCTGTGCGGGTCGGCCGCCGGGGGCGGTGAGGCGACGCGCCGGCGCGCGCTGCTGAGCCACTGTGAGCGGCTCGCCGAGCGAGGCGTGCGCACCCGGCTCGCGGAGCGCGCCGGCGCCGCCGCAGAGCCGCCCACGCGCCCTCTGGCGCCCCGGCTGCGCGCCCTGCCCGGCGGGGTCTCGGCGGCGGCCGGGAAGGCCGTGCAGGGGGCGTCCCGGAACGCGGAGGAGGCTGTGCGGGGAGCGGCGGTTCGGAGCGCGCGAGAGGCCGCGCAGGAGGCGGCTGCGAACGTGCGGGAGGCCGGGCGGGACGCCGCGCTGGAGGCCGGGCAGAAGGCCGTGTGGGGCGGCGCTGCGCTGGAGGCCGGGCAGAAGGCCGACGAGCCGAAGCGGGCGCCGCGCAAAAAGCCCGTGGCGCCGGAACACGGCGACCGCGAGGAGCCGAGGCGAGGGGAGCCGGCCCGCCGGGCGCCGCGCCCAGGGCGTCCGGTGCCCACGCCGGCGGAGGTCTTCCCGCCCAAGCGCCGCCCCTCGCCGCCCCCGGAGCACGAATCGAGGCTCGGCCCGGACGCCGGGGCCCGTTCCGCCTGACCGGTGATCGGTGGCAGGTGGCAGGTGGCAGGTGGCAGATGACCGATGAACGGGCCATGGGCCGGTCGCCGGGGCCCGTTCCGCCTGGTCCCGGGGCCGATCCCCGCACCGGCGCCCGCCCCGGCCCCCGGGCCCCCGGGCCGCCGCGTCCGGGGCGGGTGCCCGGCTCCGGCCGGTCGCGGTGTGCCGCGTAACCTGGTGGTCTCGAGCAAAAGGAGGCCGAGAGCCATGGATTACGTCTCCGCGCTGGTCCCGCCCGTCGTGATGGCTGTGGCCTTCACCGCGCTCATCGTGACGATGGTGAAGAGCCAGGGCGGCGCCAACAAGGCCAAGGAGGACGCCGCGGTGGACGCCGCGCTGGCGGCCCGCGCCGAGGCGGAGGGCCCGGCCTCGGCGCGTGAAACGTCCTGATCAAGCCGATCTGACGCCACCCCGCACAGCACCGCCGCGGTACGCCGCGGCACACGGGACCACACCGCACCACGCCCCGGACGCACCGCGTCCGGGGCGTGTGTCTTTTCCGAGCAAACATCCCGGACATCCCGACATTCAGGGCATCTCCCACTATTATTCTCGGTGTGCCTAGGCCATTGGGAGATCTCGAAGACGCGGTCATGACGCGGGTGTGGAAGTGGAACCGCCCGGTCACGGTCCGGGAAGTCCTGGAAGACCTTCAGCGGGAACGCTCGATCGCCTACACCACGGTCATGACCGTAATGGACAACCTCCATCACAAGGGCTGGCTGCGCCGGGAGGTGGAAGGCCGCGCCTATCGATATGCGGCGGTCTCCACCCGCGCCGCCTACTCGGCCGCACTGATGAACGAAGCGTGGTCGGCCAGTGACAACCCCGCGGCCGCCCTCGTCGCGTTCTTCGGGATGATGTCCGAAGAGCAGCGCGACGCACTACGGGATGCCATGCGCGTCGCACAACTGGGGGAGCCGGGGGAGAGCCCCGGTGAGTCGGGGCGATGACCCGGGGCGATAGCGTCCGGTCATGTCCTCAGCACTATCAAAAGTAGTCACCGTCCGCCGTGCCCGGACCAGCGATGTACGGGCGGTGCGCCGGCTCATCGACTCCTACGTGGCCGATGGCATCCTGCTCGACAAAGCCACCGTGACGCTTTACGAGGACATCCAGGAGTTCTGGGTCGCCGAGCGCGACGAGGACGGTGAGGTCATTGGCTGCGGCGCGCTGCACGTCATGTGGGAAGACCTCGCGGAGGTGCGCACTCTCGCCGTCGATCGGTCTCTCAAGGGCAGCGGCGTAGGCCACGTGGTGCTCGACAAGCTGTTGCAGACGGCCCGCTGGCTGGGCGTGCGGCGCATTTTCTGCCTCACCTTCGAAGTCGACTTCTTCACCAAGCACGGCTTCGTGGAGATCGGCGAGACGCCGGTCGACGGCGATGTCTACAGCGAGCTCCTGCGTTCCTATGACGAGGGCGTCGCCGAGTTCCTTGGTCTCGAACGGGTGAAGCCGAACACCCTTGGCAACAGCCGGATGCTTCTGCAACTGTGATCGCGGGCCCTATGTCCGAATCGCTCCCCTATCACATAGCTCCGGAACATCGCCTTCCATGAGCCTTCCCGCTTGGTCGATCGGTCGAACCTTCCCGGGGGGTTTGTGTTTTTCCGGGAAAAGCGGTTTCCTATTCTCCCGTAGTGTAATTACCTGGGGGGTGAGTCATCAGCGGCTAAGGCCGCGCCCCGAGCCCCCCGGTTTTCCCTGAAAGGAACCCCATGGCACAGAAGGTTCAGGTCCTTCTTGTCGACGACCTCGACGGCGGCGAGGCGGACGAGACCGTGACGTTCGCGCTGGACGGCAAGAGCTACGAGATCGACCTCACCACCGCCAACGCGGACAAGCTCCGTGACGCCCTGGAGCCCTACACCAAGGGCGGCCGGCGCACCGGTGGCCGGGCCTCCGGCGGCCGCGGCAAGACGCGCGTGGCGTCGGGCGGCAGCCAGGACACCGCGAAGATCCGCGCCTGGGCGAAGGAGAACGGCTACGAGGTCAACGACCGCGGCCGTGTCCCGGCGACCGTTCGTGAGGCGTACGAGAAGGCCAACGGCTGAGCGCGTCAGCCTTCCCCGGCTCGCCGCTGCCTGGGCAGCGGCCGGGCGCGCAGCAATCGGGCTCGGTGGCACTCGGTGGCCGCCGCACCCACGAGCCGCACAAGATCGGGGGCGCCCCCATCGCCCCCGAAGCCTGTCCTCGGCAGCGTCGGCTCCACCTCGCCCTTCGGGTCGGGAGGTCGCAGCCATACGGCGGCCTCCTGCGGGCACCGTTCACCGGGCGTCCCGGCGGCCAGGGGCAGGGGCCAGGAGGAGGCGGGGCAGGGAGCGGTGATCCGGCCTCCGGCGCCGATCGCGCTCAGGTCCAGGGGCACACCGCCCCACTCCAGCCAGTCGAGCAGCCCCGGCAGCTCGTCGGCGCAGCCGGCGGCCACCAGAAGCCGCATCCAGGCGCCCTCCACCGCGACCGGACCGGTCCGCGGCACGCGCCTCAGCATCGCGAAACCGGCCACGGCCGGCAGCTCGATGACGTCGAAGGCCACCCCCGTGAGCAGCTCGACGGGATCGCTGTCGGCCGTCGGCCAGCCCAGCTCCCGCTCGTACCAGCGTGACAAGGCGGCCGGTGCGGACCGCCGCACGCCGTGAGCCCTGGGGATCATGCCCGGCAGAACGTCCCGCCCACCCGCTTGGTTACGTGCGCGATGGGTCACGCGGGTCATCACGGTCCGTACGGGCCTCTGTGCACACCGTGCACGAAAGGACCCCTACAGGGGTGGTGAACGGGCGCAAGGTTGTTCGCCCGTAGCGGATGGAACCGGCCCGTGCGGCATGGAGTATCTGTGCTTGCGGGTAAGACATCCCTAGTGGGGAGGGGCGGTCCGCGGGTCAGGAGAAAGCGGCGTTCGCCATCGGCGTACTGGCGGTCGGCGTAGATGCCTGGCCTGCGGGAACATCGTCTCGCACCATCGGGTTGAAGCAGTTGTCGGCTGTTCGGGCATCGGCCAGTGGCTGTTTGCCCCGTGCGAGCGGGGGTGATCCGGACGGTTGTCGGCAGTTGGAATGAGCTGTCCCGGGTTGCGGGACTAGCATGCGGAAGGACAGGGAGGGGATCGTCCCCGATCTTTCTGACCGCTCTGAGGAGCGATTAACGATGTTCGAGAGGTTCACCGACCGCGCGCGGCGGGTTGTCGTCCTGGCTCAGGAAGAAGCCCGGATGCTCAACCACAACTACATCGGCACCGAACACATTCTCCTGGGCCTGATCCACGAGGGTGAGGGTGTCGCCGCTAAGGCCCTGGAGAGCCTCGGGATTTCGCTCGAGGCGGTCCGCCAGCAGGTGGAGGAGATCATCGGCCAGGGCCAGCAGGCCCCGTCCGGGCACATCCCCTTCACCCCCCGTGCCAAGAAGGTCCTGGAGCTGTCGCTCCGCGAGGCCCTTCAGCTCGGCCACAACTACATCGGTACGGAGCACATCCTGCTCGGCCTGATCCGCGAGGGCGAGGGCGTCGCCGCCCAGGTCCTCGTGAAGCTGGGCGCCGATCTGAACCGGGTGCGGCAGCAGGTCATCCAGCTGCTCTCCGGCTACCAGGGCAAGGAGGCCGCCACCGCCGGCGGCCCGGCGGAGGGCACTCCCTCCACCTCGCTCGTCCTGGACCAGTTCGGCCGCAACCTCACCCAGGCGGCCCGCGAATCCAAGCTCGACCCGGTCATCGGGCGCGAGAAGGAGATCGAGCGGGTCATGCAGGTGCTCTCGCGCCGTACCAAGAACAACCCGGTCCTCATCGGCGAGCCCGGCGTCGGTAAGACGGCGGTCGTCGAGGGACTGGCCCAGGCCATCGTCAAGGGCGAGGTGCCCGAGACCCTCAAGGACAAGCACCTCTACACCCTCGACCTGGGCGCCCTGGTCGCCGGCTCCCGCTACCGCGGTGACTTCGAGGAGCGCCTGAAGAAGGTGCTCAAGGAGATCCGCACCCGCGGCGACATCATCCTGTTCATCGACGAGCTCCACACCCTGGTGGGTGCGGGCGCCGCCGAGGGCGCGATCGATGCCGCGAGCATCCTCAAGCCGATGCTGGCGCGGGGCGAGCTGCAGACCATTGGCGCGACCACGCTCGACGAGTACCGCAAGTACCTGGAGAAGGACGCGGCCCTGGAGCGCCGCTTCCAGCCCATCCAGGTCGCCGAGCCGTCGCTGCCCCACACCATCGAGATCCTCAAGGGTCTGCGGGACCGCTACGAGGCGCACCACCGCGTCTCGATCACGGACTCCGCCCTGGTCGCGGCCGCCACCCTGGCCGACCGCTACATCTCGGACCGCTTCCTGCCGGACAAGGCGATCGACCTGATCGACGAGGCCGGTTCCCGGATGCGGATCCGCCGGATGACCGCACCGCCGGACCTGCGCGAATTCGACGAGAAGATCGCCGATGTGCGCCGGGAGAAGGAGTCCGCGATCGACTCGCAGGACTTCGAGATGGCCGCGGGCCTGCGGGACAAGGAGAAGCAGCTCCTGGCCGCCAAGGCGAAGCGGGAGAAGGAGTGGAAGGCCGGCGACATGGACGTCGTCGCCGAGGTCGACGAGGAGCTGATCGCCGAGGTCCTGGCCACGGCCACCGGTATCCCGGTCTTCAAGCTGACCGAGGAGGAGTCCTCCCGGCTGCTGCGCATGGAGGACGAGCTGCACAAGCGCGTCATCGGCCAGAAGGACGCCATCAAGGCGCTCTCCCAGGCCATCCGGCGCACCCGTGCGGGCCTCAAGGACCCCAAGCGCCCCGGCGGCTCGTTCATCTTCGCGGGCCCGTCCGGTGTCGGTAAGACCGAGCTCAGCAAGACCCTCGCCGAGTTCCTCTTCGGCGACGAGGACGCGATGATCTCGCTCGACATGTCGGAGTTCAGCGAGAAGCACACCGTCTCGCGGCTCTTCGGCTCCCCGCCCGGATACGTGGGCTACGAGGAGGGCGGCCAGCTCACCGAGAAGGTGCGCCGCAAGCCGTTCTCCGTGGTCCTCTTCGACGAGGTCGAGAAGGCCCACCCGGACATCTTCAACTCGCTGCTCCAGATCCTGGAGGACGGTCGGCTGACCGACTCCCAGGGCCGGGTCGTGGACTTCAAGAACACGGTGATCATCATGACCACCAACCTCGGCACCCGGGACATCTCCAAGGGCTTCAACCTGGGCTTCGCCGCCCAGGGCGATGTGAAGACCGGCTACGAGCGGATGAAGGCCAAGGTCAACGAGGAGCTGAAGCAGCACTTCCGCCCCGAGTTCCTGAACCGTGTCGACGACACCGTCGTCTTCCACCAGCTCACCGAGAGCGACATCATCCAGATCGTCGACCTCATGATCGCCAAGGTGGACGAGCGGCTCAAGGACCGCGACATGGGCATCGAGCTCAGTGGCGAGGCCAAGAAGCTGCTGGCCAAGCGGGGCTACGACCCGGTCCTGGGCGCCCGGCCGCTGCGCCGGACGATCCAGCGCGAGGTCGAGGACGTGCTCTCGGAGAAGATCCTCTTCGGTGAGCTGCGTCCGGGCCACATCGTGGTCGTGGACACCGAGGGCGAGGGTGAGGAGAAGAAGTTCACCTTCCGCGGCGAGGAGAAGTCGGCGCTGCCGGACACCCCGCCGATCGAGTCCGCCGCCGGTGGCGCGGGCCCGAACCTCAGCAAGGAGGCGTGACGCGGAGCCGTCTCTCGCCTCGGGGCCGCCCCGGACCGTTCCCCGGTCCGGGGCGGCCCGCTTTTGTGCGGGTGCCGCTTGTGCGGGTGCCGCTTTGTGCGTGCGGGTGCCGCGCGGGCGCGCCCTGAGGGGCCCCTGACGCCCCGGGAGGCCGAACCCCTCCGGGGGGCCTCCGGGGCTCCTCTCACGCCCCCGTCACGATGACCTGGACGCCCTCCGGGACCCCGGTCACTTCCGCGTTGCGGTGGCTCAGCCGCAGGGTGTGCAGCCGGGGGAAGGCGGCCAGCCAGCTCAGGTCCAGGTCCTCGCCGAGGTCGTAGGCGAGCCACAGCTCGGCCAGCCGCTCGGCCACCAGGCCCTCGGTCAGCTGCTCCGGGGTGAACGCCCCGGCTATCTGGACGCAAGGGCGGCCGCCGAGCCGGCGCAGCGCCCGCAGTTCCTCCAGGTCCGACACCGGAAAGTCGAGTTCCCGCGCATCGAGATGGGCGATGATTTCGTCGGCGTAACGGTCGGTGTCATATCGCCGCCAGGCGCCCGCGAGCTGCGCCCGTACCGCCCAGGAGGCGCGGTCCCGCAGCCGCACCAGATAGTCGATGGCACGGTCGTCGGCTATCGAGGTGGCGGTGACCGCCAGCCGGTGGGCTTCCTCATCGGATACGCCGCTGGGATCGGGCAGCATTTCCAGCACGATAGGCCCGATCCAGCCCAGCGCACGGGCCGCTTCGAGCGAGGTCGGGCGTACCAGATCCCGGGTATAGCGATGCACCCGGGAACGCACCTCGGGGTCCAGCTCCGTCGCGTGTTCCAGACAGGCGGCCGCCAGGAGTTTGCGATGGCGGGCATGGACCGGCCGGGCGTCTTTACGGGCCGCCAGCAGCCCCTCCAGGAGGTAGCCGCATTCATCGGGGCGGGCGAGAGCCACCGACATTCTGATCACTTCTTCCCAGTCGTCCAGGTGTGCGTGGTCGATCAGGAAGTCGAAATCGTGCCGTTCCACGACCGCTCGCGCGCTGAGATAGTCCTGGAACGTTCGGTGCACGAAATCGACCGACCCGGGTGTGGGCTCGCGCAATAGACCGGTCCGGTTGAGCAGATGGCGGTAGATCTCCTCCGGCCCGCCCTGCCGCGCCGCGTGCGGAATGGCGGGCAGGTGCCGGCCCAGCGTCTCGACCGCGGTGGCCCGGTCCATTTCGGACCGGCCGTTGACGAGCATCCAGTGCGCGAGCTTCTGCAACAGCTGGATCTTCGGTTCCTGGGGGAGGTCGATTCCATCCGGCGGCAGCATGGCGCGCTCACGGTCGCGCCGTTCCAGCAGCATGGAAAGGGCCGCGTCATAGAGGGCTTTACGGCCGCGCGGCAGATAGCCGCGGCGGTCCCGGTGCAGTGCGCACAGCAGACCGCACATCAGCGGATTGGTGGCCAGCCGGCCGAGCTCCCGGGTAATCCTTACGGCGTCCAGCAGCGTTTCCTCGTAACCGCTCAGCCGGTCCAGATCGGCCCGGTCGGTGATGTCCTGGCGGGCTGCTTCATGCCAGCACCGGATGAACGCGGTGACCCCGTCGCGGCTGAGCGGGGAGAGTTTCAGCTCGGTGAAGCGCTCCGAGGCCAGCCAGTTCTCCCGTACGGCGGAGGGGCGCGAGGTGACCAGCCAGACATTTCCCGGATAGCGCGCCGGAAGCTCGCGCAGTGCCTCGCGGAGGCGCTCGCGCTCCTGTTCCGGGGCTTCGTCCACGCCGTCCACGAGCAGGAGGCCGCGCCCGTCGGACAGCACGCGTTCGGCCCATCCTGGGGGCTGGGCGGCGGCGTGCGGATAGCGGACGGCGGAGAGGAAGGCGTCGGGCTCCGGGAAGCCGTTGCGGTGGCTGTCGTGGTGGCTGTTGCCGTTGTTGTCGTGGTTGCTGTTGCTGTCGTGGCGGAAGCGGCGCACCGGGAGCACGAACGGCACCCGTCCGCGCAGCCCCTCCAGCGGGGCCGGGAGGTCGCCGCGTGCCACGGATACCGCGAGCCGCTGCACCAGCGTGGTCTTGCCCGCCCCGGCCACGCCCCACAGCAGCACCCTTTCGCGTCCGGCGAGGGCCTGCTCGGCGGGGGCGCTGGGGCTGCCCCCGTCGGTCTCGGTCTCCAGGCTGAGGTAGGCGGCGTCCAGGGGCCAGCTGTCGGGGGAGTGGGCCAGGTCGATGCCGTAGATCGTGAGGTGGTCGTGGGCGGCCACGATGTCCTGGGCGTAGCGCTCCTCGAACGCGGCGTCCTCGGCGGCCGCGAGGAAACGGGAGCGGAGGGTGAGGAAGCGCAGGATGTGCGCGGCGACGGCCTCCCGGAGGGTGGCGTGCAGCCGGGCCTCGTCCGGGGCCAGCCCTTCGCCGGCGTCGGGCGCGGCGACGGCCAGGTGCCGGGCGAAGGCTTCGGGGCCGAGGCGTACCGCCCGTACGTCGTCCAGGTCGATGGTGCCGAGGGAGTGGAGGGTGCGGGCGAGCGCGCCGATGACTCCTGGGTGGGCCGTACGTCGCAGCTCCGCTTCGACGAGTGCGGCGGCGATCCGGGTCAGGTCCCGTTCGGTGAGCGTGCGGTGGTCGCCCTGGAAGGCGACGAGAGAGGCGAGCCGGACGGGCCGGTCCACCGGTCCGTCCGCGACGAAGAGTTCCTGGACCAGTGCGTCTGTGGCTGTGGCTGCGGTTGAGGCTGCGGCTGCGGCTGCGGGATCCATGAGGCCCCGTCCCCCCGGTGACGTTGTCGGCCGTTCAGAGCCACCAGGGTAGGCGGGGTGGGCGTAGGGCGGGTGGAGGTTTGCCGTGGGTGGTCGGCCGGGGGCGGGGTTGCCCTGGGTGCGCGGTCGGTTGGGTGGGTGGGTGCGGGTGCGGGGCCTCCGGGGCGGGGTCCTGGACCGCATATTTACGGCGCCGGTGCCCGGAGGCGTGAGGGTGGGCCGGAGATTGGCGCCACAAATATGCGACAGCGTCCAGGACACCACCCCTCCGACCCCGCCCCCTCCCGCCGTCCTACTGCCACCCGCCGGTGGCCCCGGCCCCTGGCTCGGTCCCGGCCCCTGCCCGGTGACCTACTGGCCCGGCTCCTCCTCCTCGAAGAGCTCATCGGCAGTGGAGACGGTGAAGGCGCGGTCGAACCAGCGGTCCAGGGTGTCGAGGTCGGTGCAGTTGGTGATGCGGTCGCGGGTCTCGGGCTGGGTTGGGATGCCCCGCTTTTCCAGGACGCGCAGCACGCCCTGGGCTCGCCCATGGGCTTCGCCCTCTGCCTTGCCCTCGGCCTTGCCTTTGAGGAAGGTCTCCTCGATGAGGGTGCCACGGCCGGGGAAGTAGGTACCCACGCTCATCTCGTTCCTCCAGGCGATTCCCGCTGGGGTAGTACCCCCAGACCGATCTCCAGCAATTCCGAGTATTGACTTCCGCTCCCCGACCTAAGGGATTCCTACCACGGTCGACTGACCGTCTCGGTGGGTTCCTGCTTCAACGCGCTGTGCCGGGACCAGAGGTTCCGGTCTTACCTGCGCTCCACAGGCTGACACCGCCAGTCCGGCGGCCTTGGCGACGTTGACCGCCGCGTTGATGTCCCGATCGAGGACGGCCCCGCACGCCCCGCACGTCCACACGCGGACGTGGAGGGGTTTGGGGCCGTCCTTGACGCCGCAGGCCGAGCAGACCTGAGAGGTCGGCTCGAAGCGTCCGATCTTGATGAAGGTCCGGCCGAACTTGGCGGCCTTGTACTCCAGCATTGCGACGAAAGCGGACCATCCGGCGTCGTGCACGGACTTGGCCAGCTTGGTACGCCCGAGTCCGAACACCGCCAGGTCTTCCACCGCGACCGCTTGGTTGTCGCGCATCACGTGGGTGGAGAGCTGGTGGTGGAACTCCCGGCGTGCGTCCGCCACGCGGGCGTGAGCACGGGCGACCTTGGTGCGGGCCTTGTTCCGGTTGTTGCTGCCTTTGGCCTTGCGGGAAAGCTCCCGCTGGAGGCGCTTGAGGCGCTTCTCTGCCCCGCGCAGGAAGCGCGGGGCGTCGATCTTTGTGCCGTCCGAGAGGACGGCGAAGTGTCCCAACCCGAGGTCGATGCCGACCACGGATTCGGTTTCGGGCAGCGCCTCGGGCTCGGTCTCCACGACGAAGGAAGCGAAGTACCTACCTGCCGCGTCCTTGATCACGGTCACCGTGGACGGCACGGAGGGCAGGTTACGGGACCACTTGACCCGAATGTCCCCGATCTTCGGCAGGGAAAGGTCCCCGCCGGTCGTGATCTTCCATCGGGCGTTGGCGGTGAATCTGACGGTCTGGCGCCGGTCCTTGCGGGACTTGAAGCGGGGCGCGCCCATGCGGGGGCGCTTGCCCTTGAGGCCGTCGAAGAAGTTCCGGTAGGCCGTGTCTAGGTCCCGGAGGGACTGTTGAAGGACGACGGCGGAGACCTCGCCGAGCCAGGCCCGCTTTTCGGTCTTCTTCGCCTCGGTGATCAGCAGCTTGGACAAGTCCCCGGTCTTCGGGAAAGCCTCACCCGCTGCGCGGGCGGTCTCACGAGCGCGAAGCGCGTCGTTGTAGACCACCCTGGCGCACCCGAACGCCCTGGCCAGTGCGGCACGTTGGGGACCGTTCGGGTACAGACGGAAGCTGTACCTCAACGGCATGTAACTCCAGCCGGTCTTGAAAGATGCGATGCGCGGCCTCGTGCCGCGAACTGACAATGTGTGTGAACGTAGGGACATCGGAACATGTGTACCGGTCAAATGGCCCGTGATCACCCGATTGGGGGAAGGCCCGGTTAGGCCGCGATCTCGTAGGCGTCCTGCTGCGGGGTGAGTTCGAACCAGAGAAGCTTGCCGTTGATGCCGAAGAGGTCGTCGGCGAGGGGGTAGCCGCCCCAGTTGTCGGCGCACAGCCGGACGATGAGGAGGCCACGGCCGGAGGTGGCGTCAAGGTTGGCGGCGGCCTCGGTGAGGGCGGTGAAGCGGTCGAGGGGGCTGGGCGGGGCATCGAAGGGTGCGGGGATGGCCGGGTTGGTGTCCCAGATGCTGACGCGGAGACGGTTCGCGCAGAGGTGGCGGATGCGGAGTTGGGCGGGGCCGTCGGAGTGGCGGAGGGCGTTGGTGACCAGCTCGCAGGTCAGGAGTTCGGCCGTGTCGATCAGCGCGGCCATGCCGTGGGAGGAGAGCACGGCCCGCAGGGTGACCCGCGAGATCCGCGCGGCCCGTGGGTCGTTGGGGAGGCGGAGGGAGTACGTCCAGGGGTCGGAGGGCGGGGGTACGTTGGCCATGGAGTCTCCCTCGGTCGGGCGAAGTTGGGTGGCTTGGGCCACACAGTAGGGCCAGTCGTGTTAGTTCTAACGTCGATACGGAGATATGGCTCACGATTGCCCTCGTGTGGGTGACAAGGGAGACCAATGGCGAACGCCAGTAGTCCTACGCTCAAGCAGCGACGGCTCGGAGCCGAGTTACGGAAGCTTCGGGAGCGCGCGGGCCTGACCTCCACTGCGGCCGCCGCCGAGCTGGGTGTCCAGCAGGCCCGTGTGAGCATGATCGAGGCGGGCCGGTACGCCGTGGGCGCCGATCGGGTGCGCGTGATGGCTCGCACCTACTCCTGTGCGGATGACGACCTCGTGGATGCGCTGGCGGATATGACGGGCGGACGCACGCGGGGATGGTGGGACGAGTACCGGGAGTATCTTCCTGCGAGCTTCGCGGATCTGGCGGAACTGGAGCAGCAGGCCCGTGAAATTCGTGTCGCGCTGGTCATCCACATCCCGGCCCTGCTACAGACCGTTGATCACGCACGGGCGCTGATGCGCGAGGTGGCGCCGCCGCTGCGGGCGTACGAGGTGGAGCACCGGCTGTCCCACCGAATGAAGCGACAGGCGATCCTCTACGGTGACAATCCGGTGCCGTACACCGCGACCATCCATGAAGCCGCTCTCCGGATGGAGTTTGGCGGGGTGGACACGGTTCGCGCTCAGCTCGAACACCTCGTCGCGATGAGCGAGATGGACAACGTCACCATCCGTGTCATCCCGTTTCGTGGCGGCGGGACCTTCCCCGGAACGGGGCAGGCATTCGATTATGTGCATGGCTGCGTCCCTCAGCTCGATACTGTGCAGCTGGACGCCGCTCATGGTTGCCAGTTCATGGATGCCGAGGCGGAGCTGATCAAGTACCGAGCCGTCCTGGAACGGATGGAGCGGACTGCCCTGACGGTCGCCGAGTCGCGAAACTTCATCCACAACGTCACGCGCAGCATGTGAAAGGTGAGAAACGTGTCCACGTACCAGTGGCGTAAGTCTTCCTACAGCGGCGACGCGTCGAACTGCGTGAACGTCGGCGTTGCCGGCAACGGCATAGTGCTCCGGGAGAGCGACGACCCCGACGTCGTCCTCAGCACCACGCGTGCCGCACTGCGTGCCTTCATACGTGGTGCCAAGGCTGGTGACTTCGACCGCATCCAGCAAGGCGGGGCGTAAGGGCGACGGTCCGTCGGGAGAGGGGTGGGAGAACGGACGGCCCGTCGCGTACGTGACCCTAGGGGCCGGCGCTGAGCGGGCGCTTACATCGGGCTGAGGCCGGTCGGGGGCGGCGTAAAGGGGAGGCGGCGGAGGGGTTGGTCCGGGTAGTGTTCGCCGCATGGACTCGTTTCTGCAGATCTACGGCTGACGCGCCGCTCACTCCGGCGCACCGGCGATCGCGTCCGTGCGCTGGGCCGTCGTGTCCATTTCGCCGTTGATCTGAAATGAGTGATCTCGTATGTCCGAGTCCCGTCGCCGTGCCCATATCGCGATGGTCGGCATCCCCGCCATCAGCCACACTCTCCCCAGCCTGGACATCATCCGCGAGCTCGTGGCGCGCGGTCACCGGGTGACGTACGCCAACGATCCCTTCGTGGCGGATGTCGTCAAGTCGACCGGTGCCGAGTTCGTGCCGTTCGAGTCCACGCTGCCGGTCGCCGACAACGACTGGCCGGAGGACCCGATCGCCGCGATGACCCTGTTCCTGGACGACGCCGTGCGCGTGCTGCCGCAGCTGCGCGCGGTGTACGACCGGGATCCGGCCGATCTGTACCTGTACGACATCGGCGGGTATGCCGCCCGCGCGCTCGCCGAGGTGCAGGGGCGGCCGCTGGTTCAGCTGTCGCCGACGATCGTGGCCTGGGAGGGCTACCACGAGGAGGTCGGGGCCCAGATCATGGGCCTGCCCGGTGCGGACGCGTATCAGGAGAAGTTCGCGTCGTGGCTGGCCCGTTGCGGGGCGACCACGCTCGACCCCGACGTCTTCAGTGGACGGCCCGAACGGGCCATCGCGCTCATCCCCCGCGCCATGCAGCCGAACGCCGACCGGGTGAACACGGAGGTCGTGACGTTCGTCGGGCCCTGCCTCGGGGACCGTGCCGACCAGGGCGGGTGGCAGCGTCCGGCCGGTGCGGAGAAGGTGCTGCTGATCTCTCTGGGCTCGGCGTACACCCGGCAGGCCGCCTTCTACCGCGCGTGCCTCGCGGCCTTCGGGGACCTGCCCGGGTGGCATGTGGTGCTGCAGATCGGCAAGTACGTCGAGGTCGGCGAGCTGGGGGAGATCCCGGCCAACGTCGAGGTGCACTCGTGGGTGCCGCAGCTGGCGATCCTGGAGCAGGCCGACGCGTTCATCACCCACGCGGGGATGGGCGGCAGCAACGAGGGGCTGTACACCGGCTCTCCGATGATCGCCGTTCCGCAGGGGGCCGAACAGGCCATGAACGCCGATCGGCTCGTCGAACTGGGCGTGGCCCGTCGTCTGGACACGGGGGACGCCACGGCTGAGGCGCTGCGCGCCGCACTGCTCGAACTCACCGCCGACCCGGAGGTCGCGCGGCGGGCGGCGCGGTTGCGGGAGGAAGTGCGGGCCGAGGGCGGCACCCGGCGGGCCGCCGATCTGATCGAGGGGATGCTGGGCTGAACCTGCCCGGAAGACGTGGACGGCCCGGCCATGCCGGCCGGGCCGTCCGCTTGCGGTGCTTACTTCACGATCGTGATGCGGTCCGCCTTCGGCGGGTCCAGGGGCGAGGACTGCGAGGAGTGCGCGCCCAGGTAGGCCGTGAACGTGTCCAGGTCGGAGGCGCCGACGAGCTTGTTCGTGCCCTCCTTGAAGGCGGTGAAGCCGTCGCCGCCGCCCGCGAGGAACTCGTTCATCGCGACGCGGTAGGTCTTGGCGGGATCGATCGGCTCACCGTTCAGCTTCACCGAGTCCGTGACGATCCGGTCCTTGCCGGACTTGGTGAGGTCCAGGGTGTAGGTGAGGCCCTCGGAGACCTGGAGAATCTTCGGGGACGCCTCGTTCGAGCCGCTGACCTGCTGCTGGAGCGCGGTGATGAGCTGGGTGCCGGTCAGGTCGAGGACGTTCATCATGTTGGTGAACGGCTGGACCGTGAACGCCTCGCCGTAGGTGACCACCCCGTCCCCCTCGCTGCCCGACGCGGCGTAGGCGAGGTCGGAGCGGATACCGCCGGGGTTCATCAGCGCGAGCTGGGCGCCGCCCTTGTCGGCCGGGGCGAGCGCTTCGAGCTGGGCGTCGGTGATGACGTCGCCCAGGGGCGTTTCGTACGCGGTGGAGCCGCGGCCGTTGATGTCGGCGGAGACATAGCCGACGGGCTTGTTGGCGATCGGGGCGGCCAGCTCGTTCCAGCGCCCGATGAGCGAGGTCATGTCGGGGGCCTTGGGCTGGTCGCGGTTCACGACGTGGTTCGCCGCGTTGGCGCCCTTCACGCTCGTCCGCACGATGTCGCCGGTACGGCGGTCGTAGGTGAGCGTGGTGTCGGTGTAGAGGCGGCCGAAGGAGGCCGCCGAGGTCACGGTGCGCGGGGTGCCGGACGGGTCCGGGATAGTGCAGGTGTACGCCTGGTGGGTGTGGCCGGTGACCAGGGCGTCGACCGCGGGGGTGATGTTCTTGGCGATGTCGACGATGGGACCGGAGATGCCGTCGCCCGCGCCGGGGCTGTCGCAGTTGTAGTTGTACGAGGAGGACGCGGGCAGCCCGCCCTCGTGGATGAGCGCGACGATCGACTTGACGCCCTTACGGTTGAGCTCCTTGGCGTACTTGTTGATCGTCTCGACCTCGTCGTGGAACTTCAGGCCCTTGACGCCCTCGGCGGTGACGATGTCCGGGGTGCCCTCGAGGGTGACCCCGATGAAGCCGATCTTCACGCCCTTGTGCTTCCACACGGTGTACGGCTTGAGGATGGGCTTGCCGGTCTTCTCGTCGGTGACGTTCGCGGCGAGGTAGGGGAAGTCGGCGCCCTGGAAGGTCTTGCCCTCCTCGTAACAGCCGTCCTTCGGGTGGCAGCCGCCGTTCTGCATGCGGCTCAGCTCGGTGCGGCCCTCGTCGAATTCGTGATTGCCGACGGACGTGACGTCGAGGTCGAGCTTGTTGAGCGCCTCGATGGTCGGCTCGTCGTGGAAGAGACCGGACATCAGGGGACTGGCGCCGATCATGTCGCCGCCGGCGGCGGTGACGGAGTACTCGTGGCCCTTACGGGCGTCACGGAGGGCGGTGGCGAGGTATTCGACGCCGCCCGCCGGGACCGTCTTGGTGGTGCCGTCCGGCTGGGTCTCGGTGACGGTGCCCGAAGAGCCCTGCGGGGGCTCCAGGTTGCCGTGCAGATCGTTGAAGGACAGCAGCTGTACGTCGACGGTGCGGCCGGGCCGGTGCTTCGCCGAGGCGGCGGCGGTGTCCGCGCCCGCCGGGTTCGCTGCGGTGTCCGCGCCCGCCGGGTTCGCGGCGGTCAGCACCCCGGCCGCGGCGGCCAGTACCGCGACTCCCGTGGCCAACCGGCGGGCGGCCCCGCGCCGTTGAGGTCCTGCTGACATGTCGTCCCCTTGTATGCCCGTTGTGTGCCCGTATGTGGCCGTGCGTGCCCCTGATGGGCGGTGGACGCAGCTTACGGTCAACGCGCGTAGTGGGGCAGGGGGGTGGGGTTAAGAGCTGGTTGCGGGTGGTCAACGGTGTGGGGTGGATTCGCCCGTTCGACGGAAAGGTTCTTATCAGGGGTTTGAGTGCTGGTTTGGTATGTGAGCGTGCGGATCATGCAGAACGAACTCGCGAAGCAGACGCCCATCCCCGCACAGGGGTCCGAGCTCCCGCCGGGCTTCTTCGAGCTGGTCGATGATCTCAAGGCGATCGTCAGAGGGGCGCATGTCCGGGCGCAGCTCAAGGTCAACACCGAGATGATCGCGATGTACTGGGAGATCGGGCGGACGATCTTGGAGCGCAGGGAGCGGGAGGGGTGGGGAACGAAGATCATCAACCGGGTGGCGGTGGAGCTGCGCACGGCCTTCCCGAACCAGCGGGGTTTCTCGCGCAGCAGTCTTCACTACATGCTGAAGATGGCTCGGCTCTGGCCTGAGCCAATTGTCCAGCAGCCTGCTGGACAATTGCCCTGGGCCCACATCCAGCTGCTCATGGACAAGTGCAACGACCGCGCTGAGCTGGACTTCTACTCCCAAGTGGCCGTCTATCGAGGCATGTCGCGGAGCGAGCTCGAATCCGTGATCCTCGGCAAGGCGCACCTCACCCATGGCGCGGCGCTGTCCAACTTCACCTTCACCGTCCCTGATGAGTCGGAAGCGGCCCAGGAGATCACCAAGGATCCGTACCGCCTCGACTTCACCCGGCTCACCGGGGAGCCCGCCGAACGCGATCTGGAAGACGCGCTGGTCACCCATCTCGTCCGGTTCCTGACCGAGCTCGGGGTCGGCTTCGCCTTCGTCGGGCGGCAGTACCCCATCAAGGTCGGGGACGAGGAGTTCCGTATCGACCTGCTCTTTTACCACTGCAAGCTGCACCGCTACGTCGTCTTCGAGCTGAAGACCGACAAGGCTCGCCCCGCCCATCTCGGCCAGCTCGGCTTCTACGTCACCGTCGTCGACGACCTGGTCCGGGACAAGGAGCGCGATGATCCGACCCTCGGCATCCTCATCGCGAAGAGCCGCGACAAGGGGACGATCGAGTACGCCCTGCGGAGCAACAACGCACCGCTCGCCGTGAGCACCTACGCCGCGCTGCCGCCCCATGTGCGGGAGCTGATGCCCAGCGCCGAGGACCTCTCCCGTATCGCCGATGACATCCTCGACGGGGGTGGGACAGCCGGGTGACTCGCTGGTAACAAATTGGCCAGCAGCTTGTTGGCCAATTGGACCGCCGTAGGCTCGGCCTCATGAATGACGTGGTGAACGAGACATCCGGTGCCCGTCGGCTCGATGTGCTGGAGGAGCTGACGCCCGCCGAGGCGCAGGATGTGCTGCGGCTGATCGCGGAGTCCGCGCGTATCGATGGTCAGCAGGCCGTGTCCGAGCAGGGGCGGTTGCAGCTGCGGGGGCGCCGGGAGGGGGTGCGGCATCTGGTGCTGCGTGAGCCGAGCGGGGAGTTGGTGGGATACGCGCAGCTGGAGGACACCGATCCGGTGGAGGCCCCGGCCGCCGAGCTGGTCGTGCATCCGGCACACCGGGGACAGGGGCACGGCCGGGCGCTGGGGGTCACCCTGCTGAAGGAGTCGGGGAAGCGGCTGCGGGTGTGGGCGCACGGGGGGCATGCCTCGGCGCGTCATCTGGCGCAGGTGCTGGGGCTGACGCTGTTCCGGGAGCTGCGGCAGATGCGGCGGCCCCTGGGGTCGCTCACGGAGCTGGGCCTGCCGGAGCCCGTGCTGCCGGAGGGCGTGACCGTGCGGACCTTCCGGCCCGGTGCGGACGACGCCGCCTGGCTGGCGGCGAACGCGGCGGCCTTCGCCCACCACCCCGAGCAGGGCTCGCTCACCCAGCGCGACCTGGACGACCGTAAGGGCGAGGCGTGGTTCGATCCCGAGGGGTTCTTCCTCGCCGAGCGCGGCGGCGAGATCGTCGGCTTCCACTGGACGAAGGTGCATGCCGAGGAGGGACTGGGGGAGGTGTACGTGGTGGGCGTGCGGCCGGACGCCCAAGGTGGTGGCCTCGGTAAGGCGCTGACCTCGATCGGGCTGCGGCATCTGGCGGCCCAGGGGCTGCCGACCGCGATGCTGTACGTGGACGCCGACAACTTCCCCGCGGTCGCCGTCTACGAGCGGCTCGGCTTCGGCACGCATGAGACGGATCTGATGTACCGGACCGAGACGTGACCTGAGCGGGGTCTGGCTGTGTCCTGACCGGGACTGGCTGGGGCTGACCGGGGCTGACCGGGGAGGGGCCGATCCGGGTCTGGACGGGACCCGGCCCGGACCCCTGCGGGATGGGTCCCGATTTCCTACGCGCCATGTGTCCGTTACCGGCGATTCAATCTCGGTTGCGAGCATCACGGAATGCAGCCCGCTGTGCCGAATTCGTCGAACCGGAGGCTCTGTGCCGTTTCCGCACCCGCTTCCGCCACGCCGTATTCATTCCTGGCGCGGAACAATGAGTTCATGAGCCACACCAGCGGTCAGGCACCGGTTCCCCCGCAGCCCCAGCCCCAGCCCTCGGTCGGGTCCATCGCGGCGCACCGGCCGCATGCCGTGGCCGTGCCACCGGTGCGGTCGCTCGACCCGGACCTCGACTCCGACCTGGACTCCTACGAGGACGGGACCGGGCCCGACGCGAAGGGCGGGGAACTGCCGCAGGGGCGGTTCCTGGACCGGGAGCGCAGCTGGCTGGCGTTCAACGAGCGGGTGCTGGAGCTCGCCGAGGACCCGTCCACCCCGCTGCTGGAGCGGGCCAACTTCCTGGCGATCTTCGCCAGCAATCTGGACGAGTTCTTCATGGTGCGGGTCGCCGGCCTCAAGCGGCGCATCGCGACCGGGGTCGCCACCCGCTCGGCCTCCGGGCTCCAGCCGCGCGAGGTGCTGGAGCTGATCTGGAACCGGTCCCGTGAGCTCATGGCCCGGCACGCCGCCTGCTATCAGCAGGACGTCGCCCCGGCGCTCGCCGAGGAGGGCATCCATCTGATCCGCTGGCCGGATCTGACCGAGAAGGAGCAGTCCCGCCTCTTCACCCTCTTCCGGCAGCAGATCTTCCCCGTGCTGACCCCGCTCGCCGTGGACCCGGCACACCCCTTCCCCTATATCTCGGGGCTCTCGCTCAACCTCGCGGTCGTGGTGCGCAACCCCGTGAGCGGGCATGATCACTTCGCACGTGTGAAGGTTCCGCCGCTGCTCTCCCGGTTCCTGGAGGCGTCGCCCCGGCGCTTTGTGCCGCTGGAGGACGTGATCGCGGCGCATCTGGAGGAGCTGTTCCCCGGTATGGAGGTGCTCGCGCACCACATGTTCCGGGTGACCCGCAACGAGGACCTCGAGGTCGAGGAGGACGACGCGGAGAACCTCCTCCAGGCCCTGGAGAAGGAGTTGCTGCGCCGCCGGTTCGGACCCCCGGTGCGGCTGGAGGTCGAGGAGTCCATCGACCCGTATGTCCTGGACCTGCTGGTGCGCGAGCTGAAGATCTCGGACGCGGAGGTCTATCCGCTGCCGGGGCCGCTCGACCTCACCGGGCTGTTCGGGATATCCGCGCTGGACCGGCCGGAGCTGAAGTACCCCAAGTTCGTCGCGGGCACCCACCGGGACCTCGCCGAGGTGGAGTCCGCGTCCCCGCCGGACATCTTCGCCGCGCTGCGCGAGCGGGACGTCCTCCTGCACCACCCGTACGACTCCTTCTCCACCTCCGTCCAGGCGTTCCTGGAGCAGGCGGCCGCCGATCCGGACGTCCTCGCGATCAAGCAGACGCTGTACCGCACCTCCGGCAAGTCGCCGATCGTCGACGCGCTCATCGACGCCGCCGAGTCCGGCAAGCAGGTGCTGGTGCTCGTCGAGATCAAGGCCCGCTTCGACGAGCAGGCCAACATCAAGTGGGCGCGCAAGCTGGAGGAGGCCGGCTGCCATGTGGTCTACGGCCTCCTCGGGCTGAAGACCCACTGCAAGCTGTCGCTGGTGGTGCGCCAGGAGGGCGACACCCTGACCCGCTACTCGCACGTGGGCACCGGCAACTACCACCCCAAGACCGCCCGGCTCTACGAGGACCTGGGGCTGCTGACCGCCAATCCGCAGGTCGGCGCCGACCTCTCCGACCTCTTCAACCGGCTCAGCGGCTACTCCCGGCGGGAGAACTACCGGCGGCTGCTGGTCGCCCCCAAGTCGCTGCGCGGCGGGCTGGTCAACCGGATCAACAAGGAGATCACCCACCATCGGACGGGGCGCCCGGCCTACATCAAGATCAAGGTCAACTCGATGGTCGACGAGGCCGTCATCGACGCCCTCTACCGGGCCTCGCAGGCGGGGGTGCCGGTCGATGTGTGGGTGCGCGGCATCTGCGCGCTGCGGCCGGGTGTCCCCGGGCTCTCGGAGAACGTCCGGGTCCGCTCGGTCCTCGGACGCTTCCTGGAGCATTCGCGGGTGTTCGCGTTCGGGAACGGCGGCGAGCCGGAGGTGTGGATCGGCAGCGCCGACATGATGCACCGCAATCTCGACCGCCGGATCGAGGCGCTGGTGCGGGTCACCGACCCCGGCCACCGCGCCGCCCTCAACCGCCTGCTGGAGACCGGGATGTCCGACTCCACCTCGTCCTGGCACCTGGGCCCGGACGGCGAGTGGACACGGCATGCGACGGACGCGGACGGCCAGCCGCTGCGGAACGTACAGGAAATGCTCATCGACGGCCGGAGGCGACGGCGTGGTGCAACGACATGACCTGCCGTCGGCCGGCCTGACGGGCGCCGCCGTGGACGCGGCCGCCGGCGGCCCGGCCAGCCCCGGGGCCGAGGGCGTGGCGGACCGGACGGCGGACGACCGGACGGCGGACCGGGCGGCGGACCGGGCGGCGGACCGGATGGCGGAGGCCACGGCCGTGGCGGCGGGACCGCCGTGGGGGGAGTCGGCGACGGCGGGGGAGGTGCTCTCGGCGTATCTGCACGCCCAGGCCGGGGACTTCCTCCGCAGCCTGCGGCTGCACCGCGAGAGCGGATCCGATGTCGTGGAGGCGGCCGAGGCCGCCCGGCTGCTGTGCCGCGCCGCGCGGCGGATCAGCGGCGTGCTGTACGTCTACCGCCCGCTCACCGACACGGCCTGGTCCGATCAGCTGCGGACCGAGCTGGCCTGGCTGTCGGGGACGCTGGCGCGGGAGCACGCCTACGCGGAGCGGCTGGCCCGGCTGCGCGGTGCCTTGCACCGGCTCTCCGGCGCGGGCGGCCCCGCGGACCGGTTGGCGGACCGATCGGCGCAGGTCGAGGGGGCCGCCGCCGAGCGCGCGAACGCCGGTGAGCGCTTCTCCGAGGACGCCGCGCATGGTTCGAACGCCGCGAGTGCCACGGGTGCCACGGGTGCGGCGAGCGCCACGGGTGCGGCGAGTGCCACGAGTGCCGCGCGCACCGCACGCGGCGGGGTCACGGTCGCGGTCGACGGCGCGGGCGGCCCGCCCAACTCCGTCCCGCCCAACTCCGTCCCGCCCAACTCTGTCCCACCCCGGTCCACCCGGACCGCCCGCCGCAGCGTCTCCCTGGCCGCCGGTGCGCCGGGAGGCGGGGCCGGGGGCTCTGTCGGGGGGCAGGGTCCCGGGCCGGCCGATACGGACGGTACGGGCGGTACGGGCGGTACGGGCGGCGGCGCCGAGGGCGCGGCCGGGACGTCCAGGGACGAGGGCCGCGCGGCCGGACGGCGGCGCGGTGAGCGCGGTGAGCGCGGTGACAAGAGCGGCCGGGGCGGCAGGGGCGAGAAGGGCGACCGGTCCGGCCAGGGCGCGGCCCACCAGCGGGCCGGTGCCGAGGAGGAGGCCCGGGGCGGGGCGCTGACCGTGGGCGCCGCCCGCGCCGGGGCGCTACTGGAGCGCCAGCTCACCCTGGCCCGGACCCGGGCCCACACCGCCGCCCTGGAGGCGCTCGGCTCCTCCCGCTTCCACGCGGTCGCAGACACCGTCGCCCTGCTCGCCTCCGATGCCCCGCTCGACGAGGCCAACGCCGCCCGCCCCGCCGGACAGGTGCTGCCGCCGCTCGCCGACCTGGCGAACCGGCGGCTGACCGAGGCGGTGGAGGCGCTGCCGCTGGTCCGCGCCGGACATCCGTACAACGCGGAGGCACTGGTCCACGGCCTGGCGGCGACCCCGGCGGCGGACGCCCCGCCCGCCAGCGAGCGCCAGGACGCCCCCTGGCACCAGGTGCGCCATCTGCTGCGGCTGTGGCGGTACGCCCTGGAGGTGCTCGACCAGGTGTCTGACCAGGCATACGGTCACGGGTACGGCCAGACATACGACCAGGCGTGGCAGCAGCCGGACGGGCCGAGCGGACCCAATGGAGCAGGGCCGGTCGGGTCCGGTGCCGTGGACGCCGAACCGCCGCTGTCCGTACGGCTGCTGGCCGCCGGACAGGCGCTGGAGCGCCACCGCGACGCGGCCGAAGCGGCCGCCGCCGCTGCGGCGGCCGCCCGTACGCCCCGCATCGCCCCGGCGACGGCGTACGCGCTCGGAGTGCTCCACGCCGATCAGCGGCATGAGGTCGAGGCGGCCCGCTTCGCGTTCGGCCGGATCTGGCGGCGCGTGGCCGTCAGAGCCTCCTGACACGGGGCGCCGGGCCAGGGGAGGAGGCCGGATATCGGTCGTCGGGCGGCGGGTGCGGGCGGGCTGCGGACGTCGGGCGCCGGTCTCGACGGCGGTTGTCGGTCCCCGGTCGCCGGGTGTGTCGGGCGTTGGGTATCGGAGGCCGGACGTCGGGCGTTGGGCGACGGTCGCCGGACACGGGCGCCGGACGTCGGGCCACGGGCCGGGCGCCAGGTGTCGGGTGTCGGGTCACGGGCGTCGGACGGCGGGGCACGGGTGCCGGGTGCCGGACATCGGGCCACAGGCGCCGGACGCTGGGCCACGGGCCACGGGCCACGGGTGGCCGGGCGCCAGGCGCCAGGTGTCGGACAGCGGGCCACGTGTGCCGGACGTTGGGCGCCGGACGTCGGGCGGCGGGTGTCGGGCGGCGGGCCGCGGGCGTTGGGTGCCGGGGATCTGCGACAGTGCTCGTCGCGCGGCTGAGGACGGACAACGGGAGACCCTGGAGGGAGACGGTGGATGAGCCGGCGGAATTCCCGTGGTGACGGTGACGGTGAAGGTGACCGGGAAATGGGCGCCGGGACCGTCCTCGCGGCGGGCTGTGTGCTGTGGCGACGGTCCCTGCGGGACGGTCGGCTGGAGGTCGCCCTCGTCCACCGGCCGCGCTACGACGACTGGTCCCATCCCAAGGGCAAGCTGAAGCACGGCGAGGACGCGCTGCGCGGCGCGGTGCGTGAGGTCGCCGAGGAGACCGGTATGGGCTGCGCCCCGGGGCCGGCCTTGCCCACCCTCCACTACCTGGCCAAGGGCCGCCCCAAGGAGGTCCGCTACTGGGCGGCGGAGGCGGTCGACGTCGACGACGAGACCTTCGTACCCAATCGGGAGGTCGACCGCCTGGTCTGGCTGCCCCCGGACGCGGCCCGTCGCCGTCTCACCTACGACCACGACCGCACGCTCATCGACGCGTTGCTGCACGCCCTGCCCTCATGACCAGCCGTCGGCGGCGGCGTTGGGTCTTGTCCGCGAGCGCCGGGGGCACGTAGTAGCTGTCCGCCCGGTTGAGGTCCGTACCCGGCGGGACGATCTCGTCGATCCGGTCCAGGACGATCACCGGGCGCGGACAGACGGACCGCGGACAACGGATCGCGCACGATGGACCGCGGATAATGGACCGATGGGCCATTCCGAACCGGAGATCAAAGCGTTCCTCAAGGCGCGCCGCGCCGCGCTCGACCCGGCCGAACTGGGGTTGCCGGAGGGAGTCGTCCGGCGCCGGGTGCGGGGGCTGCGCCGTGAGGAGGTGGCCCAGCGGGCCGGGATCAGCGTCGACTACTACACCCGGATCGAGCAGGGCCGGGCCCCGGCCATCTCGGATTCGGTGGTCGGCGGGCTGGCGCGGGCGCTGCGGCTGACCCCTTCCGAGCACACCTATCTGCGCAACATCACGCTGCCGCGGCGGTCCGGCGGAGCCTGCGATCCCGAACCGCGGCCGCGGGTGCGGCCGGAGATCCAGCAGCTGCTGGACGCGATGGACGGCACCGTCCCCGCCTACGTCTACGGGCCCGCGATGGACGTCCTGGCCTGGAACCGGCTCGGCACCCGGCTCGGCATCGACTACGCCACGATCCCCGAGGAGCGGCGGAACGGTCCGCTGCTGGTCTTCCTCGACCCCCGGCTCAAGGAGATTCATCCGAACTGGGACGAGGTCGCCGATGACACGGTGGCCGGGCTGCGCGCGGAGATCGGACGCCACCCGGGCAGTTCGCGGGTGTGCCGGGTCATCCACGAGCTGCTGGAGCGGAGCGAGGAGTTCAAGCGGCGGTGGGAGGCGCAGGCGGTGCAGGAGCGGACGCGGGGCGTCAAGCGGTTCCGCCACCCGGAGCTGGGAGAGCTGGTGCTGCGGTTCGAGGCGTTCGTCCTGCCCGCGGACCCGGGGCAGATGCTGTGCACGTACACGGCCGACAAGGGGTCGGCGACGGCGGAGGCACTGAGCGTGCTGGCGGGTGCGGCGGCGGTGGCTTGAGGGACGCGTTCAGGCGTTCCCGCGTCCGGGTCAGGCATGACGGCCGACGGGCCGGACACCTGGGCCGACGGGCCCGACGGGGCCGTCAGCCCTGGGGCGCCAGCGCCTCCCACCGCACCGTGACCTCCCCCTGGCGCCAGCGTCGCGGCCCGTCGGTGAGCGGCCAGCCCTCGGCGCGCAGCGTCTGGGCGCTGCGTATCCAGCGCTGACGCGCGCTGAGCGGCGCGTACGGGGCGGCGGCCGCCCAGGCGCGGTCGAAGTCGCGCAGGAAGGCGTGCACCGGTTCGCCCGGCACATTGCGGTGGATCAGCGCCTTGGGGAGCCGTTCGGCCAGGTCGGAGGGGCGTTCCAGGGAGCCGAGGCGGGCCGCGAAGGTCACGGTGCGCGGGCCGGCCGGGTCGAGCGCGACCCATACGTGCCGCCGCCCGATCTCGTCGCAGGTGCCCTCCACCAGCAGCCCGCCGGGCGCCAGCCGGGCGCACAGCCGCCGCCACACGGCGGCGACCTCGTCCTCCTCGTACTGCCGCAGCACATTGGCCGCCCGGATGAGCGCGGGGCGGGCCCCGTCCGGCAGCGGCACCTCGAAGCCGCCGTGCGCGAAGGTGAGCCCGTCGCGCTCGTACGGCCGCGCGGCGGCCACGCGTCCGGGGTCGATCTCGACGCCCACCACGCGGGTCCCGGCCCGTACGGTCCGCAGCCGGTCCAGCAGCTCGACGGCGGTCCAGGGGGCCGCCCCGTACCCCAGGTCCACCGCCACCGGTGCCTCGCCGGCCCGCCGCAACGCGGCCCCGTGCGCCGCCGCTATCCACCGGTCCATCCGGCGCAGCCGATTGGGGTTGGTCGTCCCACGGGTCGCCGAACCGATCGGACGGGACGGCGGGGGTACGCGGGCGGGCATGGCGCAGAGCCTATGCGGGGGCGGACGGGGTGGACGGGGCGGGGCGGACCCGGGGGACAGGGAAGGACTTCGGGGCGGGCAGGGGAGCGGACACGAGGGGCCGACGAACACGGAACGTCACGCTTTGGCAAAGCGGAAATGGGAACAACGCGTTCCGGTGTTGAGGACCCAGGAGGGAGCCCGCCCCGGCAAGGAGGTATCGCGCGGTGAGCCAGTACGCGCCCCGGCTCGGCGGCCTGCGAGGCCGGCCCCATGCACCGTTCGGCGTCCCGTCCCACCAGCGGTTTCGCCGCGTTCCGCGGCGGCCGCGGCGGATCGCGATGCTCAGCGTGCACACCTCGCCGCTGCATCAGCCCGGCACCGGCGACGCCGGGGGGATGAACGTCTACATCGTCGAGCTGGCCAAGCGCCTGGCCGCCATCGACATCGAGGTGGAGATCTTCACCCGGTCCACCACCGCCGCGCTCCCCCCGGTCGTCGAGCTCGCCCCCGGGGTGCTCGTACGGCATGTGGACGCGGGGCCCTACGAGGGGCTGGCGAAGGAGGACCTGCCGGCGCAGCTGTGCGCCTTCACGCACGGGGTCATGCAGGCGTGGGCCGGGCACCGGCCCGGCTATTACGATCTCGTCCACTCCCACTACTGGCTCTCCGGCCACGTCGGCTGGCTGGCCGCCGAGCGCTGGGGAGTGCCCCTGGTGCACGCCATGCACACCATGGCCAAGGTCAAGAACGCCGCGCTGGCGGAGGGCGACACCCCCGAACCCGCGGCCCGCGTCATCGGGGAACAGCAGATCGTCCGCGCCGCCGACCGGCTGATCGCCAACACCGGCGAGGAGGCCGAGGAGCTGGTGCGCCACTACGAGGCGGCGCGCGAGCTGGTCGCGGTCGTCCACCCCGGGGTGAACCTCGACCGCTTCCGGCCCGCCGACGGCCGGGCCGCCGCCCGTGCCCGGCTGGGGCTGCCGGCCGACGCGCTCATACCCCTCTTCGCCGGGCGCATACAGCCGCTCAAGGCCCCCGACATCCTGCTGCACGCGGTCGCCCACCTCCTGGAGGAGGACCCCTCGCTGCGCGGGCGCATGGTCGTCCCCGTGGTGGGCGGCCCCAGCGGCAGCGGCCTGGCCAAGCCCGAGGGGCTGCACAAGCTGGCGGCGCGGCTCGGCATCTGCGATGTGGTCCGGTTCCGGCCGCCCTGCGTCCAGGACGAGCTCGCGGACTGGTACCGGGCGGCGTCCGTGCTGGTCATGCCGTCGTACAGCGAGTCGTTCGGGCTGGTGGCGATCGAGGCCCAGGCATGCGGCACCCCGGTCGTGGCGGCCTCGGTGGGCGGTCTGCCGGTGGCCGTACGCGATGGGGTCAGCGGCACGCTGATCGACGGCCACGACCCCGCCGACTACGCCCGTGCCCTGCGCCCCTTCGCGCAGGACCCGGGACGGTCGGAGCGTATGGGCGCGGCCGCGGCCCGACACGCCGAGTCCTTCGGCTGGGACACCTCCGCCGCGGCCACGGCGGAGGTCTATACGGAGGCGCTGCGTGAGCGGCGTCGCCTACGATCGGCCCATGGGTGACACCGACAGCACGTCCGCGAGCGGAGACCGGGGCGTAAGCGGGGACCGGGGCGCGTCCGGGACCCGGGCCGTGGCCGAGGACCAGGCGTCGTCCGGCAGCCGGGCCGCGTCCGGGCCACTGGCCGCTTCCTCCGGGCCCCGGGCCGCTTCCTCCGGGCCCCGGGCCGTGTCCGATGCCAAGGCCGTGATCGAGCGGACCCTGCGCGACGCCGAGCTCGAATGGGAGAGCCCGTCCGACGGCACCTTCGTCGTCACGCTCCCGGGCACCCGCAAGCTGTCGACCACCTGCTCGCTGCGGGTCGGCCGGCACTCCCTCTCCGTCAACGCCTTCGTCGTCCGCCACCCCGACGAGAACCACGAGGCCGTCCACCGCTGGCTGCTGGAGCGCAACACCCGGCTCTACGGGGTGAGTTACGCCATCGACCAGCTCGGCGACATCTACCTGGTGGGCAAGCTGCCGCTCGCCGCCGTCACCCCGGAGGAAGTCGACCGGCTGCTCGGCACCGTGCTGGAGAACGCGGACGGCAGCTTCAACACCCTGCTGGAGATGGGGTTCGCCACCGCCATCCGCAAGGAGTACGCGTGGCGCACCTCGCGCGGCGAATCCACCCGCAACCTCGAGGCGTTCAGCAATCTGACGCGCGACACGGCGAAGTGAAGGTAGCCGAGCCGACGGCCCGGCGTGGCGGCGCCGAGGCCCCGTCACCGCGATGAGGTGCGCGGTCACGCCGGGCTGATGTCCGCCCTCAGGTCTGCGGCTCGCTGACCGGGCCGACGTAGGTCCCCGGGCGGGTGGCGCCCGACTGGTCCAGCAGCGCGCCGCCGTAGGGCCAGTCCAGCACGATGTTGCGGCGCTCGTTCGGCGGAGTGATGACGACCTGGCTCGGCGCGAACTTCCGGTCGTCGTCGCGGGTCGACGCCAGGAACGTGATGTCGAAGGCGGCCCGTCCGCCGGCGTCGAGCGTCACCGGCGCCGGCTTGTCATTGGTGCGCCGCAGGTCCCAGGTCTCGCCGTGCCCGGTCTGGAGCTGCACACCCGGGAAGCCGACCATGGTGCAGTCCTTCGTGCCGGTGTTCTTCAGCACCACCCGGGCGGTCTGCTGTCCGTCGTACTCCATGTCCGGGCCGCCCTCGAAGTTCGACCACGCGGCCTCCAACTGGTCGCTGGCGCAGCGGTTCGCCGACGAGGAGCTGTCGGAGGCGTCGCTCGTCAGGGTGTCGGCCTTGGGCGAGCCGTTGGAGGCATCGTTCGGGTGGATGGCCGAAGTGTTCGGGTCCGGGTGGATGGGCGAGGCGACCGTGGACGGGTTTCCCTTGGCGTCGGTGTCGGAACCGTCGCTTCCGCAGGCGGTGAGCGAGAGCGCGGCAGCGGCGATCAGCGAGGCGGCGGCGACGGTGCGGGTGCGGGTGCGGCGGAGAGCGGTCTTGCGCGGCATGGCATCCCCCAAGGGCGGTCGAAGTGTGTCCGGGACGCGGTGCGAGTTTTCGCGGTGCGAGTTTTCGCGGTGCGGTTTGTCGGTGCGGTTCGCGCGCTGCGTTCCGCGTCCTGGAAACAACCTTGTCCGCCGCTGCTGTCGATCGGCTAACCCATGACTAACAGGCCGCTGACGCGACGTACGCGGCGCCGGCGTACACGAGCGGTCTTCAAGAATCACGGTGAAGAAAACCGATCCATGACGGCTCTTCATGGTGAACCGGCTCCGGCCGGGAACCATGAAGAGGAGACATAAGGGTGCTCATGGACAATCCGTGGCTCACGGTGGCAACGATCGTGACGGTGGGGGTGCTACGGCTGATGGGGGACGTCATCCGCTGGCTGGCGGCGCGCTCGGGCGAACGGCTCCGGGCGCGCACGCTGGCCGAGTTGGTGAGCAGAACGGCTCCGGGCACGGTGCTCACCGACCGCCGTCCCGACGGCGCGGCGCTGACCATACGGCGGCGGCCGCAGGAGCGGTCCGAGCGGGATGAGTGGGACGAACGGGATGAGCGGGATAAGCGGGACGGGGGGCGGGCGGCATGAGCGGGACCGCAGAGGAGATCACGCGCGAAGAGAGGTCCGAGGAGGAGTTCGACGCCTTCTACGCCCGCACCTACCCCTGGCTGGCCGCCCGCGCGGTGATGCTCAGCGGCAACCGGCAGAACGCCGAGGACGCCGTGCAGGAGGCGTACATCGAGGCGATGCGCCGCTGGCCCGAGGTCAGGGCGTGCGCCTCGCCCGAGGCATGGGTGACCACCACCATGCGGCGCAAGCTCTCGCGGGACGGGCGCCGCTGGTGGTTCCGCTGGAAGCCGGTCGAGCTGACCGTCCCGGCCGCCACGACCGCCACCGTGGAGGAGACCGCCGAGGCGCTGGCCGCGCTGCGCGCACTCGGCACGCTGCCACCGCGCCAGCGCCAGGTGGTCGTCATGCATTCGCTGGAGGGCATGAGCTATCAGGCGATCTCCGCAGAGCTGGGGATCTCCGTCGGCAGCGTCGGCAGCAACCTGCACAAGGCCCGCGCCCGGCTGAGCCTGCTGCTCGACGTCTCCCCCGAGCTGGACCGCTCGGGCGAGCGCCTGCTGACCCGCACGGCGCGGGACCCGCTGGCCGTGGCGCTGTACGGGGCCGTGGAGTGGCTGTCGGACGGCTTCCGGAGCGAACCCCGCCGGGCGGAACCGGGGAACGATGCCGGGGGCCTTGCCCGGGACGGCGACCTGGACGACGCCCGCGACGGTGCCTGGGGCGACGGCCGCGATGCCGCCTGGGGCGACGCCCGCGACGCCGCCTGGGGCGACGTCTGCGCCGACGGCCGCGACGCCGCCCGGGACGGGGTCCGTGACACGACTCGGGCGGGGGTTCGTGATGCCGTCCGGGACGGGGTCCGTGACGCGACTCGGGCCGGGGCGCGTGATGCCGCCCGGCAAGGTGTCCCTGACGCCACTCGGGCCGGGGCGCGTGATGCCGCGCAGGACGGGGCACGCGATCCCGCCCGGCAAGGCATGCAGGACGGGGCACGTGATGCCGCCCGGCAGGGTGCCCGGAACGAGACACGCGACACCGCCCGCAACGGCGTCCCCGACACCACCCGGGAGCGCCGATGATCGGTGCCGCCCGTTCGGTCCTCGCCGTCGCCCGTGCTGTCCTCGCCCTCGCCCTGCTCGCCGTCTTCTACGCGCTGGTCGCGGCCATGGTGCTGCTCTGGGGGGCGTTTCTGGCGGCGGCCTTGTGGACCGCCGGTGAGCCGGGGGTCCAGTCGCCGCCCACCAGCGTCGTCACCGCCTGCGCGGCGTTCGCGCCGATCGTCTTCGGCATGGTGTGGGCGGTGGTCCGCACCGCGCGGCCCGCCGCCCCGCGCGAGGACGCGGTGACGGTGACCCGGCGCGGGGCGCCCGAGTTATGGCGCACGGTCGAGGAGCTGGCGCTCGGCGTCGGCACCCGGCCGCCCGTCCAGATCCGGCTGACCGCGGAGGTCAACGCCTCGGTCACCGAGGACGCCCCACTCCTCGGGCTGGCCCCCGGCCGGCGCGTCCTCTACCTCGGCGTGCCCCTGCTGGTCGGCCTGCCGCCCGCCGAGCTGCGCGCCGTCCTCGCGCATGAGCTGGGCCACTTCTCCCGCCGCCACAGCCGCTTCGGCGCGGTGGCCCACCGGGGCGCGGCGGGCCTGGTCGCCGCCCGGCAGGCGATCCAGGACGCGTCGGCCGCCAATGACCTGGTGCGGCTGTACGCGGGCGGGCCGCTGCTGCTGCTCGGCCTCTACTCCCGTGTCTTCCGCTGGCTCACCCGTCCGGTCCGGCGGCGGCAGGAGCTGGAGGCCGCCCGGGTGGCGGGTCCGGGTGCCGTCGCCGACGCGCTGTGCTCCACGGAGGCGCTGGCGGTGGCGTGGCAGGAGTTCCTCGCCGACTTCCTCGCCCCGATGCGCCGGGCGACCGGCCGGATCCCCGACGATCCGTTCCGCGCCTTCGCCCATATGGTCGAGGCGCCCGAAGTACGAGAGCCGATGGCCGCGCTGCGCGCCCGCGCCGCCGAGCGGCCCGCCGGCCCCGACGACGCGCATCCGGCCCTGGCCACCCGGCTGGAACGGCTGGCGCGCCTGCCCGCCCGGGAAGCCCGGGAGCCCGGCACCGAACCCCGGCTCCCGGACCCCGTCCCCGTCCCGCCGCGGTACGCGGTCGAGCTGGGCCGCGTCCTGCTGTCCGGCCCGGACGCGGGGACCAGAGTGCCCTGGCGGGACTGGCTCACCGAACTGGCCGAACACCGCGCGACGCGGACCCTCACCCCACTGGCCGAGGCCGTGCGCACGGTCGAGGAGGCCGAGGGGACGGGACGACGGAGGGCGGAGCCGGACGCGGAACGAGAGACGGCGAAACCGGGCGCGAAGCGGGACGCGGAACAGGGTGCGAAACCGCAAACGGAGCCGGAAACGGAGCCGGACGCGCTGACGATCCAGCGGGTGCTGCGACTGCTGGACGGCGGCCGCCGGATGCCGCTCGCCCGCGCCCTCAACTCCCGACTGCCCCACACCGAGCAGACCGAGCGCGATCCACTTCGCCCCCTGGCCGACGCCCTGGCCGTGCTGATCGGGGCGCAGTTGGTCGCGCGGGGGACCGCGTACTGGGCGATGGACTGGACCGGCCCCAGCATCCTCGTACCGCCCGACGGCATCGCCCCCGAGACCATCCACACCTGGGCCGACACCGCCGTCCGGCTGCCCGGCCAGACCCAGCGGCTCGGGCTGCACCTGGCCGCCCTGGGCGTGGACGAACGCGCACCCCTGCCCACCGGCCCGGCGCCGGGGGAGAAGGCGCGGCGGATCAGCATCGCGCCGGGAGTCACCGGCCCCGCGCGCCGGCGGATCACCGCCGTACGGGCGCTGGCGTTCACCGTGCTGGTGGGGATGACGGGGCTGATGCTCGCGCTGTGGGCGAACAGGGACGAGCCGAGCTACCCCGGAACGCCGGTGACCCGGTGGAACGACCCCTACCAGCCGGGCGGCGGCACCGGCACCGCGCCCGCGCCTGCCCCGTTCCCGACCTACGGCTTCCCCACCACCCCCGTGTGGCCGACGCCCCCGGCCTACCGGCTGCCGCCGCCCTCGCTGCCGAGCATCGACATCAAACCGCTGCTCCCCAGGCCCACGCGGTGATCGCGGCAGCTACCCCACCTCAGCGGCACCCGCACCAACCCCGGAACCCTTGCCTTCAGATCCCCCACCCCCCGAACCCTCGCCCCCAGAACTCCTCACCCCGGAACCCTCAACACCAGAACCCCCAGAATCCTCAACCCCAGAACCGCTCCGCATCGCGCGCCCCAGCGCCGCGTACCCGGCGGCGGCCACGCCCCCCACGACCGCGCTGGCCGCCCACAGCGTGTCCGCGCCGAAGCGGTCGATGACCGCGCCGCCGGCGAGCGGTGCGATGAGCGAGGCGAGGGACCACGACAGGCTGTACATCCCCTGGTAGCGTCCGCGCCCATGGGTCGGGGAGAGCCGGGCCACCAGCCCCATCTGCGTGGGCGAGTTGATGACCTCGCCGAGCGTCCAGACGGCCACGGCCAGCGCGTACATCCCCACCGACCCGGCGAAGGCGGTCAGCCCGAAGCCCGCTCCGGTCAGCAGCGCGGAGGCGATCAGCAGGGGAGCCGGATCGCGGTGTTCGATGAACCGCGTCACCGGGATCTGCACGGCCACGATCAGCACGCCGTTCGTCGCGATCGCGACGCCGAAGTCCGTACTGGACAGCCCGTCCGTTCCCATCGCCACCGGCAGCGCCACGAACGCCTGCTGGATGAGGGTCGCGATCAGGAACGACAGCGCGACCACGGCCATGAACCGCCGGTCCCGCAGCACCGTGCCCAGCCCGACCTCCGGCTCCGGCGGGTCAGTCGCCGCCCCCGCCGCATTCTCACCCGCGACTGCCGCACCCCGCTCCGGCCGGGACTCCGGGAGCCTGGCGAAGACGATGACCGCGCACAGCAGCGTCATCCCGGCGTCGGCCAGGAAGAGGGTGAGATAGCCGTGGCGCGCGATCAGCCCGGCCGCCGCCGCCGAGACGGCGAAGCCGAGGTTGATGGCCCAGTAGTTGAGCGAGAAGGCCCGCACCCGGTCCTCGGGGGCGACGATGTCGGCGATCATCGCCTGCACGGCGGGCCGTGACGCGTTGCTGGTCATCCCCACCAGGCAGGCCACGACGGCGATGGCGACCGGGTCCTGGACGAAGCCCAGGACGGCGACCGTGACCGCCGTCGACAGCTGCGAGACCAGCAGCGTGGGCCGCCGCCCCAGCCGGTCGGTCAGCACCCCGGAGACCACCGCCGACACCGCCCCGCCCAGCCCGTGCAGCGCCCCGACCAGTCCGGCGAACATCGCCGAATAACCACGGCCCACGGTCAGGTACATGGCAAGAAAGGTGGCCACGAACCCGCCCAGCCGATTGACCAGGGTGGAGGTCCACAGCCACCAGAACGCCCGGGGCAGTCCCGAAACGCTCTCCTTCGTGGCCTGCCTCAGTCGGACGACGGACACCGGGCGACTCCCCCCTGTAAGTGGCACAACCAGCAACCGCAAATTACCGACCCCGCCCCCACCCCGCCACCGAATTGACGGGGTCCGTCAACCGAGCCCCTCAGGCCGGTCCAGTAGGCTCGACGACATGGCCGACGCACCGTACAAGCTGATCCTCCTCCGCCACGGCGAGAGCGAGTGGAACGCGAAGAACCTGTTCACCGGCTGGGTGGACGTCAATCTGAACGAGAAGGGCGAGAAGGAGGCCGTCCGCGGCGGTGAGCTGCTGAAGGACGCCGGCCTGCTCCCCGACGTGGTCCACACGTCCCTCCTGAAGCGCGCGATCCGCACCGCGCAGTCCGCCCTGGAGGCCGCCGACCGCCACTGGATCCCGGTCCGCCGCTCCTGGCGGCTGAACGAGCGCCACTACGGCGCGCTGCAGGGCAAGGACAAGGCGCAGACCCTCGCCGAGTTCGGCGAAGAGCAGTTCATGCTGTGGCGCCGCTCCTACGACACCCCGCCGCCCCCGCTCGAGGACGGCGCCGAGTGGTCCCAGAGCGACGACCCGCGCTACGCGACCATCCCGCCGGAGCTGCGCCCGCGCACCGAGTGCCTCAAGGACGTCGTCGAGCGCATGCTGCCGTACTGGTACGACGGCATCGTCCCGGACCTGCTCACCGGCCGCACGGTCCTGGTCGCCGCCCACGGCAACTCGCTCCGCGCCCTGGTCAAGCACCTCGACGGCATCTCCGACGCCGACATCGCGGGCCTGAACATCCCCACCGGCATCCCGCTCTCCTACGACCTGGACGCCGACTTCCGCCCCGTCAACCCGGGCGGCACCTACCTCGACCCGGAGGCCGCGAAGGCCGCCATCGAGGCGGTCAAGAACCAGGGCAAGAAGAAGTAAGTTTTGTGATCATGCCCCCGACCTGCGCATACGGCGCGGTGCGGGGGCATTTTCACGGCCGGGGTGGACTTGGAGCGGAGGGGCCGTGTGCCGCCCGCACGCGAGCACGGGCCATCGGTCGGGATCGTCGCCCCTGGTCAGCCAGCAGTAGATGTCTGCGCCGCTGGTGACTCCCCAGGCCAGGATGGAATCGGGGTCCACATCCAGGGCCGCTCTGCCACCGAGCATTTCCCAAGTGCCGCGGGCGTTCGCTGTCTCCTTGCGCAAGCCCGGCCCGTCCGAGTAGGTATCGGACCGCGGACCGGCAGCAGGATCCCGACGTGTCCGCTGATCCGCCCTGCTCCGTACATTTCCATAAAGGCGACACAGTCGGCCGGAAACCGCGTCCCCCAGATCTCCTCGACCGCATGCCAGTCGATCTGCTCACCCACGCCGTGCGGTGCCGGCACAACCTGCGCGAGCGCCGCTGTCTGAGGATTCCCGCCCACTGCCACTCCTTCGTGCTCCGCCGACCCTGTGACCGTACGGGACTCGTTGCGGCACAGAACGGTGTCAGTTCTGGACGGCGGGTGCGAGGACGTCCTGGCACCAGTGGAGGAAGGTGGTGGGGGACGGCGTGGCGGAGGCTGCCTCGGCTTCGTAGATTCCGTTGTTCTGGGCGCGGGCCATGTCGGCCAACCCCTGTGCCCAGGCGTCGCTCATCCCGTACCGCAGCATGTCGGCCTTGTAGTCGGCCATGCCGACCTGCTGGAAGGTGACCGGTTTGCCGAGGGCCTCCGAGATGGTCCGCGCCATCTGGGTGGGCGTCAGTGCGTCGGGGCTGAGTACCGGAACGCTGTCCTGCCCGGTCCAGGTGTCGTCGAGCAGCAGCCGGGTCGCGGTGGTGGCGATGTCCTGGGTGGCGACCAGGCGGAGGGGGCGGTCTGCGGCGTTGGCCAGGAAGAACGTGCCCTGGTTCTTGATGGTCTCGGCCTGGGCGAGGAGGTTCTCCATGAAGAACGGCATGCGCAGGGACCGGTAGGCCACCCCGGTCCGTTCGATCAGGTCGTCCATGGCGAAGGCGGGCGTGAGCAGCCCGGCGTCCTCGCCGTAGTCGGCCCCCAGGCTGGAAACGCCGACGATCCGCTGGACGCCCTGCGCCGTGGCGGCCTCGCAGGCGGGGCGGGTGAAGCCGAGGTAGTGCTCCATGGGGTCGTCGGCGGAGGGGTTCGGCGGGACCAGCCACAGCACGGCGTCGGCTCCGGTGAACGCCTTGGTCAGCACCGCGGGATCGTTGTGCGAGCCCTGCACGACCTCGACGCGATCGCGGATCTGGGCGGACAGCCGGTCCGGGGCGCGGGCGATCACGCGGATCGCTTCCGTACCGCCGGTCAGGCTCTCGAGGACCTGGTGGCCGATCCGGCCGGTCGGGGCCGTAATGACGATCATGTGCTGCTCCTGTTGGTCCGCAAGGCGGCGCGGCGCCGCAGTTGCTTCCGATGGAAACATGATGAGGGTACCAGTGGAACTATCGGCGGAACCCTCAGAAAGGTATCGTTGATATATGACGCCACGTACGTTCGGCGGAGACGGCGCCGCCGACGCATCCGACACCTCGGCCACGGGTCGCGAGCAGACCCGTCGGCGGATCATCGAGGCCGCCGTCGGTCTTCTGGAGCGCGGAGGGCGTGACGCGGTCACCACGCGCGCGGTGGCCGAGGCGGCGGGGCTTCAGCCGCCGGCCATCTACCGGCTGTTCGGCGACAAGGACGGGCTGCTCGAAGCGGTGGCCGAGCACGGCTTCGCCACATTCCTCGCGGCCAAACACGTCGACCCCGACCCGCAGGACCCCATTGAGGACCTGAAGGCCGGATGGGATCTGGCGGTCGAGTTCGGTCTGGCCAACCCCGCCCTGTACGCACTGATGTACAGCGAGCCCGCACGGCCCGCGTCGGCCGCCTTCGAGCTCGGTATGGAGATCCTGATGGGCCGCGTCCGGCGCCTCGCCGTCGGCGGCTGGCTGCGCGTCGACGAGGAGCTGGCGGCCCAGATTATCCACGCCACGGCGCGCGGCGCCGTGCTCACCTGGCTGTCCCAGCCCGAGGACCGGCGCGATCCGGCGCTGCTGACCACGCTCCGGGAAGCCATGGTCGCCGCCGTCACCAACCAGGAGCCGGCCGTGCGGGACGCGGGCCCGGCCGGCGCCGCCCGCACCTTGCGCGCCACACTGCCCGAACAGACCTCCCTCAGCGGCGCGGAGCAGCGGCTGCTGCGGGAGTGGCTGGACCGACTGGCCGCCGACGGGTGAGGTCGGCATCCGACGGGTGAGGCGGCGCGACGGCAAAGCCTTCGCGAGTTCCTTCTCGAGTCTCTTCGCGAGTCCCTTCGCCAGTCCTCAAGACCTCTTGAGGACTTACCCTGAAACCGTCCCCACCACCGAGGACGGTGAGCACGCATGGCCAAGTACGAGCAGATCGCGGATGCCCTGCGGGCCGGTATCCGTGCGGGCCGGCTGCTCCCGGGGGAGCGGCTGCCGGCCGAGGACAAGCTCGCCGTGCGGTACCGGACCAGCGTGCCGACGCTTCAGCGGGCGCTGTCGGAGCTGGTGGCCGAGGGGCTGATCGACAAGCGGCACGGGGTGGGGACCTTCGTCCGCACCCCGCGTCGGCGGATCGAGCGGAACAACGACCGGCACCAGTGGGAGAAGGACCGGGTGCGCCGGCCGAAGGCCGAACGGCTGAGGACCGGGTCCACCGAGCACGACACCGGGCTCGAGGTGACCGATCTCGCCTTCCACGCCGAGTACCGGGACGCGACGGCCGACGAGGACTTGGCGTCCGTCTTCGGGATTCCCGTGGGCACGCGGCTGCTGGAGCGGATCTACCGCACCAACTGCCGCGCGGAGGACGCGCCGTTCGCCTTGGTGCACTCGTATCTGGTGCATGACGTGGTGGCCGCCAACCCGGATCTGCTCGATGCCGCCAATGAGCCCTGGCCCGGCGGCACCCAGAACCAGCTCTACACCATCGGCATCGAGCTGGACCGCGTAACGGAACGGATCACGGCCCGGCCCCCGACGGTGGAAGAGGCCGACCGACTCGGTCTCAAGAAAGGCGTATCGGTGATCCTTCTGCGCAAGATCTGTACGGACACCGGCGGCCGGGTCGTCGAGGTCTCCGACGTGACGCTGGCCGCGGACCGTACGGAACTCGTCTACACGACTCCCCTGAAGAGGTGGTGACCATGCCGAACACCATCACCGTCATCACCGCGGTCCACGCCCCGGGCGCCGAGTATCTGCCGGACGCCTACAAGTCGTTGCGCGAGCAGGAGCTGCCCGACGGCTGGGACTGGCAGTGGGTGATCCAGGAAGACGGCGAGACCGACGCCGTACGTCCCTACGTCCCCGACGACGCCCGCGTCAGCTTCGGCCAGGGCCGGTCCGGCCGGGCCGCGATGGCCCGCACGATGGGGCTCTCCCGCGCCGAGGGCGAGTACGTCAAGGTGCTGGACGCCGACGACATGCTCACCCCCGGCGCCCTCGCCCGCGATCTGCGCGCGCTCACCGAGAACCCCGATCTCGGCTGGGCCACCTCCCGCGCCCTGGACCTCCTGCCCGACGGCTCCACGGTGGGCTTCGCGGGCGACCCGCCGCAGGGCCCCATCGCCCGCGGCGCCGTCCTCGACTTCTGGAAGGCGAACGGCTACCGCGCCCAGGTCCACCCCGCCACCCTCTTCCTGCGCCGCGACCTCCTCCTGGCCCTCGGCGGCTGGATGGCCCTGCCCGCCTCCGAGGACACCGGTCTGCTGATGGCCCTCAGCGCGGTCAGCCGCGGCTGGTTCACCGCCGAGACCGGCCTGCTCTACCGCAAGTGGCCCGGCCAGGTCACCAGCCACGCCGCCCACACCGACGAGGCCGAGCGCCGGGCGCGGTTCGCGGTGGTCGAGGCCAGGGCCCGCGTCCTGGCGGGCATGGACGGCTGGCGGTACGGAACGTCCTGAACGAGGCGTTTCTCAGGGCAGGGTCTCGGCGTCGACCCGGGAGAAGATCAGGTCGCTCTCCTCGGCGACCGGTCCCCGCCACCGCACCGGCACCTCGGGTGCGTGCCGCAGCGCGGCCGGGTAGCTGCCGGCCGCGTAGTCGTTGGCCAGGCGGTAGACGTGGAAGCCGTGTCCGCGCAGGACGTCCAGCAGCTCTTCGACGGATTCCCCCAGCTCGGCCATCCGCTGTGGAGTGACCTCGACGGTCAGCTCCGCGTCCGGGCGCAGGTTGTCCAGGAGGGGCGCGAGGCCCCGGACCACGCCGCCTTCCGCGCCCTCCACATCGACCTTGATGACCCTGGCCCGGGAGATCTCCGCTTCGGTGAGGAGGTCGGGCAGCGGGCGGGCCGCGATCTGGAAGGTGGACTCGGCCGGGCCGTCGTAGGGGACGATGCTGTTCGCTCCCATGTTGCGCGAGCTGGCGAGAACGAAGGTCAACAGCTCGTCGCGGTCGGACACCGCGGCATTGAGCGCGCGGATGTTGGCGCATCCGTTCCGCCGCGCGTGCCCCAGGAGGATCTGGTGGAACCGCGGCGAGGCTTCGACCGCCACCACCTTCCCGCCGCGCCCGACGAGGCGGGAGGCGAGGACGCTGTAGTAGCCGATGTTGGCCCCGACGTCCACGAAGACGTCCCCGGGCCGCAGCCGGCGCTGGAGCCAGCGCGTCATGTGCGGCTCCCAGACGCCGAAGAGGTAGAGGTACCGCTGGATGAGGTCCTGGGTGTCGACGGCGAAGGTGGCGCCGAAGCGCGTACGGGCCATGCGGTGCAGGGGGCGGTCCCGCAGCGCGGCGTTCAGGTGGCGCTCGACCAGGGCCCGCTTCCCCGCGCTCCATGGGGCATGGCGGACGTACTCGCGGCCCAGGTCCAGCACGGCCTGGTCGAGCCTGTGGGGCCTGGCGGGCCTCTCGGGCCTGTGGGGCCTGTCGGGCCTGCGTGTCACGGGGGATCTCCAAGTCATGAAGGTGCGTTCTCGGTCCGGTTCCCGGCGCTCGTGCCGGGCCTCCCCCTGACATGGAAGCGCCCGACCGCTGGCGACGGGGGATGCACCAGCGGTCGGGCTGTACTTAAGAGTAACGCGGCTTCTCGCATATGGCAGCCGACTCCTCGGTCGCGACGCGGAGTTGTGATCGCGATCACGCCATGTCCGGGCGACATGATCATCGGCCGCACGGCGGCGCGTACGACAGACTGGGCAGGTATTCGTGCCATTTCTCCCGGGTCAGAACGCCCCGGGTCATCGAGCAGATGCGGTGGGCGGCCCGGTCGACGTCCAGGTTCCACAGCCGGACGGTGCCGGCGCCGCTCGACACCCCGAGCATGCGGCTGTAGGGGCCGAAGGACAGGAAGTTGCCCGTCTTCGCGTTGGGGCTCATCGACTGACCGATAGGCGCGGCCTCGGACGGGTCGGTGATGTTCCACAGCCGGACCGCGTTGTCGTTGCCGCCGCTCGCCAGGGTGCGGCCGTCCCGGCTGAACGTCAGCGACACGATCGCATCGGTGTGGCCGGTGAGCGGCTTGCCCAGCCGGGTGGCCTCGGACGGGTCGGTGACGTTCCAGAGCCGGACCGTGTTGTCGTCGCCGCCGCTGGTCAGCGTGCGCCCGTCCGGGCTGTAGGCAAGCGCGTTGATGGGCCCGAGGTGCCCCGTGAGCGGCGCGCCCCGCCGGGTGGTGTGACGGGGGTCGGTCACGTTCCACAGCCGGATGGTGTTGTCCGCGCTGCCGCTGGCGAGCGTGCGGCCGTCCGGACTGAAGAGGAGGGTGTTGACGTAGCCCCGGTGGCCGGTGAGACGTGCGCCGAGCCGACGCACATGGGACGGGTCGCTGACGTCGTACAGCTGAATGGTGCGGTCGTCATACGCGCTCGCCAGGGTGCGCCCGTCCGGGCTGAAGGCCAGCGCGCCCGCGAACCGGGTCCGCAGCGCGATGGGCGATGGGTAGGCGACGGGGTGGGCCGGGTCGGTGACGTTCCACAGCCGCGCCTCGCGGTCTCCGGTCATCATCGCGAGGGTGCGGCCGTCCGGGGAGAACGTCAGCTCACGCACCGAGCCCTTCCCGGGCCGGAACGGCTTGCCCAGCGACACCGGCCGGTTGGGATTCTCCACGTTCCACAGCCGGAGCTTCTCGTCGCGCCCGGCCGTGGCGAGCACGCGCCCGTCCGGACGGAACACCCCGATCCGCCCGACCATGTCCGACGTCGGCAGCGACCACAGGCGGACCATGTTGTCGCCGGTGCCGGTGGCGAGGGTCCGGCCGTCGGGGCTGAAGCCGAGGGCGTACATCTCGCCGCTGCTCCCCGCGAGCGGCTCGCCGACCTGCGACGGGTACGCCGGATCGCTGACGTTCCACAGGCTCGCCGTACTGTCCTGGCTGGCGGCGGCGAGCATGGTGCCGTCCGGGCTGAAGGCCACGGACCAGATGGGGCCGGTGTGGCCGGTGAGCGGCGAGCCCAGCGGTTCCGCGTGACGCGGGTCGGTCAGGTTCCACAGCCGGACGGTGTTGTCCGCGCTGCCGCTGGCGAGCGTGCGGCCGTCCGGGCTGAACGCCACGGAGTGGACCAGGTCCGAGTGGCCGGTCAGTACGGTGTCGATCCGCTTCGGGTGACGCGGGTCGGCCATGTTCCACAGCCTGATCGCGCCATCGTCGCCGCCGGCCGCCAGCGTCCGGCCGTCGGGGCTGAACGCCACGGAGCGCACGGCGGCGGTGTGGCCGGTCAGCGCACCGAGCGCCGTCGGCCGGTCCGGGTCGCTCATGTTCCACAGGCGTACGACGTGATCTTCGGTGGCGGCGGCCAGCGTCCGTCCGTCCGGGCTGAACGCGACCAGGTAGATGGTGCCGTCATGACCGGACAGGGGCTCACCGAGCGGACGCGGGTGGCCGGGGTCCCGTACGTCCCACCGGCGGATCGTGCCGTCGTCGCCCGCGCTGGCGAGGGTGCGGCCGTCCGGGCTGAAGACCGCGCTGCTCACCCAGCTCGTATGGCCGGTGAGCGGTTTGCCCAGCCGTTCGGGGCGGGTCGGGTCGCTCACGTTCCACAGCCGGACGGTCCGGTCGTAGCTGGCGGTGGCCAGGGTCCGCCCGTTCGGGCTGAACGAGGTGAGGTAGACGGCGCCGGTGTGGCCGAGCAGCGGAGTGGCCAGCGGCGCGTTCACCATCGAGATCAACCGGCTGTTGGTGCCCTCGTCGTCCGGCCGCATGCGGTGGGCCACCATGGCGAGCTGGGCGGACAGCGACGGATCGGTGGACTGGAAGCGGTCGGCTTCGGTCACCACCTGCTCGAACATCGCGTCGTCCCGCTGCTGCCACGCGACCACCGCCGCACCGGCGGCCAGCACCGCCAGGACGACCAGGGCCGACACGGCGCCCCGGCTGAGCCAGACGGTGCGCCGGCGCAGCCTGACCGAGGCGGCGAGGAACTCCACCGCGCTCCTGGTCAGAAAGGTGTCACCGGCCGACTTCGCCCAGGTGTGGGCCTGCTCCAGCCGGGAACCCCGGTAGAGCAGTGAGCTGTCGCGGTTCGAGCCCTCCCAGGCCCTGCCGTCCTCCTCCAGCCGCTGGCGCTGAAGGTGGTCGTTCCGGTCCTCGTCGATCCAGTCGCGCAGCCGTGGCCAGGCGTGCAGCAGCGCCTCATGGGTGATCTCCACGGTCTCCGCGTCGAGCGTCACCAATCGGGCGCGGACCAGGGCTTCGAGCGATTCCTCCGTCTTGCCCGGGTCCGTCGACTCCGCCGCCAGCTGCCGCCGCGTCCCCCGCCTGCGGGTGGCCGCGGTGTCCTCGCCCAGCCGGACCAGCCGGAGCAGGAGCAGTCGCGCGGCCGTACGGGCCCCCGGGTCGAGGCCGGTCCAGGCCCGTTCGGCGGTCGCCGCCACCGCGCCCTGGATGCCGCCCGCCGCGCGGTAGCCGGCCAGCGTCAGCCGGCCCGCCTTCCGCCGCTGCCAGGTGGCGAGCAGGGCGTGGGAGAGGAGCGGCAGCACCCCCGCGTCATGCGTCCCGCGCGGACCGTCGGCGCTCACCTCCCGGACGATCAGCTCCGCCAGTCCCGGTTCGAGCTCCAGCCCCACGGCCTTGGCCGGGCCGGTCACCGCCTCGCGCAGCTCCGCGGTGGTCAGCGGGCCGAGCACCATATGACGGTGTTGCAGGGCGTCGGCCAGTTCGGGGTAGACCAGGCACTGCTCGTAGAAGTCGGCGCGTATGCCGAGGACGACGAGGACGGGGGGCGGCTCGCCCGGTCCGGCGGGCGTGCAGGCGGCGTGGAGGAGCTGGATGAGCGTGCTCCGGTCCCTCTCGTCGGAGCCGAGGGTGAACGCTTCCTCGAACTGGTCCACGATGACGACCGGACGGCCGGTCGGGGACGTCCCGCAGGCCGCCCCGGGTTCCGTCCCGGCGTCGGCCCTGGGTTCCGTCCCGGCGTCGGCCTTGGGTTCCGTGCCGCGTTCCGCCCATGCCGTGACGGCCTCCCGCACCGCGTGCGCGAACCGAGCGGAGCCGGGCTCCGCCTCCGGTTCCTTGGCCGCCGGTTCCTTGGCTGTCGGTTCCTTGGCTGTCGGTTCCTTGGCGGAGGAGATGACGGGGGCGAGTTCGGGTATCCGGCGGGCCAGCTCCGCGAGCGGATCGGCCCCCGGCACGAGGTGCAGCACCTCCCTCGCCGGGCCGCTCCCCTCGCCCGGTGCGCCGCTGTGCAGCGCGGGCACCAAACCGGCGTTCAGCAGGGAGGACTTCCCCGCCCCCGAAGCGCCCACCAGCATCACCAGGCCACCCGTCCGCTCGGCCGCGCGCAGCTGGGCGACCAGGGCCTCCGTGCTCCGCTCCCGGCCGAAGAACCACCGGGCGTCCTGCTGCCGGTACGACGCCAGCCCCCGGTACGGGCACACCCCACCGGGCACGGCCGGGGATTCGGGGGAGGGCCGTTCCTCCTCCGTGGCCAAGGCCGCGGGGCGCTCACCGACCGGGTCGGCCACCGCGCGCCCCCACAGGCGCTGCCACTGGACCAGGTCGTACAGGCCCGCGGACACCGGCACCGGCCGCAGGCGCCGTGCCTCGGGAATCAGGACGTGCAACACCGCCGCGAGGGCGGCGAACTGGGCGGGTACGTTCTTGGCTCGTCGCCAGTCGCTGATCCGCTGAGCGGAGACCCGTACGGGCCGCCCTCGCTCGTCGGTCCGCTGAAGCCGGACGACCGCATCGGCCACGCTCTTGAGGGGAGGGTTACCGGCCTCCTTGTACAGCAGCGCGAGACGTTCCGCGAAGGCCGTGCGTGCCCCTGAGTCGGAGCTCAAGGTCCCCTCTCCTTCTTCCCCCGCACCTGTCGACTTCCGGACCGGAAAAGTCACTTTATACGGCTGACCTGCGGCGAAGTCGTTGATCCGATACCGGAACCTCCTCGGCGGGAGGCACAACTGGCAGGATCATGCCCCAGTCGCGCATCCACTACTAGCCACTTGGCCAGGCCACCAGCTCGGGGCCCGCGGAGACAGCCCATGGCACCGCTCGTTCTCGGACAGCTTTTGCCGAAGTGACGAGACGGCGGCGCCGGGCACGTCGCGGGGCTCGGGAGGTCTGTGGAGCCGGTCCCGGTCCCTTCCGGACGGCTGCCGCATCGACCACGGGCCCGGCCTCTCCCCGATCCGCGCCCGCACGGCGCGGATCGACACCGCTGCACCGTTCGGCACCGGTCCCCACGAGGGGAGGGACCGGCGCCGGACGGTTGTGGCATGCGGTTGAGGCGGATCAGGAAGCGGACCAGGCAAGCCGATCAACGGAGCCGGATCAACGGAGCCGGATCAGCGCAGCCCGATCAACGGGGCCCGATCAGCGCGGCCCAACCAGGCAAGCCGGACAGCGAACCCCAAATCAGGTGAGCCGATCAGGTCATCTCGGCGCGGCCGGCCAGTCGTCGGAGCTGCCGCCGTGCCATTCGATCAGCTCGGGGTTGTCGAGGGGGGCTTCCTCTTCCATCAGACCCGCGCGGTGCAGGAGCCGCCGGAGCTCGTCCGGGCTCACCACCACTCCGACGTCCTGGCCGTCGATCAGCACACGGCGCCGGCCGTCGAGCGGTTCGTCCACTACCACGCGAGGCGGGGCCGGGGTCTTGTCCTCCATAGGACCAGGCTCGCCGCTCCCGGCGCCGTCCGCACCTCGGGCGGACGGGGACCCCGCACCTCGGCCGGGAAACCGCCGCCACAGGAGTGCCACAGGAGAGAGGGCCTGGGACCGGTCACGGTCCCAGGCCCTCTGTCGTAGGGGTCGGTCAGCCGCAGCAGCCGCCGCATTGGCAGGGGCCGCCGGACTGGCAGCCGCAGCCGCAGCCCGAGCCGCAGCCGCAGGCGCCGACCGTGGAGCCGCCGGGCTGGGCCGGACGGGGTTCGGGCTTGGAGAGGTCCGCCATGAGTCGCCTCCTCGGGAGGGGGTCACGTCACTGCCGCTCATGGTGCCGACGACCCGGCGGCCCCGCGCAGGGGCGCGTCGACGGCGCGCGGAGGCACGCCGTCGCGGACGCTCACGCCCCTTCGACGGTGTTGACCGTGTCCTGCGAGGCGATCTCGTCGGCGTGCTCGCCGGTGACCAGGTAGACGACGCGCTTGGCGACCGAGACCGCGTGGTCCGCGAACCGCTCGTAGTAACGGCCCAGCAGTGTCACATCCACCGCCGTCTCGATGCCGTGCTTCCAGCGGTCGTCCATCAGGTGCTGGAAGAGGGCGCGGTGCAGCAGGTCCATCGCGTCGTCGTCGTGCTCCAGCTGGAGCGCGAGGTCGACGTCCTTGGTGATGATGACCTCGGCGGCCTTCGCCATCAGCCGCTGGGCGAGCTGGCCCATCTCCAGGATGGTGGCGTGCAGGTCGTGCGGCACGGCCGTGTCCGGGAAGCGGAGCCGGGCGAGCTTGGCGACATGCTGCGCGAGGTCGCCGGAGCGCTCCAGGTCGGCGCTCATCCGCAGGCTGGTCACCACTATGCGCAGATCCGTGGCGACCGGCTGCTGTCGGGCGAGCAGGGCTATGGCCCGTCCCTCCAGGTCCCGCTGGAGATCGTCGACCTTCTCATCGGCCGCGATGACGCTCTCGGCGAGCTTGAGGTCCGCGTCCAGAATGGCGGTGGTGGCACGGCCGATGGCCGAACCGACAAGCCGGGCCATGTCGACCAGGCCGTCCCCGATCGTGTCCAGCTCCTCGTGGTACGCGTCCCGCATCACTGACCTCTTTCGCCGACTCTCACTGATGGGCCTTGACGGATTCCGATGATCCCGGTGGATCGCGAGGGATCCCGTGGACCTCGTGGACCTCGATTGGATCTTTCGTTTTCTTTCGTTCCGAAGGATCGTCGCGGGCTCACTGACCCGACCGTGGGCTCGTTGACCCGAGGTCCCCAGACTCCCACGCTCCGGTCGTAACGCGTCCGGTTCCGGCACCGGGCGTGAACCACACCTGACCCCCAGGTGAACTCTCGGTAGCGCGGTCCGGGCGCCATCGCACGCCATCCGCCTGCCGAAACGTCCGTAGTGAACCGATACCGACGCCCCGGTGAACTCTCGGCAACGTCTGCCTGAGGGGATCGCCTCGGGGCTGTGGAGGTGTCTTGCCGCCCGCATAACCTGGACGCATGAACGTGAACGCGGCGATCGCCGCAGTGGCGGCGCTCGCCGGGTTGTGCACCGGCGTCATCGCCATGCTGGCGTTCCGCTGGAGCGAGCGCGAACAGGCGAAGCCTACGCGCTCCTCGCTGCACACCGACGCCGTGCTGCCGCCCGGCGTGGACACCGTTCTCTCGGTGCTCCGTTCCTCGGCCGTCGTCCTCGACGAAGCGGACTCCGTCGTCAAGGCCAGCTCAGCCGCGTACGCCCTGGGCCTGGTGCGCGGCGGCAAGCTCGCCGTCGAGCCGATGCTGGCGATGGCCCGCGACACCCGGCGGGACGGCGAGATCCGGCAGATCGAGCTGGACCTGCCACGGCGCGGCACCGGCCGGGGCGGTGACGCGCTCGCCGTGTCCGCCAGAGTGGCCCCGCTGGGCTCCCGGCTGGTCCTGCTGCTGGTGGAGGACCTCACCGAGGCCCGCCGCATCGAGGCCGTACGACGCGACTTCGTCGCCAACGTCAGCCATGAGCTGAAGACCCCGGTCGGCGCGCTGTCCCTGCTGTCCGAGGCCGTGATGGACGCGTCCGACGACCCCGAGGCGGTCACCCGCTTCGCCGGGCGGATGCAGGTCGAGGCCACCCGGCTGACCAGTCTGGTCCAGGAGCTCATCGACCTCTCCCGGGTGCAGAACGACGACCCGCTGGAGGACGCCGAGCCGGTCCGGGTGGACGAGCTCGTCGCCGAGGCCATCGACCGGTGCCGCCACCAGGCGGGCACCAAGCAGATCACGATGGCCACCGGCGGCACCGCCGATCTCCATGTGTGGGGCAACCGGGGTCAGCTGGCCGCCGCGCTCGGCAACCTCGTCGAGAACGCGGTCAACTACAGCCCGGCCCGTACCCGCGTCGGCATCGCCGCCCGCCGCATCCCCGCGACCGGCGGGGACCTGATCGAGATCGCCGTGACCGACCAGGGCATCGGCATCTCCGAGAAGGACCGCGAGCGGATCTTCGAGCGCTTCTACCGGGTCGACCCGGCCCGCTCCCGGCAGACCGGCGGGACCGGGCTCGGGCTCGCCATCGTCAAGCATGTGGCCGCCTCGCACGGCGGGGAGGTCACCGTGTGGAGCGCCGAGGGACAGGGCTCCACCTTCACCCTGAGACTCCCGGAAGCCGGTGCGGCACGGGACCGGGACCGCTCGCGGAGCCAGGCGCGCGAGTCGAGCGAGTCGAGCGAGTCGTACGACACCGGAGCAGACCTCGATGGCGAGGACCACGACCGGCCGTACGAGACCTTCACCAATGAACCACTCTCTGCCCCGGAGGTCCTTCCGTGACCCGAGTTCTGGTCGTCGAGGACGAGGAATCGTTCAGCGACGCACTGTCGTACATGCTTCGCAAGGAGGGATTCGAGGTCGCCATCGCGACGACCGGCCCCGAGGGTCTCGACGAGTTCGAGCGGAACGGCGCCGACCTGGTGCTCCTCGACCTGATGCTGCCCGGCCTGCCCGGTACGGAGGTCTGCCGTCAGCTGCGCGGCCGGTCCAATGTCCCGGTGATCATGGTGACCGCCAAGGACAGCGAGATCGACAAGGTGGTCGGTCTGGAGATAGGCGCCGACGACTACGTGACCAAGCCCTTCTCCTCGCGCGAACTGGTCGCCCGGATCAGAGCCGTCCTGCGCCGCCGCGGTGAGCCGGAGGAGGTCACCCCCGCCGCCCTGGAGGCCGGGCCGGTCCGGATGGACGTGGACCGGCACGTGGTCACGGTCGGCGGCGGCAAGGTGGACCTCCCGCTGAAGGAGTTCGACCTGCTGGAGATGCTGCTGCGCAACGCGGGCCGGGTGCTGACCCGTATGCAGCTGATCGACCGGGTCTGGGGCGCGGACTACGTGGGCGACACGAAAACCCTCGACGTCCACGTCAAGCGGCTCCGGGCCAAGATCGAACCTGACCCAGGCGCGCCGCGCTACCTGGTGACGGTGCGGGGTCTGGGCTACAAGTTCGAGCCGTAAACCGGTCTTGGTGTCCGGGTCGGCCGGACGGAGTCCGGCGCAGCGTCTCGAAGCCCGTGAGGCCCGCCGGGGCCGAGCGGTGCGAGGGATGCACGGGGAGGGGGTTCGAGCCCGACCCGGGCGCGCCGCGCTACCTGGTGACGGTGCGGGGGCTGGGCTACAAGTTCGAGCCGTAAACCGGTCTTGGTGTCCCGGTGCGCCGGGGTGGGGTTTCGTTCCGGACCTGGCGTTCAGGCCGGCCGGACGGAGTCCGGCGCGGCGTTCCGAAGCCCGTGAGGCCCGCCTGGGCCGAGCGGTGCGAGTCGGCGGCCGTTGGCCGCATGTACCGCGGTCGGTCTGCCTCCCGGCGTCTCGGCATGGGTGAGGGCGGCCCGGAAAGCTCCGGGGCCGCCCTTACGCGTGTCCGCGGGGTCCCTCAGCCGTTGTTCGGGTCCGGCTCGCCCGTCGCGACGCCGTTCGACGTGCCGGTGGTGGCTCCGCCGCTCGGCGTGTTGCTCGGCTTACCGCCCGGGTTGTCGCTCGCCGAGCCGGTCGGGGTGCCGCTGGGCGTACCGCTCTTCGATCCGCCGGGCGTCGGGGCCGACGGCTTCGCGGTCGGCAGCTCGGTCGGGCCCCAGCCCTCGAAGTAGCTCGTCGCCGGGACGACGAACGCGGTGATCTGGACCTTGCCGGTGGAGCTGAGGTCGAACACGACCCGCTGTGCGTCGCCGTCCCTGGCGGCCTCGCGCCCGTCGCTGATGACAGCGGAGGCGTTGCCCTCGCCGCCGAAGGCCACCGAGCCGCCCTTCGGGACGACGACCGGGCCGGTCTTGCCCTTGGGCGGGGAGATCTTCACCCGCGCACTGCTGCCGGCGAGGGTGATGGCCTTGACGGTCTGGTCCTCCTTGCCGTTGTTGAAGAGCCGGCCGGTGACGACGGCCGGGCCCTTCGCCGTGCGATCCGGCTGGGTCACCACAGTGGCATTCTGGATCTTGATATCGCCGACAGCGGTGGCCGCGTTGTCGGGCTTGACCTCCAGCGTCTGCGCGTCGTTACCGGCTCCGCAGGCGGAGAGCGGGGCGACCGAGACCACGATGGCGGCTGCGGCGAGGGCGCCGCGTCGAAGGCTGCTGCTCACGGCGGCGGCATCTCCTAGGACGAGGTAAAGGTTGGATCAGCGCGCTTAGATTACCGATCCGCCCTCTTCGGCCCGCACCCGACCCGCCTCAAGCCGATCCGCCCCCGGGGGCATGCCCGTCCGATGCCGGTTCCGGCGTGCGTTACGGGGCCCGTCGGCGCCGTCCCGACACCATCCGGGCACCATCCCGAATATCGACTCGACCGGCGGCGCGGGAGATTATCGGTAAGGAATCCATGCATGTCCGAGAATTGATCACAGACTTGATCCGCGCCGCGTGATCAACCGCGCGATCAACGCCGCGATCAACTCGCGATCAGCCCCGCGATCAACGTCGCCATCAACGCTGGATGAACGTTGTGATCAATTCGTGAATCGGGGCCGGATCGCTCGCTCCTGATCCGAACGGAGTAGCGGAAGTCCATCGACCGGACTCCGGCAAAACGGGACGTACGGCCACTCGGCCGGGCTTCTCCGGGCGGGTATCGGGCGGGTTTCCGGGCGCCCGGACAGCCGCTCCCACCTGCGAATACCCGGTTCCGCAGGCCCCGCGCAGCACGTTCCTGCCGCACTTGTCAAGCCCCGAGATATGCCCTGACCTGCGAAAACGCCATTCAGAAGAAGGCGTTCCCGTGTTACCCTGGATAGCCACGGAAGGGGTACCTGTCACATGACGTTCAAGGTTGGCGACACCGTGGTCTATCCCCATCACGGGGCCGCGCTGATCGAGGCCATCGAAACTCGCCAGATCAAAGGCGTGGACAAGACCTACTTGGTGCTGAAGGTCGCTCAGGGTGACCTGACGGTTCGTGTGCCGGCGGACAATGCGGAGTTCGTCGGTGTGCGTGATGTGGTCGGCCAGGACGGGCTGGATCGGGTCTTCGAGGTGCTGCGTGCGCCGTATGCGGAAGAGCCGACGAACTGGTCCCGTCGCTACAAGGCAAATCTCGAGAAGCTCGCCTCCGGCGATGTGATCAAGGTCGCCGAGGTCGTGCGTGACCTGTGGCGCCGAGAGCGTGAGCGCGGACTCTCCGCCGGGGAGAAGCGGATGCTCGCCAAGGCCCGCCAGATCCTGGTGAGCGAACTCGCTCTCGCCGAGAGCACCAACGAGGACAAGGCCGAGGCCCTGCTCGACGAGGTTCTCGCGTCCTGACATCTCCATGCCGCGGTGCCCGAGTGACTCAGACCTGATTCCCGTTAGTCGTCTGTCGCCGGGCGCTGCGGCATGTCTGCGTGCCGAACGCTGTGCTCCTCCGAAACCCTGTGCTCCGGGTGCTTCTCCGGCACCCGGTGCCGGTGCCCGCCGCCGCGCCACCCCGCGCGGTGCGAAGTGTGCCGGGCCCGGGCAGCTGGCTCGACCAGTCGTCACGGAAGGGGCCGGTCGGGGCATCGCGCCCGGCACGCTGTGGCCATACCCACTTCGGCTGAGGAAGCAAACCTGAACGCCAACTCAATGTCCGCACGTCCGGATCGCGGCGATTCCGCCGCGTCCGGGCGCCCCGCCCGCACCGCCGCCGTGATCCCCGCCGCGGGCCGCGGAGTGCGGCTGGGGCCGGGCGCCCCCAAGGCGCTGCGCCCGCTGAACGGCACCCCGATGCTGGTCCACGCGGTACGGGCGATGGCCGGATCCCGCTCCGTCTCCCTCGTCGTCGTGGTCGCCCCGCCGGACGGCGCCGACGAGGTGCGGCGGCTGCTGGACGCCTATCCGCTGAGCGGCAGCCTCACCGACACCACCGAGGTGGTCGTCGTGCCCGGCGGCGAGACCCGCCAGGAGTCGGTGCGCAAGGGGCTGGCCGCCGTCCCCGAGACCGTGACCACCGTGCTGGTGCACGACGCGGCGCGTCCGCTGGTCCCCGTGGACACGGTGGACGCGGTCGTCGCCGCCGTACGGGACGGGGCGCCCGCCGTCGTCCCGGCGCTGCCGCTGTCCGACACCGTGAAGCAGGTCGAGCCGCGCATCGGGGAGCGGGCCGGTGAGCCCGAGCCGGTCGTCGGCACCCCCGAGCGCGCCCTGCTGCGCGCCGTCCAGACCCCGCAGGGCTTCGACCGCGCCACGCTCGTGGCCGCGCACGAGAAGGTCGCCCTGGAGGGCGAGGGCGCGACGGACGACGCGGGCATGGTGGAGCGGCTCGGCGTCGAGGTCGTGGTCGTCCCCGGCCACGAGGAGGCGTTCAAGGTGACCCGGCCGCTGGATCTGGTGCTGGCCGAGGCGGTTCTGGCCCGCAGGAGGGCGAACGATGGCTTCTGACGCGAAGGCTTCTGGCGCGAAGGCCTCTGATGCGAAGGCTTCTGGCGCGAAGGCTTCGGAGGCAGTGGTTTCCGAGGCGGTGGCTTCCGGCGCGGTGGTGCTCCCCCTGGTGGGCATCGGCACCGATGTGCACGCCTTCGAGAAGGGCCGTGAGCTGTGGTGCGCCGGGCTGCTGTGGGAGGGCGAGGAGTACGGACTGGCCGGCCACTCGGACGGCGACGTGGCCGCCCATGCTGCCTGTGACGCGCTGTTCTCCGCCGCCGGGCTCGGCGATCTCGGCGCCCACTTCGGCACCGACCGCCCCGAGTGGTCCGGTGCCGCCGGCACCACTCTGCTGGGCGAGGCGGCCCGGATCGTCCGGGACGCGGGCTTCGGGATCGGCAATGTGGCGATCCAGGTGATCGGCGTACGCCCCAAGATCGGCAAGCGGCGCGAGGAGGCGACGAAGGCGCTGACGGCGGCGGTGGGAGCCCCTGTCTCGGTGTCCGGTACGACCACGGACGGCCTGGGGCTGACGGGGCGCGCCGAGGGCCTCGCGGCGATCGCGACGGCGCTGGTGTTCCGGCGGTGACGGTCCGAACGGTCCGCCCCACGGGAGGATCGGCCTCCAGGGGATCGGCGGAAATCGGGGAGAGGCGACCGTAGCGTCCCGAGTGTCACGCTTCTGTGTCCACGCGGCGGAAGCTGCACAGGGCACCGTTCACTTCCCACTACCCTTGATGCGTGACTATTCGCCTGTACGACACCAGCGCCCGGCAGATCCGTGACTTCACCCCGCTCAGGCCGGGCTGCGTCTCGATCTACCTGTGTGGCGCGACCGTGCAGGCCGCCCCGCATATCGGTCACATCAGGTCGGGGCTGAACTTCGACATCATGCGTCGCTGGTTCGCCCATCGCGGCTACGACGTGACGTTCATCCGCAATGTCACGGACATCGACGACAAGATCATCGCGAAGTCGGCGGAGCAGAAGCGGCCGTGGTGGGCGATCGGCTACGAGAACGAGCGTGCCTTCAACCACGCCTACGACATCCTCGGCTGCCTGCCGGTGACCTATGAGCCGCGGGCGACCGGTCACGTCCCCGAGATGATCGAGATGATGCGGGAGCTGATCGATCGGGGTCATGCCTATGCCGCCGAGGGCAATGTCTACTTCGACGTGCGCTCGTTCCCCGAGTATCTGAAGCTCTCCAACCAGGACCTGGACGGGTTGCGCCAGCCCTCCGGCGAGGGCGAGACCGGCAAGCGCGATCCGCGCGACTTCGCCATGTGGAAGGCGGCGAAGCCGGGGGAGCCCAGCTGGGAGACCCCATGGGGCCGCGGCCGTCCCGGCTGGCACCTGGAGTGCTCGGCGATGGCGCACAAGTACCTCGGCCGCGCCTTCGACATCCACGGCGGCGGCGTCGACCTGATCTTCCCGCACCACGAGAACGAGATCGCGCAGGCCAAGGCGTTCGGCGACGACTTCGCCGCCTACTGGGCGCACAACGCCTGGGTGACCATGAGCGGCGAGAAGATGAGCAAGTCGCTCGGCAACTCGGTGCTGGTCTCCGAGATGGTCAAGCGCTGGCGCCCGATCGTGCTCCGCTACTACCTGGGCACCCCGCACTACCGGTCGATGATCGAGTACAGCGAGGAGGCGCTGCGCGAGGCCGAGTCGGCGTTCGCGCGGATCGAGGGCTTCGTCCAGCGGGTGGTGGAAAAGGCGGGGACCGTCGAGCCCGCGGCCGAGGTGCCGCCCGCCTTCGCGGAGGCGATGGACGACGACCTCGGGGTGCCGCAGGCGCTCGCGGTCGTCCACACCACCGTCCGCCAGGGGAACTCCGCCCTGACCGCCGACGACAAGGAGGCGGCGGTCGCCCGGCTGGCCGAGGTGCGGGCCATGCTGGGCGTGCTGGGCCTCGATCCGCTCGACGAGCACTGGGCGGGCGGTGCGGACCGGGGTGAGGACCTGCACGGCGTGGTCGACTCCCTCGTCCGGCTGGTCCTGGAGCAGCGGCAGGCCGCGCGGACCCGTAAGGACTACGCGACGGCGGACGCGATCCGCGATCAGCTCCAGCAGTCGGGTCTGGTGATCGAGGACACCCCGTCCGGACCGCGCTGGGAGCTGGGGCAGCGCTGAGGCCCTGGCCTCGACCTGCCCTGTTGCGCCGCCCGGCGCCCCGGACGGCACACTTGTGACCGTACAACCGCACACACACGACCGTGTTCGATCGGGTGTGCGACGTTCGACGTTCGAGCCGCTTGCTGAGCAGCGCTGAGCAGTGAAGAGACAGGTGACCATTCATGGCCGGCAACAGCCAGCGCAGGAACCGCCGTACCGCCAACAAGAAGGGCGCGACGGTCGGCAGCGGAGGGAAGCGGCGCCGCGCCCTCGAGGGCAAGGGGCCCACCCCGCCCGCCGAGATGCGCAAGGGCCACGTGAAGCAGCGGGCCGCCAACGCCCGCGCCCGCCAGGCCGCCAAGCGCCCGGCCCCGCGCCGCGGCGGCAAGGGCTCGAACGAGCTGGTGGTGGGCCGTAACCCGGTGGTCGAGGCGCTGCGCGAGGGCGTTCCGGCCAACACCCTGTATGTCCAGCAGTTCATCGACAGCGACGACCGGGTGCGCGAGGCGCTGAAGCTCGCCGCCGACCGCGGCGGCATCCACCTCATGGAGGCGCCCAAGCCCGAGCTGGACCGGATGACGAACGGCCTGAACCACCAGGGCCTGGTGCTCCAGGTCCCGCCGTACGAGTACGCCCACCCCGAGGACCTGAGCGCGGCCGCCTTCGACGACGGCGAGGACCCGCTGATCGTCGCCCTCGACGGCGTCACCGACCCGCGCAACCTGGGCGCCGTGGTCCGCTCGGTGTCCGCCTTCGGCGGCCACGGCGTGGTCGTGCCGGAGCGGCGCGCGGCCGGGATGACCGCGGGCGCCTGGAAGACCTCCGCGGGCACCGCCGCCCGCACCCCGGTCGCCCGCGCGACCAACCTCACCCGGACGCTGGAGACCTACCAGAAGGCGGGCCTGACGGTGATCGGGCTGGCGGCGGACGGCGATGTCGAGCTCCAGGACCTCGAGGTGCTGGACGGCCCGGTCGTGATCGTCGTCGGCAGTGAGGGGAAGGGGCTGTCGCGGCTGGTGGGCGAGACCTGCGACCTGCGGGTGCGGATTCCGATGCCGGGCGGCGCGGAGTCGCTGAACGCGGGCGTGGCGGCGGGCGTCGTCCTCTACGAGGCGGCGCGCCGCCGGGCGTAGGTGGGGCGCGGGTGTAGTGGGTCCGGGTCCGGTGCCGCTGTCGGCTGGGGTGGTCGGCCGTGGGGCGGCCGGTGCGGTGGCGGTACGGCCGTGGGGCGCCCTGGTGTCCCGGTGCGGTGCGCGTGCGGGCTGAGTGGTGGCCCCGGCGCGGGCCGGGCAGTGGTCGGCCGGGGGGCGGTGGCAATGCGGCCGGGGGTGTCGGGTGTCCCGGTGTGGTGCGGTGCGGTGCCCGTGCGGGCTGGCGGGCCCGGCGCGGGCCGGGCGGGCCCCTGGCCGGAATGCTGGCGGCGTGGCGGCGTGTGTGCGGCGTGCGGCTTGAGCCTGGCGGCTTGGCGTGGTCGGCCGTGGGGTGCCCTGGTGTCTCGGTGCGGGTGTGCGCCGGTTCCGGGGGCTCCGGGCCGGGTTTGTCCTCCGGGTGATGATCTTGACGGGCCTCGGACAGATCGGGGCGTCCCCGGCAGTGTCTTTCCCGTCCGTCACTCGGTTAGTTGGGCGTGGAGACCAGAAAAGCCCGCATGCCTTCGCCCCTGGCGGGACGCGCGCGGGGGTTCGACGACGAGCCACAGCTGACCATGGCCAAGGTGCCGTGCGATCCGGCGCAGGTCGCCGTCAACGCCCCGAGCTTCCGGGTGCAGCTCAGCGCCCCGGTCGTCAGCAGCGCGCTGGCGGACACGGCCCGGCTCGCCCGCGTTCCGGTCGCGGCCCGGCGCCGGCCGCCCGTGGTGTGGAGCGGCCGTACCCGCCCCGGCGGTGACACCGCGGCGACCCGGCTTCTCCAGGCCGTGCGGTACTCCCACGAGGGTCTGACCGACAGTCCGTCCGACGGGCTGGCTGACGGCCTGTCCGAGGGGCTGGGCCGCGCCCGGTCCGGGGAGGCCGCCGAGGACGTGGGCGCCACCCAGGTGCTGCCGCGGATCGCCTTCGACGACGGCGCACCCACGGTCATCGGCCCCCGCAACCCCCGTACGGAGACCGTGCCCGGGTCCGGTGGCCGGCGCCGTCCGGGCGTGGGCACGGGCGCGGGCGGGACGGCCGAACCGGGCGGGGCGAGGGCGGTGGCCAGGGCGGCCGGGATGGAGCGGCGCGGCGCGGCCTCCGCGTCGGGCCGGAGCGCGGGCGACGGCGACGGGCACGAGTCGCGGCGCGCCACGCTTCCGCGTCCGCGCCGCCACTCCGAGTCCGTACGCCACGCCGCCTATTACCCCGGGCGCCGGATGAACCTCGGCGTCGTCCTGCTGCCGCTGCGCATCTTCCTCGGCTTCATCTCCGTCTACGGGGGGATGGGCAAGCTCTCCGACCCCGTCTACTTCGACGGCGGCGAGCGCGGTTCGATGGTCACCTGGCTGCGCACGCTGCACCCCTGGCCGATCGCCGAGCCGCTGCGCGACCTGGCGCTGGAGCATCCGGTGGGCGCCGGGCTGACCGTGGCCTTCCTGCAGATCGTGGTCGGGGTGCTCACCGTGCTGGGGCTGTGGCAGCGGCTGGCCGCCGCGTTCGGCGCGCTGCTGTCCGCCGCGCTGATCGTCACCGTGAGCTGGCGTACGGTGCCGGTCTACGACGCGCCCGACATCATCTACCTCGCCGCCTGGAGCCCGCTGATCATCGCGGGCGCGCCGGTCTACTCGGCGGACGCCCGGCTCGCCGGCGAGGCGTGGCGGCGGCTCGGCCCCCGGTCCGAACTGTGGCAGCTGCGGCGCCGGGTGCTGCGCCGGGGCAGTGTGCTGGTGATGGTGGTCGCCGGGCTGACGCTGCTGATGGGCTCGATGCTGGGCGCCGCCGTACGGTCGTCGGAGGTCGTCAAGGCGCCCCAGCCGAGCGATCTGCCGACGAACAACCTGCCCGGTTCGCCGCTGCCCAGCCAGTCCGTGGAGAGCCCGCGCGGCGGGCAGCGCGGGCCGATGGGAACGGGGGGCGAATCGGCCGGTGCGCGGTCGCCGCGTGAGCGGTTGCCGCACCGCCCCGAGCCGTCCGCCTCGGCGTCGGCCTCCTCGTCCGGGGAGCCGAGCGCGACGGGGTCGGCGTCCGGCATCTCCGGCCGCCCGAGCGGCGGTTCGCGGCCGCGCAGCGGCCTGGGCAGCACTTCCCGCTCCCCGCGCCACCCCCTCGCCCCGACGGCGACGGCGGGCCCGCCGTCGCTGGGCGGCACCGGCGGGGGGATGTCCGCGGGCGGCCCGGAGGGCGGCCCGCCGGAGGAGAACACGTACGGCTACACCGACCCGGCCGCCGAAGAGGCCGCCTTGAGCGGCCTCCTCGGCTGAGCCTGCGTTCTTTCGGCCGAGTCCGCGTTCTGGGTTGGGCCTGCCTTCTTGGGCTGGTTTTGCGTTTTGGGTCGGGCCCGAGCGTTCGGCTGGACTTGCGCCCCGCGCCCTTCGGCTGAGCCCGCGCCCTTCCGGCTCAGCTTGCGCTTGCGGCTGAGCCCGCGTCTTAGGGCAGGCCCTGTCCGAGAAGAAGCTCGTGTCGCACGTCGCCTCTTGCGGCCCCGCAGCGCCTCGCGGCGCGCGCCGCGCGCCTTGTGGTCCCGTACCGGCTGCGTCCCGCGCCACCCCCGGTGCTCTGCGTTCCGCGCCCTGTGGTCCCGTACCGGCTCGGTGCCCCGCGGCACGCGCCCCGTGTCCCGTACTGGCCTGCGTGCAGTACCGGGCCGGTGTCCTGCGCTACGGGCCTTGTGTCCCGTACTGGCCTGCGTCCCGCGCGCCTTGTGGTCCCGTACCGGCTGCGTCCCGCGCCACCCCCGGTGCTCTGCGTTCCGCGCCCTGTGGTCCCGTACCGGCTCGGTGCCCCGCGGCACGCGCCCCGTGTCCCGTACTGGCCTGCGTGCAGTACCGGGCCGGTGTCCTGTGCCACGCGCCCGGTGTCCCGTACTGGCCTGCGTCCCGCGCGCCTTGTGGTCCCGTACCGGCCCGTGTGCCCCGTGCCACGGGCCTGCGTCCCGCGCCATCTGTGGTCCCGTACCGGCTCGGTGCCGCGGGCCCGGTCTCCCGCGTACGGCAGCGCCGTGCCGCCGTGCCCCCGTACCGTCGCCCGGACCGCGTAGCGATAGATCAGACCGTCGGCTCAGGCGTGTGGCACCGGTGCTGTGTCGAAGGGGCCGTGGCCGTGGGGTGGTGGGCCCGAGGCGAGTTCCTTCGCGGCCTCGGTCAGATCCTTCGCGGTGTCGATGGCCCGCCAGTACGCGCCCTGGGGCAGCGGGAACCCCGCCAGCCGCCGTTCGCGTGCCAGGCGCGGGAAGGTGGTGCGTTCGTGGTCGCCCCGGTCGGGCAGGAGCGAGGTGAAGGCGGCGGAGAAGACGTAGACGCCCGCGTTGATGAGATATGGCGAGGGCGGCGACTCGATGAAGTCCAGGACGTGCCCGAACTCATTGGTCTCCACCGCCCCCCACGGAATGCGCGGCCGGGCGAGGGCGAGCGTGGCGGTGGCGCCGCGCTCGTCGTGGAAGTCCGCCATGTCGCGGAGCGAGAAGCGGGTCCAGATGTCGCCGTTGGTGGCGTACCAGGGCCGGTCGGGCTCGGGGAGCCGGGCGGCGGCGAACTTGAGGCCGCCGCCGCGCCCCAGCGGCTCCTTCTCGACGACCGTCGTCACCCGCAGCGGCAACTCCGCCGTCTCGAGCCAGTCCTGGAGGACGGCGGCGAGGTGGCCGCAGGAGACCACCGCGTGGGTGACGCCCTCGGCGGCCAGCCAGGCCAGCTGATGGCCGATGATCGGGGTCCCGGTGCCGGGGATCTCGACCATCGGCTTGGGGCGGTCGTCGGTGTACGGACGCAGCCGTGAGCCCTGGCCTCCGGCCAGGACGACGGCTTGTGTGGGGCGCGCGGTCTGGTGGGGGTGCCCGGGTCTGCGCTCGTCGTCATCGCTCATGAACCGCACCATATGCGGTCAGGGGACCGCCGTAGGCGGAGCCGGAGCGAGAAGAACGGGCGCGGGTGGAAAAGGGGACGGCGGGAGCCGCGCGACATCGGCGGCACGGGGGCGGGCGCCGGGGGAGCCGGGGGACGGGTCAGCGGTACGCCTGGGTGACCCCGGACGCGAACGAGGTGTCGCAGACGGGCCGGGCGTACGCCTGGGCGCGGCTCACGCCGCCGTACTTGGCGACCGCGGCGCGGCCGAGCGCGCGGGCGATGGAGGCGCAGTGCTCGGCGAGCGAGGGCCGCCTGGACGTCGCGACCTGGAGGTGGGTGAGCGCCACGGCGGGGTCCTTCTCCTGGAGCTCGGCGAGCAGCCGGTCGCGCAGCAGCTCATGCGGGGCCCGGTGGGTGGCATGGGTGGACGCCCGGTCGGAGGAGGCGGTGAGGATCTGCGACTCGGCGCTCGGCGAGGCCCAGGGGACGCGGGTGACCGCGAGGGTGCCGGAAAGGACGAGCACGACGGGGAGGACGAAGGCGAGCGTTCTGCCGATGCGGCGGGCTGCGGTGTTCACGGGGTAGTTCCTCGCGGGTGGGTGGTTCGGGACTGCGGTACGCGGTGATCGTAGCGAGGAGCGACGATTTGGCGACATTCAGTCACCAAGCCGGGTGACGGAAAGCCGCTCTTGGCGATCGGTGAGTTGACGTTCGGAGGTGAAATGCTCGAAATGTCGGGGAATTTATCGACAATCAACTCAACGCCGCAACAGCCCAACGCGGCAACAGCCCAACGCCGCCACAACTCCACAACGCGACGGCGCCGTCCGTCCGCGGGGAGCGGACGGACGGCGCCGTCGGTACGTACGGCCGGCGGGACAGCCGGATCAGTCGCTGAGCCGCTCCCCGGTGGAGGTCGAGAAGACGTGCGTCTCACCCGGCCGCGGCACGACGTGCAACTGCGCGCCCTTCTCCGGCACCTGGCGCCCGTTCACGCGGACGACCAGGTCCTTGACCTCGCCGCCGACCTCGGCGGTGCCGTAGACATAGCCGTCGGCGCCGAGCTCCTCGACGACGTTGACGGTGACGGCGAGACCGGCCGGGGCGTCGTCGGACGCCTTGGAGAGGGCCTTGGTGGCCTCGCCGTTCTGCTCGACCACGTCGAAGTGCTCGGGCCGGACGCCCACGGTGACCGTGCGGTCGCCCTTGTCGGCCGCGGCGCTCAGCGCCTCACGCGAGACCGGGACGACGCTGTTGCCGAACTTCACACCGCCGTCGGTGATCGGCACCTCGACGAGGTTCATCGCCGGCGAGCCGATGAAGCCCGCGACGAAGAGGTTGGCGGGGCGGTCGTACATGTTGCGCGGCGAGTCGACCTGCTGGAGCAGCCCGTCCTTGAGCACCGCCACCCGGTCGCCCATGGTCATGGCCTCGACCTGGTCGTGGGTGACGTACACCGTGGTGATGCCGAGCCGGCGCTGGAGGCTGGCGATCTGCGTACGGGTCTGCACACGCAGCTTGGCGTCCAGGTTGGACAGCGGCTCGTCCATGAGGAACACCTGCGGCTCCCGGACGATCGCGCGCCCCATCGCCACACGCTGCCGCTGACCACCGGAGAGCGCCTTCGGCTTGCGCTCCAGGTACTCGGTGAGGTCCAGGATCTTCGCCGCGTCCTCGACCTTCTGCCGGATCTCGGTCTTGTTCACGCCGGCGATCTTGAGCGCGAAGCCCATGTTCTGGGCGACGGTCATGTGCGGGTACAGCGCGTAGTTCTGGAACACCATGGCGATGTCCCGGTCCTTCGGCGGCAGATGGGTGACGTCCCGGTCGCCGATCCGGATGGCCCCGCCATTGACGTCCTCCAGCCCCGCGAGCATCCGCAGGGAGGTCGACTTCCCGCAGCCGGAGGGGCCGACGAGCACGAGGAACTCGCCGTCCTCGATGGCGATGTCGAGCTGGTCGACAGCGGGCTTCTCGGTGCCCGGGTACACCCGGGTCGCCTTGTCGTACGTGACAGTGGCCATGGTGATCTGTCCCTTCACCGGCAGGAACGTGCCGGACGATCCGAGTAAAGGCAGTGGTCTGGTCCACGCGAGGTGGATTGGCGTGACGCTATACCGGTGAGGGCCGCCATGTCTCTAGGCAGGACCTGGGTATTTTTCGAACGGACCATGCCCCGGAGATGGGTACACTGCAGGGGATGCCGACTTAGCTCAGCTGGTAGAGCGCCGCTCTTGTAAAGCGAAGGTCGTCGGTTCGAACCCGACAGTCGGCTCTGTGCCTCACCAGGCCGAACGCCCCCGCGATCGTGGATCGTGGGGGCGTTGACGGCAGGACCGGCTCCGCACCGTGAACGCGGAGGTCCGGACCCTGGCGGCGGCTGCCCTGACGCAACCGCCCAACACACCCGCGATGCGCGGACGCCGAGCCTGATGGCGACCCTACGGCGGGAGCGCGGCGGCCGGTGTTCGTACCATGGGTGCCGTGACATCCGGCCTCCGTACCCGCACCCGCACCCGCTCCGCGGTGAGCCGTGCTCGCTGGATGCTGCTGGTGATGGCGGTGGTGGCCGGGGTGCTGGCCATGCATGGGCTCTCACCGTCCGGGATGCCGTCAGCGGGGCAGCACGTCATGACGGCGCCGCTGGGTGAGGCCGGGCAGCACGCCGTGTCCGCTGATGCGGGCGACAGTGCCTGTCCGCATGTGTCGGGTGCGGATGATGGCGGAATGGCCATGGACCACGTCGGCGGAACCTGTGCGGCCAAGGGCACGGCCGCGTCCTACGTGCCTCCGACCCTGCTGCCGGCACTGGCTGTGCCCGCCGAACCCTCCGTGACGGCCCTCGGCAACCATGTCGCGCGGACGGTCGACGGCCGGGCTCCGCCTAGCCTCTCTGAGCTCCAGCTTCTGCGGATATAGAGGCACCCGCGCGACTCCCTGCCGGCGGGGAGCCGCGTTCCGGCCTGCCTCACCATCCGTTCTTGCCGCGCGCGAGCGCGGGCACGCAAGGAGCTCTCCTTCTCATGGCATCTCGCCGTTCTCTCATCCGTCGGACTGCCGCGCTGGCCGCGGCCACGACCGCCGCGGTGGTGCTGGCCGCTTGCGGCAGTGACAGTGACGCTTCCTCGTCGGGGCACTCCGGCCACGACACGGGCGCAAAGCTGTCCGCCGGCGCCTCGGCCACCGCTTCCGCCACGCAGGGCAGCCACAACGCGCAGGACGTGACCTTCGCGCAGGAAATGATCTCGCACCACCGGCAGGCCGTGACGATGGCCGGGTTGGCTCCGTCACGGGCGAAGTCCCAGGAGGTGAAGAACCTCGCCTCGAAGATCAAGAAGGCGCAGAGCCCGGAGATCGAGACCATGTCGGGCTGGTTGACGGCCTGGGGCGAGAAGGTTCCGGACGCCGGTATGCCAGGCATGGACCACCACTCCGGCGCGTCGATGCCCGGCATGATGTCGGAGGCGGACATGAGCAAGCTGAGGAAGCTCTCCGGTGACGCCTTCGACACGGCGTTTCTCCAGATGATGATCAGCCACCATCGGGGCGCCATCGAGATGGCGAAGACCGAACAGGCCAAGGGTGCCAGCGGTCCCGCCAAGACGCTGGCGAAGTCGATCATCACCTCGCAGTCGGCCGAGATCACCGAGATGAACAAGATGCTCGGCAAGCTCGACACGTAGGGGGCCATCCCCCGGGGAGGGTCAGGGCAGCGGCTGTAGGGCTGCCCTGACCCTCCTGGCGGGTTTTCCTGCCGTGGGGAGCCGCTGACCGCTGTCGCCTTCAGGCTTGGGAATACCCCCTCGGGGTATGTGGTTGAGCTGATGGACACCTGATCCGACGAGGGGAGCGGACGATGGGCCACATCGCACGCACGCACCGGCGCGAGCATCACGACCATCACGCACCAGCCACTTCCTGGCGTATGGCCGCGCGGGCCACGCTCCACTGTCTGACCGGATGTGCCATCGGTGAAGTCCTCGGCATGGTCATCGGCACCGCCGCCGGCCTGCACAACGCGGCCACCGTGCCTCTCGCGATCGCGCTGGCCTTCGTCTTCGGCTACGCGTTGACGATGCGCGGTGTGCTGCGCGCGGGCCTGCCCGTCCGGCAGGCGCTCAAGGTCGCGCTGGCCGCGGACACCGTGTCCATCGCGGTGATGGAACTGATCGACAATGTGGTCATGGTGGGTGTGCCCGGGGCCATGGACGCCGGCCTGTCCCAGGCCCTCTTCTGGCTCTCGCTTGCCTTCTCTCTCGTTCTCGCCTTCGTTCTGACCACTCCGGTCAACCGGTGGATGATCGGCAGAGGCAAGGGGCACGCCGTCGTGCACGCCTATCACTAGCCCCCGTCACGTCACCGTCCCCGCATGAGTACGGGTACTCATGCGGGGACGGTGACGTCATGGTGCCCTGGGCGGGTGGCTGAGCGAACCCCTGGCGGGTGTGGCGGGTGTCTTCTGGTCGGCGCCGAGCTGGCCGCCCTTGTGCTGATCTTCCTTGGGTGGTGCGCTTCCCACTTTTCCTGGGATCCGCAGCACGTCGGGGACCCGATCGGTGCCTATCTCATGATGGCGGCTGCGGTGGCCGTGATCGCGGCCGGTGCGGCGGTGGCGGCCGCCGTGCGCGGTGCGTCGGGGATCGCCTGGGGCCAGGGCGCGGTCGTGGGCCTCACGCTCGTGGTCATGCTGGGGGCGAACGTGGTGGGTAAGAGGACCGAGGAAGAGGACCGGCGCCAGGCGTGTCACGCGGGCTTGGAGGCGTCCTGGTGCGTGGACACACCGTGAATCCCTCCGAGGTTGACGCAAGCGTTGACCGTCACGAATCTCGTTGACGCGGGTCGGCGCGGTGGGTCTTGGCTCGTCGGGGCGTGCGTGGCGAGCGGGAGTAGCGTGGACGGGAGGGGAGAGCTCTTGCGGGAAGCTGGTGAGGGCCATGCCCGAGCGGGCTCAGGCAGTGCTTCGCCTGTTGCGGAGGTATCCGTCCGTCGCACCCGCCGACCTGCCCGAGGTGCTGCGGCGCGAGTACGAGTCGTTGCAGATCAGCCATCTGACCATCTACCTCGCCGACCTCCAGCAGAAGGTGCTGGTGTCGGTGCCGGATGCCCGGGTCGAGGCGCCGCGTACGGTGCCGATCGACGGGACGCTGGCCGGGTGGGCGTACCGATCGGTCTCGCCCCGTATCACCGAGGAGGCCACGGGGAGCGGGATGGTCCTGTGGCTGCCGCTGGTCGATGGGGTGGAGCGGTTGGGCGTCGTCGCCATCCAGGCCCCGGCCTTCGATGCCATCACCATGGAGGCCTGCCGTGCGCTGGTGGCCTTGATCGCGCTGATAGTGGTCGACAAGACCGCCCACAGCGACGCCTACACCAAGCGGCAGCGCCAGGAGTCCATGGCACTGCCCTCCGAGATGGTCTGGGCGTTTCTCGCACCGCGGACCATCGGGACCGATCGGTTCACCTCCAGCGCCGTGGTGGAGCCCGCCTACGATCTGGGCGGTGACGCCTTCGACCACTCCACCTCCGACCACACGCTGCACCTGGGCATCTTCGATTCCATGGGCCACGACCTGGCCGCCGGGCTCACCACGTCGGTGGCCCTCGCGGCCTGCCGCACCGCCCGCCGCCGGGACGCGGACATCGTCGAGAACGCGGTCACCATCGACCGAGCGGTCCGTGAGGTCTTCCCCGACCGCTACGTCACCGCCGTGCTGGCGAACATGCACACCAGCACCGGCGGTCTGGAGTGGGTCAACTGCGGCCATCCGCCACCGATGCTCCTGCGCGGTCAGGAGGTGCTCCACGACGCGCTGACGCGGGATGCCGAGCCTCCGCTGGGCCTCGACGGCATCGACACGGACATGACCCGCCAGGTGCACCGCTTTCAGATGGAGCCCGGTGACCGGGTGCTGCTGTACTCCGACGGGGTCACCGAGGCCCGTTCGCCGAGTGGGGAGCGCTTCGGCGAGGGACGTTTCACGGATCTCATCATCCGTGCCATAGCCGCCGGCGATCCCGCTCCCGAGGCGCTGCGCCGTCTGATCCACACGGTCCTCGATCACCATGGCGGCCGGCTCGACGACGACGCGACGATTCTCCTCTCGGAGTGGCATCCGCTCCCTCGGGTGCGATCCATCCCCCAGACGTGAGATGCCGATCCTTGGAGCACGATCGGGCTGTCGGAGCCCTGGGCTACGGTGGGGCCGTCCATGTCGGTCGAGTGTGAGGAGCGTGCGGAGTGACCCCCGAGCGGCTGAGGTCCTTCTGCCTCTCGTTCAACTCGGCGGTGGAGGAGTGGCCCTTCTCCCGTTCCCCGGAGGTCTCGGCCTTCAAGGTGAACGGCAAGATCTTCGCCCTGACCACGCTGGACGCGCGTCCGCTCACGGTGAATCTGAAGTGCGATCCGGAGGCCGCGGTGCGGCTGCGTGATGAGCATCCGGGGCTGATCGTCCCGGGGTGGCATATGAACAAGCGCCACTGGAACACGGTGGCGGTGGCCGGTGGGCTCCCGGACCGGCTGGTCCGGGAGCTGATCGAGGACTCCTACGACCTGGTGGTCGCGGGTCTGCCGCGGGCCGAGCGGCTCCGGCTCGACCGTCCCTGAGCGGGGCCCGCGCACCGGGAGCGCCGCTGAACGAGGGCGCGCCGCCCGGGGTGGCCGGGCGGCGCGCGGGGAGGGCATGGGGCAGGCGGTTCAGCAGCGGACCAGGCCGACGAGGTCCTGACCGATGATGCCGGTGGGCTTCACCCACTGGGTGGCCTTCTCGCCCGGTTGCAGGACGTGGCACTGCGGCTGGGGGCCCGTGCTCCACACGATCTTGAAGACGGGGAGCACCCGCTGTTCGGTGGTGCAGTCGTTGGTGATGAAGGCACCGAAGTAACCGAACAGATCGTGCGTGGTCGCTGTCTTGACGCAGCTCGGCACGGTGTCGTCCGCCGCAGCCGCCGGGGACTGGGCGGCCAGGGCGAGGCCCAGGGCGCTCGTGGCCGCGGCCACGGACAGGGCGGCGGTGCGTAAGGCCGTTCCGGTGTTTTTCATGTCTGCTTGCCTTTCTCCTTCGAGGGGCGGACGGGTGACCACTGGACGGGTCACCACTGGACCGGGAGGGCCGCCAGGGGGCGGACCAGGCCGGTCTGCTGGTAGCGGAGGCCGGAAGGGGGGACCGCGAGGCGGGCCTCGGGGAAGCGCTCGAAGAGGCGGCGGGCGGCGGTCTCGGTGATGATCTTGGCGAGATGGGCGCCGGAGCAGTAGTGGATGCCGAAGCCGAAGCTGAGGTGGGCGGGCTTGGGGCGGGTGAGGTCGAGTTCGTCCGGGTGGCCGGGGAACTGGTCGGGGTCCCGGTTGGCGGACAGCACCGAGATGATGACGACCTCATCCGCCGGAATGGTGACTCCGCCGATCTCCACCGGCTCGGTGGTGACGCGCTGGAGCGCGTTGCTGATCGGGTTGACGTAGCGGATCAGCTCGTCCATCGCGGCGCCCCAGCGGCCCGGTTCGGCGAGGAGCTGGGCGCGTTCCGCCGGATGGGTGAGGAGGGCGGCCAGGACGCCGCCGACGAGACTGGCGGTGGTCTCGTTGCCGCCCGTCATCAGGGCGAAGCCGGTGGAGAGGATCTCGGTGGAGGTGAGCCGGCGCTCGGGGCCGGCGTGGATGAGGGAGGAGAGCAGGCCGTCGTCCGGCTCCCGCTCCTTCTGGGCGATCAGCGCGGACATGTAGGCCGACAGATCCCGGATGTTGCGGTCCAGGACGCCCGAGGTGTCGGTCGGGGAGTACTCGCGCAGCGCCTGGGACCAGCGCAGGAAGTCCGGCCACGCCTCGGCGGGCACGCCCATCAGCTCGGCGATGGTCATCACGGGCAGCGGGTCGGCGTATCCGGCGATCAGGTCCGGGGTGGGCCGGTCGGCCAGCTGGTCGAGCAGGTCGTCGACGATGTCCACCACCTTCGGCCGCAGCGCTTCGGCGCGGCGCGGGGTGAAGGCGAAGCTGATGGCCTTGCGCAGCGGGGTGTGGCGGGGCGGTTCGAGGTTGGCCAGGTGGTTGGCCTCTTCGACGGGCGGGGTCATGGTGCGGCCCGACTTGGCGGACATCAGCCGGTAGTGGACGTGGATGTCGCGGCTGAACCGCGGGTCGGCGAGGGCCGCCTTGGCGTCGTCGTACCGGGTCACCACCCAGGCGCGGCTGCCGCCGGGCAGGGAGACCTCGCACACCGGACGCTCCTGGCGGACATGCTCCAGAACGGGATACGGGTTCTGGGTGAACTCGTTGGTGAGCAGCCAGTACTTGGAGAGTGTCCGTGTGGCGGCCATGCCGTCTCCCTCAGCCATCCGGGGCCCTTACGTCCCGGACGACCCTAGGTCGGCCCTTGCGATGCCACAGGTGCGATGCAAAGACTTCGAAGCGGGCCGGGATGCCGGTCCCCGAATCCCGGCCCGGATCTCTGCCATTCGGCAGAGGTGGCGCCCCGGGGTCGCGTCTTAATCTCGGCTCGTCAGCGTAAGCCCGACCCCGCAAAGGGAGAGTGAGCCGCGTGAGCGCGACGATTTCGACGGATACGGAGTTGGCCGCCCGTGCGGTGAACGTCCACAAGGTGTATGGCACCGGCGATGCGCAAGTCGCCGCGCTGCGTGGGGTCGACGTGGAGCTGCGTCGTGGTGAGTTCACGGCGATCATGGGGCCTTCGGGTTCCGGTAAGTCGACCCTCATGCATTGCCTGGCCGGTCTCGACACGGTCAGCGAGGGCGATGTGTATGTGGCCGATATGAAGGTCAATGGAATGAGCGACAAGGAGCTGACCAGCCTGCGCAGAGACCGCATCGGATTTATCTTCCAGCAATTCAATCTGCTGCCGATGCTGACCGCCGAGGAGAACATCCTGCTGCCGCTGGCGATCGCGGGCCGCAAGCCCTCGCCGGAGTGGCTGGCGAAGGTGATCGAGACGGTGGGGCTGAGCGAGCGGCTCGGGCACCGTCCCTCGGAGCTGTCGGGCGGTCAGCAGCAGCGGGTGGCCTGCGCACGGGCGCTGGTGTCCCAGCCCGAGGTGATCTTCGCTGATGAGCCGACCGGCAATCTGGACTCGCGGGCTGGCACCGAGGTGCTGAAGTTCCTGCGCGACTCGGTCAGGTCGCTGGGCCAGACCATCGTCATGGTCACGCACGACCCCAACGCCGCTTCGTACGCGGACCGGGTGGTGTTCTTCGCCGACGGCCATGTGGTCGGCGAGATCACCGAGCCGACCGCGGACGCCGTGCTCGACATGATGAAGAAGATCGACACCGTGGAGAAGGTGGCCTGATGTTCAAGGCGACTCTCAAAAGCGTGCTGTCGCGGAAGGTACGGCTGCTGCTGTCGGGCCTCGCGGTGGTGCTGGGTGTCACCTTCGTCGCGGGCGCCTTCGTCCTCCAGGACACCCTGAACCGTTCGTTCGACGCCCAGTTCGCGGGCGCGTACGACGACATCGACCTCCAGGTGGCCGCCAAGGCGCGGGTCAGCGGGGGCGTGGGGGACGCGGCGAGCGCGCCGGTCGGGCTGGACGCGGCGACCGTGCGCCGGGTGGCGGACGTCCCCGGCGTCGGGAAGGCCCGCGGGGACATCCGCGTCGAGGGCGCCCGCGCGCTCGGCAAGGACGGCAAGGTGGTGCCGAGCACCGGCGGCCCCCGGTACGGCAAGGGGTGGACCGGCGAGACCTCGCTGCTCGCCCTGCGCGACGGCCACGCGCCGGCCAAGCCGGACGAGGTGGCGATCAACGCCGGGCTCGCCGAGAAGGGGCACTTCTCGGTCGGCGACTCGATCGCCGTGCTGACCGGACAGCCGAAGCGGACCTTCACCGTGGCCGGGATCTTCGGCTACTCCGGTGACCGGGACTCCATCGGCGGCGAGCAGACGGTCGCGTTCACCGAACCGGTGGCGCGGGAGCTGATGCTGGGCGACAACGGCCAGTACTCGGCCGTCACCGTGGACCTGGCTTCGGGCGCGAAGAGCGCCACCGTCCAGGCGGCGCTGAAGAAGGAGCTCGGGTCCGGTTTCGAGGTGCGTACCGGTGAGGAGCTGTCGAAGGCGTCGGCCGACCGCTCGCGGGAGGTGCTCGACCTGGTCACCCAGGTGCTGCTGGGCTTCGCGGCGGTGGCGGTGCTGGTGGGGGTCTTCCTGATCATCAACACCTTCTCCATCATCATCGCCCAGCGGATGCGTGAGCTGGCACTGCTGCGGGCGCTGGGCGCCAGCCGTCGTCAGATGATCGGCTCGGTGCTGCTGGAGTCGCTGGTGATCGGGCTGGTCGCGGCGGTCATCGGGCTGGGCCTCGGGGTCGGCCTGGGAGCGCTGGGCGCCTCCTTGCTGGCGGGCACCATGGAGGGGCTGGAGGTCGCCGATCTCGGCGTACCCGCCAGCGCGGTCATCGTGTCGCTGGTGGTCGGCGTGGGGGTGACGATGCTGGCCGCGCTGTTCCCGGCGCTGCGGGCCGCGAAGGTCGCGCCCATCGCCGTCATCCGTTCGGCGGTCGCGCCGGACCGCAAGCACCGCAAGCAGACCTGGACCGGTTCGGTGCTGCTGGTGCTGGGTGCCGGGCTGCTGATGACGGGGCTCGTCGGATCGGGCGACGCGGCGATGTCGGCCGTGCTGCCCGGGGTGCTGCTCGCCTTCATCGGGGTCACGCTGCTCACCCCGCTGTTCAGCCGGCCCGCCGTATGGCTGCTGGGCGGGCTGTTCTCCCGCTCGCTCCCCGGCCAGCTGGGGCGCCGCAACTCGGCGCGCAATCCGCGCCGTACCGCGATCACGGCCTCGGCGCTGATGATCGGCGTGGCGCTGGTCACCACGCTCAGCACGGTGGCCGCCTCGGCGAAGGACAGCGTCAACAACGAGATCTCGGACAAGCTGAAGGCCCAGCTGGTGGCGATGGGCGACTCCGGCGACAGCATGTCGGCCTCCATCGACCCGGCGGCGCTGCGCCAGGCGCGTGGCCTGGACGGGGTGGCGGCGGTCGCCGCGGCCTCGTTCGACACCGCGAAGGTCGGCAAGGCCACCCAGTCGGTGTCCTCCTGGGAGGACTGGGGGGCGGCGCGCGGCATGCTCAGCCTGCGGGCCGAGGCCGGGTCGGTCGATGAACTGGCCCCCGGTACGGTGCTGATGAACAAGGCCACCGCGAAGGACCGCGATCTGGCGGTGGGCGACAAGGTCACCGTCCAGCTCCAGCGCGGGGAGCCGCACACCTACCGGCTGGCCGGCACCTTCGAGGACATGGCGCTCGCCAACAGCGTGGTGATCCCATGGGCCGACGCGACCGAGGGCTTCCGCTACGCGCAGCCGTCGCAGGCGTACTTCCAGCTGGCCCCGGACGCCTCGGTGGCCTCGGTCCAGCCGGGGATCGAAAAGGCGCTGCGGGACAGCCCCGAGGTGACGGTGCAGTCCAAGGACGCGATCGCCCAGAAGTTCAATGACGGCTTCGACATGATGCTCAACGTGGTGCAGGCGCTGCTCGCGGTCGCGATGATCATCGCGGTCCTGGGCATCGTCAACACCCTGGCCCTGTCGGTGATGGAGCGGACCAAGGAGCTGGGCGCGCTGCGGGCCATCGGGCTGGGACGCGGCCAGACGATCCGCATGATCATGACCGAGTCGGTGGTGATCTCGCTCTTCGGCGCGGTGCTCGGGGTGGTGGTCGGGGCCGGGCTCGGGCTCGCGGTGGCCCACTCGATGCGGTCCCAGGGCGTCAACACCCTGTCCCTGCCCTGGTCGCTGATGGCGGTCTATCTGGTGGGTGCGGCGATCGTGGGGGCGCTGGCCTCGCTCGGCCCGGCCCGGCGCGGTGCCCGGCTGAATGTCCTCCGGGCCGTCACACAGGAGTGAGGCCCAGGACATGACGGATGGGGGTGGACCGCGCCCGGAAAGTGCCGCGGGAACCCCGAAAAGGCTCCCACGGTGTCTCGGATATTCCCCCGGCGAGGCACCGTGGGGCTCCCCCGCCGAACGAGACGCGGGTCGCATTGCAGCTTCCTGCACCGGCTGTTGCCTTCCGAGATTAGGTACGTTGATATGGTCTCGACGGATCGGATGACCGGTGTTGTGTAACCGGTTCTCGGCAGCCCAGAAGGCAGCCGAATCGGACAGGGGGAAAAATGCACGAGCGGGAGTTCCGCGCCTTCGTCTCTATAGCGGAGATAGGACGTATGGATCAGGCGGCGAAGGCACTCGGTTATTCGCAGCCGGCCATCAGCTATCAGATCAAATGCCTGGAACAAATGCTGGGCACCAAGCTTTTCACCCGTGACTCCACGGGTGCCCAGCTCACTCGCGAAGGGCGGATGATCCTGCCCTCGGCCCGTGCGGTACTGGCTCTCATCGACAGTATGAAGGGCGTCTGCGCGGCCGCCTGACACCCACCGTCCCTCCACTTCCACGGGCCCGTCTCCCCTGTCACCGCACCGGGAGGCGGGCCCTTGTGCTGCCGTGCCCGCCTCCCGGCGCGGCGGCCGGGCGGCGGATGGCAGGAAGGTGCAGACGGTACAACTGATGCGGGAGTGGCCCGCGGTGGACGCTGTGCGGGTCAGTCGACGCGTTCGCTGTCCCACACCCAGGCCGCTATGCCGACCCGGTTGCGGACGTCCAACTTCCGCTGGACGTTGGCGATGTGGGTCTTGACCGTCCCGGCCGAGATGAACAGCTCGCCGGCGATTTCCGCGTTGGTCATGCCCTGGGCGACCAACTTGGCGATCTCCACCTCGCGTTCGGTCAGCGCCTCGATGGGCTGCTTGACCCGGGGCCGCTCGGGCTCCTGGATGTGGCGCAGCAGCCGGACCGTCACCGAGGGGCTGATCATGGCGTCTCCGGCCATGGCCGCCCGGATCGCCTCCACCAGCAGGGTCGGCCCGGAGCGCTTGAGGAGAAAGCCGCAGGCCCCGTTGCGCAGGGCGCTGTGCACATACTCGTCGAGGTCGAAGGTGGTCACCACGATGACCTTGATGGGGTCCTCGGCGCCCGGCCCGGCGAGCAAGCGGGTGACCTCGAGTCCGTTCATCCGGGGCATCCGGATGTCGGCCAGCACCACATCGGGGCGTAACTTTCGGGCCAGTTCGACGGCCTCCAGGCCGTCGGCGGCCTCGCCCACGACCTCCATGTCCGGTTGGGAGTCGAGAATCAGCCGGAAGCCGATGCGGACGGTGTCCTGGTCGTCGGCCAGCAGGATGCGCGTGGTCACGGCACACACCGTAGCCGTAACGGCACCCGGCCGCAGGAGATCCTCCCGGGGCCCGTATCGAAAGATTCACTAAGGGCTTTGGGGCGAGTGGGGCGGTTGACAGCATTCGGCCAGACCCCCTCTCGACGCCGTGCGGCGTAGCGCGGTGCGTTTTCAGGTTGGAGTGGTGACTGAGCATGGCTCGCACCAGAACACTCACAGTGGCGGCGGCGTGTGCGACGTCCGTGACCGTCTCCATGGCCTTGCTCGCGAGCGGGAGCACGGCCTCGGCGGCACCGGACCGGCTCAGCCGCGCGGCGCACGGCAACCCGTCCGACGTGGCCCTGCTGTCCGCCAAGGCCGGGAACGCGGTCCGGCCCGCCTGGCCCGCGGGGACCTTCGACGGCATCGCGGAGTCCGCCGGGAAGCGCGGGACGGCCGCGGCGCCGAAACCGGCCTCCCCGGCCGACGGTTCGACGCTGGCCGACCGGAGCCCGGTGCTGACCGCCGCGCGGATCGCGGGCAACGCCGAGTACGAGTTCGTCATCGGCACCGGTGACAGTCCGCGGGGCGGGCAGGTCGTCTCCTCCGGCTGGCTGCGCACCCCGCGCTGGACGGTGCCGGACGGGCTGCTCAAGGACGGCGGCCAGTACCAGTGGACCGTACGGGCGCGCAACCGGGCCTCCGGAAAGGTGACCGCGGACGCCACGGCCAGGTCCCTCACCGTGAATCTGCGGCTGGGCGCGCAGTCCGCCGACGGCCCGGTGCCCACGGACACGCTCGGCCCGGTGTCGGTGAACCTCGCCAACGGCAACGCGACCACGTCCGTGGCCACCCCGCAGACGAGCACGGCGACGGGCACCCAGGGCGCGACCTTCACCTACAACTCGCTGGCCACCGCCGAAGTGGGCCTCACCGGCTCGTACTTCACCGGGACGTCCGAGAAGGGCATCGGCGGCACCGAGAAGCCGGCGGCCGTACGGACCGACACCCAGCCGTCCTTCCGCTGGGACGGGCAGGCCCCGTGGGAGGTCGCCGAGGCCGGCGACCGGTTCCGGGTGCGCTGGACCGGTCAGCTGCGCGTGCCGGACTCGGGCGGCTACCGCCTGGGCGGCGTCTACCAGGGCGGGGTGCGGATCTGGCTGGACGGCACGCTGGTCGTGGACGACTGGACGGGCGAGAAGGGCGGCACCACGCCCCGCTTCGGCACGACGCGGCAGCTCAAGGCCGGCCACGCCTACGCGGTGCGGATCGAGTACCAGCGTCCCGCCGACGGCGGGCAGGTGGCGCTGTGGGCGCAGCGCACGGGCAAGGGCAGCCTTCCGGTGCCCTCGTCCTGGCTCGCGCCCGCCGGGTCCGTGCTGCCGCCCGGCTGGAGCGTGACCCCCGCCGCGACCGGCCCGGACGGCGTGAGCGCGGTCAAGGAGGGCACCGGGGAGGGCGTCGCGGCGGCGGACGGCGCGGCCGGTACGCACGCGGCCGACCCGCTGAGCCCGCAGGGCGCTGACACCACCGGATCGAGCACGGGCACGGGCACGGGCACCGGCTCGGCGGCGGGCGCCGCCCAGAGCCCCGCCGCCCTGGCCAAGGCCGCCGCCGGGGCCAAGGGCGCCAAGGACACCGACGCCGACTCCGACGCCGCGAAGCTCAAGGCGGCCGAGGAGGCCGCGGACGAGGGCCTGACGTTCTCCTACGCGGGCGACTCCACCTGCGAGGACGACGACGCCCCCGAGGGGTTCGTATGCGCGGTCAAGGTGCCCGGCGCGGGGACGACCCAGCTGTACTACTCCGCCGGGAAGCTCGCCCGGATCGTCAATCCGGGTGAGGAGACCACCGACTTCGGCTACTCCGCCGACCACCGGCTCACCGCCGTCCGCACCCCGCTGGTGATGGACTGGATCGCGGTCGACCCGGACCGGCGCGACCACGCCACCGCCAACTACCAGGTCGGCTACGGAAACTCCGACACCCGGGCCACCCGGCTGGCCGGCCCCGAGCCCAGCGGCTTCACCGAGGGCCGGACCGCCCGCCCCGAGCGGCGCTACGGCTATGCCTCGGGCTCCACCACGATCGACGTGGCGGGCCTGAAGGGCACCCGCACCGTCGCCTACGACTCGGCCGGCCGCGTCAGCTCCGACACCGACGCGACCGGGCGCACCGTGCGCACCGAGTGGACGGCGGTGGAGCAGCCCGCGTCCACCCTCGACGCCGCCGGCCGGCTGACCACCACGGTCTACGACGAGGCGGGCCGCCCGGTCGGCACCTTCGGCCCCGGCCCCCGGACGTGTTTTGCCGACGACGGCCGCCTGGTGAGCCCGGCCCCCTCGGGGTGCGCGAAGGTCCCGGCCACGACGACGTCGTACGGCGACACCAGCGTCACGACCGTCACGGCGGGCTCCGACGGGGTGCCGGACGTCACGGTCGAGACGCGGCTCAACGAGCTGGGGGTGCCGGTGGCTTCGGTCACCGACCCGACCGGCCTGAAGCTCACGACCGGCTACGAGTACGACGAGATGTTCCGGCCCACCGCCAAGGTCATGCCGAGCGGGGCCAAGCAGAGTTACGCGTACTACGGCGCGACGGAGAAGGCCGACAACCCCTGCACCGACGAGGACGATCCGCTGCCGCAGGCCGGCCTGCCGAAGTTCATCACCTCGGCGGCGTCGGCGACCGGCTCCTCCCGGGTGGAGAAGTTCGTCTACGACGAGCGGGGGCTGCCGGTCGCGGTGACCTTCGGCGGGACCGAGTGGACCTGCGTGGACTACGGCGACCGCGGCCAGATCCGCGCCATGCACGTGCCCGGGAACGACTGGGCCCCGGCGCGCACCATCACCTACGACACCGCCTACGGCGGTGATCCGCTGACCACCAAGGCGTCGGAGCCCGGCGACGAGCTGCTCTACACCGTCGACCTGCTCGGCCGTACCGTCCGGTTCACCGACGCCCAGGGCATCCGCACCGAGACGGTCTACGACCGGGCCGGGCGGGCGGTGCGGGAGACCTCGACCCCCGCCGACGACGCGGACGCGGCGCAGGTGAAGACGGTGCGCTACGACGACGCGGGCCGTAAGACCGCCGTCGCGCTGGACGGGAAGACGCTCGCCACCGTCTCGCTGGACGCGGGCGGCGAGGTCGAGCGGGTGACCTATGCCAACGGCTCGTCGCTGAAGGTGGCCCGGGACGCCGCGGGCCGGATCACGGGCAAGGACTGGAAGCCGGCCGACGGCCGTTCGCTGTCGTCCACGGTGACCCGGGCCCGGTCGGGCGTGGTGACGGACGAGTCCACCGCGGGCAAGGACGCCCGCGAGGGCGAGCCGAACTACCGCTATGACGCGTCGGGCCGGCTGGTCGACGCCTGGGTGACCGGGCACCACTACAGCTATGACTTCGCCGACGCGCCGAAGGACTGCCCCGAGGGCACCCAGGACGGCGCGGGGCGGAACGGCGACCGGCTGCGGCTGACGGACCGCACGGCCGACGGCACGACCGAGACCGGCTACTGCTACGACGCCGCCGACCGGCTGCTGGCCACCACCGGCGCCCACCCGGTGACGGACGTGACCTACGCCGCGAACGGCCATATGACCGGCTACCGGCAGGACGGCGCCACGGTGGAGCAGCGCCACGACGCGGGCGAGCGCTACCTGGGGTCGGGCATCACCGGCAAGGACGCGGCCGACGTCCGGTACACCTCCGACATCGCCGACCACCTGATCGAGCGCGCGGCCACCGGCGCGGACGGCTCGACCCAGCGCTACGGCCACACCTCGCACACCGACCCGGACATCGACTTCGTGCTGGATGAGGACAAGCGGGTGCTGAGCCGGGTGGTGTCGCTGCCGGGCGGTGTGGTCTACGCCAAGGCGGCCTCCTCCGAGGGCCGCTCCACCTGGAGCTACCCGACCGTCCGCGGCGATGTCTTCGCCGTCGCGGGCGACGACGGGAAGCAGGTCGGCGATCTGTACCAGTACGGCCCGTACGGTGAGCCGCTCACCGCGGACGGCACCGTGGACCCCGACCACGTCCCGGACAACCTGCCCGGTGACTTCGACTACGGCTGGCTGGGCCAGTACCAGCGCGGCTCCGAGCACGCCGGGGCGCTGTTCTCCACGGTGCTGGACACCCGGCTGCTGAACAACCCGCTCGGCCGCTTCACCCAGCCGGTCTCCGACGGGCCCTTCCTGAACGCCTACGAGTACGCGGCCGGCGACCCGGTCAACCACGTCAGCATCGACGGGTTCAGCCTGGATGGGGAGAAGGAATGATGGAGAAGTATTTCGCGGACGCCGATGTCGACCTGCTCGAGCACAACGGCACCCACCTGGTGCGGGTGACCCCCGACCACGGCGGTGACGGTCCGGGCTGGGTCGCGGCCAACCTGGACGGGCTGCGCTCGGCGATGCTCGACCACGCGGCGGTCATGGTGAAGAACCTGGGCCTGGGGGAGCAGGACGAACTCGCCGGCCTCGCGGCGCTGATCGGCGGCAAGACGCTGGAGTACAACGAGCGCTCCACACCGCGCAGCCGGGTCAAGGGCAACGTCTACACCTCGACCGAGTACCCGGCCGACCAGTCGATCCCGCAGCACAACGAGAGCGCGTACGCCAGCAACTGGCCGCACAACCTCTACCTGTACTGCGCCAAGGCGGCGGCCACCGGCGGCGAGACCCCGGTGGCCGACAGCGGGGCGGTCCTGGACCGGCTGCCCGAGGACCTGGTGGCGCGGTTCGAGGAGCACGGGGTGCTCTACACCCGCACCTACCGCACCGGGATGGGACTGTCCTGGCAGGAGGGGTTCCAGACCGACGACAAGAATTACGTCGACCGGTACTGCGCGGAGCACGACATCGAGGCGGCGTGGGACGGCGATGTGCTGCGCACCCGGCAGCGCCGCCCGGCGGTGGTGGAGCACCCGATCACCGGCCGCAGGGTGTGGTTCAACCAGGCCCATCTGTTCCATGTGCACGCGCTGCCGGAGGCGGTGCGCGAGGGGCTGCTGGAGATCTGCGGCGAGGACGGGCTGCCGCGCAACGCCTACTTCGGCGACGGCACCCCGATCACCCCCGAGGAACTGGCCACGATCCAGGCCGCGTACGAGGCCACGACCCTGGCGGAGCGGTGGGACGACGGCGATCTGCTGATGATCGACAACCTGCTCACCACGCACGGCCGGCGCCCGTTCACCGGGGACCGCAAGGTGCTGGTGTCGATGACCCAGCGTGAGGGGTAGGCGCGGCATGGCGAGTCAGCCGACGGCCGATCCCGGTGCGATCGACCTCGACCAGCTGGACCTCACCGATCCGCAGACGTTCCTGGAGCAGGAACTGCCGCCGATGTGGCGGCGGTTCCGGGAGCAGAGCCCGGTGCACTGGCACCCGACCGAGGGGCTGATGCCCGGCTTCTGGGTGCTCTCCCGCTACCGGGACGTGATGGCGGTGTACCGGGACAACCGCACCTTCACCTCCGAGAAGGGCAACGTCCTCACCACGCTGTTGCAGGGCGGCGACTCCGCGAGCGGCAAGATGCTGGCGGTCACCGACGGCGTACGCCACCGGGAGATCCGCAACCTGCTGCTCAAGGCGTTCGCGCCACGGGTGCTGGAGCCGGTGGTGGAGGGGGTGCGGCGGCGCACCGAACGGCTGGTGCGCACCGCCGTCGAGCGCGGGGCGTGCGACTTCGCACAGGACGTGGCGGAGCACATCCCGATGGCCACCATCGCCGATCTGCTCGGTGTGCCGGAGTCCGACCGGGGCTATCTGCTCACCCTGACCAAGCAGGCGCTCAGCGCCGAGGAGGCCGGGCAGAGCGTCGAGGAGTCCCTGATCGCGCGCAACGAACTGCTGCTGTACTTCGCCGACCTGGCCGAGGACCGGCGCGCGGAGCCGACCGAGGACGTGGTCAGCGCGCTGGCCACGGCGACGATCGACGGTGAGCCGCTCACCGAGGAGGAGATCGTCTTCAACTGCTACAGCCTGATCCTCGGCGGCGACGAGACCAGCCGGCTGTCGATGATCTGCGGGATGCGGGAGCTGATCGAGCATCCGGTGCAGTGGAAGCGGCTGCGCGCCGGGGACGTCACGGTGGAGAGCGCCGTCGAGGAGGTGCTGCGCTGGGTCACCCCCGCCATGCACTTCGGGCGGCGGGCCGTGGTGGACACCGAGATCGGCGGCACGCGCATCAAGGCCGGTGACATCGTCACGATGTGGAACACCGCCGCCAATTACGACGACGCGGTGTTCGCCGAGCCCGACGTATTCGACCTGGGCCGCACACCGAACAAGCATGTGTCGTTCGGATACGGGCCGCACTTCTGCCTCGGCGCCTATCTGGGCCGGGCGGAAATCCATGCGATGCTCACCGCGCTGCGGACCATGGTGACGGAGGCGGAGCTGACCGGTCCCGGCCGGCCGATCCACTCCAACTTTCTGCACGGCTACAGCAGCCTGCCGGTGTCGCTGACCCCGGACCAGGCCGGACTGGCCCGGTCTCGTACGGCCTGACCAGGCGTTACGAGCACGGCACCAGACGCGACTGCCCCGACCGGCACAGGTCGGGGCAGTCGACTTTACGGGCCGCGGCCGGCGCCGGTACAGCGCGATGCGCATTCTTCGATATGCGTTTCTCGGCGATTTCAAGTTTTTCATTCGCCCATAGGGGTGTTCGGGGAAGCTTCGTAGGGTTGGGCTCGATCGTTGAGCCTATTCAAACGAGGTGAACGGCAATGGCCGATCAGAATGGTCCCCACTTGCCGCTGACGGCCGCCCAGTCCGGAATGTGGCTTGCCCAGCAGGTGAACCCGGACAACCCGATGTACAGCATCGCCGAATGCGTCGAGATATCCGGTCCGGTCGACACCGCGCTGTTCGAGGCCGCGCTGCGCCGGACCGTGGACGAGGCCGACACCCTGCGGCTGCGGTTCGTCCCCGGCCCCCAGGGCCCCCGCCAGATCGTCCAGGACGCCGTGGACTGGCCGCTGCACACGCTCGATGTCAGCGGTGCGCAGGACCCCTCGGCCGAGGCCGAGGCGTGGATGCTGGCACGGGTGGCGGCCCCGGTGGACCTGTCCGCGGGGCCGCTGTTCACATTCGGGCTGATCACCCTGGCCCCGGACCGGTACACCTGGTTCAGCCGGGTGCACCACGCCATCGTGGACGGCTACAGCTGGTCGCTGATCGTGGCCCGGGTGGCCGAGGTGTACACGGCGCTGGTGGCCGGTGCGGAGCCGGCGCCGAACCCCTTCGGCTCGGTGCGCGATCTGGTGGCCCAGGACCTGGCCTACCGGGAGTCCGAACGGTTCGCCGAGGACCGGGAGTTCTGGACCGGACGGCTCACGGGCCTCACCGCGCCGGTGAGCCTGGCCGCCCGCCCCACCCGCGTCCCCACCGACCATGTGCGACTGGCCGGCGAGGTGCCCGCCAAGACCGCGGAGGCGCTGCGCGCGCTCGCCCGGGAGACGTCGGTGAGCTGGCCCGCGGTCACCGTGGCGGCCATCGCGGCGTATCTGCACCGGCTGACCGGGGCCACCGACGTGGTGCTCGGGCTCGCCGTGGCCGCCCGCCCCGACCAGGCCGCCCGCCGCACCCCCGGCATGGTGTCCAACGCGCTGCCGCTGCGGGTGGCGGTCGGCCCGGACACCACCGTGGCCGCGCTGCTCACCTCCGTCAGCCGGGAACTCCACCAGGTGCTGCGCCACCAGCGCTACCGCTACGAGGACCTGCACCGCGATCTGCGCAGGGTGGGCGAGCGGCAGCGGCTGTGGGGCCCGGAGATCAACCTGATCATGTACGGGACGCCGCTGACCTTCGCCGGCCGCCCCTGCACCGTGCGGGGCTTCTCCATCGGCCCGGAGGAGGACCTGTCGCTGGTGGTCGACAACCGGGAGCCCGGCGACGGCTTCCTGATCGACTTCCACGCCAACGCCGACCTGTACCCGCGCGAGACCGTCGCCGACCACCGGCAGCGGCTGGTGGACTTCCTCACCTGTCTGGCCGACGCCGCGCCCCAGGACACCGTCGGGGCGCTCGACCTCCCGTTGCCCGAGGGCTGGGTCCCCCCGGCGCCCGAGCCGGCCGCGCCGCAGGCCCGCCGGAAGGCGGCCTACCGTGCCCCGCGCACCCCGCGCGAGGAGGCCCTGTGCGCCCTGGTCGCCGAGGTCCTCAAGGTGGAACGGGTCGGCCTGGACGACGACTTCTTCGAACTCGGCGGCCATTCGCTGTCCGCGATCCGGCTGCTGGGCCGCATCCGGGAGACCCTCGGCGTCGAGCTGTCGGTGCGCACGGTCTTCGAGGCGCCCACCGTCGCCGGGCTGGTGGCACGCGCCGAGGAGGCCGGCGGTGCGCGCAGGGCGCTGGCGCCCGTGGCGCGCCCCGCCGAGCTGCCGCTGTCGCTCACCCAGCAGCGGCTGTGGTTCATCAACCGCCTCCAAGGGCCCAGCGGCGCCTACAACATGGGCCTCGCGCTGCGGCTGTCCGGGCGGCTGGACCGGGACGCGCTGGGCCGGGCGCTGGCCGATGTCATGGCCCGGCACGAGAGCCTGCGCACCTACTTCCCGGACACCGACGGCCGCCCCCGGCAGCACATCCTCACCCCCGCCGAGGCGGCGGCCCGGATCGCGCTGACGGTGACCGAGGTGACCGAGGACGCGCTGGACGCGACCGTGGCCGCCGTGGTGGCCGAGGGCTTCGACCTGTCGGCGGAGCTCGCGGTGCGGCCCCGGCTGCTGGCGCTCGGCCCGGAGGAACACGTCCTGCTGGTGGTGTTGCACCACATCGTCGGCGACGGGCTCTCGCTCGCCCCGCTCGCCCGCGACCTCGGCCGGGCCTACACCGCACGGGCGGCCGGGTCGGCGCCGGAGTTCGCGCCGCTCCCCGTCCAGTACGCCGACTACACCCTGTGGCAGCACTCCGTGCTCGGCACCGAGGACGACGAGAAGAGCCCGCTGGCCCGCCAGCTCGCCTACTGGAAGCGGGCGCTGGCCGGGCTGCCGGAGGAGCTGTCGCTGCCGGTCGACCGGAGCCGGCCGCCCACGATGAGCCAGCGCGGCGACATCGTGCGGTTCGAGATCGGCGCCGCGCTGCACGGCCGGCTGGTGGAGCTGGCCCGCGCCCACGGGGCGAGCCTGTTCATGGTCTTCCAGAGCGCCGTGGCCGTCCTGCTGAACAAGCTCGGCGCGGGCACCGACATCCCGCTGGGCAGCGCGGTCGCCGGACGCACCGACGCGGCGCTGGACGACCTCATCGGCTGCTTCGTCAACACGGTGGTGTTCCGCAACGACCTGACCGGCGACCCGGCGTTCAGCGAACTCCTGGGCCGGTCACGGGAGATGGCGCTGGCCGCCCACGCCCACCAGGACGTGCCGTTCGAGCGGCTGGTCGAGGCGCTCAACCCGGAGCGCTCGCTGGCCCGCAACCCGCTGTTCCAGGTGATGATGGACGTCCAGACGCCGTCCGAGTCCACCCTGGAGCTGCCCGGCCTGGTCGCCACCCCGCAGCAGGTCGACCCCGGCGTCACCAAGATCGATCTGCTCTTCGGCCTGGACGAGCGGCCCGCCGGACCGGACGCGGTCACCGGCGTCGACGGACGGCTGGAGTTCGCCACCGATCTGTTCGACCGGGAGACCATCGAGCTGATGGCGGCCCGGTTCGTCCGGCTGCTGGAGGCCGTCGCCGCCGAACCGGACCGCCGGCTCGGCGCGATCTCCCTGCTCACCCCGGCCGAGCACGAACAGGTGCTGTACGGCTTCAACCAGGCCCGCACAGTGGAGCCGGCCGCGCTGCTGCCGGAGCTGTTCCAGGCCCAGGCCGCCCGCACTCCCGACGCGCCCGCCCTGGTCGAGGGCGCCGTGACGCTCACCTACGCCGAGCTCAACACCCGCGCCAACCGGCTCGCGCACGAGCTGATCGCCCGGGGCGCCGGGCCCGAGCGGGTGGTGGGCGTGGTGCTGCCGCGCTCCGCCGACCTGGTCGTCGCCCTGCTCGCGGTGGTCAAGTCGGGCGCCGCCTATGTGCCGGTGGACCCCGCCTACCCGGCCGAGCGCATCGCGTACCTGCTTACCGACGCCGCCCCCGCGCTGGTGCTGACCGCCCCGCCGGCCGCCGCCGCGGTCCCGGACGGCGTGCCGGTGCTGGACGTCCGGGCCTGCGCGGGCACCGTCGAGCGCGACCCCTCGGACGCCGACCGCATCGCCCCGCTGACCCCCGACCACCCCGTCTACGTCATCTACACCTCGGGCTCCACCGGCCGCCCCAAGGGCGTGGTGGTGAGCCACCGGTCGGTGGCCGTGTACCTGGCGTACGCGGCGGAGCGCTATCCGTCGGTGGCGGGCGGCGCGCTGCTGCACTCGCCGGTCTCCTTCGACCTGACCGTCACCGCGCTCTACGCGCCCCTGATCACCGGCGGCCGGGTGCGGGTCACCGCGCTGGAGGGACCGGGCAGCGGCGCGCCCCGGCCCACCTTCCTCAAGGCCACCCCGTCCCATCTGGCGCTCCTCGGCGTCCTCCCCGAGGAGTTCTCGCCCACCGGTGAACTGGTCGTCGGCGGCGAGATGCTGCTGGGCGAGGTGGTCGCGCGGTGGCGCGAACAGCGGCCCGGCGCCACGGTCGTCAACGAGTACGGCCCCACCGAGGCCACCGTCGGCTGTGTCGAACACCGCATCGGGCCCGACGAGCCGGTGCCCGACGGCCCGGTGCCGATCGGCCGCCCCATGTGGAACTCGGCCGTCTACGTGCTGGACGAGGGGCTGCGGCCACTGCCGCCCGGGGTCCCCGGCGAGCTGTACATCGCGGGCGGCCAGCTGGCCCGCGGCTATCTGAACCGGCCGGGCCTGACCGCCGAGCGGTTCGTCGCCGACCCGTACGGCGCGCCCGGCACCCGGATGTACCGCACCGGGGACCTGGCCCGCCGGCGGGCGGACGGGGTGCTGGACTACCTCGGCCGCGTCGATACCCAGGTCAAGCTGCGCGGCTTCCGGATCGAACCGGGTGAGATCGAGGCCGCCCTGCGGCGCCATCCGCGGGTCGCCGGGGCCGCCGTGGTGGTCCGCGAGGACCAGCCGGGGCTGCGGCAGCTCGTGGGCTATGTGGTGCCCGCCGAGGGTACGGCGGCGGATGACGCCTCCTTGCGCGCGCATGTGGCCGGGCTGCTGCCGGACTATATGGTGCCCGCCGCGTTCGTCACCCTGCCCACGCTGCCGCTCACCCCGAACGGCAAGCTCGACACCAAGGCGCTGCCCGCGCCCGGGTTCGGCGCGGCCGGCGGCGGCGCGGACCAGCAGGCGCCGCGCACCTGGCAGGAGGAGGCGCTGGCCGGGCTGTTCGCCGAGGTGCTGGGCGTGCCGAAGGTCGGTTTGGACGAGTCCTTCTTCGAACTGGGCGGCGACAGCATCGTCTCCATCCAGCTGGTCGCCCGCGCCCGCCGGATGGGCCTGGACCTCGCGCCGAAGGACGTGTTCGAGCACAAGACGGTGGCCCGTATCGCCGCCGTGCTCCCGGACTCCGCACCCGCCCCGGCCGCCCCCTCCGGCGGGCCGGGCGGCATCGGCGAACTCCCGCCCACGCCCGTGATGCGCTGGCTGGAGGAGCGCGGCGGACCCGGCGGGCCGTTCCGCTCGTTCCACCAATCCACCCTGAGCCAGGTGCCGCCCGGCGCGGGCGAGGGGGACCGGCTGACCGCCGCCCTGCGGACCGTGCTGGACCACCACGACGCGCTGCGGACGCGCGCCCGCCGGGAGGCGGACGGCCGGTGGACGTACCGGATCGCCGAACGCGGCGCGGTGCGCGCCGAGGAGCTGATCCGGCGGGTGGAGGTGACCGGCCAGGACCCGGCCGCGCTGCGCGAGACGGTGCGCGGCGCCGCCCAGGCGGCCTGGCGCCGGCTGGACCCCGAGGCGGGGGTGATGGTCCAGCTCGTCTGGTTCGACGCCGGGCCGGGGGCCCCGGGCCGGCTGCTGTTCGCCGCCCACCACCTGGTCGTGGACGGGGTCTCCTGGCAGATCCTGCTGGCGGACCTGCGCACCGCGTGGGAGGCGGCGGCCGAGGGCCGCGCCCCCGCCCTGCCGCCCGTGGGCACCCCGCTGCGCCACTTCACCACCGTGCTGCGCGAACAGGCCGCGGACCCGAAGCGGACCGCCGAGGCGGCGCGGTGGGCCGAGGCGCTGCGGCTGCCCGCCCCCGGTCTGGTGGACACCGAGCTGGACCCGGCGGCGGACACCGCCGGGGTGGCCAGGCGGCTGACGATGACCCTGCCGGCGGAGCGCACCGAGCCGCTGCTGACGACCGTGCCCGCGGCCTTCCGCGCCACCGTCCACGAGGTGCTGGTCACCGCGTTCGCCCTGGCCGTCGCCGACTGGCGGCGGCGGCGCGGACACGCGGGCGGGCCCGGCGCCCTGGTCGACCTGGAGGGCCACGGCCGCCAGGAACTCGCGGACGGCCTGGACCTGTCCCGCACCGTCGGCTGGTTCACCAGCATCCACCCGGCCCGGCTGGACCCGGGCGTGGCGGACGGGGACTGGGCCGACCTGTGGGCGGGCGGGGCCCCGGCCGGTGAGGCGCTGCGCACCGTCAAGGAGCAGCTGCGCGCCCTGCCCGACGAGGGCATCGGCTACGGCCTGCTGCGCCATCTGCACCCGGAGACGGGCGGCCGGTTCACCGGCCTGGCCCGCCCCCAACTGCTCTTCAACTACCTGGGCCGTGCCGACGCGCCCGGGGACGGTTCGGCGGGCGACTGGAGTCCCGCCCCGGAGACCGACGCCGTGCTCGGCGACGGCGATCCCCGCCAGCCCCTGTCGCACGCGGTGGAACTCAACGCGGTCGCCCTGGGCGACGGGTCCGGCCACCGGCTGACGGCCATGTGGACCTGGCCCGGACGGCTGCTGTCCGACGCGGACGTGCGGGAGCTGGCCGACGGCTGGTTCCGCGCGCTGCGCGCCCTGGCCGACCACGCGGAGCGGCCGGACGCCGGCGGCTGGACGCCGTCGGACCTGGCGCTGGTGGAGCTTTCCCAAGACGAGATCGACGGCCTCGAAGCCGAGTGGAGGACGCTGCAATGACGAAGTCGGGCCCCGAGGACATCCTTCCCCTGTCGCCTCTTCAGGAGGGTCTGCTCTTCCACGCGCTGTACGACGAGAAGGGCCATGACGTCTACACCGTGCAGGTCGTCCTCGACCTCGGCGGGACGCTGGACGTGGCGGCCCTGAAGGAGAGCGCCGCGGCGCTGCTGCGCCGCCACGCCAACCTGCGCGTCGGCTTCCTCCACCCCAAGCAGAGCCGTCCGGTGCAGGTGGTCTCGCGCGAGGTGGCGCTGCCGTGGGCGGAGGCCGACCTCGGCGGGCTCGACGCGGACGCCCGCGCCGCGGAGCTGGCACGGCTCCAGGACCAGGAGAAGGCGCACCGCTTCGACCTGTCCCGGCCGCCGCTGATGCGGTTCCTGCTGGTGCGGCTGGAGGAGGGCGCGTACCGCTTCCTGTGCACCTTCCACCACATCCTGCTCGACGGCTGGTCCACCTCGGTGCTGCTCGGCGAGCTCTTCGAGCTGTACGCGCACCGGGGCGACACCTCGGCGCTGCCCGCCGTCACCCCCTTCCGGGAGCATCTGGCGTGGCTCGCCGGCCAGGACAACGCCCGCGCCGAGAAGGTGTGGAAGCAGGCCCTGGAGGGCATCGACGCACCGACCCGGCTGGCCCCGGTCGACCCGGGGCGGGCGGTGGTCCACCCCGAACAGCTGGTCATGGAGCTGTCGGAGGCGGAGACCGAGGCCCTGTCGGCCCGGCTGCGCGGCCGGGACCTGACCTTCTCCACCGCCGTGCACGGCTCCTGGGCGCTGCTGCTGTCCGCGCTGACCGGCCGGGACGACGTCACCTTCGGCACGGTCGTCTCCGGCCGCCCGCCGGAGGTCGCCGGGGTGGAGCGGATGGTCGGCATGCTGATCAACACGCTTCCGGTGCGGATGCGCACCGAACCGGGCCGGCCGCTGGTGGAGGCGCTCGCCGGGCTCCAGCGCGAGCACATGGAACTGATGCCGTTCCAGCACCTGGGGATGAGCGAGATCCACCGGCTGGCCGGGCACAGCGAGCTGTTCGACACGTACGTGGCCTTCGAGAACTTCCCCTTCGACCTGGAGTCGCTGCGCGCGCTGGCGGGCGAGCTGCGCATCGAGGGCTTCGACGTACTGGACGCCAACCACTATCCGCTGTGCCTGGTGGCGCACGTCTTCGAGGGCCGGCTGCGGCTGGTGCTCAACTACCGGCCCGACATCTTCGCAAGGCCGGACGTCCAGGTCGCGGGCGAGCGCCTGGTGCGCATCCTGCGCACGCTCATCGACGAGCCGGAGCGTCCGGTGGGGCGGCTGGCGCTGCTGTCCGACCAGGAGCGGCGCACCCTGGCGGGTGGGCCCGCCACGGACCGTGCGGTGGCGCCCGCCACCTTCCCCGAGCTGTTCGCGGCGCGGGTCGCCGAGGCGCCGCACGCGGTGGCGGTGGAGGCCCCCGGCCGCACGCTGTCCTACGCCGAACTCGACGCGCACGCCAACCGGCTGGCCCGGCTGCTGACCGAGGCCGGGGTGGGCCCCGAGACGGTGGTGGCCCAGGTGCTGGGCCGGTCCGTGGAGTCGGTCGTCGCCTCGCTCGCGGTGATGAAGGCCGGTGCCGCGTATCTGCCGGTGGACCCCGACTACCCGGCCGAGCGGATCGCCTTCATGCTGCGCGACGCACGGCCGGTGGCGGTGCTGACCACGGCCGCGTACGAGCCGGTGGTGCCCGCGGTCGAGGGCGCGACCGTGCTGCGGGTGGACGACGCGGCCACGGCGGAGCGGCCGGAGGAGGCGGCGCCGGACGTGCCGGTCCGCCTGGACAGCCCGGCGTACGTCATCTACACCTCCGGTTCGACCGGGGTGCCCAAGGGCGTGCAGGTCACCCACGTCGGGCTCGCCGCCTTCGCGGCCACCGAGCGGGAGCGGTTCGCGGTCGCCGAGGACAGCCGGGTGCTCCAGTTCTCCTCGCCCAGCTTCGACGCCTCGGTGCTGGAGCTGTGCGCCGCGCTGACCTCGGGCGCCACGCTGGTGGTGCCCGCTCCCGGACCGCTGGCCGGGGAACCGCTCGCCGAGGTGCTCGCCGAGCGCCGGGTGACGCACGCCCTGATCCCGCCCGCCGCGCTCGCCAGCGTGCCCGCCCAGGAGCTGCCGGACTTCCGGTGCCTGATCGTGGGCGGGGACGCCTGCCCGGCGGAGCTGGTGGCGCGCTGGGCGCCGGGCCGCCGGATGGTCAACGCCTACGGGCCGACCGAATCCACCGTGGCCGTCTCGATGAGCGCACCGCTGGCGGCCGACGCCGGTACCCCGCCGATCGGCGCCCCCGTGCAGGACACCCGGGCGTATGTGCTGGACGGCTCGCTGCGGCTGGCGCCGCCCGGGGTGGCCGGGGAGCTGTACGTCTCCGGGGCGGGCCTGGCGCGCGGCTATCTGCGGCGCCCGGCGCTGACCGCCGAGCGGTTCGTCGCCGACCCCTTCGGCGCGCCCGGGGCGCGGATGTACCGCACCGGGGACGTGGTCCGCTGGCGGGCCGACGGGCAGCTGGAGTTCGTCGGCCGGGCCGACGACCAGGTGAAGATCCGCGGCTTCCGCATCGAACTGGGCGAGATCGAGGCCGTGCTGGCCCGCCATCCGGAGCTGGACGGCGCGGCCGTGGTCGTCCACGAGTCCCAGCCGGGCGTCAAGCAGCTGGTGGCGTATGTCGTCCCCGCCCCGGGCGGGGTGCCGGGCCCCGACGCGCTGCGCGCACACGTGGCGGCGGCGCTGCCCGAGTACATGGTCCCGGCGCTCTTCGTGCCCCTGGTGGCGCTGCCGCTGATGGTCAACGGCAAGGTGGACCGCAAGGCGCTGCCGGTGCCGGACTTCGGCCCCACCGGCTCGGGCCGGGAGCCGTCCACCGAGCGCGAGAAGCTGCTGTGCACGCTCTTCGCCGAGGTGCTGGGCGTGGAGAAGGTCGGGGTGGACGAGTCCTTCTTCGAGCTGGGCGGCGACAGCATCGGCTCGATCCAGCTGATCAGCCGGGCCCGCAAGGCCGGGCTGCGGTTCAGCCCCCGGGACGTCTTCAGCCACAAGACCGTGGAGGCGCTGGCGAAGGTCGCCAAGGAGGCCAAGGCGCCCGCCCGCCGGGCCGCCGCCCCCACCGACGGGATCGGTGGGGTGCCGCTGACCCCGATCATCCACTGGTTCAGCGAACACGGCGGCCCCGTCGAACAGTTCAACCAGGCCATGCCCGCACCGGTGCCCGCCGGGCTCGACACCGAGCGCGTGCGGCAGGTGCTCCAGACCTTCCTCGACCACCACGACGCGCTGCGGCTGCGGCTGGGCCGGCTCGAGGACATCGGCGAGTGGACCCTGGAGGTCGCCCCGCGCGGCGCGGTCCGGGCCGAGGACTGCCTGCGCCGGGTGGACACCGCCGGGCTCGCCCCCGACGCCCTCGCGGCGCTCACCGCCGAGGAGTTCCAGGCCGCCCAGGCGGAGCTGGCGCCCGACGAGGGGCGGATGGTGCGGGCCGTGTGGTTCGACGCGGGCGCGGACCGGCCGGGCCGGCTGCTGCTGGTGATCCACCACCTGTCCATCGACGGCGTCTCCTGGCGCATTCTGCTGCCCGAGCTGACCGAGGCACTCCAGGCCGCGGCGGAGGGCCGCCGCTTCGAGCCCGAGCCGGTCGGCACCTCGTTCCGCACATGGGCCCAGAAGCTCACCGCCGCGGCCTCCGAACCGGACCGGATGCGGGAGCTGCCGCTGTGGCGCGAGATGCTCGGCGGCGCCGACCCGGCGCTGACCGACCGCCCGCTCGACCCGGCCCGGGACACCCTCGCCACGGCCGGGCACCTGACCCTGCGGCTTCCGGCGGAGGTGACCGAGCCGCTGCTGGGCCGGGTGCCGGCCGCCTTCCGCGCCCAGGTGGACGACGTCCTGCTGACCGCGCTGGCGCTCGCGGTCGCCGGCTGGCGGCGCCGCCACGGACGCGGCGACACCTCCTCGGTGCTCATCGGCCTCGAGGGGCACGGCCGGGAGGAGATCGTGCCCGGAGCCGATCTGTCCCGTACGGTCGGCTGGTTCACCAGCCTCTACCCGGTCCGGATCGACCCCGGTGAGCTGACCGCGGAGCAGGTGGCGGCCGCGGGGCCGGAGCTGGCCGGGGCGCTGAAGCGGGTCAAGGAGCAGCTGCGGGCCATCCCCGACCACGGCATCGGCTACGGCCTGCTGCGCTACCTCAACCCGCGCACCGCCGTGACGCTCGCCAAGTACGCCGAACCGCAGATCGGCTTCAACTACCTGGGCCGCATCGGCGACGCGGGGGACGCCGGGGACGACCCGGCGGCGGGCGGCCTGGGCGGCGGCGCCGACCGGGCGACCCCGCTGCCGTACACCCTCACCGTCAACGCGGTGACCGAGACCCACGCCGACGGGCCCCGGCTGTCCGTCACCTGGACCTGGCCGGGCGAGCTGCTGGACGAGGACCGGGTCGCGGAGCTGGCGCACGGCTGGTTCGACGCGCTGCGGGCGCTGGTCGCCCACGCCGACCGGCCGGAGGGCGGCGGGCTCACCCCGTCCGACCTGCCCCTGGTCTCCGTGGCACAGGAGGAGATCGACCGGCTGGCGGCCGCCCAGCCGGGGCTGGCCGACATCCTGCCGCTCTCCCCGCTCCAGGAGGGGCTGCTCTTCCACACCGAGTACGACCAGGACGCCGAGGACGTCTACATCACCCGGCTCGCCGTGGACGTGACCGGCCGCCTGGACGTGGCCGCGCTGCGCGCCGCCGTCGCCGGGCTGCTGCGCCGCCACGACAACCTGCGGGCCGGGTTCCACCACACCGCCGACGGCCGGCCCCTCCAGCTGATCCCGCGCGAGGCCGAGCTGCCCTGGTACGAGATCGACCTGACCGGACTCGGCGCGGACGAGCGGGAGGCCGAACTGGACCGGCTGCTGCGGGCCGAGCGGGCCCACCGCTTCGACCCCAAGCGCCCCCCGATGCTGCGCTTCACCCTGATCCGGCTCGGCGCGGACACCCACCGGCTGCTGTTCGCCGCCCACCACCTGCTGCTGGACGGCTGGTCGGCGCCGGTGCTCGCGGGTGAGCTGTTCGCCCTGTACGGCAGCGGCGGCGATGACGCGGCGCTGCCGCCGGTCAGCCCGTACCGGGACTACCTGGCCTGGCTGTCCCGGCAGGACCGGGGCGCGGCCGAGGACGCCTGGCGCACCGCGCTGGCCGGGGTGGACGAGCCGACGCTGGTGGCGCCCGGCGCCGCGGGCCGCGAGGCGGTGCTGCCGGGGCGGATCGTGGACGAGCTGCCCGAGGAGCTGACCGCCGCGCTGGGCGCGCTGGCCGGCCGGCACGGCCTGACCATGAACGCCGTGGTGCAGGGCGCCTGGGGCATCCTGCTGGCCCGGCTGACCGGGCGGGACGACGTGCTGTTCGGCGAGACGGTCTCGGGCCGCCCGCCGGAGCTGCCCGGCGTGGAGTCCATGGTGGGGCTGTTCAGCAACACCGTGCCGGTGCGGGTGCGGGTCGACCCGGCCGCCTCCCTGCTGGACACCCTGGCCGCGGTGCAGGAGCGCCGGGTGGAGCTGATGGGCCACCACTACCTCGGCCTGGCCGATCTCCAGCGGCTCACCGGGCTGGGCACGCTGTTCGACACCGCCGTGGTCTTCGAGAACTTCCCCTCCGGCGGATCGGACGAGCCGGTGGCCGGCCTCACCCTGTCCGAGGTCGACACCAAGGGCGACAACCACTATCCGCTGGGCATCGTGGTGATGCGGGACGAGCGGCGCATGGTGCTCAACTGGTACCACCGCCCCGATGTGATCGATACCGCCACCGCCACGGCCCTCACCGCACGGCTGCGGCGGCTGCTGGAGACCGTCGCCGCCACCCCGGAACTCCCCGTCGGCCGGCTCGACCTGCTCGGCGAGGACGAGCGGCGGCTGCTTGAGTCCCAGTGGGCGGGCCCCACCGCCCCCGAGCCGACCGCGACCCTCCCGGAGCTGTTCGAGGCGCAGGCCGACCGCACACCGGACGCGCCCGCGCTCTTCTTCGACGGCACCGAACTGTCCTACGCCGAGGTCGATCAGCGCGCCAACCGGCTCGCCCGGCTGCTGGCCGAACGCGGCGCGGGCCCCGAGCGGTGCGTCGCGGTGGCCATGGAGCGCTCCGCCGACCTGGTCATCGCGCTGCTCGCGGTGGTCAAGGCCGGTGCCGCGTACGTACCGGTGGACCCGGCCTACCCCGCGGAGCGGATCGCCTACATGCTCACCGACAGCGCCCCCGCGCTCCTGGTGACCAGCGCGGCGGTCGCCGCCGGGCTGCCCGGGTCCGGCACGCCGCGGGTGGTCGTGGACGACCCCGCGACCATTGCCGACCTCGCCGAGCGGGAGCCCGCGCGGCTGACCGACGCCGACCGGGCCGCGCCGCTCGCCCTGGACCACCCGGCGTACGTCATCTACACCTCCGGCTCCACCGGCCGCCCCAAGGGGGTGGTGGTCGCGCACCGTTCGGTGGCCGACTACCTCGGCTGGACCGCCCGCACCTACCCGGGCGCGGCGGGCGTGGCGCTGCTGCACTCGCCGGTCGCCTTCGACCTGACCGTGACCGCGCTGTTCACCCCGCTGGTGGTCGGCGGCACGGTGCTCATCGGCGCCCTGGAGGAGAACGACGCGATCGCCGCGCGGCTGGCGGCCACCCCGGTGACCTTCATGAAGGCCACCCCCAGCCACCTGCCGCTGCTCGGCGCCCTGCCGGACGGCTTCTCGCCCGCCACCGAACTGCTGCTGGGCGGCGAGGCGCTGGTCGGCGAGGCGCTCGCCGGGTGGCGGGAGCGCCACCCGGCGGCCACGGTGTGGAACGTGTACGGGCCCACCGAGGCCACCGTCAACTGCACCGAGTACCGCATCGCCCCGGGCGACGAACTGCCCGGCGGCCCGGTGCCGATGGGCCGCCCGCAGGGCAATGTGCGGGCCTACGTCCTGGACGCCGGCCTGGCGCCGGTGCCCGCCGGGGTCGCGGGCGAGCTGTACATCGCCGGGCCCGCACTGGCCCGCGGCTATCTGAACCGGCCCGCGCTCACCGCCGAGCGGTTCGTCGCCGACCCGTACGGCGCGCCCGGCACCCGGATGTACCGCACCGGTGACCTGGCCCGCCGGCTGGCCGGTGGCGACCTGGTGTTCGCCGGCCGCGCCGACGACCAGGTGAAGCTGCACGGCCACCGGATCGAGCTGGGCGAGGTGGGGGCGGCCGTCGCGGCCCACCCGGACGTGGCCGCGCAGGCCGTCGTGGTCCGCGAGGACCAGCCCGGCACCCGGCGGCTGGTCGCCTACGCCACCGCCCGGCCGGGCCGGGAGCTGGACGGCGCGGCGGTGCGCGAGCGGATCGCCCGCGCCCTGCCGGACTACATGGTCCCGGACGCGGTCGTGGTGCTGGACGCCCTGCCGCTGACCGCGCACGGCAAGCTGGACCGCGCGGCGCTGCCCGAGCCGGAGTTCCGCTCCGAGGCGGGCGCGCGGGCCCCGCGCACCCCGCAGGAGGAGATCCTGTGCGGGCTGTTCGCCCAGGTGCTCGAGGTGGAGCGGGTCGGCGTGGACGACGACTTCTTCGCCCTCGGCGGCAACTCCCTCAGCGCGGTGCGGCTGCTCAGCCGGGTCCGGTCGGCCTTCGGCGCCGAGGTGGACGTACGGGCCGTGTTCGAGGCCCCGACCGCCGGGACGCTCGCCCGGCGGCTGTCGTCCGCCGGCGCCGGCACCCGCCCGGCCCTGGTCCCGGCGGACCGCCCCGAGGAGATCCCGCTGTCCTCCGCCCAGGCGCGGCTGTGGTTCCTGGGCCGGCTGCACGGACCCAGCGGGCTGTACAACGTGCCGATCGGCATCCGGCTGACGGGCGAGCTGGACCGGGAGGCGCTGCGCGCGGCCCTCGGCGATGTGCTGGCCCGCCACGAGAGCCTGCGGACCGTCTTCCCCGAGCACCGCGGCCGGCCCCGGCAGCACGTCCTCGCCCCGGCGGAGATCACCGTCCCGCTGGAGGTGGCCGACGTCACCGCCGCACAGCTGCCCGGCGCGCTGCGCGACGCCGCCGCGCGGGGCTTCGACCTGGCGGCCGAGATCCCGCTGCGGGCGACCCTGTTCGCCCTCTCGCCCACCGAGCACGTCCTGCTGCTCACCGTCCACCACATCGCGAGCGACGGCTGGTCCAACGCGCCGCTGGCCCGCGACCTGTCCACCGCCTACGCGGCGCGCCGGGAGGGCCACGGACCCGCCCTCGCCCCGCTTCCGGTCCAGTACGCCGACTACACCCTGTGGCAGCGCGAGCTGCTGGGCAGCGCGGACGACCCGGAGAGCCTGCTCTCCCGGCAGCTCGACTTCTGGGCCGACGCGCTCGACGGCGCGCCCGCCGAGATCCCCCTGCCCACCGACCGGCCGCGCCCGGCCGAACCCGGCCACCAGGGCGGCGTGGTGGAGTTCGGCTATGACGCCGCGCTGCACCGGCGCCTGACCGAGCTGGCCAGGGAGCACCAGGTGAGCCTGTTCATGGTGGTCCAGGCGGGCCTGGCCACCCTGCTGCACCGGCTGGGCGCGGGCACCGACATCCCCATCGGAACGGCCGTCGCCGGCCGCGCCGACGCGGCCCTGGACGAGCTGGTCGGGTTCTTCGTCAACACCCTGGTGCTGCGCACCGACCTCGGCGGCGACCCGGCCTTCGGCGAGCTGCTGGGCCGGGTGCGGGCCGCGGACCTGGCGGCCTACGCCCACCAGGACGTGCCGTTCGAGCGGTTGGTGGACGAGCTCGGTCCGGACCGGTCCACCGCGCACAGCCCGCTGTTCCAGGTGTTCCTCGCCTTCCAGAACAACGCCGCCCCGCGCCTGGACCTGCCCGGTCTGACCGCCTCCCCCGCCGAGCTGGAGCTGACGGCGGCCAAGGTGGACCTCGGCGTGGAACTGGGCGAGGTGTACGACGCGGACGGCGCCCCGGGCGGGCTGCGCGGCCAGATCACCTACCGCACCGACCTGTTCGACCACGCCACCGTGGAGTCGCTCGCGGCGCAGTTCGGCGCCGTGCTCGCCGCCGTGGCCGCCGACCCCGCACGGCCCGTCAGCCGGGTCGAGCTGCTCACCGGCGCCGAGCGGCGGCGGGTCCTGACCGACTGGAACGACACCGCCCGCGAGGTCGAACCGGCCACCCTGCCGGCCCTGTTCGAGGCCCAGGTGGCGCGCACCCCGCAGCACACGGCCGTGGTCGCCGGACCGGAGAGCCTGACCTACGCCGAGCTGAACGAGCGCGCCAACCGGTGGGCGCATCTGCTGATCGAACGGGGCGCGGGCCCCGAGGACCTGGTCGCCGTCGCCGTCCCCCGGTCGGTGGACTGGCTCGCCGTCACCCTCGGCGTGCTGAAGGCCGGTGCCGCCTACCTGCCCGTCGACCCCGGCTACCCGGCCGAGCGGATCGCGTTCATCACCCGCGACGCCCGGCCCGTCCTGGCGCTCACCACCGCCGAGCACGGCCCCGCCCTCACCGAGGCGGGCGGCCCGGCGCCGCTGCTGATCGACGGCGCTCAGGCCCGTGCGGCGCTCGCCGCCGCGCGGACCACCGACCCGGCCGACCGGGACCGGGTCCGCCCGCTGACGCTCGCGCACGCCGCGTACGTGATCTACACCTCCGGGTCCACCGGCCGCCCCAAGGGCGTGCTGGTCACCCACACCGGGGTGGCGAGCATGGCCGGGACCCACCGGGAGAACTTCGCCATCGACGAGGACAGCCGGGTCCTCCAGGCGGTCTCGCCCAGCTTCGACGTATCGATGGCCGACCTGACGATGACGCTGCTCAGCGGGGCGGCGCTGGTCCTGCCCGGCGGGCACACCGCACCCGTCGGAGCGGAGCTGGCCGCCCTGGTGCGGGACTTCGGCGTCACCCACTTCCAGCTCACCGCGGGCGCCCTGGCCACCCTGCCCGAGGGCGAGCTGCCGGACCTGCGCACCATCGGCGTGGGCGGTGAGCCCTGCGCACCGGACCAGGTCGCGCGCTGGTCGGCCGGGCGGCGCATGGTCAACGCCTACGGCCCGAGCGAGACCACGGTGGCCGCCACCATGAGCGACCCGCTGTCCGGCGCCGTGCACCCGCCCATCGGCCGCCCGGTGTGGAACACCCGGGTCTACGTCCTGGACGAGCGGCTGGCACCGGTCCCGGCCGGGGTCGCGGGCGAGCTGTACATCGCCGGCGCGGGCCTGGCCCGCGGCTATCTGAACCGGCCCCGGCTCACCGCGGAACGCTTCGTCGCCGACCCCTTCGGCGGCCCCGGCGAGCGGCTCTACCGCACCGGCGACATCGTGCGCTGGACCACCGCGGGGCAGCTGGAGTTCGTCGGCCGCGCCGACGACCAGGTGAAGATCCGCGGCTACCGCATCGAACTCGGCGAGATCGAGGCGGCGCTGGCGGCCCACCCCAAGGTCGACCGGGCCGCGGTCACCGTCCGCCGGGACGACCAGGGCCGCGCCCAGCTCATCGGCTACGCCGTGGCCAAGGGCAGCAGGCCGCCGGGCCCGGAGACGCTGCGCGCCTTCCTGGCGGCCCGGCTGCCCGACTACATGGTGCCCGCGGCCCTGATGACGCTGGACGAGCTGCCGCTGACCGCCAACGGCAAGGTGGACCGCGCGGCCCTGCCGGAGCCGGTGTTCGGCGGCTCGGCGGGCCGGGCGCCCAGGGACGCCAAGGAGACCCTGCTGTGCGAGCTGATCGGTGACCTGCTCGGCATCGAGCGGGTCACCATCGACGACGGCTTCTTCGAACTCGGCGGCGACAGCATCGTCTCCGTACAGCTGGTCAGCCGCGCCCTGGAGGCGGGGCTGGAGTTCACCGCCGCCGACGTCCTGCGGCACCGCACGGTCGAGGAGCTGGCCGCGGCGGCGGTCGCGACCGGCGAGGAGGGGCGGTCCGGCTCGGACGCCGGGATCGGCGAGATCCCGCTGACCCCGGCGCTGCACACGCTGCGCACCGGCGGCCCGGCCGACCACCTCGGCCGCGAGGCGCTGGTGGAGCCGGCCGGCGTCGGCGGCGAGGCCGAGCTGACCGAGGCGCTCCAGGCGCTGCTGGACCACCACGACATGCTGCGGCTGCGGCTCACCCGCCGGGCCGGCGACCACGTCTGGAGCCTGGAGACGCTGCCGCGCGGGGCCGTACCGGCCGAGGCCGCGCTGCTGCGGGTGGACGCCCGCGAGCTGACCGGCGACCGGCTGGACGCCGCCGTACGGGAGCAGTCGGCCGCCGCCCGCGAACGGCTCGCCCCGGAGAGCGGTGTGGTGCTCCAGGCCGTGTGGTTCGACGCCGGGCCCGGCGGGACGCACCGGCTGCTGCTGGTGGTGCACCAGCTCGCCGCCGACCCCGCTTCCTGGACCGTCCTCCTGGACGACCTCGGCGAGGCCCTGCGGGCGGCGGCCGAGGGCGGGCGGCCCCGGTTCGCGCCGGTGGCCACCAGCTTCCGCGCCTGGGCCGAACAACTGGCCCAGGAGGCGGCCGACCCGGCCCGGCTGGACGAGGTGCCGGTGTGGACCGGTCTCCTCGGCTCGGGCGACACCCCGCTGGCCGCACGGCCGCTGGACCCCTCCCGCGACCTGACCGCCACCGCCCGCACCCTGGAGGTGGCGCTGCCCGCCGAGCGGGCGGCTGCGGTGCTCACCGAAGTGCCCGAGGCGTTCGCCACCGGCCCGGACGAGGTGCTGCTGACCGCGCTCGCGCTGGCCCTCGCCGACTGGCGGGCCCGCCGTGGCCGCCCGGCCCCGGCCGGTGCGCTGCTGGAGGTCGCGGCCGACGGCCGGATGCGCGCCCCGGAGGAGCTGGCCCGCACCGTGGGACCGTTCACCGTCTCCCGGCCGGTGCGGCTCGACCCGCTGGGGGACCAGGACAGCAGCCAGGACCCGGCGGCCGCGCTGGCCGGTGGCCCCGAGGCCGGGGCCGCGCTCAAGCGGGTCAAGGAACAGCTCGCCGCCCTGCCCGACCAGGGCACCGGCTACGGACTGCTGCGCCATCTGAACCCGCAGACCGCGGCCCTGTTCGCCGGCTTCCCCGCCCCGCAGATCCGGGTCACCCCGCTCGGCGGCGCGGCCGTCACCACGCCCCCCGCCGCCCCGGACACGCCCCTGCCGTACGCGCTGGACATCGCGTGGACGACCGCCGGCGGCCGGCTGGCCGCCCGGTGGACCTGGGCCGGTGAGCTGCTGGACGAGGCGGAGGTGCGGGACCTGGCCGACACCTGGTCGCGGGCCCTGGAGGGGCTGGCCGCGCACGCGGGCGGCGCCGGGTCCGGCGGCCGGTCCCCGTCGGACTTCCCGCTGGTCTCCCTGGACCAGCGCGAGGTCGAGCTGCTGGAGGAGCGCCACCCCGGCCTGGTGGACGTGCTGCCGCTGGCGCCGCTCCAGGAGGGCCTGCTCTTCCACTCGCTCTACAGCGAGCGCGAACTCGACGTCTACACCGTGCAGTTCGGCCTCCACCTGGAGGGTGAGCCGCACCCCGCCGAGCTGCGCGCCGCCGTGGCCGCGCTGCTGCGCCGCCATGAGAACCTGCGGGCCGGATTCGCCCACGACGGGCTCACCCGGCCGGTGCAGATCATCCTCGCCGAGGGCGAACTGCCCTGGGCCGAGATCGACCTGAGCGGCCACGACGAGCCGGAGCGCGCCGCCGAACTGGCCCGCGTGATGGCCGAGGACCGCGCCCACCGGTTCGACCCGGCCCGGCCGCCGCTGCTGCGCTGCACCCTGGTGCGGCTCGGCGCGGGCCGCCACCGGCTGGTGCTCACCTGGCACCACCTGCTGCTGGACGGCTGGTCCACGCCGATCCTGCTCGACGAGCTGATGCGGCTGTACGCGGCCGCGGGCAATGAGTCCGCACTGCCCCCGGCCCGCCCGTACCGGGACTACCTGCGCTGGCTGACCGACCGGGACCCCGAGGTCTCGCGGGCGGCCTGGCGGCGGGAGCTGGATGGGCTCGCCGGGCCGACGCTGCTGGCGCCCGCCGATCCGGACCGGCTGCCGGTGATGACGGAGAAGGTCTCCGCGCATATGGACCGCGAGCTGGTCGCGGCGCTCACCGCGACCGCCCACCGCCACGGGCTGACGATGAACACCGTCGTGCAGGCCGCCTGGGGGCTGCTGCTCAGCCGGATCACCGGACGCCACGACGTGGTCTTCGGCACCACCGTGGCCGGGCGTCCGCCGCAGGTGCCGGGCATCGAGCGGATGGTGGGCCTGTTCATCAACACCGTGCCGGTGCGGGTCACCATCGACCCGGAGGAACCGCTGGAGGAGCTGCTGCGCCGGCTGTGGCGGCACCAGACCGAGCTGCTGGACCACCAGGACGTCCGGCTGGTGGACCTGCGGCCGCTCACCGGCCACGGCGAGCTGTTCGACACCCTGCTGGTGTTCCAGAACGTGCCCACCGACGGGGCCGGGTTCGGCGGCGAGGACGACGGCCGGGTCCGGGCGGTGGACGTGGAGATGAACGACGCCACCCACTACCCGCTGACCCTGGACGCCGGTATGGACGGCACCGCGCTGCACTGCCGGCTCGGCTACCGCCCCGACCTGTTCACCGCCACCGAGATCGCCGAGCTGATGGCCGCGCTGCGCGGCGTGCTGCGCGCCATGGCGGACGGCCCCGGCACCCCCGTCGGGCAGCTCGGCGACGACGCCCCGGCTCGCTGGTGGGCCTCGGTGCGGCCCGCGCTGGAGGCCCGCACCGCCCGCACCGCACCGGTGGCGGCGGAGCGGGGCGAGGACGGTGCGCGCGAGGAACTGCTCGCCGGGATCTTCCGGGAGGTGCTGGGCGTCCCCGAGGTCGGTCTGGACGAGGACTTCTTCGAGCTGGGCGGCGACAGCATCGTCTCCATCCAGCTCGCCAGCCGCGCCCGCAAGGCCGGGCTGACCATCAGCCTGCGGGAGATCTTCAAGCACAAGACGGTGCGGGCGCTCGCCCGGGTCGCCCGCGCGGAGGAGGACCGGGCCGTCGGTGAGTCCCCCGAGGACGCGATCGGCGAACTGCCGCTCACGCCCGTCATGCTCGACCTGTACGAGCGCGGCGGGCCCACCGCGAGCGTGCACCAGGCCAACCTCGTCCAGGTGCCCGCGGACTGCACCGAGAGCCTGCTCGCCGCCGCGCTCCAGGTACTGCTGGACCACCACGACATGCTGCGCGCCAGGCTGCTGCCCGCCACCGGCGAGACCGGGGCCCGGCTGGAGGTCGCGCCCAAGGGCGCGGTGGAGGCCGCCCGGCTGATCCGCCGGGTGGACATCTCCGCCGTGCCGCGGGACCGGCTGATCGACGAGGTCGCCGCCGCCCAGGCCCTGGTCCAGGGCGAACTGTCGCCCGAGGCGGGGGAGCTGGTGCGGGCCGTGTGGTTCGACGCCGGACGCGACCGGCCCGGCCGGCTGATGCTGGTCGTCCACCACCTCGCCGTGGACGGGGTGTCCTGGCGGGTCCTCCAGGAGGACCTGAAGGCCGCCTGGCAGGCGGTGACGGCGGGGGAGGACGCGCGGCTCGCGCCCGTGGGCACCTCCTTCCGCCGCTGGGCGCGGCTGCTGACCCAGCAGGCCGGGTCCGCCGCGCGGGCCGGCGAACTCCCGCTGTGGCGCTCGGTGCTGGCCACGCCCGATCCGCTGCTGGCGGACCGCGGTCTGGACCCGGCGCGCGATGTGGTGGGCACCGCCCGCCAGCTGACCGTGACGCTGCCGCCCGAGGTGGCCGAGCCGCTGCTGGGCCGGGTGCCCGCCGCGTTCAACGCCGGGGTGGACGACGCCCTGCTGACCGGGCTCGCCCTGGCGGTGGCCCGCTGGCGCCGGGAACGCGGCCGGGGCGACGGGTCGGCGGTGCTGATCGGCCTGGAGGGCCACGGCCGTGAGGAGATCGCCGACGGTGTCGACCTGTCCCGTACGGCCGGCTGGTTCACCACCCTCTACCCGGTGGCCGTGGACCCCGGTCAGCTGCCGGAGGAGGAGCTGCGCACCGGCGGCGCGGCGCTGGGCACCGCGCTGAAGGCGGTCAAGGAGCAGCTGCGGGCCATCCCGGACAAGGGCATCGGCTACGGGCTGCTGCGCCACCTCAACCCCGAGACCGGACCGGAGCTGGCGGGCTTCGCCGAACCGCAGATCGGCTTCAACTACCTGGGCCGGTTCGCCGCCGTGGACCCCGACGCGGTCCGCGCCGAGGACTGGGCGGCCCCGCCGGAGGCGACCGAGACGCTCGGCAGCGGCGGCGACCCGGCACGCCCGCTCGCCCACGCCCTCGGCGTCAGCGCCGTCGCCCAGGACCGCCCCGACGGGGTGTCCCTGGTGGCGATCTGGTCCTGGCCGGGCGCGCTGCTCGAGGAGGACGAGGTGCGCCGGGTGGCCGACTACTGGTTCGAGGCGCTGACCGCGCTGGTCACCCATGCCGAACGCCCCGAGGCGGGCGGCTTCACCCCGTCCGACATCTCCTTGCTGGCGCTGTCCCAGGACGAGATCGACGAATTCGAGAGTGGCCTCTGATGAAAGGACCCAGCGAAGTGACGAAGCCGGGCTTCGTGGACGTGTGGCCGCTGTCGCCGCTCCAGAAGGGCATGCTCTTCCACGCCCTGTACGAGGAGGCCGGCGCGGACGTCTACGTCATCCAGATGGCCCTGGACCTGCGCCGGGACATCGACGCCGGACGGCTGCGCGGCGCGGTGGAGACGGTGCTGAGCCGCCATGACAACCTGCGGGCGTCCTTCCGCAACCGCAAGTCCGGTGAGCCGGTGCAGGTGATCCTGCGCGAGGCCGAACCGGACTGGGCGGAGCACGATCTGCGCGAGGTCGCCGAGGCGGACCGGGAGGCGGAGCTGGCGCGGCTGCTGGCGGCGGACCGGACCCGGCGGTTCGACCTGGCGCGGCCGCCGCTGCGGTTCTCCCTGGTGCGGCTCGCCGACCGTGAGTACCGCTTCGTGTTCACCGCCCACCACATCCTGCTGGACGGCTGGTCCATGCCGCTGGTGCTGGGCGAGCTGATGGCCCTCTACACCAACGGTGGCGACGCCTCGAAGCTGCCGCCCGTCGTCTCCTACCGCGAGTACCTGGCCTGGCTCGCCCAGCAGGACCAGGGCGAGGCGGAGGAGGCGTGGCGGCGGGCGCTGGCCGGGGTGGACGGCCCGACGCTGGTGGCGCCGCCCGACCCCCGGCGCGGTCCCGCCCTGCCCGAGACGCTGATCGAGCAGGTGGACGCCGAGCTGGCGGCCGCGCTCGGCCGCCGGGCCCGCTCCCTGGGCCTGACCCTCAACAGCGTGGTGCAGACCGCGTGGGGGCTGGTGCTGGGCGGTCTGACCGGGCGGGACGACGTGGTGTTCGGCGAGACCGTCTCCGGGCGGCCGCCGGAGCTGCCCGGGGTGGAGTCGATGGTCGGGCTGTTCATCAACACCCTGCCGGTACGGCTGCGCATCGACCCCGAGCGCCCGCTGGCGGAGCTGGTGCGCGGGCTCCAGGACCGGCAGAGCGAGCTGCTCGCCCACAAGCATCTGGGGCTCGCCGAGATCCAGCAGCTGGCGGGCGAGGAGAAGCTGTTCGACGCGATCACCATCTTCGCCAACTACCCGATCGACACCGACACCCTGAAGGACTCCGCCGAGGGCATCGGCGCGGTCGCCGCCACCACGGTGGACGCCACCCACTACACCCTCAACCTGGAGGGCACGGTCCGCGGGGAGCGGATGACGGTGCGGCTGGACTACCGCCCCGACCTCTTCGTGGCGGGCGCCGGGCGGGAGATCCTGGACCGGTTCCTTACCGTCCTGGCCGCGTTCGCCGCCGACCCGCAGCGGCCCGCCGGCTCGGTGCCCGCCTTCACGCCCGAGGACCGGGCCCGGCTGGTGACCGCCGAGGCCGCCGCCGAGGCGCCCGCCGCACCGGCCGCACCGGAGGCGTCGGAGGCGTCGGGCGGGGCGCCGCGCACCGAGCGCGAGGCGGCGCTGTGCGCGCTGTTCGCCGAGGTGCTGGGCGTGGAGACGGTCGGCGTCCACGACAGCTTCTTCGAGCTGGGCGGGGACAGCATCTCCTCCATCCAGCTCGCCCACCGGGCCCGTAAGGAGGGCCTGGACCTGACCCTGCGGCAGGTCTTCGAGCACCGCACGGTGGCCCGGCTCGCCGCGCTCGACCACGGCCCGCGGCAGCCGGCCGTGACCGCGGAGGACGGGGTAGGCCCGATCGTGCCGACGCCCATCATGCGCTGGCAGCAGGCGCAGGGCGGCCCCGTCGACGCGTTCAACCAGACCATGACCATGCCGGTCCCGGCCGGCCTGGACCTCGCCCGGCTGCACACCGCCGTCCAGGCGCTGCTGGACCGGCACGACGCGCTGCGGCTGCGGCTGACCCGCGCGCCCGGCGCCGACTGGGCGCTCGCGGTGGCCCCGGTGGGCGCCGTGCGGGCCGAGGACTGTGTGCGGCGCGTCGCGGCGCCGGGCGACGAGGCGGAGGTGCGGGCCGCGATGGGGCGGCTGGCGCCCGAGGACGGCCGGATGCTCCAGGCCGTGTGGGTGGACGCCGGCCCCACCGCCCCGGGGCGGCTCACCGTCGTCGCCCACCACCTGGTGGTCGACGGGGTGTCGTGGCGGGTGCTGCTGCCCGACCTCCAGGCGGCGCTGGAGGCGCTCGGCAACGGCAAGACCCCCGAACTGGAGCCCGTGGGCACCTCGTTCCGCCGCTGGACCCAGGTGCTGGCGGAGAACGCGGCCACCCCCGCGCGGGTCGCCGAGCTGGAGCTGTGGCGCACCATCGCCGCCACCGACGACCCGCTGCTGGCGGGGCGGCGGACCGACCCGGCGCGGGACGTGGTGGGCGTCGCCCGCCAGGTGACGCTGACCCTGCCCGCCGAGGTGACCGAAGCGCTGCTGAACCAGGTCCCCGCCGCCTACCACGCCCAGATCAACGACGTGCTGCTGACCGGGCTCGCGCTGGCGGTGGCCCGCTGGCGCCGGGAGCGCGGCCGGGGCGAGGGCGGTGCGGTGCTGGTCGGGCTGGAGGGCCACGGCCGTGAGGAGATCGCCGAGGGGATCGACCTGTCCCGCACGGTCGGCTGGTTCACCAGCCTCTTCCCCGTGGCGCTGGACCCGGGCGCACTGCCGGAGGAGGAGCTGTGGGCCGGCGGCGCGGCGCTGGGCACCGCGCTGAAGGCGGTCAAGGAGCAGCTGCGGGCCATCCCGGACAAGGGCATCGGCTACGGGCTGCTGCGCCACCTCAACCCCGAGACCGGGCCGGAGCTGGCCGGTTTCGCCGAACCGCAGATCGGCTTCAACTACCTGGGCCGGATGGGCGAGGCGGACGCGGCCGACGCCGAGGCCGCCGACACCGTGCGGGTCCGCGACCTCACCGGCGCGGGCGACGCCGCCATGCCACTGGCGTACACCCTCGAGGTCAACGCCGCGACCGTCGCCCACCCCGACGGGCAGCGGCTGGTGGCCTCCTGGACCTACTCCGCCGAACTGCTCACCGACGAGGAGGTCACCGAGGCGGCCCGGCTGTGGTTCGAGGCGCTGCGCGCCCTCGCGGCACACGCCCAGGCCCCCGGCGCGGGCGGCCTCACCCCGTCCGACCTGCCGCTGGTGGAGATCGGCCAGGACGAGATCGACCGGCTCCAGGCCGCGCCCGGCGGGCTCGTGGACGTCCTGCCGCTCTCGCCGCTCCAGCAGGGCCTGCTGTTCCACTCGGTGTACGACGAGTCGGCACCGGACGTCTACACCATCCAGTCGGCCCTGGAGCTGCACGGCCCGCTGGACGCGGCGGCCCTGCGCCGGGCCGCCGGTACCCTGCTGCGCCGCCACGACAACCTGCGCGCTTCGTTCCGCACCTCCGCCGCGGGCCGCTCCCTCCAGGTGGTCCCGCGCGAGGCGGAACTCCCCTGGGCCGAGGTGGACCTGAGCGGGGCCGAGGAGGCCGGGCGGGCGGCGGAGCCGGCGCGGCTGCTGGCCGAGGACCGCGCCGCCCGGTTCGACCTGGCCACCCCGCCGCTGCTGCGCTGCACCCTGATCCGGCTCGCGGAGGACCGGCACCGCTTCGTGGTGACCGTGCACCACATCGCGGTGGACGGCTGGTCGATGCCGCTGCTGATCGGGGAGCTGTTCGAGCTGTACGGGCGCGGCGGCGACGACACCGGGCTGCCCCCGGTGACCCCGTACCGGGACTATCTGGCCTGGCTCGCCGAGCAGGACCGGCAGGCGTCCGAGGACGCCTGGCGGGCCGCCCTCGACGGGGTCACCGAGCCGACCCTGCTGCTCGGCGGCCCCGCCGCCGAACGCGCCCCCGCCACCCCGGAGCGGTGGACGCAGGAGCTGCCCGGAAGCCTGAGCGCCGGGCTGCTCGCCGCCGCCCGTGAGCACGGGCTGACGGTCAACACCCTGGTGCAGGGCGCCTGGGGCGTGGTCCTGGGGCAGCTGACCGGACGGGACGACGTGGTCTTCGGCACCACCGTCTCCGGACGGCCGCCGGAGCTGCCCGGCGTGGAGTCCATGATCGGGCTGTTCATCAACACCCTGCCGGTGCGGGTGGACGCCCGGCCGGGGGAGACCCTGCTGGAGATGGCGCACCGGCTCCAGACCCGGCAGTCGGGGCTGATGGCCCACCAGTACCTGGGGCTGGCCGACATCCAGCGGCTCACCGGCACCGGGGAGCTGTTCGACACCCTGGTGGTGTTCGAGAACTACCCGGTCGACGCGGAGACCCTGGAGTCCACCGCCCGCGACCTCGGCGTGGTCGACGCCGACGTCAAGGACGCGGTGCACTATCCGCTCGGCCTGCTGGCCGCGCAGCGCGGCGACGAGCTGACCCTGACCTGGTCCTACCGCCCGGACCTGCTCGGCCCCGACGCCGTGCGCACCCTGGCGGACCGCTATGTGCGGCTGCTGGAGGCGTTCGTCGCCGACCCGGCGCTCCCGGTGGGCCGGGTGGACCTGCGGACCGCCGCCGAACGCGGTGCGCACGCCGAGGGGGCGGAGCAGCCCGAGAGCGCGCCCCGCACCCTCACCGAGGTCTTCGAGGCGGCGGTGGCCGCCCGCCCGGACGCCACCGCCGTCGTCTCCGGCGACACCGCGCTGACCTACCGCGAGCTGAACGCGCGCGCCAACCGGCTGGCCCATGAGCTGATCGCCCGGGGCGCCGGCCCCGAGCGGCGGGTCGCGCTGGCGCTGCCGCGCTCGGCCGAGACGATCGTGGCGCTGCTGGCCGTGGTCAAGGCGGGAGCCGCGTATGTGCCGCTGGACCCGGACTACCCGGCCGAGCGGATCGCCTACATGGCCGGTGACGCGGCGCCCGCGCTGGTGCTGACCGGCGCCGGCGCCGGCCCCGCCGTGGCCGGGGCGCTCCCGGACGGGCTGCCCGTGGTGGCCCTGGACGACCCGGCGGTGCGGGCCGGGCTCGCCGGGCGCCCGGACACCGACCCCACCGACGCCGACCGGACCGCCGCCCTCACCCCGGACTCCCCGGCGTACGTCATCTACACCTCCGGCTCGACCGGGCGCCCCAAGGGCGTGCAGATCCCGCACCGCAACGTGGTGCGGCTGTTCACCGCCACCGACCACTGGTTCGGCTTCGGACCCGACGACGTGTGGACGATGTTCCACTCCTACGCCTTCGACTTCTCGGTGTGGGAGATCTGGGGCCCGCTGCTGCACGGCGGCCGGCTCGTGGTGGTGGACCACGCCGTCAGCCGCTCCCCCGAAAGGTTCCTGGAGCTGCTGGTGCGCGAGCGGGTCACCGTGCTGAACCAGACCCCCTCCGCCTTCTACCAGCTGATGGGCGCCGACCGGGACAACCCGGCCCTCGGCCGGCAACTCGCCCTGCGCACCGTCGTCTTCGGCGGCGAGGCGCTGGACCTGTGGCGGCTGAAGGACTGGTACGAGCGGCATGACGACCGGGCGCCGGTGCTGGTCAACATGTACGGCATCACCGAGACCACCGTGCACGTCAGCCATGTGGCACTGGACCGGGCGGGCGCCGCCGCCGCGACCGGCAGCGTGATCGGCGAGGCCATCCCCGACCTGCGGGTGCGGGTGCTGGACTCCGCGCTGCGACCCGTCCTGCCGGGCGCGCCCGGCGAGATGTACATCTCCGGCGCGGGCCTGGCACGCGGCTATCTGGGCCGCCCCGGGCTCACCGCCGAACGGTTCGTCGCCGACCCGTTCGGCGCACCGGGCGACCGGATGTACCGCTCGGGCGACCTCGCCCGCCGGATGGCGGACGGGCGGCTGGAGTACCTGGGACGCGCCGACGACCAGGTGAAGATCCGCGGCTTCCGGATCGAACTCGGCGAGATCGAGGCCGTGCTCGCCGCGCATCCGGCGGTCGGCCAGGTGGCGGTGCGGGTCCGCGAGGACCAGCCGGGCCGCAAGCTGCTGGCCGCCTACGTGGTGCCGGCCGGCCGGGAGGCCGGCGGCCGCGAGCCGGACGGCCGGGAGCTGCGCGAGTACGCCGCGGCCGCGCTGCCGGACCACATGGTCCCGGCCGCGTTCGTCACCCTCGACGCCCTGCCGCTCACCGTCAACGGCAAGCTCGACCACCGGGCCCTGCCCGCCCCGTCGTTCGGCGGCGCGTCGCAGGACGCGCGGGCGCCGCGCGGCGCCGCCGAGGAGACGCTGTGCGCCCTCTTCGCCGAGGTGCTCGGGGTCGAGCGGGTCGGCGTGGACGACAGCTTCTTCGAACTGGGCGGCGACAGCATCATCTCCATCCAGCTGGTCGGCCGCGCCCGCAAGGAGGGGCTGCGGTTCACCCCCCGCGACGTGTTCGCGCACAAGACCGTCGCGGCCCTGGCCGCGGCCGTCGGGGCGGCCGAGGAGCCCGACCGGGCCGCCCCCGAACCGGCCGCCCCGGACGCCGTCGGGGACGTGCCCCTGACCCCGATCATCCACTGGCTGCGCGAACGCGGCGGCACCATCGACCAGTTCAACCAGACCATGTCGATGCCCGTCCCGCCTGGTGTCGGCCTGGGGACGCTGCACAGCGCGCTGCGGGCGGTCCTGGACCACCACGACGCGCTGCGGATGACCCTGACCCGGATCGCCGAGGACGTCGGCTGGTCGCTGGAGATCGCCCCGCCCGGCGCCGTACCGGCCGAGGAGGTGCTGCGCCGGGTCGACGTCACCGAGCTGGTGCGCGCCGGGTACGACGAGGCGGAGCTGGACCGGCGGGCCACCGAGGAGATCGCCGCCGCCCAGTCCGAACTCGCCCCCGACGAGGGCCGGATGGTGCGGGCCGTATGGTTCGACGCCGGCCCCGACACCCCCGGCCAGCTGGCCCTGGTCGCCCACCACCTGGTGGTCGACGGGGTGTCCTGGCGGATTCTGCTGCCCGACCTCCAGGCGGCGATCGAGGCGCTGGGCGCGGGCCGCCGGGTGGCGCTGGAACCCGTGGGCACCTCGTTCCGCCGCTGGTCGCAAGCGCTCACCGAGGCGGCCGGGGAACCGGAGCGGATGCGGGAGCTGACGCTGTGGCGCACCATGCTGACCGGCCCCGACCCGCTGCTCACCGAAGAGCCGCTGGACCCGGCCCAGGACACCATGGGCACCGCCGCCCACCTGCGCTTCACCCTGCCGGCCGAGGTGACAGGACCGCTGCTGGGCCGGGTGCCCGCCGCCTTCCGCGCCGGAGTCAACGACGTCCTGCTGACCGCGCTCGCCATCGCCGTCGCCCAGTGGCGCCGAGCCACCGGGCGGGGCGAGGGCTCCGAGGTCCTGATCGACCTCGAGGGCCACGGCCGGGAGGAGATCGTGCCCGGCGCCGATCTGTCCCGCACGGTCGGCTGGTTCACCAGCCTGTACCCGGTACGGCTGGACGCGGGAGAGCTCGGCGCGGCGGACGTCGCGGCCGCGGGACCGGCCGTCGGCGCGGCGCTCAAGCAGGTCAAGGAGCGGCTGCGGACCATCCCCGACAACGGCGTCGGCTACGGTCTGCTGCGCCACCTCAACCCGCAGACCGCCCGCGCGCTGGCCCGCTTCCCCGAACCCCAGATCGGCTTCAACTACCTGGGCCGGCTGGGCGAGTCACCGCACACCGACGTCCCCGAGGAGCCGGCCGCGACCGGTGATCTGTCGGCGGTCGCCGACGCCGCGATGCCGCTGCCGCACACCCTGGACCTGACGGCCAGCGCCGTCACCCACCCCGACGGTCCGCGACTGGTGGCGAACTGGATCTACCCGACCCGGCTGCTGACCGAGGCGGACGTACGGGAACTGGGCCGCGCCTGGTTCCGGGCGCTGCGCGCCCTGGTCGCCTGCGCCGAACGCCCCGAGGCCGGCGGGCTCAGCCCGTCCGACCTGCCGCTGGTGGACCTCGACCAGCCGGAGATCGACCGGCTGGCGGCCGCCTACCAGGGACTCGCCGGTGTCCTCCCGCTCTCCCCGCTCCAGGAGGGACTGCTCTTCCACGCCCGCTACGACGAGCGCGGCTCGGACGTCTACAACGTCCAGATGGCGCTCGACCTGCGCGGCGAACTGGACCCGGCGGCGCTGCGCGACGCGGCCCGCACGGTGCTCGCGCGCCACGAGAACCTGCGCGCCGCCTTCCAGCCGGGCGGGCGGGGCCAGTCCCTCCAGGTCATCCCGCGCGAGGTGGACGTGCCCTGGTCCGAGGTGGACGTGAGCGGGCTCGACGCGGCGGGCCGCACGGCCGCTGTGGAGCGGCTGCTGGCCGACGACCTCGCCACCCGCTTCGACCTGCGCCGGCCGCCGCTGCTGCGGTTCACCCTGATCCGGCTCGGCGAGGACGAGCACCGGCTGCTCTTCACCAACCACCACATCCTGCTGGACGGCTGGTCGGGACCGCTGGTCATGGCCGAGCTGTTCGAGCTGTACGGGCGGCGCGGGGACGCCTCCGGGCTGCCCGCGGTGACCCCGTACCGCGACTACCTGGCCTGGCTGGCCGAGCAGGACCGGCAGGCCGCCGAGGCCGCCTGGCGCACCGCGCTGGCCGGGGTGGACGAGCCGACACTGGTCGCCCCGGCCGACCCGGCCCGCCGGCCGGTGCGGCCGGACGCCTGGCAGGCCGAACTGTCGCCGGAGGCCGCGGCCGCGCTCACCGCGCGGGCCCGCCGGCACGGGCTGACCAAGAACACCGTGGTGCAGGCCGCGTGGGGGCTGCTGCTGGGCGCGGTCACCGGCCGCGACGACGTGCTGTTCGGCGAGACCGTGAACGGGCGCCCGGCCGAACTCCCCGGCGTCGAGACGATGGTGGGCCTGTTCATCAACACCCTGCCGGTGCGGGTCACCGTCGAACGCGGCGACACCCTGCTGGACGTGGCCACCCGGCTCCAGGAGCGGCAGCTGGACCTGCTGCCGCACAAATACCTGGGGCTCACCGACATCCAGCGGCTCGCCGACGCGGGCGGTGCGCTGTTCGACACCTCCACCGCCTTCGAGAACTTCCCCGTGGACTCCGGCGGGCTGGAGGAGGCCGCCCAGGGGCTCGGCGTCGTGGACGCCGAGATCCAGGACGGTACGCACTATCCGCTCCAGCTCGCCGTCACCGACGGCACCCGCTCCTTCAGCCTCAAGCTGGACTACCGCCCCGACCTCTTCGAGGAGGCCGCCGCGCACGCCCTCGGGGAGCGGCTGGTGCGGCTGCTGGAGGCGTTCGCCGACGACCCGGCGCGCCCGGTGGCGGCGGTGGACCTGCTGTCGGCCGAGGAGCGGGCCCGGCTGGCCCGCTGGAACGACACGGGCACGGCGCCCGAACCGGCCACCTTCGGCGAGCTGTTCGCGGCCCAGGTGGCCGAGACACCGGACGCCATCGCGGTCGAGTCCGCCCAGGAGACCCTGACCTACGCGGAACTGGCCGCGCGGGCGGACCGGCTGGCCCGGGTGCTGACGGCCGCGGGCGTGCGCCCGGAGGACGTGGTGGCGCAGGTCCTGGGCCGGTCCGTGGAGTCGGTCGTCGCCTCGCTCGCCGTGATGCGGACGGGCGCCGCGTATCTGCCGGTGGACCCCGACTACCCGGCCGAGCGGATCGCCTTCATGCTGGACGACGCCCGTCCGGTCGCGGTGCTCACCACCCGGGCGTACGTCGAGGTGGTACCCACCGCCCCGGACCGGCCGCTGATCGTGCTCGACGAACTCGGGGACCTCGGCGACCTCGGCGGTCCCGCCGGTCCTGCGGGTCCCGCCGGTCCTGCGGACTCCGACGGTCGCGGTGGTCAGGTTGGTCCTGCGGGTCGCGGCGGTCAGGCGGGTCCTGCGGGCCCTGCTGCCTCCGGCGGTCCTGGTGGCCAGGCTGGTCCTGCGGGTCTCGGCGGTCCTGCTGCCTCCGGCGGTCGCGGTGGTCAGGCGGGTCCTGCTGGCTCTGGCGATCCCGGCGGTCAGGCCGGTATCGGCGGTCAGGCCGGTCACGCCGCCGCCGACGACGCTGCCGCCGCAGGCGATGCGGCGGTCGGCGGGCCGGACCCGGCGCGAGTCCGGGTGGACGGGCCGGCCTACGTGATCTACACCTCGGGTTCGACCGGGATGCCCAAGGGCGTGGTGGTCACCCACCGCGGCCTTGCCGCCTTCGCCGCGGCGGAGCGGGAGCGGTTCGCGGTCGCCGGGGACAGCCGGGTGCTCCAGTTCTCCTCGCCCAGCTTCGACGCCTCGGTGCTGGAGCTGTGCGCCGCGCTGACCTCGGGCGCCACGCTGGTGGTGCCCGCTCCCGGACCGCTGGCCGGGGAGCCGCTCGCCGAGGTGCTCGCCGAGCGCCGGGTGACGCACGCCCTGATCCCCCCGGCCGCGCTCGCGACCGTCCCCGCCCAGGAACTGCCGGACTTCCGGGGCCTGGTGGTGGGCGGCGAGGCGTGCCCGGCGGAGCTGGTGGCGCGCTGGGCGCCCGGCCGCCGGATGGTGAACGCCTATGGGCCGACCGAGTCCACCGTCATGGTGACGACCAGCGGGCCACTGGCCGCCGACACCGGCCTCCCGCCGATCGGCGCGCCCGTGCCCGGCACCCGGGCGTATGTGCTGGACGGCTCGCTGCGGCCGGCGCCGCCCGGGGTGGCCGGGGAGCTGTACGTCTCCGGGGCGGGGCTGGCGCGCGGCTATCTGCGGCGCCCGGCGCTGACCGCCGAGCGGTTCGTCGCCGACCCCTTCGGCGCGCCCGGGGACCGGATGTACCGCACCGGGGACGTGGTCCGCTGGCGGGCCGACGGGCAGCTGGAGTTCGTCGGCCGGGCCGACGACCAGGTGAAGATCCGCGGCTTCCGCATCGAGCTCGGCGAGGTCGAGAACCGGCTCGCCGCACACCCGGACGTCGCCCAGGCCACGGTCGTGGTGCGGGAGGACCGGCCCGGCGACCGCAGGCTCGTCGGCTACGCCGTCACCGAGGCGCCGGTCACCCCCGCCGAGCTGCGCGGGTTCCTCGCGGGCGAGCTGCCGGGCTACATGGTGCCCGCGGCCGTCGTCGTCCTGGACGCCCTGCCGCTGACCTCGAACGGCAAGGTGGACCGCAAGGCGCTGCCGGTGCCGGAGTACGGGGCCGCCGGTGAGCGGCGCGCCCCCCGCGACCCGCGCGAGGAGACCCTGTGCGGGCTGTTCGCCGAGGTGCTGGGGATCGACGAGGTCGGCATCGACGACGGCTTCTTCGACCTGGGCGGCCACTCCCTGCTGGCGACCCGGCTGGTCAACCGCATCCGCACCGTACTGGGCGCGGAACTCCCGGTGCGGGTCGTCTTCGAGGCGCCGACCGTCGCCACGCTGGTCGGGCGGCTGGCCGGGGCGGCCGGGGCGCGGGAGGAGCTGCGCCCGGCCGAGCGGCCGGAGACGGTCCCGCTGTCGTACGCCCAGCGCCGGCTGTGGTTCATCAACCAGGTCGAGGGCGGCACCGGCACGTACAACATCCCGCTGGCCGTGCGGCTGCGGGGCGAGCTGGACACCGGTGCGCTGCGTGCCGCGCTGTCCGATGTCGTGGCCCGGCACGAGAGCCTGCGGACGGTCTTCCCGGTCCGGGACGGGGTGCCCGCCCAGCGGGTCCTGCCGCCCGGGGAGGCCCCCGTGGCGCTGGAGGTGGCCGAGGCCACCCCGGAGGGGCTGGAGCCGGCCCTGGCCGCCGCGGCCGCCGAGGACTTCGACCTGACGGCGGACATCCCGCTGCGCGCCCGGCTGCTGCGGCTCACCCCGCACGAGCACGTGCTGCTCGTGGTGGTGCACCACATCGCGGGCGACGGCGCCTCGCTCGCCCCGTTCGCCCGCGACCTGGGCACCGCGTACCGCGCCCGGCTCGAGGGGCGGCCGCCCGCGTACGCCCCGCTGCCCGTGCAGTACGCCGACTACGCCCTGTGGCAGCGGCGGACGCTGGGCGCCGAGGACGACCCGGACAGCGCCATATCCCGGCAGCTGGACCACTGGCGCGATGCGCTCGCCGGGCTGCCGGAGGAGCTGAGCCTGCCCACCGACCGCCCCCGCCCGGCCGAGGCCGGACACGCCGGGGAGACGGTGCCGGTGCCGATCGGCGCCGACCTGGCGCGGGGCGTCTTCGACCTCGCCCGCACCACCGGGGCCAGCCCCTTCATGGTGCTCCAGGCCGCCGTTGCCGCGCTGCTCACCCGGCTCGGCGCCGGTACGGACATCCCGCTGGGCACGGTCGTCGCGGGCCGGACCGACCAGGCGCTGGAGGAGCTGGTCGGCTTCTTCGTCAACACCCTCGTGCTGCGCACCGACACCTCCGGCGACCCGGGCTTCCGGGCGCTGGTGGAGCGGGTGCGCAGCGCGGACCTGGCGGCGTACGCCCACCAGGACGTGCCCTTCGAGCGGCTGGTCGAGGAGCTGAGCCCGGTCCGGTCGCTGGCCCGCAACCCGCTGTTCCAGGTCGCGATCAGCTACCAGAACAACGAACCGGCCGATCTGGAGCTGCCCGGCCTGACCCTGGAGCCGCAGCCGGCCGGTGCCGACATCGCCAAGTTCGACCTGACGTTCGCCTTCGCGGAGGAGCCCGCTGAGGCGTCCGCCGAGGCGCTCGCCGAGGAGTCCGCCGAGGCCGGGTCCGTACCGGTGCTCGGCGCGGGCATCGAGTTCAACAGCGCGCTGTTCGACCGCTCGACGGTGGAGACCATGGCCGAGCGGCTGGTGCGGCTGCTGACGGCGGCGGTCGCCGACCCCGAACAGCCGCTGGGGCGGCTGGAGCTGCTGGCCCCTAAGGAGCGGGCGCGGCTGCTGCCGCGTGCGGGGGAGACGGCGGAGGAGGTCCCCGCGGGCACGGTGGTCTCGCGGTTCGAGGCGCGCGTGGCGGCCGCGCCCGGGGCCACGGCCGTGGTCGCGGACGGCGTCACCCTGACCTACGCCGAGCTCAACGCCCGCGCCAACCGGCTGGCGCACCGCCTCATCGGGCTGGGCGTCCGGCCCGACGACCGGGTGGCGATCCTCCAGGACCGTTCGGTGGAGCTGGTGGTCTCGACGCTCGCGGTGCTCAAGGCCGGGGCGGCGTACGTACCGCTGGACTCCCGGGCCCCGGTCGCGCGGCTGGAGTCGATCGTGGCCGAGACGCGGGCGGGCACGCTGCTCACCGACCGGGCCATGGCCGGGGTGGAGTTCGCGCACTCGGCCCATGTGCTGGTGGTCGACGAGGAGCGGCCGCAGGGGGAGGAGAACGAGCCCGCCGGCCCCGCCGACCCCGCCGTACCGCTGTCGGCCGGCCAGTTGGCGTACATCATGTACACCTCCGGTTCGACCGGTAAGCCCAAGGGCATCGCCATCACCCACCAGGACGTGGTGGCGCTGGCCGCCGACGGCCGCTGGCGCGGCGGCGCCCACGACCGGGTGCTGGTGCACTCCCCGCACGCCTTCGACGCCTCGACGTACGAGATGTGGGCCCCGCTGCTCGGCGGCGGCACCTGCGTCCTGGCCGCGCCCGGTCAGCTCGACGCGGGCCGGCTGCGCGGACACGCCGAACGCGACGGGCTGACCGCGGTCTTCCTCACCACGGCGCTGTTCAACCTCATGGCCGAGGAGGACCCGGGCTGCTTCGCCGGTCTGGCGCAGGTGTGGACCGGCGGTGAGCAGGTGTCCCCGGGCGCCTTCCAGCGGGTGCTGGACGCCTGCCCGGACACCGAGGTGGTGCACGTCTACGGGCCCACCGAGACCACCACCTTCGCCACCTGCCACCCGATGCGCGCCCCGCACCGGGTGGGGACGACCGTGCCCATCGGCCGGGCCATGGACCGGATGCGGGCCTACGTCCTGGACGAGCGGCTGGAGCCGGCCCTGCCGGGCGTGGTCGGCGAGCTGTACCTGGCGGGCGCCGGGGTGGCCCGCGGCTATGTGAACCTGCCGGGACTCACGGCGGAGCGGTTCACCGCCGATCCGTACGGCCCGCCCGGGGCGCGGATGTACCGGACCGGTGACCTGGTGCGGTGGGACGCCGAGGGGCGGGTGGAGTTCGTCGGCCGGGCCGACCACCAGGTGAAGATCCGCGGCCTGCGGATCGAACTCGGCGAGATCGAGACCGCGGTGGCCGCCGCCGAAGAGGTCGCCCAGGTGACGGTGGTGGTCCACGAGGACCGGCCGGGCAGCAAGAAGCTGGTGGCGTACGTCGTCCCGGCCGCCGGGAGCGGTGCGGGCCGGCCGGACACCGGGGCGCTGCGCGACCGGGTGGCCGCCGTGCTGCCGGAGTACATGGTGCCCGCCGCGTTCGTCCCCCTGGCGGCGCTGCCGCTGACCCCCAACGGGAAGGTGGACCGCAAGGCGCTGCCCGCCCCCGACTTCGGCACGTCCGCCGGGGGCGGCCGCGGACCGCGCAACCCGCGCGAGGAGCTGCTGTGCGGGCTCTTCGCCGAGCTGCTGCGGGTGCCGAGGGTCGGCATCGACGACAACTTCTTCGAACTGGGCGGGGACAGCATCGTCTCCATCCAGCTGGTCAGCCGCATCCGGTCGGTCTTCGGCGCGGAGGTGTCCAACCGGGCGGTCTTCCAGGCGCCCACCGTCGCCGAGCTGATCGAGCTGATGGGACGGGACACCACCGACGCCACCGACGCCGGTAACACCGGCGACGGCGGTTTCGAGGTGCTGCTGCCGCTGCGCACCGGCGGGGACCAGCCGCCGCTGTTCTGTGTGCACCCGGTCGGCGGCGTCAGCTGGATGTACGCGGGGCTGCTCCGCCACCTCCCCGCCGACCGGCCCGTCTACGGCGTCCAGGCCCGCGGTATCGCCCGTGCCGAGGCGCTGCCCGCCTCGATCTCCGAGATGGCCGCGGACTACGTCGAGCAGATCCGCGCGGTCCGTCCGCACGGCCCCTACCACCTGCTGGGCTGGTCCATGGGCGCCCTGGTCGCCCATGAGATGGCGGTCCAGCTGCGCCGGGCCGGCGAGGAGGTCGGCGTGCTGGTCAACCTCGACCAGCCGCCGATGCCCGCCGAGGAGTTCGGCGAGGCGTTCGCCGCCGCGGACGAGCAGAAGGTGCTGGCGGTGCTGCTGGACTTCGCCGGGCACGACCCGGGCGCCTTCGGGGACGGTCCGCTGGAGTACGGCGCGGTGATGGAGGTCCTCCGGGCCGAGGGCAGTGCGCTGGCCACCTTCGAGGAGCCGGACATCCTGCGGATCGGCCAGGTCAACAACCACAACTGGGAGTTGACGCTGGGCCATGAACCCGAGGTCTACGACGGCGATGTGCTGCTGTTCGTGGCCACCGAGTCCGAGGACTTCCCCGACGACCCGGCGGGCAAGGTGGCGAGCTGGACCGACCGGATCGCGCCCTACGTCGGCGGGCGGATGACGGTCCATGAGGTGGACTGCGAGCACCGGCAGATGCTCCAGCCGGTACCGCTGGCCGAAATCGGCCGGGTGGTCCGCGAAACCCTGGATCGAAAGAACTGAACCAGGAATTGCCGGAGGCGTGCACATGGATATGTCTTCGCTGCACGAACGAAGCACCAACGAAGCACCAACGAAAAGCCCGTAACACTTATCGATTGACGGAGGAACCGTGAGGAAATTCGCCGCCGCCGCGGGCGCCGCTCTGGGCGGGCTCGCCCTCGTCGCCGCCACCCAGGGCGCGGCCCAGGCCGCCCCGGCCACCGCCGAGGCCGCCGCCCCGAGCTGCGTCAAGGCCGACGTCACCTACCTGGTCGGCATCTTCGTCGACATCACCAACAACTGCTCCACCACGCAGAAGGTCAAGGTCGACTACGACCGCGACTACTTCAGCCCGTGTTTCACCCTGGCGCCGGGTGCGACCGCCAGCCACAGCGCGTCCATCATCTACGCCAGCCGCTACGAGGGCCTCGCCACCTGCTGAGACCCGCGTCACCCCGTCCGGTGCTCCCGAGCCCCCCTGCTCGGGAGCACCGCCGTTTCCGCTCCCTCAAATCTCCCGATCGGCAGATGTGGGGCGGTTCCCCGAAAGGTGATCCTGACCGGGGGATCCGGGTGATCCGGGTGATCCGGGTGTGGAAAGGATGAGTCATGACCCAGGTGGCGAACAGGGACCGGGAGCGGCCGAAGGTCACTCGCGCCGCCCGCTTCCGCTCCCGCTGGCCGGACCGGATCGGCTATGTGGCGGCCGCCGCGCTGTTCCTCTACGGCCTGGCCAACGTCTACTGGGCGCTGGGGGGCGACGGCTTCCCGTTCGGCGCGGAGGACGCCAACCCCGAGTACTCGGCGTTCGAGGACACCCCGGCGAACACCCTCGCGCCCGTACTCGCCGCCCTGCTGCTGCCCGCTTCGGCCGTCGCGCTGCTGATGGCGCTCCCGGGCCGGCGCCGGGTGCCGCGGAACGTACTGCTGGGCTGCACCTGGTGCTTCGTCGCCGTCACGCTCGCGGCGTTCGCCGACTTCCGGCTGCTGGGGAACCTCGCCTACGCGGTGATGCTCCAGATCGGCGCCATCAACTGGACGGTCGTCAACCAGTTCTTCCTCGTGGTGAGCGCCGGGCTGATGGCGGCCACGGCCCTCGCCTACCAGCGCCGGCTGCGGAACGCCTGCGGCAACTGCGGCCGCACCGACGGCGGTCCGGACTGGACCAGCCCGGCCGAGGCCGCGCGGTGGGGCCGCAAGGCCGTGCGGATCGCCGTCATCATCCCGTTCGTGTACGCCAGCACCCGCTGGGCCTGGGCGCTGGGCATTCCGCTGGGCATCTCCGACAAGCTCTGGGAGGAGGGCAAGGAGGACCACCTGTGGTACTGGGGCGCCGGCCTCGCCACGCTCGGCGCCCTCGGCGCCCTGCTCACCCTCGGCCTGGTCCAGCGCTGGGGCGAGATCTTCCCGCGCTGGATGCTCGGGCTGCGCGGGAAGCGGGTGCCGCCGCTGCTGGCCATCATCCCGGCCTCGCTGGTGTCGCTGCTGATCACGATCGCCGGGGTGATGTACATCCGGCTGGAGATCCAGGGCAAGTTCGACAACCAGAGCGAGGACTGGGGCACGACGGTCCCGGAGATGTTCTGGCCGCTGTGGGGGGCCGCGCTGGCCACCGCCACCCTCGCCTACCACCTCCGCCGCCGCGGCCGCTGCAAGCGCTGCGGCCGGCTCTGACGGCGGCCGGCGGCGCTTGGGCCCATGGCGCTGTGGAACCGCTTGGGCGCACGTCGGCCCCCGCCGTGGGGGCCGATCAGCCGTACCGGCGGAGCCGACCGCGGGTACCGTTCTGCGTGTCTAGGTCAGAACGGAGTTCACCATGCCGCAGAGCAATGAGGAACACACCGGCGCACGCATCGCGGACTACCGGAAACTGCGCCAGCTAACCCAGACCGCACTCGCACAACGATCGTTCCTCGCCCGCAGCACCATCGCCAAGGTCGAACGTGGCCTGGCGCCGGCCACCCCCTCTGTCGTAGCCGCCATCGCCCGAGTCCTGCAGGTGGATGTCGCTGTGCTCAACGGCCAGCCGTATACCTCCGAGTTGCAGCAGGACCATCTCGACCGCCTGATTTCCCCGTTGTCCGAGGCGCTCGACATGTACGACCTCGGGCCGGACCCCCACATCACGCCCCGGCTCATCGACCAGGTGGAGAGGGACGTACGGGCGCTGTGCAGCGGGGCCTCCGCCACCGAGTACAAAGACATCGGCTCAAAGCTGCCTGGTCTGCTCGGCGAACTCACCACCATGGTCAGCCTGCTGTCTCCGGGCGAGGACTACCGGCGTACGGCCTCATCGCTGAGCTGGTGCTACTGGGTGGCATACGAGTTCGCCTATCGAGTCGGCTTCCACCACCTGGCATCCATCGCACTGGAGCGCATGGGGTGGATGGCTGAGCAGGCTCAGGATCCGCTGCTGCTCGCCATCCGCCTGAACAAGCGGTCGAGCATGCTCCTCCGTCGCGGGAACAACCAGATGTCGCTACAGGTCATCACGCGCGGCCATCGGCTCGTCGGCCAGGTCGAGCAGCCCGAGTCAGTGGAGGCCCTGGCGGTGACCGGCAGTCTGCATCTCGCGTCGGCCATCGCGGCCGCTCAGGCGCGCGATGCTGACTCGGTCACCGGGTACATGGGTCTGGCTCGCGAGATGGCCGAGAAGATCGGCCGAGATGTGCCGGACGTCTATTGGACGTCGTTCGGTCTGACGAACGTGCAGCACTTCGACGTTGCGACGAACGTGGAGCTCGGTGAGCTCGGCGAGGCGGTGAAGCTGTCCAAGAAGCTGCATTTCCCGGACACGCACCCCCGCATGCGGGTGGGCCGGTACTACATCGAGATGGCCCGCGCCTATGCGCAGATGGGGAAGACGGAGCCTGCTGAGCGCTTCTTGGTACGGGCGCGTAAGGTCGCTCCGCAGCAGGCCCGGTATCACCCCCTTGTGCGGGAGACCATCGGCGTCCTGGTGCGCCGTCAACGGAGGGCGCCGGAAACCCTGTCTTCGCTGGCCGCGTGGGTCGGCATGTAGCAGCACCCGGGCGCCCCATTGTTCCCCGTTTGGGAACACTGTCAGCCTCGCGGGTCGGCACGATGTGATGGTCAGCACACAGACCGTGCACGGAGCCGACCATGACAACCAGAACTCTGCTGTGGACACCGCTGAACACGGAACGCGCCGAGGCGTTACCGGTGTGTCGTCAAGGGCATGTGCGTCGAAACCTCGGACGGGGCGGCGCCTCGTGAGCATCGCAACCCGGCCCTCCGCGACAGGAGCGCCGACGTACACCCGGTCCTTCCCCCGCGAGCGGCAGTCCGCGCCTCTGGCCCGGCGGCTGGTGGAGGCCGCCCTGGACACCTGGCACCTGCCACAGCTCGTCGACTGCGCGACCCTCCTTGTGACCGAACTCGTCGCCAACGCCGCCGACCATGCCCACGGCTCCTGTATCCGCGTCACCGTGACCCGCACAGGGGGCTGTCGCGTCCGCGTCGCGGTCATCGACAAGGACCGCACCGAGCCGCGGCCGCGAGCCGCCGGCCCGGATGATGAGCACGGCCGTGGCCTGACCATCGTCCACGCCCTGTCGGCCGTTTGGGGCGTCGACCCCCTGCCATGGGGGAAACGGGTTTGGGCGGAGTGCGCTCTGAAAGCGACTGACCGTGCTCCCGTAACTCGGTTGGCCGCCCCCGTCCTGCACGACATCACCGTACGAAGCGACCAAGGAGGAGACGTGCAAACGAGCCTCGCAGGTACGGAGACGGCCGCACCGGCCCCGTGGGGGCTGCGCCGTATGGCGCCGCTGCGCAACGGTGCTCCCTCCCCGTGGCGGTACGCGGGCGTTGACCCTGCCACGCAGACCGGCCGATGGGTCGGGGAGGACGGAGCCATGACACCGGCCGAACTCGGCAAGCACGGCACGTCCGTGAACACCTACCCGCCCACGCAGGTCAGCAAGGACGGGAAGCAGGACCCCGACTCTGGCCACGACGCGACGCAGGACTAGGGGGTGACGCCATGGACGGACGCCCGGTACTGGTCTGTACGGAGTACGAGGACGCAACCGCTGATCTGGTCATCGCGGAGTTGAACCGGCGCCGGGTGCCCGTCCTCCGGTTCGACCCGGGGCGGGACTTCCCGACGCCCATGGTGCTCGCCGCGCGAACCGGCGCGGGCGGCTGGGGCGGGCGGCTGACGGTCGGGGAGCGTACGGCCGACCTGTCCGCCGTGCGCGCCCTTTACCACCGTCGGCCGAGTCCCTACCCAACGGGGAGCGGCGAGCAGGCGGCGCGGTTCGCCGCGCAGGAGAACCGGCGCGGCCTGGGCGGCGTGCTGGGCGCGCTACCGGGGTGCCTGTACCTGAGCCACCCGCAGGCCATCGCACGGGCCGAGTACAAGCCCGCGCAGCTGGCCGCGGCGACCCGCGTGGGGCTCATGGTCCCGGCCACCCTCATCACGAACGACCCGGGGGAGGCCAAGGCGTTCTGCGCCGAACACCCCACGATCTACAAACCCTTGCACGCGGGGGCGTATGACGTTGCGGGCGAACCCGCCGGAATCTGGGCCGCCCCGGTCGAGGCGGGCGAGATCGACGCCGCGGTGACCCACAGCGCGCACCTGTTCCAAGCTCAGGTGCCCAAGGTGGCGGACGTGCGCGCGGTCGTCGTCGGCGAGCAGGTGTTCAGCGCCCGCATCACCGCGCCGCCCGGGGTCGTGGACTGGAGAGCCGAGTACCAGAACCTCACCTATGAGCCGATCACCTGCCCGGACGGGACACACGGGGCGCTGCTGCGGTTCCTCGCCGCTTTCGGCCTGCACTTCGGCGCCTTCGACTTTGCCATGACCGCGGACGGCGCATGGTGGTTTCTGGAGTGCAACCCCAACGGCCAATGGGCGTGGCTCGAAGACGCGGCCGGCCTGCCGATCACAACCGCAATCGCAGACCTGTTGGAGAACGGAGCGAGTCAGCATGAGTGACCCTCTGACGTCGGGAGACCTACGGGCCGACCTCGCGCGACGCCTGTCCAAGGCCGGTGCCCTGCGCAGCCCGGAATGGGAATCGGCCGTGTTGTCTGTACCCCGCGAGGCGTTCCTTTCGCACGGCTGGTTCGAGTACGAAGAGGGCGGCTGGTACCGGCCCGTATCCGGGGAGTCCGAGGAAGGGCTGGCGCGGATCTACGAAGACGACACCCTCGTGACACAGGTGGCCGGGGGTGTCTTCCCCGACCAGGTCGAGGGGCGTATCGCCGCTGCCCCGTCGTCGTCGTCCACCCTGCCGAGTCTGGTCGTGCGAATGCTCGAAGACCTGCGGGCGACCGAGGGGACGCGCGTCCTTGAGATCGGCACCGGCACGGGCTACTCAACCGCGTTGCTGTGCGCCGCCGTCGGCGAGGACAACGTGACCACGGTCGAGGTCGACGCGGAGGTGTCCGCCCGTGCCGGAATGGCACTCGCGGGCGCCGGGTACTGGCCTGACCGCGTGGTCGGTGACGGCCTGGCCGGCCACAAGGGGGGCGGCCCGTATGACCGCGTGATCGCCACGTGCGGCGTGCACACGGTGCCGGCCGACTGGCTCGCGCAGACCCGGCCCGGCGGTGAGGTCCTGGTCACGGTCGGCGGGTGGATGCAAGCATCCGAACTCGTACGGCTCACGGTCGCCGATGACGGCACGGCGAGCGGCCCGGTTCTCGTCGGACAGGTCTCGTTCATGCTGGCCCGTCCCCACCTCCCGCCCCCGCTCGGCGTTCTGCCGAACCTCGGCGCGGGCGACGCGGTGCCCGCCGAGCTGGGTGCCGACGCGCTCGACGACTGGACGACCCGGTTCGTCGCGCAGTTCGCCGCGCCGCGCGCGCAGCGGCTCACGCTGGAACGGGAGGGCCGGACCGAACTCGTCGTGATCGACGTGGACGCGGAGTCATGGGCGGTCGTCTTCCAAGACGGCGGCCGGTGGATGGTCCGGCAGGGCGGCACGACGCGTCTGTGGGACGAGATCACCGAGCGCGTCACACGATGGCAGGCGGACGGGCGGCCGTCGGCCGACCGCATGCGGCTGCACGTCGGCCCCGACGGGCAACGCCTCACCTGGGCGTGAGCTTCTCGGCGCTCGTTCAGCTGGCCTTGCGGAAGTTGCGGATGGCCAGTGGGGCGATGACGGCGACGACCACCGTGCAGATGCCCAGGGTCGCCAGCACCGTACCGGCACGCGGCTCGCCCAGGGCCAGGCCCCGGGCGGCGGTGATGGCGTGGGACATCGGGTTCACCTCGGCGAAGGCCCGCAGCCAGGACGGCAGCCCGTCGGGCGGTACGAACGCGTTCGAGGCGAACAGCAGCACCATGTTGACCATGCCGCCCACCGGCTGCATCGCCTCCGGCTTGCGCAGCCACGCCGAGAGCGCCATGAACACCCAGCCCAGCGACCAGCCCAGCACCACGGCCACCAGCAGCGCGCCGATGGAGCCCAGGACCCCGCCGGCGGGGTCGAACCCGAAGATCAGAGCGCCGGCGACCAGCATCACCACCATGTTCACCGCGTTCAGCACGGTGTCGGCGATGCTCCGGCCGATGAGGATGGTGCCGGTGTGGATCGGCATGGACTTGAAGCGGGAGATGATCCCGTTGTTCAGCTCGGTGGTCAGCGCCACACCGGACTTCAGCCCCGCGCTGATCGCGCTGGTGATGAGGAAGGCGGGCAGCAGATAGTCGATGTAGCTGACGCCCGCCGGGAACGACTGCGCCTGCGACACGCTGCGGAACACCTGGCTGAAGACGGTCAGCATCAGGATCGGTTCCAGGACGCCCGGCAGCACCAGGGCCGGTTCGCGCAGCGCCCGCAGCGACCGCCCGGAGAGCACCTGGATCTGCCGGAGCGGGCCGGAGCCGTGGAAGCGCTGCCGGTCGCGCGGCGGGCCCGGCGCCGCGGTGGCACCGGCTTCCGGTGGGTTCGGGCGCTCGGTGGCGATGCTCATCAGGACGTCCCTGCCTCGGAGTCGGTGGTCGTGGAGTGATTCAGGGCCGTGGGGTGGTTCAGGGCCATGTAGACGTCGTCGAGGGTCGGTTCGGAGAAGGCGAGCCCCGCGATGTCGGTACCGGCCTCGTCGACGGCCCGGACCACCACCGCGATATCCGTGGAGTCGGCCACGGGGATGGTGAGGACCAGCCCGTCCTCCTCGTGGGACGGGGTCAGGGCCGCCCGGCGCAGCGCCTCGACGGTGCGGCCCCGGTCCTCGGCCCGGCGCAGGGTGACGGAGACGCTGCGCCGTCCGACCCGCTCCTTGAGCTCGGCCGCCGTGCCCGAGGCGATGATCCGGCCCGCCGCCAGGACGGTGATCGAGTCGGCCAGCTGGTCGGCCTCCTCCAGGTACTGCGTGGTCAGCAGGACCGTGGTGCCGTCCTTCACCAGGCGCTCCACGATCTCCCACAGCCCGCGCCTGGCCACCGGGTCCAGTCCGGTGGTGGGCTCGTCCAGGAAGACCACCTCGGGCCGTCCGACCAGGCTGGCCGCCAGGTCCAGACGGCGGCGCATGCCCCCGGAGTAGTTCTTGGCGTTCCGGCGCCCGGCGTCGGTCAGGTCGAACAGCTCGAGCAGCTCATCGGCGCGCGCCGCCGCCTCCGCCCGGGTCGCCCCCAGCAGCCGGGCGATGAGGATCAGGTTGTGGCGCCCCGGAAGCGTCTCGTCCACCGCCGCGTACTGGCCGGTGAGGCCGATGAGCCGGCGCACCTCCTCGCCCTGGGTGGTCACATCGAGCCCGGCGACCCTGGCCCGTCCGGAGGATGGGCGGGTCAGGGTGCTCAGGATGGAGACCAGGGTGGTCTTCCCGGCACCGTTGTGCCCGAGCAGCCCCAGGACGGAGCCGCGCGGTACGGCGAGGCTGATATCGTCCAGCGCGGTCATCGACCCGAATCGCTTCGAAATATGCGAGACGTCGATCATCATCGTGTCCACCGGATATACGGTAGGTGGAATGCCGCGCCGAAGGACCCGGCTATCGATAACGTCGAATTGGAATTGCCGGGTGCGGATAGCGGTGCTATTCCGGTCGATGTGCTGTTTCCGCCGACGCGCCGTTCCCGTCCGCCGAGTCCGCCGAGTCTGCCGAGTCTGCCGAGTCCGCCGAGTCTGCCTATGGCTGCCGTGGTCTGCCGAACGGCACATTCCGCACCGGCCGGGCTCCCCCGGGACCTGCCGATCGGTGGATGTGCCGGCCCGTCCCGTTCCGTCACGCTGAGAGCGGACCGACGGAGGAGACCATCATGACGATGACCACCGACCAGGACCTGGCTTCCCCGCAGCCCGCCGACGGCGTGGTCGGGCCGGGCCCACGCCCCTCGCGGCTGGTCCGCTGGGCGGCGCACGCCGTGCCGTTCACCCTGCTGCCCACCGGGCTGTGGAGATGCGCGATGGGGTTCGGCGTGCCGCTCGGCTTCGCCCCGACCTCGGACCTGCACGAGAGCCAGTTCCCGAGCTGGATGACGCTGTACGTCATCGCGCTCAGCCTGTTCGCCGAGGGGCTCGGGCTGCTCACGCTCGGCCTGGTGCGGCCCTGGGGCGAGGTCGTGCCGCGCTGGATCCCGTTCCTGGGCGGCAAGCGGATTCCGGTGCTGTGCGCGGTGATCCCGGCTTCCCTCGGCGCGCTCGCCGTCACCTTCATCACCATCGTCGGCGCCTTCACCTGGAACGCCCCGGAGAACCTGGCCGAGATCAGCGATCCGTACGGCCCGTTCTACTGGCTCCAGACCGCCTGTTACGCACCGCTGCTGGCCTGGGGGCCGCTGCTGGGCGTGGTCACCGTCGCGTACTACCGGCGTCGCCGAGCGGCAGAACGGCGGCCGTCCGCCAGCCTCCCCGCGCGTCCGGACCCGCGCTGAACGTGCCGCCGAGCGCCTCGATCCGCTCGGTCAGGCCCAGCAGCCCCTGCCCGCCCCGGCGGCCGTCCTCGCCGAGGAGGCCGCCGGAGCCCGAGCTGATCGCCTCGGCGCCGTTGACGACGCTGACGGCCAGCGCGTGCCCCTCCGCCCCGTTCCCCCGGCCGTCGGACGGCTCCAGTGCCACCCTGACCCGTACGGTGGCCGCCGTACGGGCGTGCCGGCGGACGTTGGTGAGCGCCTCCACCACCATCCGGTGCGCGGTACTGGCCACTTCGCGTGGGATGCGGGCGATCGCCTCGGCGGTCAGCTCCAGTTCGAGCCCCACATCGGCCCGCCCCGAGGAGCGGAACCGCTCCACCACATCGGTGATGTCCTCCAGCCCGTACGCCCGCGGCCGGTCCTCCGACTCGTCGCCCTCGGCACCGGCGCTGTCGCTCAGCATCCGCACCGTACGGTCCATCGAGCCGAGCGCCTGCTGACCGGCCGCCTCGATCTGCTGGAGCAGCGGCATGACCCGCTCCGGCTGGTCGGCCCCCACCAGCTGCGCGGCCTGGGCGAGCACCACGATGCCCGAGATGTCATGGGCGACGAAGTCATGCAGGTCCCGTGCGAGTTCGAGGCGCTGACTGCGGCGCGCCTCCCGCACCGAGCTCAGCCGCCGTACGTCCAGCGCGCGGAGGTACCCCCCGACCACGGCCGCCACGATGACCCCGAAACCCATGAACGCGCACTGGCCGCACGCCTCCAGAAACGTGTCGTACGCCCCCACCCGCAGGATCACCGTCGAACCCGACACCGACAGCAGCACCACCAGCGGAGCCCCTTGGCGCGCGGGCGCGAACCGCGCCACGACGAACACCAGCGCCATCACCGCGGCGAACTCCACCAGCATCAGCAGACCGATCGGCGACTCCTCATCCGCGTCCCCGGTCAGCAGCGTCCCCAGCACGGAGACCAGGGCCACCGCCCCGGCCGTCACGCTGAGCCGCGGTCGCGTCCGCGGCCACCAGCCGACCGTCACCAGCGTGGCCCCGACCGCCACCACCAGGGACACGGCCGCCGCCCATCCGGCCCGGGGCCCGGCCGCCACCCCGCCCACCACCGCACCCCCGGCGGCGACCCCGCACACCACCTTCCGCACTCCCCGCCACGACCCGCGCCCGCTCTCCCCGCCCATGGCCTCTCCCCCCGCGCTTGTCCCACCCCGTCGTGCCCCGTGGCCGGGTTGTGCCCAGGGGACGTGCCCGCAGGGTAGCCGCCGAAGGCCGCCGGAAGCGGCCGGACACCGCCGGCCACGACCCCTTCCGGGCCGAGCGGCACCCCGGTTCGCGACATTCGATATGGCGTGGACAGCCGCCCGCCACCCGTGGGAGGACTGCCGGGAAGCCACCCCCCTACGGGACGCCAGGGAGATGCATGCCAATGGGCGCGCGGAGCCACGAGGGCCAGGCCGAGTTGGACCGGATACTGCCGCGCTGGCATTTCCGGGAGGTCCACCAGGTGTGTGTCGCGGCGCCGGCCGAGGCGGTGCTGCGGGCGGTGTGGGAGACCACCTGGGGGGAGGCGCCGATCGCCCGGGCGCTGGTGGCGCTGACCCGGGCCGATGTGCGCAAGGACCGGCGGATCGTCAGGGACTTCCTCGGCGGGATGGGGGAGACGCTGAACGCCGGAGGCGGCGAGGTCGTGTTCGTGGGCGTGGACACGCTGGAGGACCGGCCACGGCCCGAGGGCAGCGCGGTGGAGCTGGTCCGGGAATGCGCGGAACCGGGGCTGCTGAAGATGGTGATGAACGTGCGCTTCCGCGACGGGATGCTCAGCACGGAGACCCGGGTGTACGCCACCGACGACCGCACCCGGCGCCGCTTCCGCCCGTACTGGCTGGCCGTCCGGGCCGGGAGCGGCCTGACCCGGACCTCAATGCTCCGCGCCATCCGCCGCCGGGCCCTCCGGACGGCGGGCTGACCCGCGTCGGGGTGGTGTGGCCGGTCGGCCGGGTCTTGCGGGTGACGGGCCGGTCCGCGCGTGGACGCTGGGTGGGGTGGGTGGTCCGCTGCTGGGCCCTTCGGGCGGTGGGCTGATCCGCGTCGGGGTGGCGTGGCCGGTCGGCCGGATCTTGCAGATGACGGGTTGGCCCGCGCGTGGACGCGGGACGGGGTGGGTGGCCCGCCGCCGGGCCCTCCGGGGTGCGGGCCGACCCGCGCGTGGACGGAGCGGCTGGGGTGTGGGGGGCGCGCCATCCGCCGCCGGGCCCTCCGGGGGGGGCGGCCGCCGAGCGGACGCGGTAGACGCCGCGCGGCAGCCGCTACGGCGCGGGGCCGGGGCTCGGCGCGGGGACCGCGCTTCAAGCACGGGACCGGGGCTGCAACGCCTCGCGCTACGCCCCGGGCGCCGGGGTTACTGGCGCGCCGATGGGACAACAGCGCGCGGAGGCCGGGGTTGCGGCGCGCCGACGGGACAGCAGCGCATGGGGGCCGGGGCTACCGCGCCGCCGACGGCGCCAGCGCGGCTACCGACTCGGGTAGGCGGGCCCATACCTTGGGGGTGTAGAAGTGCCCGCCCGGCAGCTCGTCGGCCCGGAACTCCCCGGCGGCCAGGGGGCGCCAGCGGTCGGCCGGGGCGTCGAGGTCGTCGTCCACGCCGTACAGCACCTGGAGCGGTGTGCGCACCGCGAGGCCCTCGCGGTAGCGGTAGCCGTCGGAGAGCCGCAGATCGGCGCGGAAGACCTCCAGCGCCATCGCGCACAGATCGGGCTCCTCCAGCACCTCGGGGGCGAGCTGGCCCACCGTGCTCATCCAGGTCAGGAGCTGCTCGTCGGTGTCGCTCGCGCGCGGGCTCCGGCGGCTCTTCTCGGCCCAGCGGGTGGGGGAGTCGGAGGCGGAGACCACCAGAGCCTGTGGCGGGGTGCCGGCGCCCGCCTCGAGCCGGCACGTGAGCTCGAAGCCGACCCAGGCGCCCATGCTGTGCCCCAGCAGGACGTACGGACGCGTCGCGGCGACGGACCGGACGGCGGTCAGCGCGTCCTCGACCAGCGCGTTCCAGTCGGCCGCGAACGGCACGGTGTATCGGCCCTCGCGGCCGGGGTAGCAGTACAAGGCCAGTTCCACGTCCGGCGGCAGGGCCTCGGCCCAGGGCCGGAAGGAGGCCGTACCGCCGCCGCAGAAGCTCAGGCACAGCAGGGTCCGGCCGGCGGCTGGGCGGGGAAGCGGATGGAACAGTGCCCGGGACACCGGCGACTCCTCGGCGGTGGACAGCGGTTGGCCCGGTCACGGTACCGCCCCGGTTCCCGGCCGGTGCCTGGAGCCGAGAATTTCTTGATGGCCCGAAGTCACAGTGCGTGGTAGCGCGGTCGGGCTGGGTGACGCCGCGACGTCCGCCGCGGGGGTCGTGCTGCGCCGAACATCCCTTTTCTCGCGTTCCCGGCTGAGGGCGGAACGCGCGGGCCGGACCTTGGCAACGCTTTATCAGATTCTTCTCATTGCAATCTCTCACGCCCCTCCCGTCGCTCGTCGCCAAAGAAGCTTGTGGGTCAGAATCACGGCTGCCTATGGTCGGTCCGAAATGGGCGAGCACCCCTGGAAGGGAAGCTGATGGCTAATCCATTCGAGGACGACGGGGCCGACTACTACGTCCTGGTGAACGACGAGGGACAGCATTCCCTGTGGCCCGCCTTCGCCGAGATACCGGCCGGCTGGAAGTCCGTTCACGGCCTTGCCCCGCGGCAGCAATGCCTCGACTACATCAACGAGAACTGGACCGACATGCGCCCGCGCAGCCTCGCCGAGGCCATGGCGGCGGACGGGTCCTGAGGCACGGACCGGCCGCACCGCACCACACGGCACCGCATCACAGAGCACCACACCGCACCGCACAGCAACGCGTCAACGAAACCGTGGATGAGGAGAAAACCGGCATGGCCACGATCACTGCGGAGCTCCAGGCGACCATCAAGGAGATCGTCTGCGACATTCTCGAGCTGGAAGAGGACGAGGTCACCGACACCAGCCTCTTCATCGATGACCACGGCGCCGACTCACTCCGGGCCATCGAGATCCTCGCCTCCCTGGAGAAGGAGTTCAAGATCACCATTGACCAGTCCGAGCTGAGCGAAATGGTGAATCTGGAAAAGGTCTACCAGGTGGTGGCGGAGGCCCCCAGCCGGTAACCGGCCCGTGGCCGCCGAGTCAAAAGGGAAGTCACCATGTCCGAATCACGTCCCGGTGCCGACGCGGTGAAACGCCGTGTGGTGCTCACCGGTTTCGGCGTCATTTCCAGTATCGGGATCGGCGCCGCCGATTTCACCCGGAGCCTGCGGGAGGGGCGCAGCGGAGTCAGCCCCATCTCGGTGTTCGACGTCGAGGGCTTCGCACACGTCAACGGGTGTGAGGTCAGGGGGTTCGCCCCCGAGCAGTGGATCACCAGTACCCCCGTTCAGGAGCTCGGACGGGCCAGCCGGTTCGCCGTGGCGGCGGCCCGGATGGCCGTCCAGGACGCGGGACTCGACCCCGCGTGGCTGGGCGACCGGCGGGGACTGGTCTCCGTGGGCACCACGGACGGTGAGTCCTTCGAACTCGACCAGCTGGTGGCGACCGAAGTCGCCGAGGGCCCCGAGCGGATGGACCGGCAGACGGTGCGCCGGGTGCCGGCCGCCCGGCTGTCCACCGCCATCGCACAGGAGCTCCAGCTCACCGACGTCGAGGCGCTGACGATCGCGACCGCCTGTTCCGCGGGCAACTACTCGATCGGCTACGGCTTCGACGCGGTGAGCTCCGGAGAGGTCGAGTACGCCCTGTGCGGCGGCGCGGACGCGATGTGCCGCAAGACCTTCACCGGCTTCTACCGGCTGGGCACCATCGCGCCCGAGTGCTGCCAGCCCTTCGATGTGAACCGCAAGGGCATCCTCACCGGCGAGGGCGCCGGGGTGCTGGTGCTGGAGAGCCTGGAGTCGGCGCTGGCGCGCGGCGCCCGTATCTACGCCGAGGTGCTCGGCTACGGCCTCAACTGCGACGCCTACCACCAGGTGGCGCCCAACGGGGACAGCGTCGCCGCGTGCATGGAGCTCGCCCTGAACAACGCCGGGGTCAAACCGGAAGAGGTCGACCTGATCTCGGCCCACGGCACCGGCACCAAGGCCAACGACATCACCGAGTCCCGGGCGATCCGCCAGGTCTTCGCGGCCGCGACACCGCGCACCATCTCCCTGAAGTCCATGCTGGGACACACCATGGGCGCCGCCAGCGCCCTGGGCGCTATCGCCTGCGGACTCGCCATCACCCACGGCTTCATCCCACCGACCATCAACCACACGGTGACCGACCCCGAGTGCGAGATCGACTGCGTGCCCAACCAGGCCGTCGACGCCGATCTGAGGGTCGTCCAGAACAACGGCCTGGCCTTCGGCGGCAACAACGCCATCGTCATCCTCGGCAAGTACGAGGGCGACGAGGAGGCCGAGCAGGCCAAGGGAGCCGAGGGAGCCGAGGCCGGCAGCGGGGCCCCGGCGGGATCGCGGAGCGCCTCATGAGCTTCCCGATCACCGGTATCGGCGCGGTCGCCAGCATCGGCGACGACCCCGACGAGATCTTCGCGTCCCTGTGCGAGGGCCGCAGCGGCATCGGGCCGCTGCGCGGCTTCGACGAGCGGCGGTTCACCGCACGGCAGCTCTTCGAGATCGACGACCGCACCGGCGACGGTGACGAACCCGGCCGCGCCACCCGCTTCCTGATGGAGGCGGTGCGCCAGGCCGCCGCGGACGCCGGGCTCCCCGACGACCTCGGCGGGGTCCCGGTGCTGGTCGGCACCGGGCTGCGGGAGCTGCGCTCGCTGGAGCTGTGGTGGCGCGACGGCGTCCCCTTCACCGCGGACGGCCTCGACTTCGGGCCCGCGCTGCGCCGCCGCTTCGGCGCGTACGACACCCACACCTTCGCCGGCGCCTGCTCCGCCTCGCTCTACGCGCTGGCGCTCGGCTGGGACCTGCTGGAACAGGGTGAGACCGACACGGTGATCGTGGCCGGCTGCGACACGGTGACCGAGTCCATGTTCGGCCTCGCCGACCGGGTGCAGTTCGACCCGCCGCCGCAGGTGCGCCCCTTCGACCGGGACCGGCAGGGGACCATCCTCGGCGAGGGCGCCGCCGCGATCGTGCTGCGCCGCGAGCCGGCGGCCGGGCGTCCGGTCCGCGGCTGGCTGCGCTCGGTCGCGGTCAACTGCGACGCCTACCACCAGACCGCGCCCGACGCGGACGGGGTGCGGGCCTCCATCGAGATGGCCCAGCGGGCGGCGGGCAGCCGCCCCGAGGACATCGACCTGGTGGTGCTGCACGCCACCGGCACGCCGCTCAACGACCGCACCGAGGCGGAGGTGGTGGCCGAGGTGTTCAAGGGCGCCTCCCCCGCCTTCACCGGGATCAAGGCACTGACCGGGCACACCTCCGGCTCCGCCGGGCTGATGAGCCTGATCGTGGCGCTCCGGTCGGTCGAGAGCGGCCGGATACCGCCGATCGCCAACCTCACCGAGCCGCTGCCCGAGGGCGAGGGGCTGCGGCTGGTCAGTGACCGTCCGCTCACCGCACCGGTCCGGGTGGCCCAGGTCAACGGCTTCGGCTTCGGCGGCGTCAACGCCGTCGCGATCGTGGCGGGTGCGGCATGACAGCGACCACGACAGTGACGACGACAGCGACGACATCAGCGGCCGCGGCGGTCACGGGCGTCGGGGTCGTCCTGCCCGGACTGAACGAGCCCGGCGGGCTGCGGCACGGCCCGGTGGCCGGTGCGGACCCGGTGGATCCGGCCGCCCTCATCGGCAAGAAGGGGCTGCGGTTCAAGGACCGCGCCACTCAGCTGGGGCTGTGCATGGCCGCGGCCGCGCTGACCGACGCCGGACTCCTCGGCCCGCGGGGGCTGCTCGTCCCCGGTGACCGGGTGGGGGTGGTGGTCAGCTCCAACCTGGGCAACGCCGATACGGTCTGCCGGGCGGTGGCGACCATCGCCGAGGAGAACACCGGCGCCCTGAGCCCGATGGACACGCCCAACGCGTCCAGCAACATCATCGCCTCCGAGATCGCGATCCGCTTCGGGCTGCGCGGACCGAACCTCACCGTGTGCAACGGCGTCACCTCGGGCCTCGACGCGCTGCGCTGGGCCCGCCTGACGCTGCGTTCGGGCCGGGCCGACCACATGGTGGTGGCCGGCGTGGAGCCGGACAACGACGTCACCCGGCGGCTCACCGGCGCGCGGATGGTCGACGGCGGGGCGGCCGTGGTGGTCAGCCGGACGGACGCGGCGGGCGCCGCCGCGCCCCGGGTGCTGCTCGGCCCCTCGTTCCGTACCGAGAAGCTGCCCGACTGCGTCGCCGCCCTGGCCGACGCCGTCCCGGGCCCGGCCCGGGAGGCGGCCGCCGGGCTGTGGCTCGGCCCGGACCCGTCCGCCGTCCCGCCCGGGGGCGAGACGGCCGACCTCTCCGGCTGGGGCGACTGCTCGGGCGCGCTGGGGCTGCTGCACTGCGCGACCGCCGTCGCCTGGGCCGACTCCGGCCGTACTGAACCGGTCTACGCGCTGCTCGGCGGCGCCGGCGGGGAAGCGAGCGGCACGGTCTGGATCCCGGTGGAGCGTGCGGCGTGAAGCGGATCGTCCTGCTGCACGGGCTCGGCAACAGCAGCGGCATCTGGACCGGGCTGGCCGCCCATTGGCGTCCCGATGTGCGGATCCACGCTCCCGACCTGCCGTGGACCGGCATGGGGATCGCGGAATGGCGCCATGAGCGGGACTCGGCCCGGCTGGTCGAGGAGGTCCTGGCGGCCACTCCGGGCGGCGGCGCGGACCTGGTGGTCGCGCACTCCTTCAGCTCGGTGCTGCTGCTGGAGCTGCTCGCCCGCCGGGCGCTGGCCGGGAACCCCCTCGACGTGCCCGGTGTGGTGCTGGTGAACCCCTTCTACCGGCGGGCCGCGGACGACTTCGAGTGGGGCATGATGGCGCCCCTGCTGGACAGCTTTCCGCAGACCATGTCGGAGGGCATCCGGCTGCAGTCCGGCGACCGCCCGATCCAGCCGGAGCTGCGGGCCGACATCGCCCGGCGGCTGTGCGAATGGGTCGGCCCGTACGGCTGGCTGCGCTTCCTGGACGCCTACCTCGGCACCCCGCTGATCCGCGTGGCCGCGATCGACACCCCGTGCCTGGTGATCGGCGGAGACCAGGACGCCACCGCCGATGTCGCCCAGGCCCGCACGCTCGCCGCCGAACTGCCCCGCGGCCGGGTGCGCGTCCTGCCCGGCGGCGGCCACTTCCCGATGCTGGAGCGGCCCGCATGGTTCACCGGCGTCCTGCACGACTTCCTCGACCGCTGCGACCTCAGCCCGGTGGCCGGCACCTGAACCCGGCGACGGAAACGACCCCTGAACGAAGGAGACTGCGATGGGACCGGTGCCAGACCCGGCCGTGTCGGCCCTGCTGGACGCTGCGACCACCGTGCGGCTGCGCCCGGTGTTCGAAGGCAACAACATCAGCTACGCGATCGGCTTCAAGCACATCAACTACGTCGCCGAGGCGGCCGTGCTGAACCACTTCCGGGTGGCCGGGCTCCCGGTCGGCGAGCTCTACCAGCGCTACGGCCTCGGCTTCGAGGTCGTCGACCTGCGCTCGCGGCTCGGCGCGCTGCTCGCGGTGGACGACGAGGTCGAGGCGGAGGTGACCCCCGCCACCAAGGCCGACGCCGGTGAACTCACCTTCCAGGTGGCGCTTTTCGTCCAGCGCGACGGCCAGCGGGTCAAATGCGCCGGGTCCACGGTGGGCGTGGTGCTGCGGATCGACGGTCACATCACGGCGTCCGAGGAGTACCCGGCCGGGCTCGCCCGGTTCGCCGTCGAGCGGCTGGGCACCGGCGAACGCCGCGAACTGGCCGTGACCCCGCGCCCGTACGGCGGCTTCGCCGAGGGCCGCGGCGTCACCGGCACCGCGGACCCGGTCCTGGCCCAGCTGATCGGCGAGGACAACGCGTTCGGCTGGCGCTGGCGGATGCCGTACTTCTACTGCCACTTCAACGAGCGGGTGCAGATGTCCGGCTTCCTGCGCGTGATGGAGGAGGCCGAGGACCTCTTCCTCGCCGACCGGGGCCTGGCCATCAAGGAGGTGCTGGACGGCCGCGGCTGGATCCCCGTCGTCACCCAGTCCCGTATCCGGCTGCTCGACGAGACGGTGATGGAGGAGGAGCTCTACACCGTCTACACCATCGAGGACATCTTCAAGAGCCTGCTCTACACGGCGCGGATGGACTGCTACGTGATCCGCGACGGCGCGCTGGTGCACACCGCCACCGGCACCATCACCCACGGCTACCTCACCGAGCACGCCCCCAACCAGTGGTCCATGGCCACCCTCGACGAGGCGACCATCGAGGCCCTCAGCAGCCCGAAGGGGGTCCGGTCATGACCGCCGCGGCGGCCCCCGCCGCCACCCGGCCGGTGATCTCGGCGTGGTCGGCGGTCTCCCCGTACGGCCTGGGCGCCCAGGCGCTCGTGGACGGGCTCCGCTCGGGCCGGTCCACCGCCGCCCCGGTGGACACCGCCCGCTGGGGCGTGCCCGAGGGCCCGGCCCATCTGGTGCCCGGCTTCGAGACCCGGCAGGTGCTGGGCAAGAAGGGCACCCGCTCGATGGACCGGGTGACCGGTCTCGCGGTCAGCGTGGTCGGCGGCCTGCTGGACCAGCCGGAGGCCGACCGGGAACGGGAGACCGGGGAGCGGGCCGCGCTGGTGCTCGGCACCACGACCGGCAGCGCCGAGTCCATGATGGACTTCACCCGCACCTCACTCCTGGGTGAGGCGCCGTTCGACGTCGACCCGGCCGTGATGCCCAACGCGGTGATGAACTGCGCGGCCGGACAGTGCTCCATCTGGTACGGCATCCGGGGCCCCAACACCACGCTCGCCCAGGGCCGCACCGCCGGACTCGCGGCGCTCCACTACTCCACCCGGCTGCTGACCTCGGGACGGGCGGGGTCGGTGCTGTGCACCGCCGCCGAGGAGTTCTCCCGGGCCCGCTACTGGCTCGAGCGCCACAGCCGGGCCGCCGAAGCCGGCGACGCCGGGTACGACGCGGAGGTGGCGCTGGGCGAGGGCGCGGCGGCGCTGCTGGTCCAGCGGCCGGACACGCTCAGCCCCGCCCGCCCGGCGCTCGCCGAGATCCTCGCGGTCCGCACGCGCGTCGCCACCGGAGACCGGGTGCGGCCGGTGCTGGAGGCGTGTGTCGCCTCCGCCCTGGAGGCCGCGGGCGCCCGGCCGCACGACGTGTGGGCGGCCAGCCCCAGCGACGCGCCCGGCCGCCTGGGCGCGTGCGAACGACAGGCGCTGACCGCGCTGTTCGGCGCGGAGGCGGTGGAGCGGGTGCCCGGAGTGGGCCGGCTCGGCGATGTCTCGGCGGCCTCGGCCACCTTCCAGATCGCCTTCCTGCTGGCGACGGCCGCACTGTCCGACGAGGCGGCGGGCCGTCTCGCCGTCATCACCTCGGCCGACCGCGACGGCTCCCTGGCCTGCGCGGTCCTGAGGCTGGTGGCACCGTGAACGGGCCGGTGGGTGCGGTGGGCGCGGTGGACGTGGCCAACGCGGTGGACGTGGCGAACGTGGCGAACGCGGCCGTGCCTGAGGGCGGGGATGCTGCTTCGGGCGGCGGAGTCGCCCTGGGCGGCGGCGCCGCTCCCCGCGAAGTGAGCCCGGCGGTGGCGGCGGTCGCCGACGGGGCCGCCGGAGTGAGCCCCGTGGCGGCGGGGGTGACGGTCACCAGCGCGCTCGCCGACGGACGGGCCGCCGCCCGGGTCGCGGTCGACGCCTCGGAGCCGGTCTTCGCGGGGCACTACCCCGACTTCCCGATCTTCCCCGGGGTCTGCGTCGTGGAGTGCGCCCACCGCGCCGCGCTGTCCACCGCGCCGGAGCCGGTCGCGCTCGCGGCCGTGGACTCGGCACGGTTCAGCGGTGCGGTCTACCCGGGCGACGTCATCGACCTCCGCCTCACCTGGCGGCGCCGGGGCGACGGCTGGCGCTGCTCGGCGTCGGCCTCGACCGCACGCGGTGAGGCCGCCTCCGTACGGCTGCGCTACCGGCCCGCCGGGCAGCCGCCCGAGCCGGCGGCCGGCCCCGAAGCGGCGGCCGCGCCCGAGCCGGCGTCCGCGGCGGCCGCACCCGAAGCGGCGTCCGTAGCGTCCGCGGCGACCGCCGCGTCCGCACCCGCCGTCGCCGATCTGCTGCCGCACCGCTATCCGATGCTGCTGGTGGACCGGGTGGTGGAGCTGGTGCCCGGGGAGCGGGTCACCGCGGTCAAGGCCGTCACGCTCAACGAGCCCTGGTACGCCGGGCTCACACCGGGGGCCGGGCTCGCCTACCCCCCGTCCCTGGTGATCGAGTCCTGGGGGCAGACGGCGGGGCTGCTGGCCTCGGCGGACTCCCCGGAGAGCCGCGGTCAGGTGATGCTCTTCGGCTCCGTGGCCGACGCCGCGTTCCACAGCCCGGTCCGGCCCGGGGAGCTGATCGAGCACCGGGTCCGCATCGCGCGTTCGCTCGGCGACTCGGTGATCTTCGAGGGCGAGAGCCGCTGCGGCTCCCGTCCGGTGATGTCCGTGGCGCGCATGGTGATGGCCTTCCGCCCGGCCGGCGCGCTCAAGGAGGCGACTTCATGACACAGGATCCGCATCGGCCCGAAGGCCGTCCCGTCGCGCTGATCAGCGGCGGCTCACGCGGCATCGGCCGGGCCACGGTGCTGCGGCTCGCCGAGGACGGCTACGACGTGAGCTTCTGCTACCACTCCCGCCCCGAGGCCGCCGAACTCCTCGCCAAGGAGGCGGAGGCACTGGGCGCCAGGGTGCTCGCCGAGCGCGTGGACGTCTCGCAGGCCGCGCCCGTACGCGCCTGGGTGGCCCGCACCGAGCAGGAGCTGGGCCCCGTGGAGGTCGCCGTCACCTCGGCCGGCATCACCCGCGACAAGGCGATGGTGATGATGAGCGACGAGGACTGGGGCTCGGTGGTCGCCACCAATCTCGACGGGGTCTTCCACGTCTGCCGCTCGGTCGGCTTCTCCATGATGAAGCGCCGCTCCGGCAGCATCGTCAACATCTCCTCGGTGGCCGGGGTGCACGGCAACGCCACCCAGACCAACTACGCCGCCTCCAAGGCCGGGATCATCGGGTTCTCCCGGTCCCTGGCCAAGGAGATCGGCCGCTATGGCGTGCGGGTCAACGTCGTCGCGCCCGGGTTCATCGACACCGACATGGTCGCGGCCGTGAGCGAGAAGGCGCGCGGCGCGGCGCTCGCCACCGTGGCCCTGGGCCGCATGGGCACCCCGGAGGAAGTCGCCGAACTGGTCGGCTTCCTGGCCGGGAACCGCGCCGGCTACATCACCGGATCCGTTTTCCAGATCGACGGGGGAATCGTGCTGTGAGCCGTAAGAAGAAACATCCTCGCTGGTATTTCTCGTTGCGCAGCCCGTATTCGTGGTTCGCGTACCGTGACCTGAGCGAGCGCTATCCCGACGTCCTCGACGCGATCGAGTGGATCCCGTACTGGGAGCCGGACGCCGTGTCCGAGAAGCTGCTGGCCGACCAGGGCGTCACCCTGCCCGTGGTGCCGATGTCGCGGGCCAAGAACTTCTACATCCTGCGCGACGCCCGCCGCTGGGCGCACGCCCGCGGCTGGCAGGTCACCTGGCCGGTGGACCGGGCGCCGCACTGGGAGGTCTCCCACCTGGCGTACCTCGCCGCCGAGGAGGCGGGCCGGGGCCGGGAGTTCGTCGCCGCCGCCTACCGGGCCCGCTGGCACCGGGGCCTGGACCTCGCCGAGCGCGGCACCATCACCCTGATCGCCGACGAGCTGGGCCTCGACCCGGGGATCGCGGACTCGGTGGACGACGACCGGCTGCGCGCCAAGGGCGTGGAGTGCCTGGCCGCCGCGTACCACGACGACGCCTTCGGGGTGCCGTACTTCGTCAACGGCCGGGAGGGCTTCTGGGGCGCCGAACGGGTCTCCGCCTTCGTCGCGTCGGTGCGCGGCACCGCCTGGGACGGCCGTTCGGACGCCCCGTTCGACCGCTCATCGGGAGACCTCGCCCCAGACCTCTCCTCGGCAGGCCGTCCGTCGGAAGACCCCTCCTCGGCACCGGCCGTCGCCGGGGCCCGGCCGGAAGGGGCGTCCCGATGACCGACGAGCCCCGGGTGACCGCCGAACCCCAGCGCACCGTGCCCCGCTGGTCCTTGGAGACCGAGCCGCGCACCGCCGAGCTGTCCCGCCCCCTGCCCGCCCGGCTGGTGGCCGCCGCCCGGCTGGTGTCGCGCCGTACCGGTACCGGCTGGCAGGCCGTCGCGCTCGCCGCGCACGCCGTGGTGCTCTCGGCGCTCAGCGGCGAACCCGAACTGATCGCCGGGTACGTGGCGGACACCGCCACCGCCCCGGCCGGCCGCCGGGTCGAGGTCGGCGCCCTGACGTGGCGCGAGCTGCTGCGCGCGGTCGACGCGTCCCCGTCCGCCCACGACCCCGCGTACGACACGGCCTACGAGACGGTCCTGGACCTCGGCGGCGGCCACACCCCGCCCGAGGGGTCCCCCGTCGTGCTGACCGTGTCCTTCGACCCCGCCACCCGCACCCTCCGGCTGCGCCACCGCGTCGATGTGCTGAACGCCGAGGCGGCCGACCGGATCGCCGGTTACCACCTGACGGCGCTGGCCCGGCTGGTGGCCGAGCCGGACGCGCCCTGCCGGGCCCGCACCCTGCTCTCCGACGAGGAGCTGCGCCACCAGATCACCGGCCTGTCGGGGCCCGAACGCGCCCTGCCGGACCGGCGGTTCCATGAGCTGTTCGAGGAGCAGGTGGCCGCCCGCCCCGAGGAGATCGCCGCCGTCCACGCCGGTACGAGCTGGACCTACGCGGAACTCAACGCCCGCGCCAACCGGATCGCCCACGCGCTGCTCGCCCGCGACCTGGCCCCCGAGGCCGTCGTCGCCGTCGTCACCGAGCGCAATCTGCACTGGATGGCCGCGGTCATCGGCGTGTTCAAGGCGGGCGCCGCGTATCTGCCCATCGAACCGCAGGCCCCCGCCGACCGGATGGCCCGCACCCTGGTCCGGGCCGACTGCCGGCTGGTGCTCACCGAGCCCGGTGGCCCCGGCCACCTCCAGCAGGCCGCGCCCGAGGGCCTGGAGCTGCTGACGGTCGAGGACGCCTGGGCGGAGGGACGGCCGGACACCGACCCGGGGCTCGTCATCGGCCCCGAGCGGCTGGCGTACCTCTACTTCACCTCGGGTTCCACGGGGGAGCCCAAGGGCGCGATGTGCGAGCACGCCGGGTTTGTCAACCACCTCTACGCCAAGATCGACGACCAGTCGATCGGCGCGGGGCAGGTGGTGGCGCAGACCGCCCCGCAGTCCTTCGACATCTCGCTGTGGCAGCTGGTGGCGGCGCTGGTGGTGGGTGGCCGCACGCTCATCGTGGAGCAGGAGGCGGTGCTCGACGTCGACCGCTATCTCGACACCATCGAGCGCGGCGAGGTCGCGGTGCTCCAGGCCGTGCCCTCCTATCTCGAGGTGGTGCTGTCCCGGCTGGAGAACCGGCCGCGTGACCTGCCCGCGCTGCGCTGTGTGTCGGTCACCGGCGAGGCGCTCAAGAAGGAGCTGACCGTCCGCTGGTTCGCCCGCTTCCCGGGCATCGCGCTGATGAACGCCTATGGGCTCACCGAGACCAGCGACGACACCAACCACGAGGTGATGACGGGCGTGCCCGAGCGGGACTCGGTCCCGCTGGGCCCACCGGTCGGCAACGTCACCGTCTACGTGGTGGACGAGAACCTCCAGCCGGTGCCGCTGGGCGCCCCCGGCGAGATCGTCTTCTCCGGGGTCTGCGTGGGGCGCGGCTATGTCAACGACCCCGAGCGCACCGCCCAGGCGTTCGGCACCGATCCGCACCGCCCCGGCAACCGGCTCTACCGCTCCGGCGACTTCGGCCGCTGGCTCCCGGAGGGCAAGCTGGAGTTCCTCGGCCGCCGGGACGCGCAGGTCAAGATCCGGGGCTTCCGGATCGAGATCGGCGAGATCGAGAACCAGCTGCTGAAGCTGGACGCGGTCCGGGACGCGGCGGTGGTGGTCGTGGAGACCCCGGACGCCGGAAAGCATCTGGTCGGCTTCCAGGCCGGCTCCGGCGAGTCCTCCGACGGCCTGCGCGAACAGCTCCGCGCGGTGCTGCCCGCCTATATGGTGCCGCACCGGATCGAGCGCCTGGCGGCGCTGCCCCTGACCGGCAACGGGAAGATCGACAAGAAGGCGCTGCGCGCCGTGGCCGCCGACCTCGACGCCCCCGCCGGGGACGCCGTCCGGGAGGCCCCGCGCACCGCCACCGAGCGCCGGCTGGCGCGGGCGTGGGCCGAGGTGCTGCGGCTGCCCGACGACGAGATCGGGCGGAACGAGAACTTCTTCGACCGGGGCGGCACCTCGCTCTCGGCGGTGCGGCTGGTGGTCCGGATGGAGCGCGGCTTCACCCTGCGCGACATCCACCAGCGCCCCGTGCTCGCCGAGCTGGCCGAACTGATCGACGCCCGCAACGACACGTGAGGACACCCCGACCATGGCTGTGACGCCCGACATGACAACGAGCGCGGCATCGGACATGACATCGAGCACGACGTCGAGCGCGATGCCGGTGGAGGTCCTCGCCGACCGACCCGCGGTGCTCCGCCTCGACGGGCCCCCGCCCGCCGACCCGGCCGCGTGGGCCGCCGCCCACCGCGCCGAACTGCGCGCCGCCGTCGCCGAACACGGCGCGGTGCTGGTGCGCGGCCTCGGCCTCGCCGACGCCCGGACGGTGGGCCGGGTGGGCCGGGAACTCCTGGACGAGGTGATGGCCGAACGGGAGGGCTTCGCCACCCGCCACCTCCGCGCCGACGGCGTCTACTCCTCCTCGGAGTGGCCGCCCGACCAGCCGATGTGCATGCACCATGAGCTGAGCTACCGCCGCGAAGTGCCCGCGACCCTGCTCTTCGCGTGCCTGACGCCGCCGGCCTCCGGCGGGGTGACCGGCGTGGCCGACTCCCAGACGGTGCTGGAGGCGCTGGACCCGGCGCTGGTGGCCCGGTTCCAGCAGGTCGGCTGGCGGCTGGACCGGAACTACACCGACACCGTGGGGATCGGGCGTGCGGAGTCCTTCGGTGCCGAGGACCGCGAGGCCGTCGACGCCTACTGCCGCCGGTGGGGCATCGAGACCGAGTGGCGGCCGGGCGGTGATCTGCGCACCCGGCAGCGCTCGGCCGCGGTGCTGCGCCATCCGGTGAACGGCCGCCTCGGCTGGTTCAACCAGATCGCCTTCCTCAACGAGTGGACCCTCGACCCGGTGATCCGCGAGTACCTGACCTTCGAATTCGGCCCGGACGGACTGCCGTTCAACAGCGGCTACGGAGACGGCGGCACCATCGACGAGGCCACGGTGCTCGCCATCAACGCGGTGTACGAGAAGCACACGCTCCGGGAGCCCTGGCAGGCCGGGGACCTGATGGTCGTGGACAACCTGCGGATGGCGCACAGCCGCGAGCCCTACGAGGGGGAGCGCGAGGTCGTCGTCGTCCTCGGCGACCCGGTGCGGGTGCCGGACACGGCCTGACCGACCCCCGACGACGCCCCCGACGTCGCCCGCGACGTCACCCCCGATCCCACGGATGAATGGAGTGCCCTACATGTCCCGGCAATCCGGCGTGCCGCCCTTCGCCGTCATCTCCGGCGCGCAGGTGGACCACGTGCTCTCGGGCAACGAGAAGCAGGTCCTGACACTGGTGGAGGAGGTCTACCGGCTGCACGGCGCCCAGCAGACCGTCAACCCGCCGTCGTACTTCCTGCGCTTCCCCGACCGGCCCAGCTCGCGGATCATCGCACTGCCCGCGTCGGTCGGCGGTGAGCGGGCCACCGACGGCCTGAAGTGGATCTCCAGCTTCCCGGAGAACGTGGCCGCGGGCATCCCGCGCGCCTCGGCCGTGCTGATCCTCAACGACCACGACACCGGCTATCCGTTCGCCTGCCTGGAGTCGTCCATCATCTCCGCCTCGCGCACCGCGGCCTCGGCGGCGCTCGCCGCCGACAAGCTCAGCCGGGGGGAGCGGCCGCGCCGGGTCGGCTTCATCGGCACCGGACTGATCGCCCGCTATATCCACACCTATCTGGTGGCGAGCGGCTGGGACTTCGACGAGGTCGGCATCTTCGACCTGTCCGCGCAGCACGCCCAGGGCTTCGCCGGCTACCTCGGTTCGCGCGCGGACGCCGCCCCGGCCGTGGTGCACGCAGGCGCCCGCGAGCTGATCGAGGCCAGCGACCTGGTGATCCTCGCCACCGTCGCGGGCACCCCGCATATCCACGACCCGGCCTGGTTCGCCCACAACCCGCTGGTGCTCAACGTCTCGCTGCGCGATCTGGCCCCCGAGATCCTGCTGGCCGCCACCAACGTGGTGGACGACGTGGAGCACTGCCTGAAGGCGGACACCTCCCCGCACCTGGCCGAACAGCTCACCGGCAATCGGGACTTCATCGCCGGGACGCTCTACGACGTGCTGGAGGGCCGGGTCGAGCTGCCCGCCGACCGCCCGCTGGTGTTCTCCCCGTTCGGCCTGGGCGTACTCGACATCGCGCTCGGCCGCTACATCCACGATCAGCTGCGCGCCGAAGGGGCGTTGTCGGTGGTGGACGGTTTCTTCCACGAGCTCAGCCGCTACGGACGATCGGGCTCGTAACCGGCCGGGCGGCTGCGCCCCAGACGAATAACGGTGATGACGTGCCCGTAATCTCAGCCCCGCACGAGATCAACATGGAAGACCTCTATGTGGATCTCGGCGCGGTGGTCGACGTTCCTCTGTATCTCAAATGCGAGAGCTTCAACTTCGCGGGATCCGTGAAGCTGAAGGCGGCTCGTGAGATGGTGCTCGCCGCCGAACGCGACGGGCTGCTGGCCCCGGGGTCGGTCCTGGTGGAGTCCTCCTCCGGCAACCTCGGAATCGCGCTGAGCATGATCGCCGCCAGCCGCGGTTACGGCTTCCTGTGCGTCACGGACTCGCGCTGCAACCCGGCCAGCCGCCGCCAGATGCAGGCCCTCGGCGCCCAGGTGCTCACCATCAGCCGCCCGGACAAGACCCGGGGCCTGCTCGGCGCCCGCCTGGACTACGTACAGCGGCTGTGCGCCTACGACCCGCGGTATGTCTGGCTCAACCAGTACGACAACCGCCACAACTGGCTGGCCCACTACCGCACCACCGCCCCGGCCATCGCCGAGCAGTTCCCCGGACTGGACGTGGTGTTCATCGGCGCCGGCACGACCGGCACCCTGATGGGCTGCGCCCGCTGGTTCCGGGAGCACCGGCCCTCGGTGACCGTGGTGGCCGTGGACTCGGTCGGGTCGGTCACCTTCGGCGGACCGCCGGCGCGCCGGCTGATCCCGGGCCTCGGGGCCGGGGTCCGGCCGGCGCTGCTGGACCCCGGACTGGTCGACGAGGTGGTGATGGTGGAGGAGCCGGAGACCATCGAGACCTGCCGGGCCATGGCGCGGCGCGGTTTCCTCTTCGGCGGTTCGACGGGCACCGTGGTCAGCGGCGCCCGGCGCTGGCTGGCCGAGCGGCCGGGCGGCGGTCCGCTCGTCTCGGTGGCCATCGCACCCGACCAGGGTGACCGCTATCTCGACTCGGTGTACGACCCGGAGTGGGTGGCCGAGCACTACGAGGAGCCCGCCGGTGCGCAGCTCCCGGCCCCCCGCACCGACCCCTCCTCCCAACTGGTCGGTGCCGGTTGACCGGCCCCGTGCGCGGCGGCGGAACGGAGGCCGGGGGCGAGGCCACCGCGGACCGCCGGCCGGTCGTACTGATCGCCGAGGAGCTGTCGCCCACCGCCGTGGCCGCCCTCGGACCGGAGGTGGAGATCCGCGAGCGCTCCGGCGCCGGGCGGGACGCCCTGCTGAGGGAGCTGGCCGAGGCCGACGCGGTGCTCGTCCGCGACACCACGCGGATCGACGCCGAGGCCCTGGCCGCCGCGCCCCGGCTGAAGGTGATCGCCACGGCGGGGGCGGGGGTGGGCGCGGTGGACGTGCCCGCCGCCACCGCCGCCGGGGTCATGGTGGTCAACGCGCCCACCGCGCACGCCGTCAGCGCCGCCGAGCTCGCCGTCGGGCTGCTGCTGGCCGTGGCACGCGGCATCCCACGGGCCGACGCGTCGCCCACGGGCGGGCGCCGGCCGCGCTCCCGGCCGCCGGGGATGGAGCTGGCGGACAAGGTGCTGGGGCTGGTCGGCCTGGGACCGGTCGGGTGGGAGGTGGCCCGGCGGATGCGCGCGTTCGCCATGGAGGTGATCGCCTACGACCCGTCGGCGGGCACCGGCCACTCCGCCGGTCACCTCGCCGGTCACCTCGCGGCGGAGGGCGTCCGGCTGGTCACGCTGGACGAACTCCTGGCCCGTGCCGATCTGGTCTCCGTGCACCTGCCCGAAACGCCCGAGCACCGCGGGCTGCTGGGGTTCGATGCGCTGCACCGGATCGGACCGGGGGCGCGCCTGGTCGACGTCACCGGCGGCGGCGCCGTGGACCAGCTGGAGCTGTACGCGGCGCTGAAGGAGGGCCGGGTCGCGGCGGCGGGGATCGTCGCCCGCGCCGAGTCCCCGCTGGCCGAACTGGACACCGTGGTGATCACCCCGGAGCCGGCGGCGCACACCCCGGAGGCCGAGGAGCGGGCCGGGGTGTCGGCGGCACGGTCCGTACGGCGTGTGCTCGGCGGCGAGGTGGTGCCGGAGGCGGTCAACGTACGGGCCGGGACGGTCCCTCGCGCGCCGGCGCCCTGGCTGGCGCTGACGGAGCGGCTGGCCGCCCTGGTCACCGCCGCCACCGGAGGGCCGCCGCCCCGGCTGGAGATCGTGGCGACGGGCGGACCCACCGAACCCGAGGCGGCCGCACCGGAGCCCACGACGCCGGAGCCCACGAGGCGGGAGCCCGCGGCGCTGGAACCGGCCGCGCTGGAACTCGCGGCCCTGAAGGGCGCGCTGACCGGTGCGGGCCTCACCCGCGTCTCGTACGTGAACGCGCCCGCGCTGGCCGAGGAGCGCGGCATGACGGCCACCGCCACCACCGCCGCCCCCGAGGCCGGGGGCGACCGCTCGGTGACGGTCCGCGCGACCCTCCCCGGCGGCGACGGCGTCTCGGTGACCGGTGCCCTGTCGGCGCCCGAGGGCACCGTCAGGCTGGTGGAGATCTGCGGCCGGCCGCTGGACTTCCCGCTCGCCGGGGAGACGCTCTTCCTCCGCTGCCGGGACGCGGCGGGCGTGCTCGGCGGGCTCGGTGCGGCGCTCGGCCGGGGCGGGGTGCACATCACCGCGATGCGGGTGGCCCGCACCGCGCCGGGCGGCGACGCGGTCGTCGTGCTGGGCGTGGACCGGCCGGTGCGCCCCGGCCTGCTGACCGAGGCCGCCGGCGCGGTCGAGGCGACGCACTGGTGGACGCTGAGTGGCCGCGGATAAAAGGCCGTGGAAGAACGGTTGTACAGATTCCGTATCGCGTATTCCGCATCCGGCGGACGCTGTGGAATTCGGGCCGCCGACGGCCTTTCGTCCGGGGCGGCTCCGATATCGCGCGGAGGTGGCAGCAAGAGGACAGAGAGAGTGCCGATGATGGCTGAGCGTAGTGTGGCCGGTGCGCAGGGTGGTCGATGGGCGGGGAGTCGGGGAACAGTTTCCGGTCGGCCGGGGAAGTTCCTGACAAGGCGGACGCCGGGCGGGGCGGCGGGAGGCGGCATTCCGGATAAGCGGGTATCTTTGCCAACTCTTTACGCTCTTGGGCGCGTTGACGGTGATGCGCCGCCCAAACTAACCTCGGCCGCGAGCCGCTTGTTAATGTGTTTAGCGCTCCGCAGCTTTTCCGCTTCACGGAGTTCTGCTCGGATGTTCAGGCGATTCCCTCCTGGTACGGCCCTGTACGTCGGTAATAAATTTAAGGGTCAACCAATGCTGGGGCAGTCTCTCGGCATCCCGTGGATCACGCTGTGCGTTCCGTTCGGGGGGTAGGCATGACAGGTCCATCGAAGGCTTCCGATTCCGAGAGACCGGCCGACGTCAGATCGGCCGACAGCGTGGAAGCGGCACTGCTCAAGGCCCGCGAGCTGATCGTGTCCACGGTGAATCTGCACCGCCGCACCGCCCGGAACTCCGTCATCACACTGGACCGCGACGAGGCCGCCGTCGCCAACGCCGTGGACGTCCTGATCGGTCAGGCGAAACACAGCGTCAGCGTGGCCCTGCCGGACGGGGGAGAGCGCGCGAAGGTGGTCGGCGCGGCCATGGAGCGGCTTGCCGTGGGCGGCCGTAAGCGCATACCGGCCCGTCTCCTGTGCACGCCCGAGTCCTTACGCGAGTCCGCCGTGCGCGCCGCCGTCGAGCGCGGTGAGGCGCAGGTGCAGGTGCGGGTGGCGGAGGCGCTCGCGGACACCCTGATCGTGGACGGCAGGATCGCCATGGTCCGCTCCCGGGTGGAGAGCCGTGGCGAGGAGGTCGTCTCCGTCATCGAGGACCCGGCCCTGGTCCGGACGCTGGACCTGCTGTTCGCGGGCGCGTGGGGGAGCGCCGTACCGCTGGCCGAGCACGAGTGGATCGACAAGTGGTTGCGGAGCGAGTCGGTCCGGCGCATCCTCGAGAGGCTCTGTCAGGGGTACACCGACGACGTGGCGGCCCGGGAGGTCGAGGTGTCACTGCGCACCTACCGGCGCCATGTCGCCGAAATCATGCGCGGCCTGGGGGCCAGTTCCCGGTTCCAAGCCGGGGTGCGCGCGGTCGAGCTGGGCTTACTGCCGGCGGGCGACTGATCCGCCGCCGGTCCGCAGGACGGTCTGACCGAACAACGGGACAGTCCGACTGAACAACACGTCCGGTGGCGACTCCGCCGGACGAACTCACACGGGGGTGAGTGGTGTGTCATCCGTCATGTCCGAACGGACGTCCGGCACCGGCCAGTGCGACGTCAGCCTGGCACCGGTCCGCGTCGGCGACGAATTCGAGCAGGAACTCCTGGAAGTGAGCGCCCTTCTGGCGTCCACCATGGTGCGCCGACGGGACCGGCTGCACCGGGACGCGCGGGTCTGTGTCATCGACGTTCCGCATATCGCCGTGGAAGCGGCGGCACGGCTGGTGACGGACGCGGTGACGCGCGTTGATGTGGTGCTCGCGGCCGAGCACGGCTACTCCCGGGCCGTGTACCAGGCCCTGACCGAGCGGTTGTCGGCCGACGGCGGCGACCGCCTCGCGGTGCGGCTGCTGTGCACCCCGAGCACCCTGGACTGGCGGTTCGTCACGGCGTACGCCGCCGAGCCCCGGGTCGAGACCCGGGTGGCCCGGATTCCGGCGCTCGCCGCCGTCATCGCCGACGACGAACAGGCCCTGGTCTGCGCCGACTCGGCGGCCGGCCGCCGCGCCTCGGCCACCGGCTCGGTCGGGGTGATCCGGCCGCTGCGCGCGCTCTTCGACGGCGTGTGGCGGAACGCGGTGGTGGTGGCCGACCGTATCGATTTCGGGGACCGGACCCGTACGGAAATCGCCCAGCAGATTCTGGAGCGGCTGCGCGCCGGGGTCACCGACGAGGTCGCCGCACGGGAACTCGCCATCTCCGTGCGGACCTATCGAAGATATGTGGCCGAGATAATGTCCCTGCTGGGCGCCACCTCGCGATTTCAGGCCGGTGTGCGCGCCGCTGAACTGGGCCTTCTGCTGGCCCGGTCACCCGGCTCGCGACGATGAGGGAATTGCGCGCGGCACCGGGCTATCCAGGTCGTTGGCAGCTTCATGAAGAGGCGTTGCGGGATACCGAGGGCCGCCGCTAGACAGGAACAGGGGAATTCGGGGGCTGTCCGGTCCGTATGGTGAATCACGGATTCCTCTCAACGGGGAGGCACAACAATCATGACCGTCGGCATCGACAGCAGATGGTTCCGCAGGTACGGAACCGGGGGGACACCACACAGGCGGCTGGTCTGCCTGCCCCACGCGGGGGGTTCCGCGAGCTTCTTCCACGGCTGGGGGACCGCCCTGGCCGGACCGGGGACCGCCGACGGGGTGGAGGTGCTGGCCACCCGCTACCCCGGCCGCCAGGAGCGGCTGGAGGAACCGGCCCTGGACAGCGTCGAGGCCCTGGCCGACGAGATCACCGCGGCCCTGCTGCCGTTCGCCGACACGCCCCTCACCCTTTTCGGCCACAGCATGGGGGCCTCGGTCGGCTACGAGGTGGCGCTGCGGCTGGAGACCCGGCACGGCATCCGGCCCGACGCGCTCTTCGTGTCGAGCCGCAAGGCACCCCACGCGCTCACCCCCAAGGACACCTATCTCCGCGGTGACCAGGCCCTGCTGGACGAGGTCCGGGGGCTGGGCGGCACCGACACCGCGCTGCTGGACGATGGGGACCTGCGCGAACTCGTCCTGCCCGCGATCCGCGCCGACTTCAAGGCCGTGGGCACCTACGGCCCCCGCGCCGCCACTCCGGTGAGCTGCCCCGTCCGCGCCCATGTGGGCGACCGCGACCCCGGGATCACCGTGGCCGACATGCGGGCCTGGGCCGCCGTGGCCCCGGCCGGCTTCGACCTCACGGTGCTGCCCGGCGACCACTTCTACCTGGTCCAGCAGCAGGACGTCCTGGTCCGCACGCTGGCCGCACACCTCGGCTGAGGAACTGACTGCCATGGCCACCGCGACGGTAACCACGCCCCTCCGGCCGGAAAGCGGAGTCGGCGTACTCGACAAGGCATCGATGCTGCTGGGGGTGTTGGAGGCGGGCCCGGCCACCTTGGCCACCCTCGTCTCCGTCACCGGTCTCAAGCGCCCCACCGTGCACCGGCTCGCCCTCGCCCTGGAGCGGCTGCGGCTGGTGGCCCGGGACCCCGACGGGCGGTTCGCGCTCGGCCCGCGCCTCGGCGACATGGCCGTCGAGGCCCGCCACGACCGGCTGCTGCTCGCCGCCGAGACGGTGCTCCCCGAGCTGCGCGACCGCACCGGCGCCAGCGCCCGGCTCTACCGGCGACGGGGGCAGCTGCGGGTCTGCGTGGCCTCCGCCGAGACGCCCGCCGGGGGCGAGAGCGTGCCCGTGGGCAGCGCCTTCCCCATGAAGTCCGGGGCGGTCGCGCAGGCGCTGCTCGCCTGGGACGAGCCCGAGCTGCTCTGCGAGGGCCTGCGCGGGGCCCGGTTCAGCGCGTCGGTGCTCTCCGGGGTCCGCCGCCGCGGCTGGGCCCAGAGCTTCGGCGGCTGGGAGCCCGCCATGGCCACCGTCGCGGCCCCGGTCCGTGGCCCCGGTGGGCAGGTGATCGCCGCCGTGTCGCTGTCCGGGCCGGTCAGCCGGGTGACCCGGCACCCCGGGCGGCAGTACGGGGCCAAGACGATCGACGCGGCCGTCCGGCTCGCCGAACTCTCGGGCGGCTGACGGCCCGCCCCGCACCACCGCCAAGCGCCCCGCCGGGCAGGGATCGCCCGGCGGGGCGTGTGGGATGACGGTCCGCGGTCCGCGGGATGAGGTGAGCTGGGACCGTTCGGCGGCCACCGCGTGACGGCCGCCGAACGGATGCCGCTGCGTGCGACCGCTCAGCCGCAGCCACCCGCGTGGCCGCCGTCCAGGCTCGCCGCCATCACCGAGGTCTCGGCGCGCAGGGCGTCCAAGGTGTCGCTGTGCACGGCGTTGATGAAGGTGCCCACCAGACTCGCCCAGCGGGCGCTGGCGTCGCTCATCAGCGAGTGGCCCGCCAGGGACCCGGCGTATTCCGCGCGGTGCGGCTCCAGGGCCAGTTCGCTGATCACCTCGGCGAACACGGCCGGATCGGTCAGATCACGGCCCTCCAGACTGACCATCCGGCTCAGCCCCCCCTGCTCCAGCCAGGTCGTGTAGTCACGTTCCATTCTGGCCAGAATCTCCGTCGTATTCGTTTCCAATGCTTCCTCCCCGGTTTTCATGCGGACGCACACCTGCGGCCGCGGAACCAGCATGGAATACCGCCCGTCATCGCCCTTGTCTAAGGGGTGGGGGACGCCGCAGACGGTAATGCTGGTCGTATTGTGCGGTCGGGAGCGGGCCACGTGGCATCGAAATAGAATTCTTGACAGTGCGCCGGGTCAGACCCGGGGGAAGCGGGACTGCAGGCCCCACACCACGGGGTTGTCGCCGAGCCCCTCGTGCATATCGACGAGATCGGCGATCAGATCGTGCAGGAAGTCGCGCGCCTCCCGGCGCAGCGCCGCGTGCTGGAACGTCAGCGGAGCCTCCTCCAGCGGCACCCAGTCGGCGGTGATGTCCACCCAGCCGAAGCGGCGCTCGAAGAGCATCCGGTCCGTCGACTCGGTGAAGTCCAGATCCGCGTGGATCGCGGTGGCGGAACGGCTGCCGCGCGGGTCCCGGTCGAGCCGCTCCACGATGTCGCACAGCGCCCAGGCGAAGTCGAGCACCGGCACCCATCCCCAGGCCGTGGACAGCTCGCGGTCCGTGTCCGTATCGGCGATGTAGACGTCCCCGCAGAACAGGTCGTGCCGCAGGGCGCGCACATCGGCGGTCCGGTAGTCCGTCTGCGGGGGATCCGGGAAGCGGCGCGAGAGGGAGTAGCCCAGGTCGATCACAGGGCCGATGGTGTCATGCGGCGCGGGGCCGCCGGCCGGAGGGCGGCCCCGCCCTCGCGCCCGCCGGCCCCGCGCACACGACGCGTGCCGTTCAGTGTCCCCGGGCGATCCACTCGTCCAGGTGCGGGGCCTCGTCCCCGATCGTCGTGGAGTCGCCGTGGCCGGTGCGGACCACCGTCTCCGGGGGCAGCGTCAGCAGCCGTTCCCGGATGGACTCGATGATCGTCGGGAAGGACGAGTACGAGCGCCCGGTCGCGCCCGGTCCGCCCTGGAAGAGGGTGTCCCCGGAGAAGACCGTGGTCAGCGCCGGGGCGTGCAGGCAGACCGCGCCGGGGGAGTGGCCGGGGGTGTGCACCACGCGCAGCTGGGCGCCGGCGACGGTGAGCACGTCGCCGTCGGCCAGCGGCTTGTCCGGGGCGCGGTCGGGGTGGCGCATCCGCCACAGCACCTCGTCTTCCGGGTGCAGCAGGATCGGCGCGCCGGTGCGGTCGGCGAGCGCCGGGGCCGCGTCGATGTGGTCGTCATGGCCGTGGGTGCAGATGATACCGAGCAGCCGGCGGCCGCCGACCGCGTCCGCGATGGCGTCGGCGTCATGGGCGGCGTCGATCACGTACACCTCGTGGTCGTCGCCGATCAGCCAGACGTTGTTGTCGACCTCCCAGGTGCCGCCGTCCAGCGAGAAGGTGCCGGAGGTGACGAGGTGGTCGACGCGTACGGGCGGAGGGGTCATCAGAGGTTCACCACCGAACGGAGCACCTCACCGCGGTGCATCTTGGCGAACGCCTCCTCGATGTCCTCGAGCCCGATCGTCTCGCTGACGAACGCGTCCAGGTCCAGGCGGCCCTGCTGGTAGAGGTCGATCAGCATGGGGAAGTCGCGGGACGGCAGACAGTCCCCGTACCAGGAGGACTTGAGCGCCCCGCCGCGCCCGAAGACGTCCAGCAGCGGCAGCTCCAGCTTCATCTCGGGGGTGGGGACGCCGACCAGGACGACCGTGCCGGCCAGGTCACGGGCGTAGAACGCCTGCCGGTAGGTCTCGGGGCGGCCCACCGCCTCGATGACGACATCGGCGCCGTTGCCGTCGGTCAGCCCCTGGACGGCCTCGACGACGTCGGCGCTCTTGGCGTTGACGGTGTGGGTGGCGCCCAGCGAACGGGCCCAGTCCAGCTTCCGCTCGTCCAGATCCACCGCGATGATCTTCGCGGCGCCGGCCAGCCGCGCCCCGGCGACCGCGGCGGCGCCGACCCCGCCGCAGCCGATGACGGCGACCGAGTCGCCGCGCTGGACGTTGCCGGTGTTGATCGCCGCGCCGATCCCGGCCATCACCCCGCAGCCGAGCAGCCCGGCCGCGGCGGGCGAGGCCGAGGGGTCGACCTTGGTGCACTGACCGGCGGCCACCAGCGTCTTCTCGGCGAACGCGCCGATGCCCAGCGCGGGGGTCAGCGCGGTGCCGTCGGTCAGCGTCATGGGCTGGCCGGCGTTGTGGGTGTTGAAGCAGTACCAGGGGCGGCCGCGGCGGCAGGCCCGGCACTCATGGCACACCGCCCGCCAGTTGAGGATCACGAAGTCGCCCGGGGCCACCTCCGTGACGCCGTCGCCCACGGACTCCACGACACCCGCCGCCTCGTGGCCGAGGAGGAAGGGGAACTCGTCGTTGATCCCGCCCTCCCGGTAGTGCAGATCGGTGTGGCAGACGCCACACGCCTGGACCTTCACCACCGCCTCGCCGGGGCCGGGGTCCGGCACCACGATCGTCTCGATCCTGACCTTCTCGCCCTTGCCGGGGGCCACCACGCCGCGTACCTGTTGAGTCATGGCAGCAGCGTAAGCGCTGATCAGCGGCTACGACAGGGATGACCGGGCATGGCGGGAACGGGCCGCACCGGTTCCCCGGTGCGGCCCATGACCGCTTCTGACCGAAGGCTTACGGTCCTACTTCACGTTGATCGCGGTCCAGGCGGCGGCGACCGCCTTGTACTCGGTGGAGCCGGAGCCGTAGAGGTCGGCCGCGGCGCTGAGGGTGCCGGTGCGGGCGCCCGCGTACTTGGTGGTCGAGGTCCAGTACGTGGTCAGGGCCCGGTACCAGATCTTGATGGCCTTGTCCCGGCCGATCCCGGTGACGGTCGAGCCGTCGTAGGTCGGGCTGTTGTAGCTCACGCCGTTGATGGTCTTCGCGCCGCTGCCCTCGGACAGCAGGTAGAAGAAGTGGTTGGCGGGCCCGGAGGAGTAGTGGACGTCGATGCTGCCGAGCGACGAGGACCAGTAGTCCCGGGACGCCCCGTCCTTGCTGGGCTTGTCCTGGTAGCGCAGCGGGGTGCCGTCGCCATTGATGTTGATCTTCTCGCCGATGAGGTAGTCACCGACGTCCGAGGAGTTGCCCGCGTAGAACTCCACCGCGGAGGCGAAGATGTCGGAGGTGGCCTCGTTGAGACCGCCGGACTCACCGCTGTAGTTGAGGTTGGCGGTGGCGGCGGTCACGCCGTGGCTCATCTCGTGGGCGGCCACGTCGAGCGAGGTCAGCGGGTTGGCGTTGCCCGAGCCGTCGCCGTAGGTCATGCAGAAGCAGGAGTCCTGCCAGAACGCGTTGACGTAGTTGTTGCCGTAGTGGACGCGGGAGTACGAGCCCACGCCGTTGTTCTTGATGCCGTTGCGGCCCAGGAACTCCTTGTAGAAGTCCCAGGTCTCGGCCGCGCCGTAGTGCGCGTCGACGCCGGCGGTCTGCCGGCCGCCGCCCCATACGTCGTCCGCGTCGGTGAACAGGGTGCCGGTGCCCGAGCTGCCCTGGTTCAGGTCATAGGTCTTGTGGTTGCCGCGCGCACCGTCGGTGAGGCTGTAGGTGGAGCCGCTCTTGGTGGTGCCCAGGGTCACCGTGCCGCTGTACTTGCTGGTGCCCGTGCCGTTCTTGACGGCTTCCCACTGGGAGAGCTTCTCGCCCGTGCTCGCGTCGGTGACGACGTGCAGCTCGCTCGGGGTGCCGTCGGCCTGCGTCCCGGTGACGACGGTCTCCCAGGCCAGGACGGGCGTGCCGGTGGCCGCCCAGACCACCTTCCGCGGCGACGTGGCCTTCTCGCCGGTGGTCGCCTTCGGCGCGGCCTTCAGCGCGGTGCCGGAGGCGGCCGAGGGAGTCACGGCGGCGTCGGTGCTCTTGACCGCTATGCGCGCGCTGGTGGCCTTGTTGACGGACTGGGTGCCGTTGGTCTTCTGGTGGACGACCAGGTCGCCGCCGAGGACGGGCAGCCCCGCGTAGGTGCGCTCGTAGCGGGTGTGCACGGTTCCGTCCGCGTCCTTGATGACGTCGCGGACGAGGAGCTTCTCCTTGGACCCGAGCCCGAGGGACTCGGCCTGCGCGGAGGCGTCGGCCTGGGCCGCCTTGATCGCGGTGGTGCGCTCGGCGGGGGTCAGCGAAAGCGCCGTGGCGCCCGCCTCGCGGGAGCGCTCCGGCTGGGCGCTGGCCTGGCCGGTCTGCACACCGATGACGACCATGGCGGCGGAGGCGATGAACGCGGCCGCGCGGACGGTCTTCTGGCGGGGGGAGGAAGCGATGGGTCTCACTCGGTCTCCTTGCCTTGGGGCCGCCGGGTCGCGGCCCTGTGTAGGGGGTGCGGACGGCCATGGGTGGGCCGTCCGGTCGAGCAGGAGTGGTGCGAGTGGTGCGCGTGGTGCGGTGGTGCACGTCGTGGTGCCTGAGCCCTTACCGCGGAGTCAGCTGACGCGCAGCGAGCCGAGCAGAGATTGGCATCCCACCGATCGATTCGGATAGGTGCGTAACAAGAATTTGACTCGCCGTTGTTCAAGTAGGGGCGAATTCGGTCAGCGAGGCATGAGGCAATAACGGGTAGTTGATGCCGACTTATCCCTCTAGGTCATGCCCGCGCCACCGCGGCGGCCCTCCGGCCACCCGGGGTCGAACCGCGCTGATCGCGCAGGTGGGGAGCGTGGCGGACCGCGCGGCGGCCGCGCAGGGCGAGGCGGGCGCGGTCTTGCCGTGTACGCGACGAGAAGTCGATCTATGCGGTGCCTGTGCGCCGCCGCGTCCCTCCGGCGTGCCGGACGGGGCCGTTCCGATGGTCCCGCCCGGTCAGAATTCCACCACCGCGCGGTAGCGGGCGCGGCCGTGGCGGACGTGGTCGAGCGCGTCGTCCAGGCGCGCGGCGGGGAAGGGCTCGACGGTGGGGCGGATGTCGTGCCGGGCCGCGAAGTCCAGCATCTGCCGGGTCTCCTCCGGTGTTCCCACGAGACCGCCGACGAGCCGCTTCTCGCCCAGCAGAAGGCTCAACGGGTTGACGGTGAGCGCCCCGTGGGGGACGCCGACCACGCACAGCGTTCCGTGGGGGCGCAGCGCCGCGAGATACGCGTCCCACGGCAGATCGGCCGAGACGGTGGAGAGGATGAAGTCGAACGAGCCCGAGCCCCGCTGGAGTCCGCCGTCCGCGTGGGGGCCGCTGTCCCCCTGGAGGAGGTCATCCGCGACGACGAACTCATGGGCGCCGAACCGGCGGGCGTCGTCCTCCTTCGCGGCCGTCGTGGAGATGGCCGTCACATGGCAGCCCCACTTGGCGAGGAACTGGAGCGCCAGATGGCCCAGTCCGCCCACCCCCACCACCGCGACCCGGTCCGTGGGCCGGACCCCGTACCGTACGACCGCCGAGAACACCGTGATCCCGGCGCACAGGAGCGGCGCCGCGTGCTCGGAGGCGAGGGCGTCGGGCAGGGGGTGGACATACCGCCAGTCGCCCGCGCGCACGCGGGTGGCGAACGCGCCCCCGACGCCACGCAGGACCAGGTCGTCCTTCTCCGTGCACAGGTGCTGCCGGCCGCTGAGGCACCACGCGCAGGCGAAGCACGCCCCGGCCGTCGCCCCCACCCCCACCCGCTGACCGACCGCCAGCCGGGTGCCGTCCACGGCGCTGCCCACGGCCTCGATGACGCCGACCGCCTCGTGCCCCGCGACCACCGGGAACCGGGAGATGCCATACGTGTCGTCGACCGCGCCGACGTCGGTCTGGCAGACGCCGCAGTGCGTCACGGCGACGTCGACCTCCAGGGGGCCCAGGGGTTCCGGCTCGTACTCGTACCGCCGAACGGGGCCGCCGGGCCGCTCCACCGCGTAAGCGCGCACAGTCATGCGCCGCCACCTCGTTTCTAACTAACTAGTTGGTTTCGGGACGCCGAGCCTACGCACCACCGTCCGGCGATAGCAACTAACCAGTTGGTAACCTGACTCCCGTGTCCCCCCGGAAAAGCGATGCCACCCGCCGCCGCCTCCTCGACGCGGCCACCACCGACTTCGCCGCCCATGGCATCGCGGGTGCCCGGGTCGACCGCATCGCGGCCGCCGCGGGTGTCAACAAGGCGCAGCTGTACGCCTACTTCGGAGACAAACTCGGCCTCTTCCGCGCCGTCTTCCGCCTGCACGCCGACGCCGTGGTCGACGCCGTGCCGTTCACGGCCGACGACCTCCCCCGGTACGCCGTGCGGCTGTACGACGCCGCCGTCGCACGACCGGAACTGGTCCGCCTGGCCACCTGGGCCAAGATGGAGGGCGTCGCCACCGATGACGCGGTGACCGAGTCATCGGTGGGCGCGGCCAAACTGAGCGCGATCGCCGAAGCCCAGCGCACCGGCCGCGTCATCGCCGCGATCGCACCGCCGGACGTCCTCGCCCTGGTCACCGCCATGGCCCTGACCTGGTCCCCGTCCGGCCTCCACGCCACCGCCCGCCCGGACGACCCCACCGCGGACCACGACCGCCGCAAGCAGGCCCTCGCCACAGCGGTGTCCGCCGCCTTCCACCCGGCCGCCACCCACCCCCCGCAGGAGTGACAACGGGCCCAACCACCCGAGACCGCTCACCCCGGCGCTTCACCGGAAAGCGGGGGCCTGCCCGATCTCGTCATCTGCCTCTCCGAGCTTCCAGGCGTGCTCGGCCGCCGCGGGCGCGGCGCTCTCTACGGCGGCCGTTGAATGACAAGCTAATTCGGGATGAGACAACGGGAGAAAAGGCCCTCCCTGTTCCGCTTGCTTGGAGTGCGCTCCAAGGCCATAGCGTTTGGGGCATGCCTGTATCACTGGGGTCTCGCCGGCGTCCCGGAAGGCTGCCTGAGTTCTATACCGGCTCCCGGCCGAACACGAAATAAGCGGGAGCCGGACGATCGATATCCCTGGAGCATCTCCAATGCAACAACGCAAACTAGGGCAAGGCCTCGAAGTCTCGGCTCTCGGGCTCGGCTGTATGGGTATGAGTTTCTTCTACGGTCAGCCACAAGACACAGCCGAGATGACGAAGCTGCTGCGGGCGGCCGTTGACCATGGCGTGACTTTCTTCGACACTGCCGAAGTCTACGGCCCGTTCACCAATGAGGACCTGGTCGGTCAGGCGCTGGCACCGGTCCGCGACCAGGTGGTGATCGCCACCAAGTTCGGAATCAAGCACGGCGAGCACGGGCCGACCCCGATGTCCGGGGTCGACAGCAGGCCCGAGCAGATCCGCCAAGTGACCGAGGCCTCGCTCAAGCGTCTTCGAACCGAATGCATCGACCTGCTCTACCAACACCGCGTCGACCCCAACGTGCCCATTGAAGACGTGGCCGGCACGGTCAAGGAGCTGATCGCCGAAGGCAAGGTAAAGCACTTCGGCTTGTCCGAGGCCGGTGCCGCGACGATTCGTCGCGCCCACGCCGTGCAGCCAGTAACGGCACTGCAAAGCGAGTACTCGCTCTGGATGCGCGAGCACGAAACCGACATCATTCCGACCTTGGAGGAACTGGGCATCGGTCTGGTGCCCTACAGCCCGCTCGGCAAAGGATTTCTGACCGGCAAGATCGATTCCAGCACGTCGCTGGCCGACAACGACCTCCGTCGCCTGCTTCCGCGCTTCAGCCCTGAAGCACGGCAAGCCAACCAGGTGCTGGTCGACCTGCTGCAGCAGATTGCCGACGACAAAGGAGCCACGCCGGCCCAGATCGCTCTCGCCTGGGTGCTGGCGCAGAAGCCGTGGTTCGTGCCGATCCCCGGCACCACCAAGCTGCACCGCCTGGAAGAGAACCTGGGCGCACTCGACGTCGAGCTGACAACCGGCGACCTGCATCGGATCGAAGAGGCCGCGGCCGACATCCGGATCCAGGGCGAACGTGTCCCTGAGCAGTTGCAGTCACGGTTCGGCCGCTGAAAGCCTCTTCCTGCACACGAAAAGACCCCCCAACGGTGAATTGGGGGGGTCTCTTCGTGCCGGCCAGGTCAGCCGGAGCGCGACGCTAGACGTTGACGCCGAAGTCCTGGGCGATGCCGACCAGGCCGGAGGCGTAGCCCTGGCCGACGGCGCGGAACTTCCACTCGGCGCCGTTGCGGTACAGCTCGCCGAAGACCATGGCGGTCTCGGTGGCGGCGTCCTCGCTCAGGTCGTAGCGGGCGATCTCGGTGCCGCCGGCCTGGTTGACGATGCGGATGAACGCGTTCCGCACCTGGCCGAAGTTCTGGCTGCGGGACTCGGCGTCGTAGATCGAGACCGGGAAGACGATCTTCTCCACGTCGGCCGGCAGACCGGCCAGGTTGACGTTGATCTGCTCGTCGTCGCCCTCGCCCTGGCCGGTGAGGTTGTCACCGGTGTGGACGATGGTCTGGTCCGGCGTGGACTTGTTGTTGAAGAACACGAAGTGCTGGTCGGAGTAGACCTTGCCGTTGGCGTTCACGGCGATGGCGCTCGCGTCGAGGTCGAAGTCGGTGCCCGTGGTGGTGCGGACGTCCCAGCCGAGGCCGACCGTGACGGCGGTCAGGCCCGGTGCCTCCTTGGTGAGCGAGACGTTGCCGCCCTTGGACAGGCTTACAGCCATGGGGAGTCCCTTTCGTGGTCTCGATGGTCCGAGGCGACGGGCGAAGCCGTCGTCACCCTCCACAACGCCACGAACACACCGACAGGTTCCAGCTCGCTTTACTTTCTTTGCCAAACCCTGATGGCCTGGTGCGACGAGATGACCGGACCGGATAAGAAGATGACGCCATCGGGGTCGGCGCGCGACCATGGAGGCATGTCCGCGCCCTATGTCATCCGAGGTTCGGTCTGCTTGCCCGAGGCCGAGCTGATGTGGCGTTTCTCGCGCTCCTCCGGGCCCGGTGGACAGCACGTCAACACCAGCGACAGCCAGGTCGAGCTGCGCTTCGACCTCGCCCGCACCGAGGCGCTGCCGCCCGTGTGGAAGGAGCGCGCGCTGGAGCGGCTGGCGGGCCGCCTGGTGGACGGGGTGGTGACCGTACGGGCCGCCGAGCACCGTTCGCAGTGGCGCAACCGCGAGACGGCCGCCGTAAGGCTCGCCTCACTGCTCGCGGAGGCGACCGCGCCACCGCCCAAGCCGCGCCGCCCGACCCGGATTCCCCGGGGCATCAACGAGCGGCGGCTGCGTGAGAAGAAGCAGCGCGGTGAGACCAAGCGGGGGCGTTCGGGCCGAGGGTGGGTCTAGTACGGCGGTGCGGCGGCCAACCGCGCTCACACCAGCGCGGACACCGTGCCCCGGATGCCGAACAGCGAGGCGCCGTAGACCTCGGCGGCGACCTCGGGGCTGAGGACGGCGTGCCGGCTTCCGGTCTCGATGTCGCGCCAGATGCGCTGGAGCGGGTTGGCATCGCCGAAGCTCGAGGCGCCTTGGGCAGAGCACACCGTGCGGACCGCCTCGCGTGCGTGGACCGCGGCCCTGCCCGCGTCCATGCGCATCCGCGCCCGGGTGTCGTAGGCGGGGTACTCCCCGGTCCGCGCCGCCTTGTCGATGTCGTCGGCGGCGCGGTAGGCGTGCAGCTGGGCGGAGTCGGCGTGCGAGGCCGCGTGCGCGGCGGCGAGCTGGATCGTGGGCGCCTCGGCCTGGACGGTGTAGTGCGTCAGGGTCAGCCTCCTCTGCGGGGCCTTGGTGATCAGGAGATCGACCGCGGCGGCGGCCAGCCCGAGCTGGGGCCCGGTCAGCACGAGCGCGGTGGTGGGCACGAAGGGTGAGCGGTAGAGGGCCTCGTCGGTGAAGGGTGTGGCGTAGCGGCCCTCGATGGCGTCGGGTACGGAGTGGAAGCGGTGAGCGGGCACGAACAGGTCCTCGCCGATGAGCGTGTTCGACGCGGTCCCGCGCATCCCCGCCACGAACCAGGTGTCCTCGACGGTCAGCTCCGACATCGGCGCGAGCACGATGCCGACGGCGTCCGCCGTGCCCTCGGCGTCGGGCCGGGTGACCCCCAGGACGGCCCAGTCGGCGTGGGTGCACCCGGAGGCCGGCGCCCAGCGCCCGCTCACCCGGTATCCGCCCTCGACCACGTGCGCGGTGCCCGAGGGGGTCACGACGCCGGCGACCCGGGCGCCGGGGTGGTGGGCCCAGACGTCGTCCTGGGCCTGCGCGGGAAAGAGCCCGACGAACCAGGCGTTGGCGTTGAGCAGGGAGGTCAGCCAGGCGGTGGAGCCGCAGGCGTATCCGATCTCGCGGCTGACCTCCAGCAGGGTGCGGAAGTCGGTCTGAAGACCGCCGTAGCGGGCGGGCCGCATCAGGGAGAGCAGGCCGGCCTGGGCCAGGGCGTCGATGTTCCCGGCGGGCACCGCCCGTTCGCGGTCGGTCGCATCGGCGTTGGCGGCGATCAGTGGTCGCAGGGCGGCGGCGCGTTCGACGAGGTCGGCCCGCAGGGTGCGCGCGGCGTCGGTGGTGCGGGGTACGTCCGTGATGGTGCTCATCGTCGTCACTTCCGGTGTCGGAGAGGGTCGGAGAGGGATGGCACAGCGGGTCAGCCGGCGACGGCGAGGCCGGAGTGGGTGCCGAAGGTCCGGCGGGCGTAGACCAGCGGGGCCGCGGCGGTCGACTCGGCTTCCTCGAGGCTCATGATGAGCAGGACGTGGTCGCCGCCGTCCACGTGGCGTTCGACGCGCCCCGCGGTCCAGCCGGCGGACTCGGGCAGGTAGGGCAGTCCGGCGCGGACGGTCCAGGTGAGGCCGTCGAACTTCGAGCCCGGCCCCCGGTGCCGGCGGGCGAATGCCGACGCCAGTTCCTGCTGGTGGGCGCCGAGGATGTGCACCCCCACCCGGGCCCCCGGCCGCAGGTGGGGCAGCAGCCCCGAGGAGCGGTCCAGCGCGAAGCTCACCAGCGGGGGGTGGAGCGAGAGCGAGGCGAAGCTCGACACGGTGCTGCCGTGCGGCCGTCCGTCCGCGGATGTCGCCGTCACCACGGTGACCGGGGCACACACCCCGCTCATCAGCTCGACGAAGGTTTCCTGGTCGATCATCGCGTGCCTCCCGGTGTGCTGGAATCGGTGTGCCGTAACGCGTGGCCGCCACCGGCCGGGTGCCGAGTCGTACGGCCGGCGGCCGGGCCGGGCTCGGTCAGGGAGCGAGTACGACCGTCTTGCCGGGCAGCCGCCCGGCGCCGGCGTCCTCATGCACGGCGGCCAGCTCGGCCACCGCGCGGTGGGCGGCGACGTGGAGCCTGAGCTTGCCGGCGTCCACCTTGCCGACCAGCTCGGCCAGCTGCGCTCCGTCGCTGCGCACCCACAGGTTCGCGCTGCGCACTCCCCGGGCGGGGTCCTCGGGAATCGGGCCGGCCGTGCTCGCGGCGGCTCCGCCGTCGGCGACGTAGGCCGTCAGCCGTGCGAGCTCCTCCGGGGAGACGCGCACGTGGTTCACCACGGCCTGGAACGGGCCGCCCACGGCGGCCGGGCCCGCGGCGAGGTCGAGAGGTCCGACGACCCGGTGCGCGCCGTAGCCGCGAAGGCGGTCCGCGTGCCGCGGCGTGCTCACCGCGGTCACCTGGGCTCCCGCGTCGACGGCGAGCTGCACCACGAGGCTGCCCACCGCGCCCCCTGCCCCGTTGACCAGGACGGACTGACCGGCTTTCAGCTCGGCCAGCTCGAATGCCGTCTGCCAGGCCGACAGGCCGGCCAGCGGCAGGGCGGCGGCGTCGACCAGTTCGATCGTCCGGGGCGCCGGGGCCAGGGACTCGGCCGGGACGGCGACGTACTCGGCGGCGCCGCCGGCGGAGTCGAGGGGCAGCATCGCCACCACCCGGTCACCCACCTGGACGCCCGTCACGCCCGCGCCGAGTTCATCGACGGTGCCCGCCAGGTCGATCCCCGGCACGTACGGGAGAGCGATCGGGATCATCTCGGCCAGGACACCGGCGCGGATGTGGTCGTCGACCGGGTTGAACGAGGTGGCCGCCACCCGCACCAGCACCTGCCCGGCCCCGGGAACCGGACGGTCGACGTCCTCGTAGCGCAGGACCGCACTGCCGCCGAACTCGTGGAAACGCATTGCCTTCATGGCACTTTCCTCCAGGATCTCCTGATGCCGTCGCCAAGGGAGTGAGGCGATCAGGCGGGAACGAGAAGCACGCGAACGGGGTCGTCGGCGGCCCCGACGGCGGCCGGCAGTGGGACGACGTGCTCGTTCGCTTGCCCAGGCACGTGTTCGTGACTTGCCCAGGCAAGTGAAACCGTAACCCGTTCATACTTGCCCAGGCAAGTGATGCCACTTGCCTGGGCAAGTATGATGAGGCTTATGAACACCCAGTCACCCTGGCTCGACGACGACCAGCAGGACCTGTGGCAGGCGCTCCTCACCGTCGTGATCGCCCTGCCGGCGGCCCTCGACCGTCAGCTCCAGCGAACGTCGGGAATCTCCAACTTCGAGTACGGGGTGCTGGCCCGGCTGTCCATGGCCGACGAGGCCACGATGCGGCTCAGCGATCTGGCCCGGGACTGCGACAGCACCCAGCCCCGCCTGTCGAAGCTGATGGACCGCTTCGAGGCCCGCGACTGGGTCGCCCGCCGGCCCGATCCCGGAGACGGTCGGTACACCCTCGCCGCTCTGACCGACACAGGTCGGCAGAAGCTCGTCGAGAGCGCACCGGAACACGTCGCACAGGTCAAGCGGCTGGTCTTCGATCCGCTCACCGCCGCCCAGCGCCGCCACCTCGGGGCCGCGCTCGCCCGCATAGCCACTACCGTGCGCCGGGAACTCGAAGAACGCTGAGCGCCACCTCCGGGCGGGGTCTTCCGTCGGCGCGAGGCCCTCAGCCCAATGTGCGGTAGCGCCCCCGGTAGTACGTCAGCGGCCCGCCCTCCCCGGCCGGTGCCGACGCCTCGAGCACCCGTCCCACCACCAGCGTGTGGTCCCCGGCGGTCACCCGCTGCTCGGTGCGGCACTCCAGTGTCGCCAGCGCGCCCACCGCGAGCGGGGCGTCCGTATGCGCTCCGCGCGCCACGGTCATGTCCTGGAACAGCAGCCTGTCGCTGATGCGCCCCTTCATGGCGAATCGTCCCGCGATGTGCCGTTGAGCGTCCGACAGGACCGATACCGCCCAGTGCGGCTGTCGCTCCAGCAGCTCGTCCATCCGGGAACCGTTGCGAACGCTCACCATCACCAGCGGCGGGTCAAGTGACACCGACATGAACGCGGTGGCCGTCATGCCGACGTCCTCACCGCGCGGCCCCTCCTCCGGGTCGTGCGCGGTGACCAGCACCACACCGGCGGTGAACCGTGACAGCGCGGCGCGGAACTCGTCCTCACTCACCCCACCAGCATGGGGGACGGCGGACTCGGCTGGGGTGGAAGGCGTCGTAGAGCACACACCTCGACGCTAGACGCCCCCGCCCGCTCCCCGCATCGGGCGCCGGAACCACGCCCGGCTCAGCCGTCGGCCGTAGGCCGGGTGCGGCCGGGCGGCCCCCGGCGGGGTTCGGTCCTTCGCGCGACCACCTTGTATGACCAGGCGTGATCGTTCCGGGATTTGCGATCACAAAAACTAGGAGCGCTCCCATACGCTCTGTCGAAGGGGCGAATACGGTCTGTGACATAAGTCACAGCAGGCAGTAATTGTTGACCCTGTGTACCGAGTGAGCAGCTCGCTGTGATTCAGTGGCCGTGGCAATCGGACGACAAGAAGCCAGGAGTTTGCTGTCGAGGTCTCGGGGGAGTGCGAGCGATGGAGACCGAGTCGGAGCCGTACATCCGCCTTGCGACACTGCGGCAGCTGCACCAGGTGGTCGCCGATCTGAACACCGCCCGCAACTTCGCCGACACGCTTCAGGCCGTCGCCGACGGCGTCATCGCCGGACTCGGCTTCGAGCTGTCGGCCGTCAACCTCGTCCGCCCCGACGGAGACCTCGTCGTCGCCGCCGTCGGCGGCAGTCCGGGCGCCGAGGCGCTGATGGCCGGGCGGGTCGGCTCCCGTTCCTCCTGGGAGCGCCGGCTGGCCATGGGCGACCGCTGGGGCGATCTGCGCTTCATTCCGTACAGCGAGGGCTGGGTCCTGGACGACGACGACGTCCCGCAGTGGCACACGCCCGGCCCCGCGCCCCGCTTCCCCGACGAATGGCACCCCATGGACCGCCTGTTCGCCCCGCTCTACGCGGCGGGCGCCTCCGGCGGGGAGCTGATAGGCGTGCTGTCCGTCGACAAGCCCCGCAACGGCCGCCGCCCCGGCGCCTGGGGCCGCGAAGCCCTCCAGGTGTACGCCTTCCACGCCGCCGTCGCGATCGGCAACGCCCGGCTGCGCGGCAACATGCAGCGCGCCCTGCTGCGCCTGGAGCGCGAGCAGCAGGCGCTGCGCGCCAGCGAGGAGTCCTTCCGGCAGGCGTTCGAGTACGCGCCCAGCGGTATGGCCATCGCCGAGATGGGCGGCGATCAGGACGGCCGGCTGCTGCGCACCAACGACGCCCTGTGCCGGCTGCTGGGCCGCCCCGCCTCCGCGATGCGCCGCTGCTCGTTCTCCGACCTCGTCCACCCCGAGGACATCGGCACCCTGCTGCGCACCTCCGCCGAGGGCGGCCGCGCCGAGCTGCGGCTGGCCCGCCGCGACGGTTCGTACGTCTGGGTCTCGCTGCGCAACTCGGTGGTGGCCGACGCCGCCGACGGCCCGCGCTTCCTGCTCACCCATGTCGAGGACATCGAGGAGCGCAAGCGCCATGAGCTCCAGCTCGCCCACCGCGCCAGCCATGACTCCCTGACCGGACTGCCCAACAGCGCCGAGCTGCGGGCCCGCCTCGCCGCCCGGCTGTGCGCCACCCCGCCGCAGCCGGGCGGGGGGTACGAGGACGAGGCCGCCTCGCCCGACGGGGGTGCCATGGGCGGCGGGGTCTACGTGGACGCGGCGGGGCATCTCCACGGCTTCGACGATTTCGAGTGCTTCGGCACCCCGCCCCCCGCCGACAGCGTCCCGTTCGACGGTCATGTGCACACCATCCCGCCCAACGAGGACTCCGCCGCCGACGACGGTCACAAGGGACTCGCGGTGCTCTTCTGCGACCTCGACGGCTTCAAGTCCATCAACGACCGGTTCGGCCACCACGCGGGCGACGCCGTGCTCATCGAGGTCGCCCGCCGGCTGAGCAACGGCGTACGGGACGGGGACACGGTCGCCCGCCTCGGCGGCGACGAGTTCGTCGTCCTCGCCGACGGCCTCGGCCGGGCCGACGCCCAGGACCTGGCGGTGCGGCTGCGCAATGCGATCACCCCGCCCATCCGGGTGGACGGCCGGGCCGTCCGGGTGGGGGCCAGCTTCGGCATCGGCTGGGCGGGCTGCGGAATGTCCGCCGAAGAGGTGCTGCAATCCGCTGACCAGCGGATGTACATCGAGAAGCGGTCCCGCTCCAAGGAGCGCCGGCGGGCCGGATGATGCGCTGCCGCCGGGCCGGAAGAGGCGTTGGGGTGTCCGTGCGCGGTAGGCTGCGCCGATGCGGCCTTGCCGCCGACAGTGAACCGATCATGAATATTGGCCATCCGGACGGCACACGCTCTGTTGAGGCCCTCTCGACCCTGATATGAGCTGTCGTGGCGCGTTCTCACAGTTGCGCCGATGGCCATATGCATAGGGGAGTGACCAGGGATGACGGCCGGCAACAACGGCTCGGACACGCCGGAGAACGACGACCCGTTCGCCTACCTGTATCGCTCGGAGGGCGACCAGGGACAGCAGGGCGGTCAGTCGGGTCAGCCGGGTGCCGCCCCCCGCACCGGTGGTTACGGCTACCCCGGTCCGGCCCAGCCGGGGGTCCCCCGCACCTCCTACAACCATGTGCGCGCGGTGGGTGAGCGCACCTACGGCCAGCAGATCCCGAACCAGCAGCCGCAGGGGTACGGCCAGCAGGGCGGCCCCGGCCGGCAGAACGCCTACTACGCCGCCCCCGAGACCCTGCCCGGCGGCGCTCCCCGCCAGCCCGGTGCGGCCGCCCCGCGCGGCGGCCACGGGGGCGGCGGCCGCGGCCCCAACAACAAGGGGCTGCTCATCGGCGCGATCGCCGTGGTCGCGGTGGTCATCGTGGGCATCGGCGTCGCCATGATCACCAACGGTGACGACAAGAAGGACGACCAGGCCGACCCGACCAACCAGCCCACGGCGAGCGCCAGCGCCCAGCCCAGCGGGTCCGCCGGGGCCTCCAAGGACCCGGACGAGGACCTGCCCGCTGAGGACGCCGCGAAGATGCGGCTGGCCGGCGGCGCGGCCACCGCGAGCGACATCCAGGGCGCCAAGGCCGAGGGCGGCACCTACGTCGGCGGGCTCAACACCCCGGGCGCGTCGGCGACCTGGACCGTGGACGTGGCCAAGGCGAAGTCGTACCGGCTGTACGTCACCTACGGTGTGCCCGGCGAGGACCAGAGCATGTCGCTGACGATCAACGGCAAGAAGGAGTCGCGGCCGCTCAACATGAAGAACTTCGCGGGCGCGCCGAAGGGCGACTACGAGAAGGGCTGGACCGAGACCTGGTCCATCGTCCAGCTCAACAAGGGCACCAACACGATCACCGTGTCGTGCGAGAACGGCGACAAGTGCGACGCCAACATCGACCAGATGTGGCTGGACAAGGGCTGACCACCCCCGTGGCAGGTTCCGGCCACGAATGATCCTCCCCGCTCCCTCTGTCCCCCGCCCCGCGCAGAATGGGCGGACGGCGCAGAGTGGGCGGACGGGTCGTCCGACGGCGGGGGCATGGGGGCAGCGGGTGAAGGTGGCTCAGTTCTCCCTGGTCCTGCTGGTGATGAGCGGGTTCATGACCGCCTTCGTGGTGAGCGCGCGGCGGCTGCTCGGGCTGCACATCGGCTTCATCCGGGCGCTCTTCGCCGGGCTGGTCAGCCTGGCGGGGCTCGGGGTCTTCAACCTGGTGATGCAGCGCCCCGAGCAGCAGGGCGCCCTCACCGGGGTCCAGTTCGGCTCCACGCTCCTGGTCACGATGGGATTCCTGGCCGCCTGGGAGGTGGTGTTCCCCAGCGGATCGATGGGTTCGCCGGCCAGCTGGCCGAGGGCACTGCGGTCGCGGATCGCCCGGGGCCGCCGCTACTCCCACATCGTCTCGATCGCGGTACGGCACGGGCTGCGCCCGTATCTGCGCGGTCGCTCCACCGGGTCCGTCCGGCTGGCCCGGCCGCTGCGGCTGGCGCTGGAGGAGGGCGGCCCCACCTTCGTCAAGCTCGGCCAGATGCTGTCGACCCGGCATGACATGCTGCCGCCGGAGTTCATCAGCGAGCTCAGCAGACTCCAGTCCCAGGTGCCTCCCGAGCCCTGGCCCGCGGTGGAGAAGTCCTTGGCCGAGGCGTACGGGGTGCCCTGGGAGGAGATCTTCAAGGACGTCGACCCGGTCCCGCTGGCCTCCGCCTCCGTCGCCCAGGTGCACGCGGTGTGGTTGCGAGGTGGCGAGAAGGCCGTCATCAAGGTGTTGCGTCCGGGCGTCCGTACGGTCGTCGAGCGCGACCTGGACATCATCTGCCGGCTGGCCGCCATGCTGGAGCGGCGCACCCGCTGGGCGCGCACCCTCGGCATGGTGGGACTGGCGGAGGGGTTCGCCGCCTCCGTCCACGAGGAGCTGGACTTCCGGGTCGAGGCGGCGAACATCGCCACGGTGGCGGCCGCGTGGGCGCGGCGGCCGCAGGACGGGCCCATACGGCTGCCGTCGGTCCGCGAAGAGCTGTCCGGTGAGCGCGTGCTGGTCCTGGAGTGGCTGCCGGGGGAGTCCATCGGTGCGGCCAAACGGCTTGCCACCGCGACCGACGCGGAGCGGCTGGACTGGGCGCGGGCCCTGCTGACCAGCATGTTCGATCAGATACTGGTCGACGGCGTGTTCCACGCCGACCCGCACCCGGGAAACATCCTGCTGCTGGACGACGGGCGGATCGGACTCATCGACTTCGGCTCCGTCGGCCGGGTCGACGCCCAGCTGCGGTCCGGGCTCAAGCTGTTCCTGCTGGCCGTCAACACCGGTGATCCGGCCGCCCTGTACGACGCCCTGCTCCAGATCGTGCCCCGCCCCGACGAGATCGACGAACGCGGACTCGAACGGGCGCTGGGCCGCTTCCTGTCCCGCCACTTCGTGCCCGGCTCGACCCCCTCGGTGCAGGTGTTCGCCGACCTCCTCCAGCTCGTCGCCAGGTACGGGCTGACGGTGCCGCCGGAGGCGGCCGCGGTCTTCCGGGCGCTGGCCACGCTGGAAGGGACGCTCACCAAGATCTCCCCGGGGTTCAACATGGTGGACGAGGCACGCGGCGCCACCCTGGGGACGGCGCGCCGCGGCACATCCCCCGGCCAGGGCGGGCCCGTATCCCCGGAACAGGTCCTGCCGGGGGAGCTGCTGGCCGCATGGGAGCTGCTGCGCCGGCTGCCGCGCCGTCTGGACCGCGTCACCAGCGCGTTGGAGCAGGGGCGGCTGGGGGTCGGGGTGCGGCTGTTCGCCGACGCCCGCGACCGGCGTTACGTCCGCACCCTGGTCCATCAGGTGCTGCTCACCTTCATCGCGGCGACCAGCGGCCTGATGTCGGCGATCCTGCTGACCATCCAGCGCGGCCCGGAGGTCGTCCCCGGCACGGGGCTCTTCCAACTGCTCGGCTACCACCTGCTGGTGATCACGGCGCTGCTGGTGCTGCGCGTGCTGTTCGTCATCTCCCGGGAAGAGAGATAGCTGCGCTGGGGGTGTTGGGTGTGCTTGAAGGGCGCTGAGCGCGCTGCCTCACGCCGCCGTGGGGTGCTCCGTCACCTCGACCTGGCTCAGCACCTCGTCGTAGACCGGTCGGTCGAACTCGCCCGCCACCGGGGCCCGTACGGCCGCCGCCGACAGGGCCACCGCGCGGGCCAGCCGGTCCGGCCACGGCAACTCCTCCACCAGCCCGGACAGCAGCCCCGCGACCGCCGCGTCCCCGGCCCCCGTCGGATTGCCCGTCAGCCGGCGGGGCGGGGCGGCGCGCCAGGTGCCGTGGGCGGTGGCCGCGAGCATGCCCTCGGAGCCCAGTGAGGCGGCCACCGCGTGCGCCCCGCGCCGCCGGGCGTCACGCGCGGCGCGCAGCGGGTCGGTGGCGCCGGTGAGTCCGGCGAGCTCCTCGGCGTTGGGCTTGACGACATGCGGGCGGGCGGCGATGCCCCGGCGCAGCGGTTCGCCGCTGGTGTCCAGCAGGGTGGGTACGCCCGCCGCATGCGCCTCCCGGATCAGCAGGGCGTACGTCCCGACGGGGACCCCGGGCGGCAGACTGCCGCACAGGGCGACCGCCGACGCCTCGCGCAGCAGCCGGCCGTAACTCTCCATGAAGGCGGACCACTCGGCGGTGGTGACGACCGGGCCGGGCTCGTTGAGCTGGGTGGTGTCGCCCGTGGTGGCGTCCACGACGCCGATGGTGCGCCGGGTGGTGCCGGCGATCGGGACCAGCGCGTCGGTGATCCTCCCCGGACGTGTGCCGTCGGGAACTGTCCCCGGACGTGCCCCGCCGGGAACTGTCCCCGGACGTGCCCCGTCCCCGAGGCCGTCACCAGCCGTGGGGAGCTGGGCGAGCAGTTGCCGCAGCACCGTTCCGGTGACCCCGCCGGCGAAGCCGGTGACGACGGTGTCATGGCCGAGCGCGGCCAGCACCCGGGCCACGTTGAGGCCCTTGCCGCCGGGCCGTTCGAGGGCCTCGGTGACGCGATGGGTGGCGTGTGGGCGCAGTTCTGGCACCCGGTAGGTGATGTCGAGGGCGGTGTTGAGCGTGACCGTAAGGATCACCCTGGCATCCCCTCTCCCGTCCCCCCGCCGGACGGAGATTCCTGTGCTGAAGCGTGCGACTGTGCGCCGGGCGGTGCCCGTGCCCGAGCGATCATGCCAAAACGAGTGGCGTCGGCCCAGACCTCCGTGTCGTTCCGGACACCGTCCGGACACGTCATCGCCGCCTGGAATCAGGGCACTTCAGTCCAGTTCGGGACGGACCACCCAGTCGCCCCGGCGCATCACGCCCCGCAGCCGGAAGCCGTCGTCGAGCACGACGAGATCGGCGTCCTTGCCCGGCTCCAGCGAGCCCACCCGGTCGGCGATGCCCAGCACCCGGGCGGGGGTGGCGGACAGCGCCCTGACGGCCTCCTCGACGCTGAGCCCGTCGACCGTGACGGCCCGCCGGAAGGCCCGGTCCAGGGTGAGGGTGGAGCCCGCGATGGAGCCGGCCGTCGGCCCGTCGCTGATCCGCGCGACGCCGTCCTTCACCTCGACCTCCATCGGGCCGAGCGGATAGCGCCCGTCGCTCATGCCCGCCGCGCCCATCGCGTCGGTGATGAAGGCGACCCGGTCCGCGCCCGCCCGGTGGAACGCCAGCTGGAGCGCGGCGGGGTGCAGATGCGTGCCGTCGTTGATCAGCTCGACGGTGACCCGCTCGTCCTCCAGCAGCGCCGCGATCGGTCCGGGGGCGCGGTGCAGCAGTGACGGCATCGCGTTGAACAGGTGGGTCGCCACGGTCGCGCCCGCCTCGACGGCCTCCAGCGTCGCCTCGTACGTCGAGTCGGTGTGGCCGACGGCCGCGCGGACTCCGCTGTCGGCCAGCAGCCGTACGGACTCCAGCCCGCCCGGCAGCTCGGGCGCGAGGGTCATCATCCGCGCGGTGCCGCGCGCCGCGTCCACGAGCTTGCGCACATCCGCCGGATCGGGTGCGCGCAGCAGCGACGGCTGGTGGGCACCGCAGCGGTGGGGGGAGATGAACGGCCCCTCGAAGTGGATGCCCGCCAACTCGCCCTGCTCCACCAGATCCGAGAGGGCGGCGGCCTGCTGGGCGAGGTCGTCCAGATCGCCGGTGACGGTGGAGGCGAGCATGGTGGTGGTGCCGTGCCGCCGGTGCGTACCGATGGCGGTCAGGGCCTCCTCGGGGGTGCCCGCCGAGAACGAGGCCCCGCCGCCGCCGTGCACATGCAGGTCCACGAAGCCGGGGACGATCCAGCAGCCCGGCAGGTCGAGCACCTCCCCGCCGGGGGCGGACACCGGGTCCGCCGCCGGTCCCGTCGCGGCGGTGTGCGCGTCCGTCGCGGCGATGCGCGTGCCGGTCGCGGCGATGCGCGTGCCCTCGACCGTGACCCGCCCGTCGTCGACCACGCCTTCCGGCCGGACCACCCGGGCGCCCGTGAGAACCGTTCGCTGGACCATCAGGTGGTTACCTCCGTAGAGAGACGATCCCAGGCGAGCAGACCCGCGCCCAGGCAACCGGCGGTGTCCCCGAGGGCCGCCGGGACGATACGGGGAAGCTGCTGGAAGGTGAGCCGCTCCTCGACCGCGGTACGCAGCGGTGCGAACAGCGTCTCGCCGGCCTCGGCCAGCCCGCCGCCGACGATCAGCACACCGGGGTCCAGCAGGGTGAGGGCGGTCACCAGACCGTCGGCGAGCGCGTCCACCATCTCCCGCCACACCGCCACGGCCTTCGGGTCCCCGGCCCGGACGGCCTTGGCGCAGTCGGCGGCGGTCGCCGCCGGATCGCCGCTCGCGTCGGCCCAGGCACGGCCCACCGCCGACGCCGAGGCGAGCGTCTCCAGACAGCCGGACTGGCCGCAGCCGCAGGCGGGGCCGCCCGGCCGGACGACGATATGGCCGATCTCGCCGGAGGAACCGTGCGCTCCGGGGTCGACGCGCCCGTCGATGCCGATGGCGCCCGCGATCCCGGTGCCGACGGCTACGAACAGGAAGCGCGGGGCGCCCTCACCCGCTCCTATCCGCCCCTCGGCCAGCCCGCCCATCCGGACGTCGTGCGCGAGCGCGACCGGGATGCCGTCCAGCCGCTCGGTCAGCAGCGCCCGCAGCGGGACGTTGCTCCAGCCGAGGTTGGCGGCGAAGACGGCCACTCCGCGGTCCTCGTCCAGGACCCCGGGCACGCCGACCCCGGCCGCCACCGGGGGCCCGCCGAACCGCCGCTCGCCGATCTCGCGCAGCTCGGCGGCGAAGTCGAGGATCGCGGCCACGACCGCGTCGGGTCCGCGCTCCCGCCCGGTGGGCCTCCGGGCCTCGTGGAGGAGTGTGGTGTCCGCCCCGATCAGGGCGGCCTTCATGCCGGTGCCGCCCACATCCAGGGCGATGACGTGTTTCACATGGAACAGTCTCCCGCGATCCACCATGAGAGGTCTAGTCCACTCGCCGCTTCTCGCCGCTTCTCAGCGCCTCATCGCGGTGACTTCTCGCCGTCTCGTACCGCCTCTCGTGCGGAGATCGCACCCTTGCACACCAGGGGATTGGTATGAACCAACCATTCCGCTTGTGACTGCGTGACGCATCGCACTTGGGTGTGTAGAACCCCGCTGACCTGGGAAGGCGCCACGTCGACAGAGAAGCGGGATGCCCATGGTGTAGACCCTGTGGAGGTTTGTGAGGCAGACTCGCTCGACCTCGGGGGAGGCCCCTGGAGGATGAATCAAGCCAGAGGGTGGGAAACAGCGGTGCAGCGGCGACGGTTCTTGGGTCTGACGACGGCGGGTGTCGCCGCGGTGGCGGCCACCCCGGGGCTCACGGCCTGCGGCGGCTCCGGTTCGGACGGCGACGTCACCTTGACGGTGGTCGCGGCCGACTACGGCGACAGCACCGCCAACAGCTCCCAGAAGTACTGGGACAAGCTGGTCCGGGCGTTCGAGGCGAAGCACCGCGGGATCAAGGTCGACGTCAAGGTCTACAGCTGGACCGATGTCGACCGGCGCGTCGCCGACATGGTCAAGAAGGGGCAGGCCCCGGACATCGCGCAGATCGGCGCGTACGCCGACTACGCCGCGCAGGGCATGCTCTACCGCGCCGACGAGATGCTCTCCATCCCCACCCAGGCCGGTTTCATCGCCTCCATCGCCCATGCGGGTGAGGTGAGACGGGTGCAGTACGGGCTGCCGTTCGTGGCCAGCGCCCGGCTGCTCTTCTACAACAAGAAGCTCTTCGACCAGGCCGGCATATCCTCCGCCCCCACCAGCTGGGACGAGCTCAAGGAGGCCGCGGAGCTGCTCAAGTCCAGCGGGGTGAAGATCCCGTACGGGCTGCCGCTCGGCCCCGAGGAGTGCCAGGCCGAGACCATGATGTGGATGCTCAGCGGCGGTGGCGGCTACACCGACACCAACGGCAGCTACACCATCGACTCCACCCAGAACATCAAGACCTTCGAATGGCTGCGGGACGAGCTGGTCGGCGCCGGCCTCACCGGCCCCGGCTCCCCGGCCCGCACCAACCGGCAGGACACCTTCGACGCCTTCACCCGCGGCGAGGTCGGCATGCTCAACGGCCACCCGACCCTGATGCAGCAGGCAGCCGGCCACGGCATCAGCTACGGCACCGCCCCCCTGCCCGGCCGCAAGGGCAAGGCCGAGTCGACGATGGGCGTCGCCGACTGGGCGATGGCCTTCAAGCAGAACGGCCACCGCGAGGAGATCGGGACCTTCCTCGACTTCGTCTACAGCGACAAGAACGTGCTCGCCTTCGCCGACGAGTACGACCTGCTGCCGGTGACTACCTCCGTCGAGCAGACGATGCGCGACGACCGTGAGCACAAGCGGCTGTGGCAGTTCCTCGACGAGCTGGAGAGCGCCGAGTTCTACCCGGCCGACAAGACCTCCTGGGCGGAGGTCAGCAAGCTGATCAAGGAGAAGATCGGCTCGACCGTGGCCAAGGGCGGCGACCCGGCGAGCGTGCTGGGCCAGATCCAGCGCGAGGCCGACGCCCTGGAGAACGCGGGGGCATGACGGACACCGTGCAGAATGCAGGGGCATGACAGTGGACAGGCCCACCACGCCCGGCCCGCCCGGCCCGGACCCTTCGGAAGACCCCGCCGAGCAGGACCAGGACCAGGGGCAGGACCAGGGTCAGGAGCGGGGCTCAGGAGCCGGGCTGTCCGACCGTGACCGGTCCGTGCTGGCCGTGGAGCGGCGTGGCTGGCCGGGCCCCGGCGCCAAGGAGCGCGCGATACGGGAGCGGCTCGGCATCTCCCCGACCCGCTACTACCAGCTGCTGAACGCGCTGCTGGACGACCCCAGAGCCCTGGCACACGACCCGGTGACCATCAACCGGCTGCGCAGGATCAGGGACGAGCGCCGCGAACGACGCTGAAGCCTCCCCACCGGCGCGACGTCTACGGGGGCAACCGACGCGACGCCGTGGGCGGGGCAACCGGCCCGACGCCCGTTGAGCCGTTCTCCGGTGCGGCGCCCGTGGTGTGGTCACTGGCGGGGGCCATCGCGCCGCTCATCGGCGAGGCGCCCACGATGTGGTTCACCGGCGCGAGGCCCACGGTGTACCGGCGTGGCGCCCGTGGTGCGGTCACTGGCGGGAGCCATCGCGCCGCTCATCGGCGGGACGCCCACGATGCGGTGTACCGGCGCGGCGCCCGTGGGCCATCAGCCGGCGCGGCGCTCGTGGTGCGGTCACCGGCGGGAGCCATCGCGCCGCTCACCGGCGGGACGCCCACGATGCGGTGCACCGGCGCGGTGCCCGTTGAGCCGTTCTCCGGTGCGGTGCCCGTGAGCCATCAGCCGGCGTGGCGCTCGTGGTGTGGTCACTGGCGGGGGCCATCGCGCCGCTCATCGGCGAGGCGCCCACGATGTGGTGCACCGGCGCGGAGGCCCACGTGCGGTTCACCGGCGTGGCGCCCGTAGGCCATCAGCCGGCGCCACGTCCGGCGTGCGGTCACTGGCGGACGCCATCGCGCCATTCACCGGGGGGACGCCCATGGGGTGGCCACCGGAAGCCCGCTGTGCCGGCGGGGCCGGTAGGGTCACCGCCATGGGCAGCGCTATGGGCAGTCATCCCCTTCCCGTACCCACCACCTCCGTCGGCCGTGAGGGCCTCGCCGCTCTCCTCGAACGGCCCGGCCACGCCGTCGTCGGACTCGACTTCGACGGCACCCTCGCCGAGATCGTCCCCGACCCCGATCGGGCCCGCGCCCACTCCGGCGCCGTTCCCGCGCTCTCCCGGCTGGCCCCGCGGATGCGCTCCGTCGCGGTGATCACGGGCCGTCCGGCCGAGGTCGCCGTCCGGTACGGCGGCTTCGCCGGGGCCGAGGGGCTGGACGGGCTCGTCGTCCTCGGCCTCTACGGGGCCGAGCGCTGGGACGCGGCGAGCGGCGCCGTCCAGGCGCCCGAACCGCACCCCGGCGTCGCCGACGTCAAGGCCGAACTCCCCGCCACCCTCACCGCGCACGGTGCCTCGCAGGGCACCTGGATCGAGGACAAGGGCCGCGCCGTCGCCGTCCACACCCGTCGCGCCGAGGACCCCCAGGCCACCTTCGAGCGGCTGCGCGCACCCCTCCACGCACTGGCCGAGCGCCATGGGCTCATCGTCGAGCCCGGCCGGCTGGTGCTGGAGCTGCGGCCGCCGGGCATGGACAAGGGCGTGGCGCTCACCGAGTACGTGCGGCGGACGGGTGCGGCGGCCGTGCTCTACGCGGGCGACGACCTCGGCGACCTGGCCGCGTTCGCGGCGGTGGAGCGGCTGCGCGAGGAGGGCGTGCCGGGGGTGCTGGTGTGCAGTGGCAGCGCGGAGGTGACCGAGCTGGCCGAACGGGCGGATCTGGTGGTCGACGGCCCGGCGGGCGTGGTGGGGCTGCTCTCGGCCCTGGCCGACGCGGTCGGCGGCGACGCCGCCTAGGGCGTGTTTCGAAAGTAGCGCCGTCCGCCCGGAGGGCGGGCCCCGCGGCGTCTGGTGCGTGTGATCGCAAGGCGGAGGGTCGTCCTCGTAGTGGGCCTACTCGGACGATCCCGACAACGCAGCGAGCGCGCGTGCCAGGCGTCGCGGGGCAGGCGGGACTTTCGAAACACGCCCTAGGGCCCGCTCGGACAGCGCCCGGTCCGGGGCCGGTTACGCCGGTTACCCGTCAACACTCCCCGAGCGGCGCATCGCGGGCGGTCACCGATACAGCGCCTCTACAGCGCCCGCAACTGCGCCAGGAACCACGCCTGCGGCGGCAGCGCGGTCGCGGCGGCGGCGAGCCGCTTCGTGCGGTCCGCGCGCTCGCCGTCGCCCATGCGCAAGCCCTCGTGCAGCGCCTGAGCCGTGGCCTCCACGTCGTACGGGTTCACCACCAGCGCGTCCTCGCCCAGCTCGGCGTAGGCCCCCGCCTCCCGCGACAGCACCAGCGCACACCCTCGCTCGGAGACCACCGGCACTTCCTTGGCCACCAGGTTCATCCCGTCCCGGATCGGGTTGACCAGTGCCACGTCCGCCAGCCGGTAGGCCGCGAGGGAGCGGGCGAAGTCGTCCTTCACGTGCAGCGCGACCGGGGTCCAGCCCTCCGTGCCGTACTCGGCGTTGATCTCGTCCGCGAGCCGCCGCACCCGCTCGGTGTAGTCGCGGTAGACGGCGAGGTCCTGGCGTGAGGGGTAGGCGAAGGCCACGTGCACCACGCGCTCCCGCCACTCGGGACGGGTCTCCAGCAGCCGCCGGTACGCCAGCAGTCCGCGCACGATGTTCTTGGACAGCTCGGTGCGGTCCACCCGGACGATCGACTTCCGGCCCGCTCCGATCTGTGCCCGCAGGCTGGTCAGCCGCTCGTCGACATCCGCCTGCCGCGACCGCTCCCGCAGGAAGTCCGCGTCCGCGCCCAGTCCGTGCACGCCCAGCCGGGTCTCGCGCCCCTCGAAGCGCACGGCCGTCGCCGCGCCGTCGCCGTCCCGCACGACCTCCGCGCCCAGCACGGCCGCGCAGCAGTCGGCGAAGGCACCGGCCCAGCGCTCGGTGAGGAACCCGGCGCGGTCGCCGCCGAGGATGCCGCGCAGCACCCCCGCCGCCACCTCGTCCGGCAGCAGCCGGTAGTAGTCCGGCGGCGCCCAGGGCGTATGGGAGAAGTGGCCGATCCGCAGGTCGGGGCGGAGCTCGCGGAGCATCCCGGGCACCAGCGCCAGGTGGTAGTCCTGCACCAGGACGACGGCCTCGTCCACCGCCTCCCGGGCGAGCGCGTCCGCGAAGGCCGCGTTGTAGCTCTCATAGGCCGCCCACTGGGCGGCGAACTCGGCGTCGAAGACCGGCTCGACCGGGGTCTGGTAGAGCAGGTGGTGGACGAACCACAGCACCGAGTTGGCGATGCCGTTGTAGGCGGCGGCGAAGACATCCGGCGCGATGTCGAGCATCCGCACCTGCTGACCGCCGGTGTCACCGGGGTTCAGATGGTTGGTCCCGGCGCGCCGGGCCGCCTCGCGGTCGGCCTCACCGAGCGCCGCGCACACCCACACCGCGCCCGCCTCGGGACCGATCGCGCTGAGGCCGGAGACCAGCCCGCCGCCGCCGCGCCGGGCGGTCAGCGAGCCGTCCTCGCCCAGGGTGTACGAGACCGGACCGCGGTTGGAGGCGACCAGGATCGGGGCGGAACGCGGGGCTGCCATGTCGCGAGCCTAGCCACGCGCGGCCCCGCGCAAACGTACGTACGGTTTCTTGCCCCGTAGGTGTGTCGCCGGCCGCCACGCGCGCCACGCGTCACCCCGGCGCGCAGGCGCCGTGCGCGGGCTCACGCCGCGGGTTCACGCCACGGGCTCACGCCGCGCGGCGCGCCGCGTACTCCGGGATCTCGATCATCGGCGGCCGCTCCTCGGTGTCCACGGAGGTGGTACGCGGCTCGAAGCCGTTCTCGCCCCGGTCGAACTGGGTCAGCCGCGGCCGCACCAGGTGGCCGCGGGCCAGCCGCAGCTGCGCGGTGCGGTAGATCGCGGCCGCCATCCGGCCGAGCGCCAGCCCGTCCTGGTGGCGGTGTTTGCGGACCCCGACGTCCACCTGGCCGAGCGCGTCGAGGCCCACCGTGTGCAGCGCGTCGACCAGCAGCCCCAGCTCGACCCCGTAGCCCACCGGGAAGGGCAGCCGCTCCAGCAGCGAGCGGCGGGCCGCGTACTCACCGCCCAGCGGCTGGACGAATCCGGCCAGCTGGGGCCAGTGCAGGTTGAGCAGGGGCCGCGCGACCAGTTCGGTGACCCGGCCGCCCTGGCCCGCCGCCTCGCCGAGCGGGCGGTCGTACATGCCCTTCACCAGCTGGAGCGCGGGGTCGGTCAGCAGCGGGCCGACGATCCCCGAGACGAAGCGCGGGTCGAATTCCCGCAGGTCGGCGTCGATGAAGCAGACGATGTCGCCGCTGGTGGCCAGCAGCGACCGCCACAGCACCTCGCCCTTGCCGGGCAGCGCGGGCAGCCGGGGCAGCAGCGAGTCGCGGGCGACGACGGTCGCGCCCGCCGCCGCGGCGACCTCGGCGGTGCGGTCCGTCGAACCGGAGTCCAGCACCACCAGCTCGTCCACCAGCGGCACCGCCTCGCCCATCAGCTCACGGCGGATCGCCCCGGCGATCTCGCCGACCGTGGCCTCCTCGTTCAGGGCGGGCAGGACCACGCTCACCGTCGTGGTCGTGGCCCGCTTCGCGGCCAGCAGGCGATCCAGCGGACGGTCGTCGGCAGACCAGGAGCGGTGCTTCAGCCAGCGCTCCACCTCATCCAGCACCTGTGTCTCTCCCTGCTGTGATCCATCTCGCGCTTCGGACGGCTACCTCAACCATCCGGGCCTTCGGTTACAGTCTTGAACAACGCACATGACCGTCGTATGTCGGGGTCAACCTCGGTGTTTACCGAAGATGGCCGACCGGCGACGGCCGTGCTGACAAACGCTCCGGGCCCGCCCGGTGCCATACCGCTCATCCAGAGGGGCAGAGGGAACGGCCCGTTGAAGCCCCGGCAACCCTCCAGCTGGTCTCGCGCTCCGCAGCGAGGCTCCGAGCTTCCGCAGTGAGGCTCCCAGCTAGGGAAGGTGCCAATTCCGGCTCGTGGCGAAACGCGTCCCGAGGAAGATGAGGAGAAAGGGCCTCGCCATCCATGGCTGTGCAGTCAGTAGAAAGCTCAACCACTTCCTCCCCCACCTCCACCTCCGCCGCCTCCAAGGCTTTCGGCCCCGCCGTCGCATTGTCCTGCCGGGAGTGCGGTGAGCGGTTCGATCTGGGCCCGATTTTCGCGTGTGAGGTCTGTTTCGGGCCGCTCGAGGTCGCGTACGAGCTGCCGACCGGCGACCCGGAAGGGCTGCGCCGCCGGATCGAGGCCGGCCCGAACAGCATCTGGCGCTACGCCCCGCTGCTGCCCGTCCCGGCGGACGTGGCGGACCTGCCCAGTCTGAACCCCGGTTTCACCAAGCTGGTCAAGGCCGACCACCTCGCCCGTGAGCTCGGCGTCACCGGTGAGCTGCACATCAAGGACGACTCCGGCAACCCCACCCACTCCTTCAAGGACCGGGTCGTCGCCATCGCCGTCCAGGCCGCCCGCACCTTCGGCTTCACCACCCTCTCCTGCTCCTCCACCGGCAACCTGGCCGGCGCGGTCGGCGCCGCGGCCGCCCGCGCGGGCTTCCGCTCCTGCGTCTTCATCCCGCACGACCTGGAGGCGGGCAAGGTCGTCATGGCCGCGGTCTACGGCGGTGACCTGGTCGGCATCGAGGGCACCTACGACGACGTCAACCGCTTCTGCAGCGAGCTGATCGGCGACCCCGCGGGCGAGGGCTGGGGCTTCGTCAACGTCAATCTGCGGCCGTACTACGGCGAGGGCTCCAAGACCCTGGCGTACGAGATCTGCGAGCAGCTCGGCTGGCGGCTGCCGGACCAGATCGTCATCCCGATCGCCTCCGGCTCCCAGCTCACCAAGATCGACAAGGGGCTGAAGGAGCTGATCGCGCTCGGGCTGGTCGAGGACAAGCCCTACAAGATCTTCGGCGCCCAGGCCGAGGGCTGCTCCCCGGTCTCTGCCGCCTTCAAGGCCGGCCATGACGTCGTACGGCCGCAGAAGCCGCGGACCATCGCCAAGTCGCTGGCCATCGGGAACCCCGCGGACGGCCCGTACGTCCTGGACATCGCCCGCCGTACGGGCGGCGCGGTGGAGGACGTGAACGACGAGCAGATCGTCGACGCGATCAAGCTGCTGGCCCGCACCGAGGGGATCTTCGCGGAGACCGCGGGCGGCGTGACCGTCGGCGTGACCAAGAAGCTGATCGAGGACGGCCTGCTCGACCCGTCCCTGACGACCGTCGTGCTGAACACCGGCGACGGCCTCAAGACCCTCGACGCGGTGGCTCCCACCACGGGCCCCTCCGCCATCATCCGCCCCACCCTTGACTCGTTCCGAGAGGCTGGCCTCGTATGAGCGTCAACGTTCGCATCCCGACCATCCTGCGCACCTACACCGGCGGTCAGGCCGAGGTCACCGCCGAGGGCGCGACCCTCGCCGAGGTCCTGGCGGACCTGGAGAAGAACCACCAGGGGATCGCGGCGCGCGTTCTGGACGACACCGGCAAGCTCCGCCGCTTCGTCAACGTCTACGTCAACGACGACGACGTCCGCTTCGCCGACGGCCTGGCCACGGCGACCCCGGACGGCGCCGGCGTCTCGATCATCCCGGCGGTCGCGGGCGGCTGCTGACCCCGCGTCACCCTCCTCACCTTTGACATCGCCCCGTCCGGGGACAACCGGACGGGGCGATTCCGTGTGTGGAAACGCGATACAGTTGCCCGGATTCCCCAGTGCACCCGGGGTCGGAGCCACATATGAGAACTCGTCAACTTGTGCGTAAAGTGTGTGCATGAATTGTCGGGTTGGTCCCTTATGTCCCGCCCGGCTTGCCCGAACTTCATATGAATTCTCGCTTTTAACCGTTCGGCCGTGCCCAGAATTCTCGTCCGATTGACCTGTTGCAGAGGGCGTTGGGACGGATACATTCAGCGGCGGTCGACGCGTTCCGGCGCACACCCCCCACATCCGGGGGGTGAGGTCTGACCCGGGTCCGCGGAGTGCGGTCCTGCGCAAGGGCCAGCAATAGGGGAGTTAGGAATGGCTCAGGGCACCGTCAAGTGGTTCAACGCGGAGAAGGGGTACGGCTTCATCGCGGTCGACGGTGGTGCGGACGTGTTCGTCCACTACAGCGCGATCCAGATGGACGGGTACCGCACCCTCGAGGAAGGCCAGCGGGTCGAGTTCGAGATCTCGCAGGGCCAGAAGGGCCCGCAGGCCGACATGGTCCGCGTGGCCGTAGGCTGACGCGCCGACGCGACGCAGCTGAACAGAACAAGTCCGAAGGGTCCGTACCTCGACCAGGGTACGGACCCTTCGGCATGCCCGGGGGCTCCCTCCCCCCGGCCCGCGCGCCTCGCCCACGCCCTTCGGGCGCCTGTGCCTACCCGTCACCCGGCCGCCACCCCCCAAGGAGCCCTTCGGGCGCTTGCACTCGATAGGTCCGAGTGCTAATCATTGGCGTTAGCACTCTGACGTTGAGAGTGACAGAAGGACCGGGTCGGTGAGGCCCGTCGGGCCATGCGGGGCAAGGAACCGCACGGCAGACAGGCCGTCCGTCGCGGGCGCCAGCGCGGTCCGGAGCAATCCGCCCCCACGGCCTAACGGCCTGGGAGGTACCCCCTAAGTCTTGGGAGGACCACTTCACATGGCCAAGATCATCGCGTTCGACGAGGAGGCACGGCGCGGCCTCGAGCGCGGGATGAACCAGCTCGCCGACGCCGTCAAGGTCACCCTCGGCCCCAAGGGTCGCAACGTCGTCCTCGAGAAGAAGTGGGGCGCCCCCACGATCACCAACGATGGTGTGTCCATCGCCAAGGAGATCGAGCTCGAGGACGCGTACGAGAAGATCGGCGCCGAGCTGGTCAAGGAGGTCGCGAAGAAGACGGACGACGTCGCCGGTGACGGCACGACGACCGCGACCGTCCTCGCCCAGGCGCTGGTCAAGGAGGGCCTGCGCAACGTCGCCGCGGGTGCCAACCCGATGGCGCTCAAGCGCGGTATCGAGAAGGCCGTCGAGGCCGTCTCCGCCCAGCTCCTCGAGCAGGCCAAGGACGTGGAGACCAAGGAGCAGATCGCCTCCACCGCCTCCATCTCCGCCGCCGACACCCAGATCGGTGAGCTCATCGCCGAGGCGATGGACAAGGTCGGCAAGGAAGGCGTCATCACCGTCGAGGAGTCGCAGACCTTCGGGCTCGAGCTCGAGCTCACCGAGGGCATGCGCTTCGACAAGGGCTACATCTCCCCGTACTTCGCGACGGACATGGAGCGTATGGAGGCGTCGCTCGACGACCCGTACATCCTGATCGTCAACTCCAAGATCAGCAGCGTGAAGGACCTCCTCCCGCTGCTCGAGAAGGTCATGCAGTCGGGCAAGCCGCTGCTGATCATCGCGGAGGACATCGAGGGCGAGGCCCTGGCGACCCTGGTCGTCAACAAGATCCGTGGCACCTTCAAGTCCGTCGCCGTCAAGGCCCCGGGCTTCGGTGACCGCCGGAAGGCCATGCTCGGCGACATCGCCATCCTCACCGGTGGCACCGTCATCTCCGAGGAGGTCGGCCTCAAGCTGGAGAACGCCGGGCTGGACCTGCTCGGCCGCGCCCGCAAGGTCACCGTCACCAAGGACGAGACCACCATCGTGGACGGCGCCGGCGACACCGACCAGGTGCAGGGCCGCGTCAACCAGATCCGCGCCGAGATCGAGTCCTCGGACTCGGACTACGACCGCGAGAAGCTCCAGGAGCGCCTGGCGAAGCTGGCCGGCGGCGTGGCCGTCATCAAGGCCGGTGCCGCCACCGAGGTCGAGCTCAAGGAGCGCAAGCACCGCATCGAGGACGCGGTGCGCAACGCCAAGGCCGCCGTCGAGGAGGGCATCGTCGCCGGTGGTGGCGTGGCCCTGCTCCAGACCGTCTCGGTCTTCGAGAAGCTGGAGCTCGAGGGCGACGAGGCCACCGGTGCCCAGGCCGTGCGCCTGGCCCTGGAGGCCCCGCTCAAGCAGATCGCGGTCAACGCCGGTCTCGAGGGCGGCGTCGTGGTCGAGAAGGTGCGCAACCTGACCCCGGGTCACGGCCTCAACGCCGCGTCCGGCGAGTACGTCGACCTGATCGCCGAGGGCATCATCGACCCGGCCAAGGTCACCCGCTCGGCGCTCCAGAACGCCGCGTCGATCGCCGCGCTGTTCCTGACCACCGAGGCCGTCATCGCCGACAAGCCGGAGAAGGCCGCCCCGGCGGGCGCTCCGGGCGGCATGCCGGGCGGTGACATGGACTTCTGATCGACTCGGCGCGTTCACACGCCGATCGGTCGAACCGTCCGATACGTCGGGGCGGCACCCTCTCCCAGGGGTGCCGCCCCGACGGCGTTCCGGGGCGGTGCGGAGGTCACCCCGTGGCGGCCTCGAGGGCGGCGCGCAGATGGCCGCCTGCCGCGCCGAGCAGCTTCTCCGCGGTCGGGGCGTCCACCCCGCCCAGGATGGTGAGGATCGCGTTCTTCACCTCGCCGTCCGTGGCCGCCAGCGCGCTTTCGATCCGCTGGTCGGAGGCGCCGGTCGCCAGGAAGACGATCCTCCGCGAGCGGGCGCGCAGCTTGTCGTTGGAGGCCCGCACATCGACCATCAGATTCCCGAAGGTCTTGCCCAGCCGGATCATGGTGATGGTCGAGATCATGTTGAGCACGAGCTTCTGGGCCGTGCCCGCCTTCAGCCGGGTCGAGCCGGTGAGCAGCTCCGGTCCCACCACGACCTCGATGCCGTGGTCGGCCGCGGCGGCGAGCGCCGAGCCGGCGTTGCAGGACAGGCCGACGGTCAGCGCGCCGCGGCGCCGAGCGTACTCGACCGCGCCCACGGCGTACGGGGTGCGCCCGGAGGCCGAGACGCCGATCACCGTGTCGTCGGGTCCGATCCCGAGCCGTTCGAGGTCCCGGGCGGCCAGCTCCGCGCTGTCCTCCGCCCCCTCGACCGAGGTCACCACGGCCTCCGGGCCGCCCGCGATCAGGCCGACGACCTGCTCGGCCCGGGTGTTGAAGGTGGGTGGGCATTCACTCGCGTCGAGCACCCCGAGCCGTCCCGCGGTGCCCGCGCCCGTATAGACCAGACGGCCGCCACGGGACATCCGCGCGGCGATGGCGTCGATGGCGGCGGCGATCTGAGGCAGCCGGCCGGCGACGGCGGCGGGGACGGCGGCGTCCTCCGCGTTCATGATCCGGGCGATCTCAAGGGTTCCGAGCCGGTCGATCTCGGCGAGTTCGGGGCGGAACGCCTCGGTGGTCAGGGTGTCGAGCTGGTCGCGGAGCCGTGCGGAGTCCTGATCGGCTGCGGAGTCGGCGGAAGTCATGGTGAAGCGGCTCTTTCCGGTACGTCAGCGTAAAGGTGGGGGTGACGGTGACTGGAAGGGCAGCCACCGGGCGATGCGGTGACCGGGAGGTTCGGGGGTCGTGGATCGGGGGTCTGGGGGTCGGGGGATCGGGGGATCGGGGGTGAGACCGAACGGTCTGGCAGCGAACGGTCTGGTGGCGCGTCGGGCTCAGCGATGCCGGGGACGCGGGTCGTGCCGGTGCGCGAGGGCCTCGTACGACGCGGAGAGGGCGGGCGCCGCCGCTTCGTACGTCCGCTGGGCGACCCCTATGAACAGGCAGTCCACCACCAGCAGCTGGCTGGTGCGGCTGGACATGGCCGCCGGTCGCAGCTCGCTCTCGCGCGCGGTCGAGGTGGTGAGCACCAGGTCGGCGTACTGCGCGACCTCGCCGTCCGGCCGTCCGGTGATCGCGACGGTGGTCGCCCCGTGCTCGAACGCCACCCGCAGCGGCTCGATGACGTCCGTCGTGCGCCCGGAGTGGGTGATCGCGATGGCGACGTCACCGGAGTGCAGCTGCACCGCGTTGGTGACCGCGAGGTGCGGATCGGCGTGCGCGTGGGCTATCAGCCCGATGCGCAGCAGCTTCTGGACCAGGTCCTGTCCGACGAGACTGGACGCCCCCACCCCGTACACATCGATCCGGCGGGCCGTGGCCAGCGCCGAAACGGCCGCCTCGACCTGGCTGGTGTCCAGACCGGCGGCGGTGTCGGCAAGGCACTGCTGCTCCTCCTGCGCCAGCTTGGTGACCACGTCGGCGATCGGATCGTCGACCGCGATGTCCGCCGTGACGGCCGGGGCCCGGCCGGCCGCCTGCTGCGCGGCGAGCGCGGCGAGCGCGAGGCGCAGATCGCGGTATCCGGGGTAGCCGAGCAGCCGGGAGGTGCGGACGACGGTGGCCTCGCTGGTGCCGGTCCGCTCGGCGAGCCCGGTGACGGTGAGCGCCGCGCATCCGGCCGGATCACCCGCCACCGCCTCCGCGACGCGCTGCATGGAGCGGGTCATGGAGGGAGCTAACGTGCGGACCTTCGCGGCGAGGGCCGCCGGGGCGGGGGGCGGGGCGTCGGGGTTCGGTGGTGACATGAAAGCTTCCTTGAAAGTTTCCTTCAGTTCGGTACTCATCTGTGAAAACTATTTCCGGGGGTGGGGCCCGTCAACCCTCGGCGAGGCCGCGCGGCCCGGCCCGTAGGCGCACAGGCCCTGGGTGAGCGAACAGGCGCCGGAACGCAGCAAAGGTGACAATGGGACCCATGAAGCTCGAACACGCACTGCACGCGGCCCGCGCCCTCGTCCTGGCCGACCTCGCGGCGGGAGAGGTCGCACGGGCCGATATCGTCTCGCTGGTCGAGGACGCGATCGCGCACCGGCGGTGGTGGGTCGAGCAGTGGCCGGAGGGCGCGGCGTACGTGGCCGGTCTGGTCGCCCAGGACGTCCAGGACGCCCTGCTGGAGCGGTACGGCCGATGGCCGCTGTGCCCCGTCTGCACCCGGGGCGGCGACCTCCACGCCCTGGACGTGGAGCCCGAGTTGGGTCCCGACCCGCACTGGGTCTGCGGCAAGACGGCGGTCGCGGTGGCGCCCGTGGGGTCGTTGGGCACCACCCTCTGATGGCCGTACTGATCGACCCGCCCTCGTGGCCGGGCCACGGCCGCATGTGGTCCCACCTCGTCAGCGATGTCTCCTACGCCGAACTCCACGCCTTCGCCGCCCGCATCGGCGCCCCGCGCCGGGGTTTCGACCGCGACCACTACGACGTACCGGGCGAGCTGTACGAGGAGGCGGTACGGGCGGGGGCGGAGGAGGTCGGCAGCAAGGAACTCCTCCGCCGTCTGAAGGCCGCGGGCCTCCGCCGCCCCAAGCGCGCCGCGAACGCGGACTGACCGGGTGGGGGTTCCCTGCTGTCGGCGGGCACCGCGCGCCGAGCCACGGCGGAGTCCAGGGACAGGCCGGAGGCGCCCGCACCGCCGGATCGCGCCGACGCGCCCCGCGCGCGGCCGTCGGGCCGTGGAGCGCGGGAGCGCGGCGGCGCGGGGGTGCGGGGGTGCCGCGCCGTCGGGCACGCATGACTCTCGGGGCGCTCGTCGCCCGGCCGCGCGGGCGGAATCCGCCGCCGGGATCGGCGCGGAGGGACCGGGGCGGGGCGCTTCCCGGCCTCAGCGCGAGACGCGGGCGGAGTCGTGGGTGGCGTGGTGGGCGGCGTGGTGGGCGGAGCCGTGCGCAGCCTCCTCCAGCGAGTCGGCCGAGGTGGCGATGATGCGCGAGGAGCCGGTTGCCCGGTGCACCCGTACGGCGACCGCCGTCGCCACCACGCCCGTACCGGCGAGCGCCGCGCCCGTCCAGGCGACCGCCGGGTAGCCCCAGCCAGCGTCGATGACCAGTCCGCCGAGCCACGGGCCGACCGTGTTGCCGATGTTGAAGGCGGAGGTGTTCGTCGCACCCGCGAGCGTGGGCGCGGCGTTCGCGAGGTTGAACATCCGGGCGTTGAGCGCGGGCGCGGTGAAGAAGGCGGTGAAGCCGAGCATCAGCGCCAGGGCGACGGCCGCGAACGGGCTGTGCGCGGTCAGCGCCAGCGCGCTCAGCACGACCGTCGAGGCGACGATGCCGCCGAACATCGTGCCGAACAGATGCGCGTCCGCGATCCGTCCGCCGATCACCGTACCCAGCAGCGCACCGACCCCGAACAGCGCGAGGACGGTCGGTACCCAGCCCTCGTCCAGTCCCGACACATCCGTCAGCAGCGGTCCGAGGTAGGAGAAGAGGCAGAAGACCGCGCCACCGCTCAGCGCGGTGGCGGCCAGCGCCAGCCAGACCTGCGGATCGCGGTAGATGCGCAGCTCGGCGCGGAGCCGCGGCTGGTCGTCCCCGGTCGGCACCTCGGTACGCGGTACGAGCGCGGCGACCCCGACCAGTCCGAGCGCCGACAGCCCGGCCACCGCCCAGAAGGCGGCCCGCCACCCGGCGTGCTGCCCGAGGAACGCCCCGGCCGGCACCCCGGCGATGTTCGCGATGCTCAGGCCGCCCACCATCACCGCCATCGCCTTCGCCCGCGCGCCGACCGGCACCAGCGATACGGCCACCGCGGCGCCGACGGCCCAGAACCCGGCGCACGCGAGCGCGCTCACCACCCGGGAGGCGAACAGCACCCCGTACGACGGAGCCAGCGCCCCCGCGATCTGCCCCAGCCCGAAGACGGCGAGCAGGGCCATCAACGTGGTGCGCCTCGGCAGCCGCAAGGTGGCCGCCGCCAGCACCGGCGCCCCGACCACCATGCCGATGGCGAAGGCCGAGATCAGCAGCCCGGCCGTGGGGATCGACACCCCCATGTCCCGGGCGACGGGTTGCAGCAGCCCGGACAGCATGAACTCGGAGGTACCGAGAGCGAAGACGGACAGCCCGAGGACGTAGACGGCCAGGGGCATGCGGGAGCGAGCGGAATCCGCTGGTGAGGACGAGGGCATGCCAGGCTCAACGCCACCGGACGAGCGTGGCATTCCTGCCCGGAGCGGCGGCGACAAGGAGCCGTCCAGGTACGGTGCCCGATCACAGCCAGGTGGTGGCCGGCCAGATGACCAGAGCCGTCATGGCGATGAGCCCGACGTTGAGTGTGATCTGGCGGTCTTCACCGGTCAGGTGGACGGCGACCGCGCCGATCTGCAGGAGCACGAACCCGATGGCCGCGGCCAGTGCCAGCCAGGGCGCGATGCCGGTCAGCGGCGGCAGGATCAGCCCGGCCGCGCCGAGTATCTCGACCGCCCCCAGCGCCCTGACGGCGGGCATGGGCATGCGGTCGACCCAGGCCATCATCGGGCGGAGTCGGTCGCGGTCGCGGATCGCTTTCACCGCGCCCGAATAGAGATAGAACAGGGCGAGCAGCCCGGCGACGATCCAATAGGCGATGTTCACGATTCCCGTCCCGCGGGCTCGGTCGCGTAGCGGCGCATCACGCGGAGGTTGTCCTGTGGCGTCAGCGGCCGGCCGTCGGCGATCACGTTCTGGAGGTCTCGGAAGTACTGCACGTACAGGTCCGGGGTGAACGTGCTCAGGAAGACGGCGGGTTGGCCGGTCGGGTTGGCGAAGGTGTGGGGGACGCCGGGCGGAACCATCACGAGCGTGCCCGCGGTGGCCTCGTAGTCCTTGTCCCCGACGGTGAACCGGAGCGTGCCGGAGACGATGTAGAAGCCCTCGTCGTGCTGGGCGTGGCGGTGCTGCGGCGGTCCGGAGGTGTGCGGGGCGAGGACGGACTCGGCGATCGCGAGGCGGTGCTCGGTGTGGCTGCCGTCTTCGAGGACGCGCATGCGCGTGGTGCCCAGGACGATCATCTCGCCGTCGTCGGGGCCGACCACCGATACGGCGGGCTCGGTCTGCGGTGCGCTGGTCTTGGCTGCGTCGGTCATGGTCCGAGTGCACCGCCAGGGCCCCGCGGCTGTCCAAGATCCGTTCCGCAAGGCCGATGCCCTATGGGTATCGCCGCAGCGTGGAGTTGCGCAGCCTGCGCTACGTCGCACAGGTCACGCGGTCAGCAGCTCCAGCTCCGTGGCCATGTTGTGGCGTGCGGCGGCCTCCCAGCGGGTGTGGGCGACGGGCGTATGGAACAGATGGGGGAGTCCCAGCAGGTGGCGGAGGACGTTCGCGCGGCCCTCGCGGAAGGCGTCGTCGGGGACGAAGCCGTACTCCTCCCGGACCGCCGCCGCGTAGGCGCCGTACTCCTCGGGGGAGCCGGCCAGCACGGCCAGGTCGGCGTCGCAGAGGACCTCGCCGTTGGTGTCGCCCTCGGCGGGGTCGTGGTCGAGGGTGACGAGGACGAGGCGCACGGTCTCGGCCGTGCGGGCGGCCGGGACGCCCGCCTCGGTGAGGGCGCGTTCGGCGAGGCGGGCGCTGCGTTCCTCGTTGGTCGAGCGGTCGGGGAGGTAGACGGCGTCGTGGAACCAGGCGGCGAGGCGGATGGCGGCCGGGTCGGGGGCCTGGACGTGCGGGAGCAGTTCGTCCACCCGGTCCAGGACCGCGATCAGGTGGTCGGTGGTGTGGTAGCGGCGCTGGGGTTCGGCCCAGCGGGACAGGAGGTCCTCACCGTAGGGGCCGGGGGCGGGGGCGCTGGTTTCGCGGGCGGCGGTTTCCGGGGCGCTGGATTCGCGGGCGCTGATGAGGAGGTCCGTCCAGCGGGCGAGCAGGGCGTCGTGGGCCGGATGACGTGCGGGTGCGGGCGCGGGCATGGGCCAATTGTGGGGTAAGGGTTTGTCCTCTTGCGCGGTGTGGCAAGCTGTGAGGCATGTCTAGACCAATTCTCGAGGTGATCGCCCTGGACCCGGCGGACGCGATCGCCGCACAGGCCGGAGGGGCTGACCGCCTCGAACTGGTCACCGACATCGCCGCCGACGGACTCACACCATCCCGTGAGACCTTCGCCGCGGTCCGTTCGGCCGTGGACCTTCCGGTGCGGGTGATGCTCCGCGCGTCCGACGGCTTCGCGGCGGGGGACGCCGCCGCGCTCGACGCGCTGTGCGAGGCCGCCGCCGCGCTGTACTCGGAGGGGGCGGACGAGTTCGTCCTGGGCTTCCTCACCGACGACGGCGAGGTCGACCTGGCCGCCGTGACCGCGCTGACCGAGGCCGTGCGCGCGGGCGCGGGCGTGGACGAGAGCCGCTGGACCTTCCACCGGGCCATCGACCGCACCGGGGACCGCGACGGACTGCGCAAGCGGCTCGCCGACCTTCCCGGCCTGGACACGTACCTCACCGCCGGTTCGGCGCACGGCGTCGACGACGGCCTGCCGACGCTGCTCGCCGAGGCCGAGCGGGCCGGCACGCCAGGCTACGAGCCGCGCCTCATGGTGGGCGGCGGGCTGCGCCTCGACCATCTGCCCATGCTGCGCGCCGGCGGGATCGACGCCTTCCACATCGGCGGCGCGGCCCGCCCGGCGGGCTGGTCCGGCCCCGTGGACGCGGCCGTGGTCGGCCAGTGGCGCACGACCCTGGACGCGTCCGTGCCGGTGGCCTGACGGGCCTGGCGGGAGGGGGAAGGGGGAGCCGGGTACCGGCCGCCGCAGGCCGGGCCGCCCCCTTCCGGAAGCGGGGCCGCCAGACTCGGCCGTCCCTCTTCCGGGGGCGGGGCTGTCGTTGGCCTGGCTGCTCTGCTTTCGGGGGCGGGGCTGCCGTTGGCCTGGCTGCTCTGCTTCCAGGCGCTGGGCTGCCGCATACCTGGCCGCCCCCTCCCGGTAGCGGTGCTGCCGTAGGCCCGGCCCGTCTCCCTTCCGGGGGCGGTGCTGCCGCGGATCTGGCCGTCTCCCTTTCGGGAGCGGGGCTGCCAGACCCGGCCGTCTCTCTTCCGGGGGCGGTGCTGCCGCGGATCTGGCCGTCTCCCTTTCGGGAGCGGGGCTGCCAGACCCGGCCGTCTCTCTTCCGGGGGCGGTGCTGCCGCGGATCTGGCCGTCTCCCTTTCGGGAGCGGGGCCGCCGCAGACTCGGCCGTCACCCTTCCGGAAGTGGGGCCGCCGCAGGACCGGCCGCCCCTGCGCCCCTTCCGGGGGCGGGGCCGCCGCATACCTGGCCGCCGTCCCCCTTCCGGAGGTGTCAGGCCAATCGCTCCGGTAGCGGTGCCGCGTGGATCACCGTCAGGCCGGAGACGGCACGGGTCAGGGCGACGTACAGGCGGCGCAGTCCGGTGCGTTCGTCGGGCTCGCCGTCGATCACGGCGGCCGGTTCGTCCAGTACCACGTAGTCGTACTCCAGACCCTTCGCCAGCGTCGCCGGGACGAGGGTGAGGCGGGCCTCCGCGCTGGTCTCCTCGCCGGGGGAGAGATGTGCCAGGCCCGCCGCGTCGAGGGCCCGGACCAGCATCGGAATCCGGGCCTCCGCCGCGATCAGGCCGATCGAGCCCTCATGTGTCAGCGCCTCCCGGCACGCGGCGATCACGGCGGCGTCCAGTTCCGCCGGGTCCACGGCGCGTACGGAGAAGTCGCCCGCCGCCTCACGGATCGAGGTGGCCTCCGACAGGCCGGGGGCGATGGCGGGCAGCAGCCGCGAGGCGTACGCGATCACCTCGCGCGGCACCCGGAACCCCTGCGTCAGCTCCTCGACCGCCGCCCCCTCCTTGCCCAGGTGGGTCAGTGCCTCCTCCCAACTGGCCGTCGCCCACGGGGTGGTGCCCTGGGCGATGTCGCCGAGTACGGTCGCCGAACCGGTGCTGCAGCGGCGGCCCACCGCGCGGTACTGCATGGGGGACAGGTCCTGTGCCTCGTCCAGGACCACATGGCCGAGGGACGGGGTGCGCTCGATGAGATCGGCGGCCTCGTCGATCAGCACCAGGTCCGCCGGGGACCACTTCGCGGACTTCACGCCGCGCGCCGGCTTCGTCCACAGGATGGTCTTCTGCTCCTCGGCGTCGAGGACGCCGTCCGCGTGCTCGGCCAGGAAGTCGGCGTCGGAGAGCAGCCGCAGCACCAGCTTGGCCGGGTCGACCGGCGGCCAGATCGCCTTGACCGCCGCCTTGACGGCCGCGTTGCGCGCGACCGCGTCCTGGACCCGGTCGTCGGGCGCCTCGCCCGCCTGTTCCATCCGGACGAGCACGGCGTGCGCGATGCGCTGCGGCAGCGCGTCGCGGGCGGCGCCGTAGCGGATGTCGCGGGTGAGCAACTCCTCGACGATCTCCTCCAGTTCGTACGCGGGTACCCGCCAGCGGCGGGAGCCGCGCACCACCACACACGGTTCGGTGGGAGTGGTGACGTAGGAGCGCAGGGCGCGGCGCAGCACCTCGGCCAGCCGTGCGTCGCCCTTGACGCGGGCCGCGTCGGGCGTGTCGGTGCCACGCGCCTGCGCGCCCAGGGCCGGGCGGGTCACCAGGTCCTCGACGGTCGCCTGGGCCACCTGCAACTCACCGAGGGCGGGCAGGACCTGCTCGATGTAGTGGAGGAAGGACCGGTTCGGGCCGATGACCAGGGTGCCGGAGCGGGCCAGCCGCTCGCGGTGCGCGTACAGCAGATACGCCACCCGGTGCAGCCCCACGGCCGTCTTCCCGGTGCCCGGCGCCCCCTGGACGCAGATGGTGCCGCCGATTCCCTGGCGGACGATCTCGTCCTGCTCCGGCTGGATCGTCGCGACGATGTCCCGCATCGGCCCCACGCGCGGGCGCTCGATCTCGGACTGGAGCAGCTTGCTGGTCTGCTCCGACTCGGTGGGGTCGCTGAGCCGTTCGTCCTCGTACGCCGTCAACTCGCCGCCGGTGTAGCCGAAGCGGCGGCGCAGCGCGATGTCCATGGGCGCTTTTTTGGACGCCTGGTAGAAGGGCTCGGAGACGGGGGCGCGCCAGTCGATGACCATGGGGTCGCCGTCCGCGTCGTGCACATGGCGGCGGCCGATGTAGAAACGTTCCCCCTCCGCGCCCTCCGCCGCCTCCGCGCCCGGTGCGTGCAGATAGTCCAGGCGGCCGAAGAAGAGCGGGGTGTCGGCGAGGTCGGCCAGGGCCTTGATGCGTTCGCTCACCTGATGGTGCAGGGCTTCGGCGTTGACCCAGTTCGCGGCGACGTCCCGGAGGTCGAGGGCCTCGACGTCGGCGCGCATGGCGCGCAGCGCGGCGCGGGACGCGGTCAGATGGGCGCGCTCCCGCGCGAGGGGGTCCGCCACGGGGTCCAAGGCGGGGTCCGCGAGGGATTCTGGGTGGTCAGGGGCGTGCGAGGGCACGGCGTAGCCTCCGGCGAGCGAGTACACGAGCGAGTACACAAACGAGCACACAAAGCGGATGCGCGGTACGGATGCGCGCGGTCCGGATGCCGGCCGGTTTCCGTCCGGACGGCGGCTCTCCCGTTCGTCGTTCGTCCGGAACGCGGGAGGCGGCAAGACCGGCGATTGTAGCCACGGCGTGTCGCGGAGGCGAATGAATTATTGCGGCCCCGGGAGTGCCGTCCCGGGCAGGCGGTCCCGGGCCGACCTCACGCGAGCCGCAGCGCGCGGAAGGTCACGCGCTGGTTGAACCAGAGCAGCGTCACCGTCGTCACGCCCATCAGGACGGCGACGGCCAGGTGTCCGGCGACCGAGGTGACCGGGGCGCCGAGGACGGCGAGGAGGAGATGGAGGCCGACGCGGAGCGCGATCAGCCCGAGGGCGATACCGCGCGTACGGGAGTTCTTGAGCATGGCGCGCATCAGCTTCATCCGGCGGCGCAGCACGGTCACCCCGACCACGACGTTCACCAGGCCGATCCCGACGAGCACCATCCAGGCGTCGCTCCACGCCTTGGTCAGGTCGTACGCGGCGCCCATGACGCCCTCGAAGCCGAAGAACCACACCGGCAGTGGCTTGACCTCGCTCAGGTCGACGTCGGCGGTGCCGGTGTCGCGTTCACCGGGCCTGCGTTCACCGGCCTTGCGTGCGCGGATGCTGATGCCCATGTCCCCCGCCCTTTCGGCGTCGTGTGGTGCGGTGTCCTGCTGACACCCACGATCCTTCCGGGCGGGGAACGCCCCGGGCAGAGTCGGCGATCACCGGTCGCCCATGACAGAAGTCATGGGTGGAGGGAGGGGGACGGGGGGACGGCGACGGGTCGGCGAAGGTCAGACGTCCTCGTCCGCGAGCAGTTCGCTCGCGTCCACGATCCGGTACGCGTACCCCTGCTCGGCCAGGAACCGCTGGCGGTGTGCCGCGAAGTCCTGGTCGATGGTGTCGCGTGCGACCACCGAGTAGAAGACCGCCGGGTGGCCGTCGGCCTTCGGACGCAGCACCCGGCCCAGCCGCTGGGCCTCCTCCTGGCGGGAGCCGAAGGTGCCGGAGACCTGGATGGCGACCGTGGCCTCGGGGAGGTCGATGGAGAAGTTGGCGACCTTCGAGACGACGAGCACCGACAGCTCGCCCTCCCGGAAGGCGTCGAAGAGCTTCTCCCGCTGCGCGTTGGTGGTCTCGCCCTTGATGACGGGGGCGTCCAGATGCTCGCCCAACTCGTCGAGCTGGTCGATGTACTGGCCGATGACCAGCGTCTGCTGCCCCTTGTGCCGGGCGACCAGCGCCTCGGTGATCCGCCGCTTGGAGTCGGTCGTGGCGCAGTAGCGGTACTTCTCGTCGGCCTCGGCGGTCGCGTACGCCAGCCGCTCGGTCTCGGTCAGATTGACCCGGACCTCGACACAGTCGGCGGGGGCGATGTAGCCCTGCGCCTCGATCTCCTTCCAGGGCGCGTCGAAGCGTTTCGGCCCGATGAGCGAGAAGACATCGGACTCCCGGCCGTCCTCCCGGACGAGGGTCGCCGTGAGCCCGAGCCGGCGCCGCGCCTGGAGATCGGCGGTGAACTTGAAGACGGGCGCGGGCAGCAGATGCACCTCGTCGTAGACGATCAGGCCCCAGTCGCGGGAGTCGAACAGCTCCAGATGCGGGTAGACGCCCTTCCGCTTGGTGGTGAGCACCTGGTACGTGGCGATGGTGATCGGGCGGATCTCCTTCCGCGTACCGCTGTACTCACCGATCTCGTCCTCGGTGAGCGAGGTGCGGCGCACCAGCTCGTGCTTCCACTGCCGGGCGGAGACGGTGTTGGTGACCAGGATCAGCGTGGTCGACTTGGCGGTGGCCATCGCACCCGCCCCCACCAGCGTCTTTCCGGCGCCACAGGGCAGGACGACAACACCCGAGCCGCCGTGCCAGAAGCCCTCCACGGCCTGTTTCTGGTACGGCCGCAGCGCCCAGCCGTCCTCGCACAGCTCGATGGGGTGCGCCTCGCCGTCCACATAGCCGGCCAGGTCCTCGGCGGGCCAGCCCAGCTTCAGCAGCGTCTGCTTGATCTGCCCGCGCTCGGAGGGGTGGACGACGACGGTCTCCGGGTCGACCCGGGCGCCGACCAGCGGCTGGATCTTCTTGGACCGCAGGATCTCCTCGAGGACCGGGCGGTCGCTGGTCTCCAGGACCAGACCGTGGGTGGGGTGCTTGAGCAGCCGCAGCCGCCCGTAGCGGGCCATGGTCTCGGCGACGTCGACGAGGAGGGCGTGCGGGACGGGGTAGCGGGAGTACGCGACGAGGGCGTCGACCACCTGCTCGGCGTCGTGCCCGGCGGCGCGGGCGTTCCACAGCCCCAGCGGGGTCACCCGGTAGGTGTGGATGTGCTCGGGCGCCCGCTCCAGCTCGGCGAAGGGCGCGATGGCGCGGCGGCAGGCGTCCGCCTGCTCGTGGTCCACCTCGAGCAGGAGCGTCTTGTCGCTTTGGACGATGAGGGGTCCATTCACGCGCCTGGGTCCTTTCGTACTGCCGGCCAAAGAACCAGTGTCCCCCATCGTCCTCCATCGGTGAGGCGTGACGGAGAGCCACAGGGATACTCCCCGCGGCTACGGGCAAGCGGCGAAGACGGACACGGACCGACGGAGCGGCGACGACAGAGCCGCGGGCGGGAGGGAGTCCCTGTGATCAACATCGCTGGATGGGAGATCCGGCGGACGAAACGGACGGCGGAGAAGCAGCCGCGAGAAGGCTCACGGACGACGAGCGCTCGGCGGAAGACCGGGTCCCAGAAGGAGACCGGAGCGCAGACGAAGACCGGCGAGCGGCAGAAGAGCGGCGATCAGAAGACGACCGGCGCGACGAGGAAGGGGCCGCGGACGACCGGGGCCATGACGAAGCGGTCCCGGACCGCGAAACCCCAGACGGCGAAAGCCCAGACGGCTAAGGCCCAGGCCGCCAAGACTCGGCCCGCCGCCATGCCCAGGACCGGGGAGGACCGGGCGACGAGCGTCCCGGAACCGCAGGACGCCCCGGCGAAGGCGCCCCTTCAGCGTGACTCGTTCGGCTCGCGCGTGGCGCGGGCGCTGGTGTTGCTGCTGGCGTTCGTCTGCATGGTCGGCTTCGCGGTGGGGCTCGCCAAGGCTACGCTCGTGCCCTCGCCCGGTTCCGTCGACCTCGTCCACACCAATCTGCGTCCGGGGCAGTCGCTGCGCACCTACCTGGATCAGCCCGCCTTCCGGGACACCGTGAAGCAGATCGGCGGCAATGTGCTGCTCGGCGTGCCCTTCGGGGTGCTGTTGCCCATGTTGGTGCCCAAGGCGCGGGGCGCGGTGCGGGTGGTGGTGGTGACGGCCCTGGTGATGGTGGCCGTCGAGACCGCTCAGGGGCTCATCGTCGAGGGCCGGGCCTTCGACATCGACGACGTCATCCTCAACACCACGGGCGCTCTGCTCGGCTATGTGGTGGTCGGCCGCCGGCTGGGCCGCGCCCTGCACCCCCGCCGCCACCACTGGTGGCACCGGTGGACCCAGCGGCCGCCTGCCGCCTGACCCGCGCGGCGGGCCGGCCCACGGCCACGCCATGCCCTGTGCCTATGCCATGCCCTGTGCCTAGGTCGCGTCCTCGGCCAGTTCGGCGGCGCCGGTGATGCGGTGCAGGGGGTACGTACGGACCTCGTCGGCCGTGTGGTCGTACGCCGTGACGAAGCCGCCCTCGACCCGGACCGGGGCGATCACGCGCTGGGAGGCGGCGCCGTCGGCGTTGACGTAGCCGATCCACACGTTGGAGCCGGTCAGGGCCGCGGCCTGCATGGTGGCGAGGGTGTCGGCGGAGGTGGTGCGGGGCAGCCGGTCGCCGGCGGCGGCGGAACCGGCCCCGGAACCCGACCCCGCCCCTGCCCCGGAACCCGACCCAGCCTCGGCCCCGGCCCCAGTACCGGCCCCGGCCTCGGAACCCGGTCCGGCTCCGGACCCGGCCACCGGTTTGTGCGGTGCGGTCGCGGCGAGGTCCCCGGCGCGGATGGCGCGCACCGCGGCGCCCAGCAGGGCGGCGTTGGGCACCGGCGGGCCCTCCGGGACCGGGACGGGCGGCGTACGGGGCGGGGTGCGCTGGGCCTCCGGGCGGGTGACCAGCACATCGCCCTCGGCGGACTCGGCCGCGGGGGCGTACCCCATCGCCCGCAACCCCTCCAGCAGCATGTCCGGCGGTGCCTCGGCGGCCAGCACGGTGGGGGCGAGACGGCGCAGCCGCAGCCCGGCCGAGCGGCGGTCGGCGAGGATCTCGGCGAGCAGCGCGTCGTCGTCGCAGCGCAGATACGCGGAGGCGGCGCCGATGCGCAGCCGGCCGTGCTTACGGGCCACGTCGTCGACGAGGTACGCGAGCGGCTGCGGTACCGGGGTGCGGGAGTGCGCGGCGAGGAAGGTGTGCACGTCGTCGGCGGTCCGCCCGGCGTCCAGCGCACGGCGTACGGACTCGGGCGTGAAGCGGTAGACGGTCGCGCCGCCCTTGGACTCGACGTCGGCGAGCACGCCCAGCGTCTCGGCGAGCGGCCGTTCCAGGGGGCCGGGCGCGACGGCGGTCAGGTCGGCCTGGAGCAGGACGTGGTCGAGGGGTTCGGGGAGCAGCGGCGCGAGCAGCGACGCGGCGTGCGCGGCTGCCGCGTCGCCCCCGGCGGACGGCTCGTCCGGGTGGCGTTCCAGCAGCGCGCGGCCGTGGGAGGACAGCGCGCCCCGGCCAGTGATCCCGAGCATCTCGGCCTCGGCCACGGTCCAGCGGGCCAGCCGCGAGCGCAGGTCCTCCGCGGTGCTGGTGCCTGCTCCGGTGGGCGAGGCTCCAACGGCGGCCCCGGTGGGCGAGGCGGTGCCCGGGGCGGGGGCACCGCGGTGGCCGACCGGTCGCTCCCACCGCAGCCGGGTGAGCAGCACCTCGGGGGTGGGCGCGGCACCGGGCGGGAGGGTGGCGAGGAGTTCGAGGACCCGGCGGCGGACCTCGGGAGCCGGTGAGCGGTCCAGGTCCGGGCCGAGCGCGGCGAGGGTGCGGCCCCTGCCGTCCCGGCCGCCGACCAGCCCCGCCGTACGGGTCGCGGGCAGCCAGGCGGCGGCGAGCCGGGCCCAGCGCTCCTCGGCGGGCAGCCGCAGCCAGTCGTCGTAGGCGGGGGTGGGGGCGTAGCGCTCGTCGGTCTCGCCGTCGGAGGCCACCAGTCCGGCCGCGTACGCCAGCTCGATCCAGAAGGCGGCCACCGGTTCGGACACGTCGAGTGCCACGGCGGTCCGCTTGAGGTCGCGGACGCTGAGCCCGCCCGCGCGCAGCACCGGCGGTCCGGCGCTCTCCCAGTGGCCCAGCAACTCCTCGACGGTGGCCGGCGCGGTGAAGGCCTGGCCCGCCGCGGCGTTGTCCACAGCCTGTGGATCGCGCTCGGTGACGGGCGAGAGCGGCGGGGCCAGCGGCTCGGGGGCGCGGTGCGCCCGGCCGCCGCGCAGATGCAGGGCGACCTCGCGGGGCAGCACCACATTGCGCGGCCCGGACGGCAGCAGCAGTCCGCGGTCCAGCAGCCAGCCGACGGGCGGGGTCGGCGAGGAGACGGACGCCTCCCCGTACGGCGGTCCCCAGGTCAGCTTGGCCAGCACGGTCGTCGCGGCCGCCGGCGCCCCGTCGAGCAGCGCCGCCATCCGGGCGCGGTCCTGGAACAGCCCGGTCAGGGCCGCCACCGCCGTCACCGGATCGTGCGTGGGCGGCAGCCCGGCACCCGCCAGCAGCTCCTGAAGCCGGCCCGGCGACATCCCGGACGTGGCCTCCTGGACGGTCGGGCCGAGACCGGTGGGAGAGGGTGAGGTGGGGGACGGGGCGAGCAGCTCGCGGGCGGTGCGGACGAGGCGCAGCCGGTCGTCCCCGCCCCAGACGAGGGCCTGGTCGCGCAGAGTGGCCACGGCACGCGGCAGCTCGGCCACGATGGCCGCGCGCTCTCCGGCGTCCGGCCCGGCGCCGGGGCCGTCGGCTCCGGTCGCGTCCGCATCGCCCGTCAGCAGATCCCGCAGCGTTTCGTACGGGCACGGGTCGGGCGCGATCGCCAGGGCCTCGGCGGTCTGGAGGGCGAACCGGTCGAGCCGCTCCACGGCCCGTACGACCGAGGCGCGGGTGCCGGCCCGGGTGGCGAGCTGGGTGAGGTCGTTCGGCACCGGGGAGAGCAGATCGGGGCGGGCGCGCAGCAGGGCGGCGAGGGCGTCGTCGGGCCGGGTGCGCAGCTCCTCGGCGAGGGTGCGCGGCGCCCCACGGCCGCGATCGGCGCGGCTGTGGTCGTCGCGGTTCCGGTCCTGGCGGCCGAGGTCTTGGAGGCCGTCGTCCCGTGTGCCGATGTCCCGTGGGCCGCCGCCCCCTCGGCCGGTCTCTGCGGGCACCTCATGCCTCCCGGTTGCGCGAGCTGGTCTCTTCGGGCACCTCATGCCTCCCGATTCCATGAACTGCTCATTCGATCCACAGTACCCGCGGGGTGCGGAACACAGGGGGTGCGGCGGGATTCCGGTTCCGCGCGGTACCGTCGGAGCCGACTGATACGCCGACCGTGCGCATTCTCAGGGGTCTTGGTGGGGATCGAGAGCGAGAAGCTCGTCTACGACTATCTGAGCCGTGTCGGTGACCTGGCTCAGCAGCAGGGTCTGTCGTCCGGTGAACGCATGCGGCTGGTCTCCGGACTGCGCGCCGACATCGACCATCGCCGGGCGACCGGGGGATCGGACAGCCCGGCCGGGGTGAAGCGGATTCTGTCCAAGCTGGGCTCGCCGGCCGATGTGGTGGCAGCCGCGGGCGGCCGGCCCCCCGACCCGGGAGCGGGGTCGGGCGCTGACCCTGGCGCGGAAACCGGCGGCACGGCCGGTGGTGCGCCGCCGCGCGGAGCCGCCGGGGCGGCTCGGGCGGCCCGCGACAAGCTGGCCGGGCTCGCCAAGAGCAGCGGACTCACCGGTAAGGTGCCCGCGCCGCGCGAGGAGAACGCCCCGGGGGCGACCGGCGTGGGCCAGAACGGCGGCCCCAGCGGCAGCCAGAACGGCGACGGCGCCCCCTCCCTGATCAAGCCGAGGCCCGCCACCCCCGCCGGGCCGTCGCCCAACGCCGCCTCGCCGCCCCACCTCGCGGGTGAGGACGAACTGAGCCCGCGCGAGTCCAACATGGACTGGTGGCATGTGGAGCCGGGGCCGTTCGCGCAGCCCGAGCGGCGGGACGCGCAGTACGGCTCGGTCGAGGGGTTCACCGGCGGGATCGAGATTCCCGAACTGCTCGGAGGCGGCAAGACGGCCGAGCGGCAGCGCGAGGAGCGGCGGGAGGCCGAGGAGAAGGCGGCGGAGGCGGCCGCCGAGGCCCAGGCCGCGGCGGGGGCGCAGGCCGAGGCCCAGGCCAAGGGCAAGGCCGGGGGCAAGCCGCGCGGCCCGCTGCGCCGTGTGCTGCTCGGGCCCGGTAAGGCGGCCGGCCGGCCCGAGGGCGGGGGCGGCGTCACCTGGCTGACCGGGCTCGGCCCGGTGCTGCTGGTGGCGGTCGGGCTCCTCGTGGCAGGCGCCGCCCTGGGCAACATCGTCCTGATCGGCTTCGGCTGGGTGATCGCGTACTACGGCACCTACCGGCGCTCCCCGGCCGCGGCGAAGTGGGCCGCGCTGGGCCTGCCCGGTCTGGTCGTGGCCGGGGGCGTGCTCTGGCTGTGGGGACGGTCCGTCGGCAAGTGGGGCGAGCCGATCCCCGAGCACGGAATGAAGGACGCGGTGATCGAGACCTGGCCGTTCATCGTCCGGGGCGCGGCCGCCGCTTCGGTGCTGTTCCTGCTGTGGCGTTCGCGGCGCAAGGGCTGATACGAGGGGCGGGGGCGTTGGGCCACGAAGCATGGCCACCGCAGAGAGGCCGAGGTGACGCTGAGTGCACGGGCCGGCCAAGGCACAATGACGGTCATGTCTTCGTACTCCGCCGTGCCCACCGCCACTACCACCGACCCGAACACCGATCCGCATCTCGCCTCGGACGCAGCGTCACACACCGTGACCGTCGGGTTCGACCTCGACATGACCCTGATCGACTCCCGTCCGGGCATCAAGGCGACGTACGAGGCCCTGTCGGCCCGGACCGGCACCTACGTGGACGCCGACCTCGCCGTCACCCGGCTCGGCCCGCCGCTGGAGCAGGAGCTGGTGCACTGGTTCCCCGATGAGCGCATCGAGGAGATGAGCGAGCTCTACCGGGAGCTGTACCCGGACTACGCGATCGCGCCCACCCCCGCCATGGCGGGGGCCCGCGAGGCGATCGAGGCCGTGCGGCGGGCGGGGGGCCGCGCCATCGTGGTCACCGCGAAGCACGAGCCCAACGCCAAGCTGCACCTGAGCCACCTGGGCATCGAGGCGGACGCGGTCATCGGCTGGCTGTGGGCCGAGGCCAAGGCGGAGGCGCTGCGGGAGTACGGGGCGACGGTGTACGTCGGGGATCACACGGGTGACGTACGGGGCGCCCGTACGGCCGGTGCGCTGTCCGTGGCGGTCGCCACCGGGCCCTGCGCGGCGGACGAGCTGCGCGCGGCCGGCGCCGATGTCGTCCTGGACGATCTGACGGCGTTCCCCACGTGGCTGGAGGGTCACATAGCGGGACACACAGCGGGCGGCATGGACGGTCACACGGGAAGCTGATCGATCCGGAGGATCACCGGGGCTGATGCACCCGGACGGCGGTATTCACCCGGACGGAGGTATGGACGGGGCGGTATGGGCGGCGGCCCGAGCGGCCGCGGCCTCCCGCCGCTGTGCCGCGATGGACCGCAGCAGCCCGGCGGCGGCGAGGAGGAAGCCGACGCCCATCAGCATGCACACGAAGTACGCCACCGAGGGCAGCGGATCGGCGCCCAGGAAGAGCGGCGCGATGGTGACGAGCGTGGCCACCGCTCCGACGGCGAAGACGATGACGCCGGACCGGATGAGCCGGTCGCCGGGGGCGGCTCCCTCCCCGCGGGAGCGGGGCGAGGAGGTTCCACTGTGCGGGGTTTCATTGCTCACCGCACCAGGGTAGATCCGTGCCAGAGCGCGCATAGGAACCACCCGGGTACGTCTTGTCACCAGGCTCCGGACCATTAGCCTTGGTGGTGGCGGGTCTTACGACCCGCTCTAGTGCTATCCAGAGCTTTTTTTCCGTGTTTTCCGACGAGCGACGAGGACGAGACAGACGTGCCTACCGGCAAGGTCAAGTGGTTCAACAGTGAGAAGGGCTTCGGCTTTCTCTCCCGCGACGACGGCGGCGACGTCTTCGTGCACTCGTCGGTGCTCCCGGAAGGCGTCGACGCACTGAAGCCGGGGCAGCGCGTGGAATTCGGCGTGGTGGCCGGAAACCGCGGAGATCAGGCACTGTCCGTCACCGTCCTCGAGCCGACCCCCTCCGTAGCGGCCGCCCAGCGGCGCAAGCCGGACGAGTTGGCGTCGATCGTCCAGGACCTGACCACCCTGCTGGAGAACGTGACGCAGCAGCTCGAGCGCGGCCGCTATCCGGACAAGGCGCACGGCCACAAGATCGCGGGCATGCTGCGGGCCGTGGCCGACCAGCTCGACGTATGACCTGACCGGCTACGCGTATGCCGTGACGTGATCAGGCCGCATCCAGTGCTCCGGGGCCGAGGGGCGGTACCAGCCCCTCGGCCGCCGCGCGGGTGAGCAGCCCGCGCACCGCGGCGTAGCCGTTCTCGCCCAGGTCGGCGGTGAACTCGTTCACGTACAGCCCGATGTGCTGATCGGCGACGGCCGGGTCCATCTCCTGGGCGTGCTCCAGGACATAGGCGCGCGATGCCTCCGGGTCGTCCCAGGCCATCCGTACCGACGTCCGGGTGGCGTCGGCGAGCTCCCGCAGCCGCTCGGCGCCCAGTGAGCGCTTGGCGATGATCGCGCCGAGCGGGATCGGCAGTCCGGTGGTCCGCTCCCAGTGCTCACCCATGTCAGCCAGGCAGTGCAGCCCGTAATTCTGATAGGTGAACCGGGCTTCGTGGATGACGAGTCCGGCGTCGACCTCGCCGTCCCGTACCGCCGGCATGATCGCGTGGAACGGCAGCACCTTGATCTCGCCGACCCCGCCCGGCACCTCGGCGGCGGCCCACAGCCGGAAGAGCAGATACGCGGTCGAACGCTCGCTCGGCACCGCGACCGTCTTCCCCGCCAGGTCCTTCGCGGTGAGCTCCGTCCCGTCACCGGGGTCCCGGGTGAGCACCAGCGGTCCGCAGCCGCGACCGAGCGCCCCGCCGCAGGGCAGCAGCGCGTAGTCGTCCAGCACCCACGGCAGTACGGCGTACGACACCTTCAGCACATCGAACTCACCGCGCTCCGCCATCCCGTTGGTGATGTCGATGTCGGCGAAGGTGACGTCGAGCGCGGGCGCGCCGGGGACGCGGCCGTGGGCCCAGGCGTGGAAGACGAAGGTGTCGTTCGGGCACGGGGAGTACGCGATCTTCAGGGGCTCAGTCACTGCCGGTTCCTTCCGGGTCCGAGGTCCAGGTCCAGGTGCCGAGGCGGGGGGCGAGGGTCCCGAAGGCGCCCGTGAGGGCGTCGAGCGCCTCCCGGATCCGCCAGGCCGCGCGGTCGCGCGGGCCGACGGCGTTGGAGACCGCCCGTACCTCCAGGACGGGCACGGACTGGGCCGCCGCGGCCTCCGCCACGCCGAAGCCCTCCATGGCTTCGGCGGCGGCGCGCGGATGGCGGCGCAGCAGCTCGGTGGCCCGTTCGGCGCTTCCGGTCACGGTCGACACGGTGAGCACGGTGCCGCGCACGGCGTCCGTCGCCTCGGCGACGGCGGCGACGAGCGGGGCGGGCGGGAGGTGTTCGACGGTTCCGAAGCCCAGGTCGGTGACGGCGGTGAAGCCGTCGGGGGTCTCGGCGCCCAGGTCGGCGGCGACGATCGCGTCGGCGACCACGACGGAGCCGAGCCGCACGGCACCGGGCCGGGCGGTGCCGAAGCCGCCGCCGATACCGGCCGATACAGCGAGGTCGTAGGGGGTGTGGGCGATCGCGGCCGCGGTGAGGGCGGCGGCGGTTCCGGCCGCCGCGGCGGCCGGGCCGACCCCAGCGGCCAGCACGTCCACGGTGAGCGGCGGCCCGGCGGGCGGCGCCGGGCTCAGCCGGTGGAGCACTCCGCCGGGGACGGGGAGTTCGGCCACCTCGGGGGCCGTGGCGCCGACGCCCCGCACCACGGCATCCCGTTCGGCGGATACGGCCGTGACGATCAGTACGCGCATGGGTGGCTTTCCCTTGTCACAGCTGCCACGGCTGTCCCGACCACTGTGGGCTCAGGAGTCCCGTCAGGAGTCCCGCTCGTCAGGAGTCCCGTTCGAGGGTGAAGCGCCAGATGCCCTTGACGCCCTGGCTGCTCTTGCCCAGCTCGGCGATGGTGATCGTGACCTTCTTCTCGAGCGTGGTCTGACCGGTCTGCGGGTTCTGCTTGGCGAAGAGCGTGTCGCTGTCGAAGCTGCGGTACGTCTCCTTGCTCGCCTCGGCCATGACCGGGTTGTTGGCGATCAGGCCCCAGCTGGAGTCGGCGATCTCGGGGTCCACTCCGATCCGCACCTTCTCCCCGGCGGCGACCTTGATCGTCTTTTCGGGGGTGGCGGACAGGCACGACTTGAACTTCGCCGAGCTCAGGTCCTTGCCGTCGCCGTAGCAGCCGTCGCTCGCCTCGGCCGTCACGGTGTCCGAACCGACCGTCACCGTCGCCAGCGGGGTCGGCTTGTCGCAGGCGGAGAGGGCGACGAGCCCGAGGGACACGGCACAGGCGGCGGTGACGGCGCGGCGGCCCTTGCCCCTGGAAAACAACGCAGCGGTCATGCTGGCAGGCTATCTGGCCGCCCCGGTCGCCTCGCGCGGGGGTGCGGCACGGCGGGCCGCCTCACGCCACCCGTGGGTACGGCGCCCCCTGCCGGGAGGCGCTCAGCAGTCCCCGGACGCTCAACGCCGCGCCCAGCGCCACCACCGCCGAGGCGGCCGCCATCCCCAGCACCCCGTGCAGCGGCAGCACGATGCCGATGGCGCCGCCCACGACCCACGCCATCTGGAGCGTCGTCTCGGAGCGGGAGAACGCGGAGGTGCGGACCTCCTCCGGGACGTCGCGCTGGATCAGCGCGTCCAGCGACAGCTTGCCCAGCGCCTGGGAGATGCCCGCGGTGGCGGCCACGGCGGCGACCGCCACCGCTCCGTAGAAGGCCGCCGACACGATGATCACGGCGAGGGCGGAGCTCAGCACCACCGCGATGATCCGCTCCGGGCCGCGCGCCCGCAGCCAGGCGCCGATCGCGGTGCCCAGCGCGTTGCCGCCGCCCGCGCAGACCGCGGCCAGGCCGAGCGAGACCTCGGGGCCGAGCCCGCCCACCGGCTGGTCGCGGAGGAGGAAGGCGAGGAAGAGGGTGAGGAAGCCGGACAGGGTCTTCAGCGCGGCACATGCCTGGAGGGCGTGCAGGACGGAGGGGCCGACCGTGCGGAGGCCGGGCCGCCCGGACCGGTTCCGCCAGAAGGCGCGCCGGAAGAACGCGTTCCGCCACAGGACGCTCCGCCAGGCGTGCCGGACGTGGGCGTGCCGGACGTGGGCGTTCCGGCGGAAGACGTTCCGGCGGAAGACGTTCCGGGGGAAGACGCTCCGGAAGACGTTCAGGGAGAAGACGTGGAAGGCGTTCCGGGCCCCGCCGACCCTGGCCTTGGGATTGCGCACCGTCACCGGCAGATGCGGATGGCGCTGGCCGGAGGTCAGCTGCGCCCTGGCCTCACCCGTCGAGGAGTCCACCTTGTGCGGCAGGGTGAACGACAGGAACCCGCCCAGCGAGAAGATCGCACACGCCCCGTACAGCGGCCAGCTCGGCCCGATCTGATGCAGCCCGGCCCCCAGCGGGGCCGCCGCGCCGGTGGCCAGCAGCCCGCCCAGCGTGACCCGCGAGTTGGCCTTGACCAGCGAGAAGTGGGGTGGCAGCAGCCGTGGCACGACCGCGGAGCGGATGACTCCGTACGCCTTGGACGCCACCAGCACGCCCAGCGCCGCCGGATACAGTTCGAGGCCGCCGCCCGCCACCGCGCCCGCCATCGTCAGCGCGAGCACCGTACGGGTCAGCATCGAGCCCGCCATCGCCGCCCGGCGGCCGTGCGGGAGGCGGTCCAGGAGCGGGCCGACGACGGGGGCGAGCAGCGCGAACGGCGCCATGGTGATGACCAGGTAGAGCGCGACCCGGCCGCGGGCCTGGTCGGTCGGGACCGAGAAGAAGATCGTGGAGGCGAGCGCGACGGTGACCAGCATGTCGCCCGCGGAGTTCACCGCGTGCAGCTCGATCAGCTTGCCCAGCCCCGACTCCCCGGCCCCATGGGCATGGGTGGCCCGGCGGATGCCCCGGCCGGTGGCGGTGAACGGAAAACGGAGCGCATGGCCGATCCAACGGCCCGACCGTTGGATCGGGCCGCCGCCGTGCCATCGCTTTCCTGCCACTCGACCATGGTGCAGCCAACGCGGCTCCGGCGTCAGACCTTCGACGGCTTTCCGGCTGGCAGCGCCGTCGGCGAGGACCGACAACACCCCTCTGTCCAGCGGAAATGCGGCGCCGCCGGGCCGGGCGGGCAGGGGCCGCACGGCGCCGGAGCGGGAGCCGGGCGTGAGACGGGGGTAGGGGCGGCGCGGCCGGACAAGGTAGCGTGCGTAACCGCGCCACCGACGGTCGTTCCTGGCCGTGCGCCGAGTAGCCATCCCGCAGAATGGGACGTACAAGGTGCGCCCGAAGGACGGAAGGGCGCGGACGTCGACGCGGTCCCGTGGTCCGCTCCGTCCGCGGTCCCGCGTTCTGGCTGTACGGCTGGCGCACCAGGTCAGACGGCTGCGACGGCGTGGAAGAGAGAATCGATCCTGTGAGTGCGATGCGAAGCCGTACCCCCGACCGCCTGTGCGCCGAGGCGGTCGAACTCGCCCGAGAGGCGGCCATGGAAGCCGCCCACCCGGGGAAGGTCGGCGAGTATCTGGGCGCCGTCGCCGAAGGCGACCGCGTGGTCACGCACCTCTTCGAGAACGACGAGCCGGGCTATCGCGGCTGGCGCTGGGCGGTCACCGTGACCCGCGCCTCCCGGGCGAAGACCGTCACGCTGGACGAGACGGTGCTGCTCCCCGGCCCCGACGCGCTGCTCGCGCCGGAGTGGGTGCCCTGGAGCGAGCGGCTGCGCCCCGGCGACATGGGGCCGGGCGATCTGCTCCCCACCGAGGCCGACGACCTGCGCCTGGAGCCGGGCTACTCGGGCGAGGACGCCCCGCCGCCCAACTCGGTCGTCTCGGAGGAGATGCAGCAGCTCGCGGCGGTGGAGGAGGCCGATGTGACGGCCGGTGCCCCCGCCACCCAGGCGATCCCGCCCACGACCGGCTCGATCGCGGCCGTCGCCGAGGAACTGGGCATGCGCCGCGCCCGGGTGCTGTCCCGTTACGGCCTCCATGTGGCGGCCGACCGGTGGGAGGAGTCGTTCGGCGCCAAGGCGCCCATGGCCCAGGCGGCCCCCGGCACGTGCGCGACCTGCGGCTTCCTGGTGCCCCTCGGTGGCTCGCTGGGGCAGGCGTTCGGGGTGTGCGCGAATGAGTTCAGCCCGGCGGACGGCCGCGTCGTCTCCCTCGCGTACGGCTGCGGCGCCCACTCCGAGGCGGCCGTCATGCCCAAGCCCCCGCGTCCGGCGCCGCCCGTGGTCGACGAAACCGTCGTGGAACCGCTCCCCCTCCACCCGGACCGGCTGAGCGGCTCCGTCGAACCGGACACCCCGCCGGAGGAACTGGGCCACAGCTGAGGCGGTTCGCCTCCCGCTTCGTGCCGCCCGTTCCGTCGTTCCGTCCGCACGCCGTCCGTTTCGCCCCGCCAGTCCCGCCGTCGTGCTGCTGGGCCGCGTTCGGCCGCCGTCGGTAGCGGCCATCCGGTCGGGTGGGGACGGTCGGGTGGGGCCCGAGGCGTCGTTCGGCGGCGGATCGCGGTACGTTCGCGGCTAGCAAGGGCGACACGCGAGGGAACGGCGAGCGCGGTGGGCCGAGCCGCACCGTGGGGGACTCGGCGGTGTGGAGCCCTAGCGCGGGACGGACCCCGACCAGGAACTCCGGAGGCGAGACGTGAGCAGCACGGCGATGGTGCGAGGCGCGACCGAGGACGCGGACCCGTTCGGGACCGCGGGGCTGCGGCGCGGCGTGCTGGACGCCTGGGCCGCGTCGCCCGCCAGGTTCCGGGAGGACGCCAACGCCGAGGAGGACCTCGCGCTGGGCGGTCACCGCGACCGGCTGGTCGTCGAGCTGGCCCAGAACGCGGCGGACGCCGCCGCCCGCGCCGGGGTGCCCGGACGGCTCCGGCTGACCCTGCGGCCGGCCACCGACGGCGAGCCCGCCGTGCTGGCCGCCGCCAACACCGGGATGCCGCTGGACGCGGCCGGGGTCGAGTCGCTGTCCACCCTGCGGGCGTCGGCCAAGCGGGACGAGCCGGAGAGCGCCGTGGGGCGGTTCGGCGTCGGCTTCGCGGCGGTGCTCGCGGTGAGCGACGAGCCCGCGGTCGTGGGCCGCACCGGCGGGGTGCGCTGGTCGCTGGCCGAGGCGCGGGAGCTGACCCGGCGGACCGCCGAGACCAGCCCCGGCCTCGCCGACGAGCTGCGCCGCCGCGACGGCCACGTACCGCTGCTGCGGCTGCCGCTGCCCGCCGAGGGGACCGCGCCGGACGGCTATGACACGGTCGTGGTGCTGCCGCTGCGCGACGGCGCCGCCCTGGACGTGGCGGAGCGGCTGCTGGCCGGGATCGACGACGCGCTGCTGCTCACCCTGCCCGGCCTGGCCGAGGTCGTGGTCGAGACCGCCGAGGGCACCCGGACGCTGCGCCGCCGCCAGGAGGGCCCGTACACCGTCGTCGAGGACAGCGGCCGGAGCGGTACGGGCGGTACGGCGGGTACGGGCGGTGCGATGCGCTGGCGCACCGAGAGCGCCGGTGGGCGGCTGGACCCCGAGCTGCTCGCCGACCGCCCGGTGGAGGAGCGGCTGCGCCCGGTGTGGTCGGTGACCTGGGCGGTTCCGGTGGACGAGGAGGGCGCGCCGGTGCGGCCCACGACCGCCCCGGTGGTCCACGCCCCGACGCCGACCGATGAGCCGCTGGGCATGCCCGCGCTGCTGATCGGGTCCTTCCCGCTGGAGCCCACCCGCCGGCACACCGCCCCCGGGCCGCTCACGGACTTCCTGGTGGAGCGCGCGGCCGAGGCGTACGCGACGCTGCTGCGCGACTGGCATCCGGTGTCGGTCGGCACGATCGGCCTGGTCCCGGGCCAGCTGGGCCGGGGCGAGCTGGACGGGGAGCTGCGCGGGCGGGTGCTGGAGCGGCTGCCGAGGGTGCCCTTCCTGCCCAGCGCCGCCGCGCCGGCGGCGGGCGCGGGCCCCGAGGGCGTCGTGGGCTGGCTCGGGTCGCCGGACGCGCTGGGCCCGGACGCCGCCCAGGGCGGCCCGGCGGCGGGGGAGCCGCCCGCGGCCGCCGCCCCGTCGGCTCCCGCCGCCGTCGACTGGGACGACGACGTGCTGGCCCGCGGCGGCTTCGAGGGCGAGCCGTACGCGCTGCGCCCCCGGGACGCCGAGATCGTCGAGGGCGCGGGCGCGGAGACGGTGGAGGTGCTGGCCGAGCTGTTCCCGACGCTGCTGCCCGCGGGTCTTGAGCGCCGGGCGGAGCTGCGGGTGCTGGGCGTGGCCCGGGTGCCGCTGGGGGAGCTGATCGACCGGCTCGCGGGCGTGGAGCGCACCCCGGCCTGGTGGCGGCGGCTGTACGACTCGCTGGGCGGGATCGACCCGGACCGGCTCAGCGGGCTGCCGGTGCCGCTGGCGGACGGCCGGACGACGATCGGGCCGCGGCAGGTGCTGCTGCCGCTGCCCGGCGAGGCCGACGGGGACCTGGGCACTACCGGTGTCACCGAAACCGCCGTGACCGCGGGGATCGAGACCGGGGAGACCGGGACCGGGGCGGCGGGGGCCGGCACGGTCGGCGATACGCATCGCACCCTCGCCCGTCTCGGCCTGAAAGTCGCACATCCGGACGCCGCCCATCCGCTCCTGGAGAAGCTCGGCGCGACCCCGGCCACCCCCCGCGCCGTGCTGACCACCCCGCAGGTGCGGGCCGCCGTCGCGCATTCGCTGGAGGCGGAGGACGAGTACGACCCGTTCGCGGAGGACGGCGCGGCGCTGGGCGCGGCGCTGGACGCCGACACGCTGGCCGACACCGTTCTCGGCCTGGTCCAGCAGGCCCGGCTGACCCCCGGTGACGAGCCGTGGCTGGCCGCGCTCGCACTGCCGGACGAGGACGGGGAACTGGCCCCGGCCGGTGAACTGGTCTTCCCCGGCAGCGCCTTCGAGCAGGTGATGCGGGAGGGCGAACTGGCCGCGTGCGACGCCGAGCTGGCCGAGCGCTGGGGCGAGCAGCCGCTGGCCGCCGTCGGTGTGCTGGCGGGCTTCACCCTGGTCAGGGCCACCGATGTGGTGCTGGACCCGGATGAACTGGAACCGCGCGAGGGCGACTTCGCCGAACCGGACGACGTCGGTGTGCTGGACGCCGTCGACGTGTGGTGCGAGGACGCGCTGGACCGGCTGCCGGAGACGCCGGTGCCGCCGGTGGCCACCGAGATCGTCGCCGTACGGGACCTGGACCTCGTCGACGACGACGCCTGGCCGACGGCGCTCGCCATGCTCGCCCAGCCGCCGCTGCGCGACGCGCTGACCGCGCCGGTGCGGGTGCTGCTGCCGGACGGCACGACCGAGACGGTGCGCTCGTACACCGCGTGGTGGCTGCGTGGCCATCCGGTGCTGGACGGCCGCCGCCCCGCCGGGCTGCGCGCGGCCGGCGGCGATCCGCTGCTGACCGGGCTGTACGAGTCGGTGGACGCGGCCGGGTTCGAGGACGAGCAGGTGCTGCGCGCGCTGGGGGTGCGGACCTCCGTCGCGGCGCTGCTGGACGAACCGGGCGGTGCCGCCGAGCTGCTGGCCCGCCTCGCCGACCCGGACCGCGAGGTGACCCCCGCCCAGCTGCACGCCCTCTACAGCCAGTTGGCCGAGCTGGACCCCGAGCAGGTCACCCTGCCCGACGAGGTGCGGGCCGTGGTGAGCGGCGAGCCGGTGGTGGTCGACGCGGGCGAGGCGCTGGTCGCGGACGCCCCCGACCTGATGCCGCTGGCCGAGGCGGACGGCCGTGCGCTGCTGCCCGTACGCCCCACGCGGGCGGCGGAGTTGGCGGAGCTGTTCCAGGTGCGGCGGCTGAGCGAGACGTATCCGGCGCGGGTCACCTCACCGGGCGATCCGCACGAGGTGCCGGAAGCGGTCCGCGAACTCCTCCCGGGCGCCCCGCTGTCGTACGTCGAGCACGAGGAGCTGCTGATCGAGGCCGAGGGGGGCGGCGAGGTCGAGCTGGACTGGCGGTATGTGGACGGCACTCTGCACGCCTCGACGGTCGAGGGTGTCGCGGCCGGTCTGGCCTGGGCGTCCGGTCACTGGTCGCGCCGGTTCGAGGTGGCGGCGCTGCTGGAGGATCTGACCCGTACGGAGGAGCTGGCGCGGGCCCGCTGGTTCGACTGACGGACGCACGGGCGCTGCCGGGTCAGGGCTTGCGGGCCACACCCGCGAAGATCCACAGGTCCAGGGCCTCCGCGTCGGCCCTGGCCTGCTCGGTCTCGGGCTTCCAGCGGTGCGGCATCACCACGCCCGGATCGACCAGCTCCAGCCCGTCGAAGAACGCGAGGATCTCCTCCTGGTCGCGCCCCTGCACATGGATGCCGCTGCCGCGGTAGAGGTTGGTCACCGCGTCCGAGACTCCGGGGCGGGGGTCGAGCGCTCCGTGCGAGAGCACCAGATAACTGCCCGGTGCCAGGGCCTCGACCAGTTGTCCGACGATGTCGTACGGCTTCCGCTCATCCGCGATGAAGTGCATGATCGCATTGAGCGACAGGGCGATCGGCCGGGACAGGTCGAGGGTGTCGGTCAGCTCTTCGGCGGTCAGGATCGTCTGGGGCTCGGTGACGTCCGCGTGGATGTACGCGGTGCGGCCCTCGGGCGTGGAGAGCAACAGGGCCTGGGCGTAGGCCAGCACGATGGGGTCGTTGTCCGCGTAGACGACCCGGGACGACGGGGCGACCTTCTGGGCCACCTGGTGGAGATTGGGCTCGGTGGGGATGCCGGTGCCGATGTCCAGGAACTGCCGTATGCCCGCCTCGGCCGCGAGCCAGCGGGTCGCGCGGTGCATGAATGACCGGTTGGCGCGGGTCCACGGCTTGACGTCGGGCCAGACGGCCTCGACCTGTTCGGCCGCCTGGGTGTCGACCGCGTAGTGGGTCTTGCCGCCCAGGAAGTAGTCGTACATGCGGGCCGAGTGCGGCTTGCTGGTGTCGATTTCATCGGCACGAAAGCGGTTACCGGTCATATCCCTCACATTACTGGTGAGTTGACGCCTATAAGGCGGTAGTTCCCGAACAAAGTGCGCGCCGTGAGGGTTCCGCAACATTGTGAACGAGCCGTGAAGATCGTACAGTTGTCCCATCCGGCTCCGCCCGCGCGTCCCCGCGGCGGGGCCCTCATCTTCTGTGCGTCCTCCGCGCGCACCGCAGACGGGTGAGCGGGCGCGCCGGGAGGGGAGCGCGCCCGCACACCAGGCCGGGGCGCCGGATCGTCACCGGGAACGGCGACGGTCCGGCGCCGCGCCGTCGATGGGCAATCCGGTGCGCGCGTACGGCGGTCGCGTCAGCCGCTCTCGTTCCCGTTCCGCGAGCCGCGGATCGCCGCGTCCCGGGCGCGCACGTACCAGACGCCGATCAGACCGAGGCCGCCGCCGGCCAGGCAGGTCCACAGCCACCACAGGTGTCCGTGCTCGTCGTACCAGCGGTAGAAGGGGAGCTGGACGAGGAAGAGGACGAACCACACGATCGTGCCGCCGGTGATCGTGGCCACGACATTGCCCTCAAGGGGCTCCGGCGCCTCGTGCCTGGGGGTCCACTTCGTCATGGCCACAGCTTAAGGGGGCCGGTGGCGGGTCCGTCCGGGACCGTACCGGATGGGTTTGGCGGTCGGCCGTTTATAGTTTCATACTGAATACTTCCGGGTCTGGGTGGAATGTCTCGTTCGATCCTCCAAGAGGCCCGCCGCTGACGTTCACCACCACTGAGGTTCTTCATGTCCCCCTCGGCCAGCGCGCCGGTCGACGCGAGCAAGCAGACTCCGGCTCCCCCTGCCAACGGCATCGACAAGTTCTTCAAGATCAGCCAGCGCGGCTCCTCGGTCTCCCGGGAGATCCGTGGCGGGCTGGCCACGTTCTTCGCGATGGCCTACATCATCGTGCTGAACCCGATCATCCTCGGGGCCGGTACGGACAAGTTCGGGGATCAGCTCAACAACGGCCAGCTGGTCACCGCGACCGCCCTGATGGCGGGCCTGACCACGCTGCTCATGGGGATCATCGGCAATGTCCCCATCGCGCTCGCCGCGGGCCTGGGCATCAACGCCGTGGTCTCGCTGCAACTCGCGCCCAAGATGAGCTGGCCGGACGCGATGGGCATGGTGGTGCTCGCGGGTCTGGTGCTGATGATCCTCGTCGCCTCGGGCCTGCGGCAGCGGGTGATGGACGCGATCCCGGGCGGGCTGCGGCGGGCGATCGCGATCGGTATCGGGCTCTTCATCGCCCTGATCGGCCTGGTCGACTCCGGCTTCATCAGCCGTAACCCCGACTCCGCGCACACCACCGTCCCCCTGGGCCTGGGGGTGGCCGGGCGGCTGCAGGGCTGGCCGGTGCTGGTGTTCGTGCTCGGCCTCGCGCTCACGTTCATCCTGATCGTCCGCAAGACGCGCGGTGCGATCCTGATCGGCATCGTGGTCATGACCGTGGTCGCGATCGTGATCAACTCCCTGGCGCACATCCCGGACGCCCAGTGGGGGCTGACCGTCCCCAAGGTGCCGGAGAAGGTGGTCGACACCCCGGACTTCGGCCTCATCGGCCAAGTCGACCTCTGGGGCGGCTTCCGTGAGGTCGGCCTGCTCACCGGCTGTCTCTTCGTCTTCACCGTGCTGCTGTCCGGCTTCTTCGACGCGATGGGCACGATCATCGGCGTCGGCGAGGAGGCCGGGCTGACCAACGAACGCGGGCAGCTGCCGGGCATGGGCCGGATCCTGATGATGGACGGTGTCGCGGTCGCGGGCGGCGGCTTCGGCTCGGCCTCGGCCAACACCTGCTTCGTCGAATCCACGGCGGGTGTCGGGGAGGGGGCGCGCACCGGACTGGCGAACGTGGTGACCGGCGGCCTCTTCCTGCTCTCGCTGGTCTGCACCCCGCTCGCCAAGGTGGTGCCCTCGCAGGCCGCGACCCCCGCGCTGGTCGTCGTCGGCTTCCTGATCATGGCGGCGAACGTCAAGGAGATCGACTGGAGCGACTCCACGATCGCGATCCCGGCCTTCCTGACCATGATCTCGATGCCGTTCACGTACAGCATCACCAACGGGATCGGCGTGGGCGTGCTCGCGTTCCTGCTGCTGCGCATCGCCACCCGGCGGGCCCGGGAGATCCCGTGGCTGCTGGGCGTGGTGGGGCTGTGCTTCCTGGTGTACTTCCTGCTCAACCCGATCGAGCAGGCGCTCGGCGTCTCCTGAGCCGCCCGGCCGTCCCCCACCCCCCCGTGAGCGCCCCGGACACCTCAGGTCCGGGGCGCTCACGCGCGTTGCGCGGCCCTGTGACGTGGCGCACCCGAACGTTACTCCCCGAAGTCAACTCACTCGTTCGGGTGAAATAGAAATAGGGATGTCACCAGGGTTTCATTAGGCGAGGTAATGAGTTATGCTAAAGACCATGCCGGATCTGTCCCGCCCCCAGCACAAGGCGGAGGCGCCCCCCGACGACGCGGAGGCCGTGAACGCCCTGCGGTCCGGAGTGATGCGTCTGTCGCGGCGGCTCAAGCACCAGCGAGTGGACGAATCGCTCAGTCCCACCGAGATGGCGGTCCTGGGCACCCTGGCCCAGTGCGGCTCCGCCACCCCCGGTGAGCTGGCCCGTAAGGAGCACGTCCAGCCGCCCTCGATGACCCGCATCGTGGCCCTGCTGGAAGCCAAGGGACTGGTCGGACTCGAGCCGCACCCGGAGGACCGGCGGCAGAAGGTCGTCTCGCCGACCGAGCGTGTAGAGGCCATGCTCGAAGAGAGCCGACGCAAGCGCAACGCCTGGCTGACCGAACTGGTCGGGCAGCTGACCGAGGACGAGTGGGACGCGCTGCGCGCCGCCGCGCCCGTGCTGGAGAAGCTCGCGCACATGTAGCAATGACTGAGGCAGCCAGGAGGCGAACGCACTTGAGTACGGGACCCGGAGCAGACTCCGCACCCGCACCGAAGAACCCCGCAGATTCCGCATCCGTACCCGGCCCCGACCGCGCCGTCGCCACCGGTGACGACCCCGGGGGGCGTACCAAGGGCGGCACCTTCCGTTCCCTGAGGGTCCGCAACTACCGGCTGTTCGCGACCGGTGCCATGATCTCCAACACCGGCACCTGGATGTCGCGGATCGCCCAGGACTGGCTGGTCCTCAGCCTCACCGGCTCCTCCACCGCGGTCGGTATCACCACCGCGCTGCAGTTCCTGCCCATGCTGCTCTTCGGCCTCTACGGCGGGGTCATCGCCGACCGCTGTCCCAGGCGCCGGCTGCTGCTGATCACCCAGACCGCGCTGGGGCTGTGCGGGCTCGCCCTCGCCGCCCTCACCCTCAGCGGCCATGTGCAGGTCTGGCACGTCTATCTGATCGCGTTCCTGCTCGGCATGGTCACCGTCGTCGACAACCCGACCCGCCAGGTCTTCGTCAACGAAATGGTCGGCCCCAAGGATCTGCGGAACGCGGTCAGCCTCAACTCCGCGAACTTCCAGTCCGCCCGGCTGATCGGCCCGGCGGTCGCCGGTGTGCTGATCACCGCCGTGGGCAGTGGCTGGGCCTTCCTGATCAACGGACTCTCCTTCGGCGCCCCGCTCATCGGGCTGCTGATGATGCGCACCAGCGAGCTGCACAAGGTCCAGCGGGCGCCGCGCGGCAAGGGGCAGCTGCGGGAGGGGCTGCGCTATGTCGCCGGCAACCCCGATCTCATCTGGCCGATCGTGCTAGTGGGCTTCATCGGCACCTTCGGCTTCAACTTCCCGATCTGGCTGAGCGCCTTCGCCGACGATGTCTTCGACGCGGGCCCGGGTACGTATGGCCTGCTCAACACCCTGATAGCGATCGGCTCGGTGACCGGTGCACTGCTCGCCGCCCGGCGCGTGGTGGCACGGCGGCGGCTGCTGGTCGGGGCCGCGCTGATGTTCGGCGTGCTGGAGATGGTCGCGGCGGCGACCCCGTACTTCTGGCTCTTCGCGGCGCTCATGGTGCCGATCGGGATCTTCAGCCTGACGTTCAACGTGACCGCGAACTCCAGCGTCCAGCTCGCGACCGATCCCGCGATGCGGGGCCGGGTGATGAGCCTGTTCATGATGGTCTTCGTCGGCGGTACGCCGATCGGCGGCCCGCTGGTGGGCTGGCTGACCGACACCTGCGGCGCGCGCATCGGCTTCGCCGCGGGCGGTCTGGTCTCGGCCGCCGCCGCGGTCGCGGTGGGCCTGGTCCTGGTCCGGGCCGGCGGACTGCGGCTGAAGCTGGACCTCCGCCGCGGCCATCCCCGCGTGGCCTTCGTCCCCCGCACCCCCGAGGACCACAAGCAACTAGCCACCACAGCCTGACCCCGGCAGGCACCCGGGACCACGGTCCTATTCCACCCGGTGCCCGCGCCGCCGGGCGGACCTGCCGCCGGGCAGGCGTCCGGGGCCACCGGCGTGCAGGCGCCGACGAGCCGTGAGGGGCGGGGTCGGGCCCACCCCACCTGGTGCCCGCGCCGCCGGACGGGCCTGCCGCCGGGCTGGCGTGCGGGGCCACCGGCGGGCAGGCGTCGATGAGCCGTGAGGTGGCGGCCCCGCGCCGCCGGGGGGACTTGCCGCCGGGCTGGCGTGCGGGGCCACCGGAGGGGTAGCCGCCGATGAGCCGTGAGGGGGCGGGGTCGGGCCCACCCGGTGCCCGCGCCGCCGGGCAGACCTGCCGCCGGGCTGGCGTCCGGGGCCACCGGCGGGCAGGCGCCGATGAGCCGTGAGGCGGCGGCCCCCGCGCCGTCGGGCTGGCGTGCGGGGCCACCGGGCGGGCAGGCGCCGACGAGACGGGAGGGGGCGGGGTCGGTCCCACCTCACCCGGTGCCCGCGCCGCCGGGCGGACTTGCCGTCGGGCTGGCGTGCGGGGCCACCGGCGGGCAGGCGCCGATGAGACGGTGACCTGCCGCCGGGCAGGCGTATGGGGCCACCGGCGGGGAGGTGTCGACGAGGCGGGAAGGGGCGGGGTCGGTCCCACACCACCCCGTCCCCGGCGCCGCCGGGCGGACCTGCCGCCGGGCTGGCGTTGCGGGGCCACCGGAGGGGTAGCCGCCGACGAGACGGGAGGGGGCGGGGTCGGAGGGGTGGTGTCCTGGACGCTGTCGCATATTTGTGGCGCCAATCTCCGGCCCACCCCACGCCCCCGGGCACCGGCGCCGTAAATATGCGGTCCAGGGCGCCGCACCGGAGGCCCCGCCCCCGGCACCCGCCCCCGGGCAACCCCGTCCCCCCGGGGCAACCCCGTCCCCCCGGGGCACCCCCGTCCCCGGGCAACCCCGCCCCCCGCGGCAACCCCGTACCCGGGCAACGCCGCCCCCGCGGCAACCCCGGCCCCGCTGTCCGTGCCGCGAAGGCGGCACCCCGTGAGGGAGACTGGGCGGGTGAGACTCTTCGCCGCCGTGTTGCCGCCGGACCCCGTCGTCGCCGAGCTGGCCGCGCGAGTCGAGGCACTCCGGGCGCTGCCGGGGGCGGACGGGTTGCGCTGGACCGAGCGGGAGGGCTGGCACTTCACGCTCGCCTTCTACGGGGAGGTGGCCGAGGAGGTGCTGCCCGAGCTGCACACCCGGCTGGCCCGCGCCGCCCACCGGCACCGCCCCCACGAGCTGCGGCTCGCCCGCGGGGGCCGGTTCGACGACCGCGTGGTGTGGGTGGGCGTCGACGGCGACAGCGAGACCCTGCGGGGGCTGGCCGACTCCGCCGCCGCGGGGGGCCGGCGGGCCGGCATCCCGATGGACCGGCCCCGCCCGTACCATCCGCATCTGACCATCGCGCGCGCCCGCTCCGCACGCCACGGCTCCGCACGCCACGGCACCGCCGGCCTCAGCCTCGCGCCGTACGCCGAGCGGCTCGCGGACTTCGCCGGCCGGGAGTGGACCGTGCGGGAGCTCAGCCTGGTGCGCAGCCATCCACCGGCCCCGGGTGTCCCCGGGCGGCAGCCGCGCTACGAGGTGGTGGCGGCCTGGCCGCTGGGGCACTGAGCGGTCCGGCTAGTCTCGGGGTGTGGACCCCAAGACCCGGAACATGATCATGAGCGGCGCGCTGGTGCTGATTCTCGTCGTCGTCGCCGCGGCGGCCGCCCTAGGAGGCTGAGACGGGAGCGAAGCGAGGCGTGGGCCGCGCACGGCCCACGCCTCCTCCACGCCCGTCGACCACGCTGACCAGGCGGAGCCTCCCCGCTACCAGGCGAACGCCTCGGGCGACGGCCCCGGCCCCGGGAAGATCTCGTCCAGCTCGGCCAGCAGTTCCTCGCTGAGCTTCAGCTCGGCGGCGCGCAGCGCCGACGCCAGCTGCTCGGCCGTGCGCGGGCCCACGATCGGACCGGTTACCCCGGGCCGGGTGAGCAGCCAGGCCAGGGCCGCCTCGCCGGGCTCGATACCGTGCTTGTCCAGCAGGTCCTCGTACCGCTGGATCTGTTCGCGCACCTTGGTGTTCTTCAGCGCGTCGCCGCTGCGGCCGGATGTGGTGCGCGAGCCGCCGCCCTCACGCTCCTTGCGGATCGCGCCGCCGAGCAGCCCGCCGTGCAGTGGCGACCAGGGGATGACGCCCAGGCCGTACTCTTGCGCGGCCGGGATGACCTCCATCTCGGCGCGGCGTTCGGCCAGGTTGTACAGGCACTGCTCGCTGACCAGCCCGTACGAGCCGCGGCGGGACGCGGTCTCATTGGCCTGGGCGATGTGCCAGCCCGCGTGGTTGGAGGAACCGGCGTAGATGATCTTGCCCTGCTGGACGAGGACGTCGATGGCCTGCCAGACCTCGTCCCACGGGGTGGAGCGGTCCACGTGGTGGAACTGGTAGAGGTCGATGTAGTCCGTGCCGAGCCGCTTGAGGCTGGCGTCCACGGACCGGCGGATGTTGACGGCCGAGAGCTTGTCGGTATTCGGCCAGGCCACATCGTCCGCGGCCATGTTCGCGTACACCTTGGTCGCGAGGACCGTCTTCTCGCGCCGCCCGCCACCCTGGGCGAACCAGCTCCCGATGATCTCCTCGGTGCGGCCCTTGTTCTCGCCCCAGCCGTACACATTGGCGGTGTCGAAGAAGTTGATGCCGGCGTCGAGCGCCGCATCCATGATCGAGTGGCTGTCGGCCTCCTCGGTCTGCGGACCGAAGTTCATGGTGCCGAGAACGATCCGGCTGACCTTGAGACCTGTGCGTCCGAGCTGTGTGTACTCCATGGGGTCAGCCAAGCCGTTGGAGTGCGCTCTAATCAAGGGGGCCGGAATCGAAGGCCGAAATCGAGGGCCGGAATCGGGTGGAGCGAGCCCGGGATATCGGCGGCCATCAGGACGAAAATTCCCCGAGGGATTCCGCGGAAATCCCTCACCGCCCCCTCCGTGAATTCCCCACGCCCCGCAGAAAACCCGAAGGCCCGCTTTTTGGCCCCCCGTGCGGTCAAAAAGCGGGCATGATGGGTCCGGCTGAATCGCCGAAGGCGATTACCGGGCGGCGCGGGCCTTCATGAAGCCGAAGACGCCGAGGGCCAGAGCCAGCAGCGCGCCGATCAGGACCATGTAGAGCCCCGGCCCCGCGGTCATGTCGTACAGCTTCGCGGCCTGCTCCGCCGCCTTCTCCGCGACGCTCTGCGACACCCCCTCCTCGTCCGTCATCTTCTGGACGACCAGCCGCTCGGGGTCCGAGATGTTGAGGCCCGCGACGATCGCCATGGCGAGCCCCGCAACCGCGCTGACCAGGTAGATCACCGCCTTCTTGGTGGCCATGGCGGCGATGAACAGGACGGCCGCGACCAAGGCGACGATCAGCGTGATGATGCCGTCGCCGTCGATGCCCTTGATGCCCCCGGTGGCGCCCTCGGCGTCGGAGACCACCCAGTTCACCAGGGAGCCGACCAGCGCGATCACCGAGCCGACGATCCCGAAGATCGCGATCTTCTTGGACGGCGCGGCCGGTGCGGCACCGCCGTTCGGGGCTCCTGCGGAATGCGTGGGAGGTGCGGTCTGCGCATAGGAGGACTGGCTGTATTCGCTCATGAGCAGAGACCGTAAGGGGGGCCTTTCTGTATCGCAATGCCGCCGCCCGCTATGCCGTCAATGACCGATAAATTTCTCGCCGAAATAATCCCCGGATGAGATCAAATAATCTCCGGGTTATTTCGGCTTCTCCGCTCCCGCGAATAATTGGCAGACGTTATCTGCCCGTTATCCCGGAGGTCATGCGTGGCCGGAGGGCGTCCCGCGGCGTGGTTCCGGCACCTGACGCCCCCGGCGGGATGGCAGGCTTGGGCCCATGCGTCCGCTTCCGTTCGTACTCGGCGCCGCCGCGCTGCTGGCCGTGTCCGCTGCCGCCCCGGCTGCCCCGGCCGCCGCTGCCGCCCCGGCCGCCGCTGCCGCCCCGGCCGCCGCCGGCTCGTCGTCGTCGCCGTCTCCCTTCACGATCGAGGATCCACGGATCACCGAGTCCAGTGGCCTCGCCGCGAGCCGTCTCCACCCTGGCGTCTACTGGACGCACAACGACAGTTCGGACGGGCCGTACGTCTACGCCGTCGACGGCCGGACCGGGAAGACGGTCGCGCGGGTCACCCTGCGCGGCATAGGAAGTCCCCGCGATGTGGAAGCGATCTCGATAGGGCCGGACGGCAATGTCTACGTCGGCGATATCGGCGACAACCTGGGCGGCCAGTGGTCCCACGTGTGGATCTACCGGTTCCCCGAGCCGAAGCAGCTGAAGGACACCACCGTCACCGCGACCCAGTTCACCGTCCAGTACCAGGGCGGGCCGCGCAATGCCGAGGCGCTGATGGTCCACCCCAGGACGGGCCGCGTCTACATCGCCAGCAAGAGCGACGAGGACGGCGGGCTGTACATCGGACCGGCCACGCTGAGCTCCTCGGGGGTGAATGTCTTCCGGCGGGTCTCCGACCTCGATCTGGAGGTCACGGACGGGGCGTTCTCCCCGGACGGCACCCGGCTGGTGCTCCGCGGCTACTTCTCGGCCGCCGAGTACCGCTGGCGGAACGACAAGCCGACGAAGCTCGGGGAGGAGCCGGGACTGCCGCTCCAGCGGCAGGGTGAGTCGGTCACCTTCACCCCCGACGGCGGCACGCTCATGTACGGCACCGAGGGCGCGGGCTCCAAGGTGACGCCGGTGGACCTCGGCGGGGAACTGCTGCCGGACGCCACCGCGAAGGAGCAGAAGAAGAAGGGGGAGTACTCCGACCGCCCCGACGGCAAGCTCTCCGATGACGAGAAGAACGGCAACCTGGTCAAGGCCGGGCTCACCTTCGCCGGTGCGCTGGTCGTGTTCTACGGCCTGCGCAGGCTCTTCCGCCGGAGCCGTACCTGATCGTCACCCGTGCGCATCCCCCGTGCGCATCACCCATGCGAAGGGGCCCGCGGCCGGTCGGCCGCGGGCCCCTCGCGCTCACCCATGAACAGGCGACCCGTGAGCGGGCGACCCGTGAGCGGGCACCCTCAGAGGTGCTCGATGACGTAGTCCACGCACGCCGTCAGCGCCTGGACGTCCGCCGGGTCGACGGCCGGGAACATCGCCACCCGCAGCTGGTTGCGGCCCAGCTTGCGGTACGGCTCGGTGTCCACGATCCCGTTGGCCCGCAGCGCCTTGGCGACCGCGGCGGCGTCGATCTCCTCGTTGAAGTCGATCGTGCCGACGACCTGCGACCGCTTGGCCGGGTCGGCCACGAACGGGGTGGCGAACTTGGCCTCCTCGGCCCACCCGTACAGCGTGCGCGAGGAGGTCGCGGTGCGCCGCACGGCCCAGTCCAGGCCGCCCTGTCCGTTGATCCACTCCAGCTGGTCGTTGAGCAGGAAGAGCGTCGCCAGCGCCGGGGTGTTGTACGTCTGGTTCTTCAGCGAGTTGTCGATCGCGGTCGGCAGCGAGAAGAACTCCGGGACGTGCCGGCCGGACGCGTGGACGCGGGCGGCGCGTTCGAGCGCGGCGGGGGAGAACACGCCGATCCACAGACCGCCGTCCGCCGCGAAGGACTTCTGCGGCGCGAAGTAGTAGACGTCCGTCTCGGCGATGTCGACCGGCAGACCGCCCGCACCGGAGGTCGCGTCCACCAGCACCAGCGCGCCCTCGTCGGCGCCGGCCACCCGCTGGATGGGCATGGCGACACCGGTGGAGGTCTCGTTGTGGGTGAAGGCGTACACGTCCGTGCCGCTCTCGGCCCGCGGCTCCGGGTGGGTGCCCGGGTCGGAGGAGATCACCGTGGGCTCCGCCAGCCACGGCGCGAGCTTCGCCGCCTTGGCGAACTTCGAGGAGAACTCGCCGAAGGACAGGTGCTGGGACTTGGACTCGATCAGACCGTGGGTCGCGATGTCCCAGAAGGCGGTGGAGCCGCCGTTGCCCAGGATGACCTCGTACCCCTCCGGGAGCTGGAAGAGTTCGCGCACCCCTTCGCGCACCGCGCCGACCAGGTTCTTGACCGGGGCCTGCCGGTGGGAGGTGCCCAGCAGGGAGCTTCCGGTGGCGGCCAGGGCACTGAGCGCCTCGGTGCGCACCTTGGAGGGGCCCGAGCCGAAGCGTCCGTCGGCGGGCTTGATGTCATCGGGAATCGGGATCTCAGCCACGAACCGAAGCCTAATCCGTCGGCCCTCGCCGTCCGACCGTGCGTCCAGCGGCTGAGACAACCCGTCCACACCGTGTTGACGTGGGCGATCGCCCCGGTGTAGCCGCGATCTCGGAACACGGCGGCCATGAATCGGAATTGGACATTTTCAACCGTCCGCTCGCCGTGGACCATGGAGGCATGGCTGACCACGAGGCAGACGAGCTGGAGCAGGCGCTGCGCAGGGCCGTCCGCGGGGACGTCTCCTTCGATACGGCGAGCCGGGCGCTGATGACCATGGACGCGTCCAACTACCGCAGAGTGCCCACCGGAGTGGTCGCACCGCGCGACGCGGACGACGTGGCGGCGGCGCTGGCCGTCTGCCGGGAGCGCGGGGTGCCGGTGGTGGCGCGCGGCGCCGGGACCTCGATCGCGGGGCAGGCCACCGGGCTCGGTGTCGTCCTCGACTTCACCCGCCACATGCGGAGCATCGTCTCGCTCGACCCCGAGCGGCGGACCGCCGTCGTCCAGCCCGGCGTCATCCTGGACGACCTCCGTGCGGCGGCCGGCGCCCATGGGCTGACCTTCGGCCCCGACCCGTCCACCCACAGCCGCTGCACCCTCGGCGGCATGATCGGCAACAACTCCTGCGGCTCCCACTCGGTGGCCTGGGGCACCACCGCCGACAACGTCCGCGAGCTGGACGTCCTCACCTACGGCGGGGAGCGGGTGCGGGCCGCCCAGGGCCTCCACGACCTGCCCGCCCGGCTCCGCGACGGCATACGGTCCCTGGTCGGCCGGCACCTGGCCCTGCTGCGCACCGGCTTCCCCGAGCTGCCCCGGCGGATCTCCGGCTACGCCCTGGACGAGCTGCTGCCCGAGAAGAACGCCGATGTCGCCCGCGCCCTCACCGGCAGCGAGGGCACCCTCGGCGTGGTGACCGAGGCGACCGTAAGGCTGGTGAAGGCGCCCGGCGCCCGCGCCCTCGCCGTGCTCGGCTACCCCGACGAGAGCGCGGCGGCCGAGGCCGCGCACACCCTGTTGCCCTACGGTCCGCTGACCGTCGAGGGCATGGCCGCCGATCTGGTCGCCGGGGCATCCGGGCTGCCCAAGGGCGGCGCGTGGCTGTTCGTGGAGGTCGGCGGCGCCAACCGCGAGGAGGCGCTCTCCCGCGCCCAGGAGGTGGCCCGCGCCGCCGCCGAGGCCACCACCGGCCACTCCGTCGTCGCCGACCCGGCCGGGCAGCGCGCCCTGTGGCGGGTGCGCGAGGACGCCTCCGGCACGGCCACGCGCAACCAGGACGGCAGCGAGGCGTGGCCCGGCTGGGAGGACTGCGCGGTGCCGCCGCCCCGGCTCGGCGCGTACCTGCGTGACTTCCGCGCCCTGATGGCCCAGCACGGGCTGCGCGGCACGCCGTACGGGCACTTCGGGGACGGCTGCATCCACGTCCGCATCGACTTCGACCTGATGCGTGAGGCCGGGATCCGGGTCTTCCGGGACTTCTCCTCCGACCTCGCCGATCTCGTCGTCGCCCACGGCGGCTCGCTCTCCGGTGAACACGGCGACGGGCTGGCCCGCGCCGAGCTGCTGCCGCGCATGTACGGGGAGGAGATGGTCGGCCTCTTCTCCCGGTTCAAGGACCTGTGGGACCCGGAAGGCGGCCTCAACCCCGGCGTCCTGGCCCGCCCCCAGCGCGTGGACCAGAACCTGCGCTTCGATGTCCTGCCCAGGCGCCCGGTGGACGTCGCGTTCGGCTACCCGCACGACAAGGGCGACTTCTCGGCGGCGGTCCGGCGCTGTGTGGGCGTCGCCAAGTGCCGTAACGAGTCGGTGTCCGGCGCGGGCGTGATGTGCCCGTCGTACCGGGTGACCGGCGAGGAGCGGCACTCCACGCGCGGCCGCGCCCGGCTGCTGCACGAGATGCTCGCGGGCGAGGTCGTCCAGGACGGCTGGCGCTCGGAGGAGGTACGGGACGCGCTCGACCTCTGCCTGTCCTGCAAGGGCTGCCGCAGCGACTGCCCGGTGGAGGTCGACATGGCCACGTACAAGGCCGAGTTCCTGCACCACCACTACGAGGGACGGCTGCGGCCCGCCGCGCACTACTCGATGGGCTGGCTCCCGGTGTGGCTGCGGGCCGGTGCCGCCCTGCGGGCGGCGCCGGTGCTCAACGCGCTGTCCGGGGTGAGCCCGCTCGCCGCCCTGGCCAAGCGCATGGGCGGCCTCGCCCCCGAACGGGACATCCCGGAGCTGGCCCGTGAGCCCTTCACGAGGTGGTGGCGGGAGCGGGCGCGCGCGGCGGCGCGGGGCGCGGGTGCGCGTGGCGCGGGGACCGAGGCCCGACCGGGCCCCGGCCCCGGCGGTCCCGGCCCCGGTGCCGGCGGTCCCGGCCCCGGTGCCGCTGGTCCCGGCCCCGGCCCTGGTCCCGGCGGTCCTGGTGCCGGTCCCGGCGGTCCTGATGTCGGTCCCGCTGGTCCCGGTGCTGGCGCCGCCGGTCCCGGTGGTGGTCCTGCCGGACCTGACGCCGGCCCTGCCAGCCCTGGTGGCGCTCCTGCCGGTCTCGGTGGCGGCCCCGCTGGTCCTGGTGCCGGTCCCGCCAACCCTGGTGGTGGTCCTGCCGGTCTCGGTGGCGGCCCCGCTGGACCTGATGCCGGCCTCGCCAACCCCGGTGGTGGTCCTGCCCGCTCCGGTGGCGGTCCCCGAGCCGGAGCCGGTCGGGGGCTGGCTGGTCGGGTGCGCGCGGCGGTGGGTGGCGCGGGGGCCGGAGCTGGGTCCGGGCCGGGACGGGCCGGGCGGCTGCCCGGCGGGGCCGGGCGCGTCACGGCGGCACCAACGGCACCGGGGCGACCGGGGGAGCAGGAGGGGCCGGGCCAGGGGGCCGGGAGGGGGCGCACCGTCGTGCTGTGGCCGGACACCTTCACCAACCACCTCTCCCCGTCGGTCGGCCGGTCGGCGGTCGCCGTGCTGGAGGCGGCCGGGCTGCGGGTGGTGGTCCCGCCCAGGCCCGTGTGCTGCGGGCTGACCTGGGTCTCCACCGGTCAGCTCGACCGCGCCCGCACGGTCATGCGGCGCACGCTGGACGTCATGGCCCCGGCCCTGGACGCCGGACTTCCGGTGGTCGGCCTCGAACCCAGCTGCACGGCCGCCCTCCGCACCGACCTCCCCGAACTCCTCGGCACCGACCCGCGCGCCGCACGCCTGGCCGAGTCGGTGTCGACGTTCGCCCAGGCGCTGGAGCGGTACGCCCCGGACTGGCAGCCGCCGAGGATCGACCGCCCCGTCGTCGGCCAGACCCACTGCCACCAGCACGCCGTCCTCGGCGACGCCGCCGAGCGCCGTCTGCGGGAACGCGCCGGCCTTACGGGCGCGTTGAGCGGCGGCTGCTGCGGTCTGGCGGGCAACTTCGGCTTCGAGGACGGGCACTACGAGGTCTCGGTGGCCTGTGCCGAGGAGCAGCTGCTGCCGTCGGTACGCGCTGCGGAGATGGGCACGGAGGTGCTGGCGGACGGCTACTCCTGCCGTACCCAGCTGAACCAGCTGGCGGGGCGGAAGGGGCGCCATCTGGCGGAGGTTTTGGCGGACGGCTTGGCGAAGAACTCGGCGAAGGATGTGGCGGGGGGTTCGGCGTAGTGGTTGGGTGACGCTGTCGCGGGGTCGTTGGCTCGGTTGGGTGCGGCGCCGTCTCGCGCCTTCGGCGCCATTGAGCAGCGGCGGCGGGGGTGGGGGGCGTGGCGCCGCTGCCGGGTGCCGGGCTCGTGGAGGTGGGCGCCGGTGGCGGCTTCCGCGCTGGGCGGCCGGGCCCAGCCGGACTGCGGGCGGCTTGGCGAAGGATGTGGCGGGGGGTTCGGCGTAGTGGTTGGGTGACGCTGTCGCGGGGTCGTTGGCTCGGTTGGGTGCGGCGCCGTCTCGCGCCTTCGGCGCCATTGAGCAGCGGCGGCGGGGGTGGGGGGCGTGGCGCCGCTGCCGGGTGCCGGGCTCGTGGAGGTGGGCGCCGGTGGCGGCTTCCGCGCTGGGCGGCCGGGCCCCAGCCGGACTGCGGGCGGCGGGCGGCGGGGCAAGATTTCGGCCAACGCGGCGTTGGACCACAGGCGCCGTCCGTCAGCCGCCGATGGGTTGGCCGGGTGCCCCGGCCGTGCGCTCGCCCCGGCCCCAGTACGTCCCGGCCTCGGCGGTCCGGCGCCGCGCTCGATGGGTACGTGCCTCCCCCGGCCCCCTCCCGGTACCCCTCTCCAAAGCACTTGATCTGGCGCAACTAATTCATCAAGCGTTTTCGGGAGGTACCCCCACCCCCCCGCTGTCCGGCGTCGGCCTCGGCCTCCGACCACGGAAGCCGCCACCGGCCGCTGCCCCCACCGGCCCGGCGCCCGGCGGTGAGGGCCCGGCCCGGCACCCCCTGCCCCGCTGCTCAACTGCGCCGAAGGCGCGAGACGAAAGCCGCACCCAACCGAGCCCAGTAGCCCGACCCACCTCAGCTCCGCGCCGGCCCACCCGCACCCCAACGCGCCGCGCGCCCCTCACAACGGCTACAACCGGCTGAATCATGCAAGCGTGCTTGATTGTTTCTCGCCGCGCTGCCACCCTCGCTCGACAAGAAATGAAGAAGCCGACACACGGCAGACCCGACGAGACGGGAGCGACGCGTGTCCGAGACGGAGGCTCTGCTCGCCGATCTGCGGGCGGAGGGGGATGAGTTGGACGGCCTGGTGGCCGGGCTCGGAAACGTGGCGTGGCGGACGGCGACGCCTGCGCCCGGGTGGACCGTCGCGCATCAGATCGCCCATCTCGCCTGGACCGACGAGCGGGCCGTGCAGGCCGCCGAGGACCCCCAGGGGTTCGCCGACGAGGTGCGCAAGGCGTGGGCCGCTCCGGACGCGTTCGTGGACGAGGGCGCGGAGCGCGGCGTGGCCCTGGGGCCCGAGGCGCTGCTCAGCCGGTGGCGGGAGGGCCGGGAGCGGCTGCTCCGCAGCCTGGCGGCGCAGCCGCCGCGCGCCCGGCTGCCGTGGTACGGGCCGCCGATGAGCGTGATGTCGATGGCGACGGCCCGGCTGATGGAGACCTGGGCGCACGGCCAGGACGTCGCCGACGCGCTGGGCGTGCGCCGGGCCCCCACCGCCCGGCTGCGCCATGTGGCCCGGATCGGGGTCCGGGCGCGGGGTTACGCGTACGCGGCGCGGGGGCTGGAGCCGCCGGCCGAGGAGTTCCGGGTCGAACTCACCGGCCCGCACGGTGAGGTGTGGACGTACGGCCCCGAGGACGCGGCCCAGCGGGTGACCGGGCCCGCGCTGGACTTCTGCCTGCTGGTGACCCAGCGGGCGCACCGCGACGATCTGGCCGTACGGGCCGAGGGGCCGGACGCGGACCGCTGGCTGGACATCGCGCAGGCGTTCGCGGGCCCGCCCGGCAAGGGCCGCGCCCCGGGGCAGCGGACGGAGCACGCGGTGGGCGGCACGGGCCATCAGGGGGGCGGTGGTGAGCCGGGCGGCAGTGCCCCGGGTGACGCCTCCGCAGGCCGCGTCGCGGGAGGAGCGGAACGCGACGCCGCCGAACACCGCGCCGGAGGCGCCCCGTGACCCCGTCGCCCGCCCCCCTCCGCATCGGCAACGCCTCCGGCTTCTACGGCGACCGCTTCGACGCGTTGCGCGAGATGCTCACCGGCGGCCCCCTGGACGTGCTGACCGGGGACTATCTCGCCGAGCTGACCATGCTCATCCTGGGCCGGGACCGCGCCAAGGACCCGGCGCGCGGCTATGCCACCACCTTTCTGCGCCAGCTCGAGGACACCCTGGGGCTCGCCATGGAGCGCGGCGTACGGCTCGTCACCAACGCGGGCGGACTCAACCCGGCCGGGCTGGCCGACGCGATACGCGACCTCGCCGACCGGCTCGGCGTCGGCTGCCGGGTGGCCCATGTCGAGGGGGACGACCTCCTCGGCGCCCGTGACTGGGGGCCGGGCGTGGTCACCGCCAACGCCTACCTGGGCGGGGCCGGGATCGCGGAGTGTCTGCGCGGCGGCGCGGAGGTGGTGGTCACCGGGCGGGTGACGGACGCCGCGCTGGTGACGGGCCCGGCCGCCGCGCACTTCGGATGGGCCGCCGACGACTGGGACGCGCTCGCCGGAGCCGTGGTCGCCGGGCACATCCTGGAGTGCGGTACCCAGGCGACCGGCGGCAACTACTCCTTCTTCACCGAGCTTCACGACGTACGCCGCCCCGGCTTCCCGCTCGCCGAGATCCACCCCGACGGCTCCAGCGTGATCACCAAGCATCCGGGGACGGGCGGCGCCGTCACGGTCGGGACGGTCACCGCCCAGCTCCTCTACGAGACGGCGGGGGCCCGCTACGTCGGCCCGGACGTCACCGCCCGGCTGGACTCGGTGCGGCTCACCCCGGACGGGCCGGACCGGGTGCGCGTCCACGGCGTACGGGGCGAGGCGCCGCCCGGCACCCTCAAGGCCGGGCTGACCCGGCTCGGCGGCCACCGCAACGAGGTGGTGTTCGTGCTCACCGGCCTCGACATCGAGGCCAAGGCGGCGCTCGTACGGGACCAGATGGAGGGGGCGATGAGCAAGCGCCGCCCCGCCGACGTCCGCTGGACCCTGTCCCGTACCGACCACCCCGACGCGGCCGTGCAGGAGGAGGCGAGCGCGCTGCTGCGGCTGGTGGTCCGTGACCGGGACCCGGCGGCGGTGGGGCGGGCGATCAGCGGCGCGGCCGTCGAACTGGCCCTCGCGAGCGTTCCCGGCTTCCATGTGACCGCCCCACCGGGGAAGGGCTCGCCCTACGGCGTCTTCGAGGCCGTGTACCTCCCGGCCGACACCGTGCCGCACACCGCCGTGCTGCCGGACGGCTCCCGGCGGACCATCCCCCCGGCCGTCGCCCCAGCCGTCCCCGTCGCCCCGGCCCCGGACGCCCCCGCCCCCGTCCCCGAAGACCCGGTGGGCCGGCCCCCGCTGCCCCCGCCCCTCCCGCCCGGCCTGCCGACCCGCCGCGCCCCGCTCGGCGCGGTCGCCGGGGCCCGCAGTGGTGACAAGGGCGGCAGCGCCAACATCGGCGTCTGGGCGCGCGGCGAGGACGCCTGGCGCTGGCTGGCCCACACCCTCACCGTCGACCGGCTGCGGGAGCTGCTCCCGGAGACGGCCCCGCTGACCGTCACCCGCCATTTGCTGCCCCATCTGCGCGCCCTGAACTTCGTCGTGGACGGGCTGCTCGGCGAGGGCGTCGCCGAGCAGGCCCGTTTCGACCCGCAGGCCAAGGCCGTCGGCGAATGGCTGCGCTCACGCCACCTGGACATACCGGAGGTATTGCTGTGACCGTGCTCGCGTCCGCGCTCGACCCCGCAGGCGCCGACTACACGGCCCATCGGGAGGCGATGCTCGGCAAGCTCGCCGAACTGGAGGGCGAGCACGCCAAGGCGCTCGCCGGGGGCGGGGAGAAGTACGTCCAGCGCCACCGCAAGCGCGGCAAGCTGCTCGTCCGCGAGCGGATCGAGCTGCTGCTGGACCCGGACACCCCGTTCCTGGAGCTGTCCCCGCTGGCCGGCTGGGGCAGCGAGTATCCGGTCGGCGCCTCGATCGTCACCGGCATCGGGGTGATCTCCGGCGTGGAGTGTCTGATCAGCGCCAACGACCCGACCGTACGGGGCGGGTCCAGCAACCCCTGGACGCTCAAGAAGTCGCTGCGCGCCCATGAGATCGCCCGCGCCAACCGGCTCCCGGTCGTCAGCCTCGTCGAGTCCGGCGGCGCCGATCTCCCCTCCCAGAAGGAGATCTTCATCCCCGGCGGGGCGCTCTTCCGCGATCTCACCCGGCTGTCCGCTGCAGGCATCCCCACCATCGCCGTGGTCTTCGGCAACTCCACCGCCGGTGGCGCGTACATCCCCGGGATGTCCGACCACGTGATCATGGTCAAGGAGCGCTCCAAGGTCTTCCTGGGCGGTCCGCCGCTGGTGAAGATGGCCACCGGTGAGGAGAGCGACGACGAATCGCTGGGCGGCGCCGAGATGCACGCCCGCACCTCGGGCCTCGCCGACTACTTCGCCACCGACGAACCCGACGCGCTGCGCCAGGCCCGCAGGGTCGTCGCCCGGCTCAACTGGCGCAAGGCTCACCCCGATCCGGGACCCGCCGAACCGCCCAAGTACGACGCCGAGGAACTGCTCGGCATCGTCCCCGGCGACCTCAAGATCCCCTTCGATCCGCGCGAGGTGATCGCCCGGATCGTCGACGGCTCGGACTTCGACGAGTTCAAGCCGCTGTACGGGCGCAGCCTGGCCACCGGCTGGGCCGCGCTGCACGGCTATCCGGTCGGGATCCTGGCCAACGCCCAGGGGGTGCTGTTCAGCGAGGAGTCCCAGAAGGCCGCGCAGTTCATCCAGCTCGCCAACCAGCGTGACATCCCGCTGCTCTTCCTGCACAACACCACCGGCTACATGGTCGGCCGCGACTACGAGCAGGGCGGGATCATCAAACACGGCGCCATGATGATCAACGCCGTCTCCAACTCCCGGGTACCGCATCTGTCCGTGCTCATCGGCGCCTCGTACGGCGCCGGCCACTACGGGATGTGCGGCCGCGCGTACGACCCCCGCTTCCTCTTCGCCTGGCCCAGCGCCAAGTCCGCCGTCATGGGCCCGCAGCAGCTCGCCGGGGTGATGTCGATCGTCGCCCGGCAGTCCGCCGCCGCGAAGGGGCAGCCGTACGACGAGGAGGCCGATGCCGCACTGCGCGCCATGGTGGAGCAGCAGATCGAGTCCGAGTCGCTGCCGCTCTTCCTCTCCGGGCGGCTCTACGACGACGGCGTCATCGACCCGCGCGACACCCGCACCGTCCTCGGCCTGTGTCTGTCCGCCCTGCACACCGCGCCGGTCGAGGGGGCGCGTGGTGGCTTCGGTGTCTTCCGGATGTGAGTGAGGAACCCGTGATCCGTTCCCTCCTGGTCGCCAACCGCGCCGAGATAGCGCGGCGTATCGTCCGCACCTGCCGCGACCTCGGCATCGCCACCGTCGCGGTCCACTCCGACGCGGACGCCGCCGCGCCCCACGCGCGGGAGGCCGACACCGCCGTAAGGCTGCCGGGCGACGCCCCGGCGGACACGTATCTGCGCGGTGATCTCCTCGTCAAGGCCGCCCTGGCCGCCGGGGCCGACGCCGTTCACCCCGGCTACGGCTTCCTCTCCGAGCACGCCGACTTCGCGCGCGCCGTCAGGGACGCGGGGCTGGTGTGGGTGGGGCCGCCGCCCGAGGCGATGGAGGCCATGGCCTCCAAGACCCGCGCCAAGGAGCTCATGCGCAAGGCGGGCGTCCCGCTGCTCGATCCGCTCGACCCGGCCGGGGTCACCGCCGGTGATCTGCCCGTGCTCGTCAAGGCGGCGGCGGGCGGCGGCGGCCGTGGCATGCGGGTGGTCCGCGACCTGGACGCGCTCCCCGCCGCACTCGACTCCGCCCGCGCCGAGGCGGCCTCCGCCTTCGGCGACGGCGAGATCTTCGTGGAGCCCTATATGGAGGGCGCCCGCCATGTCGAGGTCCAGGTGCTCGCCGACACCCACGGCACCGTCTGGACCCTGGGCACCCGGGACTGCTCCCTCCAGCGCCGCCACCAGAAGGTCATCGAGGAGGCCCCGGCCCCCGGGCTGGACGAGGAACTGCGGCGCACCCTGACCGAGTCGGCGGCGAACGCGGCGCGCGCCATCGGCTACGAGGGCGCGGGCACGGTGGAGTTCCTGGTCTCGGCGGCGGGACGGGCGTACTTCCTGGAGATGAACACCCGCCTCCAGGTGGAGCATCCGGTCACCGAGGAGATCTACGGACTTGACCTGGTGGCGCTGCAACTGCGGATCGCGGAGGGGGCGGCCCTCGACGCCGAGCCCCCGGCGCCACGGGGGCACGCCGTCGAGGCGCGGCTGTACGCCGAGGACCCGGCGCGCGACTGGCAGCCGCAGACCGGGATCATGCACCGGCTGGAGATCGCCGGGCTGCGGGTCGACTCCGGGCCGGCCGACGGGGACGCGATCGGCGTCCACTACGACCCGATGCTGGCCAAGGTCATCGCCGTCGCCCCGACCCGCGCCGAGGCCGTGCGGCGGCTGGCCCACGGGCTGGAGCGGGCCCGGCTGCACGGTCCGGTGACCAACCGGGAGCTGCTGGTGCGGGCCCTGCGCCACCCGGAGTTCGAGGCGGCCCGGATGGACACCGGCTTCCTCGAACGCCATCTGCCCGAACTCACCGCGTCGGCCACCGCCTCGGACTCCGCCTCCGCCGCCGATTCCCCCCGAGGCGGTGACGACGATCGGGCGGTCCCGCTCGCCGCCCTCGCCGCCGCCCTGGCCGACGCGGCGCGGCGGCCGGCGACCGTGGCCGGGCGGCTGGGCGGCTGGCGCAACGTCCCCTCCCAGCCGCAGCTGCGGAGCTACCGGGCCGAACCGGACGGCACCGAGCACGAGGTGCGCTACCGCCTCACCCGTGACGGGCTGCTCGCGGAAGGTTTCCCCGGCGTCCGGCTGCTGAGCGCCGACCCGGGGCGGGTCGTCCTCGACGTGGCCGGCGTCCGGCGGACGTTCGAGGTGGCGGCCTATGGGGACCGCCGCTATGTCGACACGCCCCAGGGCGGCCACGCGTTCACCGCGCTGCCCCGCTTCCCCGACCCCACCGCCCGCACCGAACCGGGCTCGCTGCTGGCGCCCATGCCGGGCACGGTGGTGCGGGTCGCCGAGGTGGCGGTCGGGGACCGGGTCGCGGCCGGACAGCCCCTGCTGTGGCTGGAGGCCATGAAGATGGAGCACCGCGTCACCGCGCCCGCTGCCGGAGTGCTCACCGCGCTGCACGCCGCCACCGGCCGTCAGGTCGAGGTCGGAGCCCTGCTCGCCGTCGTGGCGCCGGAGGAGTGACCCCGTGCGCGCACCGCGACAGCCCGCCCGGCCCGCACCACGCGTCGCACGGCGGCAGGAGCCGTCCATGACCAGGAGGAGCCGTCCATGACCAGCACCCATACGCCCGTGGACACCCCGGAGCACGTGGCGCTCCGCGCCGCGGTCTCGTCCTTCGCCAAGGGGCACGCCCCGGGCGGCCCCCAGGAGGGCGACAGCCCCCTCGACCTGTGGGCCGAGGCCGGCAAGCTCGGCTATCTCGGCGTCAACCTGCCCGAGGAGTACGGCGGCGGGGGCGGCGGGATCACCGAGCTGTCCATCGTCCTGGAGGAGTTGGGCGCCGCGGGCTGCCCGCTGCTCATGCTGGTCGTCTCGCCCGCCATCTGCGGCACCGTCATCGCCCGGTTCGGCACCGCCGAGCAGAAGGAGCGCTGGCTGCCCGGTCTGGCCGACGGCAGCATCACCATGGCGTTCGGCATCACCGAGCCCGACGCCGGGTCCAACTCGCACCGCATCACCACCGTCGCCCGCCGGGACGAGGGCGGCGGCTGGGTACTCAACGGCCGTAAGGTCTTCATCTCCGGTGTGGACATCGCCGACGCGACCCTGATCGTCGGCCGCACCGAGGACTCCAGGACCGGGAAGCTCAAGCCCTGCCTGTTCATCGTCCCGCGCGAGACACCCGGCTTCTCCCACCACCACATCCCCATGGAACTGTCCGCCCCGGAGAAGCAGTTCGAGGTGGTGCTGGACGACGTACGGCTGCCCGCCGACGCGCTGGTCGGCGACGAGGACGCCGGGCTGCTCCAGCTGTTCGCGGGGCTCAACCCCGAGCGCATCATGACGGCGGCGTTCGCGCTGGGCATGGGCCGTTACGCGCTCGACAAGGCCGTCGACTACGCCCGCACCCGCCAGGTCTGGAAGGAGCCCATCGGCGCCCACCAGGCGATCGCCCACCCCCTCGCCCAGGCCCATATCGAGCTGGAGCTGGCCCGGCTGATGATGGCGAAGGCGGCATACCTCTACGACGCGGGCGATGACGCGGGCGCCGGCGAGGCGGCCAACATGGCCAAGTACGCGGCCGGGGAGGCCGCGGTGAAGGCGGTGGACCAGGCCGTGCACACCCTCGGCGGCAACGGCCTGACCGCCGAATACGGGTTGGCCCGGCTGATCACGGCCGCCCGGGTGGCCCGGATCGCCCCCGTCAGCCGGGAGATGATCCTCAACTTCGTCTCCCACCAGACCCTGGGCCTGCCGAAGTCGTACTGACGGCCAACTTCCCCAGGAGGCCGACTTCCACGGGTGGGCAGACAGGCGCCGTACCGATCTCGCGGGTAGGGCAGAACGGACAGGTAGGTACATCACAGCTGAGGGGAACGCCCATGGCCACGGTGCTGCGCAGCGAGTATCCCGATGTCCCGCTCGTCGATCTGCCCATCCACGACGCCGTACTGGCCCGCGCGGCCGGGGAGTTCGGCGAGCTGACCGCCCTGATAGACGGCGTGACCGGGGTGTCCCTGAGCTATGCCGCGCTGGACCGCGCCTCCCGCCGCATCGGGGCCGCGCTCGCCGAGGCGGGGGTGCGCAAGGGCGATGTGGTGGCGCTGCACAGCCCCAACTCGGTCATGTACCCACCGGCGTTCTACGGCACGACCCGCACCGGTGCCGCGGTGACCACGGTGCATCCGCTGGCGACGCCGGATGAGTTCGCCAAGCAGCTCAGGGACGCGGCCGCGTCCTGGGTCATCACCGTCTCGGCGCTGCTGGGCGTGGCCCGGCAGGCCGCCGAACGGGCGGGCGGAATACGGGAGATCTTCGTCTGCGACGAGGCGAGCGGCCACCGCTCACTGCGCTCCATGCTGACGAGCACCGCGCCCGAACCGGTGGTGGAGATCGACCCGGCCGAGGACGTCGCGGTGCTGCCGTACTCCTCCGGGACCACCGGCGTCCCCAAGGGCGTGATGCTCACCCACCGCAACGTCGCCACCAACATCGCCCAGGTGGAGACGCTGGTCCCCAACCAACCGGGGGAGCGGGTCCTGGCCGTTCTGCCGTTCTTCCACAGCTACGGCCTTACGGCGCTCATGAACGCGCCGCTGCGCAACGGCGGCACGGTGATCGTGCTGCCGCGCTTCGAACTCGACCAGTTTCTCGCGGCGGCCGAGAAGCACCGGGCCGAGGCGCTCTATGTGGCCCCGCCGATCGTGCTCGCGCTCGCCAAGCATCCGGCGGTGGACCGGCATGACCTGTCGTCGGTGCGGTACGTGCTGAGCGCGGCGGCCCCGCTGGACGCCCGGCTCGCGGACGCGTGCGCTCGGCGGCTCGGCGTACCGCCGCTGCTCCAGGGGTTCGGGATGACGGAACTGTCACCGGCCTGCCACCTGGTGCCGCGCGACGCGGAGAACCCACCACAGGGCACCGTCGGAAAGCTGCTTCCGAGCACCGAGATGCGCATCGTGGACCCGGACACCGGGGAGGACCTCCCCGCGGGCGAGGACGGCGAGATCGTCATCCGTGGCCCCCAGGTGATGAAGGGCTATCTGGGCCGCCCCGAGGACACCGACGCGATGATCGACGCGGAGGGCTGGCTGCACACCGGCGATGTCGGGCACGTGGACGCGGACGGCTGGCTGTATGTGGTGGACCGGGTGAAGGAGCTGATCAAGTACAAGGGCTATCAGGTCGCCCCGGCCGACCTGGAGGCCGTGCTGCTCGCCCATGAGGCCGTCGCCGACGCCGCCGTGATCGGGGTGACGGACGGGGACGGCAACGAGATCCCCAAGGCGTATGTGGTGCGCGGGCCCGGGGCCCGGATCTCGGAGGAGGACCTGATCGCGTACGTTGCCGGGCAGGTGGCCCCGTACAAGAAGGTGCGCCGCGTGGAGTTCACGGACTCCGTGCCGCGCTCGGCCACCGGCAAGATCCTGAGGCGTGAACTGCGCGCCAGGGAAAGGAGTGCGACCGCACGATGACCAACGGCTCCCTGACCGATGGCTCCACGGCCGACGGCCCCACGGCGGGCGCGCCGGTGTCCGCCGCGCCGGTGTCCGCCGCGCCCGCTCCGCTCGTACGGGCCGCCTTCGAGCGCGGGATCACCACGCTCACCCTGGACTCGCCGCACAACCGCAACGCCCTCTCGACGCGCCTGGTCGGCGAGTTGCGCGAGGCACTGGCGGCGGCCGGGCGGGACGACCGCGTCCGGGCGGTGCTGCTCACCCACACCGGCACCACCTTCTGCGCGGGCGCGGACCTGAGCGAACCGCCCTCGGCGTCCGGGGCGGCCGGACTCGTGGCGCTGCTGCGGACGATCGTGGAGCTGCCCAAGCCGGTCGTCGCACGCGTCACCGGACATGTGCGGGCCGGTGGGCTCGGACTGCTCGGAGCGTGCGACATATCGGCGGCGGGGCGCGGCGCGAGCTTCGCCTTCACCGAGGCGCGGCTCGGCCTCGCCCCGGCCGTCATCTCGATGCCGCTGCTGCCCCGGCTGGACCGGCGCGCGGCGGCCCGCTACTACCTCACGGGCGAGCGGTTCGACGCCGCCGAGGCGGCCCGGATCGGGCTGGTGACGATCGCGGACCCGGAGGGGGACGCGGACGGGGCGCTGGCGCCCGTCCTGGACGGGCTGCGCCGGGGCTCCCCGCAGGGCCTCGCCGAGTCCAAGCGCCTGGTGACCGCCGATGTGCTGCGCGCCTTCGATCGGGACGCGGAACCGCTGGCCGAGCTGTCGGCCCGCCTCTTCGCCTCCGAGGAGGCCCGTGAGGGCATGACGGCGTTCCTGGAACGGCGCGACCCGGCCTGGGCGCCACGGGACACGGCGCCGGACGCGGGGACGCCGGACGCGGGGGCGTCCCGATGACCCCCCGTACGGCCCTGCGCGACCCCAAGCAGGACCGCAGCCGCGCGACCCGCAGACGGCTGCTGGAGGCCGCCGTGTCCTGCCTCGCCGAGCACGGCTGGGCCGGTTCCACGGTCGCGGTGGTCGCCGAGCGGGCCGGGGTGTCGCGGGGCGCGGCCCAGCACCACTTCCCGACCCGTGAGGACCTCTTCACGGCCGCCGTCGAGCATGTCGCCGAGGAGCGCTCGGCCGAGCTGCGCGCCCTCGTCGCCCCGCGCGGGGAGGGCCGCGTCCGCACGGTGGTCGAGGCGCTGGTGAGCCTCTACACCGGCCCGCTCTTCCGGGCCGCCCTCCAGCTGTGGGTGGCGGCCTCGTACGAGGAGCAGCTGGGCGCCCGGGTGACCGCCCTGGAGGCGAAGATCGGCCGTGAGACGCATCGGATGGCGGTGGAGCTGCTGGGCGCCGACGAATCGGTGCCGGGCGTCCGGGAGACCGTCCAGGGCCTGCTCGACATGGGACGCGGCCTCGGCCTGGCCAACCTCCTGACGGACGACGGCCACCGCCGGGAGCGGGTGGTGGCCCAGTGGTCGAAGATCCTGGAGGGCATCCTGGCAACCCCCTCCTGAACCGCGGCCGGCGTTCGAGCGGTGGCCCGAGCTACCGCTGGGCGTCCCCGTAGCCCTCGATGTCGTGCGGGCTGCGCGCGCCGGGCCCGACGTACCGGGCCGACGGCCGGACCAGCCGGCCGGTCCGCTTCTGCTCCAGGATGTGCGCGCTCCAGCCCGCCGTGCGGGCACAGGTGAACATCGACGTGAACATGTGCGCCGGGACCTCGGCGAAGTCCAGCACGATGGCCGCCCAGAACTCCACGTTCGTGGCCAGTACCCGGTCGGGCCGGCGGTTGTGCAGCTCCTCCAGGGCGGCCCGCTCCAGCGCCTCGGCGACCTCGAAGCGCGGTGCGCCCAGCTCCCGCGCGGTGCGCCGCAGCACCCGCGCCCGCGGGTCCTCGGCGCGGTAGACGCGGTGGCCGAAGCCCATCAGCCGCTCGCCCCGGTCGAGGGCCTGTTTGACGTACGCGGTGGCGTCCCCGGTGCGCTCGATCTCCTCGATCATGCCGAGCACCCGGGAGGGCGCGCCGCCGTGCAGCGGCCCGGACATGGCGCCCACCGCGCCGGAGAGCGCGGCGGCGACATCGGCGCCGGTGGAGGCGATGACACGGGCGGTGAAGGTGGAGGCGTTCATCCCGTGCTCGGCCGCCGAGGTCCAGTACGCGTCGACGGCGGCGACGTGCTTGGGGTCGGGCTCGCCGCGCCAGCGCCGCATGAAGCGCTCCACGATGGTCCCGGCCTTGTCGATCTCCCGTTGCGGCACCATCGGCTTCCCCTGGCCGCGGGCCGACTGGGCGACGTACGACAGGGCCATCACGGCCGCCCGCGCCAGGTCCTCACGGGCCTGCTCCTCGTCGATGTCCAGCAGCGGTTTGAGCCCCCAGACGGGCGCGAGCATGGCCAGCGCGGACTGCACATCGACCCGGACGTCCCCGGAGTGGACCGGGATGGGGAACGGCTCGGCGGCCGGCAGCCCCGGGTTGAAGGCGCCGTCGACCAGCAGACCCCAGACGTTCCCGAAGGAGACATGGCCCACGAGGTCCTCGATGTCCACGCCTCGGTAGCGGAGCGCGCCGCCCTCCTTGTCGGGTTCGGCGATCTCCGTCTCGAACGCGACGACTCCTTCGAGTCCGGGTACGAAGTCGGACATCAGGCGGCTCCTCATGATGCGGTCATGATGCGGACGACGGGCGGCGGCGGGCGGTGCCGGGACGGTTACGCGGCCGCCTGACACGGCTCGCGGTCCGTACCGGCCACACCGGTGATGTGCCCCGTGCGGGTGGTGGTCACCCAACCATGGCGGGGAGTGACCCCCAGGACACGGGAGGGTGGGGCCTGCCCAGCGCGGACAGGCGCGTGGTCCGACTCAGTCTGGTGGGTGCGCTCCCCGTGGGGAAGCGTGAGAAGCGGCACACCGCGTGTGGTGCGCGGGAGGGTTTCGCGGAACGGGTGTGGGCGCCCGGCCGGCGGCGGGGACCGCTCTTCCGGGGCCGCCGGTGCGGCGGACCGATGATGTTGCAAGATATGCCCGTGCCTCACGTTGACTCGGAGCCCTCGGCTTCCTCCGCGCGTACGTACGACCCGGCCGCCATGCGCGAGCACTACCGCGCGGCGGGCTTCGACGAGGCGGACCTCGCGGACGACCCGTTCCGGCAGTTCACCCGGTGGTTCGAGGACGCGGTCGGCAGCGGGCTCTTCGAACCGAACGCCATGGTGGTCTCGACGGCCGACGCGGCGGGCCGCCCCAGCTCCCGTACGGTGCTGATGAAGAGCTTCGACGAGCGCGGCTTCGTCTTCTACACCAACTACGGCTCCCGCAAGGGTCGTGAGCTGGGTGAGAACCCGCAGGTGGCACTGCTCTTCCCGTGGCATCCCATCGCCCGGCAGGTGATCGTGACCGGCACCGCGCAGCGGACCGGGCGGGACGAGACGGCGGCGTACTTCCGCACCCGGCCGCACGGTTCGCAGCTGGGGGCGTGGGCGAGCACGCAGTCCGCGGTGGTGGGCTCGCGGGCGGAGCTGGACCGCTCGTACGAGGAGCTGGCGAACCGCTATCCGCCGGGCGAGCAGGTGCCGGTGCCGCCGGAGTGGGGCGGGTTCCGGGTGGTTCCGGAGGCCGTGGAGTTCTGGCAGGGCCGGGAGAACCGGCTGCACGACCGGCTGCGGTACGTCCGGCTGCCTGGTGCGGAGGGCTGGCGGGTGGAGCGCCTGTACCCGTAGGAGCCGCGGCGTCCTCGACCCGTGAGGCGTCCCGCGCCCGTGAGGTCCCTCAGAACGCGGACAACCCGCGGGTCTGTCCCCTGACGCCCTGAGGCGGAAGGGGGCCGGTCGGACGTACCGGCGACCCGCGGGTCGGGTGACTGCGTGGGATTGGCCGGCTGCGCACCCGTTCGTGCGCCAGTCCGGCGAATGCGCTGAGCGCGACGACGGACCGCTAGCCCGCAGTCACCTCACGCGTCCGGATTTCATACATCTGCCGAACCACCTCCCTTCTCGTGTACCGCACAGCCTAAGAACGCCCTCGTGCCACACACAAGCGAATTTCCGGGAGGCAACGATTTCCCCGAATACGGTGTGGCGCGTGTCACGTTCGAGTTCAATGTCCGACGTGCCCCACCACAGACAGCCACGTCCAGCAGGGGGTGTCCGGTGAGCGCTTCACAACGTTCCGAACCCGCACGTCCGGCGCGTTCCGCCGGCTCCGCGCGGGGCGTCCCGGGGCAGGCGGAGGCGGAGGCGGAGCCGGCGGCGTCGGCGTCCGGCCGGTCCGACCGCCCGGACGGGCCGGAGCGGCTCGACTCCGAGCTGCTCGCCGCGCTGCTCGACGGGATGGACGCGGCTTTGTGCGCGTTCGACACCGACGGCAGGGTGACCCACTGGAACCGCGAGGCCGAGCGCATCCTCGGCTGGACGGCGGCGGAGGCGGTCGGCCGCAAGGGGCTGGGCGGCTGGGCGGCCCGCCCGGGGGACGCGCGGGAGGTCGAGGCGCGCCTTAAGGAGGCCATGAGCGCCACGGGACGCCGGGTGCACGAGTTCGCGCTGCTGACCAAGGACGGCGGCCGGGTCCTGGTGCGCACGCAGTCCTCGCGCATGCCGGGCGCGGACGGCCGCCCGGCCGGGGTGTACTGCGCCTTCGGCGAGGCGCACGAGCAGATCGACCTGGAGCGGTCGATCGCGCTGAGCGAGGCGCTGCTGGAGGGCGCGTCGTGGAACGTGGTCCTGGTCGACGCGGATCTGCGGGTCGCCGTCGTCAACGCCAACGCGGCGGGCGCGCTGCGCACCGCCCGTAAGGCCGCGCCCGGCCGGCCGCTGGGCGACTTCCTGGACCAGGGCGTCGAGGAGGCGGAGGCCGCGCTCCAGCACGTCCTGGCGGAGGGCGCGCCCCTGGCGCCGACCGAGCTGTGGGTGACCCTGCGGGACGCCGGCGCGGGGCACGGCACCGAGGGCCCGGCCGGGGTGCGCTACGAGCTGCTCGACGACGAGGAGGCGGTGCGCGGCGAGGTCCCAGGCCGCGACACGGCGGGCACGGCGGGCACGGACGGCGCGGGGGCGCTGCGCCGCTGCTGGCGCAGCGGCTTCCTCCGGCTGGCCTCACCGCTCACCGAGGAGCCGACGCCGCTCGGGGTGGCCTGGATCTTCCAGGACGTGACGGAGGCCAAGGGCCAGGAGCAGGAGAGCGCCCGGCTGCGCTTCAGGGGCAACCAGCTGCACCGGGCGACGCGGGCGGCGGCCGAATGCGAGGACCCGATGGAGGCGGCCTCGGTCCACCTGGACTTCGCCCTGGCGGGGTTCGCCGATCACGCCCTGATCGACCTGGCCCTGGACCCGCCGCCGGGCGCCCCGGCGGACCGGATCCGGCTGGTCCGGGCGGCGGCCACCCCCACCGGCACCCCCGGCCCCTGCCCGCCCGTCGCCCCGGGCGGCATCCCGCTGGGCTACGCGGAGGGCCATCCGGCACTCCAGGCGGTCGAACGCTGCGGTTCGGTACGGACGAGCGCGAGACGCTCGGACGAGCCGGCGAGGGCCCAGTGGGCGGCCGCCCGCAAATGGCCGGAGGGCGCGGTGCACGGGCTGTGCGCGGTGCTGCGCAGCCGCGGCCGCACCCTCGGCGTGGTCACCTTCCTGCGCACCTCCGGCCGCCGGGCCTTCGACCGTACGGACGCGGTGTACGCGGAGGACGTCGCGGCGCGGGTCGCGGCCTCGGTGGACCTGGCCGTACGCCGGTACTGAAGATCACCGAACGGTGCGCCGGCAAGCGATCACCGCTGAGATGACCGCCGAGACCACCGCCGGCATCACTGCCGAGATCACCGCCGGTATCACCGCTGGTAGAAGATCCGGTCCCGGTACTCGGTCATCACCTTGCGGTTCCACTCGTGCCCGCCGTCCACGTTCCCCGACCTCAGCATGGGCGGCTCGATGCCCCGCTCGGCCAGTTCCCCGACCGCCGCCGCCACTACGGACTGCATGATCGCGCTCGTCACCACCGTGGACGCGGGCGCGAAGGGCGCGCCGACGCCGTCCGCCGTGAGCTCCGCGTCCCCGACCGGGATCTTGTTGTCGATGACCAGGTCGCAGTGGTCCTTCAGGAAGCCACCGGAGGAGTTGCGCGGGGTCGTGCCGGTCGCGTAGCCGACCGATGTCACCCCGATCACCGTGACACCGCGCTGCCGCGCGCTCGTCGCCATCTCCACGGGCAGGACGTTGCGCCCGGACAGCGAGATCACGAACAGCAGGTCCCCGGCCCCGAGCGGGCTGCTGTCGAGGACGGTCGTGGCGAGTCCGTCGACGCGTTCGAGCGCGCTGCCCAGGGTGGCGGGCATGACGTCCACGCCCACCATCCCCGGCACCGGCAGCAGATTCATCAGCGCGAGCCCGCCCGCGCGGTAGACGACGTCCTGGGCGGGCAGGGAGGAGTGCCCGGCGCCGAACGTGAAGAGGCGGCCGCCCGAGACGACGGTATCGGCGATCAGGGTGCCCGCCGCGGCGATATGCTCGCCTTCTTCGTCCCGCACCTGCCGCAGCAGGCCGATGGCCGCGTCGAAGAATTGCCCGGCCTGCTTGGACTCGCTCATCAACGCGTGACCTTCCATGTAGGTGTTCCGATCATGACGCTGTCAATAGCAGTCCGGCCCCTTGCGGCGGAAGGGGCCGACTCGGCCCCGTTGTCGGTGGGATGCGTCAGAATTGGTTGAGGGCCACCGCACGACACATCGAGGGGCACGCATGTCCGGACTGATCGACACCACGGAGATGTATCTCCGCACCATCCTCGAGCTCGAGGAGGAGGGCGTGGTCCCCATGCGCGCCCGGATCGCCGAGCGGCTCGAGCAGAGCGGTCCGACGGTCAGCCAGACGGTGGCGCGGATGGAGCGCGACGGGCTGGTCACCGTCGCGGGCGACCGGCACCTGGAGCTGACCGAGGAGGGCCGTCGGCTGGCCACGCGGGTGATGCGCAAGCACCGGCTCGCGGAGTGCCTGCTCGTCGACGTGATCGGGCTGGAGTGGGAGCAGGTCCACGCCGAGGCGTGCCGCTGGGAGCATGTGATGAGCGAGGCGGTGGAGCGGCGTGTCCTGGAGCTGCTCCGCCATCCGACCGAGTCGCCGTACGGAAACCCGATTCCGGGCCTGGAGGAGCTGGGCGAGAAGGCCGAGGTCGATCCGTTCCTGGACGAGTCCATGGTGAGCCTGCGGGAGTTGGAGCCCGGCTCCGAGGGCAAGACGGTGGTGGTGCGCCGCATCGGCGAGCCCATCCAGGCGGACGCCCAGGTGATGTACACGCTACGGCGGGCCGGGGTGCAGCCGGGCTCCGTGGTGAGCGTCACCGAGTCGCCGGGCGGGGTGCTGGTGGGCAGCAGCGGTGAGGCGGCGGAGCTGGAGGCGGACATCGCCTCGCACGTCTTCGTGGCCAAGCGCTGACCCGAGCGGGGCACGAGCCTTTTCTGCCTCTTCGCCCCTTCCTGCCTCCCGCTGGCCCCCAGCGCCCGCTCGCCCTCTTCCCCGCCCCCTGATCGGCGGGCCCCGCGGCGGGCCCCCTCGCGACCACACTCCGCACCGCTCCGCGTGCCGACACGCTGACCGATACACCCCGTTCAGTCGATTCGGCCGTCACGACCTGCGACGACGGATTTTTCCGAAACCGGAGTCGAGAGAAACCGAGCGGGCGCGGCCGACGCGTGCGACGCTGTCGCTGACGCTCAGGTCGTCAGGGGAGGGGGCTCGGGTGGGCCCGAGGGGCTGTGGCGCCGAGGGAGTGTGCCGTCGAGGGGGTGTGCTTCAGCGAGGGCCCCGGTGCCGTCAGGTGCCGGGGCCCCGCTTCCCCATGTCCCCCGCCGGGCTCCGGGTCGCACCGGCCGTGCGAACGCGGCCGGTGCGACCCGGGACCCTGGTGACCCGGAGCCCCGAGCTCTCAGGGTCCTCCCCCGCGGACTCCCTTCCCCGAGCAGTCCGCCTCCCGCTAGCTGTCTCCCCGTGGCGCGGACGATCAATCCCTGGGCGTGGTCACTCGAATGAGGGGTGTTGAGCCGCAACAGCGGCGTGTTCGAATACGAGTTCGATACTGTGAGGGCGTTCGAGAGAGGGTTGGAGGTGCCAGACCTCATGGTGCGACGCATCGATGTGAGCGGGGCCGGCGGTGTGCGGCTCGCCGCCTGGGAGTTCACCGATCCGCCCAAGGCGGGCAGCGGCCGCGAGGAAGCGCCGGGTCCCGGAGTGCTGTTGCTCCATGGGCTGTTGGGCCGCGCCGCCCACTGGGCGGAGACGGCCCGCTGGCTCGCCACCCGCCATCGGGCGGTCGCCCTGGACCAGCGCGGCCACGGCCGCAGCGAGCGGCCGGCCGAGGGGCCGTTCGACCGCTCCACCTATGTGGACGACGCCGAGGCGGCCGTGGAGCAGCTCGGCCTCGCCCCGGTGACCCTGATCGGCCATGCCATGGGCGCCCTCACCGCCTGGCAGCTCGCCGCCCGGCGGCCCGATCTGGTCCGGGCGCTGGTCATCAGCGATATGCGGGCCTCGGCCCTGGGCGCCGCCTCCCAGCGCGAGTGGGCCGACTGGTTCCGCTCCTGGCCGGTGCCGTTCGCGACCCTCGCCGATGTGCGCAAGTGGTTCGGCGAGGACGATCCGACGCTGGAGCGGCCGAATCCGTCCCGGGGCGACTTCTTCGCCGAGGTCATGGCCGAGCGCTCGGACGGCTGGCGCCCCGTCTTCTCCTGCCGTCAGATGCTGAAGGCCCGTGAGGCCTGGGTCCATGACGCCCATTGGGAGGAGCTGGCGCTGGTCGAGTGCCCCACCCTGGTCGTGCGCGGGCCGGACGGTGAGTTGGGCCGTGCGGAGGCGCAGGAGATGGTCCGCGTGCTGCCCCGCGGTCAGTATGCGGAGGTGGCCGACGCCGGCCATCTCGTCCACTACGACCAGCCGGACGGCTGGCGCCGCGCCGTGGAGCCCTTCCTGGCCTCCGTCCTGCCCGTCTAGCGGCTGGTCCCGCTTCGCCCCCTTGAACGCAACGCCTCTTGAACACGATCGACGGTTCGTCGATCCTACGAGTCCTCTCCTCCCCTCCGGCAATGAGAAATCGACCCGTCATGGGCACGGGCATGGGCATGGGCAGACGAAGGGAAGCGCATGATCGGCGGCGACGTCACGGATCCGGAACCCGGCAGGGACTGGGCGGCCTTTCAGTACGAGATCTATCTGAACGGAATGACCGGCGCCGTCCCCCGGCTGCCCGCCGATCCGACCCGGCTCGAGGAGCTGGCCGAGGCGCGGCTGGGGCCCGGACCGGTGGGCTATGTCGCGGGCAGCGCGGGCAACGGCAGCACCGAGCGGGCCAACCGGGCGGCGCTGGACCGGCATCGGATCGTGCCGCGGATGCTCCGTGACGTACGGCGGCGGGATCTGTCGGTCGAGCTGTTCGGCGCCCGGCTGCCCGCGCCGCTCGCGCTCGCGCCGATCGGGGTGCTGTCGATCATGCACCCAGAGGCGGAGTGCGCGGCGGCCCGCGCCGCCGCGGCGCAGGGCGTGCCGTTCATCCTGTCCTCGGCGTCCAGTACGCCGATGGAGCGGGTCGCGGAGGCGATGGGGGACGGTGAGCGGTGGTTCCAGCTGTACTGGGGCAAGGACCGCGAGGTCACCAGGAGCTTTCTGGACCGGGCGAGGGCATGTGGTTTCACGGTCCTCGTGGTGACCCTCGACACCCCGCTGCTGGCCTGGCGGCCGCGCGATCTCGACCAGGCGTATCTGCCGTTCCTGCGCGGTGTGGGCACCGCCAACTACTTCACCGATCCGGCGTTCCAGGCCGGGCTGGCCAAGCCGGTCCACGAGGACCGGGACGCCGCGGTGCTGCACTTCGTGCGGATGTTCGGCGACCCCGGGAAGACCTGGCAGGACCTGGCGTTCCTGCGGGAGCACTGGGACGGTCCGATCGTGCTGAAGGGGGTGCTGCACCCCGACGACGCCCGCCGCGCCCAGGAGGCGGGGATGGACGGCGTCGTCGTCTCCAACCACGGCGGCCGCCAGGTGGGCGGTTCGATCGGGGCGGCCGACGCGCTGCCCGGGGTGGTGGCGGCGGTCGGCGACCGGTTGGCGGTGCTTTTCGACAGCGGGGTGCGCACCGGTGACGACGTGTTCAAGGCGCTCGCCCTCGGCGCCCGCGCGGTGCTGCTGGGCCGGCCGTACGCCTATGGGCTGGGGCTGGACGGGCAGCCGGGGGTGGAGCATGTGATCCGCGCCCTGCTGGCCGAGTTCGAGCTGACGCTGGCGCTGTCGGGCCATACGGATGCGGCGGGGCTCACCCCGGAGGCACTCGGCTGACAATTGCCTCCGATTTTCCCCGTGCCGGGGCCGGAGACTCCGGATTGCCGGGTGCTACGCTCTTCGCCGCGCAACGAAGCAAGCGGATCAATGAATCAAGTGAATCAAGTGAATCAACCGATCGCGGGGGTGATTGCGTGCGGATCAAACGTAAAGCCTCGATGGTCGTGGTCTCGGCGGCGCTGATGCTGGGCGGTTCGGTGGCCCTGGCGCCGGCGGCGTCGGCGGTGGGCTCATCGGCGTGTCAGTTCAATTCCCCGGATGTCGATTTCAAGGTCTCGACCAGTGGAGCGCAATTCCGTACCGGGCCGGGAAAGCGGTACCGCGTTATCGGGACGCTTTACCGGGGTGATGCCTTCCGGTACTTCTGCCGCACCCGGGGCTTTGAGAAGAGCTGGTCCTACGGAAAGATCCTCAAGCGGACCACCTCGGGAATCCGGGCCGGGACCAAAGGCTGGGTCTACAGCCAGTACCTCGACTAGCCGGAACGTTACGGCAGTGAGGGGCGGGCAGTGGGGCGCGGGCGGTGCGGCGTGGCACCGCCGTGCGGCGGGGCCGGAGTCCCTGTCCAGGCCCCGGCCCCGCCGTCGTCCGTTCCCGTGGCTCAGCCCTTGCTGACCGCCGCCAGGATCTCCGGCAGCCGCGCCGCCAGACGTGGCGCCGCCATCCGCAGACCGGTCTCCGCGATGGCCGCGCCGTACACCGCGCCCAGCGGCAGCACCACCCACAGCCAGCCGTGCGCCCCGGTCAGATGCAGCCAGACCGTCAGGCCCAGCACCGGCGCGCACAGCACGGCACCCGCGGCCATGCCGCCGAAGATGCTGATCCAGGCGATCCCCACCTGTGCCGGGACGACGTTCTTGTAACCGCTGTCCTGTGGGACGGAGTACGGGGCCAGCGCGGAGGTCATGGCGCCGGTCGCCAGCATCGAACCGAGCAGCGCCAGCGCCAGCCCGAGCGCCTCGGGGACGACCGGCCAGTCCTTCAGGAAGAAGCCGGAGCCGACGACCGCCAACGCCACGTACGGCACCGCGACCAACAGGAGTGCCAGCGCACGCCCCCGCAGCTCCAGATAGGCGTCACGCCGCGAGGAGATCGTCTGCGCGACCATCCAGAAGGCGGAGGTGTCCTGTCCGAACTGGTTGTACATCTGCATGCCGAACAGCCCCGACGCCCAGCACGCCGTATAGACCGAGCCATTGCCCTGGACCGCGGTGATGACCGGCAGCAGCAGGCCGATGCCCACCGAGGTGACCCACGCCGACTTGGTCTTCGGGTCCCGCAGGGCGTAGCGCAGCGTCCGCAGCAGCACCGTGCCGGTGCGGCCGGCGGGCAGCAGCCGGGCGAACGGGCCCGAGGCGTCCGGGGTGCCGGCCGTCCCGGAGCCCCGCCGCGCGCGCGGGGCCACCGCCTGGAGGGTGGAGGCGTCCGGGGTGGTCATCAGATGGGTGAGGCTCCCCGTCCACCAGCACAGCAGCACCGCCAACGCCCCCGCCGTCAGGGCGAACTGGGCGGCGGCGACCCCGTAGGCGCCGTCGCTCACGCCCTGGACGGCGTCGACCGCCGCCGCGGGCGGCACCCAGCGCAGCACCTTCGCGGCCGGCTCCAGCACGGCCAGGCCGTTCTCGCCGCCGAGCTGCTGGGCCCCGAGGTTCACGAACTGCGCGCCGATCGCCACGAACAGACCGCTGAGCAGCGCCAGATCGCGGCCCTTGCGGCTGGTCAGCAGGCGGGTGTTGGCCGTTGCGACGGCGCGGGCCAGCGCCACGCACACCAACACGGTGAGCACCACGGCGACCGCCGCCGCCACCGCGGCCGCCGCCCCGTGCGCGACGGCGACGGCCGAACCGGCCGCCAGGGTCACGGTGAACAGCGGGCCGATGCCGATCAGCGAGGACACCAGCAGCGCGGTGATCAGCGAGCGCGGGCGCAGCGGCAGCATCACCAGCCGGGTCGGGTCGAGGGTCTCGTCGCCGCCGGGGAAGAACAGCGGCATCACCGCCCAGCCGAGGGCGAGCACCGCCGTCAACACCGTGACCAGCGCGTCGACGTGGTCGTGGCCGCGCAGCAGCACCAGACCGAGCAGCTGCAACGCGGCGAACAGCAGCGTCACCACGATCGAGGAGACATACGCGGCCCGCCGGCCGGCCGACTGGCGCAGTCCGTTGCGCAGCAGCGCCAGCTTCAGCGCGACGAAGACGGGGGTGGGGGAGCCGGTGGGGGCGGCGGGCGGCGCGGGCGCCGCGGCGCCGAGCGGCCCCTTGGCGTCGAACGGGCCCTTGGTGCCGGGCGGACCGCCGGCGTCGAGCGGGTCGGTGAGCGTCATCGGGCGCCGCCGCCCAGCCAGTCGAGGCTCTGGCTCTGGCCCGCCAGGCGCCGGTTCGCGCCCACCAGTTCCAGGAAGGCGTTCTGGAGGGAGGGCGCGTCGCCCCGCACCTCGGCCAGCGGGCCGTGGGCCCGGATCCGGCCTTTCGCGATCACCGCGACCCAGTCGCACAGCGACTCCACCAGCTCCATGACATGGCTGGAGAACACGACGGTCGCGCCCGAGCGGGTGTAGCGCTCCAGGACGCCGCGGATGGTCTGGGCGGAGACCGGGTCCACGCCCTCGAACGGCTCGTCGAGGAAGAGGACTTCGGGGTTGTGGAGCAGCGCGGTGGCCAGGCCGATCTTCTTCCGCATCCCGGTGGAGTAGTCGATGACCAGCTTGCTCTGGGAGCCCGCGAGATCCAGGACGTCCAGCAGCTGGGTGGCGCGCTTGTCGACCTCCTCGCCGGGCAGCCCGCGCAGCCGCCCCATGTAGGTGAGCAGCTCCCGGCCGGAGAGCCGCTCGAACATCCGGAGCCCCTCCGGCAGCACCCCGATCCGCGCCTTGACCTCGACCGGGTCCCGCCAGACGTCGTAACCGCCGATCTCCACGGTCCCCGAGTCGGGGCGCAGCAGGCCGGTGATCATCGACAGCGTGGTGGTCTTACCGGCGCCGTTGGGCCCGACGAGTCCGATGAACTGCCCGGCGGGCAGCTCCAGATCGATCCCCGCGACCGCGATCTGCTCCCCGTAACGCTTCGACAGGCCGCTCACCCGCACGGCGGCGGCCCTGGACGGCTGTGTGTTGTGTGCTGGCTGCTCCTGCGGCACCGGCTTACCCCGTTCCGTTCTGATGTGCCGGCGGGGGCCCGGACTTGGCGACCTCCGCCCGTCGCTCCACGATAGGGGCCGAGCCGGGGAGGGGTCCGACGCCTCAGCGGTGCGGGCGTTTCAGCGGCCCCGGCGCTTCAGCGGCGCTCGCGGCCGCAGGCGTAGGCGAGGGCGCTCACGAGTTCCTGGGCGTCGGGGAGCCAGCGGTTGGCGGCGGTGGGCCGGCGGGCCCACTGGATGGGGCCGCGGTGGCCCACCCGGGTCGGGGGTGCCACCACGTAGTCGCCCTCGCCGCGCGCGGTCAGGTCGATCGCGTTCGGCGGCCAGCCCAGATCGCGCAGCAGGTCGGGGACCTTGGCGGCGGCGCCCGGGAGGACGAAGAAGAGCATCCGGCGCCCGGGGGTGCAGGTGACCGGGCCCAGCTCGACCCGGCGGCGCTCCATCCGCGCGAGCGCCAGGCAGCCCGCCGACTCCGGTACGTCGAGCGCGTCGAAGGTGCGGCCGGTGGGCAGCAGGATGGCGGCGCGCGGCGTCCTGGCCCACATGCGGCGGATCACCACCGTGCTGCCCGTGGCCTGGTTCACCCAGTCCCGGCCGGTCGGATGCGCGCCGGGGGCCGGGCAGTCGGCGGTCCCGCAGGAGCAGCGCGCCACCCCGTCCCCGTCCACGGCCTCCAGCCAGGCGCCGGAGAGCACGTCCCAGTGCCGCTCCTCGGCGTATCGCACCGCGGCGTCGCGCAGCCGCTCCCCGCGCTGCTGGGGGATCTGCGATGGTTCCGCGGGGATGTGCGGTGGTTCGGCGGGGAACCGCGATGGTTCCGCGGGGAACCGCGATGGTCCTGTCACGTCCATGGTCTCTTCCACGCTCAGGACAACTTCCGCCGTCAACGGGGGTTACGGGCCGGGCCCCGCACGGGCGGTGCCGTCAGGGGGCCGGGACGCGCGGTGACGGCACGGCGGGGCGCATGGGAGCACGGGCGGGGGCGCGTGCGGGGTTGCGGCTGGGTAAGCGGGTAGCCACCATGCGTGACGGGCGTGCGAGTGTCCGGCGGCCATGCCGCGACGCCAGGGGGAGGGCGGTCCCGGACTCGTCTCGGCGCCGTGCGCGAACGAAGTTATGCGGGTTATGCGAACGATGCGGTCAATACGGGCAAGTTCCGCATTCACCGTATAGCTGCGATATGCGCTGGGCATCACTCAGCACAGGGACGGATACGCCGAGAACGCAAGCAGTCACTGGGGGTAACGCCATGGCCGCTAGGCCGCTTGTGGCGCGGCAGCCGAACGAACGGCTGCAAGCGCTCATCCAGGAAGCCGGCTGCTCCAACGCCGGGTTGGCGCGCAGGGTCAACATGTGCGGCGCCGAGCACGGTCTCGACCTGCGCTACGACAAGACGTCGGTCGCCCGTTGGCTGCGTGGCCAGCAGCCCCGGGGCCGGGCGCCGGGCATCATCGCCGAGGCGCTCGGCCGCAAGCTGGGCCGTACGGTCACGATCGACGAGATCGGCATGGCCAACGGCAAGAACCTGGCCTCCGGGGTCGGTCTCCAGTTCTCGCCCACCGTGCTCGGCGCGATAGAGCAGGTCTGCGAGCTGTGGCGGAGCGATGTCGGGCGCCGCGACTTCCTGAGCGGTTCGACGGTCGCCGCCTCCGCGCTGGTCGAGCCCAGCCGTGACTGGCTGATCACCGGTGCGGACCCGCAGGTCGGGCGCAGCGCGGGCGCCCGGGTGGGGCGGTCCGACGTCGCGGCGGTGCGGGCCACCACGGACGCGCTGGTCGACCTCGACCACCGGTACGGCAGCGGCCATGTGCGCCCCGTCGTCGTCCACTATCTGAACAGCGTGGTCTCCGGGCTGCTGGCCGGCTCGTACACCGAGGCCGTGGGGCGCGAACTCTTCGCCGCCGTCTCCCGGTTGACGGAGCTGGCCGGCTATATGGCGGTCGACACCGGCCAGTCGGGGCTCGCCCAGCGGTACTACATCCAGGCGCTGCGGCTCGCCCAGGCCGCCGGGGACCGGGGCTACGGCGGCTATGTGCTCGCCGCCGGTATGAGCCATCTCGCCGCCCAGCTGGGAAATCCCCGGGAGATCGCCCAGTTGGCGAAGGCCGCGCAGGAGGGCGCGCGCGGGCAGGTGCCGCCCCGCGCCGAGTCGATGTTCCTCGCGGCCGAGGCGCGCGGCCACGCCCTGATGGGGGACGCGCGGGCCTGCCAGTCCGCGGCCGGGCGCGCGCTGGACGCGATGGAGCGGGCGGTGGGGAGCGGTCCGGGCTCCGTCACGGGGGACGACCCCACCTGGATCCGCCACTTCGACCATGCGTATCTGGCTGATGAGCTGGCCCACTGCCACCGCGACCTCGGCCAGGCCGAACAGGCCCGGCGGCGCGCCGAGGAGGCGCTGGAGGGGCATCCGGAGGGGCGCGTCCGGCGGCGGGCGATCGGGCTGCTGCTGCTGGCCACGGCGCATGTGCAGCAGCGCGAGGTGGAGCAGGCGTGCCATGTCGGCACCCAGGCGGTGGATCTGCTGGGCACGCTGCGGTCCAACCGGGGCGCGGAGTATCTGGACGACTTCCAGCAGCGGTTGGAGCCGTATCGGGACGAGCCGGTGGTGCGGGAGTTCGGGGCGCGGTTGCAGGTGCAGGTCGGCTGAGCGGGCCGCTGGGTGGTGGGCCGCTGGGTGGTGGTGTGGGGGTGGGGTGGTGCCGCCGTCTCATAGCCTCCGTGCCGGCGCCGCGCGACGTCTTGTTCATGGTGGTTCGCCCTGTGGCGCGGTGACCAGTGTCTCCCTTTTCGGGCTCTCTCCCGGGCACCGAGCCGTCCGGGGAACCGGTAGCGTGAGCCGACGATTCCGTAGTTCCGTATAGCCAAGGAGTCCCGGTGACGCAGAGCGGTCAGGGGAACGAGCCGCAGTTTCCTGCGGTCCCGCCCGCGCAGCCCGTGCGTGAGGGGGTCGTGCTGCCCGCTCAGGGGGACTACCGGCCCTCGCAGCCCCATCAGGGGGCCCCGGCCGGGGGACAGGCATGGGGGCAGCCTTGGGGGCCGCAGGGCGCCGCGGAACTGCCGCCGCAGGCGCCGCAGGGAGAGTTCGGCGGGCCGCTGCCACCGGAGCAGCAGGGCTGGTCGCCGCAGGCGCCGCAGGGCGGGCCGCTGCCGGGGCAGCAGGGCGGGCCGCTGCCGCCGGAGAGACCGGCCCAGCCGCCGTTCAACCCCGCCGAGGAGACCCAGGTGCTGCCGCCGCAGCCCGACGCCGAGGCGACTCAGGTCATCCCCCCGGTCCCGGGTGAGGCCCCGCCGCCCCTGGACACCCCCACCACTACGCTCGCCCCGGTCAAGAGCGTGCCGCTGCCGCCCGAGAACCGGCCCGAGTCGGCCGCCGAGTCCACCACCCAGTTGCGCGCCGTCCGTCCCGGCCACCGGGGAGCCCACCGTCAGCAGTCCGCGGCCGAGGAGACCGCGGTGCTCCCGCCCACGCCGTCGGTTCCGGAGCGGCCCGGCAGCCCCCCGTTCGCGATCCGTCCCGGCCGCCCCGGGGACCGGCCGCCGCCGTCGGAGTTCGACGGGCTGTTCCGTGACGGCGGTGCCGCGGAGACGCAGCAGCTGCCGCAGTTCAGTGACGTTCCGCCGCCGACCGGTGGCGGGGGCGGCGGTGGCACCGGCGGCGGCGGTGGGCGGCGCCGGATGTCGCGCGGCATGGTCATCGGCATCGTCGTGGCCGGCTGCGGCATCGCCGGGCTCGCCGCGGGGGCGGCGCTCAGCACGGGCGGCGACGACGAGAAGAAGGCCACGACGCTGAGCAGCTCCTCGCCGAGCGCCGCGGAGCCGTCCAAGACCACCGACCCCGCCGAGCCGCAGGCGAAGGCGCTGGACGCGCTGCTCGCCGACAGCAACAACAGCCGGGCCTCGGTGATCAAGGCCGTGGACAACATCAAGTCCTGTAAGGACCTGTCCACGGCCGCCTCGGATCTGCGGACGGCCGCGGGCCAGCGCAATGACCTGGTGACCCGGCTGGGCAAGCTGTCGGTGGACAAGCTGCCCAACCACACCGAGCTGACCGCCGCCCTGACCAAGGCGTGGAAGTCCTCGGCGAGGGCCGACAACGAATACGCGGCCTGGGCCGATCAGGTCGGCGGCAAGAAGGGCTGCCACAAGGGCAAGGCCCGCCGTACGCCCCGGGTCGGGGCGGCCGAGCGGGCGAGCGGCGAGGCGACCGAGGCCAAGAAGACGGCCTCGGGGCTGTGGAACCCGATCGCCACCCAGTACGGCCTCACCAACCACGAGGCCACCGACCTGTGACCGGACGGCCGGGGGCGGTACTGCCGCCCCCGGCTCAGGCCGTCCCCGGTTCAGTCCGCCGGGTGGTAGTTCTCCAGGGTCCTGGCCATGTCGACGAACCCCTTGCGCACCGCCACCAGCCGGCCGTTCCGTACCACCTGGTAGGTGACGTGCGCGTTGACGATCCGCGAGTAGTTGGGTACGTGCAGCGTGTCGTCGTAGCCCCAGCGCAGGGTCGGCGTCAGCCCGCCGGTGTCGACCGCGTGGCCGTCGTCCAGGGCGTTGCGCACGGTGCGGGCGCTGATGTCGTTGGCGTTCAGCGACATCAGGACCGAGCGGAGCACGGTGTAGCCGATCCAGGTGGTCTGGGTACCGGGGTCGTTCGGGTCGATGCGGTTGTCGTCGAAGGCGTACTTGTTGATGACCTTCTTCATGGGGTCCCAGCGCGCGTCGTCCGCGGCCGGGTACCAGCCGGTGGCGTAGGTGCCCTCCAGGGGGCTCGAGCTGCCGCCGGTGGAGTCGACGAGGGACTGGCGGACGCTGCCGAGGATGGAGGCGATCCGCACCTTGGGATGGTCGTCCTGCACCCGGCGGAAGGAGTCGAAGAAGGTGCCGGTGCGGTTGCCGAGCGCGGCGGTGACGCAGGAACTGTCCAGCGTCGCGCCCTGGGCGGCGGTGCCGAGGGCGCTGTCCGCGCCGACGCGCTCCAGGGCGCTGGTGGCCTGCTTGCTGTAGTCGCCCGCGTCCTCGGGGGCGCGGACGTCCTGGGCGGCGGCGCGGCCGCCCGCCTTGAGCCCGGTGCTGAGGAGCTGGGGGAGCTCGTCGCCCGCGATGGTGTCGGGCCGCACCAGCGCGACGTGCTCGCAGCGGGAGGCCAGCTGGCGGCCGTTGCCCGCCAGCAGGGCCGCCTGGCCGCCGTTGACCGGATACGAGTACGGGCTGTCGAACTCCTCCTGCGTCAGCCCGTAGCCGCCTATGTAGGGGATGCCGGCCACCTCCAGCGGGGAGATGAAGGCGCGGCCGAACTGGCTGTACGAGCCGACGACCGCGACGGCCTTCTCCTCCTGGGCCCGCTGGGCGCAGCGGGCCGCCTGGACGGCGTCGTTGTGCTCGTTGCAGGTGACGACGTGCAGCTCGCGGCCGTGGATGCCGCCTGTGTCGTTGACCCAGCGGGCGAATGCCTGCGCCATCGCGGGCATCCCCGGCATATTAGTCGCCTTGGTGCCCTGGGGAGCCCAGGTCATGACGGTGATGGGCGCGTCGTCGGCCTCGTTCGGCAGCACCGTGCCGCAGCCGGTCAACAGCGACGCGCCGACTGCCGTGGACAGGGCCGCGACGGCGGCTCGGATGGGGCGGGAGGAGGGGCGTCGCCGTCCGGTCATGACAAGCGAGCCTTGCGCTCCGGGAGTAACGGCACGGCTATGACAAGACAAGGAAGGGTGTCGGTGAGGTGAACAGAGGGGGGCTGATACGTCCTCGTGTGTGAAGAACGTACGATCGGTAACTGTGCAAGGTTCGGAGAAGTCTTCCCGTCGCGGCCGTCGCTCGACCACCATGGGGGGTATGCCTGTCAATGACATGCCGTGGTGGCGCTGGCGCACCAACGTGCGTTCCGCGCTGCACATGCTCTCGGACCCCGTCTTCCAGCAGGAGTGCTGGCTGGCCGGCCAGCCCGGGTACGGGGACGTGACGGACGCCGTCTACCGGCTGGTCGAGGACACCTGGCTGGACAACTGGTCCGCCGAGAAATACGTCGGGACGATCTTCCGTGACTCGCAGGAGGCGGCGCTGGTCGATGTGGCCGTGCTGCGGGTGCTGAGGATCATGCACCAGGTGGGCGCGGACGCCCCCGTCTCGGCCTACCTCGAGCACCACGGCTGGCCGGAGGCCGTCCGGGCGGCCCGCGAGGCCCATGTGCGGCTCGCCACCAACGACGGCGAGGACCCGGATGTGCCGCCACGCACCCTGGAAGTACTGGCGATCATGACGCGGGCGGTCTGAGCGCCGTCCGGTGTGGGACGCTATGGAGCCATGAGCGAGTCGCCTGCCCTCCCCGATCAGTACATCCTGACGCTGTCGTGCCCGGACAAGCAGGGCATCGTGCACGCCGTGTCCAGCTATCTCTTCATGACCGGCTGCAATATCGAGGACAGTCAGCAGTTCGGGGACCGTGACACCGGACTCTTCTTCATGCGGGTGGCCTTCCGCGCCGTCTCACCGGTGGAGGTGGAGGATCTGCGGGCCAGCTTCGCGGCGGTCGGCGAGTCCTTCCAGATGGACTGGGCGATCCACCGCGCCGATCAGAAGATGCGCGTTGTGCTCATGGTCAGCAAGTTCGGGCACTGTCTGAACGACCTTCTCTTCCGGTCGCGGATCGGGGCGCTGCCGGTCGAGATCGCCGCGGTGGTCTCCAACCACACGGACTTCGAGGAGCTGGTGGGCTCCTACGGGATTCCGTTCCACCACATCCCCGTGACGAAGGACACCAAGCGGGAGGCCGAGGCCCGGCTGCTGGACCTGGTGCGGGCGGAGCACGTCGAGCTGGTGGTGCTGGCCCGCTACATGCAGGTGCTCTCCGACGACCTGTGCAAGGCGCTGTCCGGCCGGATCATCAACATCCACCACAGCTTCCTCCCGAGCTTCAAGGGCGCCAAGCCGTACCACCAGGCGCATGCGCGCGGGGTCAAGCTGATCGGCGCGACGGCCCACTACGTGACCGCCGACCTGGACGAGGGCCCGATCATCGAGCAGGAGGTCGAGCGTGTCGGCCATGAGCTGACCCCGGAGCAGCTGGTGGCGGTCGGCCGCGATGTGGAATGCCAGGCGCTGGCCCGCGCCGTGAAGTGGCACAGCGAGCGCCGGGTGCTGCTCAACGGCCACCGGACGGTCGTCTTCGGCTGACCCGGTCTGCGGGATCCGGTGCTCGTTCTGGTTCTCGGAGCCCGGAGCCCGGAGCCCGGAGCCCGGAGCCCTCGGAGCCGGGAGCCCTTCGAGTCCAGAGCCGTTAGAGTCCGGAGCCCTCAGAGCCGGGACAGGGATGCCGTGGCGAACAGGACGTCCCGGATCGCCTCGGTGTCCCCGGACAGGCCCGCCGCCGCGTCCTGCGGCGGCACATGCCCGGACGCCAGCAGGTAGAACGCCTCCTGGTCCAGCGCGATCGTGGCCACCGCCTCCTCCGGTGCGGCCGTCGCCGCCGGGGAGTCCAGCGCGATGTACCAGTCGCCGCCGCCCGTGCCCTCGACCTGGAGATGGAGCGTACGGCCCGGGGTGCCGGCCTCGACCAGCCGCCGCGGCGGGGCCGCGAGCCCGGCCCGGCGCCGCTCGGCCAGCGTGCCCGGAAGCCGCCGCGCACACAGGTCGATCATGGCTTTGAGGTGGCCGGAGGCCGGCGGTTCATAGGGGTAGTCGATGGCCTCGGCGATGTCCCCGGCGTGCACCCAGCACGCGAAGGCCCGGTCCAGGAACGCATCGCGGACCGGCAGTGCGAACTCCCCGTACGGCACATCGAGATCCGCGACCCCGCGCCCGGCGAAGGACACCGTACGGACCAGGGCGTGGCCCTGCTCGCGCCACACCTCCCGGACCGCACCCGGCGGGCCGGAGCCGTACGCGGCGCCCGGCTCGTGGTGCCAGTACGCCTCCGTACGCGCCACGGGCGAGCCGGGGGCGTCGGCGCCCAGCGGGTCGGGCAGGCCGAGGGAGGCGGCGATGATGCCGTCCACGGCCATCAGATGGCCGATCACCCCGGCGACGGTGGTGTCCCGGCCGGTGAGCCGCCGCCCGTCGAACCACTTGAGCCGCACCGGCGCGCGCCACTCCGCCTCGCCCATGTCGATCAGCAGCGCGTCCAGCCGGGCGGCCTCCGCGTCGTACGCACCGGCCCAGTCGGGCACGGGTATCCGGGCCGGGCGGCGGCCCAGACAGCCCGCGAGCACTCGGGAGCGGAGCATCGGGTTGAGGTCCAGGCTGTGCTCGGTGTGCAGCAGTCCGACCGCGTCGCGCAGCCGCAGTGCCTCCTCGGCGCAGGAGGGGCAGTGGTTGAGGTGCGCCTCGACGGCGGCGGTCTCCTCCTGCGAGCACGCGGTCAGCGCCCAGGCCCCGAGCAGCGACCGGAGCAGATGGTGCGGGAGCGGATGGGCCGCCGAGGGCGTGGGCGCGGCCAGGGGGACGGCCGGTGCGGCGGACGGTGGGGTGGACGGTGGCAGGGGCGCGGAAGTGGGTGGCTGCGGTTCCGTCGCTGATCCCGGTTCTGGCCCGGGTCGCGATTCCGTCGTTGGTTCCGGTTCCGGTTCTGGTGCGGGTTCCGGCTCCGGTGGCCGTTCCGCCGGCGCCTGGTCCGCCGTGGGCGGGCGCGGGGTCGGGATTCCGCCGTCCAGCGCGCCCGGCCAGCGGCCGCTGTCCTCGGCGGCCGGCCGCGGCTGCGGTATGCGTGGTGGCCCGGCGGGGTGGGCCGGCAGATCCGGCTCGCTGCCCCGTCCGGGCCCGTCTCTCCCGTCTCTCCCGTCTCCGGGGCCGGAGCTGTCGCCGAAGGCGTCGTCGTACGGGTCCGGCCCGCCGCGCCCGGTCACAGCGCCCGTCCGTAGCCGGGGGGCGAGACCGCGTGGGGCGGCTGGGCGTGGGCCGTGGACAGCAGCTGGAGGCCCAGCCGGAGGCGGCGCCTGGCCTCGTCCTCGGTCACCCCGAGGGCGGCCGCGGCCTGGCGGTAGTCGCGGCGGTCGAAGTAGGCGAGCTCCAGGGCGGCGCGCAGCGGGGCGGGCATCGAGGTGACGATGTAGTCGGCGCGGGCGGCCACGGACGCCTCGCGGATCCGCTCCTCCATGGCCTCGGCCGTGAGCGTGCCCCCGTCGGCCGAGGCGCTGTGCGACGTGCGCAGCCGGTGTACCGCCTGGCTGTGGGTGAGCATGGCGACCCAGGAGCGCAACGAGCCCTGCTGGGGGTCGTAGGCGTCCGGGTTCTCCCAGACGTAGCCGAAGACTTCACGGGTGACGCGGTCGGCCGCCGTCTCGTCCTCCAGCACCCGATACGCCAGATTATGAACAAGTGACGCGAATCGGTCGTATAACTCGGCCAGGGCGGCCGCTTCGCCGCGTGCCAGGCGCTGCTGCATCCTGCGGTCCCAGCGGGGCGGTGCGTCATTCGTCATGCGGCCCCCATTCCGGAGTCGTTCGACCGGTTCTCCAGGCACTATGCCCACGTTCATATCGAATGTAGTGCCGGTGGCTGTCATAACACGCGTCCATCAGGCAAAGTGCGCGCGGACCAGGCTGCGCATGGTATTGAGCCGCTCACTTTGCGCAGGATCGGGAAGACGAAACGCTTCGGCGCGGCATAGGGTCGTCCCTCAAGGCGTATGCCTGGGGGAGTTTCATGCGCGGACGGGCGGGCAGCCGCCCGGGAACAGCAAATTCCGGTTAGCGGCGAGCGAAGGGCTTCGGGCGCGTGACGTTGAAGGTGATGGAGGACCGGCGGGGGGAGTGGGTCGTTCTCCAGGTCTCGGGGGAGATGGACCTGGTGACCTCGCCCGCAGTCCGGCAGCACGTCCACGACGCGGTCGCCGAGGGCCGCCACTGGCTGGTACTGGACCTGTCGGAGGTCCGCTTCTGCGACTCCAGCGGGGTCGGCGTGCTGATCGCGGCGCGTCGGCTGATGCGGTCGTGCTCGGGTCGGCTGCGGCTGATCCTGCCGCCCCAGGGCGCCGCGCACGGTTCGCACGTCCACCGGGTGCTGGCGGCCCTGGGGGTGCGCCGGCTGTTCGACGTCTACCCCGACCTGGGCGCGGCCACGGAGCCGGGCGGGGACGACGAGGACGCGGTCGACTCGCTGTCGGCCTGACCTGCTGCCCAGGCGGCCTGGGGGCCTGCCGTCCAGGGGCGTGCCGCTCAGGGATGTGCCGCTCTGGGGTCTGTCGTCCAGGGGCGTGCTGTCTGGGGAGGTGCCGTTCGGGGACATGCCGCCCTGGGGACGTGTTGTCCGGGGGCGTGCCGTGCTGGGACGTGCCGTTCTGGGGTCTGCCGTCCAGGGGTGTGCTGCCTGGGGGCGTGCCGTTCGGGGACATGTCGGCCAGGGGCGTGTTGTCCGGGGGCGTGCCGCCCAGGAGTCTGCCGGCGGGCTTGGGGCGGGCGGGGCCGGGCGGCGCCGCGCTGCCCGGCGCCGCCGGAAGGGTCCCGGCCCGCTCACACCGGCCCCGTGACGCGCGGGGTCCCGGGGAAGTCGGCTCGTACGACGAAGCCGCCCTCCTCCGTGGGCCCCGCCTCCAGCGTGCCCCCCAGCAACTGGGCGCGCTCCCGCAGCCCGACCAGACCGTGTCCGCCGCCCGGCAGTCCCGGGGCCACGGCGGAGGCGTCGGGCGGGCCGTTGCGCACCTCGACCCGCAGCCCCCGTGGCTCCTCAGCCTCGTCAGTGGTCTCGTCAGTGGGCTTGTCCGTCGTCTCGTCGGTCGTCTTGTCCGTCGCCTCGTGAGCCGTTTCCTGGCGCCCTCCCGGGGCTTCCGCCGTTTCCGGATTCTCGGTCTCCGGTTCGCTCACCCGGACCGTCACGCGCGCCCCCGGCGCGTGCTTGCGGACGTTGGTCAGCGCCTCCTGGACGATGCGGAAGGCGGCCCGTTCCACCGCCTCCGGATGGCCCGACCGCCGCACCGCGTCGTCCGTCTCGTAGTCGACGTCCAGCGCGCTGAGTTCGATCATGCGGGGCAGGTCGGCCAGCCGGGGCTGGGGGGTCAGCTCCTCGTGGTCGCCGCCCGCCGCGCGCAGGATGCCGACCATATGGCGGAGTTCGTCCAGGGTCCGCACGGACAGCTCGCGGATCGTCCGTGCGCCCTCCCGCGCCTTCGCGTCCTCCGCGCTGATCTGCACCGCCCCGGCCTGGAGGCTGATGAGGCTGACCTGATGGGCGACCACGTCGTGCATCTCGCGAGCGAGCCGGGCGCGTTCGGTGGACAGCACCTGCTCGGCGATCAGCTCGTCCGCGTGGCGGCGGCTGCGGGTCAGATCCTCGATGCGGGCGGCGAGTTCACTCCGCGTACGGACCAGGAGGCCCAGCGCGATGGGTCCCACCGAGGTGACGCACGCGTCGATCAGGGTGAGGGTGTTCTCCCGGTACGCGGTCGGCTCGAAGTCGGAGACCGGCCAGGGGACGAAGTGCGCGGCGGCCAGCAGCAGTGCGCAGATCGCCAGCAGCCTGCGGTCGGGGCGGCGTTGGGCGACCGTGTAGAGGGCGATCATCGGCGCGAACCAGACATAGCCGATGAGGATGCCCGGCAGCGTGACCAGGAAGACCAGGACGGGCAGCCGCCGGCGCACCAGCAGCGCGGCCGCCGCCACCAGCGAGACGTTCAGCTCCAGTCCGAAGGTGACGCCGTTGACGAGCAGCGCGTCGGCCACCGCGAGGAGCAGGGGGACGATCAGTGACCCCCAGCGCATGGCCCAGCGCGGCAGCCGCCGCCGGGCGCTCCGGGCGGGCAGCGGCGCCGAGGGCTGTTCCAGTGCCGAGGGAGGTTCGGGCGCCGAGGGGCGTTCGAGCGACGAGGCCGGGGCGGTGCCCGGCGCGTCCGGGGACGTACGTCGCGGCGGGGGCAGCGGGGAGACGGTCATCGGGGGCCGCCTATCGGGGGCCGGCTGGTGACGAGCCCGGCGCGGTCGGCGACGATCGCCGCCTGGACGCGGTTGAGGCCGCCCAGTTTGCCGAGCACCGCCCGCACATGGTCCTTGACGGTGCTGGGCGCCAGCCCCATCCGCTCGGCGATCTGCGGATTGGCCAGCCCTTCGCCCAGCAGCGCCAGCACCTCGCGTTCACGCGGGGTGAGCGCCTCGACGGCCTCGGCGGCCGTCGCCTCCGCCTCGGCGGCGAGATAACCGCCGATCACGGCGCGGGTGACGGCCGGGTCGAGGACGCTGCCGCCCTCCGCGAGCGTGCGTACGGCCCGCACGAGCTGTTCCGGATCGGTGTCCTTGAGGAGGAAGCCCGCGGCCCCGGCGCGCAGCGCGGCCGCGAGGTACTCCTGGACGTCGAAGGTGGTCAGCATCGCCACGGCGGGGGAGCGGGGCGCGGCCCGCAGTTGTCTGAGCACGCTGAGTCCGTCGGCGTCCGGCATCCGGATGTCGAGGAGGACGACATCGGCCTGGCTGCCGAGCACCGTGTCCACGGCGGTGCCCCCGGAGCATTCGGCGACCACCTCGATGTCGGGGGCCGTGCCCAGGATCAGCCGCAGACCGGACCGTACGAGGGCCTCGTCATCCACAACAGCAACACGGATCACCGACCGCTCCCTCTTCTCAGCTGTCATGCTCATTGCCCGGACAGCCTGCCCCATCAGCCGCTGAAAATGGAGTGCTTGGCTCCGTCAGTGGGAGGGAACACCCCCGCCGGTCGGCGGGGGTGACGAAAGACCAACGGGGGATTTCCCCAGCGGCTCCCACCAGGCAGAGTGGATCTCAAGCCGCATCACCCCGTGGGGTCGTCCCGAGACCCCAGCCCCGTGGTCGCGCCGGAGAGCTCCCGATGCGCGGTCAGCGGATCCGGCAGCGGGGCGTTGCAGCGGTCAGGCCGCCGCGACCCCCACACGCGACGGCCTGACCTCTTTCCTCGACCGCCCGTCGCGGTGCGCCCCGACCAGGCGCGCCGGAGGCGCACCACGTCACGGTGACCCAGGCGCCGTGACCCGGGCGCGCCGATCGGCCCCCGTCCGACTGGCCGCCGTCGCCTCACATGGGCTCACCGCATATGCCGTCGCCTCACATGGGCTCACCGCACATGCCGTCGTCTCACATGGGCGGTTCGGCGGGCGCCGGGCCCAGCGTGGTGGTGCCGGGGGCGGCGCGGTGGCCGAGGCCGGTGCGGTAGGCGTCCATCGCGGCCTCCAGACGGCCCTCGCGGCGCAGCAGATCGCCCAGCAGCCGGCACAGGTCGGCCAGGTCACCGGCCGCGCCGGTGCGTTCCAGCAGCGACAGCGCCGCGCAGTAGTGCTCCTCCGCGGCCTCGACGTCACCCCGTTCGTCCGCGATCAGACCCAGCAGCCGGTGCGCGCCGCCCGCGTGGACCGCGCCCCGGTCCGCGGTCAGCCCGGCCTCGTCCGGCTCATCCGGCTCGTCCGGCTCGTCCGCCTGGTCCGACTCGTTCACCTCGTCCGCCGCGTCCGTGGTGGGCCCGGTGACGGACGAGCGCGTCAGCAGGGGCAGCAGCAGGGCCTCCGCCTCCGCCGCACGGCCGCGTCGGCGCAGTACGTCCGCCAGTTCCACCTCGACCTGTCCGGTGAACAGCGCGGCCCGCTTGGAGGCCAGCATGTCCCGGGCGGTGCGCAGTTCGCGTTCGGCGCGCTCCAGATTGCCGTCCTGGGCGTGCACATAGCCGCGCATCCAGTGGCAGTGCGCCAGGTCGGTGTGGATGCGCAGCTGCTCGTACAGCTCCTGCGCCTTGGCCAGGGAGGCGTCGGCCTCGGCGGTCCGGCCCTCGGCGATCAGGGTGCGGGCCACTCCGCGGTGCATCCGGGCGATGAGGCCCGGGTCGTCCACGCTCGGGGCCAGCGCGAGCGCCAACTCGGCGGCGCGTACGGCACGGGCGTGCGCGCCCATGTCCATATAGGGCGCGATGGCGGCCGTATAGAGCAGCAGCAGCGCGTACGGGTCGTGCAGCCCCGAGGCGTTGAGCTCGTCGATGGCGCTCTCCAGCAGATAGCAGGAGTAGCGCAGCTCGCCCGCGAGGAGATGGGCCACGGCCCGGCCGCGGATCGCCGGGACCCGGCGGGGCAGCGGTTCGTCGGCCAGCAGCCGCTCGACGGCCTCGAAGTGGCCGCGGGCGAGCGTCAGTTCGCCGGTTTCCAGCGCGCAGTCGCCGAGTCCCAGCAGGGCCGACGCCCGCTCCTCGGCGAACCCGAGCCGTTCCGCCTCGGCGCGTACGTCCTCGAAGAGCCCGGCGGCGTCCTCGGCGGCGCCGGTCGCCAGCGCCCGCCGGGCGTCGGTGAGGGCGGCCCGCAGCCGGGTGGCGTCCTGCGGTGAGCGGCCGGTGGCGAGCTCGTCGTAGCTGACGCCGAGCCGTTCGGCGAGATGGCGCAGTGCGGCCTCGGAGGGGCGCACCTTACCGGCTTCCAGGGTGGAGACGTAGGCGGCGGTGTACGCGGGTTCGGCCAGCATGCGCTGGGTGAAGCCGCGTTCGGTGCGCAGCTTGAGCACCCGGCGCCCTATCTCGGCGGTGGACCCCGTCCCCGTCGCCGTCCCCGACACCGATCTCGTCCCCGTCGCCGATCCCGTCGCCGTCACCGCTTCCGCCGTCCGTCCGTCACCGGCGCTTTTGTCGGCCACCGTGCCCTCTTCTCCCGGCGGTAACTTAATCGCCGAGCTAAATCCATTTAACGTGAGGATTGAAGGATGCAGCAGGCAAGCACAGCGGCACCGGCCGGACCGGGCGCCGCGACGACCGTCCGTCAGCCGGAACTGCTCCTCACCGACTATCACTTCGACGTACCGCTCGACCATAAGGCTCCCGAGGGGGAGCTGATCCGGCTTTACGCACGAGAGGTCGTCGCCGCCGGGAAAACCGCCGCCCAGCGTGACCGGCTCCCCTGGCTGCTCTACCTCCAGGGCGGGCCCGGTTGCGCCGCGGACCGCCCGGTGGGCCGCTCCGGCTGGCTGGACCGCGCGCTCGACGAATACCGTGTGCTCCTGCTCGACCAGCGCGGCACCGGCCGCTCCACCCCGGCCAACCGCCAGACCCTGCCGCTGCGCGGCGGACCGGCCGAACAGGCCGAGTACCTCTCCCACTTCCGCGCCGACGCGATCGTCCGCGACTGCGAGCTGATCCGGCGGCAGCTCATCGGGGACCGTCCGTGGACCGTGCTGGGCCAGAGTTTCGGCGGCTTCTGCGCCGTGAGCTATCTGTCCCACGCGCCCGAGGGGCTCGACTCGGTGCTGATCGCCGGTGGGCTTCCCGCGATCGACCCCGGCATCGACGTGGCCGCCGTCTACCGGACCGCCTATCCGCGGATGGCCCGCAAGACCCACGCCCACTACGCCCGCTACCCGCAGGACGCGGGCGTGGTCCGTGCCCTCGTACGTCATCTGACCGACCACGAGGAGGTGCTGACGGACGGGACCCGGCTCACCGTCCCCGCCCTCCAGCAGCTCGGCTTCCTGCTCGGCACCGGCGACGGATCGCACCGGCTGCACCACCTCCTGGAGGACGCGTTCGTGCCCACCGCCGACGGGCCGCGGCTGGGCGACGCCTTCCGCGAGCAGGTGGCGGCGGTGCTCTCGCGCGCCGCCAGCCCGCTGTTCGCCCTGCTGCTGGAGTCCATCTACGCCCAGGACGGCCGGGCCACCGACTGGGCCGCGGAGCGGGTCCGCGCCGAGTTCCCCGCCTTCGACGCCGGGCAGGCGGTCGCGGAGGGCCGTCCGGTGCTCCTCACGGGCGAGACCGTGCACCCCTGGATGCTGGACACCCACGCGGCGCTGCGCCCGCTGCGCCACACCGCCGAGCTGCTCGCCGCGCGCACCGGCTGGGGCCCGCTGTACGACACCGAGCGGCTGGCCCGTAACACCGTGCCGGTGGCCGCCGTGATCTACCACGACGACCTGTACGTGGACACCGCGCACTCCCTGGCCACCGCACGGGCGATCGGAGGCCTGCGCACCTGGGTGACGGACGAGTTCGAACACGACGGGATACGGGCCGGAGGCCGCCGGGTGCTGGACCGGCTGCTGGAGCTGGCGCGTGACGGCGCGTGACGGACGGGGCCGAGCCCGTGACAGCCCAGACGGTTGTGCTGTGTTCGAATTCCTAGCGACTTCCCTAATACCCATTGCCCCAACCCTCCGGACCCCTTAGGTTGAGCGGCGCATTAACCCTGTTTAACTGGCCGCTTATGACGCAGACTTGGGGAGTCACTGTGCGCAGACGCATACGCAACCGCATCTCCCTGCGCACCGCGGCCGTCGCCGGAGGCATCGCCTTGGCGGCGGCCGTCGCCATGACCGCACCGGCCGCGGCCTCGCCGGGATCATCACACCCCGGCGGACCGGCCGGCCCCTCCGCCGACCAGCGCACCCTGGACGTGGAGTACTTCACCGGACCGGGTGGCCACCCCCGCCACACCGAGATCCCGGCGGCCGCCCCCGAGCGGCTGACCAGCGCCGCCCGCCCGCTGTCCGCCGCCGAGGCCGCCGCCGACGGCGACGTCTCCTCGCTCATCAGCAACGGGACGACGGCCGACAAGCTCGACGTCGTCTTCATCGGCGACGGCTACACCGCGAGCCAGCAGGAGGACTTCCACACCGACGCGCGCTCCAAGTGGGCGCAGATGTCGGCCGTGCAGCCGTACGCCTCGTACCAGGACCTGTTCAACGTCTGGACCGTGGACGCCGTCTCCAACCAGTCCGGCGTCTCCGGCGACCCGGCCAAGGACGTCGTCAAGGACACCGCCCTGGGCTCGTACTTCTGGTGCGACGGCATCGAGCGGCTGCTGTGCGTCGACACCGCCAAGGTCGAGTCGTACGCGGCCAAGGCGCCGCAGGCCGATCTGGTGGTCGTCCTGTCCAACTCCACCAAATACGGCGGTGCGGGCTACACCCTCACCTCGAAGGTCGGCTACGACGGCATCGCCACCGCCTCCTCCGACCACGCCGACTCCGACCAGATCGCGGTCCACGAGACCGGCCACTCGCTCGGCAAGCTCGCCGACGAGTACTTCTACGCGGACTACGGCACCTACACCGGCGCCGAGCCGAGCGAGGCCAACGCCACCACGCTGACCGCGGCGCAGCTGACCGCCCAGCAGAAGAAGTGGTACCGCTGGATCGGCCAGACCTCACCCGACGGCGGCACGGTCGGCGTCTACGAGGGCGGCCGCTACTACCCCAAGGGCATCAACCGCCCCACCGACAACTCGATCATGCGCACCCTGGGCCGGGAGTTCAGCCTCCCCGGCCGCGAGGCGATGATCGCGGGCTTCTACCGCCACGCGAGTGTGCTCAGCAGCCGTAACGCCACCGCCACGGCCCTCAAACGGTCGGCCGGTATCGAGGTGGACGTCCCGCAGAGCGCCTCGCTCACCTGGTACGTGGACGGGACGCGGGTCACCGCCGCGAACGGTAAGGCGAGCGTCACCCCGGCCACCCTGGGCGTCCCGGCCGACGGCGCGAGCCACACCGTCACCGCCAAGGCGACGGACGACACGGACGCGGTGCGGGACCCCGCACTGCGCAAGCTGCTGAGCGGCTCCCGCACGTGGAAGGTCACCGGCTGACCCGACCACCGACGGGCGCACCGTCTGACGCGCCCCTTTGACTGGCCGCCCCGTGGACCCCCGCCGCGGGGCGGCCCACCCCCCCTTTTTTTGGGGCTCGGTTCGCCTCCGGGGCGCTTGTGCCTCCCCCAGCTACCGCTGGGAGGTGCCCCCTGTCGACGGTCGACCGTGCTCGGCCCCTTCGTTCCTCAGGGGCCTGCGCGCGCTCTCCCTTTCGACAGCGACGCGCCCCTTCGGCTCACTCGCCGGTAGAACCAAGCGCCGGAGACTCTGTCGCACTCTTCGGCCTGCCTCGGTTACCGCCGGGAGGCGCTCCGTGCGTACCCATACCGTGTGGCTGGACGATAGGGGCGGCCGCGGTCCGCCCCTTGACATCGGCATGCCTTACATTTCCGTACGCCGCGCGCACGCTCAATCGCCCGTGGGGGCGGGCCGGCGGTCCGGTGTTCGAGGGCTTCGGCGGGGTGAGGCAAGATGAGGCCATGGGTACCGGGGGAGAGGGCCATCTGATCGCCAACCGCTACCGGCTGGTCACACGGCTCGGACGCGGCGGAATGGGCACGGTCTGGCGGGCCGTCGACGAACTCCTGGGCCGTGCTGTCGCGGTCAAGGAACTCCATGTGGACGAGGGGCTCGCGGGCCTGGACTCGCGATTGCGCGGCGAGCGCACCCTGCGCGAGGCCCGGACCGTCGCACAGATCAAACATCCGAACGTGATCGTCCTCCACGATGTGATCGAGGAGGACGACTGCGCCTGGATCGTCATGGAGTTGGTCGACGGGTGCTCGCTCGCCGACCGGCTGGGCACCGACGGGCCCGTCGAGGCGCGGGAGGCGGCTCGGATCGCGACCGCGCTGCTGGGCGCGTTGCGCGCGGCGCACGCACGCGGGGTGCTGCACCGGGACATCAAACCCGCCAATGTGCTGGTGGAGTCGGGCACCGGGCGGGTGGTGCTGACGGACTTCGGCATCGCGCAGGTCACCGGGTCCACCACGATCACCGAGACCGGCTCGTTCGTGGGCTCGCCCGAATACACCGCGCCGGAGCGGATGTCGGGGCGCCGCACGGGTCCGGAGTCGGACCTGTGGTCGCTAGGGGTGCTGCTCTGCACACTGCTGGGCGGCGAGTCCCCGTTCCACCGCGAATCCCTGGCCGCGGTGCTGCACGCCGTCGTCTTCGAGGAGATCGCCGTACCCGAGGCCGCCGGGGCGCTGAAGCCGCTCATCGAGGGGTTGTTGCAGCGCGATCCGGAGCAGCGGCTGAGCGCCGACGAGGTCGAGCGGATGCTGAGGATGTTCCAGGAGGTGGGGGACACCCCGGAGATCCCGCTGGAGTACACCCCGACCCAGCCCGGTGTGCCGGTCACCAACGACGCCCGCCCGGCCTCCGGGTCCGTACCCGTGCCGCCTCCCGCTCCTGCCCCCGCGCCCGCTCCCGTTCAGGCCGCCGCCCCGGCCGCCGCCTCCGCCGCCGCCCGGCCGTCCCGTTCCCGGCGTGCCCGCCGGGGCAGCACCGTCCTGATGGTGGCCGTCGCGGTGGTCGCGCTGGCGGGGGCGGGCGTGGGTGGCGTGGCGCTGCTGAGGGACGGGGACAGCGGTGCGGGGACGAGCGACCAGGCGGACGCGCCCGACGACAAGGGACGTTCGGACTCCTCCGACGGCTCGCGCGGCCCGAGTGCCTCCGGGCGGCCGTCGCAGACCGCCTCGAAGTCCGCCGATCCCCCGGCGAGCCCGTCCGCCGGGGCCTCCGAGGGCTATTCCACCGAGGGCTATGAGCAGGTCAAGGACCCGCTCGGGTTCTCGCTCTCGGTGCCCGAGGGGTTCGACCGCGAGTACAAGCCGCCCCGGGTCTACTACAACTCGCCCGGTATGGAGTTCCGGATCGGGGTCCACGTCCAGGAGCAGAGCCCCGAGGGCCCGCTCGGGCTGAGCCAGGAGGCGGACGCCAAGGGGCCGCAGAACTATCCGGGCTACCGCAGTGGCCAGGTCATCGAAACGGAGCACAACGGCCGTCCCGCCGCCCTCTGGGCGTTCATCTGGAACGGTTCGGCCGACGACGGGGGCTCCCGCCAGACCTACGACCTCAGCTGGAACGAGGGCGGCAAAATGTATGACGTCTGGCTTTCCGCGCCGGTGAACGAAAAGTCCGTGGGCAAGCGGCATTTCGACACCGCTGTCGCCACGTTCAAGGGTGTCGGCGCGGCGAACTGAGCGGCGTCGCAACGGCTTTGTCACGAGCGCCCGCGGTGGCCTCCTGGTGGGTGGCGGGCGGTCCCGCCTCGTGGGTAATGATGAGCCCATGACGAACGACGGGGGACGGGCGAACGAGCCCACCAGCTACAGCCTGCGGCCGCCGCATGCGCCGGCCGCCCCGGTGCCGGCGCCCCAGCCGCCACCCGAGGCGTTCCAGCAGCCGGGCCAGGCGCCCGGGACGGCGCGGCCGGGGCAGCACGCGTACGAGCCGACGCAGTTCGCCGGTGCGCACCAGGGAGCCCAGCCGCCCGCCGCCCAGCCGCCCGCCGCTGGGGCGCAGGACCCGGACAGCGGGCGGCTCATCGGCGGCCGCTATCGGCTGGTCTCCCGGCTCGGCCACGGCGGCATGGGCACCGTCTGGCGGGCGCACGACCAGGTCGTGGACCGCGATGTGGCGGTCAAGGAGCCGCGTGTCCCCGACCATCTCCCCGAGCGCGAGCGGCAGACCGTCTACCAGCGGATGGAGCGCGAGGCGCGTGCCGCGGCCCGGATCGACCACCCCTCGGTCGTCACCGTCCACGACGTGGTGGTCGAGGACGGCCGCCCCTGGATCGTGATGGAGCTGGTGCGCGGCCACTCGCTGGGCGACCGGCTGATGGAGGGCACGCTGGATCCGCGCGAGGCGGCCCGTATCGGCCTCGCCGTGCTCGGCGCGCTGGCGGCGGCCCATGAGGCGGGCGTGCTGCACCGCGATGTGAAGCCGGACAACGTGCTGCTCGGCCGGAGCGACCGGGTGGTGCTCACCGACTTCGGCATCGCGCAGATCGAGGGCGAGCAGGGGCTCACCGAGACGGGCGGGTTCGTCGGCTCGCCCGAATTCGTCGCGCCCGAGCGGGTGCTGGGGCAGCGGCCGGGGCCGGAGTCCGACCTGTGGTCGCTCGGCGTCGTGCTGTACGCGGCGGTGGAGGGCATGTCGCCGTTCCGCCGCTCCCACAGCCCCGCGACCCTCCAGGCCGTGCTCGGCTCCGAACCGCAGGTCCCCGCGCGCGCCACCGGGCCGCTCGGCACGCTGATCATGCAGCTGCTGCGCAAGGACCCGGCGATGCGCCCGGCGGCCCCCGAGGTGCGGCAGGCCCTGGAGGCGGCGGCGCGGGAGCCGCGGCCGGTGCCCACGGTGCTCGGCACGGCCGGATACGCGCCGGGCGGTGCCCGGCCGCCCGCCGGCAACCGGTTCGTACCGCCCATCCTGCACAAGAACCGTAAGGCGCAGCTCGGGCTGGGCGGTCTGGTGCTGGTGGTGGCCGCCGCCCTGGTGCTCGTGGTGGCCAAGCCGTTCGGCGGTGCGGACCTGCCGTCGGGCTGGACGGTCCGGGAGGAGCGCGATGTGGTGGGCGCCTCGCTGGCCGTGCCCGGCGAGTACCGGCGGGTGCAGGACGACAGCGACTCGGACAACCCGCTGGTCACCTTCTACGACCCCAGCGGGGTCTTCACGGTGTCCCTGAGGCGTTCCACACCGGACGGCGAGAACGACCCGGCGGACGTGAACGCCGCGGCGGACCAGATCGTCGCCTTCTACAAGGACGGCGGCGCGTCGACCGTGGAGGACGCCAAGAGCGAGACGGCCGAGACCGAGCAGCAGGGGCAGGAGGCGCGGGACGTGACCACCACCTACCTGCCGTACGGCACCAGCAGTGACAAGAACCCGGTCCGGTACCTGAAGCGCGACCACCTCTACGTCAACAAGAACAAGGTCGCCTGGGATCTGACGGTCACCATGCCCGCCGCCGGTGACGCCCTGGAGGACGGCGAGAAGCTGTACGAGGAGATCGTGCGGAATCTGAAGATCGAAAAGCTCTGAGCGCGTGGGGCGGGTCCGGCCGGGGCCGTCGGCGGAAAGTTGTTACCGCCGGGTACCCAAAGCCGCCGGGCGGGCCTACTCTCGCCCCCATGACGGACTCGCACACCACGCGGGGCGCCACCGGCAACCCGGTCGCCCCCCAAGGCACCCGCACCGCCGCCGACGTCGTCACGCCCGAGCTGATCACCCGGCTCACCCGGGGCGTCGTCGGCAGCGGCACCACCGTCAGCCACACCCCGTTCACCGGGGAGGTCCTCGCCTCCGGGCTGCCCGAGGCCACCCCCGAGGACGTCGTCACCGCCTTCGACAACGCCCGCGCCGCCCAGCGGGCCTGGGCCGCGACCCCCGTCCGCCGGCGCGCCGCCGTCCTCCTGCGCTTCCACGATCTGCTGCTGCGCCGCCAGCCGGAGATCCTGGACCTCATCCAGCTGGAGACCGGGAAGACCCGGCTGCACGCCCACGAGGAGATCCAGGGCGTCTCCGCGGTCGCCCGCCATTACGGCCGTAAGGCGCCCGCCTATCTGCACCCCAAGGGGCACCTGGGTGCCGTGCCCACCCTCACCAAGGTCACCGAACTGCGCCAGCCGCGCGGGGTCGTCGGCCTCATAGCGCCCTGGAACTACCCCCTCCAGCTCTCCGTGGGCGATGCGATGCCCGCCTTCGTGGCGGGCAACGCCGTCGTGATGAAGCCCGACACCGAGACCGCGCTGTCCGCCCTGTGGGCGCGTGAGCTGATGGTGGAGGCCGGGCTGCCGGCCGGGGTGTGGCAGGTCGTGCTCGGGGACGGCCCGGTGGTCGGCCCCGCCGTGGTCGAGCACGCCGACTACGTCTCGTTCACCGGCTCCACCCGCACCGGCCGCGAGGTGGCCCAGGCCGCCGCCGCCCGCCTGGTGGGCTGCTCCCTCGAACTCGGCGGTAAGAACGCCATGCTGGTGCTGCGCGACGCCGACCTCGCCCGCGCGGTCGACGGCGCGGTGCGCGGCAGCTTCGCCTCCGCCGGACAGCTGTGCATCTCCATGGAGCGGCTGTACGTCCACGAGTCGGTCGCGGACGCCTTCCTGGAGCGCTTCGTGGCCCGCACCAAGGCCATGCGGCTCGGCACCGCCCTCGCGTACGGCGCGGAGATGGGCTCCCTGGTCTCACAGCGCCAACTGGACACCGTCACCCGCCATGTGGACGAGGCCGTCTCCAAGGGCGCCACGGTGCTCGCCGGCGGCCGCCCGCGCCCCGACATCGGCCCGTACTTCTACGAGCCGACGATCCTGGACGGCGTGGAGTCCCCGATGGCCGTGTGCACCGAGGAGACCTTCGGCCCGGTCGTCTCCGTCTACCGCTTCCGCGACGAGGACGAGGCGGTCGAGCGCGTCAACGCCACTCCTTACGGTCTGAACGCCAGCGTCTGGACCAAGGACGCCCGGCGCGGACGCGCGCTCGCCGCCCGGCTGCGCGCGGGCACGGTCAACGTCAACGAGAGCTACGCCGCCGCCTTCGGCAGCACCGCCTCTCCCATGGGCGGCATGGGCGACTCCGGACTCGGCCGCCGCCATGGCTCCGAGGGCATCCTCAGATTCACCGAGGCACAGACCGTCGCCCAGCAGCGGCTGCTGCCGCTCGGCCCGGCCTTCGGCATGACGGACGAGAAGTACGCGGCCTTCATGACCCGCAGCCTGCGCGCGCTCAAGGCGCTGCGCCTGCGCTGACCAGCACATTCCAATGGAGGTACCAGTGCCAGGGGAGAAGTCTGCCCACAACCGGGAGCAAGGGCCCGAGCACGACGAGGACGTCGACTACGACGTGATCGTGGTCGGCTCGGGCTTCGGGGGGTCCGTATCGGCCCTGCGCCTGGCCGAGAAGGGCTACCGGGTCGGCGTCCTGGAGGCGGGCCGCCGCTTCACCCGGGACACCCTGCCCAAAAGCTCCTGGGACCTCCGCAACTACCTCTGGGCCCCGGCCCTCGGCTGCTTCGGCATCCAGCGCATCCACCTCCTCGGCAAGGTCATGGTGCTGGCGGGCGCCGGGGTCGGCGGCGGCTCGCTCAACTACGCCAACACGCTCTACGTACCGCCCGAGCCGTTCTTCCGGGACCGCCAGTGGGGGCACATCACCGACTGGCAGGACGAACTGCGGCCGTACTACGACCAGGCGCGGCGGATGCTCGGGGCGCGCCTCAACCACACCGTCACCCCGTCCGATGTGCACCTCAAGGCGGCCGCCGAGAAGATGGGCGTGGGGGACACCTTCCACATGGCGCCCGTGGGCGTCTTCTTCGGGGACGGCCACGACGCCGTCGGCGGGGAGGGCGGGGAGGGCGCCGGCCCTGTGAGGGCCGAGCCGGGCCAGACGGTCCCCGATCCGTACTTCGGCGGCGCGGGCCCGGCCCGTACGGCGTGCACGGAGTGCGGTGAGTGCATGACCGGCTGCCGCCACGGCGCCAAGAACACCCTCAACGAGAACTATCTCCACCTCGCCGAGCGGGCCGGTGCCGTGGTCCACCCGATGACGACCGTCGTCGCCCTGGAGGACGATCCGCTCGGCGGCTACACGGTCACCACCGTGCCGACCGACAACCGCCGTAAGGGCAAGCCCAAGACCCTGCGCTCCCGGTACGTCGTCCTCGCCGCCGGTACCTACGGCACCCAGACGCTGCTGCACACGATGCGGGACAAGGGGCTGCTGCCGCGCGTCTCGGACCGGCTCGGCGTCCTCACCCGCACCAACTCCGAGGCCCTGGTGGGCGCGCAGACCACCGACCGCCGCTACCGCCGCGCCCGGGGCGGCGAGCGGCGGGCGGACTTCACCCGGGGGGTCGCGATCACCTCGTCCATCCACCCGAACGAGAACACCCATATCGAGCCCGTCCGCTACGGCAAGGGCTCCAACGCGATGGGGCTGCTCTCCGTCCTGCAGATCCCCGACGGCGGCCGTCTCCCGCGCTGGCTGCGCTTCCTGGGCGCCAACCTCCGGCACCCCACCCTGGCGGTGCGCTCGCTGTCCAACCGCCGCTGGTCCGAGCGGACCATCATCGGCCTGGTCATGCAGACGCACGACAACTCGCTGACCACGTACCGCAAGCCGAAGGGGCCGGGGAAGGGGCTGCTCACCGCCCGCCAGGGCCACGGTGAGCCCAACCCCGACCACATCCCCGAAGGCGCCGAGGCCGCCCGCCACATCGCCGCCTCGATCAACGGTTTCGCGGGCAGCAACGTCGGCGAGCTGATCGGCACTCCGCTGACCGCCCACTTCCTCGGCGGCTGCCCGATCGGGGCGTCCCCGCGGGAGGGCGTCATCGACCCGTACCACCGTCTCTACGGGCATCCGGGCATCCATGTGGTCGACGGCTCCGCCGTCTCGGCCAACCTCGGCGTCAACCCGTCCCTGACCATCACGGCCCAGGCCGAACGTGCGATGTCCCTGTGGCCCAACAAGGGCGAGCCCGACCCGCGTCCGTCCCCGGAGGCGCCGTACGAGCGCCTTCAGCCCGTGCCGCCCCGCAGTCCGGCCGTACCGGCGGACGCCTTCGGGGCGCTGAGGCTCCCCCTGCTGCCGGTGCCGAAGGTCCCGCCGGCCCCCGCGTGAGGAGTCCTACGAGCGGCCCGGCGCGAGCGGTCCGGCGTGAGCGCCAGGGGCGGGCCGGCGTCCGCCCCGCCCCTGGCGTCCGGGACCGTCAGACCGTGGCGCGACGGCGACGGACCACGAAGACCGCACCTCCGCCGGCGGCCATCGCCACACCGCCGATCACGGCGATCATCGGCAGCGCGGAGGAGGAACCGGTTTCGGCCAGGCTGCCCTTCGGGCTGATCTCCTTGTCGCCTTCCGGCTTGTGCGGCAGCGGCTTCTTCCCGCCCTGCGGCTTCGGGTCGGCCGGCGGCACCTCGCCCGGCTTCGAACCCGCCTTGAGCACGTCGAACTCGTAGTACTCACCGGTCGAGTAGGCGCAGTTGCCCTCGTCGTCCGCGTACACCCCGACGCTGATGGCGTAGCCGAAGCCCTCGGGCGCGCTCTTGGCGACGCTCAGCCGGAGATCGACCGTAAGGGTCTCGTGCGGACGCACATCGGTGTAGCCGATGTAGCCGGAGCCCGGGTCGTTCTCGTCGGTGGAGATCGCCTTCCAGGCGCCGGACTCGGGGTCCTTGTACTGGAGGGTCAGGTACCTGCCCGTGCCGTCGGGGGCGGACTCGTGCGCCGTGCCCGCGAAGAGCCCGAAGTCGACCCGCTGGTAGGTGCGGTCCGAGTCGTTCTTCACCTGGTACGTGAAGCCGTGGAAGCCGCTGCCCGCCACGACCTTCGACGGCAGGCCGACCAGGGTCGTGCTGAGGTCGGGGTCCTCGTTGTAGTCCCCGTCGTCCGCGCACTCCCCGCCCGGCTCCTCGGTCGGCCCGGGGGTCGGGGTGGTGGTCTCGGTGGGCTTGTCAGTGGGCTTGTCAGTGGGCTCGTCGGTGGGGGTCGGAGCCTGGGTGTCGGTCGCGGACGGCGCCGAGGTGGTGGGCTCGTCGGTCGGAGCGGTCTCCGTCGGCGCCGTCGCCGGGTCGTCAGGGGACGGCGTGACGGTCTCGGAGGCGGTCGACGACGGGCTCTCCGTCGGCTCATCCGCGAAGGCGGCGGGCGCCGCGAGGAGCGCGGCAGGGGCTATGGCGGCCGTTGCTGCGGCGGCCGCCAGGGCGCGGCGAAGCTTCATGAAGACCTCTCTGGGTCCGTACGTATCGCTGTGGTGGGCGGATACGCGTGTGGAAGGCCGTCGCGGTGGGGACGCGGGATGGCCGTGCGTTTGCACGTACATGACCACGCCGATGGCTGAAAGGTTGCGTTCCTGGTTGCTCACAGAATGGTCACAGAATCCGCATGGGGTGCTCGGGTCCGCACGTCATCACCCGTACGGCGGGTGACCGGCCCGTGAGCGGGCTCGTTGTGCCCGGTGCCGCGCCAGCCAGGAGCGGTCCGGAGAGAATCCACGCGTGGCTCATATCCGCCGTAGCGATGAGACGCGGCCCCTGTGGTGATTCAGGCGGCGCGTCGTGGGACCTCGCTTCGGCGAGGTGACCGGTCGGCAGGGGACAGCAGCCCGGTCACCACCTCAAGGACGGTCGGTCCCGGGGACGCCTGGGGCCGACCGTATCCGGTCGAAACAGTTGCGCCCGGCGCTGGGCATCCACCACGATGCTGAGAGCGAGAACGCCCCCGGACACCCCCCGACATTGGTCGGACCACGCGGGCGTACGCCGTCCAGACACCCCAGACATACGGGACCCGGAAGCCGGCGGCGCAACCCCCCGGCGCCGCTTCTCAGCACCGGCGCTGCCCTGACGCCGGTGCTGACCGCCTAGGGCCCCGGAGGCGCCCGCCCCGTTAGGGCGCCCCCGGGGCCCTACGCCTGTCCGGCAGGGTCCGGCCCCGCCTCGGCCCCGGTCCCCGCTTCGGTCAGGCCCCGCTTCGGCCCGGCCTCCGCCTCGGCCTGGCCCCGCCTCGGCCCGGTCCCGCCTCAGACGCGGCCCCGGCACAGCTCCAGCAGCGTCATGGCGAGCGTCGTACCGGGCTTGCCGAGCCGCTGCCGGTAGCGGTCGAGGATCTCCATCTCGCGGGAGAGCTGCACCCGCCGCCCGCCCGCCGCGATCCGGGCCTCCTGGATGGCGGCCGAGACGGCCATCCGCTCCCGGACGAGATCGAGGATCTGTCCGTCGAGGGCGTCGATCCGCTCCCGGGCAGTGCTGATCATCTCGGTGCTCTCCGGGGCCGTACCGCTGCTCATGTCCGTATCTCCTGGTCCGTGTCACGGAGCCCTGGAATCCGGCCGGGTCCCGGAGGAAAGACAACAGCGCCCCGGGCCTTTGCCGGCCCGGGGCGCCTGGGAAGTCGCTGTCAGTGTTTACGCAGCACGACCATGGCAGCCGGACGGGCCGGTGCCATAGGTAAAGACGAAGGTCATGCGCGTGGACATGGCGTCGATTATGAGCCCGTTAGAATCGAAAGTCCAAACCTGCGGTCCCGCCGCAGACAGTTCCACCGCACGCCACCACCGCCGGAAGGCCGCCGAAGTGCCATCAGCGTCCCCTGCTGCCGCCCCCGACACCGTCCTGGTCGTCGACTTCGGCGCGCAGTACGCCCAGCTCATCGCCCGGAGGGTCCGCGAGGCCCGGGTCTACAGCGAGATCGTTCCGTCCACCATGCCGGTGGCCGAGATGCTCGCCAAGAAGCCGAAGGCGATCATCCTCTCCGGCGGCCCCTCGTCGGTCTACGCCGAGGGCGCGCCCACCCTCGACCGCGCGATCTTCGAGGCGGGCATCCCGGTCTTCGGCATGTGCTACGGCTTCCAGCTGATGGCCACGACGCTCGGCGGCACCGTGGACAACACCGGGGCGCGTGAGTACGGCCGTACGGAGCTCACCGTCAGCAAGCCCGGCTCGACGCTCTTCGCGGGCACCCCCGAGGAGCAGCAGGTGTGGATGTCGCACGGCGATGCCTGCTCCCAGGCGCCCGAGGGCTTCACCGTCACCGCGTCCACCGATCTGGTGCCGGTCGCGGCCTTCGAATGCGACGAGCGCAAGCTGTACGGCGTACAGCACCACCCCGAGGTGATGCACTCCACCCACGGCCAGCAGGTGCTGGAGCACTTCCTCTACCGGGGCGCGGGCCTGGAGCCCACCTGGACCACCACCAATGTGGTCGAGGAGTCCGTGGCCGCGATCCGCGAGCAGGTCGGCACCAAGCGCGCCATCTGCGGGCTGTCCGGCGGAGTGGACTCCGCCGTGGCCGCCGCCCTCGTCCAGCGGGCCATCGGCGACCAGCTGACCTGCGTGTACGTGGACCACGGCCTGATGCGCAAGGGCGAGTCCGAGCAGGTCGAGAAGGACTTCGTGGCCGCCACCGGTGTGCAGCTGAAGGTCGTCGAGGCCGAGGAGCGGTTCCTGACCGCGCTCGCCGGGGTGTCCGACCCCGAGGAGAAGCGGAAGATCATCGGCCGGGAGTTCATCCGGGTCTTCGAGCAGGCCCAGGCCGAGCTGGTGGCCGAGGCGGGCGCGGCCGGGGAGGACGTGGAGTTCCTGGTCCAGGGCACCCTCTACCCCGACGTCGTGGAGTCCGGCGGCGGCACCGGCACCGCCAACATCAAGTCCCACCACAACGTGGGCGGGCTGCCGGACGACATCGAGTTCAAGCTCGTCGAGCCGCTGCGCCGGCTGTTCAAGGACGAGGTCCGGATGGTCGGCCAGGAGCTCGGCCTGCCGGAGGAGATCGTCCACCGCCAGCCCTTCCCGGGGCCGGGCCTGGGCATCCGGATCGTCGGCGAGGTCACCAAGGAGCGCCTGGACCTGCTGCGCGAGGCCGACGCCATCGCCCGCGAGGAGCTGACCGCCGCCGGTCTCGACCGCGACATCTGGCAGTGCCCGGTGGTCCTGCTCGCCGACGTCCGCTCGGTCGGCGTCCAGGGCGACGGCCGCACCTACGGCCACCCGATCGTGCTGCGCCCGGTCTCCTCGGAGGACGCGATGACGGCGGACTGGTCGCGGCTGCCGTACGACGTGCTGTCGCGGATCTCGACCCGCATCACGAACGAGGTGGACCAGGTCAACCGGGTGGTGCTCGACATCACCAGCAAGCCCCCGGGCACGATCGAGTGGGAGTGACCGCCGCGCTCCCTCCAGGTCGGATGGTCATCTGATCGTCAAACGCCGACGCCGTCGCTCATTCGTCTGGGCGGCGGCGTCGCCGTTTGGGCTGGGTACTCTGTGCGCAGAGGCGAGACTCCGTCCCATGGGAGCAATCATGAGCGCCGCACACGAGTACGGGCTGGACGAGCAGTACGAGTGGCCCCGCCCGCCGGAGGGCGGCTGGACGGCGGACGACCTCGACCGGCTTCCGAATCTTCCTCCGCACACGGAGCTGATCGACGGGAGTCTCGTCCTCGTGAGTCCGCAGGCCGCTTTCCACGCACGTGCCATGAGACTGTTCGAGTTCACCCTGCTGGACCAGGCACCGGACACCTTGGACGTCATGCGGGAGATGACGGTCAAGCTGGACGACATCAATCGCCTGGAACCCGATGTCCTGGTCCTTCGGGCTGGGGCGGATGCCGGGCCCCGCGACACCTGTTACAGGTCAGAGGACCTCGTGCTGGCCATCGAAGTAGTGTCGCCGGACTCCAAGGCGCGTGACCGCGAAGTCAAGCCGCGCAAGTACGCCGGTGCGGGTGTGCCGCATTTCTGGCGGGTGGAGGAGGACCGCGGACTGCCCGTGGTCTACGTCTACGAACTCGATCCCGCTGTGAAGGCGTACCAGCCCACCGGCATCTACCACGACAAGCTCACCCTGACCGTCCCGTTCTCCATCGAGATCGACCTCACCGCGATCAATCGCCGCCGGCTCTGACCCTGGCCTCCTGCGATACCCAGAGGTAGCTTCCGCTCCAGCACCCCAGAGGAGCGGAGCTGCCCATGACGAACCAGCCGCAGGCCCCCACCCCGATACCGACCGATCAGCTGCGGTTCACCATGCCCCCGCAGCACGCCTCCCCCGAGGACGAGCGTCGCCACCGCAAGGAGCGGCTGGCCGCGGCGCTGCGCCTGTTCGGACGGTTCGGGTACGAGGAAGGGGTCGCGGGACACATCACCGTGCGGGACCCGGAGTTCACCGACTGCTACTGGGTGAACCCCTTCGGCATGCCCTTCGGCCACATCACCGTGAGCGATCTGCTCCTGGTCAATCAGGCGGGCCAGGTGGTGGAGGGTCGCTGCCACGTCAATCAGGCCGCGTTCGTCGTTCACTCTTCCGTGCATCAGGCGCGGCCGGACGTCGTGGCCGTCGCGCACAGCCGCTCGGTGCACGGCCGCGCGCTGGCCGCGCTCGGTGAGCCGCTGGAGCCGATCACCCAGGAGGTCTGCGCCTTCTTCGAGGACCACGGGGTCTACGCGGGCAGCACGGGGGTCGTCGTGGACGAGGAGGAGGGGCGCGCGATCGCCACCGCGCTCGGCGGGCACAAGGGCCTCATCCTGCGCAATCGCGGTCTGCTGACGGTGGGGGACTCGGTGGACGCGGCCGCGTGGTGGTTCATCACGATGGAGCGGGCCGCCCAGGTGCAGCTGACCGCGAAGGCGTCGGGGAAACCGGTGCCCATCGACCGCGCCGACGCGCTGCGGACGCGTGAGCAGCTCGGAAACGATCTTGTGGCCTGGATCAACTATCAACCTCTGTATCTCCAGATCACCCGCGCTGAGCCGGACCTGCTGAGCTGACCCCTTCCGCGGTGCGGCACAATCCCCTGTCAACACATGTCAGTTGGGCGGTGCCGCGCGACCTCGCGGCGCCGTACGGAACGAGTGAACGACGGAGCGACCCGCGTGGCGGTGGAGACGGCGGAGAACGCCACGACGGCAGGAGGACAGGGCCCCCATGGGCACCCCAAGGGCCACACGGGCTGTGAATGCGCTCAGGGGGCCCGTGACGGCCATCGGCGGGCCGTGGCCGCGTTCGTGGCCCTGAGGGAGCGTTTCGCGGCCGGAGAGGGCCTTCCCAAGGCGCTCGCCCACTCGGCCGGGGCGTCCCGGCAGTGGGTCTCGGACGAGCTGGCCCAGGCGGCCCGTTCGGTCGCCGACAGCGGCCGCGCCGAGACCTCGGCATGGCGCGACCGGGTGTGGCGGCGCACGGTGTCCGTGGTGTGGGGCGCGGTCGGGGCGCTGTTGATCGGACAGCTGGCCACGGCGATCGGCGCGGGCTGGTCGGTCGCGCGGACGGCCGGGCTCGCCGCCGCCGTCGTCACCGCGGCGCTGCTGACCCTCGCCGCGCGGCTGCACCACGCCGCCGGCGGTCCGCTCGCCCCGCTCGTCGGCGAGGACAACCGCCTGTCCACCTCCCGCACCGTCGCGGCCGCCTGGCTGCTGATCGCGGTCTTCGCGGTGCTGGTGCTCGGCATCGAGCTGGCCGTGGCCCCCGGCGACCGGCAGCGGCTGACCGACGGGCTGGCCCTCGACCACGCCGCCGGGCTCCTTACGGTCGCCGCGTTGACGTGTGCGACCGCCGTGCTGGCACGGCTCGTCGTGGCGGCCCGGGTGCGGGCCCAGCGGTTGCAGAAGGTGCGGGCCGTACGGCCGCGCGCCGCCGATCTGCTGACCGACGACGCGGGCCGCGGCAGCTTCGCCGATGTGCAGTACGTGGTCGTCCACACCGTGGCCCTGGCCTTCACCGCCGTCCGTCTCGCCCGCGAGCCGTGGCGGCTGCCCGATCTGCCGTGGGGCCTGGCGCTGTTGGCGGCCGTGTCCGTGGTGATGTACCTGGCCGGGAAGTACGCGGAGGGCGGCCGGCCGACCGTGCTGTCCGTCGTGAGGGTGCGCCCCGAGGAGGGCGGCATCGACCGCGACGCCCCGATCCGCACCGGCGACGACATCGAGATCCGCGGCAGCGGCTTCGTCCCGCCGGGCGCCCAGGACCCGGACCGGCTGGCCAAGATGGTCGTCCGCATCGGCGCGGTGCACGTCCACGTGCCCCTGGTGCCGGTCGCCGGGGGCTTCAGCAACCCGACGGACACCGCGCTCACGGTGCCGGTCCCGGTGGATGTGGAGCCGGGCCGGGTGGAGGTGCAGGTCGTGACGGCCTCGGGGGCGGAGACCAACCGCTATCCCATCGACGTCATGGACTGAGTTGTTCCGGTCCGTCGCTCCGTATGGTTTCGTCGAATGGGCTTGCCGTATGGGCTTGCCGATGGGGTGACGAAGCGGCGGTGCGAGGGGAAAGGCGGACGTCATGAGGCATGCGGACCGTATGGCCGGGTCGGGCACGGCGGGCAGTGGCGGCAGTGTGAACGGTGTGAGCGGCATAGGCGGGCAGCAGTCCCTGGGCGTGCGGGCCACGGCCGCCCGTTACGCGCTGCTGCCGCTGCGTATCTTTCTCGGTGTCACCTTCGTCTACGCCGGGCTCGACAAACTCACCGACTCGGCCTTCCTGGCCGACTCGGGCGCGGGCTCGATCGGCGAGCTGATGCGTCAGGCGCGGGACAGCTCGGCCGTGCCGTGGCTGGTCGACCAGGCCCTCAAGGATCCCACCGCGTTCGGCTACGCCATGGCCTACGGCGAACTGGCGGTCGGTCTCGGCACTCTGGTGGGCCTCCTCTCCCGCCTGGCCGCCTTCGGCGGCGCGCTGATCTCGCTGAGCCTGTGGCTCACGGTCAGCTGGCAGTCGGACCCGTACTACTACGGCAACGACCTGGCCTATCTGATGGCGTGGCTGCCGCTGGTGCTGGCGGGGGCGCCGTATCTCTCCCTGGACCTCGCCCTCTCCAGGCGCCGGCGCCGACAGGGCTCGCAGCTGTTCACGTAGCTCTCGCGACGCTTCAGGTGGGGCGCGGCTCTTCGCGCAGGGCGTTCACGTGGGGCGTGGCCTGGGCCTGGGCCCTGTTCCGTCAGCCGAGGATGCGGAAGCCGTCCCGGACCTCGTCGAAGACCGGCCGGTAGGTGTCCCAGTCCGCGTCCGGGGCGCTCAGGTAGATCGCGTACTCCTTGCCGCCCTCCTTGCCGAAGCCGAGGTCGATCGCGCGGAACATCCGCTCCGAGCCGCGGAACTTGAACTCCCACACCGCCGCCGGCATGTTCAGGAACTTCGTCTCCTGCATCCGCATCCGCTGGTAGACCGGGTAAGCCTTCTTGAGCTCGGTCTCGACCTCCTCGAAGTGCTGGACTTGGTCGGCGGAGGCGAAGTCCAGGACGTTGATCCTCAGACCGACCATCCGGGTGGGGTCGAGGTAGCGGACCTCCTGGGTGCTGTCGACCGTGTTGCCGTCGGGGTCGGTCTTCTCCTGGCGGGACCAGCCGTCGGGGATGGGGAGGGAGAAGCCGAACTTCTTCTCGGTGACGATGTGATAGCCCGACGGCGGGGTGTACGCCGGGGTCGGGGAGGCCGACGGACTGCCCGAGGCGGAGGACTGCCCGCCGCTGTCCTTACCGCTGTCGTGGTCCATGCCGAACACATAGACGCCGCCCGCCACGGCCACGACCGCCAGGGAGGCGCCCACGGCGGTCCACACCGCCTTACGGTTCGTCTTCCGCGCCGGAGGAGGGGGAGCGGGAGCCGGGCCGGGGGGTGGGGGCAGCGCGGTGTTCGGAGGGGTGTTCTGGGTGGTGTTCGGCGCGGCCGGCATGACGGGGTACGAGACCGAAGCCGTGGGCGCGTGCGGTGGGGTGTGCGGCGGAGTGTTCGCGGTCGTGCCCGTGGTCCTGTCCGGGGGCGTGCCGGGCTCCCGCCGCGTCGACAGGTTCATGGTGGAGTCGAGCCGCGACGTCTGCGTGGTGGAGTCGAGCGACGGCGCCGGCAGCGATGTGGTGTCGGCCTCCGAGGCGGGCAGCCGCAACGCCCGTTCGGTCTCCTCCGCCGAGGGCCGCAGCTCCGGCTCCTTCGCCAGCAGACGCTCGATCAACGCAGCCAGCGGCCCCGCCTGTTTCGGCGGGTCCAGCGGATCGACGGCGATCGCGTAACCGGTCTCGATCGCGGTGGCTCTGCGGAACGGCGCCCGCCCCTCGACCGCTTGATAGAGCGTCGCCCCCAGCGCCCACAGGTCCGACGCGGGGCCGGGCTTGCGGCCCCGGACCCGTTCGGGCGCGATGTAGTCGATGGAGCCGACGACCTCGCCGGTCTTGGTCAGCGTCGAGGTGCCGGTGGCCATCGCGATGCCGAAGTCCGTGAGCACGACCCGGCCGTCGGGGCCGAGCAGCACATTGCCGGGCTTGACGTCCCGGTGCAGCACCCCGGCCGCGTGCGCGGCGCGCAGGGCGGCGATCATGCCGCGGCCGATGCGGGCGGCCTCGTCGGGGGAGATCGAGCCGCCGTCCTTGAGCAGGTCCGCGAGGGTTGTGGAGGGCACGTACTCCATGACGATGCACGGCAGTCCTCCGTGGTCCACCACGTCGTGGACCACGACCACATTGGGGTGGGTGATACGGGCCGCGCTGCGCGCCTCGCGGCGGGTGCGTTCGTGCAGCGTCGTCAACTCGTCCTCGGCGAGGTGCGGAGAGACATGGAGCTGCTTGACCGCGACCTGGCGGCCCAGCAGTTCGTCCTCGGCCCGCCACACCGTGCCCATGCCGCCGCGGCCGATCTTCTCGACCAGGCGGTAACGTCCGGCTATCAGGTGGCCTTCGTCCGACACCGCTTTCCCCTCCCGCACACGTTCGATGCGACACGATAGCCGCCGTGGCCCCTGGGGAGATCTCAGGGAAGACCTAGGGGCATGCCGGATGTCGCGGGTGCGGCCGGTGTTGTCACGATGGCCGTATGACCGATGCACCCACCGTGGCGGACGAGGCCGAGACCGCGTCCGGTTCCCGCCTGTCGCACACGCCGCTGCGGCGCAGCCGTGACCAGAAGGTGATCTCGGGGGTGTGCGGAGGGCTCGGCCGGTACTGCGATCTGGACCCGGTGATCTTCCGGGTGGTGCTGTCGGTGCTGGCCGTGGCGGGCGGCCTCGGTCTGATCGGGTACGGCTTCTGCTGGCTGCTCGTCCCGCTGCACGGCGAGGACGAGAACGAGGGGCGCAAGCTCCTCTCGGGGCGGGTCGAGGGCCCGGCGCTGACGGCGGTTCTGGTGGCGCTGGTGGGCTGTGGGCTGTTCCTGTCGATGCTCAACAACGGCAGCGTCATGTACTTCTCGTTCATGCTCGCCCTCGCGGCGGCCGGTGCGGGCTACTGGTCGCACCACCGCCGCCAGGCGCAGAGCGTGGGCGCGGTGGACCCGGCCACGGCCCAGGCGGTCGCCGACGCGCCGCCCGAGACCAAGGCCCCGCCCACGCGGGGCGGCCCCGCCCCGTCCTGGTGGCGCGACCCGATCATCAAGGACGGTACGACCGGGCCGCTCGGCTCCGCCTCGTATCTGTGGGGGCCGGACGACGGGCCGTACGACAAGGCGGCGGCGAAGGCGGAGCGGGCCCGCCGGGTGCGGGCCGGGGCGCCGCTCGGCGGCTGGGCCTTCCTGCTGGCGGTCGCCGCCGCCGCGGTGGGGGCGCGGGCGGCGTGGTCCTCCCAGCCGCTGGGCACCAGTCTGGAGATCGGGTTGGCCTGCGCGCTGGGCGTCTTCGGGCTCGCCCTGGTCATCGGCTCCCGCTGGGGCCGGGTCGGCTCCGGCACGGTGTGCCTCGCGGTGCTCACGAGCGCGCTGCTGGCGTGCGCGGCGGCCCTGCCCGGGTCGGTGACCCCCGAATGGGCCCGCCGCACCTGGGCCCCGACCTCGGAAACCGCCGTGCACGACCTCTATGAGCTGGGCGGCGGCGCCGCCGAGCTCAAGCTGGACCGCCTGTCCCTGGAACCGGGCAGCAGTGTTGCCAGCCGGGTGGAGATGGGCGTGGGCAAGCTGGAGGTGACGGTTCCGCGTGACGCCCGGGTGCGGCTCGACATCGAGGTCGGGCTCGGCGACATCTGGCTTCCGGGTGAGAAGAAGGACAAGGACAACGTCGACGTCGGTCCGGGCCGGGAGCGCGAGCTCACCCTGGACCCGGTGGGCGGCGGCGAGGCCAAGGGCACGGTCTCGCTGAAGCTGGAGGTCGGGCTGGGCACCGTGGAGGTGAGGCGATCATGAGGCGCCGTTCGTTCGGCCGCTCGTCCGGTGATGCGCGCGGTCATGGGCTCGGGCGTGGACTTGGTCATGGGCTTGGTGCGCGCGGCCATTCGCTCGGGCGCTCGCCCGGTCGTGTGCGCGGCCGCCCGGCCCCTGATCGGTCCCGCCATCCGTTCGAGCCGGGCAAGCTGGTGGCCGGCCTGGTGATCCTGGGTGTGGCCGTCGCGTACGGGATGGACGCGGCCGGCGAGTGGGACGTCCGCCCCGAGATCGCCCTCCCGGCGCTGCTGTGCGGCCTGTGCGCGGCGGCCATGACCTCGACCCTCGGCTACGTCCTCCGCCGCCGGTCGCGCCGGGCGACCCCCGACGACTGAACGCCGCCCCGGCGAGCGGGTTTCCAGGAGCCCGGGACCGGGGTCGGGTTCGGGCCCGGACCGGGTTCGGGCCCCAGGCCCGGGTCGGGTTCGGGCCGGGGTCGGGGAACGATCAGGGGCGACCCTGATGCCCGTGGCCGACCGGGCGTGTGACGATCGAGCCATGACCGCCGCCGTGCCCCCCACGACCCCGGAGCCACCTCCGCGCAAGCTCTACCGCAGTGCCGAAGGCCGCCTCCTCGGCGGTGTGGCCCGAGGGCTGGCGGGGCACCTCGGGCTTCCGGTGTCCTGGGTACGGGGCGTCTTCGTCGCGTTGTTCATGGCGGAGGGGTTCGGCGCGCTCGTCTACGCGCTCTTCTGGTTCATCGTCCCGCTCGGCGTCGGCGGCGTGGAGACGACGACCACCCGACCGCTCACCACCGTGGGCCCCGACGGCCGCCGCCGGATCCTGGCCCGCAGGCCGGAGCGGGGCCAGATCATCGCCCTCGTCGCCCTCTGCGTCGGCATGGGCATCTTCATCAAGGGCTTCCACCTCGGCCGCGCCAACACCTACATCTGGCCGCTCCTCCTCATCGGCGCGGGCGTCGCCCTGTTCTGGCGCCAGGCGGACAACGCCCGCCGCGCCCAGTGGGTCGAACTCAGCCGCAGCAAGCGGGTGCTGCCCCTGGCCCGTGCCGCCGCGGGGGTCGTCCTGGTGGCCGCAGGGGTGTCCGGGATCGTCGTCCTCCAAGGCTCGGCCAAACACCTGGGGGCCGTACTACAGGCGGCCCTGGCCGTCCTGGTCGGTATCGCACTGCTGGCGGGCCCGTATGTGGTGCGGATGACGCAGGACCTCTCCGAAGAGCGGCTGATGCGTATCCGGGCGCAGGAACGGGCGGAGGTGGCGGCCCACGTCCACGACTCCGTCCTGCACACCCTCACCCTGATCCAGCGCAACGCGGAGGACCCTCGCGAGGTGGCCCGGCTGGCCCGCGCCCAGGAGCGGGAGCTGCGCGCGTGGCTCTACCGGCCGGAGGGCACCGGTAAGGACGAGGCCGAGGAGCCGGACACCCTCGCGGAGGCGGTGAGGAAGACGGCGGCGGAGGTCGAGGACCACCACGGCGTCCCGATCGAGGTGGTGGTGGTCGGCGACTGCCCCCTGGACGAGAGACTGGGCGCACAGATACAGGCGGCGCGCGAGGCGATGGTCAACGCGGCCAAGTACGGTGGCGACGGCGGAGCCGTCCAGGTCTTCGCCGAGGTCGAGGGGGCCACGGTGTTCATCTCCGTGCGCGACCGCGGTCCCGGCTTCGACGTGGACGCGGTGCCGGAGGACCGGATGGGCGTACGCGAGTCGATCATCGGCCGGATGCAGCGGAACGGCGGCACGGCCCGGCTGAGGTCCGCGCCGGACGGGGGTACGGAAGTGGAGCTGGAGATGGAGAGGGTGGCGACGACATGACCGACGCGGACGGCCTGCCGGCCGGTAACCCAGGCGGCGGGGGAGCGCCCGCCGCGCCCGGCGGCACCCCCGCCTTCGGCGGCACGCGTGCCCCCGCGCTGGGGAGTTCGCGGGTGCCGGGCGGGGCCGGCCGCGGTTCGGTGCCCGGCGGCACGGCCGCGCCGGGCGGTACGGGGACACCGGGCGGTACGGAGGCACCGGGCGGTACGGAGGCACCGGGCGGTACGGAGGCACCGGGCGGTACGGGCGGTGCCCCGGCGGCGGGTGGCAGTCCTGTGCCGGGTGGGTTCGGTCGTGCTTCGGTGCCCGGCAACAGGCACGGCAGGGACGCCCTGGGCACGCCCGGACCGGCAGGTGGCGTGCCCGCGCCCGGTCCGGTGGGGGCGGGTGACGCGGGGCCCGACGACGCCGCGGAGCCGCGCCGGGTGCGTGTCGTGCTGGTCGACGATCACCGTATGTTCCGCACCGGGGTGCAGGCCGAGATCGGGGACACGGCCCGGACCGGCGTCGAGGTGGTCGGCGAGGCGGCCGATGTCGACCAGGCCGTCACCGTGATCACCGCGACCCGCCCCGAGGTCGTACTGCTCGATGTGCACCTCCCGGGCGGGGGCGGGGTCGAAGTGCTGCGCCGCAGCGCCTCGCTGATGGCCGACCAGAACCGTCCGGTGCGCTTCCTCGCGCTCTCCGTCTCGGACGCCGCCGAGGACGTCATCGGGGTCATCCGCGGCGGCGCCCGCGGCTATGTGACCAAGACCATCACCGGCACCGACCTGGTCGACGCGATCTTCCGGGTCTCCGAGGGCGACGCGGTCTTCTCGCCGCGCCTCGCCGGTTTCGTCCTGGACGCCTTCGCCTCCACCGACGCCCCGCCCGTGGACGAGGACCTGGACCGGCTCACCCAGCGGGAACGCGAGGTGCTGCGCCTGATCGCCCGCGGCTACGCCTACAAGGAGATCGCCAAGCAGCTGTTCATCTCGGTGAAGACGGTCGAGAGCCACGTCTCGGCGGTGTTGCGCAAGCTCCAGCTCTCCAACCGCCATGAGCTGACCCGCTGGGCGACGGCCCGTCGCTTGGTCTGACGGCTTGGCGGCTTGGCGGCTTGGCGGTCTGGCGGCGTGACGGCTTAACGGCCTGACGGTCTGGCGGTCTGACGGCTTGGGCGGTCTGACGGCCTGGCGGCCCGACGCCTCTGGCGGTCTGACGGCCTGCCAACCTGGCGGCTCGGATCGTCAGGCCACCAGATGCGCGGCGATCGCGGGCAGCACCCCCTCGCGGCACGCGGCGGCGTCGTCCGCCGCCCAGCAGACGTAGCCGTCGGGGCGGAACAGCAGTGCGCCCGCGCCCAGGTCGGCCGTGGACTTGGCGGGTACGAGGTCGACCCGCTCCGGCAGCCGTACGCCGTCCGGGACGAGCCCGCCCACGTCCAGCAGCACGGCGTGTCCCGGGCCGAACAGCGACGACAGCCGGGCGGGCCCGGACGCGGTGACCAGCTCGGTGTCCGGCACCCGCTGCCCGGCCAGCGGATGGCGGGCACCGGGGATCTCGTACCCCAGCGCCAGCCCCGACATCAGCCCCGCCAGGTGCCGGTTGGCGTCCGGCAGCCGCAGCAGATCGGTGACGATCTCCCGCAGGGCCATCACGTCCTCGTTGTCCGGGCGCGGATCCGCCAGCACCCGCTGAGCCGAGGTGTGGTGCAGCACTCCGGCCGCGACCGGGTGCCGTTCGGCGTGGTAGCTGTCCAGCAACCCGGCCGGGGCCCGCCCATGGAGGGTGGCGGCCAGCTTCCAGCCCAGGTTGAACGCGTCCTGCACACCGAGGTTCAGCCCCTGCCCGCCCAGCGGCGGATGGATGTGCGCGGCGTCCCCCGCGAACAGCACCCGGCCGGCCCGGTAGCGCTCGACCTGCCGGGTGGCGTCGCTGAACCGGGAGGAGTTGTCCACCCCGCCGAGCACCGTCCCCTCGCCGTACACGGCCCGCAGCGCGGCGGCGATCTCGTCGTCGCCGACGGGCGTGTCCCGGGTGACCTCCGGGCGGTCCTCGGAGCCGTAGTACCCGTAGGTGAGCCGGTAGCGGTCGTCGCCGAGCGGGACGAGCATCGCCCAGTAGTCGTTCGCCTGCCGCGTCAGGGTGCTGATGTGCCCCTGCTCCCGGGGCACCAGCTCCGATACGGACGACAGCCGAACGTCGGCGAGCACCGCCAGATATGTCCCGGACCGCCCGGGGAACGGCATTCCGAGCTTCTTACGGACCGCACTGTGGCCCCCGTCGCACGCCACCACGTACCGCGCCCGCACCCGTGGACCGTCGTCCGCCGCGACGGTCACCCCGTCGGTGTCCGCCTCGACCGACGTCACGGCGGCCCCGCGCCGTATCCGCGCGCCCAGGGCGGTCGCCCGTTCTTCCAGCACCTCTTCGATCTCCCACTGGGGGAGCGAGATCGGGGACGGATACCGGGTGTCCCAGGGGCGGCAGTCCAGCGGCACCGGCAGCATCGCGAAGTGCCCGCCGACCGGTCCGCGCGGCATGGCCCGCCGCAGCATCGGCTCCAGCAGCCCCCGCAGCTCCAGCATTTCCGCCGTACGGGGCTGGATCGCCCCGCCCTTCACCTGCTGGAGGCGCTCCGGCAGCTTCTCCAGCACCAGGGTCTCCACCCCGGCCAGGGCCAGCTCGTACGCCAGCGTCAGCCCGGTCGGCCCGGCACCCACGATGACGACCTCGGTCTCGATCGACTCCATTTCGCCCTCCCTCACTTCTGCACTCGGTAAATAAGTACACCAGGTGCAGAACTATTCCAAGTGCAGTTTGTGGGGTAGTGTGGGCGCGTGACGACCGAGAACCAGCCCGGCCTGCGGGAACGCAAGAAGCAGCGGACCCGCGAGGCGATCTCGGACGCCGCGATCGCCCTCTTCATCGAGCGCGGCTTCCATGAGGTCTCCGTGGCCCAGATCGCCGAGGCCGCCGAGGTCTCCAAGCGCACGCTGTTCGCGTACTTCCCGACCAAGGAAGACCTCGTGGTGCACCGCATGGCCGACCACGAGACCGAATCCGCCCGGGTGGTGCGCGCCCGCCCCGCGCGCACCACCCCGCTGACCGCTCTGCGCGACCACTTCCTCGACGGCCTGCGCCGGCGCGATCCGATCACCGGTCTCAACGACACCCCTGAGATCCGGGAGCTCACCCAACTGATCTTCCGGACCCCCGCCCTGATCGACCGCATGCAGCGCTTCAAGGCGGGCGGCGAACGCGCCCTCACCGAGGCCCTGCGCGACACCGCCGACGCGCCGGACCTCATCGCCCGGATGGCCTCGGTCCAGGTCATCGCCGTCCAATGGGCGCTGTCCATGGAGAACTTCGAGCGCCTGGCGTCCGGCGAGACCGCCGATGTCCGCTACCCGGACGCGGTCCGCGACGCGGAGGCGGCCTTCGCCCTGCTGGCGAACGGCCTCGCGACGGTCAGCTGACCCACCTTCAAACGGTCAGGTGACACCACGGGCGCGGCCGCGCGTCCCACGGACGTCCGCGCCGAGGCGGCCCTGACTAGCTCGGCACATCCATGCGCTGGGTGCCGATGACCGACAGCAGCTTCAGCGCCTCCTCGGACGGTGAACCGGGGTCGGCGGTGTAGATGACGACCCGCTGGTCCCGGTCGGCGATGTCCAGCGAGTCGCAGTTGACGGTGATGGACCCGACGAGCGGATGGTGGAACGTCTTGCACAGGGTGGGCCCGGTCGACACGTCGTGGGAGTCCCACAGCCGGGCGAACTCCTCGCTGCCCGAACGGAGCTCGGCCACCAGCCCGGTCACCTCCGGGTCGTCGGGGTAGCGGGCGGCCGTGGCGCGCAGCTCCTCGGCCGCGGTCCGGGCGAACGCGTCCGCGTCCGTCACCCCGTACAGCCGCCGCCCGTCCCGGTGTGGCCCGAGGAAGGCGCGGCGGGCCAGGTTGCGGTCGCGGCGCGAGAGGGCGGAGAAGTCCTCCATGAAGGCGGCGGCCAAGTCGTTCCAGGCGATGACCTCGTAACTTGCGGACACGACGATCGCCGCCGCGTGCGGCAGCCGCCGCAGCAGCTCCGCGATGCTCGGCCGCACCTCACGGGACGGTCCGGCCGCCGGACCGGGCGGGGCGCCCGCGAGATGGTGGAGGTGGACCCGCTCGGCGTCGGCCAGCCGCAGGGCGCGGGCCAGCCCGGCCAGCACCTCGCGGGACGGGCGCGGCGCGCGGGCCTGCTCCAGCCGCGTGTAGTACTCGGTCGAGATGAACGCCAACTGCGCCACCTCCTCGCGCCGCAGCCCCGGGGTGCGGCGCCGCGTCCCGGCGGGCAGTCCCACGTCGGCGGGGGTGATCCGCTCGCGCCGGCTGCGCAGGAAGGCCGCAAGTTCTCGTCTGTCCACGCCCTCAGTGTGGGCGGACGGTGGGGGCTCAACCAGGTATCGCCGGTGCCTGGATGAGCTGTGCGGCCGGTCGCAGGCTCGTGACCATGGACAACACACCGGACACCACCCCCGAGACCCTGACCCGCGCCGCCACCGGGGTCGGCCTCGGCCTGCTGGCCGACAAGGTCGCCTTCGTCACTGGCGCCGGGCGCGGCATCGGCGCCGCCGCGGCGCGCCTCTTCGCCCGGGAGGGCGCCCGGGTGCTGCTGGCGGCCCGTACGGAGGCCCAGATCAAGGCGGTCGCCGAGGAGATCCGGGCGACCGGCGGTACCGCGGACCACGTCGTGTGCGACCTGGCCGACGCGGCGAGCGTGCGGGCCGCCGTCGACCGGGCCGTGGAGCTGTACGGCCGGCTCGACGTGGCCTTCAACAACGGCGCGACGAGCCATCAGCCGGGCCCGATGGACCAGTTCCCGGAGGCCGACTTCGACCATGTCTACGCCGTCAACCTCAGGGGCCCCTGGCTGGCCATGACCGCCGAGGTGACGGCCATCCGCGCCACCGCCGGAACGGGCGCCATCGTCAACAACTCGAGCGTCGGCAGCCTCATGGGCAACCCCGAACTCCCGGCGTACAGCGCCATGAAGCGCGCGGTCAACAGCCTCACCGAGTCGGCCGCCGTCACGTACGGCCCGGAGGGCATCCGCGTCAACGCCATCGCGCCCGGCGCCACGATCACCGAGATGATCCGCGAATGGGAGGACAGCTCCCCCGGCGTCATCGAGCGGATCACGACGCAGGCCCCGCTGCGCCGTGCCGCCGACCCGGACGAGATCGCCCAGGCCGCCGCGTGGCTCCTCAGCGACCGCGCCTCCTACGTGACCGGCACGGTGCTACGGGTGGACGGCGGCAGCCGGGCCTGAGCGGTCCGCCGACCGTGGGGGACGCCCCGGTGGCGTAGCGGTTGACGCCCACCGTACCGATCGGTACGGTGGGCGTCACGCGTGAGTACCGAACGGTACGTCGGACAGGAAGGGTGGGCCTGATGGCAGGACGGTCACCGGCGGGGCAGCGGGTCTGGGGCGTCGCGTGCGATCTCTTCTACCAAGAGGGCATCCGCGCGGTCGGCGTCGCCGAGATCGCCGAGCGTTCCGGGGTCGGGAAGCCCAGCATCTACCGGAGCTTCGAGTCCAAGGACCATCTGGCCGTCGCCTATGTGAAGGCGCAGGCAGACCCCCCGCGCGACTGGCTGGAGGCGGCGCGCGGGGCGTGTCCCGGCGATCCGCTGGCCCAACTGCGCCACGTCATAGGCGCCATCGCGGACCGGATCAGCGAGCCGGACTTCCGCGGCTGCCCGTTGGCCAACGCCTGCGTCGAATTCCCCGACCGCGACCACCCGGTGCACCGGACGGCCGGCGGGCTGAAGGCCGAGTACCTGGAGATGCTGGCCGATCTGATCGCCCCGCTGCCGGTCCGCGATCCGCAGGGTCTGGCCTACATGCTCCAGATGCTGGTGGAGGGCGCCAACGTCACCACGCAGATCTTCTCGGCCGAGCGCTCCGCGGCCGCGCTGAAGGAGGCGGCGGAGCGGATCATCCAGTCCTTCCTGGACGCGGACGCTCCCGCGGCCCCCGGCAGCTCCTGCGGCGCGGTGGCCCCGTAGTCCCCACGGCCCAATGGCTCAGCACTCGACCAACGACCAAGGAACCAACAGCGGCATGACCACCACCCTCCCCTGCCCGACCCTGCGCGCCAACGCCGAGCGGCTCATCCGTGGCCGCCGGGCCGTCCGCGCCTTCCGCCCCGACCCCGTACCGCAGGAGACCCTCCGCGCCGTGTTCTCCCTCGCGGGCGCGGCGCCCTCCAACTCCAACACCCAGCCCTGGCATATCGAGGTGGTCAGCGGCGCGTCCCGCGACCGGCTCAGCGCGGATCTGCGAGCCGCCCACGCCGCCGGGCGGATGACCCCGGACTTCCCCTACGACGACGGCATGTACGGCGACGTCCACCAGAAGCGGCGCCGCGCGGCGGGCGCCGCGATGTACGGCGCGCTGGGCATAGGCCGCGACGATCAGGCGGCCCGCGCCGCGTACGACGTCGAAAGCCTGGACTTCTACGGCGCCCCGCACGTCGCCCTGCTGTTCCTGCCGTCCACCGCGGAGGTGCGGATGGCGGCCGACGTCGGCATGTACGGCCAGACCCTGCTGCTCGCCCTGACCGCCCATGGCATCGCGAGCTGCCCGCAGGGCCTCCTCAGCTTCTATGCCGACACGGTGCGCCGCTCTCTGGGCGTCGCGGCGGACCGCAAGCTGCTGCTCGGCGTCTCCTTCGGCTACGCGGACCCGTCCGCCCCGGTGAACGGCATCTCCATCCCGCGTGCGGAGTTGAGCGAAACGACCCGCTTCAGCGACTGAACCACCCGATCCGGTGACTTCATGTGATCGACAGATCACGGTTGGCTCCTGCGCTCCAGCGTTCGTACTACGCGTCCTGATCTGGTCCTTGTGCCGGACCGAACTCCGGCTCGACCCCCGTCAGGTCGCGGCTCGCCGACCACAGGTGTGCCGCGACCTCCGCATCCGCCAGATGGCCTCGGACGGGCTCGCGCCGGGGGACGCCGCGGAGGCCGAAGGTCCGGGGGACCCATAGCTCGCCGCCGGTGACGGACGGGTCGAGGACCGCTCGTACGGCGGGCCAGGCGGCGGCCTCCTTGCCCTGGATGAGGACACCGGCGGGCAGACCCCGCAGCCGTTCGCCGGTCGTACGGACGTGGATCGGCGGGCGCGAGGGGGTGAGGGAGTCGAGCGCGCCGCCCGGGTGGGTGACCACGCTCCGCACCGTGCTGCCGACCGCCCTCAGCCGGCGGTCGAGTTCGAAACCGAAGAGCATCTGGGCCAGTTTCGACCGCCCATAGGTGCGCTCCGGCCGGTAGTCACGGATGCTCTGGAGGTCGTCGAGGTCCAGCCGCTCGGACTTGGCCGCGAAGCTGCCCGTGGTGACGACGCGGCCCTCGGGCGCGGCGGTGAGCAGGGGCATCAGCCAGTGGGTCAGCGCGAAGTGCCCGAGGTGGTTGATCCCGAACATCGCCTCATGGCCGTCGTCGGTCTCACGGCGGGGTGGCTGGTCGAACTTCACCCCGGCGTTGTGGACGACCGCGTCCAGACGATCCAACCCCAGCGCTTCCACGGAGGCTTTGAGCGAGGAGAGAGCGGCGAGGTCCAGCCGGATATGACGCACCCGGGCATCGGGGAGCCGGGAGCGGATCGAGGCCACGGCGGCGTCCGCCTTCGCCGGGTCCCGGCTGCCGAGGACGACGGTGGCCCCCGTACCGGCGAGCTGTTCGGCGACGAAGTACCCGATCCCCGCGTTGCCGCCGGTCACCAGGAAGGTCTTGCCCTGGGCGGACGGCAGCCGGTGGACGTCCCATGGCTCGGTCGGGGATGCGGAAGGCATACGGGGCTCCTCGCGTCGGGGTTCATGACGACATCTGCTCGGTGACGGGATGTGGCCTGCGCGGCCACGTATCAGCCTTACGGCCGCGACGACACCCTTACGGCCGTGAGCTCCACCCTTACGGGCGTGACCGACGCCCCGCCGACAGATCGCCGTCACCCGCCGCAGCCCACCGCAACCCGCCGACAGATCGCCGCCATCGACTCACGTCCGCCGAGTCCCTCGTCATGGCGAGCACCGCCTCCCCGAGCGGGGCGGGTTACGCCGGGCGGGCCGCTCCCGCGAAAGGCATGTCGGACACGGAGGCCACCCGCACGGGGGCTCCGGGGTGTGGGGCGTGGATCATGCGGCCGCCGCCGATGTAGATGCCGACATGGCTGATGCCGGAGTAGAAGAAGACCAGGTCGCCAGGGGCCAGTTGGTCACGCTGGACCCGCTGCCCGGCGCTGATCTGGGTGTAGGTGGTGCGGGGCAGGGAGACACCGGCGGCGCGCCAGGCGGCCTGCGTGAGCCCCGAGCAGTCATAGCCATGGGGGCCGGTGGCGCCCCAGATGTACGGCTTGCCGAGGGCCGCGTACGCGTAGGAGACGGCGAGGGCGGCGCGGCCCGTGGCGGGAACGGGCGAGCCGGCCCCGGCCTTGCCGCCGTCCCGGGCCTCCTGGGCCGCCGACAGACGCCGCCGCTGCTCGTCGGTCAGCCGGTCGAGGAGGCGGTCGGCGGCGGCGAGCTTCTCCTGGACGGTCCGCTTGTGGCGGGCGGCCGCCGTCTGGGAGAGGCGCAGAGCGGCGAGGCGGTCGGCCGCCTCGCCGCGGACCTGGCGTAATGTCCGCTCCTGACGGCCGACGGCGGTGATCAGGGCGGTCTGGCGGTTCCCCGCGCGCTCGACGAGCGAGGCGCGCTGGAGGTACTGGTCGGGGGAAGAGGACAGGGCGAGCTGGAGGGCCGGGGCGATGGTCCCGGAGCGGTACTGGGCGGCGGCGAAGGCGCCGAGGGCGTTGCGCGCGGCGTTGAGCCGGGTGGTGCGGCGGGCGGCCTGGTCGCGCAGCGCGTCCAGCGCCCGCCGGGCCTTGTCGGCCTTGTCCTTCGCGCCGTTGTACTTCTCGGTGGCCTCCTCGGCCTCCCGTCGGTACTCATCGACCTTCGCCCTCACCTGAGCGGGGGTGAGGTGGTGCTCGGCGTGCCCGGTGCCGTCGAGGAGGGTGGCGGACGCGGTGCCCGTGAGGGCGAGGAGCGCGGCCGCGCGGGCGGTGCTGCTGGTGAGCGAGCGCTGCTTGGGCTTCCTGTGCGACGCCACTGCGGCGGTTCACCTGGTCTCTCTTGGGCATTCCAGGACGTTTCGGGTCCTGGACCTTCATGGGGAACGGACGGGCGGGTGGCAGCCCGCCATGAAGGCGGGGACCCTCGGTTGACGGGAAGCGGACTGCCACCTGGAGGGGAAGCTAGGCCGGAAAGTGGGGGCCATGCGGGTGAATGAACGGGAGTGGACGGTTTTCGTCGCTCCTGTGACGGCGACTGATCGCAGGGTGAGCGGGGTGGCCGAGAGTCTCGAGCGGCCCTGACCGAAGCGCCCATAGGGGCCCACCCGGGTGCCGGCCGGTGTTATGCGCGCGGTTACTCTCCCGAGCTATGGACGTACTCATTCATCTGTTCGTCGGTCTGCACATCGTCGGCATCGGCGCGCTGCTCGGTGGCTTCCTCTCGCAGATGAAGGCGATGAGCGCGGGCGAGGCCCGGATGACCCCGGGGATGCTGCACGGCGCGCTGACCATGCTGGTGACCGGCGTGGCGCTGGTCGGGCTCAATCAGGCCGACGACAACAGCGTCAATACCGTCAAGATCGGCCTGAAGCTGGCGCTGCTGATCGTGATCCTCGGTCTGGTGTACGTGAAGCGCGACGAGGAGAAGGTCGAGTCGGCCGCCTTCGGCGCGGTGGGTGCCTTGACAACGGCAAACATCTTCATCGCCGTTCTGTGGACCTGACGAACTGATGTACGGGGGGAGCTGAGCGCAACCTCGGTGCAACCATTTGCACTCGCGAGCTGTCGTAGTAAAGAGCTTGGCAGTCGAGAGGAGTGGCCATGGGGGTATGGGGGTCAGTCGGAGGTCGCGGAGGTCTCGGGAGTCTCGGAGGTCGTCGTAGCCGGCGTGCGGGCATCGTGCTGGGGCTGGCGGGGATGACGGTGCCGCTCGCGGTCGCCGTGGCCGGTCCGGCGCAGGCCGCCGCGTCGTACTGCACCAGCACCGCGGGTCCGTATCAGAAGCAGGCCGAGAAGTTCCTGGGCCGCCCCGTCGACGGGCGGCAGTCGCGGGCGGACTGCCGCGCGATCCAGAAGTTCCAGATCAACCACGGCATCAGCCCGACGATCGGCTACGCCGGCCCGATCACCTCGGGTGTGATGAAGCTGATCAACGCCCAGAAGGCGGCCGGACACAAACCGAACGCGGCGAAGAAGTGCCCGACCAACAAGGGCCGCATCGCCTGTGTCGACCTCACCCGGCAGCTGAGCTGGATCCAGGACGGCTCCCGGCTGGTCTACGGACCGGTTCCGGTGCGGACCGGGCGGAACGGCTTCGAGACCCGCACCGGGCTGACCAGGGTCTACTGGCGGAACAAGAACCACTGGTCGACGCTCTACAAGGTCGCCATGCCCTACAGCCAGTTCTTCGACGGCGGTCAGGCGTTCCACTCCATCGCCGGCAGCGTATGGTCCCCGCCCGGCTCCCACGGCTGCGTCAATATGCGCGCGGCCGACGCCAAGAAGTACTGGAGCCTGCTGAAGAACGGCGACGATGTGTACGTCTACGGGCGCAAGCCCGGCACCTGAGGCGATGCCGGTGCCGCTGCCCGAGACCCGGCCCCGGGCAGCGGCACCGCGGCCTCTGAGGGCCTGCCCCGCGAAAGTCTGGCTCAGCCTGACCCGCGAAAGCCTGGCCCGCGAAAGCCTGGCCGACGAGAGCCTGGCCTACGCGGGCCGTACGCTCCCGTAAATCGGCATCTCCGTGATCGGGGCCTTCTTCACCACATCGCCCGGCTTCGGCGCGTGGATCATCATCCCGTCGCCGATGTAGAGGCCGACATGGCTGATGTCGTCGTAGAAGAAGACGAGATCGCCCGGCTGGAGCTGGGACGTCGAGACGCGCGTACCGATCTTCACCTGGTCCCAGGTGGTGCGCGGCAGCGAGATCCCGGCGGACTTCCAGGCCGCCTGCGTCAGTCCTGAGCAGTCGAAGGAGCTCGGGCCGGTGGCGCCCCACACGTACGGCTTGCCGAGCTGCGCCTTCGCGAAGGCGATGGCCTGGGCCGCCTTGGAGCTGTTGGCGGGGGCCGAGGGGGCCGTCGAGCCGCCGCTCCCGTCCTGCTGTCCCTGCTGCTCCTGCTGCTTTTTCCGGGCGGCGGCCTCCTGCCGCTGCTTCTCGGCCAGCGCGGCGGCCTTACGGCGGGCCTCTTCCGCCTGCTTCTTCTCGATCGCCGCCAGCCGTGCCTTCTCCTTGGCGGTCAGATTCGCCAGCAGCCGCCGGGCCTCGGTCAGTTTGTCCTGGACGGTCTTCTTCTGGGTCTTCAGCTGCTTCTGCGCCGCGGTCAGCGTGGCGAGGCTCGCGCCGGCCTTACGGCGCTCCTCGGCGGTCTTCGTCCGCTGTGTCCGGAAGTTGTCGACGGCCTGCTTCTGTCGACCGGTCAGCCGGTCCAGCAGATGCGACTGGTCGAAGACGTCCTGCGGATCGTCGGAGAACAGCAGGGTCGCGGCGGAGCGGGCCAATCCGCCGTCGCGGTACTGGGCGGCGGCGTAGGTGCCCAGTGTGCGTCGCGCCTCGTTGAGCTTCTCGGTGCGCTGGGCGACGGAGTCCAGCAGCTTGTCGACCTTGGCCCGCTGCTGGTCGGTGCGTTCCTTCGCGGCGTTGTAGCGCTGGGTGGCGGTCTCCGCCTGGTGGTAGAGGGTGTCGACCTTCTCCTTGACCTTCTCGATCGACTGGGAGGCCGGCCGGGGATCACCGGGCGCGGCGTTGGCCGACTGGGACAGGAGGGTGACGGAGGCGAGGGCGGCCGTGGTGAACCCGACGGCCGTACGGCGGCCGTGACCGGTGCGCGGGGCGGGTATGCGGGTCCGCGGTTTGCGGTGCGACGCCAAAGGAGGCGACTCCTTCCGTGGACCGCCTACCGGGTTAGCTGTCGGGTTCGGGCGGTTCGGAAGGTTGCCCTACGGCCTCGCGCGCGGCACGTGCGTGCCGCACCGCTCGGCCGATTCACCCCGGTCGTGCGTTCTGGGTCCCCGGCTCCGGGCCGCCTCGCGGCGGTGCCGGACTCGGCGGAGGCCGCCCGTGCCGACGCGGTTCGCCGACGGATCGTCCGGGCCGCCTGACGCAGGACGGTAGCCAATGCGTGGGGCTTCTGTGAAGACTGGTGTTCGTTTTGCCCGAAACCGTTTCGTGATGTTCGGACGTCGGGTGTCAGTGGGGCGGCCTAGACTCGGGGAGCGATGAGCAGCCTCTTTGACGACAGCTTCCTGGCGGACCTCGGGCCCCCCTCTCATGAGGAGGAGCCACCGCCGCCCGAGGATTCGGCGCACCCTGCCCACGGTGGTGCTGAGGACGTGCCGCATCACCTCTTCAGCGGCGCCTTCGACGCGCCCGTGCCCAGGGAGGCCCACTACCGGGACGGCGCGCCGCGGCCCGCCGTGGACCCGTCCGCCCTGCTCGAGGGGATGAACGAGCAGCAGAAGGCCGCCGTGGAGCACACCGGCGCTCCGCTGCTGATCGTCGCGGGCGCCGGCTCCGGCAAGACCCGGGTGCTCACCCACCGCATCGCGTATCTGCTCGGTGCCCGCGGGGTGCACCCCGGCCAGATCCTCGCCATCACCTTCACCAACAAGGCGGCGGGCGAGATGAAGGAGCGCGTCGAGGAGCTCGTCGGCCCGCGGGCCAACGCCATGTGGGTGTCCACTTTCCACAGCGCCTGCGTCCGCATCCTGCGCCGAGAGTCCAAGAAGCTCGGCTTCACCTCGTCGTTCTCGATCTACGACGCCGCCGACTCCAAGCGGCTGATGTCGCTGGTCTGCCGGGATCTGGACCTCGACCCCAAGCGGTTCCCGCCGAAGTCCTTCAGCGCCAAGATCTCCAACCTGAAGAACGAGCTGATCGACGAGGAGACCTTCGCCGGGCAGGCTGCGGACGGCTTTGAGAAGACCCTCGCTGAGGCGTACGCGATGTACCAGTCGAGGCTGCGCGAGGCCAATGCGCTGGACTTCGACGACATCATCATGACCACGGTCAATCTGCTCCAGGCGTTCCCGGACGTCGCCGAGCACTACCGCCGCCGCTTCCGGCACGTCCTGGTGGACGAGTACCAGGACACCAACCACGCCCAGTACACCCTCGTGCGCGAGCTGGTGGGCACGGACACCGAGGAGACGACCGCCGCCGAGCTGTGCGTGGTGGGCGACGCCGATCAGTCGATCTACGCCTTCCGGGGCGCCACGATCCGTAACATCCTCCAGTTCGAGGAGGACTACCCCACCGCGCGGACGATCCTCCTCGAGCAGAACTACCGCTCGACCCAGACCATCCTGAGTGCGGCCAACGCGGTCATCGAGCGCAATGAGAACCGCCGCCCGAAGAACCTGTGGACACAGGCCGGCGCCGGAGCCGAGATCGTCGGCTATGTGGCCGACACCGAGCACGACGAGGCCCAGTTCGTCGCCGACGAGATCGACCGGCTGACGGACGCGGGCGACGCCAAGGCCGGGGACGTGGCGGTCTTCTACCGGACCAACGCCCAGTCCCGTGTCTTCGAGGAGATCTTCATCCGGGTCGGGCTGCCGTACAAGGTCGTCGGCGGCGTGCGCTTCTATGAGCGCAAGGAGGTCCGGGACGTCCTCGCGTACCTGCGGGTGCTGGCCAACCCCGAGGACTCCGTCCCGCTGCGCCGGATTCTGAACGTGCCCAAGCGCGGTATCGGGGAGCGCGCCGAGGCCATGATCGACGCGCTGGCGCTGCGCGAGAAGATCACCTTCCCGCAGGCGCTGCGCCGGGTGGACGAGGCGTACGGCATGGCGGCCCGCTCGGCCAACGCCGTCAAGCGGTTCAACACCCTCATGGAGGAGCTGCACACCATCGCGGAGTCCGGGGCGGGCCCGGCGACCGTCCTGGAGGCGGTGCTGGAGCGCACCGGCTATCTGGCCGAGCTCCAGGCGTCCACCGATCCGCAGGACGAGACCCGGATCGAGAACCTCCAGGAGCTCGCGGCCGTGGCCCTGGAGTTCGAGCAGGACCGGAGCGAGGAGAACCCCGGCAGCCTCGCGGACTTCCTGGAGCAGGTCGCGCTCGTCGCCGACTCCGACCAGATCCCGGACGAGGACACCGAGGGCTCCGGCGTGATCACGCTGATGACGCTGCACACGGCGAAGGGTCTGGAGTTCCCGGTCGTCTTCCTCAGCGGCATGGAGGACGGCGTCTTCCCGCATATGCGGGCGCTCGGCCAGACCAAGGAGCTGGAGGAGGAGCGGCGGCTGGCCTATGTGGGGATCACCCGGGCCCGCGAGCGGCTCTATCTGACCCGGTCGACGATGCGCAGCGCCTGGGGACAGCCCGCGTACAACCCGCCGTCCCGCTTCCTGGAGGAGATCCCGGATCAGTATGTGCGGTGGCGGCGCACCGGGCCCGCCACCCCGTCGGCGTCCATGGGCGGCGTCGCCTCGACCCCGCCGTCGGGGCTGTCGTCCGGTCTGTCGTCGTCGCGTGCGCGCACCGGGGGCAGCGGGTTCGCCACCCGGCGGGCCAAGGAGCGTCCGGTGGTCGCTCTGGCCATCGGTGACCGGGTCACCCATGACTCGTTCGGGCTCGGCACGGTGGTGGCGGTCAAGGGCAGCGGGGACAACGCGGAGGCGACGATCGACTTCGGCGACGAGAAGCCGAAGCGGCTGCTGCTGCGGTACGCACCGGTGGAGAAGCTGTAGGGAGCGGCCTGTGGGGGACGGCCGGTAGGAGCGGCCTGTGCGGGACGGCCGGTAGGGAGCGGCCTGTGGGCAGCGAGGGAGCCACGGGCCGGGGCCGCCGCCACAGGCCGGATCCGGACCCGGCCGGGTCGGATCAGGTCGGGTCGAGGCCGTGGCTCCGCAGCCAGGGCAGCGGGTCGATGGCCGAGCCGCCGCCGGGGTGCACCTCGAAGTGCAGATGCGGGCCGGTGGAGTTACCGGAGTTCCCGGAGTAGGCGATGGTGTCCCCGGCCTTGACGGTCCCGGAGCGGATCTTGGCGCTGCTGAGGTGGCAGTACCAGGTCTCCGTACCGTCCGGGCTGGTCAGCACGACCATGTTGCCGTAGGCGTCGTTCCACTGCGTCGTGACGGTGCCGTCGGTGGCGGCCATCACGGGCGTGCCGTAACTCACCGGGAAGTCGATGCCGGTGTGCACCGACATCCAGTTGATACCGGCCTGGCCGAACTGGGCGCTGAGGCCGTGCTGGGCGACGGGCAGCGCGAACTTCGGGCGCAGCGCTTCCTTCCGCGCCGCCTCCTCGGCCTTGCGCTTCTTCTCGGCGGCCTGGCGCGCCTGGAGGTCGATGCGCTCCTGGGTGCGGCTGGCGCGGTCGCGGAAGTCGTTGGCGCCCTCCCGGACCTCGGCGAGCTGGGAGTCCAGCTTGCTGTTGGCGGCGGAGGGCTTCACGGGGGCCGCGGCGGTGTCGGGCGCGGCCTGGGTGGTGGATTCGTCTTTCTTGTCGCTTCCCATGCCGCTGACCGAGGCCGCGGCCACGGCGGTGACGCCCAGGGCGCAGACGGAGGGGACGGCGACGGTGAGGAGCGCGGAGCGCTTGGGTCGGGAGGGGGTACGGCGGCGACCGCGGCTCGCCTCCCGGCGGGGGGAGGGGGCGGATTCCCGCACGGCCGCCGCCTCGGGTTCAGGTTCCGCCTCGGGGGCCGGGTCGTACGGTTGGTCGGACTCGTGGATCGGGTCGAAGACGGCGGTGTGCTCGAAGCCGTCGGGCTGCTCGGGGATGACGGCCTGTTCGAACACGGCCGTCTGCTCGAAGGCGTTGGGCTCGTGCTCGTGCTGCTCGAAGCCTGCCTGGTCGAGCCCCGGGTGGTTCAGCTCCGAGTGGTCGTACTGCCCCTCGTCCACGGTCCCGTAGAGGGAGGTGTCCCAGAACTGGGTCTGCCCGGTGTCCACGCCCGAGGTCTGTACCCCGGACTCGTACCCCGTGCCGTGGTCCCACTGGCCCGGCATCTCGGTCTGGCCGGTGGCGCCCGCGTCCCAGGCGCCGATGTCCCACTGGGCGCCGGTCTCGGCGTCCTGCTGGGTGGGGATGCCGGTCGGCAGGTGATAGCCGGAGGCGGCCCACATCGCGGTGGTGTCGTAGGCGCCGGTGTCGTAACCGGAGCCGTAAGAGGCCGTGTCGTAGTGGCCCGTGTCGTGCTGCTGGTACGAGCCGGTCTGGTGCTGGTCGACCGCGGCCCACTGGGAGGCGTCGTACTGACCGCTGTGGGCGCCCTGTCCGTCGTCGTACGCGCCCGGAAGCGTGCCGAAGAGCGGGTCACCGTCACCGTAGGCCGTGGCCAGGTGGTCGAAGCTGCCGGTGGAATAGCCGTCGTACCCGACGTAGCCGTGCGCTGTGTCCTGCCGCTGACCGTAAGCCTCTTCGTACGGATACGAGGCGTCGGGAGCGGGGACGGTCGGAGAGGCCCCCGACGGGTGACGGTCGTTCACCACCAACTTCTCTTTCGCCTCGGCTGCAGGAGAATTAGCGGCGACTGTACCCGGCAGTACGCGGCAGCCACAATCTTCCGTGACTTTCGAGCATCTCGGGAAAGGGTATTTGGCCGTCTTTCGGCTGACTGTACGCACTCCCTTGGCCGGATGTTCGATTGACGTTCGGCAATTCCCGCCCTCCCGGGGCACCGAGAGGGCGCCCCTGGCGTCGTTGCCGTGCACCGCCAGGACGAGATGTCCGATTCCGTTGACGCGGATGTTGCGGATGTTGCGGAAGAGCACAAAGCGACGAAACGCGCACGGCATTCAGGGGCAGGCTGCCGCAACTCCGTTATCGCCTGGAAGTCCGGGCACATCTGACGCACGAGTGGATGTACGGACAACAGGGGCGCGGACTGCGATGGTGAGGTGGTGGGGTGGTGCGGGCGTTGCGTACGGGGACCGCTCCGTCGCACCGCGGCGCCATCCGACTGCCGGCGGCGCTGCGCGGTGCGACGGTCCCCGCTGCGGCTCCCCTGGTGTGGCCGGCCCGAAGCGCATACGGCGCCTTCGGTGAACGTGTCCCACGTGTGATTTCCCCCTCGCCGAGTGCCGCGAAACTGCCGGGTAGGGGATGCTGGGGATAACGTTCGTTCACGTCGGTGCGGGCGACGGTTCGCAAGGCTCGAAGGGCTTGGAGGCTGCGATGGGTGTGACCGGTCCGATCCGTGTGGTGGTGGCCAAGCCGGGGCTGGACGGCCATGACCGCGGGGCGAAGGTGATCGCGCGGGCGTTGCGCGACGCGGGCATGGAGGTCATCTACACCGGGCTCCACCAGACGCCCGAGCAGATCGTCGACACCGCGATCCAGGAGGACGCCGACGCGATCGGGCTGTCCATTCTGTCCGGTGCCCATATGACCTTGTTCGCCAAGGTGCTGGAGCTGCTGCGGGAGCGCGAGGCCGAGGACATCAAGGTGTTCGGCGGCGGGATCATCCCCGAGGCGGACATTCCCCCGCTCAAGGAGCAGGGCGTCGCGGAGATCTTCACCCCGGGGGCGACGACGGCGGCCATCGTGGAATGGGTCCGCGAGAACGTCCGCCCGGTGGCCGCCTGACCCGGACCCGCCATGGAGCACGGCCGGGCTCCGGAGCCACGGTCGGTTCCGGTTCACGGCCGGGGTCCGGAGCCAAGGCCCGGTCCCCGGTGACGGCCGGGGCCCGGAGCCAGGGCCGGGTCCCGGTTATGGCCGGGGCCCGAGGTAGGGCCTGATTCCGGGTGACGGCGGGGGTTCGGAGCGATGGCCGGGTCATGAAGGGCGGCCGGGTCCTGGACGCGGCCGCGGCCCGGGGTATGGCCCGATCCCGGGTGACGGCCGTGGTCTGTCCGGAGTCACGGCCCGGTCCCCGGTTATGGCCGGGGCCCGAGGTAGGGGGCCCGATTCCGGGTGAGGGCCGGGGTTCGGAGCGACGGCCGGGTCCTGGACGCGGCCGGGGCCCGGGGTATGGCCCGATCCCGGGTGACGGCCGGGATCTGTCCGGAGCCGGGGCTGGATCGGAGTGACGGCCGGAGCCCGGAGCCAGGGCCGGGGTCCTGAGCACGACCGGATCCCGGATCGTGGCCAACGCCCGATGGCACGGCCGGACCCCGGATGCCCTGACGCCGGATCACGTCCGGCCCAGGGCATCCGGCGGCCGGACTCCGGTGCGGATCGGGGATCAGGCCGGTTCGAGCTCGGCTCGCATGGTCGCCCTCAGCCGTAGCGTTCCCACGAGCCGCTGGAACGCCTCTGCCCAATAGCCCCCGGCTCCCGGCGCCGCCCCCTCCGCCTCGTCCGGTATCGCCGTCAGCACCTCGAGCCGGTCCGCTTGCGCCGGGTCCAGGCAGCGCTCGGCCAGACCCATGACCCCGCTGAAGCTCCACGGGTAGCTGCCCGCGTCCCGGGCGATGTCCAGCGCGTCGACGACGGCCCGGCCCAGCGGTTCGGCCCAGGGCACCGTGCACACCCCCAGCAGCCGGAAGGCGTCGGACAGCCCGTGGGACGCGATGAACTCGGCCACCCACTCCGCCCGTTCCCGAGCGGGGAGCGCGGACAGCAGCTTCGCGGGGTCCCGCCAGGCGGCTGATGCCGCCTCCCCGGTGTTGGCGGGCGCGACGGCCGGGGTGCCGAGCAGCGCACGGCACCACTCCGCGTCGCGCTGCCGCACCGCCGCCCGGCACCATGCGGCGTGCAGATCCGCCCGCCAGCCGTCCGCGACGGGCAGCGCCACGATCTCGGCGGGGCCGCGTCCGCCGAACCACTCGCTCCAGCGGTCCAGCGGGGTCGCCTCCACCAACTGGCCCAGCCACCAGGACCGTTCCCCCCGGCCGGAGGGCGGCTTGGGCACGACGCCGTCACGCTGCATGCCGCTGTCGCACTCGTCCGGCGGCCGGACGGTTATCCGGGCGTCGGCGGTCAGTGACACACAGCCGCGCGACCGCTCGGCCATGCGCGCGGCGAGTGCGGAGCCGGGGAGCGCGGAGAGCAGTTCGGCGGCGGTCGCCCGGACGTTCCGGCTGCGGTCGGACAGGGCCCGTTCGAGGAACGGCTCGTCGGACGGGCAGAGGTCGTCGCGCAGCGAGTCCAGGAACATCAGCCGGTCCTCGGCGCGCTCGGTCGACCAGGTGCCGCCCAGCAGGGCCAGCCCCGCCGCCGGGTCGCGGTGGCGCGCCGCCGCCAGCAGCGACACCCGCTCGGCGAAAAGCCCCTCCTCCCACAGCCGCTGTTCATCGGGCGGGGCGGCGGCCGTCCCGGCCGATTCGGACGGCTCCGGGACGGGGGTGTGCGCCCGGCCCGTCGGCGCGCCCCGCAGCGCGAACTTCCAGTCCGGGTTGAGCCGGGCCAGCCACAGCGCACGCGGCCCGCCGAGCGTCAGCGCCTCGGGCCGCAGATCGGTGCGGGCGCGGGCGGCGTCGAGGAGAGCCGGGAGCAGGGCGTCGGGCACCCGATAGCCGTGGTGGTTGGCCAGCGCGAGCCACTGCGGCAGCAGTTCGGCGAGGTCGGGTGCGGTGCGCGGGCCGCCGCGCCCCGGAGCCGAACGGTCGGCGAGCAGCATCGCCAGCCTGCTGCGGGCGGCCATGGGCAGCGCCGGCCGCGGATCCTCGGGTGCCCGGCCGGGCCCCGGCCGGGCGGGCGCGGGACGCAGCCCGGCCCGCCGCCGCACGGTGCTGAGCGCGGCGGCGTCCAGCAGGGCGGACGGTGCGTCCTGCCCGGGGCGCGGGGCGACCGGCGGGGTGCGCCGCTCGGTGCCGAGCAGCGCGGCCGCGACGAGGTCGTCCCAGGGCGCGGTGGGGGTCGTGCTGGTCAACGGGTGCCTCCCTGCGCTGCCGCCGCGATGAGCGGGACGGGGGTCGGGTCCCAGGTGGTAATGGGCGAGAAGCCGCGATGGCCGCACTCGCCGAAGACGGTGACCGGGCCGCCGCCGGATATCGCCATCAGCTGCCACAGGTCGGTGCGCCCCGCGCAGCGCGGATCGATGGGCAGTGCCGAGCCGCTGCGCTCGTCCGCCAGCTGCCATCCGGCGTCGCCAGGGACCGGCACCACATCGGTGAGCACGACCGGCCAGCCCTCCAGCCAGGGATCGTCCCCGAGCGCCGCCCCGTAGATCGCGAGCGCGGTGTCGACATCGCACCCCTCGGGGGCCGCGGACACGGCGGGAGCCGGGTCCTCCGGCACCTCCTCGTGGCGGGCGCCGATCGCGGCACGCAGCGGGCGGGCCGCCGGGTAGTACGTGAGGTCGGCGTCCAGGACCAGGCCGGTGGGCAGCGCGGGCTCGAGGGGCCGGCCGGGGGCGCTGAACGAGAGCAGCAGCGCCATCCGGTGCGTACGCTCGCCCCGCAGCCAGCTGCGGCGGGTGGTCAGCCTGCCGTCCGTGCCGTCCTGGCGGCCCAGGACCAGCCAGCGGTCCCGGATCGCCTCCCCGGTCGCCAGCAGCTCGGCCACCGGCGTGGTGAGACCCACCCGGGTGCGCGTGGTGGCGGCCAGCTGCTCCGGGAGGCGGTCGAGATGGAGGAAGCCCTGGGTGAGGAGGTGGGCCAGCGCGCACTCCTCCAGCAGCCGGGCGGGCCACCCCGGACCGGACGAGGGGATCGCGGCCAGCTCCCGCACCCGCGTCTCGAGACCCGGAGCCTGGGCGTCGACCATCCGCGCGGCCGTCTCGTCCCACGCCCCGTATCCGGCGCGGTCGGCGGCGGCCAGACCGTCGCGGAGCAGATCGGCCAGCCGCCGCTCCAACTCGGTGGCACCCGCCGCGATGCGCTGGGCCCGCCGCTCGGCGCGGTGGCGCGCGGCCTCCGGATCGGCCGCTCCGCCGCTCCGCCCGCTCCCCGAGCCGTCGCCCGTCCCGCGGCGGCCCACCCCGTCGCCCGTCCCGCCGCTCCCCGCACCCGCCTCCCGGGCCGCGGCGGCGGCTCTTCCGGCCCGCTCGCGCCGCCCGCCGAGCCACTGCTCGGCCCATTCCGGCGGCTCACCGCCCCCGGGCACGCCCCCCTCGCCGGACGCCCACAGCAGCAGCAGGCCCAGCGCGTGCTTGCACGGGAACTTCCGGCTCGGGCAACTGCACCGATAGCCGGGTCCGTTCAGATCGACGACCGTCTGGTACGGCTTGCTGCCGCTGCCCGAGCACAGCCCCCACACCGCTTGGCCGCGCGCCCCCGCGCCCGACCATGAGCCGGCCGTGGCGAGCTTGCCGCCCGCCGTGCGCGACGCGGCGTCAGAAGCCAGGGCCAGCACCTGCTCCGCCGTCCAGCGTTCCCCCTGCGGATTCATGTCTGCGACGGTACGGGCACCCACTGACAATCGCCCTGACCTGGGCGTTCATCGGCCGGGGCCCGGTTGTCAGTGGGGTGGTGCAGGGTGGTTCACGCGTCCGGAAACGGAACGAGGAAACGAGTCGTGGGGGAGCTGTGACCGTCACTGTGCCCGGAACCGAATCCACCGATACCACCGGAACGGCGGGGGCCGCCGGAGCCGCGGAAGCCCTGCGTCCACACGCGGAGGACGCCTTCGCCGACGAGCTGCGCGCGCTGGCCGCGGCCGACGACCGTCCGCGTCCCGCGCGGTGGCGGCTGTCGCCCTGGGCGGTCGCCACCTATCTGCTCGGCGGCACACTGCCCGACGGCACCGTGATCACCCCCAAGTACGTGGGCCCGCGCCGCATCGTCGAGGTCGCCGTCACCACCCTCGCCACCGACCGCGCCCTGCTGCTGCTGGGCGTGCCCGGCACCGCCAAGACCTGGGTGTCCGAGCATCTGGCGGCGGCGGTCAGCGGCGACTCCACGCTGCTGGTCCAGGGCACCGCCGGGACGGCCGAGGAGGCCATCCGGTACGGGTGGAACTACGCCCAGCTGCTCGCCCACGGCCCGAGCCGCGACGCGCTCGTGCCGAGCCCGGTGATGCGCGCGATGGCGGACGGCATGACCGCGCGCGTGGAGGAGCTGACGCGCATCCCGGCCGATGTGCAGGACACGCTGATCACCGTCCTGTCCGAGAAGACGCTGCCGATCCCGGAGCTGGGGGAGGAGGTCCAGGCGGTCCGCGGGTTCAACCTGATCGCGACCGCCAATGACCGCGACCGCGGGGTCAACGAACTCTCCAGCGCCCTGCGCCGCCGCTTCAACACGGTCGTGCTGCCGCTGCCCGCGACCCCGGACGACGAGGTCGACATCGTCTCCCGCCGCGTCGCCCAGATCGGCCGCTCGCTGGAGCTCCCGGAGGTCCCGGAGGGCGTCGAGGAGATCCGCCGCGTGGTCACGGTCTTCCGTGAGCTGCGCGAGGGAGTGACCGGCGACGGCCGTACGAAGCTGAAGTCGCCCTCGGGCACGCTCTCGACGGCCGAGGCCATCTCCGTCGTCACCAGCGGCCTCGCCCTCGCCGCCCACTTCGGCGACGGTGTGCTGAGGGCGGGTGACGTGGCCGCGGGCATCCTGGGCGCGGTCGTCCGCGACCCGGCGGCCGACCGCGTCATCTGGCAGGAGTACCTGGAGACGGTCGTCCGCGAGCGCGACGGCTGGAAGGACTTCTACCGCGCGTGCCGAGAGGTGACCGCGTGACGGGCGCCCCGCGAGCGCGGGCCGCCGGTCCGCTGCTGCTGGGGGTGCGCCATCACGGGCCCGGGTCGGCGCGGGCGGTGCGGGCGGCGCTCACGGCGTGCGCACCGCGCGTGGTGCTGATCGAGGGGCCGCCGGAGGCGGACGCGATCGTGCGGCTCGCCGCCGAGAAGGACATGCGTCCGCCCGTCGCGCTGCTCGCCCATGCCGCGGACGACCCGGGGCGGGCCGGGTTCTGGCCGTTGGCCGGGTTCTCCCCGGAGTGGGCGGCCATCCAGTGGGCGCTGGCCCGCGAGGTCCCCGTACGGTTCATCGACCTCCCGGCGGCCAACTCGCTGGCCATGTCGGCGAAGGAGGCCCCGGCGGCCCCGGTGGCGCCAGCGGCCCCGGTGGAGCCGGCGGCCCCGGCGGATGCGCCCGCCCCGCCCGCCTCGCCCGATCCGGCGGGCCCGGGGGACCGGGCCGCCGCGGCCCCCGGCTCCGCCGAGCGGCTGCGCGTCGATCCGCTGTCCGTGCTCGCCGAGGCGGCCGGATACGACGACCCGGAGCGCTGGTGGGAGGACGTCATCGAGCACCGCGGCGCCGGCGGCACGGAGGCGTTCGCGGCCGTGGCGGAGGCGATGGGGGCGCTGCGCGCCGAGTACGGGCACGGCGGGCACGAGGACGACACCGTGCGCGAGGCCCATATGCGGCTGCGGCTGCGCGAGGCGCGGCGGGAGTTCGGGGACGAGGTCGCCGTCGTCTGCGGGGCCTGGCACGTACCGGCGCTGGGGGAGCGGACCACCGCCACCGCCGACCGTAAGCTGCTCAAGGGGCTGCCCAAGGTCAAGACCGAGATCAGCTGGGTGCCGTGGACCCACCGGCGGCTGGCCCGGCACAGCGGTTACGGGGCGGGCATCACCTCCCCGGGCTGGTACGACCACCTCTTCCACGCCCCCGACCGGCCCGTTGAGCGCTGGCTCACCAAGGTCGCCGGGCTGCTGCGGGACGAGGACTTCGCGGTCTCCTCGGCCCATGTCATCGAGACCGTAAGGCTCGCCGAAACGCTGGCCGCCATGCGCGGACGTCCGCTCGCCGGGCTCGCCGAGACCCTCGACGCCGTCAGGGCGGTGATGTGCGAGGGCTCCGACGTGCCGATCGCGCTGGTGCGGGACCGGCTGGTGGTCGGGGATGTCCTGGGCGAAGTCCCCGAGTCGGCCCCGGCGGCGCCGCTCCAGCGCGACCTGACGCGTACTCAGCGCTCGCTGCGGCTCAAGCCCGAGGCGCTGGAGCGCGAGCTGGAGCTGGATCTGCGCAAGGAGACCGACGCCGGGCGCAGCCGTCTGCTGCACCGGCTGCGGCTGCTCGGGGTCGACTGGGGCACCCCGGCCGTCTCCCGGGGCAGCACCGGCACCTTCCGGGAGACCTGGCGGCTGCGGTGGGAGCCGGAGCTGTCGGTGCGGGTCGCCGAGGCGGGGGTGTGGGGCACCACGCTGCTGTCGGCGGCCACCGCCAAGGCGGAGACCGAGGCCCGGAGCGCCAAGGGGCTCGCCGAGGTGACCGAGCTGGCCGAGCGCTGTCTGCTCGCCGGGCTCCCCGGGGCCCTCCCCGTCGTGATGCGGTCGCTCGCCGACCGGGCCGCGCTCGACGCGGACGTCGGCCATCTCGCCCAGGCCCTGCCCGCCCTGGTGCGCTCGGTGCGCTACGGGGACGTGCGCGGCACCGACACCGCCGCGCTCGGAGAGGTCGCGGTCGGGCTGGCCGAGCGGATCCTGGTCGGGCTGCCACCCGCCTGCGTCGGCCTCGATGCGGACGGCGCCGCCGAGATGCGCGGCCATATGGAGGCCGTGCACCGGGCGATCGGGCTGCTGTCGGAGACCCGGACGGAGACGGGCACGGGAACAGGCGCGGAGGCGGCGGCAGGGGCGGAGGCGGCGGCAGGAGCGGAGGCGGGGGCAGGGGCGGAAGTGGGGGCAGGGGCGGAAGCGGGGCCGCGGGCCGGGAGCCGGGCGGCGGAGACGCCCACGGCCGAGCCCGGTGCCGCCGGCGGGCTGCGGGCCCGCTGGGCGGGCATGCTGCGCTCCCTCGCCGGACGGGACGGCACCCCCGCCACTCCCGGGCTGATCCGGGGCCGCGCCGCGCGGCTGCTGCTGGACGACGGCCGGCTCGCCGAGGACGAGGCGGCCCGGCTGATGGGGCTCGCGCTCTCGCCCGGCACCCAGCCCCCCGAAGCGGCCGCCTGGATCGAGGGGTTCGTCGGCGGCGGGGCGGGCGGCGGAATGCTGCTCGTCCACGACGAGCGGCTGCTCGGCCTGGTCGACCGCTGGCTGACGTCCGTTCCCGCCGAGGCGTTCACCGACGTCCTGCCCCTGCTGCGGCGCACCTTCTCCGCGTACGACACGGGCGTGCGCCGCACCCTGGGCGAGCTGGTCCGCCGGGGACCCGCGGCCGACGGGCGCACCGGACCAGGCGCCCCCGCCGCGCCCGGATTCGGCCCCGGGCTGGATCCGGACCGGGCGGCGGCCGTCGTACCGACGGTGCGGCTGCTGCTGGGGCTCGATCCCGCCCCGCACGGCAACGACACCAGGGAGGCAGCCCGATGACGCACGGCGACCCGCACGGCGCCCACGGCGACCACAGCGACCACAGTTACGGTGACGCCGGCCGCGACCACGGTCATGGCCGGGCTGATCAGGAGCGGCTGCGGCGCTGGCGGCTGGTGCTCGGCGGCCAGGGCGCCGACGGCACCGGCTGCTCGCTCAGCGCGGCCGACGCCGCCATGGACCGCACGCTCGAGGCCCTCTACGGCTCCGGGGGCAATAACGGTTCCGGCGGCAGCGGAGGCAGCGGCAGCGGAAGCGGCGGCAGCGGCGCGGTCGCCGGGCGCACCGGCGGCTCCCAGGGCGCGGCGAGCGGCGCGCGCTCCGGCGGGCTCGGCGGCTCCGCGCCCCAAGTGGCCCGCTGGCTCGGGGACATCCGCACGTACTTCCCCACGTCCGTCGTCCAGGTCATGCAGCGCGACGCCATCGACCGGCTGGGCCTGTCCGCCCTGTTGCTGGAGCCGGAGATGCTGGCGGCCGTGGAGGCGGACGTGCATCTCGTGGGCACCCTGCTGTCCCTCAACAAGGCCATGCCGGAGACGACCAAGAACACCGCACGGGCCGTCGTCCGTAAGGTCGTCGAGGATCTGGAGAAGCGGCTGGCGACCCGCACCCGCGCCACTCTCACCGGGGCGCTCGACCGCTCGGCCCGGATCAGCCGCCCGCGCCACCGGGACATCGACTGGAACCGCACCATCCGGGCCAACCTCAAGAACTACCTGCCCGAGCACCGTACGGTCGTCCCCGAGCGGCTCATCGGATACGGGCGGGCGGCGCGCGGCGTGAAGAAGGACGTGGCGCTGTGCGTCGACCAGTCGGGGTCGATGGCCGCGTCCGTGGTCTACGCCTCGGTCTTCGGCGCCGTGCTGGCCTCGATGCGCTCGCTCGCCACCCGGCTGGTCGTCTTCGACACCTCGGTGGTGGACCTGACCGAGGAGCTCGACGACCCGGTGGACGTCCTCTTCGGGACCCAGCTCGGCGGCGGTACCGACATCAACCGCGCGCTGGCCTACTGCCAGTCGCGGATCACCCGGCCCGCCGACACCGTCGTCGTCCTCATCAGCGACCTCTACGAGGGCGGCATACGCGAGGAGATGCTGGGGCGGGTCGCCGCGATGAAGGCGTCCGGGGTGCAGTTCGTGACGCTGCTCGCGCTGTCCGACGAGGGGGCGCCGAGTTACGACCGCGAGCACGCGGCGGCGCTCGCCGCGCTGGGCGCGCCCGCCTTCGCCTGCACCCCCGACCTCTTCCCGGAGGTGATGGCGGCGGCGATCGAACGTCGCCAACTGCCGATACCGGACAAGGCGATGCATCGGTGATCCGGGGCTTGCGCCGACCCCTGTGGGTCGTGCAAGGATCATCCACGTCGCCCAGGACATGAATCCAGCCATCCGGTTGGCGAGTTCGTCCTGTTCAGTGCGCCCACTACGTCATACGGCCACAACTGTGTGCCCGTTGTACGCCCCTCACCAGGGAAGGCCCTTTCGTGTCTGTTGTGTCCGCCATGCCTGTCACCGTGCGCCTGCCGCGCACGGTGGCCGCGCGGCGGGCGCTGCTGGCGGCGCTCTTCCTCGGGGGCTTCCTGGCCCTGGCGTTCCTCTTCGGCGGCAGTGCTCACGCCGCCGAGCGGAGCGATCAGACCGGGGTGACCGGCGTTTCGGCTGACGGCGCCGACGGCGTACCGGCCGACCGCTCCGGCGTCTCCAGGCTGCTCGACCCCTCGCGTATCGATCACGCTCGGCAGCAGGTGGAGAAGCACGCGCCGCCCGCGGTGGTGCGTACCGTCCACACGGCGGAAGACGTCGTACGGGAGACCGTGCGGCCCATCCAGGAGCCGGTCGAGCGGGGAGCGCAGAAGATCACCGAGCCGGTGGGCGACCTGGTCGGCGGCGCCACGGGCGACAGCCTGCCGGTAGGCCTGCCCGACGTTGGCCTCGGTGCCGCGATCGGCCTGGGCCCCCAGGTCCCCGTGTCGGACCACGGTCCGGCCGCCGAGCACCACGCGGCCAAGGACGAGTCGGCGACCGTGCACAAGGCGGCGCCCGCCACCGCGGCCCCGATGGGCCCCGTGACGCACGCCCCGGTCGGCACCACGCACCGTGCGGCCGCCTCGCACACCGGGCACGACCCCGTCGTGCAGGCGGTCTCCGGCACCGGTCCGGAGGGCGGCGCCCCGGCGCCGCTGCCGCTTCCGCGGTCCCCGCTGGGGGCCACTTCACAGTGCACCGGCGACAGCGGCGCTCCCCGTGGCGGGAACACCCATGCCGCTCTTCCGCCGTCCGGCGTGGCGTCGTTCGGGCTGAAGCCCGGCACGGTCCGCGCGGAGAGCTCGACGCCGACGCGCGAGCGGTTCAACGAAGTCCTCGAATTCCCCGGCTAGGGCAGACCTCACCCCCGTCTGTTGAAGACCTGCCGCGCGGGGGCGGGTCAGGTCTGCCCGTCCGAAACCCCTTTTGACTTCGAAGGACTTCCTCCACCATGCGCAACAACCTTCGCCGCTCCATCCTCGTCGCCGCTGCCGCCACCGGTATCTGGGCCCTCGGCTCCGCCGCCGCCAACGCCGCCGAGAACCCGGCCGTCCCCTCCACCGACGGCGTCACCAGCACCGTGGACGGCCTCACCAAGACGGTGACCAAGACGGTCGACGGCGCGACCGGCGGCGTGGCCGGCACCTCCAAGGTGACCGACACCGCGAAGAAGACCGTGGACGGCGTCGCCTCCACCGTGGACGGTGTCACCGACCCCGTGAAGGAGCGCGTCCCGGGCGCCGCCAACCTGCCGCGGGTCTCGGACGTCACCAAGACCGTCGAGGACACCACCGACGGCCTCACCGGTGACGTCGCCAAGCCGGGCAAGGTCGTCAAGAAGGCCCACAAGGCCGTCAAGGGCGTCGAGAAGACCGTCAAGAAGACCACCGACCTCGACCTGCCCACCGGCGAGGTCCCCGGCGTGGTGCCCAGCCTCCCGGGCCTCGGCTCGCTGCCGACCCTGCCCGACACCTCCGCGCTGCCCACCGACTCGCTGACGGACGTCCAGGGCCTGCCGGGCAAGCTGCCCGTCGAGCTGCCCGCCACCCCGAAGCTGCCCTCCGCCCCGGGTTCGGCCAATGACCTGCTCGCCTCCCTCTCCGGCGCCGGCATCCGCCCCGAGGACCTGACCGGCAAGGTCCAGGCCGTCATCGGCACCGCCAAGCCGGTCGTCGACGGTGTGGCCTCGGACGTGCTGCCGCCCGCCGCGCACCGCATCGTGGTCAAGGTCGTCCCGGTCGTGCAGCAGACCGCCGGTGACGCCGGTGCGCTGGCCGACGGTGCCGTGGCCCGGACCACCCCGTACGCCGGCGTCGTGACCGGCAGCGTTCAGGGCTTCACGCTGGGCACCGCCTCCAACGTGGTCCCGGCCGCCCAGGACACCGTGGACCGCCTGGTCCCGGTCGTGGTGAGCGTGCCGACCACCGCCGTTCCGTTCGCGCAGGACCTGGCCGGCACCACCGTGCCGTTCGCCCAGGACCTGGCCACGGGCACGGTCGCGGACGCCCAGACCACCGTGGGGAACGTCAAGGACGGTGCGCTGAGCCTGCTCCCGGCGCTGCCCACCGACCTGACCGACGTCGCCAACATCCCGGCCCTCCCGGCCCTGCCGGCGGACCTCCCGCAGGTTCCGGCCGACCTGCCGCAGCTCCCGGCGGACCTGCCGCAGGTTCCGGCCGAGCTGCCGCAGGTGCCGGCCGAGCTCCCGCAGGTTCCGGCGGAGCTGCCCCAGGTCGAGCTGCCGCAGCTGCCGGCCGAGCTGCCCACCCTTCCGGGCACGCTCCCGACCGTCTGATCGCTCCGGCGGGCGTAAGACAGTCACGGCTGAAGGCCGAGACAGCATGAAACCGTAAGGCAAGCGTCATCAACCGGGCAGTCCTCGTTGGGGAGGGGGCTGCCCGGTTGGCGTAGGCGGATAGATGGAAACGGTCGCGATCTGTGACCGTTATCACCGCGCCAGTGTGATCTGCGATTTAGGGCCGCACGTCCCGCGGAGATAACCTGCGAGACGGACATGCCGCGTACCCGGTGAACGTGTGCCGCCCTCGTTATAGATCGCGTCCTCACGCTGCCCCCGCGGCACGCCCGCGCAGATAACGACCGCGAAATCCATGGAAAAGGGACGGACGCGCGTGGACCTGTTCGAATACCAGGCGAAGGACCTCTTCGCCAAGCACGGTGTACCGGTGCTGGCCGGTGAAGTCATCGACACGCCTGGGGCGGCGCGCGAGGTGGCCGAGCGACTGGGCGGCCGCGCGGTCGTCAAGGCGCAGGTCAAGACGGGCGGTCGCGGTAAGGCGGGCGGCGTCAAGCTGGCCTCCGACCCGGACGACGCCGTTGAGAAGGCGACCCAGATCCTGGGCATGGACATCAAGGGCCACACGGTCCACAAGGTGATGCTCGCCGAGACCGCGGACATCAAGGAGGAGTACTACGTCTCCTTCCTGCTGGACCGCACCAACCGCACCTTCCTCGCCATGGCCTCCGTCGAGGGCGGCGTGGAGATCGAGGTCGTCGCGGAGCAGAACCCCGAGGCGCTCGCCAAGATCCCGGTGGACGCCATCGACGGTGTGACCAAGGAGAAGGCCGCCGAGATCGTCGCGGCCGCGAAGTTCCCGGCCGAGATCGCGGATCAGGTGACCGAGGTCCTCCAGCAGCTGTGGACCGTCTTCATCAAGGAAGACGCCCTGCTTGTCGAGGTCAACCCGCTGGTCAAGACCGAAGACGGCAAGATCATCGCCCTGGACGGCAAGGTCTCCCTGGACGAGAACGCCGCCTTCCGCCAGCCGGAGCACGAGGCGCTCGAGGACAAGGCCGCGGCCAACCCGCTCGAGGCTGCCGCCAAGGCCAAGGGCCTCAACTACGTCAAGCTCGACGGCGAGGTCGGCATCATCGGCAACGGCGCGGGTCTGGTCATGTCGACCCTCGACGTCGTCGCCTACGCGGGTGAGAGCCGCGGCGGTGTGAAGCCCGCCAACTTCCTCGACATCGGCGGTGGCGCCTCCGCCGAGGTGATGGCGAACGGTCTCGAGATCATCCTCGGCGACCCGGACGTCAAGTCGGTCTTCGTCAACGTCTTCGGTGGCATCACCGCCTGCGACGCCGTCGCCAACGGCATCGTCCAGGCTCTGGAGCTGCTGAAGTCCAAGGGCGAAGACGTCTCCAAGCCGCTGGTCGTGCGCCTCGACGGCAACAACGCGGAGCTGGGTCGCAAGATCCTCACCGACGCCAACCACCCGCTCGTATCGCAGGTGGACACCATGGACGGCGCGGCCGAGCGTGCCGCCGAGCTGGCTGCGAAGTAAGGGACGAGGGAACCAGAAACCATGGCTATCTTCCTCACCAAGGAGAGCAAGGTCATCGTCCAGGGGATGACCGGGTCCGAGGGGCAGAAGCACACCCGCCGGATGCTTGCCTCGGGCACCAACATCGTCGGTGGCGTGAACCCGCGCAAGGCCGGCACCAGCGTGGACTTCGACGGCACCGAGATCCCGGTCTTCGGCTCCGTCAAGGAGGCCATCGACGCCACCGGTGCCGATGTCACGGTCATCTTCGTCCCGGAGAAGTTCACCAAGGACGCGGTCATCGAGGCGATCGACGCCGAGATTCCGCTCGCCGTCGTGATCACCGAGGGCATCGCGGTCCACGACACCGCCAACTTCTGGGCCTACGCGGGCAAGAAGGGCAACAAGACGCGCATCATCGGCCCGAACTGCCCGGGTCTGATCACGCCGGGTCAGTCGAACGCGGGCATCATCCCGGCCGACATCACCAAGCCCGGCCGCATCGGTCTGGTGTCGAAGTCCGGCACGCTGACCTACCAGATGATGTACGAGCTGCGGGACATCGGCTTCTCGTCCTGCGTGGGCATCGGCGGTGACCCGATCATCGGCACCACCCACATCGACGCCCTGGCCGCCTTCGAGGCCGACCCCGACACCGACCTGATCGTGATGATCGGCGAGATCGGCGGCGACGCCGAGGAGCGGGCCGCGGACTTCATCAAGGCCAACGTCACCAAGCCGGTCGTCGGCTATGTGGCGGGCTTCACCGCTCCCGAGGGCAAGACGATGGGCCACGCGGGCGCCATCGTGTCCGGTTCCTCCGGCACCGCCCAGGCGAAGAAGGAGGCCCTCGAGGCCGCGGGCGTGAAGGTCGGCAAGACCCCGTCCGAGACCGCGCGCCTGGCGCGCGCCGCGCTGGCCGGCTGACGCCGCCACGGTTCGTATGCCGCGGGCCCGTACCACCACACGGTGGTGCGGGCCCGCGGCGTTGACGGCGGAACACGGCAAGCCACTCGCCCATCCCACACCGCAATAAAAGACGCATAAGCGGACTAGTGGCGACACGGCGACCAAACCCTTGATGTGGGGATGAAGCGACTGTTATTGGCAGCATTGGTCGCGTGACGCAAACGACCGATCGCAGCCCGTCGGTGTCCTCACGTGACCACTTCGCGGCCCGGCGCTCCTCCGCCATCAGGGAGGCGTTCCTCGGCGGTGTGGTCGCCGCGGGGCTCGGCCTCGGCACGCTCGCCGTGGTCGTCCTGCTGCTGTGGATCACTTCCTCGTCCCCCGAGAGCAGCCCCGACAAGGCCCTGCACGTCGCCGCCGACCTGTGGCTGCTCGGCCATGGCGCCGACCTCGTGCGCACCGAGACGCTCTCCGGCCACACCGCGCCCGTCGGACTGACCCCGCTGCTGCTCAGCGTGGCGCCGTGCTGGCTGCTCTACCGGGCCGCCCAGCACGCCGTCTACCAGGCGCAGCCCGAGGAGAGCGGGGGACAGTGGGTGGCCGAGGATTCCATGATCGATCCGCGCCTCGCCTTCGCGTGGGTGACCGGTGGCTATCTGCTGGTCGGCACCGCGGCCGCGGTGTACGCCTCGACCGGGCCGCTGCACGTCGCCCCGCTCAGCGCGCTGCTGTATCTCCCGGTCGTCACCGGGGCCATCGCGGCCCTGGGGGTGTGGACGGCCGACGGACGGTGCCCGCTCCGGCCACCCGAACGGGTGGCCGCCCGACTCCGCCGGCTCCCCGGCGCCGGCTGGGCCGCCCGGACGGCCGCGTCGCTGACCGCGCGGAGCTGGTGCCGACGCCGCCGCCTGACCGCCGCCCTGCGCGCCGGGACCAGCGGTCTCGTCGTCCTGCTCGGCAGCGGTGCGCTCCTTACGGCGACGTCGATGCTGAGCCACGCCGGGGCCGTCCAGGTGACCTTCCTCAACCTCAGCGATGTGTGGTCGGGGCGGTTCGCGGTGCTGCTGGTCAGCCTGGCGCTGCTGCCGAACGCCATCGTCTGGGGCGCCGCGTACGGGGTCGGCGCGGGATTCACGGTCGGCGGCGGCAGCGTGGTCGCGCCGCTGGGCATCACCTCCTACCCCCAGCTGCCGCACTTCCCGCTGGTCGCCGCGCTGCCCACGGACGGCTTCGGCGGGCCGCTGGTGTGGGTCACGGGGATCGCGGCCGGGGTGTCGGTGGCCTGGTTCACCGGGGTCGCGGCGGCCCGGCGGCCCGGCAAGGACGAGCCCAGGCCCCCCTGGGGCTGGGGCGAGACACTGGTGCTCGCCACCCTGGCGGCGGTCGGCTGCGCGGCCGCCATGGCACTGCTGGCCGGGGTCTCGGGCGGCCCCCTGGGAATCGGCGTCCTCGCCGACCTGGGCCCGAACTGGTGGCACACGGGCACGATCACGCTGGCCTGGACGGGCGTGATCGGCGTGCCCGGGGCGATGGTGCTGCGCTGGTACCGGCTGTGCGTCCCCACCAGGGCCTACTGGCCGGAGTGGAAGGCGGCGCGGGCGGCGCGTCGGGCAGATCGCAGGGCCCGGGCGGAGGCCCGTACGCGGGCCAAGGACGCCCGAGCGGCTCCGGCGGCGGCCAAGGCGGCGGCGCGTGCGACGGTGCGGCCCATGGAGTCCGCCGAGGTGCGCGAGGCGATGGCCGAGCCGTGGTGGCAGTGGCTGCGTCCCCGGTCGGGGTCGGCCAGATCCAGCCGTCGGCCGGCCCCGGACCCCGGCACGGAAGGACGGGACACCACGGTGGGCCCGATGGCCGAGCTCGCGACCCCCGCGGGCACGCCCGGCACGCCACGGGCGGCGACCCGCCCCCGCCGCCGACCGCTCAGCCGCGAACGCCCAGGGAACCCCGAACCGCCTCCGCCCGATCCCCCACCGGCCGCTCCCCGCCGAGAACCGTAAGGCGGCCACCGGTCCCACTGTCCTGGGCGGCGACCGGGAGACGTCAGGCCGGACGTCGGTCGGGACGTCAGTCCTGTGTGCTCAGCAGGGGACGGAGCTGCTCCGGGAGCAGGGTTTCGCAGGCGTGGCGTGAGCTCTGCGTGAGGGCGTCGTCCACGCACGTGTAGTAGTCGTCGTAGACGACCTGGACGCTGAACGTCGCCGCGACGATGGCGAGCGCGAGTCCGCCCGTCACCAGACCGCTGATCGCCGCCGTCGACTGTGGCTTCGCGGGACCGCTGCCGGGCGCGGGCAGCTGTGCCGGGGTGGCGCCCGGGGGCGGCGGCGGGGCGTTCAGGGGCGCGGCGGCGGGCGGGGACGGCGGCGTACGGCGCGGTTTGGCCCGCAGCGCGCTGATGCCCCAGTACAGGGCCAGCGCCCCGAGCAGCAGTGCGATCTGCGGCAGGCTGAAGAGCGCGAAGAAGAACGCCCACATGCCCCCGAGCAGCGCGTACCGGGCGCGCCGCTGGGCCGGGTCGTTGGGGTCCCAGCGCGGGCCGCCGGACCCGCCGGGGCCGGCGGGGCGGTTGGAGCCGGGGCCGACGCCGAAGCCGCCGCTCTGGCGGCCGGGCTGGCGACTGCTCCACTGGCTGCCCCAGGCCGGAGGCTGCTGTGGCTGCCGGCCCTCCTGGTCGCCGCCCTGGCCGCCGTCGCCGTTCTCCCCACCGGTGTCCTCCGGCCGCTGCCGGGGCTGCCAGGGCTGGTCCGGCCTGCCCTCGGGCGGCGGGGCGAACGGATTGTCCTCGTGCCGCTGGTCCCCGTGCTGCCCGCCGGAGGCGGAGCCGGAGGAGGACGAGGAGGACGACTGCTGCTCCCGGAGCAGGGGCGTCGTAGGTGACATGCGGGCGTGCCTCATCGCCGCCCCCCGGTGGAGGCGGGAGTCGGAGTGAGGCGATGAGCCGCGCGGCGGCGTCGGTCCGGCATGTGGAGTGTGTCTTCCCCTTGTGTCGTCGTCCTGCACGCCGGGGGCATGCACGGCCGGTGCCGTACGGCTCGGCGGTGCGGGTGGGACGGTGGTTCCCACGGCGTCAGTTGGATGCGCAGTCCAGACGCTACCTCCCGTGCCCGCCCCCGTCCCCTGGGGGCCGCTTGGTGTGCCGGTATCGTTGCTGACGGTCGGCGGCTTCGTAGAGTTCCCCGGAATTGATGCGTCCGCGACCTTGTAGGACCGCACAAACGGCAGTACCGCCCGCGAGAAAGAGCCCCGCCGTGGCCTCCCCGCCTCCCCCCGCCCGACCTGCCCGCCCCGGGCGCCCCCTCCGCCTCGTCGTACTCGTCTCCGGTTCCGGTACGAATCTGCAGGCGCTGCTCGACGCCATCGCCGCCGAGGGCGTGGCCCGCTACGGCGCCGAGGTGGTGGCCGTCGGCGCCGACCGCGACGGCATCGAGGGCCTGGCGCGCGCCGAGCGCGCCGGGATCCCCACGTTCGTGTGCCGGGTCAAGGACTACTCCGGCCGTGCCGAGTGGGACGCGGCGCTGGCCGATGCGACCGCCGCCCATGAGCCGGACCTGGTCGTCTCGGCCGGGTTCATGAAGATCCTGGGCCGGGAGTTCCTCGCCCGGTTCGGCGGCCGCTGCGTCAACACCCATCCCGCGCTGCTCCCCAGCTTTCCCGGTGCCCATGGCGTACGCGACGCGCTCGCGCACGGCGTGAAGGTGACCGGCTGCACCGTCCACTTCGTCGACGACGGGGTCGACACCGGCCCGATCATCGCCCAGGGCGTGGTCGAGGTCCGGGACGAGGACGACGAGTCCGCTCTCCATGAGCGGATCAAGGAAGTCGAGCGCTCGCTGCTCGTCGAGGTCGTGGGGCGTCTGGCCCGTCACGGCTACCGCATAGAGGGACGAAAGGTAAGGATCCCGTGACCGCCGAAGGTACCAAGCGACCCATTCGCCGCGCGCTGGTCAGCGTCTACGACAAGACGGGCCTCGAGGAGCTGGCCCGCGGGCTGCACGCGGCGGGTGTCCAGCTCGTCTCGACCGGCTCGACGGCCGCGAAGATCGCCGCCGCCGGGGTCCCGGTCACCAAGGTCGAGGAGCTGACCGGCTTCCCCGAGTGTCTCGACGGCCGCGTCAAGACGCTGCACCCGCGCGTCCACGCGGGCATCCTGGCCGACCAGCGGCTCGACTCGCACCGTGAGCAGCTCCGGGAGCTGGGCGTCGAGCCCTTCGAGCTGGTCGTGGTCAACCTCTACCCGTTCCGCGAGACGGTCGCCTCGGGCGCCGCGCCGGACGAGTGCGTCGAGCAGATCGACATCGGCGGCCCCTCCATGGTCCGCGCCGCCGCCAAGAATCACCCGTCCGTGGCCGTGGTCGTCAACCCCGAGCGGTACGACGACGTCCTCAAGGCCGCCGCGGACGGCGGTTTCGACCTGGCGCGGCGCAAGCGGCTGGCGGCCGAGGCGTTCCAGCACACCGCCGCCTACGACGTGGCGGTGGCCAACTGGTTCGCCGCGGACTACGCGGCCGACGAGGGTCCCTGGCCGGACTTCATCGGCGTCACCTACGCCCGTAAGCAGGTGCTGCGCTACGGCGAGAACCCGCACCAGCCCGCCGCGCTCTACTCCGACGGCAGCGGTAAGGGGCTCGCCGAGGCCGAGCAGCTGCACGGCAAGGAGATGTCGTTCAACAACTACACCGACACCGAGGCCGCCCGCCGGGCCGCCTACGACCACAGCGAGCCGTGTGTCGCCATCATCAAGCACGCCAACCCGTGCGGGATCGCGGTCGGCGCGGATGTCGCCGAGGCGCACCGTAAGGCGCACGCCTGCGACCCGCTGTCGGCGTTCGGCGGCGTGATCGCCGTCAACCGCCCGGTGTCGGTCGCCATGGCCGAGCAGGTCGCCGAGATCTTCACCGAGGTGATCGTCGCCCCGGCGTACGAGGACGGCGCGGTCGAGGTGCTGGCCCGTAAGAAGAACATCCGCGTGCTGCGCTGCTCGGACGCGCCCGCGCCCGGCGGTGAGTCCCGTTCGATCGAGGGCGGCGATCTGGTCCAGGCCAAGGACCGGCTCCAGGCCGAGGGCGACGACCCGGCCAACTGGACCCTCGCCACGGGCGCGGCGCTGGACGCCGACGGCCTCGCCCAGCTGGCCTTCGCCTGGCGCTCCTGCCGCGCGGTGAAGTCCAACGCGATCCTGCTCGCCAAGGACGGCGCCACGGTCGGCGTCGGCATGGGCCAGGTCAACCGCGTGGACTCGGCGAAGCTGGCCGTGGAGCGGGCCGGCGCCGAGCGGGCCGCCGGTTCGTACGCCGCCTCCGACGCCTTCTTCCCGTTCCCGGACGGCTTCGAGGTGCTGGCCGAGGCGGGCGTCAAGGCCGTGGTGCAGCCGGGCGGTTCGGTCCGTGACGAGCTGGTCGTGGAGGCGGCCCAGAAGGCGGGCGTGACCATGTACTTCACGGGCACGCGGCACTTCTTCCACTGAGCGTCCGCCTGACGCGTACGCACTGAGCGTTCCCCCGGCGCGTACGCACTGAGCGTCCGCCGGCCCGTACGCGCAAGAGGCCGCATCCCGACCGGACCACGGGCCACGGGGTGCGGCCTTCGCCGGTCCGGTACCGACCGGCCCCTGATTGGATCCGACGTCCCCGCATCCGGGAGGATGAAGTCATGACCGCCCAGATTCTCGATGGCAAGGCAACCGCAGCCGCGATCAAGTCCGATCTCGTCAGCCGTGTGGAGGCGCTGAAGGCCAAGGGCATCCATCCCGGCCTCGGGACGGTGCTGGTGGGCGAGGACCCCGGCAGCAAGTGGTACGTCGCGGGCAAGCACCGCGACTGCGCCGAGGTCGGCATCTCCTCCATCCGGCGCGATCTGCCCGAGACCGCCACCCAGGAGGAGATCGAGGCGGCGGTGCGGGAGCTCAACGAGGACCCGGCCTGTACGGGCTACATCGTCCAGCTGCCGCTCCCCAAGGGCGTCGACACCAACCGGGTGCTGGAGCTGATCGACCCGGCCAAGGACGCCGACGGGCTGCACCCGATGAACCTCGGCCGGCTGGTGCTGAACGAGACCGGCCCGCTGCCGTGCACGCCCCAGGGCGTCATCCAGCTGCTGCGCCACCACGGTGTGGAGATCAACGGCGCGCATGTGGTGGTCGTCGGCCGGGGCATCACCGTCGGCCGGTCCATCGGGCTGCTGCTGACCCGCCGTTCCGAGAACGCGACCGTCACCCTCTGCCACACCGGCACCCGTGATCTGCCGGGCATCCTGCGGCAGGCCGACATCATCGTGGCGGCCGCCGGAGTGCGGCATCTGATCAAGCCGGAGGACGTCAAGCCGGGCGCGGCGGTGCTCGACGTGGGCGTCAGCCGGGACGAGCACGGCAAGATCGCCGGCGATGTGCACCCCGGCGTGGCCGAGGTCGCGGCCTGGCTCTCGCCGAACCCGGGCGGGGTCGGCCCGATGACCCGCGCCCAGCTGCTGGTCAACGTGGTGGAGGCCGCGGAGCGGAACGCGAAGGCGGCCGCCGACGCCGGTGCCGGCCATGACGGCTGAGGCGAGCGAACCGGCGGCCGGGGAACCGCGTTCGGACAGTGCGGCGTCGGCGTCCTCCGTGGCGTCCTCAGCGGCGCCTTCGGTGGCGTCCTCCGAGGCCCCTTCCGTGGCGCCTTCGGGTGAGTCCGCCCGGCCGGCCCGGAAGTCCCGCCGCTTTCCGCTGATCACCCGGGACACCGCGCGTCCGGAGGGTGGCGGCCGGGCCGCGCCCGGTGCCGCTCCGGCGCCCGCCCGGCAGTGGCCGCTGCTCGCGGTGATGGGCGGGGTGGGCCTGGGGCTGCTGATCGTGGCCCTGGACGCGTTCCGCGCGGGCACGGTGCTGATCGGGCTGGCCCTGCTGGCGGGTGCCTTCCTGCGGTGGGCGCTGCCCGACGTGGGGATGCTCGCGGTGCGGTCGCGCTTCACCGACATGCTGACCTATGGGCTGCTGGGCGCGGCGATCGTGCTGCTGTCCCTGATGGCCCAGCCGGATCCGTGGGTCACCGTCCCGTTCCTGGATGACGTGGTGCATTTCACGGTGCGCTAGCCGATGGCGTCCAAACGGCGGCCCGTCCTCTCCCCCGTGGGAGGACGGGCCGCCGTCGTTGTGGCCGGATCCATGTGGTCCGGCGGCGGTCCGCCCTCTCCCCCGAAGAAGGACGGACCGCCTGGTGAACAGGGTTGTGTGTGAGCTGTGCGGGATCAATCATCGTCGGCGCCCTGTGGCGCGGAAGTGACCGTTCCGGTACGAGTTCTCGGCCGTGCAACGACGCGCCGGGCGCCCAGAAGCGCGTACCGGCGCACGAGCGGGAACGGGAAGCCCGTCCGGGGGAATTCGGAAACAGGGGGAATGGGCCGGGGGAATCGGGGCAGACGCTGCCCGGAGCCCCCCACGGGCGAGACACTGGGCGGCCGCCTGCACTCCCCCTCCTGGCAGGCGGCCGCCAAAGTGCCTGGCGGCGACCCCGGAGTACGCGGCGACCCCGGAGTACGCGGTGAGCCGGGGAAACACGCGGTGAGCGGTTACACAATGGCCCGAGAGGACCTGGGTCAGGTGCCGTCGGATAGCCTGACGCCGGTATCTCGACACCAAGACATCTTGGACTGACAACACAGCGCAGGAGACCGCCATGACCCGCACTCCCGTCACCGTCACCGTCACCGGCGCGGCCGGCCAGATCGGCTACGCGCTGCTCTTCCGCATCGCCTCCGGCCAGCTGCTCGGCGCGGACGTGCCGGTCAAACTGCGTCTCCTGGAGATCCCGCAGGGGCTGAAGGCCGCCGAGGGCACCGCGATGGAGCTCGACGACTGTGCCTTCCCGCTGCTCCAGGGCATCGACATCTCCGACGACCCGAACGTGGCCTTCGACGGTGCGAACGTCGCGCTGCTGGTCGGCGCCCGCCCGCGTACCAAGGGCATGGAGCGCGGCGATCTGCTGGAGGCCAACGGCGGCATCTTCAAGCCGCAGGGCAAGGCCATCAACGATCACGCCGCTGACGACATCAAGGTCCTGGTCGTGGGCAACCCGGCCAACACCAACGCGCTCATCGCGCAGGCAGCCGCGCCGGACGTACCGGCCGAGCGCTTCACCGCGATGACCCGCCTGGACCACAACCGCGCCCTGTCGCAGCTCTCGAAGAAGACCGGTGCCCCGGTCAGCGAGATCAAGAAGCTGACGATCTGGGGCAACCACTCCGCCACCCAGTACCCGGACGTCTTCCACGCCGAGGTCGCGGGCAAGAACGCCGCCGAGGTCGTCAACGACGAGCAGTGGCTGGCCGACACCTTCATCCCGACCGTCGCCAAGCGCGGTGCCGCGATCATCGAGGCGCGCGGCGCCTCCTCGGCCGCCTCCGCCGCGAACGCCGCCATCGACCACGTCCACACCTGGGTCAACGGCACCGCCGCCGGCGACTGGACCTCCGCCGGTGTGGTCTCCGACGGCTCGTACGGGGTGCCGCAGGGCCTGATCTCCTCCTTCCCGGTCACCGCCAAGGACGGGAAGTTCGAGATCGTCCAGGGCCTGGACATCAACGAGTTCTCGCGGACCCGCATCGACGCGTCGGTGAAGGAGCTCGAGGACGAGCGCGAGGCCGTGCGCGGTCTCGGCCTCATCTGACGCGCCGCGCGCCGCACCACGGCCGTACCCGCGCCGCACCACGGCCGTACCCGAAGTATCTGAAGGTTCACATTCCGGTATTCGCTCCGGAATGTGACCCTTCTGCCGTTTCGCCTTCGGATCACGTGAGCCGCCCCACTTTCCCTTGCGAATTGCGCATAGGTTCCGGCCATTCGGTTAGGGGTCCACGTTGCTGGCTTGGGCCAGTGGCAGAACTCGTGGAACCGGAAGGCAGAGGATCACGTGGCGGCAGCCGAGACGATTCATGTGGATGGGGTGTGGCAGGCGGCCGCATCCGGCGCGCAGCGGGAGGTTCTCGACCCCGCGGACGCCAAGACCCTCGCCGTCGTCTCCGAGGGTGGCGTGGAGGACACCGACGCGGCGGTAGCGGCCGCCCGCCGTGCCTTCGACCAGGGACCCTGGCCCCGGACGCCGGTGGCCGAGCGGGCGGCGCTGCTGCGCCGCGTCGCCGAGCTGCTCCAGCGCGACCGCGAGACGATCGCGCTCACCGAGAGCCGTGACACCGGCAAGACCCTGGAGGAGGGCCGGGTCGACGTCGACGACGTGACCAACGCCTTCCGGTACTTCGCCGACCTGGCCGCGGGCGAGTCGGCCGGGCGCGTCATCGACGCGGGCACCCCCGATGTGCACAGCGTCGTGGTCCATGAACCGGTCGGCGTCTGCGCGATGATCACCCCCTGGAACTATCCGCTGCTCCAGGCCAGCTGGAAGATCGCCCCGGCGCTCGTGGCCGGGAACACCTTCGTGATCAAGCCCAGCGAAGTGACCCCGCTGTCCACCGTCCATCTGGTCAAGCTGCTGGTCGAGGCCGGGCTGCCGGCCGGGGTGGCCAACCTGGTCACCGGCGCGGGCGACCCGGTGGGCGCCCGGCTGTCCGAGCACCCCGATGTGGATCTGGTCTCCTTCACCGGTGGCCTGGTCAGCGGCACCAAGGTCGCCCAGGCCGCCGCGCCGACGGTCAAGAAGGTCGCGCTGGAGCTCGGCGGCAAGAACCCCAATGTGGTCTTCGCCGACGCCTGCGCCACCGCCGAGGGCTTTGACACCGCCGTCGACCAGGCCCTGAACGCCGCCTTCATCCACAGCGGCCAGGTCTGCTCGGCCGGCGCCCGGCTGATCATCGAGGAGTCGGCGCGGGAGCGGTTCGTGGCCGAACTCGCCCGCCGCGCGGAGAAGATCAAGCTGGGCCGGGGCACCGAGGACGGGGTCGAATGCGGTCCGCTGGTCTCGGCCCAGCAGCTGGACAAGACCGAGGCGTATGTGGCGTCCGCCCTGGCGGAGGGCGCGTTGCTGCGCTGCGGCGGCAAGCAGCCGGAGCCCAGCGAGGTCCGCCCGGCCACCGGTTACTTCTACCTCCCGACCGTTCTCGACCAGTGCCACCGCGAGATGCGGGTGGTGCGCGAGGAGACGTTCGGGCCGATATTGACGGTCGAGTCCTTCCAAACCGAGGAAGAGGCCGTCACACTCGCCAATGACACGGAGTACGGACTGGCCGGCGCCGTCTGGTCCGCCGACACCGCGCGGGCGCGGCGCGTCGCCGCCCGGCTGCGGCACGGCACCGTGTGGATCAACGACTACCACCCCTACCTCCCGCAGGCCGAATGGGGCGGTTTCGGCAAGTCCGGGGTCGGGCGCGAGCTCGGTCCCGCGGGCCTTGACGAATACCGCGAGACCAAGCACGTCTACGAGAACCTGCGGCCGAGCCCGGTGCGCTGGTTCGCCGGCTGACGCCCCCGCCGCCCCGCCCGGGACACGGCCGGGCCCGGACTCCTCCCCCGGGGCCCGGACCCGGCCGCGCCCGATGACGGCCGGCGGCGGCTGACGCCCGTAGCCACCGAGGCACCCAGCACCCCCCACACCCAGGGGGGCGGCAGCCCCCGGCCCGCCGCACCGGCGCGGGCCGCCTGGGTAAGACCCCGAGGAGTAACCCCACCATGTCCGAACCTGTCGCATACGACTACGTCGTCATCGGCGGCGGCACCGCAGGGTCGGTGATCGCTTCCCGGCTCACCGAGGACCCGGACATCCGGGTCGCCGTCATCGAGGGCGGACCGTCCGATGTCGACCGGCCCGATGTGCTCACCCTGCGCCGCTGGCTCGGGCTGCTCGGCGGTGACTTGGACTACGACTACCCCACCACCGAGCAGCCACGCGGGAATTCACATATCCGGCACAGCCGGGCCCGGGTGCTCGGGGGGTGCTCCTCGCACAACACCCTGATCTCCTTCAAGCCGCTGCCGGGCGACTGGGACGAGTGGGCCGAGGCCGGTGCCGAGGGCTGGGACGCGGCGTCCATGGACCCGTACTTCCACCGGCTGCGCAACAACATCGTCCCGGTGGACGAGAAGGACCGGAACCCGATCGCGCGGGACTTCGTCGAGGCCGCCCAGGCCGCCGCCGGGGTGCCGCGCGTCGAGGGGTTCAACAAGAAGCCGTTCCACGAGGGCGTCGGCTTCTTCGACCTCGCGTACCACCCGGAGAACAACAAGCGTTCCTCGGCGTCGGTCGCCTATCTGCACCCGTTCCTGGACCGGCCCAACCTGCGTCTGATGCTGGAGACCTGGGCGTACCGGCTGGAGCTCGACGACAGCGGCCGGGCCACCGGAGTCCACGTCCGCACCAAGGACGGCGAGGAGATCCTCGTCCGGGCCGGAACCGAGGTCCTGGTCTGCGCGGGCGCCGTGGACACCCCGCGGCTGCTGCTGCACTCCGGTATCGGGCCCAGGGCGGACCTGGAGGCGCTGGGCATCCCCGTCGTCCACGATCTGCCGGGCGTCGGCGAGAACCTGCTCGACCACCCGGAGTCGGTGATCGTGTGGGAGACGGACGGCCCGATCCCGGAGAACTCCGCGATGGACTCCGACGCGGGCCTGTTCATCCGGCGGGACCCCGAATCCCGGGGCCCGGACCTGATGTTCCACTTCTACCAGATCCCGTTCACCGACAATCCGGAGCGGCTGGGGTACGAAAAGCCCGAGCACGGCGTGTCGATGACCCCCAACATCCCCAAGCCGCGCAGCCGCGGCCGGCTCTACCTCACCAGCGCCGACCCGTCCGTCAAGCCCGCCCTCGACTTCCGGTACTTCACGGACGAGGCCGACTACGACGGCCGCACGCTGGTCGACGGCATCCGCCTCGCGCGGGAGATCGCCAAGACCGAACCGCTGGCGGGCTGGCTCAAGCGCGAGGTGTGCCCGGGGCCGGAGATCACCTCGGACGAGGAGATCAGCGAGTACGCCCGCAAGGTCGCGCACACCGTGTACCACCCGGCGGGCACCTGCCGTATGGGCGCCACGTCGGACGAACTCGCCGTGGTCGGCCCCGATCTGCGGATCCGGGGCCTGGACGGCGTCCGTATCGCCGACGCGTCCGTCTTCCCGACGATGCCGGCCGTGAACCCGATGATCGGAGTGCTGATGGTGGGCGAGAAGTGCGCTGAGCTGCTGTTCGAGGATCGCGATCGGGAACGGCGCGGGCCGGATGAGCGCGCCGCCATCCTCGCGCCGGGAGGCGAGGTGTGATGGCGACGACCCTGGCCCCCGAGACCCCCGGCACCCCCAGGCCCCCCGAGGGCGGCGAGCGCACCCCGGTGTTCTCGGTCCGCGACCTGTGGAAGGTCTTCGGCCCCAAGGCCGACCGCATCCCGGGCTCCCCCGAGGCCGAACTGCCCGCCGCGGAGCTGCGCGCCCGCACCGGCTGCACCGCCGCCGTGCGCGAGGTGTCCTTCGACGTCCAGCCGGGCGAGGTGTTCGTGGTCATGGGGCTGTCCGGCTCCGGCAAGTCCACCCTCGTCCGCTGTCTCACCCGGCTGATAGAGCCCACCTCCGGCACCCTGAAGATCGACGGCGAGGACGTCCTGGCCATGGACAAGGCCCGGCTGCGCGATCTGCGCCGGCACCGCGCCGCCATGGTCTTCCAGCACTTCGGCCTGCTGCCGCACCGCTCCGTCCTCGACAACGTCGCCTACGGCCTGGAGATCCAGGGCGTCGGCAGGACCGAGCGCCGCGCCAGGGCCGCCGAGATGGTGGAGAAGGTCGGCCTCACCGGTCTCGAGCGCCGCCGCCCCGGACAGCTCTCCGGCGGTCAGCAGCAGCGGGTGGGCCTGGCCCGCGCGCTCGCCGTCGACCCCGAGGTGCTGCTCTTCGACGAGCCGTTCAGCGCGCTCGACCCGCTGATCCGCCGCGATATGCAGGAAGAGGTCATCCGGCTGCACCGCGACGAGGGCCGCACGATGGTCTTCATCACCCATGACCTCAGCGAGGCGCTGCGGCTCGGGGACCGGATCGCGCTGATGCGCGACGGCGGGATCGTGCAGCTCGGCACCCCGGAGGAGATCGTCGGCTCCCCGGCCGACGACTACGTACGGGACTTCGTCCGCGACGTACCGCGTGAGCAGGTGCTGACCGTGCGCCGCGCGATGCGCCCCGCGACGTCCGAGGAGAAGGACGGCGGGCCCGCGCTGGCCCCGGGCACCACGGTCGCCGACGCGATCGAGGCCGTGGCCCGCACCGGCGGCCCCGCGCGCGTCGTCGACGGCGGCCGCTGCCTGGGCGTCGTCGACCACGCCTGCCTGCTCAGCGTGGTCGCGGGCCTGGACGGCAAGGAGGTGGCCGCGGCATGAGCACCACCTCGATCCTCGCGCCGCCGGGCGGGGCCGGGGGGCGCGGATGAGTGCCACGGCCACGCGTTCCGCCACCGACCGCTCCACCGACCCCGCCACCGAGCCGGCCGCCACCGGGACGGCGGCAGCGCGCCCGTCCCCGCTGAGCGCGGCCGTCCGCAGCCACGCGGTGCGCAAGCTCGCGGTGCTCGTGGTGATCGCCGCCGTGCTCGTACCGCTCGCGCACGCCACGTGGGCCAGCGGCAGCTGGCCGCACGCGCTGACCGTCGATGTGTCCGGACCGCTCGGCAACGCCAGCGACTGGATCATCGACAACCGCGACAGCCACTGGATCTTCCTCTACTTCTTCGGCCACATCAGCAACGCGGTCATCATCTGCGTGCGCGCCGTCTACGTCGTCCTGCTCACCCTCGGCTGGGCCGGGGTCACCGCCGCCTCGACCCTGGTGGCCTGGCGGGTCGCCGGGGTGCGGGTCGCGGTGACGACGGTGGTGTCCTTCGCCGTGTGCGGGCTGCTGGGCATGTGGGTGCCGACGATGCAGACGCTCGCGCTGATGGCCGTCGCCGTCACCGCGTCCGTCGTGGTCGGCGGGCTGCTGGGGCTGGCCGGCGGGCTCTCGGAGCGGGCGTTCCGGGCGCTGCGGCCGGTGCTGGACACCATGCAGGTGCTGCCCGCGTTCGCCTATCTGCTGCCCGTCGTGCTGATCTTCGGCATCGGCGTACCGGGCGCGGTGCTGGCCACCGTGATCTACGCGGCCCCGCCGATGGCCCGGCTCACCGCCCTCGGCCTGCGCGGCGCGGACGCCGGGGTGCTGGAGGCGGTGACCTCGCTCGGCGCCACCTGGCGGCAGCGGCTGCTGTCGGCCCGGCTGCCGCTGGCCCGCAAGGAGCTGCTGCTGGGCGTCAACCAGGCGATCATGATGGCGCTGTCCATGGCCGTGATCGCGTCGGTGATCGGCGGCGGCGGTCTCGGTGACCGCGTCTACCAGGCGCTGTCCAGCGTGGACGTCGGCAAGGCGCTCGCCGCCGGTCTGCCGATCGTGCTGCTGGCCGTCGTGATGGACCGCACCACGGCGTCGGCGGGCGAGCGCCTCGGCGAGCCGCCGGCCGAGGACGGGCCCCGGCTGCTGCGCGGCCGGCTCGCCTGGGCGGGCGTCGCGGTGCTCACCGCGGTGGTGACCGTGGCCGGACGGCTGACCGGGTCGCAGACCTGGCCGACCGGCTGGACCGTCGCCATCGAGGAGCCCGTCAACCAGTTCAAGGACTGGATGGTCGACCACCTCTACACGGGTGTGCCGGTCGTCGGCGGCACCGCCGACTGGGCCTCGGACTACGTCAGGTGGATCCTGGACCCGCTGCGCGAGGGGCTCCAGGGCCTGCCGTGGTACGCGGTGCTGCTGATCGTCGCGACGCTGGCCTGGCTGATCGGCACCTGGGCCACCGCCCTGACCGCCACCGCCGCCATGGCCGCGATCGGCGTGCTCGGGGTGTGGGAGCCGTCCATGGACACCCTCTCCCAGGTGCTGGCGGCCGTCTTCGTCACGCTGGTGCTCGGCTTCGCGATCGGCATCGCGGCCGCGCGGTCCACCCGGCTGGAGCGGCTGCTGCGGCCGGTGCTGGACGTGTGCCAGACCATGCCGCAGTTCGTGTACCTGATCCCGGTGGTCGCGCTGTTCGGCGTCGGCCGCGCCCCGGCGGCGGCCGCGGCCATCGTCTACGCGCTGCCCGCCGTCATCCGCATCACCACCCAGGGCCTCAGGAGCGTCGATCCGGCGGCGCTGGAGTCGGCGCGTTCGCTCGGCGCCACCCAGGGACAGCAGCTGCGCCAGGTCCAGCTTCCGCTGGCCCGCCCGGCGCTGCTGCTCGCCGTCAACCAGGGCGTGGTGCTGGTGCTGGCCGTGGTGATCATCGGCGGTCTGGTCGGCTCGGGCGCGCTCGGCTACGACGTGGTGTTCGGCCTGGCGCAGGGCGATCTGGCCACCGGTCTGGTCGCCGGTGCGGCGATCGTCTGTCTGGGGCTGATGCTGGACCGGGTCACCCAGCCGACCGCGCGCCGCGACAGGAAGGGGGCCTGAGATGGCTCGCACCCGCACTCAGCTGCTGATGGCCGCGGCCGGGGTCACGGCCGTGTTCACCGCGACCGGCTGCGGCGCCGCGGACATGACCAAGCAGACCTCGCCGTACGCCAATGTGGGCGGCGCGAAGAGCGTCACGCTCTCGGTCCAGTCGTGGATCGGCGCCCAGTCCAATGTCGCGGTCGCCCAGTACCTGCTGGAGCACGAGCTGGGCTACCGGGTCGACACCGTCCAGGTGGACGAGGTGCCGGCGTGGGACGCGCTCAGCCAGGACCGGGTGGACGCGATCCTGGAGGACTGGGGCCACCCGGACCAGGAGCAGCGCTACGTCAAGGACAAGAAGACGATCGTGCCGGGCGGCGGGCTCGGCGTCACCGGCCATATCGGCTGGTGGGTGCCGAAGTACTTCGCCGACGCCCATCCGGACGTGCTGGACTGGAAGAACCTCAACAAGTACGCGAAGACCTTCAAGACCGCGGAGAGCGGCGGCAAGGGCCAGCTGCTGGACGGCTCCCCGTCCTATGTCACCAATGACAAGGCGCTGGTGAAGAACCTGAAGCTGAACTACCAGATCGTCTTCGCGGGTTCGGAAGCGGCGCAGATCACCCAGATCAAGCAGTTCGCCAAGGCCAAGAAGCCGTTCCTGACCTATTGGTACGAACCGCAGTGGCTGTTCAACCAGGTGCCGATGGTCGAGGTCAAGCTGCCGACGTACACGGACGCGTGCGCGGCCGAGGGCACCGAGAACCCCGACTCCATCGACTGCGCCTACCCGACCACACCGCTCCAGAAGTACCTCAACGCGGACTTCGCGCAGCACGGCGGCGAGGCGGCCGAGTTCCTGAAGAGGTTCCACTGGACCAAGCAGGACCAGAACGAGGTGTCCGAGATGATCGCCTCGCAGGGGATGTCGGCCCAGGACGCCGCGGAGAAGTGGGTCAAGAAGCACCCGGACGTCTGGAAGAAGTGGCTGCCCCGAGCCCGGTGACGGAAAGCGGCCCCCGTCGTCGGCGACGGCGGGGGCCGCTTTCCGTCACCTGCTCGGCTTGTGGGAGCCGGGGATCATGCGGGTGGTGACACCGATCCGGTTCCAGGCGTTGATGGTGAGGATCAGGGCGATCAGCTGGGCCAGCTCCGGCTCCTCGAAGTGCTTGGCGGCCCGCTCGTAGACCTCGTCCGGGACGAAACCGTCGGTCAGGACGGTGACGGCCTCGGTCAGGGCCAGGGCGGCCTGCTCCTTCTCGGTGAAGAGGTGACCGGCCTCCTCCCAGGCGTTGAGGAGGTAGAGACGCTCCTCGGACTCACCCGCCGCACGGGCCTCCCCAGCGTGCAGGTCGATGCAGAACGCGCAGCGGTTGAGCTGCGAGGCCCGTATCTTGACCAGCTCGGCGAGCACCGGGTCCACGCCCTTCCGGGCGGCCGCGTCCAGATTGACCATGGCCTTGTAGACCTCGGGGGCGGCCTTGAAGAACCGCATCCGGGGAGCGTGTGGGTGAGGGGTCTCGGTCGTTGTCATACGGCCACGCTAGAGGCCCGGCGGCCCAGGAGTATGGTCCATTTTCATGGCGGATTCATGGGCCACTTCGCCGGCGGACGAGGTCGCGAAGCGGGCGGACGGCGGGGCCCGTCCGGGGGCGGACCTCCATCTGGATCTGCCCCGGGGCGGCGGGACCGGGGTGCGGGCCGCGCTCATCCGCGCACTGCGCGACGCCGTCCGCACCGGGCGGCTCGCCCCGGGCACCCGGCTGCCCTCCTCCCGCTCCCTCGCCGCGGACCTCGGCATCGCCCGGAACACCGTCGCCGACGCCTATGGGGAACTGGTCGCCGAGGGGTGGCTGACGGCCCGGCAGGGCTCCGGCACCCGGGTCGCCCGGCGCGTCGTACCGCCCGAGCCCGCGCCGCCGCGCACCCCTCCGGCCGCCGCCGTGGCCGACCTTCGGCCCGCCTATGACCCCCGGCCCGCCTACGACCTGCGGCCCGGATCGCCCGATGTCTCGGCCTTCCCCCGGTCCGCCTGGCTCTCCGCGGCCCGCCGCGCCCTGACCGCCGCACCGAACGACGCCTTCGGCTACGGCCGGCCCGCGGGCCGGCCCGAGCTGCGGCGGGTCCTGGCCGACTATCTGGCGCGCGCCCGCGGCGTACGGGCCGCGCCGGAACGGATCGTGGTCTGCGCGGGGTTCGTCCAAGGGCTGGCCCTGCTCAGCCGGGTGCGGGCGCGGGCCGGCCACCGCGAGGTGGCCGTGGAGTCGTACGGGCTCGACGTCCACTGGAACGTGATGCGCGGGGCCGGGCTGCGCACTGTGCCGCTGCCGGTCGACCAGCACGGGGCGCGGACGGCGGAGCTGGACCGGCTGACCGCGCGGACCGTGCTGCTCACCCCGGCGCATCAGTTCCCCACCGGAGTGCGGCTGGTGCCCGACCGGCGCGCCGCCGTGGTCGACTGGGCCTCGCGGGTGGGCGGGCTGGTGCTGGAGGACGACTACGACGGGGAGTTCCGCTACGACCGTCAGCCGGTCGGGGCGCTCCAGGGGCTCGCCCCCGAGCATGTGGTCTATCTGGGCACCGCGAGCAAGAGCCTGGCGCCCGCGCTGCGGCTGGCGTGGATGGTGGTGCCGGACCATCTGATGGACGACCTCCTGGCGGTCAAGGCGACGGGGGAGTGGCAGTCGGGCGGGCTGGACCAGCTGACGCTCGCGGAGTTCATCGACTCGGGGGCGTACGACCGCCATGTGCGCGGTATGCGGATGCGCTACCGGCGCCGCCGCGATCAGCTGGTGGCGGCGCTCGCCGAACGCGCCCCGGAGGTGCGGATCACGGGCATCGCGGCGGGGCTGCACGCGGTGCTCGAACTGCCGCCGGGCACCGAGCGGTCCGTGGTGCAGGGCGCGGCCTGGCAGGGGCTGGCCCTGGAGGGGCTGGCCCGCTACCGCTACCGCGAGCCGGAGCAGCCGGAGGGACCGGGGGAGCAGCGGGACGAGCCCGGACCGGGGGAGCAGCCGGACGGGCCCGGACCGGGACTGGGCGGGCAGCCGGACGCGCTGGTGTTCGCCTACGGCGCCCCGCCCGACCACGCCTTCACGGGCGCCCTGGATGCGCTGTGCCGGGTGCTGCCCTGAACCCCAGCCCGGCTGAACCCCAGCCCGGCTGCACCCTGCCCGCCTGCACCCTGCCCGTCCGGACCCTGCCGTACAGGTGCACGACAACTCCCCTAAAGTGGCGGCAGCACACGACGGGGGAGGCACCAATGGAAGAACCGAAGATACGGAAAGCCCCACGGCGACTGCGGTCGAGCACGGTGATCCTGGGCGGCATGGGCGCGCTGGCGGCGGCGCTCACCTCCTGTGGTTCGGAACCGGACAAGCGCTGTGTGGACCGGAACAGCTATGACGTGGTGAACGGATACCGGGTCGTCGACTCCAGCGCCTGCAAGAACTCTTCGTCCACCTCGGTTGGCAAGGGCAAGAAGAGCCGGGGCCAGAAGAGCGTCGACGGCGAGTGGTACTACGACTCCGACGTCAGCGGCCGCTGGGCGGACTACGGCACCTTCGACAAGAGCAAGGCGGCCGACCGCGGCGGCTTCGGCTGCTCGGGCTCCAGCGGCGGCTGAACGGGCCGCCCCACGATGAAGCGCCACACCATCGACCCCCGCCCCGACTGGCAGTCCACGGTGGAGGAGCAGGGGGTCATCTATCCGCTGACCCGCTACCCGGACGGCTCGCTGCGCCCCTACTGGGACGAGAGCGCCTACTACGCCTTCTCGCTGCCCGAGGTGGAGGCGCTGGAGGAGGTCGTCGAGGAGCTGCACCGGATGTCGCTGGCCGCGGCCGCCCATATCGTCGACACCGGCCGCTTCGCCGACCTCGGCATCGACGATCCGCGGCTGGCCGGGCTGATCGCCGAGTCCTGGCACCGCCGGGCCGAACAGCCCAGCGTCTACGGCCGGTTCGACCTGCGCTACGACGGCGGCACGGGCCCGGCGAAGCTGCTGGAGTACAACGCCGACACGCCCACCTCGCTGGTGGAGGCGGCCAGCGCCCAGTGGTTCTGGATGGAGGATCGCTTCCCGGGCGCCGACCAGTGGAACTCCCTCCATGAACGGCTGGTCGACGCCTGGCGCACCCAGGCGGCGCTGCTGCCGCCGGGCTCGCCCCTGTACTTCGCGCATTCGGCCGGGGACGAGCTGGGCGAGGACCTGATGACGGTGGCCTACCTCCGCGAGACGGCCGAACAGGCCGGGCTGAGCACCGAGGCCATCTCCGTGGAGGACATCGGCTGGGAACGGCTGTCGGGCCGCTTCGTCGACAAGCGGTTCCGCTTCATCCGGAGCTGCTTCAAGCTCTATCCGTGGGAGTGGCTGGTCACCGACCGGTTCGGCCCGCATGTGCTGGACACGCTCGACAACGGGGGCGGCACCGGATCCACGCTGTGGATCGAACCGGCCTGGAAGATGCTGCTGTCCAACAAGGCGCTGCTGGCCGTGTTGTGGGAGCTCTTCCCGGGCCACCCCCATCTGCTGCCCGCCTACCTCGACGGCCCCCGGGAACTGGCCCGTACCACCGGCTATGTGGCCAAACCGCTGCTCGGCCGCGAGGGCGCCGGGGTCACCGTGCATCCGCCGGGCGAGGACCCGGTCCTCCGGGACGAGCCGTGCTGCTACCAGGAGCTGGCGCCGCTGCCCGACTTCGACGGCAACCGGGTGGTGCTCGGCACCTGGGTCGTCCAGGGCGAGTCGGCGGGGCTCGGCATCCGCGAGTCGGCGGGGCTGGTGACGGACGAGTACGCGCGCTTCATACCGCACGTCATTCTCTGAACCGTACGGGGCCACTGAGCTGTTCGGGGTCGCTGAGCCGTACGGTTCCGCTGAGCCGTACGGAGCCACCGAACCGTGCACGTTCACTCGGCCAGCACCGCCCTGAGCTGGTCCAGCGCCCACTCCAGATCCTCCTCGCTGATCACCAGGGGCGGGGCGATCCGGATGGTGGCGTCGTGGGTGTCCTTCACCAGCACCCCGCGGTCCATGAGCCGCTCGGAGATCTGCCGCCCGGTGCCCCGTGACGGATGGATGTCCACCCCCGCCCACAGCCCCCGGCCGCGCACCTGCTGGACTCCCTTTCCCAGCAGCAGCCCCAGCTCCCGGTGGAGCAGCTCGCCCAGCTCGGCCGAGCGCCGCTGGAATTCGCCGGTCCGCACCATGGCGATGACCTCCAGGGCGACCGCGCAGGCCAGCGGGGAGCCGCCGAAGGTCGAGCCGTGCTCCCCGGGGCGGTGCACCCCGAGCACCTCCCGGGAGGACACCACCGCCGACACCGGCACCACCCCGCCGCCCAGCGCCTTGCCCAGCACATAGACATCGGGGACCACCCCCTCGTATTCACAGGCGAAGGTGGTGCCGGTGCGCCCGAGACCCGACTGGATCTCATCGGCGATGAACAGCACGTTCCGCTCCCGGGTCAGCTCCCGGACCCCGGTCAGATAGCCGGGCGGCGGCACCACCACCCCCGCCTCGCCCTGGACCGGCTCCAGCAGCACGGCGACCGTCTCCTCGGGCGCGGCGTCGAGCGTCGCCTCCATCGCCGCCAGGTCCCCGTACGGCACGGTCGCGAACCCCGGGGTGAAGGGGCCGTGGTGGGCACGGGCCTCCGGATCGGTGGAGAAGCTGATGAGGGTGGTGGTCCGGCCGTGGAAGTTGTTCCCGGCGGCGATGATCCTGGCCCGGCCGTCCGGTACGCCCTTGATCCGGTAGCCCCATTTACGGGCCGTCTTGACCGCCGTCTCCACCGCCTCCGCCCCCGTGTTCATGGGCAGCACCATCTCCATACCGCACAGCTCGGCCAGCTCGGAGCAGAAGGCGCCGAAGCGGTCGTGGTGGAAGGCGCGCGAGGTGAGGGTGACCCGGTCCAGCTGGGCCTTGGCGGCCTCGATCAGCCGGCGGTTGCGATGCCCGAAGTTCAGCGCCGAGTATCCGGCGAGCAGATCGAGGTACCGGCGGCCCTCGACATCGGTCATCCAGGCGCCCTCGGCGGACGCGATGACGACCGGCAGCGGATGGTAGTTGTGCGCGCCATGGGCCTCGGCGGTGGCGATGGCCCGCTCGGCGGAGTGTCCCGGTCCCATCTCGTCCTCCTTTCTTGTCCCACTAGCTAGAGTGGAGGTGCGTATCGTGACTGGCGAGCCGAGCGTGGAATCGACCACGAGGAAGCGATGCGTGGCCCCAGCGCCACGAGGTGCCGCCCGCCTGGGCACCCCGGGACACGACCGGACCGTCACCGATCGCCCCGGAGGACTCGATGAGCCTGCCCCTGTCCCATCCCGCCCTTCTCGCCGCCGACCCCGAACTCGCCTCCCTCGTCGGCGCCGAGGAGCTGCTACAGGCCGAGACCCTGCGCCTGATCCCCAGCGAGAACTATGTCTCCGCCGCCGTCCTGGAAGCCTCCGGAACGGTGCTCCAGAACAAGTACAGCGAGGGCTACGCCGGCCGCCGCTACTACGAGGGCCAGCAGGTCATCGACCAGGTCGAAACCCTGGCGATCAACCGGGCCAAGGCCGTCTTCGGGGCCGAGCACGCCAATGTCCAGCCCTACTCCGGCTCGCCCGCCAACCTCGCCGTCTATCTGGCCTTCGCCCGGCCCGGTGACACCGTGATGGGCATGTCGCTGCCCATGGGCGGTCATCTCACCCACGGCTGGGGCGTCTCCGCCACCGGCGCGTGGTTCCGCGGTGTCCAGTACGGGGTGCGCCAGGACACCGGTGCGATCGACTTCGACCAGGTGCGCGAGCTGGCCCTCGCGGAGCGGCCCAAGCTGATCTTCTGCGGTGGCACGGCGGTGCCCCGCACGATCGACTTCGCCGCCTTCGCGGAGATCGCTCGCGAGGTGGACGCGGTGCTCGTCGCCGATATCGGGCATATCGCCGGTCTGATCGCGGGCGGCGCCCACCCCTCGCCGGTGCCGTACGCCGATGTCATCTCCACCACCACCCATAAGACGCTCCGGGGTCCGCGCGGCGCGATGCTGATGGCGCGCGAGACCCATGCCAAGGCCATTGACAAGGCCGTCTTCCCCGGGCTCCAGGGCGGTCCGCACAACCAGACCACCGCCGCCATCGCGGTGGCCCTGCACGAGGCCGCCCAGCCCGCCTTCCGTGACTACGCGCATGCCGTGGTCGCCAACGCCAAGGCGCTCGCCGAGGCGCTGCTCGCCCGCGGCTTCGATCTGGTCTCCGGCGGCACCGACAACCATCTGATCCTGATGGACCTGACGCCCAAGGAGGTGCCGGGCAAGGTCGCTGCCAAGGCCCTGGACCAGGCCGGGATCGTGGTGAACTACAACACCGTCCCGTTCGACCCGCGCAAGCCCTTCGACCCCTCCGGGATCCGGATCGGCACTCCCTCCCTCACCTCGCGTGGTCTGTCCACCGAGCACATGCCCGCCGTGGCCGACTGGATCGACCGCGGGGTGACCGCCGCGAAGAGCGGTGACGAGGGCGCCCTCCTCAAGATCAGGGCCGAGGTGGCCGAGCTGATGGCCGCCTACCCGGCTCCCGGTCTGCCGACCGGCTGACGCTGACGCCGCCCGCGGGGCCCTGCCCGGCCTCCAGGCCGGGCAGCGGCCGCCACCACTGCTCCTCCGGGATCCGGTCGTCGGCCACCGGCACCGGCAGGCCCACGATCCGGGCGAGCACCCGCTCGACCAGTGTCTCCCCGTACGCCGGCGGCACGCCTTCCTCCGGTGCTACCGGCGGCACGCCGTCCGTCCGCGGCACGCCGTCCGTCCGCGACGCGTCGTCCATCCGTGGCACGCCGCGCGGCGACGGTCCGCCGGATGGCGGTATCTCCAGCGCCCGCCCGAGTGCCCGCAGCTCGCCGGGCAGCCCTTCCTCGGCCATCTCCTGCGCCTCCCCGCTCCGTCTCATGGGCTGTTGTCGTCTCCTCGACCGTCTTGTCGGCCGTCTCCGACGGCCCCAGCAGTTGCTCCAGCCGTCTCAGGGCGCGGCTCAGCCGCGACTTGACCGTGCCGCGCGGCCAGCCCAGCGCCTCCGCCGTCTCCGCCTCGTCCAGATCCAGCAGATAGCGGTAGATCACCACCCGCCGCTGCGGCTCGCTCAGCTCCTCCAGCGCGGTCAGCAGCCGCCCCCGCCGCTCGCCCGCCAGCGCCACGGCCGCCGGATCGGCCGATTCCGGTATCACCGGCTCGGCACCGGACAGCAGAGCCCCCTCCCGGTCCGCCGCCGTCCGCCGCCGACGCGCCGAGCGCACCGCGTTACTCGTCTCATGGGCGACGATCCGCAGCAGCCAGGGCCGGAACGCCGCCTCGCTCTGGAACCGACCCAGCGCGAGATACGCCTTCACAAAGGCGTCCTGTACCACATCCTCGGCGTCCGCGCCCGCCCCGAGCAGCCGGGCGGTGCGGTGCGCGATCGGCGCATGGGCCCGCACCAGCTCGGCGTACGCCTCGGTGTCGCCGGCCCGCACCCGCGCGATGATCTGTGCTTCACCAGTCCTCACACCTTTCATACACCGGCGGACGGAGTCTGGTTCCACACCTGAGAGAATGGGTGTCATGGCCCTCGATCGTCCCCGTGCGCTCTCCGGTATCCAGCCCACCGCAGGTTCGTTCCACCTCGGCAACTACCTCGGTGCGATTCGGCAGTACGTCGCGCTACAGGAGACCCACGACGCGTTCTACACCGTGGTCGACCTGCACGCGATCACCGTGCCGCAGGATCCGGCCGAGCTGCGCGCCAACAGCCGGCTCGCCGCCGCGCAGCTGCTCGCCTCCGGTCTGGACCCGGACCGCTGCACGCTCTTCATCCAGAGCCATGTGCCCGAGCACGCGCAGCTCGGTTGGGTGATGAACTGTCTCACCGGCTTCGGCGAGGCGTCCCGGATGACGCAGTTCAAGGACAAGTCGGCCAAGCACGGCGCCGAGCGGGCCACCGTCGGCCTCTTCACCTACCCGATCCTCCAGGTCGCGGACATCCTGCTGTACCAGGCCCACCACGTCCCGGTGGGCGAGGACCAGCGCCAGCACATCGAGCTCACCCGGGACCTGGCCGACCGCTTCAACGGCCGCTTCGGCGAGATCTTCACCGTCCCCGCTCCGTACATCGTCAAGGAGACGGGGAAGATCTACGACCTCCAGGACCCGACGATCAAGATGAGCAAGTCGGCCTCCACGCCGAAGGGCATCATCAGCCTCCTCGACGAGCCCAAGGTCTCGGCGAAGAAGATCAAGAGCGCGGTGACCGACCTGGAAACCGAGATCCGCTTCGACGAGGAGAAGAAGCCGGGCGTCAGCAATCTGCTGACCATCTACTCCACCCTGACCGGCACCGCCATCCCGGAGTTGGAGCGCCGTTACGAGGGCAAGGGCTACGGCGCGCTCAAGACCGACCTCTCCGAGGTGCTGGTCGAGTGGGTCACGCCGTTCCGCGAGCGGACCCAGGAATACCTCGGTGACCCCGCGACGTTGGACGGGATCCTGGCCAAGGGCGCCGAGAAGGCCCGCGCCGTCGCCGCCGAGACGCTGGCCGCCGCCTACGACAAGGTGGGCTTCCTGCCCGCGGCGCGCTGAGCGGCACTGCCCCGCCCACCGCAGAACACACCGGTCCGGCCCCCCTGACCAGGGGGCCCGCGGACCCGTGTGCCGAAGGACCGAGGAACCTAGCCGCGAAGGCGGCGCAGCCGCCACACTGACACGGGTGCAGCGGCCAGAAACCAGCAGCCCGGGAGGGCCAGGAGGGAGAACGCAGTGGGGACCGTAACGCTCGGCGTTTCGATCGCGGTCCCGGAGCCGTACGGCAGCTTCCTCCAGGAGCGGCGCGCGGGCTTCGGCGACCCGGCCGCCCACGGCATCCCCACCCACGTCACCCTCTTGCCGCCGACCGAGGTCGACGCCTCGGTGCTGCCCGCCGTGGAGGACCATCTGGCGCGGGTCGCGGCCGAGGGGCGGCCGTTCCCGATGCGGCTGGAGGGCACCGGCACCTTCCGGCCGCTCTCGCCGGTCGTCTTCGTCAGGATCGTCGAGGGCGCGGAGGAGTGCGCGGTGCTCCAGGAGCGGATCCGGATGGAGTCCGGGCCGTGCGCGCGTGAGCTCCAGTTCCCGTACCACCCGCATGTCACGGTCGCGCACGGCATCGACGAAGAGGCGATGGACCGGGCGTTCGTCGAGCTCAAGGAGTACGAGGCCGCCTGGATGATCAACGGCTTCGCGCTGTACGAGCAGGGGGCGGACGGGGTCTGGCGCCTGGACCGCGAGTACCCCTTCGGGACGGACGAACAGCCGGACGGCGCCTCGCCCATGGTGCCCCGTCAGGCCGCACTCACCCGCCCGGCGGCGCCCCACCGCTAGCCCTCCGGCCGGACCAGCCCTACCCAAGAGGGCCAGCCCCACCCAAGAGGGCCAGCCGCTCGAAGAAGACCAGCCGCTCCCCGGAGCGGTCGGAAGGTCGTACTCACGCCCTCACCGAAAAGAGTGATGAGCGGAGCATCGGTCCGGGGAACCCGGATATGCGTCTCCGTACCGCTCGTCGGTGCGCCGAGGAGTGAGAACGCGCGGAAGGGTAGTGGCTGATCATGGAATCGTTGACCCGGCTGCCTGTCGTCGGCCCCGCTGTCGCCTGGCTGATGCACACCCACGCCTGGCGCACCTACGCACGGCTCGACCGCGTCCACTGGACCCGGCTCGCCGCCGCGATCACCTTCACCAGCTTTCTCGCCTTCTTCCCGCTCATCGCCGTCGGCGCGGCGATCGGCGCGGCGACGCTCACCGATGCGCAGATGGCCCAGGTGCAGAAGAAGATCGCCCAGCAGATCCCCGGTATCTCCGGCCAGCTCGACCTGGGCGGGCTCGTCCAGAACGCGGCCACCATCGGAGTCGTGGCGGGCGCGCTGCTGCTGTTCACCGGCATCAGCTGGGTGGGCTCGCTGCGCGAATGCCTGCGCGCCGTATGGGAGCTGGAGGAGGACCCGGGCAACCCGCTGATGCGCAAGGTCAAGGACGCCTTCGTCCTGGTCGGACTCGGCGGGGTGGCCCTGGTCTCGTTCGCCGTGTCCACCCTGGCCGCCACCGCCGTGGGCCGGGTCGTCCGGCTCATCGGCATCCCCGAGAACGGGATCGGCGGCTGGCTGCTGCGGATCGCCGCGTTCGCCGTCGCCGTCGGCGCCGACTTCCTGCTGCTGTGCTACGTCCTGACCTGGCTCCCCGGGGTGGAACCGCCCCGCCGTACGGTCGCGGTCGCCGCGCTCATCGGCGCGATCGGCTTCGAACTGCTCAAGCTGCTGCTCAGCAGTTATCTGAAGGGCGTGGCGGCGAAGAGCATGTACGGGGCCTTCGGGGTGCCCATCGCCCTGCTGCTGTGGATGAACTTCACCGCGAAACTCACGCTGTACTGCGCCGCGTGGACCGCCATCCCGCCCGCCGCCCAGGCCGAGCACGAGGCCGAATGGGCGGCCGAGGCGGACAAGGCCCAGCCTGACGGCAAGACGCAGCCGGAGGAGGACCGGCCGGAGAAGGCCCGGCCGGAGGAGGACCGGCCGGAGGAGGCCGGTCCGGACGAGGCCCGGCCGTCCGGGCCGACCAAGGTCGAAGGGCCCCGCGCCGGCGGGCGGGAGGGCCCGTCGGCGGCGGCGTGAGACCGGACGGTGGCGGCCGGCCGTGCCACACGGGGCCATGGCGGCCGTAAGGCGGCGGCGATACCGACCGGAGACGGCGGCCATAAGGCGACCACCGTAAGCCGTGAGGCGACAACCGTAAGGCGGCGGCCGTAAGGCGACCAGGCGGTTGGCTCAGTCGCGGGAGCGGCGCCGCACCAGCTCCGGCAGCGGCCAGCGGCGGTGCACCCCGAAGGCCGCCGCGCCCAGCAGCGCCAGTGAGCCGCCCGCGATGCCCGCCGCGGTCCAGAGGCCGTTGGAGCTTCCGTTGTCCGCCGAGACGGACGCCTGGGTGTCCTTGTGGCTGTCCTTGCCGTCGGCCGACGGGTGGCTCGCGCCCGCCGTGCCCGGCCGGACGAGGGTGCCCACCGGGTTCACCGAGCCCGACGCCTCGAACCCCCAGTCGAGGAGCTTCGCGCTCTCCTTGTAGACCTCGTTCGCCTCGGCCTTCTGCGGGTTCATGACGGTGACCAGCAGCACCCGGTCCCCGCGCTGTGCGACCCCGGTGAAGGTGGAGCCCGCATGCGAGGTGTAGCCGTTCTTGACCCCGGCGATGCCCTTGTAGTGCTCGACGCCGTAGCCGGTCAGCAGCCGGTTGGTGTTCTGAATGCCGAAGCTCGAGCGGTTCTTCTCGCCCTTCTTGTCCTTCGTGTACGTCCCGGGGAACTGCGCGGTCGCCGTCGAGCAGTACTCCCGGAAATCCGCCTTCTGGAGCCCCGAGCGGGCGAAGAGGGTCAGGTCGTATGCGCTGCTGACCTGGCCCTTCTCGTCGTAGCCGTCCGGTGTGACCACATGGGTGTCCCGGGCGTTCAGGTACTTCGCGTGTGCCTGCATATCCCTTACGGTCGCCGGGACACCGCCGTTCATGGCCGACAGCACGTGCACCGCGTCGTTGCCCGAGCGCAGGAAGACGCCGAGCCACAGGTCGTGGACCGTGTAGGTGTAGTTCTCCTTGACCCCGACCAGGCTGCTGCCCTCACCCATCCCCTCCAGGTCGGACAGCTCCACCTTGTGGGTCTTCGTCTTCGGCAGCTTGGGCAGCACCGTGTCCGCGAACAGCATCTTCAAGGTGGACGCGGGCGGCAGCTGCCAGTGGGCGTTGTACGAGGCGAGCACATCGCCCGACTCGGCGTCGGCCACCAGCCAGGACTTCCCGCTGAGCCCCTTGGGCAGCGCGGGCGCGCCCTGCTTGAGGTCCACCTGGATGCCGGGGCGGCCGAGCCGCTTCCCGCCCACCGTGGACATATGGGCGGGCGGCTTGACCTCGTCGGTGGAGCCGCCCGGCTGGTCGGCGGCGTACGCCGGGGCGACGGTGAGCGGACCGCACAGCAGCAGGGCAGCGGCGGTGGCCAGCGGGACGGCGGCGCGACGGGCAGGGGTGCGGCGGACGCTCTTACGGGTGTGGTCTCGGACGTGAGTGCTGGTGCAGGAAGGTGTGGGCACGGAGCTGAACGTACCCGGCGTCGCTGAAGAGGGCGAAAGCAGCGCCGACGTGTTGACGGCGGACCCCCGCGTGGAGGTATCGGCGGACCCGCCCATACTGGGAACCATGAAGCTCAGCCGCCCCGTGTCCTGGTTCCTGCTCGCCTTCGGGGTGTGGAGCTGGGTCATCTGGTTCACCTTTGTCAAAAACCTGTGGAAGGACGCCAGCGGACTCGCCTTCGACGACTCCGGTGATCCCACCGCCTACTTTTGGGTGCATCTGCTGCTCGCGATCACCTCGTTTCTCTTGGGGACGGCGATCGGGGTGATCGGGTTGCGCGGTGTGCGCGCTCTGCGTCGCGATGACGCCTCCCAGTAGCCGTTCGTAGCCGTTCCAGGTAGTCGCTAGGGGAGGGGACCGGGGATGGTCGTGCTCTATGTCCTGATCGCTGTGGCCGTCATCGGTCTGCTGGCCGGAGTCCACTGGTACGTGTGGCGCCGGCTCGTCCGCGATACGACGGCGCGCGGGGGATGGGCTCGCCGTACGGGTACGGCGGCGGCCTTCGTACTGCCGCTGACCAGCGTCGGGGCGCTGGTCGCGGGCCGCGCGGGCGCGTCCTTCCCGCTCCAGCGCGCACTGGCCTGGCCGGGTTACCTCTGGCTCGCGCTGCTCCTGTATCTGACCCTCGCCCTACTGGTCGGCGAGGCGGTGCGCCCTTTGCTGCGCGCTTGGGTGGGTCGCATGCCGGCCGAGTCCGCCCAGTCCGCTGATGTGCGGTCGACCGGGGGCCCGGCGGCGGCCGCGGGCGGCCCGGCCGCCGCCGCGAGCCACGGCGAGGGCGGGCCGGCGGCACCCGGCGGTATGCCGTGCGGCAGCTCGCCGACGGTGCTCCCGAGCGACACCGGGGCCGCGATGCCGACGGTGACCGACGGTGCGGACGCGGCTGGGCATGCGGCTGTGGCTGTGACGCGCGACGCGGCGGCGACCGGGGAAGGCGTGGGTGGTACGCCTGCGGCGAGCGCGGGTGGGGCGGCTGAGGGCGGCTTGGGCAGCGTGGGTGGTGCGGCTGGGGGCGGTGTGGCCGAGAGCGGCGTGGGCGGGGCGGTAAAGGGCGGGGCGGCTGAGGCTGCGGCGAGCGCGGGTGGGGCGGCTGAGGTCAGTTTGGGCAGCGTGGGTGGTGCGGCTGGGGGCGGTGTGGCCGGGGTCGACGGTGTGACTGAGGCTGCGGTGAGCGCGGGCGAGGCGGTCGAGGGCAGTTTGGGCAGCGTGGGTGGTGCGGCTGGGGGCGGTGTGGCCGAGGCCGGCGTGGCCGAGGCCGGCGTGGGCGGGACGGCTGAGGCTGCGACGAGCGTGGGCCAGGTGGCTGAGGGCGGCTTGGGTGGCTCGGGTGGAGCGGCTGACGGCGAGGGGGCGGACAGGGTGCGCGGGGGCGGGGCGGGCAAGGGCGGTGCGGGCGGTGGCGCGCTTGCTGTCTCTCGGCGGCTCTTTGTCGCGCGGACCGTGGCCGCCGCGGCCACCACCGTGGCGGCCGGAACGGTCGGGTACGGGGCGTACACCGTCTTGCGCGGGCCGAGGCTGAAGCGGATCACCGTGCCGCTCGCCAAGCTGCCGCGCCGGGCGCACGGCTTCCGGATCGCCGTCGTCAGCGACATGCACCTCGGGCCGATCCTGGGCCGCTCCCACACCCAGCGCGTCGTCGAGACGATCAACCGCACCCATCCCGACCTCATCGCCGTCGTCGGCGACCTCGTGGACGGCAGCGTGGCGGACCTCGGCCCGGCCGTCGAGCCGTTGCGCCGACTGAGCGCCCGGTACGGCAGCTACTTCGTCACCGGCAACCACGAGTACTACTCGGGCGCCGCCGAGTGGGTGGACCATGTGCGCGAGCTGGGTCTGCGGCCCCTGGAGAACGAGCGCACCGAGCTGCCCGGCTTCGATCTCGCCGGGGTGAACGACGTGGCGGGCGAGAGCGAGGGCCACGGCCCCGACTTCGACAAGGCGCTCGGCGACCGCGACCCCGCGCGCGCCTCCGTGCTGCTCGCCCACCAGCCGGTGGTGATCCACGACGCGGTGAAGGCGGGCGTCGACCTCCAGCTGTCCGGCCACACGCACGGCGGTCAGCTGTGGCCCGGCACCTACCTGGCCGAGCTCGCCAACCCCACCGCCGCCGGTCTCGACCGGTATGGCGACACCCAGCTCTATGTGAGCCGTGGCGCGGGCGCCTGGGGTCCGCCGGTACGGGTCGGGGCGCCGCCGGACGTCACCGTGGTGGAGCTGGCCTCGCCCCGCGCCTGAGCGCTTGCGTCCCCGGTTCACCCACGCGCCCGAGCCCCCGCGGCCCGCCTCGTACGCCCCGGATCAGCCGGAGCCGGTGGCCGACCGCTGACCCTCCGCCGGAACGGTGGTGCCCGGGGTACGCTCCCGATCGCTCGCCGGTGCGTCGTCGGCCGCCCGCTCCACCGGCTCCACCGCGATGGGAGCGGACCGGTCGGTGGCCCGTACGGCGCGCTTGTGCGGGAGCGTGGCGTTGCGAATGCCCGAGACGCGGTCGTGCGGGGCGAGCCGGTCCGGGTGACGCAGCGTCTTGTGGACGCAGATCGCGGTCAGCGTGAACCCGGCCGTCACGGCGAGCAGTTGGGCGGGGCTGAGCGCGCTGAGGACCGCCGCCATGCCCTGGGCACCCGAGTCGTGGACGGTGGTGAACAGGTCGGAGGGCCAGGGCTCGTTCAGCAGGGTCAGCACGGCCAGGAACAGCCCCGACAGGAACGGCATCACCAACGCTCCCAGCAGCAGCGCCCTCAGGGTCAGCCGCCAGGCCACCAGCGGGCCGCCGTCGTCCGCGACCAGTCGCAGCAGCAACAGCCGTTTCCCGGGTGTCGCGCCGGTGGCCAGCGGCAGCAGGACGAACCAGACCACGAAGACCGCGACGGGCAGCCAGGACGGAACCGCGCCGCCCCGCGCGGCCAGCACGGCGGCGGTGAACACCGCCGCCACGCCATATCCGGCCATATCGACGACGAGTGCGGTCAACCGCCGTCCGAACGGCACCGGACGGGCCGCCAGCGCCCGTCCGTCCAGCGTCTCCAGCGTGGGCAGCATCCGCGCGACCGGCCCGGCCAGCAGCCAGCCGATCACCGCTCCCGAGGTGTTGATGATCAGGTCGTCCACGTCGAAGAGGCGGTACGGGCAGTTGTAGAGGCCCCACACCCCGGTCCACTGCGTCAGCTCGAAGGACAGCGAGACCGCGAAACCGATGCCGGCGGTGCTGCGCAGCGAGCGCCCGAAGTGGTAGCGCAGGAAGACCCCGAGCGGCAGGAGCAGCAGCAGGTTGAAGACGGCTCCGGCGACGGCGGGGTTCTGGAGGATCAGCGCGTTGAGGTCGATCTTGTGGTGCGCCTCCTTCCAGATGTCGCTGAAGGTGTTCCCGGGCGTCCACTGCGGATGGGCCACGAGTGCGAACCGCTCGCACATGTCGGTGGTCTGCTTCGGCAGCGGCACGATCGTCATGCAGTAGGCCGTGAGCAGGTAGTAGAGGAAGCCGTAGAGCGACAGCGTCCGCCCCGGGGACATCACGCCGTAACGGCGGTACAGGAGGACGGCCGTCGGCAGCAGCAACACGATTGCCAGCAGCGGGAAGAGGGCGGCGGCCGTCTTGATCGGCAGAAGGTAGGCGGTGGCCATGCGGAGGACTATACGTCATGTGTATACATCGCGTGTATACGTGGGCTGCATAGCTGCGTATGGCTGCGTATGGCTCTTGATGCGGTGAGGGGGGATACGACGAGGGCCCCGCCCCCGGACCGTCCGACAGTCCGGGAAGCGGGGCCCTCGCCCACTCGGCTCCGTGGCGCAGAAGCAGGCGTAGAAAGCCTCAGAAGCGCCGCGTGATCAGCGCGCGCTTCACCTCCTGGATGGCCTTCGTGACCTCGATGCCGCGCGGGCACGCCTCCGTGCAGTTGAAGGTCGTACGGCAGCGCCAGACGCCGTCCTTGTCGTTCAGGATCTCCAGCCGCTGCTCACCGCCCTCGTCGCGGGAGTCGAAGATGAAGCGGTGCGCGTTGACGATCGCCGCCGGGCCGAAGTACTGGCCGTCGTTCCAGAACACCGGGCACGACGAGGTGCACGCGGCGCACAGGATGCACTTGGTGGTGTCGTCGAACCGCTCACGGTCCTCGGCGGACTGGAGCCGCTCGCGCGTCGGCTCGTTGCCCGTCGTGATCAGGAAGGGCATCACATCGCGGTACGCCTGGAAGAACGGCTCCATGTCCACGACCAGGTCCTTGAGGACCGCGAGTCCCTTGATGGGCTCGACCGTGATGGGCTTCTCCGGGTTGATGTCCTTGATCAGCGTCTTGCAGGCCAGCCGGTTGCGGCCGTTGATCCGCATGGCGTCGGACCCGCAGATGCCGTGGGCGCAGGAGCGGCGGAAGGTCAGGGTGCCGTCCAGGTCCCACTTGATCTTGTGGAGACCGTCGAGGACGCGCTCCTTGGGATCGATGTCGATCTGGAAGTCCTCCCAGACCGCCTGGTCCGAGACCTCCGGGTTGAAGCGCCGGATCCGGAAGGTGACGGTGATCAGGTGCGAGGCGGTGGCGTCGGCCGCCTCGGGGGCCTGGTCGGACTTCTCAAGCGTGGGGGTGCTCATCAGTACTTACGCTCCATCGGCTGGTAGCGGGTCTGCACGACCGGCTTGTAGTCGAGGCGGATGGACTCGGAGCCGTCCGCGCCCACCTCTCGGTACGCCATGGTGTGCCGCATGAAGTTGACGTCGTCGCGGTTCGGGTAGTCCTCGCGGTAGTGGCCGCCGCGCGACTCCTTGCGGGCCAGCGCCGAGATGGCCATGACCTCGGCCAGGTCGAGCAGGTTGCCCAGCTCGATGGCTTCCAGCAGATCGGTGTTGAACCGCTTGCCCTTGTCCTGGACGCTGACGTTCTTGTAGCGCTCGCGCAGGTGGCCGATCTCCTCGACGGCCTCCTTGAGCGTCTGTTCGGTGCGGAAGACCATGACGTTCTTGTCCATGGTCTCCTGGAGCGCCTTGCGGACCTCGGTGACCCGCTCGGTGCCGGTGGCGTCGCGCAGGTTCTCCACCTGGTCGCGGACGAACCCGGCCGGGTCCTCCGGGAGCTCGACGAAGTCGGCCTTGGCGGCGTACTCCGCGGCGGCGATGCCCGCCCGGCGGCCGAAGACGTTGATGTCGAGCAGCGAGTTGGTGCCCAGGCGGTTGGCGCCGTGCACCGAGACGCAGGCGACCTCACCGGCCGCGTACAGGCCGGGGACGACGGTGTCGTTGTCCGCCAGCACCTCGCCCTGGACGTTGGTCGGGATGCCGCCCATCGTGTAGTGCGCGGTCGGCTGGATCGGGATCGGGTCCGTGTACGGCTCGATGCCCAGGTACGTCCGCGCGAACTCGGTGATGTCGGGCAGCTTGGCGTCCAGCTGCTCCGGCGGCAGGTGGGTCAGGTCCAGGTAGACGTGGTCGCCCTGGGGACCGCAGCCGCGGCCCTCGCGGATCTCCGTGTAGATGGAGCGGGAGACCACGTCACGCGAGGCGAGGTCCTTCATGACCGGCGCGTACTTCTCCATGAAGCGCTCGCCGTCCTTGTTGCGGAGGATGCCGCCCTCACCGCGGGCGCCCTCCGTCAGCAGGATGCCCATGCGCCAGATGCCGGTCGGGTGGAACTGGAAGAACTCCATGTCCTCCAGCGGCAGCCCGCGCCGGTAGGCGACCGCCTGGCCGTCACCGGTGAGGGTGTGCGCGTTGGAGGTCACCTTGAAGAACTTGCCGCAGCCGCCCGAGGCGAAGATGACGGACTTCGCCTGGAAGATGTGCAGCTCACCGGTGGCCAGCTCATAGGCCACCACACCGGCGGTGCGCTTGACCCCGTCGATCTCGGGGAGCAGCAGGTCCAGGACGTAGAACTCGTTGAAGAACTCCACACCCTCCTTGACGCAGTTCTGGTACAGCGTCTGGAGGATCATGTGGCCGGTGCGGTCCGAGGCGTAGCAGGACCGGCGGACCGGGGCCTCGCCGTGGTTGCGGCTGTGGCCGCCGAAGCGGCGCTGGTCGATGGTGCCGTCCGGGGTGCGGTTGAACGGCAGGCCCATCTTCTCCAGGTCGAGGACGGAGTCGATGGCCTCCTTCGCCAGGATCTCGGCGGCGTCCTGGTCGACCAGGTAGTCACCGCCCTTGATGGTGTCGAAGGTGTGCCACTCCCAGTTGTCCTCCTCGACGTTGGCGAGGGCGGCGGCCATGCCGCCCTGCGCCGCGCCGGTGTGGGAGCGGGTCGGGTAGAGCTTGGTGAGCACCGCGGTGCGGCTGCGCTTGGTCGACTCGATGGCCGCGCGCATTCCGGCTCCGCCGGCGCCGACGATGACGGTGTCGTACTTATGGATCTTCATGAGTGGATACCTCAGCCCCGGGGCCTAGCGGATGTTCGGGTCGAAGGTGAAGATCACCAGAGTGCCGAGCACGATGGTGAACGTCGCCGCCGTGTAGAGCAGCGCCTTCAGCCACAGACGGGTGGTGTTCCGCTCCGCATAGTCGTTGATGATCGTGCGCAGGCCGTTCGCGCCGTGCAGCGTGGCGAGCCAGAGCATGATCAGATCCCATGCCTGCCAGAACGGCGAGGCCCAGCGGCCGGCCACGAAGGCGAAGCCGATCTTGGTGACACCGCCGTCCAGGACCAGCTGGATCAGCAGATGGCCCAGGACCAGGACGACCAGCAGGATGCCGGACAGGCGCATGAACAGCCAGCCGTACATCTCGAAGTTCGTACGGGTCGCCCTGGGCGTCTTGCGGGTGCGGGCCCGCGGCGGTTCGATGACCGGGGCCGGATGATCCACGTCGTACCCGGTGACCGAGTCGCTCGCGGGGGTGGTGGTCTCGGCGGACATGTGCGTCAGCTCCCGAACAGTTCGCGCAGCGAGTGCTGGAGGACCGGGTAGAAGGCACCGGCCATCAGCACGACCCAGACACCGACGACGGCCCAGAGCATCTGGCGCTGGTACTTCGCCCCCTTGGACCAGAAGTCGACGGCGATGACGCGAAGGCCGTTGAGGGCGTGAAACAGGATGGCGGCCACGAGGCCGTACTCCATCAGGTTCACGACGGGATTCTTGTAGGTGGCGACCACGTCGTCGTACGCCTCGGGCGAGACGCGGACCAGCGAGGTGTCCAGCACATGTACGAACAGGAAGAAGAAGATGAGGACGCCGGTGACTCGGTGAGCCACCCAGGACCACATGCCTTCCCGGCCGCGATACAGCGTTCCAGCCGGCACGGAAAAACCCTCCGGAAGCGGGATTGGGGCCTGCCGGCTTCACGGTCGGTCGGGCCCGGCCGGGTACGGTCCACCGGCCCTGGCCATGGTACCGACGTGCTGTCGGTGGGTTGCTCCTGGGGGCACAGGTGTGATCAATCAAGCACGTACGGGCGATCACGCGATGCGAAACCCGGGCATGTCAGGCGAATGCGGCAGGTTGGCGGCCAGTCGGACGAGCCTGGCGCGGGCGATGCGGCGCAGCTCCTCGGCCGTGTTGTCTCGCTCCTTCTCCCGGTCGTTGCCCAGCCGGTCCCGGATTCCGGTGAGCAGCCGGTCGAGCCGCTCCTCGGGCCGCAGATCATCCAGGCAGATGACGAAAACGTGACCGAAACGATGCTCGTACGCGTCGTGGGCGGCCCGGAGCGCGGTGTGGGCGGCGAGCGCCCCCAGGCCGTGCGCGGGCGGCAGCTCATGGCCGACGACCGACTCGTCCGCGAGCGCCTCGTCCAGATCGGCGGCGGTGAGGTCATAGCTGGCCTCGTCCCCGGCGGCCAGCAGCGCCTCCAGATCGGGGTACGGGCGGTGGGCCGCGATCAGCCGGGCCCAGCGGCGGCTGCCGCAGCAGGAGAGGAACGCGGCCTCGGCCGCGCCGGCGGGGGCGTTGTTGAGCCGGCCGAGGCGGGAAGCCGTGGCGCGGGACCTGGACCTGGACCTGGACAGCGTGGACTCCTCGGACACGCAGTGGACTCCTCGGACACGCGTGGGGCACGCATCGGATCGGGGGCCCGGGGCCGGGGATCCGGGATCGGACGCCCGGGACCGGATGGCCCGGGATGCGTGGGAGACGTGGGCTGGGCGTGTGGGCGGTACACGTTAACGACCTACGGGGGCGGGTGTGGCGCAGGGGACGGGATATCACCCGAACGGGGACGTTTTACTGCACGCGGTGGACGGCATTCGGGGCGCAGAGCGTTTTTCGCCGGGGAACACCCTCGCCTACGGCTTCACCGGGACGCGCCCGGCGGCGCTCAACGAGAGCCGCCCGGACCATCCGGCGGCGCTCACGGGGAGCCACCCGGACCATCCGGTGGCGCTCACGGGGAGCCACCCGGACCGCCCGGCGGCTCGGCCGGGCACCGCCCGGTGGGCTTCGCCGGGCACCCGCCCGGTGGGCTTCGCCGGGCACCCGCCCGGTGGGCCTCGCCGGGAACGGCCTGGTGGGCTTCACCGGGAACGGCCCGGCGGGCTTCACCGGGACGCGCCCGGCGGCGCTCAACGGGAGCCGCCCGGACCATCCGGCGGCGCTCACGGGGAGCCGCCCGGACCGCCCGGCGGCTCGGCCGGGCACCCGCCCGGCGGGCTTCACCGGGCACCCGCCCGGCGGCCTTCCTGGGAACCCGCCCGGTGGGCTTCGCCGGGAACGGCCTGGTGGGCTTCGCCGGGCACCACCCGGCGGCCTTCACCGGGCACCCGCCCGGCGGCCGCCCCGGAAAAACGCCTACAGCGCCTGTGACGGGGAGGGGCGAAGGAGGGACACAGCCATGGGATTGCCGCTCAGAGCCACCAAGGCGTCCTGCGCCCGTGGCCTCATCGCCGGCGCCGCCGTCACCTTCGTCCTGATAGCCCTCGGCTGTCAGCAGACGGGTGCCGGCCGGCACCCGGCCGGCACCGGCACCTCGCCGACGCACGCCTCGGCGCACGCCACACAGCACACCTCCGCACACACCACGACCACCGGCCAGGCGACCACCTCCCCGGCGCGGTCCCCCTCGGGCGCCCCGCCCCGTACCATCCCCTCCGTCCGCGACTTCACCCCGGCCTCGGGCCCCGGCTGGCGGCCCGGCAGTGGCAGCCGGGTGGTGGTCGACCTCCAGGGCCCGCTCGCCGACGAGGCCCGCCTGATCGCCGCCGAGCTGGGGCTGCGTACCGCCTCCGGGACCGCCCACAGCGGTGACCTCTCCCTCGCGCTCGCCCCGAAACAGAGCGGCGGCAAAGAGGCGTACACGCTCACCGTCGACAAGGGCCGCGCCCGGATCACCGGTCCGGGCCAGGCGGGCGTCTTCTACGGCACCCGCACCGTGAAGCAGGCCCTGCGCTCCGGCGGCCGCCTCCCCGAGGGTGTGATCCACGACCGGCCCGCCCGCGCCCAGCGCGGCCTCAACCTGGACATCGCGCGGAAGTTCTTCACGGCCGAGTGGATTCAGGCACGGATGCGCCAGATGGCCGATCTCAAGCTCAACCAGCTGGCCCTGCACTTCTCGGACGATCAGGGTTTCCGCATCCAGAGCAGCACCCATCCCGAGATCGTTTCGGCCCAGCACCTCACCAAGACCCAGGTCCGGCAGATCGTGGCGCTCGGGCAGCGGCTGCACATCACCGTCATCCCGGAGATCGACTCGCCGGGCCACCTCGGCGCGGTCATCAAGGCGCATCCGCAGCTCCAGCTGCGCAACGCCGGCGGCACCACGTTCCAGGGGGCCGTGGACATCTCCAATCCGGCCTCCGCCCGCATCGTCGATCAGCTGATGCGCGAATACGCCCCGCTCTTCCCCGGCCGCTGGTGGCATCTGGGCGCCGATGAGTACCTCGCGCTGACCGTCAAGGACCCCCAGGCGTCGTTCCCGAAGCTCGCGGCCGCCGCGAAGGAGCGGTACGGCCCCAGCGCCCGGGTGCAGGACCTGGCCACCGGCTGGCTGAACGACCGGGCGCGGCTCGCGCGGCAGCTGGGCAAGCGGCCCAAGGCGTGGAACGACGGCTTCTTCGCCGGCGGCGTCGTCAAACCCGACAAGAACATCGAGGTCGAGTACTGGACGGGACGGCTGAAGGAGACCGCCCGGCAGCCGCTGGAGTATCTGAAGGAGGGCCGGAAGGTGGTCAACCTCAACGACGCGTACCTCTACTACGTGCTCGGCGAGCCCGGCGGCTTCACCTATCCGACCGGTGAACGCATTTACGACGAGTGGTCCCCGGCGATCCTGCGCGGCTCCACGCCCATCGCCGACAAGAGCCTGACCGGGCCGGACAGGGTGCTCGGTGCCCGTTTCGCCGTCTGGGGTGACCACCCCGAGGCCCAGACCACCACACAGGTGGCCCAGGGCATCCGGCTGCCGCTCGCGGCGCTGGCCCAGAGGGTGTGGGATCCCGGGAAGCCGCCGCTGAGCTGGTCCGACTTCACCAGGCTGGCCGAGCGGCTCGGGGTCTGAGACGCGTGCCGGGCCTGCTGAGAGGGCGTGCCGCGCGGGCTGGGGCACGTGCTGGGCGGGGCCGAGAGGCGTGCTGGGCGGGCTGAGGCACGTGCTGAGCGGTCTGCGGAGGCTGCTGGGCGGGCTGGGAAAAGAAAGGACGGTCGGGGCCGCCACCCCCCACAGGAGAGGCCCCGACCGTCGTCCAGGGAGAGCCCGCGAAGGGCTCGTACTCCTTACAGCGTCGCACGCTTCGATTCCGTCACACCTCCCCTTGCACGAAAACCGGGGAGTTCACCCCGCGTCCAGGGGCCGGTTCCGCTCTGGACGTGACCGGTCGGATGCCCGTAACGTGCAGGTCCGCGCTCCGGGCGCGGGCAGAGGCTTATTTTCTCGCGTGGTCTGGAGCGGGCCACGTTCCCAGGGGGACTCGAAGACCATGTATCCGTGTGGGAACTGCCGGGCTGTCGCCGTCGGCCCCGACGGGCGCTGTGCCGCATGCGGAACCTACCAGCAGCAGCTCCAGCAGCCGTCGGTCCCGCCGCAGACGCCGCCGATGCCCGGCGGCTACCCGGCGGCCCCGCCGATGGGCATGCCGGCCGGCGGGGTCGATCTGCGGCGCGGCCTTTCCACCACGCTCGTGGTGCTCTTCGGTGTGGTGCTGCCGGCGCTGATCTTCCTGTTCGTGGCGCGCTCCAACCAGTTCGGCGTGCTCGGGGACATGCTCGATGCCATCGAGGGCAAGTCGGTCTCCTTCAGCCAGAGCGACCTCGACGACGCCGATGACATGTTCACCACGGCGCGGATCATCTACTCGCTGATCACCCTCGCGATCGCCGTCGTCTGGGCCATCTGGTTCCGCCGGCTGCGGCTGAACGCCGAGGTCTTCGCACCCGGTCAGCACCGCTTCGGCAGCGGCTGGGCGGCCGGTTCGTGGTTCACCCCGGTGGTCAACCTCTGGTTCCCCAAGCAGATCGCCAACGACATCTGGCGCGCCAGCTCCCCGCAGGGGCCGCACGCGGTCAGCCGCGGTCTGCTCAACGGCTGGTGGGTGACCTGGATCGTCGCGCTGGTCGCCAACGCCATCAGCGGCCTCCGGTACAACATTCTGCGGGCCAAGGTCGAGAGCGATGACTACTCCCCTACTCCCTCCGAGGCCAAGAGCGACATCGAGAGCCTGCACTCCATCCTGGCCTTCGACATGGTCGCCATCATGATCTTCGTCGCCGCCGCGGTCCTCGCGCTGCTGCTGGTCCGGCAGATCACCGCGATGCAGGAGCAGCGGGCCTCGCTGCCGCCGCAGCCGGCCGGCCCGGCGCCGTACGGCATGTCCGCGCCGAACCCGTACGGCGCCCCGGCACCCGGGCCCGCCCCGTATGGTGCTCCCCAGATGCCGCCGACCCCGCCGCCCGGCCAGCCCGGTCAGCAGTACCCGCCCTACGGGCAGGGCTAGCCCGCGGGTACGCCGGAATCGACTGGACCACGGATTCTCCAAGTGGGGCAGGAAGAGAGCGTGCAGGGGGACGACGCGGAACTGACCGCCGCGGTGAGCGCGGCGCAGAAGGGGGACGAGACCGCCTTCCGGACCGTGTACCGGTCCGTGCACCCTCGCCTCCTCGGCTATGTGCGCACGCTGGTCGGTGACGGAGACGCGGAGGACATCACCTCCGAAGCGTGGTTGCAGATCGCGCGCGACCTGCAGCGCTTCAGCGGCGACGCCGACCGCTTCCGGGGCTGGGCGGCCCGGATCGCCCGCAACCGCGCACTGGATCACATACGGATGCGCGGACGCCGCCCGGTCATCGGCGGCGACGAGTCGGAGCTGGAGTTCCGCGCCTCCGACGCGGACACGGCCGGGGAGGCGATGGCGGCCGTCGGCACCGGCCGGGCGCTCGGGCTGATCGCCCAGCTGCCGCAGGACCAGGCCGAGGCGGTGGTGCTCCGGGTGGTCCTCGGCCTCGACGCCAAGAGCGCGGCCGCGGTGCTCGGCAAGCGGCCGGGGGCGGTGCGCACCGCGGCCCACCGGGGCCTGCGGCGGCTCGCCGACCTGATCGGACCGGTGCCCGGGGGCGATCCGGGGGTGCTCGACGGCATCCCGGGGCAACGTGAGTCACACGGCGGCGGCGCAACCAAGCCGGGTGTGGCGAAGTCTGCTGGTGTGACGGATTCACGCGCGCCAACGCAGAAGGACATGTGATGGCCGAAGACCACCGCTACAGCTGGCTGGATGACAGTGCCGCGGAGCGGTTGCTTCGCGGCGAACCGGTCGAGGGGCAGCCCGTGGCCCCCGACGGCCGGGGTGACCAGTCATATGCCGAAGCGGAACGGTTGGCGGCCGTGCTCAGCGCCGTCGCCGACGCGGCCCGCCCCACGGCCCGCGCCGACGCGTCCCCGCTTCCGGGCGAGGACGCGGCCGTGGCCGCCTTCCGGGCGGCCCGCGCCGAGGCGGAGGCCGTGGCCGGGATGGGTACCGTCCGGCGGCTGTGCCGGATCCGGCGGCTCAAGGAGCGGCAGCCGCGGCTGCGCCGCCCGCTGCGCGCGGGCATGGTCGCGGCGGTGGCCGGGTGCGCGCTGAGCGGGTTCGCGGTCGCGGCGGCGGCGGGTGTGCTGCCGACCCCGTTCGGCCAGAGCGACGGCACACCGGGCCCCTCGGTGAGCATGTCGGGGACCGGACCCGGCGGGGTGTCCGCCCGTCCGGAGATCTCGAAGGACGGCGGTACGACGCCCGACCCCAGCGGCTCGTCCGACAACGATGCCAGCGACGTGGGCGCGAACGGCGCCCAGGGCGGAGCGGCCTCCTCCGACCCCGGGGACGACGGCGCGAACAAGGGACAACACAAGGGCGAGAACAAGGGGAACAGCGGCGAGAACGAGGGCAAGGGCGACAGCGGCAAGACGGAGAACCCCTCCTCGAACGGGAGCCCCGGCGTTCCGCAATGGGCCCTCGACGTCTGCACCCGGTATCTGGCGTCGGAGTCCGGCACGGGCGCGGACCTCGACGAGAAGTCGCTGAAGAAGCTGACGAAGGCGGCCGGGGGCGCGTCCGCCATCCATGGCTACTGCACCGAGATCCTCGCCGGGGACAGTGGGGGCGGGCCGCGCACCGACACCGGTTCGGACGGCACCGACACCGGTTCGGACGGCGGTGACGACGCGGGAAATGACGAGGGGGGCGGCGACTCCGCGGCGCCGCCCCCTCCGCCCGACACCACCGATACGCCGAGCGACCCCGGTACCGGCTCGGGTTCCGGCACCGGCACCGACTCCGGCTCCGGCTCCGGCACCACGCCATCGACGCCGGGTGACTCCGTGACGTCGACGGACCCCGTGACATCGACGGGTTCGTCTGCTTCGGCCGACCCCACGACCAGCGGGTGAACGGGTGAGGGCAGAGGCGTCAGCAGCCAGGTGTGACGTTTTTGCGGGTGGTGACGCTGAAAGAAACGGGCCGACTGGTCATCGGCCGCGCGGGAGCCGAGGTTCCCCCCGTACCGACGGCTCCGCGCATCCGGCGCGGGCAGAGCACGTTCCCCCGGCTCTGCCCGCGCCCCTTTCCCGCCCGTGCCGGTCGAGCCGGCCGCGCCGCACGGCTCACCGGCAGCTCACCGGTAGCTCACTTGTAGACCACGACCTTGTCGCCCGCCTTCACCTGGTCGAAGAGTGCGGCGATCTTCTTCTTGTCCCGGACGTTCACACAGCCGTGCGAGGCGCCGCTGTAGCCGCGGGCGGCGAAGTCCGCCGAATAGTGCACCGCCTGGCCGCCGCTGAAGAACATCGCATACGGCATCGGGGTGTCATAGATCGTCGACACATGGTCCCGGCTCTTGAAGTTGACCTGGAACAGCCCCTCCCGGGTCGGGGTGTACTCCGAGCCGAAGCGCACGTCCATCGCCGACACCACCCGGCCGTTGATCATCCAGGCCAGAGTGCGGCTGCTCTTGCTGATGCACAGCACCCGGCCGGTCTTGCACCGCGGATCCGGCTTGGCCAGGGGGAGCGTGGTCGGCGGATACAGCGCGTCGTGGCTGGGCGTCTTGGTCGCCGAGCGCAGTGAGGCCCAGGTGCGCTGGTCCACCGAGCCGGTGGCCGTCAGGCCGTGGCCGCGCTGGTAGGCGCTGACCGACGCCTGCGTGACGGTGCCGAAGTAGCCGGTCGGATTGCGGTGGAAGAGGCCCAGCGCGCGCAGCCGGGCCTGGAGCTCGCGCACGCGGTCCGAGGTGGTGCCGAAGGCGATGACCGGTGGGGCCACCCTCGGCGCGGTGCGCCGTGGTGGGGCGGGCTCGGTGGTGCGCGGTGAGCGCACCACGGCCTTGGCCGAGGGCTCGGCCGTCGGTTCGTGGGTGAAGGTGCGACGCGGCCGGGGCGTCTCCCGCGCGGACGCGCTGGTGTCGGCCCGTGCCCGGGGTCTCTCCTGCCCCCGGCCGTCCACGGTCGTCTCGCCCGCCCGGCACCCCGCGATCAGTGCCGCCGCCGTGGCTGTGGCCAGCGCCGTGCCGACCACCGCTGTCCGGTGCATCCGACCCCCCACTCCACTGATCTTTTGCCCTGAATGCTTCCCGGGGCTGCCACGGGGCGAACCTCGACGCATGCTGTGTAGGAGGCCCCCTAGCGGAAGAGGACCCGGTATCAGCCATCAGGAGGCGTGGACCCATGGCGCGCGAGTCGGAGTCCGGATTCCCCGTCGAGCCGGTGTACGGACCCGGTGCGCTCAGCGGCTGGGACCCGGCCGAGCGGCTGGGCGAGCCGGGCGGGTATCCCTTCACCCGTGGGGTCCATCCCACGATGTACACGGGCCGTCCCTGGACGATGCGGCAGTACGCGGGGTTCGGCACCGCCGCCGAGTCCAACGCCCGCTACCGGCAGCTGATCGAGCACGGCACCACCGGACTGTCGGTGGCCTTCGACCTGCCGACCCAGATGGGCTACGACTCCGACGCCCCCCTCGCCCACGGCGAGGTCGGCAAGGTCGGGGTGGCCATCGACTCGATCGAGGACATGCGGGTGCTGCTGGCGGGCATTCCGCTGGACCGGGTCTCGACCTCCATGACCATCAACGCGCCCGCGGCCCTGCTGCTGCTCCTGTACCAACTCGTCGCCGAGGAGCAGGGCGTGGCCGGCGGTCGGCTGACCGGCACCATCCAGAACGACATCCTCAAGGAGTACATCGCCCGCGGCACCTACATCTTCCCGCCCGGCCCCTCGCTGCGGCTGGTCGCGGACATCTTCAAGTACTGCAAGGCCGAGCTGCCGAAATGGAACACCATCTCGATCTCCGGCTACCACATGGCCGAGGCCGGGGCCTCGCCCGCGCAGGAGATCGCCTTCACACTCGCCGACGGCATCGAGTACGTCCGTACGGCCGTCGCGGCGGGCATGGACGTCGACGACTTCGCGCCCCGGCTCTCCTTCTTCTTCGTCTCCCGCACCACGCTGCTGGAGGAGGTCGCCAAGTTCCGGGCCGCGCGCCGGATCTGGGCGCGGGTGATGCGGGAGGAGTTCCGGGCCCGCGATCCGAAGTCCCAGATGCTGCGCTTCCACACCCAGACCGCCGGCGTCCAACTCACCGCCCAGCAGCCCGAGGTGAACCTCGTACGCGTCGCGGTGCAGGGCCTGGCCGCCGTGTTCGGCGGCACCCAGTCCCTGCACACCAACGCCTTCGACGAGGCCATCGCCCTGCCCACCGACACCTCCGCCCGGCTGGCGCTGCGCACCCAGCAGGTGCTGGCGCACGAGACCGATGTGACGGCGACCGTGGACCCCTTCGCGGGCTCCTACGCCGTCGAGTCGCTCACCGACGCCGTGGAGGAGGCGGCCGTCGGCCTGCTGCGGCGGGTCGAGGACCTGGGCGGTGCCGTGGCCGCCATCGAGCGGAACTTCCAGAAGGAGGAGATCGAGCGCAACGCCTACCGGATCGCCCAGGAGACGGACGCGGGCGAGCGGGTGGTGGTCGGCGTGAACCGCTTCCGGCTGGACGAAGAGGCGCCGTACGAGCCGCTGCGGGTCGACCCGGAGATCGAGGCCCGGCAGCGCGACCGGCTCGCCCGGCTGCGCGCCGAACGCGATCGGTCGGCAGTGGGCGCGGCGCTGTCGTCCCTGCGAAAGGCCGCCGAGAGCGAGCCGGGTACGGCCAATGTGCTGTACCCGATGAAGGACGCGCTCGCGGCGCGGGCCACGCTCGGCGAGGTCTGCGACGCGCTGCGGGAGGTGTGGGGGACGTACCGGCCGGTGGACGCGTTCTGAGGCAGCCGTGACGGCGTGGACGGTGCGAGGGGGGCGGTGCGAGGGGGCAGTCCGCCCACAGCCCCGGCCCCGCGCTTCGCGGGGCCGGGGCTGTGTGGGGCGGGACCGTGTGGGGTCGGGTCGCGGGGTGAATCCGCGTGGGGCCGGGTCTGTGGGGGGTCGGGGCACGGGGCGGGCCGCGAGGGGGCGGGCCGTGCGGTGTGGCGCATCGCCAGGGGGTGGGCCGCGCGGTGTGGTGCACCGCTAGGGAGCGGGCCGCGCGGTGTGGTGCACCGCGAGGGGGTGGGCCGTGCGGTGTGGTGCACCGCTAGGGGGTGGGCCGTGCGGTGTGGTGCACCGCTAAGGAGCGGGCCGTGCGGTGTGGCGCATCGCCAGGGGCGGGTCTGTGGGGTCGGGTCGCGTGGGTCGGGCCGTGCGGTGTGGCGCATCGCCAGGGGCGGGTCTGTGGGGTCGGGTCGCGTGGGTCGGGCCGTGCGGTGTGGCGCATCGCCAGGGGCGGGCCGTGCGGTGTGGTGTACCGCCAGGGGCGGGCCGCGCGGTGTGGTGTACCGCCAGGGGTGGGCCGTGGGTGTGGCGCACCGCTAGGGAGCGGCCGTGCGGTGTGGCGCATCGCCAGAGGGCGGCCGTGGGTGTGGCGCACCGCCAGGGCTGGGCAGGGTCGCCGGGGCTGGTCGTCCCGGGCTCGTTGTCAGGGGTGTGGGTGACACTGGAGCCATGTCGTCGTCACCCCGCCGCACCTGCCCGGTCTGCACCCGTGAGATCGCGGTCGTCGGCGGGCGCTTCGCCCGCCACGACCCGCCGGGGCGGCGCGCCGGCTATGAGCTGATCTCCTGCCCCGGCTCGCGGCGGATGGCGCCGCTGCTCACCACCCCGCCGAAGCTGTTCGGGGAGGACGAGCCGCCCACGCCGGGGCAGCAGGCGCTGTTCTAGGCGGCGCCCAGCAGCCTGGCGGCGATCGTCACCCCCGGGCTGGAGTCCGTCAGCGCCTCCATGAGCTGATCACCGGCGGCCTTCAGCGCGGTGTCGTCCATCGGGCCCAGCGCGTCCAGCACGAACATCGCCCGGGTGGTGTCGTGGGTGAGCCGGGTGCGGGTGCACTGGCGCCAGTTCCAGCGGCGGCAGGTGACGCCCGCGTCGTCCCGCCACACCACCTCGCCGGGCGCCGGGTGCTCCACCACGGGCTCGCCCCCGGCCGTCGTCTCGAAGGTCTCGTCGCCCTCGGCGCGCACGAGCCGGGCCGCGCCCACGTAATGGGAGAGGTCCTCGCCGCCCAGCGGGATCACATGCCCGACCGAGATCGCGTTGTAGATGTCGGTCAGCCGGTCCACCCGGGGCAGTCCGGCGGACACCCGGCGCAGCAGCGCCTCCGCGCTGGGCCGGGTGCGCTGCGGCTTCGCCCCGAAGGCGCGGAACGCCTCCCGCCAGGCGGCCAGATGCGGATGCTCCTCCACCGGCCCGTCCCCGAACCGCTCCCGCGCCGCCGACTCGGCATCGGCCAGCAGCCGCTCGCTCAGTTCGTCGCTCGGGCCGGGGCGCAGCCCCTCGGCGGTGATGAGCAGCGCGCGGTAGTCCGGGCGCAGGGCGTGCACCGCGGGGTCGATGGCGGCGGAGTCCAGCCAGCCTGCGGTGTCGGTCGTCATGTCTCTCCTCGGGCCGGTACTGCCGTTCAGGTGGTCCAATATGCCATACGGCAGAGTGCAGTGTGATGTACGGCCGTGTGCAGTCGGCGTGCGTACGTACCGGCGTTCGTGGTGTGACCGCGTACCGCTAGAACAGCCCGAGCTGGACGGTGAGCATCGCGAGGACGACGACGAGGGCCCAGCCGCACAGGTGCTCCACCAGGTGGTCGTGGTCGTCGGAGGGGCCTCCGGTGCGGGAGTGGGGGCCCGTGCGGCGCGCCGCGATGTCGGTCATGCGGGTGTCCTCTGTGCTCAGCGATGATCGTGATGCAAGTGGTGAACGTGGTGAAAGTTGAGTAAACAGGTCATCACCGGTGCCCAGGGTGCGCGGAGAAGCCACCTGCGGTAAAGGGGAAGTGGCCGAACTCACCCGAGGAGGTCCCCGGTGACCAGCGTCATTCCCAAGGGTCTCGGCGAGAGGGTCCGCGCCCTGGCCGGCGGCGAGGTGACCTCCCGCGCACTGGTCGAGCAGGCGCTCGAGCGCATCGCCGAGACGCAGCCCACGCTGAACGCGTTCCGCCGCGTCCGGGCCGAGGCCGCCCTGCGCGAGGCGGCCGAGGCCGACCGGCGGCTGGCGGCGGGGGAGCGGCTGCCGCTGCTCGGGGTGCCGATCGCGGTCAAGGACGACACGGACGTGGCGGGCGAGCCGACCGCCTTCGGCTGCTGCGGCGACTTCCCGGCCAAGGCGGCGGACGGCGAGGCGGTACGGCGGCTGAGGGCGGCCGGGGCGGTGATCGTCGGCAAGACCAACACCCCCGAGCTGGGCCAGTGGCCGTTCACCGAGGGCCCCGCCTTCGGCGACACCCGTAACCCCTGGAACCCGGCGTACACCCCCGGCGGCTCCTCCGGTGGCGCGGCGGCCGCCGTCGCCGCCGGTCTCGTCCCCGCCGCGCTCGGCTCCGACGGCGCGGGCTCGATCCGCATCCCCGCCGCCTGGACGCACCTCATCGGCATCAAGCCCCAGCGCGGCCGGATCTCCACCTGGCCGGACGTGGAGTCCTTCAACGGCATCACCTGCATGGGCCCGCTGGCCCGTACGGTCGCCGACGCGGCACTGTTGCTGCATGTCGCGAGCGGCAACTGCGAGGGGGATCTGCACTGCCCGGAGCCGGTGGATGTGCTGTCCGCCGTGGAACGCGATCCGGGGCGGCTGCGCATCGCCTTGTCGTTCAAGACGGCCTTCACGGGTACGCCGAAGAAACTGGACCCCGTCGTACGGACCTCGGTCGTCCGGCTCGCCGAGCGGCTGACGGCCCTCGGTCACGAGGTCGTGGCGGCCGAACCGCGCTACGGGCTGGTGGGCCTCTCCTTCCTGCCGCGCGCCACCGCCGGGCTCATGGAATGGTCCGGCCGCGTCCCCGACCCGCTCCTGCTGGACGTCCGCACCCGCTCCGCCGCCCGCAACGGCCGCCTGTTGGGCGGCGCCGCGCTGCGGTGGGCGCGGGCGCACGAGGAGTCGTTGCAGCGCCAGGTCGGGGCGATCTTCCAGCGCTTCGACGTCGTCCTCTCCCCGACGACGGCCACACCGCCGCTGCGGATCGGGGCCATGGCCCGGCTGTCGAGTTGGCAGACCGACCGCGCGATGATCGCGGCGTGCCCGTACGCCTGGCCGTGGAACGTGCTGGGCTGGCCCGCGATGAACGTCCCCGCCGGGTTCGCCGACCCCGAGGGCACGCTGCCCCTCGGCGCGCAGTTCCTCGGTCCGGCGGGCAGTGAGCCCATGCTCATCTCGCTGGCGGCTCAGCTGGAGGCCGATCAGCGGTGGTACGAGCGCTGGCCTTCGCTTTAGCCGGGACCGGGTCGGGACCGGGTCGGTGCTGGTGCTGCCGGGGTCGCTGGAACGGTTCCCGGGGCCGCTGGCACGCTCCGCCGGCCGGTGCGTACCGTCGCCGTGCCCGCCGTGAGCCTTGTCTCATTTACGCCGCCTCCCCAACTCGCCGCCGACGGGCGCCGGTGAAGGTATCTGGCCCCCTGTGTCGGAGATGTCCGCCGGGTGGGCGGCCCCGGCGGTCTTCTGAGCAAGAAAGACCAGGTCAGGGCTACCTCTGGTAACGGGGAGCGCGGTGTTCCGGTAAGTCGGGGGCACGCGTACTCATCGCTACACTTCCGCCACATGGTGAAGACGGTGGCCGAAAAGAGACGGCGGAGAAAACAAACCGGGCAGATTTTCGTCAACGCCTCCGGCGGACGGCGCGGACTTCTGGCCCTCGCGGCCCTGGCGGTCGGCTGTGCCTGCCTCGGTTATCTGCTGCTTCTGGTCGCGGCGCTGTCCGGGGTGCTGTGGCAGGACGACACGGAGCCGCCGAGGACCGCCGAGCGGTCCACCACCGGCAGCGCCCCCACCACTCGCCCCTGGCCCGGTGCGGACTCCGGCGACACGGTTTCCGCGCCCCTTGTCGTCGCCGCGCCGTCCGGAGGCGCCTCCTGGTGAGTCCCCGGCACGCACTCCGCCCCGAACCGCGCGGCCACTGGCTGCTGCTGATCATCGTGGTCTCCGCGGTCGCCGCCGCTCTGGTCTTCGAAGGCTGGACGACCCACGAGGTCGCCTCCGAACAAACCCGCCGGCCCTGTACGAAGCCCGTACCGAAGGCAGCCGACACCGGGAAGCTGGTGGTGCGCATCGGAGACGGCACGGTGCAGACGGCCGGTATGCCGGCCCGCACCGTCGCCCTCACCTTCGACGGAGGCCCCGACCCCGAGTGGACCCCGCGCCTGCTGGATCTGCTGCGTGCGCACCACGCGCACGCCTCCTTCTTCCTCTCCGGCGCGCAGGCGGTCCGCCACCCGGAGCTGGTGCGGCGGATCCGCGCCGAGGGGCATGAGATCGGCTCGCTCACCTACACCGGCTCCGATCTGGGCTCGGCCTCGGCCCTGCGCACCCGGCTGGAGCTGTCCCTCACCCAGACCGCGCTCGCGGGCACCGCCGGTGTGCACACCAAACTCCTGCGGCTGCCCTTCACCACCCAGGCCGACACGCTGTGCGGCGGCGAGTGGACGGCCGCCCGGCGCGCCGCGGCGCAGGGCTATCTCCTGGTCGCGGCCGACCGGCCGCTCCGGAAGCCGGAGCGGGGCGTCGTACGGCAGTACAGCCAGGACGACACCGGCTACAGCGAGGTGAAGAAGCTCCTCGGGAACCGGAGGATCGAGAAGTTCGCCACGGTCTCCGAAGGACTCGGCGGACCCCCGGTCAACACCCCGGTGTCGACCGTCAGCCGCTGGCAGGGCGAGGCGCTGATCCAGGTCCAGGGCATCGGGCACACCTTCGTCCGGGCCATGGCCTGGGTGCTCGGCGTCGCGGGCGCGCTGGCCCTGCTGCGGCTGCTGCTGCTCGTCTTCTTCGCACGGGCCCATGTGCGGCGCCTCCGCCGCTTCCGGCCCGGTTCGCCCTGGCTGCGGGAGGTGAACGACCCGGTGACGGTGCTCATCCCCGCGTACAACGAGGAGGCGGGCATCGAGTCGACGATCCACTCGCTGCTGGCCTCGACCCATCAGCAGCTCGAGATCATCGTGGTCGACGACGGCTCCACGGACCGGACCGCGGACCTCGCCGCCCGGATCGACGACCCCCGGGTGAGGGTGGTCCGGCAGCCCAACGCCGGCAAGGCGGCCGCCCTCAACACCGGCCTGGCCCACGCCCACCACGACATCGTGGTGATGGTCGACGCCGACACCGTCTTCGAACCGGACGCCATCCACCAGCTCATCCAGCCGCTGGCCCATCCGGCCATCGGCGCCGTCAGCGGCAACACCAAGGTCGGCAACCGCCGTCGGCTGCTGGGCAGGTGGCAGCACCTGGAGTACGTCTTCGGGTTCAACCTCGACCGCCGGATGTTCGAGGTGCTGGAGTGCATGCCGACGGTCCCCGGTGCCATCGGGGCCTTCCGGCGGGACGCGCTGATGGGCGTCGGCGGGGTCAGCGAGGACACCCTCGCCGAGGACACGGACCTCACCATGGCGCTGTGGCGGGCCGGCTGGCGGGTGGTCTACCAGGAGACCGCCGTCGCCTGGACCGAGGTGCCCACCTCCCTGCGCCAGCTGTGGCGTCAGCGGTACCGCTGGTGCTACGGCACGCTCCAGTCCATGTGGAAGCACCGCCACGCCGTCGTGGAGGTCGGACCCGCCGGACGCTTCGCCCGCCGCGGACTGCCCTACCTCTTCCTCTTCCAGGTCGCGCTGCCGCTGATCGCGCCCATCGTGGACGTCTTCGCCCTGTACGGCGTGCTCTTCGCCGACCCCGTGGAGTCGATCGGGGTGTGGCTCGTCTTCCTCGTGATGCAGCTGCTCGGCGCCGGATACGCGCTGCGGCTGGACAAGGAGCGGCTGACGGCGCTGTGGGCGATGCCCTTGCAGCTCTTCGTCTACCGGCAGCTGATGTACCTGGTGATCATCCAGTCCGTGGTCAGCGCGCTGTTCGGCACCCGGCTGCGCTGGCACCGCATCCAGCGTTCCGGTTCGGCCGGCGACCAGCTGACCGTCGATCCGGCAGAGCGCCGCGAGAGTCTGTCGTCCACATGAGCGGGGGAGGGAGCACCACCGTGTCGAACAACCACTGGCCCGTCGACGGCGGATACGGCTACGACGGCTACGACGACGAGGGCGGTCACGGCGGCGGAGAGGCCGTACCCCGCCGCCGGTGGCCCCGGCGGCTGCGGCGCACGGTGGTCGTCCTGCTCGCCGTGGTCCTGATCGGGGGTGCCGCCACGTACGGCTGGGCCTGGTCCAAGCTCAACACCGAGGTCGACCTGAGCAAGGTGGAGGACCGCCCCCCGAAAGGCGAGGGCACCAACTACCTCATCGTGGCCTCCGACAGCCGTGACGGCCTCTCCCAGCAGGACAAGAAGAGCCTGCACACCGGATCGGCCGAGGGCCGCCGCACGGACTCGATGATGCTGCTGCACACCGGCGCCCACGGCACCACGATGATGAGCCTGCCGCGCGACTCCTGGGTGACCCTCCCGCCGTTCACCTACCCCATGACCGGCAAGCGTCCCGGTCCGTCGAAGAACAAGCTCAACGCCGCGTTCTCGCTGGGCGGCCCCGATCTGCTGGTGCGGACCATCGAGTACAACACCGGGCTGCGGATCGACCACTACGCGGAGATCGGCTTCGCCGGCTTCGTGAACGTGGTCGACTCGGTGGGCGGCGTCCGGATGTGCCTGGACAAGCCCATCGAGGACGAGAAGTCGGGCGCGAACCTGAGGCGGGGCTGCCAGACCCTCGACGGCAGGCAGGCGCTGGCCTTCGTCCGCCAGCGCCACCAGGAGGCCAACGGCGACCTCGGGCGCAGCCAGAACCAGCAGAAGTTCCTGTCCGCGCTCGCGAAGCAGGCCGCGCGGCCGGGCCAGGCCCTCGTCCCGTGGAAGGTCTTCCCGACCGTGGGCGCGGGCCTGGACACGCTCATCGTGGACAAAGACATGGACCTGCGCACGCTGATGTCGATGTTCGAGGCCATGAGGGGCGTCTCGAGCGGTGACGGCAGCCGACTGAACGTCCCCGTGGCCAGGACGGACTTCGCGACGTCCAAGGGCAGCGCGGTGAAGTGGGACGAGAAGCGGGCGAAGCGGCTGTTCGCGCGGCTGCGGAACGATCAGCCGGTGGGCTCCTGAAGCGGGCGCGGCCGGTACCGGGTCCGCGCTGCCGACGTGCCGTGCCGGACGTCTGGCCGAGCGGCGAGCCGGGGGTGGCTGCGGGGATGGGCCGAGGCCGGCGCCTAGCGCGGTGTCCCTTCCGCGCGCGGTAGCCCTGCCTGGCGCGGTATTCCTGCCTGGCGCGGTATTCCTGCCGCGCCGGAGCGGAGGCCGTCGAGCAGGAGGCGCACGATCGCGTGGGCGCTGTCCTCCCAGTCGGGTTGGTCATGGCTGGTGCAGATACCGCCCATCGCGCGGAAGACGGTCTCCGGTGTGACATCCGCGCGGATCTCCCCGGCCGTGACGGCGGCGGTCATGATCGTGGCGATGGCCTCGGTCATGTCCGTCCGGGTCTGCGCGAAGACCGGTGATCCGGTGTTCATGACCGCCTCCAGTGCGACGGCCATGCCCTGGCTGGCCGCCGAGTGCGCGACCAGCTGCCGCAGGAACGTGCGGAGCGCGTCGTACGGGGCGAGCTCGTCCAGGAGGCGGGGCACCGCGCCGCACAGCTCCTCCACCCGCTGCCGGTAGACGGCCTCGATCAGGGCCTCGCGGGTGGCGAAGTGGCGGTAGAGCGTGCCGACGCCGACCCCGGCCCGGCGGGCGATCTCCTCGATGCGGATGTCCAGCTCGCCGGCCTCGAAGGCGTCGCAGGCCGCCGCGATGAGGGCGTCGCGGTTGCGGGCGGCGTGTGCGCGCAGGGGCTTGTCCTTGCCGGTGGTGTCCACGGTGCCACCGTACCGGAATCCGATTCCGGTACGGTTACCGGAATCAGATTCCAGTTTCAGGGAAGGCGACACACTGATGCGGTACACCACCTTCGGCAGGCGTACTGGCCTGCGGGTATCCGAGTACGCGCTCGGCACCGCGAACTTCACCACCACGGATCGCGAGCGGTACCGGGCGATCTTCGACGCCTTCGCCGAGGCGGGTGGCACGTTCGTCGACAGCGCCGACCGCTACCAGGGCGGGGCGTCCGAGACGCTGCTCGGCGAGCTGCTCGCCGCCGATCGGGACCACTTCGTGCTGGCCACGAAGTACAGCGCGGGGAGAGGCGATCGCACGGGGATCAGTGCGACCGGCAACAGCCGCAAGAACATGATCCGTTCGCTGGAGGCGAGCCTGCGGCGGCTCGGCACGGACTACATCGATGTGTACTGGGCGCACATCCCCGACACGATCACGCCGGTCGAGGAGATCGTCGCGGCCTTCGACGACCTGGTCCGCGCCGGGAAGATCCTGCACGGCGGGCTGTCCAACTTCCCGGCCTGGCGGGTGGCGTCGGCGGCCACCATGGCCGAACTGCGCGGCCGGGCGCCGATCGTCGGCATACAGGTCGAGTACAGCCTGGCCGAGCGCACCGCCGACCGCGAACTCCTGCCCATGGCGGAGGCGTTCGGCCTCGGTGCCGCGCTGTACGCGCCGCTGGCGGGCGGAATGCTGACCGGCAAATACCGCACCGGTGCGGAGGGGCGGCTGAGCCGCCAGGGTGCGGGGGTACGGGTCGAGGACGGTGACCAGAAGACCGCCGTCCTGGATACCGTCCTCGCGATCGCGGCCGAGACCGGGGTCTCGGCGGCCCAGGTCTCCGTGGCCTGGCTGCGGGCGCACGCGGCTCGCGCCGCCACGGCCTACGTCCCCGTCATCGGCCCCCGCACGAGTGAGCAACTGACCGAGTATCTGGACGCGTTGGACCTCACTCTGACCGAGGCCCAGTACGCCCGCCTGGCCCAGGTCAGCGCCGTCTCCCTGGGCAATCCCCACGAGACGGCGGCCGCGGCCCGCGCGGCGAGCCTGGGAGGCGACGCCGGCCGTGTCGCCCCGCATCCGGTGCCGGTGATCTGAGCGGAGGCGGGCGCTCCGCGCTGGGGCCGCTCGGCTCGGGCTGGGTGCGGGTTCCGTCTCGTGCCGAAGGCGCGGACAAACCCGCACCCGACTACGGGGCCAGGATGTCCAGCTCGCGCAGGGCCCCCACGGTGATCTCCCTCGTATAGCGCTCCGCCGCCTCCGCGTCGCCCGCGCGGACGGCTTCGGCGACGCGGACGTGGAGGGTGACCGCCTCCGGGTCGGGGTCGCTGAACATGACCTGGTGCTGGGTGCGGCCGGTCAGGACCTCCGCGACGACATCGCCCAGGCGCGCGAACATCTCGTTGCCCGAGGCGCGCAGGATCACGTGGTGGAAGGCGATGTCGTGGATCAGGTACGCGGGCAGCTGCTGGCCGCGTGAGGTGGCGACCATGTTGAGCGCGTGCTCGGTGAGTTCGGCGCACTGCTCCGGCGTGGCGTGCTCGGCGGCCAGCGCGGCGGCGGCGGGTTCGATGGCGGAGCGGAGGGCGGTGAGGGAGCGCAGCTGGCGGGGCCGGTCGGGGCCGGCCAGGCGCCAGCGGATGACCTGGGGGTCGAAGACGTCCCACTCCTCGGTGGGGCGCACCGTCACCCCGACCCGGCGGCGGGACTCCACCAGGTGCATGGACTCCAGGACCCGCACCGCCTCCCGGACCACCGTGCGGGAGACGTCGAAGCGCCGCTCCAGTTCATCGGTGCGCAGCACGGTGCCCGGTGGGTAGTCGCCCGCCGTGATGGCGGGGCCGAGGGACTCCAGGAGCCGGTCGTGCAGCCCCCTGGCCTTGGGCCTCTGACCACGGCCCGCGGGCCCCTGTTCGTCCATGCGCTCAGCCTACGTGGCCGTTCAGCGGCAAATAAGTATGACTTTTAAGTCACAGACTCTTGAATACGTCGTATCTGTGGGGTTGAGTGTGCCCGGCGCCGAGGTCGAAGAAGACAGCGAGGTTTCACACAATGCACGCCCCCCAGGTTGTCGTGGTCATGGGAGTGTCCGGCACGGGCAAGACCACGGTCGGCCCCCTGCTGGCGGAGGAGCTCGGCGTTCCGTACGCCGAGGCGGACGACTTCCACCCGCCGGCCAACATCGAGAAGATGTCGGCCGGGATCCCGCTGGACGACGACGACCGGCGTCCCTGGCTGGATGCCATCGGTGCCTGGGCCCACGACCACGCCGAGGGGGGCGGGGTGGTCAGCTGCTCCGCGCTCAAGCGGACGTACCGCGACCGGCTGCGGTCCGCCGCGCCCGGCATCGTCTTCCTCCATCTGACCGGTGATCGCTCGTTGATCGCCGAGCGGATGAAGGAGCGCAAGGGCCACTTCTTCGCCGAGAAGATGCTCGATTCGCAGATCGCCACGCTCGAACCGCTTCAGGCGGACGAGCGCGGCGTGGCCGTCGACGTCACTCCGGAGCCAAAGATCATCACCGAGCGGGCCGCCGACGCGCTGCGGCGGCTCGAACACCAGTAACGCACGTTAGGAACCCGCCCGTGAGCAGACTCAGCGTCGAGATGCTGGCAGCGGACACCGTCGACCCGATCACGTCGGCCGGTCACGCACAGCTGGGCATAGCCGTCCTCGTCGGCATAGCCGTCCTCGTCCTCCTCATCACCAAGACCAAGCTGCACGCGTTTCTGTCGCTGACGATCGGCTCACTGGCGCTCGGCGCCGTCGCGGGGGCCCCGCTCGACAAGGTCATCACCAGCTTTTCCAACGGACTCGGCTCGACCGTCGCGGGCGTGGGCGTGCTGATCGCCCTCGGCGCGATCCTCGGCAAGCTGCTCGCCGACTCCGGAGGCGCCGACCAGATCGTCGACACGATCCTCGCCAAGGCGAGCGACCGGACGATGCCCTGGGCGATGGTGCTGATCGCGGGGATCATCGGACTGCCGATCTTCTTCGAGGTCGGCATGGTGCTGATGATCCCGGTGGTGCTGCTGGTCGCCAAGCGCGGCAACTATTCGCTGATGCGGATCGGCATCCCGGCGCTCGCGGGCCTGTCCGTCATGCACGGCCTGGTGCCGCCGCACCCCGGTCCGCTCGCCGCGATCGACGCGGTCCACGCCGACCTGGGGATCACCCTGGCGCTCGGCGTCCTCATCGCCGTGCCCACCGCCATCATCGCGGGCCCGGTCTTCTCCCGCGTCGCCGACCGCTGGGTGCGGGTCACCCCGCCGGACCGGCTGATCCCCACCCGCCCGTCGGAGGAGCTGGAGCGGCGTCCCGGGTTCGGGGCCACCGTGATCACCGTGCTGCTGCCGGTCGTGCTGATGCTCATCAAGGCGCTCGTCGACATCGTGGTGGACAACCCGGACAACCATGTCCAGCGGGTCGCCGACGTCATCGGCGCGCCCCTGATCGCGCTGCTGGCGGCGGTGATCGTGGGCATGTTCACGCTGGGCCGGGCGGCCGGCTTCACCCGGGACCGCCTCTCCTCCACCGTCGAGCACTCGCTCGCGCCGATCGCCGGAATCCTGCTGATCGTCGCCGCGGGCGGCGGCTTCAAGCAGACGCTGATCGACATCGGCGTCGGCAAGATGATCATGGACATCTCGGAGAGCTGGAACGTCTCCGCACTGCTGCTCGCCTGGCTGATCGCGGTCGCCATCCGGCTCGCCACCGGCTCGGCGACCGTGGCCACGATCTCCGCCGCCGGGCTGATGACACCGCTCGCCGCCGATATGTCCAGCACGCATGTGGCGCTGCTGGTGCTGGCCATCGGCGCCGGATCGCTCTTCTTCAGCCACGTCAACGACGCGGGGTTCTGGCTGGTCAAGGAGTACTTCGGGATGAGCGTGGGGCAGACGGTGCGGACCTGGTCCGTGATGGAGACGGTCATCTCCGTCGTCTCGCTCGGCTTCGTCCTGCTGCTGTCACTGGTGATCTAGCACCGTTCCCGAACGCGAGCAGAAGCAGAGGCAACGCGAGCAGAAGCACAGGCAGCGAGAGGCAGGGATACGCACGCCATGGCCACACATCCGCTCTTCGACATCGCGGGCCGCACCGCGCTGGTCACCGGCTCCAGCCGGGGCATCGGCCACGCCCTGGCGCGCGGTCTGCTGGAGGCCGGCTGCACGGTGGTGCTCAACGGGCGCGACCCGCACGCCCTCGAGGAGGCCGCGAAGGCAGCCGCCGAGGTCGGCGACGCCGACACGCGGGTGCACACCGCCGCGTTCGACGTCACCGACGGCCCGGCCGTGGCCGCCGGGATCGCCGAGGTCGAGGAGCGGGTGGGCCCGCTCGACATCCTGGTCAACAACGCCGGGATGCAGAACCGGGCGCCGCTGCTGGAGTTCACCGACGCCGCCTGGCAGCAGATCGTGGACACCAACCTCACCAGCGCCTTCCTGGTGGGCCGGGAGGCCGCCCGGCGGATGACCACCCGCGGCCACGGCAAGATCGTCAACATCTGCTCGTTGCAGAGCGAGGTGGTCCGCCCCGGGATCGCCCCGTACGCGGCGACCAAGGGCGCGCTGAAGATGCTCACCAAGGGCATGTGCGCGGACTGGGGCCGGTACGGCATCCAGGTCAACGGGCTCGGCCCCGGCTACATCGAGACCGAGCTGACCCGGCCGCTGGTCGAGGACGAGGAGTTCAGCGCCTGGGTGCGCGGGCGGACCCCGGCCGGCCGCTGGGGCCGCACCGAGGACCTGGTCGGCGCGCTGCTCTATCTGGCGTCCCCCGCCTCGGACTTCGTCAGCGGACAGGTGCTGTACGTCGACGGCGGCATGACGAGCGTCCTGTGAACGCGGGGGCAATCGACGAGCGGGGACAACCGACGAGGAGGCGGCGCGGATGGTGCTGGGTTGTGTGATCCACGGGCAGGGCGATCTGCGGGTCGATGAGCTCCCCGAGCCCGAGCCGGGGCCGGGTCAGGCCGTGGTCGCGGTCCGCTACGGCGGGATCTGCGGCTCGGACCTCCACTACCACCGCCACGGCGGGGTGGGTGACTTCCGGCTGCGGGAGCCCATGCTGCTGGGCCACGAGGTCGTCGGCACGGTCGTGGCCTACGGCGACGGCGGGACCGGGCCCGCGCCCGGCACCCCGGTCGCCGTCCACCCGGCCACCCCGTGCGGGGCCTGCCCCGAATGCCTCGACGGCCGCGCCAACGTCTGCCGGGACACCCGCTACCTGGGCAGCGCCGCGCGCTTCCCGCATGTGCAGGGCGGTTTCGCCTCCCGTATCGCCGTCCCGGCGGTACAGCTGCGGGCCCTGCCCGAGGGACTGGAGCCGCGCCGGGCGGCGCTCGCCGAACCGCTGTCCGTGGCGCTGCACGCGGTGCGCCGCGCAGGCGACCTCGCGGGCCGGCATGTGCTGGTCACGGGCGCCGGCCCGATCGGCTGCCTGACCGTCGCGGCGGCCCGCGCGGCGGGCGCCGCGACCATCACGGCCACCGATCTGCTGCCCCGCGCCCTGGAGTTCGCGGCGGCGGCCGGTGCGACGGCGTGCGTACGGGCCGACGACCCGGACGACCCCAACTGGCCCTCGGACGAGGCGGACATCGCGATCGAGGCATCGGGTGTGGCCGCCGGGCTCGACACCTGTCTGCGCCGGGTGCGGCGCGGCGGGGTGGTCGTCCAGCTCGGCATGCTGCCGCCGGGGCAGACCCCGTTCGCCGGAAACCTGCTGGTCGCCCGGGAGATCGACCTGCGCGGCGCGTTCCGCTTCCACGCGGAGTTCGACGACGCGCTGCGACTGCTGGCGGCCGAGCCGTCGTTCGACGCGCTGATCAGCGCGGTACGGCCGGTGCGGGAGGCGGCCGAGGCGTTCGGCCAGGCCGCCGACCGCAGCCAGTCGTGCAAGGTCCTGCTGGACTTCGCGTAGGCCCGCCGGACAGTGCCTGACGCCCCGTCGGGCCGTGCCTCACGTCCCGTCGGCCTGCGCCTGCCGTCCCGTCGGGTTTCGCTCACGATCCCGCCGGGTTCCGCCTGACGCCTTGCCGGACATCACTCAGCTGCGTCGTCCCGGTCCGCCCGCGCGCGAGGTGCCTTTGGGGCTGGACGTACGGGCGGGTGGGGGCGTGCGCGTCGTCGCCGTGTGTACGGGGTGCAGGGGAGCCGGGCCAGGGTGCGCCGGGTCGGGGGGAGGGTGCACCGGGCCTGGTCCACGGCGGACGTCGGTCAGCCGTGTCAACCCGCCTCGCCCGCGCGCGAGGTGCGGTGGTCTACGTCCTGGCGCCGGTCGTCGCGGCCAACTGCCCTTCAGGCTGAATGCACCGGCGGGCGGGGCGTGCGCGGGTCGCCGCGTGCACGGGGTGCAGGGGAGCCGGGCCAGGGCGCGCCGGGTCCGGGCCAGGGCGCGCCGGGTCCGGGGCAGGGTGCGCGGGGCCTGTCCACGGCGGTCGCCGCTCAGCCGCGCCAACCCGCCCCGCCCGCATCCGGGGTGCGCCTCGGCGGATACGGGCGGGACCGGCGCTCCCGCGATGTGCCCGCCCACGGCGGACCGTGGTGGCCGGGCGGCCGGGGACGGACAGCGCTCAGTGGGTGGGCGCGGAGCGCCTCCGCGTCCCCGTCCGTGCGGTGTCCGCCGCCCAGCAGACGTGGCCGTCCGGGCGGATGAGGAAGAGCGCGGGGCCGGGGCCGTAGCCGGTGGTCACGTGGCCGTCCGGGTCGAGGAGGTCGGGGTCCGGGCCGCCGACCCTGACGGTGCGCAGGCATCCGGCCGCGCCCAGCGCCGTGGCGAGGCCGCCGAAGTCGGCGTCCGGCGTGGGCGGTTCCGCGTCACCGAGGACCAGCAGGGTGAACTGCGGCCCGCGCAGGACGTCGAAGAGCCGGACGGGCGTCCCGTCGGGCAGGGCGCACGGCGCGTCCGGGGCCCGGTCGCCGGCTCCCACCGGGCCCGGCCGGCCGCGGTCGTCCACGGCGAGCGGCCCGTCCCGGTAGGAGAGCTCCAGCTGGTGGACCTCCTCCGCGCGCCGTCCCCCCTTGGCATCGCCCGCCCGGTGCGCCCGGTGGATGCGGGTGCTGATGCCGAGCACCCCCGCCGCGACCGGCAGCCGCTCGGCCTCGTAGCTGTCGAGCAGCGCCGGGTCCGCGCCGTACCGCAGCACCTGCCCGAGCTTCCAGCCGAGGTTGTACGCGTCCTGCACGCTGGTGTTCAGGCCCTGGCCGCCCGCCGGGGAATGGATGTGCGCGGCGTCGCCGACCAGGAACACCCGGCCCGCGCGGAAGTGGTCCGCCATCGCCGCGCGCGGGGTGAACACCGAGGCCCACCGCACCTCGCGCACATCGGAGGCGGCGAGGACGGTGCGGTCGGCGATCAGCTGCCGCACCGCATCGGGGGAGGCGTCGGGAACGGCGTCCGGGTCGTCGTACTGGGCGACGACCTGGAAGTGGTCGGTCCCGGCGAGCGGGCACAGCGCGATGCCGCCGCCCTTCGCGTGCCACCACACGTGCCAGTGGTCGCGGTCCAGGCCCCGCTCCGCGCCGTCGATCACCACGTCCGCGACCACCGACGGCGCCGGGTCGACCGTCTCGCCGGTCATGCCGATGCCGAGCGCCTTCCGGACGGTGCTGCGGCCGCCGTCGGCCGCCACGAGGTAGGCGGCGCGCGCGGTCCCGGCCGAGCCGTCGGCGTAGCCGAGGTGTGCCGTGACACCGTCCCCGTCCTGCTCCAGGCCGGTGAGCGCGGTGCCGAATTCGACGCGGCCGCCCAGCTCCGTCAGCCGCGCGTGCAGGATCTCCGCGGTCCGCCACTGCGGCAGCATCCACGCCTCGTGGTACGGCCGGTCCGGCGCGGGCTCGATCCGCTCCATCATCTCGAAGGCGCCGAGCCGCCGCTCGTCCTCCCACTTCATCATCGGCGGGTACGGACCGCCCGCGTCCCGTATCGCCTCGCCGACGCCGAGGTCGTCGAAGACCTCCCGGCTACGGGGCTGGATGCCCTTGCCGCGCGAGCCCGGGAACAGGCCCTCGCCGCGCTCGACGACCCGGGCCCGCACCCCGCGCCGGGCCAGGTCGACGGCGAGGGTGAGTCCGGCCGGACCGGCTCCGACGATCAGCACGTCCGCGTCCTTAACGTTGTTAAGTTCCATGGGGAGAGCGTGCACTTAACGGCGTTAAATTGTCAAGGAGGCTTGCGAGAGCAGGGAGAATGGCCGGATGGCGACGACGCGACTCGACCGGACCCTCGTGGTGGACACCGCCCTGCGGCTGCTGAACGACGTGGGTCTCGAGGGGCTCACCCTGCGCCGCATCGCCAAGGAGCTGAACGTCCAGGCCCCCGCCCTGTACTGGCACTTCAAGAACAAGCAGGCGCTGCTCGACGAGATGAGCACCGCCATGTTCCGGCGCATGGTCGCGTCGCATGCCGATCTCGAAGCCCTGACCTGGCAGGAGCGGCTCATCGAGGTCCAGCGCGGTCTGCGCCGGACGCTGCTCGGCTACCGCGACGGCGCGAAGGTCTACAGCGGCAGCCGGTTCACCGGAACCGACCACGCCGCGTCACAGGAGGACCATCTGCGCGCCTTCGTCGCGGCGGGCTTCACCCCGGGCGCCGCCGCCCGCGCCACGTTCATCGCGTTCAGCTTCACGCTCGGCTTCGTCATCGAGGAGCAGTCGGTCGAGCCCAGGCCGGGCGAACGGATGTCCGGTTACGAGGTCGCCGAGCGTGAGGCACGCATGGCCGCCGAGGGGTATTCGCTGGCGGCGACGGTGAGCGCGGACCTGTTCCAGGGCTACGAGGAGCGCTTCGAGGAGGGCCTGCGCGCCATCGTGGCGGGCATCGAGGCGACCTTGGCCCCGGAGGCCGCGCGGTAGGGGGATCCCTGGTACGTGATCCTGGCACCCACGCACTGAACTGGTCGGCCTGGCGCAGACAGGCACCAGGCAACCGCCCGCCGCTGCCACTACCGAAGAAGAACCACTGGAGCACGAGCGGGGCAGAGGCGGGGCGACGCAGCAGGCCGACCTCTTACGGAAATGCCACGGGGTGGTGGGCGGTTCAGATGCCGTCAGCAACTTCCAGCTCGTGAAGTCGCTCCGTGATGTCGTCGGCCCACGACTGCGCCCACCTGCGCAACTCGGCGGTTGACTCCGCGTCCAGGCCGTTGGCGGCGAATTCGGCGTCGTCGACCCAGTCGATACCGGTGAGCCGGGCGCGATCGGCTCCGAGGTTTGTCAGGACGAGCAAGGTGTCTCGGAGGCGGTCGACGGGCGCAGTGCCCATGGCGCCGACAGGGCCCGGCCGGCGCCAGTCGAGCGGCATCGACGGCATCGACGGCATCGATCAGCCCAGCGATGCGCTTGCCGCACGCAGGTCTTCCAGGGCTGCCAGTGCATGTGGCGCGAGCCCTTCTGTGTCATCACGATCGCTTTCGGACCACTGGGCGTAGCCTCGCTTGAACGCGAGGACTCCCAGCTCGCCCGCGAGGTGCGCGGTCGGCTCGGGGACGCCGCGGGCGATGAGCGCGGCTGTCATGGCGGCCGCGAGACCGACGCTCTTGAGGGCGTCGCGCTCTTGGAGTTCGGTGCTGGCTGCCACGGCTGCTTTGAGGCGCGGGCCGAGTTCGCGGTTCGCTGGCCCCATGGCGCTTGACGCGCGCTCGAGACCGGCCGCCACCGCCTGGAGCGGGCTGGCGCTCGCAGGGGCCTCGGTGATGCCGTCGGCGAGCAGCCTGCTGAGCGTCTCCTGGCCGGCGACCAGCAGCTCGCGCTTGTCGGAGAAGTGCCGGAAGAAGGTGCTCTTGGTGACGCCGGCGCGCTCGGCGATCTGCGTCACCGTGGTGGCGTCGTACCCCTGCTCGGTGAACAGGTCGACGGCCGCGACGACGAGCCGCTGGGCCGCTCCTGGTTGCCATCTAGCCATGAGAACAGGATAGGTGATGGGACTCTTGTCCCATCACCGTGTAGAGTCAGTGACGGGACAACGGTCCCATCACTTTCTGGGAGAGCTCATGCATGTCTTCGTCACCGGCGGTACCGGCACCATCGGCTCCGCCGTCGTCGCCGAACTGCTCGGCAACGGCCACACCGTTCTCGCGCTGGCTCGCTCGGACGGCTCCGCGCACACCCTTGAGAGCGCCGGCGCCAAGGTGCTGCGAGGAGACCTGGCCGACCTCGACGCCCTGCGGTCCGGCGCGGCGCAGTGCGACGGCGTGATCAGTCTGGCGTTCGGACGCGACTACGGCAGTCCGGACGCGCTCGCCCAGGCCATCGCCGAGGAGAGCGCCGCTCTCACCGCGCTGGGGCAGGAACTCATCGGAAGCGACCGCCCGATCGTCACGGTCTCCGGCACACCCTGGGTACCGGGACGCGCCTCCACCGAGGCCGATCCGCTGCCGACCGACGGACCGGTGGGCGGCCGGGGCCGTTCGGTCAACGCACTGCTGGACCTCGCCTCGCGCGGGGTGCGCAGCACGGCTGTCCGCATGCCGCGCACAGTCCACAACGAGGGCCAGGGCGGATTCGCCGGCCTGTTGACCGATCAGGCGCGCCGCACCGGGGTGGCCGGCTACCCGGGCGACGGCACCCAGCGCTGGCCGGCCGTGCACGCGCTCGACGCAGCGGTCCTGTTCCGTCTGGCCCTCGAGTCCGCACCGGCCGGGACGGCCTGGCACGCCGTCGCCGACGAGGGCGACGCGGTGCGGGACATCGCCACGGTCATCGGCCGACGACTGGGCCTGCCGGTCGAGGAGGTCCCGCAGGAGAACTTCGGCCCGTTCGGCCCGATCTTCGCCATGGACCAGCCGGCGTCCAGCACCCACACCCGCGAGGCCCTCGGGTGGCACCCGACCCACCCCAGCCTCCTCCAGGACCTGGAGAACATTCAGCCCTGACGCACACCGGTTCCAGGGGACCGTCTGTGCTCGGCTCAATGCGTTACTGGCAAAGGGCTGGAATGCCGGGACACTCAAAGTTTGTCGTGGGTGCCTATCTGCTGAGTAGATCCGTCAGCGAGTGACTTCGAGGTTCGTCAGGACGAGCAGGGCACGCAGGAGGCAGGTGGCGCGGGCAGGGGCGGTACGGAGCTTGGTGAGGATCCGCCAGTTCTTGAGGTGGGCGAAGCCGTGCTCGACCGGTGCCCGCCCGACAGCGATGACGCGGTTGGCGGTCTTCTGGCCGGAGGTGAGCTTGTGGGCGCGGCTGGCATGGAAGCCGGTGACGATCACGGGGTCGAGTCGAGTACGTCGTTGTCCAGGCTGATGAGGATGGTCGAATCGACCATCCTCATCATGGAGACCAGCGCATCGGGACCGCCCGTCTCCCAGGCCCGCCGCCACCGGCCCACCGACACGGCCGTCACCCGAAGCTCCCGCGCCACCTGCCCGGTCGAGCGCCCCGCGGTGAACAGCTAGCGGCCCGCGTCCAACGCGGCCGGGGCGCGGTAGTGGACTTCACCCGCGGTCTCGCCTTCGACCTCGGCCCGCACAGGATCCGCGTCAACACGGTCACACCTCCCTCACCAGCGACCCGGAGCGCCGGGACCACCCCGGGCCCCAGGGCCTGGTCGAGAAGTTCACCCCGCGCCGGGCCCTGCCCGGCTACTCCCTCCGACCGGTCGACGGCGGGATCTACGCCGGCAGCGGCCGGCCCGATCTGTTCTGACGAAAGGAAAGACGATGGCGGTCTCCGACTACGCACTCGACCCCGAGCTCGCCCCGATACTCGAGGCGATGATCCAGGCGGCGAACGGGCCACTGCTCGACTTCTCCGACGTGCCCGCACTGCGCGCCCGACTGCGCGCCGCCGAAACGCCGGCTGATGCGCACTCCAATGCGCAGAATCTGGCCGACCCGCGCGTGAACGTCGAAACCGTGCAGATCGCGCGCGACGACGGGTCCCTTCTCGACATCGTGCTGTTCCGTCCGTCCGATCAGCCCGACTCGTCCGATGCATCCGGTCCGTCCGGTCGGCAAGCCGAGGACCGTCCGAAGCCCGCACTGCTCTGGTTCCACGCCGGCGGCCAAGTGCTCGGAAGCGCGCACGAAGACGCGCCCTACCACGCCTCGCTCGCCCTGGCACTCGACTGCGTGCTCGCCGCCGTCGACTACCGCCTCGCCCCCGAGACCGAGGCTCCCGGCGCCGCCGAGGACGGATATCTGGCGTACACCTACCTACGCGAGCACGCCACGCATCTCGGCATCGCACCCGACCGCATCGGCCTCGCCGGCGCGAGCGGCGGCGGCGCCCCCGCGGCCGCGATCGCCCTGATGGCCCGCGACCGTCACTACCCGGCGCCGTGTCTGCTGGCCCTGAGCTACCCCATGCTCGACGACCGCAACGAGACCCAGTCGAGCCACGAGATCCTCGACCTCGGCATTGTCGACCGCGACCAGAATCTGCACGCCTGGTCCGCCGTCCTCGGCGACCGGGCCGGCGCGCCCGACCTGCACCCGTACTGCGCCCCGGCCCGCGCCACCGACCTGGCCGACCTGCCCCCCACCTTCGTCGCCGCCGCCCAGTTCGACGTCTTCCGCGACGAGAACGTCGACTTCGCCCGGAAGCTGATCGCCGCAGGCGTGCCAGTCGACCTGCACGTCTACGCCGGCGCCTTCCACGCCTGGGACCGCTTCGCCCCCAAGGCAGCGCTGACCGCCTCCTTCGAGCAGACCTGGCACACCTTCCTGCGACGCCGATTGCACGGTTAGGTCCCTGCTTCGAAGACACGGCCCAGAGCCGCAGGTACGCCCTCCCCCAGGACTTCCGCCGACGATCTGGCACAACGACCGCACTGGACAGCCTGTCTTGCGTTCACTGACCGCCTATGACCACTGGCCCCGTGGGGCCGATCACTCTGACGGTTCGTTTGGATCTCCGGGTGACCGATCGAGAGACGGCCGTGATGCGCCAGTTCTATGGCTGGTGTGCGGCTTCGGGACGCGTCGGCGGGGATGGCGGCTGTGCCAGGGTGACGGTGCAGCGCCAGAACGGTCGGACAAGCAGTGCGCCGGCGATGACGACGATCATGCAGAGCAGCGAACTGCCTGTCCACGCGACACCGAGACCGGTGGCGGAGGCCATGGCGCCGGCACGTAGGTCTCCGAGGCGCGGACCGCCGGCGACGACGACGGTGAAGACGCCTTGCAGCCGGCCACGCATGGCGTCTGGTGCGTAGGTCTGCAGAATCGTCTCGCGGTAGACCGCGCTGACGAGGTCCGCCGCTCCGGCAGCGGCCAGCAGGGCCGCGGCCGCGAGGAAGTGGTGGACAGTGCCCGCGAGGGCGATGGCCGCCGCCCAGGTGGTGACGGCGATCGCCAGCGCCCGGCCTTGGCGGCGCACGCCCTTGAACAGCGCCGAGGGCGCACGCCCGGCGGTGTCATCGCCCGCGTCATGCGATCCCGCTACCGGGCGCTCGACCTTGATCTCACCGACGTGGTGAACGTCGCCCTGGCAGACTGACGATCTACCCCTCTGAAGTCCCACCGCACTCCGGAAGACCTCGAAGGCCAGTTCGCTCCGTGTGGATGGTGCGGCGGTCCGATGCGTCAGCCTCCGACCGGGCGGCGCCGCGTCTACTGTCGTCCGTCGTGCACGACCCGCGCCTGGGAGGAGCGTCGAAGGCGTGCAAACCCGGCTGTATGAGCTCGGGGTGGATACCGCACGCACGTGGGACGTAACGCGCGTGCTGCTGCGGCCGGTCCCAGTTCTGTAGATCATGACAGCGCGCACCATGGCGACAACGGACCGCGGGAATCCTGAAGGTCACATGAGCGGTGGCCTCGCCTCGCAGTGTGGGGCATTCGGCCGCATTCCATCTGCCGCTGTTCCTGCTCCTGCTCGTGCCGCGAAGGCGGTCACCCCATGGGCGCTCAGCGTGCGAGCCGGCGGGCGATGCCCAGGGCGCCGAAGTCGATGGTGGCGCCCGCGAGGCGGGCGCGGATGAGGACGCCGGCGGTGCGGACGGTGATCATCGCCAGGACCATGAGGACGAACGCGGTGCCGTAGGTGGCGGCCGGGACGTGATGCTGCATGGAGAACGAGGCCAGGGCGTGGGTGAACCAGTGGGTGGAGCCGTAGGCGAAGCCCATGCGTAGTGCCATCGCGGCCGTCCACAGCGCGGCGTAGGGCCAGCCCGCGACGGTGACCAGGCGGGAGTCGGCCGGGTCGCGGCGGACCTCGATCAGGGCGATCGAGGCGAGACCGAAGAGCAGGCCGAGTACGAGACCGGACGTCTCGATCAGATGGGGCGTGTTTCCGGACGGTATGTCCTTGACGTACTTGAAGCCGACACCCGCGACGATCGCGACGGGCAGCAGCAGCCGTCTGGCGTCCGGGCGCTGGGTGCCGAGCTGCGTGGCGAGGATCGCGATGAACACGCCGGTGTAGAGCAGGTAGTCGCTGAGGCTCATGGTGCCTTCTCTCGTGGGGTCCGGGCTTGCCGCCCAGCTACATCTCTCAAGATGCTTCGGAAAGATGGATCTGTCAAGATGTATCTGCTCAGATGGATACTGGGAGATGTATTTTGAAGAGATGGAGATGGAGATGAGTGAGCTGTACCAACTCGGCCGCCGCCTGGCAGAGATCGCCCTCGAAGGCATGGGCGCCCACGCACTCAACCTCGCCCCCGGCGAGTTCCTGGTCCTCCAGGACCTCTTCCTGCACCCTGGCAGTGCCGTAGGCGACATCGCCAAGCGCACCGGCCTCGCTCAAAGCCGCGTCTCCACCAGCGTGCGGTCCCTGGCCGGCCGAAACTGGGTGACCACCGCCGCCGACCCCGCCGACGGCCGTAAAACCCTGGTCGACCTCACCGAGGCCATCCGCACCGCCAGCGAACAGCGCCGCGCCGCACAGGCCGACAATGCCCTGACCACCGCCCTGGCCGAGGTGGACGACAAGGAACGAGACACCCTCCTCTCCGCACTCGCCCGCCTCCATCAACTCCTCGTCGTAGACCATCCACCGCGCCGGTTCCCTGACACGGCCACACCTCCAACCGGCCGGTAGTCCCAGAGAAGTCCACGCGACGTCGCTCGGCTGAGCCCTGGGCGAGCGCCGCCGGCTCCACGTCCGCGGTCATCGAGATGGCCGTCGGCGTCGGCCGGTTTGACATCGCGGTCGCGAGCTTGACCGACAGGGCATCCCCCCACGCTCGGCACACCTTCTGACAGGAGTACTAGGGTCCGTCTTCAAAGATCATCCGGGTGGTAGATCATGGTGTCGTGGTACGTCGTCATGAACTCACTGATCAGGAGTGGGAGTTACTCGCTCCGCTGATACCCCGGGCTGCGACGGGGCGTCCTCGCGTGGAGGACCGGCAGGTCGTCAACGGGATGGTCTACAAGATCCGCACCGGGATCTCCTGGCGTGACTTGCCGGAACGCTACGGGCCGTGGAAGACCGTGTACACCCGCTTCCGCCGCTACGCCCTCGACGGAGTCTTCACACGGGCCCTGCAGCAGATCCAAGCCCACGCCGACGCGGCCGGCGACATCGACTGGCTCGTCCAGATCGACTCCACCATCGTCCGCGCCCACCAGCACGCCGCCGCCACCGGCCGAAAAGGGGGCGGCATCGGCAGGACGAACCGGACGATCACGCCCTCGGCCGATCCCGAGGCGGGCTGACGACCAAGATTCACCTCGCCTGCGACGGCAAGGGCCGCCCGCTCGCGATCCTGGTGACGCCCGGCCAACGCCACGACAGTGTCTGCGCACGCCCTCTGCTGGAACGGATCCGTGTTCCCCGCACCGGCCTGGGCCGGCCTCGGTGCAAGCCCGGCCAGGTCATCGCAGACAAGGCTTACAGCTCCCGCGGCTTCCGTGCCTACCTGCGAAGACGCGGCATCGCGCACACCATCCCCGAGAAGACCGACCAGCGACGGCACCGGCTGAGACGCGGAGGCCACGGCGGACGACCGCCAGGGTTCGACCGGGAGACCTACCGGCGGCGCAACATGATCGAGCGCTGCTTCAACCGGCTCAAGGGCTTCCGCGGGATCGCCACCAGATACGAGAAGACCGCCACTTCCTACGAAGCGGCGGTCACCCTCGCATCGTTCCTGCTCTGGGCAAGATCCGTTTGAAGACGGACCCTAGTTGTGGCGCCGGGTGTCTTGGCAGGCCGGAGCAGCCGTGGCACCCTACCGGCGACCAAGCGTCGGACAACGTTGTCCAACGCTCTCGGGCACGAGGCCCTCGGCCTCTACCGCCGGGCAGGCGCCGCGTAAGCCCGCCGCCCTCTCGCACCGGCCCCGCCCCCTCCGTCCCCGACCAGGAGGAGGGGGCGGGGCCCTCGCCGCCGCGTCAGTGCGCCGCGGCGCACAATGAGCGGATGACGAGGAGCGACACGAGCGACGCACCACCGGACGCGGCCACCACCCACGCCTGGACCGCCCTCGGCGGTGATCCGGCGCTGCTGGAGAGGGTGGCGTACCGCCCGGTGAGCGGGGCACTGTCCGCCCGGCTGCCCGTGGCGGAACTGGCCCGCGCCACCGTGGGCGTGTGCTCGCTGGCCGCCGCCGAACTGGGCGCGCGGCGCTCCGGCGGAGCGGTTCCGGCGGTACGGGTCGACGAGGGTGCCGTCGCGACGGCGTTCGTCAGCGAACGGCATCTGCGGATCGACGGCCGCAGGCCCACCAACTTCGCCCCGCTGTCCGGCTTCTGGCGCGCGGCCGACGGCTGGGTGCGCACCCACGCCAACTACCCGCACCACCGAGCCCGGCTGCTCACCGCCCTCGGCCTGTCCGCCGACAGCGGGCCGGACGACCTCGCGGCGGCGCTCGCGGCCCGCCCGGCCCGCGCGGTCCAGGAGACCGTCTACGCGGCGGGCGGACTGGCCGTTGCCGTGGCGCGGCCCGGTGAGAGCGCGATCCCGCTGGCCGGGCTGCCGTTGATCGAGTCCCGGCGGATCGGCGAGGGCGCCGCGCGCCCGCTCCCGGAGGCGCCACTGCCCACGAGCGGGCCCACGAGCGGCGTGCTGCCCGCGAGCGGGGTGCGGGTCCTCGACCTGACCCGGGTCATCGCCGGACCAGTGGCCACCCGCACCCTGGCCCTGCTGGGCGCGGACGTCCTGCGCGTGGACTCCCCACGGCTGCCCGAGGACCCCGACGCCCACGCCGACACCGGTTTCGGCAAGCGTTCCACCGCCCTCGACCTCGCCGCGCCCGAGGGCCGCCGTACCGTCGACGCGCTGCTCGCCGACGCCGATGTGGTGGTCACCGGCTACCGCCCCGGTGCGCTGGACCGCTTCGGCCTCGCCCCGGACGCCCTGCTGGAGCGCCACCCCGGGCTGATCGTCGCCCAGTTGTGCGCCTGGGGCTGGTCCGGGCCGTGGGCCGGGCGGCGCGGTTTCGACAGCCTGGTCCAGGCGGCGACCGGGATCGCCGCGATCGAGGCGGACGCCGGTGCCGGTACCGACGGCCGGCCCGGCGCGCTGCCCGCCCAGGCGCTCGACCACGGCACCGGCTATCTGCTGGCGGCGGCGGTGCTGCGAGCGCTGACCGAACGCCAGGAGACCGGCGGCGGACGCCATCTGCGGCTCTCCCTCGCGGGCACCGCGTCCTGGCTGATGCGGGGCATCGCCCCCGCCCCCCTGGGGCGCCGCGCGGACGGCCCCGCCCACGACCCGGCGCCCTGGCTGGCGGAGACCACCTCCGACCTCGGAAAGCTGCGCTACGCCCGCTCCCCGATCGGCCTCCCGACCGGTTCCCCGACCGTTTTCCCGGACGGTCCGCCGGACTGGGCCCGCCCGCCAGGCCGCCTGGGCGCCGACGAGCCGCGCTGGCTCTGACCCGGCCGCTGTCAGCGGGCTCCTTGGGAGCGGGCCCTCGCTGTTGCCGACGACAACGCCGGAGCAAGGCGGTTGTTTCGGCATCAGTACCGCTGTCGGCCACCCGGGTAGCGGATCGGCTGTCGGCACTCAGGGGCGGCGGTGGGTGGGGGCTGCTCACCGAGCGCGTAGCACAGGGCCGCGTGCAGCTGCTCCGCCTCGGCGGGGGTCAGCGCTAGTTGCGCGATGGCCCGATGCCGCCCATCGCTGCTGATCTGTAGCGGCAGTGCGAGTTCCCCATCCGCCATGCGGTACAGCCCCCGCCCCGGCACAGGCCCGATCTCCCACTTGGTCATGCCGAGCCCTCGTTGCTCTCAGGCGCGCCGCCGAGGCTCTCACCCCCATCGCTTTCAGGGGCGGCCAGGCGCCCGCCCCTGCTCTCGGCGACCCGCAGCACATCACGGAGCGCCTCACACAGTCGCTCCGCCAGGAAACGCAGTTCTCGCGCGTCCGCCTTCCGGTCGCCCAACAGCGCACGGGCGTGGTAGAGGAGTCCGGCGCCCATGGCGAGCTGTAGGGCCTCGATTTCGTCAGCCCGCCGGCTCAGCGCGCTGTGATCGCCGTCCGAAACCAGGAAACACGGCTTGCCTTCGGGGCTGGACCATGGCAGCAGCCGCAGGCCGTTCGACTGGGTCACTGTGCCGCCCCCGTGAAGTCGCCGTTCGAAACTACTTTCACCCATTCGAGTACGCACCGGATCAGGTAGATCACGTCATCAGCTCCTCAGAGACTGGTGGCCATGGACTGGGCCAGGAGGACGGTCGCAGGGTCTTTGCAGCCAAAGACTGACCGCCCAAAGCGGACGTATTACCGCCCAAGGCAAGGACGTCTGGGGCGTATCGGCGCTACCGTTGAAAACGCCCAAACGTCCCCAGGGGGAGCTTTGAACTCAGCCTTACGATCAGCTGTCGAGTCCTCTGGGCTGTCACCAAGACAGCTCGCTATCCGGGTGGGTGTCTCCAGCAAGACCGTTGAACGATGGATCGCGGACGAAGAGCTCATCCCGCACGCCAGGAACCGGGTAGACGCCGCTGAGGTGTTGGGAGTTGACGCAGAGATGCTGTGGCCGAAAGCTGTGAGGGACCGGCTGAAGACCGGCGGTGACCGGGAACTCGTCCACATTTACGCATACAGGTCTGCCTGTCCCTCAACGGTCTGGGCTGATCTGATCGCCGGGGCGACCGAGGACCTGTTCTTCGCCGGTTTCACGTCCTACTTCCTCTGGACACAGGTACCTGCTCTTCCCGAAATCCTTCGGAGGAAGGCAGAGAGCGGTTGCCGAGTTCGCTTCCTGCTTGGCGATCCGGAGGGGGCGGTGACCCGACAGCGGGAAGCCATCGAGGACGTTGCCCTGACGGTCTCCACACGCGTCAGGATGACCCTGGAGCAACTCGCCAAGATAGGTGAGGTGCAGGGACTGGAAGCGCGGTTCTCCGCGTCGGCGGATGCCATGAATCACGTCTCCCTGTCGGTCTTCCGCTTTGACGACGAGGCACTCGTCACGCCACATCTGGCGCGGCTCGTGGGCCATGATTCGCCATTGATGCATCTGCGGCGCCATGGTGACGAGGGGATGTTCTCTCGCTTCGCGGAACACGCGGAGGAGTTGTGGACCGGTGGTGTCCCCGTTCCAGGGACTCCATCGTCCGCGCCGCGATAGCGGTACCCCTGCGGTGTCGGTGCAGGTGTGGCCGGTAGGCGGCCCCCTGCCATCTGCCACGGGGGAAGCAGGTGACAGGGGCCGATTCAGTAAGCCATGGGAATGTCAGGGGTTCACTTGCCGTCGCCTCCCTGCGGGGCTGGGTCGCGGGGGGCCTCCGGAGGCATTGGTCCTCCGTCGTGCTTTCCTCCGTCGGCCTGCTCGGTCATCAGGTCACGCGGGTGCCTGAACGGGACTCCGCGCCAACCTTCCGCGTCGGGCGTGCGCGTCTCGTACCTGTCGACGGCCGCAGCGTTCATCTACCAGCCTCCTCTTTCGCGATGGGCCATGTCGCCGTACCGTCGGGGACATGGCCCGCGACCGCAGGGGATTCCTCTGCGGTTTGGTCACCCGCCCCGGTTGCTCGACCTGTCCAGGGTTTCCAACCGCCGGGGCGGGAGCTCATAAGCTCACGGTAGAGAAGAATGCCGAGCGAACCAATTGATATTTCCGTAGTCGGGTAAAGGTCATGAGCGGCACTGGTTGGCCCATTCGGACAGCCGTTCTCTGCACTTCTCCCCGAACAAGGCGAATCCTTCATATGCTGCGAACTCATCCAGGTACGCCGACACATCCCGACGGTCCCGGAAAATCATCGCGCCCGTCTGCGTCTCAACTGTGGCGATTCGCGCGTCATAGATGGTGAAGGTGTTCAACGGGCCCACCGGGACATGGGCGTCGAAGGGGATGACTCCGAGGCGAATGTTCGGCAGCAGGCTGATCGACGCCAGTCGGTCGATCTGCATAGCCATGGCAGGGGCAGGAAGGAACGGCCAGCGTACGGCCTGTTCGGTCAGGATGAACGTGAAACGCTTCGACGTGTCGTACAGGACCGACTGCCGCTCCAGCTTCCTGGCGATCGCCTTGCTGTGATCTCCTGAGATGTGAGCGAGGCTTGCCCTCACATAGTCTGGGGTCGCCAGCAGGCCAGTCACCATGGACAGGAGGAAGTACCGAAACTCTGTAGAAGAACGTTCGAACCCGGCAAGTTCATTTTGTTTCTTCTCCAGACCGGTGCGGCGCTGGGACCAGACGTCTTGCCATTCGGTGTTTGCGGTACGAGCAAGGGCCGCCACCTGGGAGGCGAGGTCGGACGGTGCCTTCAGAGCGCGGAGAATCAGCTCTACATCGACAAGGCTCGGCGTTAGCTTCGCTCCTTCGATATTGCTGATCTTCGTCTGGGACATATTGCAACGCTGAGCGAGCCGGGTCTGTGTGATCCCGGCCCGCTTGCGGAGGGTCTTGAGCGTGTCGGCCAAGTCCGTTCTGGACTGCCTCAGCTCTTCCGGCTCAAACGTCAAGACCCTTCACGTACTCCTCAAAGGGCACCGACTCGGCCAAAGCGATACGCTGATATTCGAGGTATGGCGTCACGTCGCCCTCGTGCACTTCACGGCTGATCTGTGTGCCGTCCGCCTGGTAGTGCATGAGGACGACTTCTCTTTTGTCGAAAATCCAGAAGTCCTGAACGCCGGCCAGGGGATTTTCCCGGTCGGTCACGTCCATGATTCTGATGTCTTCGCCGGCCCATACGTGCGGCCTGTAGTACATGAACTCGTAGCGGAGATACGTGGAGAGCGGGCGGGTAACGATGTGTACGCGCCCCTTGCTCTTTCCTTCGCGACGTACCCGCTTCAGATCCTCGGTGTACTCGTTGGAGTGTGCGTGGGGATCGATACGTTCACCCGCCAGATAGGCCCGGATCTCTTCCTCTTCTTGTGGGACCTTGTAGGCAGGCAGAGTCTCAAGCCGCCATGCCTCGCTCCGGAAGTCCCGGAATTTGGCCTGCCACGCTTCACCCTCCAAGAGCACGGATGGCCTCCCGCATGACATGCTCGTGGATCTTCACCAGTGCCTCACCGGGCGGGGGCTGGAACGCTTCGTAGATGTCGCCTTGCACGACGATCCCGCCGTCAGTCTCGTCCCGGTAGATGTTGGGACAGTCGTTTTGGCTGCACTCCCCATTACCGCTGCCGGTGAGCCGGGTCAGTTCCTGCCGTGTCATGCCGAACCCCCCTCGTTCGCGACCCTGGTCGGGCCGACTGGCCATACGGTACGAGGGCGGTCATTGGCCGTCCATGCGGGATCGCCAATATTCGCGTTGTCGGGTAAAGATCTTGCTGTGCCCGCCATGTCATCGATCAGGCGCTGTCCCAGCGAAACGAGTAGGGCTCCCCTCGCCGCGAGCCGCGAAACAGCGAGGGGAGCCGCGAGAGCGTGTGGCGGCCCTACAGCCGGACCGTGGTCAGCGAGCGTTTGATCACTGGGGTGAGCCGCTGTTCGACGAAGCGGTAGAGCACCCAGGCGAGGGCCAGCATCAGCAGCACGGTCAGGGCGAACGTCGCGTAGGACGGGATGCCCAGCTTGCGGTGGAGCACTCCCACGACCACCCAGCCCAGATGCTCGTGGACCAGGTAGAACGGGTAGGTCAGCGCGCCCGCCAGGGTCAGCCAGCGCCAGTTCGCCCAGTTGAGCTTGCCGAGCGCGATCAGGGTGACCGCCAGGTAGCCGAAGGCGACGATGGCGATGATGGCGGTGGCCGAGCGGTAGGAGAAGGCGTTGACGTTCGCCGGGTGCCACAGTTCGCCGATCGCGTAGTGCTGGCCGATCAGGAAGCTGATCCCGACGATGCCCCAGGCCAGGGCGTCGTGGCCGAAGCGGTGGAGCAGGTAGATGCCCATGCCGCCGATGAAGTACGAGGCGTACTCGGGCATCAGGACGACGTCCAGCAGCGGCAGGTTCGCCGCCTCGGCGAACGCCGCGCCCAGGGTCCAGACGGCGCAGAACAGCACCACCCGGTGCCGGCTGGCGCCCGGGAGCACCACGAACAGTGCGAAGAGGGCGTAGAAGCGCAGCTCCGCCCACAGGGTCCAGCACACGCCCAGCACCCGGTGCGCGCCGAGCGGCTGCTGGAGCATGGTCAGGTTGACCAGCGCGTCGCTGGGCGAGACCGCCTCGTAGGCGACCCAGGGGAGCGCGAAGACGGCGGTGACCAGGATGATCGCGACCCAGTAGGCGGGGTAGAGGCGGGAGACGCGCGAGGCGAAGAAGGAGCGCAGCGGCCGTCCCCATCCGCTCATGCAGATGACGAAGCCGCTGATGACGAAGAAGATCTGGACGCCGAGGCAGCCGTAGGCGAAGTAGCCGGAGAGGGTGGGGAACTGCTCGCGGGGCGAGGTGCCCCAGGCCTGGCTGATCTCGCCGCTGCGGCCGCCGTAGTGGTACGCGGCCACCATGAGCGCGGCGAGCAGGCGCAGCCCGTCCAGCGCGCGCAGCCGCACCGGATGGCCGCCGCCGCGTGCGGCCGCCTTGGCGGTCTGCTCGGCGGATCTCTCCAGGGCGTCGTCGGGGGCGCGCGGCGGCGTCGGCGTGGGAGCCGTCGCCGCCGCGGACGATATCGGCCCCGCGTCGGGGGCGGGCGGGGCGCTCATCCGGTCACCGTCCGCTTCAGCGCGGCCCGCTTCAGGGCGCGGGCCCGGCGCGCCACCCGGCGCACCGTCTCATTGCGCGGGATGAAGGCGAGTTGGGAGGGGACCGCGCCGGGCAGGGCGAGCGCGGTCAGCCGGCGCTTCTTGAAGTAGCGCCAGGTGTGGGCGTCCAGATGGGTGGCCAGATAGCGCTCGGCGGCGGGCCGCAGACCGGGGTAGATCTTCGCCTGCATGCAGAAGCCGACCGCGGTGACCAGTCCGCCGAGCCGCTTGCCCGCCCGCTCGTCGACCGGCTGGGCGGCGGTCACCGCCTTGTGGTCCTCGAGGTCGGGCAGCAGCGCGTCCACGATCGTCACCGGCATGCGGTTGCTGTTCTGGTACGGGGTGAGCCGCTCCAGCAGCACCTCGGTGCCGATCCGGGCCACCGGCAGTCCGTAGAAGACGTCGGCGGTGAGCAGTGCGGTGGAGAAGCAGCCGATGACCAGGGCCGGGCGCATCCGCTGGTACAGCACCTCGGCGAGGACCGGGGTGTCCATGACGGTCAGTTCCGCACCCAGCTCCGCGGCCTTCTTCTCCAGCATCCGCGACCAGCGGGCCGGGGCGGTGGGGTGCGGTTTGAAGACGACGGTGCGGTGGCCCAGTGCCACGGCGCCGCGCAACATCCGCACATGCAGCTCTTCCTCCTCCTGCGGGGTGAGGATGTCCAGCGCGGACAGGTACTGACCGAGCATCAGCGCCGGGCCGCCGCCGCCGGCGATCCGCTCACTGGCGGAGGCGACACCGCGCGGGGCGGCGTCCGCGACCTCGGCGAGCACCTTGGTGAACACCTCGGTCGGCAGCACCTCCGGTGCCACGCCGAACTCGGTCAGCAGCAGCGGCCGCAGCCCCGGCACCAGGTCCAGGTGGAGCAGCCGGCGGATGCGGGTGCCGATCAGCGGGTCGAGCTTGTTACGGGTCGGGCCGTAGCTCATCAGCCCGTCCGCGTAGACGTCGATGGGCGCGCCCTGGAAGACGTTGGCCACCGCCATCGCCGGGTTGACCTGGATGGACTCCAGGACCAGCTCGATCTCGTCGTCGCCGAGGTTCCACAGCAGCCGCAGATGGCGCTCCCACAGCGGGGTGTCGTCCATGCGCGGGGCCCAGCCGCCGGGGTGGAACGGCGAGATGGTCTCGTTCCAGGACAGCACCCGGTCGAAGCGGGTGCGCAGCCGCTCGAAGCCGGGCATCTCGTCGACGGCCGGAGTGGTCTCCGGCGTCGCGGCGTTGTTGCTGATCAGCAGCAGCCGGCGGTCGGCCGGGCCGACGCTGCCCGCGTCGATGGCGGCCGCGAGGGTCGCCGCCCCGTAGAGGGTCGAGGCGAGGAAGATCTGGGTGCGCTTGCGCTCCGCCAGGGGCGTGTAGGCGGACATCAGGCCGCCACCTCCGCCCCGGCGGGCCGGCGCTTGACTCGCCGCAGCCGTGCGGCGCGCTCGTAGTCCATGGAATCCAGTGCGTCCTTCAATACGTCCTGGGGCATGCGTTTCATCGCCGCCGCCGACATGGAACGGAGTTTGCGGGCCACTTGTGGTTCGAATCTTTCGATGTTGCCCAGGTGGTGGGAAATGATCGCGCAATATGTGCGGACGGCCTTCGGCAGCAGGGCGTCGGCGTCGCGGTCCCGTGCGGTTTCCTCGATGACCTGGTCGAATGCGCGAATGAAGTCAAGCTGTCGGACATCGCCGATCTGGGTGAGCGAGGAGGCGACCCCGCGCCGGTAGAACACTCCGTGCAGGCCGAGTACGGCGAAGCTGCGCGCCTCGCGGTGCAGCCGCCAGATCCAGGGCCGGTCCTCGGCGGTCCGCAGCCCGTCGGTGAAGTGCAGCAGTCCGTCGTCCAGCAGCCGGCGGTGGTACATGCCCGCCCACGCGAAGGCGTAGTCCACGGAGGTGGAGCGGTCGGCCGGCAGGATCGCGTCCCGCGGGTTCATGACGACATCGCGCCGGCCGTGCGGCACCCGGTGGATCTGGCGGGCGCGGGCGGTGCACTGGACGTGGTCGACGCGGACGAAGTCGCACCCCAGGTCCTCGATGGCCGCGAGCAGCCGTTCGTAGTACCCGGCCGCCAGCCAGTCGTCGCCGTCGAGGAAGGTGATGTACTCCCCGGTGGCCTTGTCCAGGCCAGTGTTCCGGGCGGTGGCCAGCCCGCCGTTCTTCTCGTGCCGTACGTAGACGGCCCCCGGAAGATCGCGTTCGGCCCGCTCCAGGATCTCCGGCGTCCCGTCGGTGGCGCAGTCGTCGACGAGAATGAATTCGAAGTCCGCACGCGCGTTCGCGCGCAGACTTCTGAGCGTGTCGGGGGCGTATGTCTGCACGTTGTAGAACGGCACGATGACGGAGAGCTTAACCACGCGGGTGACGCTAGGTCTCCGGTCGGCATTCGTCTTGACCACGGGTGTACGTAAAGGTGAACGAAGGACGTCGGAACGGTTAACCCGCCACGCCGGTCAGCCGATTCGCCAACCGTCGATGTTCTGTTAACCCTTTGTTGCGCCTGAGTTGGGCCGTGAATCGACAACGCTTCCTAGCGTCTGCGACGTGTCCTCACGTACCCATCCCCCCGTGCGAGTAGCCGTGCTCGCCGACTCCGACACCCGGTGGAAATGGGGCGCGCTCACCGCGCATCGCCTCGTACCGGACGCGTCGGGTGCCGCCTCGGGCCGTCGCCTGGACGGCTTCCTGCTGCGCGGCCGCGCCACGCCGACCGCCCGGCAGCTCACCGAGGTCGGAGTGCGCGCCGACGCGCTGCGCGAGGTCACGGGCGTCGAATTCGTCCGGGCGATGGACCGTGAGCGCTACGACGTGATCGTGCTCTCCCTGGTCGGCGGCGCCGTCCAGGCGATGCTGCACGGACTGCGGCACGCCTGGCAGGGCGCCGCCCGCCGCCCCGTGGTCGTCACCGGCTACGTCGGCGTCGTCTACGAGAAGCTGGCCGACGGTCTGCTGCTGCGCCACGGCGCCGATGTGGTGCTGGCCAACTCCCGCCACGACGCCGACCGTTTCCGCGATGTCTACACGGGCGTCGGCGCCGACGCGGACAGCGTCGTCGAGTGCGCGCTGCCCTTCCTCGGCGGCGCCCGCTACGACGAGAAGGCGCGGCAGGGGCGGAAGTACACCGGCGGCACGGTCGTCTTCGCCGTCCAGCCGTCCGTCCCGGACAACCGCGCCGACCGCACCTATCTGCTGCGCCGGGCCGTGGACCACGCCCGCCGCCACCCGGACCGCGAGGTCGTGGTCAAGCTGCGCAGCAAGCCCGGCGAGCACACCACGCACATCGAAGAGCTTCCCTACCAGAAGCTGATCGCCAAGTTCGGCGACGACCTGCCCGCCAACTTCCGGCTCGCCTACGGGAACATGGGCGAGGTCCTGGACACCGCGGACCTGCTGGTCACGGTCAGCTCCACGGCCGCCCTGGAGTCGCTGCACCGCTCCATACCGACCGCCATCCTCACCGACCTCGGGGTCCGGGAGGCGCTCGGCAACCACCACTTCCTCGGCTCCGGCTGCCTGGCCTCCTGGGACCAGCTGGACGCCGGACATCTGCCCGAGCCGAACGCCGAGTGGCTCAGCCGCCAGGGCGTCGCCGCCGACGGGCCGTACGAGACCTGGTTCGACGCCGCACGGGAGCGGGTCGCCGAACTGGCCGCCGCGGAAACCCTCCCGCCGCTCGCCCCCTTCTACACCCCGGTCACGGCGCCCGGCTATCTGCCCGGCCGGCTCGCCCGGTACGGCTTCGCACCGGACGGCTCGCCCCGCCCCGGGGCCGGCGCCGAGGACCAGGCGCAGGTCGGGGCGTTGCGGCGGGTGGTGCGCAACACGATGCGGGAAGCGGCCCGCGGCGCCTACCGCCACGGCGTGCAGCGCGTGGCTCCGGTCATCCGGCGGATGGGGGAGCTGTGAGCGACGCGAACCCGCAGGCGGCCGTGAGCGCGAACGAAGGAGAGGCCGTGCGCGCCTCGATCACCTCTGCAACCCCCGAAGGAGCCGCCATGCCCGCCTCGAGCCCATGCGTGCTCGCCGTGATCCCCGCCCGTGGCGGGTCGAAGGGCGTCCCCGCCAAGAACCTCGCCCCGGTCGGAGGCGTACCGCTGGTCGCCCGCGCCGTCACCGAGTGCCGGGCCGGCAGACTGGTGACGGACGTGGTGGTCTCCACCGACGACGCCGGCATAGCCGCCGCGGCGCGCGCCGCGGGCGCCGTGGTCGTGCAGCGGCCCACCGCCATCGCGGGCGACACCGCCACCAGCGAGGCCGCGGTGATCCACGCCATGGACGCGTACGAGGCATCGCACGGCACCACCGTGGACGTGGTGCTCCTGGTGCAGTGCACCAGCCCGTTCATCATCCGCGAGGACATCGACGGGGTGGCCGCGGCGGTCGCCGAGAAGGGCGCCGACACCGCCCTGACCGTGGCCCCCTTCCACGGCTTCGTCTGGCGCGAGGGCGAGAACCCGCAGGAAGACGGCGGCGACGGGGTCAACCACGACAAGGCGTACCGCCCGCGCCGCCAGGACCGCCCCCAGGACTTCCTGGAGACCGGCGCCGCCTACGCGATGGACGCCCGCGGCTTCCGTGCGGCCGGGCACCGCTTCTTCGGCCGCACCGAGCTGGTGCGCACCGACCCCGCCCGGGTGCTGGAGATCGACGATCCGCACGATCTGGCCCGCGCCCGCGCGCTCGCCCCGCTGCTCGACGCCGAGCGGCCGGGCGCCCTCCCCACCCGCGAGGACATCGACGCGGTGGTACTGGACTTCGACGGCACCCAGACCGACGACAGGGTGCTGATCGACTCCGAAGGACGCGAACTCGTGGCCGTGCACCGCGGCGACGGGCTCGGGATCGCCGCCCTGCGCCGCGCTGAGCTGGCGCTGCTGATCCTGTCCACGGAAAAGAACCCGGTCGTCGCCGCACGGGCCCGCAAACTCCAGGTCCCCGTGCTCCACGGCATCGACCGAAAAGATCTCGCACTGAAGCAGTGGTGCGAGGAGCAGGGCATCGCGCCGGAGCGCGTGCTCTACGTCGGCAACGACGTCAACGACCTCCCGTGCTTCGGCCTCGTCGGCTGGCCCGTGGCGGTCGCAGGTGCGCACGACGTCGTGCGCGGCGCCGCACGTGCGGTCACCTCCACCCCCGGAGGGGACGGCGCGATCCGCGAGATCGCCTCGTGGATTCTCGGAAAGGAACTGTCTTAAGTGAGCTCCAACTCTCGCCTCCGCACCCTCGGTGACAAGATCGCCGGACCCGGCCACCCGGTCTACGTCACCGGTGAGATCGGCATCAACCACAACGGCGACCTGGAGAACGCGTTCAAGCTGATCGACGTCGCCGCCGAGGCCGGCTGTGACGCGGTCAAGTTCCAGAAGCGAACCCCGGAGATCTGCACCCCCCGCGACCAGTGGGACATCGAGCGGGACACCCCCTGGGGCCGGATGACCTACATCGACTACCGCCACCGGGTGGAGTTCGGCGAGGACGAGTACCGCGCCATCTCCGAGCACTGCCGGAAGCGCGGTATCGACTGGTTCGCCTCCCCGTGGGACACCGAGGCCGTCGCCTTCCTGGAGAAGTTCGACGTCCCGGCCCACAAGGTGGCCTCCGCCTCGCTGACCGACGACGAGCTGCTGCGCGCCCTGCGCGCCACCGGCCGCACGATCATCCTGTCGACGGGCATGTCCACCCCCAAGCAGATCCGCCACGCGGTGGAGGTGCTGGGCAGCGAGAACATCCTGCTGTGCCACGCCACGTCCACGTACCCGGCCAAGGCCGAGGAGCTCAACCTGCGCGTGATCAACACGCTGCAGGCCGAGTACCCGAACGTGCCGATCGGCTACTCCGGCCACGAGACCGGTCTCCAGACCACCCTGGCCGCCGTCGCGCTCGGCGCCACCTTCGTGGAGCGCCACATCACCCTGGACCGCGCCATGTGGGGCTCGGACCAGGCCGCCTCCGTCGAGCCGCAGGGTCTGACGCGGCTGGTGCGGGACATCCGCACCATCGAGGAGTCGCTCGGTGACGGCGTGAAGAAGGTCTACGAGAGCGAGCTCGGCCCGATGAAGAAGCTGCGCCGGGTCGCCGGCGTGGTCGCCGAGTCCGAGGCCGCCGACCGCGAGCCGGTCGCGGTCTGAGGCACTCTGCCGTGAATCCACCGGCCGGTGAGCCCGGCCCTCGCCCGGAAGCGGCGGGCACCCCTGACTCCTCGGGGGCTGCCCGCCGCGTCCGGGCCCTGCCTTTGGACGGTGCGATGGTCTCCGCTGCCACTCCCGCGACCTCTCCCGCGACGCTCGCCTTCGTCGAGAGCCCGGTCCAGCTGCTGAACGTGCTGGAGTGGGCGTACGCCGACGCCCAGCGCGCCGGGGGCCCGGGGCCCACGGCGTCCCAGGACCTCACCGTGGTGGTGCTCTCCCCGCACGATCCGATGACCCGCGGCCAGCTGCGCCGGATGGCCGAGCTGGCCCGGGACGAGGGCTTCACCGTGCGCTGGGAGGAGGCGCGCGGCGGGGCCGGTGCGCCGGTCAAGACCATCGGCGGACTGCGCGGACCGCTGCGCCGGGCCGCGCGCATCGTGATAGGCGATCCGTTCTCCCGCTATGTCCAGCTGCTGCTGACCCTCACCCGCGCCCAGGACCTGGTCGTGGTGGACGACGGCACGGCCACCATGGAGTTCATCTCCCAGCTGGCCAAGGGGGAGCCCCTGGTGCGCTGGCACCGGCGCGGCAGCCGAGGGGCGCGCGACGTGGTGTTCGCGCCCGTCTCCGCCACCGCGCGCCGTCGGCTCACCCCGGACGACAAGCGCCGGGTCGAGGTCTTCAGCTCGATGCCGGTCGAGCCGCCCACCGGGGTCACGATCACCGCCAACGACTTCGCCTGGACCCGGGCCCGGTTCGGCCCGCCCCGGCTCACCGGCGGCACCGATCTGGTGGGCACGTCCCTGGTCGAGACGGGTGTGGTGGACCTGGAGCGCTATCTGGAGGCGGTCGGCTCGCTGGCCCGCGCCCATGGCGCGACCCGCTACTTCGCGCACCGCCGCGAGAGCGCCGAGAAGCTCAGCCGGGTCGCGGGCGAGGTGGGACTGGAGATCGTACGGCCCGATCTGCCGCTGGAGCTGATAGCCCGGCGCGGCCCCATCGGCCACACGATCGTGAGCTTCCCCTCGACCGTGGTGCACACCCTGCCGCTCGCGCTCGCCGGCACCGGTGTCCAGGTCGCGGTCTGCGATGTCGACCCCGCCTGGCTGACCAGCAACGCCTCCCCGCGCGCCCAGGGCTTCCTGTCCGGGGTCACCGGGACGGCCCGCGATGTGCGCCGGCTGGACCCGGCCCCGAGGGACGCGGAGGCCCCGAGGGACGCCCTGAGGGACGCGGCCCCGCCGACGAGCCCGGGTCCGCCCGCGGCACCGGTCGCCGCGTCCTGAGGCCGTCGCGTCCTGGGGCGGCCGCGTCCTGAGGCCGTCGCCGCCCGTCACCGCCCGTCGCCCGTACGGCCGTGTGGCGCTTCTCACCCGCAGTCGGCCGAGGAGCGCCCTGTTATACCCCCTGACTAGGGGGATCATGCACCGGCTGGGGTGGTTTTGCGTACCCGAACCGATTGAATTTTTGTTGATCGACATTCGGCGGGCCCACCTGGCGTTCTACGCTTCTTCAGGTGAAGCAATTGATGTCCCTCGATGCGACCGATGTCACACCCGCCGCCGCGCCGGCCCTGCCCGGCACGCTCCCCGACGAGCTCCGTGCCGAACTCATCGCCTTCCGCCGCGACTTGCACATGCACCCCGAGCTCGGCAACTGCGAGTTCCGCACCACCGCCGCCATCAAGGCGCGGTTGGAGCAGGCGGGCCTCGAGCCGCGGGTGCTGTCCACCGGCACCGGCCTCATCTGTGACATCGGCCCGCGCGATGGCGTAGCGCCCCTGCTGGCGCTGCGCGCGGACATCGACGGACTGCCCATCCCCGACACCAAGACGGTGGACTACCGCTCGACCGTCGCCGACCGCGCCCACGCCTGCGGCCACGATGTGCACACCACCGTGGTGCTCGGCGCCGGTCTGGTCCTGGCCGAGCTGGCCCGCGAGGGGCGGCTGGCGCGTCCGGTGCGGCTGCTGTTCCAGCCCGCCGAGGAGGTGCTGCCCGGCGGCGCCGCCGACGCGATCGAGGCGGGCGTGCTGGACGGCGTCGGCCGGATCCTGGCGCTGCACTGCGACCCCAAGGTCGAGGTCGGCCGGATCGGGCTGCGCACCGGCCCGATCACCTCGGCCTGCGACCGGCTGGAGATCTCCCTGGACGGTCCGGGCGGCCACACCGCGCGCCCCCATCTGACCACCGACCTGGTGACCGCCACCGCCAAGGTGATCACCGAGGTGCCGGCGCTGCTGGCCCGCCGGGTCGACGCCCGCTCGGGCCTGGCCGTCACCTGGGGCCGGGTGGAGTCCGGCCACGCCTGCAATGTGATCCCGCAGCACGCCGAGCTGTCCGCCACGGTCCGCTGCCTGGACCTGCCCGCCTGGCGGGAGGCCCCGGACCTGGTCCACGCGGCGGTCGACGAGATCGCCACCCTGCACCGCGCCAAGTCGGAGATCAACTACATCCGCGGGGTTCCGCCGGTGGTCAACGAGGCGAGCTCCGCCGAGCTGCTGCGGGACGCGATGATCGCCCGCCGTGGCGCACAGGCCGTCGAGGACACCGAGCAGTCCCTGGGCGGCGAGGACTTCTCCTGGTACCTGGAGCGGGTGCCCGGTGCGATGGCCCGGCTGGGCGTCCGCAAGGTCGGCGACACCACCCGGCGCGACCTGCACGCGGGCGACTTCGACGTGGACGAGGGCGCGATCGCGGTGGGCGTGGAGCTGTTCACGGCCGCCGCCCTGCTCGGCTGAGACGGATGTGGCCGGCGGAGGTCTTCCCGCACGCCCCCGGAGTGCCGGGGGCGTGGGCCGGGTCGAGGCAGCCGATGACGAGGGAGACGTACAGCGGCCGGTCGCCGATGCGCCCGCGCGGGGTCGGCCACCGCGTCGGCGCCGCGCCCGTGGACATCGGCGAAGGTGCGCGCGCCCCTCGGGGCGCGCCGTCTCGTCACCCCGCCGCCACCGCCGGTACGGCTCGTGGACACGAGAGGTTCGCGACGATCCGATAACGGCTGCCGAGCGGGCCTTTATCTGACATCTACGCGCGTTACGATGCGGCGGAGCCAGCGCCGCAAAGGGGCGCTCCGAGTCATTCAGAGGGGACCCTCGTGCGCCGGGTATCCACGATAGCTGTCGCGGGCATTGCCACCGCGGCTCTCGCATTCTCCGTCACCGCGTGTGGCAGCAGTTCGGAAGAGGGAAGCAAGGACGCCGGCGTCGGTCTGGCCTATGACGTCGGCGGCCGTGGCGACCACTCCTTCAACGACTCCGCCGCCCAGGGCTATGACAAGGCCCTGAAGGACTTCGACGTCAAGGGCAAGGAGTTGACGGCGAAGGACGGCGACACCGACGCCGACCGCTACGACAAGCTGGCCAGCCTGGCCGAGGCGGGCTACAACCCCGTCATAGGCGTCGGCTACGCGTGGACCCCCTCGCTCACCAAGGCCGCCAAGAAGTACAAGGACACCGACTTCGCCATCGTCGACTCGGTCGTCGACGCCAAGAACGTGGCCAGCCTGGTCGCCGCCGAGCACGAGGGCTCCTACCTGGCCGGTGTGGCCGCGGGGCTGAAGACCAAGTCCGACAAGGTGGGCTTCATCGGCGGCACCGACAGCGCGCTGATCAAGAAGTTCGCGGGCGGCTTCCAGCAGGGCCTGAAGGACACCAACCCCAAGGCGTCGCTCGACGTCCAGTGGGTGCAGGTCGGTTCGGCCAAGGGCTTCGGCATGCCCGACCGCGGCAAGGACATCGCCGAGGGCATGCTCTCCAACAAGGTCGACGTGATCTTCTCCGCGGCCGGCGGCTCCGGCGCGGGCGCCATCGAGGCGACCGCCGGCAAGAAGGGCACCTGGTCGATCGGCGTCGACGGCGACCAGTACTACGACAAGGGCCTGTCCCAGTACAAGAACTCGATCCTGACCTCCATGGTCAAGAACGTGGACGGCTCGGTCTACGACTTCATCAAGAGCGTCATCAAGGACAAGAAGCCCGAGAGCGGCGTCCAGTCCTACGACCTCAAGCGCGGCGGTGTCTCCCTGTCGTACTCCGGCGGGTTCATCGACGACATCAAGCCGAAGATCGAGGCGGCCAAGAAGAAGATCATCGACGGTCAGATCAAGGTCAACGACACCTACAAGGACTGACCCCGCGCGCCACGGACCCGCAGGGCGCCCCCGGGCGCCCGCCCGGGTCCGCGGCGTACCCCGGCCGGTCCGGCCCCGGCCCGCCCCACCCCCCGTCGCCCCTCAGGAGTGCGCCATCAAAGCCGCCAGCCCCCCCAAGGGCGCTCCCGCCGGTGCCGTCACCGACGTCGCCGTAGAACTCCGCGGAATCACCAAGCGGTTCCCCGGAGTCGTCGCCAACCACGACATCGACATCACCGTGCGCCGCGGCACCGTGCACGCCCTCGTGGGCGAGAACGGCGCGGGCAAGTCGACCCTGATGAAGATCCTCTACGGGATGCAGCGCCCGGACGAGGGCACCATCGCGCTCGACGGCGAGTCGGTGGAACTGCACTCCCCGGCGGACGCCATATCCCGCGGCGTGGGCATGGTGCACCAGCACTTCATGCTCGCCGACAACTTCACCGTGCTGGAGAACGTCGTGCTCGGCGCGGAGAAGCTGCACGGCATCGGCGGCCGGGCGCGCGCCCGGATCAAGGAGATATCCGACGCCTACGGGCTGGGCGTCCGCCCCGATGTCCTCGTCGAGGATTTGGGCGTGGCGGACCGTCAGCGCGTGGAGATCCTCAAGGTCCTCTACCGGGGCGCCCGTACGCTCATCCTCGACGAGCCGACCGCCGTCCTCGTCCCGCAGGAGGTGGACGCGCTCTTCGACAACCTCCGCGAACTCAAGGCCGAGGGCCTGACGGTGCTGTTCATCTCGCACAAGCTGGGCGAGGTGCTGTCCGTGGCCGATGACATCACCGTCATCCGCCGCGGCACCACGGTCGCCTCCGTGGTGCCGTCCGAGACCAACCCCCGGCAGCTGGCCGAGCTGATGGTCGGCAGCGAACTGCCCTCGCCCGAGACCCGCGAATCCACCGTCACCGACACCGAGATGCTCGTCGTGGACGCGCTGCGGCTGACCGCCACCGATGTGGACGGGGTGGAGCGGGCGGTGCTCGACGACATCGGCTTCACCATCCGCAAGGGCGAAGTCCTCGGCATCGCCGGGGTGGAGGGCAACGGCCAGGCCGAACTGGTCGAGGCCATCATGGGCATGCGCGACCCCGACGCCGGCACCGTCACCCTCGACGGCGCCGACATCTCCCACACGCCCACCCGCAAGCGGCGCGAGGACGGCATCGGCTACATCCCCGAGGACCGCCACCGGCACGGACTGCTGCTGGAGGCGCCGCTGTGGGAGAACCGCATCCTCGGCCATGTCACCGAGGAGCCCAACAGCAGGGGCGGGCTGCTCAACCCGGCCGCCGCCCGCCGGGACACCGAGCGGATCGTCGCCGACTACGACGTGCGCACCCCCGGGATCGAGGTCACCGCGGCCTCGCTGTCCGGCGGCAACCAGCAGAAGCTGATCGTCGGCCGGGAGATGAGCCACCACCCCAAGCTGCTGATCGCCGCGCACCCCACCCGTGGGGTGGACGTGGGCGCGCAGGCGCAGATCTGGGACCAGATCCGCACCGCGCGCCGGGAGGGCCTGGCCGTGCTGCTGATCTCGGCCGACCTGGACGAGCTGATCGGCCTGTCCGACACCCTGCGGGTGATGTACCGCGGCCGGCTGGTCGCCGACGCCGACCCCGCCACCATCACCCCGGAGGAGCTCGGCTCGGCCATGACCGGCGCGGCCTCCGGCCATCTGGAGCACCCTGCGGACGGCGGAACCGGGACCGGGACCGAGGCCGCGACCGAGGCCGCGACCGGGGGAGAGGATCGATGAAGAAGCTGGACAAGGAGCGGGTGCTGCTCGCGGTCGCGGCCCCGGTGCTGGCGCTCGCCGCCGCGTTCGTGGTGACCGCCCTGGTGCTGCTGGCGACCGGCAAGGAGCCGTTCAACGCCTTCGGCATCATGTTCGACTACGGCGTGAAGGCCGACAGCCAGGTCTACATCCTCAACAAGGCGACGACGTACTACCTGGCGGGGCTCGCGGTGGCCGTCGGCTTCCGGATGAACCTCTTCAACATCGGCGTCGACGGCCAGTACCGGCTCGCCGCCTTCTTCGCCGCCGTCGTCGGCGGGGCGCTGAAGCTGCCGGGCCTGGTGCAGATCCCGCTGATCATCCTGGTCGGCATGCTCGTCGGCGCGATGTGGGCGTCCATCGCCGGTCTGCTGAAGGTCTACCGGGGCGTCAGCGAGGTGATCAGCACCATCATGCTGAACTCCCTCTCGGGCATCCTCATCAGCTATCTGCTGGTGGACGGGCGGCTGGCCGACCTCGACAAGCAGACCAACATCGTGGCCACCGACCCGCTGCCGTCCTCCAGCCACTTCTTCACCATCCCGGCGGGCGGCGACCTCGACCCCATCTGGGGCTTCATCGTGGTCGCGGCGCTCGCGGGCGTCGGCTTCTGGTTCCTGCTCGGCCGCACCCGGTTCGGCTTCGACCTGCGCGCGGTGGGCCGCTCCGAGTCCGCCGCCCAGGCCAGCGGCGTCAACGTCAGGCGCATGGTGTTCACCAGCATGGTGCTCTCGGGCGCGATGGCCGGTCTGGTCGGCATGCCGACCCTGCTCAACGACACCCACCAGTTCACCTCCGACTTCCCCACGGGCATCGGCTTCACCGGTATCGCCATCGCGCTGCTCGGCCGCAACAACCCGGTCGGCATCGCGCTGGCCGCCGTGCTGTGGGGCTTCCTGGAGCGCGGCGCCAACCGCCTGGAGTTCCAGGGCTACGACAAGGAGATCGTCGGTGTGATGCAGGGCGTGATCGTCCTGTGTGTCGTCATCGCGTACGAACTGGTGCGCCGCTACGGGCTCAAGCGCCAGCAGCAGAGGGTCGGCGCGGAGCTCGCCGCCCAGGCCAAGGCCGGTAAGGGCCAGGGTTCGGACAAGACGGAGACGGAGGTGCCGGTGACGTGAGCGACGCACACGAGGCCTCCGGGCCGCAGGTGATGACGATAGCCGCGCCTTCGTGCCGAGTGGGCGGAGAAGCGAACGGAGAAACACGATGAGTGCCACGGTGACCACCACCAAGAGCACGAGCGCGCCGGGCAAGGGGAACGGGCCCGCCTCCCGGATGTCCCTGGGCAAGGTGCTGCTGATCGTCGCCGGGGCGCTGATCGCGCTGTCGGTGCTGCGCGCCCTCGTCGACGCCGCCCAGCAGGCGGACTTCGACCGCGTCACCTCCTCCGGCCAGATCGGCGCCGCGCTCTCCATGGCCGTGCCCATCGGGCTCGCGGGCCTGGGCGGACTGTGGTCCGAACGGGCCGGCGTGGTCAACATCGGCCTCGAGGGCATGATGATCCTCGGCACCTTCTTCGGCGCCTGGGCGGGCTATCAGACCAACCCCTGGGTGGGCGTGCTCGCCGGTGTCCTCGGCGGCGCGGTCGGCGGTCTGGTCCACGCGGTCGCCACCGTCACCTTCGGTGTGGACCACATCATCTCCGGTGTGGCGATCAACATCCTCGCCCTGGGCGCCACCACCTATCTGGCCAAGCGCTGGTTCGAACCGCTGGGCGACATCGGCGGCTCCCCGAAGAACTCCCCGCAGGTCGACCCCATCCAGACGTTCACCGTCCCCGGGCTGTCCGACTGGCTCGCGGATCTGGAGAACCACCACTGGTTCCTGGTCTCGGACATCGCGGGCATCCTCGGCGGCCTGGTCACCGACATCTCGGCGCTGACCATCGTCTCCGTCCTCCTGGTCGCGGGCAGCTTCTTCGCCCTGTGGCGGACCTCGTTCGGCCTGCGGCTGCGGTCCTGTGGCGAGAACCCGACGGCGGCCGAGTCCCTCGGCGTCAACGTCTACCTCTACAAGTACACGGCCGTGGTGGTCTCCGGCGCCCTCGCCGGACTCGGCGGGGTCTTCCTCGCCCTCGTCCGCTCGCACATCTACAACGAGGGCCAGACCGGCGGCCGCGGCTACATCGGCCTCGCCGCCATGCTCTTCGGCAACTGGCGGCCGGGCGGGCTCGCCATGGGCGCCGGGCTGTTCGGCTACTCCGACGCCCTCCAGCTGCGCAACGGCGGGGCGACCGTCCACGCACTGCTGCTGCTGGTCGCACTCGGCCTCGCCGTGCTGGCGGGCTGGCGGATTGTCCGCAAGAGTTATGTCGCGGGCGCGGTGTCCGGCGCCGCGGCCGTCGCGCTGCTGCTGTGGTACGCCCTGACCGACACCGTGCCCAACGACCTGGTCAGCGCCACGCCGTACATCGTGACCCTGCTGGTCATGGGGCTCGCCTCACAGCGGCTGCGGATGCCCAAGGCGAACAGCAAGCCCTACCGGAAGGGACAGGGCACATGAGCACGTCCACCGCCGCGGCCCCCGACTGGGAGGCCTTGCGCGCACAGGCCCGGGACGCCATGTCCCGGGCCTACGCCCCCTACTCCGGCTTCCCGGTGGGCGCCGCCGCGCTCGTCGACGACGGCCGCACGGTCAGCGGCTGCAACGTGGAGAACGCCGCCTACGGTGTCGCGCTGTGCGCCGAATGCGGCCTGGTCTCCTCCCTCGTCGCCTCGGGCGGCGGCCGCCTCACCGCCTTCACCTGCTGCGACCGCGAGGGCGCCGTACTGATGCCCTGCGGCCGCTGCCGCCAGCTGCTGTGGGAACACGGCGGCCCGGAGCTCCGGATGGACACCGCCACCGGCATCCGCCCCCTGGCCGAACTCCTCCCCGACGCCTTCGGCCCCGCCGACCTGCGGCGCGCCGCCGCCCACGGCTGACGGCGCGCCCGGTCCGGGGCGCACCGGCCCCGGACCGGCCCCGCTCCACCCCCGGGGCCGGATCGCCACCGTGCCCCACCACACGAAAGGCCCCGTACAGCCGCCATGGACGCCATTTCCGTCATCCGCGCCAAGCGCGACGGCACCCGTCTGACCGACGCCCAGATCGACTGGATCATCGACGCCTATACGCGCGGCGAGGTCGCGGACGAGCAGATGTCCGCGCTCGCGATGGCGATCTTCCTCAACGGCATGGACCGGGCCGAGATCGCCCGCTGGACCGCCGCGATGATCGCGTCCGGTGAGCGGATGGACTTCTCCTCCCTGCCGCGCCCGACCGCCGACAAGCACTCCACCGGCGGCGTCGGCGACAAGATCACCCTGCCGCTGGCCCCCCTCGTGGCCGCCTGCGGCGCCGCCGTACCGCAGCTCTCCGGCCGGGGCCTGGGCCACACCGGCGGCACCCTCGACAAGCTGGAGTCCATCCCCGGCTGGCGGGCGCGGCTGTCCAACGAGGACATGCTGGCCGTCCTGCGCGACGTGGGCTCCGTCATCTGCGCGGCGGGCGAAGGACTGGCCCCGGCCGACAAGAAGCTGTACGCGCTGCGCGATGTCACCGGGACGGTCGAGTCGATCCCGCTCATCGCGTCCTCGATCATGTCGAAGAAGATCGCGGAGGGCACCGGCTCCCTGGTCCTGGACGTCAAGGTGGGCTCCGGCGCCTTCATGAAGGACATCGACTCCGCCCGCGAGCTGGCCACGACCATGGTCGGCCTCGGCAACGACCACGGCGTCCGCACCACCGCCCTGCTCACCGACATGTCCACCCCGCTCGGCCTGACGGCGGGCAACGCCCTCGAGGTCCGCGAGTCGGTGGAGGTGCTCGCGGGCGGCGGCCCGGCCGACGTCGTCGAGCTCACCCTCGCCCTGGCCCGCGAGATGCTGGACGCCGCGGGGCTGCCGGACGCCGACCCCGCCAAGGCCCTGGCCGACGGCACGGCGATGGACCACTGGCGCCGCATGATCGCCGCCCAGGGCGGCGACCCGGACGCCCCGCTTCCGACCGCCCGCGAACACCACGTCGTCACGGCCACCGCCGACGGCGTCCTCACCCGCCTCGACGCCTACGCGATCGGCCTCGCCGCCTGGCGTCTGGGCGCGGGCCGCGCCCGCAAGGAGGACCCGGTGCAGGCGGGCGCGGGCGTGGAACTCCACGCCAAACCGGGCGACCGGGTGACGGCCGGCCAGCCCCTGCTGACCCTCCACACCGACACCCCGTCGACCTTCGACTACGCCATCGAGGCCCTGGACGACGCGGTCGCCTACGCCCCCCAGGCCACGGAGTCCACCACCCCGATCGTGCTGGAACGCATCGCCTGACGCTCGCAGACCCTAGGCCAGCAGCTGCCCCCGCCGGCTCAGCAGGAACCTCTTGAAGGCGGCCACCGGCGGCGTATCGGGGTGGCCGTCCAGCCACGCGACGCCGATCTCGCGGACGGCGCGCGGGGCGGTGACGGTCAGCTCCGCCACTCCGGGGCGGGGGACCGCCGGGGGCGGCAGGAGGGCCACGCCGAGACCGGCCGCGACCAGGCCGCGCAGGGTCTCCGCCTCCTCGCCCTCGAAGGCGATCCTCGGGGTGAACCCCGCCTCGGCGCACAGCGCGTCGGTGATGCGCCGCAGCCCGTAGCCCGGTTCCAGGGTGACGAAGAGTTCGGAGGCGGCCTCGGCGAGCCGGACCCGGCGGCGGCCGGCCAGCCGGTGGTCGTCGGGGACCACCAGCCGCAGCCGCTGTTCGTCCAGGCGGCGGGCGACCAGATCGGGGGCGTCCGGTACGGGGGAGGTCAGGCACAGGTCGAGGCCGCCCGCGCGCATCCGCTCGATCATCGCCTCGCCGTAGTTCTGGACCAGTTGGAACCGCACCCGGGGATGGTCCACCCGGAAGGCCCGGATCAGACCGGGCACGGTCTCGGTGCCCAGCGTGTGCAGGAAGCCGAACGAGACCCGGCCCGCCGCCGGATCGGCGTCGGCCCGTACGGACTCGGCGGCGCGGTCGACCTCTGCGAGGGCCCGTTCGACCGAGCGCAGAAACGTCCGTCCCGCCGGGGTGAGCGCCACCGTACGGCCCCGGCGGGCGAAGAGCACCACGCCCAGGTCCTCCTCCAGCCGGACCATGGCCCGGCTGAGCGTCGACTGAGGCACCCCCAACTCGTGTGCGGCCCGCGTCACATGCTCATGGCGGGCGACGGCGGCGAACTGGGCGAGACGCGGTGTCAGGGCGGCCGCCCAGGACTCGGCCTCGACATCTGCTGTCACCGGAATGTCGTTTTCGTAACTGATGCGTGACACGAACGGCCCTGACCTTTACTCATGCTGCGGTGGATTGATTATCCCCATTCCGTGCATTGGACGCATCAACCGTGGGTACGTACGGTCGAACCATGCCTCCTGCCGATACCAAGGCGTCCACCGGAACCCACCGGGTGGACGCCTCCGCTTCGATCTCCACGAACCCGAACCCCTCCGAGCCCGAGCCCGGGTCCGAGCCCCAGTCCGACGCGGCCACCGACACCGCGGCCGGGCGGATGAGCCCGGGTCACCCCGGTTACCTCCGGATGCGGCTCGCCCTCTTCACCGCGGGACTCGCCACCTTCGCCCTGCTCTACTCGACCCAGGCGCTGCTGCCCGCGATCTCCGACGATCTGCGGGTCCAGGCGGACCAGGCCAGCTGGAGCGTCTCGGCGGCCACCTTCGGCCTGGCGCTCACGGTCGTGCCGCTGAGCGCGCTGTCCGAGCGGTTCGGCCGGCGCGCCATGATGACCGCCTCGCTCACGGTCGCGGTCGCGCTGGCCCTGCTGGTGCCGTTCGCGCCCAACCTGGGCTGGCTGATCGCGCTGCGCGCGGTCCAGGGCGCGGCGCTGGCCGGTATCCCGGCCTCCGCGATGGCGTACCTGTCGGAAGAGGTGCACCCGAAAGCGCTGGTCGGCGCGATCGGGCTGTTCGTGGCCGGTAACAGCGTCGGCGGTATGAGCGGCCGGATCCTCACCGGCTGGGTGGCGGACGCCTGGGACTGGCGGGCCGCGCTGGCCGCGGTCGGCGCGATGGCGCTGCTGTGCGCGGTGGCCTTCCGGCTGCTGCTGCCCAAGGCCCGTCACTTCACCCCGGCCGCGGTGAGCCCGCGGGCGCTGGGCCGCACCCTCGCCGGGCACCTCTCCGATCCGCTGATGTGCCGGCTGTACGCGATCGGCGCGCTGTTCATGACGGTCTTCGGCGGGGTCTACACGGTCATCGGCTACCGCCTGGTGGCCCAGCCCTTCGGCCTCTCACAGAGCCTGGTCGGCTCGATCTTCCTGATCTACCTGGTCGGCACGGTCTCCTCGGCGGGGACCGGCAAGCTGGTCGGCCGCCTCGGCCGGCGCGGTGCGCTGTACGTGGCGGCGACCACGACGGCGGCCGGACTGCTGCTCTCCCTGCTGAACTCGATCGCGGCGGTGCTGGCCGGTCTGGTGCTGATCACCGCGGGCTTCTTCGCGGGCCACGCGGCGGCGTCCTCGGCGGTGAGCCGGACGGCCAAGACCGGCCGCGCCCAGGCCGCGGCGCTCTATCAGGCGTCGTACTACATCGGCAGCAGCGTGGGCGGCGCGCTCGGCGCGCTCGCCTTCCACGCGGCCGGATGGGGCGGCACGGTCGCCATCGGCCTGATCGCGGTCGGCGGCGTGGCGGCGATCACGCTGTACGCCACGCGGAAGGCGAAGGCCGAGCGGCGTGCGGAGGCCGCGCGGCGCGAGCTGTGCGGTGTGCCGGCCTAGCCCGCCCCCCCCTGAAGCCGACCTCCTGAAGCCCGAAGGGGCCGTCCCGCCACTGTCCGGCGGGCCGGCCCCTTCGCCCGTACGGGCCGGGCCGACCGAGGGGGGCTGGGGCCGGCGGCGTACGAGGCCGGGGCCGTCTTACGGGCGCGGCTTTCGTCTCGCGCCTTCGGCGCAGTTGAGCAGCGGGGCAGGGGGGGCGGGGGTGCGGCGCCGCCGCCGTCCGTCGGGCCCGTCGGTGTGGGCACCGGTGGCGGCTCCCGCGCTCGGCGGCCGGGGCCCCGCCGGACTGCGGGCAGCCGGTACCCCCTCGCGCCTTCGGCGCAGTTGAGCAGCGGGGCAGGGGGGCGGGGGTGCGGCGCCGCCGCCGTCCGCCGGCCCGTCGGTGTGGGCGCCGGTAGCGGCTCGCGCGCTCGGCGGCCGGGGCCCCGCCGGACTGCGGGCAGCCGGGACGCCCCCTCCCGGTACCCCCTCCCCAAAACGCTTGATCTGACGCAACTAATGGGTCAATCGACTTCCGGAGGGGTACCCCACCCCCCGCTGTCCGGTATCGGCCTCGGCCCCCGGTCACGGAAGCCGCCACCGGCGCCCGCCCCCACCGGCCCGGCGCCCGGCGGTGAGGCCCCGGCCCGGCACCCCCCGACCCATGCTCAAAGGCGCCGAAGGCGCGAGACGGCGCCGCACCCGGCAACGGCGAGCAGGCCCGCCGGTCACGCCCCGCCGGTCACGCCCCCGCCGGGCGCGCCTCCACCCGGGCGCGCCCGCGACGCGAACGCGCTCAGTGCCGCAGATTCGCCCCGAACCCCGCCGCCAGCGGCATCCGCAGGCCCAGCGGCGGCGGAGCCGCCAGCGCGTCGGCGACCGGGCGGGAGTAGCCGGCGTGGAAGAGGGAGCCGAGGAGGAAGTCCACGGCCAGCGCCTGCACCTCGGAGCGGTGCTGATGCAGCCCGTGCCCGTCGGTGTGCACCTCGAAGCGGCACACATCGCGGTTGGCCTTCTTCGCCCGCTCCGCCAGCCGGTAGGACAGCTCGGGGTCGGTCCGTTCGTCGTTCGTCCCGTGCGCGATCAGCACCTGGCGCCCCACCAGCTGTTTCACCGGCTCGGGTGCGAGTGCCTCATCCGGTCCCGGAAGCCACGGCGCCAGCGCCACCACCGAGCTGACGGCCGGATGGCCGGCGGCGCGGAGGGCGGCGCGCCCGCCCATGCCGTGGCCCGCGAGGCAGACCGGCACATCGCCGTAGCGCCGCACCACCTCTTCCACGGCCCAGGCGGCATCCGACGCGGCATCGGCGGCGGCCCCGTTCCAGCCCCGGCACCGGTAGCGGACGACATGGGCGGTCAGCCCCTCGTCCCGGCCCGCCCGGACCAGCCGCCGGGCCAGCGGCAGCACGGCGGCCACCGAGAGTCTGGAGGGCCGTCTCGTCCCGTGGGGTTCGCCTTCGGGGAGCAGCAGCACCACACCGTGTACGGTCCTTCGCGCGGCGGCCGCGCCCATCGGCCGCCCCAGCCGTGCGCCCCGGTCGGGCAACGCTTGCTGAGCCATGGCAGAACGATCGCAGAAGGACCGGTGTACTCCACTACCCGTGCGGGTCACTGTTGCGTATCTATCCCCCACCTCATCCCACACGTTCTACGCGCGTAGGGGCTATGGTGCGCAGATGACGAGCGAGCACACGCATGAGCCCACCCCCGAACAGATCCGCCGCGCCCCCAAGGTGCTGCTGCACGACCACCTCGACGGCGGGCTGCGCCCCGGCACCGTCGTCGACCTCGCGAGGGAGACGGGGTACGAGGCGCTGCCGGAGACGGAGCCCGACAAGCTCGGCCGGTGGTTCCGCGAGGCGGCGGACTCCGGGTCGCTGGAGCGCTATCTGGAGACGTTCTCCCACACCGTCGGCGTGATGCAGACCCGCGACGCGCTCGTCCGGGTGGCCGCCGAATGCGCCGAGGACCTCGCCGCGGACGGTGTCGTCTACGCCGAGGTCCGCTACGCCCCCGAACAGCACCTCGAGGGCGGGCTGACCCTGGAGGAGGTCGTCGAGGCGGTCAACGAGGGCTTCCGCGAGGGTGAGCGGCGGGCCTGGGAGAACGGCCACCGCATCCGCGTCGGCGCGCTGCTGACCGCGATGCGCCACGCGGCCCGCGCACTGGAGATCGCCGAACTCGCCAACCGCTACCGCGACCTCGGCGTGGTCGGCTTCGACATCGCGGGCGCCGAGGCCGGCTACCCGCCCACCCGCCACCTGGACGCCTTCGAGTACCTGAAGCGGGAGAACAACCACTTCACGATCCACGCGGGCGAGGCGTTCGGGCTGCCGTCCATCTGGCAGGCGCTCCAGTGGTGCGGCGCCGACCGGCTGGGTCACGGCGTCCGCATCATCGACGACATCGAGGTCGCGGACGACGGCTCCCTCACCCTCGGCCGCCTGGCCTCGTACGTCCGGGACAAGCGCATTCCGCTGGAGCTGTGCCCGACCTCCAACCTCCAGACCGGCGCGGCCACGTCATACGCCGAGCACCCCATCGGACTGCTCCGCCGACTCCATTTCCGGGCCACCGTGAATACGGATAATCGTCTGATGAGCGGGACGAGCATGAGCGGTGAATTCCAGCATCTTGTATCAACGTTCCATTACTCGCTGGACGACATGCAATGGTTCACGGTCAATGCCATGAAATCGGCCTTCATTCCTTTTGGCGAACGTCTCGCCATGATCAATGACGTGATCAAGCCCGGGTATGCCGAGCTGAAGTCCGAATGGCTGTTCCGCCAGGTGGCCCCCGCATCCTCCGTGACCAGGGATTCCGCCCGCAAGGGAAGCTGAACGAGCGAGTTCGGAAAACGACATGGGCGGGACCTCGGGGGACGTTTTCCGTGTTTGCGGGCAGCCGAAACGCGTGGCTACGTTTCCGTATCGGTCAAGCCCCCGTCTCAAGGACAGATTTCTGATGAAGCAGGGAACCCTCAAGACTCTCGGTGTCATTGCCCTCGGTGCCGCCGCCGTCATCGCCGGAGGCAGCGCCGCGTCCGCGGCCGGCAGCGCGCCGGTCCCCGGCGGCTCCGCGGGCAGTGTCGCCCCGGGGCAGCCCGCCGCCAAGCCCGCCGCCAAGCCCGCGGCCCCCGCCGCCCAGAGCCGGCCTACTCAGAGCCTGCTGAGCGGGCTCAGCGGTCTGCCGACCAGCAACCTCCTCAAGCTGGGCTGAGCCTCCGCTCGGACACCCGGCCGGGCCCACACCCTCAAGGGATGTGGGCCCGGCCGTTCCGTACGCCGGGACGTTCCGCCGCCCCGGACGACCGTCGACGAGCAGCCGCCCGCGCCGGGTCACCACGCCTCGCGGTAGCCCTCCTCCGCCGGAAGCAGCACCCACAGGGCGAGGTAGAGCAGGAACTGCGGCCCCGGCAGCAGACACGAGACCACGAAGAGCACCCGCATCGTCGTGGAGGTGGTCCCGAAGCGCCGGGCGAGACCGGCGCAGACACCGGCGATCTTCTTGTCGTGGCGGGGGCGGACCAGCGGTGCGGCCATGATGGGAACTCCTCCTCGTCGTGGGGTGTGCTCGGGAAGAGCAGGTTCCCGATGTCCTCAACGCTATGTCCGCGTGCTGGAGGAGACGTCGCTCCACGGTGCGATCCCGACCCTGGGAATCGTCGGGGTCGCGGCCTGGACGTCGTCGTCCCGCAGGACGGCACCGGCCCGGCACCGGTCGGCCCGGCGGCGGAGCCGCACCCGGACGGCGGGGACCACCAGCAGATGCGCGAGCGCGACCCCGACGGTGTTCAGCAGCACCGCGTCCACGTTCATGATCTGCCCGGTCACCTCGCTGCGCAGCAGCGCCACCCCCAGGGACACCATCGCCCCGGTGAAGGCCGTACGGATCAACGAGGCCAGTGGATACGCCTCCACCCGGCCCCCCGCCAGCGGCAGCAGCACCCCCAGCGGCGCGAGCAGCAGCAGCCCGCCCCCGATGGAGCGGACGGCCTCCCACGGGCTGAGCGCCAGATCGGCGCGGATGGTGGCCAGCGGTTCGAGGGTCACGGCGGACACCCAGGGGACGTTCACCGGTCGCAGGGTCAGCCAGCAGACGAACGCCAGGTGTGCGACGAGGAGGACGAAGCCCGCGACGCGGTAGCGGAAGGCGGCCCTGCGGCCGGAAGGACCCTGCACGACCATCAGGACGCCGGGTGCGGGGGTCGTGGTTCCGCCTGCGCCCCGCTGGTCAGCACCTTGTTACCGACTGGTCGCCGACTCGGGACGGGACGGTGCCGACCGGTGACGGATCAGGACACCAGGACCCCGGAGTTGACCGCGGTGCCGGGATTGCGGCGCATCTCCTCGGTGCACTGGTACGCCTTGAGCGGGTCCCGCTGGCTGTCCGGTCCGCCGAGCACCACCTTGCCGTCCTCGTCGGCCACCGTGGTGTCCGCGAAGGTACAGACGATCTGGGCGAGTGCGAGCGACTGGATCTCCTCCGGCGGCCGGTTCAGCCGCAGCGCGCGGTCCGGGTCGTCCTCGGCCGCACCGGAGATCTCCACCCAGTCCTCCACCGCGGTGGAGAACCCGGCCGCGGACTCCGCCGCCGTCGGCGGCAGCCGCAGCTGCTCCAGCAGCGCGGTGGCGACCTGCACCGGCTTCGGCGAAGCCTTCTCGTCGCCCAGCCGGGCGGTCCGGCTCACCGACAGGATCCGTGAGGAGCACAGCAGATAGATCCGTACGGAGACGTGGCCCGCCCCCTCGGCGGTCCGCTCCGACTCGGGCGTCCGGCAGGACGCCCGCGAGGGCGCGGGCCCGGCGTCCACCGGCACCGAGGTGCCGCGTATCCCGCATCCGGCCGCCAGCAGCGCGACCGCGCCGGTCAGCAGCAGAGCGGCCGACCGGCTCCACCGCCCGCTCATGACCCGCCCTCCTCGCCCCGGCCCTTGGCCGTGCCGTCGCCCTTGGCGCCGCTGTCGCCGTCGCCGTCGGGCTCGTCCCCGGCCCCGTCGGCGACGATCCGGGAGGCGTCCATCGGCAGCCGCAGCGTGAAGACGGCCCCGCCCTCCGCGGAGTTCGCGGCGCTGATGTCGCCGCCGTGGATATGCGCGTTCTCCATCGCGATCGACAGCCCGAGCCCGCTGCCCTCCGAGCGCGGCCGGGACGCGCTCGCCTTGTAGAAGCGGTCGAAGACGTGCGGCAGCACATCCTCGGGGATGCCCGGACCGTGGTCCCGGACCTTGATCAACAGCTCGTCGTCCTCCGTGCGCACCGAGACCCGCACCGGCGAACCGCCGTGCTTGAGCGCGTTCCCGATCAGATTCGCCAGGATCACATCCAGCCGTCGGGGATCCAGCCGGGCCACGATCCCGCGCGCCGCGTCCAGCTCCACCGCGTCCAGCCAGGCACGGGCGTCGATGCACGCCGTCACCTGGTCGGCGACGTCCACATCGTCGAGCACCAGCCGGGCCGTGCCCGCGTCGAAGCGGGTCACCTCCATCAGGTTCTCCACCAGGTCGTTCAGCCGCCGGGTCTCGCTGACCACCAGCTGCACGGCCGGAGCGATCATCGGGTCGAGTGAATCGGCCTCCTCCTCCAGTACCTCCGTGACGGCCGTGATCGCGGTGAGCGGGGTGCGCAGCTCATGGGACATGTCCGCGACGAAGCGCCGGCTGGACGCCTCCCGCGCGGACAGCTCCGCCACCCGCTTCTGCAGCCGCTCCGCGGCCCGGTTGAAGGTGTGGGAGAGATTGGCCAGCTCATCGGAGCCCGAGACCTGCAACCGGGTGTCGAGATGTCCCTCGCCCAGCCGGTGCGCCGCCTCCCCGAGCCGCTGCACCGGCCGCAGCACCGTGGCCGCCGCGGCCTGGGCCAGCAGCGCGGCGCCGATCAGCGCGAGCGCGGTGGCGATCCCCAGCGACCAGGCCAGGGAGTTCAGATCCTGGCGCTCGGTGTCCAGGGACTTGAGCAGGTAGCCGGTCGGCCCGCCGCCGTTCACCGTGGCCCCGCCGACCAGGTACGGGGTGCCGTCCAGCGTGATCCGCTGCCAGTACAGGTGGTACGGGGAGGTGTTCCCCTGGTCCACCGAACGCTTCTGGTCCACCGCGTGCCGCAGCGACGCGGGCACCACGTCGAGCGTGAACAGATCCTTGTCCGAGGCCGCGGAACAGCTCTTGCCGTCCGCGGTCCGGCTGATCAGCAGCACCTCGTACTTCTGGGTGTTGTCCGCCATACGCAACGCGGCGTCCCGCAATTCGGTACAGGTGGGGCGGGAGGGCAGCGGGTCGGTGTCGTCCTTCAGCGCTTTGCGGAACTCGTCCAGCGTCGCGTCCTGGGTGCGGGTCAGCACCGCGTCACGGTTCAGCCAGTACGCGATGGCCGACGCGGACACGGCGGCGGTCAGGGCCACCAGACCGAAGACCAGCATCAGCCGCAGCCTGAGGCTGAACCACCGCAAGAGCCCCGCGGCCCAGCCCCGGGCCCGACCGGGCTCGTCGCTCACTGCGCTCAACTCCGTACTTCTCCGCCCCCGTATGCGCCCAGCGCGCTCGCTGGGGGTGTGGGCATCGTGGTCGGGTGCGGGTGGGTGGCCGCACGTGCGTGGCTCATTGTGGCGCGTCCAGCCGGTACCCCACCCCGCGCACCGTACGGATCAACGTCGGCGACGACGGCACGTCCTCCACCTTCGCGCGCAGCCGCTGTACGCAGGCGTCGACCAGCCGGGAGTCCCCGAGGTAGTCGTGCTCCCACACCAGCCGCAGCAGCTGCTGCCGCGACAGCGCCTGCCCCGGCCGGCGGCTGAGCTCCAGCAGAAGCCGCAGTTCGGTGGGGGTGAGCTGAAGATCCTCGCCGTTCTTGGTGACCGTCATGGCGGCACGGTCGATCAGCAGGTTGCCGAAGACCGCGGAGTCGGTGGCCTCCCGCTCGCCGCGCCGCAGCACCGCGCGGATGCGGGCGTCCAGCACCCGGCCCTGCACGGGTTTGACCACATAGTCGTCGGCACCCGATTCCAGGCCGACCACGACGTCGATGTCATCGCTGCGCGCGGTCAGCAGGATGATCGGCAGCTGGTCGGTACGGCGGATCCGGCGGCACACCTCGAAGCCGTCGATCCCGGGCAGCATCACATCCAGCACGATCAGGTCCGGCCGCTGCTCACGCAGCAGCTTCAGGCCGTCCTCGCCCGTCGCCGCGGTCGCCACACGGTGGCCCTGGCGGGACAGCGAGAGTTCGAGGGCCGTGCGGATGGCGTCGTCGTCCTCGATCAGCAACAGGAAAGGCACGTTGGTCATTCTGGCCTACAAGGGGCCTGTAGTTCGACCGTCGGGGGTTCATCGGCGCGATCCCCTGTGACGAGGCTGTGACAGTCGGCAGACACCCCCATGAAACTGGCCCGGCAAAGTCTTCTGTGCACCGGGCGGAACACCACCGGCCCGGGGCGGCAAGCAGCGAACCGATCAAGGCTCCACCGACGGGGGCGCGACCATGAGCACACTGCACTTCACTCACACCAGCGCAGTTCGCACGCGCCTCCACGACGCCGGTCGGGGCAACGAGAAGTCCGGTGCCGTGAGCGGGCGGGGGTGCGCTCGCGGCGCCGGGCGTCAGCGGCCTCCTTACATGGTGGCCATTGACGCGATCACGGGGGACAAGGAGGCCGGTCACGGCCTCGGGGGGGACAACGGGGGACCGGGGGGACCCGGGGGGAGCTCGTACGGGGAGGCAGAGGGGGAGCGGCGTACCGCGTCGGAGGCGGAGTTCACCGCCTATGTCCAGGAGCGCCGCGCCTCCCTGTACGCAACCGCCTACCACCTGACCGGGGACCGCTTCGAGGCCGAGGACCTGCTCCAGAGCGCGCTGTTCTCGACCTACCGGGCCTGGGACCGGATCAGCGACAAGGCGGCGGTCGGCGGCTATCTGCGCCGCACCATGACCAATCTGCACATCAGCGCGTGGCGTCGGCGCAAGCTCAACGAGTACCCGACGGAGGAGCTGCCGGAGACGGTGGGCGACCAGGACGCGATGCGCGGCACCGAGCTGCGCGCCGTGTTGTGGCAGGCCCTGGCCCGGCTGCCCGAGCTCCAGCGCACGATGCTGGTGCTGCGCTACTACGAGGGCCGGACAGACCCGGAAATCGCCGACATACTCAACATCAGTGTCGGAACGGTCAAAAGCAGCATCTGGCGCTCGCTGCGCCGGCTGCGCGAGGACGAGACCCTCAGCTTCGGCCGTGACCAGGAGGAGTCCTTCGGCGAGCTGGTCGCCTGACGGCGGCGGAACGACCGAAGGCGGAGAGAAAGGAAAAGGGGGGAACGGGGGAAACAGGAAAAAATCGGGGGAACACGGGGGAAACAGGTGCGAGGCCGGACAGTCCAGGGGGGATCTGTCCGGCCTCGCACCTGTTGTCAGGCGGGTGTCTTCTGGGCGGCGGGGCCCGGGACCGGGATACGTGGTCCCGCCGCCGCGGCCGCTATCCGGCCCATCGCCACGTCCTTGCCGCACGCATACGCGCCCAGCGCCGTCTGCCGGGCCACGATGCCGCGCTCCGCGCGCATCAGCCGCCAGCCGCGCCGCACCAGATACGGCGCCGACTTACGGCCCTCCCGCAGGTCGCGCAACAGCCTGCGGCGGAAGGTCGTGGACGGACGGCCGCGCAGACAGAGCGCGTCCGCGAGCACCCCGAGGTCGGCACACCGCCCGATGATGTCGGCGGCGAAGATGCCCTCGGCGATGAGCAGTGGCGTCTGCCCGATGTCCAGCGACTCCTCGCCGACGCGGGAGCTGGTGGCGATGTCGTACAGCGGCACGGTGGCCCGTGACGTACGGCACAGTGCCTCGATCGCCGCGACCGCCGCGTCCGCGTCCCAGGACAGTGGTGAGTCCCAGTCGGCGCCCCCGCCGCCGGCGAGTTGGGGGAGCGTCGGGTCGTCGGCCTCCTTGTAGAAGTCGTCGAGGGTGAGTACGGGCAGCCCGGTGCGGGCCGCGAGCGACGACTTTCCCGAGCCGGAGGGGCCGGAGAGCAGGACGACGCGGGCGGAAGGCGGTTGGCTGGTCACGGAACACCAGTGTGACGCATCCTTACGCCCGCGTGACCCCCACGTGACGACGCCGTCAGACGACCGCTCGGGGCCGTTCCGCCGCCGCCGTCCGGGCCGGACGGGTCCTGGGGCCGAAGATCGCCAGGGCGACGGCGCCCAGGATCCAGGTGGCCGCGATGAACAGGAAGACGCTCTGATAGCCGGTGCGGTGGTAGAGGCCCGCGATGATCAGCGGTCCTGCGGCGTTCGAGAGGCGGCCGAGCCCGTAGGAGACGCCCGTCCCCAGCGAGCGGCTCTGGGTGTCGAACAGCTCGGGGGAGTAGGCGTACCCCAGGGCCGTGTAGCCGCGCTCGAAGAAGTTCACCAGGAAGCCGAAGACCACGATCAGGATCGGGTTGAAGGTCAGTCCGTACAGCAGACCGCAGAGCGCGATCACCGTGCCGAAGGCCACCAGACACCATTTGCGCTCGAACCGGTCGGTGACCAGGGCGGCCAGCAGTGAGCCGAGCGGGGCGCCCACGGTGGTGAGGGCCACGTAGAAGACCGACTTCTCGACGCTGAAGCCCTCCTTGGCCAGCAGGGTGGGCGCCCAGCTCGAGTAGCCGAAGAAGCCGATGGTCTGGGTCACCCACACCACCGCGAGCAGAACGGTCGGCCCGAGGTACTTCTTCTTCAGCAGCAGGCGCGGCGACGCCTTGGCGGGCCGTGCCTCGTCGACCGGCGGCGGGGCCTCGGGGAGCGGGCCCTTCTCCAGGGCGACCTGGGCCTCGATCTCGGTGAGGATCGCGTCCGCCGCGCCGTACTCGCCCCTGCTCTCGTGCCAGCGGGGGGACTCCTTGAGGTGCCGGGTGAAGAAGACGAAGAGGAGGCCGAGGGAGCCCCACAGGTAGACCAGCCGCCATGACCAGTCGGTGAGCGGTACGACGGCGCTGGCGATGAGGTTGGTGGCGGGGGTGCCGCAGATGCCGATGACGATCGCGTACGCCTGGTACTTGCCGCGTACGGCGGCCGGATAGACCTCATTGACGTAGATGACCGCCACGACGGTCATCGCGGCCAGCCCCGCCGAGGTGAGCACCCGGAAGACGCCCATCGAGACGATGTCCCAGGAGAAGGCCGAGGCCAGGGAGAAGACGCCGAAACACAGCGTGGTGTAGATCAGCGCGTTCTTGCGGCCCCACCGGTCGGCGATGGTGCTCGCGACGACCGAGCCGATGAACATGCCGACGAACGACAGCGAGGTCACATAGGCGACCTGGTCGACCGTGATGCCCCACAGGTCCACGAGCTGGGGGGCGGTGGTCGCGAAGGTGTTGATGTCCGCGAACTCGAAGAAGTAGGCGAAGGAGACGGCCAGCAGGGTGATCTTGTGAAACCGGGCTATGGGAAGTCTGTTCAGCCGGTTCACCGCATTGGAATGGTGCATGTGCGGCCCTTGTGAGGAGAGGCGGGAAACGGGGAGGGGGAGACCGGGGAGACACCTGAGGGAGGGGAGGGGGCGGAGCGGGGGAGGGGCAGGGATCAGGCGGTTTCGCCGGGCCAGTAGAGCCTCATGGGGTTGTCGACCAGCAGCTTCCGCTGCTGCTCGGCGGTGACCGCCACCTGGGGCACATAGTCGACCAGCAGCCCGTCGTCCGGCATGTGGTCGGTGAGGTTGGGGTGCGGCCAGTCCGTGCCCCACAGCACCTGGTCGGGGAACTCCTCGACCGTGTGGCGGGCGAAGGGCACGACATCGGTGTAGGGGTGGCGCTCCGCGTTCAGCGCGGCGGGACCGGTGACGCTCAGGCGCTCGGGGCAGGTCACCTTGACCCACACCTCGTTGCGCTCGACGAACCGCAGGAAGCGGGTGAAGTCCGGTCCTTCGGCCGGCTGGGTCACATCCGGCCGGCCCATGTGGTCCACCACCAGGGGGGTGGGCAGTGAGCCGAAGAAACGTTCCAGCTCGGGCAGGTCATTGCTCTCGAAGTAGAGGACGACATGCCAGCCGAGCGGGGCGATCTTCTTGGCGACGGTCATCAGGGCGTCCTGGGGCGCGGCATCGGCCAGGCGCTTCAGAAAGGTGAAGCGCACCCCGCGCACCCCCGCCGCGTCCAGCCGGCGCAGCTCGGCGTCGGTGATGTCCGGGCGCACGGTCGCGATACCGCGCGCCCGGCCGCCGGACGACTGGACGGCGTCGACCATGGCGCTGTTGTCCGCCCCGTGGCAGGTGGCCTGGACGATCACATTGCGGCTGACCCCGAGGTGGTCGCGGAGGGCGAAGAGATCGTCCTTGCCGCCGTCGCAGGGGGTGTACTTGCGCTCGGGGGCGAAGGGGAACGCGGCCTGTGGACCGAAGACGTGGCAGTGGGCGTCGACGGTGCCCGGCGGGAGGGTGAAGGCGGGCTCGGACGGGTTGGCGTACCAGTCCAGCCAGCCCGGGGTCTTGGGGGAAAGGGTGCTCATGAGGGCTCCTCCGGGCGGATGCGCGGCCCTGCGGTGGCCATCAGCGGTCCTGCTTCTTCAGCAGCGCGTCCAGGCGAGGGTAGACAGTGCGGGCGTTACGTTCGAATATGTCGGCCAGATCCTCCGTGGAGAGCCCGGCGGCCTCGGCGTAGCGGCGGGTGTCGTCGAAGTGCCGGCCGGTACGGGGGTCGACGGAGCGGACGGCGCCGATCATCTCCGAGGCGAAGAGGATGTTCCGGGCCGGGATGACCTCGTAGAGGAGGTTGCTGCCGGGCTGGTGGTAGACGCACGTGTCGAAGAACACATTGCCCAGGACGTGCTCCTCCAGGGCCGGCTTGCCGAGCGCCATCGCCAGGCCGCGGAACCGGCCCCAGTGATACGGAACGGCACCGCCGCCATGCGGGATGATCAGGCGCAGGGTGGGGAAGTCGGCGAACAGGTCGCCCTGCACCAGCTGCATGAACGCCGTCGTGTCGGCGTTGAGGTAGTGCGCCCCGGTGGTGTGGAACGCCGGGTTGACGCTGGTGCTCACATGCACCATCGCCGGGACGTCGTACTCCACCAGCTTCTCGTAGACGGGGTACCACGAGCGGTCGGTCAGCGGCGGGGCCGTCCAGTGGCCGCCCGAGGGATCGGGGTTGAGGTTGACCGCCACGGCCCCGTACTCCTCCACGCAGCGGGTGAGCTCGGGCACGCAGGTGGCCGGGTCGACGCCGGGCGACTGCGGAAGCATCGCGGCCGGGACGAAGCGCTCCGGGTAGAGCCGGCTGACGCGGTAGCACAGCTCGTTGCAGATGGCCGCCCACTCGGCGGAGGTGTCGAAATCACCGATGTGGTGGGCCATGAAGGACGCGCGCGGCGAGAAGACGGTCATGTCGATGCCGCGTTCGTCCATCAGGCGGAGCTGGTTCGGCTCGATGCTCTCGCGCAGCTCGTCGTCGCTGATGCGGAGGTCGGCGCGGGCGGGGGAGAGAGCGGGGTCGGTGAGTCCGTTGATCTGCTGGGTGCGCCATGCCTCCAGCGCCGGCGGCGCGGTGGTGAAGTGGCCATGGCAGTCGATGATCATTCGCTGTTTTCCTTCGTGGCGTGGGGTCTCTCGCAACCTAACTGTTGATGAAATTGTTGACAATATGTGCGACGAAAAAGACCCCCGCGATGTCCGGAAGTCACGGACGCCGTGAGGGTCGGGGAGTGGGCTCGATCAGACGCCCATCGGATGCCAGACGGTCTTGGTCTCCAGGAAGGCGAGGAGACGGCCGGTGCCGGGGTCGGCCGCCCAATCCACAGGCTGTGGACGGAGGACGCGCTTGAGGTTCTCCGCGGCGGCCTTCTCCAGCTCCACCGCGAGCTCCGCATCCGCGCCGGCCAGGTCGATCGCGTTGACGTCCTGGTGCGCGGCGAGCGGGACGGCGATCTCCGCGGTCCTGCCGGAGAGCAGGTTCACCACCCCGCCGGGCAGATCGGAGGTGGCCAGGACCTCGGCGAGGGAGAGCGCGGGCAGCGGGGCGCCCTCGGCGGCGACGACCACGGCCGTGTTCCCGGTGACGATCGCCGGGGCGATCACCGACACCAGGCCGAGAAACGAGGATTCCTGGGGCGCCAGGAGCGCGACCACGCCGGTCGGCTCGGGGGAGGAGAGGTTGAAGTACGGCCCGGCCACGGGGTTGGCCGACCCGGCGATCTGGGCGATCTTGTCGGACCAGCCCGCGTACCAGACCCAGCGGTCGATCGCGGCGTCCACGGCGGCGGTGGCCCCGGCCCTGCTCAGCCCCTCGCCCTCGGCCACCTCGCGGATGAACTGGTCCCGGCGGCCCTCCAGCATCTCGGCGACGCGGTAGAGGATCTGGCCCCGGTTGTAGGCGGTGGCCCCGGACCAGCCGCCGAACGCCTTGCGCGCGGCGACGACCGCGTCCCGGGCGTCCTTACGGGAGGCCAGCGGGGCGTTGGCCAGCCACTGGCCCTTCGTGTCGGTCACCTCGTACACCCGCCCGCTCTCGGACCGGGGGAACTTGCCCCCGACGAACAGCTTGTAGGTCTTGAGCACGGAGAGCCGGTCGTTGCGGTCAGACTGCTTCATCGGTCGCGCTCTCCTTCTCGCTCGCTGCGCTCGCTCGTCGGTTCGGCTGCTCCGGCGAGGTATGCCTCCAGGCCGTGGCGACCGCCCTCGCGGCCGTAACCCGACTCCTTGTAACCGCCGAACGGGGAGGCCGGGTCGAACTTGTTGAAGGTGTTGGACCAGATCACACCGGCCCGCAGCTTGTTCGCCATGGCCAGGATGCGCGAGCCCTTCTCCGTCCAGATGCCCGCCGACAGGCCGTAGGGGGTGTTGTTGGCCTTGGCCACGGCCTCGTCGGGGGTACGGAAGGTCAGCACCGACAGCACCGGGCCGAAGATCTCCTCACGGGCGATCCGGTGGGCCTGGGTGACGCCGGTGAAGAGGGTGGGCGCGAACCAGTAGCCGTGGCTGGGCAGTTCGCACTCCGGCGCCCAGCGCTCGGCCCCCTCGGCCTCGCCCGCGTCGGCCAGCGCACGGATACGGGCCAGCTGCTCGGCGGAGTTGATGGCGCCGATGTCGGTGTTCTTGTCCAGCGGATCGCCCACCCGCAGGGTGCGCATCCGGCGCTTGAGCGCGTCCAGCAACTCCTCCTGGACGGACTCCTGGACCAGCAGGCGGGAGCCCGCGCAGCAGACATGGCCCTGGTTGAAGAAGATGCCGCCGATGATGCCCTCGACCGCCTGGTCGATGGGGGCGTCGTCGAAGACGATGTTCGCGGCCTTGCCGCCGAGCTCCAGGGTGACCTTCTTCCGCGTACCGGCGACGGAACGGGCGATGGCCTTGCCGACCTCCGTGGAGCCGGTGAAGGCCACCTTGTCGACCCCGGGGTGGGCGACCAGCTCGGCGCCGGTCGAGCCGTCGCCGGTGACGATGTTCACCACGCCCTTGGGCAGCCCGGCCTGCCGGCAGATGTCCGCGAAGAACAAGGCGCTCAAAGGCGTCGTCTCGGCGGGCTTGAGGACGACCGTATTGCCGGTGGCGAGCGCCGGGGCGACCTTCCAGGCCAGCATCAGGAGCGGGAAGTTCCAGGGGATGACCTGACCGGCCACGCCCAGGGGCCTGGGGTCGGGTCCGTAGCCGGCGTAGGCCAGCTTGTCGGCCCAGCCCGCGTAGTAGAAGAAGTGGGCCGCGACCAGGGGCAGATCGGCGTCACGGGACTCGCGGATCGGCTTGCCGTTGTCCAGCGACTCCAGGACGGCCAGCTCGCGGGAGCGCTCCTGGATGATCCGCGCGATGCGGAAGAGGTACTTGGCGCGCTCCGAGCCCGGGAGCGCGGACCAGGTCGCGAACGCCTTACGGGCGGCCTTGACGGCGCGGTCGACGTCCTCGGCGCCTGCCTGGGCGACCTCCGAGAGGACCTCCTCGGAGGAGGGGGAGAGGGTCTTGAAGACCTTGCCGTCGCCCGCCTCGCCGAACTCCCCGTCGATGAACAGCCCGTAGGACGGGGCGATGTCGACGACCGCGCGGGACTCCGGCGCGGGTGCGTACTCGAAAACTGGCATGGCGTATCAGTCCACCGTCACGTAGTCGGGACCGGAGTACCGGCCGGTGCTCAGCTTCTGGCGCTGCATCAGCAGATCGTTGAGCAGGCTGGAGGCGCCGAAGCGGAACCACTGCGGGGAGAGCCACTCCTCGCCCAGCGTCTCATTGACCATCACCAGGTACTTGATGGCGTCCTTGCTGGTGCGGATGCCGCCCGCGGGCTTCACGCCCACCTGCACACCGGTGGCGGCGCGGAAGTCGCGCACCGCCTCCAGCAGGACGAGGGTGACGGGCGGGGTCGCGTTGACGGCCACCTTGCCGGTGGAGGTCTTGATGAAGTCCGCGCCCGCGAGCATCGCCAGCCAGGAGGCGCGGCGGACGTTGTCGTACGTCTGGAGTTCACCGGTCTCGAAGATGACCTTGAGGTGGGCGGCGGTGCCGTCCTCGCGGGCACAGGCGTCTTTCACCTGCCGGATCTCCTCGAAGACCTCGAGGTAGCGGCCGGAGAGGAAGGCGCCGCGGTCGATCACCATGTCGATCTCGTCCGCCCCGGCGGCCACCGCGTCCCGGGTGTCGGCCAGCTTGACCGGCAGCGCGGCCCGGCCGGAGGGGAAGGCCGTGGCGACGGCGGCCACCTGGATGTCGCTGCCCCCCAGGGCCTCCTTGGCGGTGGCCACCATGTCGCCGTAGACGCAGATCGCCGCGACCCGGGGGACGGTGCGGTCGGTGGGGTCGGGGTTGAGGCCCTTGGCGCACAGGGCCCGGACCTTGCCCGGGGTGTCCGCGCCCTCCAGGGTCGTCAGGTCGATCATCGAGATCGCCAGGTCGATGGCGTACGCCTTCGCCGTGGTCTTGATCGAGCGGGTGCCGAGGGTCGCGGCACGGGCCTGGAGGCCGACCGCGTCGACGCCCGGCAGGCCGTGCAGAAAGCGGCGCAGGGCGCTGTCGCTCGCGGTCACGTCCGCCATCGACGCGAGTCGCTCCGCGGCCTCTTCGCCGTATGCGGGAACTGTGGTGGGCATGGTCACCAGATGAGCATATCTACGCGCGTAGCCGGATGTCACCCCCGGCTCCGGAATCCCGTGCACCGGGCGGGTGGTGCACAATCGGGCGCATGACGAGCCCGGACGACGACGCAGCCCCCGCCGCCTCCCCCGCCCCCGAGACGTACCCGGACCGGGTCTACCGCTCCACCGGCGGGATCGCGGGCGGCGTGCTGCTGCTCGCGGTCGGCGGCTGGCTGGGCATCGACGCGATGATCCGGGGCGAGGGGCGGATTCCGTGGCTGGCGCTGGCCGGGCTGCTGTGCGCGGTGCCGGTGGTGATCGCCTTCACGGTGCGCCCGGCGGTGTACGCGGGGCAGGACCGGCTGCTCGTCCGCAACCCGTTCCGCACCATCACGCTGCCCTGGGCCTCGGTCGAGGGCCTGCGCGCCGGCTACACCAGCGAGGTGCTGGCGGGCGGGGCCACGTACCAGCTGTGGGCCATCCCGGTCTCCCTGCGTCAGCGCAAGCGGGCCGCCCGGCAGCAGGCCAGGGCGGCCTCCGAGGACCCCTTCGGCAGTACGTCCGCCCATGTCGCGGCGGGCAGGGCCGAGGAGGACCGGCGGGCCCCCTCCGACGCGGCGATCGGCGATCTGCGCGAGATGGCCGAGACCAACGCCCAGCGCGAGGGCGCCCAGGGGGCGCCCGAGGTGCGGTGGGCGTTCGAGGTCATCGCGCCGACGGTGGCGGGGGCGGTGCTGCTGGGGGTCATGCTGGCGATCGGCTGAACCGGCCTTCGGCCGGACCGGCTTGCGGTTGCGCCGACCTTCGGCCGGACCGGCTTCCGGCTGGGCCGGCCCTCGGCCGAACCGATCTCCGGTCGGACCGGCCCTCGCCCGGACCGGACCTCAGATGCCGGTCGCGGCCGAGAGGTCCTTCTTGAGGCTGGACAGGACCGACTCCGCCGTGGCACGGGCCGGGGCGAGCGCGTCGGCGGAGGGGACGTCGACGACCGCTTCCAGGTAGCACTTCAGCTTCGGCTCGGTGCCGCTGGGGCGGACGATCACGCGCGCGCCGCGGACGTTTCCGTTGCCGGCGAGCTGATAGCGCAGGCCGTCCGTCGGCGGCAGCGTCTCCGTCCCCTGCGACAGGTCCTCCGCCGAGGTCACGGCGAGCCCCGCGAGTTCGGTGGGCGGCTGTTCGCGCAGCCGCTTCATCGCGGTGCCGATCAGGGAGAGGTCCTGGACGCGGACCGACAGCTGGTCGGTGGCGTGCAGACCGTGGGCGATCGCGATGTCGTCCAGCAGGTCACCGAGGGTACGGCCCTGCTCCTTGAGCTCGGACACCAGCTCGGCGACGAGCAGCGCGGCCGTGATGCCGTCCTTGTCGCGTACGCCCTCCGGGTCCACGCAGTAGCCGAGCGCCTCCTCGTAGGCGTAGCGCAGCCCGTCCACGCGGGCCAGCCACTTGAAGCCGGTCAGCGTCTCGGCGTACGGAAGCTCGGCGTCCGCCGCGATCCGGGAGAGCAGCGACGAGGAGACGATCGTGGTCGCGACGGCGCCGCGGGCGCGCTTGTGGACGAGGTGGGTGGCGAGCAGGGCGCCGACCTCGTCCCCCCGGAGCATGCGCCAGTTGGCGACGTCCGTGGGGGCCGTGGGATTCGTGGTCGTCGGTACGGCGACGGCGCAGCGGTCGGCGTCCGGGTCGTTGGCGATGATGATGTCCGGAGCGGCCTTGCGGGCCGTCGCGAAGGCCAGGTCCATCGCGCCCGGCTCCTCCGGGTTGGGGAACGCGACGGTCGGGAACGCCGGGTCGGGCTCGGCCTGCTCGGGGACCACCGTGGGCGCGGGGAAGCCGGCGCGGGCGAAGGCGGCGGTGAGCGTCTCGCGGCCCACGCCGTGCAGCGGGGTGTAGACGACGCGGGCGTTGCGCGGGGAACCCGGGGTGAGGACGGCGTCGGTGCGGGCCAGATACGCCTCGAGGACGTCGTCGCCCAGCGTCTCCCAGCCGGTGTCCGGGCGGGGGACGTCGTTCAGGCTGCCGATGGCGGCGATCTCGGCGGCGATGTCGGCATCGGCGGGCGGGACGATCTGGCAGCCGTCGCCGAGGTAGACCTTGTAGCCGTTGTCGCGGGGCGGGTTGTGGCTCGCGGTGACCTCGATACCGGCGACGGCACCGAGGTGGCGGATGGCGAAGGCGAGGACGGGGGTGGGGAGGGGGCGGGGCAGGAGCGCGGCGCGGAAGCCGGCACCGACCATGACGGCGGCGGTGTCGCGGGCGAAGTCGGCGCTCTTGTAGCGGGCGTCGTACCCGATGACGACGAGGCCGTCCTGCTGCGCTTGCCGCGCTTGCCGCGCTTGCCGCTGCTTGCGGAGGTAGGCGGCGAGACCGGCGGCGGCGCGGATGACGACGGCGCGGTTCATGCGCATGGGTCCGGCACCGAGCTCACCGCGCAGACCGGCGGTGCCGAACTGGAGCGTGCCGGAGAACCGTTCGGCGAGCTCGTCGAGCGCGTTGGCCCGGAGCAGCTTGCTGAGCTCGTCGCGGGTCTCGGGGTCGGGGTCCTCGGCGAGCCATGTGCGGGCCTGGGCGATGAGGTCGGACTCCGTGGCCATGGGGGGCCTCCTGGGGGGTGGTCGTTTTCGGGTGCGGGTGCGGGTGTTTGGTGGTTGCCCGGGGGCGGGGTTGCCCGGGGGCGGGGTTGCCCGGGGGCGCGGTCGGTTGTGTGGGTGGGTGCGGGTGCGGGGCCTCCGGGGCGGGGTCCTGGACCGTATATTTACGGCGCCGACGACAGTTGAGCGTGGGGTGGGCCGGAGATTGGCGCCACAAATACACGTAAGCGTCCAGGACCCCGCCCCTCCGACCCCGCCCCCTCCCGCCTCGTCGGCGTCCGCACCCCGGTGGTCCCCGGCGCCGTCCGGTGCCGGGTCCGCCCGGTGGCGCGGGTGCCGGGCGGGGGTGGGCAGGTCCCCGCTTCCCTCCCGTCTCGTTGGCGTCCGCGTCTCGGTGGTCCCTGGTGCCGTTCGGTGCCGGGTCTGCCAGGTGGCGTGGGTGTCGGGCCGGGGGTGGGCAGGTCCCTGTCCTTTCGCGTCTCGTTGGCGTCCGCGCTTCGGTGGTCTCCGGTGCCGTTCGGTGCCGGGTCTGCCAGGCGGCGTGGGTGTCGGGCCGGGGGTGGGCAGGTCCCTGTCCTTTCGCGTCTCGTTGGCGTCCGCGCTTCGGCGGTCTCCGGTGCCGTTCGGTGCCGGGTCCGCTCGGTGGCGTGGGTGCCGGGCGGGGGTAGGTACGTCCCTGTCCTCTCGCGTCTCGTTGGCGTCCGCGTCTCGTTGGCAACGAGCGCCTGCCCGGTGGCGTCAGCTTCGCGAGTGGGTGCGGTCCGGCCCCCCTCTCGCCGTCCTGCGGCTCTCCGCCAGTGGCACTGGACCCGGCAGCGGCCGTGCCCCGGTGACGCGGTAGCTGGTCCTCCTCTCGCAGGCTCTGGCCCGTGGCAGGGCCATCGGAGTGGAGTTCTCGTCAATCGGACCCACCCCCGCCCAGTGCCCGTGCCACCCGGCAGGTGCCCGATGCCACCGGCGGGGAGTCGCCGACGGACGGGTGGGGCGGGGCCGTACCCGTCCCGTCCAGCGCCTGCGCCGCCGGGGGCCGGAGACGAGGCGGGTGGGTGCGGGGTGGCGCCCCCAGCGCCTGCGCCGCCGGGCGTACCCGGGCCGGACAGGTGCCCGGGACCACGGGGTGCGGTTGCCGACGAGGCGGGTGGGTGCGGGGGCGCACCCCGCGCCGCCGGGCGAAGCCCCCACCGGGCAGGTGCCCGGGACCACCGGGGCGCGGTCGCCGACGAGAGGGGAGGGGGCGGGGACGTGCCCACCCCCGCCCGGCACCCGCGCCACCGGGCGTACCCGGGGCCGGGCAGGTGTGTGGGGTCACCGGCGGGTGGCCGCGAGACGGCGGGAGGGGGCGGGGTCGGAGGGGCGGGGTCCTGGACGCTTACGTGTATTTGTGGCGCCAATCTCCGGCCCACCCCACGCTCAACTGTCGTCGGCGCCGTAAATATACGGTCCAGGACCCCGCCCCGGAGGCCCCGCACCCGCACCCACCCCGTAAGCGGCTGCGAGCCCGGGGTAACCCCGGTTCCGGGGCCCCGTGCCTGCCCGCGCTGCGCTGTTCAGTTGGCAGAGGGGTGAGTACCCGCGCAGTGCGCCGTGACGCCGCCGCGCAGGAGTCCCAGCCCCGGAGTGGGTCGCCCGGCCGGCGAGGTCATAGGCGGTCGAGGACCTGGGCGAGCAGGCTGCCCATGCGGGAGGCGGAGTCGCGGCCGGCCTGGAGGACCTCCTCGTGGTTGAGGGGTTCGCCGGTCATGCCGGCCGCCAGGTTGGTGACCAGGGAGATGCCGAGGACCTCCGCGCCCGCCTCCCGCGCCGCGATCGCCTCCAGGGCGGTGGACATCCCCACCAGGTCGGCCCCCAGCGTGCGGGCCATGTTGATCTCGGCGGGGGTCTCGTAGTGCGGCCCGGGGAACTGGGCGTAGACGCCCTCCTCCAGGGTCGGGTCGACCTGCCGGCACAGGGCGCGCAGTCGCGGTGAGTAGAGGTCGGTGAGGTCGACGAAGTTGGCGCCCACGATCGGGGAGGTGGCCGTGAGGTTTATGTGGTCGCTGATCAGTACCGGCTGGCCGGGGTGCATGCCCACGCGGAGGCCGCCGCAGCCATTGGTGAGGACGATGGTCTTGCAGCCGGCGGCGACGGCGGTGCGGACACCGTGCGCGACGGCGGCGACACCGCGGCCCTCGTAGTAGTGCGTACGGCCGAGGAAGACCATCGCCCGCTTGTCGTTGATCCGGTACGAGCGGATCCGGCCCGCGTGGCCCTCGACGGCGGGCGGCGGGAAGGCGGGCAGCTCGGTGACGGGGAACTCGTGCTCAGGTGTCCCGAGAGCGTCGGTGGCGGGTACCCAGCCGGAGCCCAGGACCAGGGCGACGTCATGGGTATCCGCGCCGGTCAGCTCGCGCAGGCGGGTGGCGGCGGCGTCGGCCGCGGCGTGCGGGTCGTCCTGGTTGTCCCAAGTAACTGATGCGTTCACGCGCACGAGGGTAGCCGGTTGTGGCCTACGCGCGTAGACGAACGGCGACGAGGTGTTCGGATCGTTGTATTCGGTGTTCCCGGTTCGCTGCTTCAGGGGTTCCGGCCAGCGGTCCCAGCCGTTCCCGGCCAGCGGTCCCAGCCGTTCCCGGCCAGCGGTCTCAGCCGTTCCCGGCCAGCGGTCTCAGCCGTTCCCGGCCAGCCGCCTCAGCCGTTCCCTGCCCGTCGTCTCAGCCGTTCCCGGGCCGCCCCCATCAGCAGGGCCGCTTGCGCAGTTCCATCACATAGTCGTGCGGCGCGCCCGCCGATTCCGCGGCGTCGGCGATCTCGCCGAGGTAGCGGGCCGAGGGGAGGCCGCCCTCGTAGCCGTTGAGGACGTAGAGCCAGGCGGGTTCGTCGCCGTCCAGGGTGTGGACGCGGATCCGCATCCGGCGGTAGATGTCGAGGCCGACGCCCTCCCAGCGGTCCATGGAGTCCTCGTCCATGGGCGCGATGTCGTAGAGGGCGACGAAGACCTGGGAGCGCGGCGCCTCCACGATGGTGGCCAGGGCGCCCTCCCACCCCATCTGCTCACCGCCGAAGGTGAGGCGCCAGCCGTTGATCCAGCCCGTACCGCGCAGCGGTGAGTGCGGTGCGCGGCGGGACATCAGCCGCGCGTCGAGGTTGCCGGCGTACGCGGCGTAGAGCGACATGGGTGAGAGGGTACGGGAGAGGGGCGGAGGGCCCCTCGGGGTGGGAGCTTCAGGGGAGCTTGGGGCGACTTCGTACGTCGGGCGTGGTCCGAAACCTCCCGAAGTCGCCGCCCGGAACACCCCGGACTGAAGTCGGCCGCACCGGTGCGGGACAATGGAGCATGTGACTCGGATCGTGATCATTGGTGGCGGACCCGGCGGCTATGAGGCGGCGCTGGTCGCCGCGCAGCTCGGCGCGGAGGTGACCGTCGTCGACTGCGACGGTCTGGGCGGGGCGTCGGTGCTCACCGACTGTGTGCCGTCGAAGACGTTGATCGCCACCGCTGAGGTCATGACGACCTTCGACTCCTCCTATGAGGAGCTGGGGATCATCGTCGCCGACGATACCCCGCCGCTGGAGCAGGCGGCCCGGGTGGTCGGCGTGGACCTCGGGAAGGTCAACCGCCGGGTGAAGCGGCTCGCGCTCGCCCAGTCGCACGACATCACGGCCTCGGTCACCCGGGCCGGCGGCCGGGTGATGCGCGGCCGCGGGCGGCTGGAGCCGCAGCAGTCGCTGGACGGTTCGCGGCGGGTGATCGTGCGGGCCGCGGACGGTACCGAGCAGACGCTGGTGGCGGACGCGGTGCTGGTGTCGACCGGTGCCCATCCGAGGGAGATCCCGGACGCGCAGCCGGACGGTGAGCGGATCCTGAACTGGACGCAGGTGTACGACCTCGACGAGCTCCCCAAGGAGCTGATCGTGGTCGGTTCCGGTGTCACGGGCGCGGAGTTCGCGGGTGCCTACCAGGCGCTGGGGTCGAAGGTCACGCTGGTCTCCAGCCGGGACCGGGTGCTGCCGGGCGAGGACCCGGACGCGGCGGCGGTGCTGGAGGACGTCTTCCGGCGCCGGGGGATGAACGTGATGTCCCGGTCGCGGGCGCAGGCCGCCAAGCGGGTGGGGGACCGGGTGGAGGTCACGCTCTCGGACGGGCGGGTCATATCCGGTACCCACTGTCTGATGGCGGTCGGCTCGATCCCGAACACGGCGGGCATCGGCCTGGAGGAGGCCGGGGTCAAGCTCGCGGAGTCGGGGCACATCCTGACCGACAAGGTGTCCCGGACCAGCGCGCCGGGCGTCTACGCGGCCGGTGACTGCACCGGGGTGCTGGCGCTGGCGTCGGTGGCGGCGATGCAGGGCCGGATCGCGATGTACCACTTCCTGGGGGACGCGGTGGCCCCGCTGAACCTGAAGACGGTGTCCGCGAATGTCTTCACCGACCCCGAGATCGCCACGGTCGGGTACTCCCAGGCGGATGTGGACAGCGGGAAGATCGACGCCCGGGTGGTGAAGCTGCCGCTGCTGCGCAATCCGCGGGCGAAGATGCAGGGCATCCGGGACGGCTTCGTGAAGATCTTCTGCCGGCCGGGCACCGGCATCGTGGTCGGCGGGGTGGTGGTGGCCCCGCGGGCGAGCGAGCTGATCCACCCCATGTCGCTCGCGGTCGACAACAACCTGACGGTGGAGCAGATCGCCAACGCCTTCACGGTCTACCCCTCGCTGTCCGGTTCGATCGCCGAGGTGGCCCGGCAGTTGCACACCCGGAAGACGCAGGAAGAGTCGTAGACCCGGTCCTTATAGCACTTCGTGCCCTCACAGATGAACAACTTCTGCTAATTGGTGCAAGCTGCTGAAAACAGACGGTCGTTGGCGTTACTGTCAGTTTCGTGTTCGCTGCAGAACGTCGCCAATTGATCCTTGAAATGGTGCGCGCGAACGGAGCGGTGTCGCTCCGGGAGCTCGCCCGCGTCGTCCAGACCTCCGAAGTGACCGTACGGCGTGATGTGCGGGCGCTGGAGGCAGAAGGACTGCTCGACCGCCGGCACGGCGGTGCGGTGCTGCCGGGCGGATTCACCAGGGAGTCCGGCTTCCCGCAGAAATCCCATCTAGCGACCGCGGAGAAGACGGCCATCGCCGATCTCGCGGCCGGTTTCGTCGACGAGGGCGAGGCCGTCGTCGTCGGCGCCGGAACCACCACGCAGGAGCTGGCCCGCCGGCTCGCGCGGGTTCCGGGGCTGACCGTGGTCACCAATTCCCTGCTGGTCGCACAGGCGTTGGCGCATGCCAACCGGGTCGAGGTCGTGATGACCGGCGGCACCCTGCGCGGCTCCAACTACGCCCTGGTCGGCAGCGGCGCCGAGCAGTCCCTCCAGGGGCTGCGGGTCTCGCGCGCCTTCCTGTCCGGCAGCGGGCTGACCGCCGAGCGCGGCCTGTCCACCTCCAACATGCTCTCGGCCAGCGTCGACCGGGCGCTGGTCCAGGCGGCGGCGGAGGTGGTCGTGCTCGCCGACCATACGAAGCTGGGCACCGACACCATGTTCCAGACGGTGCCCACCGATGTGATCACGCGGCTGGTGACCGACGAGCCGCCCGCTCATGACGACCGTGCACTGACCGAGCTCCAGGCCCTCGCGGACCAGGGGGTTCAGATCGCCGTGGCCGGGCCGGGCGCGGGGTCCGGCCCGGCCGGCGGGGGCGAGGGCGGCGGTGCGGCGGGGCGGCAGTCGGGGCGGCTCGGCCCGTCCCAGGGCCGGAGCGGCGGCGAGGAGGGCCTGCCGCTGCCGGGGCCGCGCCGTAACCACCCCCATCCGCCGGGCGGCTCCGGCTCGGCCCAGCTGCGCAGCGCGGTGCCGCTGGCGGAGCAGCAGCCGGGGCGGGTGGCGGATCTGGCGCCGCGCCGTCGCTAGGCCGGACGGGACCCGGGCGTGTCAGCGGGCCTTGAGACCGGTGAAGGCCATCGCCAGCAGCCGGTCGGCCAACTCCGGGTCGTCCGGCGACTGCTCCACGGCCAGCGCGATCGCGTTGGTGAGCTGCATCAGATCGGCGATGACGACATCGGACCGTACGGCACCGCTCTGCTGGGCGCGGGCGAGCAGTTCGCTGCCCGCCTCGCGCAGCGGCAGACCGCAGCCGCGGGACAGCTCCGAGGTCTCGTCCGCCGAGCACGCCATCAGGGCCCTGGAGAGCCCGCGGTAGGTGCTGGCGTGGTCGACGATCGCGCGCAGCCAGTCGATCAGCGCCTGGCACGGCAGCGGCGCCTTGGCCAGCTCGCGGGACCGCTCCAGCAGGGCGCATATCTCGCCCTGGAAGACCGCGCCCATCAGCACGGTGCGGTTGGGGAAGTGGCGGTAGAGCGTGCCGATGCCGACGCCCGCGCGGCGTGCGATGTCCTCCAGCGAGGCATCGGTGCCGTGCTGGAGGAAGGCCGTGCGCGCCTCGGCCAGCAGCCGTTCGTAGTTGCGGCGCGCGTCGGCGCGCATGGGGCGCGGTGGCGTCTGCGCCGTGGCTGTCTCGATCGCCATCGCGGTCCTCCCTGCCGTGCCTGCCCGTGAGTCAAGCATGCCATTTCGTGCCCGCGGGCACGCCCTGGCCAGGCAATGCGGACACCGCGATCGCCCCCAAACGGGGCGTCGGCATCGTGCGTTGCGGTCCGCCGGAGTGGAAGAACGATGGGACTGACCAGTCGATCACTCGAATATGTGATGATCGCCCTCGCCGTGGGCTGTGCGGGGCTGACGCTCTGGCTGTGGCCGCGCTTCGCGGGCCGGGGCGTACGGGCCTGGCTGGGCCGGCTGGCCTCCCTCGCCGTGACCCAGTGCGCCGGGGTGGCCGCCCTGGCCCTCGCGGTGAACACCACCTTCCAGTTCTACGGGTCCTGGGGCGAACTGCTGGGCGAGGACGACGCGCCACCGGCGGCCCTCGCCCCGGTGCGGGGCGGCGCCGCCGGGGCGGCCGGGGTGCCGGGCGGGCTGGTGCGGCCCGCCCCGCCGCAGGGGCTGGACGCGGTGCACGGACTGCCGAGCGGACCCTCCGGCCGGACCGGCAAGGTCGAGTCGGTGCGCATCCTGGGCCGCCGCAGCCAGGTGGCCAACCCGGCGTACGTCTATCTGCCGCCGCAGTACTTCCAGCGCCAGTACGCCCGGCAGCGCTTCCCCGTGATCGTGGCGATCAGCGGCTACCCCGGCGGATCCTTCCTGCTGGCCCAGCATCTGCGACTGCCCCAGACCGCCGGCGGTCTGATCCGGGCCGGCGCGTTGCAGCCGGCGGTGATCGTGATGGTGCGGCCCACGGTCGCCCCGCCGCGCGACACCGAATGCGTGGACGTCCCCGGCGGGCCACAGGCCGAGACCTACTTCGCCCAGGACCTGCCCGAGGCGCTGCGGGGGCACTACCGGATCGGCCATGACCCCAGCGCCTGGGGCATCCTGGGCTACTCCTCGGGCGGCACCTGCGCGCTCCAGCTGACCCTGCGTCACCCGCGCGTCTACAGCGCGGCCGCGGCCCTCTCGCCCGACTACCGGGTGGTCAACGACCCCACCACAGGCGACCTGTTCGGCCCCGGACCGGAGGGCGAGCGCAGACGGCGGGGGCACGATCTGCTGTGGCGGCTGCGCCATCTGCCCCAGCCGCAGGTGTCGGTGCTGGTGGCCGCCAGCCGCCGGGGCGAGTCCGGGTACGGCCCCACCCGGGAGTTCCTGGCCGCCGTCCGGCCGCCGATGAGCGCGCAGTCGATCATTCTGGACCGGGGCGGCCACAACTTCCGCACCTGGCGCCGTGAGCTTCCCACGGCCCTGCGGTGGATGAACGGTCAGCTGACCTTCCCCCAGGACGTGGTGCGCGGCCGCTGACCCGGCCCGGCGGCCGGACGGCAAACGGCGGGCCCCGGCCGGAAGCGTCCGGCCGGGGCCCGCCGTGCTGGTGCGGTGGGGCGGGGCGCTCCTCTGGAGGTCAGTCCTCGAAGCCCAGCCCTCGTCCCAGGCTCAGTCCTTGATTTCGCAGATGACCGCGCCCGAGGTGATGGACGCGCCGACCTCGGCGGTCAGGCCCTTGACGGTGCCCGCGCGGTGGGCGTTGAGGGGCTGCTCCATCTTCATGGCCTCCAGGACCACGATGAGGTCGCCCTCGGCCACGGTGTCGCCCTCGGCGACGGCGACCTTGACGATGGTGCCCTGCATCGGAGAGGCCAGGGCGTCACCGGAGGCGGCGGAGCCCGACTTCTTGACCGCCTTGCGCTTGGGCTTCTTCGAGCCGCCCGCCGGGGCGGTGGCCACGCCCAGGGAGGCGGGCAGCGACACCTCCAGGCGTTTGCCGCCGACCTCGACCACGACGGTCTCGCGGGCGGTGGGCTCCTCGGCCTCGTCGGTCCCGGTCGGGGTGAACGGGGCGATCGTGTTGTGGAACTCGGTCTCGATCCAGCGGGTGTGGACCGTGAACGGCTCGCTGGTGAACGCCGGGTCCTTCACCACCGCCCGGTGGAACGGAATGGCGGTGGCCATGCCCTCGACCTGGAACTCCGCCAGCGCCCGAGCCGCCCGCTGAAGCGCCTGCGCACGGGTGGCACCGGTGACGATCAGCTTGGCCAGCAGCGAGTCCCACGCCGGACCGATCACACTGCCCGACTCGACCCCCGCGTCCAGCCGCACACCCGGCCCGGCCGGCGGCACGAACGAGGTCACGGTGCCGGGGGCGGGCAGGAAGTTGCGGCCCGGGTCCTCACCGTTGATCCGGAACTCGAACGAGTGGCCCCGCATCGGCGGGTCGTCGTAGCCGAGGGCCTCGCCGTCGGCGATGCGGAACATCTCCCGGACCAGGTCGATCCCGGTGACCTCCTCGGTGACCGGATGTTCCACCTGAAGCCGGGTGTTGACCTCCAGGAAGGAGATCGTGCCGTCATTGCCGACCAGGAACTCCACCGTCCCGGCGCCCACGTAGCCGGCTTCCTTGAGGATGGCCTTCGACGCCTGGCGCAGCTGGGCGTTCTGGTCCTCGGTCAGGAAGGGGGCCGGGGCTTCCTCGACGAGCTTTTGGTGGCGGCGCTGGAGGGAGCAGTCACGGGTGGAGACCACGACCACGTTGCCGTGGGTGTCGGCCAGGCACTGGGTCTCCACGTGGCGGGGCTTGTCCAGGTAGCGCTCGACGAAGCACTCGCCGCGGCCGAAGGCGGCGACGGCCTCGCGGACGGCGGAGTCGTAGAGTTCGGGGACTTCTTCCATGGTGCGGGCGACCTTCAGGCCGCGTCCGCCGCCGCCGAAGGCGGCCTTGATGGCGATGGGCAGGCCGTGCTGCTCGGCGAAGGCCACGACCTCGTCGGCGCCGCTGACCGGGTCGGGGGTGCCGGCGACCAGGGGGGCGCCGGCGCGCTGGGCGATGTGGCGGGCGGCGACCTTGTCGCCCAGGTCGCGGATGGCCTGGGGCGGGGGGCCGATCCAGGTCAGGCCGGCGTCGAGGACGGCCTGGGCGAAGTCGGCGTTCTCGGAGAGGAATCCATAGCCGGGGTGGACGGCGTCGGCGCCGGACTCGGCGGCCGCGGCCAGGACCTTGGCCTGGTCGAGATAGCTGGCCGCCGGGGTGTCACCGCCCAGCGCGTAGGCTTCGTCGGCCGCGCGCACATGCACAGCGTCCCGGTCCGGATCGGCGTAGACGGCAACGCTCGCGATCCCGGCATCCCGGCAGGCACGGGCAACACGGACAGCGATCTCGCCGCGATTGGCGATGAGCACCTTGCGCACGATGGCTCCCTCCTTGAAACAAGCCGAGTTTAGGTACAGGCGACACCTCGCGCCGAGAAGACTCCTGGCGTGAGCTTGACCACACGGAGTGTGAACCTCGCCTTGGGCGAGCGGCCGAATCCCCCGTCGCTCCACGGTACGCCCGGTTTTCGGGCCTGCGGCACGGTCCGCGATGTGGGCAAGGTCTCTGGCCCGCCGTGCTGCGGCGCTTCACGATTCTTTGTGGAAACCCTACGAACGAGGAACGGAAACTTTGCCGCGGTGTTCTGCTCGTCCGCACCTCTTGTCGCGGCGCTTACCCGTTAGTAGCGTGCTTCGGCACCGACGGAGTGAGGGGGACGCGGTGGCGCGCAGACCAGTGGCCGCGGTGGCGGCTGTGACGCTGATGCTCGAAGCGGTCGGCATAGCGCTGCTGAACTGGATCCTCGGCCTGGTCGTGGACCGTCAGCAGATGTCCATGGGCGGCCTCGACACCGACGCGATGTCCATCGGCGCCTGGGTCGCGGGCGGCCTCTTCGGCCTCTATCTGCTGGTGTGCGGGGTGGTGCTGCTGCGCACCGCCGTGCGCGACCGGGCCCCCGGCCGGCTCGCCCGCATTCTGCTCATCACCTGTGCGGTGGTGCACGGGCTGTTGGGGGCGTTCGCGGTCGGCCTGGTGGGCTGGTTGGCGTTCGGGTGGCTGATGGTGGTGCTGGGGCTGATCGTGCTGAGCCTGCTGGGATACGAGCCGGAGCGGCCCGCCGAGCCCACCGCCGAGGCGGCGGGCGGCGGCCACGACGCCCCGAGCCCCGCGTGAGCGACGCTTCGGGTCAGTGGGCCTCGTCGCTCCAGAGGTCGGTGATCCGCACGTCCAGTTCGGCCAGCAGCCGGCGGAACAGCGGCAGGGACAGCCCGATCACGTTTCCGGCGTCGCCCTCGATGCCGTCGATGAACGGCGCCGAACGGCCGTCGAGCGTGAAGGCGCCCGCCACGTGCAGCGGTTCGCCGCTGGCGACGTACGCCGCGATCTCGTCGTCCGTCGGCTCACCGAAGCGGACGGTGGTGGACGCGGTGGCCGAGGTGCGGCGGCCGTCCGCCGTGTCGATCACGCAGTGCCCGGTGCGCAGCACCCCGGCCCGGCCGCGCATCGACTTCCAGCGGGCGGTGGCCTCCTCGGCGTCCGCCGGTTTGCCGAGCGCCTGACCGTCGAGCTCCAGCACCGAGTCGCAGCCGATGACGAGGGCTCCGGCCGCCTCGGGGAGTGCGGCCACGGCGGTGGCCTTGGCCTCGGCCAGGACCCGGGCCAGCTCGGCGGGCGTCTCGGCGCTGAGCGCGTCCTCGTCCACCCCGCTGACGATCACCTCCGGCGCCAGTCCGGCCTGCTTCAGCAGCCCGAGCCGGGCGGGTGAGGCGGAGGCGAGGATGAGAGTGCGCTGCGCAGTCATGCGCACCAGGGTAAGCCGGGCCCCCGCGGGCGTCTCAGGGCTCTGCCCCGAACCCGGTCGCCCCCCAGGCGGGGGCAGGGGTTCGGCGCGGCTTGGTCCCTCGTCCCGTGGGGCCCGCCCCGGCACCGGGGCCGGCTTCGCAGCCGGGTTACGTCTCGGCGTTCGGCCCGGATGAAGGCCGGCTGCTCCGGCCCGGCCTCATCGCCACATGCTGAGCAGGCACATCGCGAGCATCACGGAGACGGTCAGGACGGTGCGGGCCCGGCGGAGCATGGCCTCGGCCCGCCGCAGTTCCTCGGGCGGCTCATCGGGCGGCTCGGACCACAGCATGCTGTCGATCCTGAGGCCAGTGGCGCCGGGGCGCCTGAGTACGGGTACTCAGGCGCCCCGGCGCGAAGCACTGGCGGTCGTGCGGTGGGTGGCCGGCTCAGGCGGGCCAGTAGGTGGTGCGCCACGCCATGGGACCCGGGTGCGGCACCCGGTGGCTGGGGACGGTTCGGGCCGGATCGGACCACTCCTCCGGAGCGTCCTCGTTCTGCGCGGCGGCCGTGGCGGCCGCCGCGCGTGCTTGCACCACCGCCAGTGCGGCGGCCAACTCCTCGGGGGTCGGGTTGCCCCGGACAATCCGGATCATGGAAACAGCCCTTCGCTAGAGGGGGATGTTGCCGTGCTTCTTCGGGGGCAGCGCCTCGCGCTTGTTCCGCAGGGTCCGCAGGCCGCGGACGATGTGGCGGCGGGTCTCGGAGGGCATGATCACAGCATCCACATACCCCCGCTCGGCCGCGATATACGGATTCAGCAGGGTGTCCTCGTAGTCCGCGATCAGCTCGGCGCGGGTGGCCTCCGGGTCGTCGGCGGCGGCGATGGTGCGCCGGTGGAGGATGTTGACCGCGCCCTGGGCGCCCATGACCGCGATCTGCGCGGTCGGCCAGGCCAGGTTGAGGTCGGCGCCCAGGTGCTTGGAGCCCATCACGTCGTAGGCGCCGCCGAACGCCTTGCGGGTGATGACGGTGATCAGCGGGACGGTGGCCTCCGCGTAGGCGAAGATCAGCTTGGCGCCGCGCCGGATGATGCCGTTGTACTCCTGGTCGGTGCCGGGCAGGAAGCCGGGCACGTCCACGAAGGTCAGGACGGGCACGTTGAACGCGTCGCAGGTGCGCACGAAGCGGGCGGCCTTCTCGGAGGCGTCGATGTCCAGACAGCCGGCGAACTGGAGTGGCTGGTTGGCCACGATGCCCACCGGGCGGCCCTCGACCCGGCCGAAGCCGGTGAGGATGTTGGGCGCGAAGAGCGCCTGCGTCTCCAGGAACTCGTTGTCGTCCAGGACGTGCTCGATGGCCTTGTGCATGTCGTACGGCTGGTTCGCCGAGTCCGGGATGAGCGTGTCCATCTCCCGGTCCTCGTCCGAGACCTCCAGTTCGGCCTCGTCGGGGAAGGCCGGGGGCTCGGAGAGGTTGTTGGACGGGAGGTAGGACAGCAGTGCCTTGACGTACTCGATGCCGTCCTTCTCGTCGCCGGCCATGTAGTGCGCGACACCGGAGGTGGTGTTGTGCGTCCGGGCGCCGCCCAGTGCCTCGAAGCCGACGTCCTCACCGGTGACGGTCTTGATCACGTCGGGTCCGGTGATGAACATGTGCGAGGTCTGGTCGACCATCACCGTGAAGTCGGTGATCGCCGGGGAGTAGACCGCACCGCCCGCGCACGGGCCCACGACCAGGCTGATCTGCGGAATCACCCCGGAGGCATGGGTGTTGCGGCGGAAGATCTCGCCGTACATGCCGAGGGAGACCACGCCCTCCTGGATGCGGGCGCCACCGGAGTCGTTGATGCCGATGACCGGGCAGCCGGTCTTCAGCGCGAAGTCCATGACCTTGATGATCTTCTCGCCGAACACCTCCCCGAGCGCCCCGCCGAAGACCGTGAAGTCCTGGGAGAAGACGGCCACCGGGCGGCCGTCGACCGTGCCGTAGCCGGTGACGACCCCGTCTCCGTACGGGCGGTTCCGCTCGATGCCGAAGTTGGTCGAGCGGTGCCGGGCGAACTCGTCGAGCTCGGTGAAGGACCCCTCGTCCAGGAGGAGGTCGATGCGCTCGCGTGCGGTCAGCTTGCCCTTGGCGTGCTGCTTCTCCACCGCGCGCGCGGACCCGGCGTGGGTCGCTTCTTGGATGCGGCGCTCCAGGTCCGCGAGCTTCCCCGCGGTGGTGTGACGGTCTGGAATCTCGGGGGCGATCTCCGGCTCGGCCATCGGGATGCGGCTCCTGCTCGTCCTGGGGGTGGATACGGCGGACTTCTTCAGGTGGAGGGTGGAAAGGTAATCAGACGGGACCTATGGGAGTTATGGGGGCTTCGGGCTGCTTGGCGGCTGTTGCGCTGGCTGGGCTACCGGCACGTAGCGTATCTGCGGCACCGCTTGGTGGCACTGCGTCGTTGGCCACACCTCCTGACCCTAGGCTGGCCCCCATGACGCCTTCTGACACCTCGGGCAGCCCCGGTGACGCGCACAACCGCTGGTCCGACCTGGAGCGGCCACCGCTGAGCGCCGCCGCGCTGCGCCGGGGGCTGGTGCGTCCCGGCGGGCTGTGGACCGAGCTCGAGGTGGTGCGGCTGACCGGCTCGACCAATACGGATCTGGTCGCCCAGGCCAAGGCGGGGGCCCCCGAGGGCACGGTGCTCATCGCCGAGGAGCAGACCGCCGGGCGCGGCCGGCTCGACCGCGCCTGGACGGCCCCGGCCCGGTCCGGGCTCTTCTTCTCCATCCTGCTACGGCCCGGCGCGGCCGGTGTGCCCACGGAGCGCTGGGGCTGGCTGCCGCTGCTCGCCGGGGTCGCCGGCGCCGGGGCGCTCAGCCGGACGGCGGGCGTGGACACCGCGCTGAAGTGGCCGAACGACCTGCTGCTGACGGTCGGGGGCGAGGAGCGGAAGTTCGGCGGCATCCTCGCCGAGCGGGCCGGGGACGCGGTGGTCATCGGTATGGGGCTGAACATCTCGCTGCGCGCGGAGGAACTGCCCGTGCCCACCGCCGGGTCGCTGGCCCTGGCCGGCGCGGTCTCCACCGACCGCGATCCGCTGCTGCGGGCCGTGCTGCGCTCGATCGCGGAGTGGTACGGGGAGTGGTGCCGCTTCGAGGGCGACCCCGGGCCGTGCGGTCTCCAGGAGACGTACGCGGCGGGCTGCGCGACCCTCGGGCGTCAGGTGCGCGCCGAGCTTCCGGGCGGCCGGGAGCGGATCGGCGAGGCGGTCGCGATCGACGGCGACGGACGGCTGGTCCTGGCCACCGAGGGCGGGGTCCAGGAGCCGGTCTCCGCCGGTGACATCGTGCACCTACGCTCCGTACCGAGGGGGGATTGACCCCGGCGGTACAGAGTGAGCTACGGCACACCTGACGTATCGTGGTCGCGGTCGGTCCAGCTCGGGGCGGCCGTGGGCGAGCTCGGAACCGGGCCGGAAAGAGGGAACGGAAGGGCAGTGCGCAGGGATCGGACAGGGGGCGGGCGGTGACCGCCGACGACGCGGGTTCCGGCACGGCCGAGGGGCGCGAGGCGCTGGACGCCACCGCGCCGGACGCCGCCGTACGGGACACCGGGGCGCGGGAGCGCGCTGCCGCGGAGGCCCCCGAGGACGAGCCGGACCCCATCGCGCTCCGGCTGGAGCAGCTGATCCTCGGCGCCGAGCGGCGCTACACCCCGTTCCAGGCCGCCCGCAGCGCGGGTGTCTCGGTCGAGCTGGCCACCCGCTTCTGGCGGGCCATGGGCTTCGCCGACATCGGCCAGGCCAAGGCGCTCACCGAGGCCGACGTCCTGGCGCTGCGCCGGCTGTCCGGTCTGGTCGAGGCCGGGCTGCTGAGCGAGCCGATGGCCATCCAGGTGGCGCGGTCCACCGGCCAGACCACCGCCCGGCTCGCCGACTGGCAGATGGACTCGTTCCTGGAGGGGCTCACCGAGCCGCAGGAGACCGGGATGAGCCGTACCGAGATCGCGTATCCGCTGGTCGAGCTGTTGCTGCCGGAGCTGGAGGAGTTCCTGGTCTATGTCTACCGGCGCCAGCTCGCGGCCGCGACCGGCCGGGTGGTGCAGGCCGCGGACGACGTGGAGATGGTGAACCGGCGGCTGGCGGTCGGCTTCGCGGACCTGGTGAGCTTCACCCGGCTGACCCGGCGGCTGGAGGAGGAGGAGCTCGGCGAGCTGGTCGAGGCGTTCGAGACCACGGCCGCCGACCTGGTGGCCGCGCACGGCGGCCGGCTGATCAAGACACTGGGCGACGAGGTGCTCTACGCGGCCGATGACGCGGGCATCGCCGCCGAGATCGGGCTGCGCCTGATCGAGACGCTGACGCATGACGAGACGATGCCCGAGCTGCGGGTCGGGATCGCGTTCGGCACCGTCACGACGCGGATGGGCGATGTCTTCGGGACGACGGTGAACCTGGCCAGCCGGCTGACGTCCATAGCGCCCAAGAACGCGGTCCTGGTGGACGGCGCGTTCGCGGAGGAGCTGGGCCGCACCGGGGACGCCCCGGTGTCGGAGGCGGAGGCCGCCGAGGCGGCCGCGGCGGCCGAGAAGGAGGGCGAGGAGCCGCCGTCGTACCGGTTCGCGCTCCAGCCGATGTGGCAGCGGCCGGTGCGTGGGCTGGGGGTCGTGGAGCCGTGGCTGCTGAGCCGTCGCGCATGACCCGGGGGGCCGGATTCGTTCCGGTGGCCCGATTCTGATCGTTGGGGGCCGGCGTCCGGATCGTTTCGGTGGCGCTGTCCGGATGGCTGAAGTGGGCGCGTCGGCGGCACCCGTTGGGCTAGCCTACCTCCGCAAGATCCACTCGGTGGATCCCAGGTCCTGTCGTCGAAGTAGCACCGTCCGCGTCCGCCCGCGGGGTGGACCCGGCGGTGTCCAGGAGCCCGTGTGACCCAGCTTTACGATTCGAGTGCTCAGCATCCGGGCGCCTTACCTCCGCCGGGCTGTCCCGCCCACGCGGGGGCCGGTGCCGAACCGCTTCACGCGCCCGAGTTCGGAAGAGATCCCTTCGCGGTCTACCGGCGCCTGCGCGAGGCCCACGGTCCGCTGGCACCGGTGGAGCTGGACCATGGCGTCCCGGCCATGTTGTGCGTGGGATACGAGGCGGCGCTGGAGATCATGCGGCGCCCCGAGACCTTCTCCAAGGACCCCCGCCACTGGCGCGCCAGGAACGAGGGCGTGCTGTCCGGGACCAGCTTCGCCACGCAGGTCTTCAGGCCCCGGCCGCAGGCCGACTTCGTGGACGGCGAGGAGCACCGGCGGCTGCGCGGCGCCATCGAGGACAGCACCGGCCGGATCGACTCCGACGCGCTGCGGACCTATGTGGAGCGCATCGCCGACTCGCTGATCGACCAGTTCTGCGGGGCGGGCGAGGCCGAGCTGATCGGGTCGTACTGCGCGCTGGTCCCGGTGCTCGTGACCGGTCAGCTCTTCGGCTGCCCGCAGGAGATCATGGACCGGCTGTTGCGGGGCGTGGCGGTGTTCATCGACGGTTCGGATCCCTCCGGCGGGGACCGGGACGCCGCTGAGGCGCTGCGCGATCTGGTCGACCTCAAGCGGCGCGAGCCGGGCGCCGACATCACGTCCTGGCTGATCGCCCATCCGGCGCGGCTGACCGACGAGGAGCTGGTCGACCAGCTTCTGCTGCTGATCGGGATGCAGACCGGGGTGGTGCCCGGTCTGATCGGCAACGCCTTGCGGGTGCTGCTCACCGACGAGCGGTTCTCCGGGGACCTCATGGGCGGCAGCATGGTCGTCGAGGACGCCCTGGACGAGGTGCTGTGGACCGATCCGCCGCTGGCCAACACCACGCCCTACTTCCCGGTGCACGACACCAACCTCGCCGGGAAGCGGCTGCGCGCGGGTGACGCCGTGCTGATCAGCCTGGCGGCGACCAACCGGGACGCCCTGCTGAGGTCCCCGCACAAGCAGGGCAACCGGGCCCATCTGGCGTTCGGCGCGGGCCCCCACGCGTGCCCCGGCCGGGGTACGGCCCGGCTGATCGCCTCCGTCGCGCTGGAGAGGCTGCTGGACCGCATCCCGGACCTCGCGCTGGCCGGGGAGCCGGAGGAGCTGGGGCAGCTGTCCGCGGTCTTCGTACGGGGTGTGATCGCCCTGCCGGTGCGGTTCGCCCCCGTCGGCAGGCAGGGGGGCCGGGGCGGGCCGCAGGGGATGGGGACCGAGCAGGGGGCGTCCCCGCAGCCGCCCGCCCCGTCGCTTCCGCTGCCGCCTCCCGCCTGGACGGGGGCCGCGGGTGAGCTCCGGCCCGGGGCGGACCCGGGGCAGCAGGGGGAGGGCCGGCCCAAGCAGCAGTCGGCCCTGCTGGGGTGGTTCAACTGGCGGCGGCGGTCCCACTAGGGCGTGCGAGCGGCGCCGTCCGCGCCCGGGGCCACCGCCCGGCGGTGGCCCCGGACCCGTCCGGGTGGGCATGAGGTTCCGGACACCCCGGGAAGCTGGAATGATCGCCGACGATGCGTTCACGGTCGTTAACCGGGAGGGTGCGGGATGAGTGAGCAGCGGTACGGGGAGTGGGTCGCGGTCCGGCGGGACGGCTTCGTGGCCGAGCTGGTGCTGGACCGGCCGAAGGCCATGAACGCCGTCTCCTCCGAGATGGCGCGCGGTATCGCGGCGGCCTGCGCGGCGCTGGCGGCGGACCGTGACGTCCGGGCCGTCGTGCTGACCTCGACCCATGAGCGGGCCTTCTGCGTCGGCGCGGACCTCAAGGAGCGCAACTCCCTCTCCGACGCCGAGATGCTGCGGCACCGGCCGGTCTCCCGCGCCGCCTACACCGGGGTGCTGGAGCTGCCGATGCCCGCGATCGCCGCCGTGCACGGCTATGCGCTGGGCGGCGGCTTCGAGCTGGCCCTGTCCTGTGACGTGATCGTCGCCGACCCCACCGCCGTGCTGGGGCTGCCCGAGGTGTCGGTGGGGGTGATCCCGGGTGGCGGCGGCACCCAGCTGCTGCCGCGCCGGGTGGGTGCCGCGCGCGCCGCCGAGCTGATCTTCTCCGCGCGCCGGGTGGCCGCCGGGGAGGCCCATGAACTGGGCCTGGTGGACCTGCTGGCGGCGGAGGGCGGGGCCCGGACCGAGGCGCTGGAGCTGGCCCGGCGGATCGCCGGCAACTCCCCGGTCGGCGTGCGGGCCGCCAAGAAGGCGCTGCGGCTGGGGCAGGGGCTGGATCTGCGGGCCGGCCTGGAGGTCGAGGACGCGGCGTGGCGGACGGTGGCCTTCTCCGGCGACCGCGCCGAGGGTGTCGCCGCCTTCAACGAGAAGCGTCCGCCGAACTGGCCGGGGGAGTGAAGCCCGGCCGGTTCCCCGGCCAGGCCCACGGGTGACCGCCCGCCCGGATACCCGGGGTGAACGGCCCGCAGCGGAATGTCCTCGACGTTCTTACGCTGGAGAGCAGAGCGGGAGTGTGCGTGCCGTGAGGAATGCGAGGCCGTCGTGACGGACAACGGGGACATCGGCGGACGGCCCGGCGGGGTCGACGGACGATTGCGGGCCGTCGTGGGGCTCGCCCAGGAGATGGCGGCCGCGCACACCCCGCAGGAGGCGGTGGGCGCGGCGGCCGAGGCCGCCCGCCGCGCCCTCGACGGCAGTTTCGCGGCGATCTCGCTGTGGGAGCGCGAGCGGGGGCGGCTGCGGGTCCTGGTCAACGTGGGCGAGCTGACGGCGGGCGAGGAGCCGCAGCCGCGGGACGAGTCGTATCCGGTGCACGACTTCCCGGAGATCGCCGAGTTCCTGCACGAGCGCTGGGCCGCGGGCGGGGAGCCGCACGCCTGGGTCGAGACCGCCGAGGGCGGCCCCCCCGGCTCGGCCCCCCACCGCGGCCGCCAGGGGGCGCCCCCCGCCGGTGGCTGGGGGAGGGTGGCCGCCCTCCGGCGGCGGGGCCGCGGCAGCTGCGTGGTGGCCCCGATCGTGCTGCACGGGCGGGCGTGGGGCGAGCTGTATGTGGCGCGGGCGATCGGGAGCCCCGTCTTCGACCGCGACGAAGCCGATTTCGCCACCGTGCTGGCCTCGGTGACCGCCGCCGGGCTGGCCCAGACCGAACGGCTGGAGGAGGCCCGCCGGCTCGCCTTCACCGATCCGCTGACCGGCCTCGGCAACCGCCGCGCGGTGGACATACGGCTGGACGAGGCGCTGGAGGCGTACCACGCGGACGGCACGGTGGTGAGCCTGGTGGTCTGCGACCTCAATGGCCTCAAGCGGGTCAACGACACCCTCGGACACGCGGTCGGCGACCGTCTGCTGGAACGATTCGGCTCCTTGCTCTCGCTGTGCGGCGCGATGCTGCCCGGGGCGCTGGTGGCCCGGCTGGGCGGCGACGAGTTCTGTCTGCTGGGGGTCGGCCCCCCGGCGGACGAGGTGGTCCGGGTGGCCGACGAACTGTGCCGCCGGGCCGCCGAGCTGGAGCTGGGCGAGGGCGTCGCCTGCGGGATCGCCTCCACCGGCGATCCGATCGGCCCCGTGTCGTCGGCCCGCCGCCTCTTCCGGCTGGCGGACGCGGCCCAGTACCGCGCCAAGGCCGCCCGCTCCCCCAAGCCGGTCGTGGCGGGCCGGGACGGCGGCCCCGAGGACCCGGTGATCCGGCTGGCCGACACCTCCCCCGCCCACCCCCCGGAGCGCCGCCGCTTCCGCGGCCGCCGGTGACGGACCGCCGCCTGTCGGTGACCGCTCGCCGCGACCGCCTGCCGGCGGCCGGCCGCCTTGATCGTCTGTTGGTGACCGGTGGCCGCCGGCGGGTGGCGGGCCGCGGTGGTCGCCGTCCGTGGCCGGTCGCTGTGGCCGTCTACCCCGTGACCGGTGGCCGCCGGCGGGTGGCGGGCTGCGGTGGTCGCCGTCCGTGGCCGGCCGTCGTGGCCGTCTACCCCGTGACCGGTGGCCGCCGGCGGGTGGCGGGCTGCGGTGGTCGCCGTCCGTGGCCGGTCGCTGTGGCCGCCTCCTTGTGACCGGTCGTCGTGGCCGCCTCCCGGCGACCGGTGGCCGCCTGCGGGCGGCCGGCCGCCGCGACCGCTTCCCTGTGATGGGCCGTGGTGGCCGCATCCGTGTGGTGGGTCGCCGTCTGTGGGTGGCGGGCTGCGGTGGCCGCTTCCGTCGGCCGCTTCCGCGGGACCGGCCGTGGTGGTCGTTTCCTCGTGGCAGGTCGCTGTCTGCTGGGTGGCGGGCTGTGGTGGCTGCCGTCGGTGACGGGCTGCGGCGGCCGCTTCCCTGTGACCGGCCGTCGCCTGCGGGTGACCGGCCGCCGCGACCGCGTCCCTGTGACGGGTCGCCACCTGCGGGTGGCGAGCCGTGGTGGCCGCCGCCGGTGACCGGCCGTGGTGGCCGCTTCTCCGCGACGGGTCGCCGTGGCGCTTCCCGGCGGCCGGGTGACAGGTGCGGATTCAGAATCTAGTGTTCCTGAATATGGATATGCACTCTGTGGTGGTGGGAACGTCCGGGACGACCGCCGACGATGTCATCGCCGTGGCGCGCGGCGCCGCGCGGGTCGAGGTCTCCTCGGCGGCGCTGGCGGCCGTCGCGGCGGCGCGGCAGGTGATCGACGACCTCGCGGCCAAGCCCGAGCCCGTCTACGGCGTCTCCACCGGTTTCGGCGCGCTGGCCGTGCGCCACATCAGTCCTGAGCTGCGCGCCCAGCTACAGCGCAACATCGTCCGCTCGCACGCCGCCGGCATGGGCGCTCGGGTCGAGCGCGAGGTGGTGCGGGCGCTGATGTTCCTGCGGCTGAAGACGCTCGCGTCCGGCCGCACCGGCGTCCGGCCCGTGGTGATCGAGACGATGGCCGCGCTGCTCAACGCGCAGATCACCCCCGTGGTCCACGAGTACGGCTCACTGGGCTGCTCCGGGGACCTGGCGCCGCTGTCCCACTGCGCGCTGGCCCTGATGGGCGAGGGCGAGGCCGAGGGGCCCGACGGGGTGGTGCGGCCGGCCGCCGAGCTGCTGGCCGAGCACGGGATCGAGCCGGTGGAGCTGCGCGAGAAGGAGGGGCTGGCGCTGCTCAACGGCACCGACGGGATGCTCGGCATGCTGATCATGGCCTGTGCCGATCTCGCCCGGCTGTTCACCGTCGCCGATGTGACCGCCGCCCTGTCGCTGGAGGCGCTGCTGGGCACCGACCGGGTGCTCGCGCCCGAGTTGCACGCCATCCGCCCCCATCCGGGGCAGGCCGCCAGCGCCGCGAACATGCTGCGGGTGCTGGAGGGTTCGGGGCTCACCGGGCACCACCAGGACGAGGCGCCGCGCGTCCAGGACGCGTACTCGGTCCGGTGCGCCCCCCAGGTCGCGGGCGCCGGCCGGGACACCCTCGCCCACGCCCGGCTGGTCGCGGACCGGGAACTGGCCGCCGCCGTGGACAACCCGGTGGTGCTGCCGGACGGTCGGGTGGAGTCCAACGGCAACTTCCACGGCGCGCCCGTGGCGTATGTCCTGGACTTCCTGGCCGTCGCGGCGGCCGACCTCGCCTCGATCGCCGAACGCCGCACCGACCGGCTGCTGGACAAGAACCGCTCCCACGGCCTGCCGCCCTTCCTGGCGGGTGACCCGGGCGTGGACTCGGGGCTGATGATCGCCCAGTACACCCAGGCGGCCCTGGTGAGCGAGATGAAGCGGCTGGCGGTGCCCGCCTCGGTCGACTCCATCCCGTCCTCCGCGATGCAGGAGGACCATGTCTCGATGGGCTGGTCGGCGGCGCGCAAGCTGCGCACCGCGGTGGACAACCTGACCCGCGTGCTGGCCGTCGAACTGGTCGCCGCCACCCGGGCCATCGAGCTGCGCACCGGGCTGGAGCCCGCACCCGCGAGCCGGGCGGTGCTGGCGGCGGCGCGCCGGGCGGGCGTCGGCGGGCCGGGGGAGGACCGCTATCTGGCGCCGGACCTGGCGGCGGCGGACGCGTTCGTACGATCCGGAAAGCTGATCGAGGCCGTGGAGTCGGTGACGGGCCACCTGGTCTGAGCGGCCGGGGCCAACTACGCCTCCCCGGGCGCCCCGTGAGGTCCTAGGGCGTGTTCCGAAAGTAGCGCCGTCCGCCCGGAGGGCGGGCCCCGCGGCGTCTGGTGCGTGTGATCGCAAGGCGGAGGGTCGTCCTCGTAGTGGGCCTACTCGGACGGTCCCGACAACGCGGCGAGCGCGCGTGCCAGGCGTCGCGGGGCAGGCGGGACTTTCGAAACACGCCCTAGTACGCCTCGGGGCGGGTGCGCCGCAGGGAGGCGGTCACCATCGCGACGCCCAGGCCCAGGAAGGCGGTGCCGCCGAAGAGGTACGGGGTGACGTCCACGCTTCCGGTGTCGGCCAGGTTCCCGTCGGGCACGGCCTCGGTGCTGGGCCCGGAGCCGGACGAGGGCGCGGTCTGTGCGGCCGCCGACGACGATCCCGGGTCCTCCGGCGTGGCGTTGGCGGACGGGACGAACCACAGGGCGCACAGCAGCGAACCGGCAGCGGCGGCGGTCAGCAGCGGTCGGCGTGCGGACAACGGCATCCTCCTTGAGGCTGCGGCAAATTGGCCCCGTGCGCCCGATCGTAGTGACAACTGCGGGTCGTGAGGAAGCGAGACCGCTCGGCCCCCTAACCTCCGTCGCATGACGAGTACCGAGACATCACGGTTTGTCCGGCTTCGTGTGGACCTCGTGGTGGAAATCACCGAACAGGACCGGCTGCGGCGCGCGGCGGACGAGCGCATCGACGGTGACGCCTCCATGGCCGAGGAGGAGCGGGGTCACGCACGCCTGATGGTGGAGTCGGACGAGGCGGAGGCGCTGGCCTATCTGGTCGATCCGTTTGAGCTGGTGGAGGACGTGCCGGGGGTCGAACTCGCCCAGGCGTCCTGGAGTACCGAGCACGTCGACTACGATCCTCGCGCCACCGAGTGGTCCGGGGCCTTCGAGGACCTGGACGACCTTGATGAGGACGAGTGATCCGGACGACCGGGGCAACCGAGCCGTGCGGATTCGGGTGTCGGCGGGTCTTAGGCTTGTCCGGTGTCTTTGCTGAGTGGCCTTGCGCACAGTTTCGCCGTGCGTGGAACCGGCCAAAAGGTACAGGCGTTCTTGTCAGGCAGGTTCGGGGTTTCTGGGGTCCGGATCAAGATCCAGGTCAAATGGAGAAGCGTGTGATGACGGACGGCAAACGCCGTAAGGCACTGGTGGCCGCGGCCGCCGTGCTCAGCGGCGTACTCACCCTCGCCGCGTGCGGCGGGAACGACGACGGCGGCGACGACGCCAAGAACGACGGGAACAAGTCGCAGTCGCAGGTCGACGAGGCGGCTGCCAAGGACGCGTCGGACGCCCACATCAAGATCACGCCGAAGGCCGGTGCGACGAACGCGGGCATCAACAGTGACACCAAGGTCACGGTCAGCGACGGCAAGCTCACCTCCGTCACGATGACGTCCGCGGCGACCGGCAACACCGTGGCCGGGACCATATCGGCCGACAAGACGTCCTGGAAGCCGGACGGCCAGCTGGAGCGGGCCACCCAGTACAAGATCACGGCATCCGCCGAGGACTCCCAGGGCCGTAAGGCGACCGAGAACTCGTCCTTCACCACCGTCTCGCCCGCCAACAGCTTCATCGGCAACTTCACGCCGGAGGACGGCTCCACGGTCGGCGTGGGCATGCCGGTGTCCATCCGGTTCGACAAGGCGGTGACCAACAAGAAGGACGTCGAGTCGCACATCAAGGTCACCTCCAGCAGCGGCCAGCAGGTGGTCGGCCACTGGTTCGGCGCCAACCGGCTCGACCTGCGCCCGCAGGAGTACTGGAAGCCCAACTCGACCGTCTCCCTGAAGCTGGATCTGGACGGCGTCGAGGCGTCGTCCGGCGTCAAGGGTGTCCAGGAGAAGACCGTCACCTTCAAGATCGGTCACTCGCAGGTCTCCACGGTCGACGCCGAGGCCAAGACGATGAAGGTGGTCCGCGACGGCAAGCTGCTCAAGACCATCAACATCTCGGCCGGCAGCCCTGAGAACACGACCTACAACGGTCAGATGGTGATCTCCGAGAAGTTCAAGGAGACCCGGATGAACGGTGCGACGGTCGGTTTCACGGACGACGACGGCAAGGGCGAGTACGACATCAAGGACGTCCCCCACGCGATGCGGCTGTCCACCTCGGGCACCTTCATCCACGGCAACTACTGGGGCGCCAAGTCCATCTTCGGCAACGTCAACACCAGCCACGGCTGTGTGGGCCTGTCGGACACCAAGGGGGCCAACGACCCCAACACGGACGGCGCCTGGTTCTACAACAACTCCCAGATCGGCGACGTCGTCGTCGTGAAGAACTCCAAGGACAAGACCATCCAGCCGGACAACGGCCTCAACGGATGGAACATGGACTGGGACCAGTGGGTGGCCGGAAGCGCCGTCGGCGCCTGACGCACCCTCTTCTCACCACCGCCGGGCGGCGGTCGGCCCCGAAGGCCGGCCGCCGCCCGGCGCGTTCGGCCGGCCCGAGCGGCATTTTGGCGCGGGAAGGCGGGCGCACGCCTCCCTGAAAGGCCGCGGGCCGCATCCGGTGAACCGTCCCCGCCGAGTGGCGTGCGCGCCGGGCCGGAGGAGAATGGGCCGTGGGGGCATCCCGTCCGGCCGCCGTGCGGCCGGAGGTGGCGATACGGAGGCGGCCCGATGCCCGAAGTCACGTCCTATCAGCCCGGAACACCCTGCTGGATCGATCTGATGGTCCCCGACCAGCGGGCCGCCCTGGACTTCTACTCCGGGCTGTTCGGCTGGGAGGAGGCGGCCGGTCCGCCGGTGACCGGCGGCTATGTGATGTGCACCCTGAAGGGCAAGCCGGTCGCCGGGGTCATGTCCGCGGAGTCGGTGGGCGAGGAGGCCCCGCCGCCGACCGTCTGGACCACCTACTTCTGCTCCGCCGACGCCCAGGCCACCTCCGAGGCCGTCAGCCGGGCCGGCGGCACCGTGCTGCTGCCGGTCATGGACGTGACGGACCTCGGGCGGATGCTGGTGGCGACCGACCCGCTGGGGACCGTCTTCGGCGTCTGGCAGCCGCTCGCCTTCCCTGGCGCGGGCCTGGTCAACGAGGTCTCCACGCTGGTCTGGAACGAGCTCAACACCACCGACCGGGAGGCCGCCTCGGCGTTCTACGCCGAGGCGCTGGGCCTGGAGTCGGTCCCGATGGAGGGCGCCGAGGACTACTTCGCGCTGTCCGTCAACGGCCGCACGGTCGGCGGGCTCCAGCCGCTGCGCGCGGGGATGCCGCCGGAGGTGCCCCCGCACTGGCTGGTCTACTTCGCCGTCGGGGACGTCGACCGGTCCTCGGCCAAGCTGTCCGCGGCGGGCGGCACGGTGCTGCGCCCGCCGTACGACATGGTGGCGGGCCGGATGTCCGTGGTGCGGGATCCGCAGGGCGCGTCCTTCGCCCTCATCGCCCCCAAGCCGATGCGCTGAGGACCGCAGGCGGTAGTCCGGCGCGCGGCCGGTCCGGCCGGCCCGGAGCCCGGCTCAGCCCCGCTTGAGGACGAAATAGCCGGACGTGGAGCCGATGGCCGTGTACCGCGTGCCCGGGTGGAGCTGTCCGGCGTACTCCACCACCTGCCGCGCGGTGCGCTCGGGCGGCTCCTGAAGGGCTATGTAGTCCGGCTGTATGCCCTGGGTGGCGCCGACCCACAGCACCCGGCAGCGGCTGGTGAGCCGGCTTATCGGCCCGACGTTGGCCTCCACCGTCGCCCCGTCCGGAATCCGGTCCAGCAGCCGCTCCACCGCACCGACCTGCGCCGGTTTCTCGTAGGTGGCGCTCCTGGTGAGCTCGTACAGGGGCATGGCGGACGACAGCGCCAGGGCCGCGCCGCACACCGCGGCGGGCAGCTGGCGGGCGTAGGAGGCGAGCCAGGGCCGGGCGGAGTCCCGGCTGCGGTCCAGGGCGTCCACCAGGGCCAGCAGGACGATCGGCATCAGCACCGCGCTGTAGTGCCAGTCCGTGCCCCAGTAGTGGTCGTCGTGGGAGACGAAGCGCCAGCCGAGGGTGGGCACGGCGGCCAGCAGCAGCGGGGAGCGCAGCGCCAGCAGACCGGTGGTCGGCAGCAGGATCCACAGCAGGGTGCGCAGCGCGGTGCCGAACGGGATCGTGCCGGTCTGCGGGCCGCCGCTGCCGACCTTGTCCCAGTAGTCGTACGAACCGGCGCCGTTGAAGCCGGGGATGACCACGCCGAGCGCGAGCGCCGAGACCAGGACGCCGAAGCCCATCAGCGCGACGGCGAGCGGGGCGACACGGGGCCCGCGCTCGCCGTCGCGCCGGGCGCGGAGCCAGATGACGGCGCCGATCGCGGCCACCGTGGCGCCCATGTCCTCCTTGACGAAGGCCAGCGGGACGGCCCACAGCATCGCCGCGTACCAGCGCCGGCGGATCACCGCCTCCAGGGAGAAGGCGATGAGCGGGACGGCGAAGCAGATCTCGTGGAAGTCGAAGTCCACGGCGCGCTGGATGCCCCAGGACACCCCGTAGGCGATGCCGATCGCGAGCCCCCGGCCGCGCCCCAGCAGCCGGGCGGCGACGCGGGTGACGGGGACGGCGGAGACGGCGAACAGCGCCGCCTGCGCGACCAGCAGGGTGACGGGGCCGGGGAAGAGCCGGTAGACGGGTCCGAGCAGCGCCGTGATGGGGCTGAAGTGGTCGCCGAGGATATTGGCGCCGGGGCCCTTGAGGTCGGCTATGGGGGCCTGGAAGTGCGCGTACGCCCGTATCGCCTGTTCGAAGATGCCCAGGTCCCAGGACATGGTGGCCATGCGGCGGTAGCGGCAGACCGACAGCGCCGTGAAGGCGGCGAAGAGGGCGAGGGCCAGCCAGTACGGGTCGGCCCTCGGGTGCCGCAGCGCGGCCGCCCGGGTGAGCGGCCGGGTACGTCCCGTGGTGACGGCGGTCGCCCCCTCGGCGCCGGTGCCGGGCGGAGCGGTTGCGGCCGTGTCCATCCAGGGTCCTTATCGTGTGGGCGGTCTGTGCGAAAAGATACGCGAAGGGGGCGGGAAGGTTGCGGGGACGGGTTCGCATACCGGTGCGGGGTTCCGCGGCGTTGCTGGCCGCGCTGCTGGCGGTCGGCGGCTGCGCGGCCGGTGACCAGGAGGGGGACAAAGGCGGGGGCGGTGGCGGGGCCACGGTGTCCGGATCGGCCCTGTCGGCTGTGTCCTCTCTCACAGTCAAGGGGCGTGCGCCGAAGACCGGTTATGAGCGCGACGAGTTCGGCAGCTCCTGGGTGGACACCGACGACAACGGCTGCGGGACCCGCGAGGACATCCTCAAGCGGGATCTGACGGACGTGAAGTTCCGCGACGGCCACTGCCTGGTCGCCTCGGGCACGCTCACCGACGACCCGTACACCGGCCGCTCCGTGCGGTTCGTGCGGGGCCGCAGCAAGGTGGACATCGACCATGTGGTCGCGCTGTCGGACGCCTGGCAGAAGGGCGCCCAGAAGTGGGACCGGGACAAGCGCGTGGCGTTCGCCAACGATCCGCTCAACCTGATCGCCGTGGACGCCTCCGCCAACCGCCGTAAGGGAGACGGCGACGCGGCGACCTGGCTGCCGCCCAACACGGCGTACCGCTGTGACTATGTGGCGCATCAGGTGGCGGTGAAGAAGGCGTACGGGCTGTGGGTGACCTCGGCCGAGAAGGACGCGATGCGGCGGGTGCTGCGCGGCTGCCCCACGACGAAGCTGCCCGCGCGCTCGGGCGGGCGTTAGCCGGCGGCCGTAGCGCGCGGGAGGACCGGCCAGACTCCGGTCAGTCGCCGAGGGTGTCGAGGTCGACGATGTCCCCGGTGGGGGCCTTCGCCTCGACGGGCCGGTCGAAGTCGTCGAACCGCAGCGTGCCGGGCTCCTTGCCGCCCTTGGTCACCAGCTTGAGGAGGTACGGCTTGCCCTCCGTGGCGACATAGGCGGTGTAGGTCTCGTCGCCGTCCGACTCCGTGACCGTGATCGCGGACCGGCCGTCCACGGTGGCGGCCCTGCCCTTGCGCGCGATGTTGTCGGCGGCCGAGAACCCGGCGAGCAGCTGGTCGGAGTCACACATGGCGGTGAGGTCCTTGGCGTCCGCGCCCGAGGCGTCGGCCTTGGTCCAGCGGTCGCCGATCATCTTGGCCGCGGCCTCGCCGTCCGCACCGCCCTGCGCACGCCAGAAGGCCGCGTCGTACTTCATATAGGCCGTGTGACCGGTCTTGATCAGGCGGACGGTGCCGTCGCCGATGGTCATGCTGCCGGTGCACTCGCCCTTGCTGTCCGAGGACATGTGGTACTTCACGGGGTCGCCGTCGACGATGCCGTCCATGTCGATGGTCAGGGAGGTCGCCGACTTGGTGGTCTTGATGGCCCTGTTGATGATCTGCGGGCCGGTCAGGGCGGTGATGCCCTCGGCGGCCTTGGTCTCCGCGGCCGTGGCGGATCCCTTGTCCGAGGTGTCCTCGCGCTGGTCGGTCCCGCATGCGGTGAGGGCGGTGGCGGCGCACAGTGCCGCCAGGATCGTGATGGAGCGCATCAGCCCGTCTTCTTCCAGTTCTCGCAGCCGTTGGTCTTGAAATAGCCGTCCTGGGCGCCGATGGTCACGATGGCGTTCCCCGAGACGTTGTCGTTGGCGATGATCGATTCGATGCCGTGCAGGGCGTCCTTGTTCCGCTCCCAGTAGCAGCCGCTGTCGGAGCCGTTGCCGGTGGACTTGTAGGTGCCGGGGGCGATGTCCGCGCCGATCCGGTACATGCCGTCGCCGGCCATCTCGGTCTTCGGGGTTCCGGAGGCGGTCGCGGGGACGGCCTCCCAGTCCTCGCACCCCTGTGACGTGAAGATCTTGTCGCTGGCCTTGATCGTCACATAGCTGCTGCCGGTGACGTTGTCGTTGGCGAGGATGGCGTCGGGCTCCCCGGAGGAGTCCTTGGCCCGCTCCCAGTAGCACATGCCGCCGCTGTTGCCGGTGGTTCTGTAGGTGCCCGGTCTGACGTCGGTGCCGACTTGGAGCGTGCCGTCGCCGCTGAAGGCGGCCTTGGTCTTCTTCGGCTCCGCCTCCTTGGCCTCCTTCCCGTGCTTGCCGGAGCCGCCGTCGGCGGACGAGGCGGCCGTGTCCGGACCGTTGCCCTTGTCGTCGCCGCTTCCGGCGCCCGAGACGGCACTGCCCAGGGCGATGACGGTGATGAGCGCACCGGCGCCGGTGAGCACCTTGTGCCGGGCGAACCAGTTCTTCTGCTTCCGCTGCTGAGACATGGCGGATCGACACCTTTCGGGTGCTGGGCGGTCGGTGGTGAGCCTCGTGCGATGGGCCCATAAGATCAGAGCTTGTGAACCGAGTCAACAATAGAAATGTTGGAGACAGGATTCACGGTGTGAACCGGTCCGCGTGTACTGATCGTCGGTATGCTGGGCCACCACAGCAGCACCACGGGACGGAGTCAGCCAGGTGCCGGACAACGCAGCAGAGGTGACCGCCGCGGGCATCGCCCGGCTCGCCGGGGTGGGCCGCGCCGCCGTCAGCAACTGGCGCCGCCGCCACGCCGACTTCCCCAAGCCGGTGGGCGGCACCGAGACCAGCCCGACCTTCGCGCTCGGCGACATCGAGCGCTGGCTGCGCGCCCAGGGCAAGCTCGCCGAGGTCCCGCTGCGCGAACGCGTCTGGCAGCTGCTCACCGGGCATCCAGCGGGCGGCGCGGCCGCGCTGTGCCAGGTCGGAGCCGTCCTCCTGCTGGTCAGGGACCGGCCCGCGGTCTGGCGGCGGCTGAGCGAGGGTGCCGATGAGCAGCTGGCCGAAATGCTGCCCGTCGCCCTCGCCCCGGCCCTGACCGCACGGCTCGGCGAGACCCACCCGGTGTGCCTCCCGGACCCGGCCGGGCTCGGCCCCACGGTGCCGCTGCTGCGCGGCGCGGCGGAGCTCGCCGCGGAACTCGGCCCGCGCGAGGCGTACGAATTCCTGCTGGGCCGCCATCTGGACGCCAACCCCCGGCAGTACACCCTCACCCCGCCGGGCCCCGCCGCCCTGATGGCCGCACTGGCGGGCCTCACTCCGGGGCAAGGGGCGGCCGCGGCCCCTGGCGGGAAGGGGGCGTCCGGCGGACGCGGCGCGCCGGACGCGCCGGCTGCCGGTGCGGGCACCGCCGGTTCCGTGCTCGATCCCGCTTCGGGGACGGGGGGGCTGCTGGGGGCCGCGGGGGCGGCGGCGAGCGTGTACGCACAGGAGCGGGACCCCGGCCTCGCCGCGCTCACCGCGCTGCGGCTCGCGCTGGGCACCGACGCCCGTGCGCGGGTGGCCGGGGGAGACAGTCTGCGGGCCGACGCCTTCCCGGGGACGGCCGTCGACGCCGTCGTCTGCCATCCGCCGTTCAACGAGCGCAACTGGGGCCATGACGAACTCGCCTACGACCCGCGCTGGGAGTACGGCTTCCCCGCCCGGACCGAGTCCGAGCTGGCCTGGGTCCAGCACGCCCTGGCCCATGTGCGGGACGGCGGCACCGCCGTTCTGCTGATGCCCCCCGCCGCCGCCTCCCGCCGCTCCGGCCGCCGTATCCGCGCCGATCTGCTGCGGCGCGGCGCGCTGCGGGCCGTCGTGGCGCTGCCTGCCGGGGCGGCGCCGCCGTACGGTATCCCGCTGCACCTGTGGGTGCTGCGGCGCCCCGGGGCCGGACAGCCCCCGGCCCCGCACGTCCTGCTCGTCGACGCCGCGGCGGCGGTCGCGGCCCCGGCCGAGGGCCCCACCGCGCCCGGCGCCGCCACGCTGGGTCCCGCCGCGCAAGGTGCCGCCGTCCCCCCGTCCGGCCGCGGCAAACTGCCCTGGCAGACCGTGCGGACCACCGTCCTGGACGCCTGGCACGCCTTCGACCGCGAGGGCGCCGCCCCCGAACGGCCCGGAGTGTGCCGCGTCCTGCCGGTCATCGAACTCCTCGACGACGACGTGGACCTGGCCCCGGCCCGCCATCTCCCGCCGCCCGCCGCGGGCGGCGGGATCGCCGAACTCGCCGCCGTACGGGACCGGCTCACCGCCACCCTGACCCGCACCGCCGAGCTCACCCCCGCCGCGCCCGTCCGGCCCCGCGCCGAGCAGACCGCCGCCGACCGCCGGCCGATGACCACGGTCGGCGAACTCGCCCGCGCGGGCGCCCTCGTGCTCAAGAGCGGTACGACGGCGGCGGGCGGCTCCCTCCCCGTCCTCACCGAACAGGACGTACTGGCCGCGACCGGCCCCAGCGGCTCCGCCGGAGAGGGGGCCGAGGGGGAGGAGCCCGTGCTGACCGAGCCCGGCGATGTGGTCGTCCCGCTGATCGGCGGCGGCACCGTCGCCCGGGTCGTGGACGAGTCCACCGCCGGGGCCGCGCTGGGGCGCAATCTGAGCCTGCTGCGGCCCGACCCCGATGCGCTCGACCCCTGGTTCCTGGCCGGATATCTGCGGGGCAGCGCCAACCAGCGGCAGGCCAGCAGCTACGCCTCCACCGCCACCCGGCTCGACGTCCGGCGGCTGCGGCTGCCCCGGCTGCCCCTCGCCGAGCAGCGGCGCTACGGGGAGCGCTACCGCACCCTGGCCTCCTTCGAGGAGTCCCTGCGGCACGCGGCCCGGCTGGGCGAGCAGCTGGTGCGGGGACTGTACGACGGGCTCGCGGACGGCACCGTCGAGCCCCATTGATCACGATTCCACGACCAATCACGTCAGAGATCGGTACAACCCGGGCTCGGTCCGCCGTGTCCATGTATACGCTCAAAAGGCGTCAGCACCCCGTGTCGCCTCTCGGCGTCAGCACTCCCTCGCATGCCTTGGCATCAGGCCCTTCCAGGAGCAGTAATGCACGGCCATCTCCCCGCGCCGCCGCAGCCCCGCCCCGCCACCACCGCGCTGGTGGTCCTCCTGCGGGTGGTCCTGGTGACCGTGACCGTGCTGAGCCTGGGCATCCTGTCCTGGACCGCGATGCTGCGGATCGCCATTCTGCGCCGCCGGCCGCTCGACTGGGTGCTGTTCTGGGTCAGCTGCGCGCTGGTCATGGCGGCCCTGGTGCAGCTCGGCACCGGGCCGGACGACGAGCCGGGCACGCTCGGGTACATTTCCCTGGCAGTGCTGTTCTGCCTGGCCGCCGGGGTCAGCGCGCACTATCTGATCGCCGACATCCGGCACCACCGCGTGGCCCGGGGGCCCGTCGCCGCGCCGCCTCCGCCCCCCTTCCCGGCGCCCGGTTACGCGCCCGCACCGCCGCCGTACGGCTTCGTCCCGCGGCAGCCCCACCCCCCGGCGTACTCTCAGCCGCAACAGCAGCAACAAGCGCAACAGCCGCAACAGCCGCAACAGCCACTCCGGCCCCAGCGCATCGACCGCGTCCGGGCCGAACTCGATGAGCTGAGCGACTACCTCCGCAAGGAGCAGGGCCGTTGAACGGACGCGTCATCGCCGACCGCTATGAGCTGGCCACCCTCCTCGGCCAGGGCGGTATGGGCCAGGTGTGGACCGCGTACGACCGCAGACTGGACCGCCGGGTCGCCGTCAAGCTGCTGCGCGCCGACCGGATGGCGGGCCCCGGTTCCGACGGCGGCGGGGCGGACGCCGTGGACGAGTTGCGCCGCCGCTTCGTCCGGGAGTGCCGCGTCACCGCGCAGGTCGACCACCGCGGTCTGGTCACCGTGCACGACGCGGGCAGTGACGATGAGGACCTCTACCTCGTCATGAGCCATGTCGAGGGCGCCGATCTCGCCGACCACCTTGCCGAGCACGACCCCTACCCGTGGCCCTGGGCGGTCTGCGTCGCCGCCCAGCTGTGCGCGGTGCTCTCCGCCGTGCACGCGGTGCCGATCGTCCACCGCGACCTCAAACCGCGGAACGTGATGGTCCGCCCCGATGGCGCGGTGACCGTCCTCGACCTCGGCGTCGCCGCCGTCCTGGACGCCGACACCACCCGTCTCACCCACACCGGGTCGCCCATCGGCAGCCCCGCCTATATGGCGCCCGAACAGGCCATGGGCGGCACCGTCGGTCCGTACACCGATCTGTACGCGCTGGGCGTGCTGCTGCATGAACTCCTCGTCGGCAGCGTGCCCTTCTCCGGTTCCACCGCCCTCGGCGTCCTCCACCGCCATCTCTACGAGCCCCCGGTCCCGGTGCGGCGGATCCGCCCCGAGGTGCCAGAGGCGCTGGAGACGCTGGTGCTGCGGCTGCTCGCCAAGGACCCGCAGGCCCGGCCCGCCGATGCCCAGGAGGTCTACCGGGCGCTGGCACCGCTGCTGCCCCGGCCGGACCACGGCACCGGCCCGGCCACCGGGCCGATGGACCCCACGCGCCCCTTCGCGCGCCCGCACGCGCCCTGGCCGGACCGCCCGGAGCGCCCCGGGTTCGCCTCCGCCGTCCCCGTACCGCCGCCGCGTCCCGCGGACGCGGCCGGGCGGCCGGATCTCGCCGCGGCCGTGGAGGAGGTCAAGCGCCTGCTCGACCAGGGCCGGATCACCCAGGCCGTGGACATCCTCGGGGCCGTCCTCCCGGCCGCCGCCGCCGAGCACGGCGAGCGCTCCGCCGTCGTACGGTCGTTGCGCAGGCAGTACGCCGCGACGCTGATGGACGACGGGCAGTACCGCCGCGCCTTGCCCGAACTGCGCCGGCTGGCCGAGGAGTACGCCGCCGAGGCGGGACCGCAGGCCCCGCGCCAGTCGCTGCAGTTCCGCTACGAGGCCGCCCAGTGCCTGGAGCAGCTGGGCGAATCGGCCGCCGCGCTCCATGAATACCGCGGTCTGCTGCCCTACTTCGAGCAGTACGCCGCCGCCGACCCCGCCCAGCCCCTGGACGTCCGCCGCCGCATCGGCCATCTGCTGCTGTCCTTGGGCGACCGCCCGGCGGCCCATGACACCCTCGTCCGCCTCCTGCATGACGCGGAGCGGCTGCACGGACCGCACCACCCCTTCCCCGAGGAGGTCCGGCGGACGCTGGAGTGGCTGGGCCAGGTGCGCGGCTGAGGCGGGCCGGGGGCCGATCCGGGCGGCGGACGGCGGGCGGCGGCTGACCAAGACCGCGGTGAATCGTTGTCCAAGCAGTGGCCTAGGCCGCGCCGACTCCATACCATCGATCAACGCCAGATCGTTTGTCGCGCCGCACGATCTCTGCCGGGAGGCTCAATGATCCGCCGCCGTACTGCGCTCACCGTCTCCGCCGCGTCCGCCCTCCTCCTCTCCGCCCCCGTGCTCACCGCGTGCGGCGACGCCCCGCGGCCGGGCGCCGCGGCCGTCCTGGACGGCGGCCGGATCACCGTGTCCGAGCTCCAGGCGCAGGTCAAGGACGTCCGGGAGGCGCAGCGGAACGACCCGAGGGCGGCTCAGACGATCGCGGGCAGCGGCCGGCTGAGCCAGGACACACTGATCCGGATGATCCAGTTCCGGGTGATCGAGCGGGCCGGCGAGGACAACGGGATCAACCCCACCCGCCGTGAGGTGCAGCGCGCCCGCGCCGCCGCCGAGGCGCAGAGCGGCGGGGCCGCCGCCCTGCGCGCCCTGTACCTCCAGCAGGGCATCGCCCCCGGCCAGATCGACGAGGCCGTCCGGATGGACCTCACGCGCAACGCCCTGCTGCGCAAGCTCGGCACCGCCAAGGTCAACGAGGTGTTCACCCGCACCTCCAAGGCCCTCGACATCCGCGTGAACCCCCGCTACGGAAAGTGGGACAACACCCAGGGCACCGCCGTCCTCGCCAAGGAGGCCTGGCTGCGCACCTCCGGCGACACCCCGGAGCAGGCGTAAGTTACGTTGCAAGGGTGACCGCAGCCGACTCGTCCGTCCCCGCCGCCGACGCCGCCACCACCGGGCGCATCATCCTCCTCACCACCAGCCACCGGGTGGCACCGGGGCTGCTGTCCTGGGCCGCCTGGCAGGCGCTGCGCGGCGCCGACCGGGTGCTGTCCGGCGATCCGGACCACCCGCAGCTGCCGTATCTGCGGGAGGCGGGCGTCGAGGTGGCGCCGGGCTCCCCGGCCGCCCGCGAACTGGTCGACTACTGCCTGGCCGAGGGCGGCCGTACGGCCGTGGTGATCACCTCCGCCGAGGGCGAGTCCGAGCTGACCGACGGACTGGCGCGGCTGGCCGGCTCGGGCCGGGAGGCGATGCCGGACCTGGAGCTGCTGCCCGGTTCCTACGATCTGCCGGGCGCGCGGCTGCTCGATCTGGTGCAGGTCATGGACCGGATCCGGGCCGAGTGCCCGTGGAGCGGCACCCGGACCAACGAGGAGCTGGTCAAGTACGGCATCGAGGAGGCGTACGAACTCGTCGAGGCCATCGAGGAGGGCGACCGTGAGGCGCTGCTCGAAGAGCTCGGCGATGTGCTGCTCCAGGTCGTCTTCCACGCCCGGATCGCCCAGGACGACCCCGAGCACCCGTTCTCGATCGACGATGTGGCGGGCGGCATCGTGGACAAGCTGATCCACCGCCATCCGCACATTTTCGGCGACGAGTCCGCGGAGACCCCCGAGGACGTCAAGCGGCACTGGCTGCGTACCAAGGCGGTCGAGAAGCAGCGCGCCTCGGTCACCGAAGGGGTGCCGCTCGGTCAGCCCGCGCTCGCGCTGACCGCCAAGCTCGCCTCCCGCGCCCGGACGGCCGGGCTCGACGTGGCCCTGCCGGGCGGCGCGGGCATCGGCTACGAGCTGCTGGCGCTCGCGGTGCGCGCCGAGGCGGACGGCGTGGACCCGGAGGCGGCGCTGCGCGCGGCGGCCCGCACCTACCGGGACGCGATACGGGCGGCGGAGGGCTCCGCGACGGAGTGAGGCGCGGGGCGTGATGTGACGTGCGCGGGGCCGGAGTGATATCCGGGCGGGTCCGGGTACCCGGCCGTCATGGATACGTACACCGAGGATCTCGCCGTGACCCGGGACCTGCTGGTCGGGACGGGTCCGTTCGTCGTCGGCCTGGTGGTCGTCATCCTGTGCTTCGGGGCCGTGTGGTGGGGGATACGGCTACGGGCCCGCGAACCGGTCCCGCCGCAGCGACCGCAGCGCCGCGCCGGTGCCTGGCAGAAGGCCCAGGAGGCCGATCACGAGGCGCGGGCGGCGGGCCATGGCCCGGGGCACCAGGACGAGGAGGACCGGGTCGGCTACGTCACCCAGAACCGCGAGCCGGATGAGCTGGACCGGGACGCCGGCCGTCGGCTCCCGTACCAGCTGGGCGGCTCCGGGACCAGGGACTCCGGCAAGGGCGGCAGCGAGGGCCGGCCGACCTGGACCGAGGGCAGCAGCGGCTCGTTCGGCAACGGCTGAGCGCGGGGCATGATCAGCGGGGGAACCCTTACTGCCGACGACCGGCCGCGACCACGGCCGTCAGCAACTCGGCGTCCAGCAGGGTCGTGTCGCCGAGCCGGGAGGCGGCCGAGTAGGAGTTCAGCAGCGCCTTGGTGGCGCGCAGGGCGGTGGCGGAGCGCCGTATCACGGGTCGGGACCACTCTGCGATCGCGTCGTCCAGCCCGGCCTCGGGAACGACCCGGTGGAGGATGGACAGCTGCTCGGCACGGACGGCGTCGAAGCTGTTCCCGGTCAGAATCAGTTCCCGGATCCGGGCGGCGCCCGCCTCGTGCAGCAGCCGCGGCAGCGAACCGCCCCAGGCGGCAGGCAGGCCCAGGGCGAGTTCGGGCAGTCGGAAACGGCTGTCGGACGCGCCGATGCGCAGATCGCAGAAGAGGGCGAGGGCCAGACCCGCACCCATGACCTGTCCGTGCAGCCGGGCGATGGTGACGGCGGTGGTGGTGGCGAGCGCGTCGAGTACTCTGTGTGCCTTGCCGCCTATGGTCCGCAGACCCGATCCGGTGGGGTCCTCGGCGAGCTGTCCGGTGAATTCCCCGCGGTCTCCGCCCAGGCAGAAATCGGGCCCGGCACCGGAGAGCACGACCACGCGGATGTCCGGCCGATCGTGTACTTCCTCCAGCACCGCAAGGAGATCGTCGAGGATTTCCTCGCTGATGGCGTTGCCGGTTTCCGGACTGTTGAGTTCCACGTGCAGTTCCGGTCCGTCGCCGGAAACGTGCAGAGTTTTGAAGTCCCTCGCCATGTTCGTTCTCTCCCTCGGCGCCTTTCAGCGCTCGGTCACGTACAGCGCGGTGAGCCGCCGGAAGGCGACCCGCGGCTCCCATACCGGCGGAACGCTGACCCGAAGGGTTGGAAAACGCCTGATGAGGGACGTCAGCAGAACCGTGGCCTCCAAACGGGCCAGGGCCGCTCCGATGCAGTAATGGATTCCACCGCCGAAAGCGAGATGACTTTCGGTGCGCTGGATGTCGAACGTCTCGGGGGAGGGGTGGTGGGCCGGGTCGTGGTTGGCGGCCGCGAGCATCACGTGCACCACCTCGTCCCTCGATATGTGAAAGCCGCCGAGAACGGTGTCCTCGGTGGCGACGCGGGTGGTCAGATGTATCGGCGGGTCGTAGCGGAGCACTTCCTCGACGGCCCGCGGCACCTGCTCCGGGTGGGACCGCAGCCAGGACAGGACCGCGGGGTGCTGATCGAGCACCCACACCATGTTGGAGAGCAGGGTCGAGGTGGTCTCCAACGAGGCGATGACGATGAACATCACCAGGTGGAAGAGGATCTCATCGGCGACGGCGCGGTCCGGCTCGATCTCGTCCCAGACGCGGATCCAGCGGGACAGGACATCGTCCCCGGGGGTCCGTCGGCGCTCCGAGATGAGCGGGGTGAAGTACGTGCGCAGGCCCTCGGCGGCCTCGTTCGCCTGGGCGAGCTGGCTTTTGGAGGGCAGGAGTTCCTGGGCGAGGCCCTGACCGTGGGTCAGTGCCTTGAGGAGGTCGTGATCGGATTCCGGGAGACGCAGCCAGTGGCTGATTGTCGCCGCTGGCATTTCCTCGCCGACCGTGGTAGCGAAATCTGCTTCCTTGGCGGTGCGCAGCTGCTCCGCCAGTCGGTCCAGCAGTGTCTCGGCGATGCGCGTGACCGGGCCCCGCAGAGCGCCAAGGGTGGCATTGTCGAATACATTCCCCAGGGTCCGCCGCTGCATGGTGTGCACCGGCGGATTCAGTCCCTGAAGAGATTGGCTGAGCATGATTGAGGCAGGCGCGTCCCAGCGGGTTCCGCCACCTTGTCGCGCCCGCCATTCGGCGTCGAAGGTGGCCCATTTCCTACTGCGCAGCACATGGTCGCAGAGCTCATGTGAGAGAAGTAGATAACCGCCCCAGGGCGCGGGTACGACATCTCCCATCGCCCTGAGTTTCGTATAGATGGAGTAGGGGTTCGACTGTCCTCGCGATGAGCGCAGACGGGACATGAGTGAAACCACGGAACGTCGGTCGACAGTGGTGTCGGCAGCGACAAATCCCACAATGACTCCTTCAAGTCCACAACACCCCGGACCGCTTTATCTTATTTCGCGTGTATTACCGAGAGTGATGTATGGATCACGCGAATCCGCGGTTGGTTCTACCCCTGCGATTGAACGTTCATTCACAGTGAAATAAGTTCGAATTGTGGACAACGTCACACCCTCCACCATGACAGGAAGGAGCTCCACCAGCCGCTCTTCTCCGGCTTTCCGTGGGACCGGCTCTGCGGGGTGACCGAAGGAGGAGTCTGCCGCGGTCCGGGCGGGGCCGCGGCGGTCCGCCGGGGCTGCACCGGGGCGAAACGGGCGGGCAGCGCGGCAAGCGCTCGGTGGAACGGGCCCGGACGCCAGGTCAGGCTGTCCACCGGCACCGCCAGCTCGATGTCGGGGAGCTGGTTGAGCAGCTTCTCGATGGCCGTCACCGCGATGAGCTGACCGGAGTCCTTGGCCGGGCAGGCGTGCGGTCCCGCGCTCCACGCGAGATGGGCCCGCTTGCTCAGGACCTGGCGGGACGAGGAGAGTTTCGGATCGGTATTTGCCGCCGCGAAGCTGATGAGAACCAGATCGCCGGCGTCGAGGTGCGCGTTGCCGAATTCCATGTCCTGCACCGGATAGTGCGGGGCATAGTTGGCCATCGGCGCCTGGTTCCACAGGGCGTCGTCGATGGCGTCCTCGACCAGCAGCCCACCGCCCGAATACCGCTCGTCGGACAGCAGTAGGTAGAGCCCGTTGGCGATGAGGTTCCGCTGCGGTTCCGTACCCGCCGAGATGAGCATGACGAGCTGATGAACCATCTCCTCGTCGCTCAGTTTGGCGCTGTGCTGCATCAGCCGGGAGGTGACGTCGTCGCCCGGCTGGCGCCGCTTGAGCGCGACGAGTTCGATGAGGCCCTGTGTCAGCTCCTCGTTGGCCTTTTCCGCGTCGACCCCGCCGTCGAAAATCCCGGAGGTGCCGAAGACCAGTCGGTCACCGATTTCCGGCGGACAGCCCAGAAGCTCGTTGAAGACCAGCAGCGGCAGCATCTTGGCGTAGTCGTTCAGCAGATCCACGGTGCCGCGGGCGCTGAATTGGGCGATGAGATAGGAGGCGACCTGCTCCACATGGCGGCTCAGCCAGTGCGGGTCCACCCCGGCCAGACTCTCCGTCACCGCCTGGCGCAGTCGCATATGCTCCGCACCGTCGGTGAACAGACAGTTCGGGCGATATCCCAGCATGGGCACAACCGGACTGCTCTGCGGCACTTTGCCCTCGTTGTAATCCCGCCAACGACGGGCGTCCTTCGCGAAGGAGTCCGGGTTCTGGAGCACCTGGAGGGCCGCCGAGTAGTCCGTGACGAGCATGGCGTTCACGCCGGGGGACAGCTCGACCGGCGCGATCGGCCCGTACGATCGCAGATGCGCGTAGAACGCGTACGGGTCGGCCGCGAACTCGGGCCCGTGCAGCGGCACCCGCTCACCCCCGCGGTGGGCTGGGCAACCCGGTGGCGGGGCCGGGAAGTCCGATTGGGTCATGACGTGCTCCTAGCGGGTACGTTCCTGTAGGTAACGGACAAGCGTCATCAAGGCGTTGGCCGACGACTTCTCGTCACGTGCGTCACAGGTGACGATGGGAGTATCGGGCAGCAGATCGAGCGCCTCGCGCAATTCCTCGTCGGGGCGGACCGGCGTACCGTCGAAGTGGTTGACGGAAATCGCGTAGGGAAGCCCGTAGTGCTCCACCAGGTCGATCACCGGGAAGGATTCCTTGAGCCGTTCGGGATCGACGAGGATCAGTGCCCCGAGGGCGCCTCGGGTCATGTCCTCCCACACCTGGACGAAGCGCTCCTGTCCGGGCGTGCCGAAGAGGTACAGGACGAGTCTGTCGCTCAGCGTGAGACGGCCGAAGTCCATGGCCACCGTGGTGGTGGTCTTGCCCCGGGTGCCCATGAGGTCGTCGACATGGGCACCGGCCTGCGTCATCCGCTCCTCGGTGCGCAGCGGCGGAATCTCCGACATGGTGCCGATGAACGTCGTCTTTCCCACCGCGAAATGCCCCACGACCAGGATCTTGGCCGCGATCTGCACCGCTTCGTTGAGATAGACGTCGTCATCCGAAACGGGCCTGGAGCCCATCCAGCACCTCCTGAAGGAGCGAAACATCGACAAGCTGTGCGGGCGGCGCGGGCGCGCGGGTGACGAGGTAGCCGTCCGCCGAGAGGTCGGACAGCAGAACCTTCACGATGCCGATCGGAAGCCCCATATGACCCGCGATCTCGGCAACCGAGAGATAACCACCCGAGCACAGCTCAAGGAGCCTGCGCTTCTCCGGGTCGAGATGACTGGGTTGTCTCTGTTCGGACGTGGTGACCAGTGTGATCAGGTTGAACTGGTCATTCTCCGGAAGCCCTCGACCGTTGGTGATGACGTACGGTCGCACTAATCCAGCGGACTCGGGCTCTTGCTCGCCTGGTGCTGTCATGCCTGAATACCGGTGTTTTCGCGAGGCGGTGTGGTCAGCGCCTTGCCGAGCTGCCCGACAAGCTGCTGCATCCGGAAGGTGATGTCGGCCATGTCGACATCCGGGGCGGAGGAGACCGCCAGGTACGCGCCCTCACCGGCGGAGATGAGGAAGACCCAGCCACCGTCGAACTCGACCAGGGTCTGGCGCCACGTCATATTGGGACCACCGCAGAAGCCGGCCATGGTGCGGCTCAGCGACTGGATGCCGCTCATCGCCGCGGCCACGGTGTCGGCCTCGTCCTTCGCGACCTGTTGAGAACGGGCCATCAGCAGACCGTCGGCGGAAACCAGGATCGCATGACGAGCCCCTGGCACTTCCAGGGCGCTCTCAAGCATCCATGACAGGTCGTTGTTCACTGAGGATCATGCCCTTCCCTGTTCGGGTTTGCTGCTGAGCGTCCGGACTGAGTGCCGCGCTGGAAGGCGCCCATGATAGAAGCGGTTTGCTCGCTCGTCCGGGCCGGGGCACTGGTGGAATCCGCCGTGGGAACGATGGAAATCGAGCCCTTGCGGCGGCGCTTGGGCAGGCCCCCGGCGGTGGAGCCGCTCACAGTGGAGGCGCCCATGGGGCCGCTCACCTGCGGCTGCTCGGCCGCGGCGGGAATGTAAGTCGTTGGCTGCTCTGCCGGCTCGGGCATATTGGTCAGAAGGTCCTCGGGAAGAAGTACGACCGCGCGTACACCACCGTAGGGAGAGGCCGAATCGACGGACACCGTGAAGCCGTAGCGCGCGGCCAGTACACCGATCACCGCGAAACCGAACTGCGGCGGATTGCCGAGTCCTGTCACACCGGTGGCGTGCGTGGCCGAGAGCAGCTTGTCCGCCCGGTTCTTCTCCTCCTCGTTCATGCCGACGCCGGCGTCGTCGATGATGACGCAGACGCCCTTGGGCACGGTGCGGATGGTGATGTCGATGGGCGAGTCGGGCGCGGAGTAACTGGTCGCGTTGTCCAGCAGCTCGGCCAGCGCCAGTGCGACCGGTTCCACGACCCGGCTGACCAGGGCGAAGTTGCTCTGCGAGCGGATTTCCACCCGGGTGTAGTGACGGATGCGGCCCTTGGCGCTGCGCACCACGTCGTACACCGAGGCGACGGCCCGCTGACGGCCCAGCCAGCCGTCACAGAGAACCGCGATGGACTGCGCACGGCGTCCGAACTGCGAGTTCATGTGGTCGATCTCCAGGAGGTCCTGGAGGAGCTGGTGCTCGCCGTATTTTTCCTGGGTCTTGGAGATGGCCAGCTGCTGCTCGTTGGCGAGACCCTGGAGCGTACGCATGGCGGACTTCAGCGCGCTCTTGGTGGCTTCCTCGGCCCGGTTATGAGCCTCCTGCACCGCCTCGGCGTAGTTGTTCTCGAGGTCGGTCGTGCGTTTCTCGAGCTCCGCCTTCTCCTGGCGCAGAGTCGCTTGCGCCTTTCGCCCGCGAATAATGGCGGTTGCGGCGAGAGGCGTGCCAGCGATCAGGGCCCAGAGTGCTGGATCCTGTAGATATTGCGTCATTAAGACTCTCTTTAAACGACTAGACCGCCAGGGACTTTAGGGAGGTGTGGTGCATTGTCAAACTGGAAGGTGTCTGAGAGGCGGTAAGTCAGCAACCGTACGGCGTCCGCGGGTTTCGGGGACATCGCACTCGTCTTGCCGACGGCAGCGCGCAGGCGTCGGTGCGTCGCCGGAACGACTCCGTATGCCCGACTGGCGGCATAATGCTCCTCAGAGTGGGGATCCTCTCGGCTGTTGTGCCGGATCGCCGTGTTTTTTACGCGCCCTTGGCTCGCCTGGCAAGCGCGGTGATCGTATCACCGGCGACAGGGGGCCCCGCGCATGTGCCCCAGTCCCATTCATTCACCTGACGCTGTTTCAGCCACACCGCCCGTTCGCCGCGTTGGCCGACGTCAGAGCGTGTTCCGGGGTCTTCTGGCGGGGCGGCGCGGGCGCCCGCCGGGCGATGGCCGCAGCCATCAGATATCCGGGCATTCGCCTCGACCTGTGGATGAACTGTGAAGGATGTGTGGAGATGAAGGGGTAATTCCGCTCAGCGCTCAACCTGTCGACGGCGGCCGCGTTCCCTTTATCCCCGTTGTTTCTTTTATTCCTCTTTTTTCCGTTGTTCCGTTATTTCGGATAACGGGGTATATCGGAGAGGTGAGTCTCGGCCGGTATCGTCGGGGGGTGTCGGAACAGCCCCGTGACAGCTCCGCTCCCACCCTCTTCACCTGGGAGTTCGCCACCGATCCCTACCCCGCCTACGCCTGGCTACGCGAGCACGCCCCGGTTCACCGGACCACGCTGCCCAGCGGTGTCGAGGCGTGGCTGGTGACCCGCTACGCCGATGCCAGGAAGGCACTGGCCGATCCCCGGCTCTCGAAGAACCCCCAGCGGCACAGCGCGGCGGCCCACGCCAAGGGCAAGGTGGGCATTCCAGGCGAACGGCGCGCGGAGCTGATGACACATCTGCTCAATATCGATCCCCCTGACCACACCCGGCTCCGGCGGCTGGTGTCGAAGGCCTTCACCCCGCGCCGGGTGGCCGCGTTCGCCCCCCGGGTGCGGACCCTCACCGACCAGCTCATCGACGCCTTCGAGGAGAGGGGAGAGGCGGACCTCATCCATGAGTTCGCCTTCCCTCTCCCTATCTATGCGATCTGCGATCTGCTCGGGGTGCCGCGCGAGGACCAGGACGACTTCCGCGACTGGGCCGGCACGATGATCCGGCACGGCGGGGGCCCGCGCGGTGGGGTGGCCCGCGCCGTGAAGCGGATCCGGGCGTATCTCGCCGAGCTGATCCACCGCAAGCGGCTGGAGCTCGCGGAGCGGCAGGAAGAAGGAGAGCGGAGAGAAGAAGGGGACGGGGAGGATCTGATCTCCGGTCTGATCCGGGCCGGCCACCACGGTGAGCACCTCACCGAGAACGAGGCCGCGGCCATGGCCTTCATCCTTCTGTTCGCCGGATTCGAGACCACCGTCAACCTCATCGGCAACGGCGTCTACGCACTGCTGCGCCATCCCGAGCAGCGCGCCCTCATGCAGCGGGCCCTGACAGAAGGGGACGAGCGGCTGCTGGCCGCCGGGGTCGAGGAGCTGCTGCGCTACGACGGGCCGGTGGAGATCGCCACCTGGCGGTTCGCCACCGAGCCGCTCACCCTCGGGGGGCAGCGCATCGCCGAGGGGGAGCCGGTGCTGGTGGTGCTCGCCGCCGCCGACCGGGACCCCGAGCGGTTCGAGGCGCCCGACGTCCTCGACCTCACCCGCCGCGACAACCAGCACCTGGGCTACGGCCATGGCATCCATTACTGTCTGGGCGCCCCGCTGGCCCGGCTGGAGGCCCAGACCGCGATCGGCACCCTGCTGCGGCGCCTGCCCGGACTGCGGCTCGCGGCGGACCCGGAGGACCTGCGGTGGCGCGGCGGGCTCATCATGCGCGGGCTGCGCACCCTGCCGGTGACCTGGAACTCCGGGGCCCAGTGAGGTCGGCAAGACCCGTACGGCCCGGCAAAGGTGACGAAAGGTCAGCCACGTGATCGCGGCGTGACCTGGGATACATCGCCTTGTGATGATCGTGTGCCGTCGCTATGTTCACCGGCAACCGATTCGCCACAGGAGAGGTCAATCGCATGCGTTCCGGTAATGGTCGACACCGTCGCCCCCGTCAGGCTCCGGCCATCGTCGTCGCGGCGGGGGTCACGGGCGCGGGCATCGCCATGCCCCTCTTCGGGGCGGCCGGCGCGCAGGCCGCCGACGCCGACACCTGGGACCGGGTCGCCGAATGCGAGAGCGGCGGCATGTGGAGCGCCAACGAGGGCGACGGCTTCTACGGCGGACTGCGGCTGACCCTCGACCTGTGGAAGAAGTACGGCGGCACGGAGTACGCCCCGCGCCCCGACCTGGCCTCCCGCTCCCAGCAGATATCCGTCGCCGAGTCGATCCTCGGCGACCGCGGGCCCGGCGCCTGGCCGAACTGTTCACTGGGTACCGGACTCACCGGCAGTGCCGACGCCCCCGATGTGAACCCCGGCCGCACGGCCACCCCGGAGACGGATCCGGAGGCGGACCCGGCCCCGGGAGCGGGCCGGTCCGACGGCTCCGGGGGGTCGGACGCGTCCGGGTCGGCCGAGCGGCCGGACACGTCCGACGCCTCGCGGTCCTCCGATGGACTGGACGGCTCGGCGTCGGACGGCTCCGCTTCGGGCGGTTCCGAGGGGTCCTCGAAGGAGCCTGCGGGCGAGTCCTCGAAGAAGCCCGCGGACGAGCCCGCCGACGAGCCCTCGGGCGGGCCCGCGGACGAGGGCTCGAAGGGGTCCGCGGGGGACTCCTCCGCCGACCCCGCGCCCACTGGCCGCCATCGTGGCGCCCAGGACGCCGGGGAGCGGGCCGGTGACGGCGGTTCGGGGGACGCGCGGCCCTCCGGGCGCCACGCCTCCCGCGATGGCGCGGACCGCACCCAGGACCCCACGGGCGACGCCTACACCGTTCGACCCGGTGACAACCTGTCAGGGATCGCCGAGGACCAGAACGTCAGCCGTGGTTGGCAAGGGCTCTACGAAGACAACGAGGACCTCATCGGCATCGACCCCGACCTGATCCTTCCTGGTCAGCGCCTTGACCTCACCATCAGGGAGCAGTGATTCGGGGTGAATTGCCCGATCTGGTTCCGGTGAGACATACATCTCGTCACATTTTCCGGGCCGCACCGCGTGTCCGATCCCTCCCCACCCGGCCCACCTGCACTGATGTGGGCCGGGTGAGATCAATTACAGCCCCATTCACTGCGATTGGGGTGTTTGAACCTTCTCCGGAGGTGTGTTTACCGTCTTCCCGCTCGCCACCGCGGGCACCGTCGATCGTCACGCCGAATCCTGCCGGCGGTCGGGGGGAACCGACGCGTCAGCGCCGAAGGCAGGAGCGGGGGACCCAAGGTAGGTGCCGAGTGGCCTGTGGACACGGGCTCGTCGGCTAGGGGTGAAGCCGGACGCGACCATCGCGACCGGCCGGGCAACTCACGTCCGAACCCGACAGCTCACCTCGTAGGCGTCGGTGAGGAAACGAACCAACGATGCTCAAGTCCAACGGGAAGCACCGCCGCCCCTCCAAGGCCACCCGTATCGCCGCGCTCACCGGCCTGGCCGGCGCCGCCGTGGCGGCACCGCTCATCGGGGCCACCTCCGCCTCCGCGGCCACCACCTCTCAGTGGGACGAGGTCGCGCAGTGCGAGTCCGGTGGTAACTGGTCGATCAACACCGGCAACGGCTACTACGGCGGTCTGCAGTTCTCGAGCTCCACCTGGGCCGCCTACGGCGGTACCGCGTTCGCCCCCACCGCGGACAAGGCCAGCAAGGGCCAGCAGATACAGATCGCCGAGAAGGTCCTCGGCAGCCAGGGCAAGGGTGCCTGGCCGGTCTGCGGCAAGGGCCTGACCGCCGGCGGCAGCCCGTCCGCACCCTCGGCGCCCGCCGCTCCTTCGACGTCTTCCGGTGCGCAGGGCGGAACCTCCACCGAGTCGGCCCCGGCCGCCAAGCCCGCCCAGCCGAAGGCGCAGCCCCGTACCGCGTCCCAGCACGCCGCGCGTCAGCAGGCGCGCGGTCCGATCAAGAAGGGTGACGGCGAGTACAAGGTCAAGTCCGGCGACACCCTCGGCAAGATCGCCGAGGCGCACCATGTCAAGGGTGGCTGGAAGAAGCTCTTCCAGCTGAACAAGGACATCGTCGAGAAGGCCGACCTGATCTACCCGGGTCAGCGCCTGCACCTCAGCTAAGCCGCCTGAGAGCCGGCTGAGAACGGGCCCCGGCCGGGCGTGCCGCCCCATGGCGCGCCCGGCCGGGGCTCACGCATAGCGGGCCACCCATTCCAGAGAAATCTGGATATTCAATCCTGAATCTGGCTTTTTGTGTCACGTCCCGTCTCGTGGGACGGGCGAACGCGGGGCGCAGCCCTCCCGGCCCGTTAGGCTCGTGCTGCTACCGCAGACCCATACGAAGGAGAACCTCGTGCCGTCCATCGACGTCGTCGTAGCTCGCGAGATCCTCGACTCGCGAGGCAACCCCACGGTCGAGGTCGAGGTCGGCCTCGACGACGGCAGCACCGGCCGTGCCGCCGTTCCGTCCGGCGCCTCCACCGGCGCCTTCGAGGCCCTCGAGCTCCGTGACGGCGACAAGAACCGTTACAACGGCAAGGGCGTGGAGAAGGCCGTCCTCGCCGTCATCGAGCAGATCGGCCCCGAGCTGGTCGGCTACGACGCCACCGAGCAGCGCCTGATCGACCAGGCGATGTTCGACCTGGACGCCACCCCGGACAAGTCCTCGCTCGGCGCCAACGCCATCCTCGGCGTCTCCCTGGCCGTCGCGCACGCCGCCTCCGAGGCGTCCGACCTCCCGCTCTTCCGTTACCTCGGCGGCCCGAACGCCCATCTGCTGCCGGTCCCGATGATGAACATCCTCAACGGCGGGTCGCACGCCGACTCCAACGTGGACATCCAGGAGTTCATGATCGCTCCGATCGGCGCGGAGTCCTTCTCCGAGGCCCTGCGCTGGGGCGCCGAGGTCTACCACACGCTGAAGTCCGTGCTGAAGGAGCGGGGCCTGTCCACCGGCCTCGGCGACGAGGGCGGTTTCGCGCCGAACCTCGGCTCCAACCGTGAGGCCCTCGACCTGATCGTCGAGGCCATCAAGAAGGCCGGCTACCAGCCGGGCCAGGACATCGCGCTCGCGCTCGACGTCGCCGCCTCCGAGTTCTACAAGGACGGCGCGTACCAGTTCGAGGGCCAGTCCCGGACCGCCGCCGAGATGACCTCGTACTACGCCGAGCTGGTGGCGGCGTACCCGCTGGTCTCCATCGAGGACCCGCTGAACGAGGAGGACTGGGACGGCTGGAAGACCATCACCGAGCAGCTCGGCGACAAGGTCCAGCTGGTCGGCGACGACCTCTTCGTCACCAACCCGGAGCGGCTGTCCCGCGGTATCGAGAACGACACCGCGAACGCCCTGCTGGTCAAGGTCAACCAGATCGGCTCGCTGACCGAGACCCTGGACGCGGTCGAGCTGGCCCAGCGCAACGGCTACAAGTGCATGATGTCGCACCGCTCCGGTGAGACCGAGGACGTCACCATCGCCGACCTGGCCGTCGCCACCAACTGCGGTCAGATCAAGACCGGCGCCCCGGCCCGCTCCGAGCGGGTGGCCAAGTACAACCAGCTGCTGCGCATCGAGGAGATCCTCGACGACGCCGCGGTGTACGCGGGCCGCTCGGCCTTCCCGCGCTTCAAGGGCTGACCCTTCCCTCCGGGGAGCGGACCCGTCTGACGCATGTCCCCGGCCGCGGTCCCGTACCGTGGCCGGGGACGGCGTTACGCAAGCGAAGTCATCACCGGGGAGGCGACGTGCCGGCGGATCGGGAACGGTTCTCCACCGCGACCAGGCTCAAGGCGCTCGGCGAGCACGCCGCCGCCCGGGTCTACCGCGTGCGGACCAAGCGCCGCCGGGGCCGGCTGACCGGCCGCGCGGCGCTGCTCGCGCTGGTCGTCTGCTCCCTCGTCGTGGCGCTCGCCTATCCGATGCGGCAGTACATCTCCCAGCGCTCGGACATCGCCGAGCAGCGGCGCGAGGCCCAGCGGGCCCGCGAGGACGTCAAGAAGCTGCGGGAGCAGAAGGCCCGGCTGCGCGACCCCGCCTACACCGAGCAGCAGGCCCGGGAACGGCTGCACTTCCTGAAGCCGGGGGAGACCGGCTTCAGCGTGGCGGACGGCAGCGGCTCCGCCGAGCACACCATCGACCAGGGCGCGGCCCACCGCCCGTGGTACACCAACCTCTGGGACGCCGTGGACGCGGCGGACACGCCGGGGGCGGGCAGCGCGCGCCGCTGAGGCGCCGCGCTCCGGCCGTCAGTGACACCCCGGTGACGAATCGACACGAAGAAGAAGAACTTTCCCACTCATGGATACGCCCCCGCCCCAGACGGAGCCCACCGCGCCCACCGGCGCGGACGTCCGCGCCGTACGGGAGCAGCTGAACCGTGTGCCCCGGGGCCTGCGTGCGATCGCGCACCGCTGCCCCTGCGGCCATCCGGACGTCGTGGAGACCGCCCCGCGGCTCGAGGACGGTACGCCCTTCCCGACCCTCTACTACCTGACCTGTCCGCGCGCCGCGTCCGCGATCGGCACGCTGGAGGCCGGGGGCGTGATGAAGGAGATGACCGCCCGGCTGGCCACCGATCCGGAGCTCGCCGCCGCCTACCGCGCCGCCCACGAGGACTACATCGCGCGCCGCGACGCCATCGAGGTGCTCCAGGGCTTCCCCAGCGCGGGCGGGATGCCGGACCGGGTGAAATGCCTGCACGTCCTGGTCGCCCACGCCCTCGCGGCCGGTCCCGGCGTCAATCCGCTCGGGGACGAGGCCCTCGCGATGCTGCCGGAGTGGTGGCGCAAGGGCCCGTGCGTCGCCCCGTGCGGTACGGATCAGCACGGGGACGAGCACCGGGACGAGACCGGCGAGACCGGCGAGGAGAAGAGCGCATGACCCGCGTCGCCGCCGTGGACTGCGGCACCAACTCGATCCGGCTGCTGGTGGCCGACGCCGATCCGGCCACCGGGGAGCTGAACCAGCTCGACCGCCGGATGAAGATCGTCCGGCTGGGGCAGGGCGTGGACCGCACCGGACGGCTCGCCCCCGAGGCCCTGGAGCGCACCTTCGCCGCCTGCCGCGAGTACGCGTCGGTCATCCGTGACCTGGGCGCCGAGCGCGTCCGCTTCGTCGCCACCTCCGCCTCCCGCGACGCCGAGAACCGCGAGGAGTTCGTCCGCGGGGTGGTGGCGATCCTGGGCGTCGAGCCCGAGGTGATCACCGGGGACCAGGAGGCGGAGTTCTCCTTCACCGGGGCCACCAAGGAGCTCATGGGGCATGATCATGTGGCGGGGCCGTATCTGGTGGTGGACATCGGCGGCGGCTCGACGGAGTTCGTCGAGGGCGGCGAGGGGGTGCGGGCGGCGCGCAGTGTGGACATCGGCTGCGTCCGGCTGACCGAGCGTCACCTGGTGGTGGACGGCCGGATCACCGACCCCCCGACGGAGGCTCAGATCGGCGCGATACGGCGCGATGTGGCGGAGGCGCTGGACCTCGCCGAGCGGACCGTGCCGCTCAGCCGGGTCTGCCGTCCCGCGGACGGCCACGCTCTGGTCGGACTGGCCGGTTCGGTCACCACCGTGGCCGGGATCGCGCTGGGCCTGAAGGAGTACGACTCCGCCGCGATCCATCACTCCCGGATCACCGTCGACCAGGTCCGCGAGATCACCGAAAGGCTGCTCGGCTCCACCCACGCCGAGCGGTCGGGGATTCCGGTGATGCACCCGGGGCGGGTCGATGTGATCGGCGCGGGGGCGCTCATCCTGCTTTCGATCATGGAACGGACCGGCGCCCAGGAGGTCGTGGTCAGCGAACATGACATCCTCGACGGCATCGCCTGGAGCATCGCCTGAGCGGGCCAGATAACGTATGAGCGGCTGCGGAACCCCCTTCGAGGGCCTTCCGCGAGCCGCCTCGAAGAAAGTTCGTGAAACTCTTCACATGAAAAAGACGCCTGGTAGCCGCCAGATGCGGCCGGCCGGGGCGGTTTCCGCGGCCAGGCCCGGCCGCTGACCGGATCGTGAGCTGCCCGGGTGGCGTCGCGCGACCCCGCGCGGACCCCGTGGTCTACTCCCGCGTTCAACGGCAAGCCCTGATCAGGGGGGCTATCAACGTCGTGATCCGCTCGGTGGTTCCCCTCCGCTGGTATGGCGTCCGTCACGAGGGCGGCGGAGTGTAGCAGATGCCTTCAGCATGCTTGTGAAGGGGCTCACGAGGTGCCCCCCAGGGGGTGCTGGATACTCGAAACATGAGCACCACGGAGCGTCCCAGGATCCTCGTTGTAGGCGGTGGGTACGTAGGCCTGTACGCGGCGCGCCGCATCCTCAAGAAGATGCGGTACGGCGAGGCGACCGTCACGGTCGTCGACCCCCGCTCGTACATGACGTACCAGCCCTTCCTCCCCGAAGCTGCGGCCGGCAGCATCTCCCCGCGCCACGTCGTGGTTCCGCTGCGGCGCGTGCTCCCCAAGGCGGAGGTCCTCACCGGCCGCGTGTCGACCATCGACCAGGACCGCAAGGTCGCCGTCATCCAGCCGCTCGTCGGCGAGACGTACGAGCTGCCCTTCGACTACCTGGTCGTCGCGCTCGGCGCGGTCTCCCGCACCTTCCCGATCCCCGGTCTCGCGGAGAACGGCATCGGTATGAAGGGCATAGAGGAGGCCATCGGCCTGCGCAACCACGTCCTCGAGCAGCTCGACAAGGCCGACTCCACCACGGACGAGGAGATCCGCCGCAAGGCGCTCACCTTCGTCTTCGTCGGCGGTGGCTTCGCCGGCGCGGAGACCATCGGCGAGGTCGAGGACATGGCCCGCGACGCGGCCAAGTACTACCCGAACGTGAAGCGCGAGGACATGCGCTTCATCCTCGTCGACGCCGCCGACAAGATCCTCCCCGAGGTCGGCCCGAAGCTCGGCCAGTGGGGTCTGGAGCACCTCAAGAAGCGCGGTGTCGAGGTCTACCTCCAGACCTCCATGGACTCCTGCGTCGACGGCCACGTCGTCCTCAAGAACGGACTCGAGGTCGACTCCAACACCATCGTGTGGACCGCCGGCGTCAAGCCCAACCCGGCGCTGGCCCGGTTCGGCCTCCCGCTCGGCCCGCGCGGCCACGTGGACACCGCCCCGACCCTCCAGGTCCAGGGCAGCGACTACATCTGGGCCGCCGGTGACAACGCCCAGGTCCCGGACCTCGCCGTCGGCGAGGGCGCCTGGTGCCCGCCGAACGCCCAGCACGCGCTGCGTCAGGCCAAGGTCCTCGGTGACAACGTCGTCTCCGGTATGCGGGGCTTCCCGCAGAAGGAGTACAAGCACGCCAACAAGGGCGCCGTCGCGGGCCTGGGCCTGCACAAGGGCGTCGCGATGATCGTCTTCGGCAAGATGAAGATCAAGCTGAAGGGCCGCCTCGCCTGGTACATGCACCGTGGCTACCACGGCATGGCCATGCCGACCTTCAACCGCAAGATCCGGGTGCTCGCCGACTGGACGCTGGGGATGTTCCTCAAGCGCGAGGTCGTCTCGCTCGGCGCCATCGAGAACCCCCGCGAGGAGTTCTACGAGGCCGCCTCCCCGGTCAGCGCCGCCGCCGCTGCCAAGCCGGCCCCGGCCGAGAAGGCCAAGGCGTCCTGACCTCAAAGGGCCGGACCAGCACGAGGGGGGCCGGCCCAGCACGACCGACGCCGAGGGCGTCCGCCATCCGTGGGGCGGACGCCCTTGCGCATGCCCTCCGCCGATCCGGCTTTTTGACGCTGTTTTGCCGTATCCAAACGTGTCGGCGGGACTGTACGGCGGGTTCCATGGTGTTTACGTGGTGAGTGAATCTTCTTGACTCGCCATCACGGAGGTGCGACATGGCCGACGCCGCTGGGCGGATCGTCACCCTGGCCGAGGAGGTGCTGGGAGCCCCCCTCCCCATCCGCATCCGGGCCTGGGACCACAGCGAGACCGGTCCGCCCGGCGCTCCCACCCTGGTGGTCCGGCGGCGCCGGGCGCTGCGCCGGCTGCTGTGGCGGCCGGGCGAGCTGGGCCTGGCCCGCGCCTGGGTCGCCGGAGACATCGATGTCGAGGGCGATCTGTACGACGCCCTGGACCGGCTGGCCGGATTGATCTGGGAGCGCGACCCCGCCGCCCAGCCGCGGTCCCGGCTCCGCACCGCTCTCCAGGCGCTGCGCGACCCCGCGCTGCGCGCCGCCGCCCGGGAGCTGCTCGCGCTCGCCGGGCCGGGGCTGCCCCCGCCGCCGCCCCGCGAGGAGGCCCGGACCTCCCACGGCCCGCTGCACACCCTGCGCCGCGACAAAAAGGCCATCAGCCACCACTACGACGTCGGCAACGACTTCTACGAGCTGGTGCTCGGCCCGTCGATGGTCTACTCCTGCGCCTACTGGGACAGCGCCGACGGCACGCTCGAGGAGGCCCAGCGGGCCAAGCTCGACCTGGTCTGCCGCAAGCTCGCCCTGCGGCCCGGCCAGCGGCTGCTGGACGTGGGGTGCGGCTGGGGCTCGATGGTGCTGCACGCGGCGCGCGAGTACGGGGTGAGCGCCGTCGGCGTCACGCTCTCCGAGGAGCAGGCGGCGTACGCCCGTAAGCGCGTCGCGGACGCCGGGCTCACCGGCCAGGTGGAGATCCGGGTCCAGGACTACCGCGAGGTCCCGGACGGCCCCTACGACGCCATCTCCTCGATCGGCATGGCCGAGCACGTGGGCGCCGTGCGCTACGCGGAGTACACCGCGATCCTGCACCGGCTGCTCAGGCCCGGCGGGCGGCTGCTGAACCACCAGATCGCCCGGCGCCCCCAGCCGGACGAAGAGGCGTACCAGGTGGACGAGTTCATCGACCGCTACGTCTTCCCCGACGGTGAACTCGCGCCGGTCGGCCGGACCGTCACCCAGCTGGAGGAGGCGGGCTTCGAGGTGCGCGACGTGGAGGCCATCCGCGAGCACTACGCGCTCACGCTGCGCGGCTGGGTCGCCAACCTGGAGCGGTCCTGGGCGCGGGCCGTGCGGCTGACCTCCCCGGGGCGGGCCCGGGTCTGGCGGCTCTACATGGCCGCCTCCGCCCTCTCCTTCGAACGCAACCGGATCGGAGTCAACCAGATCCTCGCCGTCCGCACCCCCGAGAGCGGCGCCTCGGGGCTTCCGCTGCGCACCCGCGACTGGCGCGGCCGAGCGGCTGAGAGCGGCTGAAACGCGGACGTCCCCGCCCGCCCCGGAGAGGGGCGGACGGGGACGCTCCCCGGTCCGGCTCGCCGCTACTCGGCCTTGATGGCGGCCAGCATGTTGAGCTTGGCGGCCCGCCGGGCCGGCCACAGCGCCGCGATCACGCCCACGAAGGCGGCCATCACCAGGAACAGGCCCATCCGGCCCCACGGCAGCACCAGCTCATAGGTCGGCAGGGCGTTGGAGACCAGCTCACCGACCGCCCAGCCGAAGAAGACGCCGAGGCCGAGGCCGAGCACACCGCCGAAGAGCGAGATGACCAGCGACTCCAGCCGCACCATCCGCTTGACGCCGCGCCGGTCCAGGCCGATCGCCCGCAGCATGCCGATCTCCTGGGACCGCTCGAAGACCGACATCGCCAGGGTGTTGATGACGCCGAGCACCGCGACGATCACGGCCATGGCGAGCAGCCCGTAGAGCATGTTCAGCATCAGGGTGAAGACCTGGGCGATCCCGTCGGAGATGTCCTTCTTGTCCTGCACCTTGATCGCCGGGTTGTCGCCGAGACTCTTCTCCAGCAGGTCCTTGTTGGCCTGCGTCGCGCCGCCCTTGGTCCGCAGCATCACCTGGAAGTCGGCGACGGTGGACATGTGCGGGGTGACCGTGGCGTAGTCGACCATGACACCGCGGATCATCTGGTTGCCCTCGTACACACCGCCCACGGTCAGCCGGCCGGCGCTGCCGTCCTCGTAGGTGACCGGGACGGTGGAGCCGAGCTTCCAGTGGTGCCTGTCGGCGGTCTTGCTGTCGATGACGACCTTGGTGCCACCGAGCGCGGAGAACGAGCCCTCGGTGAAGTCCACGTTGACCAGGTCCTTGATGGCCTTGGGGTCGACACCGGTCAGGGAGTCGGAGTCGCCGCCGACCCGGGCCGCAGAGGCGCGCAGCGGGCTGATCGCGGTGACCTCGGGCAGCTTGCCCAGGTTCCTGGCCACCTCGGGCGACAGCGGCCGCGAGCCGTCGGCGCCGCCCATGCTGACGACGAAGTCGGACTTCAGGCCGTCGGCGGCCATCTTGTTGATGCCCTGCTGGAGGCTGCCCGCGATCACCGTCATGCCGGTGATCAGGGTGAGGCCGACCATCAGCGCGGAGGCGGTGGCGGCGGTACGGCGCGGGTTGCGCACCGCGTTCTGCCGGGCGAGCTTGCCGGACATCCCGAACAGCCGCAGCACCGGGGCCGAGGCCGCGATCAGCGGCCGGGACAGCAGCGGGGTGAGGACGAAGACGCCGATCACCAGGACGACCGCGCCGAAGCCCATCGGGCCCTTGCCGTCGCCGCCCATGCCCGCACCGGCCAGTACCAGCGCGGCACCGCCCGCGGCGAGGATCGCGCCGATGGTGTTGCGGACCACCAGACCGCGGGTGGTCGGCGTGGCGTGCACACTGTTCATCGCGGCGATCGGCGGGATCTTGGCGGCGCGGCGGCCCGGCAGCCAGGCGGAGAGCACGGTCACCACGACGCCCACGAGCAACGAGACCAGCACGGTGGTCGGCTGGACGACCAGCGGGCCGTCCGGGACGACGGCCCCGGTGGAGTTGAGCAGCGAGCGCAGCCCGGCGCCGATGCCGATACCGGCGGCCAGGCCCACCACGGCCGCGACGGCGCCCACGACGGTGGCCTCGATCAGCACCGAGCGGGTCACCTGACGGCGGGTCGCGCCCACCGCGCGCAGCAGGGCGAGCTCCTTGGTGCGCTGGGCGACCAGCATGGAGAAGGTGTTGGCGATGATGAAGATGCCGACGAACAGCGCGATCCCGGCGAACACCAGCAGCGCGGTCTGCATGTTGCTCATCTGCTGCTTGATCGCCTCGGCCTGGTCATCGGCGAGCTTCTGACCGGTGGCGGACTTGGCCTGCGCGGGCAGGATCTTGTCGACCGCGGACTTCAGCTCGGCCTGCGAGGTCCCCGCGGCGGCCTTCACGTCGATCTCGTCGTACTGTCCGGGCTTGGCGAACAGCTTCTGGGCGGTGGCGGTGTCGAACAGCGCCAGGGTGCCGCCGGCCGTCACATTGCCGTCGTCGGTGGTGAAGACGCCGACGATCTTCTCGGTGCGCACCGGGCCGTCGACCGACACCCGGATGGAGTCCCCGGCCTTGTAGTGGCCGCGCTCGGCGGACTTGGAGTCGAGCGCGACCTCGCCCGCGTTCTGGGGGGCGCGGCCCTCGGTCAGCGTGTACCGGGAGTCCTTGCCGTCGGCTCCCGGGTAGTAGTTGCCGCCGAGGTTGGAGAAGCCGTTGCCGAGCAGGTCGCCGTCCTTGTCGGACAGGGCGGCGTAGCCGGTCACCACACCGTGGACACCGGCGGCGCCGGGCACCTTGGCCGCCTTGTCGAGCACCTGCTGGCTCAGCCGGGGCGGTTCGCCGGGGTTGGCCGAGTCGTCCTGGTCCCCGTCGGGGGTGATGGCGACGTCGACGCCCTCGAACCCCTTCTCGGAGCTCTTCTGATAGGCGTCGGAGATGGTGTTGGTGAAAACCAGGGTGCCGGAGACGAAGGCCACGCCGAGCATGACGGCGAGCACGGTCATCAGCAGCCGGGCCTTGTGCGCGAGCACGTTGCGCAAGGCGGTACGGAGCATGGGGTGTCAGTCCTGAAGGGTGGGGAGGGGCGGTGCGAGGCGGCGTGCGGCGGCGGGCGCGCGCCCCGCGTCAGCTCGTGCGGCCCTTGGCGTCAAAGCGCTTCATGCGGTCCAGGACCGAGTCGGCGGTGGGGTTGCGCAGCTCGTCCACGATCCGGCCGTCGGCGAGGAAGACCACCCGGTCGGAGTAGGAGGCGGCGACCGGGTCGTGGGTCACCATCACGATCGTCTGGCCCATTTCGCGCACCGAGTTGCGGAGGAAGCCCAGGACCTCCGCGCCGGAGCGGGAGTCCAGGTTGCCGGTCGGCTCGTCGGCGAAGATGATCTCCGGCTGGCCGGCCAGGGCGCGGGCCACGGCGACGCGCTGCTGCTGACCACCCGACAGCTGGCTGGGGCGGTGCTTGAGCCGCCCGGCCAGACCGACCGTGGCCACGACCTGGTCCAGCCACGCCTGGTCGGCCTTACGGCCCGCGATGTCCATCGGAAGGGTGATGTTCTCCAGCGCGTTCAGCGTCGGCAGCAGGTTGAACGCCTGGAAGATGAAGCCGATCTTGTCGCGGCGCAGCTGGGTGAGCTTCTTGTCCTTGAGCGTGGTGAGTTCGACGTCGCCGATCCGGGCCGAGCCGCTGGAGACCGTGTCGAGGCCCGCCATGCAGTGCATCAGCGTCGACTTGCCGGAGCCGGAGGGGCCCATGATCGCGGTGAACTCGGCCTGGTGGAACTCGACGGAGACGGAGTCCAGGGCGTTCACCTGGGTCTCGCCCGCGCCGTAGACCTTGCAGAGGTCCGTGGCGCGGGCGGCCGCCGCGGTGGCGCGGAGGGCGGTGTCAACGCCGTAGGGGGTCGTGGTCACGGTGGATGGCTCCTGTCGTGCTCTACGGGAGTGGGCGGGGCGACACTCCATGGTTCCGGTTGGGAGGGGCGGGGGGATCACCCCGTGCTCCGGTTCTGCGGGGGGCCTCGCGATGTAGGCGGCGGAGACGGAGTCCTCCTTGAGTAGGAGACGAACCCCCGGACGGGACGACGAGATTGCGTCAATCCGCAGTTAATGGGGGTTCAGGGCATATCGGCAGGTCCAATGGCCGCCGGCGTCGCCGGGTACCCCGCCCCGATGCTGATGCACCCTCAGTTGCCAATAAAATAAGACAACCTCGGTCTGCGGATTCACTGTGCGGGGGCATGTCCCCGGATAGGCTCGTGCTGCTCTCTTCCAGGGGAGGGCCGTATGCGCTCCGTACGGCTCAGGGGGACCCGCTGGGCCCGGATGGTGGAATGCAGACACGGCGAGCTTAAACCTCGCTGCCCTCGCGGGCGTACCGGTTCAAGTCCGGTTCCGGGCACCTCCAGATCCCGTGGGCGCACTCAGCGTGTGGGAATGGTCGCCCACTGTGCGTACGCGGGGCCCGCAGGGGCCTCGCGCGGCACCCCGCTGCGTGAAAAGATCCTCCTTGGGCACTAGGGTGCTTTCTTTGCTTACCCATTACTCTTGAGTCAAGGTCGCGCCCGGCGGCCATGGAGGAGTGAGATGAGGAGCAGCAACCCGGTCTTCTCGCGACGGGGGTTCAGCCGCAGCGGCGGCTACGCCGGTTTCGGCGCGGCGCCGCAGGCCGGGAGCCCCGTCGCCGGTCAGGGCAATCCGTATGCCGGCGGTAACCCGTACGCGCAGGCGCCCACGAACCCCTATGCGGCGGACGCCCAGCAGAACCTGACCCCCGAGCAGATGCAGCAGATGTACGGCGCGCCGCCGGCGAGCCCGCTGCAGACCGGCCGCATGACGATGGACGACGTCGTCATGCGCACCGGTATGACCCTCGGTACCGTCATCGTCGCCGCCGCGGTCGCCTGGATCGCGCAGCTTCCGGTGGGCGTGGGCTTCGGCGCCGCGCTCGTGGCGATGGTGCTCGGCCTCGTCCAGTCGTTCAAGCGCACGGTCTCACCCGCGCTGATCATCGGTTACGCCCTCTTCGAGGGCCTCTTCCTCGGTGTCATCAGCCAGGTCTACAACGACCGCTGGTCCGGCATCCCGATGCAGGCCGTGCTCGGCACGATGGCCGTGTTCGTCGGTGTGCTGGTCGCGTACAAGACCCGCCTCATCCGGGTGAACGCACGGTTCCAGCGCTTTGTGCTCGCCGCCGCCATCGGCTTCCTGCTGCTGATGACGGTCAACCTGCTGTTCGCCGCCTTCGGTGGCGGTGACGGCCTCGGCTTCCGCAGCGGTGGCCTCGGCATCGTCTTCGGCCTCGTCGGTGTCGTGCTCGGCGCGGCGTTCCTGGCGATGGACTTCAAGCAGGTGGAGGACGGCGTCCGGTACGGCGCTCCGCGCGAGGAGTCCTGGCTGGCCGCCTTCGGTCTGACGCTGTCGCTGGTCTGGATCTACCTGGAGCTGCTCCGGCTGATCTCCATCTTCAGGGACTAGCGCGCGTCAGGCGCGTAGCGCGTGACGCACCCGTAGACGCACCACGTAGAAGGGCCCGCGGAGGCGATGACCTCCGCGGGCCCTTCTTCCTATGCGGCTTGGGCCGTCCTGTTGGGTGGGTCTGTCATACACGCTTCTGCCTCCGGGCAGGGGCTACAGCAGCTTGCGTGCCGCGCGCCTCAAGTCGTGTTCGTGGACGATGGCTTTCGCGTGACCGTAAGCGAGCTGATGCTCACCACGCAGCCAGCTGACCTTCTCCTCGAAGCGGAAGAAAGCGGGGCCCTCGTCGATCGTGCGCAGCCAGTCGGCGACTTCACGGCCTGTGCAGTGGGGGATGCGGGAGAGTAGGTTCCGGTGAGTCTCGTCGGAGAAGATTTGGGACATCGGCGCCTCCGGACGCGTCCATTCCGGTCCCGGGCCCAGGCCCGGGTTTCCTTCAGCTCACCGTGCCTGAGTGTTCGCCCGTTGGCAACAGTCCGTCGGTGGCGCATACGCTCGGGGCGTGGATGATGTGACCCCGCTTCTGACCGCCGTCGACCGGCTCGCCGACCGGCTGCGCGCCCTGCCGCAGTCCCGGCTGCGCGCGGGCGCCGCGGCCGCGGGACTGGCGCTGGCAAGGGAATTGTCGCTGCGCGCACAGCGTCTCGAGGAGCCGGGAACCCCGCCGCGGACCATGCCGGACGCGGGGATGTTCGTGGTCGCCGACCAGGTCGCGGTGGCCGGACATGACTTGGTGCACGCGCTGGAGCGTGCGCCGGGCGGCGCCGGGGGCGGCCGTACGGCGGAGGGAGTCGCCGAGGCGGTCGCGCTCGTGGCGGAGACGGCCGGGCGCTGCGGGGTCTGAGCGCCCGCCGGTCCGGCTCTCAGCGGCCCCCAGCGGTTCTTGGCGGGGCTTGGCCGGGCGCTTCTGCCGAGGGCTCTGCCGAGGGCTCTGTAGGGGCTCACAGCGAGGCGATGACGCGGTCGGCGAGGACGTACACGTTCTCCTCGCCGCAACCGAACGTGAGCGCATACGCACCGGAGACGCCCGAGCCGCCGAGCAGCACCGGGGTGGTGCCCTCGCGCAGCGCGTCCGCCAGCCGCTCCGCCGTCTCCCGGTGGCCCGGGGTCATGCAGATCGTGGTGCCGTCGGCGAACACGTAGACGTCGAGGGTGCCGAGGGGGCCGGGGCGCACATCGGACAGTGGGGTGCGGGCGTCGGCCAGCTCGGTGATCCTGGTCACCGTGCGGTCGTGGTCGGCGACGGGCGACGAGGGGGTGAAGTCGGGGTGGGACGGATGGCGCCGACGGGCCGCCGCGAGCTCGGCCGACTCCATGGGCTCGGTGGCCGGCTCCGCCTCGGCGCCCAGCTCCACCTCGGCCTCGACCTCGGGTGCCTGGTCCCCGGCCGGGTCCAGGGCCTCGGGGCCCAGCGCGTCCAGGCCGAGCAGCGGTTCGAGCCCGGCCAGATCGGCCTGGCGGGGCACGAAGAGCTGCGCGTCCTGTGCGGAGTCCTCGCCGAAACCGCTCGCCCCGCCCAGCAGCGAAGGGGAGTCGGCCGCCCCACCGGCGTCCCTGGCCTCCTGGGCGGCCCAGAACGCCCGCGCCTCGGCCAGCTCGCGCTCCCGCTCCTCGGCGAGCGCCTCGGCCACGGCCGCGCGTATCTCGGCGGCCGGGGTGGCGCGCGGCGCGGGCACCGGCGCACCGTCCTCCTCGCCGCCGCCTCCGCCGGTCCGGGCACCGGCGGCGACGGTGGCCGCGAGCTCGGCGCGCAGCTCGCTGATCTCCCGGCGCACACCGCGCGCGGTGTGCAGGGCGGCCGCCCCTACGGCCGTGGCGGTCACCGCGGCCAGGAGGAGGGCAAGGGTCATGGGGCTCACTGACGTAACTCCCGGTTGGCTGTTGATCCCCCGAATTCCTACCTCAGCTTGACGCTTATCGCCTCTCGACGTCAGTGCATACCATCACGAAATGGGCAGAATTCGGTACCGGGAGGGCCTTTGGTCACCGGTGCTGAGCAGGTCGGAAGGCCCGCCCCCAGGACCTTCGTCACATCCTGGGGGAGATTCGGTCACGGCTCAGCTCAGCCGTTCGATCACCATGGCCATGCCCTGGCCGCCCCCGACGCACATCGTCTCGAGGCCGAACTGCTTGTCGTGGAACTGAAGCGAATTGATCAGCGTGCCGGTGATCCGGGCGCCGGTCATGCCGAAGGGGTGGCCCACGGCGATCGCGCCGCCGTTGACGTTGAGGCGGTCCAGGTCGATGCCCAGATCGCGGTAGGACGGGATGACCTGCGCGGCGAACGCCTCGTTGATCTCCACCAGGTCGATGTCGCCGATCGCCATCCCGGCGCGGGCCAGCGCCTGCTGGGACGCCTCGACCGGTCCGTAGCCCATGATCTCGGGGGAGAGGCCGGAGACGCCGGTCGACACGATCCGGGCCAGCGGGGTCACGCCCAGCTCCCGCGCCTTGGTGTCCGACATGATCACCAGCGCCGCGGCGCCGTCGTTGAGCGGGCAGCAGTTGCCCGCGGTGATCCGGCCGTCGGGGCGGAAGACCGGCTTCAGGCCCCGCACCGCCTCCAGGGTGGTGCCCGCGCGGGGGCCGTCGTCCTTGCTGACGACCGTGCCGTCGGGCGTGGTCACCGGGGTGATCTCACGCTCCCAGAAGCCCTTCTCGATGGCCTGCTCGGCGAGGTTCTGGGACCGCACGCCGAACTCGTCCATCTCCTCGCGGGTGATCCCCTTGAGCCGGGCCAGGTTCTCGGCCGTCTGGCCCATCGCGATGTACGGGTCGGGGAGCAGACCGTCCTCGCGCGGGTCGTGCCAGTCGGTGCCCTCCTGCCCGGCGCGCTCGGCCGTACGGGCCTCGGCCTCCGCGAACAGCGGGTTGTGGGTGTCCGGCAGCCCGTCCGAGGTGCCCTTGTTCGACCGCGAGACCATCTCGACGCCCGCCGAGATGAAGACGTCGCCCTCGCCCGCCTTGATGGCGTGCAGCGCCATCCGCGAGGTCTGGAGGGAGGAGGAGCAGTAGCGGGTGACCGTACAGCCGGGGAGGTGGTCCATCCCCATCTGCACGGCCACGATCCGGCCCAGGTTGTGCCCCTGCTCACCGCCCGGCAGCCCGCAGCCGAGCATGAGGTCGTCGATCTCGCGCGGGTCGAGCTCGGGGACCTTGGCGAGCGCGGCCTGGATGATCTCGGCGGTGAGGTCGTCCGGCCGCAGATCCTTGAGCGATCCCTTGAAGGCACGGCCGATGGGCGAACGGGCGGCAGAGACGATCACTGCTTCGGGCATCACGGCTCCATGGGGGCGGGGTACGGGCTGGACTGTGAGGGAAGTTACCCGCACGTATCGCAGGGGTCACGGGGTGCGGGCTGTGACGCGGGACTCTTTTTTCCAAGCGTACGCTCAGGCGGTCCGGCAGCGCGCTTTCGGGCACCCCCAACCCGGTGCCCCGGCCCGGGGCCCGTCCACATCGTCGCCGGGAGCGGCACCCTCTCGCGCCTTCGGCGCATGTGAGCAGCGGGGCAGGGGCAGGGGCGGGGGCGCGGGCTTCGCCGCCGGCCGCCGGACCGGTGGGGGCAAGGGCCTTTTCCGGACTACGGTGGTCGGCAATCGTGTGGCGGAGCGAGGCCCGCCCGTGAGAGCCTGCGCGCATGCCGAAGCTTTCTTGGAGCGATGCCGCGTAAGCCGCCGGCGGCGGTACGGGCCGCTCTCCGTTTTCACCCGCGCAGGCGTCAGAGTTTCTCGGTGATTGATGGGGTGTCCGCCGCGACGCTGGGGGAAATCCAGCGTCTGGAACGGAGCCGTGGCAGGCCGGGGGAGGTTGCTCGTGATCTCGCCTGGTGGAAGCGGCGGGCAGCCGAGATGTGCCGTCGGCGCTGGCATGGTCTCGGCTCCGGACCGTACTACTACGGCTATTACGGGTGTCCGTGCTGCGACTACGACCCGCCCGAGGGCCGGTGGGGACTGGAGCGGGTGCTCCAGTCCCTCTCGCCCCGGGCCCGCCGCGACTTCGCGGCAGTGGTCAAAGAGGTGGACGTCCGCGTCCTGAACGCGACCTATGGTGGCCAACCCGATGCTCCTGGCTGGTGGGAGCAACGGATCTGACCGGTTCTCGGAAGGGGTGCCGAGGAGGGGACCGGCCCCCCGTGGCCCGCAGTCCGGAGAGGCCTCGGCCACCGAACACGGAAGCCGCCACCGGGCCCACATCCACCGGCCCGGCGCCCGGCAGCGAAGCCCGCGCCCCCCACCTCCTGCCCCGCTGCTCAATTGCGCCGAAGGCGCGAGACGAAAGTCGCACTTGGCCGAGCAGATCGGCTTGCACCGGAGGGGCGCGACAGCCCGCACGCGGCGACGCCATGACCCCTCGGGGGGCGCCCTGCCCCGGCGTCCGGCCCCGCGGCCCCGGCGCCCGGTTCTGGCTCAGGCCCCGGGGGGCCAGCTCCCGGCTTCCGGCTCCGGCTTGGGGGTTCCAGTCCCGGCCCGGGAGCCGTGGGCTCCAGAAGGGGCGGACGGGGGTCGTGGGGCCCGGCGGGGGGAGGGCCGTGGGGTTGCGGGGCCCGGCGGGGGCGGTGGGCCGTTGGGACCCGGTAGGGGACAGCGGTCGGTGGGGGCATGGGGCCCCGTGGGTTGTGGGGCCCGGCCGGGGGTCCGGGCGTCCGGCCCACGTGCCACGGCCCGTGAGGGCACATGCTGGTTGACGACCGGGTCACGTGGAGGAGGCGTGGGCCGGGGCCCGGCGAGGCCGCGCGGCGGGCGGGCGGCGGTTGGTGGGGTTGTGGGGCTCGGCAAGGGGAGGGTGGTGGCCGGTGAGGGTCATGGGCCCGGCCGGGGTAGCGGTCGGCGGGGTTGTGGGGCCCGGCCGGGGGTCCGGGTATCCGGCCCACGTACCACGGCCCGTGGCGGCACACGTTCGGTGACACGCAGAGGAGGCGTGGGTCGGGCCCGGCGAGGTCGCGTGGCGGGCGCGCGGCGGGTGGCCGGCGGTTGGTGGGGGTGGTGGCCGGTGAGGGTTATGGGCCCGGCCGGGGTAGCGGTTGGTGAGGGCGTGGGGCCCGGCGGGGGCCCGTGGGGGTCAGCAGGTGGTGGGGGGTGGGGGTGCGGGGGAGGAGGCGTTGGTGGGGTCGGCCACGGTCGTCGGCTCCTTCGGGGCGAGCCGATGGCGGCGCAGCAGCCGGGCCCAGGTGCCGCGGGCCGCGGTGACCTCGGTGCCGCCTTCGGCGGCCGCCTCGGCCGCCGCCGTGGCGACCGGCAGGATGCCCTCGTCGAGCGTTTCCGGCGCCTCCTCGGGCCACAGGCCCAGTGAGTCGCACAGGGTCGGCAGAACGGCCATCGCGGCCGTGGCGTACCCCTCCGCCGAGGGGTGGTAGTTGTCCGGGCCGAACAGCTCGCGCGGATTGGCCGCGAACTCGGGGCCGAGCAGATCGCCCAGCGAGACCGTGCGCCCGCCCTGCTCGACCACCCCGATCGTCTGCGCGGCGGCCAGCTGTCGGCTCAGCCGCCGCGCGATCCAGCGCAGCGGCTGATAGACGGGCTCGATCGTGCCGAGGTCGGGACAGGTGCCCACCACCACCTCGCAGCCGTACGCGCGCAGCCTGCGCACCGCGTCCGACAGCAGCCGCACCGACGTGGCGGGCGGCATCCGGCGGGTGACGTCATTGGCGCCGATCATGATCACGCAGACGTCGGGGAGCAGCTCGGGGTCCTCCAGCACCAGCGACACCTGGCGCTCCAGATCGCTGGACTGCGCCCCCGGCAGCGCCACGTTCCGCAGGTCCACCGGGCGTTCGGCGACCGCCGCGAGCCCCGAGGCGAGCAGCGCGCCCGGTGTCTGGCTGGGGCGGTGGACGCCCTGTCCGGCGGCCGTGGAGTCGCCGAGAAAGGCCAGCCGCAGTGGTGGCTGGCCGGTTCTGCGGGCGAAGGCGAAGCCATATCGGCCGTCCGCGCGCGGTGGCGGATCCTCGGACCCGCCCACGACCCGCTTCGCATGGGACACCTCGGTGAGCAACAGCACGGCGGTCACCCCGCCCAGCAGCCCGATCCCGCCGCCCCCGTATGCCGCCGCGGCCGCGATCCGCCGCGCCACCCTCGCCCTCGACATCGACATGGGTCCAGCCCACCTCCGTCCGCACGCGCACGCGCTTCTTACTCCTTTGTACGCCTTGCTAACAGCTTGTTGCCCCGTGCAGGCTTCGTCCCAACGCACCGGCCGGAGGCGGGGCGCGCAATAAGCTGACAGCACGGCCCCGCGACGGTGGCCGTCCCGACGCGGAGATCCCGCGGAACCGGACCAGGAGCAGGCGTGCAGTACTACGAATCGATGATTGAGCTGGTCGGCAATACCCCGCTGGTGAAGCTCAACACGGTGACCGAAGGCATCCGGGCGACCGTCCTGGCCAAGGTCGAATACTTCAACCCCGGCGGCTCGGTGAAGGACCGGATCGCGGTCCGGATGATCGAGGCCGCCGAGCGCTCGGGGGAGCTCAAGCCGGGCGGCACCATCGTCGAGCCGACGTCCGGCAACACGGGGGTCGGCCTGGCCATGGTCGCCCAGCGCAAGGGCTACAAGTGCGTCTTCGTCTGCCCGGACAAGGTGTCCACGGACAAGATCAATGTGCTGCGGGCCTACGGTGCCGAGGTCGTGGTCTGCCCCACCGCCGTGGACCCCGAGCACCCCGACTCGTACTACAACGTCTCCGACCGCCTGGTCCGCGAGACGCCGGGTGCCTGGAAGCCCGACCAGTACAGCAACCCCAACAACCCGCTCTCCCACTACGAGACCACCGGCCCCGAGCTGTGGGAGCAGACCGAGGGGAAGATCACCCACTTCGTGGCGGGCGTCGGCACCGGCGGCACGATCTCCGGCACCGGCCGCTATCTGAAGGAGGCCAGCGAGGGCCGGGTCCGGGTCGTCGGCGCCGACCCCGAGGGCTCGGTCTACTCCGGCGGCTCCGGGCGCCCGTACCTGATCGAGGGCGTCGGTGAGGACTTCTGGCCGACCGCGTACGACCAGGCCGTCGCGGACGAGATCGTCGCGGTCTCCGACAAGGACGCCTTCCAGATGACGCGGCGGCTGGCCAAGGAGGAGGGGCTGCTGGTCGGCGGCTCCTGCGGGATGGCGGTCGTGGCGGCGCTGAAGGTCGCCGAGCGGCTCGGCCCGGACGATGTGGTGGTCGTCCTGCTGCCCGACAGCGGCCGCGGCTATCTGTCCAAGATCTTCAACGATGAGTGGATGGCCGACTACGGCTTCCTGGAGGAGGGCGGCCCCTCGGTGCGCGTCGGGGACGTGCTCCAGGGCAAGGAGGGCGGGCTGCCCTCGCTGGTCCATATGCACCCGGACGAGACGGTGGGCCAGGCCATCGACGTGCTGCGGGAGTACGGCGTCTCACAGATGCCGATCGTCAAGCCGGGCGCCGGGCACCCGGACGTGATGGCCGCCGAGGTCATCGGTTCGGTGGTGGAACGCGAGCTGCTGGACGCCCTGTTCGCCCGGCGCGCGGAGCTGACGGACCCGCTGGAGAAGCACATGAGCCCGCCGCTGCCGCACGTCGGCTCCGGTGAGCCGGTCGAGGACCTGATGGCGGTGCTGGGCACGGCGGACGCGGCGATCGTGCTGGTGGAGGGGAAGCCGAAGGGCGTGGTGAGCCGGCAGGACCTGCTCGCCTACCTGGCCAGCGGCACCAAGTGAGGGTGTGTGAGGCGCCCAACCGCCCGTTGAACCGGTAAGGCGGCAATGCCCTGGGACGGGGGTCCGTTCGGGCTTCGGGCAAGTGGTACGTACGTGTCACGCGCCCGCAGCACAGGGTTAACACGGCTCCGGCACATTGGTGGGTGTCGGAAGGACGACACCGACACCCACGAGGCGGCGACAGGACCTCCGGAGCGGCTCCCGGACCTCCAGGTCGCCCGGACGCGGGAGCCCGGCCCTGACCCGGTCCGCGTCCCCGCGGGGACCGCCGTCGTCCCGCCCTCGGTGCCCAGCACCGGGGTGCGGCGGTCCCCGCGTATTTCTCGAGACCCGGTTCTCTTTTTCAGACCCGGTTTCTCCCCCGGCTACCGCTGGGCGGTGTCCCCGGAAGACCCCGGCACCCGCGGCGTCTGCTCCCCGTCCGATGCGCGGCTCCGGCGCAGCCAGGAGAGGGCTCCCGCCGCGTGGACCGCGTTGACGCCGAAGATCCCGGACCAGGTGACCAGCAGACCGGGCAGGCCCGCGTTCACCACGCCGATCGCCGACAGCGGGATCGCCAGCACCAGGGAGACCCCGACGAAGGCGAAGCGCTCGCCGAGGCCCAGGCCATGGGCCTGGTCCGGCTGGGCGCCGGTGGCGTACGGGCGGGCGCCGCGCGCCGTGGCCATCTGCTGTTCGGCGAGCCGGCGGCGGACCTGCCGGTCCGCCGCATCGTCGAAGCGCTGCTCGACCTTCTCCATGAAGGAGTCGACCAGCTCCGACTCGTACTCCGCGCCCAGCTCCTTACGGGTCTGCAGGGCCGCGTCGAGTTCCTTTTTCAGATCCGGGTCACGGGCGTCCATGCTGAATGACGGTACGGTCGCGGGGACGCTTTGTCGGTAGGGCCAGCCCCCGGAAGAAGAGGGGGCGAAGGCGTCCCTGGCCCGCTGTGGAAGGAGTCCGTTCCGTGTCCGCACCTCTCCTCACGTCCCTCGCCGCGCCCGGCGGCGACCGCCCCGACGCGCTGAGTGTCGGCGGCCGCTCCCTCTCGCGCGAGGAGCTGCTGGGCGCCGCGGGCGCGGTGGCGGCCCGTATCGCCGGTGCGCCGGTCGTCGCGGTCCGGGCGACCGCGACCCCGGAGACGGTGGTCGCGGTGGTCGGCGCGTTGCTGGCCGGGGTGCCGGTGGTGCCCGTACCGCCGGACTCCGGCCCGGCCGAGCGGGACCACATACTGCGGGACTCCGGCGCCACCCTGCTGCTCACCGGGGAGGCCGTCGAGGCCCCCGTGGAGACCGTCCCGGTGGATCCGGCCGAGCGGGCGGCGTGGGCCAAGCCGGAGCCGGACCCGGAGTCCACGGCGTTCATCCTCTACACCTCGGGGACCACGGGGGCGCCCAAGGGCGCGCTGATCTCCCGGCGGGCGGTGGCCGCCGATCTGGACGGGCTCGCCGCGGCCTGGGCCTGGACCGCGGAGGACACCCTGGTCCACGGTCTGCCGCTGTTCCATGTGCACGGGCTGGTGCTCGGTGTGCTGGGCCCGCTGCGGGTGGGCAGCCGCCTGGTGCACACCGGCAAGCCGACCCCGGCGGCGTACGCGGCGGCGGGCGGCAGCCTCTACTTCGGCGTGCCCACGGTCTGGAACCGGGTCGTCCAGGACCCGGACTCCGCCCGCGCCCTGGCCTCCGCCCGGCTGCTGGTCTCCGGCAGCGCCCCGCTGCCCGCCCCCGTCTTCCGCGATCTCGAACGGCTCACCGGCCAGCGGCCCATCGAGCGCTACGGCATGACCGAGACCCTCATCACCATCTCCACCCGGGCCGACGGTGAGCGCCGCCCCGGCTATGTCGGCACCCCGCTGGCCGGTATCCGCACCCGGATCGCCGCCGAGGAGGGCGCCGAGATCGGTGAGCTCCAGCTGACCGGCCCGACCCTCTTCGACGGCTATCTGAACCGGCCCGAGGCCACGGCCGGTTCGTACACCGAGGACGGCTGGTTCCGGACGGGCGACATCGCCGCCGTCGACCCGGACGGCTTCCACCGCATCGTGGGCCGCGCCTCCACCGACCTGATCAAGTCCGGGGGCTACCGCATCGGCGCGGGCGAGGTGGAGAACGCCCTGCTGGACCATCCGGCCGTCCGCGAGGCCGCCGTCGTGGGCGCCCCGCACGACGATCTGGGTCAGGAGATCGTCGCGTATGTCGTCGCGGACGGCATCGGAGAACGGGAGCTGATCGACTTCGTCGCCGCCCAGCTCTCCGTCCACAAGCGGCCCCGCAAGGTCCGCTTCCTGGAGGCGCTGCCGCGCAACGCCATGGGCAAGCCGCAGAAGAAGCTGCTGCCCCCGGCCTGAGACCGGCCGGGGCCCGGTCTGAGCTCGGCCTGAGCCCGGCTCGCGGCCGGGCCCCGGCCCAGCCCTCGTGCGCCGCGCTCTCGCCGATCCCGACCGGTGCCGCCTTCGCCCCGGCGCCGGAAGTGCTCGATCCACGGATGCCGGACCGCCCGTTGACAGAGGATGTGGCGGTGGCCGCACGCCTGCTCGACCGGCTGGCGGGAGCATGAGGGATGAGGGTAGGAAGGTCAGGAGGACCGGATGAGTACGGACAACGGGGTGGGCGGTGCGAGGGTGACGCCGAGGGGCGAGGACGTCGCGGCGGCGCCGCCGGGCGCGTCGGCCGACTCGGCCGACTCCGGTGCGGCTGCCGGCTCGGTCGGCTCGGGTGCGGCTGCTGGCTCGGTTGGCTCGGGTGCGCCTGCCGGTTCGGCCGGATCCGGTGCCTCGACCGCCGCCCGGCTTCAGGCGCTCTTCGAGGGTCACCGGCTGACCCCGACCCAGCGGCGGATCGCCCACTGCATGGTGCGGCGGGCGGCGGACGCGCCGTTCCTCTCCAGCGTCGAGCTGGCCGAGCTGGCGGGCGTCAGCCAGCCGTCCGTGACGCGCTTCGCGGTCGCCCTCGGCTTCGACGGCTATCCGGCCCTGCGCAAGCATCTGCGCGAGGTCGCCCCGGCCGGGCCGGAGGCGCACGAGGGGTCGTACAACGAGTACCAGCAGGCCGTCCTGGCCGAGATCGACAATCTGCGCCATCTCGCCGCGCTGCTGGCCGACCCCGCCCCCGTCGTCCGTGCCGGCCGGCTGCTCGCGGGTTCCCGTCCGCTGCCGGTCCTCGGTCTGCGTGCCGCCTCCGCGCAGGCCCGCGGCTTCACGTACTTCGCACGCAAGGTCCATCCGGACGTCCGGCTGCTCGACGAGGGCGGCACGATACTGGCCGACCGCGTCGACGCGGCGAGGCACGCGGGCGCGACGGTGCTGCTGTGCTTCGCGCTGCCGCGCCATCCGCGTGAGGTCGTCGAGGGTCTGGAGTACGCCCGGGAGGCGGGCCTGACCGTGGTCACCGTCGCCGACAGCGCCTTCGCCCCGGTCGCCCGCCACAGTGATCTGCTGCTGCCTGCGGCGGTCGGTACGGGCCTCGCCTTCGACACCGCGTGCGCGCCGATGCTGCTCGGGCGGGTGCTGCTCGAGGCGATGTGCGACGCGCTGCCGGACGCGCAGGCGCGCTTGGAGGAGTTCGACGCGAAGGCCGCGGAGCGGGGCCTGTTCGTGGAGTGAGCCCCTTGGGTACTGCTCGGGGTTCCGGTTCCGCCCCTCTCACCGAATTCTCAGGCATGCTGGCTAAATTCCTTGGTTCGACAGGGATTTCTGCCGGGATTCGTCAGGGATGAGGAGGTCGGTCGTGGGGCGCGGGGCGTATGCGCTGGCACGGGTGGCGGTGATCGTGAGGGCTTCCGCGGGGTGGCTGTGGTGGCTCGGTGTGCTGGCCGCGGGGATCGGAGTGCTGCTGCCGGGGCTGACCGGGCGCCGGATCGGAGTGCTCGCCGGGGCGGCGCTCTTCCTGATCGCCGCGGTCGTCGTCTTCATGGCGCGGCGCAAGCGGTATCTGACGCTGGCGCGCGGCGCTTCGCGCGCGGGCAAGTCGGTCTTCCTCCAGGACCGCGCGGTGACCGTACGGACCCGCCGACGCGCCGTGCGGTGGTGGCTGCTGCTGGCGTTCCTCGCCGCGGTGGGCTCGTCCTTCGCCGTTCCGGCGGCGGGCGGGATGCTGATGGCGGGGCTCGGCGTGGGGCTGTGGGCCAAGGCGCTGTGGCTGGGCCGCTGGGAACGCGCGAACGATGTGCTGCTGTGGGTGCGCCCGGAGTGGGTCCCTCGTGGACGGCCCGCGGGCAAGGCGGTGAACGGCTACCAGACGACGGGGATCGTGGCCGGGGACGCGGGGCCGGGCGGCGCGCGACGCGCCCGAGCGATGGAGTCGGCCGCGCGCTGAGGGGTTGCCCGGTGGTGGGGCTCGCCCCCGTGTTGGGGGGTTGCCTCGTGGTGGGGCTCGCCGCGTGTTGAGGGGGTTGTCCCGTATCAGGGGCTTGCCGCGCGTTGGGGGTTGCCCCGTGGTGGGGCTCGCCCGCGCGCTGGGGGTTGCCCGGTGGTGGGGCTTGCCGCGCGTTGGGGGGTTGCCTCGTGGTGGGGCTCGCCGCGTGTTGAGGGGGTTGTCCCGTATCAGGGGCTTGCCGCGCGTTGGGGGTTGCCCGGTAGTGGGGCTCGCTCCGCGTTGGGGGCTGCTCCGTGGTGGGGCTTGCCGCGCGTTGGGGGGTTGCCCCGTGGTGGGGCTCGCCCCGTGTTGGGGGATTGTCCCGTGCGGAGGGGTTGCTCCGTGGCGGGGCTCGCCCCCGTGCTGAGGGGGTTGCCCCGTATCAGGGGTTCACCCCGCGCTGGGGGTTGGCCCGTGGTGGGGTTGCGCGGTGTGGGTGGGCGCGGCGCCGTCGCGCGCCGTCGGCGCCTCTGAGTACGGGGCCGGGGGCGCCCTGGCCGGGGCCCGTCGCCGATCGCCGGGCGGGTGGGGCGGGGGCCGGTGGCGGCCTCCCCCGGCCCAGGCTGGGCACCGCCGGCCGTCGGACCGGCCCGCCGGGCGGCGATGCGGTTCGCGCCGTCCGCGCCCGCCCTCACCCGCACCGACGCCCGAACAACGCCTACCGCAGCCGGCTGAGGGCCAACGCGTGCGCGACCCCGCTCTCGGCCACGATCTCGTCCATCGTCTGCGGCTCCCGTACCGTCGCGAAGCGCACGCCGCCGTCGGTGGTGGCGTCGAAGCCGTAGATCCCCGGCCGGGGCAGGCTGTTGTACGCGAAGTGGTTGGAGAAGTAGTACGCGCCCGTGTCCAGCAGGCCGATCAGGTCGCCCGCCGCCAGCTCCGGCAGTGGGCGGTCGCAGGCGATCAGGTCGCCCGCGAAACAGCAGGGGCCGGCGACGTCCTGGGGGACCGGGCCGTCGGCCGGTTTGGGGCGGCCCTCCGCGTCGTAGGCCGTGACGCGCAGCGGCCAGGCGTCGGGGGCGAAGACCGTGCGGGTGGCGAGCTGGGCGCCCGCGTGGGTGACCGCGATCGGGCGGCCGCCCGCGGACTTGGTGTACTCGACCCGGGCCAGCACCAGGCCCGACTTGGCGATCAGGGACCGTCCGAACTCGGTGACCAGGCCGTACCGCCCGTCGAAGAGCCCCGGCACGGCGGCCCGCAGCAGCTGTGCGTACTCCCGGTGGCCGGGGGTGATCTCGTCGGAGGCGAAGTTCACCGGGAGCCCGCCGCCGATGTCGAGGGTGTCGATCTGCCGGCGGCCGACCGCCTGGTTGATCTCCTCGGCCAGTTCGTAGGCCACCCGTACGCCCCCCGCCATCAGCTCCAGCGGGCAGCCCTGGGAGCCGACGTGTGCGTGCAGCCGGGTCAGCCAGGGACGGTCGGTGAAGGCGCGGACGACCCATTCGCGCGCCCCCGGGTCCTGGAGTGCGATGCCGAACTTGGAGGTCGCGGTGGCCGTGCTCAGCGCGCCTATGGTGCCGCCGCCCACCTGGGGGTTGACCCGCAGGCCCAGGGGCGGGGGCGGGGCCGGGTGGTGCCGCACCAGCGCGCTGAGCCGGTCCAGTTCCTGCGGGTTGTCGGCGTTGACGGCGATGCCCAGGTCGAGGGCCTCGCGCAGCTCCGCGGGGGTCTTGGCGGGGGAGTCGAGGACGATCCGGTCGGGCGTCACGCCCGCCGCGCGGGCCAGCGCCAGCTCGCCGGGGCTGGCCACCTCACAGCCCAGGCCCTCGTCGGCCAGCAGCCGCAGTACGGGGACGAGCGCGGCGGCCTTGACCGCGAAGGCGTGCAGAACGGGGGTGCCGGGCGCGACGGCCTCGTCGAAGGCCGCGCGCAGCGCGGCGGCGGCGGTGCGGATCCCGGCCACGTCCAGCAGCCCGACGACGGGCTGGTCCGGGCCGAGCAGTCCCTGTTCCACGGCGGCCCGCACGGCCTGTTCGCGGCGGGCGGCGAGCGCAACCGGTGTCGACGTCATGACGTCAGCCAACCATCCGGGGACGGCTGCCGACCAGATCCGTGGAGGACGCTGCGGGGGCGTCGTCCGGCCGCACCAGCTCGCGCCGCGCCCGTGGATATGCGCCCGGTCGGTTCCGGTTCTCGTTCTCCGCCATGCCTCCACGCTAGGCGCCCGACGCGAGCTGAGCCTGTCCCTGTCCCTGTCCCTGTACGCCGAGCGCGCGGGCCCCGACGGACGGCCCCAGCTGACGGCCTCGGGCCGAGGGCTTCCCGACACCACGCCGCCCGGCCCTATTGACTAGGCATATTCATCGGCATCAGTATGTGAATAACTCAATCCAGTCAAGGTCAGGGAGGCTTGGCTCATGTCAGGACCGCGACCCGTACGGGCCCCGCGTGGTACGGAGCTCAGCGCCCGGGGATGGCAGCAGGAAGCCGCCCTGCGGATGCTCCAGAACAACCTCGACCCGGAGGTCGCCGAGCACCCCGACCAGCTGGTCGTCTACGGCGGCACCGGTAAGGCGGCCCGCGACTGGCGCTCGTTCGACGCCATGGTCCGCACCCTGCGCACGCTGAAGCAGGACGAGACGATGCTGGTCCAGTCGGGCCGCCCGGTGGGCGTCATGCAGACCCACGAATGGGCGCCGCGGGTGCTGATCGCCAACTCCAACCTGGTCGGGGACTGGGCCAACTGGGAGGAGTTCCGCCGCCTGGAGGCGCTGGGCCTGACCATGTACGGCCAGATGACCGCGGGCTCCTGGATCTACATCGGCACCCAGGGCATCCTCCAGGGCACCTACGAGACCTTCGCCGCCGTCGCCGCGAAGAAGTTCGGTGGCACCCTGGCCGGGACGATCACCCTCACCGCGGGCCTCGGCGGCATGGGGGGCGCCCAGCCGCTGGCGGTCACCATGAACGGCGGCGTCGCGATCTGTATCGACTGCGATCCGCGCGCCATCGAGCGCCGGATCGGCCACCGCTACCTGGACGTCCGCGCCGACAGCCTGGACCACGCCCTCGAGCTGGCGACCGAGGCGCGCGACGCCCGGCGTCCCCTGTCGATCGGCGTGCTGGGGAACGCGGCCGAGCTGGTCCCGGCGCTGCTCGCGCGGAACGCCCCGATCGACATCGTCACCGACCAGACCAGCGCCCACGACCCGCTGTCGTATCTGCCGATCGGCGTGGACTTCGACCAGATGGCCTCGTACGCCGCCGAGAAGCCCGCCGACTTCACCCAGCGGGCGCGCGAGTCCATGGCCCGGCACGTCGAGGCCATGGTCGGCTTCATGGACGCGGGCGCCGAGGTCTTCGACTACGGCAACTCGATCCGCGGCGAGGCCAAGCTCGCGGGCTTCGAGCGCGCCTTCGCCTTCCCCGGCTTCGTGCCCGCCTACATCCGGCCGCTCTTCTGCGAGGGCAAGGGCCCCTTCCGCTGGGCGGCGCTGTCCGGCGACCCGAAGGACATCGCGGCCACCGACCGGGCGCTCCTCGAACTCTTCCCGGAGAACGAGTCGCTGGCCCGCTGGATCACGATGGCGGGGGAGCGGGTCCACTTCCAGGGGCTGCCCGCCCGTATCTGCTGGCTCGGCTACGGCGAGCGCGACAAGGCGGGCGAGCGCTTCAACGAGATGGTCGCCGACGGCACGCTCGCCGCACCGCTGGCGATCGGCCGCGACCACCTCGACTGCGGCTCGGTGGCCTCCCCGTACCGCGAGACCGAGGCCATGCTGGACGGCTCGGACGCGATCGCCGACTGGCCGCTGCTCAACGCCATGGTCAACGTCGCCTCGGGCGCCTCCTGGGTCTCCATCCACCACGGCGGCGGCGTCGGCATGGGCCGCTCGATCCACGCGGGCCAGGTCACGGTCGCCGACGGCACGGCACTGGCGGGCGAGAAGATCCGCCGCGTCCTGACGAACGACCCCGGCATGGGCGTGATCCGCCACGTGGACGCGGGCTACGACCGCGCGGACGAGGTCGCTCGGGAACAGGACGTCCGGGTTCCGATGAGGGAGACGGAGTGAACCAGGAGAACTCCGGCGCGTCGTTCCACGCGATGTGGCGCGACCTCGCCCCCATCGGCCGCGACACCACGACGAACGGCTACCGCCGCTACGCCTGGACCGAGGCCGACGCCGACTGCCGAACGTGGTTCGAGGAGCAAGCCCGGAACCGCGGCCTCACCTACGAGGTGGACCGCAACGGCAACCAATGGGCCTGGCTGGGCGACCCCACGGCCGGGGACGCCGTGGTCACCGGCTCCCACCTGGACTCCGTCCCCGACGGCGGCGCTTTCGACGGCCCGCTGGGCGTCGTCTCCTCCTTCGCCGCCCTCGACGAGCTGCGGGCACGCGGTGCGCGCCCCGTCAAACCGCTCGCCGTCGTCAACTTCGGCGACGAGGAGGGCGCCCGCTTCGGTCTGGCCTGCGTCGGCTCCCGGCTCACCGCCGGGCAGCTGACCAGGGAACAGGCGCACGGACTCCGCGACGCGGACGGCGTCTCGCTGCCCCGGGCCATGGAGCGCGCCGGATACGACCCGGACGCCATCGGGCCCGACCCGGAGCGGCTGGCCCGTATCGGCGCGTTCGTCGAGCTCCACATCGAGCAGGGACGGGCCCTGTCGGCGCGGTCCGACGGCGGCTCCGCCGCGGGCGCGGCCCCGGTGGGCGTCGCCTCCGCGATCTGGCCGCACGGCCGCTGGCGGTTCGACTTCCACGGTGAGGCCAACCACGCCGGGACGACCCGGATCGAGGACCGCCGCGATCCGATGCTCACCTACGCCAACACCGTCCTCGCGGCCCGTAAGAAGGCCAGGGTCGCGGGGGCGCTGGCGACGTTCGGCAAGGTCCGCGTCGAGCCGAACGGGGTCAACGCGATCGCGAGCCTGGTGCGCGGCTGGCTGGACTCCCGCGCCGCCGACGAGGAGACCCTGGCCGCCGTGGTCGGCGAGATCGAGCGCGCCGCCGTCGAGCGCGGGCGGCGCGACGGGGTGGACGTCCGGGTGACCCGGGAGTCCTTCACCCCGGTCGTCGAGTTCGCCCACGCCCTCCGGGACCGGCTGTCGGGGCTGCTGGGCGGCGTTCCGGTGCTCCCCACCGGGGCCGGGCACGACGCCGGCATTTTGTCCGCGTCCGTTCCGACGGCCATGCTGTTCGTAAGGAACCCCACCGGCGTCTCGCACTCACCCGCGGAGACGGCGGGCGAGGACGACTGCCTCGCCGGTGTGGCCGCGCTCGCGGAGGTACTGGAGGGCCTGGCGTGTCACTGACGGCGCAGACGTACTGGGCGGAGCACGCCTGGGTGGACGGAGGCGTGTGGTCGGACGTGGTGATCGTGGCCGCCGCCAATGGGCGGATCACGGCGGTGGTGCCCGGGAGACCGCGGCCGCCCGCCGGCTCCGTCACCCTCCGTGGTCTGACGCTTCCCGGCCTGGCCAACGCCCACAGCCATGCCTTCCACCGGGCCCTGCGCGGGGTCGTGCAGGCGCAGGGCGAGGCGGACCGGCCGGGCGCGGGGGCACCGGACTCCTTCTGGACCTGGCGCGAGGTGATGTACCAGGTCGCCGACCGGCTGACCCCGGACAGCTACTTCGAGCTGGCCCGCGCCGTCTACGCCGAGATGGCCATGGCCGGGATCACCTGTGTCGGGGAATTCCACTACCTGCACCACGCCCCCGGCGGCGCCCGCTACGGCAATCCCAACGCGATGGGGGAGGCCCTGATCGCGGCCGCGGCCGAGGCCGGTATCCGGATCACCCTGCTGGACACCTGCTATCTCTCCTCCGGTTTCGGGGCCGAGCCCAACGAGCACCAGCTGCGCTTCTCCGACGGCACGGCCGAGGGCTGGGCCGAGCGGGTCCAAGAGCTGAAGGCCGACGGCAACACCCGCATCGGCGCGGCGATCCACTCGGTGCGGGCCGTCCCCGTCGATCAGCTGGCGACCGTCTCCGGCTGGGCGCAGGAGCGCACGGCGCCCCTGCATGTCCATCTCTCCGAGCAGACCGCCGAGAACGACGCCTGTGTGGAGGCCCACGGCTTCACGCCCACCCGGCTGCTCGCCGACCACGGGGTGCTGGGCCCGCGCACGACCGCCGTGCACGCCACCCACCTCACCCCCGGCGACATCCGGCTCCTGGGGCATACCTCCACCGGTGTCTGTATGTGCCCGACCACCGAGCGTGACCTCGCCGACGGGATCGGCCCGGCCGCCGAGCTGCACGGCGCGGGCTCCCCGCTCTCGCTGGGCAGCGACAGCCACGCCGTGATCGACATCCTGGAGGAGGCCCGCGCCATGGAGCTCGACGAGCGGCTGCACACCCGCGCCCGGGGCCACTGGACCGCGGCCCAGCTGCTGCGGGCCGCCACCGTGGACGGCCATGCGGCGCTCGGCTGGGGCGCCGACGCGGGCCGGATCGAGGTGGGCGCGCTCGCCGACCTCACCACGATCGCGCTGGACTCGGTGCGCACGGCGGGGCCGCCGTCCCGGCTGGGCGCGGAGACCGCCGTATTCGCGGCGACCAACGCGGATGTCCGGCACACCGTGGTCGGCGGCCGCCATGTCGTACGGGACGGCGCCCATCAGCTCGTCCCCCGCGTCCCCCAAGCGCTGGCCGAGTCCATCGCGGCCCTGTACGACTGGTGATCCGGCCGCGGCCGCCCCGGCCGACGAAACCGCCCCGGCCGACGAAGGAGAACGCCCGCACCATGACGACCGCGACGACCGCCACGCCCACGACCGCCATCACCAACATCGCCGCTCTGGTCACCAATGACCCCTCCCTCGGTGACGGCCCCCTCGGCCTGATCCGGGACGCGGCCGTCGTGATCGACGGCGACCGCGTCGCCTGGGTCGGTGGGACAAGCAAAGCACCCGCCACCGACAACCGGGTCGACGCCGGAGGCCGGGCGGCCATCCCGGGCTTCGTGGACTCCCACTCCCATCTGGTCTTCGCGGGCGACCGGACCGAGGAGTTCAACGCCCGGATGTCCGGCCGCCCGTACAGCGCCGGCGGCATCCGCACCACCGTCGCCGCCACCCGCGCCGCCTCGAACAACGTGCTGCACGCCAACGTCGGCCGCTATGTGGCCGAGGCGCGCCGCCAGGGCACCACGACCGTCGAGATCAAGTCCGGCTACGGGCTGACCTCGCAGGACGAGGCCCGCGCCCTGACCATCGCCGGGGCCCACACCGACGAGGTGACCTTCCTCGGGGCGCATATCGTCGCCCCCGAGTTCGCCGACGACCCGGCCGGCTACGTGGATCTGGTCACCGGTCCCATGCTGGACGCCTGCGCCCCGCACGCCCGCTGGATCGACGTCTTCTGCGAGCAGGGCGCCTTCGACGGCGATCAGGCCCGCGCCATCCTGACCGCGGGCAAGGAGCGCGGGCTGACCCCACGGGTCCATGCCAACCAGCTCTCGCACGGCCCCGGGGTGCGGCTGGCGGTGGAGCTCGGCGCCGCCTCCGCCGACCACTGCACCCATCTGACCGACGCCGACGTCGACGCGCTGGCCCAGGGGGAGACGGTCGCCACCCTGCTGCCCGGGGCGGAGTTCTCCACCCGCTCGGTCTATCCGGACGCGCGCCGGCTGCTCGACGCGGGCGTCACGGTCGCCCTGTCCCCCGACTGCAACCCGGGCTCGTCCTTCACCAGCTCCATGCCGTTCTGTATCGCCCTGGCGGTACGGGACATGGGGATGACCCCCGACGAGGCCGTATGGGCCGCCACGGCCGGTGGGGCGCGGGCCCTGCGCCGTACCGATGTGGGCCGGGTGAGTCCGGGCGCCCGCGCCGATCTGGCGCTGCTGGACGCCCCCTCGCATGTGCACCTCGCCTACCGCCCCGGCGTCCCCCTGGTCTCGGCGGTCTGGCAGCACGGCACCCTGGTCTGACGCCCCGGCAGCGCGGCACGGAGCGCGCACGGATAAGGGCCCGTCCCGGTAGGGGGCGGGCCCTTATCCGTCTGCGGAGGCGTCACTCCTCGATCATCAGTCCCTTGCGGAGCCGACGGAGGGTGCGCGACAGCAGCCGCGAGACATGCATCTGGGAGATGCCCAGCTCCTCGCCGATCTCCGACTGCGTCATGTTCGCCACGAAGCGCAGGGAGAGGATCTTCCGGTCGCGTGCGGGCAGGTCGGCGATCAGCGGCTTCAGGGACTCGACGTACTCGATGCCCTCGAGCCCGTGGTCCTCGTAGCCGATCCGGTCCGCCAGCGCTCCCTCGGAGTCGTCCTCCTCGGGCTGGGCGTCCAGCGAGCTCGCGGTGTACGCGTTGCTCGCGGCCATGCCCTCGACGACCTCTGCCTGGGTGATGTCCAGCCGCTCGGCCAACTCGTTGACGGTGGGCGCGCGGTCGAGCCGCTGCGCCAGTTCGTCACCGGCCTTGGCCAGGTCGAGCCGGAGCTCCTGGAGCCGCCTCGGCACGCGCACCGACCAGCTGGTGTCGCGGAAGAAGCGCTTGATCTCACCGACGATGGTCGGCATCGCGAAGGTGGGGAACTCGACGCCGCGGCCGAGTTCGAAGCGGTCGATGGCCTTGATCAGGCCGATGGTGCCGACCTGGATGATGTCCTCCATCGGCTCGCTGCGGGAGCGGAACCGGGAGGCGGCGAACTTGACCAGCGCCAAGTTGAGCTCGACCAGGGTGTTACGCACATAGGCGTACTCGTGGGTGCCTTCTTCCAGCACCTCGAGGCGTTCGAAGAGGGTCTTGGACAGCGCCCTCGCGTCCACCGGTGCCACCGTGTCATACGGGGGTATCTCCGGCAGATCGGACAATTCCGGCAGTTCCTCGAAGAGGTGGCCGACGGTCGCCTGGACGTCCATGTCGGGTACGAACTGCTCGGGCAGGGGGGTCGACGAGACGGTGGTCCGGGTACTCCCCGAGGGTTCGGTACGCGTGTCGTCGAGGCGGGGTGACATAGTCTCCTCCATCGTTCTCGGCATATGGCTGCCGGTGCCATAACGTGCTGCTCCGGTGAGCGGCGCCTCCAAAGCCGGGCCGTAAGCGGGTGTGTCTCTCTACGCCTACCTGCAACGGCCACCAAGTGGCAAGTCCACGTTGTCCATATTTGCCGAACTATGCGAAATGTTCGGCTACCAGAGGACCGGGTAGAAGGCGTAGGGTTCGATGCGCGCAATCGAAAGCAACGAGACGCCAGAAGAGGTGCGCAGATGGACCGCGGGATGGTCGGCAGCGCCAGCAAAGGCCGACTCCAGGTCGAGGTTCGGCACCATGGGGCGAGTGCGGTCGTCACGCCGGCGGGTGAGTTGGATCACCACACCGCCGAAGTGCTGCGCGAGCCGCTCGAGAAGTGCGTGGAGGGGGGACGTGTCCGGCTGGTGGTGGACTGCTCGAAGCTGGAGTTCTGTGACTCCACGGGGCTCAACGTCCTCCTCGGCGCGCGGCTCAAGGCCGAGGCCGAAGGCGGCGGGGTCCATCTGGCCGGGATGCTGCCCATCGTTGCTCGCGTGTTCGAGATCACGGGCGCGGACGCCGTCTTTACGGTTCACGAGACGCTTGACGCGGCGCTTGTCGAGTGAAGTAAGCCATTCCTGTTTCCGGCGTGTCATCGGTGCGTCATCGGCGCGTTGCCTGCGTCACATCGACGACGCGGAAGTAGTGGGTGTTCTCACGCTATGGCCGGGCAGGAGACAGGCTGAAACTGTTGAAGAGATCAGGTATCCCTTGTCCCTGAATCGGTGAATCGGTGAGGTGAAGCGCTGATGAGCACCACCCGGCCGTACCCGCCGGGCGACCGCGGCCCGGACCCGGACGGCCCCGCCGCTTCGGCCTCCCCACCGGCAACCACGACCGCCGGCCCTATCCGCCAGATCCGCAGACTCCATCTGATCGGAGCCAGCGGAGCCGTGCCGCGCGCCCGCGACTTCACGCGCCAGGCGCTGCGTGACTGGGGGTGGCTTCCGGCCGCCACCGCCGACCAGCGGGCCGCCGCCGAGGACGTCCTGCTCGTCGTCTCCGAGCTGGTCACCAACGCCTGTCTGCACGCCGACGGCCCCGAGGAGCTGCGCGTCAGCTGCAACGCCAAAATGCTCCGCCTCGAAGTGGTGGACCTCGGCACCGGTACGCCCGCGCCGCGCACCCCGCACCGCGCCGGACGCCCCGGCGGGCACGGCATGTTCATCGTGCAGCGGCTGTGCCTCGACTGGGGAGTCGTGCGCAACGTGGACGGATCGGGCAAGACGGTCTGGGCCGAACTCGCCGCGCCGGGCTGAAGAGCGCGGCCTCGGCCCCACCGTATTGGCGCCGCGCGCCCCCGGGCGCGGCCCACCGCACGCCGATCCGGCGTGTTCTTTGTCTTCCCTTGACAAGGTCCCCGGCGTACCGTCAGCGCCCCATCTGATGTGCCGTCAGTTACATTCGGCTGCGGCGCTTGACGAGAAGGGATCTCGTGGTGTCCCGCAACCAACGCCGCCCGGCCGGCCGTGGCGGCGCCCTCACGCTCGCGGCGGCCCTGGCCGGCTCCGTGGTACTCCTCACCGCCCCGGCCGCGCACGCCGACACCGTGGACGTCGACTACCAGTGCAAGACGCCGATCGGCGATAAAAGCGCCGTATCGCCCATCGACATCAAAAGCGTCGCGAGTGGCGACGCCTACAAGCTCACGATGTCCTTCCAGAAGGGCGTCTCCTCCAGCCCCGTCGAGCTCGGTAAGGGCGCCATGCACCCCAGTGCGCTCATCAAACTGGGCGGTGCGGAGAGCGGAACGGTGTCCGTGTCGGGGCCCGCCAACGACAAGGCCATCCCCGCCAACACCCCGATCAAGATCAGTGACCTGTCGGGTACCTACACCCCCAAGAAGAGCGGAAAGGTCACGTTCACCGCCTCGACCCTCACCATCAAGGCGCTGGGCACGACCACGACCTGCACCCCGGGCAACAGCCCCAAGCCCTCGCTGACGCTGGACGTCAAGGCCGCGGGCGGCGGCGGAGACTCCGGTTCCACCGGCGGCTCGGACAGTACGGGCGGTACGAGTTCGGGCGGTACGAGTTCGGGCGGTACGAGTTCGGGCGGTTCCGGCGGTGAGCAGGGCGGCTCGAACGATGAGCTGCCACAGACCGGACCGGCGGACTCCGCCGTCGCGCTCGGCACCCTCGGCGGCACCGTGCTGCTCGCGGGCGTGGCCGGAGCGCTCTGGCTGACCCGCCGTCAGCGGCCCGCGCGCTAGTCCCGCGGCATCCGAGGAGCCGCCGATGCCGCCGCGTATCCGTGCAGCCAGCCGCCTTGCCGTCCGTGCGGTCATCCCCGCAGTCGTCCGTCCGGCCGTCCGCGCGGTCATCCCCGCGGTCGTCCGCGTATCCGTCCCGGCCCTGCTCGCCGCGTCCCTGCTGGCCTGGCCCGCCACGGCTGCCGCCGCCGGCCCCGACTGGTCGGCGGCGCCCGCCGCCGGCGGCGCGGGCGCACCGGGCGCGGACGACCGGCCGTACATCTACCTCGAAGGCGGGCCCGGCGCCGTCCTCGAGGACAAGCTTTCGGTCACCAACCGGAGCGAGCGCCCCCGCACCGTCCGGCTGCGCGGTGCCGACGGCACCCGGATCGCGCTCGCCGAACAGCGGGTGACGGTGCCGCCCCGCACCCGCGCCGACATTCCCTTCACCGTCACCGTCCCGTCCGACGCGGTGCCCGGCGAACGCCCCGGCAAGGTCCTGGTCTCCTCCGGCGGCCGCGAGATCGCGGTGCGGCTGCGGCTGCGGATCAGCGGGGCGACGCTGTCCGCGCTCTCCGTCGAGGACGTGACCGTCCAGGGCCGCGGCAGCGGGGCGGCCATCCGCTACGCCCTCGTCAACCGCGGCAACACCGTGCTGACCCCGCGGCTGGCCGTACGCGCCGACGGGCTCTTCGGCCAGGTGCTGCGCCGGAAACCCCGCACCCTCCCGGTCGAACTTCAGCCGGGCACACGGGTGCGGCTCACCGAGAGCTGGCCGGACCCGCCCGCCCTCGACTCGGTGGACGTGCGGCTCACGGTCACCGCGGGCGGGGGCGCGCACGCCACCGCGACCGCCGGCTACACCGCCGTCCCCTGGTGGACGCTCGCCCCGGCGGCGGCCGTCCTGGCGGGTGCGGGCGGCGGCGCGGGCGCCTGGCTGCTGCGCCGGCGGCGGAGACGGCGCCGCACCCCGCGACCGCGACCGCAGCGCACAGGGGCAGGAGCGACCACGTGAAGGCATGTCGATACGGAGCCACCCCGGCCCGGCCCCCCGCCGTGCTCACCGTGCTCGCCCTGGTCCTCCTCACCCTCGGTGCGCCCCTTACGGGCGGCGCCGCGGCCGCCGAGGGCCCGACCGCGAAGGTCTCCAAGGCCGAGGCGGGCACGGGCGGCACGGTCACCGTGACCGGCGCACGATGGCGGCCGCGCGCCCTGCTCACCCTGCTCATCTGCGGACAGAACATGATCGGCGGCACCAACTCCTGCGCCAACGGTGACGGCAGGGCGGTCACCGTCGGCGCGGACGGCAGCTTCACCAAGAAGCTGCCGGTCGCCGAGCCGCCCGAACCCTGCCCCTGCGTCATCCACATAGCGACCGTCACCGGTGCGGCCGCCGCCGCGGACGTGACGTTCAAGGTCGCCGGGCACCCGGTGGCGCCGCTGCCGAAGGAGCGGACCGGAGGCGAGCGGCTGAGCGTGCTCTCGGCCCGGCTCGACGGCTCCAGCGGGCTGCTGACCTGGTTCGGCGCGCCGCCGAGGCGACGGCTCGTGGTCACCGTCGGCAATCTCGGCTCGACCCCGGCCCGCGATCCGGTCTTCGAGGTGGGCACCTCGCACGGCGTCTTCGCCCCCTCCTGGGAGGAGCAGCGATGGCGGGGGACCATCCAGCCGGGAAAGAAGGCGCAGGTCAAGCTGGACGTCGAACTGTCGGCCGGGGCCCATGGCCACTATCAGGTCTCGCTGCGCTACGGCGCCAAGCTGCTCGTCGAACAGCCGTGGGCGGTGGGACGGCCCTGGGGCGTCACGCTCTTCTGGGTCCTGCTGTGCGTGGTGGTCCCGGCGGCGGTCTTCCGGATCGGCATGGCCGTCGTGGACAAGGTACGGCCCCGTACGCCCGCCGTCCCGGCCTCGGCCCCCGCCCCCACCCCGGCCAACGGCGCGGGTCCGGCGCTGCCCTGGTTCACCCCGGACACGGCGCCGGATACCCGGACGCACCACCAGATTTCCGCACCGTCCGAGGAGATCCGACCGACTCCGAAAGGAACCACGTGAGATGCGACGAAGAGTGAGTGCGGCCGCCGTCGCGCTGCTGCTCGGCGGTGGGGGCGTGCTGCTCGGCGCGGGCACCGCGCAGGGCGCCGAGGTCTCGTACCAGACCGAGTGCATACCGCCCGCCATCTCGGGCCTGCCCCCGGTGGAGGGCACCACGACGGTGGCCGTGACGGCACCGGAGACGGCCAAGGTCGGCGATGAGGTCGAGGTGGTGTGGAAGACGGTAAAGGCCGCCTCCACGAACCCGCCGATCCTCGACCTGGAGGCCAATACCGTGCTGCCGACCGGCACCATCACGGTGGGCGGCGCCCAGACCGGTGAGCTGTCCCTGGAGGGGCCGCGGGAGAACCCGGCGATCCCCAAGGGCGCTGAGATGAAGCTCTCCGACATGAAAGGGAAGCTGAAGCTCACGAAGGCGGGTGAGGTGACGCTGACGCCCGGCGCCTACAACATCAACGTCAGCAAGCCGCTGTCCACGGACACCAAGTGCTCGGCGAAGGAGGCCGTCAAGGCCGCCGCGACCATCAAGGTGACGGACGACGGCGACGATTCGGGCGGCACGACCAGCGGCACAAGCAGCGGTACGACAAGTGGCACCACGAGCGGCACGTCCAGCGGCACAAGCAGTAGTGGTACGACCAGCGGCACCACCGGTGGCGGGGACGGCGGGGACGACCCGTTCACCGGCAAGGAGGTCCAGGTCGCCTATGCCTGCAAGACCCCCATCGGCGACAAGAACGCGACCTCCCCGGTCCAGATCAACGCCACCAAGAACGGCGGGAACTTCGATCTGACCGTGAAGTTCGGCAAGTCCGTGATGGACAGCCCGGCCGACATCCCCGCCGATTCGGTCAAGCCGTCGATGGCCGTCAAGGTCGGCGGTGCGGACAAGGGCACCGTCGCTGTGGAGGGGCCGACCAACAAGGAGCCCATCAAGTCCGGCGACCCGATGGAGATCCCCAACCTCACCGGCACCTACAAGCCGGGTGCGACGGGCACGTCGACGCTCACCCCGGGGGTGCTGACGGTCAAGGCGCTCGGTACGACCACCACGTGCACCCCGTCCAAGGACCCCGGTGTCTCGCTCGAACTGGACACCACGGGTCAGCCCGGCGGCACCACCGGCGGTGACACGAGCGGCGGCACGAGCGGCGGCGACACCTCCGGCGGGTCTTCGGGCAGCGGCGGCTCGGGTACCAGCGGCGGTCTCGCCGAGACCGGTGCGAACGACCACGGCGGGCTGAAGGCGCTCGCCCTGATCGCCGGTACCACCGTCCTGCTCGGCGGCGCCATCTTCGTCCTCACCCCGTGGCGCAGACTGCGCGGCACCACCCGCTGAGCACATGCGCGAGGCCCGGCGCGGTCTCCCCGCGCCGGGCCCCACGGGTCCGGGTCGACGTCAGTGGACGTCGGCCATCAAGGCCACGACCTTCTTCCGGTACATGAAGACCGCGAAGCCCGCGAGCGCCGCCAGGGCCGCCTCCAGCGCGATCACCCCGACCCCGCTCAGGTCGACCCCGGCGATGGACAGCAGCCCGGTGACGCAGTCGCCCGCGGTCACGGCCAGGAACCACACGCCCATCATCTGGCTGGCGTACTTCGCCGGCGCCATCTTGGTGGTCACCGACAGACCGACCGGCGACAGGCACAGCTCGCCCATCGTCTGGACCATGTAGATCGACACCAGCCACAGCGGGCTGACCTTGGTCCCGTCCTCGGCCATCGCCATCGGCACGACGAAGACGAAGAACGAGGCACCGATCAGGACCAGGGCCATCGCGAACTTCACCGTGGTGTTCGGCTCCCGGTCGCGCCGCGCCAGCCACAGCCACAGCCAGGCGAAGATCGGGGCCAGCGCCATGATCATCAGCGGGTTGACCGACTGGAACCACGAGGACGGGAAGTGCAGCCCGAAGATCGTGTCCGCGGTCTTGGCGTCCGCGAAGGCGGACATCGTCGAACCGCCCTGGTCGTAGATCATCCAGAACACCGCGGCGGCCACGAAGAACCAGATGTAGCCGCTCACCTTGGTCTGCTCGACCGCCGACAGATCCCGGTCGCGCTTGATCCGGATCAGCACCCCGGTCGGGATGATCAGGCCCAGGACGGTGATCGGGACCAGCACCCAGTTGAGCGTCCAACTGCCGCTGAGGGCCACCCCGGTGTAGAAGACCGCGGCGACGATCAGCCAGATCATCGCCTTGCGCAGCCAGGAGCGGCGCTCCTCGGCCGCCAGCGGGGTGGGGACGGTGCTGCTCTCCGGGCTCAGGTGGCGGGTGCCGATCAGGAACTGGATCAGGCCCAGGGCCATGCCCAGTGCGGCGAGCGCGAAGCCCAGGTGCCAGTTGTAGGACTGGCCGACGGTCCCGATCACCAACGGGGCGGCGAAGGCACCGATGTTGATGCCGATGTAGAAGAGGGTGAAGCCGCCGTCCCGGCGCGGGTCCTGCGGCCCGTCGTAGAGCTGGCCCACCATCGTCGAGATGTTGGCCTTGATCAGACCCGAGCCGAGCGCCACCAGGCCGAGGCCCACGAAGAAGGTCGCCTCGCCGGGGACGGAGAGCGCCAGGTGTCCGGCCATCACGACTCCGGACGCGATGACCACGGTCTTGCGCGGACCCCAGACCCGGTCGCCGAACCAGCCGCCGGGCATGGCCAGCAGATAGACCAGGGCCAGGTAGACCGAGTAGATGGCCACCGCGTTGCCCTCGGACATCCCGAGCCCGCCGCCCTGTCCACCGACCTTGGCGTCGGGGCCGCCGGAGATCAGATAGACGACGAGGAGAGCCCGCATGCCGTAGAAGCTGAACCGCTCCCACATCTCGATCATGAAGAGAGTGGCCAGGCCGCGGGGGTGGCCGAAGAAGGTTTTGCCGCCGGCAGGGGTCCCCTGCGCGGTGGCGCCCTTCGTCAGGCTGGACGCCATGGTGGTTTCCTTGCGTGCTCAGGGAGCGCTGCCAGCGGGGCCAGCGCCCGTGGGGGGATGGCTGAGCGACTGAGCGCCGGCGCGGGCGGGCCGGTCGTGCCGACCTCGTCCCTCCGGACACGACAGAGACCTTCGGCGCGTCGTCACGGCCAAAGGCCCCGGAGGAGTGCTACAGACGTTGTTTCACCATACGATACGTACTTGCTACTCCCGGGTACGGTGAGAGATACCTCACGCGTGGCGTGTGCCACCTTCCGTGCTGCGCCCGTCACCTGGCACGCGCCCCGTGCTCCGACCTCGGCGGACTACCATCACCCCATGACCCGAGTACTGCTCGCCGAGGATGACGCATCCATCTCGGAGCCGCTCGCCCGCGCCCTGCGCCGCGAGGGGTACGAGGTCGAGGTGCGGGAGGACGGACCCACCGCGCTCGACGCCGGTCTGCAAGGAGGCGTCGACCTGCTCGTCCTCGACCTCGGCCTGCCGGGGATGGACGGGCTCGAGGTCTGTCGTCGGCTCCGTACCGAGGGCCACGGCTTTCCGGTGCTGGTGCTCACGGCCCGCGCGGACGAGGTGGACACGGTGGTCGGCCTGGACGCCGGCGCGGACGACTACGTCACCAAGCCGTTCCGGCTCGCCGAGCTGCTCGCCCGGGTGCGGGCGCTGCTGCGGCGCGGAGCCGTCGAGACGCAGCAACAGCAGCCGGCCACCCACGGGGTGCGGATCGACGTCGAGTCGCACCGCGCCTGGATGGGTGACGAGGAGCTCCAGCTGACCGCCAAGGAGTTCGATCTGCTGCGCGTCCTGGTGCGGGACGCCGGGCGGGTCGTCACCCGCGATCAGCTGATGCGCGAGGTGTGGGACACCACCTGGTGGTCCTCCACCAAAACCCTCGACATGCACATCTCCTGGCTGCGCAAGAAGCTCGGTGACGATGCGGCCAACCCCCGGTACATCGCCACCGTCCGCGGTGTCGGCTTCCGGTTCGAGAAAAGCTGACGAGGACTGACACGGTGGGGCCATGCGCCGTCGCTTGATCAACTCCACGCTGGCCGTGGTGCTCGTCGTCATCGCCGTCTTCGGCCTGTCGCTGGTCATCGTCGAGACGCGGACCATCGAGAACAGTGCCAAGGAGAGCGTGAGCTCCGACGCCGTACGCCTGGTCAGCATCGTCGACAGCAGGTTGCTGGGCGGCGAGGGGGTCACCGCCCGGGTGCTGCGCGAGCAGATCGAGTCCGGCCGCTACGCCGTGATCAGGATGCCCGACCACCGCGCTGTGGAGATCGGCAAGCGCCCCACGGGCGAGGTCATCTCCGCCCAGGAGACGGGCGAGCAGGGCGAGGTGGTACGGGTCGAGGCGTCCCGCTCCACGGTGAGCCGCGAGGTCGGCCGCACCATGCTGATCATCCTCGCGGTCGCGCTGCTCGCTGTGCTCGCCGCGGTCGCCCTGGCCGTACGCCAGGCGCACCGGCTCTCCGCCCCGCTCACCGACCTCGCGGAGACCGCCGAGCGGCTGGGCTCCGGGGACCCCCGGCCGCGCCACCGGCGCTACGGGGTGCCGGAGCTGGACCGGGTCGCCGATGTGCTGGACTCGAGCGCCGAGCGCATCGCCCGGATGCTCACCGCCGAGCGGCGGCTGGCCGCCGACGCCTCGCACCAGCTCCGTACGCCGCTGACCGCGCTGTCGATGCGGCTGGAGGAGATCACGCTCACCGACGATCCGGAGACGGTCAAGGAGGAGGCGACGATCGCGCTGGGCCAGGTGGAGCGGCTCACCGACGTCGTCCAGCGGCTGCTGACCAACTCCCGCGATCCGCGCAGCGGCTCCGCGGTCGCCTTCGATCTAGACGAGGTGGTCAAGCAGCAGATCGAGGAGTGGCGCCCGGCCTCGCGCAGCGAGGGCCGCGCCATCGTGCGCTCGGGCAAGAAGGGGCTGCGCGCGGTGGGCACCCCGGGCGCGGTCGCCCAGGTGCTGGCGACGCTGATCGAGAACTCGCTGATGCACGGTGACGGTACGGTCGCGCTGCGTACCCGGGTCACCGGCAACCAGGCCGTGGTGGAGGTCTCCGACGAGGGGCCCGGCGTGGCGCCGGACCTGGGGGCGCGGGTCTTCGAGCGGACGGTCAGCGGACGGAACTCCACCGGGCTGGGGCTCGCGGTGGCCCGGGACCTGGCGGAGGCGGACGGCGGCCGGCTGGAGCTGCTCCAGCAGTATCCGCCGGTGTTCGCGCTCTTCCTCAGCCGGGAGGCCGAGGAACACCCGGAGCCCTGAACCCCGGACTCCTGACCCTGACGGGCCCTGATTGCGCACCGGCTACTTGCGGACCGGCTGCTTCCGGCCGGCCTGGGCGGGCGGCGCCTCGGACAGGAACGCCTCCGCCCGCTCGACGGCATCCCGTGCGGGCAGCGTCCGGAACACCCAGGTGCGGTAGGACCAGAACCGGAAGAGGGTGCCCAGGCCGATGCCGACGAACTTGAACACATTGCTCTGGAGTGGGCCGTCCCACCCGAAGCCGTAGGTGGCGGTGTAGAGCACACCGTTCTCGATGATCAGGCCGATGGCGCTGAACAGCAGGAAGAGGCTGAGCTCCTTGGTGCGGCCCTGCTTGTCGCGGTCCCGGTAGGTGAAGTACCGGTACCCCACGTAGTTGAAGCCGGTGGCGACCACCGTCGCCACGATGCTGGCCCGCACCACGGGCAGTTCGGTGACGCTGCGCACCAGGTTGAACACCGCGAGATTGACGAAGACACCGGCCCCGCCGACCACCCCGAACTTCGCGATCTCGCGGGCCAGTTGCCCCATCCGGGCACGCAGCCCGCCGAGTGTGCTCCGCTCACTCATGGTGATCGTTCAGCCCCGTCCCGTCGGCGTCGTCAATCCCCCCATGCTAACCAGCGGCCGTGGCCCGTGCCCTTCAGGCCGCGTCAGGAGACCGGTACGGATATCTGGAGGTTCCTCCAACGCAGGTCAGGGCGGTCGAACGGGGAAGTTACCCTGGGAGGGTGACATTCCCGGTAGTCGGCATGGTCGGCGGCGGCCAGCTCGCCCGTATGACCCACGAGGCGGGCATCCCCCTCGGCATCAGGTTCAAGCTGCTCAGTGACACCCCGCAGGACTCGGCGGCCCAGGTGGTCAGCGATGTCGTCATCGGCGACTACCGCGACCTGGACACCCTTCGTGCGTTCGCACAAGGCTGTGATGTGGTCACCTTCGACCACGAGCACGTCCCGGCCGAGCATCTGCAGGCCCTGGAAGCGGACGGCGTGGTCATCCGCCCCGGAGTCGAGGCGCTGCGGCACGCCCAGGACAAGGGGGTGATGCGGGAGCGGCTGCGCGAGGCCGGTGTGCCGTGCCCCCGCCACCGCATCGTGGCCGACCCCGAGGACGTCGCCCGGTTCGCCGATGAGGGTGACGGTTTCCCGGTCGTCCTGAAGACGGTGCGCGGCGGCTACGACGGCAAGGGCGTATGGGTCGTCCGCGAGGTGGCGGAGGCGGCCGAGCCGTTCCGCGCCGGGGTGCCCGTCCTCGCCGAGGAGATGGTCGACTTCGCCCGTGAGCTCGCCGCCAATGTCGTACGGTCCCCGCACGGCCAGGCCGTGGCCTACCCCGTCGTGGAGTCGATCCAGGTGAACGGGGTCTGTGACACCGTGATCGCCCCGGCTCCCGGCCTGTCCGAGGAGCTGTCCGGCCAGGCGCAGGAGATGGCGCTGAAGATCGCGGCGGAGCTGGGGGTGGTCGGCCATCTCGCGGTCGAGCTGTTCGAGACCCGTGACGGCCGGCTGCTGGTCAATGAACTGGCCATGCGCCCGCACAACTCCGGTCACTGGACCCAGGACGGCGCCGTCACCTCCCAGTTCGCCAACCATGTGCGGGCCGTGCTGGACCTGCCGCTCGGCGATCCGCGGCCGCGTGCGACGTGGACCGTGATGACCAATGTGCTCGGCGGCGACTTCCCCGACATGTACGCGCCGTATCTGCACTGCATGGCGCGCGACCCGGCGCTCAAGATCCATATGTATGGCAAGGACGTGAAGCCGGGACGCAAGGTCGGCCACGTCAACACCTACGGCGACGACCTGGCCGATGTGCGCGAGCGCGGCCGCCACGCCGCCGACTACCTCCGAGGGACCATCACCGAATGAGCGCTCCTGTGATCGGCATCGTCATGGGCTCCGACTCCGACTGGCCCGTCATGGAAGAAGCGGCCAAGGCCCTCGACGAGTTCGAGGTCCCCTACGAGGTGGATGTCGTCTCGGCCCACCGCATGCCGCGCGAGATGGTCGCCTACGGGGAGAACGCGGCGGACCGCGGCCTCAAGGCGATCATCGCGGGCGCGGGCGGCGCCGCCCATCTCCCGGGCATGCTCGCCTCCGTCACCCCGCTGCCGGTCATCGGGGTGCCCGTACCGCTGAAGTACCTCGACGGCATGGACTCGCTGCTGTCGATCGTCCAGATGCCCGCGGGGGTTCCGGTGGCCACCGTCTCGGTCGGCGGCGCCCGGAACGCGGGGCTGCTCGCCGCCCGCGTCCTCGCCGCGCACGACGCCGGTCTCCGGGCGCGGATGCGCGCGTTCCAGGACGAGCTCAACGCGCAGGCCACCGAGAAGGGCAAGCGGCTGCGCGCCAAGGTGGACGGGGCGGGCTCCTTCGGCTTCGGCAAGTGAGGGGCGTCCGGCCTCCGTACACCTGAGGCCGGTGAGGTCCGTCGCGTGACTTCGGTCATGTCGCACTGCAAGATGGCAGGATGACCGATCACCTCGCGCACGCCCGTGACCTGCTGGCCGCCCACCCCATCGTGGACGGTCACAACGATCTGCCCTGGGCCCTGCGCGAGCAGGTCCGCTACGACCTCGCCCGGCGCGACATCGCCGGCGACCTGAGCGCGTACACCCACACCGACATCCCCCGGCTGCGGGCGGGCGGTGTGGGCGCCCAGTTCTGGTCGGTGTACGTGCGCTCCGACTTCCAGGGCGACACGGCGGTCAGCGCCACCCTCGAACAGATCGATGTCGTCCGGCGGTTCACCGAGCGGTACGCGGCCGAGCTGCGCCCCGCCCGCACCGCCGACGACATGGAGGCGGCGCGGGCCGAGGGCCGGATCGCCTCCCTCATGGGCGCCGAGGGCGGCCACAGCATCAACTGCTCCCTGGCCACCCTGCGCGTCCTGTACGAGCTCGGCGTGCGCTACATGACGCTCACCCACAACGACAACGTCCCCTGGGCGGACTCGGCCACCGACGAACCGAAGGCGCACGGCCTCACCCGTTTCGGCGAGGAGGTGGTGCGCGAGATGAACCGGCTCGGCATGCTGGTCGACCTCTCCCATGTCTCGGCCGACACCATGCGGGACGCGCTCCGGGTGACCGAGGCGCCCGTGGTCTTCTCGCACTCCTCCGCGCGCGCCGTCTGCGACCACCCGCGCAACATCCCGGACGATGTGCTGGCGCTGCTGCCCGCCAACGGCGGTGTGGCGATGGCCACATTCGTGCCGAAGTTCGTCCTGCCCGCGGCGGTCGACTGGACCCGGGCGGCGGACGAGAACATGCGCGCCCACGGACTGCATCCGCTGGAGATGACCCCCGCGGCGATGAAGGTCCAGCGCGCCTTCGAGGAGGCCAACCCGCGCCCCCTGGCCACCGTGTCGACCGTCGCCGACCACCTCGACCACATGCGCGAGGTGGCGGGCATCGACCACATCGGCATCGGCGGCGACTTCGACGGCACCGCCTTCACCCCCGAGGGGCTCGCCGATGTCGCGGGCTATCCGAACCTCGTCGCCGAACTCCTGGACCGCCGCTGGTCCCCGGCCGACCTGGCCAAGCTGACCTGGCAGAACGCGGTCCGCGCGGTGCGCTCGGCCGAGGAGGTGGCCCAGGGGCTGCGCACCTCCCGCGGCCCGTCCATCGCCACGATCGAGGAGCTGGACGGAACCCGCCCCGGCCACTGACCGGCCAGGCGCGCGCCTGGGCCGGGCGCGTTCCCCGGCCGGGCGCGCTCCGCTCAGGGGCGGATGAGGCAGAAGGGGTGCCCGGCCGGGTCGGCGTACACCCTGAAGTTCCGCTTCCCGCCGTCGTCGTCGAGGTCCAGCGCCCGCGCCCCCAGCTCCAGCACCCGTTCCTGGGCGCTCTCGATGTCCGTCACCCGCAGATCGAGGTGGAGCTGCTGCGAGTCGTCCTCCGACGGCCAGCTCGGCGGGCGGAAGTCCGGGGCCTCCTGGAAGGCCAGCCGGGGCCCGGCGGGCAGGAAGAGATCGACCCAGCGGCGGCCCGCGTTCTCGATCTCCCCGCCCAGCACCTGCTGGTAGAAGCGGGCGAGCGCGGTGGGATCGGGGCAGTCGATGACGACGACGTCCAGTGTGGCGACAGCCATTGGTTCCTCCTCGTGGTCCGGTTCCGGGTTGACCACGAGGTACCCGCTCAAACCACGAGGCACCCGCTGGCGGTCAGGCCAGGGGGCGGCCCAGGGCGCGGTAGGTCCAGCCGGCCTCGCGCCAGCGGTCGGGGTCCAGGGCGTTGCGCCCGTCGAGGATGCGGCGCTCGGCGACCACGTCGCCCAGGCTCGCCGGCTCCAGCTCGCGGAACTCGCGCCACTCGGTGAGGTGCAGCACCGCATGGGCGCCCCGCGCCGCCTCGGTCGCGTCGGCCGCGTAGGCGAGGGTCGGGAAGAGGGCCCGCGCGTTCGCCATGCCCTTGGGGTCGAAGACGGTGACCTGGGCGCCCTGGAGCTGCATCTGACCGGCCACATTGAGCGCGGGCGAGTCCCGTACGTCGTCGGAGTCCGGCTTGAAGGTCGCGCCCAGCACCGCCACCCGCTTGCCCAGGAAGCTGCCGCCGACGGCCTCGCGGGCCAGCTCGACCATATGGCCACGGCGCCGCATGTTGATCGAGTCGACCTCGCGGAGGAAGGTCAGCGCCTGGTCGGCGCCGAGTTCACCGGCGCGCGCCATGAAGGCCCGGATGTCCTTGGGCAGGCAGCCGCCGCCGAAGCCGATACCGGCCCGCAGGAACTTCCTGCCGATGCGCTCGTCGTGGCCGATGGCCTCGGCGAGCTTGACCACATCGCCGCCGGCCGCCTCGCAGACCTCGGCCATGGCGTTGATGAACGAGATCTTCGTGGCCAGGAAGGAGTTGGCCGCGGCCTTCACCAGCTCGGCGGTGGGGAAGTCGGTCACCACGAAGGGCGAGCCCTCGGCGATGGGCTTCTGGTACACCTCGCGGAGCAGCTTCTCGGCCCGGTCGCCGGCGACGCCGACCACGATCCGGTCCGGCCGCAGGGTGTCCTGGACGGCGAACCCCTCGCGCAGGAACTCCGGGTTCCAGGCGAGCTCGGCGTCCGCGCCCACCGGGGCCAGCTCGGCCAGCCGGGCCGCGAGCCGGTCCGCGCTGCCGACCGGCACCGTGGACTTGCCCACGACCAGCGTGGGGCGGTGCAGATGCGGGGCGAGCGACTCCACGGCCGAGTCCACGTAACTCATGTCACAGGCGTACTCGCCGTGCTTCTGCGGAGTGTTCACGCAGATGAAGTGGACGTCGCCGAACTCACCCGCCTCTTCGTAGGAGCTGGTGAAACGCAGCCGTCCGGTGGCGCCCTCGATCCCCGCGGTGTGGCGCCGCAGCAGTTCCTCCAGGCCCGGCTCGTACAGCGGCACCCGGCCCGCCGTGAGCATCTCGACCTTCTCGGGCACGATGTCGAGGCCCAGCACCTCGAAGCCCAGTTCCGCCATGGCCGCTGCGTGGGTGGCGCCGAGATAGCCGGTGCCGATCACGGTGATCTTGAGGGCCATGGAAGTGCTCCAGAACGGTCGATCGCAGATGCGGTGCCTGAGCATAGCCGGGAGCGCCGGACGGGCTCAGCCGACGGTGTCGGGTACCTCACCTATACCTATCGGGACGGCGCCCCTAGAATTCAGTTACTTAACGGTAGTTAGCACTCTTGGGGAGTGAGAGGCTTGGCGTCCTCGGTGAACGACTTCGACCTGTACCGGCCGTCCGAGGAGCACGACATGCTCCGTGACGCCGTCCGCTCGCTGGCCGAGGCGAAGATAGCCCCCTATGCCGCCGAGGTCGACGAGGCGGGCCGGTTCCCCCAGGAGGCGCTCGACGCCCTGGTGGGCAACGATCTGCACGCCGTGCACGTCCCCGAGTCCTACGGCGGCTCGGGCGCCGACGCACTGGCCACCGTGATCGTCATCGAGGAGGTCGCCCGGGTCTGCGCCTCCTCCTCGCTGATCCCCGCGGTCAACAAGCTGGGCTCGCTGCCGGTGATCCTCTCCGGCTCCGAGGAGCTGAAGAAGAAGTACCTGGCCCCGCTCGCCAAGGGCGACGCGATGTTCTCCTACTGCCTCTCCGAGCCGGACGCGGGCTCGGACGCGGCCGGGATGAAGACCAGGGCGGTGCGCGACGGCGACTCCTACGTCCTCAACGGCGTCAAGCGCTGGATCACCAACGCCGGGGTCTCCGAGTACTACACGGTGATGGCCGTCACCGACCCCGAGAAGCGCTCCAAGGGCATCTCCGCCTTCGTCGTCGAGAAGTCCGACGAGGGCGTGTCCTTCGGAGCCCCGGAGAAGAAGCTCGGCATCAAGGGTTCCCCGACCCGTGAGGTGTATCTCGACAACGTCCGCATCCCCGCCGACCGGCTGATCGGCGCGGAGGGCACCGGCTTCGCCACCGCGATGAAGACCCTCGACCACACCCGGATCACCATCGCCGCCCAGGCCCTCGGCATCGCCCAGGGCGCCCTGGACTACGCCAAGGGGTACGTCCAGGAGCGCAAGCAGTTCGGCAAGCCGATCGGCGACTTCCAGGGCGTCCAGTTCATGCTCGCCGACATGGCCATGAAGCTGGAGGCGGCCCGGCAGCTCACCTACGCGGCCGCGGCCAAGTCCGAGCGCGTGGCCGCCGGAGGCGGCAAGGAGGACCTGACGTTCTTCGGCGCCGCGGCCAAGTGCTACGCCTCCGACGCCGCGATGGAGATCACCACGGACGCCGTCCAGCTGCTCGGCGGCTACGGCTACACCCGCGACTACCCGCTGGAGCGGATGATGCGGGACGCCAAGATCACCCAGATCTACGAGGGCACCAACCAGGTCCAGCGCATCGTGATGGCGCGCAACCTGCCGTAAGGCCGAAACGAAAAGGCCGCCGCCGGACCCGGTCGGGTCCGGCGGCGGCCTTTTCGGCGGCCTTTTCGTTACGACGGCCGGGTCAGTTGCCGGAGACGGTGACCTTCTCGTCGTTCTTCAGCTCGCCCACCAGCTGCTTGACCTTGGTCATGTCCCACTGCACCGCGCTGCCCTTGGAAGTGGCCAGGCCGGGGTTGGAGACGGGCATGTTCATCTGCTTGCCGTCACCGCCGGAGACGCTCTTCATCGCGAAGAACATGTCCTTCACGTCCCACAGGCTCATGTCCTTGTCCACGATCAGCGAGTCCAGGCCCGCGCCCATCGTCGGGTAGAGCTTGAACGGGTTGAGGACCGTGCTGGGCGTGGCGGCCTTGTCCGCGAGCGCGGAGAGGAACTTCTGCTGGTTCCGGGTGCGGTCCAGGTCACCGCCGGCCAGACCGTAGCGCTGCCGCACGAAGGCGAGCGCCTCCTGGCCGTTCAGGGTCTGCTTGCCCTTCTTCAGGTCGGTGCCGGCGTGCTTCTCCTTCATGTCCTGGGGCACGTCGATCTCGACCCCGCCCACCGAGTCCACGATCTTGGCGAAGCCGCCGAAGCCGATCTCCGCGTAGTGGTCGATGTGCAGCCCGGTGTTGTACTCGATGGTGCGGACCAGGAGCTCGGGGCCGGCCATGGAGAAGGAGGCGTTGAGCTTGTTCTGCGACTGGCCGTAGCGCTTGCCGGTGTCCGGTCCGGTGAACGGCGGGATGGTGACCCAGGAGTCACGCGGCAGGCTGACCATGGTGTTCCCGTTGTCACCGACGTGCAGGATAATGATCGAGTCGGTGCGCCTGCCGTCGGCCGAGCCGGTGTGCAGTTGCTTCTTCTCGTCGTCGGACATGCCCTCGCGGCTGTCCGAACCCACGATCAGGTAGTTGGTGCCCTTGCCGCCGTCCGGCCGGTCCTCGACCTTGTTGAGGTCGACCTCGCGGCGGAGCTTGGAGTCGGCCCAGAAGTAGGTGCCGATGCCGACGGCGAGCAGCAGGACGATCAGGGTGACCAGGCCGATGGTTATCCGGCGCTTCCAGTTCTTCGGCCTCACCGGGCGCGAGCCGCCGCCCGGTCCGCCGGGGCCTCCGGGGCCGCGGCCGCCCGGTCCGCCGTGGCCGTGGCCGTAGACCTGCCCGGTGTTGTAGCCGTCGTCGTAGTCGTCATGACCGTGGGACGACTGCTGCCGCGGAATGGTGCCGCGGGGTGAGAGTTCGGGCGGCAGCGGCGGCTCGGGGTGCGGCGGGGGACCGCCCGCACCCGGTGCCGCGCGTCTCACCTGCGGCATGGCGCGCGCCCCTTCCGGTTCGGCGCTGCCGCTGCCACGTCCATACCGGCCGCTGCCGTCGCCGGTCCTTCCTTGGGGCCATTCGCTCATGCAAGGCAGTGTGCCTGGTCGGGTGGGGCGCCTTACAGGGCGGGGGCGGGATCGCGGCACGGCTGTTGCAGACCTGATAAGAATCCGGTCCGCATAAGGTGGACGGCATGACCAATCAGGCCCAGGGTGCGGAACCGGAGCTTCTGGGAAAGCCCACCTCCGCGTCTCGTACCACGCTGTCACACATCATGACGGGCAGTGACACCAATCTCCTCGGGACCGTGCACGGCGGCGTGATCATGAAACTGGTGGACGACGCGGCCGGGGCGGTCGCCGGACGCCACTCCGAGGGGCCCGCGGTCACCGCGTCGATGGATGAGATGGCCTTCCTCGAACCGGTCCGGGTCGGCGATCTCGTCCATGTGAAGGCCCAGGTCAACTGGACCGGCCGGTCCTCGATGGAGATCGGGGTGCGGGTGCTGGCCGAGCGGTGGAACGAGTCCACGCCCGCCACCCAGGTCGGCAGCGCCTATCTGGTCTTCGCGGCCGTCGACGCCGACGGCAAGCCCCGGCCCGTGCCCCCGGTCATCCCGGAGACCGAGCGGGACAAGCGGCGCTACCAGGAGGCCGAGATCCGGCGGACCCACCGGCTGGCCCGCCGCCGCGCGATCAAGGAGCTCCGCGCCCAGCGCGCCGCCCGGCGCCCCGAGGGCCCCGAGGCCGCCGACGACGCCGACCGGCCGTAGCGGACCGTGCCCCGACCGGCGCTCAGAGCGAGCGGCCGGCCCCCTCGGGGCAGGTGACCTCGTCGCCGGTGACGGCCCCGAAGCCGCTCTCGCCGCTCGGCGGCTGCTCGGCCCGGACCGGCCGTACGCCCGTGTAGTCCGTGCCGACCGTGACCCGCATCACCGCCCCCTGCCCGGTCACCGGCTTCAGCTGGGCACCGGGCAGCGCGGCCGCCAGCGAGCGCACCGAGCGGTCCCAGCCCGGGTCGTACGTGATCACCGTGTGCCGGACGTCGGGGGTCGCGGCGTCCGCCGGGGAGCCGGTGGTGGCGAAGCCGGCGGCGTGCAGCGCGCGGTTCACGCGGGCCGCGAGCCCCGGCGTGTCGGTGCCGTTGAACACCCGGACCCGGACCCGGCCCGGAGCCACCTCGACCGTCGTGGCCCCCGGCCGCTTCGGGTGGCGGGCGACGAGCGGCCGGTCCTCGCGGAAGGCGGTGAAGAGCCGCTTGGCCTTGGCCCGGTCCCAGCGGAGCGTGGAGCCGGCCCCCTTCAGGGGAACGCCGGGCAGGATCACCGGGACCGAGGCGAACTCCGAGGACGCGGGGGTGACGCCGTGCATCGCCCGGCCCAGCGCCACCAGGTCCGCCGCTTCGAGGCCGTGGTCGGCGCGGACCGAGCCCAGCAGGGCCCCGGTCACCTGGTTGAACCGCACCGGATTGAGCAGGATGCCACCGGTCGTGGTCCGGTGGACCACGGCGGCCAGGAAGCGCTGCTGGCGCTTGATCCGGCCCAGGTCGGAGGTGCCGTCGACATGCCGGGAGCGGACGTATTGCAGGGCCTGGCCGCCGTCCAGGACATGGGTGCCGGCGGGCAGGTCCAGCCCGGTGTGGTCGTCCTTGAGCGGCCGCGTGGTGCAGATCTTCACCCCGCCGATCACATCGACGGTCTTCATGAAGCTGGTGAAGTCGACCTCGAGGTAGTGGTGGACCCGCACTCCGGTCAGATGCTCCACGGTCCGCACGGTCAGGCTCGGCCCGCCCTCGGCGTACGCGGCGTTGAGCTTGCGCGGATGCCGGGGATGGCGGACGCCGGCGGCGTCGGTGTACGCGGGGATCTCGGCGTACGAGTCGCGCGGCAGGCTGACCGCGCTGACCCGGCGGTGGTCGGCCGACAGATGCAGCAGCACCAAGGTGTCGGTGCAGTGACAGGGGGCTCCGCCCAGCCGGTACAGCGCCTTCTCCCGTGGCGTGATCTTCTCCCGTCCGTCCGTGCCGACCACGAGGAAGTTGACGCCGCCGCCGGTGCTCTTCGGCCGGTTGTCCAGGCCGCCGAAGGCATCCACCCGGTGGATCCCGGTCTCCAGCTCCCGGACCAGCAGATGCCCGATGCCGCTGACCGCCAGCACCAGACAGGCGCCGCCCGTGGCCAGCCGCAGCCCCCAGCGGGGGCGGCGGGAGCGGGGGCGGGACGGGCGCGGTGGCCGGGCCGGTGCACTCACTTGAGGAGACCTCCGGGAGCGGGCGGGCTGGGCGGAACCGCCTCACCGTAGGCCGATACGACGATCGCTCCGGCGGCCCCACGCCGCCCCTGCCCCGCGCTGCCACCCGGGCGGCGCGCTCCGGTGTCCACCGTTCGCGGTAACGTGGGCGGGATACCGCAGTCCTTTGGGGCCCCACCCCAGTCTCCTGGGGCCGGCCGCCCCCGAACCCCGAGGTGCCATGCCCCCGCATCAGCTCCCGGCCGTCTCCGTGATCATGCCGGTACTCAATGAGGAACGCCATCTGCGCAATGCCGTGCGGCACATCCTGGAGCAGGAGTACGCCGGTGAGATGGAGGTGGTGATCGCGCTCGGCCCGTCCACGGACCGTACCGACGAGATCGCCGCCGAACTGGTGGCGGAGGACCCCCGGGTGCATACGGTGCCCAACCCCACGGGCCGCACCCCCGCCGCCCTCAACGCGGCGATCAAGGCGTCCCGCCACCCGGTGGTGGTGCGGGTCGACGGTCACGGCATGCTCTCGCCGAACTACATCGCGACCGCGGTACGGCTCCTGGAGGAGACCGGCGCGCAGAACGTCGGCGGGCTCATGTTCGCCGAGGGCGAGAACGACTGGGAGAAGGCCGTCGCCGCCGCCATGACCTCCAAGATCGGAGTGGGCAACGCGGCCTTCCATACCGGCGGTGCCGCGGCCCCCGCCGAAACCGTCTATCTGGGGGTCTTCCGGCGCGAGGCGCTGGAGCGGCAGGGCGGCTACAACGAGGAGTTCATCCGCGCCCAGGACTGGGAGCTGAACTTCCGGATCCGCGAGGCCGGCGGACTGGTCTGGTTCTCGCCCGAGCTGAAGGTCTCCTACCGGCCGCGGCCGAACGTGCGGGCGCTGGCCAAGCAGTACAAGGACTACGGACGCTGGCGCCATGTCGTCGCCCGCTTCCACCAGGGCTCGATCAATATGCGCTACCTCGCCCCGCCGACCGCCGTCGCCGCCATCGCGGCGGGCCTGGTGGTGGGCGTGGCCGTCACCCCGTGGGGCCTGGTGATCCCGGGCGGCTATCTGGCCGCGATCGTCGCGGGCTCGGTCCCGGCGGGCAAGGGGCTGCCGGTGAAGGCCCGGCTGCAGATCCCGGTGGCGCTGGCGACCATGCACATGTCCTGGGGCTGGGGCTTCCTGACCAGCCCGCGGGCGCTCGCCAAGAAGGTCATCGCCAGCCGCCGCCCGGCGGTCATGGCCCCGTAGCCGCCCCGTCCGCCCGGACGCCGAGGGGCCGGACCCGTGCCGCGTGCCGGGTCCGGCCCCTTCGCCGTGCCGTGACGGCTCAGAAGGTGTAGTTGGGGTTGACCTTCATACAGCTCTTCTCCTCGCCGTTGAGGGCGTCCGCGCTCTTGGGCGCCTTGTCGCTGTCGCCGTCGTCCGTCGCCGCCTTCGGATAGGTGGTGCCCTCGCGCCAGTCGTTGCCGACCACCACGGTGACGTCCTGCACCGACTTCGACGACTTCGCCGCGGACGTCGGCAGCTTCAGCGCCTTGGCCACGGCCAGGGCGTCGCCCTGCTCGGCCTCGCTCGGGTAGAGGACGGTGGTGTCGGCCTGCGAGACGAGCACCGTGTTCGCGGTGGCCTTGGCGTAGCCCAGCCGCACCAGCTCGGAGGTGATGACCGAGGCCCGGCCGGAGACCGGCCCCAGGACGGTGCTGGCGGTGCCGTTCTGCACCACCACCGGGAGCTCCTCCTTGGACGCGGTGGGCGCCGGGGTCGCGTCGGGCTTCTTCTTGTCCTTGCCGTCCAGCGCCGTGTCGTTGCGCAGCAGCGCGAAGGTCTGCTCGGCGTCGCCCGGCTTGGGCAGGACGTACTGCCCGCCGCCGCCGTACTCCCAGGGCATGGTGATCATGGTGGTGCGCTTGGTCGGCACCCGCTTGAGGTCGTTGCCCAGGTCGTACAGCTTCTTGACGGTGCCGAGGCCGTGGTCGACGGTCAGCGCGTTGGTGGCGGCCTCCGCGAGGTCCATCAGCTTGCCCGGGTCGCTGAGCTTGGTGCCCGACTTCAGCTGGCGGATCATCGAGGTCATGTACATGTGCTGGGCCTTGGCCCGGCCGATGTCGCTGTTGTCCTCGAAGCCGTAGCGGGTGCGCAGCCACTGGAGGGCCTGGACGCCCTTGACGTTGTGGGTGCCCTTGGTCAGCTTCAGCCCGGAGCCGTGGCCCTTGCTGTCGTGGGAGTAGACGTTGCCGTCCACGCACACCGGAACGCCGCCGATGGCGTCGGCCATCGAGACCACCCCGGAGAAGTCGATCATCATGAAGTGATCGATGTAGACGCCGGTGAGTTCCTTCCAGGTGGCGACCGTGCAGCCCGGACCGCCGTGCTGGAGCGACTGGTTGATGGCCCCCTCGGTCTTCGGGTACACCGTGCCGTCGTCCGGGTCGGTGCACTGGGGGATGGTCACCCGGGTGTCGCGCGGAATGCTGACCACCGACATATTGCTGCGGTCGGCCGAGACGTGCACCAGCATCTGCACATCGGCCAGCGGCTTGCGGTCCGCGTCCTGCTTGGCGCCGCCGAGCTTGACGTTCTCCGCGGTGTTCCGGCTGTCGGAGCCGATGAGCAGGATGTTGAGGGGGGTCTGGCCGGCGGCGTTGGGCTCGGGCTTGCCGATCTTGCTGTCGCCGAGGTCCAGCTCCGCCTTCCGCAGATTGCCGTTCAGGTGCTGGTAGTAGAAGTAGCCGGCCCCGGCCGCGCCGAGTATCAGTACGGCCAGCGTCAGCGCGCTCCAGCGCAGGATGCGCACGCCGCGACTCCTCTTCGGCTTCGGCCGTCGTGGGCCGTCCTGGCCGCGCCCCGCCTTCCCCGCCGCGGGACCCGCTCCCTCCGGCGGTCCGCCGTCCGCGCCGTCCGCACTGTCCTCGCCGTCCTCGCGGGGCTCGGGGACGGCGGACCGCCGGTCTCTCTCCCCCCGCACACTGCTCTGCCGCATCGGGCCCTCCCCGTTGTCTTCGTCGTCCGGCCCGATGGACGAGGGTGGTTCCGCCGGCCGATGACGGTCACTTGGCGCAGACGTTCTTGTCGTCGGCCTCGACCCTCTGAATGTCCTTCGGCGCCTTGCTCGGAGCGGAGATCGGAGTGCCGGCGCCCTTGAAGTCCGCCCCGAGCGTCAGGGTCATCTCCGCCATCGGCTCGGCGTCCTTCGTGCCTTCCTTCATGGCGGAGGCGGGCAGCCCCATGCTGTCGGCCAGCCGACGCGCCTGGTCGGCCTGGTTGGGAGCGTACTCCAGGGTCGTCTTCTTCAGCTCCGACGGAGCGTTTCCGCCGTTGCTGGTGCGGATCATCCCCTCGGTGTTCTGCATCCAGTCGACGGTCTCCTGGGCGGCGCCGAACTGCCCGCTGCCGTTGAGCACCTTGACCCGCACATCGGCGGGGTCGGCCTTCGTCCCCTTCAGCCGCGCCGCCTGCTTGTCCTTCTCCGCCTTCTCCTTCTTCTTGACCTCGGTCAGGGACACGTCCTGACGGACCATGGCGAACAGCGGCTCGGCCTTGGTCTTGTCGAGCAGCACGGTCGCACCGTCGGTGTTGTCGACCACCGGGACGGTCGCGAAGGTGACGTTCTTGAGGTCGACCTTGCTCAGGTTCTTCCCCAGCGAGGCCAGTTTGGAGACGGTGCCGATCCCGGTGTCCACGGTGAGCGCCTTGGTGGCGCTCTGGGCCAGGTCCCACATCTTGCCGGGGCTGGTGAGCGTCCCGCTGGACTTCATCTTGCGCATCAGCGCACTCAGGAACTGCTGCTGGAGCTTGATCCGGTCCAGATCGCCGCCGAAGCCCACGGCGTGCCGGGTCCGGACGAACGCCAGCGCCTCCTCACCCTTGATGGTGTGGCGGCCCTTGGTGAGGTTCAGGTGCGACTTGGGGTCGTTGATGTCCTTGGCGAGACACACCTCGACCCCGCCGACCGCCGTGGACATCTCCTTGATGGCGTTGAAGTCGGCCATCATGAAGTGGTTGATCTCCAGCCCGGTCAGCTTCTCGACCGTCTGCCAGGTGCAGCCGGGGTCGCGCCCCTCCTGGCCCAGGCTGGTGTTGAAGCGCACCTCCGACTCGCCCGGGATGGTCTTGAACGAGCCGTCCTTCTGTTTCGTACGGCAGTCCGGGATGTCGGTGATCATGTCGCGGGGGATGGACAGCACGGTCGCGTTGGACCGGTCCGCGGAGACGTGGAAGAGCAGCGTGGTGTCGGCGTGCCCGACGCTCCCCGCGTCGCCGTACCCCTCGTTCCCCTTGCCGTCGCGCCGGTCGGTGCCGATGAGCAGGATGTTCATCGGTCCGTCGGAGACCGCGGCGTTGTTCTCGCCGACATCGACCTTGCTGATGTTGTTGTTGAGGTGCTGATAGATGAAGTACGCCGCGGCCGAGCCGCCCACCAGCAGAAAGGCCAGGGTGCCGCTGCCCCAGTAGAGCGCCTTCTTCGCCTTCGACTTCTTCGGCTTCGGCTTGCGACGGCTGACCGGGCCGGTTTCCTTCTCCTTCTCCCGCCTGGCCGCTCGTCGGCGCCCTCGGGGCTCGGAGTCGGTGGCCTCGTCCTCGCTCGACGATCTGGAGACAGCTCGCAGCTCGGTGGTGTCCGCCGATGTCTCGGCAGGGTTCAGCCGCAGCTCGTAGTTGCCCGTGTTCGGGTCGAACACCCACTGATCGGCTGGGTCGAAGTCACCCGCCCCGCCAGGGCCTTGCGCGTCCACGGTCGCCTGTGTCCTCCGTCGGTGCCACGCGGCGCCTCCCCCTCAAGGCGCTCCATCCGTCTTCCTGTGCAGTGCGCGGCCACCTCGTAGAGCGCACCGGATCGCTCACACTATCCGTCCAGATCAGCGTCAAGCGACGCCGGTGACAGATTCCACTTCCCTACAACTGGGCAATCTGCCCAATCCTTATCCGATCCTTCACGACTCACAGCTCGTTCTTATGGTGCGTTTACTCGCAGATGTCGCCGCTCCCGGACGCCGCTACTCGCAGATGCCGCGAGCCGCGGTCGTCCCTTGGTAGGGGCTGCCGTCGCCGGCCTTCGGGTCGCCGCTCGTCGACGCCGTGACGGTACGGGCCACCGACACCGGGCGATCCAGCCGCAACTGCCGGAACAGCCGGTCGGCGTCGGGCTGGACCAGCTCGTCGCGGTTCTTGTTGTACGTATACGGCTGACGGGGAATCGTGAGGAAGTGGATCTTCTCCCGCGGGATGTCCCGCACACCGCGCACCAGAGCGTACAGATCTTTGAGCGAATCGAGCCCGGGATCGGTGGTCAGCGAGGACGTCGCCGCGTTGAGTACCGGATACAGTTTCGCCGGATTGAGCAGCACACCATTACTCTGCATTTTCTTCACAAGTGAAGCCATGAACTCCTGTTGCCTGCCGATACGCTCCGTGTCGCTGCCGTCGCCGATGCTGTACCGGGCGCGCACATAACCGAGTGCCTGTTCCCCGCGGAGGACCTGACGCCCCGCGGGCAGCTTCAGATGCGCGTCGGCGTCGTCGACGGGCTCCTTCAGGCACATCTCCACCCCGCCGACCGCGTTCACCAGCCGCTTGAAGCCGTTGAAGTCCACGATCACGTGGTGGTCGATGCGGATCCCGGTCAGTTTCTCCACGGTGCGGATCGTGCAGGCCGCACCACCGAATTCGAATGCCCAGTTGAACTGGGCGAACCGGGGCTGGGTCCGCTTTCCGTCCGGCCCGTCGCAGGCCGGCACGTCCACCATCAGATCGCGGGGGATGGAGACGGCGGTGGCGCTCTTTCCGCCGGCCTGGAGATGCAGCAGGATCGTGGTGTCCGAACGCTGGGTGCCGGTGTCCCTGCCGTATGCGCCGTTGCCCTCGCCGCCCCGGTTGTCGGAGCCGATCAGCAGGATGTTCTGCGCGTCCCGCACCACCGACACCGGGCGCTCGGCCTCGTACTTCTTGAGCTCGTTCGCGGTCCGGGTATCGGTGCGGATATTGCCGTCGAGGTGCTCGTAGAACCACCACCCCGCCCCGGCGACCGACAGCACCAGCACGGCCCCGCCCAGGGCGAGGACGCGCGGCCAGCGACGCCTGCGTCTCGGGGCGGGCTCAGGGTCGTCAGTCGTCACGTCCGCGTCCTCCCACCCGTCTCCCGCCCGCGGGGCGGAGCGGCTTCGCATGCCGGGATGCCGATTACCGGGATACCGATTAACGGAACAGACATGCGAACCCCGCACATGGTTGTACGTATCCGTGCATCATCGCGCGGGGCAGGCGCCCTGGCCCGTGGGCTCGGCCCTCCGGTCCGCCGGACGGGTCAGGGTGGGGATGAGGGCGAGGCCTCGGGGAGTGGGGCGGTTTGAGGGTGGGGGCGGTTTCGGGGTGGGGCGGTTTTGGGGTGGGGGTGGTGCTTTCGGGGTGGGGCGGTTTTGGGGTGGGGGTGGTGCTTTCGGGGTGGGGGGCGGCTTCAGGGTGTGGCGGTGGTTTCCGGGTGGGGGGCGGCTTCAGGGTGCGGTGGCGGTGACCCGCTCGCTCTCCGTGCGCTCGGCCAGCCCCTTCTCGTCCAGCCGGTCCAGGTTGCGGCAGAGCACCACCGAACCACCGGCGGCCAGCGGGGCGTACAGCCCGTACGACAGCCCCTCCCAGCTCTCGTACGGAAGCCCCGAGAGGATCCGGGAACCGGGCCCGAGCCCCCGCGCGGCGGCGTCGGCGCGCGCCCGCTCCACCAACTCCGCGCTGGTCAGCTCCAGACCGCCGACGGCCAGCGCGGGCGTCTCCGGGTCCACCGGGGAGTACGGGGCGAAGCGGTCGCCCTGGCTGGGCACCTCCACGGCGTAGTCCGCGAACCCCTCCGGCAGCTGGGGGAACCGGCCGCCCAGCGGCCGCAGCGACAGTGCCACCCGCTCCCCGGAGCACTCCCGCGCCTCCTCGAGGGTGTCCGGGCCGCTGATGACGAGGTCGGCGGAGGCCGGGTCGCCCCCGAAGTCGACGAGGACCCCGACCGAGGAGCAGGCCACCAGCCACACGGCGGTCTGCCAGTGCGCGGGCAGCAGCAGCGCGCACCGGTCACCCGGTGCGGCGGCCAGATCGTCCTGGAGCAGATTGGCGGTCTTCGCCACCCAATTGGCGAAGGTGGCCACGGACAGTTCGACGCGTTCGCCCGTGGCGTCGTCGTAGAAGGTCACGAGCGGGCGGGACGGATCCGCGGCGAGCGCGGATCCCAGCAGGTCGGCGGGGGTGCGATCGGTGGCGTTCACCCGCGCAAGCCTACGCGCCGAAGGTGCGGTGCGGATGGGGTCGGTGAGGCCCGGGTCATCGAACGGTCCGCGACGTGGCGGCTCTTCCGAATGGACATGTTTGTCCCCTTATGTAGACGATTTCAATCATGCGTGTGTATCTGGCATCCTCGATCGGCGTCGCGTGCACCGCCGCCCTCGCCCTCCCCCTCGCCCTGCATCCGGGCCCCGCCCACGCCCGCGCCGAGCGGGCCGAACGGACCGCCACCTCCGGCTCCACGCAGTCGCTGCCGCTCCTCCCGCTCGCGGCGGGCGGACTCGACCGGAGCGTGGCCGCGCCAGGCGGCGACGCGGGCGACCGGGGCGTCACCGCGCCGAGCGTGCGGCCCTTCTCGCTCGTCGGCGTCGTCTGGGACCAGTCCGCCGCCGCCCTCCGCGCCCGGGTGCAGGTCCGCACCCGCGCGGTCGGCGGCGACGAGTGGTCCCCCTGGCGCGAACTGCTGCCATACGGGGACGAGGCCCCCGATCCCGACTCGCCCGAACACCGCGGCACACGGGCCCGCGGCGGAACGGCACCGCTGTGGGTCGGCGCCTCGGACGGCGTCCAGGCGCGGATCCGGCCCGAGCGGACGACGGACGAGGGGGCGACGGACGAGCCTGCGACGGGCGAGGGGACGACGGGCGAGCCGGCGACGGACGAGGGGGCGCGGGCAGCGGGCGAGGGCGCTCGGGAGGCGAGTGCGGGCGAGGGGGCTCGGGGGACAGGCGAGGAAGCTCGGGAGCCGGGCGAGGAGGCTCCAGCGGCGACCGCGGGTGAGGGCGGGCGGCCGGCGGCCCTGCCCGCCGGACTCCGGCTGGAGCTGGTCGACCCCGGCGAGGCTCCGCCGCCGCCTCCGGGCCGCGCCGCGCTTCGCGCCCTTCCGGCACATCCCGCGCCGACGCCGGGGGGCGCCGGGCCGGGCGCGAAACCGTCGGCGGGAGGGCCGGGGAAGCCGGCGGCGGGACGGCCCGGGAAGCCGTCGTCGGGACGGCCCGTGAGCCCGTCGCCGTCGTCCGGATGGCCCGGGAAGCCGTCCCCGAAACCCTCCTCGAAGCCGTCCTCGAAGCCGCCCTCGGTGAAGCTCTCTCCGAAGCCGTCCTCGAAGCCGCCCTCGGTGAAGCCCTCTCCGAAACCGTCCTCGAAGCCCTCCATCCAGCCCACTGAGTCCACCGAGCCCGCCGGGTCCACCCAGCCCGCCGGCGCACTCCCGGCGGAGGTGGAAACCAAGGCGAACGCCGCCCGCCACACCGCGCCGCGGCCCCGCATCATCACCCGCGCGGGCTGGGGCGCCGACGAGAAGATCCGCGAAAAGGGCCACGTCTACAGCAAGACCGTCAAGGTGGCCTTCATCCATCACACCGTCACGGGCAATACGTACAGCTGCTCCCAGGCGCCCTCCGTTTTGCGCAGTATCTACCGCTACCACGTGAAGAGCCTGGGATGGCGCGACTACGGCTACAACTTCACCGTCGACAAGTGCGGAAAGATTTACGAAGGCCGCTCCGGGGGTGTGACCAAAGCCGTACGCGGAGCGCACACTCTGGGCTTCAACACCAACAGCATGGGCGTCGCCGTCCTCGGCACTTTCTCCACCAAGGAGCCCTCGGCCAAGGCCGTGAAGGCCATCGCCAAACTCACCGCGTGGAAACTCGGCCTCTTCAAGCGAAATCCGCGTGGTACCACGCATCTGGTGTCCGGAGGCGGTAACAAGTACAAAAAGGGCGCCAAGGTAAAGCTTCATGTGATCGCCGGTCACCGCGACGGCTTCGCCACCGAGTGCCCGGGGAAACGTCTTTACAAGAAGCTCGGTTCGGTACGGAAGACCGCCGCCCGCCTACAGGGGCGCTGATCAGGCGCGGTCCGGGGATCTGCCTACACTGGCCGCCGACCGGCGAGCCCCAGCAGGAAGCAGAGACGATACGTGACCAAAGCGCCAGCAACGCTATCGCCAGAGGCGATCCTCCTGGTCGGCGGCAAGGGAACCCGGTTGCGCCCGATGACGGTGCACACCCCCAAGCCGATGGTCCCGGCGGCAGGCGTTCCGTTTCTGACCCACCAGCTCGCCCGCGCCCGCGCCGCAGGGGTCGAGCACATCGTGCTCGCCACCTCCTACCTGGCGGAGGTCTTCGAACCGTACTTCGGTGACGGCTCCTCGCTCGGCCTGCACTTGGAGTACGTCACGGAGGAGGAGCCGCTGGGCACCGGCGGAGCCATCCGCAACGTGGCCTCCCGGCTGCGTTCGGGCCCCGACGACCCGGTGCTCATCTTCAACGGCGACATACTCACTGGCCTCGACATCCGCGCCCTCGTCGACAACCACCGCACGACGGGGGCCGATGTCTCCCTCCACCTCACGCGGGTCCCCGACCCCCGCGCGTACGGGCTGGTCCCCACCGACGAACAGGGCCGGGTCACCGCCTTCCTGGAGAAGCCGCAGACCCCCGAGGAGATCGTCACCGACCAGATCAACGCGGGCGCGTACGTCTTCAACCGCTCGGTCATCGACACCATCCCCGCCGACCGCCCCGTCTCCGTCGAACGCGAGACCTTCCCCGGTCTGCTCGCCGAGGGCGCGCATCTACAGGGCATGGTCGACTCCACGTACTGGCTCGACCTCGGCACCCCCCAGGCATTCGTGCGCGGCTCCGCGGACCTGGTGCTGGGCCGCGCCCCCTCCCCGGCCGTGCCGGGGCGCTGCGGCGACCGCCTCGTCCTGGACAGCGCCTCGGTCGCGGACGACGCCAAGCTGACCGGCGGCACGGTCATCGGGCCGCAGGCCCGGGTGGGCGCGGGTGCGCGCATCGACGGCAGCACGGTGCTGGAGGGCGCCGTCGTGGAGGAGGGCGCGCAGGTGCGCGACTCGCTCATCGGCGCGCGGGCACGGATCGGCGCCCGTACGGTGCTCCAGGGCGCGGTGGTCGGGGACGGCGCGCTGGTCGGACCGGACAACGAACTGCGGGACGGCGTACGGGTGTGGTGCGGGGCGGACATCCCGGCGGGTGCGGTCCGCTTCTCGTCGGACCAGTGAACGCTGGGGGGCGGGGTTGCCCGGGGCGCGCGGTCGTTTGTGTGAGTGGTCGGCCGGGGGCGGGGTTGCCCTGGGGTGCGCGGTCGGTTGTGTGGGTGGGTGCGGGTGCGGGGCCTCCGGGGCGGGGTCCTGGACCGTATATTTACGGCGCCGACGACAGTTGAGCGTGGGGTGGGCCGGAGATTGGCGCCACAAATACACGTAAGCGTCCAGGACCCCGCCCCTCCGACCCCGCCCCCTCCCGCCGTCTCGCGGCCACCCGCCGGTGACCCCGGACACCTGCCCGGCGGTAGGTACGCCCGGCGGCACGGGCGCGACCCCGTCCCCTCCCGCCTCGTAGGCGACCGCGCCCGGGGGTCCGTACGCCTGCCCGGCTCCGGACCCGCCCGGCGGCGCGGGTGCCTGGGGGGTGGATACGACCCCGCACCCGCCCACCCGTCTCGTCGGCGGCCGCACCTGGGTGGCGGGCCCCGGGGCTACATAGCCCGGAAGTCCCTGACCGCGAAACGAGGGGCGCGACGGGGTGGGGTGCGGCCGGACAAGAGGATCAGCCGGGCCGCGCGGTGGCGCTGTCCCGGGTAGGGGGCCAGGAGCCCGAGCATCGTCTCGTCGTCCGCACCCCGCTCTCCGGTGAGCGCGTAACCGATGATGCGCGGCAGATGCAGATCGCCGACCGTGATCGCGTCCGGGGTGCCATTACTGCGCTGTAGGGTCTCCGCCGCCGTCCAGGGCCCGATGCCCGGGATCAGCTGCAACCGGGCGGAGGCGGCGGTGAGGCCCATGGACGCGGCCTCTTCCAGCCGCCGGGCGACCCGGACGGCCCGTAGGACCGTCGCGGAACGCTTGCTGTCCACGCCCGCGCGGTGCCACTCCCACGAGGGGATCAGAGCCCAGGCCCGTGGGTCGGGCATGACCCGCATCCGCATCCGCTCGGCCGGACCGGGCGCGGGTTCGCCATGGCGCTGGAGCAGCAGCCGCCAGGCCCGGTATGCCTCGGTGCTGGTGACCTTCTGCTCCAGGATCGAGGGGATCAGGGATTCGAGGACCAGCCCGGTGCGGATGAGCCGAAGGCCAGGGTGGCGACGGTGCGCCTCGTGGACGAGCCGGTGGCGCGGTACGAACGCGGACGGGTCGTCGTCCGCCCCGAGGAGGGCGGGCAGACCGTCCAGCAGCCACTCGGCGCCCGGCCCCCAGGCCCGGCCCTCGATCTCCGCACCCTTGCGCGCGATCCGTATGGTCCCGGGCCCGGCCGGCGTCCGGCTCGCCCGCCAGAACGCGCCGTCCGCGCCGACCTGAAACGCGGGGTCCCCCGGCCCGCGCTGCAGCACGCCGAGGCTACGCGCGAGGTCGTAGGGCCCCGAGGGGCTCCAGGTACGTCTCACACACACGCCGCCACCCTACGACCCCACCCAAGCCGCCCTCCGCCCCCGTCCGGCGCCACGGGTGCGGTCGCCGACGAGGCGGGAGGGCGCGGGGTCGCACCCACTCTCGGCCCAGCACCTGCGCCGCCGGGCGTACCCGTCACTGGGCAGGCGTCCGGACCACCGGGGGGCGTCGACGAGGTGGGTGGATGCGGGGGCGTGCCCACCCCCGTCCAGCACCCGTGTCACTGGGCAGGTCCGGGGCCGGGCAGGTGTCCGGGGCCGCCGGGGCGCGGTTGTCGACGAGGCGGGAGGGGCGGAGCCGCACCCACCCCTGCCCAGCACTCGTGCCGCCGGGCGTACCCGGGGCCGGGCAGATGTCCGGGGCCGCCGGGGCGCGGTTGTCGACGAGGCGGGTGGGTGCGGGGTTGCACCCACCCCCGCCCAGCGCCCGCGCCGCTGGGCGTACCCGCCACCGGGCAGGTGCCCGGGGTCACCGGTGCGGAGTCGCCGACGAGGCGGGAGGGGACGGGGTCGCGCCCGTGCCGCCGGGCGTACCCGCCGCCGGGCAGGTGTCCGGGGCCGCCGGGATGCGGTTGTCGACGAGGCGGGAGGGGACGGGGTCGCGCCCGTGCCGCCGGGCGTACCCGTCGCCGGGCAGGTGTCCGGGGCCGCCGGGGCGCGGTTGTCGACGAGGCGGGAGGGGACGGGGTCGCGCCCGCGCCGCCGGGCGTACCCGTCGCCGGGCAGGTGTGCGGGGCCACCAGCGGGTGGCCGCGAGACGGCGGGAGGGGGCGGGGTCGGAGGGGCGGGGTCCTGGACGCTTACGTGTATTTGTGGCGCCAATCTCCGGCCCACCCCACGCTCAACTGTCGTCGGCGCCGTAAATATACGGTCCAGGACCCCGCCCCGGAGGCCCCGCACCCGCACCCCCCCACACAACCGACCGCGCCCCCGGGCAACCCCGCTCCCGGCCGACCACTCACGCAACCGACCGCGCACCCCAGGGCAACCCCGCCCCCCCCGCACCCACCCACGCAACCGACCACGCGCCCCAGCAACCACCACCACACCCGCACCCCCACCCCGCGCAACGCGCGCCCCCGGTCCCCGCGCGCACGACCTCGCCGCACAACCCGCCGCACAACCCACGGCCCCGGTCACCCAACGCCGGCCCCCGTCTCCCTACCGCACCACCACGAACCCCTCGGCCCCGCGTTCCGGCCGGGCCGGCGGGGCGGTTGCCGCACGGCCTACCGCGACTGCTCCCATCGGGTCCCAGTCGTCCGCCAGGCCCAGGACCTCACGCACCACCGGGCGGCAGAACATCGTGGACGACACCCACGCCGACCCCAGCCCCTCACCCGCCAGCGCGACCAGCAGGTTCTGCACCCCGGCCCCCGCCGCGACCACGAACATCTCTCGCTCCGCCGCGTTCCGCCGCGGGTCGGGGTAGGTGTGGGCGCCGTCGGCGACCAGGCACGGGACCACCAGATACGGCGCCTTGCGCAGCACATCCCCGCGCCGCACCCGCTTGGCGATGCTCTCCTCGGAGAAGCCGTCCCCCCGCAGATCGGCGATCCAGGCATCCCGCATCGCGTCCAGCAGCCGCGTCCGCGACTCCTCCGACTCCAGCAGGACGAAGCGCCACGGCGTCGTGTGGTGCGGCGCCGGCGCGGTGACGGCGGCGGCGACCGCGCGGCGCACCGCCGCGCCGTCCACCGGCTCGTCGGTGAACTTCCGGACCGTACGGCGCAGCTTCACGGCCTCCCGCACGGCCTCGGAGGTGCCCAGCCGGAACATGTCGTCCGCGGCACCACGCACCAGGGCCCGCGCACCTTCATCAGCTCCTTCAGCCCCGCCAGCCCCGCCAGCCCGGCCAACCCCACCAGCCCCGTCCGATTCGTCCAGCCCTTCGAACCTGACCACCTGCGGAAGCCCCCGCACCACAGCCACCGGCAGCCCCGCGGCCTTGCCCTTGACCAAGTCACCCGCGGCGGCCAGCTCATCGGCGGTGGCGACGATGGTCGCGCTCAGCGGGTTCCCGTACGCGTCGACTCCGCCCCGCAGGTCGTCCAGGACCCGCACCCCGGCGGCCCCGATGGCGACATCGGTGACCCCGGTCCGCCACGGCCGCCCGAAGGTGTCGGTGACGACGACGCCGACCTCCACGCCGAGCACGTCCCGCAGCCCGGCCCGGATCGCCCGCGCCGAGGCGTCGGGGTCTTCGGGGAGCAACAGGACCGTCCCGGACGGGGTGTTGGAGGCGTCGACCCCGGCGGCGGCCATGACCAGGCCGTGGCGGGTCTCGACGATCCGGGTGCGGCCGCGCCGCGCCACGACCCGCACCGTTTCGGCGTCTATGGCCGCTTCCCGGTCGGTGGCCTCGACGATCCGCCCCTCCGCCTTGCTGACGATCTTGGAGGTGACCAGCAGCACATCGCCGTGCGCGAGCCCCGGCAGACCGCCGGAGGTCGCCGCGTCGGCGATGAGCTTGGCGAGGTCGTCACCGGGCCGCACCTCGGGCATGCCGGGCAGGGCCCACACCTGATACGACGGCAGTTCTCCCGTGCCCCGCGAGGGCTGGCCGCTCATCCCCGCACCTCTTCCGCCAGCGCCAGCGCCTCGGCCGCCATCGCCGCCGTGGCCTCGAGGTCCGTCATCATCAGCGGGATCGCCCGGCACCGGATCCCGGCGGCCTCGACCTCCTCCACCGCGCCCGCGTCCACGGTGTCGACGAGCCATCCGTCGAGCAGCCCGGAGCCGTAGTGCTTGGCGACGGCGGCGGCGGTGGACTCGACGCCGACGGCGGCGAGCACCTTGTCGGCCATGCCGCGCACCGGCGCGTCGCCCACGATGGGGGACAGGCCCACGACCGGGACGCCGGCGTCGGCGATGGCCTCGCGCACACCGGGCACGGCGAGGATCGTGCCGACGCTGACGACGGGGTTGGACGGCGGGAAGAGGACGACGTCGGCGTCGGCGATGGCCTCAAGGACGCCGGGCGCCGGTTTGGCCTGGTCGGCGCCGACGGGCACGACGGCGTGGGCGGGTACGGAGGCGCGCAGGCGCACCCAGTACTCCTGGAAGTGGATGGCCTTACGGCCTTCGCCTTCCGGATCGTCGATCAGGACGTGGGTCTCGACGCGGTCGTCCGTCATGGGCAGCAGCCGCACCCCAGGCTGCCACCGCGCGCACAGCGCCTCGGTGACGGCGCTCAGCGGATAGCCCGCGCCGATCATCTGCGTACGGACTATGTGTGTGGCGAAGTCGCGGTCGCCGAGACCGAACCACTCGGGCCCCACTCCGTACGCCGCCAGCTCCTCCTTGACGGCGAAGGTCTCGTCGGCCCGGCCCCAGCCCTGCTCCTCGTGGATGCCACCGCCGAGGGTGTACATCACGGTGTCGAGGTCGGGGCAGACCTTGAGGCCGAAGAGGTGGATGTCGTCGCCGGTGTTCCCGATGACGGTGATGTCGGCGTCCGGAGCCGCCGACATCAGACCACGGAGGAAACGGGCGCCGCCGATACCGCCTGCCAGAACCACAATGCGCATGAAGACAGTCTGTCAGCCGGAGGCGGTCCCGGTGAGGGCGGCCGCTCAGCCGCCCAGTCAGCCGCCCAGGAGGTCCAGCGTCTCGGACCCCGCCCCGGACCCCGCCCCGGTCCCCGGGACGCTGGACAACTCGGCGTTCTGGGTGGGGTGGAGCGGCATCTCGGTCAGCCCGGGGAAGTAGATGTGCAGACTGACGGCCGGTTCGAGGGAGTCGTTGACGACGTCGTGCACATAGCCGGGCGCGAAGACGCGCTGTGCGCCGGCGCGCAACGTATGCCGCGCGCCGCGCGCTCCCACCCGTTCGGTGAGCTCGCCCTGGAGCACGGTCAGCACCCCGGAGGAGCGGCCGTGGTCATGGGCGCCGCTGCCCTGTCCGGGCACCCAGCTGAGCAGCCACACCTCATAACCGGGGCCGGTGCGCAGCCGGTGGTACCAGCGGCTGGTGGCGTCGTACTGGACGAGGGGCGCCCAGCGGTCGCGGTCGGCCGCGATGGTGCGGGCCAGACCGGCGAAGCCGGAGACGGTGGAGGGGTGCGCGGGTACGGGCGGCAGCAGATGCTGGATGGCGAGCGGGTCACCGGCGATCTGAACGTCGCTGTTCATGACGGGGGTTCCTCGGCGGGAAGCGCGCGGTAAGCACGCGGAGTGCGGTGGGGGGTGCGGCGTCAGGCGCTATCAGGCGGTACCTGGTGGTGTCCGACGGTTGTCAGCACGAGACGTCGCGAGAGAAACGCGGAGAAAGCTGGAGCTCAGCAGGCATCAACAGCTCGAACAGCGACAGCGAGCCCGCACAGCGCAGCTGAACCCGTGGTCACGGGTCGGCGAAGGCGCGTGGGTCACTGACATGCGACCAAGGAGACCCGGATCGTCGCGCCGCTGTCAACTTGGTCTCACATTTCGGGTCAAGGTTCACCTCATCCGGTCTCTGTGGAGGGAGAAAGGTTTGTGCGGGCGTTGTACGGGTGACACGGCGCATCAACGCGTGTCGCCCCCGTGACACCGCGCGTGCCACGCAACGCGACCCGCGCCGATGACGTCCTCCTCAGTGAGGTGAGAGGAGGGACCTGAGGCACGGACGGGGAAGGTGTCGAGTTTAGGACGATTTGAACACTTTCCGCGCAACCTTGGTTCCGCAGAGTGAATAAGAGGCCCAATAGCAGATCTCGGCTTGACTGGCCCGGATCGGCACACTTGTAATTTCACTCGTGTCGTTCTGCCGATTCACCGACGGCAGCGGGCGCGGGGACGTGTAGACAGACGAGGGGCGCACATGACCGAGTTGTTCCAGCAACTGCTGGTCGAAGAGGCGGACGAGGAGCTCGGTTGGCAGGAGCGCGCGCTGTGCGCCCAGACCGATCCCGAATCGTTCTTCCCGGAAAAGGGCGGATCCACCCGTGAGGCGAAGAAGGTCTGCCTTGCCTGTGAGGTTCGTTCCGAGTGCCTCGAGTACGCCCTCGCCAACGATGAGCGCTTCGGCATCTGGGGCGGTCTGTCCGAGCGTGAGCGCCGTCGGCTGAAGAAGGCCGCCGTCTGACGCCCGCCGGGTCCGCCGGTCCCGCCGGGTCCGCCCTCCGCGCCGGTCCTGCTGGGCCGCGCCAGACCTGCCGGGTCTGCCGGGTCCGCCCTCCGCGCCAGACCCGCCAAGCCCATGTTCACGGCCGAGTGAGTCGCCGTGACCGGTCCGCCCCCCGCGCCCGTGGCGACGGGAGGCGGACCGGTCGCGTACACAGCCGTTAGTGTGGGGCCCCGTCCGAGACGCTCCAACGCCCCCATGGGGCACGCGCGTCCACCGCAGTCCAGCGAACCGGGGCCCGTACCTCGATGTCCGTGCACAGCCACCCGGCGGCCCAATACCCGGCCGCCACCGCCGCGTTTGCGCCCGCTCAAGAACCGGTCCCCGCACCGGCCTACCCGCGCCATGTCGTCACCGCCGTGCTGGTCGCCCACGACGGCGCCCGCTGGCTGCCCGACGCGCTGTCCGGCCTGCTCGGCCAGGAGCGCCCCGTCCAGAGCGTCGTCGCCGCCGACACCGGCAGCGCCGACGACTCCGCCCGGCTGCTCACCGAGGCCCTCGGCGAGGACCGGGTGCTGCACATGGCGCGCCGCAGCGGCTTCGGCACGGCCGTCGCCGAAGCGGTCCGTACGGCCCCGGTGCTCGGCCCCGAGGAGCTGACGTACCTCAAGCGCCCCAGCGGCTGGGATGCCGTCAACCGCACCTGGCGCGACGACGCGTACGACATGCCGGAGCTGCCGCACGGCGAGCCCGTCCAGTGGCTGTGGCTGCTGCACGACGACTGCGCGCCCGAGCCCGACGCCCTGGCCGAGCTGCTGCGGGTCGCCGACGCCGAGCTCACCGCGAACCGCGAGCCCGCGATCATCGGCCCCAAGCTGCGTGGCTGGTACGACCGCCGGCAGCTGCTCGAAGTCGGCGTCAGCATCGCCCGCAGCGGCCGCCGTTGGACCGGCCTCGAACGGCGCGAACAGGACCAGGGCCAGCACGACCAGGTGCGCCCCGTACTGTCCGTGTCCAGCGCCGGCATGCTGGTCCGCCGCGACGTGTGGGAGCGGCTGGGCGGTTTCGACGCCCGGCTGCCCCTGATGCGCGACGACGTCGACCTGTGCTGGCGCGCCCAGGCGGCCGGACTCCAGGTGCTGGTCGCGCCGGACGCCGTACTGCGGCACGCGGAGGCGTCGGCGCGCGAGCGGCGGCCCATCGACTGCGTAGGGCGCTCGGTTGCGAACCCGCACCGCGTGGACAAGGCGGGCGCCGTCTACACGCTGCTGGTCAACACCCGTGGCGCGCTGCTGCCCTATGTGATGCTGCGGCTCCTGTTCGGCACGCTGCTGCGCACCCTGGCCTATCTCGTGGGCAAGGTGCCGGGGCAGGCGCTGGACGAGGTCGCCGGTCTCTTCGGCACCCTGCTGCGGCCGGAGCGGATCCTCGCCGCGCGCAAGCGCAGAGGCCGGCCCGCCGTGGAGCCGAGCGAGCTGCGGCCGCTCTTCCCGCCGCCCGGTGCGACCGTAAGGGCGACGGTTGAGCAGGTCGCCAGCAATATAGGCGGCCGTTCCGAGCCCGAACTGTCCTCCGGCGGGCGGCACGGCGCGGTCGAGTCCGGGCCCGGCGACGAGGACGCGGACTTCCTGGAGATCGAGCAGTTCGCCCGGCTCAAGCGGATCGCGCGCAAGCCGGGGCCGATGCTCTTCCTCGTCCTGCTGGTGGTCTCGCTGGTCGCCTGCCGGAACCTGCTCGGCGCGGGCGCGCTCGCGGGCGGCGCCCTGCTGCCCGCGCCCGCTCATGTCTCCGCGCTGTGGTCGAGCTATGTGGACGGCTGGCATCCGGTCGGCACCGGGGGGACGCAGTCCGCGCCGCCGTACCTGGCCGCCCTCGCCGCGCTGGCGACGGTCTTCCTGGGCTCCACGGGCTTCACGCTGACCCTGCTGCTGGTCTGTTCGGTGCCGCTGGCCGGGTTCATCGCGTACTTCGCCTCCCGGCCGCTGGTCGAGTCGCGGCTGCTGCGCGCCTGGGGAAGCGTCGCGTACGCCTTCCTGCCGGCCGCGACCGGCGCGCTCGCGGGCGGGCGGCTCGGCACCGCCGTGCTCGCCATACTGCTGCCGCTGATGGCCCGCGCCGCGGCCGCCGCGGGCGGGTTCACGAGCAATGGGGCGAGGCTGCCGAGCTGGCGGGCGGCCTGGGCGTACGCGCTGCTGCTGACGTTCACCATGGCCTTCACCCCGGTCGTCTGGCCGATGGCCCTCGTGCTGGGCCTCGGCGTACTCGCGCTGCGGTACCGGCAGAGCGGCACCGAGCAGCTCATGGGGCACGGACTGCGGTTCCTGATCGTGGTCGTCACCCCGCTCGTCGTGCTCGCCCCCTGGTCGCTGGACCTCCTCACCGACCCGGCCCGCTTCCTCCAGGAGGCCGGGCTGGACCGCGGCACCGGCTCCGCGTCCGCCCTTGACCTGCTCGCGCTCAGCCCCGGCGGCCCCAAGGGCGGCGGCACGCTGCTGCTGATCGGCTTCGTCCTGGCCGCCCTCGCCGCCCTGATGCGCGGTGAGCGGCAGATGGTGGTGCGCACGGCGTGGGTCGTGGCGCTCATCGGCTTCCTCTTCGCGGCGCTCGCCAACGGCTCCGGCTGGGCCGGGCCCGCGACCCTCGTCTACGGCCTGGCCCTGCTGACCGCCGGTGTGGTCGGCGCCGAGGGCGCACGGGAGCGAGTGGCGGCGCAGAGCTTCGGCTGGCGCCAGCCGGTCGCGCTGCTGATCGCGGTCGCCACGGTGGCCGCACCGCTGTACGCCGCCGTCAGCTGGATGGTGAGCGGCGCGGACGGCCCGGTCGAACGGCGCGACCCCTCGCAGGTCCCGGCGTTCGTGGCGGCCGAGAGCGCCACCGAGGACCAGGCCCGCACCCTGGTGCTCGGCGGCCGCAGCAGCGGCGCCCACGCCGACTACGCCCTGGTGCACGGCTCCGGCGCCCGGCTCGGTGACGGCGAGCTCGCCGCGGCGGGCGGCTCCGACACCCGGCTCGACGGCGTCGTGGCCAATCTGATCGCGGGCTCCGGCGCCGACCAGACCCGCCAGCTGGGCGGCTACGCGGTGCGCTACGTGTACGTCCAGAACGGCGCCCCGCGCGAGATGGAGCGGGTGCTGAACGCGACCCCGGGCCTCACCCAGCTCAGCCGGGAGGACGGCGGCGTGCTGTGGCGGGTCGACCAGCGGGTCTCGCGGGTCTCCATCGTCCCGGCCGAGTCCTCGGCGCGCTCGGCGGACGGGGCGGCGGTCAAGCCGGTGCATGTGGCGTCCGGCCCCGTCGAGGCGCACACCACCGTGCCGGACGGCGCGGCCGGGCGCGTGCTGCGGATCGCCGACCGGGCCGTGCCCGACTGGCAGGCCACGCTCGACGGCAAGCCGCTGAAGCCGACGACGGTCGACGGCTGGGCGCAGGGCTTCGAACTCCCGGCGAGCGGCGGCCGGCTGGACCTCACCTACGACACGCCCATCGCGCACACCGCCTGGATGTGGGCGCAGGGACTGCTCGCGGTGGTGCTGCTGGTGCTCGCGCTGCCGGGCCGCCGCCGGGATGTCGACGACGACCTGCCGGACGCGGAGGGCGCGGCCGCCGCCGTCACCGCCGAGGACCTGGCGGGCGACGGCCGCCGGGCGCGCCGACTGCGGGCCGCCGCGGAGGCGCAGACAGCGCAGGCCGCGCAGGCCGAGGCCGCCATGGGGCGGCCGGAGGCGGCGGATCCGCCCGCCGAGCCGGCCGCGATGGCCGACCCGTACGGCGATCAGGTCCCCGCGAACGATCCTTACGGCGATCAGGTTGCCGCGAACGCCTCTTACGGCGACCAGGCGGCGGCGAACGCCCCGTACGGCGACCAGACAGCAGCGGCCGCCGGTGACCCGTATGGCGACCACGCGGCCGCCGGTGACCCGTATGCGGCGGTGCCGCACCAGCAGCAGTACGGGCAGCAGTGGGACGCGCAGACGTACGCCGACGCCGGATACGGGCAGTACCCGGCCGGTCAGTACCAGGGCGAGCAGTACCAAGGGGAGCAGTACCAGGGCGAGGACTACGGGGGGCACTACCCCGGCGGGCAGTATCCGGCCGGTGACTACCAGGGCGGCTATCAGGACACCGGCTATCAGGACGCCGGCTATGCGGCCGGCTACCAGGAGGGCCAGTACCCGGCGGACCCGTACGCGGGCGGCCAGTACGCCGATCCTTACGGCTACGACCGGCAGCAGCCCTACGCCGACGGCGGCCACCCCCCGCAGGGCGATACGACGTACGGCGACGCCGGCCCCGAGGACCGCCGCGACGGGAGCGAGCAGCAGCGATGAACCGCACCACCCTGTCCCTGATCGGCGCCGCCACGGCGCTGGCCGCCGTCACGGGCGTGGCCGCCCTCACCGGGGGCTCGTCCGATGACCCGGACCCCGCCGCGAAGGCCGCCACCCGGCTGCCCGTGCAGCGCTCGACGCTGCTGTGCCCGACGCCCTCCTCCTCGGACGTGAGCACCACCACCTACACCGCGTACACCCCCGAGCGGGACGACGTGGCCACCAAGGACGGCACCGCCGAACTGCTGCCCGCCCAGAGCCCCCCGGACGACGTGTCGGACCCCGGCGACGGCGACAGTAAGGACGACGGCGACAGCAAGGACGCCAAGGACGCCAAGGACGCCGATGAGGACAAGGGCGGCGACAAGGCCGTGCTGCCCCTGAAGGAGCCCGGTAAGCCCGTCACCGTGGAGGAGGACAGCGCGGACGCGCCCGCGCTCATCGGGACCGCCGACGGCCGCTTCGCGCCCGGCTGGACCGTCCAGCAGACCACCACGGTGGACGCGGGCAGCGGGCGCGGCCTTCTGGGCACCGCGTGCACGGCGCCCGACACCGACTTCTGGTTCCCCGGCGTCAGCACCGACAAGGAGCGCCAGGACTTCGTCCATCTGACGAACCCGGACGACGCCGCGGCCGAGGTGGATCTGAAGCTCTACGGACCGAGCGGCCGGCTGAAGCCCTCGACCGATGAGTCGATCACGGTCCCGCCCCGCTCCACGGTTCCGGTCCTGCTCTCGACCCTCACCGACCAGCGGGCGGAGGGCGCCGCGCTGCGTGTGACGGCCCGCACCGGCCGGATCGGCGCGGCCGTGCAGGCCGTGGACCAGAAGGCCGGCAGCGACTGGCTCCCCGCCTCCGCCCTGCCCTCGGCGAGCGTGACGATCCCCGGCATCCCGGAGGACGTCACCTCCGCGCGCCTGGTCGTCTTCGCGCCCGGGTCCGACGACGCGGACCTCAAGGTGCGGCTGGCCGGGCCGAACAACTCGATCACTCCGGCCGGACATGAGTCGCTGCACGTCAAGAGCGGGATGACGGCCGCGATAGACCTCGGCGACGTGACCAAGGGCGAGCCGGGCTCGCTGCTGCTCACCCCCGAGGGCGGCGAGGGCTCGGCCACACCGGTCGTGGCCGCCCTCCAGGTAACCCGAGGCAAGGGCGGCGACCAGGAGACGGCGTTCATCCCCGCGACCGGCGCGATCGAGCGCGGCGCCACCGCGGCCGACAACCGCACCAAGGGCTCGACGCTCTCCCTGGTGGCCCCGGGCGCGGCCACGAAGGTGCGGATCACCGCCTCCGCGGGCGCCGGCGGCGGCAGCCCGGTCAGCAAGACGTACGAGATCAAGGGCGGCACCACCAAGGCCCTGGAGCCGCCGCACCCGGCCTCGGGCAAGGGCTCGTACGCGGTGACGGTCGAGCGGCTCTCGGGCGGTCCGGTGCACGCCTCACGGATGCTGGCGCTGCCGGAGGGCGGGGTGCCGATGTTCACGATCCAGGCGCTGCCGGACGACCGGGGCACGGTCGCGGTGCCCGAAGCGGACCAGGACCTGTCCGTGCTCAACGGCGACTAGCGGCGTCGCGGCGAGCCCGTCCGGGGCGGCTACGGACACTACGGGGGGTCCGTAGCCGCCCCGGAATTCCTCGCTCCGGGCCCGTTTCTCCTGCTGCTCGCTAGTCCTGTCCGTACCGCGGGTCCACGGACTCCGGGGCCAGCCCCAGCAGCTCCGCCACCTGCTCGACCACGACCTCGTGCACCAGCAGTGCCCGCTCGTCCCGGTTCTTCGCCCGGATCTCGACCGGGCGGCGGTAGATCACGATCCGGTCCGGCGCGTCCCCGCGAGCCGCGATGAAGCGCCCGAGCGGTACGGACTCGCCGTCCCAGCCGTCGGCTCCGCCGTGCCCGTCCGGGCCCCCGCCGGACCCCGGGCCGCCGAGGCCCGACATGGGCACCTCCAGCACCGTGAAGTCGACCGCGGACAGCTGTGGCCAGCGTCTCTCCAGCCGCTCCGCCGAGTCCTGCACGAGGTCGACGAAGGATTCCGCCCGGCTGACCGAGAGCGGCACCTGGGGCGGCGCGATGGGGCCGCGCATACCTCGTCCGTGACGATCGCGACGACGGGGGCGCGGCTCGGACTGATGGGGGGGTACGGGCCTGGTCATCACTCACGAGGGTAGCTGTCGCCCGCCCGCTCTCACGCGCTTACCGGACAGCCGGACCGGATGTCGCCAAATGAGCATTCCGGCCACGCTTAGGTCCAAAAACAGACGTCTCTTGGGTCGCTTCCCTGGCCCAAGATGATCCCTCGCGGTTCGAGAGCTGACCGTCGGCGGTGCCGACGATTATCCTCGGGTGGGGAGTCTTCGCTGGTCAGCGAGCAGGTTCACGTTTCGGGTGCACGGGGCGAACCGGGACGACACGGCGGAGTGAGCTGGTGGAGAGTCGTCGCGGCCCGCTCAAGAGTGCGGTACCGTCCAACGTCGTGAGCCCTGTACGTCGCTGTTCGCGCACCGCCTGCGGCCGCCCCGCCGTCGCGACGCTGACGTACGTCTACGCGGACTCGACCGCCGTTCTCGGCCCGCTCGCCACCTATGCCGAACCCCACTGCTACGACCTGTGCTCGGAGCACTCGGAGCGGCTGACCGCTCCGCGCGGCTGGGAGGTCGTCCGGCTCGCCGTCGACACCGGCCCGACCCGGCCCAGCGGTGACGATCTGGAAGCGCTGGCCAACGCGGTGCGCGAGGCCGCCCGTCCGCATGAGCGCGCGGCGGGGGCGGCGGCCGGTCCGGGGAGTCCCGGTTCCGGTCCCGGGGCCGGCCCCGGGCACAGCGGCCGTGAGGGCGATCCGCGTGAGGTCGCGCGCCGTGGTCATCTGCGGGTCCTGCGCTCGCCCGAGCCCTGATCCGTTTTCCTCCCGCGATCTTCCCTCAGCGATCTTCCCTCAGTGATCTCCCCTCCGCGATCTTCCATTGCGTCTCCTCGGAGATATGCGCGGATCACTTGCTGACGGAGCATTGACTGCGACTTGGCGCGGACACGACCATGCCTGCACCCCAGGTCCTCCGTTTCCGCATAGCGGATGTGACCTTCCAGGGATGGCTCATGCCGGGAGGCCCGTGTGTTCGTGCAGCAGTTGGAGCCCGTCGCCGATTCACTCTCCCTGTCCGCCCTCGTCGCCGCGCTTCCCCTCGTCACCGTCCTCGTCCTGCTCGGCGGGGTGCGGATGCGCGCTCACTACGCGGGCCCCATCGGGCTCGTCGTCGCCGCCCTCGTCGCCTGGCTCCCGTACGGGATGCCCGTCGGCCAGACCCTCTCCAGCGCCGCCCAGGGAGCCCTCTTCGGCCTGTTCCCCATCATGTGGATCGTCGTCAACGCCCTGTGGGTGTACCGGATGACGGTCCGCACCGACCACTTCGACGTGCTGCGCCGCTCCTTCGGCCGGCTCTCGGACGACCCCCGCGTCCAGGCCCTGGTCATCGCCTTCTGCTTCGGCGCGCTCCTGGAGGCGCTCGCCGGGTTCGGCGCGCCGGTGGCGATCTGCTCGGTCATGCTCGTGGCGCTCGGCTTCGATCCGGTGCGCGCCGCCGTCGTCGCGCTCGTCGCCAACACCGCGCCGGTCGCCTTCGGCGCCATGGCCACCCCCGTGGTGACGCTCGCTCAGGTCACCGGGCTGCCGCTGCACTCCGTGGCCTCCGTAGTGGGCCGCCAGACCCCGTTGCTCGCCCTCGTCGTCCCGCTGCTGCTGGTCGCGCTCGTCGACGGGCGGCGCGGGCTGCGCGAGACCTGGGTGCCCGCGCTCGCCTGCGGAGTCGCCTTCGCCGTCGCCCAGTTCACCGTCTCCAACCACCTCTCCGTCCAGCTCGCCGACATCGCCGCGGCGCTGATCGGCGCGGCCGCCCTGGTGGCCGTGCCCGCCGCCCGGCGCCCCGCCGAGCAGCGGGTGCGTACCGCCGTGCTCACCGGCGTACGCAGCGACGACCTGGACCGCGAGGACCCGCGCCCTGAGGTGCTGCGCGCCTACGCCCCGTACGCGCTCATCGTCGCGATCTTCTCCATCGCCCAGATCGGCCCGGTCAAGGAGCTCCTGGCCAAGGCCACCCGCACCGTCGACTGGCCCTTCCTGGACGTCGCCGCCCCGGACGGGAAGCCGGTCGGCGGCAATGTCTTCGCCCTTCCGCTGCTCGCCACCGGCGGCACCCTGGTGCTGGTGGCGGGGGTGGCCACCGCCGCCGTGCTGCGGGTGACCGCGCGCGACGCGCTGCGGGAGTGGGCGGCCACGGTGCGGGAACTGCGCCATGCGATCCTTACGGTCACCTCGGTGCTCGCCCTCGCCTACGTCATGAACCTCTCCGGGCAGGCCGCCAGCATCGGTCACTTCGTCGCGGCCGCCGGGGCCGGACTGGCCTTCCTCTCCCCGGTGCTCGGCTGGTTCGGCGTCGCCGTCTCCGGCTCGGACACCTCCGCGAACGCCCTCTTCGGTGCCCTCCAGGTGACCGCCGCCCGGGAATCCGGGCTGTCACCGGATCTGCTCGCCGCCGCCAACAGCTCGGGCGGGGTGCTCGGCAAGATGATCTCCCCGCAGAACCTCACCATCGCCTGCGCGGCGGTCGGACTGAAGGGGCGCGAGGGGGATCTGCTCCGTAAGGTGCTGCCGTGGAGCCTCGCGCTGCTGCTCGTGATGTGCCTCATCGTCGTCGCGCAGTCGTCCTCCCTGCTGCGTTGGATGCTGCCGTGAGCCGGTCCGGGGAGCCCGCAGCACGCCGCGCGACGGGCCTCACAGTTCCCGGCAAGGTCCTGCGGGTAGGTTTTGGAGTCCGTAGAGACATCTGCCCGTAGAGACATCTCACCAGGACCTCCAGAAGGGGTTGGCTGTGCCCGACTTGTCGCAGATCGTGAAGGCTTACGACGTGCGCGGTGTGGTCCCGGACCAGTGGGACGAGTCGCTCTCCGAACTCTTCGGCGCCGCCTTCGTCCGAGTGACCGGCGCGGACGCGATCGTCATCGGTCATGACATGCGCCCCTCCTCGCCCGGACTGGCGCGGGCCTTCGCACGCGGCGCCGCCTCGCTCGGAGCGGACGTGACCGAGATCGGACTGTGCTCGACCGATCAGCTGTACTTCGCGAGCGGACATCTCGGTCTGCCCGGCGCGATGTTCACCGCCAGCCACAACCCCGCGCGGTACAACGGCATCAAGATGTGCCGCGCGGGCGCCGCCCCCATCGGGCAGGACAGCGGGCTCGCCGAGATCCGCGCCCTGGTCGAGGAGTGGGCCGCCACCGGCGCGCCCGAGGCCGCCGCCCAGGCCGGCACCCTCACCCAGCGGGACGTCCTGGCCGACTACGGCGCCCATCTGCGCTCGCTGGTGGACCTGACCGCCATCCGGCCGCTGAAGGTCGTCGTGGACGCGGGCAACGGCATGGGCGGCCACACCGTCCCGAGCGTCTTCGAGGGGCTCCCGCTCGAGCTCGACGCCCTCTACTTCGAGCTGGACGGCACCTTCCCCCACCACGAGGCCAATCCGCTCGACCCCAAGAACATCGTCGACCTTCAGGCCCGGGTCCGGGCGACCGGGGCCGACATCGGGCTCGCCTTCGACGGCGACGCCGACCGCTGCTTCGTCGTGGACGAGCGCGGCGAACCGGTGTCCCCCTCCGCCATCACCGCCCTGGTCGCCGCCCGCGAGCTGGCCAAGCACCCGGGCGGCACGGTCATCCACAACTGCATCACCTCGTGGTCGGTCCCCGAGGTCGTCAAGGAGAGCGGCGGCACGCCCGTCCGCACCCGCGTGGGCCACTCCTTCATCAAGGCCGAGATGGCCCGCACCGGTGCGATCTTCGGCGGTGAGCACTCCGCGCACTACTACTTCCGCGACTTCTGGAACGCCGACACCGGCATGCTGGCCGCCCTGCACGTGCTGGCCGCGCTCGGCGGCCAGGAGGGTCCGCTGTCGGGGCTGGTCGGGCAGTACGACCGGTACGCCGCCTCCGGGGAGATCAACAGCACCGTCGACGACCAGACCGGCCGGATGGCGGCGGTCAAGGCGGCGTACGAAGGCCGCGAGGGCGTCGAACTCGACGAACTCGACGGCCTTACGGTCACCGCGGCCGACTGGTGGTTCAACCTCCGCCCCTCCAACACCGAGCCGCTGCTGCGCCTGAACGTGGAGGCGCGCGACGCCGGGACGGTGGCCGGCGTCCGCGACGAGGTCCTCTCCCTCGTCCGCGCGTAGCCCTTACGGGCCGCCCGCGCGGCCCTCGACCCCTGGGACGGGGCGCATGGGACGGGGCGCGGGTCGACCGGGACGTCGAACGTCATGCCCTTCCGCCCGGACGCGCCCAGCCAGTACGACTGGTCGGCGGCGGGTCCGGGCGGCAAGCGGCTGGTGAAGGCCCGCTGCCTTAAGGCCGTCATGGCGTGGGGCCCACGGTCGTCAGCGTGTGGGTCCCACGGCCGCCCGCGCGAAGGGCCATGACCGTCCGCGCGCGGGGCTCGTACGTGGGTGCGTGTGGGCCCTACGGGCGTCCGCCTGTGGTCTCCACGGCCGGCCGAGCGTGGTCCCTATGGGTCGTCAGCGTGCGGGCCCTGCGGGCGTCAGCGTGTGGGCCCGCGGGTGGGTCCATGGCCGTGTCCGTGGGTGGGCGCGTGTGGGCCCACACGCGGTCCCCAAGGCCGCCCGCGCGGCACGCGGTCCCTACGGTCGCCCGCGCGGACGGTCGCCCGCACGTAGGACACGTAGGACCCACGGCCATCCGGGTGCAGGCCCCACGGCGTTTCCGTCTTTCCGTCCCTAGGACCCACGGCGTTTCCGGAGCCGCGGGGCAGCCCCGGGCTCCGGCCCCCACTGGCCGCGCCGCGCCCTCGCCCGGCGGTACGCTGACCACGCCGGACTGATGTCCGGCTGGAACCCATACCCGAAGGGACGCCCCATGCCGCTCGAAGCCGGTCTTCTGGAGATCCTCGCCTGCCCGGCGTGTCACGCCCCGCTGCGCGAGGAGCAGTCCGGTGAGGCCTCCGAGCTGGTGTGCACGGGTGAGGGGTGCGGTCTCGCGTACCCCGTCCGGGACGGCATCCCCGTGCTGCTCGTCGACGAGGCGCGCCGCCCGGCCTGACCCGGCGACCCCGCCGGAGTACCAGCCCGCGCGGTCCCGCGCGGTCCCGCGCGTACCGCCCGCCACGGCGATCGGAGGCCGAAGCACGATGCTCGACGAATCCCTCCTCGACGCCCCCGAGGCCCTCGCCCGCGCCGATACCCGCGGGCTGCTGCGGGCAGCCGCCGAATCCGGCGCCCGCATCCGCACCGCTGCCCGGCATGCCGCCGAGGCGGGGATCGGCGATCTCAAGCCGGACGGGCGGCCGCGCGCCGTCCTGATCGCGGGCCCGGGGGCGGCCGGAAGCTGCACCGCCGACCTCCTCGGCGCGCTCAGCGGGGGCAACTGCCCGGTCAGCCTGATCGCGCCCACCGGCGTCGCTCCCGCGCCGGGCGCGCTGCGCTGGACCCTGCCCGGCTGGGCGGGCCCGCTCGACCTGCTGGTCATCGCGACACCGGACGGTACGGAACCGGGCCTCCCGCGCCTTGTCGAGCAGGCGTACCGCCGCGGCTGCGCGATCGTCGCGGTGGCCCCGGGCCAGTCCCCGCTGACCGGCGCGGTCGCGCAGGCGCGCGGCCTGATGGTGCCGCTGGCCACGACGCCGTACGTCTCGGCCCCGTACGCCACGGGCGGGTACGGCACCGATCCGTACACCAGGGGCCCGCACGCACCCGATGCGGGCGAGGCCGAGGGCGCCCTGGGCGCGGCCCCCGCCTCCCACGGGACGCCGTCCGTCCCGCAGCCCGTCGAGCCGCCCGGCACCGCTCCCGACGAGATGACCGGCCCCGCGCTGCCCGGCACGCTGTGGGCCCTGCTCACCCCGCTGCTCCTGCTGGTCGACCGGATCGGGCTGGTGTCCGCGCCGCCCGCCGCGCTACAGCAGGTGGCCGACCGGCTGGACCAGGTGGCCGAGCGCTGCGGCCCGGCCATCGCCACGTACACCAACCCCGCCAAGACGCTCGCGACCGAGCTGGCCGGGGCGCTTCCGCTGCTGTGGACCGAGGGCCCGGTCGCGGCCGCCGCCGGGCGGCGTTTCGCGGGGCTGCTCGCGGCGCTCGCCGGGCGCCCCGCGCTGGTCGCCGAGCTTCCCGGCGCGCTCGCCGCGCACGGCACGCTGCTGAGCGGGGCGTTCGCGGGCGGGGCCGATCCGGACGACTTCTTCCGCGACCGGGTCGAGGAGCCCGAGGCGCTCCGCGCCCGGATCGTGTTGCTCCACGACGAGCCGGTGGGCCCCGTCTCGGCCGTGCCGACCGCGCGGGAGCTCGCGCTGGCGCACGACACCGCGTTCAGCGAGCTGGAACCGGCCGAGGGCAGCCCGCTGGAGAGCGCCGCGGAACTGCTCGCCATCACGGATTTCACCGCCGTTTACCTCGCGCTCGCTTCGGCGGATAGAACTTGAGGCCGTAAACCGCGCACCACCCGCCGAACGTCCGCTCACTGCACAGTCAGGACCGCACCGCATGGACCGCCTCGTCAACACCGTGCGCCCCTACGCCTGGGGCTCCACCACCGCCATCCCCGAGTTCCTGGGCATCCGGCCGAGCGGCGAGCCGCAGGCCGAGATATGGATGGGGGCACACCCCGGGGCGCCGTCCCGGATCGACCGGGGCGCGGGGTCCGTCGCGCTCTCCGAGGTGATCGCCGCGGACCCCGAGGGCGAACTGGGCGCGGAGGCCGTAAGGCTCTTCGGACCGCGGCTGCCGTTCCTGCTGAAGGTGCTGGCCGCCGCCTCGCCGCTGTCGCTCCAGGTCCACCCCGACCTCGCGCAGGCCAAGGAGGGTTTCGCGGACGAGGCTGAGCGCGGCGTTCCGGCCGATGCCCCGCATCGCAACTACAAGGACGCCAACCACAAGCCCGAGCTGATATGCGCGCTCACGCCGTTCAACGGACTGTGTGGCTTCCGCGACCCGAATGAGGCGGCCGAACTGCTGGCCGCTCTTGAGGTCGACTCGCTCAAACCGTACGTCGACATCCTGCACGCCCACCCGGAGTCGCACGCCCTGCGCGAGGTGCTGACCGCCGTGCTGACCGCCGACCGGGAGGCGATGGCGGAGACCGTAAGGCTGGCCGCTGCCGCCGCCGAGCGGCTCGGCGAGCTGGGCGGTCCGTACGCCCCGGCGTACGCGGCGTACGCCTCCATCGCACGGCACTACCCGGGCGACCCCGGGGTGATCGCCGCGATGCTGCTCAACTTCGTGACCCTCCAGCCCGGCGAGGCGCTCTACCTCGGCGCCGGCGTTCCGCACGCCTATCTCGACGGGCTGGGCGTCGAGATCATGGCCAACTCCGACAATGTGCTGCGCTGCGGACTGACGCCCAAGCACGTGGACGTCCCCGAGCTGCTGCGCGTCGTCCGCTTCGAAAGCGCCGCCCCCGCCGTGCTGCGGCCCGAGGCCGACCCCTCCGGCGAGGAGCTGTACGCCACCCCGATCGACGAGTTCCGGCTCTCCCGCCACGTTCTCGCGGACGGGGCCGAGCCGCGCCCGCTGCCGGCGACCGGCCCGCAGATCCTGCTGTGCGTCTCGGGCGAGGTCTCCCTGCGGGGCGCGGACGGCGGCGGACTTCCGCTGACGCGCGGGCAGTCGGCCTTCGTACGGGCCGGCGAGCAGGTCGCGCTGACCGGTGACGGCACTGTGTTCCGGGCCACAGTGACCGCCTGAGGTACCGCCTGTTCGAAGGGCTGGAACAATGGCCCGCCGTGAGGCGGTAAAGCACAGGCAAAGCTGCCATCAGCTGCATCAGCCGCCATGAGCTTGTCATGAAAGCGGAAGGGACATTCGGCACATATGAGTGCATCAGGCGGAACCAAGGCGATTGTTGCCGCGCTGGGCGCGAACCTGGCCATCGCCGCAGCCAAGTTCGTGGCGTTCGCCTTCAGCGGCTCGTCGTCGATGCTCGCCGAGGGCGTGCACTCGATCGCCGACTCGGGCAACCAGGGGCTGCTGCTGCTCGGCGGGAAGAAGGCCAAGCGCGAGGCCACCCCCGAGCACCCCTTCGGCTACGGGCGCGAGCGCTACATCTACGGCTTCCTCGTCTCCATCGTGCTGTTCAGCGTCGGCGGTGTCTTCGCGCTGTACGAGGGTTACGAGAAGATCCAGCATCCGCATGAGCTGGAGCACTGGTACTGGCCGGTCGGGGTCCTCGTCTTCGCGGTCATCGCCGAGGGCTTTTCCTTCCGCACGGCCATCAAGGAGTCCAACGAGCTCCGCGGCCAGCTGACCTGGGCGCAGTTCGTGCGCCGGGCCAAGGCCCCCGAGCTGCCGGTCGTCCTCCTGGAGGACTTCGGCGCCCTCATCGGTCTGGTCCTCGCCCTCGGCGGCGTCGGGCTCACGCTGCTGACCGGCGACAGCATCTGGGACGGCATCGGCACCCTCTGCATCGGCGCCCTGCTGGTGCTGATCGCCCTGGTGCTCGCGGCCGAGACCAAGTCGCTGCTGCTCGGCGAGGCGGCCGACGCCACCCAGGTCGCCAGGATCCGCGAGGCGGCCGTGGACGGCGACACCGTCACCAGTGTGATCCACATGCGTACGCTCCACCTCGGCCCCGAGGAGCTGCTGGTCGCAGCCAAGATCGCGGTGCAGCACGACGACACGGCGGCGGAGGTCGCCCGCGCGATCGACGCCGCGGAGGCGCGCATCCGCGAGGCGGTGCCCATCGCCCGCGTCATCTACCTGGAGCCGGACATCCTCCGGACGTCCCCCACCACGCCCCCGTCGGCCTGACCCACCGGCCTGCCACCCAGACCCGCCCGACCACCCCGGCCTCCGTCTCTCCGGAGCGCCTTCCCCGTCGCAAGAGCGCGCTCCAGGCCAACGCCTGGGCGGAGACGGGGGCGAAACCCGCGAGCTGGGGGGCTGAAGCTCCTGAGCCGGGACCGGAAGTCCCCGAGCGGAAGTCCCCGAGCTGGGGGCCGGAGTCCTCGGCTGGGGCTGTGGCTCCTGAGTCGGGACTGGAAGTGCCCCGATCTGGGCTCGGGTCCCCGAGCCGGGTCCGAAGTCCTGGCATCGGGGGACCCTCGCGCCGGGACGGGAAGTCCTCGAGCCGGGGACTGGGGCTCCTGAGCCGGGGCTGGAGTCCCGGCGCCGGGGGCCCGGCGCCGCGCGCCGGGGTTGGGCTCCCGAGCTGGGACCGGATTCGCTGGCGCCGGGGGCCGGGGGAGGAGCCCCAACGGTCCCGGGCCCGTGGCTTGCTCCGGGCTCGGGAAGGCGCGGGGACGGGACAGGGTAGGCACCCGTCCGCCCCGCCCCCGCCCCCGACCTACTCGATCTCCCCCAGCACCCGCAGAATCGCCCCCACATCCGCGGCCCCCAGCAAGCGCTCCCGGAACTCCGCGGCCATCAGCGTGCGCGACAGCAGCGCCAGGATCCGCAAATGCTCATCGCCCGCGGCCGCCTCCGGCACCGCGATCATGAACACCAACCTGGCCTTCGTCCCGTCCGGCGCGCCCCAGTCGATGCCCTCGGGGGCGCGCGCGAAGCCGACGACCGGAGCGGTCACCGCGTCCGTCTTGGCGTGCGGAATCGCGATCTCCTCGCCGAGGCCGGTGGTGCCCTGGTCCTCACGGGCGAACGCCGCCCGCACCAGCTCCGCCGTATCCGCCACCCTGCCGGTCGCGGCCAGCAGCTCGGCCATCTCGCGGATCGCGGCGTCCTTACGGTTCGCCGTCAGCCGCTCCTTCACGGTCCGCTCGGTCAGATAGCCGGACAGCACCTGGTCCACCGCGCCTGACTCGGACGCGGTCCCGCTTCCCGGTTCGCCGTCGGCGGTCTCGACGGACACCGCCGTACGGGCCGCCCCCGGGGCCGCCGCGCCACTACTCGCCGCCGAAGCCGCCGACACCGCCGAATCCACCGACACCGCCGCGCCGCCGCTCGCCGCCCCCGTATCGCCGATATCGCCGACACCGCCGCCCACCCCGGCCGGGACCGGCTCGGGCGCGGGCGGGGCAACCGGGGAGGAGGCTTCCGCGGCCATGGCCCGGCCGCCGCCCACCGACATCAGCGCGATCGTGCCCAGCGCGGTGACCGCCGTACCGACGACGACGGCGACGAAGAACATCGGCACCCCGCCGACCGCGCCGAGCACCGCGACGATCGGACCGCCGTGCGGCACGTTGTCCTCGACCGACGCCACCCCGGCTATCGCCCCGGCGACCGCGCCGCCCAGCATGTTCGCCGGAATGACCCGCGCCGGACGGGCCGCGGCGAACGGAATCGCCCCTTCGGTGATGCCGAAGAAGCCCATGAAGAGCGCCGCGAGCCCGGTCTCCCGCTCCTGGTCGTCGAACATCCGGCGGCGCAGCAGCGTGGCCAGCCCCTGCCCCAGCGGCGGAACCGGAATGGCCGCCGCACACGCCCCCATGACCTCGGGGTTCTTGGACACCAGTCCCGCCCCGAAGAGGAACGCGGTCTTGTTGACCGGCCCACCCATGTCGAACGCGATCATCAACCCGAGGAGAACGCCGAGCAGCGCCGCGCTGGTGCCGGTCAGCCCGCCGAGCCAGTCGGTGAGGTGCTCGAAGACCCAGGAGATCGGCTCGCCGAGGACATAGATGAAGAAGAGGCCGAGCGCCGAGGTCGCCACGATCGGAATCACGATGATCGGCATGATCGGCTGGACGAACTTCGGAACCCTGACCTGCTTGATCCACAGCACCAGATAGCCGGCCAGGAAGCCGGTGACGATCGCCCCGATGAAGCCGGCGCCCGCCTCGCTGTCGTACAACTCGCCGTGCGCCGCGATCCAGCCGCCCACCATGCCGGGGACCAGCGCGGGCCGGTCCGCGATGGCGTAGGCGATATAGCCGGACAGGGCCGGGATCATCAGCTGGAAGCCGATGGTCCCGATGTCGTTGACCGTCTTCCAGAAGGAGTCGTCGGGGATGACGATGCCCTCGGACGTCGTATCACCGCCCAGTGCGAGCGAGACCGCGATCAGCAGTCCGCCGACCACGACGAACGGGATCATGTACGAGACGCCGTTCATGAGCGCCTTATAGGTGACGCTGCGCCCCTTACCGCCGCCGCCGGGAGCCGCCGGGGCGGCGCCGCCCTCGGTGTCCCGGCCGCCGCCCTGGTACACCGGCGCTTCACGGACCTGCTCGATCAGCCGCTCCGGGTGGTGGATGCCCTCGGCGACCCCGACGACAAGCACCTTCTTACCGATGAAGCGGCTGCGGTCGACGTCCTTGTCGGCGGCGATGATGATGCCGTCCGCGTTTCTGACATCGTTGTCAGACAGCACGTTCTCGGCCCCGATCGAGCCCTGGGTCTCCACCTTCATGCTGTGGCCGAGCGACTCCGCCGCCTGAGCCAGCTTCTCAGCGGCCATATAGGTGTGGGCGATGCCCGTGGGACAGGCGGTCACCGCGAGCAGCTTGAGCCCCGGTCCGCTGGCCCCCGCACCGTTGGGGGGATCGGCTGGACTGGTCACGTGGTTCTCCTTAACAACGCGTTGAGCGGGCGCGGGAAGCTGCCAGCGTCCCCGCGCTCGCGGCATCGTGCAATACATCCGGCCGGGATCAAAGCGCCCGGATGAGCCACGGTGCCCGCGGCGGCGTGGCCGTAGGCCCCGGTCAAGGCGTCGCGGTCGACGATGGCCGATGCGGGCTGGGGTTCGCTGCGCCGATCGGTGTAGATTCGTGACCGAGCCAGACGTCGCTGCTGATGGCGGTCGGGCGGTCCGCACCGCGGGCCGGCCGAGGGAGAGAGGGCCTCCGACGGACTGCGCACTGTGAGGTAGAAGGGGACAGGTGTGTCCGCCGTGCGGGGGCCCTGCCCAGGCCTCGCATGCCCAGCCGAAACCACTCTCGCTCGCACACGATCGAGGAGGAGCAGCACTCATGACGACAGCCGTCTCCGGTCAGGACTTCAAGGTCGCGGACCTCTCTCTGGCTGCCTTCGGCCGTAAGGAGATCACCCTCGCCGAGCATGAGATGCCCGGCCTGATGGCGATCCGCAAGGAGTACGCCGAGCAGCAGCCGCTGGCCGGCGCCCGTATCACCGGCTCGCTCCACATGACGGTGCAGACCGCCGTTCTGATCGAGACCCTGGTCGCCCTCGGCGCCCAGGTCCGGTGGGCCTCCTGCAACATCTTCTCCACCCAGGACCACGCCGCGGCCGCGGTCGCCGTCGGCCCGCAGGGCACTCCGGAGAACCCGCAGGGCATCCCGGTCTTCGCCTGGAAGGGCGAGACGCTGGAGGAGTACTGGTGGTGCACCGAGCAGGCGCTGACCTGGCCCGGCACCCCCACCGGCGGTCCCAACATGATCCTGGACGACGGTGGCGACGCCACCCTCCTCGTCCACAAGGGCGTCGAGTACGAGAAGGCCGGCGCCGCCCCTGACGTCGCCACCGCCGAGAACGACGAGCACCGCGTCATCCTCGAGCTGCTGAACCGCACCATCGCCGCGAGCCCGCAGAAGTGGACCCAGCTCGCGTCCGAGATCCGCGGCGTCACCGAGGAGACCACCACGGGCGTGCACCGCCTCTACGAGATGCAGCGGGACGGCACGCTGCTCTTCCCGGCGATCAACGTCAACGACGCGGTGACCAAGTCCAAGTTCGACAACAAGTACGGCTGCCGCCACTCCCTGGTCGACGGCATCAACCGCGCCACCGACGTGCTGATCGGCGGCAAGGTCGCGGTCGTCTGCGGCTACGGCGACGTGGGCAAGGGCTGCGCCGAGTCGCTGCGCGGCCAGGGCGCCCGGGTGATCGTCACCGAGATCGACCCGATCTGCGCGCTTCAGGCGGCGATGGACGGCTACCAGGTCGCCACCCTGGACGACGTGGTGGAGACCGCCGACATCTTCGTCACCACGACCGGCAACAAGGACATCATCCTGGCCTCCGACATGGCCAAGATGAAGCACCAGGCGATCGTCGGGAACATCGGCCACTTCGACAACGAGATCGACATGGCCGGGCTCGCCGCCGTCCCGGGCATCGTGAAGGACGAGGTCAAGCCGCAGGTCCACACCTGGACCTTCCCTGACGGCAAGAAGATCATCGTGCTCTCCGAGGGCCGCCTGCTGAACCTCGGCAACGCGACCGGTCACCCGTCGTTCGTGATGTCCAACTCCTTCGCGAACCAGACCATCGCCCAGATCGAGCTCTTCACCAAGCCGGAGTCGTACCCGACCGACGTCTATGTGCTCCCCAAGCACCTGGACGAGAAGGTCGCCCGTCTCCACCTGGACGCGCTCGGGGCCAAGCTGACCACGCTCCGGCCCGAGCAGGCCGCCTACATCGGCGTCCCGGTCGAGGGCCCGTACAAGCCCGACCACTACCGCTACTGATCGCGTACCGCTGCTGATCGCGTCCGCTGATCGCACCGGCGCCGCCGACCGCACCGTCGGCGGCCGCTGACCTGGCCCCGCCCCTCGCGGGCGGGGCCCCAGGGCCCGTCCGTGCCGTCCGGCCGGGCGGGCCCCACGCTCGTCAAGGACCTCACCATGCCCCGTGGCCGCTACTCCCTCCACGACCCGCACGATCACACCCCCCTGGGTGAGGAGCACTTCCAGTGCGCGCCCGGACCCAGCGGCTGGCGCTATGTCGCACAGCGGACCTCACCGTCAGGCGATCACACCGGATCCGTGGACCTCACCCTCGACGAACTCGGCCGGCCCCTCAGGGTCGAACTGCACGCGGCGAGCTGGCAGGTCAGGGGCGCCGCGCTGGACGGGGTGACCTGGGTCCGCACCGACCCCACCGGGGAGCACGCGACCGAGGGCAATGTCCGAGCCCACTCCTTCACCGGCGCCTCCCCGGCCTTCCTGGTCGCCGTCTCCCGCCTGCTGCGGCTGGAACCGGGCGCCGGGTCCGTCCGGGTCCGCCTCGTGGCCTTCACTGATCCGGTCCTCGCCCCCCTCACCCTGGACCAATCCTGGGCACTCCTCGACAGAACCGGACACGCCACTGACACGGGACCGCTGGTTGTGGACGAATACCAGGTCAGCGAGGTGGACACCGGAGAGGTCCGGACGGTCCACATCGCCGGAGACGTGGTGCTCGCCGCCCCCGGCATCGAGCTGGAGGATCTGGAAAGCCCGCCGTCGACCTTCGCGGCCTGACCTCTGTCACCCCTCTGACCTGCGACATTGGGAAAGTTTCGCGGACCCCTTGACGCAGGTCATGCGAGTACGTACGTTAGAGGGTCGCGGTGAGCGGAGAGGGTGGCCTCTCCGGGGTGCCGCACGAAGAATCTTCCCCAGATCCCTTGACCGGGTCCGCTGGGGGAGGTAGGTTTAAACGGTTGTGGTGAGCAGGGACTGCCCGCCGCAGACAGATGGTGAATCTGAATCGCTCCGCATGTGGATGGAAATCCAACGGAGCACCTTTGACACCCCGCAGGCATCACGCGAAGCCGATTAGGTTCGGCGGATGAGAGTCTGCTAAAGTCGAAAACACGCCGAAAGGCAAGGCCCTCCAACGGCCACCGGAAACGGAATTCGGATCGGAAACGGACCGGAAATCGGATCTGGTAAGGTTGGAAACACCGAAGGGAAGCGCCCGGAGAAACCGGTGAAAGGGTTTCGAAGGAAGCGTCCGTTCCTTGAGAACTCAACAGTGTGCCAAAAGTCAACGCCAGATATGTTGATAACCCCGTCCATCTCGGACGAGGTTCCTTTGAAAAACACAGCGAGGACGCTGTGAACGGGACTGGATTATTCCTCCGGTTCTGTTCCGCTCTCGTGCAGTGTTTGCCGGGATATCCCGGAAGCATTCACGGAGAGTTTGATCCTGGCTCAGGACGAACGCTGGCGGCGTGCTTAACACATGCAAGTCGAACGATGAACCGGTTTCGGCCGGGGATTAGTGGCGAACGGGTGAGTAACACGTGGGCAATCTGCCCTGCACTCTGGGACAAGCCCTGGAAACGGGGTCTAATACCGGATATGACCGCCGACCGCATGGTCTGGTGGTGGAAAGCTCCGGCGGTGCAGGATGAGCCCGCGGCCTATCAGCTTGTTGGTGGGGTGATGGCCTACCAAGGCGACGACGGGTAGCCGGCCTGAGAGGGCGACCGGCCACACTGGGACTGAGACACGGCCCAGACTCCTACGGGAGGCAGCAGTGGGGAATATTGCACAATGGGCGCAAGCCTGATGCAGCGACGCCGCGTGAGGGATGACGGCCTTCGGGTTGTAAACCTCTTTCAGCAGGGAAGAAGCGCAAGTGACGGTACCTGCAGAAGAAGCGCCGGCTAACTACGTGCCAGCAGCCGCGGTAATACGTAGGGCGCAAGCGTTGTCCGGAATTATTGGGCGTAAAGAGCTCGTAGGCGGCTTGTCGCGTCGGATGTGAAAGCCCGGGGCTTAACTCCGGGTCTGCATTCGATACGGGCAGGCTAGAGTTCGGTAGGGGAGATCGGAATTCCTGGTGTAGCGGTGAAATGCGCAGATATCAGGAGGAACACCGGTGGCGAAGGCGGATCTCTGGGCCGATACTGACGCTGAGGAGCGAAAGCGTGGGGAGCGAACAGGATTAGATACCCTGGTAGTCCACGCCGTAAACGTTGGGAACTAGGTGTGGGCGACATTCCACGTTGTCCGTGCCGCAGCTAACGCATTAAGTTCCCCGCCTGGGGAGTACGGCCGCAAGGCTAAAACTCAAAGGAATTGACGGGGGCCCGCACAAGCGGCGGAGCATGTGGCTTAATTCGACGCAACGCGAAGAACCTTACCAAGGCTTGACATACATCGGAAACACTCAGAGATGGGTGCCCCCTTGTGGTCGGTGTACAGGTGGTGCATGGCTGTCGTCAGCTCGTGTCGTGAGATGTTGGGTTAAGTCCCGCAACGAGCGCAACCCTTGTTCTGTGTTGCCAGCATGCCTTTCGGGGTGATGGGGACTCACAGGAGACTGCCGGGGTCAACTCGGAGGAAGGTGGGGACGACGTCAAGTCATCATGCCCCTTATGTCTTGGGCTGCACACGTGCTACAATGGCCGGTACAATGAGCTGCGAAGCCGTGAGGTGGAGCGAATCTCAAAAAGCCGGTCTCAGTTCGGATTGGGGTCTGCAACTCGACCCCATGAAGTCGGAGTCGCTAGTAATCGCAGATCAGCATTGCTGCGGTGAATACGTTCCCGGGCCTTGTACACACCGCCCGTCACGTCACGAAAGTCGGTAACACCCGAAGCCGGTGGCCCAACCCTTGTGGGGGGAGCCGTCGAAGGTGGGACTGGCGATTGGGACGAAGTCGTAACAAGGTAGCCGTACCGGAAGGTGCGGCTGGATCACCTCCTTTCTAAGGAGCACATAGCCGACTGCGAGCGGATGTCTCGCACGGTTGCTCATGGGTGGAACGTTGACTATTCGGCACGGCCGTTGGCCTGGTGTCTTCAGTACTGCCTCTCCGGGGGCGTGGAACGGGATGATCGGGTGCGGTCGGGTCGGGCACGCTGTTGGGTGTCTGAGGGTACGGGCGAGAGGGTTTCGCTTGTTCCTTCGGCCGGTCTCGGTGTACTGCACGTGAGTGTGGGTGACGGGGTACGGGTCGTTGTTTGAGAACTGCACAGTGGACGCGAGCATCTGTGGCCAAGTTTTTAAGGGCGCACGGTGGATGCCTTGGCACCAGGAACCGATGAAGGACGTGGGAGGCCGCGATAGGCCCCGGGGAGCTGTCAACCGAGCTGTGATCCGGGGGTGTCCGAATGGGGAAACCCGGCAGTCGTCATGGGCTGTCACCCATACCTGAACACATAGGGTATGTGGAGGGAACGCGGGGAAGTGAAACATCTCAGTACCCGCAGGAAGAGAAAACAACCGTGATTCCGGGAGTAGTGGCGAGCGAAACTGGATGAGGCTAAACCGTATGTGTGTGATACCCGGCAGGGGTTGCGCATGCGGGGTTGTGGGAGTGAGCTTCAGTCGTCTGCCGGCGGCTGGGTGAGTCAGAAACCATTGCGATAGGCGAAGGGCATGCGAAAGGCCCGGCGTAGAGGGTAAGACCCCCGTAGCTGAAATCGTGGTGGCTTGCTTGCTTGTTTCCCAAGTAGCACGGGGCCCGAGAAATCCCGTGTGAATCTGGCGGGACCACCCGCTAAGCCTAAATATTCCCTGGTGACCGATAGCGGATAGTACCGTGAGGGAATGGTGAAAAGTACCGCGGGAGCGGAGTGAAATAGTACCTGAAACCGTGTGCCTACAAGCCGTGGGAGCGTCGCGCAGAGACTTGTCTCTGCGTCGTGACTGCGTGCCTTTTGAAGAATGAGCCTGCGAGTTTGCGGTGTGTTGCGAGGTTAACCCGTGTGGGGGAGCCGTAGCGAAAGCGAGTCCGAAGAGGGCGTTTGAGTAGCGCGCTCAAGACCCGAAGCGGAGTGATCTAGCCATGGGCAGGTTGAAGCGGAGGTAAGACTTCGTGGAGGACCGAACCCACCAGGGTTGAAAACCTGGGGGATGACCTGTGGTTAGGGGTGAAAGGCCAATCAAACTCCGTGATAGCTGGTTCTCCCCGAAATGCATTTAGGTGCAGCGTCGTGTGTTTCTTGCCGGAGGTAGAGCACTGGATAGGCGATGGGCCCTACCGGGTTACTGACCTTAGCCAAACTCCGAATGCCGGTAAGTGAGAGCGCGGCAGTGAGACTGTGGGGGATAAGCTCCATGGTCGAGAGGGAAACAGCCCAGAGCATCGACTAAGGCCCCTAAGCGTACGCTAAGTGGGAAAGGATGTGGAGTCGCAGAGACAACCAGGAGGTTGGCTTAGAAGCAGCCATCCTTGAAAGAGTGCGTAATAGCTCACTGGTCAAGTGATTCCGCGCCGACAATGTAGCGGGGCTCAAGCGTACCGCCGAAGTCGTGTCATTGCAGCGTAAGGCCTAACGGCTGTTGTGATGGGTAGGGGAGCGTCGTGTGCCGGGTGAAGCAGCCGTGTAAGCGAGTTGTGGATGGTTCACGAGTGAGAATGCAGGCATGAGTAGCGATTCACACGTGGGAAACGTGTGCGCCGATTGACTAAGGGTTCCTGGGTCAAGCTGATCTGCCCAGGGTAAGTCGGGACCTAAGGCGAGGCCGACAGGCGTAGTCGATGGACAACCGGTTGATATTCCGGTACCCGCTTTGAAGCGCCAACGCTGAACCAGGCGATGCTAAGTCCGTGAAGCCGCCCTGGATCCTTCGGGTGAAGGGGAGTGGTGGAGCCGACGGTCCAGACCTGTAGTAGGTGAGTGATGGGGTGACGCAGGAAGGTAGTCCAGCCCGGGCGGTGGTTGTCCCGGGGTAAGGGTGTAGGACGCAAGGTAGGTAAATCCGTCTTGCTTATGTCTGAGACCTGATGCCGAGCCGATTGTGGTGAAGTGGATGATCCTATGCTGTCGAGAAAAGCCTCTAGCGAGTTTCATGGCGGCCCGTACCCTAAACCGACTCAGGTGGTCAGGTAGAGAATACCGAGGCGTTCGGGTGAACTATGGTTAAGGAACTCGGCAAAATGCCCCCGTAACTTCGGGAGAAGGGGGGCCATTGCTGGTGATGAGTTTTGCACTCGGAGCTGGTGGTGGCCGCAGAGACCAGCGAGAAGCGACTGTTTACTAAAAACACAGGTCCGTGCGAAGCCGTAAGGCGATGTATACGGACTGACGCCTGCCCGGTGCTGGAACGTTAAGGGGACCGGTTAGTCACATTTCGGTGTGGCGAAGCTGAGAACTTAAGCGCCAGTAAACGGCGGTGGTAACTATAACCATCCTAAGGTAGCGAAATTCCTTGTCGGGTAAGTTCCGACCTGCACGAATGGCGTAACGACTTCTCGACTGTCTCAACCATAGGCCCGGTGAAATTGCACTACGAGTAAAGATGCTCGTTTCGCGCAGCAGGACGGAAAGACCCCGGGACCTTTACTACAGCTTGATATTGGTGTTCGGTTCGGCTTGTGTAGGATAGGTGGGAGACTGTGAAGCCGCAACGCCAGTTGTGGTGGAGTCGTTGTTGAAATACCACTCTGGTCGTGCTGGATGTCTAACCTGGGTCCGTGATCCGGATCAGGGACAGTGTCTGGTGGGTAGTTTAACTGGGGCGGTTGCCTCCTAAAGGGTAACGGAGGCGCCCAAAGGTTCCCTCAGCCTGGTTGGCAATCAGGTGTTGAGTGTAAGTGCACAAGGGAGCTTGACTGTGAGACCGACGGGTCGAGCAGGGACGAAAGTCGGGACTAGTGATCCGGCGGTGGCTTGTGGAAGCGCCGTCGCTCAACGGATAAAAGGTACCCCGGGGATAACAGGCTGATCTTCCCCAAGAGTCCATATCGACGGGATGGTTTGGCACCTCGATGTCGGCTCGTCGCATCCTGGGGCTGGAGTCGGTCCCAAGGGTTGGGCTGTTCGCCCATTAAAGCGGTACGCGAGCTGGGTTTAGAACGTCGTGAGACAGTTCGGTCCCTATCCGCTGTGCGCGTAGGAGTCTTGAGAAGGGCTGTCCCTAGTACGAGAGGACCGGGACGGACGAACCTCTGGTGTGCCAGTTGTTCTGCCAAGGGCATGGCTGGTTGGCTACGTTCGGGAGGGATAACCGCTGAAAGCATCTAAGCGGGAAGCCTGCTTCGAGATGAGGGCTCCCACCTCCTTGAGGGGTTAAGGCTCCCAGTAGACGACTGGGTTGATAGGCCAGATATGGAAGCCGGGTGACCGGTGGAGTTGACTGGTACTAATAGGCCGAGGGCTTGTCCTCAGTTGCTCGCGTCCACTGTGTTGGTTCTGAAGTAATGAACCGTGTTGTTTCCGGTTGTTATCTTCATAGTGTTTCGGTGGTCATAGCGTTAGGGAAACGCCCGGTTACATTCCGAACCCGGAAGCTAAGCCTTTCAGCGCCGATGGTACTGCAGGGGGGACCCTGTGGGAGAGTAGGACGCCGCCGAACAAATTTTTAGCCTCGGTCCCGAGTATATTGTGCTCGGGACCGAGGCATTTTTGCGTTCCCATTCGATCGGATGTTCCACCGGATCGAGTGAAAAGGCATCAGTGCCCCTGGCGTGGCGAGGGGGAGGGCGCGCAGAGTTGTCAGTGAGGCGGTCCGGTGGGCCCGTTGACGTCTGGTCAACAGGCCCTGGGCTGTGCCGAACGGGCGATGGGGGAGGTGATGGCCCGTGATGGTGACGACTCGTGTGGTGAGGGCCCGTAGGGTGACACCCCGTTCGTCTCCGTGTGTGGTGCCATCAGTTGCCGGACGTGGAGCCGACGGTCGGCTGGTCCGTGCCGTGGCCTTCCGGATGGTCTCCCCGCATCCCCGCGGCGCGGGCGAGCTCGAGGTCGAGCGCCTCACGCCGGATGCGCTGGTCCATGTAGAGAAGGGCCGTCACACCCGCGCTGATCGGGAAGGTGATGGTCGAGCTGATCGCCCCGCCGACACCGACCACGGCCAGGAAGGTCCAGCTGACGGAGACGGATTCACCGGACAGCCAGTCCATGGCGTTGTCCCCGCCGATCAGCATGGCGACCAGACTGGTGGGAATCTCCACGATGGCGCCGACGATGAAGACCAGGACGACGGCCAGCAGTTGAACGCCGAAGACGCGCCCCCACGCACCGCGCACCAGTTTGGAGGAGCGTCGCAGGGATGGGATGATCCCCTGCTTCTCCAGCATCAGCGCGGCCGGTGCGAGGCTGAAGCGGATCCAGAGCCAGGCGGCGACACCTGCTCCGGCGAGTCCGCCCAGAGAGGCGAGTGCGGCGCCTTCGCTGGGCACGCCCGCCGCGGCCAGCAGCAGACCCGGCGTCATACCGGCGGCGATGACGGCCATGGCGATGGCGGGGACCAGAAGCAGGAGCCCGCACAGCTGAAGCAGGTACGGCCGGGCGCCGGCCCAGGCCTCCCGGATGGTCACGGATCGGCCCAGCACCGCCCGTGCGGCGACCACGGTCATCAGGGCCGTGGTGACGATCGTTCCGAGGACGCCCATCAGCAGGGCGACTCCGCTGTCTCCGAAGGCGTTGCCGACGGCGCGCATCGCCTCGCTGACGGTGACGTCCCGTTCGTCGAGGACATGGGTCTCGTTCCCGTGAGCCTTGTTGAACCAGAGTCCCGTGGCGGCCGTGATCAGACCCTGGATGACGATCGAGACGACGAGCGAGATGCCGAGGACCGTGAGCCAGTGGGCGCGCATGATGCCCACCGCGCCGTCCAGGATCTCGCTGACGGCCAGCGGGCGCAGGGGGATGACACCGGGTCGGGGAGCGGGCGGCTGACGCCGGCCGGTGCCCCATCCGCCGGTGGGCGCCGCGGCGGGCCGGACCGGCGGCGGTGGCGTGGGGCCTCTGCCCGATACGGTCCAGTGACCGGGCGGCGGCTGGCGGCGGGCCCAGGTGGCGCCCCGGGCGGGTTGCTCCGGTGCGGGCTGGTCGGCGGGCTCGCCCTGCTGCTGAGCGCCGCGGTCCGGTTCGTCGGAAGGGGACGATCCGGGCGGGGCCCAGCCCGGAGAGTCATTCATCGTCGCTCCGTAGGTCGTTCGTTGGCCGGCCGCGGCGTCCGCGGCGGACGGATGGCAGCCATCGTGCCACGGTGCGTTCTCCCCCGTACCGGCCACTGGGGACGGTCCGGCACTTCAATAGTCGGTGGCGTACAGGGCAGACTGGGCGGATGGCTGATCAGCATCCGCTGTCCCCGGAAGGCCCCATACCTCCCGCTGTTTTGGCGCTGCGCTGGGAGGAACCCCCGGAGGGGCCCGTATTGGTACTCCTCGACCAGACCCGGCTGCCCGCCGAAGAGGTCGACCTGGTGTGCACCGATGTGCCGGCGCTGGTGGAGGCGATCCGCTCCCTCGCCGTGCGCGGCGCCCCGCTGCTCGGCATCGCCGGGGCATACGGTGTCGCGCTCGCCGCGGCCCGGGGTTTCGATGTGGACGAGGCCGCCGACGCGCTCGCCCACGCCCGTCCCACGGCCGTCAACCTCGCCTATGGCGTTCGCCGGGCCGCCGCCGCGTACCAGGCCGCGATCCGGGAGGGCGCGGACGATGCGCAGGCCGCCGCGGTCGCCCTCGCCGAGGCCCGCGCGCTGCACCGGGAGGATGCCGAGGCCAGTGACCGCATGGCGGCCCACGGTCAGGCGCTCCTCGATGAGTTGCTGCCGGCCGGCGGCCATCGGATCCTCACCCACTGCAACACCGGCGCCCTGGTCTCCGGGGGTGAGGGCACCGCCCTCGCCGTGGTCAAGGCGGTGCACCGGGCGGGACAGCTGCGACGGCTCTGGGTGGACGAGACCCGACCCCTGCTCCAGGGGGCGCGGTTGACCGCGTATGAGGCGGCGCGCGCCGGGATGGCGTACACCCTGCTCACCGACAACGCGGCGGGCTCCCTGTTCGCGGCGGGCGAGGTGGACGCGGTGCTGATCGGGGCGGACCGGATCGCCGCGGACGGCTCGGTGGCCAACAAGGTGGGCAGCTATCCGCTCGCGGTGCTGGCTCGCTATCACCATGTGCCGTTCGTGGTGGTCGCCCCGACCACCACGGTGGACCCGGCCACTCCCCATGGAGCCGCGATCGAGGTCGAACAGCGCCCCGGACATGAGGTGACAGACATCACAATTCCATATGTCCCCGCCGTCGGACATGTGGCGGGCACCGGAGTGCCGGTGGCTCCCCTGGGGACACAGGCCCACAATCCGGCTTTCGACGTCACACCACCGGAGTTGGTGACGGCGATCGTCACCGAGCACGGGGCGGTCTCTCCGGTCACCGCGGACGGTATCGCCGAGCTGTGCTCCAGGTCACGATCGGGTAATGGGATGATGTCGACATGAAGGGACGCGTCCTTGTCGTCGACGACGACACCGCACTGGCAGAGATGCTCGGCATTGTGCTGCGCGGCGAAGGCTTTGAACCGTCGTTCGTGTCGGACGGCGACAAGGCTCTTGCCGCCTTCCGCGAGACCAAGCCCGATCTGGTGCTGCTCGATTTGATGCTGCCCGGACGGGACGGCATCGAGGTCTGCCGGCTGATCCGGGCCGAGTCAGGGGTGCCCATCGTCATGCTCACGGCCAAGAGTGACACGGTCGACGTGGTGGTCGGGCTCGAGTCCGGGGCGGATGACTACATCGTCAAGCCGTTCAAGCCCAAGGAGCTGGTGGCCCGGATCAGGGCGCGGCTGAGGCGTTCCGAGGAGCCGGCGCCGGAGCAGCTCGCGATCGGCGATCTGGTGATCGACGTGGCGGGGCACTCGGTGAAGCGGGACGGGCAGTCGATAGCGCTGACGCCGCTGGAGTTCGACCTTCTGGTGGCGCTGGCCCGTAAGCCGTGGCAGGTGTTCACCCGGGAGGTGCTGCTGGAGCAGGTGTGGGGCTATCGGCACGCTGCCGACACCCGGCTGGTGAATGTGCATGTGCAGCGACTGCGGTCGAAGGTCGAGAAGGACCCGGAGCGGCCGGAGATCGTGGTGACCGTGCGCGGTGTCGGCTACAAGGCCGGGCCCAGCTGAGATGACGGGTGGCGGTACGGCGCCGCAGCCCGGTGGGCCGGGAGGCGGGGCTCCGGAGGGTGCCCGGATGGGGCGGCCCGACCCGGCGGGTGAGATACCGCTGCTGCGCAGGTTGTGGAGCGGTGGGCATCTGCTGCCCGACGGGGCGTCCGTAGGGCCGGCCCATCCGTTGGTCCGGTTGTTCGGCCGGTGGGTGCGCCGTCCGCTGGTGCCCGCTGCCCGGCTGTGGCGGCGGAACATCCAGCTGCGGGTGGTCGCCACCACGCTGCTGATGTCGCTCGGCGTGGTGCTGCTGCTGGGTCTGGTGGTCATCGGGCAGGTGCGCAACGGTCTGCTGGACGCCAAGCGCCATGCGGCGCAGGGGCAGGCCGTCGGTGGGTTCGAGGTGGCCGAGCAGATGGCCGACCGCAAGAGCGATGCCGGTGGCCAGGACGGTGCGGGGGCCGGCGCCCAGGATTCCGGTTCCTGGCTGAACGCGCTGGTGGAGCAGCTCGCCAGCGGCGGTAAGGGCGCGTACTCGGTGGTGGCGCTCAGCTCCGACTCGGGTGAGACGCCGTATGTGGCCAGCCGGGGGCCGCGGGCCTCCGGCGATGTGCAGCCGGACAGTGTGCCCGCGGATCTGCGCCGACGGGTGGACGAGGGGCGGACCGCGCCGTACGAGCGGTACGGGCGGATCGTGCACGCGGGCTCCGGCGATTCCGAGTCCGCGTTGATCATCGGCAAGCGTCTGGACGACAACAACGGCGACGCCTACCAGCTCTACTACCTCTTCCCTTTCACCCAGGAGGAGAAGTCGCTGAGCCTGGTGAAGGGCACTTTGGCCACGGCCGGGGTGTTCGTGGTGGTGCTGCTCGGCGCCATCGCCTGGGTGGTGGTCCGGCAGGTCGTGACGCCCGTAAGGATGGCGGCGGGGATCTCGGAGCGGCTGGCGGCCGGTCTGCTCCAGGAGCGGATGAAGGTCACTGGGGAGGACGACATCGCCCGTCTCGGCGAGTCGTTCAACAAGATGGCGCAGAACCTCCAGCTCAAGATCCAGCAGCTGGAGGAGCTCTCCCGGATGCAGCGCCGCTTCGTCTCCGATGTCTCCCATGAGCTGCGCACCCCGCTGACGACCGTAAGGATGGCGGCGGACGTCATCCATGAGGCGCGTGAGGACTTCGATCCGATCACCGCGCGCTCCGCCGAGCTGCTGTGGGGCCAGGTCGACCGCTTCGAGTCGCTGCTCAGCGATCTGCTGGAGATCAGCCGGTTCGACGCGGGCGCGGCCGCGCTGGAGGCCGAGCCGATCGATCTGCGGGATGTGGTGCACCGGGTGGTGGACGGTGCCGAGCCGCTCGCCGAAGCCAAGGGCACCCGGATTCTGGTGCGGGGCGCCGAGGCGCCTGTGGTCGCGGAGGCGGACCCCCGTCGCGTCGAGCGGGTGCTGCGCAATCTGGTGGTCAACGCCGTGGAGCACGGTGAGGGCCGCGATGTGGTCGTGCGGCTCGCGGCGGCGGGCGGTGCGGTGGCCGTCGCGGTGCGGGACTACGGCGTGGGGCTCAAGCCCGGTGAGGCGACCCGGGTGTTCAACCGCTTCTGGCGGGCCGATCCGGCTCGTGCGCGCACCACTGGCGGCACCGGTCTGGGGCTGTCGATCGCGGTGGAGGACGCGCGGCTGCACGGCGGCTGGCTACAGGCGTGGGGCGAGCCCGGTGGCGGTTCGCAGTTCCGCCTGACGCTGCCGCGTACGGCGGGCGATGTGCTGCGTGGTTCGCCGATCCCGCTGGAGCCCGAGGACTCCCGGCGCAACCGCCGGCCGGCTGACGTCGAGGCCCCGCGGCCCCTGGCGGAGCGGTCGGCGGCAGCGGTTCCCGCGCAGCCGCGGTCCGCGCTGCCGTCCGCCGACGCCGCGGCGCCGTCGCCGTCGTCGGCCGGTCCGACGGCGCTGCCGGGCAATGGGTCGCGGGTGGTGCGCGGCGCCCCGGAGACGCCGTCCGACGGGCCGTCGGGCGGCCGGGCGCCGTCCGCCCGGCAGACGACACCGACCGAAGGGGAGGGCCGACCTCGTGGGCACTGATCGTGGCGACCGTCACCGTTTCCGCCGCCGGGTGCGCCGGCCGGGCCGCCGGGCCCTGAGCACGCCCACGCTGCTGGCCTGTGGCGCCCTGCTGCTGTCGGGCTGCGCCTCGATGCCCGGCAGCGGCGATGTGCGGCGGGTGGACTCCTCACCGCGCTCCGACGCCGATGCGCAGGTCCGGGTGTACGGGGTGAGTCCGGGTAAGGGCGAGCAGCCCGCTGAGCTGGTTTCCGGCTTCCTGGAGGCCACCACGAGCGACGAGGAGAACTTCGGCACGGCGAAGGAGTACCTGACCAAGAGCGCGGCCAAGCGGTGGCAGCCGTTCGCGGCCACCACCGTGCTGGAGCAGGCGCCGGACGTCCGGGTCGAGACGGACCCGGGCGACCGGGACGGCAACGGTAAGACGGTCGTGCTGTCGGGCAAGCGGATCGCGGTCGTGGACGACACGCACGCCTACAAGCCCGATGAGCAGCCGTACGAGGAGCGCATCCACCTCACTCTGAGCGGTTCGGAGTGGCGGATCGACGGGCCGCCGCGGGGGCTGATCCTCGGCGAGTCCGACTTCCAGCGCATCTATCGCTCGGTCAACAAGTACTACTTCGCCGATCCGGGCCCGGATGCCGAGGAGTCGAAGGTCGCGAACCACGTTCTGGTGGCCGATCCGGTCTATGTGCGGCGCCGGATCGACCCGGTCACCGCGACCGTCAAGGCGCTGCTGGACGGTCCGACGGGGTGGCTGGAGCCGGTGGTCAGCAGCTCCTTCCCGAGCGGTACGGCGCTCGGCAGCCGGGGCGAGCGGCTGTCGCTGGACGACTCGAAGGCGCTGAAGGTCCGGCTGAGCGACCGGGCGGCCGGCGTCAGCGGGGCGCGCTGTGCCCGGATGGCGGCGCAGACGCTGTTCACGGTCCAGGATCTGGGTGAGGGATCGTCCCAGGTCAGCGGGGTGCGTCTGGAGCGGCAGAACGGCTCGGAGCTGTGTGCCCTCTCCAGGGACGCGGCGCGTGCGTATGCCCCGGAGGGGGTCGAGGGCCATCCGCTGCACCAGTATTTCGTCGACTCCCAGCACCGGATGGTCCGGCTGACCGACGACGAGGACCGGCCACAGCCCGTTCCGGGGCCGTTCGGCGCCGATGACGCGGGTCTGGGCCTGGTGGCGGTCTCCCGTGACGAGCGGCACGCGGCCGGGGTCACGGCCGACGGCCAGTCGCTGTACGTCACCGAGCTGGCGTCCGACGCCGAGCGCGGCAAGGTGCGGCTGCGCAGCCAGGGCGGCAGCGTGGCGCACGGCCTGACGGCGCCGAGCTGGGACGGTCTGGGCGGGTTGTGGGTGGCCGACCGGGATCCGCAGCGGCCGCGGCTGCTGCGGCTGCGGGACGGTACCGGGCCGGTGGACGAGGTGGAGCTGCCGAAGCTCGGCGGTGGCCGGATCACGGCGTTGCGGGTGTCCGCGGACGGTTCCAGGATCGCGATGCTGGTCGAGCGGTCCGGCCACAGCACGCTGCGGCTCGGCCGGATCGAGCGGCGGGGCACGGCGGCCGACCCGAAGCTGTCGGTGCGGGCGTTGCAGGCGATCGCGCCGAAGCTGGAGGACGTCGACACCTTCTCCTGGGCGGGTGACAGCAGGCTGGTGGTCGCGGGCCGGGAGTCGGACGGGGTGCAGCAGCTCCAGTACGTGGAGACGGACGGTTCCCCGGCGAACGTCCCGGAGGTGCCGGGGCCGAACGGTGTGCAGTCGATCGGCGCCTCGGAGGACCAGACCCGGCCGCTGATCGCCGAGACCAGGGAGAACGGCATCGTGCGGCTGCTGCCGAACACCGACTGGAAGACCGTGGACCAGGACGGTACGGCTCCGGTCTACCCGGGTTAGGCGGGGGTCGCTTCCCGACGCGAGGGGCGGGGCGGCGACGGGGACCACGCGGACCGGGTCGAGGCAGGCGTGGGCGCGCGGAGGCGCGAAGCGGTCCATGATCCGGCGACCGCGTGCCCATGTGACCGTGCTCGGTTCGCTGCTTGGTACAGCTTTCTTTGTATAACAATCCATGAGGTGTGGCCACCCTGTGGTCGCTTCGAGAAAACGCGGACGCGCTCGGCCGGTCTGGGTGGCTTCGCCGGTTCGGGCAGGGTGCCGTCGTGGTCCGTCAGACCATCCGTGGGTGGCATTGTTAAACGATCTGGCGCTCAGAGGGTTGATCCAGGCGTGAATCGTGCGTACGGTGCGCCAAGACTGTTCAACGGACTGGTGTTCACCGTCGGTGGAGTGACGGCACCAGTGCACTCTCTGTATTCGTCTGTAACGCAGGAGTTGCTTCATGGCCAAAACCCTGTCCATCGCGGCGAAGTCCTACCCGCACACGGCGTTCCTCGGCGATCCCGGCTTCAGCGTCGGGGGGTACGGCATCGAGCTCGCGGCGGCTGATCCGATCTACAAGGCGTTCGCTCCGATGGTGCGTGAGCTCCGCTACGACGTCAGCGAACTCGCGATCGCGACCTTCCTTCAGGCCCACGAGGCCGGTGCCCCGATCGCACTGCTGCCGGTGGTACTGAGCGGCGACTTCCACCACCACTCCCTCACCCGTTGGCCCGGTTCGGCCGAGATCAGCCCGTCGGACCTGGCCGGCAAGCGGGTCGGTGTCCGGGCCTACAGCCAGACGACCGGCCTGTGGGTCCGCGGCATCCTGCACGAGGAGTTCGGCGTCGACGCCAAGGACGTCACCTGGGTCACCACCGAGGAGCCGCACGTCGCGAGCTACGTCGAGCCGCCGAACGTCGAACGGACGACGGGCAGGGTGCTCGACGTGCTGGAGCGCGGTGACGCCGTGGCCGCTGTGCTGGGCCCGCCGGCGCTGGACGGGGCGCAGGGACCGCTGGTGCCGATCATCCCGAACTGGCGTGAGGCCGAGGAGGCCTGGGGCGCCCGGCACGGGACGGTGCCGATCAACCACATGCTCACCGTCCGGCGGGATTTCCTGGAGGCCGAGCCCCGGACGGTTTCGGCGCTCTACCAGGCTTTCGGCGCCCAGATCGAGGCCCGTAAGGCGGCCGAGGCCGCGCCCGGTCCCCGCGTGCGCGCCCTGCGGTTCGGGGTGACCGAGGAACTCGTCGCCGGCCTCCAGGTCGCGATCGACTACGCCCTCCAGCAGAACGTCATCCGTACGCCGGTCACCGCGGCCGAGCTCCTCGACGACTTCACCCGGCACCTCGGTGAGCCTGCCTGATCACACCCGCTCGCCGCGCCATCCACCAGTTCTGAGGTGCACATGTTCAACGTCGACACGCACACCCACATCATCTCGCCCGACACCGGTTCCTACCCCGCGGCTCCGCTCGGCGGCCACCGCTCCACCTGGTCCCAGGAACGGCCCACCGACATCGACGGCCTCCTGCGTCAGGCCGACGCCGCCGGCGTCGACCACCTCGTCGTCGTCCAGGCCTCCACGGTCTACGGGTTCGACAACAGTTACGTGGCCGATCAGCTCGCCCGGCACGCCGACCGCATCAGCGGGGTCTGCTCGGTGGACTTCCTCTCTCCGAAGGCGGTCGACGACCTCCAGCACTGGATCGACGAGCGGGGCTTCTCGGGAGTCCGCATCCGCGCCGCCGACGGGACGACGGCCGTCCCGACGCCCGGCCGCGGCCTCGACGACGAGCGCATGGCCCCGGTCTGGCAGTTCCTGTCCGACCGCCGGGTGCCGGTCTGCATCCAGATGCACGCCCAGCACGCCCCCATCCTCGCGGGGCTCCTCCAGCAGTACCCGGGCCTCACCGTGATCCTCGACCACGCGGGGCGGCCGCGGGTGGGCGACGACACGGTGCTGTACCCGAGTGCCGCCGGGGTACCCCGGCTCAGCGAGACGGGCCGGGTCTTCATCAAGCTCACGCCGCCGGCCGTGCTGCGCGCGCAACGCGAGGCCGGATCCGCGGCGCCGGTGGTCCGCGCGCTGATCGAGGAGTTCGGCGCGGCGCACGTGATGTGGGGTTCGAACTTTCCCGCCTCGGCCGGGTCGTTGGCCGAGCTGGCCGACCTCATCAGGGCGCAGCTGCCGACGCTCGACGCCACCGACCTGGAACTGATCGCGGGCGGCACCGCCGGCCGGCTGTACGGGCTCGGCCGCGGTGCGGGTCCTGGCGCCGAGGATCGGTGAGTGCCATGAACGGAGTGCGGCAACGGGCCGGTCGCCGGAGCCGCGCCGCCGTCGCGGCCGCCTTGGGCACGGTGCTCGCCCTCGTCACGGCCGCGTGCGGGGGCGGTCCTCCGCCCGCTCCGAAGGCCAAGGACCTGGACGCGCTGTACCAGGAGGCCAAGGCCGAGGGGGAGGTCGTGTGGTTCGCGCCGAAACCGGAGGCGCAGATGCGGCCGGCCATCGACGCCTTCGAGAAGAAGTACCCCGGGATCAAGGTCAAGTACACGAACAAGAAGGCTCCGGACCTCGTCACACAGCTCAATGTGGAGCAGGCCGCGGACCGCGTGAGCTTCGACGTGTCCAACGCCGGCGGGCTCACGGTGCTGCCGTCGCAGGACATGGCGGCGAAGGTGAACTGGGCCGACTACGAGGTGCCCGCCGGGCAGATCTTCGCCGACAACTTCGTCTACGTCTGGGCCGTACCGAAGGTCTGGGCGTACAACACCGACGCCGTCGCCGCCGGCGACGCGCCCGCGAGCTGGGACGACCTGCTCGCTCCGCGGTGGAAAGGGGGCAAGCTCACCGTCGAGTCGCGCGGTTCCTTCATGACCGTATGGGCCCGGGACGCTTCGCTCGGCACCGACGCCGGTCTCACGTACGCCTCCCGGCTGGCCCGGCTGCGGCCCCACTACACCGAGAACACCACGCAGGCCCACACGAACATCGTCTCCGGCCAGACACCGGTCGGCACCGACCTGATCAACCTCGTGCTGGAGGACAAGGCCAAGGGCGCGCCGATCGCCGTCGCACCGGTAGGCCCCACGAACGCCAACAAGTCCTATCTCTTCGTGGCCGACGGCGCCCCGCATCCGGCGGCGGGCCGCCTGCTCACCGCCTTCCTCGCCTCCAAGGAAGGCCAATCCGCCCTGGTCGACACCTACAACTCGATCATCCCCACCAACACGGACTGCACGGACGCCGCCAAGAACCGTGTCATCGACGCCCTGTGTGACGCCGGTGTCGAGTGGTTCAGCGAAACCGACATCAAGCAGTACGAGCAGTTCTCGGCTTTCTTTCCCAAGGTCGAAGACGCCTTGGGCACCGATGTCAACTGACGGCCGTCACTGACGCACCACTGCCCGCGGCCTCCGGCCGGCAGCCGCGGGCAGTGGGCTCTTCCGCCCACCCTTGGAGACTTCAGCGATGCAGTCTGGCACCGAACTACCCGCCGGCGGGCGTCCTCACCGCCGGGACCGCGTCCTGACCGGCGTCAACATCGCCATCGGCGCCGTCCTCGCCTACCTCGTGCTCTTTCCCCTGGGAATGCTGGTCTACAGCAGCCTCAAGGACAGCGAGTTCAAACTGCCCTTCCAGATCCCCGGGTTCACGTCCGCCAACTTCACCAGGATCTTCTCCTCGGAACGCTTGGCGGAGGTCGCTCTCAATTCGCTGATCTTCGTGGTCGGCACCGTGGCCGTGGCCTTGGTCATCAGCGTCAGTCTGGCTTACCTGTTCGAACGGACCGACATCCCCGGACGCCGTTTCCTCGCGCCGAGCACGCTGGCCCCCATGGCGGTGCCGGCCGCGGTCATGGCGGTGGCCTGGGTGCTGGCGGCCAACCCCGCCAACGGCCCGATCGCCCTCGCCGTCGAGCGGATCTCCGGGTACTCGATCGACATCTACTCGCTGCCGGGCATGATCATGGTGGCCGGCATCTTCGGCGTACCGGGCATGTACATCATGCTCGCGCCGACGTTCGCCCGGCTCAACCTCGAGTTCGAGGAGGCCGCGGCCACCTCGGGCGCCGGGTGGCTGACGCGAACCCGCAAGGTGGTACTGCCCCTCACGATGCCGGGGATCTCCGCGGCCAGCATGCTGCTGGTCGTCATCGCCATCGAGGAGTTCGCGATCCCGGCCATGCTCGGGATGCCGGACCAGATCTTCGTGTTCAGCAGCTACGTCCAGGCCGCGCTCCAGCCGCCGTCGGGAATACCCAACTACGGCCAGGCCAGCGCCCACGGCATTCTCCTGGTTCTGCTGTCCCTGGTGATGATCGCCGTCTACCGGCGCCAGACGCGCGAGTCGCACCGGTTCCGGGTGGTGGCGGGCAAGGGGTACCGGGCCATGCCGGTGCGGCTGGGACGGTGGCGCATCCCGATCGTCGCCATCGTGACGCTCTACGTGCTCGTCGCGATCCTCGTGCCCATCCTGACCCTGGTCTGGACGAGCCTGACCCCGTACCTCCAGCCGATCAGCTTCGACAACCTGGGCGCGCTCAGCCTCGACAACTACACCGCGATCTTCAGCGACCCGAACCTGAGCCACGCGCTCTTCAACACCCTGGTGATCAGCTTCGTCACCGCGACGCTGACCGCCGGCTTCGCCCTCTGGCTGGCGCTGGCCTCGACGCGCGGCGGCCGTATCGGCCGGGCCCTGTTCGACCTGTCCTTCCTGGTCTTCGCCATCCCCAGCATCGTGCTGGGGGTGGCGGTGCTGTTCCTCTACCTGTACCTGCCCATCCCGGTCTACGGGACGGTCTGGATCATCATCATCGCGCTCACCACCCGCTACATCCCGCGCGGCTCGCGCATGATCCAGACGGCACTGTTGCAGCTCGACAACGGACTGGAGGAGGTGGCCCGCGTCTCCGGGGCGTCGAACAGCACCGTGCTGCGCCGGGTGATCTTCCCCCTCGCCGCGCCCGCGGTGTCGCGGACCTGGCTGTGGGTGTTCGCCAACGCGCTGGGCGAACTGCCCATCGCGCTGCTGCTGTCCAGCTCCGACAACCGGACCGTCGTGGTGCTGCTGTGGGACATGATCGGCGAAAGTGCGAATTATCCCGAGGCCAGCGCCCTCGCGGTCCTCCTGCTCTCCCTCTCGGCCGTCTCCGTCTGGTGGGTCAACCGTCGTGGCTTCCAACAACACATGTGAGGTGTCGTGACCGTGCAGAACCTCGTTGCTTCCGACCACTCCGTGGAGATCTCCGGCCTGGAGAAACGATTCCACCGCCAGCAGAGCGGCGAGATGAGCCTCGCTGTCGCGGACGTCAGCTTCACCGTGCCGCGCAACAGCTTCTTCACCCTGTTGGGGCCCAGCGGGTGCGGTAAGACGACCACACTGCGCTGCCTCGCCGGACTCGAGACGGCCGACCGCGGCGAGATCTCGATGAACGGCCAGTCGGTCTTCTCCGCCGCGGCGCGCCGCGACGTCTCTCCCGAGGACCGGCCGATCGCGATGGTGCCGCAGTCCTACGGGATCTGGCCGCATATGAAGGTGTTCGAAAACGCCGCGTTCCCGCTCCGGTACGGCCGCACGACCTATCCCCGGGCCGAGATCAAGCGGCGTGTCCTGGCGATGCTCGATCAGGTGGGCCTGTCGGAGTACGCCGACCGGTGGTCGACCCAGCTCAGCGGCGGCCAGCAGCAGCGGCTGGCGCTGGCCCGCGCCCTGCTGTGCGAGCCGGAGGTCCTGCTGCTGGACGAGCCACTGTCCAACCTGGACGCCAAGCTGCGCTCACAGCTGCGCGCCGAGCTGCGGTCGTTCCAGCAGAAGTTCGGCGTCACCACCATCTATGTGACGCACGACCAGGGCGAGGCCCTCGCCATGTCCGACACGATCATGGTCATGAACCGTGGCCGGATCGAGCAGATCGGATCGCCCAGCGAGATATACGACTCGCCGGCGTCACGGTTCGTGGCCGACTTCGTCGGCAGCGCCAACCTCATCCCCGGATTGGTCGAGGGGGCGGCGCGCCCCAGTGACCGTGTGGTCGACGCCAAGACGGCCATCGGCGTCGTGCGGTGCGAGCGGTTCGCCACCCCGCCCGCACCGCCCACCGCCGGCCAGGAGCTTTCCGTGTGCGTCCGGCCCGAGCACATCCACGTCGCCACCGGGACACCACAGACCACGGGCCCGAACCGGTTCACGGCGCGCATCACGACCACCGAGTACCTCGGCGACCGGCAGGAGGTCGTCGTCACCGTGGGTGACGTCGTGCTCCGCGCGCACGCCGACGCGCACCTCGGTGCTCGCCCGGGGGACGAGGTGACCGTGGTCCTGGACCCGGCGTGGACGGTCGCGCTGTGGTCCTGAGCCAGGGCTAGCCGGTCGGGGGTGGTCGGTTGTCCACATGTGCGCGGTTGTCCACAGGGGGTGGCGCGAGGGCCCGGACGCCGGGACAGTGGTGTCCATGCGGGCCTGGTGGCAGGAGATCGCCGATCTGGTGCTGCCGGCCGACTGCGCCGGATGCGGTCGGCCGGGCGGCACGCTGTGTGGCCGCTGTCGTGGGGCACTGCGCGGATCCGGGGCGCGCCGGGTGGAGCCGAGCCCGGTGCCGCCGGGGCTGCCGGTGGTCCATGCGGCGGTGGATTACGTGGACGAGGCGCGGGCGGTGCTGCTCGCGCACAAGGAGCGGGGAGCGCTCCGGCTGGCGCGGCCGCTGGGCGAGGCGCTGGCGGGGGCGGTGCGGGCGGTCTGCGCCGGCGCCGGCGCAGCGCCCCGTGCGGGCTACGGCCCCAGGGCACGCACCCGGGCGTGCGGCGCGGGGCCGGACGCGATACGCGGGGCGAGACCGGGTAGGAGACGGGGTGCCGGGGCGGGGGCGAGACCCGGCACGGGCCCGCTGCTGCTGGTGCCGGTGCCGTCGGCCCGGCGTGCGGTGGGGGCCCGGGGGCATGACCCGGCCCGGCGGATCGCGCTCGCCGCGGCGGGTGTGCTGCGCGACGGCGGGCGTCCGGCGAGGGTCCCGGCGGTGCTGCGCCAGCGGCGCCGGGTGACCGACCAGTCGGGGCTGGACGCGCGGCAGCGGCGGGCGAATGTCACGGGGGCGCTGGGGGCGGTCCCCGGCAGCGGCCGGCTGCTCGTGGAGGGCCCGGTGGTGCTGGTGGACGATCTGATGACCACGGGTGCCTCGCTCGCGGAGGCGGCGCGGGCGGTGACGGTGGCCGGTGGCCTGGTCATCGGCGCGGCCGTGGTGGCCGCACCCCTGACGCGCATCGACCGGAACTGAATACGAAGCCCCATCGTTGCAGGTGGCAAGAGCGGCAAAGCACCTGATCGGAGGTACGTGCCGGTAGGGGGTGCCGACTTCCGACCGGTCGAGCTATGTTCGGTTGTGAGGAGTGGCGGGTGCTATGACTCACTCATCCGCTTGGCGTGTTTTTGCCTGCTTTCTGGTGAACCTTGGAAGACATGGGGTTGAGATCCTCCCCGTGGGAAGGAGGAGCTGAAAGCGCCAAGCCGGTGGCTCCGGAAGACGCCGGAGCCAAGTGCACAAGGGATGACGCTCCGATACTGACTGGAGCTACCCGGGAACGGAGTTCTGCGTGGACATCGTCGTCAAGGGCCGTAAAACTGAGGTGCCCGAGCGGTTCCGGAAGCACGTGGCCGAGAAGCTGAAGCTGGACAAGATCCAGAAGCTCGACGGCAAGGTCATCAGCCTCGACGTCGAGGTGTCCAAGGAGCACAATCCGCGGCAGTCCGACCGCGCGGACCGAGTGGAGATCACGCTCCGCTCACGCGGCCCGGTGATCCGGGCGGAGGCCGCCGCGGCCGATCCGTACGCAGCGCTGGACATGGCGGCCAGCAAGCTGGAGGCACGGATGCGGAAGCAGAATGACAAGCGCCACGCGCGCCGTGGTAACGGTCGCATTCCGGCCAGCGACGTGGCTGTCACCGTGCCCAACGCGGCGCGCATCAACGGGCATGGCGAGATCGCGCCCCAGCGCGCGACGGAGACCGTCCCCACCACCCGGATGGGCTCTCTGGAGGTGCAGGGTGAGGGCCCCCTGGTGGTCCGGGAGAAGACCCACGCCGCGGCCCCGATGACGCTCGACCAGGCTCTCTACGAGATGGAGCTGGTCGGGCACGACTTCTATCTGTTCGTCGACTCCGACACCAACCAGCCCAGCGTCGTCTACCGGCGGCATGGCTATGACTACGGGGTGATTCATCTTCAGCCGGAGGCGTTCGTCGGAGAGGCGCCCGGTGGCGCCGGCGGCGCACTCGGCGGCTGACCGAGGAATTCAGCCGAATCCAGCCTGACCAGTCCTGACAAGTGAGAGGTGCCCCGGAGCGCCTGTGCGCCCCCCGGGGCACCTCCGTGCGACCACGGCGGGACCATGACGCCGTCCGGGCATGGAATCATGGCCCAAACGGTCAACCGGCGTACCGAAAGCACCGGTTGATGCCAGACCGAGTGCACCAGAGGGTGCGGACCGCAAGGGCCATGGCCTTCAGGGGGAGGAACGATGGCGGACAGCTTCGGGCCCGTGTCCGACGCCGGTGACCACGGCGTCGGTCCGGACAGGGGCGAGCCGCGCGGCGATACGCGCAAGGAGCCGATTCGGGTCCTCGTGGTGGACGACCACGCGCTCTTCCGGCGCGGATTGGAGATCGTCCTGGCCCAGGAGGAGGACATCCAGGTCGTCGGCGAGGCGGGGGACGGGGCCGAGGCCGTGGACAAGGCGGCGGATCTGCTGCCGGACATCGTCCTGATGGATGTGCGCATGCCCAAGCGCGGGGGGATCGAGGCGTGCACCGCCATCAAGGAAGTGGCACCCAGCGCCAAGATCATCATGCTGACGATCAGCGATGAGGAAGCCGATCTCTACGACGCGATCAAGGCGGGGGCCACGGGTTATCTGCTGAAGGAGATCTCGACCGACGAGGTCTCGACCGCCATCCGGGCGGTGGCGGACGGCCAGTCCCAGATCAGCCCGTCGATGGCGGCCAAGCTCCTGACCGAGTTCAAGTCGATGATCCAGCGCACCGACGAGCGGCGGCTGGTGCCCGCGCCCCGGCTCACCGACCGTGAGCTGGAGGTGCTCAAGCTCGTGGCGACCGGGATGAACAACCGGGATATCGCCAAGGAGCTGTTCATCAGCGAGAACACCGTGAAGAACCACGTGCGCAACATCCTGGAGAAATTGCAGCTGCACTCCAGGATGGAGGCCGTGGTCTACGCGATGCGGGAGAAGATCCTCGAGATCAGGTGAGGATGAAGCCCGGCAGCCCGGCAGCCCGGCGCCGGGAGCCGGAGCCCCGGAGGAGCCGGGCCCCGGCAGATCCTCAGCCGGGGCCGATCAAGCGACCGCTGCCGGTCAGGTGACCGCTGTCGGTCAGGAGATCGTGACCGTTGCGGTCAGGCGACCGCCGCCGTGAGGGGTGCGGCGAGCTCCGGGTGGTCGACGCGCTCGATCCGTACGGAGTCACAGCCCACCCATTCGGCCGCCTCCCGCAGCGCCTGCGCCATGGGGGCCACGGCCTTCGGCGACTCCAGGGACACCTGCCGTGCGACCAGGGTCTTTCCCTCCCGGGCCGGATCGACCCGGCCCAGCAACCGCCCACCCGACAGCAGCGGCATGGCGAAGTAGCCGTGGATCCGCTTGGGCTTGGGCACATACGCCTCCAGCCGATGGGTGAAGCCGAAGATCCGCTCGGTGCGTGCCCGGTCCCATATCAGCGAGTCGAAGGGCGACAGCAGGGTCGTGCGGTGCCGACCGCGCGGCGGGTCGGCCAGGGCCTCGGGGTGCGCCCAGGCCGGTTTGTCCCAGCCCTCGACCGCCACCGGCACCAGCCCCGAGTCCGCGATCACCGCGTCCACCTGCTCGCCCTTGAGCCGGTGGTAGTCGGCGATGTCCGCCCGCGTGCCCACGCCCAGGGACTGCCCGGCCAGCCGGACCAGCCGGCGCAGGCACTCCAGGTCATCCAGGTCGTCATGGAGCAGGGCGTCCGGCACGGCGCGCTCCGCCAGGTCGTACACCCGCTTCCAGCCGCGCCGCTCGACGCACACCACCTCGCCGAACATCAGCGCCCGCTCGACCGCGATCTTCGCCGCCGACCAGTCCCACCACGGCCCGCCGTTCTTGGCCCCGCCCAGCTCCGTGGCGGTCAGCGGGCCCTCGGCGCGCAGCTGCTTCACCACCGTCTCGTACATCCCGTCCGGCAGCTCGTGGTGCCAGTGCGGACGGGTGCGGTAGGCGCGGCGCCGGAAGGCGAAGTGCGGCCACTCCTCGATCGGCAGCACACAGGCGGCATGCGACCAGTACTCGAAGGCATGGGTGCCGTTCCAGTACGCCGACTCGACCGCCTTACGGCCGACGGCGCCCAGCCGCGCGTACGGGATCAGCTCGTGCGAGCGGGCCAGCACCGAGATCGTGTCCAGCTGCACCGCGCCCAGATGGCGTAGCACGCCCCGCACCCCGCCACGCCGGTCGGGGGCGCCCAGCAGCCCTTGGGCGCGCAGCGCGATCCGGCGGGCCTCGTCGGCGGAGAGGGTGACCTCGGGGGTGCGGCGGTCCACGGCGGACCCGGCAGCGGCATTCGTCATGCGCGTCACCGTAGTGGTGACCACTGACAGTGCCGCTGACAGCACCACCCATGCAGGACCTCAGACCGCCGACGGCGTGGTGGGGGCCCGGCCGGACGTCCCGGATGTCCCAGATGTCCCAGACGCCCCGGACGCCTCGGACGGCAGATACGGCGTCGTCGACGGCAGACCCCAGTCGGACGGCAGCAGCGCGCCCCGCCAGGCGTCCCGGCGGGTCCCGTGGTGGACGATCCGGGCGCGGTCCGTTCCCTCCATCCGGAAGCCCACCCCGAGGGCGACCGCCCGCGAGCCCTCGTTCCCGGCCTCGCAGCACCACTCCAGCCGCTCCACCCCGAGCCGGGTGAACGCCCACTCGATCACGGCCCGCGCCGCCTCGCCCGTATAGCCGCGCCGCCGGTGCTCCCGCGCCGTCCAGTAGCCCAGCTCGGCCTGGCGCTCCGGGGTGCGCAGCTGGGCGAGACGCACCAGGCCCATGGCGCCGACGAGCACGCCGTCACCATGGGTGACCACCGCGAAGTCGTAGGCCACGTCGTCACGCCAGTTCTCCGGGCAGATCCGGCCGGTGAAGTCCTCCGCGTGGGCACGTTCGTACGGGGAGGGCACGGTGGTCCAGCGCTGGATGTCCGGGTCCTGACAAGCTGCGAAGACCGCGTCCGTGTCGGAGGACCGGAAGGGCCGCAGGACCAGGCGGTCAGTGGTGAGGGTGACAGGCTCCATGCGTCCCGAGTCTGCGCCGCCGTCGTCACTCACCGCGACCGGTTTCGGCGAATTGGAGGGCACCTGGGGGGCTTCCAGAGGGCACCTGGGGGGCTTCTCATCCGTTGACACGGTGAGGTGACACCCGGTCCTCGTGGTGACGGACCTCCCGGCGTGCCGGGGTCTGTCTTACGATGGCCGTTGCGGCGGGGCCTGCGCCCCTTGACAATGCCGCGCCAGCGCACCCCGACCGTGCCAGGCCCGACCGGCAAGGAGCCAGCCTACGTGTCCGTCTTCAACAAGCTCATGCGTGCAGGCGAAGGAAAGATCCTGCGCAAGCTGCACCGCATCGCGGACCAGGTCAATTCCATCGAAGAGGACTTCCTGTCCCTCTCCGACGCCGAGCTGCGCGCCCTCACCGACGAGTACAAGCAGCGGTACACCGACGGTGAGAGCCTCGACGACCTGATGCCCGAAGCGTTCGCCACGGTGCGCGAGGCGGCCAAGCGGGTGCTCGGGCAGCGTCACTACGACGTCCAGCTGATGGGCGGCGCGGCGCTGCACCTGGGCTATGTCGCCGAGATGAAGACCGGCGAGGGCAAGACCCTGGTCGGCACCCTCCCGGCGTATCTGAACGCGCTGTCGGGCAAGGGCGTCCACCTCATCACGGTCAACGACTACCTGGCCGAGCGCGACTCCGAGTGGATGGGCCGGGTGCACCGGTTCCTCGGCCTGGAGGTCGGCTGCATCCTCGCCAACATGACCCCGGCGCAGCGCCGCGAGCAGTACGCGTGCGACATCACCTACGGCACCAACAACGAATTCGGCTTCGACTATCTGCGCGACAACATGGCGTGGTCGAAGGACGAGCTGGTGCAGCGCGGCCACAACTTCGCGATCGTCGACGAGGTCGACTCGATCCTGGTGGACGAGGCCCGTACGCCGCTGATCATCTCCGGCCCGGCCGACCAGGCCACCAAGTGGTACGGCGACTTCGCCAAGCTGGTCACCCGGCTCAGCAAGGGCCAGGCCGCCGATCCCCAGAAGGGCCAGGAGGAGACCGGGGACTACGAGGTCGACGAGAAGAAGCGCACCGTCGCCATCCATGAGTCCGGTGTCACCAAGGTCGAGGACTGGCTGGGGATCGACAACCTCTACGAGTCGGTCAACACCCCGCTGGTCGGCTACCTCAACAACGCGATCAAGGCCAAGGAGCTCTTCAAGAAGGACAAGGACTACGTCGTCATGGACGGCGAAGTCATGATCGTCGACGAGCACACCGGCCGTATCCTCGCGGGCCGCCGCTACAACGAGGGCATGCACCAGGCGATCGAGGCGAAGGAAGGGGTGGAGATCAAGGACGAGAACCAGACCCTCGCCACGATCACCCTGCAGAACTTCTTCCGCCTCTACACCAAGCTCTCCGGCATGACCGGTACGGCGATGACCGAGGCCGCCGAGTTCCACCAGATCTACAAGCTCGGCGTGGTCCCGATCCCGACCCACCGCCCCGTCGCCCGGATCGACCAGTCCGACCTGATCTACCGCACCGAGGTCGCGAAGTTCGACGCGGTGGTCGAGGACATCGTCGAGAAGCACGAGAAGGGCCAGCCGATCCTGGTCGGCACCACCTCCGTGGAGAAGTCCGAGTACCTCTCCCAGCAGCTCGCCAAGCGCGGGGTGCCGCACGAGGTGCTCAACGCCAAGCAGCACGACCGGGAGGCGACGATCGTCGCCCAGGCCGGCCGTAAGGGCGCCGTCACCGTCGCGACCAACATGGCGGGCCGCGGTACCGACATCAAGCTCGGCGGCAACCCCGACGACCTCGCCGAGGCCGAGCTGCGCCAGCGCGGTCTGGACCCGGTGGAGCACGCCGAGGAGTGGGCCGCCGCGCTGCCCACCGCCCTGGAGAAGGCCGAGGCCGCGGTCAAGGCCGAGTTCGAGGAGGTCAAGGAGCTCGGCGGGCTCTATGTGCTGGGCACCGAGCGCCATGAGTCGCGCCGGATCGACAACCAGCTGCGCGGCCGCTCCGGCCGTCAGGGCGACCCCGGCGAGTCCCGCTTCTACCTCTCGCTCGGCGACGATCTGATGCGGCTGTTCAAGGCCCAGATGGTCGAGCGCGTCATGGCGATGGCCAACGTCCCGGACGACGTCCCGATCGAGAACAAGATGGTCACCCGGGCCATCGCCTCCGCCCAGTCCCAGGTCGAGCAGCAGAACTTCGAGACCCGTAAGAACGTCCTGAAGTACGACGAGGTCCTGAACCGCCAGCGCGAGGTCATCTACGCCGAGCGCCGCCGCGTCCTGGAGGGCGAGGACCTACAGGACCAGATCGGCCACTTCATGGACGACACCATCAAGGACTACGTCCAGGCGGAGACGGTCGAGGGCTTCGCGGAGGAGTGGGACCTGGACCGGCTGTGGAACGCCTTCAAGCAGCTCTACCCGGTCAAGGTGACGATCGAGGAGCTGGAGGAGGAAGCCGGCGACCGCGCCGCCATCACCGCCGAGTTCATCGAAGAGGCCATCAAGGAAGACATCCACCAGCAGTACGACGCGCGTGAGGAGCAGCTGGGCTCCGAGATCATGCGTGAGCTGGAGCGGCGGGTCGTGCTCTCCGTCCTGGACCGCAAGTGGCGCGAGCACCTCTACGAGATGGACTACCTCCAGGAGGGCATCGGGCTGCGCGCGATGGCCCAGAAGGACCCGCTGGTGGAGTACCAGCGCGAGGGCTTCGACATGTTCCAGGCCATGATGGACGGGATCAAGGAGGAGTCCGTCGGCTATCTGTTCAACCTGGAGGTCCAGGTCGAGCAGCAGGTCGAGGAGGTCCCGGTCGAGGAGTCGGAGGAGCAGGCGGCCCTCGCCGAGGATGTGCAGGACGCGGTGCCGTCGGGCGGGTCGGGCACGTCGGGATCGGGTTCGCCGGGTCGTCCCGAGATCCGCGCCAAGGGCCTGGAGGCCCCGCAGCGTCCGGACCGGCTGCACTTCTCCGCCCCGACGGTGGACGGCGAGGGCGGTGTCGTCGAGGGCGACTTCACCAACGGTGAGACGCCGCCGGCGCCCCGGTCGGAGGCCGACGGGCTGACCCGGGCGGAGCGGCGCAAGGCGCAGAAGGGGCGCCGCCGCAAGAAGTAATGCGGCGCGCACGGGGTTGTGCGCGTGCAGGTGGTACGGGCCGGGGTGCCGCGCGGGGCGCGGCACCCCGGCCCGTCGCGTTGTGCGGGTGCGGGTGCGGGTGCGGGTGCGGGTGCCTGGTGCCGGTGGTGTCGGTCGTATGGGGCGGGCGCGGTTCACGTTCGTTCGGAGCGGGCTCGTTCTCTCCGCGAGACTGGGGCCCGCCCGGCTTTCGGGCCCGTGACGTCCGCCGTCGGACGGGTCACGCGAGTGGGCCGAGGTCGATGGCGGCGCAGCGCCAGCGGGCGTCGGCGCCCAGCTCCAGCCGGAAGGCGAGCGCGCTGAGCCGGTCTCCGGAGGCGATCCGGGCGAAAGCCTCGATGACCCCGTGCCGGGGCTGGTACTCACCGCAGCGCCGTACGACGGGCGCCGGGGCGCGCCCTCCGGCGGGGCGCAGCGGGGCGCGCGGGGCGAGCTCGATCAGCCGGTCGTAGGCGGCCGGGAGGGCATGCCCGAGGAGGGTGTGGACGGGGCGCTGGCCGCTGAGAGTGAGCAGCAGCCGGTTGGCGAACCAGTAGCGCGGCAGCCGGTCCCGCTCCCGAAACGCCGCGGCGGCGGCCGCGCTCCGGGACACGGCGGCGGCGCGTGAGGCGGTCGCGGCGGTGCGGTACGCGGCTGTCGCGCGCGGTGCGGTGGTGGGCGACGGGGCTGCTGTGCCGTGCGGTACGGGGGTGGCGGTGGTGGGGGCCGTACCGCTCGGTGGCGCGGAGATCTGGGTGATGAGGCTCGTGCTGCGCGGTGCGGTTGTGGTGTGCGACGCAGAGGCCGTGGGCGTGAGCGTGGGCGTGGGTGGTGCGGTGGTGCGCGGTGCGGCTGTGGAGCGCGGTCCGGGGGCGCCAGGAGCGGCGGCCGTGGTGTTCGGTGTGGTCGTGCTGTGGGGTTCGGGGGTGCCGGTGGCGGCGGTCGTGGTGGGTGGTGTGGTCGTCGCGGTGGTGCGCGGTGTGGCTGTGCTGTGCGGTTTGGGGGTGCCGGTGGTGGCCGCCGTGATGTTCAGTGCGGTTGTGGTGGGTGGCGCGGGAGTGTGGGTGGCTGTGGGGTTTGGTGCGGTCGTGGCCACGGGGGTTGGCGGTGTCGCGGTGGCGGGGCCCGGTGCGGTCGTGGCTGCGGGAGTCGGTGTGGTCGTAGTGGCGGGGGTTGGCGGTGTCGTGGTGGCGGGGCCCGGTGCGGTCGTAGCCGGGAGGGTTGGTGGTGGCGGGGTGGGTGGGGTGGTGTCGGGGGTGGGGGTGTTCGTGTTGGTGGTGCGGGGGCGGCGGGGGTCTCGGCGGGCTGGGGGGCCGCTTCTGCGTGGTCCGCCGGCGCCCCGCCGTCGTACGGCCTCCCCGGCTGCCGGGGGGCGGGTCGTGGTCCGATGTGTGGTCCTGTCCGTGGCCCGATCCGTCGTTCGGACGCCCTCGCGCATGCCGCTCGCCCCGTTCTCTCCGGCCCGGCCCGATACCGGGCGGTAGCTTTTGTCGGAGAGTCTTCTACCGGCGCCTTTTCGGGCCCCGCAATGAGCGTCGGGCCGCCCTCCCGGCGCCGTCGCGGTTCACCTATCCGTGGCATACGGCGGCTCATCGCCCCTGGCCACGGGCTTGTGCGGGGCGCACTTCGGGCTTCGCGGGGCCTCGGCGTCCGCTGTCCCCCGAAAGGGGACCACCGGCCCTGTCAAGAAGGCTCGGGAGAGGGGACGGACGATCGTATGCTGGGGGCCTATTGGTCTCTGATGAAAGCGGCAGTCATGCGCGTCTACGTCCCCCTGACCCTCTCCGGTCTCGCCGAGGCACACAAGGAGGGCCAACTGGGGCCGGCGCCGGTGACCGCCTATGCGGTCACCCCGGCACTTCGCGAGTGGTATCTGTCCGATGACATCGAGGAGCTGGAGTACGCGGCGCTGAGCCGGGCCGCGCAGGCGTCGCTGCGGCTGCTCGCCGTCGATCCGCAGGCGGTGCGCCGGCGGGTCGTGGTGGCCGTGGACGTGCCCGATGGGCAGGCCGTCGCCGATCCGGACCGGGGGCTGGACCAGTCCGCGCTGGGCGAGGTGCGGATCAACGCCGCCGTACCGCTGGCGAAGGCCGCCGCCGTGCATCTGGACGCCGATGACGCCGAGCGGGACATCGCGGCGGCCGCCGACGCGCTGGGCGCGGCGGACCTCGGTGACGACGACGCCCAGTTCACCGTGGACGGCGCCGAGGACCACGAGCTGCTCTGGTACGCCACCCAGGAGATCCCCAACCTCATCGACTGATGTACCGGCGTCGGACCCGCCCGGTACCGTCGTGGGATGGGGAAGAACCACGTGACGCACCTCGTCTGGGACTGGAACGGCACGCTGCTCCACGACATCGACGCCGTGATCTCGGCGACGAACGCCTCGTTCCAGGAGATCGGCCTGCCGCCGATCACCCTCGAGCGCTACCGCGACCTGTACTGCGTCCCGGTGCCGCGGTTCTATGAGCGGCTGCTGGGGCGGCTGCCCACCGACGATGAGTGGGCGGTCATGGACGAGACGTTCCACCGGCACTACTGGGCGCTGGCCGAGTCCGCCGGGCTGGCGATCGGCGCCCGGCAGCTGCTCGTGGAGTGGCAGGAGGCGGGTCTCACCCAGTCGCTGTGCTCACTGGCCCCGCATGAGTATCTGCTGCCCCTGGTGCGGACGCATGGCATCGAGCGCTTCTTCGTCCGGGTGGACGGCCGCGTCGGGCAGAGCAACACCGGCAAGGCCGAGCAGATGATGCGCCATATCGCCGCACTCGAAGGGGTGCCGACGCGGCGGATGGTGGTGATCGGGGACGCCGTGGACGACGCGGTGGCGGCGCGGCATGTGGGGGCGCGGGCCGTGCTGTACACGGGCGGTTCGCACAGCCGGGCCAGTCTGGAGGCGGCCGGGGTGCCGGTCGTGGACACGTTGGAGGAGGCCGTACGAGAGGCCGAACGCATGGCCGATGAGTGAGCGGGTGCCCGTTCTTCTCGGCTGCCGCGGGCGGGGGGCGGCCGACCCCGTCCGGGCCAGTGCCTTACCGGACCCTGGGTGCCCCCGTTCCCCTCGGCGGGTGTCCGTTCCCCTCGGCGGGTGTCCGTTCTCCTCGGCGGGTGTCCGTTCTCCTCGGCGGGTGCCCCCGTTCTCCCCAGCGGGTGCTCGTTCTCCCCGGCGGGTGCACGTTCCCCTCCGCGGGTGCCTGCCTCTCCTCACCTGACCGGTGGCGTTCTCCTCACACCACCGGTGCCTTCGCCCGCAGCACTGTCAGGAACTCCCGCATCCATGCCGGATGGTCCGGCCAGGCCCGTGAGGAGACCAGCGTGCCGTCGACCACGACCTCGGCGTCCTGGTACTCCGCCCCCGCCGCCTGCATATCCGGCTCCAGGGCCGGATAGGCGGTGACCCGGCGCCCGCTCAGGCCGCCCACGGCCGCCGTGAGCAGCGGGCCGTGGCAGAGCTGCGCCACCGGCTTGTCCGCGTCGAAGAACGCCTTGCAGATCTTGCGCAGCTCGGGGTCGTTGCGCAGGTATTCCGGGGCGCGACCGCCCGGGATCACCAGGGCGGCGTACTGTCCCGGGTCGACCTCGGAGAAGGCGAGGTCGGCGGGGAAGGTGTAGCCCGGTTTCTCGGTGTAGGTGTCGAAGCCCTCTTCGAAGTCGTGGACCACGAAGCGCAGCGTCTTGCGGCTCGGGGCCGCGATATGGACGTCGTATCCTTCTTCGCGCAGTCGCTGGTACGGGTAGAGCACCTCCAGCGATTCGGCCGCGTCGCCGGTCACCAGCAGGATCTTCGCAGCCATGCCGTCCACCTCCACGTCCACGCTTACCACCGTCCAGATCACGGTGCATCCGCGCCGGCGCTTTGCCAAGAGGGCATCCCCATGACTCCGGGCGCCTCCCCGGTCGCTGTCCATTTCGTCAAACATCTGGGCCCGGTTTTGTACACGAACGGCTCATGACGACCCCCTGGGGTGGAGCGATAGCCTTGCTGCGTGATCAGCGCGATAGTCCGTGAGGGCAACGAGGCCCTCGCTCCGCGCCCGGAGCCCCACCGGCCCCGGGCCCGAGCCGCCGCTGACCTGTGGCGCGTGGGGTCTTGGTCACTTACGGCCGAGTACGCCCCGGCCATTCCCTGTTTCGGCATACCGTCGTCCACGACCGGGATTTCCGCGTCGCGGCGTCATGCCACCACCGCCATCTATGTCACGCAACGGCGCGCGACAGGAGCCAGAGGACATGCAGACCAAGCTGGACGAAGCCAAGGCCGAGTTGCTCGAACGGGCCGCCCGGGTCGCTGAGAACAGCCCTGCCGGGGGGCAACCGGTGCAGGGCCCAGGACCGGAGACCCTGACCGCATACCTCCAGCACTACTACCTGCACACGCCTCCCGAGGACTTGGCCGATCGTGACCCGGTCGACGTCTTCGGGGCGGCGCTCTCCCACTACCGGCTCGCCGAGGTGCGTCCGCAGGGCACGGCGAACGTCCGGGTGCACACCCCGACGGTCGAGGAGCACGGCTGGACGTGCAGCCACTCCGTGGTCGAGGTGGTCACCGACGACATGCCGTTCCTGGTGGACTCGGTCACCAACGAGCTCAGCCGGCAGGGGCGCGGCATCCATGTGGTGATCCATCCGCAGGTGGTCGTGCGCCGTGACATCACCGGCAAGCTGATCGAGCTGCTCGATATCTCCTCGGAGGGCCCGACCCGTAAGAAGCTTCCGCATGACGCGGTCATCGAGTCCTGGATCCATGTCGAAACCGATCGCGAGACCGACCGCGGCGATCTGAAGCAGATCACCGCCGATCTTCTGCGTGTCCTGTCCGATGTCCGGGAGGCCGTCGAGGACTGGGACAAGATGCGCCAGTCCGCGCTGCGCATCGCCGAGGGCCTGACGGACGAGCCCAAGGCCGCCGAGGTCCGCCAGGAGGAGGTCGAGGAGGCCCGGGAGCTGCTGCGCTGGCTCGCGGACGACCACTTCACCTTCATCGGCTTCCGCGAGTACGAGCTGACGCAGGTCCCCACCGAGGCCGGTGGCGAGGAGGACGTGCTGACCGCGGTGCCCGGCACGGGGCTGGGCATCCTCCGCTCCGACCCGCAGCACAAGGACGCCGACCAGAGCGCCCACGCGGGCCCCGCGGCCCCGGTGTCGCCGTCCTTCAACCGGCTTCCGGCCGACGCCCGCGCCAAGGCGCGCGAGCGCAAGCTGCTGGTGCTCACCAAGGCCAACAGCCGCGCCACCGTGCACCGCCCCTCGTACCTCGACTACATCGGGGTGAAGAAGTTCGACGCCGAGGGCAATGTGATCGGCGAGCGCCGCTTCCTGGGGCTGTTCTCCTCGGCCGCGTACACCGAGTCGGTGCGCCGGGTCCCGGTCATCCGCCGCAAGGTGGACGAGGTGCTCGCGGGCGCGGGCTTCGGGGTCAACAGCCACGACGGCCGGGACCTGCTCCAGATCCTGGAGACCTACCCGCGCGACGAGCTGTTCCAGACCCCGGTCGAGCAGCTCCGTTCGATCGTGACCAGCGTGCTCTACCTCCAGGAGCGTCGCCGGCTGCGGCTGTACCTGCGCCAGGACGAGTACGGGCGCTACTACTCCGCGCTGGTCTACCTGCCGCGCGACCGCTTCACCACCGATGTGCGGCTGCGGCTGACCGACATCCTGCTGGAGGAGCTGAGCGGCCGCCCGCCGGTCGACTTCACCGCCCTGCACACCGAATCGGTGCTGTCCCGGCTGCACTTCGTGATCCGGGTGCAGCCCGGCACCGAGCTGCCCGACCTCACCGACGCCGATGTGGAGCGGATCGAGAGCCGGCTGATCGAGGCCGCCCGGTCCTGGGCCGACGGTTTCGCCGAGGCCCTGGTCTCCGAGGTCGGCGAGGAGCGCGGGGCCGAGCTGCTCCGCCGCTATCAGCACGCCTTCCCCGAGGGGTACAAGGCGGACCACACCCCGCGCGGCGCCGTCGCCGACCTCCAGCACATGGAGCGGCTGAAGAGCGGTGGGCAGGACTTCGCGCTCAGCCTCTACGAACCGGTGGGCGCGGCCCACGCCGAGCGCCGCTTCAAGATCTACCGGGCCGGGGCCCAGGTCTCGCTGTCCGCGGTGCTGCCGGTGCTCAACACCCTCGGCGTCGAGGTGGTGGACGAGCGCCCGTACGAGCTGCGCTGCTCGGACAAGACCACGGCCTGGATCTACGACTTCGGGCTGCGGCTGCCGCTGCGCGAGGGCGAGACGCTCGCCGACGACGCCCGTGAGCGCTTCCAGAACGCGTTCGCCGCGGTGTGGACCGGCCAGGCGGAGAGCGACAACTTCAACCAGCTGGTGCTGGGCGCCGGGCTGGACTGGCGGCAGGCGATGGTGCTGCGGGCCTACGCCAAGTATCTGCGGCAGGCCGGGTCCACCTTCAGCCAGTCGTACATGGAGGACACCCTCCGGAACAATGTGCACACCACCCGGCTGCTGGTCTCCCTCTTCGAGGCCCGGATGTCGCCCGAGCGGCAGCGGGCGGGGCTGGAGCTGACCGACGCGCTGCTGGAGGAGCTGGACGCGGCGCTGGACCAGGTGGCCTCGCTGGACGAGGACCGCATCCTGCGCTCCTTCCTCACCCTGATCAAGGCCACCCTGCGGACGAATCACTTCCAGAAGAACGGGGACGGCAAGCCGCACGACTATCTGTCGGTGAAGCTGGACCCGCAGGCCGTGCCGGACCTGCCGGCGCCCCGCCCGGCGTACGAGATCTGGGTCTACTCCCCGCGGGTCGAGGGTGTGCACCTGCGGTTCGGCAAGGTGGCGCGCGGGGGCTTGCGCTGGTCCGACCGGCGTGAGGACTTCCGTACCGAGATCCTGGGCCTGGTCAAGGCGCAGATGGTGAAGAACACGGTCATCGTGCCGGTGGGCGCGAAGGGCGGCTTCGTCGGCAAGCGGCTGCCGGATCCGTCCGTGGACCGCGACGCCTGGCTGGCCGAGGGCATCGCCTGCTACAAGACCTTCATCTCCGGGCTGCTCGACATCACCGACAACATGGTCGCCGGGCAGGTCGAGCCGCCCAAGGACGTGGTCCGCCACGACGGGGACGACACCTATCTGGTCGTCGCCGCCGACAAGGGCACCGCGACCTTCTCCGACATCGCCAACGACGTCGCCCAGGCGTACGGCTTCTGGCTCGGCGACGCCTTCGCCTCCGGCGGCTCCGCCGGTTACGACCACAAGGGCATGGGCATCACCGCCCGCGGCGCCTGGGAGTCGGTCAAGCGCCACTTCCGTGAGCTGGGCCATGACACCCAGACCGAGGACTTCACGGTCGTGGGCGTCGGCGACATGTCCGGCGACGTGTTCGGCAACGGCATGCTGCTGAGCGAGCACATCCGGCTGGTCGCCGCCTTCGACCACCGGCACATCTTCCTGGACCCCAACCCGGACGCGGCCACCTCCTACGCCGAGCGCCGCCGCCTGTTCGAGCTGCCGCGCTCCTCGTGGGCGGACTACAACGCCGAGCTGCTGTCGGCGGGCGGCGGCATCCACCCCCGTTCGGCCAAGGCCATCCCGCTCACCCCGCAGGTGCGGGCCGCGCTGGGCATCGAGAAGCGGGTCGCCAAGATGACCCCGGCCGATCTGATGAAGACGATCCTCAAGGCGCCGGTCGACCTGCTGTGGAACGGCGGTATCGGCACCTATGTCAAGGCGTCCTCCGAATCGCACGGCGATGTCGGCGACAAGGCCAATGACGCGATCCGGGTGGACGGCCAGGACCTGCGGGCCAAGGTGGTCGGCGAGGGCGGCAACCTGGGCCTGACCCAGCTGGGCCGGATCGAGTTCGCCGCCAACGGCGGCCGGATCAACACCGACGCGATCGACAACAGCGCCGGTGTGGACACCTCCGACCACGAGGTGAACATCAAGATCCTGCTCAACGCCCTGGTCACCGAGGGAGACCTCACCCTCAAGCAGCGCAACAAGGTGCTCGCCGAGATGACCGACGAGGTCGGCGCGCTGGTGCTGCGCAACAACTACGCGCAGAACGTGGCCCTGGCCAACTCCGTCGCCCAGGCGCCCAGCCTGCTCCACGCCCATCAGCGGCTGATGCGCCGCCTGGGGCGGGAGGGGCGGCTGGACCGGGCGCTGGAGTTCCTGCCCACCGACCGCCAGATCCGCGAGCGGCTGTCCGCCGGGCGCGGTCTGACCCAGCCCGAACTGGCCGTGCTGCTCGCCTACGTCAAGATCACGGTGGCCGAGGAGCTGATCGCCACCGGGCTGCCCGACGATCCGTACCTCCAGCGGCTGCTGCACGCCTACTTCCCGCAGGCCCTGCGGCAGCGGTTCCCCGAGCACATCGACGGCCATGCGCTGCGGCGCGAGATCATCACCACGGTGCTGGTCAACGACACCGTCAACACCGCAGGTACCACCTTCCTGCACCGGATGCGGGAGGAGACCGGGGCCTCCACCGAGGAGATCGTGCGCGCCCAGACCGCGGCCCGCGCGATCTTCGAGCTGAACCGGGTGTGGGACGAGGTCGAGGCGCTGGACACGTCCGTCACCGCCGACATCCAGACCAGGATGCGGCTGCACTCGCGCCGGCTGGTCGAGCGCGGCACCCGCTGGCTGCTCAACAACCGGCCGCAGCCGCTCCAGCTCGCCGAGACCATCGACTTCTTCGCGGAGCGGGTCGGCGCGGTCCGGGCCCAGCTGCCCAAGCTGCTGCGCGGCTCCGACATCGAGTGGTACCAGCGGATCTGCGACGAGCTGACCGGGGCGGGCGTCCCGGAGGAGCTGGCCACCCGGGTGGCGGGCTTCTCCTCGGCCTTCCCGACGCTGGACATCGTCGCCATCGCGGACCGCACCGGCAAGGAGCCGCTGGCGGTCGCCGAGGTCTACTACGACCTGTCCGACCGGCTGCGGATCAGCCAGCTGATGGACCGGATCATCGAGCTGCCGCGCGCCGACCGGTGGCAGTCCATGGCCCGGGTCTCCATCCGCGAGGACCTGTACGCGGCGCAGGCCGCCCTGACCGCCGATGTGCTGTCGGTGGGCAACGGCGGCTCGACGCCCGAGCAGCGCTTCAAGGCGTGGGAGGGGAAGAACTCCGCGATCCTCCAGCGGGCGCGCACCACGCTCGATGAGATCCAGTCGTCGGAGACCTTCGACCTGGCCAATCTGTCGGTCGCGATGCGGACCATGCGGACGCTGCTGCGCACCCACAGCTGAGCGCCCGATCGAAACCGACCGCGCCGCCCGGGGCCCCGCGCTCCGGGCGGCGCGGTCCGTCGTATCACGGCCCTGTTCTCGCGGGGCCTTGCCGTTCTGGCGGCCGCCGGCGAGCGGAACCGGCACCGGGCCGACCCGCGACCGGGCCGACCCGCGACCGGGCCGACCCGCGACCGGGCGCCGGCGGCATCAGGGGAACATCGTCACCCGCGTGGGCGCCTCTGTCGGCGACTTAACGGGCATATCGGGGTGAATCCACCTAGCGTGGGGGACAGTGAGTGCTTCGCGCCTCGAACCGCCGCCGTGTCCCGAGGAGCCTTATGCCCCGCTTCACCATCGTCATCGCCGCCTATCGCGTCCAGGGTTATCTGGGCGCCTGCCTGGACTCCGTACTGACGCAGTCGTTCGACGACCTCGAGGTGGTCGCCGTCGACGACTGCTCACCGGACCACTGCGGCGCGATCATCGACGCGTACGCGGCGCGCGACAGCCGGGTCGTGCCCGTGCACCAGCGGGTCAACTCCGGGCCGGGCCAGGCCCGTAACGCCGGGGTCGAGCGGGCCGGCGGGGACTATCTGCTCTTCCTGGACGGTGATGACACCCTCGCCCCCGGCACCCTCCAGGGCCTCGCCGACCGGCTCGCCCTGACCCACGACCCGGACATCCTCTACTTCAACCACGTCCGCACCTACTGGTCGGAGCGCCGGGCCCCGAGCATCTTCGGGGACCTGCTGGCCTCGGCGGGCACCGATGTCTTCTCCGTCGTCGAACGCCCGGAATTCCTGCGGCTCTTCGCGATGTCGTCCAACCGCGTCTACCACCGCGGTTTCTACACCCGCCATGGCTTCGCGTTCAGCGAGGGCATCTACGAGGACGCCCTGCTCTCGTACAAGACGATGCTCACCGCGCGGCGCATAGCCTGTGTGGATCTGGTGGGCCTGGAATACCGGCAGCGGCGGGTCGGGGCCAGTACGGGAAGCCCCGGGGAGAAGCATTTCGTCATCTTCCAGCAATACGCCCGGCTTTTCGACTTCCTCGACGACCGGCCGCAGCTGGAGCCCCTGCGCCCGCTGCTCTTCGAACGGGCCGTCTCGCATTTCCTGTTCTGCCTGGACCGCACCTCCCGGGTGGCGACGGCGGACCGGCCGCGCTTCTTCCGCCGGGCCGCCGAGTGGTACCGCGACCACCTCCCCGTGGGATTCACCCCGCCGGTGGAGGGCCGGTGGCGTTTCGAGGCGCTGGCGGCCGGCTCCTTTATCCGCTACCGGGAGCACGAACTGTCGGTACGGGCGGTCGCCGCGGCCCGCAAGCTGCGCCGGACCGTCCGGCCGCCCCTGGCCGCACAGGCCAAGCGGACCCTGTACGGGCTGCACCGGCGGCGGCCGGTGGACGACCGGCTGGCCGTGTACTCCGCGTACTGGGGCCGCGGGGTGCTGTGCAACCCGGCGGCCATCTACCACAAGGCACGGGAGCTGGCGCCGGAGATCCACGGGGTGTGGGTGGTCAGGAAGTCGGAGATCGCGTCCCTCCCGGACGGCGTCGACCACGTCATCCCGGGCACCCGCGACTACTACCGCGCCGTGGCCCGCGCGAAATACCTCATCAACAACGTCAACTTCGCCAATGAGGTGGTGAAACGGCCGGGCACGGTCCATGTGCAGACCTTCCACGGCACCCCGCTCAAATGCATGGGACTGGACCAGCAGCGCTATCCGGCCGCCGCGGGCGGGATGAGCTTCGGCAATCTGCTCAAGCGCATCGACCGCTGGGACTTCGCCCTCTCCTCCAATCCGCACTCCAGCCAGATCTGGGAACGCGTCTACCCCGCCTCGTACCGGCTGCTGGAATACGGATATCCGCGCAATGACGTCTTCTTCACCGCGTCCGAGGACGACATCCGGCGCATCCGCGAACAGCTGGGCATCCCGGCCGGACACACCGCCCTCCTCTACGCGCCCACCCTCCGCGACTACCAGAAGGGCTTCACCCCCCGGCTGGACCTGGAGCGGCTCAGCCGCGAGCTCGGCCCGCGGACGACGCTGCTGGTGCGCGCCCACTACTCCTACCGGCCGCAGGACCAGCTGGCCCGGCTCCAGGAGGCCGGGCTGGTGATCGACGTCTCGCGCCACCGGTCGGTGGAGGAGCTGTGCCTGGCGGCCGACGCGCTGATCACCGACTACTCGTCGATGATGTTCGACTACGCCCTCCTGGACCGCCCCATCGTGATCTACGCCGACGACTGGGACATCTACCGGTCCTCCCGCGGCGTCTACTTCGACCTGCTCTCCGGGTCCCCCGGCGAGACCCCCGGGGCCGTCGCCCGCACCGAGCGGGAGCTGGTCGAGGTCTTCCGCGAGGGCCGCTGGTGCGACGCGGACGCGACCGCGCTGCGCACCGCCTTCCGGGCCCGCTTCTGCCGGTTCGACGACGGCCACGCGGCCGAGCGGGTGGTGCGGACCCTGATGCTGGGCCAGGACGACACGGAGCTCCCGGTCCCGTCCACGTCCGCGCCACGGGCGCGGCTGCTGCCGGTCGGCGGCGACAGCGCATCGGCGGGGCCGGTGGGCGGCGACAGCGCTACGGCGGGACCGGCCGGCGGCCAGAGCGATACGGCGGGACCGCGCGGCGGCGTCCTCACCGCCGAGTGATCGCGGTCCGTCGGGCCCGGTCCGCCGGGCCCCGGTCCGTCGATCGCGGTCCGCCCAGCCCCAGTCCGTCAGGCCCGGTCCGTTGGGCCCCGGTCCGTCGAGCCCGATCGGTCGATCCCGGTCCGCCACGTCCGTGTCCGAGCCCGGAGTCAGGAGGCCGTCTCATGCCCGCTGTGTCCCGACCTCGTGTCAGCGTGATCATCCCCGCCTACAACGCCCTGCCGGAGCTGACCCGTGCCGTCACCTCCGCGATGGACCAGACCCTCGGCCAGGACCGGGTCGAGATCATCGCCGTGGACGACGGCTCGACCGACGGCACCGGCGAGCAGTTGGAGCGGCTCGCCCGCACCTGCCCCGCGCTCCGCGTCTTCCACCAGGAGAACTCCGGCTGCGCGGGCGTCCCCCGCAACACCGGGCTGGACCACGCCCGGGGCGACTTCGTCTTCTTCCTCGACTCCGACGACTATCTGGGACCGGACGCGCTGCGCCGCATGGTGGCCATGGCCGACGCCAACGGCACCGACGTCGTCCTCGGGCGAATAGCCTCCGTGGGAGGACGCGCCGTGCCCCGCGCCGTCTTCCAGCACAACCAGCCGCGCACCGACGTCTTCTCCTCCCACGCCTACCTCACGCTGGGCCCCTGGAAGCTGTTCCGGCGCTCCCTCATCGAGCGGCTGCACCTGCGCTTTCCGCCCTACCGCAACTGCGAGGACAAGCCGTTCACCGCGGCCGCCTACCTCAACGCCTCCGGGATATCCGTGGTCGCCGACTACGACTGCTACTACGTCCGCTACCGCGAGAACCGCTCCAACCTCACCCTCACCGCCGCCGACCTCGCCCACCGCATGGACGGCACCCGGCTGTGCTTCGAGACCGTGGCACGCTATCTGGAGCCGGGCCCGCGCCGGGACCAGATCATGCGCCGCCATGTGGAGTGGGAGCTGTGCGGACCGCTGCGCGCCCTGCTGCCCCGCGAGAGCGAAGAGGACGCGCGGGAGCGGTTCTTCCCGCAGTTCCGGCACTGGGCGAGGACCTGGGTGACCGACGCCCTCTTCCAGCGGCTCGACGCCCCCGACCGGCTGCTGATCCATCTGCTGCGCGCCGACCGCTTCGACGAGGTGCTGACCGTGGCCCGGAACGCCAGACGCGACGAGCGGCGCGGCCATCTCGTCGACAAGGGCCGCGTCTACTGGCTGCACCCGTTCTTCCGGGACCACGCCGCCGCCGTCCCGGACATGTGCTTCGACGTGACCGACCGGCTGCCGGTCCACCACCATCTGGAGGCGGCCGGATGGCACGGCGGGGTGCTGCGGCTGGCCGGCCACGCCTATATCGAGGACGTCGACGCCCTCGACCCGGCCACCGAGATCGTGCTGCGCAAGTACCGGGCCGACCGTCCCGAGGTCCGGCTGCCCACCACACCGTGCCTCTCGGCCCATCCGCTGCCCGGGGAGGGGCGGCGCTACGAGATGGCGGGCTTCACCGCCGAGATCGACCCGGCCACCGCCGACGGCGGGGCCCCGCTCGAACGGGGGCTGTGGAACATCTACCTGGACGTCCGCGCCCAGGGCGTCAGCCGTACCGTGCGGTTCGGCAACCGCCGCGAGGGCGGCGAGGCCACCCATCCGTCCCGGCGCCGCGTCAGCACGCCCCAGGGGCCCGTGGCGGTGGTGCCGTACTTCACCCCGTACGGCAATCTCTCGCTCGACGTCGGCGAGGTCGCCCACCCGCTCGACCCGCCCTGCCAGGTGCTCCGGGCCCTGTGGCGCACCAGGAGCACCCTGCTGGTCGGCGGACGGCTGACGGAGGAGGCCGCGCGGGAGGGCGGCACGCTGCGGCTGCGCGCCGAGGGCGGGACGGGCACGGTGCACGAGGTGCCGGCGCACTGTGAACCGGGCGGCTCCGCCGCCGTCTTCACCGCCCGGCTGCCGGTCGGCAGGCTGGGCACCGGCTGCTGGACGCTGACGCTGATCATGGACGGCCCCGGGGAGGAGGGGCCGTGCCGCACCGCGGTCGTGCCGCACTTCGACCGGCTGGCCGCGACCCGCTGGCTCCGCTTCGGCTGCCGTCCCTACTACGCCAAACCGGTGGCCCTGGGCCCGGCTCGGGCCCTGGCCCTGGAGGTGGCCCCGATCAAGGTCGTCACGGGGGTGCGGCGGCGGCTGCGGCGGTGAGTCCTGGGAGCAGCGGCTGCGATGGCGCCGGCCGGTGGCCGCACCGGTGGTGACCGCCGGCCGCCGCGTACCGGTGGTGACCGCCGGCTGCCGCGTACCGGTGGTGACCGCCGGCTGCCGCGTACCGGTGGTGACCGCCGGCTGCCGCGTACCGGCGGTGACCGCCGGCCGCCGCGGTGACTCGCGGTTGGCTGTCCGGTGCGGCGCCCGCTGGTCAGCCCGGCGCGCCGGTGGGCGGCCGGTTCACCGTCAGCCGGTCGCGTACGGTACACCGGCGCGGCCGGGTGCGTACGGGCTCACCAGCTGCGCAGCCGGTTGCGTACGGCGGCGAGCAGCCGGACCGGGGCCACCCGCAGCTCCAGGGTCACCTCGCCGCGCCCCGTGAGGGGTTTGGCGTAGTACGGGCGGCCCCGGCGCACCCAGCGGGCGCCGGGCAGCCGGGCGGGCGGCGGTACGGGCGCGGCGGGCGCGGCGCGCCCCGGGCCGGGGTCGTCGGGCGCGATGACGGCCAGCGTCACCGTCCACCGGCCGCGGCTGAGATCCCGCACCGGCAGCCGGGCGGTGAAGGCGCCCGCCGGGTGCCCCGCGGCGAACCGCACCGGCTGGTCGTGGACCCGGCCGTCGGTGTGCTCGGCGCGCAGCCGCAGCAGCCGGCCGCGCGCCGGGGTGCCGGGCGGCAGCAGCCGTCCGGCGACGACCAGGGTGCCCTTGTCCGACGGATGCCACACGGCCTCGGTCACCTCGCAGGGCGCGCCGCGCGGGGCCGGGCCGATGTCGAGGGAGAGATTGCGGTACGGGCTGGTGAAGTAGGGCGTGACCCGGGCGCGCAGACCGGGCCCGGCGGCCACCACCCGGCGTGCGGTGCCGATGTCGAGGCCGTCGTCATGGCGGTTGCCGAACCGTACGGTGCGGCTGATGCCCTGGGCGCGGACGTCGAGGAAGACGTCCCAGACGCCGGGGCGCAGCGGTGCGCCGCCGTCGGCGGTGGCGATGTCGATGTCCGCCTCGAACTCGGACGGGTCGTGCTCCGCCGTGGCCACCACCGGGATGCGCAACTCGTCCCGTGCCTCGCGGCGGCGCAGCACCAGCTCGGCGCGGTCCTCCTCGGGGTCGGCCGGCAGCCCCTCGATGGCCGCCCGGCCGCGTACCCGCAGGGTGCTGCCGCCGTGCCAGCCGGCGCCCGCGAGGTGGTGGCGGACCGGCAGCCGGTCGGTCACGTCGAAGCAGGCGTCGGGGACGTCGGCGTCGGGGTCGCGGAAGAAGGGGTGCAGCCAGTAGACGCTGCCCTTCTCGACGAGATGACCGCGGCGGGCGTCCCGCTCGGCGTCGCGCACGACGGACAGCAGATCGTCGAAGCGGCCGGTGCGCAGCAGATGGACCATCAGCCGCTCGGATGCGGGGAGGGTGGCGAAGAGCGCGTCGGAGCAGTGGGCCCGCGCCCACCGGCGCAGCTCGGGGAAGAACCGCTCCCGGGCCTCGGTCTCGTCCTCGCGCGGCAGCGCGCGCAGGGCCGGGCACAGCTCCCGCCGGATGTGGTGGCGCATCACCGCGTCCCGGCGGGGGCCGGGCCGGGTGTGGCGGGCGGCGGTCTCGAACAGTGGCCGCATGGCGTCGACACGGTCGGCCACACCGAGGGCGGTGCGGCCGGGACCGGGGGACCGGCCCAGGTGGTAGCAGTCGTAGTCGGCGACGACGGAGATCCCCGAGGCGTTGAGGTAGGAGGCCGCGGTGAAGGGCTTGCCCTCGCCGTGGCGGAGGTGGGCGGGGAAGCGCAGCCGGAGCCGTTCGACCAGGGCGCGGCGGAAGAGCTTGCAGGGCTCCAGCGTGGCGTAGGCGTGGGAGCTGTGGACATCGGTGCGCAGCTGGTTGTGGCGGAACACCGCCTTGGGCACGCCGCGCCCGTCCGGCGAGACCATCTTCCCCAGGACCACGTCGGTACCGTTCTGGTCGGCCATCGCGACCATGCGGCGCAGCGCGTCGGGCGCCAGATGGGCGTCGGCGTCGAGGAAGAAGACGAAGTCGCCGCGGGCGAGGCCCAGCCCGGTGTTGCGGAGGCCGCCGAGGCCGCCGGGGCTGCCGGGTCCGCCGGGGACGCGGGGGCTCTCCTGGTGGACGACGCGGAGCGAGGGGCAGCCGGCGGCGAGCCGGTCCAGCTCCGCCGCGGTGCCGTCGGCCGATCCGCCGTCGACGGCGACGATGTCGAGGCGGCTGAGCCCGATGGTCTGCTCCATGACGGAGGTGACGGCCCGGGTGATCCCGGGCATGGCGTCACGGGCGGGGACGATCACGCTGACACGGGGAGGCGGGCCGGGGCGGGAGTTGCGCGGCATGCTGGCTCCGGAGGGGATGCGGGGGGGCTCAGGAGGCGTCGGGAGGGGGCTCCTGGGGGGCGGGGCCGGGGTGGGAGCTCATGGTGCGGGCCTGGGGTGAGGTCCGGGTGTGGGATGCGCTGCTACCGGGTGACGGATGTGGGGATGTGCTGCTGCTGGGTGAGCGGTGCGGGGATGTGCTGCTTGCTGCTGGGTGACGGGTGCGGGATGTGCGGCTACCGGGTGATGACGAGTGTGGGAATGCGCTGCTACCGGGGGACAGATGCGGGGATGCGCTGCTACCGGGTGACGGACCAGTGTCCGGCGCCGGGCGGCGGGGCCGGGTGGAGGTCGCGCAGCCGGACGATCGTCTCGCCCTTCTCGGCGAGCGCGTCGACCGCGTCGGTGAAGCGCTGGGTGGACGGTGGGGTGGCGGGGCCGAGCAGAAACTCCTTCACCTCGTGGCGGGCGGTGCGCAGCTCGTCGAGGGAGGGGTCGAAGAGCGGGCGCAGGACGTCGTCCATACCGGATGCCCCGGGACCGAGCAGATAGGCCGCCCTCGCCAGCGGGTTCTGCCGCCGGAACTCCTCCTCGGTGAGCCCCACCGGGGTGGTGAGCGCGTACGGCTTGAGGGTGGCGAGGAAGTCGCCGACCACGCCGCAGAGGTCGCCGATCAGCAGATCGGCCTGGTCGAAGCAGGAGTGGAGGGTGGGGGCGTCCCCCTCGATCACCTGGTGCAGCCAGGGCGGTGAGGCCGCCCAGTGGGCCTGGTGCCACTGCCGGCGCAGCGCCTCGGCCTCGGTCAGCAGGGCCGCGTCGGGTGCGGCGTGGTCCCGGGTGAGCATGGCCTCGTCGGCGTCCGCCCGGCGCAGCCGGGCGTCCAGCGCGGCGATGCGTTTGGCCAGTTCGGCGCGGCGGCGGGCGGCCTCGGTGCGCAGCGCCTCGGCGTCCTCGGCGTTCTCGGAGTCCTCGCCGACGTTGCCGTTCTCACCGACGTTGCCGGCCTCACCGACGGTGCCGACGTCGCCGATCAGGTCCGCGGCGCGCCGCTCGTTCGCGGCGTGGATCAGGGCGACGATACGGCGGTGGGCGGCGCGGGCCTCGGGGGAGCGGCGGCCGGTGGGGGGATGCGGCCGGTAGACCACCCGGACCGGGCGTTCGCTGTCCAGCAGCGCCCGTACGATCGGCTCACCCGGCGCGCCGGGCTCGTCCCCGGCGGGCGCGTACAGCACGGTGGGGATCTTCGGCGCGGGGGCGTGGCCGCCGGTCCCGGCGACGCGCAGACCGTCCAGCTGGGGGCGGCCGATCTCCACGATGTCGGCGTCCTCGACGCCGACCGCCGCCTGGACATGGCGCCGGCGTCCCGCCTCGCCCGCGACCCACACCTGGTCGTAGACCTTGCTGTACGGATCGACGGCCGCGGCCCGGTCGTCGTCGCCGGGAGCCAGGAAGACGTGCTGCATGGTGGGGACACGCAGCAGGTGGATGTTCCAGCCGGTGTTGGCGGGGTAGAGCGCGACCCGCACTCCGCTCAGGTCCAGCTGCGCCAGATGCGCGGCGCTCGGCACGCACAGCACCGGCAGCGGGGTGGGCTCCAGCGCCGCCAGCAGCTCCCGTTCGCGCAGGATGACCAGGGACGGGGTGGGCAGCGCAGCCACCGCCCCCAGCCACCGGGTGACCTGGTGGGCGCGGTCGCGCGGGCCGGAGAAGTACAGCACCGTGCGGGGGCGGCGACGGACCAGCCAGGCGTTGACCTCGGCCAGCACCTGTGCGGTGCCGGGCAGCCGGCGGACGGTCCGGACGAGGTACGGAACCAGCGCCACCACCGTGATCAGGCAGGAGCCGGCGGCGAGGGCGAGCGCCGCCACCACCCAGCGGGCGTCGCCGGTGGCCAGCGACGCGGTCAGCCCGAGCAGGGCGGACAGCTCGTAGACCAGCATCCGCTGACCGGGCCATTCGGTGAGTCTGCGCGGCGGCCGGTCGCTGATGTCCAGTCGGCGCAGGTCGATGTTGCGGGCCGCGACCGCGAGGCGGCGGCGCCGCCGGATCAGCGTGGTGAGCGCGGCGTGCAGGGCCTGGCCGGCCAGCAGGCACAGCACCAGCGTCATGGCCGCGGCCAGTCCGACGGGGCCGGTGACATGGAGTCGGCCGAGCAGCAGGAGCAGCAGGACGCAGCGGAACTCGAAGCGTGAGGTGGCGCCCATGTGCAGCCGCCCCAGACGGCTCATCAGCCCCGGCTCGGTGCGGTGCAGCAGCAGCTCACAGCCGCAGCCGGCCAGCCCGGCGGCGACGAAGAGCCCTCCGGCGTCGGTGAGCGCCGCCACCGCCATGGTCACCAGACACCCGGTCAGCGCGGCGAAGGCCACGAGACCGCGGGGACTTTCGATACCGAGGCGGTTCATGGCGCGTGCCCTTCGCGGCGGATGAGTCGTCCTGACTGCACACTGTAGGCGAATAGTCGTATTTATGCCTTTTGTTGTTTCTGCTCCCGGCTGCTCTTGGCCGGGACCGGTGAGGTGAGCGTGAACGGGCGCAAGCGTGCGATTCCCGTGCCGACGGCGGTCTCCGTGCCGACGGCGGTCGTGGTACCGATGGCCGTCATGCTCTGGCTGGGGCTGTGGGGCCTGGACCGGGGCACGATGTGGCGTGACGAGTCCGCGACGTACCAGATGGCGCGGCGGACCCTCCCTCAGATCCGCGACACGCTCAGCACCGTGGACGCCGTCCACGGGCTCTACTACCTGCTGATGCACCCGGTGCTGGCGGCCTGGCCCACCGAGGTGACCATGCGTCTGCCGTCGGTGCTGGCCGCCGTGGCCGCCACCGGCCTCGTCGCCGCCCTGGGCTGCCGCCTCGCCCGGCCCCGGGTGGGCCTGTGGGCCGGACTGCTCTACGCGGCCACGCCCGTGGTCACCCACTACGCCCAGGAGGGCCGCTCCTACGCGCTGGTCGCGGCGGGCGCGGCCTGGGCGACGTATCTGCTGATGGGCGCGGCCGGGCTCGCCCCGCGGCCCGCGCCGCCGGGCCGGGCCGCGCCGCTGGGCCGGGCCGCGCCGGGTCCGGCGCCCACACCAGGCCCCGAGGCGGCGTCCGGCCCGGCCGGGCCCGTGGGCAGGACGGCACCGCCTGCGGCGTCCGCACCCGGTTCCGGGGTGGCGTCCGGCCCGGCCGGGGCCACGGGCGGGACGCCACCGGGCACACCGAGCCGTTCGGCAGTACCGGCCTGCGGCGACGTGTCACCTGCTCCCGCCGAGGTGCCACCGGCCTGCGGCGACGTGCCACCGGCCTGCGGCGACGTGTCACCGGCCTGCGGCGACGTGTCACCGGCCTGCGGCGACGTGTCACCGGCCTGCGGCGACGTGCCATCGGCCTGCGGTGATGTGTCACCGGTTCGCGGTGATGTGCCACCTGCTCCCGCCGACGTGTCACCGGCCTGCGGCGACGTGCCATCGGCCCCCACTGACCTGCCATCGGCCTGCGGCGACGTGCCACCTGCTTCCGCCGATGTGCCACCTGCCTCCATCGACGTGTCACCGGTCCGCGGCGACGTGCCTCGCCTGGCGCGGGCCGCGCCGGCGCTGGCGCCGGGTCCGGCCTCCGGACCGGGTCCGGTCGCCGGACCAGGTGGGTCCGCTACGAGGGCCCGCGCGGCGGGGTGGCGGTGGGCGGCGTACGGGGGTGTGGTGGCCGTGACCGCGCTGCTGCACGTCTTCGCGGTGCTCCTGCTCACCGCGCACGCCCTGACGCTGCTTCTCTCGCGCGCCCCGCGCCGCGTGTGGTGGGGCTGGGGCACCGCGGCGGCCGGGGCGGTGGTGGCGGTGGTGCCGCTGGCGGTGCTGGCCCGGCGGCAGAGCGCGCAACTCGCCTGGATGCGCCCTCCGACGCTGGGCCGCCTGTGGGCGATGGCCGAGGAGTTCGCGGGACCCAGCGCGCTCGTCCTGGCCGGCAACCTCCTGCTGATCGCCGTCGCCCTGGTCCGCCCCCGGCGGGGGTCGCTGACCGCCGTGGCCCTTCCCCTCGTCTGCGTTCCGCCCGTTCTGCTCTTCGCGCTCGCCCTCTACCGCCCCTGCTTCCACGAGCGCTATCTGCTCTTCGCTCTCGCGGGCGTCCCCCTGCTGGCCGCGGCGGGGGCGGACCGGCTGGCGGGGGCGGTGGCGGACCGGCCGCGCGTTTCCCGGGCGGCCACCGGGCTGGCCGTGACCAAGGTAGCCAGGGCCGGGGTCACCGGGGCCGGGGTCGCCGCGGCCGGGGTCCTCGCGGTCGGCGGCGCCTTCGTCTGGCAGCTCCCGCTGCACCAGTGGGAACGGCAGCCGTTCAGCCGCCAGGACGACCTGGCGGCACTGGCCGCCACGCTGGGCCGGCTCACCCGGCCGGGCGACCCCGTGCTGTACGACCCGCCCAAGGAGCGGCGGATCGCGATCGCCTATCCGCGCCCCCTCGCCGGTCTGCGGGACATCGCGCTCAAGACCCCCGGTCCCGCCTCCGGAACGCTCTACGGGATCGACGTCGGCCCCGCCGAGCTGCTGCGGCGGCTGGACGGGACGCGATCGGCATGGCTGATCGCAGCCGATGAGCCCGAGGCACACCCGGCGAAGGCGGCCACGCTGACCGGCCCCTTCCGGCTGGCCTACTCGCTGTGCCTGCCCGGCGTCCGGCTGGAGCACTACGTACGGGTGGGGCCCGCGTAGCACTACGTACGGGCGGCGCCCGCGCCCGCCGATACGCCCCGTCCGCCCGCCCGGAGGCCGTACCGGGTCTCCTGCCGGGTGACGGCCCGCTCCAACGGGCTGGGGAGGGGGAAGTAGGCGTCGAGGAAGGCGCGGACCAGGGCCGGCTGGTCCTCGAGGTCGTGTTCGGAGGAGACCGTGTCGTTGAGGCAGAACGCCTGGCAGTGGCGGGTCCGCAGCAGTCCGGCCAGCCGGGCGCGGACGGTCGGCTGGGCCAGGTCGACGTAGTCGTGGCGCAGCTGGGCGGGGACCGCGCGTCCGGTCAGGAAGGCGTAATAGTGGTGGAGCGAGGACGGTACGGAGATGTCCGAGGCCGACCGCACCCGGCTGGCCGTGGTGGCGCGGACCGCCTCCGGGAACTCCCGCTCGATCTCGGCGAGGACGCTGGTGCGCAGGGCGTGCGGGGTGTGCTTCATCTTCTGGGTGACGGCCGTGCCGAACCGCTCCTCCAGCAGGGCCCGGTTGTTCTTGCCCGCCGCCGATCCGGGGACGTCGCCGGGGCCCACGGGGGTCAGCGGGATCAGCGCGCGGGAGGGGAAGAACTTCGAGACGCCGTTGGCGAGGAAGAAGTCCTGCGGGGTGACCGGTGAGCCGAGGAAGACGTCGTCGTTGAAGTAGAGGAAGTGTTCGGCGAGTCCGTCGATGTGGTGCAGCCGGGTCTCGATGGCATGGGAGTTGAAGGTGGGCAGCACACCGGGGTCGTCGAAGATGTCGTGGTGGTCGACGACGGTGACCCCCGGGTGCGAGGTGGCGAGCCAGTCGGGTACCTGACGGTCGGTCACCAGATAGATGTGGCGCACCCAGGGGGCGTACAGGTACAGCGAGCGCAGCGAGTAGCGCAGCTCGTCGCGGTTGGCGTAGCGGGCGGCGTTGGCGGCCTCCGCGTGATAGCCCCCGTCCGCGAGGGCGGCCCGTCGCCGCTGCCACTGCGGGTCCGAGCCGTCGACCCAGGTGTAGACGACGTCGATGGGGAAGCGAACCTCGTCCGGCAGCCGGGTGAGGAACTCCGGGCGGGTGCGCACCAGCGGCCCCGGCTGCCAGCCGATGGCCGGGGCGAGCCGGGTGAACAGCTGGCCGCAGGCGCGGACCGGCTCGCCCACCAGCGGCACCGACGCGGTGGCGCGGTTGCAGCGCGGCGCGGTCAGCACCCGCTCCTCGCCCTGCCCGCCGGGCTCCCAGAACTCGACGTCGCAGCCGTGCGCCGGGCCGAGGACCAGCCGTCCGCCGGGGTCGGCGTGGAAACGGGTGAAACGGACCACGGGGGCGGCGGCCAGCCGCCGCCAGGCCCGTCGCGTACCGCCGAACCGGGGCGGGGCCGCCGCCGGGCCGGGCCGCGGGGGCAGTGAGACATAGCCGGCCTCCTCGGCACACAGCGCGGTCAGCGCCTCGACCACCTCCGCCCGCTGATCGGCCCGGACGCCCACGGCCGAGCCGGCATCGTCGTAGCAGCGGACCACGAAGTGGTCCAGGCACGCCCGGTCCAGGGCCGCGCACACCAGCCGCAGATTCTCGGCGCGCCCGAACAGCGGGGTGGGGCAGGGGACCAGGGTCGCCACATGGGCGACACCTCGCCGGCCGGCCGTCACCGACCGGTCGGCGACCACCATCCGTCCGGCCCCCGCCAGCAGCCCCGCCCGGCGCATCCGCCACCGCACCCGGCGCAGCCACAGCGCACCGGAGACGGCCGACAGCCCACCGAGGCCCCGCAGGGCCGCCCGGCGCAGCCCGGGACCGGTCACGGCGACAACCGCGCGACGCAACGGCAGCGGCACCGTACGCCGGTACCCGCGCACCAACGGCGGCGGCTCGGCGAGCCAGGGACGGGGAGCGGCGGGCGGTGCGGTGAGGGGCATCGTGAACCGGGGCACGGCGCATCCCATCGGTCGACGCGGCACGGATGGTTTCTCACACGATCATCCGAATGCCCACCGGATGGCGCGGCAGCGTGCCGGAACGCCCCATAAAAGCCCCCTTTCGGCCCAGCTCCCCACCGGGGTCGCTCAGCAGGCCGCCCGCAGGTCCTCGCCGGAGGCGGCGGCTCGGCAGTCGCGGCAGCGGCCGCCGGTCGCGGAACGGAAGGCGCGGTCGCAGCCGTGGCAGGTCCGCCAGGGGAGGACGGGCGGCGGGCTGGGTGAGGCGGCCGGGGTGGGTACGGGGAGCGGAGCCTCGTTGAGCCGGAAGGCGAGGATGCGGGCGGGACGGGTCAGGAGGCGATCGGGAAGCCGTGCGGTGAGCGCCCGGGTGATCTGCGCGGGCCCGACACCGGCGGAGAGCCATCGGGCGACGGCGGGCGCGAGTTCGGCGACGTCCCGACGGGAGAGGATCAGCCGGGGGTCGAGGACGCGCAGCGAGGCCAGGATGGTGACGGCCTGCTCGTCGGCCTCGGAGAGTTCGGCCTCGGAGAGTGAGGGGGCCGACGGCTCGGGCGCCTGCGGTGCCGTACGCGGGGCGGGGACGTCCTGCGCCGGGCTTGGCCGGGACCTTCGGGGACGCGGTGGGGTGGGCGGAGGGCAACCGTCTGGGACGTCGTAGAAGTAGGTCCGGGTACGGATGACGCCCCCGGGCCCGCGCTCCCGCCGCCGCTCCAGGTAGCCGGCGGCCTCCAGCTCCCGTAACGCCCGCGAGATCAGGATCTCGCCCTCGGTGAAGTGCTCGCACAGCGCGGCGATGCTCACGGGGGTGCCGTCGGGGAGCGAGGAGATGTAGGCCGCCACGCCGATCGTGACCGCGCTTCCGCGCCGCTGCGCGAGGGCGTTGGCGATGACGGTGAAGTCGGCGGTGAGGCGGGTACGGACGTGGATCACGCCGGAGGTCGGAGCTCCGGCGTCGGCGCGCTTGGGCGCGTTAGACTGCGGCTCAGCCATCGGGAAGCTCATCTCTTCCTGAATCGGTCAGGCCCTCGATCGGGATTGCCGTCCCGGCGGGGGCCGTCGTCTGTTTGCGGTTGTGTTGCGGTGAACGTAACGACCGGCGTGCTTCGCCCGCAAGCTGGTCACTCGTACGGGTGACCAGCGAGAAGGGTGGGTGGGCGGGAGTTCTCTATCCCGGTTCTTTGAGGGAGTCCGCGGCCCGCCGGACCCCCGCGTACGAGGGTCCGGCGGGCCCGGAATGACGATGGGGACCGGCCCCTGGCCGACTCAGGGACGGCGGCCGGTCTTCAGCTCGCGTATGAATGCGTCCCAGGAGACCGTCGCGAAGGTCAGCGTGATGCTCGGGCGCTTACTTCCGCCACAGCACCTTGGCCCTTCGCTCACTGCCGTATCCCAGCCCGTGCCGGTAGATCTCGGCTACCCAGTAGCGGCCATCGTTGCCTCGTGCGAAGACGCCGGAGTCCACGAGAAAGTCCGCTTCCTGTACCTCCAGCCCTACCTCCTCCAGCCAGAAAGGCACCGTGACGGGCTCGCGGACCTGCTGGAGTCGGCTCAACAGATTACCGATCTCCTGGCTTTCGTCTTGGATCGCGCTGATTTTGATTCTGCTGCATGCGAGCAGTGCTTTGCGCATGGCGCTTGGTACGAGCACGCGGTCTTCCCACTGTGCCTGGGGAATCGACTGACGAGCTGCTTCGGCCAGGAATACCACGACGTCCCTGGCCTGCACCTGGTCCCTGAAGTCCCCGAGAGCGGCGGGCACCCATAGGTGGGAGCGTGCTTCCTTGGATTTCTCCGTACCCATTTTCCACCCCCACACCGGGATGAGGGCTTCCACCAGAGCGTCGTAGGGCAGCTCCGCGATCTCAGACTCTGGCATGGGCTCGGGCAGGGCGTCGGCATGCGCGGTGACCCACAGCGCGAGGCGCAGCGCTTCCTCTTTGTCCCAGCGCAGCGCATACGGTTCGTATCGGGCGAGGAGTTGCTCGCTGTTCTGCCGGACCGCCCGCTTCACCAGATCTCGGCGTACGAAGACGACCAAGCCGAGAGGGCGCCCGCGCAGCGAACGCAACCAGGCAAGCACGTCGATCAGAAGGACGCGCAGTGCTGTGTGCTTGACCTCGCTGTCCAGGGTCTGCAACAGGTCCTCGAGCCCGTCGATGACGAACACCGCTCGCGCCCGCTTACCCAGGTCTGTGAGTGCCGCTTCCGCGTCGTCCCGGGCCGACATCGGAACGCCTGCCGCGATGGCCAGACACTCGAGCCACAATTTCCGCCAACTCAACTCGTCGCGGGCATCAAGTGTGGCAAAACCCTTCCTCAGACGGTCCTTGATCTCTTGAGACGTTCCGGCTGTGTCCGCTGCTTCGCTGTGGATGGCGGCGAAGGATTCTCTGAGATCCTGAGTCGTCAGGTCGTCATAGTCGAGGTTGTCGGACTCCAGCACGGGGACGACCGGCAGGGACAGTCGGACACCCTTGATGTCCGACTGCTCGGCGAACTCGCTCCACGTCCGAGCTGCGCACGCCTTCGCGTACATAAAGGTCTTGCCGGCCCCTTTAGCACCTACGACAAGGGCCAGTGGGGGCTCTGTGCGATGGTCCCCCAGCAGTCTGCGGAGTGGATCGGTCACAAGGAAGCCGCTGGCCGAGGACATGCCCGCTCGCTCGGCATAGATGAGTGGCTGCGCGGTGTCCGCGAGGCGCTGGCGAAGCATCGTGTAATCGACATCAGCCTGTGGCCCGTCCGCCTTAGGCTCCGTCCGGGTGACCGGAGTGGGCACGATCGATTCCAAAGCGTCTGTCACATTGCAGCTTTCCAGCACGCGCAGTACGGCGTCCCAGCTGGACGGGAGGGCGAGCAGCTCTTCCCGGAATGGACTGAGCAGGGGTTGTGACAGAACACCCGAGTCAACTTCACCGGTTTCACCGGAGCCGGCATCCATGTCCGCTGTGCCATCGGGCTGCCTCAGCGAGGAGAGCACCGCAGTTCTCAACTGGTTCCGTGCCTCTTGCGCTTGGCTTTCGTGCACATCCTGCCGGAACTGGGTAATGATCACCGAGCTTGCTGGGTCGGTACCCTGGAGCGCCGGCGCTCGTCGTCCTAGTTGCTTCAGTAACGTCTCGGTACCCGCGAGGGACTGGTGGCTCAGAGTGGTGACGAAGACACGTTGGACGCGTGGGTCGAGCAGGATGGGTGCCGACAGTTCGGATGCTCCAGCTCGCAGATCCACCACCACGGTGTCCGCACCCGCACGTGCGGCGAGCGCCGCCAGCGCCTCCGTCAGGAAATACGCTGGGCGTCCAGGCGCCAGTAAATCCGCCGGTTCGATGCGCGGCGGCCCCAACTGTGGCCTTCTGCTCGTGGGGAGCACGGTCACACGGCCACCGCTTGCGAACCGTCCGACTTGTTGGTTCGGCAGGTACTCGGCGGCGATGTCCACGGCAGCGGACCAGCTTCCATCCTCGGACCCCTGAAGCAGGGCGAGCAGATCCTCGTAACAGAAGTCGAGCTGGCCTCCCTGAGCCTTGTGCATCCACGTGATTCCCGGCGCTTCAAGGTCCGCGTCGATCAGCAGGACGCTTCCGCCTCGACGGGCAATGGCGTCGGCCATTGCGACGGCGTGCACTGTGCGCCCGACTCCCCCTTTGAACGAGTGGAACGCCACCAGTTGTACATCGGCGGGAAGCCGATCGTCGGCGGGGCGCTCCAGCGGATGGGCCAGCTGCGAGGTGATGTGCTTCTCGCGCAACAGTGGGATACGACGCGGTGGGTTCGCGTTCTCCGGCTCCGGGCTGAGAATGACGGGCATGCCCGTGAAATCGGCCGTTCGCGGGTCGTCGAGCCGCAGCATCAGGATGCTGTCACGCCATTCGGTCGAACCTGCTCCGAATGCCTCGTCCAGCCACCGTTTCGCCTCTTCGGCTTCTGTGCCGCTGGACACCACGAGCTCTAAGCCATCCCACCAGCCATCCGCCGCGCGCAGCCATGAGGGCCACTGTCCCGCAGAGGCCAAAGCCGTCAGGTGTTCATCGACGTCTACCCAGGTGAACAGGTGTTCTGGGGGCGTCAGCCCTTCCAGTCCATTCAAACCGGCCACGGTTTCGTCGTCTCCTAGCCTTAGTCCCGCTCGCACCATTTGATCAGAGCGCGGAGGGCTTCCTGAGCTTCCTTCTCATCGGCCGCGTCAAGCTTCGCACCGTAGCGCCATGCCTGATGTAAATCGGCCAAAGGAATGGCCTTGCTTCCCGACGCATGCAGTCGACAGCTCTGGAGCCTGTCGAGACGTGCGCCTAACGTTCGGGGCAGGTTGAGGTCCTTGGCCAGCTTGCGAAGGTCGTGGGTGGGTTCCAAAGCTTCGGTGCCGCGCAGCTTCTGGCGGAAAAGGAGCCGTTCCTTCAGCCCGCACTCGGCTGAGTAGAACAGCAGGAGACCCACCGTGGCTAAATCGCCGAGCTCCCCATGCGCTTCTATCGATTCCGCCGAGCCTCGAAGCTCATCTCGTCTCCGTCGAAGAGCTTTTACGCCTACGTGAAGCACCATGGCGCCATTTTGTCACCGCCGGTCGGCCTCCCGGGACGAGTTCGTGTCCTCCCGGCGGGGGCCGTCGTCTGTTTGCGGTTGTGTTGCGGCGAACGTGGTAGTTCTTCACCCGGTTCTTTGGGGGGAGTTCGCGGCCCGCCGGACCCCCGTGTACGAGGACCCGGCGGGCTCGGAACCGTTCAGTGGTTACAGCCCGACCGGGTTGAGGTACGTGCCCGGGTGGGTGGCGCCGTCCTGCTTGAGGATCTGGCCGCCGAACGGCCACTCCAGGGTGAAGTGCTCCGTCTCGTCCGGCGGGGTGACCAGGAACTTCGCCGGAACGAACTTCTCCTCCTGCGGAGTGGAATCGGCCACCGGGAGCAGGTTGATGGTGAAGCCCGTCGTATCTCCCGGCTCCAGGGCGATCTTCTCGGACGTCTTGGAGGAGCGCGCCAGCGACCAGGTGCCGTCGGTCGTCTGAGCGCCAACCATGTCGACACCCGCGAAGCCGGACAGGGTGCAGGTGCGGTTGCTCTGGTTGGTGAACCAGATGTACGCCTGGGTCTGCTCGGTCTGATCCATCTCCGGCTTCGCGTCATCCCCCGTGGCGAAGCCGGCCTCCAGGTCGGCGGTGTGGCAGCGGGTCGGCGCGGCCTTGGCGGTGGCGGCCGAGGCCGGGATGGCGGTAGCGGCGGTGCCCGCGACGACGACGGCCGCAATGGCCACAGCGGTCAGTTTGCTCTTCATGATGATTCGAGTCCCCTCGCTTGTGAATCGGCGCGCGATGTCGTGCGCGCCTGCGCACCGGAAGATGTGCGGTGCCCGGGGGACGTTCCGTATGCCGGAGAGCCTATTTCCGCCAAACATGCCCCAACTGTCCTCTGTGCGCGAAAACGTGTGTGGTGCGGGCCGTTGCGGCGTCGTGGGGCGGACACCGCAACGGCGCCAGGCAAAGCGGGGATCAGAGGCTGCGGCCGGTCGTCAGTGCATCAACGAAGGCGGCCCAGGAGGCCGCCGGGAAGACCAGCACCGGTCCGTCGGGGTGCTTGCTGTCACGGACGGGAACGACCCTGGTCATGTCGCCTACCTCGACGCAGTCGCCGCCCTCCTGATTGCTGTAGCTGCTCGTGCGCCAGGCGACGCTGTTCAGGTCGAGGCCCGCTACCTCGACACAGTTACCGCCTTCCTGGTTGCTATAGCTGCTCTTGCGCCAGTAAACGACGTTCGAGTCGAGGCCAGCCACGGCGGGTCAGAGGCTGCGGCCGGTCGTCAGTGCATCAACGAAGGCGGTCCAGGAGGCCGCCGGGAAGACCAGCGCGGGACCGTCGGGCCGCTTGCTGTCACGGACGGGGACGACGCCGGGTATGCCGTCGGCCACCTCCACGCAGTTGCCACCCGCCTGATTGCTGTAGCTGCTCCTGCGCCACACGGCGCCGTTCAGATCGGGACGGGACACTCGCTCCACGGTCGTTGCCCTCCATCACGGATCGGATCATGTCGAGCGACATGAGTGGGGGCAGGGATGCTGCCCGCAGCCGATCGTAGGTCACCGCGTAGCGCTTCACATCCGCTGGTTCCTCGACGAGTTGACCGAAGTCAGCCCCCTCCTTGTAGGAGACCTCGACGTCGTCCGGCAGGGTCAGCACTGTTAGGGATCCGCCCATTGCCTCATGACCGCCCTGGTCGAACGGCAGCACCTGCACGGTGATGTCTGGTTCGGCTGCCGCCTCCAGCAACCGACCAAACTGGGATCGCATTACTGCGTGGCTACCGATCGGGCGACGTAACACGGCCTCGTCCAGGACCACCCATAATTCCGGACGGTCCGGGGAACGGAGCCGCTCCTGCCGTCCGAGACGAGCGGTGACGCGCTCCTCCAACTGCCGCTCGCCGCTGAGTAGAGGGTCGAGGCTCAGCACGGCCCGTGCGTAGTCCTCCGTCTGCAACAGGCCGGGTACTACTTGCGCGGCGTACTCACGAATGGACACCGCCCGCTCCGAGTACGCCATGAACGCCCGCGACCAGTCCGGGAACGCCTCCCGGTAGACGTACGGCCACATGTCGATGAGCAGGCTGTCCGCCCCGAGCACCGTGTCGAGCGTCCGTGCCAGCTCGAACGTCGGTTTCGCTCCGGACGCCCGCTCGATCTGGGTGATCCGGGTGCTGACCACATGCGTCCTCTCGCCCAGCTCGGCCTGGGTCAGACCGGCCGCCGTGCGGAGTCTGCGGACCCGCGACCCGAAAAGGGCAGCCATCGATGAGCGAGGATCAAGTTCTTTGGCCAAAACATCACTTCCGTTCCTTACGGCCTGAAAGGTAAGGCGTCGTGGCCTTTCGAGCGTAGACCCGCGACACGATCCTTGGGCACGGAACGTCACGATGCGCACACGCTGCGAATCGTACGGACAATCGATCGGACGGAAATGGACAACACCGTGCTGAAGACGACCACGGCGCCGGACCCGGAACCCGAACTCCGGGAACTCACCCAGCAGTTGCCCGCCACGCCGCGCGGCGCGCGCCTCGCCCGGCGGCTCGCCGTGCGGCGCATGGAGGAGTGGGGCTATCCGCCCGCGTCGGACGCCTCCTGCACGGTGGCTCTGCTGGTGGCGGAGCTGGCCTCCAACGCGGTACGGCATGGCCGCGTACCCGGAAGGGATTTCCGTCTCCGCCTCGCCTGCGCGACCGCGACGCGGACGATCCGTATCGAGGTCTCGGACGCCCGTGAGGACCGGCTCCCGGCCATTCCGCCGACGCCCCTGACGACCGATGACGAATCGGGCCGTGGTCTGCTCCTGGTGGACCTGTTGGCCACCCGCTGGGGCACGGCCCCTCGTGTCCCCGTGGGCAAGACGGTGTGGGCGGAGTGCGGTGCGCCATGACCCGGGGGAAGGGGACGGCCCGGCGCTCCTTGCGAAGGGGCGCCGGGCCGGTAGCCGGAAAGAGTGCGGGCGGTTACTTCACCGCGCCCGCCATCACACCCGCCACGAACTGCCGCTGGAAGGCGAAGAAGACGGCCAGCGGGATGAGCATCGAGACGAAGGCGCCGGGGCCCAGGATGTCGATGTTGTTGCCGAACTGCCGGACCTGCTGTTGCAGCGCGACCGTGATCGGCGGGTTGCCGCTGTCCGCGAAGATCAGGGCGACCAGCATGTCGTTCCAGACCCACAGGAACTGGAAGATGCCGAGTGAGGCGATGGCCGGGCCGCCCAGCGGCAGGACCACGCGGACGAAGAGCCGCAGTTCGCCCGCGCCGTCCAGGCGGGCCGCCTCCAGCAGCTCCCGGGGGATCTCCGCGAAGAAGTTCCGCAGCAGGAAGATGGCGAAGGGCAGGCCGAAGGCGGTGTGGAAGAGCACCACGCCGGTGGTGGTCTGGAAGATGCCGATCTCGCCGAAGAGCTTGGCGACCGGGATCAGCGCGACCTGGACGGGGACCACCAGCAGGCCGACCACGATGAGGAACCACCAGTCGCGGCCGGGGAAGTCCATCCAGGCGAAGGCGTAGCCGGCCAGGGCGCCGATCACCACGACCAGCAGTGTGGCCGGGACGGTGATCGCGAGCGTGGTCCACAGCGAATCGGTGATCTGCTGGTTGCCCAGCAGGTTGTCGTAGCCGCTGAAGGTGAGCTGTCCGGGGTCGGTGAAGACCTTCCACCACCCCGAGAGGTCCACCTGCGCCGGGTCGCGCAGGGAGGACAGCAGCAGTCCGGCGGTCGGCATCAGCCACAGCAGGCCGATCAGGATGAGGACGACCCGCAGCGCCCCGCCGCCGGCGCGGGCGGCGATCCGCGCGATCAGGGGCTGCTTCGCCTGTACGACCGTGTCCGCGCTGGTCATCGGCGGCTCTCCCTTCGGATGCGGCGGATGTTGATGAACATGATGGGCAGGACGAGCAACAGCAGCAGCACGGCGATCGCGCTGCCGAGGCCCTGGTTGACGTCGGTGCCGAAGGACGACTGGAAGAGCTGGAGGGCCAGTACGTTGGCGTCGTCCTGCGACGGGCCCGGCGCGATGATGTAGACCAGGTCGAAGATCTTCATCACGTTGATCATCAGCGTGACGACGACGACCGAGAGCACCGGCGCCAGCAGCGGCACGGTGATCCGCCGGAAGACCTGCCACTCATTGGCGCCGTCCATCCGCGCGGCCTCCATCAGCTCACGCGGCACCCCGGCGAGCCCCGCCGCGATCAGCACCATCGCGAAACCGGCCCAGATCCAGACGTACGCCCCGATGATGGCCGGGGTGACGATGGACGGGCCGAGCCAGTCCACCCCGTTGTACGGCTCGGAGAAGTTCCAGGCGGGCAGCCGCAGCCGGGCGCCCTCGGCCTCGGCGGGAAGGGTGTACGTACCGTCCGCCGACGTCGTCGTCTTCGCGACGACCTTGCCGTCCTTGACCGCCTCGATCTTGAGGTCGGCCATCGCCTTCTCGCCCTTGTCGATGACGCCCTGTTCGCCACCGCCGCCCCGGGTGAAGTCGAACCAGACGGTGCCGGTCACCTTCCCCGGCTCGGCCTTGGCGGCCTTGGCGTCCTGCGCCCCGCTGATGTCATCGCGCTTGGCCGCGACCAGCGGCAGCGCGGCCGGGCTGCCGGCCCGGACGGTGTCCCGGGTGGTGAACGAGCCGTTGGACGACTCGGTCAGTCCGGCGGTGGGACGCGGATGGGCGCCGGGGAACGGCGGCGACTCGCTGAAGGAGTCGTGCACGCTCACCCACATGGCGTTGGCCACGCCCTTGTCCGGGTCCTGTTCGTAGACCAGCCGGAAGATGATGCCCGCCGCCAGCATCGAGATCGCCATCGGCATGAAGACGACCAGCTTGAAGGCGGTGGCCCAGCGCACCCGTTCGGTGAGCACGGCGAAGATCAGGCCCAGGGCGGTGGAGACCGTCGGGGCCAGGATCAGCCAGATGATGTTGTTCTTGATCGCCGTCTTGGTGGCGTCGTCGGAGAACATCTCCTGGTAGTTGTCCAGGCCGACGAAGCCGTTGCCGGAGGCGTCGAAGAAGCTCCGGTAGACGGAGTAGCCGATCGGATAGACGACGAGCGCCCCCAGCAGCACCAGGGCGGGCAGCAGGAACACCGCCGCCAGCCAGGGCCGGGTGCCCAGGACGCCCTTCTTGCTCTTCGCGCTCGGTCGCTTTGCCGGTGGGGCGGACGACGCCCGGCCAGGTGTGGCCGCGCCGTCCGCTGTCGCGGTCGACATGATGTGGTTCTCCCGGTCGAGTCGTCAGTTCTGGTACGCCTTGGCGGCATCCGCTTCCAGCTGGCGCTGGATGCCTTCGACGTTCCTCGGGTTCTTGAGGAAGTCCTGGAGCGCTTTCCATTCGCCCTGGGCCGGCTTGCCGCCGAAGGACGCGGGAGCCTGGTCGGACATGTCGAACCGGAAGTCATTGCCCGCCGCGATCAGCGCCTGTGCGATCTTGCGCATCGAAGCATTGGGATAGGCACTGAACTTGACGTTTTTGTTCGCCGAGATGAACCCGCCGGACTGGGCCCAGACGGTCGCGGCGTCGGGCGAGGCGAGGAAGGTGAGCAGAGCCTGCGCCGCCTTGCTGTCCTTCAGCGCCACACCGACATCGCCACCGGTCACCACCGGCGCCTTGTCACCCACCGCCGGGAACGGGAACACCTTCGCGTCCTGGTCCAGCTCCGCGCCCGCGTCCGCGACGTTGGCGGCGACGAAGTCGGCCTCGAAGACCATGCCCGCGTCCGGCTCCGCCTTGTTGCCGAACGCCTTGGTGACCGAGTCCGGGAACGCGGTCTGCAGCGCACCGCCGCGGCCGCCGGCGACCAGGCCCTTGGCGCCCCACAGCTCGGCGAGCGTCTCCAGCGCCTTCTTCACGGACGGATCGGTCCACTTGATCTTGTGCTGGGCGAGCTGGTCGTACTTCTCCGGGCCCGCCTGGGAGAGGTAGACGTTCTCGAACCAGTCGGTGAGCGTCCAGCCGTCCTGGCCGCCGATCGCCACCGCGTCGGTGCCGGAATCGGAGATCAGCTGGGCCTGTGCCAGGAACTCCCGCCAGGTCTTGGGCACCTTGGCGCCCGCGTAGTCGAACGCGGAGGTGTTGTACCAGAGCAGGGATTTGTTGCTGGCCTTGAAGTACACCCCGTACGGCTTGCCCTCGTACGAGCCGAGGTCCTGCCAGCCCTTGGCGTAGTTCTTGGCCAACTGGGTCCGCGCGGCGGCGCCGAGCGGCTTGGCCCAGCCCTTCTCGGCGAACTCGCGCATGACACCGACCTGTCCGACCATCGCGACATCCGGCGGCGCGCCGCCCGCGATCTTCGAGCCGACGAAGCCCGCCATGTCGTCACCGCTCGGCACGAAGGAGACCTTCGCCCCGGTGCGCTTTTCGAACTCCGCCAGCACCTTGGTGAAGTTCTTCTGCTCGGTGCCCGTCCATACCGCGGTGACCTGGAGTTTCTGCCCCTTCAGGTTCGGCAGTTCCACCGTGTTCGGCGGCGGGCCCCCGCTCACCGTGTCCCCGTCGTCGCCCCCACAGCCCGCGGCGGTGAGCATGAGCGCTCCCGCCGCCAGCAGGGCCACCGCGGCTCGTGTCGAACGCTTCGTACGAAGCGATACGTGCATCCCCGTGTTCCCTCCGATGCCGACCGCCCCCGTGCGGTCGTGTCCCGTGCGAGTAGTCCTACGCCCGGTCACCGAACGTGGCAATACTGTCTCCTGCGTTCACTCACGGATCGTGACCGTGCCGTGATGAACGTGATGAACGCCGGTCGAGAACCGGTCAGGAGCGGTCAGATCAGCGCGGGCGCGGTGGGCGCGTCCGCCGACTGCGCGGCGCGCTGGAGCGCACTGGCCAGAAGCGCCAGGTCGGTCGGACCGTTGCCCAGCTCACGCAGCGGCCGGCGGGTCGGCGGATCGCCCATCCGCCGCCATTCCAGCGGTACGACGGTGGGCCGCTGTGTCGCGGTGCGCGGTATCCGTCCGGTCACCCGGCCCGCCTGAAACGGGGTCGCCGCGGCGTCACCCGGGCGGAACAGCCGCCCACGGCCCGGAGCCGGGTCGCCACCGGAGGCGGCTGCGGCGGCGGGGGCGGTTGTGACCGAGCGTGTCGATGAGGCGGGGGCGGTATGGGGCCTTTCGGGGTCACGGGGGTGGGCGGGGTGTGCGGTGCCTGGGGTGTGCGCGGGGTGTGCTGGGTTCAGGGGGCGTGGGTCCAGGGCGATCCGTAGACCGGCTCGCTCGACGGCCGCCGTGTCCGCCGTACGGTCCGGACGGCCGGACGCCACGACCAGGTGCACCCCGAGGCGGGCGCCGTCGCGGGCGATCGCCTCCAGGGCACGGACGACCGAACCGGCCGCCGGGCGGCCGGGACTGCCGAGGGCCGGGGCCACCAGCGCGTCGAAGTCGTCGACGAGGACGACGAGACGGGGGAGGGGACGGGGACGGGCGGCGGGTGCCGCGCTCGCGGTGCGCTGGGCGCGCAGATTGAGCGTGCGGAGGGTGTCGCCCGGCGGAGGGTCGATGTCGGCGGGCGGCCGGGGCGCGACCACGCGGGCCGCGCCGGTGCCGGGCGCCCCCGCGACCCCGCCCGCGTCGGCGGTGCGGTCGCCGTGACCGCCCTGGCCCTCGCCGGTGAGGTGCCGGGCGTGCCACGCGGTGAAGTCCAGCGGGCCGAGCAGCTCGGCGCGGCGCTTGAGCTCCGAGCTGAGCGCCTGCGCGAACTCCCGCATCCGTACCGGGTCGGTGGCCGTCAGATGCGTCGAGACATGCGGCAGATCCGTGCACACCCGCAGCCCCTCGCCGGTGCCGGTGCCGGTGGCCGTGCCGGTGCCCGCGCCGGTTCCGGTTACGGCCCCGGAGCCGGTCCCGGCGCCGGCACCGGCTCCGTCTACGAGGATGAGTTCGAGCCGGTCCGGCCGTTCGGCGGCGGCGAGCGACGCGGCGAACGAGCGCAGCAGCTCCGTCTTACCGGTGCCCGCCGCGCCGTCGATCAGTGCGTGCGGCCCGTCGGCGGCCAGATCCACCGAGAGCGGGCCGCGCGGCCCGGCGCCGAGCACCGCCAGCGCCCGGCCCCCCGCCGGAACCTCGTCCGCCGCGGCCGCCCAACGGGCCATCAGCGACGCGGGCGTGGCCCGCGCGAGCCCCAACTCGTCCAGCAGTCGCGCCGAGTCCGGCAGCGGGACGGTCGGCGGGCCGCCGGAGCCGCCGGACGCGCCGCCGTGCCCGGCGGTGGCCGGGCGCAGGGGCGCGAGCGCCCGCGCGAACCGCTCGGCCCACGCCGCCGACACCGCGTCCACGGTCACGGTCGTGGTGGCGCCGGTCGCGCCGGTCGCGCCGATGACCCCGGTGGCGCCGGGCGCGTCGGTGACTCCCGTGACCCCGATGCCGCCGGGCGCGGGCCCGTCCCCGTGGACGATCTGTAGCCCCGTGGCCACATCGCCGCTCAGCACGGCCGCCACTCCGCACGCCGCGAAGGGCGCGGAGGCGGCGCACGCGGCCACATAGCTCCTGGGCAGCGGGGAGGTGGGCGACGCGGCGGGCGCCTCGGCCAGACAGAGCAGATGGATTCCGGCCGCCGGGCCGCTCACCGCCAGCCGGGCGAGCGTGTCGTCCAGCGCGGCCGGACCGGGGGCGCCGTCCACGACCACCACGGTGTACGGCCCGGAGTGGCGCGCGGCCGCGGCCGCCGCGGCGGCCGGGGAGGCGCTCGCCCAGCCGGGGCCCAGCGGCCCGTCCTCCAGCCGCCGGGTCAGCTCGGCCGTACGGGCCGTGGCCTGCTCGACGTCGTACGCGAGCAGCAGCCGGCAGTCCTGCCCGCGCAACGGCTTGAGGTGCGGCAGCCAGCCGAGCCACGACCACTCCGCCAGCCGCTCCTCGCGGCTGATCAGCACGATCTCCAGGGCGGCCGGTGAGTGCAGGGCCGCCAGCTGCGCCACGACGGACCGGACGAGTCCGGCCACCCGCGCCCGTGGTCCGGCCAGCCCCAGCGATCCGCTCTGCCGCAGGTCGACGGTGACGGGCGCGGCGGGCAGCAGCCCGCCGCCGGCCGCCAGCCGGTCGGCCGAGCCGAGCCGCACGGCGAGCGCGTCCGGGTGCTCGTGGGCGCGCTCCCACAACCGGGGACCCGGCCCCAGCGCCGTCATCAGCACGGTGGCCGGGTCCGGCCACCGCCGCTGCAACGCCTCCGCCTCAGCGGCCGCCCGCACCGCCGCGTCCCGCGCGCCGCCGTCCTCCCTCGGCTCGCCCCGCTCGGCCGCCTTCCCCCCGGCCAGCTGCCGCACCCAGGCCCCTATCCCCCGCCGCCGCGCCTGCGCCCCCGGCGCGTCCAGCGCATAGGTCCCCACATGCGTGCGATCACCCCCATGCCGCGGTCCGGATCCGCCCTGCCCGGCGCTCCCGCCGTGGCCCGCGCCGCCCTCGCCCGGTCGGCCGTGGCCTGCGGCCGTGCTGTCGTACGAGGGGCCGGCGGGAGCCCCGCCGCGCGAGGCGTTGCCGTAGCCCGCGCCTCCGGTCTGCGGGCCGCCGTGCGGCGTGGCGCCCGGCTGACCGCCGGGATGGGCGCGCTCGGCCGGTTCGCCGTGCCCTTGGCCACGCGGCTGCCCGCCACGCGCGGCGTTGCCGTAGCCCGTCCCGGGGCGGGGCTGCCGACCGGAGTCCGCGTCGCCCTCGCCCTGTCCGCCGTGGCCTGCGGCCGGGCCGCCGTAAGGCGAGCCGCCGGGGCCGGCCGGGGCTCCGGTGGCTTCACGGGGAGTGTGCCGGTGGTCCGGGGTGGCGTCGGCCGCTCGGCCGCCCTGTCCGCCGCGCGCCCACGGTTCCTCCCCGCCTCGCGCGGGCTGCCCCGCGGGGGCGCGCCCAGCCGCTCCGGCCTGTGGGGCGGTGTTGCGTCGGGTGCGGGCGGTGGACGGGTCGTCGTACCGCGGGTCGTCGGTGGCCGAGTACCGCGGACCGTCCCCGCCGCGTGGCGGGGCACCACGGCGGCCGGTGTCCGCTGCGGGGCCGCCGTGGCGCGGGTCCTCGGGCGTGCCGTGGCTCCGCCGCCCGTCGGCCCCCGCGCCGCCGGGGCCCGCCGGGGCGCTGGCCCTCCAGTCGTCCCGTACGTCCTGGGCGCGGCCCGGTCCGTGACCGCCCGGGGTGCCCGGCGCGGGGCGCGGGCCGTCGCCCGTGGGCCGGTCGCCGTGGCCGGTCGGGTGGGTGGGCCCGGCGGACGAGCCGCCGCTGGGTCCCCGGCCGCCGTCGTCCCGCCGGCCGTACGCGCCTTCGGGGCCGGACGCCCCCGAGGCGGGGCCGGTTCCGGGGCCGGGCGGGTCCCCCGCCTGGGGGACCCGGGTCCACCCGGTGTCGGGGTTGCGGTTGGGGGGCGTCCAGGTGCCCTGGGCGGTGTGGGTGGGCGCGGAGGACGGCGGGGCGCCCGTCCAGGGGCCTTCCGCGTGGGTGGAGCGGCCCGTGGCCGGGTCTTCCGGGTGGGTGGGGCGAGTCCCGGCCGGACGGTGGGTGGGGCGAGTCCCGGCCGGACCGTGACCGGGGCGGGCCGTGGCCGGGCCCTCCGTGGGGGCGACCCGGAGGTGGCCCTCCCCATCCGCGTGGACGGGGAGGCGGGTGGGGGCCGACGGGAACGCGGATGCCGCCGAGGGGACGCGCAGCCGCAGGGCGGATTCGCCGATCCGCAGCAGCGCCCCCGGCTCCAGCGGCACCGGCTGGGCGCCCACGGAGACGCCGTCGGCGGCGGTGCCGTTGGTCGAGCCGAGGTCGGCGATGGTCACGCGGCCGTCCTCGGCGACCGTCACCGCGCAGTGCAGCCGGGAGACGTCGGGGTCGTCCAGGGGGACGTCCGCGTCGGCGGAGCGGCCGATGCGGACCTGGCCGCCGTGCAGCAGGTGGACGCCGCCCGCGTCGGGCCCCGCGACCACGTCCAGATGGACCGTGGCGTCGGCGACGGCGGCCTCAGGGAGGCCGGGGTAGCCGGGGTAGTGGCCGGTGTCGGGGTCGGCCGGGCCGTGCAGGGAGAGCACCGCGCCGTCCACCAGCGGCGGCTCGCCGAGCGCACAGCGCTGCGGGTCCAGCCGCTCGCCCCCCGCGTACAGCACCACCGCGCCGCCGCCCCCACCGCTGCCGCCCCCCGCCTCGTACCCGGCCGCGGCGACCGCGTCGGCGAGCCCGCCGGCCACCGAGGCGAGGGCCGTGCCGACGGGGGCGGTGACCAGGACGTCCACCGCGCCCAAGGGGGCGGCGCGCGGGGCGGACGCGGGCGCAGGATGGTGGCCGGAACGGCCCGGGTGGGCGCTGCGCGGCCCGAGGACGGTCAGCCGAATCTGCATCGCCGTCAACGGTCCCTTCTGTCCGGGGGGCCGGGCAGGGTGCCGACCCCCACCGCCGCCCCCAGGCCCTTCGGCACGTACAGGTCCGTACGGGGTCGTACGGGTCACGGAGCGTGAGTCCCCCGGCGCTCGGCGCTTCCGTGCCGCCTGCATCTTCGCACCTGCCGCCGACACTTCGCCCGCCGCCCGGCCTTACATGATCTTGATTGGTCGGCTGGTCGGCCGAAACTGGCTGATTACGACCGGAACGGCCGCTCTTGAGACGCCCGAGGGAACGCGGCCACGATGCGCCCGCGAGATGTTCGTCAGAGCGCCCGCGAGATGTTCGTCAGGCGCCTGAGAGACGCCCGAGAGACCCCTGAGAGAGTCTCGAGAGACGCCTGCGAGATGCCCGTGAGGCACGCCTGCGAGATGTCCGTGAGGCACGCCCGCGCGATCTCCGTGAGGCGCCCGGCGGCGCTCGATCGAGCGGCTCGGACCCCTGCCCGGCCGGCTGTCCCGCCCCCTGCCCGGCTGGCTGTCCCGCCCGCTCCCCGGGTTCCACCGGCAACCATCCGTCCGATTCCCACGTCTTCCCCCGCGCGGACGGCCTGTCGTGATCGGATGGTGATCGGATAGGGCTCGCCGGGTGTCCCCATTACAGTGGGGCGGAACGAGCACCACACACAGACCATCAAGCTGACTCACGCAGCTGATCCACCCAGCAGACCATCGCAGACCACCGATGTAAGACCACGATCAGGGAGCGCATGACGTGCGGCCGGTAGGCAGCAAGTACCTGCTCGAGGAGCCGCTCGGGCGCGGAGCCACGGGCACCGTCTGGCGAGCCCGCCAGCGGGAGGCGGCGGGGGCCGAGGCCGCCGTGGCCGGGCAGCCCGGCGAGACCGTCGCGATCAAGGTCCTCAAGGAGGAGCTCGCGAACGACGCGGAGATCGTGATGCGCTTTCTCCGCGAGCGCTCGGTGCTGCTCCGGCTGACCCACCCCAATATCGTCCGCACCCGTGACCTGGTGGTCGAGGGCGATCTGCTGGCCCTGGTCATGGACTTGGTCGACGGCCCGGATCTGCACAACTACCTGCGCAGCAACGGCCCGTTCACCCCCGTCGCCGCCTCACTCCTCACCGCCCAGATCGCCGACGCGCTCGCCGCCAGCCACGCCGACGGCGTCGTGCACCGCGACCTCAAGCCCGCCAACGTGCTGCTCGCGGGCACCGGCGAGGGCGAGGAGATGCACCCGATGCTGACGGACTTCGGCATCGCGCGCCTCGCCGACTCGCCCGGCCTCACCCGCACCCAGGAGTTCGTCGGCACCCCCGCCTATGTGGCGCCGGAGTCCGCCGAGGGCCGTCCGCAGACCTCCGCGGTGGACATCTACGGCGCGGGCATCATGCTCTACGAGCTGGTCACCGGCCGTCCGCCGTTCGCCGGGAACACCTCCCTGGAGGTGCTCCACCGCCACCTCAGCGAGGAGCCGCGCCGCCCCTCGACCGTGCCCGAGCCGCTGTGGACGGTCATAGAGCGCTGTCTGCGCAAGCGGCCCGAGGAGCGGCCCAGCGCCGAGAACCTGGCCCAGGCGCTGCGCGTGGTCGCGGCCGGTGTCGGGGTGCACGCCTCAGCCGCGCAGGCCGAGGCGGCGCTCGGTGTCGCCGCGCTGCTCGCCCCGGACCCGGCGCCCGCCCCGGTCCCGGACACCGCGCCCGCGGGCTCGGCCGACCCGACCCAGGTGCTGCCCACGAACGCGTCGGGCGGCGCCCCCGCGTACGACCCGGCGGCGCCCACCAATGTGATGCCCACCACCGGGGCGAACGCCGATCCCACCCAGGTGCTGCCCGCCGGTTCCGGACCGGCCGGCGGCGCCGATCCGACGCGCGCCATGCCGCCCGTACCGCCCGGCCAGGACGATCCGCACCCCTGGCAGAGCCAGCTCCGCGCGGCCCGCGACCGCAATGAGCAGACCCAGGTCCAGTACCTCGACCCGAGCCAGGACCCGCTGCGCCGCCGCCCCCACCGCCCCGCGCCGCAGCAGTACCAGCAGCAGCAACCGCAGCAGTACCAGCAGCCCCAGCAGCCGCCCCAGCGCCCGCGGGGCCGCCAGCAGCCGCAGCCGTACGCCCAGCAGCAGCCGCAGCAGTACGCCCCGGCGCCGCAGCACCCCCAGCAGCCCCAGCCCCAGCGCTACGCCCCGCCGCCGCAGCAGCCGGAGCCGCGCCGGGAGCCCCGGCAGCGCGACTCCAACCCCAACCGGATGAAGATCCCGGGTCTGGGGTGCCTCAAGGGCTGCCTGTTCGTGATCGTGGTCCTGGTCGTCGCCTCCTGGCTGGTCTGGGAGCTGACCCCGCTCAAGGACTGGATCGCCGAGGGCCAGAGCTACTGGGACGCCGTCACCGGCTGGATCAACGACGTCAAGGGCTGGATCTCCGACCTCGGCGGCCCGAGCTGACCGACCGGACCGGTTCCGGGCAACCGGCGGCTGACCGACCCGGCCACCCCCCGGGCAACTGGCGGCTGACCGACCCGACCGGCTCCGGGAAAACCGGCGGCTGACCGGCCCCGGCGCACCGAAAGTGCGCCGGGGCCGGACCGCTTCTCCCTCACGACCAGGGCGATTTGTCGACATCCGAAGGGTTTTTCCGCCGCAGAAGTGACAGTTGGCGTCGTCCGGTGCACCCAACGCGCCAGTAGCCGCGTAGCTTTGTCGCCAACGTGCCCCCCTTGTCGGAGGATTCGGAGCAGTCTTGTCACGGAAGATCGGCAGTCGGTACGCCGCGCACCAGCTCCTCGGGCGCGGCAGCGCCGGCACGGTGTGGCTGGGCGAGGGCCCCGAGGGGCCCGTCGCCATCAAGCTTCTGCGTGAGGACCTCTCCTCCGACCAGGAGCTCGTGGAGCGCTTCGTCCAGGAGCGCACGGCACTGCTCGGCCTCGACCACCCGCGGGTGGTCGGGGTGCGCGACCTGGTGGTCGACGGCAATGATCTCGCGCTGGTCATGGACCTGATCCGCGGTACGGATCTGCGCACCCGTCTGGACCATGAGCGCCGGCTGGCCCCCGAGGCCGCCGTCGCGATCGCGGCGGACATCGCCGACGCGCTGGCCGCCGCGCACGCCGCCGGGGTCGTGCACCACGACGTCAAACCGGAGAACGTGCTGCTGGACATGGCGGGCCCGCTCGGCCCCGGCGGTGCGCACCCCGCCCTGCTCACCGACTTCGGCATCGCCCGCCTGGTCGACGAGCCGACCCCGATCCGCGCCCAGCCGGCCCGCGACCGGGCCTCGTCCCCGGGCCGCTCGCCGAACCCGCGCAGTGTGATCGGCACCCCGGACTATCTCGCCCCCGAGATCGTCGAGGGGCTGCCGCCCCGGGCCAGCGTGGATGTGTACGCCCTCGCGACGGTCCTCTACGAGCTGCTGGCCGGGTTCACGCCGTTCGGCGGCGGCCACCCGGGCGCGATCCTGCGCCGGCATGTCACCGAGACCGTGGCGCCGCTGCCCGGAATCCCCGACGAGCTGTGGCAGCCGCTCCTCCAGTGCCTGGCCAAGGCGCCCGCCTCCCGGCTGCGCGCCTCCGAGCTGGCCGCCCGGCTGCGGGAGGTGCTGCCCAGTCTGGCCGGGTATCCGCCGCTGGACATCGACGAGCCGGACGAGTCCGATGAGCAGCGGGAGGCCGAGCGGGAGAGCCGGGCCGCGGAGACCCCGCACCGCGGCGTCGCCGTCCCCGCCCCCGGGCCCGCCCAGACGCCCCCGCGGCGGCGCGGCGCGGTGCCGCTGGTCCCCGGCGCGGTGCCGGACTCCAGCCGCGAGACCCACACCAGCATGCGGGTGCCCAGCCCGGACGAGCTCGCGGGCGGCGCCCACGGCACCGCCCGCGCCCCCCGGGTGCACGGCCAGCGCCGGGCGGGCTCGGCCCGCCACCCCGCCGTCGCGGGCGCGCTGCGCCGCCGCCGGCTCAAGGTGGCGGCCGTCACACTGGCCGCCCTGGTCGCGGTGGTGCTGGGCGGATGGCTCGCGACGGGCGGCGACGACGGCGGCGATCCGCCCAAGGGCGGCGAGCACTCGGCCTCCCACGACCCCGGTACGCCATGACCGGGGACGGTCAGTCTTCCGCAGCGGTTACGCTGGTGCCGTGGCAGTCGTCGATGTATCCGAAGAGCTGAAGTCCCTCTCCTCGACCATGGGGTCGATCGAGGCCGTCCTGGACCTCGACAAGATGAGGGCCGACATCGCCGTGCTCGAGGAGCAGGCGGCGGTCCCGTCCCTGTGGGACGACCCGGAGAACGCGCAGAAGGTCACCAGCCGGCTCTCCTACCTCCAGGGGCAGCTGCGCCGGGCCGAGGAGCTGCGCGGCCGGATCGACGATCTCGACGTGCTGTTCGAGCTCGCCGCCGCCGAGGGCGACGAGGACGCCCGCGCCGAGGCCGAGGCCGAGCTGGAGGCGGTGCGCAAGGCGGTCGACGAGATGGAGGTGCGCACCCTCCTGTCCGGCGAGTACGACGCCCGTGAGGCGGTCGTGAACATCCGCGCCGAGGCGGGCGGGGTGGACGCCGCCGACTTCGCCGAGCAGCTCCAGCGGATGTATCTGCGCTGGGCCGAGCGCCACGGCTACAAGACCGAGGTCTACGAGACGTCGTACGCGGAGGAGGCCGGCATCAAGTCGACCACCTTCGCCGTACAGGTGCCGTACGCCTACGGGACGCTCTCCGTCGAGCAGGGCACCCACCGGCTCGTCCGCATCTCGCCGTTCGACAACCAGGGCCGCCGCCAGACCTCCTTCGCGGGTGTGGAGGTCCTCCCCGTCGTCGAGCAGTCCGACCATGTGGAGATCGACGAGTCCGATCTGCGTGTCGACGTCTACCGCTCCTCCGGCCCCGGCGGCCAGGGCGTCAACACCACCGACTCCGCCGTGCGGATCACCCACATCCCCACCGGCATCGTCGTCTCCTGTCAGAACGAGCGCTCGCAGATCCAGAACAAGGCGACCGCGATGAACGTCCTCCAGGCCAAGCTGCTCGAGCGGCGCCGCCAGGAGGAGCAGGCCAAGATGGACGCGCTCAAGGGCGACGGCGGCAACTCCTGGGGCAACCAGATGCGTTCGTACGTCCTGCACCCGTACCAGATGGTCAAGGACCTGCGCACCGAGTTCGAGGTGGGTAACCCGCAGGCCGTGCTCGACGGTGAGCTCGACGGCTTCCTCGAGGCCGGGATCCGCTGGCGCAAGCAGCAGGAGCAGGGGAAGTAACCCCGCCCGCCGCCCCAAAAAGCCGCGCACACCGGGGTTTTGGTCACAGTCCTGTACCCATGTACCCGTCAAGCACTTCCATAGCGGACATCTCGCATGCAATGGCCTTGACGGTGATCTGAAAACTGGGAAGGCTGACGCCCGGCATGCGTATGACTGGGGCGCGTGTGAACGGGGGCCGGCGGACCGCCTCAGACGGATGGGGACCGCCGAGATCAGACACCCCGAGCCGTTGCCCCGTGCATAGCTGCTCCATTGACGAGTACAGCTACTGGGGGTAGCAGGCAGATGACGAAGAAGACGCGGCTGCGCGTTGCGCGAATAGCGGCCGGCGCGGTGATCGCCGCCGGCGCGTCGCTCACCGCCGCCGGCGCCGCATCGGCCGTTGGCGTTGATGTCGGTATCGGTGGAGTCGAGGCGTCGGTCAACGCGGACGAGAACGGTCTCGACGTCGGCCTCGGCATCGGCAAGGGCAAGGGCAAGCCGACCGAGCTCCCGACGCCGACCGACGACCCGACCTCGATCCCGACTCCGACCGACGAGCCGACCGACCCGCCGACGGACGACCCGACCGACCCGCCGACGGACGACCCGACCCAGCCGCCGACGGACGACCCGACCGACCCGCCGACCGACGACCCGACCGATCCGCCGACGGACGAGCCGACCGACCCGCCCACGGGTGGGCCGACGGACGGGCCGACCGGCGAGCCCTCCGGTGAGCCGAGCACGCCCGGTCAGGGTGGCGGCGGCGGTGGCGGTGACAGCACCTGCACCGTGGACCTCGACAGCACCAACTGCGACGACAACACCGGCACCGACAACGTCGGCTCCCAGCCGGTGGAGCAGGGCAAGGCCAAGGAGCAGCTGGCCGAGACCGGTGCCTCCGAGACCACGTTCCTGCTGGTCGGCGCCGCGACCATGATCGCCGGTGGTATCGGCTTCCGCCTCATGCCGCGTCTGGTGAACCGCAACAACGTGGCCTGATCACGCGCCTTACGCACGGTAAGGGGCCCGGAGCGCTGCAGAGCTCCGGGCCCCTTGTGTGTTCAGAGTGCGTGCAGGGTGTGTCCGGGGCGGACACGTGGCGTATACCGCGCCTTAACGCGGCGTTACGCCGTCGCCATCTCATGTGCGAGCACGGCCACCGCGATCAGCGCCACCAGCAGCGCTATCAGCGCGGCCGGGGTCAGTCCGCCGAAGAGGCCGTCCTGCTGCAGGCGCTCCCTGCTGGCCCGGCAGACCGGGCAGCGGCCCTCGCTGACGGGGCTCGCGCAGTTGGCGCAGACGAGCCTGTCGTACGTCATGCGCTTTCTCCTCCCGCGCGGCGGTGCCGCAGTAGACACGGGGCCAACGCTCAGGGAAATGGGTTGGTTCCCCTTCCACTGTGCCAGCTTCCGTCCGGTTCGGCGCGCCCCGCACGATTCCGTGCCGTATCCGTACCGGTTCCGTGGCCGTTTCGGCCGTCCCGACGGGCGGATTGTCAACCGTTTGACCCCAATAGTGGCGTGAAGAAACGCACCAACGCCGGACGGCGGACTGCGCGCCCCTGTGCGGTTCGCGTATGGTCACGCTCACCGACGGGAGCCGCTTCGGCTGCAGCCCGTACCGCTACCCAGGTCGACCTTGGTGCTTCAGTGATCCGATTCGACAACGTATCCAAGACCTACCCCAAGCAGAACCGTCCCGCACTCCGGGATGTCTCGCTCGAGATCGAAAAGGGCGAGTTCGTCTTCCTGGTGGGCTCCTCGGGGTCGGGAAAGTCCACTTTCCTCCGGCTGCTCCTCCGCGAGGAGCGCGCCAGCCATGGCGCCGTCCATGTGCTCGGCAAGGATCTCGCGCGGCTGTCCAACTGGAAGGTGCCGCAGATGCGCCGCCAATTGGGGACCGTCTTCCAGGACTTCCGGCTGCTCCCCAACAAGACGGTCGGGGAGAATGTCGCCTTCGCGCTCGAGGTGATCGGCAAACCGCGCGCCGCCATTCGGAAAACCGTCCCCGAGGTGCTCGATCTCGTAGGACTGGGCGGTAAAGACGACCGTATGCCCGGCGAGCTCTCCGGTGGTGAACAGCAGCGGGTGGCCATCGCCCGCGCGTTCGTCAACCGTCCGATGCTGCTGATCGCGGACGAGCCGACGGGAAACCTGGACCCGCAGACCTCCGTCGGCATCATGAAGCTGCTGGACCGGATCAACCGGACCGGCACCACGGTCGTCATGGCCACGCACGACCAGCAGATCGTGGACCAGATGCGCAAGCGCGTGATCGAACTTGAGAAGGGCCGACTCGTCCGCGACCAGTCCCGCGGCGTCTACGGCTACCAGCACTGAAAGGACGCCATGCGCGCCCAGTTCGTCCTGTCGGAGATCGGCGTCGGTCTCCGCCGCAACCTCACGATGACCTTCGCGGTGATCGTCTCCGTCGCCCTTTCGCTCGCCCTGTTCGGCGGGTCCCTGCTCATGCGCGAGCAGGTGAGCACGATGAAGGGCTACTGGTACGACAAGGTCAACGTCTCGATCTTCCTGTGCAACAAGAACGACAAGGAGACCGCGGCCAATTGCGCCAAGGGCGCGGTCACCGAGGCTCAGAAGGCGGATATCCGCTCCGAGCTCAAGCGGATGAACATCGTCGAGTCGGTGCAGTTCGAGACCAGTGAGGAGGCGTACAAGCACTACAAGGAGCAGTTCGGCGACTCGCCGCTGGCCTCCTCGCTGACCCCGGACCAGATGCAGGAGTCCTTCCGCATCAAGCTGAAGGACCCCGAGCGCTTCGACGTCATCTCCACCGCCTTCGCCGCCCGCCCCGGGGTGCAGGAGGTCCAGGACCAGAAGAGACTGGTCGGCGACCTGTTCAACCTGCTCAACGGCATGAACTTCGCGGCGCTCGGCGTGATGACGCTGATGTTGGTCGTCGCGCTGATGCTGATCGTCAACACGGTGCGGGTGTCGGCGTTCAGCCGCCGCCGGGAGACCGGGATCATGCGGTTGGTCGGCGCGTCCAGCTTCTACATCCAGATGCCGTTCATCATGGAGGCCGCCATCGCGGGGCTGCTGGGCGCGGGTTTCGCCTGTGTGCTGCTGGTGAGCGTGCAGTACTTCCTGGTCAACAACTGGCTGGTGGACAAGATCGATGTGATCAACTTCATCGGCTGGGACGCGGTGCTGGCCAAGTTGCCCCTGGTGCTGGCGATTGGGCTGCTGATGCCCGCGCTCGCGGCGTTCTTCGCGTTGCGCAAGTACCTCAAGGTGTGACATTCACCTAGGGCGCCGTACCGGACAACTCGCCGTACGGCGCCCGTTGGTGCCCTACACTCACCGGCATGTCGGGCCCGTGTTTGTTCGTCCAGCCCCGCCGCATTCGCCGTGGGGCCGCCCTGACATTGGTCTTCGTCAGCGTGCTCGCCACCGGGGCGGCCGTCGGTTCCTGGGGCGCCGAGCCCGGACCGCGCCGGACCTCCGGGGCCGGCCGGATACCGGCCCGTGCCTATGCCGGCGCGGTCGAGAGCGACCAGGTCAAGGCGGCCGCGGCCGCGGCCCAGGAGGACGGGAAGTCCGCTTCGAAGGCCGCCCGTGAGGTGGTGAGCCGCAGCGGAGACCGGTGGGGCGCGGTCTACAGCGCCCGTGAGTACGAGGGCTTCCGCCAGAACCTGGACGGGGTGTACGTCGGCGTCGGGATCTCCGCCCGCCGGGACGCCCGCGGGCGGATCGCGGTGGAGCGCGTCGAGCCCGGCAGCCCCGCCCAGAGGGCCGGCGTCCGGGCCGGTGACCGGCTGCGCACGATCGATGGCGACGGGGTGACCGGCCGGCCCGTCACCGAGGTCGTGGCCCTGCTGCGCGGCCCCGCCGACGGCTCCCCGGGCAGCCGGGTGCGGCTCGGGCTGTCCCGCGGCGGCCACGAGTGGACGCAGACGCTCCGCCGGGCCCGGCTGACCACCGACCCGGTGACCGTCGACCGGCTCAGCGATCAGGGCGGCGACAGAGCCGGCGCCGTCCGGATCAAGGTCGACTCGTTCACCAAGGGCACCGGGGAGCGGATCGGGCGCGCGGTGCGCGCCATCCCCCAGGGTGACGGCATCCTCCTCGATCTGCGGGGCAACTCCGGCGGACTGGTCTCCGAGGCCGTCACCGCCGCCTCCTCCTTCCTCGACGGCGGCCTGGTCGCCACCTATGACGTCCGGGGTGACCAGCGCGTGCTCAACGCGCGCCCCGGCGGCGACACCGACAACCCGCTGGTGGTGCTGGTCGACGGCGGCACCATGAGCGCCGCCGAGCTGCTCACCGGCGCCCTCCAGGACCGCGGCCGCGCCGTCGTCGTCGGCTCCCGGACCTTCGGCAAGGGCTCGGTGCAGATGCCGAGCGAACTGCCCGACGGCTCGGTCGCCGAGCTCACCGTGGGCCACTACCGCACCCCGGCCGGGCGCAACGTCGACGGCGAGGGCATCGACCCGGACCTCGCGGTCAAGGGCGACGACGGCCCGTCGGCGGAGGCGCGGGCACGCACGGTATTGAGTGGCCTCGGGGGCGGGTCCTAGTGCGACAATGGCCTGGCTATGGCTAAAGAGACGGGTCGCAAGCTGATCGCGCAGAACAAGAAGGCGCGGCACGACTATCACATCCTGGACACGTACGAGTGCGGTCTGGTGCTGACCGGGACCGAGGTGAAGTCGCTGCGCCAGGGCCGCGCCTCGCTCGTGGACGGCTTCGCCCAGCTCGACGGCGGCGAGGCATGGCTGCACAACGTGCACATCCCCGAGTACAGCCAGGGGACGTGGACCAACCACGCGGCGCGCCGCCGGCGGAAGCTGCTGCTGCACCGGGCGGAGATCGACAAGCTGATCGGCAAGTCCCAGGAGACCGGGCACACCCTGGTGCCGCTGTCCCTGTACTTCAAGGACGGCCGGGCCAAGGTCGAGGTCGCCCTGGCCAAGGGCAAGAAGGAGTACGACAAGCGGCAGACGCTCCGGGAGCGGCAGGACCGCCGGGAGGCCGAGCGGGCGATCTCGGCGGCCCGGCGGCGGCAGCGGGCCTGACCGGCCGCAAGGCACGACCGGGGCGGCGGGAATGATGTGGCCCCGTCGCGCGTTGTTCACCTATGATGGCTCTGTGCCCCACACGAGGGCGCGGCACCTTTGAAAAAACAACATGGGGATGATCGGTTTCGACACCGGCTGTCGAAGCAGGGGAAGCGAGCCGAGGAAGCGGCAATGATCTCGTAAACCATATGCCGAAACCAATAATCGCCAACACCAAGCGCGATTCCTTCGCCCTCGCTGCCTAAGTAGCGACTTGCGAAGTGTCAGCCCGGGGCTGTTCCCGACCCGGATCCTGGCATCAGCTAGGGAACTAAACCACTAGACCCGGTCACGGGGTGTAGTGGGAAATCAAACAGTGACTGAGCCCGTCGGAGACTTGTTCGCGTGATCTCCGGGGCCGAGAAAAGCACAGCGAACTGCGCTCGGAGAAGCCCTGTTCCCACACCGGTGGACGCGGGTTCGATTCCCGCCATCTCCACTCATCCCATGTACGACGAAGGCCCCGCCACCCGGCGGGGCCTTCGTCGTGTTCGCGGTGACCCGCTTCAGCCGCTCCGATCGGCCAGGAGCAGGGCGAGCGGCCCGGCGGGGAGCAGGAAGCGGCCCTCGACGGCGGCCACGATCGCGTCGGCCATAGGCCACCAGGACAGCTTGAAGTCCTGTTCGGTGGGGGTGAGCCGCTGTGGACCGACGGACAGATCGCGTGCTTCGTAGAGGTGGACCCTGGCGGCCGTTCCCAGGGTGATGGCGTATGTGCCCAGCGGACGCCATCGCGCGGCTGTGATGCCCGCTTCCTCCTTCAGCTCCCGGCGAGCGCATTCGTCCGGGGTCTCGCCCCTCTCCTCCCGCCCGCCGGGGAGGAACAGATACTCGCCGCCGTGCCGGGGGAACGGGGCGCTCAACAGCGCGACCAGGCCGTTCTCGTCACGGGCCACCACTACCGAGGCATCGCGGGCCGCACCGTCACCGGGAATCTCGCTCATGGCGGGCGAGCCTATCGGCGCCTCCCGCAGACGAGCCGGTGTTCCCAGCGCAGTGCGGGCCGGTCGTCGATCCAGTAGGTGTGAGAGCTGGGGGTGACGCGGAGCCGCACGGTGCTGATGTCGGGGCGTCCGGCGGCCTGCCAGGCGGTGAGCGCGTGCTCGATGTCGTCCCACAGCGCCAGCGGACCGCCCTGCCGGACTGCCCAGCCCGAGCCGTTCTCAGTGAACTCGGCGAACGATTCGCGGCCGGTGTCGAACACGTAGAGTTGCCGAGTGCCATCGCCCCTGGCGGCGCGCACGAGCTGGGCGCCGGGCGTGGCGAGCTGGGCGAGGAAGGCGGGCATCCACTCCTCCAGCAGCGTCGGCGCCACCTTCGCCTCGCGCTCGCTGTCGGCGTAGGCGATCCGCGCCGACAGGTCCCCGGCGAGCGGTACGGCGGCCTGCGAGCGCGCCTGCATGAACGACGACTCCCCGATGATCCGCCCCTCGGCCGTACCGTCGTCGTTCACGGCGACCTTGGCGAGGCCGGTGCCGTACGCCCATGAGCCGGGGGCTAGCGTGGTGAGAATGGTGCCGCCCGGCTTGGTCTGGCGTACCCAGGTGTGGGGGATACGGCGTACCGCGCACGTGGCGATGACATGGTCGTAGGGGGCGCGGCGGGGGTGGCCGAGGAGCCCGTCACCGGTCACGGTCCATGTGGAGTATCCGGCGGCCTCCAAGGCGGCATCCGCACGGGCCGACACGCCCGGGTCCACTTCGATCGTGGTGACGTTGTCCTCGCCGAGCCGGTGGCACATCAGGGCGGTGGAGTAGCCGGTACCGGTGCCGATCTCCAGCACGGTGTGACCGTCCTCGATGTCCAGGGCTTCGATCATGTCGATGACCGTCACAGGCGTGGTGGAGGATGACGTAGGCACGCCAGGGACAGGTTCGGCGGCCTGGTCGGCGGTGAGGTGCCCGTCCAATTGCGTCACCAGGGACTCGTCGCGATAGGCGATCTTGGACCATTCCTTCGGGTCGGTGCCGAGCGCGGTGACGGGCCGCCAGTGTTCGCCGTCGGTGGGCAGGAACACGCCGGGCTGGAGGAACAGTTCACGGGGTACGGCCTCGACCGCTGCGCGCCACGTCGGATGGGTGAGGACTCCGGCCTCCTGGAGCCGGTCGGCGAGGGCGCGCCGTTCAGTCGCGGTGTCGGGCATCATCGGGGTTGTCTCCTTGAGCGAGCAGGTCGGCGAAGGCGGCGGCCATCGGCAGGCCGGTTTTCTCCTCCAGCCACCCCCATTGGCCGTTCGGGTTCAGCTCCAGCCAGTGGGGTTCGTGGTCGCGGTCGAGGGCGAGGTCGAAGCTCCCGGAGGGGAGGCCGAAGTGGTCGAGACAGGCGAGGAGCGCCTTCTCCAGCCGATCCGGCAGGTCTACCACGCGGTACGAGAGGGCGGAGTAGTCCTTGCGCCAGTCCAGCAGGCCGGAGTCGATGCGGACGGCGAACGGCCGTCGGCCGACGATCAGCACCCGCAGGTCGGCGATCTTGTCCACACGGGCTTGGAACAGGTGCGGAGCCACGGCCACGGCGTCGTCCACCTCGTCGGCGGTCACGGGCTCGGCCCAGCTGGTCAGGCTGATGCCGTCTCGCTCGTACGGGGTCCATCGCAAGTGATCACCTGACCGTGCGCGGCGATGAACCTGCGCGCCTCGCCAGGGTCGTTGGTCACCAGCGTCGCGGGCACGGTGAAGCCGAGGCGTGCGGCTGTGGCGAGTTGGGTGGGTTTGTGGTCGGCCGCCGCGTTGCGGACAGGGTGGTTGACCCATAGCGGGCCGTCGAGGGCGTGGAGGACGCCGGCGATTCCGTGGCGGACCTGCGCTGCGGCGTAGCGTGCGTCGTCCGCGTCCAGGTGATCGAAGGCGGGCCAGGCGGGGCGGCGCCAGTACACCGCCCGTACATGTTCCAGGTCGGCGGTCCTCGACGGGGTACGGAGCTGCCCGGCCACTGAGGTGGAGGCCGGGCGGCCACCGAATCGCGCCGAGACCGTCAGCGCCCCGGTTGGGAGATCCGCAGGATTGAAGCGGACCACGGGAACATCGCGCTCGTTGAGATGGGTGATCACCATGTCGGCGGTGATGTCGAGCGGTTCCGTGACCACCAGGACCGGTTTCGTGTCGGCCATCGGGGCTGTCAGTCCTGCTGGGAGTCCTGGTCGGAGCCCGCGTCGTTGCGCGAGTCCAGGTTTGTCACGGTCGATGTCGAGGTGGCGGAGCTGGTGCCGTGCTTGCCCATCTCGACCACCAAGCCGTCACGGTCGCGGAACACGCCGGTCTGGGAGTCCGGATCGATGGTGACGGTGGTGAACGGCATCTCTGCCGCCGCGGGGTACGGACCGAGTCGGCGCAGGCCCCAAGGGCGGACCGGGGTGGGCCGCTCCGGGATGGTGCACTCCGCCCATACGCCTTTGCCCCACGGCTTGGGATCGATGCCCCACCGGGAGGCGACGGCCTCCACCACGGCCATGCCGCGCCCGGACTCAGCGGTTTCGCTCGCATGGACGACGCGCGGGACGGCGCGGGACCGGTCGAACGTGGAAATGCGCAGGAGGTGATCGCCGGGGCGTTCGACCTTGACGCGGAAGCAGCCGCGCTGCTCGGGGTCGGGGATCGAGCGGACGGTGTGCACGATCGCGTTGGTGGCCAGTTCCGAGGCGATCAAGCGGGCGTCGTCCACCAAGGCGTCCAGCCCCCAGGCGCGCAGGGTGGCGGCGACGGACAGCCGCGCGATGCGCACGGACTCCTCGGTGCAGGGGAGCGACTGAGTGTAGGCCGGATGCCCGGTTCCGGGGGGGGGAGCGGTGAGGGCTTGCTGATCATCATCGTGGTCATCTCGTCGGCTTTCCGGTGGGTGGGCCAGGCACCGTGGAGACCCCGGGGAATGGGGCTCGCCGCATGCCGTTGGGAATGCCCGGTCTGCCGCCGGGCGTGTCATCACCATCGCGGCCCACCGCCTCGTGCGGGAGCGTGAGGTGGCATTCCGCACGTCGTGTGCCGAACCCGCACATGGCGTGCTTCCGTACGCCCTCCTCACCCGCCCGCGGTATCCCTGATGTCGTGTCTCCCGTTGTTCCGTAGGAGGTACCTATGGACGTTGGTTCGGCGAGAGTTGACATCGGGTCGATCCTTCGTGGCGCCCGCTGCGCCGCCCGCCTCACCCAGGCGCAAGTCGGCCAAGCGTGTGGCTACTCCGCGTCGGCCGTCTCCCGGATCGAGTCCGGTCGCATGCGGCTCGACCACGCCGTGCTGGTGCGGTTCGCGGCGTTCTTGCACCTCCCACTCGACCGGCTGATCGCGACTCCTGTGCCGGGCGGACCCATGGTCGATACCGTGGAGTGTCCATCGGGCGAGGAGGATGCGGTGCGTCGTAGGGAACTGCTCACCGGTGCGTTGGCGGCCGGGGCAACGGCCGTTGTAGGCACCGCACCAGCCGGTGCCGCGTCCGGCCCCTTCGACCCGGCGGCCGGCCTCGAGGACGCTCTCTTCCGGCTCCCCTCTGCTGCCCCGGTTCCGCCGGCCCGCCTCGTCCAGCAGGCAGCGGCCGCACGATCGGACTTCTGCGCCGCTCGCTACACCTCTCTCGGTCGCGCGCTCCCGGGCCTGCTCGCCGCGGCCTCGGCGACGCGGGACGCGTCGAGCGGGCGGGCGCGCGAGCAGGTGAGCATGGTGCTCGCGCGGGCATATGTGCTGGCTGCCGAGTTGGCGCTCAAACAGCACAACGACGCGGCCTGGGTGGCTGCCGACCGTGCGCTGACCGCGGCCCGGGACAGCGGCCACCCGGTTCCGATCGGTGAGTCCTCTCGGGTGCTCGCGATCACCATGCGGCGCTCGGGACGGTGCCCGGCCGCGGTGCGGCTGCTCACCCAGGAGGCGGCCGATTTGGATGTGGACCGGTCCTCGACCGGGGCGGTGCGTACGACGCTGCTGCTGACAGCCGCGTACACAGCGGCCACCAGCAGGGACCGCGCCACGGCGCTGGGCCTGCTGGACGAGGCCCAGGAGGAGACGGAGCGGCGCCAGGCGGTACCGGGACTGTTCACCGTGGACGCCGGCCAGACACAGGTGGACGTGTACCGGATCGGCGTGCTCAACGCACTCGGCACGCCTGACGAGGGCGTGAAGGTCGCCGCACGGCTGAACATCGACCGCATGCCGACGGCGGAGCGCCGTGCCCGCGCCTGGACGGATACGGCCCGCATGTGGCATGCCCTCGGCGACCATCCGCAGACCTTCGCGGCGCTCCGCAAGGTGGAGCAGGAGGCGCCACAGGAAGTGCGGCGGCCAGCACTGCGTGCCCTGACGGCGGACCTGCTGTACCTGCCCGCCCGCGTGCCGGGCGTGCGGGAATTCGCGGCCCGCACCGGGGCCCTGCCCAGCTGACGGTCTCCTCATGGCCGGGGCAGCGGCGGAAGGCAACGTGAGCTTCGTCCGGATCGGTGATGTGGAGTCCGTATGGGATGACCTGGTGGGGATCTACAAGGAGTGCTGGGCGCACAAGCTCCACCTGCCGCACTACGCCCCGGAGACATTCGGGGAGCGGCTGCACCGGCACGCTGTCGAACCGGGTTGGGAGGCCGTGGTGGCGTACGACTCCGGTGAGCCCATCGGCTACATCTACGCCAACCGGCTCACCGGAGGGGATGACCGCTGGTGGCGCCGCATCCGGCCAGAGCCCAAGCCCACCATGGCGGGGGCTTCCACGGTCGCGGTGAAAGAGATGATGGTCCGCCAGCGGTGACGCAGGCAGGGGACGGCCCGCAAGCTCCATGACGTGCTCCTGGCCGGGCGCCCCGAGACGCAGGTCTCGTTGATGGTGAACCCTTTGAACCAGGACGGGAGGGTGCAGGCCCTGTACGTCTCGTGGGGGTACGTGGTGGTGGGCACCGCGCAGTCTTCGCCGGAGGCGCCGGTCCTGACGGTGATGGTGCGTCCCACCCGGGTGTAGGGCTGTCGGCCGGCCGGTGGGTCAGGCGATGTCCAGGACCGCCTTGCCGTGCAGGCGGCGCTCCAGCAGGGCGGCGACGGCCTCCTCGGCGCGGTTCCAGCCGCCGCGCCAGGCGATCTGGGGGTCGAGGTCGCCCGCCGCGACGCGTTGCGCGAGCCAGCCGAGATCCGGGCCGATGTCGGGGCGGTCCAGCAGGTAGAAGGTGACGATCGAGCGGTTGTGGCGGCCTTCGTTGCCGTAGAGGGCGCCGAACGGGAAGACCTCGGGCCGGCCCGCCACATGGCCGACGGAGACCAGGGTGCCGTGGGCCGCGAGATGGTCGTACGCCGCTACCAGCTGCGGTCCGCCGACCATGTCCACTACTCCGTGCACCGGCTCGCCGAGCTCCTCCGGTCCCGCGATCACCTCGTGCGCGCCCAGCGCCCGCAGGTCGTCGCCGTGGGCGTCCGGGTCGCCGGTGGTGGCGATGACGTGGGCGCCGCCGAGCCGGGCGAGCTGGACGGCGTAGCGGCCGACCCCGCCGGTGGCGCCGGTGACGAGGATGCGCCGGCCGAGGGTGTCGCCGATGCGGCGCAGGGCGCGCAGGGCGCTGCCGCCCGCGACCGGGATGGTGCTGATCGCGCCGGGGTCGGCGGCGGCGGGCTGGACGCCGAGCATGGTGGTGTCCACCGCGCGCAGCTCCGCCCAGCCGCCGTCCGCGCCCAGGGTGACGACCGGGGTTCCGGCGGCTGGGCCGGAGCCGTCGGCGGCCGCGCGCTCGATTACCCCGGCGGCGTCCCAGCCCAGCACCGTGCCGTCGGGGGCCTCGGTCCGGTGGGCCACCTCGCCGTAGTTGAGGGAGGTGGCGGTCACCCGGACCAGGGCCTGATGCGGGGCGGGTTGGGGGTCGGCGGTTTCGCCGAGGCGCAGGCCGGAGGGGGCGGAGTGGTCAACGAGCAGGGCGCGCATGGTGGTTCGCCTTTCGACGCGGGATGACGGACTCAGTTATGCCACTGAGTGGCACATGCGTGCAAGTGGCATCGCCAGGTGGCATCGTCCATGGCGGTTACACTCGTCGCCGTGACTGCCGCTGCCCCCTCCGCACTGCGCGAATCACTGCGCGAACGCAAGAAGCGGCGCACCCGCCAGGCGCTGATCGACACCGCGCTGGAACTGTTCACCCAGCGCGGCTTCGGCGGGGTGACGCTGGATGAGCTGTGCGAGGAGGTGGAGGTCTCCAAGCGCACCTTCTTCCGCACCTTCACCAGCAAGGAAGACGTCGCGATGGCCCCCGACCAGGACCTGTGGCGGGCCTTCCTGGGGGAGTTGGAGACCGCGGAGCCGGACGGGCTGCCGGTGGTGGAGCTGGGGCGGGACGCGCTGCTGGCCGCGCTGGAGCGGATGGACGACGAGGGGTGGACCCGGCGGCTGCTGCTCAGCCGGCGGCTGGCCGAGCGGACGCCCTCGATGGGCGCGCACGGTTTGCAGTTCTGCGAGGCCACCACGCAGCAGGCGCTGGAGATCCTGCACCGCCGGTTCGGCCTCGGGGCGCCGGGCGACCTCCGGCCGCGGCTGGCGGTGGACATGCTGATCGCCGCGTTCCGCGGTGCGGTGGCGGGCTGGGTGGCCCAAGCCGAAAAGGCCGACGGGACGGAGGGCGCGAGCCGTACGCGGGATGAGCCCCCACCCCGCCACGACCTGGCCGCCCGCCTCCGCGAGGCGATAGCCGCCCTCCCCGAAAGCCTCGCGCTCACGACCACGTCCGCCTGACGGCTGACCGCCGCGCCGTGCCGCGCCGATGGCCGGCCGTCAGCTGAAAGCGATCAGCAGGCCGAAGCCGAGGAAGAGCGTGCCGATCAGGGTCATGCCCACCGCCGGGCCCACCAGCTGGCGCCGCATCCACACCCGGGCCTTCCGCGAGTTGTCCGGGAGGTACACCACGCCCACTCTCCGGCCGGTCGCCAGCCCCATCCCGACGCCCTGGATCGCGGTCGTGAACTCCACCTCGTAGCCCTGGTGGTCGTGGAACCGGACGACCGGCGTCTGGGGCGAGTTCCCGCTCCGGCGGTCCACGACGTTGGCGACGACCAGCCCCTCCGTACGGACCCCCTCGCGACGCAGCCGTCGCACCAGGCGGGCATCGCGCACGGCGCAGGCGTAGAGGAATAGCCCGATCGTGATGCACAGCGCCTCGGCCGCGGGAGTGCCCATCGATGCGTCACCTCTCGTCGTGTTCGAATCCCCCGCCCGCCACAGGAGACGCGCTGATCCGGAGCTTTGGTTGCCGCGCCGCGCGCCCTGTCGCGAAATGACCGGGTGCGGGATGCTCCCGTGACATGAGCAGACCCATGAACCGTCGTACGAGCGGCTGGATCTGGCCCCTCGTCATCGGACTCGCCTGCACGCTCACCTGGAGCTCACCGGCCGGTGCCGACGCCGCCCGCGCCGGGCTCGGCGACGCCCTCGACACCGTGCTCGCCGACCCCCTGCTGAAGGGCGGTGCGGCCGGGGTGGTGGTCGCCGACGCCGACTCCGGCGCGGTGCTCTACCGGCACCGGCCGGACGACCGGCTGATGCCCGCCTCCAACACCAAGCTGTTCACCTCGGCCGCCGCCATGGGGCTGCTCGGCCCCGGCCACCGCTTCCGCACCGATGTCCTGACCGACGGCTCCCGCCGCGGCCATACGCTCCGGGGTGATCTGTATCTGCGGGGCACCGGCGACCCCACGATGCTCGCCGCGGACTACGACCGCCTGGCCAAGAGCGTCGCCGACGCGGGCATCACCGAGGTCACCGGGCGGCTGATCGCCGACGACACCCGGTTCGACGCACAGCGGGTGGGCCGCTCCTGGGCGGCCGACGACGAGTCCTCGTACTACGCGGCGCAGATCTCCGCCCTGACCCTCGCCCCCGACACCGACTACGACGCGGGCAGCGTCATCGTGGAGGTCACCCCGGGCGCGGCCCCCGGCGACCGGCCGAAGACCACCGTCACCCCGCCGAACGCCTACGTACGGATCGACAACCGCGCCACCACCGGAAGCGGCGGCCTCACGGTCGAACGGCGGCACGGCACCAACACCATCACCGTCAGCGGCGCCCTTCCCGCCGGGGCGGCGACCGTCAAGGAATGGGTCAGCGTCTGGGAGCCGACCGGCTATGCCGCCTCGGTCTTCGCCGACGCGCTCCACCGGCACGGCGTACGCGTGGCCGGGCCCACCCGCCTGGGCAGGGCCACCCCGGCGGACGCCCGCGCGCTCGCCGCACACCGCTCCATGCCGCTCAAGGAGCTGCTGATCCCCTTCATGAAGCTGTCGAACAACATCCACGCCGAAGCCCTCACCAAGGCCATCGGCTATGAGGCGGCCGGGCGCGGCACCTGGGACGCGGGCCTGGACGCGATCGCCGACTGGCTGAAGAAGCAAGGGGTGGACGCCGGCGCGGTGCGCCAGGTCGACGGCTCGGGGCTGTCCCGGATGGACAACATCGCGGCCGGGCGCCTCAGCGAGCTGCTGCTGTCGGTGCGTGACGAACCCTGGTACGCCGACTGGTACGCCTCGCTGCCGGTGGCCTGCGCCCCGGACCGGTTCGTGGGCGGCACCCTGCGCTCGCGGATGTGCGACACCCCGGCGGCGGGCAACGCCCGCGGCAAGACCGGCTCCCTGACCGGCGCCTCCGCGCTGTCCGGCTATGTCACCGACGCGGACGGCAGGGAGCTGGTCTACAGCGTGGTCCTCAACAACTACCTCGCGGAGTCGGTGAAGAGCCTGGAGGACGCGATCGTGGTGACGCTCGCGAAGTCCGGCGAGGGCCATGCGGAGGCGGTGGCGCCACGTACGGTACGGGACGCCACCGCCGGCGCGGCCGACGCCGGACGCGAATGCGCCTGGGCCAAGCCCCGCCGCTGCTGAGCGGCGGGGGCCGTGCCGGGCCGGCCCCCGCGGCTGCTGGGTGGCGGGGTTCGTGTCGGGTCGGGCTCCGGGGCGGCTGGGTCGGCGCTGGGTCCGGTCCGGGGGTGGCTGGGTGGCGGGGTCGGTGCTGGGTCCGGTCCCGGGGTGGCTGGGTGGCGGGGTCGGTGCTGGGTCCGGTCCCGGGGTGGCTGGGTGGCGGGGTCAGCGCGGGGCCAGCCCACGTCGCTGCTGGGTGGCGGGGTTTGTGTCGGGTCGGGCTCCGGGGTGGCTGGGTGGCGGGGTCGGTGCTGGGTCCGGTCCCGGGGTGGCTGGGTGGCGGGGTCAGCGCGGGGCCAGCCCACGTCGCTGCTGGGTGGCGGGGTTTGTGTCGGGTCGGGCTCCGGGGCGGCTGAGCCGCAGGATCAGTGCTGGGCCAAGAGCCCCGGAGCTGCTGAGCGGCGGCGTCAGCGCCGGGGTCAGCCCACGTCGCTGCTGAGCGGCGGCGTCAGCGCCGGGTCAGCCCCCGTCGTCGCTGAGCGTCAGCGGCAGCGTCAACGTGGCCGTCCCCGCCGCCGCGTCCGCCGATGGGCCGCCGGCCACCTCCACCCGCCAGGGTGCCGAGGTGCCGGTGGCCTCGGCGCGCAGTGTCGTTCCGTCCCGGACGACGGTGAAGGTGGCGGCCGTCGTGCCGTCCGGGTGCGGCACCCGCACCGTGACCGGTTCCGCCGAGGGTTCGTACACCCGCAGGGTGATCCCGTCCGCCCAGTCGGTGTCGGGGCGGTCGTCGGCCGCCCCGAACGGGATCACCGCGCCGGGCCGGGCCAGCAGCGGGACGCTGAGGAAGTCGTGGGTCTCGTGCACCCAAGCCGGGCCGCGCACCGTCCGCCCGCTGAGCACCTGCGTCCAGACCCCTTCGGGCACGTAGTACCGCACGTCGCCCTCGTCGTCGAAGACCGGCGCGACGAGCAGGTCCCCGCCGAGCATGTACTGCCGCTCCAGGCCCGCGCACCCCGGGTCGCCGGGGAACTCCAGGACCATGGCGCGCATCACCGGGATGCCCTCGGTGTGCGCCTGCCGGGCCGCCTCGTACAGGTACGGCATCAGCCGCAGCTTCAGCCGGGTGAACCGGCGCAGCACCTCGACCGACTCCTCGTCGAAGAGCCAGGGCACCCGGTAGGAGGACGAGCCGTGCAGCCGGCTGTGCGAGGACAGCAGCCCGAAGGCGAGCCACCGTTTGAACAGGGCCGGGTCCGGGGTGCCCTCGAAACCGCCGATGTCATGGCTCCAGAAGCCGAAGCCGGACAGACCCAGCGACAGCCCGCCGCGCAGCGATTCGGCCATCGCCTCGTAGGTGGACTCGCAGTCGCCGCCCCAGTGCACCGGGAACCGCTGGCTCCCCGCCGTGGCCGAGCGCGCGAAGACCACCGCCTCGCGCTCGCCGCGCCGTTCGCTCAGCGCCTCGTGGACGGTGCGGTTGTAGAGGTGGGCGTAGTAGTTGTGCATCCGCTCGGGGTCGGAGCCGTCCGCGTACACCACATCGGTGGGCACCCGCTCGCCGAAGTCGGTCTTGAAGCAGTCCACGCCCATGTCCAGCAGCGCGGTCAGCTTGGCCGCGTACCAGGCGCGGGCGGCGGGGCTGGTGAAGTCCACCAGCGCCATGCCCGGCTGCCACAGGTCCCACTGCCACACCGAGCCGTCCGGGCGTTTCAGCAGATGGCCGGCCGCCTTGCCCTCGGCGAAGAGCGGGGAGCGCTGGCCGATGTACGGGTTGATCCAGACGCAGATCTTCAGGCCCCGTTCGCGCAGCCGGCGCAGCATGCCCTCCGGGTCGGGGAAGACGCGCGGGTCCCAGGTGAAGTCGCACCACTGGTACTCGCGCATCCAGAAGCAGTCGAAGTGGAAGACGGACAGCGGCAGGTGGCGCTGCGCCATGCCGTCGACGAAGCCGGTGACCGTCTCCTCGTCGTAGGAGGTGGTGAAGGAGGTGGACAGCCACAGTCCGAAGGACCACGCGGGCGGCAGCGCGGGGCGGCCGGTGAGCGCGGTGTAGCGGCGCAGGATCTCCTTGGGGCTGGGCCCGTGGATGACGTAGTACGTGAGCTCCTGGTCCTCGGCGCTGAACTGGAGCCGGGAGACCGCCTCCGAGCCGACCTCGAAGGAGACCCGGCCGGGGTGGTCGACGAAGACGCCGTAGCCCGCGTCGGTGAGGAGGAACGGGACGTTCTTGTACGCCTGCTCGGTGGCGGTGCCGCCGTCGGCGTTCCAGATGTCGACGGCCTGGCCGTTCTTCACCAGCGGGCCGAAGCGCTCGCCGAGTCCGTAAGTGGAGGTGCCGACCCGCAGGGTGAGCCGTTCGCGCAGGTAGTGGTGGCCGTCGGCGGTCTCCATGATGCCCATGTCCTTGACGCCGCTGCTGGTGAGCGGGCGCCCGGCGGCCTCCAGGTCCATCCGCCAGGGCCCGGTGCGGGCGAACCGCACCGACAGATCGCCCGAGGTGAGCCGGGCCTCCTCGGCGTCGCAGCTCACCTCGGCGGTGTACTCCTGGCGGGCGATCTCGAACGACGGGCCGCGCTCCACCCCGCCCGCGAAGTGGGTGATCCGGATGGCGATCACCTCGGGCATGGGGGCGGTGCAGGTCAGGGTGAGGGCGGGGCCCTTGAGCAGATCCCCGCGGTGGCGGACGGGATGGGTGGGGGCGTGCACGGTGAGGGTGCCGGGGCCGGTCTCCACATCGAGCACCCCGGAGGGGTACGCGGCGCGCACGCCCTCGCGCAGCATCCAGTAGCCGTCGCTGAACTTCATGCGGCCCTCCTCGTCATTTGACCGCGCCCATGGCGATGCCACGGGTCAGGGTCCGCTGGAAGATCAGGAAGAAGCAGAACGCGGGGAGCACCCCCAGCAGGGCGGCCGCGTTGGTCATGGTGGCGTCCATCAGCCGCTGGCCCTGGAGGACACCGAGCGCCACCGAGACGGTCTGGTTGTCGTTGGAGATCAGCATCACCAGGGGCAGCAGGAACTCGTTCCAGGTCCAGATGAAGAAGAAGACCAGCAGCACCCCGATGGTGGGCCGGCTGACCGGCACCACGACCCGCCACAGCACCTGCCACTTGTTGGCGCCGTCGATCCGGGCCGCCTCGATGACCTCTTTGGGGAAGGCGCCGAGCACGGAGGAGAGCAGATAGGTGCCGAAGGCGGACTGGATCACGGTGAAGACGATGATCACGCTGAGCCGGGTGTCGTACAGCCCCGCCTGCTTGGACAGGTAGTAGACGGGATAGACCAGGGCCTCCTGCGGCAGCATGTTGGCCAGGACGAAGAAGGCCAGCACCCAGGGGCGGCCCTTGATCCGCCCGATGCCGATCGCATACGCGTTGAGCACGGACAGCACCGCGGCGAGCACCGCGACCGAGCCCGAGATCAGCACGGAGTTGACCAGCTTCCGGCCGAAGTCGACCCGCTCCCAGAAGTCCCGCAGCCCGTCCAGATGCATCCCTTCGGGCAGGCTCAGCGGGCCGTTCGCGGAGTACTCGGCGGGCGATTTGACCGCGTTGAGGACCACCACGAGAAACGGCAGCACCATCAGCACGGCTGCCACGATCAGCGCGGCCAGCACCGGGTAGCGGGCCGGGGCGTGGTGTCGTTTGAGGGCGTTCACTGCTGGTCCTCCGCCCGGGTCTGGAGGCGCAGGGCCACCAGGGCCAGCGCCAGGATGATCACGGTGAGCGCGGTGGAGACCGCGGAGCCGTAGCCGACCTGCGTCTTCTCGAAGAAGGACTGGAAGGAGAAGTACGAGGGGACATTGGTCGCCCCGCCGGGCCCGCCCTTGGTGAGCACGTACACCGCGCCGAAGACCTTGAGCGCCGCGATGGTGCACCACAGCAGCACCACGGTGATCTCCGGGCGGATCTGCGGCAGCGTCACATGCCAGAACCGCCGCCACCACGAGGCCCCGTCCAGCTCGGCCGCCTCGTGCAGGGACGGGTCCGCGCGCTGGAGCCCCGCCATGAAGATCACCAGCGGAAAGCCGAGCTGCACCCACACCATCACGGCCATCACGCTGTAGAGCGCGAAGTCCGGATCGCCCAGCCAGTCGTGGCGCAGCGAGCCGAGGCCGACCGCGTCCAGCGCCTCGTTGAGCGCGCCGTTCTCCGGGGCGAGGATCCAGCTCCAGACGATCCCGGCCACCGCGATCGGCAGCACCTGCGGCAGGTAGAAGCAGGCGCGCAGCACGCTCGCGGTACGGGTGCCGATGTGCTGGGCGATGTAGTCGAAGAGCGCGGCGGCCAGCACCAGGCCGAGGGCGGTGGGGATGACCGCCATCGCCACCACCATCGCCAGGCTGTGCCGGAAGGACTCCCAGAAGGCGGAGTCGTCCAGCAGGTCGCGGTAGTTGTCCAGTCCGGCCCACTGCGGGCTGCCCACCCCCTGCCAGTGGGTGAGGCTGATCCCCGTGTTCATCAGGAACGGGACGACGATGACGGCGAGGAAGGCCAGCGCGCCGGGGATCAGGAACAGGGCGTACGGATACTCGCGGCGCCGTCGCACGCCGTGGCCGTGGGAACTCATCCCTTCGGCGCGCCCTCGTCGTACGCCTTCTCCAGCGCGTCCAGATAGGCGTCGGGCTTCGCGCTGCCGCTGATCAGCTTCTGGGTCTCGGAGACGAGGGTGTCGTAGAAGCCGGGGACCGGCCAGTCGGGGTAGAAGGCCAGGCCGTCGCCCTCGGAGTAGGCGGTGAAGTCCTGGATCAGGGCCTTGGACTTCGGGTCGGTGATCGCGGACGCGTCGGCGGCCACGGGCACTCCGCCGTTGTTGCCGAGGGTGTTCTGGATGCCCTTCTTCATCGTGATGTCGATGAAGTCGTAGGCGAGCTCCTTGTTCTTGGCGCCTTTGGGGACGACCCAGAGGTTGCCGCCGGAGCCGAGCGTCAGCTGGGAGCCGGGCCAGCGGAAGGTGCCCCACTCGTCCTTCATCTCGGACTTGAAGCGGCCGAACCACCAGCTGCCGGAGAAGAACATCGGGTATTTGCCCGCGATGAAGGACGCGCCCGCGTCCTCGGCCTTGGCGCCGCTCGAACTCTTGGCGATATAGCCCTTCTTCACCCAGTCGGCGAAGGTGGTGGCGCCGTAGGTCCAGGCGGCGTCGTGGAAGTCGGGGTCGCTCTTGTACCGCTCGTAGGCGTCCACCCAGGAGCGGTCGGCCTTGGACAGCGCGAGCTGGTAGACGTACTGGTGGGCGGGGTACTCGGCGCCCGCGCTGGCGAGCGGGGTGACGCCCTTGGCCCGGAACGCCTTCAGGGCGGCGGTGAACTCGTCGAAGGTGGTCGGGACCTTCACCTTGTGCTTGTCGAAGAGGGCCTTGTTGTAGAAGACCATCGTGTACTCGGCGTAGTTGGGGATCCCGTACCAGTTGCCGGAGCCCATCACACCCTGGGCGTCGTAGCGGCTGGTGGTGCGCACCCCTTCGCTGAGCGGCTTGTCCCAGCCGCGCTTGGTGACCTCGGGGGTGAGGTCGGTGAGCAGGCCCTGTTTGGAGAGCAGTCCGGCGGTGGCGTTGCCCTTGTTGTACTCCATCAGATCGGGTGCGTCACCGGAGTTGAGGACCATCGAGGCGGTCTTCTGGATCTGTTCGAAGCCCTTCTCCTCGACCTTCACCGTGACGCCCGGATGGCTCTTCTTGAACTCCTCGATCGCCTGCTTCCAGGCGACGCCCATGGCGCTGTTGGGCGCCTCGTAATGCCACAGCTTGAGCGTCCTGCCGTCCCCGGCCTCGTCCCCGCCGCTCCCGCAACCCGTCATGACCAGGGCACTCGCGAGTGCGGCCGCGATGACGGCCACCGTTCGTTTCGTTCGTTTCCGTGCCGTCAACATCCGCTGCCTCCGGGAGGGTTGGAAGGAATGGCGCACGTGCAACGTTCGTCGAAGCGCTTCGATGGGGAGAGGTATACGAGGGGTGGTCGAGATATGTCAATGGCGTTGACAAAACGGGCGGGAACGGGCACGGGCGACCGGTCGCGGGGCCGGAGCCGGGCTCCCGGCTCAGCCCTTGTGGACCTGGCGCACCGTGCGGAGGAAGGCGCCCAGAACGCTCGGCACCGGGCCGAACCGGTGGGCCAGGTGGAACTCCAGCCCGGCGGCGGCCGGCTCCAGCGGCAGCAGGGTCACCCCCACATGCCGGAAGCGGCGCATCCCCGCCGGTCCGATCCCGATCCCCAGCCCGCAGGCGACCAGCCCCAGCAGGGTGTGCAGATTGTGCGCCTCATGGGCGATCCTCGGCTCGACCCCGGCGGCCCGGCACACGGCGAGCGCCACATCGGCGGCGGCCGGCTCGGCCTGCCGGGAGGAGAGGATCAGCGGCTCGCTGTCCAGTGCCCGTACGGGCACGGACGTGGCCCCGGTCAGCGGATGCCCCGACGGCACCGCCGCCACCAGGCTCTCCCGGCCCAGCGGAAGGCTGCTCAGCCGCCGGCGGGCGGACGCGGGCGGCGGGCCGCAGATGACGCCGGCGTCCAGGCTGCCGTCCAGCAGCGCCTCGATCTGCCGGGCGCTGGGGAGTTCCCGCAGCTCCAGCCGGACCTGCGGGCGGCGGGCCCGGAACGCGGTGAGCACCTCGGGCAGCACGGCGGCCAGCGCGGTGCCGAGGAAGCCGATGGCGAGCGAACCGGTCTCGCCCCGGCCGGCGTCGGCCGCGTCCCGTACGGCGAGATCGAGATGGTCCAGCACCTGCCGGGCCCGCGCCAGGAACGCCTCGCCCGCGGCGGTGGGCCGCACCCCGTGCCCGGTGCGGTCGAAGAGCCGCACGCCCAGCTCGGTCTCCAGCGCCTTGATCTGCTGGGACAGCGGGGGCTGCCGGATGCCCAGCGCGGCGGCGGCGCGGCCGAAGTGGGCGTGCTCGGAGAGGGTGAGCGCATAGCGGAGGTGGCGCAGCTCCATGAGTCCAGCCTATACGTGATCGCGAATAACCCGTTTATCTCTCATATATCGAGCAGGAAAATGCCACCGCCCCGGTACTCCACTACGGGCATGGACGAAACGTATGAGCACCACCGGACGACGATCGACGGCGTACGGCTGCACTGGGTGCGGGCCGGGTCGGGCACCCCTGTCGTACTGCTCCACGGCTGGCCGCAGACCTGGTACGCCTGGCGCAAGGTGATCCCCGAACTCGCCCGCCACCACGAGGTGTTCGCGGTGGACCTGCCGGGCCTGGGCGAGTCGGACCCCTCCCCGCGCGGCTCCGGTGTCCGGATCGCGGCCGATCTCCTCGACGCCTGGCGCGCCGAGCTGGGCCTGGGCCGGGTCCATGTGGTCGGGCACGACCTGGGCGGTCCCATCGGCTACGGATGGGCCGCCGCCCACCCGGCCCAGGTCCGCAGCTTCACCCTGCTCGCCGTGCCGCTGCACGGCTTCGGGCTGAGCGAACTGATCGCCCGCGCCGGGCTGTGGCACTTCGGCTTCTTCTCGGCGCCCGGTCTCGCGGAGGAGTTGGCGGAGGGCCGGGAGCGGATCCTCCTGGAGCACTTCTACGGGCACGCCATGGAGAGCGGGGCCATCGGCCCCGCCGACGTCGACACCTACCTGTGCAGCTACGCCCGGCCGGGGCGGCTGGCAGGCGGCTTCGCGTACTACCGGAACGTGCCCGCCGACACCGCCGCCATCGCCGACCTGGCCCGCACCCCGCTGCCGATGCCCGCCCTGGCCGTCGGCTGCGGCCGGGCCGGTGGCCCGGCCCCCCTCGACAGCCTCCGCCAGGCCGCCCCGCACACCCATGGCGTCGTGATCGAGGACAGCGGCCACTTCCTCCCCGAGGAACAACCGGGCCCCCTCCTCAAGCTGCTCCGGCCCTTCCTGGCGGAGGCCGACGCCTCCGTACCGCGATGACGCTTCAGGCCGACGGCGGCTGGGCCCCCAGCCGGCCCCGTCCCGTCCAGGCCACCGCGAAGGCGAGGGCGGCCGCGATCGCCGGAGCGAGGTAGCCGGAGGCGGGGCCCAGGTGGTCCACGGTCCAGCCGCCCGCCGCGGCGCCCGTGGAGATGCCGATGAGCAGACCGGTGTAGACGGTGGTCATCCCCTCGTTGAGGCGGGCGGCCGGGATCAGCCGGTGGACCAGGGTCATACCGGTGATCATCGTGGGGGCCGTGGCCATGCCCGCCACGAAGAGCAGCGGGGCCAGGGTGGCCAGGCTGTGCGCGGTCAGCAGGGGGAGGACGGCCACGGCCATCGCCGCCACGCCCGTCACCAGGCGCCCCGCGGCCGTACCGCGCGGCGGCAGCGCGCCGAAGACCAGCCCGGCCACGCAGGAGCCGGCCGCCTGGAGGGCGAGGACGGCGCTGCTCGCCGCGGAGCCCCCGTACGAGCCGACGGCGGCGACCGTCGCCACCTCCATCGAGCCGAAGACGGCGCCGGTCGCGAGGAAGGTCACCAGGATGACCCGCAGACCGGGGGTGAGCAGGACGCGGCCCCGGGCGGGACGCGGTTCCGGCGGCGGTTCGGTGCGGCGCTGGGCGGCGAACAGCAGGGTGCCGGCGAGCAGCAGCACCGCCGCCGTGCTCAGCCCGGCCTCGGGGCGGACCGTTGTGCACAGCACCATGGCCAGCGCGGGCCCGGCCATGAAGCAGACCTCGTCGACGACCTGCTCGAAGGAGTTGGCGGTGTGCCGGGCGGCCGGGTCGTCGCGGTACAGCGCGGCCCACCGGGCGCGGGTCATCGAACCCAGGCTGGGCACGCCGGACGAGCCCGCCGCGCAGCAGAACAGCGTCCAGGCCGGGGCGCCCAGGCGCACGCACAGCACCATGGCGGCCGACCCGGCCACGAAGACGACGGCGGCGGGGACCGCCACCCTGGCCTGCCCGTACCGGTCGACCAGCCGCCCCAGCAGCGGGCCCGCGACCGCCGTCACCGCGACCCCGGCCGCCGAGACGGCGCCCGCGAGCGCGTACGAGTCGCGCACCGTGGCGACCATGAGCACCGTGGAGACGCCGAGCATCGAGCCCGGCAACCGGCCGACGAAGGCCGCGAGCGTGAAGGCGAGCGCACCGGGCGCCGCGAAGAGCCGGCGGTACGGGGCGAACGGCGACCGGCGGCGTGACCGGCGGCGCGGCGGGCCGGGCGCGGCCCCGGAGCGGGGGCCGGAGCGGCGGGGGACGACGGGCCGGGAGGCGAGGAAGAGGATCACCACACCACGGTCCCGGGCCCGCCCAGGACCGGTCCAACACCTGATCCGGACCCATTCACGCACTCGTGTTGTCAATGCGTCGGCGCCGTGGACCATGGACCACGTGAACCGGGACCTCGAACCGCGCCTGCTGCGCGCCTTCACCGCCGTCGCCGACGAACTGCACTTCACCCGTGCCGCCGCCCGCCTCTACGTCGCCCAGCAGGCCCTCAGCCGCGACATCCGCCGCCTGGAGCGGGAACTGGGCGCGGAGCTCTTCGTCCGCACCACCCGCCAGGTCGCCCTCACGGCCGCGGGCGAGCGGCTGCTCCCGTACGCCCGGCGGGTCCTGGCGGCCCAGGACGACCTGGCGGCGGCCTTCAGCGGAACCGAGCGCCGCCCGCTGCTGGTGGACGTCGGCGCCCCGGTGAGCACCGGAAGCCAGGTGCTGGCGGAGGCGCGGCGCCGCCTGGGCCCGGAGACCGAACTGGTGGCCCGCTTCCACAGCGGACTGGCCGGGGCCGCCGTCGAACTCCTCGCCGGCCGCCTCGACGTCTCCTTCGGCCGGGCCCACGGCCTCGACCCCGCCGTGCTCGCCCGGCTGGAACACCGGCTGATCCGCTACGAGCGCATCGCCGTGGTCCTGCGCGAGGACCACGCGCTGGCCCGGTGCGCGCGCATCCCGCTGTCCGCGCTCGCGGGCGAGACCCTGTACGCGGCGGCGGGCAACGAGGCCACCACCGAGTGGACGGACCTGGCCGCCCAGCTCTTCGCGGGGCGGGGGATCGCGATGGCGGAGCCGTTCCCGGAGATCGAGGGGGACGCGGAGTTCATCCGGGTGGTCACCAAACGCCGCTGGTCGGTGCTGGCCAGCGAGGTGTTCACGCACCTCCCCGGCACGGTGCTGCGCCCCCTCGCCGAGCCGGTCCCGCTCTCACCGGTCTCCATCCTGTGGCGCAAGGGACTCACCCACCCCGGCCTGGAGGCCCTCCACACGGCGGCCCGTACGCTCGCCGCCGCCGACTGGCTCACCCGCCCACCGGGCTGCTGGCTGCCGCGTCCGGAGGCGGACATGGTGCTCAGAGATTGACGCGGTTGACGTAGACGCGCTTGCGGTGCGGGATCACCTGGTACCAGACGAGCATCGTCTCGACGCTGTACGTGCGCAGGCGATGGGGTTCGGGATCGTCATCAAGGAGACCCTCAGGGCCGAGCCCCTGGGCCGCGAGATCGGCCAGAGCGCTGCCGATCACCTCGACCGCGGACCGATCCGCGTCCTTCATGCCGCCGACGACCCACTCGGCGTCGGGGTTGTACTCCCAGGCCCAGCCGAGGGCGTCCTCGACACCTTCGCCACGTGTGTTCACCGATCGGCCCCGGCTTCCGCGGAAGCCTCGTGGAGGATGCGGGCGATGGTCTGCTGCGCCGCCCGGAACTCCTGATCCGTGGCATGCGGGTCGCCGGTGACGCGTTCCGCCTCGCGCAGGGCGTGGAATCTGCCGGGGTGGCGTTCGATCGCGACGACCGTCGCCCACTTCTCCAGGAACAGCCGCATCGGCGTGGTCGATGTGGTCTGGACGGCGCGGTCGAACGCCTCGCCCAGCTCGCGGTCGAACTCGGCGATGCGCGCCAGGTCGAGCCGTTTGACCGCTTCCCGCAAGGCGTCCCGCGTCATCGGCGGCTGAGGGATGACGGGCACGTGTGGCTGATCCGGCTGGGTGCTCATGCGATCCTCCGGCGGGGCGGACGGGTGGTGCACCGCGTACGGTACCGGGAACCGCGCAACACAGTGGGCGCATCAGCCTCCCCCCACCGCATGGGGTTCACCCCTCACCGCCCCCGGCTCCGCCGGGTGAGACCAAGGTTTCGTCCGTGTCACCTGCCGCCACAGCCCGGTAACGCCCGGTCCCTACCGTCGGGCAGCGACACCGAGAACTGTGGAGGCGTGATGACTGCCCCGACCACCACCGCCGCACGCAAGGGGGGCCGCTGGATCGAGCAGTGGGACCCGGAGGACGAGACCTTCTGGAGGGAGAAGGGGGAGCGGATCGCCACCCGGAACCTGGCCTTCTCCATCCTCTCCGAACACATCGGGTTCTCCATCTGGAGTCTGTGGTCGGTGATGGTCCTGTTCATGGGACCGGAGTACGGCGTCGATCCGGCCGGGAAGTTCTTCCTGGTCGCGATGCCCACCCTGGTGGGCGGCATCCTGCGGGTGCCGTACACCTTCGCCGTCGCCAAGTTCGGCGGGCGCAACTGGACGATCATCAGCGCGGGGATGCTGCTGGTACCCGCCATCGTCGCCGCCGTGGTGATGGAGCCCGGCACCTCCTACACCACCTTCATGGTGGCCGCGGCGCTCACCGGCGTCGGCGGCGGCAACTTCGCCTCCTCCATGACCAACATCAACTCCTTCTACCCGCTGCGCAAGAAGGGCTGGGCACTCGGGCTCAACGCGGGCGGCGGCAACGTCGGCGTGCCCGTGATCCAGCTGATCGGGCTGCTGGTCATCGGCACCGCCGGGGCGGCCCAGCCGCGGCTCGTGCTCGCCGTCTACATCCCGCTGATCGTGGTCGCGGCGGCGCTCTCCGCGCTGTTCATGGACAACCTGGCGCCGGTGCGGAACGACGGCGGGGCGGCCAAGGAGGCGGCGCGGGACGCCCACACCTGGATCATGTCGGTGCTCTACATCGGCACCTTCGGCTCCTTCATCGGCTACAGCTTCGCCTTCGGACTGGTGCTCCAGAACCAGTTCGACCGCACCCCGCTCCAGGCCGCCTCGCTCACCTTCATCGGCCCGCTGCTCGGCTCGCTCATCCGCCCCGTCGGCGGCCGGCTCGCCGACACCCACGGAGGCGCGAAGATCACCCTGTGGAACTTCGCCGCCATGGCCGCCGCGACCCTCGTGGTCGTCTACGCCTCCGCCCAGAAGTCGCTGTCCGTCTTCCTCGTCGGCTTCATCGCCCTCTTCGTCCTCAGCGGGCTCGGCAACGGCTCCACGTTCAAGATGATCCCCGGCATCTTCCAGGCGAAGGCCGTCGCCCGCGGCCTGACGGGCGAGGAGGCCGCGTCGTACGGGCGGCGGCTGTCGGGCGCCTCGATGGGGCTGATCGGGGCGGTCGGCGCACTCGGCGGGCTCGGCATCAACCTCGCCTTCCGGGAGTCGTTCCTGAACGCCCACTCCGGCACCCCCGCCTTCGTCTCCTTCCTCGGCTTCTACGCCGTGTGCTCCGCGATCACCTGGGCCGTATACCTCCGCGGCGCCCGCCCGGCCCCGGCGTCCGCCGCCGGGCCCGACACGCATGATCCGCACTCGGAGCGGCAACCCGCCTACGCGGACGTCTGAGCGGCCGGGGGCGTACGGTCGGCCGGGGAAGCCCCCGGCCGTACCCCCCGTTACACCTGGGAAACCTCCGCGAACCGCCACCGTCACGGGACGGCGACAGGATGCGGGGAACGGAGGCGCCCATACGCGAGGGAATCGGGAGATCGGGACCAGAGCCATGCACCGAGAACAGACCGGAGCCGCGGGTGACGAGGCGTCCGTCGGCCCTCTCGCCGGGTTCACCGTGGGCGTCACCGCGGCACGGCGCGCCGATGAGCTCGGCGCCCTGCTGCGGCGCCGCGGCGCGGAGGTGATGCACGCTCCCGCGCTGCGGATCGTGCCGCTGGCCGACGACTCCGAACTCCTCGCGGCCACCAAGCAGTTGATCGACGACGCGCCGGAGGTCGTGGTCGCCACCACCGCCATCGGCTTCCGCGGCTGGATCGAGGCCGCCGACGGCTGGGGCCTGGGCGACGCGCTGCTCGACCGGCTGCGCGGGGTACGACTGCTGGCCCGCGGGCCCAAGGTGCGCGGGGCGGTCCGGGCCGCCGGGCTCACCGAGGAGTGGTTCCCGGCCTCCGAATCGATGGCCGAAGTGCTCGACCGGCTGCTGGAGGAGGGCGTCGAGGGCCGCCGCATCGCCGTCCAGCTGCACGGCGAACCGCTGCCCGGCTTCGTCGAGTCGCTGCGCGCCGGGGGAGCGGAGGTGGTCGGGGTGCCGGTCTACCGCTGGATGCCACCGGAGGACATCGGGCCCGTCGACCGCCTCCTGGACGCCACGGTCGCCCGCGCCCTGGACGCCGTCACCTTCACCAGCGCGCCCGCCGCCGCGAGCCTGCTGGACCGGGCCGAACGGCGCGGAATGCGCGCCGAACTCCTGGACGCGCTCCGCCACGACGTGCTGCCCGCCTGCGTCGGCCCGGTCACCGCCCTCCCGCTGGAGGCCCACGACGTGCCCACCGCCCAGCCCGAACGGTTCCGCCTCGGCCCGCTCGTCCAGCTGCTCACCGCCGAACTCCCCGGCCGGGTCAGGCCGTTGCCGGTGGCCGGACGACGGCTGGAGATCCGCGGCCACGCGGTCGTCGTCGACGGAGAGCTGCGCACCGTGCCACCCGCCGGCATGGCACTCCTGCGCGCGCTGGCCCGCCGCCCCGGCTGGGTCGTGGCCCGCTCCGACCTCCTGCGCGCGCTGCCGGGCGCGGGACGCGACGAACACGCGGTGGAAACGGCGATGGCCCGGCTCCGCACGGCACTCGGCTCGCCCAAGCTCATCCAGACCGTGGTCAAACGCGGCTACCGACTGGCCCTCGACCCCTCAGCCGAAACGAAATACGCCGACACCTAGCCCCTGGGGCACCCCGGCTCCGGGCGCGCCGTATCCCGCCCGCCCTCGGCCCGGGACCGCCGCCCCCGTGCGGTCGCCGACGAGGCGGGTGGGGCGGGGGCGCACCCACCCCCGGCCCGGCGCTCGTGCCGCCGGGCGTACCCGGGGCCGGGTAGGCGTCAGGTGCCACCGGGCGCGGCTGCCGGCGAGGCAAGAGGGAACGGGGCCGCACCCGTGCCGCCGGGCGTACCCGGGGCCGGGTAGGTGTCCGGGGTCACCGGCGGGGAGTCGCCGACGGGGCGGGAGGGGCGGGGGCGCACCCACTCCCGGCCTGGTGCCTGTGCTGCCGGGCGTACCCGGGGCCGGGCAGGTGTCCGGGGTCACCGGCGGGGAGTCGCCGAGGAGGCGGGAGGGGCGGGGGCGCACCCACCCCCGGCCCGGCACACGTGCCGCCGGGCGTACCCGGGGCCGGACGGCGTCTGGGGCCACTGGCGGGGAGTCGCCGACGGGGCGGGAGGGTGCGGGGGCGCACCCACCCCCCGGTCTAGCACCCGTGCCGCCGGGCGTACCCGGGGCCGGGTAGGCGTCAGGTGCCACCGGGCGCGGCTGCCGGCGAGGCAAGAGGGAACGGGGCCGCACCGTGCCGCCGGGCGTACCCAGGGCCGGACGGCGTCCGGGGTCACCGGCGGGTGGCCGCGAGACGGCGGGAGGGGGCGGGGTCGGAGGGGCGGGGTCCTGGACGCTTACGTGTATTTGTGGCGCCAATCTCCGGCCCACTCCACGTTCAACTGTCGTCGGCGCCGTAAATATACGGTCCAGGACCCCGCCCCGGAGGCCCCGCACCCGCACCCACCCACACAACCGACCGCGCTCCCAGGGCAACCCCGCCCCCGAGGGGGTTCCGGGCGGCAGGCGGGGCGGGCACTCTGAAGGGTGACCGGATCGGGCCTCACAAGGGGTGACGGGAACATGGCGGCGTCGGCCTACGACCTGCGGTTCGACTCGGGGCGGATCTGCCTGGACCTGGTGGCCACGGTCGGCGGCCGGCTCAGCGAGGCGCCCGTCGAGCGGCTCGGCGGCGTAGACGCACTCAGGGCCTGGCTGCTGGGGTCCGGCCTGGTGCCCGGCGGCACCCCGCTCGAGGTCGTCGACCACCGCTGGCTCATCCGCTTCCGGGCCGCCCGCGATCTGCTGCACCGCATCGTCCACACCGAGGTCGAGGGCCATGCCGCAGGCGCCGACCTGGAGCGGATGAACGCGCTGGCCTCCACCGCCCCGCCCGCCCCGCGGGCCGTACGGACCCCCGACGGCACCCTCGTCCGCACCCTCGCCGGGAAACCCGACTGCGGTGCGCTGCTCTCCCAGATCGCCCGGGACGCGGTGCAGCTGCTCACCGACCCGGTGGCGCGCGGGCAGTTGCGGCGGTGCGAGGGGGAGACCTGCTCGCTGGTCTACCTCGACACCTCGCGCGGCCGCCGGCGGCGCTGGTGCTCCAGCGAGGTGTGCGGAAACCGCGAACGAGTGGCCCGCCACCGCCGCCGAGCGAACCCCACCCCCACCGAGCGAACCCAACCCCCACCGAGCGAACCCAACCCCCGCCGAGCGAACCCAACCCCCCGCGCGAACTCAACCCCCGCCGAGCGAATGAGTAAATCCAAGCACCAGCAAACCTGAACAACCCTCAACCATGACGCAGGCCCCGGCTGGGGGGACCGGGGCCTGCGGGGCGGATTGAGGGGGGAGCCCTTCCTGGTGGCCAACACCCGCCCGGCGTCGGCCTTCTCGCGCTCCAGTACGCACCGCACCCCCACATCCGTTCAGCCCGCGAAGGAGATGTACGTCACAGGACGGCCATTGAACGCCGGGCGTTTCCGGTCCGTACGCCCCTCGACCCGATGGCTTGCGTACGCAAAGATGCCCTCGTGACCGAGAGGACGACACCGGACGACGCGCTCATGCGCGCGCTCTACGCGGAGCACGCGGCCCCGCTTCTCGCCTTCGTCCTGCGCCTGGTCGCGGGCGACCGGCACCGCGCCGAGGACGTGGTCCAGGAGACCCTGCTCCGCGCCTGGCGCAACGCCGACCAACTGCGGCGCTCCGGAGGGTCGATACGCCCCTGGCTGGTGACCGTGGCCCGCCGCATCGTCATCGACGGACACCGGCAACGCCGCGCACGTCCCCACGAAGTGGACGCGGCACCGCTCCAAGTGATGGCCGCCGCGGACGACATCGACCGCGCGTTGCGCCAGATGACCATTTCGGACGCGTTGAATGACCTCACCGACGCACATAGAGCGGCGCTCGTGGAGACATACTTCAAGGGACGGACGGTGAGTGAGGCGGCCGAAGTGCTGGGCGTTCCCCCCGGGACGGTACGGTCCCGGGTCTTCTACGCGCTGCGCTCCCTGAAGCTCTCGCTCGAGGAACGGGGGGTTTCGGCATGATGCCGGCAGCGGACGACCAGCAGCACACCGCGGTCGGCGCCTACGCGCTCGGCGTGCTGGACCCCGCCGACGCGGCGCGCTTCGAGGACCACCTCATCGGGTGCGAGCGGTGCGCCGCCGAGCTCGACGAGCTGATGGGCATCCCGCCACTGCTGGCCGAGTACGCCGCCGACGCCACAACCGCAACCACAACCCCAACCACAGCCACCGCCGCCACCCCCACCCCCGCCACCGCGCTCCCCGACCCCGCCGTGCTCACCGCCCGCCCCGGTCCCGAGCTGCTCGACCGGCTCCTGGACGACGTCGCGGCCGACCGCAAGGCATCCGGCAGACGGCGTCTCTACCTCGTCGCCGCGGCCGCCGTCCTCATCGTCGGCGGCCCGCTCGCGGGCGCCGCGCTCACCGCCAGCTCCGACGACGACGGCGGCAAGGACCAGGCCGCGGTCTCCACCTCCCAGCAGGTGTACGACCAGGGCCGCAAGTACAGCGCGGTGGACCCCGTCACCAAGGTGGACGCGTCCGTCTCGCTCCAGCAGAAGGGCTGGGGCACCTCCGTCGCTCTCAAGCTGGGCAACCTCAAGGGGCCGCGGAGCTGCGACCTGGTCGCCATCGGCAAGGACGGCCACGAGGAGACCGTCACCACCTGGGCCGTGCCCTCCTCCGGCTACGGCGTCAAGGACGGTGACGGCTCCCGCTGGAGCAAGGAGCCCCTCTACGCCCAGGGCGGCGCCGCCATGAACACCGACGAGATCGCGCGTTTCGAGGTCCGCACCCTGGACGGCCGGCGGCTGGCCGAGGTCAGGCTCTGAGTCCGCCCCGCCACGGAGGTGTACGGTTGACGGCTGCCCTAAGAACACAGAAGGGGGCCTGGGTGGCCGCGCAGAACGCCACGCATGACAACCGGACGGCACCGCAAGGCAATGGCGGGGACGGGATCCGGGACCGCGAGATCCGGATCGAGCAGGCGCATCTGGACCGGGTGTACGACCGCCTCGAGGAGAAGATCCACGAGGCGGAGTTCCTCATGGACGACGCTGCCAAGCGCGGTCAGGTCGGCACGCCCGGCGCGCTCGCCGAACGGGACGCCCAGGTCTTCCGGGCCGGAGTCCACCTCAACCGGCTGAACAGCGAGTTCGAGGACTTCCTCTTCGGCCGCATCGATCTGCTGCTGGGCAAGGACGGCGAACGCGGCCCCGACGGCGCCTACACCTCCGTCGAGCCCGCCGACGACGCCATCCGCACCGGCCCGGACGGCGACCGCGCGGAGATCGCCGAAACCCTGCACATCGGCCGCATCGGCGTCCTCGACGCCGACTACGCCCCGCTGGTCATCGACTGGCGGGCGCCCGCCGCCGCGCCCTTCTACCGCTCCACCCCGGTCGCCCCCGGCCGGGTCGTCCGCCGCCGGGTGATCCGCAGCAAGGGCCGCCGGGTGCTCGGCGTCGAGGACGACCTGCTGCGCCCGGAGCTCAACGCGACCCTCGACGGCGGGGCGCTGCCGGTGGTCGGCGACGGCGCGCTGATGGCCGCGCTCGGCCATGCCCGCGGCCACACCATGCGGGACATCGTCGCCTCCATCCAGGCCGAGCAGGACCAGGTGATCCGGGCCCCCGCCGCCTCCATCACCGAGGTCGAGGGCGGCCCCGGCACCGGGAAGACGGCGGTCGCGCTGCACCGCGCGGCGTACCTCCTCTACCAGGACCGGCGGCGTTACGCGGGCGGCATCCTCGTGGTCAGCCCCACCCCGCTGCTGGTCGCCTACACCGAGGGCGTCCTGCCCTCGCTGGGCGAGGAGGGTCAGGTCGCCATCCGCGCGGTGGGCTCCCTGGTGGAGGGCGCCGAGGCCACTACGTACGACACCCCGGCCGTGGCCCGCGTCAAGGGCTCGTCCCGGATGGTGAAGGTGCTCCGCAAGGCCGCCCGCGGCGCGCTGGAACTACCACGGGGAGCCGCCGCCGCGCCCGCCGGGCCGACACCGGACGACGGCCGGCCGACGCCCGACAACGGCCAACTGACACTGGACGCGGCGCTCGACGCCCCGACCCTGCCCCCGCCCCCGCCCTCGCCCCCGACCCCGGCCGCCGCGGCCCCCTCGGGCCAGGACGGCAGCGACGGCAGGCCCGGCGCGGGCTCCGGCACCAGACCAGGCGGCCCGCCCGACCGGCTGCGCGTGGTCGCCTTCGGCGCCCGGATCGAGCTGGAGGCCGATGAGCTGCGCCGCATCCGCCAGAACGTGCTGGGCGGCACCGCACCCGTCAACCTGCTGCGCCCCCGCGCCCGCCGGCTGCTCCTGGACGCGCTGTGGACCCGCTCCGGCGCCCCCAAGCGCTACACCGACCCCGAACTGGCCGCCGAGGCACGGGAGGGCTTCGACGAGGACATCTCCTCCGAGGACGCCTTCCAGGAGTTCCTCGACGCCTGGTGGCCCGAGCTCACGCCCCGTTCCGTCCTCGCCGCCATGGCCGATGAGAAGCGGCTGGGCCGCTGGTCCCGGCGGGTGCTCAACCCCCGCGAGGTCCGTCAGGTGGCCCGGTCGCTGGCCCGCCTCGGCCCGGACGGGCAGGGCCCGCTGTCGGTCCACGACGTGGCGCTGCTGGACGAGCTGAACACTCTGCTGGGCGCCCCCGCCCGCCCCGCCGCCCCCCGTGAGGCGGACCCGCTGGACCAGCTGACCGGCCTGGAGGAGCTGACCACGTACGCCGACCGGGCCGGCCCCCGCCGCACCCGCGCCGACCGGGCCGAGCAGGAGCGCACCGACTACGCCCACGTCATCGTCGACGAGGCGCAGGACCTCACGCCCATGCAGTGGCGCATGATCGGACGGCGCGGCCGCCACGCCACCTGGACGGTCGTCGGCGACCCGGCCCAGAGCTCCTGGTCCGACCCGGACGAGGCGGCGCAGGCCCGGGACGAGGCGCTCGGCACCCGCCCCCGCCGCCGCTTCACCCTCACCGTCAACTACCGCAACCCGGCGGAGATCGCCGAGCTGGCCACGAAGGTCCTCGCCCTCGCGATGCCCGGCACCCCCGCGCCCGAGGCGGTCCGCTCCACGGGCGTGGCACCGCGCTTCGCCCCGGGCGCGGACGGCGACCTCGGCGCGGCCGCACGCCGGGAGGCGCTCCGGCTGCTGGACGAGGTGGACGGCACGGTCGGCGTCGTCGTCGCGATGAACCGGCGCGAACAGGCCCGTCAGTGGCTGACGGGCCTCAGCGACCGGGTCGTGGCGCTGGGCAGCCTGGAGGCGAAGGGCCTGGAGTACGACGCGACCGTCGTGGTCTCGCCCGCCGAGATCGCCGACGAGTCCCCGGCGGGCCTGCGGGTGCTGTACGTGGCGCTCACCCGGGCGACCCAGCGGCTGACGGTAGTAGCGGGCGACCGCGACGACCCGGACCCCCACGGCATCCCCGACCTCCTACGGGACTGACGCCCCCGCCCACCGCGCCGGGACGAGCCCCGGCCACCGCCCGGCGGCGCGCTTGGCCTCCACCGGGGTTCCCTGGCCACTGCACCGGCAGGAGCCTCCGGCCTCCGCTCCGAGGTGTGCCCCTGACCGGAAGCCCGAGCGCCCGCGCCCGGACACGTCATGGCGCCCGGCGGCTCGCCGCAGCCCCGCCCACTGCCGGAGGGAGCCCCGGCCACCGCCGGGGCCGTCGGAGGGCGCCCCGGGTACTCGGCTACCGCAGGAAGGGCGAGTGTCCGCGCCCGGACACTTCGTAGTGCCCGGCGGCTCGCCGCAGCCCCCGACCACGGCCGGAGGGCGCCCCGCCCACCGCAGGAGGGAGCCCCGGCCGCCGACGGGCCATCGGAGGGAGTCCCCGGCGGAGGCACCGGGCCGTCGGAGCGAGTTCCCGGCGGCGGCCGCGCCGGGGTATCGGAGGGAGTCCCGGGCGGGAGCGGGGGGCCGGAAAGGGGCCTCGAAATCAACCCCCCGGGAGGGAATTGCTTCCCCGGACCTGTTTGTTAGCCTTGATGTGGCACCGGCCCGATCCAAGCCCCCGGGCCCAACCTTCGTCGCTTCGAGCGACCACTTGCCGCGAGGCGAGCATGGCGGGTCGGTGCCACTTTTCTTCCGTGAGAGGTCCGCGCCGGGCGGTGTCAGCCGCCGAGGACGCGGACCTCTTCCGCTTGCGGGCCCTTGCGGCCCTGCACGATCTGGAATTCGACCCGCTGCTCGTCGACCAGGCTTCGGTAGCCGCTGCCGTCGATCGAGCTGTAGTGGACGAAGACGTCCGGTCCGCCGTCCTCCTGGGCGATGAACCCGTAGCCCTTCTCGGCGTTGAACCACTTCACGGTGCCCTGAGCCATGCCCGCGCTCCTCGTTTCGCTGTCCTCTGACGCTGTAGCTGACGCTGTAGCGCGCCAGAGCCTAGGGCGGCGGATGCGGCGGACGGTCCGCCTCGCCAGGCGTTCCCGCGAAGGAGTGGGGCTTTCCACTCGGGTGACCCCACTCTGCTATGTCAGAACAATATGTCCGAAAGTCGGGCCGGGTTACCTCATACCGAGAGGTAGGTGTAACCATCTGAGGATGTGGCCGGGCATCGCGTGGCCCGGACAGTATGAACAAGGGAAAGCAGGGAAGCAGGCCATGGCAACGGCGCCCAGCGTCTCGTATTCGATGACGGTCCGGCTGGAGGTGCCCGCGAGCGGTACCGCGGTCAGCCAGCTGACCACGGCCGTGGAGTCCTCCGGTGGCTCGGTGACGGGCCTTGACGTGACCGCTTCCGGCCACGAGAAGCTCCGGATCGACGTCACCATCGCCGCGACCTCGACCGCGCACGCCCAGGAGATCGTCGAGAAGCTGCGGGGCATCGAGGGCGTCTCGCTCGGCAAGGTGTCGGACCGTACGTTCCTGATGCACCTCGGCGGCAAGATCGAGATGTCGGCGAAGCACCCCATCCGCAACCGTGACGACCTGTCCATGGTCTACACGCCGGGTGTCGCCCGGGTCTGCCAGGCCATCGCGGACAACCCCGAGGACGCCCGCCGGCTCACCATCAAGCGCAACAGCGTGGCCGTCGTCACGGACGGTTCCGCGGTCCTCGGCCTCGGCAACATCGGCCCCAAGGCCGCCCTGCCGGTCATGGAGGGCAAGGCGGCTCTGTTCAAGCGGTTCGCGGGCATCGACGCCTGGCCGCTCTGCCTGGACACCCAGGACACCGATGAGATCGTCGCGATCGTGAAGGCGATCGCCCCCGGCTTCGCGGGGATCAACCTGGAGGACATCTCCGCGCCCCGCTGCTTCGAGATCGAGGCGCGGCTGCGCGAGGCCGTGGACATCCCGGTCTTCCACGACGACCAGCACGGCACCGCGATCGTGGTGCTCGCCGCCCTCACCAACGCGCTGCGGGTGGTCGACAAGAAGATCGAGGACGTGAGGGTCGTCATGTCCGGCGCGGGCGCCGCCGGCACGGCCATCCTGCGGCTGCTGATCGCCGCGGGCGTGCGCCACGCGGTGGTCGCCGACATCCACGGTGTGGTGCACGCCGGCCGCGAGGACCTGGTCTCCGCCGACCCGGAGTCCCCGCTGCGCTGGATCGCCGACAACACCAACCCGGAGGGCGTCACGGGCACCCTGCGCGACGCCGTGCGGGGCGCGGACGTCTTCATCGGTGTCTCGGCCCCGAACGTGCTCTCCGGCGACGACGTGGCCGCCATGGCGGACGGCGCGATCGTCTTCGCGCTGGCCAACCCGGACCCCGAGGTGGACCCGGCGATCGCCCGGCAGACCGCCGCGGTGGTCGCCACCGGCCGCTCGGACTTCCCGAACCAGATCAACAACGTGCTGGTGTTCCCGGGCGTTTTCCGTGGTCTGTTGGACGCACAGTCGCGTACGGTGAACACCGAGATGATGCTGGCGGCTGCCGGTGCACTCGCGGACGTCGTCCACGACGACGAGCTCAACGCCAACTACATCATTCCGAGCGTCTTCAACGACAAGGTCGCAGGGGCGGTCGCCGGGGCCGTACGTGAGGCGGCACGCCCTGTGACCGGGACCACTGCGGTCTAGGCCGGGCACGGCGCGTCGCATGCTCGGGGGTCCCGGAGGCGGCCATAGGGTGGCGGACAGGAAAACGACCGCCACGGCGCTTTTCGTGTGACTCTCCAGGGCCTCGGATTGGCTTTCCCGCCACAGGTGCGGGCAGGATGCGTTCCGGGCGCGAGGGTCTGAACAGCAGACCCGGGTCCGGGGACTGTCCGAGGGCCCTGGCAGCATCGGCTTCGATCTCACGCCTCATTGGCAAGATGAACACGGGAGTACAACATGAACCGCAGTGAGCTGGTGGCCGCTCTGTCCGAGCGCGCCGAGGTGACCCGAAAGGACGCCGACGCCGTTCTGGCCGCCCTCGCCGAGGTGGTCGGGGAGGTCGTCGCGAAGGGCGACGAGAAGGTCACCATCCCCGGCTTCCTGACCTTCGAGCGCACCCACCGTGCCGCTCGCACCGCGCGCAACCCGCAGACCGGTGAGCCGATCGAGATCCCGGCCGGCTACAGCGTGAAGGTCTCCGCGGGCTCCAAGCTCAAGGAAGCCGCCAAGGGCAAGTAAGCCCCGCGAACGAGAGGGGCGGCCACCCGGGAGGGTGGCCGCCCCTTTTGGCGCTCCTACGGCCCCTGAGACCCGTCCACGAGGCCTTTTACGGCGCACAAGCCGCCGCTACGAGCCACTACGAGCGGCTACGAGCCGCTACGGGACGGTTGCGCCCTCAGACGGCATCGGTGTGAGAAACAGCTCGTCCCGGGGGGTCAGGCGGGGCCGGCGCCGGTGGGCAGCTCCACCTTCGCGCCCAGTTCCACCAGCTTCTCCATGAAGTTCTCGTAGCCGCGGTTGATCAGGTCGATGCCGTGGACCCGCGAGGTGCCCTGGGCCGCCAGGGCCGCGATCAGGTAGGAGAAGCCGCCGCGGAGGTCGGGGATGACCAGGTCGGCGCCCTGGAGCTTGGTGGGGCCGGAGACGACGGCGGAGTGCAGGAAGTTGCGCTGGCCGAAGCGGCACGCGGAGCCGCCCAGGCATTCGCGGTAGAGCTGGATGTGCGCGCCCATCTGGTTCAGCGCGGAGGTGAAGCCCAGCCGCGACTCGTAGACCGTCTCGTGGACGATGGACAGGCCCGACGCCTGGGTCAGGGCCACCACCAGGGGCTGCTGCCAGTCGGTCTGGAAGCCGGGGTGGACATCGGTCTCCAGGGCGATCGCGTCGAGCTTGCCGCCCGGGTGCCAGAACCGTATGCCGTCGTCGCCGATGTCGAAGGCGCCGCCGACCTTGCGGTAGGTGTTCAGGAAGGTCATCATCTCGCGCTGCCGGGCGCCGCGGACGAAGATGCTGCCCTCGGTCGCCAGCGCCGCGCTGGCCCAGGAGGCGGCCTCCAGGCGGTCCGGGAGGGCGCGGTGGTTGTAGCCGCCGAGCTTGTCGACACCGGTGATCCGGATCGTGCGGTCGGTGTCCATGGAGATGATGGCGCCCATCTTCTGCAGCACGCAGATGAGGTCCTCGATCTCCGGCTCGACGGCCGCGTTGGAGAGTTCCGTCACACCCTCGGCGAGCACCGCCGTCAGCAGCACCTGCTCGGTGGAGCCGACCGACGGGTACGGCAGCCGGATCTTGGTGCCGCGCAGCCGGTGCGGGGCCTCCAGGTACTGGCCGTCCGCGCGCTTCTCGATCGTCGCGCCGAACTGGCGCAGGACGTCGAAGTGGAAGTCGATCGGCCGGCCGCCGATGTCGCAGCCGCCCAGGCCGGGGATGAAGGCGTGGCCGAGGCGGTGCAGCAGCGGACCGCAGAAGAGGATCGGAATCCGCGAGGAACCGGCGTGCGCGTCGATGTCGGCGACATTGGCGCTCTCCACGTGTGTGGGGTCGAGCACCAGCTCACCGGACTCGTCACCGGGGCGCACCGTCACGCCGTGCAGCTGGAGCAGCCCGCGCACCACCCGCACATCGCGGATGTCGGGGACGTTGCGCAGCCTGCTGGGCGCACTGCCGAGCAGGGCGGCCACCATGGCCTTCGGCACGAGGTTCTTCGCGCCACGGACACGGATCTCGCCTTCGAGCGGGGTGCCGCCATGGACGAGCAGGACATCGTTCGAGCGGGTCATCGGGTCTCGCGTTCCTGAGACGGGCAAGGGCCAAAGGGCACAAGGGCCAAAGGGCAAGAGTAATGGCCCCGGAGACCGCCTCCGTAAGGCTCTTGCACCCTTTGCGTCATCCGGAACACGTCACAACACGTTCCGTTCCGGTCGGAAAGCTCACCGTCACGTGCGCCGCATCTGCTGTCGTACGCCCCGACCTGCTCTCATACGGGACTCGTCTTCCACTCCCCCTCCGGCCCGGATATGGGGGATCATGTGGCCATGACCGAGGTGTCCTCGCTCACAGGACGGCTGCTTGTCGCGACACCGGCGCTTGCTGACCCGAACTTCGACCGCGCGGTGGTGCTCCTCCTCGACCACGACGAGGAGGGCTCGCTCGGCGTGGTCCTGAACCGTCCGACCCCGGTGGGAGTGGGCGACATCCTGGAGTCCTGGGCCGCGCTCGCCGGGGAGCCGGGGGTGGTCTTCCAGGGCGGTCCGGTCTCGCTGGACTCCGCGCTGGGCGTGGCCGTGGTGCCCGGCGAATCGGGCCGGTCCGCGGCGCGCGGCGAGGACGGGCCACTCGGTTGGCGCAGAGTGCACGGGGCGATCGGGCTGGTCGACCTGGAGGCGCCGCCGGAGCTGCTGGCCGCGGCCGTGGGGTCGCTGCGCATCTTCGCCGGTTACGCGGGCTGGGGGCCCGGTCAGCTGGAGGACGAGCTCGCCGAGGGCGCGTGGTACGTGGTGGAGTCCGAACCGGGCGATGTGTCCTCGCCCGCCCCCGAGCGGCTGTGGCGCGCGGTGCTGCGCCGCCAGCGCAGTGAGCTGGCCATGGTCGCCACGTATCCGGACGACCCTTCTCTCAACTAGGCATGAGTACCCTAGGGCTGTATGAGCACTCTTGAGCCCGAGCGCGGGGCAGGCACGGGGACCCTCGTTGAACCGACACCTCAGGTGTCGCACGGTGACGGCGACCACGAGCGCTATGCCCATTACGTTCAGAAAGACAAGATCATGGAGAGCGCCCTCTCCGGATCTCCGGTGGTAGCACTCTGCGGCAAGGTCTGGGTCCCGGGCCGTGACCCGAAGAAGTACCCGGTGTGCCCCATGTGCAAGGAGATCTTCGAGGGCATGGGCGCCGGCGGGGACAAGGGCAAGGACGGCGACGGCAAGAAGTAGCCGGCCGGCCCCCACCGGATAGCCTCGCGCGGAGACGGTACGCCCGGCCCGCGGCCCCCGAGCGGGGTCGCGGGCCGGGCGTGCGGTGCCTGCGGTGCGTGCGCGCCCTGCCGCGCGCCGGGCGACCCCAGTAGGGTCGGCCCATGAGCGGGCGTACGGAGAGTGGGGCGGCGCGGGCCGCCTATCTGGTGTTCGGGGCACGTGAGGTCGACGAGCCCGAGGCGGAAGGCGCCAGCACCTACTGCCAGTTCGAGAAGGACTGGGACGCCCAGCTGGAACAGTGCGGGCGGCTGGCCGCCGAGCGGGGCTACCGGCCCGCCGGCAGCTGTGTGATGTCGGTCGCGCAGCCGACCCTGCCCAGACTCCTGGAGTGGGCGGCGGACCCGGGCTGTGATGTGGTGCTGGTGGCCAGCGACCGCGTCCTGGAGCGGATCCGGAAGACCTGGCCGGACTGGGACCGGGTGGTCGACCGGCTGGACGAGGCGGGGGCGCGGGTCGAGGCCGTGCCGTATGGCGAACCCGCCTACCCGGGCGAGGCGTTGCCGCGCCGCTAGCCCCAAAGCCCCTTTGTCACGGAGTGGTTGAGACCTCTTGTGGGGGTGCTCAAGGTTCCCTAGCCTCGCCCATGTTGTGCTGGGCGAAACATGCGTTGCATGCCTTGCAACGCCAACTGGTTAAGGGTCCCTATGAAGCCGTCCCATCTCTCCGCGTTCACCCGGTTGTCGTCCCGCGTCACCGTACCGGTGGTGGCGCTGGTCCTGGCGGGGCTGACCGCCACCGGATGTGCCCCTTCCACCTCCGACAACAGCTCCACGGAGGACGAGAAGAGCGGCAAGCTGCGTGTCTGGCTCTTCCAGGAGGTCAACAACGCGCCCAAGAAGAAGGTGATCGACGAGGCGGTCGCCGGCTTCGAGAAGCAGCACGACGGCACCGAGGTCGAGGTGACCTACATCCCGATCGACACCCGGGCGCAGAAGATCAAGGCGGCCTTCAACGACCCCAAGAGCGCTCCGGACGTGATGGAGTTCGGCAACACCGACACCGCCGGCTACGTCAAGGACGGCGGACTGCTGGACATCAGCAAGGAGTTCGGCGCCTGGGACGACTCCACCAACATCGACCCCACCGCCAAGTACTCGCTGACCATCGGCGGCAAGGTCTACGGCGCTCCGCTCTTCGTCGGCGTGCGGGCGCTGTACTACCGGACGGACGTCTTCAAGGACCTCGGCCTGGAGCCGCCGGCCACCATGGACGAGTTGATTGCGACCGCGAAGAAGATCCGCGCGGAGCGGCCGGATCTGTACGGCCTCGCGGTCGGCGGCGCCTACACCTACGGCGCGATGCCGTTCATCTGGGCCAACGGCGGCGACCTCGCCAACGAGAAGGGCAAGTTCGGCTCCAACGAGTACGAGGCGGCCATCGACAGCGCCGACGCCCAGAAGGGCGTCAAGGCGTACACCTCGCTCTTCGGCGACGACAACTGCCCGGCCGCCAAGTGCGCCCAGTGGGGCGGCAACGACACCATCGAGGCGTTCGCCTCGGGCAAGGCGGGCATGGCGATCGGTGGCGACTTCAACCACCAGGCCATCGAGGCGGGCAAGGTCAAGGGCAAGTACAAGGTCGTGCCGCTGCCGGGCGTGAAGGAGGGCGAGATAGCGCCGGCCTTCGCGGGCGGGAACAACATCGGGGTGCTCAAGAGCACCTCGCACCGCACCCTCGCCGTGGACCTGCTGAAGACGCTCGCCGGGAAGCAGACCCAGCGCGGCCTCTTCGACGCCATGGGCTTCCTGCCCACCTTCACCGATGTGCGCGGCGACGTCGCCGGCAAGGACCCCTTCGTCAAGCCCTTCGTGGAGACCCTCAACGACAGCGCCAAGTTCGTGCCCACGTCCCCCGGCTGGGCGGCCATCGACTCGCAGCTGGTCCTCCCCACGATGTTCCAGGAGATCGTCAGCGGCCGTAAGAGCGTGGCGACCGCCACCAAGGACGCCGCGCGGCAGATGGACGAGGCGTTCCAGCAGTGACCCCCGGCACCACACAGCACGCGCGGCGAGCGCCGGCCGCGGCCGGCCGGTCCCGGCCGGGGCCCGCCGCCCCGGCCGGCGGCCGCGCCACGAAGGGCCGCGGGCGGGGGAGCTGGACTCCCTGGCTCTATCTCGCCCCGGCGCTCGTGGTCCTGGGCGGGCTGCTCGTCTACCCCATCTACCAGCTCGGCCTGATCTCCTTCCTGGAGTACACCCAGGCGCAGGTCAGCGGCGGTGAGCCGACCACCTTCCAGGGGTTCGCCAACTACGCCGAGCTGTTCGGCGACGGCGAGTTCTGGAACGTCGTCGTGGCCACCCTGCTCTTCGCCGCCGTGTGCGTGGTGTCCACCCTCGCGGTCGGCTGTGCGCTCGCGGTGCTGCTGACGCGCGTACGGGCTATTCCGCGGCTGGCGCTGATGCTGGCCGCGCTCGGGGCCTGGGCCACCCCTGCGATCACCGGCTCGACGGTCTGGGTCTTCCTCTTCGACGCCGACTTCGGACCGGTGAACAAGGTCCTGGTGTGGTTCGGGCTCTCCGGGTTCGAGGACTACTCCTGGACGTACGACCGCTACAGCGCCTTCGCCCTGGTGCTGTTCGAGGTCGTGTGGTGTTCGTTCCCGTTCGTGATGGTCACGGTCTACGCGGGTATCCGGGCCATCCCCACCGAGGTGCTGGAGGCCGCCGCCCTCGACGGCGCCTCCACCTGGCGGATCTGGCGCACCGTCATGGCGCCCATGCTGCGGCCGATCCTCGTCGTGGTGACCATCCAGTCGATCATCTGGGACTTCAAGGTCTTCACCCAGATCTACGTGATGACCGACGGCGGCGGGATCGCCCGCCAGAACATGGTGCTCAACGTGTACGCGTACCAGAAGGCGTTCGCGTCCTCCCAGTACAGCCTGGGCTCGGCGATCGGCGTAGTGATGCTGCTGATCCTGCTGGCCGTCACGCTGGTCTATCTGCGGCTGCTGCGACGTCAGGGAGAAGAACTGTGAGCCACTCGCGCGTCGCGCCGCGCATCCGCCGCCCCTGGCGTCTCGCCGCCGAGGTCACCGCCCTGATCGTGGCGGCCGTGGTCGCCTTCCCGCTGTACTGGATGGTGCTCTCGGCCTTCAAGCCCGCGGGGGAGATCCAGTCCACCGAGCCCCGGCCCTGGACCACCTCCCCCTCGCTGGACTCCTTCCGGCGCGTCTTCCAGCAGGAGGACTTCGGGCGCTACTTCCTCAACAGCCTCTTCGTGGCCGGGGTGGTGGTGGTCGCGTCCGCGCTGATCGCCTTCCTCGCGGCGACGGCGGTCGCCCGCTTCCGGTTCCGCTTCCGCACCACGCTGCTGGTCATGTTCCTCGTCGCCCAGATGGTGCCGGTCGAGGCGCTGACCATCCCCATGTTCTTCCTGATGCGCGATCTGGGGGAGTCGGTGCCGGGGGTCGGCCTCAACACCCTGGGCTCGCTGATCCTGCCGCACATCGCCTTCTCGCTGCCGTTCGCCATCTGGATGCTGCGCGGCTTCGTCAAGGCCGTGCCCGAGGCGCTGGAGGAGGCGGCCTACCTCGACGGCGCCAGCCGCTCCCGCTTCCTGTGGCAGATCCTCTTCCCCCTCGTCTTCCCGGGACTCGTCGCGACGAGCGTCTTCTCGTTCATCTCCGCCTGGAACGACTTCCTCTTCGCCAAGTCCTTCATCATCAGCGCGACCGAGAACTCCACCCTCCCGATGGCACTGCTGGTCTTCTTCAAGGCCGAGGGCAACGACTGGGGCGGCATCATGGCGGCGTCCACCGTGATGACCATCCCGGTGCTGATCTTCTTCGTACTCGTACAGCGCCGACTGGTCTCCGGCCTCGGCGGCGCGGTGAAGGACTGACGCGGATGACACACGACCCCGCGGGGCTGATCCCCGCACCCCGCCACGACGAGAGCCGGCCGGACCGCGCGGGCGCGCGGATCGACCCGCTCCGCACCGCCCTGGCCGCCGGCCCCGGCACCGAAGGGGTGGCGCGCCTGCTGCGCGCGAGCCTCGGCCAGGCGCTCGGACTGGCCCTGCCGGACGGCGAACCCGGCGGCCGGGACACCGTCACGCTGCGGATCGACACCGCGCTGGAGCCCGAGGGCTACCGGCTCACCGTGGCCGACGGGCGCGTGGAGATCGCGGGCGGCGCGGCCGCGGGCGTCCACTGGGGCACCCAGACCCTCCGTCAGCTGCTGGGCCCCGACGCCTTCCGCCGCGCTCCGCTGAGGGGCGCGGGGGCCGCCTGGGACCTTGCGGAGCGGACGGTCGAGGACGCGCCGCGGTTCGCCTGGCGCGGGCTGATGCTGGACGTGGCCCGTCACTTCATGCCCAAGGACGGCGTCTTCGCCTATATCGACCTGCTCGCCGCCCACAAGCTCAACGTGCTCCACTTCCACCTCACCGACGACCAGGGCTGGCGCGTCGAGATCCGCCGCTATCCGAAGCTCACCGAAACCGGCGCCTGGCGCGAGCGCACCAAGCTCGGCCACCGGGCCTCCCCGCTGTGGGACGAGCGGCCGCACGGCGGCTACTACACCCAGGACGACATCCGCGAGATCGTCGCCTACGCCGCCGAGCGGCATATCACCGTCGTCCCGGAGATCGACATCCCCGGACACTCGCAGGCCGCCATCGCCGCGTACCCGGAGCTGGGCAACACGGACGTCATCGACACCGCCTCCCTCGGAGTCTGGACCACCTGGGGCATCAACCCGAACGTACTCTCCCCCACCGACAACACGCTCCGCTTCTACGAGAACGTGCTGGCCGAGGTCCTGGAGCTGTTCCCCGGCAGCTTCGTCCACATCGGCGGCGACGAGTGCCCCAAGGACCAGTGGAAGGCGTCCCCGGCCGCCCAGGAGCGCATCCGCGCACTGGGCCTGGCCGACGAGGACGCGCTCCAGAGCTGGTTCATCCGCCACTTCGGCCGCTGGCTCGCCGAGCGCGGCCGCCGGCTGATCGGCTGGGACGAGATCCTCGAGGGCGGCGCGCCCGGCGCCCCGCTGCCCGAGGGCGCCGCCGTCTCCTCCTGGCGCGGCTACGCGGGCGGGATCGCCGCCGCGCGGGCCGGCCACGACGTCGTCATGTGCCCCGAGCAGCAGGTGTACCTGGACCACCGGCAGGCCCCGGGCGAGGACGAGCCGGTCCCGATCGGCTATGTGCGCACCCTGGAGGACATCTACCGTTTCGAACCCGTTCCACCGCAGCTCACCGGCTCGGGCGCGGACCGGGTGCTGGGCGCCCAGGCCAATGTCTGGACCGAGGTGATGGAGGACCGCCGGCGCGTCGACTACCAGACCTTCCCCCGGCTCGCCGCCTTCGCCGAGGTCGTCTGGTCGGCCCTGCCACCGTCCCCCGCACGGGACTTCGGGGCGTTCGAGGAGCGCATGGAGGCACACTACGCGCGCCTGGACGCGCTCGGCGTGAGCTACCGCCCGCCCGCCGGGCCGCTGCCCTGGCAGCGGCGCCCCGGGATTCTCGGACGCCCGCGCGAGGGGGCGCCCCCGATCGTGTGAGCCACCCCGTAAGGTGCGCACCGCTGCCCGCCGCCCCTGGGAGCGTAGTCCCACCGGCGCACGCCCAAATCGCACAAGGGTCCCTGAAACGTGGCAATCCACTCCTGGCGGAGACGTCGCCAGAAACCCGTACCATCCCGCAGGTCAGGGACGGATCCACGGATCGCGGACCCACACGACGGCGGGGTCGGAAGATGTGCCAGAGTTGCCACGTCCGGGCTGTCAGCACGTACCGTACGGCGCAACAGCCGGGATACCGGGGAAGGGGCAGCTGGGTTGACCACGCACGCACCGCAGGCGGCGCACACGGTGACGTTGCCGGGCACGCTCGACGAGGCCGTAGCGGCGCTGGCCGCCATGCCCGCCGCCGTGCCCGTGGCGGGCGGTACCGATCTGATGGCCGCGGTCAACTCCGGCCTGCTGCGGCCCGCCGCGCTCGTCGGCCTCGGCCGGATCAGCGAAATCCGCGGCTGGCGCTATCTGGACGGGCACGCCCTCCTCGGCGCCGGACTCACCCACGCCCGGATGGGCCGCCCCGACTTCGCCGCGCTGATCCCGGCGCTGGCCGCGGCCGCGCGGGCCGCCGGACCGCCGCAGATCCGCAACGCCGGCACCCTCGGCGGCAACATCGTCACCGCCGCCCCCACCGGCGACGCGCTGCCGGTGCTCGCCGCGCTGGAGGCCACGGTGGTCATCGCCGGGCCCGAGGGCTCCCGCCGCGAGACCCCGGTCAGCCATCTGCTCGCCGGGGTCGACATGCTGCGCCCCGGTGAACTCGTCGGATTCGTCCGGGTGCCGCTGCTGCACGCCCCGCAGACCTTCCTCAAGGCCACCGGGCGCACCGGGCCCGGCCGGGCCACCGCCTCGGTCGCCCTCGTCCTCGACCCGGCGCGGCGCGGGGTGCGCTGTGCGGTCGGCGCGGTCGCGCCGATGCCGCTGCGCCCCCTGGAGGCCGAGCGCTGGGTCGCCTCGCTCATCGACTGGGACGGCGACCGCGGTCATCTCGACCCGCAGGTCATCACCGCTTTCGGCGAGTACGTCGCCGCCGCGTGCATCCCCGATCCGCTGCCCTCGCAGGACGGCGGCGAGCCGATCCCCCTGCCGCCCGCCGCGATCCATCTGAGGCGTACCGTGGCAGCCCTGGCCCGCCGAGCACTGGGGAGGGCACTCGCGTGAGTGACGAACAGCAGCCGCACCGGCAGGAGCCGGTGAGCGGATGGCAGCCGATGCCGCACGGTCCGGAGTACGACGCCGAGTCGACGGCCTTCGTCCAACTGCCGCCCGACTACGCGCATCCGAACCCGGCCGATCCGTCGGGCCATTGGGACCCGCTCGCCGCGCCCGGCACGGGCTACGCGCCCCCGCCGATGGACGCGGGGCACGGCGACCCGTCCCAGGGCGGCCAGTGGCAGCCGGCCGGACACGACCAGGGCGCGGCCCACGACCAGGGCATGACCGGGCACTGGACCACGGCCGACGCCGCCGGCGCCTACCTCTACGGCGGCCTCCACGATCCGCACGGCTCCGGCCAGTGGGCGATGCCCGCCGAGGACCAGCAGGGCCACCACCCGCAGCACACCGGCCACTGGCCGGCCCCGGCGGCCGAGGAGCCGGTGGACGACTGGCCGGTGCCCACCCCGTCCGACGGCGCCGACGGGCCCGTGCACACCAGCCAGTGGACCATCCCCGTGGCGGGCGACGACGGGGTGGACGAGACCGGTGAGTACCGGGTCGACGACCACCCCGGCCCGGCCGCCCCTCCGTACGGCGATCACCCGGACGGCCCCCAGGACCCGCAGACGACGGCCCAGTTGCGGATGCCGTTCATCGCCGGGGCGACGCCCCAGCAGCAGCCGCACGAGGCCCACCAGCCGCATCAGTCCCACCAGCCCGGCCAGCCGCACGAGGCCCACCAGCCGCATCCCGGGCAGCAGCAGGGGCACACCGGCCAGTGGTCGGTTCCGGCCGCCGAGGAGGGGGTGGAGGACTCCGGGGAGTACGCGGTCGAGGGCCACCCGGGCCCGGCCGCCCCGCCGGCCGCGGCCACACCGCCGCCGGCCCGCCGTCCGCTGGGCATGCCCGACCGCGACGAGCCGGTCCCGGCCGCGGACCCGGCGTGGCCGGGCCCCTCCGCCGGGGACTCGGGCCAGTTCGCGGTCGAGGGGCACCAGGGGCTGCACACCCCGCAGCACGGCGGCCCCGTGCCCGGTGAGCGGCAGTCCGCCGCCGACGACCCCGCCTGGGGGCACGGCGGTCCGGCCGCCGGGGACTCCGGCGAGTTCCCGGTCGACGGTCAGCACGCCGGGCTCCACACCCCGCCGCACGGCAGCCCGGCGCCCGGACTGCCCCAGGACGCGGCCTGGCAGGGCGAGTTCACGGGCGAGCGGTTCGAGGGTGAACGGTTCGAGGGCGAGCGGTTCGACGGCGAGCCGTTCGAAGGTGAGCAGCTCGACGGCGACCGGTTCGCGGGTGACGCCCATGGGCACGCCCCGCACCCCGGCCCCGAGGCCGGCGCGGGCCACACCGACGCGCCCGCCGACGGCCGGGACGCCGCCGAGGCCCCCGCCGAGCCCTCCGCCGAGGCGGTGCCGGACGGCGCCGGGCCCGAGGCCGCCGAGCCCGCGGGCGGGCCCGAACCGGCCGCGGCCGAGGGCGAGTTCACCGCGGCCGCTGACGCCGCCGAGGGGCCCGCTCCGGCCGAGCCCCGGCCCGAGACCCCGGCGGAGATTCCCGAGGCCGCTGACGCCCCCGCTGAGCCCGTTCCCGGCCCCGCCCCCGCCGAGGCGGCCCCGGCCGGCCCGGTCGCCTCGCCCATCGACGAGTTCCCGAGTCACAGCGAGCATCCACTCACCTCCTACGTGCTGCACGTCAACGGCGCCGACCGCCCCGTCACCGACGTCTGGATCGGCGAGTCGCTGCTCTACGTCCTGCGGGAGCGGCTCGGTCTCGCCGGGGCCAAGGACGGCTGCTCGCAAGGCGAGTGCGGGGCCTGCTCGGTCCAGGTCGACGGGCGGCTCGTCGCCTCCTGCCTGGTGCCCGCCGCCACCGCCGCGGGCAGCGAGGTCCGCACCGTGGAGGGCCTCGCCGCAGGCGGACAGCCCTCCGACGTCCAGCGGGCGCTCGCCGAGTGCGGGGCGGTGCAGTGCGGCTTCTGCGTGCCCGGCCTCGCGATGACCGTGCACGACCTCCTCGAGGGCAACCACGCCCCGACCGACCAGCAGACCCGGCAGGCGATCTCCGGCAACCTCTGCCGCTGCTCCGGCTACCGCGGGGTGCTCGACGCCGTCCGCGAGGTCGTCGCGAGCCGCGAGGCCGCCGCGGCGGAGGCCGACGCGGACGGCGGACCCGACGCCCACCAGGACCCGGCCCGCATCCCGCACCAGGCGGGACCGCACGGCATCACCGGCAACGGGAGCGTCAACGGAAGCGGCAGCGGAAGGGCATCGGCATGACCGGAATCGCGGACGGCGCGGGCGCCGTCACCGCCACCCCCGCCGCCGGAACGCCCGTCCAGCCCCCGGCCCGCATGGGCCTCGGCGTGTCCCTGCCGCCCGCCGACTCGGCGGCCAAGACCTCGGGCACCTTCCCGTACGCGGCCGACCTGTGGGCCGAGGGGCTGCTGTGGGCCGCCGTGCTGCGCTCCCCGCATCCGCACGCCCGCATCGTCTCCATCGACACCACCCAGGCGGCCGAAATGCCGGGCGTACGGGCCGTGGTGACCCACGCCGACGTGCCCGGCGACGCCTCCCACGGCCGCCGGGTCGCCGACCGCCCGGTCTTCGCCAAGGACCTGGTCCGGCACCACGGCGAGCCGATCGCCGCGGTCGCCGCCGACCACCCCGACACGGCCCGGCTGGCGGCCGCCGCCATCGCCGTCGAGTACGAGGTGCTGGAGCCGGTCACCGACCCCGAGCAGGCGTTCCACGCCGAGCCGCTGCACCCGGACGGCAATCTGGTCCGCCACATCCCGCTGTCCTTCGGCGACCCCGAGGTGGTCGGCGAGGTCATCGTCGAGGGGCTGTACCGCATCGGCCGCCAGGACCCGGCGCCCATCGGCGCCGAGGCCGGCCTGGCCGTGCCGCGCCCCGACGGCGGGGTGGAGATCTACACCGCCTCCACCGATCCGCACGCCGACCGCGATCTGGCCGCCGCCTGCTTCGGCCTGGAGCCGGACCGGGTGAAGGTCGTCGTCACCGGCGTGCCCGGCGCCATGGGCGAGCGCGAGGACCCGGGGATGCAGCTGCCGCTCGGGCTGCTGGCGCTGCGCACCGGCCATCCGGTGAAGCTCGCCGCGACCCGTGAGGAGTCCTTCCTCGGCCACGCCCACCGCCACCCCACCCTGCTGCGTTACCGCCACCACGCGGACGCCCAGGGCAAGCTGGTCAAGGTCGAGGCGCAGATCCTGATGGACGCCGGCGCCTACGCCGACTCCTCGGCGGACACGCTGGCCGCCGCCGTCTCCTTCGCCTGCGGCCCGTACGTCGTCCCGCACGCCTTCATCGAGGGCTGGGCCGTGCGCACCAACAACCCGCCCTCCGGCCATGTCCGCGGTGAGGGCGCGCTGCAGGTGTGCGCCGCGTACGAGGGCCAGATGGACAAGCTGGCGGCCAAGCTCGGGCTCGACCCCGCCGAGATCCGGATGCGCAACGTGATGGCGACCGGCGATCTGCTGCCCACCGGGCAGACCGTCACCTGCCCGGCCCCGGTCGCCGAACTGCTTCAAGCCGTAAGGGACGCACCGCTGCCCGCCCTCCCCGAGGACGACCCCGAGGAGGAGTGGCTGCTGCCGGGCGGCCCCGAGGGCGCGGGCGACCCGGCCGCGGTGCGGCGCGGGGTCGGCTACGCCCTGGGCATGGTCCATATGCTCGGCGCCGAGGGGGCCGACGAGGTCTCCACCGCGACCGTCAAGGTGACCGGCCCGGTGGCCACCGTGATCTGCGCGGCCGTGGAGACCGGCCAGGGCTTCACCACGCTGGCCCGCCAGATCGTCCAGGACGTCCTCGGCATCGAGGAGGTCCATGTCGCGCCCATCGACACCGATCAGCCCCCGGCCGGGCCCGCCTCGCGCGGCCGCCACACCTGGGTCTCGGGCGGTGCGGTCGAGCGCGCCGCGAAGATGGTCCGCACCCAGCTGCTACAGCCCCTCGCGCACACCTTCGGCATGTCGACCGAGCTGCTCACCATCGCCGACGGCAAGATCACCTCGTATGACGGGGTGCTCAGCACCACCGTCGAGGAGGCCCTGGAGGGCAAGGAGCTGTGGGCCACCGCCCAGTGCCGTCCGCACCCCACCGAGCCGCTGGACGAGACCGGCCAGGGTGACGCCTTCGTCGGGCTCGCCTACTGCGCGGTACGCGCCGTGGTGGACGTCGACATCGAGATCGGCGCGGTCCGGGTCGTGGACATGACGGTGGCCCAGGACGTGGGCCGGGTGCTCAACCCGCGTCAGCTCAAGGCCCGTATCGAGGCGGGCGTCGCCCAGGGCATCGGCGCGGCCCTCACCGAGAACCTGCGCACCTCACGCGGTGTGGTCCGGCACCCCGACCTGACCGGCTACGCCCTGCCGACCGCCCTGGACGTGCCCGACATCCGCATCGTCAAGCTGGTCGAGGAGCGGGACGTGGTGGCCCCCTTCGGCGCCAAGGCGGCCAGCGCGGTGCCGGTGGTCACCTCCCCGGCGGCGGTCGCGGCGGCGGTCCGCGCGGCCACCGGCAGGCCGGTCAACCGCCTGCCGATCCGCCCGCAGTCGGCGGTCGTCAACCGTATGTAGCGCCCCTCCGGCCAGGAGGGGTGGTGCGGCCGGGCGGGACGCTCCGCCCGGCCACACCGCGCCGTCAGGCGTCGGCCGCGTCGAGCGCCGCCGCCACGACCGGGCCGATGAGCGCCACATGCTCCTGGCGCATCATGTGGTGGTGCTGCGCGGGCACCTGATGGACCCGCACCGTGCCGTCCACATACGGCTGCCAGGACTCCGGGGTGTGCGCCGGGCGCGGGAAGCCGGGGGTCTCGTACTCCGCCGCGAACAGCAGCAGATCGCCGGTGTACGGGTCCGGCGAGAACTTCTTCGTCAGCTCTATGTCGCTGCGCATGATGTCCAGCAGCGGGAAGGTGGCCTCGCCCGCCAGCAGCCGCGCGGGCAGACCGGACTCCCGGACGAGGGCCGCGGCCAGCTCGTCGGCGTCGCGTTCCGGCGCGTCGGCGATCTCGCCGGACGGCTGGGTCTCCCCGGACGGCTGGGTCTCCCCGGCCCACGGGATGATGATGTCGCCGCCCCGCAGGCTCTCCAGGAGCATGCCCAGCCACTCGCGCTTGCTGTAGTCGGGCAGTCCGAACTCCCACTGGTTGTCGGGGTAGGCGTCGAGGATCGACAGCACCCCGACCCGCTCGCCCGCGCTCTGCAGCCGCGTCGCCATCGCGTACGCCACCAGACCGCCGAAGGACCAGCCGAGCAGGTGGTACGGGCCCTTGGGCTGGACCGCGCGGATCTGCTCCACGTAGTCGGCGGCCATCTCGTCCACGCTGGAGGGCAGGATGCCGTCCTCCTGGAGCCCGTGCGACTGGAGGGCGTAGACCGGCCGCTCGTCGAGATGGCGCAGCAGGCCGGTGTAGAGCCAGCCCAGGCCGCCGCCGGGGTGGACGCAGAACAGCGGGGCGAGCCGGCCCTGGGCACGCAGCGGGAGCAGCGGGTCCAGACCGTGCTCCACCGCACCGTCCCTGGCCGTCCGGTCCTCGTCGAGGCGCTCGGCGAGCTGGGCGACGGTCGATGCCTCGAAGAGGGTACGGACCTCCATGGGCACGTCGAGCGCGGTACGGACCTTGGCGGCGAGCTGGGCTGCGAGCATCGAGTGGCCGCCGAGTTCGAAGAAGCCGTCGTCGATGCCGACGGTGGGCAGGCCGAGCACCTCGGCGAACAGTTGGCACAGGACCCGCTCGCGCGCGGTGCGCGGCTCGCGCGAGGCCGCCGCGCCGGTGAGGTCGGGGGCGGGCAGGGCGCGGCGGTCGACCTTGCCGGTCTCGGTCAGCGGCAGGTCGTCCAGGACGACGACGGCGGCCGGGACCATGTGGTCGGGCAGCCGTCGGGCCACCGAGCGGCGGACCGCGGCGGGGTCCATGGCTTCGGCGCCGGCGGTGCCGTGGGGCTCGGCCTGGGCGTCGGCCTCTGCGACGGCCTTGGAGGCGCCCTGGGCCTCGCACTCTGCGTCGGCCTTGGCGTCGGCCTGGACATCGCCCTTTGCCTCGGCCTTGGCCGGGACGACGTAGGCGACGAGCTGCTTGTCCCCGGGGCGTGTCTCGCGGGCGACGACCACCGCCCGTTCCACTCCGGGCAGCGACCGCACCGCCTCCTCGACCTCGCCCAGCTCGATCCGGAAGCCCCGGATCTTGACCTGGTCGTCGGCGCGGCCGAGGTACTCCAGCTCCCCGTCGGCGGTCCACCGGGCCAGGTCGCCGGTGCGGTACATCCGCTCGCCGGGGGCCCCGAACGGATTGGCGACAAATCGCTCCGCCGTCAGGCCCGGACGGTTCAGATAGCCGCGGGCCAGGCCGGGCCCCGACACGTACATCTCACCGGTCGTCCCCGGCACGGCCGGGCGCAGCGCCCCGTCCAGCACATGGACCCGCAGGTCGGGGATGCCGGTGCCGACGACGCTCCCGGGCAGGGTCGCGGCGGCCTCGCGGTCCAGGGCGCGGTAGGTGACGTGCACGGTGGTCTCGGTGATCCCGTACATGTTCACCAGGACGGGGGCGGTGTCGGGGTGCCGCTCGTACCAGTCCGCCAGCCGCCGCAGGTCCAGCGCCTCGCCGCCGAAGACGACGGCGCGCAGGGCGGTGAGCCGCGCGCCGGTGCCGGGGTCCTCCTGGTCCGCGTGGATCAGCTGCTGGAAGGCGGAGGGGGTCTGGCTGAGCACGGTGACCCGCTCGTCCGCCAGCAGGCGCAGGAACGCGTCGGGGGAGCGGCTGATGGCCTGCGGGACGACCACGAGCCGGCCGCCGTGCAGCAGCGGGCCCCAGATCTCCCAGACCGAGAAGTCGAAGGCGTAGCTGTGGAACATGGTCCACACGTCGTCGGCGCCGAAGTGGAACCAGCCGTCGGTGGCGCCGAAGAGCCGGACCACGTTGTGGTGCGGTACGACGACGCCCTTGGGGGTGCCGGTGGAGCCGGAGGTGAAGATGGTGTAGGCGGGGTGCTCGGGGGACAGCGGCGCGGTGCGCTGCTCGTCGGTGGGGTCGTCCGCGGGCTGTCCGGCGAGGGCGGTGAGGATGTCCGGATCGTCCAGCGCCAGCTGGTCGGAGGCCGTTCCGGTCAGCGTTCCGGCGAGGTCGCGGGTGGTGACGACGACCGCGGGGGCGGCCTGCCGGAGCATCAGCTCCAGGCGCTCACGCGGATAGCCGGGGTCCAGCGGAAGGTAGGCGGCGCCGGACTTGAGTACGGCGAGTACGGCGACGATCAGGTCGGCCGAGCGGGGAAGGGCGAGAGCGACGAGCCGTTCCGGGCCCGCGCCCCGGGTTATCAGCAGATGGGCGAGGCGGTTCGCGGAGCGGTTCAGCTCGGCGTAGGTGAGGGAGGTCGCGCCGTCGCTCACCGCCACCGCCGAGGGGGTGCGGGCGGCCTGCGCGGCGAACAGGTCGGGGAGTGTGGCGGGAGGTATGTCCGGGATCAGGGGCGTCCGCGGGGCCCCGCCCCGGCTCTCGCCCCGGTCCCCGCCCCCGTAACCGCTCCAGGCCAGCACCCGCGCCCGCTCCTCGGCGGTCAGCAGCTCGATACCGCCGACGGTGCGCTCGGGGTCCGAGACGTCGGCGAACGCGTGCACCAGCGTCAGGAAGCGGGCCCGGTGGGCGGCCAGGTCCTCGTCGCTGTAGAGGTCGGCGTTGGCGTTGAGGTCGATACGGATGCCGGTGCCGTCGGACCGGTCGTAGGCCATGATCGACAGGTCCTCGACCAGCCCGTTCGAAATGTTGTGGGCGGTGACGCGATGTCCCGCGAAGTCAAAGTCGTATTCAAACGACATGATGTTGACGTGGGGGCCCAGGAAACTGTTGCCCCCGTCGGGAAGATGCAGATCCCGCACCATGTCGATACGGCGGTAGCGCTGATGCCGCAACGCTTTCCGCATCTCCTTCGACGCCTGCCGGATGAGATCCCGTACCCGCATATGCGGGGTGACGTCGAGACGCAGCGGCGCGACGTTGGCGAACATGCCGGGGTGGGCGCGCGTCGCGGCGTCGGTACGAGCCGATACCGGCAGGGTGAGGACGATGTCCTGCTTGCCGGTCAGCCGGTGCAGATAAGCCGCGGTCGCCGCGATCATCAGGGCGGACCAGTGGGTTCCCGCCTTTCGTGCGGCACCGCGCAGTCCGGCTGCTTCCGCCTCCGACAGATACGCCGTCTCGCGCCGGAAGTCACGCAGGTTCTTGCCTGGTCGTCCGGAAAGCCGGGCCGGTTCGGGGCAATCCCCGAACCGTTCCATCCAATACTCTCTGTCCCTGGTGAAATCCTCCGACGCGCGGTATTTCTCATCCCATTCGAGCATCTCCCGCAGCGAGCCGCGGCCGGTCGCCGGAGCCGCCTCGTGCCGGGTCTGACCGGCCTCGGTCCGGGTTCCGGCCCCCGCCGCGTAGGCCGTGTAGAGTTCGGCCACCCGACGGGCGGTGAGGGCCGCCCCGGCGGCGTCCGTCACGATGTGGTGCGGCGCCTGGTACCAGGCGAACCGCTCGGGCCCCAATTGGAACAGGGCGAAGGCGAACAGCGGAGCGCGGGTGAGATCGGTCGGCCGGGTCATCTCCTCCCGCATCCACCGTTCGGCCGCCTCCCGGGGATTCGCCTCGCCGCTGACATCGAAAAACGGCAACTCCCATTCGGTTACCGGTTCAACAACCTGCCACGGCACCCCGCCGTCCTCGCCGAAACGCGTGTTGTACGGCTCGGTTTCGGCGACCGCCCGGCGGAGTGCGGATTCGAACAGCGTTCGGTCGATCGGGCCATGAATTTCCAGATACTCGCCCACCCGGAAGCGGGTGCTCTCCGGTGTCAGTTGCTGGCCGAGCCAGATCTCACTCTGGCTGGTCGACAGCGGAAGGCGGGCACCCCTGGCATCGGACTGCAAGATTCCCCCATATGGGACATGAAACGTGGTCGAAACAAAAATGCCTGGCGGCCACGGGGGGTGGTTGCAGGCACCTGTTCGACTTTAGGAGAGGAACCATGCGAGGCGGCGGGCGTGCCAGGGCAGTTGGCGCGATCTTAACCGATTGCCCGAAAATCTTCACAAGTTGCGGAGGACTCGGAAGCGTTCGGTGGCGACCGCGTGAAAGCCCATTTCAGAGGCGCCCGAAAGACGAACTCTGTCGCTTTTTCAGTAGTGATTTCCGTGGTCCGAGCATGCGCCTCCCGTTTCCGCGTGTCCAGGGGTGTGCGGGAGTTGACCGAGACGCAAACGACCGCGCGGGCGCCGAAGGAGGCGCCCGCGCGGTGGGTGTGGAGGCCGTGGCGGGAATCGAACCCACGTAACTCGCTTTGCAGGCGAGCCCCTAAACCACTCGGGCACACGGCCGTTGTCGTGCTGTGCTCTCGACGATAGGGCGGGGGCGGGGCGGGCACAACGGATCGGCGGGTGCCGCCATACGACTGACACACCGCGTTCATGGTCGGCCGGGACGCGCCCGCCGTCCGGCGCGCCACGCGGCGCTCCCGTCCGGGTCCCGGTTCCCGGTGCGCGGGTCCCGGTTCGCGGTTCACGGTCGCGCCGGGCGGTCCGCCAGGAAGTCCTCGACCGCCTGACGGAAGAGATCCGGATCGTCGACCCACGGATAGTGGCCCACCCCGTGCAGCGCCCGCGCCCGCCCGTCCGGGAAGGACTCGGCGACCACCTCCCCGGCCCGCGTGCCGGTCACCGCGTCCCGGTCGCCGGTGATCACCAGCACCGGGCACGGCACCTCGCGCAGCCGGGCCAGCACCGCGCGCCGCCCCGCTTCGTCGACGCCCTGCCAGAAGCCGGCCCTCGCCACCGGTCCCAGCTGCTCGCCCTCGCTCCGGGCGTGGGCCCGCTGGGGCTCGTCCCAGCGGCCGTACGCCATGGGGGCGGCCTGGAGCAGCAGTCTGCGCACCTCGGCGAGGTCGGTGGTGTCGGGCAGCAGCTGCACCGCCCGGTACGCCTCCTGCCACCAGGGCTCGTCGGCGCGGGATTCGAAGATCTCCCGGGCGTCCTCGGGGAGTTGGCCCTGGAGCCGGGCGCCCGGACTCACCAGGATCAGCCGGCTGAGCCGCTCGGGGTGGGCGGCCGCGTACGCCTGGGCGGTCGCGGCGGCCGCGTCATGGGCGAGCAGCGCGAAGCGGCCGAGGTCCAGATGGCGGCGGAGCGCCTCGAGGTCCTCGGCCAGCCCGGGGAAGGCGTAGCCGCCGGGGTCGGCGGCCGGCGGGGAGTCCCCGGTGCCGCGGCTGTCGGGGACGACGAGGGTGTGATGGGCGTCCAGCCCGCCGAGGTCGCCCAGATACGCGGCGTTCCGCCCCGGCCCGCCCGCCAGGCAGATCAGCGGCGGCCCCGCGGAGCCGTCCCGGGCCGCCAGGACGCGGTAGGCCAGCTGGGTTCCGTCATATGAGGTGTAGTGCGGCATGGGGCCAGCTTGCCCCAGCATCGCCGACCTGACCGTGCTTGACCGTGTGGCGTCGTGCACCGGGTGGGGCGGGGGCGATGGCACGGTGGTGCGGGCGGTGCCCACGCTGTCAAAGCACAGCTTGGGGTGATCTTGTGCCGCTCCAAATCCCGCTTATGGATATCGTCCTATGATGCGAGTGTGTTCGATTCCCGGCACATCAAGACGTTCCATGAGGTGGTCCGCTCCGGCTCCTACTCCGGGGCCGCCCGCGCCCTCGGCTACACCCAGCCGGCCATCACCCAGCAGATGAAGGCGCTCGAACGGGCCGTCGGCAGCCCGCTGTTCATCCGGGTCGGCCGGGGGATGCGGCTCACCGAGGCGGGGGAGACCCTCGCCCGGCACGCCGACACCATCCTGACCAGCATCTCCACCGCCCAGCAGCAGATGAGCGCCATCACCCGGCTGCGTTCGGGGCGGGTGCGCGTCTGCGCCTTCCCCAGCGCCAACGCGACCCTCATCCCCGAGGCCATGGCCCGGCTCGCCACCGCCCATCCGGGGGTGCGGGTGGAGCTGCTGGAGGGCGAGCCGCCGGAGTCGCTGGGGCGGGTGGTGCGCGGGGAGTGCGACATCACCCTCGCCTTCACCTATCCCGGGCTGCGTGAGGAAACCCCCGCCGAGCTGGTGGAGATCCCGCTGCTGGAGGACCAGCTGACGGTGCTGCTGCCGACCGGGCATCCGCTGGCCAGACGGCGGGCGGTCAAGCTCGCCGAGCTGAGCGGGGAGCGCTGGATCGCGGGGTGTCTGCGGTGCCGCGCCAACTTCCTGCACGAATGCGCGGAGCAGGGCTTCGCCCCGGACATCGCCTTCACCACCGACGACAACCTGGTGGTGCAGAGCATGGTCGCGGCGGGGCTCGGCGTAGCGATGATGCCGGGGCTGGTGCTCTCGTTCCTGTGCCACCAGAAGGTCACCGGGCGCGCCCTGGACCCCGCCTCGCGCCGCCGGGTCTCGGCGTACGTACTGCGCGAACATCTGGAGATCCCCGCCACAGCGCGGGTGCTGGAGGAGCTGAGGACGGTGGCCGGGAACCGGATCGGATGCTGAGCGCGGCACGCCGGCGACGCGTCGCCGGGCCGAACGCCCCATCCATAAGCGGAGCTTGGGGATCGGTCAACAACCTGTCGTTGGACGTGATGGCGCGGGCGGCAGGACGCTGCCGCCATGACCACCCCGACCGCGTATCCGCCCGCCCGTCTCCTCACCGCACGCCTCGGCGCGTTCGTCGGCGATGTCCGCGAGGCCGTCGGACGGGGCCTGGCGCCCGATGTGACCGCCTATCTGGTGGGCGAGCGGCTCGCGCCCCACCTGGGCGCGGCCGATCTGCTCACCCCCGGGCAGTGCGAGGGCGACCCCGACCGCTACCGCCAGCACGTCCTGCACGCCGAGCCCGACGGCAGCTTCTCGATCGTCGCGCTGGTGTGGCTGCCCGGCCAGCGCACGGCGATCCATGACCATGTGTCCTGGTGTGTGACCGGCGTCCACGAGGGCGAGGAGCACGAACGCCGCTACCGCCTCGTCCCCGACGGGCCGGGCTCGCGGCTGATCGCGGTGGAGGACGTGGTCAACCCGCGCGGCGCGGTGTGCGGGTTCGCGCCGCCCGGAGATATCCACAGGGTGTGGAACGCCTGTGGGACGAAGGCGATCTCGATCCATGTCTACGGGGCGGACATCGCCCGCCTCGGCAGCAGCGTCCGGCGGGTCTACGAGCTTCCGACGGCGGACGGCCGGTGACGCTGACCGCCGCGCCCGGCCGGGCACGCCAGGCGGCCGGATGGCGGCCGCCCGCCACGGCGTACGGACTCGGGTTCGCGGTGGCCGGGGTCGCGGCCGCCTGGGGCGTCCACCGGCTGCTGCCCGCCGTCCCCCTGCTGACCGCCGCCGTGGTGCTGGGCATCGTCGCCGCGCATCTGCCGGGGACGCGCGGACTCGTCCGGGGCGTCTGCCGCGCCGGGCTCTCCCTCGCCGGGAAGCGGCTGATGCGCCTGGGCATCGTGCTGCTCGGGCTCAAGCTCAGCCTGGACGATGTGCTGGGCCTCGGCTGGGCCACCGTGGCGATGGTCCTGGGCGTGGTCGCGGCCACCTTCTGCGGCACCTGGTGGCTCGGCCGCCGGATGGGGCTGCGCGGCGATCAGCCGCTGCTGATCGCCACGGGGTACGCCATCTGCGGGGCGTCCGCGATCGGTGCGGTGAGCGAGGTGTCGGACAGCGAGGAACGGGACGTGGCCACGTCCGTGGCGCTGGTGACGCTGTGCGGCACGCTCGCCATCGCCGTCCTGCCGCTGCTCCAGCACCCCTTGGGGCTCGGCGACGCGGCGTTCGGCCGGTGGGTGGGGGCGAGCGTGCACGACGTGGGCCAGGTCGTGGCGGCCGCGCAGACCGCCGGGCCGGCCGCGCTGGGCGACGCGGTGCTGGTCAAGCTGGTGCGGGTGGCCCTGCTCGCCCCGCTGGTCGCGGCGCTCGCGACCACCGTAAGGGCGCGGGCGCGCGCCGAGGGCGCGCCGGCGCCGGAGACGGAGCGGCGGCGGCCCCCGCTGGTGCCGCTGTTCGTCCTCGGCTTTCTCGCGATGACCGCCCTGCGCAGTACGGGCCTGGTGCCCACCGCGGCGCTCGACACCGCCGCCACGGCCCAGGAACTCCTCCTCGCCGCCGCCCTCTTCGGCCTGGGCAGCGCCGTCCACCTTCCCTCGCTCTCCCGCACCGGCGCTCGTGTCGCGGCGCTGGGGCTGTGCGCGTGGGTGGTGATCGCGGGGGCCTCGTACGGGGGCGTCCTGCTCACCGCGTAAGCGGTGCCTACGGCGTACGCCGTGCCTACCGGGTAAGCCGTGCCCCATGCCCGCCGCGTACGCCGTGCCCCGCGCCTGCCGCGCAAGCCGTGCCTACCGGGTAAGCCGTGCCCCACGCCCGCCGCGACGCCGTGCCCGCCGCGACGCCGTGCCCGCCGCCCGAGGGTCCAGGGTGCCTAGGGCCAACGGCCGAGCGCGGTTCCGTCCCGCGACAGGTGTGACCTGCCCGAACGCCACTTACCCTGACGCCATGACCCCTCGCGACTCCCATGACGCCGACGCTGTCGTCGCCGACCCCGTCGTCACGGACGCCGCCCTGCCCCCGGCGGCCGGTGGCGACACCATCCTGGGGCGGCGCTATCGCGCCCTGACCCTGGGCATCGTCACCGTCGTCTCCCTCATCGCCTTCGAGGCGAGCGCGGTGAACACCGCGATGCCGGTCGCGGCCCGTGCGCTGGACGGGGTCGAGCTCTACGCGTACGCCTTCACCGCGTACTTCACCGCGAGCCTGTTCGCGATGACGCTGTCGGGGGAGTGGTGCGACCGCAACGGGCCGTCGGCGCCGCTGTTCACCGGGATCGCGGCGTTGGGCGCCGGGCTGCTGCTGTCCGGTTCGGCGCAGCGGATGTGGATGTTCGTGGGCGGGCGCGCGGTGCAGGGTATCGGCGGCGGGCTGGTGATCGTCGCGCTGTACGTGGTGGTCGGCCGGGCCTATCCGCGGCGGCTCCAGCCCGCCGTGCTGGCGTCCTTCTCCGCCGCCTGGGTGCTGCCGGTCATCGTCGGCCCGCTCGCCGCCGGGACGGTCACCGAACAGGCCGGCTGGCGCTGGGTGTTCCTCGCCATCCCGGTGCTGGTGCTGCCGCCGCTCGCGGTGATGCTGCCCGCGCTGCGCGCCCTGCCCCCGGGCGAGCGTTCCCCGGGCATGAACCGCCGCCGCATCCTCCTCGCGCTCGCCGTCGCGACCGGCGCCGGGCTGCTCCAGTACGCGGGCCAGGACCTCTCCTGGCTCTCCCTCGTCCCGGCCGCCGCCGGTCTCGCCCTGCTCGTCCCGTGCGTCCTGCGGCTGCTCCCGGCGGGCACCTTCCGCGCCGCCCGCGGGCTGCCGTCGGTGATCCTGCTGCGCGGGGTGGCGGCGGGGGCCTTCGTGGGCGCGGAGAGCTTCGTGCCGCTGATGCTGGTGACCCAGCGTGGCCTGTCCGCGACCGTCGCCGGTCTCTCCCTCACCGGCGGCGGGCTCACCTGGGCCCTGGGCTCCTGGACCCAGAGCCGCCCCCGCCTGGAGCCGTACCGGGAACGGATGATGGGGCTCGGCATGCTCCTCATCGCCGCGTCCATCGCGGCGGTGCCCCTGGCCCTCGCCGACTCCGTGCCGGCCTGGGCGGTGGCCGTGGCCTGGGTGTTCGGCGGCTACGGGATGGGGCTGGTCATCTCCAGCGGGAGCGTGCTGCTGCTGAAGCTCTCCCGTCCGGAGGACGCGGGCAGCAACTCCGCCTCCCTCCAGGTCTCCGACGCGCTCGGCAACATCGCCCTGGTCGGCCTCAGCGGTGTGCTCTTCGTGTCCTTCGGCGGCGGCTCGATCACCGCCACCGGCCCCACGACCTCCCACCACCCGGCCGCCTTCGGCGCGGTCTACGCGGCGATGGCGGCGGTGGCGGTGGTGGGGGCTTGGGTGACGACGCGGTTGCGACCCGTAACCGAGTAGTACCATTGTGGCCCCAATAGTGGTACCGTTCTGGTATGGCTATGAATCTCCGTCTGCGCGACGACCAGCAAGAGGCGCTCAAGCAGCGGGCCGAGGAGGAGGGCCGCAGTATGCACGCCATAGTGCTTCAGGCGATCGACCGGTATCTGGAGCAGGAGGCGGACCGGGAGTCGGTCCGGCGCCTGGGGGCGAAGTACGCGGCACGCCACGCGGACCTTCTGCGGAGGCTGGGGGAGTAAGTGAAGTACCTGACGGTCCAGGAAGTGCTGGACCTGGCGGAAATCGCCTGTGGGGGGCAGCAGATCGCGGTACGTGATCTGGGGTTGCTGAGTTCGGCGGTGCATCGCCCGCAGTCGCAGATGTTCGGCATAGAGGCGTACGCCGAGCTCTTCGAGAAGGCCGCCGCGCTGCTCCAGTCGCTCGCCGTCAACCACCCACTGGTGGACGGCAACAAACGGATGGCGTGGATGTGCACGGTGGTCTTCCTCGACCTCAACGGCACCGAGATGCTCGACGTCGACCAGGACGAGGCCTACAAGCTGGTGGTCGGCGTGGCCTCGGGCGCGATCGAGGACGTCGGGGAGATCGCGGCCGGATTGCGGAGGCTGCACGAGGCGATGTGACCCTGGTCCCACCCTTGGGTGGGACCAGGCCGTCCCCCGGAGGTGCAGCGAGCGCACCGATAGGCTGACGCGGTTCCCGACCGACCTCGCCGAGCCAGCCCGACGGAGACCGTGAGTACTACTGCCGCCTCCACCAGCCATCACCTCTCGCCCGCCTTCCCCGGCCGGGCCCCCTGGGGTACCGCGAGCAAGCTGCGCGCCTGGCAGCAGGGCGCACTGGACAAGTACATCCAGGAGCAGCCGCGCGACTTCCTCGCGGTCGCGACCCCCGGCGCCGGAAAGACCACCTTCGCGCTGACCCTCGCCTCCTGGCTGCTGCACCACCACGTCGTCCAGCAGGTGACGGTCGTCGCGCCGACCGAGCACCTGAAGAAGCAGTGGGCGGAGGCCGCCGCCCGGATCGGCATCAAGCTGGACCCGGAGTACAGCGCGGGGCCGCTGGGCCGGGAGTACCACGGGGTGGCCGTGACCTACGCGGGTGTCGGCGTGCGGCCCATGCTGCACCGCAACCGGATCGAGCAGCGCAAGACGCTCGTCATCCTCGACGAGATCCACCACGCCGGTGACTCCCGCTCCTGGGGCGAGGCGTGTCTGGAGGCGTTCGAGCCGGCCACCCGGCGGCTCGCGCTCACCGGCACCCCGTTCCGGTCCGACACCAACCCCATCCCCTTCGTCACCTACGAAGAGGGCAACGACGGCATCCGGCGCTCCTCCGCCGACTACACCTACGGCTACGGCAACGCGCTCGCCGACGGTGTGGTGCGCCCCGTCATCTTCCTCTCCTACAGCGGCAACATGCGCTGGCGTACCAAGGCGGGCGATGAGATCGCGGCCCGGCTGGGCGAGCCGATGACCAAGGACGCCGTCTCCCAGGCGTGGCGCACCGCGCTCGATCCGCGCGGCGACTGGATGCCGAACGTGCTGCGCGCCGCGGACCAGCGGCTGACCGAGGTCCGCAAGGGCATCCCGGACGCGGGCGCCCTGGTCATCGCCTCCGACCAGGACTCGGCCCGTGCGTACGCCAAGCTGATCCGGGAGATCACCGGCACCAAGGCCACCCTGGTGCTCTCCGACGAGAGCGCGGCCTCGCAGCGGATCGAGGACTTCAGCCAGTCCGACGACCGCTGGATGGTCGCGGTCCGCATGGTGTCGGAGGGCGTGGACGTGCCCCGGCTGGCGGTCGGGGTGTACGCCACCACCATCTCCACGCCGCTCTTCTTCGCCCAGGCCGTCGGCCGTTTCGTACGGTCACGGCGGCGCGGCGAGACCGCGTCCGTCTTCCTGCCCACCATCCCGATGCTGCTCGGCTTCGCCAATGAGATGGAGGTCGAGCGCGACCACGTCCTGGACAAGCCGAAGAAGGACGGCGAGGAGGAGAACCCGTACGCGGAGGAGGAAAAGCTCCTCGAGGAGGCCGAGAAGCAGCAGGACGAGGACACCGGAGAACAGGACCAGCTGCCCTTCGAGGCGCTGGAGTCGGACGCGGTCTTCGACCGGGTGCTGTACGACGGTGCCGAGTTCGGGATGCAGGCGCATCCGGGCAGCGAGGAGGAGCAGGACTACCTCGGCATCCCGGGGCTCCTGGAACCCGATCAGGTGCAGATGCTGCTCCAGCGGCGGCAGGCCAAGCAGATCGCGCACAGCCGGAAGAAGCCGGACACGGAGGCGGATCTGCTGGAGCTCCCGGCGGAGCGGCGGCCGGTGGTCACCCACAAGGAGCTGCTGGAGCTGCGCAAACAGCTCAACTCGCTGGTCGGCGCGTACGTCCACCAGAGCGGTAAACCGCACGGCGTGATCCACACCGAGCTGCGCCGGGTCTGCGGCGGCCCGCCGAGCGCGGAGGCGACGGCCGGGCAGATCCGCGAGCGGATCAAAAAGGTCCAGGAGTGGGCGACGCGGATGCGCTGAAGCGGGCGCGCCGGAGGCGGGAAGCGGGCGCGGGGCGGTCGGCCCCGTGCAACCCCCTTTCTAAAAATTTCATGAGCCGGTCACACGTTCGCATTCCACACCGGGACGGAACGGGGCGATCCGGCCTGCCCATGTGTCGTTCCCTTTGCCAGAACTGCTCGGATTCTGGACGGACCCTTCCGCTAAACGGACCGGCTCGCTAGCGTTCGGGCACGCACACGCCCCGTGGCAGCGCTGCCGCGGAGCGCAGCCGGTGCGTAACCACCGTGACCGGCGGCCACCTCGCGCGCCGTCGTCGGGACCGGCGGGGCACCTCACGGAGAGCCGCCACTCATCACCGAGGAGGGGGCGTCGTGACCGCGGAGACCTCTCAGACGCTCGACCGGGGACTGCGCGTCCTGAAACTACTCGCCGACACCGACCACGGGCTGACCGTGACCGAGCTGTCCAACAAGCTCGGCGTCAACCGCACCGTGGTCTACCGCCTGCTGGCCACCCTCGAACAGCACTCCCTCGTCCGCCGCGACATCGGCGGGCGGGCCCGCGTCGGGCTCGGGGTACTGCAACTCGGCCGCCAGGTGCATCCCCTCGTACGGGAGGCGGCGCTGCCCGCGCTGCGCTCCCTCGCCGAGGACGTCGGCGCGACCGCCCACCTCACCCTGGTCGACGGAAACGAGGCCCTCGCCGTCGCGGTCGTCGAGCCGACCTGGACCGACTACCACGTCGCCTACCGGGCCGGATTCCGGCATCCGCTCGACCGGGGCGCCGCCGGGCACGCGATCCTCGCCGCCCGCGCCGGCCGCCACGACGACCCCGGGTACGCCCTCACCCACGGCGAACTGGAGGCGGGCGCGAGCGGCGCGGCCGCCCCGCTCGTCGGGGTGACGGGGATAGAGGGCAGCGTCGGCGTCGTGATGCTCTGCGACTCGGTGCCGGAGCGGATCGGGCCGCGGGTGGTGGACGCGGCCCGGGAGGTCGCGGACGCCCTGCGGTGACGCCGCGCCGGCGGTCACCGGAGCCCCCGTCGGCGGTCGGCGCGGGCGGTCACCGGGGCCTCGCGCCGGCGGTCGGCGCGGGCCGTACGGGGGAGCATGCCCGCCCGCTGCCCGAGTGCCCGCCCACTGCCCGCGTGCCCGCGTGATCGGTCGGGCCGCCGCACCGGGTGGCCGGGCGCCATGAGCAGAGCCGGCCCCGCCGCCCGCGAGGGGCCCACGGGCCGGGGTGGCGCCGCATCCACCCCGGCGGTCAACTAGATTCGCACCATGCCTGCCGTCTCCCCCCGCGCCCGCCTCCTCGCGCTCTGCTCCGCACCCGTGCTCGCCCTGCTCGCGGCGGCCGTGTTCGCCCCGCTGCCGTTCACCGTGGCCCAGCCCGGTTCGACCGTGAACGTCCTCGGCGCCGACCGGGGCAAGCAGGTGATCAGCGTCGCCGGGACCGACACCCGCAAGACCACCGGGCAGCTGCGGATGGTGACGATCCTGGCGACCGGCCCGGACGCCACCGTGCGGCTGAAGGACGTGGTCAGCGGCTGGTTCGACACCGACCGGGCGGTCATGCCGCGGGACGCGGTCTACGTCGGCGGCACCACCGAGGAGATCGAGCGGCACAACGCGAAGGAGATGCGGGAGTCCCAGTCCTCGGCCACCAGCGCCGCGCTCGGCTACCTCCACCGCTCGCCGCGCGATGTCAAGGTCACCCTGCGCCTCGCCGACGTCGGCGGCCCGAGCGCCGGGCTGCTCTTCTCCCTCGGCATCATCGACAAGCTGGACGGCGACGGCCGCGGCGGCGATCTCACCGGCGGCCGGACGATCGCGGGCACCGGCACCATCGACGCCCAGGGCAAGGTCGGGGCCGTGGGCGGGGTCCCGCTCAAGACACAGGCCGCCAGGCGAGACGGCGCCACGGTCTTCCTGGTGCCCAAGGACGAATGCGCGGACGCCACGGCCGAACTGCCCAAGGGGCTGCGGCTGATCCCCGTCACCACCCTCAAGGGTGCGGTGACGGCTCTGCGGGCGCTGCGGTCGGGCGGATCGGTTCCGCACTGCTGAGCGGCACCGCCGCCCCCTCGTCCATACCGCGCCAGGCGGGGAAGACCAGCGGGCTGAGCGTGGTGAGGAAGTAGGCCCCGCCGGTCACCAGGAAGGCGGCGGTCAGCCCCACCCCCTCCACCAGCCCGCCGGCCGCGAGCCCGCCCAGCGGCATCACCACCCACACCCCCGCGGTGAGCGCCCCCGAGACCCGGCTGCGCAGCTCATCGGGGACCGCCTCGTAGGTCACCGTGGTCAGGATCGGGTTGAGCACCCCCGCCGCGAGCCCGCTGACCGCCATCGTCACGGCGAGCGGGGACACGCCGGGGACGCACGCGGCGACCAGGAAGCGCGGCAGCCCGCACAGCAGGAAGCTCACCGCGAAGACCGTCCGGCGCGGAAAGCGGTCGCCCACCGCCCCGTACAGCAGCGCCCCCGCCAGCGCACCGCCGCCGAACAGCGCCGTGAGCAGCCCCAGCTGCACCGAACCGCCCAGGTGGCGCTCGGCGTGGACGGGCAGCAGTACGGAGGACAGGCCCTGGTCGAGGCCGTTGGTGACCATGACCATCAGCACGATGGCCAGGAGCAGCCGGTGGCGCAGCAGAAAGCGGTACCCCTCGCGCAGCTCCGCGCGGTAGGCGCGGGCGGACACCGGTACGACGGGCCTGCGCGGCGCGGCGGCGGGCAGTCCGCGCAGCCCCGCCATGATCAGCAGCGCGGACGCCGCGAACGTCGCCGCGTCCAGCAGCAGTACGGAGGGCGGGCCGAGCAGCGCGATCAGCAGCCCGCCGAGCGCCGCGCCCAGCATCCGCGCCCCGCGCGAGGCCCCGTCGTAGAAGCTGGCCGCGCGGCTGAGGGTGGTACCCGCCCGCTCGGCGAGCGAGGGCACCAGCACCTGGCGGGCGGTCTCGCCCGGCGCGTGCAGCAGCCCGGAGAACGCCATCAGCGCGCACAGCTGCCAGAACCGCAGCAGCCCGGCGAAGTGCAGCACCGGAATCGCGGCGACGGCCACCCCGCACAGCGAGTCGGACGCGACGGAGACCCGCCGCCGGCCGATCCGGTCGATGACCGGCCCGCCGACGACGGCCGAGACGACCACCGGCAGCGTCGCGCAGAACGACACGAACCCGGCCTTGGCCGCGCTGCCCGTGGTCTCCAGCACGAACCACGGCACGGCGATCAGGGTGAGCGAATTGCCCGCGATGGAGACGGTGTTCGCGGCGAGGACGAGGAGCAGCGGTCTTCGGCCGCCGCCTCCGCCCCCTATATCGCCTCTGTCGCCTACGTCACCTCTGCCGTCGGAGCCCATGTCAGTGGTCGAACCGGGCGGCCAGACCGGACCGCGGCAGCCGCGGCGTGGCCAGCCGCAGCCCGACCTCCACCAGCGTCCAGCCGAGCCGGGTGCGCAGCACCCGGGCGCGGGCGGGGCGGCTGCGGGGGCGGGGCGCCCGGCCCGCCGCGCGTACTTCGTCGCGGAGGCGCTCGGCGCGTATGCGGTGGAGCCACAGATATATGTCGTCGCCGTACATGTGCGGTCCCCCCAGGGATCGGTCAGTCCTCGTCGCGCGGGAAGGCGTGCAGGTGGACGCGGTACGGGGCGGAGCCCTCGGTGTCCCGGCCCACTTCCTTCTCGCGGTAGCTCTCGATCACTTCGTGCAGCTTGTCGCGCATCTCGCGGGCGAGTTCAGGGGTGAGACGCATGTGGAAGTCGCTGATGTCCGAGGCAGCCCGCCACTCCTCGGACCAGCCGTGCAGGGTGCCCAGAAAGGTGGACACCTCCTGCGTGTGGGTGGTGGCCCACTCGTGCAGCAGGGTGTTCACCGCCCCCCGTACCGCCGGGTCGGGATGGGCCAGGTACTCGTCAGCGCGCACCCGCGTGCCCCTGTGCACCGCCTTCCACCACCGCTCCCGCCCCTTGCCCCGCTCCGGGTCGTCCTTGACGAAGCCATGGGTGGCCAGCTGCCGCAGATGGTAGCTGGTGGCGCCGCTGGACTCGCCCAATCGGTCGGCCAGTTGGGACGCGGTGGCCGGTCCGTACTCGCGCAGCGCGCCGAGCAGGCGCATCCGCAGCGGATGCGCGAGCCCGCGCAGGGAGCGGGGGTCGAGCACCCGGAGGTCGTCGGGTGCGGGCTGCTCGTCCTTTTCCATGTGCGGCAGCGTAAGCGTGCAAAGATTCCGTTGCAAGGCTTTCTTTGCAACGGAATCTTTGCATCCGGTTCAGTCCCGCGCCGCCTGTCGCACCAGCGGGATGATCCGCAGCGGGACCGCGTTCTCCATCACGATCGTCGTCGAGGCCCGGACGATCCCCTCGAACCCCACGACCAGGTCGATCACCCGTTGCAGATCGGCGTTGGAGCGGGCGACCAGTCGGCAGAGCATGTCGCCGTGGCCCGTGGTGGTGTGGAGTTCCAGGACCTCCGGGACGGTCGTCAGATGTGCCCGTACGTCCTGTCCCTGCCCCTGTTTGATCTCCAGCGTGGCGAACGCGGTGACCGGATAGCCGAGCGCCGCCGGGTCCACGTCGGGGCCGAAGCCGCGGATCATCCCCTGGGCCCTGAGCCGGTCCAGCCGGGCCTGGGCCGTGCCGCGGGCGACGCCGAGGCGGCGTGATGCCTCCAGGACGCCGATGCGCGGCTCCTCGGCGAGCAGTTCGATGAGGCGGGCGTCGAGCCCGTCGATCGCCATGAGGTCTCCCTGATCGCTGTGATGCTGGTCACTCTGCACAGAATGCGCTGCCGAAGGGCGATCCGGCTATACAGGCTGACCAGCGTTTTCGAGAAGTGTTGCGCACCTTGAGTGATGGCGGGACGCTTCGGAGTATGACTGAGACGACAGAAATGCTGCAGCAGGGGGACGCACGGCACGCGGACCCGTTCCCTGTGAAGGGGATGGACGCGGTCGTCTTCGCCGTCGGCAACGCCAAGCAGGCCGCGCACTACTACTCCACCGCCTTCGGCATGACGCTGGTCGCCTACTCAGGACCGGAGAACGGCAGCCGGGAGACGGCCAGTTACGTCCTCGTCTCGGGCGGCGCCCGCTTCGTGTTCACCTCCGTCATCAAACCGGTGAGCGCCTGGGGCCGCTTCCTGGCCGAGCATGTCGCCGAGCACGGCGACGGGGTGATCGACCTGGCGGTGGAGGTGCCGGACGCGCGGGCCGCGTACGCGTACGCCGTCGAGCACGGCGCCACCGGTATCGAGGAGCCGCACGAGGTCAAGGACGAGCACGGCACGGTGGTGCTGGCCTCGATCCGTACCTACGGCGACACCCGCCACACCCTCGTCGAGCGCACCGGCTACGACGGCCCGTACCTGCCCGGCTTCGCCGAGGCCGAGCCGATCGTGGCCCCGCCGGCGCGGCGGAACTTCCAGGCGATCGACCACTGCGTGGGCAATGTGGAGCTCGGCCGGATGGACGAGTGGGTGGGCTTCTACAACGACGTCATGGGCTTCACCAACATGAAGGAGTTCGTGGGCGACGACATCGCCACCGAGTACTCCGCGCTGATGTCGAAGGTCGTGGCGGACGGCACCCGCAAGGTGAAGTTCCCGCTCAACGAGCCCGCGGCCGGCAAGAAGAAGTCGCAGATCGACGAGTACCTGGAGTTCTACGGCGGGCCCGGCGTCCAGCACATCGCGCTCGCCACCAACGACATCGTCGCCACGGTGCGGGCGATGCGCGCGGCCGGAGTGCGGTTCCTGGACACCCCGGACTCGTACTACGACACCCTGGGGGAGTGGGTCGGCGACACCCGCGTCCCGGTGGAGACCCTCCGCGAGCTGAAGATCCTCGCCGACCGGGACGAGGACGGCTATCTGCTCCAGATCTTCACCAAGCCGGTCCAGGACCGGCCGACCGTCTTCTTCGAGCTCATCGAGCGGCACGGCTCCATGGGCTTCGGCAAGGGCAACTTCAAGGCGCTGTTCGAGGCGATCGAGCGCGAGCAGGCCAAGCGCGGCAACCTCTGAGTACGCGCGGCAACCTCTGAACACGACGGGTGGGCGGGCCGTGGGGGTCCGCCCACCCGCTCGTACCCCTGTCCGCCCGTGCCGCGCATGCGTCCACCGGTGCCAGAAGGCGAACCCCTGAATGGGAGCGCTCTCTCACCGTCTACACTCTCGGCGATCCGTTCACTCCAACACGGCGTGTTCGCATGGGAGTTGTTGAGTATCAATGCACACGGACAAGATGGACAAGTACGCCGCGGGCCGTTTGACCAGGCGTAAGTTCACCATCGGCGGGGGAGCCGCCGCGGCCGGGGCACTCGGCGTGGCCTTCGCCGCCCGCGCGGGGGCCGTCACCGTGGCGGGGGGCCGGTTCGATCTGTCGGTGCCCTCCACCCAGCTGATCCGCGAGACGACCCCGCACAACTCCACCGTGCTCCAGTCCTTCGCGTTCGACGACGTCAACGGGCACCTCTACACCGTCCAGCTGATGCAGGGCGGTATCCGGCTCAGCGGGGAATCCGCCCCCGTCTCCGGCGCCGACCGCGCCGCCCGCGGCGATCTGTGCGTCACCAAACTGTCCCTCGCCGGCGCGGAGCTCGGCTCCATGTACCTCAAGGGGTTCGGGCACGGCGTCGCCATGGGCTGTGAGCCGGTCGGCGCCACGGCCTATCTGTGGACCGAGTCGGACGCCAACCCCGACTCCGGCTACGGCCGCGCCATCAGCCGGTTCAAGTTCGCCGACGGCACGGTGCTGTCGTCCGGTTCGTCCTCGCTGGTCGAACACCGCCCCGTGGCGGGCTCCACCAGCAACCAGCCCGCCGTCGACATGCTCAACCGCCGCCTGCTGCTGCGCTACCGCCTCGACGGCGAGGTCCGCTACCGGCTGATGAGCCTGTCCGGGGTCAGCGCGGGCGACTACACCGCCCTGTACGACATACCCCAGGTGGGTATCGAGGACGGCGAGGTCTTCCAGGGCTTCACGCTCCTCGGCGACTACGCGTACCAGCTGACCGGCACCGCCTACACCGACGAGGACGGCGCCAACCCGCCCTCCGGCCACGGCAACACCTACGTCTCCTGCGTCGACCTGCGCACCGGCGAACTCGTCCAGCGCTCCCGCACCGAGGCCGCCTACTCGCTCGGCTACCGCGAGCCCGAGGGCATGGCGGTCCAGCTGTCCAGCCCCCGCCGGCTGTGCATGGGCTTCGCCTCGGGCGCCGCCGGCGACCGTAAGGTCAGCGTCTACTACAAGGCGCAGTGACCAAGGCGCAGGTTCACCGTCGGCGGGCGAGCCGCCACGCGCGGTGCCGCCCGCCACGTGCGGTCCGCGCATCCCCGCCGTCATCCGTCCGGTGCAGCGATCTTCCCCGGGCGCTGCCCGGGTGCGAATCTGGAGGCATGACGGACCTCATCGAGCTGCTGCGGGAGGGCCTCCCCGCGGAGGCGGTGCTGACCGACCCCGATGTGACCGGGGCCTACGCCCACGACATGGCGAGCTTCTGCGAGGCGGGCGCGCCCGCCGTGGTCGTCCTCCCGCGCACCGTCGAGCAGGTGCGGCACGTCTGTCGCACCGCCACCGCGCTGCGCGTCCCGGTCGTGCCCCAGGGCGCGCGCACCGGTCTGTCGGGCGCGGCCAACGCGTCCGACGGCTGCATCGTGCTGTCCCTGGTCAAGATGGACCGGATTCTGGAGATCAACCCGGTCGACCGGATCGCGGTGGTCGAACCGGGCGTGATCAACGCCGACCTCTCCCGTGCGGTGCTGGAGAAGGGGCTGTACTACCCGCCGGACCCCTCCAGCTGGGAGCAGTGCACCATCGGGGGCAACATCGGCACCGCGTCCGGCGGGCTGTGCTGCGTGAAGTACGGCGTCACCGCCGAGTACGTCCTCGGGCTCGATGTGGTCCTCGCCGACGGCCGGCTGCTGAGGACCGGCCGCCGCACCGCCAAGGGCGTCGCGGGCTACGACCTGACCCGGCTCTTCGTCGGCTCCGAGGGCAGCCTCGGCATCGTGGTCGGCGCGGTCCTCGCCCTCAAGCCCGCCCCGCCCGAACAGCTGGTCCTCGCCGCCGAGTTCCCCTCCACCACGTCCGCCTGCGACGCCATCTGCCGGATCATGGAACGTGGCCACACCCCCGCACTGCTGGAGCTGATGGACCGCACCAGCGTCCGCGCGGTCAACACGATGGGGAACATGGGCCTCCCGGAGTCCACCGAGGCCCTGCTGATGGCGGCCTTCGACACCCCGGACCCGGCCGCCGACCTCGCCGCCGTCGCCGAGCTGTGCACGGCGGCCGGCGCCACGGAGGTGGTCCCGGCCGAGGACGCCGCCGAGTCCGACATGCTGCTCCAGGCCCGCCGGATGACGCTTCCGGCGCTGGAGGCGGTCAAGGGCGTCACCATGATCGACGACGTCTGTGTGCCCCGCTCCCGGCTCGCCGAGATGATCGACGGTACGGCCGCCATCGCCGCGAAGTACGGCCTCACCGTCGGCGTCGTCGCCCACGCCGGGGACGGCAACACCCATCCCACGGTGTGCTTCGACGCGAGCGACCCCGACGAGTCCCGCCGCGCCCGGGAGTCCTTCGACGAGATCATGGCGCTGGGCCTGGAGCTGGGCGGCACCATCACCGGTGAGCACGGCGTGGGCGTCCTCAAACGGGAGTGGCTGGCACGCGAACTGGGCCCGGTGGGGGTGGAGTTGCAGCGCGGTATCAAGCAGGTCTTCGATCCACTGGGCCTGCTCAACCCCGGCAAGCTGTTCTGACGGCGGCCCTGGGAGGTCCCCGCCTCAGGGCAAGCCCTCTGCGCGACGGTGTCCCATGGGGTGCCTTTCATGCTCGCCCGGCTCCTGAGCGGGGGAGACTCCATCGGGTTCCGTCGGGGATGTGCCAGACGTAAGCGCTTCCGTCCGCTTCACGGGCGTACCCGAACCGGTCCTGCGACGGGCGGCCGACGTCGTTCCACCAACGCCAAGCCGTCTCGGCCTGCTGCCAGAGTCCGGCGTCGCCGCCGTAGGTGACGGTGCCGGTGTTGGCGCCGGTCAGGGGTGTGCGGGCCCATGAGCCATCGGGCTGCTGAATCTGGATGGCGATGGTGCCTGTGGTGTCGTCGACGTGGTAGACGAATTCCGCCTCGGGCAGGTGGAAGGCGAGCAACAGGCGGAAGGGGTAGTTACCGCGAATGTTCTCGGCAGTGACCACCGTGGGTCGGGTTTCCGTTTCCGGCGCCCGCTCAGGTCGCGGGGGTGGGGCGTAGGTGCGTGCGCCGGTGCGGGCCGCCATGAACCGGCCGGCGGTGGTGGTGAAGTGGCCGAGGGCGCGCTGTTGCTCGTCGACGGCGAGGCGGACGAGGCCGCCCTCGATACCGAGGGCGACGTCGGCGACCAGGATGGTTCCGGGCTTGCTCTGGTCGATCCACGCTTGGGGGATGGCGGGCACGGAACAGGTGGCGATGATCCGGTCGAACGTGTCCCCGGTGGGGTAGCCCTGCGTTCCGTCGCCCGGGATGAGCTGGGGGGTGCGTCCGACGTCGGTGAGGCGCTGCCGTGCGGCTCGACGAGGGCGGGGTCGACGTCGACGGAGTGCACGAGGTGTTCCCCGAGGCGTGCGCATAACAGGGCGGCGTTGTAGCCGGTGCCGGTGCCGATTTCGAGAATCCGGTGTCCATCTTCGACGTTGAGATCTTCGAGCATGCCGGCCATGAGGCTTGGCAGAGTGCTGGACGAGGTCGGGACGCCGGTCCATGCCGTCTCGTCGACCTGCTCGGCGGTGGCCGGGTCGAGGGCGGTCACGAGCGTCTGGTCGCGGTAGACGGCGGCGAGGGTGTCCTCGGCGGTGGTGGCGCGGTGCTCGCGCCAGACGGTGATGCCCTTGTCGCCGGTCTCCTGCTCGAACCACTGGGGGACGAACATGTGACGGGGGACATTGGCGAACGCTTCGGCCCATGGGCGGGTGCGGATGGCGCCGGCCCGAGTGAGTTCGTCGCAGAGGGCCGCCATGTAGGGGCGGGCCCGGTCCAGGGCAGGGGCGTTCATGTGGAGGGGGGCCGCCTTCATCTCGGCCCAGCAGCGCTTACGGTTCGGCCGCCGTGCGGGGCCCAACAGGTCGTAGCCCCACCGGTCGGCAAGAACGTCGACCAGGACCAGGCCCCGCCCGTCGGTGTCGTCACCGCCGGGGGTGCGCAGCGTCGGCACTCGGGACGGGGCCATGTCCACGACCGCCAGGTACAGCCGGTCATCCGCCGGGCGGTCCACGATCACGCGCAGGCTGTGCCCCCGGGCGTGGTTCACGGCGTTGGTGACGAGTTCGGACATCGCCAGCGCGGCGGTTTCCGCCGTCTCGTCGCCGAGACCCCACGCGGCGCACGCCGCGCGGACCAGGCCGCGCGCCACGGACACCGTCTCTTTCGTGCGCGGGTGGGTCTCGCTGTAGCCCTGGTATCCCGTCGCGCGGACTCTGCTTGCCGTCATCGTCATCGATCACGCCTTGGTCAGGGGGCGGGGAAAAGCCGCGCCGGTCCTTCTTGGGGATTGGGGTGAAGAAACCGGTACGACCGTCAACCGGCCGCCCGATCTCGATCACCGAACGGCCGGTAATCACTCAACTCCAGTGCGTGCATCGGGGTAAGGGAGCAGAGTGGAGGCACGGTTGAACTGGTTGAACACAGCTCGGGGGTGGGAATGGCACGACGACTACGCACGCCGAACAGGGCTCTCGCGGGCCTGATGCAGACGGAGGGGATCGGAAACGCGCAGCTGGCGCGGCGCACCAACGCCGTCGGAAAAGAACTCGGGGTCACGCTGCATTACGACAAGTCGAGCGTGTCGCAGTGGCTCGCCGGCAGTACGCCGAAGCCGCAGGCACGGCCCGCGATCCTCGAAGCGCTCTCCCGACTCGCCGGGCGGTCGGTAACGTCCGCCGAAGTCGGCTGGGGGGACGATCCGGCCGAAGAGCGCGATGCTGTTTCGGGAGTGATGGCGCTGAGCCGAGCAGATATGGACCCGTCCCGCCGCAGCGTGCTGACCGCGGCTATGTACGGGGCCACGCTGGTGGTCCCCACATACGACGAGCTGGCCGGGGAGCCGGACCAGCGTGTGAAGCACGCCGGCGCGGGGGGCCTTCTTCGTATCGGTATGAGCGACGTTGAGACCGTGACCAAGATGACGGACAAGGTCGCCGAGATCCTGGACGAGATCGGCGCTGGTCACGCTCGGCCGATGGCGGCGGCGTTCATCACGAACACCATCGGCGCCTATCTGCGCGCTGACGCCTCGGAGAAGGTGCGCAAGGCCATGCTCGCGGCCGTCTCGGACTTCGTGTACCTCACGGGCTGGATGGCGATGTACGAGATGAAGCAAGGGCTTGGGCAGAAGTACTACCTGCGCGCGCTCGATCTCGCGGCGAGTGGCGAGGACCACGTCACCTACTGCCGGACCCTGCGAGGCATGTCCTTGCAGGCGTCCCACCTCGGCTACGGGCCGAAGGCGTTGGAGCTTGCGGACGCGGCAGCGGAGGCCGCGCCCGCATCTGGGCCGCGTCTGGTGGCGTTCCTGCGCGGACAGCAGGCCGCCGCGGCGGCGATGACCGGCGACCGGAACACCGCTGTGACGCGCTTGCGTGAGACGGAGGCCGCGCTGGCTCAGGCGGACAACCGGCGGGATGCCGTGGGCGGGTACGACGAAGCCGCCTTCCACTTCCATGAGGCGCACGTCAGGTGGTCACTCAAGGACGGGCCGGGCAGCATCAAGGCCCTGCGCCGCTCCAACGCCGCCCGCAGCCTCCAAGAACGTCAGGGGCGAGTGCACTGCCTTGGGGTGATCGCTCAACGGCAGATGGCCATGCGGCACGTCGAGGCAGCCTGTGCCACCTGGAACGAGTTCCTCGACGAGTACCAGATGATCAGCTCTGCGCGGGGGGATGAGCACCTGCGGAACCTGCGCACCGGCCTCAAGCCGTATGCGTCGTTGCCGGTTGTGCGCAGCGTCACCGAACGGACGCGCGCCATGCGCCGGTCGCTGACCACCAGCTCACCGCCCAAGGTGGTGCGCGAGTTCGACGAGCGGTCGCACGGGGTCCATCTGTAGGAGGACGGACATGCGGGTGGGGATCACCGGTCACCGCGGACTGAGCACAGAGGTGGAGGAGCGCGTGCGGGCGCTCCTGGCCGATGCGGTGAGCGGGTACGACGCGGCGGAGCTGGTGGCGGTCTCGTGCATCGCGGACGGCCCCGACGCATGGTTTGCCGAAGCCGTGCTGTCCGCCGGCGGGCGCCTTGAGATCGTCGTCCCGGCCACCGAGTACCGCGACAGCCTGCCGGAGTGGCATCACTCCACGTACGACGCGCTGATGTCCCGCGCGAGCGACGTGCACGAGACCGGCATGACCGCCTCCGACGCCGAGGCGCATATGACGGGCTCTGAAATCCTCGTCGGGCTCGCTGACGAGGTGGTTGCCGTATGGGACGGGAAACCGGCATGGGGACACGGCGGCACGGCGGACGTCGTGGCGTACGCCGAGCGGACCGGCGTCCCCGTCCGGGTGCTGTGGCCGGAGGGTGCCTCACGCTGACCGGGACTCTGCGCACAACACAACGCCCTGGGACGGTGAGGATACGGCGAGGCCGCCCGGACCCGGGGGTGGTCCGGACGGCCTCGGCTTGGGGGTCGGCCTTTGCGGCCGAGTCGCCTTCAGCGGCCGATCACGCCTTCAGCGAGGCGATGTCGATCACGAAGCGGTACCGCACATCGCTGCCCACGACACGGTCGTAGGCCTCGTTGATCTGGTCGCCGTTGATCAGCTCGATCTCCGCGCCCAGACCGTGCTGGGCGCAGAAGTCCAGCATCTCCTGGGTCTGCCGGATGCCGCCGATCTTCGAGCCCGCCATCGACTTGCGGCCCATGATCAGCGAGAACTGGTTGAAGGCGCTGGCGTTCTCCGGCGCGCCCACGTGCACCAGGGTGCCGTCCAGCTTCAGCAGCGACAGGTAGTTGTCCAGCGGGAGGTTCGCCGAGGTGGTGTTGACGATCAGGTCGAACGTGCCGGCCAGCTCGGTGAAGGTCGCCTCGTCGCTGGTGGCGTAGAAGTGGTCGGCGCCCAGCCGCAGCCCGTCGTCCTTCTTGCGGAGCGACTGGCTCAGCACGGTCACCTCGGCACCCATCGCGTGGGCGATCTTCACGCCCATGTGGCCGAGACCGCCGAGGCCGACGATGGCGACCTTCTTGCCGGGGCCGGCGTTCCAGTGGGCCAGCGGGGAGTACAGGGTGATCCCGGCGCACAGCAGCGGGGCCGCGACGTCCAGCGAGATCCCCTCGGGGATGCGCAGCACGTAGTTCTCGTCGACCACGACGTGGGTGCTGTAGCCGCCGTAGGTGGGGGAGCCGTCGTACTCCTGGCCGTTGTACGTCTGCACCTCCCCCTTGAGGCAGTACTGCTCCTCGCCCGCGAGGCAGTTCTCGCACTCGCGGCAGGAGTCGACGAAGCAGCCCACGCCGACCCGGTCGCCCACGGCGTACTTGGTCACACCCGGGCCGACCTCGGTGACCACACCGGCGATCTCGTGGCCGGGCACCATCGGGAAGAGGGCGGAGCCCCACTCCTCGCGGGCCTGGTGGATGTCGGAGTGACAGATACCGGCGTAGGCGATCTCGATCAGCACATCGTGCTCGCGCAGCGCGCGGCGCTCGATGGTGGTCTTCTCCAGCGGGGCCTTCGGAGCGGGGGCTGCGTAGGCGGTGACGCTGGTGGTCATATCAGTTGTCTCCATGGGGGGAACGAGGGGAACGGGATGAAGGGGACGAAGGGTGCGAGGAGGGGGAAGCGTCGCGGGACGATCCCCCCGATGGACGCGCTTGCGAAGGGGGTGGCGCGGCGGGAGGCGCGGAGGCGCTCGTGGGGGGAGTCGCGGTCCAGCTCGCCAGCAGCCGCAGGGCCGCCTCGGAGGGAGAGCCGGGCTCGACCGTGTAGATGCACAGCGCCTGGTCGGGATCGCCGGGAACGGTCACGTTCTCGTACGCCAGCGTCATGTCCCCGACCACCGGATGGTGGTAGAGCTTGACGCCGTGGGTCTTCTCCCGCACGTTGTGGTCCGCCCACCACTTGCGGAACTCCGGGCTCTTGATGGTGAGCTCGCCCACCAGCTCGGTCAGCCGGGGGTCGTCGGGATGGCGCCCCGCCTCCAGCCGGAGGGAGGCCACCATCTCCGCCGCCACCGTCTCCCACTCCGGCCACAGCTCGCGGGCCGCCTCGTCGAGGAACATGAAACGGGCCATGTTCCGCTCGTGGTACGGGAGCGCCTCGAAGTCGATGATCAGCGCGCGGGCCAGCCGGTTGGAGGCGAGCACATCGCCCCTGCGTCCGAGGACGAAGGCCGGTGAGACCCCCTCCAGTGTCCGCAGCAGCGCATGCACCCCCTGCCGCACCCGCTGGGGGCGGGGCGGCCGGCGGCGCACCGTACGACGGGGGCGCGGCCGGGCCAGCTCGAAGAGGTACGCGCGTTCGGTCTCGTCCAGCCGCAGCGCACGGGCCACCGCGTCCAGCACCGCCTCCGACACATTGAGGTGGCGGCCCTGTTCCAGACGCGTGTAGTAGTCCGTGCTGACCCCGGCCAGCTGCGCCAGCTCCTCGCGGCGCAGCCCCGGCACCCGACGTGGGCTGTCGCTGCTCGCGCTGACGCCCGCGTCCTCGGGGCTCAGCCGCGCCCTGCGAGTCCGCAGGAACTCACTGAGCTCGGTGTTGCGGTCCATGGCTTCCAGTATTGGCAACGGAAACGGCACCCGAGCGTGCCAAAGTAGGTCTGCTGGACCTAGGCCGGGCGGGACCAGGCGGACCGTCGCCGCTCGGACGGCTTCGTGGCGCCCGCACGCAACGCGACGCGACGCGGCGATTTCCGTGATGTCGGTGCTGGGCTGTGGTCGAGCAATTACTTCGCGTGAGGCGGGCGGCGTGTGCCTCGCCGTTGCCGAGGCCGGAAAGGCAGGTGGCTGAACTGGATCGAGTCCGAGTTCGCGGCCCTGCGCTACTTCGCACTCAACGGCACCGACCACCGCAGCCACGACGAACAGAACGCCGCCATCAACGCCTACATCCGCTGGCGAAACGCACGCGCCGAACCGAAGACCAACTTCGCCCCCGACTCACCCATCCGCACCTGGACCCATTACCCGGCCAAGGCTGCGTGACAAGCCACTAGCCTATGTGGCCGGCAAGCCACTCCAGAATGCGGTCCGGGTCTTTCTGGAAGTGCAGGTATCCGTCCCAGCGGCGCGTGGTGCCGTAGATCCAGAACAGCTCCTTCGGCACGTCCGAGGGGATGGCGTCGAACATGGACTGGACATCGGCCGGCCGCGTCATGAGGTCGTCGTGGACCTGGTAGACGAGCGTCGGCACCCGGACGCTGCCGGCCGCGCCGGTCTCGACCGGGGACATCTCGTCGAGGCCGAAGCCGGTGCGGAGTCTGATCAGCCGGTCCAGCTCCTCCATCCGCTCGGCCGGGATGCAGCGCCGCTCGAGCGTTCGCTCCAGAACCGCGCGCGGCGACAGCGGCTGGCACGCGACCAGGCAGCAGACGTCCGTGAACTCCTGCGGGGCCCGCTGCATCGCGAACAGCGTGGCGTCGGCGCCCAGGCAGCGGCTGAACAGCGCGATCCGCGCCCCGCGCAGGTCAGGACGCGACCGCGCATACCGCAGGGACCCAACGACGTCGCGCGACTCGAATCTGCCGCTGGTGGTCACGCCACCGTTGGCGGCGCCGCTGAGGCCGAAGTTGCGCAGGTCGTAGGCGAGGACGTGGTAGCCGGCGGCGTGCAGGAGCGCGATGTCCGGCACGAAGTCGACCTCGATGTCATTGCCGGTCTCGCCGTGGACCGACCGCCAGGGCTCCAGATGGGACGGCAGCCCCGAACGGCTGAAGAAGCGCGGATGGTTGACGATCACGATTCGGTCGGAGCCGGGGGCCGGCACGAACCAGCCTTCGAGGGGAACCCCGTCCTCGGAGGGGAACGTGACGTCCTCGAAGTCCAGCCCGTGCTCGGCGGGGGAGTGCAGCACGGGCGAGCGTGGCGAGGTGCTGAAACGGTCGGCGATGGCTTCGAGCATGTCAGGCTCCCGTACGTGTCATGCCGCCGTCGACGTGCAGGATCTGGCCGGTGATGAAGTCGGCGTCGTCGGATACCAGGAAGCCCAGGGCGTTACCGAGGTCCGCCGCGACCGACTGGCGCTTGATGGTCTGCAGGGCCGTCACACGGGCGAACACCTCGTCGGTTGTCGGGCCGTTGGGCCGGGCCCGGCCCAGGAAGCCCTGGGTCGCCACCAGGCCGGGTGCGATCGCGTTCACCGTGATGCCGCTGTCACCGAGTTCGTTGGCGAGCGCCCGGGTCAGCACGTGCACGGTGCCCTTGCTGGTCATGTACGCGAGGTCGCGGTTCTGGGTCAGGGTGATGCCCGAGCCGGTATTGACGATGCGCCCCCACCCTGCGGCCCGCATCCCCGGCGCGAACGCCCGAGCGAAGAGCAGGATCGACTCGACGTTGACCGCCTGCACCTTGCGCCACAGCTCGATCGACAGGTGCTCCAGGTCGGTGAAGGGGAAGATGCCGGCATTGTTGACGAGGATGTCGCAGCGCCCGTACCGGTCGAGGACCGTGCGGGTCACGGCGTCGACTTGCGACGGCTCACTGATATCGCACACCAGTCCCAGCTTGTCGCCGCCGCCCGTCAGCTCGCTCACGGCGTCCACCGGGTCGTCGATGTCGACGGCGACCACGTGCGCGCCGTCCGCGGCGAGCCGCCGGCAGTATGCGTATCCGATGCCCCGGGCCGCCCCAGTCACCACCGCCGTCTTTCCGTCAAGCGCCACGGGTGAACTCCAGTCCGATCTGGGTGGCGATCGAAAAGTAGTCCTCCAGGTGCCAGGTCCGCACGATGCGGCCGTCGACCACCTGGTGGAAGTCGGCCGCCCGGAACTCGACCTCGCGGCCGGTGCCCTCGACGCCGAGCAGCTCGCCGGTGTGCTTCCCGCGGCTGACCGCCCGCACTGCGACCATGTCCCGGTTCACGACGACGTGCTCGATCTCGACGGTCAGGTCACTGAACACACCACGAAGGTGAGCAATGCTCGCCTTCCATCCCTCTGGGCCGCCCCCGGCGCGCAGGGCCGGGTCGGCATCCCAGCCGGCGGCGAGGGCCTCATCGACCAGCGCGCTGTCACCGGTGGAGAGTGCCTCGTAGAAACGCCGGACCGCGATTTCATTGTCGTTTGCCATGGATCTCACGGTAGGGACGCAGACTCTCGGTCATCAAAGACCTGTTCCGGAACACGTCATACCATTCAGGCATGACAGATCTCGACATTCGGCTGGTGCGCTACTTCACCACCGTCGCGTCACATCTGCACTACGGCCGAGCCGCGGCCGAGCTGCACATCGCGCAGCCGTCGCTGAGCCGGCAGATCAGCCAGCTCGAGGCCCAGGTGGGTGCGCGGCTTTTCGACCGGACGCGACAAGGCACGCGGCTCACCGAAGCGGGAGAGGCCTTCCTCCCTCACGCACGCGCCCTGGTGCGCTCGGCCCGGCAGGCCACGGCCGCCGCCCGGGCCGCCGCGCGGCCTACCCGGATCACCGTCGGCTACACCGCGGGCCTGATCGTCACCCCGGTGGTGCGGAATCTGCGGCACAAACACCCCGACGCCGATGTACGCACGCTGCACCTGAAGTGGAACGAGCCGCGCCAGGCCCTGCTCGACCGGCGGGTCGACGCGGCGATCACCCGGCTGCCGCTGCAGACCGACGGCCTGGACGTGACGGTCCTCTACGACGAGCCGAAGATGCTGCTCGTACCGGTCGGGCACCGGCTGGCGGGCAAGGAGTCGGTCACGCTCGACGACATCGAGGGCGAGCCGATCCCCCGCTTCCCGGATCCGGAATGGGACGCGTACTGGCGCATCGACCCGCGGCCGGGAGGCCGCCCCGCACCCGACGGACCCTCGGTCGAGACCATCGAGGACAAGCTGGAATACATAGCCGCCGGGCAGGCCGTGGCCATCATCCCGGCCGCCCTGCACACCGGCGGCACCCGACCCGACCTCACCACCATCCCGCTACACGGCGTCGAACCGAGCCACATCGTCGTGGCAACCCGGGCCGCGGACAGCAGCCGACTGGTGGCGGCGTTCCGCATGTCGGCCGTGACTGCCTAAGCGGTTGATCACCTCAGAGGCTTATTGATCCGCTGCAGCTTGCGGCCTTCCTCCATACTCACCGGCCGGACGAACACACTCGCTCGACGTCCCACGACCACCTCCAAGATCAGGTCCTGAAGCCAGTCTGCTGACCGGCGGAAGGCACGTCGATTGTCCGGTCAACGATGTGAGACGAGCCACTAGTCGCGGATGCCGTAGCGATCGAGGAACATGGCGATTCCCTCTTCGACGACCACGTCGAACGGCGGGATGTTCATGACGTCCGGCCCGATCGCCATGACCTGCGGCCAGATGATGAATTCCTGCAGGAGTCCCAGGAATTGATGTGCAGCCAGGCCCGGGGACGGGCAGTTGATCTTCCCTGTCTCGTGCAGCCGCCGCAGGCAGTCGGTGAGTGCCTTGGTCAACGGCTCCTTGCCGACCCGGTAGAACTCCTCGGCGATCCAGGGACTCCGGCGGGACTCGGCGATCACCAGCCGCGTGAAGGCGACCTGGTCCGTGTCCTCGATGAAGGTCAGGAGGATCTCGGAGAACTGGCGCAGGAATCCGGCCGGGTCGCCGTCGCTCCCCAGGCTCTGTTCGAGGCGCGTCGACAGATCTCCGAGCGGCAGGCCGGACCAGTGGTGCTCCATCACGGCACGGAAGACCGCCTCCTTGCTCCCGAACTGGTTGTAGACCGTCTGCCGGGCGACCTCGGCCTGTGTGGCGACCCGTTCGAGGTTCACGCCGTCGTAGCCGTCCCGCAGGAAGAGTGCCTTCGCCGCCGCGAGGATCTTCAGCCGGTTGCGGGAGCGGCCCTTGCCTTGCCGGATGGGCTGGGAGGGCGCGGGGACCACCGTCAAGCACCTCTTTCTGTACTGGACGCGCCAGTCTAGTACGGCGACGCGTTGCTCGGGACCTGCTGGGACTCTTGCCAACACCCCAACCTGGACTCTACTGTCCAGTCTAACTTGGCGGGGTGAATATGCGGTTCGTCCTAGAAGGAGAAGAATGCGATCTTTTTCAGGGGTGACTGGCCCCTCCATCGCGGCACGGCTCGACCGGCTGCCGATCACCAGGCTCCACAAGCGCTTCGCCGGCGTCATGGCGCTGGGCAACTTCTTCGAGATCTACGAGCTGTTCCTCGCCGGGGTCCTGGCGACCACGCTGAAGACGACCTTCGCCCTGGGCGGCTTCGAGCTGTCGCTCGTTCTGGCCTCGGCGTTCGTCGGAGCCTTCGTCGGAGCCGTGGTGATCGGGCGGCTCGCGGACCGTGCCGGACGGCGGACCGCCTACATGGTCACGCTGACCCTGTACTCCGCGGCCACGCTCGCCTGCGCCCTGGCCCCGGACCTGTGGACGCTCGTGATCTTCCGCTTCGTGGCCGGCGTCGGCCTGGGCGGGGAGTTGCCGGTGACGGACTCGTTCCTGGGGGACATCCTCCCGCCGGCCCGGCGCGGCTACTACGTGGCATGGGCCTTCACGGGTGCCTATCTCGCCGTCCCCGCCGTGGGCTTCCTGGGCCTGGTGCTGGTGGACGACGCTCCGCTCGGTGTCGCGGGATGGCGCTGGATGTTCGCCATCGGGTCGCTCGGAGCCCTGCTGACCTTCCTGGTGCGCAGAGGTCTGCCCGAGTCACCCCGCTGGCTGGAGTCGGTCGGACGCACGGCGGAGGCCGACGCCGTCACCAGCCGCTTCGAGAAGGCCGCCGAGGCCGAAGGGTGGACACCTCCCGCGGTCTCCGACGAGCCCGAGCGGCGGGACGTCGCGGTGGAGCCGGTGCCCATCCGTGCCATCTTCCGCCGCCCCCTCGCCCGTCGCACGGTGATCATGGCGCTCCTGTGGCTCCTCGCGCCCGTCGGCTTCTACGGTTTCGGCAACCTCGCCACGCTCGTCCTCGCCGACAAGGGATTCGACCTCGGGACGTCGCTGACGTATCTGACGTTCTCGTTCATCGGCTATCCGCTCGGCTCCTATCTGTCCATGCTCATCATGGAGAGGGCGGAGCGGAAATGGATCCTGTCCGCGTCGCTGGTGGGCATGGCGGTGTTCGGGCTCCTGTACGGGAACGCCCGCTCGGGGGCCGCGATCATCGCTTCGGGTTTCTGCTTCACCGTGGTGGCCAACGTCATGTCGAATTCCGGCCATATCTACCAGCTGGAACAGTTCCCCACGAGTGTGCGCACCACCGCCACCGGCTGGCTGTACTCACTGAGCCGGCTCTCGACAGCGGCGGCCCCCTTCTACCTGGTCCCCCTCCTGGACGCCTGCGGAGCGGCGGTCGCCTTCACCGTCGTCGCCGCGGCGATGCTGCTGGCGGGCGTCTCGGTCGTCTTCGGTGTGCGGACCACGGGGCTGGGGCTGGAATCCATCTCGGCTCCGGTCCACGCCGCCGGCGCCGAGCCGGACGCCTCCGCGGAGTCCGCATCCGCCGCCGGGTACACCGCCCCCGTCATTCCCGAAAACACGCACTGACCCCCACCGGTCCGCCAGGACACCACCAGGAAAGGGACACCTCAGATGCCAGAGATCCTCTGGAACCGCATGACAGCCCGCGCTCTCAAGGAGCTGGCAGCCCAGGACGCACCGGTGCTGCTCCCCGTGGGCTCCACCGAGCAGCACGGTCCGCACCTGCCCACCGGTATCGATGATTTCCTCAGCGCGGATGCCTGCCGACGGGCAGCCGGGATCATGGTCACCCAGGGCAGGCCCGTGGTCGTCGCCCCGTCCCTCTGGTGCGGGCTGGCGGACCATCACGTCGCGTTCGGCGGCACCTTCACCCTCACCCTGGCGACGTACCACGCGGTGTTGCGTGATGTGTGCCGCTCCATCCTCATGGCCGGTTTCAGCAAGATCCTGATCGTCAATGGCCATGGGGGCAATATCACGGCCTTGAACGCCATCAGCGGTGAAATCTCCCGGGAACTGTCCGCTCCCATCGCCGTCACCAGCTACTTCATGGCCGGGCAGGCGCGGATCGCGGAGATCCTCGAGGACCAGGACACACTGATGCACGCCTGCGAGGGCGAGACGTCCATGGCGATGGCGATCGCGCCGGACCTGGTCGACGAGGGACGGCTCGCCGAGGCGGTCGGCCCGGAGATCGCGTTGCAGTCCGATCCGAGCGAAGCGATCCACGTACCACGGCCGTTCCACACGGTCACGTCGTCAGGGGTGGCGGGTGACGCACGGAGGGCGTCCGCGGAGAAGGGCGAAGCCATCTTGGACGCATGCGCCCAAGCCATCGCGGAATGGCTGATGAAATAACCCTGGCGCCCGGCGGACACATCCGCTGGGCTGACCGTGATGCACGCAGACACACACAGACACGCAGGTACGTAGACACGCAGGCACGCAGGCACGCAGGCACGCACGTACGCAGGTACGCCCGCCCGCCCGCTCGGGCGCGGGACGAGCACGGGACGGGGTGCGAGCGGAAGGCACCTCCCGGCACGGCGCGGACGGAACGAGGGAAGGGGCATCGACATGACGCAGGCGCCGAAGCAGGACGGCTACGCGGCTGAGTACCGGCGCAGCCTGGAGGACCCGGAAGGCTTCTGGCTGGACGCCGCCCGTGCCATCGACTGGGCCGTCGCGCCGGCCCGGGCCCTCGACGACTCGCGGGCCCCGCTGTACCGGTGGTTCCCGGACGGGCGGTTGAACACCTGCCACAACGCTCTGGACCGCCACGTCGACGCGGGGCGCGGCGAGCAACTCGCGCTGGTGTACGACAGTCCGGTCACCGGCCGCACGTCGGCTTTCACCTACCGGGAGTTGCGGGACGAGGTCGCGCTGTTCGCCGGAGTGCTGGCCGGACTCGGCGTGACCGAGGGCGACCGTGTCGTGATCTACATGCCGATGATTCCCGAGGCGGTCGTCGCCATGCTGGCCTGCGCCCGCATCGGCGCCGTCCACTCGGTCGTCTTCGGGGGATTCGCCGCGCATGAGCTGGCCGTGCGCGTCGACGACGCCCGCCCCAAGGTCGTCATCGCCGCCTCGTGCGGTATCGAGCCGACGCGCGTCGTGCCGTACAAGCCGCTCCTGGACGATGCCCTCGCCCTGGCCGAACACCAGCCGGAGCACTGTGTCATCCGCCAGCGGCCGCAGTGCGTGGCGGATATGAGCGGCCGTGACCTCGACTGGGACCAGGCCATGGCGACCGCCGCGCCGGTCGGCTGCCGCCCAGTGGCCGCCACCGACCCGCTGTACATCCTCTACACCTCCGGCACCACCGGCCGGCCCAAGGGCGTGGTGCGCGACAACGGCGGCCACGCGGTCGCGCTGCGCTGGTCCCTGGAGAACGTGTACGACACCCATCCCGGTGAGGTCTTCTGGGCGGCCTCGGACGTCGGCTGGGTCGTCGGCCACTCCTACATCGTCTACGCTCCGCTGCTCACCGGCTGCACCACCGTGCTCTACGAGGGGAAGCCCGTCGGCACTCCGGACGCCGGTGCGCTGTGGCGGGTGATTGCCGAGCACCGTGTGACGGCGCTGTTCACCGCACCGACGGCGATCCGCGCGGTGAAGAAGGAGGACCCGCGCGGAGCGCTCCTGCACGCCCACGACATCGGATCGCTGCGCCACCTGTTCCTGGCCGGCGAGCGCCTGGATACGGAGACCTATCGCTGGGCCACCGACCTCCTCGGCGTTCCGGTGGTCGACAACTGGTGGCAGACCGAGACCGGCTGGCCGATCGTCGCCAACCCCATGGGCCTGGAGCCGCACCCGCTCAAGGCCGGTTCGCCCACCGTGCCCATGCCTGGCTACGACGTGCGCATCCTCGACGCGACGGGCCGCGAGGCGCCGCCGGGCGCCGACGGCGCGGTGGCGATCCGGCTGCCGCTGCCGCCCGGCACGCTGCTCACCGTGTGGCAGGACGACGCACGATATGTGCGCTCGTACTTGTCCGCCCACAGCGGCTACTACCTCACCGGCGACGGCGGACGCAAGGACGAGGACGGATACGTCTACGTCATGGGCCGCATCGACGACGTCATCAACGTGGCCGGGCACCGGCTGTCCACCGGCGCGATGGAGGAGGTGCTCGCCGCCCACCCGGATGTCGCCGAGTGCGCCGTCATCGGCGTCACCGACCCGCTCAAGGGACAGGTGCCGCGCGGTCTCGTCGTGCTCAAGGCGGGCCTCGACCGCGATCCGCGGGACATCGCCACGGAACTCGTCGCCGCCGTCCGGGAGAGGATCGGCCCCGTGGCGGCGCTGCGCCGGGTCGACGTGGTCGCGGCGCTGCCCAAGACGCGTTCGGGCAAGATCCTGCGTCGCACCATGCGCGACATCGCCGACGGGCGGGACCCCGAACTGCCCTCCACCATCGACGACCCCGCGGTGATCGAGGCGCTGCGACCGGTACTCCGCGACGATGTCCAGGGCGTGTTGCGAAAGTAGCGCCGTCCGCCCGGAGGGCGGGCCCCGCGGCGTCTGGTGCGTGTGATCGCAAGGCGGAGGGTCGTCCTCGTAGTGGGCCTACTCGGACGATCCCGACAACGCGGCGAGCGCGCGTGCCAGGCGTCGCGGGGCAGGCGGGACTTTCGAAACACGCCCTAGGTCCAAGGCCGTGACGTTACGGCTCGGGTGGGGTTGTCCAGTCTCCCGACCTGCGACAGGTACCGCACTGGCCGGTGGTCGGCGCGCCCCGATCCGGGACGAGCACGGCAGGACCAGCCACGCTGCCGTCAGGGCGGGTGATCCCCCTTCGCCTCGTAGGCGCTGGTGTCGTCAGCTATGTACAGCCTGGCGAACTCGCCCCACCCGAGGGCCTCGTGCATGGCCTCGATGTCCTCGGTCTGCTGTTCGATGGCGGTCTTCCTCTTGGACGCCTCCTTCCGGGCCCGTCGGTCTTCGTTAATGTCATGCATGGAGAGACGTAGGTATCCGCCCGGTCGCTGTGGTACGTACTGCCCGTAACCCGCAGAGAGGTCGAGGGTGGTGGTGCGGCCTCGCTCGCGTAGCTGCGTGATCACTGGATCGTCGATGCCGGATACGGCGGACAGGTCAAGCGTGTTGGCCGTGAAGGGAGTAGGGGACATGGCGACGCCTCCTAGTAGCGGGGGTCCGGCAGAAATGCCCGGGGTCGGGTACTACCCCGATCCGTCCATCCCTGGGTACATCCGGTACTGGAACGGCGCGGCCTGGGTGCCCGGCACCAGCCGTCCCGCCCCGGCCGAGGGGGAGGCCATGCCCGCGCCGCCGCCCGGCGTCACCCACACCCAGGTGATCAGCCCGGCGCCGGACGAGACCGGCCCGATGTTCCTGGACGAGGAGCCGGCGCGGCCGGCCGCAGAGGAGACCGGCAGCGCACTGCCCGAGCTGCGCCGGAGCGCCGAGATGGACGTCCGGGGCGCGGGCGGGCCACCGGAGCCGGCGGCCGGGGGCACGGGCCCCCAGCCGGTGCCGCCCGGCGGGGTCACGGCATCCTCGGTCGACTGGAACGACCCCCGGCGGCTGCACGGCACCCGTCCCGACGCCGGGTCGGCATGGCAGGCGGACGCGTCCCGGCAGCGCGGGTTCGGCGGTGAGCAGGACCGCCGGGTCTCGTGGGGCGCGGAGTCGGACGCCCCCGGCGGCGCCCAGACCGATGCCGGGCCGTGGCCCGGGGTGCCCGATCCGCGGCGCGCGGGCCCGGGTGAGGACGGCGGTCGTGACGAGGGCACGTTGACCATGCGCCCGAGCGGGAGCGGAGGGACGACGGACCGCTCGACGCAGGCCCTGCCGCCCGTCCGCCGGGCCCCGGAGCTGCCCCCGGCGGACGGCGGGGAGACGTCCGCTCCGGCGGGCGAGGGGACGATGACGATCCGCGCGGTGGGGCGCGGCGGCGGTGCGGCGCCCACGACGGGCCAGGGGCAGGGGCAGGGGCCGGATCAGGCGTCCGGCCGGGACAGCCGGGACAGCCGGGACAGCCGGGACGACGGCACGATGGCGATCCGGGCGATCGGCCGTGGCGGCCGGCGCAAGGGCGCCGAAGCGGCACCCCCGGCCCAGCCCCCGCAGCAGCCCCAACAGCCGCCTCAGCCCCAGCGGCCTCCGCAGGCCCCGCCGACGCCTCAGCCCCCGCAGCCGCCCCAGCCCCCGCAGCCCTTCGGCGGTATCCCCGCCCAGGGCGGCGGCCCGGTCTGGCAGCAGCAGGTGCACCAGCCCGGCCCGCAGCCCGGTCCGCAGGGCAGCCCGCAGGGCGCTCCGCACGCGGGGCCGGGCGCGCCCGAGAGCGTCATCCCCTGGAAGCCGCCCGTCGACAACCCGTTCCTCCAGGCCGCCCAGGCCCTGGGCCGGCCCGCCTCGCTCGGCCGCCGCCTCGCCGCCCGGCTGATCGACACGGTCGTCCTGCTCGGCCTCGTCGGCGCCGCCGCGTTCCCGCTGTGGGGCAAGGCGAGCGACCACATCGACGGGAAGGTCGAGGCGGCCAAGCAGAGCGGTGAGACCGTCACCGTCTACCTCCTGGACGGCACGACCGGCGGCTATCTCGGCATCGTCCTCGGTCTGCTGCTCGTCCTCGGCGTCGTCCTGGAGGCGCTGCCGACCGCCAAGTGGGGCATCACCCTGGGCAAGAAGCTGTGCGGGGTGCGGGTGCTGGACATCGAGGAGCACGACAGCCCGTCCTTCGGCGCCGCGCTGCGCCGCTGGCTGGTCTACTCGGTGCTGGGGGTGCTCGTCATCGGTGTGCTGAACGTGCTGTGGTGCCTGTTCGACCGCCCGTGGCGGCAGTGCTGGCACGACAAGGTGGCGCGCACCTTCGTCGCGACGGTCGGCTGACCCGCCACCCCATCCGCCTCAGCCGTCCCGCTGACCCCGGCTGAGGCGGATGGACGATCTTGGTCGCCCGAACGGTGCCCGCCGGATGCGGCGGCCCCGGCTCCGGGGTCGACTCGGGCCATGAGCACCGACCAGCCGCCCCCCGGGTCCGACGCGCCCCGGGACCGGGACCGGGACAGCAGCGACCCGTTCGCGGGGCATCCGCGCGCGAACGGCTCCCCGTACGGGGACCACACCGCCGGAACCGATCCGTACGCCGGGATGCCCCCGCTCGCGCACCTCGGCCGCCGTCTGATCGCCCGGATCATCGACGCGCTGCTCATCGGCATCCCGGTCGGGCTCGTCATGACCGCGCTCATCGGCGGCTACGACCCGGTCGACGGCAGCGCCCGGTCGACCACCGTGACGCTGGTCTACGTCCTGGTCTACTTCCTGTACGAGGGGCTGATGCTGACCCGGGACGGCCAGACCGTCGGCAAGAAGGCGATGAGGATCCGGGTCGCGGTGCTGGAGCACGGTCAGCCGCCGGTCGGCCAGACCGGCTGGGTGCGCGCCGGGGTGTACGCCCTCCCCGAGATCGTGCCCTGCTGCGGTTTCCTCTTCTGGCTGATCAATGTGTTGTGGTGCACCTGGGACCGGCCGTACCGGCAGTGTCTGCACGACAAGGCGGCCAAGACCGTCGTGGTCGCGGCCGTCCCCTGAGCCCGCGCGCCCGTCCCCCGGGCCCGCGCCTTGAGCCCGTGCCCTGCGCCCGGCCCCCGAGCCCCTGCCGCCCCGGAGGTGCCCCTGCGCTTCCGGCCCGCCGGGAGCGCTGATGTAATCGGGGGCATGACCCCCGACCCGCTGTCCTCGCCCCCGCCTGCGTTCCCCGCCGGGATGGCGCCGCTGGCCACCCCCGGTCAGCGGTTCGCCGCCCGGCTCATCGACACCGTCGTCCTCGGCGTGATCTGGACGGTGGCGCTCACGGCGACCGGCGCGCTCCAGTACACGATGGATCACCCGGGCGAGCAGGACATGGGGAAGGTGCTCCTCGCGCTCATCATCACGATGGCGGTCTACTTCGGCTACGAGGGCGTCATGCTGGCCCGCAGCGGACAGACGCTCGGCAAGAAGGCGCTGAACATCCGGGTGGCGATGCTGTCCGACGGCAATGTGCCGGCCGGTCAGGGCTGGGTGCGCGCCGCGGTCTACGTCCTGCCCGGGATGCTGGTCCCGCTGCTCGTCGGTACGGTCTTCTGGCTGGTCAACTCGGCCTCACTGCTGTGGGACAAGCCGTTCCAGCGCTGTGTGCACGACAAGGCCGCGCGGACCGTCGTGGTGTCAGCCCTGCACTGAGTCGGCGTGGGCGGGGGCGTGGGCCCGCGCCGGGTCGGCCGTCCCGGACCCCGCCAGGGGGCGGTTGGTGCGGACGGTGCGGCTGGGGCGGGAGGTCCGGGCCACCGGCACGGTGACGGCGACGAGGAGCCCCAGGGTCAGCCCGGCCACGGTGACCACCGCCATGCCGATCCCGGACCGGGTCTGGGACAGCAGCAGCATGGCGAAGGTCGAGAGAACGACGGTGGCCGAACCATAGGCGAGCTGTGCGGGAGTCGGACGCGGCATGGCGGGATCCGTCCTCACGGGCGATATGCGGGGGATATGCGAGGGGCATGAGTCAGGCTGATGTGCACCGTCAGACGTGACTCTACGGTGCTGAATGCCCGAGGGGAACGGAAGTAAGCGTGACCTCACCCACGGTGCCGTTGCACGGGGGGCGCACGGAATCACCGCGTGGCCCGCATCACGGCGGGGTCCCACCAGTGCGGAACGGAACGGTCCTTGACGTCCGGTTACCGGAACACCGGGACCGCAGAACGTACTTGGCCCGCCAGTCCAAGTCAAGGTCTGTCTTTTCTCCTGCCACTCCGGTCAAATGTCCGGCACCCGGTGTGGAAAGGGGAGGACTGAACGAGTGAACAGCCAACGGAGGACGGCCAGATCGGCCGCCATAGCCACGGTGGTGGCCGCGCTCGGCGCGGCGGCACTCTCAACGGGCATGGCTCAGGCAGATGCACCGTCTACGCGTGTTGAGCGCCATGATCCGGCGCCCGCGAAGACGCATGTCGAGCACGATCTCGAGGGCCCGTACAGCAAACAGCAGGAAGCGCAGCGCCAGGAGGCGCTGCGTCAGGTCATCGCCGGGGACACCAAGGCGACCACGCGCGGCGCGTCCAAGGTGGTGAAGCTCGGCAAGGGCAAGTACGTCGAGCTGGCCCGGGAGAAGACCGACAAGATCTTCACCATCCTGGTCGAGTTCGGCGACAAGGTGGACGACACCACCATGTACGACCCGGACGGGGACGGTCCCGAACCGCCGGTGAAGAAGTACGGCGGCGACCCGGGCCCGGCGCACAACACCATCTCCGAGCCGGACCGCGCCGACGACAACAGCACCGCCTGGCAGGCGGACTACAACCGCGAGCACTTCCAGGACCTCTACTTCTCCACGGACAAGAAGAAGCAGTCCCTGAAGAAGTACTACGAGAAGCAGTCCTCGGGCCGCTACTCCGTGGACGGCGAGGTCTCCGACTGGGTCAAGGTCGACTGGAACGAGGCCCGCTACGGTTCCAACTACTGCGGCGACACCAACTGCGCCAACGCCTGGGACCTGATCCGCGACGGCGTCAACCAGTGGGCGAAGGACCAGAAGGCGGCCGGCCGCACCGACGCGCAGATCAAGGCGGACCTGGCCCAGTACGACCAGTGGGACCGCTACGACTACGACGGCGACGGCAACTTCAACGAGCCCGACGGCTACATCGACCACTTCCAGATCGTGCACGCCGGTGAGGACGAGTCCGCGGGCGGCGGTGTGCAGGGCGAGGACGCCATCTGGGCGCACCGCTGGTACGCGTACGGCACCGACGCGGGTAAGACCGGCCCGGCGGAGAACAAGTCGGGCGGTACCCAGATCGGCGACACCGGCATCTGGGTCGGCGACTACACGATGCAGCCGGAGAACGGCGGCCTCGGTGTCTTCGCCCATGAGTACGGCCACGACCTGGGCCTGCCGGACGAGTACGACACCACCGGCCAGGGGGAGTCGTCCGTCGCGTTCTGGTCGCTGATGTCCTCGGGGTCCTGGCTCGGCACCGGTAAGGACGCCATCGGCGATCTGCCGGGCGACATGAACGCCTGGGACAAGCTCCAGCTGGGGTGGCTGAACTACGACACGGCCAAGGCCGCTACCAAGTCCACCCACACCCTCGGGGTCGCCGAGTACAACACCAAGAACAAGCAGGCGCTGGTGGTCGAGCTGCCCGCCAAGGCCGTCACCACCGAGGTGGCCACCCCCGCCGAGGGCGCCAAGCAGTGGTGGAGCGGGATGGGTGACGACCTGAAGAACACCCTGACCCGGTCCGTGGACCTCACCGGCGCGTCCAAGGCGAGCCTGGACCTCCAGGGCTGGTGGGACATCGAGGAGAACTACGACTACCTCTACACCGAGGTCTCCACGGACGGCGGCGCCAACTGGACGCCCGTGGACGGCACGGCGGACGGCAAGGCCATCCCGCGCGACGCCGGTGACAAGCCCGCGCTGACCGGCACCTCGGGCGCCTACCAGAAGCTCTCCTTCCCGCTGGACGACTACGCGGGCCAGAAGATCGAGCTGCGCTTCCGCTACCAGACCGACGGCGGGGTGGCGCAGAAGGGCTTCGCGGCCGACGCCATCACCCTGACCGCGGACGGCGCCCCGGTGTTCAGCGACGGTGCCGAGGGCGACGACAACGGCTGGACGGCGAACGGCTTCTCGCGCATCGGCGCGTCCTTCAGCAAGGACTACCCGCAGTACTACATCGCCGAGAACCGCCAGTACGTGTCGTACGACACGACCCTGAAGACCGGGCCGTACAACTTCGGCTGGGCGTCCAGCCGGCCCGACTGGGTCGAGCACTACCCGTACCAGAACGGTCTGCTGATCTGGCAGTGGGACACCTCGCAGCCGGACAACAACGTCGGCGTCCACCCGGGCAGCGGCCAGATCCTGCCGATCGACGCGCACGCCACCCCCGAGAAGTGGGCGGACGGCACGCTGATGCGCAACCGGATCCAGGCGTACGACTCGCCCTTCAGCCGGCTCCCGACGGACGGCTTCACGCTGCACAAGGACGGCAAGACCGCCAAGGTGAAGCCGAAGCCGGGCATTTCGGTCTTCGATGACCACAAGGGGACGTACTGGGACGAGAGCAACCCGACCGGCAGTGTGCAGGTTGCTGACACCAACACCCGGATCAAGATCCTCAAGGAGCTCCCGGCCGGCTCGACGATGACCGTCCAGGTCGGACCGTCCGCCTCCTAGATCCACAAAAATCTGCGTTTTCGCAGGTCAGAGCGGTAACGGCCGTCGCCCACTAGCGGGCGGCGGCCGGTTCGCGTTTAGATGCCCCTACGACCTTCTTGTTGACACGACGTCTCACGGGGGACATGACCCGCAATGGCCGATGGAGGATTCACCAAGCTGCCCGGCGGCAGCGTCGTGGTGGCGCTGACGCTGCCGCGCCCGCTGGGCGAGGGCGGCGTCCGCGTCCTGGTACATGCCGCGAACCGCCAGCGCGCCCTGACCAGGCTGCGCAATCTCGGGCTCCGCGCCGTCTACCTGCGCGGCAACATCGCGCCGCCGACACCCGACGAGGTGACGGCGGTGCTGCACCACCCCGACGGGCTGGTCTGGCGCACCGCGCCGGACCGCGGAGGGGAGCTCTGGCACCCGATCGCCGCCCTTCTCAGGCCGGCGGCCCCGGCCTCCTAGGTCCGGGGCCCCGAAGGCGGTGGGAGGCGCTCAGAGCGCCTCCCACGCCGTCAGACGACCGGCTTCCCGCTGAGCTCCACCCCGGCCGCCCGCAGCTCCTCCAGGGCGCGCTCGGTCGTGCCCGCGGAGACGCCCGCGGTCAGGTCCAGCAGGACATGTGCCGCGAACCCCTCGCGGCGCGCGTCCAGCGCCGTGGCCCGCACACAGTGGTCGGTGGCGATGCCCACCACGTCCACCTCGGTCACCTCGCGCGCGCGCAGCCACTGGGCGAGCGGTACGCCGTGCTCGTCGACGCCCTCGAAACCGCTGTACGCCGCCGCGTAGGCGCCCTTGTCGAAGACCGCGTCGATCGCGCCGGAGGCGACGGCGGGCGCGAAGTTCGGGTGGAACCCGACGCCCTCGGTGCCCGCCACACAGTGCGCAGGCCAGCTGTGCCGGTAGTCCGGGCGGTCCGAGAAGTGATCGCCCGGATCGATGTGGCGATCACGGGTGGCGACGATATGGCGGTAACCGGGCGTCGCCTCCCCGATGAGATCGGTGATCGCGGCGGCGACGTCCGCGCCGCCCGTCACCGCGAGGCTTCCGCCCTCGCAGAAGTCGTTCTGGATGTCGACGACGATCAGAGCCCGGTGCATGTCACCGAGGGTAGACACTCCGCGCCGCTCGCGGCAGTGGGCGTCGGCCGCGTTTCCTCCACGTACGCCTCATCTCCTCGGGCCCGCCGCACGCCGACGCCCCGGTCCGCCCCTTCTGTCTCCGCCTGTCTCCGCCCGCCTCAGGCCGACAGGTACTCGGTGGGGATGACCGGCTCCCCGCGCGAGAGCTGGGTCGCCGACAGCGGCAGCCCGGCGCGCGCCGCCATGTGCCGGTCCCGCGCCGCGTCCAGCGGCTCCCGGGCCACGATCTCGCCGCCGCGCACCAGCCGCACCAGCAGCTGATGGCCGGCCAGCTCCTCGGGGACCGCACCGGTGCCGATCACCTCGGCCTCGGCCACACCGTGCTCGTCCACCCGGCGCGCCGCCCATTTGCGGCCGCCCACCGAGGACTTCGCACCCATGGACTTCTTGGCCACCGGCAGCAGCGGCGCGTCCGACGCGTCCGAACCGGCCCGCGCCACCAGCTTGTAGACCATCGAGCAGGTGGGGTGGCCGCTGCCGGTGACCAGCTGGGTGCCGACCCCGTACGCGTCCACGGGGGCCGCCGCCAGCGAGGCGATCGCGTACTCGTCCAGATCGCTCGTCACCACGATCCTGGTGTTCTTGGCGCCCAGCTCGTCGAGCTGCTGGCGCACCCGGTGGGCGAGCAGCAGCAGGTCCCCGGAGTCGATCCGTACGGCGCCCAGGTCCTTGCCGGCCACCTCCACGGCGGTGCGCACCGCCTCGGCGACGTCGTAGGTGTCCACCAGCAGGGTGGTGTCGCTGCCGTGCGACTCGACCTGGGCGATGAAGGCGTCCCGCTCGCTGTCGTGCAGCAGGGTGAAGGCGTGGGCGCTGGTGCCCACGGTGGGGATGTTGTAGCGGAATCCGGCCGCGAGGTCGGAGGTGGTGGCGAAGCCGCCGACATAGGCGGCGCGGGCGGCGGCGACGGCGGCCAGCTCATGGGTGCGGCGGGCGCCCATCTCGATCAGCGGCCGGCCGCCGGCGGCGGTGGACATCCGGGACGCGGCGGCGGCCACCGCCGAGTCGTGGTTGAGGATGGACAGGATCACCGTCTCCAGCAGCACCGCCTCGGCGAAGGTGCCCTCCACCCGCATGATCGGCGAGCCGGGGAAGTAGACCTCGCCCTCGGGGTAGCCCCAGATGTCGCCGCGGAAGCGGTAGTCGGCGAGCCAGGACAGCGTCGCCTCGTCCACGATCCGCTGCTGTGCGAGGAAGTCCAGGACGCCGCCGTCGAAGCGGAAGTTCTCGACGGCGTCCAGCACCCGCCCGGTGCCCGCCACGACGCCGTAGCGGCGGCCTTCGGGGAGGCGCCTGGTGAAGACCTCGAAGACCGAGCGGCGGTCGGCGGTGCCCGCCCGCAGCGCGGCCTGAAGCATGGTGAGTTCGTACCGGTCGGTGAAGAGCGCGGTCGACGGCACGTCCACCGGCAGTCCCAAGTCCGCAGTGTCCATGGTGGACGATGCTACCTCCCTTACTCGTCAGACTGACGAGATCTGGGTGCCGGTTTATGCGCCGACCAGTGCCGGGTGGCAGCATGGGAGGTGTGAGTGTCACACCCGTGGAGATCGAACGTCCCGAAGCCCGTGAAGCACCGATGTCGGTGCCGGAGCCCGACGTTCCCTGGGTGACGGTGGTGCACAACGACCCCGTCAATCTCATGAGCTATGTGACCTATGTGTTCCAGAGCTACTTCGGCTACCCCAAGGACAAGGCGCACCGCTTGATGCTCGACGTTCATCACAAGGGCCGCGCGATCGTCTCCAGTGGCACCCGCGAGGAGATGGAGCGCGATGTGCAGGCGATGCACGGCTACGGCCTGTGGGCGACCCTCCAGCAGGAGCGCTGATGTCGGGACGCTTCGAGCCGCTGCCCGACGGCGGCGCCGCCATCGCCCTGGACGAGGTCGAGGTCTCCATCCTGCGCAGCCTGGCCCTGCAGCTCGCCGAGCTGATCGGGCCGGGCGACCAGCCCGCCGAGGGCGGCGACCCGCTGGCCGAGCTGTTCGCCGAGGGCCCCAGCGAACCGCCGGCCGACCCGGCGCTGGCCCGGTTGTTCCCGGACGCCTACCGGCCCCCGGACCAGGAGCTCGGGCCGCGTGAGGAGCGGGAGGCGCGGGAGGCGTCCGCGGAGTTCCGCCGCTTCACCGAGAACGACCTGCGGGCGCGCAAGCGCGACGACGCCCTGGCGATGGTGCGCGATCTGGACGCGCTGACCACCGGATCGCCCGCCCCGGCCCCGGCCGTACTGGAGCTGGTGCCGGACAAGTCCCGGCAGTGGCTGGGCGCTCTCAACGATCTGCGGCTGGCCATCGGGACCCGGCTGGAGGTCACCGACGAGGACGACGGGGGCGCGCTGCTGCGGCTGCCGGACTCCGACCCGCGCAAGCCGATGGTGATGGCGTATTTCTGGCTCGGCGGGCTGCAGGAGACCCTGGTCGAAACGCTCATGCCGGAATAGCCACCGGCCTCGATTACTGAGTGTTCGTTTAGAGGATGCTCAACTCCGGATAACGATCGCATCACCGCGGTTGTTGTCTTTGTTGCGCCGTATAACTTTTGTCCGCTTATCCCTGTGGTGTGCGCCACTCCGCGTCGGCTGGATCAGTTGTGTGGACGTGATAAATCTTCACGATCGCCAGCCGCCACAGGGAGAAAGGCGCAGCAAATATGACCTCAGCGGCTCCTGAAGAGGGCTATGAGCGCGGCCTGGGCAGTCGCCAGGTCCAGATGATCGCCATCGGCGGCGCCATCGGCGTCGGCCTGTTCATGGGTGCCGGGGCGAATATCGCCAAGGCGGGCCCGAGCATCGTCCTCATGTACGCCCTCGCGGGCGTGGTCATCTTCTTCATCATGCGGGCGCTCGGTGAGCTGCTCCTCTATCGCCCGGTCTCCGGGTCCTTCGCGGAGTACGCCCGTGAGTTCCTCGGCCCGTTCTTCGGGTTCGTCACCGGGTGGACGTACTGGTTGATGTGGGTGGTGACCGGCATGGCCGAGCTCACGGCCGCCGCCATCTACATCAACTACTGGTTCCCCTCGATCCCGCAGTGGGTCAGCGCCCTGGTCTTCCTGGTGGTGCTGTTCGCCGTCAACCTGATCTCGGTGAAGATCTTCGGTGAGGTCGAGTTCTGGTTCTCGATGGTCAAGGTCACCGCGATCATCGGCATGATCGTGATCGGTCTGGGCGTGCTCACCCTCGGCTTCTCCGACGCCGGTGACACCGCCGCCGCCTCCAACCTCTGGTCCCACGGCGGGTTCTTCCCCAACGGCATCGGCGACAGCCTGATGACCCTCCAGGGTGTGATGTTCGCCTACCTCGCCGTGGAGCTGGTCGGCGTCACCGCGGGCGAGTCCGAGAACCCCGAGAAGACGCTCCCCAAGGCGATCAACACGCTGCCCTGGCGCATCCTCATCTTCTACGTCGGTGCCCTGCTGGTGCTGCTCGCGGTCGTCAAGTGGACCGAGTTCTCGGCCGGCGAGAGCCCCTTCGTGCACGCCTTCTCCAAGATCGGCATCCCGTTCGCGGCCGGTATCGTCAACTTCGTCGTGCTCACCGCGGCCCTGTCCTCCTGTAACTCCGGGATGTACTCCACCGGCCGGATGCTGCGCGACCTGGCCGCCAACAGCGAGGCCCCGAAGATCTTCGGGATGCTCAACGCCCGTAAGACCCCGGCCGTCGGCATCACCGTCTCCGTGCTGCTCATGGGCATCGGCGTGATCCTCAACTACGTCGTCCCGGAGAAGGCGTTCGAGTACGTCACCTCGGTGGCCACGGCCGCGGGCATCTGGGCCTGGGCGATGATCCTCGTCAGCCACATCAAGTACCGCAAGGCGGTGACCTCCGGCCGCCTGCCGGCCTCGTCCTTCCCCGCCCCGGGCGGGGCCGTCTTCAGCTGGGTGGCGCTGATCTTCCTGATCTTCGTGACCTGCCTGATCGCGTCCGACAAGGACGCCCGGGTCTGTCTGTACGTCGGCGCCGTCTGGGCCGTCGTCCTGGTGATCGGCTGGTTCGTCCTGAAGTCGAGCGGCGGTGGCCGGCCGGACGCCGGCCGCGACGCGGAGCCGGAGTACGCGGGCAAGTAATCCGTATCGCCTTTCGGGCGGCGCGTCTCATCAGGCGGGCTCCGGACATCGGTCCGGAGCCCGCCTCCTATTCTTCTGGCATGCTGACCATCACCCAGGCGCTCCACGACCAGATCGTCGCGCACGCCCGCGCCGACCACCCCGACGAGGCATGCGGCGTGATCGCCGGCCCGGCCGGAAGCGGCCGCCCCGAGCGGTTCATCCCGATGCTGAACGCCGCCCGCTCGCCCACCTTCTACGAGTTCGACTCGGGTGACCTGCTCAAGCTCTACCGCGAGATGGACGACCGGGACGAGGAACCGGTGGTCATCTACCACTCACACACCGCCACCGAGGCATACCCCTCCCGCACCGACATCTCCTACGCCAATGAGCCCGGTGCGCACTACGTCCTGGTCTCCACGGCCGAGTGCGGCAATGACGAGGGACCCGTGCAGTTCCGGTCCTTCCGGATCGTGGACGGCGAGGTCACCGAGGAGGACGTCACGGTCGTCGAGAGCTACTGAGCTCCTTCGTCTCGTACAGCGATCTCGCATCGCGGTCTTTACCAGTCCGTATAGCGGGACAACCTTCCGGAGTCCGGATCGGGAATCGATACGATGTGTCCATGGTTTTCGATGACGTGAGCGAGAAGACGCCGGGCATGCTGCTCGTGGCGCGGCTTCACGTCGACCTGTGCCGGCTCGCCAGCGCGATGTGTCCGCGCCCCGCCGTGGCCGCCTGAGCGCGCCCTCGCGACGCCCGACGCCCTTTCGGCGACGCCCTCCCGGCCCCTCCGGTCCGGGATCCACCCCGCCCTCCGACAGGAGCCCAGACATGGCCATCGAGGTCCGCATCCCGACCATCCTCCGCACCTACACCGACGGCCAGAAGGCGGTCGAGGGCAGCGGGGCCACGCTCGGCGAGCTCTTCGCCGACCTGGAGACCCGGCACGCCGGCATCCAGGAGCGCCTGGTCGACGGCGGTGAGCTGCGCCGCTTCGTCAACGTCTACCTGAACGACGAGGACGTCCGCTTCCTCGACGGCATCTCCACCAAGCTCTCGGACGGCGACAACGTGACCATCCTCCCCGCCGTCGCCGGTGGCATGGTCTGATGCGGTACGACAGCCCGCTGGCCGCGGTCGGCAACACGCCGCTCGTCCGGCTGCCGCGGCTCTCGCCCTCCTCCGACGTACGGATCTGGGCGAAGCTGGAGGACCGCAACCCGACCGGCTCGGTCAAGGACCGCCCCGCGCTCCATATGATCGAACAGGCCGAGAAGGACGGCCGGTTGAGCCCCGGCTGCACCATCCTCGAGCCCACCTCGGGCAACACCGGCATCTCGCTTGCGATGGCGGCCAAGCTCAAGGGCTACCGCATCGTCTGCGTGATGCCGGAGAACACCAGCGAGGAGCGGCGCCAGCTGCTCGCCATGTGGGGCGCGGAGATCATCTCCTCGCCGGCCGCCGGCGGCTCCAACACGGCCGTCCGGGTGGCCAAGGAGCTGGCCGGAGAGCACCCGGACTGGGTGATGCTGTACCAGTACGGCAACCCGGACAACGCCGGCGCCCACTACGCCACCACCGGCCCCGAGATCCTCGCCGACCTGCCCTCCATCACTCACTTCGTCGCCGGTCTGGGCACCACCGGCACCCTCATGGGCGTCGGCCGCTACCTGCGCGAGAACAAGCCGGACGTCCAGATCGTCGCCGCCGAGCCGCGCTATGACGACGTCGTCTACGGGCTGCGCAACCTGGACGAGGGCTTCGTCCCCGAGCTGTACGACGAGTCCGTCCTCACCACCCGCTTCTCCGTCGGCTCCGAGGACGCGGTGACCCGCACCCGTGAACTCCTCGCCCAGGAGGGCATCTTCGCCGGCGTCTCGACCGGTGCCGCGCTGCACGCCGCCCTCGGTGTCGCCCGTAAGGCGGTCAAGGCCGGGCAGAGCGCCGATGTGGTCTTCATCGTCGCCGACGGCGGCTGGAAGTACCTCTCCACCGGCGTCTACACGGCGGCCACCACCGAGGAGGCGATCGAGACGCTGCACGGCCAGCTCTGGGCCTAGCCCTCGGGCCGATCGGCCGGCGGGGGGCGTGACCGGGCGCCGCCCGGCTCCGTCCTGGTGATTCCGCCCACAACGCGGACGCATGGAGGAGCTGCCTGGGCTTTCGCGCCTTACGCTCGTGGGCACCGCATGACCCCCCGCACCCGCCCATGGCCCTCGGCATGGGGACCCCTCAAGGAGGTTCCTGCTTCATGAAGCTCACCGTCGTCGGATGCTCAGGGTCGTTCCCGTCCGCGGAATCGGCCTGCTCGAGCTACCTCGTAGAGGCCGACGGCTTCCGGCTGCTCCTCGACATGGGCAATGGCGCCCTTGGCGAGTTGCAGCGCCACTGCGGTCTCTACGACCTCGACGCCGTCATACTGTCCCACCTCCACCCCGATCACTGCATCGACATGTGCGCGTACTTCGTCGCGCGCTACTACCGGCACGACGGGGGCCGCGCGGAGGCGATCCCGGTCTACGGCCCGGAGGACACCGAGCGGCGGCTGGTCCAGGCGTATGACGACGTGCCCGATGAGAAGTCGATGCGCGAGGTCTTCGACTTCCGCACGCTGACGCCCGGCAGCTTCGAGCTCGGCCCCTTCACGATCCGCACCGAGCGGGTCTGCCATCCGGTGGAGGCGTTCGGCTTCCGGATCGAGCACGGCGGCCGCTCGCTGGTCTACTCGGGTGACACGGGCCCCTGTGCGGCCCTGGTGGACCTGGCCCGGGGCGGGGACCTCTTCCTGTGCGAGGCGGCCTTCACGCACGGCAAGGAGGACATCCCGGAGCTGCATCTCAACGGCCGCCAGGCGGGTGAGCACGCGCTGCGGGCGGGGGTCGGGACCCTGGTGCTCACCCACATCCCGCCGTGGACGGACCCCCAGATCAACCAGCGCGACGCCCAGCAGGTCTTCGGCGGCCCGGTGGAGCTGGCCAAGGCGGGCGCGGTCTACGAGGTCTAGGCAGCGGCACGAGGCCCCGGAACCGATCCGGTTCCGGGGCCTCGTCACGCGTCGGCGCCGACGGCGGGCTACGCCTTGGTGAGGTCCTCGACCTCCTCCTCGGGTTCACGGCCCGGGGTGGCGAGGTTGAACTTGGTGATCGCGAAGCGGAAGACCACGTAGTAGATCACCGCGAAGACGAGTCCGATCGGAATGATCAGCCATGGCTTGGTGGCATGGCTCCAGTTCAGGGCGTAGTCGATGAAGCCCGCGGAGAAGTTGAAGCCCGCGTGCACGCCCAGGGCCCAGGTGATCGCCATCGCCACGGCGGTGAGCACCGCGTGGATCACGTAGAGCAGCGGGGCGATGAACATGAACGAGAACTCGATCGGCTCGGTCACGCCCGTGACGAACGAGGTGAGCGCCAGCGAGAGCATCATGCCCAGCACGGCCTTGCGGCGCTCGGGGCGGGCGGCGTGGGCCATGGCCAGGGCGGCGGCCGGAAGGCCGAACATCATGATCGGGAAGAAGCCGGACATGAACATTCCCGCGCTCGGGTCGCCCGCCAGGAAGCGGCTGAGGTCGCCGTGCACCGTCTCGCCGGCCGCGTTGGTGAAGTCGCCGAGCTGGAACCAGGCCACCGTGTTCACGAACTGGTGCATGCCGATCGGGATCAGGGCGCGGTTGACGGCGCCGAAGAGGGCCGATCCCGCGGAGCCGAGTCCGGTCATCCACTCGCCGAAGTTGCTGATGCCGTCGCCGATGGGCTCCCAGACCAGGCCGAAGAAGACGCCCACCACGATGCCGGTGAAGGCCATGATGATCGGCACCAGCCGGCGGCCGTTGAAGAAGCCGAGCCAGTCCACCAGCCGGGTGCGGTGGAAGCGCTGCCACAGCACGGCGGTGAGCAGACCCATGACGATGCCGCCGAGCACACCGGGATCGTTGAACTTGGCCGGTATGTCCTCGCCCTTCTGGACCACCGCGTCGGCGACCGGGAAGGCCTCCAGCACCTTGCTGTAGACGAGGAAGCCGACCACGGCGGCCAGTGCGGTGGACCCGTCCGACTTCTTGGCGAACCCGATGGCCACGCCGACGCAGAAGAGCAGCGGAAGGGCGCCGGTGAGCGCGCCGCCGGCGTTGTTGAACACGGCGGCGACCTTGTCCCAGCCCAGTCCGTCGGCGCCGAACACATCGGGCTGCCCGAGCCGGACCATGATTCCGGCGGCGGGCAGGACGGCGATCGGCAGCTGAAGGCTGCGGCCGACCTTCTGCAGCCCTTGGAACAGACCGGCACCCCGCTTCTGGGCGGGCGCCGCCTGGGCGGTGGCCGTACTCATCGGTTCCTCCTGGTGAGGCGGGCTCTCGGGGGATGGGGGCGGCCCGCGTTATGGTCTACACCACATGTGGTGTAGACCTGTTGTAGCACGGAGGGATCCCGTACACGTAGGGATCCGATAAAGGAATCTATCCTTCCATGTGACGGTCGGCCTCCTCACCCGCATAATGGTGTAGACCACTCCGGTGGATCGGTGGATCGCAACGCGGACAGTAGGACGACAGGAGCGAACATGGCCAGCAAGGCTGAGAAGATCGTCGCGGGGCTCGGCGGTATCGACAACATCGTCGAGGTCGAGGGCTGCATCACCCGCCTCCGCACCGAGGTCAAGGATGTCGCCCTGGTCGACGAGGCCCTCCTGAAGGCCGCGGGCGCCCACGGAGTGGTGAAGATGGGCAGCGCGATCCAGGTGGTCATCGGCACCGACGCGGACCCCATCGCCGCCGAGATCGAAGACCTGATGTGACCTTCCGGTTCTGACGTCCGAGCCCGCCCCGCCGCGGACCGTACCGCGCGCCGGACGCGGTCCGCGGCCGTGCCGTACTCGTGCCGTACCCGAACCGGACGCGGACCGGGGCCCTCGGCGATGCCGATAGGCTCGTCCCATGTCTCGTATCGACGGCCGCACCCCTGACCAGCTCCGCCCCGTGACCATCGAGCGTGGATGGAGCAAGCACGCCGAGGGCTCCGTCCTCGTCTCCTTCGGCGATACGCGGGTCCTGTGCACCGCGAGCGTCACCGAGGGTGTGCCGCGCTGGCGCAAGGGCAGCGGCGAGGGCTGGGTCACCGCGGAGTACGCGATGCTGCCGCGCTCCACCAACACCCGAGGCGACCGCGAGTCCGTCCGCGGCAAGATCGGCGGCCGTACGCATGAGATCTCCCGCCTCATCGGCCGCTCGCTGCGCGCCGTGATCGACTACAAGGCGCTCGGCGAGAACACCATCGTCCTCGACTGCGATGTCCTCCAGGCCGACGGCGGCACCCGCACCGCCGCCATCACCGGCGCCTATGTGGCCCTGGCCGACGCCATCGGCTGGGCCCGCGAGAAGAAGCTCATCAAGGCCACCCGGCAGCCGCTGACCGGCACCGTCTCCGCCGTCAGCGTCGGCATCGTCGGCGGTGTCCCCCTGCTCGACCTCTGCTACGAGGAGGACGTGCGCGCCGAGACCGACATGAACGTCGTCTGCACCGGCGACGGGCGCTTCGTGGAGGTGCAGGGCACCGCGGAGGGCGAGCCCTTCGCCCGCGACGAGCTGAACGGCCTGCTGGACCTCGCCGTGGCGGGCTGCGACGCCCTGGCCGGTATCCAGCGCGCGGCGCTGGCCGGCGACGCGTGAGAACGGCGGCGCCGGGCAACCGTCGCCCGGCGCCTGGCGTTTAGTCAGGTACCAGCATCGTTCCGGCTGTTCACGGGGAGGACCCACGCCATGGCGCCGCGCAACCGTCACCGCCGCACCACCGCCGTCACCGCTTTCGCCGCCGTCGCGCTCGCGGTGCCGGTCACCGCCGGCTGCGGCGCCGTGGAGAAGGCCCTCGACTGCGCCCAGCTCGCGGTCGAGATATCCAACGACGTGGACGACCTCCAGGACGCCCTGAGCGGCGCCGCCGACAACCCGGAGGACGCCGACAAGGTCCTGGACGCCCTCGACAAGGACATCGACAAGGCCGGTGACCGCACCGACAACGCCGACGTCGGCAAGGCCGTCGACAGCCTCCAGAAGGCCGTGGACAACGTCCAGAAGTCCATCGACAGCGGTGAGCAGCCCGATCTGACCCCGGTCAGGGACGCGGCGGGCGAGCTGACCGACGTCTGCTCGCCCTGACCGCCGGCGTCCGCCTGCCCCGGCCTCCCCTCGATAATCGAGAGCTATGCAGCAACACACTGAGGGACATCCCCCGCACCCCCGCCGCCTGGTCCTCGCGACCCGCAACGTCTACAAGATCACCGAACTGCGCGCCATCCTGGGCGAGTCCGGCCTCGACGTCGAACTCGTCGGCGCCGACGCCTATCCGGAGGTCCCGGACGTCAAGGAGACCGGCGTGACCTTCGCGGAGAACGCCCTCCTCAAGGCCCACGCCCTGGCGCGGGCCACCGGCCACCCCGCGATCGCCGACGACTCCGGCCTCTGCGTGGACGTCCTCGGCGGCGCCCCCGGCATCTTCTCGGCCCGCTGGTCGGGCGGCCACGGCAACGACCGCGCCAACCTCGACCTGCTGCTCGCCCAGCTCGCCGACGTCCCCGACGAACACCGCGGCGCCCACTTCGAATGCGCCGCCGCCCTCGCCCTCCCCGACGGCACCGAACGCGTGGTCTCCGGTCGGCTCACCGGCACCCTCCGCCGTGAGCCCGTGGGCGGCGGCGGCTTCGGCTACGACCCCGTCCTCCAGCCCCACGGCGAGACCCGCACCTGCGCCGAACTGACCCCCGATGAGAAGAACGCCATCAGCCACCGCGGCAAGGCGTTCCGCGCCATCGCCCCGATCGTGCGCGAACTTCTGGGATGAGCGAACGCCAGGGGCGCCACACCGCTTCGGTGTGGCGCCCCTGGCATGAGTGCGGCCGGAGGGATTCGAACCCTCACGGGTGTTACCCCACTGGGACCTAAACCCAGCATGTCTGCCAATTCCATCACGGCCGCAATGGACAGTCATGCTACCGGTCCGGCGACGGCGGAAGTACAGGTGCGCGTTCGCGCGCGGCCGGGCCGGCTCCGCGCCTCCTCAAGGTCTCATCCGCGAGGGTCCCGCACCGGCGTGGTGCGGGACCCTCGGGGGAACGCCGGGGTCAGAGGCCCAGGTCCTTGATGATCTTGGCTACGTGGCCGGTGGCCTTCACGTTGTACAGGGCGCGCTCGACCTTGCCCTGCTCGTCGACGATCACGGTGGAGCGGATCACGCCCGTGACCGTCTTGCCGTAGAGCTTCTTCTCGCCGAAGGCGCCGTATGCCTCGAGGGTCTCCTTGGCGGGGTCGGCGAGCAGGGTGACCTTCAGGTCCTCCTGGTCGCGGAACTTGGCGAGCTTCTCCGGCTTGTCGGGGGAGATGCCGATGACGTCGTAGCCGTGACCGGAGAGGAGTTCGAGGTTGTCGGTGAAGTCGCACGCCTGCTTGGTGCAGCCGGGGGTGAGGGCGGCGGGGTAGAAGTAGACGATCACCTTGCGGCCGGCGTGGTCGGCGAGCGAGACCTGCTTGCCGTCCGCGTCGGGGAGGGTGAAGGCGGGGGCGGTGTCGCCGGGCTGCAGTCGCTCGCTCATGGTCTGGTGCTCCTCGTGGCATCGGGCGGTACGTCCCCGACATTAGCCAGCTTCCCGTCCGGGGGTGCCGTGGGGCGGGGAAGAGGGGGAGCTGACAGACTGTCCATCACGAATCATCGAGACTGACGGAGGCAGCGCGGTGTCGGATGCCAGGACCCCTGCGCAGATTGAGGCGGACATCGCCCGCAGGCGGCAGCAGCTCGCCGTGACGCTCGACGAGATCGGGGTGCGGGTGCACCCGAAGACGATCATCGGGGACGCGAAGGCGAAGGCGGCGTCGGCCGTGGACCGGACCGCCGGGCGGGCGTACGTGTCCGCGAACCGAGTGGTCACGAGCGTGCGGGGCCAGTTGGTGTCGGAGGAGGGCGAGCCCCGGATGGAGCGGATCGTGCCGGTCGCGCTCGTCGTGGCGGGGCTGGTGGGGCTGGTCGCGCTCTCGGCGCGGTCCTCCCGGTCGTCCAGGGCCTCCCGGTCCTCGCGGTGCAAGCGGTGCCGCTCGTAAGGACGGGCCGGTCCTCCTGGGACGGGGCGGTCGTACGGCGGGCCGGTCGTGGGGGAGCGGTGGGGCCCGCGTGCCGCGCGAGGCGGCCGGGGTGGCGCCCTGAGGCGTCATCGCGCCGTCCGGCCAGGTACGGTCATGGCGTGAGTGCGAACACGACCCATGACAAGCTGCCCATCCGGATGCTGCACGACCGTGTGCTGGTCCGCACCGATATTCCGGAGGGCGAGCGCCGGTCGTCCGGCGGCATCGTTATCCCCGCCACCGCGGCGGTCGGCAGGCGGCTGGCCTGGGCCGAGGTGGTCGCGGTCGGGCAGAACGTACGGACCGTGGAGCCCGGCGACCGGGTGCTCTACGACCCGGAGGACCGGGCCGAGGTCGAGGTCCGCGGGGTCGCCTACGTCCTGATGCGGGAGCGCGATCTGCACGCGGTGGCCGCCGAGCGGCTGGAAGGGGCCGAGGACTCCACGGGGCTCTATCTCTGAGGAGCGAGGCTTTTCCCTCTGAGGCTCTATCTCTGAGGAGCGAAGGCCGCGGGTGTGACAGAGGGTGGTGACGGGCTCCGTCACCACCCTCTGCCGCTGTCTCAGCCGTCCACCGGGTCCCCCGGCCCGCCCGGATCGCCGCCCGGGTCACCGGGCCCGCCGGGATCGCCCGGTCCTGGTTCGGTCGACGGCCCGTCGGTGGGGAAGTCCGTCGGCGGGTCGATCGTCGGATCCGACGTCGGCAGGTCCGGTGGTTCGTAGGTCGGCGTCGTGGGGGGCGTGGGGTCCGTCGGGACGCCGGGCGGGGGCGTGGTGACCACCGGGGGCGGCGCGCCCGGGGACTGCGGGGTGTTCTCGGGGCCGCCGGCGGAGTCCGAGCCGTCCTCCAGCCGCAGGTCGAAGTCGGTCGGCGGCTGGCCGTCCAGCGCGCCCGCCGTGTACTGCGCCCAGATCTCGGCGGGGTAGCCGCCGCCGTTGATCCGCTCCAGGCCCGTGGCCCCGTACAGGGACTTCTGGACGCCCGTGTTGGAGTCCTGGCCCATCACCGCGACCACGGTCGCCAGGTCCGGGGTGTAGCCCGCGAACCAGGCGGCCTTGTCCTCCTCCGCGGTGCCGGTCTTGCCCGCCGCCGGGCGCTCGGCGCCCTGGGCGGCGGTGCCGGTGCCGCCGTCGACCACGCTCTGCAGTATCGCGGTGGTGGCGTCGGCGGCGGCGCGCGGGACGGCCTGTCGTTCCTCCCGCTCCGGGAGCGCTATCCGCGCACCGTCCTTGGTGATCTTCGAGACCAGGCTGTAGTTGCCGTGCTTGCCGTGGTTGGCGAGGGTCGCATACGCCTCGGTCATGTCCAGCACGCTCGCGGTGGCGGGGCCCAGCGCGATGGAGGGGGAGGCGTGCAGATCGGGGGTGTCCTTGGGGACGCCCAGGTCGATGGCGGTCTGCTTGACCTTGTCCGCGCCGACGTCCTCGGCCATCTGCGCGTACACCGAGTTCACCGAGTTGTCGGTGGCCGTGGTGACGTCGATGTCGCCGTAGTCGACGTCGTCCTCGTTGGCGGGGGCGTAGCCGGTGGGCCCGCCCGAGCCGATGACCTCGCGTTTGTTGTCGCCGTTGTAGAGCGTGTCCGCGGTGATCGTCTGGCCGTCCTGGGTGGTGGATCCGTAGCGCACCGCCGAGGTGAAGACGAATGGCTTGAACGTGGATCCCACCTGGTAGTCACGGCGGGTCGCGTTGTTGACGAACTGCTTGGTGTAGTCGATCCCGCCGTAGAGGGCGACCACCTTCCCGGTCTTCGGGTCGATCGAGGCGCCGCCCGCGCGGACGTACTGGTCGACCTCGCGGCCCGAGCTGAGCTTGCTCATCAGCCGGTCGCGCACGGCCGCCACGAAGGCGTCCTGCCGCTTCTTGTCGATCGTGGTGGTGATGCGGTAGCCGCCGCGCGCCAGGGTCTGCTCGTCGATGATCCCGTTGCTGGTGAGGTAGTCCTCGACGGCCTCGACGAGATAGCCGCGCTGGCCGGACATGCCCGAGGCGACCTTGGCCTCCGACGGCGTCGGGAAGGTCATCTTCTGCCGCTCGGCCCGGCTCAGCCAGCCCTTCTTGACCATGCCGTCCAGGACGTAGTTCCAGCGGGCCACGGCCCGTCCCTTGTTCTGCGGGTGGGCGACGACGTCGTAGGCGCTGGGGGCGTTCAGCAGGGTCGCGAGATAGGCGCTCTGGGCGGTGTCGAGCTCGCCGATGTCCTTGCCGTAGTACGCCTGGGCGGCGGCCTGGATGCCGTAGGCGTTGCGTCCGAAGTAGCTGGTGTTGAGGTAGCCCTCGAGGATCTCGTCCTTGCTCACCTCGCGGTCCAGCTTGATCGCGATGAAGAACTCCTTGACCTTGCGGGTGACCGTCTGTTCCTGGTCCAGGTAGTAGTTCTTCACGTACTGCTGGGTGATGGTGGAGCCGGACTGCTTGCCCTTGCCGGTGACGGTGTTCCAGGCGGCCCGGAGCATGGCCTCGGGGTTGATGGCCGACTCCGAGTAGAAGTCCCGGTCCTCGGCTGCCAGCACCGCGTGCTGGGTCCGCTTGGGCACCTGGCTGAGCTGGACCTTCTCCCGGTTGACCTTGCCCTCGCGGGCCAGCTGGGAGCCGTCGGAGTACAGGAAGACGTTGCTCTGGGCGATGGCGGCCTTGTTGGCCGCGGGGATTTCGACGAGCAGGTAGCCGGTGACGAGTCCGCCCGCGACCAGCAGGATGATCAGGGTGAGGCCCCCCAGGACCATGCGCCAGGTGGGCAGCAGACGGCGCCAGCCGGTGCGCTGGGGACGGTTCTTTCTGCCCTTGGCCGGTTTGCCGGCCGGGAGGCCGTCCGCGCGGTGCGGCGTGTCGTGGTTGCCGTCGCCGGCGCCGGGTCGGTCGCCCGTTCCGGCCGCGCCACCGTCGATCAGCTGTGGCTCGTCGCTCATGTCTCCTGAGACTCCTCGGCCGCCGTCGAGGGTTGCGCGGCGGCAGGATCGTGCACGGTCGGGCGATTCGCGTCGTACGCCCGATAAAACACTGTCGCATCATCCGTTCCGGGCCGGGGACGTGGCGCGCACCCGTGACTGGTCTGTGACCGGCCGGACAGATGATTCCGCTCACACCATCCGGTGAATAATGGCTGGCCGTCTCTCCCGCCACCCCACTAGGCTCCGGCTTTTGGCGCCGGTCGGCCGGTGCGGTCGGGGAGGGAGGGACGGGCGGATGCGGCTGTACGCGGCCGTCGCGGTCAGCGGCTTCAAACGCTACGCGACGTATCGGGTCGCCACGGTGGCCGGGGTCTTCACCAACACCGTTTTCGGCTTCATTCTCGCCTACACCTACACCGCGCTGTGGGACGAGCGGCCGCACCTGGGCGGCTACGACCTTGCCCAGGCCCTGACCTTCGTCTGGCTCGGCCAGGCGCTGCTGGCGGCCGTCGCGCTGATGGGCGGCGGCTTCCAGGAGGAGCTCCAGGAGCGCATCCGGTCCGGTGACATCGCCGTGGACCTCTACCGTCCGGTCGACCTCCAACTGTGGTGGCTGGCCACCGAGCTCGGCCGGGCGCTGTTCCAGCTGCTGGGGCGGGGCGTGGTGCCGATGGCCGTCGGCGCGCTGGTCTTCGAACTGCGCCTGCCCGCCTCGCCCCTGACCTGGCTGTGGTTCCTGCTTTCCGTGGTGCTCGCGGTGTGCGTCGGCTTCGCGGTGCGCTATCTGGTGTCGCTCGCCGCCTTCTGGCTGCTCGACGGGACGGGGCTGGCCATGCTGAGCGGGCTGCTGTGCCTGTTCTTCTCCGGGATGATCCTGCCGCTCAACGTCTTCCCCGGACAGCTGGGCGAGATCGCCCGCGCGCTGCCCTGGGCGGCGATGCTCCAGGTGCCCGCGGACGTCTTCCTGGAGGAGCACCGGGGGCCGGGGCTGCTGCGGGCGTTCGTCTTCCAGGCGGGGTGGGCGGTGGCGCTGCTGGCGGCCGGACGGGCGCTCCAGTCGGCGGCGACCCGGAAGGTGGTGGTCCAGGGTGGCTGAGTCCGCCGTGTACCAGGGGCTGCGGGCCTACACCCTGATCGTCGGGATGTGGGTGCGCTCCACGATGGCGTACCGCACCTCGTTCCTGATCATGACGCTGGGGAACCTCCTCGCGACCGGGCTGGACTTCGTCGCGATCGCGCTGATGTTCACCCACATCGGTGAGCTGGGCGGCTTCACCCTTGACGAGGTCGCCTTCCTCTACGGGACTACCAGCGTCGCCTTCGGCCTCGCCGATCTCACGCTGGGCACCATGGGCCGGCTGGGCAGCCGGGTGCGCGACGGCACGATGGACACCCTGCTGGTGCGGCCGGTGCCGATACTCGCCCAGGTGGCCGCCGACCGCTTCGCGCTGCGCCGGCTGGGCCGGATCACCCAGGGGGTGCTGGTGCTCGGCTGGTCGCTGAGCCGGCTGGACATCGACTGGACGGTGGACCGGGCGCTGCTGATGCCGGTGGCGCTGCTGAGCGGGGGCGTCATCTTCGGGGCGCTGTTCGTGCTCGGCGGCGCCTTCCAGTTCTGGGCCAAGGACGCCTCCGAGGTGCAGAACGCGTTCACCTTCGGCGGGACCACGCTGCTGGAGTACCCGCCGACGGTCTTCGGCAAGGAGCTGCTGCGCGGCGTCACCTTCGTCGTCCCGCTGGCCTTCGTCAACTGGCTGCCGGCGCTGCACATCCTGGGCCGGCCCAACCCGCTGGGGCTGCCGGGCTGGATCGGCTTCGCGGCACCGCTGGTCGCGTGCGGCTGCTGTGCGGTGGCGGGGCTGGCCTGGCGGGCGGGGCTGCGGGCGTATCAGAGCACGGGAAGCTGAGGGGAAGTAAGCGCCGTGGAGAGAGTGCCGTGGACGGCCCGATGGATGACCCGAGGGACGGTCTGATGGACGACCTGATCGAGCTCGACGGCGTCGAGAAGGTGTTCCAGGTGCGGCGCAGAGCCGGACTGCTGCGCCGGGAGCGCCGTGAGGTGCGCGCCGTGGACGGCATCAGCTTCCGGGTGCCGCGCGGCGAGATGGTGGGCTACATCGGTCCCAACGGCGCCGGGAAGTCCACCACCATCAAGATGCTGACCGGCATCCTGGTGCCCAGCGGCGGGCGGCTGCGGGTCGCCGGAATCGACCCCTCCAGGGACCGGACGAGGCTCGCCCGCCGGATCGGGGTGGTCTTCGGGCAGCGGACCACCCTGTGGTGGGACCTGCCGCTGCGCGATTCGTACGCGCTGGTGCGGCGGATGTACCGGATTCCGGACCACCGCTACCGCGAGAACCTGGACCGCTGTGTGGAACTGCTCAACCTGGGCTCGTTGTTGGACGTGCCGGTGCGTCAGCTCTCCCTGGGCCAGCGGATGCGCGGCGATATCGCGGCCGCCCTGCTGCACGACCCGGAGGTGCTCTACCTCGATGAGCCGACCATCGGGCTCGATGTGGTCAGCAAGGCGAAGGTGCGGGAGTTCCTGCGGGATGTGAACGCCGAGCAGGGCACCACCGTGCTGCTCACCACTCACGATCTGACCGATATCGAACTGCTGTGCAAGCGGGTGATGGTCATCGACCACGGCCGGCTGGTCTACGACGGCGGGCTCGACGGGCTGCACGCGGTGGGGGAGAGCGAACGCACGCTCGTGGTCGACCTGGAGCGGGAACTGCCGCCCATCGAGATCCCCGGCTCCCGCACGGTGCGGGTCGAAGGGCCCCGGCAGTGGCTGGCGTTCCCGGCGAGCAGCAGCGCGGCGCCCATCGTCGCCGCGGTTGCCGACGGCTATCCGCTGGTCGACCTCTCGGTGCGCGAGCCCGAGATCGAGGACGTCATCGCGCGGATGCTGCACGGGGCGTAAGGCGGGCCAGGGCCGGGGCCCGCCATTAGTCTGTCCGTATGACGAGCGCTGGTTCTTCCCAGGGGACGAGCCCCGACCTCCCGGACCCGGCCGGAATGCGGGCCTCCGACGCCGAGCGCGAGCGGATCGCCGAGATCCTCCGGGAAGCCGTCGCCGAAGGCCGCCTGGACATGGAGGAGTTCGAGGAGCGGCTGGGCGCGGCCTACGCGGCGCGCACCCATGGCCAGCTGGAGCCGCTGGTGCGGGACCTCCCGGTGCCCGGCACCGCCGTCCCCGCCCCGCTGTCCGCGGATGCCGCGGGCCCCGCCGCCCGCGGCGGCTGGGCCGGGCGGATCGGCGGCGCCCCGACCTCCAAGTGGGCCGTGGCGATCATGGGCGGCTTCCAGCGCAAGGGCACCTGGACCGCCCCGCGCGCCTTCACCGCCATCGCCCTCATGGGCGGCGGCGAGATCGATCTGCGCGAGGCCCGGTTCGAGGACCGCGATGTGGTGATCCGCTGCTTCGCCCTCATGGGCGGGGTGCAGATCATCGTCCCGCCGGACCTGGACACGCATGTCGGCGGTATCGGCCTCATGGGTGGTTTCGACCACACCGGGTCGGCCGACGGGGACCCCACCGGCCCGCGGGTGACCGTCACCGGCCTGGCGGTCTTCGGCGGGGTCAGCGTCGAGCGGAAGCTGCGCAAGGAGGAGCACAAGCGGCTCAAGCAGGAGCGGCGCCGGCTCAAGGCCGAGCGCCGGGAGCTGCTGCGCGCCGAGCGCCGGGAGCTGCGGGGCACACGGCGCGAGGAGCGCGAGACGCGCCGCGAAGACCGTGAGGCGCGCCGGCTGTCCCTGGAGAAGGACATCCGGGACGACCAGGGGTGCCCAGGGGTGAGACCGGGGACGCCCAGAGGTGAGGTCAGGGACGACCAGGGGTGAGACCGGGGACGACCAGGGGTGCCCAGGTGGCCGGGGGCCCAGGGGCCGGCCGGGGCCGCCTCAGAGCTCGGCCGCCGTACGGCCCCGCAGGTCGTCCAGGTCCAGCGCCCGCGCCATCGCCCGGTAGCCCTTGTCGCTCGGGTGCAGATGGTCGCCGGAGTCGTACGTCGGGCGCAGCCGCAGCGGGCTGATCGGGTCGCGCAGCGCCTTGTCGAAGTCCACGACCTCGTCGAAGACCCTCCCGGCCCGGATCTGCGCGTTGACCTGCGCGCGCACGGCGTCCAGCTGGGGCGTGTAGCCGCGGTGCCCGTAGAAGGGCGTCAGGGTGGCTCCGATGACCCGCAGGCCCCGGGCGTGCGCCTGCTCGGTCAGCCGCTTCAGGCCCCAGACGATCCGGTCGGGGTCGGTCTGGTGGGGGATGCGGAGTATGTCGTTGACGCCCAGCTCGATGATCACGGCCTTGACGCCCGTACGGGTCAGGACGTCGCGGTCGAAACGGGACAGTCCGCTGGGGTTGTTGGGCGGGAACTGGGTGCCGTCGCTCAGCACGCGGTTGCCGCTGATGCCCTGGTTGAGCACGCCGAAGCGGGGCGCTCCGGGCTCGCTGCGCAGCCGCTCGGCGAGGAAGTCGGTCCACCGGTGGTTGGCCCCGGCGGTGGAGGTGATGCCGTCGGTGATCGAGTCGCCCAGCACCGCGACCGCGCCCTCGGCCTCCTTCGACCACACGTCCACACCGGTCAGATAGCGCCAGTACGGGCTCTGCTCGGTGTAGGCGGCGCCCGCCGTGTCCTCCGTACGGTCGCCGTGCGCCAGGTACGACGTCTGGCGGGCGTGCGGGTGGTAGGTGACGGAGCCGGACGCCTGCGGGCTGTAGGTGGTGACCAGCAGATCGGCCGCCTCCGGGACGTTGAGCCGCGCCGGGTCGCTGGTGACGGCCTTCCCCGGCGGGATGGTCACCCAGGTGCGGTTGTCGAACGTGAGGCGGCGCATGGTGCCGGCCGCCGCGGTGGGGTTGCTGGGGGCGGCGGCCAGCGCCAGCGAGGCATGCGTGATCGTCAGCGGACGGCTGCTGTAGAAGTTGGAGAGCTGGATGCGGGCGCTGCTGCCGCCGATGCTGGTGTGCACCACGTTCCGTATCGACAGGCCCGACAGACCGCGCAGCGTCCTCGGCTCGGCGGCCGCGGCCGAGGTGGACCAGGAGCCCACCCAGGAGCCGGCCGAGGCCGGGGCGGCCGAGCCGCGGGCCCCCTGCGCGTGGGAGTCCGTACCGCCCTGGTCACCACGGAGCCCGATGAATATCGCGGTGGAGACGAGGACCACAACTGCCGCCAGCGCAGCGAGCACGGCATACCCCGTGCGTCTGGGCATAGGGGGCACGCTCATGGGCGGTCTGTCTCCTCGGGCAGACGGAGCCCGAGGCTCCGGAAGTGGACGGTAACGGCGAGTTCATCCGGCGGTGCCGATGCGGTCCGGTCGGTCTCTCATGATCCCATGGCGGGACCCGGCTCCGCCTGTCGGCCTGCCCCCAGTGTGCTGGGTCGCTACCCCAGACAGACGACGGGAACTCACCGTTCGTTCCACACATGGGCGACTGAGACCGGAAAGAGACAATGCATGGGGGAACGGCTCGACCGGGTGGAGCGTATGGAGCGGAGAACGACTGGTGAGACGGCGGCCCCGCCGCCCCGGGGCGGCGGGGCCGTGCCGTTCGCCGCGGACGACCCCCTCGACGCGGAGCGGCGGCGCGGGGTGCGCCGGATGAAGACGCTCGCCACCGGGATGCTGCTCGGTGTCGCACTGGTGTACGTGCTCGCCACCTGGGCGCGGTCCGCCGGTGCCGGCGGCTGGGCCGGGTATGTCGCCGCGGCCGCCGAGGCGGGCATGGTGGGCGCCCTGGCCGACTGGTTCGCGGTCACCGCGCTGTTCCGGCGGCCCATGGGGCTGCCCATTCCGCATACGGCGATCATCCCGACCAAGAAGGACCAGCTCGGGATCAGCCTCGGGGAGTTCGTCGGGGAGAACTTCCTGTCCGGCGACGTCGTACGGATGCGACTGCGCTCGGTGGGCATCGGCAGCCGGCTCGGCGCCTGGCTGGCCGAGCCCGAGCATGCCGACCGGGTGACGGCCGAACTGGCCACCGCGCTGCGCGGGGCGCTCACGGTGCTGCGCGACTCCGATGTGCAGGCGGTGGTGGGCGAGGCCATCACCCGCCGGGCGGACACCCAGGAGATCGCACCGGGCCTGGGCAAGCTGCTGGAGCGGGTGGTCGCGGAGGGCGGCCACCACCGCGCCGTGGACCTGGTGTGCCTGCGCGCCCACGACTGGCTGGTGGAGCACAACGACTCGGTGATGCAGGCGGTGGCCGGTGGCGCCCCCGGCTGGACGCCCCGGTTCGTGGACCGCAAGGTCGGCGAGCGCGTCTACAAGGAACTGCTGCGGTTCGTGACCGAGATGCGCGATATGCCCGCCCATCCGGCGCGCGGCGCCCTGGACCGCTTCCTCACCGACTTCGCCGGGGACCTCCAGTCCGACACCGACACCCGGGCGCGGGTGGAGCGGCTCAAGAGCGAGGTGCTGGGGCGCGGCGACGTCCAGGACCTCATCGCCTCCACCTGGGCCTCGGTCCGGTCGATGATCGTCGCGGCGGCCGAGGACGAGCGCAGCGAGCTGCGGCTGCGGGCGCGGGCGGCGATTCTGTCGCTGGGCGGGCGGATGGTGACGGACCGGCGGCTGCGGGGGAAGGTCGACGGCTGGCTCGAGGACGCCGCCGTCTATGTGGTGACGACGTATCGGGACGAGATCACCTCCCTGATCACCGAGACGGTGGCGGGCTGGGACGCGGAGCACACGTCGCGGAAGATCGAGGCGCATATCGGCCGGGACCTCCAGTTCATCCGGATCAACGGCACGGTGGTGGGCGCCCTGGCCGGGCTGGCGATCTATACGGTCTCGCGGGCGCTGGGCGCATAGCGGATAGCGGATAGCGGATGGCCGAGGGGCGGCCGCTGGTGGGTGTGAGCGGTGCGGCTATGGAGGTGCGGCGCCGTTGCGGCCTCATGGCGGGTGTGCGCGGTGTGGCCTCTGGCGGGTCCTCGTGGCGCGGCTCCGGAAGGTCCTCGTGGCGTGGCTCTGGCAGGTGCGCGCGGCCTGGCCTATCGTGCCCGCGTGCGACGTCGTCGAGGGCGTGCCGTGCTCGCCCGGGGGCTGTGGACGGCCGGTGAGCTCGCCGTCACCCTCGGGGTCGTGGTCCTGCTCTTCTGCGTTCACCAGCTGTGGTGGACCAACCGGCAGGCGAGGGCGGACGCACGGCACGAGGTGGCGGTGCTGGAGCGGCAGTGGGAGAACGAGCCCGCCGAGTCCGCCCCGACGCCGGGGGCGACGCCCTCCCGTACGTCCGACTCCTCCGACGGCACCCAGGGAGACGGCGACCGGACGCCCGGGGGCGGGGACGGGGACGGGAGCCAGAGCCCGCGCCGGGACCAGGCATACGCCGTGCTCCGGATTCCGCGCATCGGCCTTACGGTGCCCATCGCCGAGGGCACCAGCCGGGCGGCGGTGCTCAACAAGGGCTACGTGGGCCACTATCCGCACACCGCCCAGCCGGGCCAGGCGGGCAACGTCGCTCTGGCGGGTCACCGCAATACGCACGGCGAACCCTTCCGCCGGCTGGACGAGATGCGTCCGGGCGACACGGTACGCGTCGACACCGCCGACGCCCGGTACACCTACGCCGTCGAGCGCACCCTGCCGCGCACCTCACCCGCCGACGGCACGGTGATCGCCCCGGTGCCCTACAGCTCCGCCCACCCGCGCTACCGCTACACCGAACCGGGCTACTACCTCACGCTGACGACCTGCACGCCCGAATTCACCTCCCGCTACCGCCTGGTGGTCTGGGCCCGCCTGAAAACGGCCGAGCCCCGGACCGCCGCCGGGGCCGGATAACTCCCGCCGCCTCGCCATTTCCCGGGTCCTGTGCACGCCGGGGCGCCCGGAGTGGCTCGGGCGCTGCCGCTGCTGTCGTTCGGCACCCTCGTCACCGCCGCCGTGGTTCCGCTGGCGGCGGCGCTGTACCTGGCGACCAGTACGACCTGGACGGCGGTGGAACGGGCCCTGCTGCACCGGGGTTAGGGCATCGCCCGAAACCGCCTCCTCCTCGACGTCCCAGTGGGTGAACGAGGTCTTGCGGGCTGGACATCCCTGACGGGAGGATCGAGCAGCCGGTAGGCGTCTCGCACCGGCCTGCGACCTCGGGAGTCTTGGGATGAAACTGCTGCGTGTCGGACCGGTGGGCGCGGAACGCCCCGCGCTGCTCGATCAGAACGGCATCCTGCGCGATCTGTCCGCCCTGGTCACGGACATCGACGGCGCCCTCCTCGCCGATGAGGCCGCTCTCGCGCGGCTGCGCGAGGCGGCGGCCGCCGAGGGCGGCGACGCGTTGCCGGCGATCGAGGACGGCGGGGTGCGGATCGGTCCGCCGCTCGGCCGTATCGGCAAGATCGTGTGCATCGGGCTGAACTACCACGACCACGCCACCGAAACCGGCGCCGACGTTCCCGAAGAGCCCATCATCTTCATGAAGGCCCCGGACACGGTCGTCGGCCCCGATGACACGGTCCTCGTCCCGCGCGGCAGCGTGAAGACCGACTGGGAGGTCGAACTCGCCGTCGTCATCGGCCGCACCGCCCGCTACCTCGACTCCGACGAGGCCGCCCTCGACGCGGTCGCGGGCTACGCGGTCGCCCACGACGTCTCCGAGCGCGCCTTCCAGATCGAGCGCGGCGGCCAGTGGGACAAGGGCAAGAACTGCGAGACGTTCAACCCCCTGGGCCCCTGGCTGGTCACCGCCGACGAGGTTCCCGACCCGCAGGCCCTGGGGCTGCGCCTGTGGGTCAACGGCGAGCTGAAGCAGGACGGCAGCACCGCGGACCAGATCTTCGGGGTGGCCCGGGTGGTGCGCTACCTCAGCCAGTTCATGACCCTCTACCCCGGCGATGTCATCAACACCGGCACCCCGGCGGGCGTGGCCATGGGCCGCCCCGAGCCCAAGCCGTACCTCCGGGCCGGCGATGTCGTCGAGCTCGAGATCGACGGCCTGGGCCGCCAGCGGCAGGAGTTCAAGGACGCCTGACGGGGCGCCTGACCAGTGGACTGGTGAGCGGTCGAGGGCCGTCCCGCCGGGGCCGCCCTCGACCGACTCGGGGTCAGGCCGTCGTCAGATAGCGCTCCAGCGCCTCCACCACCAGCGCGTGGTCCTCGGCCTGTGGCAGTCCCGAGACCCCGACCGCGCCGATGACGCCCGTGCCCGTCACATGGAGGGGGAAGGCGCCGCCGTGCGCGGCGTAGCGGTCGGGGTCGAGACGGGAGGACTCCTCGAAAGTGGTGCCCTTGGCGCGGAAGCGGGTGCCGACGAGGTAGGAGGCGGCCCCGTAGCGCTCCACGACCCGGAACTTGCGTTCCAGCCAGGCGTCGTTGTCGGGGGAGGTGCCCGGCAGGGCGCGGTGGAAGAGGCGCTGACCGGCGCGGTGGATGCCGATCGTGACGGCGGCGCCGCGCTCCTGGGCCAGGTCGGCGACGAGGCAGCCCAGACGCCAGGCGTCGTCGTTGTCGAAGTGGGGCAGGCGCAGCCGGCGCTCCTGCTCCTCCAGGCGGGCGATCAGCTCGGTGTGCTCGGTGTGCTCGCTCATGCCGGGACCTCGATCCGGACCGTACGGCGCTCCGCGGCCGACACCTGGGCCGCCTCCAGTACGTGCAGGGCGGCCGCGGCCTCGGCGGCGGTGACCGGCGGCGGGGTGCCGTCGCGGAGGGCGGCGGCGACGGCGGCGTAGTACGCGGGGTAGTCGCCCCGGAGGGTGGGCACCGGGGTCCCGCCGCTGGTCAGCGGGGACTCGCCCGCTCCCAGCCGGCCCCAGGCGCTCTCCGGCTCGGTGCCCCATTCGGCGGCCGGGGCGGCGGGGCGCGCGGTGGGGCGCAGCCCCTCGCGCAGGGCGGCCTCCTGCGGGTCGAGGCCGTACTTCACATAGCCCGCCCGGCTGCCCAGCACCCGGAAGCGCGGGCCGAGCTGGGCGGTGGTCGCGCTCATCCACAGGTGGGAGCGGACCCCGCCGGCGTGGGTGAGGGCGATGAAGGTGTCGTCGTCGGTCTGTGCCCCGGGGCGGCGCACATCGACCTCGGCGTAGACGGATTCGGCGGGGCCGAAGAGGGTGAGCGCCTGGTCGACCAGATGGCTGCCCAGGTCGTACAGCAGCCCGCCGACCTCGGCCGGGTCGCCGGACTCCCGCCAGCCGCCCTTGAGCCGCGGCCGCCACCGCTCGAAGCGGGACTCGAAGCGCCACACCTCGCCGAGCGCCCCCTCGGCGAGCAGTTTCTCCAGGGTGCGGAAGTCGTTGTCCCAGCGGCGGTTCTGGAAGACGCTCAGCAGCAGCCCGCGGGCCTCGGCGAGCGCGGTCAGCTCCTCGGCCTCGGCGGCCGTCGCGGCCAGCGGCTTGTCCACCACGGTCGGCAGCCCCGCCTCGAGGGCGGCGCGGGCGAGTGGGACATGGGTGCGGTTCGGGGACGCGATGACGATCAGATCCAGCTCATCGGCCCGGCCCCACAGCTCATCGGCGGAGTCCGCGAGACGGACGTCGGGGAACTCGCCGCGGGCCTGCCGCTGCCGCTCCGGGCTGGAGGTGACGACGGTGTCCAGGACCAGTCCCTCGGTGGCCGCGATCAAGGGGGCGTGGAAGACGGATCCGGCCAGGCCGTAGCCGATCAGTCCCACTCGGAAGGTGCTGCTGTCATCCAGGGCATTGGCATCCATGCGGCCACTTTGACAACAGTGTTGCGGAAGCGCAAGCGAGGCCCACAATGGGTGGGTGAACAGCACGATGTCGGGGGTGGCCGGGCCCGGAGCCAATCTGTCCGCCCTGCGCAGCCATAACGCCGCGCTCGTCCTGCGCCTGCTGCGCGACGCGGGCGAGGACGGCGTCAGCCGGCTGGAGCTGGCCGCCCGCACCGGCCTCACCCCCCAGGCCGTCAGCAAGATCACGGCGCGGCTGCGGGCGGAGGGCCTGGCGGCGGAGGCCGGGCAGCGCGCCTCGACCGGCGGCAAACCGCCCACCGCGCTCCGCCTGGTCCCCGGCGCCCGCCATGCGATCGGGCTGCACCTCGACCGCGACGAGCTGACGGCGGTCCTCGTCGACCTCGCGGGCACACCGGTCGCCGCCCGCACCGCGCCCTTCGACTTCGGCGCGGGGGCGGAGCAGGCGGTCGGGGCGGCCACGGCCGAGGTCAGGGCGCTCCTCGCGGACGCGGACGCCGCGCCGGCTCGAGGCGGGGATGGGGCGGACGGCGGACCGCTCGGCGTCGGTGTCGCCGCACCCGGCCCGCTCGACCACGGCTCAGGCGTGCTGCACCGCGTCACCGGCTTTCCCCAGTGGGACGGCTTCCCGCTGCGCGACGCGCTCGCCGAGCGGCTCGCCCTGCCCGTCGTCCTCGACAAGGACACCAACGCCGCCGCGCTCGGGCTCACGACCGCCGAGACCGCCGAGTCGGCCGCGTATCTCCATCTGGGCACCGGCCTGGGCGCCGGGCTGGTGCTCGGCGGCGGCGTGTACCGGGGGGCGCGCACCGACGCGGGGGAGTTCGGGCACCAGGTGATCCAGCTCGACGGGCCGCCCTGCGGCTGTGGCAACCGGGGCTGTCTGGAGGCGCTGTGCCTCGCCGCCGTGGCACGCGGCGACCGTACGGGCGCCGCGCGGCTGCTCGGCGTCGGCGCGGCCAACCTGGTACGGCTGCTCGACATCGACCGGGTGCTCCTGGGCGGCCGGGTGGTGCTGGCCGACCCCGGCCCCTACGTACGCGGCGTGGCCGCGATGCTCGCCGAGGACTCCGCGCGCACCAGCCGCCCCACGGTGCCCGTCGGCGTCGTGGAGCGGGGCGGGCGGGCCGTTGTCGAGGGCGCCGCCCGGCTGGTGCTCGCACCGCTGTTCGCACTGGGCTGATCGAGGGGGATCCGGACGGCCAGTCGGGGGCAATCCGGCCCTGGTGCGGTGTGTCGGAGTGCGGACGCGGAATGTAGCGGAGTGCTCGGGGATGAACCGCAGCACAGCAGAGGTCACTCATGCGCTTGCCCACCGCACTGTCCCTACGAGCCGTCCTTCCGGCGGCCGCGCTCGCGTGCGCCCCCGCCCTGTACGGGGTTCCGGCGTACGCCGCCGCGCCCCTCCCCGCCACCTGCGGGGACCGGAACGCCACCGACTTCCCGATCGAAGCCCGCCTGCGCGACGGACCGGACCAGTACGCACGCGGCGGCGGCTGGCACGGCTGGCACCTCGAACTGCGCAACGCCACGGACACCGGCTGCCGCGCGATCCACCCCATCGCGGTCCTGATCGACCAGGGCCGCGAACTGCGGCCCCGCCATATCGACTTCGAGTTCCTCGACCCGTCCGCGGACGGCGGCGCCACCTGGCGGCCGGTGTCGTTCCAGACGACGGACGAGGACGAGAACATCGGGGTCTTCGACGACCACTTCAAGGGTTTCACCGTGCCCGCGCACAAGACCGTCGACGTCCGGGTGCGCACGCGTTTCACCGCGGACGCGCCCGAGGGGCCGGTGACGGCCAACGCCATCGCCGTACAGCGGCGCGCGGACGACGGCGACTGGGTGGGGCAGTCGAACGACTACGACTTCCGTATCGCCGGGGCGACGACGGGTGCGGATGTGGGCACGGGTGCGGGTGCGGGCGCGGGTGCGAGTACGACGGGTGCGCGTACGGATGCCGGTGGCGATACGGAGGCGGACACCGGTGTCGCCGCCGGGGCCGCTACCGCCTCCGGCACCGATGCGGATGCCGGAACGCAGCCCGACGTGCGGTCGGCCACCCCTTCCAGGACCCCTACGGCCGCTCCGACGCGGGCTCCCGGCAAGACCCGGTCCATTTCGCCGAGCCGGACGCCGAGCGCGAGTACCAGCACTGGCACCAGCACCGGCACGGAGAGCCCCAGCCCCAGCCCAAGCCCAAGCCATAAGGAGAGCCGTCCGGCCGCAGTGCCGCCCCGTGCCGACAGCGATGCCGACGCCGAGACGGAGGCGGGCGCCGACACGGAGGCGGGCGCGGACGTCGGTACGGAGGCCGACATCGACGCCGAGCCCAGCGCCAAGACGGACACCGGGACCGAGCCCGAGACGGACACCGAGGTCGACGCGGACGCCGACACGGACGTGAACGCCGACACGGAGACGGAGACGGACGCGGAGGTGGAGGCCGACACCGACGCGGACGCCAGTGCGGACGTCGATGCCCAAACCGACCCCGGTACCGAAACCGAGGCCGATGCCGGTACCGACCTCGACCTTGACCTCGACGAAGAGGGCCTCGACACCGACACCGAGGAGCTAGGCGAGGAACTGGGCACGGAGACCGACCCCAACGCCGAATCCGACCTGGACCCGGGCACCGAGACCGACCTCGGCACCGAGACCGACCCCGGACAGGAGCCCCAAGCCGACGAGTCCAGCACCGTCCCGGAGACCGGCACCGGCACCGACGGCCGTCAGGAGGAGGGAGTGGACGAAGAAGCAGAGGAGGACGGAGGTCACGAGCGCGAACGGGAGCGGATGCCCGAGCTCGCCGCGACGGGCCGTCACACCGCCCTGTTCGCGGGGCTCGGCGTCATCAGCGCCGCGCTCGTGACCTGCGGCACCGTCCTCGTCGTGAAGTCCCGGCGCTCGGGGGCCTGAAGCGCCGAGCTACTGGCCCCGGGGCCCCTCGCCCCGGCGGCGCAGCTCGTCGTCGATCTTGTCCGAGCCGCCTTGGATCTGCTCCGAGTACTTGCCGCCCGTCCTCTTGTCCGCGGTCTCGGCTCCCTTACGAGCGCCCCGCCGGGTCTTGTCCGGGTTCTTGCTGATCGCGCCCTTGATCTTGTCCATCATGCCCATCGCGGCCTCCTTACGGTCCGGCTCGTGCCAGGTATCCCAGGGAGGGCGGAATCCGCCCCTCCCTCAGGATCAGACACCTGTGCGGATCTGTCGCGCTGGAACGGATGGAACGGCCGCAACCGCTGGAACGGAGGGAACCGCTGGAACGACCACGACCGCTGGAACCGCTGGCCCCCCTGGAACGGCCGGCGAACGGCTCGCGAACGTATCCGCGCTCCCGGACGCGGCCGGTCTCGCCGGCCCTTCCCCGGTTAGGCTGAGGTGGTCGTCAGAGGCCGATTCCGAGCGGAGAGCAACCAGTGACAGAGCGCAAGCCGATCGAGTCATGGCTCACCGACATGGACGGTGTGCTGATGCATGAGGGCATACCGGTGCCCGGTGCCGATGCCTTCATCAAGCGGCTGCGCGAAGCCGGCCTGCCCTTCCTCGTGCTCACCAACAACTCCATCTACACCCCGCGCGACCTCCACGCCCGGCTGGCCCGGATCGGGCTCGACGTCCCGGTGGCCAACATCTGGACGTCGGCGCTGGCGAGCGCCCAGTTCCTGGCCGAGCAGCGCCCCGGCGGCACCGCGTACGTCATCGGGGAGGCCGGGCTGACCACCGCGCTGCACGACATCGGCTACGTCCTTACGGATGTCGAGCCCGACTATGTGGTGCTCGGCGAGACCCGTACGTACAGCTTCGAGGCGCTCACCAAGGCCATCCGGCTGATCAACAACGGTGCGCGGTTCATCGCCACCAACCCCGATGAGATCGGCCCCTCCATGGAAGGCGCGCTGCCCGCCACCGGCTCCGTGGCCGCGCTGATCACCAAGGCGACCGGCCAGGAGCCCTACTTCGTCGGCAAGCCCAATCCGCTGATGATGCGCTCAGGGCTGAACGCCATCGGCGCCCACTCCGAGACCAGCGCGATGATCGGCGACCGGATGGACACGGACGTGCGGGCGGGGCTCGAAGCCGGTATGGCGACCTTCCTGGTGCTCACCGGGGTGACCAAGGCGGACGACGTGGACCGGTACCCGTACCGCCCGTCCACGGTCGTCGACTCCATCGCGGACCTCGTGGAACGCATCGCGTGACCTCGACGGGTTCTCCCCGTATGGCGTAGCAGGGGCCCGCAGCGGATGCGGGCCCCTGCCGGGCGCGTGAGCCTCGTGGTATCAGGAGGTTCTCACCATGCGCATCGTCGCCCTCACTCTCCGCACCGCAGCAGTGTGCGCCGCCGTCGTGGCGGTGACGGCCGCCGCCGCTCCGGCCCTCGCCGACGCCCGGTACTCCGCCACCACCACGATCCGGGTCAGTCCGCGCGCCCTCGCCCCCGGCGCCGAGGTCGAGGTCTGGGCCTTCGGCTGTCCGGACCGGGTGGCCACGGCCTCGTCACCGGTGTTCGTGGACGACGCGGAGCTGACCCCCGAGGGGGACGCGCTCTTCAGCGAGGCGACGATCCGCTCGACGGCGGCCAAGGGGGCGCACCGGGTCACCGTGGACTGCGGCCGGGCCCTCGCCGTGGAACGCCCGCCCTCGCCCGTCGCGCCCGTCCGCGCGGGCGGGGGCGGCACCGCGCCCGGTGCGGAGGAGCGGGCGCGTGACGACATCGGCGGTGCGGAGGCGTACGGCCTGGCGCTCTCGGGCGGTACGGCCGTGGCCGTCGGCGGGCTCGCGGTGCACCGCCGTCGCCGTCCCTCCTCCGGGACCGCGGGCTGACCGGCATGGACGGGAACGGAAGGCGCTTCGCCGGCCTCGGCCGGCTGGCCATGGGGACGGCCTGGGCGGTGCTGCTGCTCGGCCTGTGGATGTGGGGCCGGGACACCACGGAGGGCGCGGGCGTTCCGGCGCCGACGACGGGGGACGTGGCCGCGGTCGGACGGCCGCCCTCCCATCCGCTGCCCCCGGCGCATACGCCGCTGGCGGCCGCCCGGCCCAAGCGGGTGGTGATCGAGGCGGCGGGGGTCCGCGCCCCGATCGTCGCCAGCGGCCTCGACCGCGACGGGGCGGTGAAGCCGCCGCCGTACAGCCGCCCCGGCGCGGTCGGCTGGTACCGCGCCGGTCCCGAGCCGGGCTCCCCGGGCACGGCGCTGCTGGTCGGCCACGTGGACACCAAGTCCAAGCCGGCGGTGTTCCACGGGCTGGGCGACCTCAAGCGGGGGGAGCGGGTGCGGGTCGCGCGGTCGGACGGTACGACGGCGGAGTTCACGGTCGAGGACGTCGAGGTCGTGCCGGCGAAGCGGTTCGACGCGCGACGGGTGTACGGGTCGCGCTCCCATGACCGTGCGGAGCTGCGGCTGATCACCTGCGGCGGGAAGTTCAACCGCTCGACCAAGACGTACTCGGCGAACGTCGTCGTCTCGGCCTACCTGACCGGCACCACGGGCTCCCCTCGCCGCGTGTCGGCCGGCAGCCGTAACGCGCACTAGGACGACACCGTGTGCCTCCGCCGCCACCCCCGCCCCCGCGCGCTCGCCGCCGCCGGGGTGGTGCTGTCGCTCGCGGCGGTCTCCGGATGCTTCGGGCCCTCGAAACGCGACGGCGGCCACGTCTCCCTCGCCGGGCAGGCGAAGCAGCGGCCCAAGGCGACGATCCCCTATTGGGTGAACCCGAGCGGCAGCGCGGCGCGGCAGGTGGCGGCGTATCGGAAGAAGGGGGCGAAGGGCGCGGCCAGGCTGGTACAGAAGATCGCGGAGCAGCCCGTGGCGGAGTGGCTCGGGGCGGCCGATCCGGAGCGGCGGGCGCGGGGCTTCACCGAGGCCGCGGACCAGGTGAACCGGGAGGCGCTGCTGGTCTTCTACAACATCCCGCACCGCGACTGCGGACAGTACTCCAAGGGCGGCGCGGCCGACGGCAGCGCCTATCGCGCATGGCTGGACAAGGCGGTCCGGGGGATCGGCGACCGGCGGGCGACCGTCGTCCTGGAGCCCGACGCGCTGCCGCATGTGGTGGACGGCTGTACGCCCAAGCGGTTCCACCAGGAGCGGTACGACTTACTGACCAGCGCTGTGGACAAGCTCAAGGGGCTGCCGCACACCACGGTCTATCTGGACGCCGGGAACCCCCACTGGATCAAGGACCCGCGCCGGATGGTCGAGCCGCTGAAGCGGGCCGGTATCCGTAAGGCCGACGGCTTCGCGCTGAACACCTCCAACTACCAGACGACCCAGGCGAACAGGGCGTACGGCAAGAGGCTGTCCGCGCTGATCGGCGGCAAGCCCTTCGTGATCGACACCAGCCGTAACGGCAATGGCCCGGCCCCCGGCAAGAACGACCCACAGGCGTGGTGCAATCCGAAGGGCCGGGCGCTGGGCGAGAGGCCGACCACCGACACCGGGGACAAGCGCGTCGACGCCTATCTGTGGATCAAGCGTCCGGGCGAGTCGGACGGCACCTGCAAGGGCGGTCCCACCGCGGGTCGGTGGTGGCCCCGGTACGCGCTCGATCTCGCCCGCAACGCCCAATGAGCCTTCTGGCCGACGTCGGGCGCGCTCACTTCTTCGCGCGCACCTTCACCCACACCGCCTTCGACGGTGTGCCCCGGTCGTCCACCGCGCTCAGCATGTACCACCCCGGCGGCACCAGCGACGACTCCTTCGGCAGTCTCACCGTCACCCCGTCCTTCGTCCGCCTGAAGTCGAGCGCGATCGACCGCTGCTCGACATTGGTCACATGGGTGAAGGAGCCGGGCCGGATCAGCCGCATCTTGACGATCTCCGACGCGTCCGCGGTCCGGTACGTCGCCTTCGCGCCGAGCTTGACGACCTTGGGCCCGGTCCCATCGAGTTCCGGCCGGGAGCCGTGGAAGAGGTACGGCGGGGAGTAGAGGTCGATCTGCTGCTGGAACGTGCCCGGGGTGGTGTTGGCCTTGTCCCCGAAGAGCGAGTCCGAGCCGAAGGTCATGACCCGGCCGTCCGGCAGCAGCAGCGCTCCGGAGTGGTAGTTGCGGCCCACCAGCGGGTCGGCCACCCTGCGCGCGGTGTTGGTCTTCGGGTCGTAGAGCTCGGCCTTGAGCACGTTGGTGTCACTGCGGCCCCGGTAGTCGCCCGAACCGTTCGTGGTCAGAACGGTGTCATCGGGCAGGATCACACTGCTCGGATAGCGCACCTTCGCATACAGATCCGGACCGTTTCGGAACCGTGGCTCGTCATCGTGCAGATCGACGATCCGGGTCTTCGCCGTGGACTTGGGGTCCTCGCCGACCCCGCCCCCGCCCAGCACCATGTACCGCTGGTCCTGTGCGGGCGGCAGCAGCACGGACATCGACGTCTCCAGGGCGTCCGCGTCGCTCATGCCCGGGACCTCGCGGAACGTGTTGCTCTTCAGGTCCCAGACGCCCGGGGTGCGGCCCTTGTCGGCCGGGCCGTATCCGGCGTTCGAACCGGTGTAGAAGATCCGGCCCTTGTCGGTCAGGAACAGCGCGGGATACGTCGGGAAGAAGCGCTGCTTGGGCAGGTACTTCCACGTGCCGGTCCTGGGGTCGTAGACCTCGTTCTTCCCCGGCACCACCTGGCCGATCTCGTCCAGCCCCGAGACCGCGAGCACCTTGCCGTCCTGGAGGGCGGTCAGGGTCGGGTACCAGCGAGCCTCGTTCATCGGGTCGATCGGGATGTAGCGTTCGGCCACCGGGTCGAATTCATACGCCTGCTTGATGCCCTGGAAGTCCTTCTTGTCGAACGACAGCTTCTGCGCGATGCCGTAGAAGTTCTGCCGGTCCTTGCCCTTCAGCCCGGCGATCCGGTAATAGTCCTCGGTCCCGGTCTGGTACTTCGGTCCCTTGCGCAGCGCCTCCACATAAACCCGCGCCGTGCTCGCGGTGACGGTGACCTTCCCCTTGCGGTGCGTGGTCTTCTTGGCGCGGGGAACCAGGATCGGGTCCTTGGACACGAAGGTCTTGCCGTTCTTCTTCCCCGTGAAGCGGGTCCCGGCGGGGAGCGTCTTCGGCTTGTCGGGGTCCTCGTTGTGGACGAACATCAGTCCGCCCGCCTTCTCGACATCCCCCTTGAGCTTCTCATAACGCTGGGTACCCCCCGCCACCAGCAGCTTTCCGTCCGGGAGCTGGGAGTGCCCGGAACAGAAGAGGTCCTGTGGGGTGGGAATGTTCGTATAGGTGTTCCGCGCCGGGTCCCACAGGACGCTGCGGAAGGATTTGGCCGCGAAGTTCTTGGCGTTGTTCCCGGACCCCGCCAGCAGCAGCACCTTTCCGGTGTGCAGCAGGGCGGCATGGATCGTATTGATCCGGTATTCCTCGGGAACGTTCACCACATCCCAGTGGCCGTTCTTCGCCTTGTACTCCGGCTGGTTGATTTTGTACGCGCGGTACTTGTGCGAACTGAAACGGTAGACGGCCGGGCCGTTCATCCCGGCCAGCACGATGACAGCCGCCGCACCGAACCCGAAGCGGCGGGTGCGGCGACTCGGTCGGTACTTCACTTCTTATCGTCCCCCAGGGCCGGCTGCGGAATCGGTCATCCATGGACGACTGTGGACGAACCAGGAGAAAGAGGCGAGCGACCCGCCGAAGAAGGCCGGGACGAGGCGTGGGCTCGGGCTATTCGCGATGCGCCGAACGCAGTCGTTCGCGGATGTTCCCGAAGTGGTCCCGGACGGCCTCCTCGGCCCGCAGCGCGTCCCCCGAACGCACCGCCTCCAGGATCTCCCGGTGCTGCTCGCAGGTGACCCTCGGATCGGTGGGCACGTCCACGAGGTCGGTACGCACCCGGTGGAAGGCGTCCCAGAACGCCTCCAGCACCTCGCTCAGCAGCGTGTTGTCCAGGCTCCCGTAGAGCGCGGCGTGAAACGCCCGGTCGGTCTCGGCCCGTACGGCCCCCTTCGCCGCCTCCGCCTCCATCCGCCGGACCACCGCCTCCAGCTCGGCGAGATCCGCCTCCGGTATCCGCCCGGCCAGCCGCGCGATCAGCCCCGTCTCGACGGCCTCGCGCAACTCCAGGAGCTGGAGCAGGCTGTCCTCGCCCCGGTAGTGCCCGGCGACGGTACGGAAGGTCAGCCCCTCGATCATCGGCGCCATCGACATGGCCCCGACGTACGTCCCGAAGCCGTGCCGGATCTCCACGATCCCCATCGCCTGCAACGCCTTGAGCGCCTCGCGCACGGAGTTACGGCTGACGCCGAGCAGCTCCATCAGCTCGGTCTCGGTGGGCAGCGGAGCGCCCGAGGGGAGCCGCTGGTCGATGATCAGCCGCTTGATGCGTTCCTGAATGTGCGCCGCCGCCACCGCCACCTCCGATCCGAACAGCTTAGCGGCGGCGGCGCGCGACGATCAGAGGTGCGCGAGGAAGGCGGCCCAGGCGGCGGGGGTGACGGTCAGCCGACCGCCCTGGGGAGTTTTGGAGTCGCGGATGTGGACGGCGGTGGTGCGTATGGCGACCTCGACGCAGTTGCCGCCCCCGCTTCCGCTGTAGCTGCTTTTGGACCAGCCGGGCTCGGTGAATGCGACCTCGACGCAGTTGTCTCCCCCGCCGCCGCTGTAGCTGCTCTTGGACCAGTCGAGCTGGGTGAACGCGACCTCGACGCAGTTGCCGCCCCCGCCGCCGCTGTAGCTGCTCTTGAACCACTTCAAGCCGGTGGTGCTGCTGCTCATAGCGCTCCTCGCATCTGCTCCAGCAGGCTCGTGGTGTCCTGAGGGCTCAGAGCCTGTGAGCGCAGTTTGCCATAGCGCTGACACATCGCACTGACGGCTTTTGGCTCGGTGATCAGGACGCTGCTGTCGTGTGCTTCGATATAGCCGACCCACCGGTGATCAGCCGTTTCCGCAAGGCACATGGGCCCTTCGAAGCCGGAGTGGTCCTCCTGCCGCAGCGGCATGATCTGGATCTCCACGTTCCGGCGGCACTGCTGCTCAAGCAGGTGGTCGAGCAGGGCAGCGGTGACCTCTCGTCCGCCGAAGTACCGCTCCAGCAGAGCCTGTTCGACGATGAAGCAGAATGCGGTGTTCGGTCGATCCTTGAGCAGCCGCTGTCTTGCCAGGCGCGCGACCACCTGTTGCTCGTACTGCTCCTCCGAGATGTGCGGGAGGTAGCGGTCGAAAACCGCGCGGATGTAGGGCTCGGGCTGGAGCAGGCCCGGGATGACCGCGCACTCATACGTCAGGAGCGTGACCGCCTCCTCCTCGATCCCCGCCCACCGTAAGAACCACGAGGCGAGCCCCACCTTCCGCGTCAACGTGCGGTACGCCGCGCCCAGAACCCTCGCGGCCGGGGCGCCCAGGACCTCCTCCGTGCGCGGGATCAACTCCTTCGGTGGGAAGCGCCTGCCCTGTTCCATCTTCGCGACGTACGTCGCCGAGTACCGGACGCGTGGCGCGAACTGCTCCTGGGTCAGCCCCGCCTCGTCCCGTAGTGCTTTCAGTACCGCGCCAAAGGTCTTGAGGCTCTCCGACGTTTCCGGTTCGCTGTCCTTTGTCATCCCCTTATCGTCACGGGCGGTGACCGGGCCAGTCCACCCCGTGAACTGGTACAAGCGAAACTGGGTGGGTGTCGTGCCTGGCAGTGGCCGCCGCGTGGCCGGGACGCTTCCGCCATGAGCGCACCACAGGGCCAAGTGCCTGTCACCGTACGTACGTTCGCGCAGCGATTCTCCGCCACCCGGCGCGGTGCCCGGCTCGCCCGGCTGCTGTCCGTGCACCAGCTCACCGCGTGGGGGCTGTCGCCAGGGGGCGACGGCCATGACGCGGCGGTCCTGGTCGTCGCCGAGCTGGCGGCCAACGCCGTGCTGCACGGCCGCGTACCGGGGCGGGACTTCGCGGTGCGGCTGACGTACGACGAGCGGCGCGGCGTCCTGGAGATCGAGGTGAGCGACACCCACGAGAAGTGCCCGGTGCCGAAGGCGCCCACGTCGGAGGACGAGGAGGGGCGGGGCCTGCTGCTGGTCGAGGCGCTGGCGGACCGCTGGGGCATCCGGGAGCGACGGGGCCCCGGCAAGACCGTATGGGCACGGATCACCGAGGCGAGGTGACTTTGAGCATGGGTCGGGGGTGGGGGGCGCGGGTCGCGTCGCCGGCCGCCGGGCCGCCGGGTGCCGGGGTCGTGGCGGCTCGGCGGTGTGAGGGGCCCGGACCGCTCCGGAGTGCGACCCCTCGGGGTACCCCCCTTCAAAACGCTTGATCTAACGCAACTAATTTGTCAAACGTCTTCCAGAGGGGTACCCCACCCCCCCCGGAAACGGGCCCGGCGGCCCGGCGACGGCCCCGGCCCCCGAGCACGGATGCCGTCACCGGCGCCCACATCCACGGGCCCGGCGCCCGGCGGCGGTGCCGCGCCCCCCACCCCCGCCGCCGCTGCTCAATTGCGCCGAAGGCGCGAGACGAAAGCCGCACCCGACCGAGCCGAGCACCCCCGCACCCCGCACCTCCGCACCCCACCAGGGAGGGAGGGGCGGCCGGTGCGAGCCACCAGCGCATCGCGGGCGCCCGCCCCCATCCGCACCCCGGTACGCCGGGGGCCGGGCTCTGGCGTGTGCCCTCCCGGTGCGGAAGATTCGGCTGCGCAGTCACATCGGTTGATTGCCGCTTGTGTCGTACTGGAGGGGAACTTGTCGCCTATTCGCATCTTTGTCGCATCGGTCGCCGTCGCGGGCGTGCTGGCCGGTACGGGGATCGGCGCCGCCTCGGCCGCCGCCGTCAGCCTCAGCCGTTTCGACGACGGCAGCTTCGAAACGCCCAGGGTGGCGGCCAACACGTTCACGAACGTGGGGACCGGGGGGACCATCGGGCCGTGGAAGGTCACGGCCGGAAACGTGGACCACATCGGGGCCGGCTACTGGCAGGCGGCCGAGGGGGACCAGTCCGTGGACCTCAACGGCGGCACCGCCGGCACCGTGGCGCAGACCTTCACGACGGTGCCGGGGAAGCGGTACGTGGTGACGTACTCCCTGGCCGGCAACCCGGGGGGCGGCCCGGCCGTGCGGACCGGGAAGGTGCTGGTGGACGGGCAGAACTTCCAGGACTTCAGCTTCGACGTCACGGGCAAGACCGTGACGAACATGGGCTATGTGACCCGGGAGGTGGTCTTCGTGGCCCGTGGCACCTCCACGACGCTGGCGTTCGCCAGCACGCAGAACACCGCCTACGGACCAGTCATCGACGACGTTACGGTCCGCGCCTGCACGCCCTGCCCCTCCTGCGACTGAGCACGGAGAGATAAGAGGAGCCCCGGCGCGTTCGACGCGCCGGGGCTCCCGGCCGTTCCGGGCCGCCGTTGGGGCGGCCGGGAAAGTGCGCGGAAAAGCGACTGGGGCTTCTCGGAAACCGGGAAGCCCGGTCAGTGGCGTGAACCAAGTGCGCCGCCAGGGACTCGAACCCCGGACCCGCTGATTAAGAGTCAGCTGCTCTAACCAACTGAGCTAGCGGCGCCTGCTGACGTGGAAATCCTACCCGACCCCGAAGGGTGCCCCGGACCGGATACAAGCCGCGCGACATTGGTATGGACATGACCATTCTGTCCTGGCTACTCTCAAAGCTGGTCTAGACCGCCGTGCACGGCTCGTCGAAGCACTCCCCACGTCTTCAGGAGCGAAGCATGCGCAAGAAGATCAGCGCCGCCGTCATCGGCATCGGTCTCGCGGCCATCTCCGTCCTCGCCACGGGCGGCAGCGCGTCCGGACACGGCTACACCGACACACCCATCAGCCGCCAGAAGCTGTGCGCCAACGGCACGGTGACGGGCTGCGGCGAGGTCCAGTACGAGCCCCAGAGCGTCGAGGGGCCGAAGGGCTTCCCCTCGGGCGGTCCCGCGGACGGCACCATCTGCGCGGGCGGCAACAGCCGGTTCGCCCAGCTGGACGACCCGCGGGGCGGCAGCTGGCCCGCGACCAAGCTGACCGCCGGGGCGAACTACACCTTCAACTGGAAGTTCACGGTCTCCCACGCGACCACGGACTTCAAGTACTACATCACCAAGAACGGCTGGAACCCCAGCTCCAAGATCACCCGGGCCAACCTGGAGTCGCAGCCCTTCCTGACCGTCCCGTACAACGGCCAGCGTCCGCCGCTCACGTTCTCCCACTCGGGCACCCTCCCGAGCGGTAAGACCGGCAGACACGTCATCCTCGCCGTGTGGACCGTCGCGGACACCTCGAACGCCTTCTACGCCTGCTCGGACGTCCAGTTCTGACGGTCACCGACAGCGCTGGTGTGGTGCCGCCCCAGGGCGGCACCACACCCTCGTCGCCCGATCAGACGTCGAACGCGCCCGCCTTCGCGCCGCTGACGAAGGCGGCCAGAACCGCCGGCACGGTGGTCAGGACGGTGCCGGGGTCGTCGCTCTCCCGTAGCCGGACCCGGCCGCCGACGGCGGCGACCTCGACGCACTGGCCCTCGCCCGCGGAGTACGAGGACTTGCGCCAGTGGGGGCGGCGGTGGGCGGTCATTGTTAACGCGTTCATGTCAGAGGTGTTCATATGTGGGGGCCCTCTTTCTCATACCAGATCAGCGATGAGGGCCTTCGTCGCATCCGTGGACAGCGCGCAGTTCACGATATGGCCGAAGGCGTCGGCGAAGACGTTGACGTCATCCACTCCTTCGACGTACGAGGGGCCGCGCAGGTTCTCCTGGGTGACCACATCCGGCATCGGACCCGGGAAGGCCACGAGTGTGAACGCGCCTGAGTCCCCGGGGTTGGGCGCCGCGTCGATCGGCATCACCTGAAGCGTGACCGTGGGCCACTCGGCCACGTCCAGCAGCCGCCGCAGCTGGGCGGTCATGATGCCGGGCCGGCCGGTGAACCGGCGGCGCAGTGCCGCCTCGTGGATGACGGCCCACAGTCGCAGCGGCCGGGCCGGGCGGGTGAGGACGGCCTGGCGGGCCAGGCGGACCTCGGCGAGGGCGTCGACCTCGGCGGCGGTGCGGGCCATGGCGTTCGCCGCGATGGTCTCGCGGGCGTAGTCCGGCGTCTGGAGCAGACCGGGGACGATCAGCGGGGCGTAGTCGCGGACGCTCTCCGCGTCGCTCTCCAGCGAGATGTAGTCGGCGTAGGCGGGTGCGACAACCCCACGGTAGGTCTGCCACCAGCCGCGTTTTCCCGCGTCCTTGGCCAGCCCCTCCAGGGCGATACGGGTGGTGGGGTCGGTGACGGCGTAGGCCCTCAGCAGGGTTTCGACTTCGGTGGCCCGGATCGTGGCGTTGGCGTTCTCGATCCGGGAGAGCTTCGGCGCGGTCCAGTGGCGGGCGTCGGCCGACCCGTTCGTGGCCGCGTTGAGCGCCGCGGCCGCCGCGTCCAGTGTCATCCCCGCGTCCGTGCGCAGCTTCCGCAGCGTGGAGCCCAGGCGCCTGCGTCGAACGGTGGGCACTGGGTAGTAGGACATGTCGCCAGTCTGTCGTATTGCCAACTACGCCTACCAGCCAGGCATATGCCAGTCTTGGGTGACTGGGTCGAAACATTGCGAGTGGGACGCCCCATAGGCCAGGATCGCTAGGGGACACGGCAGCGCGCCGTGCTTTGGAGGGGCCCCGGACCACATGGCTGAGAACATCTCGCAGCGATACGAACTGCGCCTTCGCGCCCATCCGCAGACACTCGCCGACGTACGCCGCGCCGTGGCGGCGCGACTTCGGCTGTGGGGGCGTGAGGAGCTGATCAGCGCGGCGGGTATGTGCGTGACCGAGCTGCTGTCCAACGTCCACAAGCACGCGTCCTCTCCCGAATGCGTCCTCATCCTCGAGAACCTTCCGGACGGCATCCAGGCGGCGGTCAGCGACACCGAGTCCGCGCTGCCGGTCGTCAAGGAGCCGGATTTCCTCTCCGAGAGCGGCCGGGGGATGTTCCTGCTCAGCAAGACCGCCGACGCATGGGGCACGGATCTCACCCCGACGGGCAAGACCGTCTGGTTCACCCTCCGCGCGGAAGCGGTGGAACCGTGACCGGGGGCGCCGGTAGCGTGGTGGCCCGATCGAGGGCAGGGGGCGGACCATGGATCCGGTGACCACGGGAGCGCTGGTCGCGGCGGTCAACGCGGCGGCGTCGGGGGCCGGCGGAGAGGCCGGGCGGCGGGCCCTGGAGTCCTTCGGCACGCTGGTCCGCCGGGTGCTGCGGCGGGGCGAGGGCGAACCGGCCGGTGAGCCGGAGCCGGTGGCGATTCCGTACGACGACGGGCCCCGGCTGCGCCAGTTGGCCGATCTGCTGGTCGAACGGGCCAGGCAGGACCCGGAGTTCGGCCGCGACCTGGCCGCCTGGATGCGTGCGCACGGCGCGGCGGCCGAGGAGCAGGGCGCCGTGCACAACTCCATCACGGGCGACGCCCGCATCACCGGCCCGGTCATCCAGGGCCGGGACTTCCACGGGCCGATCAGCTTCGGACCGCAGTAACCGGCTCGCACTGGTCGGTTTGCGTCCGTTACCGGCGGTCACCCCCGAATGGGGGTAACGCACAAGCTGGCAGCAACCGGACATCACTCCCCACTCCGCGTGGTCGAACGGAGCCGAACCACTGCGGTCCGTAATCCCGCCACGTCCGGGCGGCGCACTCACCGGTAACTTGTGGACATGCACGCCCGGCGCATCGACGGCGCAACCGGACGCCACGGACCCCCGCACGCTTTTTTGTCAACTCTTTACCTCACGCCCCGCGTTGACGCGGTCGCTGTGTGCGAATTACTGTCGCCGTGTCTTTCGCACCATGCTGCCTCCGCATTTCGGGGCAAGGAAAGTGACGAGAAATCAGGCCGGTATTCGCATAACCAGGTCACTGTCGCCCGGCAGGGGAAGTCATGGTTGGTCTTGTGAGGATGTCCGAGCCTTCTCCCATGAGCATGGAGGCTCCCTCGTCAGGCGCCATCGACTACGTCGAACACGCGCTGCTGGCCGCTCGTGATCTGATCGAGTCGACGGTCAGCCGTCACCGGCGGGAGCTGGCCCAGGACTCCTGGGCGGGGACGGCTCTGGGGAAGGTGCCGCTGGACGAGGTCGTCGACACATTGGTCGACTGCGCCGAGCGGACCGTCGGCGTCGTGCTGTCGGGGAACGAGGAGCAGGTGCGGGCCGTCTGCGCCGCGCTCGCCCGTCCGGTCAGGGGTGGCCGGCGCGCCGTCGTGGTGCGGCTGCTGTGCGAGGAGCCGGCGCTGGCCTCGGGCGCGGTGCGGGCGCTGGCGCGCACCGACCCGCGCTGCGAGGTCCGGGTCTGTGACGGCGGACTGCCGGCGTTACCCGAGGCGCTGCTGATCGACGCCGAAGTGGTCTACCTCAGAAGGGGACCGTCGGAGCCGGGGCGGGGCCCGGGGCAGGCGTCGCTCGTCGAGGACCCGGTCACGGTGCGGGCCCTGGAGATGATGTTCGCCGGGGCCTGGGGGAACGCCGTGGCGCTCGCGGACTATCCGCGGCTGGGCGGGCGGCTGTGCCCGGAGTCCGTACGGCGCATCCTGGAATGTCTGCGCACCGGCCACACCGACGAGGTGGCGGCCCGCGCCATGCAGGTCTCCCTGCGCACCTACCGCCGGTACGTCGCGGAGGTCATGCGGGAACTGGGGGCGGGCTCCCGGTTCCAGGCGGGGGTGCGGGCGGTGGAAATGGGGCTGCTGCCCGGCCGTCGCTGACGGCGCTCGAGACCTTGACCACGTCACGAGGCGGGAAATGCGGGAATGACGACATGAAGGACCGCGAAGGCGCTCCTGGACCGGAGGCCGCGCTCGCGGGGGACGCGCTGGAGTGCACCTTACGGGAGGTGCGGGACCTCATCGAGGCCACGGTGGTCCAGCACCGCGCCCGGCGGGCCCGGGACACCCGGTTCACCGAGGTGGGGGTGGCGGACGCCGCGTTCCTGGCCGCCGCCGAGGAGGTGATCGGCCAGGCGGGGCGGAGCGTGGACGCGGTGTTCCCCGAGTGCTCGGCCCGGATGGCGCCGGTGCACGCCGCGCTCGGCGCGCTGCTGGAGGACCTCGGCGACCCGGTCCGGGTGCGGGTGCTGCGCGGCAGAGCATCTTCGGGGTCCGCCTCCGGGGCCGGACCTGGTTCCGGGCTCGTGCCCGGCCCCGCCGCCGGACCCGGTTCCGGCCCCGCGCCCGGTTCCGCCTCCGGGTCCGCTCCCGTCGCGCCGCCGGGGCTTGTGCCGCGGCCCATCCCCGGGGCCGCGCCGTCCGCCGAGGCGCCCGGGTCCGCTCCGGCCCCGTGCCCCGCGCAGGTGCGGATCGCGGCCGTACCGCTGCCCACCGCGCTGATCGCCGACGGCCGGGCGGCGCTGGTGTGCGTGGAGGACGAGGAGGGGCGGCAGACCTCGGTCGTCGAGGACCAGGTGGTGGTCGCCACTCTGGACGGCATGTTCGACTCCATCTGGGGCGGTGCGGTGCCCGCCGCCCGCCCGCTCGACTTCGGCAACCGCGCCCGTACCGAGATGGTGCGCCGGGTGCTGGCCCGGCTGCGCGACGGGGTCACCGACGAGGCCGCCGCCCGCGACCTGGCGATCTCGGTGCGTACATACCGCCGTTATGTCACCGGCATCCTGGAGCTGCTGGAGGCCAACTCGCGTTTCCAGGCGGGGGTGCGCGCCACCGAGCTCGGCATCCTGGGAAATACATCCACGTGATAATTTCGTTCCCCCCGTCGACATTGTGATCCGGAGCGTGCTGGCGATAGGTTGCCTGAGGGCGTCCCGCGATCTGCCAACAGCCGGTAGCGCAAGGGGATTTGGAGATGACCGAAGGGCACGGAAGGGGCGCGACCGCCACGGCGGGCGCGGACGGTGCGCCGGGTGCGGCGGAGCCGGATTCCCCCCGACCGGTAGGTGCGCGAAAAACCGGCGACGGCAGCGGAAATGGTGAAAAATCGCGGGCCGATGGCAACCGCGAATTGACCGGAGGGAGAGCCGGACGGCCCTCCGCCGGCCGGCGCGGAACGCTGTCCCGGAGCGTGCTGCCGCCGCTCGTATTCGGACTGCTGCTGCTGGTCGTCTGGGACCTTGTGACCCGGACCGGCGCCGTTGCGGAGTTCTATCTTCCGGCCCCGCTCGACCTCGCCCGGCAATTCCTCGACGACGTGTTCCACGGCGATCTCGTCGACTACACCAAGGAGACGGTGTGGGAGGCGATGGCGGGCAGCGGCATCGGCATCGGGGTGGCGCTGCCGCTCGGCTATCTGATCGCCCGCAGTGAGATCGCCGCCGCGGCCCTCCAGCCGTATGTGGCCGCCTCGCAGGCCATGCCCGCGGTGGCGCTGGCCCCCCTGCTCGCCCTGTGGATCGGCTACGGACTGCTGCCCATCGCGGTCCTGTGCGCGCTGCTGGTCTTCTTCCCCATCCTCGTCAACACCGTGCTCGGACTGCGTTCGCTGGACCCCGATGTGATGGGGGCCGCGCGGGTGGACGGGGTCGGATGGTGGGGGATGCTCTGGTACATCGAGCTTCCGCTCGCCCTGCCCAGCATCCTCGCGGGCGTGCGCAACGGCCTCACGCTCTCGATCACCGGCGCGGTCGTCGGTGAGTTCGTGATGGGCGGCGACGGACTGGGACAACTGCTGTCCGTGCAGCGCCAGGAGGCCGACACCATCGGACTGTTCTCGACGCTCGTCATGCTCTGCCTGCTCGCCGCCGTCCTGTACGGAGTGGTCCGCCTGGTCGAGCGGCTCGTTCAGCGCGACTGACAACTTTCATCCAGGAGGAGAAGTACGTGCGTTTCGTGCAGACGTCCATGAGGAGCGCCCGCAGACACCGGGTCACGGGGGCGGTCCTCGCGTCGGTGGTGGCGCTGACCACCCTGGCCTCATGCGCCGAGGAGCCGAAGGCGGCGGGGGACAAGAGCGGTGCGAGCATCACGGTGGGGCTGACCTACACCCCCAACATCCAGTTCTCCCCGTTCTATGTGGCGGCCGAAAAGGGCTACTACAAGGACGCCGGGCTGAATGTGACGCTGCGCCATCATGGCGCGGCCGAGGATCTCTTCGGGGCCCTCTCCTCGGGCAAGGAGGACGTGATCTACGCGGGCGGCGACGAGATGCTCCAGGCCCGCGCCCAGAATGTGCCCGTGGTGGACATCGCCACCTTCTATCAGAAATACCCGGTAGGGCTGATCGTGCCCGAGGATTCCAAGATCAAGAAGCCCGCCGATCTCAAGGGCCGGAAGATCGGCACACCCGGTCCCTTCGGTGAGACCTATTTCGGTTTGCTGGCGCTCCTCAAGGAAGGCGGACTTTCCGTCAAGGACGCCAAGGTGCAGAACATCGGATTCACCCAGCAGGCGGCCCTGACCGGAAACAAGGTCGAGGGCGTCATGGGCTATCTGAACAATGACGCCGTCTCGTTCAAGGAGGCCGGTAAGGACGTCCGGGCGATTACCCTCGACTCGGGCACGGCCGGGGACCCGCTGGTGGGTGTGGGTCTGGGCGCCAAGAAAAAGACGCTCGACAAGCGCGGTGACGACATCAGGAAGTTCGTCGACGCCTCTTTGCGCGGTCTGCGCTATGCGATCGACCACCAGGACGAGGCCATCAAGCTCAGCGAGAAGTACGTACCGGGGCTGCGCGGCGAGAAACAGCAGAAGAACGCCCGCGCGGTGCTCAAGGCCACCGAGCCGCTGATGAAGAACGACCAGGGCGAGCTGGGCGCCATCGACCCGCAGACCTGGACCCGGATGGCCGACTTCATGTACGACCAGGGGCTTCTGGAGAAGGCCGTCACCCCTGAGGACGCCTACGACACCTCGTATCTGCCCAAGTCATGAGCGCCCGGCCGGATTGCAACCGGGACATGGGCCGGGGCATGAGCCGGGAGGCGGATCAGGGGGTGACGACCACGCGGTAGACGGGGGTTTCGGCGGCCTGCTGGAGCGCCTGCTCGACTTCGTCCAGGCCGTAGCGCGCCGTGATCAGTGTCTCCAGCCGCCCGGACAGCGCCCCGCCGCGCAGCAGTTCGGCGGCGGCGCGCCAGTCGTCCGGCTCATGGCTGAAGGAGCCGGTGACGGTCAGCTGGCGGCGGTGCACCTCGTAGCCGGGGAGCTCGGCGGGCGGGCCGCAGGGGCCGCCGCCGTAGAGGACCACGGTGCCGCCGTCGGCGACCGCGGCGAGCGCGGTGGCGATGGCCTCCTTGGAGGCGATGGTCACGACGACCACGTCCGCCGGGGGCAGGTGGCCGACGTCATCGGGTGTGACGGCCGCGTCCGCGCCGGCCGCCGCGACGGCGGCCAGCCGGTGCTCGTCCCGTTCGACCACCGCGACGCCGCGGGCCTGGAGGTGGGCGGCGACGGCGAGGTGGAGATGGCCCATGTAGCCGGCGCCGATGACGGTGACCCGGTCCCCGGCGCGGAAGCCGCCGCGGCGCAGCGAGTGGATCACACAGGCCAGCGGTTCGCCCATGGCGGCGACGGCGGGGTCGGTGTCGCCGACCGACCACACCCGGGAGGCGGGCAGGGCGATGTATTCGGCGAGCCCCGCGCCCATGGTGATGGCGCCGTCCTCGCGGGTGTGCCCCTGGAGCGCGACGCAGATGGCGGTCTGGCCGCGCCGGCAGCTGCGGCAGGCCCCGCACCGGGGCAGTCCGTCGAGGGCGACGAGGGAGCCGACGGCGGGCATGTCCTCCAGCGTGGCGGCCTTGGCGCCGATCCGCTCGACCCAGCCGGAGATCTCATGTCCGGCGGCGGCCGGGTAGACCGTCATCCGGCCCGCGTAGAGATTGGCCTCCATGGTGCAGATACCGCAGGCCGCGATGCGTACGAGCACCTCGGAGTCGCCGATGTCGGGGACCGGTATCTCTCTGGTCTCCACCTGGCCTGCCGCCGTGATGACAGCTGTACGCATCGGAACTGCCTTCCGGTTCAAGGGAGTTGTGCCGGGCGGCTATGCGGGGGCGATAGGGGTGGCAAGGAAGAAGGATCACATGGTGGATCGGGCCGCGGCGGACGAACGGCGGAACGCCCACCAGATGATCGCGGCTCCGGCCGCGGCGGCGAGCGCGCCGACGACGGAGGCCACGTGCATGGCGTGCACGAACCCCTCGTCGGCGATGTCCGACAGCCGGGGCAGCCGCAGTCGCGCGCCGAGCAGCCGGGTGGCCTCGGGCGATTCCCCGGCGGCGTCGGCGGCACCCGGCGGCAGCCCGTCCAGCTGGGGCGTGACGCGGTCGCGGTAGACGCTGACCAGGACGGAGCCGAGGACGGCGACCCCGAGGACACCGCCGATCTGGCGCAGCGAGTTGTTGACGGCGGAGCCCGCGCCGGTCCGGTCGGCGGGGAGGACGGCCATGATGGCCTCGGTGGTGGGGGCGACGGCGGCGCCCATGCCCAGGCCCTGGAGGATGAGGAAGACCCAGAACAGCGGGAGGCCGCTGTGCTCGTCGAGGAGGACGTAGGCGAAGAACCCGATGGTGGCGATCAGCATGGCGGCGGTGACGACCGGCCGCACCCCGTAGGCCCGTACCAGCCTGGCCGAGAGCGGGGCGCCCAGCAGTACGCCGAGGGCGACCGGGGCGATGGAAAGACCGCACTCCAGCGGTGTCTGGCCGTGGACGCCCTGGAGGTAGAAGCTGGTGTAGTACATCGAGCCGTTGAGCCCGAAGAACGTGCACATGATGGCGACGCTGGCGCCGGTGAAGCGGATGTCGCGGAACAGCCGGACGTCGAAGCTGGGGTTGGCGACGCGCAGTTCGACGAGGACGAAGACCACGACCAGCAGCACGCCCCCGGCCAGGGCGGCGACGATGGCCGGATCGGTCCAGTCGTTGCGGTGGCCGCCCTCGATGATGCCCCAGACGATGGCGAAGAGCCCGGCGGTGGAGAGCACCACGCCCAGCGGGTCGAACCTCTGCCGGACGCGGGTGACGACACCGGGCAGGAAGGCGAACGAGCCGGCCACGCACAGCACCACGATGGGCACGTTGACCAGGAAGACCGAACCCCACCAGAAGTGGTCGAGCAGCGCTCCGCTGAGCATCGGCCCGGTGGCGATCGCGATGGCGCTGGAACCCGACCAGATGGCGATGGCGGTGGCCCGGTGCCGTTCGTCGAAGACCTGGGCGATCAGGGCCAGGGTCGCCGGCATGATCAGGGCGCTGCCGATGCCCATCGCGCCGCGGGCGACGATGAGTTCGGTGGCCGAGCCGGCGTACGCGGCCCAGACGGAGGTGGCGCCGAAGAGGACCATGCCGGTCAGGAGTAACCGGCGGTGGCCGTAACGGTCGGCGAGCACACCCCCGGTGAACAGCAGGACCGCGAAGACCAGGGTGTAGGAGCTGATGCTCCACTGGAGCTGGTTGGGGCTGGCACCGAGTCCCTCGGTGGGATCGGCGAGGGTCTTGAGCGCGACGTTGAGCACGGTGTTGTCGAGCCACACCGCGAGTTGGGACAGGACGAGCACCGAAAGTGCGAGCCATTGGCGGCCGGTGGGGGAGTGCGCGGAGCCGGCCTGTGGGGTGTCGGTGGTCGCGGTGTTCTGTGCAGCCATGTGGGCGGCGCCTTTCGGGACCCGGAGCATGGTGGGGGGTCCGCGTCGTACGGCAGGGGATGGCGTGCTGGCTTTAGAGGAAGTTACCAATCCGCCGAGCACAGGCGCAGCCCCTTGCCGACACGCGGAGGTGTCCCGGCCGGAACGTGAGGGTATTTCCCGGCGGGAAGTGTCCCATAAGGAACGATCTTCCTTGCCGTGTGCCAGGTGGCTCGTTACTGTTCCCGGAAAGGGAACGGGGGTGTCCTTTGAGCCATTTCGGCATTCAACCAAACGGGCGAGTGGCTATTGACGGATTTGACGGAGAGGCGGGCGCGGGGGGAGCGGTTCGCGTGGATCCGGACACGGGATCGGACAACCTGGAGGAGACCCTGGGCCGGGCGTTACGCCTCCTGGAGTCCGCCGTGCACCACCACCGCCGCTCCGCGCTGGCCTCGGCATCCGCCGAACTGCCGGTGGCCGGGGAGGCCGTGGCCGGCTGGGTGGCGCGGCTGGTGCTGCGCGCCGAGCGGGACGTGATCTGGACCCTGCCCGAGGTGGCCGGCGACGAGCACGCCCGGCTGGTCGCGCAGACGCTCGCCCAGCTCACGGGCAAGGGGGTCAGGACCCGGATGCTGTGCCCGCCGGGCGTCATCCGGGGAGCCGCGTGGCAGCGCTCGGTGGGGACGGTGGCGGAGCTGGAGGTGCGCGTCTGCGAGGGGGTGCGGCAGGAGCTGGTGGTCGTGGACGGCGCGGCGGTCATCGCGCCCGAGACCTCGCCGGGCGACCCCGGTGGCTCCCGCGCCTCGATGATCCAGAACTCGACCGTGGCCGATATGCTGCACCAGCTGTTGTGCGGCATGTGGGACACGGCCCAGCGGCCGATGCGGCCCCTGTCGTTCGAGGGCGGTGCGCGCGGCCGGGTGCTGCGCGAGGTGCTGACGCTGATGGCCGAGGGCTACAAGGACGACGCCGCGGCCCGCAAACTGGGCCTTTCGGTGCGTACCTACCGTCGCTATGTGGCTGACATCATGCGGGACCTGAAGGTCGAATCGCGGTTCCAGGCCGGAGTGCGCGCCGTGCGCGCCGGACTGATGGAGGCCGACCCCGAGGAGGGGTGAGCCGAGCGCCGGGCGGCCGGGTTTCCGGTGTTTTGAACGGGTTCTGAACGCTTCCGTCCGCCGCCGACCTGGCAACTTCCTGCAGATTCAAGATTCTGACTTCGAGGTAACCGGCTGCCCTGTGCAGCTTTATGACACCCGAACTAGTCGAACGCTGGTGTTCACCGTGCGCGTGACAGCTAGTGGACTCTGGGGTTGTCCCCTCCCGGACCGGCGCCTAGCGTCAGCGGAAGCTTCGTCGCTTTGCCCATGCCCGAAAATGGAGGTGCGCGGTAATGACCGCCATCGTCGAAGAGCGTCGTGAAACCATCAAGGAAATCGTCACCGATATCCTTGAGATCGACCCCGACGAGGTCACCGATACCAGTCTCTTCAAAGAAGAGCACGACGCGGATTCACTGCGGGCCATTGAAATACTCGCGGCCTTGGAGAAGACCTTCAATGTCGTCATTGACCAGTCCGAACTCGGCCGGATGGTGAACCTCCAGGGCGTCTACGAGGTTGTTTCCGACGCGGCGGGCTGGTGACCGCCGACGTTCGGCGTACTCCGCGGAAGGCAGGGCGAAATGCGTGGTGAACCGGGGCGCAGGGTCGTCATCACCGGCCTCGGGGCGGTCTCCGGGATCGGCATCGGCGCGGCGGAATTCCTCGCCGGACTGCGCGCCGGGAGGAGCGCGGCGGGGCCCGTCACCGCGTTCGACACGGAGGGCTTCGACCGTTCTACGGCGTGTGAGGTCAAGGATTTCGAACCGACCCGGTGGATTCGGAATCTCGATATACGGACGCTGGGCCGGGCGAGCCGGTTCTCGGTCGCGGCGGCCCGTATGGCGGTGGCCGACGCCGGATTCCCCGAACCGGAGCAGGGGCTGCGCGACATCCCCTGTCTGATCTCCATCGGCACGACCGACGGCGAGTCCAGGGACCTGGACCGGCTCGTCGAGGAGGAAGTGGACCTGGGGCCCGAGCGGATGGACCCCACCGTCGCCCGGCGGGTGCCCGCCGGACGGCTGTCGAGCGCGATCGCCCAGGAGTTCGGCCTCACCCACGCCGAGGCGGTCACCCTCCCCACCGCGTGCGCCGCCGGGAACTACGCGATCGGCTACGGCTTCGACGCCATCCGCGGCGGGGACGTGGACATCGCGCTGTGCGGCGGGGCCGACGCCCTGTGCCGCAAGACCTTCACCGGCTTCTACCGACTGGGCACCATCGCCCCCGAGCGCTGCCAGCCGTTCGACAAGGACCGCAAGGGCATCCTCACCGGCGAGGGCGCGGGCGTCCTGGTGCTGGAGAGCCTGGAGTCGGCGCTGGCCCGGGGCGCCCGTATCTACGCCGAGGTCCTCGGCTACGGACTCAACTGCGACGCGGACCACCCGGTCGCCCCCAACCAGGACAGCGTGGTCCGCTGCATGCGGCTCGCCCTGGAGAACGCCCGCGTCAAACCGGACGAGGTCGACTTCATCTCCGCGCACGGCACCGGCACCAAGGCCAACGACATCACCGAGGCCCGCGCCATCCGCCAGGTCTTCGGGGACGCCGCCCCGCCGCGCACGGTCTCCATCAAGTCGATGATCGGCCACTCCATGGGCGCCGCCGGGGCACTGGCCTCGATCGCCTGCGCCCTCGCGCTCACCGAGGGCTTCATCCCGCCGACCATCAACCACGTCGAGACCGACCCCGAATGCGGTCTGGACGTCGTGCCCAACCAGGCCGTGCCGGCCGACCTGAAGGTCGTCCAGAACAACGGGCTGGCCTTCGGCGGCAACAACGCCGTCGTCATCTTCGGCAAGTGTCAGACGGACGGGTCATGAGTCAGCTGGTGACCGGCGCCGGTGCCGTGGCGAGCGTGGGCGAGGGCGTCGACGAGGTCTTCCGGGCGCTGTGCGCGGGCACCAGCGGACTCGGCGAACTGCGCGGCTTCGACCCGGAGCGGTACCGGGCCCGGCACGCGTACGAGATCGACGACCGCCCCGCGCCCGGCGCCGACCTCCCCGGCCGCGCCACCGCCTGGCTGCTGCGCGCGGTCGGCGAGGCCGCCGCCCAGGCGGGGCTCGGCGAGGACCTGAGCCAGGTGCCCGTCCTCGTCGGCACCGGGCTGCGCGAACTGCGCTCCGCCGAACTCGCCTGGCGCGACGACGCGCCCTTCGACATCGGCCGGCTGCACTTCGGCCCCGCACTGCGCGAACGTTTCAGCGCGGTCCGCACCCACACCTTCTCCGGCGCCTGCTCGGCCTCGCTCTACGCCCTCGCCCTCGCCGCCGACCTGCTGGCCACGGGCGCCGAGGACACCGTGGTGGTGGCCGGCGTCGACACCGTGACCGAGTCCATGTACGGGCTGCTGGACCGGGTCAACGGCGAACCCCCCGACCGCGTAAGGCCGTTCGACCGGGACCGGCGCGGCGTGCTGATGGGCGACGGCGCGGCGGCCGTGGTGCTGCGCCGGGAGGAGCCCGGCGCGGGGGACGGCGCGCTCGGCCGGTTGCGCGCCGTCAGCATGAACTGCGACGCCCGCCATGTGACCGCCCCCGACCCCGAGGGCATCGCGCGGGCGGTGCACGAGGCGCAGTGGCGGGCGGGCGTCAAACCGGGCGAGATCGACCTGGTGCTGCTGCACGGCACCGGCACCCAGCTGAACGACGCGGCCGAGGCCGCCGCCATCGCCGAGGTCTTCGGCACCGAGGTGCGCGGACCCCTGATGACCGCCATCAAGTCCATGACCGGCCACACCTCCGGCGGCTCCGGACTGCTCAGCCTGATCGTCGCCCTGGAGTCCCTGGCCTCCGGCCGGGTGCCGCCCACCCTGGGCCTGGCCGCACCGCTGCCCGGGGCCGAGGCGTTCCGGTTCGTCCGGGAAGAGGCGCGCGAATGCGGTGACCTGCGGGTCGCGCAGATCGACGCGTTCGGCTTCGGCGGGGTCAACGCGGTCGCCATCGTGGAGAGGGCCGACCGATGACGCATGGGCCCGGCGAACGTGGAGAGGGCCGACGGATGGCGCATGGCCCCGGCGAACGTGGAGAGGGCCGACGGATGGCGCATGGCCCCGGCGAACGTGGAGAGGGCCGACCGATGGCGCATGGCCCCGGCGACATCGTCGTCACCGGCGTGGGCCTGGCCCTCCCCGGCGCCGAGACCCCCGCCGCGCTGCTGCGCCGCACCGCCGACCCCGCCACCGGGCCCGCCCCGGAACCGTTCGACCCCGCCGCCCGGATCGGCCGCCGGGGCCACCGCTACAAGGACCGGGCGACCCGGCTGGCGCTGTGCGCCGCGCTCGACGCGCTGCGCAACGCCGGACTGATCCCCCCCGACGGCGAAGAGGTGACGGTGCCCGGCGACACCGTCGGCGTGGTCGCCAGCTCCAACCTGGGCAACCTCGACACCGCCTGTCTCACCGCCGCCGCCATCGCCGAGCGCTCGGCCATGGACCTCAGCCCCATGAGCCTGCCCAACGCCTCCAGCAACGTGATCGCCTCCTGGGTGGCCATCCGCCACGGGCTGCGCGGCCCCAACCTGATGCTGTGCAACGGGGCGACCTCCGGCCTGGACGCCGTCCACTGGGGCGCCACCCTGGTCACGGCGGGCCGGGTCCGGCGCGCGGTGGTGATCGGCGTGGAGACGCACAACGCCGTCGTCGAGGACCTGCTCGGCCGGCCCGCCGACGAACTGCTGGACGGCGCGGCCGCCCTCGTCGTCGAGGGCGCCCGGTGGGCCGAGGCCCGCGGGGCCCGCGCCGCCGCCGCCCTCGGCCCGTACGAACGACGGGCGGGACTCACCGGCTGTATCGCGGCCCTGCTGCCCGGCGGCGCCGCCCCCGGCGCCTGGTTCACCCCCGAGCGCTACACCGAGGAACCCGCCGAGGGACCCGCCGAGGGACCCGCCGAGCCCGCACCGGTGCCACGGAGCGTGCCGCGCTACGACGTCACCCGCGCGGTGGGCCGGGCCTCCGGGGCCCTCGGCGTACTCCAGTGCGCGGCAGCCGTCGGCTGGCTGGCCCAGGCGGGGGATGGGATGGGAGGGGTGTCCGGGCCGGGAGCGGTGGCCGCGCCGGGAGCCGGGACTGGCACGCGAGCCGGGGGCGGTCCAGGGACCGGGGACGGTGCCGCGTCCGGGGTCGGGGACGGTGTCGAGGGCCGGGCTGGGATCGGTGCCGCGTCCGGGGCCGGGGGCCGGGCCGCGTCCGCGTCCGGCGCCGGGAACCGAGCCGCCTTCGGCGCGGGGTCCCGAGCCGCGCCGGACCCGGTGGCCGCGTCAGCGCCCGCGTGGGTGGCGGCTTCCGACCCGGCGTCCGGGTCAGCGCCCGCGCCCGCGTCCCGCCAGGCGCTGATCACCAGCGGTGACGACACCGCGGACGCCGTGGCCGGACTGCTGCTGCGCCCCACGCCCGCCCGGTGCCACCGGCCCCCCGCCGCACGTGCCCCCCTTTCAGCCATGGAGTGTTCCCGATGACCGCCGCCGCCCCGCCGATGTCGACCAAAGCCCTGCTGACGGACGCCACCACCGTCCGGCTGCGCCCGCGCTACGAGGGCTCGAACATCTGCACCTGGATCGGCTTCAAACACGTCAACTACCTCGTCGAGGAAGCCGTGCTGGTGCACTTCGCGGACTCCGGGGTGCCCGCCCGCCGGCTGTACGAGGAGCACGGCCTCGGGCTGGACATCGTCTCCCTGGAGACCCGCATCCTGCACGCCTTCCACATGGACGACGTGGCCGAGGCCGAGGTGGTGCCGGACACCGCCGACGGCGACTCCACCCTCGGCTTCCGGGTGACCCTCCGCGTCGACCGCGACGGCTCGGTGCTGAAGGCCGTCACCGCCAAGGTACGGGTCTCGCTGCGCGCCGACACGTATCTGCCGGAGCCCGGCGGGCCCCCCGCCGAATTGGCCCCCTTCGTGGTGGACCGGCTGGGGACCGAGGCACGCGCGGCCGAGGCCGCGGCGCTCCGGGTGCCGCTGCCGGACGGCGGCCGCGGTGATGAACGGGCCGTCCTGGCCGCGCTGACCGAGGGCCGCAACGCCTACGCCTGGAAGTGGACCATCCCGTACCCGTACTGCCACTTCACCGAGCGGCTCCAGATGTCCGGCTATCTACGCCTGATGGAGGAGGCCAAGGACCGCTTCGTCCTCGACCGCGGCATCTCCATCAAGACCCTGTTGGACGACCGCAGGTGGATACCGGTCGTCCCGCAGTCCTCGATACGCGTCGTCGACGAGGCGCTGATGGAGGAGGACCTCTACACCGTCTACACGGTCGAGGAGATCTTCAAGGACCTCACCTACACCGCGCGGATGGACTGTTACGTCATCCGCGACGGCGCGCTCGCGCTCACCGCCACCGGCCGGATCACCCACGGCTACGCGGAGATCGAGAACCGCCGCGACTGGCGGCTGGTCCCCTTCGACCGGCGGGTGCTGGACGCGCTCGGCGGGAAGCCGAGCGGCACCTGATGGACGACGTACTGGTCACCGGCCTCGGCGCACTGTCCCCGCTGGGTACGGGCGTCGACGCCTTCTGGCGGGGGATGCACGCGGCGGACACCGCGCCGCTGCGGGTCCCCGATCCGCTCGCGCACATGGACCATCCGCTGATGTACCTGGTGCCGGAGGCCGATATCCCGGACGGGCCCGAGGAGCAGGACGGGCTGCCGCTGGGGCGCGGCTCGCGGTTCGCGCTCGCGGCGGCGCGCGAGGCGGTCGCCGACGCGGGGCTCGCCGGACCGCCGGGGCCGGACGCCACGGGCATTACGGGCGCCGGTGCGGCCGGGGTCGATCCGCGCCGGGTGGCCGTCGCCCTCAGCAGCGGGATGGGCGACACCGATCTGCACGAGGGCTGGTGGACCGGCAAGGCCCCCGCGTCCGACCGCTGGGCACCCGCCTTCCCGGTGGCCTCGGTGGTCGGCGGCTGGTTCGGCGCACAGGGCGTCAACACCTGCGTCAGCAACGCGTGTGCCGCCAGCGGCTACGCCCTCTCGGTGGCCGCCGACCTGATCCGCTCCGGCGAGGCCGACGTGGTCATCGCGGGCGGCGCCGAGGCGTACTCCCGGGTCGCGCTCGGCTGCTTCAACCGACTGGGCGCCATCGACCCCGAGCGCTGCCGCCCCTTCTCCGCCGAGCGGCGCGGCACCGTCTTCGGGGAGGGCGCCGCCGTACTCGTCCTGGAATCCGCCGCGCACGCCCGCGCGCGCGGCGCGCGCACCGTCTACGGCCGTCTGGCGGGCGCCGGCTGGAGCTGCGACGCCCACCACGCGACCGCCCCCGAGCCCTCCGGCGCGCAGATCGAGCGCGCGATGCGCGAGGCGCTGCGCGAGGCGGGAGCCGAGTCCGGGACCGGCCCCGGCGGGCTGGGGTTCGTGATGCCGCACGGCACCGGCACCGAGCTGAACGACGTGGTGGAGAGCCAGGTGCTGGGCGCCGTGGCTCCCGGGACGCCTCTCTACAGCGTCAAGGCGCTCATCGGGCACACCGGCGGCGCGGCGGGCGCGTTCGCGGCGCTGGCCGCCATGTTGGTGCTGCACCACAAGACGCTGCCGCCGAACGTGCCCGTCGGCGAGCAGGACCCCGAGTGCGCGGTGGAGCTGCCGTACGGCTCCGCGCCCATGACCGCGGGGTACGGGCTGGTCAACGCCTACGCCTTCGGCGGCAACAACATCTCGCTCGTCTTCGGGGAGGCCGCCGCGTGAGCGACTGCGTGAGCGACGATCCGGCCGTCGGCCTGGTGGTGACGGGTGTCGGCACCGTGAGCGCGGACGGCTTCGACTTCCGTACGGCGCTCGGCCGGCGCGGCTACAAGTACCTGCCCGCCGCCTCCCAGTACTTCCTCGCCGCCGCCAAGCGCGCGCTGGCGCAGGCGGGCCCGGACGCCCTGGAAGCGGTCGGGCCGGAGGAGCGGGGCGCGGCGGTGGGCACCAACAGCGCGGCCGTCGCCCTCCACCACACGATGGACCGTACGGTCACCGCCACCAGTGCCGGTGATCTGTCCCCGGCCACCGCGCCCTACTTCTCCATCAACCTCTTCGGCAGCCGGCTGGCCACCGAACACGACCTCAAGGGCTTCAACCTCACCTTCACCAGCCCCCGGGTCGCGGGCCTGGAAGCGCTCCAGACCGGCCAGCGCGCCCTCCTCACCGGCCGCGCCCGGCGGCTGCTGGCCGGGGCCACCGAGGAGGCGCTGCCCGAGGGCGAGCCGGGCGCCGGGGACTCGGAGGCCGGAGCCGTCGCTCTGGTGCTGGAGCCCGAGACGGCCGCCCGGAGCCGGGGAGCGGCGGTGCTGGGCCGGGTGGGCGTCCGCTCGTTCTTCCTGCCGCCCCGGGTGGCCGCCTCCGCCGAGGGGGCCGGGCAGGCCGCGGCGCTGCTGCGGTACGCACTGGACGCCCTCGGCCACCGGCCGGACCGGCCCCTGACCGTCACCGCCGTCCTCGACGGCTCCCCGGTCGGCGAGGCCGTGGCAGCGGCGCTCAACGATCAGGCCCTGGGCGGGCAGGCCCTGGGCGGGCAGGCCCTGGGCGGGCAACCGGCGGCCGGGAAGCCCGAGCGGATCCCGGCGGGCGCGGGCGCCCTGGAGCCGGTGGCGAGAGTAGCCGCCGCCCTCACCGCACCGGCCGGCCACACCCACGCCGTCGTCACCGCGGCGGCCGAGGGAAATACCGCCGTGTGCCTGATCACCCCGACCGGAACAGGCACCACCCCGGCCGTGGCCGCCGTTCCGGCAGACGAGGCCGATGCCACTCGGGGCGCGGCAAGCGCCACCCGGGGCGCGGCGGGTGCTACCGCAGGTGGCGCCGATGCTGCCCCCGGCGGGGCGGGCGTCTCCCCTGGCGGGGCTGACGCTGCCCTCGGCGGGGCCGATGCCACTCCGGGCGGGGTGGGTGCCACCGCAGGCGACGCCGATGCTGCCCCCGGCGGGGTGGGCGTTTCCCCCGGCGGGGCTGACGCTGCCCCCAGCGCGGCGGGCGCCACCCTGGGCGGGGCAAGCGCCGCCCCCGGCGGGGCGGGCGTCTCCCCGGGCGGGGCGGGCGTCTCCCCGGGCGGGGCGGGCGTCTCCCCGGGCGGGGCTGACGCTGCCCTCGGCGGCGCCGATGCCACTCCTGGCGGGGCGGGTACCACCGCAGGCGGTGCCGATGCTGCCCCCAGCGGGGTGGGCGTTTCCCCCGGCGAGGCTGACGCTGCCCCCAGCGCGGCGGGCGCCACCCTGGGCTTGGCCGAGACCGCCCCCGGCGGGGTGGGCGTCTCCCTGGGCGGGGCCGGGACCGCCCCCGGCGGGGCGGGTGCCACCGCGGCCGGGGCCGGGACCGCCCCCGGCGGGGCGGGTGCCACCGCGGCCGGGGCCGACACCGTGCCCGGCGGGACGGGTGCCACCCCGGGCGGGGCAAGCGCCGCCCTGGGCGTCACCGACACCGCCACGCCCGGGGCGGGTGCCACCCCGGGCGTGCCGGTCGTCACCGCGACCGGGGCCAATGCCACTCCGGGCGTGGTGGGTGCCACCGCGACCGGGGCCAATGCCACCCCGGGCGTGGCGGGTGCCACCGCGACCGGGGCCAATGCCACCCCGAGCGCGGCGGGTGCCACCGCAGCCGGGGCCGACACCGCCCCCGGCGGGACTGCCACTCCGGGCGGGACGGGTGCCACCCCCGGCGGGGCAAGCGCCACCCCGGGCAGGGCCGACGCCACCCCGGCCGGGGCCGACGCCACCGCATGCGTCGCCGGCGGCAGCCTCCGTGGGGGCGGCGGGGCGGGAGCGGGTAGCCGATGAGCCGACCACGGAGGGCGAGCGACCGATGATCACCTCACTCGAAGGTTCCTGGTGCCTGGTCCTGGGCGCGTCCAGCGGTATGGGCCTGGCCGTCGCCCATGAACTGGCCCGCGAGGGCGTCCACATCCTGGGGGTCCACTTCGACACCACCGACGGCCAGGAGAAAGCCGCCGTCGCCCGGGAGGAGATGCGTGGCCACGGCGTCGAGGCCCACTTCTTCAACGCCAACGCCGCCTCCGCCCGCACCCGCGAGGAGCTGCTGCCCCGGTTCGAGGAGCTGACCAGCGGCACGGGCATCCGGATCGTGGTGCACTCCCTCGCCTTCGGCACCCTGCTGCCGTACGTCGGCGCGGACGGCGAGGACAGCGTGACCGCCCGCCAGATGAACATGACGCTCGACGTGATGGCGCACTCCCTCGTCTACTGGACCCAGGACCTGTTCACCGCGGGGCTGCTGCGCGAGGGCGCCAAGGTGTACGCGATGACCAGCGCCGGGGGCGCCCGGGTGATGCCCAACTACGGCGCCGTCTCCGCCGCCAAGGCCGCCCTGGAGTCCCATGTGCGCCAGCTCGCCCTGGAGCTCGCCCCCTCCGGCATCGCCGTCAACGCGCTGCGCGCCGGGGTGACCCCGACGCCGTCCATGGAGCGCATCCCCGGCAGCGACCGGCTCGCCGCCCATGCCAGGGACCTCAACCCGCACCACCGGCTGACCCGGCCCGAGGACGTCGCCGAGGCGGTGTCCCTGCTCTCGCGCACCGACTCCTCCTGGATCACCGGCAATGTGATCGGCGTGGACGGCGGTGAGCTGCTGACATGACGGCCCATCTGCTGATCGAGACGGGCGGGCCGCAGACCGGACCCGCCTGCGAGCGGTTCCTCGGCGACGCCGCGCGGCTGGTCAGGGACGGCCACCAGGTGGTGCTGTGCCTGGTCGAGAACGGCGTGACCGCCGCCGTGCCCGGCAACTCGCCGGGCATCGAGACCTTTCTGGGCGACGGCGGCGAGCTGTGGGTGGACTCCTTCTCCGCCGCCCAGCGCGCCCTCCCCGCCGCCGATCTGACGCCCCGGGCACGGCTGGTGGAGATGGCCGACGTGGCCGCCAAGCTGCTGGAACCGCGGGTCAGGCCGGTGTGGCACTGATGGCCAGGCCCGTTCCCCGTACCGATGTGCTGCTCAACCTCTTCGGCGCACCCCATCAGACCGACCTGGTCACCTCGGCGCTGCGGCTGGCGACCGCGCTGCTCGACCAGGGCGCCCGGGTGCAGATCTGGACCTGCGGCGACGCCACCCGGCTGACCGGCGCGGCCCTCGGCGACACCAAACCCCGCGACTACACCGACCTGGGACGCGAGCACCCCTCCACCGCCCGCGTGGTGCGCGAGCTGATCGCCGACCACCCCGACCGGCTGTACTGGTACGTGTGCCGCTTCTGCGCCGAGGAGCGGGGCGCCGCCGACCAGATCCCGCAGGTCCGCACGCGGGCGCCGTTCGTCTTCGCCGAGCATGTGAACGCGGCGGACAAGGCCCTGCTGATGGGGGTGTGCTGACCCATGGGCGACCAGGCGCGCTGGCTGGTGATCGTGGAGAAGGCGTACCGGGGCTCGGTCGAGACCCAGTACGCGGACGCCCTGTACCCGGTGGCCGATCTGCACCGGCAGAGCGGCGGCTGCGATCTGGCGCTGCGCGGCCCCGCCGCCGGCTACGCCCTCGACAGCGGCTTCCGGCCCTCGCTGCGCCTGGGCACCCGCACCCTGGACACCCTGCCCGACCCGTCCGCCTCCGTGGCGAAGCTGCTGGCCGCCGGGGTGACCGTGCTGGTCGAGGAGGACGGCCTGGCCGCGTACGGCCGCACCGCGCCCGAACGGCTGCTGCCCGGCGTCCGCGTCATCGAGGGCGACGGCCTCGCGGCGCTGTGGCCCGCCTACGAACAGGTGTGGTTCCTGTGATCCGCCCCTCCCACGGCCCCCGGGCCTCAACCGAAGGAGTACCCGAACCCATGGTCAACGCCGCCGTCGGGGCCGCCCCGGTCATCTCGGCCTGGACCGCCGTATCGCCCCTGGGCCTGCGCGGGGCCGACTTCACCGCGGCCCTGGGGTCCGGCCGCCCGGCCGGCCGGCCGCTGGACCCCGAGGAGTGGTCGGTGCCGTTCCGCGAGGCCGGCCTGGTGCCCGACTTCCACATCCGGCAGATCCTCGGCCGCAAGGGCACCCGCTCCATGGACCGGGCCACCGGGCTGGCCGTCACCGCGATCCGCCACCTGCTGACCGGGGAGCGGGAGCGGGAGCAGGACGAGGCCGAGCGGCTGCCGGGGGTGGACGAACGGGCCGGTCTCGCGCTGGGCACCAGCACCGGATCCGCCCAGAGCATCATGGACTTCACCCGGGACTCGCTGGTGGGGGAGAAGCCCTTCTACGTGGACCCGGCCCGGTTCCCCAACACCGTGATGAACTGCGCGGCCGGCCAGTCCGCCATCTGGCACGGGCTCAAGGGCCCCAACACCACCATCGCGGGCGGCCGCGCCACCGGACTGCTCGCCCTCCAGTACGCGCTGCGGCTCCAGCGGGCCGGACGGGCGGACGCCGTGCTGTGCGGGGCGGTCGAGGAGTTCTCCTCCGCCCGCGCCTGGCTGGAGTGGCACGCCCGCGCGGACGGGGACAGCGCCGACAGCGCCGCCGTACTCGGGGAGGGCGCGGCCGTATGGCTGCTGGAGCCCGACGCCTCGGCGCGCGAGCACGGCCGGGCCGGGCTCGCCGAGGTCGCGGGCTTGGAGTTCGGCTGCGCCGCGGACGCGGCGGCCGCCCGTACGGTGCTCGCCAAGGTGATCGGCCGGCTGCTGGACCGCACCGGGGTGGCCCCCGGCGAGCTGAGCGTCATCGCCGACTCCGGCGCCCCCGGCGCCGAGGGGGACGCCGAGCGCGCCGCCCTCACCGACGTCTTCGGCGAGCAGGAGCCGCCGCGGATCACGGCCGCCGACATCATCGGGGACACCTGCGCCGCCGCGGCGGCGTTCCAGATCGCCACCGTCCTGGCGCTCGCCGAGCGCCAGGACATCGCCTCTGGCGGAACCGCCCTGGTCACCACCGTGGACCGGGACGGCGTGGTCGGCGCGGCCCTGCTGCGGATCCGGTGACGGGCCGGCCGGCCCATGAGCTGAAGGAGCTGGTTGAGATGACGAACAGAGACATGGCGAATACGGCGGACAGAGACACAACGGACGCGGGGGCGGCGGGCGGACCGGCCGGGGACCAGACGCCCCGTACCGCGCTGGTCTTCCCCGGGCAGGGCGCCCAGAAGGCCGGTATGGGCCAGGCGTGGCAGGACACCGCGTCGTGGGCGGTGGTGGCCGAGATCTCCGAGCACACCGGGATCGACGTCGAGGAACTCCTGCTGAAAGCCGACGACGAGACGCTGCGCCGCACCGATCTCGCCCAGATCGCCGTCTTCACCACCGAGGTCATGGCCCACCGCGAGGCGCGGGCCGCCGGGCTGCTGGGCGAGGTGGTGGCCTGTGCCGGACACAGCCTGGGCGAGTACACCGCGCTGTACGCCGCCGGGGCCGCGTCGCTCGCCGACACCGCCCGCCTCGTCGCCGCCCGCGGCCGGGCCATGCGCGCGTGCGCCGAGCGGTCGCCCGGCACCATGGCCGCCGTGGTGCGGCTCGACCCCGAGACGGTGGCGACGCTGGTCGCCCAGGTTCAGGGGGATGGCGGCCAGGAGGAGGGCGGCCAGGTCTGGATCGCCAACGTCAACGCACCCGGCGCCATCGTGGTCTCGGGCACTGCGGAGGCCGTGGACCGGCTCGCCGAACGGGCCGTCGAGAGTGAGGGCAAGGTCATCCGGCTCGCCGTCGGCGGCGCCTTCCACAGCCCGCTGATGGCCGCGGCCGCCGATGAGCTGCGCGAGGCCCTGGCCGCCGTGCAGTTCGCCCCCGAGCACACCCCGGTCGTCGCCAACACGGACGCCCGCCCGTACGCGACCGGCGAGCACTGGCGGGACCTCGAACTGAACCAGCTCACCAGCCCGGTGCGCTGGGAGGAGTGCGTACGGACGCTCGCCGGCGAACTGGGCTGCGCCCGGTTCGTGGAGCTGGGCCCCGGACGCCAGCTGACCGGCATGATCCGCCGGATCGTGGACGGCGCGCGGACCGTCCCGGTCGAGTCGGCCGCCGCCCTCGCCAAGCTGACCACCCCCGAACCCCGCTGAACCACCCCAACCCCGCTGAGCCCCACCCCCCCTGAGCCCCAACCCCCCCTGAGAGCGGAAGGAGACCCCGCATGGCCGACGCCACCACCGCCCTGGACATGGACGAGCTGCGCACCTTCGTCGCGGATGTGCTCGATGTGGACGAGGAGGACGTCACCGATGACGCCGACTTCGTCAAGACGCTCGGCGTGGACTCCCTGATGGCCCTCGAGGTGATGGTCGTCCTGGAGAAGAAGTACTCGGTGAAGCTGGAGGAGCGGGAGATGAAGGACATCACCACGCTCCGGAAGGTCCACGACCTGCTCGCCTCGAAGCTGGAGAAATGAGATGACGGTGACCGCGTGCGGGCCGGTCGACGGCACCGTGCAGGTCGTGGACCCCGGAGTGCCCGGTGAGCGGCCCGCCCGGTGCGTCACCGTGATCGGCGCCTCGGAGAAGGTGTTCGCCGGGCACTTCCCCGGGTTCCCCATCTTCCCCGGGGTGTGTGTCGTCGAGTACGTCCAGCGCGGCGCCCTCGCCACGCTGCCGGAGCGGGAACCGGGCGGGACTTGGGTCCTCGCGACCGTCGAGTCCGCCCGCTTCCTCAGCCCGGTCTACCCCGGAGACGAGCTGACCAGCGAATACGTCTGGTCACGCAAGGACGGGGCGGTGCGCTGCCGGGCCTCGGCGGCCACCGGGCGCGGGACCGCCGCGCAGATAAGGCTGCGCTTCGAGGACCGGAGGACGGACGCCGGATGATCACCGTCGACCAGATCAGGCGGATGCTGCCGCATCGCTACCCCATGCTGCTGGTGGACCGGGTCACCGAACTGGTGCCGGGCGAGCGGGCGCGCGGCCTGAAGGCGGTCACCTGCAACGAGCCCTGGTACGAGGGACTGCCGGACACCGCGTCCGCGGAGGACTACCACTACCCGTGGACGGTGCTCATCGAGTCCTGGTGCCATGTGGCCGGGGTGCTGGTCACCTGGGACCGGCCCAACCCCGATGTGCGCACGGGCGAGGCGATGCTGCTCGGCGGCATCACCGATGCCGAGTTCCACCGCCCGGTGATCCCCGGCGATGTGGTGGAGCACCATGTGCGGCTGGCCCGCCGGGTCGGCGAGACCTTCGTCTTCGAGGGCGAGAGCCTGGTCGGGGACGAGACCGCCCTCACCATCGGCCGGCTGACGATGACCATGCGTCCGGCCTCCGACCTGACCGGCACACCCGCGACCGATCCGCCGGCGACCGACCCGCCCGCGGCCGATCGCCCTGCGACCGACCCGTCCGCGGCCGATCCCCCTGTGACCGCACCCCGCTGACCGATACCCACGGGAGAAGGACCTCACCGTATGTCCGACCGAATATCCGACGACGACACGGGCCGCACATCCGGTGACAGGGAGCGGGCGGCGCCGCGCGTCGCGCTGGTCTCCGGCGGTTCCCGCGGCATAGGCCGGGCCACCGTGCTGCGGCTGGCCCGGGACGGTTTCGACGTGGCGTTCTGCCATCGCGCCGGCCCTGACGCCGCCCGCGCGCTGGAGGAGGAGGCGGCGCGGCTCGGCGGCGGGCGGGTGATCGGCCACCAGGCGGATGTGCGCGACGCGGGCGCGGTGCGCGAACTCGTCGCCTTCACCGAGGAGTCGCTCGGCCCGGTCGAGGTCGCGGTCACCTCCGCCGGGATCACCCGGGACAATCCGCTGCTGCTGATGAAGGACGAGGAGTGGCGGAGCGTCCTGGAGGTCAACCTGGACGGCACTTACCATCTGTGCCGTTCCGTGGTGTTCGGAATGATGAAACGCAAGTCCGGATGCGTCATCAACATCTCGTCGGTCGCCGGGGTCCACGGCAATGCGACCCAGACCAATTACGCCGCGTCCAAAGCGGGGATCATCGGCTTCACCAAGTCGCTCGCCAAGGAGGTCGGGCGGTACGGCATCCGGGCCAATGTGGTGGCGCCCGGCTTCGTGGAGACCGATATGACGGCGGAGCTGTCCGACCGGGCCCGGAAGGCGGCGGAGGAGAGCATCCCGCTCCGCCGGTTCGGCCGTCCGGAGGAGGTCGCCGACATGGTCGCGTACCTGGTCGGCGCGGAGTACGTGACCGGCGCGGTGTTCCAGGTCGACGGCGGCATCGTCATCTGAGGGAAGCGAGGGGGGTACCGGACGTGGCAGCCAAGCGCAGCAAAGTACCGCGCTTCTATTTCAATTTCCGCAGCCCGTACAGCTGGATCGCCTACCGTGACCTGATGGACCGCTATCCGGATGTCGCACAGGCGGTGGAATGGCACCCGTGGTGGGAGCCGGACGCGGACGGTGAGCGCCGTATGGCCGAACACCGCCGTCACTTTCCGTACGCGGCGATGTCCCGGGAGAAACATCTCTATATTCTCCAGGACGTGCGCCGGCTGACGGCCGAACGAGGGCTCTCGGTCAGCTGGCCGGTGGATCTCGACCCGGTCTGGGAGGTGCCGCATCTGCCGTACTTCCTCGCGCTGGACGCGGGGCTCGGCCCCGCCTACATCGAGCGCGTCTACCGTGCGCGCTGGCTGGAGGGCCGCGACATCTGCGACCGTACGACCATCGCGGCCATCGCCGAAGAGCTCGGGCTGCCGGCCGACCGGGCGGCCGCGGCGGCCGAAGACGAGGAGCTGCGCGCTGGGCGAGGGCTCCAGGCGCTGCTCACGCTCAGCGAGGCCGGCGCGTTCGGCGTGCCGTTCTTCACCCACGGCTATGACAAGTTCTGGGGCGTGGACCGGCTCCCGGCCTTCGTCGACTCGATACGCTCCGGCTCACGGCCAGGCGCGGGCTCCGGCGCACGCTCCCGGGACACGCCCCCTGCCGAGCCGTCGGACACGGACTTCGCCGCGGCCCGCTCGGCCGATCCGGGCCATGCCGGAGGCTGTGGCTGACTCTTCGTCCGCCCGCTCGTTCACACGTTGTCGCCCGTCCACCCGCCCGTCCCTCCGCCCCTCCACTCACCCGTCCTGACCGGGACGAGACCGCCCTGACCGCCGATGGACACTCCCCCTCCTGGAGGACGCGAATGCCCGAGCCACGCCAGACGTCGGCGCGGCCTCCCTCCTTGGGAGCCCGCGTCCTCTCGGTCGCGGCCCTGCCGATCGCCCCGCTGTACGGGGCCTCGCTGGCGTATCTGGCCTTCCATCCGCGGCGCCGGGAGCAGCGGGAGCACCCGCGGGACCACGGGCTGCCCTGCACGGAGCTGAAGGTCGCCTTCGCGGCGCGCAAGTACCTCGACACCTGGCTGTGCCCGGGGTCCCCGGAGAAGGTGGTGGTGCTCGGGCACAGCATGGCGACGGCGAAGGACCACAGCCTGCGCCATGCGAAGTTCCTGCACGACGCCGGGTACACCGTCTGCCTGTTCGACCATCGCAACCACGGGGCGAGCAGCAACGACCGGGCGCTGTTCGGGCTCAGCGACCGGTTCGCCGACGACGTCACCGCCGTGGTGTCCCATCTGCGCGAACGGCGGGGGTACGGCTCGGCGCGGATAGCCTTCTACGGCTTCTCGTTCTCGTGCTTCTCGTCCATGTGGGCGCTGACGCACGACGGGTTCGACCTGGACGCACTGGTGTGCGACAGCGGGCCGGGGCACGATGTCCCGCCGCTGCTGCGCAAGTTCCTGGAGGCGGAGGCGCTGCCGCTGCCCGCCCCGCTGAAGGGCGAGCCGGCCCGTTCGGTGGTGACGCACGCGCTGTGCGCGGTGGGACCGGCCATGCTCCGGGCCGAGTGGCCGCCGCCCGCGACGGGCAAGTTCGCCAAGATCCCCCTGTTGTTCATGTCCGGTGAGCACGATGCGATCGTGCCGCCCTCCTCGGTGGACGCGCTGGCCGAGCGCTATGCCCAGGCCGAGACGCACGTCCTGCCGGGCGCCGAGCATCTGCTCGGGCTGGAGACCGATCCTGAAGGCTACGCGAGCGTGGTGCTGGACTTCCTCGAGCGGGCCCTGGGGTAGCAACCTTGACCGTCCTCAGCCGGGACGGAACCTTTCAGAAGAGGGAAGAGAGAGCATGCAAAAGGTGCTCATCGCCAATCGCGGCGAGATCGCTGTCCGTGTTGCCCGTGCCTGCCGGGATGCCGGGATCGCGAGCGTTGCCGTCTACGCCGATCCGGACCGGGACGCATGTCATGTGCGCGCGGCCGACGAAGCCTACGCGCTGGGCGGTGACACCCCGGCGGCCAGCTATCTCGACCAGGCCAAGGTCCTGGCCGCGGCCGCCGAGTCCGGCGCCGACGCCGTCCACCCCGGCTATGGATTCCTCTCCGAGAACGCCGACTTCGCCCAGGCCGTCCTCGACGCCGGCCTGACCTGGATCGGCCCCCCGCCCCAGGCCATCCGCCACCTGGGCGACAAGGTCGCCGCCCGCCACATCGCCCAGCGCGCCGGCGCCCCCCTGGTCGCCGGCACCCCCGACCCGGTCAGCGGCGCCGACGAGGTCGTGGCCTTCGCCGAGCAGCACGGCCTGCCCATCGCCATCAAGGCCGCCTTCGGCGGCGGCGGACGCGGCCTGAAGGTCGCCCGCACCATGGAAGAAGTCCCCGAACTCTACGACTCCGCCGTCCGCGAGGCCGTCGCCGCCTTCGGCCGCGGCGAGTGCTTCGTCGAGCGCTACCTGGACAAGCCCCGCCACGTGGAGACCCAGTGCCTGGCCGACACCCACGGCAACGTGGTCGTGGTCTCCACCCGTGACTGCTCCCTCCAGCGCCGCCACCAAAAGCTCGTCGAGGAAGCCCCGGCCCCCTTCCTGACCGAGGACCAGAACGCCCAGCTGCGCCAGGCGTCGAAGGCCATCCTCAAGGAAGCCGGCTACGTGGGCGCCGGGACGGTGGAGTTCCTGGTCGGCAATGACGGCACGATCTCCTTCCTGGAGGTCAACACCCGGCTTCAGGTGGAGCATCCGGTCACCGAGGAGGTCACCGGGATCGACCTGGTGCGGGAGATGTTCCGCATCGCCGACGGCGAGGCCATCGGCTACGACGACCCGCCGATGCGGGGCCACTCGTTCGAGTTCCGGATCAACGGTGAGGACCCGGGCCGCAACTTCCTGCCCGCCCCCGGCACCGTGACCTCCTTCGTGCCGCCGGCCGGGCCGGGGGTGCGGCTGGACGCGGGGGTGGAGTCGGGCAGTGTGATCGGTCCGGCGTGGGACTCGCTGCTGGCCAAGCTGATCGTCACCGGTGCCACCCGTGCGCAGGCGCTTCAGCGGGCGGCTCGGGCGCTGGCGGAGTTCCAGGTCGAGGGCATGGCCACCGCCATTCCGTTCCACCGGGCGGTGGTGAAGGACCCGGCGTTCACCAGCGAGCCGTTCACGGTCCACACCCGCTGGATCGAGACCGAGTTCCACAACACGATCGCCCCGTTCACCCCGACCGGGACCGACGAGGCGGAGGAGCCCACCGCCCGCGAGACCGTCGTGGTCGAGGTCGGCGGCAAACGCCTGGAGATCTCCCTCCCGGCGGTCCTCGGTCTGGCGGTGTCGCCGGGGGAGACCGCGGGGGCCAAGAAGCCGAAGCGCAAGGCGGCCAAGAAGTCGGGCTCCGCCGCCTCCGGTGACGCCCTGGCCTCCCCGATGCAGGGCACCATCGTCAAGGTCGCCGTCGCGGAGGGCGACACCGTGGCCGAGGGCGACCTCATCGTGGTCCTGGAGGCCATGAAGATGGAACAGCCCCTCAACGCCCACCGCGCGGGCATCGTCAAGAACCTGAACGCGAACGTCGGCGCCTCGGTCAGCGCGGGCGCGGTGATCTGCGAGCTCAAGGACTGAGCCACCCGGCCGCACCCGTCCGAACGCACCACGGCGGCGGGCCCCCGGCCGGGGGCCCGCCGCCGGGTCAGTCCTTCAGGGTCCGCTCCAGGAAGCCCAGGACGGTGTCCGTGTAGACATCCGGCTGGGTCTTGATCCCCTGGAGGTGCTCGGTGTCCGGCAGGGTGTGCACCTCGGCCAGCGGATAGCGCTCGGCCAGTGCCCGTACCCCGGCGGCGGGGATCATGGTGTCGCGCTCACCGGCCAGGAAGAGCATCGGGGTGCGCTCGTACGCACCCCCGGCCGGCGGCGGCCACTGCACCCGCAGCATCGCCACCGCCGCCGACGAGGCGACCGTCTCCACGACCGGGCGGGAGGGGCCGGTGCCCAGCGGGCCGGGGATGGGCACCCCACCGGCCGCGACGAAGTTGCGGAACAGCGGGGCAAGCTCCAGCGCCGGGCCGCTGTCGCAGACCACCGCGTCGACCGGGCAGTCCTCCCTCCCCAGCATGTAGAAGGAGGGGAAGGTCGAGATGGAGAAGCCGTAGATGGCGATGCGCGCCGTGGCGTACTCGTCCATCGACCGCATATGCCGCACCACGGCGACCACATCGTCGGTGTGCCGGTCGCTCATGCCCCAGCCCGCCCGGTCCGTGACGCTCTTACCGTGGTTGCGGTGGTCGAACAGGGCGACCGTATAGCCCGCCTGGCTGAGCAGCCGAGCCTGCGCCAGACTCGCGGACTTGCTCAGCCCCAGCCCGTGTCCGAGGACCACGACCCGCCCGGTGTCGCCGGGGATGAGCCAGACGTGCAGTCCGCGGCCCCGCTGCCCGTCCAGCGGAACATTGACATCGGTGCTGGTCAGCCCCATGTCGGCGGGCTTCTTGTGATGCGGTCTGCGGGGCGGGTGGTAGATCATGTACGAGAGGAAGGCGCCGTACAGCGGCGCCACCGGGAGGGTCGCCGCCGAGGCCGCCTTCGCCAGGAATCCCGTCGCCATGGTCGCAAAACCCCCATCACCGATCGTGCCCGAACGTGCGCGATCGTAATGCGAAGGGGCAAGCGGCCGCGTCGGCCCGGAGCCGAACGTGTCCTAAGTCACCGGGTGTCCGCGATCGGCAACGCCGCGTCGTGGAAAGGGTGTTGGGGGCGCGCGAACCGGTCGTGACGGCACGCCGCGACGGCGGGGCGCGCACGGCGCGCCGGGCGCGCCGCTGTACCGTCGGTACATCCACAGCGAGCGCATCATCGGCCGATAGCACGGGGGAAGCGGAACAGTGTCGTTCACCAGCCCGGTTCAGCCCGCACGGGAGCCCGGACCGGAATCCGGACGCGAGCCCGGACCGGAATCCGGACGGAAGCCCGGACCGGAATCCGGACGCGAGCCCGGTCAGGAGCCCGCACGCGAGCCCGGAGAATGGGCTCCGGCCCACGCCCTGCCCCGCCCCGAGGACCGCCCCGGCCCCGGCGAGGTGGCCGTATGGCTGCTGCGCATCCCGCCGTCCGCCGCCGCCGCTGCCACCGCCGTCGCGGAGGGCATGCTGGACGAGCGGGAGCGCGAGCGCGCGGCCCGGCTGCGGTCGGAGGTGGCGCGGGAGCGCTATGTGACCTCGCACGTGGGGCTGCGGACGCTGCTCGGCGGCTATCTCGGCACAGACCCGGCCGAGGTCGAGTTCACCCGGGAGACCTGCGGAATGCCGGACTGCGACAAACCGCATGGCCGCCCGGCCCTGGCGGGCGAGGACACGCTGCACTTCTCCCTCTCCCACTCCGGGGACGCCGCCCTGTGCGCCGTCGCCGGGGTGCCCGTCGGCGCGGACATCGAGGAGCGGGACCCCAGGCGCGCCGGGGCCCGGCTGGCGGGTCTGATCGATCAGCTGCACCCCGGGGAGCGGGCGGCGATCGGCGCGCTTCCGGAGGCGCTGCGGGAGGAGGCGTTCCTCGGCTGCTGGGTCCGTAAGGAGGCGTATCTGAAGGGCATCGGCACCGGGCTGCCGGGCGGGCTCGCCGCCCACCACGTCGGCCTCGCGGACGGCCTGGCCCCCGCCGACGCACCGCCCGGCCCCAGCGGCTGGGCCTTCGCCGACCTCGACGCACCGTCCGGCTACTACGCGGCGGTCGCCGTACGGGACGAGTCCGCGCCCGGTGACCCGGCGCGACCGGCGGTGACCCTGGCGGGTCTGCGGCTGGGCTGAGCGCACGGGTTTCGCCGGCCCGAGAGGCTGAGCCCGAGTGGCTGGGCCCCAGCGGTGGTGCCGATGTCCGCGGGCCGGAGGCCATGGGCGGTGTCGGTCCCCCGGCGTACCGTCGGCGGTATGTGCAGATCCATCAAGACACTCCGCCCGCCGTACACCGAGTCGGTCACCGAGGACGACACGCGGGCCGCGGCGCTGCAATACGTCCGCAAGGTCTCCGGCTTCCGCCGCCCGGCCGCGCACAACGCGGAGGCGTTCGACAAGGCCGTCGACGCGATCGCCGCCGCCACGGACGAGCTGCTGGACGCACTGGAGGTGCGGGGCGGGGCGCGTCAGCGCACGTAGTTCTTCAGGGTGTCCGTGTCGAGGGTGATGCCCACCGGCTCGGGAAGCACCACCTGCTCCCCGAAGGGCGCCCGGTGGATGTCGAGGTAGCAGCTGCTCTTGGGATCGGGGTTGGTGTGCACGATGACCGCGCAGGCGTCGCGGTCCACGAGGAGGTAGACCGGGATGCCCACGGCCGCGTAGGCGGCGGGCTTTTCGATGCGGTCGCGGCGGCCGGTGTCTCCGTCGTGCGAGGTGACCTCGACGGTCATCAGGACGCCCTCGGGGTCCGACCACTCACCATGGCCCGAGAAGTGCCCATCAGGCGCCAGCACGCCGTCCGGGCGTACGCGTCCTTTCCGGTATGCCTCCGCTTTCAGGCCGCGCTCGCTCGCGTAGAGCCAGAGATCGGGACGGTGCTGCATGCATCGCTTCTGCAGCCACCTGATGATCTCGTCGTGATCTCCGTCCGGCACGTACTTCTCCTCGATCCGCCCGTTGATGAACTCCAACGTGACGGTTTCGGGCACCGTGGAGGCGATCTCCTCGAACTCCTCCACCAGCATGTGCGTGCGCTCGGTCATAACCGTCATGTTGCACCCCTTTCCTGGATGAAGCCAGTGTTCCGGGCACCGACGCGACGGGGGCACGTTCTGTGGTCTGATCACTCCATGGTGTGAAGATCCTGGCGGTGGAGCGCACAACGCATCTGGGGCTTCTCGGAAGACCGAGAAGCCCCAGATGACTGCCATGGTGCGCCGCCAGGGACTCGAACCCCGGACCCGCTGATTAAGAGTCAGCTGCTCTAACCAACTGAGCTAGCGGCGCCTGCTGACACAAGAAATACTACCTGGTCCGAGAGGGTGGTTTTGACCATCGCTCTCCGGGGCAGGGCCGGGGCCCCTCCGGTCGGCCGGGGCGGGGCTCAGATGGAGAGGGAGAGCAGCATCGGGGCCGCCTCCCGGTTGAGGGTGTCGGCGGCCTGGCGCAGCCGGTGGGCGTGGGCCAGGGGGAGCGAGAGGGCCAGCGAGCCCACCGAGCGGCCGGCGCTGATCGGGACCGCCGCGCAGACCGTGCCGACCGCGTATTCCTGGAGGTCGAGGACGGGGACGGTGGCGGGCTGGCTGTCCAGCTTGCGGAACAGCACCTTCTCGTTGGTGGTGGTCCGGGAGGTGAGCCGCACCGTCTTGTGGCGGGAGAGGTGATCGCGGCGGCTGTCGTGGTCGAGCTGGGTGAGCAGGCATTTGCCGAGCGCCATCGCATGGGCGGCGGAGCGGAAGTCCACCCATTCGTGGACCTTGGGCGTCCGGGGTCCGTCAGCGTACTGGGTGATCCTGATCTCGCCGTCCACATAGCGGCTGAGATAGACCGCCGCGCCCACCGAGTCGCGCAGGGCGAAGAGCGACTGCTGGAGCTTGTCCTGGACGGCGTGGCCGCGGCCGGCGCCTGCGGAGCCCAGCAGGGTCAGCGACCTGCCGCCGACATAGGCGCCGTCGGCGATCTGTTCCACATAGCCTTCGCGGCGCAGCATCCGCAGCAGATCGGCGAGCTGGTGGGCCGGCAGCCGGGTCTCCCGGGCGATCGTGGTGTCGCTGACGCCGGACGAGCGTTTGGCGACGACCTCCAGGATCCGGAGGGCATGCTGCACCGAGTGGAACGGCGTGGTCGGCTCGGGTCTGAGCGCCACGGTTTCCCCCTCGCAGGTTGGCCTGGCTTTGTATCACGATAACCGCCAAGCGCCGTGCCGGGGCCGGGTGTTGCGGATATTGCCGAGGCGCCGCGACCCCGTTCAACAGGGGCGTATTTGCCTGGCATATGACGTGAGCACGCCCCCGCGAGGGGCTCGCGGGGGCGTGCCGGCCGGCACCCGGCAGGGGCCGGGTGATCCCGAGAACCGCGATCTAGAGAACGGCGCTCAGGAACTCCCTCGTCCGCTCGTGCTCCGGCTCGGTGAAGATCTTCTCCGGCGGTCCGGACTCGATCACCCGGCCCGCGTCGAACATCAGCACGTCGTCGGAGATGTCCCGGGCGAAGTTCATCTCATGGGTGACGCAGAGCATGGTGATGTCCGTCGTGTGAGCGATGTCACGCAGCACATCCAGCACCCCGGCCACCAGCTCCGGGTCCAGCGCCGAGGTCACCTCGTCCAGCAGCATCACCTGCGGCCGCATCGCCAGCGCGCGGGCGATCGCCACCCGCTGCTGCTGTCCGCCGGACAGCTGCGTCGGGTACGCGTCGCATTTGTCGCCGAGCCCGACCAGGTCGAGCAACTCCCGGGCGCGGGTCTCGGCCTCGTCCTTGTTCAGGCCCAGTACGTGCACCGGGGCCTCGGTGATGTTCCGCAGCACCCGCATATTGGGGAACAGGTTGAACTGCTGGAAGACCATTCCGATCTTCTTGCGCACCTCACGGGTGTGCTTCTCGCCCGCCGGGACCAGCGCGCCGCCCTTGTCCTCGTGGGTGAGGTAGTCGCCGTCGACCTTGATCGTGCCCTCGTCCGGCTTGATCAGCGTCATCAGCAGCCGCAGGATCGTGGTCTTGCCCGATCCCGAGGGGCCGATCAGGGTGACGTGCTTGCCGGAGGACACCGAGAAGTCGAGGTTGTCCAGGACCGTATTGCTGCCGAAGCGCTTGGTCACCTGGTCGAAGCGGATCAGTTCACTGCCGTCCACGGCAGGATTCGTGTGGTCGGTTTCAGTGGCCAAGACGACGCTCCAGGGCTCGCATCAGAAGGGAAGCCGGATAGGCGATGACGATGAAGGCGATGCCGACCATCGTGTAGGGCTCGATGTACTGGAAGGACGACGCGCCCTCCGCGCGCGCCTTCTGCAGCATGTCGACGACGCCGATCAGCGCGAGCATCGGGGAGTCCTTCAGCATCGCGATGACGTAGTTGCCCAGAGCGGGCACCACTCGGCGGATCGCCTGCGGCAGGATCACCGCGGTCCAGGTACGGCGGCGGGAGAGGCTGAGCGCGGTCGCCGCCTCCCACTGCCCCTTGGGCACACCGTCGATACCGGCCCGGTAGACCTCGGCGGTGTACGTCGAGTAGTGCAGACCGAGCGCGATCACACCGGTGGTGAGCGCCGAGAACTTGATGTCCCAGGTCGGCAGCACGTAGTAGAAGAAGAACAGCTGCACCAGCAGCGGAGTGTTGCGGATGAACTCCACGACCGCCGCCACCGGCCAGCGGACGAAGCGGGTCGGCGAGCGGAAGGCCATCGCCCACACCAGGCCGAGCGCGAACGCCAGGACCGAGCCCAGCGCGGTCGCCTCCAGGGTGATCAGCAGCCCCTTGCCCAGTTCGGGGAGGAAGTCCTTGGCCACGTCCCAGTTCCAGTTCACTGGGCACCTCCCGCCGTGATGGTGTTGGACGACTGCTCGGTCTCCTGGCGGGCGGACAGCTTCCGGGTGAGCAGCGGGCCCTTGCCGGACGTCACCGGAGCCTGGCCGATGCCCGCCTTGGCGCGCCGCTCCAGCAGCCGCATCAGCCGGGTGAGGACGAAGGCCAGCACGAAGTAGAGGACCAGGATGATCGCGTAGATCTGCAGGCTGTCACCGGTCGCCAGCCGGGAGAGCTGGGCGGCGAAGGTGATGTCGGCGACGCTCACCGCGGAGACCAGGGCGGTCGCCTTCAACAGCTCGATCAGGAGGTTGTTGAAGGGCGGAATCATCTCCGGTATCGCCTGCGGCAGGATCACCCGGCGCATCCGCTGCGCGGGGGTGAAACTCAGCGCGATGGCCGCCTCACGCTGTGCCGGGGCCACCGCGGCGATCGCGCCCCGCACGATCTCCGAACCGTACGCCCCGTAGGTGAGGCCCAGGGCGAGCACCGCCGCCCACATCGGCACCAGCTGGTAGTGGAAGGCCAGCGGCATCACGAAGAACAGCCAGAACATCAGCACCAGGGCCGAGGTGCCGCGGAAGACCTCCACGTAGAAGCCCGTCAGGAAGCGGACGATCCACAGCCGGGAGGTGCGGGCCATCCCGATGCCGAACGCGACGACGGCCGCGAAGACCGCGCTGTACAGGGTCAGCTGAATGGTGATCCAGACACCGGGAAGGAGCCAGTTCGTCCACAGTCCGGCCGTCATGAGCACAGCTCCTCGGCGGTCAGATCGGTCATCTCTTCCTTGGTGAAACCGAAGGGCCGCACGATGCGCAGCAGCTCGCCGCTCTTCTTCATCTTGTGCAGCTCGACATTGAAGGCGTCCCGGAGCTTGGTCTCCTCCGGGCGGAAGGCGAAGCCGCCGGCGCCGATGTCCGGTTTGCCGTCGACCATCGGCTGGAACGGCTCGGTGGCCTCGGCCAGCCGGCTGTTCCGCTGCTTCACCACGTTGTGGACGGTCACGGTCGTGCCCGCGAAGACATCGGCCCGGCCCTGCTCCACCGCCAGCAGCCCGGCCAGCTGGTCCGGGAGGATCAGCATGTCGCTCTGCTTGATCCCGGCGTCCTCCGCGTAGCCGATCTCGGCATACGCGGTGCCGGTGGCCATCTTGGCCTTCTTCTTCACGATGTCCTGGTAGTTGTGGAGGTTCTTCGGATTCCCCTTGCGCACGATGAACGCGTCACGCATGCGGTAGTCGGGGTCCGAGAAGATCACCTGAGCACAGCGCTCGGGGTTGATGTACATCCCCGCCGAGACCACGTCGAACTGCTGCGAGCGAAGGCCCGGAATGAGCGAGCCGAACTCGGTCGGCACCGGCTGGACCTTGGGCACGCCCAGCCGCTTGAAGATGACCTTCGCGATCTCCGGCGCCTCACCGGTGAAGTCGCCGTTCTTGTCGATGTAGCCGAATGGGATCTCCCCCGCAATTCCCAGTCGGACCGTGCCCTGCGACCGCAGGCGCTCCAGCAGGTTGCCCCCGTCCTTGACGTCGGAGCCGGTCACCCGGCTACAGCCGACCGCGCCCAGCAGACCCAGAGCCGCTCCGCCGGCGAGAAGCGAGCGACGACTTGGTCCCATTTTTGTTATTTCTCTGCTATCGGTGTATTTCCCACGTGGTGGAGCCATGGGCGCGCGGCTACCCGACTTCATGAAAGATATGCGGGCTGTTTCCGGCCCTTGATGAGGGTGATGCCTGGGTAGGCCCCTACGGCAGGACTGGTTCCGAAGCGACCTGGAGGAAAGTCGATGGTTGACCGAGCCGACCGGTTCATCGAGGTCTCGCTCGACAAGCGCGGAGTGAGCTGCACGGCCAAACTCCTTGACGATCTCGCCCCGATCACCTGCGAGGCGGTGTGGAACGCGCTGCCGCTGGGAGGTGATGTATATCACGCGAAGTACGCCCGGAATGAGATCTACGCGCTGGTGCCCCCCTTCGCGCCCGAGGAGCCGCCCCTGGAGAACCCGACGATCACCCCGATCCCCGGGGACCTGTGCTACTTCACCTTCACGGACACCCAGCTCGGGACGAGGTCCTACGGATACGAGACCGACGCCAAGCACCAGGGGCGGAGGCAGGTCGTCGACCTCGCGCTCTTCTACGAACGGAACAACCTGCTGATCAACGGCGACGCGGGCTGGGTGCCCGGGATCGTCTGGGGCACCGTCGTCGACGGCCTCGACCGCATGGCCGAAGCCTGTCAGGACCTATGGCGCGCCGGAGCGCTGGGGGAGTCCCTCAACTTCCGCCGGGCCTAGCACCCGGACCAGGCCGGAGCCCGGGGGTACGTCGTCCCTGGGTACGGCGTCCCGTGGGCGCGTCGCCCCGGGGCACCCCCGTCCCGTGGGCACGCCTCCCCTGGGTACGGCGTCCCGTGGGCACGCCGGCTCCCGGGGCATGTCGTCCTGTGGGTACGTCGGCTCCTGGGCGCGCTGTCCCGTGGGCACGCTGTCTCTTGGGCACGTCGTCCCGTGGGCGCGCTGTCCCGTGGGTACGCCGCCCCGGGGGCACCCCGTCCCGTGGGCGTGCTGTCCCCTGGGCACGCCGTCCCGGGGCATGCCAGCTCCCGGAGCCGGCCGGGTCCTGGACTCGGGCCGGTCCCTGGGCTGCGGGGACCCGAGCTGCGGGGCCCCGGGTCCCGGGGCGGCTCGGCAGGTGGCTCCGTAGGCGGCTCCGTAGGCGGCTCCGCCCAGGGGTCGGCCCGGCGGCGGGCTCCGGGCGCTTCGGGGCCTCGGAGCTCTCGGGCCGCCGGGGCCCTGGCGCGGGGCCGGCCCCCCGGTTCGCTGGGCGCTTTGGGGTCCGGGCCTTCCGGGCCGTTCGGGCGCTTCGGGGAGCGTGGCTCGCTCGCCGGGGTCTTCGGCTGCCGGGGCTTCGGGCCGTCGGCTTCGGGCCGCGCTGCGCCCAGCCGCGAGTTCCGGGGCGTCGCGGCCCTGGGCCGTCGCGGCCCTGGGCTGTCGGGTCTGGGGGCGCCGCGAATCCTGGGTCGCTCAGGTCCGCGGAACGCTGCGGGCTTCAGGCCGTCGGGGCCCGCCGCGGCATATGGCCCGCGCCGCAGCCTATGGCCCGCGCGCCGCGACGTACGGCCCACGGGCCCCCGGGTTGCCGGAACCCCCGGGCTGCCGGAATCCCCGGGTTGCCGGAATCCCCGGGTTGCCGGAATCCCTGGGCTGCCGGACTCCTCAGGCCGTCCGTGGGCGCACCCCGTCCGCCAGGCCCGCCTCGAACAGCGTGTGCGCCGCCCGTAGCACCAGCGCGTCCGCGTGGCGCGCGCCCACCAGCTGCACTCCGATCGGGAGCCCGGCACCGCTGAGTCCGCACGGCACCGAGGCCGCGGGCTGCTGGGTCAGGTTGAACGGATAGGTGAACGGCGTCCACCCGGTCCACCGGGTGTGCTCCGACCCCTTGGGCACCTCGACCCCGGCCTCGAACGCGGTGATCGGCAACGTCGGGGTGACCAGCAGGTCGTACGCGGAGTGGAAACGCCCCATGGCATGGCCGAGGGCCATCCGCACGTCCACGGCCGCCAGATAGTCCAGCGCGCTGTACGCCGCACCCTGGGCGCAGATCTCGCGCAGTCCCGGGTCCAGCAGCTCCCACTCCTCCTGCCCCAGCGGCTGCACCACCCGGGCCGCACCGCTGAACCACAGCGTGTGGAACGCCTCCACCGGGTCCTGGAACCCCGGGTCGATCTCCTCGACCACCGCGCCCAGCTCGGCCAGCAGATCCACCGCCCGCCGCACCGCCGCGGCCACCTCCGGGTCGACCGCGGCCGTCCCGCCGAGCGCGGGGCTGTAGGCCACCCGCAGCCCGTCCACCCCGCCGCCGGAGGCGAGCGCCTCCCGGAAGCTTCCCTCGGCCGGCGCCAGCTGCGACCAGTCGCGCCAGTCCGGGCCGGAGATCACATCCATCAGCAGCGCCGCGTCCGCCGCGTCCCGGGTCATCGGCCCCACATGGGCCAGCGTGCCGAACGCGCTCGCCGGGTAGAGCGGAACCCTCCCATAGGTGGGTTTCAACGCGAAGATGCCGCAGAAGGCCGCAGGGATACGGACCGAACCCCCGCCGTCCGTCCCCAGGCTCAGCGGGCCCGCGCCCAGCGCGACCGCTGCCGCGCTGCCGCCGCTGGAGCCGCCCGCGGTCCGCTGAGGATCGTAAGGATTGCCGGTGACCCCGTAGACCGGACTGTCGGTGACGCCCTTCCAGCCGAACTCCGGGGTCGTGGTCTTGCCCACGAACACCGCGCCGTGCTCGCGCAGCCGGGCCACCGAGGGCGCGTCCTCGTCCCACGCCTGGCCCTCGGGCCGTACGGTCCGCGAACCGCGCAGCGTGGGGGCGCCGCGCAGCAGCAGGATGTCCTTCACCGTCACCGGTACGCCGTCCACCAGGCCCGCCGGGGCCCCGCGCCGCCACCGCTCGGCGGACTCCTCCGCCTGCCGCAGCGCGCCCTCGGCGTCCACCCGGCTGAAGGCGTTCACCTCCGGCTGTACCTGTTCGATCCGGTGGAGGACGGCACGGGTCGCCTCGACCGGGGAGAGCTCGCCGGAGGCGTAGCGCTCGACGAGTTGAACGGCTGTCAGGTCGTGAAGGTCGGTCATCCGTCTCTCCGTTCAGGTCGTGCGATCAGTCCACCGGTACGTACCCGAGGCGCTTGTCGACGATGTTGAGCAGGGGTTCGCCGGCGCACCAGCGGTCGTAGTTGTCCTGGAACTGCTCGGCCAGATGGTCGCGCCACCCGATCGTGTCGCCGCTCATATGGGGCGAGACGAACAGCCCCGGCACGTCCCACAGGGGGTCGTCGGCGGTCAGCGGCTCATGTTCGAAGACGTCCAGCGCCGCGCCGCCGATCCGCCGGGCGACCAGGGCCGCCGTAAGGTCCTTCTCGACGACCAGGGGGCCGCGGCCGACGTTGATGAACCGGGCGGTGGGCTTCATCCGGTCGAAGGCGGACCGGTCGAACATGCCGCGGGTGGTGTCGGTGAGCGGCGCCGCGCACACCACCCAGTCGGCCCGCGGCAGCAGCTCGGGCAGCTCGTCACCGCCGCGCACGCCCTGCCGCGCGGTGCGGCCCACCAGGTCGACCACCACGCCGAGTGCGGCCAGGGTGGAGCCGATCGCCCGGCCGATGGGGCCCGCGCCCACGACCACGGCGCGCGTCCCGGCCAGCCGCATGGTCTCCCGGTGCTGCCATCGGCGTTGCCGCTGTAGCTCCCAACTCCCGTGGAAATCCTTGGCCATGGCGATCACCAGACCGGCAACGTACTCGGCGATCGGCTGTTCGAACACCCCGCGGGCGTTCGTCAGGACCGTGTCGGAGGCGATGAGTTCGGGGCAGAGCAGCCGGTCCACCCCCGCGCTCGCGGTGTGCACCCAGGCGGGCCTATGGCCCTTGCCGGGCCAGGCGTCGCGCACCGCGTCGGAGGTGAAATCCCAGACCAGGAGCACATCCGCGGCAGGAAGCGCCTCGGGCAGCGAAGCCTCGTCGCAGACGACGATCTTGGCCCGGTCGGCCACCCGGTCCAGACGGACGGGCGGCTGGTCGCCGAAGACGACAACTGTGCTTTCGGACATAGGCGGGAAACCATTTCGAAACGTGGATGGGTTTGCCTGAAGAAGGAGCGGGCAGGCGCCTCAGTTTGAGGATTGACCACGCTAGGCAGCGGAAACTACCGTCGTCAACAACGGCATCTGTCCCGGCGTCCCGGCATCAGGCCGGTATCTCTCCGTCGAAATCTCTGGCCAATGGTCCAGTCCCTCCGTTCTGTATTGGGGCTCGCTTTGGACGTCTCTTTTCTGGGTGGCCCACGGCCGCAGCGCGGCGTGGGTGTGGTGGCACCATTCGACTTCGCACTCGACCGTGAGCTGTGGCGCTGGGTACCGGACGAGGTTTCCCTGCACCTGACCCGTACCCCGTTCGTACCCGTCGAGGTGAGCCTCGACCTGGCCCGGCTCGTGAGCGAGCACGAGACCTTGCAGGAAGCGGTGCGGGCGCTGAGCGCCGTCGCACCGGAAGTGGTGTCGTACGCCTGCACCTCGGGCAGCTTCGTCGGCGGTGTGGCCGGTGAGCGGGCGATGTGCGCGGCGATGACCCAGGCGGGTGAGGTTCCGTCGCTGACCACCTCGGGCGCGCTGCTGGAGGCGCTGCGGGAGATCGGCGCCCGGCGGATCGCGGTGGTGACGCCGTACACCCGGTCGGTCACCGACTCACTGGAGGAGTATCTCGGCGAGGCCGGGATGACCGTCACCGGACGGGCGTACCTCGGACTGACCCGGCACATCTGGAAGGTGCCGTACCGCGATGTGGTCGACATGGCCCGGCAGGCGGTGGTCGGAGCGACCGACGCGCTCTTCATCAGCTGCACCAACCTGCCGACCTACGACGTGATTCCGCAGCTGGAGGCGGAGTTGCGGATGCCCGTGCTGTCCGCGAACCAGGTCACGATGTGGGCGGCGCTGCGGGCGATCGGCGCCCAGGCCGTGGGCCCGTACCAGGCGCTGCTGGACCCGCTCGCCCGGTCCGGTCCGGCGGGGATGTCGGTGCCGCCGATGGGCGGCCCGCTCCCGGTGACGGACCAGGTCGTCGGGTCGGTGCTCGGGGCCGTGGAGGCGGTGGAGTCCGTGGTGGAGGAGCCGGAGGCGGCGCTGGCCGGGGCCGCGCCGCCGGGGTCGGACGGCGATCCGGCCGACGGGCTCGACCCGGGCTTCGGGTCCGGCGTCGGTGAGGGGCCCTACCTCGACGATTCGGGAGGTCCGTCGCCGGTGTGAGGGGAACCGCCCGGCGGGTGGGAACCCGCCGGGCGTCCGCGGTGTAGGAGAAGTGACAGCAGTGCAGGGGGCGGCGCTCGCGGGGGCCGCCAGTTAAGGAGGCAGCCATGGTGGACTCGACCCGGCCGACCCCGAACACGGTGGGCTTTCTCTACCCCGGATACTCCGCCGAGGACGAATATCCGCGCCTGGAAGGCATCCTGGGCGGCGACGTCCGGCTTCCCCTGGTCCATACCGACATCGGTGAGGACGCCCACCGGGTGGACGCCCTGCTGGAGATGGGGTCGGCGGCCCGCCTCGCGGCCGGGGTCGCCGAGCTCGCCGAGCGCGGTGCCCAGGCTGTGGTCTGGGCCTGCACCAGTGCCAGCTTCGTCTTCGGCTGGGAGGGCGCCGAGGAGCAGGTGCGCGAGCTGAGCGAGACGGCCGGTATGCCCGCCTCCAGCACCTCCTTCGCCTTCGCCCACGCGGTGCAGGCGCTCGGCGCCGAGCGGGTGGCCATCGCCGCCACCTACCCGGAGGATGTCGCCGATTACTTCAGGGCATTTTTGAAGGCGGCGGGCGCGGAGGTGGTCTCGATGTGCGGCAGCGGGATCATCACGGCAGCGGAGGTCGGCACCTGGGGCCGGGAGGAGGTGCTGCGGCTGGCCCGCGCCGGGGACCATCCCGAGGCCCAGGCGGTGCTCCTGCCGGACACCGCCCTGCACACCGCCGCCTGGATTCCGGATCTGGAGGCGGAGCTGGGCAAGCCGGTGCTCACCGCCAACCAGGTCACGGTCTGGGAGGGGCTGCGGCTGCTGGGCCGCGATCCGGTCCATGACCGGCTGGGCACGCTCTTCGCCCGAAGCGGCGGATAGCGGCGGACGGCCGTCGACAGCTGTGGACGGCCGCGGGCAGCCGTGGACGGCCGCGGTGGTGCGGGTGCGGGCGGGCGCGGGCGGAGTGGTCGAGGAGTCGGTGAAGGGGAGCTGAACCCCGGCGGAATTGCATGGTGCACCTTCCCCACCGGTGCATTCCGCTTACCGGAGTGCGCCTAGCATGCAGCCGTGCGTCGCCAACAGCTCTCTCCTGTCCCACCGGCACGTCATCTGCTGGCCGCCGGTGCGGTGACGGTGGCGGCGGCCGTCGGGATCGGCGCGCTGGCGGTCGGCGGAGACTCCTCCTCCGGTCCTCGTCCGAAACCCTCCGCGAGCCGGAGCGCGACGGCATCGGACGGGCTGCGGCACACCTCCGTCGAGGTGTCCGAGGGCGGCTGCGGCCGCGGCTGGTCCCATGCCGCCGGTGGCAAACAGGTCTTCGATCTGCGGAACACCTCCAGCAGACCGGCCGAGGTCTACCTCACCGATCCGTCGAGCGGCGCCGTCTACGGAGAGATGGAGGGCCTGGGCCCCGGCACCAGCAGACCGCTGAGCGTCACGCTCGGCGGGGGCTCCTACGCCTTCGTCTGCCTGCCCGAGGACGCGGACGCGGTGACCGGGCCCACCGTCACCGTCCCCGGACCGGCGCGGGGCGGCGGACCCGCCGCGCTTCCGGTCAGCCAGCAGGATCTGATCCCGCCCACCATCGCCTACCAGAAGTGGGTGGCGGGCCGGATGGACGAGCTGGTGCGGCGCACGGACGCGCTGCGCTCGGCCGTCCACTGCGGTGATCTGACAGCGGCGCGTGCGGACTGGCTGCCCGCCCACCTGGTGTACGAGCGGATGGGCGCCGCCTATGGCGCCTTCGGCGATGCCGACGCGGCGATCAACGGCACCACGGCGGGGCTGTCCGGCGGGGTCCACGACGCGGACTTCACCGGGTTCCACCGCCTTGAGTACGGCCTGTGGCACGGCGAGTCCGCGCGTGCCCTGCGCCCGGTCGCCGACCGGCTCGTCAAGGACGTCCGGCGGCTGCGGGACGACTGGCCGCAGGCGCGGGTGGACCCGGCCGACCTGGGCCTGCGGGCGCACGAGATCATGGAGAACACCGTGCAGTTCGAGCTGACCGGCCGCACCGACTACGGCAGCGGCACCAATCTGGCCACCGCGCGGGCCAACCTCGACGGCACCCGGGCCGTGCTGCGCCGGCTGGAGCCGCTGCTGAAGCCGCGTGCCCCGTGGCTGCCCGAGCTCAAGAGCGAACTGGACCGCACCCAGCGGACCCTGGAGCGCTCGCACTATGGGGACCGCTGGACCCCGCTGGACCGGCTCGGCCGCACCGGGCGCCAGCGGCTCAACGCGGACGCGGGCGCGCTGGTGGAGCGGCTGGCGCGGGTGGCGGCGCTGATGGATGTGCGGAGGACCCGGTGAGCGAGGTGCTGCGCAGGGGCTTTCTGCTGGGCGCGGCCGCGGGCACGGTCGGCGCGGTGGCGGGCGCGGCCGCGAGCCCGGCGGCCGCGAAGGGAGGCGAGCGGGAGAAGCGGCCCGCCCGCGTCTCCTTCCACGGCCCCCATCAGGCCGGCATCCTCACCCCGCCCCAGCGGTCCACCGCGTTCATCGCCTTCGACGCCGTGGCCGAGGGGCGCGAGGAGCTGGCCGACGCCTTCCGTACGCTCACCGAGCGGTGCCGTTTTCTCACCGCCGGAGGCACCCCCGACCCGGTCGGCATCACCGCGCCGCCCGCCGACTCCGGCACCCTGGGCCCGCAGGTGGCCGCCGACCGGCTGACCGTCACGGTCGGCGTGGGCGCCGCGCTCTTCGACGAGCGCTACGGACTGCGGGACCGCAAGCCCCGCCGGCTGCGCGCGATGCCGTCCTTCCCCGACGACGACCTCGACCCCGACTGGTGCCATGGCGACCTGAGCCTCCAACTGTGCGCCGACAACACGGACACGGTGCTGCACGCCCTGCGCGACATCGCCCGGCACACCAGGGGCGCGCTACAGATCCGCTGGCGCGTCGACGGCTTCGTCAGCCCGCCGCGCCCGTCCGGCACCCCGCGCAACCACCTGGGGTTCAAGGACGGCACCGCCAACCCGGACACCGAGGACGCCCGGGTGATGGACCGCCTGGTGTGGACCGGCGTCCACGCCGGTGAACCGGCCTGGACGACCGGCGGCAGCTATCAGGTGATCCGGCTGATCCGGATGCTGGTGGAGTTCTGGGACCGGGTGTCGATCAGTGAGCAGGAGCGCATCGTCGGCCGCAGCCGGGACTCGGGCGCCCCGCTGGACGGTCAGCACGAGTTCGACACCCCGCGCTACGCCCAGGATCCCAAGGGCGATGTCATCCCCCTGGACAGCCATATACGGCTGGCCAATCCGCGGACCGCCCGGACCGAGGACCAGCGCATACTCCGCCGTGCCTACAACTACGACCGGGGCGTGGACGGCAACGGCAACTTGGACATGGGGCTGCTGTTCTGCTGCTATCAGCAGGATCTCGTGCGTCAGTTCGAGACCGTGCAGAAGCGTCTGGCGGGCGAGCCGCTGGTGGACTACATCTCTCCGTTCGGCGGCGGCTATTTCTTCGCCCTTCCCGGGGTGAAGGACCGCACCGACTGGCTGGGCCGGACCCTTCTGTCCTGATCAGCGGCGAGTGTCGCCCCACCATCCGGTCAAGAACGCCCCAAGAGTTCCTTGGATTCTCCTGACCCTCTATTCACGCGGTGGCCTCCATGGATTCCATCGGAGAGTCCGCTCGCGGCAGAGGATCAGGCGCAGGCTCAAAGCGATTCAGGTGGAGGCATGGCATGGGCGGCACGGCAGGATCCGAAGGCGGCCGGCGGCGGGGCCGGGCCACGCGCTGGGGTGCCCTGGCCGGGGCGGCGGCCCTGGCGACCGTGGGCGGGGTGGCCCCGGCATGGGCCGCGCCCACGAAGGACGGCTCAACCGCGACCCCGGTGAAGCATGTGGTGGTGATCTTCGACGAGAACATCTCGTTCGACCACTACTTCGGCACCTACCCGAAGGCGGCGAACACGGACGGCACGACGTTCACGCCCGCCAAGGACACCCCCAAGGACATCGACACCCTGGCGCACGCGGGTCTGCTGGAGAAGAACCCCAATCTCTACCGGCCCAAGCGGCTGACCAGCGACCAGGCCATGACCTGCGACCAGAACCACTCCTACGGCCCCGAGCAGTACGCGGCCAATGGCGGCAAGGCCGATCAGTTCGTGGAGAACACCGAGGTCAGCAAGTGCAGCGGACTGTTCGGCGAGCCCGGTCTGGTGATGGACTACTACGACGGCAACACCGTCACCGGGCTGTGGAACTACGCCCAGCACTACGCGATGAGCGACCGCTCCTTCAGCTCGGCCTACGGCCCCTCCAGCCCCGGAGCGCTGGAGCTGATCTCCGGACAGACCCACGGTGTGATCTCCACCGACCCCACGTCCTCCACCGAGCACCCTGAGCAGACCGACAAGCCGGACGCGTACACGGTGGCCTCACCGGACGCCAAGGGTGTCGGCACGATGATCAACGACCCGGACCCGGCCTTCGACGACTGCTCCAACAAGGACCACACCAGCAGCAACGCCCTGGCCCGGATGCTGGGCAGGAACATCGGCGACCTGCTCAACGCCAAAGGCGTGACCTGGGGCTGGTTCCAGGGCGGCTTCCGTCCCAGCACCGCCTGGGACGGCACACAGGACCACTACGCCAAGTGCTCGGGCACCACCCACAAGAACGTCGGCGGTGCCGCGTCGGTGGACTACAGCCCGCACCACAACCCGTTCCAGTACTACGAGTCCACGGCCAACCCCCACCACCTCCCGCCGAAGAACGTCCAGGAGATCGGCCGGAGCGGTCAGGCCAACCACAACTACGACCTCACCGACTTCGACGCGGCGCTCAGGACCGGCCATCTGCCCGCCGTCAGCTTCCTGAAGGCCGCCGAGTACCAGGACGGCCACGCGGCCTACTCCGACCCGATCGACGAGCAGCACTTCCTGGTCAAGCAGATCAACGCGATCCAGAAGTCGCCGCAGTGGAAGGACACCGCTGTCGTCGTCGCGTACGACGACAGCGACGGCTGGTACGACCACGCCTACGTCAAGCCCGCCAACGGGTCGACCGACCGGACCACCGGCTCGAACGGCAAGGCCACCGACAGCCCCGCCTGCCAGTCCGGCCCGAAGCCCGCGGGCGGGTACCAGGACCGCTGCGGCCCCGGCCCCCGGCAGCCGCTGCTGGTGATCTCCCCGTTCAGCAAGGCCAACAAGGTCGACCACACCCAGACCGAGCAGACGTCGATCACCCGCTTCATCGAGGACAACTGGCACACCGGCCGGATCGGTGACGCCTCCTTCGACAGCCGGGCGAACACCCTCTCCGGACTGTTCGACTTCCGCCACCCCAACAACACCCAGGTGCTGCTCAAGCCGGACGGTTCGGTCGCGTCGGTGCACAAGGCCGGTCACTACACGACCTCGCCCCTGGCTGCCGATGCCCCGATCGTGAACGCCGCCCCCGTCCCGGCCCTGGCCGACGACCAGGACAGCTCCGTGGCCCTGCCCATCGGCCTCACCACGGGCGTGCTGGTGCTCGGTGGCGCCGGTGCGGCGCTGGCCGTCCACCGCCGCCGCACCGCGCGGACCGCCGGCCAGGCCCGGTAGGCCCGGTGGCCTGGCCCGCCCGAGGGCCACGGCACACCGCCGTCGGGTCCGCCGCCACACCTCCTCCCCGGGTGACGGCGGACCCGGCCGTACGACCGCCGGAACACCGCCCCGGTGCGCAGGGGGAGCCCCGGTGCGCAGGGGGAATGGACGTGGGGAATAAGCGGAGCCATTCTCCGGTTGAATGTCGCCGGTACACGTGGACGTGCCACGTGGACTTCAGACGGACCGACGTACGCGCACCGCAGTGCGACCAGGGAGGCGGGCCACCGTGGCCGATGAGCAGGACCGGCGAGACGACCAGCGCGACCCCATCCGGGCCCGGCCCCTCGGCAGCGCACCGGTGCCGCTGTCGGTGCTGGACCTGGCGACCGTTGGCAGCGGGGTGTCCGCCGCCGAGGCGCTGCGGACCACCACCGAGCTCGCCCGGCTCACCGAGCGCCGGGGCTTCCACCGCTTCTGGGTCGCCGAGCACCACTCCATGCCCGGGATCGCCAGCTCCTCCCCGGCAGTGGTCCTCGCCCACCTCGCCGCGCACACCGAGCGGATCCGGCTGGGTTCCGGCGGGGTGATGCTCCCCAACCACGCCCCGCTGGTCATCGCCGAGCAGTTCGGCACCCTGGAGGCGCTCGCCCCCGGCCGGGTGGACCTCGGCCTGGGCCGCGCGCCCGGCACCGACGGGGCCACGGCCGCCGCGCTGCGCCGCACCGACCGGCTGCGCGAGGGCGCCGACGACTTCCCCCAGCAGCTCGCCGAGCTGACCCGCTTCCTCGACGACGACTTCCCCGACGGCCACCGGTACGCCCGTATCCACGCGGTGCCGGGGCCGGTGCAGAGCACCGTGCCCGGCGGGGTGCCGTCCGTCGGCCGGCCCTCGATCTGGCTGCTGGGCTCGAGCGGGTTCAGCGCCCGGCTGGCCGGAATGCTCGGTCTGCCGTTCTCCTTCGCCCACCACTTCTCCGCGGCCAACACCATCCCCGCGCTCGACCTCTACCGCGAGACGTTCCGGCCGTCCGCCGTGCTGGACCGGCCGTACGCCTCGATCGGCGTCTCGGCCTTCGCCGCCGAGGACGAGAAGGAGGCCCACCGCCAGGTGCTCACCGGCGCCCTGTCCATGGTCCGGCTGCGCACCGGACGCCCCGGCCTAGTCCCGACGCCCGAGGAGGCCGAGGCGTACGAGTTCAGCGAGATCGAGCGCGACTTCGTTAACAGCTGGCTCGCCAATGTCGAGTACGGCACCCCGGACCAGGTCCGCGAGGGGCTCGACGGGCTGATCAAGCGCACCGGTGTGGACGAAATCAAGATCACGGCCAATGCCCACGGCCGCGCGGCCCGCCTGCACTCGTACGAGCTGATCGCGGACGCCTACGACCTCCCGACGGCGACGACGGACCGGACGCGGCAGACGGACCCGACGGAGGACACCGCGCGGACCGGGGCACAGCGCTAGCCGGACGCCGGGCGGGCGGTGATCATCGCCTGGATGCGGTCCGGCGGCACCGGACGGGAGTAGAACCACCCCTGTCCCGTATCGCAGCCGATCCGCCCCAGCCGCTCCGCCTGCTCGGCGCTCTCCACGCACTCGGCCGTCACCGTGAGACCCAGCCGGTGCGCGAGCTGCACCAGCGCCTCGACGATGGTCTCGTCGGCCGGGTTCGGATGCTCCTCCGCCCGGAACCCCTGGACGAACGAACCGTCCAGCTTGAGCGTGGAGACCGGCAGCCGGCTGAGATAGGCGAGGTTGGAGTAGCCCGTCCCGAAGTCGTCGATCGCGATGGCCACCCCCATGTCGCTGAGCCGCTGCAACGCCTGCAACGGCCGCCCCGCCGACCCCATCACCGCCGACTCGGTCAGCTCCAGCTGGAGCAGCCGCGGCGGCAGCCCGGTCTCCGCCAGGATCGCCCCGACATCGGCCACCAGATCGGAGTCCCACACCTGGCGGACCGCCACATTGACGCTGACGACCAGCGGATGCGCCGGATGGGCCAGCTGCCAGACGCGGGCCTGGCGACAGGCGGTGCGCAGCACCCACCGGCCCAGCGGCACGATCGCGCCGTTCTCCTCGGCCAGGGGGATGAACCGGTTCGGCGACAGCCGGCCGAACTGCGGATGGTCCCAGCGCACCAGCGCCTCCACCCCCCGAACCACCCCGTCGCCCAGCCCCACCAGCGGCTGGTAGTCGAGCACGAACTCATCCCGCTCGACCGCTGGGCGTAGGGTGCTGGACAGCGCCTGCCGGGTCATCCGATGCGCGTTGCGCTCCGGGTCGAAGAGGGTCCAGCGCGCCTTGCCGTCCTCCTTGGCCCAGTACAGCGTGGTGTCCGCGGCCTGCATCAGCCAGGTGGTGTGGGTGCCGGCCGCGGGCCGTTCCACCACACCGATGCTCGCCGACACCGACAGCCGCTGTCCGCCCACGTCGAACGGCTCCTGGAGGGCGGCCAGCACCGACCGGGCGAGGTCGCACAGCTGCTCGGTGCCGGTGGAGTTGCGGACCAGCAGGGCGAACTCGTCACCGCCGAGCCGCGCCACCAGATGGCCGCCGGCCGCCGCGCAGTCGGTGAGCCGCTGGGCGACGGCGCCGAGCAGCCGGTCGCCGACCCGGTGGCCGAGGGTGTCGTTGACCGCCTTGAAGCCGTCCAGGTCGAGATAGCAGAGCCCGATCCGGCCGGTGCCCTCGTGGTCGTAGGTGGCCGCCTCCAGCGCCGAGGCCATCCGCTCGAAGAACAGGCTGCGGTTGGGCAGCCGGGTCACCGGATCGTGCATCTGCAGATGGCGCAGCCGCCCCTGGAGGTCCCGCTGGTCGCTGATGTCGGCCATGGACAGCAGCAGGCTGCAGCTGTCCGGTGCGGGCTCGAGGTTGATCTCGGCCCACAGGGCGTGGCCGTCGGCGCGCAGCAGCCGGCGGGTGCGGCGCAGCCGCTCGCGACGGCCGCTCAGGACGTCCTGGTACTCGCCCCAGGTACGCGGGTCCTCGCGCAGATCGGCCAGGTCCGCCGCGTCCCGGCTGGTCAGCAGGTCCGGGTCGGTGCCGAGCAGGGCGCCCAGCGCGGGATTGGCGTCCAGCACCCTGCCCGCGCGGTCGACGACGGCCATGGCGAGGCGCGCCACGGTGAAGGCGGCGCGGTAGTCGCCGGGCGCGGGCCCCGGGGCGGGGCCGGCGCTGGGGGGCGTGCCCGGAGCCGGGGGCGCCCCCGGGGCCGGAAGTACGCCGGCGTCCTCCGCTACGGGAGGGACGCTGGGGAAGGCATCACGCTCTGTGATCGTCGGCAGCGTCGCGCCGGGCGCGCGGCCCTGCCCGTCGGGGGTTCCGCTCACCGCTCGCTCCCGCGTGGCGTTGGTTGTGTCCAGGTCTTTCGTACACGTCTTGGGCATGTCTCACACCGGGTGCCGGGCAGACCGTAACCGCCTGCCTGAAGGGGGATTCCCCGTGGGAAATGTGCCGATCATAGGGGCTCGTACTCCGGGCGTTCCATCGACGTCATCGCGCTCACCGCCGCCTTGACAAGGTGTTTGGTCGTATCTGTTCGACTCTGCGCGGGCAAAAAGCCGCTCTGACCGATTGTGACCGTCTGTTACGTACCCGGATAGCGGCCTCTTCACTCGACCAGCCCATCTCAACAGGGCGTACCCCGCCCATCCACCTCAGGGTGGAGTGGGTGTTCCGACTACGCCCGGGAGGTCGACATGGTGCGTCCTCAGGTACCCGAGGGGGTGCACCGTCAGCCTCGGCTGCGTCGGACCGGGGCCCTGCTCACCTCGTTGAGCGCGTTGATCGCGACCACCGTGGTGGCGGGCCCCGCCGTCGCGGCCGGCCCCGGCGGCCCCTGTGACCTGGAACGCACCGAAGCCCACCACTCGGAGGGCCTGGACACCTGGAACTCCCGCTATCCGCGCCCGGTGCGCGGGCTGGACGCGGCGATGGTCTTCCTGTCCTTCCCGGACGCCAGGCCCGGGGTGACCCCCGCCCGGCTGGCCGCCGACCACATCCCCGCGACCCCCGACTTCTTCGCACGGGCCTCCTACGGGAGGTTCCGCCTGCGGGTGCATCCGCTGCGGCGCTGGATCACCATGCCCCAGCGGTCCACCGCGTACGCCATACAGCGCGACTGGAACGCCAAGCGCCGCGCCGCGTATCTGCGCGACGCCATCGAGGCCGCCGATCCGCACCTCGACTTCGGCCGCTATGACCTCGTCTATCTGGTCGCCGACCCCGATGCCCCCGGTGTGGACGCCGACGCGACCAAAGTGGTCAACTTCGAAAAGCCACTGCGCGCGGACGGTGTCGCTCTGCGCCGCCTGGTGACTGTTTTTGAACACCACCCGCCGGACCGCAATGTCCTGGCCCATGAGACCGGCCATGTCTTCGACCTGCCCGACCTCTATCACCGGCCGAAGGACACCGACGGCAACGCCGAATGGGACACCCACGTCGGCGACTGGGACCTGATGGGCAGCCAGTTCGGCATGGCCCCCGAACCGTTCGGCTGGCACAAGTGGAAGCTCGGCTGGCTCGGCACACGCCAGGTGGCCTGCGACCGCGCCACCGGCCCGCACGGATACACCCTCCAGCCCATCGGCGCCCCCATGGCGCGGGGCGGGTCCGGTGCCGACACCCGCACCCGGCTGGTCGTGGTCCGCACCGGACCCACCACCGCGCTGGCCATCGAGGCGCGCGGCGCCCGTGGCAACGACTCCGGCACCTGCACCCAGGGCGTGCTGGTCTACCGCGTGCACAACGACAAGGCGTCGGGCGACGGCCCCGTCCAGGTCCTGGACGGCCACCCCGCCACCTCCGCCTGCTGGAACGAGTCGGTCTACCCCGAACTCGCCGACGCCCCACTCGGCGTCGGCGACAGCATGTGGGTCGAGGAGGACTCCGTACGGATCACGGTGACCGGCCGCGCCGCCGACGGGGGCTGGACCGTCCGGGTCAACCGCCGGGCGCGCGCCTGACGCATCCGCGCCATGGGACAGGTGTGCGACGGGCGTATTTGCCCGCGAATCGATGGAATGCCCGAGAGAGCAGGGGAATAATCGTCATGCGGGGTGATGGCGGGGGCGCGGACATCAGGGGGCGGGATGGTCAGGGTGCTGATCGCGGAAGACATGCTTATGCTGCGCAAGGCATTGGTCGCCCTGCTGGAATTCGAACCGGATATCGAAGTGGTGGCCGAATTCTCCAACGGCTCCGACATCCTGCCGCGCGCCCGTGAACTCCGCCCCGATGTCGCGGTGCTCGACATCGATCTGCCGGGCGTGGACGGGCTGACCGCCGCGGCCGAGCTGCGCACGGCCGTCCCCGAATGCCGCACCATGATGCTCACCAGCCTCGGCCGCCCCGGAAACCTGCGCCGGGCGCTGGCCGCCCAGGTCTCCGGCTTCCTGCTGAAGGACAGCAGCCCGGACAAGCTGAGCGATGCCATCCGCGCCGTCGCCAGGGGAGAGCGGGTGATCGATCCACAGCTCGCGCTGGCCGCCCTGGACGACGGTCCGCAGCCGCTGACCCCGCGTGAGCTGGAGGTGCTGCGGTTCGCCGCGCAGGGGGAGGACTCCCCGCAGATCGCGGCCAAACTGTGTCTGTCCGTGGGGACGGTGCGCAACTATCTGACCTCCGCCGTGACCAAGCTGGACGCCCGCAACCGGGTCGACGCCATCCGGATCGCCCGCGAGGCGGGCTGGCTTTAAAAGGTCCGGCTGTAAAGGAATCAGGCCCTCACGCCGTCACGCCGTCACGGTCGGCCCCGGGGCCGTACTCCTCCTCCGGGCCGCGCTCCCGGCCGCTCCTCGGCGGCGTGTCCACGGACACCTCCAGCTCCGCCCGCAACTCGAACCAGCCGTCCGTCCGCACCCCCGCGCGCAGCCGCCCGCCGAGGTTCTCCACCCGGACCCGGAGGTTGCCGATGCCGCTGCCGCCGTCCGTGCTGTCGGCGCGCAGGATCGTGGACGGCCGGCCGACCCCGTCGTTGGCGAGGGTGAGCCACACCCGGCGCCCGCTTCGCCGCGCCTCGACCGCGCAGTGGTCGGCCTTGCTGTGGCGCAGCACATTGGTCAGCCCCTCGCGCAACACGCTCGCCAGCACCGTGTCCACCAGCTCCGGCAGCGGTCCGCAGTCGATCTCGGCCGTGGCGCTGATACCCGCCGCGGCCAGCATCGAGCGGGCCGTCGCCGCCTCCGCCGACAGCGACATCTTGCGATAGCCGCTGGCCACCGCGCGTACGTCGGCCAGGGCCTGACGGGACGTCTGGAGGATTTCCGAAAGTTCCTGCTGGGCCCGGGAGTTCTGCCGTGGCACCAGCCGGTGCACCAGTTCGCATTTGAGGGTGATCGTGGACAGGCTGTAGCCGAGCAGATCGTGCACGTCCCGGGAGAACCGCAGCCGTTCCTGCGCGACCGCCAGCCGCGCCAGTTCGGCCCGGGACCGGGACACCTCGGCGACCAGCCCGGACAGCCGCGAGAGCCCGAAGACCACCAGTCCGGTCAGCGCGGTGGAGACCGAGGTGTACGCCACCTGGCCCCAGCCGAACCCGACCTGGAACAGCAGCACATCCGTGCACAGCAGGATGGCCGCGAACGCCGGCCACGCCAGCGCCGGCGCCAGCACCAGCAGCGAGGAACCCGCCAGGAACCCCGGCATGCCCAGCCAGGCGTGCTTGAAGACCGCGAAGGGGGCGAAGGTCAGCAGCGCCTGGAGGGCCAGCGTCCAGCGCCGCGCGCCGCTGAGCCGGGGCGCGAGGCCGGGGAAGGAGTGCAGAAGCTGGAGACCGAGCAGCATGGTCATCGGCAGCAGCGCCAGCCCGAGCATCGCCGCGTCCACCGTCTTGCCCGAACGATTGCCGTCGACCACATAGGTGACGGCCACGGAGAAGTAGCCCACGAGCACCAGGGCCGTGATGACCACGGCCAGACGCGGCGCCAGATCGTCGTGGTGGCGCGGTGGGTGGTTCCCGGCATCATCGGGCAAGAGGCTTCCCTGCACTCGTCCTCCGGATGGTCGGGACGGATTGGGTGGCTTGCCCGAGAGTATCCGATCTTCAGCAGGGGTGGAGAGGCCGCGTGAAAGGCTCATGCCGTACGCAGAGTTACCGGTTATCACGGGCGATCACAGGAAAAACGGAATCGGGTTGAGGTCCGCATAGAGCGTGGGCCCCGGCAGCCGGCCGAGCGCCACCGGGACGTCGAAGAGCCGGCCGGGCGCGAACCGGGCCCAGTGCGGGCGCATCCCGGGCACCAGCACCTTGACCACCGGCAGGCCCACATCCGGCCGGGTCTGGTCCAGCACCAGCAACTCCATCCCGCGCCGGCGCACCGACTCCCTCACGGCGGCCAGTGCGCCGCCCTGAGGGGGGCCGGATATCCGTGGTGGCGGTAAGGCGGCCGGATCGGGCGCCAGATAGGGCTGGCCGGCGAGGGTCGCGGTACGGAACCAGCGCAGCGCCTCGGGCTCGGCGGCGCCGTAACCCCCGCCGTCGGCACGGGCCTCGACCACCGCCGGAAGCATCTGGTTGAGCTCGGCGAAGGCGTGGCACAGCGCGGTGTGCCGGTCGAAGTGGGCGCCGAAACCGAGGGTGATGTCCTCGGCGGGCTTGTCGACGCGCCGGGAGAGCGCGGCGACCACCGGGATGCCGAAGTCCGTAGTGAGGTCAAGGGCCCACACCTCGCGCCGCACGCCCCGGTGGGCGGCGCGCACTTCGGCGAGCCACGGGTCGTCGAAGGCGTCGAGGGCCACGGCGGGCTGACGGGTGCGGTTGTACCACCACAGGGCGACCGCGTCCCGTTCCACCAGCTCCAGGAAGCCGCGTACCACGGCGGCGGCCAGCGTGCCGCCGGCCGCCGCGCCATTGGAGTCCGCCCGGCAGCACCGGCGGCCGGGGGGCTGCGGAGCGCCGTAATACAGCAGCGCGGTGGGCAGCAGCCGGTGGCGCTCGGCGGTGAGCGACCACACCGGGGTCCAGTCGAGCTCCGCGTCCTCGTCGAACGGATCGTGGATCCGGTGGCGCGCGGGGAGGGCCCGGTCCCGGAACTGGCGCGGGTCGAAGAGCTGGACGGTGTCCGGGTGCACCGCGTCGTCCGGGCACAGATCGCGGTAACGGGCGCGCTGCCGCGGCTCGTCCCCCTGGAAATGGCCGCTGTAGTGCTCCAGGGCCTCGCACAGCGCGCTCGCCCGCGCCTGTTCGGCGGTGCGGCCCTTACCATGGGCGGCCGCCCGCAGCCCGGCCCTTACGGCGTCCAGGCCGCGCACAGGGCCCGCTGCGGCGTACGACGGGTGGCGCGCGTGGAAGCAGTTGAGGACGGCGGGGCCGCGCGGATCGCGGCGGATCTCGGTGATCAGCCCGGTGAGGGGGTCCACCAGATGTCCGTAGCGCTCCATGATCTCGCGCGGCGAGATGTCGGTGTCGGTCTCGGGCAGCGGCTCCTGCCGCGACGGCAGCGCCAGGGGCGCCCGTATCCGGGCCGCGACCAGCGCGGGGTCGCCACAGCCGGGGCACTGCGGACGGCGGGACAGCGGATGGCGGTCCACGGTGGCGGTGAGGCTGTCCAGGGTGCGCAGCGCCCGCTGGCCCGGATGCCGGTGCCCGGCCAGCCACTTGGCGGCCTCCAGCGCGGCCAGCTGGAGCGCGGCGGCGCGGCTCGCGGGCAGTGAGGCGGGCGGGCGCGGCACCGGGCCGGGCCGGCCGAGCCGGCGCTGGAGATACGCCTCGGCCTGCCGCCCGCGCCACAGCCGGTCGGCCAGACAGGCCCAGCACGGGTCGTCGGGGGCGCCGAGGAACGGACCCAGCCACGCCTGGGTGCCCACCGGTTTGACGGGCAGCCAGCGACGTCCGGCGGCGCGGTGCGCGGCGTCCACGGCGGCGAGCCGGGGATCGAGGTAGTCATCGCACACCACAAGGGTGAGTTCTGCGGCGTCATGTTGACGGGAGGCGATTTGACATATCTCTCGTCTAGGGGTAGGGACCCCCGGGGTTGCCGGATCGCCGTCCGCCGCCTCCCCCTCCGCCGCCGCGGTCCTCGCCTCCGCGGTCCTCAGCCCCGCGGCGCGCAGCGCCCGGACCACCTCGCCCGGGTCGGCCGAGCCGAGGACCACGGCGGCCACGGCGGGACGGGACGCCGGAGGCACGGGGGCCGGGGCGGAGCCGCCGACGGTGCCCAGCCCGGCCAGCTCCCAGTACGCCTCCTCGGGGGTGGCGGAGCGCACCCGCTCGGAGACCAGCCCGGCCGCGCGGAGGCGGGCGATGACGCGCTCGGCCTGCCCGGCCGGGACCGCGCCGGGCGGGCCGTCGGCCGCGCGGGCGGGCGCGGCGGCCTCGGTGAGGATGTGGGCGAGATCCCTCGACCCGTCGAGCAGCGGCGCGAGCGCGGCGATCGCCCGCCCGTGCAGCGCCGTGACCCCGTGCTCGGAGACGAGATAGACGGCCTCGCCCGGCACCGGCTCGACCCGCAGATGTGGTGTGAAGCCCAGTTCGCCGGTCATCGGCCGGTCATTCGGCGCCGACGGTGCAGATGCAGATGCCGGGCGCGCCGATGGGCCAGGCGGCGTCGGAGAGGTCCTCGATGACCAGGTCGTCGTACTCGGCGGGCGGAGGAACGGCCTCGGCGGTCCCGGTGATCCCGGTGATGTCGGTGATCCCGGTGATCGCGGCGGAACGAGCAGGACCGGCGGGGCTCGTGGGCTCATGGGGGACGGGCGTATCGATCATCGCGGACTCTCTCATCGCCAGGGGTGTGAATTTGTCATGGATCGGCGCTCTGGAACTCATATCGAGTTCGTTATTCCGGCACTGGCCGCACAGGTCGTCCACAAGCGAGGCTCTTAGATGCCTCGGTGGCAGGGCCGCGCGGCCAGGAGGCACTTGACGGACCGTTGACGGAGGTACACGACCATGGACATCAAGGTGTTGGGGCCGCTGAGCGTCGAGGCGTGCGGTCAGTCGATCGTGCCCAGCGCGGGCAAGCCGCGCCAGATCCTTGCACTGCTTTCCGTCTACGCCAACCAGATGCTGCCGGTGCCCACTCTTATGGAGGAAATCTGGGGCACGCAGATGCCGCGCAGCGCGCTCACCACTTTGCAGACCTACATCCTCCAGTTGCGCCGCAGGCTGGCCGCCGCCTATGGCCCGCAGGCCCCGCAGGCTTCCAAGGACGTGCTGGCCACGCGTTACGGCGGATATGTGCTGGAGGCCCAGCCGGGCGCGGTGGACATCCATGAGTACGACCGGCTGGTGGCGGCGGGGCGGGAGGCCCTGGACGCCGGGGACGATGTCCAGGCGTCCCTGCTGCTGCGCGAGGCGCTGGCCGTCTGGCGCGGTCCGGCGCTGGTGGACGTGAAGGTCGGACCGGTCCTGGAAATCGAGCTGGCCCGGCTGGAGGAGAGCCGGCTCGGGGTCCTGGAGCGCCGTATCGAGGCCGATCTGCGGCTGGGCCGCCATGCCGAGCTGCTCACCGAGCTGACCGAGCTGACCGCCCGTCATCCGCTGCACGAGGGGCTGCACGCCCAGTGCATGGCCGCCCTCTACCGCGCGGGCCGCCCCTGGCAGGCGTTGGAGGTCTACCAGGGGCTGCGCGCCAGACTGGTCGAGGACCTCGGCCTCGAGCCGTCGCCGCGGCTCCAGAAGCTCCAGCAGGCGGTGCTCGCCTCCGACCCGGCCCTCGACCTGGACGTGGACGGTCACTGGCGCCGCCCGGTGCTCGACCTGTTCGCCGCATAGATCCACCGCCCGGTAGCCCACGACCCGCAGCCGGTGGCCCGCAGGCCGGCATCGATACCGCAGAGCCCCGAAGCCCCGACCCCAAAGTCCCGATCCTCCCGATCCCCCGAATCTCCGGAAGCCCCGATCCCCCCGATACCGTCCTCGCCGGGAGTCCCGTACCAGCCGTCCCCGTCCGGCGAAATCCCTCCCCTGAACGCCCGGCGCCGCCCTTCAGCCGGGCTTGTCACGGCTCCGCTGCCCGATCCCCCCGCGCGGGCAAGCGGAGCCGTGGCGTGTTCGTAACGCCTCCAGGGGTGTCGCAGCGCCCGATGTCCATGCCCTGGAGCCCGACCCGCAGGAGGCGCGATGATGCGCGAGATCGACACCGATGTGTGCGTGGTCGGGGGCGGCCCGGCAGGTCTGGTGCTGGCGCTGCTGATGCTGCGCTCGGGGGCTCGGGTGACCGTGGTGGAGCGCGCCCGCGCGCATCAGCGCGCGTTCCGCGGTGAAATCCTCCAGCCCGGCGCGATGGCGCTGTTGGACGCGCTCGATGTGCTCGACGGGGCACGTGCCCGCGGCGCCCATCAGCACGACCGGTTCCTGGTGATCGAAGGCGATCGGGTGCTGCTGGAGGCCGACTACCGGCTGCTTCCGGCTCCCCACGACCACCTGTTGAGCGTTCCGCGCCCGCATCTGCTGGACGAGCTCCTCACCCGCTGCCGCCGCTCGCCCGGCTTCCGCTATCTGCCCGGCCGGCGGGCCGACGGGCTGCTGCGGCGGGACGGGACGGTCGTCGGGGTGATCGCCGAAGGACCGCAGGGCCGCTGTGTCGTACGGGCCCGGGTCGTCGTCGGCGCGGACGGCCGGTGCTCGCGCATCCGGCGGCTGGCGGGCATCGGAGCGGGCCGCGCCGAGCCGTTCGCCCAGGATGTGCTGTGGTGCACGCTCATCGCGCGCCGGGGGGAGCCGCCGGTCCGCGATGTGCGGGTGTTCCGTACCGGCGGCGGCCCGGTGCTGGTCTACGGCTCCTGGCCGGACCGCATCCAGATCGGCTGGACGCTGCCGCACCGGCGCTACCGCCATCTCGCCGCCCTCGGCCCCGACCACGTCAAGGAGCGGCTGGCGCGTGCCGTGCCGCAGTACGCCACGCTGATCCGCGATCAGATCCGGGGCCCCGCCGACCTCGGCGTGCTCGACGTCTTCTCCGCACGCGCCGAGCGCTGGGCCGCCGACGGGCTGGTGCTGATCGGCGACGCCGCCCACACTCACAGCCCGATCGGCGCCCAGGGCATCAACCTCGCGGTGCAGGACGCGGTGGTGCTGCACCCCCTGCTGGTCCGTGCGCTGGCCGAGGGCGACACCTGCGCCGAGCGGCTGGCGGAGTTCGAGCGGCGGCGCGGCCCGGACATCGCGGCGGTGATGCGGATGCAGACCCTCCAGAGCCGGGCGATCCTCTCGCGCGGCACGTTCACCACCCGGGTGCGCCCCCGCCTCGCGCGGGCGCTGCGCCGTACGCCGCTCTATCGCAAGGTTCTCCAGCGCATGGCCTACGGCAATCCGTCGATCCGCATCGCCGACGCGGGGATGTGCGGCCGGACCTGACACCGGGATGGCTGGAATGGAGCGTCCACATGCTTTTCGCCACCCGGCTGCGGCGCCTTTCGCCGTGCGGCCTAGATTGTGGCCATGCACACCATCGTGATCCTGGCGCTGGACCAGGTCATCGCCCCTGATCTGGCCACCCCGATCGAGGTGTTCACCCGCACCCGGCTGCCCGACGGCCGGGCGCCGTACCGGATCCGGGTCTGCGCCCCCACCCCCACCGTCGACGCGGGGGCGTTCACCCTCCAGGCGCCGTACGGGCTGGAGGCGCTCGCCGAGGCCGACACCGTCTTCGTGCCCGGCCGCGCCGACCCCCTGCTCCCGCTCCCCGCCGAGGCGGCCGACGCGCTGCGGGACGCGGCCGAGCGGGGCACCCGGATCGCCTCGATCTGCTCCGGGGCCTTCGTGCTCGCCGCCACCGGACTGCTCGACGGACTCCGCGCCACCACGCACTGGGCCGCCGCCCCGCTGCTCGCCGAGCTCCATCCGAAGATCGAGGTCGACCCGGACGTGCTCTATGTGGACAACGGCCAGATCCTCACCTCGGCGGGCGCCGCGGCCGGGCTCGACCTGTGTCTGCACCTGATCCGGCGCGACCACGGCTCCGCCGTGGCCGCCGACGCCGCACGGCTGTCCGTGATGCCCCTGGAACGGGAGGGCGGACAGGCCCAGTTCATCGTCCACGACCAGCCGCCCGTACCGCGCGGGTCGCTTTTCGAACCTTTGCTGCGGTGGCTGGAGGACAACGCCGGACGGGACCTCACCCTCGCCGAGATCGCCGCCCACGTCGGCATGAGCACCCGCACCCTCAACCGCCGCTTCCGGGAGCACACCGGAACCACCCCGCTCCAGTGGCTGCACCGCGCCCGGATCCGTCAGGCGCAGTATCTGCTGGAGGTCACCGACCATCCGGTCGAGCGCATCGCCGGCCAGGTCGGATTCGGCTCGCCCACCTCCTTCCGGGACCGCTTCAAGCGCGTCGTCGGCACCAGCCCGCACAGCTACCGCGCCGCCTTCCAGCGGAACGGCGGATAGCGGCCGAGCGGTCTCCCGGACAGGCTCGGGCGCGGGTCGAGGCGGGCTCGAGTCACGGCGGCGACCATGGCCTTCTCAGTGGGAACGACCGCGAGGAGCGCCCATGATGGAGCTCGGTCTGGAGGGGCGCACGGTCCTGGTCACCGGGGCCACCGGGGCCATCGGCCGGGCCGCCGCACGCGCCTTCGCGGCGCAGGGCGCCCGGGTCGCGCTCGCCTTCCGGCACCGCCGCGAGGCCGCCGAGGCACTTGCCGCCGAGCTGTCCGGCCCGGACCGGAGCCGGGCCTTCGCCGTGCCGTACGCCTTGGAGGACTCCGCGTCGCCGCGCTGGGTCGTGGCCGCCGTCGAGGACCGCTGGGGCGGACTGGACGTGCTGGTGGCGAACGCCCGGCGGGAGGACCCCCGGCTCGAACCGCACGCCCGGTTCGAGGACGTACGGGAGGAGCACTGGCTGCCGCTCGTGGCCGACGGCTTCGCGCCCGCGATCCGCACCGTCCAGTGGGCCGTCGCCGGGATGCGCAAGCGCGGCTGGGGCCGGATCGCGCTGGTGGCCTCGCCGCGGGCGGCGGGCGGCGACCGCGGGGCCGAGTTCCACGCGGTGGCCAGGGCCGGGCTGCACGGTCTGGCCCGCGGTCTGGTGGCGGAGGTAGGCGGCGACGGAGTGCTGGTCAACGCCGTATGCCCGGCGCCCCCGCCGCCCGGCCGACCGCCCGCCACGCCCGAGGACATCGCCCGCACCCTGCTCTTCCTGTGCTCGGCGGCCAACGCCACGATCACCGGCGAAGCGCTGACGCTCGTGGGACGCCGCTGAACCCGCCGAGGGACGCGGTGGGTCGGCTCGGCGTCCTGTCCATCGGCTTCAACGGCTCCATCGGCTTCATCGGCTTCATCGGCCGGACGTGTCGGTCCGGCCGGTTCGACCTCTGCGGGAGGTGACCGTGCGCGTCCTGTTCACGACCTGGGCCTCGGGCGCCCATCTCGTCCCCATGGTGCCGCTGGCGCGTGCCCTGGTCGGGGCGGGGCACCAGGTGCGGGTCGCGGTGCCGTCCGAATGCGCGGCGGCCGTCGCACGGGCCGGGCTGGTGCCGGTGCAGATCTGCGCCCTGCCCGCCGCGGTGGTCAGGGCGCCGGACGCGGCACGGCGGCCGCGCGGCATCTGGCCGGCGGACTGGCCGGTGCGGCCCGCCGCCCTCACCCCGGAGCAACACGGTGTGCTGCGCGCGTTCGGCGATCGGCAGGTGCGGATCGCCGAGGCGATGGCCCAGGGCCTGGTGGCCTTCGCCCGCTGCTGGCAGCCGGAGCTGGTGGTGCATGACGCGAGCGCGTACGCGGGCACGGTGGCCGCGGGGGCGCTGGGGGTGCCCGCGGTCGGCCAGCTGTGGGGGAGCGCGGCCGTCCTGCGGCTGGACCGGCAGCGGCTGGAGGGCCCGCCGCTGCCCGGCTACGCCCGTCTGATGCGGCGCTACGGTGCCGACCCGGAGCGTGAGCCCGATCTGTGGCTCGACCCCTGCCCGCCGAGCCTCGCCCTGCCCTCGCGGGCACGGCGGCTGCCGGTGCGTTTCGTCTGGCACGACGGTTCGTCGCCGCAGGATGGCCCGGCGTCGCGGGGCGGTCCGGCGTCGCGGGGCGGTTCGCCGTCGCGGGGCGGTTCGACGCCGTACGACGGTTCGCCGTCATCGCCCGAGACGCCGTCGCCGTACGGGGGCCGCCGTGCCCTGCCGCACCCCGCGCGCCGCGTCGTCGCGCGGGGCGGTCCCAGGCGCTCCGGGCCGGTGCGGGTATGTGCCGCTTGGGAGGACACCGGTGGTCCGCCGGACGCCGTACGGGCCGCGCTGCGGGTCGCCGAGGCGCGGGGCGTGGAGGTCGTCCGGGTCGGTAGCGCCGCCGATGGGCAGCCGCCCGCCGGGCCGCTGCACCGGGTGCTGCCGGGCTGCCGGGCCCTGCTCCACCAGGGCGGGGGTGCGGCGGTGCTGGCCGCCGCCATCGCCGGGGTGCCGCAGTTGGTCGTCGCGCCCCGCCTCGAGCACCAGCTCAACGGGGCGCGGCTGGCCAGGGTGGGCGCCGGGATGTATCTGCCCGCGGACGCCCTCGACGGTACCCAGCGCGGGGCGCGGGCGGCGGGCGCCCGGCTGGCCCTGGATCTCTTCGCGCTGCTGGAGCAGCCCTCGTACGCCGCGGCGGCGCACGCCCTGCGCCGGGAGACGCTCGGGATGCCCGGCCCGGACGAGGCGGTCATGGCCGTGACCCGGCTCACGGACCCAGGCCGTGACGGCTGACGGCCCTCGCGCGCGAAACGGCGCGCACCACGCGAAAGGCCCCTCACCGAAGTGAGGGGCCTTTCACTGTCTGTGCGCCGCCAGGGACTCGAACCCCGGACCCGCTGATTAAGAGTCAGCTGCTCTAACCAACTGAGCTAGCGGCGCCTGCTGACGTAGGAGACCTTAGCACCCGGACGCCACGTAGTGAAAATCGATGGTTTTCAGCCCGGAAATACGGCGGGTGCGCTGGTCACGGCCGTGCTGTCAGGATCGGCGCCGGCCGTGCGGGCCGCCCTCACACAGGCCCACAGCAGCACCTCGGGGCCGGGCAGCCAGGGGGCGCGGACATCGGGGGCGACGAGCCAGCGCGGCGACGGCACCGGGGTGCACTCCGGTGCGCCGGACGCCTGGGCGCCGGGCTGCTGGGCACCGCGTTCGCCGGGCGCGGGCGGGAGCGCCGGTGGATCGGGGTCCGGTGGGAACAGCGGCGGTACGGTCACCGCGTCGCCCCTGCCGTAGCAGAGCAGCGGGGGAGCGGCCGCGCCCCACTCCTCCCAGTCGAGCAGCGCGGGCAGCCGCTGGGCGGTACCCGGGGTGGCGAAGAGCATGACGCGGCCGCCCTGGGCCGCGACCGGCCCGGTGCCGGGGCCATCGGTCCATAACCTGCTCACCACCCGGCGGCCGAAGAGCGCGTCCATGCTGATCACGTCGAACGCCGTGCCGCACGGCAGCGTCACCGCCGCGGTCGGGGCCCCGGCCCACACGGCGTGCACACCGCGCGGGGACGCGCTGGCCGAGGCGAGCCAGTCCGCACCGGCCGGGGTGACATAGGCGGCGGTGTGCAGGGAGTCCTGGGGCGGTCTGCTCATGTTTTCCACCTTTACCGGCGGCGACGACGGTGTAGAGAGATGAGGCAAAACCGGGACATCGTGGGGCGGAGTCGGGTACCTTCCGCGCGCATATGCCCCGGGCTCACGACCGCCGTTCAGTCCGGCACCTCGCCGCCCCGCATCAGCTCACGCCCGAACTCGATCATCTTCTTGGCGTAGTCCTCGGTCCACTCCGCACGCTCGGCGATCACGGCCGGGGTCAGCCGGTCGAACCGCCTCGGGTCGGCGAGCTGCGCGGCCGCCATCGCCTGGAACTCCATGGCCCGGTCCGTGGCCGCGCGGAACGCCAGCACCAGCTCCGTCGAGCGGGACAGCAGCTCACGCGGGTCCTCGATCGACTCCAGATCGAAGAAATGCGCCTCGTCCGAGGCGGCGGCGGCCGGTTCGAAGAGCAGGGGCGCCGGTTTCAGCCGCCTGGGCGCGGAGCCGTGCCGGCCTTGAGCCGCATCCGGCTCGGGCATGTGATCTCTCCTCCTGGGTCGTCAGACACCTACGGTTCGCGGTGGTCTTCTGGTCTCCATTGTCGCGCGTACGGCAAGGGCGCCCCCGCCGCACGCCGCCGACCTGGGGTCTCTCCCCACCCCGCCGCCCCCTGAACCATGGCCGGACCGACACCCCCTTGCCGCCGCCCCCGCGGCCGCCCAAGGTCGCGCCCTTACGGCCGCCATGCCACCCGGTGCTCGGCCAGGTGCGCCAGCACCGCGTGGTTGGCCTCCCAGCCGTCCGGGAACTTCACCGTGACCCCCAGCTGCACCGGCTCCGTGGACGGGTGCTCGTCCAGCAGCTCGGCCACCCCCGCCCGGCACACCACCACACACGCCTGCCGGTGCCGCGACGTCAGCACGCACAGCCGCCCCGTCTCCAGATGGAAGGCCGTGGCGTCCGGCCGCCCGGACAGCGGGTGCAGCACGACCGTGACGTCGAACTCACGCCCCTGGAGTCGGTTGGCGGTGTCGACGGTGACGCCGGACACCCCGAGCCCCGTCAGCGCCGCCCGGACCGCCGCCGCCTGGTCCCGGTGCGCCGTGCCCACCGCGATCCGGTCCGCCGTGACCGGCACCGGCTCGTCCGACCGCTCGCTGACCGCCGCCGCGCCCCGGTCCAGCAGCCGCCGCACCACCTGGGCCACGGCCGCCACCGCCTCCGGGTCGGTGCGCGGGGTGCGCCGGGCGGGCAGCTCCAGCAGTCCCCAGCCGGAGGCGGCCGCCTCGTCCAGCACCCGGTCCGGCCCGGAGCCGTCCGAGGCCACCCCGAAGCTCAGCCGCCGCTCGCCGTGGCCGGTGCCGCTGCGGAACGGCGTGTACGGATAGAACGCGTCCGAGACCAGCGGCGCGGCCGAGGCCGGCAGCCGCCAGGACACTGGCAGCCGGTGCTGCGGCAGCCGTGGGTTGTGGGCGAGCAGCGTGGTGACCGCGCTCGCCGACGGGTCGTACGAGAGCCCCGCCCACTGGTCGGCGCCCACCACGCTGAACGGGTCCAGCTGCCCCGGGTCGCCCACGAACAGCGCCCGCTCGAACAGCCCCGCGACCGCCAGTAGCGCGTCCGAGCGCATCTGGTACGCCTCGTCCACGATCGCGTGCCGCCACGGCTCGACGTGTTTGATGTGCGCCCACTTGGCGGCCGTGGAGACGACGATGTCGAGCCCGGCCAGATCGGCGATCTTCGCGGAGGTGCGGACCGCCGCATGGCCGTTGAGCACCGGGTCGTACGGATGCGGATCGCTGCTGTGCAGCCGCCCCACCGGAAGCTCGGGGTCCGCGGTGGCCAGCCGGTCCACCAGATCGTCCACCTGCGCGTTGGTCTGCGCGACCACCATCAGCGGGCGCCCGGCGGCGGCCAGCTCCCGCGCCGCCCGCACCACCAGCGTCGACTTGCCCGCACCGGGCGGGGAGTCCACGACGACGCCGCGGTCCGCGCCGTGCAGCGTGTCCCGCAGGATCGCCTCGGTCGCCCGCGCCGCCGCGGCCGACGGGTCGAACGGCTCGCCCCCTCGGGCACGGGCCGCGCGGGCCGCACCGGCGGCCGGGTCCGCGCCGATCACAGATAGTCCTCCTCGGTCATCGGGTCGGGCTCGGGGCCCTGGGCCGGCGCGGCGGCGTCCGGCGGGCCGCCGTGGGTCCACGGGGTGCTCTCCGGATCGGGCAGCTCCGGGCCGCCGCGCGGGGCGTGCTCGAACAGCGTCCAGCACACCAGGTCGCCCTTCTCGGGCACCGAGCCCGGCTCCGGCTGCTTGCCCCGGCCCATACCGCCGGTCAGCCGCACCACCAGGGCGCGGACCGGGCCGTCGCCATCGCTCGCGCCGGCCTCATCCGTCCCGCAAGTCCCCTCAGCCCCGGCAGTCCCATCGGCATTCGCGAAACCGGCGAACTCCCCGCTCTGCGTCCTGCCGTCGGCCGTGAGCCGGTGCAGCTTGACCCGCTCGGCCAGATGCGGACGGTCCTCGGTGCGGACCGTGACCAGCGGGCGCGGGCGCGGCACCTTCGCCTCCGACCAGGCCATCTCCACATCGATCACCTCGCCCGCGAACGCCTCCCCGGCCAGCCGCCGCTCCGCCATGACCAGCGGGTCGTCCAGCGCCTCATGGGCGTCCAGCTGCGCCTGCGCGGTCTCTCGGGCGGCCAGTTTCTGCGCCGCCGTCACCGCGTCGTCCCGCTTGGGCTGCGGCGGCTCCCCGGCCCGGACCCGGTCCCGGTGGCCGGTGTAGGACCAGCGGTCCCGCTTCCAGCGCTCGGCCACCCGCGCGCCCTCCGGGAGGGCGCGCAGCAGGTCCACCCCGCGCCACAGCGCGTCCCAGGTGGGCCGCAGCTGGGACTCGAGCAGCCCGCGCAGCTCCGCCTCGGCGAGCCGCAGCCGCGCCTCGGCCCCGGCCACGCCCTGGGCCGCCTCGGTCCGCGCCGCGTCGTAGCGGGACATCGCCGGGGCCAGCAGCTTGTTGTCGAAGGCGGGGTCGGTGGCCGGGCCGGCCGGCGGGCACAGCAGCAGGCCGTTCTCGTCCCGCTCGGACTCCGCCCGCAGCGCCGCCTCCGCCCCCGGCACGCCGTCCGGGGGGTCGATCCAGGCCAGCAGCGAGCCCAGGTGCTGGTCCTCCAGATGGCTCTGCCCGGTCGCCCAGTGACGGCTCAGCAGCTCGGTGAGCGACAGCAGCAGACACGATCCGGGCACCCGCGACCGCTCCCCGTAGTGGGTCAGCCAGCGGCCGAGCAGCGGTACCCGCGCGGGCGCGGGGAAGGGCGTCTCCGGGTCCTGCTCCGCGGTCCGCCGGAACCGCATCGACCGGCCCAGCAGCCGGATGAACGCCACGCCCGCGCTGCTCGGCACCAGCAGTTGTGGCGCGTCCGCACAGAGCTCGACCTGGACCGGCACCTTCTTACCGGTCTCCGGATCGGTCTCCTTGCGCTCCTCCAGCTCCACCTCGTCCCCGAACGAGTCCAGATACGGCTGGATCTCCTCGGCGAGCTCGGCGAGGAACGCGAACCGCAGATCGCGGTCGCGCGGCTGCGCCACGATCAGCAGCCGCGGCGCGTCCCGGTCGGTGCCCACCAGCGCGCCGAGCGGCGCCCCCGCCTCACCGGCCGTGGTGAGCGGCACGAACGCCAGCGGACGCTCCGACAGATGGCGGTGGCGCACGGTGGTCAGGGGCTGGGCCCGCCCCTCCCGGACCGCCTCCATCCGGGCCAGGGTGGTGATCAGCGACATGCCACCGCCCCGGGGCGGGAGGCGAGCGCCTCGGCGCGCAGGGCCGCCGCGCGGCGCAGGGCGTCGACGGCGGGATCGCCGGTGGGGGCCGCCTCCCCGGCGGGGCCGCCCAGGGCGGCCCTGAGGACGGCATCGACGGTGGTGAGCCCGCCCAGCTCACCCCGGACGCCACGGCCCAGCGCCTCGACCCGGCCGGCCGCGCGGGCCTGCGCCCGGCAGTGGGCGGCCAGCTCACAGGTGGATAGGCACTCCGGGGCGTACGCCGCCCGCACCGCGTCGACGGCGGCGGTCAGCTCCTCGACGGGCCGGGTCGGGGTCCGGCCGTCGTCGGTGAGCCGGAGGTCGAAGGTGGTGCCCTCGGGGAGGGCGGCGGCGATCTCCTCGATCCGGGTCAGCCGGTCCAGCTGCCGCCGGGTGACCGCCAGCTGCTTGCGTACGTCGACCATTTCGGCGGTCGGCAGGTTGGAGAAGTCCTTGGGACAGACGAGCAACACCTGATGCCGCACCCGCGCGCGCACCGGTGCGCGCGCGCTCCGCGCCGAGTCCGCGGAATCGGTCGAGGCGGCCGGGTCCGTCGAGTCCGCGGATTCCGTCGAGGCTGCCGGGCCCGCCAGAGGCGTCGGAGCTGCCAGGGCTGCCGGAGCCATTGAAGCTGCCGGGTCCGCCGGAGCTTCTGGGTCTGCCGGAGCCGCCGGGTCTGCCAGGGTTGCCGGGCCCGCCGAAGCTTCCGGGTCTGCCGAAGCTGCCGGAGGTGTCGGAGCTGTCGGGTCTGCCGGAGCCGTCGGGTCTGTCGGAGCAGCCGGAGCCGCCGAATCCGCCGGTGCTTCCGAGTCCGCCGTGCCGGCGCCGCCTTCCGGCGGTTCGCCGATCATGGATGCCACGCGCTCCAGCGCCAGCGTGTAGACCGCCGACTGCCGGGCCGCCGCGCCCACCTTGGCCGGGTCGGCGGAGCCGTCCACCATCGGGAAGGACTTGATCTCGACGATCGTCCACGACCCGTCGGGGTGGACCACGACCGCGTCCGGCTCCAGGAAGGCGGGGGAGCCCGCGACGTCCAGGCTCACCATCGGATGGTCCAGCAGCGCCCAGCGTCCCGCCTCCGTGGCCTCGCGCAGCGCGAGCGCGGTGCGGGCCGTGCGGCCCTGCGGGCCGGGCGCGGACAGGTCCGGGGTCGCGACCTCGCCGGGGCCGGGCGGCTCCGAGCCGTCGCGCAGCCGCTCGTGCAGCAGCCGCACCAGATCCGCGCCGCCGTCCGCCTTGACCCGGGCCTCGAAGGAGTTGCCGCGCTGATGGGCGAACTGCGACTGCCCGAAGTTCGCCGGCGCTCCCAGCGCCCGCGCCAGCGCGCCCTTGTCGACCCCGGCCCCGTCCAGCAGCGCGCGGCGGCGGCAGCCGGGGTTGGCGGCCAGCGCCGCCAGCGCACGGGCGTCCATCGGATGCGGGACGGTGGCCGGGCCGCGCAGCTCAGCGAGCCGCTGCCGTAGCCCCGTCGCCTGTCGCGGGGGCCGCACCGCCCGCAGCGGTGGCTCCCCGGTCGCCGGTGTCGGCACCGGCTCCCCGGCCGCCCTCACCCGCGGCACCGTCGGTACGTTGCCTGTCCGCGCCCCTGCCCTGCTGTCGGGGGATCCGTTCCCGTTCACGCGCCGAAGTCTCGCACTTGTCACCGACATCCGCGGGCGCACCGGCGTGTCGGGAGGCCGGAGCGGTTTCGCGGGCCGGGCCGAAGCGGGTGCGGAGGGTGTGCGTGAGCCGCAGCGCGGGACCCGCCAGCAGCGCCCCGATCCCCATGGTGGCGATGCCGGCCGCCGCGTCCAGGAAGTAGTGGTTGGCGGTGCCCATCACCACGAGCGTGATCGCCAGCGGGTAGGCGACCGCGCCGATCCTGGCCCACACCGAGCGCCCGTGCCGCCACAGGGCGACCCCGCACCACAGCGCCCATCCGACATGGAGGCTGGGCATCGCCGCGTACTGGTTGGTCAGCCCGCCGAGTCCGCGCGGCGCGCTGGCCTCGCCGCCCCACCAGCCGTAGGAGCCGTACTGCGCCATGGTGTCGACGAAGCCGTGGCCGGCCTCCAGGAGCCGCGGCGGGCACGTCGGCATCAGGGTGAAGCCGATGAGCCCGATGAGCGTGGAGACCAGCAGCCAGGTGCGCAGGAAGCGGTAGTCCGACGCCTTGTGGCGCTTCCACAGCCACACCAGGATCGCCGGGGTGAGCACGTAGTGCAGGGAGGCGTAGGCGAAGTCCGCCGGTATGCCGATCGCCGCGTTGTCCGTGAAGATGTCGTTCAGCGGCGACTCGAAGTCGATGTGCAGGCGCTGTTCGAAGTGGAGGATCGCCAGACCGTGATCGACGGCGGTGGACACATCGCCGCGGGCCAGCAGCCGACCGGCCGAGTACGCGGCGTACACCACCGCTATCAGCGGCAGTTCGGTCCACCAACGTGGCCGACTGCCCTGTGCTGCTCCGGCACGGGGCACGGTGTGGGGCATTCGGACGCTCTCCAAAGTTCAGGCGGCCACAACAAGGCGCGCGGACAACCGTACGGTGTAGGCGCGGCGATCCACGCACCGCCCCCATCCGCGAGCGGCGCCCCCTGTCGGAATCCCCCGGCGACCCGCGCGCGGATTGGAAGACGCCACGGGCGCCCCGGAGGTTGCCTTCCGATCAGGTGAGCGATGATGGACGGACGGCGGCCGGTCGAGTGCCGGTTCCGAAGAGTGCATGAAACCGCAGGCAGCGGCGTGTAATGGCGCACGGCGGCGCGGCGGTGCGAAACCGGTGAAGGAAGGCAGTACCCCATGGCACCACGCATCCTCCTGGCCCGGCACGGACAGACGCAGTGGTCGCTCTCCGGGAAACACACCGGCCGTACGGACATCCCGCTGCTCGACGAGGGACGGCGGGGCGCCAAACTGCTCGGCGAGCGGCTGCACCACGGCCCCTGGGCGGCCCTCCAGGACGCCGAGGTGCGCACCAGCCCGCTGTCGCGGGCGAGGGAGACCTGTGAACTGGCGGGCTTCGGCGACCGGGCGCGGGAGTGGGACGCGCTCCTGGAGTGGGACTACGGCGCGTACGAGGGGATGACCCCCGCCGAGATCAAGGCCGCCCGGCCCGGGTGGGTCATCTGGCGGGACGGGGTGCCCGAGGGCGAGTCCATCGCCTCGATCGCGGCGCGGGCGGATGAGGTCGTGGAGTGGGCGCGCTCGGCCGACCGCGATGTGCTGGTCTTCGCGCACGGCCACATCCTGCGGACGCTGGGCGCCCGTTGGCTCGGTTACGACGCCTCCTTCGGCGCCCGTATCCGGCTCGACCCGACGTCCCTGTCGGTGCTCGGCTGGGCGTACGGCGAACCCGCCATCGAGCGCTGGAACGACACGGGCCATCTCGGCTGAGCCGGGCTACGGGCGTCAGGCCGGGCCGGTACGGCCGGTCGCCGCGGAGCGGGCGACGGCCGTCTCATGCGACTCATGGCGGGCGAGGAAGTCGGCCACCATCTCATCGCGACCGTAAGGACGCAGTATCCGGGCCGTGTCGTCGAGCATCCGGTGAATCCGCGACGACTTCACCTGATCCAGCAGGACCAGGGCCCGGCCGGCCGTGACGGCGGCCGCGTCGGGCGCGCCACCGGCCACCAGATCGCTCGCCAACTCCGTGGTGAACAGCGCGATGTTGCGGGTGAAGTGGGGGTTCTGGAGGGAGACGGCGCGGCGCGCGTGCTCCACGGCGCGCTTCCACTCGCCGAGCGCCGACCAGCACTGCGCCTCCAGCCCTTCCAGTTCGGCCTCCCCGAAGAAGCTCATCCACTCGGGGTCGGAGTCATGGGGCCCCCGCCCGAACAGCGTCCGGGCGCGCAGCAGCGCCCGCTCGCAGCCGCCCCGGTCGGTCAGCCCGGCGAGCCCCCCGGCCTCGCGCAGCGCGAGCAGCGACAGCAGCCGCGGCGAGGCGAGCCGCTCGGCGACCCGCTGCGCCGCCTGGGCCGCCCGTACGGCCTCGCGGGGGCGGCCGGCGTCGCGGGCGAGGAAGGCGGTGTTGCAGAACGCGTGCGCCTCCAGGGCGGCGTCGCCGGAGACGCGCGCGGTGGCCAGGGCCTCGGCGTAGTGGGACCGCGCGTCGGACAGCCGCCCGGAGTCATGGGCCAGCCAGCCCACCGAGATGGCCAGTTCACCGGCGCCCGCGAAGAGCCGCTCGGCGATCGAGCGGCTGTAGCGGCCCGCGTCGAGCAGGGCGTAGGCGGCGCTCAGCGGTTTGGCGGTGTGCGCGTAGAGGGAGTTGGCGCCGTGCCGGTCGTCCAGCACCCGGATCCGCCGCACGGCCTCCTCCACGGCGACGGCCTCGGCCTCCCCCACCCGCCCCGCCCGCCGGGGCGGCGTCCCGCCCCGGGGAGCCACGGCCACGGCGGCGGCCGCCGCCCCGCCGGCCATGAACGCGCGCCGCAGCAGCTCGCACTCCTCGAAGATGTCGACGATCCCCTTGCCGATCCCCTTACCGATGCCTTTGTCCTGGAGTTCGGGGAGTCCGGGGCCGGGGCGCGGCCCGGGGACCTGGGCGCGGGCGGGGGAGGGGCCGCGGGCTCCGTGGCCGCGCACCGACTCGCGGGGGGCGAAGCCGAGATCCGTAAGGGTGCGGCCGGGGAACATATGGCGGAAGACCCGTTCGTAGGCGTAGTTGGGACAGCGGATCGCGCCCGACTCGACGCGGCCGATATAGCGGGCGTCGCAGGCGACCTGCTCGCCGATCTCACGGGCGGCGCGGCGCACGGACGCCGCGAACTCGGAGGGGGAGAGCTGTCCGCGCAGCCGGCGGAACGCGGTGTTCGGCTGGGGCGGCGGGGGCTCTGGAAGCGGCGTCATTCTGAGCCTCTCCCTTGGTGATGCCAGGTGGGCGGGGGGAGAACCGTACCGGCTGTGAGATCGACGACACTCGGAGAATTCCGGCAAACATGGCATCTCGCCCACGATCTGCCATGAACTGCCATCCTTTACGGCGGCATTCGGCCGTAGCCGTTGACACGGCCCGCGCGTTGAATGGGGTGCGACCCGATGAAGAGGGAGGCCGGAGTGGACATCAGCCGCTCACGGACGACTGCACAGCACCCCCAGCGCCAGGACTGCGATCTCGTCACCGTGCCCGCCCGCCAGGGGCTGGAGGCGGTGGACATCCTGCGCCGCGCGTGCGACGGCCTCGGTCCCGTCCTGCACGACCACACCTGCGACACCCTCGGCTTCCTGGTGCCGCCGGGCACGGCGGACGGCTGGGACCTGCCGGGCTCCGCGTGCACCCAGACGTCCGGGCGCGGGATCCGGATAAACATCGACTCCGGCGCCCCCGGTGACGCCGGTGCGGCCGGAGACGCCGGTGGTGCCGAAGCGGAAGCGGCCGGGGACGAGGCGCCGCCCGGCGTCGGCACCGGCTGGCTGGTGCCGCCCGACGCCGCGTACACGGTCGCCACCGATCCCGCCGAGCTCCGGGCGGCGCTCGGCGAGGCGGCCCGCACGATCGAGGCCGTCGACCGCTGTCAGTGACGCCCGGTCGCCTGTGACGCCCGGTCGTCCGCGACCCGCGACCGTCCGCGACCCCGACCGTCCGGGGCACCTGGTCGTCCGCCGCATACTGGGACACATGGCGAAAGGCACGAAGAAGCGAGCCGCGCGCGGGCGCGGAGCGGCCCGGGGGCGCGGTCCCGAGCCGGTCACCGCATCCGTCGACGGGGGGCTCGCCGAGCTCGTGCCGGACCGGGACCGGCCGCGCGGCTGGACGCTGCTGCTCGACGGCAAGCCGCAGTCGCACGTGGACCTCGACGACCCCGCGTATCTCGACTTCGAGTACCAGCGGCGCTTCGGTCATATCGCCGACCTCGCCGCTCCTCCCGGCCGTCCGCTGCACGCGGTCCACCTGGGCGGCGGCGCCTTCACGCTGGCCCGCTACATCGCGGCGACCCGGCCCCGCTCCACCCAGCAGATCATCGAGATCGACGCCCCGCTCGTCCAGTTCGTCCGGCGTGAGCTGCCGCTGGACCCCGGGGACCGGATACGGGTGCGCGGCGCCGACGCACGGGCGGGGCTGGCCAAGGTGCCCGACGGCTGGGCGGACCTGATCATCGCGGACGTCTTCAGCGGGGCCCGTACCCCCGCCCATCTCACCAGTGCGGAGTTCCTCGCCGAGGTGCGGCGGGCCCTGCGCCCGGACGGGTACTACGCCGCCAATCTCGCCGACGGTCCGCCGCTGGCCCATCTGAGGGCCCAGATCGCCACCGCCCGCGCCGCGTTCGCCGAGGTGTGTCTGACCGCCGACCCCGCCGTGCTGCGCGGCCGCCGCTTCGGCAACGCCGTGCTGCTGGCCGCCGACCGTGCGCTGCCGCTGGCCGAGCTCACCCGCCGGGCCGCGAGCGATCCGCACCCCGCGCGGGTCGAACACGGGCGCGCGCTCGCGGACTTCACCGGGGGCGCGACCCCGGTCACCGACGCGACCGCCGCCCCCTCCCCGGCCCCGCCGCCCGCCGTCTTCGCCTGACCGGGCAGCACGCCTTCCAGTGCCCGTCTAGTGCCCGTCGATACGGACCTGGGGCGGGCCGTCGTGCCAGGTGCAGAAGATCGTGGTGGTGTCGGCCCCGGAGACGAAGTCCACCCGGATCCACTCGCTCTGCTTCCACACCCGCATCTGCCATCCGCTGTCCGGTGTCGCCGAGACCAGGTCCGCCGATGCCGCGTGCATCTCGAAGACCGCCCGGCCGCCCTTGACCGGATAGCCGCGCACCTCCCCGCTCTCCTCCGGCCGCGCCGCGTCCGGCCGGGACGGTGTCGGGGTCGGCCGCGGACCGCGGGTGGCCGGCCCCGACCCGGTGGCCGCGTCCCCCTCGGCCCCCGTGTCCGCCGCCGGACGCGAGGGCGAGGACGAGGGGGATGTGGAAGTCGCCGAGGGGGACGGGGGTTTGGCCCGGTGCGTGGAGGAGGACCAGGTCCCGGTGGCCGACTGGGGGCCGTCGGCGATCGGCAGGGCGCGCGGCGGCTCGTAGGCCGTCCCGGTCAGCACCGTGCGCACGCCGTACCACGACAGCGTGACCGCGGCGCCGGTCGCCAGCACCCATGCCAGGCATTGGACCAGACCTCTTCGCATCTTCCTCATCTTGCCTCACCCGAATGGCGTACGGTGCCGCTCATGGCAAGTGTGCTTGTGGTCGAGGACGACCAGTTCGTGCGCTCAGCCCTCATCCGGCAGTTGACCGAGGCGAGCCATGCCGTGCGGAGCGTCGGCACCGCCCTGGAGGCGTTACGCGAGGTCGCGCACATCGGATTCGACGTCGTCATCCTGGACCTCGGTCTGCCCGATCTGGACGGGGCGGAGGCGCTCAAGATGCTCCGCGGCATCACCGATGTGCCGGTCATCGTGGCGACCGCCCGGGACGACGAGGCCGAGATCGTCCGGATGCTCAACGACGGCGCCGACGACTACCTGGTCAAGCCGTTCTCCGTGGCGCATCTCTCCGCCCGGATGACCGCCGTCCTGCGCCGCTCACGCGGCGGCGCGGCGGGCGAACCGGGCGGTGCGGCGGCGCCCCCGGCGGTGCTCCGGGTCGGCGGGCTGGCCGTCGATCCGCTGCGCCGGCAGGCCGAGTTGGACGGGGTGGCGCTCGATCTGACCCGCCGGGAGTTCGATCTGCTGGCGTATCTCGCCGGGCGGCCCGGTGTCGTCGTACCGCGCAGGGAACTGCTTACCGAGGTGTGGCGTCAGGCGTACGGAGACGACCAGACGATTGACGTGCACCTGTCCTGGCTGCGTCGCAAGCTCGGCGAGACGGCCGCCCGGCCGCGCTATCTCCACACGCTGCGCGGGGTCGGCGTCAAACTGGAGCCCCCGGCGGAGCACGCGTGAGATGGGCCCTGGTCAAGGTCTGTCTGGCCGTCACCGCGATGGTCGTGGTCGCCTTCGCCGTACCGCTCGGCCTCGTCGTCAAGGAGCTGGCCCGGGACCGGGCGTTCGCCGACGCCGAGCGGCAGGCGGCCACGATCGGCCCGGCGCTCGCCATCACCACCGAGCGGGCGCGGCTGCAACGCGCGGTCGCCAGCACCCAGGCGGGCGGCGACGGCCGGATGGCGGTGCACGTCCCGGATGAGCCGGGCCGGCCGGGGAGCGGCTACGACATCGGGGAGAGCCGCGCCGCCCAGGGCGAGCTGACCACCGCGCGGCGGCTGGGCCGCGCCTCGGTGTCCGACGCCCCCGGCGGCTACGCGCTGCTCCAGCCGACCGCGCTGAGCACCGGTCAGGTCGCGGTGGTGGAGGTGTACGTCCCGCGTGGCGTGGTCACCAGCGGGGTCACCACGTCCTGGCTGGTGCTCACGGGCGTCGGCCTCGCGCTGATCGTCGGCGCCGTCGCCATCGCCGACCGGCTCGGCACCCGGCTGGTGCGCCCCGCCGGGCGGCTCGCCGGGGCCGCCCACGACCTGGGCCGGGGCGAGCTCGGGGTGCGCGTTCCGGAGGACGGCCCGGCCGAACTGAGGGCGGCCGCCGCCGCGTTCAACTCCATGGCCGACCAGGTGGTCCAGCTCCTCGCCAGCGAGCGCGAACTGGCCGCCGACCTCTCCCACCGGCTCCGCACCCCGCTCACCGTGCTGCGCCTCAACGCCGCCTCGCTGGGCGAGGGACCGGCGGCCGACCAGACCCGCGCCGCCGTCGCCCAGCTGGAGCGCGAGGTCGACCAGATCATCCGCACCGCGCGCCAGCACAAGACGCACACCCGCTCCGGCTGTGACGCCTGTGCGGTCATCCGGGAGCGGATGGAGTTCTGGTCCGCCCTCGCCGAGGACGAGGACCGCACGGTGCGGCTGGCCGGGGTCGACCGGACCGTACGGGTGCCGGTCGCCCGCGCCGAACTCGCCGCCGCCCTGGACGCCCTGCTCGGCAATGTCTTCCGGCACACGCCCGAGGGGACCGCGCTGGCGGTCGACGTGCACACCGGCGAGGACAGCGTGATCATCCTGGTCTCCGACGCGGGACCCGGCATCGAGGACCCGGACGCGGCGCTCCGCCGGGGCCACGGCGACGGCGGCCCCGGCTCGACCGGCCTCGGCCTGGACATCGTGCGCCGGGTCGCCGAGTCCACGGGCGGCGATCTGCGCATCGGACGGTCGGTGCTGGGCGGCACCGAGGTACGGGTGTGGCTCTCGCTGACCGGCGGCGCCTCCGCGGGCCGGGGGCAGCGGCGGCGCGGGCGCAAGAAGAAGGCCCGTGGCCGGGCGGGGGCGGTGGGGCCCGAGAGGGCGGCCACGTCCGTGAAGCAGGCCAAGCCCGTGAAGCCGGCCAAGCCCGCGGAGCATTAATCGGCGCCGATGAGTTCCTTAAGGCAGCCATAAGATCCATGGCCAGTGCACGGATCCTGCCGTTTGTCCGACTTCCCCTCGCTAGCGTGGCGCCCGCACCACCACCCCCCACATCCGCACAGCGAAGGCAGGCACGTGATGAGCAGCACGCACCGTCGCAAGGCGAGCCGGACCACCAAGGTGATCGGCGCGACCGCCGCCGCCGTCGTGGCCGGTGGCGCGGCGTTCGCGCTCAGCGGGGCGGCGAGCGCCGACACCGTCTCGGCGAAGCCCACCGCGGCGGCCACCGGCGGCTTCGCCCCGTACATCGACACCTCGCTCTACCCCGCCTACGACATGGTGGGCACCGCAGAGAAGACCGGCGTCAAGGAGTTCAACCTCGCCTTCATCACCTCCGGCGGCGGCTGCACCCCCAAGTGGGGCGGCGTCACCGAGGTCGGCGACGACGCGGTGGCCAAGCAGACCGAGCAGCTGCGGGCGGCCGGCGGCGACGTCCGGGTCTCCTTCGGCGGCGCCTCCGGCTCCGAACTGGGCCTGGCCTGCTCCTCGGCGGACGAGCTGGCCGCGGCCTACGGCAAGGTCGTGGACGCCCTCAAGCTCACCAAGGTCGACTTCGACATCGAGGGCAGCGCGCTCCCGAACAAGGAGGCCAACACCCGCCGCGCCCAGGCGATCGCCAAGCTCCAGCAGAGCAACCCCGACCTGGACGTCTCCTTCACCCTGCCGGTGCTCCCCACCGGTCTCACCCAGGACGGTGTCGACCTCGTCGCCAACGCCAAGGAGAACGGCGTGAAGGTCTCCGCCGTCAACATCATGGCGATGGACTACGGCGCCTCCTTCGACGGCGACATGGGCCAGTACGCGATCGACGCCGCCACGGCGACCCAGGGCCAGATCAAGGACGCCCTGGGGCTGAGCGACGACGAGGCGTGGAAGGCCGTCGCGGTCACCCCGATGATCGGCGTCAACGACGTGTCGACCGAGATATTCAAGGTCGACGACGCCTCCCAGCTGGTGGAGTTCGCCAAGTCCAAGGGGCTGGCCTGGCTGTCCATGTGGTCCGCCACCCGTGACAAGCCGTGCCCCGCTCCCCAGGACACCGCGTCGCCGACCTGCAGCTCGATCGACCAGGAAGAGTTCGCGTTCACCAAGGCGCTCGGCGCGTACAACGGCTGACACGCCCGTAGCGGCTGACCCCGGCGCGGCCCCACACCGCCCGTCAGCCGCCTGAACCACACAAGCCCCACGAACACACCCCCCACGGCACCCCCCACACGGCGGGGCGCGGACGGACTCCCACCCCGCCGCGCCCCGCCGTTTCCGTCCGCCCTACGGGCGCTGGGGCTCCTCGGCCCGCACCTCCTCCTCGTGCCGCTCGTGCTCCTCGACCTGCTCCCGCGTGGGCTTGGCGATCTGGCCGTCGGTGCCGAAGTAGCTCCGGGACAGCCGGACGCGCAGCCGGTCCTTGAAGGGCAGCCTGCGGGTGACCCCGGCCTCGTCGACCGAGGGCGGCAGCGCCAGCGGCTGGTACTGCTCGAACGAGGTCAGCGTGTACTTCTCGGCCGGCGACAGCGGCTCGTGCACATCGATGAACTCGCCGTGCGGCAGCCGCTGGATCATGCCGGTCTCCCGGCCGTGCAGCAGCTTCTGCCGGTCCTTGTGCTGGAGCCCGAGGCAGATCCGCTTGGTGATGACGAAGACCACGACCGGCGCCACGAAGAAGCCGATCCGGCAGGCCCAGGTGATCGCGTTGATCGACAGATGGAAGTGGGTGGCGAGCAGGTCATTGCCACCGCCCGCCAGCAGAACCGCGTACAGGGCGATCCAGGCGGCGCCGAAGGCGGTGCGGGTCGGGGCGTTGCGCGGGCGCTCGTTGAAATGGTGCTCGCGTCTGTCCCCGGTGATCCACGCCTCCAGGAACGGATAGAGCCAGATCACCAGCAGCACCGTGGGGAAGATCAGGAACGGGATCAGCACCCCGAGCACCAGGGTGTGGCCCCACAGATTGATCTCCCAGCCCGGCATCAGCCGGATCAGCCCCTCCGAATAGCCCATGTACCAGTCGGGCTGGGCGTCGGTGGACACCTTGTCGGGCCGGTAGGGGCCATAGGCCCAGATCGGGTTGATCTGGGCGATGGCCGACATCAAGGTGGTGACGGCGAAGACCAGGAAGAAGAAACCGCCGGACTTGGCCACATAGACCGGCCACAGGGGCGGCCCCACGATATTCATGTTCCTGCGGCCGGGTCCCGGATGATGTGTGTGCTTGTGGTAGACGAGCAGAATCATATGGAGCGCCAGCAGCCCGAGCATGATGCCCGGAATCAGCAGCACATGGACCGTGAACAGCCGGGGCACGATCGACATCCCCGGGAATTGCCCGCCGAAGAGGAAGAACGACAGATAGGTGCCGATGACCGGGATCGACAGGATCGCGCCCTCCATGAAGCGCAGACCGGTGCCCGACAGCAGGTCGTCGGGCAGCGAATAGCCCATGAAGCCGTCGAACATCCCGAGAATCAGCAGCCCGGCGCCGGAGAGCCAGTTGATCTCGCGGGGTTTGCGGAAGACGCCGTTGAAGAACGTCCGCATCATATGGACGATCATGCTGGCGATGAAGACGACCGCCGCCCAGTGGTGGACCTGCCGCATCAGCAGTCCGCCGCGTACGTCGAAGCTGATGTCCAGCGTGGACGCGTACGCCTGCGACATGCGGACGCCGTTCAGCGGCGTCCACCGGCCGTTGTAGACGACCTCGTTCATCGCCGGTTTGAAGAACAGGGTCAGATAGACGCCGGTGAGAATGATGATGATGAATGTGTAGAGGGCGATCTCACCGATCAGGAAGGACCAGTGGTCGGGGAAGACCTTGCGCAGATTGGCCTTGGCCATCGTGAAGAGACCCACCCGGCCGTCGAACCAGCCGGCGAGGGTCTCGCCTTTTCCGGCGGGCGCGCGCCGTCCGGATCCCTCATCGCGGAACCTTTGCCGACGCTCCGGAAATGCTCTCATGTCTCAATGGATTTACCAGGCGTTCCCACCCGGTGACGGCCCTCTTCGGCCGGGTGGATCAGGGCGTCATCCCATTGATGGAAGAAGGCACCGGCCCGGTTGCGCCCGGGTGCGCGCGCCCCGTCCGGCCACCGCGGCGCCGCCCGCCCCCCGGCGGGCGGCGCCGCGGACGAGGGCCCGCTACGCCGCCGGAAGCTCCCCGGTGCGGGCCACCCGGGCGTACCAGTGGGCACTGGACTTGGGCACCCGGGCCTGGGTCGGATAGTCGATGTAGACCGCGCCGAAGCGCTTGCTGTAGCCGTACGCCCATTCGAAGTTGTCCATCAGCGACCACAGGAAGTAGCCGCGCAGATCGGCGCCGTCCGCGATGGCCTGGTGGGCGGCGGCCAGATGGGCCTGGAGGTAGTCGATCCGCTGCGGGTCGTGGACCGCGCCCTCCGCGTCCGGCTTGTCGTCGAACGCCGCGCCGTTCTCGGTGATGTACAGCGGTACGCCCGGCGCCTCACGGCTGTAGCGCATCAGCAGGTCGTGCAGTCCGCTCGGGTCGATCGTCCAGCCCATCTCGGTGCGCTCGCCCGGGGTCTGGTGGAAGGAGACCCGCTCCGAGCCCGGCCAGGGGGAGTGGGAGCTGTCGCCGTGGCCGTCGTTGCGGGCGGCCGATTCCTCGTCGTCGGCGGCTGATACCAGGGACGGGGTGTAGTAGTTGATGCCCAGCGCGTCCAGGGGGTGCTTGATGACGGCCAGGTCGCCGTCGCGGACGAACGACCAGTCGGTGATCGAGGCGGTGTCCCGGATCAGATCGCTGGGGTACGCACCGCGCAGCAGCGGACCGCTGAAGACGCGGTTGGCCAGCGCGTCGATACGCCGCTGGGCGTCCAGGTCCTCCGGCTTGTCGGTGAGCGGCCGGACCACCGCCGGGTTGAGGCTGATGGCGACCTGGGCGCGGGCGGGCAGCGCGGCGCGCAGCGCCTGGGCGCCGAGGCCATGGGCGAGGTTCAGGTGGTGGGCGGCGCGCAGCGGGGCCAGCCGCTCGGTGCGGCCCGGGGCGTGCACCCCCGAGCCGTAGCCCAGGAAGGCGCTGCACCACGGCTCGTTGAGGGTGGTCCAGAACTCGACGCGGTCGCCGAGCGCCCCGGCCACGATGCCCGCGTACTCGGCGAACCGCTCGGCCGTCTCGCGCTCCGGCCAGCCGCCCGCGTTCTCCAGCTCCTGGGGGAGGTCCCAGTGGTAGAGGGTGAGCACCGGCTGGATGCCCGCGCCCAGCAGCTCGTCCACCAGCGCGCGGTAGAAGTCGAGCCCGCGCTGCACGGCCGGTCCCCGGCCGGTGGGCTGCACCCGCGACCAGGACACCGAGAAGCGGTACGCCCCCAGGTTCAGCTCCGACATCAGCCGGACGTCGTCGCGGAAGCGGTGGTAGTGGTCGACGGCCACATCGCCGGTGTCACCCGCGAGCACCTTGCCCGGGGTATGGCTGAAGGTGTCCCAGATGGACGGGGTGCGGCCGTCCTCCTGTGCGGCGCCCTCGACCTGGTAGGCGGCCGAGGCCGCGCCCCACAGGAATCCGGGCGGGAAGGAAAGAGTCATGGAAGCGCTCCCATTCGAGGTCGTGGTGGGGCGTGAGGGGAGGGGAGAGACGGCGGACGGGAAGGACGGGAAGGACGGGAAGGGGGGACGGACGGTCGCGGGTGTGGGGGGAGGGGCGGTGGGCCGGGCGCGAGCCGCTAGCCCTTGACCGCCCCCTGCATGATGCCCCCCACGATCTGCTTGCCGAACAGGACGAAGGCGATCAGCAGCGGCAACGTGCCCAGCAGCGCACCCGCCATGATCACCGACTGGTCCGGGATGTACCCGCGGCCCAGCCCGTTCAGGGCGACCTGGACCGTCGGGTTGCCGGTCTGGGTGAGCGCGATGATCGGCCAGAAGAAGTCGTTCCACGCCTGGACGAAGGTGAGCATCCCCAGCACGGCCATGGCCGGGCGGGCCGCCGGGAAGACCACGTGCCAGATGATCCGCAGACTGCTCGCACCGTCCATCCGCGCCGCCTCGATCAGCTCCGTCGGCAGCGCCTGGCTGAGGTACTGCCGCATGAAGAACACCCCGAAGGCGGTCACCAGCGTCGGCAGGATGACGGCCTGCAACTGGTCGGTCCACTCCAGCTTGGCGACCACCATGTACAGCGGTACGACGCTCAGCTGGGGCGGCACCATCATCGTTCCGATGGTGAGCATCAGCAGCAGGTTCTTGAAGCGGAAGCGCAGCTTGGCGAAGGCGAAGCCCGCGATGGTCGAGAACAGCACGGTCCCGGCCGCGATGGTGCCGGCCACCACGGCCGTATTGAGCAGCGCGGCGCCCATGTTGGCGTCGTTCCACGCCGTGTCCAGGTTGCTGAAGAGGTTGCCGCCGAACCAGAAGGGCGGTGGCGTCTCGGCCAGCCGGGTGTTGGTGCGGGACGCCGCGATGGCGGTCCACACCAGCGGGAACAGCGAACCCACGGTGAAGACGATGAGCACCGTATAGGTGATCCAGCCGCCGTGCAGCTGCTTACCGGCCCGGTTGCGGCCCTTGCGGGCCGGGGGCGGCGCGGCGGGCGCGGGGGCCGCCGGGGGAGACGTGGCAGACACAGTGGTGGTCATGGTGGTCCTCGTCTCCCTCACTGGCTCTTCCGCAGCCGTCGCGACACCAGCCAGTTGACGGCGGCGATCAGCAGCAGGATCAGGAACATGGTCCAGGCGATGGCCGAGGCCCGGCCCAGGTGCAGATTCACCCAGCCCTGTTCGTACATGTAGAGCCCGAGCGTCTGGAACTGGTGGTCGGCCCCGCCGGTGGCGCCCGCGCTGCCGTTGAACAGCAGCGGCTCACCGAAGAGCTGGGTCGCCCCGATCGTGGACACCACGACGGTGAACAGGATGGTGGGGCGCAGCGAGGGGATCGTGACATGCACGAACTGCTGCCAGCGGGACGCCCCGTCCAGCGCCGCCGACTCGTACAGATCGCCCGGCACGGCCTGCATCGCGGCCAGGTAGATCAGCGCGTTGTAGCCGGTCCAGCGCCAGATCACGATCGTGGAGACCGCGAGCTGCGAGGTCCAGGTGCCGTTCTGCCAGTCGATCGGATCGATGCCGATCGCGTCCAGCGCCCAGTTGACCATTCCGTAGTCACGGCCGAAGAGCAGCACGAACACCAGCGTCGCGGCCGCCACCGAGGTGGCGTACGGGGTGAGGATGGCGACCCGGAAGAACATCGAGCCGCGCAGCTTGTAGTTGAGCAGATGGGCCAGCCCCAGCGCCATGACCAGCTGCGGCACGGTCGAGATGACCCCGATGGTGAAGGTGTTCTGGAGGGCGTTCCAGAAGAACTCGTCGTCCCACAGCCGGGAGAAGTTGTGCATCCCGGCCCACTCCATATGGGTGGGGTCGGTCAGCTCCACCCGGTGCAGCGCGGCCCATCCCGTGTAGAGCAGCGGGAAGAGCCCGAAGGCGGCGAAGAAGAGGAAGAACGGGGCGATGAAGGCGTACGGGCTCCACCGGATGTCCCGGCGGTAGCGGCGGCTGAGCCGTTCGCGCCGCCGCTGTTCCCGGGGATCGAGGGGCGACGTCTCGGCGGCGCGGCGCGGGGCCGCGCCCCCCTGCCCTGCGGGGGGCGCGGCGGTACCGGAAGTGGTCGGCATCCGGGTCACTGGTCCAGCGCGTTGTCGATCGATTTGGTCGCGGCCTTCCAGCCCTCCTCAGGGGACTTGCCCTGCTGGTCGACCTGGAGCAGGCCGATGTCCGCGATGTTCGAGGCGATGATCTGGTCCTTCGGGCCGAGTACCTGGACCGGAATGCCCTTGGCGGCCTGGGTGAAGATCTGGCCGATCGGCGCGTTGTCGAAGTAGGGGTGCTTGGCGGTGGACACCTTGGGCAGGGAGTACGAGGCCACGGCGCTCGGCCAGCTGCCCCGCTTGGCGAACAGCTTGGCCTGCTGCTCCGGCGCGGTCAGCCAGGCGACGAGCTTGGCCGCCTCCTCCTTGTGCTTGCCCGCCTCCGGTACGCCGAGGAAGGATCCGCCCCAGTTGCCGGGCTTGGGGGCGGCGGCGACGTCCCACTGGTTCTTCGCCTTGTCCCCGGCCTTCTCCTGGATGTAGCCGAGCATCCACGGCGGGCACGCGACGGTGGCGAACTTCCCGTTGGCGAACGCCTGGTCCCAGGTCTTCTGGAACTGCTGGAGCTTGGCGGTCAGATGCCCGGTGGCCGCCTTGGTGGCGATGTCCCAGGCGTCCTTCACGGCCGGGCTGTCCTTGTAGACGACCTTGCCGCTCTTGTCGTAGTAGCGCTCGGCGCTGCTGGAGATCACCGCGTTGTACACACCGGAGGCCGCGTCGACGAAGGTGGTGTCGCCGGGCGCCTTCTTCATGTACTTCTCGCCGGCCTCCAGGTACTTGTTCCAGTCGCCGGACCACAGCTGGCCGACCTTCTCACGGTCGGTGGGCAGCCCCGCCTTCTGGAACAGGTCCTTGCGGTAACAGATCGCCATGGGGCCGATGTCGGTCCCGAGGCCGATCGTCTTGCCGTCCTTCGTGGTTCCCTGCTGCCATTTCCAGTCGAGCCAGTTCTCTTTCTTGACGCCCTCTGTCTTCGAAAGATCAACGAACTTGGCCGCCTGGGTCTGGCCGACCTCGGTGATATTGGCGATCTCGATGCCCTGGACATCGGCCAGACCACTGCCCGTGCTGAGGTGGTTCAGCAGCTGCGGGTAGTAGTTCTCATTGCGCTCGATGACCGTCTGCTCGATCTTGATGTCCGGGTGGAGCTTCATGTACTCGTCGTAAAGGCCGGCTTCCTCGAAGCCGAAGGTGCCGAAGAGGCCCATGGTGATGGTGGTCCCGCCACCGCCCCCGCCCCCGGACTTTCCGCTCTTGCTGTCGTCGCCGTCGTCGGCGCAGCCGCTGAGCAGCCCGGCTCCTAAGGCGGCGACGGCCGCGAGGACCACCGCTCTGCTGCGGTAACTACCAGTGCTCCTGCGCATTCCGTCCTCCTAGCGCCCCGCCCAACGGCTTCCGGCCGAAAAACAGTGATACGTGGTTCTTTGCGATGCATCGAGCCGGGCGGGCATCGTGCGGGTTGTGTATGGCTCAGGTACTGTGGGAGCGCTCCCAGCTGTGATGTGTTGAAGGGTCGCCGCTCCCCGCTGGGGTGTCAAGGGAGCGCGCGAAACAACTTCCCGAAACCACACTGCTGTTGAATGTCCCCGCAGGCCGCCCATCGGGGGGTTGGAACTGCGGGTACGGACGGCTGGAGGCGCGATATGGCAGGAACGCGGCGGCATGGCGCGGGGCGGGGCGCGGGACGGGGAAGGCCGACCCTGGAGGAGGTCGCGGCCCGCGCCGGAGTCGGCCGCGGCACCGTCTCCCGGGTGATCAACGGTTCGCCCCGGGTCAGCGACCGCACCCGTACGGCCGTGGAGCAGGCCGTCGCCGAGCTCGGCTATGTGCCGAACCGGGTGGCCCGCGCGCTCGCCGCCAACCGTGCCGACGCCGTCGCCCTGGTCATCCCCGAGCCCGAGACCCGGCTGTTCGCCGAACCGTACTTCTCCGACATCATCCGCGGGGTCGGCGCCGAACTCGCCGACACCGACCTGCAACTGCTGCTGACCCTCATCCGCACCCCCAAGGAACGGCAGCGGCTCGCGGACTACCTCTCCGCACACCGGGTCGACGGGGTGCTGCTGGTCTCCGTCCACGCGGACGATCCGCTTCCGGATCTGCTGGAGCAGATCGAGATGCCGGCGGTGCTCAGCGGCCGTCGTTCGGCGCATGAATCGGTCCCGTACGTCGACTCGGACAACACCGGCGGTGCCCAGTCCGCCGTGGAGCATCTCATCGGCCGCGGCCGTTCGAAGGTCGCCACCATCACCGGCCCGCTGGACATGTACGTCGCCCGGTGCCGGCTGGAAGGCTACAGCGCCGCGGTCCGGGCGGCGGGCCGCGAAGTGGAAGCCGAACTCGTGGCGACCGCGGACTTCACCGAGGAGGGCGGCCGCCGGGCGATGCGCCAACTGCTCGACCAGCGACCTGACCTGGACGGGGTCTTCGCCGCCTCGGACGTGATGGCCGCGGGCGCCCGTCAGGTGCTGCGCGAGAACGGGCGCCGCGTCCCGGACGACGTGGCGCTGGTCGGCTTCGAGGACTCGGCCGTCGCCCGCCATATGGACCCTCCGCTCACCAGCGTCCGGCAGGCCACCGAGGAGATGGGCCGGGCGATGGTGCGGGTGCTGCTGGAGGAGATCGGGGAACCGTCGGACCGTACCTCCAAACGGCCCCAACTGGTCCTGCCCACCCAGCTGGTGCGCCGGCAGTCGTCCTGACATCCAGCCGTTCTGACCTGCGGTCGTCCTGAAGTTCAGTCGTCCTGACGTGCAAAAGGCAGCAGGGCCGGTGGACGCAGTGCGTCCACCGGCCCTGCCTCAGGGGACGGGTCGTACGATTACAGCGCCGGGTAGGCGTTCTTCAGCAGCTCCTGGAACTGGGCCGAGAACCAGTGGCCCGACAGCGGAGCGTTCGCCAGCGCCCCCGACATGTTGTAGCCGTTGCGCGCGTTGCCGGTGTACGTCGGGTCGCACATCCGGTCGAAGCCCTTGCCCTCGTCGTTCGGGATCTCGGAGCTCGCGCCGTCCGACTCGCCCGGGGGCTTCATCCAGACGTACGCGTCGATCCCGGACGCGGGTGCCGCCTTGGGCCGCTCACCGAGCCCGGCGCCGGACTGGTTGCACCAGTTGCCGATGTGGATCCGGCGGTCGTAGCGCCCGCCGTCGACGTAGGTGTCCACGCTGGTCTTCGCGCCGGGGCCGGTGGGCCGGGCCGAGCCGCCCCAGCCGTTGCGGGAGGTGTCGATCAGCGCGCCGATGTTGCTCGGGAAGCCGACGTTGACCAGCTCCTGGCGGAACGCCTGGGCGTAGGACAGCTCGTCGACGTACCGGTTCCAGTCCACCCACTTCGACTGGCGCACGGTGGTGCCGTTGACCGAGTCGTTGATGGTGAAGTTGTTCTCCTTCAGCGCGCTGAAGTTGGCCGTGTTGGTGATGATGCCGGCCACCTTGTCGACCGTGCTGCCCTCGGCCGTCGCCGCCTGCTTGATCACCTGTGCGGTGGGGTTGAAGTTGTCGTCCCAGCCGATCCAGCCGTGGTGCCCGGCGTCGATGTAGTTGTAGACGTTGCCGATGGCACCCAGCTTGTTCAGGGCGTAGCCGACGCCCTTCACATAGTTGCCGTTCGCCTTCATCGTGTCGCACTCGGGGGTCGCGGTGGCCTTGCCGCCGGTGTTGGTGACCAGGTTGGGCAGCGAGTCGACCTCGATCGTGTTGACGATCCGCAGACTTGAGTTGGCGTACTTGGACTCGGAGAGGATCGCCGCGATCGGGTCGATGAACTGCGTCTTGTACTTGTCGATCTCGGTCGGGCCGAGCTCGCCGTTGGACGCCAGCGCGGAGCAGTCACGGCCGGGCAGGTCGTAGACCACCAGCTGGACCACGGTCGGACTGCCACCCGACTGCTTCAGCGCCTCGTCGAGGTGGGCGCGCAGCCCCATCGCGCCGTTGACACCGTTGATCGCGGCGATCCGGTCCAGCCAGATGCCGGTCGGCTGGTTGGAGATCTTACTGCCGCCGGGCTCGGCGGCGGCCTTCGCCGACCAGTCGGGGTTCACGTACACCTTGGCGCCCGAGTACGGGTTGTCGACCTTCGCGGCGGCCGCCCTGCCGCTGTCCCCCTGGGCGGACGCCACGCCGGTCAGCGCCCCCATGGTCAGCGCGGAGGCGGCGAGCAGGGTGCCCGCCATTCGGATTCTGCGGCTCATTGCATTCCCTTCAGGTGATCACGGAGTCCCACGCCGAAGTTGGTCGGCGTGCCGTTGTAATCGCTGATCAGAGACGGGCCCGAGGAACAGTCCCAGGTGTTCCAGGTCCACCCCAGATACGAGGCGCCCTTGGCGTCCAGCCAGGCCATGACCCGGTCGATATAGCCGTGGGAGCAGGTGTTCTCGCCGATCTCGCCCGCCACGAACGGGACCTGGGCGATGACCGGGGCCAGCTGCTGGTCGAAACAGCTCTCACTGGCGCAGGTGTTGAAGTTGTAGCCGTGCCAGGCGGCGGCCAGGTTGCCCGCCGGGTCGTTCGGCTTGTACGTCAGCCACTGGCGCAGATCGTTGGAGTAGGCCACCCCCGGGATCAGGACCAGGTTCTTGGCACCGGTGGCCCGTACCGCGTTCAGCAGGGTCTGCATCCCGGCGACCGGGAAGTCGATTCCGGGGCAGCTCCCGCCGTCGCGCCAGCACTTCCACGCCGCCGTGAGGTCGGAGGTGGCGCGGTCCGGGAACGGCTCGTTGAACAGGTCGAAGACCACGGCCTGGTCGTTCCCGAAGGTCCGGGCGACCGAGGTCCAGAAGGCCGGGGTGTACTGGGCGTCCGGCATCGGCTTCTGGCAGGTGGCGTACTCGGTGTCGGGGCAGTGGCTGTCCCCTCCGGTGTACCTGCCGTGGGTCCAGTGGAGCTCGACGACGGGCGTGATGCCATGGGCCTCCAGCCGGGCGACGAGCGCCTTGACCGCCGCGATGTAGTTGGCCCCTCCATAGGCCGGGTTGATGTGGGAAAGGCCCAGCCAGCACTCCTCGTTGAGCGGGATCCGGACCGTGTTGACCTTCCAGTCCGCGATGGCCTTGACGGACGCGTCGTCCACCGGGCCGTCGAAGATGCCGCGCCCCTGGACGCACATGAACTCACCGCCGGAGCGGTTGACACCCAGCAGCCGCCGGGTGGCTCCCGTCTCGTCGACGAGCTTGTTGCCCGAGGCGCGCAGCTTCGGCGGTGCGGCCTCGGGGGCGAGTCGCTTCGACGGTGCGCCGGCCGGACCGGCCGCCGCCGGCGCGGTCGTCGTCGCCGGGGCGCTCGCCGCCGTGGCGGCGGCGGCCGGCACCAGGGCGGTGCCCGCCAAGGCCAGGGCCGCGGCGGCCGCCAAGGCGTAAAGGCGCGGTGGTGCTCGCATGGAGCGACTCCTTGAGGTCCACGCGCCGCTCGATGCGGCGCAGACTGCTGGAACCGCTCCCACTGGTTGAAGTGAAGGTAGCGCTCGGCGGGCGCATGTCAACAGATCCCGTTCACGAATTATCGGTCGAAGACGTTCGACGACCCGGTGTTGTTCAAAGACTTGACACCCTTTCAGGCGCGCACGAACCTTGGGAGCGCTCCCACTGGTTCGCACACCCGGTTCCTTCCCCACCACCCGCACGAACCGCGAGGAGGTCCCCCGATGCGCGCACAGCGTGGCTCGCCCTTGTCAGGGACGCGATTACGGATGAGACGGCTGATGACCGCCCTGGTCGCCGCCCTCTCGCTCCCCGTGGCCATGACCGCCGCCGGAGGCGCCCCGGCGCACGCCGCCGCGGTCCAGTGCGGGGTCGACTACAAGACCAATGACTGGGGCTCCGGCTTCACCGCCGAGCTGACCATCAGCAACCCCGGCGCCGACGCCATCGACGGCTGGACCCTGACCTACGCCTACGCCGGCAACCAGAAGCTGAGCAACGGCTGGAACGGCAACTGGTCACAGTCCGGCAAGACCGTCACCGTCACCAACGCCGCGCACAACACCAAGATCGCGGCCGGGGGCAATGTCACCACCGGCGCCCAGTTCAGCTACAGCGGCACCAACACCGCCCCCACCTCCTTCGCCGTCAACGGCGTGGCCTGCCGGGGCGCCCACCAGCCGCCCATCGCGGTGCTGAGCAGCCCGTCCCCCGGCGCCGTCTTCACCTCCGGCGGCACCGTCCCGATGACGGCCACGGCCGCGGCGGCCGACGGTGCCACGATCACCAAGGTCGAGTTCTACAGCGACACCAAGCTCCTCGGCACCGACACCACCTCCCCGTACGCCTTCGACTACACCGACGTCCCGGCCGGCGACTACTCGCTCTATGCCAAGGCGTACGACAGCCAGGGCGCCTCCGCCGAGTCCACCCCCGTCGGCATCCATGTGGCGGCCGGGCCCGCGCTGGTGGCCAGCCCCGGTCAGCTCGGGGTGCAGCAGGGCAAGACCGGGACGTTCGGGGTCAAGCTGTCCACCCAGCCGTCCGGGAACGTCACCGTCTCCGTCGCCCGTACCTCCGGCAACACCGGGCTGACGATCTCCTCGGGCGCCACCCTCACCTTCACCCCCGCCAACTGGGACACCGCCCAGCAGGTGACCATCGCCGCCGCGGACAGCGGCACCGGCGCCGCCACCTTCACCGCGACCGCCGCCGGCCACACCAAGGCCGAGGTCACCGTCACCCAGCTGGCCGCCGCCAAGGTGTACGACGCCCGCTTCCTGGACCTCTACAACAAGATCACCGCACCCTCGGCGGGCTACTTCTCGCCCGAGGGCGTTCCGTACCACTCGGTGGAGACCCTGATCGTCGAGGCCCCCGACCACGGCCATGAGACGACCTCCGAGGCGTACAGCTACCTGATCTGGCTCCAGGCGATGTACGGCAAGGTCAGCGGCGACTGGTCCAAGTTCAACAACGCGTGGGACATCATGGAGAAGTACATGATCCCCACCCACGCCGACCAGTCCACCAACAGCTTCTACAACGCGTCCAAACCGGCCACCTACGCGCCCGAGTGGGATCAGCCCTCCCAGTACCCCTCGCAGCTCAACGGCAATGTGGCGGTCGGGAACGACCCCATCGCCGCCGAGCTGAAGAGCGCGTACGGCACCGATGACATCTACGGCATGCACTGGATCCAGGACGTCGACAACGTCTACGGCTACGGCAACGCCCCCGGCAAGTGCGAGGCGGGGCCGAGCGACACCGGTCCGAGCTATGTCAACACCTTCCAGCGCGGCCCGCAGGAGTCGGTCTGGGAGACCGTGACCCAGCCCACCTGCGACAGCTTCAAGTACGGCGGCAAGAACGGCTATCTGGACCTGTTCACCGGCGACGCCGCGTACTCCAAGCAGTGGAAGTTCACCAACGCCCCCGACGCCGATGCCCGCGTCGTCCAGGCCGCCTACTGGGCCTCGGAGTGGGCCAAGGCGCAGGGCAAGGGCGGCCAGATCTCCGGCAACATCGCCAAGGCCGCCAAGATGGGCGACTACCTGCGCTACGCGATGTACGACAAGTACTTCAAGAAGGTCGGCAACTGCGTCGGGGAGACCACCTGCGCGGCCGGCAGCGGCAAGAACAGCTCCCACTACCTGCTGTCCTGGTACTACGCCTGGGGCGGCGCCACCGACACCTCCGCGGGCTGGTCCTGGCGCATCGGCTCCAGCCACGCCCACGGCGGCTACCAGAACCCGATGGCGGCCTGGGCCCTCAGCTCGTACGCCGACCTCAAGCCCAAGTCCGCGACGGGCGCGAGCGACTGGTCCACCAGCCTCAAGCGCCAGCTGGAGTTCTACCGCTGGCTCCAGTCCAGCGAGGGCGCCATCGCGGGCGGCGCCACCAACAGCTGGCAGGGCCGCTACGCCACGCCGCCGTCGGGCACGTCCACCTTCTACGGGATGTACTACGACGAGAAGCCGGTCTACCACGACCCGCCGTCCAACCAGTGGTTCGGCTTCCAGGCGTGGTCCATGGAGCGCGTCGCGGAGTACTACAACCGCACCGGTGACGCCTCCGCCAAGACGGTCCTGGACAAGTGGGTCAAGTGGGCGCTGTCCGAGACCACCGTCAACGCCGACGGCAGCTACCGCTTCCCGTCCACCCTCCAGTGGTCCGGCCAGCCCGACACCTGGAACGCCGCCAGCCCCGGCGCCAACGCGAGCCTGCACGTCACCGTCGCCGACTACACCAACGACGTCGGCGTGGCGGCCGCGTACGCCAAGACCCTGTCCTACTACGCCGCCAAGTCCGGCGACACCAAGGCCAGGGACACCGCGAAGGCGCTCCTGGACGGCATGTGGAACAACTACCAGGACGCCCTGGGCATCGCGGTCCCGGAGACCCGCGCCGACTACAACCGCTTCGACGACCCGGTCTACGTGCCCAGCGGCTGGACCGGGACCATGCCGAACGGTGACACGATCAACGCCGGCTCGACCTTCGCGTCGATCCGCTCCTTCTACGAGGACGACCCGGCCTGGTCGAAGGTCGAGGCGTATCTGAAGGGCGGCGCGGTCCCGAGCTTCACGTACCACCGGTTCTGGGCCCAGGCGGACATCGCGCTGGCGATGGGGTCGTACGCGGACCTCTTCGAATAGTCGGATCAGCTGGGCAGGTCGTCAGCCGGCCACCACCGCACCACGGCGGGGCTCCCGGACCGGGAGCCCCGCCGCTCTCGCTCTGCGCTAGGTCCGTTCCGTCGTCCCCGTGTCGGCCTCGGGCCAGGACAGCCGTGTCCCGGCCTCGTACACCGCGCGCACGTTGTCCTTCGGCTTGGGCCTGGTCCGGCCGCAGGGCCCCGCCGCGAAGGCGCGCAGCAGGTTCTCCGTGGTGCGGGTGACGAAGGCCCCGGTGCGCGCGTCCATCCCGTGGTTGCGCCCGTTCTCCCGGGTCCCGGCCATCAGGGCCTCCACCCAGCGCATCGTGCCCGAGGCGAAGACCCCCGCCCCGCTCGGCACGGTGTAGTACGCGGAGTCGGAGTGGCTGTGCCGCCCCCGGCAGACCACGGGGGAGTGGGCGATGATCCGCAGCGGCGCCGGGGTGGGGTCGCCCGGGGTGACCCGGTCGTACTCCACGCCCACCAGGTGGTCGAAGGAGTCGCCCTCGTCCACCCCGGTCCCGGCGAACAGCCAGTGGCCGCTGTCCAGGACCACGTACGGGGCGTCCGTCGGATAGCCCTCGTAGAGGACGCCGGTCAGCGAGGACTCGGGATCGGGCGCGGGGGCCTGGCGGAAGTCGGTGGTCACCAGGTCGCGGTGGGACACCAGATACGGATCGTCACGGTAGGCGGTCTTGTAGCAGATCACGGTGCGCGCGGGCGCACCCCCGGGGCCGGGGGCCAGCCGGATGCGGCGGAAGCAGGTGTTGGCGCCGAGGAAGGCCAGGTTGGTCCCGTCGTCCCGGGCCCGGGTCACGTACTGCCGCTGCTGAGGGGTCCAGTACTCGTCGTGGCCGAGCGATATGACGGCCGAGGCGCCCCGCAGCACGGCCGGGTCCAGATGGACGTCCATCCCCGTGGTGTACGCGAGCGGCAGGCCCAGCCGTTCGGCGAGGACGACCAGGGCCCGCTCGTAGACCAGGAACTTCTCCGCCCCGCTGCCCGCGTACGGCCGGTCGAAGCTGACGGCCAGCGAACGCGTCCCGTAGGCACCGTCCTGGCCCTGGTAGAGGCTGAAGCCGCCCCAGGTGTTGTACGCCTGCCAGGTGGCCGGTGCGTGCATCAGCACCGTCCGGCCCCGCGCCTGCCGTGAGCGCACGATCAGCGGCACATAGCGCTGATGGCGGTTCGAGGCGTCCAGCCGCAGCAGATACGCGCCCTCCGGCCAGTTCCGGGTGCGGACGCGGAGCGAGCGGTCCCAGTCGGCCCGCACCGTGCGGGTGGCGTCGAGGAACAGCGGCACGCCCTGCTTCCGGCCGGCCACCCGGCCCGACCGCCACACCAGCCGTGCCTGCGCCCCGTCGTACCAGCCGATCCGGTAGGCCGATACGCGGAAGGCGGGGGCCGTGGTCGACACGTACAGCCCGAACTCCTCACCGGGCAGGACGCTCACCCGGTCGGCGTAGCCCTCGATGGCATCGGGCGGCCCCGTCGAGCGGATGCGCCAGTCGGCATCGCCCGGCCGGGCCCGCTCCGCCTCCTCCGCGCGGCGCGCGGCGTCGCCGCGACGGGACGGGCGGGCGCGGTGGCCGCCGTTCCGTTCGGCCGAGGAGTCGCAGCCCGTCGCGGCCATCCCGGCGGCCCCGGCACCCGCCGCGGCGGCGGCTCCGAGGAAGCCCCGGCGGCCCAGCCCGCCGGCTATGCGGCCATCTTCTCCGTCCACCGTGCCATCGTGGGCCGCACCGTGGAGGCGGGCGAGCCGGGTGGTCCGACGGAGTGTCCCCGGCCGTCCGGGGCGTCCGGGGCGTCCGGGCCGCCCGTCCGGTGCCCCTCCGAGCCACGCGTGCCCGCCCGAGCCGCCCGCCCGGCGGGTCTGAGGTGCGGCGCGGGGACGTGGGGCGCAACCTGGGACATATGACCGAATCCCAGGCCCCGCGCATCCACCGGCCTCCGATCGTGGTGCTCGGCGTCCAGCCGAACGACCCCCCGTTCCGGCTGGTCGAGATCGCCGGTGAGCTGGCGGGCAAGGCGCACTCGGTGCTGGACGTCATCGAGATCGCCCGCGAGGTCGGCCTGGACGACGTGGACCTGGACGACCCGGACGTGGTCCGGTGGGTGGGCGGCGACAAGTTCACCTGGACCACGTTCTGGCCGCGGCGCCGTTCGGCGCGGTGAAGCCACGGCCGCGGGCTCAGCCGCTGTCCGCCGGCCGGACGCGCAGCATGTTGAGCACGGTGAGCCGGAGCACCGTCTCCTGGCGCTGATTGGTCATCTCGACCCGGCTGCGCAGAATCCCGCGGTCGGGCTTGGACCGCGACGGCCGGGCCTCCAGGACGGTCACGCGCAGCCGGAGCGTGTCCCCCGGCCGGACCGGGGCGGTCCAGCGCAGCTCGTCCACGCCCGGACCGCCCAGGCTCGCGACGGGGGAGAGGTAGTGGTCGGCGTACAGCCGCATCATCAGCGCCGTGGTGTGCCAACCGCTCGCGATGAGGCCGCCGAACGGGCCGTCGGCCGCCGCCTCGGGGTCGACGTGGAAGAACTGCGGATCGAACCGCGTCGCGAACTCGACGATCTCCTCCTCCGTGACCGTGACCGAGCCGCAGTCGTGGCTTTCCCCGGGCCGGTAGTCCTCCAGGTAACGGTCGCAACGGACCGTCGGCGCATCAGAGTTCATACCCCGCACCCTGTCACAGCCGCATGGAACGGTCTGGTGTCAACCCGGGGTTGACGCTCCGCGGGTGTCAACCTATGGTTGACACATGACGAATCCAGTCGGACTCACCCATTCCGTGCGCCTCGACGATCTGATCGAGGCCATCAAGAAGGTCCACACCGACGCCCTCGAGCAGCTCTCCGACGCCGTGATCGCCGCCGAGCACCTCGGCGAGGTGGCCGACCACCTCATCGGCCACTTCGTGGACCAGGCCCGCCGCTCCGGCGCCTCCTGGACCGACATCGGCAAGAGCATGGGGGTGACGCGGCAGGCGGCCCAGAAGCGCTTCGTCCCCAAGGCGCCCGGCGAGTCGTCGGACCTCGACCCCGGCCAGGGCTTCAGCCGCTACACCCCGCGGGCCAAGAACGTCGTGATGGCGGCGACGAACGAGGCCCGCGCCGCCGTCAACGGCGAGGTCCGCCCCGAGCACCTGGTCCTGGGCCTCCTCCACGAGCCGGACGGCCTCGCCGCGAAGGCGATCCTCGCCCAGGGTGTCACGCTGGACACCGTCCGCCAGGCGGCCACCGAGGCGCTGCCCCCGGCCGCCGAGGAGGTGCCGGAGCTCATTCCGTACGACGCGGGCGCCCGCAAGGTGCTGGAACTCACCTTCCGCGAGGCCCTGCGGCTGGGCCACAACTACATCGGCACCGAGCACATCCTCCTCGCCCTCCTCGAACACGAGGGCGGCTCGGGCCTGCTGAGCGGCCTCGGCATCGACAAGGCCGCCGCCGCGGAGAACATCGCCCAGGTGCTGGCCCGGATCGCCGCGGCCATCGAGAACGAGAGCAAGAACGAGAGCAAGAACGAGAGCGAGAACGGGAGCGGGAGCGAGAAGGAGGCGTGACCGGCCGGCCCCGGGACCCGGCGGCTCAGACCACCGCGTCGGTGCCGCCGCCCGGGAGCCGGAACAGCGGCGATGTACCGGTCAGGGTGAGGACTCGCCTGACGAAGCGACTCGCGGAACGGACGGTGACCGTCTTGCCGTGCGCGAGCGCCTCTCGGCGCAGCCTCAGCAGCGCGTTGAGGGCCGAGCAGTCCCAGAACCGCACCGCGTCGAGGTCCAGGTCGACACCGTCGGCGGACGTGCGCAGGGCCTCGCGCAGGGCGGCGGTCAGGGCGGGGGCGGTCTCGTAGTCCACTTCGCCCCGGACCATGACGACCTTCCGGGGCCCCTCCGAGTAGCTGTCGGTGAGGAGGGCGGACGGGTACGGCGGCGTCGAGTCGGCCGATGTGCCGGGTGCCGCGTCGTTCATGGGCCTGTGCGGCGGGTGGTGTCCGGACTCGGGCATGATGGCCTCTCGTGCGTGCACCTGTCTGTCTTTCCTCGGGGTCGCCGCGCCGGTGTCACACGACCTGCTTTACACGAAACGTGATTCATGTTTCTAGGTACGTTCGTCGTCTCGGCAATATCATGCAGCCATGGGAGGAGCTGCTGAGTCGCACACCGGATGGACATTCCTGACCAACCACGCCCGCGTCCTGGCCGCGATCGCCGATGACCCGAACGTGCGTATCCGCGACATCGCCGCGCACTGTCGGCTGACGGAGCGTGCCGTCCAGAAGATCATCGTTGACCTGGAGCAGGACGGATATCTGTCCCACACCCGTGAGGGGCGCACCAACACGTACCGCATCGAGCCGGGGAAGGTCCTGCGCCACCCGGCCGAAGCCGGGCTCCCCGTGGCCTCGCTCCTCTCCCTGCTCCTCAAGGACGAGGTCCAGCGCACCGAGCGCGCCGACGAGCCCGCACCGCGACTATCCTGAAACCTCCCTGACGTCAGAGGCAGGAGTCACGGTGCGCATCGGAGAACTCGCCGCTCGCACGGGTGTCAGCGTGCGAGCGCTGCGCTACTACGAGGAGCAGGAGCTGCTCGCCTCGGAGCGCAGCCCCAGCGGCCAGCGTCACTACCCCGACACCGCGGTCGAGCGCGTGCTGTTCATCCAGCACCTCTACGCCGCGGGCCTGTCGAGCAAGGTCCTCCGCGAACTCCTCCCCTGTACCCACACCGGTATCGCCACCCCCGACATCCTCGCCCGCCTGGCCGCCGAACGCGACCGCATCAACGCCCAGATGGCCGACCTGGCCATGACCCGCGACCGCCTCGAGGCCGTCATCGAGGCGGCGCACGGCACGGTCGACGGCGGGGTGTGCATCCCGCAATCCGCTGCTTGACCGGGCGGGCGGTTTACGCTCACCACATGGCCTTAACACTCGCCCTGAACTATCCCGCCGCGATACCCGCGGGACACAAGATCGAGGTCACCGAGTTCGCCGACACACGGCCGGAGAAGAAGCGGTACAAGCCCCCGACGTGGGCCGACCCGTGCCAGTACCCAGTCGTTCTCGACCTGGACACCGGCATCCGGTACATGAACCACGTGCACGCCAGCCGCGGGGGCAACGGTGGCCTCCTGCTCCGCCCGTATCCGCTGGTCCCCCGCGGCGACCTCCAGGTGAGCCGGGTCTATCAGGCGGTGGTCACGGCCTGTGCCCTCGTGATGGTGGAGGGCTATGACAACCAGCACACCACTCTCCTGGTGGAGCCGGTGGAGTAGCCCCGGCAGCGGCGACTAGCCGATCTTCCACTGGCCGGTCTCGTCGGCGAAGCCACTGTTCATCGTGAACTGCAGCGTGGCGATCTTCGATGCCTCGGGTACCTCGAGGACGACCCAGCCGAGTGCCTTGTCACCCGCCGGGAGCTTGAGGTCGGAGGTCATCTGCGGGCCGGCCGTGATGTCGGCGAACGTGGCGTCGAACCGCTGGCCGTCGGTGTCCACGGCCTGGAGACCGTTGGACGGGCTGTCGCTGTACGTGGCGGTGCCGGTGTTGGTGAGCTGGACCTGAACCGCGACCCAGCGCTTGCCGGCCCCGGGCGTGGTGAACTCATCCGCGCTCTTGGCGGGGTCCAGCCACTTCTTCATGGTGACGTCGAGCTGTTCGCCGTCCTCTTGGCCCGAGAGCGTGATGGTGTCCCCGACGCGGGCGTCCGCGGGCTGCTCGGATGCGTCTGCGGCGGCGTCCTTGGCGTCCTTGGTGTCCTCGGTGCCCGCGGTCTCGTCGGCGGAGGCGGCTTGTGAGGAGGACTCGGTCTTGGGGTTGGTGCTGATGCCGCTGCCCTTGTCGTCCTCGCTGCCGCATGCGGCGAGAGACAGGCAGAGGACGGCGGTGGCGATGACGGCGACGGCGCGGGCGCGCATGGTTCCCCCCTGGGTATACACGGATGTGGCGTGTGGGGGGATGAGCACTGTATCGGTTTTTATGAGGTATTGGGGACACGGAACGGCAGGCCGCCGAGGATCTCGGGCTGGGCTTGCGTTCCCGTCGTGTGCGCCGGGGCTCGCACCGCATCATGGATACGTCGATCTGAATGTCCACGCCCTATGGACACTGCTTGCCGCAAGGCCCGAGCCGCTCCGCTCAGGAGATGCCGCAACCGCCCTCCGGGAACGACTGCCAGTGATGTTGGATAGCCGGAAGATTTCCGCGCCCGCACGCCGCGAGCTCGAGAGCATCCGGTACGCAATCCGCCTCGCTGAGGCGTGAGAGGAGTTGACGGTGGCTGACGACCTGCATGCGGTGGCACGCTTCCTGTTCGAAGCTGGCGCGCTGAAGCAGAACCGCAGGACAGGCTGGTGGATGGCTGGTGTGCGAGACCCTGAAACAGTCGCTGAGCATGCCTGGCGCACTTCGCTGATTGCCTCGATCATCGCCCAGCTGGAAGGCGCCGATCCTGCCCGAGCCGCTCTCATGGCCGTCTGGCATGACTCGCAGGAGACACGTACTGGCGACGTGAACTACCTGGGCAAGAAGTACGCGCCCAGCCCCGACCCGCAGGCGGTGACCGCTGACCAGACCGTCGACATGCCCGAGGGCCTCGCTTCCGCTGTACGGGCATGGGTCGGCGAGTACGAAGCGAAGGAATCGCCCGAGGCGGTATGCGCTCGCGACGCAGATAAGCTCGAGTGTCTGCTACAGGGACTCGAATACCTGTCCCAGGGATACGAAAACGCCCAGCGCTGGGTCGACAACAGCCGTAGCCGGTTGGTGACAGAAACCGGCAAGCGCCTTGCTGACGAACTGCTGAACCAGGGATCTCTCGACTGGCTCCGTGCAGCGCTGGGCGAGAAGCCGTAGCAGCTCCTCGAACTATCAGACAGCAAGGTAAAACGCCCCCTCCGGCCCGAATGAGGTGGGGCTCCTACGCGCGCCCGTGCTCCCGGCGGCCCGTGGGCTGTTGGTAGCGCATGGAGGAGGCACAGCTGTGGACGATGATCGAGGACCAGGCCGAGCAGCAGCCGCTGCTCACGCTCGGCGAGGCGCGGGCCGCCGTGCAGCTGCTCCAGCGGCTCGCCGAGCAGGACGGCGAGCTGGCCGACGTCGCAGCCGAGCTGGTGACCCGAATCGGACGCCGACTACCCACCGGGTAGGGGCCGTGCGACACACCTACCGGGCAAGGACACCGGTCCGCGCGGCCAGCCCCCGGAGTTCCGGCGACGTACGGCCGGAGACCAACAGGCCGGAGATAAGCGTGCGGACCGCCGGGCGCCCGCAGACCTCCTGCGGCGCCTGGAATTCGGCAGCCAGTAGGGCGTCGGTGCACTGCTGGCGGCGTCCCCACCGGGCGTAGGCAGTGGCGACATCGACGTGGTAACGGGCGCGGCGCTCAATGCTGGGCAGCACCTGTGGCGCGAGCTTGTCAGCGGCGGCGATGGCGGCGGATGGGTCGCCGGCGCGACACTCGGCCGAGATCAGGTGGAGCTGGACCGTGGCGCTGCTGAACCCGCCGTGGGCGCGCAGCCGCGTACCCCCGAGTTCCCCGGCGATGGCGGCGGCCTCCTTGGTGAGCTTCCGCATGCCGGCCTGGTCGTGGTCGCGGGCAGCTGTGTAGGCAGCGGACTGGATCAGCAGGCCGCGGGCAGCCGTCCCGTCGGGTCCGGCGTCACGCAGGGCTGGCGCGTCGGCGGCGGAGAGAGCGATCGTCATCGCCTGGTCGTTCCAGCCTGCCCGGCGGGCCAGCACGGCGAGTTGCCGGACTGCCTCGGCGATCGCCAGGGGGTCGCCGACAGCCTCGGCGAGCTGCCGGGCGCGGTCCGCGGCCATCCAGCCGAGCTGCTGGTCCTCCAGCTTCGCCAGGACTCGGGTGGTCAGCAGATAGCTCTGCGCCAGCACGCCGTCAGCCGCCGAGCCCTCGGGCGCAGCGTGGGCCGTGCTCAGGAGGCGGGGCAGCCGTACGGCGAGGGTGTCATACCGGCAGTTGCGGGCGTCGGCGGCGGCCCGAGCCAGTTCCCCGTGCAGGTCGGTAGGGGGTAAGTCGGCAGCCGGGTGGAGGCCGAGCATGGCGTCCCGCAGGCGGTCGATGAGTGCGTCGCCGATGGCGGCTCCGCGCACCGGCTCGGCCCCGGCCGGGGCACCAACCGCCGCGGCTGCCGTGAGGGTCAGGGCGAGTATCTGCCGTCGTCGCACCGCGTCCTCCCCGCCATCGTCCTGGGCTGTCCCCGTCACCCTAGGTCCCGGGAGACGTGGATAGGCGGTGATCGGCGCAGCTGGTTGACCGTGCTGGGCGACTGGTTCGGGGGCGAGTCCCAGGGTCTGGGGCGGAATGCCCAGGGCGGTCGCGAACCGGCGCAGCACCATCACGTCGGTCAGGGGTGAGATGCCGCGTTCGTAGCGGGAGACCTGCGCGGTGGAGTAGCCGGTGAGCTGCCCGAGCTGGCACAGCGTCATCCCTTTTGCCCGGCGGGTGCGGCGCACGAGGTCGCCGGGGGTGTTCTCGGGGGCTGGCCGTACGCTGCTCGGTTCCATCGCGCCGTCCCGGGGTGAGGCTGCCGAGCCCTCAGCTTAGGGACATCTCGGGCGTGATCGGGCGGTTTTGCATGACATGCAAACGGCTTTACATCCGGTGAAAGGCCCGTGGCCGCCGGGGTCGCAGTGCGGTGCTCTGGTTCCACAACAGCCACCGCCCGCCGAGGTCGGACGGCATACACCAGATCATCCCGATACGCGGCGTGTTTGTTCCGACACGCTCCATGCGCCATCGTGACGGGTCCGCGGCCGCGCTGAATGCGGCCGAACACGGAGGAGGTCGAGATGAAGCGGATCATTGCCCGCCTGTGGCGGATCATCCGGGGCCCGATGCAGTGGCGAGTCCTGTGGCTGGCGCACGCGAAGTTCATGGTCGGCGTAACCGGCGTTGTCCGTGACGACGCGGGCCGGGTGCTGCTGCTGCGCCACCGCATGTGGCCGCCGGGCCGCCAGTGGGGCCTGCCCACCGGCTACGCCGTCAAGGGCGAGGAGTTCGCGCGGACGGTCGTCCGGGAGGTGCGCGAGGAGACCGGCCTGGAGGTCAAGCCGGGCCGCCTGGTGCACCTCAAGAGCGGTTACCGGCTGCGCATCGAAGCCGCCTACGAGGCCGTACTCGTCGGTGGCGAACTGAAGATCGACAGCTTCGAGATCCTGGAGGCGAAATGGTTCTCGCCGGACGAACTGCCCGAGGGGATGCAGGAGTCGCACCGGCTCCTGATCCTGGGCAAGGACCCGAACGACTGATCCGGCCGGTCGGCGTCAGCCCGCGGTTGCTCGCGCCGAACGAGCATCTGGCCGGCACCGCCGACATCGGCCAGCTCCTGGCACGGCTGGCCGAGCTGCGCGCGACGACGGACACCCTGACCGAGCAACACCCGACGGTCACCTTCCGGCCGCTCCCGCAGGCCCTGCGCCGGTGGGAGGCGGCCGGGCTGAACACGGGCCTGTTCCGGTACGGGTTGGCGGTCCTGCGGCCCCGCTACGCAGCCCTAAGCCTGTCCCGGCTGCTCCCGCTGGAGCGCGTGCTGGTCGGCGTCCAGTCCAGCCGCGACGGCGCATTCGGGGGCTTTCATTACTCCAACCAGGGCTACCGGCACTTGCAGATGCGGGCCCTGATCACCACCTACGGGCCCATGGCGGCTGGCCTGCCGGAGCGGCCCGATATGGCCGCGCTGGACTTACTGCGGGCGTACGCGCACGGCTGCCTGCACTACGGCTCGTACCGCAGCTACCGGCTGCGCGGCAACGAGGTCGTGCGCACTCAGTACGGCGTGAACTTCCGCAGGCACGACGGCCGCACGTACTCGGCCCCGGACCTGGCCGGATCGCCGACCACGCGGAACCTGGGCGTGGTGATGGAGGGTGCGTGTGACCGCGAGGCGCGCAGCATCGCCCGTGCAGCGGCTCAGCAGTTCGGCGTGGCGGAGCTGGTCGGCATCGATCGCTACGGCTATCGGGATGTGACGGGGCTGCTGGACATCGCGGATACGGACGAGCTCGCCCGCCAGGAGGTGTGCGACGCGGTGGCCCCGACCCCGGCCGCCGCCGATCTCCTCGGGGCTATGGGGAGGTATCAGGCGTCGGTGAATCAGCGCTACGGCATGTTCCTCGACGAGGTCGGCCGCTCGGAGGCCGACGACCTGCACGCCACGGTTCTGACATCGATGATCAGCGGGGTCCTGACGCCGCTGTGCGCGTGGCTGCGGGACCGGCACGGGGCGAAGGCGTTCGAGGCGCTGTTCCTGTCGCCGGCGTACTTCGGTCCGGTCCGCTCCGCCTGAATCGGAAGGCTCTGGGGATGCGCGCACCTGGCGGCCGCCGCACGCTGGACTCATGGCCGGGGCGCCGCCGGGCGTCGCAGCCACTTTTTCGGTTCCTCGGGATTGCGCTTGCCGTCTTCTTCCGCGCGCACCCAGTCGGTGATGTCGTCGGGGGTGATGTTGGCGATGGTGGCTGGCACGGCATACCGACATGGTCGGTATGCCGGAGGAGGGAGAGGCCACGATCCGCCTCGGCCGCCTTGGAGCCACCGGACTTGATAGATCGCTGAGCCGTCCCTGCGCTCACGCTTCCTGATGGTCGCCATGAAGGGAGAGGAGGAGCGATTCGGAGGTCCGGTTAGGCCCGCGTTTGGCCCAAAACAAAAGAAGATCAGCCGGTGCCGCGTTTCCGCAGGTCACCGGCTGATCGCCAAGGGTGAGTAACGGGACTCGAACCCGCGACATCCTGGACCACAACCAGGTGCTCTACCAGCTGAGCTATACCCACCATGACCGGCGCTTTCCGCACCGGCCGAGAAAAAGTGTACAGGGTCCGGAGGGGTGCTCGCTCCCGGCTTTCGGGGAGTCGGGAGCGAGCACCGGGTCAGGCGTGCCGGGCGGGCAGGACGTGCTTGGCCGCGATGGCCTTCGCCGTGTCCGAGTCCGGGCCGGGCTGGGGGACGAAGACCGCCTCCCGGTAGTAGCGCAGCTCGGCGATGGACTCGTGGATGTCCGCGAGCGCGCGGTGGTTGCCGTTCTTCTTGGGACTGTTGAAGTAGGCCCGCGGATACCAGCGGCGGGCCAGCTCCTTGATCGAGGAGACGTCGACGATCCGGTAGTGGAGGTAGCTCTCGAGCGTCGGCATGTCCCGCAGGAGGAAGCCGCGGTCGGTGGAGACCGAGTTTCCGCACAGCGGGGCCTTGCCGGCGTCGGGGACGTGCTCGCGGATGTAGGCCAGGACCCGGTCCTGGGCGTCCTCGAGCGTGGTCCCGCCCTCGAGCTCGGCGAGCAGGCCGGAGGTGGTGTGCATCGTGCGCACCACCTCGTCCATGGTGACCAGCGCTTCCGCGGGGGGCCGGACAACGATGTCCACTCCCTCGCCCAGGATGTTCAGCTCGGAGTCCGTGACCAGCGCGGCCACCTCGATAAGCGCGTCGTTCGCCAGCGAGAGCCCGGTCATCTCGCAGTCGATCCACACCATGCGATCGTTCATACGTCTCACCCTACGGGGCGTTCCCGCTGGCCGGGCACGGACGGACGGCCCGGAGCACGACCCGCGGCCTGTTCGGGCAGGCGCGGGGCGTAGGTGTCCGACTCCGGTTTGCCAGGTTCCGGATGCGGAGCGTGGTGATGGTGCCCGGGATGCGCCGGGTGACCCGTGTGGCCGCCGGGCGCGCCCGGCCGCCGCAGCGCCAGCGAGTGATCGCCGCGCTGTTCGATCACCTCGGCGCGGTCGGGCCGGTCGGCCCGCTCCAGCCGCTCCAGGCGGTCGGCGCGGTCCGGGCGGTCCGTACGCTCCGCCGGGCCGCCCTGGGGCCTGCGGGCCCGGTACGCGGCCCGGTAGGCGGCCGGGGAGGACCCCAGCTGCCGCCGGAAGTGTCCGCGCAGCGCGACCGGCGAGCGGAAGCCGCAGCGCCCGGCGACCTCGTCGACCGAGTAGTCGGAGGTCTCCAGGAGCCGCTGCGCCTGGAGCACCCGCTGGGTGATCAACCACTGGAGTGGAGCGCTCCCAGTGAGCGAACGGAACCTGCGGTCGAAGGTTCTGCGGCTCATATAGGCGCGGGCGGCCAGGGCCTCGACGTCGAACTGCTCGTGCAGATGCTCGAGCGCCCACGCCACCACCTCGGCGAGCGGGTCCGCCCCGATCTCCTCTGGTAACGACCTGTCCAGATAGCGCTCCTGCCCTCCACTGCTGCGCCGCGGCGGGACGACCAGGCGCCGGGCGAGGGCGCCGGCGGCGTCCGCGCCGTGGTCGGTGCGCACGATGTGCAGGCACAGGTCGATCCCGGCGGCGGTGCCCGCCGAGGTCAGTACGTCGCCGTCGTCGACGAAGAGCTCGCGCGGGTCCACATGGACCGACGGGTAGCGCTTGGCGAGCGTCGGCGCGTACATCCAGTGGGTGGTCGCCGGGCGGCCGTCCAGCAGCCCGGCGGCGGCCAGTACGAAGGCCCCGGTGCACAGGCCCACGATCCGCGCACCCTCCTCGTGCGCGCGGCGCAGCGCGTCGAGCGCGGCGGCCGGTGGCGGCTGGGTTATCGACCGCCAGGCCGGTACGACGACGGTCCCGGCCCGGGAGAGTGCCTCCAGGCCGTATGGTGCGGTCAGTTCCAGTCCGCCAGTCGTTCGCAGTGGCACATCTTCGCCCGCACACACCAGCAGTCGGTACCGAGGGACTCCGGCGTCCTGCCGGTCGATACCGAAGACGGAGAGCGGGATGGAGCTTTCGAAGATGGGGCCGCCGCTGAACAGCAGCACCGCGACGATTTCTCGTCGCCGGCGTCCGGAGAGCTTGCGCGAGGTCTCCGGTACGGTCGTGGAGTCCTGGCTCATGGCACTAAGCCCCCCTCGGTGGTCGCGTCCTCTCGGTCCTGCACGTTTCCCCTCGGTCCTGAACGGTTCCCCCGCCGGTCATGGCCAAGATCGAATCTACTGTGTCGCGTGTGGTCGCCGTGACCAGTTCACCACCCGCCACTATGTCGACATGACAACTTGGCGCGAAGCATTCGATCACGAAGCGTTGCACTCGTAGCCCTCGCTGTGAAGTACGCCTTGTGCGGACACCCACTTCCCGTAGGGGGTACATGCGCCTCTGACCCCTTTCCACGCTGGCCGGACGGGGGTTGAGCACGGTGTTTGCCAAGGGAAGAACTGTGACGCGAAGTTGGCTGAAAACAAGCGGGCGCAGATGTGCGGATGCGTCATGCGACCGGCGTACGACCCGCTCGTACTTCCGCAGGGGTTCGGCAGTACTCGATCAGCGCTGAGTGTGCGGAGCGCTACCGAACGCGTCCGCGGACACGCCCTGGGACACGTCGGCGGACGGGTTCTCGGTCACCTTCTCGGTCACGCCCGCGGGCGGGGCACGGCCGCGTACCGCCCGCGGGCGTGCCTCGGTCGTGTCCTCAGGCGCGGCGGCCGCCCCGGTGCGCGCCGATCCCCGTACGGCCGTGGCGGCCCCGGTGCGGATTGGCGCCGTCCGCGTCCAGCCGGGCCGCGGTGCGCTCGGAATGGCGCAGCAGGGCGCGGCTGGCGGCCGTCACGGCGGCCAGGCCCGCGGCGGCCGCCACCGCGCCGCCGAGGGGCGCTCCGCACATCAGCAGGACGACGGGGACCACGGCGCAGCCGAAGGCGGCCCAGCGGATCACCTCGTTCACCGCGCTCACCTCGCTCACCGCGTCGCTCGCGGCGGGCTGGACCGGGGCTCGAGCGGAGCTTGGAACGTGCGGCCGTCCGGGGGCCCCGGCGCCGCCGTCGGGGGCGCCGCGACGGGCGTCGTACGCGGGGGTGACGGGCACGGGCAGGGCTCCTCATCTAGCGGCCGGCGGGGGTCGGCGGGGTGCCGACGGGGGTCGGCGCGGGGGTGACGAGGGGGCGGCGGGCGGTGCGTCCGGGCAGGTGGCCGGGCAGGTGGCCGGGGTGGGCCGGGGCCGCCGTCCCCGTGCCGCTACTACAACGCCCGGCCCGCCCCCAGGTCACTGCAGGGCGGCCGCACGGCGTACCGCGGCGGCCCGGCCTGGGCGGGTCCCGGGCCGGGTCCCGGTGCGAGTCCCGGGGCGAGTGGGACCACTTGGGGCATTGCGTTACGGGCCGCCCTCCGGCATGCTCCGGGGAACGCTTCGGGGCGGCTCCGCTCCCGAGGCAACCTCTGGGCAGGCGGTGAATGCCGCCGTACCCTTGGGGGTAAGGGCTTGGAAAGATGAATCCCGGACGGATTTCGACCCCTCGATGACGTCCCCGAGCTCCAGCGGAGCTCATGTCCCCCGACAGCCCGCAACCTGAGCCCCCGCCGATCCCTCCGCACGAGGACATCCTTCGCCGAGACACCGATGGCCGGTCACGAAATCCCCGAACCCGCGGACCGCAAGCGGGTCGCCGATCACATGGCGCACCCCGAAGCGGCGGAAGAAACACGTCATTCCTGCGATCCAGCGTTCCAGCACGGAGTCGTGGTGGGATTCGACGGTTCCACATCGAGCGAGCGCGCCCTCGCCTACGCCATCGGCATGGCCCGGCGCTCCGGCTCAGGGCTGATCATCGTCCATGTGGCCAACCGGCTGCCGACGACCGTATGGGCGGGCTGTGAGCCGCCCGTCTTCGTCGACGTTCCCGATCACCGCACCGAGGTGCTGGGGCTCGAGCTGGCCTGCGCCGACCATCTCGCCGAGGTGCCCTGGATCCTCGTCGAGCGGGGCGGGGACATCTGTCATGAGCTGGAGGAGGTCGGCCGGGAGTACGCGGCCGACGCGATTGTGGTGGGCTCCACGCACGGGCTGGTGGGGCGGATCTTCGGCTCGGTGGCGGGGCGGCTCGCGCGGCGGGCGCAGCGGCCCGTCATCGTCATCCCCTGAGTCCCGTGAGTTGTCGTGAGCTGCGTCATCCCCTGAGTCCCGTGAGCTGCCGTGAGTGGTCGCGAGGTGTTCCGGGCGGCCGCTGAGCGGCCCTGAGGAGCCCTGAACGGCCCGGAGTTCTCCTGGGCTGGGCATTCGGGTCCGGGGCTTTCCGCGCCCTTCGAGGCCCCTGTGCGTCCAGCGCGCTGTGTCCCGGAGCCGCTTCGTCAAGCGTCGTTGTTCAAGCCAAAACCTCTTTCGTCGTGACGACTTGGCGCGGGCGCCTGGAACCGGACACCTTCAACTCCGCTGGACCGCAAGCGAGATGGCGTCAAGTTCATCTTGACAACCGATAAACCTACCGGTGCGTAGAGGTGGATTGTGCGTTTGTGAGGGGTACAAATCGTTCGATCGTGCTGTCGCGCGGGAAGTGACGGTTCCCGCGCGGCGGCCAGCCGCCGGCGTGCCAGGGCGACGTCGGCGAAGGGGAGGCGGCCCCCGCGTGCGTGGTGGCACACGCGGGGGACCGCCGAGCGGTTCGTCGAGGGGACCTGCCGAGGGATCCGCCGAGGTCGCGCGGGGTGCGGACCGGGGCTCGGGCCTATTCGACCGTCACCGACTTGGCGAGGTTCCGGGGCTTGTCGATGTCCCGGCCGAGCGCCAGCGCCGTGTGGTACGCGAGCAGCTGGAGCGGGATGCCCATGAGGATCGGGTCGAGCTCGGGCTCGTTGCGGGGTACCACGATCGTGTGGTCGGCCTTCTCCTGCTCCCGGTGGGCGACGGCCAGGATCCGGCCGCTGCGGGCCTTGATCTCCTCCAGTGTCGCGCGGTTCTTCTCTAGCAGGTCGTCGTCCGGGAGGACCGCCACGGTCGGCACCTCGGGCTCGATCAGGGCGAGCGGCCCGTGCTTGAGCTCGGAGGCCGGGTACGCCTCGGCGTGGATGTACGAGACCTCCTTCAGCTTCAGGGACGCCTCGCGCGCCACCGGGTAGCCGCGGACCCGCCCGACGAACATCATGCTCTTTGCGTTCGCATATTCGGCGGCGAGCTTCTCGATCTCCTGCTCGCCGCGCAGCACCTCGGCGATCTGCTCGGGCAGCTTGCGCAGCCCGTCGATGATCCGCTTGCCGTCGGCGACCGAGAGATCGCGGATCCGGCCCAGGTGCAGGGCGAGCAGCGCGAAGGCGACGGCGGTGTTGGTGAAGCACTTGGTGGAGACGACGCACACCTCCGGGCCCGCGTGGACGTACACCCCGCCGTCCGTCTCCCGGGCGATCGCGCTGCCCACGACGTTGACGACGCCCAGCACCCGCGCGCCCTTGCGCTTGAGCTCCTGGACGGCCGCCAGGGTGTCGTAGGTCTCGCCGGACTGGCTGACCGCGATGTAGAGGGTGTCCGGGTCCACGACCGGGTTGCGGTAGCGGAACTCGCTCGCGGGCTCCGCGTCCGCCGGGATCCGGGCCAGCTCCTCGATCAGCTGGGCCCCGATCAGACCCGTGTGGTACGCCGAACCACAGCCGAGGATCTTGACCCGGCGCACCCCGCGCGCCTCGCGGGCGTCCAGGTTGAGCCCGCCCAGCCGGACGGTGGAGAAGCGGTCGTCGATCCGGCCGCGCAGCACCCGGTCCACGGCGTCGACCTGCTCGTGGATCTCCTTGTGCATATAGGTGTCGTGGCCGCCCATGTCGTACGACTCGGCCTCCCACTCCACGGTGGTGGGGGAGGTGGAGGTGCGGCTGCCCTCGGTGGTGTAGGTGCGGTAGTCGTCGGCCTTGAGGGTGGCCATCTCGCCGTCGTCCAGGGTGACCACCTGGCGGGTGTGGCTGACCAGCGCGGCGACGTCCGAGGCGACGAACATCTCCTTCTCGCCGATGCCCAGCACCACCGGCGAGCCGTTGCGGGCGACGATGATGCGGTCGGGGAAGTCCGCGTGCAGCACGGCGATGCCGTAGGTGCCCTCGACCATCGCGAGCGCGTGACGGACCTTCTCCTCCAGAGTGGGCGCCTGGGAGCGGCCGATGAGGTGGGCGAGCGCCTCGGAGTCGGTGTCGGAGGCCAGTTCCACGCCGTCGGCGGTGAGCTTGGCGCGCAGCTCGGCGGCGTTGTCGATGATGCCGTTGTGGACGACGGCCACCTTGCCGTCCGCGTCCAGATGCGGATGCGCGTTGCGGTCGTTGGGCGCGCCGTGGGTGGCCCAGCGGGTGTGGGCGATACCGGTGGTGCCCGTGAACCGCTTGGGAAGCTTGGCCTCCAGCTCGCGGACCCGGCCCTTGGCCTTGGCGGTCTTCAGCCCGGTCGACGAGGCGTTCTGCCCGCCCTTACCCGGCTTGCCCTGGATCGCGATGCCCGCGGAGTCGTAGCCGCGGTACTCCAGGCGCTGTAGTCCCTCCAGCAGCAGCGGTGCCACATCGCGTTTTCCGATGTATCCGACGATTCCGCACATGGTGTTCTGGGCCTCCCATTGGATCGCTCATGCGTGCTCGTGCCCGTGCCGGCGTTCGGCGGTGGCGGCCGCCGTCGTGGGCCGGTGTCGTGTATTGGCGTCGTGGATTGGCGTCGTCAGCCGTAGACGATGCGGCGCAGCTGGCGCAGCGAGAGTTCGGGCGGGGCCACCGCGCGGTGCGGCAGCTCGGCGGTGATTCGCTCGAAGATGTCCGCGTTGGTCAGCCCGCCGGACTGTAGCTCGCGGTGGCGGCGCCGGACGAACTCCTCCGTCGTCTCGTCGAAGTACGCCAGCACGTCCAGCACCACCCGGGCCGCCTCGCCGCGGCTGAGCGGCGTACTGCGGACCAGGTGGTCGATAAGGTCATCGTGGGACATACGGCGATCGAGCACCCGTTGATACTGCGATGCGGAGACGGGTTTCGCAACAATCCTGCCCGATATCGGGCAGGGCTTGGGGTGAACGCGGAGTTCTGGGGCGCGCTTTCGCCGTCGAGGCCGCACATGCCCTCTTGTTGGGTGATATGCGGGCGAATTACGCCATGTGGTGCATTCCGGCGGCTCCATGGCGACACATTGGTCTACACCTTGACCGCACCTGGGCCTCGCGGTACCCAAGAGCGACGTTTCGGTGAAGGGATCCCCTGTGAGACGACGCCGTGCCCGACTTCTGTGTTCGCTGCTGCTGACCGTGGTCGCCGGGGCGGGGACCGCGGCCTCCTCCGCGTCCGCCTCTTCCGCTTCTTTCGCTTCCCCTTCGCACGCCGCCGGGGTGGCCCAGGCCGCCACCGCCCCGGCCCCCCTGGACCGGGTGGTGCCCGCGCCCGCGTCCGTACGGCCCGCGGCGGGCTCGTACACGATCCGCTCGAACACCCGCATCCGGGTGTCCGCCTCCGACGGCTCGGCGCGTCCGGCGCGCCGGGTGGGCGACTACCTGGCGAAGGTGCTGCGCCCCTCCACCGGCTTTTCGCTGCCCGTGACCGCGCGGTCGGGCGGCGACGGCATCCGGCTGCGGCTGCTGCCCCAGGCCGCCGGGGTGCGGAAGCTGGGCGCGGAGGGATACCGGCTGGAGGTCACCGGACGCGCGATCACCCTCAGCGCGCGTGGCTCCGCGGGGCTGTTCCACGGCGTGCAGACGCTGCGGCAGCTGCTGCCCGCGTCGGTCGAGCGCACCACCCGGCAGCCGGGCCCGTGGCGGGTCTCCCGAGGCACCATCACCGATGTGCCGCGCTACGCCTGGCGGGGCGCGATGCTCGATGTCTCCCGGCACTTCTTCAGCGTGGATCAGGTCAAGCGCTACATCGACCAGTTGGCTCTCTACAAGCTCAACAAGCTGCATCTGCACCTCTCGGACGACCAGGGGTGGCGGATCGCGATCGACTCCTGGCCACGGCTGGCCACGTACGGCGGCTCCACGCAGGTCGGGGGCGGGCCCGGCGGCTACTACACCAAGGCCGACTACCGCGAGATCGTGCGTTACGCGGCGAGCCGTGAGCTGACCGTCGTCCCCGAGATCGACATGCCGGGCCACACCAACGCGGCGCTCGCCTCCTACGCGCGGCTCAACTGCGACAGCGTCGCCCAGCCGCTCTACACCGGCACCGATGTCGGCTTCAGCTCCCTGTGCGCGCCCAAGGAGGTGACGTACGACTTCGTGGACGACGTCATCCGCGAACTCGCCGCGCTTACCCCCGGCCGCTATCTGCACATCGGCGGGGACGAGGCCCACTCCACCAGCCATGAGGACTACGCGGCCTTCATGGACCGGGTACAGCCGGTCGTCGCCAAGTACGGCAAGACGGTGGTCGGCTGGCACCAGCTCACCGGAGCGCGTCCCGCGAAGGGCGCGATCGCCCAGTACTGGGGCCTGAACGGGAACGAGAAGGAGGTCGCCGAGGCGGCCAAGGCGGGCACCCGGCTGGTCCTCTCACCGGCCAACCGCGCCTATCTGGACATGAAGTACGACGCCGATACTCCGCTGGGGCTGAGTTGGGCCGGGTACGTCGAGGCGAAGCAGTCCTACGACTGGGACCCGGCCACCTACATCAAGGACGCCCCGGCGTCATCGGTGCTCGGTGTCGAGGCGCCACTGTGGTCGGAGACCCTGCTGACCAGCCCGCAGCTCGAGTACATGGCCTTCCCCCGCCTCCCCGGCATCGCCGAACTCGGCTGGTCGCCCGCGCGTACGCACGACTGGAGCGACTACCGGGTCCGGCTCGCGGCGCAGGGCCCCCGCTGGGACGCGCTGCGCATCGCGTACTACCCCTCCCCGCAGATCCCCTGGCCCACCGACTGACCCCCCACCGGCACGGCCCCCGCGCCCCCGCGCCCCCGCGCCCCCGCGTCCCCGGGGCGCCGGGACGCGGGGGCCGCGTGCCCTCGACCTTGCGGATGGGTTGTGGGCCTGGCCTCTGGGGTGTGGTCTTGTCCCGGGGTGTGGCCCTACCTCGAATGGTGGGCCTGGCTCCGGCGGGCGGTGGCCCAGTGGTGGGCCCGGCGAGCGGGCGCTCGATGGTGGCTCCGGCGTCGGGCGCCCGCCAGGGGCGGGGCTGCCACAGTCAGGCTGACGCGCGGGACCTTCCGTCACGGTCTCGGAGCGAGGGTGCGGGCCCCGAGCTCGGGGCTCGGGACCGCGCGAAGGGGCGGACCGTGGGCCCGCCCCAGGGGGCGGGCCCACGGGGCGGCGTCCTAGGAGGCGGGGCTTGCGGGGCGGTGCCAGGGGGCGGGCCTGCGGGGCGGGTCCACGGGCGGGGGCCCATGGGGCGGTGCCCACGAGGCGGTGCCGCGGGGCGGGGGTTGCGGGCGGAGCCCTGTGGTGGGTCAGCTTGCGAAGCCCAGTTCTCGCGCGATCAGCATGCGCTGGACCTCGCTGGTGCCCTCGCCGATCTCCAGGATCTTGGAGTCCCGCCACATCCGGGCCACCGGGTACTCGTTCATGAAGCCATAGCCACCGTGGATCTGGGTGGCCTCGCGGGCGTTGTCCACCGCGACCTCGGAGGAGTAGAGCTTCGCGATCGCCGCCTCTTTCTTGAACGGTTCGCCGAGCACCAGCCGGGAGGCCGCGTCACGCCAGGCCACCCGGGCCATATGGGCGCGCGACTCCATATCGGCGAGCTTGAACTGGATCGCCTGGTTGGCGCCGATGGGACGGCCGAACGCCTCGCGCGTCCTGGCGTACGCCACCGACTCGTCCACACAGCCCTGGGCGAGCCCGGTGGCCAGCGCGGAGATCGCGATCCGGCCCTCGTCCAGGATCCGCAGGAACTGGGCGTAGCCCCGGCCCTCCGCGCCCAGCAGGTTCGCGGCCGGGACCCGGCAGTCGGCGAAGGACAGCTCGCGGGTGTCCGAGGCGTTCCACCCCACCTTGGAGTAGGGGGCGGCCACGCTGAAGCCGGGCGTGCCCGACGGCACGATGATCGAGGAGATCTCGGGGCGGCCGTCCTCCGTGCGGCCGGTGACCGCGGTGACGGTGACCAGCGTGGTGATGTCCGTACCGGAGTTGGTGATAAAGCACTTGGTGCCGTTGATCACCCACTCGCCGGTGGCCTCGTCCAGCCGGGCCGTGGTGCGGGTGGCACCCGCGTCCGAGCCGCCGCCGGGCTCGGTCAGGCCGAACGCGCCCAGGGCCTCCCCGGAGCATAGCGCCGGCAGCCAGGTGCGCTTCTGCTCCTCCGTGCCGTAGCGGAAGATCGGCATCGCACCGAGCGAGACCCCCGCCTCCAGGGTGATGGCCACCGAGGAGTCCACCCGGGCCAGCTCCTCCAGGGCGATGCAGAGCGCGAAGTAGTCCCCGCCCATACCGCCGTACTCCTCCGGGAAGGGCAGGCCGAACAGGCCCATCCGGCCCATCTCGCGGACGATCTCGTACGGGAACTCATGGTGCTCCCAGTACTCCCCGATCTTGGGGGCGACCACATCGTGCGCGAACGCCTCGACGGTACGGCGCAGTTCCTCGTGTTCCGGGCTGAGTCGGTGGTCGATCGGCATGGCTCAGGTCTCCTTCTGGGAGAGGGCGCGGACGGTGCGGGACGGGCTGGGCCGGCCCAGGTGCCGGGCCATCCACACGCTGGTTGCGGTGAGACGGCCGATGTCGACCCCGGTCTCGATGCCGAGGCCGTCGAGCATCCACACGAGGTCCTCGGTGGCGAGATTGCCGGTGGCGCTCTTCGCGTAGGGGCAGCCGCCGAGGCCCCCGGCGGAGGCGTCGACGGTGGTCACACCGTGCTGCAGGGCCGCGAGGGTGTTGGCGAGGGCCTGGCCGTAGGTGTCGTGGAAGTGCACGGCCAGCCGGTCATCGGCGATGCCCGCCTCGTTGAGCGCGTCCAGCAGCTCCCGCACATGGCCGGGGGTGGCCACGCCGATGGTGTCGCCGAGACTGATCTCGTCGCACCCCATGTCCAGGAGGCGGCGGCTGACCGAGACGGTCTGGGAGACCGGGACCGGCCCCTCCCACGGGTCGCCGAAGCACATCGACAGATAGCCGCGCACGGCCACGCCCGCGTCCTCGGCCTTGGCGACGACCGGTGTGAACATCTCCAGCGCCTCGTCCACCGTGCGGTTGAGATTGGCCCTGGCGAAGGACTCCGTGGCGCTGGCGAAGACGGCGATCTCGCGCGCGCCCAGCGCGAGGGCGCGGTCCAGCCCGCGCTCATTGGGCACCAGCACCGGGAGCCGGGCGTCCACGTCGTCGACCAGCCGCATCAGCTCCTCGGCGTCGGCCAGCTGGGGCACCCACTTCGGATGGACGAAGCTGGTGGCCTCGATGGTGGTGAGACCGGCCTCGGCGAGCCGCCGGATGAACTCGGCCTTGATGGCCGCCGGGACCAGCGTCTTCTCGTTCTGCAGCCCGTCCCGCGGGCCCACCTCGTGGATCCGGACCCGGGCGGGCAGCCCGGGGGCCGGGACGGTCATGGGGAGGGACATCGGGAGGGTCATCACTCACGCTCCTCGTTCTCGTGCGGAGTGCTCTCGTGGTTCTCATGCGGAGTGCTCTCGTGCGGGGTGACGACCGCCAGCAGCTGGTCCATGGCGACCGTGCTGCCGGGGGCCACATCGAGCTCGGTGACGGTCCCGTCGTGCGGGGCGGAGATGAGGTGCTCCATCTTCATCGCCTCGACCACCAGCAGGCCCTGACCCGCGGTGACCTCGTCGCCCACGGCCGCCTTCACGACGGTGACGGTGCCGGGCATGGGCGCGGTCAGCTCCCCGGCGTGCGCGGCGGCGGCCCCTCCGCGCAGCGCCTCCTCCACGGGGTCGTGGCCGACCACGCGCCAGGTGTCCCCGTCCCGGCCCAGCCAGTGGCTCGTGCCATGGGCGGCATGGCGGAAGCGGTGGGTGACCCCGCCGAGGTCCACCAGCACGGTGCCCTCGTCCAGGACGACGAGCCGAGCCCGCACGCCTCCTGCGTCCGCGGCGGCTGCCGGGACTCGCGTGGCCCCGGCCGCGCCGCCGGGCCCGTAGTCCGCCGCCGGCTGGTGAGCGGCTGCCGGGCCGCTCATCCCGGCTGCCGGGCGGCCGCTCGCGCCGGGGGCCCGGGGCGACTCGCCCGCGCCCGCCGTGGTGCCGCCGGCGCCGGGTGCCATCTCCGGCGCGCTGTGGGCCGCCGCACCGGCCGGCCCTGCGGGTCGCACGGGTGTGGTGTCCTCCGCTGTGTGGGAGGCCGGGTGCTCGATCCGCAGTTCCGCGTCATGCGCGCGGCCGCGCATGCGGACGGTCACCGGGGAGTGGCCCGGCACGCGCAGGCGGTGGATGGTCCAGGCGGGGGCTCCGCCCAGCCGCCAGCCGGTCGGCACCGAGAACGGATCGACCCAGACGTCCGCGGCCGGGCCGCGCGCCGGGCCGCCGGGACCGCCGGGGCCGACGGGCTCTGGATGCGGACCGGGCCCGCCGCCGCGCGGAGCCGTGGGTTCCAGCGCCGCCTGGCGCAGCAGGGCCGCCGCCGCGTAGACCTCCTGCGGTATGGCCGAGGGGATCAGCGCGGCCGCCGCGCGGTCGACCAGGCCCGTGTCGAGCTCGCCCGAGACGACCGTGGGGTGGGCGGCCAGGCGGCGCAGGAAGCCGGTGTTGGTGTCCACGCCGAGGACGGTCAGGGAGCCGAGGGCGGCGCGCAGCCGGCGCAGGGCCGTGGGGCGGTCGGGGCCGTGGGCGATGACCTTGGCGAGCATGGGGTCGTAGACCGTGCCGACCTCGGTGCCCGTGCTCAGCCCGGAGTCGACCCGCACCCCCTCGCCCGCCGGCTCGTCCAGCGCCAGCACGGTGCCGGCCGAGGGCAGGAAGTCCACCCGGCCGTCGGCCGCCGAGCGGGCGGTCTCGGCACAGATACGGGCCTCCACCGCATGGCCGCCGAAGGCGATGTCGTCCTGTCCGAACGGCAGCGGCTCGCCCGCGGCGACGCGCAGCTGCCACTCCACCAGGTCCAGGCCCGCCCGTCCGCCGACCGATACCGTCAGCTCGGTCACCGGATGCTCCACCTGGAGCCGGGTGTTCATCTCCATGAAGCAGTACGCGGACGGATCGTCGCCCGGCACGATGAACTCGACCGTGCCCGCGCCCACATAGCCGCACGACCGCGCCGCCGCCACCGCCGCCTCGCCCATCCGCGCCCGGGTGGCCTCGTCCAGCAGCGGACTGGGCGCCTCTTCGATGATCTTCTGATGGCGGCGCTGGAGCGAGCACTCGCGCTCCCCGAGGTGCACCACATGGCCGTGACCGTCCGCCAGCACCTGGATCTCGATATGCCGGGGCCGGTCGATCCAGCGCTCCACCAGCAGCGTGTCATCGCCGAACGCGCCACGGGCCTCCCGCCGGGCGGCCGCGATCTCGTCGGCGAGCAGCGCCTCGTCGCGGACCAGCCGCATGCCCTTGCCGCCGCCGCCCGCCGAGGGCTTCAGCAGCACCGGCGTCCCGATCTCGCGGGCGGCGGTGATGAGCTGTGCGTCCGTCAGCCCGCTGCCCGAGGAGCCCGGCACCACCGGCACCCCGGCCGCGTGCACGGTCTCCTTGGCGCGGATCTTGTCGCCCATCAGCTCGATGGCCCCGGCGGGCGGCCCGATGAAGGCGAGCCCGGCGTCGGCGCAGGCGCGGGCGAACGCCCCGTTCTCCGCGAGGAAGCCGTAGCCGGGGTGGACGGCCTGGGCGCCGGTGCGCGCCGCGGCCTCCAGCAGCCGCTCGATGGACAGATAGCTCTGCGCGGCGGGGGCGGGGCCGATCCGCACCGACGTGTCCGCCTCCCGCACATGCCGGGCGTCCGCGTCCGCGTCGCTGTGGACGGCGACCGAGCGCACCCCGAGCCGCCGCAGGGTGCGGATGACGCGCACGGCGATCTCGCCGCGGTTGGCCACCAGGACGGTGTCGAACAGCGCGGGCGACGGGCTCACCGCAGGCGTCCCGGTCGGCAAGCTGGTCGGGCTCGTAGGGCTCGTAGGGCTCGTAGGGCTCATCGGGTGCATCCCCCTCACATCCGGAAGACGCCGTAGCCGGGCGCCACGGTCTCGGTGGCCGCACGGCCGGGCAGCGGGGCGTTGGCGCAGGCGGTCAGGGCGAGCCCGAGGACCGTGCGGGTCTCCAGGGGGTCGATCACGCCGTCGTCCCACAGCCGGGCCGTGGCGTAGTAGGCGTTTCCCTGCGCCTCGTACTGCTCGCGGACCGGGGCCCGGAACGCCTCCTCTTCCTCGGCGCTCCAGTCCTCGCCGCGCGCCTCCATCTGGTCGCGCTTGACGGTGGCGAGCACGGAGGCGGCCTGCTCACCGCCCATCACGGAGATCTTCGCGTTGGGCCACATCCACAGGAAGCGCGGCGAATAGGCGCGGCCGCACATCGAGTAATTGCCCGCGCCGTAGGAACCGCCGATCACGACCGTCAGCTTGGGGACGCGGGTGCAGGCGACGGCGGTCACCATCTTGGCGCCGTGCTTGGCGATCCCGCCCGCCTCATAGCTGCGGCCCACCATGAAGCCCGAGATGTTCTGGAGGAAGACCAGCGGGATGCCGCGCTGGTCGCACAGCTCGATGAAATGGGCGCCCTTCTGGGCCGATTCGGAGAACAGGATGCCGTTGTTGGCGACGATGCCCACCGGGTGGCCCATGATCCGCGCGAAGCCCGTGACCAGGGTGGTGCCGAACTCGGCCTTGAACTCGGCGAACCGCGAGCCGTCCACCAGCCGCGCGATGACCTCTCGCACGTCGTAGGGCGTGCGGGAATCGACCGGAACCGCCCCGTAGAGCCCCGCCGGGTCCACGGCGGGCTCCTCGGAGGGCTCCAGCGGCCACGGCGGCGACCCCTGCCGCAGCGGGGACGGCGGCAGGGTGGCGACGATGGAGCGGACGATCCGCAGCGCGTGGGCGTCGTCCTCCGCCAGGTGGTCGGTGACGCCCGAGACCCGGGAGTGGACCTCGCCGCCGCCCAGCTCCTCGGCCGAGACGACCTCTCCGGTGGCCGCCTTCACCAGCGGCGGCCCGCCCAGGAAGATCGTGCCCTGCCCGCGCACGATCACGGCCTCGTCGCTCATCGCCGGGACATACGCCCCGCCCGCCGTGCAGGACCCCATCACCGCCGCGACCTGCGGAATCCCGGCGCCGGACAGCCGCGCCTGGTTGTAGAAGATCCGCCCGAAGTGGTCGCGGTCCGGGAAGACCTCGTCCTGCATGGGGAGGAAGGCGCCGCCGGAGTCGACCAGATAGACGCACGGCAAGTGGTTGTCGAGCGCGACCTCCTGGGCGCGCAGATGCTTCTTCACCGTCATCGGGTAGTACGTGCCGCCCTTGACCGTGGCGTCATTGGCGACCACGACCACCTCGCGGCCCGCCACCCGCCCGATTCCGGCGATCACCCCCGCCGCCGGGGCCTGGCCCTCGTACATCCCCTCGGCCGCGAGGGGCGCCAGCTCCAGGAACGGGGAGCCCGGGTCCAGCAGCGTGTCCACCCGGTCGCGCGGCAGCAGCTTGCCGCGCGCGGTGTGCCGCGCCCGCGCCTTCTCCCCGCCGCCCAGCCGCGCGACGGCCAGCTTCTCGCGCAGCCGCGCGGCCAGCTCGCGGTGGGCGGCCTCATTGACCCGCCAGGTGTCGGACGCCGGGTCGGCGCCGCTGCGCAGCGCCGGTGCCTGCTCCATGGCTACGAGCCCCCTCGCTCGGTATCGCTCGATCCGGGTCGACCCAGCTCGCTCCAGCTCGAATCCAGCTCGATCCGGTTAGTCATCGTTAACTCTTCACCACCAGGTTAACGACCACTAACCGCGCTGTCTAGAATTGATTTCATGAGCACGCAAGCACCCGCACCGACCCGCCGCGAGCAGATCCTCAAGGAGGCCGCGCGCCTCTTCGCCGAGCGCGGCTTCCACGGCGTCGGCGTCGATGAGATAGGCGCGGCGGTCGGCATCAGCGGCCCCGGTCTCTACCGCCACTTCCCCGGCAAGGAGGCCATGCTCGCCGAGCTGCTCGTGGGCATCAGCGGCCGGCTGCTGACGGGCGGCAAGCGGCGCGTCGCCGAGGGGGAGGGGGCCGGGCAGACCCCGGCCGAGGTGCTGGACTCGCTGATCGAGGGCCATATCGACTTCGCCCTCGACGACCGCCCGCTGATCGTCCTCCATGACCGCGAGCTCGACCGGCTCCGGGACACCGACCGCAAGCTGGTGCGCTCACTCCAGCGGCAGTACGTGGAACTGTGGGTCGAAGTGGTGCGCAAGGTCTATCCCGGGCTCGCCGAGGCCGAGGCCCGCGCGTGTGTCCACGCCGTCTTCGGGCTGCTCAACTCCACCCCCCACCTCGGCCGCCCCGGCTCCCTCCCCGGACGTGCGGCCACCGCCGCGCTGCTGCGCCGTCTCGCGCTCGGCGCCTTCGGCGGTGCCCATGGCGCCTTCGGTGGCGCCCGCGGTGCGGACGGCTCTGGACAGGCCCGATGACTCGCGGGTAGCTTTCGCTGAGCAAGCGCTTAGCCAAGACTCGGGGAGGTCGCGCCAATATGCGCCGCACGGTGTTCAACGAGGACCACGAGGCGTTCCGGGAGACCATCCGCGACTTCATCGCGGCCGAGGTCGTGCCGTACTACGAGGAGTGGCGGGAGGCGGGCCAGGCCCCGCGCGAGTTCTACAAGAAGCTCGGCGAGCTCGGCGTCTTCGGCATCGAGGTGCCCGAGGAGTACGGCGGGGCGGGCGAGACCAGCTTCAAGTTCAATGCGGTGATCACCGAGGAGACCGCGCGCGCCGGGGTCAGCTTCGGCGGCAGCAGTGTCCACACCGCGCTGTGCCTGCCCTACCTCCTCAAGTACGCCAACGAGGAGCAGAAGCGGCGCTGGCTGCCCCCCTTCGTCACCGGCGAGATGATGACCGCCATCGCCATGACCGAGCCCGGCACCGGCTCCGACCTGGCGGGCATGAAGACCACCGCCAAGCTCTCCGAGGACGGCACCCACTACGTCCTCAACGGCGCCAAGACCTTCATCACCGGCGGTGTCCTCGCCGACCGGGTGCTGGTCTGCGCCCGCACCGCCCCGCCCACCCCCGAGGACCGCCGCAGCGGCATATCCATCCTCGTCGTGGACACCAAGAGCGAGGGCTACGCGGTCGGCCGCAAGCTGGAGAAGCTGGGCCTGAAGACCTCCGACACCGCCGAGCTCTCCTTCACCGACGTCAAGGTGCCGGTGGAGGACCTGCTGGGTGAGGAGGGCAAGGCGTTCGGCTACCTCGCCCACAATCTGCCGCAGGAGCGCCTGGGCATCGCCATCGGGGCGTACGCACAGGCCGCGGCCGCCGTCCGGTTCGCCACCGAGTACGTGCGGGACCGCACCGTCTTCGGCAAGACGGTGGCGTCGTTCCAGAACACCAAGTTCGTGCTCGCCGACTGCAAGTCCGAGGTGGACGCGATGGAGGCGGTCGTGGACCGGGCCCTGGACGCGCATGACGCCGGAGAGCTGACCGCCGCCGACGCCGCCTCCGCCAAGCTCTTCACCTCCGAGCGCGCCGCCGTCGTCATCGACAAGTGCCTCCAGCTCCACGGCGGCTACGGCTACATGATGGAGTACCCCATCGCGCGGCTGTACGCGGACACCCGCGTCAACCGGATCTACGGCGGCACCAGCGAGGTCATGCGCTCCATCGTCGCCAAGTCCTTGGGCCTGTGACGACCGTCATGACCAGCGGCAACAGGACCGCAATACGGGTCTGCAAGACTGCTTGAATCATGAATGACGCACTTCAGGGACTCCTCGATCTGCTCGACCTCGAGCAGATCGAGGAGGACATCTTCCGCGGCACCAGCGACGCCGCACCCCTCGTACCGCGGGTCTTCGGCGGTCAGGTCGCCGCCCAGGCCCTGGTCGCCGCGGGCCGTACCGTCCCCGAGGACCGCTCGGCACATTCGCTGCACGCGTACTTCCTGCGGCCCGGCGATCCCGGGGCGCCCATCGTCTACACCGTCGACCGGATCCGGGACGGCCGCTCCTTCACCACCCGCCGGGTGGTCGCCGTCCAGCACGGGCAGCCCATCTTCCACCTCTCGGCCTCCTTCCAGCTCTACGAGGACGGCCTCGAGCACCAGGAGCGGATGCCGGACGTACCGGACCCGCTCTCCCTGCCGACCGCCGCGGAGCTGCTGCCCCGGTACGAGCACCTCTTCGCCGGCCCCGGCGTGACCGAGCGGATGCTCCAGGCGCGGGCCGCGGTCGATCTGCGGTACGTGGACGAGCCGCCCTTCGGCAGCGTTGGACGGCCGCGTGAGCCCAAGTCGCAGGTTTGGTTCCGGACCAACGGCAAACTGGACGGCGTCGCCGACCACCCCTTGCTCCACGTCTGCCTGGCGACCTATGTCTCCGACATGACGCTGCTGGACTCCGTGCTGCTCGCCCATGGGCGCGGCGGCTGGGCGGTCGGCGACATCGTCGGGGCCAGCCTGGACCACGCCATGTGGTTCCACCGGCCGTTCCGGGTGGACGACTGGCTGCTGTACGACCAGGAGAGCCCCTCCGCGTCCGGCGGGCGCGGTCTCGCGAAGGGCCGCATCTTCACCGCCGACGGGCGGCTGGCCGTCTCCGTGATCCAGGAAGGGGTCATGCGGGTACCGCGCGAGAAGAAGTGAGCGTGGTGGGGATGGCGGGGCGCGCGGGGCGGCCCGGGTAGGCCCGGGTGCGGGTGCGCTGGGCGCGGGCGTGTCGTCCGTACGCCGGGCGGCCTGCGTGCCGTCTGTGGTCCCGGCCACGGCGGGCCGTGCGTGCGTCGGGCACCGGCGGGCCGTTTGCGGTCCCGGCCGCGTCAGGCCGTGCGTGCGCTGGAGGCCGCCGGGTCGTGCGTGCGCCGGACACTGGGGGCCGTCTGTGGTCCCGGCCGCGACGGGCCGTGCGTGCGTCGGGCGCCTGCGTGCCGTCTGTGGTCCCGGCCACGGCGTGTCGTGCGTGCGCCGTGCGCCCTGCGGGCCCGGCCGCGTCGTGTTGTCCATGGGCTGTGCGCCCTGTGGGCCGTGCGTGTGCCGGGCGCAGACAGGCCGTGCGTGGGCCGGACGTCGGCGTGCCAGTCTGCGGGCCCGGTACCGACACGCCGTACGGGACCTCCGTGGGCCCGGCGCCGAACGGGCCGTCCCGCTCGGGTCAGAACTGGGCCGTCAGTCCCGCCGCGTCCAGCAGGTACGCCGTCATCGGGTCGTAGAACCTCGGGCTGGTGACGTGGTCGTCCAGCGGGACCACCACCGACAGCGTGCCCTCGGACTCGCCCAGGAAGAGTGCCGGGTCATTGCAGTCCGCGTAGCCGACCGCGTCGATGCCCCGCTGTCCCGCGCACCCCGCCCAGCCGTGGTCGGCGACCACCAGATCGGGCAGCGGACGCCCCTCGTGGGCCAGTCCGTCGAGGATCGCCGCCATGGGCGCGGGGGAGTGGGTGTGCCACAGCGTGGCACCCCGCTCCAGCATCGCCACGTCGCAGAACTGGAAGACGTACCCCTCGTCCGCCTGGAGCCCGCCCGGGATCTCCACGATCTCGCACCCCGCCGCCCGCAGCGCCGCCGCCGTGGCCCGGTGGACCTCCAGCAGCCCGCCCGGATGCCCGGTGGCGAACAGCACCCGCTCCTTCGCCTCCGCCGCCTTCCGCAGCACCGACGCCATCCGGTCCAGCGCGCCGACCGTCAGCTCCGGGTCGATCGTGTCCTGCCCCGAGCGGTGCTCCGGGTCGTCGACCACCCCGCACCGCTCCGCCATGACCGCCAGCACGTCCTGCTCATCGGTCCAGCGGTCGCCCAGCTCCAGTCCCAGCCAGTAGTGGCGGTCGCCGTTCGCGAGCTTGCGGTAGTGGGAGAGGTTGTTCTCGCGGGGGGTGGCGACATCGCCCGCGATGCGCGTACGGATGAGGTGGTCGATCAGTTCGGCACGGCTGGGCACGGCGCTGGGTATCGGCATGTGACCTATTGTCGCCCCTGCGGCGAGAAAATGGACATGGTGTCCCAATAACCGGTCCCGATGGACATCGTGCCGGGGCCACGATGTCGGTGGCACGGGTCCCGCGCGTTCGCCGCGCCGGCCGCATCGCCTTCGCCGCGGTTCGCGGCCGCCGTCCAGGTTCTCGACGAGCTCGTGGTGTCCGAGGACGTCCGCTACCTGGAAAGCCTGCCGTTCTCGCCGGTGTGACCCTGACGGTGCCCGCGTCGGTGGACACGCACCGCATCGACCGGCCTGGATAGGGTCGGTCGGCATGGCGATGGAGAACATGCAGGGTGGCCGGTGCTCGGCCTGCAGGGGCGACGAGGTCTACGAGATCGAGTTGGCCGGGCAGTTCGGAATGCGCAAACCGGGTGGGCTCGTCAGCAAGCACACCGTCTTCAACGCCTTCGTCTGTGCGGGCTGCGGCCATATGCAATGGCACGCGGCCATGGACGAGGTGAAGCGCGACTGGCTGCGGAGGAGGGGGCGCCGAATCCGGCCCCAGCCCCCGAACCCGCCGGGCCCGCCCCAGCCCCCGAACCCGCCGCGCCCGCAGCGGCCGCCGGGTCCGCCCCCGCCGCCTCGGTGACGCGCGGCGAACCGCAGGGGGGATAACCCCACCCGGGGAGTACACCGACCGGTGGATCGAAAGTACAACCGGGTGATGCTGTTGGGCGAAGGGCCTGGTCAACAAGGCTTGGCCGTATGAAACAGCTACCTGTGCGCGCCGCTCGCTGGAGCGCTCTGCACCCCTGGCGTGCCATCGTCGGATGGCTGGTGTTCGTGGTGCTGTGCCTGGGCATCGGCAGCGCGGTCGGCACCCATGGCGCGACCACCGAGGACTACCGGGTCGGCGAGGCCGGCCGGGCCGAGGCCATGGCGGCCGACGGACATCTTCAGCGCCGCCCCACCGAGCAGGTGCTGATCTCGGCGAGGCCGGGCGCGGGCGCCCTGGACAAGGCGGCGGCCGACGCCGCCGCGCGGGACGTCGTCGCCCGGATGGAGCGGCTGCCCGAGGTCGAGACCGTCGCCCCGCCCCGTATGTCGAAGGACGGCGAGACCCTGCTGGTCGAAGTGACCATGAAGGGTTCGGAGCTGGACGCCAAGAAGCATGTCGACCCGCTGCGCGCCCAGTCGGCGGCGGTCCAGAAGGACAACCCGAGGCTGCTGGTGGAGGAGACCGGCAGCCCCTCCATCGGCAAGGGCGTGGACGCGCAGCGCGGCAGCGATCTGGCCCTCTCCGAAGCGATCACCCTGCCGGTCACCCTGATCACCCTGCTGGTCGTGTTCGGCTCGGTGGTCATGGCCCTGGTGCCGCTGCTGCTGGCGCTCTCGTCGATCGCCGCGGCCATGGGGCTTTCGATGATCGCCTCGCACCTTTCCCCCGATGCCGGAGTGGGCAACAACGTCATCCTGCTCATCGGCCTCGCGGTCGGCGTCGACTACACCCTCTTCTACCTCAAGCGGGAGCGTGAGGAACGGGCGCGCACGGGCGGGACGCTGAGGCCCGAGGCCCTGGTGGAGCTGGCCGCCGCGACCTCAGGCCGGGCCGTGGTGGTGTCCGGGCTCGCCGTCATCGCCTCCACGGCGACGCTGTACCTGGCGTCCGACGTCATCTTCTCCTCGCTGGCGACCGGCACCGTCGTGGTGGTGGCCGTGGCCGTGGTCAGTTCGCTGACCGTGCTGCCCGCGCTGCTGGTGAAGATCGGTCAGCGGGCCGAGCGCCGGGCGGCCAACAAGACACCGTGGCGGGAGCGGCGGGAGCGGCGGGCGCGGCGGGAGCCGCGGACCGGCTCCGGCCGGGTGTGGGCCGCGCTGATGCGGCCCGCGACCCACCACCCCGCCCGGACGCTGTGCGTCTCGGTGCTGGTCATGCTGGGCCTCGCCGCCCCGGTGGCGGGGCTGAACCTGACCGAGATGAGCCGGGACACCCACTCCCGCGCCATCCCCGCCATGCGTACGTACGACCGGCTGAACGAGGCGTTCCCGGAGCTGCGGGTCACCCATCAGGTGGTCGTGCGCGCGGCGGCGGACCGGGCCGGCGAGGTGACGGAGGCGCTGCGGGAACTGGGCCGACGGGCCCAGGGCGACCCGCTGTTCACCGGTTCGCCCCGGCTGCGGACCTCGGCGGACCACACGGTCAGCGTGCTGGAGCTGTCCGTGCCGTATCTGGGCGACTCCACCGAGGCCCGGGACTCCCTCGGCCACCTCCGCGAGGACTACCTGCCCGCCACGGTCGGCGCGCTGCGGGGCGTGCAGTACGGGGTGACCGGGGACGTCGCCCGCTACGCCGACTATCCGGCGCACCAGAGCGACAAGCTCCCGCTGGTCATCGGAGCGCTGCTGCTGGTCACCTTCGCCATGACGGTGCTCGCGTTCCGCTCCGTGGTGCTCGGCCTCGTCGGCGTCGTCCTCAACCTGCTGTCCGCCGCGGCGGCGCTCGGACTGCTGGTGCTGGTGTTCCAGGGCGAGTGGGCGGAGGGACTGCTCGGCTTCCACTCCACCGGGTCGATCGGCTCCCGGGTGCCGCTGTTCCTGTTCGTCATCCTCTTCGGGCTCTCGATGGACTACCAGGTGTTCGTGGTGAGCCGGATCAGGGAGGCCGCGCTGCGCGGGGTGCCCACCCGCACGGCGGTGCTGGAGGGGATCGGCAGCTCGGCGCGCGTGGTGACCAGCGCGGCGGTGGTGATGGTGACGGTCTTCGCCAGCTTCGTCTTCCTGCATCTGATCGAGATGAAGCAGATCGGCTTCGTACTGGCGGCGGCCGTGCTGCTGGACGCCTTCATCATCCGCATCATGATCCTGCCGTCGGTGATGCTGCTGCTCGGCAAGGCGAGCTGGTGGCCCTCGCGCGGAATGCGGCGCGCCCAGTCGACCGCCGTGCGCCCGGGGCCGGTTGGGGATGCCCCGGGGCCGGTTGGGGAAGCCCGGGGGCCGGTTGGGGAGACCGTACCGGCCGACGTACGTTGATCCCCGTGAACGTGTGGTGGAGGGCCGGCGGCCGTGCGAACTCCGACAGGGAAGCGGCCGTCGGCCACCCCGCCGACCCGTTCTGGGTCGCCTCGCTCCGGCAGTGGAACGCGGTCTGCTGGGTGCTGTTCGCGGCCATGTCCGTGGGGCTGGCCGCGCTGGACCGGCCCGGCGGCAGCAAGTACGCGGCCCTGGCGCTGCTGGGCTGTGTGGCGCTCGCCTATCTGATCCTCGACCGCTTCCCCGACAACCCCGTCCTGCGGCCGCACACCTATCTGTGGGTGCTCGTCCTCGGGCTCGGCGGCCTGTCGTATCTGCGCGGCGGCTATGCGGCGCTGTTCATCGTGACGCTGCCGCACTACTGGCTGTTCGGCAGGACGCCGCGGACGTCCATCGTGTTCACCGGGCTCGCCACCGTCTCGTCGCTGACCGGGAGCTGGCTGCGGCAGGGCTGGAGCGCGGACTTCCTGAGCTCCACGCTCGTGTCCACCCTCATCGTGGCCGCGGCCAGCGTGCTGCTCGGGCTGTGGGTGCACGCGGTCGTCGCCCAGAGCAAGGAACGGGCCGGGCTGATCGCCGCGTTGGAACGCACCCAGCTGGAGCTGTCCGAGGCGCACCAGCGCCAGGGCGCCGCGGACGAGCGCGAGCGCATCGCGCGGGACATCCACGACACGCTCGCGCAGGGATTCGCATCGATCATCGTGCTGGCCGAAGCCGCACGGGCCGGGCTCGACACGGACACGGAAAGGAGCGCCCAGCAGTTGCGCTCGATCGAGAACACCGCGCGCGAGAACCTGGCCGAGGCCCGTGCCCTGGTCGGCTCCGCGCAGGTCGGCCAGGTGGCCGTGGGATCGGTGGCCCAGACGCTGCGCCGCACCCTGGACCGGTTCACCGAGGACTCCGGACTCACCGTCACCGCCGACCTGGCGGACATCGCGTGCGACCAGCCCACCAGGATCGCCCTGCTGCGGTGCACGCAGGAGTCCCTGGCCAATGTGCGCAAGCACGCGGCCGCGTCCACGGTGGGCGTCGTCCTCTCCAAGCAGCCGTTCGGCGTGGAACTGGAGATCACCGATGACGGACGCGGTTTCGTGGTCGGGCGAGCGCGGGGGTTCGGGCTGGACGGGATGCGCAAGCGCCTGGCCGAACTCGGTGGCCGGCTCACGGTCACCAGCTCGGTCGGCGACGGCACCCGCGTACTGGCCGTGATCCCCACGACCGAGGACGAGGTAGTGGCATGACCAGTGGCATGACCGGCCGGACGGGCGGACCGTCGGGCCCCCTGCGGGTCCTGGTGGTGGACGACCACACCGTGATGCGCGCCGGAGTGATCGCCCTCCTCGCCTCCGAACCCACCATCGAGATCATCGGCGAGGCGGCCGACGGCCGCCAGGCCCTGGAACTGGTCGCCCGCCACACCCCCGACGTCGCCCTGATCGATCTGCGGATGCCGGTCCTCGACGGGGTCGCGACCACGGCCGAGATCGTCGCCCACCATCCGCGGACCCGGGTGCTGATCCTCACCACGTACGACACGGACGCCGAGATCGAACGCGGCGTCGAGGCCGGCGCGATCGGCTATCTGCTCAAGGACACCACCCGCGAGCAACTGGTCGACGCCATCCACGCGGCCGCGCGCGGCGAGACCGTCCTGGCCCCGCGCGTGGCCGAGAAACTGGTGGCCCGGATGCGCCAGCCGGTGCAGGTGCCGCTGACCGCGCGGGAGACCGATGTGCTGAACGCGGTCGCCGACGGGCTCACCAACGCCGAGATCGGTCAGCGGCTGGTCATCGCGGAGGCCACGGTCAAGACCCATCTGCTGCGGCTCTTCGCCAAGCTCGATGTGAACGACCGGACCCGCGCCGTGGTCGTGGCCATGGAACGGGGGCTGCTGCGGCGGTCTTCGGGGTAGTGGGGGGGCGGGGCATCCGGCGGAGCGTCGCCTCCTCTTGTTAAGCCTTGACTTATATAAGCGGCAGCTGGCAGAGTCCGGATGTGCACGCACTCGATGTCCTGGGAGACCCCGTCCGGCGCCGGATACTGGAGCTGCTCGCCGAGGGAGAGCGGCCGTCCGGCCAGGTCAGCTCCGTCATCCAGCAGGAGTTCGGCATCTCGCAGCCCGCCGTGTCGCAGCATCTGCGGGTGTTGCGGGAAGCCGGATTCGCCTCCGTACGGGCCGAGGGCACCCGGCGGCTGTATGCCGTCGAGGCCGCCCCCCTGCGGGAAGTCGACCGGTGGCTCGAGCGGTTCCGGGGCTTCTGGGAGCAGCGGCTGGACGCGCTGGGGACGGAACTGGCGCGGGGCAACCGCCGACGACGGCTCGACCAGGGGCGCGGCGGCGGCCGTGCGACCGATACCGATGGGGAAACGTAGGCCATGAGCGAGATCGTCGACCAGATCAACCACATCCACCGCGAGGTCGGCACCCGCGAGGTGCCCGAGGGTGAGGCGCGCACCATCCTGGTGCGGCGCACCTACGACGCCGCGATCAAGGACGTATGGGACGCGTGCACCGACCCGGAGCGGATCGGCCGCTGGTTCCTGCCGGTGAGCGGTGACCTGAAGCTCGGTGGCCACTATCAGCTGGAGGGCAACGCGGGCGGCGAGATCCTGCGCTGTGAGCCGCCACGACTGCTCGCGGTGAGCTGGCTGTTCGGCGAGAACCCCGGATTCAGCGAGGTCGAGGTCCGGCTGACGGCCGAGGGCGAGGAGCGGACCGTGTTCGAGCTGGAGCATGTCGCGGTCGTACCGCCCGGGATGTGGGACCAGTTCGGCCCCGGTGCGGTGGGCGTCGGCTGGGACGGCGGACTGCTCGGCCTCGGGCTGTATCTGTCGGGTGGCGAGCTCCCCGCCGGCCCGGAGGCGTGGCAGACCTCGGGCGAGGGGCGGGAGTTCATGACCCGCAGCAGCGAAGCCTGGGGCGTGGCGTACGCGGCCTCGGGCGCGTCGGCGGATGTGGCGGCGGCCGCGGTGCGGGCGACGACGGAGTTCTACGTGCCCGAGGGTTAGGGGTGGCTGCGTGCGCCGTGCCGGATCCACACGTTGGGTTCGACGTAGACCGCGCGGTCATGGGTGAGGTCGCACCGCACCGGGACCAGCGCACCGGGCACCTCGACGTCACCGTCGCGGTCGAAGGGCAGGTCGGTCCACTGCCGCCACTGAGCCAGGGATCCGCTGACCGTCATCGACGCGGGCGCGACCTTCTCGATGGTGCCGCCACTCTTGACGTGCACCCGTAGCCAGGGGTCGCTCGGCAGTCCGTCGTCGCGCAGCTGGAGGATGTAGTCGGCCATGGGGACGTGCGGTTGCCGGTGCTTGGCCGTCGGGCGGACCGGGGCCAGCAGCGACTCGTGGCCCTGCTCCCGGACCGCCTCCCGCATCGCCGCCAGCATGGGGTAGGACAGACCGCCGCCCAGGTACGCGTTGTCCACCGTGATCTCCAGCGCGCTGGCCGCCGTCGGCGGCTGCCCGCGGCGCCGATCGCGGAACGCCCACGCCAGTACGCGGCTCCAGCCCTGGTCGGGCATTTCCTCCCGCCCGTCGAGCTCGGCGTTGAACGGCACGCTGAGCCCCCGCGCCACCACCCGGTCGCCGTCGGTCGCTACCACGCAGTACTCGGGGAAGTCCGCCGGCACCTGGTTCAGCAGGGCGTTCCCGACCAGATCATGGGGGAGGAAGGCGGGCCAGTTCCCGTCGATGTCATAGACGCGGTCGATCAGCGCCGGGCGCTCGGAGAGCCGGGTGATGGTGATGCCGTCGATGTCTGCCACGGCGAGGGACGTTGCCATATGCGGTGCACATCAGCCATGGATTTTCTTCCGAGGTCCGGCGACCGGGCGTCATGCCGGACCCGATGTGTCCGATGGGTCAGGCGTTGGACGAACCGGACCGTGCTCGCGGCTGGTCGGCCAGCTCGAACCACACGCTCTTGCCACGCGGGTGCAGCCCGCCGTGCCAGACGGTGCCCCATGCGTCCGCGTACGCCTGGACCAGGAGTAAGCCGCGGCCGTGTTCGGCGTGTGGAGTGGGTCGCGTTGTCGTATTGGGCATCCCGGAGGGGTCCTCGTCCCGTACGGATACGTGGAGTTGGTCCGCGCGGACCGTGGCCTCCAGCATCAGGAGCGGGACCTTGGTGTGCAGATGCACGTTGGACACCAGCTCGGAGACGAGGAGGCGGGCGGTGTCGATGAGGGAGGGGTGTCCGGTGGCCGAGAGCAGCCCCGAGACCATCTCCCGTGCGACCTTGGCGGTTTCGGGGATGTTGGGGGCGCGCATCGTGTAGCGGCGGTCGGGTTCGTCGTGGAGTTCGTACATGGATGTCCTCCCTTGGGAGTGCACCTGGGTGGTTTGTGTAGCGGTACGATCACAGACGGTACGACCCACGGTTGCACCGGAACAACGTTTTCCGTGCTGTCTCACTCATGTGGGTGGCGAATCAAGGGAGGGCTGACGTAGTCATGCCGCCAAGGGACACCCCTACGGCCCGACAGGTGCGCCTCGGCACCGAGTTACGCAAGATGCGTGAACGCGCGGGCAGGACGGCTCGCGAGACCGCTGGCTTGCTGGGCGTTGACCAGGCCAGGGTGAGCAACATCGAAGCCGGGCGCATTGGCGTGAGCGGTGAGCGCATCCGCCGTCTCGCCACCTTCTACGCATGTGCGGACACCGCGTTGGTCGACGCCCTGTGCGCCATCGCCGAGGAACGGCGGGGGCAGTTCTGGTGGGACGAGTATCGAGGCATCCTTGTACCCGGGTTTCTGGATGTGGCCGAGATGGAGCACCACGCGGTGTACCTGCGCTCCATGCAGGCGATGGTCATCCCGGGGCTGTTGCAGACCGAGGACTACGCACGTGTCCTCTTCCAGGGCGGCGCTCCACCACTGCCTGCGGACGAGATCAACACGCGTGTTGAGCACAGGATGAAGAGGCAGGTGGTTCTGGAGCGGGAGGAGCCGGTCCGCCTGACGGCGACGATTCATGAGGCGGCGCTGCGCATGCGGTTCGGGGGCCGGAAGGTGGCCCGTAAGCAGCTTGAGCGTTTGATGGAGGTCTCCGGCAACCCATCGATCACCTTGAGGGTCGTCCCCTTCACCAACGAGCAATTCGTTGAGACCACTCATCCAATTTTGTACGCTGGCGCGGCGGTTCCCCAATTGGACACGGTTCAGGTGGACAGCGTGGTCGGAGGCCGCTTTCTGGACGCCGAGGCCGAGCTTCAGAGGTTTCGAGAGCTGCTTGACAAGGCTGAGGGCGCGGCGCTCGGCACGGAGGAATCGCGGCAGCTCATCCATCACATCGCGCGTGAACTGTGAGAGGTGTGGTCATGAGTACTCCGATTCAGTGGCGGAAGTCGAGCTTCTCGGGTGCCCAAGGGCCGGACTGCGTCGAAGTGGCGCGCGGGTCCGGCGGGGTCCTTCTGCGGGAGAGTGACGAGCCCCGAGCCGTTCTCTCCCTCGATCCGAGCCGCTTCGCGATGTTCCTCGCCGCCGCGAAGGCGGGGGAGTTCGACGCGTTCGCGGGCCGAATAGAGAGGGCGTAGCCGTGAGCACGTTGTTCAACCGGCGGAAGTCGTCATTTTCGGGCGCGCAAGATCCCGACTGCGTCGAATTCGCACGCGGCGCCAGCGCCGTCCTCCTCCGTGAGAGCGACGCCCCCTGCACCATCCTCACCAGCACCCCGCCCGCCTCGCCGCCTTCATCGTCGGCGTCAAGGCGGGCGGGCGGCCTCGACCACCTCATCCCCTGACCGCTCCGGAATCAGGTCGGGAGCCTCCAACTCGGACCGGCCGGGTCGCCGAGCCACACCCGCTGCGTCTCGTCGGTGACCGTCATTCCGAAGGCGGTCTGGTCCGGAGAGCCGGCGGTCTGCCACGTCGCGAGCGCGTCCTCAACCTGATCCCAGAGGCGGAGCGGGCCGTCCTGGTGAACCGACCAGCCGTCTCCTGCGGGCTCGGTCCACGCTTGGGAGCCGGTCGCCACGTCGACCAGGATCACCTCCTCGCCCGACATCACCAGCTCTGCCGAGGGAGCTGCAAGCTGGGCGACGAAGTGTGCTGTCCAGTCCTGCAAGAGGCCGGGGTTGACACGGGACCGCCTGGCTTCGCCAGGAAGCGGGTAGAACGTCGGGCGGGGCGGGCGTTCGTGGGGGCGGGCCAGCATGTAGGAGACACGGTCCCCGGAGAAGCGGCCCTCGGCAACGCCGTCGTCGCCCAGTGTGAGGCGGATCAGGCCGGACGCCACCATCCAGCCGCCGAGGGGTGCGGTGATGGTTCCGCCGTCGCGGAGCTGCCAGAGCCAGGAGCGGGGGATGTGCCGTACCGCGCAGGTGGCGACCACGGCGTCGTACTCGGCGCCATCCCGGTATCCGTGCAGGCCATCGCCGGTCACCAGGGTCGGGGCGTAACCGGCCGTGCGAAGGCTGGCGGCGGCGCTCTCCGCCAGACGACTGTCGTACTCGATGGAGGTGACGTTGGCGTCGCCCAGCCTGTGGCAGATGACCGCGGTCGAGTAACCGGTTCCGGTGCCGATTTCCAACACCTTGTCGCCGTCGTGGATGCCGGCCACTTCAAGCGTGCGGACGACGAGGGAGGGCAGCGTCGAGGAGGATGTCGGCCGGCCCGTCAGCGGACCGACCGCCTCGGTGGCGTCAACACCCTCCACCTGGGTCACCCACGTGGTGTCGGCGTAGGCCAATCGGTGCCACTCCTCCTCTCCGACCGTGGCGCGACGAACCGGTTCCCACAGCGACCCATTGGGGCGGAAGAGGCCCGCGCCGAGGAAGAGCTCCCGGGGTACGGACCCGACGGCGGCTCGCCAGGCGGGGTCCTTCAGCGAACCGCCGCCGATCTTCGCCGCGAGAGCGCGGCGCAGTGAGGCGGTATCAGCAGTCATGTAACTGTCCTCGGCACTGGAGTTGGTTTGCGAGGGCTTGGGCGATTCGTTCGGTGATGTGGGCCGGGAACCACGCCCACTGGCCGTTCGGGTTGCATTCGTACATCCACCAGCGGCCAGCGCGGTCGAGACCGAAGTCGAAGGCGCCAAAGCTCAGATGGAAGGCGTCCAGATAGGCGTGAACACCCTTGACCACCGCCGGCGGTGGCTCGACCAGGGTGTAGCGCAGTGCGTCGTAGTCGCGGCGCCAGTCAAGACCAGGTGACCCGTCGATGCGTACGGCGAAGACGTGCTCGCCCACCGCTGTGAGCCGTATGTCGGCCACCTTGTCCAGCCGTCGTTGGAAGAGGTGCATGGTCTGCGCCAGACCTGGGCCGATGCTCACCGGGTCCACCTCGTCGACCCACACCGTGAGAGCTTGGGCGTCCTCGCTGAGGTAGTCGCTGTTCCGTAGTGGTTTGTAGACCACCGGACCGTGGTCGATGGCGAACCGGGTCGCCTTACCAGGGTCGTTGGTGATTAAAGTCGGTAGCACGGGCAGTCCGCACCGCGCTGCCGTCGCGAGCTGGGCGGGTTTGTATTCGGCGTCGCGGTTGCGCCACGGGTGGTTCACGTAATGGGCGCCCGGAAGCGCGGCCAGAATGCCACCGAGCCCATATCTGGCCTGTTCGACGCACCACTGGGCGTCTTGCTCGGTCAAGTCCGCGGAACTGGTGTAGGGACTCGGGCGCCGCCAGTAGACCGACCGGACCCTCGCCAGGTCCAGGGCGCGGGTCTCCGTGATCACGTGGCCGCTGATTCCGGTCTGGCCGAGATACGCGTCCGTCGTCACGGATGTGGGGAAGTCGCCGAGGTCCAGTCGGACGGCGGGGACTTTCCGCTCGTTGAGCACCTGGATGACGAGGTCTGCGGTGACATCATCCAACGCGGTCACCACGAGCACCGCCGAGTCCTTCCCGGCTCGGCTCATCAGTCGTTGTCCCCGCTCTGGTCGCTCCCCTCGTCCGTATTGCCGTCCAAGCTGGTCTTCGGCTTGGTCTCTTTCGAGGTTTCGGATCTTTTGTGCTTGGCCGCCACGGGGGCGAGGTCGCCGTCCTCCACGGACCAGCATCCGGTCTGTGTCTCTGGATCGAGCACGACAGTGGCGTGGGGAAGGTGTGCGCCTGATGGGAATGGCTTCATACGGGTCAGGCCCCATGGCATGGGGGCGACTTCATTCATGCACGTTCCTCCGTGCTGTCATCGGCGGATCACTCACCGTGAGTCGGCTGTATGACCATCGTGCGGCGCGTGACGGTACGTCAACGGCGCATCGGAGCGCATCCTCGTCCCCGTCATACCTGAGAGCTACCCCCCAGATGCACTCCCTGGTGGGACGCCGACCACACGGCCGGCTTCGTACCTTCCGTACTCACGACATCGGTCGGTACGGAAGGAACAGTCATGGCGTCCCGTCTTCGTCGCGCCCTGCTCGCGGCGCTGGTCACCGCCTCGGTGGTGGTACCCCTGGTGGGGGCCTCCGGGCCCGGTGAGGTGCCGGCGCCGAAGCCCGTGGCGCTGGGGCCGGTGAGCGTCGCGGGGCTTCAGGAGCGGTACGCGGCCAACCGGGAGGGGATCCGGGCGGCCGAGCGGATGGCCGACCGGCACGGGGACCGGCGGCGGGCGGCCGCCCTGCGGACCATGCGGAAGCCGGGGCGGCGCTTTCTGTCCTTCGACGGGCGGGACGGGGGGCGTGCCGTCGAGGTGTACGGGGACCTGGGGCGCGCCCGGCGGGTCGCGGTGCTGGTACCGGGGTCGGACACCAGCCTGGACACCTACGCGCGGCTCCGGAACGGGGCCCTCGCGCTGAGCCGTCGGCTGGGGGAGAAGGCCGCCGTCGTCAGCTGGCTCGGGTACAGGACGCCCGGCACCGTGGAACCCGAGGTGCTGACCACGGGGACGGCCGACAGCGCGGCGCCCCGACTCACCTCGTTCGTCCGGGAGTTGGCCGCGGCCAAGCCCGGGGCCCGGATCTCGCTGCTGTGCCACTCCTACGGTTCCGTGGTCTGCGCCAGGGCCGCACATGGACTGGACGCCGAGGACATCGTCCTGTACGGCAGCCCCGGCACCGGGTTCGACAGCGCCCGGCAGCTGCGCACCCGGGCCACCGTCTGGGCCGGGCGGGGCGGGAGCGACTGGATCGGCGGGGTGCCGCATGTGCGGATACCGCTGCTGGTCACGACCGTCGGCTTCGGTACCGACCCGGTCTCGCGGGAGTTCGGCGCACGGGTCTTCGACGCGGGGGACGCCGGGCACAGCGACTACCTCAAGCCCGGGTCCACCGCCCTGGCGAGCATGAGCCGCATCGTGGCGGGCCGTGATGCGTGACCTCCGTGGCCTTGGCCGGGTGCGTGCCCTCGTGCGGCGGATCGACGCCGCCACCCCGCCCGGCCGCGACCGTGCCGTGGACGCCCTGCGGGCCGTCGCCATCCTTGGTGTCGTGCTCGGCCACTGGCTGGTGACCGCGCTCGTCGCCGACAGCGGCACCCTGCGCGCGGCCAGCCCGCTGCGGTACCAGCCCGAACTCACCCCGGTCTCCTGGGTGTTCCAGACCCTCGCGCTGTTCTTCCTGGTCGGCGGACACACGGCTGCCAAGGGCTACGCCGCCGCCCGCGCCCGGGGCGTCGGCTACCGGCGGTGGCTGCGGGCCCGGCTGGCCCGGCTGTTCCGGCCCGTCGCCGTCGTGCTCACCGTGTGGGCCGTGGCGGCGGGGGTGCTGCTCGGCTCCGGGGTGAGCCTGCTGACCGTGCACACGCTGCTCGAACTCGTCCTGTCCCCGCTGTGGTTCCTGCTGGTCTACGCGGTGCTCACGGCCGCGACCCCGCTGGTGGCGCGGCTGCATCCGCTGTGGCCGCTCGCCGTCGTACTGCATGTGGACCTGGTCCGGTTCGGCTTCGACGGCCCGGCCTGGCTCGGCTGGATCAACCTGCCGGCGGGCTGGCTGGTTCCGTACTGCCTGGGCGCCATGTGGGGCCAGGGCCGGCCGCGCGGGCGGTTGGCCGGGCGGTTGGCCGGGTGGGTGCTGCTGATCGGGGGCGTGGTCGTCACCGCCGGGCTCGTTCTGGTCGGCGGCTATCCGGCGGCCATGGTCGGGGTGCCCGGCGCCCCGGTCTCCAACCTCAACCCACCCACCCTGGCCGCCGTCACCTTCGGCCTCGCCCAGTGCGGCGCGGCCCTGCTGCTGCGCGGTCCGCTGCGCCGGGCGATGGCGCGGCCCGCCGCGTGGGCGGCGGTGGCGCTGGTCAACCTCTCCGCGATGACGATATTCCTGTGGCACCAGACCGCGATGATGGCGGTCACCGTGACCGCCCTGCGGCCGGCCGGACCGCTGGCCGGACTGCACACCGTGCCCGACGGCCCCGGCTGGGTGGTCGACCGGCTGCTGTGGCTGCCGGTGTTCGCGGTGGCGCTGCTGATCTGCTGGGCGGCGTTCCACAGCTACGAGGCGGGGCGGCCGCGGAAGGGCGGCAGCCGGGTCGTCCGTCGCGGGGGCCGGCCCGTCCGCGGGGGACGTCCCACGCGGGGGGCCGGGCAGGTGGCGGAGCGGAATGTCTAGGGTCAAGGTCATGACGGGCGGTACGAGGGCGGGGCGACTGACGGCGGGGCTGCGGGCGGTGCCGCGCGTCCTGCGCGAGGACCTGTGCACCCTGGCGCGCGACCCGCTGCCGCGGATGCGCTGGCTGGCCTGGACACCCCATGTGCTGGTGGTGCTCTGCGCCGTGCTCATGGGCCAGCTCAACGTGATCGAGATGGACGGGCCCCGCGTCGCGTCCGTGCCGGGGCCCGATCCGCTGCTGTTCGTGGTGCTCCAGTCGGTGGCCGTCCTCCTCGCGCTGACCCGGCCCATAGCCGCCTGGTGGCTGTCGACCGCCGTGCTCTTCCTGGCGGCGGTGTGCGGCGAGAATCCCGCGCACTGGCCCTGGAACGACGGGCAGATGGCGCTGCACACCCTCCTGCTGTTCCTCCTCGCGCTGCGGGTCCGCCCGCGGATCGTGGTCGAGGCGCTGGTGCTGACCCTGCTGTCGGGGGCGCTCAATGTGCTCATCGGCCTGCGGCGCCACACCGAGGACCACTTGGCGGCCCACACCGCGGTCCTCAACACGGGCACCCTGTGGTTCGCGATCGCCGTGGTGGTGGGCGCCGCGCTGCGCGGGCGCCGGGTGGCCCGGACCCGGCTGGTCGAGCAGGAGGAGCTCACCGCGGAGGAACGGGCCCGGCGCACCCTGCTGGAGGAACGCAGCCGGATCGCCCGTGAACTGCACGACGTGGTGGCGCATCACATGTCGGTGATCTCCATCCAGGCGCAGGTCGCCCCGCATCTGGCCGAGAACCCCTCGGACGAGCTGAAGGAGAACCTCGCGGGCATCCGTCAGAACGCGGTCGAGGCGCTGGCCGAACTGCGCCGGGTGCTGGGTGTGCTGCGCTCCGAGGACCCCCTGGCCGACGCCGCCCGGCACGCCCCGCAGCCCACCCTGGACCGGCTGGACGAGCTGGTGGGCACGGTGCGGGGGACCGGGATCGCGATCGGCACCGAGGTCACCGGGGAGCGGCGGCCGCTGCCGCCGGGTGTCGAGCTGTCGGCGTTCCGCATCGTGCAGGAGGCGCTGAGCAATCTGATGCGGCACGCGCCGGGGGCCGAGGCACGGGTGGAGCTGGGGTACCAGCGGCGCGGGCTCACCGTCCGGGTCGTCAACACCCCGCCGGACCGGCCCGCCCCGCCCTCACCGGGCGCCGGGCACGGGCTGCTCGGGATGCGGGAGCGCGCTGCGATGCTAGGGGGCGAGCTGACCACCGGCCCGACGCCGGACGGCGGTTACGAGGTGACCGCCGTGCTGCCCACGCACGACCCCGCCCGAGCCACCGCGGCGACCGGCAGCCCCGCGCCCGAGACCGCGGCGACCGGCACCGCCGCGACCGAGACCGCCGAGGACACCGCATGACGACGACCATCCGGGTGCTGATCGCCGACGACCAGATGATGGTCCGCCAGGGCTTCACGGTCCTGCTGAACGCGGAACCGGACATCGAGGTTGTCGGCCAGGCCGTGGACGGCGCCGACGCCGTCGACCAGGTCGCCGAACTCGCCCCCGACGTCGTGCTGATGGACATACGGATGCCGGGTGTCGGCGGTATCGAGGCCACCCGCCGGCTCACCGAACCCGCCGACGCCACCGTCAAGGTCCTCGTGCTGACCACCTTCGACCTCGACGAATACGTCTACGAGGCGCTGCGCGCGGGCGCGTCCGGGTTTCTGCTCAAGGACGCCTCGGCGGACGAACTGGCCCAGGCGGTACGGGTGGTGGCGGCCGGTGACGCACTGCTGGCGCCGAACATCACCAAGCGCCTGATCGGCGAGTTCTCCCGGGTGACGGCCGGGCACCGGGCCCCGCTCAAAGAGCGCGTCGGAAACCTGACCGAGCGCGAGACCGAGGTGCTCACCCTGATCGCCCAGGGGCTGTCGAACGCGGAGATCGCCGAACGGCTGGTGCTGGCCGAGCAGACCGTGAAGACCCATGTCAGCCGCATCCTGGCCAAGCTGGAGCTGCGTGACCGGACCCAGGCGGCGGTGTTCGCCTACGAGACGGGACTGGTGCGCCCGGCCGCGTTCTGACCTGGTTCACCCGGTGCCCGGTCCGTCCGGTCCGCCCGGTCCGCCCGTGCGCAGCAGGCCGACGACATCCCGGCCCGGCCGGGGCCACCCTGATCAGGACGGGTGAGCAGGGGCGGTCCGGGGTCCGGTGGCCTGACGCGCCCCGGTCCGTTTGTTGCGGCAGGATGAAATCCGCACCTCAGTGTGTTGCCGCCTTCCGGAAGAGTGTGCGGATCGGGAGGTTCACGGGTGGCGGACGTAGCGGCTGGCGAAACGGGCGGAGCGGTCAAAGCGGGCGGAGCGGACGCCGGCGGCGCGGATGCAGGACAGGGCTGGGTACGGCGGCTGTTCGGCTACTGCTGGCGGTACCGCGGCGATGTGCTGCTCGCGCTGGGCGCCTCGCTCGTCGGGATGGCCGTCATGGCGCTCGTCCCACTGGTGCCGAAGCTGATCATCGACGATGTGATCGTCCGGCACGACCGGTCACTCGCCCCCTGGGCCACCCTGCTGATCGTCGCCGCGCTCGTGGTGTACGTCCTCACCTACATCCGCCGTTTCTACGGCGGACGGCTCGCCCTCGACGTCCAGCACGCGCTGCGCACCGATATGTTCGCGGCGATCACCCGCTTCGACGGCAGGCGGCAGGACAACCTCTCCACCGGCCAGATCATCGGCCGGGCCACCAGCGACCTCCAGCTGATCCAGGGCCTGCTCTTCATGGTGCCGATGATGATCGGCAACGTACTGCTCTTCCTGGTCTCCCTCGTCGTGATGGCGGTGCTGTCACCGCTGCTCACCGTCGTCGCCCTCGCCGTCGCCCCCGCCCTGTGGATCCTCGCCTCGCGCAGCCGCGTCCGGCTCTTCCCCGCCACCTGGTACGCCCAGGGGCAGGCGGCCGCCGTCGCGGGGGTCGTCGACGGGGCCGTGACCGGTGTCCGGGTGGTCAAGGGGTTCGGGCAGGAGGCGCAGGAGACCGACAAGCTGCGGGAGGTCGGCCGCCGGCTGTTCGCCGCCCGGCTGCGGACCGTACGGCTGAACTCCCGCTACACCCCCGCCCTCCAGGCCGTCCCCGCCCTCGGCCAGGTCGCCATGCTGGCGCTCGGCGGCTGGATGGCCACGCGGGGCCAGATCACCCTCGGCACCTTCGTGGCCTTCTCCACCTACCTCGCCCAGCTCGTGGCGCCGGTGCGGATGCTCACGATGATCCTGACCGTCGGGCAGCAGGCGCGGGCCGGGGTCGAGCGCGTCTTCGAGCTGATCGACACCGAGCCGGTCATCGACGAGCGCCCCGACGCCCGGGAGCTCCCCGAGGACGCCCCCGCGACGGTCGAGTTCGACCGGGTGAGCTTCGGCTACGACCCCGAGCGCCCGGTGCTGTCCGAGGTGTCCCTGCGGATCGAACCGGGCGAGACCCTGGCCGTCGTGGGCGCCTCCGGAAGCGGCAAGTCGACGCTGTCCATGCTGCTGCCGCGCTTCTACGACGTGTCGTCGGGGGCGGTGCGGATCGGCGGCCACGATGTGCGGGAGCTGACGTACGACTCGCTGCGCGGGGCGATCGGACTGGTGCCGGAGGACAGCTTCCTCTTCTCCGACACGGTGCGCGCCAACCTCGCCTACGGGCTGCCGGACGCGTCCGAGGAACGCATCCGGGCCGCCGCGCGCGCCGCGCAGGCCGACGGTTTCATCACGGCACTGCCGGACGGCTACGACACCGAGGTCGGCGAACAGGGGCTGACCCTCTCCGGCGGCCAGCGCCAGCGGCTGGCCCTGGCCCGCGCGATCCTCACCGACCCCCGGCTGCTCATCCTCGACGACGCCACCTCGGCGGTGGACGCACGCGTCGAGCACGAGATCCACGAGGCGCTGCGCGGCGTCATGGCAGGCCGTACGACGCTGCTGATCGCCCACCGCCCCTCCACGCTCGCCCTCGCCGACCGCATAGCGGTCATGGAGCGGGGCCGGGTCGTGGACGTGGGCACGGACGAGGAGCTGAGGGCGCGGAGCGCCGTGTACCGGAGCCTGCTGACGGACGACGCGCCCGCCGCGCCCGCCGCCCCGGGCGCCGACGGCACGGCGGCTCGGGGCGCGGACGCGCCCGCCCCGGCCCCGGCCCATACCGAGCCGCGCGGCGGCGCCACGCGCGCGGCGGGGTTCGCCGGTGCGTTCGGCGGGGAGTCCGCCGCGACGGGGCTGGCCGAGCCGTACCTCGACGGGGAGCCGTCCGCCGATGGCGACGGCCCGGCGCGCGACCGCGAGGGGTGCCCGCACCCGGCGGCGGGCGTGCGGGCGCGGGGCGGGGACGACCCGGCGCATCGCGGGGGTGCGCAGGGCCGGACGGAGGCGGGCCGCACCGGCGCCTTCGGGGGCAAGGCCGCTCCGGCGGGGCCGACCGCGCCGTGCCGTGACGGTGAGCGGCAGGAGAACGGTGGTCCGGAGGCGGCCGGCCGGGCCGACGCCCCGGTCGCGGACCGAGCGGAGCCAGGTGCCGCGGAGGTGGGGACCGGTGACGGCCACGGGGGCCGCCCCGACGCGGGCGCGGACCTGTGCCCGCGCGGCGGGGACGACCCGGCGCACGCCACGGGCGAAACGGGGCGCGACGGGCTGATGCCCGAGCTGTGGGCGCGGTCCGACGGCAGTGGCGAGGAGCGGTGCCGCCCGCACGGCGGGGACGACCCCGACCACGCCCGCGCCGGAGACCGGGCGGGGGCGACAGGGCTCGCCGGGGCGTCCGGCGGTGCGGCGGGCGCCGAGGGACCGAGCGAGCCGTATCCCGCGCCGGGGCCCCGGCCCGACGGGGCCGGGACGGGCCCCGAGCGGGGCGCGACCCGCGAGCGAGGTGTGGCCCCCGAGCAGGGCGTGAGCCGTGACACGACCCCCGAGCAGGGCGTGACGCCCGAGTTGTGGGTGCGGTCCGATGGTGAGGGACGTAAGGCGGGGGCGCCGGCGGCCGGGGCGGGGGCCGTGGCCGGGCCCGGGTTCGCCGGGGCGTTGTCCGGGATGCCCGCCACCCCCGAGCTGCTCGCGAAGGTCGCCGCCCTGCCGCCCGCCACCGATACGCCCGACATCGACGAGGAGCGGGCCACCCGCCCCGAGGAGGCGTACGGGCTGCGGCGGCTGCTGCGCGGTTTCGGGGCGCCGCTCGCGCTCGCGCTGCTGCTCGTCGCCGTGGACGCGATCGCCGGGCTGCTGCTGCCGGTGCTGATCCGGCACGGTATCGACCAGGGCGTCCAGCGGCTCGCGCTCGGGGCGGTGTGGACCGCGTCCGGGCTCGCGCTGCTCGTCGTCCTCGTCCAGTGGGCCGCCCAGATCGGCGAGACGCGGATGACCGGGCGGACCGGTGAACGGGTGCTCTACGCGCTGCGCGTCAAGATCTTCGCGCAGTTGCAGCGGCTCGGTCTCGACTACTACGAGCGCGAGCTGACCGGCAAGATCATGACGCGGATGACCACCGATGTCGACGCGCTGTCCACGTTCCTCCAGACCGGCCTCGTCACCGCCGTCGTCAGCCTGCTGACCTTCTTCGGCATCCTGGTCGCGCTGCTCATCATCGACGTGCAGCTGGCGCTGGTGGTCTTCCTGACCCTCCCGCCGCTCGTCCTCGGCACCGTGCTGTTCCGGCGCCGCAGCGTCAAGGCGTACCAGCTGGCCCGCGAGCGCGTGAGCGTGGTCAACGCGGATCTCCAGGAGAGCGTGGCGGGGCTGCGGATCGTGCAGGCGTTCGGGCGTGAGCGGTCCGGCCGGGAGCGGTTCGCGGCACGCAGCGACGCCTACCGCCAGGCGCGGTTGCGCGGTCAGCGGCTGATCTCGGTGTACTTCCCGTTCGTCCAGCTGCTGTCGTCCGTGGCGTCCGCGCTGGTGCTCATCGTGGGCGCCGGACGGGTCGGGGACGGCACGCTGACGGCGGGCGCGCTGGTGGCCTATCTCCTCTACATCGATCTGTTCTTCGCCCCCGTCCAGCAGCTCTCCCAGGTCTTCGACGGCTATCAGCAGGCCACCGTGTCGCTCGGCCGCATCCAGGAGCTGCTGCGCGAGCCCACCACCACACCGGTCGCCGACGCCCCGCGCGAGGTGCGTGGGATGCGCGGCGAGATCACGTTCGACGAGGTGCGGTTCCGGTACGGGGACGGCGAGGAGGCGCTGGCGGGCATCTCGCTCACCATCCCCGCGGGGCAGACCGTGGCGTTCGTCGGGGAGACCGGGGCCGGTAAGTCCACCCTGGTCAAGCTGGTGGCGCGGTTCTACGACCCCACCGGGGGCGCCGTGCGGGTGGACGGAACGGATCTGCGCGAGCTCGACCTCGCCGGGTACCGCCGCCACCTCGGTGTGGTCCCGCAGGAGCCGTATCTGTTCGCCGGGACGGTGCGGGACGCCATCGCCTACGGGCGCCCCGACGCGAGCGACGCGGAGGTGGAGGCCGCCGCGCGGGCGGTCGGCGCCCACGCGATGGTGGCGTCGCTCGACGGTGGCTATCTGCACGAGGTCTCCGAGCGCGGGCGCAATCTCTCTGCCGGGCAGCGGCAGCTGATCGCGCTGGCCCGCGCCGAGCTGGTCGACCCGGACGTCCTGCTGCTCGACGAGGCCACGGCCGCGCTCGATCTGGCCACCGAGGCCCTGGTCAACCAGGCCACGGACCGCCTGACGGGCCGGCGCACCACACTGGTCGTCGCGCACCGGCTGACCACCGCGGCCCGCGCGGACCGGGTGGTGGTCCTGGACCACGGCCGGGTCGTCGAGGACGGCACCCACGAGGAGCTGGTGGCGCGGGACGGCCGGTACGCCGAGCTGTGGCGCACCTTCATGGGCGAGACGGCCCCCGCCGTCGCCTGACACGTGCTGACGGCCCCCGCCGTCGCCTGAGCCCGCGGGCGGTGGCGGCCCGCCGCCGGCCTCCGCCGTCGCCCGGCACTCGCCGATGGCCCGCGTCGCGTGGGCCCGCCGTCGCGTGGCAGCGCGTCGGGTGGGCCCGCGGCGCGGGGGCGGGGGGAGTGCACCGGTCATATGCCGCCCCCATGCCGCCCGTGTGTCGCCCCACGTGCCGACCGTGTGTCGCCCATCTGCCGCATGGTCGCCTTACGGCCGCCTTATGGCCGGTAACGCTCAGCGTTCGCCCGATGTTACGTACGGTAACGTCACGGTTCCATGCCGCTGGCCCTCGCTATGCCCTCCACCTCCCGCCGGTCGCGCTCCCGCTGCTCCGCCTCGGCCGCCACCCGCTGCTTGTGGCGGTACAGGAATTCGGGGTCCTGGGCCCGCTCCTGAGGGACCAGCACCTTCATGCCCTTGGCGTGCGGACTGTCGCCGAGGTCGACCACCACACGCTCGTCCTGGGAGGTGAGCAGGCCGAACAACACCAGCAACTCGGCCTGGAGAGCGGGGGTGAACAGCTCTTTCTCCTCCGGCCCCATACCGAGCTCGTACGTCCCTCCGCGGACGGCCGGTGAGGTGCTCAGCTCGCGCAGCAGCCGCATCAGCAGCTCCAGCGAGCGAGGGTCGATCCGTTCCTGCAATTCGTTCAGATACCGCGTCAGCCGCTCGGCCCGTTCACTCCGGTCGTGCCGTTCGTCTCGGTCCATACAGGCAGCATGAGCCATCACAGCCCGCTACGAAAGAGGGCGACGGTAACAACTCTCCGTATCCGGCGTCGCGTTGGTGAGCCAACAGCCTCTGGCCACCCGCGTGTGTGCCCGGATAGGTTCTCGGCGACCTGTGCGAATTCACGGGTCGCGAGGGCCATAACGGCGACAAGGGGAGAGTGCATGCGCAAGGTGCTCAGATGGCTGCTGTCGCTCGCGATACTGATGGGGGCGGTCGGCGCGGGTGCCACCGGCGCGTCCGCGGCACCGGCCGCCCCCGCCCAGCCGGACATCAAGGAACGCGTCCTGGCGATTCCCGGCATGCGTTTCGTCGAGGAACAGCCCTACGAGGGCTACCGCTTCCTCGTCTTCACCTACACCCAGCCGGTGGACCACCGGCATCCTTCCCAGGGCACCTTCCAGCAGCGGTTCACCCTGCTGCACAAGGCCACCGACCGGCCCACGGTCTTCTACACCTCGGGCTACAACGTCACCACCGCACCGCGCCGCAGCGAGCCGACGCAGATCGTGGACGGCAACCAGGTGTCGCTGGAGTACCGCTTCTTCACCCCGTCCCGGCCGCAGCCCGCCGACTGGTCCAAGCTGGACATCTGGCAGGCCGCCAGCGACCAGCACCGCCTCTACCGGGCCCTCAAGCCCGTCTACGGCAAGAACTGGCTGGCCACCGGCGGCAGCAAGGGCGGAATGACGGCCACCTACTACCGCCGTTTCTATCCGCGTGACATGAACGGGACCATCGCCTACGTGGCGCCCAACGACGTGGTCGACAAGGAGGACTCCGCCTACGACCGCTTCTTCGCGAACGTCGGCACGGCCGAATGCCGCGACAAGCTGAACGCGGTGCAGCACGAGGCGCTGGTGCGGCGCGACGAGATCGTGACGCGCTACCAGAAGTGGGCGGACGACGAGGGGCAGACCTTCACCGTCGTCGGCAGCGCCGACAAGGCGTACGAGAACGTCGTCCTGGACCTGGTGTGGGCCTTCTGGCAGTACCACCTGCTGAAGGACTGTGGGGACGTCCCCGCCCCCACCGCCTCGACCGACGAACTGTACGGCTTCATCGACGAGATCTCGGGCTTTTCCGCCTACACCGACCAGGGCCTGGAGACCTACACGCCGTACTACTACCAGGCGGGCACCGAGCTCGGCTCGCCCACCTTCGCGACCCCGCACCTGGCCGGGCTGCTGCGCTACCCCGGCATCTACGCCCCGCGCAGCTATGTGCCGCGCGACATCCCGATGCGCTTCCACCCGGCCGCCATGCGGGACATCGACCGCTGGGTGCGGCAGGACGCCCAGCGGATGCTCTTCGTCTACGGGCAGAACGACCCGTGGGGCGCCGAGCGGTTCCGGGTCGGCAAGGGCGCCAAGGACGCTTACGTCTACACGGTCGCCGGCGGCAACCACGGCTCGAACATCGCCCAGCTCTCGGCCGAGGAGAAGGCCAAGGCCACGGCGGAGGTACAGCGGTGGGCGGGCGTCAGCCAGACGCGCGAGCCGCTTGCCCGGCACGACGCGAAGCTCGACCGGCGCGGGATCGAGCGCGAGCCGGTGCTGCGTCCGTAACATCCGTAACGTCCGTAACGTCCGCAAGGACCCTGGACCCGATCGGGCACGGGCTCGGTACGCCGCCCGGGTGGGCTGGTACGCCCGCCCGGATGGCTAGTACGTCAGCCCGTGCCCGATCTCGTACAGCACCCGGGACGGGTCGTCCGCGCGCCGCACCGCCACCGGCAGCTTGCCGCGCGGGGTGGCCCGTCCCGCGATGACCCGGGCGGCCGCGCGCAGCTCCCCGTCCGTCCAGCAGTACGTGGCCAGCGACGCCCCGGGGGCCGTGCCGCGTCCGTCCAGCCGTGCGATGTCGTACGGATTGCGCAGCGCCAGATGCACCACCGGCACACCGGTGGCCACCAGCCGCGCCACCAGGGTGCGCTGGGACGAGCCGGAGGCGATGTCGTACGTCGTCACGATCACCGCGTCCCGCCCCCGGGCCGCCGCGACCGCCGCCTCGATCCGCTCCGGCGAGGGGCCGGGCGAGCCGTCCGTGCCGGTGGGCAGCGCCTCCGCCGAGAAGCCCAGCCCGGACAGGGCGCGGGCCAGGACGGCCGTCGGCGGGCCGCCGGTGCCGGAGGGCGCGGCGGCGTCCACGCCCACCACGAGCAGGTCGCGATGGCGGTCCGGTGACAGCGGGAGCAGCCCGCCGCGGTTGGTGATCAGGGTGGTGGTGCGCTCGGCGATCCGGTCGGCGGTGGCGCGGTGCTCGCGGGTGCCCACCGTGCGGTTGACCGCGCGGTCGCTGGTGTACGGGTCGTCGAACAGCCCCCGGCGCGCCTTGAGGTCCAGGATGCGCCGCAGCGACCGGTCGATCCGGTCCTCGTCGATCTCGCCCGCCCGGACGGCCGCGCGCACCCCCTGGAAGGCGACGGACAGACTCGGCGGGTTCAGCAGCTGGTCCACGCCCGCCTTGAGCGCGAGCACCGGCACCCGGTCGTCGCCGTACTTCTTCCGCACCCCCTGCATGCCGAGGGAGTCGGTGACCACCACCCCGTCGTAGCCCAGCTCCTCGCGGAGCACTCCGGTGAGGATGGGGCGGGAGAGCGTGGCGGGGTCGTCGGCCGGGTCGAGCGCGGGGAAGAGCAGATGCGCCGTCATGATCGAGTCGATTCCCGCCTCGATCGCGGCCCGGAACGGCGGCGCGTCCAGCCGCTCCCACTCCTTCCGTGAGTGGGTGATCAGCGGCAGGCCGACATGGCTGTCCACGCTGGTGTCGCCGTGGCCGGGGAAGTGCTTGGCGGTGGCCGCGACCCCGGCGCTCTGATAGCCCGCCACCTGGGCCGCCACCAGCCGGGCCACGGCCTTCGGATCGGCCCCGAAGGAGCGCACGCCGATCACCGGGTTGGCGGGGTTGACGTTGACGTCCGCGATCGGGGCGTAGTCCTGCCGGATGCCGAGCGCGGCCAGCTCGGCCCCCGCGGTACGGGCGGCCGTACGGGCGTCGGCCGCGCTGCCGCCCGCGCCGAGCGCCATGGCGGCGGGGAACAGCGTGGCGGGCGCGCCGATCCGGGCGACGGTGCCGTACTCCTGGTCGGTGGAGATCAGGACGGGGACGGGCGCGGAGCCCTTCGCGGCGGCCTTCTGGATGCCGTTGGAGAGCGCGGCGACCTGGTGGGGGTCGCGGATGTTGTGCGCCCAGCGGATGTACATCACCCCGCCCACGTGGTACTTCGCGATCAGCTCGGCGGCGTTGTCGACGCCGATCTCCTTGCGGTTGGCCGCCACGTCGGCGGGGTCCGGGCGGGTGGCCGAATGGCCGTACACCCGCATCACGAAGAGCTGGCCGATCTTCTGATCCAGCGTCATCCGCCCGATGAGGTCGTCGATCCGCCGGCGGTCGCGCTCCCGGTCCCGGCCGGAGCCGGAGGCGGGTCCGGAGGGGGTCGCGGAAGCGCCGCCGGAACCGGAGGCGGGGTGGCGCGCGGGAGTGGCGGACGCGGGCGAGCTGTGCGTCGGCGCGCTACAGGCACCGGCCGCGGCGGCGGCCAGGGTGGCGGTGAGCAAGGCACGGCGGGACGTGGGCGTATGCACCCGCACTCCTTCCACGGGTTCGGAGGGGGCGGCCGAAGGTGTGCTGGACACGCTGGGACACCAACCCGGTCCCGGTCAAGGAAAGTTGCTCATCTTGTCGGCCCGGTGGTGTGTCCCGTCCGACGGCCGTACGACGCGTTTCGGCCCCCCCGGGGCGCCGCCGACGCTCTGGGAGGGGTGTCGCGTCGGCGGCGGGTGCTGCGGGCCGCGGGCGGCGGAGAGGGCGGTCGGCGACGCGGCCGACAGCGAGACCGATGACCGCCGTACGGGGACTCCCCCTCAGCACACCGCTTCGACGCGCGGCGGCTCGCAACGGTTCCGCGTGTGGTGTGTCAGGGCGGGCGACCCGGATTCGCGCTGTTCGGGTCGCTCGCGGCGCAGATCTGGCTGCAGTGGACATGCCCCTCGCCTGTGACCGGCCTGCGCACGGCACCCTCTCCCCTCATAGCTGACCATGGTCCACAAACGCTGCGGGTCGGGTGGCGGGCTCAGGCGGGTGAGCCGGCCTGAATCGGGATGGCGGGCCCGTTACCGGGGTGGGTCGGGAGGGTGCCGGCCGGCTGCTGGGACAGGGCTGTCGCGGCGCTGCGGTATGTGCTGGGACTGACGCCGCGGAGCCGTTTGAACGCCGCGCTGAATGCGAACGCGTCGGAGTAGCCCACTGTGCGGGCGATCTCCGCGACCGTCGCCGTTTGGCGCTCGGTCAGCAGGTCCGCCGCGAGCGTCATGCGCCAGTGGGTGAGGTAGGTCAGTGGCGGCTTGCCGACCAGGTCGGTGAATCGCTTGGCCAGCGTGGAGCGTGACACCCCGGTGCGCTCGGCCAGTGAGGCGACCGTCCATGGCGCCGCGGGTTCGCTGTGCAGCAGCCGCAGCGCGCCGCCGACCACCGGGTCCCGCCCGGCGGAATACCAGCCCGGGGGATTACCGTCGGGCCGATCGAAGTACTCGCGCAGTGCGCACACCAGCATCCAGTCCAGCAGCCGGTCGAGGACCACCTGCTGGCCCGGTGTGTCGGCGGCGGCTTCGACGGCGAGGTGTTCCCACACGGGGTCGGGCTTGCCGCCGGACCCCACGCGCAGTACGACGGGCAGCGCGTCCAGCAGCCTGCGGCTGATCTCGCCGTGCACCGGGTAGGCGCCGACGACAAGTGTCGTCGCGCTGTCGCCTCCGTCATAGGTTTCGTGCCAGCCGAGCCGGTGTCGGGTTCCGCCCTGATCGGGCGTCGAACAGAACGCGCCGCACGCGACGGGCTCCGCCCGGGTGCCCACCTCGTCGACGAAGAGGAACGGCGCCGGGCCCCGCACGACCACTGTCTCGCCGACGCACAAAGGTTCGGGCGGGCGGTGCTCCGGCACGATCCAGCCGCCCCCGGAGAGGACAGTGCACAACGTCAGCGGTGCACCGTCCACGAAGTGCAGCGCCCAGGGCGGGGTCAGGGTCGAGCTGCCGAACAATGAGCCCTGGGCCCGCACCCCGCGTAGGAGGTCACCGAAAGCGTCCACCCTGCGAGACTAAACGAACTGGACGATTAACCAGGTGGTTCGGCTTGTCGCCTATGGATCCGTCCGAATGCGTGCCGTTGAATCGCCGTCATGAGCAGCGACACCACTTTGGTCCTTGGCGCGACGGGCAACACCGGTCGACGGGTAGCCGCCCGGTTGCGGTTGCGCGGCACGCATGTGCGCGTCGCCTCCCGTTCCAGCCAGACCCCGTTCGACTGGTTCCACCCCGCCCACTGGGATCAGGTCCTGCAGGGCGTCACCACTGTCTACGTGGTGCCCCCGACCGTGCCCGGTCCAGTGCACGAGTTCGTGGCCCGGGCCGAGGCCGCCGACGTGCGGCGCCTGGTCCTGCTCTCCGGGCACGGCGCCGACGACTGGGGCGACTCCGCGTTCGGGCTGGACATGCGCTCGGCCGAGGATGCCGTGCGCAGTTCGACGTTGGAATGGACCGTTCTGCGTGCCGCGAACTTCGCCCAGAACTTCGACGGGCACCCCTTTCACGCCCCGCTGGCCGCTGGCGAGCTGGCGCTTCCGGCAGGTGCGGTGCCCGAGCCGTTCATCGACCTCGAGGACGTCGCCGACGTTGCGGCCGCAGTGCTGGCCGAGCCCGGCCGACATGCTGGTCGGGTCTACGAGCTGACGGGGCCGCGCGGGCTGAGCTGGGCGGAGGCGGTCGAGTTGATCTCCCGGGCGTCCGGACTGCCCATCGCCTACCGGCAGATCTCCCCGGCCGAGTACACCGCGGCATTGGTCCAGGAGGGCTGGCGCGAGAACGAGGCCCATCTCCTCGCCGAAATGTTCGTGCTGTTGGAGCGCGGGGTGACCGCCTGGACGACGGACGACGTCGTCACCGTGCTGGGACGCGCGCCGCGGACCTTTGAGGACTTCGTCCTGCGGGCCGCAGCAGCGGGAGCCTGGCGGCGCTGAATCCCGCGGCGGCCGCTCCGGCGCAGTGGACATTCAGGAGAAGGAGTCCGCGCGCAATCCCGCACATCCTCGCCTTTGTAAACGTCCGCTCTTCAGGTAACTGGAGCCATCGATGCACACCTTGCTGGTTGCCGCCAACCCGGACCCCCAGTCCCTGACGCATTTCGTGCTGGGAAGACTCGAGGCAGCGCTTCGTCCCGGTTCGGTCGAGATCGCCGACCTGTCCGAGGAGCGGTTCGACCCCCGGTTCACTTCAGCGGATCGTCGGGCGTACCAGGAGGGTGGCAACCATCCGGCTGACGTCGTGGCTGAGCAGTGCCGTCTTGAGCGTGCCACCGATCTCGTGTTGGTCTTCCCCGTGTACTGGTGGTCGATGCCCGCACTGCTGAAGGGGTGGATCGACCGTGTCTTCGTCAACGGCTGGGCCTTCGAGTACTCATCCGCTTCGGGCCTGCGGCCGAAACTACAGCACCTCACCACGCATCTTGTACCCATAGCCGGCGGCGACTCGGGTGCGTATGAGCGCCACGGATACGAGAAGGCACTACGGACGCAAATCGAGCACGGGATCATCGACTACTGCGGCAGCCGGCGCGGTTCCACAGCCTTCATCTATGAATCCGAACGGCTTTCCCCTGAATCCATGAAGCAAGGTGTTGACCGTGCAGTGCGGGCCATCAGCGAAGCCATTCACACCCGCCTGCTGGGATGACAGGTGTCAAGTGCTCATTCCATTGGTGAGGTCTAGTGAGCACGCGCACGACATCTTTCGCCCACCGGCCTGGAGTTCGTTGAATGACCAGCGCACCTGTTGGTGCGTACCTCGCCTCACTGATGCCTGATGCTGTTCGTCAAGCCGCGAGGACGGTGGGCGGCGCGGTTTCGTGAGTCCGTCCGTCCCGCACTGCCGGGATTCCGGCACCTCCGGTTGCGGGCGCTAGCTTTTTCCCTCCCTGCCGCGCTGTATTTGGGCGGGGAGGGGGTCGCCCCGTGCGGTAACACGTCAGCCCGTGCGCCGGGGCCAGAGGCCGTGGAGCAGCCGCACCGTTTCGGTGATGGCGGGGCGGCGGGCCGCGCCGGTGCGCCACACGGCGTACAGCCGCCGCACCGGGACCGGCTCCAGGGGCAGCGCCAGCACCCCGTCCGGCAGCGGGCCGCGCCCCAGACGGGGCATGAGGGCGACACCGAGACCGGCCGCCACCAGGGCGATCTGGGTGTGGTTCTCCGCCGCCTGGTACGCCAGGTCCGGCTCTTGGCCGGAGGCGCGCAGCGTACGGACCAGCCAGTCGTGGCACACCGACCCGGGCGGCTGGCAGATCCACCGCTGGCCCGGCAGGTCCGCGCGGCACAGCGGTCGCCGTTCGGCTCGCGCGGCCAGCGGATGCCCGGCCGGTACGAGCAGATCGCACAGATCGTCCCCGATGACCGCCCGTTCCAGCCCGTCCGGGGCGGGCAGCGGGGCGATGTCCCAGTCGTGGGCCACGGCCAGGTCGATGACCCCTTGCGTCACCAGGTCCACCGACAGATGCGGGTCCACTTCCAGCAGCCGGGCGTCCAGGGCCGGGTGTTCGGTCGCGAGGGCGGCCAGCGCCACGGGCATCAGCCCGCGCGCCGCCGAGGCGAAGGCGCCGATCACCAGCCGGCCCGTCGGCTGTCCGCGCCGTTCCTCCAGGGTGGTCTCGGCCTCTTCGACGATGGCGAGCAGCTGCTGGGCGGTGGCGGCCAGATGCCGGGCCGCGTCGGTCAGCGTGACGCCCCGGCCCTGCCGCTCCAGAAGGGTCGTCCGGGTCTCCCGCTCCAACTTGGCGATCTGCTGCGACACGGCCGACGCGGTGTAGCCGAGCGCGGTCGCGGCGGCGCTGACCGAGCCGTGCACGGCCACCGCGTGCAGCGCCCGCAGCCGGGCCAGGTCCAGCATGGGCCGCTCTCCCTCCCACGGTTCATCGTCGCCGCGTCCAACCAGTCGCCGCATCCCATCACGGGGGCCGGACGCCCCCGCTCTCAGGCCGCGTCGGCCAGCAGTCGTAGCAGGTGCTCGCGGCCGGCGGGCAGCAGTTCCGGCAGCTCCCGCGCCTGCGGGTACCACCGCTTCTCGTACTCCCAGCACAGCCAGCCGTCCCAGCCCTCACGGCTGAGCAGCTCCACGCACTCGGTCAGCGGCAGCACGCCCTCGCCCAGCGGCAGCGGGGTGGTGTCGTCGGCCGACGCGATGTCCTTGACCTGCACGTATCCCAGCTGCGGAGCGAGCGCGGCATAGCTGGTGGCCGGGTCCTCACCGCCCAGCCAGGTGTGCATCACATCCCAGATCGCGCCGACGCTGCCGTGGCCGACGGGACCGAGGACGCGCGCCGCGTCCGCGCCCGTGCGGTGCGAGTCGTGGGTCTCCAGCAGCAGCCGTACGCCCAGTTCGGCGGCGTACGGCGCGGCGGCGCCCAGGCGGCGGGCGGCCGTGGCGTCGGCCTCCTCCGCGCTCTGCTCCCCGCCGCCGGGGAAGACGCGGACGTAGGGCGCGCCCAGGTCGTGGGCGAGCGCGAGGAGTTCCCGCAGCCCGGTCAGGACGGGCTCGTCGGGGCCCGCCGCCGCGACCCGTACGTACCCGGCGACGGTCAGGATCTCCACATCGGCGGCCCGGAACCCGTCCACCACCCGCGCGCGTTCGTCCGCCCCGATCCCCGGGTGCACCGGCTCCTCGGGGTGGGCGCGCAGTTCGACACCGTGGTACCCGCTCCCGGCGGCGAGCCGTGCGACCTCGGGCACGGGCATACCGGGGACACCGAGGGTGGAGAAGGCGAGCTTCATACGGGCTCCGTGAGGTGGGGGTTCCGCAGGATGGGGATCTTCACGCCGGACGCTAGGCAGGGGCACGGGCGAGGTCAATCCCGCCGTGCCGGAGCAGCCGACCGCGCTGGGTGAGTGAACCGGCTCACATGACGCCCGCACACACCGGGGCATGGGCCGTACCGTCCTCGCCGGTACACCGCCGCTCGCCGTGGGGGGTATCGGCACTGCCTGGGGCCAGGGCCTGTCGTCAAAGGGAGCACCCTGCTCCCGACGCCTGCTACGGCCACCTGCGCCGGGGCGTTCGGCGGAGCGCCCCGGCGCGTACCGCCGGGGCATGCCGCCTCGATCCACCGGTGGTCGTCGCCGCGGACACCGTCGCCTGGTCGAGGTCACGTCCGGTCCTGGCAGCCGGTGCCGTGCGCCGCGCGTACCGGGTGGGCGAACTCGTCAGCAGGGCAGGCCGACGGTCAGCGTGCGGGTGACGCTCTGGGTCGTCGTGCCATCGGTGGCATAGACCACCGGGTGGTAGACACCGTCGGGCTGCATCGGAATGTTGAAGGCGACCCAGGCGTTGACCGTGCTCTCGTTCGATCCCGGTTGCAGCGTCGTGGTGAACGAGTAGCCGCCCGGCAGGTCCTTGACGCCGAAGGTGATGGGTTTGTCCCAAGAACCCGAGATGATGGAATTGTAGTTCTTGCTCAGGTTCAGTGGCATATTCGAGAAGCAGTAGTCCTGATCTACGGGGTAGCCCGTACCCATCGTCCAGGACGCGTCGGCCGCAGCGGCAGCGGCCGGCGAGGAGAACGCCAGCGCACCAACGGCGGCGGCGCCTGCGAGACCGGCGGCGACACGGCCGGCAAGGGAGCGAGAAGAACGGACGGAGATCACGAGTGAACCTTTCCGGTGACTGATCTTCACCGACACCAGGCCCGGAGTGCCCCCCGCAGAATGGCCCATGACCCACTCCGGTTCGGATTCCCCGAGCACCTCCAAGGAGAATGACGAGAATATCTTCGTAGTTATAAATCTCGTATAAGACTCCGGGCGCCGTCACCGAGCACGGTTGCCGCCCCCTGTACCTCGACTACGCACTGGTGGCCAACCGCATCTGACGGAGAGTCCAGCCCTGAGTCATCGGGAACGTGCCGCGCCGTGCGGCCCGGGGGCGCACCGTCACGGCCGCTGCAGCGTGGACCGGGTGGGCCTCACCCCGCCGTCAGCCGCCACAGGGAGGTCACCTCCGCCGCGCGGGCCGAGTGGAGCGGATCGGCGGGGTCGGTGGCGCGGGGGTGGACCGGGCGGGTGTCGAGGCGGTCCACCACCTTCAGCCCGGCCGCGGCGATGGCGGCCAGCAGCTCCTCGCGCGGCCGCAGTCCGAGGTGTTCCGCCAGGTCGGAGAGGATGAGCCAGCCCTCGCCGCCGGGGGTCAGATGTCCGGCCAGCCCGTTCAGGAAGCCGCGCAGCATACGGCTGGACGGGTCGTAGACCGCGTATTCGAGCGGTGAGGAGGGCCGGGCCGGGAGCCAGGGGGGATTGCAGACCACCAAAGGGGCGCGGCCCGGCGGGAAGAGGTCCGCCTCGACCACCTCGACCCGCCCGGACAGGCCCAGGCGGGCCACGTTCTCCCGGGCACAGCGCAGCGCCCGTGCGTCCTGGTCGGTGGCCACCACGCGGTCGACGCCGCGCCGGGCGAGGACGGCCGCCAAGACGCCCGTACCGGTGCCGATGTCGAACGCGGCCGACCGGGAGGCGGGCAGCGGGGCCTCGGCCACCAGGTCGACGTACTCGCCGCGCACCGGGGCGAAGACCCCGTAGTGCGGATGGACGCGGTCGCCGCCCAGCGCCGGGACCTCGACGCCCTTCTCCCGCCACTCGTGCGCGCCGATCAGACCGAGTAATTCACGGAGCGAGACCACCGAGGGGGCGTGCGCCACGCCGTACGCCTCGGCGCACGCCTCCCGTACGTCCGGCGCCCGGCGCAGCGGTACGGACAGGTCGGCGTCCAGCGGCACCAGCAGCATGCCCAGCAGCCGGGCCCGCCGGGACGTCGCCTGGCGGTGCCGGTGGAACGCCTCGGCCGGTGACGCCGCCGCTGCCCGCCGCTCCCTGGCCCGGCGCGGACCACGGTCGATCCGGCGCGCCAGCGCCGTCAGCAGCTGGCGGGCGCCCTGGTAGTCGCCGCGCCACAGCAGCGCGGTGCCCTCGCAGACGAGGCGGTAGGCGGTGTCGGCGGGCATCCGGTCGTCCGCGATCCCGACCCGCCGGGGCGGTGGGGCGCCGCTCTCGGATCGCCAGTGGGCGGCCCGGTCCCGGCCGTCCTCGGTCCACTCGATGACCTGCTGCGTACTCAGGGGGTACACCCTTTGCTCTTGTGCGGTTCGCACCCGTGGTGCGTATGAGGTGATCCTTCCGGCGCGGCCCGTCCGGCGCGAGCGGTTTTCCGGTCCGATGACGCCCCGTCATACGTATGGCCGCTTTTCGGACCCCGCCCTACGATGGGAGCGCTCCCGGGCAAGGGGAGCGCTCCCGGGGCACCGTTCGCCTTTTGGCAGTCGGTCAGGCGGGCGCGGGGCCGTCGAGCGCGAGCCGCCAGTCCTGGCCGACCAGGGGCGAGCCGTAGCCGCGGTGCCGCTGCTCGGCGACCAGCTCGAACCCGGCCCGCTCATAGATCCGGCGGGCCGAGGTCAGGACGTCATTGGTCCACAGCACCAGCTCGCGATAGCCGGCCTCGCGCGCGAAGTCGATGCACGCGCCCACCAGCCGCTCGCCGATCCGCCGCCCCCGCGCCTCCGGCTCGACGAGCAGCAGCCGCAGCCGGGCCGTGTCGGGCCGCTCGTCCCGGACGCACATCACCGATCCCACCGGGCGGCCGTCGAGCTCCGCGATCCACGCCCGCTCGCGGGCCGGGTCATGGCCCGTGCCGAACTCCGCGACGATACGGGCCACCAGCGCCTCGAACTCGGCGTTCCACCCGAACTCCCGTGCGTATACGGCGCCGTGGCGCTGCACGATCCAGCCCAGGTCCCCCGGCGCCGGTTCGCGCAGCCGCACCGTGGGCTCGGCCGGGCCGGTGAACACGGCCCGCGCGGTCGCCAGTGCCTCCCGCAGCCGCCCCAGCTCGTTCCGGTCCACCTTGGCCAGCAGTCCGGCCACCGCCTCCCGCGACCGCCGGTCCAGGTCCTCCGCCGCCGCCCGGCCCGCCGCGGTGAGCAGCACCTCCTGGTAGCGGGCGTCGCGCCGATGGCGCTCGCGCGTCACCAGCCCGCGCTCCTCGAACCGGCCCAGGGTCCGGCTCAGATGCGCGGCGGTGACCCCCAGGTGCTCCCGGAGCGCCGAGACATGGGTGCGCTCCCGCCGCGCCAGCTCGTAGAGGATGCGGGCCTCGCTCAGCGAGTACGGGGTGTTGAGCTGTCCTGGGTAGTCGAGGACACCGATCAGCCGGGTGTACATCCGGTTGAAGTCGCGGACCTCGTCCACGGCCAGGTCAAGATCGTCGCGCGGTTCCATCCGGCATCCCTCCGTACCCCTGCTTCCGAAACGCCCCGTAACACTTGACCTTATAGTTGCACCAGATCAAGTATCCGGGAAAGGGGGACTCACCCCTGGTACCGGAGGGCGGAGGAGCGCGCCGGCGCGCTCAGGAGTGCGGCGGGGCCGTGGAGGCGCGGGCCATCAGTTCGGCGCGGACCATCGCCACCCCGCCCGGCGGCTGCGGGTCGCGGCCCAGGGCCAGCCGCCCGGCGCGGGCGCCCGCCTCGTGCAGCGGCAGCCGCATCGTGGTGAGGGCCGGAACCGCGTCCGCGCTGAACGGCAGGTCGTCGAAGCCCGCGACCGAGACGTCCTCGGGGATGCGCAGGCCCTGGTCGCGCAGGGCCGCGCAGACGCCGAGCGCGATGGTGTCGTTGGCGGCCACGATGGCCGTCAGACCGCTGTGGCGGCGCAGGAGTTCAAGCGTCGCGTCGTAGCCGGAGGCGCGGTCGTAGAGGCCGTGGACGGTGAGCCGCTCGGCGTCGGCGTCGGGACTGTCCAGCCCGGCCGCGGTCAGCGCGGCCCGGTGGCCCTCCAGCCGGTGGCGGGTGGTGGTGCGTTCGGCGGGGCCCGCCACGTAGCCGATCCGGCGGTGGCCGAGGGTCAGCAGGTGTTCGGTGAGCCGGCGGGCGCCGCCGCGGTTGTCGAAGGTGAGGGTGGTCGCGTCCTCGATCGGCGGGCGGCCGCACAGCACCACCCGGGTGCCGGACGCGGCCAGCCGGGACGCCTTGGCGGCCACGGCGGCGGCGTGGTCGGGGTGCTCGACGGCGCCGCCGGTGAGTACGACGGCGGCCGCGCGCTGCCGCTGGAGCAGGGTGAGGTAGTTCAGCTCGCGCTCGGGCGAACCCCCGGTGTTGCAGATGACCGCGAGTTTTTCGCCGCCCCGGCCCGGTTCGCCCGCCGGGGTGCCCATTTCGCTCTGCACGGCGCCCGCGATGATGCCGAAGAAGGGGTCCGCGATGTCGTTGACCAGCACTCCGACCAGATCGGAGGTGGCGGCGGCGAGAGCGCTTGCCGGGCCGTTGACCACGTACTCCAGCTCGTCGACCGCGCGCAGCACCCGTGCCCGGGTCGACTCCGCCACCGGGTAGTTGCCACTCAGGACACGCGACACGGTGGCCGCCGAGACCCGAGCCCGTGCCGCCACATCGGCCAGGGTCACTGCCATGTTTCCTCCGTTGAGTGGTCACTTTCGGGTGCGCCGCGCGCGCTGGTTGGGCGCATCCATGCTCTCACCCCATGGGCGGCCCACGGGCGGTCCATGGGCGGCCCATGGGCGGCCCACGAGCGGCCCACGGGCGGCGCGATTCTGCCCGCCAGGGTCTTGTCCAGTCATCCGGACCATGCCTAGGGTCCTCCCCAGCAAGCGCTTTCCGTCGGCGAGGAGCCTTAGCCCATGGCCGCAGCAGCCACCCACCGTATCCGTGCCGCAGTGATCGGCACCGGAGCCATCGTCACCGGCAGCCATCTGCCCGCACTGCGTGACCACGCCGACCGCGTGGACCTCGTCGCCGCCGTCGATGTGGCCACGGACCGGCTCGACGCCTTCCGCGCCACCGCCGCCGAGGGCGGGACCTTCGATGTCACCGGCTACACCGAGGTGGCGGCGATGCTGGCGGCCGAGCGCCCCGACCTGGTCCTCATCGGCACCCCGCCCTCCCTGCACCGCGAGCAGACGGTGGCCGCGCTGCGCTCCGGCGCCTGGGTGCTGTGCGAGAAGCCGCTGTGCCTCACCCTCGCCGAGTACGACGAGATCGCCGCGGCGGAGAACGAGGCGGGCGGCCCGTACGCGTCGGTGGTCTTCCAGCACCGCTACGGCTCGGGCGCCGTCCACGCCCGCGAGCTGCTGGCCGAGGGCGCCCTGGGACGGCCGCTGGTGGCCCACTGCCAGACCACCTGGCACCGCGACACCGCCTACTACGCGGTGCCCTGGCGCGGCCGCTGGGAGACCGAGGGCGGCGGCCCGTCCATGGGTCACGGCATCCACCAGATGGATCTGCTGCTCCACCTCCTCGGCGACTGGACCGAGGTCCGCGGCATGGCCGGACGGCTGGTGCACCAGGTGGAGAGCGAGGACGTCTCCACCGCGCTGGTGCGGTTCGCGGACGGCGCCATGGCCACCGTCGTCAACAGCGTGCTCTCGCCCGACGAGGTCAGCCGCATCCGGATCGACTGCGCGGACGCCACCGTCGAGCTGACCCATCTCTACGGCCACCGCAACGACGACTGGGTCTACACCCCCGCCCCGCATGTGCGCGAGGACACCGCCCGGCACCGGCGCTGGCGCACTCCGGCCGCCGATCTGCCCAGCTCGCACGGGGCCCAGCTGTCCGGGCTGCTGGACGCGATGCGGGACGGCGTACGGCCCCCGGGCAGCGGCGCGGACGCCCGCCGCACCCTCGAGTTCATCGCCGCGCTCTACAAGGCGGCCTTCACCGGGCAGCCCGTGCGCGCGGGCGAGATCGCACCCGGGGACCCGTACTACGCCGCCATGCACGGCGACCACCCCGAGTGGGCGCCGAAGGCGGCGACCGCCACCACCAAGGAGAGCTGAGGCCGCCATGACCCAGCGCATCACCGTCACCCACACCCACGGGACACGTGTCTCCGTCGCCTCCGGCGGCGTCGAGCTGATGGCGTACGTCTACCGGCCCGACCCGGACGCCTTCGAGGTCCGTAAGCCCTACGCCCATCCGCTGCGCACCCTCGCCGGCAACCAGGTCTCCGGCTACCGGCCCAACGACCACCGCTGGCACAAGGGCCTCCAGATGACCGCCAGCCATCTGTCCGGCCAGAACTTCTGGGGCGGCAACTCCTACCTCGGCCCCGAACAGGGCTATCAGCGCATCGAGGAGCGCGTGGGCTCGATGCGCCACGACGGCTTCGAGGAGTTCACCGTCGACGAGGACCGGCTGCGCTTCACCGAGAAGCTCACCTGGATCGAGCACGGCGGTCAGGAGTGGGCGCGTGAGCTGCGCACCGTCGAAGTGCACTCGGTGGAGCCGGAGGCGGGCACCTGGGCCCTGGACTGGTCCATCCACCTCACCAACATCCGTGGCGAGGCCCTGCACTTCGGCTCCCCGACCACCGCCGGCCGGGAGATGGCCGGATACACCGGGCTCCAGTGGCGCGGCCCGCGCGACTTCACCGGCGGCGACGTCATCGGCCCGGACGGGCGCGGCGGCGACGGCGAGGCCGGCGCCTCGGACCTGATGGGCACCCCGGCCACCGACGCCGCCTGGATCGCCTTCACCGCCGAGCACGACGACGTGGACGCGCACTCCACGCTGCTGTTCGCACACGCCCCGGAGAACCTGGACAGCGCGGCCACGATCCACCCCTCCCACTGGTTCGTGCGCTCTGAGCCCATCCCCACGGTGGCCCCCTCCTGGGCGTTCTTCGAGGAGTTCGAGCTGCCGCCGGGGGAGTCCTTCGGCTACCGCTACCGGGTGGTGGTCGCCGACGGCGCCTGGGACCGGGCGCGCGCCGAGAGCTACCTCGCGAACCACGGATGGTGACCACGGTGACCCCGACGCATCCGATGCCCGCCCCGCTGCCGGGCGGTGTGGGACTCTCCCACATCAGCGCGTACGAGTGGGAGGCCGCCGACGGGGTGTGCGGCGGCAGCCCCCATCTCCATCTGGCCTGCACCGAGGCGTATGTGGTGACCGCGGGACGCGGCGCCGTGCAGACCCTGACCGTCGCGGACGGGTTCACCGAGACCCCGCTGGAGCCGGGCGCGGTGGTGTGGTTCACCCCCGGCACGGTGCACCGGATGGTGCAGGGCGGCGGTCTGAAGGTGACCGTGCTGATGCAGAACAGCGGGCTGCCGGAGGCCGGGGACGCGGTCTTCACCTTCCCGCCCGAGGTGCTGGCCGACCCCGGGCGGTACGCGGCGGCCGCCGCGCTGCCCGCCAAGGAGGGGCCGGCGGCCGACGCGGCCGCCCGGCGCCGCCGGGACCTGGCGGTCGAGGGCTATCTGACGCTGCGGGCCGCCGCCGAGAAGGGCGACACGGGTCCGCTGCGCGCCTTCCACGAGGCGGCGGTGCGGATCGTCGCGCCCAAGGTCGGGCAGTGGGAGCCGCGCTGGCGGGACGGGGCGCTCGCCGCCGCGCGGCGCACCGGTGAGCAGCTGACCGCGCTCGCCGCGGGCGACGCCTCCCACCTGGCCGAGGCGCGGGTCACCGCGACCGGGCCCAGCCGCCGGGGCGGCTACGGCATGTGCGGTCGCCGGGACGAGTACGAACTGCCCGGCGCCACGCTCCCGTATTACGGCGAATAGCCGCCACAGGCACCACCACGCACGTTCAACGGACACATCAGGAGGGAGGTCGGCTCCGGTATGCGCGGAAACAGGACAAAGATGTCCTGCGCCCTGGCTCTCGTCCTCACACTCGGCGGGACCCTCACGGGCTGCGGCGGCGATGGCGGCGGCGGCTCGGGCGGCAAGGTCACCCTGCGGTTCACCTGGTGGGGCAATCCCGACCGGGCGGCCCGCACGGAGCAGGCCATCAAGGTTTTCGAGAAGCGCCACCCTGACATCGACATCACCACGTCCTTCGCGGGATTCGACACCTATAAGGCGAAGCTCGCCACACAGGCGGCGGGCGGCGACGCGCCCGATGTGATGCAGCTGGACTACCGGCAGATCAACCAGTACGCGACCTCCGGCATCCTGCTGGACCTCGGCAAGTACCCCGAGCTGCGGACCTCTCAGATCGACAAGGGGCTGCTGGACACCGGGGTGGTCGACGGCAAGCGGTACGCGCTCCCGGTCGCCCGCGGCACCGAGACGATGGCGTACGACGCCACGCTGTGGCGCAAGGCGGGCGTCCCCGAGCCCACCGCGGACTGGACGTGGGACGACTGGGCCGACGCGATGCGCCAGCTGTCGAAGTCCGAGGCCACCGGCGGCCGGGTCGGCGGCACCGACCCGGGCCAGAGCGAGGACGTCTTCGAGATCTGGCTGCGCGGCCAGGGCAAGAGCCTGTACACCGAGGACGGCGGGCTGGGCTTCACCGCCGACGATCTGACCCGCTACTGGGAGTGGTGCACCGGGCTCCGCAAGGAGGGCGCGGTGTCCCGCGCCGAGCAGACCACCCAGATGGACGGGACGGTGGAGAACACCCCGCTGGGCCGGCTGACGGCCGTCTCCGACTTCAACTGGGACGCCCCCGTCAGCGGCTACTCGGCCATCGTCGGCGAGGGGCTGAAGATGGCGCCGCTGCCGGTCGGCGACGACGGCACCCCGGGCCAGTACTTCAAACCGTCGATGTTCTTCGGCGCCTCGGCCAAGACCGCACACCCGAAGCAGGCCGCCCAGTTCATCGACTTCCTGCTCAACGACCAGGAGGCGGGCACCATCCTCGGCGCCACCCGCGGCATCCCGGCCAACGACACGCTGCGCGAGAAGGTGCTGCCCAAGCTGGAGGGGTTCGACCAGGTCATCTCCGCGTACCAGAAGCAGTTCGAGGGCAAGTTCGAGGACCCGCCGGCCGCGCCGCCCAAGGGCGACGCCTCCCTGCAAGGCACCTTCGCGCGCGACTACGACCAGGTGTCCTACGAGCGCATGTCGCCGCGTGAGGCGGCGGAGGACTACATCACCGAGGCGAAGGCGGAGCTGAGGCAATGACCGCGACCGCGACCCGCCCCCAGAGCGCCGCGCCCTCCGCCACCGGCGGCAAGCGGGCGCCGAAGCGCGAGCGGCAGGGCGCCGCCTGGGTGTTCCTGTCCCCCTGGGTGCTCGGCGCCACCGTGCTGACACTGCTGCCCATGGCCGTCTCGCTGTATCTGTCGTTCACCGACTACGACATGTTCGACGCGCCCAGCTGGGTGGGCTTCCGCAACTACACCCAGATGTTCACCGAGGACCCCCGCTACTGGCGGTCGGTCGGCACCACCCTGACCTACGTGGTGATCGCGGTGCCGCTCCAGCTCGTGCTGGCGCTCGCCGTGGCGATCGCGCTGAAGTCGGTCAAGCGCGGCAAGGGCTTCTACCGCTCCGCGTTCTACGCCCCCTCGCTGCTCGGCGCGTCGATGTCCATCGCCCTGGTCTGGCGGGCGATCTTCAACGACGGCGGCACCGTCGACAACCTGCTCTCCGACGTCGGCCTCGACATCGGCGGCTGGATCAACAAACCGGGCTGGGCCATCCTGTCGGTGGCGCTGCTGACCATCTGGCAGTTCGGCGCCCCCATGGTGATCTTCCTGGCCGGGCTCCAGCAGATACCCGCCGAGCTGTACGAGGCGGCGGCCGTCGACGGGGCCTCCTGGTGGCGGCAGTTCCGCTCCATCACCATCCCGATGCTGTCCCCGGTGCTCTTCTTCAACCTGGTGCTCCAGATGATCCAGGCGTTCCAGGTCTTCACCCCCGCCTTCGCGGTCAGCGGGGGCAAGGGCGGACCCGCGGACTCCACGCTGGTCTACACGCTCTACCTGTACGACCGCGGCTTCACCGCCTCCCACATGGGCTACGCCTCCGCCATGGCGTGGGTGCTCCTGCTGGCCATCGGGGTCGTCACCGCGGTGCTCTTCCGGACCTCCCGGGCCTGGGTCTTCTACGCCAACGACACCCATGAGGGGGGCCGATGACCACCGCCCCGATCACCACCGCGGGCACGGCGCGCAAGCGTCCCGCGCCCGCCCGGATCGCCCTGCACATCGGTCTGATCGCCGTGCTGCTGGTGATGCTCTATCCGCTGGCCTGGCTGCTGGCGACCTCGTTCAAACCCGCCGACGAGGTCATCGCCAGCCTCAAGCTGCTGCCCAGCCACTTCGAGTGGGGCAACTACTCCACCGCCCTGGACGGGGTGAACGAGGTCGGCGTCGGACGGCTGCTGTGGAACTCGCTGCTGATCGCCTGCGGTGCGGTGCTCGGCAACGTCATCAGCTGCTCGCTCGCCGCGTACGCCTTCGCGCGGCTGCGGTTCCGGATGCGCGGCCCGCTCTTCGCGTTCATGATCGCGACGATCATGCTGCCGCACCACGCCATCCTCATCCCGCAGTACATCATCTTCAACCAGCTCGGCATGGTGAACACCTACTGGCCGATGATCCTGCCGAAGTTCCTGGCCACCGACGCCTTCTTCGTCTTCCTCATCGTGCAGTTCATGCGCGGACTGCCGCGTGAGCTGGAAGAGGCGGCCCGGATCGACGGCTGCGGGCCCTTCCGCTCGTTCTTCAGCGTCATCCTGCCGCTGACCCGGCCCGCGCTGATCACCACCGCGATCTTCACCTTCATCTGGACCTGGAACGACTTCTTCACCCAGCTCATCTACCTCTTCGAGCCGGAGAAGTTCACCCTGACCCTGGCCCTGCGCTCCTTCGTGGACGCCTCCAGCCAGTCGGCCTTCGGCCCGATGTTCGCGATGTCGGTGTTCGCGCTGCTGCCCATCGTGCTCTTCTTCCTCGCCTTCCAGCGGTTCCTGGTCGAGGGCATGGCCAGCTCCGGACTGAAGGGATGAGCATGGCCACCGCGACCCAACGCGAACCCGGCGAGCTGTTCGGCCCCCGGTTCGCGCTCTTCGCCGACGTCCTGGCGGTGGGCCTGGCCACCGCCGCCGCCTCGCTGCCGCTGGTCACCGCCCCGGCCGCGATGTCCACGGCCTGCGCCGTACTGGACCGGCGGGTCCGCCAGGACGCGCCCGCCACCGCGGGCGGCTACCTCCGCGCGCTGCGCGCCCGGCTGCGCACCGGCGATCTGCTGGCCGGCGCCGGAATGCTGGCCGGCGGCGCCCTGCTGCTGTTCAACGCGCTCGCGGCGGGCGCCGGACTGCCGGGCGCGGTGGTCTTCCGGCCCGCGCTGCTCGCCGTGAGCGGGCTGCTCACCGTCGTGCTGCTGCTGGCCTGCGCCCGCCCCGAGTCGGCGACGAGCTGGCGCGCCGCGCTGCGCTCGGCGGCGTACGACGCGGTGCGCAGGCCCCGCGCGAGCGTCGTGCTGCTGCTGGCCGTGGCCACCGCCGCGGTCTGCGCCTGGGCCTATCCGCCGCTTCTCTTCCTCGTCCCCGGCCCCCTCGCGATCGCCGCCCGAGCCACGGAGCACCACCTGTGAGCCCCTCCCCGAGCCACGTCTCCCGCCGTCACTTCCTCGCCGGAACCGCCGCCGTGAGCGCCCTGCTCGCCACCGCCGGTCCCCAGGCCACGGCCGCCGCCCGCGGCCGTACCGACAAGCCGTTCCTGGAGTTGCTCACCAAGGCGGCCGACGCCCGGGTGGCCGAGGTGCTGGACGGTCTCGACACGGTCCTGGACCAGCTGAACAACCTCGGCCAGGCCCGCCCCGCCGCCCGTAGCCTGCGGCTGCTCACCTCCGTCCACGTCTGGGCCGACGCCCGCCACCACCACGACGGCGCGCTGATCGCGCCGATGACCCGGCTGGTGGACGCGCTGGCCGCCGCCCAGTTCGACGACGGTCTCTACGACCAGGGCGCGGTGCACTCGCCCCCGGACACCGCCTTCTCCATCGTCGACCTCGGCATGCTCTACGGGCTGCTGGCCGCCGACGGCCACACCACCACCGAGGGCGTCCGGGCCACCCTGAAGAAGATCCTGCTCAAGGCGGGCGAGGGCCTGTCCACCGGCGGGGTGCACACCCCCAACCACCGCTGGAAGGTGTGCGCCGCGCTGGCCCGGATCAACTCCTTCTGGCCCGACGCGCGCTACACCCGCCGTATCGACGCCTGGCTGGCCGAGGGCATCGACCAGTACGACAGCGGCCAGTACAGCGAGCGCAGCGCCACCTACGCGCCCATCGTCACCAACCCCTCGCTGCTGACCCTCGCCCGGCTCACCGAGCGCCCGCGGCTGTACGAGAACGTGCGCCGCAACCTCGAGGCCACCGTGCACCTCCTGGAACCCGACGGGGAGGTGGAGACGGTGCACTCGCGCCGGCAGGACCAGAAGACGGTCAAGCACGTGTCCGAGTACTGGCTCCAGTTCCGCGCCCTGGCGCTGCGCGAGAAGGACGGGCGGTTCGCGGCCGTCGCCGCCGCCGTCCAGCGGCGCGGGGCGGACCAGACCTTCGACGAGACCCCGCTCGGGGACTTCCTCGCCGAGGTGCTGGACCATCCGGAGGTGGCCGCGCCGCTGCCGAAGGCCACCGGCGAGCCCGGCGAGTTCACCTTCCACGACAAGGACTGCGGGCTGGTCCGGATCGCGAAGGGGAACACCCGGACCACCCTCTTCGGCGGCACCGACTTCCCCGACGTGCACGCGATCTCCTCGGGCCTGTCCACCAATCCGACGTTCTTCAAATGGCGCAAGGGCGCGGCGATCCTGGACTCGCTGCGGCTGTCCCCGCAGTTCTTCTCGCTCGGCCACTTCCGGGCCGAGGACGTGGCGCGCACGGCGGACGGCTGGCGGCTGTGGGCCGAGGTGCGGGCCGGATACCATCTGCCGCTGCCGCCCCAGCACCGCCGCTCCGACGGCCGGTACCCGCTGACGGACGACGGCCGGTTCTGGTCCGCGATGGACTTCCCGCACCGCCCCAAGGAGTGGCGCACGCTGCGCACCGAGGTGCGGATCGCGGAGGCGGACGGCGGCTGGAACCTGGACGTCGAGGTCGGGGAGTCCGAGGTCCCGCTCGCCCTGGAACTGTGCTTCCGCTCCGGCGGACGGCTCACCGGAGTGGTGCCGGTCTCCGGTCAGCGGGACACGTATCAGCTGGTCGAGGGGTACGGGACCTATACGGCCGGCGATGACGTGATCACCTTCGGGCCCGGCAACGGCAGCGGTCCGCGCCAGCCCGCCGTCGTGGACCCCGGCGAGCGCTACAGCTGGATGGGCGGCGAGCTGACCCCGGCCGGGCAGCGGGTCCTGATCACCGGGCGTGCGCCGCTGCGCTACCGGCTCACGCTGCGCTGAGGCGCCGACCGTCCTGTGCCGTCCCTGTGTTCGGTCTGTACAGGGGCGGCCAGGGACGGTTAGCTTGGTGTAAATAGAAAGCGCTTACTGCATGCGCTTGCTGCGACTCTCGGTGAGGAGAAGAACCCACGTGACACGCAAGACAGTGCGGATCGCCATGAACGGTGTGACCGGCCGGATGGGCTACCGCCAGCACCTCGTCCGCTCTCTCCTCGCCATCCGCGAACAGGGCGGGCTCAGCCTCGGCGACGGCACCGTGCTGTGGCCCGAGCCGCTGCTCGTCGGCCGCCGCGCCTACGCGCTCAAGGAGCTCGCCGAGCGCCACGGCCTCGACCCGGTCGCGGACGTCTCGACCGACCTGGACGCCGTACTGGCGGACGACGGCGTCGACATCTACTTCGACGCGCAGGTCACCGCCGCCCGTGAGGAGGCCATAAGGAAGGCCATCGCGGCGGGCAAGCACATCTACACCGAGAAGCCCACCGCCACCGGCCTGGAGGGCGCCCTGGAGCTGGCCCGGCTCGCCCAGGCGGCGGGCGTCAAGCACGGCGTCGTCCAGGACAAGATCTTCCTGCCGGGGCTGCTGAAGCTCAAGCGCCTCATCGACGGCGGCTTCTTCGGCCGCATCCTCTCCGTGCGAGGGGAGTTCGGCTACTGGGTCTTCGAGGGCGACTGGCAGAGCGCCCAGCGGCCCTCCTGGAACTACCGGGCCGAGGACGGCGGCGGCATCGTCGTCGACATGTTCCCGCACTGGGAGTACGTGCTGCACGAGCTGTTCGGCGCGGTGCGCTCCGTCCAGGCGCAGGCCACCACCCACATCCCGACCCGCTGGGACGAGCAGGGCAAGCCGTACGAGGCCACCGCCGACGACGCGGCCTACGGCATCTTCCAGCTCGAGGGCGGCGCCATCGCCCAGATCAACTCCTCCTGGGCGGTCCGGGTGAACCGGGACGAGCTGGTCGAGTTCCAGGTCGACGGCACCGAGGGATCGGCCGTCGCGGGCCTGCGCAAGTGCCGCGTCCAGCACCGCTCGGCCACCCCCAAGCCGGTGTGGAACCCGGACCTGCCCGCCACCGAGGCGTTCCGCGAGCAGTGGCAGGAGGTCCCCGACAACGGGGAGTTCGACAACGGCTTCAAGGCGCAGTGGGAGCTGTTCCTGCGCCATGTCGCCCTCGACGAGCCCTGGCGCTGGGACCTGCTGGCCGGTGCGCGCGGCGTCCAGCTCGCCGAGCTGGGCTGGAAATCGTCGGCGGAGGGCCGCCGGCTGGACGTACCGGAGCTGAGCCTGTGACCATCCACCTCCCCGCGCCGGGCGGTACCACCCGCGCCTACGAACCCCGCGCCGAGCCGCTGTCGCCGGCCGCCGGCACCCCCTTCACCTCGCGCGTCGTCTTCTCGGCCGCCCATGTGGTGGCCGACCCGTACGCCGACGCGACCCCCGACGGCCCGGCCGCCGTCGACTGGGACGCCACCCTCGCCTTCCGCCGCCACCTGTGGTCGCACGGGCTGGGCGTGGCCGAGGCCATGGACACCGCCCAGCGCGGTATGGGCCTGGACTGGGCGGGCGCCGCCGAGCTGATCCGCCGCTCGGCGGCCGAGGCGAAGGCCGTCGGCGGCCGTATCGCCTGCGGCGTCGGCACCGACCAACTGGCCGCCACCGAGATCGGCTATCCCTACGGCCTGGACCAGGTCCGGGCCGCGTACGAGGAACAGCTGGCCGTCTGCGAGGAGTCCGGCGCCCAGGCCATCCTGATGGCCTCGCGCGCCCTGTGCGCCGTGGCCAAGGGCCCCGAGGACTACCTGGAGGTCTACGGCCACCTGCTGCGCCAGTCCGCCGAGCCGGTGATCCTGCACTGGCTGGGCCCGATGTTCGACCCGGCCCTGGAGGGCTACTGGGGCAGCACCGACCTGGACGCCGCCACCCGCGCCTTCCTCGACGTCATCTCCGCCCACCCCGACAAGGTCGACGGCATCAAGGTCTCCCTGCTGGACGCCCGGCGCGAGATCGACCTGCGGCGCAAGCTGCCGGACGGGGTGCGCTGCTACACGGGCGACGACTTCCACTACCCCGAGCTGATCGCGGGCGACGACCAGGGCTTCAGCCACGCCCTGCTCGGCATCTTCGACCCGCTGGGCCCGCTGGCCGCCGAGGCCGTGCGCACCCTGGACACCGGCGACGTGGCCGGCTTCCGCGCGCTGCTGGACCCGACGGTGGAGCTCTCCCGCCACCTCTTCCAGACCCCGACCCGCTACTACAAGACGGGCGTGGTCCTCCTGGCCTGGCTGGCGGGCCACCAGTCGCACTTCACGATGGTGGGCGGCCTGCAGTCGGCCCGTTCGCTGCCGCATCTGGCCCGCGCGTACGAACTGGCGGACGGGCTGGGCCTGTTCCCGGACCCGGCGCTGGCCGAATCGCGGATGAAACACCTGCTCACCGTCCACGGAGTCGCGCAATGAACCCGGTCCCCCGCCTGAGCCTCAACCAGGAAACCATCAAGCAGTGGTCGCTGCCGGAGCTGGCGGAGGGCTGCGCCAAGGCGGGCGTCACGGGCGTGGGCCTGTGGCGCGAACCGGTCCAGAAGTACGGCGTCGAGGCGGCGGCCGCGCTGGTGCGGAACGCGGGCCTGACCGTCACCAGCCTGTGCCGGGGCGGCTTCTTCACCGCGCTCGACCCCGAGCGGCGCGCCGCCGCCCTGGCCGACAACCGCAAGGCCATCGACGAGGCCGCCACCCTGGGCACCGACACCCTGGTCCTGGTCTCCGGCGGCCTCCCGGCGGGCAGCCGCGACCTCTTCGCCGCCCGCGAGCGCATCGCCGACGCACTGGCCGAGCTCGTCCCGTACGCGGCCGACCACGGCGTCCGCCTGGCCATCGAGGCCCTGCACCCCATGTACGCCGCCGACCGCTGTGTGGTCTCCACCCTCGGCCAGGCCCTGGACCTGGCCGAGCGCTTCCCGGCGGACCAGGTGGGCGTGGTCGTGGACACCTACCACCTGTGGTGGGACGACGCCGTGGCGGCCCAGATCGCCCGCGCGGGTGCCACAGGCCGTATCGCCGCGTTCCAGCTCGCCGACTGGATCACCCCCCTCCCGGAGGGCGTGCTCCTGGGCCGGGGCCAGCTCGGCGACGGCGCGGTCGACTTCCGCTGGTTCCGCGAACAGGTCGACGCGACGGGCTTCACCGGCCCGATCGAGGTGGAGATCTTCAACCCGGACCTCTGGGCCCGGGACGGCGCGGAGGTCCTGGCGGAGGTCGTCGACCGCTACCGCGACCTGGTCCTCTGACGCGCACCTCCGGCGCGTTCGCCCACACGTCGGGCGACATCCGCCGTCCGCCACCGGCGTGGGGGCCGGTGGCGGACGGCGGCCCGGCGACCCCGCGCCGCGGCGGGCCGGTCAGCCCGGCGCGGGCCCTGGTTCGCGGCGGGCCCTCAGGGCGCGGACCTTGTGGCGGTTGCCGCAGCGCTCCATGGCGCACCAGCGGCGGCGGCCGGGGCGCGAGGTGTCCACGAAGACCAGGTAGCAGTCGTGGGCGGCGCATTCGCGGACGCGAGCGGCGTGGCGGCCGGTGAACAGCTCCACGGCGTCGCGGGCGATGGCGGAGAGCGCCTGGGCACCGCCGGCCGGGAGCGACCAGGCGTGGGAGCCGTCCGGGGCGATCCGCGGGGCGAGGGGCGGGTGCTGGGCGGCGCGGTTGACCTCTGCCACGTCCTCGGCCCGGTGGGGGCGGCCATGGGCCGTGGCACGGGCCATGTGCCACAGGGCGTCGCGGAGCCGGCGCCCGGCGTCGAGGTCGTCGGGGCCGACGCGGAGGTCCGTGGCGGCCAGGCGCAGGCGGGAGAGGGCCAGCCAGTCGGCGAGGTCGCCCGGTTCGTGCAGGATCTCGTAGCGGGCGAACGCGCCGGGGCCGCCGGTGGTGAGGAACTCCAGGCACAGGGCGCCGGGGTCGAAGAGGAATGAGCCGCCGTCAGGGGGACGCAGAACCAGTCCGGTTGTCGCCTCGCGCATGTAACCAGTATAAGTGGTGCACGCTCATCGGGACCCGGAGGATCACATGGCCGTGCACTGGAAGCTCGTCGTCGACTGCGCCGACCCGATACGGCTCGCGTCCTTCTGGGCGGAGGCCCTCGGCTATGTGGTCGAGGACCACAGTGTCCTGATCGACCACCTGCTGGGCGTGGGGGCGATCGGCGCGGACGACCACACCACGGTCGACGGACGGAAGGCGTGGCGGCACGCCGCCGGCGTACGCCACCCCGACGACCCGTTCGACCCCGCGAACGGCGTCGGACTCGGCCGCAGACTGCTCTTCCAGGCCGTTCCGGAGCCCAAGCGGGGCAAGAACCGGCTGCACATCGATGTGCACGTGGGCCCGGAAGAGCGGGACCGCGAGGTGAAGCGGCTGACCGGGCTGGGCGCGACGGTGCTGGGGGTCGTACAGGAGCCGGGCACCCACCACGTCACGATGGCCGACCCCGAGGGCAACGAGTTCGACGTGCAGTGAGCCGGGCCGGGGCGACCGCCACCGGGTCAGCGCGCCACTGACGGGGTGTCCGTCCCGGACGGGGCCGAGGGCGGCGAGGCGGGGGAGGGCTCGGTCGAAGGGACGCTGGTCGACGAGGGTACCGAGGTGGCCGGAGGCGAGGGCTCGCGCGCGGGCGGCGTCTTCCTGCCGCTCTCCGGCGAGCCGGACAGCAGCACGAACGCGACGGCCGCCGCCGCTGCCGCCGCCGTCACGGCGACCGCGGACACCACCCGCCGGATCCGCCGCGTCCCCCACGCCCGGCCGGTGGGCGGACGGGCCGGTGCCAGATCACGGGCGCTGATGAGCCGCGCACGGGCGTCGAGCGCGGTGCGCAGCCGTTCCTCGAGCGACGGGGGAGTGCTCACCGGTCCACCTCCAGCAGTCTTTCCAGGGTGACGAGCGCACGGCTCGCGGTCGACTTCACCGTGCCGCGGGAGATGCCCAGCGTCTCGGCGATCTGTGCCTCGGTCAGCTCCGACCAGTAGCGCAGCACCAGGACCTCGCGCTGCCGCGCGGTGAGCCGGGCCATCGCGTCGAGCACCTGCCGGTGCTCCTCGGCGAGCAGCAGCGGCTCGTCCACCGGCGCTCCCGGCCCCTGGTACGGCGGGGTGTACGCACGTGCCGTACGCCGCCGGCGCAGCACGGAGCGGGCCGCGTTGACCACCGCGGTGTGCAGGTAGGCGTGGGCGTCCTGGAGGCTGTCCAGCCGTGAGCCGTGCCGGCGGCAGACGGCGGCGAAGGCGTCCTGGACGACGTCCTCGGCGGTATGCAGGTCGTCCACCAGGAAGACGGCCAGCCGGACCATGTCCAGCCGCCGGGCCTGGTACAGGTCGGCCAGCGTGGGGCCGGGCTCGTCGTCGTCCCGGCCGCCCACCGACCGCAGGACGCGGAACCGCCGCTCGGCGCGCGGCGGTTCCACCGCCGGCGTCGGGGCGGTGGTCCGGGCGCGGCGCAGCAGCCGGGCCCACCAGGGCAGGACAAGAGTGAGCTGCATCGTCCTCGTTCACCTCATCGGTGCGGCGGGACCGGCTCCGGATCCGGTCCCGCCCCACCCGTGGCTGACGGTTAGCGGCCGGCCCGCGCGGGCTCGGGCTCGGCGGGCTCAGGCACGCTGGTCGGCGGCTGTGCGGGCGCGGGGGTGCTGGTCTGGTCGGGGGCCGGCCCGGGGGTGCCGGTCTGGTCGGGAGCCGGCTCAGGGGTGCTGGTCCGGGTGGGGACCGGCGCGGGGGTGTCGGTCTGGTCGGGAGCCGGCTCAGGGGTGCTGGTCTGGTCGGGGGCCGGCCCGGGGGTGCTGGTCTGGTCGGGGGCCGGCCCGGGGGTTCCGGTCTGGTCGGGGGCCGGCGCGGGGGTGCTGGTCCGGGTGGGGACCGGCTTGGGGGTGCTGGTCCGGGTGGGCACCGGCTCGGGGGTGCTGGTCTGGGCGGGCGCGGGCTTGGCCGGGCGCGAGTGGTCGGCGGTGGCGGCCTGGGCGGCGAAGCCCCCGCCCACGAGCAGGGCGACACCGGCGGCCGACCCCATGAGCCAGGGGCGCAGACGGCGGTTGGGCTTCTTGGCGCGGACGTGCTGCATACGGAATGACTCCCGGAAAGGTTGAGCGAACGCTGATGGGTGAGGCGCGCACCGAGGGTCCGAGGACCCGTTCCGGAACCCGCCTTCACCCCACCAGACGTGCGGCCCCACCCGAGGTTGTCGCGCCCCGGAAAAAAATCCGTGACCGCTCTCGGAGCCGGCGCCCCACGACGGGGCGCCCCACAACGGCGCCCCGCGACGGAACGCCCCGGAACGGGATCTCCATAACGGATCGATAACCGCCGGAACCCGGGTGACAACCCTTCCGGCCCCTGGCAGGTCGTATCGGGCATCGGGCTTCCTGGGGAGGGATCCGGGGGGATTCGGAGGAAGCTCGTGGGGAGGGGGACACGAGGGGCCCGGCCACGGACCGGGCCCCTCGAAACGCGTTACCGCCCCCGTGGCAGCGCCGCCACCTGCTCGGCGTTCGGGAAGGACGCCTGCGCCCCGGGCCGGGTCACCGCGGCCGCGCCCACGCGCACCGCGAACCGCACCGCCGCCTGAAGGTCGTCGCCGACGCCGAGGCGCCAGGCGAGCGCGCCGGTGAAGGCGTCCCCGGCGCCCGTGGTGTCCACCGCCGCCACCGCGACACTGGGCACCGGCACCGTACGGTCGCGGTCGGCGACCAGCGCGCCCTCGCCGCCCAGGGTCACCACGACCGAGCGCGGGCCGCGCGCCAGCAGGGCCTTGGCCCACTTCTCGGGGTCCCCGGAGGACCCCGCCGGGTCGTCGCTCAGCAGGAACCGCGCCTCGTGCTCGTTGACCACCAGGGGGTCACAGGCGGCCAGCACATCGGCGGGCAGCGGCGCGGGCGGCGAGGGGTTGAGCACCACGCGCGGCCCGGGGCGGCCGCCGAAGCCCGCGTGCGCGGTGCGGACCACCTCGGCGACCGTCTCCAGCGGGATCTCCAGCTGGAGGGAGACCACCCGCGCCGCGGCGAGCAGGCGTACCGAGGCCCGGACGTCCTCGGGGGTCAGCCGGGCGTTGGCCCCTGGGGAGACCACGATGCTGTTGTCGCCCGAGGGGTCCACCGTGATCAGCGCGACCCCGGTGGGCGCGCCGCCGACGAGGACGCCCACGGTGTCGACCCCGGCGGTCCGCTGCGAGTCCAGCAGCAGCCGGCCGTGGCCGTCGTCGCCGACCCGGGCCAGCAGGGCTGTCCGGGCCCCCAGCCGGGCCGCGGCGACGGCCTGGTTGGCGCCCTTGCCGCCGGGGTGGACCACCAGGTCGGAACCGAGGACGGTCTCGCCCGCCCCGGGGCGGCGGTCGACTCCGATCACCAGATCGGCGTTGGCCGATCCCACGACCAGCAGGTCGTAGTCGTGCATCCGCACGTCCTTTCGCTTCGCTCGTCAGCCCATGTGGCGGTGCTGTTGCCCGTGACGATCCACGCCGGTGGGACGCTCACTTCGCGGTGACGACCTTCACCGGCACCTTCACCGTCCCGCCGATCTTCTGGCCCTCGGCGGCCTTGATGGCGTTCCGCACCACCATCCGGCCCAGCTCCTTCGGCTGCTGGGCGACGGTCGCGGCGAGGCTGCCGTCCTCGACCGCCTTCAGACCGTCCGGGGTGCCGTCGAAGCCGACGACCTTGACGGACGTGCCCGCCTTGGACCCGAGCGCCTTGACGGCCCCGAGCGCCATCTCGTCGTTCTCGGCGAAGATCCCGTCGATGCCGGGGTGGCCCTGGAGCAGATTGGTGGTCACATCGAGCCCCTTGGCCCGGTCGAAGTCGGCCGACTGCTTGCCGACGACCTTGATGCCCGGATAGGACTTGAGGCCCTCCGCGAAGCCCTTACCGCGCTCACGCGAGGCCGAGGTCCCGGGGGTGCCCTGGAGCACCAGGATCGTGCCCTTCTTGCCGAGCCGCTCGGCGAGCGTCTTGGCGGCGAGCCTGCCGCCGGCGATGTTGTCGGAGGCCACCAGGGTCGCGACCGTCGCCTTGTTGACGCCGCGGTCGGCGGCGAGCACCGGGATGCCCGCCTTGCCGGCGGCCCGGACGGAGGGGCCGGCGGCATCGGAGTCGACCGGGTTGATGATGATCGACTTCATGTTCTGGCTGGTGAAGTTCTGGATCTGATTGGCCTGCTGGGAGGCGTCGTTCTGGGCGTCGGTGACCGTAAGGCTGATCCCGGCGCGCTTGGCCTCCTCCTGGGCGCCCGCCTTCAGCTGGACGAAGAAGGGGTTGTTGAGGGTGGAGACCGACAGTCCGATCCTGGTGGACGCGCCATCGGAGGAGTCCGAGCGCCAGAAGGAGGCGCCGAAGGCGATGGCGGCGACGACCACGGCGGCCAGCGCGAACTTGGCCGCGCCCATGGCCGTCTTACGGCCGCCACCGGACGGTCCGCCCGCCGCGGCCCCGGGCGCGCCCGGCCCGGCCCCGGCGCGCCGGCGCACCGTGTCCAGCAGCACCGCGAGCGCGATGACGGCGCCGATGACGACCTGCTGCCAGAAGGGGGACACCTCCAGCAGGTTGAGCCCGTTGCGCAGCACCGCCAGGATCAGCGCGCCGATGAGCGTGCCGGACGCCTTACCGACGCCGCCGGACAGGCTCGCCCCGCCGATGACGACCGCCGCGATCGCGTCGAGTTCGTAGCCGACGGCCGCCTGTGGCTGCGCGGAGGACAGCCGGGAGGCGAGCACGATGCCCGCGACGGCCGCGAACCCGCCGGAGAGCGCGTAGACGACGAGCTTCTGCCGCGCCACCCGGATACCGGAGAGCCGGGCCGCCTCCTCGTTGCCGCCGATCGCGTACATCGCGCGGCCCGCGTACGTACGCCCCAGCACCGCCGCGGTGATCAGGCCCATCACGACCATCACGATCACCGGGACGGGCAGCCAGCCGCCGAGCGTGTCGCCGAGGCCGGACACCGCGTCCGGGACGGGTATCGGGCTGCCCTGGGAGATCACCAGGGCCAGGCCGCGGCCGACCGACAGCATCGCGAGCGTGGCGATGAACGGCGGCAGCTTCCCGAACGCGACCAGCGCCCCGCTGACCAGACCGCAGGCGATACCGGTGGCGACGGCCAGCAGGGCCGAGAACCAGACCGGCAGCCCCTGGGAACTCGCGGACCAGGCGAGCACGGTGGCGGACAGCGCGGCCACCGAGCCGACCGACAGATCGATGCCCGCGGAGACGATGACGAAGGTGACGCCGAAGGCGAGAACGGCGGTGACCGCCGCCTGGACGCCGACGTTGAGGAGGTTGTCGGTGGTGAGGAAGTCGCCGGACAGCAGCGACAGGGCCGCCACCAGCAGCACCAGGGCGCTCAGCGCGCCATTGTCGAGCAGCACCCGGCGCAGCACGGCCGAGCCCCCGGGGTCCTTCGTGGACAGTTGCGTGTCAGCGGCCACGGGAGCCCTCCTTTTCCTCGGCGCCGACGCCTTCGTCGACGCCCTTGACGTCCTTCACCGCCAGGGCCATCACGGCGTCCTGGGTCGCGTCCCGCGCGGACAGCTCGCCCGCGATCCGGCCCTGGGCCATGACCAGGACCCGGTCGCTCATCCCCAGCACCTCGGGCAGATCGCTGGAGACCATCAGGACGGCGTGGCCGGACGCGGTGAGTTCGTTGATGAGCTGGTAGATCTCGACCTTGGCGGCCACGTCGATACCGCGGGTCGGCTCGTCCAGGATCAGCACCCGGCTGTCGGCGAGCAGCCACTTGCCGATGACGACCTTCTGCTGGTTGCCGCCGGAGAGGGTGCGCACCCGCTGGTCGAGCCCCGACATCCGGACCGCCAGCCGCTCGGCGACACCGGCCGCCGCGCGCCGCTGACCGGCCCGGTCCACCAGCCCGGCGCGGGTGGCGGCGCGCAGCGTGACCAGCCCCAGGTTCTCCTGTACGGAGCCGTCCAGGACCAGGCCCTGCCCCTTGCGGTCCTCGGGTACGAGGCCGATCCCGGCCCGCATGGCGGCCACCACGTCATGGCGGGGCAGCGGGCGGCCGAGCACCTCGACGGTGCCGGAGTCGTACGGGTCGGCGCCGAACAGGGCCCGCACGACCTCCGTACGGCCCGCGCCGACCAGCCCGGCCAGGCCCACCACCTCCCCGGCCCGCACCTCGAAGCCGATGTCCGTGAAGCTGCCCCTCCGGGTGAGCCCGCGGACCCTCAGCAGGGGCTCACCGGCGTCCCCGCGCTCCCGCGGGTACTGCTGCTCGATGGAGCGGCCCACCATCAGGCGCACCAGCTCGTCCCGGTCGGTGGTGGCCGGGACCCGGGCGACGCTGCGGCCGTCCCGCAGCACGGTGACGCGGTCGCCCAGGGCGGCGATCTCCTCCAGGTGATGGGTGATGAAGACGATGCCCACACCGTCCGCGCGCAGCGTGCGCACGATCCGGAAGAGCGTGTCGGCCTCCTCGGTGGTGAGCACGGCGGTCGGCTCGTCCATGATCAGCACGCGGGCGTCCAGGCTCAGCGCCTTGGCGATCTCCACCATCTGGAGCCGGGCGATGCCGAGGTCCCGGACCCGGGCCCGGGGCGAGACGTCCACCCCGACACGGGCCAGCAGTTCGGCGGCGCGCGCGTCCATCGTCCTGCGGTCGATCATGCCGAGGCGGCGCGGCTGGCGGCCCAGGAAGATGTTCTCGGCCACGGTGAGGTCCGGGACCAGGTTGAACTCCTGGTAGATGGTGGCGATCCCGAGCCGCTCGGCGTCCTGGGCGCCGGCGATGCGCACCGGCCCGCCGTCGACCAGGATCCGCCCGCCGTCGGGGCGGTGGGCGCCGGAGAGCGTCTTGATCAGCGTGGACTTGCCCGCGCCGTTCTCGCCCAGGAGGACGTGCACTTCGCCCCGGCGCAGATCGAAGTCCACCCCGTCGAGCGCGACCACCCCGGGGAAGGTCTTCCGGACCCCCTCCATGCGCAGCAGCTCCGCCCCGGCGTCGCCCGCGGACGTGCCCTCGGCGTCGGGGATCCGGCTCATGGCGTGCTCCCTTCGGGCTCGCCGCACGAGCGGCGGGCGACCAGACGGGCGGACAGGGTCACCGACTCGGCGGGCCGCCCCTCGACGAGATCGATCAGCGCCCGTACGGCGGCGTGGCCGAGCGCTCCGGTCGGCTGCGCGATGGCGGTGATCGGCGGATCGGTGTGGAGGAACCAGGGGATGTCGTCGAACGCGGCGAGCGCCACATCGCCCGGCACCCGCAGCCCGCGGGCGCGGATCTCGTCCATCGCGCCGAGCGCCATCAGGTTGTCGGTGGCGAAGACCACGTCCGGAGGGTGCGGCAGATCGAGGAAGCGGGCGGTCACCCGGCGGCCGCTGCCGGCCTGGAAGTCCCCCTGGCCGATGTGGTCGTCGGACAGCGCCAGACCGAACGCGCGCAGCGCGGCGCGGAAGGCGTCCACCCGCTCGCGGCCGGTCGTGGTGGCCGCCGGGCCCGCGATGATCGCGAGGCGGCGGTGGCCCAGGGCGCACAGATGGGCCACCAGATCGCGGATGGCGGTCCGCCCGTCGGTGCGGACCACCGGCACCCGGTCCAGGCCCTCGCCCTCGATCCAGCGGTCGACGAAGACCATGGGGGTACCGGCGCGGGCGGCGGCCGACATCATCGGGGAGCCGCCGTCGGTGGGGCTGATCAGCAGCCCGTCGATGCGGCGGTCCATCAGGGTGCGCACATGGTGGTCCTGGAGGTCGGGCCGCTCGTCGGCGTTGCCGATGACCACGCTGTAGCCCAGCGCGCGGGCGGCGTCCTCGACCGAACGGGCCAGCTCCGTGAAGAAGGGGTTCAGCACATCGCTGATGACCAGTCCCAGGGTCCGGGTCTGGGCGGTGCGCAGCGAGCGGGCCACCGCGTTGGGGCGGTAGCCGAGGTCGGCGACCGCGGTGAGCACCCGTTCGCGGGTGCCCGCGCGGACGGAGGGGTGGTCGTTGAGCACCCGCGAGACCGTCGCCACGGAGACCCCGGCACGCCGCGCCACGTCTTTGATGGCCGGCACCGCACACCTCCCTGTGGAATCGATTACACGGGTCGATCACACGGAATTGGAATCGATTACACGGGCGGCGGCAAGGGGTCGGCCACCGGCCGAAACCGGATCGTGATGATCCGCCGAGGTTGTCCACAGGCCGGGGTTGTCCACAGGCCCGAACGGCCTGTCGTCACCCGGCGGTACGGTCGGGGCATGCTCAAACTCGCGGTGGTCGAAGGGGTCCTGGAGCGGATCACCTACGCCAATGAGGAGAACGGCTATACGGTCGCGCGGGTCGACACCGGCCGTGGCTCCGGTGATCTGCTGACCGTCGTCGGTGCGCTGCTGGGGGCCCAGCCCGGCGAGTCGCTGCGGATGGAGGGCCGCTGGGGTTCCCACCCGCAATACGGGAAGCAGTTCACCGTCGAGAACTACCAGACCGTCCTCCCCGCCACCGTCCAGGGCATCCGGCGCTATCTCGGCTCGGGCCTGATCAAGGGCATCGGCCCCCGGATCGCCGACCGGATCACCGAGCACTTCGGCATCGACACCCTCGACGTCATCGAGGAGCGGCCCGAGCGGCTGATCGAGGTCCCCGGCCTCGGCCCCAAGCGCACCAAGATGATCGCCGCCGCCTGGGAGGAGCAGAAGGCCATCAAGGAGGTGATGGTCTTCCTCCAGGGGGTGGGCGTCTCCACCTCCATCGCGGTGCGGATCTACAAGAAGTACGGCGACGCGTCCATCTCGGTCGTGAAGAACCAGCCGTACCGGCTGGCGGCCGACGTCTGGGGCATCGGCTTCCTCACCGCCGACAAGATCGCCCAGTCGGTCGGCATTCCGCACGACAGCCCCGACCGGGTGAAGGCCGGCCTCCAGTACGCGCTGTCCCAGTCCGCCGACCAGGGCCACTGCTATCTCCCCGAGGAGCGGCTCATCGCGGACGCCGTGAAGTTGCTCCAGGTGGACACCGGCCTGGTCATCGACTGTCTGGGCGAGCTCGCGGCCGAGGAGGAGGGCGTGGTGCGCGAGCCGGTCCCCGGCCCGGAGGACGGCGAGCCGGTCTCCGCCGTCTATCTGGTGCCCTTCCACCGCGCCGAGATCTCCCTCGCGGGCCAGGTGCTGCGGCTGCTGCGCACCGAGGAGGACCGGCTGCCCGCCTTCCGGGACGTGGACTGGGACAAGGCGCTGGGCTGGCTGGCCCGCCGCACCGGGGCCGATCTGGCGCCCGAGCAGAGCCAGGCGGTGCGGCTCGCGCTGACCGAGAAGGTCGCGGTGCTGACCGGCGGGCCGGGGTGCGGCAAGTCCTTCACCGTGCGGTCCGTGGTGGAGCTGGCCCGTGCCAAGAAGGCCAAGGTGGTGCTCGCGGCGCCCACCGGCCGGGCCGCCAAGCGGCTGTCCGAGCTGACCGGCGCGGAGGCGTCCACCGTCCACCGGCTGCTGGAGCTCAAGCCCGGCGGGGACGCGGCGTACGACCGGGACCGCCCGCTCGACGCCGATCTGGTGGTGGTCGACGAGGCGTCGATGCTCGATCTGCTGCTGGCCAACAAGCTGGTCAAGGCGGTCCCGCCGGGTGCCCATCTGCTCTTCGTCGGCGATGTGGACCAGCTGCCCAGCGTGGGCGCCGGGGAGGTGCTGCGCGATCTGCTGGCGCCCGGCAGCCCCGTCCCGGCGGTGCGGCTGACCCGGATCTTCCGCCAGGCCCAGCAGTCCGGGGTGGTCACCAACGCCCACCGGATCAACGAGGGGGTGCCGCCGGTCACTCAGGGCCTGTCGGATTTCTTCCTCTTCGTCGAGGACGACACCGAGCAGGCCGGGCGGCTCACGGTCGATGTCGCCGCCCGCCGCATCCCCGCCAAGTTCGGCCTCGACCCCCGCCGTGACGTGCAGGTCCTGGCCCCGATGCACCGGGGCCCGGCGGGCGCGGGCACCCTCAACGGACTGCTCCAGCAGGCCATCACCCCGGCCCGCCCGGACCTTGCCGAGCGCCGCTTCGGAGGCCGGGTCTTCCGCGTCGGCGACAAGGTGACCCAGATCCGCAACAATTATGAGAAAGGGGCTAACGGGGTCTTCAACGGCACGGTTGGCGTCGTCACCTCACTCGACACCGATGAGCAGCGGCTGACCGTGCGGACGGACGAGGACGAGGAGGTACCGTACGACTTCGACGAGCTGGACGAGTTGGCTCATGCCTATGCGGTGACCATCCACCGGTCACAGGGCAGTGAGTATCCGGCCGTCGTGATCCCGGTGACCACCGGGGCCTGGATGATGTTGCAGCGCAATCTCCTGTACACGGCCGTGACCCGCGCCAAGCGCCTCGTGGTGCTGGTCGGCTCGCGCCGGGCGCTGGGGCAGGCGGTGCGCACCGTCTCGGCGGGGAGGCGCTGTACCGCGCTGGATCACCGGCTCGGCGGCGATGTGCGAGTCGAGCGTGTCAGATGGGTTTCCGAACGGTGACGAACGGGGCAGGATGGCCGTGTGTGCGGCACTCAGTGCCGCCAAAAGGCTCTTCAGCCGACCCCGAGTGCACGTTCGCGACCCGAGTAGGGGAAGGTGGGGGGAGTCAGGGCACCTCGAAGAAGAGAACCAGACGTCGGTGAGGGATGACGTGAGCGACAACTCTGTAGTAGTGCGGTACGGGGACGGCGAGTACACCTACCCGGTGGTCGACAGCACTGTCGGCGACAAGGGCTTTGATATCGGCAAGCTGCGCGCCCAGACCGGTCTGGTGACCCTGGATTCCGGTTACGGCAATACCGCCGCGTACAAATCCGCGATCACCTACCTGGACGGTGAGCAGGGCATCCTGCGTTACCGCGGCTACCCCATCGAGCAGCTGGCGGAGCGCGCCTCCTTCCTGGAGACGGCCTTCCTGCTGATCAACGGGGAGCTGCCGACCGTCGATGAACTGGCGGCGTTCCGCGAGGACATCACTCGCCACACGCTGCTCCATGAGGACGTCAAGCGGTTCTACGACGGCTTCCCGCGCGACGCCCACCCGATGGCGATGCTGTCCTCCGTGGTCAGCGCGCTGTCGACCTTCTACCAGGACAGCCACAACCCCTTCGACGAGAAGCAGCGCAACCTCTCGACGATCCGGCTGCTGGCCAAGCTGCCGACCATTGCCGCTTACGCGTACAAGAAGTCGGTCGGCCACCCGTTCGTGTACCCGCGCAATGACCTCGGCTATGTCGAGAACTTCCTCCGGATGACCTTCTCGGTCCCCGCCCAGGAGTACGAGCTCGACCCGATCGTGGTCAGCGCGCTCGACAAGCTGCTGATCCTGCACGCCGACCACGAGCAGAACTGTTCGACCTCCACGGTCCGGCTGGTCGGCTCCTCGCAGGCCAACATGTTCGCCTCCATCTCGGCGGGCATCAACGCCCTGTGGGGCCCCCTGCACGGCGGCGCCAACCAGTCCGTGCTGGAGATGCTGGAGGGCATCCAGGCCTCGGGCGGCGACGTCGACACCTTCATCCGCAAGGTGAAGAACAAGGAAGACGGCGTGAAGCTCATGGGCTTCGGGCACCGCGTCTACAAGAACTTCGACCCCCGGGCGAAGATCATCAAGTCGGCGGCGCACGATGTCCTCTCCGCCCTCGGCAAGTCCGACGAGCTGCTCGACATCGCGCTCAAGCTCGAGGAGCACGCCCTCGCGGACGACTACTTCGTGGAGCGCAAGCTCTACCCGAACGTGGACTTCTACACCGGTCTGATCTACCGGGCCATGGGCTTCCCGACCGAGATGTTCACCGTGCTGTTCGCGCTCGGCCGGCTGCCGGGCTGGATCGCCCAGTGGCACGAGATGATCAAGGAGCCGGGCTCCCGCATCGGCCGCCCGCGCCAGATCTACACCGGCGTCGTCGAGCGCGACTTCGTCCCGGTCGAAGAGCGGTAACCATCGCTTCTCCGGTGCCCCCGTCCCGCTTTGCTGAGTGGGGGCACCCCCGGGGTTCCCTCTTGAGGGGCCGGGTGCCATTGCGCATCCGGCCCCTTGGTTTTTCCTGCTGGGGGTGCCCCTGGTGGTCGCTGGGGTAAGCCGATGGGTGGCGTAGTGCCCCCGGGTGCTTGGTCTGACCGGCGAGTGAGCCGAAGGGGCGCGTCGCTGTCGTAAGGGAGAGCGCGCGCAGGGAGCGAGGAACGAGCGACCGAGCACGGTCGACCGTCGACAGCGACTAAGGCGCCCCGGAGGCGAACCGAGCCCCCAAAAAAACGAGAAGCGCCCCGCTTCCGATCCCCCCACGGGTCGGAGCGGGGCGCTTCCCTTGCCCCGGAGCGGATTCCCCCCACGGGATCCGGCCGGGCGTCCACGGGCCCTTGCGGGCCTTATGGTGACGCGATCTGCCGGGACGGGTACCTACGGGAGGGCCGCTCAAAGCTCCCCGAGTACATCGCCCCGGCCACGCGTAGCAGGATGCGTCCCCCAAGACGAATCCCCACCGTCCCATTAGACTCGCGACCCCCCGCGATGGTTACGTTGGGTTGTCTGTGATCTGCGTCTCTTGCCATATGGGCCGTAAAAGGGCAAGAGCCTCGATTTGAAGATCGAGGCTCCACCGTATGGGTGTTGTGCGGCTTATGGGGACTTGGTGAATCTATGTGGATGCCGTGAAGGTGCGCAGTCGCAGACTGTTCGTCACCACGAACACCGACGAGAACGCCATGGCGGCTCCCGCGATCATCGGGTTCAGCAGTCCGGCCGCCGCGAGCGGCAGCGCGGCGACGTTGTAGCCGAACGCCCAGAAGAGGTTGCCCTTGATGGTGCCGAGCGTCCGGCGCGCCAGCCGGATCGCGTCCGCCGCCACCCGTAGGTCGCCCCGGACCAGGGTCAGGTCCCCGGCCTCGATGGCCGCGTCCGTGCCCGTGCCCATCGCGAGTCCGAGGTCGGCGGTGGCCAGGGCGGCCGCGTCGTTGACCCCGTCGCCCACCATGGCGACCGTACGGCCCTCTCCTTGGAGCCGCTTCACCACGGCCACCTTGTCCTGCGGCAGTACTTCGGCGATGACGTCGTCGATGCCGACCTCGCGGGCCACCGACTCGGCGACGAGCCGGTTGTCCCCGGTCAGCAGCACCGGGGTGAGGCCGAGTGCGCGCAGCTGGGCGATGGCCTCGGCGCTGGTCTCCTTGATCGCGTCGGCCACCAGGAGGACGCCGCGCGCCTGGCCGTCCCAGGCCACTGCGACCGCCGTGCGCCCCTCCGACTCGGCCGCCGCCTTGGCGGCCGCCAGGTCCTCGGGCAGTTCGATGGCCCATTGGCCGAGCAGCTTCTCGCGGCCGACCAGTACCGCGTGGCCGTCCACCACGCCCTGGACGCCGAGGCCGGGCTCGGACCGGAAGTCCGCGGGTGCCGGGAGGGCGCCCGTCCGCTCGGCCGCGCCGTCCGCGATGGCTCGGGCGATCGGGTGCTCGGAGGCGTGCTCCAGGGCGCCCGCGAGCCGCAGCAGCTCCTGCTCGTCCACGCCGGGTGCCGTCACGACCTCGTGCAGCCGCATCTGTCCGGTGGTCACCGTGCCGGTCTTGTCCAGGACGACGGTGTCCACCCGGCGGGTCGACTCCAGCACCTCGGGACCCTTGATCAGGATGCCCAGCTGGGCGCCGCGGCCGGTGCCGACCATCAGCGCGGTCGGGGTGGCCAGGCCCAGGGCGCACGGGCAGGCGATGATCAGGACGGCCACGGCCGCGGTGAAGGCGGCGGCCGCGTCGCTGGTGGTGAGCAGCCAGCCCAGCAGGGTGCCCACGGCGATCACCAGCACGATCGGCACGAAGATCCCCGAGACCCGGTCGGCCAGGCGCTGCACCTCGGCCTTGCCGTTCTGCGCGTCCTCGACCAGCTTGGCCATACGGGACAGCTGGGTGTCCGCGCCCACGCGGGTGGCCTCGACCACGATCCGGCCCGCCGTGTTGACGGTCGCGCCCGCGACCGGGTCGCCGGGCACCACGTCCACCGGTACGGACTCGCCGGTCAGCATCGAGGCGTCCACGGCGGAGGAGCCCTCGACCACCGTGCCGTCGGTGGCGATCTTCTCACCGGGGCGGACCACGAAGCGGTCGCCGACCGCCAGCTCGCCGACGGGAATCCGTACCTCACCGCCCGCGCGCAGGACGGCCACGTCCTTGGCGCCGAGCTCCAGCAGCGCGCGCAGCGCCGCACCCGCCCGTCGCTTGGACTTCGCCTCCAGGTAGCGGCCGAGGAGGATGAGGGTGGTCACCCCGGCGGCCGCCTCCAGGTAGATCGAGGACGATCCGTCGGTCCGGGAGACGGTGAGATCGAAGCCGTGCCGCATCCCCGGCATGCCCGCGTGACCGAAGAACAGTGCCCACAGGGACCAGCCGAGGGCCGCGAGGGTGCCGATGGAGACGAGGGTGTCCATGGTGGCCGCGCCGTGCCGGACGCCCGTCCAGGCGGCCTTGTGGAAGGGCGCGCCGCCCCAGACGACGACCGGCGCGGCGAGGGTGAGCGAGAGCCACTGCCAGTTGTCGAACTGGAGCGCGGGCGCCATCGCCAGCACCACGACGGGCAGGGACAGGACGAGGGAGACGAGCATGCGGTGGCGCAGGGAGCCCGGTTCGCCCTCACCGCGCCGGTCGGTCTCCGGTGTGCCGGTGCCCTCGGGGGTGCGTGGCTCGGGTACCGCGGGGCGCGGTACCTCGGCGGTGTACCCGGTTTTGACGACGGTGGCGATCAGGTCGGCGACCTCGATCCCCTCGGTGTAGGACACCTTGGCCTTCTCGGTGGCGAAGTTCACCGTGGCGGTGACGCCGTCGAGGCGGTTGAGCTTCTTCTCGACGCGCGCGGCGCAGGACGCGCAGGTCATACCGCCGATGGCGAGCTCGACCTGCGAGGGGTGCCCGCCGGCCGTCGCCGTGCTGCCGGCGGCGGGCCCGGCATGGGGAGCCGTGGTGGTCATGTCTGGTCTCCTGGGAGGAGGGCCGGGCCGTACGGCGGCTGTATGAGCAGGGCGGTGCGGCCCGGCGGGGGATGGGTGGGCTCAGGCCCGGCCGACGAGCTCGTAGCCCGCCTCGTCCACGGCGGCGCGGACGGCCTCGTCGTCCAGCGGGGCGGTCGAGACCACGGTGACCTGGCCGGTGGAGGCCACGGCCTTGACGGAGTCGACCCCGTCGAGGGCCCCGATCTCCTCGGATACGGCGCCTTCGCAGTGGCCGCAGGTCATACCGGTCACCTGGTAGACGGTGGTGACAGCCTCGGAGCTCATGGGGTTCTCCTGTGTGGGGTGAGCGTGACGGTCGGTGCGCAGGAGGCGCCGGATGGCCCCAGCGTCTCCTGACACTGCCGACTCTATACCCCTAGGGGGTATTCCCGGAAGCTGGAGGTGCGCCGGTCCGCGAAAGGTGTGTCGCGCCCGCGCGCACCCCGCCGTGCCACGCCCGCGCGCACCCCGCCTCGGCCCGGTGTGCGGGGGGGCGGGGGTGGCGCGGGGGGTACGGGGCGGCCTCGGCGCCGTTGAACCTCGGCACCGCTGAGCCAAGGCACCGTTGAGCTGCAGCGCCGCTAATCCTCGACGTCGCGTCGGGCGCGGCGGTTGCCGGGTCTGCGGACCACCCAGGAGCGGATCGTGTCCGCGTACCAGTACGGCTTGCCGCCCTCCACCAGATCGGGGGGCGGCAGCAGGCCGTGTTTGCGATAGGACCGTACGGTGTTGGTCTGCACACCGATATGCGCGGCGATCTCCCTGTAGGACCACAGCCTCCGGTCGGTCATCTCTCATGCCCTTCCGCAGGTGCCACGGCCACGGCCCAGTGGGGCCGTCGGGGGAGCCACGGCGCGCCTGCTCACATTCCATCAGCCTGTGCCCGGTCAACGACGCTGCGTGAAGGAGGGCCAGGGGCTGTTGAGCACCTGTGACGGAAGGCGGGTGGAGATGTGACGGCCGTGACATTCGGGTGACAGCGGCAGCGGGCCGGACGGGGAGGCGTCGGCCCGCGGGGCGTCAGCGGTAGAAGGCGGGGCGTTCGATCATCTCGACGGCCGTGCGCCGGCCCGTGCTCTGGGCCCGGATCCCCGCCTCGCAGACGGCGGCCGCGGCATAGCCGTCCCAGGCGCTGGGCCCCTCGACCTCCCCGCGCCGGGTGGCGTTCACCCAGGTCTGCACCTCGCGGTCGTACGCCTCCTCGAAGCGCGCCACGAAGTCGGGGGCGATCTCCCCGCCCCAGGTGCCGGGCCGGTTGACCAGCATGCCGTGGGCGTCGCCGACGCGGGCGGTGCCCCGTTCGCAGACCGCCTCCGCCTGGACCTGGTAGCCGAAGCCGCAGGTGGCGAAGATCTCCACATTGACGAGCGCGCCGCCGGTGGTCTCGAAAATCACCAGCTGGGGGTCGCTGAGCGGTTCGGGGGACAGCGAGCTGGGGGCCGGCTTGAGCACGCTGACCGCGGTGATCTCCTGCTCCAGCAGCCAGCGCGACTGGTCCATCTCATGCACCACGGAGTCGCTGATCAGCATCTCGTTGGTGAAGTACGAGTGGACCGAGACGTTGCGGTGCCGGCAGTGCAGCAGCAGCGGCCGGCCCAGCTCGCCACCCGCCAGCAGCGCCTTGAGCTTCATGAACTCGGTGTCGTAGCGGCGCATGAAGCCCACCTGGACCCGGCGGTGGCCGAGCCGCTGCTCGGCCTCCAGCACCCGCAGCGCGGACGCGGAGTCCGGGGTGAGCGGCTTCTCGCACAGCACCGGCAGATCGTGCTCGAACGCGCTGAGCAGCGCGGCCTCATGGGCAGGTCCCGGCGAGGCGATGAGCACCGCGTCCACGCCGGGCGCGGTCATCGCGGCGGCCGGGTCGGTGAACGCCTGACAGCCGTCGGCGGTGTCGGCCGCCGCCTTGGCCCGCGCCTCGTCGATGTCGACCACGGCGGCCACCCGCGCGCCGCTGATCACGTCGTTGATGCGGCGGACGTGGTCGGCGCCCATCGTGCCGGTCCCGATGACGGCGACCCCGAGCGTCCCCTGCTGCGTCATAGCCTCGTCTCTCTTCTCTCTCTGCCGGCGAACGGGCCGTGTGGCGAACGGATGGTCAGGCGCCGGTGGTCAGCGCCGATGGTCAGCGCCGATGGTCAGGCGCCGCAGGAGCGCAGGAAGCGCCGGGTGCGCTCGGCGATGGGGAAGGGCTGGTCGGGCGGGCAGGGGTACATGTCCTGCTCGACGATGGCGAACAGGTCCACGTCCAGCTGCTGGGCCGCGGTCAGCACGGGTCCGAGCTCCGGAACGCCCTTCGGCGGTTCGCACATGACGCCGCGCTGGACGGCGGGGCCGAACGGCACCTCGTTCCTGACCACGTCGGCGAGGATCTCCGGGTCGACCTGCTTGAGGTGGAGATAGCCGACGCGCTCGCCGTAGGTCTCGATCAGCTTGACGCTGTCGCCGCCGCAGTAGGCGTAGTGGCCGGTGTCCAGGCAGAGGCTGACCAGGTCGGAGTCGGTGGCGTCCAGGAAGCGGGCCACGTTCTCCTCGGTGTCGATATGGGTGTCGGCGTGCGGGTGGACGACGATGTCGAGTCCGAAGCGCTCCCGCACCTCGCGGCCGAGCCGCTCCATCCCGGTGGCCAGGTGGCGCCACTGCTCGGCGGTGAGCGTCGGGGGCTCGATCAGTTCGGCGGTCTTGTCGTCCCGCCAGAAGGAGGGGATGACCACGAGGTGTCCCGCGTTCATCGCCCGGGTCAGCTCGGCCACTTGGGAGACGTGCTCCCAGGTGGCGTCCCAGACCTCGGGGCCGCGGTGCAGCGAGGTGAAGACGGTGCCCGCGGAGACCTTGAGGCCGCGCCGTCCGGTCTCCTCGGTGAGCCGGGCCGGATCGCTGGGCAGATAGCCGTACGGTCCCAGCTCGATCCACTCGTAGCCGGCCTCCGCGACCTCGTCGAGGAAGCGCTGCCAGGAGACCTGCTGATCGTCGTCGGGGAACCACACCCCCCAGGAGTCGGGGGCCGAGCCGACCCGGATGCGGTCCAGGACGGGTGCGGGGGAGGCGTCGGCAGTCATGGCAGAGGGTCTCCTCGGTGTGCTGGGTGCCCGCGTCGTACTGCTTTGGGCAGCTTCACCGGCCGGACGGTCGGCCGTCAAGACTTCGTCAGGACATTCGGATGTCTGGTCAGTGAGGAGGAGTCCTCGCGCACCGCGTTCGCCTCGCCGCGGGCTGTTCTCCCGCCTGTCGTGCCTCCGGGATTTGGCAGGACAATATTTCATCTGGACGTGGCGGCGCCATAACGCCCGCCCGCCAGTCGGTGCGGGAAGTACGTCATAATGTAAGGACAAAGTCTTGACACTGTAAGGGGAGCGCGTCTAGACCTGTAGGGCCGGGTCCGTCCCGGAGTTCCGCACCACCAGATCCTGAGCACCAGACCCTGAGCTGCGTCTTTCCCGAAGGGACAGGCATGAGTGAGCCGTACGACCTGATCACGATGGGCCGCATCGGAGTGGACCTCTATCCGCTCCAGACCGGTGTGCCACTGCCGCAGGTCGCATCGTTCGGAAAGTTCCTCGGCGGCTCGGCGACCAATGTCGCGGTGTCCGCGGCCCGGTTCGGCCACCGCTCCGCGGTGATCAGCCGCACCGGGGCGGACCCGTTCGGCGACTACATCCACCAGGAGTTGCGGGCCTTCGGGGTGGACGACCGCTTCGTCACCCCGGTCGAGCAGTACCCCACCCCGGTCACCTTCTGCGAGATCTTCCCGCCCGACGACTTCCCGCTGTACTTCTACCGCCGCCCCAAGGCGCCCGATCTGGAGATCCACTCCGATGAGCTGGACCTCGACGCCATCCGCGCCGCCCGGATCTTCTGGATGACCGGCACCGGACTCAGCGAGGAGCCCAGCCGCACCAGCACCCTCGCCGCGCTCGCCGCCCGCGCCAAGAGCGGCACCACCGTCTTCGACCTCGACTGGCGGCCGATGTTCTGGGCCGACCCGGAAACCGCCCGCCCCTTCTACGCCGAGGCGCTGCGCCATGCGACCGTCGCCGTCGGCAACGTCGACGAATGCGAGATCGCCACCGGGGCGCGTGAGCCCAAGGCGTGCGCGCAGGGGCTGCTGGAGGCGGGTGTGGAGCTCGCCATCGTCAAACAGGGCCCCCGCGGCGTTCTCGCCATGCACCGCGACGGCACCACCGCCGAGGTCCCGCCCGTCCCGGTCGAGGTGGTCAACGGCCTCGGCGCGGGCGACGCGTTCGGCGGCGCCCTGTGCCACGGGCTGCTCTCGGACCTGCCCCTGGAGAAGATCATGCGGTACGCCAACGCCGCGGGCGCCATCGTCGCCTCCCGGCTCGCCTGCTCCTCCGCGATGCCCACCGAAGCAGAGGTCGAGGCCCTGCTGGCGGGGAACTGACCACAGCCGTCAGCCCTTCCCCCCGTCCGGTCACGCGGTGCCCGAGTCCCGGGTGACCCTCATGAATCGCGAATGCGAGGAACTACTGTGAGCATCAGCATCTCGGACCTCGTCACGGTGCGGAGCCGGCACCCGGAGGCCATCGCCGAGGCGGCCGCCCGCCGGGTCCGCCGCCCCCTGATCGGGGACAGCGGCCGCCTGATGATCCTGGCCGCCGACCACCCGGCGCGCGGCGCCCTCGCCGTCGGCGGCCACAAGCTGGCCATGGCCAACCGGGTCGAGCTGCTGGAGCGGCTGTGCGTGGCGCTGTCCCGGCCCGGGGTCGACGGGGTGCTCGCCACCGCCGACATCCTCGAGGACCTGCTGCTGCTCGGCGCCCTCGACGGCAAGGTCGTCATGGGCTCGATGAACCGCGGCGGTCTCGCCGGGGCCTCCTTCGAACTCGACGACCGGTTCACCGGGCACCGCCCCCAGGACCTGACCCGGCTCCGCTTCGACGCCGGAAAGCTGCTGCTGCGCATCGACTACGCCGACGCCGGTTCGCTGACCACCATGGCCTCCACCGCCCGCGCCATCGACGAGATGGCCGAGCGGCGGCTGCCCGTCTTCGTCGAACCGTTCATCTCCCGCCGGGTGGACGGAAAGGTCGTCAACGACCTGAGCGCCGAGGCCGTCACCACGTCCATCGCCATCGCCTCCGGGCTCGCCGGCACCTCCGCCTACACCTGGCTGAAGGTGCCGGTCACGAGGGACGCCGACGAGATGGCGGCGGTGATGGAGACGAGCACCCTGCCGGCGGTGTTGCTCGGCGGCGACGTGGGCAAGTCTCCGCAGGACCAGGAGGAGGCGTACGAGAAGTGGCGCAAGGCGCTGCGCCTGCCCACCGTGCAGGGGCTGGTCGTCGGGCGCTCCCTGCTCTACCCGGCGGAGGGCAGTGTCGAGACCGCCGTGGACACCGCCGTCGGCCTGCTGTGACGTGACGAAAGGCAGAGACTGCACGCCATGACCACCACCGATCCGTTCCCCGGCTTTCATCTGCGGGCCGGCCAGGCGGCCGACGGACCCTACGCCGTGGACATCGACCCTGAGCGGGCCGGCTGGGGCTACTCCAGCTTGCGCGTCCTCGAGCTGCCGCCCGGCGGCTCGCACTCCCTGGACACCGGTGACAGCGAGTGGATCGTGCTGCCGCTGAGCGGCGGCTGCACCGTGACCGCCGAGGGTGAGACCTTCGAACTGCACGGCCGGGACAGCGTGTTCAGCGGGGTGAGCGACTTCGCCTACCTGCCGCGCGACTCCCACGCGCGGATCGCCGCCGGTGCCGGCGGCCGCTTCGCGCTCACCGGCGCCCGCTGCGAGCGCCGGCTGCCCGCGCGCTACGGACCGGCCTCCGCCGTCCCCGTCGAGCTGCGCGGCAGCGGCACCTGCTCGCGCCAGGTCAACAACTTCGGCGCGGCCGGCACCTTCGCGTGCGACAAGCTCATCGCGGTGGAGGTGCTCACCCCGGGCGGCAACTGGTCCTCCTACCCGCCGCACAAGCACGACCAGTGCCGTCCCGGCGAGGAGAGCGAGCTGGAGGAGATCTACTACTTCGAGATCGCCGAGGCCCACGGCACCGAGGGCGTCGGCTACCAGCGGGTCTCCCCCTCGGGCCACGGCCGGGGCACCGACGTCCTCGCCGAGGTCCGCTCCGGTGACACCGTCCTCATCCCGGACGGCTGGCACGGCCCCTCCATCGCCGCCCCCGGCCACGACATGTACTACCTCAACGTCATGGCGGGCCCGGGGGCGGAGCGCGCCTGGCTCATCTGCGACCACCCCGAGCACGGCTGGATCCGCTCCACCTGGCCGGACCAGCCCGTCGACCCCCGACTGCCCCTGACCCAAGCACCCGCTGGAGACCCACGATGAACACGTCGGCAGTGCGACGGCTGACCGTCGCCCAGGCCCTGGTGGAGTTCCTGGCCCACCAGTACACCGAGCGGGACGGGCGGCGGCGGCGCCTGATCAACGCCACCTGGGGCATCTTCGGCCACGGCAATGTGGCCGGGCTCGGCCAGGCGCTGCTGGAGTCCGGGCCGGACACCATGCCGTACCTCCAGGGCCGTAACGAGCAGGCGATGGTGCACGCGGCGGTCGGCTACGCCCGCCACAACAACCGGCTCGCCGCCCAGGCCGTCACCACCTCCATCGGCCCCGGCGCCACCAATCTCGTCACCGGTGCCGCGCTCGCCACCGTCAACCGGCTGCCGGTGCTGCTGCTGCCCGGCGACATCTTCACCACCCGCCCCGCCGACCCGGTGCTCCAGCAGCTCGAAGTGCCGTACGCGGGCGACATCTCGGTGAACGACGCGCTGCGCCCGGTCTCCCGCTACTTCGACCGGGTGGTGCGCCCCGAGGCGCTGATCCCGGCCGCGCTCCAGGCCATGCGGGTGCTGGCGGACCCGGCCGAGACCGGCGCCGTCACCCTGGCCCTGCCGCAGGACGTGCAGGCCGAGGCGTTCGACTGGCCCGAGGAGTTCTTCGCCGACCGGGTCTGGCCGGTCCGCCGCCCCGCCCCGGAGGCGGCCGAGGTGGCCGCCGCCGCGCAGGCGATCCGCGCCGCCCGCCGGCCGCTGATCGTCGCGGGCGGCGGAATCCACCACAGCGAGGCCGAGGACAGCCTGCGCGCCCTCGTCGACGCCACCGGCATCCCGGTGGCCTCCACCCAGGCGGGCAAGGGCTCGCTGCGCTACGACCACCCCGCCGACATCGGCGGTATCGGCCACACCGGCACCGCCGTCGCGGACGACCTCGCCCGCACCGCCGACCTGGTCATCGGTGTGGGCACCCGCTACAGCGACTTCACCACCGCCTCCGCGACCCTGTTCGCGGACCCGGCCGTCCGCTTCCTCAACCTCAACATCACGCCGTTCGACGCCCACAAACTGGGCGCCACCACCCTGGTCGCCGATGCCCGCGCCGGGCTCGAAGCGCTCACCGCCGAGCTGGCGGGCCACCGGGTCGACGAGACGTACGAGGCCGAGTACCGCACCGGCAAGGCCGCGTGGGAGCGCCGGGTGGACGCCGCCTTCGCCGCCGGGGACGAGACCGCCCGCCCGTCCCAGACCCAGGTCCTGGGCGCCCTGGACGCGGTCGTCGGCGACGAGGACGTGGTGATCAACGCGGCCGGGTCGCTGCCGGGCGACCTCCACAAGCTGTGGCGCGCCCGCTCCCCGCGCCAGTACCACCTGGAGTACGGCTACTCCTGCATGGGCTACGAGATCCCCGGCGCCATCGGCGTACGGCTCGCGGCGCCCGGCACCCCGGTCTGGGCGCTGGTCGGCGACGGTACGTATCTGATGATGCCCACCGAGATCGTCACCGCGGTCCAGGAGGGCATCAACATCAACGTCGTGCTGGTCCAGAACCACGGCTACGCCTCGATCGGCGGTCTGTCGGAGACCACCGGCGCCGAGCGGTTCGGCACCGCCTACCGCTTCCGGGCGGCCGACGGCCAGTACACCGGCGATCCGCTCCCGGTCGATCTGGCCGCCAACGCGGCCTCGCTCGGCATGGGCGTGCTGCGCGCGAAGAGCGTGCGCGAGCTGCGCGAGGCGCTCGCCGCGGCCCGCGCCTCGGACCGGCCCACCTGTGTGTACGTGGAGACCGAGACGGCCGGTACGGCGCCGGGCGCACCCGAGGCACAGGCGTGGTGGGACGTGCCCGTCGCCCAGACCGCGACCCGCCCCGCCGCCGTGAAGGCCCGCGAGGACTACGACCGGCAGGCCGCCGCACGCCGCCGCCACCTCTGACGTTTTCGAGAGAGACGTTTCGAGGGAGACGTTTTCGGGAGAAAGGCCCCGCACCCATGAAGACCGTCAACCACTGGATCGGCGGCACGACCGCCGAGGGCACGGCCGGCGCGTACGGCCCGGTCTACAACCCCGCCACCGGTGCCCAGGACACCCAGGTCGCCCTCGCCTCCGTGGCCGAGGTCGACGCGGCCGTGGCCGCCGCCAAGGAGGCGTTCGCCTCCTGGAAGTCGGTGTCCCTCGCCAAGCGCAGCGCGATCCTCTACAAGTACCGCGAGCTGCTGGACGCCCACCGGGAGGAGATCGCCGAGCTGATCACCGCCGAGCACGGCAAGGTCCACTCCGACGCGCTCGGCGAGGTGGCCCGCGGCCTGGAGATCGTGGAGCTGGCCTGCGGGATCGCCGAGAAGCTGAAGGGCGAGCTGTCCACCCAGGTCTCCACCGGGGTCGATGTGTCCTCGATCCGCCAGCCGCTCGGCGTGGTCGCGGGCATCACCCCGTTCAACTTCCCGGCGATGGTGCCGCTGTGGATGTTCCCGGTGGCCATCGCCTGCGGTAACACCTTCGTCCTCAAGCCCAGCGAGAAGGACCCCTCGGCCTCCCGTCGGCTGGCCGAGCTGGCCACCGAGGCGGGGCTGCCGGACGGCGTGCTCAACGTCGTCAACGGCGACAAGGTGGCCGTCGACCGGCTGCTGGAGCATCCGGACGTCGCGGCGGTCAGCTTCGTGGGCTCGACGCCGATCGCGAAGTACATCCAGGCCAAGGCCGTTGAGCACGGCAAGCGGGTGCAGGCGCTCGGCGGCGCCAAGAACCACATGCTGGTGCTGCCCGACGCCGATCTGGACTTCGCCGCGGACAACGCCATCAACGCCGCCTACGGCTCGGCCGGTGAGCGCTGCATGGCGGTCTCCGTCGTGGTCGCGGTCGGCGACACCGGCGACGAGCTGGTGAAGAAGATCGCCGACCGGGCGGCCCGCTTGCGGATCGGCCCCGGGACGGACCCGGCCTCCGAGATGGGCCCGCTCATCACCAAGGAGCACCGCGACAAGGTCGCCTCCTATGTGCACGGGGCCGCCGCCCAGGGCGCCGAGGTGGTCGTGGACGGCACCGGGTACACCGTCGAGGGCTACGAGAGCGGGTTCTTCATCGGCGTCTCGCTGCTGGACAAGGTGCCGCCGACCGCCGACGCCTACCGCGACGAGATCTTCGGTCCGGTGCTGTGCGTGGTCCGCGCCGAGACCTATGACGAGGCCATCGAGCTGATCAACAGCTCCAAGTGGGGCAACGGTGCGGCCATCTTCACCCGCGACGGCGGCGCCGCGCGCCGCTTCCAGCTGGAGGTCGAGGCGGGCATGGTCGGCGTCAACGTGCCGATCCCGGTGCCGGTCGGCTACCACTCCTTCGGCGGGTGGAAGGACTCGCTCTTCGGCGACCACCACATCTACGGCAACGACGGGGTGCACTTCTACACCCGCGGCAAGGTCGTCACCACCCGCTGGCCGGAGCCCTCGGAGGAGGTCGGTATCAACCTCGGCTTCCCGAAGAACCACTGAGGCGCCCTGCTCCCCGCTCCGTCCCTGCCGGGCCCGGGTCCGGCAGGGGACGGGGACAGCGGGCGGCGTGGGAGTGCCCATGTCCCAGGGACAGTTGAGGCAACCTTTCGGACCGCTGACGGGTCTACCTGGGTACTCGCCCGAACATGGGGCGAATCAGCGCGAATCATCAGCGCACGACCGTACACAGGGGGATATGTCATGCTTCGTTCGCTTCGTTCCCGCGCCGCGGTGGCCGGCGGCTGCGTGGCCGCGCTCGGCCTCGGACTCGCCCTGGCCGCCGGGGCGCCCGCCTCGGCCACCGACCGGACCGACCCGAACGGCCGCTACACCGCCGAGGAGATCCACCACTTCCTGGAAGGCTTCTACGGCAACCACGGCCCGCGCCCCTGGGAGCGGGATTACCTGGTCTCCGACCAGCTCAAGGAGCGGAACGCCCAGACGCCCGGCTACGACCTGCTGCTGTGCGCGCAGAACGAACCGGCGGACATCGAGGTCGGCGAGGTGACCACGGCCCAGTCCGCGCGGGTCGGCTGGGCGACCATCACCACCCACTGGGCTCAGGAGCCGCGGACCGCGACCTTCACCGCGTATGTGGACCTCGACGGCAGCCGGCCGCTCCAGCTCCTGGAGGTGGACTGCGCGCCCGGGGACTGATCCCCGCCAGGGGCGGTCCCGGGGGGAACCAGACCGGAACGGGTGGTTCAGTTCTCCCCGGACCACCCCGTAGTCTCGCCGTATGACCTGGTCGCACGCGTTGAAGGAGACCGCCCGGACGGGACTCGCGATCGAGCGCACCAGGACCGAACCGCTGGTGGCGGTCCGCGCCGCGGGCGGTGTCGCGCTCGTCGTCACAGTGGCGCTGTGGCTCGGCTCCACGACGCTCGCCGTCTCGGCGGCGTTCGGCGCGTTCTCCGCCGGGATCGCCACCTTCCAGCGCAGTTGGCGCCCCCGTCCCTGGCTGGCGCTGTCCGCCTCGGCCCTCCTCGCGGTGTCCACCTTCCTCGGCTATCTGGCCGCCGCCCACACCCTCAGCTTCGTCCTCATGCTCGCCGTATGGACGCTGCTGACCGGCATGTCATGGGCGGTCGGCCCGGTCTCCGGGCTGGTCTCCACCCAGATGGTGGCCGTCATGCTGATCACGGTCACCCTGCCGACCTCGGTCCTGGGCGCCCTGGGACACGCCCTGCTGATCGGGGTCGGCGGCGTGGTGCAGGCCCTGCTGATCGTGCTCTTCCCGGTGCGGCCCTGGGGTGTGCAGCGCGACGCCCTCGCGGACGCGCTCGCCGCCGTCGCGGACTACGCCCGCCGGCTGCGCCACGACCCGGTGGCGCCGTTCGACCCCAAGCCGCTGATGGAGGCCCGCAGCGCCGCCGCCCTCACACCGCGTCAGGCCCGGCGCCGCCCGCGCCAGCTGCGGGGCTACCGGCTGCTGGCCGAGCGGATCCGCCCGGTGCTCGCCTCGCTCGCCGACCCGGTGGTCGGCGCCCCCGAGGAGGGGCCGGAGCGCGACCGGGTGCGGGAACTGCTGGCCGCCACGGGCACCGTGCTGGACGCCGTGGCCCACGCCATCCGCCACGGCAAACCGGTGCGGGTGCCCTCCGACGCCATGTCCGTGGTGCGGGTGCCGGAGGACGGCGGGCAGCTGACCGGCGCCCCCCGCCGCGCCGCGCTGCGGCTCATCTCGCTGGTGGCGGACGTGGTGGAGGCGTCCGACGAGCCGGTGGAGGAGGTGTCCGCCGAAGGCCGGATGGTCCACCGCTTCCTGCCCCGCCCCGGTATCGCGGGCACCGTGACCGCGGCGCTGCGCGCCGTCCGCCGCGAGGCCCGCTGGTCCTCGCCGGTGCTGCGGCACGCGGTGCGCCTGTGCGCGGTCGCCGTCAGCGGCTATCTGCTGTCCACGGCCCTGCCGCTGGGGCACGCCTACTGGGCGCCGCTGACCTCCACGATGGTCCTGCGGCCGGACTTCGCCCAGACGTACTCCCGTGGTATCGCCCGCTTCCTCGGCACCCTGGCGGGGGTGCTGGTCGGCGGTGGCCTGGTGGCGCTGGTCCACCCCGGCCCCTATCTGAGCACCACGCTGGCCGTGCTGTGCGTGCTGTCGATGTATCTGCTGCTGCGCACCGGTTTCATCGTGACCTCCGCGTGTGTGAGCGCGTATGTCGTCTTCCTGCTCAGCATCCCGGGCGAGGCATGGCAGCAGACCGTCCAGGCGCGGGTGGCGCTGACCCTGCTCGGCGGGGTGCTGGCGATGGCCGCCTACGCGGTCTTCCCCGCCTGGGAGACACCACGGCTGCGGGACCGGCTCGCCGACTGGCTGGCCGCCAACGGCTCGTTCGCCACCGCCGTCCTCGACGCCTACGCCCGCCCCGCCGACCGCCGCCCCCGTCAGGTGCGGGACGCCCTGCTGGACGCCCGCGCGGCGCGGGCCGCCTGGGAGCAGAGCGAGGCACAGGCCCACCGGGAACCGGTGCGCCACCGCGGACTGTCGCGGCGCGCGGCGCGGGCCGCGCAGACGGCGCTGTCCACGATGGGACGGGTCGTCATGCTGCTGGAGGCGCATCTGCCGGAGCGTGATGTGCCCCCGTCCGCGGAGGCCGAGGACTTCGCCGCGGCGCTGCGGCAGGCGATGCCGGAGGCGGTCGAGGCGGTACGCGAACGGCGGCCGCCGCACTGGGCGGCGGTGCACCGGTCGCTGGAGCGGTGGCAGCGGACGGCCGGGGACCCGCCGGGGGTGGCGCTGCGCGGCGCCGAGCAACTCGTGGACGCGCTGGACGATCTGTCGGAGGCGCTCAGCAAGAGCGCCCGGCAGTCGCGCACGCCCCGAGGGCCCAGTCAATGAGGATCCCCGTAAACTTAGGGGTGCCCCCTACATCATCGGTCGTGTTAGTCATGAAGGGGGCAGTGCTGTTCTTGTCCCCCCCACGGATTGCTTGATGAGTGAAAGACATTCCCCACGCATGGGTGCACCGCGAGAAGACAGCGTCTGGATACGACGATTCCATCCGGCGCCGAGCAGTCGCGCCCGGCTGGTCTGTCTGCCGCACGCCGGGGGTTCGGCGCCGTTCTTCTTCCCGATGTCCCAAACGCTTTCCTCGTCCGCCGATGTCCTGTGCGTGCAGTATCCGGGGCGTCAGGACCGGCGGCATGAACCGCTGATCGACAACATCGGGGAGTACGCGGACGCCATCGCGGCGGAGTTGACGCCCTGGCTCGATCTCCCGGTCGTCTTCTTCGGGCACAGCATGGGCGCCGTGCTCGCGTTCGAGGTGACCCGCCGTCTGGAGGAGGCCGATGCGGGGTTCTCCGCGCGCGCCCTCTTCGCCTCGGGCCGCCGGGCCCCCTCCCGTTACCGCGACGAGAATGTGCACCGGCGTGATGACGACGGTGTCGTACGCGAGATGAAGCTGCTCAGCGGCACCGATTCACGCATTCTCGGAAATGAGGAGATCCTGCGCATGGCGATGCCGGCGATCCGCGGTGACTACAAGGCGATCGAGACCTACCGCTCCGCGCCCGACGCCGCCGTCCGCTCGCCGATCACCGTGCTGACCGGCGACAACGACCCCAGGACCAGCCTCGATGAGGCCACGGCATGGCGGTCGCACACCACCGGGGCGTTCGACATCCGGGTGTTCCCGGGCGGCCATTTCTTCTTGGCCGGACATCAAGCGCAGATCATGAGTCTCGTCGCGGAGGCGCTTTCGGGACCGAAACCCTGAGCCGGACCGCTTCAGGAAACCTAGCCGACGCATTGCACAACACCGCGCGCCACGCTCGATGCCCCGGCGGTCCGTCAGGGGCATCGGAGGGCGTCCCTCGGGGGATGAATTCTTTGCCTGCGAACCTCTTCGAGTGCGAGAACCACCTGTCGGCGCTGCGCGACATGCTGCGCGGTGCGACGCAGGGCCGAGGCCGGCTGGCTCTGGTCAGTGGCGCGGTGGCCAGCGGGAAGACCACGCTGCTGAACACCTTCGCCGAACACGCCATCGACCAGGGCGCACTGCTCCTGGAAGCGGCCGGTTCGCGCGCCGAGAGCGACCTTCCCTTCGGCATTCTCCGCAAGATCTTCGACAACGCCGCGATGCCCGCCGACGTACGGTCCGAGGCGATCGCGCTGCTGGACGGTAACGCACCGGAAAGCACCGCCGCGGGACGTATGCACGTGATGTCCCAGATCACCTCGGTACTGCTGCGCATGGTCGACGATCGCACTCTTGTCGTCCTCGTCGACGATGTGCACTGCGGCGACGGCCAGTCCCTGGAATTCCTGCTCCATCTGGCCCGCCGGGTGCGTCAGGCGAAGGTCCTCATCGTCCTCACCGAATCGCCCCGGCTCCGCCAGGAACAGTTCACCTTCCACGCCGAACTGCTCCGCCAGCCCAACTGCGTCCGCATGCGGCTGCACATGCTCACCGAGGCCGGGGTCGCCGAGGCGCTGTCCGGCTCCCTGTCCGCCACCGTCGCCGCCCGCCTGGCCCCCGAATGCCACCGCGTCTCCGGCGGCAACCCGCTGCTGCTGCGCGCCCTGCTGGAGGACTGGCGGACCGTGGGCGAGCACGGCGAGGCGCAGCAACGGCCCGTGCCCGGCGAGGCGTTCGCCCACGCCGTCCTCGGCTGTCTGCACCGCGGCGAACCCGAGGCGCTGCGGATCGCCCGCGGGATCGCCGTGCTCGGCGACGCCCGCTCCCCGCGGCTGCTCGGCCAGCTCCTCGACCTGAGCGTCAACACGGTCCACCAGGGCATCCAGGACCTGCACCAGTGCGGCCTCCTGGAACACAACACCTTCCGCGACGAGGTGGCCCGTACCGCGGTGCTCGACGCGATCCCCGCGCCCGCCCGCTCCACCCTGCACGCCCGCGCCGCCCGGCTGCTGCACACCGACGGCGCCTCCGCGCTCGACGTCGCCCGCCAGCTGGTCTCCGCCCGGCAGGACGCCGAGCGCTGGACCGTCCCCGTGCTGCGCGAGGCCGCCGAGTTCGCCCTGGTCGAGGAGGAGCTGGAGTTCGCGCTCCGCTGCCTCGAATACGCCCACCACGCCTGCGAGCCCGGCCCCGAGCGCACCGCCCTCAAGGCCCGGCTGGTCGGCGTCGCCTGGCGGATCGGCCCGGCCGCCGCCGAAAGCCATCTGCCCGAGCTCATCGAGGGCGCCCGGAAGGGCCGGCTCGCCCCGCGCGACGTCGCCCCGACCACCTCCTACCTCGCCTGGTCGGGACGGCTGGACGCGGCCGCCGACGCCGTCTGTGCGCTGACCCGCTCGGCCCGCGCCGGCGGCGACGACCCCGCGATGACCGCCGCCGTCTCCGCCTCCGCCCAGTGGCTGACGATGCTCAGCCCCCCGCTGCGCGACCGCCTGCCCACCGTCGGCACCGGCAGCCCGGCGGCCACCGGCGCCCCCCGCGACATGGCCGGCCTGGCCTACGCCCACGCCGCGGCCACCATGTCCGCCGCGCTCACCGAGGGCCAGGTCGACCGGGCCGTCATCGAGGCGGAACGGGTCCTCCAGCGCTACCACCTGAGCGACAGCACCCTCCAGCCGCTGGTCGTGGCGCTGCTGGCGCTGGTCCTGGCCGGCCGGCTCGACCTCGCCCTGTCCTGGTGCGAGCGGCTGCTGGGCGAGTGCTCCGCCCGCCGCGTGCCCACCTGGCAGGCGCTGCTGTCCGCCGTACGGGCCGAGATCGCGCTGCGCCAGGGCGATCTCCAGGTCGCCGCGCACCAGGCGCGCACGGCGATGTCGCGGATCTCGGTCCAGGGCTGGGGCGTGGGCATCGGGCTGCTGCTGTCCACCCTGATCCAGGCCGAGACCGGGATGGGCCACTACGACGAGGCCATGGCGCTGCTCGAACAGCCCCTGCCCGACGAGCTCTTCCAGACCCTCCCCGGGCTGTTCTACCTGCGGGCGAGGGGCCGCTGCCATCTGGCCACCGGCCGTTACCACGCCGCGCTCGGCGACTTCACGGCCGCCGGTGAGCTGATGGACACCTGGCGGATGGACATGCCCCTGCTGTCCCCCTGGCGGCTGGACGCCGCCGAGACCTGGCTGGCCCTCGGCGACCCGGGGCGCGCCCGCGCGCTGGCCGAGGAGCAGCTGCGGCGGGGCCCGGACGACGCCCGGCTGCGCGGCGCCCTGCTGGTCGTCCTGGCCCGCACCGACGAACTCAAGCGCCGGGTGCCCCGGCTCAAGGAGGCCGTCGAGATCCTGGAGGGCGGCGACGACCGCGTCCAGCTGGCCATCGCCCTCGGCGAACTCGGCCGCGCCTACCGCTCCCTGGGCGACTTCAACCGGGGCCGGGTGTTCGTCCGCAAGGCCTGGCACGTGGCCAAGACCTGCGGCGCCGATCCGCTGTGCCGCGAGCTGATGCCCCGGCACGCGGACAGCGGCGAGTTCGCCGCGGCCGCCGCACAGCCGGGCCAGGGGTCGGAGGCGCAGCGCGATGTGGAGGCCCTGACCGAGGCCGAGGTGCGGATCGCGGTACTGGCCGCGCACGGCAACACCAACCGGGAGATCGCCTCCAAGCTGTACGTCACCGTCAGCACCGTGGAGCAGCACCTGACCCGCATTTACCGCAAGCTGAACGTCAAGCGCCGCCGCGACCTGCCCGCGAAGCTCTCCGACAGCAGTCTGACGGGCACGGTGTGAGGGCCTCCCGGCTCTGCTGACCGCACCGCCGAGGTCAGGAGAGCAGGCCCTGCTCCATGGCCTTCAGCACCGCGGCCGTGCGGTCGGAGACGCCGAGCTTCCGATACGAGCGCAGCAGATGCGTCTTGACCGTGGCCTCGCTGACGAACAGCTCCGCGCCGATCTCGGCGTTGGTCAGCCCCCGGCCGACCAGCCGCAGCACCTCCCGCTCACGGTTGGAGAGCGGGGACGGCTCGGCCACCCGGGTGCGGAAGAGCTTGCCCGCGAGCGAGGGGGTGAGCACCGTCTCGCCGCGCGCCGCGGTCTGCACCGCCTCGATCAGCTCCTGACGTGAGCTGCCCTTCAGCAGATAGCCCGCGGCGCCCGCCTCCACCGCCCGCAGGATGTCGGAGTCGTCCTCGTAGGTGGTCACGATGACCACCTTGCAGGCCGGCACCTGCCGCAGGATCTGCCCGGTGGCCTCGACCCCGTCCATGCCGCCCATGCGCAGGTCCAGCAGGGTGATGTCCGGCCGCAGCGCGACCGCCTGGACCACCGCCTCCTCACCGGAACCGGCCTGTCCGACCACCGTGATCCCCTCGGCGGAGTCCAGCATGGCGCTCAGCCCCTCCCGCACCACGGGATGGTCATCGGCCAGCAGGACCCTGATGGGCCCGCCCGACCCGTTCGACGCTCCCTCAGCCATTCGCTGCCTCCCCGGTCAGCGCCGACACCGGCACGCTCACCTCCACGGTGGTGCCCCGTCCGGGGCCGCTGGTGACGGACGCCACCCCGTCGATCTCCTCCACCCGGGCCTGCATCCCGCGCAGCCCGTAGCCTTCCTGTGTGCCGTCCGGGGTGAACCCCTCGCCGTCGTCGCGGACCAGCAGCCGGACGCCGCCCTGGTCGAAGACCACGATCACATCCACCGTACGGGCCCGCTTGGCGTGCTTGCGCACATTGGCGATGGCCTCCTGCACGGTGCGCAGCAGCACCACGCTGACCGCCATCGGCAGGGCCTTCTCCTCGCCCATCACCGAACACCGCACCTCCAGGCCGGTTTCGGCGATCAGCCCCTCCGCCTGCCGGCGCACCGCCTGCGACAGCGAGCCGCCGCGCAGCGCGGGCGGGGTCAGGGCGGCCACGAAGTCACGGGCCTCGGCGAGCGACTCCTTGGCCACCCGCCCGGCCAGCGACAGATGGTCCACCGCCTGGTCCGGTGCGTCGCGCACCTCCGACTCGGCTGCCTGCACCAGGCTGATGATGCTGGTCAGACTCTGCGCCAGAGTGTCGTGGATCTCCCGGGCCAGCCGCTCGCGCTCGGCGGAGATACCGGCCTCGTGGGAGAGCCGGGCCACCCGCTCCCGGCTCTGCCGCAACTCCTCGATGAGCTGCCCGCGCTCCTTGCTCTGCCGCACCACCCGTTTGATCCACAGCCCCAGCAGGACCGACAGCGCGATGCTCAGCAGCGAAACGGGCACCATCTCCCAGACGCTCAGCCCCAGGTCCTCACCGATGAACACCACCACCAGCACCGGACACAGATTGGCCACCGTGGCCAGCGCCACCGCCCAGCTCATCGGCAGGCTCATGATCAGCATGGGAACGACCGCGAACAGCGCGAAGGTGCCGATCAGGCTGAACACCGTGGTGACACAGAACAGCGCCACCAGGCCCACCGCGAAGACCAGGTTCCGGGGCCCGTAGCTCGCCTCGATCATCAGCCCCCGGCCGACCGCCGCGTACCAGGGCACCATCAGCGTCAGCGCGGCCACCGGGAGGGAGTGGCTGACCTGGGAGCCGCTGGAGAGGAGAAGCAGGACGGCCGTGACGAGATAGGAAACGGCGAAGAAGCCGTCCCAGAGGCCGAACCAGCGGGTGCCGGACTCGGGACCCAGATACGCACCGGTCCTCGAGCCGTCCCCCGGAGAGTGATTGCGCACGGTCTCAGTACTACCACGGGTGTCCACCGTGTCCACCGATCGGTTGACAGCCGGAACCCACCGTTCAGTCGTCTCGCGCCGTACGGCCCGCTTCTACGGTTGACCTTGGTGGGACGCACAGCCGTCACACCGCGAAGCACATCGTCCCCTTGGTTTGGAGAACGTCGCAGATGCCACAGATGAGCCAATTCATGGCCGCACTGATCGCGAGCGGCACCATCCTGACCATCGTCCTGGCGACCGACCTCGGCCGCCGCCGCATCACCACGCTGCGGATGCTGCGCTCGATCATCGCCGTGGCCGTGGTCGTCGCCATCTTCGTCCACTCCTTCCCGACCGTGGGCGACAACGACGTGTCCCTGCAACTCGTGGGCGTCGGCGTCGGTGTCATCTGCGGCCTGATCGCCGGAGTGCTGCTGCCCGCCCACAAGGACGCCGGCTCGGGCGAGTTGTACACCATCGGCGGCATCGGCTACGCGCTGGTGTGGATCGTCCTCTCCAGCGCGCGCGTCATCTTCGTCTACGGAGCCGAGCACTGGTACCCCGTGGGCCTGATCAAGTTCTCCATCGACTACGGCATCAGCGGCCAGGACACCTACTCCAACGCCTTCATCTTCATGGCGCTGGCCATGGTGCTGACCCGTACGGCCGTTCTGCTGGCCAAGATGCGCAAGCTGAGGACCCAGGACGACGGCAGTGCCCAGCTGCCCCGGCAGGCCGCCGACCGGGTATCGACCGGAGCCTGATTTCATAGCCCTCCAACCCCGCCGGGTGTGCCCGGCATCCCCTCCCAAGGCAGAGCAGGGTGAAGCAGTGGAACGCCATGACAACCTGAGGCTCCGGCCCCCTCGCCACCGGGTCGACCGCCGTGCGATGGGCTGGTGGACTCTCCAGGCGGCACTGTTCGCCCTGCCCCTGCCCCTCACCTTCGGGATCCTGTGGGCCTCCATCCCCCCGACGCGTGAGTTCTTCATGTGGGCCACGCTGATCTCGTGCCTCCCCGGACTGCTCTACATGGCCGTCATGCCGGCCTGGCGTTACCGGGTCCACCGCTGGGAGGCCACCGACGAGGCGGTCTACGCGGCGTCCGGCTGGCTCTGGCAGCAGTGGCGGGTCGTTCCGCTGTCCCGGGTTCAGACGGTGGACACCCTGCGTGGTCCGCTCCAGCAGATGTTCGGACTCTCCGGTGTCACCGTGGCCACCGCCTCCTCCTCGGGCGCCGTGAAGATCAAGGGCATCGACCACAAGGTCGCCCAGGGTCTGGTCGACTACCTGGCCGCACGCGTCCAGGCGGCCCCCGGAGACGCCACATGACACCTGACACCACGGCGCCGCCCCAGGCGGCCGGCCATGACTGGGGAAGGCTGAACAGCCGGCTGCTGCTGGTCAATCTGTCCTTCCTCGGCGCGCCGCTGGCCATGTTCCTCGCCAGCCTCGTCCTCACCGGAGGCAAGACCAACCTCCAGGTCGTCATCACCTTCGCGTCGCTGTTCGTGACCTTCCTGGTCATCAGCGGCATCGGGCTGATGCGGCTGTTCACCACCCGCTACCGGCTCACCGAGGACCGCTTCGAGATCCACACCGGTCTGCTCTTCCGCAGCGAGCGCTCGATCCCGGTCGGCCGCATCCGTGGCGTCGACCTCACCGCCAACCCGGTTCACCGGATCTTCGGCCTCACCACGCTGCGGATCGACAGCGGGGAGCAGAGCGACACCGCCGCGCGCCGGCTCGCCCTCGACGGCATCACCAAGGCCGACGCCCTCGAACTGCGCCGCCGGATCATCACCCTGCGCGACGCCGGCCGGTCCCGTGCGGTGGCCGACAACGACGGTGTGATCTGCCGGCTGGACTGGTCCTGGCTGCGCTACGGCCCGCTCACCGTCTGGGGTGTCGGCGGCGTCTTCATCGCCGCGGGCAGTGCGTACCGCACCCTGAACGAGATGAAGATCGACCCGCTCGAACTCGGCATCGTCAAGGACATCGAGCGCCGCTTCGGCTCCGTTCCGCTGTGGTACGGAATCCTGGTGGCCGTCGTCGTCATCGTCGCCCTCGGCGTGGTCGGCTCCACCGCCACCTTCATCGAGAACTGGGCCGGCTACGAACTGCGCCGTGAGGAGGGCGGACTGCTCCGCATCCGCCGCGGACTGCTGATCACCCGCTCCGTGACCATCGAAGAACGACATCTGCGCGGCCTCGAACTCGTCGAGCCCATTCCGCTGCGCTGGGCCAAGGGCGCCAAACTCAACGCCGTCGCCAGCGGCCTGGGAGGCGAGGACGAGAACCGCAGGCGTCGTGCCCTGACCTCTCCCACCCCGCGCGCCGAGGCCCTGCGGGTCGCCGCCGAGGTGCTGCCGGCGGGCTCCGGCCTGATCGCGCGCGAGGGCCTCCTCCCGCACCCCAGGGCCGCCCTGCGGCGCCGGATCAACCGCGCCCTCATGTGGTCGGCCCTGATCGCGGCCGTCCCGGTGGGCCTGGGACTGTGGCTGGGCAGCTGGCTCATCACCACCGGAGTGATCACGGCTGTGGTGCTGGTGCCGCTCCTGGTGGCGTTCGCCATCAACGCCTACCGCACCCTCGGCCATGGGCTCCGCGGCCGCTATCTGGTCGCCTCCTCCGGGACGTTCGCACACCGCACCGTAGCCCTCCAGCGCGACGCCATCATCGGCTGGAAGATTTCCCGCACACCCTTCCAGCGCCGGGCGGGACTGCTCACCGTCGGCGCCACCACCGCGGCCGGCGAGGGCGCCTACCACGTGCACGATCTGACCGAAGACCAGGGGATCGCCCTCGCCGAGACCTCGGTACCCGGGCTGCTCGCCCCATTCATCGAGCGGACGCCCGGCCGTGGCTGACCACCCAATGACCAACTGGCGATCCCCCGAGAGGTGGAGGGGCGTACCGAAAGGCCGCCCCTCCACCTCTGAGGACTTAACTGCCGCCACGGACCTCCCCGCCGCCGCGGTTTCGACCTCTGAATACGCCTTGTTTCTCCGTACTCCTTGTCGCCACCAGAATTCTCATGCACCCTGAGTTAAGCGCGGCCCTTATGAAAGGGTGAGTGCATACGGGACCCTAAAGGGATGATAGGGGTCCATAGGGGGTTTGAAGGGGTATCTCGTCGTCCTGCCCTGTGTAAGGCTGGCCTACGGTCTAGGTGTTATGTCTTGCGAGGTAATGGGGCGCGCGATGGTGAGTGAGTCCGTGGATTTCACGCCCGAGCACACCGAAATTCAGGACGCGAGCTCCGAAGAGGTGTCCCCGTGGCGGGACCGACTCGCCGGACTTCCCGAGGCCGAGCGCGCCGAGGCTCTCGGCGCATGGGTCGGCGAGGTCGTCGCACAGGCCCTCAAGGACAAGGCGCCGGACGTCCTCGACCCCGAACGTCCCTTCCTCGACCTGGGCTTCGACTCCCTCGCCACGGTCGATCTGCACGCCCGGCTGACCGCCGCCACCGGACTGCGGCTGCCGGTCACCCTCGCCTTCGACCACCCCACCCCGGCCGACCTCACCCGCCGTCTGCGGGCCGAACTGCTGGGCGCCGACGACGGCGCCGACGCCCTCTCGGCCGATACCGGCACCGGTCCGACAGCCGCCGATGAACCCATCGCGATTATCGGAATGAGCTGCCGTTTCCCCGGTTCGGTCGGCTCTCCCGAAGAACTCTGGGAAATCGTCGCGGACGGAAAGGACGTCATCTCCGAATTCCCGGTGAGCCGGGGCTGGGATCTCGCCGGGCTTTACGACCCCGACCCGGACAAGGCGGGCCGCAGCTATACCCGCGAAGGCGGATTCCTGCACGACGCCGATGAGTTCGATCCGGCGTTCTTCGGAATTTCGCCGCGTGAGGCGCTCGCGATGGATCCGCAGCAGCGGCTGTTGCTGGAGACCTCCTGGGAGGTCTTCGAACGCGCCGGGATCGACCCCACGACCCTCCGGGGCGGCCGGGCCGGTGTGTTCGTCGGCGCCGAGACCCAGGACTACGGACCCCGGCTGCACGAGGCCGAACAGGGCTTCGAGGGCTATCTGGTCACCGGCAACGCGGCCAGCGTCGCCTCCGGCCGCATCGCCTACACCTTCGGCTTCGAAGGCCCCACCGTCACCGTCGACACCGCGTGCTCCTCGTCCCTGGTGGCGCTCCACCTGGCCGTCCAGGCGCTGCGCGCGGGCGAGTGCACCATGGCGCTCGCGGGCGGCGCGGCGGTCATGGCCAACCCCGGCTCGTTCATCGCCTTCAGCCGCCAGCGCGGACTCGCCCCCGACGGCCGCTGCAAGCCGTTCGCCGCCGCCGCCGACGGCACCGCCTGGGGCGAGGGCGTCGGCATGCTGCTCGTCGAACGGCTCTCGGACGCCCGTCGGCACGGCCACCGGGTGCTGGCCGTCGTCCGCGGCACCGCCATCAACCAGGACGGCGCCAGCAACGGTCTGACCGCCCCCAGCGGCCCCGCCCAGCAGCGCGTCATCCGCCAGGCCCTCGCCAACGCCGGACTGTCGGCCGGTGAGGTGGACGCGGTCGAGGCACACGGCACGGGCACCACGCTGGGCGACCCGATCGAGGCGCAGGCGCTGCTGGCCACCTACGGCCAGGAGCGGGAGGCGGACCAGCCGCTGTGGCTCGGCTCGCTCAAGTCCAACATCGGCCACACCCAGTCCGCGGCCGGTGTCGGCGGCATCATCAAGATGGTCATGGCGATGCGCCACGGCGTCCTGCCGCGCAGCCTGCACATCGACGAGCCGACCCCGCACGTCGACTGGACCACCGGTGACATCGAACTGCTGACCGAGGCGCGGCCCTGGCCGGAACACGGCCGCCCGCGCCGCGCCGGCGTCTCCTCGTTCGGCATGAGCGGCACCAACGCCCACGCCATCATCGAACAGCCCCCGCTTCCCGCCGAGACCCAGGACGGCGCCGAGACACGGGACGGCGCCGGGGAGCAGGGCGGCGCCGACGGCCACGGCGGAACCCGGGACGCCGACGGCGAGTCCACCGCGCGGCCCGACGGACAGACCCCCGCCGTACTGCCCTGGACCCTGTCCGCGAAGACCCCCGACGCCCTCCGCGACCAGGCCCGGCGGCTGCACGCGTGGCTGGAGTCGGACCCCGGGCTCGCCCTCACCGACATCGGCCACTCCCTGGCCACCACCCGCGCCACCTTCGAGCAGCGCGCCGTGCTCCTCGCCGGCGACCGGGACGGCTTCCTCGCCGCCCTGCGCACCCTCGCCGAGGGCGGCGACAGCCCGTCCGTCGTCCGCGGCGCCCCCGCCGCCGGAAAGCTCGCCCTGCTGTTCACCGGACAGGGCAGCCAGCGCCTCGGCATGGGCCGCGAGCTCTACAACGCCTACCCCGTCTTCGCCGAAGCCCTCGACGACGCCTGCTGGTACCTCGAGGAACAGCTCGAACGCCCGCTCCTCGACGTGCTCTTCGCCGAGGAGGGCACCCCCGAGGCCGCCCTCCTCGACCGCACCGACTACACCCAGCCCGCCCTGTTCGCCGTCGAGGTCGCGCTCTACCGCCTCATCGAGTCCTGGGGGCTGCGCCCCGACCTGCTCGCCGGACACTCCATCGGCGAGCTCAGCGCGGCCCATGTGGCCGGTGTGCTGTCCCTCGAGGACGCCGCCGCGCTGGTCGCCGCCCGTGGCCGGCTGATGCAGGAGCTCCCGGCCGGTGGCGCGATGATCGCGGTGCAGGCGTCCGAGGACGAGGTGCTGCCGCTGCTCGCCGGACGTGAGGACCGGATCGGCATCGCCGCCGTCAACGGCCCCGACTCCGTCGTCGTCTCGGGTGACGAGGAGACGGCTCTGGAGATCGCGGCGGGCTTCGAGGCACAGGGCCGCAAGACCAAGCGGCTCACGGTCAGCCACGCGTTCCACTCGCCGCTCATGGACGGCATGCTCGCCGAGTTCCGGCGCGTCGCCCAGGTGCTGGAGTACGCGCCGCCGCGCATCCCCGTGGTCTCCACCGTCACCGGGCGGGTCGCCACCGCCGAGGAGCTGTGCTCGCCCGAGTACTGGGTGAGCCATGTCCGCGAGGCGGTCCGCTTCCGCGACGGTGTGCGGACCCTCGCCGACAAGGGCGCCACCACCTTCCTGGAGCTCGGCCCCGACGCTGTGCTCACCGCCATGGCCCAGGACTGTCTGCCCGACGCCGACGCCGACGGCACCGCGTACGCCCCCGCGCTGCGCGGCGGGCGCCCCGAAGCCGAAACCCTGAGCGCGGCCGTGGCGCTGGCGTACGTCCGGGGCAAGAAGGCCGACTGGGCCGCCCCGTACGCCACCACCGGAGCCCGCACGGTCGACCTGCCCACCTACGCCTTCCAGCGCCAGCGGTACTGGCTCAACGCCCCCGCCCCGGCCGGACCGGCGTCGGAGGTCGCGCCGGGCGGTGCCGTCGACGGGCGGTTCTGGGATGTGGTGGAGCGCGGGGATGTGGCCGCGCTGGCGGCGGAGCTCGCGGTGGATCCGGGGGTTTCGCTGGGTGAGGCGTTGCCGGCGTTGTCGTCGTGGCGGCGGCAGGAGTCGGTGCGTGGGATGGTGGACGGTTGGCGTTACCGGGTGTCGTGGAAGCCGGTGACGGAGCGGTCGACGGCCGGTGTGCCGGGTAGCTGCTGGGTGGTTGTGGTGCCCGCCGGTGAGGCCGAGGGCGCGTGGTGTGCGGGTGTGGTGCGGACGCTGGCCGGGCGTGGTGTGGACGTGCGCGTGGCCGAGCTGGGTGCTGGGGACCGCGCCGGGGCGGCGGAGGAGCTGCGGACGGCGGTGGGCGACACCTCGGTGACGGGTGTGGTGTCGCTTCTCGCGGTGGGCGAGGGTGCGTCGGGGCTGTTGCGTACGGCTGTGTTGGTGCAGGCGTTGGGTGATGCGGGTGTGGGTGCGCCGTTGTGGGTGGCGACGCGGGGTGCGGTGTCGGTGGGGCGTTCCGATGGTGTGGTGAGCCCTGGCCAGGCGTTGGTGTGGGGGCTTGGTCGGGTGGCGGCGTTGGAGCTGCCGGAGCGGTGGGGTGGTCTGGTCGATCTGCCGGAGTCGGTGGATGAGCGTGCGTTGGGACGGCTGGCGGGTGTGCTGGCCGGTGCTGGTGGTGAGGACCAGGTTGCGGTGCGTGCCTCGGGTGTGTTCGGGCGTCGGTTGGTGCGGGCTTCGGCCCCGGCGTCGGCCTCGGACGGTGGGTGGGCGCCGGGTGCTGGTTCGGTGTTGGTGACGGGTGGTACGGGTGCGCTGGGTGCTCATGTGGCCCGTTGGTTGGTGGCGAACGGTGCTGAGCATGTGGTGCTGACCAGTCGTCGTGGGCTGGAGGCTCCGGGTGCGGTGGAGCTGCGGGATGAGCTCGTGGCTTCGGGCGCTCGGGTGACGGTGGCCGCGTGTGATGTGGCCGACCGGGGAGCGCTCGCGGAGCTGCTGGTGTCCATACCGGCGGAGTTCCCGCTGACGGCTGTGGTGCACGCGGCTGGTGTGCTGGACGACGGCGTACTGGATTCGCTCACGCCGGAGCGGTTCGCCTCGGTGCTCCGGGCGAAGGCCGACGCCGCGCTGCATCTGGACGAGCTGACGCGTGAGCTGGACCTTTCGGCGTTCGTGCTGTTCTCCTCGATCACGGGTTCGGTGGGTGCGGCCGGGCAGGGCAACTATGCCGCCGCCAACGCCTACTTGGATGCGTTGGCCGAGCGGCGGCGTGCCGAGGGCCTGCCCGCTACCTCGATCGCCTGGGGCCCGTGGGCGGACTCCGGCATGGCCGGTGACGACGCCATGGAGCGGCGGATGCGCCGCGAGGGCATGCCGCCGATGGCGCCCGAGTCGGCGCTGGCCGCGTTGCGGCAGGCGCTGGATCTCGATGACACCGCTGTGACGGTCGCGGACATCGACTGGGAGCACTTCGCCCGCACCCTCACCGCCGTACGCCCGAGCCCGCTGATCGCCGACCTGCCGGAGGCCGGACCGCGCGCCACGGCCGGCGCCGACACCGGCCAGGTCGTCACCGACGCCGACGCCGCCTCCCCCCTCGGCGAGCGCCTGAGCGGCCTGCCGAGGGCCGAACAGGACAGTGCGCTGCTGGAGTTGGTGCGTGCGCAGGTCGCGTCGGTGCTGGGGCACGGCGGGGCCGAGGCGGTCGAGGCCGGGCGTGCGTTCAAGGAGCTGGGCTTCGACTCGCTGGCCGCGATCGAGCTGCGCAACCGGCTGAACGCGGCGACCGGCCTGCGCCTGGCCGCCACGCTGATCTACGACTACCCGAACGCCACCGCCCTCGCCGACCACCTGCGGACGGAGCTGGTGGGCTCGGATGCCGTGGTGAGTGGCGGTGCCGTGGCGCCGGCGGTCGCGGTGGCCGATGACCCGATCGCGATCGTGGCGATGAGCTGTCGTTTCCCGGGTGGGGTGCGGTCGCCGGAGGAGTTGTGGGAGCTGCTGACGGCGGGTGGGGACGCGATTGCGGAGTTCCCGTCCGACCGTGGCTGGGATCTGGCGGGGTTGTATGACCCGGATCCGGAGCGTCAGGGGACGTCGTATACGCGTGAGGGTGGTTTCCTCTACGACGCCGGGGATTTCGACGCGGCGTTCTTCGGTATTTCCCCGCGTGAGGCGTTGGCGATGGATCCGCAGCAGCGGCTGTTGCTGGAGACGTCGTGGGAGGCGTTCGAGCGTGCGGGTATTGACCCGGCCACGCTGCGCGGCAGCCGTACCGGTGTCTTCGCGGGTACCAACGGCCAGGACTACGCCGGGCTGGTCTCCACCCCGCCGGAGGGCCTGGAGGGTCATCTGGGCACGGGTAACGCGGCGAGTGTGGTGTCCGGCCGCGTCGCTTACACCTTCGGTCTGGAGGGGCCGGCGGTCACGGTCGACACGGCGTGTTCGTCGTCGCTGGTGGCACTCCACATGGCCGTTCAGGCGCTGCGGCAGGGCGAGTGCTCGATGGCGCTCGCGGGTGGCGTCACGGTGATGTCCACGCCCGAGGCGTTCGTCGACTTCAGCCGTCAGCGTGGGCTTGCGGCGGATGGGCGGATCAAGGCGTTCGCGGCCGGTGCGGATGGCACCGGTTGGGGCGAGGGCGTGGGCATGCTGCTGGTGGAGCGGCTGTCGGACGCGGAGAAGAACGGCCACCCGGTGCTGGCCATCGTGCGGGGCTCGGCCATCAACCAGGACGGTGCGTCCAATGGTCTGACGGCGCCGAACGGTCCCTCGCAGCAGCGCGTCATCCGGCAGGCGCTGGCCGGTGCGGGGCTGTCGGCCGGTGATGTGGATGTGGTCGAGGCGCACGGTACGGGTACGACGCTGGGTGACCCGATCGAGGCGCAGGCGTTGCTGGCCACGTATGGCCAGGAGCGGGACGCGGACCGGCCGTTGTGGCTGGGGTCCATCAAGTCCAACATTGGGCACACCCAGGCCGCGGCCGGTGTGGCGGGCATTATCAAGATGGTGCTGGCGATGCGGCATGGTGTGCTGCCGCAGACGTTGCACGTGGATGAGCCGTCGCCGCACGTGGACTGGTCGGCGGGGGCCGTCTCGCTGCTGACGGAGCAGGTGGAGTGGCCGGAGACCGGTCGTCCGCGTCGTGCGGGTATCTCCTCGTTCGGACTCAGTGGCACCAACGCGCACACCATCATCGAACAGGCCCCGGCCCTGCCGGTTGCCCCGGCCGAGCAGCCTGAGCCGCGTGAACTGACCGCACTGCCGTGGCTGCTGTCGGCGAAGGACGGGCAGGCGCTGCACGCCCAGGCCGCACAGCTGGCCACCCATCTGCGCACCCACCCCGAGCTGAGCGCGACCGACCTCGCCTTCTCACTCGCCACCAGCCGCGCCGCACTGGAGCGGCGCGCCGCCCTCGTCACCACGGACCGCGAGGCGTTCCTCGCGAGCCTGGACGCGCTGGCCCGGGGCGAGTCCGTCCCGGATGTGGTCGAGGGGTCGGCTGTCGAGGGCAAGGTGGCGTTCCTGTTCACGGGGCAGGGCAGCCAGCGGCTGGGGATGGGGCGTGAGCTGTATGACGCCTATCCGGTGTTCGCGGATGCGTTGGATGAGGTGTGTGCGCATCTGGATCTGCATCTGGAGCGGCCGCTGCGGGATGTGCTGTTCGGGGATGACGCGGCTGTATTGGATCAGACGGGGTTCACTCAGCCTGCGCTGTTCGCGGTTGAGGTGGCGCTGTTCCGGCTGGTGGAGGCGTGGGGCCTGCGTCCCGATTTCCTGTCCGGTCATTCGATTGGTGAGCTGGCTGCCGCGCATGTGGCGGGTGTGCTGTCGCTCGCGGACGCGTGCACGCTGGTGGCGGCTCGTGGGCGGTTGATGCAGGAGCTGCCGGCCGGTGGCGCGATGATCGCGGTGCAGGCGTCGGAGGACGAGGTGGCGCCGCTGCTGACCGAGCGGGTCAGCATTGCCGCGCTCAACGGGCCTTCCTCCGTCGTCATCGCGGGTGATGAGGACGCGGCGGTGGAGATCGCCGCGGGCTTCGAGGCGCAGGGTCGTAAGACCAAGCGGCTCACCGTTAGCCACGCGTTCCACTCGCCGCGTATGGACGGGATGCTGGAGGCGTTCCGCGAGGTCGCGGAGGGGCTGACGTACGAGGCTCCGCGTATCCCGATCGTCTCCAACCTCACCGGGACGGTCGTCTCCGCCGAGGAGATCAGCAGCGCTGACTTCTGGGTGCGGCATGTCCGTGAGGCCGTGCGTTTCCTCGACGGTGTGCGGGCGTTGGAAGCGGAGGGTGTGACGACCTTCGTTGAGCTGGGTCCTGATGGTGTGCTGTCGGCGATGGCGCAGGAGTGCGTGACCGATTCCGCGTCCGACGCCGCGTTCGTCGCGGCGCTGAGGAAGGACCGTGCGGAGGCCGAGTCGGTGACCACCGCCCTGGCCCTGCTGCATGTCCGGGGTCAGTCCCCGGACTGGGGTCGCTTCTTCGAGGGCACCGGTGCGCGGCGGGTTGAGCTGCCGACGTATGCCTTCCAGCGCACCCGCTACTGGTGGGAGGAGGTTCCGGCGGCGCCGGAGGTTGCGCCGGGCGGTGCCGTCGACGGGCGGTTCTGGGATGTGGTGGAGCGCGGGGATGTGGCCGCGCTGGCGGCGGAGCTCGCGGTGGATCCGGGGCTTTCGCTGGGTGAGGTGTTGCCGGCGTTGTCGTCGTGGCGGCGGCAGGAGTCGTTGCGTTCGACGGTGGATGGTTGGCGTTACCGGGTGTCGTGGAAGCCGGTGACGGAGCGGTCGGCGGCTGGTGTGTTGGGTGGCTGCTGGCTGGTGGTCGTCCCCGCGGACGACGCCGAGGGTGCCTGGGCCACGGGTGCGGTACGGACGCTTGCCGGGCGTGGCGTCGATGTGCGCGTGGTCGAGTCGAGCGCGGTGGACCGCGCCGGGCTGGCGGAGGAGCTGCGGACGGCGGTCGTGGGCGGTTCGGTGGCGGGGGTGTTCTCGCTGCTGGCGGTCGAGGGTGCGTCGGGTCTGCTGCGTACGGCTGTGTTGGTGCAGGCGTTGGGTGATGCGGGTGTGGGTGCGCCGTTGTGGGTGGCGACGCGGGGTGCGGTGTCGGTCGGGCGTTCCGATGGTGTGGTGAGTCCGGACCAGGCGTTGGTGTGGGGTCTTGGCCGGGTGGCGGCGTTGGAGCTGCCGGAGCGGTGGGGTGGTCTGGTCGACCTTCCCGAGACGGCCGATGAGCGTGCGCTGGGACGGCTGGCCGGTGTGCTGGCCGGTGCCGGTGGCGAGGACCAGGTCGCGGTGCGGGCCTCGGGTGTCTTCGGGCGCCGGCTGGTGCGGGCTTCGGCCCCGGCGTCGGCCTCGGACGGTGGATGGGCGCCGGGTGCTGGTTCGGTGTTGGTGACGGGTGGTACCGGTGCGCTGGGTGCTCGTGTGGCCCGTTGGCTGGTGGCCAATGGTGCTGAGCATGTGGTGCTGACCAGTCGTCGTGGGCTGGAGGCACCGGGTGCGGTGGAGCTGCGGGACGAGCTCGTGGCTTCGGGTGCTCGGGTGACGGTGGCCGCGTGTGATGTGGCGGACCGGGATGCGCTCGCCGAGCTGCTGGTGTCCATACCGGCGGAGTTCCCGCTGACCGCCGTCGTGCACGCGGCCGGTGTGCTGGACGACGGCCTCGTGGACGCGCTGGACGCCGAGCGCCTGGAGCGGGTGGTGCGCGCCAAGGCCGTGTCCGCGCAGAACCTCCATGAGCTGACGCGTGAGCTGGACCTTTCGGCGTTTGTGCTGTTCTCCTCGATCGCCGGTTCGGTGGGTGCGGCTGGGCAGGGTAATTACGCGGCGGCCAATGCTTATCTGGATGCGTTGGCTGAGCGGCGGCGTGCTGAGGGGCTGCCCGCCACGTCGATCGCGTGGGGTCCGTGGGCCGAGGGCGGCATGGCCGCTGACGAGGCGTTCGAGCGGCGGATGCGGCGCGATGGCGTGCCGCCGATGGCGCCCGAGTCCGCTGTTGCCGCGTTGCAGCGGGCATTGGATCTCGATGACACCGCTGTGACGGTCGCGGACATCGACTGGGATCGGTTCCTTGTCGAGTTCACTGCTGTGCGGACGAGTGCGCTGTTCGGGGAGCTGCCCGAGGCGCGTCCCGCGCCGGCCGTCGAGGGCGGGCCGCGCCTGGATGTTCCTGCTGCGGCTGGGACGTTGGCGGAGCGGCTGTCGGGTCTGACGGAGGCCGAGCGTGCGCAGACGTTGCTGGAGTTGGTGCGTGCGCAGGTGGCGTCGGTGCTGGGGCATGGCGGGGCTGATGCGGTTGAGGCCGGGCGTGCGTTCAAGGAGCTGGGCTTCGACTCGCTCACCGCTGTTGAGCTGCGCAATCGGCTGAGCGGGGCGACCGGTCTGCGGCTGCCCGTGACGCTGATCTACGACTACCCGAACGCCACCGCCCTCGCCGACCACCTGCGGACGGAGCTGGTGGGCTCGGATGCCGTGGTGAGTGGCGGTGCCGTGGCGCCGGCGGTCGAGGTGGCCGATGATCCGATCGCGATCGTGTCGATGAGCTGTCGTTTCCCGGGTGGGGTGCGGTCGCCGGAGGAGTTGTGGGAGCTGTTGACGGCGGGTGGGGACGCGATTGCGGAGTTCCCGTCCGACCGTGGCTGGGATCTGGCGGGGCTGTATGACCCGGATCCGGAGCGTCAGGGGACGTCGTACACGCGTGAGGGTGGTTTCCTCTACGACGCCGGGGATTTCGACGCGGCGTTCTTCGGTATTTCGCCGCGTGAGGCCCTTGCCATGGATCCGCAGCAGCGGTTGCTGCTGGAGACGTCGTGGGAGGCGTTCGAGCGTGCGGGTATCGACCCGAACGCGCTGCGCGGTGAGCAGATCGGTGTCTTCGCCGGGACCAACGGTCAGGACTATCTGTCGTTGCTGATGCAGGCGCCGGAGGGCCTGGAGGGTCATCTGGGCACGGGTAACGCGGCGAGTGTGGTGTCCGGCCGCGTCGCTTACACCTTTGGCCTTGAGGGTCCGGCGGTCACGGTTGACACGGCGTGTTCGTCGTCGCTGGTGGCGCTGCATCTGGCGGTGCAGGCGCTGCGGCAGGGTGAGTGCTCGATGGCGCTCGCGGGTGGTGTCACGGTGATGTCCACTCCTGAGAGCTTCATCGACTTCAGCCGTCAGCGCGGGCTTGCGGCGGATGGGCGGATCAAGGCGTTCGCGGCTGGTGCGGATGGCACCGGTTGGGGCGAGGGCGTGGGCATGCTGCTGGTGGAGCGGCTGTCGGACGCCCGTCGCAACGGCCACCCGGTGCTCGCGGTGGTCCGGGGCAGTGCGATTAACCAGGATGGTGCGTCGAATGGTCTGACGGCGCCGAACGGTCCGTCGCAGCAGCGGGTGATCCGGCAGGCACTGACCAGCGCCGGGTTGTCGGCCGGTGATGTGGATGTGGTCGAGGCGCACGGTACGGGCACGACGCTGGGTGACCCGATCGAGGCGCAGGCCCTGCTGGCCACTTACGGTCAGGAGCGGCACGGCGACCGGCCGTTGTGGCTGGGGTCGATCAAGTCCAACATCGGGCACACGCAGGCCGCGGCCGGTGTGGCGGGCATCATCAAGATGGTGTTGGCGATGCGGCATGGTGTGTTGCCGCAGACGTTGCACGTGGATGAGCCGTCGCCGCATGTGGACTGGTCGTCGGGTGCGGTGTCGCTGCTGACCGAGGCGCAGGAGTGGCCGGAGACCGGTCGTCCGCGTCGTGCGGGTATCTCCTCGTTCGGTATCAGTGGCACCAACGCGCACACCATCATCGAGCAGGCCCCGGTGGTCGAGGAACCGGTGGAGCCGGCCGAGCGGGACGGTCTTGGCGGTGTGCTGCCGTTCGTGCTGTCGGGCAAGAACGCCGAAGCGCTGCGGGAGCAGGCCGCGCGGCTGCAGGCTCATCTCGCGGAGCGGCCGGAGTCGGCGCCGCTCGACGTCGCCCACACTCTGGCCATCGGCCGTGCTGCCCTGGAGCGGCGTGCGGTGCTGACCGTCGGTGACCGGGACGCCCTGTTGCGGGCGCTCGACGCGCTGGCCCGGGGCGAGGCCGCCCCGGGCGTGGTCGAGGGCTCGGTGGCCGAGGGCAAGGTGGCGTTCCTGTTCACGGGGCAGGGCAGCCAGCGGCTGGGGATGGGCCGTGAGCTGTATGACGCCTATCCGGTGTTCGCGGATGCGTTGGATGAGGTGTGTGCGCATCTGGATCTGCATCTGGAGCGGCCGCTGCGGGATGTGCTGTTCGGGGACGATGCCGAGGCGCTCGACCAGACCGGGTTCACTCAGCCCGCGCTGTTCGCCATCGAGGTGGCGCTGTTCCGGCTGGTCGAGGCGTGGGGGCTGACGCCGGACTTCCTGTCCGGGCATTCGATCGGTGAGCTGGCTGCCGCACATGTGGCGGGTGTGCTGTCCCTCGCGGACGCGTGCACGTTGGTGGCGGCCCGTGGGCGGCTGATGCAGGAGCTGCCGGCCGGTGGCGCGATGATCGCTGTCCAGGCGTCGGAGGACGAGGTGGCGCCGCTGCTGACCGAGCGCGTCTCGATCGCCGCACTCAACGGGCCTTCCTCCGTCGTCATCGCGGGTGACGAGGACGCGGCTCTGGAGATCGCGGCGTCGTTCGAGGCCCAGGGCCGTAAGACCAAGCGGCTCACCGTCAGCCACGCCTTCCACTCGCCCCGTATGGACGGGATGCTGGAGGCGTTCCGCGAGGTGGCGCAGGGGCTGACCTACGAGGCTCCGCGCATCCCGATCGTCTCCAACCTCACCGGGACGGTCGTCTCCGCTGAGGAGATCACGACGGCCGACTTCTGGGTGCGGCATGTCCGTGAGGCCGTGCGTTTCCTCGACGGTGTGCGGGCGTTGGAAGCGGAGGGTGTGACGACCTTCGTTGAGCTGGGTCCTGATGGTGTGCTGTCGGCGATGGCGCAGGAGTGCGTGACCGATCCCGCGTCCGACGCCGCGTTCGTCGCCGCGCTGAGGAAGGACCGTGCCGAGGCCGAGTCGGTGACCGCTGCCCTCGCCGTGCTGCATGTTCGGGGCCAGTCCCCGGACTGGGGTCGCTTCTTCGAGGGCACCGGTGCGCGGCGGGTTGAGCTGCCGACGTATGCCTTCCAGCGCACCCGCTACTGGTGGGAGGAGGTTCCGGCGGCGCCGGAGGTTGCGCCGGGCGGTGCCGTCGACGGGCGGTTCTGGGATGTGGTGGAGCGCGGGGATGTGGCCGCGCTGGCGGCGGAGCTCGCGGTGGATCCGGGGCTTTCGCTGGGTGAGGTGTTGCCGGCGTTGTCGTCGTGGCGGCGGCAGGAGTCGTTGCGTACGGCGGTGGATGGCTGGCGTTACCGGGTGTCGTGGAAGCCGGTGACGGAGCGGTCGGCGGCTGGTGTGTTGGGTGGCTGCTGGCTGGTGGTCGTTCCCGCGGGTGAGGCCGAGGGTGCCTGGGCCACGGGTGCGGTGCGGACGCTGGCCGGGCGTGGTGTTGATGTGCGCGTGGTCGAGTCGAGCGCGGTGGACCGCGCCGGGCTGGCGGAGGAACTGCGGACGGCGGTCGTGGGCGGTTCGGTGGCAGGGGTGTTCTCCCTGCTGGCGGTCGGGTCCGAGTCCGCTCTGCCGCGTACCGCCGCGCTGGTGCAGGCGTTGGGTGATGCGGGTGTGGGTGCGCCGTTGTGGGTGGCGACGCGGGGTGCGGTGTCGGTCGGGCGTTCCGATGGTGTGGTGAGCCCTGGCCAGGCGTTGGTGTGGGGTCTTGGCCGGGTGGCGGGGTTGGAGCTGCCCGAGCGGTGGGGGGGTCTGGTCGACCTTCCCGAGACGGCCGACGAGCGTGCGCTGGGGAGGCTGGCCGGTGTGTTGGCCGGTGCCGGTGGCGAGGACCAGGTCGCGGTGCGGGCCTCGGGTGTCTTCGGGCGTCGGTTGGTGCGGGCTTCGGCCCCGGCGTCGGCCTCGGACGGTGGGTGGGCGCCGGGTGCTGGTTCGGTGTTGGTGACGGGTGGCACGGGTGCGTTGGGTGCGCTGGTGGCGCGGTGGTTGGTGGGCCAGGGTGCTGAGCATGTGGTGTTGACCAGTCGTCGTGGGCTGGAGGCTCCGGGTGCGGTGGAGCTGCGGGATGAGCTGGTGGCTTCGGGTGCTCGGGTGACGGTTGCCGCGTGTGATGTGGCGGACCGGGATGCGCTCGCGGAGCTGTTGGCCGGGCTTCCGGCGGAGCTTCCGCTGACGGCTGTGGTGCATGCGGCTGGTGTGCTGGACGACGGCGTACTGGATTCGCTCACGCCGGAGCGGTTTGCCTCGGTGCTCCGGGCGAAGGCCGATGCCGCACGTCATTTGGACGAGCTGACGCGTGAGCTGGACCTTTCGGCGTTCGTGCTGTTCTCCTCGATCTCGGGTTCGGTGGGTGCGGCCGGGCAGGGTAATTACGCCGCCGCCAACGCCTACTTGGATGCGTTGGCTGAGCGGCGGCGTGCTGACGGGCTGCCCGCGACCTCGATTGCGTGGGGTCCGTGGGCCGAGGGCGGCATGGCCGCTGACGAGGCGTTGGCGCGGCGGATGCGCCGGGATGGGGTGCCGCCGATGGCGCCCGAGTCGGCGCTGGCCGCGTTGCGGCAGGCGCTGGATCTCGATGACACCGCTGTGACGGTCGCGGACATCGACTGGGACCAGTTCCTCGCCGAGTTCACCGCCGTGCGGCCGAGTGTGCTGTTCGGCGAGCTGCCCGAGGCGCGTCCGGTGCAGGCCGCCGAGGGCGCGCCGCGCCCGGCCGTCACCGCAGGGACCGGCACGCTCGCGGAGCGGCTGTCGGGTCTGCCGGAGACCGAGCGCACGCAGACGTTGCTGGAGTTGGTGCGTGCGCAGGTCGCGTCGGTGCTGGGGCACGGCGGGGCCGAGGCGGTCGAGGCCGGGCGGGCGTTCAAGGAGCTGGGTTTCGACTCGCTCACCGCCGTCGAACTCCGCAACCGGCTGAACGCGGCCACCGGCCTGCGGCTGCCCGCCACGCTGATCTACGACTACCCGAACGCCACCGCCCTCGCCGACTACCTGCGGACCGAACTGCTCGGCGCGGAAGTGGCGGTGACCGGCGATCCGACCGACGCCCCCGCCGTGGCCGTTGACGGCGATCCGATCGCGATCGTGGCGATGAGCTGTCGTTTCCCGGGTGGGGTGCGGTCGCCGGAGGAGTTGTGGGAGCTGCTGGCGGCGGGTGGGGACGCGATTGCGGAGTTCCCGTCCGACCGTGGCTGGGATCTGGCGGGGCTGTATGACCCGGATCCGGAGCGTCAGGGGACGTCGTATACGCGTGAGGGTGGTTTCCTCTACGACGCCGGGGACTTCGACGCGGCGTTCTTCGGCATTTCGCCGCGTGAGGCGCTGGCGATGGATCCGCAGCAGCGGCTGTTGCTGGAGACGTCGTGGGAGGCGTTCGAGCGTGCGGGTATTGACCCGGCCACGCTGCGCGGCAGCCGTACCGGTGTCTTCGCGGGTACCAACGGCCAGGACTACGCCGGGCTGGTCTCCACCCCGCCGGAGGGCCTGGAGGGTCATCTGGGCACGGGTAACGCGGCGAGTGTGGTGTCCGGCCGCGTCGCTTACACCTTCGGTCTGGAGGGGCCGGCGGTCACGGTCGACACGGCGTGTTCGTCGTCGCTGGTGGCACTCCACATGGCCGTTCAGGCGCTGCGGCAGGGCGAGTGCACGATGGCGCTCGCGGGTGGCGTCACGGTGATGTCCACCCCCGAGAGCTTCATCGACTTCAGCCGTCAGCGCGGACTGGCCGCCGACGGCCGGATCAAGGCGTTCGCGGCCGGGGCCGATGGCACCGGTTGGGGCGAGGGCGTGGGCATGCTGCTGGTCGAGCGGCTGTCGGACGCCCGCCGCAACGGCCACCCGGTGCTCGCGGTCGTGCGCGGCAGCGCGATCAACCAGGACGGTGCGTCGAATGGTCTGACGGCGCCGAACGGTCCCTCCCAGCAGCGTGTCATTCGGCAGGCGCTGGCCAGCGCCGGGCTGTCGGCCGGTGATGTGGACGCGGTCGAGGCGCACGGCACGGGCACGACGCTGGGCGACCCGATCGAGGCCCAGGCCCTGCTGGCCACCTACGGTCAGGAGCGCGACGGCGACCGGCCGTTGTGGCTGGGGTCGATCAAGTCCAACATCGGGCACACCCAGGCCGCGGCCGGTGTGGCGGGCATCATCAAGATGGTGTTGGCGATGCGGCACGGTGTGCTGCCGCAGACGTTGCACGTGGATGAGCCGTCGCCGCATGTGGACTGGTCGGCGGGGGCCGTCTCGCTGCTGACGGAGCGGGTGGAGTGGCCGGAGACCGGCCGCCCGCGCCGTGCGGGTATCTCCTCGTTCGGGATCAGCGGCACCAACGCGCACACCATCATCGAGCAGGCCCCGGTGGTCGAGGAACCGGTGGAGCCGGCCGAGCGGGACGGTCTTGGCGGTGTGCTGCCGTTCGTGCTGTCGGCCAAGAACGCCGAAGCGCTGCGGGAGCAGGCCGGACGCCTGCGCACCCACCTCGCGGAGCGGCCGGAGTCGGTGCTGCTTGATGTCGCTCACGCTCTGGCTGTCGGCCGCGCTGCCCTGGAGCGGCGTGCGGTGCTGACCGTCGGTGACCGGGACGCCCTGTTGCGGACGCTCACCGCACTGGAGCGGGGTGAGTCGGCTCCGTCCGTGGTGGAGGGGACGGTTGCGGACGGCAAGGTGGCGTTCCTGTTCACGGGACAGGGGAGTCAGCGGCTGGGGATGGGGCGTGAGCTGTATGACGCCTATCCGGTGTTCGCGGATGCGTTGGATGAGGTGTGTGCGCATCTGGATCTGCATCTGGAGCGGCCGCTGCGGGATGTGCTGTTCGGGGATGACGCGGAAGCACTGGACCAGACGGGGTTCACTCAGCCTGCGCTGTTCGCCATCGAGGTGGCGCTGTTCCGGCTGGTCGAGGCGTGGGGCCTGACGCCGGACTTCCTCTCCGGTCATTCGATTGGTGAGCTGGCTGCCGCACATGTGGCGGGCGTGCTGTCCCTCGCCGACGCGGCGACGCTGGTGGCGGCTCGTGGCCGTCTGATGCAGGAGCTGCCGGCCGGCGGCGCGATGATCGCTATCCAGGCGTCGGAGGACGAGGTGGCGCCGCTGCTGACCGAGCGGGTCAGCATTGCCGCGCTGAACGGGCCGACGTCGGTGGTCATCGCGGGTGATGAGGACGCGGCTCTGGAGATCGCCGCGGGCTTCGAGGCGCAGGGTCGTAAGACCAAGCGGCTCACCGTGAGCCACGCGTTCCATTCGCCGCGTATGGACGGGATGCTGGAGGCGTTCCGCGAGGTGGCGCAGGGGCTGACCTACGAGGCTCCGCGTATCCCGATCGTGTCCAACCTGACCGGCACCCTCGTCTCCGCTGAGGAGATCACGACCGCTGACTTCTGGGTGCGGCATGTCCGTGAGGCCGTGCGTTTCCTCGACGGTGTGCGGGCGTTGGAAGCGGAGGGTGTGACGACCTTCGTTGAGCTCGGTCCCGATGGTGTGCTGTCGGCGATGGCGCAGGAGTGCGTGACGGGGGAGGATGTCGCGTTCGCCGCCGCGTTGCGCAAGGGGCGTGCGGAGGCCGAGTCGGTGACCGGGGCTCTTGCTCTGCTCCATGTCCGGGGTCGGCGTCCCGATTGGGCGGCGTTTTTCGAGGGCACTGGGGCGCGGCGGGTTGAGCTGCCGACGTATGCCTTCCAGCGCCAGCGGTACTGGTGGGAAGAGGCCCCGACGGCCGACGCCGGAGCTGGCTCGGCGGTGGACGGGCGGTTCTGGGATGTGGTGGAGCGCGGGGATGTGACCGCGTTGGCGGCGGAGCTCGCGGTGGATCCGGGGCCGCTGGGTGAGGTGTTGCCGGCGTTGTCGTCGTGGCGGCGGCAGGAGTCGGTGCGTACGGCGGTGGATGGTTGGCGTTACCGGGTGTCGTGGAAGCCGGTGACGGAGCGGTCGGCGGCTGGTGTGTTGGATGGCTGCTGGCTGGTGGTCGTCCCCGCGGGTGAGGCCGAGGGTGCCTGGGCCGCTGGCGTTGTGCGGATGTTGGCCGGGCGTGGCGTTGATGTGCGCGTGGTCGAGCTGGGTGCTGGGGACCGGGCCGGGCTGGCGGAGGAACTGCGTGCGGCGGTCGTGGGCGGTTCGGTGGCGGGGGTGTTCTCGCTGCTGGCGGTCGAGGGTGCGTCGGGTCTGTTGCGTACGGCTGTGTTGGTGCAGGCGTTGGGTGATGCGGGTGTGGGTGCGCCGTTGTGGGTGGCGACGCGGGGTGCGGTGTCGGTCGGGCGTTCGGATGGTGTGGTGAGCCCTGGCCAGGCGTTGGTGTGGGGGCTTGGCCGGGTGGCGGCGTTGGAGCTGCCGGAGCGGTGGGGTGGTCTGGTCGACCTTCCCGAGACGGCCGACGAGCGTGCGCTGGGACGGCTGGCCGGTGTGTTGGCCGGTGCCGGTGGCGAGGACCAGGTCGCGGTGCGTGGGTCGGGTGTGTTCGGGCGCCGGCTGGTGCGGGCGGTCGGGAGCCGGACGTCGGGCGATGAGGGCTGGCGGGCTTCGGGTTCGGTGCTGGTGACGGGTGGTACCGGTGCGCTGGGTGCTCATGTGGCCCGTTGGTTGGTGGCGAACGGTGCTGAGCATGTGGTGTTGACCAGTCGTCGTGGGCTGGAGGCTCCGGGTGCGGTGGAGCTGCGGGATGAGCTGGTGGCTTCGGGTGCTCGGGTGACGGTGGCCGCGTGTGATGTGGCCGACCGGGACGCGCTTGCCGAGCTGCTGGTGTCCATACCGGCGGAGTTCCCGCTGACGGCTGTGGTGCATGCGGCTGGTGTGCTGGACGACGGGGTACTGGATTCGCTCACGCCGGAGCGGTTCGCCTCGGTGCTCCGGGCGAAGACCGACGCCGCACGTCATTTGGACGAGCTGACGCGTGACCTGGACCTGTCGGCGTTTGTGCTGTTCTCCTCGATCTCGGGTTCGGTGGGTGCGGCTGGGCAGGGGAATTATGCGGCGGCCAATGCTTATCTGGATGCGTTGGCTGAGCGGCGGCGTGCTGACGGGCTGCCCGCGACCTCGATTGCGTGGGGTCCGTGGGCCGAGGGCGGCATGGCCGCTGACGAGGCGTTGGCGCGGCGGATGCGCCGGGATGGGGTGCCGCCGATGGCGCCCGAGTCGGCGCTGGCCGCGTTGCGGCAGGCGCTGGACCTCGATGACACCGCTGTGACGGTCGCGGACATCGACTGGGACCAGTTCCTCGCCGAGTTCACCGCCGTGCGGCCGAGCGCACTGTTCGGCGAGCTGCCCGAGGCGCGTCCGGTGCAGGCCGCCGAGGGCGCGCCGCGTCCGGCCGTCACCGCAGGGACCGGCACGCTCGCGGAGCGGCTGTCGGGTCTGACGGAGACCGAGCGCACGCAGACGCTGTTGGAGTTGGTGCGTGCGCAGGTCGCGTCGGTGCTGGGGCACGGCGGGGCCGAGGCGGTCGAGGCCGGGCGGGCGTTCAAGGAGCTGGGCTTCGACTCGCTCACCGCCGTTGAGCTGCGGAACCGGCTGAACGCGGCGACCGGCCTGCGCCTGCCCGCCACGCTGATCTACGACTACCCGAACGCCACCGCCCTCGCCCAGCACCTGCGTGCCGAGCTGCTGGGCGCGGATGTCGCGGCGACCGGCGGCGTGGCCGCGCGCGGGACGGTTGCGGTGGCCGATGATCCGATCGCGATCGTGGCGATGAGCTGTCGTTTCCCGGGTGGGGTACGGTCGCCGGAGGAGCTGTGGGAGCTGCTGACGGCGGGTGGGGACGCGATTGCGGAGTTCCCGTCCGACCGTGGCTGGGATCTGGCGGGGTTGTATGACCCGGATCCGGAGCGTCAGGGGACGTCGTATACGCGTGAGGGCGGTTTCCTCTACGACGCCGGGGACTTCGACGCGGCGTTCTTCGGGATCTCGCCGCGTGAGGCCCTTGCCATGGATCCGCAGCAGCGGCTGTTGCTGGAGACGTCGTGGGAGGCGTTCGAGCGTGCGGGCATCGACCCGAACGCGCTGCGCGGTGAGCAGATCGGTGTCTTCGCCGGGACCAACGGTCAGGACTATCTGTCGTTGCTGATGCAGGCGCCGGAGGGCCTGGAGGGTCATCTGGGCACGGGTAACGCGGCGAGTGTGGTGTCCGGCCGCGTCGCTTACACCTTTGGCCTTGAGGGTCCGGCGGTCACGGTTGACACGGCGTGTTCGTCGTCGCTGGTGGCGCTGCATCTGGCGGTGCAGGCGCTGCGGCAGGGTGAGTGCTCGATGGCGCTCGCGGGTGGTGTCACGGTGATGTCCACCCCCGAGAGCTTCATCGACTTCAGCCGTCAGCGCGGGCTTGCCGCCGACGGCCGGATCAAGGCGTTCGCGGCCGGGGCCGATGGCACCGGTTGGGGCGAGGGCGTGGGCATGCTGCTGGTGGAGCGGCTGTCGGACGCGGAGAAGAACGGCCACCCGGTGCTGGCCATCGTGCGGGGCTCGGCCATCAACCAGGACGGTGCGTCCAATGGTCTGACGGCGCCGAACGGTCCCTCCCAGCAGCGCGTCATCCGGCAGGCACTGACCAGCGCCGGGCTGTCGGCCGGTGATGTGGACGTGGTCGAGGCGCACGGCACGGGTACGAGGCTGGGTGACCCGATCGAGGCCCAGGCGCTGCTGGCCACGTATGGCCAGGAGCGGGACGCCGACCGGCCGTTGTGGCTGGGGTCCATCAAGTCCAACATCGGGCACACCCAGGCCGCGGCCGGTGTGGCGGGCATTATCAAGATGGTGCTGGCGATGCGGCATGGTGTGCTGCCGCAGACGTTGCACGTGGATGAGCCGTCGCCGCACGTGGACTGGTCGGCGGGGGCCGTCTCGCTGCTGACGGAGCGGGTGGAGTGGCCGGAGGCGGGTCGTCCGCGCCGTGCGGGTATCTCCTCGTTCGGTATCAGTGGCACCAACGCGCACACCATCATCGAGCAGGCCCCGGCCCTTCCCGCCGAGCCGACCGAGACGCCCGAGTGGAATGGTCTCGGCGGTGTGCTGCCGTTCGTGCTGTCGGCCAAGAACGCCGAAGCGCTGCGGGAGCAGGCCGGACGCCTGCACACCCACCTCGCGGAGCGGCCGGAGTCGGCGCCGCTCGACGTCGCCCACACTCTGGCCATCGGCCGCGCTGCCCTGGAGCGGCGTGCGGTGCTGACCGTCGGTGACCGGGACGGCCTGCTGCGGGCACTCGACGCGCTGGCCCGGGGCGAGGCCGCCCCGGGCGTGGTCGAAGGCTCGGTTGCCGAGGGCAAGGTGGCGTTCCTGTTCACGGGGCAGGGCAGCCAGCGGCTGGGGATGGGCCGTGAGCTGTATGACGCCTATCCGGTGTTCGCGGATGCGTTGGATGAGGTGTGTGCGCATCTGGATTTGCATCTGGAGCGGCCGCTGCGGGATGTGCTGTTCGGGGACGATGCCGAGGCGCTCGACCAGACCGGGTTCACTCAGCCCGCGCTGTTCGCCATCGAGGTGGCGCTGTTCCGGCTGGTCGAGGCGTGGGGCCTGCGTCCCGATTTCCTGTCCGGGCATTCGATCGGTGAGCTGGCTGCCGCACATGTGGCGGGTGTGCTGTCCCTCGCGGACGCGTGCACGTTGGTGGCGGCCCGTGGGCGGCTGATGCAGGAGCTGCCGGCCGGTGGCGCGATGATCGCTGTCCAGGCGTCGGAGGACGAGGTGGCGCCGCTGCTGACCGAGCGCGTCTCGATCGCCGCACTCAACGGGCCTTCCTCCGTCGTCATCGCGGGTGACGAGGACGCGGCTCTGGAGATCGCGGCGTCGTTCGAGGCCCAGGGCCGTAAGACCAAGCGGCTCACCGTCAGCCACGCCTTCCACTCGCCCCGTATGGACGGGATGCTGGAGGCGTTCCGCGAGGTGGCGCAGGAGCTCACCTACGAGGCTCCGCGCATCCCGATCGTCTCCAACCTCACCGGAGACGTCGTCTCCGCTGAGGAGATCACCAGCGCCGACTTCTGGGTGCGCCACGTCCGCGAGGCGGTCCGCTTCCTCGACGGCATCCGCACTCTCGAAACCCAGGGCGTCACCACCTTCGTCGAGCTGGGCCCCGACGGTGTCCTCTCCGCGATGGCGCAGGAGTGTGCGACGGGCGAGGATGTCGCGTTCGCCGCCGCGCTGCGCAAGGACCGGCCCGAGGCCGAGGCGCTGCTCTCGGCCGTCGCGCGGGCGCATGTCCGTGGTGTGACGCCGGACTGGGCGGCCGTCTTCGCCGGTGCGGGTGCCGCCCGTGTGGAGCCGGCCGAGCTGCCGACGTATCCCTTCCAGCGGCAGCGGTACTGGCCCAGCCCGGCCGCCCTGATGGCGGGCGACCCGGAGTCGATCGGGCTGGGCGATATCGACCATCCGTTGCTCGGTGCCGCCGTTGCGCTCGCCGACGCCGACGGTCTTCTGCTCACCGGGGTGCTGTCCACGCGTACGCACGCGTGGCTGGCGGACCACGTGATCATGGATACCGTGCTGCTGCCCGGTACGGCGTTCGTGGAGCTGGCGAGTGCTGCCGGTGTCCAGGTGGGCTGTGCGCGGGTGGACGAACTGACCCTGGAAGCCCCGCTCGTGCTGCCGGAGCACATCGGGGTGCGGGTGCAGCTCGTTGTGGAGGGGCCGGACGAGTCCGGTCGCCGCTCCTTCAGTGTGCATTCGCGTCGGCAGGACGCACTGGGGACCGAGCCGTGGACGCGGCATGCCACCGGTGTGCTCGCGCCCGGGGCCCCGGGCGCCGACCTCGAGGAGCTCGCGGTGTGGCCGCCGCAGGGCGCGACGCCGATCGCGGTCGAGGGACTGTATGAGGAGCTGGCCGGGATGGGGCTCGGCTACGGGCCGGTGTTCCAGGGGCTCAAGGGCGCCTGGCGGCTGGGCGAGAACCTCTACGCCGAGGTGGGCTTCCCCGAGGACGCGTCGCTGACGTCGGATGCCGAGGCCGAGCGGTTCGGGCTGCATCCGGCCCTGCTCGACGCGGCACTGCACGCCATTGGCCTGGACACCGCCGATCCGGGTGCGGCCGAGGGCGCGCTGCTTCCGTTCGCGTGGAACGGCGTCCAGCTGTATTCGGCTGGGGCCGGTGCGCTGCGGGTGCGGCTGTCCGAGCGTTCGGCGAACGCGGTGTCGCTGCTGGTGGCCGACGGTACGGGGCGTGCGGTGGCCACGGTCGAGTCCGTGGCCTTGCGGGTGGCCTCGGCCGACCAGGTGCGCGCGGCGCGTGGTGGGCTGCACGAGTCGCTGTTCCGGCTGGACTGGACCGCGGTTCCGGCGCCCACCACGGGGGCGGCCACGGGCGAGTGGGCCGTGCTCGGCGTGGATGCCGGGGAGCTGGCCGTGCTGGAGAGCGCGTTCGGGCCCGGAATCCGGCTCGCCGCGTTCGGCGATCTGGCGGTGCTGCGGACGGCTGTCGAGGCCGGGGCGCCCGTGCCCGACACCGTGTTCGTCGACGGCACAGGCGGCTTCGGCGGTGGAGACGCGTCGGCTGTGCACGAGGCCACGCAGGCCGTGCTCGCCCTGCTTCAGGAGTGGCTGGCGGATGAGCGGTTCGCCGCGGCGCGGCTGGTGCTGCTGACCCGGGGTGCGGTGGAGACCGAGCCGGGGGCGGGCGTGGCGGACCTGCCGTACGCCGCCGTGCGCGGTCTGTTCCGCTCCGCGCAGTCGGAGAACCCGGGCCGTCTGGTGCTGCTGGACGTGGACGGGGACGAGGGCTCGTACCGTGCGGTGCCCGGGGCGCTGGGCATGGACGAGGCGGAGCTGGCGTTGCGCGCGGGCGTGGCGCTGGCGCCCCGGCTGGCCCGGGTTCCGGTCACCGACGAGAACGACAACGACACCGCTCCGTCCTTCGATGAGCACGGCACGGTGCTGGTCACCGGCGCCTCGGGAACCCTGGGCGGTCTCTTCGCGCGCCATCTCGTCTCCGCCCACGGCGTACGGCATCTGTTGCTGGTGAGCCGTCGTGGTGCTGACGCCGAGGGCGCCGAGGAGCTGAGCGCCGATCTGACGGCGGCCGGTGCCACGGTGACATGGGCGGCCTGCGATGTCGCCGACCGCGAGGCGCTCGCCGCGACCCTGGACGCCATCCCGGCCGAGTATCCGCTGACCGCTGTGGTGCACAGCGCGGGCGTGCTGGACGACGGCGTTCTGGAGTCGCTGACGCCGGAGCGGGTGGCGCGGGTGTTGCGTCCGAAGGTGGACGCGGCGTGGAACCTGCATGAGCTGACCCGCGACCGCGAGCTGTCCGCGTTCGTGCTGTTCTCCGGTGCCGCCGCCGTGTTCGGCGCATCCGGGCAGGCGAGCTACGCCGCCGCCAACTCCTTCCTGGAGGCGCTCGCCCAGCACCGTGTCGCCCAGGGCCTTCCGGCCACCGCGCTGGCCTGGGGGCTGTGGGCCGGTGCGGGCATGGGCAGCGGGCTGGACGAGGTCGATCTGCGGCGCATCGTGCGCGGCGGGGTCGCGCCGATCGCCCCCGACGAGGGGCTCGCGCTCTTCGACGCGGCCCGCGCCGACGACGCGGCCGTGTTGTTCCCGATGCGGCTGGACTACGCCTCGCTGCGCAGCGAGGCGGCGGCGACCGGTACCGTCCCGGCGCTGTTCCGTGGTCTGGTCCGGGCGCCGGCCCGCCGGGCGGCCGCCGCCACCGCCGACGGCCCCTCGCTCGCCCAGCGCCTCGCCGGGCTCACCCGGCCCGAACAGGACCGTGAGCTGCTGGAGTTGGTGTGTGGCCGGGTCGCCGCGGTGCTCGGTTACGGGGGTGCGGAGGCCGTTGAGGCGGGGCGGGCGTTCAAGGAGCTGGGCTTCGACTCGCTGACCGCTGTGGAACTCCGCAATGACCTCCGGACCGTTACCGGGCTGCGGCTGCCGGCGACGCTCGTCTTCGACTACCCGACCCCGACCGCCCTGGCCGGTCATCTGCGCGAGGAGCTGCTGGGCGCTGAGGAGGTCACCGCGCCGCTCGTTCCCGTGCGGACGCAGGCGGCTCCGGCGGTGGACGACGACCCGATCGTCATCGTCGGCATGAGCTGCCGCTTCCCCGGCGGGGTGCGCACCCCGGAGGAGCTGTGGGAGCTCGTCGCCACCGGCGGCGACGGCATCTCCGGCTTCCCCGTGGACCGTGGCTGGGACCTCGACGGTCTGTACCACCCGGACCCGGACCACGCGGGCACCTCGTACACCCGCGAGGGCGGTTTCCTGCACGACGCGGCCGACTTCGATCCGGACTTCTTCGGGATCTCGCCGCGTGAGGCGCTCGCCATGGACCCGCAGCAGCGGCTGCTGCTGGAGACCTCGTGGGAGGCGTTCGAACGCGCGGGCATCGACCCGGCGACGGTGCGCGGCAGCAAGACCGGCGTCTTCGCCGGCGTCATGTACCACGACTACCTCACCGGTGTGGCAGGTGTGCCGGAGGATGTCGAGGGTTATATGGGCACCGGGACCGCGGGCAGTGTCGCGTCCGGCCGGGTGGCGTACACCTTCGGCCTGGAGGGCCCGGCGGTCACGATCGACACGGCGTGCTCGTCGTCGCTGGTCGCCCTGCACTGGGCGATTCAGGCGCTGCGCGCGGGTGAGTGCACGATGGCGCTGGCCGGCGGTGTGGCGGTCATGGCCACACCCGATACGTTCATCGACTTCAGCCGTCAGCGCGGCCTGGCCGCGGACGGCCGGTGCAAGTCGTTCGCGGCCGGTGCGGACGGTACGGGCTGGGGCGAGGGCGCGGGCATGCTGCTGGTCGAGCGGCTGTCGGACGCCCGGCGCAACGGCCACCCGGTGCTCGCGGTCGTGCGCGGTAGCGCGATCAACCAGGACGGTGCGTCGAATGGTCTGACGGCGCCGAACGGGCCCTCGCAGCAGCGGGTGATCCGGCAGGCGCTGGCCAGTGCGGGGCTGTCGGCCGGTGAGGTGGACGCGGTCGAGGCCCATGGCACCGGCACCCGGCTCGGCGACCCCATCGAGGCGCAGGCGCTGCTGGCCACCTACGGTCAGGAGCGGGACGCCGACCGGCCGTTGTGGCTGGGGTCGATCAAGTCCAACATCGGGCACACCCAGGCCGCGGCCGGTGTGGCGGGCATCATCAAGATGGTCATGGCGATGCGGCACGGAGTGCTGCCGCGGACGCTGCACGTCGACGCGCCGTCGCCGAACGTCGACTGGGCGGACGGCGCGGTCGCGCTGCTGACCGAGGCGCGGGAGTGGCCGGAGGCGGGTCGTCCGCGCCGTGCGGGTATCTCCTCGTTCGGTATCAGTGGCACCAACGCGCACACCATCATCGAGCAGCCGCCGGCCATCGAGGCCCACGAGGACGAGGCGGCGCGGCCGTCCGCCGTACCGCCGGTGCTCCCGTGGCCGTTGTCGGCCGTGGGCCGGGAGGCGCTGCGTGGCCAGGCCCGCCGTCTGCACGACCGGCTGCGCTCCGCCGACGCGGACGTGGACCTGGCCGCCATCGGCTACACCCTGGCCACCGGGCGCGGCGCGTTCGCGGATCGTGCGGTGCTGGTGGCCGATGGCCGCGAGGGCTTCCTGCGCGCCCTGGAGGCGCTGGCCTCCGGTGAACCGGCCACGGGCCTGGTGGAGGGGTCGCCGGTGGCCGGGAAGCTGGCGTTCCTGTTCACGGGGCAGGGCAGCCAGCGGCTGGGGATGGGGCGTGAGCTGTACGACGCCTATCCGGTGTTCGCGGAGGCGCTGGACGCGGTGTGCGCGGAGCTGGACCGGCACCTCGAACGGCCGCTTCGTGAGGTCCTGTTCGGCGAGGACGCCGAGGCGCTGGACCGGACCGGGTTCACCCAGCCCGCGCTGTTCGCGGTCGAGGTGGCGCTGTTCCGCCTCGTCGAGGCGTGGGGGCTGCGGCCCGATTTCCTGTCCGGGCACTCCATCGGTGAGCTGGCCGCCGCGCATGTGGCGGGTGTGCTGTCCCTCGCCGACGCGTGCACGTTGGTGGCGGCGCGTGGCCGGCTGATGCAGGAGCTGCCGGCCGGTGGCGCGATGATCGCGGTGCAGGCGTCGGAGGACGAGGTGGCGCCGCTGCTGACCGAGCGGGTCTCGATCGCCGCCGTCAACGGTCCGGCCTCCGTGGTCATCGCGGGCGACGAGGACGCTGCGGTGGAGATCGCGGCGGGCTTCGAGGCCCAGGGCCGTAAGACCAAGCGGCTCACCGTCAGCCACGCGTTCCACTCGCCCCGTATGGACGGGATGCTGGACGCCTTCCGTGAGGTGGCCGAGGGGCTGACCTACGAGGCCCCGCGGATCCCGATCGTCTCCAACCTCACCGGGACGGTCGTCTCCGCCGAGGAGATCACCAGCGCCGACTTCTGGGTGCGTCACGTCCGCGAGGCGGTCCGCTTCCTCGACGGTGTCCGCACCCTGGAGGCCCAGGGTGTCACCACCTACCTCGAGCTCGGTCCCGACGGTGTGCTGTCCGCCATGGGCCAGGACTGCCTCACCGGCGGTGACACGGCGGCCTTCGTCGCCCTCCTGCGCGAGGGCCGTTCGGAGGCCGCGACGCTGGCCGGTGCCCTTGCCGCGCTCCAGGTGCGGGGCGTGGGCCTGGACTGGGAGGCGTTCTACGCGGGGACCGGTGCGCGGCGCGTGGAACTGCCGACCTACGCCTTCCAGCGACGCCGCTACTGGCTGGAGGCGTCGACGGCCACCGTGGCTGCCGACGCCACGGCCCGGGACGCGGTCGACGCCCGCTTCTGGGAGGCCGTCGAGCGCGAGGACCTGGCGTCGCTCGCCGCCACCTTGGACCTCGGCGCCGAGGACAACGAGGCGCTGGAGGCACTGCTGCCCTCGATGTCGTCGTGGCGGCGCCGGCAGTCGGAGCGTTCGACGGTGGACGGCTGGCGCTACCGGGTGTCGTGGAAGCCGGTCACCGACCGTTCCGCCGCGTCCCTGAGCGGCCGTTGGCTCGTGGTGGTACCGGCCGATGCGGTCGGTGACGCGCGGACCGCCGGTGTGGTGGGGATGTTGAACGAGCGCGGTGCCGACGTGCGGCAGGTGGTGATGGCCGCCGATGACGACCGCGCCGCGCTGGCCGCGCGGCTCACCGAGGCCTCCGGCGCCGAGGCCGTGACCGGTGGTGTGGTGTCCCTGCTGGCTCTGGCGGACGGGGACGGCCTCCTGGCCACGGCGGCGCTGACGCAGGCCTTGGGCGACACGGGTATCGGCGCGTCGTTGTGGGTGGTCACACGGGGCGCGGTGTCGGTGGGGCGTTCGGACGGGGCGGTCAGCCCGGTGCAGGCGCAGGTGTGGGGTCTGGGCCGGGTGGCGGCGTTGGAGCTGCCTGAGCGGTGGGGTGGTCTGGTCGACCTCCCGGAGGTCGTGGACGAGCGTGCGCTGGGGCGGCTGGCGGAGGTGCTGGCCGGTGCCGGTGCCGGTGGCGAGGACCAGGTCGCGGTGCGTGCCTCGGGTGTGTTCGGACGTCGTCTGGTGCGGGCATCCGCGGCGTCCGCCCGCGGCTCGTGGACCCCGGGCGCGGGTACGACCCTGGTCACCGGCGGTACGGGCGCGCTGGGTGCGCGGGTGGCCCGCTGGCTGGTCGCGGGCGGCGCCGAGCACGTGCTGCTCACCAGCCGCCGTGGTCTCGATGCCCCCGGCGCCGTCGAGCTGCGCGACGAACTCGCCGCTTCCGGCGCCCGGGTGACCGTGGCGGCCTGCGACGTGGCCGACCGGGACGCGCTCGCGGAGCTGCTCGGCTCCCTCCCGGCCGAGCTGCCGCTGACTGGTGTGGTGCACACGGCGGGTGTGCTGGACGACGGTGTGCTGGACTCGCTCACCCCCGAGCGGTTCACGGCCGTGCTGCGGGCCAAGGTGGCCGCCGCGGCCCATCTCGACGAGCTGACGCGTGATCGGGAGCTGTCGGCCTTTGTGCTGTTCTCCTCGATGAGCGGCACGTTCGGCGCCGCCGGACAGGGCAACTACGCGGCGGCCAACGCCTATCTGGACGCGCTCGCCGAGCGGCGGCGCGCCGAGGGGCTGCCCGCCACCTCGATCGCCTGGGGTCCGTGGGCCGAGGGCGGGATGGCCGCGGACGGGGCGCTGGAACAGCGCATGCGACGCGGTGGACTGCCGCCGATGGACGCCGAGTTGGCCATCGCCGCACTACAGCGGGCGCTCGATCTGGACGAGACGGCTGTCACCGTCGCGGACATCGACTGGAGGCGGTTCGCGCCGGAGTTCACCGCCGTCCGGCCCAGCCGTCTGTTCGCGGATCTGCCGGAGGCGCGTGCGGTGGCGGAGGACTCCGCCGCCGAGCCCGTGGCCGACGGCTCCTCGCTCGCCGCACGGCTTACCGGCCTGGCGGAGGCGGAACGGGACCGGCTGCTGCTGGACCTGGTCCGTACGCAGGTGGCCGTGGTGTTGGGCCATGACGGTTCGGAGTCGATCGGTGTGGACCGGGCTTTCAGCGAGCTGGGTTTCGACTCGCTCACCGCGGTCGAGCTGCGCAACCGGCTGAACGCGGCCACCGGCATCCAGCTGCCCGCGACGCTGGTCTTCGACTACCCGACCGCCTCCGCCCTCGCGGGGTACCTGCGCGGCGAGCTGACGGGTGCGGACACCGGTGCCGACACCTCCCAGCCCGTGCCCGTGCCGGTGGCGACCGATGACGATCCGATCGCGATCGTGTCGATGAGCTGCCGCTTCCCGGGCGGGGTGCGGTCGCCGGAGGAGCTGTGGCAACTGCTGACGGCAGGCGGGGACGCGATCGCGGAGTTCCCGTCCGACCGTGGCTGGGACCTGGACGCGCTCTACGACCCGGACCCGGACAAGCGGGGCACCTTCTACGCACGCGAGGGGGGATTCCTCTACGACGCGGGCCACTTCGACGCCGCGTTCTTCGGGATCTCGCCGCGTGAGGCGCTCGCCATGGACCCGCAGCAGCGGCTGCTGCTGGAGACCTCGTGGGAGGCGTTCGAGCGCGCAGGCATCGACCCGGCGACGCTGCGCGGCTCCTCGGCCGGTGTCTTCGTCGGCACGAACGGGCAGGACTACCACGCCACGCTGCACACGGTCCCCGAGGGGGTCGAGGGCTACCTCGGCACGGGCAACGCGGCCAGCGTGGTCTCCGGCCGGCTCTCATACGCCTTCGGCCTCGAGGGCCCGGCGGTCACCGTCGACACGGCCTGCTCCTCCTCGCTGGTGGCGCTGCACTGGGCGATCCAGGCACTGCGCCAGGGCGAATGCTCGATCGCGCTCGCGGGCGGTGTGACGGTCATGTCGAGTCCCGGCGCGTTCATCGAGTTCAGCCGTCAGCGCGGGCTGGCCCCCGACGGCCGGTGCAAGGCCTTCGCGGCCGGTGCGGACGGCACGGGCTGGGGCGAGGGCGTGGGCATGCTGGTGGTCGAGCGGCTGTCGGACGCGCGCCGCAACGGCCACCCGGTGCTCGCGCTCGTCCGGGGCTCCGCCATCAACCAGGACGGTGCGTCGAACGGTCTGACGGCGCCGAACGGGCCCTCGCAGCAGCGGGTGATCCGGCAGGCGCTGGCCAGTGCCGGTCTGTCGGCCGCCGATGTGGACGCGGTCGAGGCCCACGGCACCGGCACCCGGCTCGGCGACCCCATCGAGGCCCAGGCGCTGCTGGCCACCTACGGCCAGGAGCGGGACGCGGACCGGCCGCTGTGGCTGGGCTCCATCAAGTCCAACATCGGCCACACCCAGGCCGCCGCCGGTGTCGCGGGCATCATCAAGATGGTTCTCGCCATGCGCCACGGGGTGCTGCCGCGCACCCTCCACGTCGACGAGCCGTCGCCGCACGTCGACTGGTCGGCAGGCGACATCGAGCTGCTGACCGAGGCCCGGCCCTGGCCGGAGACCGGCCGTCCGCGCCGGGTGGGCGTCTCGTCGTTCGGCTTCAGCGGCACCAACGCCCATACGGTCCTGGAGCAGGCCCCGGAGCCCGTCGCGGCCCCCGAGCAGGACCGGAGCGGCGACCCGGAGCGCCCCCTGGTCCGGTCCGATGTGGTGGCCTGGCCGCTGTCGGCCAAGGGCGAGGACGCGCTGCGGGCCCAGGCCGAACGGCTGCGCGCCCACCTGGAGGCCGACACCGGGGCGGACGCCGTGGACGTCGCGTACTCCCTGGCCACCACCAGGTCCGCGCTGGACCACCGTGCGGTGGTCCTCGGCCAGGACCGGGACCGGCTGCTCGCGGGCCTCACCGCGCTCGCGCGCGGCGAGTCGGCCGCACAGCTGATCCGGGGCGTGCCCACGGAAGGCCGTACCGCCGTGCTCTTCACCGGGCAGGGCAGCCAGCGGCTCGGCATGGGCCGAGAGCTGTACGAGGCCAGCCCCGTCTTCGCCGAGGCGCTGGACGCGGTCTGCGCCGAGCTGGACCGGCATCTGACGCGGCCGCTGTACGACGTGCTGTTCGGCACCGACGAGGAGCCGCTGCACCAGACCGGGTTCACCCAGCCCGCGCTGTTCGCCCTCGAGGTGGCGCTGTTCCGGCTGGCCGAGGCCGCCGGGCTGCGGCCCGACGTCCTGGCCGGGCACTCGATCGGCGAGCTGGCCGCGGCCCATGTGGCCGGGGTGCTGTCGCTCGAGGACGCCGCCACGCTGGTGGCCGCGCGCGGTCGGCTGATGCAGGAACTGCCGTCCGGCGGTGCGATGATCGCGCTCCAGGCGGCGGAGGACGAGGTCGAGCCGCTGCTGGTCGAGGGCGTCGGCATCGCCGCCCTCAACGGACCCACGTCGGTGGTCATCGCGGGCGACGAGGACGCGGCGCTGGAGGTCGCCGCCTCGTTCGAGGCGCGGGGGCGCAAGACCAAGCGGCTCACGGTCAGCCACGCCTTCCACTCCCCGCACATGGACGGGATGCTCGCCGAGTTCCGCAAGGTCGCCGAGGGGCTGACGTACGGTGCGCCGCGCATCCCGATCGTCTCCACCGTCACCGGAGCGCTGGTGACCGACGAGCTGGGCATGGCGTCCGACTACTGGGTGCGCCACGTGCGCCACGCCGTCCGCTTCCTGGACGGTGTCCGTGCCCTGGAGGCCCAGGGTGTCACCACCTATGTCGAACTGGGCCCGGACGGGGTGCTGTCCGCCATGGCGCAGGACTGCGTCACCACCGGAGGCGAAGCCGCCGAGGCCGCGGCCGATGTGGCCTTCGTGCCCGTGCTGCGCGGCGGGCGGTCCGAGACAGAGACGCTGGTCGGCGCGCTGGCCACGCTGCATGTCCGGGGCGCGGCCCTGGACTGGGAGGCGCTGTTCGCCGGGACCGGTGCACACCGTGTCGAGCTGCCCACGTACGCGTTCCAGCGACGGCGCTACTGGCTCGACGATGCCGTGCGGCACACGCCCGACCAGGTGGCCACGGCCGTCGACACGGCCGGCGCCCGCTTCTGGGAGGCGGTCGAGAGCGACGACCTCTCCTCGCTGGCGGACGCGGTGGGCATCGACGTGGACCAGCCGCTGAGCGCGCTGCTCCCGGAGCTGTCCGCGTGGCGGCGGCGTGAACGCGAGCGGTCCGCACTCGACGGCTGGCGCTACCGCGTCACCTGGAAGCCGGTACAGGAGCCGCGGCTGGCCGCCGTGCCCGGTGTCTGGCTGGTCGTCGAACCGGCCGGGTCCGCCGGCCACGCCGACACCGTGCGCGGAGTCATCGACGCGCTGGCCGACCGGGGTGCCGACATCCGGCGCATCACCCCGTCCGGCGGCGGGGACCTGGACCGGGAGGCCCTCGCCGACCGGATCCGCCGGGCCACGGCCGACGAGCGGGTGTCCGGTGTGCTGTCGCTGCTCGCGCTGGACGAGCGTCCGCACCCCGACCACCCCGCCGTGCCCACTGGACTGCTGGGCACCGGAAGTCTGGTGCAGGCGCTCGGGGACGCGGGCGTGGACGCCCCGCTGTGGTGCGCCACCACCGGCGCCGTCGCCACCGCCGCCTCGGAGCCGCTGGGCAGTGCCGCACAGGCGCAGACCTGGGGTCTCGGCCGGGTGGTCGCGCTGGAGCACCCGGAGCGCTGGGGCGGTCTGATCGACGTGCCCGCGACGCTCGACGAACGGGCCGCCGACCGCCTGGCGGGGGTGCTCGGCGGACACGGCGACGACCACGAGGACCAGCTGGCGATCCGTACGGCCGGAGTCCTGGCCCGCCGTCTCGCCCACGCCGAGCGCACTCCGGCCACCGGAGCGCCGTGGCGGCCGCGGGGCACGGTCCTGGTCACCGGCGGCACCGGTGCGCTGGGTGCCCATGTGGCCCGCTGGCTGGCGGACCACGGCGCCGACCACCTCGTCCTGGCCGGACGCCGTGGGCAGCGGGCCCCCGGGGCCGACCAGCTCATGGCCGAACTGACCGCGAAGGGAGTCGAGGTGACCGTCGCCGCGTGCGATGTCACCGACCGGGACGCGGTCGCCGGACTGCTGGCCCGCATCCGCGACGAACATCCGCACCACCCGCTCAGCGCGGTCGTGCACGCGGCGGGCGCGGGGCAGTTCGCACCGCTCGCGGAGACCACCCCGAGCGATGTCGCCGACGTGGTCTCGGCGAAGGTCGCGGGCGCGGCCCACCTGGACGCGCTGCTCGGCGACACCGAGCTGGACGCCTTTGTGCTCTTCTCCTCGATCGCCGGGGTGTGGGGCAGTGGTGGCCAGGGCGCGTACGCGGCGGGCAACGCCTTCCTCGACGCGCTGGCCGAGCGGCGCCGCGCCCGTGGCCTGGCCGCCACCTCCGTGGCCTGGGGCCCGTGGGCGGACGGCGGCCTCGTCGCCGACGACGAGGCGGCCGGGCAGCTGCGCCGTCTCGGCCTGCCGGTGATGGCCCCGGACTCCGCCGTCGCCGCCCTCCAGCAGGCGCTGGACCGCAACGACACCACCGTCGTCGTCGCCGACGTCGACTGGGACCGCTTCGCCGCCACCTTCACGGTGGCACGCCCCCGTCCGTTCATCGCCGATCTGCCCGAGGTCGCCCGTGCCCTCGCGGCGGACCCCGCCGACGGCGCCGGCGACGGGACGGACGGGGCACCGGCGGAGTCCCTGCGGCAGCGGCTCGCGGGGCTCACCGGGCCCGAGGCCGACCGGGTCCTGCTCGACCTCGTCCGTACGGAGGTCGCCGCCGTCCTCGGACACGACGACACCACAGCCGTCGAGGCGGGCCGGGCCTTCAAGGAGCTGGGCTTCGACTCCCTCACCGCCGTCGAACTCCGCAACCGGCTGAACGCGGCGACCGGGCTGAAGCTCACCGCCACCCTGGTCTTCGACTATCCGACGCCCAGCGTGCTCGCCGATGTGCTGCGTGCCGAACTCCTCGGTGAGGACACCACACCGGAACTCCCGGTCCTCGCCGAAATCGACAAGCTGGAATTCGCCCTCTCAGGCGTTTCCGACGACGCGACGGAACGCGAGCGGGTCACGGCCCGGCTCGAAGCGCTGCTGCGGACATGGAACGAGACCGAGAGCGCCGCGGTCGCCGACGGCGACGACGAGGAAGCACTCGACCTCGACTCCGCCTCGGCCGAAGACATCTTCGACATCATCAACAATGAATTCGGAAGGTCCTGACGTGATGACCGCCCACAGTTCTTCAACTGACCTCAGGAGGTGACGTTTCCGTGGCTAGCGCGAACGAAGAGAAGCTTCTCGACAATCTGAAGTGGGTGACCACTGAGCTGCGCCGGACCCGTCGCCGCCTGACCGAGGTGGAGGCGGACGCGCAGGAACCCATCGCGATCACCGCGATGAGCTGCCGTTTCCCCGGTGGCATCGGTTCGCCCGAGGACCTGTGGCAGCTGGTCGCGGAGGGCGGTGACGCCATTTCCGGATTCCCCGCCGACCGCGGCTGGAACATCGAGGGGCTGGCCGATCCGGACCCGGACCGCAAGGGCACCTTCTACAACAGCGGTGGCGGATTCCTCGACGGCGCCGCCGACTTCGACCCGGCGTTCTTCGGCATCTCGCCGCGCGAGGCCCTCGCCATGGACCCGCAGCAGCGGCTGCTGCTGGAGACGTCCTGGGAGGCGTTCGAGCGCGCGGGCATCGACCCGACGTCGGTCAAGGGCAGCCGCACCGGCGTGTACGTGGGCGCGTCGGCCATGGGCTACGGCTCCGGTCTCCAGGATGTCCCGGAGGAGCTGGAGGGCCTGCTGCTCACCGGCGGTGCCACCAGCGTGCTGTCCGGCCGTATCGCCTACACCTTCGGTCTGGAGGGCCCGGCCGCCACCATCGACACGGCGTGCTCGTCGTCGCTGGTCGCCCTGCACTGGGCGGCCCAGGCGCTGCGTCAGCGGGAATGTTCGCTCGCCCTGGTCGGCGGCGTCGCGGTGATGCCCACCCCGGATGTGTTCGTGGAGTTCAGCCGGCAGCGTGGCCTCGCCCCCGACGGCCGGTGCAAGTCCTTCGCGGCGTCGGCGGACGGCACCGGCTGGTCCGAGGGCGTCGGTGTGCTGCTGGTCGAGCGGCTCTCGGACGCGCGGAAGAACGGCCGCCCCGTGCTGGCGGTGGTGCGCGGCTCGGCCGTCAACCAGGACGGTGCGAGCAACGGCCTGACCGCGCCGAACGGCCCCTCCCAGCGGCGCGTCATCCGCCAGGCCCTGGAGAACGCCCGGCTGTCCGCCGCCGAAATCGACGTCGTGGAGGCGCACGGCACGGGGACGACACTGGGCGACCCCATCGAGGCACAGGCGCTGCTGGCCACCTACGGCCAGGAGCGGCCCGAGGGCCATCCGCTGTGGCTGGGTTCGCTCAAGTCCAACCTGGGCCACACCCAGGCGGCGGCGGGCGTCGCGGGTGTCATCAAGATGGTCATGGCGATACGCCACGGCGTCCTGCCCAAGACCCTGCACGTCGACCAGCCGTCCCCGACCGTCGACTGGTCGGCGGGCGAGGTGTCCCTGCTGACCGAGGCCCGGCCGTGGGACGAGACCGGCAGGCCGCGCCGGGCCGGTGTCTCGGCCTTCGGAGTGAGCGGCACCAACGCCCACACCATCCTGGAACAGGCCCCGGAGCCCGAGGAGTCCCCGTCCACGGGCGAGGACGGCACCACCGCGGCGGTCACCGCCGCCGTACTGCCGTGGACCCTGTCCGCCAGGAACGCGGCGGCGCTGCGCGACAACGCCCGGCGCCTGATCTCCCGGCTCGACCGTGAGCCCGCCCTCGGCACCGCCGACGTGGGCTACTCGCTGGCCACCGGCAGGGCGGCGCTGGAGCGCCGCGCGGTGGTCGTCGGCGAGGACCGTGCCGGGCTGGCCGCGGGCCTGGAGGCACTGGCGCGGGGGGAGTCCGCGCCGGAGCTGATCGAGGGCGCGGTCGTCGACGGCGAGGTGGCGTTCCTGTTCACCGGGCAGGGCAGCCAGCGGCTGGGGATGGGCCGTGAGCTGTACGACGCCTATCCGGTGTTCGCGGAGGCGCTGGACGCGGTGTGCGCGGAGCTGGACCCGCACCTCGAACGGCCGCTTCGGGACGTCCTGTTCGGTGATGACGCCGAGGCGCTGGACCGGACCGGGTTCACTCAGCCCGCGTTGTTCGCGGTCGAGGTGGCGCTGTTCCGGCTGGTGGAGGCGTGGGGTCTGCGGCCCGATTTCCTGTCGGGTCATTCGATCGGTGAGCTGGCGGCCGCGCATGTGGCGGGTGTGCTGTCGCTGGCGGACGCCGCGAAGCTGGTGGCGGCGCGTGGCCGTCTGATGCAGGAGCTTCCGGCCGGTGGCGCGATGGTCGCGGTGCAGGCGTCGGAGGACGAGGTGGCGCCGCTGCTGACCGAGCGGGTGAGCATCGCCGCCGTCAACGGGCCCACCTCTGTGGTCATCGCGGGTGACGAGGACGCGGCTCTGGAGATCGCCGCGTCGTTCGAGGCCCAGGGCCGTAAGACCAAGCGGCTGACGGTGAGCCACGCGTTCCACTCGCCGCGCATGGACGGGATGCTGGAGGCGTTCCGTCAGGTGGCGCGGGGGTTGTCGTACGAAGCTCCCAAGATTCCGATCGTGTCCAACCTGACCGGTGGCGTGGTCTCCGCCGAGGAGATCACCAGCGCCGACTTCTGGGTGCGCCACGTCCGCGAGGCCGTGCGCTTCCTCGACGGTGTGCGCACCCTGGAGACCAAGGGCGTCACCACCTTCATCGAGCTGGGCCCCGATGGCGTGCTCACCGCGATGGCGCAGGAGTGCCTGCTGGGTGAGGACGCGGTGTGCATCCCCGCCCTGCGCAAGGACCGTCGCGAGACCGGGGCGCTGACCACCGCCGTGGCGCGGGCGCATGTCCGTGGTGTGGCGGTGGACTGGGCCGGGTTCTTCGCCGGAACGGGTGCGCGCCGGGTGGACCTGCCGACGTACGCCTTCCAGCACGAGCGGTTCTGGCTGGAGCCGGGCGCGGCGTCCGTGGGCGATGTGGCGTCCGTGGGGCTGGAGCCGGCCGGGCATCCCCTGCTGGGTGCGGCGGTGCCGCTGGCGGAGTCCGATGGACTGGTGTTCACCGGCCGGCTGGGCGTGGACACCCATCCGTGGCTGGCCGACCATGTGGTGCAGGGCGTGGTGGTGCTGCCGGGCACGGCGTTCGTGGAGCTCGCCGTTCGCGCCGGCGACCAGGTCGGCTGCGACCTTCTCGACGAGCTGACCCTGCATGTCCCGCTGACGCTGCCCGCACACGGAGGCATCCGGCTTCAGGTCACGGTCGGCGCGGCGGACGGCGCCGGACAGCGGTCCGTCGCCGTCCTGTCCCGTGCGGAGGACGCTCCGGCCGAGGAGCCGTGGACGCGGCACGCCGACGGCGTGCTCGCCTCGGGCGCGCCCCGGCCGGCGTTCGCGATGACGGCGTGGCCGCCGCCGGGCGCCGAGGCGGTCGGGGTCGAGGAGCTGTACACGACCCTCGCCGACGCCGGTCTGCGGTACGGCCCGGTGTTCCAGGGGCTCACGGCCGCCTGGCGACACGGGGACGAACTCTTCGCCGAGGTCCGGCTGGACGAGTCCGCGGCGTCCGACGCGCAGGACTACGGGCTGCATCCGGCGCTGTTCGACTCCGCGCTGCACGTACTCGGCCTGCTCGGCCCGGCCGACGGTGCCGAGGGAGGGCTGCCGTTCGCCTGGAGCGGGGTGTCGGTGTACGCGAGCGGCGCCTCCGCGCTGCGGGTGCGTCTGGTGCTGCGGGGCACGGGCGCGGACGGTGTCCGGGTGGAGATCGCCGACTCGGCTGGCAGCCCGGTCGCCGTCGTGGACACGCTGGTCCTGCGCGCCGCTCCGGCCGAGCGGGCGCTGACCTGGCGGGCGGCGTACCACGAGTCGCTGTTCCGGCTGGACTGGGCCACGGTGCCGGTGCCCGCCGAGAAGTCCGGGGCCGGTGTGCCGTGGGCGGTACTGGGCTCCGGTGCGCCGGCCGCGCTCAGGGCCGGTGCCCCGGTCCACGCCGACCTGGCCGCGCTGAGCGACGCGGTGGAATCCGGGGGGACGGGGGCGCCCGAGTACGTTCTCGCGTACTTCGGCCCGGGGGACACCACCGAGGACGACGTGGCCGGTGCCACTCACTCCGCCGCGCGGGACGCGCTGGCTCTGGTGCAGGCGTGGCTCGCCGAGGAGCGGCTGGACACGTCCCGTCTGGTCCTGGTCACCCAGGGCGCGGTGACCACCGGGGGCGATGCCGGGGTCGATGACCTGGCGCGGTCCGCGGTGTGGGGTCTGGTGCGCTCGGCGCAGTCGGAGCGTCCGGACCGGCTGGTGCTGGTGGATGTGGATGGCACCGATGCCTCGTACGAGGCGCTGGGCGCCGCGCTGGCTTCGGGCGAGCCGCAGGTGGCACTGCGCCGCGGCACGGTCCACACGCCGCTGCTGGCGCGGGTGGCGTCGAAGGGCGCGATGGTGCCTCCGGCCGGGGAGCGGGCGTGGCGGCTGGACATCGAGGAAAGGAGCACGCTGGAGAACCTGACGCTGCTGCCGTGTCCTGAGGCGGCGGCGCCGTTGGAGGCCGGGCAGGTGCGGATCGAGGTCCGGGCCGCCGGTCTGAACTTCCGGGATGTGCTGAACGCGCTGGGGATGTACCCCGGCGATGCCCCTGTGATGGGCATCGAGGGCGCCGGTGTCGTGGTGGAAACCGGCCCCGGTGTCACCGATCTGGCCCCCGGCGACCGCGTCATGGGCATGTTGCCGGGTGCGTTCGGGCCGCTGGTGGTGGCGGACCGGCGCATGGTCGCCCCGATGCCGCTGGACTGGACGTTCGCCGAGGCGGCGTCGGTGCCGATCGTGTTCATGACGGCCTACTACGCGCTGCGCGACCTGGCGGACCTCCAGGGCGGGGAGTCGCTGCTGGTGCACGCCGCCGCCGGCGGTGTGGGCATGGCCGCCGTGCAGCTGGCCCGGCATTGGGGTGTGGACGTCTACGCCACCGCCAGCCAGGGCAAGTGGGACACGCTGCGTTCGCTGGGGCTGGCCGAGGACCGTATCGCCTCCTCCCGCGACCTGGCCTTCGAGTCGACGTTCCGCGAGGCCAGCGGCGGTCGCGGCGTCGATGTGGTGCTGGACTCGCTGGCCCGGGAGTTCGTGGACGCGTCGCTGCGGCTGCTGCCGCGCGGCGGCCGGTTCGTCGAGATGGGCAAGACCGATATCCGGGAGCCGGAGGAGGTGGCCGCCCAGTACCCCGGTGTCTCCTACCAGGCGTTCGACCTGTTCGACGCGGGTCTCGACCGTATCCAGGAAATGCTGTGCGAGCTGCTGGAGCTGTTCCGGCAGGGGGCGCTGCGGCCACTGCCGATCAGCGCCTGGGACGTGCGGCAGGCCCCGGAAGCGTTCCGGTACATGAGCCAGGCGCGGCACGTCGGCAAGGTCGTGCTGACCGTGCCCGCCCCGTGGAACCCGGACGGTACGGTACTGATCACCGGTGGCACCGGTGCCCTGGGCGGCCTGGTCGCCCGGCACGTGGTGACCGAACGCGGGGTGCGGCACCTGCTGCTCACCAGCCGCCGTGGTGAGCGGGCCACGGGCGCGGCCGAACTCGTCGCCGAGTTGCGTGCGCTGGGTGCCGAGGTGACGGTCGCCGCATGTGACGCGGCCGATCGCGAAGCGCTCGCCGAGGTGCTGGCCGCCATCCCCGCCGAGCATCCGCTGACGGCCGTGGTGCACACCGCCGGTGTGCTGGACGACGGTGTCATCGGTTCGCTGACGCCCGAGCGCGTCGAGCGCGTTCTGCGTCCGAAGGTGGATGCCGCGTGGAACCTCCATGAGCTGACGCGGGGCTCGGACCTGGCGTCGTTCGTCCTGTTCTCCGCCGTCTCGGGCCTGTTCGGCGGCCCCGGCCAGGGCAACTACGCCGCCGCCAACACGTTCCTGGACGCGCTGGCGGCGCGCCGCCGCGCCGAGGGGGCCCCGGCCCTCTCGCTCGCGTGGGGTCTGTGGGCGGGCTCCGGTATGGGCAGCGGCCTGAGCGAGGTGGACATCAGCCGGATGCGGCGCGCGGGGCTGCCGCCGCTGACCCCGGCGGAGGGCCTGGCCCTCCTGGACGCGGCGCTCGGCTCGGGCGAGGTGGCCACCGTCCCCATGCGGGTCGACGCCGTGGCGCTGCGCACCCAGGCCGCCGCGGGCACGCTCGCGCCGTTGCTGCGCGGGCTGGTGCGCGTTCCGGTACGGCGGGTGGCGGACAACACCGCGGGTGACGGCGTTTCCGGCCTGGCCGGGCGGCTGGCCGGGCTGAGCGCGGCCGAGCAGGACCGGCTGCTGCTGGATCTGGTCCGTACCCACGTCGCGGCGGTGCTCGGATACGCGGACCCGCAGGCCCTCGAGGAGGGCCGGGCGTTCAAGGACCTGGGCTTCGACTCCCTCACCGCCGTGGAACTGTCCAACCGCCTCCGCGAGGCGACCGGGCTGCGGCTGTCGCCGACGCTGGTCTTCGACTACCCGAACGCGGCGTCCCTCGCCGGCCATCTGCGCGGTGAGCTCGTCGGTGACGTGACCGACGCGATCACCCTCCACCACATGGCCACCTCGGCCGACGACGACCCGATCGCGATCGTCGCGATGAGCTGCCGTTTCCCCGGCGGCGTACGGTCGCCGGAGGAGCTGTGGCAGCTCCTGGTCTCCGGCGAGGACGCGATCACCGGCTTCCCCACCGACCGTGGCTGGGACCTGGCCAACCTCTACAGCGACGACCCGGACGCCGAAGGCACCACCTACACTCGCGAGGGCGGCTTCCTGCCCGATGTGGCCGACTTCGACGCGGCGTTCTTCGGCATCTCGCCGCGTGAGGCGCTCGCCATGGACCCGCAGCAGCGGCTGCTGCTGGAGACGTCCTGGGAGGCGTTCGAGCGGGCCGGGATCGACCCGGCGACGCTGCGCGGCAGCAGGACCGGTGTCTACATCGGTTCCAATGAACAGGACTACCTCACCCTGTTGCTGGACGAGTCACAGGGCCTCGAAGGACACCTCAGCACCGGCACCGCCTCCAGCGTGGCATCCGGCCGGCTGTCCTACGTCTTCGGTCTCGAAGGGCCCGCCCTCACCGTCGACACCGCGTGCTCGTCCTCACTGGTGGCCCTGCACCTGGCCGCGCAGGCGCTGCGCAACGGCGAGTGCTCGCTCGCCCTGGCGGGCGGCGTCACGGTCATGTCGACCCCGGGGGTCTTCCTGGAATTCAGCCGCCAGCGGGGGCTGGCCGCCGATGGCCGGATCAAGGCGTTCTCCGGTGACGCGGACGGGACCAACTGGGGTGAAGGCGTGGGCCTCTTCCTGGTGGAGCGGGTCTCCGACGCCCGGAAGAACGGGCATCCCGTCCTCGCCATCCTGCGGTCCACCGCCGTCAACCAGGATGGTGCGTCGAACGGTCTGACGGCGCCGAACGGCCCGTCCCAGCAGCGCGTCATCCGCCAGGCCCTCGCCAACGCGGCTCTGACGGCCGCGGACGTCGACGTCGTCGAGGCCCACGGCACGGGCACGTCGCTGGGTGACCCGATCGAGGCGCAGGCGCTGCTGGCGACGTACGGTCAGCAGCGGCCCGAAGACCGACCGCTGTGGCTGGGTTCGATGAAGTCCAACATCGGGCACACTCAGGCCGCCGCGGGTGCCGCGGGCGTCATGAAGATGGTTCTGGCGATGCGGCACGGCGTGCTGCCGCGGACGTTGCATGTCACCGAGCCGACCCCGCATGTGGACTGGTCGGTGGGCGACATCGAGCTGCTGACCGAGTCCCGGCCGTGGCCGGAGACCGGTCGTCCGCGCCGCGCCGGGGTGTCGTCGTTCGGCTTCAGCGGCACCAACTCGCACGCGATCATCGAGCAGGCCCCCGACGCGGTGACCGCCGGTGCCGCCGACGCCGCCGACTCCGTCGCACCGGAGCGGACCCTGCCCGTCCTCGCCTGGCCGGTTTCCGGCCGTACGGAGGACGCGCTACGGGCCCAGGCCGAGCGTCTGCGAGCCTTCCTGAACGGCCGGGCCGAGGGGACCCGCCCGCTCGACCTCGCGTACTCGCTGGCCACCTCCCGTTCTGCCCTGGAGTACCGGGCCGTGCTGCTCGGCCGGGACGGCGAACTCCCCGGCGAGCGGCTCGCGGCGCTGGCCGAGGGGCGCGGTGCGGCGGGGCTGGTCGAGGGCTCGGTGACGGCCGGCGGCGCAGTGGCGTTCCTGTTCACGGGGCAGGGGAGCCAGCGGCTGGGGATGGGGCGTGAGCTGTATGACGCCTATCCGGTGTTCGCGGAGGCGCTGGACGCGGTGTGCGACGAGCTGGACCCGCACCTCGAACGGCCGCTTCGGGAGGTCCTGTTCGGCGAGGACGCCGAGGCGCTGGACCGGACCGGGTTCACTCAGCCCGCGTTGTTCGCGGTGGAGGTGGCGCTGTTCCGGCTGGTCGAGGCGTGGGGTCTGAAGGCGGACTTCCTGTCGGGGCACTCCATCGGTGAGCTGGCCGCCGCGCATGTGGCGGGTGTGCTGTCGCTCGCGGACGCGGCGAAGCTGGTGGCGGCTCGTGGGCGGCTGATGCAGGAGCTTCCGGCGGGTGGCGCGATGGTCGCGGTGCAGGCGTCGGAGGACGAGGTGGCGCCGCTGCTGACCGAGCGGGTGAGCATCGCGGCCGTCAACGGTCCGGCCTCCGTGGTCATCGCGGGTGATGAGGACGCGGCTCTGGAGATCGCGGCCTCGTTCGAGGCCCAGGGCCGTAAGACCAAGCGGCTGACGGTGAGCCATGCGTTCCACTCGCCGCGTATGGACGGGATGCTGGACGCCTTCCGTGAGGTGGCCGAGGGGCTCACCTACGAGGCTCCGCGCATCCCGATCGTGTCCAACCTGACCGGTGCCGTGGTGTCCGCCGAGGAGATCACCAGCCCCGGCTTCTGGGTGCGCCACGTCCGCGAGGCCGTGCGCTTCCTCGACGGCGTCCGCACGCTCGAAGCACAGGGCGTCACCACCTACGTCGAGCTGGGCCCCGACGGTGTCCTCACCGCCATGGTCCAGGACTGCGTCACCGACGCCGAGGCGGCCGTCCTGGCGCCCGCCTGCCGCAACGGCCGCCCCGAGGCCGAGACCGTCACCGCCGCGCTCGCCCAGGCATACGTCCGGGGCGCCGAGGTGGACTGGGCCGCGTACTTCGCCGGGACCGGCGCGCACCGCGTCGACCTGCCGACGTACCCGTTCCAGCGCCGCCGGTACTGGCCGGACACCACCCCGGAGGCCGGAGCCCCGGCCGAGACCACCGTGGACGCGGTGGACGCCCGGTTCTGGGAAGCGGTGGAGCGCGAGGACTGGGAGGCGCTCGCCGGTGAACTGCGGGTCGAGGGCGACCAGCCGCTGAGCGCGGTGCTGCCCGCCCTGTCGTCGTGGCGCCGCACACAGCGCGAGCTGTCCGCCGCGGACGGCCACTTCTACCACGTGGTGTGGAAGCCGCGTCCGCGGAGCCGGGCGGGGGTCCCGGCCGGCACCTGGCTGGCCGTCGTTCCCGCGAGCCACGCCGACGACCCCCAGGTCGCCGCGGTGGCCGCCGGCCTGGCGGGGCGCGGCGTGCGGGTCGTACGTGTCGAGCTGGACGCCGCGGACACCGACCCCGCGACCGTGGCCGCCCGCCTCACGTCGGCGTCGGCCGGGGGCCAGGTGGACGGAGTGCTGTCGCTGCTGGCGCTGGACGAGCGGCCGCACCCGGAACATCCGGCGGTGCCGGTCGGCCTGGCGCTGACCGGTGCGCTGGCCGAGGCGCTGGCGCGGCAGGGCGACGACGCCACCGCGCGCCTGTGGTGCGTCACCCGGGGCGCGGTCTCGACCGGCGGCGCCGACCGGCTGGACAGCGTCGCCCAGGCCCAGGTGTGGGGCTTCGGCCGGGTCGTCGCCTTGGAGCAGCCCGCGCGCTGGGGTGGTCTGGTCGATCTGCCGGAGACGCTCAACGAACGCGCGCTGGACCGGCTCGCGGATGTGCTCGCCGGGTCCGACGACGAGGACCAGGTGGCGATCCGCGCCGCCGGGGTCTTCGTACGCCGTCTCGTACCGGCCGCACGCGACGCGGCGACCGCCTCCACCGAGACCTGGACACCGCGCGGCACCGTGCTGGTGACCGGTGGCACGGGCGCCCTGGGGCGGCATGTGGCCCGCTGGCTGGCACGGAACGGCGCGGAGCGGCTGGTGCTGCTCAGCCGCCGTGGCCCCGACGCCTCGGGCGCGGCCGAGATCGTGGCCGAACTGTCCGGCACCGACACCGCCGTGTCCGTCGAGGCGTGCGATGTGACCGACCGCGACGCGCTCGCGGGGCTCGTGGAGAAGCTGGCGGCCAACGGCACCCCGGTACGGGCCGTGGTGCACGCGGCCGGTGTCTCCCAGGAGCCCGGCACGGGCCGGGAACTCCCGGAGTTCGCCCGCATCGTGGCCGCCAAGACGGCCGGAGCGCACCATCTCGACGCCCTCTTCGGCGAGGACACCGAGCCGCTGGACGCCTTTGTGCTCTTCTCCTCGATCGCCGGGGTGTGGGGCAGTGGTGGCCAGGGCGCGTACGCGGCGGGCAACGCCTTCCTGGACGCGCTGGCCGAGCGGCGCCGCGCCCGTGGCCTGGTCGCCACCTCCGTGGCCTGGGGCCCGTGGGCGGACGGCGGTATGGCCGCCGAGGGCGACGCCGAGGAGCAGCTGCGCCGCCGCGGCCTGCCGCCGATGGCGCCGGATGTGAACATGGTCGCCTTCCAGCGGGCGCTCACCCGCCGGGAGACCGCGGTGACCGTGGCCGATGTCGACTGGGAGCGCTTCGCCCTGGCCTTCACCGCCGCCCGCCCCCGCCCGCTGATCGACGATGTGCCCCAGGTCGCCAACGCCCTGCGGGGCGGAACCGAGGGCGAGCGGGCGGACCGGGCGGCGGCCGATGGCGCGTCGGCGCTGCGTGAGCGGCTGACCGGGCTGGCCCCGGCAGACCGCAGGGACGCGGTACTGGAGGTGGTCCGCACCCATGTGGCCACCGCACTCGGCCATGCCTCCGCCGACGAGGTCGAGGCCGGACGCGCCTTCAAGGAGCTGGGCTTCGACTCGCTCACCGCGGTCGAACTGCGCACCCGGCTGGGCTCGGCCACCGGTCTCAGGCTGCCCGTGAGCCTGGTCTACGACTACCCGACACCGGCGGTGCTCGCCGAGCACCTGCTGACCGAACTGGTCCCGGACGGCCCGGGGCACGCCCCGGCCGATCTGGACACCGATCCGCAGGACGCCGAGCTGCGCCGCATCCTGACCACCCTCCCGATGAGCCGGATCCGGGAAGCCGGCCTGCTGGACACGCTGCTCCGGCTGGCCGAACCGCAAGCGGCCACCGCCGAGACCAGCCGCGTCGAAGACGACACCGAGTCCATCGACACCATGGACGTCCAGCACCTCATCGACATGGCGCTCGACCTCGACGGCCTCGACGGCAACGATTCCTGACGCGGACCCGAAGCACGGAGTACACGATGACAACCCCCAACGACAAACTCGTTGATGCGCTGCGGGCCTCGCTGAAGGAAACCGAGCGGCTGCGTCGGCAGAACCAGCAGCTCACCGACGCGTCCCGGGAACCGATCGCCATCATCGGCATGAGCTGCCGGTTCCCCGGCGGCGTACGGTCGCCGGAGGAGCTGTGGCAGCTCGTCGCGGGCGGCCAGGACGCCATCTCGGGGTTCCCCGGCGACCGCGGCTGGGACCTCGACGCGCTGTACGACCCGGACCCGGAGCGGCAGGGCACGTTCTACGCCCGCGGGGGCGGCTTCCTGTACGACGCGGACCAGTTCGACCCGGGCTTCTTCGGCATCTCGCCGCGTGAGGCGCTCGCCATGGACCCGCAGCAGCGGCTGCTGCTGGAGACGTCCTGGGAGGCGTTCGAGCGGGCCGGGATCGACCCGGCGACCATGCGGGGCTCGCGCACCGGTGTGTTCGTCGGAGCCTCCACGCAGGCCTACGGGGCCGGTGGGTACGACCTGCCGGAGGGCGTCGAGGGCCATCTGCTGACCGGCACCGCCGCCAGCGTCGCGTCCGGGCGGCTCTCGTACACCTTCGGCCTGGAGGGCCCGGCGGCCACCATCGACACCGCCTGCTCGTCCTCCTCGGTCGCGCTGCATCTGGCGGTCCAGGCGCTGCGGCAGAGCGAATGCTCGCTCGCGCTGGCGGCGGGCGTGACCGTGCTGTCCTCCCCGGACGTGTTCGTGGAGTTCAGCCGTCAGCGTGGCCTCGCCCCCGACGGCCGGTGCAAATCCTTCGCGGCGTCGGCGGACGGCACCGGCTGGTCCGAGGGTGTCGGCGTGCTGCTGGTCGAGCGGCTGTCCGACGCGCGGCGCAACGGCCACCCGGTGCTGGCGGTGGTGCGCGGCTCGGCCGTCAACCAGGACGGTGCGAGCAACGGCCTGACCGCGCCGAACGGCCCCTCCCAGCGGCGCGTCATCCGCCAGGCCCTGGAGAACGCCCGCCTCACCCCCGCCGATGTGGACGCGGTGGAGGCGCACGGCACCGGGACGATGCTGGGCGACCCGATCGAGGCCCAGGCGCTCATCGCCACGTACGGCCAGGACCGGCCGGAGGGGCGGCCGCTGTGGCTCGGCTCACTGAAGTCGAACATCGGCCACACCCAGAACGTGGCCGGTATCGGCGGCGTCATCAAGATGGTCATGGCGATGCGGCACGGGGTGCTGCCGAAGACGCTGCATGTGGACGAGCCGACCCCGCATGTCGACTGGTCGGCGGGTGAGGTGTCGCTGCTGACCGAGGCCCGGCCGTGGCCGGAGACCGGTCAGCCGCGTCGTGCGGGCGTCTCGTCGTTCGGCGTGAGCGGGACCAATGTCCACACGATCATCGAGCAGGCGCCGGAGGCCGAACCGGTGGCGGAGCGGACCGCACCCGCCGCGGTGGCCCCCGTCCTGCCGTGGGTGCTGTCGGGACGCGGCGGCGAGGCGACACGCGCCCAGGCCGAACGGCTGCTCACCTTCCTGCGGAACCCCGAGGACGGGGCCACCGTGCCCGGCGTCCTCGACATCGCCTACTCGCTGGCCACGACCCGGGCGGCGTTCGACCACCGCACGGTGATCGTCGCGAGCGACCGGGACGGTTTCCTGGCCCGGCTGGAAGCCCTGGCCGCCGGACAGACGGTGCCGGGCCTGGTGGAGGGGTCGCCGGTGGCCGGGAAGCTGGCGTTCCTGTTCACGGGGCAGGGGAGCCAGCGGCTGGGGATGGGCCGTGAGCTGTATGACGCGTACCCGGTGTTCGCGGAGGCGCTGGACGCGGTGTGCGCGGAGCTGGACCCGCACCTCGAACGGCCGTTGAAGGGTGTGCTGTTCGGGGAGGACGCGGAGGCGCTGGACCGGACGGGGTTCACCCAGCCCGCGTTGTTCGCGGTGGAGGTGGCGCTGTTCCGGCTGGTGGAGGCGTGGGGTCTGCGGCCCGACTTCCTCTCGGGCCATTCGATCGGTGAGCTGGCGGCGGCGCATGTGGCGGGTGTGCTCTCGCTTGCCGACGCCGCCAAGCTGGTGGCCGCCCGTGGCCGGCTGATGCAGGAGCTTCCGGCCGGTGGTGCGATGGTCGCGGTGCAGGCGTCGGAGGACGAGGTGCTGCCGCTGCTGACCGAGCGGGTGAGCATCGCGGCCGTCAACGGGCCGACGTCGGTGGTTATCGCGGGGGATGAGGACGCGGCGCTGGAGATCGCGGCGGACTTCGAGGCGCGGGGCCGTAAGACCAAGCGGCTGACGGTGAGCCATGCGTTCCATTCGCCGCGGATGGACGGGATGCTGGAGGCGTTCCGTGAGGTGGCCGAGGGGCTGACGTACGAGGCCCCGCGTATCCCCATCGTGTCCAACCTGACCGGTGCCGTGGTGTCCGCCGAGGAGGTCACCAGCCCCGGTTTCTGGGTGCGGCATGTCCGTGAGGCCGTGCGGTTCTTCGATGGTGTGCGCACGCTCGAGGCTCAGAATGTGACGACGTTCCTGGAGCTGGGTCCGGATGGTGTGCTCGCGGCCATGGGGGAGGAGTGTGTCGCGGGGGCCGGGGTTTCTTTCGTGCCGGTGCTGCGTGGGGATCGTTCCGAGGCCGAGTCGTTGACGGTGGCGGTCGCGCGGGCGCATGTGCGTGGTGTGGCGGTGGACTGGAGCGCGTTCTACGCCGGTAGTGGCGCGACGCGGGTCGAGCTGCCGACTTACGCGTTCCAGCGCCGCCGGTACTGGCTTGAAGCCCCTCCGGAGGCAGCGGCGTCGGGAGCCCCGGCCGTCAACGTGGTCGAGGGGCGCTTCTGGGAGGCGGTGGAACGCGGGGACTGGGAGGCGCTCGCCGGCGAACTGCGGGTCGAGGGCGACCAGCCGCTGAGCGCGGTGCTGCCCGCCCTGTCGTCGTGGCGTCGTGAGCAGCAGGATGTGGCCACGGTCGGCGGTCGTCTCTACCACGTCGTCTGGCGGCCCCAGACCCGTTCGGGAGGCGGTCCGTCGGGGACGGCCGCTCTGACGGGTACCTGGTTGCTGGCGGTTCCGGCCGGTCGTGCGGACGATCCCTGGGTTGCCGCGGTGGCGGACGACCTGGTGCGGCGCGGGGTGCGGGTGGTGCGGGCCGAGCTGGACGCGGCCGACGCCGATCCGGAACCGCTCGCCGGACGGCTCGCGTCGGCGGCGGCCGATGGTCCGGTGGCCGGGGTCCTGTCGTTCCTGGGGCTGGATGAGCGGCCGCATCCGGAGCATCCGGCGGTGCCGGTCGGCCTGGCGCTGACCGGTGCGCTGGCCGAAGCGCTGGAACAGCGGGACGGCTATGCCTCGGCGCGGATGTGGTGTGTGACCCGGGGTGCGGTCTCGATCGGTGGTGCGGACCGGCTCGACAGCGTGACGCAGGCGCAGCTCTGGGGCTTCGGCCGGGCCGCGGGGCTGGGGTGGCCGGAGCGGTGGGGCGGTCTGGTCGATCTGCCGGAGTCGCTGGACGGACGTGCGCTGGACCGGCTCGCGGGTGTGCTGACCGGAGTGAGCGGCGAGGACCAGGTGGCGATCCGCGCCGCCGGGGTTTTCGTACGGCGTGTGGTGCGGGCTCCGCGGGACGCGGCCCCCGTCGAGCCGTGGACGCCGCGTGGCACGGTGCTGGTGACCGGCGGTACGGGCGCGTTGGGGCAGCATGTGGCCCGCTGGCTGGCACGGAACGGCGCGGAGCGGCTGGTGTTGCTCAGCCGCCGTGGCCCCGAGGCCCCGGGGGCGGCCGAGATCGTGGCCGAGCTGTCCGGGTCCGGTACCGCCGTGGACGTCGAGGCGTGCGATGTGGCCGACCGTGAGGCGCTTGAGGCGCTGGTGGAGAGGCTTGCGGCGAGCGGTGCGCCGGTGCGGGCCGTGGTGCACGCGGCCGGTGTCTCCCAGGAGCCCGGCACCGACGGGGACCTGTCGGAATTCGCCCGCATCGTGCGGGCGAAGACGGCCGGGGCGATCCACCTCGACAGCATCTTCGACGAGTCGTCCGACCCCCTGGACGCCTTCATCCTCTTCTCCTCCATCGCCGGTATCTGGGGCAGCGGCTTCCAGGGCGCGTACTCCGCGGGTAACGCGTTCCTGGACGCGCTGGCCGAGCGGCGCCGGGCGCGCGGCCTGCCCGCGACCGCCGTGGCCTGGGGCCCGTGGGCGGACGGTGGTATGGCCGCCGAGGGCGACGCCGAGGAGCAGCTGCGCCGCCGTGGCCTGCGGGCGATGGCGCCGGATCTGAACCTGGTCGCTCTCCAGCGGGCGCTGTCCGGCCCGGAGTCCGTCGTGACGGTGGCGGATGTCGACTGGGACCTCTTCCTGTCGACGTTCACCGCTGTCCGGCCGAGTCCGTTGCTGGCCGAACTGGCGCCCGTGCGGGACGCCGGCGGACGGGATTCCGGCGGGCGTGGTGAGGGCGGTGCCGAGTCGGCTTCCGCGCTGACCGAGCGGCTGCTCGGACTGCCCGAAGCGGAGCGGAAGCGTGCGCTGCTGGATCTGGTGCGTACGCATGTCGCGGGTGTGCTGGGCCATGCCGATGTGGCGGAGGTCAGCGCCGAGCGGGCGTTTCGGGAGATCGGTTTTGATTCGCTGACCGCGGTGGAGCTGCGGAACGGTCTGAACGCGGTCACTGATCTGCGGCTTCCTGCCACGCTCATCTACGACTACCCGACGCCGATCGCCCTTGCCGATCACCTGTTCACCGAGCTGCTCGGCGGACAGGTGGCCGGCGCCGACGGCCCCGCCGCGGCCGGGACCGTGGTGGCCGATGACGAGCCGATCGCGATCGTGGCGATGAGCTGCCGGTTCCCGGGGGGCGTGCAGACTCCCGAGGAGCTGTGGCAGCTGCTCATGGCCGGTACGGACGCGGTCTCGGGTATGCCCACGGACCGGGGCTGGGACCTGGAGGCGCTGTACGACCCGGACCCCGACCAGCCGGGCACCTCCTACGCCCGTGACGGCGGATTCCTCGACGACGCGGCGGAGTTCGACGCGGCGTTCTTCGGGATCTCGCCGCGTGAGGCGCTCGCCATGGACCCGCAGCAGCGGCTGCTGCTGGAGACGTCCTGGGAGGCGTTCGAGCGGGCCGGGATCGACCCGGCGACGCTGCGCGGTGCGACGGCCGGTGTCTTCGTCGGCACCAATGGACAGGACTATCTGTCGGTGCTGTTGAGCGGTGAGCAGGACGGCATCGACGGCCATGTGGGTACGGGCAACGCGGCCAGTGTGATCTCGGGCCGGCTGGCGTACACCTTCGGTCTGGAGGGCCCGGCCCTCACCATCGACACCGCCTGCTCCTCCTCGTTGGTCGCCCTGCACACGGCGGTCCAGGCGCTGCGGGCCGGTGAGTGCTCCATGGCGCTGGCCGGCGGTGTGACCGTGATGTCCACCCCTGGTGCGTTCGTCGAGTTCAGCCGTCAGCGGGGGCTCGCGCGGGACGGCCGGGTCAAGGCGTTCGCGGCGGGCGCGGACGGCACGGGCTGGAGCGAGGGCGTGGGCATGCTGCTGGTGGAGCGGCTGTCGGACGCCCAGCGCAACGGCCACCCGGTACTGGCGGTGGTGCGCGGTACGGCGGTGAACCAGGACGGCGCGTCGAACGGTCTGACGGCGCCGAACGGCCCGTCGCAGCAGCGGGTGATCCGGCAGGCGCTGACGAACGCGGGTCTGTCGGCCGCCGACGTGGACGTGGTGGAGGCCCACGGCACGGGTACGGCGCTGGGTGACCCGATCGAGGCCCAGGCGCTGCTGGCCACCTACGGCCAGGGCCGTCCCGAGGACCGGCCGTTGTGGCTGGGGTCGGTGAAGTCGAACCTCGGCCATACACAGGCGGCCGCGGGTGTTGCCGGTGTGATGAAGATCGTGCTGGCGATGCGGCACGGTGTGCTGCCGCGGACGTTGCACGTGGACGAGCCGACCCCGCACGTGGACTGGTCGGCGGGCGACATCGAGTTGCTGACCGAGGCCCGGCCGTGGCCGGAGACCGGTCAGCCGCGTCGTGCGGGCGTCTCCTCGTTCGGCTTCAGCGGTACCAACGCCCATGCGGTGCTGGAGCAGGCGCCGGTGGTCGAGGTGGAGTCGGCCGGGCCAGCGACCGGGGAGGAGGGTGGTCCGGCGGGCGGTGTGCTGCCGATGGTCCTCTCGGGCAAGACGGTGGAGGGGCTGCGGGCGCAGGCCGGGCGGCTGCGCGACCACCTCGTGCGGGAGAACGACGTCCGGTTGGTGGACCTCGGCTTCTCCCTGGCTGTCGGCCGGTCGGCGCTCGAGGAGCGGGCGGCGGTGGTCGCGGAGGACCGGGACGCATTGCTGGCCGGATTGGAGGCGCTCGCGGAGGGGCGTGCCGCCGCCGGGATGGTTCAGGGGTCGGTGACCGGTGGCCGGGTGGCGTTCCTGTTCACGGGGCAGGGGAGCCAGCGGCTGGGGATGGGCCGTGAGCTGTATGAGGCGTATCCGGTGTTCGCGGACGCGCTGGACGAGGTGTGTGCGCATCTGGACGCGCATCTGGAGCGTCCGTTGCGGGATGTGCTGTTCGGTGATGACGCCGAGGCGCTGGACCGGACGGGGTTCACCCAGCCCGCGTTGTTCGCGGTGGAGGTGGCGCTGTTCCGGCTGGTGGAGGCGTGGGGTCTGCGGCCCGATTTCCTGTCGGGCCATTCCATCGGTGAGCTGGCCGCCGCGCATGTGGCGGGTGTGCTCTCGCTGGCCGATGCGGCGACGTTGGTGGCGGCGCGTGGGCGGTTGATGCAGGAGCTTCCGGCGGGTGGTGCGATGGTCGCGGTGCAGGCGTCGGAGGACGAGGTGGTGCCGCTGCTGACCGAGCGGGTGAGCATCGCGGCCGTCAACGGGCCGACGTCGGTGGTCATCGCGGGGGATGAGGACGCGGCTCTGGAGATCGCCGCGTCGTTCGAGGCGCAGGGGCGTAAGACCAAGCGGCTGACGGTGAGCCATGCGTTCCATTCGCCGCGTATGGACGGGATGCTGGAGGCGTTCCGTGAGGTGGCCGAGGGGCTGTCGTACGAGGCCCCGCGTATCCCCATCGTGTCCAACCTGACGGGCGAGCTGGTCTCCGCCGAGGAGGTCACCAGCCCCGGTTTCTGGGTGCGGCATGTCCGTGAGGCCGTGCGGTTCTTCGATGGCGTGCGCACGCTCGAGGCTCAGAATGTGACGACGTTCCTGGAGCTGGGTCCGGATGGCGTGCTCGCGGCCATGGGGGAGGAGTGTGTCGCGGGGTCCGGGGTTTCTTTCGTGCCGGTGCTGCGTGGGGATCGTTCCGAGGCCGAGTCGTTGACGGTGGCGGTCGCGCGGGCGCATGTGCGTGGTGTGACGGTGGACTGGAGCGCGTTCTACGCCGGTAGTGGCGCGACGCGGGTCGAGCTGCCGACCTACGCGTTCCAGCGCCGCCGGTACTGGCCGCGGGTGTCGTCGCTGTTCTTGGGTGACGTGGCCGCCGTGGGCCTGGGCGAGGCGGGGCACCCGCTGCTGGGGGCGACGGCTGAGCTGCCGGACGTGGACGGGATGCTGTTCACCGGCCGGCTGGCGCTGTCCACCCATCCGTGGCTGGCGGAGCACACCATCTTGGACACGGTTCTGCTGCCGGGCACGGCTCTTGTGGAGTTGGCGGTCCGGGCCGGTGACCAGGTGGGGTGTGACCATCTGGAAGAGTTGACGCTGGAAGTGCCCTTGGCCCTGCCCGAGCAGGGCGGTGTGCAGGTGCGGCTCGTCGTCGGCGCCGCCGACGACGCGGGCCGGCGGTCGTTGTCGTTGCACTCCCGTCCGGAGGGTCTGCCGGCCGAGGAGCCGTGGACTCGGCATGCCAGTGGTGTGCTGTCGTCCGGTGGCCGGCCGGAGGCGTCCTTCGAGTGGAGCGCGTGGCCTCCGGCGGACGCGGTCGAGGTGGATCTCGACGGCCGCTATGAGGGCTTGTGGGATATCGGTTTCGCGTATGGGCCGGTGTTCCAGGGGTTGCGCAGGGCGTGGCGGCGCGGTGGTGAGATCTTCGCCGAGGTGACGCTGCCCGAGGACGCGGTGGAGGAGGCGGGCCGGTACGGTCTGCATCCGGCGTTGCTGGATTCCGCTCTGCATGCCGTGGGGCTCGAGGGGCTGGGCAATACCGGTGGGGAAGGGCGGCTGCCGTTCGCGTGGCGCGGGGTGTCGCTGTACGCGAGTGGTGCTTCGGCGCTGCGGGTGCGCCTGGCCCCCGCGGGCACCGAAGGTGTCCGGCTGGAGATCGCGGATACGGCTGGGGTGCCGGTCGCCCTGGTGGAGGCGTTGAGGCTGCGTCCGGTCTCCGCCGAGCAGGTGCGGAGTGCGCGTACGGAGTACCACGAGTCGCTGTTCCGCCTGGAGTGGACCGAACTCGCGGGTGTGGCCGGTACCGATGACCGCGGTCGGTGGGCGGTGCTGGGCTCCGGCGACCTCACCCGTGGCGCGGCAGGCGTGGGCACCGATGTCGCGGCGTACGCGGATCTCGCCGAGTTGACCGCGGCGATCGAGTCCGGTGCGGCCGTACCGGGGGTCGTGCTGGCGGCACCGTCCGCACGGGGCGGCGAGGACGTGGCCGGCGCCGCGCACCAGGCCGCCGCCGAGGCGCTGGCGCTGGTGCAGGCATGGCTGGACGACGCGCGGCTCGCGGACGCGCGGCTGGCGGTGCTGACCTCGGGGGCGCTGGCCGCCGGGGCCGGTGAGCCGGTGGCGGACCTGGCGGGCGCTGCGGTGCGGGGCCTGCTGCGTACCGCGCAGTCCGAGAACCCGGACCGCTTCGTCCTGATCGACGTCGATGGCCGCCAGGAATCGCTCGCCGCGCTGCCCGCGGCGCTGGAGAGCGGCGAGCCCGACGTCGCGATACGGCAGGGTGTCCTTAAGACTCCGCGGCTCGCCCGCGCCACGTCCGTGGCCGACAGCCGCGCCCCGCGATGGAATCCGGACGGCACGGTGCTGGTCACCGGTGCCGGCGGCTCGCTGGGCGGCCTGTTCGCCCGGCGTCTGGTGGCCGAGCACGGTGTACGGCGTCTGCTGCTGGTGAGCCGCCGTGGCGAGGCAGCGCCCGGCGCCGCCGAGCTGACCGCTGAGCTGGCCGGTTCGGGCGCGGAGGTGGCCTGGGCGGCGTGTGATGTGGCGGACCGGGACGCCCTGGCCGCGACCCTCGCCGCCGTTCCCGCCGAGCATCCGCTGACGGCCGTCGTGCACACCGCCGGTGTGCTGGACGACGGGGTGATAGGTTCGCTGACACCGGAGCGGCTGGCGGGAGTGCTGCGCCCAAAGGTGGACGCGGCCTGGAATCTGCATGAGCTGACCCAGGACCTGGACCTGACGGCGTTCGTGCTGTTCTCGTCGGTGGCCGGGGTGTTCGGCAGCCCGGGGCAGGCCAACTACGCCGCCGCCAACGCCTTCCTGGACGCGCTGGCGCGGCACCGTGCGGCACATGGCCTGCCCGCCACCTCCCTGGCGTGGGGCCTGTGGGCCGGTGGCGGTATGGGTGACACGCTCGACGAGGCCGATATCGCCCGTATGCGGCGGGCCGGACTTCCCCCGCTGCCCGTGGCGGAGGGCCTGGCGCTGTTCGACACCGCGCTGTCCATGGGCGAGGCGTCCCTGGTGCCGATGCGCGTGGACCTCGCGGGCTTGCGCACGCAGGCCGCGGCGGGTGCCATCTCGCCGCTGCTGCGCGGTCTGGTGCGGGTACCGGGGCGGCGTGCGGTGGATGCCGCCGCCGGGGCGGGCGAGCCGGATCTGACGCGGCGGCTCTCGGGGCTGTCGGGGCCGGAACAGGAGCGGCTGCTGCTGGATCTGGTCCGCGGGCAGGTGGCGACGGTGCTCGGGTACGCGGGCCCGGAGGCCATCGGATCAGGGCGGGCGTTCAAGGAGCTGGGCTTCGATTCGCTGACAGCGGTCGAGCTGCGTAATCAGCTCAACACGGTGACCGGTCTGCGGTTGCCCGCCACCCTGGTCTTCGACTACCCGGACCCGGCGGTCCTCGCCCGCCATCTGCGGACCGAGCTGGTGGGCGATCAGGCGGACGAGGGCGCGGCGGCCCCCGCGCCGACCGTGGCCGTCGCCGACGACGACGCGATCGCCATCGTCGGGATGAGCTGCCGCTACCCGGGCGGGGTCACCACCCCCGAGGAGCTGTGGCAACTCGTCATGGACTCCGTGGACGCCGTCTCCGACTTCCCGGCCGACCGTGGCTGGGACCTGGACGGGCTGCGGAGCGACGATCCCGGCAAGGCGGGCACCAGCTCCACCAGCCAGGGCGGTTTTCTCCACGACGCGGCGGAGTTCGACGCGGCGTTCTTCGGGATCTCACCGCGTGAGGCGCTCGCCATGGACCCGCAGCAGCGGCTGCTGCTGGAGACCTCCTGGGAGGCGCTCGAGCGGGCCGGGATCGACCCGGCGGCGGTGCGCGGCAGCAAGACCGGTGTCTTCGCCGGCGTCATGTACCACGACTATCTGTCGCGCCTGAACGCCGTCCCCGAGGGGCTCGAAGGCTATCTGGGCACCGGCTCCGCGGGCAGTGTCGTCTCCGGCCGGATCGCCTACACCTTCGGGTTCGAAGGTCCGGCGGTCACCATCGACACCGCCTGCTCCTCGTCGCTGGTGGCGCTGCACCTGGCCGCGCAGGCGCTGCGCAACGGCGAGTGCTCGCTCGCCCTGGCCGGTGGCGTCACCGTCATGGCCACCCCGGACACCTTCATCGACTTCAGCCGCCAGGGGGGTCTGTCGACCAGCGGCCGCTGCAAGTCCTTCGCGGCCTCGGCGGACGGTACGGGCTGGGCCGAGGGCGCGGGCATGCTGCTCGTGGAGCGGCTGTCGGACGCACGGAAGAACGGGCACCGGGTGCTGGCGGTCGTCCGGGGCACCGCCATCAACCAGGACGGCGCCAGCAACGGCCTGACCGCCCCGAACGGCCCGTCCCAGCAGCGCGTCATCCGGCAGGCGCTGGCCAACGCCCGGTTGACCACCGCGGACGTCGACGTGGTGGAGGCGCACGGTACGGGGACGAAGCTGGGTGACCCGATCGAGGCGCAGGCGCTGCTGGCCACCTACGGCCAGAACCGTCCCGAGGACCGGCCGCTGTGGCTGGGCTCCATCAAGTCCAACATCGGCCACACCCAGGCCGCCGCCGGTGTCGCGGCCGTCATCAAGATGATCATGGCGATGCGCCACGGTGTGCTGCCGCGGACGCTGCACATCGACGAGCCCACCCCGCACGTCGACTGGTCGGCGGGCGACATCGAGCTGCTGACCGAGGCCCGGCCGTGGCCGGAGCTCGGCCGGCCGCGCCGGGCGGGCGTCTCGTCCTTCGGCGTGAGCGGTACGAACGCGCACATCGTCCTGGAGCAGCCCCCGGCCCCCGAGGAGACCGCCGTCGCCGGCCCGGCGACGGAGCTGCCGGCGGTGCCGTGGGTGCTCTCGGGCACGTCCGAGGCCGCCCTGCGCGGCCAGGCCGAGCGGCTCCTGGCCCATCTCGGCACCCATCCCGAGCTGGACACCACGGACGTCGGCTACACGCTGGCGACGGGCCGGGCGGCGCTGGAGCGGCGCGCGGTGGCCGTCGGCGAGGACCGCGCCGGGCTGCTGTCCGCTCTGGAAGCGCTGGTGCGTGGCGAGTCGGCGGCCGGGCTCGTTCAGGGCTCGGTGGCCGAGGGCAAGGTGGCGTTCCTGTTCACGGGGCAGGGGAGTCAGCGGCTGGGCATGGGCCGTGAGCTGTATGAGGCGTATCCGGTGTTCGCGGAGGCGTTGGACGCGGTGTGCGATGCGCTGGACCCGCATCTGGAGCGTCCGTTGAAGACGGTGCTGTTCGGGGACGACGCCGAGGCGCTGGACCGGACCGGGTTCACTCAGCCCGCGCTGTTCGCGGTCGAGGTGGCGCTGTTCCGGCTGGTGGAGGCGTGGGGGCTGCGGCCCGATTTCCTGTCCGGGCATTCGATCGGTGAGCTGGCGGCCGCGCATGTGGCGGGTGTGCTGTCCCTCGCCGACGCGGCGACACTGGTGGCGGCGCGTGGCCGTCTGATGCAGGAGCTTCCGGCCGGTGGCGCGATGGTCGCGGTGCAGGCGTCGGAGGACGAGGTGGCGCCGCTGCTGACCGAGCGGGTGAGCATCGCGGCCGTCAACGGTCCGGCCTCCGTGGTCATCGCCGGGGACGAGGACGCGGCTCTGGAGATCGCGGCGGGCTTCGAGGCGCAGGGCCGTAAGACCAAGCGGCTCACGGTCAGCCACGCGTTCCACTCGCCCCGTATGGACGGGATGCTGGAGGCATTCCGTGAGGTGGCCGAGGGGCTGACGTACGAGGCCCCGCGTATCCCGATCGTCTCCAACCTCACCGGGACGGTCGTCTCCGCCGAGGAGATCACCAGCCCCGGCTTCTGGGTGCGCCACGTCCGGGAAGCGGTCCGCTTCCTCGACGGCGTCCGCGCTCTCGAAGCCCAAGGGGTCACCACCTACGTGGAGTTGGGCCCCGACGGTGTGCTCACCGCGATGGCCCAGGAGTGCGTGTCCGGCGACGCCGCCGCCTTCGTCCCGGCGCTCCGCAAGGGACGCACCGAGCCGGACTCGCTGACGGCCGCCCTCGCCGCGCTGCACACCCGGGGGCTCGCCCTGGACTGGCGGTCGTTCTTCGCCGGGACGGGGGCCCGTGGGGTCGAGCTGCCGACCTACGCCTTCCAGCGGCAGCGCTTCTGGGTGGAGGACCCGGAAGAGGTCCGCGCGGCCGTCGCGGCGAGGGATTCCGTGGACGCCCGGTTCTGGGAGGCCGTGGAGCGTGAGGACCTGGAGGCCCTCGCCGGGACGCTGCAGTCCGAGGACGACGGCGCGCTCTCCTCGCTGGGCGCCGTCCTGCCGATGCTGTCCTCGTGGCGCCGCCGCCAGGGCGAGCGCTCCACCGTGGACGCCTGGCGTTACCAGGTGGCCTGGAAGCCGGTGGCCGTCCGCGCCGAGGCGACGCCGACCGGCCGCTGGCTGGTCGTCGCCCCGGCCGACGCGGCGGACGGCGGGGTGGACGGCCCGCTGGCCGAGGGGGTCGTACGGACGCTGTCCGCGCGCGGCGCCGAGGTCCAGCGGGTCGAGCTGACCGCCGATGACCGTACGGGCATGGCCGAGCGGCTGGGCGAGGCCGTCGCCGACGCGCCGGTGGCCGGTGTGTTCGCGCTGCCGTCCCTCGCCGGAGGCGCCGGGGGCGTCGAGGGCGCCGACGGGCTGGTCCGTACGGCCGCCCTGGCGCAGGCGCTGGGCGACCTGGGCGTGGCCGGGCCGCTGTGGGTGGCCACGCGTGGCGCGGTCTCCACCGGACGGTCCGACGGCCCGGTGGACCCGTGGCAGGCACGGGTCTGGGGCCTGGGCCGGGTCGCCGCCTTGGAGCTGGCCGAGCGGTGGGGCGGTCTGGTCGACCTGCCGGAGACGGTGGACGACCGGGCGCTGTCGCGGCTGGTGGGTGTGCTGGCCGGGGGCGGCGGCGAGGACCAGGTGGCGGTACGCGCCACCGGTGTCTTCGGGCGCCGGCTGACCCGGGCCGCCGGGTCCTCGCACGGCCGCGACTGGCGGCCGGGTGCCGGTTCGGTGCTGGTGACCGGCGGGACGGGCGCGCTGGGTGCGCATGTGGCGCGCTGGCTGATCGACAAGGGCGCCGAGCATGTGGTGCTCACCAGCCGCCGGGGCCTCGACGCCCCCGGTGCGGCAGGGCTGCGGGACGAACTCGCCGCCTCAGGCGCCCGGGTCACCGTCGCGGCCTGCGACGTCGCCGACCGCGAGGCGCTGGCCGCGCTGCTGGCCGGGCTGCCGGCCGAACTGCCGCTGACGGCGGTCGTCCACGCGGCCGGGGTGCTGGACGACGGTGTCCTGGAGTCGCTGACCCCTGAGCGTTTCGCCTCCGTGCTGCGCGCCAAGGCCGACGCCGCGGCCAATCTGCACGAGCTGACCCGGGACCTGGACCTGACGGCCTTCGTCCTGTTCTCCTCGTTCGCGGGCTCGGTCGGCGCCGCGGGCCAGGCCAACTACGCCGCCGCCAACGCCTTCCTGGACGCGCTCGCCGAGCGGCGCCGGGCCGAGGGCCTGCCCGCCACCTCGGTGGCCTGGGGCCCGTGGGCCGAGGGCGGGATGGCCGCGGACGACGCGCTGGAGCAGCGCATGCGCCGCTCCGGTGTGCCGCCGATGGCGGCGGACCTGGCCATCGCCGCGCTCCAGCGCGCCCTGGACCTGGACGAGACCGCGGTGACGGTCGCGGACATCGACTGGGAGCGGCTGGCCCCCGGCTTCACCGCCGCCCGGCCGAGCCCGCTGCTGCTGGAGCTGCCCGAGGTGCGTACGGCGCTGGAGGCCGAGGGCCGTCGGACGGCCACGACCGGTGGCGGCGCCGACGAGTCGGCGCTGGCCCGGCGGCTCGGGGAGGCCCCGGCGGCGGAGCGCGAGCGGATACTGCTGGACCTGGTGCGCTCCGCCGTGGCCGCTGTGCTCGGCCACTCCGACGCGGAGGCGGTGGAGGCCGACCGGGCGTTCCGGGAGCTGGGCTTCGATTCGCTGACCGCCGTGGAGCTGCGCAACCGGCTGAACACCGTGACCGGGCTGCGGCTGCCGCCGACCCTGGTGTACGACTACCCCTCGTCCTCGGCGCTCGCCGCCCATCTCCGTACCGAGATCCTGGGCGAGGAGAGCGCGGCCGAGGCGATGGGCGGTGCCTCGTCCATGGGCGTGGCCGTGGCCGACGATCCGATCGCGATCGTGGGCATGAGCTGCCGGTTCCCGGGTGGTGTGCGGTCGCCCGAGGAGTTGTGGCGGCTGCTGGTGTCCGGCCAGGACGCGGTGACGGGCTTCCCGGCCGACCGCGGCTGGGACCTGGAGTCGCTCTACGACCCGGACTCCGCCTCCGCGCACACCAGCTATGTGAGCGAGGGCGCATTCCTCTCCGACGCCGGGGACTTCGACGCGGCGTTCTTCGGGATCTCGCCGCGTGAGGCGGTGGCGATGGACCCGCAGCAGCGGCTGCTGCTGGAGACGTCGTGGGAGGCGTTCGAGCGGGCCGGGATCGACCCGACCACGCTGCGCGGCCAGCAGGTCGGCGTGTTCGCGGGCACCAACGGCCAGGACTACATGTCGCTCGTCCTCAACACGCCGGACGGCGGCGACGGGTTCCTGGGGACGGGTAACGCGGCCAGTGTGATGTCGGGCCGGGTGGCGTACGCGCTGGGTCTTGAGGGTCCGGCGGTGACGGTGGACACGGCGTGTTCGTCGTCGCTGGTGGCGTTGCACTGGGCGATGCAGGCGTTGCGGGCGGGTGAGTGCTCGTTGGCGCTGGCCGGTGGTGTGACGGTGATGTCGACGCCGGGTGCGTTCGTGGACTTCAGCCGGCAGCGCGGTCTTGCGGCGGACGGGCGGATCAAGGCGTTCGCGGCGGGTGCGGATGGCACGGGCTGGGGCGAGGGTGTGGGCATGCTGCTGGTGGAGCGGCTGTCGGACGCCCGGCGCAACGGCCATGAGGTGCTGGCGGTGGTGCGCGGGTCCGCGATCAACCAGGACGGTGCGTCCAATGGTCTGACCGCGCCGAACGGTCCGTCGCAGCAGCGGGTGATCCGTCAGGCGCTTGCGGGTGCGGGTCTGTCCCCGTCCGAGGTGGACGCGGTCGAGGCGCATGGTACGGGAACGACGCTGGGCGACCCCATCGAGGCGCAGGCGCTGCTGGCCACCTACGGTCAGGAGCGCGAGGCGGACCGGCCGTTGTGGCTCGGCTCCATCAAGTCCAATATCGGGCACACGCAGGCCGCGGCGGGTGTCGCGGGTGTGATGAAGATGGTGCTGGCGCTGCGTCACGGTGTGCTGCCGCGGACGCTCAACGTCGATGAGCCTACCCCGCACGTGGACTGGTCGTCGGGCGCGGTCGCGCTGTTGACCGAGGCGCGGGAGTGGCCGGAGACCGGCCGTCCGCGCCGGGCGGCGGTGTCCTCGTTCGGCATCAGCGGCACCAACGCCCACACCATCATCGAGCAGGCCCCGGCCCACGAGGAGCCGGAGCCGCGCCCTGCCGGCGCCGGTCCGGTGGTGCAGCTGCCGACGGTGCCCTGGGTACTGTCCGGCAAGTCCGAGGCGGCTGTGCGCGCTCAGGCCGGGCGGCTTCTGGCCCATCTCGGCGACAACACCGAGCCGGCCGCCACCGATGTGGCGTACTCGCTGGCCACGACCCGCGCCGCCCTGGACCACCGGGCCGTGCTCATCGCGGACGGCGGCGAAGCGCCGCTGGCCGGCCTCGCGGCGCTGGCCCGCGGTGAGTCCGAGGTGCCGGGCCTGGTCCAGGGCTCGGTGACGACCGGTGGCAAGGTGGCGTTCCTGTTCACGGGGCAGGGGAGCCAGCGGCTGGGGATGGGCCGTGAGCTGTACGACGCCTTCCCGGTGTTCGCGGACGCGCTGGACGAGGTGTGTGCCCATCTGGACGCGCATCTGGAGCGGCCGCTGCGGGATGTGTTGTTCGGGGACGATGCGGCGGTACTGGACCGGACCGAGTTCACTCAGCCCGCGCTGTTCGCGGTCGAGGTGGCGCTGTTCCGGCTGGTGGAGGCGTGGGGTCTGCGGCCCGACTTCCTCTCGGGCCACTCCATCGGTGAGCTGGCGGCGGCCCATGTGGCGGGTGTGCTGTCCCTCGCCGACGCGTGCACGTTGGTGGCGGCGCGTGGCCGGCTGATGCAGGAGCTTCCGGCCGGTGGCGCGATGGTCGCGGTGCAGGCGTCGGAGGACGAGGTGGCGCCGCTGCTGACCGAGCGGGTCAGCATCGCTGCGCTCAACGGCCCGATCTCCGTGGTCATCGCGGGTGATGAGGACGCGGCGCTGGAGATCGCGGCGGGCTTCGAGGCCCAGGGTCGTAAGACCAAGCGGCTCACGGTCAGCCACGCGTTCCACTCGCCCCGTATGGACGGGATGCTGGACGCCTTCCGTGAGGTGGCCGAGGGGCTGACGTACGAGGCTCCGAGCATCCCGATCGTCTCCAACCTCACCGGAGACGTCGTCTCCGCCGAGGAGATCACCAGCCCCGGCTTCTGGGTGCGCCACGTCCGCGAGGCGGTCCGGTTCCTCGACGGTGTCCGCACCCTCGAAGCCCGAGGTGTCACCACCTTTGTCGAGCTGGGCCCCGACGGCGTCCTCACCGCCATGGCGCAGGACTGCCTCGCCGAGCCCGACGCGGCAGAGCTGCTGCCCGCGCTGCGCCAGGGCAGGCCGGAGGCCGAGGCGGTGACCGGCGCCCTCGCCCGGCTGTACGTCCGCGGCCCGGTCCCGGACTGGGAGGCGTTCTTCGCCGGTACGGGGGCGCGGAAGACCGCGCTGCCGACGTACGCCTTCCAGCGCAGCCGCTACTGGGCCGATGCCCTGCTCAACCTGGACGAGGTCGCTTCGGCGGGGCTCGGCTCGGCGGATCATCCGCTGCTGGGCGCGGCGGTGGAACTGCCCGACGCGGACGCGTACGTCTTCTCCGGGCGGCTGTCGCTCGCCTCGCACGCGTGGCTGGCGGACCGCACGGTCGCGGACACGGCCGTGCTGCCCGATTCCGCGTTCGTGGAGCTGGCGGTGCGCGCCGGGGACCATGTGGGCTGTGCGGTACTGGCGGAGCTGACCCTGGACGAGCCGCTGATCCTGCCGGAGCGCGGCGGGGTGCGGCTGCGGGTGTCGGTCGGTGAGCCGGACCACGACGGACGTCGTCCGCTCGCCGTGTACTCGCGTCCGGAGCGTTCGGAGGCGGACCGGCCGTGGACGCGGCACGCGGCCGGTGTGCTCGCCTCGGGCGAGGTCCCGGCGGGTGCCGGCGCCGAGCCGCTGTCCGTCTGGCCGCCCGCCGACGCGGAAGCCGTGGAGACCGACGTGCTGTACGCGGAGATGGCGCGCGCCGGGCTGCTGCACGGCCCGGCGTTCCAGAGCCTGCGCCGCGTCTGGCGGCGTGGCGAGGAGCTGTTCGCGGAGGTCCGCCTGGCGGAGGAACGGCGGCCCGACGCCGCCCGCTTCGCCCTGCACCCGGCCCTGCTGGACGGTGCGCTCCAGCCGCTCGCGCTGGGCGCGGAGGGTGCCACGACGGCGAGGTCCTGGCGCGGGGTGAGCCTGTACGCGGTCGGCGCCGAGGCGCTGCGCGTACGGCTGGCACCGGCCGGGGACGGCGCGGTGTCGATGGTGGCGGCCGACGAGGCGGGTGCGCTTGTCGCCTCGGTGGACGCGCTGGTCACCGAGGCGCTGGAGGTGGACCGGATCGCCGGTGCGGCCACGTCCGACCGGCACGGTTCGCTGTTCCGGATCGACTGGACGCCGGTGGTGGCGCCCGCGGAGGCCGGGCCGGCCGGATTCGCCGTCGTCGGCGGCGATGAACTCAAGCTGAGTGTGGCCCTGGAGACGACCGGGTTCGGCGTCACGGTCCACGACGACCTCCGCTCGCTGAACGCGGCGGTCGAGGCGGGCGGGCCCGCGCCGGACACCGTGCTGGTGCCGTTCCCGCCCGAGCCGGGCGCCGCGGAAGGCGGCCTTGTCGCCGGTGCGCACACGGCCACCCACCGCGCCCTGGGCCTGGTCCAGGAGTGGCTGAACGGCGGGCGGCCCGGCTCCGCCCGGCTGGTGGTGGTCACCCGCGGCGCGGTCGCCGCGGCCGGTGACCCGGCGGTGGCGGACCTGGTGAACGCCCCGGTGTGGGGTCTGCTGCGGTCCGCGCAGCGGGAGAACCCCGGCCAGTTCGTCCTGCTCGACGTGGACGGCGAGGTGTCCTACCCGGCGATCGCGGCGGCCCTGGAGACGGACGAGCCCGAGCTGGCGCTGCGTGCCGGGGTGGTGTACGCGCCACGTCTGGCCAGGACCGAGGCGGGCGAGCCGGTGCGGAAGGCCGTCGACCCGGACGGAACCGTGCTGATCACCGGCGCCACCGGTGGTCTGGGCAGGCTGTTCGCCCGCCATCTGGTCACCGCGCACGGCGCCCGCCACCTGCTGCTGACCAGCCGCAGCGGCCCCGCCGCCGACGGCATGGCCGAACTGGTCGCGGACCTCGCCGAGCTGGGCGCCGAGGCCACCGTCGCCGCCTGCGACGCGGCCGACCGGGAGGCGCTGGCCAGGCTGCTGGCCGCGATTCCCGCCGACCGTCCGCTGACGGCCGTGGTACACACCGCGGGCGTCCTCGACGACGGCGTCATCGACATGCAGACGCCGGAGCGCGTGGACACCGTGCTGCGGCCCAAGGTCGACGCGGCGGTCCATCTGCATGAGCTGACCCGGGATCTGGACCTCTCCGCCTTCGTGCTCTTCTCGGCCGCGGCCGGCACGCTGGGCGGAGCGGGCCAGGGCGGTTACGCCGCGGCGAACGTCTTCCTGGACGCCCTCGCCGGACACCGCCGCGCCACCGGCCGTACCGCGCTGTCCCTGGTGTGGGGCATGTGGGCCGAGGAGCGCGGCATGGGCGGGCGGCTCGGTGAGGCCGACCACAAGCGAGTGGCGCGCGGTGGGGTGCTGCCGCTGTCCGCCGAGGAGGGGCTCGCCCTGTTCGACGCGGCGCACGCCGTGCCGGACGAGGCGGTGCTGGTCCCCGTACGGCTGGAGATGGCGACGCTGCGCGGCGCCGCCGCCACGGGGCAGTTGCTGCCGCTCTACCGCGGACTGGTGCGCACTCCCGTGCGCCGCGCCGCGACCAGCGGCCCCGCCGCCCCCGAGGCCGTGCCGGAGACCGGGGAGGGCACCCTGGCCCAGCAGCTGGCGCGGCAGTCGGAGGCCCAGCGGCAGCGGACCGTGCTGGACCTGGTCCGGCGTCAGGTGGCCGCCGTACTCGGCTACGCGTCGAAGGAGCAGGTGGGCGCCGAGCAGGCGTTCAAGGAGTTGGGCTTCGACTCGCTGACCGCCGTGGAACTGCGGAATCGCCTGAACGCGGCCACCGGGCTGCGGCTGGCGGCGACGCTGGTCTACGACTACCCGACACCGGTGGCGCTCGCCCGCCATCTGCGCCAGGAAGTGGCGCCGGAGGCCGACGGCACCGGGGCGCCCGTACTGGAGGAGCTGGAGCGGCTGGAGAACAGCCTGTCCTCGCTGACGCCGGACGATCTGGCGTCGATGGCGGAGGACGAGGCCGCGCATGCGAACATCGCGGTGCGCCTGCAGACGCTGCTGGCGAAGTGGAACGATGTGCGTCGCACCGCGGACGACGCCGGGGCGGATGCCGGGGCGGACACGTTCGAAGAGGTCAGTGACGACGAACTCTTCGACTTCATCGACAAGAGGTTCGGCAACGGCTGAAGCGCGGCAGCACCCCCACCCGAACCTCCCGACGATCCAGAGCATTGCGAATAGGTGAACGTCCATGGCGACTGCGAACGAAGCCAAGCTCCGCGAATATCTGAAGAAGGTCACCACCGATCTCACCGCCGCCCACCGGCGGCTGAAGGAAGTCGACGACCAGGCCCATGAGCCGATCGCGATCGTGGGCATGAGCTGCCGCTTCCCCGGCGGTGTCCGCGGCCCCGAGGAGCTGTGGCAGCTCATGGCCTCCGGTGGCGAGGCGCAGACGGAGTTCCCGGCCGACCGCGGCTGGGACCTCCAGAACCTGTTCGACCCGGACCCGGACACCCCGGACACCACCTACACCCGCGAGGGCGGATTCCTCGACGACGCCACCCGCTTCGACGCGGCGTTCTTCGGGATCTCGCCGCGTGAGGCGGTGGCGATGGACCCGCAGCAGCGGCTGCTGCTGGAGACGTCCTGGGAGGCGTTCGAGCGGGCCGGGATCGACCCGGCCACCCTGCGCGGCAGCCGGACCGGTGTCTTCGCGGGCATGAACGCGTCCGACTATCTGACGGTGGCGCTCGACGCCGAGGACGACTTCGGCGGACACCTCGGCACCGGCAACGCCGGCAGCGTCGTCTCCGGCCGGCTCTCCTACACCTTCGGCCTGGAGGGCCCGGCCGTCACCGTGGACACGGCCTGCTCCGCGTCCCTGGTGGCGCTGCACCTGGCCGTCCAGTCGCTGCGGCTGGGCGAATGCTCGCTCGCGCTGGCGGGCGGCGTCCATGTGATGTCCACCCCCGGTCTGTTCATCGAGTTCAGCCGTCAGCGCGGACTGTCCAAGGACGGCCGCTGCAAGGCGTTCTCGGCGGACGCGGACGGCTTCGGACCGGCCGAGGGCGTGGGCGTCCTGCTGCTGGAGCGGCTCTCGGACGCCCGCCGCAACGGCCACAAGGTGCTGGCGGTGGTGCGCGGCTCGGCCGTCAACCAGGACGGTGCGAGCAATGGTCTGACCGCGCCGAACGGGCCGTCCCAGCAGCGCGTGATCCAGCAGGCGCTGGCCAACGCCCGGCTGTCCGCGAGCGATGTGGATGTCGTCGAGGCGCATGGCACGGGGACGTCGCTGGGCGACCCGATCGAGGCGCAGGCGCTGCTCGCCACCTACGGCCAGGACCGGCCCGAGGAACTGCCCCTGCTGCTGGGGTCGGTGAAGTCCAACATCGGCCACACCCAGGGCGCCGCGGGCATCGCCGGGGTGATGAAGATGGTGCTGGCGATGGAGCACGGGGTGGTGCCCGAGTCGCTGCACATCGCCGAGCCGTCCCCGCACATCGACTGGTCGGCCGGGAAGGTGGCACTGGTGAGGTCGGCCACGCCGTGGCCGGAGACCGGCCGTCCGCGCCGGGCGGCGGTGTCCTCGTTCGGTTTCAGCGGCACCAACGCGCACACCATCATCGAGCAGGCCCCCGCCGAGGAGCCGGAGCCCGTGGAACTGGTGTCCAAGCAGCCGGGTGTGCTGCCGTGGATGCTCTCCGGCAAGAGCGAGGTGGCGCTGCGCGCCCAGGCCCGCAGGCTGCTGGACCGGCTCCACGACGAACCCGCGCTGCGCCCGGTGGACATCGGCTTCTCGCTGGCCACCACCCGCTCCGCGCTGGACCACCGCGGCGTGGTCCAGGGCCGGGACCGCGAGGAACTGATGGCCGGGCTGACCGCCCTCGCGGACGGCGGCATGGCCGCCGGTGTGGAGCGGGGCGCCGTGGTGGCCGGTCAGACGGCGTTCGTGTTCCCGGGACAGGGGTCGCAGTGGGTGCGGATGGGCGTGGGGCTGATGGATGCCTCGCCCGTTTTCGCGGCGCGGATCGAGGAGTGTGCGGCCGCGTTGGCGGAGTTCACCGACTGGTCGTTGGTGGATGTGCTGCGGGGTGCGGAGGGTGCGCCGTCGCTGGAGCGGGTGGATGTGGTCCAGCCGGTGTTGTTCGCGGTGATGGTGTCGCTGGCCGAGCTGTGGCGTTCGCTGGGGGTGGTCCCGGCGGCGGTGATCGGTCATTCGCAGGGTGAGATCGCGGCGGCGTGTGTGGCGGGGATTCTGTCGTTGAAGGACGCGGCTCGTGTGGTGGCGTTGCGCAGTCAGGCGATTGGGCGGGTGCTGGCGGGTAAGGGCGGCATGGTGTCGGTGGCGCTTCCGGTGGCCCAGGTGCGGGAGCGGATCGCGCCGTGGGGTGAGGAGCGTGTCTCGGTCGCCGCGGTCAACGGTCCTTCGTCGGTGGTGGTGTCGGGTGAGCCCGAGGCCCTGGACGAGCTGGTCGCCGCGTGCGAGGCGGATGAGGTGCGGGCGCGTCGGGTGCCGGTGGACTACGCCTCGCACTCGGCCCAGGTGGAGTTGCTCCGGGAGGAGTTGCTGGAGCTGCTGGCGCCGGTGCAGCCCAGGGCCGCCGAGGTGCCGTTCTTGTCGACGGTGACGGGGGAGTGGGTCGAGGGTCCGGAGCTGGGCGCCGAGTACTGGTTCACCAATCTGCGGCGCACGGTGGAGCTGGAGGGCGCGGTCCGGCGGCTGCTGGACGAGGGCTTCGGTGTGTTCATCGAGTCCAGTGCGCATCCGGTGTTGACGATGGGTGTGCAGGAGACCGCCGAGGACGCCGGTGTGGAGGCGGCCGCGATCGGTTCGCTGCGGCGTGACGAGGGGGGCCTGGACCGGTTCTGGGCCTCCGTCGGCGAGGCGTGGACGCGCGGTGTGGCGGTGGACTGGGAGGCGGTGTTCGAGGGCACCGGCGCGCGCCGTATCGGCCTGCCCACGTACGCCTTCCAGCAGCAGCGCTACTGGCCCGAGGCCGCGCCCGCGCGGGCGGCGGGGGAGACCCGGCACGACGCCGTGGAGGCGAAGTTCTGGGCCGCGGTGGAGGCCGAGGACTGGCAGACGCTGGCCGCCGAGCTGACCGTCGCCGGCGATCAGCCGATGAGCGCCGTCCTGCCCGCCCTGGCGTCCTGGCGCAAGCAGACCCGTGAGCAGTCCGTCGTGGACGGCTGGCGCTACCGCGTCACCTGGAAGCCGCTCGCCGAGGAGCGGTCCGCGCGGCTGTCCGGCGGCTGGCTCGTCGTCGCGCCGGGCACCGGGGAAGAGCCGGGCACCGAGGACACCTGGACGGACGCCGTGGCCGGGGTGCTCGCCGAACGCGGCGCCGACGTGCGGCGGATCGCCGTCGACACCGCGACGTACGGCCGCGAGGAGCTGGCCGAGCGGCTGCGCACCGCGCTCGCCGAGACCGGCGGCGCCTCGTTCGCCGGGGTGGTGTCGCTGCTGGCCCCGGCCGAGGGCGCACACCCCGGGCACGCCTCCCTGCCCGCCGGAACGGCCGCCCAGCTCGCGCTGATCCAGGCCCTCGGCGACGCCGGGATCGACGCGCCGCTGTGGTGCCTGACGCGCGGCGCGGTCTCCGTCGGCGGCTCGGACCGGCCGGCCTCCCCCGAGCAGGCGCTCGTCTGGGGTCTGGGCCGGGTGGCCGCGCTGGAGCACCTGGAGCGCTGGGGCGGTCTGATCGACCTGCCCGAGGCGCCCGATGAGCGCTCCCTGGCCCGGCTGGTGGGCCTGCTCGCGTCCGACGGCGACGACGACCAGGCGGCGATCCGCGCCGCGGGCGTCTACGGGCCCCGCCTGGTGCGCGCCCCGCTGGCCGCCACGCCCGCCGTACGGGCCTGGCAGCCCACCGGCACCACGCTGGTCACCGGCGGTACGGGACGGCTCGGCGGGCAGATCGCCCGGTGGCTGGCCCGCAACGGCGCCGACCACCTGGTGCTGGCGAGCCGCCGGGGCGCGGACGCCCCCGGGGCGGTCGAGCTGGCGGCCGAGCTGACCGGGCTGGGCGCCAAGGTCACCCTCGCCGCATGCGATGTGACCGACCGCGCGGCGCTCGCCGGGACCCTCGCGGCCATCCCGGCCGACCAGCCGCTGACGGCCGTCGTGCACTCCGCCGCGGTCATCGAGGACGGGGTGATCGAGGGCCTGACCCCGGATCAGGTCGAGCGGGTGCTGCGGCTGAAGGTGGACGCCACGCGCCACCTCCACGAGCTCACCCGGGACCTGGACCTGACCGCGTTCGTGCTGTGCTCGCACTTCTCCGCCACCTTCGGCGCCCCCGGGCAGGGCAACCAGGCGCCCGGCAACGCCTTCCTGCACGCCTTCGCCGAGCAGCGCCGCGCCGACGGGCTGCCCGCCACCACGCTGACCTTCGGCCCGTGGGGCGACGGCACCACGGTGGACGGCGCCGTTGGCGACCGGATGCGCCGCCACGGCATCAACGAGATGGCGCCCGAACCGGCCACCGCCACGCTCCGGCACGCACTGGACCGCGACGAGACCGCGCTGACCGTCATCGACATGGACTGGCGGCGCTTCACCCTCGCGTTCACCGCCGACCGGCCGCGTCCGCTCCTGCACGACCTGCCCGAGGCCCGCGAGGTCATCGAGGAGATGCGGGCCGACGCGGCCGAGGACGCCGCCGCCGGGGCGGCACTGGCGGGACAGCTCGCGGGGCTGCCCGAGACCGAGCGGGAGCGGGTGCTGCTCGATCTGGTGCGCAGTGCGGTGGCCGCCGTCCTGGGTCACTCCGGCGCCGAGGCGATCGAGGCGGGCCGGGCCTTCAAGGATCTGGGATTCGACTCACTGACCGCGGTCGAACTCCGCAACCGGCTGGGCGCCGCGAGCGGGCTGAAGCTGCCCCCGTCCCTGGTCTTCGACCACCCGACGCCGGCCGCGGTGGCCGCCTATCTGCGGGCCGAGATCGCGCCCGACGAGGCGGCCGGCGGCGCCGCGCTGCTGGAGGAGCTGGACAAGCTGGAGACCACGCTCACCGGCAGCGCGCCCGACAACATCACCCGGGCCCGGATCACCATGCGGCTGCGGTCGTTGCTGGCCAAGTGGGACGAGTCGGACGGTACGGCGGTCACCGCCGAGCCCGCGGCGGCGCCGTCGGAGGGACCGGCGAAGGAGACGGTCGGCGCCGATGAGCTCCAGTCGGCCAGTGACGAGGAGCTCTTCGCATTCATCAACAAGGGTCTCGGAAGGGCGTGACGGGAATTCCGCTATTGACGTCGTTCTCGATATCGGACAGGATTTTCCCTACCCTTCAATAGAGTTGTGAAATACCGGCTGCCCCCTATACCTCCTTGGATCCCCAGGGGGTCATAGGGGGCAGTTAGGGGTTGGCGTGAGGATTAGTTTGCGCATAGCCTCTGAGCGAGAAGTCGACTCATTGTTTGTTGGTTACCGGCTCCCCTGTTGGAATCTGTGGAGCATTTTCCGATGCCGTCTGCCGTAAATGGATTGCGTAAATGGCGAATGAAGAGACGCTGCGGGACTACCTCAAGCTGGTAACGGCGGATCTGCATCAGACTCGCCTCCGTCTGCAGGAGGCCGAGGCGAAGAACCACGACCCCATCGCCATCGTGGGGATCGGCTGTCGTTATCCCGGAGGCATCGAGTCCCCCGAGGACCTGTGGCGCATCGTCAGCGAGGGCATCGACGCGGTCAGTGAATTCCCGGTCGACCGCGGGTGGAACGTCGAAACGATGTACCACCCGGACCCGGACCACCCCGGCACCAGTTATGTGCACGAGGGTGGATTCGTCGACGGGATCGCCGATTTCGACCCGTCCTTCTTCGGTATCAGCCCGCGTGAAGCGCTCGGCATGGACCCGCAGCAGCGCATGCTGCTGGAGACGTCCTGGGAGGCTTTCGAACGCGCCGGTATCGACCCGGTGTCGGTGCGCGGCAAGCAGATCGGCGTCTTCGTCGGTACCAGCAACCACGACTACCTGGGCGCGATCCTCAGTTCCAATGAGAACTTCGAGGGCTACTTCGGCACCGGCAACGCCGCGAGCATCGCCTCCGGCCGCCTGTCGTACACCTTCGGCTTCGAGGGCCCCGCCGTCACCGTCGACACCGCCTGCTCCTCCTCGCTGGTGGCGCTCCACCTCGCCGTCCAGGCGCTGCGCAACGGCGAATGCTCGCTCGCCCTCGCCGGCGGCGCGACCCTGATGTGCGCGCCCGGCGTCTTCGTCGACTACAGCAAGATGCGCGGACTGGCCTTCGACGGGCGCTCCAAGCCCTTCGCCCCGGAGGCCGACGGCTTCTGCCTGGGCGAGGGAGTCGGCATGCTGCTCGTCGAGCGGCTCTCGGACGCCCAGCGCAAGGGCCACCCGGTCCTCGCCGTGGTACGCGGCTCGGCCGTCAACCAGGACGGGGCGTCCAACGGTCTGACCGCGCCCAACGGCCCGTCGCAGCAGCGTGTCATCCTCCAGGCGCTGGCCAACGCCCGGCTCACGCCTGACCAGGTCGACGCCGTCGAGGCGCACGGCACCGGCACCGCCCTCGGCGACCCGATCGAGGCGCAGGCGCTGCTCGCCACCTACGGCCAGGACCGGCCCGAGGGCAAACCGCTGCTGATCGGGTCCATCAAGTCCAACATCGGCCACGCCCAGGCGGGCGCCGGTGTCGGCGGTGTCATCAAGATGGTCATGGCGATGCGGCACGGTGTGCTGCCCAAGACCCTCCACCTCACCGAGCCCACCCCGCACGTCGACTGGACGGCCGGGGACGTCGAACTGCTCACCGCCCCCCGCGAGTGGCCCCGGGACCCCGAGGGCGCGACGCCGCGCCGCGCGGGCGTCTCGTCGTTCGGCATGAGCGGCACCAATGTGCACACCATCCTGGAGGAGCCCCCCGCACCGGCCGCCCCCGCCGAGCCCTCCGAGCCGGACGGGCAGGCCGTACCGCCGCTCACGCCCGTGGTGCTGTCCGGCAAGGACCAGGACGCGCTGCGCGCCCAGGCCGCCCGGCTGCACGCCCACCTGGCCGCCCACCCCGGCCACCGCCTCACCGACATCGGCTACTCCCAGGCCGTCACCCGGGCCGCGCTCGACCGCCGCGCCGCGGTCGTCGCGGCCGACCACGACGAGCTGCTCGCGGGCCTCGCCGCGCTCGCCGAGGGCCGCTCCCACACCGGGCTGACCGAGGGGCAGGCCGCCGAGGGCAAGGTCGCGTTCCTCTTCACCGGCCAGGGCAGCCAGCGCCTGGGCATGGGCCGCGAGCTGTACGCGACCTACCCGGTGTTCGCCGAGGCGCTGGACGCGGTCTGCGCCCAGCTCGACCGCTTCCTCGACCGGCCGCTGAAGGACGTGGTGTTCGGCGACGACGCCGCGACGCTGGACCGGACCGGCTACACCCAGCCGGCCCTGTTCGCCGTCGAGGTCGCCCTCTTCCGCCTCGTCGAGTCCTGGGGCCTGCGTCCCGACTTCCTCTCCGGCCACTCCATCGGCGAACTGGCCGCCGCCCATGTCGCCGGGGTGCTGTCGCTCACCCACGCCTGTGCCCTGGTGGCGGCGCGCAGCCAGTTGATGCAGCAGCTCCCCGCCGGTGGCGCCATGATCGCGGTGCAGGCGTCCGAGGACGAGGTGACGCCGCTGCTGACCGAGCGCGTGAGCATCGCCGCCCTCAACGGCCCGACGTCGGTCGTCATCGCCGGCGACGAGGACGCGGCGCTTAAGATCGCGGCGGACTTCGAGGCGCGGGGCCGCAAGACCAAGCGGCTCACCGTCAGCCACGCCTTCCACTCCCCGCTCATGGACGGGATGCTGGAGAACTTCCGCCAGGTCGCCCGGCGGCTGACCTACGAGGCTCCGAAGATCCCGATCGTCTCCGGCCTCACCGGCACCCTGGTGGGCGCCGAGCAGATCACCGACCCCGAATTCTGGGTCCGGCACGTGCGCGAGACCGTCCGCTTCCTCGACGGCGTCCGCCGGCTCGAGGACTACGGCGTGACGACGTTCGTCGAACTGGGCCCCGGCGGGGTGCTCTCGGCCATGGCCCAGGACTGCGTGGCCGGCGCCAGGACGCGGACCTACGCGTTCCTGCCCGCCCTGCGCCCCGACCGTCCCGAGGCCCGCACCCTCAACCAGGTACTCGCGCAGGCCCATGTGCGCGGCGTCCCCGTCGACTGGCACGCCTACTACCTCGGCACCGGCGCCCGCCGCGTCGATCTGCCCACCTACGCCTTCCAGCGGCAGCGCTACTGGCCGTCCGACCCCTTCTCGTACGTCGACTCCGCCGAGGGCCCCGCCGTGTCCGACGTGGCCGACGCCCGGTTCTGGGAGGTCGTGCACAGCGAGGACCTGGCCGCCCTGGTCGAGACCCTCGGCCTCGACGGCGACCAGCCGCTCAGCGAGGTCCTGCCCGCCCTGTCCGCGTGGCGCCGGCAGAGCCAGAACCGGTCCACCGTCGACGGCTGGCGCTACCGCACCCTCTGGAAGCCGCTGCCGCAGACCCGGACCCGGCCGCTCACCGGCACCTGGCTCGTCGTCACCCCCGCGGGCCACACCGGCGACCCGTGGACGTCCGAGCCGGTACGGACCCTGACCGAACGCGGCGTACGCGTCCACGAGATCAGCGTGGACGGCACGACGGCCGACCGGGCGGACATCGCCGGGCAGCTCCGTGCGGCGCTGGCCCCGGCCGAGGAGGACCCGCGCCAGACCCCCCACGCCGACGGCGTCCTGTCGCTGCTCGGCCTGGACGAGCGGCCGCACGCCCAGCACCCCGCGCTCACCGCGGGACTCGCGGGCACCCTCGCCCTCGTCCAGGCGCTCGGCGACGCGGGCATCGACGCCCCGCTGTGGGCCGCCACCCGCGGTGCCGTCTCCGTCGGCCGCTCCGACCGGCTCACCAGCGCGGTCCAGGCCCAGATCTGGGGCCTGGGCCGTACCGTCGCCCATGAGCACCCCGAACGCTGGGGCGGTCTGGTCGACCTCCCGCAGACCGCCGACGCCCGCGCCCTCGGGCGGCTGGCCGACGTCCTCGCCGGACCCGGAGACGAAGACCAGCTCGCGGTGCGCGCGCAGGGCATCCACGTACGCCGCCTGATCCGCGCACCGCACCAGGAGACCCCCGACGGCGGGTGGTCCACCCACGGCACCGCTCTGATCACCGGCGGCACCGGTGCCCTCGGCGGGCATGTGGCGCGCTGGCTGGTACGCCACGGTGCCCAGCACATCGTCCTCACCAGCCGGCGCGGCCCCGACGCCCCCGGCGCCGGTGAGCTGCGCGACGAACTCATCGGCCTCGGTGCCGAGGTGACCATCGCCGCGTGCGACATCGCCGATCGGGACGCCCTGGCCGCCCTCCTCGCGTCCATACCGGCACAGCTTCCGCTGACCACGGTCGTCCACGCCGCCGGAGTGCTGGACGACGGCGTCCTCGACGCCCAGACACCCCAGCGGCTGGCCGACGTGCTGCGCCCCAAGGCCGAAGCGGCGCGCCATCTGCACGAGCTCACCCGCGGACTGGACCTGTCCGCCTTCGTGCTCTTCTCCTCCATGGCCGCCACCTTCGGCGCGCCGGGCCAAGCCAACTACGTGGCCGCCAACGCCTACCTCGACGCACTCGCCGAGGAACGCCGGGCCGAGGGCCTGCCCGCCACCTCGATGGCCTGGGGCGCCTGGGCCGAAGGCGGTATGGCCACCGACGAACTCGTCGCCGAACGGCTCCGCCACTCCGGGCTCCCCGCCCTCGCACCCGAACTGGCCACCGCCGCCCTGCGGACCGCCCTCGACCTCGACGAGACCTTCTCCCTCGTCGTCGACATCGCATGGGACCGCTTCGCGCCCGGCCTCACCGCCGTCCGCCCCCACCCGCTCATCGCCGACCTCCCCGAGGCCCGGCGCGCCCTCGAAGCGGCCTCGGCGGCCACCGGGGCGGGCGCCCCGGACGCACCGTCGTCCCTGCGGCAGCGCCTGGCCGCCGCCGCGACCGACGAGGAGCGCGAGCAACTGGCCCTGGACCTGGTCCGCACCCAGGTGGCCGTCGTCCTCGGCTACCCCGGACCGGACGCGGTGGAGCCCAGCCGCGCCTTCCGCGACCTCGGCTTCGACTCGCTGACCGCCGTCGAGATCCGCAACCTGCTCGCCACCCTCACCGGGCTCAAGCTGCCCGCCACCCTCATCTTCGACTATCCCACCCCGACCGCCCTCGCCGACCACCTCCAGGCCGAACTCATCGGCTCCCGGCCGACGGTGACCGGCGCGTCCTCACTGGGCATGGCCCTGGACGACGACCCGATCGCCATCGTCGGGATGAGCTGCCGCTTCCCCGGCGGCGTACGGTCGCCCGAGGAGCTGTGGCGGCTGCTGGTGTCCGGCCAGGACGCGGTGACCGGCTTCCCCACCGACCGCGGCTGGGACCTCGAGACGCTCTACGACCCGGAGGGCACGGGCGAGTACACCAGCTACGTCCGCGAAGGCGGATTCCTCGACAGTGCCGCCGAGTTCGACCCCGTCTTCTTCGGCATCTCGCCGCGTGAGGCCCTCGCCATGGACCCGCAGCAACGGCTGCTGCTGGAGACGTCCTGGGAGGCGTTCGAGCGGGCCGGGATCGACCCGACCACGCTGCGCGGCCAGCAGGTCGGCGTGTTCGCCGGCACCAACGGCCAGGACTACCTGTCCGTGATCCTCTCCGCCCCCGATGGCTCGGAAGGCTTCCTGGGGACGGGTAACGCGGCCAGTGTGCTGTCCGGCCGGGTGGCGTACGCGCTGGGTCTTGAGGGTCCGGCGGTGACGGTGGACACGGCGTGTTCGTCGTCGCTGGTGGCGTTGCACTGGGCGATGCAGGCGTTGCGGGCGGGTGAGTGCTCGTTGGCGCTGGCCGGTGGTGTGACGGTGATGTCGACGCCGGGTGCGTTCGTGGACTTCAGCCGGCAGCGCGGTCTTGCGGCGGACGGGCGGATCAAGGCGTTCGCGGCGGGTGCGGATGGCACGGGCTGGGGCGAGGGTGTGGGCATGCTGCTGGTGGAGCGGCTGTCGGACGCCCGGCGCAACGGCCATGAGGTGCTGGCGGTGGTGCGCGGGTCCGCGATCAACCAGGACGGTGCGTCCAATGGTCTGACCGCGCCGAACGGTCCGTCGCAGCAGCGGGTGATCCGGCAGGCGCTGGCGGGCGCGGGCCTGTCCCCGTCCGAGGTGGACGCGGTCGAGGCGCACGGTACGGGAACGACGCTGGGCGACCCGATCGAGGCCCAGGCGCTGCTGGCCACCTACGGCCAGGACCGGCCCGAGGGACAGCCGTTGTGGCTCGGTTCCATCAAGTCCAACTTCGGGCACACGCAGGCCGCGGCGGGTGTCGCGGGTGTGATGAAGATGGTGCTGGCGCTGCGTCACGGTGTGCTGCCGCGGACGCTGAACGTCGATGAGCCCACCCCGCACGTGGACTGGTCGTCGGGCGCGGTCGCGCTGCTGACCGAGGCGCGGGAGTGGCCGGAGACGGGCCGTCCGCGCCGGGCGGCGGTGTCCTCGTTCGGCATCAGCGGCACCAACGCCCACACCATCATCGAGCAGGCCCCGGCGAACGAGGACGAGACGACCGAGGGCACGGCGCCGGTCGCCGCGCCCCGGTCCGGCGTCCCCGCCCCCTGGGTGCTCTCCGCCAAGACCCCCGAGGGCCTGCGCGACCAGGCCGTACGGCTGCGCGCACACCTCGACGACCACCCCGGACTCGACATCGCCGACGTGGCGTTCACGCTCGCCACCCGCCGTACCGCGTTCGAGGAACGCGCGGCCCTCGTCGCCGAGGACCGGGACGGGCTGCTGTCCGGCCTGGACGCCCTCGCCGAGGGACGTACGGCGGCCGGGCTGGTCGAGGGTTCCGTGGCCGGTGGCAAGGTGGCGTTCCTGTTCACGGGGCAGGGGAGTCAGCGGCTGGGGATGGGGCGTGAGCTGTACGACGCCTTCCCGGTGTTCGCGGACGCGCTGGACGAGGTGTGCGCCCATCTGGACGCGCATCTGGAGCGGCCGCTGCGGGATGTGCTGTTCGGGGACGATGCCGAGGCGCTGGACCGGACGGGGTTCACTCAGCCCGCGTTGTTCGCGGTCGAGGTGGCGCTGTTCCGGCTGGTGGAGGCGTGGGGGCTGCGGCCCGACTTCCTCTCCGGTCATTCGATCGGTGAGCTGGCCGCCGCCCATGTGGCGGGTGTGCTCTCGCTCGCGGACGCGGCGACGTTGGTCGCGGCGCGTGGGCGGTTGATGCAGGAGCTTCCGGCCGGTGGCGCGATGGTCGCGGTGCAGGCATCGGAGGACGAGGTGGCGCCGCTGCTGACCGAGCGCGTCTCGATCGCCGCGTTGAACGGGCCCAGCTCCGTGGTCATCGCGGGTGATGAGGACGCGGCTCTGGAGATCGCCGCGTCGTTCGAGGCGCAGGGCCGTAAGACCAAGCGGCTCACCGTCAGCCACGCGTTCCACTCGCCGCGCATGGACGGGATGCTGGACGCGTTCCGCGAGGTGGCCGAGGGGCTGACCTACGAGGCTCCGCGTATCCCCATCGTGTCCAACCTGACGGGCGAGCTGGTCTCCGCCGAGGAGATCACCAGCCCCGGCTTCTGGGTGCGCCACGTCCGCGAGGCCGTGCGCTTCCTGGACGGCGTCCGCGCCCTCGAAGCGCGGAACGTCACCACGTTCATCGAGCTGGGCCCGGACGGTGTGCTCACCGCCATGGCCCAGGAGTGCGTCACCGACGCCGAAGCCACCGGCTTCGCCACCGTCCTGCGCAAGGACCGCCCCGAGGCCGAGGCGCTGGCCACCGCCCTCGCGCGGGCGCATGTCCGGGGTGTGGCGGTGGACTGGGCGGCCTACTACGCCGGTACGGGTGCCGCACCGGTCGAGCTGGCCGCGTTTCCGACGTATCCCTTCCAGCGGCAGCGCTACTGGCCGAAGGTCTCGTCGCTGTTCCTCGGCGACGTGGCCGCGGTCGGGCTGGGCGAGGCCGAGCACCCGCTGCTCGGGGCCAGCGCCGAACTGCCGGACGCGGACGGGATGCTGTTCACCGGGCGGCTGGCGCTCTCGACCCATCCGTGGCTCGCGGGCCACACCATCCTGGACACGGTGCTGCTGCCCGGCACCGCGTTCGTGGAGCTGGCGATCCGCGCCGGTGACCAGGTCGGCTGTGACTACCTCGAAGAGCTGACCCTCGAAGCGCCGCTGGTGCTGCCCGCGCAGGGCGGTGTTCAGCTGCGGCTCTCGGTGGGCGCGGCCGACGGGACGGGCCGCCGTCCGCTGTCGCTGCACTCCCGGCTGGAGGGCCTGCCCGCCGAGGAGCCGTGGACCCGGCATGCCGCCGGTGTCCTGGCGTCCGGTGGCCGTCCGGAGGCGTCGTTCGAGCTGAGCGCGTGGCCTCCGGCGGACGCGACCGAGGTGGCGCTGGACGGCCGCTACGAGGGCCTGCTGGACATCGGCTTCGCCTACGGCCCCGCGTTCCAGGGGCTGCGCAGGGCGTGGCAGCGCGGTGGCGAGGTGTTCGCCGAGGTGGCGCTGGACGAGGACACGGCCGAGGAGGCCGCCGCGTTCGGGCTGCACCCGGCGCTGCTGGACGCCGCCCTGCACGCCATCGGCATGGCCGGACTGGGCAACACGGGCGGCGAGGGGCGGCTGCCGTTCGCCTGGACCGGGGTGTCGCTGTACGCGAGCGGCGCCTCGGCGCTGCGCGTGCACCTGGCCCCCGCGGGCGCCGAAGGCGTCCGGCTGGAGATCGCCGACACCACCGGGGCGCCGGTCGCGGCCGTCGAGACGCTCGGGCTGCGCCCGGTCTCGGCCGATCAGCTGCGGAGCGCGCGCACCGCGTACCACGAGTCGCTGTTCCGCCTGGAGTGGGCGACACCGGCCGGGCTCGCCGACGCGGCCGGGGCGGATGGTCCGGCCGACGGCCGGTGGGCGGTGCTGGGCGCCGATCCGCTGGGGCTCGGGGCCACGGCGTACGGGGATCTCGCGACGCTGGCCGAGGCGGTCGCCGAGGGCACGGCACCCACACCCGAGTACATCGTCGTGTCGCCGTCCGCCGAGGTCGGTGAGCACACGGCCCGTGCGGCGCACCGCGCCGCCGCCGCGGCGCTCGGCGTCGTCCAGCGGTGGCTGGAGGAGGAGCGGTTCGGGGACGCCCCGCTGGTCGTGGTGACCCGTGGCGCGGTGTCCGTCGAGGCCGGGGAGCCGGTGGCGGACCTGGCCGGTGCGGCCGTCTGGGGCCTGCTGCGCTCGGCGCAGACGGAGAACCCGGGCCGTTTCGTGCTGGTGGACATCGACGGCCGGGACGAGTCGCTGCGGGCGCTGCCCGCCGCCCTGGCGTCGGACGAGCCGCAGCTGGCGATCCGCGCGGGCGCGGTGTCCGTCCCGCGGCTGGCGCGGGTGGCCGTGGAGCCGGAGCGGGACGACGTCCGGGGCCTCGACCCCGAGGGCACGGTGCTGGTGACCGGTGCGTCCGGTTCGCTGGGCGGTCTGGTGGCCCGGCATCTGGTGGCCGAGCGCGGGGTGCGGCATCTGCTGCTGGTGAGCCGCCGTGGCGACCAGGCGCCGGGGGCGGCCGAACTCGGCGCCGAGCTGGCCGAGTCGGGCGCGGAGGTGCGCTGGGCGGCGTGTGATGTGGCGGACCGGGAGGCGCTGGCCGCGACCCTCGCCACCGTCCCGGCCGAGCATCCGCTGACGGCCGTGGTGCACACCGCCGGTGTGCTGGACGACGGGGTGATCGGTTCGCTCACCCCCGAGCGCGTCGACCACGTGATGCGTCCGAAGGTGGACGCGGCGTGGCATCTGCACGAGCTGACCCGCGACCTGGACCTGACCGCGTTCGTGCTCTTCTCGTCCTCCTCCGGGGTCTTCGGCGGTCCGGGGCAGGGCAACTACGCGGCCGCCAACGCCTTCCTGGACGCCCTCGCCCGCCACCGCGCCGCCCAGGGCCTGCCGGCCACCGCGCTGGCGTGGGGCCTGTGGGCCGGGGCCGGTATGGGCAGCACCCTGGACGAGGCCGACATCACGCGGCTGCGGCGGGCCGGAGTGCCCCCGCTGCCGGTGGCGGAGGGCCTGGCGCTGCTCGACACCGCGCTGACCGTCGACGAGGCGTCGCTGGTGCCGATGCGGGTGGACCTCGCGGCGCTGCGTACCCAGGCCGCAAGTGGCGCGGTCTCGCCCCTGTTCCGCGGTCTGGTGCGCATCCCGGCGCGGCGCGCGGTGGACGCGACTCCGGCGGGCGGCGAGACCGGGCTGGCCGGGCGGCTGGCCGGGCTGTCCGAGTCCGAGCAGGAGCGGTTGCTGCTGGATCTGGTGCGGGGCCAGGTGGCGGCCGTGCTGGGGTACGCGGGTGCGGAGACCATCGGTTCGGGGCGGGCGTTCAAGGAGCTGGGCTTCGACTCGCTGACCGCCGTGGAGCTGCGCAACCAGCTCAACACGGTCACCGGGCTGCGGCTGCCCGCGACGCTGATCTTCGACTACCCGGACCCGCAGGTCCTGGCCCGCCATCTGCGCACCGAACTCGTCGGCGCGCAGTCCCCGGCGGTGCACACACCGGTGCCGGTCGCGGCCGCCACCGACGACGAGCCGATCGCCATCGTGGCGATGAGCTGCCGCTACCCCGGCGGGGTCACCACCCCCGAGGAGCTGTGGCAGCTGCTCGCCGCGGGCGAGGACGGCATCTCCCGCTTCCCGGACAACCGGGGCTGGGACCTCGAGGCGCTCTACGACCCGGACCCGGAGACCCAGGGCACCTCCTACGCCCGCGAGGGCGGTTTCCTGCACGACGCGGCCGACTTCGACCCGGCGTTCTTCGGCATCTCGCCGCGCGAGGCCCTCGCCATGGACCCGCAGCAGCGGCTGCTGCTGGAGACCGCCTGGGAGGCGTTCGAGCGCGCCGGGATCGACCCGCTGTCGGCGCGCGGCAGCAAGACCGGTGTGTTCGCGGGCGTCATGTACCACGACTACGGGTCCCGGCTGCACGCGGTGCCCCAGGAGGTCGAGGGCTACCTCGGCACCGGCAGCTCCAGCAGTGTGGTCTCCGGCCGGGTGGCGTACACCTTCGGCCTGGAGGGCCCGGCCGTCACGGTCGACACGGCCTGCTCGTCGTCGCTGGTCGCGCTGCACCTCGCGGCCCAGGCGCTGCGCAACGGAGAGTGCTCGCTGGCGCTGGCCGGCGGTGTCACCGTGATGTTCACCCCGGGCACGTTCATCGACTTCAGCCGCCAGCGCGGACTGGCCAGGGACGGCCGCTGCAAGTCCTTCGCGGCCGCCGCCGACGGCACCGGCTGGGGCGAGGGCGCGGGCATGCTGCTGCTGGAGCGGCTGTCGGACGCCCGGCGCAACGGCCACGAGGTGCTGGCCATCGTGCGCGGCTCGGCCGTCAACCAGGACGGCGCGTCCAACGGTCTGACCGCCCCCAACGGCCCGTCCCAGCAGCGCGTCATCCGCCAGGCCCTCGCCAACGCCCGCCTGACCACCGGCGAGGTGGACGTGGTGGAGGCGCACGGTACGGGCACGACGCTGGGCGACCCGATCGAGGCGCAGGCGCTGCTGGCCACCTACGGCCAGGGCCGGGACGCGGAGCGGCCGCTGTGGCTGGGCTCCGTCAAGTCCAACCTGGGCCACACCCAGGCCGCCTCCGGTGTCGCCGGTGTCATCAAGATGGTGCTGGCGATGCGCCACGGGCTGCTGCCGCAGACCCTGCACGTGGACGAGCCGTCGCCGCACGTGGACTGGTCCGCCGGTGCGGTCTCGCTGCTGACCGAGGCGCGCCAGTGGCCGGAGACCGGCCGTCCGCGCCGGGCCGCGGTGTCCTCGTTCGGCATCAGCGGCACCAACGCCCACGCCATCATCGAGCAGCCGCCCGCGCTCGGCACGAGCGAGCCCACGGCGGAGCCCGAGGCCCTGCCGTACGTACCCGTGCTGCTGTCGGCGCGCACCGAGGACGGGGTGCGGGCCCAGGCGCGGCGGCTGCGGTCGCGGATCGCCGCCGAACCCCGGCCCACCCTCACCGACCTGGGCTTCTCGCTCGCGACGACCCGCGCGGCGCTGGAACACCGCGTCGCCGTGGTGGCCGGTGGCCATGACGAGGCGCTGGCCGCGCTGGACGCCCTGGCGCGCGGTGAGCACCCGGCGCAGGTGGTGCGCGGCGTGGCCACCGAGGGCAAGGTGGCGTTCCTGTTCACCGGACAGGGCAGCCAGCGGCTCGGCATGGGCCGGGAGCTGTACCAGACGTTCCCGCGCTTCGCGGAGGCGCTGGACGAGGTGTGCGACGAGCTGGACCGGCACCTCGAACAGCCGCTGAAGACCGTGCTGTTCGGCACCGACGCCCAGCTCCTGGACCGCACCGGATACACCCAGCCCGCGCTGTTCGCCGTCGAGGTGGCGCTGTTCCGGCTGGTCGAGACGTGGGGCCTGAAGGCCGACTTCCTCTCCGGCCACTCCATCGGCGAACTGGCCGCCGCGCATGTGGCCGGTGTGCTCTCGCTCGCCGACGCGTGCACCCTGGTCGCGGCGCGCGGCCGGCTGATGCAGGAGCTGCCGGCCGGTGGCGCGATGATCGCCCTCCAGGCGTCGGAGGACGAGGTGGCGCCGCTGCTGAATGAGCGCGTGAGCATCGCCGCCCTCAACGGCCCGAACTCCGTGGTCGTCGCGGGCGACGAGGACGCCGCTGCCGCGCTCGCCACGTCGTTCGAGGAGCGGGGCCGCAAGACCAAGCGGCTCACGGTCAGCCACGCCTTCCACTCCCCGCACATGGACCCGATGCTCGCGGACTTCCGCAAGCTCGCCGAGGGCCTGACCTTCAACGCCCCGAAGATCCCGCTGGTGTCCTGCCTGACCGGCACCGTGGTCTCGGCCGACGAGATCCGCATGCCGGACTTCTGGGTGCGCCACGTCCGCGAGACCGTGCGCTTCGCCGACGGTGTCCGCACCCTGCGCGACCAGGGCGTGACCACGTATCTGGAGCTCGGCCCGGACGGAGTGCTCTGCGCGATGGGCGAGGACTGCCTCGCCGCGTCGGAGGCGGCGCGGGACGCCGACGCCGACGCGGTGTTCGTCCCCACCCTGCGCGGCGGCCGTCCCGAGGCCCAGGCGCTGGCCACCGCCCTCGCCCAGGCCCACGTCCGCGGCGCGGCCCCGGACTGGGCGGCGGTCTACGCCGGGCGCGGCGCCCGCCGGGTGGAGCTGCCCACCTACGCCTTCCAGCGCCAGCGCTACTGGCTCGACGTGGGCATCTCCGTCGAGGACGTGGTCCTGGCGGGCCTCGGCACGGCGGACCACCCGCTGCTGGGCGCGGCGGTGGAACTGCCCGACACCGGTGGCTTCGTGTTCACCGGGCGGCTGTCGCTGCCGACCCACCCCTGGCTGGCCGACCACGCCGTCATGGACACCGTCCTGCTGCCCGGCACGGCCTTCGTCGAACTCGCGCTGCGCGCCGGCCACGAGGCGGGCTGCGACACCATCGAGGAGCTGACCCTCCAGGCGCCGCTGGTCCTGCCCGAACAGGGCGCCGTCCAGCTGCGGCTGGAACTCGCGGCGGCCGACGAGACCGGGCGGCGTCCGCTGACCCTGCACTCCCGCCGGGAGGACGCCCCCGCCGACGAGCCGTGGATCCGCCACGCCACCGGCTTCCTCGCCCCGGGCGGGCAGCACACCGAGCCCGCGCCGACGGACCTGGACGTATGGCCCCCGGCCGACGCGACGCCGCTCGCGACCGAGGAGTTCTACCCGGGCGCGGCCGCCGCCGGACTCGGCTACGGCCCCGTCTTCCAGGGGCTGCACGCCGCCTGGCGGCGCGGCGACGAACTGTTCGCCGAAATCCGGCTGCCCCAGGGCTTCGAGCCCGAGGCCGCCGCGTACGGGGTGCATCCGGCGCTGCTGGACGCCGCCCTGCACACCCTCGGCCTCGCCCCGGAGGGCGAGGGGAGCGAAGGGGCGCGGCTGCCGTTCGCCTGGACCGGCGTCCGGCTGTACGCCGGGGGCGCCGCGTCGCTGCGGGTCCGGCTGCGGTCCGCCGCCGACGGGGTGTCGCTGCACCTCGCGGACGGCACCGGCGCCGCCGTCGCCACCATCGACCAACTGGTGCTGCGGCCGCTGTCGGCCGAGCAGCTCGACGCCTCGCGCACCGCGCACCACGAGTCGCTGTTCCGTCCCGACTGGATGGAGCTGCCCGCCCCGGCCGCCTCCGCCACCGACATCCCGCTCGGCGAGCGCTGGGTGACCCTCGGCGCCGGCACCGGCTTCACCGTCGCGGGCGAGCGGCTGGAGGACCACCCGGACCTCGCGGCACTCGCCGCTGCCCTCGACGGCGACGCGCCCGCTCCCGACGTGGTCGTGGCGCCCCTCACCGCCACCGGCGGCGCGGCCCCGCTGCCCGACACCGCCAGGGCCGCCGCCCGGCACGCCCTGGACCTGGTCCAGAACTGGCTGAACGACCAGCGGCTCGCCGACACCCGCCTCGTCCTCGTCACCCGGGGCGCGGTCGCGGCGGGCCCCGGCGAGGACATCGCCGACCTGGCCCACACCACCGTCTGGGGCCTGGTGAAGTCCGCGCAGTCGGAGAACCCCGGCCGTTTCGTGCTGGTCGACACCGACGGCACCGACGCCTCCCAGCGGGCCCTGCCGGCGGTGCTCGCCACCGACGAACCGCAGCTCGCCCTGCGCTCCGGCGTCGGCCACGCCTACCGGCTCGGCCGGGTCCCGGCCCGGCCGGACACCCCCGAGCCGGACGGGTTCGGCGACCCGGACGGCACCGTGCTGCTGAGCGGCGCCACCGGCGCCCTGGGCGGCCTGTTCGCCCGCCACCTCGTGGCGCGGCGCGGCGTACGCCACCTGCTGCTGCTCAGCCGGCGCGGCGGCGACGCGCCCGGCGCCGCCGAACTCGCCGCGGAACTGGGCGAGATGGGCGCCGAGGTCACCTGGGCGGCCTGTGACACCGCCGACCGGGACGCCCTGGCCGCGACCCTCCAGGCGATCCCCGCCGCGCATCCGCTGACCGCCGTGGTGCACACCGCGGGCGTCCTGGACGACGGAGTGATCAGCTCGCTGACCGGTGAGCGGATCGACACGGTGCTGCGCCCGAAGGTGGACGCGGCATGGCATCTGCACGAGCTGACCCGCGACCTGGACCTGGCCGCGTTCGTGCTCTTCTCCTCGGCCGCCGGTGCCTTCGGCAGCTCGGGGCAGGGAAACTACGCCGCGGCCAACACCTTCCTGGACGCGCTCGCCGCACACCGCCACGCGGCGGGCCTGCCCGCCACCTCGCTCGCCTGGGGCCTGTGGGCGACCGCCGACGGCATGGCCGGCAGCCTCGACACCTCCGATGTCACCCGCATCTCGCGCGGCGGCTTCGCGGCACTCCCGCAGGACGAGGGGCTGGCGCTGTTCGACCTGGCCGACACCCTGTCCGAGGCGGTGCTCGTACCGATCCGCGTCGACATGGGCGCGCTGCGCGGCCAGGCCGCCGCCGGACTGCTGCCGCCGCTGCTGCGCGGCCTGGTCCGCACCCCGGTACGCCGCTCCGCCGACACCGGGGCCACCGGTGCCGCCGCCGGAGCCGTGGCCGACTCCGCCGCGGGCTCGCTCGCCACCCGGCTCTCCGGGCTCTCGGAGACCGAACGCGACCGGGAACTGCTGGAGGTCGTCCGCGCCCATGTGGCCGCCGTCCTCGGCTACGCCACCCCGGACGACGTGGACGCCGGACGCGGCTTCCTGGACCTCGGCTTCGACTCGCTCACCGCCGTGGATCTGCGCAACCGACTGGGCGCCGCCGCCGGGCTGCGCCTGCCGGTCACGCTGATCTTCGACTACCCGACGCCCACCGCGCTCGCCGGGTACCTGCGCGAGGAGCTGAACCTGGACGGCGCGGCCGGCGCGGATGGCGCGGCCGGACACCCGCCCGTGCACGCGGAGCTCGACAAGCTCGAGGCGATCCTCGCCGCGATCGCCCCGGACGACCTCGAACGCCCCGCCATCACCACCCGCCTGCGCGACCTTTTGTCGAAGTGGAATGAAACGCACAGTGCTACGGACAGCACCGCACAAGACCGTGAAATCCAGTCCGCTACGGCAGACGAGATCTTCGATCTCCTCGATGACGAGCTCGGGCTCTCCTGACCTGCTCCACAAGAGCTCATCGACTCACCTCAGCACCGCGGGGACGGCGTAATGGCGACGGCGAACGAAGAGAAGTACCTCGACTACCTCAAGCGGGCCACCACCGACCTGCGCGAGGCGCGGCGGCGGCTGCGCGAGGCCGAGGACCGCGAGCAGGAGCCCATCGCCATCGTGGCGATGAGCTGCCGCTACCCCGGCGGGGTCCGCACCCCCGAGGAGCTGTGGGAGCTCGTCGCCCGCGGCGGTGACGCGGCCACGCCGTACCCCACCAACCGCGGCTGGGCCACCGACGTCCTCTTCGAGCCGGACCCGGACAGCGGCCAGGAGCCGTACGTCCACGAGGGCGGCTTCCTGCACGACGCGGCCGACTTCGACCCGGCGTTCTTCGGCATCTCGCCGCGCGAGGCGCTCGCCATGGACCCGCAGCAGCGGCTGCTGCTGGAGACCTCGTGGGAGGCGTTCGAGCGCGCGGGCATCGACCCGACCACCCTCCAGGGCAGCCAGACCGGTGTGTTCGCGGGCGTCATGTACCACGACTACGCCTCCCGGCTGTTCTCCGCGCCCGAGGACGTCGAGGGCTTCCTCGGCAACGGCAGCTCCGGGTCCATCGCCTCCGGCCGGGTCGCCTACACCTTCGGGCTGGAAGGGCCGGCCGTCACCATCGACACGGCCTGCTCGTCCTCCCTGGTCGCCCTGCACTTCGCCGTACAGGCGCTGCGCCGCCGGGAGTGCTCGCTGGCGCTGGCCGGCGGGGTCACGGTCATGTCCACCCCCGGCACCTTCACCGAGTTCAGCCGCCAGCGGGGGCTCGCGGCGGACGGCCGCTGCAAGTCCTTCGCGGCCGCCGCCGACGGCACCGGCTGGGGCGAGGGCGCCGGCATGCTGCTGCTGGAGCGGCTGTCGGACGCGAAGAAGAACGGCCACCAGGTGCTGGCCGTGGTGCGCGGCTCGGCCATCAACCAGGACGGCGCCAGCAGCGGCCTGACCGCGCCCAACGGCCCCTCGCAGCAGCGCGTCATCCGCCAGGCCCTGGCCGCCGCCCGGCTCTCCGCCGGACAGATCGACGTGGTCGAGGCGCACGGCACCGGCACCACCCTCGGCGACCCCATCGAGGCCCAGGCCCTGCTCGCCACCTACGGGCGCAACCACACCGAGGACCAGCCCCTGTGGCTGGGCTCCATCAAGTCCAACATCGGCCACACCCAGGCCGCGGCCGGTGTCGCGGGCATCATCAAGATGGTCATGGCGATGCGGCACGGGGTGCTGCCGCAGACCCTGCACGTCGACCGGCCCACCCCCAACGTCGACTGGTCGGCCGGCGCCGTCTCCCTGCTCACCGAGCAGCGGGCCTGGCCCGACACCGGCCAGCCGCGCCGGGCCGCCGTGTCCTCGTTCGGCATCAGCGGCACCAACGCCCACACCATCCTGGAGCAGGCCCCCGAGCCCGAGCCGGAGGCGGCACCGGCCGACCGGACGGCCGACGACGGCACCCCGGCCCAGGCCCGCGCCGCCGCGCTGCCACTGTGGACCGTGGCGGCCAAGAGCCGCCCCGCGCTGCGCGCCCAGGCCGCGAACCTGCGCGCCCACCTCGACGCCCACCCCGAGGTGCGCCTCACCGACGTCGCCTTCTCGCTGGCCACCGGCCGGGCGGCCTTCGACCACCGGGCGGCCGTCGTCGCCGACGACCGCGAGGGCCTGATACGGGCCCTGGACGCGCTGTCCCGCGAGGAACCCGCGACCGGGCTGGTCGAGGGGAAGACCGCCGGTGGCAAGGTGGCGTTCCTGTTCACGGGACAGGGGAGCCAGCGGCTGGGGATGGGGCGTGAGCTGTACGACGCCTATCCGGTGTTCGCCGAAGCGCTGGACGCGGTGTGCGCGGAGCTGGACGCGCATCTCGAACGGCCGTTGAAGGGTGTGCTGTTCGGGGAGGACGCGGAGGCGCTGGACCGGACGGGGTTCACTCAGCCCGCGTTGTTCGCGGTCGAGGTGGCGCTGTTCCGGCTGGTGGAGGCGTGGGGGCTGCGGCCCGACTTCCTCTCGGGCCATTCGATTGGTGAGCTGGCCGCCGCGCATGTGGCGGGTGTGCTCTCGCTCGCGGACGCGTGCACCTTGGTCGCCGCGCGTGGCCGGTTGATGCAGGAGCTTCCGGCGGGTGGCGCGATGATCGCCGTCCAGGCGGCCGAGGACGAGGTGGCGCCGCTGCTCACCGACAGCGTGAGCATCGCCGCGCTGAACGGCCCGACGTCGGTGGTCATCGCGGGTGACGAGGACGCTGCGGTGGAGATCGCCGCGTCGTTCGAGGAGCGGGGTCGTAAGACCAAGCGGCTGACGGTGAGCCACGCGTTCCACTCGCCGCGCATGGACGGGATGCTGGAGACGTTCCGGCAGGTGGCGCGGGGTCTTTCGTACGAGGCCCCGAAGATTCCGATCGTGTCGAACCTGACCGGTGCCGTGGTCTCCGCCGAGGAGATCACCAGCCCCGACTTCTGGGTGCGCCACGTCCGCGAGGCCGTGCGCTTCCTCGACGGTGTGCGCACCCTGGAGGAGCGCAACGTCACCACGTTCATCGAGCTGGGCCCGGACGGTGTGCTCACCGCCATGGCCCAGGACTGCCTGACCCGTGACGACGCCACCCTTGTGTCCGCGCTGCGCTCCGGCCGCCCGGAGCTCCAGAGCCTGGCCGCCGCCGTCGCCGGGGCCCACGTCCACGGTGTGTCCCCGGACTGGACGGCGGTGTTCGCCGGAACGGACACGGCGCGCACGGATCTTCCGCTCTACCCCTTCCAGCGCGAGACGTACTGGCTCGACACCGGCTACTGGACCGGCGACATGGCGTCCGCCGGGCTCGGCGCGGCCGACCACCCCCTGCTGGGTGCCGCGGTGGCGCTCGCCGACTCCGACGGCTTCCTCTACACCGGCCGGCTCGCCCTGGACACCCATCCGTGGCTGGCCGACCACGCGGTGGCCGGGTCGGTGCTGCTGCCCGGCACGGCCTTCGTGGAACTGGCGATCCGCGCCGGTGACCAGGTCGGCTGCGATGTGCTGGAGGAGCTGACGCTGGAGGCGCCGCTGGTGCTTCCCGAGGTGGGCGGTGTCCAGCTCCAGCTGTCGGTGGGCGCGCCGGACGGTTCGGGGCGGCGCTCGCTGACGGTGTACTCGCGGTTCGAGGACGCGGCGGTCGACGAGCCCTGGGTGCGGCATGCGTCGGGTGTGCTGGGTTCGGGTGCGCCCGCGGCCTCGTTCGACCTGGGGGTGTGGCCTCCGGAGGGGGCGTCGGCGCTGCCGGTCGAGGGCCTGTACGCGGGCCTGGCCGAGGCGGGGCTGGCGTACGGTCCGGTGTTCCAGGGGCTGACGTCCGCCTGGCGGCTGGGCGACGAGGTGTACGCGGAGTTGGAGCTGCCGGAGGACGCGCGGTCCGAGGCGGGTTCGTTCGGTCTGCATCCGGCGCTGCTGGACTCGGCTCTGCACGCGGTGGGGCTCGGCGGTCTGATCGAGGGCGAGGGTGCTCGGCTGCCGTTCTCGTGGTCCGGGGTGTCGCTGCACGCGGTGGGTGCTTCGGTGCTGCGGGTGCGTCTGTCGGCGGCCGGTGCGGACGCGGTGTCGCTGGCGGTGGCCGATGGTGCGGGGCGTGCCGTGCTGTCGGTGGATTCACTGGTGCTGCGGCCGGTGTCGGCCGAGCAGATCCACGGCGCGCGGGGCGGCCGCCAGGAGTCGCTGTTCCGGCTCGACTGGGCCGAGGTGTCCGCCCAGGGCACGGCGGGACGCTGGGCGCTGCTGGGGTCGGACGCCCTTGGCCTGGCGTCGACCGGGCAGCGGTTCGACACCTACGCCGACCTGGCCGCGCTGGCCACGGCGGCCGAGTCCGGTGACGTCGCGCTGCCGGACGACGTGGTGGTCGGGTTCGCCCCCGGAGGCGACGGCGGTCCCGCCGCCGTCCACCGGGCCACCGGCGAGGCGCTGGCGCTGGTCCAGGCGTGGCTGGCGGACGAGCGGTTCGCGGATGCCCGCCTGGCCGTGCTGACCTCGGGTGCCGTGGCCGCCGGTACGGACGAGCCGGTGGCCGATCTGGCCCATGCCGCCGTCTGGGGCCTGCTGCGCTCCGCCGAGTCGGAGAACCCCGGCCGGTTCGTTCTGATCGACGTGGACGGCGCCGCCGATTCGCTGACGGCGGTGCCGGACGCGCTGGCGTCGGGCGAACCGCAGGTGGCCGTGCGGGACGGGGCGCTGCGGGCACCGCGCCTGGCGCGGGCCGTGGCGGAGGCCGACCGGCCGGCACCGGAGTTCGACGCCGAGGGCACGGTGCTGGTGACCGGTGCGAGTGGCACGCTGGGCGGTCTGTTCGCCCGCCATCTGGTGGCGGAGCGTGGGGTGCGGCATCTGCTGCTGGTGAGCCGTCGTGGCGAGCGGGCGCCGGGTGCGGCCGAGCTGGGTGCCGAGCTGGCCGAGCTGGGTGCCGAGGTGCGCTGGGCGGCGTGTGATGTTGCCGATCGTGCCGCGCTGGCCGAGGTGCTTGGGTCGATTCCGGCGGAGCGTCCGCTGACGGGCGTGGTGCACACCGCTGGTGTGCTGGACGACGGTGTGATCGGTTCGCTGACGCCGGAGCGGCTGGCGCGGGTGCTGCGTCCGAAGGCGGACGCGGCCTGGAACCTGCACGAGCTGACCCGTGAGCTGGACCTGTCGGCGTTCGTGCTCTTCTCGTCCGCCGCCGGTGTCTTCGGCGCCGCCGGGCAGGGAAACTACGCCGCCGCCAACGCCTACCTGGACGCGCTCGCCCAGCACCGCACGGCGAGCGGTCTGCCCGGCACCTCGCTGGCCTGGGGCCTGTGGGCCGCCGAATCCGGTGGTATGGCCGGTGAGCTGGACCAGGCCGATGTGTCCCGGATGAACCGGGGCGGGGTCGCCGCGCTCTCCACCGACGAGGGCAAGGAACTGTTCGACGCGGCCGGACGGGCCGGCGAGGCGCTGCTCGTACCGGTGCGGCTCGACCTGGCGGCGGCACGGGCCGAAGCGGCGGCCACCGGTGTGGTGGCGCCGCTGATGTCCGGGCTGGTGCGGGTCCCGGCAAGGCGTACGGCGGAGGGCTCCGCCGGAACGGGCGCCCTGGCGCAGCGGCTGGCCCGCCTGAGCGGGGCAGAGCAGCTCCGGACGCTGCTGGAACTGGTCCGTACCCAGGTCGCCGCCGTCCTGGGCTATGGCACCGCCGACTCCGTGGACCCCGACCGCGCCTTCCGCGACCTGGGCTTCGACTCGCTGACCGCCGTCGAGCTGCGCAACCGGATGAACGCGGTCACCGGGATGCGGCTCCCCGCCACCCTGGTCTTCGACTACCCGACCTCCCTCGTCCTGGCCGAACACCTCCGGGACGAACTGGCGGGCACCCGCGCCCAGTCGGGCCTGCCGGTCCAGGCCGTGGGCGCGGCCGACGACGAGCCGATCGCCATCGTGGCGATGAGCTGCCGCTTCCCCGGCGGGGTGCGGACCCCCGAGGACCTGTGGCGGCTGCTGTCCACCGGCCAGGACGCGATCTCCGGCTTCCCCGCCGACCGTGGCTGGGACCTGGACGCGCTCTACCACCCGGACCCGGAGCACCCCGGCACCTCGTACACCCGCGAAGGCGGTTTCCTCCACGACGCCGCCGACTTCGACCCCACCTTCTTCGGCATCTCGCCGCGCGAGGCCCTCGCCACCGATCCGCAGCAGCGGCTGCTGCTGGAGACCTCGTGGGAGGCGATCGAGCGGGCCGGGATCGACCCGACCACGCTGCGCGGCAGCCGTACCGGTGTGTTCGCGGGCGTCATGTACCACGACTACGCCACGCTCGTGGAGCAGGCCCCGGACGGCGGTGGCGAGGGCGCCATCGGCTCCGGCAGCACGGGCTCCATCGCCTCGGGCCGCGTCGCGTACGCCCTCGGCCTGGAGGGCCCGGCCGTCACGGTCGACACGGCGTGTTCGTCGTCGCTGGTGGCGCTGCACTGGGCGATGCAGGCGCTGCGCGCGGGCGAGTGCACCATGGCGCTGGCCGGCGGTGTCACGGTGATGGCGACCCCCGGCACCTTCATCGGCTTCAGCCGCCAGGGCGGCCTGTCCGCCGACGGCCGCTGCAAGGCCTTCGCGGCCTCGGCGGACGGTACGGGCTGGGCCGAGGGCGCGGGCATGCTGCTCGTCGAGCGGCTCTCGGACGCGCGTCGGAACGGCCACCCGGTGCTGGCCGTGGTGCGCGGCTCGGCCGTCAACCAGGACGGTGCGTCGAACGGTCTGACGGCGCCCAACGGCCCGTCCCAGCAGCGCGTCATCCGCCAGGCCCTCGCCGCCGCCGGGCTCTCGGCCGACGACGTGGACGCGGTCGAGGCGCACGGCACCGGCACCACGCTGGGCGACCCGATCGAGGCACAGGCACTGCTGGCCACGTACGGCCAGGAACGGGACGCGGAGCGGCCGCTGCTGCTCGGCTCCATCAAGTCGAACATGGGCCACACCCAGGCCGCGGCCGGTGTCGCGGGCGTGATGAAGATGGTCCTCGCCATGCGGCACGGGGTGCTTCCGAAGACCCTGCACGCGGAGCAGCCGTCGCCGCATGTGGACTGGTCGGCGGGCGCGGTATCGCTGCTGACGGAGCAGATGGCCTGGCCGGAGACCGGCCGCCCGCGTCGCGCGGGTGTCTCGTCGTTCGGCATCAGCGGCACCAATGTGCACACGATCATCGAGCAGGCGCCGGAGGCTTCCGAGCCCGTGGCGGCCGCTCCTGGGGTGGCTCCGGCCGCGGTGCCGTGGGTGGTGTCCGGGCGGGGTGTGGCCGCGCTGCGTGCGCAGGCCGAGCGGCTGGTGGCGCATGTGGCGGACCGGCCCGAGCTGCGTCCGGTGGATGTGGGCTACTCGCTGGCGACCGGCCGGTCGGCCTTCGACCGCCGTGCGGTGGTGGTGGCCGGGGACCGGGCTGGGCTGGTGGCCGGTCTGGGCGCGTTGGCCGAGGGGCGTGGTGCGCCGGGGCTGGTCGAGGGTTCGGTGGCCGGTGGCAAGGTGGCGTTCCTGTTCACGGGGCAGGGGAGTCAGCGGCTGGGGATGGGGCGTGAGCTGTACGACGCCTTCCCGGTGTTCGCCGAGGCGTTGGATGCCGTGTGTGCGGAGCTGGACGCGCATCTTGAGCGGCCGCTGCGGGATGTGCTGTTCGGGGACGACGCCGAGGCGCTGGACCGGACCGGGTTCACTCAGCCCGCGCTGTTCGCGGTGGAGGTGGCGCTGTTCCGGCTGGTGGAGGCGTGGGGTCTGAAGGCGGACTTCCTGTCGGGGCACTCCATTGGTGAGTTGGCCGCCGCGCATGTGGCGGGTGTGCTGTCGCTGGCGGATGCGGCGAAGCTGGTGGCCGCCCGTGGGCGGTTGATGCAGGAGCTTCCGGCGGGCGGCGCGATGGTCGCCGTCCAGGCGTCGGAGGACGAGGTCACGCCGCTGTTGACCGAGAGGGTGTCGATCGCCGCGCTCAACGGCCCGACGGCGGTCGTGATCGCGGGTGACGAGGACGCGGTGTTGGAGATCGCCGCGTCGTTCGAGGCGCGGGGCCGTAAGACCAAGCGGCTCACGGTGAGCCACGCGTTCCACTCGCCGCGTATGGACGGGATGCTGGAGGCGTTCCGCGAGGTCGCGCAGGGGCTGTCGTACGAGGCCCCGCGTACCCCGATCGTGTCCAACCTGACCGGTGATGTCGTCTCCGCCGAGGAGATCACCAGCCCCGGCTTCTGGGTGCGGCACGTCCGCGAGGCGGTCCGGTTCCTCGATGGTGTGCGGGCCCTCGAGGCCCAGGGCGTCTCCACGTTCGTCGAGCTGGGCCCGGACGGTGTGCTCACCGCGATGGCGCAGGAGTGCGTGACGGGCGAGGACGCCGGGTTCGTGGCGGCGCTGCGAAAGGACCGTCCCGAGGCCGAGGCGCTGACCACCGCTCTCGCGCGGGCGCATGTCCGTGGGGTGGCGGTGGACTGGGAGGCCGTCTTCGCCGGTACGGGCGCGGCTCGGGTGGAACTGCCGACGTACGCCTTCCAGTACGCGCGCTACTGGCCCGAGCTTCCGGCCGCCGGCGTGGGCGGTACGGCCGGGCTGGGGCTGGCGACTGTCGACCATCCGCTGGTCGGGGCCGCCGTGCCGCTGGCCGGTGGCGAGGGGCTGCTGCTCACGGGCCGACTGGGACTCGACACGCATCCGTGGTTGGCGGAGCACACCGTGCTGGGTTCGGTGCTGCTGCCGGGTACGGCCTTCGTCGAGCTGGCGGTTCGTGCGGGTGACCAGGTCGGTTGTGATCTGCTGGAGGAGCTGACACTGGAGGCGCCGCTGGTGCTTCCGGAGGTGGGTGGTGTTCAGCTTCAGCTGTCGGTGGGTGCGCCGGACGACTCTGGTCGTCGTGCGGTCGAGGTGTATTCGCGGTTGGAGGGTGCGGCTGCCGATGAGGCGTGGCTGCGTCACGCCTCGGGTGTGCTGGCGCAGGGTGCGCCCGCGGCGTCGTTCGATCTGGGGGTGTGGCCTCCGGCGGGCGCGACGCCGGTCGGGATCGACGGGCTGTATGAGGGGATGGCCGGGCTGGGGCTTGTCTATGGTCCGGTGTTCCAGGGGCTGACGTCCGCGTGGCGGCTGGGCGACGAGGTCTTCGCCGAGCTGGAGCTGCCGGAGGACGGGCGGTCCGAGGCGGGTTCGTTCGGTCTGCATCCGGCGCTGCTGGACTCGGCTCTGCACGCGGTGGGGCTGGGTGGTCTGGTCGAGGGCGAGGACGGGGCGCGGTTGCCGTTCTCGTGGTCCGGGGTGTCGCTGCACGCGGTGGGTGCTTCGGTGCTGCGGGTGCGTCTGTCGGCCGCTGGCGCGGACGCGGTGTCGCTCGCGGTGGCCGATGGTGCGGGGCGTGCCGTGCTGTCGGTGGATTCGCTGGTGCTGCGGCCCGTGTCGGCCGAGCAGATCAGCGGCGCGCGGGGCGGGCGTCAGGACTCCCTCTTCCGCCTGGAGTGGGTTGACCTGCCCGCCACCGTGTCCCCCGCCACCGTGTCCCCCGCCCCCGTGCCGACCGCCCGCTGGGCGGCGCTCGGCTCGGGCGCCCTCGGCCTCGGTGCGGTCGGCGCGGACATCGCGACGTACCCGGATCTGGCCGCGCTGACCGAAGCGGTCGCGGCGGGCGCCGAGACGCCCGAGCTGGTGTTCGTATCGCCCGCCGTCGCGGGCGACGCGGACGTGGCGGACGCGGCGCACCGGGCCACCGCCGAGGCGCTGACGCTAATCCAGGCGTGGCTGGCGGACGAGCGGTTCGCGGACGCGCGCCTGGTCGTGCTGACGTCGGGCGCCGTGGCCGCCGGTGCGGACGAGCCGCTGGACGAACCGGCCCAGGCGGCGGTGTGGGGTCTGCTGCGCTCGGCGCAGTCGGAGAACCCGGAGCGCCTCGTGCTCGTCGACCTCGACGGCCGGGACGAGTCCTTCCGCACGCTGTCCGCCGCGCTCGCCTCGGGCGAGTCGCAGCTCGCGCTGCGCGCGGGCGAGGTACGGGTGCCGCGCCTGGCGCGGGCCGCCGCCGCGGACTCCGGCCAGGACGTGCCGGAGTTCGACGCCGAGGGCACGGTCCTGGTGACTGGTGCGAGTGGCACGCTGGGCGGTCTGCTGGCGCGCCATCTGGTGGCGGAGCGCGGGGTGCGGCATCTGCTGCTGGTGAGCCGCCGTGGTGAGCGGGCGCCGGGTGCGGTCGAGCTGGGTGCCGAGCTGGCCGAGCTGGGTGCCGAGGTGCGCTGGGCGGCGTGTGATGTGGCCGATCGTGCCGCGCTGGCCGAGGTGCTGGCGGGTGTTCCGGCGGAGCGTCCGCTGACGGGCGTGGTGCACACGGCCGGTGTGCTGGACGACGGTGTGATCGGTTCGCTGACGCCGGAGCGGCTGGCGCGGGTGCTGCGTCCGAAGGTGGACGCGGCCTGGAACCTGCATGAGCTGACCCGTGAGCTGGACCTGTCGGCGTTCGTGCTCTTCTCGTCCGCCGCCGGTGTCTTCGGCAACGCGGGGCAGGGCAACTACGCCGCCGCCAACGCCTTCCTGGACGCCCTCGCCCAGCACCGTACGGGGCTCGGGCTGCCCGGTACCTCGTTGGCCTGGGGCCTGTGGGCGGACGCCAGCGCGATGACGGGCGAGCTGGACGGCGCGGATGTGTCCCGGATGAGCCGGGGCGGTGTCCTCGCGCTCTCCGCCGCCGAGGGGCTGGAGCTGTTCGACGCCGCGGGGCGTCTCGGCGAGGCGCTGCTGGTGCCCATGTCGCTGGACATGGCCGCGCTCCGGGCGCAGGCGGGCAGCGGTGCGCTGTCCCCGCTGTTCCGGGGGCTCGTGCGGACTCCGGCGCGGCGTACGGCGGAGGGCGCGGCGGCGTCGGGCGCGCTGGCGCGGCGGCTGGCCGGGCTGAGCCAGGCCGAACAACTCGACGTCGTGCTGGACCTGGTCCGTACGAACGTCGCGACGGTGCTCGGATACGCCGGCCCCGGGACGGTCGACCCCGACCGCTCCTTCCGTGAGCTGGGCATTGACTCCCTGACGGCGGTGGAGCTGCGGAACGCCCTGGGCGCGGCCGCTGAGCTGCGGCTGCCCGCGACGCTGGTCTTCGACTATCCGACGCCGGTGGTGTTGGCGGAGTTCCTGCGCGCGGAGGTCATGGGCGCGGCTGCTGAGGTGGCCGGGCCGGTGGTGGTGGCCGCCGCTGATGACGAGCCGATCGCGATCGTGGGGCTGGGCTGCCGTTATCCGGGTGGGGTGGAGACGCCGGAGGATCTGTGGCGGCTGGTCATGGAGGGCCGGGACGTGATCTCGGAGTTCCCCACCGACCGAGGCTGGGACCTGGACGGGCTCTACCACCCGGACCCCGACCACCCGGGCACCTCGTACTCCCGCGAGGGCGGCTTCGTCGACCGGGCCGGCCACTTCGACCCGGCCTTCTTCGGGATTTCGCCGCGTGAGGCCCTCGCCATGGACCCGCAGCAGCGGTTGCTGCTGGAGACGTCGTGGGAGGCGTTCGAGCGGGCCGGGATCGACCCGGGTGCGCTGCGCGGCAGCCGTACCGGTGTCTTCGCCGGCGTCATGTACCACGACTACGCCTCCTCCCTGCCGGCGCTTCCGGAAGGCGTGGAGGGATTCGTCGGCACCGGCAACGCGGCGAGTGTGATCTCGGGGCGGCTGGCGTACACGTTCGGTCTCGAGGGGCCGACGATCACGGTGGACACGGCGTGTTCGTCGTCGTTGGTGGCGTTGCACCTCGCGGTTCAGGCGTTGCGGAACGGTGAGTGTTCGCTGGCGCTCGCGGGTGGTGTGACGGTGATGGCGACTCCGGCGCCGTTCGTGGAGTTCAGCCGTCAGCGCGGGCTTGCGGCGGACGGTCGGTGCAAGGCGTTCTCGGCGGACGCGGACGGTACGGGCTGGTCCGAGGGCGCGGGCGTGCTGCTGGTGGAGCGGTTGTCGGACGCGCGGAAGAACGGGCATCCGGTGCTGGCGGTGGTGCGTGGTTCCGCGATCAATCAGGATGGCGCGTCGAACGGTCTGACGGCGCCGAACGGTCCGTCGCAGCAGCGGGTGATCCGTCAGGCGCTGGCGAGCGCGGGTGTGTCGGCGTCCGAGGTGGACGTGGTGGAGGCGCACGGCACCGGCACCAGTCTCGGTGACCCGATCGAGGCGCAGGCGCTCATGGCTACGTACGGTCAGGAGCGGGACGCCGAGCAGCCGTTGCTGTTGGGTTCGATCAAGTCGAACATGGGTCATACGCAGGCGGCTGCCGGTGTCGCGGGCATCATCAAGATGGTGATGGCGATGCGGCATGGTGTGCTGCCGCGTACGTTGCACGCGCAGGAGCCGTCGCCGCACATTGACTGGTCCGCGGGTGCGGTGTCGTTGTTGCGGGAGTCGGTGGAGTGGCCGGAGACGGGTCGTCCCCGGCGGGCCGCTGTCTCGTCGTTCGGCTTCAGCGGGACGAACGCGCACACCATCATCGAGCAGGCCCCGGCCGTCGAACCCGCGGAGGCTCCCTCGGCCCCGGTCACCGAGCCGTCCGTGCTGCCGTGGCCGGTGTCCGGCAAGAGCGCCGACGCTCTGCGGGCGCAGGCCGTGCGGCTGCTCGCCGACCTGGAGCGGCGGCCGGAGCTGTCGCCGACCGATGTGGCGTTCTCGCTGGCGACGACGCGTGCCGCGCTGGATCACCGCGCGGTGGTCGTGGGCGGGGACCGGGCCGGGTTGGTCGCGGGTCTTGAGGCGCTGGCGCGTGGTGAGTCGGCGGCGGGGCTGGTGCAGGGCTCGGTGGCCGACGGCAAGGTGGCGTTCCTGTTCACGGGGCAGGGGAGCCAGCGGCTCGGGATGGGGCGTGAGCTGTATGACGCCTATCCGGTGTTCGCGGAGGCGTTCGACGCGGTGTGCGATGCGCTGGACGCGCATCTGGAGCGGCCGCTTCGGGAGGTCCTGTTCGGCGAGGATGCCGAGGAGCTGGACCGGACGGGGTTCACTCAGCCCGCGCTGTTCGCGGTCGAGGTGGCGCTGTTCCGGCTGGTGGAGGCGTGGGGTGTGCGGCCCGATTTCCTGTCGGGTCATTCGATCGGTGAGCTGGCCGCCGCGCATGTGGCGGGTGTGCTCTCGCTCGCCGACGCCGCCAAGCTGGTGGCCGCCCGTGGCCGTCTGATGCAGGCCCTGCCTGCGGGTGGCGCGATGATCGCGGTGCAGGCGTCCGAGGACGAGGTGGCGCCGCTGCTGACCGAGCGGGTGTCCATCGCCGCGCTCAACGGGCCGACCTCGGTGGTCATCGCGGGTGATGAGGACGCGGCGGTGGAGATCGCCGCGTCGTTCGAGGCCCAGGGCCGCAAGACCAAGCGGCTCACGGTCAGCCATGCGTTCCATTCGCCGCGTATGGACGGGATGCTGGAGGCGTTCCGTGAGGTGGCCGAGGGGCTGTCGTACGAGGCTCCGCGTATCCCGATCGTGTCCAACCTGACGGGCGAGCTGGTCTCCGCCGAGGAGATCACCAGCCCCGGTTTCTGGGTGCGCCACGTCCGCGAAGCCGTGCGTTTCCTCGATGGTGTCCGTGCCCTTGAGGCCCAGGGTGTGACCACTTACCTCGAACTCGGTCCCGACGGTGTTCTCACCGCGATGGCCCAGGAGTGTGTCGAGGCTCCCGAAGCGACGGGCTTCGCCACCGCGTTGCGCAAGGACCGTCCCGAGGCCGAGGCCGTCACCACCGCCCTCGCCGCCCTCCACGTCCGTGGCGTCACGCCGGACTGGGCGGCCGTCTTCGCCGGGACCGGCGCCCAGCGCGTCGACCTGCCGACGTACGCCTTCCAGCGCGAGCGTTATTGGCTGGAGGCTCCCGCCGGAGCCGTCGGCGACGTGGCCTCGGCCGGTCTCGGCTCGGCTGATCATCCGCTGCTGGGCGCGGCGGTGGATCTGCCCGACTCCGAGGGCTTCCTCTTCACGGGCCGGCTCTCGCTCCGTACGCACCCGTGGCTGGCCGACCACGCCGTCATGGACACCGTGCTGCTGCCCGGTACGGCCCTGGTGGAGCTGGCGGTCCGGGCCGGTGACCAGGTCGGGTGCGATCTGCTGGAGGAGCTGACGCTCGAAGCGCCGCTGGTCCTGCCCGAGCGTGGCGGGGTGCAGCTGCGGGTTGCCGTGGCCGAGCCCGGCCCCGACGGGCAGCGCGCGCTGACCGTCTACTCGCGGCTGGAGGACGCCGCCGACGAGCCGTGGATCCGGCACGCCTCCGGTGTGCTCACGGCCACCGGAGCAGCCACGGGAGCAGCCACTGGAGCAGCCACCGCAACCGGCCTGACGGAGTGGCCCCCGGCCGGCACCGGGACGGCCGATGTCGAACCGCTCGACGTGGCCGGGCTGTACGACGGCTTCGCCGCGCTCGGCCTCGCCTACGGGCCGGTGTTCCAGGGGCTGCGGGCCGCCTGGCGGCGCGGCGACGAGGTGTTCGCGGAGGTGGCGCTCGACGAGGAGCGGCAGGCCGAGGCCCGTGCGTACGGGCTGCACCCGGCGCTGCTGGACGCCGCGCTGCACACGGTGGCCCTCGGCGGGTTCTTCCCGGCCGAAGAGGCGGGCCGGGCCCGGCTGCCGTTCTCGTGGGACGCCGTACGGCTGCACGCGGTCGGCGCGACCGCGCTGCGGGTGCGGGTCTCCCCGGCCGGGCAGGGCGGCGCGGTGGCGCTGGAGATCGCCGACGAGGCCGGTGCCCCGGTGGTGTCGGTCGGCTCGCTCGCGCTCCGGCCGCTGGACGCCGAGCAGTTCGCGGCCGCCCGTACCGCACACCACGAGGCGTTGTTCCGCCTCGACTGGGCCGCGCTGCCCACGCCCGCGCTGCCCACGTCCACGGAGCGGGAGCGGCCGGAGGACACCGCCCTGTGGGCCGTCCTGGACGGCACCGGCGGTGGTGATCTGAAGATCACGGCCGCGCTGACGGACGCGGACACCGGTATCGAGGCCGAGACCTACCCGGACCTGTCCGCGCTCGCCGAGGCGGTCGAGGCCGAGGGGATCGCGCCCGATGTGGTGCTCGTGCCGTGCCTGCCCGACCTGGGCACGCCCGGGGACACCGTGGGCGCCGCGCACACCGTGGTCCGGCGGACGCTGGCGCTGGTCCAGGAGTGGATCGCCGACGAGCGGTTCGCCGACTCGCGGCTCGTTCTCCTCACCCGTGGCGCCGTGGCCGTGACCACGGGCGAGGACGCCGGGGCCGAGGGGGTGGACGATCTGACGCACGCGGCGGCCTGGGGCCTGGTGCGGTCGGCGCAGGCCGAGCACCCGGGCCGGTTCGTCCTGGTGGATCTGGCGGACACGGACGGCGACCCGGTCCACGGCGCCGTCCACGGCTGGCTCCCCGCCCTGGTGGCGGCGCTGCGGACGGACGAGCCGCAGCTGGCCGTGCGCGCCGGGGCCGTCCACGCACCGCGCCTCGCCCGGGTGGCGGCCCTGGACGCGGCGGACGTGCCCGGCCTCGACCCGGCGGGCACCGTGCTGGTCACCGGCGCGTCCGGCACCCTGGGCGGGCTGCTGGCCCGCCACCTGGTGACCGAGCGCGGCGCCCGGAGGCTGCTGCTGACCAGCCGCCATGGCGCGGAGGCGGCGGGCGCCGCCGAACTGGCCGCCGAGCTGGGCGCGTTGGGCGCCGAGGTCACCTGGGCGGCGTGCGACGCGGCCGACCGGGACGCGCTGGCCCGGGTCATCGCGTCCGTCCCGGCCGCGCATCCCCTCACCGCCGTGATCCACGCGGCGGGTGTGCTCGACGACGGGGTCGTGGAATCGCTCACCGCCGAGCGCATGGACCAGGTGCTGCGTCCGAAGGTGGACGCGGCGTGGAACCTGCACGAGCTGACCCGCGGCCTGGACCTGGCCGAGTTCATGCTGTTCTCCTCGGCGGCCGGTGTCTTCGGCAACCCGGGGCAGGGCAACTACGCGGCGGCCAACGCCTTCCTGGACGCCCTCGCCCAGCACCGTCGCGCCCAGGGCCTGCCCGCCGTCTCCCTGGCCTGGGGCCTGTGGGAGGACGAGGGCGGCATGGCCGCGACCCTTGCGACCGCCGACCGGCAGCGGATGAGCCGCGGCAGCATGGGCACGCTCAGCAACGCCGAGGGCCTGGCCCTGTTCGACGTGTCCGGCCTGGCCGGACACGCGGTGCTGATCCCCGCCGCCCTGGACATCGCCGCCCTGCGCGCCCAGTCCACGGCCGGGGTCGTGCCGCTGCTGCGCGGGCTGATCCGCACCCCCGTACGGCGGGCCGCGGCCGGTGGCGGCGGGGCGGACGAGGCGGCGGGGCTCGCCGAGCGGCTCGCGGGCATGTCCGCGGCCGAACGGGACCGCTTCCTGACCAACCTGGTCTGCGGCCAGGTGGCCACCGTGCTCGGCTACGGCAGCGCGGCGGCGATCGAACCCGGCGCGGCCTTCAAGGAGCTGGGCTTCGACTCGCTGACCGCCGTCGAGCTCCGCAACCGGCTCGGCGCGGCCACCGGACTCCGGCTGCCCGCCACGCTGATCTTCGACTACCCGACCCCCGACGCCCTGGCCGGCCATCTGCGCGCGGAACTCCCGCACGGGGAGGACGGCGGCCCGTCGGTGTTCGGCGAACTCGACCGCCTGGAAGCCGCCCTGGCGGTGGCCGCGGACGACAGCGTCACCCGCTCCAGGATCACCATGCGCCTCCAGGCGCTCCTGGCGAAGTGGAACGACGCCCAGGACGCGACCGCCGACGGCGACACCGACGACCACGACCTCGAGACCGCGACCGACGATGAGCTCTTCGACCTGCTCGACGACGAACTCGGCTCCTCCTGAACGGGAGCGTTCTGAACCCATGGAACTCATGAGCACCACCTCCCTCTTCGCAAGGAGCCGACGCAATGGTGAATAACGAGGACAAGCTCCGCGACTACCTCAAGCGGGCCACCGCCGACCTGCGCCAGGCCCGTCGGCAGCTGCGCGAGGTCGAGGAGCGGCACCAGGAGCCGATCGCGATCGTCGCGATGAGCTGCCGCTACCCGGGCGGTGTCCGCACCCCCGAGGAGCTGTGGCGGCTCGTCCTGGACGGCGAGGACGCCATCTCCGGCTTCCCGACGGACCGCGGCTGGGACATCGAGTCGCTCTACGACGCCGACCCCGACCAGGCGGGCGCCAGCTATGTGAGTGAGGGCGGATTCCTCTACGACGCGGGTGGCTTCGATCCCACGCTCTTCGGGATCTCGCCGCGTGAGGCCATGGCGATGGACCCGCAGCAGCGGCTGCTGCTGGAGACGTCGTGGGAGGCGTTCGAGCGGGCCGGGATCGACCCGACCGGGCTGCGCGGCAGCCGGACCGGTGTGTTCGCGGGCGTCATGTACCACGACTACACCTCGCGGCTCGACTCCGTGCCCGAGGGCGTCGAGGGCTTCCTCGGCACCGGAAGCTCCGGCAGCATCGCCTCCGGCCGGGTGTCGTACACCTTCGGCCTGGAGGGCCCGGCGGTCACCGTCGACACCGCCTGCTCGTCCTCGCTGGTCACCCTGCACATGGCGGTGCAGGCGCTGCGCAACGGTGAATGCTCGCTCGCGCTCGCGGGCGGTGTCACCGTGATGGCCACGCCCTCGACGTTCACCGAGTTCAGCCGGCAGCGCGGACTCGCCGCCGACGGCCGCTGCAAGCCCTTCGCCGCCGCCGCCGACGGCACCGGCTGGGGCGAGGGCGTCGGCATGCTGCTGGTGGAGCGGCTGTCGGACGCGCGCCGGCACGGCCATCCGGTGCTGGCCATCGTCCGTGGCTCGGCGATCAACCAGGACGGCGCCTCCAACGGTCTGACGGCGCCCAACGGACCGTCCCAGCAGCGCGTCATCCACCAGGCGCTCACCAACGGCCGGCTCTCCGCGGCCGACGTGGACGTCGTCGAGGCACACGGCACGGGTACGACGCTGGGCGACCCGATCGAGGCGCAGGCGCTGCTGGCCACCTACGGCCAGGAGCACACCGAGGACCGGCCGCTGCTGCTCGGCTCCATCAAGTCCAACATCGGCCACACCCAGGCCGCGGCCGGTGTCGCCGGGGTCATCAAGATGGTCATGGCCATCCGCCACGGTGTGCTGCCCAAGACGCTGCACATCGACGAGCCGACCCCGCACGTGGACTGGTCGGCGGGCGCGGTGTCGCTGCTCGCCGACACCACGCCGTGGCCGGAGACCGACCACCCGCGCCGGGCCGCCGTGTCCTCGTTCGGTTTCAGCGGCACCAACGCGCACACCATCATCGAGCAGGCCCCCGCCGACGAGACCGACGCGGAAGCCACCGGGGAACCGGCCCCGGCCAAGCGGCTGGACGTGGTGCCGTGGACGGTGTCGGGCAAGAGCGCGGCGGCGCTGCGCGCCCAGGCGCGGCGGCTGCTGGCCCACCTGGAGGCCGGGCCCGGCCCGCGCCCGGTCGATGTGGGCCTCTCGCTGGCCACCACCCGCGCCCAGCTGGACCACCGCGCCGTGGTGCGCGGCCACGACCGCGACGCACTGCTGGCCGGGCTGACCGCCCTGGCCGAGGGCGGTATGGCGGCGGGCGTCGCCCAGGGCTCCGTCGTCGGCGGCCGGACGGCGTTCGTCTTCCCGGGGCAGGGGTCGCAGTGGGCCGGTATGGCGGTGGGGCTGATGGACGCCTCGCCCGTTTTCGCGGCCCGTATCGAGGAGTGTGCGGCCGCGTTGGGGGAGTTCACCGACTGGTCGTTGGTGGATGTGCTGCGGGGTGCGGAGGGTGCGCCATCGCTGGAGCGGGTGGATGTGGTCCAGCCGGTGCTGTTCTCGGTGATGGTGTCGCTGGCGGAGCTGTGGCGTTCGCTGGGGGTGGTCCCGGCGGCGGTGATCGGTCATTCGCAGGGTGAGATCGCGGCGGCGTGCGTGGCGGGGATTCTGTCCTTGAAGGACGCGGCTCGTGTCGTGGCGCTGCGCAGCCAGGCGATTGGGCGGGTGCTGGCGGGTAAGGGTGGCATGGTGTCGGTGGCGCTTCCGGTGGCCCAGGTGCGGGAGCGGATCGCGCCGTGGGGTGAGGAGCGGATCTCGGTCGCCGCGGTCAACGGCCCTTCGTCGGTGGTGGTGTCGGGTGAGCCCGAGGCCCTGGACGAGCTGATCGCCGCGTGTGAGGCGGACGAGGTGCGGGCGCGGCGGGTGCCGGTGGACTACGCCTCGCACTCGGCCCAGGTCGAGCTGTTGCGTGAGGAGCTGCTGGAGCTGCTGGCGCCCGTACAGCCGAGGAACGCCGAGGTGCCGTTCCTGTCGACGGTGACGGGGGAGTGGGTAGAGGGTCCGGAGCTGGACGCCGAGTACTGGTTCACCAATCTGCGGCGCACGGTGGAGCTGGAGGGCGCGGTCCGGCGTCTGCTGGACGAGGGCTTTGGGGTGTTCATCGAGTCCAGTGCGCATCCGGTGCTGACGATGGGTGTGCAGGAGACCGCCGAGGACGCCGGTATGGAGGCGGCCGCCATCGGTTCGCTGCGGCGTGACGAGGGTGGCCTGGACCGGTTCTGGGCCTCCGTCGGCGAGGCGTGGACGCGGGGCGCCACCGTGGACTGGGCCGGGGTGTTCGAGGGCACCGGCGCGCACCGGTGCGAGCTGCCCACGTACGCCTTCCAGCACCAGCGCTACTGGCTCGAGGCGGGCGCCCCCGCCACCGCCGCGCCCGCCGCCGATCCCGTCGAGGCCCGCTTCTGGGAGGCCGTGGAGCGCGAGGACTGGCAGGCGCTCGCCGCCGAGCTGGACGTCGAGGGTGATGAGCGGGTCAGCGCGCTGCTGCCCGCCCTGGCCTCCTGGCGCAAGCAGAGCCGTGAGCAGTCCGTCGTGGACGGCTGGCGCTACCGCGTCACCTGGAAGCCGCTCGCCGACGGGCAGCCCGCGCGGCTGTCCGGCGTCTGGCTCGTCGTCGCGCCGGCCACCGGGGACACCCCGGGCACCGAGGACACCTGGACGGACGCCGTGGCCGGGGTGCTCGCCGAACGCGGCGCCGACGTGCGGCGGATCGCCGTCGACACCGACGCCGACGGCCGGGAGGAGCTGGCCGAGCGGCTGCGCACCGCGCTCGCGGACACCGACGGCATCCCGTTCGCCGGAGTGCTGTCGCTGCTGGCCCTCGACGGCCATCCGCACCCCCGCCACCCCTCCGTCCCGGCCGGGGTGGCGGCGCAGCTCGCGCTGGTGCAGGCGCTGGGCGACGCGGAGACCGGCGCGCCGCTGTGGTCCGCCACCCGGGGCGCGGTCTCCGTGGGCCGTGCGGACGCCCTGGACTCCCCCGAACAGGCACTGGTCTGGGGCCTGGGCCGGGTGGCCGCGCTGGAGCACGGCGAGCGCTGGGGCGGTCTGGTCGACCTGCCCGGCGCGCCCGACGAGCGGGCGCTGGCCCGGCTGGTGGCCGTGCTCGCCGGGGCCGAGGAGGAGGACCAGGTGGCGATCCGCGCCACCGGACTGCTCGTACGCCGTCTGGTGCGCGCCCCGCTGGCCGCCACGCCCGCCGTACGGTCGTGGCAGCCGTCCGGTACGACGCTGGTCACCGGTGGTACGGGCGCGCTGGGCGCCCATGTGGCGCGCTGGCTGGCCGGGAACGGCGCCGAGCGTCTGGTGCTCACCAGCCGCCGTGGCCTCCAGGCCCCGGGCGCGGCCGAACTCCAGGCGGAGCTGACCGAGCTGGGCGCCACGGTCACCATCGCGGCCTGCGATGTGGCCGACCGCGCCCAGGTCGAGGCGCTGCTCGCGGACATCCCCGCCGAGCACCCGCTGACGGCCGTCGTCCACACGGCCGCCGTGCTGGACGACGGGGTGATCGAGGGCCTGACCCCGGACCAGGTGGACCGGGTACTGAAGGTCAAGGTCGACGCCACCCGCCATCTGCACGAGCTCACCCGGGACCTGGACCTGTCCGCGTTCGTGCTGTTCTCCTCCTTCGCGGCCACCTTCGGCGCACCCGGCCAGGGCAACTACGCCCCGGGCAACGCCTTCCTGGACGCCTTCGCCGAGTACCGGCGCGCCCAGGGTCTGCCCGCCACCTCGCTGGCGTGGGGCCCGTGGGGCGAGGGCGGGATGGCCGAGGGCGGCGTCGGCGACCGGATGCGCCGCCACGGCGTCATCGAGATGGCGCCGCGGTCGGCCGTCACCGCGCTCCAGCACGCGCTGGACCGCGACGAGTCGGTGCTGACCGTCGTCGACATGGAGTGGAAGCGCTTCGTCCTCGCCTTCACCTCCGGCCGCTCCCGCCCGCTGCTGCGCGACCTGCCCGAGGCGCGGGACGTCATCAAGGACATGGCGGGCGACGCGGAGGCGGACGGCGCGGGCGCGGCCGCCGCGCTGGTGCGGCAGCTCGCCGGGGCACCGGAGGCCGAGCAGGAGCGGCTGGTGCTGGAGCTGGTCCGCACCGCCGTCGCGGCCGTCCTGGGCTACGCGGGCGCCGAGGAGGTCGAGGCGGGCCGGGCCTTCAAGGAGCTGGGCTTCGACTCCCTCACCGCCGTCGAACTGCGCAACCGGCTCAGCGCCGCCAGCGGGCTGAAGCTGCCGCCGACGCTGATCTTCGACTACCCCACCCCCACGGCGCTCGCGCGCCATCTGCGCGGCGAGATCTCCGGCGGGCAGCCGGCCGCCGTGGCCGCGCTGCCGACCGCGGCGGCGCTCGCCGATGACGAGCCGATCGCCATCGTCTCCATGAGCTGCCGCTTCCCGGGCGGGGTGCGCACCCCCGAGGAGCTGTGGCAGCTGCTCGCCTCCGGCGGTGACGCGCTGTCGGAGTTCCCGGGCGACCGCGGCTGGGACATCGAGTCCCTCTACAACCCGGACCCGGACGCGCAGGGCACCAGCTACACCCGCGAGGGCGGATTCCTCACCGGGGCGGCCGACTTCGACCCCGCCTTCTTCGGCATCTCGCCGCGTGAGGCCATGGCGATGGACCCGCAGCAGCGGCTGCTGCTGGAGACCTCCTGGGAGGCGTTCGAGCGGGCCGGTATCGACCCGGCCACGCTGCACGGCAGCCCGTCCGGTGTCTTCGTCGGCACCAACGGCTCCGACTACTCCATCCTCATGCGCAACACCACCGACGGCTACGAGGGCCACCTGGCCACCGGCAGCGCCGCGAGCGTCGTCTCCGGCCGCCTCTCCTACACCTTCGGCCTGGAGGGCCCGGCGGTCACCGTCGACACGGCCTGCTCGGCGTCGCTGGTGGCGCTGCACCTGGCCGTCCAGTCGCTGCGCCAGGGCGAATGCTCGCTCGCCCTCGCGGGCGGGGTCACCGTGATGGCCACCCCGGGCACCTTCATCGAGTTCAGCCGCCAGCGCGGACTGTCCTCCGACGGCCGCAGCAAGGCGTTCTCCTCGGACGCGGACGGCTTCAGCCCGGCCGAGGGCGTGGGCATGCTGCTGGTCGAGCGGCTGTCGGACGCCCGTCGCAACGGCCACCCGGTGCTGGCGGTCGTGCGCGGCTCGGCGATCAACCAGGACGGTGCGTCCAACGGTCTGACGGCGCCCAACGGCCCGTCCCAGCAGCGCGTCATCCGGCAGGCCCTCGCCAACGCGCGGCTGTCGGCGGCCGAGGTGGACGTGGTCGAGGCGCACGGCACGGGCACCACGCTGGGTGACCCGATCGAGGCGCAGGCGCTGCTGGCCACCTACGGCCAGGACCGGCCCGAGGGGCAGCCGCTGCTGCTCGGCTCCATCAAGTCCAACATCGGCCACGCGCAGGCGGCCGCCGGTGTCGCCGGTGTGATGAAGCTCGTGCTCGCGCTGCGTCACGGTGTGCTGCCGGAGTCGCTGCACATCGTCGAACCCACCCCGCACGTGGACTGGTCGGCGGGCGGTGTCGAGCTGCTGACCGAGGCGCGGGAGTGGCCGGAGACGGGCCGTCCGCGCCGGGCCGCGGTGTCCTCGTTCGGTTTCAGCGGCACCAACGCGCACGCCATCCTGGAGCAGGCCCCCGCCGAGGAGCGGACGGAGAGCGAGCCGGTGACCCGGCGGCTCGGCACGCTGCCGTGGGTGGTATCCGGTAAGAGCGAGGCGGCGCTGCGCGCCCAGGCCGCCAAGCTGCTGGCCCACCTCGACGCCGAACCGGCCCAGCGCCCGCTGGACATCGGCCACTCGCTGGCCACCACCCGCGCCGCCTTCGAGCAGCGCGCGGTGCTGGTCGGCGGCGACCGGGACGATTTCGCCCGTGGTTTGGACGCCCTCGCTAGGGGGCAGGTCCTGCCCAACCTGGTGCAGGGGGCCTCAATCGGGGGCAAGGCCGCATTCGTGTTCCCAGGACAGGGGTCACAATGGGTAGGCATGGCCGTGGAGCTGTTGGATGCTTCACCGGTGTTCGCTGCCCGTATTGATGAGTGTGCCGCCGCGCTCGCAGAGTTCACCGACTGGTCGTTGGTGGATGTGCTGCGCGAGGCGGAGGACGCACCGTCACTGGAGCGGGTGGACGTCGTTCAGCCGGTGTTGTTCTCGGTGATGGTGTCGCTGGCGGAGCTGTGGCGTTCGCTGGGTGTGCGGCCGGCGGCCGTGGTCGGCCACTCGCAGGGTGAGATCGCGGCGGCGTGTGTGGCGGGGATTCTGTCCTTGAAGGACGCGGCTCGTGTCGTGGCGCTGCGCAGTCAGGCCATTGGGCGGGTGCTGGCGGGTAAGGGCGGCATGGTGTCGGTGGCGCTTCCGGTGGCCCAGGTGCGGGAGCGGATCGCGCCGTGGGGCGAGGAGCGCATTTCGGTCGCCGCCGTCAACGGTCCTTCGTCGGTGGTGGTGTCGGGTGAGCCGACCGCCCTGGACGAGCTGGTCGCCGCGTGTGAGGCGGATGAGGTCCGCGCGCGTCGGGTGCCGGTGGACTACGCCTCGCACTCCGCGCAGGTGGAGCTGCTCCGGGAGGAGTTGCTGGAGCTGCTGGCGCCCGTAGAGCCCAAGGCGGCCGAGGTGCCGTTCCTGTCGACGGTGACGGGGGAGTGGGTCGAGGGCCCGGAGCTGGACGCCGAGTACTGGTTCACCAACCTGCGGCGCACGGTGGAGCTGGAGGGTGCGGTCCGCCGTCTGCTGGACGAGGGATTCGGGGTGTTCATCGAGTCCAGCGCGCATCCGGTGCTGACGATGGGTGTGCAGGAGACCGCCGAGAGCGCGGGCCGGGAAGCGGCCGCGATCGGTTCGCTGCGCCGTGACGAGGGCGGCCTGGACCGGTTCTGGGTCTCGCTGGGCGAGGCGTGGACGCGGGGCGTCGGCGTCGACTGGCAGGCGGTGTACGACGGTACGGGCGCGGCCCGCGTCGAGCTGCCCACGTACGCCTTCCAGCAGCAGAGCTACTGGCCGCAGGCCGCCGACGCCGTGGCCGACGAGTCGGGCACGCCGTCCGACGCCGTCGACGCCCGCTTCTGGGAGGCCGTCGAGCGTGAGGACCTGGAGTCGCTGGCCGACACCCTCGCGTTCGAGGACGACGGTGAGCGCTCCTCGCTCGGCGCCGTCCTGCCCGGTCTGGCGTCCTGGCGCAAGCAGGCCCGTGAGCGGTCCACGGTGGACGGCTGGCGCTACCGCGTGACCTGGACCTCCCTGACCGAGCGCCAGGCCCCCCGGCTGTCCGGCACCTGGCTGCTGGCCGTGCCCGAGTCCGCCGCCACCGACGACTGGACGCTCGGCGCGGTGCGGATGCTCACCGAACGCGGTGCCCAGGTGCGGCAGATCACCCCGGCCGCCGTCGAGGCGGACCGCGCGTCGCTGACCCGTCTGGTGCGCGAGGAGCTGACCGGCGCCGGAACCGTCTCGGGTGTGCTGTCGCTGCTCGCCTTCGACGAGGGCATCGCCCCCGGTACCGACGGGGTCAGCGCCGGGCTGACCGGTTCCGCCGCGCTGATCCAGGCGCTGGGCAACGCCGGGGTGGAGGCGCCGCTGTGGTGCGCCACCCGGGGCGCGGTCTCCGTGAGCCGTGCGGACCGGCTGGCGTCCCCCGGGCAGGCGCTCGTCTGGGGCCTCGGCCGGACCGCAGCCCTGGAGTACCCGGAGCGCTGGGGCGGCCTGGTCGACCTGCCCGGCGCGCCCGACGAGCGGGCGCTGGCCCGGCTCGCCGGAGTGCTCGCCGGGAGCGACGGCGAGGACCAGCTCGCGGTGCGCGCGGCGGGCGTGTTCGCCCGCAGGCTCGCGCACGCCCCGCTGGCCGGCGCGCCCGCCGTACGGTCGTGGCAGCCGTCCGGTACGACGCTGGTCACCGGTGGTACGGGCGCGCTGGGCGCCCATGTGGCGCGCTGGCTGGCCGGCCAGGGTGCCGAGCATCTGGTGCTCACCAGCCGCCGTGGCCTCCAGGCCCCGGGCGCGGCCGAGCTCCAGGCGGAGCTGACCGAGCTGGGCGCGAAGGTCACCGTCGCCGCGTGCGATGTGGCCGACCGCAAGGCGGTCGAGACGCTGCTGGCCGCCATCCCGGCCGACCAGCCGCTCACCGCGGTCATGCACGCCGCGGGCGTCCTGGACGACGGCGTCCTGGACGCGCTCACCCCGGAGCGGTTCGCGACCGTCCTCGGCCCCAAGGCCGACGCGGCCCGCCATCTGCACGAGCTGACCCGCGAGCTGGACCTGTCCGCGTTCGTGCTGTTCTCCGGCATCGCGGGCACCCTCGGCGACGCCGGGCAGGGCAACTACGCGGCGGCCAACGCCTATCTCGACGCGCTGGCCGAGCAGCGCCGCGCCGACGGCCTGCCCGCCACCTCGGTGGCCTGGGGCCGCTGGGGCGAGACGGGGCTGGCCGCCGACGGGGCCATCGGGGAGCGGCTGGACCGGGGCGGTGTCCCGGCGATGGCGCCGCACGCGGCGATCACCGCCCTGCGGCAGGCGCTGGACCACGCCGACACGGTGGTGGCCGTCGCCGACATCCAGTGGGACCGCTTCGTCCACGGCTACACGGCGGTCCGCCCCAGCCCGTTCATCGCCGATCTGCCGGAGGTCCGGCGGCTGCGGGCGACCGGAGGTCCGGCCGGCGAGCCCGGCGCGGCCACGGACGGCTCCCCGGCGGACGCGCTGCGGGCGCGGCTGGCCGGGATCTCCCGGGCCGAACAGTCCCTGGTCGTCCTGGAGGTCGTGCGCAGCAACGCGGCCGCCGCGCTCGGCCACCCCTCGACCGACGAGGTCGGTGCGGGGCGGGCGTTCAAGGAGCTGGGCTTCGACTCGCTCATCGCGCTGGAGCTGCGCAACCGGCTGACCGCCGCCACCGGGCAGAAGCTGCCCGCCACGCTGGTCTTCGACTACCCGACCCCGGCAGCGCTCGCCGAGTTCCTGTGCGGCCGGATCGTGGGCGACGGCGGTACGGCCGCGGCCCCCGGGCTCGCCGAGCTCGACGCGCTGGAGTCCGCGCTGTCCGTCCTCGACCCCGACAGCGCGACGCGGGGCGACATCGCGGCCCGGCTGCGGGACCTCGCGGCGCGGTGGGCGGAGCCCCGTACGGCCGATGCCGAGGCGGCCGACGGCGACGGCGGGACCGTGACGGAGAAGTTGCAGGAGGCGACGCCCGACGAGGTCTTCGCCTTCATCGACAAAGAACTCGGAATCTAAGGATCGATGGGTCCGCGGGCGCAAGGTTTGTGACGAGAAGCATGGGTGAGACTCCAATGGCGGATCAGGACAAGATCCTCGACTACCTCAAGCGGGTAACTGCCGATCTGCACCAGACGCGCCAGCGTCTTCGCGAGGTCGAGTCGCAGGAGCCTGAGCCGATCGCGATCGTCGGCATGAGCTGCCGGTTCCCCGGAGGCGTCACGTCTCCGGAGGAGCTGTGGGAGCTCGTGGCGGCGGGCGGCGACGCCATCGCGGACTTCCCTACGGACCGTGGCTGGGACATCGAGTCGCTCTTCGCCGACGACCCCGACCAGCAGGGCACCAGCTACACCGACAAGGGCGGGTTCCTCGACGCCGCGGGCGAGTTCGACGCGGCGTTCTTCGGGATCAGCCCGCGCGAGACCCTCGGCATGGACCCGCAGCAGCGGCTGCTGCTGGAGACCTCCTGGGAGGTGTTCGAGCGGGCCGGGATCGACCCGGCCACGCTGCGCGGCAGCAAGGCCGGTGTCTTCATCGGCACCAACGGCCAGGACTACCCGGAGCTGCTGCACCGGCTGCCGCAGGGCGTCGAGCAGTACCTGCTCACCGGCAACGCCGCCAGCGTCATCTCCGGCCGCCTCTCCTACACCTTCGGCCTGGAGGGCCCGGCGCTCACCGTCGACACCGCCTGCTCGGCGTCGCTGGTGGCGCTGCACCTGGCCATCCAGTCACTGCGGAACGGCGAGTGCTCGCTGGCGCTCACCGGCGGTGTCACGGTGATGAACAGCCCGCGCGCGTTCATCAACTTCAGCCGGCAGCGGGGCCTGGCGCCCGACGGCCGCTGCAAGGCGTTCGCGGACGGCGCGGACGGCACCGGCTGGGGCGAGGGCGTCGGCATGCTGCTGGTGGAGCGGCTGTCGGACGCCCGCCGGCACGGCCACAAGGTGCTGGCGATCGTCCGTGGCTCGGCCATCAACCAGGACGGCGCGTCCAACGGTCTGACGGCGCCCAACGGACCGTCCCAGCAGCGCGTCATCCGCCAGGCGCTCACCGACGCCCGGCTCACCCCGGCCCAGGTGGACGCCGTCGAGGCGCACGGCACCGGCACCAGCCTCGGCGACCCCATCGAGGCCCAGGCCCTGCTCGCCACGTACGGGCAGAACCGGCCCGACGGCCGCCCGCTGTGGCTCGGCTCCATCAAGTCCAACTTCGGGCACACCCAGGCCGCCGCCGGTGTCGCCGGCATCATCAAGATGGTCAAGGCCATCGAGCACGGCGTCCTGCCCAAGACGCTGCACGTCGACGCGCCCTCCCGGGACGTGGACTGGACGGCGGGCGCGGTCTCCCTGCTCACCGAGAACACCCCGTGGCCGGAGACCGGCCAGCCGCGCCGCGCGGGCATCTCCTCCTTCGGCGTGAGCGGTACCAACGCGCACACCGTCATCGAGCAGGCGCCCGCCGAGGACCGCGAACCGCGGGCCGCCGACGGCGACGCCACACCCTCGGAGTGGACCGGGCTCGGCGGTCTGGTGCCGGTGCCGGTGTCCGGGCAGAGCGCACCGGCGCTGCGCGCCCAGGCCGAACGGCTCACCGCCCGGGTCCAGGACGACCCGGACCTGGGCCTGGTCGACCTGGCCTACTCGCTGGCCACCACCCGCGCCGCACTCGACCACCGGGCCGTGGTCCTCGCCGGCGAGGGCGGCCGGGAGGAGCTGCTGCGCGGACTGGCCGGACTCGCCGAGGACGGCCCCGCGGGCGGGGTCGTCCGGGGCGAGGTCGGCGAGGGCAAGGTGGCGTTCCTCTTCACCGGCCAGGGCAGCCAGCGCACCGGGATGGGCCGTGAGCTGTACGCGGCCGTCCCGGCCTTCGCCCGCGCCCTGGACGAGGTGTGCGCCGAGCTCGACCAGCACCTTCAGCGGCCGCTGCGCGAGGTGATGTTCGGTGACGACGCCGAGGCGCTGGACCGGACCGGCTACACCCAGCCCGCGCTGTTCGCCCTCGAAGTGGCGCTGTTCCGGCTGCTGGAAACCTGGGGCGTGCGGCCCGACTTCCTCGTCGGCCACTCGATCGGCGAACTGGCCGCCGCGCATGTGGCCGGTGTGCTCTCGCTGGCGGACGCGGCGAAGCTGGTGGCGGCGCGTGGCCGGCTGATGCAGGAGCTGCCGGCCGGTGGCGCGATGATCGCCGTCCAGGCGTCCGAGGACGAGGTGGCGCCGCTGCTGAATGAGCGGGTGTCCATCGCCGCGCTCAACGGGCCGACGTCGGTGGTCATCGCGGGTGACGAGGACGCCGCTGCCGCGATCGCCGCGTCGTTCGAGGCACAGGGCCGCAAGACCAAGCGGCTGACCGTGAGCCACGCGTTCCACTCGCCGCGCATGGACGGCATGCTGGACGCCTTCCGCGAGGTCGCCCGGCAGGTGAGCTACGCCCCGCCGGTCATCCCCATCATCTCCAACCTGACCGGCGGATCGGTCTCCGCCGACGAGATCTGCTCGCCCGACTACTGGGTCCGGCACGTACGTGAGGCGGTCCGCTTCACCGACGGCATCCGCCGGCTCGAGGAGTACGACGTCGGCACCTATGTGGAGCTCGGCCCCGACGGGGTGCTCTCCGCCATGGCGCAGGACTGCGTCACCGCCGACGGCGCCGTGTTCATCCCCGTGCTGCGTGGCGACCGCCCCGAGACCACCGCCCTGGCCGGCGCGCTCGCCCGTGTCCACGTGCACGGTGTGGCCGTCGACTGGGCCGCCTTCTTCGCGGGGTCCGGCGCCCGCCGCGTCGAACTGCCCACCTACGCCTTCCAGCGCGAGCTGTACTGGCCCGAGCCGCCCGGCCCCTGGACCGGCGACGTCACCGCCGCCGGACTCGGCTCCGCCGACCACCCGCTGCTCGGCGCCGCCGTGTCGCTCGCCGACGGCGCCGGGTTCCTGTTCACCGGCCGGCTGTCCCTCCAGACCCACCCGTGGCTGGCCGACCACGCCGTCATGGACACCGTGCTGCTGCCCGGCACCGCCTTCGTCGAACTGGCCATCCGCGCCGGTGACCACGTCGGCGCGGACGTCCTGGAGGAGCTCACCCTCGAAGCCCCGCTGGTGCTGCCCCCGCAGGGCGGCGTCCAGCTCCAGGTGTCCGTGGGCGCGCCGGACGAGACCGGCCGCCGCTCGCTGAGCCTGCACTCGCGCCTGGAGGACGCCGCCGACGGCACCTGGGGCGAGGGCGAATGGACCCGCCACGCCACCGGTGTGCTCGGCACCGGCGCCACCACGCCCGCCGACGCCTCCGAGGGCCTCACCGCATGGCCGCCGGCCGGTGCCACCGAGGTCCCCGTGGACGGCCTCTACGAGTGGCTCGCCGGGACCGGATTCGCCTACGGCCCGGTCTTCCAGGGCCTCCAGGGCGCCTGGCAGCAGGGCGACCAGGTGTACGCCGAGGTACGGCTGCCCGAGAGCGCCCGCGCCGAGGCCGAACTGTTCGGGCTGCACCCGGCGCTGCTGGACGCGGCCCTGCACGCCGTGGGCATCGGCTCCCTCCTGGAGGACACCGAACACGGCCGCCTCCCCTTCTCCTGGAGCGGTGTGCGGCTGCACGCCGTCGGCGCCGCCGCGCTCCGCGTCCGGCTCTCGCCCGCCGGTCAGGACGCCGTGGCCGTACTGGTGACGGACGAGAGCGGCGCGCCCGTCGCCTCCGTCGAGTCGCTGCTGCTGCGCCCCGTCTCGCCCGACCAGGTGCACGCCGCGCGCGGCGCCTTCCACGAGGCGCTGTTCCGCGTCGAGTGGACCCCCGCCCCGGTGCCGGCCGCCACCACCGTTGTGGCCGGGCAGTGGGCGGTGCTGGGCACCGACCACCCCGAGGTGGCCGGAGCGCTGCCCACCGCCGCCGACTACGCCGACCTGGCCGCGCTGGGCGCGGCCGTGGACGCCGGAACCCCGGTGCCGCAGGCCGTCGTCGCCCCGTTCTTCCCGGGTGACACCGGGCTTCCCGTCGAGACCGCCGTGCGCGAGGCCCTGCACCGTGCGCTGGAGCTGGTCCAAAGCTGGCTCGCCGACGCCCGCTTCGAGGGCTCCCGGCTGGTCATCGCCACGCGTGGCGCCGTCGCCACCTCGACGGACGCCGACACCGAGGACCTGGTCCACGCCCCGCTGTGGGGTCTGCTGCGCTCCGCGCAGTCGGAGAACCCGGACCGTTTCATCCTGGTGGACTTCGAAAGCGCCGAAAGCACCGGCAGCACCGGCAGCACCGGAAGCGCCGTCGGCACCGACGAGTCCTACCGGGTGCTGTCCGCCGCCCTGGCCACCGGTGAGTCGCAGCTCGCGGTCCGCGCCGGCACCGTGGTCGTACCGCGTCTGGCGAGGGTGGCGTCCGCCGCCGACCAGACCGTCCCCGCCCTCGCCCCCGAGGGCACCGCCCTGGTCACCGGCGCCACCGGCACCCTCGGCGGACTGGTCGCCCGCCACCTGGTCACCGAGCACGGCGTGCGCCATCTGCTGCTGCTCAGCAGGCGCGGGGCCGACGCCCACGGCGCCGCCGAACTCGTCGCCGAGCTGCGCGAGCTGGGCGCCGAGGCCACTCTCACCGCCTGCGACGTGGCCGACCGCACCGCGCTCGCCGCGGCCCTGGCCGCCATCCCGGCCGAGCATCCGCTGACCGCCGTGGTGCACACCGCCGGTGTGCTCGACGACGGCGTCATCGGCTCGCTGACCGCCGAACGCGTGGACCGTGTCCTGCCGCCCAAGGTCGACGCCGCCTGGAACCTGCACGAGCTGACCCGCGAGCTGGACCTGTCCGCGTTCGTGCTGTTCTCCGCCGCCGCCGGCACCCTCGGCGGCCCCGGCCAGGCCAACTACGCGGCCGCCAACGCCTTCCTGGACGCCCTGGCCCACCGGCGCCGCGCCCAGGGACTGCCCGCCACCGCCCTCGCCTGGGGCCTGTGGGCCGAGCGCAGCGGCATGACCGGCGACCTCGACGACGCCGACATCCAGCGCATCACCCGCGCCGGAGTGGCCGCCCTCTCCTCCGAGGAGGGCCTCGCCCTCCTCGACACCGCCCTCGCCGTGGGCGACCCCACGCTCGTGCCCATGCACCTGGACCTGGCGCCGCTGCGGCACGCCGACGCGTCGATGGTCCCCGCGCTGCTGCGCGGCCTGGTGCGGGCCCCCGGCCGCCGGGTCGTGGAGGCGGGCGGCGGCGCGGCCCCCGGCGGGCTCGCCGACCGGCTCCTCGCCCTGTCCGTCCCCGAACGCGACCGGCTGCTGCTGGAGATCGTCTGCGGCCAGGTGGCCGCCGTCCTCGGCTACGCGGGCCCGGAGGCCGTCGGCGCCGGCCGCGCCTTCAAGGAGCTGGGCTTCGACTCGCTCACCGCCGTCGAGCTGCGCAACCGCCTCGGCGCCGTCACGGGCGTACGGCTCCCGGCCACCCTCGTCTTCGACTACCCGACGCCGACCGCGCTGGCCGGCTTCCTGCGCACCGAGATCCTCGGCGACCAGGCCGACGAGGCCGCCGCGGCCCCCGCCGCCACCGTCGCCGTCGCCGACGACGAACCCATCGCCATCGTCGGCATGAGCTGCCGCTACCCGGGCGGGGTCACCAGCCCCGAGGAGCTGTGGCAGCTGGTCACCGGCTCGGTGGACGCCATCTCCGGCTTCCCCACCGACCGCGGCTGGCAGCTGGAGGGGCTGCTGGGCGACGACCCCGCGCAGGCGGGCACCAGCGCCACCATCGAGGGCGGGTTCCTCTACGACGCGGGCGAGTTCGACCCCGACTTCTTCGGGATCAACCCGCGCGAGGCGCTCGCCATGGACCCGCACCAGCGGCTGCTGCTGGAGACCTCCTGGGAGGCGTTCGAACGGGCCGGGATCGACCCGGCGACCGTACGCGGCAGCAAGACCGGCGTCTTCGCGGGCGTCATGTACCACGACTACCTCTCCCGGCTGACCGCCCTGCCGGACGGCCTGGAGGGCTACCTCGGCACCGGTACGGCCGGCAGTGTCGCCTCCGGCCGGGTGGCGTACACCTTCGGGCTCGAAGGCCCGGCGGTCACCATCGACACGGCGTGTTCGTCGTCGCTGGTGGCGCTGCACCTGGCGGCGCAGGCGCTGCGCAACGGCGAGTGCACTATGGCGCTCGCGGGCGGTGTCACCGTCATGTCCACCCCGGACACCTTCATCGACTTCAGCCGCCAGGGCGGTCTGTCGACCAGCGGCCGCTGCAAGTCCTTCTCGGCCGACGCGGACGGCACCGGCTGGGCCGAAGGCGTGGGCATGCTGCTCGTGGAGCGGCTGTCGGACGCGAAGAAGAACGGTCACCGGGTGCTGGCGGTGGTGCGGGGCACCGCGGTCAACCAGGATGGTGCGTCGAACGGTCTGACGGCGCCGAACGGTCCGTCGCAGCAGCGGGTCATCCGTCAGGCGCTGGCGAATGCGGGGCTGTCGGCGTCCGAGGTGGACGCGGTGGAGGCGCACGGTACGGGGACGTCGCTGGGCGACCCGATCGAGGCGCAGGCGCTGCTGGCCACGTACGGCAGGGAGAAGACCGCCGAGCAGCCGCTGTGGCTGGGGTCGATCAAGTCCAACTTCGGACACACGCAGGCCGCGGCCGGTGTCGCGGGCATCATCAAGATGGTGCAGGCGATGCACCACGGCGTCCTTCCCCAGTCGCTGCACATCGATGAGCCGACGCCGCATGTGGACTGGGAAGCCGGTGCGGTCTCGCTGCTGAGCGAGGCGCGGGAGTGGCCGGAGACCGGGCGTCCGCGCCGGGCCGGTATCTCCTCCTTCGGCGTCAGCGGCACCAACGCGCACGCCATCATCGAGCAGGCGCCCGAGCCCGAACCGGCCGAGATCGCCGCTCTTCCGGCCGTTCAGCCGTCCGTGCTGCCGTGGCCGGTGTCCGGCAAGAGCGCCGACGCTCTGCGGGCGCAGGCCGAGCGGCTGCTCGCCGACCTGGAGCGGCGGCCGGAGCTGTCGCCGACCGATGTGGCGTTCTCGCTCGCGACGACGCGTGCCGCGCTGGATCACCGCGCGGTGGTCGTGGGCGGGGACCGGGCCGGGTTGGTCGCGGGTCTTGAGGCGCTGGCGCGTGGTGAGTCGGCGGCGGGGCTGGCGCAGGGCTCGGTGGCCGACGGCAAGGTGGCGTTCCTGTTCACGGGGCAGGGCAGCCAGCGGCTGGGGATGGGGCGTGAGCTGTATGACGCCTATCCGGTGTTCGCCGAGGCGTTCGACGCGGTGTGCGATGCGCTGGACGCGCATCTGGAGCGGCCGCTGAAGGCCGTGGTGTTCGGGGCCGATGCCGAGGAGCTGGACCGGACGGGGTTCACCCAGCCCGCGCTGTTCGCGGTGGAGGTGGCGCTGTTCCGGCTGGTGGAGGCGTGGGGTGTGCGGCCCGATTTCCTGGCCGGGCATTCGATCGGTGAGCTGGCCGCCGCGCACGTGGCGGGTGTGCTGTCGCTGGCGGACGCGGCCAAGCTGGTGGCCGCGCGTGGGCGGTTGATGCAGGCCCTGCCTGCCGGTGGCGCGATGATCGCGGTGCAGGCGTCGGAGGACGAGGTGGCGCCGCTGCTCACGGACAGCGTGAGCATTGCCGCGCTCAACGGGCCCACGTCGGTCGTCATCGCGGGTGATGAGGACGCGGCGGTGGAGATTGCCGCGTCGTTCGAGGCGAAGGGTCGTAAGACCAAGCGGCTGACGGTGAGCCACGCGTTCCACTCCCCGCGTATGGACGGGATGCTGGAGGCGTTCCGTGAGGTGGCCGAGGGTCTGACCTACGAGGCCCCGCGTATCCCCATCGTGTCCAACCTGACCGGCGATGTCGTCTCCGCCGAGGAGATCACCAGCCCCGGTTTCTGGGTGCGTCACGTCCGCGAGGCCGTGCGTTTCCTCGACGGCGTCCGCACGCTCGAAGCACAGGGCGTCACCACCTACCTCGAACTGGGTCCTGACGGTGTTCTCACCGCGATGGTCCAGGAGTGTGTCGAGGCTCCCGAAGCCGTGGGCTTCGCCACCGCGCTGCGCAAGGACCGTCCCGAGGCCGAGGCCGTCACCACTGCCCTCGCCGCCCTCCACGTCCGTGGCGTCACGCCGGACTGGGCCGGGTACTTCGCCGGGACCGGCGCCCACCGCGTCGACCTGCCGACCTACGCCTTCCAGCACCGCCGCTTCTGGCTGACGTCGCCCGCGGGTGTCGTGGGCGATGTGGAGTCGGCGGGTCTGGACCGGGCCGACCATCCGCTGCTGGGCGCGGCCGTGCCGCTGGCGGACTCCGACGGTTTCCTGTTCACCGGCAGGCTCTCCCTGGAGAGCCACCCGTGGCTGGCCGACCACGCCGTCATGGGCACCGTGCTGCTGCCCGGCACCGCCTTCGTCGAGCTGGCCATCCGCGCCGGTGACCAGGTGGGCTGCGACCGGCTGGACGAGCTGACCATCGAGGCGCCGCTGGTCCTGCCCGAGCGCGGCGCGGTCCAGCTCCAGCTCGTCGTCGGCGCCCCGCAGCAGGCCGGGCACCGCACGCTGGAGCTGTACTCGCGGGCGCAGGACGCGCCCGCCGAGATGCCGTGGCTGCGGCATGCGAGCGGTGTGCTGGTGGCCGGTGCTCCGCGGCCCTCGTTCGATCTGACCGCGTGGCCGCCGCCGGGCGCCGAGCCCGCCGAGGTCGAGGGGCTCTACGAGCACCTGGCGCAGGGCGGTTTCGCGTACGGGCCGATGTTCCAGGGGCTCACCGCCGCCTGGCTGCGCGGCGACGAGGTGTTCGCCGAGGTGCGGCTGCCGGAGGACGGGAAGTCCGACGCCGCCGCGTTCGGGCTGCACCCGGCGCTGCTGGACGCCGCGCTGCACAGCACGTTCGCCCGCGCGGGCGGGGATGAGCAGGGGCGGCTGCCGTTCTCCTGGGGCGGGGTGTCGCTGCACGCGGTCGGCGCCGACGCGCTCCGGGTCCGGCTGACCCCGGCCGGGGCCGACGGGGTGGCGCTGGAGCTGGCCGACGGTACCGGTGCCCCGGTGGCCTCGGTCGAGCAGCTGGCGCTGCGCCCGGTTTCGGCCGGGCAGCTCGCGGAGGGGCGGTCCGCCGCGTACCACGAGTCGCTGTACCGGCTGGACTGGGCCACCGTGCCGCTGTCCGCCGAGAGCCCGGCCGTGGCCTGGTCGGTGCTCGGCGCGGATGCGCCCGCCCCGCTCACGTCCGGCGCCGCGGTCCACGCCGACCTGGACGCGCTGGCCGCGGCCGGGGACGCGCCCGCGTACGTCCTGGCGTACCTCGACCCGCGCGGCGCCACCGGTGACGAGGTGACCGCCGCCGTGCACACCGCCACCCAGCGGGCGCTGGCGCTGGTCCGGGCGTGGCTGGCCGACGAGCGGTTCGCGGCGTCCCAGCTGGTGCTGGTGACCCGGGGCGCGGTGGCCACCGCGGGCGACGCCGGTACGCACGATCTGGCGCACGCCCCGGTGTGGGGTCTGGTGCGCTCGGCGCAGTCGGAGAACCCGGACCGGCTGGTGCTGGTGGACCTCGACGGCACCGACGCCTCCTACGAGGCGCTGGGCGCCGCGCTGGCCGCCGGAGAGCCGCAGTTCGTGCTGCGCCGGGGCGCCGTGCACGCCCCCCGGCTGGCGCGCACCGCCGCCACCGGGCCCATGGTGCCGCCGCCCGGCGAGCCCGCCTGGCGGCTCGACATCCAGGACAAGGGCACCCTGGAGAACCTCACGCTGCTGCCCGCCCCGGAGGCCGCCGCGCCGCTGGAGGCGGGACAGGTGCGGGTCGCGGTCCGGGCCGCCGGTGTGAACTTCCGCGATGTGCTCAACGCGCTCGGCATGTACCCCGGCGACGCGGGCCTGATGGGCAGTGAGGGCGCGGGTGTCGTCCTGGAGACCGGCCCCGGGGTCACCGATCTGGCGCCCGGCGACCGGGTGATGGGCATGCTGCCGGGCGGCTTCGGACCGCTGGTGGTCGTGGACCGCCGCATGATCGCCCCGATGCCGGAGGGCTGGTCGTTCGCCCAGGCCGCGTCGGTGCCGATCGTCTTCATGACGGCCTACTACGCGCTGCGCGACCTGGCGGACCTCCAGGGCGGGGAGTCGCTGCTGGTGCACGCCGCCGCCGGTGGTGTCGGCATGGCCGCCGTGCAGCTGGCCCGGCACTGGGGTGTGGATGTCTACGCCACCGCCAGCCAGGGCAAGTGGGACACGCTGCGCTCGCTGGGGCTGGCCGAGGACCGTATCGCCTCCTCCCGCGACCTGGCCTTCGAGTCGACGTTCCGCGAGGCCAGCGGCGGTCGCGGCGTCGATGTGGTGCTGGACTCGCTGGCGCGGGAGTTCGTGGACGCGTCGCTGCGGCTGCTGCCGCGCGGCGGCCGGTTCGTCGAGATGGGCAAGACCGACGTCCGGGTGCCGGAGGAGGTGGCCGCCGAATACCCCGGCGTCTCCTACCAGGCGTTCGACCTGACCGAGGCGGGCCTGGACCGTATCCAGGAGATGCTGTGCGAGCTGCTGGAGCTGTTCCGGCAGGGGGCGCTGCGGCCACTGCCGATCACCGCGTGGGATCTGCGGCAGGCCCCGGACGCGTTCCGCTACCTCAGCCAGGCCCGCCACATCGGCAAGGTCGTGCTGACCGTGCCCGCCCCGTGGAACCCGGACGGCACGGTGCTGATCACCGGTGGCACCGGCACCCTGGGCGGCCTGGTCGCCCGGCACGCGGTGACCGTGCGCGGCGCCCGCCGTCTGGTGCTCACCAGCCGGCGCGGTGAGCAGGCCGCGGGCGCGGCCGAACTCGCCGCCGAGCTGCGCGAGCTGGGCGCCGACGTCACCATCGCCGCCTGCGACGCGGCCGACCGGGACGCGCTCGCCGCCGTGCTGGCCGGCATCCCCGCCGGGCATCCGCTGACCGCCGTGGTGCACACCGCCGGCGTGCTGGACGACGGTGTGATCGGCTCGCTGACGCCGGAGCGGCTGGAGAAGGTGCTGCGCCCCAAGGTGGACGCGGCCGTCAACCTGCACCAGCTGACCCGCGACCAGGACCTGGCCGCGTTCGTGCTGTTCTCCTCGGCGGCCGGCACGTTCGGCGGCCCCGGGCAGGCCAACTACGCGGCGGCCAACTCCTTCCTGGACGCCCTGGCCCGCCACCGCCAGGCCCAGGGCCTCGCCGCGACCTCGCTGGCCTGGGGTCTGTGGGCCGAGGCCAGCGGGATGACCGGTGGGCTGGAGGCCACCGACACGTCCCGGATGACCCGCTCCGGTGTGCTGGGGCTGTCCTCGGACGAGGGCCTGACGCTGTTCGACGCCGCCCAGGAGGTGGGCGACGCGTTCCTGGTGCCCATGCAGCTCGACCTGGCGTCGCTCACGGGCGCACCCCTCGAGATGGTGCCGCCGCTGCTGCGCGGTCTGGTGCGCGGTGGTACGACCCGCCGCACCGCCGAGTCGGGCGCGGCCGGGGACGGGTCCTCGCTGGTGGAGCGGCTGGTCCGGCTGGACGCCGCCGAGCGGGAGCGGACACTGCTGGACCTGGTGCGGGCCCAGGTGGCCGTGGTGCTCGGCCATGACTCGCCGGACGCGGTGGAGGCGGTCCGGTCCTTCAAGGACCTCGGCTTCGACTCGCTGACCGCGGTGGAGTTCCGCAACCGCCTCGGTGGCGCCGCCGGGCTGCGGCTGCCCGCCACCCTCGTCTTCGACTACCCGACGCCGACCGCGCTCGTCGGCTATCTGCTGGAGGAGCTGCTGGGCTCCGAGGCGGCCGCGGCCGTTCCGGCGCGGGCCCACGGCCCCGCGGGTGCCGTGGCCGATGAGGACGACCCGATCGCGATCATCGCGATGAGCTGCCGCTTCCCCGGAGATGTGCGCACCCCCGAGGATCTGTGGGAGCTGCTGGCCGAGGGCCGGGACGGTATCGCGGGGCTGCCGGAGGACCGGGGCTGGGACCTGGAGGCGTTCTACGACCCGGATCCGGACCGGCCCGGCACCTCGTACACCCGCGAGGGCGGTTTCTACTACGACGCGCACCACTTCGACCCGGCCTTCTTCGGCATCAACCCGCGCGAGGCGCTCGCCATGGACCCCCAGCAGCGGCTGCTGCTGGAGACCAGCTGGGAGTCGTTCGAACGCGCGGGGCTCGACCCGGGGACGCTGCGCGGCCGGCAGGTCGGCGTGTTCGTCGGCCAGATGCACAACGACTACGTCTCGCGGCTGCACACCGTTCCGGAGGGCGTCGAGGGCTATCTCGGCACCGGCGGCTCCAGCAGCGTCGCCTCGGGCCGGGTGTCGTACACCTTCGGCTTCGAGGGCCCGGCCGTCACGGTCGACACGGCGTGTTCGTCGTCGCTGGTGGCGCTGCACCTGGCGGTTCAGGCGCTGCGCAACGGCGAGTGCACGATGGCGCTCGCGGGCGGTGTCACCATCATCACCACTCCCAAGGTGTTCACCGAGTTCAGCCGGCAGCGCGCACTGGCCGCCAACGGCCGCTGCAAGCCCTTCGCCGCCGCGGCCGACGGTACGGCCTGGGCCGAGGGTGTGGGCATGCTGCTGGTGGAGCGGCTGTCGGACGCGAAGAAGAACGGCCATCGGGTGCTGGCGGTGGTGCGGGGCACCGCGGTCAACCAGGATGGTGCGTCGAACGGTCTGACGGCGCCGAACGGTCCGTCGCAGCAGCGTGTCATCCGTCAGGCGCTGGCCAATGCGGGCCTGTCGGCGTCCGAGGTGGACGCGGTGGAGGCGCACGGTACGGGGACGACGCTGGGCGACCCGATCGAGGCCCAGGCGCTGCTGGCCACGTACGGCAAGGAGAAGACCGCCGAGCAGCCGCTGTGGCTGGGGTCGATCAAGTCCAACTTCGGACACACGCAGGCCGCCGCCGGTGTCGCGGGCATCATCAAGATGGTGCTGGCCATGCGCCACGGTGTGCTGCCGAAGTCGCTGCACATCGATGAGCCGTCGCCGCATGTGGACTGGGAAGCCGGTGCGGTCTCGCTGCTGAGCGAGGCACGGGAGTGGCCGGAGACCGGGCGTCCGCGCCGGGCCGGTATCTCCTCCTTCGGCATGAGCGGTACCAACGCGCACGCCATCATCGAACAGGCCCCGGCGGACCGGGAGCCGGCCGAAGAGCCGGCCGAACCCTCCCTCGAAGCGTCACGTGTGCTGCCGTGGCCGCTGTCCGCCAGGAGTGAGGCGGCGCTGCGCGCGCAGGCCGCCAAGCTGCTGGCCCACCTCGACGCGGACCCGGAACTGCGTCCGGCCGATGTCGGCTACTCCCTGGCCACCACCCGCGCCGCCTTCGATCAGCGTGCGGTACTGGTGGGCTCCGACCGCGATGACCTCATCCGCGCTCTGACGGCGTTGGCCCAGGGTGTGGCGCCGGTCCAGAACGTCGGGGCGTCCGACAAGACGGCATTCGTCTTCCCGGGACAGGGGTCCCAGTGGGCGGGCATGGCCGTGGAGCTGATGGACACGGCCCCGGCGTTCGCGGCCCGTATCCACGAATGCGCGGCCGCGTTGGCGGAGTTCACCGACTGGTCGTTGGTGGATGTGCTGCGGGGTGCGGAGGGCGCGCCGCCGCTGGACCGGGTGGATGTGGTCCAGCCGGTGCTGTTCTCGGTGATGGTGTCGCTGGCGGAGCTGTGGCGTTCGCTCGGGGTCGTACCGTCGGCCGTGGTGGGCCATTCGCAGGGTGAGATCGCGGCCGCGTGTGTGGCGGGGATTCTGTCCTTGCGGGACGCGGCGCGTGTAGTGGCGTTGCGGAGCCAGGTGATCGGCCGGGTGCTGGCGGGCAAGGGCGGCATGGTCTCGGTGGCCCTGCCGGCGGCGGAGGTACGCGAGCGCATCGCCCCGTGGGGCGAGGAGCGGATCTCGGTCGCCGCCGTCAACGGGCCGTCGTCGGTGGTGGTCTCGGGTGAGCCCGAGGCCCTGGACGAGCTGATCGCCGCGTGTGAGGCGGACGAGGTGCGGGCGCGGCGGGTGCCGGTGGACTACGCCTCGCACTCCGCCCAGGTCGAGCTGTTGCGTGAGGAGCTGCTGGAGCTGCTGGCGCCCGTACAGCCGAGGAACGCCGAGGTGCCGTTCCTGTCGACGGTGACGGGGGAGTGGGTCGAGGGCCCGGAGCTGGACGCCGAGTACTGGTTCACCAACCTGCGGCGCACGGTCGAACTGGAGGGCGCGGTCCGGCGGCTGCTGGACGAGGGCTTCGGTGTGTTCATCGAGTCCAGCGCCCACCCGGTGCTGACGATGGGCGTGCAGGAGACCGTGGAGGAGGCGGGCGTCGAGGCGGCCGCGATCGGTTCGCTGCGGCGGGACGAGGGCGGGCTGAAGCGCTTCTGGGCCTCCGTCGGTGAGGCGTGGTCGCGGGGTGTGTCCGTGGACTGGGAGGCGGTGTTCGACGGCACCGGCGCACGCCGTACAGAGCTGCCTACGTACGCGTTCCAGCATGAGCGTTACTGGATCGACGCTCCGGCTTCGGTGGGTGATGTGTCCTCCGCCGGTCTGGGCGCCGCTGATCATCCGCTGCTGGGTGCGGCTGTCGAGCTGCCGGACTCCGACGGCTTCCTGTTCACCGGGCGGCTGTCGCTGGAGACGCATCCCTGGCTGGCCGACCATGCGGTGATGGGCTCGGTGCTGCTGCCCGGCACCGCGTTCGTGGAACTCGCGGTGCGCGCTGGTGAGCAGGTGGGCTGCGATCTGCTGGAGGAGCTCACGCTGGAGGCGCCGCTGATCCTGCCCGAGCGGGGCGGGGTGCGGGTCCAGATCGTCGTAGGGGCCCCGGGCGACACCGGCCGCCGAAGCCTTGCCCTGCACGCGCGTCCCGACGACGCGGGCGAGGAGGTGCCATGGGTGCGGCATGCCACGGGTGTGCTCGCGGAGGGCGCGTCGTCGTCGGTGCCGTCGTTCGAGTTGAGTGTCTGGCCGCCGGCGGGTGCCGAGCGGATCGGGACCGATGGGCTGTATGAGGGTCTGGCCGAGGCGGGCTTCGGTTATGGTCCGGTTTTCCAGGGGGTGCGGGCGGCCTGGCGGGCCGATGGTGAGGTGTACGCGGAGGTCGCGCTTCCTGAGGGTGTGGAGCCCGGTGCCGATCTGTTCGGGCTGCATCCTGCGCTGCTGGATGCCGTCCTGCACACGATCGGGCTGGGTGATCTGACCGAGGGTCTGGAGCAGGGTGGTCTGCCGTTCGCCTGGAGCGGTGTGCGGGTTCACTCGGTGGGTGCGGACAGTGTGCGGGTTCGGTTGTCGTCGGCCGGGAATGGCACGGTGGCGCTTCAGCTGGCTGATGTGACGGGTGCGCCGGTGGCGTCGGTGGAGCGGCTCGCGCTGCGTGCGGTGTCCCCGGAGCAGTTGGGTGCCGGTCATGCTGGTGGTGGCGCGGCGGATGCTCTGTTCCGGGTGGAGTGGGTTCCGGTGCCGACGTCTTCGGAGACCTTCTCCGGGGGGCGTGTGGCGGTGGTGGGCGCGGAGGTCCCTGGCCTCGGTGTCGAAGCGGACCTCTATGCGGATCTGGCTGGGCTGGCCGGGGCGGTCGAGTCCGGTGCTGTGGTTCCGGAGCATGTCGTGGTCTCCTTGGCACCGCAGGTGGTGTCGGGGGAGGGCTCCTCGCCGGTCGCGATGGCGCACGAGGCCGCTGTCGGGGCTCTCGCTCTGGTGCAGACGTGGCTGGCCGAGGACCGTTTGGCGGACTCGCGGCTGGTCGTTCTCACTCAGGGCGCGGTGGCTACGGCCGCTGAGGACGTGGTGGCCGAGCCCGCGCAGGCCACCGCGACCGGTCTGATCCGCTCGGCGCAGTCGGAGAATCCCGGGCGTATCGTCCTGGTGGACCTCGACGGCCACCCGGATTCGGCCACTGCTCTCTTGGCCGCTCTTGCGTCTGGCGAGCAGGAACTCGCCGTGCGCCAGGGCGCGGTCAAGACCCCGCGCCTGACCCGCACCGCCGCCCCCGCCGCAGATCAGGAGGTCCCTGCCTTCGGCTCGGACGGCACGGTGTTGATCACTGGTGCCGGTGGCATGCTGGGCAATCTCTTCGCGCGCCATCTGGTGACCGAGCGGGGTGTGCGTCGGCTGCTGCTGGTCAGCCGCCGTGGCGGTCAGGCGCCCGGTGCCGCCGAGCTGACGGCTGAGCTGGCCGAGCTGGGCGCTGACGTGCGCTGGGCCGCCTGCGATGTGGCGGACCGGGACGCTTTGGCCCAGGTCCTCGCGTCCGTCCCCGCCGAGCATCCACTGCGGGCCGTGATGCACACGGCGGGTGTGCTGGACGACGGTGTGATCGGGTCGCTGACGCCGGAGCGCGTGGAGCGGGTGCTGCGTCCGAAGGTGGACGCGGCGTGGAACCTGCACGAGCTGACCCGGGACCTGGATCTGTCGGCGTTCGTGCTGTTCTCCTCGGCCGCCGGTGTGCTCGGTGGCGCGGGGCAGGGCAACTACGCGGCGGGCAATGCCTTCCTGGACGCCCTCGCCGCGCATCGCCGCTCCGCCGGACTGCCGGCCACCTCTCTCGCCTGGGGGCTGTGGGCGGAGGCCAGCGCCATGACCGGGGAGCTGGAGGAGGCGGAGCTCGCGCGCTTGCGGCGCGATGGTGTGGCCGCCATTACGGCCGACCAGGGCCTGGAGCTGTTCGATGCCGCGCAGGGCTCGGACCAGGCGCTGTTGGTGCCGCTGCCGCTGGACATGGCCGCGCTTCGGGTTCAGGCGGGTGCGGGGATGCTGCCGCCGCTGTTCCGTGGTCTGGTGCGGGTTCCGCCGCGTCGGGCGGCTCAGGCGGCCGCGGTCGCACGGTCCGGTGCGCTGGCCCGGCAGTTGGCCGGGGTCCCGGACGCCGAGGCCGAGGCGATCGTGCTGGATCTGGTGCGTGCGCAGGTGGCGGCGGTGCTCGGTTATGCCGGGCCGGAGGCGGTGGAGCCACGGCGTGCGTTCAGTGAAATCGGTTTCGACTCGCTGACCGCGGTGGAGTTGCGCAACCGTCTGACAGCGGTCAGCGGGGTCCGGCTCCCGGCGACGTTGATCTTCGACTATCCGAACCCGGTCGCTCTTGCCACGTATCTGCGGGCCGAGGCGCAGGGCAGTCAGGTGGATACGGGCGCTCCCGTGGTCGCCGCGGCGGCGGGTGCTGATGAGCCGATCGCCATTGTGGCGATGAGCTGCCGGTTCCCCGGCGGGGTGACCTCGCCCGAGGAGCTGTGGAAGCTGGTGGTCGAGGGCACGGACGCGATCACGGATATGCCCACGGACCGTGGCTGGGACATCGAGTCGCTCTATGACGACGACCCGGACAAGCGGGGCACCAGTTACGCCCGTAACGGTGGTTTCCTGCACGATGCCGATCACTTCGATCCGGTGTTCTTCGGGATTTCGCCGCGTGAGGCCCTCGCCATGGACCCGCAGCAGCGGCTGCTGCTGGAGACCTCGTGGGAGGCGTTCGAGCGCGCGGGCATCGACCCGAACGCACTGCGCGGCAGCCGGACCGGTGTGTACACCGGTGTGATGTACAACGACTACGGCACGCTGCTGCACCGTGCGCCCGATGGCCTCGAGGGGTATGTGGGCACGGCCAGCTCGGGCAGTGTGGCGTCGGGCCGGGTGTCGTACACCTTCGGTCTTGAGGGGCCGGCGGTGACGGTGGACACGGCGTGTTCGTCGTCCCTGGTGGCCCTGCACATGGCGGTGCAGGCGCTGCGCAGTGGTGAGTGCTCGCTGGCGCTGGCCGGTGGTGTGACCGTGATGGCCACTCCTGTCACCTTCGTGGCTTTCAGCAAGCAGCGCGGGTTGTCGACCGATGGCCGTTGCAAGCCGTTCGCGGCGGCGGCCGACGGTACGGCCTGGGGCGAGGGTGTGGGCATGCTGCTGGTGGAGCGGCTGTCGGACGCCCGGAAGAACGGTCACCCGGTGCTGGCGGTCGTGCGCGGCAGTGCGATCAACCAGGACGGCGCCAGCAACGGCCTCACCGCCCCCAACGGTCCGTCGCAGCAGCGGGTGATCCGGCAGGCGCTGGCCAACGCCCGGCTCACGGCTGCTGAGGTGGACGTCGTCGAGGCGCACGGTACGGGTACGACGCTGGGTGACCCGATCGAGGCGCAGGCGTTGCTGGCCACGTACGGTCAGGAGCACACCGATGAGGCGCCGTTGTGGCTGGGGTCGGTGAAGTCGAACTTCGGTCACACGCAGGCGGCGGCCGGTGTGGCGGGGATCATCAAGATGGTCAAGGCCATTGAGCATGGTGTGCTGCCCCGGACGTTGCATGTGGATGAGCCGTCGCCGCATGTGGACTGGTCGGCGGGTGCGGTGTCGTTGCTGACCGAGCAGGTGGAGTGGCCCGAGACGGGCCGGCCGCGGCGTGCCGCGGTGTCCTCGTTCGGTATCAGTGGCACCAACGCGCACGCCATCATCGAGCAGGCGTCCGAGGCCGAACCGGCGCGGGAGTCCGTGGCCCCGGCCGCCGAGCCGCCCGCGCTGCCGTGGGTGCTGTCCGGCAGGTCCCCGGAGGCGCTGCGCGCCCAGGGCGCCCGGCTGCGGGCCCACGTGGCCGCCCACCCCGAGCTGTCCCTGGTCGACATCGGCCACTCCCTGGCCACCGCCCGGTCGTCCTTCGAGCACCGGGCCGCGCTGGTGGCCGGTGACCGGGACGCCTTCCTGGCCGGTCTGGACGCCCTCGCCGAGGGCCGCACCGCCGCCGGGCTGGTCGACGGCACGGTGGCCGAGGGCGGCAAACTGGCGTTCCTGTTCACGGGGCAGGGCAGCCAGCGGCTCGGGATGGGCCGTGAGCTGTATGACGCGTACCCGGTGTTCGCGGAGGCTCTCGACGCGGTCTGCGATGAGCTGGACGCGCATCTGGAACGGCCGTTGAAGACGGTGCTGTTCGGTGACGACGCCGAGGCGCTGGACCGGACGGGCTTCACCCAGCCCGCGCTGTTCGCGGTCGAGGTGGCGCTGTTCCGGCTGGTCGAGGCGTGGGGTCTGCGGCCCGACTTCCTCTCCGGCCACTCCATCGGTGAGCTGGCCGCCGCGCATGTGGCGGATGTGCTGTCGCTCGCGGACGCGTGCCGGCTGGTGGCCGCGCGCGGCCGGCTGATGCAGGCGCTGCCCACGGGGGGCGCGATGATCGCCGTCCAGGCGTCCGAGGAGGAGGTGGCCCCGCAGCTGGGCAAGCGGGTGAGCATCGCGGCCGTCAACGGCCCCACCTCGGTCGTGGTCGCGGGCGACGAGGACGCGGCGCTGGAGATCGCGGCGTCCTTCGAGGCGGAGGGCCGCAAGACCAAGCGGCTCACCGTCAGCCACGCCTTCCACTCGCCCCACATGGACGGCATGCTCGACGCCTTCCGCGAGGTGGCGCGGGAGCTGACGTACCAGGCTCCGCGCATTCCCATCGTGTCCAACCTGACCGGAGCCGTGGTCTCGGCCGAAGAGATCACCAGCCCGGACTTCTGGGTGCGCCACGCCCGCGAGGCGGTCCGCTTCCTCGATGGCGTGCGCACCCTGGAAGCCGAGGGCGTCACCGCCTATGTCGAACTGGGCCCGGACGGGGTGCTCACCGCGATGGCGCAGGAATGCGCCACCGAGAGCGGCGGCTCCTACGCCGCCGCGCTGCGCAAGGACCGCGCCGAGGCCGAGACGCTGCTCACCGCCGTCGGCACCGCCCAGGTCCGGGGCGCCGCCGTGGACTTCGCGGCGCTGTACGCCCCGTACGGCGCCCGGCGGGTCGAGCTGCCGACGTACGCCTTCCAGCGCCGTTCCTTCTGGCTGAAGCCCGGACCGGCCGGCGGTGACGCCGCCGCGATCGGCCTGCACGCGGCGGACCATCCGCTGCTGGGCGCCGCCGTGGAGCTGCCCGACTCGGACGGCATCGCCTTCACCGGACGGCTCTCCGTGCAGAACCAGCCCTGGCTGGCCGACCACGCCGTGATGGGCACGGTGCTGCTGCCGGGCACCGCGTTCCTGGAGCTGGCGCTGCGCGCCGGGGACCACGTGGGCTGCGACCGGCTGGAGGAGCTGACGCTGGAGGCGCCGCTGATCGTGCCCGACCAGGGCGCCGTTCAGCTGCGGCTGTCGCTCGCCGCGCCCGATGACACCGGGCGCCGGGCGCTGACCCTGCACTCGCGGACCGAGGGCGCCCCGGCCGACGAGCCGTGGCTGCGGCACGCCACCGGCGCGCTGACGGCGTCGGACGGCGCGGCGCCGTCGTTCGATCTGGTCGCCTGGCCGCCCGCCGACGCCGAGAAGATCGAGACCGACGGGCTCTACGACGGCCTGGCCGAGGCGGGCTTCGACTACGGGCCGGGGTTCCAGGGGCTGACCGCCGCCTGGCGGCGCGAGGACGAGGTGTTCGCCGAGGTGCGGCTGCCGGAGGACTGGACGTCCGACGCCGCCGCGTACGGCCTGCACCCCGCACTGCTGGACGCCGCGCTGCACGCGCTGGGGCTCCAGGCGGACGAACAGGGCGACGGCCAGGGCCGGTTGCCGTTCTCCTGGACCGGGGTGTCGCTGCACGCCGTCGGCGCCGCCGCGCTGCGGGTGCGGCTCGTCGGCGCGGCCACGGGCACGGTGTCGCTGGAGCTCGCCGATGTGGCGGGCGCCCCGGTGGCGTCGGTCGAGGGCCTTGTGCTGCGCACGGTCTCCCCGGAGCAGCTCGGCGCGGCCCGCTCGGCCGGCGCGTCCGACTCCCTCTTCCGGCTGGACTGGATGCCCGTCCCGGCGTCGTCCGGCGAGGTGTCGCCCGACCGCTGGGCGGTCCTGGGCGCCGACGCCCTGGGCCTCACCGCCCACCCGGATCTGGCCGCGCTGGCCGCCGCGACGGCCGCCGGCACGGCGGCCCCGGAGTACGTGGTCGTCTCCTTGCCGGACGCGGCACCTCCCGCGGGCGGGGACGGCGACACCAACGTGGCCGACGCGGCGCACCGGGCCACCGCCCAGGCGCTGGCCCTGATCCAGACCTGGCTGGCCGATGAGCACTTCACGGACGCGCGCCTGGTCGTGCTCACCTCCGGCGCGGTGGCCGCCACCGCGGACGAGCCGGCGACCGACCCGGCACACGCCGCCGTCTGGGGCCTGGTGCGCTCCGCCCAGGCGGAGAACCCGGACCGGATCGTCCTGGTGGACACCGATGGCCGGGGTGAGCCGCGGGAGACCGTGGCCGCCGCCCTGGCCACGGGCGAACCGCAGGTCGCCGTGCGCGACGGCGTCGTCCGGGCGCCGAGGCTGGCGCGGGCCGCCGTGGCCGCCGAGCCGGAGGCTCCCGCGTTCGATCCCGACGGCACCGTCCTGATCACTGGCGCCACCGGCACCCTGGGCGGGCTGTTCGCCCGCCATCTGGTGGCCGAGCACGGCGTACGGCGGCTGCTGCTGGTCGGCCGCCGTGGCGAGCGGGCCCCCGGCGCCGCCGAACTCACCGCCGAACTGGCCGAGTCGGGCGCCGAGGCACGGTGGGCGGCCTGCGATGTGGCGGACCGGGAGGCGCTCGCCACCGTCCTCGCCGACCTCCCCGCCGAGCACCCGCTGACCGCCGTGGTGCACACCGCCGGTGTGCTGGACGACGGGGTGATCGGCTCGCTGACACCCGAACGCATGGACACCGTGCTCCGCCCGAAGGTGGACGCCGCGTGGAACCTGCACGAGCTGACCCGGGAGAAGGACCTGTCGGCGTTCGTGCTGTTCTCCTCGGCCGCCGGTGTGTTCGGCGGCGCGGGCCAGGGCAACTACGCGGCGGCCAACGCGTTCCTGGACGCCCTCGCCCAGCGCCGCCGGGCCGAAGGACTGCCCGCCACCTCCCTCGCCTGGGGCCTGTGGTCGGTGGGCGGTGGTATGGCCGGTGAGCTGGACGAGACCGAGATCGCCCGGATCCAGCGCGGCGGCGTCGGGGCGCTCACACCGGAGAGCGGCCTGGAGCTGTTCGACGCCGCGCGGGGCTCGGACGAGGCGCTGCTGGTGCCGCTGCCGCTGGACATGGTGGCGCTGAGGGCACAGGCGGGCAGCGGCATGCTCCCGGCGCTCTTCCGCGGACTGGTGCGGGCCCCGGCGCGGCGCGCGGCGGAGTCCGCGGCGGCCGCCGCGGCCGGTGCCGAGGCGCTGCGGGAGCGGCTCGCCGGGCTCTCCGAGCCCGAGCGGGAGGAGGCGCTGCTGGAGCTGGTGTGCACCCAGGTGGCGGTCGTCCTCGGCTACCCGGGCCCGGAGACGGTCGACCCGGCCCGCTCGTTCAGCGAGGTCGGCTTCGACTCGCTCACCGCGCTGGAGCTGCGTAACCGGCTGAACGCGGCCACCGGAGTCCGGCTGCCGGCAACGCTGGTCTTCGACTACCCGACACCGGGCGCGCTGGTCGAGTACCTGCGGGGCGAAATCCTGCCGGACGACGCGACGGCGGTCTCCGCGCTGCTCGCGGAGCTCGACGGGCTGGAGAAGTCCCTGGCCGGAGCCACCCCGGACGACGATGGCCGGAGCAGGATCACCGCGCGGTTGCAGGCGCTGCTCGCGCAATGGAACGACAACCGAGGACCGGAAGACGGCGCCGAGGTCGTCGAGGAGATCGAGTCCGCCACGGACGACGACCTCTTCGACTTCATCGGCAAGGAATTCGGAATCTCCTGAAGTGACCGTGGCCGACGTGAAGTGACCCGCCTTCCGGGTTCGTCTTAAGGAAACGCACGCATGAATGAGGAAAAGCTCCGTTACTTTCTCAAGCGGGTGACCGCCGACCTGCACGAGACCCGGCGCCGCCTGCAAGAGGTGGAGTCGGAGGACCAGGAGCCCATCGCGATCGTCGGCATGAGCTGCCGCTACCCGGGCGGGGTCAGCTCGCCCGAGGACCTGTGGCAGCTGGTGTCCGAGGGCGGGGACGGCATTTCCGAGTTCCCCACCGACCGCGGCTGGGACACCGGGCGGCTTTTCGACGACAACCCGGACGGCGCGGGCACCAGCTATGTCCGGGAGGGCGGTTTCCTCCACGACGCCAACTACTTCGACCCGGCCTTCTTCGGCATCAATCCGCGCGAAGCCCTCGCGATGGACCCCCAGCAGCGGCTGCTGCTGGAGATCACGTGGGAGGCGTTCGAGCGGGCGGGCATCGACGCCACCTCGGTGCGCGGCACCCGTACCGGTGTCTTCGCGGGCGTCATGTACCACGACTACGCCGCGCGGCTGCGCGCCGTGCCGCCCGGTGTCGAGGGCTACCTCGGCACCGGCGCCTCCAGCAGTGTCGCCTCCGGCCGGGTGGCGTACACCTTCGGCCTGGAGGGCCCCGCGCTCACCGTCGACACCGCGTGCTCCTCGTCGCTGGTGACCCTGCACCTGGCCATGCAGGCGCTGCGCAACGGCGAGTGCTCGCTGGCGCTCGCGGGCGGTGTCACCGTGATGCCGACGCCCGGCACCTTCACCGAGTTCAGCCGCCAGCGCGGGCTGTCCTTCGACGGCCGCTGCAAGTCCTTCGCGGCGGCCGCCGACGGCACCGGCTGGGGCGAGGGCGCGGGCATGCTGCTCGTCGAGCGGCTGTCGGACGCGAAGAAGAACGGTCACCGGGTGCTCGCCGTCGTCCGCGGCTCGGCCATCAACCAGGACGGTGCGTCCAATGGGCTGACGGCGCCCAACGGCCCCTCCCAGCAGCGGGTCATCCGCCAGGCGCTCGCCAGTGCCCGGCTGACGGCCGACCAGGTCGACGTGGTCGAGGCGCACGGTACGGGGACGACGCTGGGCGACCCGATCGAGGCGCAGGCGCTGCTGGCCACCTACGGCAAGGAGAAGAGCGAGGAGCGGCCGCTGCTGCTGGGCTCCATCAAGTCCAACATCGGCCACACCCAGGCCGCCGCCGGTGTCGCCGGGATCATCAAGATGGTCAAGGCCATCGAGCACGGCTATGTGCCCAAGTCCCTGCACATCGACGAGCCCTCGCCGCACATCGACTGGTCGGCCGGGGCGGTTTCGCTGCTGACCGAGGGCCGCCCGTGGCCGGAGACCGGCCGTCCGCGCCGGGCCGCGGTGTCCTCGTTCGGCATCAGTGGCACCAACGCCCACCTGATCATCGAACAGGCCCCGGTGGCGGAGGAGACCGACGGCGACGAGGTCCCCGAGGCCGGTTCCGAGACCGAGGCGGCGGCGGAGCCCCGTACCCTTCCGCTGCTGCCCTGGGTGGTGTCCGGCAAGGGCGAGGACGCCCTGCGCGCCCAGGCCGCCCGGCTCCACGCCTTCGTGGCCGAGCGCCCCGAACTGGACCCGGTGTCCGTCGGCCGCTCCCTGGCCACCACCCGCGCCGCCCTGGAGAACCGGGCGGCCGTCATCGCCGGGGACCGCGCCACCTTCCTCGACCGGCTCGCCGCGCTCGCCTCCGGTGAGCCCGGCGCCGGAGTGGTCCAGGGCGTGGAGACGCGCGGCAAGCTCGCCTTCCTCTTCACCGGCCAGGGCAGTCAGCGCCTGGGCATGGGGCGTGAGCTGTACGAGACGTACCCGGTGTTCGCCGAGGCGCTGGACGCGGTGTGCGCCGCGCTCGACCCGCGTCTGGAACGGCCGCTGCGCGAGGTCATGTTCGGCGACGACGCCGAGGCGCTGGACCGGACCGGGTTCACCCAGCCCGCGCTGTTCGCCGTCGAGGTGGCGCTGTTCCGCCTCGTCGAGTCCTGGGGTGTGAGGCCGGATGTGGTCTCCGGCCACTCGATCGGCGAGATCGCCGCCGCCCATGTCGCGGGCGTGCTCTCGCTCGAGGACGCCTCCTTGCTGGTGGCGGCCCGCGGCCGGCTGATGCAGCGGCTGCCCGGCGGCGGTGCGATGATCGCCGTCCAGGCGTCCGAGGACGAGGTGGCGCCCCTGCTCACCGAGGGCGTGTCCATCGCCGCGCTGAACGGGCCGACGTCGGTGGTCATCGCGGGTGACGAGGACGCGGCGGTGGAGATCGCGGCGGGCTTCGAGGCGCAGGGGCGCAAGACCAAGCGGCTCACCGTCAGCCACGCGTTCCACTCGCCGTTGATGGAGCCGATGCTGGAGGCGTTCCGCAAGGTCGCGGAGAGCCTGACGTACCAGGCGCCGAAGATCCCGGTCGTCTCCAACCTCACCGGTGGCATCGCCCCCGCCGCCGAGATCGCGGATGCCGGATTCTGGGTCCGCCACGTCCGCGAGGCCGTCCGCTTCCTCGACGGCGTCCGGGCCATGGAGGCGCACGGCGTCACCACCTACCTCGAACTCGGCCCGGACGGTGTGCTGTCCGCGCTCGGCCAGGAGTGCCTGGCGGGCGAGGCCGACCAGGTGGCGTTCGTCCCCGTGCTGCGGTCCGGCCGCCCCGAGGCCGAGACCCTGACCACCGCCCTGGCCACCCTGCACACCCGGGGCACCGCCCCCGACTGGGAGGCGTACTACGCGGGCACCGGCGCCGAGCGCGTCGAACTGCCCACCTACGCCTTCCAGCGCGAGCACTACTGGCTGGACGCGGGCACCGCCTACGGCGATGTCTCCGCCTTCGGCCTCGGCTCCGCCGACCATCCGCTGCTGGGCACCGCCGTGTCCCTGGCCGACGCGGAGGGCTTCCTGTTCACCGGGCGGCTGTCGCTGGAGACCCACCCGTGGCTCGCCGATCACGCCATCATGGGCTCGGTGCTGCTGCCCGGTACCGCGTTCGTGGAACTCGCGGTGCGCGCCGGTGAGCAGGCCGGTTGCGATCTGGTGGAGGAACTCACGCTGGAGGCGCCGCTGATCCTGCCCGAGCGGGGCGGGGTGCGGCTGCAGATCGCCGTGGGGGCCCCGGACGACACCGGCCGCCGCACCCTCGCCCTCCACTCGTGCCCCGACGAGGCCGGTGACGACGAGCCGTGGCTGCGGCACGCCACCGGTGTGCTCGCGGAGAGCGCGTCGGCGCCGGCGCCGACGTTCGAGCTGAGCGCGTGGCCGCCGGCGGGCGCCGAGCGGATCGGGACCGATGGGCTGTATGAGGGTCTGGCCGAGGCGGGCTTCGGTTATGGTCCGGTCTTCCAGGGGGTGCGGGCGGCCTGGCGGGCCGATGGCGAGGTGTACGCCGAGGTCGCGCTTCCCGAGGGTGTGGAGCCCGGTGCCGATCTGTTCGGGCTGCATCCCGCGCTGCTGGACGCCGTCCTGCACACCATCGGGCTCGGTGGATTGACCGAGCAGCCGGAGCAGGGAGGTCTGCCCTTCGCCTGGAGCGGTGTGCGGGTCCATTCGGTGGGTGCGGACAGTGTGCGGGTTCGGTTGTCGTCGGCCGGGAACGGCACGGTGGCGCTTGAGCTGGCTGATGTGACGGGTGCTCCCGTGGCGTCGGTGGAGCGGCTCGCGCTGCGTGCGGTGTCCCCGGAGCAGTTGGGTGCCGGTCATGCTGGTGGTGGCGCGGCGGACGCTCTGTTCCGGGTGGAGTGGGTGCCGGTACCGGCTCCCACTGGCACGTCCTCCGGGGGGCGTGTGGCCGTGGTGGGCGCGGAGGTCCCTGGCCTCGAAGCGGACCTCTACGCGGATCTGGCCGGGCTGGCCGAGGCGGTCGAGTCCGGTGCTGTGGCTCCGGACCATGTCGTGGTCTCCCTGGCACCGCAGGTGGTGTCGGGGGAGGTCTCCTCGCCGGTCGCGATGGCGCACGAGGCCGCTGTCGGTGCTCTCGATCTGTTGCAGACGTGGCTGAGCGAGGACCGTTTCGCGGACTCGCGACTGGTCGTTCTCACCCAGGGCGCGGTGGCCGCTGCCCCCGACGATCGGGTGGCCAGCCTGGCCCAGACGACGGTGACCGGATTGGTGCGCTCGGCGCAGTCGGAGAACCCCGGGCGTATCGTCCTGGTGGACCTCGACGGCCACCCGGACTCGGCAACTGCTCTCCTGGCCGCTCTTGAGTCCGGTGAGCAGGAACTCGCCGTACGCCAGGGCGCGCTCACCACACCGCGTCTGGCCCGCGCCGCCGCCCCGGCCGAGACCTCGGCTCCGTGGCGCCCCGATGGCACGGTCCTGATCACTGGTGCCGGTGGGATGCTGGGCAATCTCTTCGCGCGCCATCTGGTGACCGAGCGGGGTGTGCGTCGGCTGCTGCTGGTCAGCCGCCGTGGTGACCAGGCCCCCGGAGCTGCCGAACTGAGCGCCGAGCTGGCCGAGCTGGGCGCTGACGTGAGCTGGGCCGCGTGTGATGTGGCGGACCGGGAGGCGCTCGCCGCCGTCCTCGCCGGCCTCCCCGCCGAGCACCCGCTGACCGCCGTGGTGCACACGGCGGGTGTGCTGGACGACGGTGTGGTCGGGTCGTTGACGGCCGAGCGGGTGGAGCGGGTGCTGCGTCCGAAGGTGGACGCGGCGTGGAACCTGCATGAGCTGACCCGGGACCTGGATCTGTCGGCGTTCGTGCTGTTCTCCTCGGCGGCCGGTGTGTTCGGCGGTGCGGGGCAGGGCAACTACGCGGCGGGCAATGCCTTCCTGGACGCCCTCGCCCAGCACCGCGCGGCCCAGGGCCTGCCCGCTACCTCCCTCGCCTGGGGTCTGTGGGCCGAGTCCAGTGGTATGGCCGGGGAACTGGACGAGGCGGAGCTGGACCGGCTGCGGCGCGGTGGCATCGCCCCGATCACGGCCGACCAGGGCCGGGAGTTGTTCGACCTCGCGGATGCCGCCGATGAGGCGCTGGTGGTGCCGTTGCCGCTGGACATGGCCGCGCTTCGGGTTCAGGCGGGTGCGGGGATGCTGCCGCCGCTGTTCCGTGGTCTGGTGCGGGTTCCGCCGCGCCGGGCGGCTCAGGCGGCCGCGGCGGCGCGGTCCGGTGCGCTGGCACGGCAGTTGGCCGGGGTCCCGGACGCCGAGGCCGAGGCGATCGTGCTGGACCTGGTCCGTGCGCAGGTCGCGGCGGTGCTCGGCTACGCCGGGCCGGAGGTGGTGGAGCCACGGCGCTCGTTCAGTGAAATCGGTTTCGACTCGCTGACCGCGGTGGAGTTGCGCAACCGTCTGACGGCGGCCAGTGGTGTCCGGCTCCCGGCGACGTTGATCTTCGACTATCCGAACCCGGTCGCTCTTGCCACGTATCTGCGGGCCGAGGCGCAGGGCAGTCAGACGGATGCGGGCGCTCCCGTGGTCGCCGCGACGGCGGGTGCCGATGAGCCGATCGCCATTGTGGCGATGAGCTGCCGGTTCCCCGGCGGGGTGACCTCGCCCGAGGAGCTGTGGAAGCTGGTGGTCGAGGGCACCGACGCGATCACCGATATGCCCACGGACCGTGGCTGGGACATCGAGTCGCTCTACGACGACGACCCGGACAAGCGGGGCACCAGTTACGCCCGTAACGGTGGTTTCCTGCACGATGCTCATCACTTCGACCCGGTGTTCTTCGGGATTTCGCCGCGTGAGGCCCTCGCCATGGACCCGCAGCAGCGGCTGCTGCTGGAGACGTCGTGGGAGGCGTTCGAGCGCGCCGGGATCGATCCGGCGACGCTGCATGGCAGCCGGACCGGTGTGTACACCGGTGTGATGTACAACGACTACGGCACGCTGCTGCACCGTGCGCCCGATGGCCTTGAGGGCTACATGGGCACGGCCAGCTCGGGCAGTGTGGCGTCGGGCCGGGTGTCGTACACCTTCGGTCTGGAGGGGCCGGCGGTGACGGTGGACACGGCGTGTTCGTCGTCCCTGGTGACCTTGCACATGGCGGTGCAGGCGCTGCGCAGCGGTGAGTGCTCGCTGGCGCTGGCCGGTGGTGTGAGCGTGATGGCCACCCCCGGTACTTTCGTGGCCTTCAGCAAGCAGCGTGGACTGGCCACGGACGGTCGCTGCAAGCCGTTCGCCGCGGCGGCCGACGGTACGGCCTGGGCTGAGGGTGTGGGCATGCTGCTGGTGGAGCGGCTGTCGGACGCCCGGAAGAACGGTCATCCGGTGCTGGCGGTCGTGCGTGGCAGTGCGATCAACCAGGATGGTGCGTCGAATGGTCTGACGGCGCCGAATGGTCCGTCGCAGCAGCGGGTGATCCGTCAGGCGCTGGCCAATGCCCGGTTGTCCGCCGCCGAGGTGGACGTCGTCGAGGCGCATGGCACGGGTACGACGCTGGGTGATCCGATCGAGGCGCAGGCGTTGCTGGCCACGTACGGTCAGGAGCACACCGATGAGGCGCCGCTGTGGCTGGGGTCGGTGAAGTCGAACTTCGGTCACACGCAGGCCGCGGCCGGTGTGGCGGGGATCATCAAGATGGTCAAGGCCATTGAGCATGGTGTGCTGCCCCGGACGTTGCATGTGGATGAGCCGTCGCCGCATGTGGACTGGTCGGCGGGTGCGGTGTCGTTGCTGACCGAGCAGGTGGAGTGGCCCGAGACGGGCCGTCCGCGGCGTGCCGCGGTGTCCTCGTTCGGTATCAGTGGCACCAACGCGCACGCCATCATCGAACAGGCCCCGGCGCAGACGGAGACGGACAGCACGGCCGCCTCCGACACAGAGCCCCGTGTCCTTCCGCTGCTGCCCTGGGTGATCTCCGGCAAGGGCGAGGACGCCCTGCGCGCCCAGGCCGCCCGGCTCCACAGCTATGTGGCCGAACGCCCCGAACTGGATCCGGTATCTCTCGGCTACTCCCTGGCCACCACTCGCGCCGCGTTGGAGCACCGGGGGGCTGTCGTCGCCGGTGACCGCGCGACCTTCCTGGACCGGCTCGCACTTCTCGCCTCCGGTGAGCCCGCCGCCGGGGTGGTGCGGGGTGTGGAGACCGAGGGAAAGCTGGCGTTTCTCTTCACCGGCCAGGGCAGTCAGCGCCTGGGCATGGGGCGTGAGCTGTACGAGACGTACCCGGTGTTCGCCGAGGCGCTGGACGCGGTGTGTGCCGCGCTCGACCCGCATGGGGAACGGCCCTTGAAGGAGGCGCTGTTCGGCGACGACGCCGCTGTGCTGGATCGGACCGGTTTCACCCAGCCCGCGCTGTTCGCGGTCGAGGTGGCGCTGTTCCGGCTGGTCGAGTCGTGGGGTGTGAGGCCGGATGTGGTGTCCGGTCACTCCATCGGTGAGATCGCTGCCGCGCATGTGGCGGGTGTGCTGTCGCTGGCGGACGCGGTGAAGCTGGTGGCGGCGCGTGGCCGTCTGATGCAGGAGCTTCCGGCGGGTGGGGCGATGATCGCCGTCCAGGCGTCGGAGGACGAGGTGCTGCCGCTGCTCACCGACAGCGTGAGCGTCGCCGCGCTGAACGGCCCGACGTCGGTGGTCATCGCGGGTGACGAGGACGCGGCGGTGGAGATCGCGGCGGGCTTCGAGGAGCGGGGGCGTAAGACCAAGCGGCTCACGGTCAGCCACGCGTTCCACTCGCCGCGTATGGACGGGATGCTCGACGCCTTCCGCGAGGTGGCCGAGGGGCTCGCGTACGAGGCTCCGCGTATCCCGATCGTCTCCAATCTCACCGGGAACGTCGTCTCCGCCGAGGAGATCACCAGCCCCGGCTTCTGGGTGCGTCACGTCCGCGAGGCCGTGCGCTTCCTCGACGGCATCCGCGCGATGGAGGCGGAGGGTGTCACGACGTACCTCGAACTGGGCCCGGACGGTGTGCTGTCCGGGCTGGGACAGGAGTGTCTGGCGGGCGAGGCGGAGCAGGTGGCGTTCGTCCCCGTGCTGCGGTCCGGCCGCCCCGAGGTGGAGACCCTGACCACCGCCCTGGCCACTCTGCACACCCGTGGCGCGGCCCTGGACTGGGAGGCGTACTACGCGGGCACCGGCGCGGAGCGTGTCGAACTGCCCACCTACGCCTTCCAGCACCAGCGCTACTGGATCGAGGTCCCGGCCTCGCTGGGTGACGTCTCCTCGGCCGGCCTCGGCTCCGCCGACCACCCGTTGCTCGGCACGGTCGTGTCCCTGGCCGACGCGGAGGGCTTCCTGTTCACCGGGCGGCTGTCGCTGGAGACGCATCCGTGGCTGGCCGACCATGCGGTGATGGGCTCGGTGCTGCTGCCCGGTACCGCGTTCGTGGAGCTGGCGGTGCGGGCCGGTGAGCAGGTGGGCTGCGATCTGGTGGAGGAGCTCACGCTGGAGGCGCCGCTGATCCTGCCCGAGCGGGGCGGGGTGCGGTTGCAGATCGCCGTGGGGGCCCCGGACGACACCGGCCGCCGTACCGTGACCTTCCACTCGAGCCCCGACGAGGCCGGGAACGACGAGCTGTGGGTGCGGCATGCCACCGGTGTGCTCCTGGAGGGCGCGTCGTCGTCGGTGCCGTCGTTCGAGTTGAGTGTCTGGCCGCCGGCGGGTGCCGAGCGGATCGGGATCGATGGGCTGTATGAGGGTCTGGCCGAGGCGGGCTTCGGCTATGGTCCGGTTTTCCAGGGGGTGCGGGCGGCCTGGCGGGCCGATGGCGAGGTCTATGCCGAGGTCGCGCTTCCTGAGGGTGTGGAGCCCGGTGCCGATGTGTTCGGGTTGCATCCTGCGCTGCTGGACGCTGTGCTGCACACGATCGGGCTGGGTGATCTGACCGAGGACCTGGAGCGGGGTGGTCTGCCCTTTGCCTGGAGCGGTGTGCGGGTGCACTCGGTGGGTGCGGACAGTGTGCGGGTTCGGTTGTCGTCGGCCGGGAATGGCACGGTGGCGCTTCAGCTGGCTGATGTGACGGGTGCGCCGGTGGCGTCGGTGGAGCGGCTCGCGCTGCGTGCGGTGTCGCCGGAGCAGTTGGGTGCCGGTCATGCTGGTGGTGGCGCGGCGGATGCTCTGTTCCGGGTGGAGTGGGTGCCGGTACCGGCTCCCACTGGCACGTCCTCCGGGGGGCGTGTGGCGGTGGTGGGCGCGGGGGTCCCTGGCCTCGAAGCGGACCTCTACGCGGATCTGGCCGGGCTGGCCGGGGCGGTCGAGTCCGGTGCTGTGGCTCCGGAGCATGTCGTGGTCTCCTTGGCGCCGCAGGCGGTGTCGGGGGAGGGCTCCTCGCCGGTCGCGATGGCGCACGAGACCGCTGTCGGGACTCTCGATCTGGTGCAGACGTGGCTGGCCGAGGACCGTTTCGCGGACTCGCGGCTGGTCGTTCTCACTCAGGGCGCGGTGGCTACGGCTGCCGAGGACGTGGTGGCCGAGCCCGCGCAGGCCACCGCGACCGGTCTGATCCGCTCGGCGCAGTCGGAGAATCCCGGGCGTATCGTCCTGGTGGACCTCGACGGCCACCCGGACTCGCTCACCGCACTCCCCGCTGCCCTGGAATCGGGGGAGCAGGAACTCGCCGTACGCCAGGGCGCGGTCAAGACCCCGCGCCTGGCCCGCACCACCGCCCCTGCCACCGACCGGGAGCCCTTCGCCTTCGACGCGGACGGCACGGTGCTGATCACTGGTGCCGGTGGGATGCTGGGCAATCTCTTCGCGCGCCATCTGGTGACCGAGCGGGGTGTGCGTCGGCTGCTGCTGGTCAGCCGCCGTGGTGACCAGGCCCCCGGAGCCGCCGAACTGAGCGCCGAGCTGGCCGAGTCGGGCGCGGAGGTGCGCTGGGCCGCCTGCGATGTGGCGGACCGCGACGCGCTGGCCGAGGTGCTGGCGGCGATGACGGCGGAGCATCCGCTGACCGGCGTCGTGCACACGGCGGGTGTGCTGGACGACGGTGTGATCGGGTCGCTGACGCCGGAGCGGGTGGAGCGGGTGCTGCGTCCGAAGGTGGACGCGGCGTGGAACCTGCACGAGCTGACCCGGGACCTGGATCTGTCGGCGTTCGTGCTGTTCTCCTCGGCCGCCGGTGTGTTCGGTGGTGCGGGGCAGGGCAACTACGCGGCGGGCAATGCCTTCCTGGATGCTCTGGCCCAGCACCGTCGGGCCCAGGGGTTGCCCGCCACTTCCCTTGCGTGGGGTCTGTGGGCCGAGCCCAGTGGTATGGCCGGGGAGCTGGACGAGGCGGAGCTCGACCGGTTGCGGCGAGGCGGTGCGGCCGCGATCACCGCCGACATGGGCCTGGAGCTGTTCGATGCCGCGCAGGGCTCGGACGAGGCGCTGTTGGTGCCGTTGCCGCTGGATATGGCCGCGCTTCGGGTTCAGGCGGGTGCGGGGATGCTGCCGCCGCTGTTCCGTGGTCTGGTGCGGGTTCCGCCGCGTCGGGCGGCTCAGGCGGCCGCGGCGGCGCGGTCCGGTGCGCTGGCGCGGCAGTTGGCCGGGGTCCCGGACGCCGAGGCCGAGGGCATCGTGCTGGACCTGGTGCGTGCGCAGGTGGCCGCGGTGCTCGGCTATGCCGGGCCGGAGGCGGTGGAACCGCAGCGTGCGTTCAGCGAAATCGGTTTCGACTCGCTGACCGCTGTCGAGTTGCGCAACCGTCTGACGGCTGCCAGTGGTGTCCGGCTCCCTGCCACGTTGATCTTCGACTACCCGAACCCGGTCGCCCTCGCCGCGTATCTGCGGGCCGAGGCGCAGGGCAGTCAGGCGGATACGGGCGCTCCCGTGGTCGCCGCGACGGCGGGTGCCGATGAGCCGATCGCCATTGTGGCGATGAGCTGCCGGTTCCCCGGCGGGGTGACCTCGCCCGAGGAACTGTGGAAGCTGGTGGTCGAGGGCACCGACGCGATCACCGATATGCCCACGGACCGTGGCTGGGACATCGAGTCGCTCTATGACGACGACCCGGACCGGCAGGGCACCAGCTATGCCCGTAACGGTGGTTTCCTGCACGATGCCCATCACTTCGATCCGGTGTTCTTCGGGATTTCGCCGCGTGAGGCCCTCGCCATGGACCCGCAGCAGCGGTTGCTGCTGGAGACGTCGTGGGAGGCGTTCGAGCGGGCCGGTATCGACCCGGCGGCGGTGCGTGGCAGCCGGACCGGTGTGTACACCGGTGTGATGTACAACGACTACGGCTCTCTGCTGCACCGTGCGCCCGATGGTCTTGAGGGCTACATCAGCACCGCGAGTTCGGGCAGTGTGGCGTCGGGCCGGGTGTCGTACACCTTCGGTCTTGAGGGTCCGGCGGTGACGGTGGACACGGCGTGTTCGTCGTCGCTGGTGACCTTGCACATGGCGGTGCAGGCGCTGCGCAGCGGTGAGTGCTCGCTGGCGCTGGCCGGTGGTGTGACCGTGATGGCCACCCCCGGCACCTTCATCGCTTTCAGCAAGCAGCGCGGGTTGTCGACCGATGGTCGCTGCAAGCCGTTCGCGGCGGCGGCCGACGGTACGGCCTGGGGCGAGGGTGTGGGCATGCTGCTGGTGGAGCGGCTGTCGGACGCCCGGAAGAACGGGCATCCGGTGCTGGCGGTCGTGCGCGGCAGTGCGATCAACCAGGATGGCGCCAGCAACGGCCTCACCGCTCCCAACGGTCCGTCGCAGCAGCGGGTGATCCGGCAGGCGCTGGCCAATGCCCGGTTGTCCGCCGCTGAGGTGGATGTGGTCGAGGCGCATGGTACGGGTACGACGCTGGGTGACCCGATCGAGGCGCAGGCGTTGCTGGCCACGTACGGTCAGGAGCACACCGATGAGGCGCCGTTGTGGCTGGGGTCGGTGAAGTCGAACTTCGGTCACACGCAGGCGGCGGCCGGTGTGGCGGGGATCATCAAGATGGTCAAGGCCATTGAGCATGGTGTGCTGCCCCGGACGTTGCATGTGGATGAGCCGTCGCCGCATGTGGACTGGTCGGCGGGTGCGGTGTCGTTGCTGACCGAGCAGGTGGAGTGGCCCGAGACAGGCCGTCCGCGGCGTGCCGCGGTGTCCTCGTTCGGTATCAGCGGCACCAACGCGCACACCATCCTCGAGCAGGCCCCGGCGGAGCGAGAGACGGCGGCGAAGCCTGCCGAACCCTCCCTCGAAGTGTCCGGCGCGCTGCCGTGGCCGCTGTCCGCCAGGGGTGAGGCGGCGCTGCGCGCGCAGGCCGCCAAGCTGCTGGCCCACCTCGACGCGAACCCGGAACTGCGTCCGGCCGATGTCGGCTACTCGTTGGCCACCACCCGCGCCGCCTTCGACCAGCGTGCGGTACTGGTGGGTACCGACCGCGACGACTTCATCCGGGCCCTGACGGCGCTGGTCCAGGGTGTGGCGCCGGTCCAGAACGTCGGGGTGTCCGACAAGACGGCTTTCGTCTTCCCGGGGCAGGGGTCCCAGTGGGCGGGTATGGCCGTGGAGCTGATGGACACGGCGCCGGCGTTCGCGGCCCGTATCCACGAATGCGCGGCCGCGTTGGCGGAGTTCACCGACTGGTCGTTGGTGGATGTGCTGCGGGGTGCGGAGGGTGCGCCATCGCTGGACCGGGTGGATGTGGTCCAGCCGGTGCTGTTCGCGGTGATGGTGTCGCTGGCGGAGCTGTGGCGTTCGCTCGGGGTCGCCCCGGCGGCGGTGATCGGTCACTCACAGGGTGAGATCGCGGCGGCGTGCGTGGCGGGCATTCTGTCCCTGCAGGACGCCGCCCGTGTCGTGGCGCTGCGCAGCCAGGCCATTGGCCGGGTGCTGGCGGGCAAGGGCGGCATGGTGTCGGTGGCGCTTCCGGTGGCCCAGGTGCGGGAGCGGATCGCCCCCTGGGGCGAGGAGCGGATCTCGGTCGCCGCCGTCAACGGCCCCTCGTCGGTGGTGGTCTCGGGTGAGCCCGAGGCCCTGGACGAGCTGATCGCCGCGTGCGAGGCGGACGAGGTCCGCGCCCGTCGGGTGCCGGTGGACTACGCCTCGCACTCCGCCCAGGTCGAGCTGCTCCGCGACGAGCTGCTGGAGCTGCTGGCGCCCGTACAGCCCAAGGCCGCCGAAGTGCCCTTCCTGTCCACCGTGACGGGGGAGTGGGTCGCGGGCTCGGAGCTGGACGCCGAGTACTGGTTCACCAACCTGCGGCGCACCGTCGAGCTGGAGAGCGGGGTTCGCCGTCTGCTGGACGAGGGCTTCGGTGTCTTCATCGAGTCCAGCGCCCACCCGGTGCTGACGATGGGTGTGCAGGAGACCGCCGAGGACGCCGGTGTGGACGCCGCCGCGATCGGTTCGCTGCGGCGTGACGAGGGTGGCCTGGACCGGTTCTGGGCCTCCGTCGGTGAGGCGTGGACGCGCGGTGTGGCGGTGGACTGGGAGGCGGTGTTCGAGGGCACCGGCGCGCGCCGTATCGGCCTGCCCACGTACGCCTTCCAGCACCAGCGCTACTGGATCGAGGTCCCGGCCTCGGCGGGCGATGTCTCCTCCGCCGGTCTGGGCTCCGCCGACCACCCGCTGCTCGGCGCGGCTGTCGAGCTGCCGGACACCGACGGCTTCCTGCTCACCGGGCGGCTCTCCCTCCACACCCACCCCTGGCTCGCCGACCACGCGGTGGCCGGTACGGTGCTGCTGCCGGGCACGGCCTTCGTCGAACTGGCGGTCAGGGCGGGCGACCAGGTGGGCTGCGATCTGCTGGAGGAGCTCACCCTGGAGGCGCCGCTGATCCTGCCCGAGCGGGGCGGCGCCCAGCTGCGGCTGAGCGTCGGCGCGCCCGACGCGGACGGGCGCCGGACTCTGGAGGTCTACTCCCGTCCGGAACCGGAATCGGACGCGGACCGGGGCGACGTCTCGGACCAGTCCTGGAGCCGTAACGCCAGTGGTGTCCTCGCGCCGGGTGAGACCGCCGGCACCGCCGAGGGCCTGGCCGAATGGCCACCCGCCGAGGCGGTCGCCATCGAGGTGGACGATCTCTACGAGCGGTTCGCGGCCGGCGGTGTCGGCTACGGTCCGGCGTTCCAGGGGCTGACGGCCGCCTGGCGGCGTGGTGCGGAGGTCTTCGCCGAGCTCCGGCTGGAGCAGCGGCAGCGGACCGACGCCGCGCTCTTCGGGCTGCACCCGGCGCTGCTGGACTCCGCGCTGCACGGCGTGGCGCTGGGTGACTTCGTGGCAGCCGACGCCGATGGCATCCGGATGCCGTTCTCCTGGAGTGGTGTCACCCTCCACGCCGCGGGCGCCACGGCGCTGCGCGTACGGATCGCACCGGCCGGGCCGGACGCGGTGTCCCTGACGGTCGCGGACGAGAACGGTGGCGCGGTCGCGTCGGTGGACTCGCTGGTGCTGCGGACCATTGCCCCGGAGCAGCTGCGCGCGGCCCAGGTGAGCTACCACGCATCGCTGTTCCGGCTGGAGTGGGCCGCGGTACCGGCGCCCTCGGCGGCCCCCGAGTCCATCCGCTGGGCCCTGGTCGACGCGGGTGCCGTGAACGGTACGGACGCCCTGGGGCTCGTCACCGCGCTGGAGTCCACCGGTGCCGAGTGCGATGTCTTCCCCGATCTGGCCGAGCTGGCGGCCGTGGTGGCCTCTGGCGGGTACCGGCCCGACGTCGTCCTCCTCCCGCACATCGCCCCCGCCGATGGCGCCGATGGCGCCGATCTGGCGGAGGGTGCGCGGCTGGCCGCGCACGCCGCGCTGGAGGACGCGCAGTCGTGGCTCGCGGAGGAGGGTTTCGCCGGGGCGCGGCTGGCGTTCCTCACCCGCGGCGCGGTCGCCACGTCCCCGGACTCCGGGGTGGCCGACCTGCCGCACGCGCCCGTATGGGGTCTGGTCCGGACGGCCCAGACCGAGAACCCGGGCCGTTTCTTGCTGCTGGACCTGGACGGTGAACAGGTATCGGCCACGACGCTCACGGCGGCGGTGTCCAGCGGTGAGCCGCAGATCGCCATCCGGGCGGGCGGCCTGTGTGCGCCCCGGCTGGCCCGGGTCGCCGTCCGGGACCAGGACCAGGACCAGGGCCGGGCGCCCGAGGGGCTGCCGGGGTTCGACCCGGACGGCACGGTGCTCATCACCGGCGCCACCGGTGTCCTCGGTGGGCAGCTCGCCCGCCATCTGGTGGCCGAGCACGGAGTGCGGCGTCTGCTGCTCAACAGCCGTCGTGGACTGCGCGCCCAGGGGATGTCCGAGCTGGTCGCCGAACTGACCGAGCGGGGCGCCGAGGTGAGCGTCGCGGCGTGCGATGTGGCCGACCGTGAGGCGCTGTCGGCGATGCTGGCCGAGGTGGACCCGGCGCATCCGCTCACCGCCGTGGTGCACACCGCGGGTGTGCTGGACGACGGGCCGTTGCCCGCGCTCACCCCGGACCGGATCGACACGGCGTTCCGGCCGAAGGTGGACGCGGCCCGGAACCTCGACGAGCTGACCCGTGATCTCCCCCTCACGGCGTTCGTGCTGTTCTCGTCCGTCGCCGGCACCTTCGGTGCGCCGGGCCAGGCCAACTACGCCGCCGCCAACGCCTTCCTGGACGCCCTCGTCGCACACCGCCGGTCCGCCGGCCTGCCCGCCCTCTCGCTGGCCTGGGGCCTGTGGGAGCAGCGCAGCGCGATGACCGGCGCCATGACGGACGCGGACGTGCGGCGTCTCGAGCGCTCCGGGATGAAGCCGCTGTCTTCGGCGGACGGTCTGGAGCTGTTCGACGTGGCATGCGCGGTCGACGGTGAGGCGGTGCTCGCACCGCTCCACCTGGACACCGCGCCGCTGCGGGAGCAGGCCGCCGAGGGCACGTTGCCCGCCGTGTTCCGCGGACTGGTCCGGGCGACGCCCCGGCGGCGCATGGCCTCCGCCGCGGCGGCCGACGGGAGCGGCCCCTCGCTGGCGCGCCGTCTGGCCGGGCTGGACGAGGCGGAGCGGGAGAAGGTCGTGCTGGACCTGGTCCGCACCCACGCCGCCACGGTCCTCGGTTTCGAGGGCCCGGAGGCCGTGGGGGCCACGCGTGGCTTCCTGGAGCTGGGCTTCGACTCCCTGACCTCCGTCGAGCTGCGCAACCGGCTCAACGCCGTGAGCGGGCTGCGGCTGCCCCCGACGCTGCTCTTCGACCAGCCCACGCCCGAGCTGGTCGCCCGGCAACTGCTCGCCGGACTGGCCGGTCCGGTGGCCGCCGAGGGCGGTACGGTGTCGGGCGCCGCGCAGGGAGAGACGGCGGGCACGGAGTCGTCGGCCGTGTTCGGCGCGATGATGCGGGAAGCCGAGGAACTCGGCCGGCAGGAGGAGTTCACCCGGCTGCTGATGGATGTCTCGCGGTTCCGGCCCTCGTTCGCGAGCGCCGCGGAACTGGACAAGTCGCCCACGATGGTGCGGCTGTCCCGCGGCGGTGACACCCGGCCCGCGCTGGTCTGCTTCCCCTCGATCCTGCCGATCGGAGGCCCGCACCAGTACGCCCGGTTCGCCGCCGGATTCCGTGGCCACCGGGACGTCTGGGCGCTGGGCAACCCCGGTTTCGTCGCCGGGGAGCGGCTTCCGGCGAACCCCGAGGCGGTGATCGAAGCACACACCGAGGCGGTGCTGCGGCAGACCGACGGGGCGCCGTTCGTGCTGCTGGGGCACTCCTCGGGCGGGCTGCTCGCCCATGAGGTGGCCGCACGGCTGGAGAGCACCGGGGTCTTCCCGGACGCGGTGGTGCTGCTCGACATCTACTCGCACGACCCGGAAGCGGCCATGGCTGTCCAGCCGAACCTGAGGGCCGGGATCGACGAGCGGAGCACCGGCCACGTGCCGGTGGACGACACCCGGCTGCTGGCCATGGGCGCGTACTTCCGGCTGTTCGGGCAGTGGCGGCCCCGCGAGGTCAAGACCCCGACCCTGCTGGTCCGGGCCGAGGAGCGGTTCTTCGATTGGTCCCGCGACGGCGACTGGCGGTCGTACTGGGAACTGCCGCACACCGCGGTCGATGCGCCGGGGGACCACTTCACGATGATGGAGGACCACGCCGGTACGACGGCGCGGGTAGTGGAGGACTGGCTGTCGGGCTGACGGGCGCTGCGGCGCCAAAAGGGGCGGGCCCACCCGAAAGGGCCCGCCCCGCCCCCCAAGACGCTGTTGGCCGATTCGGGCCCGGCACGACGTCGGTTCCCGAGCCCCGGACGCGGGCTCGGGGACCGACGTCGTCGTACGGGCGGAATGCCGGCGCGGACACGGCCGGGCGGACCAGTGAGGTCACCGGCGGAGACATCCCGCGGACACATCCCAGCGGATACAGCGCGGGGCCGCTGAACGCAGTGGCTCTCGCGGAGCCGGCCCGGACCAGCCGCCGCGCAGCACATCGCCCCGCCGATCACACGATCGACGGGGCGAGAGGGGCCGAGTGCCGCGGAGGGGCGATCAGCGTTTCCGGGCGGGGCGCGAGCGCTTGCCCGGACCCACCGTCACCACCTCGAAGTTGGACTTGGTGCGGTCCAGCCGGTGGAAGAGGTTGTCCGGCCCGGTGATGTACATCTTCGACACCCCGGCGTCCTTCAGCGTGTCCACGACCTTGGGCCAGTGGATCGGCAGGTCGAAGGTGTCCAGCAGCATGGTGCGCAGCTCGTCGGCCGAGGTCACGATCGTGCCGTCCTGGTCGGTGACCACGGGCAGCTTGGGGTCCTTGAGGTCGTACCTCGGCAGGATCTCCTCGGCGGCCCGGCGCCGCAGCTCCGCGAACGCGGGCGCGTGCACCGCCGGGACCATGGTGTACATGGAGTAGCCGCCGGCCTGGCTGATCGCCTTCTTGAACCCCTCCAGCTCCTTCTCGCGCAGCGAGACCATGAAGAAGCCGTCGTCGAGGTAGCCGGAGTAGTCGTACCACTCACCGCGTTCATCGAACTCGGCGAGGATCTCCGTCAGCTTCTCCTGCGGGGTGCGGACGAAGGTGTGGGTGACCGCGTCCTGGTACTCCTCGGTGAAGTAGGCGTGTTCACAGCGGGCCAGTTCCGCGGTGAGCCGCACCACCTCGGGAAACGGCAGCGAGCTGACGTAGGCCGCCGCCGCCTTCTGCCCGAAGCTGGGTCCCACGCACAGGTCCGGGACCAGGCCGTGTTCCTGCTCCGCCCGGTCCGCCGAGGCCATCGAGTTCACCAGGAAGGCGATCTGGGTGGCCTCGGAGTAGTCGTCCTCGGAGTCGCGGAGCCGGTCGAAGACCGAGTAGCCGAGCGCGTCGTCGGCCTCGGCGAGCCGCTTGCGGGCGAACGGGTCGAGCGTCAGGAACCTGCCCACCTCGGAGAAGCTGGAGGGTCCCATGCCCGGGAACACGATGGCTGTCTTCGTCTGCTCGGATGCCGTCATGGTGTGGTGCCTTACTCTCTGGACCTGCCGTCGCTCAGTCCTGCGCCCGGCGGTTGAAGCCCCGGATACCGATGAACCCGTAGATCAGGATGGACGCCCCGATGGCGCATCCGCAGATCCACAGCGGGATCGACTCCGGGATTCCGGGGCCGGAGGGCAGCAGCAGCCCGCGCATCGCCTCGGTGACGTAGGTCAGCGGGTTGACGGAGCACAGGATCTGGAACCAGCGGACGCCCTCCAGGCTCCGCCACGGGAACTGCGTGGCCCCGGTGAACATGATCGGGGTGAGCGTCATGGCGAAGACGATGGAGATGTGGCGGGCGGGCGTCAGGGTGCCGAGGGTGAGCCCGACCGCGGCGCCGACCAGTCCGCCGAGGGCGAGGATGCCCAAGGTCTCCGGCATCTTGGACAGCGGCCAGGAGACGTCGTCCAGCAGCCACAGACCGATCGGGATCATGACCAGGGCGCCGATCACCCCGCGCATCGCTCCGAAGATGGCCTTCTCCACCGCCACCAGGCCGACCGGCAGCGGCGAGAGCAATCGGTCCTCGATCTCCTTGGTCCAGGAGAAGTCGATGGCCAGGGGCAACGCGGTGTTCTGCAGGGCGACCAGGAAGCTGTTCAGCGCCACCACACCGGGCAGCAGCACCTGCTGGAAACCGGGCTGGGTCATGCCGATCTCGCCGAGCACCTTGCCGAAGACGAACAGCATGAAGAACGGTTCCACGATGACCTGCCCCAGGAAGGGGCCCATCTCGCGGCCGGTGACGAAGATGTCCCGCCACAGGATGAAGAAGAACGTCCGCCACCGGCTGGCGCGGCGCCGGTGGCGTCCGCCGCGGCGCTTTCCGTCGGGCAGTTCGAGTTCGAGTCCGCGCTCCGGCTCGGGCTCCACGAGGGGCGAACGGGCTTCGGCCGCCGCGATGATGGCGTTCAGCGCGGCCTTGGCGTCCTGCGCGGCCTGGGAGGCCGACGGGGCCGGCTGGGGCTTGATGACCAGCGTCAGGGTGTCGCCGATGTCGCCGTGCGTGGTCCCGGACCCCGTCGGCTGGTGGTGCCTGTGCTCATGGGGGCGGGTGTCGAGCGGCTTGGGCTCGTGGTGCCTGGTCTCGTGCGACGTGGGCTGCTTGACCGGCGGGGCCGCGGGGGCCTTCCGCTCCTCGGCCCGTTCCTCGGCGGCGGGCGCGGCGTTCGGCGACTTGGACCGGACGAGCACGGTCCGGGTGTCCTCGAAGCCGTCGTCCTCGGCGGCCTTGATCTCGGCGGCCCTGTCGTCGTCGCCCTTGTCCCGAGCCGGCGCGGCGGGGGCAGGGGTCCTGGGGTCGGGGACCTTGCGCTCGGCCGGCTTGTCGCCGGAGGGGGCCTGGCCGCCGCCCTGGCTCGCGGACGGCGTGGCGCTGCTCGCGGGCTTCTCCTCCGTGGCCTTGGCGCCGGTGGTCTCGCCCGTCGAGGACGGGGGGCGTGCGGAGGTGCTCACCGCATCTCCTTCCCCGTCAGCTCGACGAACACGTCTTCCAGACTCGCCTTGCTCACATTCAGGTCCTTGATTTCACAGCCGGTGTCGGACAGGGCCTTGATGACGGTGGGCAGGAGTACGGAGGACGGCGCGTTGCTGTAGACCTTCATCCGGAAGGTGCCGTCGCCGTCGGGTGTGCCCTCCTCCTGCTGGAGCACCTCGACCCGCTCGGCGACACCGAGGCTCTGCACCATGTGGACCACGCCGTTCATTCCGCTGTACGGCGGCCGCACCGTGACGGTCAGGGCGGTGTTGCTCATCCTGCCGGTCAGCGCCTCGGGGGTGTCCAGGGCGAGCAGCTTGCCGTGATCGACGATGCCGATCCGGTCACACAGCCTGGATGCCTCCTCCATGTCGTGGGTGGTGATCACCACCGTCACGCCACGGGTCTTCAGCTCGGCCACCCGGTCGCGCACGAAGATCTGCGACTGCGGGTCCAGGCCGGTGGCCGGCTCGTCGAGGAACAGCACCCGGGGACGGTGCATCAGTGCCCGCGCGATCATCACGCGCTGCGCCTGGCCGCCGGAGACCTCGTCCGCCCGAGCCTTGGCGTGGTCGCTGAGGCCGAGCCACTCCAGGCTCTCGTCCGCCAGCCGGTTCCGCTCCGAGCGGGAGAGCCCGTGGTAGCCGGCGTGGAACAGCAGGTTCTGACGGATCGTCAGCGATCGGTCGAGGTTGTTGCGCTGCGGCACGACGGCGAAGGACTGGCGGGCCACCGCCGGCCTGGCTATCACATCGACACCCTGCACGAAGGCGCGTCCGCCACTGGGGGCGACCCGGGTGGTCAGGATGCCGATGGTGGTGGTCTTGCCCGCTCCGTTGGGGCCGAGGAAGCCGAAGACCTCACCGTGCTTCACGGTGAAGCTGAGATTGTCGACAGCCGGAACGGGCCGGCCTGGGTACTTCTTGACCAAGCCGTCGACAACGACGGCGAAATCAATGGGACGTGTTGGGTTCATCGCTGTCGTCGCACCGAATTTAATTGGCAGGAGGAGAACATTCTTTCCTCATGTTTAACACGACTGCTTGACTCTGGGCCCGTGGCTGCTCGCAGGTTAGGGGGTGGTGGCACGGGTGAGGGGGCTTTAGGGGGCACCTCCGGCGGCCCGTGTCACACCGGGATGACGCGGTACCCGCATATAAGGCGTACCTCCGAATAGCGGTCACTAGGGGTTGTGGCGCCGGAGAAGGCGCTCGTAACCTCACGGAGTCAGCATCTCGGACGAGCGTGGTCGACGCGCCCCACCATGCACTCGTGCCCGGCCCCTCAGTGCAATCGCGGGGATGTACTCCTTGAGCCAGATCAAGCCCGATGATGTGGGCCTTATTCGGATATTGCAAACAGAAACCGCAAGCAGTTTCCGGCTGATCTGTTTCCCTGAATCCGCCCACTCCACCGCGTACTACCTCTCCCTGTCCGAGCTGCTGCTGCCCACGGTGGAGGTGCTGGCGATCCAGTACCCGCTGCACATCGGCGTCGAGGACGGCGACGAGGAGCGGTTGGCCGACTCCCCGGAGCTGGCGGACCGGATCTTCGGCGCGCTGGCGGAGTGGATGGACCGCCCGCTCGCGTTCTTCGGCCACCGGGCCGGCGCCGACCTCGCCTACCGCGTCGCCGAGCGCCTGGAACGGGAGACCGGAACGGCGCTGCTCACCCTGTTCGTATCCGGCCGGACCGCGCACTGGGGGAGGTCCCTGGGGCCCCCGGTGCTCGGCTGCCGGATCGTCGCCCTCGCCGGTGAGGGCGACCCCAAGACCCCGCTGCGCGGCGTACGGGCCTGGCGGCGGCGTACGAGCGGACGATTCGACCTCGAGGTGTTTCCCGGCTCCCGTGGCTACCTCGACTCGAGCCGGAGAGAGGTCGTCAACCTGGTGCACGACCAGTTGCTCTCACAAGTCTCCGTCGACGCCGAGTGGGAGACCGGCGCCGAGGACAAGGGAGCCTAGGGGCCGGCCCGGGGCTTCCCGTACTCGTCAGCGGAAAGGAAAGAGTACGTTCGATGACCGCGAAGATCTACGCGCCCGACTCGGTGCACACCCTGGCCGACTTCGAGCTGGACGCGCTGCGCGTCGCCGATGTGATCCGCGAGCACGGGGTGGCCCACGGCGACCGTGTCGTCTTCAAGGCGGGCAACTCCGCCGCCTACGTCAGCGTGCTGTTCGCGCTCATGCACGTGGGAGCCTCCATCGTCCTGGTCGACCAGCAGGAGCACCCGGACGAGACCCGGCGGATCGCCCGGCGCACCGGTGCCGGGATCGCCTTCGTCGACGACGACGCCCCGATCCACGCCGACATCCGTGCGGTCAGCCTCTATGAGCTGATCGCCCCGGCTGCCGGACGCCCGCTCACCACCCGCGAACTGTCCTTCGACGCCTGGGCCGACCGGCCCGACGGCCTGATCATGTGGACCTCCGGCTCCACCGGCGAGCCCAAGGGTGCCGTCAAGTCCGGCCGCAAGTTCCTCACCAACCTGGAGCGCAACGCCGCCCAGGTGGGACACCGGCCGGACGATGTGCTGCTGCCGCTGCTGCCCTTCGCCCACCAGTACGGGCTGTCCATGGTGCTCATCGCCTGGCTCACCCGCTGCTCACTGGTGATCGCCCCGTACAAGCGCCTGGACCGGGCGGTGCAGATGGCCGGACGCACCGGCGCCACGGTGATCGACGCCACCCCGTCGAGCTACCGCACCATGCTCAACCTGGTCGGCCGCAAACCGTCGCTGCGGGCGCGGCTGGAGCAGGTCCGGATGTTCTGCTCGGGCGCGGCGCCGCTCGACGGCGCCCTCTCCGACCGCTATGTCGCCGAGTTCGGACTGCCGCTGCTGGACAGCTACGGCAGCACCGAACTGGGCAACATCGCCTTCGCCACCCTGGAGAACCCGGTCTCCTGCGGCCGGGCCATGGACGGCATCAAACTGCGCGTCGTCGACGAGGACGGCCATCCGGTCGCCCCCGGCCAGGCCGGTGAGATCGAGGTCGACACCCCGGACGCGCTCGAGGGCCATCTCGCCGAGGACGGCACCATCGACGCCATACCCACCGGCTGGCAGTCCACCGGCGACCTCGGCTACCTCGACGAACACGACAATCTCTTCGTCCTGGGGCGGAAGTTCGCGGTGCACCGCTCCGGCTACACGCTCCACCCGGAGCTGATCGAGCGGAAGGCGGCCCTCGCGGAGATCTCCACGCGGATCGTGCCGCTGCCCGATGAGCGCCGCGCCGGCGACACCCAGCTGGTCTTCTTCGTGGAGGACGACCAGTTGCGGGACGCCAAGTACTGGCGTGAGCGGCTGTGCCAGGTGCTCCCGGTCTACGAACAGCCCAACCGCGTCGAGGTGCTGGAGAACTTCCCGCTCAACCGCAACGGCAAGCCGGACAAGCGCCGGCTCGAGCAGATCGCCCGGGGCTGAGGTGACGAAGGGGGAGCCGGTGACCTGCGGCGACGGCTCCCCCTGGGCCGGTGGCCGGGGCCGTCAGTCGTACGGGAGCTCCAGCGGAGCGAAGGCGTCGAAGAGATCACCGGGGCCCGGATTGTCCGGATGCGTGGTGCCGCCGAGGTGATGGAGCACCCCCCACACCGCGTTCAGCGCCGTGGTCACCGCTCCCTCGGCGAACCCCGCCGTCCAGGAGACGTCGTCCCCGCACAGGAAGAAGCCGCGCTGCCGCGCATCCATTCCACCCTGCATGAACTGGGTGAACAGCCGCCGCTGATAGCGGTAGTGGCCGGGCAGATTGTTCTTGAAGGCCCCCATGAAACGGGGCTCGGTCTCCCAGGTGACGGTCAGCGGCCCGCCGATGATGTGCGACCGGATGTCCACGTCCGGATAGATCGCGCCCAGCTTGGTCAGCAGCGTCTCCAGCCGCTCCTCGGCCGAGAGCGTCGCGACCTTCAGCGAGTCGTCGTTCCAGGTGTACGACAGGCACATCACCCCGGGCCGGTCGGGCCCGTTGTCGAACAGATAGGTCCCGCGCGGCATCCGGTCGGTGAGCGTCATGCTCATCACGTCGTGGCCGGCCGCCGGGTCGGCGTCCCGCCAGAACGGCCGGTCGACCAGGACGAACAGCTTGGACGCGCCCATGTAGTGGGTGCGTTCCACCGCCGTCCACAGCGGGGTGGACAGCAGCGCCGGATCACAGTCGATCCGGTTCAGCAGCGTCCACACATGCGGGGTGAAGACCACCGTGGGGAACTCGCGCTCCTCGCCGCTCTCGTCCGCCACCCGTATGCCGTCGGCGGTCCGCCGCAGCCGGGTGACCGCGGGTCTGGGCCGGCCGCCGTGCAGCGAGGCCAGCGAGGTGCCCGCCGGCCAGTGCGCGAGGGTCTCCGGCCGGTGCTCCCACAGCCCGTTCGGCACCTGCGAGGACCCGCCGACGATGCTCACATGGTTGTCGTCGGCCTCGGTGACCACGACGCGCAGGATCTCCAGCATCGAGTTGGGGAAGTCGGTGTCCCAGCCGCCGGTGCCGAAGCCGACCTGGCCGAAGATCTCCCGGTGGCGGAACGACTGGAAGGTGGAGGAGGTGGCCAGGAAACCGTAGAAGGACTGGTCGTCGAACTCCCTGACCAGCGAGTTCCATACGGTCTTGAGGGTGGCGACGTCCCGCCGCTGGATGGCGTCCCGCAGGGTGGCCAGGTCGGCGCGCTCCTGGAGCGCCTTGTCCCACGCGGCGGCGACCTCCTGGTAGACCTCGGGAAGCTCGCCGGCGGTGCGCGCCCGGTCCTGGCCGCCGTTCAGGTCGATGAGCGTACTGGGAGTGGCCGGTGCCAGCGGATTGGGAAAGGGACGGGTGGGCAGGCCCAGCAGATCGATGTAGTGGAACAGTGACCGGGCGGAAAGGGGAAAGCGCATGGCGCCCATCTCCGCCTTGTATTCCGGATTCCCCGGGAAGGGTGTGGAGCGCATCCGGCCACCCAGTTGCTCCGCTTCGTAGAGAACGGGGCGAAGCCCGAGTTTCAGAAGCTCATATGCGGCGGTCAGTCCGGACATACCGCCACCTATGACCGCGACTTCCGTCCCGTGCGCCGCACTCGGCAGGGTGCCGAGACCGGCGGGATGGCTCAGCCATCTGTCGTAGGAAAAGGGAAAATCCGGCACGAGCATCGTCGTGGCGGACGTGGTCGCACACGTCATGGCATCAACCTCTTGGGGCCGAGCGGCATCGCGGGGATATCAGGCGGTGTAAGCGACATCGAAATCCAGGCTCGCGGGCAGTTCTCGGCGCTGGCTGATGTTGATCTTCCGGTAGACGCGGGTCAAGTGTTGCTCCACCGTGGAGATCGTTATGTAGAGCTTAGCGGCGATCTCCCGGTTGGTGTAGCCGGAGGCCGCCAGCGCGGCGACCCGGCTCTCGGCGTCCGAGAGTTCGGAGAACGCGGCGGTGTCCTCACCGGTACGGGCCGCCTCCGACAGGGCCGAGCGTGCCGGGGTGCGCTGGAGCGAACGGGACAATTCCTCGGCGCCGCAGCTGTCCGCGAGCCGCAGGGCCCGGCGGGTCATCAGCCGGCTGGTGTCCAGATCGCCGAGCTGTTTGTGCGTCTCCGCCAGATCCGCCAGCGCCCGCGCCATCTCGTACCAGCCGCCGCTCGCCTGAAGCACCCCCACCGCCTGCTGAAGCAGCGCGGTCCGCTCGTTCAACGGCCGGGTGGCGGCCAGGATCCGCAGCGCGGCGCCACGGGTGGGGGAGGAGGACTCCCCGGCCAGCTCCAGCTGTTCCTCCGCCAGCCGCGCCGCCCGCTCCTGCCCGCCCAGGGCCAGCCAGGTCTCGGCGGCGCCGAGCCGCCAGGCGAGGGTGGCGGGCGAATCCAGGTCCCAGGCGGCCATCTTCTCGCCACAGGCGCGGAAGTCGGTGAGGGCCGCGTGATGACGGCCGGTGGCCAGCTGATGCCGGGCACGCGCGTAGAGGTAGTGCAGCCCGTAGCGGTTCCGGTACATCTCCTCCGGCACCGGGCGGGCCAGCAGTTCGGCCGCCGCGTCATGGTTGCCCATCGCGGTGTGCGCGTTGACCAGCATCCCCAGCGGCATGCCGACGGTGACCCCCCAGCCGCGCGCCGGAAGCTCCGCCAGCGCCCGCTCCGCGAACCGGACGGTGTCCTGGAGCCGTCCCACGCGCAGCGCGATCTGGGCCCGCAGCACGCAGAAGTAGGCCAGCAGCGCCTTGGCGCCGCGCTTGGACGTCTCCTCGATCAGCCGGTCGCACCAGGTGGTGGCGGTGGCGTGGCGGTCCGCGTACACCAGCGTCTGGAGCGCGGCGTGCACCGTCAGCATCGTCCGGTCGGAGAGCCGGACGGTCTCCAGCACCCGCTCCGCGGCCCGTACGGTGTCCTCGTCGACGCCCCGGCTCAGCACCGTCCACAGCGCCCCGAGCGCGGTGAGCTGGGGGGACTCGGGGGTCCGGTCCGGCGACGGCGCGTCGTCGTCCCACCGGCCGACGGGCTCTCCCCGGTGCAGGAAGGGCCGCAGTTCGGGGTGGTCGGGGTAGGTGGTGGCGAGCGTCAGTCCGATGGTCCGCAGACCCGTGTCGAGTTCGGGGCTCGGGCTCCCGGCCGCGGCCCGGCTGACCTGCTCGAGGGCGGCTGCCGCCTCGCCCATCCGGCCGAACCCGAGCAGCCCGATGATCACAGCGAGGGTGTGCCGCGTCGGCAGCTGTCCGCTGCCGGCCGGGCCGGCCAGCGACTGGAGCCGCCGCATCTGGGACAGCGGGTTGAACGGCCACATGGCCTGGACCATGGTCGCCTGGAGGACGAGCGCCTCGCGCTCATCGGTGCTGCACCGGTCGGCCATCTGCAGGCAGTTCATCGCCAGTTCCCTGCGGTCGGCGGCGATCGCCTGCTCGGCGGCGTCCCGCAGCGCCTGCGGAATCCACTCCTCGACCGGCTCGGCCGCCTCGTGGCTGAGCAGATGGCGGGCCACGTCGATGGGGTCGGCGCCCTCCTCGTACAGCAGCCGGGCCGCTCGGTGGTGCAGCGGGCCGAGCTCGTCCATCTCCAGATCCTCCAGGAGCACGGTGCGCACCGCGTCGCTGCGGAACTGCGCGTCGTGCAGGATCCCGACCTCGGTGAGCGTCGCCACGGACCGCCGGACCTGCCGCTCCTCGACCTCGATCAGCTTGCTCAGCAGGGGAACGGACACCGCGTCACCCAGCAGCGCGATGGCATGGGCCACCCGGCGGTGGGCCGGACCGCCGCGGTACACGCAGGACAGCGCCGCCTGCCGGAACAACTCTCCGGCCACCGGGGAGCCCGGCGCGGTGTGCACAGGGCCCCGGGCGAGGCGGGAGAACCGGTCGTCCAGGAGTCCGCGCAGCAGCAGGAGGTTGCCGCCCGTCATGTCGTGGAACGCGGCGGCGTGGCGCTCGGCCTCCTCGGCGCCCAACTCCTCGGTCAGCAGGGTGGTGACGCCGGCGACAGTGAGCGGGGCGAGCCGCACATGGCAGACCTTCGGCTCGTGCAGCACCTCATCCAGTGCCGGGGCGGTGGGCCCGGTCAGTGACCCGCGGCTCACCACGACGGACAGCGCCTCGGAGCGACATCGGCGGATGCCGTACGCCAGACAGCGCAGTGACGGCAGATCGGCGAACTGGACGTCGTCGATCGCGATCAGCAGCGGGGCGTCAGCGGTCAGTTCGTCGAGTGTGCGGTGGAACCCCTGGAGGAGCGGGAGGTCGGCCTGGTCCGGGCCGTAGGGGTTCGGGGGCACGTCGAGACCCGGCCGCGGCCGGGCGTGCCGAAGGTGCGCCGGCATGCTCTGGTAGAGCTGATCGAGCACGGCGTAGGGGAAGTCCTGTTCCGAGGTGGAGGCGACGGCGGGCAGCACCCGGACGCCTCGCGCACTCGCGGTATCCGCCACGGCATGCAGAAGCGCGGTTTTCCCCGATGTCATGGCACCGCTGATGACGGCCAGTCGGCTTCCTGGCCGGGCGTCCTCGAAGAGGAGCCGACTGAGCCGGGCCATCTCCTGATCGCGCTCCACCAACACGTACGAAGCACCTTCCCCGAAATTACTCGTGAGCGAGGGGAAGCGAATCACCGTGCATGGCACACCTGGTAACGCACCGTCCCCCCGGACGAAAATACCTTGCCGGCCATTGGTGCTCTTGTTCCCTCCTGTAGCACCCTGTGCGGCGGCATGGCTGCTCTGTGTTACGTCGCGTGTTCTCGGCCTCTCCCGACGCGGCTGGTGTGTGCCAGCCCTGGATCTCGGGTATGAGGTGATTGCGAACTCTAGCAGTGCCGTTGATGCGAAAAGATGACCGTTGTGTCACGGGTGAATTTGTTCGACTGAGGTCACGGTGTGGTAAGCGAGTTGTGAAGCCCCGCGTGACGGGTCGGATCGGGCTCCGTCGCTGGTGAGCGGGGTGGAGCCGGGGGGCATCGGCCCTGCTGGATGTGAAAGTTGCGCAAAAGACTCGGAAAGTCTTGAACTCCGAGTTCGCCTCTGACGTCTCGTCGTGTGCGTTTCCGCTGTTCAGTGGCCGGTGGTTGACGGTCGATGGTGGATGGGTGCCGCTTCTGGGCCTCCATTAGCATCGCTGTAGCTGCCAAGTGTGGTGTGTCATCGACCACTAGGGAAATGCCTAGTTGTTCGAGCAAACCGGAGGAAAGTGCGCGTGGTCAACCAGAACTTGACATTTGTCGTCGGCACCGGTCGATGTGGTTCGACGGCTCTGTCACGGGTCATCAATCTTCACCCGGACGTACTCAGTATCAATGAATTGTTCGCCAGTATTCCCGATTCGGAAGTGCTGGCCGAAGCCCCGCTGAGCGGCCCGGAGTTCTGGGGATATCTGTCCCGTCCCCATGCTCTCACCAATAACTTGATCAAGAATGGGGCCATCCCGCCCGAGTTCCTCTACCACCGGCTGCCCAAGCGGCGGTTCGACGCCAGGACCACCGGCATCCCCGCCATCAGCGTCATGGTGCTGCCCCATCTGACCGATGACCCGGACGCCCTCTTCGACGAGTTGGAGTCCGAGGTCACCTCGTGGCCCACGCGATGTCCGGCGGACCACTGGAGGGCCTTCTTCGCCACCCTCGGCGCACGGTTCGGCAACCCCGGCGCCGTCGTCGAGCGAACCGGTCTGTCCATAGGCCGGGTGGCGGAGATGCACCGCGCCTTCCCCGAGGCGCGCTTTGTGCACCTCTACCGCGAAGGCCCTGACTGCGCCTTCTCCATGAGCCGGCACGTCAGCTTCCGGATGCTCCCGCTGGCGAAGGAGATGGCCGACCACTGCGGCCTGGAGTCGCCGTATCAGCTGACCCCGGAGCACGCGGCCCAGCTCCCGCCCGACCTCGCTCCGCTGCTGGGCGACGAGTGGGACCCGGCGCTGGTGTGGGACCGCCCCATCCCGCTCGCCGTGTTCGGCGGCCTGTGGTCCGGGGTGATGATCGACGGCCTGGAGCAGCTGGCCACGGTCCCGGCCTCCCAGCGCACCTCGATGTCGTACGACACCCTCGTCGAGGAACCGGAGAAGGAACTCATCCGGCTGGCCGAATTCATCGGTGTGGAACCGCTCCCCACCTGGCTTGACGCGTCCGTCGCGCACCTCGACGGCGGTCGGCGCGGCGCCGCGCGGACGCTGCCCGAGGCGGAACTGGCCCCGCTGATCGAGGCCTGCGGCCCGGGGATGCAGGCGCTGGCCACTCACTCGTAGGGCGCGCGTCGTCATCCGGCGACGGCCGCCTGAGGAAGACCGGTCGCGACCGGTCGCCGGATGCGCCCCTCCGTCCTCGGGGCGACACGTGCGACACGTGCGACACGTGCGACACCCCAGCTCCCCCAGCGATGCGTCGCGGGCGTGCTGCGGCAGGATTCCACGGCCTGCCTATCATCATGGTGTGCAGTTGCAGCAGCTGCGTTATTTCGCCACCGTCGCAGAGACCCGGCACTTCACCCGTGCCGCGGAGCTTCTGCATGTCGCCCAGCCCTCGCTGTCCCAGCAGATCCGGGCCCTGGAGCGGGAGCTCGGAGCCGATCTCTTCCACCGGGCGCGCGGCCATATCGCGCTCACCGACGCGGGAGAGGCGCTGCTTCCGCTCGCCCGCCAGATCCTCGCCGACACCGAGACCGCGCACCGCGAGGTCCAGGAGGTCGCCCAGCTGCGGCGCGGCCGCGTGCGGCTGGGAGCCACGCCGAGCCTGTGCGCCAGCTTCGTCCCCGATGTGCTGCGCCGCTTCCACGACGAGTTTCCCGGCATCGAACTCATCGTGGACGAGGGCGGTTCCCAGGACCTGGTGCGCACACTCTCCGCGGGCGAGCTGGACCTCGCGCTGATCATCACCCCGCTGCCCGGTCAGGCCCCCGCTCTCGCCGCCACCGAGCTGCTGCGGGAGGAGCTGGTGGTGGCATCCTCACCCGCGTCCCCACCACCGACCCGCCGCCGCCGGATCCGGGTCGAGGATCTGCGGGACCGGCCGATGGTGATGTTCCGCCGCGGATACGACCTGCGGGAATTCACCACGGCGGCGTGCCGGGCGGCGGGTTTCGAGCCCTCCTTCACGGTGGAGGGCGGCGAGATGGACGCGGTGCTGGGCTTCGTACGGGCGGGGCTGGGCATCGCCGTACTGCCGGGGATGGTGGCGGCCCGGTCCGGGCTGCGGATCACCCCGTTCGCGGGGCACGACATGCAGCGCACCATCGCTGTCGCCCACCGTAAGGACGTCGCGCCGCCCCGGGCCGCGCGTGAGCTGCGCCGGGTGCTGCTGGAGCATCTGCGGACGGCGGCCACCGGGGAGTTCAGCCTGCCACCGACCGCGACGCGATTGCTGCCGTAGCGTCCGGTGGCGGTGCTCCCGCACGCGCCGCGCCGGGGCGCCCGCCGCGCCGGTACGAGCGGTGTGCCGGGGTGGGTGGTGTGCCGGGGGCGGGCGGTGTGCCGTCAGCCCCAGATCGTGTGGGCGAGCGCTCCACCCGCGAAGGCGGCGCCCGTCCCGGCCGCCACACTCATCACCACGTTCGCGACGGCGAAGAGCCGGGCGCCCTCCTCGGCCAGCCGCAGTGTCTCGTACGAGAACGTCGAGTATGTCGTCAGCGCTCCGCACAGCCCCGTGCCCAGGAGCAGCTGCAACCGCGGGGACGCCGCCCCCGCCACGGCCGCCCCGGTCAGCAGGCCCAGCACCGCGGCGCCCGCCACATTGACCACGAAGGTGCCCCAGGGGAACACCGAGTCGTGCCGGGCCTGTACCACGCGGTCGGTCAGATAGCGCAGCGGGGCGCCGACCAGTCCACCCGCGATCACCAGCAGCCAGTTCACCGGATGCGGCCCCGGGGGTGCACGATCTCGACCGGGTCGACCACCACCAGGCCGTCGCCCACGATCTCCTCCAGTTCGGGCAGGAAGGACCGCACCCGCTCCTCCGTATCGATGATCACGATGGCAATGGGCAAATCCTCGCTGAGCGACAGCAGCCGCGAGGTGTGGATCAGGGACGAGGAGCCGTAGCCCTCGACACCGCGGAACACGCTCGCACCCGTGAGCCCCGCGCGATGGGCACGGTGCACGATCTCGGCGAACAGCGGTTTGCGGTGCCAGGTGTCGTTCTCGCCGATGAAGACGGTCAGCCGCAGCGCGGGCTCGCCGTTCACCGGGCCGCCGCCTTCCCGCCGGGGCCGACGCCGTACGCGCCGAGGGCGCGCCGGGTCGCCGCCACCGCGGCCCATACCGCCGCCATCGCCACCACCAAGGTCCCCGCCAGATAGGCGCACGCGGTCGCGATACGGCCGTCCTGGACCAGCCGGGTCGCGTCCACGGCGTACGTGGAGAAGGTGGTGAAACCGCCGAGCACACCCGTACCGAAGAAGGGCCGCACCAGCCGGTGGGCCGTCCACACCTCGCTGATCAGCACCAGGAAGACGCCGATGATCGCGCAGCCGACCCCGTTCACCACCAGGGTCGTCCAGGGAAAGGTGCCGGGCCGGGTCGGCCAGAGCAGCGACGCCCCGTAGCGGGCCGTCGCCCCGAGTGCGCCGCCCACCGCCACCACGGCCACCACGGGACCCTGCCCCTGCCACAGGCTGTGCCGGACGGGCGGGGTCGGGCCGGTGCCGGGGTTGCTGCACTCGTCCGCCACCTGCGACCGTGAGCTGCCCATGGAATTCATGCTACGCGGTGCCGACGGAGGCAGCCGACCTGGGGAAAGGCGGCGGACAGGGCCCTGCGCAGCGGCGCGTACCGGCTGCCTGATAGGGGGCGTGGTTGCCTTTAGGGGGTGATTACGGTGGGCATTCACCCGATCGAGGGATTCAATAGTTGACGCAGGATCCACTGCTCGCCTATTTCCCCCACGCGAAGGGCTCAGAACCGATCATGCCCGCGAACCATCGCGACACAGCCATGCCCGTACCGCCCGAGGAGACCGAGCGCACCCTGCGCTTCGCGGGCCCAGCGACCTTCGGCCGCGTTCCGCGCCTGGACCAGGTCGGCACAACGGACATCGCGGTGGTCGGGGTGCCGTTCGACGCCGGTGTCTCCTACCGGCCGGGCGCCCGCTTCGGCGGAAACGCCATCCGCGAGGCGTCGCGCCAGCTGCGCCCCTACAACCCGGCGCAGGACGCGTACCCGTTCCACTACGTTCAGGTGGCGGACGCCGGCGACATCACCGCCAACCCGCACAACCTCGACGAGGCCATCGAGAACATCGAAGCGGGCGCGGAGGAGCTGCTGTCCACGGGCGCGCAGCTGATGACGCTGGGCGGGGACCACACCATCGCGCTGCCGATCCTGCGCGCGGTCGCCCGCAAGCACGGCCCGGTGGCACTGCTGCATTTCGACGCGCACCTGGACACCTGGGACAACCACTTCGGCGCCCAGTACACCCACGGAACGCCCTTCCGCCGCGCGGTCGAGGAGGGCATCCTCGACACCTCCGCGCTCTCGCACGTCGGCACCCGCGGCCCGCTGTACAGCAAGGAGGACCTGACCGAGGACACCAAGCTGGGCTTCGGAATCGTCACCTCGGCCGATGTGATGCGGCGCGGGGTCGACGAGGTGGTGCAGCAGCTCAAGGAGCGGATCGGCAAGCGGCCGCTCTACATCTCGGTGGACATCGATGTCCTGGACCCCTCGCACGCTCCCGGCACCGGCACCCCCGAGGCGGGCGGTCTCACCTCGCGCGAGTTGCTGGAGATCGTGCGTGGGCTCGCCGACTGCCATCTGGTCTCCGCCGATCTGGTCGAGGTCGCCCCGGCGTACGACCACGCGGACATCACCTCCGTGGCCGCCTCACACACCGCGTACGAGCTGGTCACCCTCATGTCCCGGCAGATCGCCTTCTACCGCTGGGTGGAAGAGCAGCAGCAGCAGTCGTAGGCCGCGGCCCGTCCCACGTTCCGCTCCTCTGGCCCCTGGCCCTGGACGGCAGTCCCGGACGGCCGACGGCAGCCACGCGAGGGCCGGCCGGCGCCACGCCAGTCGGCCGACGCCACGCCGGTCGGCCGGGGGCACCGGCCCGGCCCTCCCCGGAGGCCGTCAGAAGGGCCCTAGTGGTCCCGGTGTGCGACGAAGTCGCACAGAGCGTGCAGCGCCCGGGTGGCCGGGCCGTGCGGCAGTCCGTTCAGCGCGGTCCGGGCGCGCAGCAGCCGGGCGTGCATCACGGCCCGCGCCTCCGACAGCGCCCCGCAGCGGTCCAGCAGCGCCACTGCCCTCGGCAGCCCGGCCCCCTCCGGGGCGACGGTGGCGACGGTGCGGGCGGTGGCGGCGGCGTTCAGCAGGGTGCGCAACTCATCCGCCTCGGGCCGCTCGGCGGCCAGCGCCAGCAGCACCGGAAGGCTGGCGACGCCGATCGCGAGATCCTTGCCCTGCTCTTTTCCGGAGACCTCGGAGCTGGAGGTGATGTCGAGAATGTCATCGGCCACCTGGAACGCGATCCCCAGATGTTCTCCGTATTCCGCGAGCGCCTCGACCACACGCTCCGGGGCGCCCGTCCGGACCGCCCCGAGTTGCAGTGCCATCGCGATGAGCGCGGCCGACTTCCCGGCCACCACGGCGAAGTAGTGGGAGAGCGGGTCGTCGTCGCCCGACGGGCCGATGAGTTCCCGTACCTGACCCATGACCAGCCGATGGGTGGCATCCGACTGCAATCGGATGGCTTCCGGGCCGAGTTCCGAGGAGAGCTGCGCCGCCTTCGACAGCAGCCAGTTGCCCGCGAGTACGGCGGTGGAATTGCCCCAACGGGCGTTGGCGCTGGGAACTCCGCGCCGGGTGCGGGCCTGATCCATGACGTCGTCGTGGTACAGCGAGGCGACATGCACCAGCTCCGCCAGGGCGGCGGCCGCCACGGCGGCGGACGGATCGCGCTCGCCGAATTCCGCCCCGAGCAGCGCCAGCAGCGGACGCAGCCGCTTTCCGCCGGACGCGAGGAGATGCCCGGCGATATCCGCGACACCAGGGTCCAGGGCCTCGGCGGCGACAGCGCGCAGCCGCTTCTCCGAGGCGTCCATCCCGCGCGCCAGACGGTCCGCGAGCGCGGGGTCGCCGATGGTGAGCTCCGTGGCCATGGAGCGCCTGGTGGAGCTCTCGGGCTCGGTTGTGACGGACGCGACCATGCCGCGGACCGTAGGCGAGGGAAGTACCGGAACGGTGGGTTCTGTCAAGAAGGTGCCATGTCCCGCGCCGGATTCCCGTAACCGAGGCGCTACCCAGCCCAGGTCCCGGCGGGCCGGACGGTAGCCCATGGCGACGACGACCGCCAGGCGTACCCGCGCCGTGCCAACGAGCTCTGCCCCGATACGCGGCCCACGAGCCTGATCACCACTGTCCCCAGCGCTGGCAGGTTCAGGACACATATCCGCCCTTCTGCCCCCGCATGGCCGGGAGGCATGCCGGCTAGCCGCACCCGGCCCTCATGGCGTTACGTTGGCGGTGTGAGGGATGCGCACGCCGGCCTCCCGGCGACCATGCGGGCATGGACGGTCCCCACCCCGGGCCGGATCGAGCAGCTGGAGCTGCCGGTTCCGCGGCCGGCGGCGGACGAACTGCTGGTCCGGGTCCGGGCCTGTGGGGTGTGCCGCACCGATCTGCATGTCCGCGACGGCGATCTGCCCCCGCACCGCAGCCCCGTCGTCCCCGGCCACGAGGCCGTCGGCGAGGTGGTCGCGGCGGGCGAGGGGGCGCATGCCCCCGGCGCCGGAATCCGGCTCGGCGTCCCCTGGCTGCGGCGCACCTGCGGCCGCTGCGGCTACTGCCTCCGGGGCCAGGAGAACCTGTGCCCGTCCTCCGAGTACACCGGCTGGGACGCGGACGGCGGTTACGCCGAGTACGTCACCGTACCGGCGGCCTACGCCTATGAGCTGCCCTCCGGATACGCCGACGAGGAGCTCGCCCCGCTGCTGTGCGCCGGCATCATCGGCTACCGCGCCCTGCGCCGCGCCGATCTCCCACCGGGCGGCCGGCTCGGCATCTACGGCTTCGGCGGCTCCGCCCACCTCACCGCGCAGGTCGCCATCGCCCAGGGCGCCGTCGTCCACGTCCTGACCCGCTCGGCCGCCGCCCGCGCCCTCGCCCTGGACCTCGGCGCCGCCAGCGCGAGGGACGCGTACGACCGACCGCCCGAGCCCCTCGACGCCGCCATCCTCTTCGCCCCGGTCGGCGACCTGGTCCCGGTCGCCCTGGAGGCCCTGGACGCCGGCGGCACGCTGAGCATCGCCGGCATCTACCTCTCCGACATCCCCTCCCTGAACTACGCGCGCCATCTCTTCCGCGAACGCACCGTCCGCAGCGTCACCGCCAACACCCGCGAGGACGGCCGGGAATTCCTGGCCAACGCCGCCGACCACCGCGTCCGCGCCACGGTCACCCGCTACCCCTTCGACCGGGCGGACACCGCCCTCGACGACCTCGCCGCCGACCGGGTGGGCGGTGTGGCGGTGCTGACGATGCCGCACTAGAGCATCAGGTGTGTGGCGCCAGGCATGTGGCACCAGGTGAGCGGTGAAAACGGCGCCGTGAAGCGCCCTGACAACGCCGTCCGTTACGGGCCCGGCGGGGTGATACGGCGGTATCCCGCCCGCGCGTTGACGACCCGGGCGAGCGCGGTGCCGGCGACGGCCGCCGCCAGGAGGCAGGCGAGCCAGCCGGTGTCGCGGTCGCCCGCCCAAGTGAGCTGGCCCGCGGGCGGGATGGCGAAGCCGTTGAGGAACAGCCAGCACAGCGCCGCCGTACCGGGCGCGGCGACGAACCGCGAGCACAGCCCCAGCAGGGCAGCCAGCAGCGACAGTGTGACCAGGGCGAACATCGGCCGCCCGTGGCCGCCGAAGAAGTTCACGGTCGCTACCAGGACGAGTGCGCCGAGGAAGGCCCCGCCCCAGATGACGGGGGTGGCGACCGGATCGGGAACCGGCCTGACGCCGGTGCTGAGCCGCCTCCACTCAATCATGGGCACCATCCTCCTCGTATCTCGATGGTCACCCCACCTTGTGCGGTCGGCATCGTCCCATCGCACCCTCGCACACCGGCCATCATTACCTATTCTTTGCCATTCGTTAGGGTGGCATGAGACCAGAGCTACGAGAGGGACGATTGTGGGCGCTCCGCGGATGAGCAGTACGCCATTGCCGGGCATCGGGGTTCGATACGACCTGACGACACGTGAACACAGGCGGCTCTCGGTCATCGCGCATCGCGACGGCGGACGGACACTGAGTACATACCGGAAGGAAGATCCCGATGAATGCGCCCTGTCCACCAGGCTGACCGCAGGAGAAGCGGAAGCGCTCGTAGGGGCGTTGATGCCGACTCATCACAGCCCGAACCTGCTGTCCACCACCGAGCTCGGGCTGGTGGCCGAGCGGATCGAGCTGTCGACCGTCTCGTACTGGAACGGACGGGTGCTGGGCGAGACGCGGATGCGGACGCAGACCGGCGCCTCGATCGTGGCCGTGCTGCGCAGGGCGGAGGCGATCCCCTCCCCGACCCCCGACTTCCGGCTGGCCGGCGGGGACGAGCTGATCGTGATCGGTACCCGCGAGGGCGTGGAGACGGCCGCGGCGATACTAGGGCGGGAGTGAAGCGATGCATTCGTCTGCCGTCTTTCTGATCGAATTCGGCGCGGTCATCCTGGGCCTCGGGCTGCTGGGACGACTGGCCGGACGGTTTCAGTTCTCCCCGATCCCGCTGTATCTGCTGGCCGGCCTGGCCTTCGGTGAGGGCGGGCTGCTGCCGCTGGGGGCGAGCGAGGAGTTCGTCGCGACCGGCGCCGAGATCGGCGTCATCCTGCTGCTGCTGATGCTCGGCCTGGAGTACACCGCCACCGATCTGGTCAGCAATCTCAAGACCCAGTACCCGGCCGGGCTCGTGGACGCCGTGCTCAACGCACTGCCCGGCGCGGTGATGGCCCTGCTGCTGGGGTGGGGGCCGGTGGCCGCGGTCGTGCTGGCCGGCGTCACCTGGATCTCCTCCTCCGGTGTCATCGCCAAGGTGCTCGGCGATCTGGGCCGCCTCGGCAACCGGGAGACCCCGGCGATCCTGAGCATCCTGGTTCTCGAGGACCTGGCGATGGCCGTCTATCTGCCGATCGTCACCGCCCTGCTGGCCGGTGCGGGCCTGGCGGCGGGCAGCGTCACCCTGACCATCGCCCTCGGCGTGGCCGGTCTGGTGCTGTTCCTCGCCGTCCGTTACGGCCGGCTCATCTCCCGCTTCGTCTCCAGCGACGACCCCGAGAAGCTGCTGCTGGTGGTGCTCGGACTGACGCTGCTGGTGGCGGGGATCGCCCAGCAGCTCCAGGTGTCGGCCGCCGTCGGCGCGTTCCTGGTGGGCATCGCCCTGTCCGGGGAGGTCGCCGAGGGCACCCACCATCTGCTGAGCCCGCTGCGGGATCTGTTCGCCGCCGTCTTCTTCGTCTTCTTCGGGCTGCACACGGACCCGGCCAGCATTCCGCCGGTGCTGCTGCCCGCCATGACGCTGGCCGTCATCACCGCCGGTACGAAGATCGTCACTGGCTACTGGGCGGCGCGGCGGGCCGGAATCTCCGTCCGGGGCCGCTGGCGGGCCGGCGGTACGCTGGTGGCCCGTGGCGAGTTCTCGATCGTCATCGCGGGACTCGCCGTCACCGCTGGTATCGAACCGTCGCTCGGCCCGCTGGCCACGGCGTACGTCCTGATCCTGGTCGTCCTCGGCCCGCTCACCGCCCGCTACACCGAGCCCGTCGCCGGGCTGATCACGGCCCGCCTGGCGGCGCGCCGCAAGCACGCCCCGGCCGGGTCGGCCGAGGGCGCCGTGGCGGAGGAGCCGCATGAGGCGCTGGACGACCCCGACGCCGTGGGGCGTCGTTCCTGACCGTCCGCTCGATGATCGCCGGACCGTTGGTCCGGTGAGCACAGGACTGTCAGCTCGGTGATCGCCGGACCGTCCGTTCGGTGATCACTGGGAAGGCCGTGGGAAGACCGCGGCTCCACCGTCTCAGCCCTGACCCTCATCCTCGTGCCCCCCATCCCCCGAACCGGCTGACTCCTCCAGGCCCCCTCTGATTGGGCCCTCCGGACATGGGTAACCGGGGCTGGGCCCCGAGGCCCGCGACAGGCAGGTGAACGGAGGATTCGTCATGACGAAACCCAACCCCACCGATCTCCAGAAGGCGCTCAAGGGCGCCAGCTATCCGGCCGACCGCCAGTCCCTGGTGGAACGCGCCAAGGAGAACGGGGCCGACCGCGAATTGGTCGATGAGCTGTCGCACGTCAAGAAGGGCAGCTTCGAAGGCCCCGACGAAGTCCAGAAAGCCGTCTTCAAGGGCGAATAGCAGCTCGGCGGGGCGGAGGCCGGTGCGGAGAGCGGAGAACTTCCGCACCGGCACACGCCTGATTCGCGAATGCGAGGCGGCCGCTCATCCGCACCCGGAGGATGGGAGAAGACCGATGTCACGTGTGCGACGGGCGAGATCGGCACTGCTCGGCGCCGCGGCGGTCGTCGTCAGCGCGGGGATCCGCCGGTGGCGGCGCAGACCGTCGCGGCCGGCCCCGGTGACCGACGCCCCGCCGACGGCCCATCCGTCACTCGGCGGCAGGATCGTCGGCCTGCTGACCCGGCGGTCCCGCGAGGAGGGCGTACGGTGAGGGCCCTCCGGCGCCCCGAGCGGCTCGCCAAGGCGAAACTCCTGCCGTGTTCCGCGCAATGCCCGGTGGGGCCCGGGACCTTTTCGGCGAGTCGGGTCCGAATCGCCGTCCCGCTTCCGGTAATGGTGGGCGAATCGATACAACGGATTCGTGGGCCGGTGCCGCCGGCCGCCCACACATTCATACTGCCGAGGAGCGGACACGGACATGGCGACGACAACCAAGCCCGACTTTGAAGCTCCCGCGGAACCCACCAAACTCGGCAGAATCGTGGTCGACTGGCTCACCACGACGGACCATAAGAAAATCGGACACCTGTACTTGGTGACCGCGTTCGGTTTCTTTCTGATCGCCGGCCTGCTGGCCATGGTCATGCGCGCCGAACTGGCCCGGCCGGGACTCCAGTTGATCAGTCCGGAGCAGTACAACCAGGCTTTCACCCTGCACGGCACGCTGATGCTGCTGTTCTTCGCCACGCCGGTCTTCGCCGGATTCGCCAACGAGATCATGCCGCTACAGATCGGCGCCCCGGACGTCGCCTTCCCCCGGCTGAACATGCTCTCGTACTGGCTTTTCCTCTTCGGCGGGCTGATCGTGATCGGCAGTCTGCTCACCCCTCAAGGCGCGGCCGACTACGGCTGGACCGCCTATACGCCGCTCAGCAGCAAGCTGCGCGCCCCGGGCACCGGCAGCGACCTGTGGGTCATGGGCCTTGCCCTCTCCGGTTTCGGCACGATCCTGGGCGCCGTCAACTTCATCACGACCATCGTGTGCATGCGTGCCCCGGGAATGACGATGTTCCGCCTCCCCATCTTCACCTGGAACATCCTCTTCACCTCGATCCTGGTACTGATCGCCTTCCCCGTTCTGGCGGCCGCCCTGCTGGTGCTGGAGGCGGACCGTAAATTCGGCGCGGTCGTCTTCGAAGGAGCGAACGGCGGGCCGGTGCTGTGGCAGCACCTCTTCTGGTTCTTCGGTCACCCCGAGGTCTACATCATCGCCCTGCCGTTCTTCGGCATCATCACCGAAATCATTCCGGTGTTCTCCCGCAAGGTGATCTTCGGTTATATGGGACTGGTGGGCGCCACCATCGCCATCACCGGACTCTCCGCGACGGTGTGGGCCCATCACATGTTCGCCACGGGTGCGGTGCTCCTGCCGTTCTTCTCCTTCATGACGTTCCTCATCGCGGTGCCGACCGGGGTGAAGTTCTTCAACTGGACCGGAACCATGTGGCGCGGCTCCCTCTCCTTCGAGACACCCATGCTGTGGGCCATCGGATTCCTGGTCACCTTCCTGTTCGGCGGCCTGACCGGGGTGATCCTCGCCTCGCCTCCGCTGGATTTCGAGGTCCATGACAGCTATTTCGTCGTCGCCCACTTCCACTACGTGGTCTTCGGTACGGTGGTCTTCGCGATGTTCGCCGGATTCTATTTCTGGTGGCCCAAGTTCACCGGAACGATGCTCGACGAACGCCTCGGCAAGATCCATTTCTGGACCCTGTTCATCGGCTTCCACACGACCTTTCTGGTGCACCATTGGCTGGGTGCCAACGGCATGCCGCGCCGCTATGTCGACTATCTGGCCGCCGATGGCTTCACCACGCTGAACACGGTCTCCACCATCGGCTCCTTCCTCCTGGGCCTGTCCACCCTGCCGTTCGTCTACAACGTGTGGCGGACCGGGAAGTACGGAAAGCGCGTCGCGACCGACGACCCCTGGGGGTGGGGCCGCTCCCTGGAATGGGCCACCTCATGCCCTCCGCCCCGGCACAACTTCCTCACCCTGCCGCAAATCCGCTCGGAGTCCCCCGCCTTCGACCTCCACCACCCCGAGGTGGTCGTGCACGAGGTGCCCACCCACCACGAGCCGCCCCTCTCCGGGGGCATGGGCGCCCCGCTGGACCTCGGCACCAAGGAGCAGCGCACCGGCGGCGAGCCGGGCCCGGAAGGGGGCGGGGGCACCGAAGAGGGCGGGGACACCCGGGGCCGCGGGGACTGACTCCCGCGGACCGACCCCCGCGCCGTACGGATTCCGGGGCAGGGCCGGGAGCGATGGCTCCCGGCCCTGCCCCGTCCCGGTTCCCTGCGGGCCGTTCCGGTTCCCTTCCGGTCCGATCCCGGTCCCGCGTCACCGGCCACGACGGCCGAACGGACAAAGGACCCTCTCCGCTACGTGCGTAGAGGAGAGGGTCCGCTGCGCCCCCGGCAGGACTCGAACCTGCGGCCAAGCGCTTAGAAGGCGCCTGCTCTATCCACTGAGCTACGGGGGCCGGTGGTCGTGGAGCTGGTGAGCCCCCGGTGTCCACGGGACCGGCGGGGCGGCCGTGGTGCGGGTGGCCGGACTCGACGGACCGTGACCTTGCCGGGGACAAGGATAGGGCTCCCTGCGCCTCGCCCCGGGTGCTTCACCTGCGTGGCACGTTGTGGAGGTTCGGTGAAGCGATCCGATAATCGCAGGGAGGTGCGGAACTTGCATCGATTTTCACGCATCAGAGAACGGGTGTTGTGCACTCGTTATGCCCGAGCCTCTGTGGTCACGCTCACCCCGTGCCCCTTTTAGGTTGATCCGGGTAGGTCTCTTTGACGCGCGCGAGTGAGCATACGCTTCAAAAAGGCGCCAAAAGCGGGCATTCTTCACCGTGTGGCGATCTTGGACGTACGGCCCCGGCTGCTCGACGCGCTGACCGCACTGCGTGACCGTGTCGACGCCGCTCGGTTTCCGCTCCCCCTTCCCGGCGCCGACCGCGCTCGCCGCAGCCGTGCCGAGCTGCTCGCTCAACTGGACGACTACCTCGTGCCCCGGTTGCGCGCCCCCGAAGCGCCCCTGCTGGCGGTCATCGGGGGATCGACCGGCGCGGGCAAGTCCACCCTGGTGAATTCGCTGGTCGGCCGACGGGTCACCGAGGCAGGTGTGTTGCGTCCCACAACGCGGACGCCGGTGCTGGTGTGCCATCCCGACGATCACCCCTGGTTCGCCGGGCAGCGGGTGCTGCCGCGGCTCGCCCGGGTGTGGGTGCCGGCGCAGGGGGAGCGGGCGGAGAGCGCGTACGACGAGGAGGAGCGGGCGCAGGAGGGGCCGGCGGCGCTGCGGGTGGAGACCGACCCGGGGCTGGCACGGGGGCTCGCCCTGCTCGACGCGCCCGACATCGACTCGCTGGTCGCGCGGAACCGCGATCTGGCCGCCGAACTGATCTGCGCCGCGGACATCTGGGTGCTCGTCACCACGGCCACCCGGTACGCCGACGCCGTCCCCTGGCATCTGCTGCGGACCGCGAAGGAGTACGACGTCACCCTCGTCACCGTCCTGGACCGGGTGCCGCACCAGGTGGCCGCCGAGGTCTCCCGGCAGTACGCCGCGCTCCTCACGGCCGCCGGGCTCGGCGATGTCCCGCGCTTCACCATCCCCGAGCTCCCCGAGTCCGCGGGCGGCGGCAGCGGGCTGCTGCCCGCCACCGCCGTCGCTGCGCTGCGGGCCTGGCTCACCCAGCACGCACAGGACCCCTACGCCCGCACCGTCGCCGCCGCCCGCACGGTCGCCGGGACGCTGGACTCGCTCCGCTCCCGGATGCCCGCGCTGGCCGGGGCCGCGGCGGCGCAGCACGCGGCCGCGGTGCGGCTGGTCCAGCGGGTCGAGGGCGCGTACGGGGAGGCGGCGGAGCGGGTGCGGCGCGAGATCGAGCGGGGCGCGGCGCTCGCGGGCGGCGCGCTCACCCACTGGCAGGGCCTGCCGCAGGACAGCACCCCCGACGAGCTCCTTACGGCGCTCACCGGCTCCCTGGCCACCCTGCTGCGCGGCGCGGCCGCCACCGCCGACGAACAGCTCGCGGAGGCCGGCCGGCAGGACCCGGCCGCGCGGGCCGGGCTCGCGCCGTGCGACGCGCGCGGCGCCGCCGAGCGGATCGGCGTCGCCGTCCGGCACTGGCGGCGCTGTGTCGAGGAGCTGGCCGAGGAGGAGGCCCGGCTCCGGATCGCCGAACACGGGGGCAGCTGTGTCCCGGAGAAGATCGCCGCCCTGCTCGCCGCGTCCCTCCTGGGCGGACGCCGCGCCCGTAAGGCGGGCGAGAAGCTCGCCGAGACCCTGGGCGCGCACGCGGCGCTACGCCTGGGCGACCGCGGCGGACGGCTGCTCGACGGCTGCGTCGCACGCGTCATGCGGGCGGAGCGGGACCGCAGACTCGCCCCTCTGGACGCCCTGGACATGTCCCCGGACCACCAGGTCGAGCTGATCGCCGCGCTGTCCGTACTGCAGAAGGAGAGGTGACCGGAAGTGACGGCCACGGAGGACAACGACGGCAACGAGGGCGGTGGGGCAGACCGGGACGCGGAAGGGGGCCGCCACACCTGGGACGACGGCCTGATCGCCCGGCGCGCGCACCGGTGGGCCGGGGGACGGGCCGTGGGCCGACCGGCCCGCGCGGTGGACGAGGGGATGGTGGCGGAGCCCGCACCGGGCGTCTCCCACGGCCCCGCGGGCCTCACGGCGGAGAGGACCGGCCGGCGGCCCTTCTGCGGCCCTCCTTACGCCGTGTACGAGGCGGGTGTCCGAAGCTTCGCCACGGGCACCCTGCGACCCCGTCTGGAGGCCCTGCGCCAGCTTGTGGGGCTGTCCCGGTCCCGGCTGGAGGGCCGCACGCTCGCCGGGGCCGCGCGGGTGCTCGACGAGGCGGACGCGCGGGGACGGCACCCCTACGGGCACACCGTGGTCGCCGTCGCCGGGGCCACCGGAAGCGGTAAGTCGACACTTTTCAACGCGCTCGCCGGAGCGCCCCTCTCCGAGGCCGGCATCCGCCGTCCGACCACCGCCAGGCCGCTCGCCTGCGCGTGGACCGATCACGCCGACGGCCTGCTGGACCGGCTCGGCATCCCGGCGGTGGACCGGCGCAACCCGGGCTATCCGTACGACCCCGCGCTGCGCGGTCTGGTCCTCCTCGACCTGCCCGACCACGACTCGGCCGCCCCGGGCCACCGGGAGCGGGTGGACCGGCTGCTGGGCCTCGTCGACGCGGTGGTGTGGGTGGTGGACCCGGAGAAGTACGCGGACGCGGTCCTCCACGAGCGCTATCTGCGGCCGCTCGCCGGTTACGCCGAGGTGACCTTCGTGGTGCTCAACCAGGTGGACCGGCTTCCGGGCGAGGCCGCGGACCAGGTGCTGGACGATCTGCGGCGGCTGCTGGACGAGGACGGGCTCGCCCTCGGCGAGCACGGGGAGCCCGGGGCGGCCGTGCTCGCCCTGTCCGCGCTGACCGGCGAGGGCGTCCGGGAGCTGCGGGAGATGCTGGGGCGGCTCACGGCCGAGTGCGGGGCGGCCGAGCGCCGGCTGTCGGCGGACGTGGACGGCACGATGACCCGGCTGCGGCCGCAGTACGTGGCGGACGGCGGACCGGTCGGGCTCACCGAGCGGGCGCGGACGGCCTTCGCGGACCGGCTGGCCGAGGCGGCCGGCGCGGCCGCGGCCGGACAGGCGGCGGAGCGCGCCTGGCTGAGGGACGCCGAGTGGGCCTGCGGAACGCCATGGGGGCGGCTGCGGGACAGGAAGGGCCGGACCCCGGGGGACCCGGGGGGCCCTTCGGCCTCGCGGACCTCGGGGGCCCCGGAGCGGACCGAGATCCCGGGCGCGCGGGCGCGGACGGTGGCGGCGGAGGCGGTCACGGCGCGGCCCGCGGTGGAGGAGGCCGTGCGGGCGCTCGCGGACGAGGCGACGGCGGGGCTGCCCGGCCCATGGGCCCAGGCCGTGCGGGAGGCGGCGGGGTGGGGCGGCAGAGGGCTGGCGGAGGCGGTCGACGAGGCGGTGGCGGCCGCGACGGCGAGCCGGCGGCCGCCCCGGCCCGTGTGGTGGTCGATGGTGGCGGCGGTCCAGATGGCCTTGCTGGTGGCGCAAGTGGTGGGGGTGCTGTGGCTGCTGGGGGCCGTGGCCGGGGTGTTCGGCGGACCGGAGTGGTGGCTGTCCGCGTTGCCGGTGACGGGCGGCGCGGTGATCGGCCCGGCGCTGGCCTGGGCCTCCCGGACGGCCGCGCGGGGGCCCGCGCGGCGCCACGGGCAGTCGGTGGAGGGCCTGCTGCGGGAGGCGGCGGCCGGATGCGGGCGGACGCGGGTGCTGGAGCCGGTGGAGGCGGAGCTGGCCCGGTACGCGGAGGTGCGGGCGCAGTACGTCATCGCGGCGGGCGGGACATGACGGACGGTCACCCGGACGGATGACCGAGTTGTCCACAATCGCGGGGTCGTGCACAGGGCCCGGCGGGGCCTCGCGATCGGGGGCAGCATGGTCCACGAACGGCACGGCAGAGCCGCGAAGCGATGAGTGATGGGGGAGGCGTAGCCGGTGAACGAGAGCTGGGTGACCGTGGTGGGCAATGCCGCGACGCGGCCGGATTTCTGGGAGACGGCCGCGGGTGTCGCGGTGGCCCGGTTCCGGCTGGCGGCGACGGTGCGCCGCTGGGACCGGGGGCGGGACGCGTGGGTGGACGCGTACACGAGTTTCTACACGGTCTGGACATGGCGGTCGCTCGCCGCGAATGTCGCCGGGTCGGTATCGCTGGGTGAACCCCTCGTCGTCCATGGGACGTTGCGGGTGCGGGAGCGTGAATGGGACCGGGAGCGGGACCGTCCGCCGCGGGGGGACGGCGGGGGGATGGCCGGGGCCGCGGCCCCGGGCGCGCCCGGCGCGGACCTCGGCGGCGGGGCGCATCAGTCCAGGCGCTGGGTCACCGCGGAGATCGACGCGGTGGCGGTCGGACACGACCTCACGCGGGGTACATCCGCTTTTCGGCGGGTTTCACAGGCCAAACCTCTGCTAAACACACCGACTGGGGCAACTTCCCCGTGAGTGGCCGTGGTCACAGAGATTTGTCGATAATCCCAAGTCATTTGAAATCTGTGGACGAGATAACGATTTCGATTCGGATCGGTTGGGTCGGGGCATTCCTGGGGAACGCGCGGTTTCTTTCTCCCTAGGATCCCTGGGTGCCCAACGGGGGTTCCTGTGTTTTGAGTTCGCTGGCGAGGCGCACCAACCGACTGGCGCTCGCCCGGAGGGGAAACCATGATTTCTGTACGGAGGCGGGGCATTGCCCGCCTTGCGGCCGCCGTTCTGGCGTCCGGCCTGGTCGCGGCGGGTGCGATGGTCACCGCCGGTACCGCCGCCGCCGATGACGTGCCCCCGAGTCAGGGCGGTGCCACGGCCACGCTGAGCGGTCTCAAGACCTTCGACAAGGCCGTCATCCACGACAACGGCAAGGACCAGCAGATCGGCGCCGGCCTCTTCGAGATGTCGGTCGACAACGGCGGTTCCATCCAGACGTACTGCATTGATCTGCACAACCCGACGCAGAGCAAGGCCAAGTACGAGGAGAAGTCCTGGGCCGAGACCTCGCTGGCGAACAATCCCGATGCGGGCAAGATCAACTGGATTCTCCAGAACTCCTACCCGCAGGTGAACGACCTCGACGCACTGGCGAAGACGGCGGGCACCGGTGCCCTCACCGAGAAGACCGCCGCCGCCGGTACGCAGGTCGCCATCTGGCGCTTCTCCGACAACGCCAAGGTCGACGCGGTCGACCCGCAGGCCGAGAAGCTCGCCGACTACCTCGAGAAGAGCGCCCAGAACCTCGAGGAGCCCAAGGCGTCGCTCAGCCTGGACCCGCCGGCCGTCTCCGGCAAGGCCGGTGAGCGGCTCGGCCCGGTCAAGGTCCACACCAACGCCGACAGCGTCACCCTTACCCCGGGCACCGAGGACGCGGACAGCGGCGTCAAGCTCGTCGACGGCAGCGGCAAGACCATCACCAGCGCCGCCGACGGCGGCGAGGTGTACTTCGACGTCCCCGAGGGCGCGGCCGACGGCTCCGCCACGCTGACCGCCCAGGCCGCCACCAAGGTTCCGGTGGGCCGCGCGTTCTCCAGCGCCTCCAAGAGCCAGACCCAGATCCTGGCCGGGTCCAGCGAGAGCACCGTCTCCGCCACCGCCACCGCGAACTGGGCGAAGAAGGGCGCCGTCCCGGCCGTCTCCGCCGAGAAGGACTGCGCCAAGGGCGGCGTCGACGTCACGGCCACCAACAAGGGCGACGAGGCCTTCAGCTTCGAGCTCCTGGGGCAGAAGCACACCGTCGAGGCGGGTCAGTCGAAGACCGTCACGGCCCCCGTGGAGGAGGACCAGAGCTACGAGTTCACCATCACGGGTCCGAACGGCTTCGAGAAGACCTTCTCCGGCGTCCTCGACTGCAAGACCTCCAGCAGCGGCGGCAGCAGCGACACCCCCTCCTCGCAGCCGAGCCCCGCGTCGGCCGGTGGCGGCAGCGGTACCGGCGGTGACACCGCCGGTGGCGACCTCGCCGAGACCGGTAGCAGCAGCAACACCCCGATGATCGCGGGCATCGCCGTGGCGCTGGTCGTGATCGGTGGCGGCGCGATCTTCTTCGTCCGTAAGAAGAAGGCCCCCGCGGGCGAGTGAACGCCAGGGCGGCGACGCCAGGGCAGCAGTGATCGCTGAGTGAAGTGACGATGACCGACTGTGGTGATCATCGGGTGATCGTCGACCACGCACAGTGATGGAGGGCCGGAGCCTCAGGGAGGTTCCGGCCCTTCGCGTCGCGCGGGCCGCGGACACCGGACCACGCCGCACGCCGGACCAATGGGTTTCCGCCTCGGCCCGGCCGTACGGCAAGATGGGTGTATCTGCCCTCACGCGGTGGAAGCCGCCACGGATACGGACACCGCGGCGGAGCCGCACCTCGATACCTACCAGATTGCCGGACGGTTTCTCTTGGCTGAGTTCATCTACACCATGCGCAAGGCGCGCAAGGCGCACGGCGACAAGGTGATCCTCGACGATGTCACGCTGAGCTTTCTGCCCGGCGCGAAAATCGGTGTCGTGGGCCCCAACGGCGCCGGTAAGTCGACGGTGCTGAAGATCATGGCCGGCCTGGAGCAGCCGTCCAATGGTGACGCCTTCCTCTCGCCCGGCTACAGCGTCGGCATCCTGCTCCAGGAGCCCCCGCTGGACGAGTCCAAGACCGTGCTGGAGAACGTCCAGGACGGCGTGGCGGAGACCAAGGGCAAGCTCGACCGATTCAACGAGATCGCCGAGCAGATGGCGACCGACTACAGCGATGAGCTGCTGGAGGAGATGGGCAAGCTCCAGGAGGAGCTGGACCACGCAAACGCCTGGGACCTCGACGCCCAGCTCGAGCAGGCCATGGACGCCCTCGGCTGCCCTCCCGGCGACTGGCCGGTCACCAACCTCTCCGGTGGTGAGAAGCGCCGGGTCGCGCTCTGCAAGCTGCTGCTGGAGGCCCCCGACCTGCTGCTGCTGGACGAGCCCACCAACCACCTGGACGCCGAGTCCGTCAACTGGCTCGAGCAGCACCTCGCCAAGTACGAGGGCACCGTCGTGGCCATCACCCACGACCGGTACTTCCTGGACAACGTCGCCGAGTGGATCCTGGAGCTCGACCGCGGCCGCGCCATCGGCTACGAGGGCAACTACTCCACCTACCTGGAGAAGAAGCAGGCCCGGCTGAAGGTCGAGGGCCAGAAGGACGCCAAGCGGGCCAAGCGCCTCAAGGAGGAGCTGGAGTGGGTCCGCTCCAACGCCAAGGGCCGCCAGGCCAAGTCCAGGGCCCGTCTGACCCGTTACGAGGAGATGGCGGCCGAGGCCGAGAAGACCCGCAAGCTGGACTTCGAGGAGATCCAGATCCCGCCGGGCCCGCGGCTGGGCAATGTCGTGGTCGAGGTGGAGAACCTCTCCAAGGCGTTCGGCGAGAAGGTCCTGATCGACAACCTCTCCTTCACCCTCCCGCGCAACGGCATCGTCGGCGTCATCGGCCCCAACGGCGCCGGTAAGACCACGCTCTTCAAGATGATCCAGGGCCTGGAGACCGCCGACGCGGGCAGCATCAAGGTCGGCGAGACCGTCAAGATCTCCTACGTCGACCAGAGCCGCGCCAACATCGACCCCAAGAAGACGCTGTGGGCGGTCGTCTCCGACGAGCTCGACTACATCAACGTCGGCCAGGTCGAGATGCCGTCCCGCGCCTACGTCTCCGCCTTCGGCTTCAAGGGCCCGGACCAGCAGAAGCCGGCCGGGGTGCTCTCGGGCGGTGAGCGCAACCGCCTCAACCTGGCGCTCACCCTCAAGCAGGGCGGCAACCTGCTGCTCCTCGACGAGCCCACCAACGACCTCGACGTCGAGACCCTCTCCTCGCTGGAGAACGCGCTGCTCGACTTCCCCGGCTGCGCCGTGGTCGTCTCCCACGACCGCTGGTTCCTCGACCGCGTCGCCACGCACATCCTGGCGTACGAGGGCGACTCCAAGTGGTTCTGGTTCGAGGGCAACTTCGAGTCGTACGAGAAGAACAAGGTCGAGCGGCTCGGCCCGGACGCGGCCCGTCCGCACCGCGCCACCTACAAGAAGCTGACCCGGGGCTGAGCGGATGGCACGCCATGTCTACTCCTGTCCCCTGCGCTGGTCCGATATGGATGCGTTCGGCCATGTCAACAACGTGACCTTCCTGCGCTATCTGGAGGAGGCCCGGGTCGACTTCATGTGGCGGCTGGCGCCGGGGAGCGGGAGTGACGCGTTCACCGGCGGCGTGGTGGTGGCCCGGCACGAGATCGACTATCTGAAGCCCCTCGTCCACCGGCACCGGCCGGTGACGGTCGAGACCTGGGTGACGGAGATCGGGGCCGCGTATCTCACCGTGCGCTACGAGATCAAGGACGAGGACGCCCTGTATGTGCGTGCCACCACCCGCATCGTGCCGTACGACCTCGACCGGGGCCGCCCGCGCCGGGTCACCCCGGAAGAGGAGAAGTTCCTGACCGAGTACCTGGAGCCGGACCCGGTGACGGACACCGGCAAGGCGTCCGCGAGAAGCGCGGGGGCCGCCGGGTCCGCCGGCCGTGCCGGGCGACCGGAGGGAGCCGTCACGGTATGACGGCCTTCCACGCTCTCAGACAGGAGCTGCACTTCGCCGACGCGGGGGAGGCGGCCGATCTCGCCGCCTTCCTGGCCCGGCTGATCCACTACGACCGGGCGGCGGCGGTGCGGCTGCAGGCGGGCGGCGGTGTGCTCGCCGTCTTCGGCCGGCCGCCGTCCTTCGATGTCCTCGCGATCCGTACGGCACGGCTCGAGGCGATCGTCCCCACGGACACCGATGCCACGTCGGCCACGGCGGCGGGCGGGCCCGGGGGGCTGGACGCGACGGTCTCGGCAGGTGAGTTCGCGGACGCGCTGGACACGGCGCGGGCCGCGCGGACCGCCGAAGCGTCCGAGGGCCGCGGCCTGGTGGTCATCGTGCCGCAGTCCGTCACCGGTCCGCCGTGGGCCGGGGTGCTGCCGCCGCGCGGCGGCTGGCGCCGGGTGAACGGGCTGCCGGGCGCGGACGAGGTGCGCGGGGCGGTCGCCGCCGCCGTCGCCGAGTTCCGCACCCGTGACGCGGAGCTTCCCGAGGACCGCCGTACGCGCGCCGAGCGCGACCGCATCGGCCATGAGATCTGGTCCCGCACGCTCGGTGACACCGGGCTCCCGCTGCGCGCCGTGCACGCCGCCCAGTCGCTGGGCTTCCTGCGGCCGGTCCGGGCGGCGGCGCCGACCGCCACCGCCCCCGCTGCTGCGGGCGCTGTGACCACCACCGCGCCCGGCCCCGTGGCCGAGCCTCTGACGCTGCTCGCCGCGGGCGGCTGGCTGCGGCTGCGCACTCCGTACGGCTCGGTCGCGGTGCGTACGTCAGGCTTCCCCGGTCTGTCCGTCACACCCGCCTGAGCCCGCCGGGTCAGCCCTCCGTGTTGACCATGGAGGCGGCGGCGTAGGTGAGGTAGTGCCACAGCTGACGCTCGAGCTCCGGGGCCAGCTCCAGCTCGTCGACCGCGTCGCGCATATGGCGCAGCCAGGCGTCATGGGCGGCGCGGTTCACGGTGAAGGGGGCGTGGCGCATACGGAGCCGGGGGTGGCCGCGGTTGTCGCTGTAGGTGCGGGGGCCGCCCCAGTACTGCATCAGGAAGAGCGCGAGCCGCTCCTCGGCCGGCCCCAGATCGTCCTCGGGGTACATCGGCCTGAGCAGCGGGTCCTCCGCGACCCCCTGGTAGAAGCGGTGCACCAGACGCCGGAAGGTCTGCTCGCCACCGACCTGCTCGTAGAAGGTCTGCTCCTGAAGTGTGCCGCGCGGAATCTCTTTCACGCCTCCATGCTCTCAGACGCCCCCGTCCGGAAAAGGGGGCGTGGGTAGCGGCCGGGAGGCGGGCGCAGGAGAGTGGAGTCATGGGCAGCACGGGCGGTGGCACGGGCGGCGGCACACGCAGCGCTCCGGACGCTACGGAACGTGCGCGGCCGAACCGTACGGGCCGGGAGGCCGATCCGTACGCCGAGGAGGCCGCGGCGGTGCGCGCCGGGCTGGTCCGGGGGATCGTGGCGAGCGGCGGACTCACGGACCCCGCCTGGCGCGCAGCCTTCGAGGCGGTACCGCGCCATCTCTTCGTGCCCTACTACTACGAGACGGGCGAGGCACCCGAGGCGGGCGACGGGGCAGCGGGGGCGGGCGAGGTAGGCGGCGAGAGGGCAGCTGCAGGGGGCGAGGCGGGCGGCACCGGAGTGGTGGTGGCAGGTGGGGCGCGCGGGACGGTTGGCTGTACCCGGTTGTGGCGCGACGACCCCCACCCGTTGCGGCGGGCCCGCTGGCTGGCCGGTGCGTACGCGGACGCCCCGCTCGCGACGCGGGTGCGCGACGGCGAGCTGATCACCTCCAGCAGCCAGCCCTCGCTGATGGCCCAGATGCTCGAGGCGCTCCAGGTGCGGGACGGGGACCGCGTGCTGGAGATCGGCGCGGGCACCGGCTACAACGCCGCGCTGCTGGCACATCGGCTCGGCGACGCACAGGTCACGACCCTCGACCTCGACCCGGAGATCACCGATGCCGCCGGTAACCATCTGGCCGCGGCCGGGTACCGGCCGGCGGTCGTCACGGGTGACGGGGCGCGCGGCTGTCCGTCGCACGCTCCCTACGACCGGATCATCGCCACCTGCGCCGTGGCGTCCGTCCCGCCCGCGTGGCTCGGCCAGTGCGGGCCGGACGCACTGATCCTGACACCGCTCGCGACCGGGCTGATCGCCCTGAGGGTCGCCGACGCCCGCCATGCGGAGGGGCGCTTCCTGGCCACCCCCGCGTACTTCGTTCCGCTGCGCGGCAGTGGTCCGCCGCCTCAGGTGCCCACCTACGGACTGCCGTCCCGGCCCTTGCTGGACGACTCCTTCCGGTTCCTGCTGAACCTGGCCGCGGGCCAGATGGAGCCGGTCGAGGCCCTCGCGCTGTGGGAGCACGAGGGCAGACCGGGGCGGGAGCGCTACGGGGTGACGGTGCGGGGCGAGCGCCAATGGGCCTGGCTGGACGACCCGGAGGGCGCCTACGGCTGGCCACTGGGCCCTCCCGGTCGGCTTCAGCCCTACGTCTAGCCCCAGCCCCGTAGCACAGCCCGTAGCGCAGCCCGGTGGCTCAGCCCCGGCGCACCGTGATCGTCGTCCAGGCGCCGATGTGGACGCGGTCGCCGTCCCGGAGCGGAACCGGCACGAACGGCTGGATCGGCTCCTCGCCGCCGTTGATCGTCGTCCCGTTCGTCGAGTCCTGGTCGACGACCGCCCAGGCCCCGTCGGGCTGCTGGACGAGGATCGCGTGCTGGTGCGAGACACCCGGGTCCTCGGGCTGGCGCCCGAGGTCGATGTCGGGGGCCTCACCGGTGCTGTGGCGGCGCCGCCCGATGGTGATCTGGTGGCCGTTGAGCGGCAGCTGCTGCTCGGGGGAGTAGGCCGGGAGGTTCAGCCCGGCGGCCTCCGGGCCGCTGCGGTTCATCATCGCCACGAAGTACTCACGGTCCGGGGCGACGACCGCTATCCAGTTTCCGGGCGCGGGCGACGGCGCACCGCCCTGGCCGAACGGTGCCCCACCGGGCGGCGTCGAGTGCTGCGGGGCACCCGGGTGCTGCTGCGGCGGCTGGTGCCCCGGCCCCTGCTGCTGGGGCGGGGCGTACCCCTCACCTCCGTACGGCTGCGCGGGCGCCGGGGCCTGGGGGTAGCCGTAGCCGTACTGCTGCGGGGCCGGGGGTGCGCCCTGGCCGGGGCCCGGGGCGCCCTGCTGCGGCGCGCCGTGCGGCGGCGTGCCCCCCTGCGGCGGCGGGAGCGTCCAGTCGCTGTCGGGGCGCGCCGCCTGGTAGCCGCCGCCCTGGGCGGGGTGCGGGCCCTGCGGTCCCCCGGGGCCGGGCTGCGGCATCCCCGGCTGCGGCGGCGGGGCGTAACCGCCCTGCGGCGGGCCGTACGGGGAAGGCGCCTGCGCCTGGAAGTTGAAGCGACACTCCTCACAGAACGGAGCCTGCGCCTCACGCGGCGTACGGCACTGCGGGCACAGCTCCTGCTGCTGCGCCGGATAGCCGTAGCCACCCGGGCCACCGGGCGGTGGTGGGCCGCCCGGCCCCGGACTTCCGAAGCCGCCCGGCGGCACGGGCGTACCGGGGGCACCCGGCATGGGCGGTGCCGGCGGTGGCGGAACGGCGCCGGAGGGCATGGGTGTCCCCGACATCCGGTGGCCACACACCTCACACCAGTCGTCAGCCGCCGATTGGTGGCCGTTAGGACAGGTCGGCATGTCGGATCCCCCTCTTGTGGCGTTCTTGGCGTTTTCTGCCGAGAAGTGCTACGTGAGTGCTGGTTATGTGCTACTTCTTAACGCGAACTGTCTTGGTGGAGCGCGTTTCGAGGGTCATCTCGTCCGCCTCCGCGACCTTCGCTTTGAGTCGCACAGTACCTGCCGCCGCATCGACGACGTCCACCACCTTCGCAAGCAGTTTCGCCGTGTCCTCATTTCCCGATGCGGTCGCCAGCTGTACGGCACGCCCGAGCTTCGCGGTCGCTTGTTCGATATTGCCGGACTTGCGGGCGTTCATTCCCTGTTGGATGACCTGTGCCAGTTCGGCCTGGCCCGTATAGTGCGCCACCTGCGGATTCATCGCGGTGGAGGCGGCCAGGTCGTCCGTCCAGACCGCCCTTACCAGCCCCTGCGCCAGCGGACTCGGCGGGCTGCCGACTCCATCCGGCCGCGGCTGAACCAGGGAAATCCTGGCCGCGAGCATCTCCTGGCCGACCTCCGCGGCCGGAACCCGTACACACACGTGGTAATCACGGGACTCCTCGCCCCATGACCCCGTGGGATAGTCGCCCGCGCGCGGACCGGCCTCGACGCGCCGGGCGGTCAGGTCCTCGACCGCGGGTGCGACCTGTTTCACATACGCCACCTCGGCGCCCTTGGGCGTCCACAGCCGGAGGCTGACGTCGGCGACCTCCTTGCCCATCACCGCCTCCATCAGCCGTGTGAAGTCCGCGGCGAGTCCGGCGGGATCGGCCACGATATCGGCCGTACCCAGCAGGGCGGAGGCGATCCCGGTGACCTCCGCGACCTCCCAGTCGGTGCCGACCCCGCGGGCATCGCAGGTGAAGCGGCCCGCGCAGGCGTCGAGCACCATCCGCAGCCGCTCCGGCTCCTCATGTTCGTTCCGGCCGTCGGTGAGCAGGATGCCGTGCCGGATCGCGGTGTCGGCGGAGTCGAACAGCAGGTCGGCCAGCAGCAGCCAGGTGCCGATCGCGGTGCCGCCGCCCGGACTCAGGCCCCGCAGCGCTTCCTTGGCGCGGGCGCGGGTGAGCGGATCGGCGGTGGCCAGCCGCCCGTCGCCGGGGAAGACCTCGACCGCCTTGTGGGTGCCCGCCACCACGGCGAAGGCGACGCCGTCGCGCAGCGTGTCGATCGCGGCGGCGGTCGCGTCCCGTGCGTGGCGCATTTTCGTCGGCGGATAGTCCATGGAGCCGGAGCAGTCCACCATGATCACCACGGCCGCGCGGGCGGGGGAACCATCCCGGTCGGACGCGTCGGGGGTGCTCCCGGACGCCGGGATCGGCGACCCTCCCTCGGCTCCGCCGCCGGCCGAGGTGACCGTGATGATCGCGTTCACCTCGTGGCCTCCCACCGGGAGGTACTCGTTCTGGTGGACCTCGACCGAGAACCGCGGCGCGGGGGAGGTGGAGAAAAGGGCCATGTCATCCGCTCCTTGGCGACCGTCAGGCGGATCCTGCCCGGCCCGGGGCAGCGGGGAACGGCACGATGGCCACTGTTACGTTGTCGTGGCCCCCGCCGCCGAGGGCGTGGCCGACCAGAGCCTGCGCGCTGTTCAGCGGCCGTGAGCGGGCGTCCGGCGGCACCGCGCGGGCCATCTCCTCCGCCGATTCGGCGTAGTTCCACAGCCCGTCGGTGCACACCACCACGACACCCGGCCGGTCCGGTTTGTAGGAGGCGGTGTGCGGCTCCAGCTCATAGGCGTCCGCCCCGAGCCAGCCGGTGATGGCGTGGGCACGCTCGTCCGCGTACGCCTCCGCCTCGGACATCAGCCCGGCGGCCACCATCTGCGCCGCCCAGGAGTCGTCCTCGGTGAGCCGGGCGGGCGGGGCCGAACGGTCGTCGGGGACCCAGTAGGCGCGGCTGTCCCCGACCCAGCCCACGGTGAGGATGTCGCTGGTGACGACGGCGCTGACGATGGTGCAGGCCGGTGCGTTCTGATGGCGGTGCGGCTCGGGGTGGACAGCGTCCGCGTCGGTCTCCAGCGCCAGGGAGTTGACCGCCTCGGCGGCGGCGGCGATCGCCTCGGCCATGGCCTGCTGGGGGTGGGCGCCGCGCGGGAGCGAGGCCCGCAGCGCCTCACCCGCCGCATGGGCCGCGGCGGCCGAGGCGTCGTCGGGGCGGGTGGCCGAGGAGACCCCGTCGCACACCACGGCGACCATGACCGGTGAGCCGTCGGGCAGCTCCGCGGCGGACACGGAGAACGCGTCCTCGTTGCGGTGGTGGCGCAGCCCCCGGTCGGTGGCCGCCGCGAGGCCCTCCAGTTCGCTCTCCATATGGTCGCGTTCGCGCCCTTGGGCCTGCCCGCAGTGCCGGCAGTATCCGTCCTGGTCGATGGTGCCCTCCTGGCACGCGGCGCACCGGGGGTGGTGCTCGTCGCCGGGCAGCCGAGGGTCCGCACCGGTGCCGGTGCCGGTGCCCGTACCGCTGTCCGTGCTGGTCGCCGCGCTGATGTGCGTGCTTTCGTTGGCTTCCGGGCGGGTGCCGGCGTCGGCGGACGGTGTCGCCTCGGCCGCGCCGAGCGCCGCGGTGGCCCGCGGGTCGGCCACCTGCCCGTACCCGGCGGGGGCCGGGGCGGCCAGTTGGTAGTCGTCCGGCGGGGTGGCCGACTCGTCGTCGGTCGGGGTGGCCGACTCGTACTCGTCGGCCGGGGTGGTGGCCGACTCGTCGTCGTCCGGCGGGGCGGCCGATCCGTCGTCGTCGGTCGGCTCGGCCGACTCGTCGTCGTCCGAGGGAGCGGCCAGCTCGTAGTCGTCCGGCTCCGGCTGGGTGGACCGCGCCGCCCCGTTCACCTGCGGCGGCACCGGCCGGTCGGCGGTCGCCTCCGCCGCCGACGCGGCCGCCGCCACCAGGTCGGCACCGCACCGATCGCAGTATCTGTCCCCCGCCTGCGGAGGTTCTTCACAGGTCGGGCAGGCTGACAGCTGGGGCGGCTGCGGCATCTGCGACATCGATCACACCCACGTCCTGGGGCGGAAACGGTTGGCCCGCTCCACCAGTTCGATCCTCTCCTCGCCTCGCTGCGCGAGTCTGGCGAGTATCCGATACGAGCGCTCCAATCCGAAACGCAGCCCGCGCTCGTCCAGGCTGCTGCCGAGCAGCGGAGGCCGGTTGTGTCCCGGCGGTGCCCCGCTGCTGCCGGACAGTACCCAATCCAGGGCGCTGCCCAGCACTTCCGTACGCAGCCGCTCGCGCCGCACCGCGTCCAGACCGAACTCGCCCAGCCGCTCGACCTGGGCGGCGGCGGCCGACAGATCGCCCAGCAGGGCGTCCTGCGGGGCGCGCTGGCGCAGCCGGGCCCGTACGGCGGCGACCCGCGCCGCCGTGTAGTGGATCGAGGACTCCGGCACCGACTCCAGGGCCCGCACCGCGCCCGTCCGGTCCCCGGAGCACAGCAGGACCCGGGCGAGGCCGAAGGCGGCGCTCACAAAGCTCGGGTCGGTGGTCCACACCAGCCGGTAGTACTCCGCCGCGTTGTCCAACTGGCCCAGCACCTCGGCGCAGACGCCGAGCGCCAGCTTCGGCGCGGGCTCACCGGGGAACGCGTCGTAGACGGCGTCGAAGGAGAGCGCGGCCGTCTCCCGGTCGCCGGTGGCCAGCGCGTGCAGCCCCCGGTACCAGACGATCCGCCAGTCGTCGTGGTACGCGGCCTCCAGACCGGTCAGCGCGACGCCCGCCTCCTGCTCCTGGCCCAGCTCCAGCTGGGCGCGCACCCGGCGCAGCCGCAGCTCGAGCGAGTCGACGGGCACGGTCCGCAGCGCGGCGCTCACCTCGGCGGGGTCGGCGGCCAGCAGCCCGGCCAGGAACCCGGCGTTCGGGTCCTCCGGGTCGACCATCGGCACCGGGAGCGCCAGCGCGGTGGCCCGTCCGTCCAGCACGGCCATGGCGGGCAGCGGCAGGGCCAGCGGGCCCGGCGGCCGCTGCGCGGGGGCGGCCGCGGCGGCACCCCTGCCGGTGCGCCGGGCGCCCAGCAGGGACGGGTCCTGGCCGTCGGCGGCGAACAGCTCGGTGTCCACCACCCGTGGTTCCGGCCCGAAGAGCGTGGACAGGGCCGGCCGGGGCTGCCCGGTCTGGAGAGCTACGACCTCCCGCAGTACCCCGGTCAGCTGGTCGGCCATCTCCCGCGCGGAGGCGAAACGGCGACTTGGGTCCGGGTCGGTGGCCCGTACCAGCAGCCGGTAGAAGGACTCGTAGCGCCGGAAGATCTCGACGTGCTCGGGGTCCGGCAGGCTGTCCACGAAGACGTTGGTATAGCCCTGGAAGTCGAAGGTGAGCACGGCGAGGGTACGCGCCACCGTGTAGAGGTCGGAGGCGATCGACGGGCCCGCCTCCGAGATCTCGGGGGCCTGGTAGCCGACCGTGCCGTAGATGGGGCTGTCGTGGTCGTCCATCCGCCGGACCGCGCCCATGTCGATCAGCTTGAGCTGGTCCTGCTGCTGGATGGCGTTGTCGACCTTGAAGTCGCAGTAGAGGAGATTGCGGCTGTGCAGATGGCCGAGCGCCTCCAGCGCCTCGATGCCGTACGCGCATGCCTGCTCGACCGGCAGCGGATCGCGCCGGCCCTCCGTGGTGCGGCGGGCGTTGGCGATGTCCTTCAGCGACTTGCCGCCCACGTACTCCATGACGATGTAGCCGTCGAGGCTGCCGGTGCGCTGGTCGAGGTGTTCGACGAAGTTGTAGATCCGGACGATGTTGGCGTGCTCGATCTCGGCGAGGAACCGGCGCTCGGAGACGGCCGCCGCCAGGGCCTCCTCGTCGCCCGTGTCCAGCAGGCCCTTGAGGACCACCCAGCGGTCGGACACCGCGCGGTCGATGGCCAGATAGATCCAGCCGAGCCCGCCGTGTGCCAGACAGCCCGCGATCTCGTACTGACCGTGCACGATGTCACCGGGGCTCAGCTTCGGCAGGAACGAGTACGGATGGCCGCACTTGGTGCAGAAGCCCTCCGTGCGGCCCGGCCGGTCACCGCGGGCGCGCCCCACCGGGGCGCCGCAGTCGGCGCGGCTGCAGAACCGCTTCCGCTCGGGGACCTCGGGGTCCGCCAGCACCGCCGTCCGCGGGTCGGGACGCGGCACTTCCGGGACGCTGACCAGACCGGCGCCCAGCGCGTTGCGTCCCGAGGGGGCCGACGCGGAGGAGCGGGAGCTGCGCACCGAGACCGAACGCGACGAGGACCGCCCCGACATGGAGCGGGACAGCCGCCCGGACACCGAGCGCTGGGACGAGGCGGAGCGTGCGGACCGCGACCGGCCCGAGGTGCCGGAGGAGGGCACCCGGCCGGACGAGGAGTCCCGACCGGAGGAAGGGGCCGGGCCGGAGGAGGGGGCCCTACCGGAGGAGGGCGCCGGGCCGGACAAGGGGGCTCGGCCGGAGGAGGCGGCCCGGCCGGACGACAGGCTTCCGCCCGGCGCGCCCTGCCCGGTGACGCCGGTGGCCGGTGAGCCGACCATGCCCTGCGGTGAGACGACCGGGGCCATACCGCAGACATCGCAGTACAGCTCACCTCCGCCCACATCCTCGTAGGACCCGTCGCAGTTACGCCGCTGGCAGGCGACGACCGCCGCATTCATGCCGAGCCTCCCTCGATGCTTTCGTCGGCCGGGGCCGACTGGCGTGGCACCAGGGCCTCGGCCGCCGCCTGCTGATAGCGCAGCACGGCCTGCTCGGCCGCCCGCAGATCACACGGTGCGCTCCACAGCATCCGGCGGGCCACGTCATACCGCTCCACCAGCAGCGGATCCTCCGCCATGCCATGGCGGGCGACCTTCGCCCGGTACGCGTCGAGCCGACCGCGCAGCTCGGCGCGGACCGCGAGCGGCGCGGTGACCGCGGTGAGCGACTCGCGGGCCCGCAGCAGCTCGTCGTCGGCGCGCTGCTCCAGGCTCTCCAGCAGCGGCGAGAGCCGGTGCCACTGGGAGCGCCGGCGGTAGTCGGCGGCCGCGACCAGCTGCTCGTGCAGCGCGGTCGGCGGGCCGCTGACGGCCGGAACCTCCGATGCCGCGATCTTCGCGAGCACCTCGCCGCGCGCCTGGCGCGCCTCCGCCAGGGTGCGATCGGCGCGGGAGAGCACATCGCGCAGCCGCATCAGCCGCCGCTCGGCGTCCTGCCGCACATCCAGCACCGCCTCGATCTCGCGCCGGACATCCTCCAGGGCGCGGGCGGCGCGGTCATAGCGCTCGGTGTCGGGGCTTCCGCCGCCGGGCGCGGAGCTGCCGCTGGCCGGTTTCCAGAAGGCCAGCGGGTCGGAGACCACGTCGGCGCGCAACGCGGTCAGCTCGGCGGTGATCTGCTCCAGATCGTCCCCCGCGGGGTGCTCACCGGGGCGCACCCCGACGGAGTGGGCCAGCGAACGGGTGCGGTGCAGCTCGGCGGAGAGCATGTCGATCCGGGCGGGCAGCGTGGACCACACGGCGTCGGCGCTGACGATGACGTCGAGGGCCTCGGCGTACCAGCGGTTCATCCGGTCGACCAGCCGGTCCAGGCTCAACTCCTCGCTGAGCAGGGGAGAACCGCCCAAGGAGGCGCTGCTGGGCAGGGTGATCGCGGTGCCGCGGAGCAGCTCGGTGAGCTCGGCCAACTCGTCCTGCGTCGGCCAACGGTGACGGGAGCGCACCTCACGGGCGCGGGTGAGGGCCTCGGAGTACGCGTCGAAGTAGCTCCACAGGAGGGAGATGGCCTGTTCGGTGGTGGACCACCGGTCCTTGGTGACGCCCGTGAGCTCGGCGCCCTCGAGGAGCCTTCTGCCCGCGTGGTCCTGGAGGGCGAGCAGTGAGGAGTCGATCGCCTCGTGTTCGGCGGCGAGCTTCGCCAGCGCGCGGTCGACCTCCTCGCGGCCCATGACCGGGCCGTTGGGTGTCCCCGCGAAGCTGGGGAAGGGTCCCGGGACCCCCATCGATCACCTCTCCATGTCCGTAACCGTTATGTGATCTGTCTCAGCGTCATCCCTACGCGTGTGAGGCGGGCGCTAATCCTTGCCGGTCCGTTCCTTGCCCTACGTGATGTGTCCGTTTCCGTCCGTGCCGGTTCTCATCCGCTCCGGTCCTTGTCCGCCCTAGTCCTTGTATTGGGGGGCGGGTGGTGCCGGATTCCCCTGTGCCGTGCTGAAGTCCTTCGCGAGCCATTTCTGGTAGGCCCGCATCCAGGCACCGCCCTGGCGGTAGTTCTCCAGAACCTTGTTGACCCGGCGTACCAGGTCGTCGTCGTTCTTGTTCATCGCCACGCCGTAGAACTCATCGGTGAATCGCGAGCCGACCAGCTTGACGGAGGGGTCCTGGGCGGCCTGGCCGGCCGCCAGCGCATTGTCGGTGATCACCGCGTCCACCTGGCCGAGCTGAAGCCTGACCAGGCAGTCCAGCTGGTTGGGCACGGGCTTCACCTTGATCGCGCCCAGATGCTCGGCACCGGTGTCCGGCTTGTCCAGTTCGGCCTCGGCGGTGGAACCCTGCGCGGTGCAGACCTTCTTGCCGCGCAGGGTCTTGTTGTAGCCGGTGATGGGCGAGTCGTCGGCGACCAGCACCTGCTGCCCGGCCTGGAAGTACGCGGTGGAGAACGCGACGTCCTTGATCCGGTCGCAGTTGATGGTCATGGTGCGCACCACGACGTCCACCTTGCCCTGCTGCAGGGCCTTGATGCGCTGACTGGTGGGGATGGTGCGGAAGATGACCGCGTCCGGATCGCCGAAGATGTCCTCGGCGATGGCGCGCACGAGATCGATGTCGAAGCCGGTGAGATCGCCGGTGGCCGGATCGCGGTATCCCCAGCGGTAGCTGTTCTGGTCGACGCCCGCGATCAGCTTGTTCAACTTGTGGCCGTTGACCTCACGGTTCTTGATCCGCTTGATGGCCGGGCCGCTCGCGCTCGACGGGCGCAGGCTCGCCTCGGGATCGCGGCAGCTGTCCGCCGCAGCCTCGGCGCCGGCCCGCATCGTATGCGGGCTTCGCGCACCGTCCCTGCCGTCGCCGCCGCTCCCGTCGCCGTCCATCACCGCCGGCACCGCGATGGCCGTGGCCACGCCCAGGGCGCATACCGTCACCGCGGCGGCCGATCGCACCGATCGCATGCTGTGGCCCCCCATCGTCCTCATCGGTACTCCGACAGTCTGCGGCCTATGCCCACCACCGCACCCGCCGCCCCCAGCACGGTCAGCACCCCGGCGCCGAGCGCCATGGCGGTGAACGCCCCCCGCCCGGCGTCGGCGGCCTGCTGGAACTCCCGCTGCTCGTGGTCGAGGGCCTTGGCCAACTCCGTGTCCACCGCGTCGAAGGACTCGCCGGTGGTGCCCTTGGCGCCGATGACCTTGGTCAGCGCCGTTTTGTAGTCGCCCCCGTCGTCGGCGGCGCGGGCGGCCTTGTGCCGCTCCTGCCACTCCCGGATCCGGTCCGCGGCCTTCTCCACCGGCTCGCGGCCCGCGTCGTCGTCCGCGAGGGCGCGCGCCTCGTCCAGCAGGCTGCCGTCCGAGGGGCGCCCGCTGGACGCCTTTCCCACGAGCGCGGACATCCGCGAGCCGTAGCTGACCTCGTAGGCGTCCTTGCCCTTGTCGGTGCCGTCCTCGTCGACGACGACCGCGCCGCGCGCCACCAGGGTCAGATTCTCATCGGCGCGGGCCCGCAGGGAGTCGATCCGCGCCTCGTTGAGCACCTGGAGGGACTTCGCGCCGTGGTCATTGGACTCGGTGAGCTGGGCGCGGGCGACCGCGTGGCCGACCACCAGCCACAGCATCACCACCGTGGCGGCGGCCGTGGCGGCGAGCAGCCCGTGGTTGAGCACCCGGTTCGTGCGCTCGTAGTGACGGCGCTGGGCCCATCCCAGCGCGCCCAGCGCGACGACACCGGTGGCGATCGCCACCCATGGCCATGCCTCGGCGTCCTCGTAGTCCTTCCCGAGCCGGGCGGTCTCCGCCTTGTAGAGCCTGCTCGCGGCGGGCAACAGCTCGCCGCGCATGGTGTCGTTGGCATAGCGCAGATACGCGCCGCCCAGCGGCAGCCCCTGGCGGTTGTTGGCGCGCGCGGACTCGACCAGGCCGGTGTAGACCGGCAGCAGCTGATTGATCTTCCGTATCTCCTCGCGGGCGGAGGACGAGCCCTCCGTATTGGCCGCGGCCCGCACCAGCAGCTTGGAGGCGGTGTCGATGTCCCGCTCGTACCGCTGCCGGACCTGGCCGGGCTCCTGGCCGCTCACCAGGAAGCCGCTGGCCGCCGTGGTGTCGGCGTCGGCCAGGGAGCGGTAGATCTGCGCCGCGTCGGCGCTCAGCGGCTGGCTGCGCTCGGCCACGGCGTCCGCCGCGGTCTGCCGGTCGGAGACCTGCCAGGCGGTGACCGCGCCGAACGCGACCATCAGCGCGGCCAGCACCGCCCCGATGACACGCAGCCGACCGGGCTCGGTCGTCGCCGCCGCCCGCGCCCGGTCGAGCCCCTCACGCCACACGGTGCGCGGCGGGGCCGCGGGCGCGGGCGGCGCTACGGCTCTGCCGGTGGTCGGCGGGTATGACACAAGACCTCTCCCCTTTGGCCCGGATCCCATGGTGTGGTGTCGCAGTCGGTGTCGCAGCAGTATGGACCGCGGCGCCAGGAGAGGTCACCGGACGAGCCTGGATCTTGTTCGGATCGCGATCTACCCTCCCCCTCTCATTACGCTTCGGAAGGACGTTCGGTTCCACTTTCCGCGTCGTCACTCGGGGCGTAGTGCGCGCGCAGCCGGGCGTACGCCGGTTCGGGCGCGCCCGTGCGGTCCAGTCCCAGCAGCGCGGCGCCGAGCACCGGCGGCGCGGTGACCACCCGCGGCTCGGCCTTCGGGGCGCGCTCCGCCAGCAGTTCGCGGATCCGGCCGTCCAGCAGCGGATGGCGGGCCGCGATCACCCCGCCGCCCAGCACCACCGGTGTCTCCTCGCCCAGCAGATCGAGACGGGCGAGGGCGACCGCGGCCATGGTCACCACCTCTTCCGCCTGGCGCTCGACGATCGCGCGCGCGATCCCGTCACCGGAGTCGGCCACCGCGAAGAGCACCGGCGTCAGCTCATACCGCCGGGCCGCCTCCAGACGGCCCAGGTGCAGCGCCTCGATCAGCTCGTACATGGTGGTCAGGCCGAAGTGCGCGGGCAGGGCGCGGGCCAGTTCGGTCGGCTCGCCGCGGCCGTCCTCGGCACGCGCCGCCCACCACAGCGCCTCCTCCGACAGATAGCCCCCGCCGCCCCAGTCGCCGGAGATCCGGCCGATGGCCGGGAAGCGGGCGACACGGCCGCCGTGGCCGATCCCGGCGCAGTTGATGCCCGCACCGCAGACCACGGAGACGCCGGTCGGCTCGCCGTCGTCCGCGACGCCGGCCCGCAGCAGGGCGAAGGTGTCGTTGGCGACCGTGACGGTGGCGCCCCAGCCGCGGCCGGCCAGCACCCCCGTCAACTCCTCTTCCTCGCTGGGCAGGTCGGCGTTGGCCAGACACGCCGAGACATGCCCCACACGCCGCGGCCCGGCCCGGCCCGCCTGCCGCGCCACCTCCGCCACCAGGGGCGCGAGCGACCCGACGGCGCGCTCGGCGCCCACGACTGGCGGCCGGAAGCCGCCGCCGCGAGCCGCGCCGAGGACGGAGCCGTCCGGGCCGACGAGCGCGACATCGGTCTTGCTGTTGCCCGCGTCGATCGCCAGGACCGACCGGTCGGGCCCGGGAGGGGAGGAAGAAGAAGGGGTCGGTACGGACTGGGTCAGGCCCACGCCAGATGCTCCCGGTTGTGCGCGATGAGGTGGTCGGTCAGCTTCTCGGCCTCATCGAACTGGCCGATGAGCGGGTGCGACAGCAGCGCCTGGAAGACCCGCTCCCGGCCGCCCTTCAGCGCGGCCTCCAGCGCCAGGTGTTCGTACGCGGTGACATTCGCGACCAGACCGGCGAACAGGGGTTCAAGAGAGCGCACGGGCAGTGGCTTCGCGCCCTGAGCGTCGACGCTCGCCGGGACCTCGATCACCGCGTCGTCGGGCAGGAAGGGCAGGGTGCCGCGGTTGAACGTATTGACGATCCGCACCTCCCCGGTGTCGCGCAGCAGGGACGAGGTGAGATCGACCGCCGCCTCCGAGTAGAACGCCCCGCCGCGCCTGCTGAGCAGCTCCGGCTTCTCGTCCAGCGCCGGATCGCCGTACATCTCCAGCAGCTCCCGCTCGATCGCCGCGACCTCCGCCGCCCGTGACGGCTTGGTGCGCTGCTCCCGCACCACCGCGTCGTGCCGGTAGTAGTAGCGCAGGTAGTAGGAGGGGACGACACCGAGGCGGTCCACCAGCGTGCGCGGCATCCGCAGATCCTCGGCGATCGCCTCACCGTGCTCCGCGAGCAGCTTGGGCAGCACATCCTCGCCGTCGGCGCCGCCGATGCGCACCGATCGCTCCCAGGTGAGATGGTTGAGGCCGACGTGTTCCAGCGTCACCTCGCCGGGGGCCACGCCCAGCAGCGCGGCGAACTTCCGCTGGAAGCCGATGGCGACATTGCACAGGCCGACCGCCCGGTGTCCGGCCGTGAGCAGCGCCCGGGTCACGATGCCGACCGGGTTGGTGAAGTCCACGATCCAGGCGTCGGGGTTGCGGCGGCGCACCCGCTCGGCGATGTCCAGCACCACCGGAACGGTGCGCAGCGCCTTGGCCAGCCCGCCCGCGCCGGTGGTCTCCTGGCCGACGCAGCCGCACTCCAGCGGCCAGGTCTCGTCCTGATTCCGCGCGGCCTGACCGCCGACGCGCAGCTGGAGCAGCACCGCGTCCGCGCCGTCCACGGCCGCGTCCAGGTCGTCGGTCCAGGAGATGGTGCCCGGATGGCCCTGCTTGGCGAAGATCCGGCGTGCCAGCCCGCCGACCAGCTCCAGCCGGTCCGCGGCCGGGTCGATGAGGACGAGTTCCTCCAGGGGGAGCGCGTCCCGCAACCGGGCGAATCCGTCGATGAGTTCGGGGGTGTAGGTGGATCCGCCCCCCACGACTGCGAGCTTCAACCCTTGACTCCTGTCAGTGTGACGCCTTCGACGAAGGCTTTCTGAGCGAAGAAGAAGACGATGATCACGGGGGCCATGACGAGCAGGGTCGCGGCCATCGTCAGATTCCAGTTGACGCTGTGCGCGCTCTTGAAGCTCTCCAGGCCGTAACTGAGCGTCCAGGCCCCCGGATTCTGCGCGGCGTAGATCTGCGGGCCGAAATAGTCGTTCCAGCAGTAGAAGAACTGGAAGAGCGCGACGGCCGCGATTCCCGGCTTCGCCATCGGGACGACGATGCGCAGCAGCGTGCCGATCTCACCGCAGCCGTCGACCTTCGCCGATTCCAGGTACTCCCGGGGAATCGTCAGCAGGAACTGGCGCAGCAGAAAGATGGAGTACGCGTCGCCGAACGCCATCGGGATGATCAGCGGCCACAGCGAACCCGACAGATGCAGCTGCTGGGCCCAGACCAGATACATCGGAATCACGATGACCTGCGGCGGCAGCATCATCGTGGAGATGACCAGCATCATGGCGGTGCGGCGGCCGCGGAAGCGGAATTTGGCGAGGGCGTAGGCCACCGGAACGGAGGAGCAGACCGTGCAGAGGGTGCCGAGTCCGGCGTACATCAGCGAATTGCGCCACCAGTCCAGAAAGCCCGGAGTGGTGAAGACCTCGGCGTAATTCGACCAGTGCCATTCGGTAGGCCACAGAGTGCCGCTCATCGCCTGGTCGTCGCTCATCACCGAGGTCAGGAAGACGAAGACGAAGGGCAGGACGAAGAAGAGCGCGGCGGCGACGGCGACCGCGTGCACGGCGATCCAGCGCAGCACGGCACGACGGCGGGCGGCGGGGGCGGGGGAGCGTCCCGCGGCGGGGCGCACGGGCGCGGAGGGCGCCGAGAGGGCGGTGGTGGCGGTCATGGCGGATCGGTCCTCTCAGTCCTCGGCTCAGTCCTCGGCCGACAGCAGTCCGGCTCGTCTGCGCATCAGCAGCGTCGTCACGGCCATCGCGATCGCGAACAGCACAAGTGAGAGCACACAGGCGGCTCCGGTGTTGAAGTTCTGAAATCCGAGCGAATAGACGAGCTGCGGCACGGTGAGCGTGGAATGGTCGGGATAGCCGGGCTGAATGACCGTTCCGGGTCCGATGCTGACCCCCGAGGCGAGCTTTCCGGCGACCAGTGCCTGGGTGTAGTACTGCATGGTCTGCACGACACCCGTCACGACGGCGAACATCACGATCGGCGTGATCGACGGCCAGGTCACATAGCGGAACTTGTGGAACGCCCCGGCGCCGTCGAGTTCGGCCGCCTCGTACTGGTCCCTGGGCACGTCCAGCAGGGCGGCCATGAAGATGACCATGAGATCGCCGATGCCCCACAGGGAGAGCAGTACGAGGGAGGGCTTGGCCCAAGCCGGGTCGTTGAACCAGTTCGGCGCGTCGATCCCGACTTTCCCGAGGATGTCGTTCACCGGACCGGTGCCGGGGTTGAGCAGAAAGACGAAAGCGACGGTGGCCGCCACCGGAGGGGCGAGATACGGCAGATAGAAGGCGGTACGGAAGAACCCCACCCCGGATTTGATCCTGGTGACCAGCAGCCCGATGCCCAGGCCGAAGACGACCCGCAGCGCGACCATCACCACGACCAGCCAGAGGGTGTTCCACAGCGCCGGTCCGAACAGCGGCATCTGCTCCAGCACATACCGCCAGTTGCGCAGCCCCACGAAGGTCGGGGCCTCGATCTGGTTGTAGTGCATGAAGGAGAAGTAGACGGTGGCGATCAGCGGATAGCCGAAGAAGACGCTGAAGCCGACCAGCCAGGGGGAGAGAAAGCCGAGGGTGCGCAGCCGCTCACGCCGTGCCTTGCGACGCAGGGCGGTGGAGTTCGTCAGGGTGGCCATATCGCACTCCGTCAGTTCTGTGCCTGGAGATTGTCGGCGTCGATCTCGGCATCCAGTGTGCGTAGCCCCGCGTCCAGGTCGTGCACCTTGCCCGCCTCGACGTCGTAGGAGAAGTCCTGGAGCGAGGACACGTACTGACCGCCGTTGATGGAGGGCGGCATGGCGGTGCTGTGGGGGTTCTGCGCGATATCGAGGAAGGCCCGGAAGGTGGGATCCGCGTCCAGCTTCGGGGAGGTGAGCGCCGCTTTGGTGGACGGCACATTGTGAATGGCGTTGGCGAAGGCGACCACCTGATCGGTGTCGGCGGTCAGGAACTTCACCAGTTCCCAGGCGGCGTTCTGGTGGGTACTGCTGTGCGCGATGCCGATCACCGTACCGGTGAGATAGCCCCGGCCGTAGGTCTCGGGCTGGTCGTCGGGCACGGGCAGCGGTGCGGTGCCCCACCGGAAATCGGCACCCTTCATGAAGAGGCCGCGCCATTCCCCGTCCAGATGCATGGCGAGCTTTCCGGTGAGAAAGGCGTTCTGGGACGACATCTCATCACCGAAGGAGGTGCGGAACGTCTCCAGCGGGCCGTAGCCGCCCTGGCGCCGGATCAGTTCCCGGGTGGTGGCGTAGAACTCCTCGGTCGCCTTCTCCTTCGCCAGCCGCGCCTTGCCGTCCTCGTCGAAGTAGTCCGGACCCCACTGGGCGAAGAAGCGGTCCGGGCTGTTCTGGTAGAGCCGGAAATTGGGCATGAAGCCGACCCGCTGATAGCCGCCGTTCCCGGTGCGCTTGGTCAGCTTGGCGGCGTCACGCTTGAGCTCCGACATGGTGCGGGGCGGCCGGGTGATGCCCGCTTCCTCGAAGGCGTCCTTGTTGTAGTACATGCCGTACGCGTCGGCGAGCAGCGGGAGGGCGCACTGGTCGCCCTGGTAGCTCGTGTAGTCCAGCAGCGTTTTCGGAAAGACCTCGGTCTTGTCCAGCCCGGTCTTCCGCATGAACGGATCGAGATCCACCCACATCCCGGAGGAGCAGTACTGCCCCACATTGTTGGTGGTGAAGGAGGAGACGACATCGGGGGCGTTGCCCCCGCCGGCCCGCAGCGCCTGATTCACGGTGGCGTCGGTGACGTTTCCGGTGGCCTTCACCTTGATGTTGGGGTGGAGCTTCTCGAACCGGGCGATACTCGCGTCGATCGCCTTGACCTCGTTCTTCTCCGACCAGCCGTGCCAGAACTTCAGCGTGACGGGTTTGGTCGGATCGTCCTCGGCGCTGCCGGTGCTGGGATTTGCACAGCCCGTCAGGAGGAGGGCGCCGGCGCTCAGCACCGAGGCGAAAGCGGCCAGTTTTCGTGGCATGGCGGACTTCCTTTACTGCGGTACGCGACCGCGCGGCGAATCGGTCAGCGAATCACATGCCGAACTTTCTACCTGGTCGGCCGCCGGATCAGGCGTCGTATCAGGCGTCGAATCGGGCGGTGTCGAAAACGGTCCGACGGGCATCGGCGACCGCCGTCCGCAGCGCCCCGGTGAGAATCGGATTCCCCTCGATCTCACTGATCCGCAACTGCGGGCGCGGCAGTGCGAGACCGGTCATCTCGGCCTCGACCAGTTCGCGCAGCCGCTCCCCGCCGGCCTGGGCGACCTCACCCGAAAGGACGACCAGCTCCGGATCGACCACGGCGACGACGGAGGCCAGTCCGGCGGCCAGCCGGCGGGCCAGCTCGGTCAGCACCTCGTCGCCCGCGCCGGGGGTGCGCCGCGCGGCGGCGAGCGCCTTGGTGGCCGTGGGGGCGTCGATCCCATGGGCGCGGGCCAGTTCGACGACGGCGGGGGAGCCGACCAGCTTCTGGAACCCGCCGCCCCCGTCCGGCCGGGCGGCGGCGTCCGGTCCGCCCCGTGCCAGCGGCGCGCCCGGCAACGGCATATAGCCGATCTCCCCGGCCCCGCCGGTGGCGCCGCGCAGCAGGGTGCCGCCGAGCACGATGGCCGCGCCGACCCCCTCGTCGGCCCAGACCAGGGCGAAGTCGTCGAAGTCCTGGGCGGTGCCGTGGTGTTGTTCGGCGACGGCGGCGAGGTTGACGTCGTTCTCGATGACGATCGGGGTGTGCAGCACCTCGGCCAGCTCGTCCCGCAGGGTGCGGGACTGCCAGCCGGGCAGATGCGGGGCGTAGCGCAGCGTCCCGGTGCGCGGGTCGAGCGCACCGGGGGTGCCGATCACGGTGGTGTGCAGATCGTCCCGGCCGAGCCCGGCGGCGGTCAGCGCCCCGTCCACCGCCTCGGCGACCAGCTCGCCGGTCCGGTGGGTCACGCTCTCGTCGGTGGCCGGGGCCGTCACCCGGTGTTCGCCGACCACCTGGCCGGTGATGTCCGCGACGGCGGCGGTGATGCCCTCCTGGTCCACGGCGAGCGCGGCCACATGGGCGGCGGCCGGATCGATCTCGTACAGCTGCGCGTTGGGCCCCGGCCGTCCGGTGACGTTTCCGGTCGTACGGACCAGGCCGACGGTCTCCAGGCGGGTCAGCAGCTGGGAGGCGGTGGGCTTGGACAGTCCGGTCAGCTCGCCGAGCCGGGTCCGGGTGAGCGGCCCGTGCGCGGCCAGCAGCTCGAGTGCCGCGCGGTCGTTCATGGCGCGGAGGACGCGGGGGGTCCCGGGCGTGCCGCCCTGAGTACTGCTGCCGGGTGGTGCGGCCATGGTGCTGCCCCCGTCCCTCATGTCGTGGAGAGCTCTGTTAGGAAAGTTTCCTATTGATGACAGCAAGGTAGGGGGCGGACCGGGGCGGCGTCAATGGGTCATGGCGGGCTCCGGCTGGGCTCTTTGGGTGGGCTTCGGGTGGGCTTTCCTTGGCGGGTTCTTGGCGAAGAGATGGGTCTCGCATGGAACTGACATGGACAAGTCACCGCAAGAGTGGCCTCCGGTGGGGTGGCTGTGATCGTCAGTGGCCGTGATCGTCAATGGCCGTGATCGTCCGTGGCGGTGGCTGCCGGCGCCCGCCGGAATGCGACCACTCGTATCGCAGGGGGTTTGGTGAGATCTTTCGCTTCCAGACAGCGCACGGCCCGTTCCAGACAGCGCACGGCCCTGGGGCTGGCGGCGGTGCTGCCGTTGGCGGCCGGTGCGCTGGCACTGGGCGTACCCGCGGCGCAGGCCGACTCCGCACCGCACGGCCGTGACACCCTGAGCGGCACCAAGCCCGCCTGGGCGACGGCGGGTTCGGACCGCGGCGCGACCGACGACGACCATAAGGTCACCGCGCGCGTCTATCTCGCCGGACGGGACGCCAAGGGGCTGGCCGAGTACGCGAAGGCGGTGTCCGACCCCTCCTCGCCGGACTACGGCGCGTACCTGTCGGCCCGGCAGACACAGGCACGTTTCGGGCCGACACGGCAACAGAAGGACGCCGTGACCGCCTGGTTGGAGGACTCCGGGCTCGACGTCACCGGCGGCAATGAGCACTATCTGTCCGTCACCGGTGACGTCGCCGCCGCCGAGCAGGCGTTCGGCACCCAGCTGCACAACTACACCAAGGGCGGCAAGGTCTACCGGGCGCCGTCGAAGGCAGCCACCGTGCCCGCCTCGCTCGACGGCGCCGTGCTGACCGTCGTCGGCCTGGACAACGCGCCCAAGAAGGCCAAGCACGACGAGACCCTCCCGCCACCCGGGCCGGTCTTCGAGAACGCCGGACCGTTCTCGAGCTACTACGGCTCCCGGACCGACCGGAGCCTGCCCTCGGCCTACGGCGCCAAGCAGCCGTACGCGGTCAAGGGGTACACCGGCAAGCAGCTGCGCGCCGCCTACGGCGCCAAGCGCGGTGACACCGGTAAGGGCGTCACCGTCGCCATCACCGACGCCTTCGCCTCGCCGACCATAGCCGCCGACGCCGCGCGATACGCCCGGCGCAACGGCGACCCGGCCTACCGCAAGGGCCAGTTGACGCAGGTGCTGCCCGCCGACTACCGGTACACCGAGGAGTGCGACGCGGGCGGCTGGTACGGCGAGGAGACCCTCGACGTCGAGGCCGTGCACGCGGTCGCGCCCGCGGCGGACATCGTCTACGTCGGCGGGGCGTCCTGCACCGACAACGACCTGATCGACGCGCTCGCCAAGGTCGTCGACAACCGGCTGGCCGACATCGTCTCCAACTCCTGGGGCGACGTGGAGGCCAACGAGACACCGGACGTGGCCGCCGCCTTCGACCAGATCTTCCAGCAGGGCGCCGTCGAGGGCATCGGCTTCTACTTCTCCTCCGGTGACAACGGCGACAACGTGGCCGCCACCGGTATCAAGCAGGTCGACACCCCGGCCAACTCGGCGTGGGTGACGGCGGTCGGCGGCACCTCCCTGGCGGTCGGCAAGGGCGACACGTACCAGTGGGAGACCGGCTGGGGCACCACCAAGGCCACCCTCACGGCCGACGGCACCAGCTGGGACGCGCTGCCCGGCGCCTACACCTCGGGCGCCGGCGGCGGCACCAGCAAGACCGTCGCCCAGCCCTTCTACCAGCGCGGTGTGGTGCCGGACTCGCTCGCCCTCGCGGGCGGCGGCTCCACCAAGCAGCGGGTGACCCCGGACATCGCGGCCGTGGCCGACCCCAACACCGGCTTCCTGGTGGGCCAGACGCAGACCTTCCCGGACGGATCGCTCCAGTACGGCGAGTACCGCATCGGCGGCACCTCGCTGGCCGCCCCCGTGATCGCCGGCGTCCAGGCGCTCGCTCAGCAGGCCCGCGGCGGACAGCCGATCGGCTTCGCCAACCCGGCGCTGTACGACCGGTACGGCACCGCCTCGTACCACGATGTGACCGACCACCCGCTGGGCGCCGGTGTCTCGCTGGGCGTGGTCCGGGTCGACTACGTCAACGGCCAGGACGACTCCGAGGGGCTGGTGACCTCGCTGCGCAGCCTCGGCCGGGACAGCTCGCTGCACGCGGTCGTGGGCTACGACGACGTGACCGGTGTGGGCACCCCCGCGGCCGGCTACCTCGCCTCGTTCGGCGGACACCACCGCCGTTGAGCCGACGCCGCCGTCAAGGCGGCGCCGGTAAGGCTCCCGTTCCGTGCCGGGGCGGGAGCCTTACCGCGTCCGCGTCGTCACTTCGACGTCGGCGGCGGCACGGTCGCGGAGGGAGTGGCGGACGAACCGGCGGAGGGAGTGATCGGGCTGGCGGCCGCGGACTGCGGTGAGTCCGGGTTGGACAGCGCCGACGGCGCCGCTGCGGTGGCCGTCGGATCGGCGGGGGCGTCGGTCTGCAGATCCGGCTCCACGGGCCGGCCGATGAGCTGGATGCCCGCCTCGTCCAACGCCTTCTTGATCCGCCAGCGCAGCTCGCGCTCGACGCCGACCGACTTGCCGGGCATGGTCCGCGCCGACACCCGGACGATCATCGAGTCCAGATAGACCGCGTCGAGCCCCAGGACCTCGATCGGCTCCCACAGCCGCTCGTTCCACGGCTCTTCCTTGGCCATGTCCACACCGACCTGCGTGATCACGGAGCGGACCTGGTCCAGATCCTCCTCGGCCCCCACCTGGACGTCGACCCCGGCCGTCGCCCAGCCCTGGCTGAGGTTGCCGATCCGCTTGACCTCGCCGTTGCGCACGTACCAGATCTCGCCGTTGTCCCCGCGCAGCTTGGTGACCCGCAGACCGACCTCGATCACCTCGCCGGAGGCCACCCCGGCGTCGATCGTGTCGCCGACCCCGTACTGGTCCTCGAGGATCATGAAGACACCGGAGAGGAAGTCGGTGACCAGATTGCGGGCGCCGAAACCGATCGCCACTCCCGCGACCCCGGCGCTGGCCAGCAGCGGTGCCAGATTGATCTCCAGCGCGGAGAGGATCATCAGTGCCGCGGTGCCCATGATCAGGAACGAGGCGACGGAGCGCAGCACCGAGCCGATCGCCGCGGAACGCTGTCGCCGCCGCTCCACGTTGACCAGCAGCCCGCCGAGTGCGGTGCCGTCGACGGCCTGGGCCGTGCGGTTCATGCGCTCTATCAGCTTGGTGATCGCCCGCCGGACGACGGACCGCAGCACGAACGCGATGATCAGGATCAGGGCTATGCGGAGCCCGATGCCGAGCCAGGTGGACCAGTTCTCCTCCACCCAGCCCGCGGCGTTCGTGGCGCTCTTCTGCGCATCGTCGAGAGTCGTGGGACGAGGCGTCGAGTCAGCGGCCAGAGCAGCGGACCAGAACACAGCAGAAACCCTTCGTATGCGACATGCCCGCACGGATCACCCGCGCGAAACCTCTCACACACTAGCCGGGCCCGGGAGGCGCCGTTCCTGTGTTCGAGAGCGCGCGAGCGCGCCCAGGGGGCGCGTATGAGCGGGCCCGGAGGCCGCAGTTCCACCCGCTGCCCGGCCGCGGGCGGGCGGGCCGTGATTCTTGCCACTTCGAAGGTGGCCGCCACCACCCGCGCACCCATTGCGCGAGCGCGCCGGCAGGCCATCGGGGCGGTGGTCAAGCGGTCGGCGAACAGAGGGTGTGCGGGCGGTATACGTGCGGTACGCGGAAATGCCTCTCAACCGTTAACCCGGTGATAGTGGCGTTCCGCCCAGGGTTCAGGGGAAACTGGGGGAGATCGTCCCGGCGCGAGCCACGCGCCGCCGGCGTACAAGGAGGCCCCCGTGCCGCATGTCCTGGTCCTCAACGCGTCGTACGAGCCCCTCGGCGTCGTACCGCTCCGCCGCGCGCTCGTACTCGTCCTCAACGACAAGGCCGTCAGCCTCGAGGACTCAGGCGCCCTGATGCACAGCGCGACCCGTGTGATACCCGCCCCCAGCGTCGTCCGGCTGAAGCGCTTCGTGAGGGTGCCCTTTCGCGGCCCCGTCCCGCTCACCCGCCGTGCGCTGTTCGCCCGCGACGGCGGCAGATGCGCATACTGCGGTGGCGTCGCAACCAGCGTCGATCACGTCATCCCGCGCAGCCGTGGCGGGCAGCACACATGGGAGAACGTGGTCGCCGCGTGCCGCCGCTGCAATCACGTCAAGGCCGATCGTCATGTCGCCGAGATCGGCTGGCGGCTGCGCCATCAACCCGCACCGCCTTCGGGGCTCGCGTGGCGGATCATCGGCACGGGGCATAGGGACCCGCGCTGGCTGCCATACCTGCAGGCATACGGCGCGGAGGACGCCATGGCCCGGATCGACGGCAAATCTGCCTGAGACCGGGCCATTACTGTGTCTACCCGCAGGGGCCCTGGCCCTGGTCCTTGCGGCGGGTGGCGCGCTCGGCGTCCCGGACGCGGATGCATCGTGTGTCCGGGGCGTCCATGCCGATCGTCGACCCGGGCGCCCTTCCCGTGGGTGGCACCGCGAACGGCCGGAATGTCGGCATTGTGCGTGCCTCACCCATCGAGTGGACCGGGACGGTGTGCGGCGCGTCCGGCGCAAGTCTGACGGACGAAGGGCGGTCCTGTTCGTAAACTCTGTGCCCTCAATCCCTTGTCGCCGTTAAATCGCCGCCCAGAGGGAATGTGAGCTACAGCACGTCCGGGTAGCGTTTACGTCTGCGTCCGCAGGGAGTGGGTAGGGCTCGACATGACCCACTGCCGACAACCCCACGGAGGTCCGTGTGGCCGCGTCAGCTCAGCTTCTGCTCTCCGCCCTGTCCAAACCCGGCCCCGAGGTGTCCAGCGAACCGGATCCCTTCGACGGGGTCTCCGACCCCGACTGCGGGCTGTGCGGCCTGGACGGCTTCGGGTCCGGAAGCGCCGTGGAGGCGCCCCTCACCAGCGAGCCCCCGCTCGCCGACAACATCCCCCTGACCAGCGAGCCCCCGCTGGCCGCCGAACGTCCCCTGACGAGTGAGCCGACCGCCGCCCCCTCCGGCGCGGACACGGGCTGCGAGCCGATGGAGTACTGATGGGCAGAGCGCGGCTCGCCGAGCTGCACGGTGTCGCCACCTCATACGAGCCAGCCCCGGGCCGCACCGTCCAGGTGCCCGAGGACACGGTCGTCGCCGTACTCGCCGCGCTCGGCGTGGACGCCTCGACCCCCCGATCCGTACGCGAAGCGCTGGACCGGCATGACAGCCGGCGGCGCGACCGGCTGCTGCCCCCCTGCGTGGTGGTGCGCCCCGGCAAGACGCCACGCCTGAGCCTGCCCGAGGGCACGGCACTGCGGGTGCGTGCCGAGGACGGCGCATCGCACGCGCGGGGGTGGGCGGCCGTGCGGGCCCGCGGCGCTGATGGCCCCCTTACGGATGGCACGCGCCCCGATGGCCCTCTTACGGACGGCCCTCCTGCGGATGGCCCTCTTACGGAGGGCCTTCGTGCGGATGGCCCTCTTACGGAGGGCCTTCGTGCGGGTGGCCCTCTTACGGAGGGCACCGTCGCCGTCGGCCTCCTCGCCGGGCTCGCCGCGCTGCCGCCCGGCGCCCACACCCTGCTCGCCGAGGCCCCCGACGGCCGCCGCGCCACCGCCCCCCTCATCGTGGCCCCCGACCGGATGCCGTTATCCCCGGCCCGCAGCCACGGCTTCCTGGTGCAGCTCTACTCGCTGCTGTCCGCCCGCTCCTGGGGCATGGGCGACCTCGGCGACCTGGCCGACCTCGCCGCCTGGTCGGGGCGGACGCTCGGCGCCGGCTTCGTCCAGATCAACCCCCTGCATGCCGCCGTCCCCGGCACCCCGGCCGCGCCCACCGACCCCTCGCCCTACCGCCCCTCCTCACGGCGCTTCCCCGACCCGGTCCATCTGCGGGTCGAGGACGTACCCGAATACGCCCATCTGCGCGGCCGCGCCCGCGAGCGGGCCGATCGGCTGCTGGAGGCCGCCGCCGCCCTCCGTGCGTCCGTCCTGCGCGAGGGCGCCCTCATCGACCGCGACGCCGTATGGGCCCTCAAGAGCGAGGCCCTGGAACTGGTGCGGACGGTCCCGCTCAGCCCCGGCCGCCGCGCCGCCTACTGCGACTTCCTCGCCGAGCGCGGTCAGGCCCTGGAGGACCACGCCCTGTGGTGCGCGCTCGCCGAGGCCCACGGCCCCGCATGGCGCACCTGGCCCGACGGGCTGGCCGATCCGCGCTCCGCGCGCACCGCGCGGGCGCGCGCCGAGCACCTGGACCGCACCGACTTCCACTGCTGGCTCGCCTGGCTCACCGACACCCAGCTGGCGGCGGCCCAGCGCGCCGCGCGCGACGCGGGCATGGGCATCGGCCTCGTGCACGACCTGGCGGTGGGGGTCCATCCCTCGGGCGCCGACGCCTGGGCGCTCCAGGACGTCTTCGCCTCCGGGATGTCGATCGGCGCGCCGCCGGACGCCTTCAACGCCCGGGGCCAGGACTGGGGCCTGCCGCCATGGCGCCCGGACGCCCTCGCGGCCACCGGCTACGCCCCCTACCGCGATCTGCTGCGTGGCCTCTTACGGCACGCGGGCGCGCTGCGCATCGACCATGTGATGGGGCTCTTCCGGCTGTGGTGGGTCCCGGAGGGGCGCGAGCCGACCGAGGGCTGTTACGTCCGCTACGACGCGGAGGCGATGCTCGGCGTGCTCGCCCTGGAGGCGCACCGGGCCGGGGCCGTCGTCATAGGGGAGGACCTGGGGACGGTCGAGCCCGGCGTGCGGGAGGAGCTGGGGCGGCGGGGAGTGCTGGGCACATCGGTGATGTGGTTCGAGCGCCACTACGCCGAAGCCGAAGCCCAAGCCGAAGCCCAAGCCGAAACCGAAGCCCAAGCCGAGGCCGCTGCCGCCCCCGACGGCGACCCGGGCGCCACCACCGGCGCGGCCCGGCCGCTGTCGCCGGAGGAGTGGCGCGCGGACTGCCTCGCCACCGTGACGACCCACGATCTGCCGAGTACGGCCGCCCGGCTCACCGGCGACCATGTGGAGCTCCGCCACCGGCTGGGCCTGCTGACCCGTCCGCTCGCCGAGGAGCGGGCGGCGGACGCGGCCGAGGTCGCCGAGTGGCTGACGCTGCTGGGACGGCTCGGGCTGCTGCCGGAGGGGCCGGGCGACGAGGAGGCGGCGGTCAAGGCCGTCCACCGCTTTCTGCTGCGCACCCCGGCGAAGATGGTGGGCGTCTGGCTGCCGGACGCGGTGGGGGACCGCAGACCCCAGAATCTGCCCGGCACCTGGGACCAGTACCCGAACTGGCGGCTGCCGATCGCCGACGCCGAGGGGCGCCCGATGTCGCTCGAGGAACTCATCGCCTCACCCCGGCTGCGGGCCCTGATGGCCGAGGTGTCCCGGCTCACCCCGCGTGCCCCGGCCCCGTAAACGCCCTCCCAGGAACCGCCTCCATAGGTGGGCCACAGGTGGGCCTGCCGTGTCCGCCTCCTGCGCGGCGCCACGGCTGCTGTCACCCACCGTCCACCGCAGCGAGGCGGGCCGTGACCGAGGTGATCTCCAAGCCCGGTCATGGCCACCTCAACGGCATGGTAAAGACCACCCCGGGCACGCGGCGCCGAGGGGCGTCGGATAACTTGAGTCCGTGAGCAACAAGGTCAAAAAGAACGCCGTGCGCGCCGGTGCAGTCATCGCCGCGACGACGGCGATGCTGCTGATGTCGTCTCCCGCGTTCGCGCTCACCCGCGACGACGGTGACGACCCGGGTCCGGGCCTGAGCGTCGCCGAGACGCTGGGCCTCTACGTCGCCGCTCCGATCATTCTCTTCCTGGTGATCGCGGGTCTGGTGATGGCGGGAGACAGGAAGTCCCGCAAGCAGACCGACTGAGCGATCGATCGACGAAGCGCGCGTACGCCGCTGCCAGGGCGCCCCGGCCATCCGGCCGGGGCGCCCTTGTCGTTGCCCGCTCCGGGTCGCCAAGTCCGCTCGGGTCACGGCGGGTTCACCGGGCGCCATCCACAGGTCCCGGGCCGTTTATTTTCGCTTTAACCTACGGTGTCGTAACCTACGGGGCCGTAGGTAAAGCCCGCCGCCCCCGTCCCCTGGAGCCCCCTCGTGACCCTTGCCCCCGCCCATCTCCACGGTCAGGCCGTATGGAGCGACACCCAGCTCCTGTACGCACTCGAAGAGGTCGTCGAGACCGAGCTCAACCGGCATCTGAAGGTCGCCAAGGAGTGGATGCCGCACGAGTACGTCCCCTGGAGCGACGGCCGGAACTTCGACGGCGTCATGGGCGGTGAGGCCTGGGCCCCCGACCAGTCCAAGGTCAGCGAGGTGGGCCGGATCGCGCTCGTGGTCAACCTCCTCACCGAGGACAACCTCCCCAGCTACCACCACGAGATAGCGACCCTCTTCGGCCGCGACGGCGCCTGGGGCACCTGGGTGCACCGCTGGACGGCCGAGGAGGGGCGTCACGGCATCGTGATGCGCGACTACCTGCTGACCAGCCGGGCCGTCGATCCGGTGCAGCTGGAGCGGTTCCGCATGGATCACATGTCCGAGGGCTTCGAGTCGGACAACCAGCACAGCATGCTGCACACCGTGGCCTATGTGGCCTTCCAGGAGCTGGCCACCCGCATCTCGCACCGCAACACCGGCCATCACTCCGGCGACCCGGTCTGCGACCGCATGCTGGCGCGCATCGCCACCGATGAGAACCTGCACATGATCTTCTACCGGAACCTGCTCGCGAAGGCGTTCGAGCTGGCCCCGGACCAGACCATGTGCGCCGTCCGCGATGTGGTGGTCAACTTCCGCATGCCGGGTCATGGGATGCCCGGCTTCGAGCGTGCCGCCGCCCAGATCGCCATCGGTGGCATTTACAACCTGCGCATCCACCACGACGACGTCCTCCAGCCCGTGCTGCGCTTCCTGAAGGTCCTCCAGATCGGCGGGCTCGGTCCGGAGGGGCTCAAGGCGCAGGAGGAACTGGGGCTCTACATGGGCGGATTGGACGATCAGGCCACCAAGTTCGACGAGCGGCGCGAGGCGCTGCTGGCCCGTCGCAGGGCCCGTGCCGAACGAGCGTGATCACTCTGGCACCATCGGGTGATGGTCGAACATTCATCGCAAGAGGGGCCCGGCGCGGCTCCCGGTGAAACGCCCGCCACGGCGGACCACATGACGTCGGACCAGCTGTCGGCGGGTCAGAGCGCCGACCAGCGGGCCGAGGCGGACCGGCTCAGGGCCGCGGCGCAGGCCGGGAAGCCGGGCGCGTACCGGGCCTACGCCGAACTCCTCACCGAGCGGGACCGCTTGGACGAGGCCCTGCCGTGGTGGGCCAGGGCCGCCGACGCCGGGGACGCGGACGCCTCCCGCACGCTGGCGATCTGTCACAAGGACCGCGGCGAGTTCGCCGAGGCCGAGCGGTGGTACCGCACGGCCGCCGATCGCGACGGCGGCTGTGCGTTCGGTCTGGCCCGGCTGCTGCAGGAGGCGGGCGACACGGCCGGCGCCGAGACGTGGTACGCGCACGGGGCCGCGCTCGGCAGCGTCGAGTGCAAGACCAACGGCGCCGTGCTGCTGGCCGCCCGCGGCGAATGGGACACCGCCCTGGAGCGGCTGGCCGAGGCGTCCGCCGAGGGCGACGAGGTCGCCACCCGCACCCGCCGGGCCATCCAGGACATGCTCCGGGACCTGGCGGGCTGGCGCGAGGCCCTCGCCCGCGCGCAGGCCGAGGGCGATCCCGAGGAGGCGTACGAGGCGCTGCGCGATCTGCTCGACCCGGACCGCAAGGCGATGTTCGAGCGCTACCCCCGGATGGTCGCGGAGGCCGAGGCGCTGTACGCCGGGGCGGCCGCGGTCGGCAGCGCCAAGGCGCTGGTGGACCAGGCCCTCTTCATCGCCCGCGACGACAGCCGCTGGGACGAGGCCCGCGCCCTCGTCGTACGCGCCCATGAGCTGGGCTACGACGGCGCGGCGTACGTCCTCGGCGTCTGGGCGGAGGAGAACGGCGAGCTGCACACCGCCGAGGAGTGGTACCGCAAGGCCGACGAGGCGGACGGCGGCCACCTATGGGCGTGCTTCAACCTCGGCGTGCTGTGCCTACGGCAGCGGCGGCTGGACGAGGCCGAGCGATGGCTGCGGGCCACCGGCGTCGACGAGGAGAACGGGGACCCGTTCGACGAGAGCGAGGGACGGATCGTCAAGGCGCTGGGGGACATCGCCGCGATCCGCGCCGACCCCGAGCGGATGCCGCCCGCCGAGTGGGCGGAGCGCCTGCCCGAGCTGCGGACCCGCGCCGAGGAGGGCGGCCCGGACGCCTGGTGCGCCTACGCCGACGCGCTGATGCGGCTGTACCGGCTCCCGGAGGCCGCCGAGTGGTACCGCAAGGCGGGCACCCCGCGCGCCCTGCTCGGCCTCGGCCGGATGCTGCACGAACGGGGCGGCGCCAAGGGGCTGCGGATGGTGCCGTACTACGAGCCCGCGGCCGCCGAGGGCGACGCCGGGGCCGCGTACGACATCGGCCGCGTCCACGACGAGGCCGGGGACCGGCGCACCGCCCAGATCTGGTTCCGCCGGGCGGCCGACCTCGGACACGGCCGCGCCGCGTGGTGGCTCGGCCGGACGTCGGAGGAGCGCGGCGGCGACCCCCAGCACGCCGAGCGCTGGTACGTCCGCGCCGCGCGCAGCGGCCTGGTCCCGCCCGCCTTCCTCGCCGGGCGCAGCATGGTCCGGCGCGGCGCCTGCGCCGAGGCGGAACCGCTGCTGCGGGCCGCGTGCGAGGGGGACCACCAGGAGGCGCCGTACTGGCTCGCGCAGGCACTGCGGGGGCTCGGGCGGACGGAGGAGGCGGAGCGCTGGCTGCGGGTCGCCGCCGCGGCGTACCCCGAGACGCTACGGCAGTACGGCGACATGTCCCGCCTGGCCATCCCCGATCCTCGCTGATCGCTGATCGCTGATCGCTGACCGGGGCACCCGGCAACGAACCCGTCGGACGGCCCCGGCCACCCGCGGCCGCGGCGCCGTGCGGGGCGCGGGGCCCCGCACGGCGCCACACCCCGGTCAGCCCGCGTTCGCGTCCGCCGCCTGGGCCTTGAGCGCGCGTTCGATCCCGGCGCGGGACTCCGTCACCAGGCGCCGGAGCGCCGGCGAGGGCTCGGCCGCCGCGAGCCACGCGTCCGTGGCGTCCAGCGTGTCCTGCGAGACCTGGAGCCCCGGGTAGAGCCCCACCGCGATCTGCTGCGCCATCTCATGGCTGCGGCCGTTCCAGATGTCCTGCACCACCGCGAAGTACTTCTCCGTGTACGGCGCCAGCAGCTCCCGCTGATCGGTCTGGACGAAGCCGCCGATCACCGCCTCCTGCACCGCGTTGGGCAGCTTGTCGCTCTCCACGACCGACGCCCACGCCTCCGCCTTGGCCTGGGCCGTCGGCCGCGCGGCCCGCGCCGTCGCGGCGTGGCGCTCGCCCGCCGAGGTCTTGTCGCGCTCCAGCTCCGCCGCGATGGCCGCCTCGTCCGCCCGCCCCGTGGCGGCGAGCCGCTGGAGCAGCGCCCAGCGCAGCTCGGTGTCGACGGCCAGGCCCTCGATCGACTCGGTGCCCGCCAGCAGCCCGGAGACCAGGTCCAGCTGGGCGTCGGTACGGGCGGTCGCGGCGAAGGCGCGCGCCCACGCCAGCTGGTGGTCGCTGCCCGGCGCCGCCGCCCGCAGGTGGTCGAGCGTGGCCTCGGTCCACCTGGCCAGGCCCGTCTCGCGCCAGGCCGGCGCGGCGTACAGGTCCAGGGCCAGCTTCACCTGGCGGTGCAGCGACTGGACGACGCCGATGTCGGACTCCTTGGCGATGCCCGAGAGCACCAGCGCCAGGTAGTCGCGGGTGGCCAGCTCGCCGTCGCGGACCATGTCCCAGGCCGAGGCCCAGCTCAGCGCGCGCGGCAGCGACTCCGCGAAGTCGCCCAGGTGCTCGGTGACGACGGCCAGCGACTCCGGGTCCAGCCGCACCTTCGCGTAGGTGAGGTCGTCGTCGTTGAGCAGGATCACGGCGGAGCGCTTCCTACCGGTCAGCTGCGGTACCTCGGTCAGCTCACCGTCCACGTCCAGCTCGATCCGCTCGGAGCGGACCAGCTTGCCGGTCGCGTCCAGGTCGTACAGGCCGATGGCGATGCGGTGCGGCCGCAACGTCGGCTCGCCCTTCGCGCCCGCGGGGAGCGCCGGGGCCTCCTGCCGCACCGCGAAGGAGGTCACCGTGCCGCTCGCGTCCGTCTCGATCCGGGGCCGCAGGACATTGATGCCCGCTGTTTCCAGCCACTTCTTCGACCAGGTCTTCAGATCGCGGCCGCTGGTCTCCTCCAGCGCGCCGAGCAGGTCCGACAGCCGGGTGTTGCCGTACGCGTGGCGCCTGAAGTACGCCTGGACGCCGCGGAAGAACTCGTCCATCCCGACGTACGCGACCAGCTGCTTGAGCACCGAGGCGCCCTTGGCGTAGGTGATCCCGTCGAAGTTGACCAGGACGTCGTCCAGGTCGTTGATCTCGGCCATGATCGGGTGGGTGGAGGGCAGCTGGTCCTGCCGGTAGGCCCACGTCTTCATGGAGTTGGCGAACGTGGTCCACGAGTGCGGCCACTTGCTGCCCGGCGCGTGGGCCTGGCAGGCGATCGAGGTGTAGGTGGCGAACGACTCGTTCAGCCACAGGTCGTTCCACCACTCCATGGTGACGAGGTCGCCGAACCACATGTGGGCCAGCTCGTGGAGGATGGTCTCGGCACGTGTCTCGTACGCCGCGTCCGTCACCTTGGAGCGGAAGACGTACTGGTCGCGGATGGTCACCGCGCCCGCGTTCTCCATCGCGCCCGCGTTGAACTCCGGCACGAAGAGCTGGTCGTACTTGGCGAACGGGTACGCGTAGTCGAACTTCTCCTCGAACCATTCGAAGCCCTGCCGCGTCACCTCGAAGATCGCGTCCGAGTCGAGGTACTCCGCGAGCGAGGGACGGCAGTAGATGCCCAGCGGGACCGAGCGGCCGTCCTTCTCGTAGGAGCTGTGCACACTGTGGTAGGGGCCGACGATCAGCGCGGTGATGTACGTGGAGATGCGCGGCGTCGGCTCGAACCGCCAGACGTTGTCCTTCGGCTCCGGCGTCGGCGAGTTGGAGATCACCGTCCAGCCCTCGGGCGCCGTCACGGTGAACTGGAACGTGGCCTTCAGGTCGGGCTGCTCGAAGCTGGCGAACACCCGGCGGGCGTCGGGCACCTCGAACTGGGTGTAGAGGTACGCCTGCTGGTCGACCGGGTCGACGAAGCGGTGCAGCCCCTCACCGGTGTTGGTGTACGCGCAGTCCGCCACCACCCGCAGCTCGTTGCGCCCGGCCAGCAGTCCCGGCAGGGCGATCCGCGAGTCCTTGAAGACCTCGGCGGGGTCCAGCGCGTCGCCGTTGAGCACCACCTCGTGCACCGTGGGCGCGACCAGGTCGATGAACGACTCCGCGCCCGACTCGTCGGCGTCGAACCGGACCGTGGTCACGGAACGGTAGGTACCGCCCTCCTGAGCGCCGCTCAGGTCCAGTTCGATCTCGTACGCGTCCACCGTGAGGAGGCGCGCCCGCTGCTGGGCTTCCTCCCTTGTGAGGTTGGTGCCAGGCACGTCGGATTACTCCCGTTCGTCAGGTGCGGTACGCCATGCGTCAGGCGGATGGCCATCCTCGCATGTCGGACGGTCGGTCCCAGGGCACCGGCGGCCAGTGGGCGACCGAGCCCGCCCGGACGCGGACGTGGGAGCGACCCGCACGGGCCGCTCCCACGCTCGTGTCGCGCACCGGCGTCAGCTCAGGTCGGCCGCCACCAGCTCGGCGAGCTGCACGGCGTTCAGCGCCGCGCCCTTGCGCAGATTGTCGTTGGAGAGGAACAGCGCGAGACCGTGCTCGACCGTCTCGTCCACCCGGATCCGGCCCACATAGCTGGGGTCCTGGCCCGCGGCCTGGAGCGGGGTGGGGATCTCCGAGAGCGCCACGCCCGGGGCCGCGGCCAGCAGCTCATAGGCGCGCTGCACGCTGATCGGACGCTCGAAGCGGGCGTTCACCTGGAGCGAGTGGCCGCTGAAGACCGGGACCCGGACACAGGTGCCGGACACCTTCAGCTCCGGGATCTCCAGGATCTTGCGGCTCTCGTTGCGGAGCTTCTGCTCCTCGTCGGTCTCGAACCGGCCGTCGTCGACGATCTTGCCGGCCATCGGGAGCACGTTGAACGCGATCGGTCGGGCGTACACCCCGGGCTCGGGGAACTCCACGGCCGCGCCGTCGTGGGTGAGCTCGGCCGCGCGGTCGACGGTCTTGCGGACCTGGCCGTCGAGCTCGGCCACACCGGCCAGCCCCGAACCGGAGACGGCCTGGTAGGTGGTGGCCACCAGGGCGGTGAGCCCGGCCTCGGCGTGCAGCGGGCGCAGCACCGGCATGGCGGCCATGGTGGTGCAGTTCGGATTGGCGATGATGCCCTTGGGGCGGTCCACCGCGGCGTGCGGGTTGACCTCGGCGACCACCAGCGGCACCTGGGGGTCCATCCGCCAGGCCGAGGAATTGTCGATCACGACCGGGCCCTGTGCGGCGACCTTCTCGGCCAGCGCCTTGGAGGTGGCGCCGCCCGCGGAGAAGAGCACGATGTCCAGACCGGAGTAGTCGGCCGTGGCCGCGTCCTCGACGGCGATCTCGGTGCCGCGCCACGGGAGCGTACGGCCGGCCGAGCGGGCGGAGGCGAACAGCCGCAGCTGCTCGGCCGGGAAGTCGCGCTCGGCGAGCACCTTGCGCATCACTCCGCCGACCTGCCCGGTCGCTCCGACGATTCCGATCCTCATATCAGCCCTTTTCCTTGGTTGTGCGTGTTCGAGGCGCCTACCCCCCGGCAAGTGTCTCAGGCCGTCCCGTTACCGTCCCGTGATTTACCCCACGGCGGGGCGGTTCCCAGCGCGGATGAACACCGGGTGAGCGGCAGCGTTCCGGTTCACCAGGGCGCGATGACCGTTTGCCATCGCCAAGATCCACGTGTGGAGATCGGCGGCCGGCGTTGCCGTCTCGTTCACTCCCAGGCCACCCCCGATGCCAACGATCCGAGGTGAGGACGGCCCCGCTGTCCGCCTGTCCGTCACCGCGTGTCCACTCGGGGAGATCGCGCATGTCCCGCATACGGTCCGTACGGTCCGCCGCAGCTGCCGTCGCCGCCGTCGACCGGCGCACGTTCCTCGCCGCCACCGCCGCCGCCGGTGCCACGGCGGGTCTGGGGCTCGCCTTCGGGCCCGGCAGCGGTTCGGCCGGCGCCTCGCAGCCCGCCACCGCGCGCGCCGCGGCCCGCCGGGTGGTGCAGGCCCCCGCGGCGCCCTCGACGGCCGGTACCACGCTGGAGGCGTTCTCCGCCGCACACGGCACCACCGGCTACCGGCGGCTCGCCGCGGGCCCCGCCTGGGCCCGGGAGATCCGCACCGAGATCACCGGCGCACAGGGCGGCCGCGCGGACCGGCGTACCGCGCTCGCCTCGTTCGTCCAGCTCACCGATCTGCACCTGACCGATGTCCAGCACCCGATGCGCTACGAGTTCCTGCGCGCCGGGCGCGCCGGGGCGTGGCGGCCGCACGAGGCGCTGACCATCGCCGGGGTCGCCTCGCTCATCGAGCGGATCAACGGACTGCGCGGCGGGCCCGCCACCGGGGCGCCGCTGTCGTTCGTCATGACCACCGGCGACAACACCGACAACAACGCCAAGATCGAGCTGGAGTGGTTCCTGACCGCGATGAACGGCGGCCGGATCACCCCCAACACCGGCGATCCGCGGCACTACGAGGGCGTCCAGAACAGCGGGCACAAGGAGTTCTGGCACCCCGAGCAGGCCCTGCGCGACGCCGACAAGAAGCTCGGCTTCCCGCGCGTCGACGGCTTCCTGGAGGCCGCGCTGCGCACCGTCCACAGCCCCGGGCTGCGGCTGCCGTGGTACTCCACCATCGGCAACCACGACGACCTGGCCGGCGGTGTCTACTCCTTCGGCCACGACTACTACGCGGACTTCGCCACCGGGAAGCGCAAGCTGGAGATCATCTCGGCGGCGGCGGCCGAGAAGCTCTACAAGGGGACGCGCAAGGGGGCCGACCCCACGGGCACGGAGATGAAGGCGCTGCTGGAGGCGTACGCCAAGGACATGCGCACGATCACTCCCGATGAGCGCCGCGCCCCCTTCACCCAGGCCGAGTACCTGGCCGCGCATCTCGACCCGGGCGCCGCCGGCCCCGGCCCGGTCGGCCACGGCTACACCAAGGACAACCTCGACCAGGGCACCCTCTACTACACGTTCCGGATCTCCGACGGCGTGGTCGGCATCAGCCTGGACACCACCGACCCGGGCGGCCACTACACCGGGTCGCTCGGCACCGCCCAGCTGCGCTGGCTGGAGCGGACCCTGAAGGCCCACGAGGACGACTACGTGATCGTCTTCAGCCACCACTACAGCCGCAGCCTGGACAACATGAACCACGACCCGGACCGGCCGGGCGAGGCCCGCCACGGCGGGGACGAGGTCGTCGCCCTCTTCCGGCGCCACCCCCAGGTGCTCGCCTGGATCAACGGCCACAGCCACCAGAACGAGATCACCCCGCACGGCACCTTCTGGGAGATCACCACCGCCTCGCACGTGGACTTCCCCCAGCTGGCCCGGGTGATCGAGGTGGTGGACAACCACGACGGCACGCTCTCGCTGTTCACCACGCTCATCGAGTCGGCCGCACCGCACCGCACGGACTTCACGGACCTGTCCCAGACCGGCCTCGCGGCCCTCTACCGCGAGCTGTCCTTCAACGCGCCCGGTGCCAGCCAGAAGCTCGCCGGTGACCCGACGGACCGCAACACCGAGCTGCTGCTGCGCAAGCCCTGATCCGCCCGCGCCGGGGCTCGGGGCGCCGGCCACGTCAGCGGGGCATCACCACCACATAGGAGGCCGGGTCGCGGTCGGCCGCCGCGATCAGGGCGGTACGGACCACCGCGGCCTGCTCGGCCAGGGACTCCCGCAGCCTCTTCGGGGTGACCCGCACCACCGTGATGCCGAGCCTCTCCAGATGGTCGCGCGTGCGGCCGCGGTCGCCGCGCCAGGCGTGCTCGTCCTGGCGCGGCGACCGCGCGTCGATCTCCACCGCCACCGCCTGCTCCTGCCAGTAGGCGTCCACCCCGCCGAGGGAGGGCCCGCCGGGCAGCCGCAGCTCCACGTTCCACAGCGGCTCGGGCAGATGGTGGCCGCGCACCATGTCGTACAGCCGTCCCTCGGCGATCGCCCGGCCCTCGGCGAGCAGCGCGTCCACGGCGTCCACGACATGCGGCCGGGACAGCAGCCGGGCCGCGCTCAGCTCCGCGACGACGGCCGCGGCGTCGCAGTGGCCGTGGCGCACGGACTCGGTGAGCAGTCCGCGGACCAGGGTGGGATCGGCGAGCCGGGCCACCGCGTCGGCGAGGGCGCGGGCCACCGGGGCGGTGGGCACCCCCGCGAGGTACTGGGGGCCGGGCAGGGTGCCGGCCCGGACGAAGCGGACGAAACCGGTGGCGCGCAGCCGCCGGGTGCGCGGCACCAGGACGTCGACCTGGTCCAGGGAGGCCAGCGGGGGAGCGGAGGAGAAGTGGTGCAGGGCGAGCGCGGCCAGCCCGGTGATCATCGCCTCGCCGGAGGGGCCGCCGCCGGGCGCCCCGCCGTCGGCCCCCTGGCCACGGCTCGCGGTGTACAGCAGCGCGGCCAGCAGCCGCTCCTCGCTGGTCGGTGGGCCGGGGTGGAGCAGATGGACGCCCGGCAGGATCTGCTGCCAGGGCCCGCCGGGCCGGCAGCGCTCCGCGGCGACGGACCCGGACACACCGTGTTCGCGCAGCTGACGTGTGGTCAGGACGCGGCGCTGGACGTCCGAGAGGTGGTGGAGAGGGCGGGGGGACAGCGGCGTGTTGTGACTCATGCCACCGCCATTCCCGCGCCCGCTCCACCGGCTAACCGCTGTTACACAGTCGTCGACAAAAGCGGACAACACCGCACTAAAGGACGGCAGTTCGAATGCCGAAAAGGCACCCCGCGCGCCGAGCCGCCACAGGCTCGGCGCACGCCTGACGGTGCCGTCAGCGGGCCGCCCGCGCGTCGCACTCCTGGCCGCGCAGGGCGCGGGCGAGGTCGTCGCGTGCCTCCAGGACCAGCCGGCGCAGCGCGGGCGCCGCGTCCGGGTGGCCGCTCAGCCAGGCGTCGGCGGCCTCCAGGGTGTCGGCGTCGCCCAGGGCGGCAGGGAACAGCCCGCGCACGATCGCCATTCCGATCTCGATCGACCGCTCCTGCCAGATCCGCTCGATCATCTCGAAGTAGCGCGGTGCGTACGGCGCCAGCAGCTCCCGCTGGCCCGGCTGGTCGAAACCGGAGATGGTGGCCTCCACCAGGGCGTTGGAGAGCCGGTCGGACTCCACCACCGCCTCCCACGCCTCGGCCTTGACCGCGGCGGAGGGCCGGGCGGCCAGACACCGCACCTGGTGGCGCTTGCCGGACGCGGTGTCGTCGCGGGCCAGCTCGGCGGCGATCAGCGCCTCGTCGGCCTGGCCGCTCGCGGCCAGCGCGGCCAGGAACGTCCAGCGCAGCTCCTGGTCCACATCCAGGCCGTCGATCCGCGCCGTGCCGTCCAGCAGCCCGCGCAGCAGCCGCACCTCGGAGTCGGCGGCGGCGACCTGGGCGAAGAACCGCGCCCAGGCCAGCTGATGGCCGCTGCCCGGCTCGGCCAGCCGCAGCTCGCGCAGCGCGGCCTCGGCCAGCCGGGCGCCGGCCTCCTCCCGGGCGTCCGGCGCCGAGTAGTAGTGCAGGGCGGACAGCGCCCACGCCTGGACCATCTGGAGCACCCCGATGTCGCTCTCGGCCCCGGCGAACCGCCGCACCAGCTCCAGGTAGTCCCGGGCGGGCAGCAGCGCGTCGCGGGTGAGGTTCCACAGCGCGGACCAGCTCAGCGCGCGGGCGAGTGGATCGGTCAGCTCGCCCAGGTGCTCGCGCAGGGTGTCCAGCGAATCCACGTCGAAGCGGACCTTGCAGTAGGTGAGGTCCTCGTCGTTGACCAGGATCAGATCGGGCCGGGCGGCCCCGGTCAGCTCGGTGACGACCGTACGGGGGCCGTCGACGTCCACCTCGGCGCGGGCGTAGCGCACCAGCGCACCGGCGCGCTCACCGGACGGGGCGTCCTTGCGGTACAGCCCGACGGCCACCCGGTGCGGCCGCAGCGTCCCGCGCGGCGGAGCCGCACCATCGGAACCAGCGCTGTCCGCGGCCTCCTGGACCACCGCCAGCTCGGTGATGTGTCCCTCGGCGTCATAGGTGGCCTGCGGGGTGAGCACGTTGACCCCCGCGGTCTCCAGCCAGGCGCGCGACCAGGTGGCCATGTCCCGCCCCGAGGTCTCGGCGAGCACCGACAGCAGATCCGACAGCCGGGTGTTGCCGTACGCGTGCCGCTTGAAGTAGCGCCGCGCACCCTCCAGGAAGGCGTCCTGCCCGACGTACGCCACCAGCTGCTTGAGCACGGACGCGCCCTTGGCGTAGGTGATCCCGTCGAAGTTGAGCTTGGCGTCCTCCAGGTCCCCGATGTCGGCCGTGACCGGGTGGGTGGACGGGAGCTGGTCGGCGCGGTAGGCCCATGCCTTACGGCGGTTGGCGAAGGTGATCCAGCCGTCGGTGAAGCGGGTCGCCCCGACCAGCGCGAAGGCCCCCATGAAGTCGGCGAACGACTCCTTGAGCCACAGGTCGTCCCACCACTCCATGGTCACCAGGTCGCCGAACCACATATGCGCCATCTCGTGCAGGATGACGTTGGCCCGGTGCTCGTAGGACGCCTGGGTGACCTTGCCGCGGAAGACGAACTCCTCCCGGAAGGTCACACACCCCGGGTTCTCCATCGCGCCGATGTTGTACTCCGGCACGAACGCCTGGTCGTACTTGCCGAACGGGTACGGATAGTCGAAGTGGTCGTGGAAGAAGTCCAGGCCCTGCTTGGTGACGGTGAAGATATCGGCCGCGTCGAAGTGCTTGGCCAGCCCCTTGCGGCACAGGGCCCCCAGCGGGATCTCCAGCTCCGAGCCGTCCGGCAGCGTGCGGCGGTAGAGGTCGCTCTCGTAGTGGTACGGACCGGCGACCACGGCGGTGATGTACGTCGAGATGGGCCGGGTCGGGGTGAAGTGGGTGGTCGCCGAGGCGTCGCCCGCCCCGGACGGCTCGACCCGGCCGGCCGTCCCGTTACCGAGCACCGTCCAGCCCTCGGGGGCGGTCACCGAGAAGGTGAACGGGGCCTTGAGGTCCGGCTGTTCGAAGTTGGCGAAGACCCGGCGGGCGTCGGCCGGCTCGTACTGGGTGTAGAGGTAGACCTCGCCGTCCTCCGGGTCCACGAAGCGGTGCAGCCCCTCGCCGGTCCGGCTGTAGGCGCACCGCGCGTCCACCACCAGCTCGTTCTCGGCGGCGAGCCCGTCCAGGGCGATCCGGGAGCCGTCGAAGACGGCCGCCGGGTCCAGCTCCCGCCCGTTCAGCCGCACCGAGGTCACCGAGGGCGCCACCAGATCGGCGAAGGTCGCCGCGCCCGGCTCCGCGCAGCGGAAGCGGATCGTCGTCGTGGAGCGGAAGGTGCGCGGCCCGGACCCGGTGTGCTCCCCGACCGCGGACCGCAGGTCGAGCGCCACCTCGTACGCCTCGACGGACAGCAGCTTCGCCCGCGCACGGGCCTCGTCACGGGTCAGGTTCTCACCGGGCACGAAGCGGCTCCCTCGGCAAAGTCTCGTCTCGGATATCGGACAGCGGGAATCATGTCACGGCGCACTGACAGGTGCACCGGGGAATGAGCTCCCGCCCCGCCCGCGTTGGCTGAGGTGGTCAGCCTTTTATTTCACATGCCATACCTACGCGCCCGTTCGAGGAGAAAACGTGACCGAGACCGCCAAGACTCCTGCTGATTTCTGGTTCGATCCGCTGTGTCCCTGGGCCTGGATGACCTCGCGCTGGATGCTCGAGGTGGAGAAGGTGCGCCCGGTCGAGGTGCGGTGGCACGTCATGAGCCTCGCCGTGCTGAACGAGCCCAAGCTCGATGAGCTGCCCGAGGAGTACCGCGAGCTGCTGAAGACCGCCTGGGGCCCGGTCCGGGTCTGCATCGCCGCCGAGCAGAAGCACGGCAGCGAGGTCCTCGGCCGCCTCTACACCGCCCTCGGCACCCGCTTCCACAACCAGGGCCTGGAGAAGAACCGCGAGACCATCGTGGCCGCCCTTGAGGAGGCCGGTCTCCCCGCCGAGCTCGCGGACTACGCCGACTCCGACGCCTACGACACCGAGCTGCGCGCCTCCCACAAGGAGGGCATCGACCTGGTCGGCCAGGACGTGGGCACCCCCGTCATCGCCGTCCCCGGTGCGGACGGCGAGCAGATCGCCTTCTTCGGCCCGGTGGTCACCCCGGCCCCCAAGGGCGAGGAGGCCGCCAGGCTGTGGGACGGCACGCTGATGGTCGCCTCGATCCCCGGTTTCTACGAGATCAAGCGGACCCGGACGGTCGGCCCGATCTTCGACTGAGGTTTCGACCGACGGCAAGGACCACCACCGCCCACGACGGGACCCCCGCGCGAGTCGACCGCGCGGGGGTCCCTTTTTCCGCCTGCCCGGTGTCCGGTGAGAAGACGATCACGCGAGCAGGGGCTCTGGCGGGCGCTCCGGGTTACGGAGCCAGCAGGAGGTTGTGGGCGCGCTCCTTGGCGGCCGTGTAACGGCGCGCCACGTCCTGCCAGTTGACCACCTTCCACATGGCCTCGATGAAGTCCACCTTCTGGTTCTTGTACTGCAGATAGAAGGCGTGCTCCCAGGCGTCGAAGACCAGGATCGGCACCGAGCCCTGCCCGACGTTCCCCTGGTGGTCGTAGACCTGCTCGACCACCAGCCGCCCGCTGACCGGCTCGTACGCCAGGACGCCCCAGCCCGAGCCCTGGGTGGTGGCCGCCGCCTTGGACAGCTGGGCCTTGAACCCCGCGAAGGAGCCGAAGTGCTCGGCGATGGCGTCGGCCAGCTCGCCGACCCCGTCCTTCTCCAGCGGCTCGCCGCCGCCGTCACCGGTCATGTTGTGCCAGTAGATGCTGTGCAGGATGTGGCCGGACAGATGGAAGGCCAGGTTCTTCTCGAGGCCGTTGATCGAGGCCCACTGATCCTTGTCCCGCGCCTCCGCGAGCTGCTCCATCGTGTCGTTCGCGCCCTTGACGTACGCGGCGTGGTGCTTGTCGTGGTGCAGCTCGATGATCTCGGGGCTGATGACCGGGGCCAGCGCCGAGTAGTCGTACGGAAGTTCAGGAAGTGTGTAGATGGCCATGCGAAGCCCTTCGGACCGCTTATTGCAATTGACTTGCAAGTACACGCTAGCAGCAAGAGTGTTTCCCACCAGTCGGAACCGCGGAACCGGGCACAACGACGGAGGCGGGGCGGGTCCTCCGGTCGAGGACCCGCCCCGCCTCCGTGCGGGGTGGTGAGGGCTCAGCTACGGGCCGCCGTCATCCGCTGCCGTACGGCTCCGACGACCGCGAGCACGATGGCCATCCCGGCCGTGGCGTACAGCTGGCTACGGGTGTCGCTCTCGCGCAGCATCAGCACCAGCACCCCGACCGTGGCGGCCAGCGCGACCCAGGTCAGATACGGGAAGAGCCACATCTTCACCACGAGCTTCTCCGGGTCCTCGCGCTGGAGCCGGCTGCGCATCCGCAGCTGGGCGACGGCGATGAAGCCCCAGACCACCAGCACCGCGGCGCCGACCATGTTGAGCAGCCACTTGAAGATGGTGTCCGGCCACCAGTAGCTGAGCAGCACCGCGACGAAGCCGAAGAAGGAGGAGGCGAGCACGGTGAGACGGGGCACACCGCCGCTGACCCGGCCCAGGAAGGCGGGGCCCTCGCCGCGGCTGACCAGGGAGTAGGACATGCGGGAGGCGCCATAGATGTTGGCGTTCATCGCGGAGAGCAGCGCGATCAGCACGATCACGTTCATGATGTCGCCGGCCGCCGGGATGTCGAGGTGGTTGAGCACGGCCACGTACGGGCCCTTCTCGACCACCGACGCGTCGTTCCACGGGATGAGCGTGACCACGACCAGCATGGAGCCGACGTAGAAGAGGGCGATGCGCCACATCGCCGTGCGCACGGCGCCCGCGACGCTCTTGACCGGGTTCTCGGACTCGGCCGCCGCGATCGTCACCGTCTCCAGTCCGCCGTACGCGAAGACGGACGCCAGCAGGCCGACGACCATGCCGTTCACGCCGTTGGGCAGGAAGCCGCCGTCACCGGTGAGATGGGAGCTGCCCGGGGCGCCGGTGCCCGGCAGGATGCCCAGGATCGCGAGCACGCCCAGGACCAGGAAGATCGTGATCGCGGCGATCTTCAGCGCGGCGAACCAGAACTCGAACTCGCCGAAGTTGCTGACCGCCGCGAGGTTCGTCCCGCAGAACATCGCCATGAACAGCGCGACCCACATCCAGGAGTCGGTGCCCGGGAACCACTGGACCATGATCCCGGCCGCGCCGATCGCCTCCGCGGCGATGCCCACGCACAGCAGGGCCCAGAACATCCAGCCCACCGTGAACCCGGCCCACGGCCCGATCGCCCGCTCGGCGTGCACGGAGAACGAGCCGGAGGCCGGGTTGGCCGCCGACATCTCGCCGAGCATCCGCATCACGAGCATCACCAGCAGCCCGGACAGCGCATAGGCGACCACGATCGACGGACCGGCGGCGGCGATCCCGGCACCGGAGCCCACGAACAGCCCCGCGCCGATCACACCCCCGAGGGCGATCATCGACAGATGGCGCTGCTTGAGGCCGTGGGAGAGCGGGGGCGAGGCGGTCGCGCCCGCACCGGCCGCCTCGGCGGCGCCGGATGGCGCGGAGGACGCGGATGTCCGGTTCATTCTTCTTCTTCGTCCCTTGTGAGGAGGGCGGCCCCCCACAGGACAGGAGGGCGGGCGGATGCAAAACGAGCCCAGTGTGAAGGGCTTTGTTCGGTCAGGACAATATTGCGGTCATACTTTTCTGGATATCGGACATTGGTGTCACGCTCCGTAGCGTGGATCTCTGCCCGAAGCCGCCAAGCCGATGAGTCCGGCTTTGTGGTCATCCGACGGTGTCCGAGAGCTCGGCGCTGGGTTACCGTCCCGGTATCCACCCTGACGACCTGGGAGCATCGCTGATGAGCACTGTTTCTGCCGCCGCCATACCCGGTACGGTCCTCGCGGACGCGGTCTTCCCCGCCCGCCGCGCCCTGGCCCGTGACACCGCCCTGGTCCTCGGGGGCGCCGCACTCACCGGCCTCGCCGCCCAGATCGCGGTGCCCGTCCCCGGCTCCCCGGTGCCGGTGACCGGCCAGACCTTCGCCGCCCTGCTGGTCGGCACCTCGCTGGGCGCCCGGCGCGGCTTCCTGTCGCTGGCGCTCTACACCCTCGTCGGCATGGCGGGCCTGCCGTGGTTCGCCGAGGCCGGCTCCGGCGTCGCCGCGCCGTCCTTCGGCTACGTGCTGGGCATGCTGCTGGCCGCGACCGTGGTGGGCGCGCTGGCCCGGCGCGGCGGCGACCGCGGGGCGCTGCGCACCGCGGGCACCATGGCGGTCGGCTCGGCGATCATCTACGCCGTGGGCGTCCCGTACCTCGCGCTGGCCACCCACATCTCCCTCGGCCAGGCGGTCGCGGCCGGACTCACCCCGTTCCTGATCGGGGACGCGCTGAAGGCCGCGCTGGCGATGGGCGCCCTGCCCACCGCCTGGAAGCTGGTGGGCCGCCGCGGCTGACCCTCCCCTCGCAACACCCGGGCGCACGGAGGCTGAGCCCCTCCCGTGCGCCCCGGGCGTACCGGGGCTGGGTCCCCGCACACTGGGGCGTGCCTGGACTGGGTCATCCGCTTGCCGGGGCACGTGGGGGCGTGCCCTTCGGCACGTTCCCGACCATGCTGGATCTGAGCGCTCGGCGCCCCCGGGCGTGCCGGGGCTGGGCCCCGCAAACCGGGGCGGGACATATCTGGGCTGGGCCACCCGCTCGCCAGGGCCCGCTGGCACCGAGCCACCCCCGCACACCCGGGTGTGTCGGGGAAGAGTCCCCGGCCCTTGGGCACGCCGGGGCTGCCCCCCGCACCTGGACAGGTCGGGGTGAGCCCACCCCGCTCGCCGGGGCGTGCCGGGGCTGAGCCCGTCCGCGCCCCGGACATGCCGAGGCTGCGTCACCCGCACCCCAGGGCCGGGCAAGGCCAGAGCTCACGGGCCCGGCAGAGTCAGACCCCACGGGCCCGGCAGAGCCAGGGCGGGCTGGAACCCGGCCCCCGGGCAGGCCGGGGCCGGGGCCCGGCACCCAGGCATAAGGTGCCGGGATGGCCACCGAGCATCCCCACGCGTGGGCGGCCGACGCGATCAGGCGGTTACGGGAACACGACCGCCGGACGCTGCCCACGCCCCTGCGCCCCCTTCCGCTGCCGTCCGCCTTCGCCCGCGGGGACATCCGGGTCTACGTCAAGGACGAGTCCGCGCATCCCACCGGCAGCATGAAACACCGACTGGTTCGCGCCATGTTCGCGCAGGCGATCGCCGACGGCGCCATCCAGCGGGACACCCCGGTGATCGCCGCCACCGGCGGGGCGGTCGCGGTCGCCGGAGCCCGCCTCGCGAATCTGCTCGGCCTGGACTTCACCGCTGTCGTCCCGGCGAAGACCCCCTCGGAGGTTCTGGCCAGGATCGAGCGGGAGGGCGGCCGGTGGCAGCCGGGTGAGCGGCCCCCGGCCGCCGTGCAGGAGGAGGCGAGGGAGCTGGCCGCCCGGCTCGGCGGCCATTTCCTGGACCACTTCGGCGACGCGGAGCGAGCCGTGGCCGGCTGCGGTGAGCCGACCATCGCCGACGAGATCTTCGGTCAGCTGAGCGATGAGCCGTATCCCATCCCCGAGTGGATCGTCACCGGCATCGGTACCGGCGCCACTTCGGCGACCGTCGGACGCCACCTGCGGCGGCACGGTCACTCCACCCGGCTGGCCGCGGTGGACCCGGAGAACTCCGCCTATTTCCCCGCGTGGGCGAGCGGCTGTGCCGACTACGCCACGGGGATGCCCTCACGGATACCGGGCATCGGACGGCCCCGTACCGAGCCGGGCTTCCTTCCGGCGGTGATCGACCTGGTGGTCCCGGTACCGGACGCGGCGTCCATCGCGGCCCTGCGCTGGCTCAACAGCGCCGCCGGACCGGCCGGCGGACTGGCCGCCGGACCGGCCACCGGCACCGCCCTGTGGGGCACCCTCCACCTGGTGGCCCGGATGCGCGAGGCGGGCACGCGGGGCGGCGTCGTCCTGGTCATGGGCGACACCGCCGATCCGTACCGGACGACCCACCTGGACCCCGGCTGGGTCCGCTCCCAGGGGCTTGATCCCGCGCCGTACGAGGCCGACCTCGAACGGTTCGCCCGCACCGGGGAATGGCGGACGCACCGGGCCTGAGTCCGGACACGGCCGTGCCCCCGGGCGGCGGTGCTTCGACCGCCGCTCAGGGGCACGGGAAACCGCTCGGCGAGGCGGCCTTACGGCTCTTACGGCCTCTTACGGGCTCTTACGGGGCCGCCGGCTCCTTGGGGGTGGGGTCCGTGGGGCCGGACGGGCTGGAGGGCGCCGCCGGGGCGGGGCCGCGGCCGGCGGTGACGCGCTCCCGGACCAGGGCGAAGGCCACCACGAGCACGGCCACCAGCGCGGAGAGGAGCACCTGCTCGCGCCCGTCGTCGTCGGTGAGCATGTAGACCAGGACGAACGAGATCATCGCGATCGTCGCCCAGGTCAGATACGGGAACAGCCACATCCGGACGACCAGCTTCTCGGGGTTCTCGCGCAGGATCATCCCGCGCATCCGCAGCTGGCTGAAACAGATCACGAGCCAGACGAAAAGCGCGACCGCGCCCGAGGAGTTCAGCAGGAAGGTGAAGACCGTGTCGGGCCACTGGTAGTTGAACCAGACCGCGAGGAAGCCGAAGACCACCGAGCCGAGGATCGCGGCCTGCGGGACGCCACGGGCGTTGGTGCGGGCGAAGGAGGCCGGGGCGTCGCCGCGGCGGCCGAGCGAGAAGGCCATGCGCGAGGCGGTGTAGAGGCCGGAGTTCAGACATGAGAGCACGGCGGTCAGCACGATGACGTTCATGATGTCGCCGGCGTGCGGGATGCCGATCGAGTCGAGCGCCGCGACATAACTGCCCTTGTCGGCGATCGACTTGGCGTCCCAGGGCAGCAGCGTGATCACGACGAAGATCGAGCCCAGGTAGAAGACCGCGATCCGCCAGATCACGCTGTTGGTGGCCTTGGTCACCGCACGCTGCGGGTTCGCGGACTCACCGGCCGCGAGGGTGACGATCTCGCTGCCCATGAACGAGAACACCACCAGCAGCACACCGGTGAGGATGGCGCCCGGCCCGTTCGGCAGGAAGCCGCCGTGGTCGCTGAGGTGGGCCAGGCCCGCGCCCTCGTTGTCCGAATGCGGCAGCAGCCCGAAGACGGCGAGCCCGCCGATCACGATGAACGCGGCGATCGCCACGACCTTGATCCCGGCGAACCAGAACTCGAACTCACCGTAGGAGCCGACCGAGACCAGGTTGGTCGCGGTGAGGATCACCATCACGATCAGCGCCCAGCCCCACTGCGGCACCTGCGGCCACCAGCCCTCCAGGATCTTGGCGCCGGCGGTGGCCTCGACCGCCAGCACCACGACCCAGAAGAACCAGTACAGCCAGCCGATGGAGAAACCGGCCCAGCGGCCGAGCGCGCGGTCGGCGTGGGCGGAGAAGGAGCCGGAGGTGGGATGGGCGGCGGACATCTCGCCCAGCATCCGCATGACGAAGACGACCATGAGGCCGACCAGCGCGTACGAGACGAGAATGCCGGGGCCGGCCTTCGCTATGCCCGCGCTGGAGCCGACGAACAGCCCGGCGCCGATCACTCCGCCGATCGCGATCATCGAGAGATGACGGTTCTTGAGACCCGCCTGGAGGCCGTCGTCGGTCGAGCCAGGGGCGCCGGGTGGCTGCTGCCGCTCCGGCGTAGTCGCAGGTTGTGCGCTCATGTGCTCGATTCCTTTGCTCTCGGGTTACGAGCGACGCCAGTGAATCTCAGGGGGCCTGCTAGATGAACCTTTGAATCCGGATTGTTACTTGAGGTTTTCATGAGGTTCCTTGGCGTTACAGATTTTTATGCGACGCCTACCCGGGACGGCGGGGGGCACACGACCATGACACACTCGGGACATGCGCGTGTACCTCGGCTCCGACCATGCCGGTTTCGAACTCAAGAACCACCTCGTGGAGTGGCTCAAGGCGGCCGGGCATGAGCCCGTCGACTGCGGCCCGCACATCTACGACGCCCAGGACGACTACCCGCCGTTCTGCCTGCGTGCCGCGGAGCGGACCGCGGCCGACCCGGAGAGCCTGGGCATCGTCATCGGCGGCTCCGGCAATGGTGAGCAGATCGCGGCGAACAAGGTCAAGGGGGTGCGCGCGGCGCTGGCCTGGAGCGAGCAGACCGCGGCCCTCGGCCGTGAGCACAACAACGCCAATGTGGTCAGCGTCGGCGCCCGGATGCACACCCAGGAGGAGGCGACCAAGTTCGTCGAGATCTTCCTGAACACCCCGTACTCGGGCGAGGAGCGGCACACCCGCCGCATCGAGATGCTCGCCGCCTACGAGACCACCGGCGAGCTGCCGTCCATCCCGGCCCACCACCCGCACGGCGACTGATGCCCGAAGGGCACACCATCCACCGGCTGGCCGCCGACCACGTCGAGACCTTCGGCGGCCGGCCCGTCCGGGCCACCAGCCCGCAGGGGAAGTTCGCCGACGGTGCCGGGCTGATCGACGGGCGGCCCCTGCACCACGCCGAGGCGCACGGCAAGCACCTCTTCCTGGACTTCGCCGTCACCGGCTGGGTCCATGTCCACCTCGGGCTCTTCGGCACGTACGCCTTCGGTCCGGCCCCCGCCCCGCCGGCCACCGACACCGTCCGGCTGCGGCTGGCCAACCCCGAGGGCTACGCGGATCTGCGCGGCCCGACCGCCTGTGCGCTCATCACCGACGAGGAGAAGCAGGCGATCCACGACCGGCTGGGCCCCGATCCGCTGCGTCCGGCGGACGACGGCGAGCGGGCCTGGACCCGGATCTCCCGCAGCCGCGTCAGCGTGGCCGCGCTGCTCATGGACCAGAAGGTGATCGCCGGCGTCGGGAACGTCTACCGCGCCGAGGTGCTCTTCCGGCACGGCATCGACCCGTACCGGCCCGGCCGTGCGCTGACCCGTGCCGAATGGGACGCGATCTGGGCCGATCTGGTGGCGCTGATGCGCGAGGGGGTGCGGAACAACCGGATCGACACCGTCCGCCCCGAGCACACCCCCGAGGCGATGGGCCGCCCGCCGCGTGTGGACGACCACGGCGGTGAGGTCTACGTCTACCGGCGTGCCGGACAGCCGTGTCATGTCTGCGGTGGCGAGATCCGCACCGCCGACCTCGCCGCGCGCAACCTCTTCTGGTGCCCCGCTTGCCAGCGTCCTTAAGGCGGCCGGCGTCCTTGGGACGGCCGATGTCCTCTAGGGCGTGTTTCGAAAGTCCCGCCTGCCCCACGACGCCTGGCACGCGCGCTCGCTGCGTTGTCGGGATCGTCCGAGTAGGCCCACTACGAGGACGACCCTCCGCCTTGCGATCACACGCACCAGACGCCGCGGGGCCCGCCCTCCGGGCGGACGGCGCTACTTTCGAAACACGCCCTAGGCGGCTACCGGCCGTTCCGCAGCCGTCAGAAGTTGTGCGGCAGCCAAGGAGCGACCGGGGAGGCGAAGGCGGTCGCGGCCTCCGTAAGGGCGCCCTGACGAACCTCCTGGACGCGTCCCGCACCCGCCAGCGCGGTCAGCGGGACGCCGCCGAGATACGCCGCTCCCAGCTCCCGCGCGCCCAGCCGGAGATCGGGCGCGTCCGTCGTGCGCTCGCAGGAGGCGCCCTTGGCGTCGCCGCTCAGCCGCCAGCGTCCCTCGTTCCACGGGCAGAAGGGGTCCGTGACCTCCAGGACGGCGTCCACCGGGGCCGGGTACGTCCGCGCCGCGAGCGCCGCCCCCACATCCACCAGGCGGACGTACAGCGAGTCGCGCAGCCTTACGGCGCACCGCCGGATGTCGGAGACCAGGTGCTGCCACGGATCGTCGACCGGACGGGGTCCGGTCCGGATCACCGAGGTGAGGTCGAGATCGAAGAGAAAGCGCCACAGCGCCGCGTAGGACGCCGGGTCCAGGGCCTCCAGATCGCGCAGGACGACGGCGCCCTTGGGCCCCGCCAGATCCCAGTCGGGCTTGACCGCGAAGCGCACATAGCCGCTCACCTCGCCGCCCGACTCGGCCAGCACACAGCGCAGCGGGGACGCCCCCGCGCGTTCGCCCGGCGGGTCCAGCAGCGGCACCCGCTCCCAGCCGCGGAGCCGCTCCAGCATGCCCGGCCGCGCGGGTACCCGCCGGGCGTAGACGGCCTCGCACGCCTCGACGGCGGCCTCCGGGGCCACGGCGCGCAGCGTCACGTCATCGGTGCCCTCGGGGACGCTCAGCCGCACCTGGGTGGTGTCGATCTCGGCGTAGGCGGTCTGTGTGGCCGCCCCGTAGCCGAACCGCCCGTAGATGTCCGGTTCGGACGCGGTCAGGACGGCCAGCGGCTCATCGCCCGCCGCGCGGATGTCGTCCAACTGGCGCCGCATCATGGCCCGCAGCACCCCGCGCCGACGGTGGGTGGCCTGCACGCTCACCATCGTGACACCGGCCGCGGGGACGATCGCACCGCCCGGCACCGACAGCCGGAAGCTGATCAGCGACGCCGTGCCGACGATGTCGGAACCGTCCCAGGCGCCGATCGAGCGCTCGCATTCGGTCAACTCCCGCCAGAGCGCGGATTCCTCGGGTGCTTCGGGAACCCCTCCGAACGCGAGCGTCAGCTTTCCGTACCAATCGTCCCAAATCGATGGGTCGAGCACGCGCAGCTCAGTCCTCATATTCCCATCCCTAGCAGCCGCTTCCCGCACGCGCGAACGAATTTCGCTTACGATTGCCCCCCTGGCTGGGTGGTTCAACGCGCCACGAATCGACGCGCGTCCGAACGGGTGGGTAGGGTCCCGATGCAATGACTGGCGGCGTGGACACTCCGTTGGCCCGGATGCGCAGAGCTCTGCACCGGGCTCGCACAGGCGTGCGCAAAGCCGGAGTCGACTACTTCCGCGGTGAGGGCTCCGACCGGCTCGCCCTGACCGCACTGCTGCTCGGCGTCCCCGCCATCGCCGGCGGCACCATCGCCCAGCCCGACTGGTGCTCGCCGTCCGCCCTCGTCCTGCCCATCGTCGCGGGCGGGCTGCTGCTGCGCCCCGCCAGCCTGCTCGCCCTGTACGCGGCGGCCGCCACGGCCCTGATCGTGGAGTCCGCCGTGCTCGGCCCGTACACCGAGGAGGACGCCTCCTCCCGGGTCACCCCCGGCACCATCCTGGTCGTCGCCGCCGTCGGCTTCTTCGGCCTGCTGATCGCCCAGTTCCGCAGCCGCGTCGGGGTGCCCTGGCGGCGCGGCGGCACCATGCTCTTCGACCTGCGCGAGCGCATCCGCGTCCAGAGCAAGCTGCCCGGTCTGCCGCGCGGCTGGCACCGCGAGATGGCGCTGCGCCCGGCCGGCGGGCAGTCCTTCTCCGGCGACTTCGTCGTCGCCGCCCGCACCGGCGGCGGCCGCACGCTCGAAGTCGTCCTCACCGACGTCTCCGGCAAGGGCATGGACGCCGCCTCCCGCGCCCTGCTGCTCTCCGGGGCCTTCGGCGGCCTCCTCGGCTCCCTGCCCCCGCACGGCTTCCTCCCGGCCGCCAACGGCTATCTCCTGCGCCAGGACTGGGACGAGGGCTTCGCGACCTCCATCCATCTCGTCCTCGACCTCGACAGCGGCGACTTCGAACTCTTCTCCGCCGGGCATCTGCCCGCGCTCCAGCTGAGCGCGGGCACCGGCAAGTGGGAGGAGAAGTCCGCCGAGGGCCCGCTGCTGGGCGTCTACGACGGCGCCCAATTCGACCCCACCAAGGGCACGCTGCGCCCCGGCGACGTCCTGATGCTCTTCACCGACGGCCTCGTCGAGACCGCCGACCGGGACATCAGCGAGGGCATCGACCGCCTCACCGGCGAAGCGGACCGCTACGTCGGCTCCGGCTTCCAGGGCGCGGCCTGGCACCTGATCGAGACGGTCGCGAAGGACGTAAACGACGACCGGGCCCTGTTGCTGATCTGCCGCCAGTGAGCCTGATCCGCGGCCAGTGAACCCGGTTCGGCGACTGTTTCAAGCCATCTGATCCACACCTCCGCACCATCTGCTCCCCAAGTCATCCGCCTGGGCGGGCGCGGCGAAACCTGGACGGGCGCAGCAAAAAGGGCTGGACCGTGGGATCCACGGTCCAGCCCCTCCGCGTTCGTGGCCGCGCAGGCCGTCAGGCCGCCGTTGTCGTGCGGCTGCGGGCCTGTTCGGCGGGGTCCTTACGGAACGCCCAGGCCATCTTCGGCTCCATGGCGAAGCGGAAGACGCGCTGGACGGGAGGCGTGCACAGCACGGTGATCACGGTGCCGGCGATGACCGTGACCACGATCTCGCCCAGCGGCTTGTGGAGCCACTCGTTGTCGAACCAGCCCCAGAAGCGGGAGCCCTTGGCCAGGAAGCCGTGCAGCAGGTAGCCGTAGAGCGTCCCGGCGCCCAGGACGGTGAACCACATGTGCCGCCGCGGCACCCAGGCGAAGAAGCAGCTGACGAGCACGATGGAGCAGCCGAAGAGGGCGAGCGTCATCACCGGGCCGGTCCACGGGGGCGCACCGAGCTCCTGGACGCTGTCGCGGTGGTAGAACCACGCCGAGTTCATCCGCGGTGCCGCCCAGTAGGCGAACACCAGGGCGCAGGCGAAGACCGGCACGGCCGCGATCCGCACCGCGCGGCGGCGCATCAGCTGGAAGTGCTCGGGCTTCATGCACAGCCCCAGGACGAAGAACGGCAGGAACTGGAGCACCCGCTGCATGTCCAGGTCGTCGCCGATGTCGGGCGAGACGGAGGCGAGCGTGGCGATCGCCAGCGCGAGCGGGAGCGGCCAGCGCACCAGCTTCCAGATCGGGGTGGACAGCCGCCATACGAACAGCGCGATCAGGAACCAGGTCAGGTACCAGGGGTCGAGCAGGCTGAAGTCGTACGTGGGGTCGTCGTCCGCCCAGCGCTTGAAGAGCGTGTACGCGATCTCGAAGATCAGGTAGGGCACCGCGACCCCGGTGATCAGCCGCTTGAGCCGGTCCGGCCGCATGTCGAAGCTGCGCGAGAAGTAGCCGGAGATGATGATGAAGGCCGGCATGTGGAAGGTGTACACGGTCATGTACAGCGCTTCCGCGGTGCGGCTGGAGTCGGTCAGCGGCTCCCAGGAGTGCCCCATCGCGACCAGCACGATCGCGAGGTACTTCGCGTTGTCGAAGAACGCGTCCCGCTGTTTCGGCTTCTGCCGGGCGGGGGCGCTGGGGGTGCTGGGGGCGGGCGGGGTGGTCCCCTGCTGCCCGGCTTCTTCGTCCCGCGACGTGGGGGGAGTGGACGCCGTCTGCTGGGGCAGAGGAGTCCGCTGGGAGTCGTGCGGGCGCAGGGAGTTGGTCACAGGCCCTCCCACCAGGAACTGGGGGAGAGTACCCGGGACCTCACTGCGCGTGGAGGGGGCATGGCAGCGTGAAACATCTGAAGGACGATAGCGCTGAAACCTGTGTGCCGTAAAACCTCGTTCAGTTTTTTCCGCGCTTGGTCTTCGGAGCGCGGCCGATAGCCGGCCCGGGGAAGTCGACCCGGTGAGTCGACAAAGCGATGCGATCATTCGATATCCGGGTTCATGCTGTCCGTTCTGTTGGCCTTCATCCCGCTTAATTGGGGCATATGCCCCCCGGCGGGCTCTGGTGGAATGTCTGATTCATTAGTGCTTTGTCGCCCCGGCGAGGGACCGTCTGGTGAATTCCGAATTCCCGTCCGAGGTCATGCGGAGGCGGTCGGAATTCATCAATCGGGGACCCTGTCGAGTTGTGGGCAGCATCACCCATGACGGATTGAATGAACGCTTACCGGGCGGGTACCGGAGAGGTGGGTGCCATGTGCACCGGTGACCGTTTATCGCTCCAGCCCGCTGCTGACCGGCGGAAGTTGATGGCACGATGGTGGCTGCGGGGGTGTGCGGGGTCGCGTGCTTCCGGGCCGGTGAGACGTGTGCGACCGAGGGTGGGATGTTGTGGCCATTTCCCTGTCACTGGTGCTGCTGGTGGGCATCATCCTGGTGCTGATGATCCGCAATGGCCGAGTCAAGTGGGGGCCGGCGCTCGTCGCGGTGCTCTTCGGGTTCCTGCTCGCCTCGTCCGACATCGCACCGGACATTCAGGACTTCCTCGACTCGGCCGCCGAGGCGATTGCCGACATCAGCCTCTGAGAGACCCCTCCGACCTGGCCGCCGCCTATGGGCGGCCCGGCCGCGTACGCGGCGGTATAAGCGAACGGCCCGGTCCGGGAAACTCCCCGTACCGGGCCGAAAGCATTGGAGCGGGCGACGGGAATCGAACCCGCGTAGCCAGTTTGGAAGACTGGGGCTCTACCATTGAGCTACGCCCGCACGCACCGCGTACGCGGATGCACCGGTCACCCGGACACCCTGGGCCGGGCATGATCGCCCGGACCGCGGCACGGGATGCATCGTAGCGGGTCTGCACCGTTCCCCGCACACCCTTGCCCACCAGTCGAATAACCGGCAGCCGGGGCGTCCGCGGGCATGTACCCTACGTGTCGCACCGACGGGGTGTGGCGCAGCTTGGTAGCGCGTCCGCTTTGGGAGCGGAAGGTCGTCGGTTCGAATCCGGCCACCCCGACCAACCACATACGTCAAGATCGCGTTGTGGGGCCCGTCATGCTTGCGGTTACTATGCAAGCTGCGTGTCTGTGTCTTTTAACCGGACGCGAATCCGCTGCGACGCGACAGCGCACCGCAGCCGAACACCACACGTCAGCCCCCAAGGAGACCGAACCGTGAAGAGCGCCGTGGAGAACCTGAACCCGACCCGGGTTCGGCTCACTGTCGAGGTGCCCTTCGAGGAGCTCAAGCCCAGCCTCGACGCGGCGTACAAGAAGATCAACCAGCAGGTCACGGTGCCTGGGTTCCGTAAGGGCAAGATCCCGGCCCGCATCATCGACCAGCGGTTCGGCCGCGGCGCGGTGCTGGAGGAGGCCGTCAACGACGCGCTCCCGAAGTTCTACACCGACGCGGTCAACGAGGGTGAGCTGAACCCGCTCGGCCAGCCCGAGGTGGACATCACCGAGCTCAAGGACAACGAGCTGCTGACCTTCACCGCCGAGGTCGACATCCGGCCGACGATCGAGATCCCGGACTACTCCGGCATCGAGGTCACCGTCGACTCCGTCGAGGTCACGGATGAGGACATCGACAAGTCCGTCGAGCAGCTGCGCGAGCGCTTCGCCACCACCTCGGCCGTGGAGCGCGCCGCCGCCGAGGGCGACGTCGTCGTGATCGACCTCGAGGCCAAGGTCGACGGCGAGGTCCTCGAGGACGGTGTCGCCAATGGCGTCACCTACACCATCGGCTCGGGCGAGCTGCTGGACGGCATCGACGAGGCCGTGACCGGCCTGGAGGCGGGTGGCGAGGCCACCTTCACCTCCGAGCTCAAGGGCGGCTCCGCCCAGGGCAAGGAGGCCGAGGTCACGGTCAAGGTCTCCGAGGTCAAGGCCCGTGAGCTGCCGGAGCTCGACGACGACTTCGCCCAGCTGGCCAGCGAGTTCGACACCCTCGAGGAGATGCGCGCGGACAGCCGCAAGCGCCTGGAGCGGTCGAAGAAGTTCGAGCAGGCCACCCAGGCCCAGGAGAAGGTGCTGGACGCCCTGCTGGCCCTGGTCGAGGTGCCGATCCCCGAGAAGCTCCTCGAGGAGGAGATCAACACCCGCAAGCACAACCTGGAGCACCACCAGCTCGGCCAGATGGGCCTGAACCTGGACTCCTACCTGCAGATGCAGGGCAAGACCGCCGAGGAGTTCGACGCCGAGCTCAAGGAGCAGGCCGAGAAGGGCATCCGGACCCAGTTCGTCCTGGACGAGCTGGTCAACAAGGAGCAGCTGTCCGTCGGCCAGGAGGAGCTCACCGAGCACCTCATGCGCCGTGCCCAGTCCTCCGGTATGAGCCCGGACCAGTTCGCCCAGGCCGTCGTCGAGGGCGGCCAGGTGCCGATGCTCGTCGGCGAGGTCGCCCGCGGCAAGGCGCTGGCCGTGGTGGTCGAGGCCGCCAAGGTCGTCGACGACAAGGGCGAGACCGTCGACCTGGACGACGAGGAGGACGAGACCGGCGAGAAGGTCGAGGCCACCTCCGAGGCCGCCGAGGAGCCCGCCAAGGCCGAGGCCGCCGAGGAGCCCGCGGAGTCCCAGGAGAAGCAGGACAAGGCCGAGAGCTGACCCCGGTCCGCTCACAGCCCGTACGAACGGGCCCGAACGTCTGCACGCGTCCGGGCCCGTTCGTGTTCCGCGGCGCCCTCCCGGCGCCGGGACATGCGCTCAGAGCGAACAGTTCCTGATGCGGGATGGCGCCCGCCGACCAGCGCGTTAGGGTCCGTAAGTACGAGGGCAGGGGAGTCTCGCAAGCCCGCCGGGGCCGCACCGGCGGCCGCGCTCCCGACCCAGAAGAAGACGCTGAGACGGCCAGTAAGCCGTCAGAGACGAGCAGGTGGATACGTGACGAATACGATGCCTTCCGCCGCCGGCGAGCCGACCGTCGGTGGCCTCGGCGACCAGGTCTACAACCGGCTGCTCGGCGAGCGGATCATCTTCCTCGGCCAGCCGGTCGACGACGACATCGCCAACAAGATCACGGCACAGCTGCTCCTGCTCGCCGCCGATCCGGACAAGGACATTTACCTCTACATCAACTCCCCGGGCGGTTCGATCTCGGCCGGCATGGCGATCTACGACACCATGCAGTACATCAAGAACGACGTGGTCACCATCGCCATGGGCCTCGCCGCATCGATGGGCCAGTTCCTGCTGAGCGCCGGCACCCCGGGTAAGCGCTTCGCGCTCCCCAATGCCGAGATCCTGATCCACCAGCCCTCCGCGGGCCTGGCGGGTTCCGCCTCGGACATCAAGATCCACGCCGAGCGGCTGCTGCACACCAAGAAGCGCATGGCCGAGCTCACCGCCTTCCACACCGGCCAGACGGTGGAGCAGATCGTCCGTGACTCCGACCGCGACCGCTGGTTCTCCGCCGAGGAGGCCAAGGAGTACGGCCTGATCGACGACGTCATGACGACCGCCTCCAGCGTTCCGGGCGGTGGCGGCACTGGGGCCTGAGTCCCGCCGTCCCGTAGCCGACCTCCAGCCCCCAGATCGCCACAGGATGGTGAACACCCAGATGAGCAACTTCCCCGGCAGCGGCCTGTACACCGGCCCGATGGCCGAATCCCGCTATGTCGTTCCGCGCTTCGTCGAGCGCACCTCCCAGGGCATTCGCGAGTACGACCCGTACGCCAAGCTCTTCGAAGAGCGCGTGATCTTCCTGGGCGTCCAGATCGACGACGCCTCGGCCAACGACGTCATGGCGCAGCTGCTGTGCCTGGAGTCGATGGACCCGGACCGCGACATCTCGGTCTACATCAACTCGCCCGGCGGCTCGTTCACCGCGCTGACCGCCATCTACGACACGATGCAGTTCGTCAAGCCCGACATCCAGACGGTCTGCATGGGCCAGGCGGCGTCCGCCGCGGCCGTGCTGCTCGCCGCCGGTACGCCGGGCAAGCGGATGGCCCTGCCCAACGCCCGGGTGCTGATCCACCAGCCGTACAGTGAGACCGGGCGGGGCCAGGTCTCCGACCTGGAGATCGCGGCCAACGAGATCCTGCGCATGCGCTCGCAGCTCGAGGAGATGCTGGCCAAGCACTCCACCACGCCCATCGAGAAGATCCGCGACGATATCGAGCGGGACAAGATCCTCACGGCCGAGGAGTCCCTGGCGTACGGTCTTGTCGACCAGATCGTCTCGACCCGCAAGACGTCGGTCGGTCTCGGCTGAATCATCGATGGCACCACCCCCTTGGACCGAGTAGGTCCAAGGGGGGCCCGAACCGGGGGCCCGGCAAGGTACCGTCATAGAAGGCTGGGGGCCCCGGCCCCGGGAAATAAGAAGCAGAAAGCGCAGCGCAAGCACCCGGTTCCGCGGAGCGCAGCGGATCCAAGGCGAAGGGGAAGCACCTCGTGGCACGCATCGGTGACGGCGGCGACCTGCTCAAGTGCTCGTTCTGCGGGAAGAGCCAGAAGCAGGTGAAGAAGCTCATCGCGGGCCCGGGTGTGTACATCTGCGATGAATGCATCGATCTCTGCAACGAGATCATCGAGGAGGAGCTCGCCGAGACCTCCGAGGTGCGCTGGGAGGAACTCCCCAAGCCGCGCGAGATCTATGAATTCCTCGAGGGCTATGTGGTCGGCCAGGAGGCCGCGAAGAAGGCGCTCTCGGTCGCCGTCTACAACCACTACAAGCGGGTCCAGGCGGGGGAGAACGGCGGCCACAACCGCGACGACGGCATCGAGTTGGCCAAGTCCAACATCCTGCTGCTCGGCCCCACCGGCTCCGGCAAGACCCTGCTCGCGCAGACCCTCGCCCGGATGCTCAACGTCCCCTTCGCCATCGCCGACGCGACCGCGCTCACCGAGGCGGGCTATGTCGGCGAGGACGTGGAGAACATCCTCCTGAAGCTGATCCAGGCCGCCGACTACGACGTCAAGAAGGCCGAGACGGGCATCATCTACATCGACGAGATCGACAAGGTGGCCCGTAAGAGCGAGAACCCCTCGATCACCCGCGATGTCTCCGGCGAGGGCGTTCAGCAGGCGCTGCTGAAGATCCTGGAAGGCACCACGGCGTCGGTGCCGCCGCAGGGCGGACGGAAACACCCGCACCAGGAGTTCATCCAGATCGACACCACGAATGTGCTGTTCATCGTGGGCGGTGCCTTCGCCGGTCTGGAGAAGATCATCGAGGCGCGGGCCGGTGCCAAGGGCATCGGATTCGGCGCCACGATCCGCTCCAAGCGCGAGATCGAGGCGAGCGACCAGTTCCAGGAGGTCATGCCCGAGGACCTGGTGAAGTTCGGAATGATCCCGGAATTCATCGGCCGCCTCCCGGTCATCACCTCCGTCCACAACCTCGACCGTGAGGCGCTGCTCCAGATCCTGGTCGAGCCGCGGAACGCCCTGGTGAAGCAGTACCAACGGCTGTTCGAACTCGACGGTGTGGAGCTGGACTTCGACCGTCCGGCCCTGGAGGCCATCGCCGACCAGGCGATTCTCCGCGGCACCGGGGCCCGGGGCCTGCGCGCCATCATCGAGGAGGTGCTGATGTCGGCGATGTACGAGGTGCCGTCCCGCAAGGACGTGGCCCGCGTCGTCATCACCGAGGATGTCGTGCACTCCAACGTGAACCCCACGCTGGTGCCCCGCAGCCGTGGCACCGAGCCGGGTGAGCGGCACGAGAAGAGCGCCTGAGCGCCCCGTAGGGAGCATACGAAGAGGGCCCCGGTCCCCGGGGCCCTCTTCGTGTCGTACGCGCCCTGTGGCGCCTTGTGGGCGCTTCAGGCGGGCTTGCGGGTGTCCTTGTAGATGCCCGCGGTCACCTTGGCGAAGGACTCCATGTCGGCGTCCGAGGCCGAGGTGTTCTCGGCGTTGACGTCGAGCACCATCGCCGCGTCCGTCTCCTCCGCCCAGACGCAGGCCGGGGCGTAGATCCGGTCGTACAACTTGACGACCTCGCACTCCACCGACGGACCGTCGGCGCCCTCCGGCTGGAACTGCTTGCGCTTCTTCTCCACCGTGGGGGAGCCGTCGCCGCCCGAGAAGCCCTTGAACATCTGGTCCCGGACCGTGTCGGGGTCGCTGATCTTCCCGTACATACCGGAGAAGGCCAGCCCCGAGTTGTCGTCGTCCGACCGCTTGTACTGGGCCAGGACGGAGGTCGCGCCCTCGGGCATGCTGTCCTGCACGCTGGTGCCCTCGTTGTCGAGGTCGTCCGTGCCCTTGTCGAGCGTGTAGGTGCCGTCGTCGAGCGTCTTGGGAGTGACGAGCTTCATCGCCTTCGGACCGTCCTCGCCGCCGGTCAGCACCACGGCGCCGGTGACGATCGCGCCCAGCACCACGAGCCCGGCCACCGTCACCGCGATGATCTTGGTGCGGTTGCCGCCCCCGCCGGCCGCGGGCGGCGCGGGGTAGGGCGGCTGGCCGTAGGGACCCGCCGCCTGCTGCGGGTAGCCGTAGCCCTGCGGCGGCTGCTGCTGCGGATAGCCGTAACCCTGCGTCTGCGCGTACGGGTTGGGCTCCGCGGGGGGCTGCTGCCCGCCGCCGTACGGATTGGGCTGAGCGCTTCCGTACGGGCCGGGCCCGCCGCCGTAGGGCCCCGGCGGTGGCGGTGGCTGGTTGTGGCTCATGGGTGTGAGATCCCCTCCGGATCGGCTGTGGCCTGGAACTGGGTGGCCCGCTCGGCTAGTTGATCTCCACCCGCGCGTCGTCGCGGACCTTCGCGGTGATCTCGCCGGCGTCGTCGAGCGACATGCCGTCACCGGCCAGCGCCGCGGCGGCGTCGGAGACGATCACGTACCCCACCGTGCTGTGGTCGCCCCACATGCAGATCGGAATCGTGAAGCTCTTGGTGATGCCGCTCGAACTGGCGCTGGAGTCCGGGGTGAACTTGGTGTTCTGGCACTTCATCACGGCGTCATCGAGGCCGCTGGGCGTCACCGGCGCCGGGCTGCCCACGAGCTCGGCCTTCATCCCACCGCTGGTCGAGGGGTCCTTCGCGGCCTCTTCGGCGATCTTCGCGAAGGCGGCGTCGACGACCGCCTCGGGGTCCTCCACCTCGCCCCAGACGCCGTTGAGCTGCAACTGCTTGGCGTTCATGCCCTCGCCGGACTCGTATTCCGCGCTCACGGTCTCGGGGTTGGTGACGCCGAACCTCTCGAAGTCGTCGGCGTCCGAGGAGGTGAGCCCGCCGCCGGAGCCGCTCTTGGTGTAGCCGTCGGCCAACGTCTCGGGAGTGGTGAGCTTGTACCGCTTGCCGTCGTCGGCGACGGTCTCCTTACCGCCGCCGCCACTGCCACCGCTGTCGCCGTCGTCCCCGCCCTTGAACACCAGGACACCGCCGACGATCGCGGCCACCGCGACCACCACGCCGATCGCGGCCATCAGGCCCTTCTTCTTGCCGCCGCCCTGGCCCGGACCCGGCTGGTACGGGCCCGGCATGCCCGGCTGGCCGTAGGGCTGCTGCCCGTAAGGGTTCGCGGGCTGCCCGTAGGGGCCCGGCTGCTGGGGCTGGCCGTAAGGGTTCGGCTGCCCTTGCGGCTGCTGGGGGAAGCCGTAGCCCGGCTGGGGCGGCTGGGGCGGCTGTCCGTAGGGGCCCGGCTGCTGCGGGTAGCCGTAGCCGGGCTGGCCGGCCGCTCCGCCCTGTCCGTAGGGACCCGGCTGCTGGGGCTGCTGGCCGTAGGGGCCCGGCTGGTTGTAGCTCATCTGTATCCCTCGTTGGTGAAACTGCTGTTGTGTCGCTGTGCGCCGGTCGCGGGCCAGCCGTGGATCTAGCCGTCGATCTCGACGCGTGCGTCCTCGCGCACCTTGGCCGTGATCTCGGCGGCGTCCTTCAGGGACATGCCACCGCCGAGCACCGCTGCCGCCGGGTCCGCCATGACCGTGACACCCAGGGTGTCCTTGTCGCCCCAGACGCACGCGGGCGCCTCCATGGATCCCTGATCCGAGGTGAACTTCATGGACTGGCACTTCAGGACGTCCCCGTCGAAGCCGTCCGGGGAGAACGCCTGGGGGCTGCCCTTGGCCTGCGCGGTGCCGTTGTCCTGGAGCGTCTTGACGATGACCGCCAGGGCCAGGTCCGCGCCCCGCTCCGGGTCGGTCACCTCGCCCCAGACGCCGGTGAACTTCAGCATCTCCTTGCCGGAGGTCTGGTAGTCGGCCGCCACCAGGTGCGGGTCCTTGACGACCGGCACCTGCTGGAGGTCCTTCTTGCCCGCCGCGGACAGATCGCTGTCGTCCGTGCCCGAGCCCTGGCGCTGGTAGTCCGCGGCGACCGTCTTGGGCGTGGTGAGCTTGTACGGGCCGCCGCTGCCGCCGAACAGCGCGTACGCCCCCGCACCCAGGGCCCCCACGACCACCACCGCGCCGACCGCGAGAGCCACCTTCCTGCCCTTACCGGCGCCACCGGAGCCCGCCCGCGGTCCCGGGGCCGGGGGCGGCGCCTGGGGGCCGCCGTAGTAGCCGGGCCCCTGCTGGGGCGCCGGGCCCTGCTGGGGCGACTGTCCGTAGGGGTTCGCGGGCTGCTGGGGCGCTGGACCCTGCTGGGGCGGCTGCCCGTAAGGGTTCGCGGGCTGCTGGGGCTGTCCGTAGCCGCCGGACTGGCCGTAGGTCCCCGGGTAGCCGTAGCCGCCCTGCGGCGGCTGTCCGTACCCCGGAGCCGGCGACTGCGCGTACGGATTGGGCACCGGCGGCTGACCGGCGCCGTACGGCCCCGGCTGCCCCCCATAGGGGCCGGGCTGCGGCGGCGGCTGCTGATGGCTCATGTGCCTCTCCTTATGCGCATGACAGGTTCCAACATCCTTCCCGACGCCCCGGGGCGCCTTGGCGCCGGGGCCACAACGGGTTCGTAACGGAAGGCGGCGGCCCTTTAGACTGCGGGCGTGACCGAGAACTCTTCGCAGCGCCCCCCGAGCGGGCCGAACAGCCACCCCGAACTGCCGACCCAGTACGCGCCGGCCGACGTAGAGGGGCAGCTGTACGAGCACTGGGTAGAGCGCGGTTACTTCGAGGCGGACGCGAAGAGCGGCAAAGAGCCCTACACCATTGTCATCCCGCCCCCCAATGTGACCGGCTCGCTCCACCTCGGCCATGCCTTCGAGCACACGATCATCGATGCGCTCACCCGGCGCAAGCGAATGCAGGGCTTTGAGACGCTCTGGCAGCCCGGTATGGACCACGCCGGTATCGCCACGCAGAACGTGGTCGAGCGCGAGCTGGCCAAGGAGGGCGTCTCCCGCCACGACCTGGGACGCGAGGCGTTCGTGGAGCGCGTGTGGCGGTGGAAGCGCGAGTCCGGTGGGCAGATCTCCGGCCAGATGCGGCGCCTGGGCGACGGCGTCGCCTGGAACCGTGAGCGCTTCACCATGGACGAGGGGCTCTCCAAGGCCGTCCAGACGATCTTCAAGCGGCTCTACGAGGACGAGCTGATCTACCGCGCCGAGCGCATCATCAACTGGTGCCCGCGCTGTCTCACGGCCATCTCGGACATCGAGGTGGAGTACGACGACGACGACGGCGAGCTCGTCTCGATCCGGTACGGCGAGGGCGACGCGTCCATCGTCGTGGCGACGACCCGTGCCGAGACGATGCTCGGCGACACCGCGGTCGCCGTCCACCCCGACGACGAGCGCTACCGCCACCTCGTCGGCACCGAGATCGAGCTGCCGCTCACCGGCCGCCGGATCCCCATCGTCGCCGACGAGCACGTCGACCCCGAGTTCGGCACCGGCGCGGTCAAGGTCACCCCGGCCCATGACCCGAACGACTTCGAGATCGGGCAGCGGCACGGCCTGCCGAACCTGACCGTCATGGACGAGCACGCGGTCATCACCGCCCACGGCCCCTTCCAGGGCCTGGACCGCCTGGAGGCGCGCAGCGCCGTCGTCGGCGCCCTGCGCGCCGAGGGCCGGATCGTCGCCGAGAAGCGCCCGTACACCCACTCCGTGGGCCACTGCTCGCGCTGCAAGACGACCATCGAGCCGCGGCTGTCCATGCAGTGGTGGGTCAAGGTCGGCCCGCTGGCCAAGGCGGCGGGCGACGCGGTCCGCGACGGCCGGGTGAAGATCCACCCCGAGGACATGTCGAAGCGCTACTTCGACTGGGTCGACAACCTCCACGACTGGTGCATCTCGCGCCAGCTGTGGTGGGGCCACCGCATCCCGGTCTGGTACGGGCCGAACGGCGAGGTCGTCTGCGTCGGACCGGACGAGGAGCCGCCGGGCGGCGAGGGCTGGCACCAGGACAGCGACGTCCTGGACACCTGGTTCTCGTCCGGACTGTGGCCGTTCTCCACGCTCGGCTGGCCCGAGCGGACCGAGAGCCTGGAGAAGTTCTATCCGAACTCGGTCCTGGTCACCGGCTACGACATCCTCTTCTTCTGGGTCGCCCGGATGATGATGTTCGGCCTGTACGCCATGGACGGCACCCCGCCGTTCCACACCATCGCGCTGCACGGCATGGTCCGTGACCAGTTCGGCAAGAAGATGTCCAAGTCCTTCGGCAACGCGGTCAACCCGCTGGACTGGATGGACACCTATGGATCGGACGCGGTCCGCTTCACCCTGGCCCGGGGCGCCAACCCCGGTGTGGACGTCCCGATCGGCGAGGACTGGGTCCAGGCGTCCCGGAACTTCGCCAACAAGATCTGGAACGCGACCCGCTTCGCGCTGATGAACGGCGCGACGGTCGAGGGCGAACTGCCCGCCCCCGAGCGGCTGTCCGCCACCGACCGCTGGATCCTGTCCCGGCTGAACGCGGTGGTCGCCGAGGTCGACGCGTACTACGAGGACTACCAGTTCGCCAAGCTCTCCGACGTCCTCTACCACTTCGCGTGGGACGAGGTCTTCGACTGGTACGTCGAGCTGTCCAAGACCACCTTCGCCAAGGGCGGTGCGGAGGCCGACGCCTCGCGGCGCGTCCTCGGCGAGGTCCTGGACGTCACGCTGCGGCTGCTGCACCCCGTGGTCCCGTTCGTCACCGAGAAGCTGTGGACCTCGCTGACCGGTCAGGAGTCCGTCGTCATCGCCGACTGGCCCCAGGACAGCGGCTTCCGGGACGAGGCGGCCGAGCGGGAGATCGAGAACCTCCAGCAGGTGGTCACCGAGGTCCGCCGGTTCCGCGCCGACCAGGGCCTCCAGCCCGGTCAGCGGGTTCCGGCCCGGCTGGAGCTGTCCGGCACCTCGCTCGCCGCCCATGAGGACGCGATGCGCTCCCTGCTGCGCCTCCAGCCGGCCGGTGAGGGCTTCACGGCCACCGCCTCGCTGCCGGTCGCGGGCGCGACCGTGGCGCTGGACCTGTCCGGTGCGATCGACGTCGAGGCCGAGCGCAAGCGGCTGGCCAAGGACCTCGCCGCGGCCGAGAAGGACAAGGCGCAGACGACCGCGAAGCTGTCCAACGAGGGCTTCCTGGCCAAGGCCCCCGACCATGTCGTGGAGAAGATCCGCACCCGGCAGGCGACCGCCGAGGCCGATATCGCCCGGATCACCGCCCAGTTGGCGGCCCTCCCCCAGGGCTGACCGAGTTCGACCGTGCCGAGCGCCCCCACCGGATTCCGGTGGGGGCGCTCATGTGTGATACGCGTGGAGTGTCCCACAGCAAGCTCACAGGAATGCCCCATCGGGAACCAAACCCAGCCTTCCAGGAGTTATCCGCCCGTACGTCCCGGAAGGAGCTTCACCCTCCATGAACAAGCCGCTGCGCAGGGCCTCCGTCTTCTCCCTGCTGCTGGTGATGGCCCTGCTGATCTGGGTCACCTATGTGCAGTTGGCCAGAGGCAGCAGCCTTCGGGACAACGAGCACAACAGCCGTGTGGCCATCTCCGAGTACGCCGGGCCGCTGGGCGACATCCTGGTCGGAGGCGAGCCGGTCACCGGCTCCGCCGCCACCCAGGGCAATCTGAAGTACAAGCGCACCTACACCGACGGGAAGCTCTACGCACCGGTCACCGGCTATGCCTCCCAGTCCTACGGCAGCACTCAGCTGGAGGCGTTGGAGCGGCAGGTCCTCGACGGCTCCGACAGCCGGCTGAAGAACCCGCTCCAGGCGGTGACGCGGGAGCGGTCCAAGCCCGGCGATGTGATCACCACGATCGATCCGGCCGTGCAGAAGGCCGCCTACGAGGGGCTGGGGAACAAGACCGGCGCGGCCGTGGCGATCGACCCGGAGACCGGCGAGGTGCTCGCTCTGGCCAGCACGCCCTCGTACGACCCCGGCAGCTTCGCGGGCTCCTCCTCGGCGGACCAGAAGGCGTGGAGCGCGCTGCAGAAGGACAAGAAGCAGCCCATGCTGAACCGCGCGCTGCGCCAGACGTACCCGCCGGGCTCGACCTTCAAGGTCGTGGTCGCCGCCGCCGCGCTGGAGAACGGGCTGTACTCGTCGGTGGACGAGCCCACCAAGAGCCCGGACCCGTACCGGCTGCCGGGCACGGTGACCGATATGCACAACGAGAGCAGTTCGGCGCCCTGCGAGAACGCGACGATACGCACCGCCCTGGAGTACTCGTGCAACACGGTCTTCGCGAAGATGGCCGTGGACCTGGGCCAGTCCAAGGTGGCGGCGCAGGCGAAGAAGCTGGGCTTCGGCGACTCCGAGCTGGACATCCCGGTGCGCGCCGCGAAGAGCGTCTACCCGAGCGGGATGAACGACTCGCAGACGGCGCTGAGCGGCATGGGCCAGTTCGATGTGAACGCGACCCCGCTGCAGATGGCGATGGTCTCCTCGGCCGTCGCGAACGACGGCAAGCTGATGACCCCGTACGAGGTCGACCGCACCACGGACGGCAGCGCGTCCGCCCTGGACCGCACCTCGGCCAAGACCTACAGCCGGGCGATGTCCGAGCACACCGCGTCCGAGCTGCGGTCCGCGATGCGGACGGTGGTGGAGCAGGGCACCGGGACCAACGCGAAGATCCCCGGGGTGACGGTGGGCGGCAAGACCGGCACCGCCCAGCACGGTGAGAACAACAGCGCCAACCCGTACGCGTGGTTCATCAGTTACGCCGACGCGGGCGACGGCCACAAGGTCGCGGTCGCGGTGGTGGTCGAGGACAGCGACGCGGCCCGCGCCGACATCTCCGGCGGCGGTCTGGCGGGGCCGATCGCCAAGGCGATGATGAAGGCGGCGCTGTCGTAGCCGGGCCGCTCACGGCGATCCGTTCCGGCCACCCGTGGGGCTGCCGTCGCCTGTCGGACCTCCCTCGTAGACTGGTCGGCGTGAGCGAGGAGCGCCCCCAGAACGAGTCCGACGAGTTCGATGAGATCGTCGGAGCCGAGACCGACCGCGACCCCGATCTGGCGGTGATCGAGGCCGGCAGCCGGACGCTGCGCGCGCAGTCCGGGCCGCCGCAGGGGGACGGCATCCCGTCCCGCCCGGCCGATCCCGAGGTGGACCGCGCGCTGCGCGAGGTGGAGGGCGCGCTGGCCGGGCGCTGGCCGGAGACCAAGCTCGACCCGTCGCTGGTGCGGATCGAGGCGCTGATGGACATCCTCGGCTCGCCGCAGCGGGCCTATCCCTCGATCCACATCACCGGGACCAACGGCAAGACCAGCACCGCTCGCATGATCGAGTCGCTGCTGGGCGCCTTCGAGCTGCGCACCGGCCGCTACACCAGCCCGCACGTCCAGTCGATCACCGAGCGGATCAGCCTGGACGGGGCGCCGATCTCCGCCGAGCGGTTCATCGAGACCTACCAGGACATCCAGCCGTACCTCGAGATGGTCGACGCCCAGCAGGAGCACCGGCTGTCCTTCTTCGAGGTGCTCACCGGCATGGCGTACGCGGCCTTCGCGGACGCGCCCGTGGACATCGCGGTGGTCGAGGTCGGCATGGGCGGCTCCTGGGACGCCACCAATGTGATCGACGCGGGCGTCGCGGTGATCACGCCGATCTCGCTCGACCACACCGACCGGCTCGGCACCACTCCGGAGCAGATCGCCACGGAGAAGGCCGGCATAGTGAAGCAGGACGCCACCGTGGTGCTCGCGCAGCAGCCGGTGGAGGCCGCCTCCGTGGTGCTCAAGCGCGCCGTCGAGGTGGACGCCACGGTCGCCCGTGAGGGCATGGAGTTCGGCGTGCTCTCCCGGGAGGTCGCGGTCGGCGGCCAGCTGCTGACCCTGCGCGGACTCGGCGGGGAGTACCCCGATGTCTTCCTCCCGCTGCACGGCGCCCACCAGGCGCACAACGCGGCGGTGGCGCTGGCGGCCGTCGAGGCGTTCTTCGGCATCGGCACCCAGCACGCCCGCACGCTCGACATCGACACCGTCCGCTCCGCCTTCGCCTCCGCGACCTCGCCCGGCCGGATGGAGGTCGTGCGCCGCAGCCCCACCGTGGTGCTGGACGCCGCGCACAACCCCGCGGGGGCCCGCGCGGCGGCCGAGGCGGTCACCGAGTCCTTCGGTTTCAGCAGGCTGGTCGGTGTGGTCGGGGCGAGCGACGACAAGGATGTGCGGGGTCTGCTGGAAGCCTTCGAGCCGATCTTCGCCGAGGTCGTGGTGACCCGGAATTCCAGCCATCGCGCGATGGACCCGGACGAGCTGGCCGCGGTCGCCGTCGAGGTCTTCGGCCCGGACCGGGTCCAGGTCGAGCCGCGGCTGGACGACGCCCTGGAGGAGGCCATCACCCTGGCGGAGGAAGAGGGCGAATACGCCGGAGCGGGGGTTCTGGTGACCGGGTCGGTGATCACGGTCGGCGAGGCCCGGCTGCTTCTGGGAAAGGGCTGATATGCGAACGCTGTGCGCTTCCACTCTCATCGGGGAGTTCTTCGTGATCGGCTTCGCCGGGCTGGTCGCGATGAAGACGTCCGGGCTGTCCATGGGCACCGTCTGGACGGTCTGCGGGATCGCCATGGCTCTGTGTGTGCTGCTGTGCGGGCTGCTGAGCCGTCCGGGGGCGGTGCAGATCGGCTGGGCGGTGCAGATCGGCCTGGTGCTGAGCGGCTTCGTGGTGTCCACGATGTTCTTCCTCGGCGCGATCTTCGCCGGGCTGTGGTGGGCCTCGGTCCACTTCGGCCGCAAGGTCGACGAGGCGAAGGCGCGGTTCGCCGCGTCCTCGGCCGCTTCACCTGACGCTGCGTAACGTGGTCGTGGTCCGCCCATGTAGCCTCTGCTCCACAGCCCCACTCGCACGTCATGTCCCAAAGGAGCCCGCACCGTGAGCCAGCGCACGCTCGTCCTTCTCAAGCCCGACGCCGTCCGACGCGGTCTGGTGGGCGAGATTCTGGGGCGGATCGAGAAGAAGGCGGGCTGGACGATCAGCGCCCTCGAGCTGCGTCAGCTGGACCGAGAGGTCCTGGAGCAGCACTACGCCGAGCATGTCGGCAAGCCGTTCTACGAGCCCCTGGTGGAGTTCATGGCCTCCGGTCCGGCCGTGGCGCTGGTCGTCGAGGGCGAGCGGGTGATCGAGGGCGTCCGGGCGCTGGCCGGGCCGACCGATCCGATCGCCGCCGCGCCGGGTTCCATCCGTGGCGATTTCGGCACCATCGTTCGGGAAAATCTGATCCATGCCTCGGACTCGGCGGAGTCCGCCGAGCGGGAAATCAAGATTTTCTTTCCCGGTCTCGCCTGATCCCGATCCGATCGTTCACTGATCGGCCATCAGTTTGATCATCAGCTTGCCTTACCCCTGCTGACCTGGGGGCGGTCGAATTACCCGGCCGCCCCTTGGCATATGCGACCCGATCGGGGGAACGCGTCTCCGCGACACGTCGTCACCATAAGAGCAGGCGGGGTCGTGTTCTGCTGACAATGGCGGAGGACCCCCGCAGCGTGTTCGAGCGGGCGTGACTACGATGAGAGCTTCCGCGCCTCGCAGCGCATACCCATCCTGCCGACCTCAAGCAAGCAATCGCTCCAGCAGGGAAGGCCTGACGTATCCTCATGGGGAACAACATGTCGTTCATCGGCCGTGACATGGCTGTCGACCTCGGGACCGCCAACACGCTGGTGTACGTCAGGGGCCGCGGGATCGTCCTCAACGAGCCATCCGTCGTCGCCATCAACACCAACACCGGCGGAATTCTCGCCGTGGGCGCCGAGGCGAAGAAGATGATCGGCCGCACCCCTGGCAACATCGTCGCTGTGCGTCCGCTCAAAGACGGCGTCATCGCCGACTTCGAGATCACCGAGCGGATGCTGCGCTACTTCATCCTGAAGATCCATAAGCGCCGCTATCTCGCCCGGCCCCGTGTGGTGGTCTGTGTGCCGTCCGGTATCACCGGAGTCGAGCGCCGTGCCGTCATCGAGGCGTCCACCCAGGCGGGCGCCCGCCAGGTGCACATCATCGAGGAGCCCATGGCCGCGGCCATCGGCTCCGGCCTTCCGGTCCACGAGGCCACCGGAAACATGGTCGTGGACATCGGCGGCGGCACCACCGAGGTCGCCGTCATCTCGCTGGGCGGCATCGTCACCGCCCAGTCCATCCGGGTGGCGGGCGATGAGCTGGACAACGCGATCATCCAGCACATCAAGAAGGAGTACAGCCTGCTGCTCGGCGAGCGCACCGCCGAGAACATCAAGATCACCATCGGTTCGGCGTTCGAGAGCGACGAGGAGGAGCACACCGAGATCCGCGGCCGTGACCTCGTCAGCGGGCTCCCCAAGACCGTCGTGATCTCCGCCGCCGAGGTCCGCAAGGCCATGGAGGAGCCGGTCAACTCGATCGTCGACGCGGTCAAGACCACCCTCGACAAGTGCCCTCCGGAGCTCTCCGGCGACGTCATGGACCGCGGCATCGTGCTCACCGGCGGCGGCGCGCTGCTGCGCGGCCTCGACGAGCGGCTGCGCCGCGAGACCGGCATGCCGATCCACATCGCCGAGGACCCGCTGGACTCCGTCGCGCTCGGGTCCGGCAAGTGCGTGGAGGAGTTCGAAGCGCTCCAGCAGGTGCTGGACGCCCAGCCCCGCAGATGACAACCCGGCGGACCGGCCGTACGGGTGGATGGCCGCCCGTGCGGCGGAACGCTGATATACAGGCATAAGGCTCCCCTGGACCGGCCGGACACCACATCACCGCATTCGGTCCGACTTCGACGAGGAAGGCACGTCGCCGCACGTGAGGGACACACGAGAGAGCCGGCTGCTCCTGGTGCTGCTGGTCGCCATCGCGTTCGCGCTGATCACGGTGGATATCCGCGGCGGCGAGGACTCCCCCCTCGACGGCGCCCGTCAGGCCGCCGCTTCGGTTTTCGGGCCGGTGGAGGACAGCGTCGCGTCCGCCGTGGACCCGGTCGGCAACGCCGTCGCGGCCGTACGGGAATCCGGTGACCGGCACGACCGGATCCGTCGGCTGGAGGAGGAGAACACCAAGCTCAAGCAGCGGCTCGGCAGCGACGACCGCAACCGCGCCCGCTCCGCCGAGCTCGACAAGCTGCTCAGGACCGCGGGCGCCGGCCAATACGGCATCAAGGGCGCGCAGGTCATCGGCATCGGCGCCGCCCAGGGCTTCTCCTGGACCGTCACCATCGACATGGGCAGCGATGACGGCATCCGCCGCGACATGACCGTCATCAACGGCGACGGACTGGTCGGCCGGGTCACCACGGTGGGCGCCTCGACCTCGACCGTACTGCTCGCCATCGACCCGGACTTCACCGTCGGCACCCGGATGGAGGGGTCGGGCGAGCTCGGCTTCGCCACCGGGCGCGGCGACCGTTCGCTGCACGTACAGCTCCTCAACGGAAAGGCCCGGATCAAGAAGGGCGACCGAATGGTCACCTTCGGCTCCCAGGCCGACAAGCCGTTCGTCCCCGGGGTTCCGGTCGGCAAGGTCGTCCGCGTCGATCCCACCGGAGGGGACCTCACCCGCACGCTCCAGGTGCGCCCGTACGTCCAATTCAGCAAGCTGGACATCGTCGGGGTCGTCGTCCAGCCGCCGCGCGACAACCCGCGCGACACCGTGCTGCCGCCCAAGCCCGCGAAGCCCAAGCCGACGCCCACGGTCACCGTCACGGCCAACCCCTCCGCCACCGCCACGAGCCCGGCCGCCAACAGGAGCTGACCGATGCTGCACCTCAACCGGATCGTCCTGTCGACCTGCCTGGTGGTCTTCGCGCTCGTCGTCCAGGTCTGTGTGCTGGCCCGGCTCCAACTGCCCGGCGCCGTCCCGGACCTGCTGCTGCTCGTCGTGCTCGGCCTCGCGCTGGTCTACGGCCACACCGGCGGTGCGCTCATCGGCTTCGGCGCGGGGCTGCTCGCCGACCTCGCCCCGCCCGCCGACCACGCCGTCGGCCGCTACGCCCTGGTGCTGTGCGTCATCGGCTATCTGGCGGGGCTCGCCAAGCCGGAGACCGGGCAGCTGAGGTCGGCCACCGGGCCGATGCTGGTGGTCGTGGCGGCGGCCGTCGGTGCCACGCTGCTGTACGCGGGGGTCGGCATCCTGGTCGGCGACGACGCCGCCCGTCAGGTGGGCCTGAGCAAGCTGCTGTTCACCGCCGCCCTCTACGACCTGCTGCTGGCGCCCTTCACGGTGCCGCTGATCATGGGGCTGGCCAGACGGAGCGAGAACGATCCGATGGCCGACAGCGCGGGCGGCGGCGGTGAGAGCCCGTCCCGCTGGATCAGCACCGCGGGCGGTGTCAGCACCGGCCGGGCCGGCCGGATGAGCCGGCTCAGGCGTCCGGGCCGGGCGGCCCGGATCGGCAGCCAGCGCGGCGGGCTGCTGGCCCGCGCGGGGAAGAACAGGACGGCACGCATCAAGGGGGTCAAGCGCCTGTGAACACCGCCCTCCCGTCGCCCGCTGCCCTCAGGGGGGCGTCATGAGCAACATTCCCGAGACGGGACGGACCACCCGGGTCACCGTCCGGCTCGTCGCCCTCCAGATCCTGGTCTTCTCGCTGCTGCTGACCCTCGGCGGACGTCTGTGGTACCTCCAGATCCGCAACGGCGACCAGTACACCGCCGAGGCCGCCAACAACCACGTCCAGCAGGTCGTCCACCCCGCCGTGCGCGGCTCGATACTGGACGCCCGGGGGGTGCCGCTCGCCGACAACGAAACCCGTCTCGTGGTCTCCGCCAGCCGCACCGAGCTGATGAAGATGCCGGACGACGGCAAGGCCGTCCTCACCCGTCTCGCCGACGTCCTGGGCATGAAGCCCAAGGACGTCATGGACAAGGTCCGGCTGTGCGACGCCAAGACCCCGCAGCCCTGCTGGAACGGTTCCCCCTACCAGCCCATCCCGATCACCGACGAGGCCAGCGCCAAGCAGGCGCTGCAGATCCGCGAGCGCGAGGAGGACTTCCCCGGCATCAGCGCCGAGCCCACCGCCGTGCGCCGCTACGCCGCGCCCGCCGGCTCCAACGCCGCCCAGGTGCTCGGTTATCTCTCCCCGGTCACCGATGAGCAGATAAAGAAGGCCGAGGACACCAAGTCGCCGCTGCTCCGCTCCGACCAGGTGGGCAGCAACGGCCTCGAAGCCCAGTACGACAGCGAGCTGCGTGGCAAGGCGGGGGTGACCCGTTACGAGGTCGACAACCTCGGCCGTGTCATCGGCCAGCGGGAGAGCCAGCAGGCCCGTCCCGGCGACAACGTGGTCACCAGCATCGACTCCCGCGTCCAGGCGGTCGCGGAGAAGGAGCTGGCCCAGGCGATGAAGGACGCCCGCAAGCAGTTCGACAAGAACACCGGCCGCAACTACAAGGCGGACTCGGGCGCGGTGGTGGTCATGGAGGCCAAGACCGGCCGGGTGGTGGCCATGGCGTCCAACCCGACGTACGACCCCAACGCCTGGGTCGGCGGCATCTCCGGCAAGGACTACGCGAAGCTCACCGGCAAGAACTCCAACTATCCGCTGCTGAACCGGGCGATCCAGGGCCAGGCGGCCCCCGGCTCGATCTTCAAGGTGGTGCCCACGACCGCCGCGGTCAACGCCGGCTACTCCTTCAACGGCCCCTACGCCTGCACCAGCTCGTTCAACATCGGCAGCCAGGTCTTCAAGAACTTCGAGTCCGAGAACTACGGCGGGATCAGCCTCGGCCGCGCGCTGGAGGTCTCCTGCGACACCGTCTTCTACCGCATCGCCTACGACGAGTGGAAGAAGGACGGCGGCAACAAGCCCAAGAAGAACCCGGGGGACTGGTTCTACAAGACCGCCCACCAGTTCGGCCTCGGCAAGGAGACCGGCATCGACCTCCCCAACGAGGTCACCGGCCGGGTCCCGGACCGCCAGTGGAAGAAGGACTACTGGGAGGCCAACAAGGACGCCTGGTGCAAGAGCGGCAAGAAGGACGGCAACTACGGCCAGCGGATCGCCTACGAGAACTGCCTCGAGGGGATGAAGATGCGCGCCGGTGACTCGGTGAACTACTCCATCGGCCAGGGCGACACCCTCGTCACCCCGATCCAGATGGCCACCATCTACGCGGCGATCAGCAACGGCGGAACGCTCTACGACCCCACCATCGGCAAGGCGATCGTCAGCCCCGACGGCAAGGACGTCCAGGAGATCAAGCCGACGTCGCACGGCAAGCTGCCGATGAGCGGCACGCTGCGCAAGCAGATCGACAGCGCGCTCGCGGGCGTCGCCACCCAGGGCACCGCCGCCTGGCGGTTCCAGGGCTGGCCGCAGGACAAGATCCCGATGCATGCCAAGACCGGTACCGCGGAGGTCTACGGCAAGCAGACCACGTCGTGGTTCGCGACGTACACCAAGGACTACTCGATCGTCATGACGATCTCCCAGGGCGGCACCGGCTCCGGTGCCTCCGGTCCCGCCGTGCGCAAGATCTACAACGCGCTGTACGGGGTCGATGCCAAGGGCAACATCGACCAGAAGAAGGCGCTGCTGCCCAAGCCGCAGGCCAGCCTGCCGAAGATCTCCTCGGACGGCTCCATCGAGGCCGAGCCCCTCGGCAAGCAGTTCGAGGCGGCCGGCCGGGACCGGCGGCGGGGGACGGATTCGTGAGCGACGCACGCGCGGCCGCCGGGCCGCAGGTGATGGCGAAAGCCGCACCTCTGCGCCGCGCGGGCGGAGAAGCGAACGGGAGGCAGACGTGAGCGACGCACGCGCGGCCGCCGGGCCGCAGGTGATGGCGAAAGCCGCACCTCTGCGCCGCGCGGGCGGCAGTGACATGGGCCGCTGGCGCGGCGGGGCGAACGGGAGGCAGACGTGAGCGACGCACGCGCGGCCGCCGGGCCGCAGGCGAGGGCGAAAGCCGCACCTGCGCGCCGCGCGGGCGGCAGTGACATGGGCCGCTGCCGCGGCGGGGCGAACGGGAGGCAGACGTGAGCGCTTCCACGCATGGGTATGCCGTCCGGCGCTTCACCCCGGAGCGCGGCACCTGGAGCAAGCTCATGGCGCGCGACTCGGTCGTCCGCCGCCTCGACTGGGTGCTGCTGCTCACCGCGCTGGCCCTGTCCGCCATCGGCGGCGCGCTCGTCTACTCCGCCACCCGCAACCGCACCGAGCTCAATCAGGGCGATCCGTACTACTTCCTGGTCCGGCACGCCCTCAACACCGGGATCGGGCTGGTGCTCGCCATCGGCACCATCTGGCTGGGCCATCGCACCCTGCGCGGCGCGGTCCCGGTCCTCTACGGCCTGTCCGTCGTCCTCGTCCTCGCCGTGCTCACCCCGCTGGGCTCGACGATCAACGGCGCGCACGCGTGGATCGTGGTCGGCGGCGGCTTCTCCCTGCAACCGGGTGAGTTCGCCAAGATCACGATCATCCTGGGCATGGCGATGCTGCTGGCCGCGCGCGTGGACGCCGGGGACCGGCTCATCCCGGACCACCGCACCGTCGTCCAGTCGCTCGGCCTGGCCGCGCTGCCCATCGCGATCGTGCTGCTGATGCCGGACCTCGGCTCGGTGATGGTCATGGCGGTGATCGTGCTCGCCGTGCTGCTCGCCTCCGGCGCCTCCAACCGCTGGATCGCGGGGCTGATCCTCGCGGCCGTGGTCGGCGCGCTGCTCATCTGGCAGCTGCACGTCCTCGACCAGTACCAGATCGACCGCTTCGCCGCCTTCGCCAACCCCGCGCTCGACCCGTCCGGGGTCGGCTACAACACCAACCAGGCGCGGATCGCGATCGGCTCGGGCGGTCTCACCGGTAAGGGGCTCTTCCACGGCACCCAGACCACCGGTCAGTTCGTCCCCGAGCAGCAGACCGACTTCGTCTTCACGGTCGCGGGGGAGGAGCTCGGCTTCCTCGGCGCCGGACTGATCATCGTGCTGCTGGGGATCGTGCTGTGGCGCGCCTGCCGGATCGCGCGTGACACCACGGAGCTGTACGGGACCGTCGTCGCGGCCGGGATCATCGCCTGGTTCGCCTTCCAGGCGTTCGAGAACATCGGGATGACGCTGGGCATCATGCCGGTGGCCGGTCTGCCGCTGCCGTTCGTCTCCTACGGCGGGTCCTCGATGTTCGCCGTATGGATCGCGATCGGACTGTTGCAGTCCATCCGGGTGCAGCGGCCCGTCTCCGCTTAAGGAGCTCAGGGCTGATAAGTCCGAATTCGGGTACGAGACCTCCATGGTGGACACGAAGCAGGAGATCGAACGCAAATACGAGGCCACCGCCGAGGAAGCCGGTCCGTCCGGGCGACCCGACCTGCCGGGTCTGCCCGAGCTGACCGGGGCGGGCCCGGTCGCGACCGTGGTGAGCCGGGGTGTCGCCACCCTCGAGGCCACCTACTACGACACCCCCGGGCGCCGGCTGCTGGCCGACGGCATCACCTTGCGCCGCCGCACCGGCGGCGATGACGAGGGCTGGCATCTGAAGCTGCCGGTCGGCCCGGACACCCGGGAGGAGCTGCACGCGCCGCTCGGCGGCGAGGTGCCCGCCGAGATGGCCGCGCTGCTGCGCTCCCGGGTCCGCCACGACCCGCTGCGCCCGCTCGCCCATCTGCACACCGAGCGGGACCGCAAGGACCTGGTGGCCGCCGACGGCACCGTGCTCGCCGAGGTGTCCGTCGACCGCGTGACGGCCCGGCGCCTGGCGCCCGAGGACGGCGAGCCGGTGCGGTGGACCGAGGTCGAGGTCGAGCTCGCCGAGGGCCGGGGCCATGACGAGCGGCTGCTCGACGCGGTCGAGACGCGGCTGTGCGACGGCGGTCTGCACCGCGCCGACAGCCCCTCCAAGCTCGCCAAGGCCCTGGCCGAGACGGAGAGGGGCGCGGTCGCGGCCGAGACCGGCGGAGGCGGCGGGCCGGGCCGGTCCGCCGGACCGGGGAAGCCCGCGAAGCCCGGGAAGCCGGAGAAGGCGGGGAGGCTGGGGAGGCTGGGGAGGGCGGAGAAGCCGGAGAGGGCAGGGAAGCCCGCGAAGGCCGGGAAGCCCGTCAAGCCGGGGAAGCCCGCGAAGACCGCCCGTGAGGTCGAACAGGCCGCGCCGGCGGCCCGGCGGCCGCTCGGCGCCGACGACGTCGTCCTGGACTATGTGCGCCGCCAGCTCGACGCCCTGGTGCGGCTCGACCCCGCCGTGCGCCGCGACCTGCCGGACGCGGTGCACCGGATGCGGGTCGCCACCCGCCGGCTGCGCAGCGCCTTCCGCTCCTACCGCAAGGTCCTCGACCGTACGGTGACCGATCCGGTCGGCGACGAGCTGAAGTGGCTGGCCGGTGAGCTCGGCGTGGAACGCGACCGCGAGGTGCTCACCGAGCGGCTCGCGGGCCGTCTCGCCGAGCTGCCGGACGACCTGCGGCGCGGCCCGGTGCGGGACCGGCTGCGCCACTGGTCGCGGGGGCGGCGCGACGGCGCCCGCGCGACCGTCCTGCGCGCGCTGGACAGCGAGCGCTATCTCACGCTCCTGGACACCCTCGACGCCCTGGTGGCCGATCCGCCGCTGCGCCCCGCCGCCGCGAAACCGGCCGGGCCGGTGGCCGCCAAGGCCGTGCTGCGCGACTACGAGCGGCTCGCCGGCCGGGTGGCCACCGCCCTTAAGACGCCCCCGGGACCGGACCGCGACGTCGCCGTCCACCAGGCCCGCAAGGCCGCCAAGCGGGTCCGCTACGCCGCCGAGACGGCCCGGCCCGCGCTCGGCAAGCCCGCCAAGAAGTTCGCCCGCCGGATGCGGGCCGTGCAGGACGTGCTCGGCGACCACCAGGACAGCGTCGTCGCGCGCGAGGCGCTGCGGACGCTGGCGGCCCAGGCCCACGGCGCGGGGGAGAGCGACTTCACCTTCGGGCTGCTCCACGGGCGCGAGGAGGCGCGGGCCGCCGCCCGCGAGCGTGAGCTGCCCGGACTGTGGGCCGAGGTCTCCCGTCCCGAGCACCGGGCGGCCCTGGGGGCCTGATCCATGGCCGAGGGACCCCGGCGGGGCAGGTACGCTTGAGGGTCACCCCTGTCAGCTCACGAAAGTCCGCGATGTCTGTCGAGTCGGTCTTCCCACAGCTCGAGGCCCTGCTGCCGCATGTGCAGAAGCCCATCCAGTACGTAGGCGGTGAGCTCAATTCCACCGTCAAGGACTGGAACTCCTGCGACGTCCGCTGGGCGCTCATGTACCCCGACGCCTATGAGGTCGGGCTGCCCAACCAGGGCGTCATGATCCTCTACGAGGTCCTCAACGAGCGCGAGGGCGTGCTCGCCGAGCGCACCTACAGCGTGTGGCCGGACCTCGAGGAGCTGATGCGCCAGCACAACGTGCCGCAGTTCACCGTGGATTCGCACCGCCCGGTGTCGGCGTTCGACGTCTTCGGCGTCTCCTTCTCCACCGAGCTGGGATACACCAACCTGCTCACCGCGCTCGACCTCGCCGGCATCCCCCTGGACGCCGCGGACCGCACCGAGGACCACCCCGTCGTGGTCGCGGGCGGCCACGCCGCGTTCAACCCGGAGCCGATCGCGGACTTCATCGACTGCGCGGTGATCGGCGACGGTGAGCAGGCCGTGCTCGACATGACCGAGATCATCCGCGCCTGGAAGGCCGAGGGCCGTCCGGGCGGCCGGGACGAGCTGCTCTTCCGGCTCGCCCGCACCGGCAGCGTCTACGTCCCGAAGTTCTACGACGTGGAGTACCTGGCCGACGGGCGGATCTCGCGTGTCGTGCCGAACCGCTCGGGAGTGCCGTGGCGGGTGTCCAAGCACACCGTCATGGACCTCGACGAGTGGCCGTACCCCAAGCAGCCGCTGGTGCCGCTGGCCGAGACCGTCCATGAGCGGATGTCGGTGGAGATCTTCCGCGGCTGCACCCGCGGCTGCCGGTTCTGCCAGGCCGGCATGATCACCCGCCCGGTGCGCGAGCGGTCGATCACCGGGATCGGCGAGATGGTCGACAAGGGACTGAAGGCCACCGGCTTCGAGGAGGTCGGACTGCTGTCGCTGTCCTCGGCCGACCACACCGAGATCGGCGACATCGCCAAGGGCCTCGCCGACCGGTACGAGGAGGACAAGATCGGCCTGTCCCTCCCCTCCACCCGGGTGGACGCCTTCAACATCGACCTCGCCAATGAGCTGACCCGCAACGGACGCCGCTCCGGCCTCACCTTCGCCCCCGAGGGCGGAAGTGAGCGCATCCGTAAGGTCATCAACAAGATGGTCTCGGAAGAGGACCTCATCCGTACGGTGGCCACCGCGTACGGCAACGGCTGGCGGCAGGTGAAGCTGTACTTCATGTGCGGTCTGCCCACCGAGACCGACGACGACGTGCTCCAGATCGCCGACATGGCGACCAAGGTCATCGCCAAGGGCCGCGAGGTGTCCGGCAAGAACGACATCCGCTGCACCGTCTCGATCGGCGGGTTCGTCCCCAAGCCGCACACCCCCTTCCAGTGGGCGCCGCAGCTGAGCGCCGAGGAGACCGACGCCCGGCTGGAGAAGCTGCGCGACAAGATCCGCGGCGACAAGAAGTACGGCCGCTCCATCGGCTTCCGCTACCACGACGGCAAGCCCGGCATCGTCGAGGGCCTGCTCTCGCGCGGCGACCGCCGGGTGGGCGCGGTCATCCGCGCCGTCTACGAGGACGGCGGTCGCTTCGACGGCTGGCGAGAGCACTTCTCGTACGACCGGTGGATGCAGTGCGCCGAGCGGACCCTGCCCGCATTCGGCCTCGACGTCGACTGGTACACCACGCGCGAGCGCACCTACGAGGAGGTCCTGCCCTGGGACCACCTCGACTCGGGGCTCGACAAGGACTGGCTCTGGGAGGACTGGCAGGACTCCCTCGACGAGACCGAGGTCGAGGACTGCCGCTGGACCCCCTGCTTCGACTGCGGCGTCTGCCCGCAGATGCAGACCGAGATCCAGATCGGCCCCACCGGCCGGAAGCTGCTTCCGCTCTCGGTGAAGTAGCCGTTGTCGGTGACGTAGCCGTGCGGTGGCCGTCCGGCCACCCTCCGCTCACCGGGTCGCCCACAAAGTAGGCTGGAAGACACCGGGGCCCCAGCGGCCCTGGTGTTCGACCGCAAGGAAGTACAAGGAGACAGTCCCCTGGGCAAGCGACAGCCCGAAGGCCCGCCGCCCGCTCCCGCGGTGCAGCGCATCCGTTTGCGTTACACCAAGCGCGGCCGCCTCCGGTTCACCAGCCACCGCGACTTCCAGCGCGCCTTCGAGCGGGCGCTGCGCCGCGCCGAGGTGCCGATGGCCTACTCGGCGGGCTTCACCCCGCACCCCAAGGTGTCGTACGCCAATGCCGCACCCACCGGCACCGGCAGCGAGGCGGAGTACCTGGAGATCCAGCTGACCGCGGCGCGTGACCCCGAGAAGCTGCGTGCGCTCCTCGACGAGTCGCTGCCCGCGGGGCTCGACGTCATCGACGCCGTCGAGGCCCGGACCTCGGGACTCGCCGACCGGCTACAGGCGTCCGTATGGGAGATCCGGCTCGACCAGGTCGCCCCCGCGGAGGCCGAGCGAGCCGTCGCCGCCTTCCTCGAGGCCGACACGGTCGAGGTGGAACGCCGGACGAAAAATGGGTTGCGAACCTTCGACACCCGGGCCGCGGTGGCCCGGCTGGAGGCGTTTCCGCCGCCGTCCGATAGGCCAGGCGACGGTGGCTGTGCGATACTGCGGCTGGTGGTACGGCATCTGACACCTGCCGTGCGACCCGACGACGTCCTGTCCGGTCTCCGCGCTACGGCCGACCTGGCGCCGCCGGTCCCCGCAGCGGTGACCAGGCTGGCGCAGGGGCTGCTCGATGAGGAGTCCGGCACGGTGACCGACCCGCTCGCGCCCGATCGCGAGGCAGCTCAAGCCGCCCCAACCGCGGCCGCCGAGCTGACCGCCGCGATGGCGCCGGAAGGTCCCGCGTAGGACCGCCGTCGATGCGCCGCCGATGCACTTGGGAGCCACCCGGGTCCGGCTGGCGCACTGACCAGGAGACTTTCGCCGGTCCCGAGATATCCGGTCCCGGCGAGCGAGACGACAGCTCCCGTGCGGCGACCGCGCCCCGGGCGGCGGCACCCGCGCACAGTGCGCGGGTGGCCGGCCGGAGGCAGGCGCGGCGCCCGGGAGCGTGACGGGAGAAACGCCCGCATGCTCGAACCAATTGAGCCGACCCAACCTTTCCAGCCCCTTGGGCCGTCAGCGGCGCGTGCCGCGGCGCCCGGGGATGCCATCGAGAGCACGCCCAGCGACACCCTGCCGCCGCGCCGCCGCCGTGCGGCCTCCCGCCCGGCCGGCCCGCCGGCCGGTGCCGTGAGCGACGCCGAGGTCACCACGCCCTCCGTACCGGCCATACCGGCTGATCAGGCCGGTTCCGCCGGCTCGTCCGAGGCCGCGTCGGTCGCCGATGCCGCCGTGGTCACCGCGAGTGGCTCCGCGTCCGGCCCCGATGCCGCGTCCGCCGCTCCGCCCGCCCGTCCGCGTCGCCGGGCGACGCGCAAGGCGGCGGCTCCGGCGGGTTCGCCGGAGGCCGCGGAGACCGTGGTGCCGGCCGACGCCGGCCGTGGCGGTGAGGCGGCCGAGGCCGCCACCGAGCCCGTGGTGGAGGCTGCCCCCGAGGCCGCTCCGCCCGCCCGTACGCGTCGTCGTGCGACCCGTAAGGCGACCGCTCCGGCGGGTGCGCCCGTGGAGGCGGCGAAGTCGGAGGAGGCGGAGACGCCGGCCGAGGCGGAGGAGTCGGGCGCGGCTGCCGAGGCGGAGACCGTGCCTGCGGCGCCCGCCCGTACGCGTCGTCGTGCCACCCGTAAGGCCACCGCCCCCGCCGGCCCGCCGCAGGCCGAGGCCGCCGACGCGGACGCGTCGTCTGCGGCGGCCGCTGGTGACGAGGCCACGGCCCCAGCCGACGATGCCCCGGCCGACGAGACCCCGCGGACCCGTACGCGTCGTCGTGCGACCCGTAAGGCGACCGCTCCGGCGGGTGCGCCCGTGGAGGCGGCGAAGCCGGAGGAGGCGGAGACGCCGGCCGAGGCGGAGGAGTCCGGCGCGGCTGCCGAGGCGGAGACTGTGCCTGCGGCGCCCGCCCGTACGCGTCGTCGTGCCACCCGTAAGGCCACCGCCCCCGCCGGCCCGCCGCAGGCCGAGGCCGCCGAGGAGCCCGTCACCGAAGAGTCCGTCGCCGAGAAGCCTGTGGCTGCGGAGCCCGTGGCCGAGGAGTCCGTCGCCGGGCAGCGGAGCGAGAGCGCCGAGGAGACCGCCGGTACGGAGGCCGTGGAGGCGCCGCGCGCCCGCACCCGCCGCCGGGCCGCCCGTAGCGCCGCACCCGCCGCCGAGGAGCCGGCCGCCGCGCCGGAGCCGCAGGCCGTCGAGACCCCCGCCGTCGAGACTCCGGCCGCTGAGGCCCCGGCTGCCGAGGCCGCGTCCGAGGCGGAGCCGGAGCCCGCGCCCCGCTCGCGGCGCCGGGCGGTCCGCCCGCCGAAGGCCGTGTTCCAGGCGCCGGTCTTCACCGAGCCGGTCTTCCAGACGCCGGAGAGCGCCGCCGCCGCGCTGCGGGAGGCCGAGGAGGAGGAAGACCAGGAGCAGCTGACGGCCGAGACCGTCGAGCCCGAGGCGCCCACCAGCCGCCGTCGGCGCCGCCGCCGTGGCGGTGAGCCCGTCGAGGAGCACCCGGAGGCAGAGGAGACCGGGGCCGAGGCCGAGGCCGAGTCCGGTCAGCCCGAGTCGGACCAGCCCGAGGGCGAGCACGGCGAGGAGGAGTCGGGCGACCGTCCGGCCCGCCGCCGTCGCCGGGGCGGACGCCGTCGCCGTCGGGGCGAGGCCGCCGAGGCCGAGGGCGCCGAGGGGCGTCCCGAGGCCGAGACCGGTGAGCGGTACGAGGACGAGCCCGCCGCCGAGGGCGAGAGCGCCGAGGAGCAGGGCGAGGACCAGGACGAGGCGGCCGGCCCCGGGGCCGGCGAGCTCGGCGGTACCACCAGCGCCAGCAGCCGTCGTCGCCGTCGCCGCCGTCGGCGCAGCGGCGAGGCCGTCGACGTGGAGACGAGCGGTGACGACCCGGAGCGTACGGTCGTCAAGGTCCGTGAGCCGCGGGAGCGGCGTGGCAAGGAGGCCGAGTCCGGCGCCGACGAGGTGCAGTCGATCAAGGGATCGACGCGTCTGGAGGCCAAGAAGCAGCGCCGTCGCGAGGGCCGTGAGCAGGGCCGTCGTCGTGTGCCGATCATCACCGAGGCCGAGTTCCTGGCCCGCCGCGAGGCGGTCGAGCGGGTCATGGTCGTCCGGCAGCACGGCGACCGCACCCAGATCGGGGTGCTGGAGGACAACGTCCTCGTCGAGCACTTCGTCAACAAGGAGCAGGCGACCAGCTACGTCGGCAACGTCTACCTGGGCAAGGTCCAGAACGTGCTGCCGTCGATGGAGGCGGCCTTCGTCGACATCAGCAAGGGCCGCAACGCCGTGCTGTACGCGGGCGAGGTGAACTTCGAGGCCCTGGGGCTCGCAGGCGGCCCGCGCCGCATCGAGACCGCCCTGAAGTCCGGCCAGTCCGTCCTGGTGCAGGTCACCAAGGACCCGATCGGCCACAAGGGCGCCCGGCTGACCAGCCAGGTCTCCCTCCCGGGCCGCTACCTGGTCTATGTGCCCGAGGGCTCGATGACCGGCATCAGCCGCAAGCTGCCCGACACCGAGCGGGCGCGGCTGAAGCAGATCCTCAAGAAGATCGTCCCCGAGGACGCGGGCGTGATCGTCCGCACCGCCGCCGAGGGCGCGAGCGAGGAGGAGCTGTCCCGCGACGTCGCCCGGCTACAGGCGCAGTGGGAGGAGATCCAGAAGAAGGCGAAGAGCGGTGGCGCCCCGTCGCTGCTCTACGGCGAGCCCGACATGACCGTCCGGGTCGTCCGCGACATCTTCAACGAGGACTTCTCCAAGGTCATCGTCAGCGGTGACGACGCCTGGCAGACCATCCACGGCTATGTCTCGCACGTGGCGCCCGACCTCGTGGACCGGCTCCAGAAGTGGACCTCGGACGTCGACGTCTTCGCCACCTACCGGATCGACGAGCAGCTGATGAAGGCGCTGGACCGCAAGGTCTGGCTGCCCAGCGGCGGCTCGCTGGTGATCGACCGGACCGAGGCGATGGTCGTCATCGACGTCAACACCGGCAAGTTCACCGGCCAGGGCGGCAACCTGGAGGAGACGGTCACCAGGAACAACCTGGAGGCGGCCGAGGAGATCGTGCGCCAGCTGCGGCTGCGCGACCTCGGCGGCATCATCGTGATCGACTTCATCGACATGGTGCTGGAGTCCAACCGCGACCTGGTGCTGCGCCGACTGCTGGAGTGCCTGGGCCGGGACCGCACGAAGCACCAGGTGGCGGAGGTCACCTCGCTCGGCCTGGTCCAGATGACCCGTAAGCGGGTCGGCCAGGGGCTGCTGGAGTCCTTCTCCGAGTCCTGTGTGCACTGCAACGGCCGCGGTGTGATCGTCCACATGGACCAGCCGTCCGCCGCCGGCGGCGGCAAGCGCAAGAAGAAGAAGGCCGCGGCCGGTACCGGTCAGCAGCCGGCCGAGCCGGAGCAGGCCGCCGTGGCCGAGGCCGAGGACGTCACCGAGGCGGCGGCCGAGATCGCCGCGGAGGCCACGCAGCCGAAGCCGCTGCCCGAGCCGGTGTTCGCGGCCGACGAGGAGCTGTACAGCAGCGCCGCCGAGGCCGAGGCCGCCGCGACCCGTGGGCGTACGCGCCGCCGTGCCACCCGTAAGGTGACCGCCCCGGCGGGCGCCCCGAAGGCCGCCGGGCGGCCGGAGGGCGCGGTGGTCGTGGTGGCCGACGAGCCCAAGGAGACGCCCCAGGCGGTGCCCGAGCCGGCGCCGGAGGCGGCCGTGGAGGCCCCCGCTCCCGCTCCCGTCGAGGAGCCGGTGGCCGCGCCCCAGCCGGAGGCCGTGGCCCCGCTGGAGGCCGTTCCCGCGCCGCGTACGCGGCGTCGGGTGACCCGTAAGGTGACCGCCCCCGCGGGCTCGCCGACGGGCTCCGAGGAGGCGGCCGTGGTGGTCGTGAGCGCGCCCGCGGCGGAGCCGGAGCCGGCGTCCGAGCCGGAGCGGCCCGAGCCGAGCCCGGAGCCGGAGGCGGTGTCCCAGGACGCGCCTGCTGAGGGTGCGCCCGCCGAGGACGCTTCCGCCGAGACCGAGACCGAGACCGAGACCGAGGCGCCGGCGAAGAAGACCGCCCGTAAGGCGGCCGCCAAGAAGGCCCCGGCGAAGAAGACGGCCGCCAAGAAGACCGCCGCGAAGAAGACGGCGGCGAAGAAGACTGCCGCCAAGAAGACCACGGCGAAGAAGACCACGGCGAAGAAGACGACCGCCAAGAAGACGGCGGCCAAGAAGACCGCGGCGGCGGAGCAGCAGACTCCGCCGTCGGTGTCGGCCGCCGCCGAGGACTGACGGCAGCCGGTGCCCGAGGGGCGCCCGCGTACCCGCGCGGGTGCCCCTCAGGGCTCTGGTAGCCTTGACCCTCGGCGTCTGTACGCCAAACCCCTGAGCACATCCCTTCCGCTCCGCCGGAAGAGGCCGTTCGGCCGACGGTGAATCGCATGATCACTCGGTTGTCACGACCCTCCATGGGCCGTGTTGGGCGGCTGGCATCAGAGGTCCCGATTTCTAGCGAGAGAGTGAGAACCGCGTGTACGCAATCGTGCGCACCGGCGGCCGCCAGCAGAAGGTGGCCGTGGGCGATGTCATCGAGGTCGACCGTCTGGCCACCAGCAAGGTCGGCGACACCGTCGAGCTCTCGACTCTGCTCGTTGTCGACGGCGATGCCGTCACCAGCGACCCGTGGGTGCTGGCCGGTGTGAAGGTTCACGCCGAGGTCGTTGACCACCACAAGGGTGCCAAGATCGACATCCTGAAGTACAAGAACAAGACCGGTTACCGGAAGCGGATCGGCCACCGTCAGCTGCACACCGCGCTGAAGATCACCGGCATCGACTCGGCTGCGAAGTAAGGGACTGAGGAGACATGGCACACAAGAAGGGCGCATCGTCCACTCGGAACGGTCGCGACTCCAACGCCCAGCGGCTCGGCGTCAAGCGCTTCGGCGGTCAGACCGTCAACGCGGGCGAGATCCTGGTCCGCCAGCGCGGCACGCACTTCCACCCGGGCTCGGGTGTCGGCCGCGGCGGCGATGACACGCTGTTCGCGCTGGCCGCCGGTGCGGTGCAGTTCGGCACCAGCCGGGGCCGCAAGGTCGTGAACATCGTCCCGGTCGCTGAGTAATCAGCCCGGCGCGACATCGCACAGCCTTACCGAGGGCGGACCGCTCTTCCCGGGAACGGGAAGCGGGTCCGCCCTCGGCGCGTTACGAGCGTCAGGCCCGTAACACCACATCCACACCGTACGTAACTGGAGGCACCCGTCATGACCACCTTCGTGGACCGCGTCGAACTGCATGTCGCCGCGGGTAACGGAGGCCACGGCTGCGCCTCCGTGCACCGCGAGAAGTTCAAGCCGCTCGGGGGGCCGGACGGCGGCAACGGCGGCCGTGGCGGCGATGTGATCCTGGTCGTGGACCAGTCCGTCACCACGCTGCTCGACTACCACCACAGCCCGCACCGCAAGGCCACCAACGGCAAGCCCGGCGAGGGCGGCAACCGCTCCGGCAAGGACGGCACCGATCTGGTCCTGCCGGTCCCGGACGGCACCGTCGTCCTCGACAAGAAGGGCAACGTCCTGGCCGATCTGATCGGACAGGGCACCACCTACATCGCCGCCCAGGGCGGCCGCGGCGGCCTCGGCAACGCCGCGCTCGCCTCGCCCCGCCGCAAGGCCCCCGGCTTCGCGCTGCTGGGCGAGCCGGGTCACTCCGGGGACGTCGTCCTCGAGCTCAAGACCGTCGCGGACGTGGCCCTCGTGGGCTACCCGAGCGCCGGCAAGTCGTCGCTGATCTCGGTGCTCTCGGCGGCCAAGCCGAAGATCGCCGACTATCCGTTCACCACGCTGGTGCCCAACCTCGGGGTGGTCACGGCCGGTTCCACCGTCTACACCATCGCCGACGTCCCCGGTCTGATCCCCGGCGCCAGCCAGGGCAAGGGCCTCGGCCTGGAGTTCCTCCGCCATGTCGAGCGCTGCTCGGTGCTGGTGCACGTGCTGGACACCGCGGCCCTGGAGTCCGAGCGCGACCCGCTGACCGACCTCGATGTCATCGAGGCGGAGCTGGCCCAGTACGGCGGTCTGGACGACCGGCCCCGGGTCGTCGTGCTCAACAAGGTCGACATCCCCGACGGCCAGGACCTCGCCGACATCGTCCGGCCCGATCTGGAGGCCCGCGGCTACCAGGTGTTCGAGGTCTCGGCCGTCGCCCATCTCGGCCTCAAGGAGCTGTCCTTCGCCCTGGCGAAGATCGTCGCGGAGGCGCGGGCGGCGAAGCCGAAGGAGGAGGCGACCCGGATCGTCATCCGGCCGAAGGCCGTGGACGACGCGGGCTTCACGGTCGTCGCCGAGGAGGGCTTCTACCGCGTGCTGGGCGAGAAGCCCGAACGCTGGGTCCGCCAGACCGACTTCGCCAACGACGAGGCCGTCGGCTACCTCGCCGACCGCCTGGCCCGCCTCGGCGTCGAGGAGCAGCTGATGAAGGCGGGTGCCCGTTCGGGTGACGAGGTCGTCATCGGCCCCGAGGACAACGCGGTCGTCTTCGACTGGGAGCCGAGCATCGCGACCGGAGCGGAAATGCTGGGCCGCCGTGGCGAGGACCACCGCTTCGACGCGCCGCGTCCGGCCGCTCAGCGGCGGCGCGAGCGGGATGCGGAGCGGGACGAGGTGGAGCAGGAGTTCGACGCGTTCAAGCCGTTCTGAGGGGTGCTCAAGCCTCTCCGAGGGCCGGGCGGCCGCTCGGAACCCCCTTCGCGGGCTGTGAACGGGCTTCTCGGGGCCGCTCGGCAGAGGGCATGACGAAGGGCCCGGGAGATCTCTCCCGGGCCCTTCGTCATGCCCTGTCGGCGGTCGCGGTCACCGGCGTGCGGCCGGTGGCCGGCCCCGGGCCTCGGACCGTCGCGGTCAGACCGTCGCGGTCTCCTCCGACTCCGGAGAGCCGGACTCCAGCTCCGCCTCCTCCGCCGCGTCCCGGGCCTCGCGCTGCGAGGGGATCTCGTCGGACAGCCGGGTGGCCATCCGGGCCCGGCGCTGGTCGGCCTTGTCGCACAGGTCCTGCGTGGCCTGGTTGAAGCGCACCAGCGACGGCGGGTCGGACGGGCCGAGCAGATGCACCTTCAGCTCGGCGCGGGCGGCCGCGAGGGTGTCCTTACCGGGGTCGCGGACCGCTTCCAGCAGCCCGGGTACGCCCTCGGCGCCGGGCGTCAGGATCGTGGCGGCGCGCACCGTCGGGAAGCCCGCCCGGAACTCCTCCTCCGACATCCCGCTGGTGTTCGCCACCGCGTACGGCTTCTCGCTCGTCAGGTAGTCCGAGACCACGCTGGAGACATCGCTGATCAGCACGTCGGCCTGGTTGAAGCAGGAGAAGATCCCCGGACGCGGGCCGGTGACGATCTGGTGCTCCCAGACCGGCAGCGAGGCCCAGTACGCGCTCTCCCAGGCGGCCGTGGCCGCGGCGACGGCCGCCGCGCGGTCGCCGTCCGGGGCGCCCTGGAGCTTCATGCGCTCGATCTCGTCCGCACTGGGGCGGAAGGAGGTGCTGGTGAGCCGGTTCAGCTCGTCGGCGCGCCGGGTCAGCTCGGCGGCGGCCTCCGGGCCGGGGCGGGCACCGGTGCGCTTGCCGTTCGCCTCGGCGATCATCGCCCGGATGCGCTCGTCGGCGCGGCCCGCGCGCGGGTCGACGGAGCCGGTCATCGGATGCGGCTTGTAGAGCAGCCGCACCTTGGGGTCGGCGAGCAGCCGGCGGACGATGTTCTCACCGGCCAGGATCACCGAGGTGTTGCCGGGGTTCCCGTCCCAGCCCTCCCAGGTCGGCGCGTACAGCACGGTGGTGAAGTGCTCGTCACCGGCTCCGCCGAGGGCACCCGTGGGCACGCCCGCGTAGGGGCGGATGGGGGCCAGCTGGGGCCGGCCGACCTCCACGACGTCCTTGTCCTCGACGCCGATGTCGGCGAGCTGGTAGCGCTCGCGCGCCGCCGGGCCCGCGACCCACACCTCGTCGTAGGCCTTGGCGTACGGGTTGCAGCTGGAGAGCTTGTCGCTCTCGCCGTGGTTGATGAACGCGTGCTTGATCGAGGGGATGCGCAGCACCTGCGAGGTCTTGCCGGAGTTCGCCGGGTGCAGCAGCACCTTGAGCGTCGAGTGCTCCAGCCGCATCAGATGCGCGACCTTGGGGAGGCAGACGATCGGCACGTCCGTCGCCTCGATCTTCTGCACCATGAACCGCTCACGGAGCACGATGATCGGCTTGCCGTCGAGCGCGGAGAGCGTGGAGAGCCACATGTTGGCCTGGTACGCCGAGGTGGTGCCGCCGGAGAAGTACATGCCCACGGTCGGCTTGTAGTCCGCCAGCCACTTGTCCAGCCACTTCAGGGCCGCGGCCTCGTTCGCCACGCGCTTGCGCGGCAGCACCCAGGTGGCGAGGTGGGCCGTGCCGCCGATGCCGACCAGCAGCGCGATCGCCAGGCCGGCACCGCCCCAGACGGCGTTCTTGGTGGCGGCCGTGATCAGCAGACCGGCGGTGACCGGCACCGCCAGACGCAGCAGCCGGCGCCCGTGCTGGCGGGCGAACAGCCGCGGCGGGGCGTCGCTCAGCCGCAGCGCGGACGCGTCGATGTTGCGCGTGACGAACGGCAGCTGCCGACTCCGGCGGACCAGGACGGCCGCCGCCTGGCAGGCGAAGTGCACCAGGTAGAACAGCAGCAGCCCGACGGTGAGCGGCGCCTGCTCGTGCAGGGGATTGATGCCCTCGATGCGCAGCAGCCCGACCATGATGAGCATGTCGCGGAACAGCTGGCGCACCGTGACGTCCAGGCGGATCTTGCCCAGCAGCGACAGCAGACCTGGCTGCTTGTGCTGAAGGAAGAGATCGAGCGCGAGACCGCACGCCGAGGCGGCGATGAAAAGCGGTACGTTCGGAAGCACGGCGCCGACGAGCTGTGTGGCGAAGAACACGAGCATCGCGAGCAGCGCCGTCAGCTGTACGACCCGACGTGGGGCGATTCCGGCAGAGGGCACGGGGTGGGCTCCTGGCAGGAGAGCGACGGACTGATGGGGGGGACCCCTGACCGTATGCCGACGTCCCGCCCGGTGACAATCCGCGGCGGTGCCAACCGGTCGCAATCGGTGTCAATGGTGTCACCGCCCGGTGTCCCCGGGGCGCTCACGGCGGCCCGTAAGGCGGTGTCCGGGGGCTGAAATGCCACGGCGGGCGAGGTCCCGGCTGTCGTAGATTGCCCACTTGTCATGATGAGTGTGTAGGGCATGCGTTTCTTCGGGACGTGTGGTGAGCCGGGGACGAGCAAGGGAGCGGCGTGGCGGAGCAGGACGGGTCGGCGGTACGGGACGAGGTGGCCGCCGCCCGCAGGATCGTGGTCAAGATCGGTTCGTCCTCCCTCACCACGGCGGCGGGGGGCCTGGACGCGGACCGCGTGGACGCGCTGGTCGACGTGCTCATCAAGGTGCTCGACGGCGGCGGTACGGGCCTGCGCGGCAAGGATGGCGACGGTAAGGGCGGCGCGAACGGCAAGGAGATAGTCCTGGTCTCCTCCGGCGCCATCGCCGCCGGGCTGGCGCCGCTGGGCCTGGACCGCCGCCCCCGCGACCTCGCCCGCCAGCAGGCCGCCGCGAGCGTCGGACAGGGGCTCCTGGTGGCCCGCTACACCGCCTCCTTCGCGCGCTACGGACGCCGGGTCGGCCAGGTGCTGCTCACCACGGACGACACCAGCCGCCGCGCCCACTACCGCAACGCCACCCGCACCCTGGACCAGCTGCTGGCCATGGGCGCGCTGCCGATCGTCAACGAGAACGACACGGTGGCCACGGACGAGATCCGGTTCGGCGACAACGACCGGCTCGCGGCCCTGGTCGCCCATCTCGTTCGGGCGGATCTGCTGGTGCTGCTCTCCGACGTGGACGGCCTGTACGACGGGGACCCCAGGACCCCCGGTGCCTCCCGGATCGACGAGGTCCGGGGCCCCGGGGACCTGCAGGGCGTCTCCATCGGCAGCGCGGGCCGCTCCGGGGTGGGCACCGGAGGCATGGTGACCAAGGTCGAGGCGGCCCGGATCGCCGCCGCGGCCGGCGTTCCGGTGGTGCTCACCTCCGCCAGCCGAGCCGGTGACGCCCTGCTCGGCCGCCGTACGGGCACGTTCTTCCACCGCACCGGCCGCCGCTCCGCGAACCGGCTGCTGTGGCTCGCCCACGCCTCCGCGCCGCGTGGCGCCCTCACCCTGGACGACGGGGCGGTACGGGCCGTCGTGGAGCGCCGCACCTCGCTGCTGCCGGCCGGGATCGCGGCCGTGGAGGGGGACTTCACCGCCGGTGACCCGGTCGAGCTGAGGGACACCGCGGGCCACCCGGTGGCCCGCGGCCTGGTGAACTTCGACGCCAAGGAGATTCCGCAGCTGATCGGCCGCTCCACCCGGGACCTGGCGCGTGAGCTCGGCCCGGCCTACGAGCGCGAGGTGGTCCACCGCGACGACCTCGTGGTCCTGGACTGAGCCCCCGCACGGTCGGACCGGGGCTCCGTTGAACCGGGCTTTTGAACCGGGCTTCCGAAAAACCTCAAAAGCGCCCCGCGAGCGGGCCTGGGCTGGTCAACTTTGTTCAACGGGGTCGCGCGGGCAGCGCGCCCGCTGTGGGAGACGCGGCGGCGACCGAGCGGAATGCCGCGACCACGGCACACCGTCCCGAGTGCTCCGCCCGCGCGTGAGCGGAGCAGCGAGTTACAGGAGGCCGCCGGTGAGACGAGGGCGCCCGGGGGCGTCGCCCAGAGGGGCGGCGGAGCGCACCCTGACCAGTGTCGGAGCGGGGGACGGGGCCGGTGACGCCACGGCGCGCGGCGCCGGGCGCGGTGAGGCGACCCGGCTGTGGCACATCACCCTCAGCGTCTCGGGGGACGAGGCGCCGCTGCGGGAGGTCCGCAGGGCCCTGGAGCAGCTGGCCCATGACCATCCCTTCCTGCTGACCAGCCGCTATGCCAACGACCACGCCGAGATTCGCTACTGGGAAGAGGCCCGTGATCTGCACGACGCCGCGGCGGTCGCGCTGCGGCTGTGGGGCGAGCACCGGACCTCGGCCAGGCTGCCGCCCTGGGAGATCGTGGGGCTCGAGGTCATCGACCGTGACACGTACCACCAGCGGGTCGCGGAGGGGTACGGGCCCCCGCCGGCCTCCCCGGTGGGCGTGCACCCGTTCTGAGGACGGATGTGCGCCCACCGAGATGTGAGAACACCATCTCGAACTGCGGAACAGCGCGTGGCTCCCGGCCCGTGGCTCAGTACGCTTCGGACATGACCAGCGCACCCACGTCGCCGCTCACCGACCCCTGGCCGAAGTCCCCGGTCCTCCAGGCCGCCTACCGGGCCCGCGCCGCGGCCGCCGATCTCGCCCCGCTGCCGCGCGCCGCCAAGGACGACGCGCTGCTGGCGATGGCCGACGCGCTCGAGGTGCGCACCAAGGAGATCGTCGAGGCCAACGCGGCCGATGTGGAGCGGGCCCGGGAGGCCGGCACCAGCGAGGCCATCATCGACCGGCTGACCCTCACCCCCGAGCGGGTACGGGCCATCGCCTCCGATGTCCGCGATGTCATCGCGCTGCCCGACCCGGTCGGCGAGGTGGTGCGCGGCTCGACCCTGCCCAACGGGATCGACCTGCGCCAGGTGCGGGTTCCGCTCGGTGTCGTCGGGATCATCTACGAGGCCCGGCCGAATGTGACGGTGGACGCCGCCGCGCTCTGCCTGAAGTCGGGCAACGCGGTGCTGCTGCGTGGCTCCTCGTCCGCGTCCCATTCCAACGCCGCGCTGGTGAAGGTCCTGCGCGACGCCGTCGGCGGGGCCGGGCTGCCCGCGGACGCCGTGCAGCTGGTGCCGGGCGAGAGCCGGGACTCGGTGCGCGAGCTGATGCGCGCCCGCGGCCTGGTGGACGTGCTGATCCCGCGCGGCGGCGCGTCCCTCATCCGTACGGTCGTCGAGGAGTCCACGGTCCCGGTCATCGAGACCGGCACCGGCAACTGCCATGTGTACGTGGACGCCGACGCCGACCTCGACATGGCGGTCGAGATCCTGGTGAACTCCAAGGCCCAGCGGCCGAGCGTGTGCAACGCGGCGGAGACGCTGCTGGTGCACCAGGACATCGCCGCGCGCTTCCTGCCCCGCGCGCTGGACGCGCTGGCGGAGGCCGGGGTCACGGTCCACGCCGACGAGCGCGTCCTGGCCCTCGCGGAGAGCTCCAAGGCCACGGTGGTCCCGGCGGTGGTCGAGGACTGGGAGACCGAGTACCTCTCGTACGACATCGCGGCGGCCGTCGTGGACTCCCTGGAGGCCGCGGTGGGCCACATCCGCCTGTGGTCCTCCGGGCACACCGAGGCCATCGTCACGTCGTCCCAGCAGGCCGCCCGCCGCTTCACCCAGCTGGTGGACTCCACCACGGTCGCCGTGAACGCCTCCACGCGGTTCACCGACGGCGGGCAGTTCGGCTTCGGCGCCGAGATCGGCATCTCCACCCAGAAGCTGCACGCCCGGGGACCCATGGCCCTGCCCGAGCTGACCTCGACGAAGTACATCGTCACCGGCGACGGCCACACCCGCTGACTCACCCGTTCGGGGGATGCCCGATGCCCGGCGCCGCCGGGGCGGATCTTCCCCCGAATACCCTTTCACCCTGCCCAAAATGACCCGTCCGGTCTACTCTGAATGGGTGCCGGACGACGTGGGGGGCAAGCCGTTCCCGAACGGCGACGAGCCCGACGACCGCAGCCACGGTGAGGCGAACGACGAATTCGCCGCCGTGGTCTTCGACGAGGACTTCGTACGGGCCGCCCCGATCCATGAGCCCACCGCCATCGAGCGGATGCTGGCCGCCGCCGAGGCCCGCGCCGAGGCCGAGGCGTCCCGGCGCCGCAGCGCCGGCGTATCCCCCGAGGACGAGCTCTTCGAGGACGGCTACGGCCCGGAGGCCGAGTTCTACGGCCCGGACGACCCCGACGGGCGCTTCGGCCCCGGGCGGGACGCGGACGACGCCTACGGCCCCTATGGGCGGTACGGCAGCGCGGGGCGTCCTTACCGCGGCCATGCCCGCTGGCACCGCCCCGTGGCCTGGCTGCTGGCCGTCCTGATGGGCATCGGCGTGGTCGCCCTGGCCTTCACGGCCGTCTACCGGGGCGCCTCGGGCAACCGCCAGGACCCCGCGCCGCCGCCCGCCACCACCGGTGTCGACGGCTCGCCCACGGGACAGCCGCGCCTGGAGCCCTCGGGGTCGGAGTCGGCCCCGGAGCCGACCGGGTCCAAGGGGTCGCCCGCCTCCGCCGTACCGCCGTCTCAGTGACCTCCGCGCAGGTCGCGGACGCGGCGCGGGGTATGGGGGGTTTCCTCGGTTTCCTCCCCGCCCGGCTGCCAAGTCGGGGAGTACCACCGCGTTTACCGCCGCCCCGGGCGACCTACTCTTGAGATATGACCGGGCGTGGAGACCCTCCCGAGGGGACACCCGATGGCGTCCCGGGAGGTGGTGAGGACGAGTACCGCTCCGTCGTATTCGACGAGTCGTTCGTCCGTGCTGCCCGGCTCCAGGAATTCTCCGCCCAGGAGCGCATGGGCGAGCACGCACGGGCGGTGCGCAGTCGGCACGCCTGGGCCAGGGCCGGGGCGTCGCGCCAGGCCATCGCGCTCGTCCTGCTGATCGCCGTCGCCTTCGCCGCGGCCGTCTACATGGGGGTGCGCCACCCGTACCAGGCGCCCCAGCCGCAGGCCGTGGAACCGCTGCGCAGCAGCGTGGTGCCGCTCGCGCCGCGTGGTGAGGTGCCCGGCGGGACGCCGGACCGGCTGTTCCGCAACAGCCCGGCCGCCGAGTTCCGCACCGGCGCCGAAGGGGTCACCGTGCCCGGCGCCCGCCGCACCCGGAACTTCTCCGAGAGCCAGGTGATGACGGCGCTGACCACCGCCAAGGAGTACGTGGTCAAGTCCGCCCTCGACCCGGGTGTGCTCACCGGCGGCCCGGTGCAGGCCGTAAGGCTGCTGCTGGACCCCGCCCAGCAGACGCAGTTTGACCAGAGCCTCGAACGCCCGGTCGACGACGGACGGCACGCGGCCACCGGCTGGCTGACCCGCTTCAACCCGGCCGAGGTGACCCTGGCCGACTCCCCGGTGCGGGTCCGCGGCACCCTTACGGTCCTCGAGCGCAGCCCCGCGACCCTGGAGGTCGCCGCCGACCACGTCTTCGTCTACGCGGTCCAGCAGGCCCATGAGCGCGGACCGGACCACGCCTCGCTGTTCACCGTGCGCCGTGAGACACGGTTCCGCTTCGACCGTGACGACCTGCGCGACCGCCACGTGGAGCTGGTGCAGAGCGCCGTACTGGCGGGCCCGCAGGCATGTGCCGCGAACGCCGCCGGCTATCTGCGGCCGATGCTCGCCGGTCAGAGCGCCAAGGGCGACGCCCCGACCGGCACCGACCCGTACACCAGGGGCCGGACCACGGTCTCGCTGTGCGGCGTCCTGGCTCCCGGAACCCAGCCCGCCCTCGACGGGCGGTCCTGAGGGCAGCCAGAGGCCGTCTCAGCGCTTCGGCGGGGTGTCCCCGGGCCCGTCGTCCCCCGGCCGCTCCTCCGGCCCGTCCTCGGGCCGCCGGTCCGAGGAGGCGTCCTGGGACTCGTCCCGGGGCGGCGTGCGGTCCTCCGGGGCCTGCCCGCCCTGCTTGCCTCCGCCGCCGGTGAACCGGTCGCGCAGCTTGCTGCCCAGGTCGCCGGCGCCGCCCGCCACGTCCCTGACGAAGGCGAGCAGCGGGTCCTTGCTGCTGCGGACCGACTCCGCGTAGTGGTTCGCGGACTCCCGGAAGGACTCGCTGACCGAGGTGTCCTTGTCCTCGTCGCGCCGCGGGTAGTGACCGTCCATGAGCCGCTGGTAGTCGCGGGTCGCGGCCCACTTCTTGAGCTCGGCGGCGCGCACGGTGGTGAACGGGTGGCTGCGCGGCAGCATGTTCATGATCTTGAGGACGGAGTCCCGCAGATCGCCGCTCGACTCGTACTCCTCCGCCTGCTCCAGGAAGGCGTCCACGTTCATCTCATGGAGGTGGTGGCCGCCCGCGAGCTTCATCAGCCCGCGCATCGAGGCCCGCAGATCCTGTCCGACCAGCAGCCCCGCCCGGTCCGCCGACAGCTCGGACTTGCGGAACCACTCCCGCAGCGCCGTCACCAGCGCCAGCACCGCCACATTGCCGAGCGGGATCCAGGCGACCTTCAGCGCGAGGTTGGTGAGGAACAGCAGTATCGTCCGGTAGACCGAGTGCCCGGACAGCGCATGGCCCACCTCATGGCCGATGACCGCCCGCATCTCCTCCTCGTCGAGCAGTTCGACCAGACCGGTGGAGATCACGATGATCGGCGCGTCCATGCCGATGCACATCGCGGTCGGCTGCGGGCTCTGGGTCACGTACATGGCCGGGACCCGCTCCAGGTCCAGGATGTAGCAGGCGTCCCGCAGCATGTCGTGGAGATGGGCGAACTGCCGCTCGCTGACCCGCACCGAATCGGACAGGTAGAGCAGCCGCAGACTCCGCTCGGGCAGCAGACCGCTCATCGCCTTGAAGACCGTGTCGAAGCCGGTCAGCTTGCGCAGCGCGACCAGCGCGGAGCGGTCCGCCGGATGTTCGTACGCCCGCGAGGAGATCCCCGGGAACCGCCGCCGGCTCCGGCCGGGCACGTGCTCCCGGGCGTCCCCCGCCCCGTTTCCGCCACCGGTCTCGTGAGTGTCGCTCATCTGGCCCCCTCGTCCGATTACCCGCTCGACGGGACGCCCGGTCCGGGCCCCTCGTCCGGCGGCCCCCAGCCTAGGCCCTGGGCGGCCGGGGGTTAGCGTGGAGACATGCCCGATATGACTGGCCTCGCCGAAGCCCTCGCCGCCACCTCCCACAGCAACGTCGGCCCGGGAGCGCTGCTGCGCATCGTCATCGTGGTCGGCGTCGTGGGTGCCGCCCTGCTCGCCTGGTTCCTGCTGCGCGGGTACAAGCAGGACTGACGCCGGGGCCGGCCGCGGCCCCCGGAACGCGGGACAGGGCTCGAAGCAGGACGGACATCAGGACCGAAAACCGCCTCGCATACGATGTGGCCGACGTGTTGTGACGCCTAGACCCGGATAGGTATTGCCTGCGATGACCGCTTTCAGCACCGCACATGCTGCCCTGACCACGCTCGCGGCCGAGGGCGGTGAGCACACCGACACCCACCCGAGCATCAGCCCCTTCATGACCGGCGGTGCGGCCCTGGTGATCCTCTTCCTGCTGCTGTGGATCACCACGCGCTTCAACCGGGACCGCTGATCGGGCGATCGCCCCTATGGGCCCCGGCTCCGGGCCGGGCCCAGTAGGGTCTGCACGCATGGAAGAGCAGCAAGGGTCCGGCAAGCGGCGACTCGGCGTGATGGGCGGGACCTTCGACCCGATCCACCACGGTCACCTGGTCGCGGCGAGCGAGGTGGCCTCGCAGTTCCACCTCGACGAGGTGGTGTTCGTGCCGACCGGTCAGCCCTGGCAGAAGAGCCACAAGAAGGTCTCACCGGCCGAGGACCGCTATCTGATGACGGTCATCGCGACCGCCTCGAACCCGCAGTTCTCGGTCAGCCGCATCGACATCGACCGCGGTGGCCCCACGTACACCACCGACACGCTCCGGGAGCTGCGCGCGCTCAACGGTGACGCCGATCTGTTCTTCATCACCGGGGCCGACGCCCTCGCCCAGATCCTCACCTGGCGCGACGCCGAAGAACTCTTCTCGCTGGCCCACTTCATCGGGGTGACCAGACCCGGGCACATACTGGCCGACCCGGGACTCCCGGAGGGCGGGGTGTCGCTGGTCGAGGTCCCGGCGCTGGCGATCTCGTCATCGGACTGCCGGGCGCGGGTCGCCCATGGCGATCCCGTCTGGTACCTGGTGCCGGACGGCGTGGTGCGTTACATCGACAAGCGCGAGCTGTACCGGCACGACTGCTGAAGGGGTAGCGGTGAACGACCGGCAGGACTCGTACGACCCGTACGCACACGACCCGTACGGCCAGGAGCCGCAGATCTACGGCTATGACGCCTATGGGCGTCCGGTGTACCAGCCGCAGGCGGCACAGCAGCAGAGTTACGACCCGTATGCCCAGCAGCAGCCCCAGTACGGGCAGCAACAGCACGACGGGTACGACGGGTATGGCTACGACCCCTATGCCCAGCCGGAGCACCACCAGCAGTCCCAGCAGCAGTACACCCAGACGCACGGTTACGACCCGTACGCTCCCCAGCAACAGCAACAGGGCTACGGCTACGACTACCCGCCGGCCGCCGCCCCGGCCGTCCCCCCGCAGCGCGAGCCCAACCCCTATGAGGAGCTGAGCCCGGAGCAGCTGGGCGCCGGGGCCGAGACGCCCCCGGCGGAGGAGTCGCGGCCCGCTGGGCCGAAGCGGACCGGGGAGGCCGATGAGGGGGAGTACCGCACCGAGCAGTTCTCCTTCGTCGAGGAGCAGAACGAGGACTCCGACGACGTCATCGACTGGCTGAAGTTCGCCGAGACCCGCTCCGAGCGCCGTGACGAGCGCCGCCGTAAGGGTCGCAACCGCCTCGTCGCGCTCGTGGTGGTCCTGGTCCTCGCCGTCGCGGGCGGGGTCGGCTACCTCTGGTACGCGGGCAAGCTCCCGGGGCTGTCCGGCGGCTCCGGGGACCAGGCGGCCGCGGGCGGTCCGCAGAAGCGCGATGTGATCGTCGTCCATCTGCGCGAGACCAAGGGCGGGCGCACCTCCACGGCCCTGCTGGTGGACAACGAGACCACCCAGAAGGGCACCACCGTCCTGCTGCCGAACTCGCTGGCCGTCGCCACCGAGGACGGTGCCTCCACCACGCTCGGCAAGTCGGTGACCGACGAGGGCTCCGACTCCACCCGGGACTCCCTGAGCACCCTGCTGGGCTCGAAGATCCAGGGCACCTGGCGGCTGGACACGCCGTATTTGGAGAACCTCGTCGAGCTGGTCGGCGGGATCACCCTCGATACCGACGCGACCGTCCCCAGCTCGGAAAAGGGCGAGGACCCGCTGGTCAAGCGGGGCAAGGACCAGATGCTGAGCGGCCAGGCGGCCGTGGCCTACGCCACCTACCGGGCGTCCGGCGAGGCGCAGACCAAGCAGCTCGCGCGGTTCGGGCAGGTCATGCACGCGGCGCTGAAGAAGGTCTCCAGCGATGCGGAGGGCGCCACCAGCACCGTGGAGTCGCTGGCCCAGATCCCCGACCCCTCGCTGTCCGAGCAGCAGCTCGGGGCGTCGCTGGCCAAGCTGGCCGAGCGGGCCAAGAGCGGCGCGTACGACACCGCGATGCTGCCGGTCCAGCCGGACGGGACGCTCAGCAGCCAGGCGACCGACCGGGTGGTCAAGGACATCCTCGGCGGCACGGTCAAGAACACCGACAACACCACCGGGCCCCGGGTCAGCGTGACCAACGCCGGAGGTCCCGAGGACGCGTCGAGCGCCGCGCGGGTGGCGCTGGTCAACGGCGGCTTCACGGTCGTCGCGGCCACCGAGAGCGGCGGTACGCCGCAGTCGGCCTCGCGGGTGACCTACGCGGACACCGCGCAGGCGGAGCAGGCCAAAGAGGTCGCCAAGACGCTCGGGCTGCCCGCGACCGCGGTGCGGAAGGGCAAGGGCGCGGCCAACGCGGACATCACGGTCCTCCTCGGCCCGGACTACGACGCCACGGGCTGAGCCGTTCACCTCGGGCACCCCGGGCGGCCGCTCCTCGGCCGCCCGGGGTGACGGTGGGGCGTGAGACCCTGGGGGGAGCCAGACCTTCGAGGTACCACCGACCGAAAGCCTTGCCTGTGACCGCCACGGACCGCTCCCTCGAGCTCATCAACGCCGCCGCCCAGGCGGCCGCCGACAAGCTCGCCCACGACATCATCGCGTACGACGTCAGTGATGTGCTCTCCATCACCGACGCCTTCCTGCTGGCCTCGGCGCCCAACGACCGTCAGGTCAAGTCGATCGTCGACGAGATCGAGGAGCGGCTGAACAAGGACCTGGGCGCCAAGCCGGTGCGCCGCGAGGGCGACCGTGAGGCCCGCTGGGTGCTGCTGGACTACGTGGACATCGTGGTGCACGTCCAGCACAGCGAGGAGCGGGTGTTCTACGCCCTGGAGCGGCTCTGGAAGGACTGCCCGCAGCTGGAGCTCCCGGCCGACGCCGAAGCCACCCGCGGCAAGGCGCAGGAGTACGCGCGGTCGCAGGCCGCGGCGGACGGCGGCGCGGGCGGTGAGCTGAGCTGAACGGCACCTCGAGCGGCCGCGGCCGCCGCATCGTCCTGTGGCGCCACGGCCAGACGGCCTGGAACATAGAGCGCCGTTTCCAGGGCTCCCTGGACATAGAGCTCACCGACACCGGTGTCGCGCAGGCGCACCGTGCGGCCCGGCTGCTGGCCGCCCTGCAGCCGGACGCGATCATCGCCTCCGACCTGAAGCGGGCGGCGGCCACGGCCGCCGAGCTGTCCACCGTCACGGGGCTGTCGGTCACGCATGACGCGGGGCTGCGGGAGACCTACGCGGGCGCGTGGCAGGGGCTGACCCACGAGGAGATCATCGAGCGCTTCGGCGAGGAGTACGCGGCGTGGAAGCGCGGCGAGCCGGTCCGCCGCGGCGGCGGTGAGCTGGAGGCCGAGGTCGCCGACCGGGCGGCCCCGGTGGTGCTGGAGAGCGCCGACAAGCTGCCGGACGACGGCACGCTCGTGGTGGTCAGCCACGGCGGCACCATCCGCACCACCATCGGCCGGCTGCTCGGTCTGGAGCCCAGGAACTGGGAGGCGCTGGGCGGCCTGTCCAACTGCTGCTGGTCCGTTCTGGGCGAGGGTGTGCGGGGCTGGCGGCTGCTGGAGCACAACGCCGGTTCGCTGCCCGAACCGGTCCTCGGTGACGACGACTGAGCCGATTTCCTTTTCCGGCAGGTCACCGGCTATGCTCCTACTCGTTCGAAGCGCTCCGGCGCAGAGAAGAGCGGGGCTATAGCTCAGTTGGTAGAGCGCCTGCATGGCATGCAGGAGGTCAGGAGTTCAATTCTCCTTAGCTCCACAGATCCACGATCCCGTCTCCCCTTGGGGGAGGCGGGATCTCTGCGTTCTGCGCGTTTTCGGTCCGCCCCTCGGATCCGCCGCGCCCGCGGCTCTCCATCCGGTTCGGCTACGGCCTACGTCCTATGGCCCTATGGACGCGCGGATGTTGGTAGCCGTAAGGCGGCAGGACGCGCCGGACGCGGCGGAGTTCGGGTGGCGGCGGCTCAACTGCGCGGCACATTGGTGAGTCTGGTGAGATTCCAGTGGGGAATCTCCGCTGACCTGCGCGTCGTCCCGTGGCAGAATCGGACACCCGGAGGGGGACGGGGCCGATACGTCCGATGGGGAGGGCAGGTGGGATGCCGACGAGCATCCTCGATGCGATCGAGGACCCGTCCCGCGCGGCACCGGCGGACATGGTGTGCCCGTCCTGCGGCTCCGCGCACGTGGCCCAGGTCCTCGGTGACAACGGCGGTGTTTCCTACGTGTGTACGGCCTGCGGACATAGCTGGAGCTGAGTGAGATGGGAGCCCACAGCCGGAAGTGCGACTGGTGCGGCACCGGCACACCGATCGTCCGCGACATGGAGCCGCTCAACTCCGACTACCAGTACTGGTGTGCGGAGTGCGCGCGGGCGCTGATCATCCGGGGCGATCCCATCGAGACCTACCGCGAGCTCGAAGGGGAGCCGATCTACGGTCGGCTGCTCGACGAGCACTGCACGCTGAAGCGTTTCTATTCGTTCGCCACGGCGTAACGGGGCCCCGCTCCCAGCCTCCGGGGAATCGATTTGGCGGAAGGCCGGGGCATCCGTGTAATGTAGGCGTCGCCGCCGGGGAAACCGGGCGGAGCAAGACCTGGGGCTATAGCTCAGTTGGTAGAGCGCCTGCATGGCATGCAGGAGGTCAGGAGTTCAATTCTCCTTAGCTCCACATCACAGAGGCGGGTCGTCCGACAAGGACGGCCCGCCTCTGGCGTTGCGTGACGGAGGTCACCTCCGTGCGGGCCGTCGGTGCCCTGCGGTAACCTGGCCCCATGCGTGCCGTACGCCTTCTGCTTAGCGGGCCGCGCTGATCAGCACCGACCGAGAACAGCTCCGGTCGGCATCAGCGCGGCATCCCCTCCTGTGCGAGGGGCCTTTTTGTTTCGGAAGCGAGAGGGATCCGCTGCGTTGCCGCAGGCAGAGACGACCGATGGAGCTTTGAGGACCATGAGCGAGACCAATGCCGCGGCCGAGGTGGCCGCGCCGCACCGCTACACGGCCGCCCTGGCCGCCGACATCGAAGCCCGGTGGCAGGACTTCTGGGACGCGAACGGCACGTATGAGGCGTCCAACCCGAGCGGAGACCTGGCCGGCGACCCCGAGGCCGCCGCCCGGCCCAAGAAGTTCGTCATGGACATGTTCCCGTACCCCTCGGGTGCGGGACTGCACGTGGGCCATCCGCTGGGCTACATCGCCACCGATGTGTACGCCCGCTACCACCGCATGACGGGCCACAACGTCCTGCACACCCTGGGCTTCGACGCCTTCGGCCTGCCCGCCGAGCAGTACGCGGTGCAGACCGGCACCCACCCCCGGGTCAGCACCGAGGCCAACATCGACAACATGCGGCGGCAGCTGCGCCGCCTGGGCCTGGGCCACGACCGGCGCCGCTCCTTCGCGACGATCGAGCCGGAGTACTACAAGTGGACCCAGTGGATCTTCCTCCAGATCTTCAATTCCTGGTACGACCCGGAGGCGAAGCGGGCGCGTCCCATCGACACCCTGGTCGAGCAGTTCGCCTCCGGTGAGCGCACGACCCCCGACGGCCGCCCCTGGGCCGAGCTGACCGAGGCCGAGCGCGCCGACCTGCTGGGCCAGTACCGCCTGGCCTACGCCTCGGACGCGCCCGTCAACTGGTGTCCCGGCCTGGGCACCGTGCTGGCCAACGAGGAGGTCACCGCCGACGGCCGCTCCGAGCGCGGCAACTTCCCGGTCTTCAAGGCCAAGCTGCGCCAGTGGAACATGCGGATCACCGCCTACGGGGACCGGCTGCTGGAGGACCTGGAGGCGCTGGACTGGCCCGAGGCGATCAAGCTCCAGCAGCGCAACTGGATCGGCCGCAGCGAGGGTGCCCGGGTGGACTTCCCCGTCGCCGGCCACTCCGACGCGAAGATCACGGTCTTCACCACCCGCCAGGACACCCTGTTCGGCGCGACCTACATGGTGCTGGCGCCCGAGCACGACGTGGTCGACGCCATCGTTCCGGCCGCCTGGCCGGAGGGCACCCACGACGTGTGGACCGGCGGGCACGCCACCCCGGCCCAGGCCGTCGACGCCTACCGCAAGCAGGCCGCGGCCAAGTCGGACGTCGAGCGGCAGGCCGAGGTCAAGGAGAAGACCGGCGTCTTCACCGGCGCGTACGCGGTCAACCCGGTCAGCGGCGAACAGGTCCCGGTCTTCATCGCCGACTACGTCCTGATGGGCTACGGCACCGGCGCGATCATGGCCGTCCCGGCGCACGACAGCCGTGACTTCGCCTTCGCCCGCACCTTCGAGCTGCCGATGCGCTGCGTCGTCCAGCCGTCGGACGACCGCGGCACCGACCCGTCGACCTGGGACGACGCGTTCGCCTCGTACGATGCCGAGATCGTCAACTCGGCGGGTGAGGGCATCACCCTGGACGGGCTGGGCGTCGTCGAGGCCAAGGCGCGCATCACCGAGTGGCTGGAGGCCCGCTCCATCGGCGAGGGCACCGTCAACTACCGGCTGCGCGACTGGCTGTTCAGCCGTCAGCGCTACTGGGGAGAGCCCTTCCCCATCGTCTACGACGAGGACGGCGTGGCCCACGCGCTGCCCGAGTCGATGCTGCCCCTGGAGCTGCCCGAGGTCGAGGACTACTCGCCGCGCACCTTCGACCCCGACGACGCCGACACCTCCCCGGAGACCCCGCTGTCCCGGAACGAGGACTGGGTCAACGTGGTGCTGGACCTGGGCGACGGCCGTGGCCCGCGCCCGTACCGCCGCGAGACCAACACCATGCCCCAGTGGGCCGGGTCGTGCTGGTACGAGCTGCGCTACCTGGACCCGCACAACGAGAACCGGCTGGTCGACCCGGACATCGAGCGTTTCTGGATGGGACCGGCCCAGGACCGGCCGCACGGCGGCGTCGACCTGTACGTCGGTGGCGCCGAGCACGCCGTACTGCACCTGCTGTACGCCCGCTTCTGGTCCAAGGTGCTGTTCGACCTGGGGCACATCTCCTCGGCCGAGCCGTTCCACAAGCTGTACAACCAGGGCATGATCCAGGCGTACGTCTACCGGGACCGCCGCGGCATCGCCGTCCCGGCCGCCGAGGTCGAGGAGCGCGACGGAGCGTACTGGTACCAGGGCGAGAAGGTCACCCGTCAGCTGGGCAAGATGGGCAAGTCCCTGAAGAACGCCGTCACGCCGGACGAGATCTGCGCCGACTACGGGGCCGACACCCTGCGCCTGTACGAGATGGCCATGGGCCCGCTGGACGTCTCGCGGCCCTGGGACACCCGGGCCGTGGTCGGCCAGTACCGGCTGCTCCAGCGGCTGTGGCGCAATGTCGTCGACGAGGCCACCGGAGAGGTCACCGTCGTCGGCACGGAGCCCGACGAGGCGACGCTGCGCGCCCTGCACAAGGCGATCGACGGTGTCCGGCAGGACATGGAGGGCCTGCGCTTCAACACCGCCATCGCCAAGATCACCGAGCTGAACAACCACGTCACCAAGGTGCGCGAGGTGCCCCGCTCGGTGGCCGAGGGCCTGGTGCTGCTGATCGCGCCGCTGGCCCCGCATATCGCCGAGGAGCTGTGGCGCAAGCTGGGCCACTCCACGTCGGTCGTCCACGTGCCCTTCCCGGTCGCCGACCCGGCGTATGTCGTGGACGAGACCGTCACCTGCGTGGTGCAGGTCAAGGGCAAGGTCAAGGCCCGGCTGGAGGTCGCGCCCTCGGTCTCGGACGAGGAGCTGGAGGCGCTGGCGCTGGGCGACCCGGCGGTCGTGGCGGCGCTGAACGGTGCGGGCATCCGTAAGGTGATCGTGCGGGCGCCGAAGCTGGTCAACATCGTTCCGGCCTGATAGCGGGCCAGGATCCCTCCGGCCTGATGGCGGGTCCGGGTCCGTTCGGTCTGATGCCGGGTCCGGATCGGGCCGGTCCGTTCGGTCTGATGGCGGGCCCGGATCGTGCCGGCCTGATGGCGCGTCGTGGGTCCCACTCGCGGGCGGGTTGGGGGTTCGTCAGGAACCCCCGGCCCGCCCGGCGCGTTTACGCTGGGAGGACGACCGCCACCGTGCCGTGACCGCCGCCCCAAGGAGCGCACATGGAAGCCATCTGGATCCTGTTGTCGCTTTTCGTCCTGATCATGCTGCTGGGGGTCTACGCGGCCGTTCGAACGGTCAGAGCGGCCAAGCGCGGCATCGACCGCACGGTGCACCAGGCCCGCCGCACGGTGGAGGAGACCAGACTCCGGGCCCGGCAGCTGGCCCAGCCGGGTGCGGGCGGAGAGCTCGCCCAGCTGCGGCTCTCCCTGCGCGGCTCGATGCGCGCCACCGAGCAGGCGCTCCAGGCGGCCGCCCCGCAAGACCGTTCGCTCTCGGAGTCGTTGGGCCTGTTCCGGCGGCTGAGCGCCCATGCGCAGGACCTGGACGCTGATCTGAAGCGGCTGGAGCAGGAGCCCGACAAGGCCCGGATCGCGGCCCTACTGCCCGAGCTGCGGCAGCGCACCGGGCGGATCACCCACTCCGCCGACTCGCTGCGCTGGGCGGTGCAGGAGCGGACACAGCGGTTGGCACACGACGATCTCGACACGCTGGGCCAAGAGATCGAGATGGAGGCCGGGGCGCTGCGGCACTGGACGACGGCGGATGCGGAGCAGCCGTGGGCCGAGGCGGGGGAGGGGCCTGGGGCGGGCCCGCGGACGGGGTCCGGGGCCGACCGGGAGCCGGCGTCACCCCCGTCCTCCTCCTCGTCCTCGCCTTCGCCCTCGCTCGGGGCGGCGTCACGGACGGAGCCCCACTCGTGGCAGCAGCCCTGGCAGAAGCCTCGGCGGGAGCCTCGGCAGGAACCCTGGCAGGAGTCCACCCGTCCCGAGAACACGGCCTGAGCCCGGGAACACGGCCGGAGAACGGGACCTGAGCCACGTCTGAACAGGGCATGATCCGTAAGGCAATTGATCATCCGCTGGGGTCGCGCGGTCAGCGAGCCGCCTCCCCCGATAACCTCCCAGTCATGTCCCGCCATGTCGCGATCGTGACCGATTCAACGGCTTACTTGCCGCCGGATGCGATGGAGCGGCATCGCATCACCTCCGTGCCGTTGACGGTGGTGCTCGGCGACCGGGCCCTGGAGGAAGGCACCGAGATCTCGGCCCGGTCCCTCGCGCAGGCGTTGCAGAAGCGCAAGCCGGTGACGACGTCCCGGCCCAGTCCGGAGATGTTCGCGGCCGCCTACCGGGCCGCCGCCGAGGCGGGCGCGACGGGCATCGTCTCCCTGCATCTGTCGGCCGAGTTCTCCGGCACCTACGACGCGGCGGCGCTCGCGGCACAGGACGCGCCCGTACCGGTGCGGGTGGTGGACAGCGGAATGGTCGCGATGGCACTCGGCTTCTGCGCGCTGGCGGCGGCCGAGGTGGCGGAGGGCGGCGGCACGCTGGACGAGGCGGTGGCGGCGGCGGAGAAGCGGGCCGATGGCACCGCCGCCTACTTCTACGTCGACACCCTTGACTATCTGCGGCGCGGCGGCCGCATCGGCGCGGCCCAGGCCCTGCTCGGCTCGGCGCTCGCGGTGAAACCGCTGCTCCAGCTCGACGAGGGGCGGATCGAGCTGCGGGAGAAGGTCCGCACCGCCTCGAAGGCCATCGCCCGGCTCGAGGAGATCGTGGTCGAGCGGGCGGGCCGGAGCCCGGTGGACATCGCGGTGCAGCATCTGGCGGCGGGCGAACGGGCGGCGGCGCTCGCGGAGCGGCTGCGGGAGCGGGTGCCGGGGCTGGAGGAGCTGTATGTGAGCGAGGTCGGCGCGGTGATCGGGGCGCACACCGGACCGGGGCTGCTGGGGGCGGTGGTCTCTCCGCGGTAGCGGAGGGTGGGCGGTCCCGGACGGTGCTTGGGGGTGCCGGACGGTGCTTGGCGGTGCGGCTCACCCGACAGGGTGACGAAGTTGTCCACAATCTGAGGGTTATCCCCGGGAATTGAGGCCGATCGGCGTGATCGGCCGCGGGTGTCTACCGTCGGGTGGCATGAGGTCACGATCACGCACGGTAACCGAAGGGCCGGGGCGCGGCCGCCATCGCGACGGCGGGGCGGGCCGTCGGCCAGGCCCGCCGTCCGGCGCCGGCCCGTCCCGGGCCGGGAGCCGCCTCGGCGGCGCCCACCGCCATGCCCGCCCCACCGCACCTTCACGCGCCACGCGCCCCTCACGTGCCACTCGCGCTGCGGCGCTCTTCGCCACGTCGTCGGCACCCCCGGTCGCGGTCGGGTCCTTCGCCCTGGGCAGCCGGGACGGCCCGACGGGCGCCGCGGAGATCCGGGACGGGGAGTCCCCGGCCAGGGATCTTCCGGCCAAGGACCTTCCGGCCAAGGACCTCCTGGCCGAGGATCTTCCGGCCGAGGATCTTCAGGCCGAGGAGCGCCCGGTCAGGGACGCCCTGGCCGAGGGCCTCCCGGCCAAGGGCATGCCGACCGAGGGCGTGGCGGAGGTACGGAAGGACGAGCCGCCCGGGGACGGTCCGCTGCGCCGCCGTGACCGGGCAGGACTGGCCCTGCGGGAGCGGCTGCCGGTGTGGCTCCAGGTCCGCTGCGGTATGGAGCTCAGGACGGTCGCCGCGCTGGCCGTCGCCCTGCTCACCGCGGTGGCCTTCGCGGCCTACCACTTCTGGACCGGCCGTCCCCAGACCGTACGGGCACCGGATCCGGAGCCCCCGCGTGCCGCGCCCTCCGCACCCGGTCCGACATCCGGCGGCCGGCCCGCCCCTTCCGGGGACGGTCGGGCGGTCGTGGTGGATGTCACGGGCAAGGTCCGCCGTCCGGGGCTGCGGAAGCTGCCGTCCGGGGCGAGGGTCGCCGACGCCCTCGAAGCGGCGGGTGGGGTACGGCCCGGCACCGACCTGAGCGGGCTGAACCGGGCCCGGCCGCTGGTGGACGGGGAGCAGATCGTGGTCGGCGCCCCCGCGGGCGGACCGCCGGCGCCGGGCGCGGCCGCCGATCCGGCCGCCGGTGTGCCGAGCGCGCCGACGCCGAACGCACCGGCCGGACCAGGGGCGCCCGGCGGCTCGGTCAGCCTCAACTCCGCGACCGCTGAACAGCTCGACACCCTCCCAGGAGTTGGCCCCGTGCTGGCCCGGCACATCATCGACTACCGCACCCAGCACGGAGGTTTCCGCTCCATCGACGAACTCCGCGAGGTGAACGGCATCGGTGAGCGCCGGTTCGCCGATCTGCGCCCGCTGGTCCGGCCATGACGGCCACGGAGCCGACGCGGACCCGCATCCCGGTCCACGCGACGGCCGCGTCCCCGCGCGGTGCCTCACAGCCACGCCAGGAAGGCCCGCCCGACCTCCGCCTCGTACCACCGGCCCTGGCCGCCTGGGCCGCCGCGGCCCTCGCCCTGGACGCACCGGCTCCCATGGTGGCCCTCGCCTGCGCCGCGGCCTCCCTCGTGGCGGTCGCCCTGCTCATCGGGGCCCGCCGACGAGTCACCCCGGCGCCGGGTGGACGGCCGCGCGGCGCGCCCCGGTCCCGGCGCGGGCCGGACGTCTTCCCACCGGTGCCGTCCGTGGCAGGGCCGCGCTCACCGAGGCCGCCGCTGGACGGCCGGGACGCGCCCGGGGCCACCGCGACGCCGTCGCACGGCGCCGAACCTCGGAGGCGGGGCCGGACGTCACTGCCCAAGGCCGAGCGGCGGCCGTCGAAGGCGGGAGCGCCCCCCGGGGCGACACCTTGTGCCGCTCCCCGGGCGCGTGGGCGGGCGGACACCGGCGAGAGCCACCACGTGCCGGGGGAGCGGACCGCATCGCCGCCACGAGCCGTCACATGGCGAGGACGGCGTGCGGTGGGGGCGGTGGTGGCGGCGCTGTTGTGCGGGGCCGCCGCGGGGGCGGTCGCCGGGCTGCACGGGGCGGATGTGCGTCGCGGCCCGGTGCCCGCGCTGGCCCGGCAGTACGCCGAGGCCACCGCCGAGGTGACCGTTACGGGGGATCCACGGCTCACCCGGCCACGGGTGCGTGGCGCCGCGCTCGCGCCCGCGTCCGTGGTCCTCGACGCCGAGGTCACCCGGGTCACCGGACCGGGCGGCACCACGACCGTCACCCGCGCCCCCGTCCTGGTGACGGTCCACCCCGGCACACCCGAGGAGCGGGCGGCCTGGCTCCGGCTGCTGCCGTCCACACGTCTGCGCGTCCACGGCCGCCTGGCGCCGCCGCTGCGTGACGGGGACCGCGTCGCGGCCGTGGTGCGGCTGAGCGGCGGGCCCCCACGGGTCACGGGCGCGCCCAGCGCGGTCCAGCGGCTGGCCGGGCGGCTGCGCGCCGGGCTGCGCACCGCGACCGACGGGCTCTCCCCGGACGCGCGGGCGCTGCTCCCGGCGCTGGTCGTGGGGGACACCTCACGGGTGCCGCCCGAACTGGACGAGGCGTTCCGGGCCACGGACATGCTGCATCTGATGGCCGTCTCCGGCAGCAATCTGACGCTGGTGCTCGCGCTGCTCACGGGCCCGCCGCAGCTGGCCGGGCGGGCCGAGCGGCGCGGTCTGGCGGGCGCGCTCGGCATCCGGCTGCGGACCACCGCGCTGCTCGGCGGCGGGCTCACGCTCGCCTTCGTCATCGTCTGTCGACCCGAGCCCAGTGTGCTGCGCGCCGCGGCCTGCGGGCTGATCACGCTGCTCGCCCTCGGCACCGGCCGCCGCCGCTCCCTGCTCCCGGCCCTGGCCGCCGCCGTCCTCGCGCTGGTGCTCTACGACCCCTGGCTGGCCCGGAGTTACGGCTTCCTGCTCTCCGTCCTGGCCACCGGCGCGCTGCTCACCATCGCGCCGGGGTGGAGCGAGGCCCTGCGGCGCCGCGGTGTACCGCCCCGGGTAGCCGAGGCGCTGGCGGCCGCCGCGGCGGCCCAGGCGGTCTGCGCGCCGGTCGTGGTGGCGATGGCCGCGCGGGTCAGCCTGGTCGCGATTCCGTGCAACCTCGTGGCCGAGGTGGCGGTCGCGCCCGCCACCGTCCTGGGGTTCGCCGCGCTCGCGGTGGCCGCCGTCGCGCCGCCGGTCGCCGAGTGGATCGCCTGGCCGGCGGGCTGGCCCGCCGGGTGGATCGCGTGGGTGGCCCGCACCGGTGCGGCGCTGCCCGGAGCCGAGGCGGACTGGCCGGACGGCTGGACGGGCGGAGTGTTGCTGGCCGCCGTCACCCTGGCCGTGGTCCTCGCGGGCCGCCGGTTGCTGCGCCACCGCCTGATGTGCGCCGTATGCGCGCTGCTGGTGCTGCTGGCCGTGGTGCGCCCGGTACCCCTGGCCCGGGTCATCACCGGGTGGCCGCCGCCCGGTTGGCGCATGGTGGCCTGCGATGTCGGGCAGGGAGACGCCCTCGTCCTGGCCGCGGGCCCCGGCACGGCCGTCGTCGTGGACACCGGACCCGAGCCGCGGGCCGTCGACCGCTGTCTGCGCACGCTCGGCGTCGTGCGGATCCCGCTGCTGGTGCTCACCCACTTCCACGCCGACCATGTGGCGGGCCTGACCGGGGCGTTGCGCGGGCGGGCGGTCGGCGCCATCGAGACGACCGGTCTGCGAGAGCCGCCCGGCCAGGCCGAGTCCGTACGGCGCGCGGCCCGGTCGGCGCATGTGCCGGTGGTCTCCGCGGTGCCGGGGGAGCGACGCCGCCTCGGTCCGCTGTCCTGGGAGGTGCTGTGGCCCGCGCCGCCGCCCGCCACGGCCACCGCCGAGGGGCCGAACGACGCGAGCGTCACCCTCCTCGTCCGCACGGCGGGGCTGACCCTGCTCCTCCTGGGCGACCTGGAACCCCCGGCCCAGCAGGCCCTGCTGACGGTCCACCCCGCCCTCCCCCAGGTCGACGTCCTCAAGGTGGCCCACCATGGCTCGGCCTACCAGGACCCACGGCTGCTCCAACGCCTCAGGCCCCGCCTCGCCCTGATCTCCTGCGGTGCCGACAACCCCTACGGCCATCCGTCGCCCCGCACCATCGCTTCCCTGCGCGGTCAAGGGGCGGCCGTGCTGCGGACCGACACCGATGGGCCGATCGCGGTGACGGGCGGCCCGGGTTTGCGCGCGGTGCTCGCGGGCCGTCGCACGGCTCCGGGATATTCCGTCAACCGGCGCCGCGCGCGGCGTAAGTTCCCCCTTGCGGACTCCGTCAGTTCCGAGAGGACGAATGCCCATGTCGCTTGCGCGGTGGACCGAAGTGGACGCGTATTTCAACGGCCTGCTGGCACCCTCGGATCCGGCTCTGGACGCGGCCTTGGAGCACAGCGCGGCGTCGGGGCTGCCGCCGCATCAGGTGGCCCCCAACCAGGGCAAGCTGCTCCAGCTGCTGGCCCGGATCCAGGGCGCGCGCACCGTGCTGGAGATCGGCACCCTGGGCGGCTACAGCACCATCTGGCTGGCCAGGGCGCTGCCCGAGGGAGGCCGGCTGATCTCCCTGGAGGCCGATCCGCGGTCCGCCGAGGTGGCGCGGGCCAATGTGGCGCGGGCCGGGCTGGGCGAGGTGGTCGAAATCCGCACCGGCCCGGCGCTGGACTCGCTCCCCCGGCTGGCCGAAGAGGGAGCCGGCCCCTTCGACCTGGTCTTCATCGACGCGGACAAGCCCAACAACCCGGGCTACCTGGAGTGGGCGCTGCGGCTCACCCGACCGGGCAGCCTGATCATCGGCGACAACGTGGTGCGGGACGGCGCAGTGGCGGACCCGGCCAGCACCGACCCGAAGGTGCGGGGCGTGCGGCGGTTCACCGAGCTGATCGCCCAGGAGCCCCGGCTGACCGGCACCGCGATACAGACCGTCGGCGAGAAGGGGTACGACGGTTTCGCGCTGGCGCTGGTCACCGGCTAGAGACGGCCGGCGCGGGGACGGCTGGCGGCGCGGGGGGTGCGGAGGGCATCCGGTGCGGAGACGGCCGGTGCGGGGCATCCGGCCCGAGGACATCCAGCGCAGGGCATCCAGCGTGGGGATATCCGGCGCCGGGCAGGGGTTATTCGGTCTCCAGCCAGCCGTCGTACTCGTCCGCGAACGCGTCCAGCGCCGCCGCGTCCAGCGCCCCGGCCGGGTCCTCGACCACCACCAGCCACTGGGCGTCCTCGGCGTCGTCCTCGCCCGCCAGCGCGTCCCGTACCAGCTGGGGCTCCTGGGTGACGCCGAACCGCTCGGGCAGCGCCTCGGCCACCTCCTCGGCCGCGTCGCGGTCGGGCAGCACCAGGATGTGCCGGGCGCCGGTCAGCTCTTCATCGATCACCGGAACATTGTCGGACATCCGGACGGCCGGGTTGTCCGAGGTCCGTGGGATGCTGGACCGCGATGGCCAGGAAATCGACGACCGACGATCCGCTCGCCCCCGTGACCCTCGCCGTGGGCCAGGAGGAGCTGCTGCTCGACCGCGCCGTGCAGCAGGTGGTGGCGGCCGCCCGCACGGCCGACCCCGACACCGATGTGCGCGACCTCATGCCCGACGCGCTGCGGCCCGGCACCCTCGCCGAGCTGACCAGCCCCTCGCTCTTCGCCGAGCGCAAGGTCGTGGTGGTGCGCAACGCACAGGATCTGGCGGCCGACACGATCAAGGACGTCAAGGACTACCTCGGCACCCCCGCCGAGGAGATCACCCTGGTGCTACTGCACGCGGGCGGGGCCAAGGGCAAGGGGCTGCTCGACGCCGCCCGCAAGGCCGGGGCGCGCGAGGTCGCCTGCCCGAAGATGACCAAGCCCGCCGACCGGCTGGCGTTCGTGCGGTCCGAGTTCCGTGCCACCGGCCGGTCCGCCACCCCCGAGGCATGCCAGGCGCTGGTCGACGCCATCGGGAGCGATCTGCGCGAGCTGGCGAGCGCGGTCTCCCAGCTCGTGGCCGATGTCGAGGGCACCATCGACGAGGCCGTCGTCGCCCGCTATTACACCGGCCGGGCCGAGGCGTCCAGCTTCACCGTCGCCGACCGCGCCGTCGAGGGCCGTGCGGCCGAGGCGCTGGAGGCGCTGCGCTGGGCCGTCTCCACCGGGGTGGCGCCGGTGCTGATCACCAGTGCCCTGGCCCAGGGCGTCCGTGCCATCGGCAAGCTGGCCTCCGCGCCGCGCGGGGCCCGCCCCGGTGACCTGGCCCGTGAGCTGGGCATGCCGCCCTGGAAGATCGACCGAGTGCGGCAGCAGATGCGCGGCTGGTCGGCGGACGGGGTGGCGGTCGCGCTGCGCGCCGTCGCCGAGGCCGACGCGGGGGTCAAGGGCGGCGGGGACGATCCGGAGTACGCCCTGGAGAAGGCGGTCGTCACGATCGCCCGCGCCGCTCGGGCGGGCCGAGGCTAGCCGAGAGCCGGTCCGGGACCGGCCCGCGATCACTCCTTCATCTTCTCCAGCGTGGCCCTGGCGCTCTTCTTGAGCATCGCGGTGGCCTCCTCGGGCGTCTTGGCCGTGGCGCTGGAGGACGACGAGAGATACTCCGACCAGGTCGACTGGTAGGTCATCCAGCCGTCGCGCACGCCGAGGATCACGTAGGCGCCGGTGTCGGAGCCGCTCTTGCTCACCTGCGTCACCACATACGCCTCGGCGCCCAGCCCGTTGACCGGGCTCACCTTGTAGCTGTAGCTGGACGTCTTCTGCTCCTCGTACGCCCGGTACTGGGCCTCGAACTCGGGCGCGGGGTCGGTCTTCTTGTGCAGCGACGCCGTGGTGTAGAGCCACACCGAGGAGTAGTCGTCACTGTCCGCGTCGTTCGGCTCGAAGTCGATGTTGCAGGTCATCGAGTCCAGTGCGGGGTCCTCGGAGCTGCTGTGCTGAGGGTTCGCCGACCCGTCCTCCTGCTGGTACCCGGCGTCCTCGATGGTCTGGGCGTCGGTCGCGGTGCACAGATTGTTCGTATAGCGGTAGCCCGCGAGATCGGCCTTCGCCTCCCCGTCGAACCCTCCCGTGGCGAACAGCACCCCGGCCCAGACCGCCGAGGCGACGACGGCCCCGCCCAGCGCCCACGGCCAGCCCTTGCGGCCGCCCCCGGAGCCCGTGGGCGGCGCCCCGGGAGGCGTGCCCATCGGCCCGTATCCGCCCAGGGGTACGGACGGCATCGTCGGCTGGGCGTATGGATTGTGCTGGAGCGGCTGGGCCTGGTGCGGTTGCGGCTGCCCGTACGGGCTCTGCGGCGGGCTCTGCTGAGGCGGCTGAGGCGGTTGGTGCGGTTGCGGCTGCCCGTACGGGTTGGGTGTCTCCCCCGGTATCGACATGACGTGAACATACCCGAATGAAGCGCGAAGACCCCGCCTTGTCCTGGGGAAAGGACAGGGCGGGGCCCTTGTGTCGATCATGTGCGCCGCACCCGCGTGGCGAACGCAGGCCGCGTGCGGCGCGGTGGTGCTGACGAATCCGTCGGCTGCCGGTCGGAGCGGGTGAGAGGGACCGCTGTGCCCAAACCGGCGCTATGGGGCGGTGACGCCCCGGAAGGTGTCAGCCCTCGAGGTCAGCCCTTGAGGCCGGCGAGCTGCTGGGCGAGCGCCGACTTCTTGTTGGCGGCGTTGTTCTTGTGCAGAACGCCCTTGCTGACGGCCTTGTCGAGCTTGCGCGCGGCGACGCGGGCGGCTTCGGTGGCCTTCTCGGCGTCACCGGCGGCCACGGCCTCGCGGGTGCGGCGGATGGCGGTCTTCAGCTCGGACTTGACCGCCTTGTTGCGCTGGCGCGCCTTCTCGTTCGTCTTGTTCCGCTTGATCTGGGACTTGATGTTCGCCACGTAAAAAGCCTTCGCAGGTTCGTCGGGTTTCGTTTGCTTCGGTGTGTCTCCGTGTCCGCGCGAGGGCGGCACGAGACACAGTCGGCCAGGTTACCAGCAGGGTCGATGGCGTCCCAAACCCGGAAGAGGTCGCCATTCATGGGACCATGGACGGGACCAACCCATACCGATAACACCGAGTCCCGCCTAGACACAGGACCCTGCGTGCCCGCGACCCCTACCAATGTGCCGGAGCCGAGCCGTACCGACCCGGCTCTGATCCGTAACTTCTGCATCATCGCGCACATCGACCACGGCAAGTCGACGCTCGCCGACCGTATGCTCCAGCTGACCGGTGTGGTCGAGCAGCGGCAGATGCGCGCGCAGTACCTCGACCGCATGGACATCGAGCGCGAGCGCGGCATCACGATCAAGTCCCAGGCGGTCCGGCTGCCCTGGGCGCCGACGAAGGACGAGGGCGGCGAGTCGGCCACCCATATCCTCAACATGATCGACACCCCCGGCCACGTGGACTTCACCTACGAGGTCTCGCGCTCCCTCGCCGCCTGTGAGGGGTGCATCCTGCTGGTCGACGCGGCCCAGGGCATCGAGGCACAGACCCTCGCCAACCTCTACCTGGCGATGGAGCACGACCTCACGATCATCCCGGTCCTCAACAAGATCGACCTGCCCGCCGCCCAGCCCGAGAAGTACGCCGCCGAGCTGGCCCATCTCATCGGCTGCGACCCCTCCGACGTGCTGAAGGTCTCCGCCAAGACCGGCGAGGGCGTGGCCGAGCTGCTGGACCGGGTCGTGGAGCTGGTGCCGGCTCCGGTCGGTGTCGAGGACGCCCCCGCCCGCGCGATGATCTTCGACTCCGTCTATGACGCCTACCGGGGCGTCGTGACCTATGTGAAGGTCGTCGACGGCACGCTCAGCAAGCGCGAGCGGATCAAGATGATGTCCACCGGCGCCGCCCATGAGCTGCTGGAGATCGGCACCAACTCCCCGGAGATGACCCCCGCCGACGGGCTGTCCGTGGGCGAGGTGGGCTATCTGATCACCGGTGTGAAGGATGTCCGCCAGTCCAAGGTCGGCGACACGATCACCCAGGTCACCGGCGGTGCGCAGAAGCCGCTGGGCGGCTACAAGGACCCGAAGCCGATGGTGTTCTCGGGGCTGTATCCGCTGGACGGCTCGGACTATCCCGAGCTGCGCGAGGCCCTGGACAAGCTGCAGCTCAACGATGCCGCGCTGGTCTACGAACCGGAGACCTCGGCCGCTCTCGGCTTCGGTTTCCGCGTCGGCTTCCTCGGGCTGCTGCACCTGGAGGTCATCCGTGAGCGCCTGGAGCGCGAATTCAATCTCGACCTGATCGCCACCGCGCCCAACGTGGTCTACCGGGTGGAGATGGAGGACGGCAGCGAGCACACGGTGACCAACCCCAGCGAGTTCCCGGTAGGCAAGATCGACACGGTGCACGAGCCGGTCGTCCGGGCCACCATCCTCGCTCCGAGCGAGTTCATCGGCGCGATCATGGAGCTGTGCCAGAACCGCCGCGGGGTGATGCTCGGCATGGACTACCTCTCCGAGGACCGGGTCGAGATCCGCTACACCCTGCCGCTCGCCGAGGTCGTCTTCGACTTCTTCGACCAGCTGAAGTCCAAGACCCGCGGCTATGCCTCGCTCGACTACGAGCCCACCGGTGAGCAGACCTCCGACCTGGTCAAGGTTGACATCCTGCTGCACGGCGACAAGGTGGACGCGTTCTCGGCGATCACCCACAAGGACAAGGCGTACGCGTACGGCGTCCGGCTGGTCGCCAAGCTGCGCGAGCTCATCCCGCGGCAGAACTTCGAGGTGCCCATCCAGGCGGCCATCGGCTCCCGGGTCATCGCCCGTGAGACGGTCCGTGCCATCCGTAAGGACGTCCTCGCCAAGTGCTACGGCGGTGACATCTCCCGTAAGCGGAAGCTGCTGGAGAAGCAGAAGGAAGGCAAGAAGCGGATGAAGATGGTCGGCAGCGTGGAGGTCCCCCAGGAGGCGTTCATCGCGGTGCTGTCCTCCGACTCCGACGGCAAGGACTCCAAGGCGAAGAAGTAGCGAGCGAGAGCGAGCCGAGGAGACTTCGGTCAGCGGGCCCGGCGTGCTGGACGCGCCGGGCCCGCTGCGTGCCGGGGAGCCTCTTGGGCCCTCATCAGGGGCTCTTGGGCACCTCAGGCTGGACACCTCAGAGCCTCGTGGGCACCTCAGCGGAACAACTGGGCACTTCAGGGGAACAACGTGGCGCGGACCCCTTACGCGGTAAGGATTCGGCCCCTACTCTGATCACCACTTGAAGGTTACTCGCGAGTCACCAAGCAATGATGCGGGCCCCGGAGGATGCCGTGACCGACACACAGATCTTGCTCGAGAACCGGCCGCCGTCCCTGGCGACGCACTTCCTCCAGCGCGTCGAGGCGACCCCGGACCAGGAGGCGTACCGCTACCCGGTGCCCTCCGCCTCGGGCGAGGGTCCCGACGACTGGCGGTCGCTGACCTGGCGGGAATGCGCGGACCGGGTGTACGCCATCGCCGCCGGGCTGATCGATCTGGGGATCCGCCCCGAGGAGCGGGTGGCGCTGGCCTGCGCCACCCGTGTCGAGTGGATCCTGGCCGACCTCGGCGTGCTGGCCGCGGGCGCGGCGACCACCACGGTCTACCCGACCACCAACGCCGACGAGACCGCCTTCATCCTCTCCGACTCCGGCAGCCGGGTGCTGATCGCCGAGGACGCGGCGCAGCTCGCCAAGGTGCGGGCGCAGCGCGATGAGCTCCCCGAGCTCGCCCATGTGGTGGTGATCGAGGCCGAGGACGCGGTCCCCGCCGCGGACGACCCGGAGGGCTGGGTGCTCTCGCTCGCCGAACTGGAGAAGCGGGGCACGGCTCATCTGGAGCGCCATCCGGACGCCGTACGGGGGCGGATGGACGCCCTGCGCGGCGATCAGCTGGCGACGCTCATCTACACCTCCGGTACCACCGGGCGCCCCAAGGGCGTACGGCTGGCGCATGACTCCTGGTCGTACATGGCCATCGTGATCGGCACCCAGGAGGGGCTGCTCTACCCCGACGATCTGCAGTACCTGTGGCTGCCGCTCGCGCATGTCTTCGGCAAGGTGCTGACGGCGGGGCAGATCTACGTCGGCCACGCCACGGCGGTGGACGGCCGGGTGGACAAGATCATCGAGAATATGCCGGTGGTCCGGCCGACCTACATGTGTGCCGTGCCGCGGATCTTCGAAAAGGTCTACAACGGAGTGGCCCAGCGGGCACGCGAGGGCGGGGCGGCCAAGTACAAGATCTTCCAGTGGGCGGCCGGGGTCGCCCGGGAGTACGCCAGGACCTCTCAGGACAACTTCCGCCGTACCGGCACCGCCTCCGTGCCCTTCGGTCTCAAGACCCAGCACGCGCTGGCCGACAAGCTCGTCTACGCCAAGCTGCGCGAGGCGTTCGGCGGCCGGCTGCGGGCCGCGGTGTCCGGCTCCGCCGCGCTCACGCCCGACATCGGCTACTTCTTCGCGGGCGCCGGCATCAACATCCTGGAGGGCTACGGCCTGACCGAGTCCAGCGCCGCCAGCTTCCTCAACCCGGCGGACTACCGCACCGGCACGGTCGGCAAGGCGTTCCCGGGCCTGGAGGTGCGGTTCGCCGAGGACGGCGAGGTGCTGCTGCGCGGCCCCGGCATCATGCAGGGCTACCACGGGCTGCCGGAGCTGACCGCGCAGGTGCTGGAGTCCGACGGCTGGTTCCACACCGGGGACATCGGGGAGCTGTCCCCTGACGGCTATCTGCGGATCACCGACCGCAAGAAGGACCTGATCAAGACCTCGGGCGGCAAGTACGTCGCCCCGGCGGAGGTCGAGGGCCAGTTCAAGGCGGTGTGCCCGTTCGTCTCCAACATCCTGGTGCACGGCGCCGATCGCAACTACTGCACCGCGCTGATCGCCCTCGACGAGCCGACGATCATGAAGTGGGCGGGCGACCACGGGCTCGAGGGCAAGTCCTACGCGGAGGTCGTGGCCACCGACGAGGTGCGGGAGCTGATCGAGGGCTATGTGCGCACGCTCAACGAGGGGCTTCAGCGCTGGCAGACGATCAAGAAGTTCCGGCTGCTGCCGCGCGATCTGGACGTGGAGCACGGCGAGTTGACCCCCAGCCTGAAGCTCAAGCGGCCGGTGGTCGAGCGTGAGTACAAGGCTCTGATCGAGGACATGTACGCGGGCACGAAAGAGGTTTAACAGGCAAGGATACGGTCCGACGCCGGATTTCCAGTTGACCGGCCTGCCGGACACATGAATTTTCCCCTTATCGCGGTTCACTTGCGTAACTCGGTGCATATGAGGGCGGTCGGTCTGCCACTCTGTCCGTGCCGGATACGGTTACGGATACGGCGTTATGACGGAGCTTCTTCAGGAGCCGCACAGTGGGGACGTCATCTTCTGCCACGTCTGGTGGGTCGGTTGAGGGCGGTGGGGTGGTTCTGCCGGTGGGGGGTGGCATCGGCCCCGTCCGCACCAGCGCCTCGGCACGCGCCAGCCTGCCCGGTACTCCGCTCGCGGCCTCGGCCGCGCGCCGGTTCGTCCGTGCTGCCCTCGCCGACTGGGCCGCGCTCGAGGTCCCGGCCGCCGACCGGATCACCGACCGGGTCGCGGACGAGGCCGTACTGCTGGTGAGCGAGCTGGTCACCAACGCGGTGGTGCACGCCGGCACCGCCGTCGAGGTGAGCTGTGCGCTGGATGTGTCGGACCGCGAGGGCGAACCGCCGTCCCTCGTGGTGGAGGTGACCGACCACCACCCCACCCGGGTGCTGCGCGGCGATCCACCGGATCCGGACGAGCGGCCGGAGTACGCCGGCGGCCACGGACTGCGGCTGGTGGCCGAGATCGCCGAGTCATGGGGGACGACGTACCGGCGGACGAGCAAGTCGGTGTGGTTCCAGATGGCGGTGGCGCCCACGGCCGGGCCCGCCGCCGGGCCCAGCGCCATGGGCTCGGCCTTCCACGACGCGGCGTCCGCCGTGGACGCGGCGCCCGCCACCGTGGGGGAGCCGGAGGGCGCATTCGGGGCGGGGGCCGTTCATGACGGCCGTAAGGACGCCGTCGAGATCGTCGCCCCCGCACCGGGCCGCGTCCCCGTCCGCCGCGACCCCGAGTGGATCCAGCGCGGTGCGCTCACCTTCCTCGCCGAGGCGTCCGATCTGCTGGCCGGACAGTTCGACGAGGACATGGTGACCTCGCTGGCCGGGCAGCTGCTGGTGCCCCGGCTCGCCGACTGGTGCGCGATCTGGCTCGACTCCGCGAGCGGCCCGCCGCGGCTCGCCCGGGTCTGGCACGCCAGCGAAGGGCGCATCGAGGGCCTGCGGCAGGTGCTGGAGAAGGAGCCGCCCCAGGTGCCCGCCGCCGTCCGCGGCGGCGCCGTGGAGTGGCCCTGGCCGGCCGACCCCGCCGCGTACGGGCCCGGCGGCGCGGCCCTCGCCTGCCGGCTGGTCGCGGGCGGCCGCGCGCTCGGCACGCTGCTGCTGGGGCGAGCCGGGCTGGTGCGGATGCCGACCGAAGTGGTCGGTTTGATCGAGGACTTCACCCGCCGCGTCGCCCTGGCCCTCGCCTCCGCCCGCCGCTACACCCGGCAGGCGACGATCAGCCGGGTGCTCCAGCGCGGGCTGCTGCCCTCCGTCATCCCGCGCATCCCCGGGGTCGAGTCGGCGGTCGTGTACGAGCCGACCGGCGACATCTCGGCCGGCGGCGACTTCTACGACGTCTTCCAGGCCGGCGCCGGCCGCTGGTGCTTCGTCCTGGGCGACGTCTGCGGGAACGGCCCGGAGGCGGCCGTGGTGACCGGGCTCGTCCGGCCCTGGCTGCGGCTGCTCGCCCGCGAGGGGTACGGCGTGGGGGAGGTCCTGGACCGGCTCAACCAGCTGCTGGGCGAGGAGGCGGTGGAGCAGGCCGTCGAGGGCGCCGCGGAGGCCGTGGCGGCCGGTGTGGAGGCCGCGGAAGGCTCCTCCGGGGTCGTGGAGCTGGTGGACGGGGGCCTGATCGGCACGGGGCTCCCCTCGGGCGGCGGGGTCCCCCGGTTCCTGTCGCTGCTGTACGGGGAGCTGGAGCCGCTGGGCGAGGGCGAGGGGGTGCGCTGCACCCTGGCCAGCGCGGGACATCCGCTGCCGTTGGTGCTGCGGCCCGGGGGCGAGGTGCGGACCGTCGCGGAGCCGCAGATATTGCTGGGCGTCGTGGACGAGGTCGGGTACGCGAGTGAATCGTTCGACCTGGCGCCCGGGGAAACGCTGCTGTGCGTGACGGACGGGGTCACCGAGCACCGATCCGGTGACCGGCAGTTCGACGACGAGGACGGCCTGGCGGCGGCGCTCGCGCTGTGCGCGGGCATGAGCGCGCGGCAGGTCGCGGAGCGGGTGCGGCGGGCGGTGGACGAGTTCGCCGCGGAGCCGCCGGACGACGACCTGGCGATGCTGGTCCTGAAGGCGGCCGAGCCGAAGCCCTAGCCGGATCCCGAGGGCGGGATCCAAGGGGGCTGGGTCTCGAGGGCGGGGATCCCGGGGGGCCGGGTCCCGCGGTCACCGGTGGCGCCGGGAGCGGTGGCGCCGGGACGGGCGCGCCCCGCGCGGCGGGCCGTGGCGGACAATGGGGGCATGCCTTCCGTACTGCCTGATGGTGAGCCCGTGCCCGAGGACGGCGCACTGCCCGCGACCGCGTTGGCCGGGGCGGAGCGGCGGCCACTGGGGTTCTATCTGCACGTGCCGTACTGCGCCACCCGCTGCGGCTACTGCGACTTCAACACCTACACCGCCAGTGAGCTGCGCGGCTCCGGCGGCGTGCTCGCCTCCCGGGACAACTACGCCGAGCTGGTCGCCGAGGAGGTGCGGCTGGCGCGGAAGGTGCTGGGGGACGACCCGCGGCCCGTGCGGACCGTATTCGTGGGCGGCGGGACCCCGACCCTGCTCGCCGCGGCGGACCTCGGGCGGATGCTCGGGACGATCCGGGAGGAGTTCGGGCTGGCCGAAGAGGCCGAGATCACGACCGAGGCGAATCCGGAGTCCGTCGATCCGCAGTATCTGGCGGAGCTGCGGGAGGCGGGGTTCAACCGGATCTCCTTCGGGATGCAGAGCGCCCGGCAGCACGTCCTGAAGGTGCTGGACCGTACGCACACCCCGGGGCGGCCGGAGGCGTGTGTGACCGAGGCGCGGGCGGCCGGATTCGACCATGTGAACCTGGACCTGATCTACGGGACACCGGGAGAGAGCGACGCGGACTGGCGGGCCTCCCTGGAAGCCGCGCTCGGGGCCGGGCCGGACCATGTGTCGGCGTATGCGCTGATCGTCGAGGAGGGCACCCAGCTGGCGCGGCGGATCCGGCGCGGCGAGGTCCCGATGACCGACGACGATGTGCACGCGGACCGCTATCTGATCGCCGAGGAGACCCTGTCGGCCGCCGGATTCACCTGGTACGAGGTCTCCAACTGGGCGACCTCGCCCGGCGCGCGCTGCCGGCACAACGAGCTGTACTGGCGCGGCGCCGACTGGTGGGGCGCCGGACCCGGTGCGCACAGCCATGTGGGCGGCGTGCGGTGGTGGAACGTGAAGCACCCCGGGGCGTACGCACAGGCCCTGGGCGAGGGCAGGTCGCCCGGCGCGGGCCGGGAGCTGCTCTCCGGCGAGGAGCGCCGGGTGGAGCGGATCCTGCTGGAGCTGCGGCTGGCCGAGGGGTGCCCACTGGACCTGCTGCGCCCGGCCGGGACGGCGGCCGCGGCACGCGCGCTGGAGGACGGCCTGCTGGAGCCGGAGCCGTACGGGCGGGGGCGGGCCGTGCTCACCCTGCGGGGACGGCTGCTGGCGGACGCGGTGGTGCGGGATCTGGTGGACTGACGCGATCGAGGCGGACTGACGTGATCCGGCGAGCCGGGACGGGAGCCGTCAGTCCTCCCGGGGCCGCCAGCACTCCTGGACCGTCAGCCCTCCGGGGCCGTCACGAAATCGATCAGTTCCTCCACCCGTCCCAGCAGCTCCGGCTGAAGGTCCTTGTAGGAGCGGACCGAGGACAGGATGCGCTGCCAGGCGGCTCCGGTGTTCTCCGGCCAGCCCAGGGCGCGGCAGACACCCTTCTTCCAGTCCTGGCCGTGCGGCACCGCGGGCCAGGCCGGGATGCCGACGGAGGACGGCTTCACGGCCTCCCAGATGTCGATGTAGGGGTGGCCGAGGACCAGCACGTGCTCGCCGGTCACCTGCGCGGCGATCCGGGATTCCTTGGAGCCCGCCACCAGATGGTCGACGAGGACGCCGAGCCGGGCGTCCGGGCCGGGGGAGAAGCCGTCGACGATGGCGGGCAGGTCGTCGACGCCCTCCAGGTACTCCACGACGACGCCCTCGATGCGCAGATCGTCGCCCCAGACCCGCTCGACCAGCTCCGCGTCATGCCGCCCCTCGACATAGATGCGTCCCGCGCGGGCGACCCTGGCCCGCGCTCCTCCCGGAACGGCGATCGACCCCGAGGCCGTGCGCCGGGGCGCGCTGGGGGCCGCCGCGCGCGGGCGTACGAGGGTGACGACACGCCCCTCGAGAAGAAAACCGCGCGGCTCCATGGGGAAGACGCGATGTTTGCCGAAGCGGTCCTCCAGAGTGACCGTGGGACCCTGGGCGGTCTTCTCACAGCGGATCACCGCACCGCAGAATCCGGTGGTGACCTCCTCCACGACGAGGTCCGGTTCGGCGGGGACCTCCGGGGCGGGCCGCTGCCGCTTCCAGGGCGGGGTCAGGTCCGGGTCGTACTGTCGCATCCGGCTGACGATAGCGTGCGACGACCACCCGCCCCCATGGCCGCACGACCACGCGAACGGCCAGGCGCACGACTAGGCGAACAACTAGAAGCCGCCTAGGGCGTGTTTCGAAAGTAGCGCCGTCCGCCCGGAGGGCGGGCCCCGCGGCGTCTGGTGCGTGTGATCGCAAGGCGGAGGGTCGTCCTCGTAGTGGGCCTACTCGGACGATCCCGACAACGCGGCGAGCGCGCGTGCCAGGCGTCGCGGGGCAGGCGGGACTTTCGAAACACGCCCTAGGCGGACACGCCGAAGCGGGCGGCCAGTTCGTCGCGTTGGGTGCGGACGAAGGCGGCGTCCACGACGGAGCCGTGTCCCGGGACGTACAGCGCGTCCTCGCCGCCGAGGGCGAGCAGCCGGTCCAGCGCGGCGGGCCAGTGGCCGGGGATCGCGTCGGGCCCCGCCTGGGGTGGGCCGGACTCCTCCACCAGATCGCCGCAGAAGACCACCTCGGGCTGGCCGGGCACCAGAACGGCCAGGTCGTGGGCGGTGTGGCCGGGTCCCACATTGGCCAACAGCACCGGCCGGTCGCCCAGGTCGAGGGTGAGCTCCCCGGAGACCAGATGGTGCGGGCCGACGAGATGGTCCACCGCCTCGGTGGCCGCGCCCCGCTCCACCCCGTGGCGGATCGCGTCCTCGCGCAGCGTCTCCCGCTCCCGGCACAGCAGCTCGTCCACGCCCGTGGCCCCGTACACCTCGCAGCCCGCGAAGGCGGCCGAGCCCAGGACGTGGTCGAAATGCGGATGGGTGAACGCGATCCGGGTGGGGCGGCGGCCGGTCAGCCGGGTGATCCGGGTGCGCAGCTCGGCCCCGGCGCGCAGGGTCGCGCCGGTGTCCACGACGAGGATGTCGGTCCGGCCGACGACCACGCCGACCGTCTCGTCCCACTCCGGCATCCGGCGGCGGGCCACATCCGGCGCGAGCCGCTCCCAGCCTGCCTCTTCCCAACACGTCTCCATACCGCGACGCTAGCTCAGCGGGGGTGGGGAGAGTTGCTGCCAGCGTCGGCTCTTGCCCATGCCACCGCACCCCGCCGTACACTGGCGGAGGGGTTCTGGCACTCGTGCCTCGTGAGTGCCAGACGGACGACCTGATGAGACCGCTGGACTGGAGGTGCGCGGGGTGCTCAGCGAACGCAGACTCGAGGTGCTGCGTGCCATCGTCCAGGATTATGTGGGGACGGAGGAGCCGGTCGGCTCCAAGGCGCTCACCGAGCGGCACCGGCTGGGGGTCTCCCCGGCCACGGTGCGTAACGACATGGCCGCTCTGGAGGACGAGGGCTTCATCGCCCAGCCGCATACGAGCGCCGGCCGGATCCCCACGGACAAGGGCTATCGCCTCTTCGTGGACAAGCTGGCCGGAGTCAAGCCGCTGTCCAGCCCGGAGCGGCGGGCCATTCAGAACTTCCTGGACGGTGCGGTCGACCTCGACGACGTGGTGGGCCGCACGGTCCGGCTGCTGGCGCAGCTGACCCGGCAGGTGGCGGTGGTGCAGTATCCGTCGCTGACCCGGTCCACGGTGCGCCATGTGGAGCTGCTGCCGCTGGCCACGGCCCGGGTGATGCTGGTGCTGATCACGGACACCGGGCGGGTGGAGCAGCGCATGGTGGACTGCCCGGCCCCGGTCACCGAGGATTCGCTGGCCGATCTGCGGGCCCGGCTCAACAGCCGGGTCGTCGGGCGGCGTTTCGCGGATGTGCCGCAATTGGTGCAGGATCTTCCGGAGTCCTTCGAACAGGAGGACCGGGGGACCGTGTCGATCGTACTGTCGACCTTGCTCGAGACGCTGGTGGAGGAGACCGAGGAGCGGCTGATGATCGGCGGCACCGCGAACCTCACGCGTTTCGTGCATGATTTCCCCCTGACGATCCGGCCCGTTCTGGAGGCACTTGAGGAGCAGGTCGTCCTCCTCAAGCTGCTGGGCGAGGCGAAGGACTCGGGTATGACCGTGCGCATCGGGCATGAGAATGCTCACGAGGGGCTCAACGCCACCTCGGTCGTCGCGGTCGGCTACGGTTCCGGCGACGAGGCGGTCGCCAAACTCGGCGTGGTCGGACCGACCCGCATGGACTACCCCGGAACGATGGGAGCGGTACGCGCAGTGGCACGTTACGTCGGACAGATCCTGGCGGAGTCGTAAGTGGCGACTGACTACTACGCAGTCCTGGGCGTGCCGCGTGATGCCTCGCAGGACCAGATCAAGAAGGCATTCCGTCGGCTCGCACGCGAGCTGCATCCGGACGTGAATCCGGATCCGAAGACCCAGGAGCGGTTCAAGGAGATCAACGCCGCTTACGAGGTCCTGTCGGATCCGCAGAAGAAGCAGGTCTACGACCTGGGCGGGGACCCGATGTCCGGGGCGGGCGGCGGCGGCGCCGGCGGCTTCGGCGGGGGCTTCGGCAACTTCTCCGACATCATGGACGCGTTCTTCGGCACCGCCTCGCAGCGCGGTCCGCGGTCCAGGACCCGGCGCGGTCAGGACGCGATGATCCGGCTCGAGGTGGAGCTCAACGAGGCCGCGTTCGGGACCACCAAGGACATCCAGGTCGACACCGCGGTCGTCTGCACGACGTGCAGCGGCGAGGGCGCGGCGCCGGGCACCTCGGCGCAGACCTGTGACATGTGCCGTGGCCGCGGTGAGGTCTCCCAGGTGACGCGGTCCTTCCTGGGCCAGGTCATGACCTCGCGGCCGTGCCCCCAGTGCCAGGGCTTCGGCACCGTGGTGCCGACCCCGTGCCCGGAGTGCGCGGGCGACGGCCGGGTCCGCTCGCGGCGCACCCTGACCGTGAAGATCCCCGCCGGTGTGGACAACGGCACCAGGATCCAGCTGGCCGGCGAGGGCGAGGTCGGGCCGGGCGGCGGCCCGGCGGGCGACCTGTACGTGGAGATCCACGAGGTCCCGCACCCGGTCTTCCAGCGGCGCGGCGATGACATGCACTGCACGGTGACCATCCCGATGACGGCGGCGGCGCTGGGCACCAAGGTGCCGCTGGAGACGCTGGACGGCCTGGAGGAGGTCGACATCCGGCCCGGCACCCAGTCCGGCCAGTCGATCCCGCTGCACCAGCGCGGCGTCACCCATCTGCGGGGCGGCGGCCGGGGCGATCTGATCGTGCACGTCGAGGTGACCACCCCGACCAAGCTCGACCCGGAGCAGGAGGAGCTGCTGCGGCGGCTGGCCAAGCTACGCGGCGAGGAGCGCCCGACCGGGGAGTTCAAGCCGGGGCAGCAGGGGTTGTTCTCGCGCCTTAAGGATGCGTTCAACGGGCGGTAGGGCTCGCCGAGGCGTTCAACGGGCGGTAGGCGCGGTCCGGCCGGGGGTACGGGGGCTCGCGGCGCTGGTATCCGCAGCCCTCGGGGCCGAGGTCGCGGCCCGTCGCCGAGTCGCCGTTGGCCCACCGCGGCGCCCGTGATCCCATGGTGAGCCGGTGCGGAGGGCATGACACGATGTGACCATGTCCTCCGCGCTGACCGGTCTTTTCCGCTACCCGATCGTGCAGGCGCCGATGGCGGGCGGAGCTTCCTGCCCGCACCTTGCCGCCACTGTCTCCGGGGCCGGTGGTCTCGGTTTCCTCGCCGCCGGCTACAAGACGCCGGAGGCGATGCACGAAGAGATCGAACAGGTGCGGGGGCTGACCGACCGGCCCTTCGGCGTCAATCTGTTCATGCCCCAGCCGGCCAACGCCGACCCGGCCGCCGTCGCGGCCTACCGGGAGCGGCTCACGGGTGAGGCGGCCCGGTACGAGACCTCGCTGGGCGATCCGGACACGGGCTCGGACGACGCGTACGACGCCAAGCTCGCCGTACTCCTCGACCATCCGGTTCCGGTCGTCTCCTTCACCTTCGGCTGTCCGACCCGCGCGGTCCTCGACGCCCTCGCCAAGGTCGGCACCCGCACGGTCGTGACCGTCACCTCGCCCGTCGAGGCGCAGACCGCCCAGTGGGCGGGCGCCGACGCGGTCTGCGTGCAGGGTGTGGAGGCCGGCGGCCACCAGGGCTCGTACAGCGATGACCCGGCCGCCGACGGGACGGGCGCCGGACTCGGGCTGCTGTCCCTGATCACCCTGGTCCGTGAGTACGTCCAGGTCCCGATCATCGCGGCGGGCGGGATGATGCGCGGTTCGCAGATCGCCGCGGCGCTGGCCGCGGGCGCGGCCGCGGGCCAGATGGGGACCGCGTTCCTGGTGTGCCCCGAGTCCGGGGCGAACACCCTGCACAAGCGGGCGATGACGGATCCGCTGTTCGGCCGGACCGAGCTGACCCGCGCCTTCTCCGGCCGCCCGGCCCGGGGCCTGGTCAACCGCTTCCTGCGCGAGCACGGCCCGCACGCGCCCGCCGCCTACCCTCAGCTGCACCACATGACTGCCGGCCTCCGTAAGGCGGCCGCCGAGGCGGGCGATCCGCAGGGCATGGCCCTGTGGGCCGGGCAGGGACACCGGCTGGCGCGTGAGCTGCCCGCCGCGCGGCTGGTGGAGACGCTCGCGGTGGAACTCGACGCGGCGCGGGCCGCGTTGGGGCTTCAGCCGCAGCGGGGTGTGGTGTCATGACCGCCCCTGTGTTCGTGGCCGACTCCCTGGCGGGGGCGGCCCCGGGAGCCCGGGTCTGGCTGGAGGGCCCCGAAGGGCGCCATGCGGTGTCCGTAAGGCGGCTGCGCGTCGGTGAGCCCGTGGTGCTGACGGACGGCCGCGGTACGGGCGTCCAGGGCACCGTGGCGGCCGTCGAGGGCAAGGACCGGCTCCAGGTCGCGGTGGACGAGGTGCGCCAGGAGAGGGCCCCCACCCCTCGGATCACCGTCGTCCAGGCGCTGCCCAAGGGCGACCGGGGCGAGCTGGCGGTGGAGACCATGACGGAGACGGGCGTGGACGCCGTCGTTCCGTGGTCGGCCGCCCGCTGCGTCACCCAGTGGAAGGGCGAACGTGGCCTCAAGGCGCTCGGCAAGTGGCGGTCGAGCGCGCGCGAGGCGGGCAAGCAGTCCCGTCGGCTGACCTTCCCCGAGGTCATGGACGCGATGACGACCAAGCAGGTGGCCGGGCTGCTCGCCGGGGCCGATTTCGCGGCGGTGCTCCACGAGGAGGGCAGCGAACCGCTGGCCACCGCCCCACTGCCGACCAGTGGTGAGATCGTGCTGGTCGTCGGGCCGGAAGGGGGCGTGTCCGGCGAGGAGTTGGCGGCATTCGCCGAGGCGGGCGCGCGGCCGTACCGGCTGGGTCCGAGCGTGCTGCGCACCTCCACGGCCGGGACGGCCGCCGCCGCGCTGCTGCTGGGCCGCACCGGCCGCTGGAGCTGAGCGAACCCGGCTGGTCTGAGCGAGCCCGGCTGGTCTGAGCGCTCGCCCGGCCGCCTGCTCGCCCGGCCGCCCGCTCGGGCGGTAGCCCGTACCTCACGGCACTCTCCGTACGCGTCCTGGTTGACCCGCGGCACGGCGGGGACCCGGTGGTGTCCGGCGATGCCGGTTCCGGCCGCGGAGGCGCGTATCGGAGGGGCGTATGGCACGACGTCATCGTCTGATCAAGACCAGCCCGCAGACCGTGTGGGCCGTCCTCGCGGACGGCAGCCGGTACGGCGAGTGGGTGGTGGGGACCTCGACGTCCCAGCCGGTACGGGGCGACTGGCCGGGGAAGGACTCGGTCATCGACTACGAGGTACGGCTGGGCCCGCTTCGGCTCACCAACGAGACCGTCGTACGGCGCTGCGAAGAGGGAGCCGCGGTGGAGCTCGAGGCCCATGCGGGCTTCCTGGGCACGGCGCGGATCGCCATCGAGCTGCGGCCCTGGGGCGAGCACTGCCTGGTGATCGTGGACGAGCATCCGCTCCAGGGGGCGGGCGGTGTGCTCCACAACATGGGCATGGAGGCGCTGATCCAGCTGCGGCACCGGACGATGCTCGCCCGGCTGGCCAAGGTGTGCGAGGTCGAAGCCGCCGGGCGCGGGACCGGCCCCGCCCCGCATCCGGCCGGCCGGCTCCCCGGGACGGGAGGCGGCCGTGGCTGACGCGGTGGTGATCGGGGCCGGACCCAACGGACTGGTGGCGGCCAATGTGCTGGCCGACGCGGGCTGGAGCGTGGAGGTGCTGGAGGAGCAGCCGGAACCCGGCGGGGCCGTGCGCCACGACAGCGGCGTCGATCCCGACTTCGTCCACGACGTCTTCAGCTCCTTCTATCCGCTCGCCGCCGCGTCCCCCGTCATGGCCGGGCTCCGGCTGGAGGAGCACGGACTGCGGTGGAGCCATGCGCCGCATGTGCTGGCCCACCCCTTGGGCGACGGCAGGTGCGTGGTGCTCGACCGCGCGATCGACATCACGGCCGACTCCCTCGATGCCTTCGCGGCGGGGGACGGGGTCGCCTGGCGCCGGTTGCACGAGATGTGGGACGGTCTCCGGCCGGATGTGCTGGACGCCCTGTTCACCCCGTTTCCCCCGGTCAGGGCGGTGGCCCGGCTCTTCGTCCGGCTGCGGGGCGCGGGCGGGCTGCGGATGGCCCGCACCATGGTGCTGCCGGTGCGGCGCCTGGCGGAGGAGGAATTCCGCGGCGAGGGCGGCGGGCTCCTCCTGGCGGGCAACGCTCTGCACGCCGACCTCGCTCCGGAGGCCGCGGGCAGCGGCGGATTCGGGTGGCTGATGTCCATGCTCGGCCAGACCTACGGCTTTCCGGTGCCGGTCGGCGGCTCGGGCGCCCTGGTCGCGGCCCTGGTCCAGCGGCTGCGGACGCGCGGTGGGGTGCTGCGCTGCGGACAGCGCGTCGACCGGGTGATCGTCCGTGCCGGACGGGCCAGGGGGGTGGGTACGGCCGGCGGCGAGACGGTGACCGCACGGCGTGCCGTGCTCGCGGACGTATCCGTGCCGGTCCTGTACGGCGAGCTCGTCGACGCCGAGCACCTGCCGTCCCCGCTCCTGTCCGACCTGCGCCGCTTCCAGTGGGACTTCGCCACCTTCAAGGTGGACTGGGCACTCGGCGGACCGGTGCCGTGGCAGGCCGAGGGGGCGGCGCGGGCCGGCACCGTCCACCTGGCCGACGGTCTGGACGAGCTCACCCGGTTCGCGGCCCAGATCGCCATGCGCCAGGTCCCCGACCGCCCCTTCGCGCTGTTCGGCCAGATGACGACCGCGGACCCGGCGCGCTCGCCCCGGGGCACCGAGTCGGCCTGGGCCTACACCCACGTGCCCCACCGGATAGCGGCCGACGCGGCGGAGGAGGGCCTGACCGGCGCCTGGGACACCAGGGAGCAGGAGATCATGGCCGACCGGGTGGAACGTCAGGTCGAACGGTTCGCGCCAGGCTTCCGGTCCCTGATCCGCTCCCGGCGCATCCTGGCCCCGCCCACGCTCCAGTCGCTCGACAGCAACCTGTTCGGTGGTGCCCTCAACGGCGGCACCACCAACCTCCACCAGCAGCTCGTCTTCCGTCCGCTGCCCGGGACCGGGCGGCCGGAGACACCGGTGGGCGGCCTCTTCCTCGCCTCCGCCGGCGCCCATCCGGGCGGCGGAGTCCACGGCGCTCCGGGCGCCAACGCCGCACGTGCCGCACTGCGCCGGCACCGGCCGCCGGGCCTGGCACGGGCCCAGCGCCTGCTCGCCCGGCGCGACCGGCTCGGCAGGCGACCACCGCCCGGTGGCTGAGCCGCGGGCCGGCGACGCGCCAATCAAGCCGACTGAGCCGAGGAATCGGCGACGTGCCATCAAGCCGACCGCATGTCGAAAGCCTGGCGACGTGCCATCAAGCCGACTGCGCCGGGGACCGGTGACGAAGGGACGGACCATGAGAGACAGTCCGCTCGAGGACCGGACCGTGGTGGTGACGGGAGCCGCCCGCGGGCTGGGCGCGGCACTGGCGCGCGAGCTCGCACGACGCGGCGCCCGGACGGCACTTCTCGGCCATGAGAAGCGGGCGCTGGACGAGGTGGCCGCCTCGTTGCCGACCGCCGCGCTGGCCCTCGAGGTCGATGTCACCGACGTCACCGCCCTGGAGAGCGCGGCCCGGGAGGTCCGCGGACACCTGGGCCGCCCGTCGGTCGTGGTCGCCAACGCGGGGGTCGCGGTGGCCGGGCTGCTGGCCGCATCGGATCCGGCCGTCTGGCGTCGGGTGATCGATGTGAACCTCAGCGCGAGCGCCCTTACGGCACACACCTTCCTCCCGGACCTCATGGCCTCCGCCGGCTATTTCCTCCAGATCGGATCGCTGGCGTCGTTCGGCGCCGCGCCCACGATGAGCGCCTACTGCGCGTCGAAGGCGGGTGTGGAGGCGTTCGCCCACTCGCTCCGAGCCGAAGTGGCACACCACGGCGTCGCGGTCGGCATCGCCTACCTCAACTGGGTCGACACCGACATGATCGGTGACGACGACTCAGCCGAGGCGCTGCGTGCGCTGCGCTCCCATATGCCGCCACCGGTCCGTCGCGTCTCCGAGGTGGACGCGGTCGCCATCCGGCTGGCGCGCGCCGTGGAGCGGCGCCGCACCGCGCTCTACGTGCCCACATGGCTCCGCCTCGCCCAAGTGGCACGGGCCGCGCTGCCGCCCGTCGTGCTGCGCGTGTCCCGCCGCGCGCTGCCCCGCATCGAGGCCGAGCGGCCGTTGCGCCCCACCGGCCTGCTGGGCGCGGGCGGACGAGCCGACGAATGTGTGGGCGGACGAGCCGACGAACGGCCCGGAGAGCCATAGCCCCGGCCCCTGCCGTCCGTACGGGCGCGCGAGCCGCCCGGCCGGCTGCCCGAAGGCGGTTTCCAGCTGGCCGATGACCGTCTTCCGGTTCGTGGCGACCAATGGGAATCTGTCCCCCATGGGGGTATTCAGCCGAGTGGAGCGGGGGCGGGCGGCTTTGGCCGTCGTGGCGGTCGGCGCGGCGGCGGTCGCGGTGACGGGGTGCGAGCCGGCCGAGGGCGGCCTCAGCTCCGTGACGATCGCGATCACCACGGACAAGGTTGCCTCACACGCGCTGGAGCGGGGCGGTGTCGGCGTCCGCTGGATGAGCTGCAACGCCGAGTTCAGGAAGGGCCGTACGGTCGGCGCCTCGCCCGCGCGCGAGAGCGAGCGGACACGCGCGAGTGACTCCCCGCGCGAGACCGAGCGGGCCCAGGAGACCGACGCGCGGGTGGACTGCCGCGGCAGGACCGACAGCGACAAGGACATCAGGGTCAGCGGCCGGGTCACCTACGTACGGGAGAACCACTGCGTCCGGGGCGACTTGACCGGCGAGGTGGACGGCCGGAAGGTCTTCCAGGCGAACGTGATCGGGGAGTGCCAGGGCCGCGCCCTTGACACCGCAAGCCCCCGCCCGACTTTCAGCCACCCACGGGAGCACCGGACCACCGAGAGCGCCACCGGTCCTGCCGCTCCTGAGCGCACCGCCGCCCCGAGCGTGACGGAGCGCGGCGCCGCCCCGAGCGTCACGGAGCGCACCGCCGCTCCGGACCCCACCGAGAGCGGCGCCGCTCCGGGCGGCACCGGCAGCGGCACGGCCCCGGACCGTACCGTGATCGGTGCCGCCCAGGGCGGATAGGGCGCGAGCGCGACCGTCGGCAGGGCCTCCCGGTACCATCCGGACCGTACGTGCCGACGATCCGTAAGGAGCCACCGGTGGCGGGAGAACCGCAGACCGACTGCCTGTTCTGCAAGATTGTCTCGGGGGAGGTGCCGGCCACCGTCGTCCGCGAGACGGACACCACCGTCGCTTTCCGCGACATAAACCCCCAGGCGCCCACCCACGTCTTGGTGATCCCCAAGGCGCACTACCCGGACGCGGCCTCCCTCGCCGCCGCCGACCCGCGGATCACCGCGGATGTGCTGCGCGAGGCGGGCGCGGTCGCCGCCGATGAGAAGATCGACGGCACCGGCTACCGCGTGGTGTTCAACACCGGCTCCGGCGCCGGCCAGACCGTCTTCCACGCCCATGCCCACGTCCTGGGCGGCCGTGGGCTCAACTGGCCCCCCGGATAACCCTTGTCCGCACGGGAACTGATCGTCCTCGGCACCGCCAGCCAGGTGCCGACCCGGCACCGCAACCACAACGGCTATCTGCTGCGCTGGGACGGCGAGGGCCTGCTCTTCGACCCCGGCGAGGGCACCCAGCGCCAGATGCTGAGGGCCGGGGTCGCCGCCCATGACATCGACCGGATCTGTGTCACGCACTTCCACGGGGACCACTCCCTGGGGCTGGCCGGGGTGATCCAGCGGATCAACCTCGACCGGGTGCCGCACCGGGTGACCGCCCACTACCCGGCCGAGGGCCGGCGGTTCTTCGAGCGGCTGCGGTACGCGACCGCCTACCGCGAGACGGTGGCGCTGGCCGAGGAGCCGGTCGCCGGTGACGGCGGGGTGCTCGCCCGCACCCCCGGGTACACGCTGGAGGCGGCCAGGCTCTCGCACCCCGTCGAGTCGTACGGCTACCGGCTGGTCGAACCGGACGGCCGCAGGATGCTGCCCGAGCGGCTGGCCGCGCTCGGTATCCGGGGCCCGGAGATCGGCCGGCTCCAGCGGGAGCGGGTGCTGGAGCACGAGGGGCGTACGGTCGCGATCGAGGAGGTCAGCGAGGTGCGCCGGGGGCAGCGCTTCGCGTTCATCATGGACACCCGGCTGTGCGAGGGCGCCTACGCGCTGGCCCAGGGGTGCGATCTGCTGGTCATCGAGTCGACCTTCCTGGACGAGGACGAGGCGCTGGCCGTCGAGTACGGGCATCTGACCGCCGGGCAGGCGGCCCGGGTCGCGGCCGGGGCGGGGGTGCGGCATCTGGTGCTGACGCACTTCTCGCAGCGCTACGGCGATCCGGCCGACTTCGAGCGCCAGGCGCGGGCCGCGGGGTTCGAGGGGGAGCTCACGGTGGCCCGGGACCTGATGACCGTGGCGCTGCCCAAACGGCGCTGAGGCGGCCGGTTGTCCGTGCCATCGTGCACACTGGCCGCACCCGTATCCGACGACGGAGCGGACCGGTCAGACCTGGGAGAGCGCGGTGACGACACACGACGGAGACAAGCTCGCGGCGGGCTGCCCGCTGCTCGACCCGCTCGCGGCCGTGCGCCGGCCCGGTGACCCGGAGTGCGACGTCTATCTGACCGGCACCGTCTTCCTCGACATCATCTTCACCGGCCTGGACACCGCCCCCGTCCGCGGCACCGAGTCCTGGGCCCGCGGCATGGGCTCCAGCCCCGGCGGTGTCGCCAACATGGCCACCGCCCTGGCCCGGCTCGGCCTGCGCACCTCGCTCGCCGCCGCCTTCGGCGACGACCACTACGGGGACTACTGCCGCGACGCCCTGGACCGGGGCGAGGGCATCGATCTGTCGCCGTCCCGCACGATCCCCGGCTGGCACTCCCCGGTGACGGTCTCCATGGCCTACGAGGGCGAGCGGACCATGGTCTCCCACGGCCACGAGGCCCCGCCGCCCGAGGAGCCCGCGCCCAGCTGCCCGCCCCCGGCCCGCGCCGCCGTGGCCTCCCTGGTGCCCGGCCGCCGCCAGGAGTGGGTCGCCGAGGCCGCCCGCCGCGGCAGCAGGGTCTTCGCGGACGTCGGCTGGGACGACACCGGCCGCTGGGACCCGGCCGACCTGGCCGAGCTGGAGCACTGCGAGGCGTTCCTGCCCAACGCCGAGGAGGCGATGCGCTACACCCGCACCGACTGCCCGCGCGCCGCCGCGCGGGCCCTCGCCGACCTGGTCCCGCTCGCCGTCGTCACCCTCGGCTCCGAGGGGGCGTACGCGGTCGACGGCGGCACCGGCGAGACCGCCGAGGTGCCCGCGATCGCCGTGGAGGCCCTGGACCCCACCGGCGCCGGGGATGTGTTCGTCGCCGGTTTCGTCACCGGCACGCTCGCCGGCTGGCCGCTCGCCGACCGGCTGGCCTTCGCCGGGCTGACCGCGGCGCTGTCGGTGCAGGAGTTCGGCGGGTCGCTGTCCGCGCCCGGCTGGGTCGAGATCGCCGCCTGGTGGCAGCACGCCCGCGCCTACGACGACCAGCCCGCCCGCGCGCTGCGCCGCTATGCCTTCCTCGACCGTCTGCTCCCGGCCGTCGCCCGCCCCTGGCCGCTGCGCCGGGCCGTCCCGACGATCGGTTTCCGCCAGGCGTAGGACCGGGCCCGCACCCGGGGCAGCCGGGGCGCGTGGTGTGCGTGCGGCGTGGGTGTGGAGTAAAAGGCTCGGGTCTTGTCGGTGCTCCGTCGTACTCTGGAAGCCGGGGTTGTCGAGCGGCGGGAACCCTTGTCACAGGAGGTAGAAGCAGGCCCGAGAGCCAGCCCATGACGCAACCAACCACAGCACCGCAGGCGCATGCGCAGTTCACGGTCCCGAACAAGCACCCCATGGTCATGGTCCTGGGATCCGGTGACGCGTTGCTGCGTGTGATCGAGAACGCGTTCCCGGCGACCGATATCCACGTACGGGGCAACGAAGTCAGCGCCACCGGGGACCCGAAGGAAGTCGCCCTGGTCCAGCGTCTGTTCGACGAGATGATGCTGGTGCTCCGCACCGGTCAACCGATGACGGAGGATGCGGTGGAGCGCTCGATCTCCATGCTGCGCGCGGCCGAGAACGGCGAGAACGGAGTGGCGGAGACACCCGCCGAGGTGCTCACCCAGAACATCCTCTCCAACCGCGGCCGCACCATCCGTCCCAAGACGCTCAACCAGAAGCGCTATGTCGACGCCATCGACAAGCACACGGTCGTCTTCGGCATCGGCCCCGCCGGCACCGGCAAGACCTACCTGGCCATGGCCAAGGCGGTCCAGGCCCTGCAGTCCAAGCAGGTCAACCGGATCATCCTCACCCGGCCCGCGGTCGAGGCGGGGGAGCGGCTCGGTTTCCTTCCCGGCACCCTCTACGAGAAGATCGACCCGTATCTGCGGCCGCTGTACGACGCGCTGCACGACATGCTCGACCCCGACTCCATCCCGCGCCTGATGGCCGCGGGCACGATCGAGGTCGCGCCGCTGGCGTACATGCGCGGCCGGACGCTCAACGACGCGTTCATCATCCTCGACGAGGCGCAGAACACGAACCCCGAGCAGATGAAGATGTTCCTCACCCGGCTCGGCTTCGACTCCAAGGTAGTGATCACGGGCGATATCACCCAGATCGACCTCCCGGGCGGGACCAAGAGCGGTCTGCGCCAGGTGCGGGAGATCCTGGAGGGCGTCGAGGACGTGCACTTCTCCATGCTCACCAGCACCGACGTGGTCCGTCACAAGCTGGTCGGCCGTATCGTCGACGCGTACGACCAGTACGACAGCCGCAACGGAAAGTAACCCAAAACGCTCATGGCGATCGACGTCAACAACGAGTCCGGTACCGATATCGACGAGCGGGCGGTGCTCGACGTCGCCCGTTACGCACTCGCCCGGATGCGTATCCACCCGCTCTCCGAGCTCTCGGTGATCGTCGTCGACGCCGACGCCATGGAGCAGCTGCACATCCAGTGGATGGACCTGCCGGGGCCCACCGATGTCATGTCCTTCCCGATGGACGAGCTGCGTCCGCCGGCCAAGGACGACGAGGAGCCCCCGCAGGGCCTCCTCGGGGACATCGTGCTCTGCCCTGAAGTGGCCAAGCGGCAGGGGGAGGAGGCGCCGACCGGGCACTCCATGGACGAGGAGCTCCAGCTGCTCACCGTCCACGGCGTCCTCCACCTCCTCGGCTACGACCACGAGGAGGCGGACGAGCGGGCCGAGATGTTCGGCCTCCAGGCCGCCATCATCGACGGCTGGCGTGCGGAGCAGGGCCTGACCGGCCCCTCCCCGGCCCCCACCGTCCGATGACCGCGCAGCTCGTCACCGCGGCCGTCCTGCTGGTCGTGGTGGCCTGGCTGGCGGCCTGCGCCGAGGCCGGTCTCGCCCGCACCACCCGGTTCCGCGCCGAGGAGGCCGTGCGCTCCGGGCGGCGGGGCAGCGCCAAGCTGATGCTCGTCGCCGCGGACCCCACCCGCTATCTCAATGTGGCGCTGCTGGTCCGGGTGGCCTGCGAGATGGCGGCGGGCGCCGTCGTCACCTATGCGTGTCTGCACCAGTTCGACGAGACCTGGAAGGCGCTGACCGTCGCGATCGGCGTGATGGTCCTGGTGTCGTACGTGGCCGTGGGCGTCTCCCCGCGCACCATCGGCGCCCAGCACCCGCTCAACACCGCGACGGCCGCCGCCTATGCGCTGATCCCGCTGGCCCGGGTCATGGGCCCCATCCCGCCGCTGCTGATCCTCCTCGGCAACGCGCTCACGCCCGGCAAGGGCTTCCGCAAGGGCCCGTTCGCCTCCGAGGCCGAGCTGCGCGCCCTGGTGGACCTCGCCGAGCAGGAGTCGCTGATCGAGGACGAGGAGCGGCGCATGGTCCACTCCGTCTTCGAGCTCGGCGACACCCTGGTGCGCGAGGTGATGGTGCCGCGCACCGACCTCGTGGTCATCGAGCGCTACAAGACCATCCGGCAGGCCCTCACCCTCGCACTGCGCTCCGGCTTCTCCCGCATCCCGGTCACCGGGGAGAACGAGGACGACGTGGTCGGGATCGTCTACCTCAAGGACCTGGTCCGCAAGACGCATATCAACCGCGAGGCCGAGTCCGAGCTGGTCTCCACCGCGATGCGGCCCGCCGCCTTCGTCCCGGACACCAAGAACGCGGGCGATCTGCTGCGCGAGATGCAGCGGGAGCGCAATCACGTCGCCGTCGTGATCGACGAGTACGGCGGCACGGCCGGCATCGTCACCATCGAGGACATCCTCGAGGAGATCGTCGGCGAGATCACCGACGAGTACGACCGCGAGCTGCCGCCCATCGAGGACCTCGGCGACGGCAGCCACCGGGTGACCGCCCGGCTCGCCCTCGGCGACCTGGGCGAGCTGTACGGCACCGACCTGGAGGACGAGGACGTCGAGACGGTGGGCGGGCTGCTCGCCAAGGCGCTGGGCCGGGTGCCGATCGCGGGCGCCAAGGCCGAGGTCGACGTCCCCGAGGGCGGCACCGACCCCGCCCTGAAGGCGCTGCGGCTGACCGCCGAATCCCCGGCGGGCCGCCGCAACCGCATCGTCACGGTGCTGGTCGAGCCGGTCCGCGAGGTCGCCGCGGCGGAGTCGGAGAGCTAGGCCCCGCCGGGCGGGGCCGAGTCGGGGAGCCCGGACCCCTGCCCGCCGCGGCCGAGTCGAGAGAGCTGAGCGGCGGTCCGGCGGGCCGCCGGACCGCCGCTCAGCCCGCCACGGCCCCGCCCCCTCTTGAGGGGCGGGGCCGCGGGCGTCTTCTACGGGGCCGGACCGGATCGGCATGCCGTACGTCGCTCGGTCTGCCGCGTCCCCCACGCGCTCTCCCGTGCGCCTGGGCGCGGCGTTCGCCGCGGCCGATGCGCGTCCGTGCGCCCGCGCATCGGCAACGCGCGGGCCGCGCTGCGCCATCCGAGTGGAAACGCCGTCCCCTCCCTGGCCCATCCGGCGTAGCAGCCCGCTTACTTGCAGATACCGACTGGTGGGTCGCCCATACCTCTGTCGGGGGACGGTCGGCCTGTCCGCTTGACGTAGACAGGCCGACCGTATGGGCACCCCCGCGCAGAGGCCATGGCTCCGCGCAGCCCGCGCCGCGCGGAGCCGGGCGGCTCATCCCCTGCGAGCAGGAAAGGGTGGCCGCTTCCATGTCCACCACCACGGTGACCTCCACACCAAACCCCTCGGTCTTCGGTCAGTCCGTCACTTACACCGCCACCGTCACCGGCATCACCGCCGGATCCCCTCCGTTCGGAGACGTGACCTTCATCCTCGCCGGTGGCCCGACCATCGGCCCCGTGACGCTCACCCCCACCGGGCCCGACTCCGGCACGGCCAGCGTGACCGACTCGTCCCTCGCCGTCGGCTCCCATCTGGTCACGGCGAACTTCGCCAACTCCACCGACCCGACCGACAATTCGTCCGGCACGACCATCCAGCTGGTCAACCTGGCCGCGACCAGCACCACCGTCACCTTCGTCCCGCCCGCGCCCGTCTGCGGGGAGACCGTGACGCTGACCGCCCATGTGGCGGCGGTGCCCCCGGGCAGTGGTACCCCCACCGGTACGGTCACCTTCATCATCAGCGCCGACGGGCCCACGGTGAACGGAACCCTCGACGGCTCCGGGAACGCCTCCGTCACCGTGCCGGCCCTGAGCGTGGGCACCCACCAGGTCGCCGCGTTCTACAACGGCGACACCAACTTCGCCGCGTCCAACTCGCCCCTGACCCCGCTCACCGTCAACCCGGCGTCCTCGACCACGACGCTCACGGTGTCCCCCGCCTCGCCGGTCTGCGGTGAGCCGGTGACCCTGTGCGCGCAGGTGGCGGTCGTGGCGCCCGGCACCTGTACCCCGACGGGCACGGTGACCTTCTCGGTGGCGGGCGGGCCGACGCTCACGGGCACACTCGACGCGACCGGCCAGGCATGCGTGACGACCAACGCCATCCCGGTGGGGACGCATGCCGTGACGGCCACCTACGGCGGCAATGGGGACGTCGCGGGCTCCTCCGGCGCCGGAACGGTCACGGTCGGCCAGGGGGCGTCGACCACATCGGTCACGGTGTCGCCCGCCGCCCCGGTGTGCGGCGAGGCCGTCACCATCTGCGCACAGGTCACGGTGGTGCCGCCGAGCACCTGTACGCCCACGGGCACGGTGACCTTCACGATCACCGGTGGCCCGACCCTGACCGGCACGCTCGACGCGACGGGCCAGGCATGTGTGACCACCAACGCGCTGACGGCGGGGTCGTACACCGTGACGGCCACGTACGGGGGCAGCACGGACGTCGCGGGCTCCAGCGGTTCGGCGCCGATCACCGTGGGCCAGGGCACGTCGGCCACCTCGGTGAGCGTCTCGCCCAGCCCCTCCGTCTGCGGCGAGCCGGTGACCATCTGCGCGAACGTGACCGTCGCGCCGCCCAGCACCTGCACGCCCACCGGGAACGTGACGTTCGCGATCGCGGGTGGTCCGACGTTGACCGGGACGTTGAACGCCAGTGGTCAGGCGTGCGTGACCACCAGCGCCATCCCGGTCGGCACGCACATCGTGACCGTCACCTACGCGGGCGACGGGGATGTCACCGGCTCGACGGTGACCACGCCGATCACGGTGAATCAGGCGTCCTCCCTGACCACGCTGACCATCACGCCCGCCGCTCCGGTGTGCGGACAGGCGGTCACCCTGTGCGCGCAGGTGACCACGGTGGCGCCGGGGACCTGTGCTCCGACCGGGACGGTGACGTTCGCGATCGCGGGTGGTCCGACGTTGACCGGGACGTTGAACGCCAGTGGTCAGGCGTGTGTGACGACCAGTGCCATTCCGGTGGGGACGCACGCGGTGACGGCCACCTACGCGGGCAACACCGGTGTCGCGGGCTCGAACGCATCCGGTTCCGTCACGGTGGGCCAGGGCACCTCCACCACCACGCTGAGCTTCTTGCCCAGCTCTCCGGTGTGCGGCCAACCGGTGACCTTGTGCGCTCAGGTGACGGTCGCGTCGCCCAGTACCTGTGCTCCGACCGGGACGGTGACGTTCGCGATCGCGGGTGGTCCGACGTTGACCGGGACGTTGAACGCGAGTGGTCAGGCGTGTGTGACGACCAGTGCCATTCCGGTGGGGACGCACGCGGTGACGGCCACCTACGCGGGCAACACCGGTGTCGCGGGCTCGTCGGCCTCCGGCACCATCACCGTCGGCCAGGCCGCGTCCACGACCACGCTGACCATCACGCCCGCCGCTCCGGTGTGTGGCCAGCCGGTGACGTTGTGCGCTCAGGTGGCCACGACGTCGCCCGGCACCTGTGCGCCGACCGGGACGGTGACGTTCGCGATCGCGGGTGGTCCGACGTTGACCGGGACGTTGAACGCGAGTGGTCAGGCGTGTGTGACGACCAGTGCCATTCCGGTGGGGACGCACGCGGTGACGGCCACCTACGCGGGCAACACCGGTGTCGGGGGCTCGTCGGCCTCCGGATCGGTCACCGTCGGCCAGGCCAACACCATGACCACGCTCACCTCCTCGCCGAACCCGTCCACCCCCGGCCAGACCGTGACCTTCACCGCCACCGTGACCGCGGTGCCGCCGGCGACGGGCACCCCGACCGGAACCGTCACGTTCGTGATCAGCGGTGGCCCCACCCTCACCGGCACGCTCAACGCCTTGGGACAGGCCAGCGTCAGCACCAACATCCTCACCGCCGGACCGCACACGGTCATCGCCGCTTACGGCGGCGACGGCTGCTTCAACGGCTCGACCTCGCCGACGCTCACCCAGAACGTGGTCGCGGCGCCGACCGGGACCACCGTGACCGCCAACCCGGCCACCATCCGGCTGCGGTTCAACGGCACGCTGGTCATCCCGACCATGAGCGCGACGCTGAGGGACGCGTCGAACAACCCGATCCCAGGTCAGACCCTCACCTTCGTCGCCAACTCCGTACTGGGCCCGATCCCGCTGGGCAGCGCGGTCACCAACGCCAGTGGCACGGCGACGCTCAGCAACGTCACCGTGTCCCCGACCGTCCTCACCGCCTCGACGTACACCGCCTCCTTCGCCGGTGCCCCGGGCCTGAGCCCGTCGTCGGGGTCGGCCTCGCTGACCTTCCAGCCCGTACCGCCGCTCCCGTAAGGCCCGAACCCGCACGCCCGCGCCGGACCGCCGCACGGCGGTCCGGCGCGCCCCGCATATGCTCATCCGCATGAGCGAAGCAGCGCAGCTGGACCCCGAAGACCGCAAGATCATCACGCTGGCCCGCTCCGCGCGGGCCCGCAACTCCGTGGCGGAGGGCGCCGCCGTCCGCGATGAGACGGGGCGTACGTATGTCGCCGGCACCGTAGCCCTCGACTCGCTGAAGCTGAGCGCGCTGCGGACCGCCGTCGCCATGGCCGTGGCGAGCGGCGCCACCTCCCTGGAGGCCGCGGCCGTGGTGAGCGAGAGCGAGAGCGTGTCCGAGGAGGACCGCGCGGCCGTACGGGACCTCGGCGGGACCGGGACCCCGGTGCTGCTGGCGGGCCCCGACGGCACCCCGCGGGCCACACTGCCGGCCTGACCCGTCGCCAACCACCGCCACCCGGCCGCCCCCCAACGCCGTCGGCGGTCGCACGAGGCAGGGGCGGCTGGTCGGAGCCGGTCGGGGCATCGGGGAGAATGGGGACCATGACTGCCCGTACCTCCCCGTCCCCGACCGAGCAGCGGGAGACCCCGCACCGCTCGGGCTTCGCCTGCTTCGTCGGCCGCCCCAACGCGGGCAAGTCGACCCTGACCAACGCGCTGGTGGGGACGAAGGTCGCGATCACCTCCAACCGCCCGCAGACCACCCGCCACACCGTCCGCGGCATCGTGCACCGCCCCGACGCCCAGCTGGTGCTCGTCGACACCCCCGGTCTGCACAAGCCGCGCACCCTGCTCGGCGAGCGGCTCAACGACGTGGTGCGCACCACCTGGGCCGAGGTCGACGTCATCGGCTTCTGCCTGCCCGCCGACCAGAAGCTGGGCCCCGGCGACCGCTACATCGCCACCGAACTCGCGGGGATCAAGAAGACCCCCAAGGTCGCGATCGTCACCAAGACCGATCTGGTCGAGTCCGAGCAGCTGGCCCAGCAACTGCTCGCCATCGACCGGCTCGGCAAGGAGCTGGGCATCGAGTGGGCCGAGATCGTGCCGGTCTCGGCCGTCGGGGATCGGCAAGTGGATCTGCTGGCGGATCTCCTGGTCCCGCTGCTGCCCGAGGGACCGACGCTCTACGCCGAAGGCGACCTCACCGATGAGCCCGAGCAGGTCATGGTGGCCGAGCTGATCCGGGAGGCCGCGCTGGAGGGCGTACGGGACGAGCTGCCGCACTCCATCGCGGTGGTCGTGGAGGAGATGCTGCCCCGCGAGGGCCGCCCCGCGGACCGGCCGCTCCTCGACGTCCACGCCAACCTGTACATCGAGCGGCCCAGCCAGAAGGGCATCATCATCGGGCCGAAGGGGCGCCGCCTGAAAGAGGTCGGCACCAAGTCCCGCAAACACATTGAGGCGCTGCTGGGGACGCCGGTTTTTCTGGATCTTCATGTGAAGGTGGCGAAGGATTGGCAGCGTGATCCGAAGCAGTTGCGGAAGCTGGGGTTCTGAGGCCGGCCCTGACCGCCGGCCGGAGGCCGGCGCGTTCTGAGGCGGGCCGGGTGGTCCTTACGCCCCCTCCTTCAGCACCGTTCGGATCAGCTCCCGCTGGGCGTCGCTCAAGTGGGGGTCCGCGGCGTGGACGGTGCGGCCGTCGATGGTGATCTCGTACTGGAAGCCGTCGGGGACGCCGCGGGTGGCCGTGGTGTGGCCGGCCTCGACGGCCTGGTGGGCCAGGGCGTCCAGATGGGTGGCGTCGGGCCGGCCGGTGGTGTCCAGCTCGGCCCGGCGCTCGATGCCGGCGAATCCGCCGGTGCGGATGACGGAGATGCGCATGGCTCCATCACTACCCGATGGCGTGCCCTAGCGCGCGCCCACGCGGCTCCGCAGATCGGTGATGCCCACTTCCGCCCATGCCTCCCGCACCGCCGCCTGCTCCTCGCCCTCGCCGTAGCGGGCCTGTGCCGCGGCCACCGTGAGCTGGGCGAAGTCGGCGAACTGCGCGTCGAAGGCCAGCTCGCCGCCGGTCAGCACGTCGTACCAGATCTGCCCGGCGCGCTCCCAGGCGTTGCCGCCCAGGGCGGTGGCGGCCAGGTAGAAGGCGTGGTTGGGGATGCCGGAGTTGATGTGGACGCCGCCGTTGTCGCGTGAGGTGCGGACGTAGTCGTCCATCGTGCCCGGCTGCGGGTCCTTGCCCAGCACGTCGTCGTCGTACGCCGTGCCCGGGGCCTTCAGCGAGCGCAGGGCCACTCCGGTGACCCGCTCCGCCAGCAGCCCCGCGCCGATCAGCCAGTCGGCCTGCTCGGCGCTGTGGCCGAGGGCGTGCTGCTTGACGAGTGAGCCGAACACATCGGACATCGACTCGTTGAGCGCCCCGGACTGGCCGAAGTACTCGAGGTTGGCGGTGTACTGCGTGACGCCGTGGGTGAGCTCGTGGGCCATGACGTCGATCGGGATGGTGAAGTCCAGGAAGACCTCGCCGTCCCCGTCGCCGAAGACCATCTGCTCGCCGTCCCAGAAGGCGTTGTTGTAGTCGTCGCTGTAGTGGACGCTCGCGTTCAGCGGCAGCCCGGAGCCGTCGATCGAGTGCCGGCCGTACGCCTTCAGGAAGAGCTCGAAGGTCGCGCCGAGCCCGTCGTAGGCGCGGTTGACCGAGGCGTCCGCGCCCGCCTGGTCGCCCTCGCCGCGCACCTTCCGCCCCGGCAGCGAGGTCGTGTGCTGGGCGTCGTAGATGGTGCGCCGGGGCTGGTCGGAGGGCTCGGCCGGTGGGGCGGCGGCGACGACCCCGCGGACGGTGGTGATCCGGCGGCGGGTGCGCTCCAGGGCGTCCCGCTCCAGGGTGCGGCGGGCGGGCTCGGCCAGTGCGGGGTCGTCGGCGTGGGCCAGCTTGTCGAGGACATGCGGCGGCACGATCGTGCAGAAGGCGGCGGTGCGGCGGTCACCGGGGGCAGCGGTCCGGCGGTGACCGCGGGCGTTGGCGTTGGCGTCCATGGCGTCCATGGCTGGCAATGTCGCACCGCGTGGTGCCCGTGTCACGCCTTGCGGCCATGATTGCTGAAATCGAGTGGTAGATGTGTATTCTCCCGCGGACCATGTATCGGTCCGCATAGTGATACGGGCCCGCCGTGTCCCGTCCGTCTCGGTTAGGCTGCCTTCCATCATGCGTTTCGGGCTGCTTCTTCTTAGCTGCCGCGGCGAGGGCCTGTAGTCGAAGGCCGACCCCCTCCCCGCGGAGTTCGGCGTTGCGGTGATCACGCCCCGTCGGCCGCCCCAGGACTTCCGTACCAGCGGACCCGTCCAGCGGACAGCGGATTCACACAAGGAGCCCCGCGCACCATGACTCACTCCGATACGCCCGGTCATTCCGAGACCTCCGGTAACGCCGTCGGCCGTCCCACGCCCATCACCGCCGCGACCGTCGCCCAGCGCCCCTCGGGGATGCCGATCCACAAGTACGGCCCGTACGAGGCCGTCGACATCCCGGACCGCACCTGGCCGGACAACCGCATCACCGTCGCCCCGCGCTGGCTCTCCACCGACCTGCGGGACGGCAACCAGGCGCTGATCGACCCGATGTCCCCGGCCCGCAAGCGCGAGATGTTCGACCTGCTGGTACGCATGGGCTACAAGGAGATCGAGGTCGGCTTCCCCTCCTCCGGCCAGACCGACTTCGACTTCGTACGGTCGATCATCGAGGAGGGCGCGATCCCGGAGGACGTGACGATCTCCGTCCTCACTCAGGCGCGCGAGGAGCTGATCGAGCGCACCATCGAGTCGCTGCGCGGGGCGCACAAGGCCACCGTGCACCTCTACAACGCCACCGCCCCCACCTTCCGCCGGGTCGTCTTCCGCGGCACCCGGGAGCAGGTCAAGCAGATCGCGGTGGACGGCACCCGGCTGGTGATGGAGTACGCCGACAAGATCCTCGGTGATGAGACGGTCTTCGGCTACCAGTACAGCCCGGAGATCTTCACCGACACCGAGCTGGACTTCGCGCTGGAGGTCTGCGAGGGCGTCATGGACGTCTGGCAGCCCGAGGCGGGCCGCGAGATCATCCTGAACCTGCCGGCCACCGTCGAGCGCTCGACCCCCTCGACCCACGCGGACCGCTTCGAGTGGATGTCGCGCCATCTGTCCCGGCGCGAGCACATCTGCCTGTCGGTGCACCCGCACAACGACCGCGGCACCGCCGTCGCCGCCGCCGAGCTGGCGATCATGGCCGGGGCGGACCGGATCGAGGGCTGCCTGTTCGGGCAGGGCGAGCGCACCGGCAATGTGGACCTGGTGACGCTGGGCATGAACCTGTTCTCCCAGGGCGTCGACCCGCAGATCGACTTCTCGCAGATCGACGAGATCCGCCGCACCGCCGAGTACTGCAACCAGATGGAGGTCCACCCGCGCCACCCCTACGCGGGCGATCTGGTCTACACCGCCTTCTCCGGCTCCCACCAGGACGCCATCAAGAAGGGGTTCGAGGCGCTGGAGGCGAGCGCCGCCGAGCAGGGCAAGACGGTGGACGACATCGAGTGGGCGGTTCCGTACCTGCCCATCGACCCCAAGGACGTCGGCCGCTCCTACGAGGCCGTGATCCGGGTGAACTCCCAGTCCGGCAAGGGCGGGATCGCCTATGTCCTGAAGAACGACCACAACCTGGACCTGCCGCGCAGGATGCAGATCGAGTTCTCCAAGACGATTCAGGCCAAGACCGACGCCGAGGGCGGCGAGGTCACCCCGGACCAGATCTGGGCGGTCTTCCGGGACGAGTACCTGCCGACCGAGGACAACCGGTGGGGCCGGATCGCGCTGCGCAGCGCGCAGACGTCCACCACCAGCGAGGGCACCGACGCGCTCACCGTCGAGGCGGTCGTGGACGGTGCCGAGACCGTGCTGACCGGCACCGGCAACGGCCCGCTGGCGGCCTTCTTCGACGCCCTGGCCGCGATCGGCGTGGACGTACGGCTGCTGGACTACTCCGAGCACACCCTGAGCGAGGGCGCCGCCGCCCAGGCCGCCGCGTACATCGAATGCGCGATCGACGGGCAGGTGCTGTGGGGCGTCGGGATCGACGCCAACATCGTGCGGGCCTCCCTCAAGGCGGTCGTCTCCGCGGTGAACCGGGCGCGCAGGTGACCCTTCGGCGGCGCGGCTGATCCCGCGGTGTACGGGTGATCCCGCTGCTGTACAGGTGATCCCGCCGTTGCGCAGGTGATCCTTCGGCCGCGCGGCCGGTCTCTCACCGGACGGGTCCGTCACCCCGTTGACCCGTCACCCACATGGGCCCCGTTCACCGCATGAGGTGGGCGGGGCCTCGGGTTTGGCCTGTTGTCTCCGTTCGGGGTACTGACGCCACATCATGGATGTGGCTAGCATCACGTCAACGCGGCAACGTGGCCGAAGCGTTATGGAGGTGTGACGTGGTGCACCGGCGAGCCCGCCGTGACCGGGACCTGTGTGTGGTAGGCGTACGCACTCTGTGGCGGACCGTCGGCGATGGCGAATTCTTCTGCCCCGAGTGCGGAGGCGACCGGAACTACCGCCGCCGCACCGGCCGCCGCCGCATCGTGGTGCTCGGCCTGCCGCTGCTGCCGCGCGGCCCGGCCGCGCCCATCGTCGAATGCGCGGCCTGCGGCAGCCGCCACGGCACGGACGTGCTCGACCACCCGACCACCACCCGCTTCTCCGCGATGCTCCGCGACGCGGTGCACACCGTGGCCCTCGCGGTCCTCGCCGCGGGCGGCACCGAATCGGCGGCGGTCCGGCAGGTCGCGGTCGGCGCGGTGCGCGCCGCCGGGTTCGCCGACTGCGGCGAGGAGCAGCTGCTCGCGCTCATCGAGGCGCTCGCCGCCGACACCGGGCGGCTGCCGGGCGCGGGCAGCGGTGAGCGCGACGGTCTGGACCCGTGCGGTACGGCGCTCGCCATCGAGCTGCACGAGTCCCTGGAGCCGCTGGCCCCGCATCTGGCTCCGGCCGGCCGGGAGGCCATCCTGCTCCAGGGCGCCCGGATCGCCGTGGCCGACGGCGCGTACCGCCCGGCCGAGCGCGCGGTCCTGGAGACCGTCGGCCGGGCCCTGATGATCTGCCCCGACGACACGGCCCGGCTGCTCGCCGCCACCAGGGCGGCCTTCTGATCCGGCGGCCGGCCCGCGTCCGTACTCCCCGGGGAGTGATCGCGCCCCTCCCGCCCCCGGCGCAGTAGTCGCCATCTCCGCCGTCGGCGCGACGTATCGACCCTCCGGCGCCGGAAGCCTGGGGGCATGCAGACGACATCGTCACGGAATCCGAGCGATCCCCATCGACCGGGCGCGTCACCGCCCGCCGCGACCGGCCGGAGCGGCGCCGCTCGCTGCCCTGGGCGGTCCTCGCGGGCTGGGCGCTGCTGCTCCTCGTCGCCGTCCCCTTCGCGGGCGAGCTCGACGGCGCCAAACGGGACACGGCCGTCGACTACCTCCCGGCGGGCGCCGACTCCACCCAGGTGGCCCGGCTCCAGGAGCGGCTGCCCGGTGGCGACACCATCGACCTCGTCCTCGTCCACCACCGCGACGGCGGGCTGACCGACGCCGACCGTAAGGCGGCCGGCGGGCAGGTCGCCGAGGTCGCGGAACACCATGACCTGGTGGGCGGCACGGCACCGCGCGGCGTCCCGTCCCGGGACGGCACGACCCGGACCGTGGCGGTGGGGGAGTCCCTGCTCTCGCCCGGCCCCACCGCCCGCCTCATCGCCCGAGCCCTGCGCCTGCCGGACGCCCCGCCGCCCGGCGCCCCCGCCCCCGCCGCGCCGGCCGTGCTCTCCGAGAGCGAACGCCAGGTGCTCGCCCTCGTCGCCCGCGGCCTGAACAACGCCGAGGCCGCCCAGGCCCTCGGCCCCTCACCGCTCACCACCAAGACCCACGTGAGCCGCATCATGGGCAAGCTCGGCGCCCGGGACCGCGCCCAACTGGTCATCGCCGCCTATGAGACCGGCCTGGTCACCCCGTCCCGCTCCTGACCGGCCGGCGCCCCTGACCGGCCCGGTCAGGGTCCCGGCCCGGTCGGGGGCCAGGGGCGCCGGGCCGGTCAGCCCGCCGCGCGTTCGCCCCAGCCCTCCCGGTACGCCGCCCAGTCGTCGTCCGTCGCCGCGAAGTCCACGTACAGCGCCACCCCGAAGCGCTCACGGTGGCGGTCCTCGCGGCCGAGGCCGAGGCGGGCACCCCGGACGGCCGCCGGGACCGTCTCGGCCCAGGCGTGCCGGCCGAGGTTGTTGGTGTGGTAGCCGGGGAGGCCCATCAGGAGATCCGTGGTCGGCGGGGTGGCCTCGAGCGCGAGGCGCGTCTGCTGGGCCACATAGCCGCCGTAGAGGCGCTCCAGCGGCATCGAGGTGTCGTACGACATGACCGCGATCTGGTCGACCCGCCGGGCCACCTGCCCGAAGTACGACTGCGACCACCACTTCGGGTGGCCGGTGAGGAAGCCCGCGACCGAGTGCAGGGCGGGCAGCGGGTCGATCTGGTGGGCCGCGACCGACAGCGGGGCGTGGCGGGCCCGGGTGAGGGTGTGCAGCGCGTCGAGGAGGGCGAGGTAGGCGCGGTCCCCGGAGTGCAGCGGCTCCAGGTCGAAGTGGACGCCGTCGAACCCCGCGTCCAGCACCTGCCGCGCCGAGGCCACGATCCGCGTGCGGTTGTCGCGGTCGGCCAGGCTGAGCCCGGTCGGGCCCTCGGTGTCCAGGACGTCGCCGAGCCACGCCTGGACGCGGACGCCGGGCAGGTCCCGGTGCACCGCCTTCAGCAGCCACCCCGCTTTCGGGTAGCGCCCTTCGGGCAGGGTGCCGTCGTGCTCCAACGGGCCCGCGTGGACGTACAGATCGCGGATCCCGGTGTCGCGCACCCGCCGCACCAGCGCTGTGAGCTCGGCCTCGCCGTTGCGGCCGTCCACCCAGGCGTGGCCCAGCCACACCGCGTCCCGGCCCCGGGTGCGGGTATCGGGCCCGGGGTCGCCCGCGTACAGCAGCCGCAGCGAGATCCCGGCGGCCAGCACGGCGATCAGCAGACATCCCGCCAGACCGGTCACGACGCGTTGGGCGATGCCTTTGGGCCGACGCAGCCGGGGGTGCGACCAGCCGCGTACGAGGGTGCCGCGCGCCCGCCGCAGGGCGGAAGCCATGGCCAGGACTATCCGGGGTGTCGTCACGGGGGGAGCGTAGCCAGTGGGCTTCGGCCGTTACGCGCCGAACAGCGCGCGGCACGGCTCCAATCCGGCCACCTCGACCGGGACGGTGCGGTGCTCCGCCCAGGCCGCGCGGTCCAGCCGCAGCCGCTGAATGGTGCGGGCCTCGCCCCGCACGGCGACCACGGACAGCCCGTCGGGGCGGTAGCCGAGCCGCCGGGAGACCCCGAGCGAGCGGCCGTTCTCCACCATCGCGCCCGAGGTCAGCGACCGCGCGCCCAGGCCCTCGAACGCCAGGTGCGCCACCGCCGCCCGCATCTCGGTGCCCAGGCCCTTGCCCTGGTGGGCGGTGCCCAGCCAGGAGCCGGTCTCGGCCTCCCGGGTGATCGCGTACGCGGTCGCGGTCAGGTCCTGCCGCCCGATCACCGCCCCCTCGTGCAGCACCGCGAGGCTCAGCGTCCACCGCTCCGGGCGCCACTCGGCGATCGTGCGCAGCAGATGCTGGAAGGTGGCGCGTCCGCGCTCCTTCGGGGGCGCGTCGGTCCAGGGGACGCTGAAGGGCATCTCGGCCGGGTCGTGCACCCCGTCCGCCGCGACGGCGGCGAGCGCGTCGAGCCGGGGGAGGTCGGGGAGCCGCAGCTCCAGGCGTGGGGTACGCAGGCGAAGCCCGTACAGGGGCCAGTGATGGGGGTCCATGACGGGAGGCTGCCGGACGTACAGCGCCGCGTCGAGCCAATTACGGCCCGGTGCGTCCACCGTCTTACGGCCCGGTGCGTCCACCGTCCGCACCGCGTGGTGCTGAACAATTCGGTTGCCGCCGCGCCGGGCCGGACCGCATCCTGACCCGATGTTCATCCGACGAGAGATCCACTCCGACACCGCCGCGGTCCGCGCCGTCACCACGGCCGCGTTCGCGAAGTCGGACACCGAGGTTCCGGTGGAGTCCACGCTGCTGGACGAACTCCGCTCCAGCGACGCCTGGTTGCCCGGTCTGTCGTTCGTCGCCACCGGCGACCGTGGCGAGGTGATCGGACATGTCGTGTGCACCCGTGGCCATGTCGGCTCCGAGCTGGCCCTGGGTCTCGGCCCGCTCAGTGTGCACCCCGCCCACCAGCGTCGCGGCGTCGGCCTCGCGCTCGTCCACGCGGTGCTCGGCGCCGCGGACGCTTTCGGCGAATCGCTGGTCGCCCTGCTCGGCAACCCCGCCTACTACGGACGGTTCGGCTTCCGCCCGTCGGCCGAGTACGGCATCACGGCCCCGGATCCGGCCTGGGGCGAGTACTTCCAGGTCCGGACCCTGACCGCCTATCAGCCCACGCTCAAGGGGCCGTTCGCCTACGCCGAACCGTTCGACCGGGTCTGAGCGCCCGCGCGGAGAAAACGGCAGAGCCCGTCACTGGATCGGTGAGTCGGGCGGGGGGAGCCGGACGATCCGTTCCCGGTCCACCGACTCGACGCCGTCCACCGCCTCCAGCACCGGAATCCGGTCCTCGGCGATGGTCCCGGACAGCGAGCCGAGCACCGGCTGCTCACCGGTGACCGTCAGCCCGACCCCGCGCGCGGCCGCCACGACCTCGGCGAACCGGTCCGGGTCGACGGAGAGGATGACTCCGACCGGCCCGGACCGCGACGCTCCGCCCACCGGGCCCCCGCTCGCGGGGTCCTCGCTCGCGGGCTTCACGGCGCCTGGAGCAGGCCCGAGCCGATGTCCGCCGCCGGTTGCGGCAGCGGATGGGCCCCGGACCGCAGACGGGTGCTGAGGTCGGCCGCCGACGCCTCCGGATGCGCCTGGGCGAGCAGCGTGACGACACCGGCGGCATGCGGTGTCGCCATACTCGTGCCGCTCATCGTCTGGTACGTCCCGCCGGGCGCGGCCGAGAAGATGTCGACACCGGGCGCCGCGATATCGATCTCCCCGCCCGCGCCGTTGATGGCGCCGCAGGAGAAGAACGCGGTCCCCAGGTCCTTGCCGAGCGCCGCCACCGCCAGGATGGACGGGCAGTTGGCGGGCCGCCCCACCGGCGCCACGAAACCGGGCCGCCGGCTCTCGTTGCCCGCCGCGGCCACGATCACGGTGCCGCGCCGCAGGGCGCGCCGCGCCACGTTCTCGTAGGTCTGCGGGAACAGCTCGCCCGGCTCCACCGGGGCCCCGAGCGACATGGAGATCACCCGGGCGCCCTGGGAGACCGCCCAGGCCATGCCCGCCAGGATCTCGCCGTCGGAGCCCATGCCCTGGTCGCTGAGCACCTTGCCGGCCAGCACCCGGGCCTCACCGGCCACGCCGTACCGCGGCGCGTGCTGGGGCTGGGCCGGACCGGCCACCGTGCCGATGCAGTGGGTGCCGTGGCCGTGGCCGTCCTCGACACCGGCACCGGACACGAAGGAGGCCGTCGCCTCGACGCATCCGGTCAGATCCGGATGGTCGGTGTCCACCCCGGTGTCGAGCACGGCGACCTTCACCCCGCTGCCCGTCAGATGCGACCAGTTGGCGCGGATTCCCTGGAGCCCCCAGGTGACGTTCTGCTCGTCCCAGGCCGGTCCCAGCGAGGTGGCGAGCTCAGCCCGGGTGTGCCGGGTCACCTCGTCGTCATCGCTGCGGTACGTCGGGAAGAACCCGGTCAGCGTGCGCTGCGGCTCCGTGATCACCGACGCGTACACCACACGCTCCGGCTCCGTGGCGATGATCGCCGGCTCCGCCTCCGCCGTGGTCACCAGCGCATGGCGCTGGTCGGGCTGCACATCGACGACGGCGACGCCGAGTTCGTCGAGGACCACCGACACATCGGACCGCCGCAGCAGCTCGGCGGCGGCGCCGGGGTCCGCCCCGCGGACCCGTTCCACGGCCGCGATCCCGACGGACGAGCGCAGCGCGTCCATACCGCGCTCGGGTTCCTGCTGGTCGAGCAGGACCACATAGCGTCCGGTGTACTCGGTCGTCGTCTGCTTCCCGAGCGGAATGCCGGGCCGCTCCGGCCGGTCCCCGTTCGGGCCCTTACCCATGGGCCCCATGGGCCCAGGTCCGTTCGTCATTGCCTTCTCCGCTTCCTTCGCGCGTTCAGTGCGCTCCCCCCACCGGGACTCCCCCCACCCGGATCGCGGACCCGCGCCACCGCGCGGACAGCCAAGGCCCCAAGGACGACGGTCCGGTGCTTGCCCGCAACCGGCGCGGTCCTCTTCGTCTTCTTCAGCCCACCCCCGTGTGCCCCCGGTTCCACCGTCACCCCGCGCGCGGGGGCCCGCAACCCGGGGGGAGGTGCGCCCGGAACCGGTCACTCACGCAACGGAACCGGACAATGCGCCGAAGCACCTCTTCCCGGCAACTTTTCTCCCATGAGATGGTCAAATCCCTTGACGCGCAGCCGAACCACGGGGGAACACCATGACCAGGACACGCGGTTTGACACTCGCGGGCATCGCGGCCGCCGCGACCCTGGGACTCGCCGTCCCCGCGTCGGCCACGACCGCCGACGTGCCGCCCAGCTGGGACTACGTCACGTCCACGAAGTTCTTCGAGATCGCCGGCGTCTACTACAGCTACAACGCCGAGTCGCACGGCGGCGAATTCCACGCCTGCATCCACACCAGCTTGACCGGCCAGGCGCAGTACGCCCTCTACGAATCCGACCCGGACAGCTCCCACGAGCGGATCGGGAGCATCCGCACCCAGACGGCCGGCGGCTGCGAGACCTGGAACGTCAGCGCCTACGTCGACGGCAGCAACAACAGGGCAGAGCTGTACATCGCCACCAACGACCCGTGGGCGTACAAGGTGGACTTCTACGACTGAGGCGCCGCGCGCCGCTCCAGCGCCTCACGGGGCCGCCGGTGCCATCGCGCCTCCGCGATGGCCCCGGCGGCCCCGGCGGGGCACTCCTCGTCAGCCGAGCTGACCGGGCTGGTAGCCGCCGGCCGGCTGCTGGACGATGACGTTCAGGCGGTTGAAGGCGTTGATGATGGCGATGAGCGACACCAGAGCGGCCAGCTGCTCCTCGTCGTAGTGCTTGGCGGCGTTCGCCCACGCCTCGTCCGTGACCCCACCGGCCGCGTCGGCGATGCGGGTGCCCTGCTCCGCCAGCTCCAGCGCGGCGCGCTCGGCGTCGGTGAAGACGGTGGCCTCCCGCCAGGTGGCGATCAGGTTGAGGCGCACCGAGGTCTCCCCGGCGTGCGCGGCCTCCTTGGTGTGCATGTCGGTGCAGAAGCCGCAGCCGTTGATCTGGCTGGCGCGGATCTTCACCAGCTCCTGTGTCGCGGCCGGCAGCGCCGAGTCCGCGAACACCTTGCCCGCCGAGACGAGGTGCTTCACGAATGTGGTCGCGAGCGGGCTGTCGAAGAGGTTCAGGCGAGCGTCCATGGTGGGCTCCTATGCGGTTGCTTGCTGCTGGTTACACCTCACTGACGGAATGGCTCGGCGGAATGTGACAGGGGTGGGTGTGACCTGCGTCTCTCCTTGTGCATGTATATCTCAACGACTCTGTCACAGCAGGTCACAGCACAGGTGGAGACCTGACACGCCCCCGTAAGCTGGTTCGGGCTCACTGGGCCCGGAACGTCACTGGGGGGTGCAGATATGGGCGTCGTGCTGCCTGACGAGTTGGCCTTCGTGCTCGATCTGATCGGCGTGAGCTGGCCGAACGTGGACGAGGACGACTACCGCGACATGGCCGACGCGCTGCGTACGTTCGCGGACGACGTGGACACCGGGCGCGGGGACACCAACACGGCCCTGAACCGATTGATCTCGACCAACCGCGGCGAGATGGCCGATGCCATCGACGCGCACATGCGAAAGCTCAACGCGGAACATCTGCACAATCTGGCCGAGGCCGGGCGGCTGTTGGCCGGTGGGCTGGACGGGGCGGCGATCCTCGTCGAGGGCGCCAAAGGCGCCGCGATCGTCCAACTCGGCATCCTGGCGGCGGAGGTGGCGGCGGCGCAGGCCGCGGCCCCCTTCACCTTGGGTCTGTCGGAACTCGGGGCAGTGGCCGGCGTGGCGACCACGCGCACGATCGTCAAACGCCTCCTGAGGGAGGCCGCGGAGTATGCGGCCGAGGAGCTGCTGGCCGTCGCCACCGGCCCGGTGTTCGCCGCGTTGGGGGCCATGACGACCGATCTCATCGTGCAGGTCGCCGCCGATGGCGCGGGCATCCAGGACGGTATCGATCTCGGCCAGACGGCGCAGGCGGGCAAGGACGGCATGCAGCTGGCGAGCGCCGGGGGCGGGGGACTGGTGCTCGCGGGGGTCGGCGGCGGGGGAGCGGGCGGAGGCGTGGGTGACCTCGTCTTCGACGACCACGAACACGGGCTGTTCGCCTCGCGGGTGTACGACCATTCGAAGCACCTCGACGAGAAGGGCAGCGCCCACCTCCGGCGCGGTCGTACGGCCTTGGGCAGGACCAAGGGCCGCGGCTCGCTGGCGCAAGCGATCGAGGGGGTCGTCGAGGAGGCGATGACGTCTCTGGGAGATGCGCACGGAAAGCTGCGGACGCATCTGAACAAGGTCGGAGACGGGCTGGTCAAGGCCGGTGAGGGCCAGAAGACGCAGAACCAGAAGACGCGCGACAGCTTCCAGAAGGAACGCGGGTCGCACTCCGGTGAGCCGCCGGCGAACGGAGGCGGCGGCGGAGGCCAACCGCCCGGTGGCGGCGGCAACGGCTCAGGCGGCGGTCAGAACTGGCACGGCCGCACGGCTCGGCAGACACGGCACCATCGGCTGGACACGCGGGACGTGCGTCATCTGTCTCCCGAAGCCCAGCGGCGCGAGCTCGAGGCGGAGTCGCAGCGGCTGGCGAACGAGGCGCAGAAAAAGCGACCGGACAGCGAGAAGGGTGTGGCGCCGATCGGCAAGAGCCGCGTCAACTCGGGGTGTGCGGGCAGTCTGCTGCACAATGGCGAGATCACGGCCCACACCAGCATGCAGCGGATGAAGATATCCAAGAACTTGACGGGGGATGCCAGAGACCAGGCGGTGGCCGCGCAGACACCGGACCTCCACCCGGCTGTGCGTGACCTCTACCAGCAGATCGCGGATTCCGGGGAGCGGACGGGGCGAGGTCACGGTCAGTGTGCCGAGGTCGCCCTCATTTCGGACCGTTTGCATCAGATGGATCCGACCGGACAATCGATCAGAACCGTCGAAGACGCGCGAAACGCTCTTTCCGGAGCGGTGATCGATACCCGTTCCATCGGGGAGCAGGTTGATCCGGACACCGGAGACGTCATACCGCACGGAGACTTTCTGCCGGCATGTCACTCGTGCCGGCATGCCCTGCCGGCCCTCGGTATCACTACCACCCACTAGACCGGCTCAGAAACAGAGAGACAGGAAGCACTACCTCATGCCTCGTCGGCTCACCCACGAAGAGATCGAAGAACGACTGCGCGCGGCAGGCTGGCACCCGGGACGAGATGTCGGGGAGGACGTGGGCGAACTCATGGAGTCCGCCGCTGCCGAACTGCGCTCCCATGGGTACTCCGTCAGCCCGTTCCCGGCTGCCACCGACTTTCTCCGGGAGTTCGCTTTTCTCGATCTCGAATCTCCTGGTGCGCCTCCGCAGGAACACTGCGTATTCGAGGTGCGATTCGTCGACGCGATCAGGGCCGAGCAGATTGCGGAGCTGTCCGAGCTGCTGGAGCAGCCGTTGTTTCCGGTGGCTTTCGAACGGATGGAGCGGGGCACCGCCGTCATGGATCCGCTCGGCAGGGTCTTCTACACTCACTGGTCGGGATATTATTACCTGGGTGAGGAGCGGGACGATGTGCTGAACAGTCTCCTGACCGGAGATCAGTCCGATGCGGAGGAATTCTATGTCTGACATCGATCTCGGCGTTTCGTCGAGCCTGCTGATCCAGGGTCATATCTTCAGCCAGACCAATCTCTCCGGCGAAGGAACCCCCGACCTCCACCCCGCCGTGACGGATTTCTTCACCGCCCTTCCCCACGCACTTCGTGAGCCTTTCATCGGCTACTGCGCCGAATCCGCGTTGATCTCGGACCAGCTGTGGTCGCTCGACGAGGGCCGCTCGGACGGGCGCTGGACCGGGCTCGACGAGGCCGGTCCGCACTTCGCCGGAGCCGTGATCGTGTCCAAGCTGATCCGTGAAGAGGGCGACCCCGAGCACGGCCGCACGACCACACCGTGCCGTTCCTGCACCGCTCTCCTGGAGCGTCTCGGTGTGGAGATCATGCGGCCGTGACCGGAAGAGGCAACGAGGCGCTGGTCGCCGCGGGGTGGCAACCGGGAAGGGACGCCGGGAACCGGGCGCTCCTGGGGATTCTCGAGACGACCAGCACGGTGGCCGTCGACGGGGTCACCGCCTGGCAGACCTTCCCCGCCGCGGAGCGCGCGCTGCGGGAGTTCCACGGGCTCGCCGTGACCCCGGCAGGGCCCGGCGCCGACGTCGCCGCGACGGGGTGCGTGGTCGATCCGACCCTGGGGCGCCATGCCCTGCGCACCTTCGCGGCGTTCCAGGAGGGGCTCGGGCACCGGCTGTTCCCGTTCGGCCGCACCGACGCCGACGCCCTGCTGGCGGTGGACGACGAAGGCCGGCTCTTCGCCGTCGACCACAGCGGCTGGTGGCTGCTGGGCGAGTCCGTGGCCGAGGGGCTGGTGTCACTGGCCGAGGGACGGGCACCCCAGCGCGTGACGTCATGGAGCCGGGACCGGGAGCTCGTCCGGACGGCGGAGGACGTCGTCACCGACCTGGTGAAGACCGCCTTGGTGCTCGCCTACGTACTGCACCGCCACGGGCTCCTGGTGACGCGTGCCATACGGGCCCGTGCCGTCGGTTTCCGGGGCTTCGGCGGGGTCTACCTGGACCGCGAGTTCCGGCTGCGGCGCAAGACACTGGAGGCCAACGCGGCCCCGCTGGCGGACGACATCGGGCAGGCACTCGGGCCGGCGCCCCTGGACACCACCGAGGTGCGTCTGGAGTTGCGCCCGGCCGGTTCCGGGGCGAAGCGGCCCGCCATCGGCTGTTCGCTGGCCGTGGGCGGACAGCGCGTCGGCGGAATCCCGGTCCAGGGCATCCTCGTACAGCTGACGGCCCGTGCGGGATTCATGCTCGACGCGGACCGCAGGCGCGCCGTGGACGACGCTACGGCGGAGGTGGAGCGCTACGCCGCGACCCGGTGAGGGAGCCGATCGGCGCTGTCCCGCCGTCCGGGCCGGACGACGACGGTTCCAGGCGGAAGAGCGCCTGGGCGTTGGCGTACGCGATCTTGTGCTGGTCCTCGCGGTCGGGGAGCGTCCCGAGGAAGTCGGCGAGCGTCGCGGTGTCGAGACGGTGGAAGGGATAGTCGCCCGAGAGCAGGATCCGGTCGACGCTGGTGAAGTCCAGCGCGTGCCGCAGCAAACGGGGGGTGAGCATGCCGCTGGTCGCGATGTGGACGTTGGTCCGGACATACTCGGCGACACGACGATCGAGGCCGGTCGCGACGTTCGAGAGGCTGTCGACCCGGTCGAGGGCGAACAGCAGCATCTCGCCCCAGTGCCCCAGCACGATCTGGAGATCCGGGTGCCGGTCGAACGTGCCGCGCAGGATCAGGCGGAGCGCCGCGAGTCCCGCCTCCATGTGCCAGCCCCAGCCGAAGGTGGCCAGCGCGAGCTCGACGGTGGGGTCGAACCCGCGGTAGGAGGCGTCCCTGACCGCGTTCGGCGGGATCTGGGGATGGATGAACACCGGCCGTCGCAGGGCGGCGGCGGTCGCGAGCAACTCGTCGTAGGCGGGATCGTCCAGCGGGCGGTCGCCGCTGCGGCCGTAGGACATGATCCCGACATGAGCGGGCGCGTTCGCGGTGCGCTCGAGCTCGGTCACGGCGGCGTCCGGATCCGACATCGGCAACGTCGTCATCGCCCGCAGACGCGTCGGGTAGCGGCTGACGGCCTCGCCGGCGCGGTCGTTCGCCTCGCGGCTCAGCGCGATGGCCTCACGGGCCGGGAGTCCGTGGGTCCCCGGCGGGGCGATCGAGAGGATCTGAAGGTCGACCCCCGCCGCGTCCATCGCCGCGATACGTCGCTCGCCGATGTCGAGCAGCCGCTCGGGGATGTCCCCACTGTCGTTCAACGCCACGCTCTCGTCGCGCGACGGTACCGGCCGCGCCCGGAGCGCCCGGTCGATGCCGTCGGTGGTCCAGTGCTCCTCGATGGCGATGACGTTCCTCATGCTCCGGTTCACCACGGCACGGTCTGACCGAAACGGTCCAGATACTCGAGACCGGGCTTCCCCAGCCTCGACAGCAGGACGTCCACCACCCGCGGGACGGCCTCTTCCATGGTGTAGGGCGCGTCCGGCCCGCCCAGGGCCGTACGGATCCAGCCAGGTGCCATGAGGACGAAGGCGCGCTGGGTCTCGGACTGCCGGACCGAGAAGCTGCGCATGAACATGTTCAAGGCCGCTTTACTGCCCCGGTAGACCTCGCGCGATCCGGACGTGTTGTTCGTGATGCTGCCTTGTCCGGAGGACATCACCCCGATGAGTCCCGTCGGAGACACGAGGTCTTCGAGTGTTTCGATGACGCGCATGGGGCTGAGCGCGTTGGTGACCATCACGTCGATGAAATCGGCCGTCGGAACCGCACCGATCGGCGCCTGTTCATGGCTCGTGGTCCCCGCGTTGACGAAAAGCACGTCGAGTTCTCGTGAACCGAGACGCTCGTGCAGGGGCGCCAGCTGATCGGGCTCGTTGATGTCGAGGTGCTCGACGGAGACGCGCCCGTCGGAGCGGTCCGCGAGATCGTGCAAGAGGGTCCGGGCCGTGGCGTCCCGGACCGTTCCGATGACGTTCCATCCCCGGTCGAAAAGTTCGGCCGCCATCGCGTGGCCGAGACCGCGCGACGCCCCGACGATGAGAGCGGTCGGCGGGTGCCGGTCCGCGTCGGTTTCCGTTGATGACACTTCGGGTCATCCTCCTTCTTCGAACATTCGAACGATGGCGAGCTCGCACCGAGCTGCCTCGTGGGAGTCTTGCCGTTACGCCGCCTCCGGGGCACGTCCACAGGGCAGATTTGTACGATTGCCCGCATGACAAGCGCGTCCATGACCGAATCCGGCGCTGTGCAGCCTGATGATGTGCGTCTCATTCGGGCACTCCAGGTCGCTCCGCGGGCCTCGTTCGCCTCGATCGCGGACGCGCTCGGCCTTACCGAGGGCGCCGTCGGCCGCCGTTATCGCCGGCTGCGCGCCGATGGCGTCATCCGCGTCGCCGGCGTCGTCGACCCGGGGGCGCTGGGGCAGAGCAAGTGGCTGGTGCGGCTGCGCTGCCGCCCCGGCAGTGCGGCGGCGATCGCCGACGCACTCGCGAAGCGCGACGATGTCAACTGGGTGGCCCTCGGCGCCGCGGGCTCCGAAGTCACCTGCGCGGTCCGGTCGCGGACTCCGGAACAGCGCGACGACCTGCTCGGCCAGCGGCTTCCGCGCACCGCGGCGGTCCTCGACATCAACGCGTCGGTGATGCTCCGTCAGTTCCTCGGCGGCCGCGGCCATTATTGGGCCGCACTGCGCGGCGCGCTGACCCCGCAGCAGGAAGCGCTCCTCGGGAACGACGAAGCCCCTTTCACGGAGTCCCCGATCGTCGCGCGCGATCCGGTGCGCCTCACCCCCGGGGACGAGAAGATGCTCGACGTCCTCGCCGCGGACGGTCGTGCCAGCCTCGTCGATCTCGCCGCGGCGGCGGACCTCACGCCTGGACGCGCATCACGCCGCCTGCACGCCTTGATCCTGCGCCGCGTCGTCCACATCGACGTCGAGATCGCCGCGGCGGCACTGGGCTACCACGCTCAGGCCCACCTCTGGCTCCGCGTGCACCCGTCGGCGGTCAAAAGCGTCGGACGCGCACTCGCGCGGGAACCCGAGATCGCCTTCGCGGCGGCCGTCTCCGGGCCCGACAACATCCACGCCGTCGCGCACTGCCGGGATCTCGATGACCTGTTCGAATTCACATCGGACCGCATCGGGTCCTTGCCCGGCCTCCAGAGCCTGGCGGTCTCTCCGCTGTTCCAGCAGATCAAGCAGGCCGGCACGCTTCTGTCCGGTGACCGTCTCGCCGGGCGCCGGGGCCGGTGAACCGGGCACCGGGCTCACGGCGCCGCCCTACAGCGGGATGACGCTGCGCAGGTACTCGGACGTGAGGCCGCCCTCGTACCAGCCGCCGATGTCCTGCATCTGCCGCACCGACAGGTCGAACGCCAGCCGGTACTCGTTCAGCGTGACGAGCGACCTCTCCTGGAACTCCGCGTGGTGCTCACGCATGTACTCGGCGATCTGCACGATGTCGAGCCCCGCCCCGGCCAGCCGGCGGAGCTCCGCGACCCACTCCCCGGGCACGCTACGGCCTCCGGTAGAGCGCCGACACGGCCGCGTATCCGCCGTCCGCGGCCGGAATGGCGCGCGTGATCCGCACGCCGGTGAAGCCGTACTCGGCCGCCCGCTTTCCGGTCCAGGTCTGTCGGGCGGCGCTCTTCAGGGGCACGCCGTCGGCCACCGCCTTGTTGAAGGCGGCCAGGTTGTCGCCGTACGACCAGTTTCCCTCGATGCTCCGCACCCGGTCACCGAAGTGCTTCATGATCATTTGAAACATCTGCTTTCCGGAGATGGTGGATCCTTTCAGCCGGTCTATACCGAGCGTCAGCTTGCCTTGCCTGTCCAGCAGGGCGAGCGCCATGGACCCGCTTTCCGGGTGGGAAATGGTAATGGACCCGTCGTCGCGGCTGACCGTGACGCCGGCGGGCAGCCCGGCGCAGCCAGGGGCCGAGCGCGCCGCGATGACGAACACGGCCGGCAGCGCCGCCCGCCTGCCCGCCAAGGAGGCCACGACGGAGGTGCCGCGGGCGCCGGTGGTGCGGCAGTCGCCGCCCTGCCGGTCCTGCCGCACCTGCCCGACCAGCCGGTCCACCTCGGCCGTGGCGAGGGCTGCCGCGTCGACCAAGGTCCTGGCCGTGTAGGGGAAGCTGTACGGAACGGGTTGCCCGCCGGAGGCCTGGGACTCCGCCTCCGCCTGCGCCCGGTACTTGGCGTCGACGGCGGCGTAGATGGGACCGGCGCCGGGGGCGGAGCAGGACAGGGTCCCCGTCACCGTTCTGCCGGTGATCGGGAAGGATCTGCGCGAGCTGCTGCACGTGCCGGCGTCCTGCCCGTCGATGGCGATGGACGCGTCCATGCTGGCCGTGACGCTGCCGCCGGTGAGCCGGGTGCGGGCGTCCGTGGTCAGGGTGCCGGTGAACTGCTGGTGGACCGAGCAGCCCGAGCTGCCGCAGCTGATGTTGCCGTCGGTGTCCAGCGTGAACGTGACCCCGGCGTCCACCGCGTCGGCGAGCTGCCGGGTGCCCGTCTCCAGGGCGTCGTACATCCGGTCGGCCTGCTCGTCGGAGAGCGGGGCGAGATCCACGCCCGCCGAGTCGGTGCCCGGCAGGGGCCCCGTGCTCACCTGTGAGGGGCCGGACGATGCCGGGGCGTACAGAGTGAGCTGGCTGCGCGCGCCGGACGATGCCGGGGCGTACAGAGTGAGCTGGCTGCGCGCGCCGGACGGCTGTCCGCCGGACGGCCGGTGCGGCTCCAGGCGGAGCACCCGGTACGGCGCGTCCTTGGCCACCAGCAGGCTGCCGGCGGGGGTGTCGGCGCGCAGGGCGGGCACCCCGTCCACGGACTCGGGCGTCGACCGCGGGTCGTCGGGGTCCGGCAGGCTGTCGGTGCGGTCCAGCGCGATCCACAGCTGGGCGGCCAGTTCACCGGGCGACGTGAACCGGTCGAGTGCGCCGGTCGACACCGCGTCCTGCGGAGCGCCGACGGTCCAGCGCCGGCCTTCGTCTTGTCGCGTGCCGTCCCCGGCGTCCGACGGGGTGGCGTTCCCCTTGGTGTAGGTCTTGCCGTCGACCCGGAGCACGTCCTGCGGGTCCGTGGCCGAGCCGGTGGTGCCGTACAGGTTCCCGCCCTGGGACACCGTGATGTCGCGGCTCTGTGAGCCGTCGGCGGAGGTGTCCTTGTACCGCAGGCCCCGGGCCGCCGCCAGATTGGCCAGCGCCCGGTTGAAGGGCTCCCGGTGCGCGATGGACCGCGTGGCCGGCCGGTGGTCGTCGTCCGATGGCGGCAGGAAGATCAGCAGTCCCGCGACGAGGGCCGCGACCGCGCAGAAGACCACGATCGCCGCGGTGCGCAGGCCCGCGCGGCGCCGGAGTGCGGCGAGGGCCGCCGCCGCGGCGGCCGGGCGGTGGCTGCCGCCTTGGGGCGAGACGGATGAGGCGGCGGGAGAGGAAGTGGGGGCGGGGGTGGGGGTGGGGGTTGGCGTGGTGGTGGGCTTCGGCGCACTGCCGGACCACGTCGAGGTCCCTGCGCCGCGGGTCCGGGCCGGATCCGGCGTGCGGGACGGGGGCCGCGCCGAGGACGGCGGCGGCGCCGTTGGCGCCTGCTTGCCCGAAGACGGCTGCCCGCCCGAGGAAGGCTGCCCGCCCGAAGGTGGCGGCTGCTGTGCCGGGTCCGGTGGCGGTGCCGGCTGTCCCAGCGGCGGTGGCACGGCTCGGGGGGTCTGCTGCCAGGTGGGCAGTTGAGGCTTGCCGGATGTGTTCTGCCAGTAGTGGTCGCCCACGGTGACTCCCCCAAGTCGCTTCCGCCCGTGCTCGCGCTTTGGCAAGATACGGCATCACATCGCTTATCAGTAAGGGCACTTGTGACGGGCCTTCACGGCAGCGACGCCCCGGCACACCGAGAGCACGCTCTCCGGTTGCCGGCGGAGTCCGCACGGGAGACCCCGTGACGCCGGTTGCCGGCGGGCGGACATCGGCCGTCGCGGCACCGGTGCGGTGTCATGCATAGGACACAAATACAAACGGGGGAGACGGATCCGTATGGCGGAGACGAGGGGTGTACTGCTGCCGGCGTACGTGCTGGCGGATGAGTCGGCTTCGATGGGGCCGTACACGGCGGAGTTGTCCAACGGCCTGATCTCGCTGTGCGAGGGGCTGCGGGCCGAGCCGATGATCGCGGCCAAGCTGCGGCTGGCGGTGCTTGGTTTCTCGGATGACGTGCAGGTGCGCCTGGCCATCGCCGACATGCGCACCGAGACGAGCCTGCCCCAGGTGGCGATCCGGGGTCTGACCAGCTACCAGGCGGCTTTCGATGATCTGCTGGACCGGATTCCGGCGGATGTGCAGTGGCTGCGTGGCGAGGGGTACAAGGTGCACCGGCCGGTGGTGTTCTTCCTCAGCGACGGCCAGCCCACCGATGGCAACAGCTGGCGGAAGCCGCACGCCACCTTGACCGACAGGTCGCTGACGCCGACCGCGCCCAACATCGTCGCCTGCGGGATCGGGGACGCCCAGGCCCGCACCATGGTGGAGGTGGCGACCCGCCCGGAGTTCGCGTTCGTCGCCCGGCCCGGGACCGACATCGGCCAGGCGGTCGCGGAGTTCTTCCACGCGCTGACCGCGAGCCTGGTCGCCTCGGGCCAGGCGCTGAACTCGGGCAACCCGCAACTCGTGGTGAACCGGCCGGACCAGTTCACCATGGCGATCGACGAGGTCGGGTAGTGAGCGCGCCGTACGGGGGCCGAGAAGTGAACGCACCACACGAGGAGGGCGCCGCCCCGGTGGCGCCGGTCCGGCCCGCGCCTGCGGGGCAGACGTCCTGGCAGACGCCCTGGCAGCGGATCGAGGTGGGTACGCCCGGTCCGGAATTCGAGGCGAAGGCACCGGGGCAGTACGCCTTCGACTTCCCGGACAGCGAGTGCGACGGCTGGTCGACGGCCGGGCCCGCAGGGCTCACCCTGCGTTCCGCCTCGGTGCGCGGCGCCAAACACCGCTACTACCGCCAGCCCCGGCAGGATGCCGCGCGGGCCGCCGTGCACGAGTCCACCGGCGGTATCGCGTTCGCCGTCGCGGACGGTGTCTCCAGCGCCACCAGCTCCGAGTTCGGTGCCCTCGAAGCGTGCCGGGCCGTCCTGGAACGCATGCTGTACCTGCTGTCCGGACAGCCCGGACAGCCCGGACAGCAGGTACAGCCCGGACAGCCCGTACAGCTGCCCGCACGACAGGGCCCGCTGGACTTCCAGGACGTCGCCCGCCACGCCGCCGAACGGCTGCGGCAGCTCGCACAGTGGCGGCTCGGCGGTCAGGAACCCACGGTGAGCGACGTGGCGGCGCTCTACGCGACGACGCTCGTGGCCGGGACGGTGCTGCCCGACCCCGCCGGTCCGCTCGTGGAGCTCTTCCGGATCGGGGACTCCGGTGCGTGGCTGCTGGACACCTCGACGGGCCGCTATGAGCCGCTGTTCGGCCTGAAGTCCGATGCGGACACCGTGGTGGTGTCGAACGTGGTCACACCGCTGCCCAGCGTGCCCGACCAGTTGGAGCGCACCACCGCGCGGCTGACCCCGGGCCGGGTGCTGCTGGTGGCCACCGACGGTTTCGGTGATCCGCTCGGCGACGGCGACGGACAGGTCGGCGCGCTGTTCGCGAGCCAGCTGGCCGTCCCGCCCGCCCCGCTGTGGCTGGCGCATCTGCTGGACTTCTCCCGGGAGACCTTCGACGACGACCGGTCCCTGTTGGCCGTCTGGCCCCGTACGACGGGAGGCGCGTCATGACGCCGCCGTCCGCCTCCGTGGTCGAGCACGGCACGCTCAGCCTGGGCCCCCAGCTCGGGCAGGGCGGCCAGGGCACGGTGTACAAGGTCCTCAACAAGAGGATCAACGAGGCCGACGGCGGCGGCTGGGAGGTGGTGTACAAGGAGTACGGCGCCGCCGTGCTGCCCGACCTCGACGCCACCGCGCTGACGGCGAGCGTGGCGCTGCTCGGCGAGCTGAGCGCGGCCGACGGCCAGTGGCTGTGCGAACGGACCGCGTGGCCCGCGGCCGTGGTCCGGCGCCAGGGGGAGATCCGCGGGTTCCTCATGCGCGCGGTGCCCGACCGCTTCTGGTTCACCTTACGGAGCCTGGCGGGCACGAACGGCGGCACACAACGGCTCGCGAACCTGGAGTACCTGCTCAACGACGACAACTACGTCGCCGGCATCGGCCTGACCATCAGCGACCGGCACCGGCTGCTGATCCTGGCCGACCTGGCCCAGGTCCTCGACCGGCTGCACCGCATCGGTGTCTCGGTCGGCGACCTGTCCCCGAAGAACCTGCTGTTCACCACCGATCCGCAGCCGGAGGTCTTCCTCATCGACTGCGACGCGGCGCGGCTGCGGGGCCGCACGGTGCTGCCGCAGGCCGAGACGCCCGACTGGCAGGTCCCGGCGGGCGAGGTGAAGGCGACCCGCGCGAGCGACGTCTACAAGCTCGCCCTGCTCGCGATCCGGATCTTCGCCCGCGACCAGACCACCACCGACCCCGCCGCGCTGGCCGCGATCGACCCGGCGCTCGGCGACCTGGCCCGCGCCAGCCTCGACCCCGACCCGGCCCGTCGGCCGACGCCCGCCCAATGGGCCGAACGCCTCGCGGCGGCCCGCCACAAGACGTCGACCACCCCTGCCCAGGCCACCGCGCCGGGCGGACCGACCCCCCTGGTGTCACGGCTCGTCCGCCCCGGCGCGGGAGGCGGCGGCGGATCGGGCGGCGGGGGCCCGGCGGGGAACCCCTTCACCACGGGCGCGGGCACCACCGGCCCGAGGGCCAAGCCGTCCGCCATGGCCGGCACCATCGCCGCCGCCGTCGCGGTGATCCTGGTGCTGGTCCTCGCGAACACGCACGGCTCGTCGGACGACGACAGCTCCGCCGGCGCGCCCCTGACCTCCTCGTCCAGCCCCTCCTACCCGGACTACACCTCGGACCCGACGGACACCGAGACGGACTACTACACCCCGGATCCGGACGAGACCACCGCGGACGACGACAGTTACGACTCGGACTACGACGACACCCCCGAGCCCGATCCCACGACCGAGGCCCCCGACCCCGACCCGACGACCGAGGCCCCCGACCCGGTGACGGAGGCCCCCGAGCCCCCGCCGCGGCCGGACTACTACGGCGCCATCGCGGTGGCGCACGACGGCAGCATGGGCAAGGCCTGGGACTACTCATCCCAGAGCGCCGCCCAGTCGGCCGCCCTGTCCAGGTGCTCCGGCAGCGGCTGCAAGGTCCTGGTGACCTTCGTCAACAGCTGCGGCGCCATCGCCTACAACGACAGCACCAACCAGTATTGGGGCGGTCAGGGCGCCACCGCGACCGAAGCCGAGAACAGCGCCATCTCCCACGCGGGCGGCGGGCGCTGGCTCACCTACGTGTGCACCACGCGGTACTGAGCCGACCGAAGGGGGCGCGGCGGCTATTCCCCGCGCCCCCTCGGCAGGCCGACCGCGGCCCCGGCGACGCGCCGCGTCGCCGAAATCTGTCCGCCCCCGAGCGCGTGCCCCTGGCCCCGCGCCAGGTGGCCGGGGCCAGGGCCGCGCCAGGTGCCGACATCAACAGCCGGTCGGCCACGACCTCAAAGGTCCGCGATCAGCCATGGGTATCCAAGCCGTTGCGATGGAGTGCAGCTCGGATCTGGCTGAGCCACTCCGTGCCCAGCCGGCGCCCGTTGGGGAGTTGGTCGCCTCGATCCCAGCGCCACGCTGTGATCATCGCCAGTACGAGCAGCCGGCACGCGCGCAGCACGTCTTGATCGACACCCGGATAGTGCTCGCCGACTTCTTCGGGCGCATGGGCGAGGTCGAATTCGACGGGCCCACGGCAACACGTCTCGAGGTCGATGAACACCAGCCCGTTCTTCGTGGTGAGCACGTTGCCCGGGTGCGGCTCGCCGTGCAGCAGCTGCTCGGCGCCACCGCGCTCGTCGATCACTCTTCTCAGGCTTCGTAACGTGCTGCCGAGCAGCTCCCGGTCCGCGTCGGTGAGCGCCGGAGTGTGGTCGCGGTTCGCCACGAGTCGTTGAGCCTGCTCGACTCGATCCGTGAATCGCGGCGTCGGGACATCGACCTCGCGCATGCCGATATGCAGCCGTTGGAGCGCATGGGCGTAGTCGGCCGGAGAGATCTCTTGAGGTGTCACGGGTTCGTAGTGGGTCCATAGCGTGACCACGAAGCCATCACGCTCATGAACGCGTGGCTCCACCCGGGGCTCGAGAGCAGCCACGGGGCACCCGGATGCGGCGAGCCGTTGAGCGAGCTCGATCTCGAACTGTGCGACCTGATGCGCTGCAGGTGCCACCCGGGCCAGGACATCACACGGCAGCAGACGCAGAGTGAGCTTGTTCGAGTCGTGAAGAACGATCGCGTCGTCGACTGTCAGGCCACGTGATGAGGCGATCGACATGGCCGCGGACACCGCATGCGGGACCTCTGACGCCTGCATCGTCGCCTGGCCTCTCCCCTGAGCGCTGCCGTAACTCTCCCAGCGGTGCAACCCGCGCACCATACCAAGGGGGCCTGACGGAATGGGCGATCTGCCCCTTCGGCTGCTCAGCCGCAACCGACCATGGTCCGCGACGACCTGGCCGGGCCTGTGACGCGGCCGGCCAGGCCCGGTGCGGGGAACACGCTGAGTCCACCTTGTGCCGGTTCACAGTGCGATCACGATTTTGCCGTGAACGTGCCTGTCGGCCTGCATCGTCACGGCTTCGCGGATCCGCTCGACCGGGAAGGTCGCCGCGATCGGCACCGTGATCGCGCCAGAAGTGATCGCGTCGGTGATCCGTTCCAGGGCGCCCGGACCCGCATCCAGGGCGCCCGCCTTGTGCACACCGGGCGGCGGGGCGGGGCCGTCGGCTACGACGGAGATCCGCTCGGGTGCCACGCCGAGCTTGAGCGCGGTCTCGGCCGCCTCCCTTCCGAACAGGTCGGCTGCGGCGGTGATCCCCTCGGGCGCCAAGGCCCGCACCCGGTCCGCCAGGCCAGGGCCGTACGCCACGGGTTCGGCGCCGAGCCCGCGCAGGAATCCGAACGTGCCCTCGGAGGAGGTGCCGAGCACCCGGGCACCCGCGAGCTTCGCCAACTGCACGGCGAAGATGCCCACGCCACCGGCCGCCCCACCGATCAGGACGGTGTCCCCGGCGCGGAGTCCGATCGCGGCGAGCGCGGCGGCGGCTGTCAGACCGGACACCGGAAGCACGCCCGCCACCTCGTCGCCGATGCCCTCCGGGATGGGCCAGAGCGTTGCCGTGGGTGTCTTGACCAGCACGAAATCGGCGACGGACCGCCCAATCGCAGCCCCGTACACCCGGTCGCCGGTCGCGAATCCCGTGGCTTCGGCGCCCACCTCGTCCACCACTCCGGCGAAGTCGCTGCCGAACCCGGCCGGCAAGGTGATGCCGAACCGCGCCGCCATTTCGGGCTGTGTGGTGATTTGCCAGTCCATCGGATTCAGCCCGGCGGCCGTGACCCGGACGCGAACCTCGTCCGGTGCGGCGTGCGGCTCGGGTATCTCCTGCAGTTCGAGTACTTCGGGACCGCCAAATCGCTGATAACGGACAGCTTTACTCATCGGTGACCTCTCCTGGCCAGTGATGGGACTTGGTCTTATCGACCCTACACCAGTGACGGGACCAAGTCCCGTACACTGCTCCCATGGCTCGCTGGCAACCCGACGCACCAGGACGACTCGCCGCCGCCGCCCTCGACCTCTTCGAGGAGCACGGCTACGAGAACACGACCGTGATCGAGATCGCGGAGCGCGCGGGGCTCACCAAGAGCACGTTCTTCCGGTACTTCCCGGACAAGCGCGAGGTGCTCTTCGGCGGGGGCACGGTGACCGGTCTGCTCGTCGAAGGGATCGCCTCGGCGCCGCCGGCGGCCGGGCCGCTCGACGCGGTGGCGGACGCCCTCGACGCGCTCGGCCGGACGTTCTTCACCGCCGACCGCCGCGAGTTCAGCGCCCGGCGCCAGGCCGTGCTGAACGCCAATACGGAACTGCGTGAACGCGAAGCCCTGAAAAGGCTCGACCTCGCCGCCTCGATGATCGAGGCCCTCACACGCCGCGGAGTCCCGACCCTGACCGCGCGCGTGGCCGCGAAACTGGGCACGCTCGCCTGGGAGATCGCCTACGATCAGTGGATCGACACCGACAACAGCGAGGGCTTCGGCCCGCTGGCACGGCAAGCGCTCGCCGAAGTACGCGCGGCCGGAGCCGTGCGCTAAGGTCCGGCCGCAAAGACCATCGACCGGCGGGTCGTCAACGGGATGGTCTGCAAGATCCGCTCCCGGGACCCTGGTCCATCGAGCCGATGGCGTCCCCGTCGGCTTCCGCTACCTCTGACCGAGCGCCTGACGACCCACCGCGCCGGTCACCGGGCCTCGTTCCACAGGGCCCGGTGACCGGCGCCACCCACGACATCCCCGCGCCTGAGCGGGTGCTCTCCGCCACTGCGAGGATCCGCACGGGCCGCACGCCGCACGGATCGGACCCCGCTTGCCGAAACGGTCCGCTTCCTCGGGGGGACCGAGCCGTGGCGGCTGAGTCACGACGGCTGAGCCATGGGGGGCGGAGCCGGGGGAGTGGCCCGCGGCTCGTGCCCTCGCGTCAGAGGTGCGCGTCCGGGCCGCCGGCGCCGATCCCCGGCACGCTGCACTTCGGAACCTTCTCCACCAGCCGGAACGACACCCCCTTGGTCCTGTGGTCCTTGCCGAACTCCGCCACGATGAGCAGCGTCGCGCCCTTGGCCCGGCTGCCGTCCGGCAGGACGGTGTCGTCCGGGATCATGTCCGGGCGGATGATGGCGCTCCACGGCTGGGACGAGACCGTCATCGCATAGTCCATCGTGGCCCAGGGGGCTTCGGGCGGGGCACCCGTGGGGCAGTTCTCGTCCCCCTCCAGGACGGCCGCCCGCACGCCCATCTCCTTCAGCTGCTTCTGCAGACCGGGCAGGCCCTCGGGGCGGTCCAGGTGAAGGACCAGCGAGCCGTCGCCCTGCTTGGTCACGGCATACGCGGGCGCGGCGCCCGAGCCGCTCAGTGTGGGCACGACCACCGCCGCACCGGCGGCCGTCGCCACCGCCGCGACCGCGAACCGGACGCGGAGGCGACGGGCCGGGGCCCGGGTGGCACCGACGGGGGCCGGTGCCGTGGCCATGGCCGACAGCTCCGACGCCAGGCGCCGCTTGAATCCGGTGGGCGTACTCATGAGACAACCTCCAAAGTGCGATCGACTGGTTCGGTGCGATCGGTGCGTTCGGTGACGGCCGGGTATGCGGCGCGCAGCGCCCGCTTCGCGCGGTGCAGACGGACCCGCACCGTCGCCTGGTTGAGCCCGAGGGCCTGAGCGGCCTCGCGCGGGGTGAGGCCGTCGACGGCCACCAGATCGAGGACTTCGCGCAGCGGCTCGCTCAGCGCGCTGTGCCGCTCGGCCAGCGCCCGTGCCGCCCGTTCCGCGTCGATCCGCTCCTCCAGCGCGGCGATGTCCTCCTCGTCCAGCAGCCGGCGCCCGTTCAGCCGCGCCACCGCGTGACGCTCGCGGACGTTGCCCCGGTAGTGGGAGGACAGGACGTTGCGGGCGATGCCGTACAACCAGGCGGAGGGCGACCCGCGCCCGGGGTCGTACCGGTCGGCTGCCTCCAGCGCCGCGACGAAGATGTCGGCGGTGAGGTCCGCGGCCACCTGCGGGCAGGTGGTGCGCCGGGTCACGAAGCCGAGGACGGCGTCGAAGTTCTCCTCGTAGAACGCCGCGAACCCCGCGGCGTCCGGCCGCGGCGGCGCGCCCCGGCTCATGGGTCGTTCGGGTATGAGGGGCACCCATGCCTCCAAGGTGCTCGGTGATCCCTTCACCCGGTACTTGGCCGCACGGCCCCCAACCGTTTCACCGGCACTTGGCCGACTGGGCGTTACGCGTGCCGAGGTGGTCGAGCCGTCCTGCTACGGCGTTGGACATGAGGGCGGCGTTCGCTTCGCCGAAGCCAACGGCACCATGACGTCACCCGCGCCGTCGAGGGCGATCAGGCTGGCCGTCGCGACGTCCATGCAGGCGAAGGAGACGGCGATCACGGTGCGCGCCTCGTGGTCGCCGGCGGCCTGGCCCACTTCGAGGGCGGGACCTGGGGCGACTGGCACCACCACGTCACCCTCGTCTCCGTCGCGCATGCCTTCTGCACCCTGCAGCGACTGGCCCGTGCCCAAAAGACACGGCGTCGGCCTGAGCCTCTACCAAGTCGTCCGCGAACTGCAGACACTCCTCGCAACCTGGACCGGCGCCTGCCCCACCTGCAACCGTGACATACCCACCCGCACACCAACCTGACCAAGCACTACTAGTCCCGGAACGAACCGTCCGCCCTGCGCGCGTGCCGCGACAGCAGGTGCTTGCACTGCGGGCAGTGCCGCCTGAACCCCTTCTTGATCAGATAGCTGATGCCGATCGTGCAGATGTGCATCAGCCCCACCGCCAGGTTCTGGAACAGCCGCCCCAGCCACGACCTCGTACACGTCTCACAGTCCCGGCAACCGGCCGCCATGGCGCATCCCTCATCCGTCGTCTTGTCCGCGCTGACCTGCTCTGTAGAACCAGTGTGCGGAAGGGGAGGCGCGGTTCGGCCGCCAACTGCCGTACCCGCGCGGGGTTGTGACCGGGACACATCGCGACCAGCACACGGCTGTGACATCGCGACGAGTGGGGTGATGAAAGACGGAGACGACAGGCGTCGGTTCACCTCGGAGCGCTCGCGCGCACCATGAGGGTGCCGACGTCTGCCGGGTCCGGCGCGGGTAGCACCCGCGCGTCGATGTCGACGAAGCCCGTGCGCTTCAGCAGGTCGGCCCACCACTCGGGCGCGTATGACCAACGCAGAAGGGTGAGCTTGCGGCCCGCGAGTCCGTTTCCGTACATCGCCTGCGCTCCGTAGTGGTCCTCGATGGGCTCGGCCTGCGAGAAGGCCAGGGTGCCGCCGGGATTGATGCGTTCGAGGATCAGCGGGATCAAGGCGTTGGGGTCGGTGAACCAGACGGCTCCCCAGATGGAGAACACCGCGTCGTACATGGCGTCGGTGCGGGCAAGGTAGTCGCAGGCTTCGGCGTGCACGAAGGTCAGCCGGGACGTGCCCTCCCACCAACGGCGGGCACGGGCGACCTGGACGGCGGAAAAGTCCACGGCGGTCACCTCGACGCCCGTACGAGCGAGGTACACGGCTTCCTTGCCCTCGGCGGAACCCAGCTCCAGCGCGGTGCGGGGACTCCCCAGAAACTCCGCACCCGGTCCGTGTCCTTGGTACTGCGTCCACTCGAACGCGTCCACGCTCGGTGCGGGCTGCTCACCTTCCTCGCGGTGAGGCTTGTAGCTGTCCCAGTACTCGGGCAGGGTGGCGGATGCGCGCGGCATGGGTGTCCTCCGGTCACTCGTACTTATTTTCACTCGGTGAAGGGTTCGCGCAGCTCGAACCAGATGTGCTTACCGGTGGGGCGCAGTCCGTTCTCCCAGGTCACACCCCATGCGTAGGCCAGCTCCCGCATCAGGAACAACCCCCGCCCGCCCTCCTCGTCGGGCGCCGCGTCCCGAGGGTATGGGTGGCGTTCCGGGGAGCCGTCGCGTACGGCGATGGTCGCGATGCGGTCGCGGACGAGGGTGTCGATGTGGATCAGTTGGGTGTTGGTGTGCTGGTTGACGTTGGTGACCGCCTCGGAGACCAGCAGTCGCGCCGTGTCCGCGAGGTCGTGCAGGTCGTTGGCGTGGAGGAGGGCGGCGATCGCGTCGCGGCACACCCTGGGGCTCTTGGGGGAGTTGGGTGCGCTGAGGCGGTAGGCGTGCGCGGGCTCGGTGGGTCCGGCGACTTCGGGCATGGCGGTTCTCCCAACGCGGTGCGTGGTTGGTTCGATGCGCTGCGCTATCAGGACCATAGAGCATTGGTGAGCACGAGTGCTATCACTCGTTAGAATTGGTGCTCTGGTTGGACGTGTGGGAGCGTTCGACGCGAGACTGGCCGCAAGTGAAGGGGAGGGCGCATGCCGAGGACGGCGCCGACCGCGAGGCAACGACGCCTGGGCGCGGAGTTGCGCAAGATGCGTGAGCACGCCGGGATGAGCGTGGCGCAGGCCGCTCAGCATCTGGGCGTGGATCGCACTCGGATCAGCAACACGGAGGCCGGTCGGTTCGGCGTGAGTGAGGAGCGCGTCCGCTCGCTCGCGGCGATCTACTCCTGTGGCGATACGGCGTATATCGACGCCCTGGTGGACATGGCTGTCGAACGCGTCCAGGGCTGGTGGGAGGAGTACCGGGGCAAACTGCCCGCAGGCGCGCTCGATCTGGCCGAACTGGAACACCATGCGGTGAACCTGAGGTCGATGCAGCCGATGCATATCCCGGGGCTGTTGCAGACGGAGGACTATGCGAAGGCCGTGTTCGCTACGGCGGTACCGGATCTCACCGCGGTTGAGCACCGTCGCAGGCTGTCTCACCGGCTGAAGCGCCGGGATGTGCTGGATAGGGACCGTCCGCCGCAGTGCACCTTCCTGGTCCATGAGGCCGCGTTGCGCATGCAGTTCGGTGGCACCAAGGTGGCCCGTGGCCAGTTGGAGTATCTGTTGGAGGCGTCCGAGCGGGACAACGTGACCGTTCGCGTGATCCCATTCGCGGCCGGAGGTTTTCCCGGCGCGGGGGCTTCCGTACTCTATGCGGCTGGACCGGTGCCGCAGCTGGACACCGTTCAGCTCGACGTGGCGACCGGAGTCGCCTTGGTGGATGCGGAAACGCTCGTTGCCAACTACCGGGAAGTCCTGGACCGGACCCAGGGGCTGTCACTCAGCCCTGAGGACACGCGCGACTTCGTTCGCGCCATCGTGCACCAGCTCTGAAGGCATGGAGATGTCGGACATACAACACTGGCGGAAGTCCTCGTACTCAGGTGACGCGGCCAACAACTGCGTGGAGCTCGCCCGAACCCCGAACACGGTCCTGCTGCGCGAGAGCGACGAACCGCACACCGTGATCGCCACCACCCCCCTCGCCCTCCGCGCCCTCACGCGCGCCGTGAAGGCTGGGCGGCTCGACCACCTGTTCCGCTGAGGGACAATAAGCCGCATGAGTCTGTTCCGCGACGACGGCATCGTGCTGCGCACCCAGAAGCTGGGCGAGGCGGACCGGATCATCACCCTCCTGACCCGCAACAACGGCCGCGTCCGCGCCGTGGCGCGGGGGGTGCGGCGGACGAAGTCGAAGTTCGGGGCGCGGCTGGAGCCGTTCTCCCACGTCGACGTGCAGTTCTTCGCACGCGGCGGCGAGCTGATCGGGCGCGGGCTTCCGCTCTGCACGCAGAGTGAGACGATCGCTCCGTACGGTGGGGCGATCGTCACCGACTACGCCCGCTACACCGCCGGTACGGCGATGCTGGAGACGGCCGAGCGGTTCACCGACCACGAGGGCGAGCCCGCCGTGCAGCAGTATCTGCTCCTCGTCGGCGCCCTGCGCACCCTCGCCGCCGGGGAGCACGAGCCGCATCTCGTCCTGGACGCGTTCCTGCTGCGCTCCCTCGCCGTCAACGGTTACGCACCGAGTTTCGATGACTGCGCCAAGTGCGGGATGCCCGGTCCGAACCGGTTCTTCTCGGTCGGCGCGGGCGGCGTCATCTGCGGGGAGTGCCGGGTGCCCGGAAGCGTCGTACCCTCGGCGGAGTCGCTGACGCTGCTGGGCGCGCTGCTGACGGGGGACTGGCAGACGGCGGACGCGTGTGAGCTGCGCCATGCCCGGGAGGGCAGCGGGCTCGTGGCGGCGTATTTGCACTGGCACCTGGAGCGGGGACTCCGGTCGCTGCGGTACGTAGAGAAATAGCAGTAGCAGCACAGAGAGCGAAGGCAAGAGGGAGACGTGGCAGGCATGGCAGGACGCGGGTTTCTGGGCCGACAGCGGCGCGAATACCGGGCGCCGGACCCGCACCCGTCCGGCGCCCGGCCGCCGAAGATCCCCGGTGAGCTGGTGCCGCAGCACGTGGCCGTGGTGATGGACGGGAACGGTCGCTGGGCCAAGGAGCGCGGGCTGCCGCGCACCGAGGGGCACAAGGTCGGCGAGGGTGTCGTGCTGGACGTGCTCAAGGGCTGCCTCGAGATGGGGATCAAGAACCTCTCCCTTTACGCCTTCTCCACCGAGAACTGGAAGCGCTCGCCCGACGAGGTGCGCTTCCTGATGAACTTCAACCGCGATGTCATCCGCCGCCGCCGCGACGAGATGGACGAGATGGGCGTCCGCATCCGCTGGGCGGGCCGGATGCCGAAGCTGTGGAAGTCGGTCGCGCAGGAACTCCAGGTCGCCCAGGAGCAGACCAAGGACAACGACGCCATGACCATGTACTTCTGCATGAACTACGGCGGCCGGGCGGAGATCGCGGACGCCGCGAAGGCGCTGGCGGAGGACGTCCGGGCGGGCCGGCTCGACCCGGCGAAGGTGAACGAGAAGACGTTCGCGAAGTACCTCTACTACCCGGACATGCCGGACGTGGACCTCTTCCTGCGCCCCTCGGGCGAGCAGCGGACCTCGAACTACCTGATCTGGCAGAGCGCCTACGCCGAGATGGTGTACCAGGACGTGCTGTGGCCGGACTTCGACCGTCGCGACCTGTGGCGGGCCTGCGTGGAGTACGCCTCCCGGGACCGCCGCTTCGGCGGGGCGATCCCGAACGAGGAGCAGCTGAAGAAGGAGTCCCCGCAGACGGGCCAGTAGGCGGGCCGGCACGCGGGCCGGTGGCCGGCGGAGCCGTGGGCCGGGAGGGCGGCGCCTCCTGGCGCCGCCCTCACGGCGAGGTGAGCGGCTCCGCCCGGTAGGCGTCGTGGAGCAACTCCACGAAGGACGGCGCCTCGGGGAGGGCCACGGAACCGATCGTGCTCCACCGGTACGGAATGTTTCGCTGACGGGGCGACGTTAAGGCTTCACACCGGTGGGAAGGTCAAGGTCGGATGGGGCGGAGTACATGCTGATCGGGGAGTTGTCCCGGCGTACCGGTGTCAGCTCGCGGTCGCTGCGGTACTACGAGGCGCAGGGTCTGCTCGAGGTCCGGCGTGGCGCGAACGGTTACCGCGTCTATGACGAGGAGTCGGTGATCACCGTGCGGCAGGTGCGCGCCCTGCTGAACGCGGGCCTGTCCACCGAGGTGATCCGTTCGGTCCTGCCGTGCATGCGGGGCGAGCGGCCGGCGATCGACATGTGTGTGGACGTACGGGCCATCCTGGACCGGGAATTGGCGGCCACGGACCAGCGCATCGCGGACCTTCAGCGAAGCCGCGAGGCCCTCGTGGACTACCTGACGCAGTCCTGAGCGGACTTTACTCATTGTGTGGCCCGTATTGAACAGTTCATGATTGTTGCCGCCCTAGTCTGAGAGTTTTGTACGACAAACGCTCAGCGGGGGAGGCGTCGCATGGGCAGTGGCAGCGGGCACGGCGGCGGGAACAAGGTCCTGGACATCAAGGTGGCGGACATCAAATCCGTCGCGCCCACCTTCCACCACCAGGCCGTGAAGCTGAGCGAGGCGCTGACCACGCTGATCACCGCGCTGGACGGCTATGGGGAGCCGTGGGGGGACGACAAGCCCGGCAAGGACTTCGGCAAGCAGTACAAGCCGAACCAGAAGCACATCGAATCGGCGGCCGGCATCCTCGTCCTCGGGCTGACCAGCATCCATGAGGCGATGAACGACATGGCCGACGGCCATGTCGACAACGACAAGCTCATCGAGGGCATGTTCACCAAGGCCAAGAAGGCCGGGGGAGACGGGCCGGGCGGCCACGGCGGCGGCCGGTGAGCATCGAGGACAAGGCCAAAGCCCTGCTGATGAAGCTGGGCATGTGGTGGCCGGACGCCAACTCCGGCACCCTGCGCCACGCCGCCGACGCCTGGCGGACGTTCGCCGACAGCGTGGACGATGTGCGGGTCGCGACCAACAAGGCGGCCACGAACCTCATCCACAACAACAAGGGCGAGGCGATCGACGCCTTCGAGATCTTCTGGGGGCGTTACGCCAAGGGCAAGGACGAGGGCTGGCTGAGCAATCTTTCCAAGTCCGCCCGGAACATGGCCAAGGCACTCGACAAGTTCGCCGACACGGTCGACGACGCCATCGAGAAGCTGTGGACGCAGATCACCATCGACGCGCTCGCACTCGTCGGCGGTGGGCTGCTGACCATCGTCACCGGGGGCGCCTCCGACGGGGTGGCGGCCGAGATCATCGCCATGGCCGCCAGCCTGGGCGTCGCCGTGGAGGAAGCGGTCGCGGTCATCGCCGCGGAGATGCTGACCGGCGCCGTCTTCACCAGCGTGCTGTCGGTGACCATCGACGCCGCCGTGGCCCAGCCCATCAAGATCGCCCTGGGGCAGCAGCACGGCTTCAGCCTGGACGAGGTCAACCAGGCCGCCAAGGACGGCATGATCGACGGCGGGCTCTTCGGCGCCGGTCTGGGAGTGCTCAAGCCCGGTGTGGTCCCGAAACTCACCGGCGTCCCGGACCTGCTCAAACCGCCGAAAGTGCCCTCGTCGCGCCCGAACCTCATCGAGGAGGGCCCGGCCGCCCGCCCGGCCAAGAAGTGCCCGTGCACGGGCGAGCCGATCGACATCGCGACCGGCGCGATGCTCATGGAGCACACGGACCTGACCCTGCCCGGTGCGCTGCCGCTGGTCTTCGAGCGCACCCATGTGTCCTCGTACCGGGGCGGGGTGTGGTTCGGCCCGACCTGGACCAGCCTGCTGGACGAACGAATCCAACTGGACGCGGAGGGCGTGGTGTTCGCCGCCGCGGACGGGATGCGGCTGGTGTACCCGGTACCGGAGCCGGGGGTGCCCACGCTGCCCGCGAAGGGCGCGCGATGGCCGCTGGAGTGGGACGGCAAACCGGACGGCGTCATGACGGTCACCGACCCGGAGACGGGTGTGGTGCGCACCTTCACCCGCCCCGCCGCCACGGAACAGCCGGGAGCGGTCTACCTGGCCCTGGAGAGCCTGCACGACCGCAACGGCGCCCGCGTCGACATCGAACGCGCCCTGAGCGGCGCCCCCCTGGCCATCCGCCACTCCGGGGGCTCCTACCTGGCCATCGACACCGAGGGCCAGCGGGTCACCGCTCTGCGGCTGCTGGACGAACCGCCGTCCGGCTACGCGCCCGAGCGGAGCCGTGAGGGCGGCACGGTGGTGATGCGCTACGGCTACGACGCGGCGGGCAACCTCACCGAGGTCACCAACTCCAGCGGCACGCCGCTGCGTCTGGCGTACGACGACCAGGGCCGGGTGACGTCCTGGACCGACCGCAACGGCACCTCGTTCCGGTACGTGTACGGGCCGGACGGGAAAGTGGTGCGCACCGAGGGCAGCGACGGCGTCTACAACGGCACGCTGACGTACGACGACGAGGCGCGCACCACGGTCTACACGGACTCGCTCGGCCACGCGACGCGGTATCGCTACAACGCCGACGGGCAGCTGATCGAGGAGACCGACCCGCTGGGCCACACCACGGCCACGGAATGGGACGCACGCGGCGACCGCAAGCTCTCGGTGACGGATCCCCTGGGCCGGACCACCCGCTACGCGTACGACGAGGCCGGCAACCTGACCGGCGTCACCCTCCCGGACGGGGCGCGGGCGGAGGCCACGTACAACGAGCTGTGCCTGCCGGTGGAGGTCACCGAGCCGGGCGGCGGGACGTGGCACCACACCTACGACGACACCGGGAACCTCCTCACCACGACCGACCCGACCGGTGCCACCACCACCTACGCCTACACCGACCGGGGCCACCTGGCGCAGGTGACGGACGCGCTGGGCCACACCACGCGCCTGACCCCGGACGGGGCCGGACTCCCCGTCGCCGTAACGGACCCGCTGGGCCACACCACGACCGTCCGCCGGGACCCCTTCGGCCGGGTGGTCGAGGTGACGGACCCGCTGGGCCACACCACCCGTATGGGCTGGACCACCGAGGGCAAACCGGCGTGGCGGGAGGAGCCGGACGGCGCCCGGGAGAGCTGGACCTGGGACGGCGAGGGCAACCTCCGCACCCACACCGACGCGGCGGGCCACACCACCCGCCAGACGCCCACCCACTTCGACGTCCCCGCCACCCGCACCGAGCCGGACGGCGCCACGTACGCGTTCGCCTACGACACCGAACTACGCCTGACCGAGGTCACCAACCCCCAGGGCCTGACCTGGACCTACACCTACGACCCGGCGGGCCGGCTCACCTCCGAGACCGACTTCAACGGCCGCACCCTCACCTACACCCACGACCCGGCGGGCGACCTGCTGACCCGCACGGGCGGCGCGGGCGAAACGCTCCACTTCACCCGGGACGCGCTGGGCCGCACGACGGAACAACGCGACGAGGCGGGCGCACGGACGACGTACACCTACGACGCACAGGGCGCCCTGACCCGAGCGACGAACCCGGACGCCGAACTGACCCTCGAACGGGACGCGATGGGCCGAGTCCTGTCAGAAACGGTCAACGGCCGGACGACGACGTACGCGTACGACGCCGTGGGCCGCCGCACCGCCCGCACGACCCCCTCCGGCCTGACGACCACCTGGACCTACGACGAAGCAGGCCGCCCCACCACGTTGCGTACCGGTACGGCCGACACCCTGACCTTCACCTACGACGCGGCGGGCCGCGAGACGGAACGCCGCGTGGGCGAGGCCGTGACCCTGACGCAGACCTGGGACAGGGGAGACCGCCTCACCACCCAGACCATCGCCGGGGGCCGCCACAACGAAGCGAACCGCATCCTCCAGCACCGCTCCTACGCCTACCGCCCGGACGGCTACGTCACCGAGATCCGCGAACTCACCTCGGGCACCCGCCGCTTCGACCTGGACCCGGTAGGCCGCGTGACGGCGGTCCACGCCCACGGCTGGACCGAAACCTACGCCTACGACCCGGCGGGCAACCTCACCCACGCAACGGCCCCCGCCCACGAAACGGCGTCCGGCGCCCGCGAATTCACCGGCACGCTCATCCACCGAGCGGGCCGCACCACCTACGAACACGACGCCCAGGGCCGCCTCACCCGCCGCACCCGCAAACTCCTCAACGGCCAGACCCGCACCTGGACCTACACCTGGAGCCCCGAAGACCGCCTGACGGACGCGACCACCCCCGAGGGCGACCACTGGCACTACACCTACGACCCCCTCGGCCGCCGCCTGTCCAAACAACGCCTGGCCGAGGACGGCACGGTCGCCGAATCGGTGGACTTCACCTGGGAAGACACCCGCCTGGCCGAACAATCCACCCAAGACGGCAGGCACACCACCTGGGACTACGCCCCAGACACCCACCGCCCCCTCACCCAGACCGACCACACCCCGCTGGTCCGCGAGCCCGGCGAATCCCTGATCGCAAAGTTCACAGGCGCCGCAGGTGAGATGGAACCCCGCTTCCACGCCATCATCACGGACCTGGTGGGCACCCCCACGGAGTTGGTCACCCCAGCCGGTGACCTGGCCTGGCAACACCGCACAACCCTCTGGGGCGCGGATTTCCCCTCCCCGGTAAGCAGCCCGGCCACCACCACCTGCCCCCTCCGCTTCCCGGGCCAATACGCCGACCCCGAAACGGGCCTGCACTACAACTACTTCCGCCACTACGACCCCGAAACGGCCCGCTACGTCACCCCGGACCCCCTCGGCCTCGAGCCCGCCCCGAACCACCATGCGTATGTCACCAATCCCTTCGTGTGGCTTGATGCGCTTGGTTTGAAGTGCGGCATCGACCTGTCACAGGCGACTCCGCACCAAGGACGGTTCCCGCAGACTGCGAAACCTGACGAGGTCCTGGTTCGCCGCAAGGAGGACGGAAGCGTAACCGCATATGCTGTCTATGACTCTGACGGCAGGCCGGTGAAACGCGTTGACATCTCACCAGACTCAAAGCCCCACAACGGCGTACCGCCTCCACATGTAGTCGAGATGAAGAAGCATGTGAACCCGAAAACGGGCGAGGTGTATTACAACTGGGACAAGAACTCGACGCGGCCGGCCAGGCCGGATGAAATTCCGCTGCCCGAGTGAATGTGGAGTGCTGTGAAGCCCGAAGAGTACCCGGAGATTCGGTCCTGGGTTGGGAGCCTGACAGGGGCCCCTGATTATGTGGACTTCCTTACGCATAATTGCAGTGTAGGTATGTGGCTCGCCTTCGCGCACCTCGTTCATCCTGAATTCATCGAGGTCGATGGATGCATTCTCTGGGAGCGTAAGTACAATCAGGAAAGGTTTGAGGAGTGGAGCCATCAACTTGAAGGTGATGTCTATGCGCTCGAAAATATTCTGAACCGGTTTGTCGTGGCCGATGCCGTTCCATGCGAGGAGACTCCCGAGAACGATAGCGCGCTCGCAGATATCGCCGCTGCTCTTGCTGGATCCTGGGAACACGCCCTGACCCGTACCTTTCCCGATCGAACTTTCGAGGTTGATGTCCTTTCCACCGATGACGGGCCGACGATCGTTTTCCATCAGGTGGGCGGCTGAGCAGCGGCATCGAGTGAGACGTCAGGTCCGCCAAAAATCTCTGCCGGGCGTCCCTGACGCGCACTCGATCGTTGTGACATCCGGCTTCCAATCGGATGCCGGCGCGCCCCAGCCCCGCTGGTACGCGGCCCAGTCCCCCGGTGTTGCCGCGAAGTCCACGTACAGGGCGACGCCGAACCGCTCGCGGCGTGGGTCCTCGCGGCTCAGGCCGAGGCGGACGCCCCGGATGGCCGCTGTGACCGTTTCGGCCGACTCGTGGTGGCCGATGTCGTCGGTGTGGAAGGCCGGGAGGCCCATCAAGAGGTGGGTGCCGGGCGGGGTCGCTTTCAGGGCCAGCCGGGTCTGCTGGGCGACGTAGCCCCCGTACAGGCTCTCCAGCGGCAGCGCCGTGTCGTAGGACATCACCGCGATCTGGTCGACCCGGCGGGCGACCGCGCCGAAGTACGACGGTGACCACCACTTGGGGTGACCGGCGAGGAAACCCGCCACGGAGTGGAGGGCGGGGAGCGGGTCGATCTGGTGTGCGGCCACCGACAGCGGTGCGCGGTGGGCGTGGGTGACCGCGTGCGCGTCGTCCAGCAGGGTCAAGAAGTCCCGGTCGCCGGAGTGCAGGGGCTCCAGGTCGAAGTGGACGCCCTCGAACCCCGCCTCCAGCACCTGTTGGGCCGAGCGCACGACCCGCTCGCGCGTCGCCCGTTCGCCGAGGTCCATCCCGGGTGGGCCTTCGGTGGACAGGACGTCGCCCAGCCACGCCTGGACGCGCACACCAGGCAGTTCGCGCCGCACCGCGTCCACCAGTCGGCGGGCCTTCGGGTAGCGCGACGCGGGCAGGCTGCCGTCGTGCTCCAGCGGGCCCGCGTGGACGTACAGGTCCCGGATGCCGGTGCCGCGCATCCGCCGGCCCAACTCGGCGAGCTGGATCTCGCCGTTGCGCCCGTCCACCCAGGCGTGCCCGAGCCACACCGCGTCCCGCCCTCGGGTGCGCGTTCCGGGCGCGGGGGCTCCCGCGTACCGCAGCCGCAGCGACACCCCGGCGGTGAGGAGGGGCGCGGCCAGGAGCGCGGTGGTGCCCGCCGCGATGCGTTGGGGGCGCTTCGGGCGCGGATGCGACCAGGGCCGTACGAAGGCCGACCGGCTGTGTTCTCGGGGCATCGGCGGTCAGCCCCCGTCGTAGGACACGACCGTGCCGTGCAGGGCGTCGGCGGCGCGTGAACCCAGGTCGTAGTCGCAGAGGTTGACGGTCCAGTTGCCGGCCGTGACCAGGGTCGCGGGCACCCCTTTGTAGGCGATGGCCTCGCGCAGTACCGCGTCACGGTCGGCGTCCGAGGCGTGCAGGGCCAGGGTGGCGCAGTTGGACGAGCCGGTGTCCGCGCCGGTGGTGCAGGTCAGCACCGTGTCCGACCGCTGCTTCCGGTCGTCGCAGCCGACCGCCGCGGCGAGGTCGTCGGCGAGGGCGCCGACCGACCGGTAGCGGGGGGTGCGGGGAATGTCCGGGAGCGGGTACTCGGGGATCTTGGCCTTCTCGGGCGGCAGTACGACACCGCCGAGGGCGGCGGCGATCCGGTTCGCGAAGCGCGGTTCGGTGACCCATACGAACCAGTGACCGGCGGCCACGATGGTGTGACTGGTGGGAGGCTCTCTGTGGGAGGCGATGGACTCGCCGATCTCGTCGCGGCTGAACTTCTTCGGGTTCAGCACTTGGATGTCGTTCTCGAACTTCGTGCCGTCGATGACGGAGGCGCATCCGAGGCCGCTTCCTCCAGCGCTGCCGCCCTGCGAACGGCGGGTGATCTCACACGGGACACCCCCCGCTTCGAGGGCTTCCACCACCGCGTCCGCGTCCGCGTACTCGGGCTTGGTGGGCACATTGCCCGGCATCGTGGCACTCGGGCTGGGTGACGAGCCGGCGCCGCCGCCCGACGTGGTGCCGCACGCGGCGAGGACGGCCGTGGCCGTCCCCGCCGCGAACACGCTGATCACTCGCTTCATGGACTCACTTCTTCAAGGGGCCTGGCCCGTCGCCGAGGGGCGCGGTGTGGGGCCGGAACTGGGCTCGCTCGGTCTCTTGTCGCCTCCGTCCCCGTCGTCGTTCTTACCGCCCGAGGAGGGTGGGGTGGGGGACGGTCCGGGCTCGGGCGACGGTGTGCCGGGCTCCGGTTCGTCGGTGCCGGTGCCGTGCGACTCGCTGCCGTAGATCGGGTCGATGGTGATGGAGTGCCCCTTGGGGGTGTCGCTCTCCAATTGCTCCAGGGCCTTCTGGCGTTCCTCGTCGCTCAGAGCCTCCCACGCCTGGGCATCCTCGATATACGGCTGGAGCTCGTCCCAGTTCTCGGCGCGGGATTTGATGGCGCCCCCGCGGGGGTCCGAATCGTCCCCGTACTGCTCGTTCTTCTCACGGACGTCGGGGGTGTCGGCGGCGTAGAGCATGAACAACTGCTTGTCCGTGTCCGCACCGTACGGATTCTTCCGTAACTCCTGGAGGTAGTACGCGCTCAGGCGGATGTCCTCGTTGGGGTACTCCTCGATGTACTTGGTGAGCTGGGCGTCGCTGAGGTCTCCCAGATACGTACCGTCCTGCGTGGTGAACGCCTGCCGGTGTTGCTCTATGACGTTACGGGCCGTCTGTAGCTTTATGTGGGTGATGCCGAGCGACTTGTCCGGCTTGATCGTCTGCTGGAGGGTCCAGTTGAAGATCCTGCCGATGGTCGGCAGGAGACCGTGGCCGTCCTGGTCGTAGTTCTGGTACCACTGCTGCTCCTGCCAGAGGATCGACAGCAGCAGCGTCTTGCTCACCCCGGTCTCCCTCGCGGCCCGCTCCACGGCGGCCAGCTGCGAGGGGGAGACGTTGATCGGATGCGTACCGTTGGGCGCCCCCGTCAGGCGCAGCGCGATGGCCAGCGGGCTGTTCTTCGTCAGCGCCTCCTTGACCAGCTTCGGATCGGAGATCTCGGTGAGGCCGCTGATGGTCCGCAGCGCGGCCGCCGCCGTGGTGTCGGCCTTGGTCGCGCGGGACAGGGCGCCCTCGATGATGCCCTGGGCGTGCTGGACCGGATCGGATTGGCTGTCGTCACCGGGGGCGGAGGCCGCCGGTGCGGCGCGGGAGACGCGACCGCTGTCGTCGACGGTCAGCTCATGGTCGTCGGCGTACGTGAGCGCGCTGCTCAGATCGCGCTGGGCGGCCTCGATCTCGTCGGCCAGGTCGTCGTAGACGCGGCAGAGCTCACGCAGCGCCAGGTTCGCCGCCTCGTAGTCCTCGGCGTGCTTGACGAAGGTGCGGCGGGCGGCGAGGCCCGCGTCGGACACCCACTGTTTCTCCAGCGTGCGGGCCACGTCGTCGCGGGCGGCGGTGCCGATCTCCTCGCAGTGCTTGGCCGCGGTGAGCGCGTCGGTGGCGGCGTCGCGCCATGCCTGCGGGCTCGCGGACCGGAGGTCGGGGACGGAGACCATCAGGCACCCTCCAGCCAGCGGGCGTCCTTGCGCAGCTCCGCCGCGATGGACAGGTCGGTGTCCATGTAGTCGTCCATGGCGTCGGTGATGGCGGTGGCGGCTTCCCTGGCCGACTCGCCGAGATCGTGCAGACGGTTGCGCCACGCCGTCACGCACTCCTGATTGGGTCTCGCGACCGCCCATCCCGAGTGGGCCTTCCCGGCTGCCTCCGGGTCGTCCAGTTTGGTCTTGTTCTTGCCCGTCGCGCTGGTGGTGTGGAAGGCGCCGGCGGTCTTCTTCGGAGAGGGCGGATCGACGAAGAGGCCCGGCAACGCCGGCAGGTCCGGAAACAAGGACATCAGGCTTCCCCCCAAGTCAGCCGTAATGTTCGTGCCTGTTCATGCATGTTCATGCACATGGCACGGGTCCGTCGCCCCGCCGCGGACGGGACGACGCGCGTACGTCCGTCTTTCCCGTACCGGACGGCGACAACCCTGGGGAGGAGCGGGACGAGGACCGTGGGCGGAGCTGATGAGGGGTGAGGATATCCGCTTGTTCGACGCCCGCCCCCGCGCCCCGTGCTCGGAAAGCGGCGGTTGACGGCGACCGCGCTGACCAAGATGTGTTCGTCCGCGCGAACGATTCGGGGTCCACCTCGACCTTTTCCGCGAGGCCGGCATACGCATACGTCCAGCCGGCTCTACGCCGGGACCTGTCATGCTGAGCGAGCGATTCCATCCGCATACCTTGGAGGTGTGATGCGTGCAGGCGTCGTGGTCAGCGCGCACCCTGGAGTGGAGGACCTCGCCGTGCGGGCCGAGGAGTTGGGCTTGCACAGCTTCTGGGTCAACGACACCCCGATGGTCCACGGCGATCCCTTCGTCGCCTTGAGCCTGTGCGCGAAGGCCACCAGCCGCATCAGGCTCGGCATCGGCGTGACCTCACCGGCGCTGCGCTCGGCTCCGGCCGCCGCGAGCGGGCTCGCCAGCCTCAACGCCCTGGCACCGGGCCGGATCATCTGCGGCGTCGGCACCGGAAACACCGCCCGGCGCACCCTGGGGATGCGGCCGACCACGGCGGCCAGGCTGGAGAACTTCACCGCCGCACTGCAGGACCTGTGCGCCGGACGCTCGACCGAGTACCGCGAAGGTGACCGGGTCCGCGACATCCGGTTCCTGCACACCGGAGCGCACGTGAACACCGCCGACCCGATCGAGTTCGTCGTGGCCGCGCTGCTCGGACCGAAGGCCGCCGCCGTCGCCGGCCGCCGCGGCACTGGCCTCATCTCCTTCGGCCTGCTGGACCCCACCGCCTGGCACGCGCTGCACGACGCCCGCCGCCACGCCGCCCAAGACACACCCCGCGACCCCGACTCCCACACGGACTCCTACGTGGTCACCTCGCTCCACATGCTGAACGAGGACGAGGACCCCCATGGCGACGCGGCCCGGGACGCGACCGGCCACCTCGTCCTGTCGCTGCTGGCCTTCGCCGCCGACACAGCCGCCGAAAACCCCGCCTTCGCCGAGCAACTCAGCCTTGAGGAACGCGAGGCGGTGCGGCGGCTCCTCGACCGGCGCGGCACCACCGCCACCGCGCCGGACCGCCACACCAAGCTCTACCCCAACTACCTCGGACGCATCGCACCGCAGGACCGGGACCTGGTTCTGCCCTCGCTGATGAACACCCTGGCCCTGGTCGGCACCCGCGACGATCTCCTCGCCCGCATCGCCACCCTGGAACAGGCCGGCATCGACGAACTCCTCATCCAGCCGGTGATCGATCCGCCCACCGAGATGGCCCAGCTCGCGGCACTCCTCACCTGAGCGGACCGCCGAGGTCCGTGGCGAGGGCGGCCAGGTGGGCGGAGGGGTGATGGGTGCGGCCATCGTCGGGGTGGCGGCGGGCGTCCTGATCCGGCTGCTCAGGAGGTCGGGCTCGGCCGCGGCGCCCGCCCCGTAGGGCGGAGGCCCGGCCGGGTCAGTCCTGGGAGGGCTTCGTGGCGCAGTCGCCGCAGGTGCCGAAGATCTCGATCGTATGGGCCACGTCCACGAAGCCGTGCTCGGCGGCGATCGCGTCGGCCCACTTCTCGACGGCGGGGCCCTCCACCTCGACCGCCTTGCCGCAGGCGCGGCAGACCAGGTGGTGGTGGTGCTCCTCGCTGCTACAGCGGCGGTAGACCGCCTCGCCGTCCGTGGTGCGGAGGACGTCGACCTCGCCGGCGTCGGCGAGGGACTGGAGCGTGCGGTAGACGGTGGTCAGGCCCACCGAGTCGCCGCGGTGCTTGAGCATGTCGTGGAGCTCCTGCGCACTGCGGAACTCGTCCACCTCGTCCAGTGCCGCCGCCACCGCGGCGCGCTGCCTGGTGGACCGGCCGCGTACTGGGGGACCCGCGGTCGCCACAGCTGCCTCCTCAACCTCGCATGCTCCGTCGCCCTCGGCGCTCTCTCCGCGCCCGCTGCGCTTGCTGCCCGGCCATTGTGCCAGTTAACGCTGTGACGACGGGCGAGAGCGAGAACCTGAGCGAAGGACTATACGAGTACATCGTCCCTCAGGGTGCAGCGCTCCTCGGCGGTGGCGACCCGTTGTGCGCGTCGTTTCGCCAGGGGTGCGGCCAGGGCCGTGATCACCGCGAAGACGCCGATGGCCAGGACGACGATGCTCGCGCCGGGCGGGACGTTCTCGTAGAACGAGTACACCGTGCCGGACAGGGTGACCACGATGCCGATGGTGATCGCCAGGGCGAGCGTCATCGCGAAGCCCCGGGTGGCCTGCTGGGCGGCGGCGACCGGGACCACCATCAGGGCGCTGACCAGGAGCAGGCCCACGACGCGCATGGCGACGGTGACGGTGACGGCGGCGGTGATGGCCAGCAGCAGGTTGAGCGTGCGCACCGGGAGGCCGGTCACCCGGGCGAACTCCTCGTCCTGGCACACCGCGAACAGCTGGCGGCGCAGCCCCAGGGTGATCAGGACGACGAAGGCGGCCAGGAGGGAGATCGCGACCACGTCGTCGGGGGAGACCGTGGTGATCGAGCCGAAGAGATAGGTGGTGAGGTTGGCGTTGGAGCCGGTCGGCGAGAGGTTGATCAGCAGCACACCGCCCGCCATACCGCCGTAGAAGAGCATCGCGAGTGCGAGATCGCCACGGGTCTTGCCGTACCAGCGGATCAGCTCCATGAGGATCGCGCCGAGGGCGGAGACGAGAACGGCGGTCCACACCGGGTTGGCGCCGGTCAGGAAGCCGAGGGCGACGCCGGTGAGCGCGACGTGGCCGATACCGTCGCCCATGATCGCCTGACGGCGCTGGACGAGGTAGATACCGACGGCGGGCGCGGTGATGCCGACCATGACGGCGGCGAGCAGGGCCCGCTGCATGAAGGCGTAGTCGAGGATCTCGAGCATCTCAGGTCAGCAACCCTGTCCGGATCGGTTCGGCGTCGGGCGCCGCGTGGGGGTGGACGTGATCATGGCCGGGCAGGGCGTGCTGGCCCACGGCCTGGGGCGGCGGGCCGTCGTGCACGACGCAGCCGTCCCGGAGCACCACCGCGCGGTCGATCAGCGGCTCCAGCGGGCCCAGCTCATGGAGGACGAGGAGGACCGTGGCGCCCGCGGCGACCTGCTCGCGGAGGGTGTCCGCGAGGATCTCCTGGCTGGCGAGGTCGACGCCGGCCATCGGCTCGTCCATGATCAGCAGTTCCGGTTCGCCCGCGAGGGCGCGGGCGATCAGGACGCGCTGGTGCTGACCGCCGGAGAGGGCGCTCACCGGGTCCCGGACGCGGTCGGCCATGCCGACGAGCTCCAGGGCGCGCTGAACGGCCGCCCGGTCGGCCTTGCGCGGCGGGCCGAACCGGCGGCGGGCCAGCCGGCCCGCCGAGACGACCTCGCGGACGGTCGCGGGGACGCCACTGGCCGCGGTGGTGCGCTGCGGTACGTAACCGATCCGGGCCCAGTCGCGGAAGCGGCGGCGCGGGGTGCCGAAGAGGGCCAGCTCACCGCCGGTGAGCGGCACCTGGCCGACGATGGACCGTACGGCGGTGGACTTGCCCGAGCCGTTGGCGCCGAGCAGCGCCACGACCTCGCCGCGGCGGACGGTCAGGTCGACGCCGCGCAGCACGGTGCGGCCGCCCAGGGTGGCGGTGGCGCCACGCAGGGATATCGGGTCGAGGGCCGGGTCGCGGCCGGCGGCCGCGCCGCGCTCCCCGGTGGCCGCGCCGCGCTCCGCCGGCTGGGATATGTCAGGCTCCTCGGTGTCCCCGGGGTCCCGGGCTTCCCCGGTCTCCCTGGTCTCCCTGGTCTCCTCGGTTTCCATGGGTTCCTCCGTTACTTGGCGCCCAGTGCCGTCTGCAGGGCCTTGAGGTTGGACCGCATGACCTGGATGTAGTCGTCGCCCTTGGACGTGGTCCCGATGCCCTCGATCGGATCGAGCACATCGGTGCGCAGGTCCAGATCGCCCGCCAGCGTCTTGGCCGTGCGGTCGCTCACCAGGGTTTCGAAGAAGACGGTGTTGACCTTGTCCTTCTTGGCGATGGTATGCAGCTCCTTGATCCGGGCCGGGCTGGGCTCGGATTCGGGGTCGAGCCCGGAGATCGCCTCCTGCCGCAGACCGTAGCGCTCGGAGAGGTAGCCGAAGGCGGCGTGGGTCGTGATGAACGTGTCCGAGGAACGGTCCTTCAAACCGTTCCGGAAGTCCTGGTCGAGCGTGTTCAGCTGCTTGACCAGGGCGGTGGTGTTCTTCTTGTATGTCTCGGCGTGATCGGGGTCGGCCTTCTCCAGCGCCTTGCCGACACCCTTGGCGACCTGGGCGTAGCGCACCGGATCCAGCCAGATGTGGGGGTCGGCGGCGGCGTCGCCGGAGTGGGCGTGGTCGTCGTGTCCTTCCTCGCCCTCGTGCTCGTCGCCCTCCACCTCGGTGCCGTGGTCCTCCAGGGTGGTGTACGAGGCGGCGTCGGCGACGTGCTCGGGATGGGCCTGGGCGATGGCGCGGTCGACGGAGGGCTGGAGTCCCTTGAGGTAGACCACCAGGCCCGCCTTGCTGAGGTCGGCGGTCTGCCGGGGGCTGATCTCCAGGTCGTGCGGCTCGACACCAGGCTTGGTCAGCGTGGACACATGGATGGCGGACCCGCCGATCCGCTCGGCGAGGAACTGCATCGGATAGAACGACGCCACCACGTCGAGCTTGCCGTCCGTCCTTCCGTCTCCGGCGTCGGAGGAGCAGGCTGTCAGGGTGGTCAGACCCAGTGCGGCGGCTCCGACGAGAGCGGTCGTGGGCCTGAGGCGGCGTATGTTCATGACTCTCATTTTCAACAAAAATGGAAACGATTGTCAACAAGTGCCCTCTTGGTGATCGCTTCGCGCATCGATTTGATCCGGGGGGTGCCGCCGCCGGTAACCTGAAGCATTCGCTTCGTCGTCAATGTCGTCATCAATGAAGAGAGCACCGTGGCCGCCGACAAGATCGACACCATCGTCAGCCTCAGCAAGCGCCGTGGCTTCGTCTACCCGTGCAGCGAGATCTACGGCGGCCAGCGCGCCGCCTGGGACTACGGACCGCTCGGTGTGGAGCTGAAGGAGAACATCAAGCGGCAGTGGTGGCGTGCCATGGTCACCTCGCGTGACGACGTCGTCGGTATCGACTCGTCCGTGATCCTGGCCCGTGAGGTGTGGGAGGCGTCCGGCCACGTCGCCACCTTCACGGACCCGCTCACCGAGTGCACCTCCTGCCACAAGCGGTTCCGCGCGGACCACCTGGAGGAGGCGTACGAGGCCAAGCACGGCCGGCTGCCCGAGAACGGCCTGGCCGACGTCAACTGCCCGCACTGCGGCAACAAGGGCAGCTTCACCGAGCCCAAGCAGTTCTCCGGGCTGCTCTCCACCCACCTCGGCCCCACCCAGGACTCCGGCTCGGTCGCGTATCTGCGCCCCGAGACCGCCCAGGGCATCTTCACCAACTTCCTCGCCGTCCAGCAGACCTCGCGCAAGAAGCCGCCGTTCGGTATCGCGCAGCTCGGCAAGTCGTTCCGCAACGAGATCACGCCGGGCAACTTCATCTTCCGCACCCGTGAGTTCGAGCAGATGGAGATGGAGTTCTTCGTCAAGCCGGGCGAGGACGAGAAGTGGCACGAGTACTGGATGGAGCAGCGCTGGAACTGGTACCGGGACCTCGGTCTCCAGGAGGCGAACATCCGGTGGTACGAGCACCCCAAGGAGAAGCTCTCCCACTACTCCAAGCGCACCGCTGACATCGAGTACCGCTTCCAGTTCGGCGGCTCGGAGTGGGGCGAGCTGGAGGGTGTGGCCAACCGCACCGACTACGACCTGAAGGCGCACTCCGCCGCCTCCGGCCAGGACCTGTCGTACTTCGACCAGGACGCCGGCGAGCGCTGGACCCCCTATGTGATCGAGCCGGCGGCGGGCGTGGGCCGCGCCATGCTGGCCTTCCTGCTCGACGCGTACGTCGAGGACGAGGCGCCCAACGCCAAGGGCAAGATGGAGAAGCGCGCCGTGATGCGGCTCGACCCGCGGCTGGCGCCGGTCAAGGTCGCGGTGCTGCCGCTGTCCCGCAACGCGCAGCTCTCGCCGAAGGCCAAGGGGCTCGCGGCGGACCTGCGCAAGCACTGGAACATCGAGTTCGACGACGCCGGCGCGATCGGCCGCCGCTACCGCCGCCAGGACGAGATCGGCACCCCGTTCTGCGTCACCGTGGACTTCGACACGCTGGACGACAACGCCGTCACCGTGCGTGAGCGCGACACGATGAAGCAGGAGCGGGTCTCCCTCGACCAGATCCAGTCCTACCTGGGCGGCCGCCTGATCGGCTGCTGACCCGGTCCGGGCCGACGGCCCGGAGCACGGCACCGGACCATACCCGACGACGGGCTCCGGCGCCGCGGACGCGACGTCCGTGGCACCGGAGCCCGTCGTCGGCTCGGCAGAACGGGGGTTCACCCATCGTGCGAGGCGTGACGCATCACATCACCGCCATCCGCGAGGACGGCACGGTCTTCGAGGTGAGCTACGGCTACGGTCCGGGGCAGCGGCGGCTGCTCGGCTGCCTCCACTGCGACTGGCAGGAGCGGATCACCTACGGCGGCGCCCGGCACAAGGGGCTCGATCACCTGGCCCAGGCACACGGGGCCCTCGGCTCGCCGCGGATGACCGCCGACGCGGCGGCGCGGCGGCAGGTCGTCCTGATCATGCTGGCCTGTTTCGCGGTGGCCGCGCTCATCCTGTGGTGGGCCGCCTCCCAGGCGTGACCGGCGTCCCGGGCGTGACCGGTGTCCCGGCGTCCCAGGGGCGGCCCCCTCCCAGGCGTGACGGGCGTCCCGGGCGTGACCGGCCTCCCGGGCGTGGCCCCCTCCCAGGCGTGACGGGCGTCCCGGGCGTGACCGGCCTCCCGGGCGTGGCCCCCTCCCAGCGTGACGGGCGTCCCGGGCGTGACCGGCCTCCCGGGCGTGGCCCCCTCCCAGCGTGACGGGCGTCCCGGGCGTGACCGGCCTCCCGGGCGTGGCCCCCTCCCAGCGTGACGGGCGTCCCGGGCGTGACCGGCCTCCCGGGCGTGGCCCCCTCCCAGCGTGACGGGCGTCCCGGGCGTGACCGGCGTCCCGGGCGTGGCCCCCTCCCAGGCGTGACCGGCGTCCCGGGCGTGACCGGCCTCCCAGGCGGACCGCCTCCCGGGCGTGACCGGCGTCCCACGCGTGACCGGCGTCCCAGGCGTGACCGGTCCCGGGCGACGGGGCATTCCGCCTACGACACCGCGCGCGGCAGCCGCAGGCTCAGCAGCAGGGTCACCACGATCGCCCCCAGCTGGGCCGCGAGCGTACTGACCAGCGCGTCGCCCATGCCCGCCGACGGCTCCAGGGCCAGGAAGAGCGTGCCGAGCGTCGCCACGCCCAGCGCCAGCGCCGACTGCTGGGTGGTGACCATCACACCGCTCCCCACCCCGGCCCGCTCGCTCGGCACATCGGCCAGCACGATCCGGATCAGCACCGGAAGCTGCAACCCCTGCCCGAACCCGGCCAGCGCCACGCCCGGCAGCAGCCCGGCCAGCGACAGATCCGGCCAGTCCCGCCATACGGCCAGCATCAGCGTGCCGATGCCCACCGCCTGGATCAGCCCGCCCGCGGTCACCACCCGGCTCCCGTAGCGGCCCACCAGGCGCGGCCCCAGCAGCGAGGCCACGAAGAACGCCGTCGCCATCGGCACCAGCGCCAGCCCGGCCTCGACCGGCCCGTACCGCAGGCCCTGCTGGAGCGCGACCGCGATGACGAACATGAAGCCGCCGAAGCCGATCGAGAACGGCACCACGATCGGCAGCCCGCGCCGCAGCCCGCGCTCCGCGAACAGGCTCGGCGGCAGCAGCGGCACGAGTCCGGCCCGGTCGGCGCGCCGCTCCACGACGTAGAACGCGGCGGCCACGAACGGGAACGCGCCCAGCACCAGCCAGGTCCACAGCGGCCAGCCCGCCGCCCGGCCCTCGGTCAGCGGCACCATCAGCGTGATCAGTGACAGCGCCAGCAGCACGGTGCCGGGGACGTCCACCGGCGCGGGCCGCTCCGAGCGGGTCTCGGGGACCGTGCGGACCGCGAGGACCAGGCCGATCAGCGCGACCGGCACATTGACCAGGAAGACCGCGCGCCACCCGGTGCCCGCGATGTCCGCGGCCACCAGCACACCGCCCAGGATCTGCCCCGCCACCATCGACAGACCGGCCGTCGCGCCGTACAGGCTGAGCGCGCGGGCGCGGCGCGAACCGCTGGTCGAGGCGTGGATCGTGGCGAGCACCTGGGGCAGCATCAGCGCGGCCGCGGCGCCCTGCGCCACCCGGGCGCCCACCAGGCTCCAGGCGTCCGGCGCGAGCCCGCAGGCCAGCGAGGTCACGCCGAAGGCCGCCATCCCGGCGAGGAAGAGCCTGCGCCGTCCGAAGGTGTCGCCCAGCCGGCCGCCGAGGACCAGCAGCACCGCGTACGCCACGCCGTATCCGGCGACGACGAGCTCCAGCACGGCGGGGCCGGCGTGGAGATCGCGGTCCATGGTGGGCAGGGCCACGTTGACGATGAAGAAGTCGATCAGGGGCAGCGCCGCGCCCAGCAGCACGGTGAACAGCCCGAGGGGGCTGAGGGCGGGGCCGGTGGGTCTCGCCCGTGTCGCCCGTGTCGTGGGTGTCGTAGATGTCATGGGTGTCGTTCGGATCGTTCGTGTCTGCGTCTCGGTCACGCTGACGACGATGCCGCGCCGCTCAGACTGGTACCAGAGTGTCTTTATCCTGGTACCGGAAGTACCTGGCAACCGGCTGAGGCTCTCCGGCATCCTGGAGGCATGACCACGATGGTGCAGGAGACCGCGGCCGGTGCGACGGCCGGGAGCAGGGGCGCGGGGGCCGAGACACGCGGCGATCCGAGACGAGGCGAGCTGGCGGCGTTTCTGCGCAGCCGGCGGGAGCGGATCACGCCCGAGCAGGTGGGTCTGCCCCGGGGCCGCCGCCGGCGGACGCCCGGTCTGCGCCGTGAGGAGGTCGCGCAGCTCTCGGCCGTCGGAGTGACCTGGTACACGTGGCTGGAGCAGGCCCGCGACATCCATGTCTCGGCGCAGGTCCTCGACGCCATCGCCCGCGCGCTGCTCCTGGACCGCAGCGAGCGCGCCCATCTCTTCGCGCTGGCCGGGACCGTCGACCCGACTCCGGCCAGTGAGTGCACGGGCGTTCCGGAGACGCTGCAACGCGTGCTGGAGCAGCTGGAGCCGTTCCCCGCCTGCGTCCAGAACAGCCGCTTCGACCTGCTGGCCTACAACCGCACCTACCGGCTGCTGATGTGCGACCTGGACCGGGTGCCGCCGGAGGACCGCAACTGCCTGTGGCTGGCCTTCACCCATGACGAGTGGCGCTCCAGTCTGGTGGACCGGGACGAGACGATCCGGCTGATGGCGGCCAAGTTCCGGGCCGTGATGGCCGAGCATGTCGCCGAGCCCGCCTGGAAGGCGATGGTGAAGCGGCTGGAGGACGCCTCCCCTGAGTTCCGGGAGATCTGGGCGCGGCATGAGGTGGTCCGGCCCGGCGACAAGATCAAGGTCTACCGCCAGTCGCGGGTGGGCATCGTCCGGCTGGCCTCCACCAGCCTGTGGACCGGCCCCCAGCAGGGTCCCAAGCTGCTCACCTACACCCCGGCGGACGCCGAGACCCATGAGCGCCTGCTGCGGCTGCACGCCATGGCGCTCGCGGAGGAGGCCGCCCCGGAACCGGCGGGAACCTGACCCGCCGCCGGGGCGGCCTCCTTACGCATCACGTGGCGTAGGGCGTAGGGCGCACGCCTCACGCCTTGGCGCCGGCCGATGTCTGCGCCGTCGGCGCGCCCTCCTCGAAGAGCGCGGCCGCGTGCCGGGTCGTCGCCTGGGCCCAGCGGCCGGTGGTCACCAGTCCCAGCAGCAGGATGACGGCGCCGCATCCGGCGATGATCCACCAGGCGGGGCGGGCGGCGTCCACGAACGCCGCCGCGGCCGCCGGCGAGGCCGCGTGTCCCGTTCCGGCCGCCGCCGCCGACGCGGCGCCCGCCGCCAGCACCGCGCCGATCACCGCGACGCCGAGCGACTGGCCCACCTGGCGGCTGGTGGAGGCGACGGCCGCGGCGACTCCCGCCTGGGAGCGGGGCATCCCGGAGACCGCCGTATTGGTGATGGGCGCGTTGACCATGCCGAAGCCGAGGCCGAACAGCACATAGCCGACCAGCAGCCCGGCATCGGTCGCCTGGGCGTCGAAGACCGCGAACATCACCCCGCTGGCCGTTATGGCGACGCCGGCCGCCAGCATCGACGGCCGGGGGCCGCGGGCGCCCACCAGCCGCCCGGACAGCGGTGCGCAGACGAAGCACATGAACGCCATGGGCAGCATCCACAGCCCGGCGTGCAGCGCGTCGAGCCCGCGCACGTCCTGGAGGTAGAGGGTGTTCATGAAGAGGTAGCCGCCGAGCGCCGCGAAGGCGCACACCGCGACCACCGTCGCCCCGCTGAACGGCGCGCTGTGGAAGAACCGCACGTCGATCAGCGGTTCCTCGCGCCGCCCCTCGTACCGGACCAGCGCGAGCAGCCCCACGACGGCGACCGCCCAGCAGGTCGCGATCAGCGGCGAGTCCCAGCCGCGGTCCGGCGCCTCGATGATCGCGTAGGTGAGGGTCCCCAGCACCGCGATGACCAGCAGCTGGCCGATGGGGTCGGCCCGGCGTGGCCTGGGGGCGCGCGACTCGGGGACGAAGCGGGCGGTGAGGGCCAGCGCCGCGATCCCGATCGGAAGGTTTATCCAGAAGATCGAGCGCCAGCCGACCGATTCGACCAGCAGTCCGCCCACGATCGGTCCGGCCGCCATGCTGATGCCGACGACCCCGCCCCAGATCCCGATGGCGCGGGCCCGCTCCCTGGGCTCGGTGAAGACGTTGGTGATGATCGACATGGCGACGGGGTTGAGCATCGAACCGCCGATCGCCTGCACCCCGCGGAAGCCGACCAGCGCTTCCAGATTGGGTGCGACGCTGCACAGCGCCGACCCGATGGTGAAGATCACCAGCCCGGTCTGGAAGGTGCGCTTGCGCCCGACCCGGTCGGCCGTCGAGCCCGAGAGCATCAACAGCGCGGCGAGGACGAGGGTGTACGCGTCGATCGTCCACTGCATTCCGGAGACGGAGGCGTGCAGGTCGTTCCGCATCACCGGCAGGGCGACATTGAGGACGGTGTTGTCGAGGCTGACGAGCAGCAGGCTCATGCAGCAGATCGCCAGCACAAGCATGCGCCGCCGATGGCTGAGCTCACGCATGGTTGAACGCTACATCGATAGTGTCCGTACGGCGGCCATGACCGCCCTGTCGGTCCTCCTCCTGGGTGCGGGACAATGAGAGACCGGCCCGCACCGGGCGGCCCGCCGATCGACCCGCCCTCCCACCGTAGTACCCACGAGGAAGCCCACTCCATGACGCCGACGCCGCACGCACAGCTGGAGATCGGACCGCATACGGTCCAGCCGCCGGTCGTGCTCGCACCGATGGCCGGGATCACCAACGCGCCGTTCCGCACCCTGTGCCGGGAGTTCTCCGGCGGGAGGGGGCTGTTCGTCAGCGAGATGATCACCACCCGGGCGCTGGTGGAGCGCGACGCCAAGACGATGCGGCTGATCCACTTCGACGGGACCGAGAAGCCGCGCTCCATCCAGCTGTACGGGGTGGACCCGGTGACCGTCGGCAAGGCCGTCCGGATGATCGTGGACGAGGACCTCGCCGACCACATCGACCTCAACTTCGGCTGCCCGGTGCCCAAGGTGACCCGTAAGGGCGGCGGCTCGGCGCTCCCGTACAAGCGGCACCTGCTGCGCTCCATCCTGCGCGAGGCGGTGGCCGCCGCGGGCCCGCTGCCGGTGACCATGAAGATGCGCAAGGGCATCGACGACGACCACATCACCTACCTCGACGCGGGCCGGATCGCGGTCGAGGAGGGCGTGACCGCGATCGCCCTGCACGGCCGCACCGCCGCCCAGCACTACGGCGGCACCGCCGACTGGGAGGCGATCGCCCGCCTGAAGGAGGCCGTCCCCGAGATCCCGGTGCTGGGCAACGGCGACATCTGGTGCGCCGACGACGCGGTCCGGATGATGCGCGAGACCGGCTGCGACGGCGTGGTCGTGGGGCGCGGCTGCCTGGGGCGGCCCTGGCTCTTCGGCGATCTGGTGGCCGCGTTCGAGCCCGGCCCCGAGCCGCCGGTGTCCGCGCGGCCGACGCTGAAGGAGGTCGCGGCCGTGATGCGCCGCCACGCCGAACTGCTCGCCGAGTGGCTGGCGGACGAGGAGCGCGGCGTGATCGATTTCCGTAAGCACGTCGCCTGGTACACCAAGGGGTTCTCGGTCGGCTCGGAGATGCGCAAGCGGCTGGCGGTCACCTCGTCCCTGGCCGAGCTGGACGCCCTGCTGGCCGAGCTGGACCTGGACCAGGAGTGGCCCCCCGGCGCCGACGGTCCGCGCGGCCGCACCTCGGGCCGCAACCGCGTGGTGCTGCCCGACGGCTGGCTGGACGACCCGTACGACCGCGCGGGGGTCGGCGCGGACGCGGAGCTGGACACCTCGGGCGGCTGAACCGGTTCGTCCTGGGGCGTGCGGGGGCATCACGGGTGAGGGCGAGCCCAGCACGGGCTAGAGTGATGGGCTCGTGGTCACGGTGGGGATCAAGGCGATCTGGGGGGATCGGTGACAAGCGTCGTCTTCGTCCACGGCACGGGGGTCCGGGCCAAGTCGTACGAGAAGAGCTTCGCGCGGGTCGTGAGCGGCCTGGGGCGGGTGAGAGCCGAGGTCAGGGTCGTCCGCTGCTTCTGGGGCGAGGAGCACGGCGCCTCGCTGGGACTTGACGGGGCGTCGGTCCCGGTGCGGACGAGGAACCGCGGGCTCGGCGATGACGGCCCGCTGGACGAGGACGACCCGCTGGCCGTATGGGCGCTGCTGGAGGTGGACCCGCTCGCCGAGCTGCGGGAGTTCGCGGAGGCGGCGCGGGCGCGGCGCGGCGCGGGCGCGCGGCCCGGCTTCGCCCCGGGCCGTCAGGACCCCTGGCGGGCCATCGCCGACACGGTGCGCGGGCTGAGCCTGGAGGGGGTGGCCGGCGGCGGGGAGAGCCTGGACGAGCTGGTCCGTGACCTCGCGCCGCACCTCGGCCCGGCCGGCGGCCGCGTCGCCCAGGAGATCTCCCGCAGCCTCGGCGGCACTCCGCCCGCCGACGGTATCGAGGCGATCGCGGCCCGCGCCGTGTACGCCCTGGCCGTCCAGCGGGCCGAGGGCCCGCAGGGCGCCGATGAACCGCTCGCGGTGGACGGCGCCGACCGGGACACCGTCGTCGGCGCGCTCACCGACCGGCTCGGCGGCACCGACCGGGGCGGATTCGTCGCCCGCGCCGCCAAGGGCGTCGCCGTACGGGCCCTCAACTCCTACCTCTCACCGCTGTCCTCGCTGGCCCACACCTTCCGCGGCGGGATCACCAAGGGCTCCGTCCCGGCCAGTGGCGACATCCTCCGCTACCAGGTGCGCGGCGCCGGGGTGCGCGCCGCGATCCGTACGGCGGTGGACGAGGCGGTCGCCGCGGGGGACGGGCCGGTGGTGCTGCTCGCCCACAGCCTCGGCGGGATCGCCTGCGCCGATCTGCTCGCCGAGCCCGATCCGCCCGCCGGGGTGGAGCTGCTGGTGACGGTCGGCTCACAGGCGCCGTTCCTCTACGAGCTGGACGCGCTCACCGCGCTGCGCCGGGGCGACCCGCTGCCCGCCGCCTTCCCCCGCTGGATCAACGTCTACGACGAGCAGGACCTGCTGGGTTTCGTCGGGGCGAAGGTCTTCCCCGGCCGGGTCACCGATGTGCGCGTCGACACCCGCCAGCCCTTCCCGCGCGCCCACACCTCCTACTTCGCCCACCAGAGGCTGTACGACCTGCTGGCCCCGGAGCTGCCGGCGTGACAGCGGTGGAACACGACTGGCGCCGCACCCACGCCGTGCTCGTGGCGGTCGAGCGGTACAACGGCAGCGACGGCCTCAACCTCGACGGCCCGGTGCACGACGCCCTCGCCATGCGGGAGTGGCTGACCGGGCAGGGCGTACCGGCGGCGAACATCCAGCTGCTCGCCTCGCCCCTGGAGCACAACCGGGCGGCCCTGGAGGCGGCGCACCCCGGTTACCGCCCGGCGGAGCGCGCCGATGTGCGCCAGGTCTTCCAGGACGAGCTGCGGTCCATCGACGCCGACTGGCTGTGGGTCTACTGGGCCGGGCACGGCGTGCAGACCCAGCGCGGCCGGTGGAGCCTGCTCTACCCGGAGACCCGGGACACCGACCTCCAGGGCGCGGACGCCGACGGCCTGATCCATCTGATGCACACCGAGCATCTGCCGTGGGACGGCGTGGACCGGGTCACCGTGATCATCGACGCCTGCCGCCAGGCACTCGACCCCGGCGTCCAAGAGCTGGCCGACGAGCCGGACGACCTCGCACAGACCCCCCAGGTCGACGTGGAGCGCCCGATCTACTGGATGCGGGCGTGCCAGGCCGGGGCGGTGGCCAAGCAGCAGCAGGGCACCGGCCGGTTCACCGCCGCACTGCTGCGGCAGCTCCACGCGGCCGTGGCCGACGGCGCGGACCTGGATCTGGACCGGGTCTGGCAGGGCGTGGTGGAGGAGTTCGAGCAGGCGGACGACACCGGTCGGCAGCGCCCGACGGTGTACGTCAGCCGCTGGAACGAGAGCGTGCGGGTGGTCCGGCTCGGCCCGCCCGACCCGCCGCCCGGCCCACCGCTCGATCCGCTGCTGAGCCGGTTCCGGGAGACCCTGGTCCTGGAGGCGTCGGGGCTGCTCGGGGCCGATCCGGCCGGATCGGCGGCGCGGGTCGCCGCCCGGCTGCGCATGGAGTTCACCGACGCGCCGCCCGCGACGGGCGCCCTGCTGGCGCAGGAGCTGGTCGACTGGGCGCTCGCCCATGAGCACGGACTCGCCACCCTCTTCCACGCGCTCGCCGAACAGGCCCCGGACCAGCGGATCGGCGCGGAGGCCCGCGAGGCGTGCCGCAGGCTCCAGAAGCAGTGGCTCACCTGCGCCGAGTACACCGAGCTGGTCGCACTCCTGGGCCGGCTGGACGAGCGGGGCCGCGCCGACGTCGTCGCGGCGGCGCACCAGCAGTTCGGCCCCGCCCGGCTCCCCGCGCACGATCCGGTCGCCCTGGCCGACGCCCTCGAGGAGCTGGTGCCCAGGCCGCACCAGCTGCCGCAGCTGCTGAGCACCGTGGAGCACTTCGCCGCGTACTCCGACGGCGCCGTCGCCGCCGAGCTGCGCGTCTGGGCGGGCGCCTGTGCGGTCCGGCTCGGCATGAAGGACGTCCTGCTGGACCACCGCGCCCGCGCCACGGCCGAGGCCGAACGGGCCCGGACGGCCGGCCCCGCCGAGCGCCGGCGCATCCAGATAAGGCTCCACCCGCCGCACGGCCCCGGCCAGCGGCGGGCCTACGAGGTGTGGGCGCGACGCGGCGACGAGGTCGACGCGCTGGCGAAGATCGACACCCCCGCCTCCCCGGAGGAGATGCAGCGGGGGATCGACGCCCTGCTGGCCGCGCACGCCCGCGCCACGGAGACCGTCGTGGAGTTCTTCGTCCCGTCCACCGACCTGGAACTCGACGTGCACCGCTGGCCGCTGGACGCGGGCAAGCCGCAGGAGCGCTCGCTCGGCACCGACTTCCCGGTCGTCCTGCGCTGCGCCGAGCTGCGCCAGCCCGAGCGGCGCCATCTGTGGGAGCGGCGCTGGTCCCGGGTCGCCGGGGCCACCCCGGGGGACCTGCACTGGCTGCCCGGCCACACCCACAGCTTCGCGCAGGTCCGGGCCGCCATGGAGCGGCAGGAGACCGCCCCGGGCGCGATGACGGCCAGTCCGGCGTGGACCCGCTCGAAGATCTTCACCGCGTGTCTCTTCGACGGCGTGCCCGTGCTCGTCTGGGACACCGGCACCAAACCGGCCCTCACCGAGCAGCAGCTGAGGTCCCTGCTGGGCACCGGGCCGCTGGAGCACCTGCCCCAGCGGCTCCGCAAGCTCCGGCTGGAGAGCGACGCCGACGAAAGCCATCCGGGCCGGCAGCTGGCCCTGCTGTGGGACGACCCGCACCGACCGCTTCCCGACCGACTCGACCTGTCGGCACCCTGAGTCCGCACCCTGAGGAGAGACGAAGACGATGGCACAGGACTGGAGGCTCTTCCAGGGCGGCGACACCGAGCCCCACGACGTGGAGACCTGGCCCACCGCCCCGCCGTGGCGGCGCTTCGGCGACGACGCCCGGCAGCGGGCCGAGGACCGGGCGCTGCCGTATCTGATCTCCGACGAGGACCGCGACGTGGTCAACATGGCGCTGCACCTGCACCGCCCGCTGCTGGTCACCGGACGGCCCGGCACCGGCAAGTCGACCCTGGCCCGTGCCATCGCCCGGGAGCTCAAGCTCGGCGAGGTGCTGCACTGGCCGGTCAACAGCCGCTCCACGCTCGCCGAGGGCCTCTACTCGTACGACGCGGTGGGCCGGCTGCGTGAAGCCTCCTTGCGGCAGCGCGCCGACGAACCGGCCGGCACCGAGCCGGACATCGGCGACTATCTGCGGCTGGGCGCGCTCGGCACCGCGCTGCTGCCGGCCGACAGGCCGCGGGTGCTGCTCGTCGACGAGCTCGACAAGGGCGATGTCGACCTGCCCAACGACCTCCTCACGGTCTTCGAGGAGGGCGAGTTCGAGATCCCCGAACTGGCCCGCCTGGGGGAGGGGCGGACCGTGCAGGTGCGGGTCTCGGGCTCCCGGGACAAGGCCGGGATCACCAGCGGCTGGGTCGGCTGCCGCGTCTTCCCCGTCGTGGTCATCACCAGCAACGGCGAGCGCGAGTTCCCCCCGGCGTTCCTGCGCCGCTGTGTCCGGCTCGACCTCAAGCAGCCCGATGAGCAGCAGCTCCAGCGGATCGTCACCATGCATCTGGGCGAGGAGACCGGTGCGCGGGCCCAGGACCTGATCGCGCACTTCCTGACCCTGCGCACCGAGCGCGAGCTGGCCACCGACCAGCTGCTCAACGCGGTCCGGCTGCGGTCCTCCGGGGTGCGGGTGGACCAGGACGTCCTCGACAAGCTGTTCCGCTCGCTGAACGAAGCCGACGCGTAATGATCGAGCGGCTGTGCGCCCTGCTGGAGGACGCGGGGGTCGAGCTCTCCGAGGAGGAGCTGCGCGACGTCCTGTGGTTCGCCGCGACCACCGCCCGGTCGCCGCGGGAGGAGCCCGGCGGGGAGCCGACGCCGCCCCAGGGGGCCGCCGGCCCCGCCTCCGGCACGGCCGACGGCGACGACGAGGGCAAGGGCGCCCGGCGGCACCCCGCCGAGGCGCCCGCCGACGGCGAACCCGAGCCCGGCCCCACCGCCGACGCCGGGCTCTACGCCCCCGGCGTCGCCCGCACCGCCGTGGCCCGCCCGGCGCGGGCCGTCGGCGTCAGGGGCGTACGGGCGCTCCCGGCGACGCGCGGACTCTCCCGCGCGCTGCGCCCCCTGCGGCGCAGCGTGCCGTCCCGCACCTCCTTCCGCGTGGACGAGACCGCCACCGCCGAGTGGATCGCCGAAACCGGTCTGCCGGACGTCGTGCTGCGCCCCCGGCCCGAGCGCTGGCTGAGCGTCGCGCTGGTCGTGGACGACGGCCCGTCCATGGTGCTGTGGCAGCAGCTCGCCGCCGAACTGCGCGGACTGCTGGAGCGGCAGGGCACCTTCCGCTCGGTGCGCACCTACGGCCTGGACAGCGTGGCGACGGAGAAGGACGAACCGGTGCTCAGGGCGCGCCCCTACGCCCCCGGCGCCCCGCGCCGCACCGCGCGCCAGCTGACCGACACCTCCGGCCGCACCGTGATGCTGGTCCTCTCGGACGGGGTGGGCCCGGGGTGGCGCGGCGGCGCGATCCCGCGGCTGCTGCGCCGCTGGGCCCGCCACGCGCCGGTGGCGGTCCTCCAGCCGCTGCCCGCGCGGATGTGGCCGGAGCGCGGCATGCCCACCCAGCGGCTGCTGGTCGACGCCGGCGGCCGGGAGGGCGCGCCGGGCCGGGCGCTGTCCGTGCGCCATCCGGTGCTGCCGCGCGGTCTGGTCACGTACGAGGGCACACCGGTGCCGGTGCTGGAGCTGGCCGAGGGCGAGCTGAGCGCGTGGGCGGCGCTCACCGGGACGGGCGGCAGCGGCGGGCCGCTGCCGGTGATGCTGCTGGACGGGGCGGAGAAGCCGGTGGCCGCACGAGCCACGGCCCAGGTCCCCGAGCCGACGGCCGAGGAGCGGCTGCGCCGCTTCCGGGGCGCGGCCTCGCCCGAGGGCCAGCGGCTGGCCGGGGCGCTGGCCACCGTCCACCCGCTGACCCTGCCGGTGATGCGGCTGATCCACCAGGCGGGCGCGGGCGGCCCGGAGCGCTTCCACCCGGCACAGCTGGCCGAGGTCTTCCTGGGCGGGCTGCTGCGCCGGCGGGCGGGGAGCGCGGAGGAGTACGAGTTCCACCCCGGGGTGGCGGATCTGCTGCTGGACGCGGTCCGCACGTCGGACGCGCTGGAGACGGCGGCGCGGGTCACCGAGTTCCTGCTGCACCGCCAGGGCAGCGGCCCGGAGTTCCGCGCCCGGCTCTCCGGCGGCCACGGGGACTCCCGCGTCGCCGAGGAGGCCCGCCCGTTCGCGGCGGCCTCCCCGGAACTGCTGCAACGGCTGGGGCTGCTGGACGAGGACCGGGACGAGGAACCGTCGCCGGAGCGGGCGGAGCCCGTACCGCGGCGGGGCGAACCGGCCCCCGCGTACCCGCCCCGGTCCTACGCCTCGGAGCGGGTCCAGCCGGAGGTGATGGCGGTGGTGCGGCGGATCGCGGCGGACGACGGGCTGCCGAAGTCGGTGCGCGACTACGTCGAGAAGATGCTGACCGAGGCCGACGAGCGGGACGAGGAGACCGGCTGGTGGGCGGTGCGGACCCTGCCCGACGTGGCCGAGCAGCTCGTCGACGCCGGGTGGCGGGAGCACGTGGCCGACCTGCGGGAGGTGGCGCGGGAGCAGATCGAGGGGCTCAGAGCGGCGGACGACCTCGAATCCCGCAACCTCCGCGGGCATCTGGCGCTCACCCTGAACAAACTCGGGGAGCACGAGGAGGCGGAGCGCGAGCTGCGCGCGGTGGTCGCGATCTCGGGGCGGGTGCACGGCGCGGAACACGACTACACGCTCTTCGCCCGCGGCTACCTGGTCGACCTGCTGAGCGACGCCGGGCGGACGGAGGCGGCGGAGGAGGAGTGCCGCACGCTGATCGAGGCATGGGAGCGGCGGGAGGGCGACGGCGCCCGGAGGGCGGCTCAGGGCAAGCACCAGCGGCGCGGGCGCCTGCTGCTGGATCTCGACCGGGTGGAGGAGGCCGAGGAGGAATTCCGGATCGCCGTCTCCGGCGCGCGGGAGCTGTACGGACCCGCGCGGTACGACACCGTCAACGCACGGGCCTGGCTGTCCACCGCGCTGCGGCGGCTGGGGCGTTACGACGAGGCGGAGGCCGATATGCGGTCGGCGGCCGAGGAGTGCGAGCCGGCCGAGTCGGAGGTGGACTCGGCCCTGCTGACGGCGCTCTTCACGCTCGGCGACATCCTCAACCTCAGGCGGCGCGACGAAGAGGCCGAGGCGCTGTGGCACGACATGGTCGACCGGACGTCGGCCGGGCTCGGCCCCACCCACTGGCGGGTGCGCCGGGCGCGTCGCAACCGCGTCGAGCGGCTGCGCGCCCTGCGGCGGTACGACGAGGCGGAGTCCGAGGCCGAGGCGCTGGTGGCGGAGTCGTTCGCCGCCCTCGGGGAGCGGCACGACGAGTCGCTGACCGCGCTGCGGCTGCGCGCGATGGTCCTGGACGACCAGCGGCGGTACGACGAGGCGCAGACGGCCTACCGCGACCTCCTGGAGCGGCAGACCGCCGTCCTCGGGGCCGAGCACGGCAACACCCTCACCACCCGGCACCACCTGGCGAGCAGCACGGGAATGGCCGGGCAGCAGGAGGAGGCGCTGGAGCAGTTCACCCAACTGCTCCAGGACCGGGTCCGGATCTCCGGACCGGACGCCCAGTCGACTCTGGTGACGCGGTACAGCCGGGCCGGGGCGCTGGCGCGCCTCGGCCGGGTGGCGGAGGCCGAGCAGGAGTACCGGGTGACCATGGAGGGGGAGGCCCGGGTGCTGGACCCGGACGACCCGAGCGCCCTGCTGACGTATGTCCAGCTGGCCGCCCTGCTGCGCGACCAGAAGCGCTACGAGGAGTCCGAGCCCTTGTACCGCCGGGTGGTCGAGGGGCGCACGCGGTCCCTGGGGGCCGAGGCCGAGGCCACGCTGGCGGCCCGGCACAGCCTGGGCAATGTGCTCAACAAGCTCGGCCGGTTCACGGACGCCGAGACGGAGATCCGGGAGACGCTCTCCGCCCGGCAGCGCGTCCTGGGCACGGAACACGTCAGCACCCTCTGGACCCGCCACAACCTCGGCACCGCCCTCAAGGGCCTCGGCCGGTTCGAGGAGGCCGAGGCGGAGTGGCGCGCGGTCCTGGAGATCAGCGAACGTGTCCTGGGCGAGGAGCACAACTGCACCGTCAGAACCCGCGAGGCCCTGGCCGGGCTACGGGGGACCGGCGGCGGGGTGCGCGGGACGGGGGACGAGGCGCGGGGGACCGGCGGTGGGGCGCGGGGGGCCGGGGACGAGGCGCGCGGGGCCGGGGACGAGCCGCGCGAGGCCGGTGACGGGTCGCGGGGGACCGGCGGTGGGGTGCGCGGGACCGAGGACGGATCGCGGGGGACCGGTGACGGGTCGCGGGGGGCCGGGGACGAGCCGCGCGAGGCCGGTGACGGGTCGCGGGGGACCGGCGGTGGGGTGCAGGGCACCGAGGCCGGGTCGCGTGGGACGGGCGGCGGGCCGCGGACCGGTGACGGGTCGCGCGGGGCCGGGGACGAGCCGCGCGGGGCCGGCGGCGGGGCGCGGGGGACGGGGGACGAGCCGCGGGGGACCGGCGGTGGGGTGCAGGGCACCGAGGCCGGGTCGCGTGGGACGGGCGGCGGGCCGCGGACCGGTGACGGGTCGCGGGGGGCCGGGGACGGGTCGCGGGGGGCCGGTGGCGATCAGGGCGTCTGATCCGCCGCCACCGCCAGGTCCAGTGCCAGCGCGGCCGTCCAGCCGAAGTCGCGCGTACCGCGTGCCTCGCCCGTGTACGGGTCGACGTACTCGGCGAAGCCGGACGCGACCGCCGTCTCCAGGGCGGCGGCCCGCAGCGCGTCGGCGCGCTCCGGCTCGCCGTGCAGCCGCAGGCCCCGCTCCAGCAGCCAGTTGACGTTGAACCAGGTGGGGCCGCGCCAGTAGCGGGCGGGGTCGAAGGCGCGGCCCCGCAGGTCGTAGCTGGGCACCAGGCGCACCGTATGGCCCAGCCCGAAGTGCGGGCCGCAGGCCGTGCGGACCAGCGCGGCCGCGATCTCGCGGGGCAGGCCGGGGACCAGCAGCGGCAGCAGGCCCGCCGCGCTGAGTTCGGGGATCAGGCCACCGCCGCGCAGATCGCGGCAGCGGAACAGCCCCGCGGCCGGGTCCCACAGCCGGTCCACCAGGGCGGCCGTCAGATATGCGGCCCGCCTCCGATGGACCGAGGCGTCGGCGCCCACCAGGGCGGCGATCTCGGCCAGGGCGTGTTCGGAGGCGATCAGCAGCGCGTTGACGCCGGGGTCCTCGACCAGGAACGCCGAACCGGCGCCGCCGTCCCGGTAGTCCGCGTAGCCGCCGTCCCGGTAGTCCGCCGCGAGCCGTACGTAGCGCCCGTAGTCCAGGTCGGTCGGCCGGTCGGAGGCCGCGCCGTGGTCGAGGTCGGCGCGGTGGAACGTGCCCGGGGGCACCGGTTCGACGCGGGCCAGCGGGGCGTCCCAGCAGGGGCTGTTGTCCATCCCGGGCTCCCAGGGGTGGACCACGGACACCAGCCCGCCGCCGCCCAGGTCGCGGGCCCGGCCCAGATAGCGGTGCCAGGCGGCGAGCCGGGGGTGGACGCGGGCGAGGAAGCCATGGCGCGCCGATGAGCGCGGGTCGGCCCGGTGCACCAGCAGACAGGCGAGCGCGTGCACCGGGGGCTGGACGATGCCGGAGGTCTCGACGTGGCGCGGGGCGCCGGCGGCCGCGCCGGCGGTGGTGGAGCGCCAGAAGCCGGGGCCGGGGAAGTACGCGGTGGGCGGCACCGCCGGGTTGAAGACGATGTGCGGGATACGGCCGTCACTCCATTGGGCGGCGAGCAGGGTTTCCAGTTCCCGCTGGGCGCGCCGGGGCGAAATATGGCGCGATCCGATCGCGATGAACGCCGAGTCCCAGCTCCACTGGTGCGGATAGAGGCCGGGCGAGGGGACCGTGGAGGAGCCGGTCCAGTTCGCCAGGAGCACCCGCCGCGCACCGTCGGCCAGTCCGGGCGGCGCGGGCCGTGCACTGGTCACAAGCCCTCCTCAGCCCCCTGGTGCGGTCCGACGTCAACATACCCGCCACGGACGCTCCGCCGGGCGGTGCTCATCTGAGCGGGACCCCTCTCGTTGTATCCAAAAGGCGAGACAATGGGGGCTGGTAAGGCGTGATTCTCGCCACTCTGATCAGGGCCTCGCTCATATGAGCGGTCGCGAAGGGGTGGTCCGGCGGTTCTCCGCTGTGCTCACCTCTCCAATGCGTGGCACTCAGTGCCATCCACTTGATGTTCGACACGTCGAACCATCGGTTACGTACAGTGAAATTCCATGCGTCCACTGCGGGCGGAGGGTGGGTGTCTGTTCGAGAGTTGAAGGCGAGTCGACAGGGTCGTGATCGGGCACCGCACTTTCGAACACGTGGCAGGCGGGTGGTTACAGCCGTATGACGGTGGAGTGGACCTCCTAAGGAGCCTTCGATCTGGGTACGCTCCCCGCCGTCAGGGCAGCCGAGCCGAGGAGATCGAGTCCCGTGCCGGAAAAACAAGATCAGCAGAAGTTCGTTTACGACTTCACCGAGGGCAACAAGGATCTCAAGGACCTGCTCGGCGGGAAGGGGGCCAATCTCGCCGAGATGACCAATCTCGGTCTCCCCGTGCCACCGGGCTTCACCATCACCACCGAGGCCTGCAAGGTCTACCTGGACAGCGGCGCGGAACCCGCGGCCCTGCGCGACGAGGTGAGTGCGCACCTCGAAGCCCTCGAAGCGAAGATGGGCAAGAAGCTCGGCCAGGCGGACGATCCCCTCCTCGTCTCCGTACGTTCCGGCGCCAAGTTCTCCATGCCCGGGATGATGGACACCGTCCTCAACATCGGCCTCTCGGACCAGTCCGTGGCGGGGCTCGCCGCGCAGGCGGGCGACGACCGGTTCGCCTGGGACTCCTACCGGCGCCTCATCCAGATGTTCGGCAAGACCGTGCTCGGCGTGGACGGCGACCTCTTCGAGGAGGCCATCGACGACGCCAAGCGCGCCAAGGGCGTCGTCGTCGACGTGGACCTCGACGCCGCCGACCTCAAGAAGCTGGTCGGCGAGTTCAAGGACATCGTCGCCAAGGAGACCGGCCGGGGCTTCCCGCAGGAGCCGCGGGAGCAGATGGACCTCGCCGTACGGGCCGTCTTCGACTCCTGGAACGGCGACCGCGCCAAGCTCTACCGCCGCCAGGAGCGCATCCCGCACGACCTCGGCACCGCGGTCAACATCTGCTCCATGGTCTTCGGCAACCTCGGCCCCGACTCCGGCACCGGCGTCGCCTTCACCCGCGACCCGGCCAGCGGCCACCAGGGCGTCTACGGCGACTACCTCCAGAACGCCCAGGGCGAGGACGTGGTCGCGGGCATCCGCAACACGGTGCCGCTGGCCGACCTCGAGCAGATCGACCAGCGCTCGTACGACCAGCTGATGCAGATCATGGAAACCCTCGAGACGCACTACAAGGACCTGTGCGACATCGAGTTCACCATCGAGCGCGGCAAGCTGTGGATGCTCCAGACCCGGGTCGGCAAGCGCACCGCCGGGGCCGCCTTCCGGATCGCCACCCAGCTGGTCGACCAGGGGCTGATCGACGAGGCCGAGGCGCTGCGCCGGGTCAACGGGGCGCAGCTGGCGCAGCTGATGTTCCCGCGCTTCGACACGGAGGCGGCGGCGGGCGACGACGTACGGAAGATCGGCCGGGGCATCGCCGCGTCCCCGGGCGCGGCCGTCGGCAAGGCCGTCTTCGACTCGTACACCGCCGTCAAGTGGTCGCGCTCGGGTGAGAAGGTCATCCTCATCCGCCGGGAGACCAACCCCGACGACCTCGACGGCATGATCGCCGCGGAGGGCATCCTGACCTCGCGCGGCGGCAAGACCTCACACGCCGCCGTCGTCGCCCGCGGCATGGGCAAGACCTGTGTGTGCGGCGCCGAGGAGCTCGAAGTCGACACCAAGCGGCGCCGGATGACGGCGCCCGGCCGGGACGGCAAGGACGAGCTGGTGATCGAGGAGGGCGACGTCGTCTCGATCGACGGCTCCTCCGGCAAGGTCTACCTCGGCGAGGTCCCGGTGGTGCCCTCGCCGGTCGTGGAGTACTTCGAGGGCCGGATGCACGCGGGCGCCGACGACGCCGACGAGCTGGTGGGCGCGGTGCACCGGATCATGGCGTACGCGGACCGGGTGCGCCGGCTGCGGGTGCGGGCCAACGCGGACAACGCCGAGGACGCCTCCCGCGCCCGGCGGTTCGGTGCCCAGGGCATCGGGCTGTGCCGCACCGAGCACATGTTCCTCGGCGAGCGCCGGGAGATGGTCGAGAAGCTGATCCTCGCCCACACCGACGAGGAGCGGGAGACGGCGCTGGGCGAGCTGCTGCCGCTCCAGAAGGACGACTTCGTCGAGCTCTTCGAGGCGATGGACGGACTGCCGGTCACCGTCCGGCTGCTGGACCCGCCGCTGCACGAGTTCCTGCCCGACATCACCGAACTGTCGGTGCGCGTCGCGCTCGCCGAGTCCCGCAAGGACCACAACGAGAACGATCTGCGGCTGCTCCAGGCCGTGCACCGGCTCCATGAGCAGAACCCGATGCTGGGCCTGCGCGGGGTGCGCCTGGGTCTGGTCATCCCCGGGCTGTTCGCCATGCAGGTACGGGCGATCGCCGAGGCCGCGGCCGAGCGCCGGGGCGCCAAGGGCGACCCACGGGCCGAGATCATGATTCCGCTGGTCGGCACGGTCCAGGAGCTGGAGATCGTCCGCGAGGAGGCCGAGCGGGTCATCGCGGAGGTCGAGCAGGCCCACGGGGTGGACCTCAAGCTCACCCTCGGCACCATGATCGAGCTGCCGCGCGCCGCGCTGACCGCCGCCCAGATCGCCGAGTCCGCCGACTTCTTCTCCTTCGGCACCAACGACCTCACCCAGACCGTCTGGGGCTTCTCCCGCGACGACGTCGAGGCCAGCTTCTTCACCGCCTACCTGGAGAAGGGCATCTTCGGCGTCAGCCCGTTCGAGACCATCGACAAGGACGGCGTCGGCTCCCTGGTCCGCGACGCCGCCCAGGCCGGCCGCGCCACCCGCCCCGACCTCAAGCTCGGCGTCTGCGGTGAGCACGGCGGCGACCCGGAGTCCGTCCACTTCTTCCACGAGGTGGGCCTGGACTACGTCTCCTGCTCCCCGTTCCGCATCCCCGTCGCCCGCCTGGAGGCCGGCCGGGCGGCGGTGAACAGCCGGTAGACCACCGGAGCCCGCGCCGGGAACCACCCACCCTCAACCCCCGGCAGCGGCTCCGGACCTCAAAGGGGGCGGCACCTTGTGCGGAGGTGCCGCCCCCTCTCACTCCCCCCACGGGAGCCGTTGCCGCGCGCATCGGCTACGTGCGGCAACACAAGTGCCCAGCCGCCGTAACGTACTCGTCACCCCCCACGGGAACGAGCAAACTGGCGCCGAGCACCGCCTGTTGAATTCCGGACGGCCCCGGTAAGTGTTTACCGGCGGCCCCCGGTTTTCCCGGAGAACAGTTTTCCGCCGCCGGCCACCGCACCGCTCCCCGTTTCACATCTGGCCAAAAGGGCGTGGTCACTGACCGTGCCACCGTGCATACTCAACGGTGATCGGGGGGCGGTCGGCATGTCACGTGTGGGGGTCTGGGTGCTCCGTGTTCATTTCAGTGAACTCGATCTGGCCCGGCTGCGGATGGCGGTCCGCCCGGACGCGCTCTGGGAAACCGCTTTGAGTTTCCATCGGCTACGGGAGAACCGGGCCGAGAGCGTATACGGAAAATGGCGTTCGGAGGCGCGTAACCGACTGAACGGCGAAGCCCGGCTCCTCGCGCCGCTCATTCCCTCGCGCGGCTATTTCCCGGACTTCCTGACCCCCGCCGAAGGGATATTCGGCTGCGACGCCGCGATGTCCGCGCTGCGCGCCGTCCCGGGGGAGCGGCTGCACGCGGAACTCGCCGGACTCCCGGGCGCCCGTGCGCTCCCGGGGTGGATACGGGACCTGGCGCAGGGCGAGAGACAGCCGCTGGACCGGCTGATCGCCACGCTGCGCGCCTACTACCAGGCCGTCGTCGCCCCGTACTGGCCGCATATCCAGGCCCGGATCGAGGCCGACCGGGCGGCCCGGGGCCGCGCCCTGCTGGACGGTGGCGCCGACGGGCTGCTGGCCTCGCTGCCGCCGACGATGCGGTGGCGGGCGCCCGTTCTGGAGGTCGACTATCCGGTCGACCGCGATCTGTGGCTGAACGGGCGCGGGTTGCTGCTGCTGCCGTCGTTCTTCTGCCGGGGCACGCCGGTGACCTTGCGGAACCCGGAGCTGACGCCGGTACTGGTCTACCCCGTCGAACACACCCGGCGCGGCCCGGCGCCCCGCCCCGAGCAGCGGCCCGCCGTCGCGCCGGGCTCCGCGCGCACCCTCGGCAAGCTCGTCGGACAGACCCGCTCGGCGGTGCTGCTGGAGGTCGGCGGCGGCTGTACGACCAGTGAACTCGCCCGCAGAGTGGGCGTATCGCTGGCCTCGGCCAGTCAGCACGCGAGCGTGCTGCGCGAGGCGGGCCTGGTGCACACCCTGCGCCAGGGCGGCGCCGTCCTGCACACCCTGACCCCGCTGGGGGCGGCCCTGCTGCGCGGCGGGGTGCCGGGGGAGCGCGTCTTCGGCGCACCGGCCCCGCTCCCGGCGGTCGCCACGAGCGGGCGGGGGCTGTCAGGACGCGGATGAGGGCGCCCGGCCCCCGGCTTCCCGCTCCCCGGCCTCCTCTTTTGCCCGTTCCCCGGCCTCGCGGGGCGTGGCGCCGGAGGCCAGTTCGCCGGTGGCCACCTTGCTGTGCCGACGGCCCCAGCACAGGTAGATCAGCAGTCCGGCGGCCATCCAGACCAGGAACCGGGCCCAGGTGATCAGCGGCAGATTGCCCACCAGCAGCAGACACAGCAGCACCGCGACGGCCGGGACGACCGGCACCCACGGGGTGCGGAAGCCGCGCCGCAGATCGGGGCGGGACCGGCGCAGGTGGACCACGCCGGCGCAGACGACGATGAAGGAGGTCAGCATGCCGATGTTGCCCAGTTCGGCGAGGTCCCCGATGGGCAGCACCGCCGTCATGAACGCGACCAGCAGCCCGAGGGTCCAGGTGATTCGGCGCGGGCTGCGGGTGACCGGGTGGACATGGGAGAACCACTCGGGCAGCAGCCGGTCACGGCTCATCGCGAGGAACACCCGGCTCTGCCCCAGCAGCATGATCATCACCACCGTGGTCAGCCCGCAGATCGCGCCGATGCCCACGATCCGCACCGCCCAGTCCGCGCCCGCCGCCTTGAGGGCACCGGTGATGGGGGCGGCGTTGTCCAGCTTGGTGTAGTGCTGCATCCCGGTCACGGTCAGGGCGACGGCGACGTACAGCACGGCGCAGACGGCGACGGTGGACAGCAGCGCGATGGGCAGGGTGCGCTGCGGCCGCTTGGCCTCCTCGGCGTTGCTGGCCATGATGTCGAAGCCGGAGTACGCGCCGAAGACGATCGCGCCGCCGGTCAATATCCCGGCCATGCCGAACGTCGCGTCCGCGCCCAGCCCGGCCCACCCCAGCAGCGGCTGCTGCCACATGTCGCCGTCATCGCCCACCGGCTGGGACGCCGGGATGAACGGCGACCAGTTGGCCGTGTCGACATGCGTCACCCCGATCGCCAGGAAGACGACGATGGCCGCGAGCTTCACCACCGTCATCGCCGTGTTGATCCGCGAGGTGGTGCGCACCCCGGAGGCCAGGACGGCGGTGAGCACCAGGATGACGAGCACGGCCGGGACGTTGACGGCCGCGTCCGGGCCGGAGACGGAGGCCGGGATGTGGATACCGAACGTGGCCAGGAAGTCGGTGACGTACTGCGACCAGCCACTGGCCACCGCGCCCGCGCCCATCGTCATGTCCAGGATGAGGTCCCAGCCGATGAGCCAGGCCACCAGCTCCCCCAGCGAGACGTAGGCGAACGTGTAGGCGCTGCCCGCCACCGGGACGGTGCTGGCGAACTCCATGTAGCACAGCGCCACCAGGGCCGAGGCGAGCGCGCCGATGGCGTACGAGACGGCGATGCTCGGCCCCGCGTAGTTCGCGGCGGCGGTGCCGGTCAGCACGAAGATGCCCGCGCCGATGGTGACGCCGATGCCCATGAGGGTCAGCTGGAGCGGGCCCAGGGCGCGGGACAGCCGGGTCTCGGGGCTCGCGGCGTCCTCGATGGTCGCTTCGATGGATTTGGTGCGCATGGATCTTACTCCTCGAGACAGCCCGGAAGGCGCTCGGCCAGTCGCTCGTAGTCGGTGACGGTGTTGTAGAGATGGGCCGAGAGCCGCAGGAAGCCCCGCCCGTCCCAGGAGGTGATCGCGGTCTCGCAGCCGGTGTCGGCCGCGATCCGGCGCTGGAGCACATGGGCGGCGGCGTGGTCGGTGGCGAGCCCGGCGGGCAGCGGGACCAGCCGCATCGCCGGGGCCTCGCTGCCGCCGACGGCGGTCAGGTCCGCGCCCAGGGCGTCGGCCAGCAGCCCCTGGGCCACCTCGGCCAGCTTGGCCATGTGCGCGCGGGCGGTGTCCCAGCCGTACGTCTCCTCGATGAACTCCAGCGAGCGCGGCGCCGCGAGCCAGGCGGTGAGGTCCGTCGTGCCCAGTTCGTCGAAGCGGCGCGGGAAGGGGTGCGGGGCGCCCCAGGAGTCGGTGAGCGGCCACAGGTCCTGGGCCTCGGGCCCGCGTGCGACCAGCGCCGCCGTACCGCGCGGCGCGCAGCACCACTTGTGCAGATTGCCGACCCAGAAGTCCGCCGCCCCGGCCAGGCCGACCGGATCGGCCAGCATGCCGGGCGCGTGCGCGCCGTCGACCAGGACCTTCGCCCCGGCGGCGTGGGCGAGCCGGGTGATCTCCGCGACCGGGAAGAGCCGGGCGGTGGCCGAGGTGATCTGGTCGACCACCACCAGCGCGGTGGCCTCGCTCAGCGCCCCCGCGAAGACGGCCGCGATCTCCTCGGCGGTCGCCTCCAGCGGGATGTGCAGCGTCCGCACCCGGGCGCCGGCCCGCGCGGCGGCCCGTGCCGTGCCCATCGCCACCGCGCCGTAGGCGTGGTCGGTCAGCAGCACCTCGCCGCCGGGCGGCAGCGCCAGGCAGCCCAGCACGGTGCTCACTCCGGCGCTGGCGTTGGCCACCAGGGCGGTGTGGTCCGCCGGGACCCGCAGGAACCGCGCCACGGCGGCCCGCGCCCGGCCCACCCACTCGGGCAGCTCCCGGAACCACGCGTCCGGGTTGGTCTCCATCTCCTCGCGCAGCGTCCGCTGGTCCTCCTGGACGGGGCGTGGCACGGCGCCGAACGAGCCATGGTTGAGGTGGACGACCGAGGGGTCGAGCGTCCAGTGTGACAGGGCGGTCATAAGCCCTTCCCGAGTTGTCCGATGATGTCCGATGACTTCGATGAGCTTTCGGGGAACCGTAGAGGGGTGGCACCGTTCTGAACAGGGTCTCGACGTAAAATGGCAGTAACGAAGTCGATCGTTGGCGTTGAAGTCGTCTAACGACTTGGTTCTCACGACTTGGTTCTCACGACTCGGTCGGTCCATGAGGAAGGGGTGGCGGGATGGCCGCGACCGATGTGGCGGCGGACGGGCTGCGCGCCATGATCGCCAAGGGTGAGCTGACCCCCGGTCAGCAGCTCCCGGCCGAGCCCGAACTCTGCGCACGGCTCGGCGTGTCACGCGGATCGCTGCGCGAGGCGGTGCGCACGCTCGCCGCCCTCGGGATGCTGGAGTCCCGCCATGGCGCGGGCACCTTCGTCTCGGCGCTGCGCCCCGGGCAGATGCTGGCCGGGTTCGCCGCCACCGTGGACGTCCTGCCGCTGGACGGGCTGCTGGAGCTGTTCGACGTCCGCCGCCCGCTGGAGGCCCAGGCCGCCGCGCTGGCCGCGGCCCGCGCCGACGAGCAGGTCGTCGCCCGGCTCCGCGAGGTGCAGAAGCGGCTGGCCCGGTCCGAGGACGAGGCGGAACGGCATGCGCTGGACCGGGAGTTCCACGCCACCCTGTGCCGGGCGAGCGGCAATGAGGCGCTGGCCGCCCTCGCCGATGTGCTGCGTGCCCGGGGCAGCCACTACAGCATCTACGGCGCCCCCGAGGCCGACACCATCCGGCTGGTCAGCGACCTCGGCCACGAGGCGCTGATCAACGCACTCGCCGCACGCGATCCGGCGGCCGCCGCCGCGGCCGCCACCGCGCATCTGTCCCAGACCGAGGTCTGGCTGCGGCGGTACCACCCGCTGCCGGACGGCGGCCCGGCCGCGGACGGCGGGCCGGCCGCCGGATGAGCCGCCTCAGTCGTCGATACCGGTGCGCTCGACGCCCGCGACGATATACCGCTGGAGGACGAGGAAGACCACCAGCAGCGGCAGGATCGACACCGCCGCCGCCACGAACAGCTCATGGATGTTGACGGTCTGGGCGGTGGTGAACGTGGACAGCGCCACCTGCACCGTCCACGCGTCCCGGTCCTGGCCGATGACCAGCGGCCACAGGAAGGAGTTCCAGGCGCCGATGAAGACGATCGTGCCCACCGCCGCGAACACCGGCCGGGAGTTGGGCACCACCACCCGCCAGTAGGTGCGCCAGTAGCCCAGCCCGTCCACCCGCGCCGCGTCCTCCAGCTCCCTGGGGAAGCCCAGGAAGTACTGGCGGAAGATGAACGCCGCGACCGCGCTGAACAGCGTGGGCACCACCAGACCGCGCAGGGTGGACACCCAGCCCAGGGTGGAGACCAGGACGAAGCTCGGCACGAAGGTCACCGCCGCCGGGACCATCAGGGCGCCCAGGATCCAGTAGAAGACCACATCGGCGTAGGCGTACGGGATACGGGCCAGACCGTATCCGGCGAGCGAGGCCGGCAGCAGGGTGCCGACGGTGGTGAGGACCGCGATCAGCGAGGAGTTGAGCAGCGCGTGCGCCATCGGCACATTGGGGTCGTCGAACACCTCGCGGACGTTGGACCAGTGCAGCTCGCTCGGGAAGAACGTCCAGCCGGGCGAGGTGATGTCCGCCTCGCTGGACAGGCCGTTGCGCACCAGCAGATAGAACGGGATCAGGAAGAGCAGCGCGAGCGCGATCAGCAGCACCAGTCGCACCGCGCGCCCCACCCCGACCAGGGCGTCCCGCACATCCCGCGAGGGGTGAGGGGTGCGCGTGCGCGGGTTCCGGGGCGTGCGCATCAGTCCTCCTTCCGGCCCAGGCCGAACCAGCGGGCCTGCACCACCGTCACCACGGCGATGATCAGCGCCAGGATGACCGCGCCCGCGCTGCCCAGACCCAGGTTCTGCCCCTGCCCCAGCGCCGTGTAGTAGAGGTAGACCAGCGGCGGACGGGCGTAGGGCGGATAGCCGCGCGCATCCGACAGCAGGTTGTAGAACTCGTCGAACGCCTGGAAGGCGTTGATCACCAGCAGCAGCACCACCGCGACCGAGGTCGCCCGCAGCTGCGGAAAGGTGATGTGCCGGAACACCTGCCACCCCGGCCGCGCCCCGTCCACCGCCGCCGCCTCGTACAGCCGCGGCGAGATGCGCTGTAGCCCGGCCAGGAACAGCACCATGTAGAACCCGGCCTGGAGCCACAGCCGTACGGTCACGATGACCAGCCAGTACCAGGGCGGCTCGGTGGTCGACAGCCAGGCGATCTGATCGGCGCCGAACCAGTCCAGTACGGTGTTGGCCAGCCCGAAGCGCACCCCGTTGAAGATCGATATCTTCCAGATCAGCGCCGCCACCACATACGAGCACGCCACCGGCAGGAAGAACACCGACCGGAAGAACGCCTGCGCCCAGCGCAGCCGGTTGACCATCAGCGCGAGCCCGAGCGAGAGCACATAGGTGGCCGGGACGATCAACGCCGTGAAGACCAGGAAGGTCACCAGGCTGTCGGTGAACGCGTCGTCGCCCAGCATCGCCGTGTAGTTGTCCAGACCGACGAAGTCCGTCGGCGACACGGTGTTGTGCGCGTCGAAGAAGCTGAGGTACGCGCTCCAGGCCAGCGGCACATAGGTGAAGAGGGTCAGGCCCAGCACGAACGGGCCGACGAAGATCCAGAACCAGAGGTGGCGGTTCTGCGGGCCCAGGAGCCTGCGTCGATACGTGCCCCGCATCAGTTCTTCTTCTTCACGCGCCGCAGCTCGGCCTGGGCCTTGCGGATCACCGACCGCAGCTCGCCGTCCGGGTTGGCGCCGCCCTTGATGATCCGGCTCAGCGCGTCCTGGTAGGCGGTCCTGGCCGCGGCGGTCCACAGCAGCGGTTCGGAGACATGGCCGTGGTCGAAGGCGTAGCGCGCCGCCTCACCGGCCGCGCCCGTCCGCAGTTTGGCGGCCTTCTTGGCGAGCGAGATCCGGGCGGGGATGTGGAAGCCGTAGCGGAGGGCGAAGTCCTCCTGGTATTCGGTCCGGTCCACCCACAGCCACTTCACATACGCCTTCGCCTCCGCCTTGTGCTTGGTCTTCGCGCTCACCGCCGCCCCGTACGCGCCGACCGGCACCGCGGGTGCGCCGTCCGCCCCGTCCTTGGGGAACGGCAGCACCCCGAAGTCCTCCCCCAGCGCCTTCTGCACCTGCGGCAGCGCCCACAGCCCGGACCACTGCATGGCCGTGAGCCCCTGGGTGAGGGCGGCCGGGTCCGACCAGTCGGAGGGCGCCCCGAGCAGCAGCGACTTCTCGGCGTAGAGCTGGTGCAGCTTGCCGAGGGTGCGGGCGGCGGCCGGGTCGTCGAAGCCGATCTCGCCGTCCTTGGTGATCAGTTCGAGCCCGGCGGCGTTGAGGGGGGTGCCGGCGAGGACGCCGGGGCCGCCGTCATTGCCCAGGAAGAGCCCCTTGACGTTCTTGGTGGTGAGCTTCTTCGCCGCATCGATGAGCGCGTCGAGGGTGTCCGGGGGCTCCACCCCGGCGTCCGCCAGCAGGCTCTTGCGGTAGTAGAGCAACTGCATGTCGATGACCTGCGGAATGCCCCAGACCTTGCCCTGGTACGTCTTCTGCTCCAGCACGGTCGGGTTGAAGTCGTCCTTCGCCTCGCTGAGCAGATCGGTGAGGTCGACCACCTGGCCGCCCTGGATCTGGTCCAGGGACGGCCCGCTGGCTTCGAAGACGTCCGGGCCGGAGTCGGTCAGCAGCGCGGCGGCGGTCTGCTGGTCGTAGTTGCCCGGCCGCCACTGCACCTGGACATTGGCCCCGTCGAACGCGTCGGCGTACCGCCGGACGGCCTGTTCGGTGCCGGCCTCGCCGTACTGGTGGTACCACTGCTCGATCACCGGCTGGCCGGCGTGGTCGTCGCCGCCCCGTCCGGTGTTCGTTCCGCAGGCGGAGGCCAGCGCCCCGGTCAGGGCCAGCCCTCCGCCCGCACCCAGCAGCCTGCGGCGGCTCATGGACATCGTGTACGCCCCCTCGTCTCCCGGTCTCCCTACGACCCAACGATCAACGATGGAGGCGGATTACGACAGAGGTGTTGCGGAGGTATGTCACTTGTCGGTATCGGAATGTGACGCTGAGTCGACACCTTCCGCCGGGTCGGCGGGTGACGCGGCGTCGATCTCGTCGAAGACCCGCTGGGCGGTGGCGAACGCCGAGTTGGCCGCCGGCACCCCGCAGTAGACCGCGGACTGGAGCAGCACCTCGCCGATCTCCTCACGGGTCAGACCGTTGGTGAGCGCGGCCCGGACGTGCATGGCCAGCTCGGTGTCATGGCCGTGGGCGATCAGCGCGGTGAGGGTGATACAGCTGCGGGTCCGCCGGTCCAGTCCGTCGCCGGTCCAGATCTCGCCCCATGCGTAGCGGGTGATGAAGTCCTGGAAGCGGGCGGTGAACGGGGTCGTACGGGCCACCGCGCGATCCACGTGCGCGTCCCCGAGGACGGCCCGGCGCACCGTCATCCCGGCCGCGTGCCGGGAGGCGTCGTCGGACGGCCGGGCCGCGCCGGCGAGGTGGTCGGCGAGGTGGGTGAGCAGCGCCCCGGTGACCGCGTCCGGCCGCTCCACGCCCGCCAGATGGGCCGCCCCCGCGACCTCCAGCAGACTCGCGCCCGGCACCGCGTCGGCGATCTGACGGGCGTGGGCGGGCGGGGTGGCCGGGTCCTCGCGGCCGGCCACGACCAGGGTGGGGGCGGTGATGGACGGCAGCGCGTCCCGCATGTCGTAGCCGGCGAGCACATCGCAGCAGGCGGCGTAGCCCGCCCGGTCGGTGGCGCGGAGGTCCGCCAGCAGCGCGCGGCCGCGTGGCGTGGCCGCGAACTCCTCCGAGAACCAGGTCCCGGTCCGGCTCGCCACCATCGCCTCCGTGCCCTCCTCCCGCACCAGCCGGGCCCGGTCGCGCCAGCTCGAGGGCTCGCCGAACCGGGCCGAGGAACAGACGACGGACAGGCAGTCCACCCGGTCGGGGTGGTGGGCGGCCAGATACAGCCCGACCGCGCCCCCCAGGGAGATCCCCGCGTACGCGAACCGCTCCCACCCCTGGTCGTCGGCGAGGCGCAGGACGAGGGCGGCGAGCGCCCCGATGGTGGCCGAGCCGTCGGAGGGCAGCAGCGCGGCGGGCGAGCCGCCGTGGCCGGGCAGATCCCAGCGCAGCACACGGTGGTTCCGGGCGAGCGCGGGAAGCTGGGGGTCCCAGACGGCGAGGGAGGTGCCGATGGAGGGCCCGAGGATGAGCGGGGGCGCGGTGGCGGGCCCGCTGAGGTCGTAATGGAGTGGGGTCACGCTGGTACTCCGGCTCGTGGGTGGGGTGGTGGGGCCATGGGGTGGTGGGCCATGGGCGGTTGGGCCATGGGTGGTGGGGCCAACGCCGCTCGCGGCGGGCCGGTGGGCACGACCACCCACCGGCCCGCACCCGGCGACGAGACCTCTACGGGTGGGGCCGCTGATCGGGGCGCTGATGGGGACGCCGCTGGGGCCGGGCCCCACGCTCGAGGGCACGGTCGACCAGGGCAGGGGCGGACCCCACGTACCGCGTGGGGTCCGTCAGCTCACGCAAACGGTCGGGGGGCAGCACATCGCCCAGCGCGTCCGCCAGCGACACCCCCTCCGCCGCCACCCGCCGCGACGCCTGGGTCAGCCGCTCCTTCGCACGGGCGCGGCCGACGACCGGGGTGAGGGCGGCGATGAGGCGTTCGCTGACGATCAGACCGTCGGTCAGCTCCAGGTGTGCGGCCATGCGGTCCGGGAAGACCCGCAGCCCGCCGGTCAGCTCCACCGCGTCCCGGGCGGAGCCTCCCGCGAGCCGCAACAGCTCCCGCAGCGTCTGCCACTCGGCGTGCCAGGCGCCGGCCGGGCGCTCGTCCTCGGCGGTCAGCGAGCCCAGCAGGGTGGCCGCGAGCTGCGGTGCCTGACGGGCCGCGGCGGCCATCAGCGTGGCGCGCACCGGGTTGCTCTTGTGCGGCATCGCGGACGATCCGCCGCCGGTGCCCTCGGCCACCTCGCCGATCTCGGTGCGCGAGAGCACCAGCACATCCGCCGCCACCTTCCCCAGCGCGCCCACGGCGAAGGCCAGCGCGGAGCCGAGGTCCGTGATGGGGGTGCGCAGGGTGTGCCACGGCAGATCGGGCGCGGCCAGCCCGGTCTCCTCGGCGAACCGGGCCGGCAGCGCGGCCCCGTCGTCCCCGAAGGCCGCCAGCGTGCCCGCCGCGCCGCCCAGCTGGGCGGGCGGCCGCAGCGCCGCGAGCCGGTCACGGGCGTCCAGGACCAGCGTCCGCCAGCCTGCCGCCTTCAGCCCGAAGGTGGTGGGCACGGCGTGCTGGGTGAGGGTACGGCCGGGCATCGGGGTGTCGCGGTGCGCGGCGGCGAGCCGCGCCAGCTCCGCCGCCGCGCGGTCCAGATCGGCCACGATCAGCGGCAGCGCGCGGGCGGCCACCAGCATCGCGGCCGTGTCCAGGATGTCCTGGCTGGTCGCGCCCCGGTGCACGTACGACGCGGCCTCCCGGTCCGTGCGGGCCACCGCCGCGGTGAGATCGGCGACCAGCGGAATGACCGGGTTGCCGCCGGAGCGGGCGCGCAGCGCCAGCTCCCGTACGTCGTACAGCTCGGCGCGGGCCGCGCCCGCCACCGCCTGCGCCGCCCCGGCCGGTGCCACCGCCCGCGCCAGCGCGGCCTCCGCGTCCAGCATGGCCTGGAGGAACGCGGTGTCGCCGGTGGCCGCCTCCACCGCCGAACCGGCCCGCACGGGGGACAGCAGCCCCACGTCGTCACCGGCACCGTCGGAACGAGCGGAACCGTCGGAACGAGCGGAACCAGCCGCACCAGCGGAACGAGCGGATTCAGCCGAACTAGCGGAACTCAAGGAAAACCGTCTCCCCTTCGCCCTGGAGGCGGATGTCGAAGCGGTACGTCCCCGGCCGGGACCCCGCCGTCGCCACCAGCGTCTCGCGGCGCGCCGGATCCAGCGAGGCGAGCAGCGGGTCGGCGGCGTTGGCCTCGGTGTGCTCGGGGAAGTACACGCGGGTGAAGAGGTGGTGCAGCAGCCCCCGGGCATGGACGCACACGCTGATGTACGGGGCGGCCGGGCCACCCGGCGGCAGCGTACGGGCTGCCCAGTGGCCGTCCGCGTCGGTGGCGATCCGGCCGAACCCGGTGAAGTCCACGCCGTTGCGGCCGAGGAACCCGCCGTTCACCGCGTCGCGCCGCATCGACCCGGCCGCTCCGGCCAGGGAGCCGTCCGGGTCCGCCTGCCACAGCTCGACCAGCGCGTCCGGGACGGGCCGGCCCTCGCCGTCGTAGACCCGGCCGTGCAGGGTGATCGTGTCGGGGTGGCCCGCCGGGGCGATCTCGCCGCCGTCGGGGAAGGGCAGGGCGTATCCGTAGAAGGGTCCCACGGTCTGGGACGGCGTGGGTGCGAGCCTCTCGGTCATCAGCGGCCCTCCTCGATCCAGGTGGCGGACGGTCCGTCCAGCACGATGTCCCAGCGGTAGCCCAGCGACCACTCCGGCCGCGACAGCCCGTGGTCGTACGTCGCGACCAGCCGCTCCCGCGCGGACTGGTCCGTCACGGACTGGAGGATCGGGTCGTAGGCGAAGAGCGGATCGCCAGGGAAGTACATCTGGGTGATCAGCCGCTGGGTGAACGCGGTGCCGAAGACGGAGAAGTGGATATGCGCCGGCCGCCAGGCGTTCTCGTGGTTGCGCCACGGGTAGGCACCCGGCTTGATGGTGGTGAAGTGGTACGAGCCGTCGTCGCCGGTCAACGTCCGCCCCACGCCGGTGAAGTTGGGGTCCAGCGGCGCGGGGTGGTCGTCGCGCTGATGGGCGTAGCGGCCCGACGCGTTGGCCTGCCACACCTCGATGAGCTGCCCCCTGATGGGGCGGCCCCGGCTGTCCAGGAGCCGCCCGGAGACGGTGATGCGCTCGCCGAGCGGTTCGCCCTGGTGCTGCACCGTGAGGTCGTTGTCGAGCGCGGTGGTGTCGGTGTGGCCGAAGACCGGGGTGTGCAGCTCCACGGTCTCCGGGTCGCCGTGCACCGCCACCAGCGGCTGCTTGGGGTGGCGCAGCGTACTGCTGCGGTACGGGCGGAAGTCGCGCGACGGGTGCTCGGCGGCGGGCGCCCCCTCGGCACGCGCCTTCTCGTAGGACTCCCGTATCAGGGTGAGTTCGCCGTCGATGTCGGACTGGGTGAGAGCCATGTCTGTGGTCAGCCTTTTCGCTCCGTGGGCAGGATGCTCAGTGTGCTGATTAATTGGGCGCCGGTTCGGCACGTTGCCATCGGCGGGTTCGCGCGTCAAGGGTTTGGAGCTGGGGGAATGCTGCCTCTCGACATCAGCTCTTCCGCGGGGCAGAATCGCTCAGTGCACGGACTAACCGGGCACGGAAGCGGCGCAGACGTCACAAGCCAGGAGGAGGCGGCATGGGCGGTGCGGTGGACCTGAACACGCACCCCGGGCATCTGGCCCGCCGCCTCCAGCAGGCGCACTCCCTGCTGTGGGGCGCGATGGTCTCCGAGGAGACCACCTCGCCGCAGTTCGCGGTGATCAACGCGCTGATGGAGAAGCCGGACATCGACCAGCGGACGCTGAGCGAACACGTCCACCTCGACCGCTCCACCATCGCCGACCTGGTCGCCCGGCTGGCCCGCCGCGGCCTGCTGGAGCGGGTGCGCGACCCGCACGACGGCCGCCGCAACGTCCTGCGGCTGACCGAGGAAGGCGTCCGGACCCACCGCAAGCTGGTCACCCGGACGGCCCGGATGAACCGGGTCTTCCTGGCCCCCTTGGACGAGACGGAGCGGGAGACCCTGCTGCGGCTGATCGCACGGGTGGCGGACGCGGCGGAGGAGCTGCGCGCGTAAGGGGTTACGGAGCCGACGGCCTGGTGCCGATGACGACCGTGGCCTCCAGCTCGGCGCACTCGGCCAGCCGCGGCTCCAGCCCGTCACCGGCCACGATGGCCATGGCCGAGGAGGCCTGCCGCCCGCTCGTCTCGAACAGCAGCGAACCGCCCGGCGCCAGCCACCCGTGCGCGCCGGCGGTCACCCGGCGCAGGACGTCCAGCCCGTCCGCGCCGCCGTCCAGCGCCACCCGCGCCTCGTGGACCCGGGCCTCCGGCGGCAGCAGCCCGACCTCCTCGGTCGGCACGTACGGCACATTGGCGAGCAGGACGTCGACGCGGCCGCGCAGTGCGGCGGGCAGCGGTTCGTAGAGATCGCCCTCGTACACCGTGCCGCCCGCCGCCTCGACATTGCGCCGGGCACAGCGCACCGCCGCCGGGTCGATGTCGGCCGCGTACCACTCGGCCCGGCCCAGCGCCGCGACCAGCGCGGCGCCCAGCGCGCCCGAACCGCAGCACAGATCGACCACGACGGCCCCGGGCCGGGCCAGCGCCACGGCCTGCTCGACCAGGAACTCGGTACGCCTGCGCGGCACGAAGACCCCGGCGTCCACGGATATCCGCAAACCCCGGAACTCCGCCCACCCGAGGACATGCTCCAGCGGAAGCCCGGCGGCGCGCCGGTCCACCATGGTGTGGAGCGCGGCCGGGGTAGCGGCGGTGGCGAGGATCAGCCGCGCCTCGTCCTCGGCGAACACGCACCCGGCGGCGCGGAGCCTGGCGGCGACGGTGGAAAGGGTGACGAGTGAAGGTGAAGCCGACATGGGAGCCTGAAAAGCCTTTCGGGAGGTCTCAGGGTGCTCCCGGCGGCCAGCTATGCCGCGTACGTCGTGGCGGCCACGCGGCCACGAAGTGAGAGCGCCCAGCCTGAACTGGCGTTGATGGGTCTCACCTCCTTGGTGCGTACGGGTGACGGCCACGTTACCCGATGTCCAGCGCCCGCCGGGCATCGTTGATCAGGCGCTGGGCGTCGGCGCCGAAGACGGCGGATTCGCGCAGGGTGTTCCAGGCGCGGAGGTAGAGGGCGATGCTGTCGGCGTCGTTGATCCACAATTCGGCATGCCAGTCCTCGACGAGTACAAGCCGCTCGTCATGGACCCAGAAACCGTTGGCGGGCTGGATCTTCAAAGGCGCGGCGAAGGGCACGATGCCCAGCTCGACGGTGTCCAGGCCGATGACGCTCATCAGCCGGTCCAGCTGTGCGGCGAGGACTGATGGTGGGCAGACGAGAGCGCGCAAGGCGCCCTCCCACATGATGATGTGGTACCGCTTGCGCGAGTCGTACAGTCCTTCCTGGCGCCGTAGCCGACCACGTACGGCAGCCTCGGTGTCCCGTGGAGACTTGTGCAGGTCTGCGTTCTGGGTGAAGACGGCTCGTGCGTAGTCGGGCGTCTGGAGCATGCCCACCACGACACAGTTTTGCCAGCCGCGCAGTGTGGTCGAGCGCTGATGCTCCGCGTTGATCCTGTCCTGAACGGGCTTGTGCCCGGCGGCCAGTTGGCGGCGCCACGACCGGATGTGGGATTCCAGTCCGTTGAGCCGGGAGACTAGTTCGTCGGCGGCTTCCGGCTGATTGGTTGCCATGGCCCAGGCGCGCAGGTCCTCGGCTGTCGCTGTCTGGCGCCCGTTCTCCAGCTTGTAGATCTTGGAGTGCGGCCAGCCCAGCCGCTCCGCGAGTTGTGTACCGGTGAGCCGGCCTTCAGGGCATGACGCGCGCAGCTCCCGAAGCCGCGCTCCTAGGGCCACCCGTGCCTGCTGAAAGTCAGTGCTCACCGGTCACACGGTACTGGTCCTTTACGACGGCAGCTCCGCCGCGAACTTGTCGTACCGAACGGCGTAGTGCCATGCCGCATCCCGCACCTGCAGATAGCGGTTGACTGCCACTGGCTCCGTGATCAGCTCCACGTTGAGCAAGTTGTCGTCGTCATCGAAGTTGAGGAGAGCGACGAGCCGAGAGTCGAAGATCCAGAAGTCCTCGGCGGGCAGCCGGAGCCGGTCGGCATCGGCACGCCACAGGTTGCGGATGTCCTCTCCCACGGCGCAGTTCCGCTTCGCGCTGTAGAGGAGGTAGCGCTGACCGATCGTGGGCGGGGCGTCGACGATGCGCACTCGCTCGCACCGCTTGCCCTGCTGAGTTTGGTCGCGGATCGTGGTGAAGAACGGATGATAGAGGTCCAGGGGCGCCTCGCCCGTCTCGACGAACGCCTGGTAGTCGGGCGCCGTTTCATCACTCGCGAACCGGCGGCGGGTCTCCAGCCGCCAGGCGGTGTGCTTGAAGTTCTCGAAGAGCTTGCCGAAGTCATCCAGGTCGATGATGCGCGGTGTGCGAGTGACCTCCTTGGGACCGAAGTCGACCAGCAGTTCGCGTGGTACCACGATGGGCGTCTCGCCCTCTCCCAGGTGTTGGAGCTGGGCAAGGTCCTCGGGGTCGGAGAGCGGTGTTCCGTGGATGACGATCTCTCCGCTGTCCAAGTCCTCGTGCACGGCGGGGCAGCCTGTGACGTCGGAACCCGTCCCGTTGAAGCGCAGTCGACGCGCCATGATCACGTCCTTCCTCGTCGATCTGGACACCACGAGCATGTCGCACCCGTGGCTGCGCTCGGTACCGCTTCGCTAACCCTGTGTGAGATCAATCAAGAACATCTCGCCCAGAGGCGAGAACATTCGAGAACATCGCATCGCGCACCCCGGCTCCCTCTCCCTAATGTCCCGTTCACGCAGAAACGGCGGGAGAGGTGACCGATGAGAATTCGCGAACAGGACATCGAGGCAATGCGTTCCGACCGACACCGGACGGCCAGAGCCGAGGCCCAGGCCGTGGCCGAACTGCTGCGCCAGGCGTTGCAGCGGCTCGGCTTCACCCCGGACGTGCCGCACGGTGTCGAGGGCGGGGAGCTGTACTGGCCGACCCTGCGGGGCGAACTCACGGTGTCCGGCTATCCGCTGGTGGCCCTCGGCCGCATCCCCCTCGACAGCGCGAACCGGCTCGCGGATGTCCTGATGCGGGCCGCGATGGAGGAGCGGACGAAGAAGGCCGCCTCCACGTAGGCGGCTTCGAGACCCCCGTACCGGCTGGACCGGAGCCCTGGCAGGTCGAGCCCAGCCGGAACGGGTGCACGTGCACGACGGCGCGCGGAGAGTCCCCGTGCCGACAGCACAGAAGGGAATCTTCCCGATGCGGCCGGCAGGACACAAGGCCGTCTTACGGCACGACCCGGAGGACGGCGACACCATGCCCGACACCGACGCGCCGTCGCCCCCTTCGGGCGGCGGCTGCGGTGGCGGCGACGGCTGCGGCCGTCGATAACCCCGGTAGGCAGGGCAGTCCCGGCCGACGCCGGGGCCGCCCTGCGGTGAGCGGAAGGCGGCATCTTGCACCACCACGGCTATACCTGGCTCGGCTCGGGCCACGACCTCCTCAAGGACGGCCCCAGACGCCCCATCCACCCGGACTTCAAGCACTCCAAAGTCGTCCCTCTTGAACTCGCCCACTGGCTGCTCAAGCCGCCCACCCTCATCCAGGGCACCTGGACCGACCCCGCCCAGGCCGCCGACTGGTTCGGCGCTCAGGCCCGCGCGCATGCCGCATCCTTCGCCTCCGACCACGACCGCGCGGCCGAAACGCTGTCCGCGAAGGTCGAGGGCGCGGCCGGGGCCGTCGCGGCCGGGGAGGACGTCGCCGGGGGCTGGTATCTCACCGGGCGGCGGTTTCTCTCCGTATGCCTTATCGCCTGCGGTCCCCACCGGTTGCGCCCCGAGATCCCTTGCCCGCAGGCGTGATGGTGGCTCAGGGCGCCAACGCCTCGTACCGCACGCCCGTCAGCCGCTCGGACGCGGCCCACAGTCCCCGCCCCGCCGGGTCGCTGAGCGTCCACCTGGCGCGGGCCGAGCGGACGGGGGAGCCGCGCCACAGGCCCTGGAGCGGTGGGCCGAAGAAGTCGTCCTGGCGGACGTCCGGGCCGGTCGCCGCGTAGAGGGTGGGCAGTGCGCCCTGCTCCGCGCTCTGGGCGAAGAAGCGGTTGCCGATCTCCATGAACCGCTCGGTCGCCCGGCGGCCCTCCATCTTCGCGGCGGCGGTCTGGAGGTTGGTCGAGGCGTAGCCGGGGTGCGCGGCGGCCGCCACCAGGCGGGCGCCCGCCGCGCGCAGCCGGCGGGCCAGCTCATGGGTGAAGAGGAGGTTGGCGGACTTGGAGCGGGCGTAGGCCGTCCAACGCCGGTATCCGCGTTCCATGTTCAGGTCGCGCGGATCGACCGTCCCCAGCATGTGCATAAAGCTGGACACGGTGACCACCCGCGCCCCCGGGCCCGCCTCCAGCAGCTTCGGCAGCAGCAGTCCGGTCAGCGCGAAGTGTCCCAGGTGGTTGACGCCGAACTGGGTCTCGAAGCCGTCGGCGGTCCTGCGGTACGGAAGGGCCATCACGCCCGCGTTGTTGATCAGCAGATCCAGCCGGTCGCCCTTGTACTCGGCGGCGAAGGCCCGTACGGATGCCAGGTCCGCGAGGTCCAGCGGCGCGACCCGCACGTTGGCGCCCGGCGCCTGCGCCCGGATCCGCTCCGCCGCCTCGGCCCCGCGCGCCTCGCTGCGGCACGCGAGCACCACCTGCGCGCCACGCCGGGCGAGCTCACGGGCGGTGATGTAACCGAGGCCGCTGTTGGCGCCGGTCACCACGGCGGTGCGGCCGGTCTGATCGGGGATGTCGCTCGCGGTCCAGCCCTTCATCACGCGCTCCTTCGCGGTGTGCGCTACGCGCGCCGGTAGCCCCTGTGTCCGGCGACAGCCTAAGCGGGGCGCGCGGACAGCTACAGCGGCAGCGCGAACAACTGCGTCGAACGGGGCATCCTCCCCACCGGCCATCAGGCCGCCGCGACACCAAGGTCCTCAGGCCGGGTCCGGGGCGGTGGTCGTGGCCCCCATCATCATGACCGCGCGTCGCCTGCTGGAGGCGCGGCCCAGGCTTGCCATGACGCGGTTGAGGCGGCCGGAGATGACGCTCGGTGGTGGTGTGCGGCGATCAAGTGTCCGCAGCGCTGTGGCCACGACTTCCTGGGGTGACTGGCGTTTGGTGCCGCCGTCCGCGCCATCGGTGCCGACGACGTCGAAGAATTCGGTGTCGGTCGCACCGGGGGACAGGGCGAGCACGCGCAGCCCGGTGCCACGCGACTCGTGCCACAGGGCCTCGGTGAAATGCAGCACGAACGCCTTGGCCGCCGCGTAGACGGCCATGTTGGGGACGGGAAGGTACGCGGCCATGCTCGCCACATTGACCAGCACCCCGGTCCCGGAGGCCCGCAGCGGCTCGATGAACGCGCGGGTGATGTCGACCAGGTTGGCGACGTCAACGGAGATCTCCTCGCTCAGCCGGCGTGGGTCCTCGGTGTGGAACGGGCCGAAGGTGCCGAAGCCGGCGTTGTTCACCACGCTTGTCACGCTCAGGCCGCGCCGTGCCGTCTCCTCGGCGAGGGCCTGCCCCGCCGCGGGCAGGCTCAGGTCGAGCGGGATGGCCGTGGCCCGGATGCCGTGGGCGGCGGTGAGTTCGGCGGCCAGTTTCTCGAGCCGTTCCCTGCGTCGGGCGACGAGGACGACGTGTGAGCCGCGCTGGGCGATCCGGCGGGCGAACTCCACGCCGATGCCGGCGCTGGCACCGGTGATGAGGGTGGTCTGGCCGTGGTAGTCGACGGCGCTCACGGGCTGCTCCTGGGCGGTGGTGGAGGGATTGAGTGGTGGCACTGTACGCCTAAACTGTCACTCGGTGTCAATGAGGTACTGGGTGTACGAAGGAGTAGGCTGCGGATCCATGAACGATCAGAAGGGCCGCCCGGCGGGGCTACGGGAACGCACCCGGAGAGCAGTGCAGGCCGAGATCGTCACCACCGCGATGCGGTTGTTCCTCGAGCGCGGTTTCGAAGCCACCACCATGGAGCAGATCGCCACCGAGATCGGCATCTCGCGGCGCTCGTTGTTCCGCTACTTCGGCACGAAGGAAGACATCGTGCTCGGCGACCACGCCGCACACGGAGAGGTCCTGCGGGCCGCGCTGGAAGCTCGCCCGGCCGACGAGCCTCCGTGGGAAGCGCTCCGGGCGGCCCTGCGGGAACTCGTCGATTCCCTGGCGTACTCGGCGGAGGACTTCCTCAAGATCACCAGCATGCTCCACGCGTCGCCCTCCCTCCGGGCGCGCCAGTTGGAGAAACGGCAGCAGTGGACCGAACTGCTCGTGCCGGACATCGCCAGACGACTGGGAGCCGCGGAGGACCTCATGACCCAGGTGCGGGCCCACGCGCTCGCCGCCTGCGCCTTGGCCTGCTCCGAAGTCGCCACGGAGACCTGGGTCCGCAGCGGCGGCACCGTCGATATGGAACGGGCCTTCGACGAAGCGGTCGCCGCGGTACGCGGCTAGGACACCGCTGTCGCCGCCGAGTTGCTGTCACCGCTGCCCCTATGTCCCGCCCGCTGGGTTGCTCGGCTCGGTCGGGTGCGGCGCCGTCTCGCGCCTTCGGCGCCATTGAGCAGCGGCGGCGGGGGTGGGGGGCGCGGCGCCGCCGCCGGGCGCCGGGTCCGTTGGGTGGGCGCCGGTGGCGGCTTCCATGTTCGGCGGTCGGGGCCCCGCCGGACTGCGGGCCGGCCGCCCTCCGGGTACCCCCCTAAAAAACGCTTGATCTGACGCAACTAATTTGTCAATCAGTTTCCAGAGGGGTGTCCTATCCCTCCGCTGTCCGGCATCGGCCTCGGCCCCCGGTCACGGAAGCCGCCACCGGGCCCCGCCCCCACCGGCCCGGCGCCCGGCGGCGAGCGCCTGGCCCGGCACCCCCTGCCCCGCTGCTCAAGTGCGCCGAAGGCGCGAGACGAAACCCGCACCCGACCGAGCCGGGCAAGGCTCGCTGTCGGACCCATGCGCGAAGATCTCCTCGTGACGTATTCGACGGGGGAGACGGGGGAGGTCCGATGACGAAGACGACCGACGCGTGGGCGGCTTTGGACGACCGTGGCGTGGTGCCCGCGCTGGGCGGGCTCATCGACGGCACGGGCATGTGGCGGCCCGGGGCGCTGGGGGCCATCGAGCGGACCGGGCGGTTTCTGGCCGGGACCTGGGATCCGCCGGGCCCCGAGGGCGAGGACGGGCCCGGGATCGCCGGGGAAGGGTCGTGGGTGCGGTTCATCGGGCGGATCGGGGCCGTCGCGCTCCGGGCCGCCGCGCCGTCCACGCGTCCGGAGCGGCGGGAGCGGCTGCTGGCGCTGCTGGAGATGTGGGCGGAGAGCCCGTTCGCCGATCCGGGGGCCCGGCTGCGTACCGGGATCGCGGTCACCGAACGGCTCGCGGTGCGCGACGAGCGCGGGGCGGCCGTGAGCGTGGGGTGGAGCGGTAAGGGACGGCGTCAGTTCGTCGACCTGCGGACCGGGGACGCGGAGCCGCCCGGCCTGGGAGAGATCGAGGAGGTCGCCGAGGTGCCGCGCGGCTGGGGGAGCGCGGAGCAGCTGCGGCGGCTGGTGGCGCTGGTGCGGGAGCGGGGCCCGGTCCCGTGGGACCGGGAGGCCGTGAGCCTGCTGCGGGAGCGGACGGGGCTGGGGCGCCCCGCCGCGTCCCTCGCCCTCGCCGGGATGCTGGAGCGGATGTACGTCCCGTTCCTGGACGACCAGGAGCGGGCGACGCTGCGGCTGAAGGCGGCCGAGGCCGAGGACGGTTCGTCCGAGCTGGCCCGGCTGCGCGCCGCCGGCCGTCTGGAGCTGGTGGCGGACGTGCTGCCCGACGACCCCGCCGAGCTGTGGGAGCCGGGCGGTATGCGGGGGGTGGCCGAGCGGCTCGCCGAGGCGTGGCGGGCGCGGTACGGCGCCCGGACCGTGGTGCCCGAGCGCACGTTCAACGCGGTCGTCGAGCTGGGGCTGCTCCGCGTGTCGGCGGCCGAGTTCTGCGCGGCGTTCACCGGCCCGGCCGCCGAACCCGGGCTCAGCGCCCCGCTCGACACCTGGATCAAGAACAGCGACTACGGCCCGCTGGTCACCGACGCCCAGTGGGACATCGTGCGGTTCACGGAGCGCCTGCACTCCGTCGTGCCGAATCTGGGCTGGGTCTACGCCGCGCTTCCCGCCGGTGACCCGGTCCGCGAGGGGGCGCCAGGACTGGTGCGGCTGCTGCTCGAGCGCCTGGACCACCCAGGGCTGCTGCTGCGTGCCGGGCACCCCGCCGCCGGCTTGGGGCGTACGGCCGCCGATCTGCACGACCGGTTCGGGTTCCGGCCGTACGCGGGCCCGGAGCGGCTGGACGTCGCGAGCATCGACGACGGGCTCACCGTCGTCACGGACGGCGCGGTCGACCGCAGGGGGTACCAGGGCCCTCCCCGTCTGTACTTCCGCCCCGCGTTCTACGGCGACGACGAGCGCTCCCGGACCCTGTCGGCGGTCACCGCCGGCTTCCACCGGGAGGACCTCCCGATCGTCGAGTGGCTGCGCGGCCCCGCCTGCGCGCGCATCGTCGAGCGGATCGAGAGCGCCTCGCTGCCGGCCGGCGCGTACGAGTCGAACCCGGCGGCCTCCGCGCCCGAGGTGGTGGCGCGGGTCGCCGGGACACTGGGCATCGACGAGGACGCGGCGGCGCTCTACCTCCAGCTGCTGGCCCTGCCCGCGCCCACCGACCGGAACGTCCGCACCTGGAACGGGTGGAAGGCCCCGCAGCACCAGAAGGCGGCCGGCGTCCTGGTCGAGCGCGGCCTCGTCACCGAGGACACCCGGCCCCGGGCGGGCCGCAAGGTCTTCCTGCCGGGTGAGTGGGTCCACGCCAAGAAGCCCTACCAGCCCATGGAGGCGTGGAAGGCGGAGCTGATCGGGCTCCGGCGCTCCTACAACGGGCGGCTGGAGAACCCCCTTCCGCTGCCCACCCGCACCCTGCCCGAACTGTTCGCCCACGCCTGGGCGCTGGTGGAAAAGGGCGAGGGCCCGGCCTGACCGACCCCGGCCCCAGGGCGAGAGCCGCCCCGGGGCCGGGGCACGCCCGGTGGTTCCCCCTGATCGCCACTCGGCTATTTCAGCCGCGCCTCGCACACCAGCCGCCGCCGGTGGTCCACCGTGCGCTCGGGGCCGGTCAGCCTCAGCGGGACGGTGTGCCGTACGGCGGAGTCGGCGCTGGAGGAGGCCAGCCGCAGCTCCAGGGCGCCGGGTTCGACCACCCTCGTGCCGTCGGCCCCGAGCGGGTACGAGGCGAGGTCGGCGTGGAAGGTGAAGTGGACCTCGGCGGATTCGCCCGGCCGCAGCGGCACCCGCACGTAGCCGATCAGACGGGACTCCGGCCGGGCGATCCGGGCCACCGGGTCGTGCAGGTAGAGCTGCACGACCTCGGTCCCGGCGCGGTCGCCGGTGTTGCGCACGGTCAGCCGGACCGTGGTCTCCCCGTCGGTCGGGACATCGGTGGCGTCGGCCTCGGGGCGCTCCCAGGCGAACGAGGTGTAGGACAGCCCGTGGCCGAAGGGGAACAGCGGGGTCGGGTCGATCGAGCTGGCGTCGTTGCGCAGGCCGAGCGGCGGCTGTGCGTACGTCCAGGGCTGGCCGCCGGGCGCGTAGGGGACGCTCACCGGCAGCCGGCCAGAGGGGTTGACGCGTCCGCTCAGCACCCCGGCGACCGCCGGGCCGCCCTCCTCGCCGGGGAAGAACGTCTGGACGGCGGCGGCCAGCAGCCCCGACCAGCGGCCGAGCGCGTACGGCCGGCCGGTGAACAGCACCAGCACCACGGGGGTGCCGGTGGCCACCAGGGTGTCCAGCAGCGCCCCCTGCTCACCGGGGAGTTCGAGATCGGCGGCGTCACAGCCCTCGCCCGAGGTGCCCCGGCCGAACAGGCCCGAGCGGTCGCCCAGCACGGCGACGCACACATCCGCGTCCGCCGCCGTCCTGGCGGCCTGCGCCAGCCGGCTCTCGGCGGTGAGCGCCGCCGCCCCGGCCGAGACCGCTCCGCCGGCTCCCCCCGCTCCGCCCGCGTCCCCGGCGGACGCGGCCGGGCCGGGCGCGGCGCACCCCTCGGCGTGGGTGATCCGCGCACCGGGCAGTTCGGCGCGCAGCGCGGCGAACAGGGTCGGCACCTCGATGCCCAGGGGCAGTTCGGGGTGTTCCACCCCCACATGGCGGGGGAAGGTGTAGCAGCCGAGCATGGCGGTCGGGTCGTCGGCGAGCGGGCCGACCACGGCGATCCGGGCGTCCGGGGCGAGCGGCAGCACATCGCCGTCGTCGGCGAGCAGCACCACCGACTCCTCGGCCAGCTCCCGCGCCACGGCCCGCATCTCCGGCGGATCGAGGTCGACGGGGCCCGCGTCCTCGGCGAGCGCCGGCGGGGTCGGCGACCAGTCCGGGTCCAGCAGCCCCAGCTCGCACTTCTGCCGCAGCACCCGCAGCGTCGCCCGGTCCACCAGCGACTCGTCCACCTCCCCGGCCCGGATCGCGTCCCGCAGCGGGATGCCGAAGCAGCGCACCGCGGGCAGCTCCACGTCCACCCCCGCCGCCAGGGCGAGTCCGGCCGCGCCGCCCCGGGTGTCGGCGACCCGGTGGGCCAGCTCCAGGAAGGAGATTCCGAAGTAGTCGGCGACGACGGTGCCGGTGAAGCCCCAGGTGTCGCGGAGCAGTTCGGTCAGCAGCCAGGGGTTGGCGGCCGAGGGCACCCCGTCGATGTCGTTGTAGGAGTGCATGACCGAGCGCGCGCCCCCGTCCCGCACCGCCATCTCGAAGGGCGGCAGGACGACGTCGGCGAGCTCCCGGGGGCCGATGGAGGCCGGGGCGTGGTTACGGGCGCCTCGGGAGGCGGCATAGCCCGCGAAGTGCTTGAGGGTGGCGACGATCCCGGTGGACTCCAGGCCCCGGACGTACGCGGTGCCGATGGTCGCGACCAGATACGGGTCCTCGCCGATGGACTCCTCCGTACGGCCCCAGCGCGCGTCCCGCACCACGTCCAGCACCGGGGCCAGCCCCTGGTGGACACCGGCCGACCGCAGCGAACCGCCGATCAGCTCGGCGGCCCGGCCCACCAGCGCCGGGTCGAAGGACGCGCCCCAGGCGAGCGGGGTGGGGAAGACGGTGGCGCGCCAGGAGCAGAAGCCGGTCAGGCACTCCTCATGGGCGAGGGCCGGGATGCCGAAGCGGTTTCCGGCGGCGATCCGGGCCTGGAGGCGGGCCAGCGCGGCGGCGCCCTCGGCCGGTTCGACGGGGGCGGTGCCGAAGGGGCGGGTCAGCTGGCCGATGCCATGGGGAAGGAGGTCGTCGAGGTCCACGGCCTCGGACACCTCGTGCTGGAGCGGGGCGACGTCCTCGCCCTCCTCGGCCTCGGAACCCGGCCATACGCTGGAGAGCTGGGCGAGCTTCTCCTCCAGCGTCATCGAGGAGAGCAGGGCCGCCGCGCGGTCCTGCGCGGAGAGGGAGGTGTCCTGCCAGGGCTGAGGCATGAAGCTCCTTGTCGGGGGAGAGCGGACGAGGGCGGCGGGGTGGGGGACGGTCTATTTGCCGCCCACGCCCATCAGGCCGTTGATCAGCTGACGGCGGGCGAAGAGATAGACCAGGAAGATCGGGACGATGGAGAGCACCACGGCGGTGAGCAGCGCCGGGGTGTCCACCCGGAACTCGCCCACGTAGTCGTACAGCCCCAGGGTCAGCAGCCGGTTGCTCTTGGACTGGGTGAGCAGCAGCGGGAAGAGGAAGCCGTTCCAGGCGTGCAGCGCCGACATCACACCGACCGTGGAGATCCCGGACCGCGACAGCGGCACGACGAGCTGGAGCAGCACCCGGGTGGGGCTCGCCCCGTCCAGCGCCATCGACTCGTACAGCTCCTCGTCGATGTCGCGCATCGTGCCGACCAGGACCAGCACGCTGACCGGGAGCGAGAAGGCGGCCGTCGGCAGGATCACCGCGAGCAGGGTGTCGTACAGATGCAGTTTGGTGATGACCAGGTAGACCGGGATCACCACCGCCTGGGAGGGGATCGCCAGCCCCAGCAGGAAGATCTGGAAGATCCGGCGGGAGACCCGGCCGCGGGCGCGGACGACGGTGTAGCCGACGGTCACCGACAGCGTGATCACGATCGTCGCGCACACGGCGGTGACCAGCGCGGTGTTGAGGAGGTAGGAAAGGAAGTCGGATTCCAGCACCCGCCGGTAGTTGGCGAGCGTCGGATGGTCGGGCAGGGCCAGCGGACCGTCGTCGATATAGCCGTCGCGGGTCTGGAAGGTGGCGGCCACCAGGACGTACAGCGGCAGTCCGACGATGCCGAGCCAGATCAGGGAGCCGAGCCCGGCCGGATAGTTCCAGCGGGGCAGACCCCGGCGGCGGAGACGGGGGCGAGAGGCCGCCGGGGTCTTGTTCGGCGTACGGACGCCGTTCGGGGGGCGGTCGTGCAGGTCGTGCAGGACGTCGGTCACATGCCCTCCCGGGTGCTGCGCATCGCGGCGAAGCCGGTGAGCCGTACCAGCAGCAGCGAGACGGTGGTGGCGACGACGACGAGGATGGTGGCGACCGCGCTGGCGTAGCCGAGGTCGAACGCCTGGAAACCGTTCTTGTACATCAGGTACGGCACGATCGTGGTGTCCGTGCCCGGACCGCCCTTGGTGAGGATCAGCACGGTGTCGAAGAAGGTCAGCGCGCCCACCACCATGATCACCGAGGAGGTGACGATGGTGTTGCGCAGCTGGGGGAGGGTGATCGCGAAGAACTGCCGTACGGTGCCGGCGCCGTCGATCGCCGCCGCGTCGTAGAGCGAGCGCGGGATGGCGCGGGCGCCGCCCTGGTAGATCAGCGTGTGCAGGGGGATGAACTGCCAGGCGGTGACGAAGAGGATCGCACCGAAGGCGCCCTTGGAGCTGCCGAGCAGATCGCCGTCCGCGAAGCTCAGGGCGGGCCCGATGTCGGCGATCAGGCCGAAGTTGGGGTCCAGCAGCGACTTCCAGACCAGCGCGAGCGCGACGGAGGAGCCCAGCAGCGGCAGGAAGAAGATCGCCGACAGCACGGCCCGGTTGCGCTGCCGCCCGGCCGCCCACACGCCCAGCAGCAGCGCGAGCGGGGTCTGGAACAGCCAGGTCAGCACGGTCAGCACCAGGCTGAGCCAGATGGCCTGATGGGTCTCCGGGTCGTCCCACAGCCGGGACCAGTTGCTCATCCCGGTCCAGCTCGGGGTCCCGATACCGTCCCAGTCGGTGAAGGCGAGGGCGCCGACCAGGACCATCGGCGCCACGGCGAAGAAGACGAAGAACAGCGCCCCGGGAAGGGCCCAGGCGACGCCGGGCCGGCCGACTCCGGGCCGGCCGGTGCTGCGGCGCGGTGCGCGTGTCGCGGCGTGCGCCATCACATGCCCTTCAGGGCGTCGACGAACCCGGCCGGGCTGAGCTGTCCGTTGAACAGCTTCTGGACGGCGGTGTGCAGCGGCGGGGTGTACTTGGCGGGCAGCGCCTGGTCCCAGGAGAGCGTGAAGTCGGGGGCCTGCTCGACCAGCTCGTACTGGAACCGCGCGTAGTCGGGGTTCTCGTGCTCGCCGAGCAGGGCGGCGGCGTCGGAGGTGGTGGGGACGTCGCCGTTGGCGATGAGGTCCTTGGAGTAGTCCTGCTCCGCCGCGAACTTCACGAACTCCAGCGCGGCCTTCTGCTTGTCGCCCTTGACCTTGGCGTTGACCGACCAGTAGTTGGTCGGGTTGCCGACAACGCTCTTGGGGTCGCCGCTGCCGCCGGGAACCGCCGGGAAGGTGGTCCAGCCCAGGCCCGACTTGGCGAACGCGGGCTGGTTGGACTTCTGGTTGGCGTACTCCCAGCTGCCCATCAGGTGCATGGCCGCCTTGCCCTTGGCGAAGAGCGTGGAGGCCCCGTCGGCGGTGTAGTTGACCGACTTGTAGTTCTTGCCGAACGCGCCCCGGCCGACCAGGTCCTTGACGGTCTGCGCGGCCTTGAGCACCGCCGGGTCGTCCCAGGCCGCCATGCCCTCGCTCACGATCTTCTGGAACACCCCGGCCCCGCCGTAGCGGTCCACCAGGTACTCCACCCACATCTGCTCGGTCCAGGCATCGGTGCCGGCCAGGGCGAACGGGGTGACGCCCGCGTCCTTGAAGGTGTCGATGAGCTTCAGCAGATCGTCCCAGGACTTCGGCGGCTCGGCCCCGGCGTCCGCGAAGACGTCCTTGTTGTAGAAGAGGATCACCGGCTGCATCCCGCGCATGGGGATGCCGTAGTGCTTACCGTCGATCGCGCCCGCGTCGAGGATCGTCGGGATGAACGCCTTCTTCAGCTCCGGGTCCTTGGCCATGACCGGGTCGAGGTCGAGCAGCATGTCCTTCTCGACGAAGTCGCTGATGCTGCCGCCGCCCCAGTTGAAGAAGACGTCCGGTGCGTTGGGGGTGCCCATGGAGGTGCGCATCTTGTCCGAGTAGCCCTCACCGGGCACCTGGGTGAGCGTCACCTTGATGTCGGAGGTCTTGTTGAACCGCTCGACGACCTCGCGCTGCACCTTGGTCGAGGCGTCCTGGTAGACCCACACGTCGAGGGAGCCGTCATCCGACCCGCCGGGCCCGCCGCTCCCGCAGCCGGCGAGCGCCGTACCGACCAGCAGCGCGGCCGCCGCCAGGGTGGACGCACGAAGGGTGGACCTTGACCGAGGTATGCGCATCGTGTGCCTTCCGGAAGTAGCCCGATAATTCTCGGAAGCGGTTGCGTGGAAGGTATGGGGGCGCTGACGCGGTGTCAAGGGTTGGCGCAACGGGTCCGGCCCCGCGTCGGGGGCGGGAGCCGTGCGGCGTGGGGGCGGAGCGGGCGGGTGGGCCGGTGGTGCTTTCCGGCGCGGTGGTGTGCCCCCAACTGGGGTCTCGGCCTCGGCGCCGAGACCGAGGCCCGGTCCAGGAGCGCGGTGGCCCCGGCCGCGCCGGGTGCGTGGTCGGGGTCCGGTTCGGTGCGCCGGGTGCGGCGGTCGCTGGACCGCCGCACCCGGCGCCGGGGGTCAGCCCTCCGTGGGTGGGGCCGTGCTGGCGCGGACGACCAACTGGGTGGCCAGTTCGACCCTCGGGGACTCGATCTCCTCGCCGCGCGCCTGCCGCAGCACCGTACGGGCCGCCAGTTTGCCCATGTCCGCCAGCGGCTGGCGGACCGTGGTCAGGGGCGGTGCCGACCAGCGGACCTCGGGGAGGTCGTCGAAGCCGACGATGCTCACGTCCTCCGGAACCCGCAGGCCCCGGCGGCGCAGCGCCTCGATCGCGCCCAGGGCCATCTGGTCGCTGGAGGCGAAGACGGCGGTGGGCGGGGAGTCGGCGTCCATCAGCTGATCGCAGCCGTGGAAACCGGACTCGTGGTAGAAGTCGCCCTGCGCCACCAGCGCCGGGTCGAACGGCACGCCCGCCGCCTCCAGCGCCGCGCGGTGGCCGTCCAGCCGGGCGCGGCTGCACAGCAGCCGCGGCGGACCGGCGATCAGGCCGATCCGGCGGTGGCCGAGGCTCAGCAGGTGTTCGGTGGCGGCCATGCCGCCCGCCCAGTTGGTCGCCCCCACGGTGGGCGCGTCCAGTGCCGGGGAGCCGGCCGGGTCGACGACCACGATCGGTACGTTCAGCCGCCGCAGCTCCTCGTGGACCACCGGCTCCAGTACGGATGTGACCAGGATCACCCCGTCCGAGGCGCGGGCCCGTAGATTCTTCAGCCACTGCCGGGTCGAGCCCGCGCGGCCGTGGATCGCCGAGACCACCGTGCCTACCCCGTCCTGGTGCGCGATCTCCTCCACGCCCCGGATGATCTCCACCGCCCAGGGGCTGTCCAGGTCGTTGAAGACCAGGTCCACCAGGGCGGCCCGGTCGCCGGGCGCGCTCTGGCGGCGGCGGTAGCCGTGGAGCCGCAGCAGGTCCTCGACCCGGGCCCGGGTCTCGGGCGAGACATCCGACCGTCCGTTGACCACCCGGGAGACCGTGGGCACCGACACCCCGGCCTCCTGGGCGATGGCCGTGATCGTCACCTTGGGCCGGGCGCCGCCCTCGGTGCCCCTGCTCTCCGTAGCCATTTTTCCGCCTCCTCCGTTGACGGGAGCCACCCCCGCCTCTACCTTTCCGGGGCGCACCCTCGGAACCTTGCAGAAGTCTTCCGGAAAACCGGATCACACGTGAAGAGACGAGAGAGGGACGTCCCCATGCAGTCCTGAGCTTACGCAGAGCCGCCCTCGGCCTCGCCGCCGCCAGTGCGCTCCTGCTGGGGCCGGCCACCCCGGGCAGCGCGGCCGCCGCTCCGGTGCTGCGCGACCTGGCCGAGGCCAAGGGCGCCTACTACGGCACCGCCGTCACCGCCGCCAAGCTGAGCGGCACCTACGCCGCCATCGCCGGTTCCCAGTTCCGACGGCATCGCCGAAGCCCTCGGCTGGACCGGCGACGGCGGCGGCGACCCGGGGCCCGCCACGGGCTGCGCGGTCACCTATGCCGTCACCAGCCAGTGGAACACCGGCTTCACGGCGAACGTCACGGTCAAGAACACCGGGACCGACGCCATCAGCGGCTGGCGGGTGGCCTGGTCCTACCCCTCCGGCCAGCAGGTGACCTCCGCCTGGAACGCCACCGTCACCCAGACCGGCTCCCAGGTCACGGCGGCTAACGCCGCGTACAACGGCACGATCGGCGCCGGCGCCTCGGTGTCGTTCGGCCTCAACGGCAGCTGGGTGGGCGCCAATACCGCGCCCGGCGCCTTCACCCTCAACGGGACCACCTGCACCACCGGCTGAACGCCCGCCTCGCACCGTCACGGATCGGATTTCCCTCTCCTCGGGTGTAAGAACGCGCGGCCCTCGACCACTGCATGGTGAGAGAGCCGAGATGAGGAGACGGCGTGAGAGACGCCCAACGCTTCCGGGACCTGTACCAGGAGTGCCAGCCCCGTGTGCTCGCCTATGCCGCCAGTCTGGTGGGCCGGCAGGTCGGTGAGGACATCACCAGCGAGACCTTCACGGTCGCCTGGCGGCGGCTGCGGGACATCCCGACGCCGCCGCTGCCATGGCTGCTCGGCGTGGCCCGCAACCTGGTCCGCGAGCTGCGGCGCAGCGACGGCAGACAGTACGCCCTGGCCGCCGAGGAGGCCCAGCGCGTCATCACCTCGGGCGCCCAGGTCCAGGACGTGGCCGCCGATGTGACCGAGCGCGCGGTGGCGCTCCAGGCGCTGACGCGGCTGTCCGCCGCCGACCGCGAGTTGCTGACACTGGTCGCCTGGCACGGGCTGGCCCCGAGACAGGCCGCCCGCGTCCTGGGCTGTTCCACCGCCACGTTCTCGGTGCGGCTGCACCGGGCCCGACGGCGGTTGGAGCGGGCCATGGACGCGGTCGAACTCTCTCAAGACCTGCGCCCGAAAGTGACAGTGAAGGAGCACTGACATGGCACGCAAACGGCCCGATGTCATGAAGACCCTGGCGGACGCGCGGCCCCCGGAACTCGACCCGGACCGCCTGGCCGGTTCCCAGCGCGCCCGGCGCGACCTGGCCGCCATCATGGCCGGCGCACCGGAGGGGCCGGAATCCCCCCGGCCCGCCCGCCCGTTCAGCCGGCGCTGGGTGCTGCCCGTCGCGGCGACGGCGGTCGCGGCCGGGGTCCTTGTCGCCACCCTGCCCCAGGGCGGCGGCTCGGCGGGCGACGGCTCCCGGACGGCCGCGGGGCCCTCGGCGGACGGCTCCCGGCACACCCCGGAGAACGGCCGCCTGGCGCTGCTCACCGTGGCCGACCGGGTGGACCGCGCCGCGGCGGAGGGCACGTACTGGCAGGTGACCACGCGGTCGGCCTGGATCGGCGTGGTCGCCGAGTCCGGGGAGACCTTCGCGGTGCGCACCTCCGACAAGCAGCAGCGGTCCTTCGGGGTACGGTCCGGCACGGACAGCCTCATGGTCATGGGGCTCGACGCGACCACCGAGCCGCGCACGGGGCAGGACGCGGCGCGCTGGCGGGCCGTCGGATCGCCGAAGGACCTGACCCTCGCCGACTCCGGGGCGGGCGGCAAGCTCGGGCTGCGGATCGACACCGGGGCCGAGAGCCGGCCGACGGTGGACCGGATCAACTCGGGTGACCGCATCGCCGCCCTGGGCCCGCGCAACGTGACCTATGAGGACCTGCGCAAACTCCCCGAGGACAGCGCCGAGCTGAAGGCGGTGCTGGCGGACCTCTACCAGGAGGACGGCCGGAGCGAGGTCCGCGACCGCACCGAGTGGATGTGGCGGCAGGCGGCCGAGCTGATCAACCTGCCGGTAAAGGCCGGGGTCCGGGCCGCGGCGTACCGCGTCATCGCGGAACTGCCGGGCATCCGGTCGCTGGGCGAGGTGGCCGACCCGACCGGCCGCAAGGGCGTCGGCTTCGCCCTGCCCGCGACCGACCGGCCCGGCTACGGGGCCGTACGGTCGGAGCTGATCGTGGACCCGGCGACCGGGGCCCTGCTGTCCGAGCAGGAGACGCTGACCAAGCCGGACGCCGAGGCCGCCGAGGCGGGGCTCACGGCGGGCACCGTGGTGAACTACACCGCCACCGTCAGCTCGCGGTGGACCGACCGGCAGCTGAAGACCCCCGAATGACCGGCCGGGACCACCTGTAAGAACCGTCGGCCGGCGGCCATTTCCTTCTGAGAACCCGCACCGAGCAGAAGGAGCACCATGGCCCAGAACGCAGGGCGACCCGCAGGGCGACCCGGAACGCGCCGGAAGCGGCTGCGCATGGCGGTCGCGGTGGGCGCGATCGCACTCGGCTCGCTCGGGGCGCAGGCGAACGCCGCGACCGGCACCGCGCCCGCCGCCTCCTCCGGCACCGCGCCCGCCGCCTCCTCCGGCACCGCGTCCGGTCCGGCGGCCCGCGCCGCCACCCCGTGGACGCTGCGGACACCGCTGAGCGAGACCGTCTCCCGGGAGTTCTGGGGCGTCGCCGCGACCGGCGCGAAGGACGCCTGGACGGTGGGCCGGACGACGGACGGCGACGCCGGCTCCACCCCCCTGATCAGGCACTGGGACGGCACCGCGTGGACGGATGTGGCCGCCGCGTCCACCGGCGGCAAGGCCGCGCGGCTGGAGCGGGTCGACGCCTCCGGGCCGGACGACGCCTGGGCGGCCGGCACCCTGGACGACAACGCCTCCGCGCCGATCGTGCTCCAGCACTGGGACGGCGAGAAGTGGACCGGGGTCGACCACGCCGCCGCCCCCGAGGGGTCGCTGAGCTTCGTCGGCGACATCGCCACGTTCGGTACCAAGGCGGCCTGGCTGACCGGCTTCGACTGGAACCCGCAGAGCAACGCCCAGGTCTCCTACCTGGAGCGGTGGACCGGCGCCGAGTGGCGGCGGGAGTCCCTGCCCGCCGCACCCGGCGGCGGCGAGGTGCGGCCCGCGGACATCACCGGCACCGGCCCGGACGACGTCTGGGTCACCGCCGACGCCGTCACCGGCGAGGTGTCCGTCCCGCTGCTGTACCACTGGGACGGCGGCGGCTGGACGGTCCGCGAGGTGCCCACCCCCGCCGAGACCTCGACCGGCTGGTCGGCCACCCACGCCGTGGCCGCCGGCCGGGGCACGGTCTATGTGCTGGGCCGGACCGAGGACCCGCGGGCGGCCGGGGCCACCATGGCCGTCCGCTGGGCCGGCGGCGGCTGGCGGTCACTGCCCGCGCTGCCCGTCGACGAGGCGAACGCCGCCGGCGCGGACGGCGCCGGCCGGCTGTGGATCGCCGGCTGGGCCCCGGGCGACCCGCACACCGTGCTGTCCCGCTGGACCGGTACGAAGTGGGCGACCGAGAAGCTGCCCGCCGAGGTCACCCAGCACAGTGAGATGTCCACCGTGCTCGGCATCGCCGGCGTCCCCGGGACGAAGGGCGTGTTCGCCGCGGGGCTGGCCGGCTGTGCGAGCGACCCCGTCCAGTGCGGGCTGCTGGTCTCACGCGACCTGCGCTGACGCGACCTGCGCTGACACCGCGTCCTTCGTACGGGCCGCGTACGCCTGGACGGTGACCGTCTCGTCGTCCAGGCACCGCCCCGTCTCCAGGTCGAAGCGCTGCTTCAGCAGCGGCGAGGCCACGAACGGCCGCCCGCCCGCCGACCCCAGCAGTCCCCGCGAGAGGACGTAGGCGCCGGTGAACGGGTCGCGGTTGCCGATCGCGTACGGCCGTCCCGCGCGGTCCAGGAAGACGGCCACCTGGGTGCCGTCCGGCAGCAGGGCGGCCACTCCGCGCCCGGGGATCAGGTCGGTCAGCTCACAGACCGCGAACCACCGCTGGTCGATGAGGAGTTCCACGCGGACCGCGGTCCGCTCGGGTGCGATGGTCATCGGCTGGCAGTCCCTTCGAGAGTACGGATGGGCAGGGTCGGACCGGACAGCACCGTCAGGTCCGGCTTGACCTGGTCACGCTCGGGCACGAACTTCACCGTCGGGTCCGGCGCTTCGGGCGCGTTGACGAAGGAGACGAAGCGCCGCAGCCGCTCCGGGTCGTTCAGGGTCTCGGCCCACTCGTCGCGGTAGCCGGCCACGTGGTCGGCCATCATCGCCTCCAGCTCGGCGCACAGCCCCAGCGAATCGTCGACCACCACCTCGCGGACGTGGTCCAGACCGCCCTCGATCCGCTCCAGCCAGGCCGAGGTGCGCTCCAGACGGTCCGCGGTGCGGATGTAGAACATCAGGAACCTGTCGATGAGCCGGATCAGCCGCTCGTCGTCCAGGTCCTGGGCGAGCAGATCGGCGTGGCGCGGATCGGCGCCGCCGTTGCCGCCCACGTACAGGTTCCAGCCATTGGAGGTGGCGATCACGCCGAAGTCCTTGCCGCGCGCCTCCGCGCATTCGCGGGCACACCCCGAGACGGCCGACTTCAGCTTGTGCGGTGCGCGCAGCCCCCGGTAGCGAAGCTCCAGGTCGATGGCCATCCGGACGGAGTCCTGCACCCCGTAGCGGCACCAGGTCTGCCCCACGCACGACTTCACGGTGCGCAGCGCCTTGCCGTAGGCGTGGCCCGATTCGAACCCCGCGTCCACCAGCCGTGCCCAGATCCGCGGCAGCTGGTCCACCCGGGCGCCGAAGAGGTCGATCCGCTGACCGCCGGTGATCTTCGTGTAGAGCCCGAAGTCCCGGGCCACCTCGCCGATCACGATCAGCTTCTCCGGGGTGATCTCCCCGCCGGGAATCCGGGGCACGATCGAATACGACCCGTTGCGCTGGAGATTGGCCAGGAAGTGGTCGTTGGTGTCCTGGAGCGCGGCCTGCTCGCCGTCCAGGACATAGCCGCTGGCGCCCACGGTCGGGGCCAGCGAGGCGATGATCGAGCCCACGGCGGGCTTGCACACCTCACAGCCGTCGCCCTGCCGCGCCTCGTCACGGCCGTGGCTGTCCAGCAGCCGCGCGAAGGTGGTGATGCGCAGGGTGCGGACGATCTCGTACAGCTCGGCGCGGGTGTATCCGAAGCAGCCGCACAGCCCCTTGTCGACGCTGACCCCGCTCGCCTCCAGCTCGTCGTTGACCAGCGAGGTGAGCGCCTTGACGCAGCTGCCGCAGCCGGTGCCCGCCTTGGTGCACTTCTTCACCTCCGGGACGGTGGTGCACTGGTGGTCGGTGACGGCCGAACGGATCGTGCCCTTGGTGACGTTGTGGCAGTTGCAGATGACCGCCTCGTCCGGAAGCGCGGACGGCCCGAGGGCGGCGGGCGCGCCCAGCCCCGCCGGGAGCACCAGCTGCTCGGGGGCGACCGGCGGCACCGAACCGGTGAGCGGCCGCAGCATGCCGTACGCCTCGGCGTCGCCGACCAGCACCCCGCCGAGCAAGGTGCCGTCGGCGCCGACCACCAGCTTCTTGTAGACGCCCGCGCGGGAGTCGGAGTAGACCACGTCCAGGCAGCCGTCGGCGGTGCCGTGGGCGTCGCCGAAGCTGGCCACGTCCACGCCGAGGAGCTTGAGCTTGGTGGAGGTGTCGGCGCCGGTGAACCCCTCGGTGGCGGTGGCCGCGATCTCGCCGGCCGCGATCTCACCGGCCGCGACCTCGGCCATCTCATAGCCGGGCGCCACCAGCCCGTACACCCGGCCGTCGGCGGCCAGCGCGCATTCGCCGATCGCGTACACCGCCGGATCGCTGGTGCGGCACCGCTCGTCCACCGCGATCCCGCCGCGCTCGCCGACCTCCAGACCGCAGTCGCGGGCCAGCTGGTCGCGCGGGCGCACCCCCGCCGAGAAGATCACGAGGTCGGTGTCGATGGACGAGCCGTCGGACAGCGCCATGGCGGTGACCGCGCCGTCGTCGCCCGTCGTGATCTCCTTACCGCCGACGCCGGTGTGCACGATCAGGCCCATGTCCTCGACCGTGCGGCGCAGCGCGGCGCCACCGCCCTCGTCCACCTGGATGGCCATCAGCCGCGGGTTGAACTCCACGATGTGCGTGGTCAGCCCGAGCCCCTTCAGCGCCCCCGCCGCCTCCAGGCCCAGCAGCCCGCCGCCGACGACCACGCCGGACCCGCAGTTCTTGGCGTACTCCTCGATCGCCAGCAGGTCCTCGATGGTGCGGTAGACGAAGCAGCCGTCGCTGTCCTTGCCCGGCACGGGCGGCACGAACGGATACGAACCGGTGGCCAGCACCAGCGTGTCGTAGCCGACGGTCAGCCCGGAGCGGGCGGTCACGGTGCGGGCGGCGCGGTCGATGGACTCGGCCGGGTCGCCCAGGTGCAGCTCGATACCGTGCCGCGCCATGAAGCCGTCCTCGACGAGGGAGAGATCCTCGGCGGTGCGGCCGGAGAAGTACGAGGTCAGCTGGACGCGGTCATAGGCCGGCCGGGGCTCCTCGCAGAACACCACGACACGGGCGGTCTCGGTGACGTTCCGGTCGACGAGCGCCTCGAGGAACCGCTGGCCGACCATGCCGTGGCCGACCAGCACGATGGTGGGGGCGGCCGGTTCGGACTGGGGTGCGCTCATCGTCAGGAGCCTCCATCGTTGGTCAGCAGGTGGAGCAAGGGGGTGGAGGGGAGCGGCTCGTCGCCCTCCCAGGTACGGGCGAGCGCGCCGACGGTGCCGAGATCGCCGAGAAGAACGCCGCCGACGAGGCGGTCCCCGCGGACCACGACCTTGCGGTACGCGTTGCGGGTGGCGTCCGTGAGGTGGACGACGTCGTCGCCGGGGGCGGGGGTGGGGTCGCCGAAGGCGGCGAGGTCGAGGGGGCCGGGCGCGGGCCGGCCGTCGGCCACCGGGGCGGCCGTCCCGGTGACCGCGGGGGCGGGGCCGGGCGTCGCGGTGAGCGTGAGGCGGGTGAGCGCGCGGGTGCCCGTATAGCGGGTCGCGGTCCCGTCGCCGGGTGCGACCCGGTGGCCGGGGCGTGCCCGGCCACCGCGGGGAGGTGCCCCCGCCGGGGAACGGTGGCCCACGACCCGGTCCGCGGCAGCGGGCTCCGGGGCGGAGTCCCGGCGGGGGAGCCCGCTGGTTCCGGGACGGGACGGGGCGGGGGAGAGCAACCGCGCCAGCACATCCGCCTGCTCCTGCGCCGCGCCCGCCAGGCCGTAGACCACACCCTCGTGCTCCGCGCAATCGCCGATCGCGAAGATCCGCGGGTCACTCGTCCGCAGCTCGTCGTCGACGACGACGCCGCGCGCCACCTCCAGCCCGGCGGCCCGCGCCAGCCCGACCCGTGGCCGGACCCCGCACGCGAGCACCACCAGATCGGCCTCCAGGGCGTATCCATCGGCCAGCTCGACGGCGCTCACCGCACGCCCGCGTCCGCGTCCGCGCTCGGATGCGCGTCCGTCGCCGGCCGGCTGCGTGGGGCGGGTGCGCAGGCCCCGGACCCGGCATGCGGTGTGGACCTCCACACCCAGCGCCGTCATATGCCGCCGCAGCAGCCGCGCCGCGCCCGGGTCCAGCTGGCGCTCCATCAGGTGCTCGCCCTGCTGCGCCAGGACCACCTGGGCACCGCGCTGGGCCAGCGCACGGGCGGCGGAGACGCCGAGGAGTCCGCCGCCGATGACGACGGCCCGCACCCCGGGCCGCACCGCCGCGCCGAGGGCCAGGCAGTCGTCCATGGTGCGGAAGGCGCGGACGCCGTCCGGCAGGTCGTGGCCGTCCGGCCCGAACAGGCCGCGCAGCGGCGGCAGCACCGGGTTGGAGCCGGTGGCCAGTACCAGCGCGTCGTACGGCACGCGGCGGCCGTCGTCGCACAGCACCTGTGCCGTGGCGCGGTCGACGCGGACCACCCGCACCCCGCCGAGCCGCCGCACCCCGGCCGCCGGCGCGGGGAGGGCGATGACCTCCGGGGCGTACCGCCCGGCGAGGACCTCGGCGAGCAGCACCCGGTTGTACGCGGGATGCGGCTCCTCGCCGATGACCGTGACGGCGGCCGGGCCCGCGCCATCGGCCGGGCCACCGCTCGCACCCGCGCCCGCGGCCAGCTGCTGCGCCAGCCGCGTGCCCGCCATGCCACCGCCGACGATCACCACACGGCGGTGCGGGCTCCCCGGCTGCGGCTGCCTGTTCGACTCCATGCCAGGAAGCGTGCGGGGCGCCTGTTACCCGACCGCATCACCACCGTTTCCCGCACGCAACGCTGCCCTCAGCGCACCGCCTCAGCCGCTGTGAGCCGCCCCCGGCCGGACCGGAAGCCGCTGCGGGCTGTTGCCGACGAAGCTCGGGTGCGGGACCAGCTCCTCGTCGGGAACCGCCAGATCGAGGGCGGGGAAGCGGGTGAAGAGCCCCTCGAGGGCGATCACGGCCTCCATCCGGGCCAGCGGGGCGCCCAGGCAGAAGTGCGCCCCGTGGCCGAAGGACAGATGGCGCGCCCCGCGGGTGACGTCGAAACGGGCGGCGTCCGGTCCGTACGCCCGCTCGTCGCGCCCGGCGGCGGTGTACGAGACGAGCACGGGCGCGCCCTTCGGGATGACCGTGTCCCCGACCGGCAGGTCCGAGGTGGGGTAGCGGAACGGGAAGAAGCTCACCGGGCTGTCGTACCGCAGCGTCTCCTCGACCACATCGCCCCAGCTCGCGGCCCCGGAGCGGACCAGGTCGAGCTGGTCGCGGTGGTTGCACAGCGCCCGCACCGCGTTGGTGATCAGGTTGAGCGTGGTCTCGTGCCCGGCGATGATCGTCAGCATCAGGGTGCCGATCAGCTCCTCCTCGCTGAGCTGGTCCCCGTTCTCCTCGCGGGCGGCGATGAGCGCGCTGGTCAGGTCGTCCCCCGGGGCCGTCAGCCGGGCCGCGGCCACCTGGCCGAGGATCGCCACCATCTCGCGGTTGGCGTCCGGGACCCGCTCGGGGGCGGTCTGGGTGGAGACGATCTCGTTGGACAGCGCGTGCAGCCGGTCCTGGTACGCGTCGTCGACGCCCAGCAGTTGGCAGATCACGCTCATCGGCAGCGGCAGCGCGAAGTGGCGGCGCAGGTCGGCCACCCCGTCCGGAGCCGCGGCGGCGGCCTCGGCCAGCCGGTCCAGCAGCGTGCCGGTCAGCTCGTGGACCACCGGGCGCAGCGCCTCCACCCGGCGCGGGGTGAACGCCCGGGTCACCAGGGACCGCAGCCGCTTGTGGTCCTCACCGTCGGCGGTGATCATGCCCCGGATGGTGGCGAAGGTCCGCATCGGCCAGCCGGGCGGAAGCTCGTCGTTCCGCAACGCCGCGAAGTGGCGGGCGTTCTTGGCCACATCGGGGTGGGTGACGAACTCCTTCAGCTCCTCGTGCCGGGTGATGGCGTACCCCGGTACATCACCGGGCAGCAGGACCGGGACCGCGGCTCCGCGGGCACGCAACGCGTCGTTGACCGCGTGCTGGTGGGCCCCGGTGGGGTCCAGGCGGTGCGGCGGCACGGCGTGCGTCACGGGGCATCGACCGTCGGTCATCTGCTGCCTCCTGCGGGGGAGTCGGGGGCCGGGGCGTCGGCGGCCAGCTGCGGTGCGGAGAACCGGACGGGCAGCTTGGCCAGACCCTTGGACCAGGGCGAGGTGATCCACGGAAGCTGCTCCCGCGCCACCGCGATCTCCATATCGGGCAGCCGGTGGCGCAGGGTGTCCACGGCGGTACGGGTGATCAGCCGGGCCGGGTCCCGGGCCGGGCAGGTGTGCGGGCCCGCGCCGAAGGCGAGGTGCGAGCGGTTGCCGACCACCGGCCGGCCGTCCTCCGGCAGCACCTCCGGGTCGGCGTTGGCGCCCGCGAGGCCCATGATGAGCATGTCCCCGGTGCGGATGTCCTGGCCGCCGAAGCGCAGATTCCGGGTGGCGTAGCGGCCGGGGAAGTTCTGGGTGGGCGGCTGCCGCCACAGCACCAGGTCCAGGGCGTCGTCGACGGTGAGATGGCCGTGGGTCAGCGAGGAGCGGAACGCGGGGTCGGTGAGCAGGATCTGGGTCGTGGAGGCGATCCAGTTCACGGTGGTGTTGTTCCCCGCGACGATGATCACCACGAGGTTGTGCAGCACCTCCTCGTCGCTGAGCCCGGCGGGGTGCTCCAGCAGCCAGGACGTCAGATCCGGGCCCGGCCGCCGCTTCTTCCGGGCGATCAGCTCCAGCAGGATCTGGCCCATCCGCTTGTTGGCGCCGGTGGCGGCCAGCGTCGGGGCGACGATCGTGGTGAGCGTCTCGACCAGCCGCGCCCCGTTCTCCGCGTCCAGCCCCAGCAGTTCGGTGACGACCTGCAACGGCAGCACGCGGGCGTAACTCTGCACCAGATCCGCGGTGTGCTGGTCGGCGAATCCGGCGACCAGCCGTTCCGCGGTGGCCCGCACCCTGCGGATCAGCTCATGGCCGTTCACCCGCCCCAGCGCGTCGGCCACCGCCGAGCGCATCCGGCGGTGCGCCGCGCCGTCGGCGAACAGCAGCGCCGGACGCCAGCCCACCAGCGGCATCAGCGGTGAGTCGGCCGCCACCCGGCCCTCGCGCAGTGGGGTCCAGCGGCGCGGATCGTGGGAGAAGTACTGCTCGTCGCGGGTGAGATGGAGCAGTTCGCGGTGGCCGATGACCAGCCACGCCTCGACCTTGGGCGCGATCTCCACCGGCACCACCGGACCGTGGTCGCGCCGCATCCGCTCGTACAGCTCGGTCAGCGGACCGTCGAGCGTGGTCCCGTACAGCGGCACGCGGGCGGCGGCCGGGGCGGTCACGTAGCCTCCGTGAGCGTTTCGATCAGATGCGAGACGAGCGAGATCAGCGCCTTGACCGAGGACTTGTGCTCCCGGGCGTCACAGATGACCAGCGGCGTGTGGGGGAGCAGATCGAGCGCGGAGCGCAGGTCGTCCTCGCTGTGCAGCGTGCTGTCCGGGAAGGCGTTGACCGCGACGGAGAACGGCACATCCAGGTCCTCCAGATGCCCGATGGCGTCGAAGGACGCCTCCAGATCTCGGGTGTCGACCAGCGCCAGCGCGCCCAGCGCCCCGCGCGCCAGGTCCTTCCAGGCGGGGAGGAACCGCTGCTGGCCGGGGGTGCCGAAGAGGTACAGCACCAGCTCGCCGCCCAGGGTGATCCGCCCGAAGTCCAGCGCGACGGTGGTCGTGGTCTTCGACGGCCGCACCTTGGTGTCGAGCCGGGCCCCGGCCTGGCTCATCGTCGCCTCGGTGGACAGCGGCTTGATCTCCGACACCGTGCCGATCAGCGTGGTCTTGCCGACGCCCATCGGCCCGACGACCAGGATCTTGGCCGCGCCGGCCACGCTGGATTGCACATACATGACGGGTGTGTCGTCCATGTCATCCATGTCGTCCGTATCGCCCGTCTCGTCCGTCTCGCCTGTCTCGGTTGTCTCGGTTATGTGGTCTGTAGGGATCATGCGGTCTGCGTCTGTTGTGCCGTCCGTACCGGCCATCAAGATCTCAGAGCTTGCTCTCAAGCCCATCGAGCACCTTCCTCAGCAAGTCCAAATCGGCACGTTTTCGCTTGACCACTCTGATCGGCGGACGCGCCACGATGTGGCCCCAGTCGATGAGATCCGCGAGCAGCACCTGCACCACGGCCGGTGGCTGACCGAGATGGGCGGCGACCTCCGCCACCGACAGCAGCCCCTGGCAGAAGTCGACGATCCGCCGGTACTCGGGTTGCGGATGCGGCGGCAGCGCGCTCCCGGACGCCACGACGAGCGTTTCCAGCGGCAGAGCTTCCCGTGAGGAACCAGCGCGCCCCCGTGTGATCACGTAGGGGCGCACCGCGGCCGTGGTACGTTCCTCGCCGGGCGAGCTCATGACGCCGGGCGGCCCATCGGTTCCCGTGGCTGACTGCTCAGATGGGCACCGATCTTCGCGACCAGTAACTGCATCTGCTGGGCCACCAGCCCGACATCCGCCTCCGTGTCGGTGGCCACCCCCAGCGAGGCGCCCTGACCGGCCGAGGTGAACAGCACGAACCCGCTGTCGGACTCGATCATCAGCTGTCTCACCCCTGCCTCGTCGCCGAACAGCAGCGACACCGTGGACTGGCTGGTCACCGTCAGCGCGGCACAGGCGGCGGCCAGCGACTCGGCCTCGTCCACGCCGAGCCGGGACTCGCCCGTCAGCCCCTCGGCGGAGTCGTGACCCATGCGCAGACCGTCCTCCGAGACGACGACGGCATGCCGCACCCCGGGAATCCCGGTCAGCGGACGCAACATCCATCCAACGTCGGGCAACCTGGATATGGTTCCGGCCACTACCGGTCTCCTTCTCGGTCTTCTCGGTCCGGACTCGGGTCTTGATCCGCGGGCCGTACGGCCCCGGCCGCCTCCGCCCGCCCCCGGCGGGTTCCGGAGACGACGCTGGTGATGGAGGCGCGGGCGGCCTCGGGCGTCCAGGGGGTGTCGGCGGCCGGCGGGGCGGGGGAGGCGGCGGACGCGCCGCCCGTGTCGGCCGGGGTGGTTCCGGGGGCCGGGCGGCGGCGGTTGCGGCGCCGGGGCAGCCCGTTGCCGAGCGGCGCGGAGGTGCCGGGGGCGCCGGAGGTTCCGGGGGCGCCGGGGGTGCCGGGGGTGTCGTTCAGGGAGGTGCCGTTCAGCGGGCCGAGGCCGGCGCCGCCCGCCTCCTGGCGCACCGTGCCGACCGGAACGGGCTCCACGACGACCGGCTCGCGGTCCGCCATCCGTACGGCGCCCGTCGGCTCGGTCAGCAGCCGGTGCGGTACGAAGACCACCACCCGCGTACCGCCGTACGCCGACGCCGTGGACAGCTCCACCCCGAAGCCCAGCTCCCGCGACCAGCGCCCCACACAGGCGAGCCCCAGCCGGGGCACGGCGCCCAGCTGGGCCAGGTCCAGACCGTCCCGCAGCTGACCCACGGCCTGCTCCAGCACATCCGGCGGCATGCCGAGCCCCGCGTCGTCGATCTCGATGACCGCGCCCGCCGCGACCTCCCGGACGGCGACCGCGACCTGGGTGCGGGAGGGGGAGAAGACCGTGGCGTTCTCCAGGAGTTCGGCCACCGCGTGCATCAGCCCCTCCACGGCGGGTGCCACCGCGTAGAGGTTCTGCCCGCCGTGGACGTCCACCCGGCCGAACTCCACGATGCGCGACTGGGCGCCCCGCACACAGTCGAAGAGCGACACCGGCCGGGTCTCCCGCCGCGCGGGCCAGATCCCGCACATCACCAGCAGCGTCTGCGCCTTGCGGGTCATCTGGGCCGCGGCGTGGTCCGCCTTCATCACCTCGGCCATCAGCGGCGCGTCCGCGACATGCTGCCCGAGGCCGTCGAGGACCTGCTGCTGCACCATCGACATGGCGTGCATGTTGCGGGCCACGGACTCGAACGACGCCTGGACGGAGTCCCGCAGCATCCGCTCCCGGCGCGCCGCCTCGTCCAGCTCGGTCTGCACGGCGGCCAGCCGTGCGACCTCCTCGGCGCGTTCGGCCGCCAGCGCGCGCGCCTGTGCGGCATTGGCTCGTTCCCGTGCGGAAACGGCTCGTTCTCGCTCGACCGCCGCACGCGCCTCATCACGCGCCCGACGGAGTCTGGTCACCCAGGTGAGGCACAGCGACAGCACCAGTACCAGCACCGCGGACGCGACCAGGACAACGGCCTTTGTCCCCGACAGCACCTCTGACACCTCCATCCGGGACACGGCCAAGAAAGGGCAGATACTACTGACCAACTGATCAGTTTGGACCGGTAGTTGCCAAACTCTCACGAGTAAGGGCCGCGTCCGCGCCAGGGTCAGCGCTCGCCCACGTCTGCCTTACCCGCCTTACCCGTCCTGTCTTCCTTACGCGGCTTTCCCGCCCACGGCAGACTGTCCTACGGCCAGTGGCTGTCCTGGGCCGTGAGACGGCGGCCGGGGACACACACGACGAGGGAAGGCGTTCACCGGCATGTCGATCATCCACAAGACCACCTTGACTCCGACCAAGTTGGAGCTGCTCGCGACCTGGCTGCCCGCGCAGCCGTGGTACGCCGCCACCCAGCGCGCTCCGGAGTTGTCCAAGGCCGGTGGCTTCCGGCTCGACGACCCGAAGGGCGAGGTGGGGATCGAGTTCATGGTGGTCCGGGACGACTCCGGCGACCGGCCCGCCTGGTACCACGTGCCGATGACCTACCGCGCGGCGCCACTCGACGGGGCCGATCCGGCCCTCATCGGCACGGCCGAGCACGGAGTGCTGGGCCGGCGTTGGGTGTACGACGGGCCGCACGACCCGGTGTTCGTCGCCCAGGTGCTGGCGCTCCTCCAGGGCCGTGCCGAACCGCAGGCGCAGAGCGTCTCCCACACCCCCGACCCCTCCGTCACCGCCGAGGTGGCCGGGGCCGGTTTCGACGTCCCGGCCGGGGCCGCCGAGGCGTCGGCCGTGGCCAACGGGCCGGACGGCACCCGCCTGACGGTGGGCGACGGCGGTCCGGCCCTCCAGGTGGCGCGCGTTCTCCGGCCGGAGTCCGGCGCGGGGACCACCGGGGCCCGGGGCCACGTCAGCGCGGGCTGGCCGCTGCCGGACGGCGGCGAGGCCCGCTGCCGGTTCGTCGTCCTGCACGACACGGCCTCCTGACGCGCCGCGCGGTGGAAGCAGCCGGCGGTGGCCGGTGCTTCCACCGCGCTCATAAGCGCCATACCGATCGCGAAACCTCAAATATTGCTCTGAAATGCCGTCCATCAGGTTCATCGCTTATCGAAAGGACAAAACTGACGGTAATAAAGCAGTTCGGATGGACGGGGGCATTCCGATGGGGACCTTGTTCCGACGTCCGGCCTCGGCGGAGCCGCGGACGCTGGACCTCTACGACATCGCGTATCTGGTGGGCGGGCCGCCGTGGGTGGTCCAGACGGTCTTCATCGCACTCCAGGAGCGAGGCGTCATCACGATCCGGCGCGCCCGGGTCCGGCTCCAGGAAGCACAGGCCGACCAGACCGACCGATCCGACCAGGCCGACCACCCCGTGGAGCGCGCGCTCGTCGGGCTGTGCGCCCGCCGCCCCAGGCGGGTGGACGACGCCGTCACCACGCTGAGCGGCGGGCCGGAGGTGGCGGAGATCCAACGTCGGCTCGCCGCCGGCGGTCTGCTCACCCCGCTCCGGCGCCGCCCCACCCGCGCGGGCCGGCGCCTCCTGGAGGCGGCCGAGCAGGACGAGACGTTCCCCTCCTACGCCTTCCACGGCCTCACCGCCCTCCCGGCCGGGGAGCGCGGCCGCACCGTCAGCGACGCCACGCCCGTCGCGAGCGGTGGGCTGGGCTACTGGGGCCGGCGCCTCGTCATCACCGCGGCCGAGGACAACGACATCGACGCGCACCCCGGCTCCCAGGACGGCGCGTCCTGGTGGAGCTGGGGCCACGGCGGCGACCACGGCGCGGGCCACGGCGGCGGCCACCACTCCTGCGGGGGCGGCGGGGGCGGGGGCGGCGGGGACTAGGGCGGCGCGCGGCGGCCGTCAGGCGGTGGTCACCTGCTCGTAGGGGGTGGGACAGCCCGGTGTGGCGGTCACGGCGGTCAGCAGCACCACCGAGTCCTCCAGCGCGCGCAGCCCGTGCCGTTCGTGCGGCAGCTCCTGCACCTGGCCCGCGATGAGATCCAGCCGGTTACCGCCGCCGGTCAGCCGCACATGCCCGTGCAGCACCTGGAGACTGGCCGCCGGAGGGGCGTTGTGCTCATCGAGCTCGCAGCCGGAGACCATGGCGATCACGCTCTGCCGCAGCGGACCGTCATGCAGGAACAGATGGGCGCTGCGCCCGTGCGGATCGGCCTTCGCCTGGTCCAGATGGTGGCGTGCGAGCGTGGTGAGGTCATCCATGAGTGCCCCTCGATCGGTCCGGTCTGATCGTCGGCGGGTTCCCTCAATCCTCACCGGCTACCGTGGGACGCGCCAGTTCGCAGCCGCGCCGTGCAGCCGCGCCGTGGAGAGAGGTACCGCAGCAGTGGCCGACTACCTGACCGTACTGACCACCACCGACACCCCCGAGAAGGCCGAGGCGCTGGCCCGGGGGGCGATCGAGGCCCGGCTGGCGGCCTGTGCGCAGATCAGCCAGCCCGTGACATCCGTGTACCGGTGGGAGGGGACGGTCGAGACGGCGGCCGAGTGGCAGGTGCTGTTCAAGACGACCGCCGCGCGCTACGACGAGCTGGAGGCGCATATCCGCGAGGCGCACGACTACGAGACGCCCGAGGTCATCGCGATGCCGATCGTGAACGGCAGCGAGGACTATCTGGCGTGGGTGGTGTCGGAGACGACCATCGGCTGAGCCCGGTCGACGGCTCGGGCGGAGAAGCGGCGACGATCACCCGGAGCCGGAGCCGGAGCCGGAGCCGGAGCCGGAGCCGGAGCCGGAGCCGGAGCTGGACCCGGACTCGGAGCCGGACCCCGACCTGGAGCTGGCCCCGGCCTCGGACCCGGAGTCCCGATCCGCCAGCGCCTTCTCGATCCCCCGCTCGCGGGGCCCCAGGAAGTGCGGATCGGGCTCGAACGCCGCGTCCAGAGCCGCCTTGCTCGCCGCCAGGACCTCCCGGGTCCCGCCGAAGTACCAGGTCACGTCGTGCGGCTCGTCGACCGCGACCCCATACGCGTCGATCCCCGCCGCCCCGCACAGCGCCAGCGCCCGGCGGATATGGAACCCCTGGCTCACCAGCACCGCCTTGCGCACCCCGAAGACCCGCCGGGCCCGGCTACAGGAGTCCCAGGTGTCGAACCCCGCGAAGTCGCTCACGATCCGCCGGTCCGGGACCCCGTGCTTGACGAGATACGCGCGCATCGCGTCCGGCTCGTCGTAGTCATCGCGGCTGTTGTCCCCCGTGACCAGCAGCGCACGGATTCGGCCGGCCTTGTAGAGCCGTACGGCGGCGTCCAGCCGATGCGCCAGATACGGCGACGGCTCCCCGTTCCACAGTCCCGCCCCGAAGACCACGCCCACCGGGGCCGAGGGCACATCCGCGACCGTATGCATCCGGTCGTCCGTGCTCAGCCGCAGCCAGGTCGCCGGGAGCAGGGCCAGGACGCAGACGAGGACGCTCCCCCGCACCAGCCGCCGCCACCCGCGTCGCGTCCTCGGCAACCGCCTCCGCACCCACCCCAGCATGCGTTCCCTCTCCCTCTTCGCGTCGCCGGCACGGTCGCGCTGTGTGACGCGGAAGCGGGGGGTGGCGGTTGCCTCACCCGGCCCAGGTGACGCGGACCACGGCGATCAGTTGCTGGCTGGGCACCGGCAGGAAGTACAGCAGCCCCACATCCAGGAAAGCCAGATTGCGCGACTGGTGACCGGCGCCCACCTCGGCGGCGTCTCTCCCCAGCACGGCCAGTTCATGGGCGAGCCGTTCCACTTCAGCGACGACGTGCGGCGGAAGACCCCCACGACGTGTTCCGCATCCGGGTCGTACTCCCACCCCCACGCGTCACTCATACACCGATCTCCTCGCCTGCGGTCCGGAGGATGTGGCCGATCTCGCTCGCCGCCGCGCGGGCGTCTTCCGGGTCGGCCAGCGGATCCGCGGCCAGTTCCTCACAGGAGTGGAAGCGGGCGGCGCGCTGTGGCCAGCGTTCGATGTTGACGACGGTTCCCCAATGTGCGGTGAAGGCTCTCAGAGGTCCCACGCTGCTCGTGCGCTGCGCGCTGGTCGCCGCACGCGCCAGATGCTCGTTCAGTTCTGGGAGGCGACTCGGAACAATCTCGGCGACTGCTGCCCGAAGCGCGTCCGGGGTCAGCGACGGCATGGGGATCAGCGGAGCGCTCGCCTCGGTCGGCTGACTGCTCACGGTGGCCTCCTGTGCCCCTGAGTGCACTGCTGGCGACGCCGAGCCTATCGCCCCGGGCCGGGACTGCCGCCCGGATAGGCTGAGTGACTCCCCCGTCAGCGAAACCAGCAGGTGATCCCAGTCGTGCCGCCGATTCCCACCGCAGAGCTCCACCTCCACATCGAGGGCACCCTGGAGCCCGATCTGGCCTTCGCGCTCGCCGAGCGCAACGGGGTCGCGCTGCCGTACGCCACCCAGGAGGAGCTGCGGGCCGCCTACTCCTTCAGCGACCTCCAGGACTTCCTGAACCTGTACTACGCGCTGATGACCGTGCTCCGCACTGAGGACGACTTCGCCGACCTCACCGACGCGTATCTCGCCCGCGCCCGTGAGCAGGGAGTCCGGCATGCGGAGATCTTCTTCGACCCCCAGGCGCACACCGCACGCGGCGTCGACATCGGCACGGTCATCCGCGGCATCGGCCGCGCGCTGGACGCGGCGCCGCGGACGTACGGCATCACCACGCGCCTGATCATGTGCTTCCTGCGCGACGAGAGCGCCGCGTCGGCCCTGGAGACCTTCGAGGCGGCCCGCCCCCACCTGGACCGGATCGCCGCCGTCGGTCTGGACTCGGCGGAGGTGGGCAATCCGCCGTCGAAGTTCCGCGAGGTGTTCGCGCTGGCCCGGGAGGCCGGGCTGAAGTGCGTCGCGCACGCGGGGGAGGAGGGGCCGCCCGCGTATGTGTGGGAGGCGCTGGACGTCCTCGGCGTGGACCGTATCGACCACGGGGTGCGCTGCCTGGAGGACGAGGCGCTGGTGTCCCGGCTGGTCGCGGACCGGGTCCCGCTGACCGTCTGCCCGCTGTCGAACGTGCGGCTGCGCGTCGTCGACCGCCTCGAGGACCACCCGCTGCCCGCGATGCTGGACGCCGGCCTGCTGGTGACGGTCAACTCCGACGACCCCGCCTACTTCGGCGGCTACCTGGGTGACAACGTCATCGCCGTACGGGACGCGCTCGGCCTCGACGAGGCCACGCTGCGGACGCTGGCCCGCAACTCCTTCCAGGCCGCCTTCCTGGACGAGGAGACGCGGGCGGCGTATCTGGCGGAGCTGGAGGCCTAGGCCGGGCCCCGGCCGTCGCGTACGGAAGCCGCCACCGGCGCCCGCCGGTCACGGGCCTGCCACCCCCGGCGCCCGCCGGTCACGGGCCTGCTGGCCACGGGCCTGCCACCCCCGGCGCCCGCCGGTCACGGGCCTGCTGGCCACGGGCCTGCCACCCCCGGCGCCCGCCGGTCACGGGCCTGCTGGCCACGGCGCCCGCCACCCCGGCGCCCGCCGGTCACGGGCCCGCTGGCCCTTGCGCCCGCCGGTCACGGGCCCGCTGCCCCTGGCGCCCGCCGGTCACGGGTCCGCCGCCGCTCAACGGCGCCGACGGCGCGAGGCGAAACCCGCACCCGACCACGCCGGGCAGCGGGCAGCCCAGCCTGATGCGCGCCGCGGTACGGTCAGCCCTCCGTCCGCGCCGCCTCCGCCGCTACCTCCGCCTCCGCCGCCACCTCCAGCCGCACCGCACACACCTTGAACTCCGGCATCCGCGACACCGGGTCCAGGGCCGGGTTGGTCACCGTGTTGGCCCGTCCCGGCCCCGCCCAGTGGAACGGCATGAACACCGTGTCCGGCCGGATGTCCCGGCTGATGCGGGCCGGGGCCACGGCGCGGCCGCGCCGGGAGACCACCGCGATGGGCGCGCCCTCGTCCGCCCCCAGCCGTTCGGCGAGCAGCGGGTGGAGCTGGACGTAGGGGGCGGGCGCGGCCTCGTTGAGTTCGGTGACGCGCCGGGTCTGGGCGCCGGACTGGTACTGGGCCAGCACCCGGCCCGTCGTCAGCACCACCGGATACTCCGCGTCCGGCTCCTCGGCCGCCGGGCGGTGGCCGACCGGGACGAACCGGGCGCGCCCGTCGTCCGTGGCGAACCGGTCGAGGAACAGCCGTGGCGTACCGGGATGCGGACCGGCGCCGTCCGCGCTCTCCGGGCAGGGCCAGAACACCCCGTCCTCCTCCGCGATCCGCCGGTAGGTGATGCCCGAGTAGTCCGCCGGGCCGCCGGCCGAGGCCCGCCGCAGCTCCTCGAAGACCTCCTCCGCATCGGCCGGGAACCCCTTCTCCCAGCCGAGCCGGGCCGCGAGCCCGCCCAGCACCCACAGGTCCGTCCGGACGCCCGGCGGCGGGGTGAGGGCCGCCCGGCGGAGGATGACCCGGCCCTCCAGGTTGGTCATGGTCCCGGTCTCCTCGGCCCACTGGGCCACCGGCAGGACCACATCGGCGAGCGCGGCGGTCTCCGAGAGCACGACGTCGGCGACCGCCAGGAAGTCCAGCGACCGCAGCCGGGCCTCCACATGGGCCGCGCGCGGGGCGGAGACCAGCGGGTTGGAGCCCATCAGCAGCAGCGCCCGGACGTCCTGGCCGAGCGCGTCCAGCAGTTCGTACGCGCTGCGCCCCGGCCCCGGGAGGGCATCGGGCTCGACGCCCCACACGGCCGCCACATGGGCGCGTGCGGCCGGGTCGGCCAGCTTGCGGTAGCCGGGCAGCTGGTCGGCCTTCTGGCCGTGTTCGCGGCCGCCCTGGCCGTTGCCCTGGCCGGTCAGGCAGCCGTAGCCGGACAGCGGGCGGCCCGCGCGGCCGGTGGCCAGGCACAGGTTGATCCACGCGCCGACGGTGTCGGTGCCCTTCGACTGCTGCTCGGGGCCCCGGGCGGTCAGCACCATCGCGTTCTCGGCGTCGCAGAACATCGCCACCGCCGCGCGGAGTTCGGGCACCGGGACGCCCGTGATCCGCTCGACCAGCTCCGGCCAGTGGGCCATCGCGGCGGCCCGTGCCTCGGGCCAGCCGCTGGTGCGCCGTTCGACGAACTCCTCGTCCACCCGGCCCTCCGCGACCACCAGGTGCAGCAGCCCCAGCGCGAGCGCGAGATCGGTGCCGGGGCGCGGCGCCAGATGCAGATCCGCCTGCTCCGCCGTACGGGTGCGCCGGGGATCGACCACGATCAGCCGGCCGCCCGACTCCTTCAGCTCGGTCAGATAGCGCAGCGCGGGCGGCATGGTCTCGGCCAGGTTCGAGCCGACGAGGATGACGCATCCGGTGCGGGCCACGTCCGCCAGCGGGAACGGCAGCCCGCGGTCCAGCCCGAAGGCCCGCTGGTGCGCGGCGGCGGCCGAGGACATGCAGAACCGGCCGTTGTAGTCGATCTGCGAGGTGCCGAGCACCACCCGGGCGAACTTCCCCAGCGCGTACGCCTTCTCGTTCGTCAGCCCGCCGCCGCCGAAGACCCCCACCGCGTCGCGGCCGTGCGCCCGGCCGGTGGCGGCCAGGCTCTCGGCGATCCGGTCGAGGGCCTCCTCCCAGGTGGCCGGTTCGAGCCGGCCGGAGTCAGGGCGGCGGACCAGCGGCTCGGTCAGACGCACCCGGGAGGAGAGCACGGCGGGCGCGGTGCGGCCCTTGCCGCACAGCGCGCCACGGTTGACGGGGAACGCGGTGCGTTCCAGGACCTCGACGCCGCCCGGTCCGCTGCCCGGTCCGCCGTCCGGTCCGCCGTCCGGTCCTGCGCCCTGCGGCACCGGCCGCAGCGTCATACCGCACTGGAGCGAACAGTAAGGGCAGTGCGTGTCGACGGGGTCGGCGGCGGGGGAGCGGTCCTCGGGAACGTGCACCATGCGGAGAGCGTGCTACGGCCGTGTTACGGCCCGCGTCATCTCGTATTACGGCCCCGGGAACCGGACCTCAGCGCGCCGCCCGGCGGCTGGTGAAATCGCCGCAACCACCCGTCACGGCCACGCAACGGAGGCGCAATATGCCGCTGCCTACGCTCTGGGCATGACGGCGTCGCCACCTCCCGGTCCCCCCGGTGCCCCCGGCCCCTCCGGCCGCTCCGTAGGCCGCCCGCCGACGCTCGTCGCCGTGGCCCACGGCAGCCGGAACCCCGAGGCGCTGCGCACCGTGACCGCCCTCCTGGACCGCGTCCGCGCACTGAGGCCCGGACTGCCCGTACGCCTCGGCCACATCGAGCTCAACCAGCCGCTGCTGACCGACACGCTGGCCGCGCTGCGCGGTGCGGCCGTGCTCGTTCCGCTGCTCCTCGGCCGCGGCTACCACATCAAGCAGGACATCCCGGCCGCCGTCGCCGCCGCGCCCCATCTCTCCGTCCGGATCGCCGCGCCGCTCGGCCCGGACCCGCTGCTCGCCGAGGCGCTGCACGCCCGGCTCGCGGAGGCCGGATGGCCGGCACCGCCCCAGGCCGGGCGGAGTCCCGCGCGGACCGGGCCGGGGCCGACCCGGACCGGTCGGCGGCCCACGCATGCCGGGCGGCCCGCCACGGTCCCGCACCGGGCGGGTGTCGTCCTGGCCGCCGCGGGCTCCCGCGACCCGGACGCGGCGGTCGACGCGGCCCGGACCGCCGCCCTGCTCAGCGCCCGGCTCGGCGGGGTGCCCGTGCTGCCCGGCTACGCCTCCGGCTCCGGGCCCACCGTGCCCGAGGCGGTACGGGACCTGGCCGCGCTCGGCCGTGACCGGATCGCGGTCGCCTCCTACTTCACCGCACCCGGCCGGTTCGCCACCCAGTGCGCGCACGCCGCCCCCGGTGTCGCGGCCGCCCCGCTCGGCGCCCACCCGGCGGTGGCACGGCTCGTACTCCGCCGTTACGAACAGGCCCTCGCCTCTGCGCCCGTGTCCCACCCGGCGGCTACCGTCGGTGTATGAGCCGCAGCGCACCCCCTGAACCGGCCGGACCGGATCCGGTTCCCCCGACCGGTGTCCCCGAGGCCGACACCCGCCGCATCCCCGGCTATGCCGCGGCGGACCTCGAGCGCTGGGCGCCCGAGCCCGACAAGCGGCCGGGCCGCACCGCCTTCCAGCGGGACCGGGCACGGGTGCTGCACTCCGCCGCGCTGCGCAGACTGGCCGGGAAGACGCAGGTGGTGCCCGCCGCACCGGCCGCCGACCCCGGACCGGCCGGGCGCGCCCCGGCCTTCGACGCCACGCCCCGCACCCGGCTGACCCACTCCCTGGAATGCGCCCAGGTGGGCCGGGAGCTGGGGGCCGCCCTCGGCTGCGACCCGGATCTGGTGGAGATGGCCTGCCTCGCCCATGACCTCGGCCATCCGCCGTTCGGGCACAACGGCGAGCAGGTGCTCAACGAGATCGCCGAGCCCTGCGGCGGCTTCGAGGGAAACGCGCAGTCGCTGCGGCTGCTGGCCCGGCTCGAACCGAAGCGGTTCGTGCCCGACCGGGAGACCGGCGAGCCGGTGAGCGTCGGCCTCAACCTCACCCGCGCCGCGCTGGACGCCGCCATCAAGTACCCCTGGCCGCGCGGCGGCCATCCGCGCACCCCCGGCTCCCCGAAGTTCGGGGTCTACGAGGACGACCTCCCGGTCTTCGGGTGGTACCGGCAGGGCGCCCCTGAGGGCCGTACGACCTTCGAGGCCCAGGTCATGGACTGGTCCGACGATGTGGCCTACTCCGTCCACGACGTGGAGGACGGGCTGCACGCCGGCCATCTCGACCCCGCGCGCCTGCTCTCCGAGCCCGAGCGGCGCGAGGTCTTCGCCGTCGCCGCCGACCGCTACGCCCCGGGGGCCGAGCCCGCGGAGCTGGCCGAGGCGCTGGACCGGCTGCTGGACCAGGAGTGGTGGCCGCACGGCTACGACGGCTCGTCCGTCGCCCAGGCCCGCCTCAAGGACGCCACCAGCCAGCTCATCGGCCGCTTCTGCCTGGCCGCCGAGCGCGCCACCCGCGCGGCGTACGGCACCGGCCGCTTCACCCGCTACCGCGCCGAGCTGGTCGTCCCCCGCGCCGTCCGTCTGGAGTGCGCGGTCCTCAAGGCGGTGGCCGACCGCTATGTCATCCAGCGCGCCGATCAGGAGCTGGTCCGCGCCGATCAGCGCGTCGTCATCGCCGAGCTGGGCGAGGCGCTGATCGCCCGCGCCCCCGACGGCCTGGACCCCCAGTTCCGGGCGCTCTTCGACGCGGCCGGGGACGACCGGGGCCGGCTGCGGGCGATCGTCGACCAGATCGCCTCCCTGACCGACACCTCGGCCCGCCGGCTCCACGCCCGTCTCACCGGTTGAGCCGCCGCCCGCTGGGTACGGCTGGGCGCACACGTCCGGCGTACCGGCCCTTCCGGACGCACGCGCGGTGCGGGAGGCTCCCATAGGAAACAGCCCGCACAGCACACACAGCCCGCACAGCGCACAGCCCGCACAGCACACCTGTTCACGAAAGGCACTGCTCGGCATCGCTCGGCAGCGAGGAGGAGACAAGTGGTCGACGCACACCAGACGTTTGTCATCGTCGGAGGGGGCCTGGCCGGGGCGAAAGCCGCGGAAACCCTTCGAGCGGAGGGTTTCACCGGGCGGGTGATCCTCATCTGTGACGAGCGCGACCACCCCTATGAGCGGCCCCCGCTGTCCAAGGGCTTCCTCACCGGCGGCCAGGAGCGCGACAGCGTCTTCGTCCATGAGCCCGCCTGGTACGCCCAGGCCGATATCGAACTCCACCTCGGCCAGCCCGCCGTCCACCTGGACCGGGCCGCCAAGGCCGTGACCCTGGGCGACGGCACCCGCGTCCACTACGACCGGCTGCTGCTGGCCACCGGCGCCGAGCCGCGCCGCCTCGACATCCCCGGCACCGGCCTGGCCGGGGTGCACCATCTGCGCCGGCTCGCCCACGCCGAGCGGCTGAAGGGCGTCCTGGCCGCCCTCGGCCGGGACAACGGCCAGCTGGTCATCGCGGGCGCGGGCTGGATCGGCCTCGAGGTCGCGGCCGCCGCCCGCGGCTACGGCGCCGAGGTGACCGTCGTCGAGCCCGAGCCCACCCCGCTCCACCCCGTGCTCGGCCCCGAGCTGGGCGCCCTCTTCGCCGACCTGCACGGCGAGCACGGCGTCCGGTTCCGCTTCGGCGTCCGCCTCACCGAGATCACCGGCCAGGACGGCATGGTGCTGGCAGCCCTCACCGACGACGGCGAGGAGCACCCCGCCCACAGCGTGCTGGCCGCCATCGGCGCCGCCCCGCGCACCGCCCTCGCCGAGGCCGCGGGTCTTGAGGTGGTGGACCGCGCGGCGGGCGGCGGCATCGCGGTCGACGCCTCGTTGCGCACCAGCGACCCGGACATCTTCGCGGCGGGCGACGTCGCCTCCGCCCCGCTGGCGTTCCTCGAAGGCAGCCCGGTACGGGCCGCCCTGCCCGCGAGCGCCCGGCTGCGCGTCGAGCACTGGGCCAACGCGCTCAACGGCGGCCCGGCGGCGGCCCGCGCCATGCTCGGCCAGGACGTCGCGTACGACCGGGTCCCGTACTTCTTCTCCGACCAGTACGACGTCGGCCTGGAGTACTCCGGCTACGCCCCGCCCGGCAGCTACGACCAGGTGCTGGTGCGCGGCGACGTCGGCAAGCGGCAGTTCATCGCCTTCTGGCTGAACGACGGCCGCCTGCTCGCCGGGATGAACGTCAACGTCTGGGACGTCACCGAGCCGATCCAGCGGCTCATCCGCGGCGGCCACCAGCTCGACCCGGCGGCCCTGGCCGACCCGTCCGTGCCGCTGACCTCGCTGCTCCCGTAGCCGCCGGGCACCGTTCCTCCGGGGTCCGGCGGGCACGGGCGGCCGTGTCGGACCCCGGCCGTAGAATTCGGGCGTGGCAGGCAGGATCAACGATGACGACGTGAAGGCGGTGCGGGCAGCGGTCCCGATCGACGCCGTCGTATCCGAATACCTCCAGCTGCGCAACGCGGGGGGTGGCAATCTCAAGGGCCTGTGCCCCTTCCACGACGAGAAGACCCCGTCCTTCCAGGTCAGCCCCAGCAAGGGGCTCTACTACTGCTTCGGCTGCCAGGAGGGCGGCGACACCGTCGACTTCATCATGAAGATCGACCACCTCTCCTTCGCCGAGACCATCGAGCGGCTGGCCTCCCAGGCCGGGATCACCCTGCGCTACGAGGAGGGCGGCTACACCCCCGGCCGCCAGCAGGGCGAGCGCACCCGCCTGGTCGAAGCCCACAAAGTGGCCGCGCAGTTCTACATCGAGCAGCTGGAGAGCCCCGAGGCGGAGATCGGCCGCACCTTCCTGGCCCAGCGCGGCTTCGACCAGGCCGCGGCGCACCACTTCGGCGTCGGCTACAGCCCGGCCGGCTGGGACCACCTGGTGCGCTTTCTGCGCGGCCGCGGTTTCACCGACAAGGAGCTGATCCTCTCCGGGCTCGCCCAGGAGGGCCGGCGCGGCCCCATCGACCGCTTCCGGGGCCGGCTGATGTGGCCGATCCGGGACATCTCCGGTGAGGTCGTCGGCTTCGGCGCCCGCAAGCTGCGCGACGACGACAACGGCCCCAAGTACCTCAACACCCCCGAGACCCCGCTCTACCGGAAGTCCCAGGTCCTCTACGGCATCGACCTCGCCAAGAAGGAGATCGCCAAGACCAGCCGGGCCGTGGTGGTCGAGGGCTACACGGACGTCATGGCCTGCCATCTCGCCGGGGTCACCACCGCCATCGCCACCTGCGGCACCTCCTTCGGCGGCGACCACATCAAGATCCTCCGCCGGCTGCTGATGGACAACGCGGGGGCGGAGGTCGTCTTCACCTTCGACGGCGACGCGGCCGGGCAGAAGGCGGCGCTGCGCGCCTTCGAGGATGACCAGCGGTTCGCCGCCGAGACCTCCATCGCGATCACGCCCGACGGGATGGACCCGTGCGAACTCCGCCTGGCCCGCGGCGACGAGGCCGTGACGGCCCTGGTCGACAGCCGGACGCCGCTGTTCGCCTTCGCGCTGACCTCGATCGTCTCCCGCTACAACCTGGACACCGAGGAGGGGCGCATCGCCGCGGTCGACGAGGCGGTGCCGGTGGTCGCGGCGATCAAGAACCCGGGGCTGCGGGACCGCTATGCGATCCGGCTGATCGGGATGGTCGGCATCGCCAGCCAGGCGGAGGAGCAGTCGATCATCCGCCGGGTGCGCGGGCTGGCCCGCAGCAGGCAGCACGGCGGTCCGGGCGGCCCGGACCACGGTGGCCGCGGCGACCAGCGGGGCGGCGGTCCGGGCGGGCCCCGGTACGGCGGCCGGGGCGGTCCGGGGAGCCACGGTGGCACGGGGGGCGGGCCCGGCGGCCCTGGCGGTCCTGGCGGACCCGGTGGACCCGGCGGTCCTGGCGCGGGGGGCGCGCCGCCGGTCCCGCGCGGGCCGGCGCTGAATCTGCGCAGTCCCGCCCACCGCGTCGAGCGCGAGCTGCTCAAGCTCGCGCTCCAGCGCCCCGAGCTGGTCTCCCCGGCCTTCGACGCCTACGGCATCGACGAGTTCACCGCCCCGCCGTACGCGGCGGTGCGCCGCGCCATCGAGGACGCGGGCGGCACGACCGCCGCCGACGCCGACTATCTCGCCCGGGTCCGGGAGGCGGCGCCCGACGACACGGTGCGCGCCATGGTCACCGAGCTCGCCGTCGAGCCGCCGCACACCCGCCGCGACCCGGACGAGGCGTACGCGGGCGTGCAGTTGGTGGCCGTGCGGCTGGCCGCGGTCAATCAGCGCGTGACCGAGGTGCGGGGCACCCTCCAGCGCCTGGGGCAGCACGCGGACCCCGCCCATCTGGCCGCCGTGCAGAACGAGTTGTGGGTGCTCCAGCAGTACGGCCAGTCCCTGCGCGACCGGGGCGCGGCCGCCCTGTAGGCGGCCCCGCGGGGCGAACGGGCGCGCGGGCGCGCGGCGGACGGAGCGGACGGCGGGGACGGGCGTAGCCGCCGGGTAGTCGTACGGTCACGGGCCGCTGCGCAAAAAGTGCCCGCACGCCCCTCGTGGCAGGCCTGTGTCGTACTCCACACTGGGTGCGGTGCCTGAGTCTTCGGAGCGCGGCGGTGTTGGCCGGGTAGGGCCGGAATCCCTCGCAGATCCGCTCATGATGTACGGGACGGACGGCGGCGCGGCCGCCGTGCCGTACCCGATCGTTCTGCCCCCTCAGCAGCGATCACCCTGGAGGTCGCCCCCGTGCAGACCCAGACCCTCACCGACACGGCCCTCGCGGCGCCACCGCGCCCCAAGTCCCCGCACCGGCCCGGCGCCGACCAGACACCCGACCCCGCCCCCGGCCCCGAAGCGGACCCCGCAGAGTCGACCGAACCCGCAGAGTCGGCCAACCCCACCGAGCCGACCGAACCGGTCGAACCGACGGAACCGATCGAACCGATCGAACCGACCGAACCGACGGTCCGCGCCGACACCAGCGGCCCCTCCGCCGACCTCTTCCGCCAGTACCTCCGCGAAATCGGCCGGATTCCCCTGCTCTCCGCGGCCGAGGAGGTCGAGCTGGCCCGCCGGGTCGAGGCGGGCCTCTTCGCCGAGGAGAAGCTCGGCACCACCCCCGACCTCGACTCCCAGCTCGCCGTGGACCTGGACCGATTGGTGGTCCTGGGCCGGATGGCCAAGCGCCGTCTGATCGAGGCCAACCTGCGCCTCGTCGTCTCCGTCGCCAAGCGCTATGTCGGCCGTGGCCTGACCATGCTCGACCTGGTCCAGGAGGGCAATCTGGGCCTGATCCGCGCGGTCGAGAAGTTCGACTACGCCCGCGGGTACAAGTTCTCGACGTACGCGACCTGGTGGATCCGCCAGGCCATGTCCCGCGCCCTGGCCGACCAGGCCCGGACCATCCGGGTCCCGGTGCACGTCGTCGAGCTGATCAACCGGGTGATCCGGGTCCAGCGCCGGATGCTCCAGGAGCGCGGCTACGAACCCACCCCCGAGGAGGTCGCCGCCCATCTCGACCTCCCCCCGGAGCGGGTGAGCGAGGTGCTGCGGCTGGCCCAGGAGCCGGTGTCCCTCCACGCGCCGGTGGGCGAGGAGGACGATGTGGCCCTCGGCGACCTCATCGAGGACGGCGACGCCGCCTCCCCGGTGGAGTCCGCGGCCTTCCTGCTGCTCCGCGAGCATCTGGAGGCCGTTCTGTCGACGCTCGGCGAACGCGAACGCAAGGTGGTGCAGCTGCGCTACGGACTGGCCGACGGCCGCCCCCGCACGCTGGAGGAGATCGGCCGGATCTTCGGGGTGACGCGCGAGCGGATCCGCCAGATCGAGTCGAAGACGCTCAACAAACTCCGCGACCACGCCTTCGCCGACCAACTCCGCGGCTACCTGGACTAGCCCCGCCGACACGGCCCACGCCCCGCACGGACCGGCCGACGTACGGGTGGGGCGGCGTACGGGTCGGGCCGCGTATGGGCGGGGCCGCGCCAGGCTCCGCCGTGTACGTCGGGCCGCGCACGGGTTGGGCCGTGTACGGGCCACGGCGCGTACGGGTTGGGCGGCGTCTGGTTGGTGCCGCGCACGGGCCGCGCCGCGTATGAGCGGGGCCGCGCCAGGCTCCGCCGTGCACGTCGGGCCGCGCTCGGGTTGGGCGGCGTACTGGTGGCGCCGCGCACGGGTCGGGCCGTGCGTAGATCGTGCTGCGTACCGGTCGGGCCGCGCACAGGCTGCGCCGGGCAGAGGCCGCGTCGTGCGAGGCAGAACCGTGCGCAGGCCGCACCGCGCGCAGGCCGGGTTCGCGCAGAGGCCGCGTCGTGCCAGGCCGGGCCGCGCACAGGCCGCGTCGTGCTAGGCAGGAGCAAACCGCCCTGCGCCGGGCACGGCCCTGCTACGTACGGGCCATGCTGCGCTAGGCCGCGCGCTGCGTACACGCCGGGCCGCGCGCAGGTCGTCCGCGCTTGGGCCGCGCACACGCCGGGCCGCGCCAGAAGCTCCGCCGTGCACTTCGGGCCGCACGGGCCGGGTGCGGCCTCAGGTTCCGGTCTCGTACCCGCCGGCGGGGGGCACGTGGCCGTCCGCGTGGTGCCCACCGGTCGCCGCCTCGAAGGCGCCGGGGTGGGTCTGTTCCCGTACCGCCACGTACTGCTGCCGCACCGCCTGGCCCACCGGCAGGTCGTCGCCCGGTTCGAAGACCTGGCTGGCCGCGGCCGGCCAGCGCGGCGGCTCGTGCGGTGACTGGGTGCCGTGCGCGACGCCCAGTGCCCACGCGGCCTGGCGGGCCGCGCCGAGGGCGGCGTAGTCGGCGGGCTGGGGCACCACGACCTGCGCCCCCAGCAGCGCGGGCGCGATCGCGCGGACGGCCTGGAGATCGGCCGCGGGCCCGAGCAGGAAGACGCGCCGCACCTGGACGCCACGTCCGCGCAGCACGTCCAGCGCGTCCGCGAGCCCGCACAGCATGCCCTCGAACGCGGCCCGCGCCAGGTGCTCGGGCTTCATCGACTCGCGCCGCAGCCCGGTCAGCGTGCCGGCCGTATGCGGCAGATGCGGGGTCCGCTCGCCCTCCAGATACGGCAGCAGCACCAGCCCGTACGACCCCGGGGTGGACTTCATCGCGAGCGCGGAGAGCCCCTCGAGGTCCGTGCCGAGCAGTTCCGCCGTACCGCGCAGCGTCCGTACCGCGTTGAGCGTGTGCACCACCGGCAGGTGCATCCCGGTGGCGTCCGCGTACGACAGGATCGTGCCGGTCGGGTCGGCCAGCGCCTCGTGGTGGATGGAGAAGACCGAGCCGGAGGCGCCCAGCGAGATCACCGCGTCGCCGACTCCGACCCCGAGCCCGAAGGCGGCGGCCATGGTCTCGCCCGTCCCGGCGGAGATCAGCAGCCCCTCGGGGGTGTGCCCGGCGGCGTCGGCCGGGCCGATGACCTCCGGCAGCCGCACCTGGTGACCGAGGGCCAGCTGGACCAGGTCGGGACGCCAGGAACCGGTCGCCGCCGACCAGTAGCCGCTGCTGGAGGCCGTACCGCGGTCGGTCGTACGCCGCACCGGCCGCCCCAGCAGCTGCCACACCAGCCAGTCGTGCGGCTGCATCAGCTCGGCCACGCGGTGCGCCGCCTCCGGCTCGTTCCGCGTCAGCCAGCGCAGCTTGGCCACCGGCTGCGAGGCGGTCGGCAGGGCGCCGACGGCCTGGGCCCACGCGGTGCGGCCGCCGAGCGCCTCGGTGAGGTCGGCGGCCGCGGACTGCGCGCGCTTGTCGTTGCCCATCAACGCGGGGCGCACCAGCACCCCGCCCGCGTCCAGCGCCAGCAGCCCGTGCTGCTGCGCCGAGACGCCGATGGCCTGGACCCCCTCGAGCAGCCCGCCCTCGGCGGCCTCACCGAGGGAGATCAGCCACGCCTGCGGATCCACGTCGCCGGTGCCGCCGGCCGCGTGCGGGGCGTACCCCTGTTTGATCACGGCACCCGTATCGGTGTCACAGACGACGATTCGTGTGCTGTCGGACGAACTGTCCAACCCGGCGACTATCCCCATGGATCAGATCATGCCACCGCCGCCGTCAGGTGTTGCTGGTGCCCCAGTCGTCCTCGGTCCCGGTGCGGGCCTCGCGCTGCCCGATCTTCTCGCGCAGCGGCCGCACCTTGTCCAGGGCGCGCACGGCGGCCTGCCGGCCTCCCTGCGCGGCCGACTCGGCGGTATTGCGGACGGCCGGGTTCCGTGCGAACTTCTGCGCGCACTCCCGCAGCTGCTCGTACCGCTCGCGGCCGGCTCGCGTGCCCAGTACGTAACCCACAGCCATCCCGGTGATGAACGTCAGCCGGTAGCGCATCGACCTGCCCTTCTCGCTGTCCTTCACATCTGGACCCCGGGGTCGTGCCGCACGCCTACCCGCCCGCGCCGCAGATCACCCACGATCACATAGAAGATCATCCCTGGATCGGCCGAGGACCGCCCGAGGACTGACGCGGCCATACCGATTGGCGGAGCACCCCCCTGCTTGCGCTAATGTATGTGTCGCAGCGAGCGAACGCCGTCCGGGAGCCCCGGACGGGGCCACGGTCGCGGCACACGGAGCAATCCCCTGTAGCTCAATTGGCAGAGCAGCCGGCTGTTAACCGGCAGGTTACTGGTTCGAGTCCAGTCGGGGGAGCTCGGTCCCCTGTAGCTCAATTGGCAGAGCATTCGGCTGTTAACCGGAGGGTTACTGGTTCGAGTCCAGTCGGGGGAGCAGGGAGGAGGACCCCTTGAGGGGTCCTTTTTCATTTCCGGGTCCCGCCGGGCGTGATCTACGTCATGATCGAAGCCATGGAGGCGCTCATCACCGATCCTCCGAAGCAGCAGATCGTATGAGCGGCTATGCTGCGGCAGACGGCGTGCGCAGATGTGTACGACGCGCCGTTACGGGGCGGTAGCTCAGCCGGTTAGAGCAGCGGACTCATAATCCGTCGGCCGTGGGTTCGAGTCCCACCCGCCCCACTAGCCGCACTACGCGGGCAGAACCATCCTGACCTGCGCAGACGCGAAAACGGGAGCCGCCGCGCCGACGCGGTGGCTCCCGTTCACTCGGCCAGCCCAAGATCAAGTGGCCCTACAGTGGCCCAGAGGGTCGTACAGTGGCCCAGACGGTGGCCGTGAGCGGCTACGCAGCTTTCCCGGCCCGCTGGGAAGATCGCCGCTCGGCGCGACCTCGTGAGCCGCCCCCGGACCGGGGACGGGCAGCGGCAGACGGGCCCCACTGGGAGACGTCCGGTCCTTCCGGCCTGGCGATGAAGAAGCGGAGCAGCGCGAAGTTCGACCGCTGGTCCTCCGGATACTGGTTGTCGAGGTTCTCGATGCGCAGGATCTCCAGCCCCTGAATGGCGCAGTGGTCCCGGACCCGCTTGAGGGCGGCGTCGGTAGCGTGTTCCTGGCCCCCGGCCGACTGTGCGGATTCCGCCGGCTCCGTCCGGAGTGACGGGACTGGATGGAGGAGCTGCTGGCTCTTCCGGCCACGGTGAATGTGACGACTGCTGGTCGTGCCCTAGGGATCGGCCGAGATAAGGCGGCGCGGGTTGAGGTCCGGCCCTGGCACCGGCCCGACCGCCGGCACTGGGTCCTGGCCCGCCGCAGCGTCAGCCGCCCGGACGAGATCTCCTACTACATCGCCTACTGCCCCGCCGAGACCACCCTGGACGAGCTGATCCGCGTCGCGGGCAGCCGCTGGGCCGTGGAGGAATGCTTCCAGACCGCGAAACAGGAATGCGGCCTGGGCGACTACCAGGTCCGCCGCTACCCCGGCTGGCACCGTCACATGACCCTGGCCATGGCCGCCCACGCCTGCCTGACCGTCCTGCGGGCCCGACAGCTGGATGCGGACAAAGCAGAAACGGATCCTCCCAGCTCATCCACCTCGGCCTCGCCGAGATCCGACGCCTGATCACCCGACTCACCGACCGCCGGCCCGCACCCGTCGACCACGTTCTGCACTGGTCGACATGGCGCCGCAGACGACAACGTCAGGCCCGTATCAGTCACTACAAGCGGCGCGGACACAGTCCCTGAAACCGCTCAGCAATCAGCACAAGCACCGTTGCAGTATGACAAGGCAGATGTCGACGGTTCGAATCCGTCTGCGCCCACCAGCGAAAAGACCCCCAGCCGATCCCGGTTGGGGGTCTTTGACATCCACAGATGACATCGATCAGGCGAGGCGCACCCTCAGATGGTCGACGTGTGCCGTGAGGCGGTCCGTCAACGCACGGCCGATGCCGGAGGACAGGCTGGCCGGGGTGTACTCGATGAGGCCAGAGCCACAGCATCCATCGCAGAACGAAAAAGGCAAAACCGCACAGAAGGCGTGCAGCGCGAGCGATGCCCGCAAAGCTGCGAGAGGGAAGTATGAGAAGGGCGAGAAAGTGCGGGCGGCGTGGCGGCGTGCTGTGGTGAACCAAGGCGCGCTGTAGTGCATCTAGGAGAAAAGAGGGGAACGGGTCCGTGAGGCCGCCGCTGTGCGGTGCACGGACGGAATGAAAGGCTGGCAAGTCGGAGTCGGAGGTTTTGCGACCGGATATTTTCACTTCCTTCACGTATGCAGCGCACCACGGCCGCACCGGGAGGCGACCGTGCATGCCTTACTTTCACCGGCACCGGCACCGAGGTGGAGTTCGGCCACTGCGGACACCGCGCAACCTCGGCTCTCGAGCCATGTACTCGTCGATGCCGCCGCGAGAGTGATCGCCGTGGAGTACGTGAATCGTGATCCCGAACAGGGAAATCATTCCTTACCGCGCCGACCGCGAATTCAGGAAAGAAGTACCAGTAATGGAACAATCATTTCAGTCCACTTCCGTCGAGCACACCCGGCGTGGTGTCCTGGCTGCCGCCGGGGTCGCGACCGCAGCTCTCCTCGGCGCTTGCAGCAGTTCCGAGGGAAAGTCCTCCTCGTCGACACTTCAGGTAGATTTTGGGAAGGCGGAGTTCTTTCCGCTGCTCAAGTCGAAGATCGGGGTGGGGCGAGCCCTCAGTATGACTGAGATCCTGGACAGTCTGCCGTACATGGACCAGATCCGGCCGGCGGTCTACGACGGGGAGATCCGCTTTCCGGAGACCGATTACCCCTCGTTGACGCCATACCCCTTCGTGGTGGGTGAAAACGACGAGGTCTCGGTGTTGCCGAATGAGTTCCTCGAAAAGCTGTTCACCGGGCTGCAACGGCGCAACATGGAGATCATGATCCAGTTGATGGGCGCGCCGAAGCAGTGGTGGGACTACGAAAAGGCTAAACGGCCACACCTGTTCCCCATGCCGACCGACTTGACGGCCGCTGCGGATGCTATCGGTAAGTGGACCAAGCTCTACAGCGATTATCCGATCAGCTGGTGCATGTGGAACGAGCCGAGTCACAATCTCACCGGGTCCCCGAACCGCGCCTCGGTCAGGCAAATGGTCGACATCTACGACGCCTACACGAATGCGATCGCTCCTCGAGGGCTGTTCGGTATGGCGAGCTTCATCAAGACAAGCGCTCCCGTCCGCGAGAAGCTAGGTGGCCGCACCCACCTTCAAGCCACGATCGATGCATTGCGGAAACGAGTCAAGGCCAACTCTGGCCTGCCGTTCGACTACCTCACCCTGAACAGCTATGGCGCGGATCTCGACGAGCTGTTCGCCGCTGCTCGCAATGCACTGGGAACCGACTTCAACACCGTTCCCATCATTCAGGCGCAGTCCGGTGTGTTCAAGCCGCACGAGTGGGGGAAGCGTCGCGGGACCACGTTGGAAGCGGTGCGGTCCATGGTGTCATTGAAGAATGCACTGCAAGTGCCCGACCTACAGACATTCACCTTCAGTGGCTGGATTCCTCACCTGATTGAATACAAGGGGGGCGAGGCGCTCCAACTTCCTTTGTTCAATGCCTTGAAGCTCTATGCGCGGATGCCGGACCGCCGCGGCTCGGTACAGGGGGAATTGCCTTCCGGTATCGGCGCCATGGCCTCGAGTGACCAGTATCGCAGCGCGGTCTTGGTGTGGAATGAAACCAGCCGAGCGCAAAGCATCGATGTGCAGATGTCTCACCTTCAGGGCTCCAGCCGAGGTGAGGCCGAGTTGCGGGTCTACCTCATCGACAGCAAGCACGGCAGTCCGTTGGAACACAGCGACAACAAGTTCGTCCCCACCGAGGTCACCACCCTTGACGAGCTTCCCCGGTCATTGTCCAAGACCGTGACCGTAGCCGGCCCCGGCATCGCGTACATCGAGGTCGGTACCAAGTCTGCGCATCCGGTCCTGGACCGGAATGGCCTGGATGCCGAACTGGTCCGCAAGCACACATTCGCCGATCGGATACCAGGTTCGAAAAACACGACCTCCGTGCGGGGCAACGCCTACGGTTGCTATGACGCCGTACGGGCCATCGCCTACGTGGGTGTCGAAGGGAACGCGGGTACCGCCCTGGTCGGCGCGGAATACCGCAAGCTGCCGGATTCCCTGAAACTGGAGATATCGGCCGACACGTTGGCTTCCGACCCGAAGTCGTCGGAGGCGATGTTCGGCATCCGGGTCGACTATCTGCTCGCGGATGAACCCGTGAAGAGCGTGCTCTGGCACGGCGATACCTTCGACAGTCGCAGGAAGACGCCCTTGCCGTGGGGGCGGGGCGGCCCGACCGCGGATGTCGTGGTCGAGGCCCGGGAACTTGATCGTGCTCGGGCTGACCAGGCCAAGCTCGTCCTCCCCTTGGAGGAATACGCGCCATCGGGCTGGGCGCAGGCCAGTCGACACGCGATCATCTCGTTCTGGATGGACTCCACCGGCCCCGGCTCCCAAGCGCGGTTCCTGCTCGAATAAGTGGTCGTCGGTAGAGGCGGTCATCGGACTGGTTGTGGGCGGCCGAAGAGTAGGTCGTAGCCCGGGGGGAGCTGGAGCAGGATCTGGTTCATCAGTTCTTCGCCCGCGAGGTCGGCCGCGACGCTGAGCACGGCGCTGACGTCCCAGGTGGCGGTGCGTTCGGTGGCGCCTTCGATCCATGCGGCTGTTGCCCGGATGAATCGTTCGGGTGGGAGCGGTTCGTGGCAGTGGAGGGGGTTGAGGAGTACCAGTGCCAAGGCGTCGGGGAGGCGGGCGGCGAGTTCGGCGCGCACTTCTCCGACCAGGTGTGCGCCCAGTAGGGCGAGGACGACGCGGGCGGCTCGTTCGGCTTCTTCGGGTGAGTCGTACTCGCCGCGTTCTTGGATGGCTGCCAGGAATGCGTCCCAGTGCATGGGCATGGTTCCTCCCGGTCCCGCGTCTCGGAAGGGTGTGCTGGTCGGACGGCCCCCGCCCCTGAGGGGGTCAGCTGCTGATCTGCTTGCGGCTGCTGCCGCCGCTGATGGCGATCTTGCGGGGCTTGGCCTGCTCGGCGACTGGGATGGTCAGGCGCAGCACGCCGGCGTCGTAGGAGGCGTCGATGCGCTCGCTGTCCAGGGTCTCGCCGAGGAACAGCTGGCGGCTGAAGGAGCCGGTGGGTCGCTCGGCGACCACGACTTCGGTGCCTTCGCCTGCACTGGGCTGGCGTTCGGCCTTGACGGTCAGGACGTTGCGCTCGACGTCGAGGTCGATGGTCTCGGGGTCGACGCCGGGGAGATCCAGTTCGACCACGAAGGTGTCGCCGTCTCGGAAGGCGTCCATCGGCATGGCCGCGGGGTGGGCTGGTGTGCCCAGGATCTGCTGGGTGAGGCGGTCCAGCTCACGGAACGGGTCGGTACGCATCAGCATCGTCATCACTCCCTTCGTCGGGATGCCAGTGCGTTCACCGCGTTTTCCGGTATAGCTCGCCCGACGAAAATTGACAAGGCTGGGCGCAACTTTCCTGTTGCCCGTCGTGGCGGGTTGTTGTGTTAGTGACCGGCTGTGCGGGGCACACGACACAGGGCGGGCAGTCGCCGTGGTGAACGCGCCGGAGTACGGGGTGAGGCTGATGGATGAGGCGGAGATCCTGCCGGTGGCCGGACCGGCGACGCTGACGATCTTTGTCTCGATGGACCGGCCGGGCTCTATCGCCATGGCCCGTGATGGCGCCCGCGCCTTCGTGGAGTGTCTGCCATTCGATGTTGGTAGGGAGGCGGCCGACAGCGTGGCGCTGGTGGTGTCGGAGCTGGTCACCAACGCGCTGCGGCACGCGGGAGGCTCCTGCGTGCTGAGCCTGGCTGCTCTGCCGGACGCCGTCGAGGTGGCCGTGGGCGACTCCAGCCTGGTTCGTCCGCAGTGGCGTATCTCGGACCGGGTCGGCGGCGGGGGCTTCGGCTGGCCGATGGTTCACCGGCTGGCTCGCTCGGTGACCGTGACCGGCAGGGCAGGCGGTGGCAAGACGGTGCGCGCGGTGGTGCCCTGCGGCGCAGGGCGCACTGCCTCGGACTCGTCGCGGACTGCCCCCACAGCGCGACGGCGGGCCTGGTGGACGGCGGCTAGGGTTTGATGTTGGCGCGGGGCCGACTTCCTGGGAGTGGAGATGGGCCTGCGCCAGTTCGTGATCGATGCGTGGTCGTGGCTGAACTACAAGCCGGTGATGGCCGAGGCCGGCAGGCCGGGGAACCAGTCGTTCCCGGAACTGACTGCCGTGTGGCTGCCGCCCCAGGAACTGCGGCGGCTGGCCGCGTACAAGGTGCTGTCGGCCTATGACAACAACCAGGCTGGCCAGCTTGCGGCGGCCGCAGGTGATGAAACGGGGATCGAGCGGCGGGAGCTGGGCGACGCCGCGAAGCTCGTGGACACCGCGCTCGGATACCTGCTCGGCTCGGAACAGAAGATCGCGGTGGAGGGCGCTGAGCACGCCGAGGGGGAAGCGCCGAAGCCCGGGGCGACGGAGGCCGCCGCGCTGCAGGAGCAGCTGCGGACCTGGGCCGATAAAGAGCTGTTGACGCTGCGCATTCAGCAGGCCGAGCGGGCAGCGGTGTTGCTGGGTGACAGCGTGTACGTGCTTGCGAAGATCCGTGACCGCCGGCACCGCCTCCACCGCTCGTATGTCGGCCCGGACGGCACACGGCAGATGGACACCCGCGTGGACGAGGTACTGCGCATCGCCGGCCTGGAGGATGTCGCCCGGTACCGGGCCACCACCCCGTGCGGCAGTGCGACCGCGGTGTCACGTACGGTCGATGGTTGCTCAACGCACGGCCCAGACGCACGCATCGACAGGATCTACGTCACCACGGATCTGCTGGCCGCGGTGACCAACGTCGATGTCATCGAGGTACCTCTCCACGTATCCGATCATCACATCGTCCGTCTCACCCTGGATGGCGACCGGCTTTCGGACATTCTCAACAGGCAGCTTGTGCAGGTCGCGATTCCCGGCGAGGAAAAGCGCCTGTGACAACCCTCGCCTGATACGGCCCTGTCGTATCAAAGGCGCCTGCACCAGGCGTTTTGCGAGGGATGCTGGTCGTGTCCCACGCGAGCTGGATGCGATCTTCATGGTCACCGCCGCAGCGGTCGACATAGCAGGCTGAGGCACCCCCTGAACTATCGGAAGGACTCGCCCATGACTCCCGCGACCACTGAGCGTAGTGATGCGGATCGGCTGCGCAACGATGTGGTGGACGAACTCACCAGCAAGGGATGGCTGACCACTCCCGAGGTCGAGGAGGTCATGCGGCGCGTGCCCCGGCACGCGTTCACGCCGGGCGCCTCTCTGGAGGAGGCGTACAACGCCTACGGCGCTGTCGTAACGAAGAAGGACGAGCACGGCGTCAGCATCAGCTCGGTCAGCGCGCCACAGATCCAAGGGATGATGCTGGAGCAGGCCGCGGTCAAGCCGGGCATGAACGTGCTGGAGATCGGCTCGGGCGGTTTGAATGCGGCGTACCTGGCAGAGCTGGTCGGCGAGTCCGGCACGGTCACGACGGTGGACATCGACCCCGAGGTCACCGAGCGTGCCACCCGCTTGCTTGTGGAGAACGGCTACCCCCAGGTCAACGTCGTGCTCGCCGACGCCGCCGAGGATTTTCCCGGGCGCGGGCCGTACGACCGCATCATCGTCACCGCCGGGGCATGGGACATCCTGCCTGGCTGGCGAGAGGAGCTGACCGACGGCGGGCGTCTGGTCGTGCCTCTGCGGATGCGCGGGCTGACGCGCACCATCGACTTCAAGCGCGTGGGCGACCACCTGGAGAGCAGCTCGGCGAGGGTGTGCGGCTTCGTGCCGATGCAGGGTGCCGCCGCGCATCAGGAGGAACTGCTGCTGGTCGCCGGCACCGACGAGATCGGTCTCCGCTTCGATGACGGGCTGCCCGCGGACCCAAGTCAACTGGACAACGCAGTCCTTACCGTGCGCGAGGAGATGTGGACCTCGGTCACGGTTGGTCTTCAGGAGCACGTGGACACCCTGCAGATGTACCTGGCGACCGTCCTGGACGGTTTTTGCGTCATGGCGGTAGACCCCGACTTGGACACCGGCCTGGTGGCGCCCAGCAACCGGTACTTCTCCCTGGCCACCGTCGAGGGGGACAGCTTCGCGTACCTCACCACACGCCGGACCGAAGACGACGAGCACGTCGAGTACGGCGTCCACGCCTTCGGGCCGACCCGTCAGAAGCTCGCCCAGACGGTGACCGAGCACGTGCGCACCTGGGCGAAGGAACACCGCGGTGGCCCGGGTCCGAAGATCAGTGTCTTCCCGGCCGGCACGCCCGACGACCAGCTCCCTGGAGAGCGCGTCATCGACAAGGTGCACAGCCGGGTCACCTTGTCCTGGCACTCGGTGGAGACCACCGTCGAGAGCTAGGCGCCCGCACCACTCAACTCACGAAGGAGTTCGCACTGAACGTGCGCGTGGTCGTGGCCGCCCACCCGAACGGCAAGTTGATGTGCAGCACGAATGACGGCTGCGGCAGTACCTGCGCGAACGGCGCCAGCGCCTGCAACAGCTTCATCGAGGACCCGGCCTAACGGCCCGGTTGCTGGGGCGCCGGTGCAGAGGCGCCCCAGCACCGTCGGCCGACCCGCTGCTCGAAGGGAAGGGCGAGCGATGGCTGCACCACCAGTCCGCTACGGGTGGCAGACCGGCGCGATGCTGCGCGCCACCACCGGGGCCAGGCCCCCAGCAGAAGACCTGCCGAAAGACCTGGACTTGCTCACTGAGGGGGCCTTGGACGCGCCCGCGCGTGGTTGTCCGATATCTGGCGACAGGGAGACGTGAAGACCGCGCTGTCAGCAGCCAGTCCTGTACTGGCCGAGCAGGTGACGAGCACGCTGACCGCAGCGCAGCCGGATCCGCGCCGCAGCCGCCGCGTCATTCTCCCCGTACTGTCGTACCTGTTGCGCTGGTCCGGACGCCCCACGCCGTTCGGCCTGTTCGCCGGGACAGCGCCTTTGAGGGTCGGCGCCATCCCGAAAGTCCGCTGGGGCAGCGCGGACGCGGTGTCGGTACGGGCCGACGCGGAATGGATCAGCGACGTCGTAGCCCGCCCGGAGCGGTGTTCGTCGCTCCTGGACCGGTTGCGCGTCGTCACCAACAACACCGGTCACGCACGTGGTGCGTGGTGGGTGGCCCCAGGCAGACCGGCCGACGGGCGTGCGACGCTCCTGGCCCCGCTGGAGGTCTCCGTGGGCCATACCCGCCCGGTCGCAGCGGCTCTTCTGGCTGCGGAGACCCGGATCCGGTACGGCGAACTGCGCACCCTGCTCGCCGACCAGTTCCCCCACGCGTCCGCGCAGCAGATCGATACCGTTCTCGGCGGCCTGCTCGAACAAGGCATGCTGATCAGCAGCCTCTGGGCTCCGTCGACCACCGTGGACGCCTTCGAGCACCTGTGCGCCGAGTTGGACGCCGCCGACGCGCACACGATCCCGGAGGTCTCCGGCCTCGTACGGCGGCTCCACGCCATCCGGCAGACGTTGGCCAGCCGCGATTGCCCTCTCCCACGGCATCCGCAGGCCGATGCCTCCAAACGGATGCGGGCGATCACCGACGTCGCGCCTGTTCCTCTGATGATGGACAGCGTCCTGGACTGCGACGTGCAGATCCCCGAGGCTGTGGTGCGAGAAGCAGACCGTGCTCAGCCCCGAACGGCTCGAAGGCGCCCCGTCCCCGGAGCAAGCTGTCCGACAGGCGCCATAGCGTCGATCGGGTGGACAACAACGACGAGTTCCTGCGGAACATACGGATTGCTGCGCTCGTGGCTGCGGTGCACGGACCATGAGCCTGTCTCACGTGATCTGGTCGGATGCGCTCGTTGGCTCGCGTTCACGGCGAGCGGTGGAAAAGCGGTGGACAAAGATCGCGCGAGCGGCACACTGACCCGTGTGAAACGGCTGCTGGTGGATGTGGAGAGCGTCACTACGCGGTTGGTACGTCGATTCGGTCCCCAGGTTGCCGAATGGTGCGCTGACACGCCGGATCTCATCGCGCGGCTGACGTCCCAGTGGGGACTTTCGCTCGGTGAGTCCCTCCCGGACGGTGCTTCATCGCTTGCGTTGCGGTGCCGTTGGCCCGACGGCACGCCTGCGGTGCTGAAAATCAGTCCGGAGCGAGCTCTTCTGGCCGAGCAGGTCGGAATGCTGGGGTGGTTCGCTGCCTCGGGCCGGGTGCCCTCTGTGCTGGCCGTCGACGAGGACGCGGGTGCCATGGTGCTGGAGGAGATCGTGCCCGGAACGCCGGCGGAGGACATGTCCGCTGCTTCGCTTCCGGGGCAGTGGTCGGACCTGCTCGCCGCGTTGCACGGGGTCGCTCCGCCTCCGTGGCCGCCGCGTGTGCTGCGCGGCCGGTGCGAGGAGGCCTTCGCCCGGGTCGGCAGGCGGCTGTCCGAGCCTGCGATCAGTGCACGGATGGACGTCACCGCGTGGGACAGGGCCATCCAGCGGTGCGAGCGGCTGCTGGACACGGAAGCGACAACCGTGTTGCTCCACGGTGACCTGCACCTGGGCAACGTGCTCGACGGCGGCGCGGAGCGCGGTCTGATGGCCATCGATCCGAAGGCATGTATGGGTGATCCGTGCTTCGACGCTGTGGATTACGTCGTGGCCGGTGCCGGGCTGGAGGGCGTCGAGACCCGCTGCGCGCGCGTGGCGGCGGCGTGCGGGCTCGATGGCGACCGGCTCCATGCCTGGAGCCAGGTGATCGCCCCGTTCGCGGCCATCGCCCACCTCGGTAACGGTGGTGAGGGGCCGGTGATCGATGAGCTGCTCGCGTTGACCCGGTGAGAACACCTGACATCGAAACGGGCGAGTGGCTGGCGCGCGCTTCCCGAGCTCCGGAGGCATCCGGTGATCTTGTCCGCCGACAAGACTTCAGGCCGAACCCCTCACATCCAGGGCGTGCCTCGGCTGTACGGGTTCGTCAGTTGACCGGCAGTTCGTGGTTCTCCCGTCGGGAGGCTGGGGCGAGCAAGGTACGTGCGGCGTCTTCCAGTGATCCGAGCAGTGGGTTGGGGTCGTCGGCGCGTGTGACGAGTACGACCTCGCAGGGGTCGATGTCGATGACCGGCACCAGGGCGATGTCCTCGCGCACGGCGGCGCGTCGATCGCCGGCGGGGAAGAGCGCGACACAGTGGCCGGTGGCGATGAGTTCCAGCTTGTCCTCGTAGCTGTCGTCGCTCGCGGGCGGGGGTGGTGCAGGGCGGTCGCCGATGGGCTTGGGCGTGCTCCAGACGACCGGAGTGCTGACGCAGGCCACCAGTTCCTCGTCCGACAGGGCCCGCAGGCTGACGGCTTTCTCGTGCGCCAGATGATGACTCGCCGACGTGACGAGCACCCGCGACTCCTCATGGAGCTTGGTCACCCGGAAGCCGTCCGTGGGGAAGGGCAGGGGCCGGTACGCGAGGAGGGCGTCGACCCGCCCCTCGGCGAGGGCGCTCGTGTCCCGCCAGCCGAGGTGCCGGGTGCGGACCTGGCTGTCAGGGTGCCGGCGGCGCAGTTCCTGCACACAGGCGGTGATGACCAGTCCTTCGGCGCAGCCGATGGTGACAGTACGGGGCTGGACGGCGGCTCTGGCCGTGCGAGCGGCTTGCTCGGCCTCTTGGAGCAGTATCCGGGCCCTGGGAAGGAATGCCTGACCGGCGTCGGTGAGGCTGCTGCCGTGCGGCGAGCGGTCGAAGAGCCGGACGCCGAGCTGAGCCTCCAGTCGCTGGATCTGGCGGCTCAGCGACGGCTGCGCCAGGTGCAGCCTGGTGGCGGCCCGGCCGAAGTTGCCGAACTCCGCCACGACCGTGAAATAGCGCACGAGCCGCAGATCGACGTCCATTCGCCCAGGGTACGTGTGGTCATACGCCTGGGACATGACGGCTTACGGAACAGGTCTTGGACAGGCTGGGCGGGTGGGCATTTGGGTTGGGGGCATGACCACTTATGACGGCAAGAAGATCGTGATCACGGGTGGAAGCAGCGGTTTGGGCCTGACGACGGCCCGGTTGTTCGCGGACGGTGGGGCGCACGTGCTGATCACCGGCCGCACCCGGTCCACCCTGGACGCCGCGCTGGAGCAGTTGGGGGACAAGGCGATCGCCGTCCGCAGCGACGCCGCGTCCCTGAAGGACATCAAGGCGCTGGCCGACACGGTCCAGGAGCGGTTCGGCGCGGTGGACGCGCTGTTCGTCAACGCCGGTGTCACCGCGTCCGCGCCGTTCGATTCGACGACGGAGGAGATGTACGACGAGCTGTTCGACATCAACGCCAAGGGCCCGTACTTCACGGTGCAGGCATTGGCGCCGCTGTTGCGCGAGGGAAGCGGCGTGGTCCTCACCACCTCGGTGGTGAACGTCCTGGGCCTCGACGCGCTCAGTGTCTACTCGGCGAGCAAGGCAGCCCTGCGGTCGATGACGCGCACCCTGGCCCGCGAACTGCTGCCGCGCAAGGTGCGCGTCAATGCCGTGAGCCCCGGCCCGATCGACTCGGGCATCCTGGACCGCTCCGTGCCCGCCGACGTCATCGAGACGATCAAGGACACCTACCGGAGCACCAACCCGATGCAGCGGCTGGGGACGTCCGAGGAAGTGGCCGCCTCGGTGGCGTACTTGGCGTTCGATGCGACCTTCTCGACGGGAGCGGAGTTCCCTGTCGACGGAGGGGCTTCGCAACTCTAGGTGCACACGCGTGTGTCGTTTCTCGGGGCCGGTGCCGGGCTGGTATCAGCTGCGCTGCTGAAGCCGGAGGAACGCGGGGGCGTGCGGCGAGGTGGCGGCGAGGGTGTAGGTGACGATCGTCAGGCCGGGGTCGGCGGGGATTTCGAGGGCGTCGTAGTCGAGGTCGAGGTCGCCGATGGCGGGATGGTGGAAGCGTTGCTGTCCGCTGCGGTAGTACTCGACGTCGTGTGCGTCCCAGCGCAGGGCGAACTCGTCGCTGTGGGTCGTGAGCTCGTCGATGAGGTCGGCGAGGTCGGTGTTGCCCGGTGTGCGGGCGGCCTCAGCGCGCAGACTGCCGACGGCATCGTGGGCGATGCCGTCCCAGCCGCGGTAGAAGCGGCGGGCCCGGGGGTCGAGGAAGACGAAGCGGGCCAGGTTCGACGGCTGGTCGTCGGTGGCGAGTGCTTCTTCGTACAGGGCGCGGGCGAGCCGATTGGTGGCGAGGACGTCGAGGTGGGCGTTGCGTACGAACGCGGCGGCACCGGTCATGGCGTCGAGGATCTGCTGGAGACTGTCCCGTAGGTGTGAGTGCCGCCGTCGCGGTCGGCGGGGCGGTGCGGGGCGTTCGCGGCGCGGATGAGGGCGGCCAGGTGGGCGCGCTCGACGTCGTCGAGCTGGAGGGCGGCGGCGAGGCTGTCCCGGATCTCCTCCGAGACGCCGCCGATCGCGGCCGGCTCGATCGCCCTCGCGCTGGTACCCGCCTCGGTGCCGGTGTGGGCGAGCGCGCTGCTGCTGATCCCCGTGGGCATGGCCGGCCCGCTGGTGATGCCCCCGACCACCGCGCTGCTGCTGGAGCACGTGCCCGCCGGGCAGACCGGCACCGCCGGCGGGGTCTTCAACACCAGCCGCCAGATCGGCGGCGCCCTGGCCGTCGCCGTCTTCGGCGCCCTGATCTCCGCCCCGGCCGGATTCCAGCACGGGCTGCGGGTCAGCCTCGCCCTGGCCGCCGCCATCGCCCTCCTGGCGGCCCTGGCCACCGGACGCCTGGGTGCCGCCCGACGCCGAGACGCGTGATCGCCGGGAACGCACGGCAACGGAGCATGCCGATGAGTGAGTCGTACGCGGACGTCTCAAGGACGGTCGTGCGGGCGATCGTGTGGACGGTGTCCCGCTTCGGTGAGGCTTTCGTGGACCGCGTCGGCGAACGCGGCGATCGCCTCGTTGTGGCGGGTCGGCACCCATACCACCGAGGTCAGCCAGGCCAGTGAGAAGTTGTCCAGCGGGCGCCACACCAGTCCCTCGGGCAGTGGCGCGGTCGGTGCCTCGTTCAGGTGCACCCCTCGGCCGGCCAGGACCAGGCCGTGGACGAAGTCCGGATTGCGGGCGTGCCGGATGGCGCCCGGCAGGAAACCGGCGTCCCGGCACACCAGCAGCAGGTGGTCGTACAGGCGCGGGGCCATCACCCGCGGGAAGATGACCAGGGACGCGCCGTCGAGATCCCGCAGTCGCACCGGCGCCCCGCCGGGTGCCGAGGGGTGGTCGGCGGGGTGTGCCGAGGGGGGATCGGCCGGGTGTGCCGAGGGGTGGTCGGCGGGCAGTACTACGCCGAGTTCGCGCCGTAGTACGGGACCCGACTCCAGGCCCACCGTGTCCGAGGGGTGCCGTACCACCCCCGCGTCCAGTTCGCCCTCCCGCAGCCGCACCAACTGCTCGTCGGTGGTCAGTTCGTGCAGGTCGATCAGGACGTCGGGGACCCGCCGGGCGAAGCCCGCGGTGAGTGTGCGCAGCACCGGCGGCCGGGTGTCCGGCGGTACGCCGACCCGCAGCATCCCGGCCTCGCCGGGCCGCAGACGGCGCATCGCCTCGCGGGCCGTGTCCACCCCGGCCAGCACCGGGCGGGTGTGTTCCAGCAGCAGCGCGCCCGCCTCGGTCAGCTGGATGCGGGGCCGGGTGCGGTCGAACAGCCGCACCCCCAGCTCGCGCTCGAGGTCCCGGATGCGCTGGGAGAGCGGGGGCTGGGCCATGTGCAGGCGTTCCGCGGCCCGTCCGAAGTGGAGTTCCTCGGCGAGGACGGCGAAGTAGCGCAGATGGCGGAGCTCCATGGCCGCACCATATCGCTGTGATATCGCGGGCAGTCCCGATTGGTGTTAGCCAGCTCACATCCCCGGCTGTTTCCATGACTGGCCACGGGAGGCCCACTCCCGGCCCCCTCCCCGTCATCCCCCTCCCCGTCACCCTCCGGCCCGGCGCGCCGGTGTCCCGCGCGCCACCGGGCCGTCCGTCCCCGCCCCAGGAAGGAACGCCGTCATGTCCGCGTCCAGCACTGTCGTCGTCACCCGTCACCCGGTCACCACGAGCGAGACGGAGGAAACGGCCGACGCCGCCCACGACGGCCGCCACGTCGTCGAGGTGGCGCTCAACCGCCCGGAGAAACTCAACGCCTGGACCGCCGCGACGCGCGCCGAACTCGTCGCCGCGCTGGCCGCCGCCGGCGCCGACGACCGGTGCCGGGCGGTCGTGCTGACCGGCACCGGCCGGGCGTTCTGCGCCGGGCAGGACCTCGCGGAGACCGCCGCGATCGACGCCGAGGACCACACCGCCGCCGAGGAGTGGATCGACGACTTCGGCCGGCTGTTCCGTGCCGTACGCGCCCTGGACAAGCCGGTCGTCGCCGCCGTGAACGGGGTCGCGGCCGGTTCCGGCTTCCAGTTCGCCCTCCTCGCCGACCTGCGGATCGGCCACCCGGGCGTGCGCATGGGCCAGCCCGAGGTGCTGTCCGGCATCCCCAGCATCACCGGCATCTGGGCGATGCGCGGCATCCTCGGCCGGGCGAAGACCGCCGAATTCGCCCTCACCGGACGGCTCGTGGACGGCGCCGAGGCGCTGCGGCTCGGGCTGCTGAACCGCCTGGTCGACGAGGACCGGGTCAAGGAGGAGGCCCTCGGCGAGGCATCCCGGCTGGCCCAGCTCCCGCCCGGCGCGGTCGCGCTCACCAAGGGCCGGCTGCGCGAACTGGACGACGCCGGGCTCGACGAGGCGATCGAGGCCGCCAAGAAGGTCCATGTGGCCGCGTACGCCACCGGGGAGCCGCAGCGTGAGATGGCCCGCTTCCTGGCCGGCCGCCGCCGCTGATCGCCTCCGCTCACCGCCGCCCCGGCATCCCCGTCCCCCGGCATCCCCGTCCCCCGGCATCCCCGCCGCCCCCCGACATCCCGTTCCCGCGCCACGAGGAGGACTCGCCATGTCCACCGGCGTCACCGCCGCCGATCCCGCCCAGGACGTCCAGGACACCCAGGACATCCGGGATACCCAGGACACCCAGGACGCCGAGGCCGCCTACCGCGGCCTCGTCGACAACCACCGGTGGGAGGTTCCCGAGCGGTACAACATGGCCGCCGACGTGGCCGACCGGCACCCCGGCGACCGGCTCGCCCTCGTCTTCGAGGACCACACCGGCCACCGTGAGGAGGTCCGCTGGCAGCGGATCCAGGACCGTTCCCGGCAGGTCGCCGCGCATCTGCACGCCCTCGGGGTGCGCAAGGGCGACCGGGTCGCCGTCCTGCTGCCGCAGCGGCCCGACACCCCGGCCACCTATCTCGGCGTGCTGCGCACCGGGGCGATCCTGGTGACGATGTCGCTGCTGTGGGCGGACGAGCCGATCCGCTACCGGCTCGCCGACTCCGGTGCCTCGGTCCTGGTGACCGAGGCCGCCGCCGCGCACCGCGCGGCCGGTTTCGACGGCACCTTCGTCGACGTGGACGACCCCGCGATCGGGGCGCTCGCGCCGGAGTTCACCACCGTCGACACGGCCCCCGACGACCCGGCGCTGATCTTCTACACCTCGGGCACCACCGGGGCCGCCAAGGGCATCGTGCACGCCCACCGCACCCTGCTGGGCCACAACGAGTTCCGCTACTGCCACGACCTGCGGCCCGGCGACGTGTTCTACGGCGCGGGCGACTGGGCCTGGTCGATGGCGAAGCTGATGGGCCCACTGCGGGCGGGCGCGGTGCACCTGGTGTACCGGCCGGCCGCCGGTTTCGACCCGGCGGGCCTGCTCGCCAGCATGTCCCGCAACAAGGTCACCACCGCCCTGGTGAACCCCACCTTCCTGCGCAAGATGCGGCAGGAGGTGCCGGACGCGGGCACCCGCCACCCGCAGGCGCTGCGCGTGGTGTGCTGCTCCAACGAGCCGCTGACCGAGGACCTCATCACCTGGTTCCGCGACCAGTTCGGCGTCACCCCGCTCGACTACTACGGCTCCACCGAGTCCTACCCGCTGCTCGGCAACTTCCCCGGCGTGCCGGTCAAGCCCGGTTCGATGGGTCGCCCGCTGCCCGGCTGGGACGTGGCCCTGCTGGACGAGTCCGGCACCGAGGTCCCGGACGGCGAGCCCGGTGAGATCTGCCTGCGCGCCCGGTCGAACCCGCAGTTCCCGCTCGGGTACTGGGAGCGGCCCGAGGCGTCCGCGGAGACCTTCGGCGGGCCGTGGTACCGCACCAAGGACCAGGCGGTGCGCGACGCGGACGGCTACTTCTGGTTCCTGGGCCGCACCGACGACGTGATCAAGACCTCCGGGTACCGTGTCGGTCCGTACGAAGTGGAGGCGGTCCTGCGCACCCACCCCGCCGTCGCCGACGCCGGTGTGGTGGGCGTGCCCGACCCGGTGCGCGGCCAGGCGGTCAAGGCGTGGATCGAGTTGGCCCCCGGGTACCGGCCGTCCGACGCGCTGGCCCGGGAGATCGCCGAGCACGCGAAGCGGGACCACTCCCGCTTCGCCTATCCGCGGCTGATCGAGTTCATCGGCGAACTGCCCCGTTCGGCCACCGGGAAGATCCAGCGGGCCGCGCTGCGCGCCCGCGACGCCGAGCCGACCAGCCCCACCCCCACCCCCGCCCCCGACGCGGGCGCGACGAGCCGGAAGGACGGACCGAGGTGACCGGACACGACGTCAACGGCGCGGCCACCGCGCCGGGAGCCGCGACCACCCCGGCCCCCGCGGCCGCCCCCGAGGAGGCGGCCACGTCCGCCGAGCGGCGCAAGGTGGCCCTGGCGACCGCCATCGGCAATTTCGTGGAGTGGTTCGACTCCGGCGCCTACGCGGTGATGTCGGCGACCATCGCCGGCCTGTTCTTCCCGCAGTACGACAAGACGGCGGCGCTGCTGGCCACCTGGGCGGTGTTCGCCGGCGGGTTCGTGGCCCGGCCCATCGGCGCGGTGTTCTTCGGCCGCTACGGCGACCGCATCGGCCGCAACCGGATGCTGGCGCTGAGCGTGCTGTGCATGAGCGGCTCGACCCTGCTCATCGGCCTGATGCCGAGCTACGCCACGCTCGGCATCGTCGCCCCGGTGCTGCTGTTCCTGCTCCGCGCGGTGCAGGGCTTCTCCACCGGCGGCGAGTACACCGGCGCCTCGGCCTTCATCATGGAGTACGCGCCCGAGGGCCGCCGGGCCCGGTACGCCAGCGTGGTCGCGCTGACCGTGGGGCTCGCGGCGGTGGCCGGGTCGCTGACCGGGCTGCTCATCACCTGGTCGCTGGAGGACGAGGCGCTGCGCAGCTGGGGCTGGCGCATCCCGTTCCTGCTGGCCGGGCCGCTCGGTCTGATCGGCCTGTACCTGCGCGGCCGGATCGAGGACACGCCTGTCTTCCGGGCCATGGAGCGGCGCGAGGCGGTGCGCGACGCCCCGATCCGGGACGCCTGGCGGGTGTGCCGGCGGCAGGTGCTGACGCTGTTCGGCTACAGCATCACCAACGCGGTCGGCTACTACCTGATGAGCAGCTACCTCATCGCGTACATGTCGGAGGAGATCGGCTACACCAAGGCTCAGTCCATGCTGACCGGGTGTGTGGCGATGCTGGCGTACAGCGCCGCCTGTCCGCTGATGGCGGCGGCCAGCGACCGCTTCGGGCGGCGGCCGATGCTGCTCACCGCGTGCGGGGGCTTCGCCGTGGCGACCCTGCCCGCGTTCTGGCTGATCGGCACCTCACTGGCCGGCGCGCTGGTGGGCACCTCGGTGCTGGCGGTGCTGGTGGCGGTGATCGGCACCTCCAACGTGCCGGCCATGGTGGAGATGTTCCCCGGGCAGCTGCGCGCGAGCGGTTCGGCGCTTGGCTGCACGGCGGCGTACGTGCTGTTCGGCGGGACGGCGCCGTTCGTGGCGACCGGACTGGTCACCCTCGCGGGCACACCGCTCGCGCCCGGGTTCTACCTGATGGCCCTGGCGGTCGTCTCGGCGCTGGTGGTGCTGTTCTCCTTCCGCGAGACGGCGGGGCTGCCGCTGGCCCGGACCACGGTGCGGGACGGCTGAGCCGGCCTGGTCATCGCGGCGACATCGACCGGCCTGGGCAGCGACGAGCTGCCCAGGCCGTCGGCGTTTACGGTCATCGGGGGCGTCGGCGTTACGGTCTTCCGGGCCGTCGGCGTACGGTCTTCCGGGCCGTCGGCGTACGGTCTTCCGGGCCGTCGGCGTGCGGTCATCGGGGCGCCGTCGGCGTACGGTCAGCGGCTCGCGGTCACGGTGCCGAGCCTGTCCAGGCATTCCCCGATGAGCTGGGCCAGGGGCCGCTGACCGGATTCCGCTTCCGTGATCCAGCGGGCGAACGCCACCTTGAGCACGGCGATCCCGGTTTCGGCGGTCAGGTGGGCGGTCAGTGCGTCCACGCCGCGCCGGCGCATCGCGTCGGTGAGCGCCGCGGCCCAGGTCGCGAGCTTGATCAGCTCCCGTTCCCGCAGCTCGGGGTGGGCCTCGATGACGGCCTGGCGCTGCCGGATGAGTTCGGCGCGTCCCTGGAACTCGGTTGCCATGGCGTCCAGGGCCGCGGCGATCATCTCCATCGGTGTCGCGGCGTCGGGGGCCTCGGCGACGGCGCTCACGCAGTGGTCCAGCATCGTGCCCGTACCGGCGAACAGGACCTCGCGTTTGTCGGCGAAGTGCCGGAAGAAGGTGCGTTCCGTCAGTCCCGCCCGTTCGGTGATCTTGGCAACCGTCGTCTGCTCGAAGCCGTGCTCGATGTACAGCTCCAGCGCCGCCTGCGCCAGCCGGCCACGTGCGTTCGGCTCCCATCGACCCATACCGCGCATCCTACGTGATGACAGGCACTGTCATGGGTGGTGGTACTGTTGATAACAGTCACTGACATGACTGTCCTCGCCACAGGTGTGCGCGGGGCGGCATCCACTCACCCGGAGTAGCTCTCATGCGCGTTTTCGTCACCGGTGCGTCCGGATTCATCGGCTCCGCCGTCGTTCCCGAACTCATCGACGCCGGTCACCACGTCCTCGGCCTCGCCCGCTCGGACGCTTCCGCCGCCGCCCTCGCCGCGGCCGGGGCCGAGGTGCACCGAGGCTCCCTGGAGGACCTCGACAGCCTGCACGCGGGTGCCGCCGCGTCCGACGGGGTCATCCACCTCGCGTTCGTCCACGACTTCTCGCGGTTCGCCGAGGCGGCCCGCACCGATCTGGCGGCCATCGAAGCGATCGGCGGCGCGCTCGAGGGCACCGACCGCCCCTTCGTGATCACTACCGGCGTCCTCGGACTCGCGCCCGGCCGGGTGGCCACCGAGCGGGACGCGCAGGACCCCGCGGCGACGCCCCGAGCCGCCGCCCATCAGGCGATGCTCTCGCTGGCGTCGCGCGGCGTGCGCTCGTCCGTGGTACGCCCCGCCCCCTCGGTGCACGGCGAGGGCGACCGAGGCTTCGTCCCGACCCTGATCGACATCGCCCGCGCCAAGGGCGTCTCCGGCTACGTCGGCGACGGGTCGAACCGCTGGCCGGCCGTGCACCGGCTGGACGCCGCACACCTGTACCGCCTCGCCCTGGAGAAGGCACCGGCGGGATCGGCGCTGCACGCCGTCGCGGAGGAGGGGATACCGGTCCGCACCCTCGCCGAGGCGATCGGCCGGCACCTCGGCCTTCCCGTGGCCGCCATCTCTCCCGAGGACGCCGGCGAGCACTTCGGCTGGCTCGCCCCCATGGTGGCCGCCGACGGATCGGCCTCCAGCGACCTGACCCGCGAGCTGGTGGGGTGGCAGCCGACCCGGCCGGGGCTCCTCGACGACCTCGGCGAGGGCCACTACTTCCGGACCGGCGAGCCGTCCCGCGCGTAGCCGTCCGCGCCGCGCAAGACCGGGCCGCGCCTGACCGGGCCGCGCCTGACCGGGCCACGCCCCATGGCCTCGGGGCGCGTCACCCGGGCCCGTGGCGGCCGGCCGTCGCGAGGCCGCCCTCGAGGAGGTCGCGCAGCTGGGAGCGGGCGGTGATGCCCAGCTTGGGGAAGCTGCGGTAGAGGTGCGAGCTGACCGTGCGCGGGGAGAGGAAGAGCTTCTCGCCGATCTCCCGGTTGGTCAGCCCGCGCGCGGCCAGCCTGATGATCTGCTGCTGTTGCGGGGAGAGTTCGGCGATCGCGTCGGGGGCCGTGTCCGTCACATCGAGGCCGGCGGCGCGCGATTCGGCTCGGGCGCGCTCGATCCACGGGCGCGCGCCGAGGCGCCGGAAGGTCTCCAGGGCTTCGGTGAGCGGCCCCCGCGCCTCCGCGATGCGCCGCCGGCGCCGCAGCCACTCGGCGAAATCCAGCAGGGTCTGGGCGCGTTCGAAGGGCCAGTGCGCCAGCGCCGGGTCGGCCAGGGCCGCCCGGAAGTGCGGTTCGGCCTCCTCGGGGTCCGCCAGCAGGCCCCGTGCGCGGCTGATCAGCGCGCGCAGACGAGGTGAGGCGCCCGCCGCGAGGGCGCGTGCGGAGCGCTCGACGATCGCGGCGGCCTCCTCGCGTCGCCCCCCGCGCACCGCGGCGGCGGCCAGATCCGCGAGGGCCGGGTAGGAGGCGTGGTAGTGCACGGGAGCGCCATCCGCCGTGAAGACCATGCGGAGCTGGTCGTACGCGGTCTCGTACGCGCCTTCCGCGGCGGCCGCGGCGCCGAGCGCGCGCCGGGCGTAGACGGCCACCGAGCGGCTTTCCAGCGGATCGACCAGGGCGAGCGCGTCCTCGACGCGGGCGCGGGCCGCCGCCGCGTCGCCCTGGTAGGCCAGCACGGTGGCGTCCACCGTGGCCGCGCACGCCACGGCGTGGCCGAGGCCGGCCGCCGAACCGACCGCGCTCACCCGGGCGCACTCCGCGCGGGCCTGTTCCCATCTCCCGCATTCCACATAGCTCCAGGCGGCCGCGCCGCCCAGCCCCGCCGGCAGCGGCCCCCGCAGCTCCCAGCGGGCGAACGCCTCGTCGAAGGCGCGGACCGCGCGCGGGGTCTCGTCCAGCACCCACGCCATGATCGCGAGAGTGGTGAGCCGCTCGGGCCGGTGTGCCACCTCGGCGGCCAGCCGGGGGAGCAGACCGAGCAGCTCGGCCCGGTCGGCGAAGGGGTCCGACACGGCCCGCACCCAGGTGCGCAGCCAGCCGGGTGACGCGTCCTCGGGAAGGCGCCGCAGGAGTTCCCGGACGCGCTGCCGCTGACTGTCCCGTCCACCGTAGAAGCCGACCACGGCGGCGCCGGCCAGCAGGTCCAGCGCGGTGGCGGGCTGCGCGGCCGTCAGCCGCTCGGCCGTGTCGGTGAGCCGGGCGAAGACCGCGGTGTGCCGCACGGTCATCGCCGCCAGCCGCCCGACCTGCACCGCGGCGGCGGCCTGCAGCGCCGCGTCGTCGGTGCGCGCCCGTGCCGCGGCGGCCAGCTCCTCCACCCAGGCGATATCGCCGGTGAACACGGCCGTGGCGGCGGCTTCGACCAGCAGCCGGGCGCTGTCCTCGCGCCGGGGCGCGAGTTCCGCGGCCCGGTGCAGGGCCCTGGCCGCCGCCGCGTAGCCGCCACGGCGGCGAGCCCGGTCCGCGGTCTCGGCCAACTCCGCCGACACGGCCGCGTCCGGACCGGGGCAGGCGGCGGCGAGGTGCCAGGCACGCCGGTCGGGTTCGTCCCGCAGCAGCTCGGCCAGCCTGAGGTGGGCCGTACGCCGTGCGTCGAAGGGCGCGGCGTGATAGACGGCGGACCGGACCAGCGGATGACGGAACCGGACGTCCCGGCCGGTCCGCCGGACCAGTCCGGCCCGCTCGGCGGGCGGCCACGCGTCGTCCTCGGTGTGCCCGAGTCCGGCCGAGGCGGCGATCGCGGAGTCCTCGGTGTCCATCGCGGCCAGGAGCAGCAGGGCCCGCGCGGTGGCGGCGGGCAGCTCGTGCAGACGGGCGGCGAAGATCCGCTCCAGGTGTTCGGTGAGCGGCAACGGGCCCGCGGCCGGCGGCTGGGCGGCCGCGTCGTGCGCGGTGGCCCCGCTCGTCGGTTCGGTGGCCGCCCTCGCCAGTTCGGTCAGTGCCAGCGGGTTGCCGCCGGCCTGGTCCAGGATGCGCGCCCGGGTCCTGCCGGTGGGGCGCTCCGGCCGGAGGTCCAGCAGGCGGTTGGCCGCGGCGTCGTCGAGCGGGCCGAGGGTGAGCACCGGTACCCGACGGTCGAGCCCCGGCGGCTGGGCGCGGGCGCCGACCAGCAGCGTGACCGGTTCACCCGCCAGCCGTCTGGCGGCGAAGGACAGCGCGTCCAGGGAGGCCCGGTCGCACCACTGGGCGTCGTCCAGCACCACCAGGACCGGATGCCGTTCGCCCAGGGCCGACAGCAGGCCCAGGACGGCGATCCCGATCAGCATGAGGTCGGGTTCGGCCGCGGCCGAACCCGCACCGAAGGCCTGGTGCAGCGCCGCGCGCTGCCGCTCCGGCAGCGCGGCCACCTCGGCCGGCACCGGCCGCAGCACCTGGTGCAGCGCGGAGAAGGCGAGGCTCGACTCCGACTCGCTCCCGCGGGCACGCAGCACACGAGCGCCGCGGGCCTCGGCCCGGCGCGCCACGGCGTCCAGCAGCGTGCTCTTCCCCGCGCCCGCGTCCCCGACGAGCATGAGCAGCGGGTCGGCCGATGAGTCCACCGCGTGGAAGAGGCGTGCCAGCTCCGCGTCCCGGCCGACGATCGGCTCCGCCGCGTCCGGCTCCGGTCCGCTGACCGCGCCGGCGCCGGCAGTGTGCTCGTCCACGGAGTCTCCAGGAATCGTGACTCTCCCCGACGGGAGCCGCCCCGCCGCCTGCCGCCCACATTACAAGCGCGGGGGCCCGCCGCCCGAGCCGTGCACAGGTGCAGTCACCTTACGGATACCGCGTGCACCGGGGCGTTCGTACGGTTCCAGGAAGCAGGCGAAAGCCTCGGCGGGATTTTCCCCGACGGAATTCCCCACATTCCCCGATTCCCCACATTCCCCGATTCCCCGGATTCTCAAGGAGCACCCATGGACCAGATCGAGCTCGGCGATGTCACCGTCACCCGGGTATGGGAATATTTCGGACCCGTGGACATCAAGCGCGAGGATTTCTTCCCGGAGAGTTCGAAGGAGGTGTGGGAGGACAATTCCTCCTGGCTCGACGCGGACTTCGTGAACCCCGAGACCCATGTCGTGGTGTCCGCGATCCAGACCTGGGTGCTGCGCAGTGAGGGCCGGACCATCCTCGTCGACACCGGCGTGGGCAACTACAAGGAGCGCCCGTACGCGCGGGTCTGGAGCCGTCTCGAAACCGCGTTCCTGGACAATCTCGCGCGGGCCGGTGTCGCGCCGGAGGACGTGGACATCGTCATCAACACGCATCTGCACAACGACCACGTCGGCTGGAACACGTATCTGGACGGGCGGCACTGGGCGCCCACTTTCCCCAACGCCACCTATCTGATGCCCAAGGACGACTTCGACTTCTGGAACCCGGAGAACGGCCACAAGCCGCGGTCCGGCTACGGCAACCAGAACGTCTTCGAGGACAGCGTGGCCCCGGTGCACCAGGCCGGCCAGACGCTGCTGTGGGAGAACAGCCACCGCATCGACGGCAACCTGCGCCTGGACGCCGCCCCCGGACACACCCCGGGCGCCTCCGTGCTGACCCTCACCTCCGGCTCGGACCGCGCGGTGTTCGTCGGCGACATGCTGCACACCCCGGTGCAGATCCTGGAGCCGGACGTCAACAGCTGCTTCTGCGAGGACCCCGCGGGCGCCCGCGCCACCCGCCGCAAGGTCCTGGGCTGGGCGGCCGACAACAACGCGCTGGTGATCCCCGCCCACCTGGGCGGCCACGGCGCGGCGGAAGTGGCGCGCGACGGCAGCGCGTTCACCATCAAGGGCTGGGCGCCCTTCGCCGCGTACTCCGAACAGCTCTGAGGCCCGCGGAAAGGACGAGAGATGAACCACCGACCCGGTCCCGTCGCGACCACCACACGGGGCGCGGTGCGCGGACTGCGCCAGGACGGCACCGGCACCGCCGTCTTCCTGAACATCCCCTACGCCGCCCCTCCGCTCGGCGCCGGCCGGTTCGCCCCGCCGCGGCCGCACGAGCCCTGGGACGGCGTACGGGACGCCACCGTACCGGGGCCCAACGCGCCCCAGGCCGAGCGCAGGCTCGGCACCATCGACATGTCCCCCTACTTCGGCGACGGCTGGTGCCGAGGGGAGGACTACCTCACCGTCAACGTCTGGACGCCCGAGGCCGCGACGGGCGGCGACCTGCCCGTGATGGTGTTCGTCCACGGCGGCGGCTTCGTCGCCGGGTCGACACGGTCCGCGCTGTACGACGGCTCCGCCTTCGCCCGTGACGGCGTCGTCCTCGTCACCCTCAACTACCGGCTCGGCATCGCCGGGTTCCTGGACCTCCCCGGAGCGCCCGCCAACCGCGGTCTGCTCGACGTCATCGCCGCCCTGCGCTGGGTCCGGGAGAACATCGCCGCCTTCGGCGGTGACCCGCACAACGTCACCCTCTTCGGCCAGTCGGCCGGGGCGACCATCGTCGGCGGCGTCCTCGCCACCCCCGAGGCCGCGGGCCTCGTCCGCCGGGCGGTCGTCCAAAGCGGCAGCGGCCTGGGCGCGTTCACCACCGAGCAGGCCGCGCGCGTCACCCGGGCGGCGGCCGAGGCCCTGGGCGTAGCGCCGCACGCCGACGCGTTCGCCCGGATCCCCGACGACCGTCTGGCCGAGGCCGCCTCCCGGCTCGCGGGCATCGATCTGCGCACCGCCACGCACCACGACCCGCTGATCGGGCTCAGCCCCTTCAGCCTGGTCCTCGACACGCAGCCCGCCGCGTCCGTCGCCGCCGGCCTGGCCGCCGAGGTGGACCTGCTCGTCGGGACCACCACCGAGGAGGGCAACCTCTACCTGGTCCCCGTGGGCAGGTACGCCACGTCCACCGCCGAGGACGTCGACGCGGCGGCGGCGCGCTCGCATCCGCGTCCCGCCCAGCTCGTCGAGGCGTACCGCAAGGCCCGCCCCGAGGCGTCCGCCGCCGAGCTGCGGTCCGCCATCATGGGGGACGCGCTGTTCGGCGCGGGCAGCTGGGCCCTGGCCGACGCCCACGCCGCGCACCCCGGCTCGGCCACCTTCGCGTACGAGTTCGCGTGGCGCTCCCACGCCCTGGACGGCGAACTGGGCGCCACCCACGCGGTCGACCTCCCCTTCGTCTTCGACCTCGCGCACCTGCCCGCACTCCGGGGACCGGCTGCCCTGCTCGGCCCCGACGAGCCGCCCGCCGGTCTCGCCGCCCGGATGCACGAGACCTGGATCCGGTTCGCCCGGACCGGCGACCCCGGCTGGGACCCGTACGACACCGAACGCCGGGCCACCCTGCGCATCGACGCCGAGTGGATCCAGCTCGACGACCCCCGTGGCCGGGAACGACGGGCATGGAGCTGACCCGCCCGTGATCCTGACACCGGGTGGGAGGATCGCGTACGCTCAGCCGGCACAACACCGCGCATTCCCGCGTTCCATCCGTGTTCCATCCGCATTCCATCCGCATTCCGAAGGACTGAAGCCCATGAACCCGGCGTCCGCCAGCGGCCGCCGTCGGCACTGACGCATCGGTGCCACACCCGTTTCCTCGCGGCGGCCCCACGCAGGTCCGTTCCCTGTCTTCGCTTTCTTCGTGAGGTCACATCACCATGGGCACCGACGTCCAAGGCTTCGCCGTCGCCAACCTCCGCCGCCGCCCCGTGCTCATCGAGACCGGGGGCTTCGTGGCGGGGTTCGACCCCGGCACCACCAGCCCGTACATCAACTACGCGACCCCGCTGCCCGCCGCCCGGCCCACCGCCCGGGACGTCCGGGAGCTGATCGAGGCGTTCCGGGTGCGCGGCCTCAAGCCCCGGCTCGAGTTCGCGCCGGACGCCGCACCCGCCGTGGAGCCCGCGCTGCGCGCGGCGGGGTTCACCGTGGAGGCGGTGCACGCGTATCTGGTCTGCACCCCGGAACGGCTCACCATCCCGCGCGGCACGGCGGCCGTCCCGGTGGCGGTCCCGGCCACGGACGAGGACTACCGGGCGATCGACGCCGCGCTGTCCGAGGCGTTCGGCGAGTTCGCCGCCTCCCCCGAGGGGGCGGACCGGCTGCGCCGCGTCCAGGAGGGCGGGGGCGCGGTCCGGTTCGTCCGCGCCCCCGACGGCGGCTGCGCCGGTGCGGCCACCTGCTCGGCGCCCGCCGTGGGCACCGCGGAACTGGCGGGCGTGGGCACCCGGCCCGCCTTCCGGGGCCGGGGCGTCGCCGCCTCCGTCACCGCCGCGCTGACCGAGGCGATGTTCGCGCGCGGAGCCCGGTCGGTATGGCTGGAGTACGCGGGTGAGGGCTCCCGCCGCGTCTACGAACGGGTCGGCTACGAGCCCCGGGGCACCCGCCTGTACCTGAGTCTCGAAGGCTGACCCGGGCGGGGCGGGGCCGGTGCGCGTTCCGGGTCAGCCCGGCGACGCGGCGACCCGTACCCGGTCGCTCGCGCTGTCGGAGAGGAACGACGCCAGCTCCCGCCCCTCCTCGGCGACCGTGGCGCACTCGGCCGGGGAGAGGCGGCGCAACGGGGTGACGGCCACCGTGTCCGCCTCGACCTTCCAGGTCGCCGCGACCCGGCCGTCGACCAGCACCACGCGCTCGCCGGCGACCGACAGGCCACGGTGGGCGTCGTCGATGATCCGGCCGCGGTCGTGGTAGCCGAGGATCGCGTTGTCGAACGCCGGCAGGAACCGCACCGGGGCGGGCGTGTCGGGGTCCGGGCGCGGCGCGTCGGGCAGGTCGAGCAGCTCGCGCCCGCGCTCGTCGCGGAAGGTGACCAGCTCCTCGCGGATCGCGGCCACCGCGGTCGGCAGCCCGGCCAGGCCGCACCAGGCGCGGACATCGGCCGAGGCCGCGGGGCCGAAGGCGGCCAGATAGCGCCGTACCAGCGTCTGGCCGACCGGATCGGAGCCGTCCGGGACGGGCGGGTCGGCCTCCCGGCCCAGCCAGGAGGAGAGCAGGACGTTGCGCACCCCCGCCCTGGTGCGCCACAGCCCGCGCGGTGGCGTCTGCGCCATCGGCACGAGGGCGGCGATCACCATCTCGCCCAGTGCCCGCGGTGCGGGGGCCGGCCAGCGGTCGGCCAGCACCCGCACCAGCTCGGCCATCGAGCGGGGCTCGCCGTCGGCCATCACCGCCCGGCCCGCCACGGCGAGTTCGTCGAGGTCGACCCCCTCGAACTCGCGGCGGTAGGTGCCGAGCACCCGCTGGCGCAGCATGGTGCCGTGGCGGGCCCGCCAGGCCAGGGTGTCCTCGGCGGTGAGCAGATGGACGGTGCGGCGCATGAGGTGGGTCCGCACCAGACCGCGCCGGACCAGCAGATCCGAGAGGTCCGCCGGGTCGAACGCGCGCAGCCGCGACCAGAGCCCGACGAACGGCTCCTGCGGCTCCTGCGCCTGCATACCGCACAGGTGCCCGACGGCGTCGTGGACCGGGACGTCGGCGCGGTCGAGCAGCAACTGCCGGGCGAGCGTCGCGCGGTTCAGCGCCCGGGTGCCCAGGACGGTCATCGGGTCACCGCGGCGCGTTCCCCGGCCGGGCGGCGGCGCAGCGCGGCGCGTTCGACGGCCGGTGGGGTGTAGGACACGTCGATCGGGCCGATGTCGGTTCCGGGCGGCGCGATCTCGTCGATCCGGTCCAGGAGCTCGTCGTCGAGGGTGGTTCCGGCGCCGGCCAGGAGGTCGTCGAGCTGCTCCATGGTGCGTGGCCCGATGATGGCCGAGGTGACACCGGGGTGGGTGATGGCGAAGGCCATCGCGAGGTGGGTCAGCGACAGGCCGGCCTCCTCGGCCAGCGGGATGAGCCGCTCCACGGCGTCGAGTTTGCGCTCGTCGGTCATGTGCCGGGGCACCCAGCGCATCCGCGCGTCCTGCGGCGGCACGGTTCGGCCCTTGCGGAAACGGCCGCTGAGCAGGCCCATCGCCAGCGGGCTCCAGACCAGCGTGCCCATGCCGTACCGCTGGCAGACGGGCAGGATCTCGTGCTCGATGCCGCGGTTGAGGAGGGAGTACGTGGGCTGCTCGGTACGGAACCGCTGGAGCCCGCGCCGGTCCGCGACCCACTGCGCCTCGACGATCTCCGAGGCCGGGAAGTTGGACGACCCGATCGCCCGTACCTTGCCGCTGCGCACCAGGTCGGTGAGGGCGGAGAGGGTCTCCTCGAGATCGGTCCGCGGATCGGGGTGATGGATCTGGTAGAGGTCGATGTGGTCGGTCCGCAGGCGCCGCAGCGAGTGCTCCACCTCGGCGATGATCCAGCGCCGGGAGTTGCCGCCGCGGTTGGGGTCCTCGCCCATCCTGCCGTTGACCTTGGTGGCCAGCACGATGTCGTCGCGCCGCCCGCGCAGCGCCTTGCCGACGATTTCCTCGGACTCCCCGTGCGGGCCGTACACATCGGCGGTGTCGATGACGTTGATCCCCGCGTCCAGCGCCCGGTGGATGATCCGGACGCAGTCGTCGTGGTCGGGATTGCCCACCTGACCGAACTTCATGGTGCCCAGGCAGTAGGGGCTGACCTGGATACCGGTCCGCCCCAGCTCACGCGTCTTCACGGTCGCGCCGTTTCCCTTCGGTTCCTTGGCTCATGGGGTCCGGCGCCGCGCAGGTGACGGCCGTCACCAGCGCGGCGCCGAGCGGTTCCGGGAAGCGGTCAGCTGGACGTCTGCCCGTCGAGCGTCTCGCGGATGATGTCCGCGTGCCCGGCGTGCTGGGCGGTTTCGGCGATGACGTGCATGATCACCCGGCGCACGCTGTGCTCCGCACCCGGCTCGTTCCAGGGCGCCTCCGGCAGCGGGTGCGTCGCCGACAGGTCGGGGACGGTGGAGATGACCTCCGCGCTCCGGGCGGCCACCCGCTCGTAAGCCTCGAGCACCCCGGCCAGCGTGTCACCGGGCAGCATCTGGAAGTTGTTCTGGTTGTCGATCGCCCACTGCGGGACCTCCTTCGCGGTACCGCCCATGAGGTCGGCCCAGGTGACACCCTCGGGCAGGTCGTAACGCAGCGCCGAGGGGCCCTCGAGGACGAAGCGCATCCAGCCTTCCTCGATGAACGCGACGTGCTTGATCAGCCCGCCCAGGCAGAGCGCGCTGACCGTCGGGCGCTCACCGGCCTGCTCGTCGCTGAGCCCCTGCACGGTCTTGATCAGGGCGGAGCGCGCGGCGGTGAGCTCGGCGAGCAGATCGGCCCGCTCGGCGTCGAGGGTGGCGGGGGTTGTGGTGGTGGCGGTCACGGTGATCGGGTCCTTCTGGTCGTTCTCGTCGTCTGACGGAGACAACACTCACAGAGGTAGCGGACAGGTTGTGGCCGCTACTCGGGGCAGAATGGGAGTCATGCCGAAGACGTCAGCGCGACTGCTGTCCCTGCTCTCGCTGCTCCAGGCACGCCGCGACTGGCCGGGGCAGCTGCTGGCCGAGCGGCTGGAGATCAGTCCGCGCACCGTGCGTCGCGATGTCGACCGCCTGCGCGAACTCGGCTACCCCATCGTGGCCACCAAGGGCCCCGACGGGGGCTACCGGCTCGGCGCGGGCGCGGAGCTGCCCCCGCTGCTGTTCGACGACGAGCAGGCCGTCGCCCTCGCCGTCGCGCTCCAGACCGCCCTCACCACCGGCGCCGGGATCGAGGACGCGGCGGCGCGCGCCCTGAACACCGTCCGGCAGGTCATGCCCGCACGGCTGCGGCACCGCGTCGACGCGCTCCAGATCACCGCCGTCGAACGTCCGGGAGACCGGCCGCATCCGCGGGCCGACCCGCAGGTCCTCATGGCGCTCAGCACAGCCGTCCGCGCCCGCGAGGTCCTCCGCTTCGACTACACCCCCGCCACCCCGCCGGGGGCAGCTTCCCGGCCGGGGGTGGCTTCTGCGTCGGGTGCGGCTTCCCGGCCGGGGGTGGCTTCCCCGCCTGGGTCGGCTTCTCTGTCGGGTGCGGCTTCCCGGCCTGGGGCGGCTTCCCCGCCGGGTGCGGCTTCCCTGGCTGGGGTGGCCTCCCCGCCGGAAGCGGCTTCTCCGGCGGGTGCGGCTTGTCCGCCTGGGTCGGCTTCTCTGTCGGGTGCGGCTTCCCGGCCTGGGGCGGCTTCCCCGCCGGGTGCGGCTTCCCTGGCTGGGGTGGCCTCCCCGCCGGAAGCGGCTTCTCCGGCGGGTGCGGCTTGTCCGCCTGGGTCGGCTTCTCCGCCGGGAGCGGCCTCCCGGCCTGGGGCGGTTTCCCGGCCGGGGGAGGCTTGTCCGCCTGGAGTGGCTTCACCGGCGGGGGCGGTCGGTATCGGGTCTGTCGCGGCTCCGCCGCGCAAGGTGGCGCCGCATCATCTCGTCACCTGGGGCGGGCGCTGGTATCTGCTCGCGTGGGACCTCGACCGCGAGGACTGGCGCACCTTCCGCGTCGACCGGATCACCCCGCGCACCCCCACCGGGCCCCGTTTCACCCCGCGTGAGGTGCCCGGCGGGGACGTGGCCGCCTTCATCGCCGGCCGGTTCCAGGGCTCCGACGGGCCCGGCGGCTGGCCCTGCCGTGGCGAGGTGATCCTCGACCTGCCCGCCGCCGAGGTATCCCCCTTCGCCGGGGACGGAGTCGTCGAGGCACTCGGCCCGGACCGCTGCCGACTGGTCCTGGGCGCGTGGTCATGGCCCGGACTGGCCGCCACCATCGGCAGGTTCGACGCCGACATCGAGGTCATCGGGCCGCCCGAACTCAAGGAGGCCTTCGCGCACCTGGCGCGCCGCTACGCCGCTGCCGCGGCGGCCGACGGCCCCGGACAGCGCACACCTGGCTAGTTCTGGCGCGGGGCCGCCGCCTCGAGGTCGGCCACGCTTCCGGACATGATCGTGCGGAGGTGGGCGGTGAGGTGCTCGACCGGCCAGTCCCACCAGGCCAGGGCCAGCAGCCGGGCGATGTCCTCGTCGTCGTAGCGGCGGCGGATGAGCCGGGCCGGGTTGCCGCCGACGACGCCGTAGTCGGGCACGTCGTCCACGACCACCGAACCGGAGGCGATGATCGCGCCGTGGCCGATGCGGACGCCGGGCATCACCGTCGCCCGGTAGCCGAACCAGACGTCATTGCCGACCACGGTGTCGCCCCGGCCCGGCAGGCCGGTGATCAGGTCGAAGTGGTCGGCCCACGAACCGCCCATGATGGGGAAGGGGAAGGTGGAGGGGCCGTCCATGCGGTGGTTGGCGCCGTTCATGATGAACCGCACCCCTTCGCCCAGTGCGCAGAACTTCCCGATGACCAGCCGCTCGGGCCCGTAGTGGTACAGCACGTTGCGGGTCTCGAACGTGGTGGGGTCATCCGGGTCGTCGTAGTACGAGAACTCCCCGACCTCGATCAGTGGCGAGGTGACCAGCGGCTTCAGCAACACCACCCGCGGCTGCTCGGGCATCGGGTGCAGCACCGTCGGATCGGCGGGTACGGCCGGCATCGCGGATCGCCTTCCTCCTCGTCGAGTTGCTCGTGACGCGTCCAGTTCCCCGCCCAGAGCGAGGTCCCCGCCATGATCGCAACCTCGGCGCCCGGTGTCGCGTGAATTCTGTGGGGGCGTACGGGGTTCCGCGGGGGCGCGCGGAGCAACCCGAGAGCGCCGCGTGGAGTCCTTGAGCGATGAACCCCTGTCCGTATCCCCGCCGATGTCCGTACCCGTGCCGATGTCCGTACCCGTGTCGATCCGCCTCGGAGGTGCCGCCGCCGTGCGTTCGCTCGTCCCCGTCGCCGCCGTGGCCGTGTCCGCCGTGCTGCTGCTCGCCGGGTGCAGCAAGGGCGGCCATGGCGGCCGGAGGCCGGGGGAGGGGGCCACGAAGGGAGCGGCCGCCGCGTCGCTCGGGGACTTCAACGGCGACGGCTACGACGACTTCGCCACCACCATCCGCCCCACCAGCGCCTCCCGGGGACCGCTGCCCGCCCGGCTGGCGGTCGTCTACGGCTCGGCGCGGGGCCTGGACCCACGGCACCGCCTCGTCGTCGACGGCGCCGAGGACGACTACGTGGGGCCGCCGCTGCGGACCGATCTCGACGGGGACGGATTCACCGACCTGGTGACGGCGCGTTTCCGGCACGGGAGGACACCACGGTCCGCGCGGACCGGGGAGACGGTGGTGCTGCGCGGCGGCCCCCGTGGGCTGGCCGCGCCACGCCCGCTGCGCGGTGGCGCGGCCGGATTCCTGGCCCTGGCCGTGGGGGACTTCGACGGGGACGGCGCCGCCGACCTGCTGGCCTCGGCGGCCGACGGCCGGGGCGCGGTGCGCGTGCTGTACGGGCCGTTCCGGCCGTTCGGGACGTTCGGGTCGGGGCGCGCCACGCCCCGCCCGGCCCGTACCGCCGCGCTCCCCACCGGCCGGCACCGCCGTACCGCGCCCGCCACCGCCACCGCCGGGGACTTCGACGGTGACCACCGCACCGACGTGGTGCTGACCTACCCCTACGACACCGAACAGCCCGATCAGCCGGAATCCGACGACACCGCCCCCCTCGACCCACCCGTGGCCCACTACCGGGGCGGGCCCGAGGGCCTGGTGCGGGACAAGCGGCCCGAGGCGCGGCTGGCCCACGCCCTCGGCACGGAGGACGGTCCGCGCGAGCCCGCGGCCGGGGACGCCGACCACGACGGGATCGACGATCTGCTCGCGCCCGGCCAGGGGACCCTCGGCCCCGGCCCGCACCGCGGCTCCGGGCGGCTCACCGTCGTGCACGGCGCCAGGTCCGGGCTGGGCAGGGGGCGTCCGGAGCTCACCGTCGACCCGTCCGGTCCTGGCCTGCCCGGCGACGCGCGGCGCGGCGATGGCTTCGGCGGCTCCCCGGCCGTGGGCGACATCACCGGCGACGGCCGTCCCGACCTCGTGGTGGCCACCCCGGAGAAGCACCACGGCAACGGCCGGCTCACCCTGCTGCCCGGGTCCCGGCGCGGGCGCGGTGGCGAGTACGACCCGGCCGCGAGCGCGCATGAGGAGGACGGCGGGGAGCAGACCGTCGACCTGGACACCCCGGGCGTGCCCGGCCGGCCCGCTCCGTACGGCTCCGACGGCTTCGCCCCCCAGCCCCCGCTGCTCGACGTCGACGGCGACGGCCACGACGACGTGATCGCCGCCGCGCCCGGCTACGACCGCGGCCGGACGGGTGGCTTCTGGGTCCTGCGGGGGACCGGCCACGGGCTGTCCACCCGGGACGTACGCCGCTTCACCCCCGCCGACCTCGGCATCCGTTTCCGGCCGGAATAACGGACGGCGGCGGCGGGGTTACCGTGCACGAGGCATCTGCCGACGTACGGAAGCGGGTAACGCAGGCATGAGCACTAGCACCGTCGAGCTCACCAAGGACAACTTCGACGACATCGTGTCCGGAAGCGCGTTCGTCCTGATCGACTTCTGGGCCTCCTGGTGCGGGCCGTGCCGGATGTTCGCGCCCATCTACGAGAAGGCCGCGGAGCGCCACCAGGATCTGCTGTTCGCCAAGGTCGACACCGAGGCCCAGCCCGAACTGGCCGCCGCCTTCGACATCCAGTCCATTCCCACGCTGATGATCGTGCGCGACAACATCGCGGTCTTCGCCCAGCCCGGCGCCCTCCCCGAGCCGGCCCTGGAGGACGTCATCGGCCAGGCCCGCGACCTCGACATGGACTCGGTGCGCGCTTCCATCGCGGCCGCCGCGAACGAGAAGCGGGCCATCGACGAGGAGAAGGCGTCCGACCGCAATGGCTGAGCTGCTGCTGATCCGGCACGGCGAAACCGAGTGGAGCCGGTCGGGGAAGCACACCAGCTGGACCGATATGCCCCTGACGGCGCACGGCGAGGAGCAGGCGCGCGCCCTGCGCCCGCTGCTCGCCGCGCGCAAGATCGGGCTGACCCTGGTGAGCCCCATGGAGCGGGCCGTGCGGACCGCGCGGCTCGCCGGGCTCGAGGACCTCACGACCGAGCCCGAGCTGCACGAATGGGACTACGGCGGCTACGAGGGCGTCACCACCCCCGAGATCCACCGCACCCGCCCCGGCTGGAACCTGTGGACCGACGGCGTCCCGCCGGGCGAAGCCGGCCACCCGGGGGAGTCGCCCGAGCGGATCGGGGCCCGGGTGGACCGGGTGCTCGCCCGGATCGCGCCCGAGCTGGACGCGGCGGACGGCGCCGATGTGGTGCTGGTGGCCCACGCCCATGTGCTGCGGGTGCTCACCGCCCGCCGGCTGGGGCTGCCCCCGTCCGCCGGCGCGCTCTTCCGGCTGGACACCGCGACCGTGAGTCGACTCGGAACTGAGCATGGTCGCCCGGCCGTCGTCGCCTGGAACGTAGGCTCGGAGGCGATCTCCGGACCGGGGTCGGCCGGAAGGGGCGGCACCCCCGCCCGGTGATCATCCGACCGTACGTCACATCCGGCGCTCCACCGGCAGGTGGACGTCACCGACAGGAAGCAGGGAACAGCGAGCATGGCTACGACGCGTACCGCGCACACCGTCTGGCAGGGCAACCTGGCCGAGGGCAAGGGGACCGTCACCTTCGACTCCTCCGGCATCGGCGAGCAGCCGGTCTCCTGGCCGTCCCGCGCCGAGCAGGCGAACGGCAAGACCAGCCCCGAGGAGCTGATCGCGGCGGCGCACTCCAGCTGCTTCTCGATGGCGCTCTCGCATGGCCTCACCCAGGCGGGCAACCCGCCCACCCAGCTGACCACCCAGGCCGAGGTCACCTTCCAGCCCGGCACCGGGATCACCGGTATCCACCTCACCGTCGAGGGCTCGGTGGAGGGCCTGGACGAGGCCGCGTTCGTCGCGGCGGCCGAGGACGCCAAGAAGAACTGCCCGGTGAGCCAGGCGCTCGCCGGTACGGAGATCACGCTGTCGGCGAAGCTGGCCTGACGTTCTCCACGCGCTGAAGCAATCCCCAGGTGAACTCCGCCACATAGTGGCGGAGTTCGCCGTTTGCCCCGTTCGCCCCGTTCGCCCCGTGCTCTCCGTCCCATGCGTCGAAGGCGAGCCGCCAGCGGGTGGGCGCCGAGCCCTCCATCGGCCGCGCGGGCGCGAAGGCGCGCGCCACCTCGTCCACCGTGCAGGACCAGGGCACGAGATCGGCGGCCGTACGCAACGTCGCCCCGGGCGCGCCCGGGGCGCGCACCAGCCACTCGTTCCACACCGCCCCGTTCGGCGCGGTGAGCACCTCGAACCGCAGATCCGGCCACAGCGGCACGGACCAGCTCAGCGCCTCACAGGTCAGATCGCCGATCCGGCGGGTGGCGGTGGACTCGGGCGGGCCCAGCACGGCGCGGTAGCGGGCGACCGCCGAGCGCCGCCGTGACGCGTGCCGCATGGCCTGCCAGCGGCGGTTGGCCTCGCGCATCACCGAACGCCCGAAGCCCAGCTCGCGCAGCGCGTCCTCGACCAGCCCCGGCTGATGATCGGCCATCCGCCGCAGCAGCACGAGGACGAAGGGGAAGGGGGTGGGGAACGAGTCCGGTGCGGAATCCATGGTTCCTATCGTGCCTTTGCCGGACCATTGCCGGAGGAAGACGGCTATGCGTAACCTGTGTTCGGTTTACCGGCCATCGGCCGGGATCTCGAACATCTGCGCGCGAACCATATGCATCCGGACCAGAAGCGGAGGGCGAGTACTTATGGGACGCCTGGTGCCCGCGGTGACACGGGCCCTGGACATACTCGAGCTCTTCCTGGACGGAGACGGCACGCTCTCCGCCCCCGAGATCACCCGGCGGCTGGGACTGCCCCGTACGACGGTCCATGAGCTGGTGACCACCCTGGCCGCCCGCTCCTACCTGGTCCACGTACCCGACCAGCCCGGCCGCTACCGGCTCGGGGTGCGGCCGTACCAGCTGGGCAGCCGCTACGCCGAACAGCTCGACCTGGCGGCCGAGGGCCGGCAGGTGGCCCGGACCGTCGCCGAGACCTGCGACGAAACCGTGCACGTCGCCATCCTCGAGGGCGCCGACGTCATCTACATCGCCAAGGTCGACTCCACCCACGCCGTCCGCATGGTCTCGGCCGCGGGCCGCCGGCTGCCCGCCCACTGCACCTCGGTCGGCAAGATGCTGCTCGCCTCCCTCCCGGAGGACGCCCTGGACGCCCGGCTGCCCGACGACCAGCCGCTGGCCGCGATGACGGACAACAGCATCACCTCCCCCGGCGAACTGCGCCGCCACCTCGCCACCGTGCGCGAGCGCGGCGTCGCGGTCGAGCAGCGGGAGTCCAACCCGGATGTGAACTGCGTGGCGGCTCCCGTACGGGACTCCACCGGGAAGGTGGTCGCGGCGCTGTCGATCTCGGTGCCGACGATCCGCTGGAGCGAGGAGCGCCAGGCCGAGCTGGAGGAGCTGGCGGCCAAGGGCGCGGCGGAACTGTCGGTACGGCTGGGGCATCGGAGGCGGGACATATGAGCACGCGGCCGTCGCTCGAGATCGCGGTGCGCGCGCACGCCGTGCTCGGCGAGGGACCCACCTGGGACGCCGCCGCCCGGCGGCTGATCTGGGTGGACATCCTCTCCTCCCGCGTCCACGGCTACGACCCCGCCACCGGCCGCCGCACCACCCTGGTCACCGAGCAGCACGTCGGCGCGGCCAAGCCCCGCGCGGGCGGCGGACTGGTGGTCAACCTCCGCGACGGCATCGGGGTGTACGGGCCCGACGGCGGTTTCGGCTGGCTGCTGCGCGAGGCGGTCCCCGGCCGCCGGGGCAACGACGCCGCGGTCGCGCCCGACGGTTCGCTCTGGGCGGGCACCATGCGCTACGACGAGGCGACCGGCGGCGGCACGCTCTCCCGGATCGGGGCGGACGGCTCCCGTACGGAGTTCCTGCCGCGGGTCACGGTCAGCAACGGCATCGGCTGGAGCCCGGACGGCCGCCGCATGTACTACATCGACACCCCCACCCGCCGTATCGACGTCTTCGACGTGGCGGACGGCGCGGACGGCGCGGACGGTCCGGTGGTCTCGGGGCGCCGGCCGTTCGTCGAGATCGAGGAGGGTGCGGGCTTCCCGGACGGGCTGTGCGTGGACGCCGACGGCGCGGTGTGGGTCGCCCTGTGGGACGGCGCCGCGATCCGCCGCTACGCCCCCGACGGGACACTCGATCGGGTGGTGGAGCTTCCGTTCCCGCGCCCGACCGCCTGCGCCTTCGGCGGGGCGGACCTCCGCGATCTGTATCTGACCTCGGCACGGGTCGGCCTCGGCGCCGCCGCGCCGCCGCTCGCCGGGTCGCTGCTGGTCATCGAGGGCGCGGGACAGGGACTGGCGCAACCCGCCTTCGCCGGCTGAGCGACGGCGGGGCGGGGCCGGGCGGGGCCGCGCGGGCGCCGGACACCGGCGGGGGAGGGGCTGACGAGGGCGTTCGTACGGTTCTTTGCACAGGATCCTCACACCCCGCGGCCTGCTGGCCTATCCGTTGGTCACATAACCTGCCCGCGAAATGGATTACTGCTCTGCCTGCCACCGCTATCTGGGCGGTGCCCTCTCCTGCCCCGACTGCGGGACGCCCGTCGAGGACCCCGGGCCGGCCTTCGCCGCACCGGACGCGGACGCGGGCACGCAGGCGTCCCCCGGCTCTCCGGTCGCCTCTCCCGCCGCCCCCGGCTCTTCCGCCACTCCCGTCGCCTCGCGTGCCTCCCGTGCCTCGCGCCGGAAGCCCAAGTCCCGTGGCCTCATCGGCCGCCGCGCGCGCCGGGCCCGCCGGGGGCGGGGGCGCCGGGTGACGATCCTGGCGGCGGTGCTCGGCCCGGTGCTGGCCGCGCTGTTCGTGGCCGAGCTGGCCACCGAGGGGCACTGGCGGGAGTCCTCCCCGGCGCCCGGACAGCGGGAGCCGGCGGCCGACCGCACCGGCGGGGCGACGGATTCCGCCGAGTCGGGCGGCCAGGACGCGGGCGGCCCGAGCGCGGCCCCCTCGGCGGGGAGCGACGGCCAGGATGAGGACGGCGACCCGTCCGGGGACGAGGCCGAGGGTGAGGGCGGCGAGACGTCCGAGGACGGGAGCGGCGACGCCTCGGCCGATCCGGACGACTCCTCCTCCGACCCGCCGGACGCCTCCGCCCCGGCCCCGGGCGGCCCCGGCGCGACCCAGCGGCCCACCTCCCCGTCGCACCCCGGGCCCACCGACCCGGCGACCGTCGAACCGACGCCGACCTCGACGGCCACGGAAAGCTGCTTCCTGTGGTGGTGCGTCTAGCCAAGGGGCCCAGGGGCCGTCCAGGGGCCGCTACGGCGCCACGCCCAGCATCCGCTTGAGCAGGTCGCGCAGCACCGTGCGCTCCTCGTCCGAGAGCTCCGCCAGCGGTTCGCGGGCGAAGTCGAGCGAGCCCCTGAGCCGTTCGGAGGTCTCCCGGCCCGCCTCGGTGGCCGCGGCGAGCTTGACCCGGCGGTCGGCCGGGTCGAGGCGGCGCTCGGCGAGGCCGCGCGACTCCAGGCGGTCCACGATCCCGGTGACGTTCGACGGTTCGCACTTCAGCTGCTGGGCGAGGCGGCGCATCGGTGTCGGGCCGCCGGACAGCAGGCCCAGCACCCGGGCCTGTGCGCCGGTCAGGGAGTGCTTGGCCGCCGCCTCCTCGTATTCCTGGTGATAACGGGCCACGATGGTGCCGATGAGCTCGACGACCTCGAGGGTCAGCGGGTCGATGCGGGACGTCATGGTCACCAGGGTACCCATTTACTTGACACCCTGAAATATCAAGCAGCATGATTGTTTCAACTGCTGAAGCTTAGGAGAGGCCCCTTTTCATGTCCGTCATCCCCACCACCGGCCGTGAATGGCACCTGGTCGCCCGCCCCGAGGGGTGGCCGAAGCCGGAGGACTTCGCGCTGCGCGAGGCCCCGGTCTCCGAGCCGGGCCCCGATCAGGTGCTGGTCCGCAATCTCTACATGTCGGTGGACCCGTACATGCGCGGGCGCATGAACGACGTGAAGTCGTACACGCCGCCGTTCCAGCTGGACCAGCCGATGGACGGCGGCGCGGTCGGCAAGGTCATCGCCTCCACCGTGGACGGCGTCTCCGTCGGGGACCACGTCCTGCACTTCGGCGGCTGGCGTGAGTACGCGGTGGTGGACGGCAAGAGCGCGGTGAAGGTCGACCCCGAGACCGCCCCTCTCCCCGCCTACCTCGGGGTGCTGGGCATGCCGGGACTCACCGCGTACGCGGGGCTGCTGGAGGTCGCGTCCTTCAAGGAGGGCGACGCGGTCTTCGTCTCCGGTGCGGCGGGCGCGGTCGGCAGCGAGGTCGGCCAGATCGCCAAGCTCAAGGGCGCCTCCCGGGTGATCGGCAGCGCCGGCAGCGACGAGAAGGTCCGGGTGCTGCTCGAGGAGTACGGCTTCGACGCGGCGTTCAACTACAAGAAGGGCCCGGTGGCCGAGCAGCTGAAGGAGGCCGCACCCGACGGGATCGACGTCTACTTCGACAACGTCGGCGGTGAGCACCTCGAGGCCGCCATCGGCCGCCTCAAGGTGCACGGCCGGATCGCCGTCTGCGGCATGATCTCGCAGTACAACGTCACCGAGCCGACCCCCGCCCCGCGCAACCTCGCGTTGGTCATCGGCAAGCGGCTGCGCATTCAGGGCATGCTGGTCGCGGACCACCAGCATCTCCAGCCGCAGTTCTTCGAGGAGGTCGGCGGCTGGATCCGGGAGGGCAAGCTGCACTACCGGGAGACCGTCGCCAAGGGTGTGGAGAACGCGGTGGAGGCCTTCCTCGGGATGCTCCGTGGGGAGAACACCGGCAAGATGATCGTCGCCTTCGAGGACTGACGTCCACAGGATCACAGGAGCAGCCGACGCACCGGTCCGGCGCTCCCCGCCACCGCATGGCGGGGAGCGCCGGACCGCTCGTTTACGGCAGTACCACCGTCGTCAGCGAACGCCCCGGCAGCTCGGCCGCCAGCCGTCCGCCGCGCACCCGCGCGGTCCCGACCCGGCTGAGCGCATGCGTGTCATCCGTCCGGTAGACCGCGCCCCGCGCGTCCCCGCCGCCCGCTCCACGCAGGGCGTAATCCACCCGCGCCGGGCCCTCACCGGTGTTGAGGATCTCCAGCACCCGCTGGCCGTCGCGGTTCCGGAAGGCGGTCGTACGCAATCCCTCCGCCCCGGAGTCCGCCGCCACCCGTACCGCTCCGGGCCGGATGAAACGGCTGTACGCGGCCAGGGCCCACAGCCGCTTGGAGACGTGGTAATCCGGGCCGTCCAGCTGGATCAGTCCCCGGGTGGCGCCCACCGACGCGCCGAACCAGTACACATACGCGCTCGCCCCCGCGTCCGCGAGCGTCGTGTGGATCGCCTCCGCGACCGCGAAGCCGTCGTACCCGCTGCCGTCGTCCCATGCCTCGTTCCAGGTCGTGCCATTGGGGCTCCACTCCGACATCCAGGTGCGGCGGCTCGTCGGGAGGGGCTGGTCGGAGGGGGTCACATACGGGTGGCCCGTGTGCACCGCGACCTGGGCCGCCGCCTCCTCGTCCGCCTCGATCGCGGCGGAGAACGCCGCCTGCTCGTCCCATCCGGCCGCGTCGCAGCACACCAGGTTGATCCCGGCCCGCCGTACCGCCGGGCCGATCGCCTTGACCACGTCGACCGCCTGCCGCGGGGTGAACCGCATCGAGGCGTAGGACGTGGCGAGATCCGGCTCATTGGTGAAGCCGAGGTCGGTGATCCGCACGCCTTCCTGGCGGTAGAACGTCGCGTACCGCACCAGGTAGTCGGCGTACGCCCGTCGCCACTCCTCCTTCAGCGTCCCGCCGTTCGCGTCCGTCCCGTTGGTCTTCATATAGCCGGGCGCGCTCCAGGCGTCGGCGTAGAAGCGCTGGACGCCGTACCGCCGCGCCTCCTTGGCCAGCCACACCTGGCCCCCGTCGTCGCCGTCCCACTCATAGCGCGGTGGCGCGTCCGGACCGCCCGGGTCGGTGGGCTGGATGGACTTCATATGGTCGTAGACCTCGTCGGAGGACGAGCCGATGCCGAGCCGCAGAATGCTCAGCCCGGCACCCGTGGCGCGGTTCAGCAGCAGATCCAGGACCTCCCGCTGATGCTCGGGCGTCAGACCCTGCGCGCCGTGCATCAGGTCGGCGCGCTGGAACGCCTGGGAGAAGCCGAAACCGTCGATGGGCTGGAGGTGCTTCCCGAAATCCACGGTGCCGCCAGGGGGTTGTGCCGCGGTGGCGGACGGCGTGGCCAACGGGATCAGCGCGGCGGCGAGTGCGCCGACGAGGGCGGTGCGGACCGATGTGAGCACGAAAACTTCCCTTCTCGGCTCCGAAAAGTTCCGGAACGTTTCCGTAACGTCGGCCGCACGGTAGAGGCGGCGGTGGGACGGGTCAAGGGATCGCTCATGAGGTGATGCGGGCGAGGCCGGCGGGTACCCGTAGACCTCGGCATAGGCCGTAGACCTCGGCATAGGCCGAATGAGACGGAACAACGCTGAACGAGATCAACGAGGAAGGTGGCCCCCATGTCCACGACGGCCGGACAGGTGCTGGTGGCGCTGAGCGGAATCTCGCGGGACGACGCCGAGGCCGTCTTCGGTGTCCTGCGCACGTGCTACCGCTCCGACGACGCATTCGCCGATCTTCCGCAGGACGCGACGGAGGGGCGGCCCACGGTGTGGACCTCCACGTTCGAGGTGGCCGATACGCGCGGAGAGCCACGGCCCGCCTCCCTGACGGCACCCGTCACCGCCGAACTCCAGGGCGGCCCCAGCCAGGTGCGGCAGATGGCGGACGTCCTGTCCCACGCCTTCGAGGTGCGGCAGCAGGGTGTGGTGGCGGGGGACGAGGAACAGGAGGTGCGCCTGAGGCTCTCCACCAGCAGCGACCTCCGCCCGCTGTAGAGGGCGGGGCGAGGCGGTTGGGGTGCTCGGCGTGGTCGGGTGCGGGCTTCGTCTCGCGCCTTCGGCGCAATTGAGCAGCAGGGCAGGGGGTGGGGGGTGCGGCGGCGTCGCCGGGCGTCGGGCCGGTGGGGCAGGGCCCGGTGGCGGCTTCCGTGGCCGGGGGCCGAGGCCGGTGCCGGACAGCAAGGGGGGTGGGTCCCCCCCCGAAACTGATTGACAAATTAGTTGCGTCAGGTCAAACGCTTTTGAGGGGGGTACCGAGAGGGCCGCCCGCAGTCCGGATGGACCCGACTACCGAGCATGGAAGCCGCCACTGGCGCCCACACCGACGGACCCGGCGCTCGCCGCCGCGCCCCCACCTCCGTCGCCTCTGCTCACATGCGCCGAAGGTGCGAGACGAAATCCGCACCCGACCGAGCCGCGGGCTGACGGCACTCCGGCGCGTCATGTGTCGCAGGCTCGCCGCCGAGCGCGTAGCACAAGGCAGCGTGCAACTGCTCCGCTTCCACGACCGTCAGCACCATCGATACCAACGATGTGTGACCAGGTCGGAGCACGTGCAGCGGCAGCTCAAGCCGACCGTCTCTCCCTCGACGCAGGCCACGCCCCGATGCCGGACCCACCTGCCAGCCTCCTGACACCTCACTCATCGCGCCCCTCCTCCGTCTGAGCCGGGCACCGGCAGACGCCCGCCGCGACTCTCCGCGATCCGCAGCGCATCTTCCAACGCCTCGATCAGACGGTCCGAGAGGTAGCGGAGCTCACGGACGTCCACCTTCCGGTCGCCGAGCATCAGACGGGCATGGCCGATGAGCTCAGCGCCCATCTGAAGCTGGACCGCTTCCATCTCGTCAGCCAGCCGCGACAGATACCCCTCACCGTCCTCATCCGACACCAGATAGCATCGCTGCCCCGCAGGGCCGCGCCACGGCAGCAAACGGGGACGCACGCTCACAGCGCCACCGCCTGCACACCGTGCCCGGCAGTCCCGCACTGCCGCTCATGCGCGGTCGCGGGAGTCTTTTCGCGATCATCGCGCTGTGACCAAGACGTAGGAACCTCCCTAAACCCCACTTCTGGACGTCCCGCGTTGGGTAAAACGTCCCTCATGGCTTCCGGAGGCTGGACGTACGCCACCCTCGCGGAAAAGGTCGAGGTGGACCCTTAGGAGAAGACGTGCACGCCCTATGGCCAGCGCTACGCCAAGCGCGCCCCGCCCGTGCGGTCAGCCCCGAGCTCGTGGCGCTCTACGACCAGCGCGCGGACATCCCCGTGTCCACGTTCGCGGAGATGCTGACGCAGGCCCGCGAACGGATCGATGTGCTCGTGTACGCCGCCGTCTTCCTCCACGAGGCGTACCCCCGCCTCAACGATCTTCTACGGGAACGAGCCGCCCAAGGCTGCGCCGTACGGATCGCGGTCGGCGATGCCGACAGTCCCAACGTCCAGCAGCGCGGCCAGGAAGAGAAGTTCGGTCACGGCATCGAGTCCCGCTGTCGGCTCGCCCTCCTGCATTACCGCCCCCTCATCGGTACCTCGGGCGTCGAGGTGCGGACGCACGGAACGACCCTCTACAACTCGCTGTACCGCGCGGATGATCAAATCATGGTCAACGCCCACGTTTGGGGCGTCAACGCGTACGGCGCGCCCGTTTGGCACCTGCGCCGACACGGCGAGGGCGGCATGTTCGACACGTACGCCCAGAGCTTCGACGCCGTATGGGCGACAGCGGCACCGGTACAGGTGGGCTGACGCATGGCGCGGACCGAGTACTACGACGATCCGGACGCACCCGAGCCGAACAGTTTGGTTGTCGCCGCGTCCGCTGTCGTCACCGACGAGAGCGGCCGTATCCTGCTTCAGCGCCGCCGAGATAATGATCTTTGGGCACTGCCCGGCGGCGGCATGGAGATGGCCGACTCCCTACCGGGAACGGCTGTCCGTGAGGTCAAGGAAGAGACCGGACTCGACGTAGAGGTCACCGGGCTGGTCGGCACATACACCGACCCGCGTCACGTGATCGCCTACACGGACGGCGAGGTCCGCCGGCAGTTCAACGTCTGCTTCACCGCCCGTATCGTGGGCGGCCAACTCGCGGTCTCCCATGAGTCCACGGAACTACGGTTCGTCTCGCCGGAAGAACTCGCCGAGTTGCCCATGCATCACACACAGCGGCTCCGACTCCGCCACTTCCTCGAACACCGCGACCGGCCATATCTCGGCTGACTCATGAAACAACCAGGTTGCGGGAACGAGGCACCCCGTCAGCCCCGGAAGCCGGCGGGTCCCGGCTCATGCGCAGCTTGGAGGCGGCCGAGCCGGAGTTCAGAACGCCGAGCGGTCCAGCCGCCCAGCAGTCCCGACCTCAACGCTCGCCCCCCAACCTCCACCACCTCCGCCGCCATTGACGCACCCGGCGGCGAGATCTTACGGTCACGTTCGAAGAAACGAGCGCTGGTCGAGATGTCGAATGGCCGCGACTCCCTGTTTGCCGCGACTCCCCCCTTTGCCGCGACTCCTGAAGAGATGGGCCGCCATGCCGCAGACCGCTTCCGCCCGGTTCACCCTCGACCCCGCCTTCGCCGTCGGGGACGTCAACCCCCGCCTCTTCGGCTCGTTCGTCGAGCATCTCGGACGGTGCGTGTACACCGGCATCCATGAGCCGGGCCACCCCGCCGCCGACGAGGCCGGGCTCCGTACCGACGTTCTTGAGCTGATCCGTGAGCTGGGCGTCACCGCCATCCGGTATCCCGGGGGCAACTTCGTCTCCGGTTACAAGTGGGAGGACAGCGTCGGGCCGGTCGAGGAGCGGCCCCGCCGGCTCGACCTGGCGTGGCGGTCGACCGAGACCAACCGGTTCGGCCTCTCCGAGTACATCGACTTCGTGCGCAAGGTCGGCGGCGAGCCCATGATGGCGCTCAACCTCGGCACCCGCGGTGTCGCCGAGGCCCTGGAGTTGCAGGAGTACGCCAACCACCCCTCCGGCACCGCCCTCGCCGACCTCCGGGTCGGCCATGGCGACAAGGACCCGTACGGGATCAGGCTGTGGTGTCTGGGCAATGAGATGGACGGCCCCTGGCAGACCGGCCACAAGACCGCCGAGGAGTACGGGCGGCTGGCCGCCGAGACCGCCCGCGCGATGCGGCAGATCGATCCGGATGTGGAACTGGTCGCCTGTGGCAGCTCCAACCAGTCGATTCCGACGTTCGCCAGCTGGGAGGCGACGGTCCTCCAGGAGACCTACGACCTGGTGGACTACATCTCCCTGCACGCCTACTACGAGGAGCGCGACGGCGACCGCGACTCCTTCCTCGCCTCGGCCATGGACCTGGAGTCCTTCATCGACAGCGTCGTGGCCACGTGTGATCACGTCGGTGCCCGGCTGAAGTCGAAGAAGAAGATCAACCTCTCCCTGGACGAGTGGAACGTCTGGTACCAGACCCACTACAAGAACGCCGAACCGCCCAACTGGGAGGAGGCCCCGCGTCTCCTGGAGGACAACTACTCCGTCACCGACGCCGTCGTCTTCGGCTCGCTGCTCATCACCATGCTCCGGCACGCCGACCGCGTCACCGTGGCCTGCCTCGCCCAGCTGGTCAACGTCATCGCGCCGATCATGACCGAGCCGGGCGGCCCGGCCTGGCGCCAGACCACCTTCTACCCCTTCGCGCAGGCGTCGGCCCACGGGCGGGGGAGGGTGCTCCAGGTCAACGTCGACAGCCCGACGTACGAGACCGCCGCCTACGGCGAGGTCCCGCTGCTGCACGCCACCGCCGTGCTCGACGAGTCCACCGGCGCGGTGACGGTCTTCGCGGTCAACCGCGACCAGCACCGCCCCCTGCCGCTGGAGATCACCCTGCACGGCCTGCCGGTGACCCGCGTGGTCGAGCACACCGTCCTCGCCGACGCCGACCCCGAGGCCCGTAACACCCTCACGGACCCCGAGCGCGTCACCCCGCATCCCGGCGAGGGCACCGCGCTCACGGACGGCGCCCTGCGCACCACGCTCGAACCGATGTCGTGGAACGTGGTGCGTTTGGCCTGAGTCCGGAGGCACGGATGCCCCGACGACTGCCGTGAAGAGCCCCGCCCGGGATGCCGGGCGGGGCGCGTGGGGGCGGGGGACCGCGGACCGCGCTCGGCTCAGGCGTCCGGGTCGACGCCGACGGTGAGCGTGGCGCGGTAACCGGCGGACGGGGTGCTGCCCAGCGCCGTCACGGCGAGCAGCCCGGCGGCGGTGCCGCCGTTGCCGTAGATGCCGTCGGAGGACAGGGGTGTGCGGGGGACGGTGTTGGTGGAGTACGGCGAGACCTTGGCCACCGCCTCGGTGATCTTCTCGTCGAAGAAGAGCTGACCGGTGTGGATCTCGTTGCCCCCGGTGAACGAGCCGTCGGAGGTGAGCGTGACCCCCGTGTGCACCTTGAGGTGGATGTGGACGCAGCGGCCGCGGTACCAGCCGGGGTAGATCCCGGTGAGGTTGGCCACCCCGTCGGTGCCGGTGAGCACGCCGCCGCGCAGGAACCTGCCGTTGTCCGGCTCCTGGTGGCCGTTGTTGCCGACGAAGCCGGAGTACTCACCGAGGGCGTCGCAGTACCAGATCTCCGCCAGCGCCTTGTTCAGCGGTGCGCAGGTGGCGGTGTCCACGACGGTGAGCGCGAGCTGGAGCGGCACTCCCGCCTTGTCCTCGGTGACGTTGGAGCGCACGAGGGCGTGGTCGAGGTAGTACGGGCCCTCGGTGAGCTCCTTGGTCAGGGTGCAGATGGCGGCGGCGTCGACGGTTCCGGCTGCCGTGGTGGCCGTATCGGCCGTGGAGGCCGCCTCGGGGCGGGCGGCGGCGGTGGTCGCCCCGGCGATTCCGATGGCCGCGGCGGCGGCGCTTCCGGCGACCAGTACTCTGCGGCGCCCGATGGGCGCGGAGGATAAGTCTGTCATGAGCATGGAACGGTAGGGGTGGTTCCTGTGGGACGTCTGTCAATTCGGCAAAGTCGACCTCCGTCAACTCCTCATACCGGCCAACTGCCGTGCGGGTGACGGAAGTTGACAGTGCCGCAAGCGCTTACTAGCTTCTTCGGGAATGGCTGCTGTCTGCCGGGGCGGTACCGCCCCTCCCGTGTGGAGACCCTCCGGATGAGAGGACTTCCCCCCATGCGCCTTCCCCCCATGCGCCTCATGCCCGACCACGGCACACCGGACCACATCAGCGGCGTCACCGGTGCCGGCGGCGCCCTGAGCACCTCCCTGGTATCCCTCACCGCCCGCAACCGCCGCTGGCCGGCCGCGGTCGCCGCGGGCCTCGCCGCGACGCTCGCCCTCGGTGGCCTCGCCACGGTCTCCGCCCACGGCGCCGGCCCGGCCGACTCCGCACACCCCACCGCCACGACCACACCCGGGCCGGAACAGTGACGCTTCTCGACGGCGTTCACCACCGGTGACGAGATCGATAAACTCGGCGTCCCTTTCGCCCCCTCCCAGGCCAGTAGGCTCGGCCCATGCGTGATCTTGCGAGAGGCTTCGGCTATCTGTTGAAGGGACAACGCTGGGTGGCCCGGCACGGGAGATGGTGGGGGTTCGGGATGATCCCCGCCCTGATCACCGTCGTCGGCTACGCGGCGGCCCTCGTCGTCCTCTTCTTCTGGACCGATGACGTCATCGCCTGGGCCACGCCCTTCGCCGACGACTGGTCCGCGCCCTGGCTCGGCGTCTTCCGCGGCGCCCTGTCGATCCTCTTCGTCGCCACCTGCCTCTTCCTGGCCATCATCAGCTTCACCGCGGTCACCCTCCTGGTCGGCCAGCCCTTCTACGAGTCGCTCTCCGAACAGGTCGACCGCTCCGAGGGCGGTACGGTCCCCGACTCCGGCATGTCGGTCTGGGCGGAGCTGTGGATCGGCCTGCGCGAGGCCATCGCGCTGCTCATCCGCGTGACCCTGTGGAGCGTGCTGTTCTTCGCGCTCGGCTTCATCCCGGCCGTCGGCCAGACCGTGGTCCCCGTGCTGGCCTTCTGCGTGACCGGTTTCTTCCTCACCGAGGAGGTGACCTCGATCGCCCTGCTGCGCCGGGGCGTCCTCCTCACGGAGCGCCGCCGCATGCTCCGCTCCCGCCGCCTCCTCAGCCTCGGCTTCGGCGTTCCTCTGGCCCTCCTCTACCTCCTCCCCCTGGTCGCGGTCTTCCTGATGCCGGGCGCCGTCGCGGGCGGGACCCTGCTCGTACGCGACCTGACGGGCGAGAACGAGGAGATCCCGCAGGGCGAGACCGCGGCGGGCCCGGCGGGCGCCCTCAACGGGGCGTAGGGCGCCGCGGCGTCAGCGCGCCGTATCCGCCACCACGGTGAGGATCGAGCGGACCTGGGCGGTGATGGCCTCGCGGTCGCGGACGAAGTCGGGGTCGGTGACCTGGCCGGTGGCCGGGTCGGTGTTACCGGGGCCGAACTCCAGGACGGGCGTGTGCAGATGGCCGCCCGGCACCTTCAGGCCGACCGCGTCGCGCAGCAGGGTGGCGCGGTAGGCGATCTCGTTGGAGAGGTAGTCGCCGCCACCGCCGGCGCGGGCCGTCGAACCGGGCGTCGGGCCGTCCGGCCGCACCACCGGGGCGGTGGCGCCCGCCGGGATCTCGGTGACGGTGGTGTTGTCGTACACCGGGACCGGACCGGTGTCCGCCGCGACGATCTTGTCGTAGGGGAGGGTGGTCGTCGTCCACTGCGGCTGCGGACGCGGGGTCGGCACACCGGCCGGGACGGGCACGGTCTCGGTCCGGGAGACGTTGGCGTTGTCCGGATAGCCCCCGCGCCAGGCGCCGTTGGTGCGCTCGACGTCGAACCGGCCCACCCGGCCCTGGCTGATGGTCACAAACGCGTCCACCCGGCGCGGGCCCGACCGGAAGGCGGGCAGCAGTGTCCGCTCGACCGTGCCGTCCGCGAAGTCCGCCCAGCGGACGGGGAAGACGGCCGTCTCGATCCGGGCCGGGCCGTCGTCCGTACGGATCGTCGTCCCGTCCAGCGCGAGCGCCGCCGCGCCGGACGGGTTGGAGCGGCGTACGTCGGCGTCCAGCTGGAACGGGTCGAAGCCGGTGACCACGATCCGCTTGATGTGCGTACCGGCCGGGAGATCGAGCGAGTCCTGGCCGCGTGAGGTGCGCTCCAGCGTGGCGAGGAGCGCGGCGCGGCGGGCCTCGGTGAGCGTGAAGTCCGGCTGCCACTGGCCGAGCGCGCGGGTCATCCCCAGCCGCGCCCAGTACAGCGGCCGGTCGTCGTCCCGGCTGAGGTCCCCGCCCGCGGGCCCGCGCCCCTGTACCCGGTCCACGGCCCGCCGCCACACGGCGCGGCCCTCGCGGGTGATCACGCGTTCCGCCTCGGCGGCGGAGTCCGTGCCCGCCAGGGCACGGGCGAAGTCCGGCGCCACGTCGTCGAATCCGCTGCGGCGCAGGATCTCCTGGGGTGCGGCCCGGTCCAGCCGCTGCTCTTCGACGGTGGGGGTGGCGTCGGCCCTCGGCGCGGCCACGGCGGGGGCGGTGAGGGCCAGGGGGAGGGCGGCCAGGGCCAGGAGCGTGCGTATCGGTCTCATACGAGGTCCCTTCGGGTGGGGCGCGGGGAAGGTGGTGGTGGCTGGGGCATGACGGGTGTGGTGGTGCCCCCCCCGGGGGCGACGGCCTCTCCCACCGGGGTGCGGTGGGCCGCCCCGCGGGGGTACGAGGGGGCCGCCCCGCGGGCGTACGAGGGCCCGCCCCCGGGGTACGAGCGCCCGCCCCCCACGGGGTACGGCCCCGCCGGCCTACGACAGGGCCCGCCCCGCGCTCCGGGAGGGAGCGCGGGGCGGGCGGGGACAGCGGTGCCGCGCGCGGCGGAGCCGCTCAGCGCGTCGAGAACGAGTGCACCGTCGTCGACCGGTACGTCTGCCCCGGCCGCAGCACCGTCGACGGGAACGACGGCTGGTTCGGCGAGTCGGGGAAGTGCTGGGTCTCCAGGGCGAAGGCGTCGCCCTGCCGGTAGACCCGCCCCGACGTGCCCGCGAACGTGCCGGTCAGGAAGTTGCCGGTGTAGAACTGCACGCCCGGCTCGGTCGTGGCGATCCTCATCACCCGGCCGGACTCCGGCTCGGTCACCGTCAGGAAGTGCTCGGGACGGCTGGTGATGCCCTTGTCCAGCACGAAGTTGTGGTCGATCCCCTGTCCGTAGAGCACCTGCTGATGCGCCTGACGGATGTCCCGCCCGATCTCCTTGGCGCGGCGGAAGTCGAACGGGGTGCCGGCCACCTTGGCGAGTTCGCCGGTGGGGATGAGGGTCTTGTCGACCGGGGTGTAGCGGGCGGCGGCGATCTCCAGCCGGTGGCCGTAGACGGAGCCGCTGCCCTCCCCGGCCAGGTTGTAGTACGTGTGGTTGGTGAGGTTCACGACCGTGGCCTTGTCGGTCGTGGCCTCGTAGTCGATGCGGAAGTCGCCGGCCGCCGTGAGCGTGTAGTCCACGCGCACGGTGAGCGTGCCGGGGTAGCCCATCTCACCGTCGGGGCTGACCCGGCGCAGGGTGAGCCCCACCTCCGCGCCCTTGCGGAACGGCTCCACGGACCAGACGTGCTTGTCGAAGCCCTTGTCGCCGCCGTGCAGGCTGTTCGGCCCGTCGTTGACCGGCAGCTGGTACGTCTCGCCGTCCAGGGTGAAGGTGCCGCGGGCGATGCGGTTGCCGTAGCGGCCGATGAGGGCGCCGAAGTACGGGCTGTTCGCCACGTAGGAGTCCAGGTCGGCGAAGCCGAGCGAGACATTGGCGCGGTGGCCGTGGCGGTCGGGGATCTCCAGGGCCTGGACGACACCGCCGTAGCTGAGCACGCGCAGCCGGGTGCGGCCGTTCTCGATCGTCCAGCGGTCGACCTCCGTGCCGTCCGCGAGCGTGCCGAAGTGTTCCTTCACCGCGCCTCCCGTGCCCGCGGAGTCTCCTCCGCCCGTGGCGCTCTCCTCGCTCACCGCTCCTCCTCTGCCCTTGGCGTGGGCGGTGCCGGTCTGGGCGGCCGAGGCCGCCAGTCCGGCCGCCGCCGCAGCCGTGATCACCGTGCGTCTGCTCGTGGTCATGTGCGGCTCCATAAGGCTAGGGGTCAGGACCCGACCTTGCGCTTGTTCCAGACGTCGAAACCGACCGCCGCCAGCAGTACGAGTCCCTTGATCACCTGCTGGTAGTCGGTGCCGATGCCGACCAGCGACATGCCGTTGTTGAGCACGCCGAGCACCAGACCACCGATGATGGCGCCCAGTACGGTGCCCACACCGCCGCTGGCCGAGGCGCCGCCGATGAACGCGGCGGCGATGGCCTCCAGCTCGAAGTTGAGGCCCGCGCTGGGGGTGGCGGAGCCCAGCCGGGCGGCGAAGACCAGACCGGCGAGCGCGGCCAGCACACCCATGTTGACGAAGACCATGAACGTGATGCGCTTGTCCCGGACACCCGACAGCTTGGCCGCCGGCTGGTTGCCGCCGAGGGCGTACACATGCCGCCCGACCACGGTGTTGCGCATCACGAAGCTGAACAGCACGAAGAGCACGGCCAGGACCAGCAGCCCGTACGGCGCGCCGTGCCAGCTGGACAGCGTCATGGTGAACGCCATCACGGCGACCACGATCGCGGCGCACTTGACGAAGAACAGCCCGAGCGGCACCACGTCCAGCTCATAGGCCGCCCGCTGCTGCCGGGAGCGCCACTCCTGCCAGACGGCGGCCGCGCACACGACGAGGCCGATCACCATCGTGGGGTTGTGGTACTGGGTGTACGGGCCCATCTCCGGGATGAAGCCGGTGCTCATCTTCTCGAAGCCGTCGGGGAACGGCGACAGGGACTGCCCGTCCAGCAGGATCTGGGTGCCGCCGCGGAAGGCCAGCATGCCGGCCAGGGTGACGATGAAGGACGGGATGCCGATGTAGGAGATCCAGAACCCCTGCCAGGCCCCGGCCACCGCGCCGAGCAGCAGACACAGGACGACCGCGAGGCCCCACGGCATATCGTGTTTGATCATCATCACGCCGGCCGCCGCGCCGATGAAGGCGACCAGCGAGCCGACCGACAGGTCGATATGCCCCGCGATGATCACGATCATCATGCCGATCGCGAGGATGAGGATGTAGCCGTTCTGCTGCACCAGGTTGGTGACGTTCAGCGGCCGCAGCAGGATGTTGTCCGACCAGATCTGGAAGATGACGATGATCAGGGCGAGCGCGACCAGCATCCCGTACTGCCGCATATTGGACCGCATGCTCTCCAGCAGCAGCGTCCCGACGCTGGGGGAGCCCTCGGCCGGCGGTGGGGCCGGGCTCTCGGTCTTCTCGGTGGCCGTGCTCATCCTTCGTCTCCTCTGTCCCTCGTCATATGGCGCATCAGAACTTCCTGGGTCGCCTCGCCCCGGGGGACCTCCCCGGTCAGCCGCCCGGCCGCCATCGTGTAGATCCGGTCGCACATCCCCAGCAGCTCGCCCAGCTCGGAGGAGATGAAGATGACGGCCTTGCCCTGCGCCGCCAGCTCGTTGATGACCGTGTAGATCTCGTACTTGGCCCCGACGTCGATGCCACGGGTGGGCTCGTCGAGGATGAGCACCTCGGGACCGGCGAAGATCCACTTGCTGAGGACGACCTTCTGCTGGTTGCCGCCGCTGAGCCGGCCGACCCGCTCGAAGACCGTGGGGGCCTTGATGTTCATGGTGGTGCGGAACCGCTCGGCGACCCGCGACTCCTCGTGCTCGTTGACCACGCCGCGGCGCGCCACCTTGGGCAGCGAGGAGAGCGAGACATTGCGGCTGATGGTGTCGTCGAGATTGAGGCCGAACGTCTTGCGGTCCTCGGTGACGTACGCGATGCCGTGGTCGATGGCCTCCGGGACGGTGCGGGTGCGGACCTCCTGGCCGTCCCGGAACACCCGGCCGCCCGCGTACCGCCCGTACGCCCGGCCGAAGACGCTCATGGCCAGCTCGGTGCGGCCCGCGCCCATCAGCCCGGCGATGCCGACGATCTCACCGCGCCGCACGTTCAGCGACACCCCGTCCACGACCTTGCGCTGCTGGTCGATGGGGTGGTGGACGGTCCAGTCCTCGATGGCCAGCGCCACGTCGGAGGCGTCCGCCCCCTCGTACGGGGTGCGGTCGGGGAAGCGGTGGTCGAGGTCGCGGCCGACCATGCCGCGGATGATGCGGTCCTCGGAGACCTCGGGGTCGGACTCGGGGGTCTCCCGGACGGTCAGGGTTTCGATGGTCTGGCCGTCGCGCAGGATGGTGACGGAGTCGGCGACCCGGCGGATCTCATTGAGCTTGTGGGAGATGATGATGCAGGAGATGCCCTGCGCCTTGAACTCCAGCAGCAGATCGAGGAGTTTGCCGCTGTCCTCGTCGTTGAGCGCCGCGGTCGGCTCGTCCAGGATGAGCAGCTTCACCTCCTTGGAGAGCGCCTTGGCGATTTCCACCAGCTGCTGTTTGCCCACGCCGATGTCGGTGACCCTGGTCTGCGGCGAATCCGTCAGACCGACCCGCCGCAGCAGCGCGGTGGCGTGCTTCAGGGTTTCGTTCCAGCTGATGAGGCCGCGCCGGGAGTGCTCATTGCCGAGGAAGATGTTCTCGGCGATGGACAGGTAGGGGATCAGCGCCAGTTCCTGGTGGATGATGACGATGCCGCGCTGCTCGCTGGCCCGGATGTCCTTGAAGGCGCACGACTGGCCCTCGAAGAGGATCTCGCCCTCGTAGCTGCCGTGCGGATGGACCCCGCTGACCACCTTCATCAGGGTGGACTTCCCCGCGCCGTTCTCCCCGCACAGGGCGTGGATCTCGCCCTTGCGGACCCGGAGGTTGACATCGGAGAGCGCCTTGACACCGGGGAAGGTCTTGGTGATCGAGCGCAGTTCGAGAATGGTGTCGCTCATAGCCCGGACCCGCCCTACTTCAGCTGTGACGCGGTGTAGTAACCCTGGTCCACCAGCACCTGGGTATTGGACTTGTCGACGCTGACCGGGTTGAGCAGGTAGGTCGGCACGACCTTCTCACCGTTGTCGTACGACTTGGTGTCGTTGACCGGGGGCTTGCCGCCCGTCAGCTTCGCCTTGGCCATGTCCACGGTGGCCTTCGCCAGCTTGCGGGTGTCCTTGTAGATGGTCTGCGTCTGCTGGCCGCGGATGATGGACTTCACCGAGGCCAGCTCGGCGTCCTGTCCGGTCACCACCGGGTACGGCTTGTCCTTCGTGCCGTAGCCGACGCCCTTGAGCGCGGAGAGGATACCGATGGACATGCCGTCGTAGGGCGAGAGCACCGCGTCGACATCACGGCTGCTGTACGCCTTGTTGAGCAGGTCCTCCATGCGGTCCTGGGCGGCGCTTCCGCTCCACTTCTCGGTGTAGAGCTGGTTGAGGCTGGTCTGCTTGGAGCGCACCACCAGCTCGCCCTTGTCCATGTACGGCTTGAGGACGCTCATCGCGCCGTCGAAGAAGTACTTGGTGTTGTTGTCGTCCGAGGACCCGGCGAACAGCTCGATGGAGAACGGACCCTTGCGGCCCTTGGACAGCCCCAGCTTGTCGGCGATGTACTGGCCCTGGAGCCGGCCGACCTTCTCGTTGTCGAAGGTCGCGTAGTAGTCGACGTTCTTGGTGCCCAGGAGCAGCCGGTCGTAGGAGATCACCGGGATGTTGGCCTCATGGGCCTGCTTCAGGACGTCGGAGAGCGCGCCGCCGTTGATCGGCGCGATCACCAGCAGCCGGTGCCCCTTGGTGATCATGTTTTCGATCTGGGACACCTGAGTACGGACGTCGTCCTCGCCGTACTGGAGGTCCGTCTTGTAGCCCGCCGCCTGGAACTGCTTGGCCATGTTCCGGCCGTCGGCGATCCACCGCTCGGAGGACTTGGTCGGCATCGCGATGCCGATCGTGCCTCCCTTCTCCTTGCTCCTGTACCGGCTGCCGCCGACCGCCTCCTGGCCACAGGCCGTGGCGGTCAGCGAGAGCGCGAGGAGACCGGCGCCTATCGCCGCGACTCGTGCTCCTCTTACCGTGCGCATGGTGTTGGGGTCCTTCCCTGGGGCGTCGTTGCTTCGGGACGTCAGGAATCGATGTGGTCCGCGTCGGCGGCGAACCGCCGCAGCGGACCCGGCAGCCGGGAACCGAGCGGGGACATCCCGCCGTCCGCGCCCAGCCGGCTGAGCAGGTCGAGTACGAGCCGCCCACGGCGCACCCGCTCACGGGCGCTGTTCAGCGCCACGTCCCGCAGCTGCGCGCCGTACGGGTAGATCCCCGGGGATTTGCTGAGCCCGAACTTCAGGTAGATGGGGGCGCCGCGCCGGATCAGCTCCGCCGCGTCGTAGAGCCGGACATAGCCACCGAGGTCGTCCGGGGCCTCGACGTAGAAGTCCATCGGGGCGCGGGAGACCCGGCGGATCTCGGTGAGGTGCTCCAGCGTCAGATCCGACGGGATGTTGATGGAGTCGGCACCGAGCCGCTCGTACACCGCGAACGAGGCCGGGTTGACCGGGCCGATCAGCGCGGACAGCTTGAAGGTGGTGTCCGCGGGCAGCTCACCGCGCTCCCGCAGCCGGCTCAGCAGCCACAGCACCCCCTCGTCGGCGACCAGCAGGCACTTCACGCCCAGCGAGGCCGCGCGCAGCGCGTCCTCCACACATCCGGCCACCGCGTCATGGCCCCGGGCACGCAGGCCCCCGCCGCCGGAGTCGGAGCGGGTGGCGGCGCCGATGTCCCAGGTGCCGCGGGGGCCGGTGAACAGGCACAGCTCGGCGTTCCGCTCGGCGCAGGACTCCACCATCTCGGTGATCTCGGCATCGGTGAGCATCCACACGCCGCTGCCCTGGCTGATCCGGTGGATCGGCACATCGAGCCGCCCGGCCTCCTTGAACACGGTGGCCAGCGCCTCCGGACCCTCGACGGACGGGATCTCGGTGCGCCAGGTGCCGCCGTCGGGGAAGGTGTGCGCGGAGGCGTCGGCGGGGTCGGGGGCGGGCGCGGCGTGGCCGAGCGACGCGAGGGCCGCGTCGGCGGGGCGGCGGGGGCCGGAAGTGGCGGATGAGGCGGCGGTCACGGTGCTCCCTGTGGAGTGATGGCCGGTGGTACGGCGTCCGGCTGATGCTGCCCAGGACATCGTTGTCCGGGAGGGGCTGGGGGGATGACTAGAAATGGTCGCGGGAGGCTGGTGGATTGACTGGGAACGGGACGGAACGCTTGCCAAAGGCGCCAGGAGGCTTGCCGGGTTCGCGGCTTGCCGAGGCGCCAAGGGGCCTGCCAGGCGCTAGGGGCCTGCCAGGTGCCGGGTGCCGGGTGCCAGGCGCTAAGGGGCCTGCGGCCGCAGCAGCACCTTGCCGACGGCCGGATCACCGCCGCCGACGAGTTCGATCGCGGTGGCGAAGTCGGTGAGCGGCAGCTCATGGGTGATCAGCGGCCGCAGCGTCAGCAGCCCGGCGTCGAACACCTGGACGGCGTGCGACCAGGCGGCGGGCGGGGCGCCGAAGACGGTCTGCACCTCGATCTGGCGGACCACCAGATCGGTGGGGTCCAGCCCGTCCGCGCCCGCCGCCGGGATGCCGGTGAGCACCAGCCGGCCGCCGCGGCGCAGCAGCGAGGCGGAGGTGCGGGCGGCGGAGGCCGATCCGGCGGTCTCGATGACCACGTCGTAGCCCCCGAGCTGGTCGGACAGCCGGTCCCGGGTACGGAAGGCGGTGGCGCCGAAGTCCAGGGACAGCTGCTCCCGGTCCGGGCGGGTGCCCACCACCAGCAGGTCGGCGGGGGAGACGGCGGCGAGGAACTGCACGGCGATCATGCCGAGCGTCCCGGTGCCGACCACCGCGACCCGCTCACCGGGCCGGGCGTGGGCCTTGAGCGCGGCGGCGGCGATGCACGCGGCCGGCTCCAGCAGCGCGGCGGCGCCGAGGTCGGCGTCGTCCCCCAGCGGGTGCAGCAGCCGGGCCGGCAGGGTCAGGGTGTCGGCCATCGCCCCGGGCTGGGTGAACCCCGTCTCCTCGTACCCCGCCGTGCACAGCGTGGTGTCCCCGGCGTGGCAGCGGTCGCACACCTGGCAGTTGCGGAACCCCTCGCCGACGACCTTACGGCCGACGAGCGCCTCCGGCACGCCCGCGCCCACCGCCTCGACCGTCCCGGACCACTCGTGGCCGGGGGTGACGGGATAGCGGACATAGCCCTCGGGCCGGTTCCCCTGGTACAGCTCGCGGTCACTGCCGCAGATCCCCGAGGCGTACACCCGCACCCGGGCGTCCCCGGGGCCGGGCGGGGCCGGTTCGGTCCCGGTCTCCGTCTCGACGAGGCGGAACGCGCCGGGGGCGTCCAGGACGAGCGCGGTCACTTCCGCCCGCCCTTCGGGTTCCTCTTCTCCCAGCCCTCGGCCCACAGGTCGAAACGGGCCTGCTGCTGGGGGAATTCGGCCGCCGCGTCGGTGTCCAGCTCCACGCCGAGACCGGGCTCGTGGGAGAGCTGGAAGTAGCCGTCCACGACCTGCGGAGCACCCTTGACCACCTTCTTGATCTCCGCGTCGGCGAAGTCGTTGAAGTGCTCCAGGATCTTGAAGTTCGGGGTGCAGCCGGCGAGTTGCAGCGAGGCGGCGGTCAGCACGGAGCCGCCCACGTTGTGCGGGGCGACCAGGACGTAGTGCGTCTCGGCCGTGGCGGCCAGCTTGCGCGTCTCGCCGATGCCGCCGATGTGGCCGAGGTCGGGCTGGATGATGTCGGCGGCCTGCGACTCGAACAGCTCGCGGAACTCGATCCGGTCGTGGATGCGCTCACCCGTCGCGATCGGCAGCGGCGTCTTCTCCGCGACCTTCGCGAGCGCCTTGAGGTTCTCCGGCGGCACCGGCTCCTCCAACCACGACGGCTGGAACCGCTCCAGCTCCGCCGCGAGGCGCACGGCGGTCGCCGGGCTGAACCGGCCGTGCATCTCCACCAGCAGCTCGGTCTCCGGCCCGATCGCGTCCCGCACGGCCTCCACGAGGGAGAGCGAATGCAGGGTCTCGGCGTGGTCCAGCTCGAAGTGGCCGGTGCCGAACGGGTCCAGCTTCAGCGCCCGGTAGCCGCGCTCGACCACCGTGGAGGCCGCCTTGTGGAACGCCTCGGGGGTGCGCTCGACGGTGTACCAGCCGTTGGCGTACGCCTTGACCTTGTCCGTCACCTTCCCGCCCAGCAGCTGCCAGACGGGCACCCCGAGCGCCTTGCCCTTGATGTCCCAGCAGGCCATCTCCACACAGGCGATCCCGGACATCACGATCTCGCCCGCCCGGCCGTAGTCGCCGTACTTCATCCGCCGGACCAGGTCCTCCACCGCGAACGGGTCCGACCCGGCGATGTGGTTGGCCTCGGCCTCGCGCAGATATCCCAGCAGCGCATCGGTGTGCCCGAGCATGCGGGTCTCGCCGACGCCGGTGATCCCCTCATCCGTGTGGACCTGCACATAGGTGAGGTTGCGCCAGGGGGTGCCGACGACATGCGTACTGATTCCGGTGATGCGCACAGCAATCGACCTTCCGCGATGTTCGATATTTCGTCACACGTTCGAAATCTTGGCGTGACGGTAGTAAGCGCGCGTCAGGGGTGTCAATGGTCATGCGTCGAATGACATTCGAACGTGACAACCCATCATGACCGATCAAGAACCATCATGACCGATCAAGGCGCCATGCGACATGCCTGCGCGGGGTACGTCTCTGCTTTCTGTGCGCGTACTTTCTGATCGCGTTGCGTTCTGATCGCGTTACTTTCTGAGCGCCTTCGCATCCGGTCAGTCGTTCCCCTGGGCCCGCACCAGCACCTCACCCGCCGCCGTCCGGTCGTACAGCACCGACCGTCCCGCCCGCCGTCGCCGCACCAGGCGGGCCTCGCGCAGGACCCGCAGATGGCGGCCGACCGAGCCCAGGGTCTGACCGGTGAGGGCCACCAGGTGGGTGGTGCTCTTCGGGGTGTCGAGGAGGACCAGGACGCTCGCGCGGGCCGGGCCGAGGAGACGGGCGAGGGAATCGGGGGCCGGGGGCGGATCGGATACGGCGAGGACGCCGGCGCAGGGGTACACCACGGCGTAGCGGTGCGGCGCGGCCCAGGAGACCCACCCGGCGGCGGGGGTGACGGGGACGAAGAGCAACTGGGCGCCGTGGACCGCGCGGGGCGGATGGTCATGGGCGTTGATCTGGAGCCGGCTCCCGCCCAGCCACCGCATCCCCGGCCGCAGCTCGTCCAGCACGGCCGCCCAGCCGCCCTGGCTCACCTGGCCGGTGCGCGCCACCACGTCGGCCTCGACGATCCGGCGGCGGCGCGGCCAGGACGGCAGCACCGTCTCCGTCCACACCCACGCCAGCAGATCCGCGAGCCGCTCCGGCAGGTCGTCGCGGCGCAGCACGGCGGGGAGCGGGGAGCGGCCCAGGGAGACCGTGAGGTCCGCGCGCGCGGTGGCGGGGGCCGTCGCGCGGATGCGGGCCAGTTCCTGCTCGAAGGACGGCTCGCCCTCGCCCGGCGGCGTCTGGGTGAGGAAGTCCGCGAGCCAGGTCCGGCCCAGTGCGGCCCGGACGAGCAGCGCGGTGACCGGGTCGTCGGTCAGCCGCGCCCGGTAGGCCGGCAGATGGGCGTCGAGCCAGGCCCGTTCGCCGGGGTGCGCGGCCCGCGCACGCTCCAGGGTGACCAGGGCCGCGGTGGTCTCGGCGAGGGGGGAGAGGACGAACCGGCCGCCCGCGAGCGTATCCGCGTCGACGAGCCACAGCCCCATGCCGCCACCTCCCGGCCACCGCCCCGTGGTCTCTCGCGTCGGCGTGTGGTCTCGCGTCCGCGCGTACGTCCGCGTCGGCACCTAAGCCCGCGTCCGCGCGAGAGTGGGGCGTCCGCGCGCAAGTCCCGCGTCCGCGCGCCAGCCGCCTCGCGGTTTCGCGTCCGCGCGAAACATTAACGCCATCGCGTGGTCACTCCCGAGCCTGACGGCCATGCGTACCTATCGAGAAGTGTTCCGGGTCCCGGAGTTCACCCCGCTGTTCCTGACCTCCGCCATGCAGGTGGCCGCCTCGACGGCGAGCGGACTCGCCCTCGGCACCCTGGTCTACGCGGCGACCGGCTCACCGCTGCTCTCCGCGCTCAGCATGTTCGGCCCCTCGCTGGCCCAAGTGGCGGGCGCGCTGGCGCTGCTGTCGGCGGCCGACCGGCTGCCGCCGCGCGCCGCACTGTCCGGACTGGCGGCGCTCTTCGCCCTGGGGACCGCCGCGTTGGCCCTCCCCGGCCTGCCGGTGGCGGCGATCCTGGCCATCGTGCTCGGGCTGGGCGCGGCGGCCTCCCTCGGCGGCGCCGTCCGCCTTGGGCTGCTCACCGAGATCCTGCCCAAGGACGGCTATCCGCTGGGCCGTTCCGTGATCAACATGTCCAGCGGCACGATGCAGATCGGCGGATACGCGGTCGGCGGCCTCCTGGTGACCGCTCTCTCGGCGCGCGGCACCCTGATCACCGCCGCCGCCCTGTACCTGCTCGCGGCCGCCACCGCCCGGCTGGGCCTGAGCGGGCGTCCGGCGCGGGCCCAGGGGCGGCCCTCGGTCGCCGAGACCTGGCGCGTCAACGCGCGGCTGTGGTCCTCCGCGCCCCGCCGCCAGGTCTATTACGCGCTCTGGGTGCCCAACGGGCTGATCGTCGGCTGTGAATCCCTCTTCGTGCCCTACGCACCCGAGCACGCCGGACTGCTCTTCGCCGTCGGCTCCCTCGGCATGCTGATGGGGGACGTCCTCACCGGACGGCTGCTGCCGCCGCACCGCCGCGAGCGGCTCGCGGCGCCCCTGCGGCTGCTGCTGGCCGCGCCGTACCTGGTCTTCGCCCTGCACCCGCCGCTGCCCCTCGCGCTGGCCGCCGTCGTCCTCGCCTCCATCGGCTTCTCGGCCACGCTGCCGCTCCAGCAGCGGCTGATGGCCCTGACCCCGGACGAGATGAGCGGCCAGGCCCTGGGGCTGCACTCCTCGGGCATGCTCACCATGCAGGGCGTGTCCGCCGCCCTCGCGGGCGCGCTGGCGCAGCCCACCTCGCCGGCCGTGGCGATGGCCGTGATGGCGGCGGTGTCCGTGGCCGTCACCCTGGCCCTGGCCCCCGGACTGCGGGGCGATCCGGAGCGCGACTGCCTCGCCGAGGCGCGCTGAAACCGTGCCGAGGCGCGGTGAGACCGGTACCGGGCGTGCTGAGACCGGTGCCGGGCCGCGGTGAGGCCGTAAGGGCGCCGCCAGGTCAACCGGGCGCCCGGCGATCACCCGCTCGGGGGTGCTGGACACGCCGCCCAAGGGGTGAGGTTCCCCCGGACGAGTCCGGGCGCCCGGTAGCTGTACGGGGAAAATCCGTTCCCCGTCCATGGAGGTACGTACGTCCATGCGCAACCGCCGTCGCGCCCTCGGCGCCCTCATCGTTCTCCTCATGGCGGCGCCGGCCGCCCATGCCGCGCCCAGCCCCGGGTGGTCGGGTCCGGCCCCCCGGGGGGAGCGCTCCGTCCACCTGCGGCCATCCGCGCTCTGGACCGACGATCTGACCGTCGACCGCACCGGGGACGTCACCCCGGACGGCTCCGTCACGCTGTACGGAAGCTACCGGTGTGCCGGGAACGGCTCGGAAGGGCTGAGGGCGAGCGTTCTCGTCACCCTCGTCCAGGGCCGGGAGCGTCATGGCCTCGGGGGGTACGAGGCGGTCTGTGACGGGTGGCGGCACCGCTGGGTGATCGACGGGACGGGGGTGGGGCGGTATGTGCGGGGGCCGGCGGACGTCGAGGGCGTGCTGCTGAAGTACGGCTTCAACGACCTCCTCGGACCGGTGCCGAGGAACGTGGCCGGGATCGATCAGAAGGTCAGGCTGGTCGCGGACGACGACTGAGCCGACGTCACGAGCGGGCCGGTACGCGCCGTCATGAGGTCTCCTCGTCTCCCTGCTCCAGCAGGGAGACGAAGGCCCGGAAGAGGGCGGGCATGTCCACCGCGTCCCGGTCGTGCAGCCACTGGAACTGCAATCCGTCCATCACCGCCACCACCAGCGGCGCGGCGGCCTCGGGAGTGAGCCCGCCGGGGAGCCGGTCGCCGAACTCGCCGCGCAGGGTGGCCGCCATGTCGGCGCGCACCTTCGCATAGCGCTGGGTGAAGAAGCCGCGTGCGGGGTGGTCGCCGGTGACGCTCTCGCCGAGGAGCGCGGAGAAGGTCTGGACGACTCCGGGGCGCATCGCGTTGTACTCCACCAGCGTGGCGAGCAGGTCCAGCGGCCACGCGTCCCCGCCGTCCCGCCGGGCGGAGCCGGTGTCCCACTGGTCGCGCTCCTCGAGCACGGCGATGAGCAGGGACTCCTTGGTGGGGAAGTAGTGGAGCAGCCCCTGCTGGGTGAGCCCCACCCGCTCGGCGACCGCCCCGAGGGTCGCGCCCCGGTAGCCGCGCTCGGCGATCACTTCGAGCGCGGACCGGACGATCTCCGCCCGTCGCTCCTCACCACGTCTGGTAGCGCGCTCCGTCACCCTGTCCATGCTCGTACCGTAGAGCATGTTTGATAACGGATCGATAACGGTACCTACCTGGTGACAGGTTCTCGGGTCCACGATGGCCCGGACGCGGTGAACGCTGTTGATGCAGTGACGAAGTGACGCGGTCACGAAGTAACGCAGTGACAAAGAGCCGGACAGGACCCGCAGCGGGAGGGCGAGCGATGGCGCACGCGATCGGCGACGACGGCAGGGCAGGGGCCGACGGTACGGCAGGGGGCGGCGGCACGGCGGAGGCCGCCGGTACGGCGGAGGCCGTGGAGAAGGCCCTCGGCCTCCTCGATCTGGACACCAAGGCGCGGCTGTTGTCCGGGCAGGACATGTGGAGCCTGCCCGCCGTTCCCGCGATCGGGCTGCGCTCCCTGGTGATGTCCGACGGCCCGATCGGCGTCCGGGGCGTCCACTGGACCGCCGACGACCCCTCCGTCGCCCTGCCCAGCCCCACCGCCCTCGCCGCGACCTGGGACCCGGAGCTCGCCCGGCGGGCGGGCCGGCTGCTCGCTCAGGAGGCGCGCCGCAAGGGCGTCCATGTGCTGCTGGCGCCGACGGTCAATCTGCACCGCTCCCCGCTGGGCGGGCGGCACTTCGAGGCGTACAGCGAGGATCCGTATCTCACCGGCGCGATCGGCACCGGCTATGTGACGGGGGTGCAGGAAGGCGGAGTGGGCACCACCGTCAAGCACTTCGTGGCCAACGACGCCGAGACCGAGCGCTTCACGGTCGACAACGAGATCGGTGCGCGGGCCCTGCGCGAGCTGTATCTGGCGCCCTTCGAAGCCATCGTCAAGAACGCCCGCCCCTGGGGCGTCATGGCCGCCTACAACGGGGTCAACGGCGCCACCATGACCGAGCACCACGAGCTCCAGCAGGGGGTGCTGCGCGGTGAGTGGGGGTTCGACGGCTTCATCGTCTCCGACTGGATGGCCGCCCGGGACACCGTGCGCGGCCTGAAGGGCGGCCTCGACGTCGCGATGCCCGGTCCGCGGACCGTCTACGGCGAGGCGCTGGCCGCCGCGGTGCGCGCGGGCCGGGTGACCGAGGCGGAGCTGGACGCGGCGGTGCGGCGGCTGCTCACCCTGGCCGCCCGGGTCGGCGTCCTGGACGGAGCGGCCCCGGCCGTCGCGCCCGCCGACCGGCCCGCCCCGATCGACGGGGACGCGCTGGCCCGCGAGATCGCCCGGCGGTCCTTCGTGCTGCTGCGGAACGAGGGCGCGGGCGGCCGGGACGCGGTGCTGCCCCTCGGTGTCCACGGTCCCGGCGGGGTGCGGTCGCTGGCCCTGATCGGCGCGGCGGCGCGGGACGCGCGGGTGCTGGGCGGCGGCTCGGCGGTGGTCTTCCCCGACCATGTGGTCTCACCGCTCGACGGGCTGCGGGCCGCCCTGCCGCCGGAGGTCCGGCTCAGCTACGCCGTGGGCGCCGACCCCACCGACGAACTCGCCCCCGCCGCCCACGGATTCGAGCTGCGCGCCGTGGTCCGGGCCGCCGACGGGCGGGTGCTCGGCGAGTCGCGGCTGCCCAGCGGGCAGGTGCAGTGGATCGGCGACTTCCCCGACGGGGTGAGCTACGAGGAGCTGCACACGGTCGAGACCGTCGGCACCTTCACCCCGCGCGAGAGCGGCGCGCACTCCTTCGGCACCAGGGGGCTGGGCGGCCTCCGGCTGGTCGTGGACGGGCAGGTGCTCTTCGAAGGGGAGCAGCTCCCGGCGGCCGTCGACGACCCCTTCGAGGCGTTCCTGGGCTCACCGGTGCCGCGGGGCCAGGTGGAGCTCACGGCGGGCGAGCCTGTGGAGGTCAGCCTCACCTGCGTGGTGGCGCGGCATGAGGAGGCCTTTCTCGACGCCGTCTGCTTCAGCCTGATGCACCGGGCCCCGGAGCGGGACGCCGAGGAGCTCATCCGGGAGGCCGTCGCCGCGGCCTCGGCGGCCGAGGTGGCCGTGGTGGTGGTCGCCACCACCGAGCGGGTCGAGAGCGAGGGGTTCGACCGGAAGCATCTGCGGCTGCCGGGCCGCCAGGACGAGCTCGTGCGGCGCGTCGCCGCCACCGGCACCCCCACCGTGGTGGTGGTCAACGCCGGCTCCCCGGTGGAGATGGACTGGCGGGAGGAGGCCGCCGCGGTGCTGCTGAGCTGGTTCCCGGGCCAGGAGGCGGGGGCCGCGCTCGCCGATGTCCTGCTGGGCGCGGAGGAGCCCGGCGGGCGGCTGCCCACGACCTGGCCCGAGCGGCTCGCGGACGCCCCGGTGTCCACCGTGACCCCGAGCGAGGGCCGGCTGGTCTACGACGAGGGCGTGTTCATCGGCTACCGGGCCTGGGAGCGGCGACAGGGACCCGCTCCGGCGTACTGGTTCGGCCACGGCCTCGGATACACCGACTGGGCCTACGAGGCGGTGGACTTCACCCCCGCGCCGACCGCCGGCGGGCACGGCACCGAAGAGGGCGACGGAGTGCTGGGCACCGTGACCGTGCGGGTCCGCAACACCGGGGAGCGGGCCGGGCGCGAGGTGGTGCAGATCTACCTCACGGTGCCCGAGGACGACGGCGAGGAGCGGCCCGTGCGATGCCTCGCGGCCTTCGCCCCGGTCACCGCGGGCCCGGGGGAGACGGCGGAGGCGGCCATCCCCCTGCCCCGCCGGGCGGCGGAGATCTGGGACGAGACGAAGGGCGCCTGGCGGCTGGTCCCCGGCAGCTATACGGCGGAGGCGGGCCGCAGCGTAGCCGACCGCCGAGTGTCGGTACCGGTGCGCGTGCCCTGAGAAGACGACCGACGACCGCGCACCTGGGTTGTGGCTCCGGCCACGTGGTGGCCTGGGTCACGGCGCGGCTCGCGTCAGGTGGCGGGGCGGGTCAGACGGTGGCCTGGGTCGTGACGCGGCTCCCGTCACGTGATGGCCCCGGTCACGTGGCGGCCCGGGTCACGGCGCGGCTCGGGTCACGGCGCGCCTCCGGACACGTGGTGGCCCCGGTCATGTGGCGGCCTGGGTCACGGCACGGTTCGGGTCAGGTGGCGGGGCGGGTCGGGTGGTGACCCGCCTCGGGGCACGGGCGCGGCTCGGGGCACGTGGTGGCCTGGGTCGTGACGCGGCTCGGGCCAGGTGGCGGCCTGGATCACGGCACGGCTCGGGCCACGTGGTGGCCCCGGTCATGTGGCGGCCTGGGTCACGGCACGGCGCGGCTCGGGCCATGTGATGGCCCCGATCATGTGGTGGCCTGGGTCACGGTGCGGCTCGGGCCACGGCGCGGCTCCGGGCACGTGGTGGCCCCGGTCATGTGGCGGCCTGGGTCACGGCACGGCGCGGCTCGGGTCACGTGATGGCCCCGGTCACGTGATGGCCCGGGTCACGTGCGGCTCGGGCTCCGGCGCGGCTTCGGGCACATGGCGGCTCCGGGCACATGGCGGCTCCGGTCACGTGGCGCCCCTGGCCACGTCGCTGCCTGGGGTATGACGCGGTCCGGTCATGTGGCGGCCGCGGCTCGGCCCTGGCCACGGCGCGGACTCGGCCACGCGGCGGACCCCAATACGTGGCGGCCCCCATCACGTGGCGGCGGGCCCCATCACGGCGTGGTTTCCGTGATGCGGCGGTAGGCCATGTCGGCGAGTTGCTGCTGGCCCCGCTTGCTGGGGTGGAACCAGTCCCATTTGCTCAGCTCGGCCGACGTGAAGCGGTACTCGTGCACCGCCGGGTCGTACCGGCACAGCACATCCCGCCCGCAGACGTCCTTCAGCACCTTGTTGTACGCCGTCACCTGGTCCGCCACCCGCTGCCGCCGCTCGTTGGAGGCCGCGTCCACGGCGTCGGAGTCCTTCAGCATGGACGGGCAGATGCCCAGCTTCCAGATCTGCTTGCCGAAGATGTTCTTCCGCCCCTCCGACCACAGCCGCATCAGATTGGGCACGCTGGCCACATACACCTGGGTCTTGGGCAGATCACGGCGCAGCCGGGTGAGGGCCGAGGTGAAGGTGGTGCGGAACTGCTCGGTGGAGGTCATGTCGTCGACCGAGTCCCGGCAGGCGTCATTGGCGCCGATCATCACGGTGATCAGCTTCGGCTTGTGGGCCGCGGCCGCCTCGATCTGGCCGGGGAGGTCGGCCACCACCGCGCCGGTCTTGGCGAAGTTCCAGGCGTTCGTCCCCGCGCGGGCGGTGGCGGTGGGCAGCAGCCGCTGGGCGAGGCTCCGCACATCGGTGCCGGTGGACCAGGACACCTCGGGGCAGTCGGAGAGGACGGAGCAGGCGTCGAAGCCGCGGGTGATGGAGTCGCCCAGGGAGGCGATCGAGCTCGGCCGGGTGTTCCAGACGACCGTCTTGGCGCCGGGGGTCTTCTGGGCGCGGGCCGGACCGTGCCGGGACGGGTCGTCCGAACTGCCGAAGCAGCCCGCCGAGCTCAGCACGGCGGCGGTGGTGAACAGCACCACACCAGTGCGCCCCGCGGTGCGTGGGGCGGTGCGCGAGGCGGTACGCGGGGTCGGGCGCACGACCGTACGCGTGGTCGAGGAAGCGGCCGCCGATCGCTTCCGGCGTGTCCCGCTGACCCGCATGGCTGTTCCCCCTCCGGCTGTTGGGTGATGTCTGTCCGGACCGACGGTACGTCACTCCTCCGGCCGACCCGCACGGTACGTTTTCCTCGTGGTTCCTGTGTTTCCGCGTTTCCCGTGCCAGTTTCTCGTGCCAGGTTGAGCGACGTCCCGGCGGCATGGCGCGCCGCGCGGTAACAGCACCTTACGCCACGTCACATCCTGTCCAGTTTCTAGAGAATTCTGCACGATAAATTTCACTGAAGGTAACGTCGAGACTGGTGTGGGCGTGATCGCTAGGGCAGAATGTGATCCGATGTCCCGGGCGGGACCGGTACGGGCGCGAGGCCGCTGGGGAAGGCACACCTCGAACCGCACAGGAGGTCCCGGTGACGACACGTGGAGTTCTGTATGTGCACTCCGCTCCGCGCGCGCTGTGCCCGCACGTCGAATGGGCCATCGCGGGCGTCCTCGGCGTGCGCGTCACCCTCGACTGGATCAAACAGCCCGCCGCCAATGGCACCTGGCGTGCCGAGTTCTCCTGGCAGGGCGAGGTGGGTACGGCCTCCAAACTGGCGTCCGCGCTCCGCGGCTGGCATCTGCTGCGCTTCGAGGTGACCGCCGAGCCCTGCGCCACCGCCGAGGGCGAGCGCTACAGCTCCACTCCCGAGCTGGGCATCTTTCACGCCGTCACCGGCATGCACGGCGACATCCTGATCCCCGAGGACCGGCTGCGCGCCGCCCTCGTCCGCTCCGCCCGCGGCGAGAGCGAGCTGGAGGAGGAGATCGCCAAGCTGCTGGGCAAGCCCTGGGACGACGAGTTGGAGCCGTTCCGCTACGCGGGTGAGGGCGCGCCCGTCCGCTGGCTGCACCAGGTCGTCTGAGCGTCTGACGCGCCGCCGCCCCTTTGGCTTCGAGCACGCTTCACGTCCTAGCGTGACGGTATGACCGAACAACTCCCGGCAACGTCCGTCGCGGTCCTCGGCACCGGCATCATGGGCTCGGGCATGGCCCGCAACCTCGCCCGCTCCGGGCTCGACGTCCGCGCGTGGAACCGCACCCGCTCCAAGGCCGAGCCGCTCGGCCAGGACGGTGTGCGCGTCACCGACACCCCGGCCGAGGCGGTGGACGGCGCCGACGCCGTCCTGACGATCCTCCACGACGGCGCCGCGGTCCTGGAGACGATGCGGCAGGCCGCCTCCGCGCTGCGCCCCGGAACCGCGTGGGTCCAGGCCACCACGGCGGGGCTGGACGCGCTGGAATCGCTCGCCGCGTTCGCCCGTGAGAAGGATCTCGTCCTCGTCGACTCGCCCGTCCTCGGCACCAAGCAGCCCGCGGAGAGCGGACAGCTCGTGGTGCTGGCCGCCGGGCCCAACGCCGTCCGCCCGGTCGTCTGGCCGGTCTTCGACGCCATCGGCAGCCGTACGGTGTGGGTCGGCGAGAGCGCCGAGGAGGCCGCCGCCACCCGGCTCAAGCTCGTGCTCAACAGCTGGGTGCTGGGCGTCACCAACGCCACCGCCGAGGCGGCCGCCCTCGCCAAGGGGCTGGGCGTGGACTGGCAGGGCTTCCTGGGCGCGGTGGAGGGCGGACCGCTGGACAACGGCTATATGCGGACCAAGTCGGCCCAACTGCTCCGGGGCGACCTCGAGCCCAGCTTCGCGACCAGGACCGCCGAGAAGGACGCCCGGCTGATCGTGGCGGCCGGGGAACGGGCCGGAGTGCGTCTGGACGTGGCGGCCGCGGGCGCCGAGCGGTTCCGCCGCGCCATCGAGGCGGGCCACGGCGACGAGGACATGGTGGCCTCGTACTTCGCCAGCTTCGACGACACGAAGGGCTGACGCCCCAAGGACCGGCGCCCCAAGGACCGGCGCCCCAAGGACCGGCGCCCCAATGGCCGGCGCCCCAGGGCTGACGCCCCGAGGGCTGACGCCCCCAGGGGCTGGCGCCCCCAGGGGCTGGCGCCCCCAGGGGCTGGCGCCCCCAGGGGCTGGCGCCCCCAGGGGCTGGCGCCCCCAGGGGCTGGCGCCCCCAGGGGCTGGCGCCCCCAGGGGCTGGCGCCCCCAGGGGCTGGCGCCCCCAGGGGCTGGCGCCCCCAGGGGCTGGCGCCCCCAGGGGCTGGCGCCCCCAGGGGCTGGCGCCCCCAGGGGCTGGCGCCCCCAGGGGCTGGCGCCCCCAGGGGCTGGCGCCCCCAGGGGCTGGCGCCCCCAGGGGCTGGCGCCCCCAGGGGCTGGCGCCCCCAGGGGCTGGCGCCCCCAGGGGCTGGCGCCCCCAGGGGCTGGCGCCCCCAGGGGCTGGCGCCCAAGGGCCGGCGCCTCAAGGACCGGCATCCAAGGGCTGACGCCTCAAGGACCAGCGCCCTAAGGGCCGGTGGCTCAAGGGCTGGCGCTCAAGGGCCGGCGCCCCGAGGGCCGGCGCCCCCGAGGACCGGCGCCCCCAGGGGCTGGCGCCCCCAGGGGCCGGCGCCCCCAGGGGCTGGCGCCCCCAGGGGCTGGCGCCCCCAGGGGCTGGCGCCCCCAGGGGCCGGCGCCCCCAGGGGCTGGCGCCCCCAGGGGCCGGCGCCCCCAGGGGCCGGCGCCCCGAGGACCGGCGCCCCCATGGCCGGCGCCCCCATGGCCGATGCCCCCAAAGGCCGACACGCGAAGGGCCCGCCTCCGGTCGGAGCCGGAGGCGGGCCACGAGGCGGGCCACACGCTTGGGCAGGGCCCCTGGAGGGGGCGGCCGAGGGTCAGAGCGTGCGGAAGGCCAGCACCACGTTGTGGCCGCCGAAGCCGAACGAGTCGTTCAGCGCGGCGATCGGGCCCTCACTGGGCAGCGGCCGGGCCTCGCCGGTCACGAAGTCCGCGTCCGCCTCCGGGTCCGGGGTGACGAGGTTGAGCGTCGGCGGGGCGATCCGGTGGTACAGCGCGAGCACGCTGGCCACCGTCTCCACACCGCCCGCGCCGCCGAGCAGATGGCCCGTCATGGACTTGGTGGCGGAGACCGCCATGTGGTCCACGTGGTCGCCGAACACCTTGCGCAGCGCCTTGATCTCCGCCAGGTCGCCCTGCGGCGTCGAGGTCGCGTGCGCGTTGACGTGCGCGATCTCGGCACCGTCGAGGCCGGTGTTCTCCACCAGGTTCTGCAGTGCGTTCCCGATGCCGTTGCCGGACGGCTCCGGCTGGGTGATGTGGTGGGCGTCGGCCGAGATGCCCTGGCCGATGGCCTGTGCGTACACCCGGGCGCCGCGTGCGGCGGCGTGCTCAGCCGACTCCAGGACGATGGCGCCCGAGCCCTCGCCCATCACGAACCCGTTGCGGTCGACGTCGAACGGGCGCGAGGCGCCCTGTGGGTCGTCGTTGTTCTTGGACATCGCCATCATGTTGCCGAAGGCGACCATGGGCAGCGGGTGGATGGACGCCTCGGTGCCGCCGGCGACGACCACATCGGCGCGGCCGGTGCGGATCATCTCGATGGCGTAGCCGATGGCCTCGGCGCCGGACGCGCACGCGCTCACCGGGGTGTGCGCGCCCGCGCGGGCGTTGAGGGCGATGCTGACGTTCGCCGCCGGGCTGTTGGGCATCAGCATCGGCACGGTGTGCGGGGAGACCTTGCGGACCCCCTTCTCGCGCAGCACGTCGTACTGGTCGAGCAGGGTGGTGACCCCGCCGATGCCGGAGGCCACGACCGCGCCCAGCCGGTCGGGGTCGATCGAGGAGTCCTCGCCCGCCTTGGCGGTGAACCCCGCGTCCGCCCACGCCTCACGGGCCGCGATCAGGGCGAACTGGGCCGAACGGTCGAGCTTGCGGGCCTGCGGGCGCGGGATGACGGTGCCCGGGTCGACCGCGGCCTTCGCGGCGATGCGGACCGGCAGTTCGGCCGCCCATTCCTCCTCCAGGAGGCGGACGCCGGACCGGCCGGCCAGCATGGCCTCCCAGGTCGACGGGGCGTCGCCACCCAGCGGCGTCGTGGCACCAACACCGGTGACGACCACGGTGCGATTGGTCGAGTTCACAGGAATTCTTACTCCACGTGTAGAAGGTGCTGGACCTGCCACCGCATGGGTGGCGACAACCGGTCTCCTAGGGCTCAGCCCTGGTGCTTGAGGATGTACTCGACGGCGTCGCCGACGGTCTTGAGGTTCTTGACGTCGTCGTCCGGGATCTTCACGTCGAAGCGCTCCTCGGCGGCGACGACCACCTCGACCATGGACAGCGAGTCGACGTCCAGGTCGTCGGTGAAGGACTTGTCCAGCAGGACGTCCTCGGTCGGGATACCGGCGATCTCGTTGACGATCTCGGCGAGACCCTCGAGGATCTCTTCCTGAGTGGCGGCCATTGCGGCGCTCCTTCTTCGGTGTGTTGCGGTGGTGGCGCAGCGTCCGACTTCTGCGGGGCTGCGTGGATATGGACTATGGAGCCTAAGGGAGGGTAACGACCGTCGCTGCGTAGACGAGACCGGCTCCGAATCCGATGACGAGCGCGGTGTCGCCGCTCTTCGCCTGCCCCGTCGCCAACAGCCGCTCCATGGCGAGCGGAATGGAGGCGGCCGAGGTGTTGCCGGTGGTCTCCACATCACGGGCGACCGTGACGTGCTCCGGCAGCTTGAGGGTTTTGATCATCGAGTCGATGATCCGCATATTGGCCTGGTGGGGGATGAACGCGTCGAGGTCCTCCGCGCTGATTCCGGCCTCGTCCAGGGCCTGCTGGGCCACCTTCGCCATCTCGTAGACGGCCCAGCGGAAGACCGCCTGGCCCTCCTGGCGCAGCGCCGGGTAGCGCACCTCCGCCGCGTCCTGGTCGCGGTAGACGTCCCAGGGCAGGGTCTGGCTGATGGTGTCGGACTTGTCGCCCTCCGAGCCCCAGACGGTCGGGCCGATCGCGGGCTCCTTGGAGGGGCCGACGACCACGGCGCCGGCGCCGTCACCGAACAGGAAGGCCGTTGCCCGGTCCTCCAGGTCGGTCAGGTCGGAAAGCCGCTCGACGCCGATGACCAGCACATACTCCGCGGTACCGTCGGTGATCAAGCCCTTGGCGAGGGTCAGCCCGTAGCCGAAGCCCGCGCAGCCCGCCGAGATGTCGAACGCGGCCGGCTTGCCGGCGCCCAGCAGATGCGCGATCTCGGTGGCGATCGCCGGGGTCTGCTTGAAGTGCGAGACCGTCGAGACGATCACACCGCCGATCTGCTCCGGCGTCAGCCCCGCGTCGGCGATGGCCTTGCCGCCCGCCTCCACGGACATGGCGGCGACCGTCTCGTCCGGACCGGCCCAGTGACGGGTGACGATGCCCGAGCGGGTGCGGATCCACTCGTCCGAGGAGTCGATGTGCTTGAGGATCTCCTCGTTGGGCACCACCCGGGTGGGCCGGTAGCCGCCGACGCCGAGAATGCGCGCGTACGGGGCGCCCTTGCTGGGCTTGATCTTCGCGGTCATGCTTCTCGGGGCTCCTCTTCGGCCGGTGTGTCGACGGCGGGGACGGCGTGCTCCTCGATCAGCGCACGGGCCGCGTCGAGATCGTCCGGAGTCTTCAGCGCCAGGTTGGTGACGCCCGGCAGGGCGCGCTTGGCGATGCCGGTGAGCGTTCCGCCCGGGGCCAGCTCGATCAGCGCGGTGACGCCCAGCCGCTGGAAGGTCTCCATGCACAGGTCCCAGCGCACCGGGTTGGACACCTGGGCGACCAGCCGCTCGACCACCTCGGCCCCGGACGCCACGACCCCGCCGTCGCGGTTGGAGACGTAAGCGGTGCGCGGATCGGCCACCGGGACGCCCGCGACCAGGGTCTCGAGCGTGGCGACCGCCGGGGCCATGTGGTCGGTGTGGAACGCGCCGGCCACCTTGAGCGGTACGACGCGGCGCACCCCCTCCGGCTTGTCCTCGGCCAGCGCCGCCAGCTGCTCGGCGGTGCCCGCGGCCACGATCTGCCCGGCGCCGTTGACGTTCGCCGGGGTCAGCCCGTGCTTCTCCAGATGGGCGACGACATCGTCCTGCTCACCACCCAGTATGGCGGCCATGCCGGTCTCGGCACGGCTCGCGGCCTCGGCCATGGCCAGGCCGCGCCGGCGGACCAGCACCATGGCCGCCTCGTCGGTGAACACGCCCGCGGCCGCGGCCGCGGTGATCTCTCCGACGCTGTGGCCCGCGACCGCGCCGATACGGTTCGGCAGCTCCGCGAGACCGGTCGCGCCCTCGATGCCCTCCGCGAACAGCGCGTGGGCGGCGACCAGACCGGCGGCCACCAGCAGCGGCTGGGCCACCGCGGTGTCGCGGATCTCCTCCTCATCGGCCTTCGTGCCGTAGTGGATGAGGTCCAGACCGGAGACGGCCGACCACCAGGCCAGACGTTCGGAGACGCCGGGGAGGTCGAGCCAGGGGGTCAGGAAGCCGGGCTTTTGAGCGCCCTGGCCGGGAGCGACGAGTACGAGCACTCTCACACTCTCTCTTGTGGGGGGTCCGACCCGCCCGTGAGGACAAGGACGAAGAACGGTCAGGGGAATTGTGGGGGTCCGACAAACGGTCAGGGCAATATGTTCGCATCGGCGAGACGGCCCAGGATCAGGGCTATGCGCAGAGTAAACGCCGACCTGACGTCGGAAGGCGACCATCCGGTGACGTCGGTCACACGTCGTAGCCGGTAGCGCACGGTGTTCGGGTGAACGAAGAGCATCCGGGCCGCGCCCTCCAGACTGCTCGCCTGCTCGAGGTACACACTCAGCGTCTCCAGCAGCGCGGAACCGGCTTCCTCCAGCGGTCTGTAGATCTCCTCCACCAACTGCTCACGGGCGGCCGGATCCCCGGCCATCGCGCGCTCGGGCAGCAGATCGTCCGCGAGTACCGGACGGGGGGCGTCCGGCCAGGCAGTGCACGCCTTCAGACCGGCCGCCGCCGCCCCCGCCGAGCGGGTCGCGGCCAGCAGATCGGAGACCACGGGACCGGCCACCACCGGACCCGGGGCATACGGGCCGATCAGCGCCTTCGCCGCCTGGAGCGGATTGTCCGAGCCGCCCGCGACCACCACCAGCCGGTCGCCCAGCACCCCGGTGAGGACCTGGAGCTTGGCGTGGCGGGCGGCCCGCCGGATCGCCTCCACCGTGAGCTCGCTGTCCCCGTCCGGGGCGGTGCCCAGCACCACGCACACATGGTCGGGGGAGTTCCAGCCCAGGGCGGCGGCGCGGGACAGCGCCCCCTCGTCCGCCTCCCCGGACAGCACCGCGTTGACCACCAGCGACTCCAGCCGGGCGTCCCAGGCGCCGCGCGCCTCGGCGGCCTGCGCGTACACCTGGGCGGTGGCGAACGCGATCTCCCGCGCGTACACCAGCAGCGCCTCGCGCAGCACCGACTCATCGCCCGGCGCCGCCACGTCGTCGATCGCCGACTCCATGACCTCGATGGTCGTGCGGACCATCTCCACGGTCTGCCGCAGGGTGATCGCCCGGGTCAGCTCGCGCGGCGCGGTGCCGAACACATCGGTGCTGATCGCCTGGGGCGTCTCGGGATGGCGAAACCATTCGGTGAAGGCCGCGATGCCCGCCTGCGCCACCAGCCCGATCCAGGAGCGGTTCTCGGGCGGCATCGCGCGGTACCACGGCAGCTGCTCGTCCATGCGCGCGATGGCGCTGGCGGCGAGCTTTCCGGAGGACTTCTCCAGGCGGCGCAGGGTGGCACTGTGCGGATGCGGGGTGTTCGAGGCTGGTTCAGGCACGAGGACAAGACTGCCTTATCGGGTGGTGAGCGCTGGGGGCGGGAGGCTACGCGGGGGTAGGGGCGGGGGGAGGTCGGGACGGGCAGATCGGGGCGCACTACCGTGGACCGGGTGATGTGGATACAGCGGTCCGGTGCACGGTATCCGGGCGGGGACGGCGCGGGCATCGAGACGCGCCACGCCTTTTCCTTCTCTGGGCACTACGACCCCGGCAATGTGCGGTTCGGGTCCCTCGTCGCCTGCAACGAGGAGCGGCTCGCCCCCGGCGCGGGCTTCGCCGAACATCCGCACCGCGATATGGAGATCGTCACCTGGGTCGTCCAGGGCGAGCTCACCCACCAGGACTCCACCGGCGCGCGGACCGTGGTGCGCCCCGGCGATGTGCAGCGGCTCAGCGCGGGCAGCGGGGTGCGGCACACCGAGCGCAACGCGGGCGCGGAACCCCTCACCTTCGTCCAGATGTGGCTGGTGCCGGGCCCCGCCGCCGCGACCGACCCCGGCTACGAGGTGGTGCGCGGCATCGCCGACGGCACCCCGTACGCACTGGAGCGCACCGAGGCGGTACTGCACGTACGGCGGCTGATGGACGGTGAGCGCACCGCGCTGCCGGACGCGCCGTGGGTGTACGCGCATGCGGTGCGCGGCGCGGTGCGGCTCGACGGGGAGACCCTGGCACCCGGCGACGCGGCCCGGATCACGGATGCGCGGGGGCTGGAGGCGCGGGCCGAGGGCCCCGCGGAGCTGCTGATCTGGGAGATGCGCGCGGAACCGGTCTTCGGCTGACCGCCGACGCACGCACAGGCGACGGGCGACAGCCCTTGGTGACGGGCGGCAGGCGACGGCGACGCGCCCTTGGCGACGGGCGGCCGGCTTCAGCCCAGCTCCGCCAGGATCGCGTCGGTGAGCGTCGGCCAGACCTCGATCGCCCAGGGCCCGAAGGCCCGGTCGGTCAGGGCGACACAGGCGGCGCGCGCGTCCGGGTCCACCCACAGGAACGTCCCCGACTGGCCGAAATGCCCGAAAGTGCGGGGCGAGGAGGAGGCGCCGGTCCAGTGCGGCGACTTGCCGTCGCGTATCTCGAAGCCGAGCCCCCAGTCGTTGGGCCGCTGGTGTCCGTAGCCGGGCAGCACACCCGTGAGACCCGGATGGACCACGGAGGTGGCCTCGGCCAGCGTCTCGGCCGCCAGCAGCCGCGGGGCCTGGAGCTCCGCCGCGAAGCGCACCAGGTCGTCCACGGTCGAGACGCCGTCCTTGGCGGGGGAGCCGGGCAGCTCGGTGGCGGTCATGCCGAGCGGCTCCAGCACCGCCTGGCGCAGATACTCCGGGAACGGGATGTCCGTGGCCTTGGCGATGTGGTCGCCCAGCACCTCGAACCCGGCGTTCGAGTAGAGCCGGCGGTTGCCGGGCGCGGCGGCCGGCCGGTGCTCGTCGAAGGCGAGCCCCGAGGTGTGCGCCAGCAGATGGCGCACCGTGGAGCCCTCGGGCCCCGCCGGTTCGTCCAGCTCCACCGCGCCCTCCTCGACGGCGACCAGCGCGGCGTACGCGGCGAGCGGTTTGGTGACCGAGGCGAGGGGGAATCGGTGGCCGGTCGGGCCGTACGATCCGGCCAGGGTGCCGTCCGCGCGTACGACGGCGGCCGCCGCCGTCGGGACCGGCCAGTTCTCGATCATCCGCAGGCTCTCCATGCCCCAGAGCCTAGTGCCGGGTGCCGAGGGGACTCACGCCGCCCAAGATTCCGCCAAATCTCCGCTTGCTTGGAGTGCACTCCAAGTCAATAGCGTTGAAGACGTCGATGAGGCGTGCGGATCGACGACCTGCGAGAGGTGAATCGGCATGACCGTGTTGGACAGCGCTCCGGTGAGTATGGGAAGCACCACGCACCCCCGGCCCACCGGGCAGGACCGCTACACGATCAGTGAGGTGGCCGCCCACACCGGGCTGACGGCGCACACCCTGCGCTGGTACGAGCGGATCGGGCTGATGCCGCACGTGGACCGTACCCACACCGGCCAGCGTTGCTTCACCAACCGCGACCTGGACTGGCTCCACCTCGTCGGCAAGCTGCGGCTGACCGGGATGCCGGTCGCGGACATGGTCCGCTACGCCGAGCTGGTGCGGGAGGGCGAGCACACCTTCCCCGAGCGGGAGGAGCTGTTGACCACCCACCGCGAGAACGTACGGGAGCGGATCGCCGAGCTGCAGAGCACGCTCGCCGTTCTCGACTACAAGATCGATGTCTACGCTGACGCCCGGAGGGCGTCGGAGAGGGTCTGAACCCCGTATGAGCGACAGCACCAACGAGACGATCGCCACGGTCGGCCTGGGCACCGGCGGACCCGAGGTCGGCGTCCAGGGCCTGGGCTGCATGGGCATGAGCTGGGCCTACGGACCGACCCAGGACGAGGCGGAGGCGCGGGCGACGCTGGAGCGGGCCCTGGAACTGGGGGTCACGCTCTTCGACACCGCCGATGTCTACGGCTTCGGGCGGAACGAGGAGTTCATCTCCCCCTTCGTCCGGGCCAACCGGGACCGGATCACCCTGGCCACCAAGTTCGCCATCCAGCGGAACGAGAACGAGCCGTTCGGCAACCAGCGCATCCGCAACGACCGCCCGTACATCCGCCAGGCCATCGAGGGCAGCCTGCGCCGCCTCGGGGTCGACCACGTCGACCTGTACTACATGCACCGGCGCAACCCCGAGGTGCCGCTGGAGGAGAGCGTCGGCACCATGGCCGAGCTGGTGGCCGAGGGGAAGGTCAAGCACCTCGGGCTGAGCGAGGTCACGGCGAACGAGCTGCGCGCGGCGCACGCGGTGCACCCCATCGCGGCGGTGCAGTCGGAGTGGTCCCTGTTCAGCCGCGATGTGGAGGACGGCGGCGAGAACAGCGTCGTGGCGACCGCCGCGGAGCTGGGCGTCGCCCTCGTGCCGTACTCCCCGCTCGGCCGCGGCTTCCTGACCGGCTCGTTCGTCAACGCCGAGCGGGAGCTGGGCGAGGACGACTTCCGCCGCCGGCAGCCACGCTTCACCGGCGACAACGCGGCCGCCAACGCCGCGCTGCTGGCGCCCCTCCGCACGATCGCCGAGGCGCGCGGCGCCACGCTCGCCCAGATCGCGCTGGCCTGGGTGCAGCAGCAGGCCCAGGTGCACCGGCTCGCCGTGGTACCGATCCCCGGCACCCGCACCCGCGCCCGGATCGAGCAGAACACCGCCGCGACCCGGATCGAGCTGACCGCGGACGAGCTGGCCGCGCTGGAGCCGATCGCCGCACAGGTGGTGGGCGCCCGCTACGCCGACATGAGCGCGACGAGCGCGGGCCGCGCCTAGCCAAAAGCCCAGCGGCAGCCGACGCGCCGCCGCCGCGGGCGTCACGCCGCGCGTGACGCCCGCGGCGGCGGCGGGTTGTGGCACTGCGCGGTACCGCCCGGCGGGGCCCGGCACTGTGCCGACGGTGGGGCGTGGCACCGCCCGGCGGCGGGTTTGCGTCACCGCCCGGTGGTGGGTGCGTGGGTGGCGGTGCCGGGTCGGTGGGGTGTGGCGGTGTGGTCGGTCGGCTTGGCGTGTCGCGGTCGGCCTGGCGGTGCGTGGGCCGCTTGGCGGCGCGCCGCGGTGCTGCTCGGTGGTGGGTTGTGGCAGCGGGTCGGCGGTGCGTGGGGTGCTGCGGGTCGGCTTGGCGTGTCGCGGTCGGCCTGGCGGTGCGTCGGCCGCTTGGCGGCGCGCCGCGGTGGCGCTTGGCGGGGGTTGCGGTACTGGGCCAGTGGTGCGTCGCGGTAGTGCCCGGCGGGTGGCCGCACTGTCCGGTGGGTTGCCCCGCCGCCTGGCGGGTCGCGGGCGTCACCCCGTCGGCGGCCTGGGCCGGGCGGTCCAGCGCGAAGCCGGTCCGGCACGCAGGCGGAGCGATTCCCGCACAGCGCGGTCGGCACGGCTGTCGGACGAGGCCATCGCGGGGCGGCCGGTCCGCGATGGCCTCGTCCGACAGCCGTAGCCGTGGCCGTGGCCGTGGCCGTAGCCGTAGCCGTGGCAGAGGGCGGCGGGCGGGGCGTGGGCGGTCGCCGGTTTCTGGGGCGGCGAGCCCCGCTGCGAACCGGTCTGGCCCCGGCCGGGGTCACTGGCTGCCCGGAGTCACCAGACCCGACTCGTAGGCGAAGATCACCGCTTGCGCGCGGTCGCGGAGTGCGAGCTTGGCCAGCACCCGGCCGACATGCGTCTTCACCGTCTGCTCCGCGAGCACCAGCGCCTCGGCGATCTCCTGGTTGGACAGGCCCCGGGCGATCAGCTCCAGCACCTCCGTCTCACGCGGTGTCAGCCGCCCGCGCCGCAGGGCGCGTCCGTCGCGGCGCGGGGCGGGGCGCTGGCGGGCGAAGTCGGCGATCAGCCGGCGGGTGACGGACGGGGCGAGCAGCGCCTCACCCGCCGCCACCACCCGGACCGCCGAGATCAGATCGGCCGGCGGGGCGTCCTTCAGCAGAAAGCCGCTGGCCCCGGCGCGCAGCGCCTCGTAGACGTAGTCGTCCACGTCGAAGGTGGTGAGCATCAGCACCTTCGGCCGGTGGGTGACCCCGCGCGGCGGGTCCAGCAGCTGACGGGCCGCCGTCAGCCCGTCCATCTCGGGCATCCGGACATCCATCAGCACCACATCGGGGTGGGTGCGGCGGCTGACCTCCACGCCCTCCCGCCCGTCCGGCGCCTCGCCGACGACGTCGATATCGCTCTGCGCGGCGAGCAGCGCGGCGAACCCCGCCCGCACCATCGCCTGGTCGTCGACGATGATCACCTTGATGGTCATGACGGGTCCGTCTCTTCGCGCTGTTCGAGGTCGGTCAGGGGGAGCCGGGCCGCGACGCGGAAGCCGCCGTCGGGCAGCGGGCCGGTGTCGAGCGTGCCGCCGACCAGCCGTACGCGTTCGGCCATGCCGACGAGGCCATGGCCGGTGCCGCTGGTCTCCACGGGTCTGGTGGGCGTGCCGGCCGGTGGGCCGTTGACCACCAGCACGGTCAGCGCCGAGCGGTCCTCGGCCGAGACGGCCGGGACGGCCGGGACGGCCGAGACGGACACCCGGGTGGCGGCGCCCGGTGCGTGCCGCACCACATTGGCCAGCGCCTCCTGCACGATGCGGTATGCGGACAGCCCCACGGCCGGTGGCAGCGGTTCGAGCCCGGCCACGTCCTCGGCGACGGTCAGCGTGGTCGGTATGCCGGCCCGCACGGTCGCCTCGACCAGCTGCGGCACCTGCCGCAGCCCTGGCTGCGGCGTCCGCTCCCCGCGGGTTTCCGCACTGCGCAAGACACCCAGCAGCCGCCGCATCTCGGCGAGCGACTGCCGGGCGGTGGCGGCGATGGTGGAGAACTCCCGCTCCGCCTCGGCGGGCAGACCGCCGATCCGGTACGGGGCGCTGTCCGCCTGCACGGTGATCACGGACATGTGGTGGGCGACCACATCGTGCAGCTCACGGGCGATCCGGGCGCGCTCCTCCAGCAGGGTGCGACGGGCCCGTTCGGCCTCGCTGATCGTCTCCTGTTCGGCCAGCCGCCGCCGGGCGTCCCCGCGCTCGCGCAGCGCGCCGACGACGAGCAGCACCACCCCGCTGAACACGAACAGCACCACGTTGCTGCCGTTGCTCCGCTCCGGGAAGGCCACGCCGAGCGCCACCCCGGCGACGCCGGTGACCAGCCACACCGCCACCAGGGTGCGGGGCGGTTCGCGCAGCGCGAGGGCGAGCAGCAGGAAGAGGTAGCCGATGAGGGCGGCCGGCGGCCAGGGCCACACCTGGCGGTCGGGGTCCGTGGCGCCGAGCACCGTCAGCGCGCAGACGATGTCGCTGAGGAGGACGATCCACCACGCCTGAAGGGGACGGGTGACGGACAGCAGCAGCGGGGTGGACTGGGCGACGCCGAACAGCGTGGCGACGCCGCCGCCCACCCCGTATTCGGAGGTCAGGACTTGGGCGGAGACCGGAAGCAGGATCGCGATGAGGATCATCGCCACGCCGTACGGCACCCGGCGCACCCAGCGCCTGGGCGACCGGGCGAACAGCGGCGTCGCCGGATAGCTGGGGGTCACCAGGGCGCGGGCGAGGGCGCCCACCTGCCGCCGGGCGGCCCTGGGCAGGCTCTCGTGCGCGGTGGACGCCGGGCCGGCGGCCGCGTCCGCCGGCGCGGAGGGGGAGCCGGACACCTACAGTTCCGCCAGCAGTTCGGCCTTCTTCGCGCTGAACTCGTCGTCGGTCAGCAGTCCGGCCGTGTGCAACTCGCCCAGATGGCGGATGCGTTCGGCAATGTCGGCGGGGTCGCGGCGCGGGGCGGCGGCCCGTGCCGGGGACGGGGCGCCCTCGGCGCACGGCACCGGGGCGGAGACCTGGATGGCCTCCAGGACGGCCGCGGCGAACGGCAGCGACTGGTGGACGAGTCCGTAGCCCATCCCGAAGACGACGGCCGCGGGGTCCTGGTCGGGGCGGCCGGCGGGCTGGTCCTCGGCGGAGCGGCGCAGCAGCCGCAGATGGCCGTGGCCGCCGCCCTTGGGGGAGCCCTTGCCGGTGCCGTTCCGGGCCGTGCCGTTCTTGGCCGTACCGTTCCGGGCCGTGCCGTCCTTGGCCGCCGCGTCCGTGGCCGCCGCGTCCGTGGCGGAACCGCCTGCGACGGGCCCCCCTTGGGCGGAGCCCTCCTTGGGCGCGGTGCCCGCCGAGCCCCGGCTCTCCGGTGACCGCCACTCCACCCCGGTCAGCTCCTCGATCCGGAAGCGCTGGTCCCCGGCCTTCCACTTCGCCGAGGAGGCGCCGGTCCAGAACCAGCGGAAGGAGATCGCCTTGCCGTCGAAGGACGCCTTGCCGTCGTACGCCTTGAAGGACAGCGGCGCCTGGGGCACGGTCACCAGATACGCCTCGGCGGGGATGCCGGCGTCCGGGCCCAGGACGGCGCGTATCTGTTCCGCGTAGTAGTCGGCGAGGGTCTCCCGCTCGGCCGGCAGCACCAGGCGGTACGGGTCGTACGCCTCCTTGAGCTGGCCGCCGGCCGCGTCCATCAGCGGGTCGGCGCCCGGTCTCGGCACGGCGCGCAACACCACCGTTCCCCGTTTGCCCGGGGTGAGCTCCACCCCGGACAGCGCCTCGTAGGGGATGCGGCGTTCGCCGAGCGTCTGGAGCAGCTTCGGCGTGCGGATCCCCCGTTCGAAGCGGATGAGCACGGAGTCGGTGTCGAACTCCCAGACGGTCTGAAAACCCGCCAGCACATCACCCATGCGGCTCATCGTATGCGGCGGTACCCCGGCCCGTCCCCCTTTGAGGCTACGCGCGTCACTAGAGTTTCCGGTGTTTCCGCGTCGCGTCAGCGCAGCCCCGCCGTGCAGTCGTCACCGTTGCCGCAGCTCACGGACTGGACGGCGCCGATTCCCACCCGTGCGAAGTTGTCCAGGCTGGTGGTGCCCGGTTCGAAGTATCCGGCGTGTCCATGCGCCCCGTCCGCGGACAGCACCCGGGCGCCGAAGCCGGAGGAGAGCGGGTCCGCGCCGTGGCCGAGCCCGCCGACCTCCAGATGCGGAATGTCCTCGATCCAGTCGCCGGAGTCGCGCATCGCCCACACCCGGGCGCTGGTCCCCAGGTCGGAGACGTGGTCGGCGCGCATACCGGGGCTGCCGGCCACCGCGATATCGGTGACCTTGGGCGGCAGGTCGCGGGCGGCGACCCCGCACACCACCGAGCCGTAGCTGTGGCACATCAGCGAGACACGGGAGAGCGAGGGCAGCGCGTCGACCAGCGCGCGCAGCCGCACCGCGCCCTGGGCGGCGAGCTTGCCGGTGGCCGCGTCCATGCCGATCCCGGCCGGGGAGGTGTAGTCGGCCCAGGCGATGACGGCGGTCTTGGTGTCCGGGGCGTCGGTCCGCTCGTTCTGGTAGAGCGCACGGGCCATGCCGACCGTGGCGGTGTACGGGCGCCCGGTCTTCTGGAACGTCAGGATGTTGGTGTCCACGCCCGGGACCACGATCGAGACCCGGGTGGCGTGGGCGAGGTCGCCGAAGACCTCGGCGGCCCGTCCGGCGCCCGACGGGTCGAAGGAGAAGATCTGCCGCCCGGCGCCCAGCAGGTCCTCGTAGCGGTCCATCCGGCGGGTCGCGTCGGCGCGGCCCAGCGGGGTGAGCCGGGGGTCGTGCACCCGCTTGCGCTCCTCGGCGCGCGCTTTGGTCAGGGCGACGCGGTTGGCGCGGTAGCGCAGGGCCACCGGCGCGCCGTTGAGATTGCCGATGACCAGCGGGTAGCGGCGCACCAGACGGTCCGTCTGGGCCTTGCTGAGCGAGTCGAACCAGCGGTTGAGCGCGCGCGGCGAGCCGTACGGATCGGGCAGGGCGTGGCCGCTGAGTCTGCCGTGGCGCCAAGCGTTGATCGACGCGGAGAGCGGATCGGCGGCTCCCGTGTGACTTCTTATGGCGGTCCAGCCGGTGGTGGCGAGGAGTACGAAAACCACCGCCAGCGCGAGCAGGGCGCGCCAGGCGGTGGAACCGGGAGAGGGGGAGCCGAGCTCCGAGAAGGAAGTCACCGCGGAACACCCTAGGAGAAGCACGGCACCGGGTGCCAAATGCCGTGATTCATATCACGTTTGAGGGTGGGAATTCCTGGGATCTATGCCGGAATTGTTGCTACTTGTCCCATTGTTCGGCGAGGGCTGGGCCCACGTAATCAAGATGGAACGCGGTGAGGTCCCGCAAGGTGACCGTGCTGTCGTCCTCGCCCTCGCCCCACATCTTCCCGGCCACCCGGATCACCCCGCCGAACATGGCGACCACCACCCGCGGCCGCGGGTCGGTGTCGATGTCCAGCCCCTCACGGCGGGCGATCTCGCGCGCCAGCCGCTCCTCCAGTTCGGCGGTGCGGCGCAGATGGGCGGCGAGCAGGCTCGGCGTCGACTCGATCAGCCGGTACATCCGCATATGGAGCTGGGGCGGCACCATCTGCTCGATGGCGTCCCCCATGGTCCCCCAGGCGTCGAGGATCGCCTGGCGCAGCGCGGTCATCGGCGCCTCGCCCGCGGGGCGCCCGCACAGGGCGGCGAAGAAGTGGCACTCGGCCGACTCCTGGCTGGCGAAGGCGACCTCCTCCTTGTTGGCGAAGTAGCGGAAGAAGGTGCGCTGGGAGACCTCGACCGCCTCGGCGATCTCGTCGACCGTCGTCCGCTCGTATCCCTGACGGGTGAACAGCTCCAGCGCGGAGCGCACCAGGGCGTTGCGCGTCCGCTGCTTCTTGCGCTCGCGCAGCCCGGCCGGTGGTGGCGTCGCGGGGTTCGCCACTGCCTCGTCCGTTGTCACCTATCGGCTCTCTTTCTGCCGCGTTCGGGCCGCGTTGCGGCTGCTCAGGATATCTGTGAGGAAAACGTCAGTAACCGGCGGATGAATAGGTTTGTCTTTTGTCAGACGCTGACATTAGTCTCCCGGCATGACGTCTTCGACCACCGTCGCCGATTCGGCGCCGGAACCTCCCATAGTCGATCCCCCGAAAGGACTTCGGGGTCATCCATGGCTGACGCTTCTCACCGTCGCCCTCGGCGTGACGATGGTCGCCCTCGACGGCACGATCGTCGCCATCGCCAACCCGGCGATCCAGAAGGACCTCGGCGCCTCGCTCGCCGAGGTGCAGTGGATCACCAACGGCTATCTGCTGGCCCTCGCCGTCGCGCTGATCACGGCGGGCAAGCTCGGTGACCGCTTCGGCCACCGGCAGACCTTCCTGATCGGCGTCGTCGGCTTCGCCCTCTCCTCGGCCGCCATCGGCTTCTCGAGCGAGGTCTCGCTCGTCGTGACCTTCCGGGTGCTCCAGGGCCTGTGCGGCGCGCTGCTGATGCCCGCGGCGCTCGGACTGCTGCGCGCCACCTTCCCCGCCGAGAAGCTCAACATGGCGATCGGGATCTGGGGCGCGGTGATCGGCGCCTCCACCGCCGCCGGACCGATCGTCGGCGGACTGCTCGTCGAGCACGTCAACTGGCAGTCCGTCTTCTTCATCAACGCGCCGGTCGGCGTGCTGGCGCTGGTCCTCGGTCTGCTGCTGCTGGTGGACCACCGCGCCGAGAAGGCCCCGAGGTCCTTCGACATCCCCGGCATCGTCCTGCTGTCCGGTGCGATGTTCTGCCTCATCTGGGCACTGATCAAGGCCGCCGACTGGCAGTGGGGCGACCGGCGCACCCTGCTCTTCCTGGGCCTGGCGGTGGTCTGCTTCGTCGTCTTCGTCTTCTGGGAGAGCCGGACCCGCGAGCCGCTGCTGCCGCTCAGCATGTTCCGCTCGGTGGCGCTGAGCGCGGGCACCGTGCTGATGGTGCTGATGGCCTTCGGCTTCATGGGCGGTCTCTTCTTCGTCACCTTCTACCTCCAGAACGTGCACGGGCTGAGCCCCGTCGACAGCGGGCTGCGACTGCTGCCGCTCACCGCGATGATGATCATCGCCTCACCGCTGGCCGGTGCGGTGATCACCAAGTTCGGCCCGCGGCTGCCGCTCGTGATCTCCATGGTGATCACCGCCGTGTCGATGTTCGGTCTCTCCCGGCTGGACGTGAACAGCGGCAGCGTCGAGATGTCCGTGTGGTTCGCCCTGCTGGGCCTCGGCCTCGGCCCGGTGATGGTCGGCGCCACCGAGGTCATCGTGGGCAACGCCCCGATCCAGCACGCCGGTGTCGCCGGTGGCCTCCAGCAGGCCGCGATGCAGGTCGGCGGGAGCCTCGGCACGGCCGTGCTGGGCGCGGTCATGGCGGGCCGGGTGGACGACACGCTGCCGGAGAAGTGGGCCGACGCCGGGCTGCCGCCGATGCCCAAGGGCGCGGAGTCCCAGGCGTCGGACGCCGTCGAGGTCGGTATCGCCCCGGTTCCCAAGGGCACTCCGCAGGAGATCGCGGGGAAGATCACGGCCGTCGCGCATGACACCTTCGTGTCAGGGATGGGCCTCGCCTTCACCGTCGCCGCCGTCGTCTCGGTGGTCGCGGCCCTGGTCGCGGGCTTCACCAAGCGCGGTGAGAACGCGGAGGCGGCCGGCGGGGCCGTGCACATCTGACCCCTGGCCGTCCATCCCCTATCAGGGTGGACCGTGATCGACCCCATGGTGGCGAACGGGAGCCGGCGACAGGCTGGCTCCCGTTCTGTTCTTCCACTCTTGCCACACGGGGAGCGAAAGCGTGATGCGCACGATCCTTACGGCCGTCGTTCCGGCCCTGGCCCTCGCGGCCACCCTCACCACCACCCCCGCCCCGGCCGCCGCGGCGGCCGGGGCCGCCGCACCACCACGGCTGGGGACCTGCACCGCCGGGCAGCTGTGCCTGTGGCGGGGCGGCGCCTTCACGGGGGCGCGCCAGACCCATGAACTGGCCGATACCGACATCGAGAGCTGTGTGCCCCTGCCGTCCGGCACCACCGCCGCCTCACTGGCGAACCGCACGGGCCGCCCGGTGACGGCGTACCAGAGCCGCGAATGCGCCGAGACGGCCGAGTTCCGCACCTACCCCACCGGCTCCTGGTCCCCCGAAACCCCCTACCAGATCCGGGCCTTCAAAATCTGGGAACGCTGACCCGGCACGGCACGGCCCGGCCCGGCGCGGCCCGGATCGGGCCCCTGGGGGTCAGGGAACAACGCGGGGGCAGGCTGGGAATCCAGCCTGCCCCCGCGTACGGCTCACCGCCGTCGCAGACGGCTACGCGTCGCCGCCCGCCGGGCCGGGGTCGGCCGCGGCCACGTCCAGCAGCTGGTAGCGGTCGATCGCCTGCTTCAGGACCGAGCGGTCGATCTTGCCGTCACGCGCCAGCTCCGTCAGCACGCCGAGCACGATCGACTGGGCGTCGATGTGGAAGAAGCGCCGTGCCGCGCCGCGCGTGTCGGCGAAGCCGAAGCCGTCGGCGCCCAGCGACTGGTACGTGCCGGGCACCCAGCGCGCGATCTGGTCGGGAACCGCCCGCATCCAGTCGGACACGGCCACCTTCGGGCCCTCCGCGTCCGCGAGCTTCCGGGTGACATACGGAACGCGCTGCTCCTCCTCCGGGTGGAGCAGGTTGTGCTCCTCTGCCTCGACGGCGTCCCGGCGCAGCTCGTTCCAGGAGGTCGCGGACCAGACGTCCGCCTTGACGTCCCAGTCCTCGGCCAGGATGCGCTGGGCCTCGACGGCCCACGGCACCGCGACACCGGAGGCGAGGATCTGCGCCGGAATGGTGCCCCGCTCGCCCTGGCGGTAGCGGTAGAGGCCCTTGAGGATGCCCTCGCGGTCCACGTTCTCAGGCTCGGCCGGGTGCTGGATCGGCTCGTTGTAGACGGTGAGGTAGTAGAAGACGTCCTCACTGTTCTCGCCGTACATCCGGCGCAGACCGTCCTGGACGATATGGGCGATCTCGAAGCCGAACGCCGGGTCGTAGGCGACGACCGCCGGGTTGGTCGAGGCCAGCAGCTGGGAGTGGCCGTCCGCGTGCTGGAGACCCTCACCGGTCAGGGTCGTACGGCCGGCGGTCGCGCCCAGGACGAAACCGCGCGCCAGCTGGTCGGCCATCTGCCAGAACTGGTCGCCCGTGCGCTGGAAGCCGAACATCGAGTAGAAGACGTAGACCGGGATCAGCGGCTCGCCGTGCGTGGCGTAGGCGGACCCCGCCGCGATCAGCGAGGCCGTACAGCCCGCCTCGGAGATGCCGTCGTGCAGCATCTGACCGGTCGACGACTCCTTGTAGGCGAGCAGCAGCTCACGGTCGACCGACTCGTACGTCTGGCCCAGCGGGGAGTAGATCTTCGCCGAGGGGAAGAGCGAGTCCATACCGAAGGTGCGGTACTCGTCGGGCGCGATCGGCACGAACCGCTTGCCGATCTCCTTGTCCCGCATCAGGTCCTTCAGCAGCCGGACGAACGCCATGGTGGTGGCGATCTGCTGCTGGCCGGTGCCCTTCTTCAGGGTGGCGTAGGTCTTGTCGCCCGGCAGCTGCAGCGGCTTGGCACGCACGACACGGGTCGGCGCGTAGCCGCCCAGCGCCTTGCGGCGGTCGTGCATGTACTGGATCTCCTCCGAGTCCCGGCCCGGGTGGTAGTACGGCGGCAGGCCGGACTCCAGGTCCTTGTCCGGGATCGGCAGGTGCAGCCGGTCGCGGAAGCGCTTGAGGTCGTCGACCGTCAGCTTCTTCATCTGGTGGGTCGCGTTGCGGCCCTCGAAGTTCGGGCCGAGCGTCCAGCCCTTGACCGTCTGCGCGAGGATCACCGTCGGCTGGCCCTTGTGGGCCTTGGCCGCCGCGTACGCCGCGTAGATCTTCCTGTGGTCGTGACCGCCGCGGCCCAGGTGCAGGATCTGGTCGTCGGTCATGCCCTCGACCATCTTGCGCAGCCGCTGGTCGTCACCGAAGAAGTGGTCGCGGATGTAGGCGCCGGTCTCGGTCGCGTACGTCTGGAACTGACCGTCCGGCGTGGTGTTCAGCTTGTTGACCAGGATGCCGTCGCGGTCCTGCGCCAGCAGCGGGTCCCAGGTGCGGTCCCAGACCAGCTTGATCACGTTCCAGCCGGCGCCGCGGAACTGCGACTCCAGCTCCTGGATGATCTTGCCGTTGCCGCGCACCGGGCCGTCGAGCCGCTGGAGGTTGCAGTTGACCACGAAGGTCAGGTTGTCCAGGCCCTCACGGGCGGCCAGGGAGAGCTGGCCGAGCGACTCCGGCTCGTCCATCTCGCCGTCGCCCAGGAACGCCCATACGTGGGAGTTGGAGGTGTCGGCGATGCCGCGTGCCTCCATGTAGCGGTTCATCCGCGCCTGGAAGATCGCGCCGAGCGGGCCCAGGCCCATGGAGACCGTCGGGAACTCCCAGAAGTCCGGCATCGACCGAGGGTGCGGATAGCTGGACAGCGCGTGACCGAGCTTGGACTTCTCCTGACGGAATCCGTCCAGATGGTCCTCGCTCAGCCGGTCGAGCAGAAAGGCGCGGGCGTAGATGCCGGGGGAGGCATGGCCCTGGAAGAAGATCTGGTCGCCGCTGTCGTGGTCCTTGCCGCGGAAGAAGTGGTTGAAGCCCACGTCGTACAGCGAGGCGGACGAGGCGAAGGTGGCGATGTGGCCACCGACGCCGATGCCCGGACGCTGCGCCCGGGAGACCATCACCGCCGCGTTCCAGCGGGTCGCGTTCAGGATCTTGCGCTCGATCTCCTCGTTGCCGGGGAAGAACGGCTCGTCCTTGGTCGCGATGGTGTTGACGTAGTCCGTGCTGCGCATCTCGGGCACGGCGACCCGCTTCTCGCGGGCGCGCTCGATCAGGCGAAGCATCAGGTAGCGGGCACGTTCCCGGCCTCGCTCATCGACGGCTGCGTCGAGCGAGTCGAGCCATTCCTGGGTCTCTTCTGGATCGAAGTCCGGGACCTGGCTGGGAAGGCCGCCAATGATGATCGGGTTGCGATCGGATCCGGAAGCCACGCTATTCCTTCGCTTTTCGGTCGTGCTGTGCACGCACATGGATTCGTGCTCTGCTGCTGTCGCGCCGTTCTCCATCGTGTACCTCGGGTACGGGATACGTCACCTCTACCCAGTGGTAACCACCAGCGGGTGAGACGGGCGCTCCGGCGGCCGCTCGCTGTGTGACGGCCGGTTCGCAACCTTACGCCCACGACGGGGGTCGTCTGCGTACGACCGTTCGGCACCGGGGCGGCGTAGGGTGGCGATACACACACGTAAGCCGGACGTAATTGGGCAATCCGGTCTGCCGCGCGCCGTTGCGCGCCGTTCCTCCATGATGGGAGTTGCGGCGACACGTCAACGTTTGGGCGGGATCGCTGGCCGGGTACTTGCGCGATCCGCCCGGCCCGTGTGGACTACGCCCAAGCCCTCGCGTACGCGCGCGGGGCCCACAGACTCGAAGAGTGAACGCGAGATGACAGGAGGCAATCCGTGAGCGCGACCGCGGACCACGCGGAGGAGCGGACCAACCCTGCCGCGAGGCTGGGTTTTCAGCCCGATCAGGTGGTCCAGGAGATCGGCTACGACGACGATGTCGACCAGGAGCTCCGCGAGGCCATCGAGGAGATCACCGGCCAGGAGCTCGTCGACGAGGAGTACGACGATGTGGCCGACGCCGTGGTGCTGTGGTTCCGGGAGGACGACGGCGATCTGACGGACGCGCTGGTGGACGCCATCCAGATGATCGACGACGGCGCACCGGTCTGGCTGCTGACGCCCAAGACCGGCCGTGACGGCTATGTCGAGCCGAGCGACATCAATGAGGCCGCGACCACCGCGGGCCTGTCCCAGACCAAGAGCTTCAACGCGGGCAAGGACTGGACGGGCAGCCGTCTGGTCACGCCCAAGGCCGCTCGCACCGGTAAGCGCTGAGGCCCCGAATCCACACGTCAGAGCCCCCCTCCGTGCACTGTCGGAGGGGGGCTCGCGCGTAGGGTTGAGCACGCACCGCATGATCATTCGAATGTGACCGAAGGGATGTACCCGATGGCGATAGAGGTTGGCGCGAAGGCCCCCGACTTTGAGCTGAAGAACCAGCACGGCGAGTCGGTCAGGCTCTCCGACTTCCGGGGCGAGAAGAACGTCGTGCTGCTCTTCTACCCGTTCGCCTTCACCGGTGTGTGCACCGGTGAGCTGTGCGCCCTCCGCGACGAGCTGCCGAAGTTCGTCAATGACGAGGTCCAGCTGCTGGCGGTGTCCAACGATGCGCCGTTCAGCCTGCGGGTCTTCGCCGAGCAGGAGGGGCTGGAGTACCCGCTGCTGTCGGACTTCTGGCCGCACGGCGAGACCAGCCGCGCCTACGGCGTCTTCGACGAGGAGAAGGGCTGCGCGGTGCGCGGCACCTTCGTAATCGACAAGGAGGGTGTGGTGCGCTGGACGGTCGTCAACGGCCTGCCGGACGCCCGGGACCTGAACGACTACGTCAAGGCCCTCGAAACGCTGTAACGGCGGGGAACCCGTCACTAGGATCGATGCGTTGATCCTGATGGGAAAGACCTTCGATGAAGGGGCACGCAGTGCTCCTGACGAACCTTTTTGGGAGGACTCGTGGGAGTCAGCCTCAGCAAGGGCGGCAACGTCTCGCTGACCAAGGAAGCCCCGAACCTGACCGCGGTCGTCGTGGGGCTGGGCTGGGACGCCCGTACCACCACGGGCACCGACTTCGACCTCGACGCCAGCGCCCTGCTGACGAACGCCGAGGGCAAGGTCGCCAACGACCAGAACTTCGTCTTCTTCAACAACCTCAAGAGCCCCGACGGCTCCGTGGAGCACACCGGCGACAACCTCACCGGTGAGGGCGAGGGCGACGATGAGCAGATCAAGGTGAACCTGGCGGGCGTGCCCGCCGATGTCGCCAAGATCGTTTTTCCGGTGTCGATCTACGACGCCGAGACCCGCCAGCAGAGCTTCGGCCAGGTGCGCAACGCCTTCATCCGCGTGGTGAACCAGGCCGACGGCAATGAGCTGGCCCGCTACGACCTGTCCGAGGACGCCTCGACCGAGACCGCCATGGTCTTCGGCGAGCTGTACCGGAACGGGGCGGAGTGGAAGTTCCGAGCCATCGGCCAGGGGTACGCCTCGGGTCTGCGCGGTATCGCGCAGGACTTCGGCGTCAACGTCTGAACGGACCGCCGTCCGGACGGACCGCCGAAGGCCGTCAAGGGCCCGCACCGAGGCCAGGTCCGGCGCCGCACCCTGCACCCCTTGAGGCGCAAGGTGCGGCGCCGGACGCGCATCACCCACGCAACACCCGGGGAGGAAACAGCATCATGGGCGTCACACTCGCCAAGGGGGGCAATGTCTCCCTCTCCAAAGCCGCTCCGAATCTGACACAGGTGCTCATCGGCCTGGGCTGGGACGCGCGCTCCACCACCGGAGCGCCGTTCGACCTCGACGCCAGCGCGCTGCTGTGCTCGTCGGGGCGGGTGCTCGGTGATGAGTACTTCGTCTTCTACAACAACCTCAAGAGCCCCGAGGGCTCCGTGGAGCACACCGGCGACAACCTCACCGGTGAGGGCGAGGGCGACGATGAGTCCCTGCTGGTCGATCTGACCAAGGTCCCGGCCGAGGTCGACAAGATCGTCTTCCCCGTCTCCATCCATGAGGCCGATGCCAGGCGTCAGACGTTCGGGCAGGTCAGCAACGCTTTCATCCGGGTGGTGAACCAGGCCGACGGGCAGGAGCTGGCCCGCTACGACCTCTCCGAGGACGCCTCCGGCGAGACCGCGATGATCTTCGGCGAGGTTTATCGCTATGGCGGCGAATGGAAGTTCCGGGCCGTGGGGCAGGGGTACGCGTCGGGTCTGCGGGGCATCGCTCTAGACTTCGGGGTCAACGTTTCGTAAAACCGCGTAGAGCGCGCGGGGGAGACCTACGACGAAGGATGGGGTTGGCAGTGCTCCTCAAAACCTTTGGGTGGTCGTTCGCCATCACGGCGATCGGTCTGGCCCTGGCCGGCGTCCTCTGGGGGTGGAAGGGGCTCGCGATCGTCGGGATCCTCTCGATCCTGGAGATCTCGCTCTCATTCGACAACGCGGTCATCAACGCGGGCATCCTGCGCAAGATGAACGCCTTCTGGCAGAAGATCTTCCTGACCGTCGGCATTCTGATCGCCGTCTTCGGCATGCGCCTCGTCTTCCCGGTGATCATCGTCGCCATCACGGCGAAGATGAGCCCCGTCGAGGCCGTCGATCTCGCGATCAACGACAAGGACAAGTACGAGCACCTGGTCACGGGAGCGCATCCGGCGATCGCGGCCTTCGGCGGGATCTTCCTGTTGATGATCTTCCTCGACTTCATCTTCGAGGAGCGGGACATCAAGTGGCTGGGGTGGCTGGAGAAGCCGCTCGCCAAGCTGGGCAAGCTGGAGACGTTCTCGATCGTCGTCGCCCTGGTCGCGCTGCTGGTCGCCGCCACCACCGTGGCCACCGACGTGGCCCACGGCGGCGGTGACAAGAGCGCGACCGTCCTGCTGGCCGGGGTCGCCGGTCTGGTGACCTATCTGATCGTGGGCGGTATCTCCGGCTACTTCGAGGACAAGCTCGAAGAGGAGGACGACGAAGAGGCTGCCGAGGCTTCAGAGGCTGCCGGGGCCGACAAGGCCGAGGCGGAGGCCGACGAGGCGGGCGCTGCGGGCAAGGACGTCGAAGGGGCGAAGGGCGGACGTGGCTCCGGCGGTGCCACCGTGGCCGGCCTGGCCGGCAAGGCCGCGTTCTTCCTCTTCCTCTACCTGGAGGTCATCGACGCGTCCTTCTCCTTCGACGGAGTCATCGGCGCCTTCGCGATCACCAACGACATCTTCGAGATGGCGCTGGGTCTGGGCATCGGCGCCATGTACATCCGGTCGCTGACCGTCTTCCTGGTCCGCAGGGGCACCCTGGACGACTACGTCTACCTGGAGCACGGCGCGCACTACGCGATCGGCGCGCTCGCCGTCATCCTGCTCATCACCATCAAGTACGAGATCAACGAGGTCATCACCGGCCTGGTGGGCGTCGTGCTGATCGGCGCCTCGTACTGGTCCTCGGTCGTGCGCAACCGCCGGGAGGCGGCCGCCGGCGAGGACTCGGAGGCCAAAACGGAAGTCACCTCCGGAGTCTGACCTCCGGGAGTGTGACGCGGCGGCGTTCGAGGAACGCTCTGAGCGGGGCGGCCGAGGTCTTCCGACCTCCCGGCCGCCCCGCGGCGGTTGGACACAAGTTTGGACACAAGTGAGGCAGCGGAGCCACGAAGGGTGGGGGTGCGCACCATGGCGTTCTGGAGCAACTGGGGACGGGGCAACTGGGGACGGTCGGCATGGCGTCAGTTCGACAGCGGTGACGCGTCCGGAGTGGTCGAGCTGACCAAGCGGAACGCGTCGATATCGCTGACCAAGCAGGGGGCCGCCACGGGCAATCTGCGGATCAACCTCTCCTGGCAGATGCGCACCTCGGACTTCAACAGCAGGGCGGCGCGCGGCTCGCTGCGCCACCCGCTGCGGATGTTCAAGCCCGAGCCGGTGCAGGCCCAGGGGCCCGCGATGGTCAATGTCGACCTCGACCTCGCGGTGATGTACGAGCTGAAGGACGGCGCCAAGGGCGTGGTCCAGCCGCTCGGTGAGTTCTTCGGCGCCCTCAACGAGGCGCCCTACGTCAAGCTCAGCGGGGACGACCGGTTCGGCTCGGGGTCCGGTGAGACGGTCTACGTCAACATGGACCACAAGGACGACATCAAGCGACTGCTCGTGTTCGTCTACATCTACGACGGCACCCCCGCCTTCGACCGCACCCACGGCCTGGTCACCCTCTATCCGAGCAATGGGCCGCGGGTGGAGATACCGCTCGACGAGCGGGCCCCGCAGGCACGCTCATGCGCCGTCGTGCTGATCGAGAACGTCAAGGGCGAGATGGTGGTCCGCCGTGAGGTGAAGTACGTCTACGGCTTCCAGGCGGAGCTGGACCGGCTGTACGGGTGGGGGCTCCAGTGGGGCCGGGGCTACAAGTCCAAGGTGTGACCTGCGGGGTTGGGGGGCCCGCCGCCCGCCCTACGGCCGGCCCTCCCCCCGTCTCGTCCCTCGTCCGTCCCCCATCCGTCTGTCATCTGTTCTGGAACTGCGGCCCCTGCGGCGGCAGGACGAAATGGGGGTCCGGCACCTGGGCGGGGATCGGCGGCGGGGGCGGCGGCACCGGCCCCGTCGGCTGCACCTGCTGCGGATAGCCGTACGCGGGCGGCTGCGGATAGCCGTACGCCGGGGACTGCTGGGGCACGGGCTGCTGGGGCGGATAGCCGTAGGCGGGCTGCGCCGGGGGCTGGGCGGGCGGCTGCGGATACCCCGGGGCCTGCGGCGGCGGGGGCGGGACCTGCGACGGCACAGCGGCGAAGCCGCTGTCGCCCTGCGCCGAGGGGGGCGCCATGGGCTGGGTGCGGTGCGGATCCCAGGGGTCGGGCGGCGCCGCGTGCGGATAGCCGTACGCGGGGGAGTGGGCCTGGGTCGGCGCCTCGGACGACGGCGGGGGCGGAGTGCCGGGGGCGGCCGGGGGCGCGGGCGGCGCGGCGGCGGCCGGGGACTCGGGAGCGTCGGCGGGCGGGGGCTCGGGGGCGGCGGACGGGCGCTCGGGGGCCGGGGGCTCGGAGGCGGTCGCGGCCTGCGGCCCGGCCGCGGGCGCGCCCTCGTCCGGGACGTCCTTGCCCTCGCCGTCCTCCACCGAGATCCCGTACTCCGTGGCCAGTCCGACCAGCCCCGACTCATAGCCCTGGCCCAGGGCCCGGAACTTCCAGCCGCCGCCGCGCCGGTAGAGCTCACCGCAGATCAGCGCGGCCTCCTTACCGGTCTCCGGCAGCACCGCGAAGATCGCGATCGGCTCGGCGTCCGTGTTGTCCGGAGCACCGGAGGAGGCGTCGTACAGCAGCAGGCTCAGATCCCGTACCTGCCCGAAGGCGCCGCCGTCCGCGGACGCGGCGAGCACCACCCGGCGCACCTCCGGCTCCAGACCGGAGAACTCGGCCTCGATGGTGTCCGTCATCGCGTCCTGGACCGGCTTCTTGGACAGATGCCGGACCAGACCCGAAGGGTGGTGCGGCTGGTTGTAGAAGACGAAGTCCTCGTCCGAGCGCACCCGGTCGTCCACGCCCAGCAGCAGCGCCGAGGCGTCCACGTCGGGTACGTCCGTACCGGGGGTCCAGCGCAGCACCGCGCGTATGGCCGTGGCCTCCAGCGGGATGTTCGATCCCTTCAGCATCGCCTGGGTCATGGCCGCAATCCTGCCCTCCCGGCGGGTGCCGGGACAACGCAGGGTACGGGGCGGGTCGCGGTGCGGAGGTGGTACGGGGTGGCAGGGCGGGCATGCCGGACACCGCATGGACGCACACGGGTTACGTGATTTTCACGCTCTTGGGGAACTTTTGACCCGGGGCCGCACGTACGATTATCGGCCAACCATGGGCGAGTGTGGCCGAAGAAGTGTACCGGCAGTACGGGGAGTTACATGCGGCATTTTGGACATCTGCCGGACGAGGTACGGGCGAACCTCTTCCACCGGGAGCCCGGTGAGTTCACCGTGGACTCCCCGCCCGGGACGCTGGCCGTCGCGCTCGGCGCGACCCTCTACTGCCCGGCGACCCGGCCCCGGCTCGCCGAGGACATCCTCAAACAGGCGGGCCGCGGCGTGGTGTCCATGGTGCTGTGCCTGGAGGACTCCATCGACGACGCCGAGGTGCCGGGGGCGGAGGAGAACCTCGTACGGCAATTCGCGGAGCTGGCGGGACTGGCGGGGCCGACGGGGTCGGCAGGGTTGGCGGGGCCGGCGGGGTCGGCGGGGTCGGTCGCGTCGGCGGGACGGTCCGGGCGTGGCCCCGACACCCCGCTGCCGCTGCTCTTCATCCGGGTCCGCACCCCCGAGCAGATCCCCGATCTCGTCACCCGGCTGGGAGCGGGCGTGCGGCTGCTGTCCGGATTCGTACTGCCGAAGTTCACCGAGGAGCGCGGCGCGGCCTTCCTCGAAGCGCTGATGTCGGCCGAAAGTCCCCAGGTGACCGAGGCGTTGGGCGGACGGCGGCTCTATGCGATGCCGGTCCTGGAGTCGCCCGAGCTGATGCACCGCGAAACCCGCACCGAGACCCTGAGCGGCCTCGGCCGGATCGTCGACAAATACCGGGAGCGGGTGCTGGCGCTGCGCCTCGGGGTCACCGATCTGTGCTCGGCGTACGGACTGCGCAGGGCGCCGGACATGACCGCCTACGACGTCCAGATGATCGCGTCCGTGATCGCGGACGTGGTGAACATGCTGGGCCGGGCCGACGGCACGGGCTTCACGATCACCGGACCGGTGTGGGAGTACTTCAAGCCCCATGAGCGGATGTTCAAACCGCAGCTGCGGATCAGCCCCTTCAGCAGCGGCCGCGCCGAATCCCTGCGCACCGCGCTGATCGAGCACCACATGGACGGGCTGCTGCGCGAGATCGAGCTGGACCGGGCCAACGGTCTGCAGGGCAAGACCTGCATCCACCCCACCCATGTCGCCCCCGTGCACGCGCTCTCCGTCGTCAGCCACGAGGAGTTCAGCGACGCGGTGGACATCCTGGAACCCCAGCGCGGCGGGGGCGGTGTGCTGCGCTCCTCGTACACCAACAAAATGAACGAGGTGAAGCCGCACCGGGCCTGGGCCGAGCGGACCCTGCGGCGCGCCGAGGTCTTCGGGGTGGCCCGGGAGGACGTGAGCTTCGTGGAACTGCTGGCGGCGAGCCTGGGCACGTAGAACGAACCGGGCTCGGGACGGGCCGGGGTGGACGATGAGGGAAACGAGGCACAGGGCGGCGTGAGCGTGGGCAACGTGTGGTCGGGACAGTGGGTCGCGGACCGGCTGGGAGTACGGCTCGAGGACGGCGGGGACGGCCGCGACGGCACTGGCGGCCGGGACCGCGACGGCACTGGCGGCCGGGACCGCGACGGCACTGGCGGCCGGGACCGCGACGGCACCGGCGCGGAGCTGGGCGAGCTGCTCGGGCTGCGCGAGCTGCTCGGGCTGGCGCTGCGGCGCAACCCCAAGCGGGCGCATCTGCTGGTCTCCAACGTGCTCGGCAAGCACGTCCCACAGCGGCCCGCCACCGTCTACGGCATGGGCGTGCGGCTCGGCCATCGGGTGCGGGAGCTGCTGGGCGACGAGGCGGCGGCGCGTGCGGTGGTGCTGGGGTACGCCGAGACGGCCACGGGCCTCGGCCACAGCGTCGCCGACGGGCTCGCCCTCGCGCCGTACCTGCACTCCACCCGCCGCCCGGTCCCGGGCGTCGCCACGGTGGGCGGCTTCGAGGAGGAGCACAGCCACGCCACCTCCCATCTGCTGCTCCCGGAGGACCCCGGGCTGCTCAGCTCCGAGGGCCCTCTGGTCCTCGTGGACGACGAGTTCTCCACGGGCCGGACGATCCTCAACACCATCGCCGCCCTCCACCGCCGCTTCCCGCGCGACCACTATGTGGTGGTCGCCCTGGTGGACATGCGCTCCCCCGAGGACCGCGCCCGCCTGGACGCCTTCGCGGCCGACCTGGGCGCCCGCGTCGACTTGGTCGCCGCCGCGGCCGGAGCGGTCCACCTCCCCGAGGACGTGCTGGAGCGCGGCGCGAGCCTGGTGGCCGAGTACGAGAGCGACGCGGACACGGCCGGCGGGGGCGCGCCCGCCCCCACCGCGCCCCCATCGGGCGCCGCCCCCACCACGCCCCTGGTGTCGGCGGGTGTCGCTGCGGACGCGGAGGCGGTGTCGGCGGGTGTTGCCTCGGATGGGGGCGTGGTTCCGGCGGGTGTCGTCTCCGCCACGCCGCTGGTGTCGGCGGGTGTCGCTGCGGACGCGGAGGCGGTTCCGGCGGGCGTTGCCTCGGACGGGGAGGCGGCCCCGGCGGGTGTTGCCTCGGACGAGGGTGCGGTCCCGACGGGTGTCGTCCCCACCACGCCCCCCGTCCCGGCGGGTGTCCCCGCGGACGCGGAGGCGGTTCCGGCGGGTGTTGCCTCGGACGGGGGCGTGCTCCCAGCGGGTGTCGTCTCCGCCACGCCGCTGGTGTCGGCGGGTGTCGCTGCGGACGCGGAGGCGGTGTCGGCGGGTGTTGCCTCGGACGAGGGTGCGGTTCCGGCGGGCGTCATCCCCACCACGCCCTCCGTCCCCGTCGCCTCGGGCGCGGACGCGGGCGGTGGGGCGGCCCGTGGCGGCGTGTCCGCCGCGAGTGCCGACGGGGCTCGCCCGGCCCCCGGCGTGGCTGCCGACAGGACGCCTCCGGCCGAGGCGGGGCGCCCGGTCTCGGGCGCGCCCGCTCCGGCCCCTGTGGGCGAGCGACAGGAGAACGCCGGGCTGGCCGCCGCTCAAGAACGCACGGGCCTCCCAGCCGTGGTCCGCGTGGACCTCGGCTGGCCCGAGGGGCTCCCGGACGGCGGTCGTCACGGCTTCACCCCCTGCCACCGCGCCCGCCTGGAAGCGGCACTCCCCGCCATGGCGGCCCGCGTCGCGGACGCGCTGGCGACAGCACCCCGCGATGCCGCGGCGGGGGATCCCGCCGCGCTCGCCTACGGCGCTCCGCCGGCTGCCGGGAGGCACGTCGTGTCAGATGGCGCGGCCGTACCCCTCGATGGCGCCCCGGCGGAACCCAAGGGACCGGTCGCGCCGGACGTCCAGGCGGCGCCGGCCGAGGCGGACGCGCCTGCGACTACGGCTACGGCGGCAGGCGGCCAGGACGGCCGCCCCGCCGCGTTCCCCGGGGGGCCCGCCACGCCCGACACCCCGGCCGGGCCGGGTGGTGGCGTCCGCGCCACCGCCCGGCCCCGGCCCCCGTACCCGTCCCGTCCGTCCCGTCCGAGCCGTCGTGTCCTCGTCCTCGGGTTCGAGGAGTTGATGTACGCGCCCCTCCGGATCGCCGAGGCGCTCGACGATGTCCTCGACGGTGCCGAGGTGCGGTATTCGACGACCACCCGCTCGCCCGTGCTCGCCGTCGACGACCCCGGGTACGCGATCCGGACGCGGCTCACCTTCCCCGCGCACGACGAGCCCGCCGACGGCCCCGGTCCGCGCTATGCCTACAACGTGGCGCCCGGCGCCGATCCGGAGCGCCGCTTCGACGCCGTCGTCGCCGTCGTGGACTCGGTCGCCGACACCCCCGCGCTGCACGCCCCCGGCGGGCTGCTCGACGGCTTGCGCGCGCAGACGGACCGGCTGGTGCTCGCCGTCGTGCCGTCCTACCGCCCCCAGACCCCGCCCGCTCCGTCCACTCCGTCCACCGCTCCCGCCCCGCCCACCCCCCGCACCGTCTCCCAACGACAGGCCCCGCCCATGCACCAACCGTCGCACGAACCCCTGCGCGGACCCGAGTTCTCCTCCTACGCCCCCGACGAGGTCGGCTGGCTGCTCCAGGACCTCTCCCGGGTAACCCTCGAAGCGCCCACCGAGGAGCGGGAGGAGGCGATCCAGAGCGGGGGCGCGCACTACGCCGAGTCGCTGCCCGTGGAGTACCAGCCCAGCGAGCGCTACCAGGAGCTCTTCCGGTCCGCCCTCGACGCCTCCGCCGCCCGTATCGCCCGCGCCGTCGGCGCGGTGACCGAGACGGTGCTCGCCGAGCGCTCCCCGCGCCCCGTCCTGGTCTCCCTCGCCCGCGCCGGCACCCCCGTCGGGGTGCTGATGCGCCGCTGGGCACGCCACGCCCACGGGCTGGACCTCCCGCACTACGCGATCTCCATCGTGCGCGGCCGCGGTATCGACACCGCCGCGCTGCGCTGGCTGGCGGACCACCACGACCCGGCCGACGTCGTCTTCGTCGACGGCTGGACCGGTAAGGGCGCCATCACCCGCGAGCTGTCGGACGCCCTCGCCCCGTACCCGGACTTCGATCCGCGTATCGCGGTCCTCGCCGACCCCGGCCACTGTGTGGACACCTACGGCACCCGGGACGACTTCCTCGTCCCCTCCGCGTGCCTCAACTCCACCGTCTCCGGGCTGATATCGCGTACCGTGCTCCGCGCCGACCTCGTCGGGCCGAACGACTTCCACGGCGCGAAGTACTACCGCGAACTCGCCGGGTCCGACGTCTCCGGCGACTTCCTGGACACCGTCTCGGCGCGCTTCGCCGAGGTCGCCGAGGCCGCCGTGGCCGACGCCAGGCGGCTCGCGGCCACTGACCGCACCCCCACCTGGGCGGGATGGGCCGCGGTCGAGCGGATCAGCCAGGAGTACGGCATCCACGACGTCAACCTGGTCAAGCCGGGCGTCGGCGAGACCACCCGGGTGCTGCTGCGCCGCGTCCCGTGGAAGATCCTCGCCCGGCGCGGCGCGGGCGCGGACCTGGACCATGTGCGGCTGCTCGCCGACCAGCGCGGCGTGCCGGTCGAGGAGACCGACGGGCTCCCGTACACCTGCGTCGGGCTGATCCACCCGCGCTACACCCGGGGCGCCACCGGGGCCGACGGCAAAGCGGTCGGCAACAAGGGGATCAAGGCGAACGGCAAGCCCAACGGCGAGACGAACGGTAAGGCGAACGGCAACGCGGACAACGCGGACGAGGGAACGGTGGCGGCACGATGAGCGTCCTGGTGGCAAGCGACCTCGACCGCACCCTCATCTATTCGGCGGCCGCGCTCGGCCTCGACATGCCGGACGCCGAGGCCCCGCGCCTGCTGTGCGTCGAGGTGTACCAGGGCCGGCCGCTGTCGTACCTGACCGAGACCGCCGCCGGACTGCTCGCCGAACTGGCCCGCACCTCCGTCTTCGTCCCCACGACCACCCGCACCGTCGAGCAGTACCGCCGCGTCCGCCTCCCCGGCCCCGCCCCCCGCTTCGCGATCTGCGCCAACGGCGGCCAGCTGCTGGTCGACGGCGAGCCCGACCCCGACTGGCACACGCGGGTGCGTACCACCCTGGCCGCCGCATGCGCTCCCCTGGACGAGGTCCGCGCCCACCTCAGGGCCACCGCCGACCCCGCCTGGCTGCTCAAGGAGCGGGCGGCGGAGGACCTGTTCGCCTATCTGGTGGTCGAACGGGAGCTGCTGCCCGAGAGCTACGTCAAGGAGCTCGCCCAGTGGGCCGCGCCGCGCGGCTGGACGGTCTCCCTCCAGGGCCGCAAGATCTACGCCGTGCCCGAGCCGCTCACCAAGAGCGCGGCGGTCGCCGAGGTCACGAGCCGGACCGGGGCGGACGAGGTGCTCGCCGCGGGCGATTCGCTGCTCGACGCGGATCTGCTGCTCGCCGCCGACCGCGCCTGGCGCCCCGGCCACGGCGAACTGGCCGACGCCGGCTGGACGGCGCCCCAGCTGACCGTGGTCGAGGAGAAGGGCGTCGTGGCGGGCGAGAGCATCGTCCGGGCCCTGGGCGAACGCGCCTCCGTCGCCGGGGCGCGGGCCGGGGCGCGGGCCCGCGGCGAGGTCATCCGCGCCGTCCCCCGTGGCCGGGACTGATCACGCGGCGTCGGCCGAAGCTCGAATCCCCGGGGAACTCGGGTTAGAGTCGCCGAGTCCCCGCCGTACCGCGACGCCGGTCGGAAGGTGAGCGGGGCGGGCCGCTGGGCGCCGCGAGCCGAAGGGAGGCCGTGATGGCCGAGAGCAAGAGCACACCGGTGACGCCCGAGCTGTACGCGTACGTCCTGCGGCACAATCCGCCGCTCGACCCCGTACAGCGCGAGCTCGTCGAGGTCACCTACCGCAGCCTTCCCGAGCACGCCGGGATGCAGTCCGCCGAGGAGCAGGCCCCGCTGCTGGCCTTCCTGGTCCGGCTGATCGGCGCCCGCCACATCGTCGAGGTCGGCACCTTCACCGGCTTCTCCGCGCTGGCCATGGCCCAGGCGCTGCCCGCCGACGGCAGGCTGATCGCCTGCGATGTGTCGGCGGAGTGGACGGCGTACGGGCGTCAGGCGTGGGCCAAGGCCGGCGTCGAGGACCGTATCGAGCTGCGGATCGCGCCCGCTCTGGACACCCTGCGGGCGATGCCCGCCGAGCCCCATATCGATCTCGCCTATCTCGACGCGGACAAGCAGAACTACATCCCGTACTGGGAGGAGCTGGTCCCGCGGCTGAACCCCGGCGGCCTGATCGTCGCGGACAACGTGTTCTACGGCGGGCAGGTCACGGACGCGGCGCTGTCGGGCGCGGGCGCCGCGATCCAGGCGTTCAACGATCACGTGGCGGCGGACACCCGGACGGAGGCGGTCATGCTCACCGTCGCCGACGGTCTGACGATCGCGCGCCGACGCGGCTGAGCCGGTTCCTGAGCCGATTGCCGAGCCGCCGGGTGCGGGTGGGCGGCTGTTGCCGCTGCGCAGGACGCTGCCCAGGCGGCTGCTCAGGGCGGTGTGCCGGTGTCGACATGTCGGCGGGCTCGGTGCCACGCCCCCCGGGCTGATCCAGCTTGCCCCACTTACCGGGCGGCTGACCGGACCGCCGTGCCGCCGACTCCGCACCGGACCCACCGGCCGTGGAGCGCCCGCCCGGGGCACCGGGACCGCCGGAACCGCCAGGACCGCCGGGACCGCCGGGGACGCCAGGGACGCCGGGGGCCAGCGGGGTGCCGGGTGGGGCGGCCGTACCGGCCTGCTCGGCGGCGCGCCCGCGTGCCGCGATCAGCTCACGGGCCTGGGCCTCCCGTTCGGCCTGCTCGGGGTGGCGGGTCAGCCAGTACGGATTGTCGTGCGGCAGCCCGCCGCTGACCCGTCCGTACATGCCGAACCACATCAGCAGCAGCCCCACCACAAAGCTGAACAGCACGTTCTGCATCCGGAACGCCAGGAAGTTGAACGGGGTCGCCAGCAGCGCCAGATTGACGAACCCGCTCAGCAGGAAGAGGATCCCGAGCACCATGTTGAGCGTCGAGGCGAAGTTGCCGCCGATGACCATGCCGATGAAGAGCAGCAGCCCGATGACGATGGACAGCACGCTCAGCGTGCCGTTGGTGTTCAGACCGGCGACCGTGGCCCCGCCGGTGTCGAAGAAGCCGACCCGGTGGATCAGGCCCAGGATGCCGAAGGCGACGAGCACCAGCCCCATGAGCCCGGCTCCGATGCGGTAGACCTGGCTGAGCCGGTGATCGATCGGCAGATGCTCATCGAGCGTGGTGTGCGCGCCGATCCGCTCCGGGAAGTGCCGTGCGACTCCGGCGGGGTGAGGACCGATGGGGGAGGGGCGTCCCACAGCCATCTCCGGCCTCCTTCTGCTGGCGCCGGGCCCCGGTTCCGCGCGCTCCGCGGCCGAGGCCGTACCCGTGGACGCCACGTGCGCGGCACGGGTACGTACCTCCCAGGATCCGCCCGCGTCCCCCTCGGCTCAACCTCAGCAGCAGCCTCAGCCGCAGCAGCCGCCCCCGCAGCAGCCGCCACCGCCGCCGCCACCGCCGGACGGGGGCCGGGGCGAGGACGAGGCGGAGGCGCCGGTGACGGCCACGGTGGACAGCAGCTTCACCGTGTCGTCGTGCCCGTCCGGGCAGGACGCGGGATCGGAGGACTCGGCCATGGGCCGGTTCAGCTCGAAGGTGGTGCCGCAGGCGCGGCAGCGGTACTCATAGCGAGGCATGGCAGGAGCATAACCACCGATCCGCAGGTCAACCCCTCGAACAATCCCGGCCCACTCCCGGTCCCACTCCCGGTCCCACCCCCGGCCCCATCCCCCCGTGGCGGCCTCAGTGCGCGCCGCCGCCCCGCTCCTCCCGGATCTCCTGGACGACCCGGGCGGCGGTCTGCCGTACGGCCTCCGTCTCGGAGAGGAAGTGCCACCAGTCCGGATGCCGGCCCTCCAGCCCCGCGATGGCCCGCTCGAGGCGCTCCACGGCGTCGTCCAGCGGGCGTGCGTGGCGGGGATCGGGGGTGTTGCGCCCGGCCATGGCCAGCCGCTGGGCGTCCCGGACCGCGAACCGGGTGCGGTCGACCTCCTTCTGCTGGTCGTACGACACCTCGTCCAGCCGCCGCAGCCGGTCCCCGGCCGCCGAGACGGCCTCGTCCGTGGTGTTCAGCAGCGCCCGTACGGTGGTCAGCAGCGAGGTGGCGTCCGGCCAGCGCTGCTCCTCGCGCGCCGCCTGCGCCTCCTTGAGCTTCGCCTCGGCCTGCGCCACATCCCGCGCGGCCTGCGCGGGGACCGGCTGGAGGTCCTGCCAGCAGGCCGCGCTGTAACGGCGGCGCAGCTCGCTGAGGACCGGCTCGACACCGGCGGCGCGGGTGGTGATCGCCTGCGCCCGGGTGCGCAGCGACACCAGCCGCCGGTCGATCTCGGCCGCCCGCTCCGGCAGCCGCTCGGCCTCCCCGCGCACCGCCTCCGCCCTGCGGAGCACGTCATCGGCGCGCCGCAGGGTCTCCTGCACGCCGTGCTGCCCGGCCCCCTGGTTGAGCTTGGTCAGCTCGGGCGACAGCGCCGCCAGCCGGGCCGCCAGATCGTCCGCCCGCAGCCCGGACGCACGCACCGCGTCCAGCGCGTTACTCGCCGCGAGCAATGCCTGCCGCGCCCGCTCCACCGCCGGCGCCAGCCGCGCCAGCCGCGTCTCGGCCTGCTCCAGCAGCGGCCCCAGCCCCTGCGCGAACCGGTCCAGATCCGCCTTGGTGCGCTCCAACGCCTCCTTGGCCCTGGTCAGATCCGTCCGCGCCCGGGAGGCCGTCGCCGCGTCCAGGTCGTCCCGGTCCAGATCATGGGCGTCCACGGCCGTGATGTAGTCCCGGCTGACCTGGTCGATCCGCTGCCCGAGCGCCGAGAAGTCGGACGCCGTGCGGCGCGCGGCGGGCGAATCGTCCACGGCGGTGATCGTCTCGATGGAGATCCGCAGATCCCGCTGTGCGGTGTCCAGCTCGTAGAACGCCGCCGCCGCGGCGTCCTTCGCCGCCTGCGCCTCCGCCCGTTGACTCGCCCCCCGCCCCCCGAACCACCGCCGCCCCCCGCCCCCACCGGCGAACGACAGCGCCCCCACCACGGCCAGCAGCGGCACCGGCAGCAGGATCAGCCCGAGCACGGACGGACGACGCGGGCGCCGCACAGCCACGGCCGGACGGCCCGGACGGTGCGCATGGCCCGGACGGTGCGGACGGCGCGCTGGACGAGCAGAGTCTGGAGATGTCGCCGCCACTTCCCGCTCCCGATGGATCGCCCAGGTCCGAATGTCATTCTCCCACCCGTCACTGACGAGCACAGTGCTCGGTTCGGTTCACGATCTGCGGACTTCCCCAGGCAAGCCCCACGATTGCGGCACCACCCCAGGAACCCTGTAGGCTGACAGCTCCCCAGGGGCGCATAGCTCAGCGGTAGAGCGCTGCCCTTACAAGGCAGATGTCGGCGGTTCGAACCCGTCTGCGCCCACAGTGACTGACCGCAGGTGAGAGTTGCGGTTCGGCCCCTTAACTCCTCCGGGTTGAGGGGCCGTTTTCGTCTGGGTGCCACATAGATGCCACATCCCCAAAGGATCATGCTGTGCAACGGGATGTAACCATGTGCGATGGGGGGGTACGGATTTCATACAGTGAGACCCCGAGGGGTGGCGCTGCTCTCGATCCGGCGTCGCCGATTCCTGCCTCGGCAGACCCGTGGTCGTTGAACGGGGAGGTTCACACCATGGGAGAGCGCCCCCGCCGGGTTTGCCGGCGGGGGCGCCTGTATGGAGAAACGTAAGGCTCACGCAGATGCAGTTGGGCACGCGGGCCGGGATCGACAACAAGACGATCAGTCCTATCGAGAACGGCAGGCACCCCACGTCTGTCGACCAGATCGCACGCCTGGCCCGCGCCCTCGACGTCCCCTCGTACCGGCTGTTCCACGATGGTCCTTGAGCCATGCTGGTCCGTGCAGTGCCCAACTAGGTGCCGACTCGGTCAGCGACTACCGGCGCGTACGCGATACGCGCAGCAGAACAGGGGCGGAAGATCGACCGGAGCGAGGCCCCGCCCGCGCGCCACGGGGGCGACGCACGGGCGGGGCCGTGGGCAGGCTCAGGCCGTGGCGCGGACGAGCATGGTGCCGATCTTCCGAGAGCCAGCTGGTGCAGGCAGCACCCGCGCGGTCGCGTCGGTGAACCCGTGCTCGCGCAGGATCTGCGTCCAGCTCGGTGGTTCGTAATCCCACCGCTTCACCACCAGCGGGTCCTCGTCCTCGGACCTGGTGATGTACGACGCCTGACAGCCGTAGCAGCCCTCGACGGGTGGGCGCTGGGAGAAAGCCAGCACGCCGCCCGGACGGAGGCGCTCATGAATCGCCGGCAGCAGGCGGGCAGGGTCGGTGAACCACACCGCGCCGAAGACGGAGAACACCGCGTCGAAGGTGTGCGTGCAGTGGGTCAGGAAGTCGAGGGCGTCCCCCTGGTGCAGTTCCAACTGGACGGTGTCGGCCCATCGGACGCTGGCGGCCTTGAGCTGGGCCAGGGACAGGTCCACACCTACGGCCCGTGCGCCGAGTGTTGCGACGTGTGCGAGGTTGCCGCCCTTTCCGCAGCCGAGCTCCAGCACCGCCGAGCCAGGGCTTGTGCCGAGGATTTCGGCGCCGGGGCCGTGGTCGGGGTACTGCGTCCAGTTGAACCACGTCGTCTCTCCGGCGGCGTTCACGGGCCGTCGCTGGGGCTTTTGCTGCGCGTAGGTGTCCCAGGCGGTCTCCGTCATGCGCTCTCCGTTCCTGTGGGCCGGCCGCCCGGCGGCGTGCTTACGTCAGCTCGTGCCGCTGTTGGGGCTGTCGCTGCAGCCCGCGTGGCACTGGCTGCAGTCGGCCGCTTCGGGCCAGAGTTCGGCATCCACCGCGTACCCGGCGGCCGCGATGGCGTCGAGGGTGCGCTGCCGCGCCGCCGCGGCTGTGCCGTGCTCGCCTTCCGTCGGGTCCGTGGGGACATGGTGGATGAAGTGTCCCGCAACGCGCTGGCAGAAGCCGGCGTAGTCGTGGGTGTGGAGGATGAAGGTGTGCCAGCCGATGTCGATGGCCTTGCTGGGCGTCAGCGGCTGGCCGGTGTTGTTGGCGGAGGTGGCGAGGAAGGCCGCGGTCTGGGCGGTGATCCGCTCGGCGAGCGGCAGCGCGACATCGTGGTCCTTCACGATGCGCGCTGCGAGCCGGTTGAGGAGATCTGTGCTGAGGAGCTTCCTGGGGTCGGTGGCGGTGCCGAGCGGCCGTTCTACGGTGACGGTCACATTGCCTCCTATGTCGGATGACCTGGTCTGGCCTTGCTGGGGTGGCGCCTGGCCTGGTGGTCTGGCCTGCCAGGCCCCACGGCCCCTGCCTTGTCGTGGCCGCTCCTCGGCTACTGACTGGCAGGGGGTCTTGGAGAGTGGGCCGCCGGCGCCGTCGCTTCCGGTACGGGGGCCCGGAATACCAGCGGCCCACCCGGTCTATCGGGCCGGGTCCCCGGCCACGCAGAGGTGGACCGCGAGCGCCGGCAGTGCGGGGATCGCGCTGAGCAGCAGGCCCATCCGGGCGGCTCGGAAGGCGAACAGCGCCGCTCGTTCAGTGGGGGGCTGTCGGCGGTGCCTCATCCGGCGCCTCTCGCGTGCTCCTGCCGGATGGCTGTTGAGTAGGTGTCCAGGAGGCGCTGGCCGGTCTCGCACTCACCCGTCCTGCATGCCTGGCAGCCCGCGGCGTGCGTGATGGCCGCGCGCCAGGCGCTCTCCGTGGCGCAGTTGGGGTTGCACGCCCACAGGGGGTAGGTGGTGAGTGTGGGGCCCTCGCCGATGGTGACGGTGCCGAGCGGGCGGTCTCCGGTGAGCAGCGCGCAGCACAGGGCGCAGCGCCAGCCTTGGAGTTGTTCGTGGGTGAGGGTGGCCGGGTCGATGCCGGCCGGGCCCGGGGCCGTGGTGGCCGGCTGGTGCCCCTTCATCGGTGCCCCTCGTGCTCGGCTGCGGTTGCGCTGGTGAGGGTTCGGGGGTGCTGGCCTGTGGGGTAGAGCGGGGCGTGGTTGGGGCAGGCGTAGGTGCTGACGGTCATGCCCCTTTCCGCCACCTCGATCGGGATCGGTTCGTCGGTGGGGAGCTGGCAGTGGTAGCAGAGTTGGCGCCCCTTGGGCCTGCGTCCGTACTCGGCGCGGTCGGCCTCGGCCAGGACTTCCCACAGCTTCCAGGGGTGTGTCAGGTAGCGGTTGGGGCCGAGGGGTACGCGCCAGTGGGTCTTGGGGCCCTTCGTCCAGGAGGCGGGGGGTACTCCGAGGTAGGTGCGTTCGTCGGTGAGTCGGGTGAGAACGCGGACCTGCCGCAGGTTCCAGCTCGTCGCCGAGCCCACGGCGACGAGCCAGTAGAAGGTGCCGCCCTGGTCTTGGATCACCGCGCCGGTCTTGTCACCGAGCGTCGTGAGGGCGCGTTCGCCGACGACGGGTGCGGCCCGCACGGCGTCCCACCATTTGCCCACGGGTAACGCCTCGACATCAACAGCAGGTGGCGGTGTCCACGGCAGGGTACGGGTCGTCATGGTCGGCTCCATGCGCGGTCTGTGTGCTGACCGTCACATCGTGCCTACGCAGCAAGGCCCTGGTGTCCACAGACTGTGAACGCCAGGGTCCTTGACTTAGGGTGATCGGCGCGCTACACGCCGCACCACAGGGAGAACTCGCGCAACGGGTCAGGTACCTTCGCACGTGCTCTACGCAACGCCGCCGCTGTCTCGTGCACCTGCGGGTGATGCCGCGTCATCTGCGGCGCCGTCTCCCGGGCCTTGACCAGGGACGCGAACGCCTCTTCGTGGCGGGCAGTCCACACCTGGGCCCTCGCCAGATCGATGTAGAAGTGCCCGGCCCGGCCCGGCGGGTAGTCCTCCGGGATCTCCACCTTGGCCGCACGCTTCAGCGCCAGCCCGTGCTTGTCCCTGTCCGCCGCCGCGGCAACCGCGTGTAGTTCCACGTTCGTCGGCCCGAACGTCAGCTCGTAGGCGCGCGTCTCGCCCGTTTCCTGCGCCATCCCGCGCGCTTCGTCCAGCCACGCGTCGGAGCCGTCCTTGTCCCCTCGGCGGGACGCGAGAATGGAACCCTTCAGATACAGCGCTCCGCGCACCGCCCGGGTGCCAGGGGAGCCGTCATCGTCTAGCTCCTTGAGCGCGTGGTTCACCAGCCGAAGCCCGGTGTCGATGCCAGGTCGGCCGCTCTCCACGCTGGTCTGCGCGCGCATCCAGCGCTCGACCGCCACCTGCCGCGGGTCGCCGGACTGAGCCGCGGCCTGAGCCATCCGGGACAGCGCGAGTCGGGCGAGATGCATCTCCCCGACTCGGTACGCCACCCGCCATACGCCGCGGGCGGCCTCGGCCTGGAGCCCGTGCAGCTCTTCGCGTGCGCGCCCGGGACGGTCCTGGAGGTGAATGGCGTGGAGGATCTCGGCGATGAGGGATGGCAGCTTTTCGGCGAGTCCGCCCAGGTTTGCGGCTGCTCGCATCTGGACTGTCTCTGTCACGGCGGCGCGTAGCTCGCCGAGCGGCCGCGGTGGGGGTGCGGCCGGGTCGGGGTCGAGGTCCCAGTTGTCGAGGGCCCCGCCGAGCGGCTCGATCATGCGGTCGATGCGGTCCTGTTGCAGCTGCTCGCGGTAGGGCTGGCCGCGCAGGTTGGAGACGCCTACGTCAAGGGCGCGGGCGACTGCGGCCACGATCTCCTCGCTGGCGTTCCGGTCCCCTTTCTCGATCATCGAGAGCATCGAAGCGGAGACGTGCGAGCGTTGCCCCAGCTGTCGTAGTGAGTAGCCGCGGACGGCGCGTAGTTCGGCGATGCGCCGTCCAATTCCGCCGGTGTGTCCGTCGTTGCCGTATGGCATGCTGAACTCCGTTCTGACTTCGACACTCAGAACGGTACCCGCGGTCGGCTCCGCCGGTACGGCTGATCGGCCCCCATTCCGGTGGGGGCCGTCGCGCTTCCTTGACACGAGGAAAGCCCCCCGGTCCGAAGGCAGAGGGGGCGATGCGTTTCAGAGTCGTCGGCGGTCGGGAGCAAGGGCAGCTGGCGTGCTCGGGCCGTCCGTCGGCTCCGGCTGTGGCGCACCCGTGCTGGAGGTCGGTGCCGCCGCCACCTACGTGGTGAGGACGCCGGCGCGAGCAGCGAGACCGCGGAGCTCGGGTGTGGTGCGTCCGGAGACGAGTAGGCCGTTCAGCATGGCCTTGACCGCGGGGCGGGCGTGGGTCTCTTCAGCCGCGCAGCGTTCGGCTTCCAGGAGCGCGTCGATGCACTGGTCCCGGCGGCCCCACTGGGCGTAAGCGGTGGCCCGGTCGGTCCAGTAGAGGGCGCGGCGCTCGACGGTGGGCAGCGTCATGGGGTGAAGGGCGTCGGCGGCGGCGATGGCGGCTGACGGGGCGCCGGCCTTGTACTCCGCCGAGATCAGATGCAGCTGGACGGTGGCGCCGTTGAAGCCGCCGGCGGTGTCTCGCAGGTGGGTGATGCCGCCGAGTTCGTCGGCGATGGCGGCGGCCTCCTTGGTGAGCCGGCGCATGCCTTCCTGGTCGCGCTGGTGGGCGACGGTGTACGCGGCGCACTGGATGAGCAGGCCGCGCTGGGCGATGCCGATGGTCCCAGCCTCGCGGAGTGCGGGGTCATCGGCGGCGGCCAGGGCGAGGGTGAGGGATTGGTCATGCCATCCGGCCTGGCGGGCCAGCACGGCCTGTTGTCGGGCGGCCTCGGCGACGTCGAGTGGGGCGCCGCCGGCCAGGGCGAGTCGGCGGGCGCGGTCGGCGGCCATCCATCCGAGCTGCGGTTCATCGAGCTTGATGAGGGCGCGGGTGGCCAGGAGGTAGCAGCGCGCGAGGACGGCGTGGTACTCGGCGCCGGCCTGGTGCCCGGCCCGGGATGAGGCGTGGGAGGCGGACGGCGAGGCTGCCGTAGCTGGAGGCGTTGAAGTGCGCGACGGCCCGCGCCAGTTCGCCAGGCAAGTGGTCCGGAGAGAGGGGCGCGCCGAGCGGGCCGAGGCCGAGCATCGCATCCCGCAGTCCGGCGACGAGGAGTTCCCCTGGCCGGGCCTCGGCGGCGCTGCTGTGGCCGGTGCCGGTGATGGGGACGCCGGCGGCTGCCGCTGCTGTGATCGTCAGGTTCGCGAGCAGTTTCCTGCGCTTCACCGCGTCCTCACCGTCCTCGTGCCCGGGAATCCCCACCGTAGGCGCAGGGAGGCTCGGATAGGGGCCAGTTGTCGCACTGTGTCGAGGCGGTTCGGTGAGGCCGAGGTCTTGGGACGGGATGCCGAGTGCGGTCGCGAACCGGCGGAACGCGCAGGTCTCCCGCTACGAGCGTGGCATCTCGCCCCTGACCGACACGCTGGTGCCGATGGGTTGGGGCCCGGCCGCCGGGGCGGGACGGCCGAGCAGGTGCGGGGCCAGACGGTCTGGGTGTTCAGCTGTTCGCCATCCCCTCGCCCACTGCCCGTCATCCAAGCGGTGGGGCGGCGCCCGTACCGTCCCGCCGTTCGAGTCGATCAACATCCTGGAGGGGGACATGCGAGATCGAGTACGGATCGCCTGCCGCGCGGCTGCGGTGGCCATCGCGCTGGCGGCAGCAGGGGGAGCGACTGCCGTCCCGGCGGTAGCGGCGCCGACCGGTATCACCCAGACCGCGCCGGCGCCGGCGCCCACCGGCCTGACGTACAGCTATGACGCGGCCACCGAGCAGGTGACCGTCACCTGGGACCCCAAGGACCCGACCGACACGGTGACGACCGGCTACCGCGAGGGGTCCTGCGGCGGGCCCTCGACCGCCGACGGTCCGTGCTTCATCCGGGTGTCGGGACCGCTGCTGACCGGCAACTCGTTCACGTTCCAACTGGCCGCGGGCCGGACGTTCTACTTCCGGCTGTACGCCGAGAACGCAGCGCACCAGTACACCGGCTCGGCGATCCTCACCATCGCCACCTGAGACAGCCGGACTTACGGCCGGCCCCGAGGCTGCATTGGCCAGGCTCGGGGCCTTGCCGCCGCTGTCCTCGATCAGTTGCACGGCGGCGGGCGGCGCCGAGGGCTGTGGTGGCGGCGACGCCATTCACATCCCCACTTCACGCGCAGCGACCCTCGGGGCCGCTGGGGTCCTCACGCGGCCGAACTTCCGGCGGCACTGGATTCCCACGATCGAGGATGCCGGCCCGGCCAGACCCACCCATCAAAGATCACATCCCCCGTGCCTGGTCCGGCAGTTGCCAGCTCACGCCATCCGGCTTGTCCAGCCACAGCGAATGCGCGCCGTCCGGGGAGACGGTCAGGCCGTAGCGCTCGTGCCCCGGCCGCCCGGCATCCCGCCACTGGGTGAGCAGCGGTTCCCGCTCGGCCCACAGATCACGGGGTCCCCCGTGATCGAGCCGAGCGGTCGTCACTCCGGTCAAGGTGATCCGCGCCCACGACGAGGTGTCCGGGTCGTACAGGCACCGGATCTGCCGGCCTTCCTCGTCGACCAGAGTGAAGTCGGTCACCGCAGGGTGCGCCAGCGAGGACAGCAGCTGCACGACCGGCACGTCCAGGCTCGCCGGGACGGTGATCTCCCGTGTCTCGCCGGACCACGTCAGCAGCGGCTGCACGAGTCGCTTCGCGGTGGTGCCCACGGTGTCGGGGGTCGGCCGGGCTGTGATGAAGGTGGCCAGGCCGGGGAGGAAGCGGCCGCTGGCGGAGTGGCTGGTGTCGAGCACCAGGCGCGCGATGGCGCAGCCGATGTTGGCCACGATGCCCCCGCCGGGGCGGAGTTGCTCCCGCCAGGGGGTCGGGATCCGGCCGACTCCGCAGGTCGCCAGCAGCCGATCGTACGGTGCGCGGTCCGGGTAGCCGGCCATCCCGTCCCCCGCGATCAGGGTGGGCTCGTAGCCGGCCTTCCGCAGGCGGGTCCGCGCGGCGGCCACCAGGTCGGGATCGACGTCGACCGTTACGACGTTGGCGGCACCGAGGCGGTGGGAGAGCAGGGCGGCGTTGTATCCGGTGCCCGCGCCGATCTCCAGCACGGTGTCCCCGTCCCGGGCGTCGAGGGCCTCGAGCATCTGGGCCATGAGGGAGGGCTGCGTGGACGAGCTGGTGGCGGTGCCGTCCTGGTCGAACTGGGTCAGCAGGGAGGCGTCCTGGTAGGCCGCGGCCAGCCATGCGGGGTCTCCCTGGCTGTACCGGTGCAGGCTGCCTTGCGCCCGGATGGTGAAGTCGGGGACGAACTCGTGGCGGGGGACGCTGAGGAAGGCGGCGCGCCATGGCTTGGACCGGATGTGCCCGGCCCTTACCAGTTGGTCGGCCATGTGGTGGCGCAGCTCGTCTGCTGATGGTGCTTCGGTGATCACGGTGTGGCCCTCTCCAGTAGGTCAGCGAGTGCTCGGGTGATGGGCGTGCGCAGGTCGGGGATGAATGCCCACTGTCCGTTCGGGGTTGACGCCGACCAGGTGCCAGCGCCCTTGTGGCTCAACGAGGAAGTCCAGGGCGACGTAGTGGAGTCGACAGGCGTACGTCAGCATGTGGACGCCTGCGGCGATGTGCTTGGGTACCTCGCACGGCTTGTACGTCAGGTTGTCGTAGTCGGTCCGGAAGTCGATGCGGGAGGCGTCGGAGCCCGCGGGGCCGACTACTCGCAACACGCCGTCAATGTCGCGTCCGGCCTTCGCTCCGGCCGCGTGCGCGCACAACTGGCACAGCTGTACCCCTACACAGTGGGAGACGGCGTCCCCCGGGCCGTGGCCGATGTGCGCGGTAGCATCCGGAGTTTGCTGACCGTATGACGAGGAAGGCGCCATGACGACGATCGCTGTCACCGGGCACATGGACCTCACCGACGAGTCGGTGCCGCTGGTGCGAGCGGAGCTGGACAAGGTCCTCGCCGCCTATGAGCCCTCCAACCTGGTAGGAGTGTCGTGCATCGCGAAGGGCAGCGACAGCATCTTCGCGGATGCGGTCCTGGCCGCGGGCGGGCGCCTGGCTGTGGTGATCCCCTCGGAGGACTACCGGCAGGTGAAGGTGAAACCGGACCACGCCGGAACCTTCGACCGGCTCGTGGACGCGGCGGACGAGGTGCTGGTGATGCCGCACGCCACGGCGAACCGCCAGGCGTACGAAGCGGCGAACGCCGTGCTGCTGCGGCGGGCCGATCGTCTCGTGGCCGTGTGGAACGGGCAGCCTTCCACGGGCAAGGGTGGCGGGACGGCGGACGTGGTGGAGGAAGCCCGAGAGGCAGGTGTACCCGTGGATGTCGTGTGGCCGGACGGCGCGTCCCGCTCGTAGGTCAGGGGCCTTGGCCTGTGGGGAGCGGGTGCGATCTCATCCGGCCGTACAGACGCCTCGGCCTGGACCTGACCGCCCGGGACGCCGTACCCGCTTGGCCGCGCGCCCCCCCGAGGGCAGGCCGGCGGCGGCCCTGGGTGAGGAGCTGGGGCTCCGATCGCCTGCGAACAGCATCTGGCCACCAGCCCCCTCGCCGCATAACCGACGCGAACAGGTGTCCACTTCACGGGGAGCAAGGCCCGACCCGGGCGTTCCGCGTCTCACCGCGTCCGTGGCAGATACCTCACGTGATCAGGCCGGCGCTGGTCAGCCAGATGTGTTCGCATGTCGCCGACGCCTCTTGGAGCTTCTCGCGGGATTCCTGTGAGGCGTGGTAGAAGGACCGCTCGATCATCCAGCACAGGGCGCGTGCCATCGCCGAGGCCTGGTCCGGTGCGGTGCCGGCCTGGATGCCGGCGCGTTCCAGGACAGCGGTGATGGCCGCGATGAACAGGTCAGCCGTGTGGTTCCACAGCTCGCCGATCTCCGGCACGGTCAACGACAGGTCGATCGCCGTGCGCATGACCAGGCCGTGCTCATTCCACAGCTCGACCGTGCGCTGCATGGCCGCCGCGATGGCCTGACGCGGCTCGTCCGCCTGCGCGGTGACCCGGGACCGCTCCCACAGATGCTCGACGGTCCGGGCCACGAGTGCCGTGACCACTTCTTGCTTGGAGCCGAAGTAGAAGTACAGGGCACCACGTGTGATACCGGCGCCCTGGGCCACGTCGCCGACGGTCATGGCGTCGTAGCCCTTGTGCGCCAGCAGGGCCTCGCAGGTGTCAAGGATGGCCCGCTCCCGGAGATCCCCCTTGCGCTCGGTGGTGCGACGGCCGCGCGCGGGGCGGTGGCCGGGCATCACAGCTGAGCGCCCTCGGCGAAGTCGGTCGTCCGGGAGAGCGCCTCCCACGCGCGGATGTCCTCGTCCACGGCCGTGCGCGCGGCGGTGACCAGCCGCAGCGCGTCCGAGCCCAGGACGAGGTGGGCCGGCGGCTGCTCGACCGACGTGATGTGCACGACCGCTTCCCCGGCCTTGGCCGGATTGCCCAGCTGGTTCCCGCTGGCCTTCTGCCGCGCCTCGCGGATGGGGGCGAACAGCTCGTCGTAGTCGTCGATGGTCCGCGCGGCGCGTGTCATGGACCGTCCGGCCCAGTCGGTGCGGAAGGAGCCGGGCTCGATCGCCGTCACATGGATCCCGAACTGCGCGACTTCCTTGCCCAGCGCCTCCAGGATTCCCTCCAGGGCGAACTTGCTGCCGCAGTAGGCGGACATGCCGGGCACGGCCATCAGCCCGCCCATGGAGGTGACGGCCATCAGGTGTCCGCGCCGGCGCCGGCGCATGTGAGGCAGCGCCGCCTGCAGGGTGGCCACCGCCCCGAACACGTTCACCTCGAACTGCCGCCGCACCTCGGCCAGCGGGGTTTCCTCGAAGGTCCCCTCCAGGCCGTAGCCGGCGTTGGCGACAACGACGTCCAGAGGGCCGATGCTCCGCTCGACCTCCGCGACCACGCCGGAGACGGCGTCACCGTCCGTCACGTCCAGAATACGGCCGTGAGCATGGCCGGGCCTGAGCTCTTCGAAGGCCCGCAGGTCCTTCTCGGTACGGACGGTGCCGACGACGGTGTGCCCTGCGGCCAGGGCTGCTTGCGCGAAAGCGCGCCCCAGGCCCGTGCTGACGCCGGTGATGAGCCAGTTCCGCTTGTCCACTGTTCCTCCAGAGAGGTCTCGCGAGGAGCCGGGTCGCTCCCTTCACCAAAGTCTACACGGTGTCGATTTTTATCGTTACCGCGTCGATTCTGGTAGCGCTCACGGAAGGGAACCCAAGGTCATCCGCGCGCCGCGCACCGCCCGGATCGGCGCCGCCAAGGCCCAGCAGCCAGGCCGTCAACCGGAACCGCGCCCCGCTCATCACAGGGACACCCGGCGAGGGCCTGAGAGAAGACGCGGGGCCTGATCACCGGCGATCTGCCACTCGCCTGCCGTCGTGGACGCGGCGGACGAGGTGCTGGTGATGCCGCGCGCCACGGCGAACCGCCAGGCGTACGAAGCGGTGAACGCCGTGCTGCTGCGGCGGGCCGATCGTCTCGTGGCCGTGTGGAACGGGCAGCCTCCCACGGGCAAGGGCGGCGGGACGGCGGACGTGGTGGAGGAAGCGCGAGAGGCAGGGGTACCCGTGGATGCCGTGTGGCCGGACGGCGCGTCCCGCTCGTAGGGGCAGGGGCCTTGGCCTGCGGGGAGCGGGTGCGCTCTCATCATCCGGCCGTGGACGGCCCCGACGGACTCATCGACCTTCGGAAGGCGGCCGACACCGGTCCCGCCGCCTGTCGCCATCGCCGGCCGGCGGGCGAAATGGGGGCAGCCATTTCGTTGTGCGAAGCGGCATTTTATGGCCTGTTCCAGGGGTCAGTACGGTCGGATTCATGGAGTGGAGTTTTCAGACGGCCGAAAGACTCGCGGCTGCCTTGCGCGCCGGTGAAGTGAGCTCGGCGGAACTGACCGATGAGGCGATCGCCCGTATCGAGCGGGAGGACAAGGCCATCAACGCGATCTGTGTGCCGGACTTCGACCGTGCGCGGGCCGCCGCGCGCGGTGCCGACCAGGCGCGCGCCCGTGGTGAGGACCGGCCGCTGCTCGGCATTCCGGTGACGGTCAAAGAGTCCTACAACATCGCGGGGCTGCCCACGACCTGGGGCGTGCCGCTGCACCGGAACCACATGCCGGCCGAGGACGCGGTGCAGGTGTCGCGGCTGAAGGCCGCGGGCGCGGTGGTGCTCGGTAAGACGAATGTGCCCTTGGGGCTGCAAGATGTGCAGACCTTCAACGAGATCTACGGCACCACCAACAACCCGTGGGATCACGGTCGTACGCCGGGTGGGTCCTCCGGCGGGTCGGCGGCGGCCCTGGCGTCCGGGTTCGGCGCGCTGTCCATCGGCTCCGACATCGGCGGTTCGTTGCGCACCCCGGCACATTTCTGCGGTGTCTACGCACACAAGCCGACACTCGGGCTGGCGGCGAACCGCGGTATGGTCCCGCCGCCCGCGCCGGCCTTGCCGGAAGACCTTGACCTCGCCGTCGTCGGTCCGATGGCGCGCGCTGCCCGCGACCTGGCGCTCCTGCTCGACGTGATGGCCGGACCGGACCCGCTGACGCTCGGTGTGGCGCACGAGGTGACGCTGCCGCCCGCGCGCCATGAGCGGCTCCGCGACTTCCGGGTCCTGGTCCTCGACGAGCATCCGCTCCTTCCGACCGGGTCCGCCGTACGGGCGGGCGTGAACCGGGTGGCCGACGCGCTTGCCGACGGCGGCGCCCGCGTCGAACGGCGCACTCCGCTGCTGCCCGATCTGACCGAAGCCGCGACGCTCTACACGCAGTTGCTGTTTTCGAGCTCCGCCGCGCGTTTTCCCGTCGAAGCGTACGAACGGCTGCGGACCCGCGCCGCCGGACTGAGCGCGGACGACCAGAGTCTCGGTGCGGCGCGGCTGCGCGGCGCGGTGTTCAGCCACCGCGACTGGATGGAGGCGAACAGCCGTCGCGAGCTGCACCGTCATGGCTGGCGGCGGCTCTTCGCCGAGTTCGACGCCGTGGTGTGCCCGATCACGCCGACTCCCGCGTTCCCGCACGACCACGACCCCGATCTGTTGGAACGCCGGATCGACATCGACGGCGTCGAGTACCCGTACCTCGACCAGCTGGTCTGGGCCGGTCTGGCCACCATGCCCGGCCTGCCCGCCACCGCCGTACCGGCGGGCCTGTCCTCCGCCGGCCTGCCGGTGGGAGTGCAGCTCATCGGCCCGATGTTCGAGGACCGCACCCCGCTGCGGCTGGCCGAACTGCTCGAGCGGAGGATCGGCGGCTTCCAGGCACCGCGGTAGGGCGTACGACCGGGTGCCCGTCGAGCCAGGACCAGGACCAGGACCAGGGCGAGGCCGAGGACGAGGCCGAGGCGTCCGACGCGGTCAGCCGAGCGTGTCCAGGGCCGCGAGGATGTCGGCCGGCTCCGCGCGGGTGGTGTAGTCGGTGTCGACGAAGGCCCAGCGGATCGTGCCGGCGCGGTCGATGACGTACGTCGCGGGCAACGGCAGGGTGCGCCGGTGGCCGTGGTTGACGCGCTGGAGGTCGAACCCGATCTCGTCGTAGAGGTCGGCGAGATAGTCGGGCAGGTCGAAGGCGATGCCGTACTGCTTGGCGGTGTCGGAACCGATGTCGCTGAGCACGTCGAAGACGAGACCGTGCTTCTCGCTGAGCGTGAGGGACTCGTCCGGGATCTGCGGTGAGACGGCCACGAGCCGCGCGCCGCGCGCGGCGATGTCGGAGTGGTGCCGCTGGAGGGAGCGCAGGGCGATGTTGCAGTACGGGCACCAGGCGCCGCGGTAGAAGGTCAGGACCACCGGCCCTTGGGCGAGGAGGTCGTCCAGCGCCACCGTCGCGCCGGTGGCGGAGGGCAGCCGGAAGCGGGGAGCGGGGTCGCCGACGGCGAGGGACCGGTCGGCCTGGCCGGAGTCGGCGAGCTCCTGCCCGGCTCGCTCCATCAGCTGCCGGGCCTCGGCGGGGATCTCTTTCTGAAGGGATTCGTAGAAGGCGCGCAGTTCGGCGTTGAGGGCGGTCACGGTGGCGGTCCTCTCGTTCGTGGCGTGCTCACAGATATCTCGGAACGACTGTTCCAAGATAGCAGCGTCAGACCTCCGGGAGGCACCGGGCCGGAGTATCTTGGCCACGTCGTTTCCCGATGGACAGAGCGAGAGATGCCGGACGTCAAACACTTCGACCCGGATGTGGCCCTGGAGAGCGCGGTACGGCTGTTCTGGCGGCAGGGCATGGCCTCGACCGGGATCCAGGACATCGTGACCGCGACGGGAGTGAACCGCTCCAGCCTCTACGCCACCTTCGGCGGAAAGCGGGAGCTGTACCTCGCCGCGCTGCGCCGCTACCTGGAGCGGTACGCCCGGCCCGCGTTCGGCCGACTGGCGACGGACGAGCGCGGACTTCCGGCCGTCGTCGACTTCTTCGACGGGCTGATCGACGTGCGCTGTTCGGGCGAGCGGGCCGGCTGGGGCTGCCTGCTCTCCAACGCGCACGCCGGCACCGAGAACAGCGACCCCGGCGTCCGCGCCCTGCTCGACCAGAACCACCGGCACCTGCGGGACGCGCTGCACGCGAGGCTCGTCACGGCCGGGACCCGCGGAGAACTCGCCCCCGGCACCGACCCCGGAGCGACGGCCGAACTGCTGGCGCTGCTCGCCTACGGCGTGAACCTGCGTTCCCGCGCGGGCGCCGACGCGGAGGAGCTGCGCGCGACGGTGGCCACGGCGTTGCGAGCGATCGGCCGACCGTAGGCCCCGTCCCTGGTCCGGCAGTCGTCGGCTCCGGCCTCCGGCTCGTCGAGGGCTCGTCGAGCCACCGGGTATGTGCGCTGTCCTGGGCGGCGGTCCGGCCCTGGCGTTCGTGTGCGGTGTTCAGCGTGCCTGTCGCTTCACACCAGTGCATGCGATCAGCTTTCGGCCGTCCTCGGCGAGGAAGAGCATGAAGGCCCACGAGCTATCGGGGCTGTTGACTTGACCGAGGCGCACAGGCTGACCGTGTCCGCCCAGAATCTGGACCGTTCGCTCGAGGCCCAGGGTTTCCTGACCGGTCCTGCGGGTGTGTCGGAGTCGGCGGTCGTAGGCGCGAGTGAGCGAGCGGGTGTCGGCCGCCTCATGCCAGATCACGTACTCGCCGCCATGAACCAGCGCGTCACGGGCCCCGGCCGTTGCCTCGTCCTCGCTCGCAAGCAACCGGGTGAGCTCGCTGCGCTCCATGTTCGCCTCCTGATACTCCAGCAGCGGTTACCCCGAATCCCCGGTGCCGGTCCGGGGGTCGCCCGGTCGCGGAGGCGACTGCTGAGCGCTGGTGCAGCCGTGGTCCCAGTGGGTGAGGAGATCGGCCAGGCTGGCCAGCGGCGTCGTCAGCGGCCAGGGCGAACGCTCCTGGCGGCCCGCCCACGTCAGGTGCACCACGGCCCAGGGGAAGGGGCGGTCGGCGACGCTGAACAGCACGTCGTCGCACCCTTCGCACCGGGCGGCGGCGGAGACGCGGGCGTCGAACAGCTGGTGTCCTGGGGCCAGTTCGCGATGGAGCTCCGCTTCCAGCCCATCCATGCCGCCACCAGGCACCCACCATGGCGCGGGGAGCTGTGCTGGGTCATCCGGCGTGAGCTGCACCCTCGCCCCAGGTGGCGAGCAGCGTGTCGGCCGCGGTGTGCAGGTCGTGGGCCGGGACGCCGTCGCACACCTGCGTCGAGATGCCGAGCAGGAAGCCGTGGATCATCGAGGTGGTGCCGTCCACGTCGGTGTCCTCGGCGAGGTCTCCCGACGCGATGCCGCGGACGACGCACTCTCGGATGCGCGCTCGGTCCACCGCCCGCCGGGCCGCCACCACCTTCCGCGCCGCCTCTCCCGAGTCCGGCGCGCCGAGTGTGCCCGAGAGGGCGATGAGGCAGCCGCGGGGGTGGGACGGGTCGGTCTGCATGTCGATCGATCCGTGCAGAAGGCGTGCGATGGCCTCCCTGGGGCTCAGCGCCTCGTCGGCGGCGACGTCGGTGATGCTGCCCGGTCCGGAGATGTAGTGCTGCACGGCGCGTTCGAACAAGCCGTCCTTCGAGCCGAAGGCGCCGTACAGGCTGGCCGAGGACAGTCCTGTGGCCTCGCGCAGCTGCGCGAGCGAGGTCGCTTCGTAGCCCTGCTCCCAGAACAGCAGCATCGCGGCTTCCAGGACGGCCTCCAGGTCGAAGGCACGGGGGCGGCCGACGGGTGACACGGCGGATCTCCTCCATTTTCGGAATGACTGGTCCAGTTTGACGGATGGCGTCATGGCTCGTCAATATCGGATCGATCGATCCGTAATTGATGGAGGAGTCCTCCCCATGGCCTCGACGTTTCCCAGCCCGGCTTCCGGCCCGGCTTCCGACCCGGCCCCCAGCTCAGCCTCCGGCGCGGCTTCCAGCCCGGCTTCCGATTCGGCGTCCGACCCCGCTACCGCCCCGGCGCCCGCCCGATCAGGCGAGCCACTTCCCGTTCCGGCCCTGGTCGTGATGGCGTGCACCGGGTTTATCGTGATCATGACCGAGACGATGCCGGCCGGGCTGCTCCCGCAGCTCGCCGGTGGACTCGGTGTCTCCGAGGGCGGAGCCGGCCAGCTCGTGAGCGCCTACGCGATCGGGACGGTCCTCGCGGCGATACCCGCGATCATGCTGACCCGCGGGGCCCGGCGGAAGCCGCTCCTCCGCGCCGGGCTGCTCGGATTCCTGGTCGCCAACACCGTCACCACCCTGGCGCCCTCGCTCCCCGTCGCACTCGGCGCCCGCTTCGTCGCGGGAGCCTTCTCCGGGCTGCTGTGGGGCATGCTCGCCGGATACGCCCGGCGCATCGCCGCGCCGGAACAGGCGGGCCGCGCCCTCGCCATCGCCATGACCGGAACCCCGGTCGCGCTCTCGGCGGGGACGCCCCTCGGCGCCTGGCTCGGTTCGGCGGCCGGATGGCGCTGGGCCTTCGCCGCGATGTCCCTGCTCACCGCCGTCGTCATGATCTTCGCGCAGTTCCTCGTGCCCGACGTTCCGGGGCAGCGCGCGCAGACACGGGTTCCGCTCGCCCGGGTGCTGGGCATTCCGGGCGTGGCGACCATCCTCCTGGCCGTCTTCGTCTGGATGCTCGCGCACAACCTGCTCTACACCTACATCGCCCCCTACCTGCGGCAGACGCATCTCGCGCTCCGGCCCGACCTCGCGCTCGTCGTCTTCGGCGTCGCCGCGCTCGGCGGAATCTGGATCACCGGGGTGTACATCGACCACGCGCTGCGCCGGCTCACCCTGGTGAGCGTGAGCCTGTTCATCGTCTCCGGTGCGACGTTCCTGCTGGCCCAGCAGTCCACGGTGCTCGCGCTCCTCGCGATCGTCCTGTGGGGCATCGCCTTCGGCGGCGCGGCGACGCACCTTCAGACGGCGATGGGAGAAGCCGCGGGCGAGAACGGCGATGTGGCGAACGCGCTGCTCACGACGTCCTTCAACCTGGCGATCTTCGCGGGTGGCGCTCTCGGCGCCCTCGTCGTCGACGGCATCGGCGCATCGGTTCTCCCCGCCGGGATGATCGGGCTCGCGCTCCTCGCCCTGGTCACGGTCGGCTGCGGCCGACGCGCGGCCTTCCCGGCCGGGCGGTGAGCCCGTCGCGCCCCACGGCCGGGTCGGCACCGGCCGCGCGCCACAGCCGGTCGAGTCGGCTGATCACCGAGGACCTGAGCTCTGCCATGGGCGAATCTGCCGCGGGCCGAGAATTCCTCTCCGGCACCGGAATCGGGCCGATGGTGGAAGGACCACGGCGGTGAGGGCCGCGGTACTCACAGGGAGGTCCGATGGAAAGGTTCACCACCGGCTGGGAATCGGCGGCACCGGCATCCGTTCCGCGGGCCGCGGAGGGGGACACGGCTCCGACGCGGTTCGACGATCATCTGGCAGCGCAACTGCTGACCCAGCGCATCGTCTTTCTCGGGACCCAGGTGGACGAGGTGTCCGCGAACCGGGTCTGCGCCCAGCTGCTGCTGCTGTCGGCCGAGGACTCACGGACGGATATCAGCCTCTACATCAACAGTCCGGGCGGTTCGGTGACGGCGGGGCTCGCGATCTACGACACCATGCGGCTGATCCCGAACGACGTGTCCACGCTCGTCATGGGATTCGCCGCGAGTATGGGGCAGTTCCTGCTCACCGTCGGCACGGCGGGAAAGCGTTACGCACTGCCGAATTCCCGCATCATGATGCATCAGCCGTCGGCCGGTATCGGGGGGAGCGTGGCCGATATCGCGATTCAGGCCGAGAATCTCGAATTCACGAAGCGCTCCATCGAACGCATCACGGCGGAACACACCGGACAGAGCCCGGAGACGATTTCCCGCGACGGAGACCGCGACCGCTGGTTCACGCCGGAACAGGCGAAGGAATACGGAATGGTCGACCGGGTGGTGGAGTCGCTGGCGGATGTACGGCCGGCCGGTTCGCGGCGCAGGATGGGGATCTGACATGGGGCAGTACACGATTCCGACCGTCGTCGAGCGCACCACGCAGGGGGAGCGGGCGTACGACATCTACAGCCGGCTGCTGTCCGAGCGGATCATCTTCCTCGGCACGGAGATCGACGACGGCGTCGCGAACGTCGTCATCGCGCAGCTGCTCCATCTTGAATCGTCGAGCCCGGAGCAGGAGATCGCGATCTACATCAACTCACCGGGCGGCTCGTTCACCTCGCTGATGGCGATCTACGACACGATGACGTTCGTGTCCGCGCCCATCTCGACGTTCTGTGTGGGGCAGGCGGCCTCGACCGCGGCGGTGCTGCTGGCCGGGGGAGACCCCGGGCGGCGGTTCGTGCTGGAGCACGCCCGGGTGCTGCTGGGGCAGCCGGTGAGCGGCGGCCGGCAGGGGACCGTCTCGGACCTCAGCCTCCAGGCCAAGGAGATGCTCCGGATCCGCGCCCAGGTCGAGGAGGTGCTCGCACGCCACACGCCCCACGACACCGCCACCCTCCGCGCCGATATGGACCGCGACAAGGTCTTCACGGCGCGGGAGGCGGTGGCGTACGGGCTCGCCGACGAGGTGCTGAACCGGCGGATGGCCAGGGGGTTGTGAAACCGGGCCCCGCCGTCTCAGGCCGCCGTCGCCGCCGTCTCAGGCCGCGAGGCGCACGTCGCCCTGCCGCCCCGTGGGCCGGGACCCGCGGTCCGCGCCGGAGCTGACGGACGTGACGGAGGTGACGGACGTGACGGATGTGACGGACGTGAGGGAGGTGACGGACACCCTCGCGCCGTCGCGCCGTCGCGGACCGGAGACGAGGCGGATCAACTCGCCCTGGGCCATGGCGAGAAGGTCGGCCAGGCCGAGGCCGAGCGCGCGGGCGGCGGCCGCGAGGACCTCGGACGAGGCCTCCTTACGGCCGCGCTCGAGCTCCGAGAGGTACGGCATCGAGATACGGGCCGCCTCGGCCACGTCCTTGAGCGTGCGCTGCTGGGCGAGGCGCTCACGCCGCAGAACGCTGCCGATGACGTCCCGCCAGAGGGGTTCCCTCACCGGCTCCGTGCCGGTCCGCTCCCGGCCGGCGGGCGCGGCGGGGACAGCGGGAACGGCCGGGACAGCGGGCACGGTAGGGGCGGCCGGGGCCTCGGCTCCGGCGGTGGCTCCCGCCTGGGGCGCCGGGTCCGCGGCGGCCGGACGCAGTTGAATGACGCGGGCTCGGTTCGACGCGTGGCTGTTCACCCCCTCAGCGTAGGAGCGCCGAGCCCGACGGGAAGGGCGCGGCGTTCTGCCCTTGGCGAATCGCTCATGGGTTCGAGGCGAGCCGGGCCCGCTCGACCGCGCTCGACGGCTGGATGTCAGTGCCCGGCCCTACCGTATGGCTGTCCTTGTTCACGCTTGCTGGGCTGCTTGCGCGCTCGGACACGGCGGGGGCCGGGCCCGACAGCGCGGGCCCGGCCCCCACCTGCGGTACGGGCCCTGCGGGCCCACCCCGTAGGGCCTGTAGACCGCCCCCACAAACGGCCCATTCAGCCGCTCAATCCCAGCGGCGCTATGGCGAACACCGCGCACCGTCCCTGGAACCTGGCTCGTGCCGCGCGCACGCATATGCGCACCGGGCTTGCCCAGCCTCCGCCGGAGCCGTCACCGTTGTCCCCCACGGGCACGCGCCGCGCGCCCGTACTCGACTGGGACCGGAGGTGCCATGGGACCCATCGTTCCACCCCTCGTTCCACCGTATGAGACCGTCGGCGAAGGGCCGCACCATGTGATGGCGGTGCACGGCTGGTTCGCGGACCGCGCCGCGTACGCCGCGATGCTGCCGCACATCGACCGGCGCGCGTTCACCTATGTACTTCCCGATCTGCGCGGCTACGGCGAGGCGCGCGATGTCCCCGGCGCGTACACCACCGGCGAGGCCGGGGGCGATCTGCTCGCGCTCGCCGATCACCTCGGCTGGGAGCGGTTCTCGCTCGTCGGCCACTCGATGGGCGGGGCCGTCGTCCAGCGCGTCGTGGCGGCCGCCCCGGAGCGGGTCCGCCGGCTGGTCGGGGTCGCGCCGGTGCCGGCCAGCGGGATGCCGATGGAGGGCGAGCAGTGGCAGTTGTTCGCGGCGGCCGCCGACCGCCCGGAGAACCGGCGGACGATCATCGACCTCACCACCGGCGGCCGCCACCCGGCCGCCTGGCTGGACCTGATGGTGCGGCACTCGCTGGAGCACAGCGACCCCAAGGCGCTCCGCGCCTGGCTGGACTCCTGGGCGCTGGAGGACTTCCACGAGGACATAACGGGCGCCCAGGTGCCGGTCCGGGTCGTGGTCGGCGCCCATGACCCGGCGCTCACGGCGGAGCTGATGCGGCGGACCTGGCTGCGCTGGTACGTCAACGCCGAGCTGCTGGAGCTGCCGTACGCCGGGCACTACCCCGCCGACGAGGCACCGCTGGAACTCGTACGGGCCGTGGAGGACTTCATCACGGCTGACGCGTAGCCGCCGGTGAGTCGCCGGAGGCGGGCGCGGACGGATCCGTGGAGGGCGAGGCGGAGGACGGGACGGACGGCGAGGCGGAGGCGCGGCCGGTGCGCTTCGCCTCGCTCGTCCGGTACTTCTCCTCGCTCTTCCGGTACTTGGGCAGCAGATCCTTCATGATCTTGTCGACATATTCCTCGGTTTCGAGGATCTCCGGGATGCCGCGCGCCCGGAGCACCGCGTTCGGCCCGGCGTTGTACGCCGCGAGCGCGAGCCGGGTCGCCCCGACGCTGGTCTCGCTGCCCGGGACCGCCTTGACCACGTCGTACAGATGGCACATGTAGCGGGCCTGGGAGGGGATGGCGTCGCGGGGCTCCCAGACGTCGGCCTTGCCGTCGCCGTCGCCGTCCTGGCCCCACTCCTTCCAGGTGACCGGCGCGAACTGCGAGATGCCCTGGGCATGTCCGGAGTCCGCGCGCGGGCGCCAGCCGCTCTCCGCGTCGATCTGGGCGGCCAGCAGCGGAACGCTGAGCGGGGCACAGACGCGGGCCGCCGCCTCCAGGGCGGGGCGCCGGCTCTCGGGGATCACCGGCAGCTCGGGCTTCGAGGGTGCGGTGAGATGCCGTACGACGAGGACCGCGGCGACAACCAGCGCGAGGCCGGCGATGAACGCCGCGACCAGCCCGGCGGCACGGGTCAGCATGCCGGAACCGGCACGGAGGGGTTACGCATGCAGGGACCGTAGCCGGTCTCGTGGGCCGATCCGTAATCGGCTGCCGACACGGAGCTACGACGCCTGATGGACCGGGGGGACCGGCTGTCCGGCGGGGGCCGCGGCCAGCGGGCCGGTCTCCTCCTCACCGGGCCGCTTCATCACATACGCCGCGCCCGCGCCCGCCGCGAACAGGGCGAGCACCGAGACCGCAGTGCCGAGCCAGGACGCGCCGAGCCACTGGCCGCCGACATAGCCGAGGGCCACGCTGTACGCCGCCCAGGCGAGCCCGGCCACCACGGACCACGGCAGGAATTCCTTCACCCTCCGGTGGGCCGCGCCCGCGCTCAGGCTGACGACCGAGCGTCCCGCGGGCGCGAAGCGGGCTATCACCACGAGCGGACCGCCGCCGCGCACCAGCGCGGTGCCCAACTTCTCCTGGGCGGAGGTGAGCCGGCGGGAGCGGGCGATCGCGCGGTCGAGCCGGTCGCTGCCGCGCCAGGCCAGCCGGTAGGCGACCATGTCCCCGAGGACGGAGGCGGTCGCGGCGCACAGCATCAGCCCGAACATGGCGGGGAAGTCGGCCGCGTCGGCCTGGCGCACCACACCGACGGGGTCGACGGTGGTGCCGGCGGCCGCGGTGGCGGCGGTGATGACCAGGACGCCGCTGGGCAGAACGGGCAGGAAGACGTCGAGCAGGACGGACGCCGCGATGACCGCGTAGATCCATGGGGTGTTGGTCAGCGACCCCAAATGTTCCAACAACGTTCTTCTCCCGATCCCGTTCCCCCCGCTGCGCATGTCGCCGGGAAGCGGCAGGCGCCAGCCTGTACAGCCATACAGCGTACGCCTGTGACTGTTGAGGATAACGGTAAGGGGGTAACGATGGCGTTCGAAATAACGTCATGCGGGGCGCTCGGCCCCGCATGACGTGATGCGTGATGGAGCGTCCGTGCGGCTATGCGCTGATGGGTGCTGAGTGTGCTGTGTGCTGAGTGCGGCTGATGTCTATCGGACCGCGGTCGGCTGACGCCGCGTCTCCGGCGCCGGCTCGCTCGTACGGGCCGAGCCGAAGAACCGGTCCAGGGCCCAGGGGCCGGGTCCGGTGAAGACGATCAGCAGCAGGGCCCAGCAGAACATCGCGGCGGCCTCACCGCCGTTCTGAATGGGCCACAGCTTCTCCGGCTGGTGCTCGTGGAAGTACGCGTAGGCCATCGAGCCCGAGGAGATGAACGCCGCGCTGCGGCTGCCGACGCCGAGCAGCACGAGGGCACCGCCGACGAGCTGGATCACCGCCGCGTACCAGCCCGGCCAGGTGCCGGCCTCGACGGTGGCTCCGGTGCCGCCCATGCCGCCGAACCAGCCGAACAGCGAGGCGGCGCCGTGGCAGAAGAACAGCAGTCCGACGACGATGCGGAAAAGCGACAAAACGTACGGTTTGGTGCTGTCGAGCGTCTCACCGAGATTGCGTGGTGTGGGGGATGAAGACATGAGAGGAGAAGCTCCTTGTTCCGGGGACGGGAAACAACGGCCCGCCCAGGTTAGGGTCGCCTCATATTTTGTTGCAAGTTCAAGTTCCTGCCAATGGTGAGTGCCGCTGACCCCTCCCCTCACGCCCGAAACCCGCTCCTCAGAGCCCCACCGCGCACATCGGGGCACCTTTCTGTCAGGACTCCCCAGGGGGCACCACGGGCGGCGCCGGCCGTGGTACCGCTCCGTGTCGCAGAGGGTGACGGAATGGCCGCCCGGTCGCGCACATCCTGTGAAACGGCGTCCGCGGAAGGCCGGAACACCGTGTCCGGGGTCGGCGCCGCGCCACCGGAACGCCGTACTCCGCGAGCACGGCGGCCTCGTCGGGGCCGCCGTGCCCGGTGGCCAAAAAGTGACGCCTGAAGCGCGCCGGGGTGAACGGGGCGAGGGTGATCAAGGGGATCAGGGATGATCAGGGGTGATCACCCCGCCCACTCCGCCTCCAGCGCCGTCACCAGCCGGGCCCCGGCACCCGACGGGTCCGACTGGGCCTGGTCCAGCCGCAGATGGGCGGTACGGCCCCGGAGGGTCAGCGTCATCAGCTGGTTGCCGAACCACGGTCCGCCCGTCTTGCGCCAGCGCAGACCGGAGCGCGCCACCCGCCCATGGCGCCGGAAGAGCCGGCCCAGGGCGCGGCCCGCCCTGCTCCAGCCGAAGCGGAAGCCGAGCCGGATCGACGCGTGGATGCTGTTGTGGACCGGAGAGCAGGTCAACTGCCGCACCTGGCTCCGCGGTGGCCGCGACGAGCACCGCGACCAGTCCGGGGCGGCCACATAGGCGTGGTGCACATCACCCGAGAGCACGCTGATCGTGGCGGGCGCCCCGGCCGCGCCGCCCACCTCGGCGATGGTGTCGGTGAGCGCGTCGAAGGACTCGGGGAACGCGGCCCAGTGCTCCAAGTCGCCGCGCTGCCGCAGGTTCTCGGCGATCCGCGCCCAGCGGGCACCGCGTCTGCCGCCGCACACCGAGGCGTTCCACGTCTCCACGTCATGCACGAAATACGGCAGCAGCCAGGGCAGCGAGGTGCCGAGCAGCAGATGGTCATAGCCGCCCGAGGCCCCCGGGCCCGCCGTGGCCGATGCTTCCGGGCCCGTCGTGGCCGAGGTCCCGGGCCGCTGGGTGTCCGGGGCGCCGTCCACGCCGGCCAGGGCCTGCTCGCGCACCCAGGCGAGCTCCTTGTCGTGCAGCATCGCCCGCCGGCCCTCGTCCAGCACCCGCGCCGCGCGGGTGTCCACCATCAGCAGCCGGGTCCGCCCGAAGTCGCGGCGGTAGCTCCAGCGGGTGTACGCCGGATCGGCGTCGGAGCGGGCGGCGAACTCCCGCAGCGCCTCGGTGCCGTCGGCCGCCGCGCGCACCTGTGCGTAGAGCGGGTCGGCGGCCAGTTCGGCGGGGGAGAGGTTGCCCAGGTGCTGATGGACCCAGTAGGACATCAGCCCGCTCAGTATCCGCTCCCGCCACCACGGGGTCGCGCGCATCCGGCGCTGCCACGCCTCGCTGGTGTTCCAGTCGTCGATGACGTCGTGGTCGTCGAAGATCATGCAGCTGGGCACGGTGGAGAGCAGCCAGCGCACCTCGGGGTCCAGCCAGGACTCGTAGTACAGCCGGGTGTACTCCTCGTAGTCCGCGACCTGTTCGCCCGGCGGTTCGCTCAGATCGCGGCGGGTGGCGAGCCAGCGGCGGGTCTCGGCGGAGGTCTCGTCCGCGTACACCTGGTCGCCCAGCAGGATCAGCACATCGGGGCGCGGGCGCTGCGGGGCGCGGGCCAGGGTCTGTGCGAGGGTGTCGAGCGCGTCGGGCCCCACGGGGTCGTGCGAGGCGTCGGAGGGCGGCGCGGCCCACCGGCAGGAGCCGAACGCCACGCGTACCGGCGCGGCGTCCGCCCCCGGCTCGGGGGTGCGGATGGTGCTGTCGGGGAAGGGGGAGCCGGGCAGCGGCCAGACCTGCTCACCGTCGAGCAGCACCCGGTAGACGGTCTCCCCGCCAGGCCGCAGTCCGGTGACCGGGATCACGGCGTAGTGGTGGCCGGCGATCTGCCAGGTGCGGGCCGTGCCGCCGGCGCCGTCGGCGCACCGCACCTCGGCCTCACAGGGCCGGTCGGCCTCGACCCAGACGGTCGCGCCGGTTCCGGTCTCCCAGTCGACATGGCGCAGCAGTGGTCCCAGGCGCAGCCCGGCCATGCGGCCCTCCTCCGTCGTTCGCTGATGTGCTCGGTTCATGCGTACGGTACGGAACGACGGAGGAGGGTGCGGGGTTCCACCCGGCGGTGGAGCCGGTCAGCAGCCGTGGGAGCCGGTCAGCAGCCGTTGAGGATGTCGCTGAGCGCCGACTTCTCGGCCGAGTCGAGGTTGAGCTTGTAGGTGTACTTCACCGAGACCCACATCCGGGCGTACACGCAGTGGTACGCGGTCCGGGGCGGCAGCCACTCGGCGGGGTCCTGGTCGCCCTTGGACTGGTTGACGTTGTCCGTCACGGCGATGAGCTGGGAGTGGGTCAGGTCGTTGGCGAACGCCTGGCGCTGGGCGGTGGTCCAGCTGCTCGCGCCGGACTTCCACGCCTCGGAGAGCGGCACGACGTGGTCGATGTCCACGTCGGAGGAGGCGGACCAGGTCTCGCCGTCGTACTCGGAGTACCAGGTGCCGCTGGTGGCCGCGCAGCTGGAGTCGGTCCGGACGTTCTCGCCGTCGCGCTTGAGGACTTCCTCACGGGTGTTGCAGGAACCGCTCTGGGTGATCCAGTGCGGGAACTTGTCGCGGCTGTAACCGTCGGACGAGCCCTCGGCCTTGACGGTCAGCGAGGCCAGCTGGGTGCGGGCGGTGGCGGCGCTGGGCGGGGTGGGCGGGGAAGCCTGGGCGGCGGGCCCGTTGAGGACGAGCGTGCCCAGCAGGGCGGCGAACCCGCCGAAGACGGACGCGCGACGCGCGTAGACGCGACGACGGGTAGAACGACGGTGCATGTCCGACATGCGAACTCCCTTGAGGGTGGGGGGTGTTGGCCGCTGGTGCCCGGCCATGGTGGCGACGCCGGGTTTCCACGGGGTGGGCGCCAGGTAACAGAGTGACGACGCGGTCATGTCAACGCAAGGGGGTCGAGAGGCGGTTGATGCCGCGTGAGCGATCCGGCGCCGCCGTCGCGCGCCGTAAGGTGGCCGTGTGCTCAGCGCCCCCTCCCTCGCGGCCGCGGCATTGCTGCCGGTCAACGTCACACTCGGGGTGGTGCTCGGCGCGCTGCTGCTGGCCGCCGTCACCGTCGCCGCTCGAGCGCGGCTCGCGGACAGCCGTGAGCGCGGGTACGCGCGCGCCATGGCGCTCGCCGGCGCGCGGGCGGCCGCCCAACTGGCCGCCGTCTCCTACGCCATCGGCTGGGTGGTCCGGTCCGTACCGCTGCTGCTGGCCTTCGTGGCCCTGATGTTCGCCGTCGCCGTACGGACCGCGGGCCGCCGGATCACGCCTAACGCCACCTGGTGGTGGGCGGCGGTGCCGATCGCCGCCGGGGTGGCGCCGGTGGTGGCCACCTTGCTGCTGACCGGGCTGGTGCCGCTCAAGGGCGTCGCGCTGATCCCCGTCACCGGCATCCTCATCGGGGGCGCGCTCACCGCCACCGTGCTCGGCGGACGGCGGGCGCTGGACGAGCTGACCGCGCGCCACGGTGAGGTGGAGGCGGGGCTCGCGCTCGGGCTCTTGGACCGGGACGCCCGGCTGGAGATCGCCCGCCCGGCGGCCTCGGACGCACTGCTGCCGGGGCTCGACCAGACCCGGACTGTGGGACTTGTCACACTTCCCGGCGCGTTCGTCGGCATGCTGCTGGGCGGCGCCTCGCCCGTACTGGCGGGCGCGGTGCAGCTGTTCGTCCTGGTCGCGCTGATGGCGGTGCAGGCGGTGGCGGTCGCGGTGGTGCTGGAGCTGGTGGCCGCGGGGCGGCTGCACCGGAGGGTTCCCGTATCCTTGTCGGCAGCAGAAGGGGAGTAGCTCCTCGCCGGACCGTCGACATACTGCCCGCCCATCGAGGTGCGGGCCGGCGCCCGGAGCGTACGGAACCACCGCGGAGCGCGGGGCCGTGCGCCAGCGAGACCTTCGGCCGCAGTGTCCGACGCTGCCGTGCCGAAGCGATCCCTCCCCGGGGCCCTTGGCGCGGCCCGACCTATGAGGTAATCCGTCCCGTGTTCAGCATCACCGTCGCCGCCGTGGTCTTCGGCGTCGTCTTCCTCGCCGAACTTCCCGACAAGACCGCCCTGGCCGGGCTGATGCTCGGCACCCGCTACCGGGCGTCGTACGTCTTCGTCGGCGTGGCCGCGGCCTTCGCCCTCCACGTGCTGCTCGCGATCGCGGCGGGCAGCGTGCTCACCCTGCTGCCGCACCGGCTGCTCCAGGCGATCGTGGGCGTGCTCTTCCTCGGCGGAGCGGCGATGCTGCTCCTGAAGAAGGACGACGAGGAGGAGGAGATCCGCAAACCCGCCGACCAGAGCTTCTGGAAGGTCTCCGGGGCGGGCTTCATGCTGATCCTGGTCGCCGAGTTCGGAGATCTGACCCAGATCATGACCGCGAACCTCGCCGCCCGCTACGACGACCCGCTGTCGGTGGGCGTGGGCGCGGTGCTGGCGCTGTGGGCCGTCGCGGGGCTGGGCATCGTGGGCGGCCGCACCCTCATGCGGTTCGTACCACTGCGGCTGATCACCAAGGTCGCGGCGCTGGTGATGCTGGCGCTGGGCGGGTTCAGCCTGTACGAGGCCATCACGAGCTGAGCGGCCCCACCCTGGCCGCGCCCCGCTCGGGCTGCGCCCCCGCTCGGGCTGCGGCCCTGCCTGGGCTGCGGCCCCACTCCTCGCCGTGGGCCCACCTGGGCTGCGGTCCCTCCCGGGTTGTGCCCCACCCGGGGGTTGCGGCCCCTCCTGGGTTGCGGCCCCACCTTGGCCGCGCCGCATCCGGGCTGCGCCCCACTCGGGCCGCCGCCCCACTCCTCGCCGTGGGCCCACTCCTCGCGTGGGCCCACCCGGGCTGCGGCCCCACTCCTGGCCGCGCCACACCCGGGCTGCGGCCCCACTCCTCGCCGTGGGCCCACCTGGGCTGCGGCCCCTCCCGGGTTGTGCCCGACCCGGGTTGCGGCCCCTCCTGGTTTGCGGCCCCACCCTGGCCGCGCCCCGCTCGGGCTGCGGCCCTGCTCGGGCTGCGGCTCTGCTCGGGCTGCGGCCCTGCCTGGGCTGCGCCCCCGCTCGGGCTGCGGCTCTGCTCGGGCTGCGGCCCTGCCTGGGCTGCGCCCCCACTCGGGCTGCGGCCCCACTCCTCGCCGTGGGCCCACCCGGGTTGTGGCCCCTCCCGGGGCCGCGCTCCATCCGGGCTGCGGTCCCACTCGGGCTGCGCCCCTGCCTGGGCTGCGGCCTTGCTCGGGCCGCCGCCCCACTCGTCGCCGTGGGCCCACCTGGGCTGCGGCCCCAGACATCGTCGCGCCCCTACCCGCGCCCCGGGTGGGGAGTGGGGCTGCGGCTGGGGGCGGGTCGTGGCGCCAGCCCTGGGTTGCGGCGCTCGGTCCTGGCCGTGGGGTCGGTCCTGGGGGCGTGGTCCTGGGGGCGTGGTGCTCGGCCCTGGGGTGCCGGGTCGGTCCTGGGCTGTGGCGCTCAGTCCTGGGCGCGGTGCTCGGCTCGGGGGCGTGGGATCGGTTGCTCGGGAGCGCGCTATCAGTCCCGGGGCGTGGCGCTCGGCTCTGGGGCGCGGTGCTCAGACCTGGGTTGCGGTGGTCGGTCCTGCGTGGGGCGCGGCGCGTGGTGGCGGGGCTCAGGCCGTGAAGTTCAGCCGCAGGGTGCCGTCGGGCAGCGGCTCGACCCGTACCTGCTCCAGGTCCCGCACATGGGCGTCCGGGGCGTGCGCCGCGGCGCGCGCCCCCACTCCGACCACTCGCATCCCGGCCGCCCGGCCCGCCGCGATGCCGACCTCCGAGTCCTCGAAGACCACACAGTCGGCGGGGGCGAAGCCCAGCTCGGCGGCGCCCTTGAGGAAGCCCTCCGGGTCCGGCTTGCTCGCGCCGACGCACTCGGCGGTGATCCGCACCCGCGGCATCGGCAGTTCGGCGGCGCCCATCCGGGCGGTGGCGAGCGCCTTGTCGGCGGAGGTCACCAGGGCGTGCGGAAGACCGGCCAGCGAGGCCAAGAAGGCGGGCGCGCCGGGCACCGGCACGACGCCGTCGAGATCGTTGGTCTCCCACTCCAGCATCCGCTGGTTGTCCGCCAGGTTCCGCTCGACCGGACGGTCGGGCAGGAGCACCGCCATCGTCGCGTGGCCCTGCCGCCCGTGGACGATCCCGAGTACGCGCTCGGCGTCCAGTCCCTGCTCCGCCGCCCACCGCCGCCAGCAGCGCTCGACCACGGCGTCGGAGTTGACCAGGGTGCCGTCCATGTCGAGGAGCAGTGCGCGGGCGGTGAGGGACATCGAGACTCCTGGGCGGGAGCGCGGAAAGAGACAAGCGGCCCCGCCCGCCGGTCAGGGAGAGCGGGCGGAGCCACTTTGTTCCTCCACGATACAAAGCGCGACCGTGCTGCGCCAGGGGGGTGGGCCCTCAGGGTTCGATTCCGCGCCGGAGGGCGGCCTGGCCCAGGGCAGGTCTACTAGGGCTCGTCGGTTCTGGATTCGAGGTCGTGGCGGGTGTTCTCGCCGTAGACGCCGTCCGGATCGCCCGTGATGTCGTGCTGGCCCTGGTAGCTGGAGACCGCGTTGCGCACCCCGGCGTCGTACTCCCCGTCCGCCACGCCTATGTAGAGCAGCAGCTGGGCCAGCCGCTTCTGTAGCTCGACCACCTCGGCCCCGCTGTCCCCCTCGCTCAGCACCGGCGGACCGGTGGGCCCGGGGGTATCGGACGGGTCGGCCGTCGGCTCGCCGGAGGCGGTCGGCTCGGGCTGGTCCGTCGAGCGGGTCGCGGAGGCCGATGCCGAGGGGCGGGCGGTGGCCGGTGCGGCGGTCTCGCTCGGGGTCGCGCTCGCCCGCGCGGAGCCGGACGCGGAGGGGTGGGCCGTCGCGCTCGGCGAGGGGGTGCCGGACGCGCTCTCCTCGTCGGCCGGAGTGTCGTCGGCCGGGGCGCTGGTGCGGATGTCGGCCAGCGCGCGGTCGTCCGAGCCGCCGCCGGCGTCCTGGTGGTCCCCGCCGAGTAAGCCGGTGCCGATCGCCAGCGAACCGGCCACCGCCACGGCGGCCGCCCCCGCGAGCACGGTCGCCACGGCCTTGCGCCTGCTCCTGCGGTGGCGGATGGGGCCGGGGCCGGGGGCGTCGTACTCGTCGGCCTCGGGGGCGGCACTGCCCGCCGCGTCGGACGGCGCCGCATCGGACTGTGCCGCGTCGGACAGTGCCGCCTCGCCCCCGCCGCGTCTCTCCTCGACGCGGTCCAGCACCCGCGTCTCCTCGGCGTCCCCCTTCCCCGACCTCTCCGACGTCCCCGGCTTCTCCGGCTTCTGCGGCGCGTCGAACAGCCGCAGATCACGTGGATCCGGCCCGCCCGCGCTCTCCTCCGAGAGCGTCACATACGGACGCAGATGGGTCTGGTCATCGGTCTCGCCTGCCGTCGCGGCGGACGCGGCGGACGCGGCGGCGCGTGCGGCACACGTACAGCCGGGGCGGCCGTTGGCGCGCGCCGGTGCGAAGCAGTGCGGGCAGGACTCTGCCGTCACGGAACCTTCCCTCCCTGGAGTCGCAGCGATTATGCGCATCCGATCCCCTTCCGCGCAGGCGTTCGCCCGCTGCGTGGACGGACCCGGCGGTCCGTAACAGGGCATAAGGGCGGGGATGGGGTGAGGATGGGGTGAGGACGAAGGGGGATGGCGGATCGAGCGGTCGAGGAGTCGCCATGGCGTGGGACGCCGGCAGCCCGGCTCCGGCCCCGGGAGCCTCCGGCGCCGTGGCCCCCGGCCCGGGTGAGGGCCGGTCGCGGCGCACGGTTCTGGTGGCCATCGGCGCGCTGCTGCTCGGCATGCTGCTCGCCGCGCTCGATCAGACGATCGTCTCCACCGCGCTGCCCACGATCGTCAGCGACCTCGGCGGCCTGGAGCATCTGTCCTGGGTCGTCACCGCGTATCTCCTCGCCTCGACCGCCGCCACCCCGCTGTGGGGCAAGCTGGGCGACCAGTACGGACGCAAGAAGCTCTTCCAGGCCGCGATCGTCATCTTTCTGATCGGCTCCGTGCTGTGCGGCGTCGCCCAGAACATGGCCGAACTCATCGCCTTCCGAGCGCTCCAGGGGCTGGGCGGCGGTGGCCTCATGGTGCTGTCGATGGCCATCGTCGGCGATATCGTCCCGCCCCGTGACCGAGGCCGCTACCAGGGGCTCTTCGGCGCCGTCTTCAGCGCCACCAGTGTGCTGGGGCCGCTGCTGGGCGGGGTGTTCGTCGACCGTCTCAGCTGGCGCTGGGTCTTCTACGTCAACCTGCCCGTCGGCATCGTCGCCCTTCTCGTCGTCGCCTCCGTGCTGCACATCCCGGTGCGCCGCACCCCGCACACCATCGACTACCTCGGCACCTTCCTGATCGCCCTGGTCGCCGCCGCCCTGGTGCTGATGACCTCTCTCGGCGGGGTCAGCTACGGCTGGGGGTCCTGGCAGATCATCGGGCTCGCGGTGGCCGGCCTGGTGCTGCTGGCGGCCTTCGTACGAGTGGAGTCCCGCGCGGCCGAGCCGGTGCTGCCACTGGCGCTCTTCCGCAGCCGCACCTTCACGCTCTGCGCGGTCATCAGCTTCATCATCGGCTTCGCGATGTTCGGCAGCATGACGTTTCTGCCGACCTTCCTCCAGATCGTGCAGGGTGTCTCACCGACCGCGTCCGGCCTCCACCTGCTGCCGCTGGTCCTCGGCACGCTGGTCTGCTCCACCCTCTCCGGCCAGCTGGTCAGCCGCACCGGCCGGTACAAGGTCTTCCCGGTCCTGGGCACCGCGATCACCGCCGTCGGCCTGCTGCTCCTGCACCAGCTGCGGGAGTCCAGCGGGGTGGTGGAGATGAGCGCGTACTTCTTCGTCTTCGGCTGCGGTCTCGGCCTGGTCATCCAGGTGCTGGTGCTGATCGTGCAGAACTCGGTCGGCTACCGGGACCTGGGCGTCGCCACCTCGGGTGCGACCTTCTTCCGCTCGATCGGCGCCTCGTTCGGCGTCTCCGTCTTCGGCGCGATCTTCGCCAACAACCTCGGTCCGCACCTCGCCGACGCCGTCGCCGGGCGTCGCCTGCCCCCCGGCGTCACCCCCGCCGGCCTCAGTTCCGACCCCCGGGCCATCGGCCGGCTGCCGGCGGTGGAGCGGGCGGCGGTGCGGCACGCGTTCTCCGTCTCCATCACCGACGTCTTCCTGTACGCGGTGCCGGTCGTACTGCTCGCCTTCCTCCTCGCCTGGTACCTCCGCGAGGAGCCGCTGCGCGGCAGCGTCACCGCGCCGGACGGCAGCGAGATACTCGCCAGCAACCCCGTGGAACGCTCCTCGCGCGACGAGTGCGCCCGCGCGCTGTCCCTGCTCGGCAGCCGGGAGGGCCGCCGGGAGATCTACACGGACATCACCCGACGCGCCGGGCTCGACCTCGGACCGGCCGCGAGCTGGATGCTGCTGCGCATCCACCACTACGGCTCGGTCGAACCCGCGGTGCTCGCCGAGCGCACGCCCCTGCCGCTGCGGGTCGTCACCGAGGCGGCCCGGCAGATCGAGGAACGCGGTCTGGGCCGCCGCTACGGGCTGGAGCTGACCCTCACGGAGGACGGCCGTGAGGCCGCCGCGAGGCTCTTCCGGGCGCGCGAGGCGTCCCTCGCGGAACTCCTGGGCGACTGGTGGTCACCCGACCGCCCGACCGACCTGAGCGCGCTGGTGGACGAGCTGACGCGCGAGCTGTGCGGCTCCGACGCGGAACAGCCGCGAGGCGCCGCCCCGCTCCCCGACCACCGCTGCCCGCCACGGTGGCGAGAACCCTGACCTCGTGGCCCGGGGTCCGACGGGTCGTGTCTTGGCCCAGGGGGGCCGGGGGCACGGGTCCTGCCTCGGTCCTGCGGGCCGGGGGCACGGGTCGAGTCTTGGCCTCGGCCCAGCGGTTCGGGAGGCACCGGTCCTGTCTCGGCCCAGGGGGCCGGGGCGGGTCACGGGACCTGCCCTGGCTCAGCGGGCCAGGGGCCACGCACCGTCTCAGCCCAGCTCCTTGGCCAGCCAGACCTCGGCGTACGGCCCCTGCGTGAACGGCGCGACCTCCCGGTAGCCGTGCCGCGCGTACAGCGCACGGGCCTCCACCAGATCGAGGCGGGTGTCGAGCGCGATCCGCTCGGCGCCCAGCTCCCGCGCCACCGCCTCGACGGCCGTGAGCAGCGCGGCGCCCCCGCCCAGCCCCCGCTTGGCGGGCCGTACGAACACCCGCTTCAGCTCTGCCGTACGCGCGTCCAGCAGCCGCAGTCCCGCACATCCGGCGAGCTCACCCGCGTGACGCGCCAGCAGGAACACCCCGCGCGGCGGGGCGAGGTCGTCGCTGGGCATCTCCGCGAGCGCCCGCTCGATCTCCTCGGGGGTCGAGTCCCGCGCCTCGTGGAGCCGGTAGTAGCGGTCGGCGACATCGACGAGGTACTCGCGCAGCAGCATGGCCGAGACGGGGTCGTCGACGGGCCCTGCGGCGACCGTCCAGGCGCGGGCGGCCGGGACGCGCGAACCGGCGGGGGAGCGGGGCGTACTCGTCATGTCCGGCATCCTGGCACCGCTTTTCCCCTGAACGCACCGCAGTTTGAGGGCCCAAGACCGGGCTACCCGATGGAAGGAGCCCCCGAACGCCGAGGGGGAAGCCAGCGGGAAGGCAGAAGCAGACCATGTCAACTGCTGCGATCAGCATCGTGGTTGCCGTCGCGGTCGTCCTCGCGGCCGCGCTCGTCATCCGCGTCGTCCGCGCGGGCGCCAGCCGTAGGGAACGCGCTCTGCGACGCCGCTTCGGACCCGAGTACGAACTCACCGTCGCCCAGCACGCGGGCGACGCCAAGGCGGCGCAGCGCGAGCTGGACGAACGGCTGCGGATGTACGGCGATGTGAGGACCCAGCCCCTGTCCGGTGAGCTGCGTGAGCGGTACGTGGCCGAATGGGCCGGTGCGCAGGAGATGTTCATCGAGTCCCCGGAACGTGCGGTGGCCGGCGCCGATCAGCTGCTGGCCCGGCTCGCCCGCGACCGGGGCTATCCGTCGGACGGTTACGAGGAGCAGGTGGCGGCGCTGTCCGTGCACCACGCCGACCACGTCCAGGGCTACCGGCAGATCCATGACGCGGCCGTACGCGCCGGCCAGGGGCAGGCGGACACCGAGGAGCTGCGCGAGGCCGTGGTGCACGCCCGGCCGTTCTTCGAGGCGCTGGTCAGGCCCCCGCACCACAGCGCCACCGCCCGCCCCGAGACCACGCGGCAGTATCACGGCGGGCGGCAGCACAGCCGACTCCACCGGTGGCTGCCGGGCACCGGGACGGGGCCGGGGGCGGGCCACGCCCGGCTCGGCCACACGAGGAAGGGCGGCGCGTGGTGACGGACCCGACGGACCCGACCGGCGACCCGTCGGACCCGACGGGCGACCCGACGGGGAACCATGGCCGACGACGCCAGGCGCCGCCCCCGTCGATGGGCATGCCGGAGACAGCCTCGCCGATGCCGACGAACGGACACGGAACCGGAAACGGACACGGAACCGGAAACGGAAACGGGCACGGAAACGGGCACGGAAACGGGACCAGGCCCACGACGCCATGGCAGCCGTCCGCACCTTCCACGCCGCCCGCACCGTCCGAGCTGTCCTGGCCGTCCGAGCAGCCCTCCGCCGGTTTGCCGGGTACCCCGAACGGTCCCAGCTTCCCCGTGCTGCCGACGAGCGAGCACGACGAGCTGGCCCAGCGGCTGCGGTTCGCGATCAGCGGCTTCGTGGACTCCCCGCGCGGCGCGGTCGAGGAGGCCGATACCCTGCTCGAGGAGGTGGCCACCCGGCTCGCCGACCTCCTGGCCGAACGCCGCGGCACGCTGCGTGCCGCCTGGCACGAGGATGACGCGGTCATCTCGGAGACGGAAGAGCTGCGGCTGGCGATGCGGGGTTACCGCAATGTGCTGGAGCGTCTCATCAGTATCTGAAGTATCCGAAGAGTCTGACGTATCCGACCGCCCGCGACCATCCACCTGGCCGCCGCCCGGCTTCTCCCTCCGGGCGGCGGCCATTCTCATGCCCTGGAGCCGGGGGAGTCTTCCCGGATATGGGATAACCTCTCGGATATGGGAGAGCTGGAATGCGTCGAACCCCTGGAGGCCCGACTGGCCGCCCGGCTCGGCGATCTGCGCATGGAACGGGGCTGGTCGCTGGACGAGTTGGCGCGGCGGGCGGGCATCAGCCGCTCGACGCTGTCGCGTCTCGAACGCGGCGAGATCAGCCCCACCGCCGCCCTGCTCAACAAGTTGTGCACGGTCTACGAGCGCACGATGTCGCGGCTGCTGGCCGAGGTGGAGTCGGAGCCGCCGCAGGTGGTGCGCGCCGCCGCGCAGTCCATGTGGCGGGACCGGACATCGGGGTTCACCCGCCGCTCGGTGTCCCCGCCGCATCCGGGGCTGCGCGGTGAGGTGATCGAGGGCACGCTGCGTCCGGGCGCGGACATCGCCTACGACGGGCCACCGGTCCCCGGCGTCGAGCAGCACATCTGGGTTCTGGAGGGCGCGGTGGAGATTACGGCCAACGGCCATGTGCACGAGCTCGAGGCGGGGGACTGTCTGCGGTTCCGGCTGTGGGGAAGCTCGCGGTTCCGCTGTGTGGGCTCCGCACCGGTGCGCTACGCCCTGCTGGTCGTCCTCCCGTAACACCGCCAGACCGCCGGACGACAGCCCGTCAGGCAACCAGCCCGTCAGGCACCAGCCCGTCAGACCCCGCAGAAGGAGAAACCGCCGTGCCCTCACCCCACCGCATCGACCGCCTGACCGCCGCCGACTTCCCCGACGCGGTCAAGGGACTGGCCGAGCTCCTGGTCGACGTCGTCGACGACGGCGCCTCGCTGGGCTTCCTGGCCCCCTTCGACCATGAGGCCGCCGCGTCCTGGTGGCGGACCCAGGCCCCGGCGGTGGCCGACGGCACCCTCGCCGTCTGGGTTTCCCGCGACGGTATGACCGGCATCAACGGCACCGTCAGCCTGGCCTTCTCCGGTAAGCCCAACGGCCGGCACCGGGCCGAGATCCTCAAGCTGATGGTCCGCCGCGACGCCCGGGGCCAGGGCATCGCCCGCGCCCTGCTGGCCACCGCCGAAGCGGCCGCCACCGCCGCCGGGGTCACCCTCCTGCTCCTGGACACCCGCACCGGCAGCACCGCCGAGCGGGTCTACGCCGCCGACGGCTGGACCCGTTTCGGCGTCGTCCCCGGCTACGCCACCGACCCGGACGGCTCCCTGGAGGACTCCAGCTTCTTCTACAAACACCTCGATACGCCGGTGACCCCGGCCGGAGCGTAAATCGGTCGTGGGAGTGGTGACCCCGGTCTAGGGTGGCGCGGTTGTCATCAGCAGGGACCACCAGCAGGGACCAGCAGGGACCAGCAGGGACCAGCAGGGATCAGCAGGACCAGCGGGGTCGCGGGAAGGGCGGGGGAGCCGTGGAGCGGTACAGCGGATGGGCCGACGAGGGATTCGGGGGCGTCGCCGACGCGTTCGCGCGGAACTTCGCGGAGTTCCCCGAACTCGGCGCGGCGGTGACCGTGTTCGCCGGCGGGCGCAAGGTCGTGGAGCTGTGGGGCGGGGTCGCGGACCAGGGGAGCGGGCGGGCGTGGCAGCGGGACACCGCCGTGCCGGTCTTCTCGTGTGCCAAGGGCATCGTGAGCGTCTGCGCCCACCTCCTCGCGCAGCAGGGGCGGCTGGACCTCGACGCCCCGGTGAGCCGGTACTGGCCGGAGTTCGGCCGGTACGGCAAGGAGGCCATCACCTGCCGTATGGTCCTCGGGCACCGGGCGGGGGTGCCCGTGCTCGACCGGGTGCTGGGATTCGAGGAGATCGCCGACTGGGCGCCGGTGATCCGCGCCGTCGAGGAACAGAAGCCGCTGTGGGAGCCGGACACGGCGTACGAGTACCACGGCCATGTCTTCGGCTTCCTCCTCGGTGAGGTCATCCGGCGGATCACCGGGCGCACCCCGGGCGCGTACTTCCGCGAGGCCGTGGGGGACCCGCTGGGACTGCGGGCCTGGATCGGGCTCCCCGTGGCGGAGATGGCCGGGCGGGCCCGGCTGGTCGAGGCCGAGGGGCGGCCCGGGATGCCGGGGCCCGAGCATCTGCTGACCCGCATCGTGACCATGAACGGCGCGCTGGCCTTCCCCGGCCTCGACGAGCCGCACGGCTGGAACGACCCGGCGCTGCTCGGCATGGAACTGCCCGGTGCGGGCGCCGTCGCGTCGGCGAGCGGGCTCGCCGGGCTGTACGCGGCGGCCGTGACCGGTATCGAGGGCCACGAGCGGCTGCTCACGCCCGAGACCGTGACGGACGCGGTCCGCGAGATCTCCTCCGGTAAGGGATGGCTCGGTTTCGACATGGGAGCGCGCTGGGGTTCGGGCTTCCTGCTCGACTCGCCGTCGTTCCGGCCGATGCTGGGGGAGCGCAGCTTCGGCAACGATGGAGCCGGCGGCCAGTTCGCCTTCGGTGACGACGAGTTCGGCGTGGGCTTCGCCTATGTGGCCAACCGCATGATCGGCCACGGCGACGCCCGCGCCTCCCGCCTCGTCGCCACCGTGCGGACCGCTCTCGACGGCTGACCCGCGGCCCCGGAATGGTGGATGGCGGACCCTCAGCTGCCGGTGGTGGGCGGTGGGTCCGCGGCCCCGGAATAGTGGATGGCGGACCCTCAGCTGCCGGTGGTGGGCGGTGGGTCCGCGGCCCCGGAATGGTGGATGGCGGGCCCTCAGCTTCCGTTCGTGGGCGGTGGGTCCGGGGCCCTGGCGGTGGGCGGCGGGCGCTCAGCTCCCGGCGGCGGGTGGTGGGTCTCTGGCTGCCGGTGGTGGGCGGTGGGTCCGCGGTCCCGGTGGTGGATGGCGGGCCCTCAGCTGCCGGTGGTGGGCGGTGGGTCCGGGGCCCTGGCGGTGGGCGGCGGGCGCTCAGCTCCTGGCGGTGGCTGGTGGGTCCCTGGCTGCCGGTGCTGGGCGGTGGGCCCGCGTCCCGATGGTGGACGGCGGGCCCTCAGCTCCCAGGCGGCGGGTCTACAGCCTCGGTGGTGGGCGGCTGTCCCGCAGACCGGCGGTGCGACGGCGTCATGCCTCGTCCCACAGGTCGGTGCTGTGCGCCGCGATCAGCGCGGCGATCCGGGCCAGGGTGTCGTCGGCCGCCTGCGGGGCCGGTCGGCGGCCGTCGCGTAGACGGAGGGCCACCCGGCCGTCGGCGGCCTCCCTGGCGCCCACGACGGCCTGGTAGGGGACGAGGCGGGCGGCCCGGATCCGGGCGCCCAGGCTGCCGCGTTCCGGTCCGGCCAGCTCCGCGCGCAGCCCGAGGTCCGCGCACCGCCGGACGAGCGCCTCGGCCTGCGGCAGCTCGGCCTCGGAGATCGGGAGGACCACCAGCTGGGTGGGGGCGAGCCAGGCGGGGAAGGCCCCGCCGTGCACCTCGATGAGATGGGCGACGGCCCGCTCCACGCTCCCGATGATGCTGCGGTGGACCATGACCGGACGGTGCCGGGCGCCGTCCGGGCCGATGTAGTGCAGGTCGAACCGCTCGGGCTGGTGGAAGTCGACCTGGACGGTGGACAGGGTGGACTCCCGGCCGGCGCCGTCCGCCACCTGCACATCGATCTTGGGGCCGTAGAACGCCGCCTCGCCCTCCACCGCCTCGTACGGCAGGCCGGAGCGGTCCAGGACGTCGGTCAGCAGGGCGGTCGACCGCCGCCACAGCTCGGGGGCGGCGACGTACTTCCCTCCCGGGCCCGGAAGGGAGAGCCGGTAGCGGGCCGGGGCGATGCCCAGCGCCTGGTACGCCCGGCGGATCATCTCCAGGGCCGCCCCCGCCTCGTCGGCGACCTGGTCCAGGGTGCAGAAGATATGGGCGTCGTTCAGCTGGATGGCCCGGACCCGGGTCAGTCCGCCGAGCACGCCCGACAGCTCCGAGCGGTACATCCCGCCCAGCTCGGCCATCCGCAGCGGCAACTCGCGGTAGCTGTGGGCGCGGGAGCGGTAGATCACCGCATGGTGCGGACACAGGCTCGGGCGCAGGACGACCTGCTCCCCGCCCGGCTGCGCGCCCAGTTCCATCGGGGGAAACATGTCGTCGCTGTAGTGCGACCAGTGCCCCGACAGCTCGTACAGCTCCCGCTTGCCGAGCACCGGCGAGTACACATGCCGGTAACCCGCCCGGCGCTCGGCGTCGCGGATGTACTCCTCCAGGGTGTGCCGTACGGTCGCGCCGTCCGGCAGCCAGTACGGCAAGCCGGCGCCGATCAGCGGGTCGGTGTCGAACAGGTCCAGCTCACGGCCGAGCTTGCGGTGGTCGGGCATCGCGGTCTCCTCGGGGAGGTCGGTGGATGTCGGTGGACATCGGGCGAGTGACCGCACGGCAAAGCCCCGGGGCACTCGCCCCGGGGCTTGGGATCAGAACGTCGATCAGCGCGCCGGGACACTCTCCGGCGTCGTCGTCATGGCAGCGCGCTTCATGCGGATGACGGTAGCAGGGGTCGGGCCGGGGCCGCCGCCGGTTTTCCGCGTGCGGCACCGGCCTGCGCCACCGGCCATCGGAACCGCGCACGGAACCGCGCGCCGGAACGGCGCAAGCGCACCGCGAACGCGCACCGGTACCGCGCATCGCGAACCCGCACCGGAAACGTGCAGGCAACACGAAACACGCAGGAAACACCGCTGTGCGCACTCGGTAACGCGGAAACGTGACCCTTCCCCGAGCGGCCGTCGAGCCTCGACGCGAAGCCATGCCGACTGGGAAGGTGACATATCGATATGCCGACCGGACTCCACACCGGTGACACCGCCTGGCTGCTGGCCAGCACCGCGCTCGTGCTGCTGATGACCCCCGGGCTCGCCCTCTTCTACGGCGGCATGGTCCGCGCCAAGAGCGCACTCAACATGCTGATGATGAGCTTCGTCTCGATCGCCGTCGTCACCGTCGTGTGGCTGCTCGTCGGCTACAGCCTCGCCTTCGGGACCGATACCGGCGGCTGGGGGCTGATCGGGAGCCTCGACCACATCGGCCTGCACGGCATCGGGCCGACCACCCTCACCGGGCATGTGCCGACCCTGCTGTTCGCGACCTTCCAGCTCACCTTCGCGATCCTCACGGCCGCGCTGATCAGCGGCGCCATCGCCGACCGGGCCCGGTTCGGGGCGTGGGTCGTCTTCGTGGCCGTATGGACACTGCTCGTATACGTTCCGGTGGCGCACTGGGTCTTCGCACCCGGCGGCTGGATCCTCGACCAGCTGGGCGCCCTGGACTTCGCGGGCGGCACCGTGGTGGAGGTCAACTGCGGGGCGTCCGGGCTGGCGCTCGCGATGATCCTCGGACCGCGGATCGGCTTCAAGAAGGAGGCCATGCGGCCGCACAACCTGCCGCTGGTGCTGCTGGGGGCCGGACTGCTCTGGTTCGGCTGGTTCGGCTTCAACGCGGGCTCGGCGCTGGGGGCCGACGGGCTGGCCGCCGCCGTGTTCGTCAACACCCAGGCGGCCGGCTGCACCGGGCTGCTGGGGTGGCTGGCGGTCGAGAAGCTGCGGGACGGCCACGCCACCACCCTGGGCGCCGCCTCCGGCGCGGTCGCGGGACTGGTGGCCATCACCCCGTCCTGTGGTTCGGTGGGCGTGGCCGGCGCGCTGGTGATCGGACTGGCCGCCGGGCTGCTGTGCTCCTACGCCGTGAGCTGGAAGTTCCGGTTCGGCTACGACGACTCCCTGGACGTCGTCGGCGTCCACCTCGTCGCCGGGGTGGTCGGTACCGTCCTCATCGGCCTCTTCGCCACCTCCGCCATGACCAGCGGCGCCTCCGGGCTGCTCTCCGGCGGCGGCCCGGCGCAACTGGGCAAGCAGGTGGTGGCGGTGCTGGCGGTGGGGGCCTACGCGTTCGCCGTGACGTACGGGATCGGAAAGCTGATCGACCGGTTCCTCGGCTTCCGCGCCGCAGAGGAGGACGAACGGTCCGGCCTCGACCTCGCCGTCCACGCCGAGAGCGCCTATGATCACGGCGTTCTGGGCCACGGTGTGCCGCAGAACGCCCACGCCCACCGCCCGCTCCCGCATTCGGACAGGACCCCGCTCGGATGAAGCTGATCACGGCCATCATCAAGCCGTTCAAGCTCGATGACGTCAGGACGGCGCTGCGCGAGATCGGGGTGCGGGGCCTCACCGTCACCGAGGCCAGCGGCTTCGGCCGCCAGCTCGGCCACACCGAGGTCTACCGCGGCGCCGAGTACCGCGTCGACTTCGTCCCCAAGGCGCGGATCGACGTGGTCGTGGAGGACGCCGAGGCGGAGGCGGTCATGGAGACGATCACCACCGCCGCCCGCACCGGACGCATCGGCGACGGCAAGGTCTGGGCCGTGCCGGTCGACGACGTAGTGCGGGTCCGCACCGGGGAACGCGGCCCGGACGCCATCTGACAACCGCGATAACGGCGACAACCGCGACGCCAGACGGCCGGGCCCGCCGATCGGCGGACCCGCCCGTCCGCCAGGGGCCGACTACGGGACTGGCGAGGCGACGTGCCGGGGCCGACGGCCGGGCGTGCCGGACCGGCGGGTCGGGACTGACGAGGCGACGTACCGGGGCGGCCGCGGCGACGGGTTGGGACCAGCACCGGGTGCGCCCGGACCGACGTGCCGGGGGCGGCGAGGCGACGTGCTGGGGTCGACGGCCGGGCGTGATGGGCCAGGGGTCGGCGGGCCGGGCCCGGTGAGCCGACGCGCCGGGGCCGTCACCGGGCACGGCGGACCGACGTGCCGCGACCGACTGGGCAACGCGCCGGGGCTGGACCGGGCATTTTGACGGGCCGGGAGACGGCCGGTCTCGACGTGCCGGACCCGCCCGTCCGGCCGGGGCCGGCGGCCGGGGCCGACGGGCCGGGACGGCTGGGCACGATGGACCGGAGCCCGGCCGGGGGTGGGCCGGCCGGGCTTTTGTCGCTTGGGTTGGGTCGCTACGCCCCTTCCGGGACCAGCTCCCCCACCGCGTCCCGCCACGCGGCCCGCGTGGCGACCGCCTGCCGCCACGTGCGCAGTGCCTTGGGCGGCATCCCGACGGCCAGCACACCGGCCACCCGGTCCCCGGAGCGGTAGACGGCCAGGAACTTCCGTTCCTCCAGGGCGCCCTCGACGACCGTGACCTCCTCATGGCCGCGCAGCAGTCCATAGGCCTGGATGCGGAAGTCGTACTGGTCCGACCAGAAGTACGGCACCGGGGCGAACGGCTTCCGCGCGTCCGGGCGCAGGAGGTTGCGGGCCACGGCCATGCCCTGCTCGGTGGCGTTGGTCCGGTGCTCGATCCGCATCGCCGTACCGAACAGCGGGTTGTGCCAGCGGGCCACGTCCCCCGCGCCGTACACCCCCGGCGCGGCGGCGCTGTACTCGTCGCACTCCAGGCCGTTGCCCAGGGTGAGGCCGCTGCCCTCCAGCCAGTCGGTGTTGGGCACCGAGCCGATCGCGACCAGCACCTCGTCGGCCTCGACCAGGGTGCCGTCCGCCAGCCGTACCCCGCCGTCGGCCACCTCGGCCACCGTGACCCCGGTGCGCAGATCGACGCCGTGGTCGTGGTGGGCCTCGGCGAGCATCCGTCCGACCCGCTCGCCGACCGCCGGGGCCAGCGGCACCGGGGTCGGCTCCAGCAGGGTCACCTCCACGCCGAGCCCCCGGGCCACGGCGGCCGCCTCGGCGCCGAGGAATCCGGCGCCGACCACCACCAGCCGCCGCCCCGGGACCAGCCGGTCCCGCAGGGCCAGGGCGTCGTCCAGGGTGCGCAGCACATGCGCGCGCTCCCCGCCGTCGCCGGGCAGTCGGCGCGGGCGGACGCCGGTGGCGATGACCAGGCCGTCGTACGGCACCCGCGCCCCGTCGGCCAGCGCGACCGTACGGCCGGCGAGGTCGAGCCCGGTCGCGGCGGTCCCGAGGCGCAGATCGAGACCGAGCCCGTCCAGGTCGGCGGGCGCGCGCAGCGGCACCCGGTCGGCCTCCCACTGCCGGCCGAGGATCTGCTTGGACAGCGGTGGCCGGTCGTACGGGTGGTACGGCTCATCGCCGATGAGCGTGATCGTGCCCTCGTAGCCCTCCCGGCGCAGCGTCTCCGCCGCCGCGAGACCGGCGGCGGAGGCACCGACCACCACGACCTGCTTCACTTCTCGACCACCCGTATCGCCGCCGCCGGGCAGACCACCGCGGACTCCTCCACATCAGCGTGGAGTTCGGCCGGGGGCCTGTCGTTCAGCAGGACCACGATGCCGTCCTCCTCCCGCTGGTCGAACACATCAGGGGCGATCATCACGCACTGACCTGACCCCACACACTTGGGCACATCGACTTCCACGCGCATGGCTGACTTGTACTCCTCGTTACCAGGTGACGGGCAGTTCGTAGACGCCGTAGACGGCACCGTCGTGTTTGAACGGTAGTTGGTCGAGGCCGGTCGCCAGCCGCAAAGTGGGAATCCGGCGGTAGAGCGTGCTGTAGACGACCTGGAGCTCCAGCCGGGCGAGCGGCTGGCCCAGGCACTGGTGGACGCCGAAGCCGAACGCCATGTGGCGGCGGGCGTCGCGGCTGATGTCCAGCCGCTCGGGCTCGGGGAAGACCTCCGCGTCCCAGTTGCCGGTGCCGGTGTGGAGGATGATCCCGTCCCCGGCGCGGATGGTCTCGCCGCCGACCTCGATGTCCTCCAGCGCGACCCGGCGCCGGCCGTTGTGCACGATGGACAGGTAGCGCAGCAGTTCCTCGACCGCCCTGGCCACCGCCTTGGGATCGTCGGTCTCCCGCAGGACGGCGAGCTGGTCGGGGTGTTCCAGCAGCGCGACGGTGCCGAGGGCGATCATGTTGGCGGTGGTCTCATGACCGGCGATCAGCAGCAGCACGCCCATGTTGGCGGCCTCGCGCTGGGTCAGCTCACCGGCCCTGACCCGGGCGGCCAGCTCGGAGAGCATGTCGTCGGCGGGGTCGGCGAGTTTGGCGGCGACCAGGTTGTCCAGGTAGTCGGTCAGCGCCTCGTTGGCGCGGACCACGTCCTCGACCGACGACGCCATGTTGATCAGCACCGAGCTGTTCTTCTGGAAGAAGTCGTGGTCCTCGTACGGCACCCCGAGCAGCCGGCAGATCACCAGCGACGGCAGCGGCAGCGCGAACGCGCGCACCAGGTCGACCGGGGTCGGCCCGGCCAGCATGGCGTCGATCAGATCGTCGGTGATCTTCTGGATGTCGGGCCGCAACGCCTCGACCCGCTTGATCGCGAACGGTGCGGTGACCATCCGGCGGATCCGGGCGTGCTCGGGGTCGTCCATGCCGAGGAACGTCCGCCGCCGCTTGGAGTTCTCGCGGAAGCCTTCGTTCGGATGCGGGAAACCGGGCACCAGGGGGTCGGAGCTGACCCGCGGGTCGCCGAGCAGCGCGCGCTGGTCGGCGTGCCGGGTCACCAGCCACGGGGTGCTGCCGTCCCACAGCCGCACCTTCGCGATCGGCCGCTCGTTCTGGAGAACCCGGGTGGCCGGGGGCGGGTCGAAGGGGCAGCCGGCCGCACGCGGCATCGGAAACTCCGCAAGCGGCTCTTCCGCCTGGGCCGTGGTCTCTGCCAGCGTCTCGGTCATGTCTCTCCTCGGGTGGGGGATTCCGATGAGCGGAGCGTGAACCTTCGCGATACGGGGACGTGAACCTTTCGAGATACGGGGACGTGTTCTCCTTCGCGTCGGACTGATCCTTCGCGTCGGGGACGTGCTCCTGCGCGTCGGACCGATCCTTCGCGTCGGGGACGTGCTCCTTCTCGTCAGGGACTGCTCCCGCGTCGGGGACGTGGTGACCAGCGAACCCCCTCCACCTGACGTCCCACGGTCAGTTTCCTGACGAATCGCTGACAGCGGGAAAGGCCAGCGTGACCGTGGTGCCGCGGCCCGGTGCGCTGCGCACGGTCACCTCGCCGCCGTGCCGCTCGACCACCCGCCGCACGATGGTGAGGCCGAGCCCGCCGCCCAGCTCGCTCCGGCCGTCCTCGGCGGAGCGAGCGTCGGTGAGCCGGGCGATGTCGTACGGGCTCATGCCCGGCCCCTGGTCGCTGACCGACAGCTCGGCCCGAGGCTGCCCGCCGGGCCCGGCCACCGGACCGCGCACCGCCACGGTCACCGGGGACCCGGCGGGGGTGTGCCGCAACGCGTTGACCAGCAGATTGCGGACGGCGTGCCGCAGCAGGCGGCCGTCGGCGACGAGGGCCACCCGGCCGGAGTCCTCCCGCGCGATGGGGCGTTCGGGGTCGAGCACCCCCAGATCCGCCACCGCCTCGTCCGCCACGTCCCGCAGACACACCGGCTCCCGGGCCGGCACCGGTACCCAGGAGGCGTCCGCACGGGGAAACACCTGCTGGACCGCCTGGTGCATACGGTCGGCCTCGTCCTGGATCCGGCGCAGGGCGCGCACCATCAGCTCGGGGTCGTCGCTGAGCCCCTGGAGCGGGAGTTCGGCCCAGCCCCGGATGGTGGTCAGGGAGGTGCGCAGCTCGTGCAGCAGCACCTCCAGCCGCTGCTGGCGCTCGTCCGCCTCCTCCCCGTGCGCGCTCATATCTGCGCGAGGCGGCCGAGCCAGTAGCCGAAGCCACGGCGGGTGTGGATCAGGGCGGGCCCGGCCCCGTCGACCTTGTGGCGGAGGCGGGAGACCAGCTTCTCGATGGCGTTGTCCCCGTAACGCCTGTGCTCCGCCAGCCACAGATGCTCGCCGATCTGCTCCTTGGACAGCACCTGGCCCGCGTTGACCAGCAGATAGCGCAGCAGCCGGAACTCCCCCGGGGTCAGCGCCAGCGTCCGCTGCCCGCGCCGCGCCTGACGGGTCGTATCGTCCAGCACCAGATCCGCGTAGCGCGGCGACGGCTCCTCCCGCCGCCGGCTCCGGGTGCGCAGCTGCGCCTGCACCCGGGCCAGCACCTCGGCGATCCGGAACGGCTTGGTGACGTAGTCGTTCCCGCCGATGCCGAGGCCGGTGACCAGCGAGTCCAGCGAGTCGCGGGCGGTGAGGAAGAGCACCGGCGGATGGTCCTCATCGGCCGCGACCAGACGCCGGCACACCGTGAAGCCGTCCATGTCCGGCAGCATCACATCGAGGATCACCAGGTCGGGCCGCTCCCGTCCGACCCGGTCGAGCGCCTCCCCGCCGGTGGCCGCGGTGCCGACCCGGTAACCGGCCAGCTCCAGGGTGGTCGCCAGCAGTTCGGCGATTCTCGTTTCATCGTCGACGACCAGGATGTGCTGCCCGCCGCCACGGGCGGGTGCTGGCTTCTCGGGCTTTTCGCTGACACTCCCGTACACGCCATGACACTACGTGAACCGACCGTTCCGGGGCACCAGGACCCTGATCGTGAGCGATGGGATCCGGACAGTTCCCCACCGCCGCCGAAGGCGAGAACGAGAGGTTAGCGGCCTGTTAGCGGATCGGCAGGAGCCCATCAGCGGCGGCGGACAGTGTGGTCGCCACGAGCCCGAAGGACGGGGCGGCCCACGACAGAACTCACGACACGGGGGGACACATGCCCTATCGCACCGCACGTCACCACACCCGCAAGGCCGTCGCCGCCGCCGCGGTGGTCGCCGCCGCCGCGTTCGGGCTGACCGCCTGCCAGGACACCGGGAACGACGCCGCGGGAGCCGAGTCCTCCGCCACATCCGGCTCGCACGACTCCGGCTCCCGGGACCCCCGTTCCGCCGCCGGCTCCGCGAAGAGCGGATCGGGCGCCGCGGAGTCCTTGCGGAAGAAGACCGTCACTCCGCTGCGCGACGGCGCGGCCCTCTACCCCCGGGCGATCCGGCTGGAGCACAGCGGCGACCGCAACGGACGCGTGCTCGCCTCGTCCGTCGTCCACGACGGCGGTGACGGCGTCGGCACCATCCAGGAGAGCACCGACGACGGAGCGAGCTTCCGCCAAGTGGGCACCATCGCCGACCCCAAGTCCGCTGACGGCCGGGGGTTGTGCTGCGCGACTCTCTTTGAACTGCCGCGACGGGTCGGGGACATGCCGGCCGGCACGCTGCTGTGGGCCGCTTCCTTCGGCCAGGACGAGTCCGACCGCCGGATGTCGATACGGGCGTTCAAGAGCACCGACGTGGGCCGCCATTGGACCTACCTGTCCACGGTCGCCGCCGCCACGGACGCCAAGGGGCTGTGGGAGCCGGAGTTCTCCATCGACGCCGAGGGGAACCTGGTCTGCCACTACTCCGACGAAACCGATCCGCGCCACAGCCAGAAGCTCGTCGCCGTGCGCTCCCGGGACGGCGTCTCGTGGAGCGGCCTCCACGACACCGTCGCGAGCGCCCCGGTCTCCGACCGCCCCGGAATGGCGGTCGTGCGCAAGCTGCCGACCGGCACGTACATCATGACCTACGAGATCTGCTCCGACGACGCCCAGTACTCATGCGTGGTGCACTACCGCACCTCTCCCGACGGATGGGACTGGGGCGACCCCGCCAACCTCGGTTTCCGGCCCGAGACCGCGGACGGCAAGTACTTCAAGCACGCGCCGAACCTGGCCTGGGCACCGGAGGAAGGAAATCCGCAGGGCAAGCTGCTGCTGGTCGGGCAGGCGATGTACAACGCGGACGGCAGCAAGGCCGAGGGCAGCGGGCGCACGATCTGGACCAACAGCAAGGGCGGCCAAGGTGCCTGGCGCGAGATCCCGGCCCCCGTCGCCGTGACGTCCGACAAGGTCGACTTCTGCCCCAACTACAGCTCCAGCCTGCTGCCTTCAGCCGACGGCAGCGAGGTGCTGGAGGCCGCGACCGACTACGACGGGGGCGTGTGCCGGCTGTACTACGCCACGAATGACGCGTGACCCGGCCGGCGGTACGCGGCCTTGGAGTGTGGCGTCAATCCTCGAAGGGCGCGGCGAGCAGCAGGTCCTCCACGGTGGGCACCGAGAAGTCGGCGATATGGCGGCGGCCGACCTCGGCGAAGGGATGCATGAGCTCTCCCATCGGCTTGGTGCGGCACAGCGACACTATGGTGTCGATCGCCTCTTGCTTGAATCCCTTCCGGGGAAACGCGGTCAGCACGTCATCGAGAATGTCGGACGGCAATTTCTGAAGGTCATTCCCGGAGAAATCCATACCTGAACCGACGGCGATCATGGCGATCTCCGGTCGCTTCCGAGCCGCGATACCGGCGGTGGTGTGCAGGGCGATCGCGTCCCAGACCACCGCCACCCGGTCGGCCGACATCCGCTGTTGCCGGAGGAACCGCTGTGCGGCGTCGGCACCGTCGACCTCGAAGCGCTCATTCGGCGTCCGGTACGCCTCGACCAGCCCGAGGTCATGCAGGACCGAGGCGACGAAGACGAGCTCACGGTCGTAGCGCACGCCGTTCCTGTCGAACATCAGACAGCCGAAGAGGTACGTCCGCATGACATGGTTGAAAAGCGTCTCGGTGGACGCGCCTCGTGCGAACGCCGCGGCTTCCCGGGCCACGTCGCTGTCGGGAATGCGGACACCGGCCACCGCCGTGGGCAGGGCATCGGCACGCGGCCTCGACGCCGCGGCGGCGGGCGGATGGGAGACCGCGGCGGCGAACGCGGACGCGGCGGCGACGCCGGCCCCACGTTGCAGCATCGTGCGCCGGGTGACCTTCTTCGTGCCCTTGCTCTTGTCAAACATGTGGAGAGCCTTCTCGTGGTCGGCGGTTGGTGCCACGAGACTATGAAGGGCGTCACCGAGCCAACAGCGGCGAAAATGCCGAGAAACCTCTGATTCTCGCCAGGAGGGAGTCCTCCGTGTGCGCTAGCTGACGTGCGGCCAGAGCAGGAGCATCGCCACGATGCACCCCGTGGAGGACGCTGCGATCCAGTACAGGGAAAAGGTATTGAAAGGCACCTTGGTCCAGGGCTTCTGCTCCTGTTCCGCGATGTCGGCCGCGACCCTTTTCCTGACCGGCAGCAGCATGATGACCATCATCAACAGGCCGCAACTGTACAAATACAGGGTGAAGGAGACGGAGTAGCCTTTTAGCGCCGCGCTGGGTATCAGGAAGACGCAGCCGGCCAGCGGGGCGAGGAACGTGCGCCGCTGTGCCTTCGGGGTCGGCATGCACCAGCGCATCGCGACCAGGTAGATGACGGTGGTGACGGCGGCGACGAAGACCCAGCCGTCTGTGGTCAAACGGGAAGACGTGATCATAGCGTGAAGGGATCCTCATCGAGCCGTTCTGCCAGGTGCTCCAGAGTATCCGTAAGGCTTGACGGTGCACCGGTCAGCCTTTCGCGCTGCTGGGCGACCTGACCGATGAGGCGGAGCGTCCGCCCCGACGCGATTCCGGGTACGGCGGTGACCAGGGACCTGACGAGGTCTTCCGCGTCGCGCCAGGCACGGACGTCCAGCAGGCATTGGGCGAGCCGGGTGGATGACATACTCGCGTAGCCGGTCGCGACGCCACACCCTGGTTGTGTGGATTGCAGCAGCCGCTCGATGGCTTTCTTCGCGTCACCCGCGATCTGAAGCGTGTGACCCCAGTGGCCGTCGATTTCCCTGTCGGTCAACCACCATGACCAGTCCGGTTCGCCGACGTCGTGACCGTGCTCGATGAGCGACCGGGCGCGTCGCAGCGACTCGACGGCATCCGACGTACGTCCCGTGCCGACCAGTCCCTTCGCTTCACGCATGCGGAACATCGCCTCGACGCGCGGGGACAGCCGTCCACGGTTGAGCACCGACCGGGCGATGGACAGCGCCTCCTGGTTCCGGCCACGCCATTCACTGTGCATCGCCATGTTCTGCAGCGTCAGCAGTGCGATGGAGCGGTCCCCCGAGAGATTCGCGAGGAACAGCGCCTCTTGGTTGAAGCGCCGGGCGGCGCCGTCTCGTTCCGCGTCGAAAAGAGCCCAGCCGGCGACTTCGGCGAGTTCCGCCGCGGCCGACTGAATGTCGCGCTCATACCGAGGGTCGTAGTCTCCGGCTCCGAGCCGCCGATGCACGACCTTGAACGCGCGGCCCGCGGGCTCCGCGATGGATACCCCGCTGAGTTCATTGTCCAGGACGATCAGCCGATGGGACGTCTCCCGGATGGCCTGTGCGAAGTCGACTCCGCGTGCCTCGTTGAGTTTGAGAATCCGATCGGCGATGGCCGGTGTTCCAGTAGCTTCCGGCTCATCTGCCGGCGCTGTTACGCGTGCCGCGATGTCGGAGAGTTCCCCATTTGCCTCGAGCAGGTTGTCCAACGCCGTGACGAGTTGCCTCGACGGCTGCTGTTTCCCGCAGAGCACGCGGGACAGATAGGCGTGGTCGTAGTTCAGGTGACGGGCAACCGCTCGCACGCTCATGCCCCGGTCACGGATCAGATCGCGGACTCGTTGGCCGAACTCCCCGCTGGTCATGGGAGCCAGGGTACGCGGTGTCACCGCGTGGTCACCATGCGGTCACCAACCGCGACCGCTCCTTCGCGGTTGTCTTGGACGAAGACAAGGACCCCCGCGACCGTGCGACCGGCCCGGGGGCGTGGCCATCGCTAACGGGAGCGACGACGTGACGGACACTAACCCAGCCACCCCCTACTCGAACACTCTGCTTCACGGTGAGGCAGCCCGGTGACGGGCCGCGCGATGATGACCATGCGCGTGTCGCGGGACAGCGGGAGGACCTACGGGCCGACGCGCGTGGTCAGGTCCACCGATCCGCTGAGGCCGCTGGAGACGTCGGTGTGGCCGCCGTGCCAGTGCGCTCGATGCGTCTCGGGACAAGCGGGCAGCCGTCAGCCGCGCTGAGGGCGTGGGAGCAGGCAGAGACCCCCGCCATCTACCGCACCGCGACGCCGGCCATCACGGGTCCACTGCTCGGACTCGCCGAGGGGAAGCCCTCTTCGGCGTTGACGGCTGCTGACCGACCCCGACACCGGAACCCGCGCCCTGCACACCGTGCTGATCCCGTTCGCCACCGCCGACCAGGTCGAACAGCTAGCCGAAGCGCCGGAGACCGTCAGCGCCCGCATGCTCATGCTGCTACCCGACGAGCACAGCACCCTGGACGTCCCCGACGCGACCCCGATCCTCCACACCACCCGCGTCACCCACGGCACTAACGAACGGCCGCTGATCCTCGAAGAACTACGTGCCAGCGCCGACCGCGCACAATTGGCCTACCGTATCGCCGCTCACGCAATCCATGGCTTGCACTCCATCTGAGTATCGTCATGTAGAGCCTAGATACCAGGGGAGAAGTATCTAGAGAGGCGGTATCGAGAAGTGGGCACAGTCGGGTCTTTGGCTGCATTTTTGAGATCCTTAACCAAATCAGCGCCAAAACTTTTCGGAGGAGACCACAACCGCCGTTGACGATTGCGCGTCCTTTGTTCAATAACGGAAATCTTGCATTCGAGAATTCCGGTGTCATAAGCGGCCTTCAGTTTGCGCAACTGCTCGACTCGCTCTGCATTATCCCCCTCGGATTCGGAAGTCATTATGAGTCTCTTAGTGGAATGAGGGTCGACGGATATGTAGTGATCATCACGTTTCCCGCCCCCACGGCCGTCCCTCCCTATAGCTCTATCGATTTTCAATAGTACGGGGTCAAGTTCGCGGGGCGAGCCCCCTTTGGCGTAAAGAAGAGCATACCGATTGACTATGCCGATTTGACTCCCTCGGTTAGTGACAATGGCGTCCACCTGAAGCGGGCCTTGCTTAATACTTTGTTCGAGTCGCGGCTCTATCGCTGAAGCCCTAAAGAAATCCTCATCTATTGCCTCTTGTGCATATTCCAGACATGCCTTAATGGCATCCCTGTCGAACCGCTGAAGGGCGACCAAGAGACGCTTCGTTGCCTCAAGCTTCTGTGCAGCCTGCTCCCCCGAAAGATCCCAGCCCTCGGTCTCGTAATCTACGATGAAATTGATTTCAATTCTGTCTTTTCCTTTTGGTTCGACGGTGTAATTCAAAAGTTCGCCCTGGCTCCAGCCGGGCATTGACCTGACTTTCGCGCCGCCGTCGCCGATTTGGATTCTCTTTCGGTATAGGCCGTCAGCTATAATGCTCATTATTACCGGCTTTTTAATCAGTTCCTTTACTACCGTCAACTTGTCTGCACGGGTGGTCGCATGTTCTGTCTGTGTAGCCAAAGAGGGCAAGGTTGATTTTGCGTCGGGAGACTCGTTGGTGAATCGTCTGCAGGCTCGAATCTCTTCCTCGATTCGAGCCGGGTTGCTGAATCGCTGTAGCCCCATTCCCCAATGAAAGCTGCGCGTCCACTCCACAACGCTTGGAGGGATCGACAGACCTGTGCCTGGCTGAGTGGCTTCTCTCGCTATTGACAGCAGAGATAGAGAAAGGCGCTCACGGCCCAACCAGCGCGACAGGAGTGCTCCCAAGGTCGCGCCCGCGACGGCCCCAAACGCGCCCGAGAAAAGCGCCAGAAAGAATGACACGTTCAACACCTGCCCGGGAGGGGTGTTAGATGTATTTCGAAGGACCTACGGAGCCCGAGAAGGCCATGCCTAGGAGATCCATGCTATGCGTCGTCCCGACTGCGAGCATCTTGGCGCTTTCCTGAATATTGCACTTGACAGGTCGCCCTATCATCCAGCTCGCTATCTCAGTCGTCGATGCCTACCGACAGCACCGCCAACCCCGCGCGGTCTGAGCCCCCGACCGGCGAACTGTCGAAACTTGTCTTCACTTGCTCAAGGGCACGCCTTGCGGCGTGCCGGGCGGTCTGGCCGCCCCGCCGGGCTGCGGCGTGGCCGCCGGTCCCGTCGGGCGCCCACCGCCCGCACCTATCAGCGCACCTGCGAGCGCTCGCCAAGGGCCGACCGCCGTCCGGGGCGGGGGCGTTGTGGCTGGGGCCGACGGCCTACGCGGCTTTTAGGCAGCCACCACGGGGCGAGCCTCTAAGAACAGGAGGCCGATCGGTCGCAAACGCGGGCAGGATCACAGACCCGCCCGATTCGCCGGGCCAGTGTAAGGCCCCCTGTTCTCTCGCCCCGTGACAGCTCCCGCCCCTAAGCCGCTACGGCCGGCGGCGGTGCCCACAGCGCGCCGGTCCAGCACCGCACGCCCGCCACCGGCCACCCCGATCAGCTCGCCCCGCGTAACCGGGCCGCCGTCACCCGCGCCAGCATCGCCACCTCACGCGCAGCCGCCACCGGCAGCTCCAACCGCACCACACCGGAGCCGTCCGCGCCCGAAGCGGCACCAGTCGCGCCCCTGCCGACTCCACGCCGACGAGTCGGTTGTTGTGCGTGTTCCAACCCGGGCGGACCTCAGTACCGTTGTCGGCCACCGGGATAGCGCACTGGCTTCCGGCACTCTGGCGCGTCCTCAGGCGTGGGCTCGCCACCGAGCGCGTAACACAAGGCAGCGTGCAACTGCTCTGCCTCCACCACCGTCAGCACCAGCGATGCCATGGACGCGCGACCGGGCCGGATAACCCGAAGCGGCAGCTCAAGCCGGCCGTCTTTCCCAGGACACAGGCCACGCCCCGGCGCCGGCCCCACCTGCCAGCCTCCTGACGCCTCACTCATTCGGCCTCCTCATCCGTTCGAGCCGGTCCGTCGGTCCCGCACTCGCCAGGCACCGGTAGCCGCCCGCCGCGACTCTCCGCGATCCGGAGCGCGTCTTGTAGTGCCTCGATCAGACGGTCCGAGAGGTAGCGGAGTTCTCGCACGTCCGCCTTTCGGTCGCGGAGCAGCAGACGGGCGTGACCGATGAGTTCAGCACCCATCTGGAGCTGAACCGCTTCCATCTCGTCAGCCAGCCGCGACAGATATCCCTCACCGTCCGCGTCCGACACCAGGTAGCACGGCTGCCCGGCAGGGCCGGGCCACGGCAGCAGTCGCGGTTGCGCGCTCACCTGACCACCGCCATCCCGTGCGGAGCGCACAGCAGTTCCACCGGAGGCACGGCCTTCTGACGCTCATGCGCCACCAGATACGGCCGGACAAGCTCCATGTCCTCACCGCGCAGCACCGGCTCACTCGGCGTCTGGCGCACACGAGGCAGCTGCAACGTCTGGGTATCGACGCAGTCCATCGGCTGACGCGTCGCAACCGCGTGATGACGCCCCTGGCCGGGTGGTAGCACTTTCATCAACGGTTCGAAGATCCTCCCGATACAGTGCCGCATGTCGACCTGCTTCCTCAGGTTGGCCACGCCCCGGGGCGCACGCCCGCGTCGCCGGGGCCCTGTGGCGGATGAAAAACCGGCTGAGTATTCATGCTGGTGACATGCGTAGCCCCCAACTTTCACAGTTGAGTGAAAGCCGGGGGCTACTGCGGTGAAAGTGTCAGAGGCCCACCCAGGCGGCGAGGTGATCCAGGCTGTCCGGGGTGCGCCGGGACAAGTGGATCAGGCCCCGGATGGTCTCGCGAGCGCCCGCGTGGTACCTGGTCTGCTGCGGCGCCAGCTTCCGCGCGGTCACCATCGATTTCAAGGCCGCTTCAGAGCGCCCCGCTTCCATCTGGGCGCGTGCCTGGTCCACGTAGAAGTGCGCGGCGCGGGAGACAGCCCAGTCCTGCGGTATCCGCACCTTCGCAGCCTCTTGCAGAGCTTCGCCGTAGTGCCGCATCTCGACATGAGCCGACACCGCATGCACGGCGACATTCGTGGGGCCGAATGACAGCCAGTGCACGTCCGCTGCTTCGCCTGTCCGGTTGGCGTAGGACCGGGCCTCTTCGAGGTGGTTCTTCACCGCGTCTTCGTCATGGGCGCGGGCAGCGATGATGCTCGCCCCGAGGTGAAGCTGTCCGGCAACGGCATGCCGTTCTCGGGTGTGCGGAGACTGTCCCAACAGCCCCTGCCCGGATGCTACGAGCCGCTGGCCGATGGTGTACTCACCCTCTCGGAAGTAGACGAGGGCCCGCATGTACTGGCGCACTGCGGACAGCAACGGATCGGATGCCCGCGAGGCAGCCCAGTCCATACGGTCCAGAGCCACCGTGGACAGGTCGTAGTAGCCCAGCTTCACGGCCAGGTCGTGCGCGGTGCGGTAGGTACTCGACAGGGCAGCCCACAACTCGGATGACGGCGTCCGATACGCGGCTGTAGTGATCTCCGCCATAGTTCCTGGGAGATCAAGAGCAGCGTCATGGAGCTTCGTGGCCCGGACCTGCTGACACAAAGCCTGAGCAGCGGCGACGAGCTTGGGAGTGGGGCGCGGTGTGATCGCCGGATCGGCCCCCAGGTCGTAAAGGTCGAGGGCTTCGCGGATCGGGCGGACCGGCGCGGCCAACCGGTCCTGCTGTAGCTCGGTTACGTAGGGCTGGCCGGTCAGTGCCGTGACGTCGATGCACAGTGCTTTAGCCACAGCGGCCACCAGGTCGGGGCTGGCTGGCTTGTGCCCGGACTCAACCTGGGTCAGCAGGCTGTAGGAGTAAGGAACTTTCTGGGCCAACCCTCGCTGAGTCAGCCCAGCCCGTTTCCGGTGATGTGCGATCCGAGCGCCCGTGTGCTCGTCGTCGGGGAGCGGCATGCATGCCTCCTCGTGACTCACTCAACGGAAACGCTACCCGCCCGGCCTCTGCCGAAGACGGTGAACGGGGATGTGCCCCCCAAGCGGGCATGGTTTGCGGAGGGAGGGTGCCGCACTGTGGACTGCCCGCATGACCGCGAACCGTGTCCTCTACCTGTTCGGAAGCGCCGCCCCGCCTGTGCTGAACATCACTGGCGTGATCGAACGTGCGCAGACGGCTGACTGGGATGTCTGCCTCGGATTGACCCCCACGGCCGCACGCTGGCTTGACGACGAGCTGCCAGCGTTGGAAGAGCTGACCGGACACCCTGTGCGCAGTCAGTACAAGCTGCCCTGGCAGCCGGACGCCTGGCCTCCCGCGGATGTCGCCGTCCTGGCACCCGCCACCTTCAACACGATCAACCAGTGGGCCCTGGGGATCACCGAGAAGTTCATCGTCGGATTCGTGGCCGAGGCCATCGGCAAGGGCATCCCCACCGTGGCCCTGCCGTGCGTCAACGCCGCCTACGTCCAGCACACCCAGTTCGACACCAGCGTTGCCACGCTCCGCGCGATGGGGGTGCGTGTGCTGTACGGGGAAGGCGGTTTCGTACCCAACGAGCCGGGCCAGCATCGACCGGAGAACTATCCGTGGCACTTGGCTCTCGAAGCCGCCGCGTCAGCTTTCAGCGGGCGCGATCCCCGTGGCGCATGAGCCGCCTCCCCGGACAGTGCAACCAACGGGCAGGCGGGCTCGCAGCCGTCTAACGGGCGCAACACGAAACCGCTAGCCCCCTGGCTTTGGCCAGAGGGCTAGCGATGGTGGCAAGGGGCTGTGTCAGCCTTGCTTGGGCGCGGCCTGCTGGACGACCTCGAAGGACCACAACGTGGAGCCGGACGCGGCGGGCTTGTGCTGGGGGGCGTCCTCGCCGCCGCGCTGGTGGGCGGCCTTCATGGGGCCCTCCATCCACGCCTGGAAGTCCTCCTCGCTGCGCCAGCGCGTATAGACGAGGTACTGGTCGGTGCCCTCGACCGGGCGCAGCAGCTCGAACCACTCGAAGCCGTCGGAGTTCTCGACCGTCCCGGCCCGCGACGCGAAGCGCTTCTCCAGCACCTCGCGCTGCTCGTCCGGGACCGTCAGCACATTGATCTTCACGATGCTCATGCCCACCATCCTGCCGCATCACCAGGAAGGCCGCGGACTATGACGCCAGGGCCCGTCCGGCCTGCGATCAGCCGCACCGGCCGCACAGGTGTCCATGCCGCGCAGCGGGCCGAGAGCCGGTCCACCCCGGCACAGGCACCCACCGGCCACGGTGTGACCGGCGCGGCGGCGGACCGTAGGGCGACTGCCAGGCCGGCCGCTCGGTTCGGATCGGGCGGCCCGCGTCGCGGCGCCGTACGGCGACCGGGCCGGGGTCGTTGTCGTAACGGACGATCAGCGGGCAGGTGGGCACGACCACCCAGTTCTTGGACACAGAGATACACCGGTTTCAGTGAGAAGACCGCAGCGGAAAGGAGCACGGCGCACAGGTGCGACGCGCGACGGATCAGCGCTTGGGGGGTCTCACTTGGTGTACATCGGCATGTCCTTCACGGGGTGACGGTGGGCGGGAGCACGGTAGCGGCGCACGGGAGTGCGGTTCCACTGAATTTCGGACGGGTGACGATGCCTGGCCGCGGGTGTCCGCACCCTTGCCGACGCCGGTCCGAGCGGCGTGGGGCCGCGCCGATGCCGGCGACACCACGGCCGCCGGCATCTCGATCTCCGGAATGGGGATCAGCAGGTGCGCCCGGTGTACCAGGCGCCGTCGACATCTCCGGCCGCCCCGATCCAGGTCACCCCTGGGCCCACACACATCTCAGTGTTGGTGAACCAGTCGTCGATCTCGATCACGATATGTGAGTTGTCGGTCGTGCAGTGGTTGTAGTAGGCGTCGGTGGAGGTCTCGAAGAACCCGCAGGGGTCCTTGAGGGCGGGTGCGGCCTGAGCCTGGGGAGCGAACGGGCCATAGGCCGCGATGGCGGCGAGCGCCGCGACGGGAAGAACCGCGCGCTTCCACCGTCCGCTCGTCCGGCTCTTCACCGCGTTGACCAGTTGCATGAGTTTTCCCTTCTGTCGGCGTCCGCGTGCACTCGGTCGAGCGCATCGCTCGGTGTCGCTTGGGGACAAGCCTGCAGAGGGGCACTCTCGTACCGCTGTCGTGCCGCTGTCGTGGTCCTGTCGGAGGGCGTCCGGGCCTGTGCTGCGGCCCGCGCGCGGCGCCGCGGTGTTGCGCGGCCCGTACCGGTGTTGCGCGCCCGGCGGTCGGGAGCCGTACAGCGCTCACTTTGCCGCGGCTCGTCGGCCCGGCGTCGGCCCGGCGGCCCCCTCAGCCGTGCAGCTTCAGGCCCTTGGTCACCTTGTCCACCTGGCCGCGCGGTCCGTAGACCGCCAGGCCCACCAGGTTCAGCGCGTCGGCCTCGACGGCCCGGACCGTCGCGCGGTTGTCGTCCTCGTTGTCGGTGCCGAACAGCTCTTCGGTGTAGAGGGCCGTTGGCAGGGAGCGGGAGAGGGCTCGGGCGTGGGTGCGGGTGAGGGCGGCGGCGTCGGCGGCGTAGACGAGGACCGGCTCGCGGAACATCGGGAGGTAGGCGTTGCCCGAGGCGTCCTCGTACGGCTTGCCGACGATCTCGTCCGTGGCGTGGGCCAGACCGCTCGCGAGGAAGGCGGTGACGTTCAGCTTCTGCCAGTCGGCGAGGTCGGTGCGGACGATGACGGCGATCTTGGTGTCGAAACGCATGGACCCATCCTCGCCACGGTCGTGACCTGCGGTCTTGAACGCTGGTGCGGGACGGCACAATGGAGCTGTGCGAGCGGTCGGTGCCGTCGGTGCGGTCGGAGAGGGAGCGCGGGGCCAGGAGGACTGGGCCCGGTACTGGCGCGATCCCGACCGGCCCGTGGAGGCCATGCACGCGCACTTCTTCAGCCATCGCTTCCATCCGCACAGCCACGACGCCTACTCCTTCGCCGTCACCGAGATCGGCGCCCAGCGCTTCCGGTGCCGGGGTGCGCTGCGCACCAGCGGGGCGGGGATGGTGATGGTCTTCAACCCCGACGATCCGCATGACGGGGAGGCGGCCGCCGAGCTCGGGTACAAGTACCGGATCGTCCACATAGGTCCCGATGTGGTGCGGAACGTTCTCGCCGATGTGGCCGATGTCGCGGACCACCGGGCGGCGTTGCCGCTGTTCGATCAGCCCGTGGTCAGCGATCCGGTGCTGGCCCGCGCCCTGCTGCGGCTGCACACCGCCCTGGTCGACGGCGCCGGACCGCTGGTGCGGGACGAGCGGCTGACCGCCGCCGTCGGGGCGATGGTGCGGCGCGGGTCCACCGGCCCGCTGCGCGCCCGAGCGCTTCCGGCCGGGGGCGGCGGGCAGGCGCGGGCCGCGCTGCGTGCCCGCGCGCTGCTGGAGGAGGCGTACGCGGAGGAGATCCCGGCGGCGCGGCTCGCGGAGGCCGCCGGATGCAGCCGGTACGCGCTCTACCGGGCGTTCCGCGCCACGTACGGAATGGCGCCGAGCGACTTCCAGCGCCAGCTCCGGCTGCGCCGGGCGCGTGGGCTGCTGGTCGCGGGCCGTAGCGCGGCCGAGGCCGCGGCCCAGGCGGGGTTCGCCGACCAGAGCCATTTCCACCGGTGGTTCGTGCGGTGCTTCGGGGTGACGCCGGGGGCGTTCCAGCGCGCGGCCGGTCCCGATTCGCGGCGCACCCCGCAGCCCTGATGAAATTGGCCCGGACCGTACGGACGCACGCGGAGCGCAAGCACCCTGCCAAAGCCTGACATCTTTCGGCCAACCGCCGACGACAGTCAGGTGACGTGGGGGTGTGCGGCGTCTGAGTAGTGGGCTCAGTAGGGTCTCAGACATCCGGGACAGGTGAAGACGGCAAGTGGGGGAGCGGCACGGCGTGGCGAACGTGGAGCGGAGCGGACTGGGGCGCACCCCGGACACGGGGCCGGCCCCCGGTGCGGTCGGGGCGCGGACGCCACGGATCAGAATGGGACTCGCGGCCCTGTGGCTCCTGGCGGGATTGCTGGCCGTCCGTCAGGCGGCCGCGGTGCTGCGGAGGCCGCCGGGCGAGCGGCTGACCGACCTGGAGACCTGGCTCGGCGACCAGGGCGTACTGCACGTCAGAGGGTCGCTGTACGACGGGGACTCGTTCACCGGAACCCCGTTCTCCGGGCTCGTCCTCAAGCCGCTGACCCGGGCCGCCGAACAGAGCCTCGGCGTCGCCTGGACCTTCGGCACCCTGCTGCTGGTCGTGGTCCTCGGGCTGGTCGTGGCCCGCGCGCTGCCCGGTCCGGTCTCCCGCCGCACCTCGCTGATCGCCGCCCCCCTGGCCATCAGCCTGCTGGTGCTCTCGCTTCCGGTGCGCAACACCTTCACCCTCGGCCAGACCAGCATCATCCCGGTACTGCTGGTCGTCCTCACCGTGCTGCCCAGGACCTCCGGACGGCAGACCGGGGTGCTCATCGGCGTGGCCGCGGCGCTCCAGCCCGCGCTGCTGCTGTTCGCCGTCGTGCTGTGGTGCATCGGACGGCGCCGGGCCGCGGCCCTGGCGGGCGCGACCTTCGCCGCCTGCTCCGCGCTCGCCTGGGCGGCGATGCCGCACGACTCGTGGACGTACTGGGTGCACCACATCGGCGGCGCCGGGCTCGGCGCGCCCGCCGACAGCCTGGCCAACCAGTCGCTGCACGGGCTGCTGCTGCGCATCGGCCTCGAAGGCCCGGCCGAGCTGGTGCTGCTGGCCGTGCTCGCGGTCGCGGTCGCCGTGATCGGCCTGCGCCGCGCGGTGCGCTACGCGAGGGACGGGCAGCCGCTTCTCGCCGCCGCCATCACCGGCAGCGTGGCGCTCGCGGTCTCGCCCACCTCCTGGCAGCACCAGCAGCTGTGGATTCTGCTGGCCGTGGTCGGCCGGGTGGGCCGGCGCGCCTCGGACCGGCTGGTGTGGCCGGTGCTGGTGGTGCTGGCGATGTCGCTCAGCCGTACCGCCCTGCTGCCCGACATCGAGATCCTCGGCCATATCGGCTACAACGCGCCGCTGCTGGCCGCGCTCGCCGCCGCCTGTGTGGTGCCGTTCCTCTCCCGTACCTCGCCGCACTGGGACGATCCCGAGCCGACCCCGGTCGCCGAACCGGCCAAGGGCCGCTTCGCCTGGGTGCCGTTGCTGAGGTTCGTCAAGCGGCCGCTGTCCCGCCCGAATCTGATGCTCGAGCTGATGCTGATCCGCGTCGGCTACTTCGCCTACTCCTGGATCCGCGGCCACGCCCCGGACGAGCGCAGCGTGGCCGAGGGCCATGGCCACCAGGTGCTCTCCCTCGAGGGCTGGCTGCACATCGACATCGAGCACTGGTTCAACGCCATCGTGGCGGACACCTCGGGGCTCAAGCACTTCATGAACTGGTACTACAGCACCTTCCACTTCCTGATTCCGCTGTCCCTGCTGGCCTGGCTGTATCTGCGCCGCCCGGCGACCTACCGCTGGGCCCGTACCCCGCTGGCCTTCGCCACGCTGCTCGCCCTGGTCGGCTTCTGGCTCTACCCGCTGGCCCCGCCGCGGCTGATGGGCCTGGGGTACGTGGACACCGCGCACGGCCCGCAGGACCTGAACAACCCGGACTTCGGCGCGCTCACCAAGCTGTCCAACCAGTACGCGGCCATGCCGTCGCTGCATGTGGGGTGGTCGCTGTGGTGCGGGGTGGTCATCGCGATCGTGGCGCCGTACGTATGGGCGAAGGCGCTCGGCATCCTGTACCCGCTGCTGACGACGGCCGTCATCGTGGGCACCGCCAACCACTATGTGCTGGACGCGATCGGCGGCGCGGCCATCGTCTCGGCCGGGTTCGGGCTCCAGTACCTGCTGCTCGGCGTGGGCAAGCGCCCGCACGAGGAGGCACCGCCGCTGTCGGCGGCGGTGGGCGCCGCGGTCACCCGGGCCCGGGAGCTGGTGCCGGGGCTGGTACGGCAGCGCGGCGGAAAGCACGACGAGGCCGAGCCCGCGGAAACGGCGGGCGCGGAGCGGCTGACGCCTCGCGTTGAGAGGCATGACCGGCGGGTCTAGCGTGGTGAAAAGGGGCGGAAACGGCCCAGACGGGGTAATTCGGGAATCGAGACGGGGAGCGGGGGCCCCGACCGAGGAGGGATCAAGGATGTCCCTGGTGAAGGCAGCAACAGCGGCGGTGGCGATGGCCGCCTCGATGGCCATCGCGACCCCCGCGGTCGCCGCGCCGCCGCGCCCCTTCGTCTTCGTCCACGACAACTTCCAGCCGGCGTCGCAGGCGAAGAGCGCCGGTGCGGTGACCTACGACAAGTCGCTGGTGCCGACGACCGCGACGGCGTTCGTCGCGGAGCTGCGGCTGGGTGGCAAGGGCATGGAGCAGCACGAGAAGAACATGCACGGCGGCCACTACAAGATGCACAGTGGCACGTTCATCTTCCTCAGCCTGCGGGGCGTCGCGGCCGACCACCACTTCGGGATCCATGTCCATACGAAGGCGTGCGGCACCAAGCCCGACGCGTCGGGGCCGCACTACCAGAACAAGAAGGATCCCAAGCAGCCCTCGACCAATCCGAAGTACGCCAATCGGCACAACGAGGTGTGGCTGGACGTCACCACCAACGGCTCCGGCAAGGGTTACGCCAAGGCGTGGGTGAAGTGGCACTTCAGGTCCGGGGAGGCCCGCTCGGTGGTGATCCACAAGCATGCGACGGGCACCACGTCGGGCAAGGCCGGGGAGGCCGGCGCCCGGGTGGCGTGCGTCAACGTGCCGTTCAAGTAGCGGCGTCGCGGGGTCAGGACGGTGTGGTCGCGGGGTCAGGACGGTGAGTAGGACACCCGCATCTCCTTGATCCCGTTCAACCAGGCCGAGCGCAGCCGCCGGGGCTCACCGGTGAGCCGGATGTCCGGGAGGGTGTCCGCGATGGCCTCGAAGATCAGCCGGATCTCCAGCTCCGCCAGGCTCTTGCCGAGGCAGAAGTGCGGTCCGCCGCCTCCGAAGCCGAGATGGGGGTTGGGGTCGCGGGTGATGTCGAAGACCTCCGGGCGGTCGAAGACCTCGGGGTCGTTGTTGGCGGAGGAGTAGAAGACGCCGACCCGCCGGCCCGCCTCGATGCGCTGTCCGCCGAGTTCGGTGTCCTGGGTGGCGGTGCGCTGGAAGGACATCACGGGGGTGGCCCAGCGCACGATCTCGTCGGCGGCGGTGGCGGGGCGCTCGTCCTTGAACAGCTCCCACTGGCCGGGGTGGGTGAGGAAGGCGTGCATCCCGTGGCTGATGGCGTTGCGCGTGGTCTCGTTGCCGGCGACGGCGAGCAGCAGGACGAAGAAGCCGAACTCGTCCGAGCCCAGGTTGCCCTCGTCCTCGGCGGCCACCAGCCGGCTGACGATGTCCTTGGCCGGGCACGCCTTGCGGTCGGCGGCGAGGTTCATCGCGTACGAGATCAGTTCCATGGCCGACTCGGCGCCGATCTCCTCGGTGATGGCCAGTTCCGGATCGTCGTACGCGACCATCTTGTTGGACCAGTCGAAGATCTTGGACCGGTCCTGCTGGGGGATGCCGATCAGCTCGGCGATCGCCTGGAGCGGCAGTTCGCAGGCGACATCGGTGACGAAGTCCCCGCTGCCGCCCTCCCTGGCCCCGGCCACGATGCGTTCGGCGCGGTCGCGCAGGGCGTCCTCGAGGGCGCGGATGGCGCGTGGGGTGAAGCCGCGCTGGACGATCTGGCGGACCCGGGTGTGCTCGGGCGGGTCCATATTGAGCATGATCAGCTTCTGGACGTCGATCTGGTCGCGCTGGATGTGCTCGTTGAAGCGGATGATCGCGGTGTTGGCGTGGGAGGAGAAGGTCTCCGGCCGGGTGGAGACCTCCTTGACGTCGGCGTGGCGGGTGACGGCCCAGTACCCGTCGTCGTCGAAGCCCGCGACGCCGTGCGGCTGGGGTATCCAGCACACCGGGGCGGTCCGCCGCAGCCGGGCGAGCTCCGGGAGTGGCACCCGATGCTGGTGGAGGTCGGGGTCGGTGAGGTCAAAGCCTTCGGGGAGCGCTGGACAGGACATCGGCCACTCCAGAGATCTAACGGATCTGACGGCCTATCAGAAGTGTCCGCAACGTAGTAACGGGTTCTACAAGTGGCAAGAGAAAAGGCGGCCATTGTTGCGGCGGGGCGAGGCCGCTCGCGGTCCGCGCAACCCCTGCACGACCCTTGCGCCGCCGGGTCGGGCCTCAGCAGACTGAGCGGGAGAACTAGAACGCGTACTAGTTCTGGCGCGGGCGCTGCCGGGAGCCCCGCGGACGCGAGGAGAGGACGAGACAGCCATGGCCGCGGAACCCGTCATCGTCGAAGCCGTACGCACCCCCATCGGCAAGCGCGGAGGCGCGCTCGCCAACCTCCACCCCGCCTATCTGCTCGGCGAGACCTACCGCGAACTCCTCGCCCGCACCGGCATCCAGCCCGACTGCGTCGAACAGATCGTCGGCGGCACGGTCACCCACGCCGGGGAGCAGTCGATGAACCCCGCGCGGACCGCCTGGCTGGCCATGGGGCTGCCGTACGAAACCGCGGCGACGACGGTGGACTGTCAGTGCGGCTCCTCGCAGCAGGCCAATCATATGGTGGCCAACATGGTCGCCACCGGCGTCATCGACATCGGCATCGGCTGCGGGGTCGAGGCCATGTCGCGGGTGCCGCTGGGCAGCGGCTCCAAACACGGGCCGGGCAAACCGTTCCCGGAGGAGTGGAACGTGGACCTGCCCAATCAGTTCCAGGCGGCCGAGCGCATCGCCCGCAACCGCGGCCTGACCCGCGAGCACGTGGACGCGCTCGGACTGGCCTCCCAGGAGCGGGCGGCACGGGCCTGGGCGGAGGAGCGGTTCAAGCGCGAGACCTTCGCGGTGCAGGTGCCCACGACCGACGAGGAACAGACGGCCGGACAGGGCATGTGGCGGGCCGTCGACCGGGACGAGGGGCTGCGCGACACCAGCATGGAGGCGCTGAGCGGGCTCAAGCCCATCATGCCCACCGCCGTGCACACCGCCGGCAACTCCTCCCAGATCTCCGACGGCGCGTGCGCGGTGCTCTGGTCCTCCAAGCGGATGGCCCGCGCCCTCAAACTCCGCCCCCGCGCCCGCATCGTGGCACAGGCCCTGGTCGGCACCGATCCGCACTACCACCTGGACGGGCCGATCGACGCGACGAAGGCGGTCCTCGGCAAGGCCGGGATGACCCTGAAGGACATCGACCTGGTCGAGATCAACGAGGCGTTCGCCTCGGTGGTCCTGTCCTGGGCCCAGGTCTTCGAACAGGACCTGGAGAAGGTGAACGTGAACGGCGGCGCGATCGCGCTGGGACATCCGGTGGGCGCCACCGGGGCCCGCCTGATCACCACGGCGCTGCATGAACTGGAGCGCGCGGACAAGGAGTTCGCGCTGATCACCATGTGCGCGGGCGGCGGCCTGGCCACGGGCACGATCCTGCAGCGGCTGTAGTGATAGCCGAGCGCTGATTGACCGGAATCCCGGGTTGGATTTCGGCGGTAACGATTCCTCGGCGGCACCCCTTGGGGTGCCGCCCTTTTTCATATGCCCGGAATCGTCAATCCATGGTGACCGCCCTCGCCGTAACGGGGGTTGTGTCGTATATGAGTTCATGTAGTACGAGCAGATGAAAAGTATTTAAGGGCAGCTAATCTCTGGGATGTCATCAGATTGGCCGCTTGAGGTGGTTTTTCGATGAAGTACACCTTCCGTGGCCGGAGTCGAAGGGAAGCGACGACATGTCAGCTCACCGCATGCTCACCGGTACATTCCTGGGGCTGGGCGCCCTGGCCCTGGCCGCCACGGCGGTCGCCCCGGCGGCCAACGCCGCGCCCGTCCCCGTGACCAGCCTCAACTGCGACGGCGACACCTACACATGTACGGCCAACCTGAGCTTCGGCGATGGCAGGTGGGTCGCGGAGTGGAATGTGAACGTGTTCCACCAGAGCGCGGCAAGCGATCAGCGGGCCGCCCGGTCGTCGGACGCACCGCTGAGCGCCGCCGCCCCGGTCCCGGTCACCACCCTCACCTGCGACGGCGACACCTACAAGTGCACCGCCGGGCTGCAGTTCGGGGACGGCAGGTGGGTAGCCCAGTGGAACGCCAATGTGTTCCACCAGGCCGTGGCCAATGCCGTGCCGGCCGCGGCGGCGAAGACGGTCAAGGCTCCGCGGGACGCTGCCGCCCCGGTGCCGGTGACCGCCCTGAACTGCGACGGCGACACCTACAAGTGCACGGCCAACCTGAGCTTCGGTGACGGCGGGTGGGTCGCGCAGTGGGACGCGAGGGTCTTCCACCAGAACTGACGCCCGCCACCAGGGACCAGGATTCAGGACGGGCGGGCCCGGCGCGGACATCGCGCCGGGCCCGCCCGGTCACCTGTCCTCGAACGCCACCGGCGCCTCGAACGCGGCCCGGCGCGTGGCACGCCGCAGCGCTCGCAGCACCGGTCCGCCGAGGGTGAGGGTGAGCACCATCGTGACCACGGCGCGCGGCAGGTCCCAGCCCAGCGAGGTGGCCAGACAGTACGCCACGAAGCGGGCCAGGTTCTCGTCGAGCGGATCGCCGGGGACATAGGAGATCCCCGAGGCCATGCCCTGCAGCAGGGCCCAGCCCTGGAGGTTCATCGCCGTTCCATAGGCCACGGACGCCACCGCCCCGTACCCGGCCAGCAGCAGCGACTCCGCCCGGCCGCGCAGCCGCGCGGCGCCGGGCAGCAGCCCCGCGCCCATCGCCACCCAGCCCATCGCCAGCATCTGGAACGGCATCCACGGCCCCACCCCGCCGGTGAGCAGCGCGGACGCGAACATCGACACGGCGCCGAGGACAAAGCCGAAACCCGGGCCCAGCACCCGCCCCGACAGCACCATCAGGAAGAACATCGGCTCGATCCCGGCCGTCCCCGCGCCCAGCGGCCGCAGCGCCGCCCCCGCCGCCGCCAGCACCCCGAGCATCGCGACGGCCTTGGCGTCCAGACCGGTGTCCGCGATCGTCGCCACCACCACGGCCAGCAGCAGCGGAAGCAGCGCGGCGAACAGCCAGGGGGCGTCGGCGGCATGGGTGGTGATCCCGGAGTCGCCCGGTGCGAACAGCGGCCAGCCGAAGGCGACGACGCCGATCGCGGAGACGAGGGCGAGCGCCGCGACCGAGCGCGGGCCGAGGCGTACGGCTCGCAGGGGTGCGGCCGTCCGCGTGCGCGCACCCTGTTTCTGGGTGTCCTGTTTCTGCGTGTTCTTCTTCTGTGCGGCCTGTTTCGGTGCGTCCTGCTTCCGTGCGCCCTGCTTCCGTGCGTCCTGTTCCCGTACGGCCGTTGCCTCGTCGCCGTGCCGCTCCTCGGGCCGGTGCGGCCCGCTGAGGGGTGTCCCGCTCACGGCGCCCCCTCCAGCGCCTCGCGCACCTGCCGCACCGTCAGCCACGGCAGCGGCGCCAGGACCTTGGCCACCTGCGGGGCGAAGGCGGGGGATGACACCACGACCTCTGCCGTGGGCCCGTCCGCGACCACCTCGCCCTCGGCCAGGATGACGACGCGGTGCGCGAGTTCGGCCGCCAGCTCCACGTCGTGGGTGGCCAGCACGATCGCGTGGCCGTCCGCCGCCAGCCCCCGTACCACCTCCACCAGGCGCGCCTTCGCCGCGTAGTCGAGGCCGCGCGTCGGCTCGTCGAGCAGCAGCAGCGGCGGACGCGCGGTGAGGATGACGGACAGGGCCAGCGCCAGCCGCTGCCCCTCCGACAGATCGCGCGGATGGGCGGTGTCCGCCACCTCCGGCAGCAGCCGGCCCACCAGTTCACGGCAGGTGCCGGGGGCCGCGCCCGCGTCCTGGTCGGCCGCCGCGCATTCGGCGGCCACCGTGTCCGCGTAGAGCAGATCGCGCGGCTCCTGCGGTACCAGGCCCACCTGGCGCAGCAGTTCGGCGGGGCGGGTGCGGTGCGGTACGACCCGGCCGGGGCCGACCCGTACCGACCCCGAGGCGGGTTCGTGCAGTCCGACCAGGCTCGCCAGCAGCGTGGACTTGCCCGCCCCGTTGCGCCCCATCAACGCCACGGTCTCGCCCGGACGCACCGCCAGGTCCACCCCGCGCAGCGCCTCGACCCGGCCGTGCCGGACGGACAGCCGCGCCACCTCGGCCACCGGCTCGCCCGGCGGCGGATCGGCCACCGACCGGGGGACGAGCGGTGCCAGCCGCTCCCGCAGCGGGCCCGCCCCGCGGCGCGCGTCCCGCACGGACAGCGGCACCGGCGACGGCCACCCCGCGAGGCCGCCCAGCGCCACCACGGGCGGCTGGACCGGCGACACCGGCAGCAGTTCGGCCGGTGGGCCGGTCAGCGGGGCGGCGCCGGGGGAGGGCAGCAGGATCATCTGGTCCGCGTACTGCGCCACCCGCTCCAGCCGGTGCTCGGCCATCAGCACGGTGGTGCCCAGGTCGTGCACCAGCCGCTGCAACACGGCCAGCACCTCCTCGGCCGCGGCCGGGTCGAGCGCGGAGGTCGGTTCGTCCAGGACCAGGACGCGGGGGTGGGTGGTGAGCACCGAGCCGATCGCCACGCGCTGCCGCTGCCCGCCGGAGAGCGTGGCGATGGGGCGGTCCCGCAGCTCGGCCAGGCCCAGCAGGTCCAGCGTCTCCTCGACCCGGCGGCGCATGGTGTCGGGCGCGACGCCGAGGGACTCCATGCCGTAGGCCAGTTCGTCCTCGACGGTGTCGGTGACGAAGTGCGCGAGCGGATCCTGCCCCACGGTGCCGACGACATCGGCCAGTTCGCGGGGTTTGTGGGTACGGGTGTCCCGGCCCGCGACGGTGACCCGGCCCCGCAGGGTGCCACCCGTGAAATGCGGTACGAGACCGGAGACGGCGCCCAGGAGGGTCGACTTGCCGACCCCGGACGGGCCGACGAGCAGACACAGCTCGCCCTCGGGGACGGTCAGGTCCACCCCCGCCAGGGCGGGCCGCGCCGCACCGTCGTAGTGGACCGACACCTGCTCGAAACGGATCACTGCGTGGCCTCCTCCTCGGAGCCCGCCTCGGCTCGCTCGTTCTTCTGCTCGTTCGTCTGCTCGTCCTTTGGCCCGTCCTCTTGCTCGGTCCCGCCGGGCGGGGTTTCGCGTTCCGGGCGCCATCGACCCTGGCCCCTGGCCGGTCCGGTGGGGGTGCCGTCCGCCGGAACCGGCTCGCGGGCCGGGGCCGGGGCCGGCCCTGGGGCCGGAGGCGGCGCCGGGGCCGCGACCGCCGGGAGCAGCCCCAGCAGTACGCCCGCCGCCGGCCACAGCGGCAGCGTCGGGGCGGTGAGCGGGACGACGGACGGCTGGAGGGCCTGGGGGGCGTACGAGGCGGCAGCGATCACCAGCGCCGCGACCGCCGCCCCCGACCCCGCCACCAGCCACGCCCGCACACCCCAGCGGTCCGGGCGGTAGCGGCTGCGCACCGTGCGGCGGCCGCCCAGCCACAGTCCGCCGAGCGCGGCGGCGAGCCCGGCCAGCAGCAGCGGCAGACCGTAGCCCGCGCCCTCGGCCGCGAGCAGGCCGTACGTACCGCAGCAGACGCCGAGCAGCCCGCCCAGGGTCAGCGCGGTGGTGGTACGGGCGACGGCGGGCGGGACCTGGGCGGTACGGCCGTAGCCGCGCGCGTCCATCGCCGCCGCCAGGGCCACCGACCGCTCCAGCGCGCCCTCCAGCACCGGCAGTCCGACCCGCAGCAGCGCCTTCACCCCGCGGTCGGGGCGGCCGCGCAGCCGGCGGGCGGAGCGCAACCGCTGGACGTCCGCCACCAGATGGGGGGCGAAGGTCATCGCCACCACGACCGCGACCCCGGCCTCGTACAGCGCGCCGGGCAGCGACTTGAGCAGCCGCGCCGGGCTGGCGAGCGCGTTCGCGGCGCCGACGCAGATCAGCAGGGCGGCCAGCCGCAGCCCGTCGTACAGCGCGAACACCAGCCCCTCGGCCGACACCCGGCCGCCGATCCGCACGCCCTGCGCCCAGTGGGGGAGCGGGACTTCGGGGAGGGTGAGGAGCACCCGCGTACCGGGGATCGGCGAGCCGAAGAAGACCGCGAAGAACAGCCGGATGGCCAGCACCACGAGACCGAGCTTGAGGAACGCGGTGTACGAGCGGGCCCACGGGGCGTCCGTACGGCGCACGGCCACCACATAGCCCGCGACCGCGATCAGCAGGCCGAGCAGCAGCGGATTGGTGGTCCGGGACGCGGCCGTGGCCAGCCCGAGCGCCCACAGCCACCAGGCCCCGGCGTGCAGCGCGCCGCCGCTGCGCGGGGAGCCGGGACGGGAGCCGGGGCGGGCGCCGGAGCGGCGTGGCGTGGCGGTTCCGTGCACGGTGCGCGGTGGCGTGGCGGTCATCCGCGTGCCCCTCCGCGCCCACGCGCTCGCCCGCGCACTCATCCGGGTCCTCATGCGCGACGGCGGCGCGCCTGCCACACCGCCGCGGCGCCGAGCAGGACCACGGCGGCCAGCCCGCCGATCAGCCCGGCGGAGGGGCCCGAGTCGCCGTCCGCCGTGTCGCCGTCGCCCTTCGGGACGGCGTGGGCGTCCACGGAGCTGCTCACCTTCTCACCGCAACCCGACTCCGGATATCCGGCGATGGCGCACAGCAGCGCGGCGGAGTTGTAGCGCAGCGGCTTCGCGACCGCCGCGAGCGCCTCCCCGGCGGTCGCGTCCTCGCCGACCCGGGCGCACTCCGTACGGGGCGCGGGCGGGGTCCGGTGGTCCGGCGCGTCGGCGGCCGTGCCGAAGTCGAGGACCACCGCGACCCGTTTGGTACCGCCCTTGGCCGGGGTGCCGGCGCAGACGGCGGCGAAGTCGGCCGTGCCGCGCGGCCGGGTGGCGTCGTCGGAGTCCTCGCTGACCGCGAACCGGAAACCGATCGTGTCGCCGTCGCCGGGCCGCGCCGACGAGGGCCCCTGGACGGCATAGGTCCAGCCGCCACGGTCCCCGCCCCGCTGCCAGAACGACCAGTAGCGATACCCGTCGACGGCCTGCGCGGGGGCGGCGCCGAGCACCGCGCACAGGACGAGGACGGGCAGCAGCAACCGGGCCACGCGGGTGCGGGGGGTGAAGGGCGCGCGGGTGCGTGGGGCCGAGGCCGTGCGGGGGCGCCGTGCCCGTGCCGTGAGGGCGTACCGGAACCACGCCGCGCGGGTGCGCTGGGTCAAGGCCGTGTACGCGCGGGAGGTCGGGGCCAGGTATGTGCGCGGGGTCAAAGCTGCTGCTTCTTTCGGCCGCTGAGCAGGAAGCCGATGCCCACACCGGCGATCGCGCAGACCCCTACGGTCCACCAGACGCCGCCGATCCCGCCGCTGTCGTCCTTCTTCTTCTCCTCGCTCTTGCCGTCCCCGTCCGACTCCGCGCCCGCGGCCGTCGCTTCGGGCTTGGGCCCGGTGGCGTTCAGCTGCTGTACGAGGTCGGCGCCGCCGAAGTCGTGCGGGTCGGCTCCGGCCGCGTGGGCCGCGAGGATCAGCTTGGCGAGCGCGCCCGGATCGCCCTTGGCCCAGGCCGCCGTGCCGCTGTCCTTGCCCTGGAGCCACTGGAGCGGCTTGCCCGCGACCGCGCTGTGCTCCCCGGCGGCGAGTGCCACGATCGCGTCGGCGGTGCCACCGAAGTCGGGCTGGTCCTCGGCGCCGGGCAGCGCGGACTTCAGGTGCGCGCCGGTGTCGGACATGACGCGGGACAGATGGGCCAGCGCCGCCTCGGCGGCCGCCTTCGGCGTACCCGCCTTGCCCTTTCCGTCCGGCTTTCCGTCCGATTTTCCATTCGTGCAGCTCAGCGGCTCGGGATCGGCGCCGTTGTCCTTGCCGACGGTCTCGAAGACGAAGCCCTTCCCCTGGGCGGCCAGTGCGGCGCTCGCGGTGGCCAGCTCGTTGGCGACCGGCTTGCCCTTGGCCGCCGTGTACGCGAACGCCCCGCGTTCCTCCGCCTTCGCCGAGCAGTCCAGTTGCAGGCCGAGCAGTGCGTCGTACGGGGTCTTGCCGTCCTCGCCCGAGCCCGAGGTCAGTTCCGCCGGGTCCTGACCGGTGGCGGCCAAGGCGCCGATCGCCGCCGAGGTGGAGTTGGCGTCGCTCGGGCCGCCCGGGTTCATGCCCCAGCCGCCGTCGTCGTTCTGGTGGCGCTTCAGCCAGCCGATGCCCTTCTCCACGACCTCGGCGCGCCCGCCCACCGCGGCCAGCGCCTGGACCGCCGCCGAGGTCGCGTCCGTGAACTCGCCCTTCTTCGGGTCGCACGCCTTCGAGGTGTCCGCGCGGTACGCCGCGAAACCGCCGTCGGCGCAACTCTGCCCGGCCAGCCAGTCGATGGCCGACTTCGCCGGGGTGACGCCCACCGCGTCCTGGGCGAGCAGCGCCAGCGACTGCCGCCACACCCCGTCGAACTTCGGGTCCTTGGCGCCGTAGAGCCCCTCGGGACGCCCGGCCGACCCGTCGTCGGCGACGGCGGCAGGCGCGGCGGCCACGCCCAGGGCGGCGCACAGGGAAAGGGCCGCCACGCTGCGGCGTATGTTCATGGCTTGGTGCCTCTCGGTCGGTGAACGGGCGTACGCAGCCGCGCACGGCCGTCCATCCGCCCGCGGAACGCTCCGCGACACGGCTGGCACCCGGCTCAGCTCCGCATACCTCGACGGTGCCGCCGCCGGTCCTCCGGCGGCGGGAGCCTGCGTCGTCGCGCCCGCCCGGGTGTTCCGGCTCGTACGCCCCGCGGGGCGCGCTCACGGTTGCGGGTCAGCGCCGGAATCGCACCGGCTTCCCCCGATCGGACGCGTATGAAGTTTACGGACAGTTTATGCGGCGACTTGTCGACCGCCCTCGGCCACCCTCGCCGGCCCGCCGCTGCCGGTCGCCCCGGACGAGGGTGAGGCAGCGCGTCACGGTGCCGTCGTCCTCCTCGATGTCGCGGCTGTGCGCGAACCCGAGCCGGGTGAGCAGCGCCAGCGACGCGCCGTTGGCCGCCGTGACCGTGGCGTGCACCTCGTTCAGCCCGAGCGCGCCGAAGCCGTGGCCGACGACCGCCACGGCCAGTTCCGTTCCCAGGCCGCGCCCCCACGCCTCCGGCACCAGCGCGTAGACGATCTCGTGGCCGCCGACGGCCTCGGCCGGCTTGATCTCGGCGTGGCCGACGTACCGGCCGTCCTCGCGGACCGCCCAGACGTCGAACAGCCGCCGGGCGTAGACCTTGGTGAAGACCCGCCCGAACAGCGCCCGGTCCTCGGCTTCCGGGGCGGGCCTCCCGTCCCCCATCCAGCGGGACACCCGCCGGTCCTGGAACAGCGCCACGAAGGCGTCCTCGTCCTCGGGCCGGTACGGCTCGAGCAGCAGGCGCGCGGTGCGCAGCGTCGGTGTCATGCGCCGCGACGCTATGCGGTCGCCCACCGGCCCGGCAATCCGATACCGATAACGCCGTCTCAGCCCGCGCCGCGGGTTTCCGCATCCGGAACACGGCAGAAAGGCTTCTCGATAGCCTCGCCCCCATGACCCATACCTGGGAGCCCACGGGGGCGGGTGTGCTGCGGCTGCCGTCGGGCCGGCTCATCCGGGGGCGGGGGCTGCGCCATCCGCTTCCGGAGGGGCTGCTGCCCACCTTCGCGCTCTATCTGCTGGGCCGCCGCCCACCGGCGGTGGAGTGGGAGCACCGCTGGGTGCGCTGGCCGGACTTCCGGCTGCCCTCGGACCGTCCCGCCGCCGCCGACGCGCTGCGCGAGGCATGGGAGCGGGCCGGGACCGAGCGCGTCGAGGTGGCCTGCGGCGGCGGCCAGGGCCGCACCGGCACCGCGCTCGCCTGTCTCGCGGTGCTGGACGGGGTGCCCGGCCGGGAGGCGGTGGCGTACGTCCGCGAGCACTACTCACGGCGCGCGGTCGAGACGCCCTGGCAGCGGCGGTTCGTCACCCGCTTCGACCCCTCTCACCACACCGAGGGGCCTGCTCAGCCGGGCTGACCGGGCCGACCTGGCCGACCGGACCGAACGGGCCGGCCGGCCCGCCCGGTCGGCCGTCGTATCGGCCGCCTCTCGGCTATCCGCGGCGCCACCACTGGGCCAGGGACTGCCACCAGCGGCGCCGGGCCTCGTGCTCGGCGCCGGGTTCCGCTGCCGTGCCAGGGGCTGCCGTGGCGGTGGCTGCCGTGGCGGTGGCCGCCGTGTCCGGTTCCGGCGCGGACGCGGTCCCACCGGGACCGTCCTGCGGCGGGTTCTCCCCGGCGGCGGGTGTGGCGGCCGCGGGCGCCGTGCCCAGCACGGCCCCGGCGCCGATCGCGCTCGCCGCGGCGGCCATCTCGGCCAGTGCCTCATCGGACTTGGCGGCGGTCCGCGGGAAGCGCACCGGCAGCGAGGCCAGGGCCCGGTGGAAGGGGCCGGGCCGCCACTCCAACTGCTCGACCGGCACGGCCAGTTCGAGGTCGGGGAGGCGGTCGAGGAGTTTCTCGATGGCGACGGAGGCGATGACCTGGGCCGGGTCCTTCGCGGGGCAGGTGTGCGGGCCCGCGCTCCACGCCAGATGGGCGCGGTTGCCGCGCCGGTTCGCCAGCAGGTACGGGTCATTGTTGGCGGCCGTCAGGCTGACGACGACGGGTTCGCCCTTGGCCAGCCGGTGTCCGTCGACCGTCACGTCACGGCGCGGGTAGTGGACGCAGAAGTTGGCCAGGGGCGGGTCCTTCCACAGCATCTCGTTGAGCGCGTCCTCGATCAGCATGGTGCCGCCCGTCAGAGCGCCCGCGAACCGTTCGTCGGACAGCAGCAGCAACAGCCCGTTGCAGATCAGGTTCTGCTGGGGCTGGGTACCCGCGCCGACGAGGACGACGATCTGGTGGACCAGCTCCTCGTCGGTGAGCTGAGCGGGATGGGCGATCAGCCAGGACGTCATGTCCGGTCCCGGCGCGGCCCGTTTGCGGGCGACGAGCTCGAAGAGGGTCTCCGTCAGCAGCGTGTTGGCCTGCTCGGAGTCCTCGGTGATCTCGAAGAGCGCCGAGAGCGCCCTGACGAGCCGGTCGCTCAATTCCGGCGGACAGCCGAAGAGCTGGTTGAAGACGAGCAGGGGGAGCCGGGCGGCGTACTCCTTGAGCAGATCCGCCTCGCCCTTGGGGCCGAAGAGGTCGATGAGGAAGTCGGCGCTCCGCTCCACGTAGCGGTGCAGCGCGTGGATGTCCAGCCGGTCGAGGGTGTCGGAGATCGCCGACCGCAGCCGGTCATGCGCCTCGCCGTCGCTGCACAGCGCGTTCGGCCGGTACATCATCATCGGCACCACGGGGTTGTCCAGGGGGATGGTGCCGTCGGCGAGGGCCTGCCAGTGGCGCGCGTCCTTGGAGTACGTCTCGGGGCTGCGCAGGATGTCCAGCGCGGTCCGGTAGCCGGTGACGAGCGAGACGGTGACGCCGGGCGCCAGCTCCACGGGGGCGATGGTCCCGTGTTCCCGCAGCCGCGCGTAGGTGGCGGCCGGGTCGGCGGCGAACTCGGGGCCGTGCAGCGACTCGAGCCGTCCCCCGGCCGGGGCCTGGCCGGAGTGCGCGGGGCAACCCGGGGGCGGTGTCGGGCCGGCTGCCGGGCCTGGAGTGGGGGCGGAATCGCGGGTGGGGCTCGTCACGCGTGCTCCTGCTGGTACGGGGTGTGTGGGCCAGGCCGGGTAAGGCTGGGGTCCTGCTTCCGGATCTCCGCGACGCGGTGGAGATCCGGAAGAAGGACCCTAGCCCCCGGCCGGAAGGACCGGCACCCTCATGCGTCACTCATATCGCCTGGTACCGCACGGGATTGCTGCCCGGCACCGCTTCCGCCCTGCCCAGCTTCACCAGCCGGCGCAGGTGCGCCTCCGCCTCCGAGACCGCGATGGTGCGGGAGCCGTGCGGGATCTGGGCCCAGGGGCGGTTCCACTCCATGGCCTCGGCCAGCTGCCACGGCGTCAGCGGGCGGTCGACCAGCAGGGTACGCAGCCCCGCCAGCCGCTCCTCGTGGTGGCGCAGCAGGGCCCGCACCCGGCCCGGGGCGTCGGTGAAGGCGTACTGGTGGGCAGGGAGCACCTCGGCCGGGTCGAGGGCGATGACGCGTTCGAGGGAGTCGAGGTAGTCGCCGAGGGGGTCGGTGACGGTGGCGTCGTCGGGGTCCTCGTACAGCCCGATGTGCGGGCTGATCTCGGGCAGCAGATGGTCGCCGGAGAAGAGCCGGCCGTGGCCGGGCGCGTCCTCGCCGGCCGCCGGGTGGGTCTCTTCGAGGTGCAGACAGACATGGCCGGGGGTGTGGCCGGGGGTCCAGATGGCGCGCATCCGGCGGCCGGGCAGATCGAGGAGTTCACCGGGGACGATCTCGCGGTCGGGCTGGGCGGGGCGGCCGCGCGGGAGGGCGGCGGCGCGGCCCGAGGCGCGGGCCGCGCGCAGCGGGGCCAGGTGGTCCTCGGGGGCGCCGACGACGGCGAGCTTCTCGGCGAGGTAGTCGAGCCAGCTGGTGGGCTCGGCCTCGCGGGTGCGGCGGACGACCTCGGCGTCGGCGGCGTGCATGGCGATCCACGCACCGGACGCCTCCCGCACCTGGCCGGACAGCCCGTGGTGGTCGGGGTGGTGATGGGTGACGAGGACGCCGTGGACGTCGGAGACGGAGGCGCCGCAGGCGGCGAGCCCGGCGGTGAGGGTGTCCCAGGCGGTGGGGTCGTCCCAGCCGGTGTCGATCAGGACCGGGCCGCGGTCGGTGTCGAGGAGGTGGACGAGGGTGTACCCGAGCGGGTTGTCGGGGATCGGGACCGGGATGCTCCACACCCCGCCGCCGTGCTCGGTCACCCGCGCTACCTGCGTCCTCCGCGTCCCCCGCGCCATCGGCGCCCCTCTCCTCGACACAAGCATTGCCCACTATAACCGCAACTGGTATCAGTTCTGATGCTGCGTCAGATTCGGCGTCAGATCGGGGCGAGTGGCGGGAGGCTCGACGATGAGCGACCTCATCGAGCACGGACAGCTCTTCATCGGCGGCGCGTTGGCCGATCCGGCCGGTACGGACGTGATCGAGGTCGTCTCGCCGCACACCGAGGAGGTCATCGGCCGGGTGCCGCACGCCTCCCGGGCCGATGTGGACCGGGCGGTCGCGGTGGCGCGGACGGCGTTCGACGAGGGGCCCTGGGCCCGGACGAGCCTGGACGAGCGGATCGCGGTGGTCACCCGGATCAAGGACGCCATCGCCGTACGCCATGAGGAGATCGCCCGGCTCATCAGCGCGCAGAACGGCTCCCCGTACTCCTGGAGCGTCCTGGCCCAGGCGCTGGGCGCGATGATGGTGTGGGACGCGGCCATCACCGTGGCCCGCGACTTCGTCTACGAGGAGCGGCGGGCCGGGGTGCTCGGCCCGCTGCTGGTGCGGCGGGAGCCGGTCGGGGTGGTCGCGGCCGTGGTGCCGTGGAACGTGCCGCAGTTCGTGGCCGCCGCGAAGCTGGCGCCCGCGCTGCTCGCGGGATGCTCGGTGATCCTCAAACCGTCGCCCGAGACGCCGCTGGACTCCTACCTCTTGGCGGAGATCGTGGCCGAGGCGGGGCTGCCCGAGGGGGTGCTGTCGATCCTTCCGGCCGACCGCGAGGTCAGCGAGTATCTGGTGGGCCACCCGGGCGTGGACAAGGTGTCGTTCACCGGCTCGGTCGCGGCCGGCAAACGGGTCATGGAGGTCGCCTCGCGCCGGCTGACCCGGGTCACGCTGGAACTGGGCGGCAAGTCGGCCGCGGTGATCCTGCCGGACGCGGACCTTGAGACGGCCGTCGCCGGGATCGTGCCCAACGCCTGGATGAACAACGGACAGGCATGCGTGGCCCAGACCCGTATCCTCGCGCCGCGCGCCCACTACGACGAGATCGCCGAGCGTCTGGTGGCCGCCGCCTCCGCCCTGGTCGTCGGCGACCCCCTGGACCCGGCCACCCAGGTCGGGCCGCTGGTGGCGCGGCGGCAGCAGAAGCGGTCGCTGGACTACATCGCGCTGGGGCAGCGCGAGGGCGCCAAGGTGCTGACCGGCGGCGGCCGCCCGAGGGCCCCGGAGACCGGCTGGTACGTGGAGCCCACGCTCTTCGGCGACGTCGGCAACGACATGCGGATCGCCCGTGAGGAGATCTTCGGCCCGGTCATCTGTCTGCTGCCGTACGGCGACGAGGAGGAGGCGGCCCGGATCGCCAATGACTCCGACTACGGTCTGTCGGGCTCCGTATGGACGGCGGACGTCGGGCACGGCATCGACTTCGCGCGGCGCGTCCGCACCGGCACCTACTCCGTCAACACCTTCAGCCTCGACATGCTCGGGCCGTTCGGCGGCTACAAGAACTCCGGTCTGGGCAGGGAGTTCGGCCCGGAGGGGTTCTCCGCCTATCTGGAGCACAAGATGATCCACCTGCCCCAGGGCTGGGACGGGGAGCCGGGCTGATGGGGGACCGCTGGCGGATCGAGGTGGACCGCGGCGTGTGCATCGGCTCGGGGATGTGCGCCGCCACCGCCCCCGGCGCCTTCCGGCTCGACGGGGCGCGGCAGTCGCATCCCACCGAGCCGGAGGCCGACGCCTCCGAGCCGGTGCTGGCTGCGGCCGAGGGCTGTCCGGTCGAGGCAATCGCCATCCGGCTGACGGACACGGGTGAGCAAGTCTTTCCCCCCGACGAATAGCGCCACGAGGGGTGTTGCGACGGGTGTGCCGGTGGGCGCTGCGACGGGTGCGCCGACGGGCGCCCCGGCCGACGCCACGACGGGCACCCCGACCGCCACCGCGACGGGTGCCCCGACAGCCACCCCGACCGGCGCCATGACCACCACCCCGAGCGGCGTCCTCGGGTCGTCGCCGGTCCCGGTCAGACCCACCCCGCGACCTGGGATATGCGTATGGCGTCCACGCGGTTGCGCGCACCGGTCTTACGGGTGATCGCGGCCAGGTAGTTGCGTATCGTCCCGGTGGACAGGTGGAGCGTGCGGGCGATTTCCGGGATGGAGGCGCCGTCGGCGGCCAGGGACAGCACACCCAGCTCGCGTTCGGTCAGCGGGATCTCGGCCGCTTGGAGGAAGCCGTAGCCCAGGGCCTCGTCGACATAGCGCTCCTTCCTCGCCACCTGCCGGATCGCCTCGATCAGCCGCTGTGGCGGGGCATCTTTGTCGACGTAGCCGAGCGCGCGGGCCTCATGGGCGCGGCGCAGCGGACCCGGTCGCTCCGCGTTGACCAGCACCAGCAGTCCGCACTCACCGCCCTCCCCGGAGACGGAGGCCACGATCTTCCCCAACTCGCCTTTGCGGGCCGCCCGGTCGGAGGCCGGGCAGTCGGCGTCCACCACGCACACATGCGGTTGTAAGGAACGGGCTCTGCTACGCGCGTCGCGCCAGGAGCACGCGGCCGCCTCGATGTCCGGTTCGGTCCCTAGTAAAGAGGCCAGGGCCGACCGCAACAGACCTGAATCGTGTACCAGAAGTAACCGGATCACGAATTTCTCCACCCCCCACGATGCTGTTCTCTTGTTGCGCGCCGTTGTGGCTCTGTCGCGCGCCGTTCATGAATACCGGGATTGGGCAGGGCGTGAACGCGGAATTTGAGCCAAGAGGGGGCGCAAGGGCGCACAAACCACACCCGGAGGCTTTAAGGGGCGCAGAGTTTGGCCCGTGCGCCCCTATGTGCACATCGTGTGTGGTGGGTGCGCGAGTTATGTGTGATCGGTGCGTGACGGGTGTGCAATGGGTGTGCGGTCGGTGGGTATTCCGTGTGCGCCGGTGCGCGATCCGCCCGGCTAGCGGGCCGGAGCGGGGGCCGTGAGGTCGATCAGATGGCAGACGGTCTCAATATCGATCTTGACCTGGGCGATCGAGGCGCGCCCCGAGAGCCAGGTGATCAGCGCCGAATGCCAGGTGTGTTCGATGACCCGGACCGCGGAGAGCTGCTCGGCCGTCGGGGCGTCCGGCAGGCCCATGGCGTCGAGGATGATCGCGGTGGTGAGCCGGGAGACCGTGTCCACCTCCGGGCTGACCGACCGGTCGGCGAAGGTCAGGGCGCGCACCATCGCGTCGGCCAGATGGGGTTCGCGCTGGAGGGCGCGGAAGGCGCGCATCAGGGTCTGGGCGACCCGGGCGGCCGGCTCGTCCTCGGTCGGCGGCCGCTTGCGCAGCGTCTCGTGCATGTGCTGCAACTGGTCCTGCATCGTCGCCACCAGCAGATGCACTTTGGAGGGGAAGTAGCGGTAGAGGGTGCCGAGCGCCACGCCGGAGTTCTCGGCGACCTCGCGCATCTGGACCGCGTCGAAGCCGCCCCGGCTGGCCAGCCGGGCGCTGGCGTGCAGGATGCGTCGGCGGCGCGCCTCCTGCCGCTCGGTCAGCTGAAGGGTGGCCGGCTTGACTTCTGCGGTCATATGTCCCACTTCGGAGGTATTGCGTCTGCGGGTCGGCGGCAAGCGGACATCGTGCATGGCGGCAGGACCGGAACCGGGCCTGTGAGCCACTGGAACTCGTTCTAGGCTAGCGCGGGACCTGCCCGAAGCACCCGTGTCCACGCAGTTGGGGCAGGTTGCTGCCGTGCGGTGTGCGCGGTGCGCGCGGTGTGCGCGGCCGGGTCGGCGGGTGGCCGGCCCGGTGGACTCGTCCGTCGTCAACTTCACCCCGGCGCCCCGGCTACCGAGTGGTAGGGATCACCTGCCCCGGTCCTGGAGAGACCGTCCGGGGCGGGTATCTTCGAGACTCCTCAGGCGATGCGCTAGTGAAACTTGTTCTAGCTGAACGGAAGCGGATACGCTCCCGCTGAACTGCACCAAGGAGGGGGCGCGAGTGACCGCAGAGGCCGCGCAGGAGACCGGGGCCGACCCGCTGCGAGCAGTGCCCCCCACCGCCCCCGACGAACGTCCGCTGCGCATCGCGCTGCTCAGCTACAAGGGGAATCCATTCTGCGGGGGCCAGGGCGTCTATGTGCGCCATCTCTCCCGGGAGCTCGCCCGGCTCGGCCACACCGTCGAGGTCATCGGCGCCCAGCCGTATCCGGTGCTCGACGCCGAACACGGCGTCACCCTCACCGAGCTGCCCAGCCTCGACCTCTACCGCCAGCCCGATCCGTTCCGCACCCCCCGGCGCGAGGAGTACCGGGACTGGATCGACGCCCTGGAGGTCTCCACCATGTGGACCGGCGGCTTCCCCGAGCCGCTCACCTTCAGCCTGCGCGCCCGCCGCCATCTCGCCGCGCGCCCCGGCCAGTTCGACGTCGTCCACGACAACCAGACCCTGGGATACGGACTGCTGGGCCTGGAGCGGATCGGCTTCCCGCTGGTGACCACCATCCACCACCCGATCACCGTCGACCGGCAGCTGGAGCTGGACGCCGCCGACGGCTTCAAGCGGCGCCTGTCGGTGCGCCGCTGGTACGGCTTCACCCGGATGCAGAAGCGGGTGGCCCGGCGGCTGCCCTCGGTGCTCACCGTCTCCGGCTCCTCCCGACGGGAGATCGTCGAGGACCTCGGGGTGCGGCCGGACCGGATCCATGTGGTGCACATCGGCGCGGACACCGCACTGTTCTCGCCCGACCCCGCCGTCCCGGTGGTCCCCGGACGCATCGTCACCACCTCCAGCGCGGATGTGCCGCTCAAGGGCCTGGTGTATCTGATCGAGGCGCTCGCGAAGGTCCGCGCCGGCACCCCCGAGGCCCATCTGGTGGTCGTCGGCAAGCGGCCACAGGAGGGGCCGGTGGCCGCCGCCATGGCCCGCCACGGGCTCGAGGGCGCCGTCGAGTTCGTCAAGGGCATCAGCGACGCCGAACTGGTGGACCTGGTGCGCGGCGCCCAGATCGCCTGTGTGCCCTCGCTGTACGAGGGGTTCTCGCTGCCCGCCGCCGAGGCCATGGCCACCGGCACCCCCCTGGTCGCCACCACCGGCGGTGCGATACCCGAGGTCGCCGGGGCGGACGGCGAGACCTGCCTGGCCGTGCCGCCCGGCGACGCCGACGCGCTCGCCACGGCCCTGACCCGGCTGCTCGGCGACGCCGACCTCAGACGCCGGCTGGGCGCGGCCGGCCGTGAGCGGGTGCTGCGGCGCTTCACCTGGGAACAGGCCGCCCGCGGCACCGTCGAGCGGTACCGCGAGGCCATCGGCGCGTCCGCACGGGCCGCCCGCCGCTGACCCGTGCCGCGGACCCGCGCCCCGGCCCCTGCCCCCTACTCCGCCTACCCCGCCCCACGATCCCGCCGGACGAAAGCAGACCCCCGTGCTGACCGTCGATTTCTCCCGCTTCCCCCTCGCCGCCGGCGATCGCGTCCTCGACCTCGGCTGTGGTGCCGGCCGGCACGCCTTCGAGTGCTACCGGCGCGGCGCCCAGGTCGTCGCGCTCGACCGCAACGGCGACGAGATACGCGAGGTCGCCAAGTGGTTCGCCGCCATGAAGGAGGCCGGCGAGGCCCCGGCGGGCGCCACGGCCACCGCCATGGAGGGCGACGCCCTCGCCCTGCCCTTCCCCGACGACAGCTTCGACGTGGTCATCATCTCCGAGGTGATGGAGCACATACCGGACGACAAGGGCGTACTCGCCGAGATGGTGCGGGTACTCAGGCCCGGCGGCCGGATCGCCGTCACCGTGCCGCGCTACGGCCCGGAGAAGGTCTGCTGGGCGCTGTCGGACGCGTACCACGAGGTCGAGGGCGGCCACATCCGCATCTACCGCGCCGATGAGCTGCTGGAGAAGATGCGCGAGGCCGGACTGCGGCCGTACGGCACCCACCACGCACACGCGCTGCACAGCCCCTACTGGTGGCTCAAGTGCGCTTTCGGCGTGGACAAGGACGGTGACGAGGCGCCGCTGCCGGTGCGCGCCTACCACAAGCTGCTGGTGTGGGACATCATGAAGAAGCCGCTGGCCACGCGGGTCGCCGAACGCGCGCTGAACCCGGTCATCGGCAAGAGCTTCGTGGCCTACGCCACCAAGCCCCACGCCCCGCGCGAGGGCCAGGCGTGACGGCGCTCGGACCGCGCCCCGGCCCCCGTACCGAACGGCTCGCACTGCCCGGGGTGCTCGACCCCGAGCAGGTGTTGCGCACGGTCGAGGGCATTGCCGCAGTCCAGCGCGCGGACGGCGCCATCCCGTGGTTCCGCGGCCACCACCTCGACCCCTGGGACCACACCGAGGCCGCGATGGCGCTGGACGCGGCGGGCGAGCACGAGCGCGCCGCGGCCGCCTACCGCTGGCTGGCCGAGCACCAGAACCCCGACGGCTCCTGGTACGCGGCCTACCCCGACACCCCCGACGGCGTGGCCGCCACCGACCCCACCGACCGCGGCCGGGAGTCCAACTTCTGCGCCTACGTCGCGGTCGGCGCCTGGCACCACTACCTGTCCACCGGCGACGACGCCTTCCTCGACACCATCTGGCCCACCGTCTTCGCGGCCGTCGAGTTCGTCCTCGCGCTCCAGCAGAGCGGCGGCCAGATCGGCTGGCGGCGCCGCGCCGACGGCTCCGTCGACACCGATGCCCTGCTGACCGGCTCCTCCTCCGTCTACCAGGCGCTGCGCTGCGCCCTGGCCATCGCCGAGCACCGCGAGGAGCCCCAGCCCGACTGGGAGCTGTCGGCGGGACTGCTCGGCCACGCCATACGCCACCACCCCGAACGGTTCCTCGACAAGCACCGCTACTCGATGGACTGGTACTACCCGGTCCTCGGCGGCGCCCTCACCGGCGCCGCCGCCAAGGAGCGCATCGAAGCCGGCTGGGACCGCTTCGTGGTCCCGGGGCTCGGGGTGCGCTGTGTCTCCCCCAACCCCTGGGTCACCGGCGGCGAGAGCTGCGAACTGGCGCTCGCGCTCTGGGCGATGGGGGAGTCCGACCGCGCGGTGGAGATCCTCAGGTGGATCCAGCCGCGGCTGCGGGCCGAGGACGGGATGTACTGGACGGGCTACGTCTTCGAGGACGACGCGGTCTGGCCGGAGGAGCGGACCACCTGGACGGCCGGGTCGCTGCTGCTCGCCGTGGCGGCGCTGGGCGGCGACGAGGCGACCACGGCCGTCTTCGGCGGCGAGGGCCTGCCGCGCGGGCTGGACTCGGACTGCTGCGCGTAGCGTCGCGGCCGTGTGCTTGGCGTCGCGGCCGTGTGCTTGGGTCAGGGCCGTGTGCTTGGCGTCGTGACCGGGCGCCCGGGTTGCGGTGGGTCCGCTGCGGCGAGAGGCCGCCGCTACGGCATGTCCGCTGTCCGCTGCCCCACTCCCACCCCTACGTCACCGCCATCGGGGCTAACCGCGGCGGAGCCGCCCGGCGATGGCGTGGCCGACGAAGAGGTACACCACGGCCGGCAGGCCGTAGTTGAGGACGGTGCGGAGCCAGTCCGTGTCCATCGTGAACAGGTCATGGGACCAGCCCGCGAGCCAGCTCGCCGCGTCGTGGACCACTGTCACGAGGTCGTTGGCGCGGTTGGCGTCGAGAAGGGCGAACAGGATCCAGAGGCCGAGGATGACGGCCATGACGTCCGCGACGACCGCCACGACGGTCGCCGCCTGATTGCTTCCGTGGCGATAACTTCGTGACATGCCTCACGTGTTGCCGCCCGAAGCGGGGCCAAACCCGGCGCGGCCGCACACCCGTACGAGGCGTTCAGCCCGTCAGCTCCGCCAGCACCCGCAGGGTTTCCGGGTCCGGGGCGAGTACCAGCAGATCCGTGATCGGGCCCCGCCGCCACAGCTCCAGCCGCTCCGCGATCCGCTCACGCGGCCCGACCAGCGAGATCTCATCGGCGAAGGCGTCCGGCACCGCGTCGATCGCCTCGGCGCGCCGGCCCGCCAGGAACAGCTCCTGCACCCGGCGCGCCTCGGCCTCGTAGCCGAAGCGGCCCATCAGATCGGCGTGGAAGTTACGGGCCGCGTGGCCCATACCGCCGATGTAGAAGCCGAGCATCGCCTTCACCGGCTTCAGCCCCTCGGCGACATCGGCGCACACCCGGGCCTGCGCCATCGGCGCCACCATGAAGCCGTCCCGGGCGTCGGCCAGCGCGGCCCGGTACAGCTCCGTACGCGACGGCGACCAGTACAGCGGCAGCCAGCCGTCGGCGATGCGCACGGTCTGCGCGATGTTCTTGGGCCCCTCCGCCCCCAGCAGCACCGGGAGGTCGGCGCGCAGCGGATGGACGATGGACTTGAGGGGTTTGCCGAGCCCGGTGGCGTCCGGGCCGGTGTACGGATGCGCGTGGTAGCGCCCGTCGAGCCGCACCGGCGCCGCCCGGCCCAGCACCTGCCGGATCACCTCGACATACTCACGGGTCGCGGTCAGCGGGCTCTTCGGGAACGGACGCCCGTACCAGCCCTCGACGACCTGCGGACCGGACAGCCCCAGGCCCAGCATCATCCGGCCGCCGGAGAGATGGTCCAGGGTGAGCGCCTGCATCGCGGTGGCGGTGGGGGTACGGGCGGCCATCTGCGCGACCGCGGTGCCGAGCCGGATGCGGCTGGTGTGGGCGGCGAGCCAGGTGAGCGGCGTAAAGGCGTCCGAGCCCCAGGACTCGGCGGTCCACACCGAGTGGTAGCCCAGCCGCTCCGCCTCCCGGGCGAGTTCCAGGTGCTGGGGGTCGGGGCCACGGCCCCAGTAGCCGAGCGCCAGACCGAGCCGCATACGAGCCCCTTCCCCGTCCGCCGGGCCGACGGTGCGGCTGACGCGCCGTCGGTCCGGCGGACTGTACGGGCCCGGGGCGCACATGGCAACGGCCCCTCGCCCGATGGTTCGGGCGAGGGGCCGTGGAGCCGCGTCACGTCAGGGGACGCGTGCGGTGGGGTCAGCCGCGCTGGATCCCCGTGGTGTCCTGAAGCACACCGCGGCGGCCGTCCTGCGTCTGGGCGACCAGCGCCTGACCGCGCTGCTCCACCGCGAGGTACCAGGTGCCGGGGGCCAGTTCGGCGATGGTGCTCGACGAACCGTCCTCGGCGTACAGCGGACGGGCCACCGGAACCGCGAACCAGAACGGGGAGAAGTCGCCGCCGCCCGAGGACGCCGGAGCCGGGGCCGGGGCCGGCTGGCCGCCGAAGGGCTGGCCGGCCTGCGGCTGGGCGGGCTGGGTGCCGTACGGCGCGGGGGCGCCGGGCTGGGCACCGCCCGGACCCGGGTAGCCGTAACCCGGCTGGGCCTGGGCGCCGTACGGGCCCGGGGCCGGGCCGCCGGCGTTGGCGTTCATCAGCGGGGCCTTCAGGGCCGGGACGCGCTGGCTGAGCAGCGCGACGGCGGCCATCGCCAGGGTGGCGATCAGGCCGAGGATCTGCCCGACGCCCTTGTCGACCCCCTCAGGGCCACCGAGGATCGTCCACAGCGAGCTCCAGGCCGCGAAGACCGCGAACGCCGAGCCCCACTGCTCGAGCGAGAGCCCGAACAGGTTGCGGGCCGGGGGCTGGAAACGCGCGAAGACGATCAGCCCGGCGGCGATCACACCGGCGAGGAAGATCGACGGCAGTACGGGGAAGAAGTCGGACTCCCACCCGTTCTCACCGGCGTCCTTGCAGAAGCTGCTGCTGCCGCAGTCGATGGTGTAGAAGTCGAGGAAGGAGGCGATGAACAGCAGCACCGCTGCTCCGATCACCACGCCGTCGCCTCGAGTGAGCGAGCGGATGTTCAACGTGAGGTCCTTTGTCGGTTTTGTCTGTACGTAGCGCTGCCGCCAGGCGCGTGGCGCGAAGGCGTCGGGGGTGGGCCCCATCGTACGGGGGAATCTCCCGGCGGAGACCGAGGGTGTCCCATCGGTTTCACGGTCGTGACCTCCCGTTCGGTTGCGACGGCGCTACTCGTTCAAGAAGTCCGTAATGCCCTGTGCGATACCGCGGCCCGCGCGCTCGCGCCATGCCGGATCGGTCAGTTGGGCGGCGTCCTGGGCGTCGCGCATATTGCCGCACTCGATGAACACCTTGGGCACGGTGGACAGGTTGAGCCCGCCCAGATCGCCCCGGACGTCCAGTCCGCTGCCGTCGCCGATGTACTGCGCGGGCTCGCTGCCGGTGGCCTGGACGAACCGGTCGAGCAGCCGCTCGCCGAGGTGACGGGAGGGGGTGGTGATGGCTGATGTGTCCGCGTCGCCGCCCCGCACGGACTCGGGCAGGATCACATGGACACCGCGCTGCCCGGCGGCCGCACCGTCCGCGTGGACGGAGACCACGGCATCGGCGTGCGCCTCGTTCCCGATCTCCGCGCGCTCGTCCACACACGGCCCGTACGGCCGGTCGCCGTCCTGGGTGAACCGCACGGTGGCGCCCCGCGCTTCGAGCACGGAGCGGACGCGGCGTGCCACGTCCAGGGTGAAGGACGCCTCGGGGTAGCCGGAGTTGGTAGCCGTGCCGGTGGTGTCGCATTCCTTCTTGTTGGTGCCGATGTCCACGAGCCGGGCGATCTGCGAGGGGTGGTCGCGGTTGTGTGGATTGTGGCCGGGGTCGATGACCACGACCTTGCCCTGGAGGGGCTTACCGGACGACGGGGAGGCCGTGGCCGAGGGCGTGGAGGGGGCCGTGGACCCGCTGCCCCCGTCCGCGTCGTCGTCCTTCGAACCGCCGGGGGAACTCGACAGCAGCCAGAAGGCGACGCAACAGGCTGGTATCAGCGCCGCCAGGACGATCGCGAGAGTGCCGCCGCGGCGACCGGACTCAGGAGGAAAGCTGCCGTTGGACACGCGGGCGATGCTAACCGGGCCCCCGCCACCCCCCAGAAGCCGGCACCGGCGACGCCGCCCACCGCGCCGTGGCCCCAAACGCCCGCCACCACCCGCCGCCGCCCTGGCCCCGGCGGTGGCCGGGTCCGGCCGGGGGCCCGTTGCCTCGGTTTCGGTGGCGGCTGGGTTCGGTTGGGGGCTCGCTGCCTCGGTTTCCGGTGGTGGCCGGAGTCCGGTTGGGGACTCTCCGCCCCGACCTCGGTGGTGGCCGGGTCCGGCCGAAGGGCCGCTGCCCCGGCCCCGGCGGAGGCGACGTCCGTCAGTCGCCGATGGGTCGGCTGGGCGCCTCCAGCCGTGCGCTCGGGCGGGGGCGTACTCGCACTGGGGTGCCGTACATCGCCCTGGCCTCTGGTGGCTGCCGGGTTTTCCGGTCGGACCCGGCCGTGGGGGCGTTCGTCGTGGTGTGCCACCGGGGGGCTTCCGGTGCGGGGCCGGTGGGGGGCGTTGTCCGGCAGCGGCTGATGGGGGTGCCGGGCCCCCGGCCGTGTGCCCCCGGCCGCGCGCTCGGGCCGAGGGCGTACTCCGGGCGGGGCGCATTCGGTTCGGAGTGCGCGCGGAAGGGGACGGGCCGGGTGGCAGCTCAGGCAGGCGGGGTGGGGCCGGGGGCGTGGCTCAGGCTGGCGGGGTGGGGCCGGGGGCGCGGGCCAGGCTGGCGGGGCGGGGCCGGGGGCGCGGGTCAGGCGGACGGGGCAGGCCGGAAGCGCGGCTGAGGCTGGCGGGGTGGGGCCGCGGGGCGTGGCTCAGGCTGGCGGGGTGGGGCCGGGGGCGCGGGTCAGGCTGGCGGGGTGGGGCCGGGGGCGTGGCTCAGGCTGGCGGGGCAGGCCGGGGCGTGGTCTCGGTGTTGCGCAGGACGCGCAGTGAGCGGGTCGCGGAGACCTCGGTGAACGTGCCGGAGGCGAGCGCGCGGCGGTAGATCCGGTATGGCGCCTGACCGCCGTCGGCCGGATCGGGGAAGACATCGTGGATCACCAGCAGCCCGCCCGGTGCGAGATGTGGCGCCCAGCCTTCGTAATCGGCGCTCGCATGCTCGTCGGTGTGCCCGCCGTCGATGAACACCAGCCCGACCGGTCGCCCCCACACCGCCGCGACCTGCGGGGACCGCCCGACCACGGCGATCACATGGTCCTCCAGGCCCGCCCGGTGGAGGGTGCGGCGGAAGGTGGGCAGCGTGTCCATCCGCCCGATCTCGGGGTCGACCACCTCCGGGTCGTGGTACTCCCAGCCCGGCTGCTGCTCCTCGGAACCCCGGTGGTGGTCCACGGTCACGGCGACCGTCCCCGCCGCGCGGGCGGCGTCGGCCAGCAGGATGGTGGAGCGCCCGCAGTACGTGCCGACCTCCACCAGCGGCAGCCCCAGCGCCGCGGCCTCCGCGGCGGCGGCGTACAGGGCGAGCCCCTCGTCCAGCGGCATGAAGCCCTTCGCCTCCTCGAAGGCGGCGAGCACGGTGTGGTCGGGAGCCGGGTGCGTGGTGGCGGCAGCAGACTGAGTCACCGGCCCATCCTGCCCTACGGCCTCACCGGACCGGCACCGCGGGCCGCCCCTCGGCCGCGCAGGGCTTCGCCGCCCCATGCGCCGCTGCCGTCTGCACCGCCACGAGACGGACCTTCTCGCCGCACAGCTTCGTCATGTCATCGACGTCCGAGGTGAGCATGACGACAGGGCGACGCTGCCGCAGCGCCATCTCGGCGACCGCGACGTCGATGGCGTACTTGTGGCCGTGCAGCCCGGCGGCGATGAGCATCGCGGAGGCGCGTTTCGCATCCTCGTCGCCGACGGGCACGATCCGCGTCCCGGACAGTACCCAGGCCAGCCGTGGGCGGTCGGTCCGCCGGTGCGCGGCCTCGATGATGGTCAGTGCGCTGATCACCACCTCCATGCCGCGCTTGCGCGCCTCCGCGACCAGGGCCACCACAGGCTCGTGGTCGTTCACCAGCTTCGAGAGGCCCTCGCAGTCGAGGACGAGGGTGCCCTCGTGGCTCAGCTTGCGGCGGGCCACTGCCCCTCCTCGGCGAATACCTCGTCGAAGACCCGCCGTGCCCGTTCCTGCTCGTGGTCGGAAACCGGCCCCTTACGACACTCGTAGTCGGCCAGGTACTCGTCGAGGATCTGGCCGCGCAACTCCCGCTCCACAGCCGCGGTGATGAACGCGGAGAACTCTCGCTTGCCGACCCGTCGGCGAATCGCCTCGGCCGTCCCCTCCGGGAGGGAGAGGCTCACTCTGGTGGCCGGGCCCTCCCCGACGCTGTACGGCATCTCACTCATGGGGCGAGATTATCAAACGAGTAGGAATCGCGGCGGGGGTCAGAGCCAGCCGTTCTGGCGGGCGGCGCGAACGGCCTCCATGCGGTTGCGGGTCTGGGTCTTGCCGATGGCCGAGGAGAGATAGTTGCGCACAGTGGCGGGGGACAGGTGCACCCTGGTCGCGATGTCCGCGACCGTCGCCCCGTCCACCGCCGCCGAAAGCACATCGCGCTCGCGCTGGGTCAGCGGGTTGGGGCCCGCGCTGAGGGCCGCGGCGGCCAGGCCCGGATCGATGACGCGCTCACCGGCCAGGACCCGGCGGATCGCGACGGCCAGCTCCTCGACCGGGCCGTCCTTGACCAGGAACCCGGCCGCACCCGCCTCCATCGCCCGGCGCAGATAGCCGGGGCGGCCGAAAGTGGTCAGGATCAGAACCTGGCACCCCGGCAGCGCCTCGCGCAGCGCGGCGGCGGCGTCCAGACCGCTGCGGCCGGGAAGTTCAATGTCGAGCAGCGCTACATCGGGTCGGGTCTCCAGGGCCTGGGGCACGATCTCGTCGCCGTTCCCGAGCTGCGCGACGATCTCGAAGTCCTCCTCGAGCCCGAGCAGCAGGGCGAGCGCGCCCCGCATCATCCCCTGGTCCTCGGCGAGCATAATCCTGATCACGCCGCCAGCGCCGGCGGTACTGCCCGTGCCGTCCGTGCCGCCTGCGCTGTCCGTGCCGCCGGCGTGGCCTGTTGCGCCGGTGTGGCCCGTAGCGCCGGTGTGGCCTGTTGCGCCCGCGTCGCCCAAGCCCTTCGCCCCCGCGTCGCCCACGCCCGTCGTACCCTTCGCGTCGTTCACGCCCTCCGGGCCTCCTTGGCCTCGGTCTCCATCGGCTCCTCCGTGTCCACCGGCAGTTCGGCCACGAGCCGGAAGCCCCGGCGCCCGCCGGGGCCGGACTCCAGTGAGCCGCCCGCCGCGGACAGCCGCTCGGCCAGGCCCTTGAGCCCCGTACCGCCGATCGCGCCGTCCACGGCCGTGCCTGCCATGCCTGCCGTGTCCGCCGCACTGGCAGCACGGGAGCCTACGCCGCCCCCGTCGTCCGTGATCTCCAGCCGCACCCGGTCCGTCTCGCCGCGCACCTCGATCTCGCACCGGACCGCCCCGCTGTGCCGCACCACATTGGTGACGCCCTCGCGGACCACCCATCCCAGCAGTGCCTCGGTCTGCGGGGCCAGCGGCGGCCCGGAGCGGCGGATGACGGCCTCGATGCCGGAGGCGTCCAGTGCCGAGCGGGCCCGGTCGAGCTCGGTGGCCAGGCTGCCCTCGCGGTAGCCGGTGACGGCCTCGCGGATCTCGGTGAGCGCCTGCCGGCCGACCGCCTCGATGTCCGCGGCCTGCCCCAGCGCGGCCTCCAGGTTCTTCGGTGCGAGCCGGCGTACCGCCTCCGCCTTGACCACGACGACCGACATGGTGTGGCCCAGCAGGTCGTGCAGATCGCGGGAGAACCGCAGCCGCTCCTTCTCCACCGCCGTACGGGCCAGCTCCTGGCGGGTCGCGCGGAGTTGGGCGACGGTCTCGAAGAGCGACAGGATGGCCGCCGTCACCAGACCGGACAGGACGGTTCCGTAGGAGACCGTCAGCGAGTCCGAGGCGCCGCCCCGGATCCCGGCGATGACCCCGGCGGAGCCGGAGAAGACGAGGATGAGTGGCCCCAGTCGCCGCCCCGGCCCCCGGAGCGCGATCCCGGAGGCCAGCGAGAGCAGCGGGAAGCACAGCAGCCAGTCCCCGGCGTAACCGATGCCCAGCGCGTAGGTGACCGCGGTCAGCCCGGCGAGCGCCAGCAGCGGGATCCTGGTGTGGCGACGGCGCTCGTCGAGGCCGGTGTAGACGGTCGCGACGTAGAGCGCCACGAAGGCCACGGCTCCGGCGCCGCCGAGCCAGGGCAGCGGGGTCTTCCCCTTGAAGAGGCTCTGCACGTCCCCCGAGAGCATGAAGAGCCAGGGCAGGAAGGCGCGGCGACCCGGCGGCTTGAGGCGCTCGATACGGGCGGCGGTCTCATACATGCGCCTGACCTTACGGAGGCCCGTATGAGCTGGGCAGATGCGAATGTGGGGGGATGGCCGTGACATGTGTCCCAGGGGCCGGCCATATCGTCTGATGGGTCGTCAGCGCCCTTCCCCCTTCGGGGCGATTGGGCTATACAGGGGCCATCGGCTAGAACGCGTTCTACATGCGCATGTCGGGATGCCCACGTCGGTATACCCGCGTCGGTGACGCGACCCGGCCGACCAGCGACGACCCCGGCGCGGCCGACGGTGCGGACGGGCGGGCCGGGGTCTTCGGACCGTGGCCGAGCGAGCGGACCAAGGAGTGCTGTCCCCCTATGCCCATCGATGCAGCCAAGGCCGTCTCGGCCGAACCCCGGAGCACCGGTCTCTCCTGGGGACACAAGGACATCCAGCTCTATCACCTGGGCATCGGCGCCGGTGTCCCCGCCACCGACCCCGAGGAGCTCCGCTACACCCTGGAGAGCAGGCTCCACGTCCTCCCCAGCTTCGCCACCGTCGCGGGCGGCGGTATGGCGCTCGCGGGGGGCCTGAGCGCACCCGGGGTCGATGTGGACCTCGCCGCCGTACTGCACGGCGGTCAGACCGTGGAACTGCACCGGCCGATCCCGGTGAGCGGGGACGCCACCCAGACCTCGAAGGTCGCCGCGGTCTACGACAAGGGCAAGGCGGCGGTCATCGTGCTGCGTACCGACGTCGCCGACGCGGACGGCCCGCTGTGGACCAGCGACACCCGGATCTTCGTCCGCGGCGAGGGCGGCTTCGGCGGTGAGCGCGGCCCCTCCGGCCGGGTGGGGCCGCCGCCGGACCGGGCACCGGACCGCACCGTGGAGCGGACCATCCGCGAGGACCAGGCGCTGCTCTACCGGCTCTCCGGAGACTGGAACCCGCTCCACGCCGATCCCGAGTTCGCCAAGGCCGCGGGGTTCGACAAGCCCATCCTGCACGGACTGTGCTCGTACGGGATCGTGCTCAAGGCGGTCGTGGACACGGCGCTGGACGGGGACGTCACCAGGGTGCGCTCGTACACCACCCGCTTCGCCGGGGTGGCGTATCCCGGCGAGACCCTGCGCGTCCGGATGTGGCAGGACCCGGAGCGGGTCCATGTGACGGCGACCGCCGTCGAGCGGGACGACGCGCCGGTCCTCACCGACACCATCGTCGAGCACACCTGATCCCATCTGATCCGGCCCGATCCGTCCTGGGCCGGCTTGATTCCCAACGACCCGATCCCGAGGACCCGATCCCCAAGGAGGCGTCGTGCGCGCTGCCGTACTGCATGAGACGGGACAGGACAAGCTGGAGGTCCTCGACGACGTCGAGGCGCTGGGCTTCGGCCCCGGCAAGGTCCGGCTGCGGGTGAGGGCCACCGGACTGTGCCATTCCGACCTCTCCGCGATGGCCGGGGTGCTGCCGCAGCCCGCCCCCTTCGTCCCCGGCCACGAGGGCGCGGGCGAGATCGTCGAGGTGGGCGACGGGGTGACCGGGCTGAGCGCCGGCGACCGGGTGCTGGTGTGCTGGCTGCCCGCGTGCGGCGGCTGTCCGTCCTGTCGGCGTGGCCAGACCGAGCTGTGCCTGTCCGGGTTCATGAGCGCCGGAACGCCCAACTTCCGGCGCCCCGGCGGCAGTCCGGAGGAGCTGTTCGGCATGTCCGGGACCGGCACCTTCGCCGAGGAGATCGTCCTCCCCGCGCCCTGTGCCGTACCGATCCCCGACGACGTCCCGTACGACATCGCGGCCCTCATCGGCTGCGGGGTGACCACCGGGCTCGGGGCCGTCTTCAACACCGCCCGGGTGGCGGCCGGTTCGTCGGTCGCGGTCATCGGCTGCGGCGGGGTGGGCATCAGCGTCATCCAGGGGGCCAGGGCGTCGGGCGCCGCGCAGATCGTCGCCGTCGACCCCGTGGAGTCGCGGCGCGAGGCCGCGCTGCGGTTCGGGGCCACCGAGGCGGTGGCCCCGGACGGTCTCGACGCCGCCCGGAACACCGTCACGGCGGGCGAGGGCTTCGACTACGTCTTCGAGGTCGTGGGCCGCTCCGACACCGCCCGCCGGGCCTACGAGACCACCCGGCGCGGCGGCACGATGTGCGTGGTCGGGGCCGGGGCGACGGACGACTTCGTGCAGTTCAACATGTTCGAGCTGTTCTTCGACGAGAAGCGGATCCTGCCCTCGCTGTACGGCGGCGGCGATGTGCTCCGCGCCTACCGGCGGACCATCGACCTGTGGCGCGCGGGCCGGATCGACCTCGAAGGACTGATCACCCACCGGGTGCGGCTCGGCGAGATCAACGACGCGATCGGCCAGATGCGGACCGGGGAGGCGCTGCGCACATGCATCGAGATCTGACGGGCCCGCCAGTGGGGAAGACCGGTCCGCTGGCGGGGCAGACGGACCCGCCGGCCGGGAAGACGGGCCCCTTGGCCGGGAAGACCGCCATCGTCACCGGCGCCGGACGCGGGCTCGGCCGCGCCGAGGCCCTGCAACTGGCACGCCTGGGCGCCAGTGTTGTCGTCAACGACTACGGACAGGGCGGACGCGACGGCACGGGCGAGGCATCGGCCGGACCCGCCGAGGAGGTCGCCGAGGAGATCCGCGCGGCCGGCGGCCGGGCCACCGCCCACGTGGGCGATGTGGCCGACTTCACGCAGGCGGGCGAGCTGGTCCAGCTCGCGATCGACACCTACGGCACGCTGGACATCCTGGTCAACAACGCGGGCATCCGGCGGGACCGGATGGTTTTCTCGATGACCGAGGACGAGTGGGACTCGGTGATCCGCGTCCACCTCAAGGGCCACTTCAACACCATCCGCTTCGCCGCCGCACACTGGCGCGAGCGGTCGAAGGCGGCGCGGGGCGGCCCGGTCCACGGCCGGATCATCAACACCTCCTCCGAGGCGTTCCTCGCCGGTTCGCCGGGCCAGCCGAACTACGCGGCGGCCAAGGGCGGCATCGTCGGGCTGACCACCTCCACGGCGGCGGCGCTCGCCAAATACGGGGTGACGGCCAACACCATCTGCCCGCGTGCCCGCACGAGGATGACCGAGGAGGTCTTCGCGGACCTTGAGCTCCCGGAGGACGGCCGCCTCGACGTCCTCGCCCCCGAACACGTGGCCCCGCTCGTCGGCTATCTCGCCTCACCGGGCGCGGCGAAGGTGAACGGCCAGGTGTTCGTGGTGCACGGCGGCATGGTGGCGATCCTGGAGCGGCCGAAGGTGGCGGCGAAGCTGGACGCGAAGGGGGACGCCTTCGGCTTCGAGGAACTGGACGCGGTGCTGACGCCGTACTTCGCGGAGCGGAGCGGGGAGGGCTTCGCGGCGGTGGAGGTGCTGGGTCTCAAACGGGGGTGACTGGGGTGACCACGATCGGCGGGCGGGCCGGAACCCCACGGGGAATCCGGCCCGCCCGCCGATCGAGGAGGGCCCTCGGACCCCTAGAGGACAATGTCGACGATCTCGACGCTCTTCAGGATCAGGAGCGGGTTTCGCTCGGGCGGCGGTGGCGGCCGTGGGCCGGTGCCTGGGTCTCCTCCGACGCGGCCTGCCCCCGGTGCTTGCCCTGACCGCCATCGGCCTGGGCCGCGGCGGCGTCCTGCGGGCGCGCCTGGGTCGTGTCGATGTGGGTTTCGGACATGGTGGGTACGTCACCCCGTCAGATCTCTTTGTACGGTGCAAAAGGGCTGGTCACGATGGAACACGAGCTTCCACGCGCATCACCTGGGGCGTCCCGCGCACGACAGAGCACAGGGACGCGCAGCCCCGGCCGAGTCTAACCAGGGCGGTGATCCCGGACCCAGCGGGGTGGGCGGGCCAGCGGGGGCCGCGCGAGCGGGGCCTGCTGGAGCGGTACGGGCCGCAGGGCGGGGCCCGCGTCGGGGTCGGGAGGGCCTGGATCAGGGCCTGGACCGAGGTCCGGCTCAGGGTACGGATCGGGTCCCATCTCCTGCTCGACCCCGGCCCATGACCCGGTCCCGCCCCAGGGCTCGACGCCCGATCCGGCCTCGGCCTCCGGCACCCGCGCCCGGCCCGGCGTCGGCTCCGGCACCCGCGGCGGCGCAAGCCCAGGCGACCGCACGGAGCCGGGCCCGCCGAGATCGCTGGGGCCGCTGGGTCTCCCGAGATCGCGGGACCCGTCGAGGCTGCTGGGGCCGTTGGACCTGCCGGGCTCGCTGAGACCGCCGGGTGCGTCGGGCCTGCCGGGTCCGCCGAGACTGCTGAGACTGGCGGGCCTGCTGAGACCGCCGGGTTCGCTGGGACCGCCGGGTCCACTGGGACCGCCGGGTCCGCTGGGTCTGTCGAGGCTGTTAGGGCCGTCGGGTTCGCTGGGACCGCCGGGCCTGCTGAGACTGCCGGGCCTGCTGAGATCGCCGGGTTTGCTAGGGCCGCCGGGGCCGCCGAGACGACTGGCGCCATCGGGTCTGCCGGGTCCGCTGGGTCTGTAGAGGCTGCCAGGGCCGCCGGGCCCGCTGAGACTGCTGGGGCCGTTGGGCCTGCCGAGATCGCGGGGTCCGCTGTGTCCGCTGGGTCTATCGAGGCTGCTGGGTTCGTCGGGTCCGCCGAGACTGCTGAGACTGTCGGGTCCGCTGTGTCCATTGGGTCTATCGAGGCCGCCGGGGCCGCCGGGGCCGCCGGGATCACTGGCGCTGTGGGGTCTGCCGGGCCCGCCGAGACCGCCGGGCCCGCCGAGACCGCCGGGCCCGCCGAGACCGCCGGGCCCGCCGAGACCGCCGGGCCCGCCGAGACCGCCGGGCCCGCCGAGACCGCCGGGCCCGGGGAGACTGCTGGGACCGTCGGGCCCGTTGAGACTGCCGAGGCTGCCGGGCCTGCGGGGCCCGTCGAGGCTGTCGGGTCCGCTGGGTCCGTCGAGGCTATTAGGGTCGCCGGGTCCACTGAGGCCGCCGGATCTGCTGAGGCTGCCGGGTTTGCCGGGCCCGCCGAGGCTGCTGGGTCCGTCGGGTCCGCTGAGACTGTCGGATCTGCCGGGCCCGCCGAGACTGCCGGGTCCGTCGAGATCGCTGGGGCCGCCGGGGCCGCCGGGGCCGCCGGGCCCGACCCGAGTCCACGGTGTGATTCTGGTCGCGATCCCGGCCGCGGGGGTCGCCGTCCGCGGCGTCTGGACCGCCCGCGCCCCGGCCTCGGCCGGGGCCGGAGCCGGAGTCGGGGGCAGGGGCGCGCCGGACGGTTCGGCCGTCCGTGTCACCCGCCGCGCGATCCGCCGCGCCCCCGTCGCGTCGTCCAGTGCCCACGGTCTCTCCGGCCTCGACGGCGTCTCCGCTGCCGAGGACGTGACGGACGTCCACGACGTTGCGGAAGCGCGCGCGACGCCCGTCGTGTCCGTGACGTCCGCCATCCGCGCCGCACCCCGGCCGCCCGGCGCCGATGCCCAGGAGCCCCTCGACAGCCTCGACGCCCCCGGTGCTCCCAGCACCCCAGGCACCTCAGACACTCCAGGCATCCCAGGCAGACGCACCCGCGCCAGCCCGCAGGGCACCTGGGGAGTCACGTACGGCAGCCGCAGCTCGCCGTCCCGGGTCCACAGGCCCGCGCCCGCGAGCCAGCCCTCCGGTGCGGGGAACTCGCGCAACCGCCGCTCCGCCGGTCGCCATACGCCCACCCACGGCCGCCCGGAACCGTTCGGTCCGTCGATGCGGAAGGCCACGGCGCACGCCTCCGGCGTCAGCACCTGCCCCGGCTGCACCGCGAACGGCGTGGCCTCCGACGGTCCCGCGGGCCGCAGACAGTCCGGGAACCTCACCGGCAGCGTGCTGCCCAGCACGCCCCACCCCAGCCGCTCGTCCCCGGGCGCGTCGGACCGTACGAGCAGCAGACCGCTGTCGGGGTCGGCGAGCAGCAGCCGGTCGTCGCTGCGCTCGGTGATCTGCAGCAGCGGGCTGGTCTCACCGCCGCGCCGCAGATCGACCACCACCGTTTTCGTCCGGCCGTCGAGTTCGCGGTCGAGCGCCAGCAGCCGGCCGGTGCGGTCCAGCCAGCTGCCGCCGGTGCAGCGGCCCGGTACCTCGGCCAGGTGCAGGGGGGCGAGGACGCCGCCGCCGAACACCAGCCAGACGGAGGTGGACCGCTGTCCGCGCCCGAGCGCGAAGGCGCACAGACCGCCGGGCGCGGGCGGCAGCAGCGAGACCTCGGCGCGGTCGATGACACCGAGCGGGCGTTCGCCGGTGCCGGGGCCGGCCGGGTAGAGCAGCGAGAAGGCGTGGTGGCCGGCCACCCGGCGGTGGATGAGCACCTGCCCGTCGGCCAGCGGCAGCAGCTCGCTGTCCGGCTCCTCGGGCTGGGCGGCGGGCAACGGCACGGCGTAGGGCTCCGGGCCGTCCAGCGTCCAGCGCTCCGGGTACCAGCAGCCCGCTTCCGCGCTGAGCGCGAGCCGCGCGCCGTACGAGCGGTCCGAGGCGATGGTGAAACCCCCTCGCGGCCGGTCGCCGACGCCCCCGGTGAGGGCGGTGTCGAAGGCACAGGCAGTCATCGGTCGGTCACCTCCGGCCACTGAAAGTAGTTTTCGTACTGCCTGCCGAAGGCCGTAATGGGTGCGCTCCACCCGTAAGTGTGGCGGTTGCCCGATTCGCCTGAGAGGTCGGTGCTGAGTGTGCTGTGGGGGATGAGTTCGGCGGGAGCGAGCCGAGGCGGGGCACGGTGCCGGACGTCGGGAGGGGCGCCCCGCGTCCCAGCGGACGTTCGCCCCGAGCCCTGGCGGGGGATCGCGTCCTGGCGGGGGCGCGTCCTCGCGGGGAGGCACGCCCCGGCGGGGGTCGCGCTGGGTGAAGGCCGGGGCAGGGCTCAGCCGTGATCCGGGAGGTAGCCTTGCTCCGTGCCCTCACTCAACGACGTCCTCGCCGCACTCGACGCCCTCTGGCCGCCCGAGCGGGCGGAGCAGTGGGACGCCGTCGGCACGGTGTGCGGTGACCCCGACGCCGAGGTCACCCGCGTGCTGTTCGCCGTCGACCCCGTTCAGCAAGTGGCCGACGAGGCGGTGGACCTCGGCGTCGATCTGCTGATCACCCACCATCCGCTCTATCTGCGGGGGACGACCACGGTCGCCGCCTCCACCTTCAAGGGCCGGGTGGTGCACACGCTGATCAAGAACGACATCGCCCTGCATGTCGCGCACACCAACGCCGACACCGCCGACCCCGGTGTCTCCGACGCCCTCGCCGGTGCGCTCGATCTGCGGATCGTCGGTCCGCTGGTGCCGGACGCCACCGACCCGGCGGGCCGCCGGGGTCTGGGCCGGATCTGCGAGCTGGACCACCCCGAGACGCTGCGGGAGTTCACCGAGCGCGCCGCCGCCCGGCTGCCCGCCACCGCGCAGGGCATCCGCGCCGCCGGTGATCCGGACCGTACGATCCGCCGGGTCGCCGTCAGCGGCGGTTCCGGGGACAGCCTCTTCGACGTGGTGCGCGCGGCCGGGGTCGACGCGTTCCTCACCGCCGATCTGCGCCACCACCCGTCCTCGGAGGCGCGCGAGCACAGCGATCTCGCCCTGGTGGACGCCGCGCACTGGGCCACCGAATGGCCCTGGACCGAGCAGGCCGCGGCCCAGCTGGACGAGATCTCCGACCGGCACGGCTGGGACCTGCGGACGCATGTCTCGCGTACGGTCACCGACCCCTGGACGGCCCACGCCGCGGCCCCGGCCGTCGGCGCGACCGCTCCGTCCCTCTCCGCTTGATGACTGCTTGACGCCTGTTGATTCCTGCTTGACGCTCGCCCCGCTCGACCTCTCTATCGTCGTTCCGTCCCATCGACTCCCCTGGAGCCCCACGCTGAATGCCGCGCCCGCCGATCAGATCCGCCTTCTCGACGTCCAGGCGCTCGACGTCCGGCTGTCGCAGCTCGCGCACAAGCGCCGAACGCTGCCCGAGCACGCCGAGATCGAGACTCTGAACGCCGATCACACCCAGCTGCGTGACCTGCTCATCGCCGCGCAGACCGAGGAGAGCGACACCGCCCGCGAGCAGACCAAGGCCGAACAGGACGTGGAGCAGGTGCGCCAGCGCGCCGCCCGCGACCAGAAGCGCCTGGACTCCGGCGCCGTCACCTCGCCCAAGGACCTGGAGAACCTCCAGCACGAGATCGCCTCCCTCGCCAAGCGCCAGGGCGACCTGGAGGACGTCGTCCTGGAGGTCATGGAGCGCCGGGAGTCCGTCCAGGAGCGGGTCACCGAGCTGACCGGGCGGGTGGAGTCCCTCCAGGCCAAGATCGGCGACGCCACGTCACGCCGGGACGCGGCGGCCGAGGAGATCGACGCCGAGGTCGCGACCGTCACCAAGGAGCGCGAGGTGATCGCCGGGACCATCCCCGCCGATCTGCTGAAGCTCTACGACAAGCTGCGCGAGCAGCAGGGCGGTATCGGCGCGGCCCGGCTCTACCAGCGGAGCTGCGACGGCTGCCGCCAGGAGCTCGCCATCACCGAGCTCAACGAGGTGCGCTCGGCGGCCCCCGACACGGTGGTGCGGTGCGAGAACTGCCGCCGGATCCTGGTCCGTACGCCCGAGTCGGGGCTGTAGGCCCATGGCGCGGCGCTTCATCGTCGAGGCGGACGGCGGGTCCCGGGGCAACCCGGGACCGGCCGGTTACGGCGCGGTCGTGCGCGACGCGGAGACCGGTGAGACGCTCGCCGAGGCGGCCGAGTACATCGGCACCGCGACCAACAACGTCGCCGAGTACAAGGGCCTGATCGCCGGGTTGCGGGAGGCGTACGCCCTGGACCCGGAGGCCGGGGTCCGGGTGCGGATGGACTCAAAGCTCGTCGTCGAGCAGATGTCGGGCCGCTGGAAGATCAAGCACCCGGACATGCGTCCGCTCGCCGCCGACGCCAAGGCGGTCTTCCCGCCCGGCCGGGTGACGTACGAGTGGATCCCGCGCGAGCGGAACAAGCACGCGGACCGGCTCGCCAACGAGGCGATGGACGCGGGCAAGCGGGGCGAGCAGTGGCAGCCGAAGGTGCCGCCGGGCGGCACGCTGGCGGCGGGCGCGCCGGAGGCCGCCGCGCCCGCCGCCGACACCCTCGCCGAGCCCACCGCGACGGGCGACGCCCCGGCGGTCGGCGGGGCGCCGGCGGTCGGCGGGGCTCCGGCGGCTGGCAGGGCCTCGGCAGCCGACCGGACCCCGGCAGACAGCAGGACCCCGGCAGCCGACCGGACTACGGCGACCGACCGGGCCTCGGCGACCGACCGGGCCTCCATGGTCGGTCGGCCCGCGGCGGATCTGGGCACCCCCGCCACGTTCGTCCTGCTCCGGCACGGGGAGACCCCGCTCACCCCCGAGAAGCGCTTCTCCGGCAGCGGCGGTACCGACCCCGGACTCTCCCCGGTCGGCCGCCACCAGGCCGAGCGGGTGGCGGCGGCGCTCGCCGCACGCGGCACCATCCAGGCCGTCGTCACCTCGCCGCTGCTGCGCTGCCGCGAGACCGCCGACGTGGTGGCCCGGCGCCTGGGCCTCGACGTCCGTGTCGACGAAGGGTTGCGGGAGACGGACTTCGGCGCCTGGGAGGGGCTGACCTTCGCGGAGGTCAAGGAGCGCCACCCGGACGACCTGGAGGCATGGCTGGCCTCCAGCAAGGCGGCCCCCACGGGCGGCGGCGAGAGCTTCGCGACGGTCGCGCGCAGGGTGGCGCTCTCCCGGGACAAGCTGATCGCCCGTTATCCGGGCCGTACGGTGCTGCTGGTCACCCATGTCACCCCGATCAAAACGCTGATCCGGCTGGCCCTGGGCGCCCCGCCGGAGGCCCTGTTCCGCATGGAGCTGTCGGCGGCCTCGCTCTCGGCGGTGGCGTACTACGCGGACGGAAACGCGTCGTTGCGGCTGCTGAACGAGACGGCGCACCTGCGGTAGGAGACGCACCTGCGGTGGGGGACGCATCCGCGGTAGACGGCGCACCCGCGGTGGGGAACGAACCCGCGGTGGGGAACGCACTTGCGGTAGACGGCGCACCCGCGATGGAGGGACGCACCTGCGGTCAGGTAGACGGCGCACCTGCGGCGGGGGCGGGGCGGTCTCGATGCGCGGTCCTGGCACCCGATCCCGGCTCGCGGCCCTGGCCGCGCGTCAGCCGCGAAGGGCGGCCGCTTCCCGGGCGAGGGACTCCACCCGCCCCCAGTCGCCCGCCGCCAGCGCGTCCGAGGGCAGCATCCACGTGCCGCCGACGCAGCCGACGTTGGGCAGGGCCAGGTATTCGGGGGCGTTCGAGGCGTTGACACCGCCGGTCGGGCAGAACCGGGCCCCGGGGAGCGGTGAGGCGAGCGCCTTCAGATACGCCGTGCCCCCGGCCGCCTCCGCCGGGAAGAACTTCATCTCCGCCACCCCGCGCTCCAGCAGCGCCACGACCTCCGAGGTGGTCGAGACACCCGGCAGATACGGCAGCCCGGAGGCGTCCAGCGCCCCCAGCAGCCGGTCCGTCCAGCCGGGCGAGACCAGGAACCGCGACCCGGCGGCGACGGCGGTCTCCACCTGCTCCGGGGTCAGGACCGTACCGGCGCCGACGACCGCCTCGGGGACCTCCTCGGCGATCGCCCGGATGGCGTCCGCGGCGGCGGGCGTCCGGAAGGTCACCTCGATCGCGGGCAGCCCGCCCGCCACCAGGGCACGGGCCAGCGGGACCGCGTCGGCCGCGTCGTGGAGGACGACCACGGGGATGACGGGGGCGAGATCGAGCAGCGAGGAATCCGGGGAGCCTGGGGAGGGCGCGGTGCTAGTCACGGCGCCCATCCTGCCCACGGAGCGGCGCGCTGCGCAACGGTCGTTGCGTATGCCGCAACGCCTTCGAACGGTGAGGTGACGGTGCGCGCGCAGTACCCCGGCACTACAGCTCGGTCACCACCACATCCAGCCCCCACGCCCGCCCCGCCCGCTCCGGCGGCGCGGCCTCGACCGCGTACCCCAGCCCCCGCAGCGCCTCCACCAGCTCGGCGGGCCCGCTCGGGTCGGCACCGGCGGTCAGCAGGTCCCGTACCATCCGGCCCTTGGTCGCCTTGTTGAAGTGGCTGACGACGGACCGCTTCTCGACCCCGTTCACGATCTTCGACTGGAGCACCCGCACCGTCGCCGTACGCTCGGCGACCGCCCCCTTGGGCTTCCAAGCCGCCGCGTACGCCGCCGAGCGGAGGTCCAGCACCAGCCCGTTCCCGGCGGCCTCCGGAAGCACTTCGGCCATCGGGGTCCGGGTCCGCCAGTAGGTGCCGAGCGCACCGAGTCCCGGGAGCTTCACGCCCATCGAGCAGCGGTAGGAGGGGATGCGGTCGTCTATCCGTACGGCGCCCCACAGCCCCGAGAAGACCAGCAGCGACCGCTCCGCCCGGCGGCGGGCGGCGGCGGGCAGCGTGGCCAGGCCCAGCGCGTCGTACAGCACACCGGTGTAGATCTCCCCGGCGGGCCGCGTCCCGGCCTCCCGCAGCGCCGCGTTCTTCGCGACCTCGCCGCGCAGCCCTTCGCTGAGCCCCAGCACCTCGGCGGCCTTCGCCCCGTCGCCCGAACACAGCGACACCAGCTCGTCCAGCACCTCCGCCCGCGCCCCGCCCAGGCCCGGCAGCGACAGCGATCCCAGGTCCAGCGGGGACCCGGAGCCTCCTGTGGCCTTTCCCTCGGACGGGGGCAGCAGCACGAGCACGGTCTCTCCTCAGGGGTCGGGGCGTTGAGGGCCACGAAGAACGACGTTCAACGGTACGGGGCGGACCCGGACGCGGCCCCACCCGGCCGCAGCCTACGACCTCGGGTTGGAGACGACCGGCGTCGGCTGAGACGGCCGGCACTCCTCGCCGGGTATCATGCTCAGCACGGCGGACGAGCCGGCCGGGCGGTCGCGTCGGGGCCCTTCGGGTCCCGCCGAGGAACGTCCGGGCTCCACACGGCAAGGTGGTGGGTAACGCCCACCCGGGGTGACCCGCGGGACAGTGCCACAGAAAACAGACCGCCGGAGGCCGCGAGGCGTCCGGTAAGGGTGAAACGGTGGTGTAAGAGACCACCAGCGTCCGAGGTGACTCGGACGGCTCGGTAAACCCCACCTGGAGCAAGGTCAAGAGGAGCGCCGTGAAAAGCGCTCTGCGCGGACGATCGAGGGCTGCCCGCCCGAGTCCGCGGGTGGACCGCACGAGGCCGGCGGCAACGCCGGTCCTAGATGGATGGCCGCCTCCCCGTGGGCCGCAAGGCCCCCGGGAGACAGAACCCGGCGTACAGGCCGACTCGTCCGCCCGCCGCAGCGCCGCCCCGGCCCGGGGCGGTGGTCCCAGGGGGCGGCGGCGGGGTCAGAGGAGTTCCAGCAGGGCGTCGGTGAATTCCGTCGTGGTGGCCGTGCCACCCAGGTCCGGGGTGCGTACCGGGGTCTTGGCCAGGACGGTCGCGATGGTGTCGGTGATGTGGGTGGCGGCTTCGGGGTGGCCCAGGTGGTCGAGCATCATGGCGGCGGACCAGATCGCGCCGAGGGGGTTGGCGATGCCGCGGCCGGCGATGTCGGGGGCGGAGCCGTGGACGGGTTCGAACATGGACGGGTAGTCGTGTTCGGGGTTGAGGTTGGCGGCGGGGGCGATGCCGATGCTGCCGGCGACCGCGGCGGCGAGGTCGCTGAGGATGTCGCCGAAGAGGTTGGAGGCCACGACGACGTCGAAGCGCTTGGGGTCGAGGACGAACTTGGCGGCGAGGGCGTCGATGTGCTCCTGGTCCCAGGCCACCTCCGGGTGGGCGGTGGCGCGTTCGGCGACGAGTTCGTCCCAGAAGGGCATGGTGTGGATGATGCCGTTGGACTTGGTCGCCGAGGTGAGGTGCCGGGTCCGGCTCTCGGCCAGGGAGAAGGCGTAGTCCAGGATCCGGGTCACGCCCTTGCGGGTGAACACCGCTTCCTGGACGGCCAGTTCCTCCGGGAGGCCCCGGCCGAGGCGGCCGCCGATCTCGCCGTACTCGCCCTCCACGTTCTCGCGGACGACGACGAGGTCGACATCGCCGGGCCGGGCGTCGCGCAGCGGGCTGGGCACGCCCTCGAAGACGCGGATGGGGCGCAGGTTGACGTACTGCTGGAAGCCCCGGCGGATGGGGATCAGCAGGCCCCACAGGGAGACGTGGTCGGGGACGCCGGGGTAGCCGACGGCGCCGAGCAGGATCGCGTCGTGGCCGCGCAGTCGCTCCAGGCCGTCGTCGGGCATCATCGCGCCCTGGTGGACGTAGCGCTCGCAGGACCAGTCGAACGTCTCGTAGGTGAAGCCGAGGCCGTGCCGGGCGGCGACGGCGTCCAGGACGCGGCGGGCGGCGGGGATGACCTCGGTGCCGATGCCGTCGCCGGGGATCAGGGCGATGTGGTGGTTGGTCGTGCGGCGGTTCGTCATGGGGAGGATTGCAACAGGGGCCTGCCGCACCCGTCCAAGATGCAGAATCCATCTCGCTTATAGGCCGTCCTTATCAGGGGCTGTGGCCGTACGCACGAACGCCTCGGCCGCCGGTGTCAGCGGAGCCCGCCTGCTGACCAGGGAGATATGCAGGCTGGTGGTCGGCTCCAGGTCCAGGACCAGGGCGCCCGCCCGCTCCGCCAGGCCGCGCCAGGCGTCGGCGACCACGGCCAGGCCGACGCCCCGCAGGACCAGGGGCAGGATCGCCACCCGGTGCTCGGTCTCGACCACGACGGTCAGCTCGACGCCCGTGGCCCGGAGGTCGTCGACGTAGCGGCGCATGCCCGTGCCCTTCTGTCCCACGATCAGCCGGTGGCCGGACAGTTGCTCATGGCGCACCGGCACCCCGGGGCGGAACGGGCCGTCCGGGGGTGCCAGCAGGACGAAGCGCTGCTCGTGCAGGGGGTGGGTGCGTACGTCTCCGTGCGGTGTGGGGCCGGGGGAGGCCAGCAGGCCCAGTTCGCACACGCCGGTGCGCACCATCTCCGTCACATCGCGGGGGGTGAACGCGGCCTGCACCCGCACGGACACCCCGGGGTGGGCCCGGGTGAAGCGGTCGATCATTCCCGTCAGCGGTTCGACCGCCTGGGACGGTGGGACCGCGATGTCCACCCGGCCGCCGCGCAGCCCGTGCACCGACTCCACACTGGCCCGCGCCAGCTGGAGACTGCGCACGGCGTCCCGCGCCGGTTCGATCAGTGCCGTGCCCGCGTCGGTGAGGACCGCCCGGCGGCCGATGCGGTGGAAGAGGTCGCTGCCCAGGTCGCGCTCCAGGGCGCGGATGGCCTGGGACAGGGACGGTTGCGACAGATACAGCGCGGCGGCCGCCCGGTTGAATCCGCCGTGGTCCACCACGGCCAGGAAGTACTCCAGCTGCCGCACATCCACCGCGTGCTGCCTCCCGTGTTCCGTCCCGCCGGCCGCCCCTTCTTATAGGGCACCCCTATAAGGATTGTCGGCAACCGGTCTTGGACACGCACCACCGGCCGCTGCTGGGATCGGACCATGAGCGATCAGCTGCTGGGCGACTTCGACCGCCGCACCGTGGACGCCGACGGGGTGCGCATCAACGTGCGCACGGCCGGGTACGGCCCGCCGGTCCTGCTGCTGCACGGCTATCCGCAGACCCATCTGATCTGGCACCACGTCGCCCCGGTGCTCGCGGCCACGCACCGCGTGGTGCTCACCGACCTACGCGGCTACGGCGACAGCGCCAAGCCCCCCTCCGACGACGCGCACACCCCGTACGCCAAGCGGTCCATGGCGCGGGACCAGCTGCTGGTGATGCGGGAGCTGGGCTTCGACCGCTTCGCGGTCGTCGGCCACGACCGGGGCGGCCGGGTCGGCCACCGGCTGGCCCTGGACCATCCGGAGGCGGTCTCGGCGCTCGCGGTCCTCGACATCGTGCCGACGCGGTACGCCTTCCACCACGCCGACATGGGGTTCGGTCTCGGCTACTACCACTGGTTCTTCCTGACGGCGGGCAACGGCATCCCGGAACACCTGATCGGCCAGGACCCGGAGTTCTGGATCCGGACCCGGATGGGAGCCCGCCACCACGGCGGAACCCCGTTCAGCGAGGCGGCCCTGGCCGAGTACGTGCGCTGCTTCTCCGATCCGGCGGCCATCCACGCCTCCTGCGAGGACTACCGGGCCGCCGCCTCCCTCGACCTGGTCCACGACGACGCGGACGCCGCGGCCGGCCGGCGGGTCACCGCGCCGGTCCTGGCCCTGTGGGGCGCGTACGGCTTCGTGGGCCGCCACTACGACGTACTGGCGGCCTGGCGCGGCTACGCGGACGATGTGCGCGGGCAGGCCCTGCCGTGCGACCACTACCTTCCCGAGGAGGCGCCGGCCGAGACGGCACACCAGCTGCGGGCGTTCCTGGCGGACCACGGCGGCGCCTGACCCCGCTGTGGGGGCGGCGCCGGCCACGTCCGCCGTGGGGGCGGCACCTGCTACGCCGGGATGACGGTGACCAGGTCGGCGGGCATACGGGCCCTCAGATCGTGCCACTCGCCCTCGCTGACATGGCGCTGAAGGGCCGCCAGGACGGTGTGCACCAGCTGCTCGGTATCGCCCTGGATCGAGTACGGGAAGTCATGCCGGATGCGCTGGAAGAACTCCTCGCTGTGCATCTTCACGGGCGTCTCCGCGGGTTTCCACCCGTCGTAGTAGAAGCCGCGCACCAGCATCGGGAGCTGGGCGCCGAACTGAACGGCCTCGTCCACCGTCAGCCGGTCCCGCAGCTGGTGCAGGACCGCGCGCAGGGCGGCATAGGATTGTTTGCGGCGCTCCTTGGGCCAGCCGTACGCCTCCTCGATCTCCCTGAGGAGCCGGTTGGTCTTGTCGACCGTCGTGTCGAACGCGGGAAAACCTGTGGCGACCATCGTGTTCGTCCTTCCGGTGCCCGCGGCGGCCGCCCGGCGGAGCGGGGGCCGCCGCGGGGTGATAGAGCCGGTTCGCGGCCTCAGTAACCGCCCGGCGGCTGCTGCGACGGCGGCTGCTGCGGCTGTTGTTGCTGCGTCTGTTGCTGTGTCTGTTGCTGTGGGGGCTGTTGCTGTGTCTGTTGCCACGGGGGCTGTTCTTGCGCCTGGATGCTCTCGGTGATCTCTATGTGGCGGGGCTTGGCGATCTCCGCCTTGGGAACGGTGATCGTGAGGACGCCCTCGGACATGGCCGCCCTGACGTTCTCGGTGTTCACCTCGCTCGGGAGCAGCAGCCGGTACTCGAAACGGCCGGTGCGGCGGCCGCCGCGGCGCAGGACGCCCTTGCGCTCCCGTTCCTTGATCTCCCCGGAGACGGTCAACTCCTGGCCGTTGACCTCGATGTTGATGTCCCGGCCCTTGACCCCGGGGAGCTCGAGTTCGACGTGGTACGCCTCGTCCGCTTCGGTCACATCGGCGGCGGGTGCCCACGCGATACCGGGTATCGGCGCTCCGCCCACCGTGGATTCGAGCAGACCGCCCATCTGGTTGAGCAGATCGTCGAACTCCGCCAGCGGATTGCGCGCCCATGCCCGGGGGCGGTCCATCGCGCCTTGGCGCTGCTGTGGCTGTCGTCGGGCGGGTGTGCTCATCACCCTTCACCTCCGGTCGTGTGTAGCGGGTGCGTAGCGCGGATGCGTGGGTTGGATGCGGGGTCGGATGTGTGGCTCGGATGGGTGGGGATCGCCGTCGGGTGCGGCCGTCACCTCCCCTCGTCCAGCATGAGCAGGGTCGGCTCGGCCTGCACCTCGAACGGAACGGCCCGCGCCGCGCACCGCGTTCACGCGGGCCTTCCGGCTCCCGCCATCTGCGGCTGTGCCTCGTAGGTGACCGCCAGTTCGCCGTGCTGGGCGTCGACCTTGACGGTGGCGCCCTCCTGGACGTCGCCGCGCAGCAGGGCGCGGCCGATGAGGGTCTCCACCTCGTGGGAGATGAAGCGGCGCAGCGGGCGGGCGCCGTAGACCGGGTCGTAGCCCTCGTGGGCGATGACCTTGCGGGCTTCTGGGGTGAGTTCGACGGCGATCAGGCGCTCGGCCAGCCGCTCGCGCAGCTCGTCGAACCGCAGCTCCACGATCCGCTCCAGCTGGCGCTCGCCGAGCGGCTTGAACAGCACGATGTCGTCGACCCGGTTGAGGAACTCGGGGCGGAAGTGCCCGCGCAGCTCGCTCATCACCAGGCCCCTCGCGTCCGGCTTGAGCTCGCCATCGGCGGTCACCCCGTCCAGCAGATGCAGCGAGCCGATGTTGGAGGTCATGATGATCACGGTGTTGCGGAAGTCCACCAGCCGCCCCTGGGCGTCGGTGATCCGGCCGTCGTCCAGGACCTGGAGCAGGGTGTTGAAGACATCGGCGTGCGCCTTCTCGACCTCGTCCAGGAGGACGACCGAGTACGGCTTGCGCCGCACCGCCTCGGTGAGCTGGCCGCCCTCCTCGTAGCCGACGTATCCCGGCGGGGCGCCGACCAGCCGGCTGACGGTGTGCCGCTCCTGGTACTCGCTCATATCCAGGCGGATCATGTTCTCCTCGGTGTCGAAGAGCGCCGCGGCCAGCGCCTTGGCCAGCTCGGTCTTCCCCACGCCGGTCGGGCCGAGGAAGATGAACGAGCCGATCGGCCGGCGCGGGTCCCGGATGCCCGAGCGGGCCCGGATGATGGCGTCCGAGACCAGCCGGACCGCCTCGTCCTGGCCGATGACCCGCTCCTGGAGGATCTCGTCCAGGCGCAGCAGCTTCTCCCGTTCGCCCTCCTTCAGCCGGGAGACGGGGATACCGGTCCAGGCGGCGACGATGTCGGCGATCTCGTCCTCGGTGACCACCTCGCGCAGCAGCCGGTGCCCGCCCTGCCTGGCGGCCAGTTGCTCCTCCTCGGCGGCCAGCTTGCGCTCCAGCTCGCCGAGTCTGCCGTAGCGCAGTTCGGCGGCGCGGTTGAGGTCGTAGGCGCGCTCGGCCTCCTCCGCCTCGCGGCGCACCTCCTCCAGCTCCCGGCGCAGGTCCTGCACCCGGCGGATGGACTGCCGCTCGGCCTCCCACTGGGCGCGCTTGGCGTCGGCCCCGGCGCGCAGATCGGCCAGCTCCCTGCGCAGCTCCTCCAGCCGCTGCCGGCTGGCCGGGTCGGTCTCCTTGGCGAGCGCGGCCTCCTCGATCTCCAGCCGGGTGACCCGACGGGTGATCTCGTCCAGTTCGGCGGGCATGGAGTCGATCTCGGTACGCAGCCGGGCACATGCCTCGTCGACCAGGTCAATGGCCTTGTCCGGCAGGAACCGGTCGCTGATGTAGCGGTGGCTCAGGGTGGCGGCGGAGACCAGCGCGGTGTCCTGGATCTTGACGCCGTGGAAGACCTCCAGCCGCTCCCGCAGGCCCCGCAGGATGGAGACGGTGTCCGCCACGCTGGGCTCGTCCACCAGCACCATCTGGAACCGGCGCTCCAGCGCGGCGTCCTTCTCGATGTACTTGCGGTACTCGGCGAGGGTGGTCGCGCCGATCATGTGCAGCTCACCGCGGGCCAGCATCGGCTTGAGCATGTTCCCGGCGTCCATGGCGCCCTCGGCGGCCCCGGCGCCGACCACGGTGTGCAGCTCGTCGACGAACAGCAGGATGCGCCCCTGGGCGGAGGTGACCTCGCTGAGCACGGCCTTGAGCCGTTCCTCGAACTCCCCGCGGTACTTCGCGCCGGCCACCAGGGAGCCCATGTCCAGGGCGAAGACGGTCTTGTCGCGCAGCCCCTCGGGCACGTCGCCGTGGACGATGCGCTGGGCCAGGCCCTCCACGACGGCGGTCTTGCCGACGCCGGGGTCGCCGATCAGCACGGGGTTGTTCTTCGACTTGCGGCTGAGGATCTGCGTCACCCGGCGGATCTCGGCGTCCCGGCCGATCACCGGGTCCAGCTTGCCCGCACGGGCCTCCAGCACCAGATCGCGGCCGTACTTCTCCAGCGCCTCGTACGCCGCCTCGGGGTCGGCGGAGGTGACCCGCTGGCTGCCGCGGACCTGGGTGAGGGCGTGCAGGAACGACTCCTTGGTGACACCGTGGTCCCTCAGCACCCGCCCGGCCGCGGTGCCGGACCCCTCCTCGGCGAGGGCGAGCACCAGGTGTTCCACCGAGACGTACTCGTCCTTCAGCCGCGCCGCCTCCCGCTCGGCGGTGTCCAGCACCCTGGCCAGGCGCTGGGTGACGAAGACCTGCCCCGGAGCCGCCCCGGGGCCGGTGACCCTGGGCTTACGGGCCACCTCCGCCTCCAGCATGGTCCGCAGCGCATCGGGGTCGGCGCCCAGCCGGCTGATCAGACGGGGCACCAGCCCCTCGGGCTGTTCGAGGAGGGCCAGCAGCAGATGCTCGCCGTCGACCTCGGTCTGACCGAGCCGCTGGGCCCTGGTCTGGGCGTCCTGGAGGGCTTCCTGGGACTTCTGGGTGAGGCGGTTCATGTCCATGGCGGTTGTTCACTCCTCGCGCCGCTGCGGCGCAGCGCGGCTTCGAGCCGGTTGATGCGGTCGAGCAGATCGAGCACCAGGCCGATGGAGGCGTAGTTCAGGCAGAGCCCGGTGCGCAGCCGCTCGACGCGGCCCAGCGCCGCCGGGGCGTCGGGGGCGAACACCAGCCGCCCCGCGGCGTCGCGTTCGGCGTCGACCAGGCCGAGGGCGACGAATCGCCGGATCAGTTCGGGGTGCAGCCCGGTGCGGCCGGCCACGGTGTCCAGGGAGAGCCTGCGTGCGGGCACCAGGTCGTGGTGGACGGACGTCACGGGCGCGTACCTGGTGTCCGTGGCGGTGGTTCGGGGCGCGTGGGTGCTCATCGTTCCCTCCGGTGGTGGTGGATGGTGCTCATCGCTCCCTCCTGGGGTCGAAGGGGGAGGTCCGCCCCAGTTCCTCGAACAGCTCCCGCTCCCGGTCGCCGAGGCGGGGCGGCACCATGACGCGGATCTCGGCGTACAGATCGCCGTCGGTCCCGCGCGGCTGGGGCATGCCCGCACCGCGCAGCCGCAGCCGGCGGCCGCTGGAGGACCCGGGCGGGACCGTGACCTTGGCGGTGCCGCCGGGCGTCGGTACGGGAACGGCCGCGCCGAGCGCGGCCTCCCAGGGGGACACCGGGAGCGTCACATGGATGTTCCGGCCGTCCAGCCGGAACCGCGGATGGGGCTGGATCCGCACCCGCAGGTACAGATCCCCGGCCGGTGCGTCCCCGGTGCCCCGGCCGCCCTGTCCGGCCAGCCGGATGCGCTGCCCGTCGGTGACGCCCGCCGGGACGTCCACCTCGAAGGTGCGCTGCCGGGAGGGCCCGGTCAGGGTGACGGTGCGGCGGCCGCCGCGGTAGGCGTCCTCGACGGTGAGCGGCAGCTCCGCCTCCTGGTCGGCGCCGGGGATGTCGACGCGGCCGCCGCCCGGTCCCGCGCCGCCGCCGAAGAACGCGCCGAACAGGTCCTCGAAGTCCACGCCCGCGCCCTGGGCGTCGTCGCCGAAGCCACGGGTGAACCGCACCCGGCCGCCGTCGCCGGTGGTCGTCCAGCCGCGGAAGCCACCGCCGCCACCGCCTCCGGTACCGGCGCCGACGCGCTCCTCCCAGTCCTCGGGAACCTTGCGGAAGTCCTCGCCGAACCGGTCGTAGCGGGCCCGGCTCTTCGGATCGGAGAGCACGCTGTAGGCGTCGTTGAGGTCCTTGAACCGCTCCTCGGCGTCCGGAGCCTTGTTCACATCGGGGTGGTACCGGCGGGCCCGCGTGCGGAACGCCTGCTGGATCTCGTCCTGGCTCGCGCCCCGTGAGACCCCGAGCACCTCGTAGTAGTCCCGTGCCATGTCCGGCCACTCCCGTTCCGGTCACTCCCGTTTGGCCACGGCGACGGCCACCGGCCTGAGTTGGTTGCCGGTCGCCCCGTAGCCGGGGCGCAGGACCTGGACCACGGTGCCCGGTTCGGCGTCGGCGTCCTCCACCACATTGACCACCTCGTGCCGGGCCGGGTCGAACGGCACCCCCGTCTCGCCCTGCCGCTCGTAGCCGAGCCGGGCCAGGGCGTCCACGGCCTGGTCGCGGACGGCCCTGACGCCCGACACGATCGAACCGGGGTCGGCCTCGGCGTGGGAGAGGGCGAGTTCGAGGTTGTCGATGACGGGCAGCAGCGCCGCCGCCGTACGGGCCCGCTCGGCGGCCCGCTCCCGCTCCAGCTCCCTGGCGTGGCGCTTGCGCAGGTTCTCCAGGTCGGCCAGGGCGCGGCGCCAGCGGTCCTCGAGCTCCGCCAGTGCCACGGCGTACTCGTCGGCCTCGCCGGGGGGCCGGGCCGGGCCTCCGGCCGCGTCCGGGCCGGGGCCCGCCGGTCCCGTGCCGCCCGCCTCCGCGGTGCCCGGGGCCGGCAGGTCCCGCTCCCGCTCGGGCTCCGCCACGGCGCCCGCCGACGGTTCGGGCTGCTGCGGTTGAGTGGACATGGCGCCTCTCAGTGAGCCTGCGTCGAATCGGTCGGTTTTCCTTGCACCGGTCCTTGCACCGTCCCTTGCACCGGTTCTTGCATCGGTCGGCCTCAGTCCTTGTCGAACTCGGCGTCGATGATGTCCTCGTCGCCCCCGCCGCCCCCGGTGTCCCGGGTGCCCGGCCCGGTCGGTCCGGTCGGTCCGGTCGTCGCGCCCGTACCCGGGCCTGCCGTCCGGTGGGCGGCCAGGCCCGCGTGGACCTGCTGGAGTTCGGAGATCAGCGGCCTGGTCCGCTCCACGCCGGTCTCGTTCCTGACCGCCTCGCGGGCGTCGTTCACCAGCATCTCGGCGCGCGACCGCTCGTGCGAGGGCACCGCGTCGCCCCCTTCGGACAGGCGCTTCTCCACCTGATAGGCGATGGCGTCCAGGTCGTTGCGGGCGTCCACGGCCTCGCGCAGCGCCTGGTCCTCGCCGCGGTTGCGCTCGGCCTCCTGGACCATCCGCTCCACCTCGCCGCGGTCGAGATTGCCGGTCTCGCTGATCTGGACGGACTGCTCCTTGCTGGTGTCCCGGTCGCGGGCCGTGACATTGAGGATGCCGTTGGCGTCGATATCGAAGGTCACCTCCACCTGCGGCTCACCGCGCGGCGCCGGGCGGATACCGGTCAGCTGGAAGCGGCCGAGCACCCGGTTGTCGGCGGCCCGCTCCCGTTCGCCCTGGAGGATCACGATGTCGACGGCCGGCTGGTTGTCATCGGCCGTGGAGAAGGTCTCGGTACGGCGCACCGGGATGGTGGTGTTCCGCTCGATGATCTTCGTCATGACGCCGCCACGGGTCTCCACGCCCAGCGACAGCGGGGTCACGTCGAGCAGCAGGACGTCCTGGACCTCGCCCTTGAGCACCCCGGCCTGGATCGCGGCGCCCAGGGCCACGACCTCGTCGGGGTTGACGCTCATATTGGGCTCCTTGCCGCCGGTCAGCCGGCGGACCAGGGCCTGTACGGCGGGTATCCGGGTCGAACCGCCGACCAGGATCACCTCGTCGATGTCGTTCTCGCCGACCTTCGCGTCGGCCATCGCCTGCCGGACCGGGCCCAGGCAGCGCTCCACCAGGTCGGCGGTGAGCTGCTCGAACGTGGACCGCATGACCGTCTCGGTCAGATGCTTGGGACCGGAGGCGTCCGCGGTGATGAACGGCAGGCTGACCTGGGTCTGGGACACCGAGCTCAGCTCGGTCTTGGCCTTCTCCGCGGCCTCGAAGAGCCGCTGCAGCGCCTGCGCGTCCTGGCGCAGGTCGATGCCGTTCTGCCGCTGGAACGTGCCGGCGAGGTGGTCCACCAGCCGGCGGTCGAAGTCGTCGCCGCCCAGATGGCTGTCGCCCGCGGTGGAGCGGACCTCCACCACCCCGTCCCCGACGTCCAGGATGGACACGTCGAAGGTGCCGCCGCCGAGGTCGAAGACGAGCACCGTCTCATGGCCGCGTTTGTCCAGACCGTAGGCGAGGGCGGCGGCGGTCGGCTCGTTGATGATCCGCAGCACCTTCAGTCCGGCGATCTCACCGGCGTCCTTGGTGGCACTGCGCTGGGCGTCGTTGAAGTACGCGGGCACGGTGATGACCGCCTCGGTCACCCGCTCGCCCAGCTGCTTCCCGGCGTCGTCGGCGAGCTTGCGCAGCACCTGGGCGCTGATCTCCTCCGGCGAGTGCAGCTTGTCGCGTACCGTGAAGCGGGCGAGGCCGTGGTCGTCCGGGACGACGTCGTAGGCGACCGCCTTGGCCTCGTCGGTGACCTCGTCGTAGTGCCGGCCGATGAACCGCTTGGCCGAGTAGATGGTGCCCTTGGGGTTGAGGATCGCCTGGCGCCGGGCCAGCTGCCCCACCAGCCGTTCACCGGCGTCGGTGAACGCCACCACCGACGGGGTGGTGCGGCTGCCCTCGGAGTTCGGCACGACCGAGGCCTCACCGCCTTCCCATGCGGCGATCACCGAGTTGGTGGTGCCCAGGTCGATTCCGACTGCCTTGGCCATGGCAACTCCTTTCGGGGCCGGCCGGGGGTCACGTCGCACGCCTCTACCTCATAGCATGACAAATCGGATGCGCTCGGGTCCTGCGTCCACGGGGGCGAATGTCGATGCCTCGGGTGGCCCCGCGGGACAGGGGCTCGGCTCCGTACGCGCGTCGGCCCGGTTCAGCCGGGGTCCGGTTCAGTCGGGGCCCGGTTCAGCCGGGGTCCGGTTCAGTCGGAGGCGAGGTCCTGTTCGACCCAGATCGTCTTGCCGTCCGTGCTCTGCCGGGTGCCCCAGCGCGTCGCCATCTGGGCCACCAGCATCAGGCCGCGGCCGCCCTCGTCGAAGACCCGGGCCCGCCGCACATGGGGTGCCGTGCTGCTGCCGTCGGAGACCTCGCAGATGAGGGCGCGGTCGCGGATCAGCCGCAGCCGGATGGGCGGGCGGGCGTAACGGATCGCGTTGGTGACCAGTTCGCTGACGATCAGCTCGGTGGTGAAGACGGCCTTCTCCAGTCCCCAGTCGGTCAGCCGCTCGACGGTGTTCCGGCGGGCGTCGGCGACGGCGGCCGCGTCCGGGGGGATCGCCCAGGTGGCGACCCGGTCGGTGCCGAGCGCCCGGGTGCGGGCGAGGAGCAGGGCGATGTCGTCGTCGGGACGGGCCGGGAGCAGGGCGCGCAGCACGCTGTCGCAGAGCGCGTCCAGGGAGGCGACGGGACTGCTCAGGGCGTTGCGCAGGGTGTCGAGCCCCTCGCCGATCTCCCGGTGGCGGCTGTTGATCAGGCCGTTGGTGTAGAGGGCGAGCACACTGCCCTCGGGCAGCTCCGTCTCCGTGGTCTCGAAGGGCAGCCCGCCCAGCCCCAGGGGCGGGCCGATGGACAGGGCGGGCAGGTCGGCGGTGCCCTCCGGGCTGACCACCAGCGGTGCGGGGTGGCCCGCGGCGGCGATGGCGCAGTGCCGGGAGACCGGGTCGTAGATCGCGTACAGACAGGTGGCGCCGACGGCCGCGGGCATCTCGGGGTCCTCTTCCGAGGACAGCCGGGTGACCAGGTCGTCGAGGTGCGTCAGCAGCTCACCGGGCGGCAGGTCGATATCGGCCAGGGTGCGTACGGCGGTGCGCAGCCGCCCCATGGTGGCGGACGCCCGCAGGCCGCGGCCCACCACGTCGCCGACCACCACGGCGGCGCGGGCGCCGGAGAGCGGGATCGCGTCGAACCAGTCGCCGCCCACCCCCGCGTAGGTGCCCGAGGGCAGATAACGGGAGGCGACCTCCAGCGCCGCCAGATCGGGCATCCGCTGCGGCAGCAGACTGCGCTGGAGGGTCAGGGCCGTTCTGCGTTCGCGCAGATAGCGGCGGGTGTTGTCGACGCAGACGGCCGCTCGTGCGGTGAGCTCCTCGGCCAGCATCGCGTCGTCCGCGGTGAACGGCGTCGGTGTGCGGTGGCGGGCGAAGGAGGCGGCGCCGAGGGTGACCCCGCGGGCGCGCATCGGCACCATGATCACCGAATGTATCCCGAGGTCGCGGATCCGGGCGGCCCGCACCGGGTCCCTGGCCTCCCAGCTCGCCAGCAGGGGCGCCGTTATCTGGTACCGCACGGCCCGGCCCTCGGTCAGGCTCTTGGCCGTGAGGGAGTGCTCGGGGTGCGTGATCAGACCCCCGATGCCGGCCAGCGCCTCCGGGGCGTCCTCCAGGACGGACCGGTGGACCGTGTGCCGCAGGGTGATGGGCGCGCTCAGCGGCCCCTCCGGGGGCTCGTCGCCGCGGTGGAGGAAGGTGAGCAGATCGACGTTGGCGAAGTCGGCGAACCGAGGGACCGCCACCTCGACCAGCTCCTGGGCGATCCGGTCCAGGTCCAGGGTGCTGCCCAGCCGCGCCCCCGCCTCGCTGAGCAGCAGCAGCCGCTGACGGGCCTCGCGCTGGGCGGTGATGTCGTACGCCGCGAAGCACACGCCACGGAGTCCGCCGGCCGGGTCGGTCAGCGGGGCCAGGGAGACCGAATAGGCGTGCTCGTGGCTCATGCCCGGCAACCGCAGATGCCCCGACTCCAGGTCGTGCCGCTCACCGCTCTCCAGCACCCGGCGCATGGCGCGCTCGACCCGATCGCTCTCCCGGTGGGGGGCCAGCTCCGACAGCCGCAGCCCGCGCATCCGGTCCTCGCTGAGGGCGGTGGTGGCCTCCATCTCGGCGTTCGCCCGGGTCAGCCGCAGCTCCGTGTCGAAGAGCGCCAGGATGCACGGGGACTGGACGAACCCGCGCTCCGCCGCACCCGGGTCCCGGGGGAGCGGTGCGTCCTGCGGCCGCGGTTCGTTCTGGGACGGCGGTTCGTCTTGGGGGAGCGGTGCGTCCTGGGGCAGCGGTGCGTCCTGGAGGGCCGGTGCGTCGCGGGGGAGCGGCTCCCGGGGTACGGCGGAGACCAGCAGCCAGCCCGTGGCTCCGTCCTCCGCCACCGGACCGCGGTGGGCCAGCAGCTCGACCTCCACCCGATGGCCGTCCCGGTGGCGCAGCGCGACCGTCCCGCTCCACCGGGCCCCCTCCGCCAGGCACGGCCCGGCGCCGCCCACGGTGTCCCCGGCGGTGGGCTCGGCGGTGGGCTCGGCGCGCAGCTCGGCCGCCCTCCGCCCCAGGACCTCCTCGGCGCGGTGGCCGAGCAACCGCCGCGCGCCCTCGCTCCACCCGGTCAGCACGCCGTGGTCGTCGACCGTGGCCGTGGCCAGGCCGGCCGTGGTCGCACTCGGCCCGGCCGTTCCGGGCGGCGTGTCCGGCCGGCCCCGGGGGGCGGTGGGGTCAGTGGGGTCGGGGGTCGTCATCGCACATCGCCCAGGCGGCTCATGGACCTGGATCCGGCGGATGCCACTCGATCATCAGGATCGTGGCGTCGTCGCTGAGTTCGCGGTGCCGGTGGTCGAGGATCGCGTGGATGAGCAGGCGGAGCACCTCGGGGGCGCTCTGCCCGGCGGCCGTGGACCGGATGATGTGGTCGGCGAAGCGCTCCAGGCCGAACTGCTCGCCGCCCTCGTCGCGCGACTCCACGACCCCGTCGGTGTAGAGCAGGACGCGGTCCCCGGGTTCCAGGGTCGTCTCATGGATCTGCCGGGTGGCGTTCGACAGCTGCGCGGGCAGCCCCAGCGGGGGCTCGGAGGCCCGCTCCAGCTCCTTCTCCAGCAGCCGCTGGCGGCGGATGACCAACGGTGTGGGATGGCCGCAGTTGGCCCAGCGCAGCACCCCGCTGGGCATGTGCAACCGGACGAAGACGCCCGTGCAGAACTGGTCCGGAAGCCATGCGGACAGCGCCTCGTCCACGGTGGCGACCAGGGCCGCCAGATCGGCGCCGGTGCGCCGGGCGTTGCGGCTGCCCGCCATGGCCACGGAGGTGGTCAGCCCGGACGCCAGGTCGTGGCCCATGGCGTCGAGGATCGAGGCGTGCAGGACGTCCTCGGTGAACGAATGGTCGAAGGCGTCGCCCCCCAGCTCGTACGCGGGCTCCAGAACGGCCGTCGAGACCACCCGGCCGGTGCCGATGGAGCGGGGCGGGAGGAACGCCCGCACCATCTCCGTGGGCAGCTGCATGGACCGGGTGCGGATGCGCTGCGCGAAGGTGTCGAGATACGTCCGTTTGGAGGTGATGACCAGGGCGAGGAGCGAGGCCAGCATCCGGCAGCGCCAGAGCGTGAGCCCGTCCAGGGAGACCGTCCGCAGCTGGAGCACCCCCAGCCGCTCCGCGCCGTTCATCAGCGGCAGCCACAGGGCCAGCCCGTCCGCGCCGTCCTCCTCGACCCGTACGGTGTCGGTCCGGTAGGCGAAACCGGCCAGGGAGTCGTCGAGGCCCAGGCGCGGCTCACCCTCGGCGAGCGGCATCAGCAGCCGCTGCTGGAGGTCGATCAGATAGACGACCGCGCGGCCCATGCGCATGGCCTCGGTATAGCGGTCCAAGGCCCCCGGGAGCTCCGCGGGCGATGCCTCGTGGGTGGCCCGGAGCAGCTCCTCCAGCAACTGCTCAGCGGTCTCGGCCGAGGCCGACACGCTCGCGTCCACCATGCGGTCAACCTTACGGCGGTGGGCCCTGCGACGCCCGGGGGGAGCGGACGCCCGGGGGAGCGGACGTCAGGGAGCAGACGCCCGGAGGAGCAGACTTCCGGGGGAGCACGGGGGGGCGCGGGCACCGGCTCCCGCGCGGCGGCGCCGCGCCGCCCGTCAGATGACGGGCGGGCGGCCCAGCCGGGTCATGCGCCACACCGTGCTCCAGCGCATCGGCCGGCGGCGGCCGCAGGAGGTGCGCAGGCCCTCCAGGAAGCCGCCCGCCCAGGCCCGCAGCCCCGTCACGGAACGGGTGCGGGCGAGCGTGAGCAGCGTCCAGGTGCCCAGGTAGAGCGGGACCAGGGGCAGCGGCAGGTGGCGGCGGGCCAGCCAGACCCGGTTGCGGGCGGTCATGCGGTAGTAGACGGCGTGCCGGGCGGGGGAGGTGCGGGGGTGCTGGAGCAGCAGCTCGGGGGCGTAGAGGACCTTCCAGCGCGCGTCGAGCGCCCGCCAGGCGAGGTCGGTCTCCTCGTGGGTGAAGAAGAACGCGTCCGGCCAGCCGCCGATCTGCTCCAGCATCCGCATCGACAGGGCGTGGCCGCCGCCGAGGAAGGTGGTCACCTCACCGCCGCGCATCGGGTCGGAGGCGCGCAGCCGGGGCACGTGGCGGCGCTGGGTCTCGCCCGTCTCGTCGGCGATGCGGAAGCTCACGATGCCCAGGCGCGGGTCCTCGGCGTACAGGTCGCGCACCCGGCGGAAGACGTCGGCGTCGACCAGCAGCCCGTCGTCGTCGAGGTCGACGACGACGTCCACGTCGCCGAACTCGCGCAGCCGCCGCCAGGCGACGTTACGGCCGCCCGAGACCCCGAGGTTCTCCGTCAGCTCGACCGTGGTCACCCCGGCGGGCATCTCCGGGAGCGGGGAGCCGTTGCCGACCACCACGACGCGGGCCGGGGGCAGGTCCTGCTTCGCGACCGACTCCAGCAGCGCCGCCACCTCCCTGGGCCGGTTGCCCATGGTCAGGATGGCGATACCCAGGCGTGGTTCGGAGGTGGCGGACACGGTGGGACTCCAGAGCTCGGTTGCGATGCCCGCGATCGTAACCGTTCACCCAGGAATCCACTTCCGTACAGCTGATGTTCACCGATGAGCGCGTCGTGGTCAGTCGTCGAGCGCGGTGACCGCTTCCTTGGCCGCGCTGATGGCGCCCTTACGGATCGCGTCGGTGCCGGCGGCCTTGTGGCTCTCGAAGTCGCCGCCGTTGTACGTCACGGTGACCGTGGCGTTGTCCTGGTGGACCGTCACCACCGCCTCGCGTATGCCCTGGCCGTCGTCCTCGGTGGTCTCCTCGGTCACCGAGGCGTCGTCGCCCAGGCCGGACACCGCGCTGCCGCCCTTGCCCTTGGCCCGCGCGACGTCCGAGACGTCGTAGGAGATGTCCAGCCAGCGGTAGTCGAAGCCGTGCAGGGCGTGCCAGTTGCAGCCCGTGCGGCGGCTGAGGTCGCTGGACTTCAGCTCGTTCCCGGCCGGTTCCGCACCCGGCACCAGCTCTTTGACCAGCGCTTCCGGAAGGGCGGCGCACGCCTCCGTGGGCGGCTTGGCGTAGCGCGGCGCGGCGGAGCCGGTGGCCGGGGCCGAGGGGTGCGGGGAGGGGCTCGCCGGGGTGGCGTGTGCGTCCGAGTCGCCCGATGTCGTCATGGCCACACCCGCGGCGGCGAGGACGGCGACGGGCAGCAGACGGGCGACCAGGATGAGCGGCAGAGAACGCACGGCGGTCTCTTTTCGATCGGATGGCGGTCGTGGGGCGGTGAACACGGGTGCGGTCGTGGGGTGGTGAGACGAGGCGGGGGCGTGGGGCCGTGGTGAAACCTGTTGCGCGGTGGGAGACGACACTGCCATACCGCGCGGGTGTCGAACAGTCCGGGGGCGGTGACGGCGGGCGCCGGAGCCGATGTGCCGATGGGGTGAATTACCCGCATCCTCACATCATCTCCACAAGCGGAGGCTATCTACGCTGGGTGACGAACCCTCATCCGCCAGCCATGGCCGATGCGCCGTCAGCCGTGGCCGATGCGCGGTCCGCCATGGCCGATGCGCGGTCCGTCGTGGCCGATGCGCCGTCAGCCACGGCCGATGTACGGCATCGCCGTCGCCATGACCGTCGCGAACTGCACGTTCGCCTCCAGGGGCAGCGACGCCATATGCCGCACCGTGCGCGCCACGTCCGCGACGTCCATCACGGGCTCGACCATCACCTCCCCGTTCGCCTGGGGCACACCGGTGGGCATCCGCTCCGTCATCTCGGTCGCCGCATTGCCGATGTCGATCTGCCCGCAGGCGATGCGGTACCGGCGGCCGTCCAGCGACAGCGACTTGGTGAGCCCGGTGATGGCGTGCTTGGTGGCGGTGTACGCCACACTGTCCGGCCTGGGCGCGTGGGCCGAGATCGAGCCGTTGTTGATGATCCGCCCGCCGTGTGGGTCCTGCTCGCGCATCAGCCGGAACGCCGCCTGCGCGCACAGGAACGCGCCCGTCAGATTGGTGTCCACGACCGACCGCCAGTCCTCGTAGCGCAGATCCGCCAGCGCCACGCCGCGCGGTCCGAAGCTCCCCGCGTTGTTGAACAGCAGATCGAGCCGCCCGAACCGCTCCCGCACCGCCGCGAAGAGCGCGTCCACCCGCTCCGGGCCGGCCACGTCCGTCGGCACCACGAGGGCCGGGGGGCCGCCGCCGGCCAGCCGTGCCGTCTCCGCCAGGGCCTCCTCGCGGCGCCCCGCCAGCACCACCGACCAGCCCGCGTCGAGGAGTTCGAGCGCCACCGCCCGGCCGATCCCCGAGCCCGCGCCCGTCACCACCGCCACCTTCGACACCACCGACACACGACCGTCGCTCATGGCGCCGCAGCGTACGCCACGTCACCCCGCCGCGGCTCCGGGCCGGTTCGCCGCAAAGGTCCGTTCCGGGGCCGGACCTCACCCACCGGTCATGCGGTTGTCGTGCACAGGCAAACACCTGGCCGTCCCCCGACACTCCAATTCCTCTGACGCACCGAGCCAGGGGAGAGCACATGGCACACGACTCGCATCAGCGGGCCATACGAGCCGCGGCCGCACGTCTGGGACGCCGCCGCTTCCTCACCGTCACCGCGGCCGCCGCCGCGCTCGCCTTCACCACCAACCTGCCCACCGCCCACGCCGCGCAGGTGTCTCCGCAAGCGCTCACCGACAACCCCTTCACCCTCGGCGTGGCCTCCGGCGACCCGCTGCCCGACGCGGTCGTGCTGTGGACCAGGCTGGCACCGCGCCCGTACGAGCCGGGCAACGGGCTGCCCGAAGAGGGCACCGTCAAGGTCGAGTGGGAGATCGCCCGCGACGAGCAGTTCCAGCGCGTCGCCCGCCGGGGGACCGCCACCGCGCACGCCGAGTTCAACTACACCGTGCACGTGGACGCCAAGGGGCTGGAGCCGGACCGCGTCTACTGGTACCGCTTCCGGGCCGGGAGCTGGACCAGCCCGGCCGGCCGCACCCGCACCACCCCGGCCGCGGGCGCGAAGGTCCGGGACGTCCGCTTCGGCCTGGTGTCCTGCCAGGCGTACCACGACGGCTACTTCACCGCCTACCGCCACCTGGCCGGCGAGGACCTGGACGCCGTCTTCCACGTGGGCGACTACCAGTACGAGTACGCGGTCAACTCCGTGGGCGGCGCCCGCAACTACACCGACCGCACCCTGCCCGCGGTGTTCAACACCGAGACGGTGACCCTCGAGGACTACCGGCTGCGCTACGCGCTCTACAAGTCCGACGAGGACCTCCAGGCCGCCCACGCCGCCTTCCCCTGGTACGTCACCTGGGACGACCACGAGACCGAGAACAACTACGCGGGCGACATCGACGAGCACGACGGTCCGTCGGAGGAGTTCCTGATCCGCCGGGCCGCCGCCTACCGGGCGTACTGGGAGAACATGCCGCTGCGCATGCCGCAGCGGCCGGACGGCGCCGACATGCGGCTCTACCGCCGCTTCCACTACGGGAAGCTCGCCCAGTTCGACATCCTCGACACCCGCCAGTACCGCTCCAACCAGGCGTACGGCGACGGCTGGCAGTACCCCGGCCCGGAGTCCGAGGACCCCTCGCGCACCCTCACCGGCGCCGCCCAGGAGCGGTGGCTGCTCGACGGTTTCCAGCGCTCCACCGCCACCTGGAACGTGCTGCCGCAGCAGGTCACCTTCTCGCAGCGGAAGAACACCACCGCCGAGCGCTCCAAGCTCTCGATGGACTCCTGGGACGGCTACCCCGCCTCCCGGGCCCGGATCCTGGCCGGTGTCGAGCAGGCCGGCCTGGAGAACTTCGTGGTGCTCACCGGCGATGTGCATGTGCACTACGCCTTCGACATCAAGCGGGACTTCGACGACCCGGCCTCCCGCACCCTGGGCGTGGAGTTCGTCGGCACGTCCATCGCCAGCGGCAAGGACGGCGCCGACAAGCCCGCCAACTGGGCCACGTACATGGACGCCAACCCGCATATGAAGTTCTACAACGGCCGGCGCGGCTATGTGACGGTCTCGCTGGACGAGCGGCGGGCCCAGGCCGACTACAAGACGGTCTCCGCGGTCACCACCCCCAACGCGCCGCTCACCACGGCGGCGTCGTTCGTCAGCGAGGCCGGCAACCCCGGCCTGCGGCAGGTCTGACCGGACGGACGGGCCCGGCGCGCATCCCCTGCGCCGGGCCCGCCCGGCTCACTCCCCGCCCTCGCCCGGGTACCGCACCCCGATCAGCTCGCGCGCCGCGTCCAGGGTGCGCATCACCGCCAGCGTGCCGTCCAGCGGCACCAGCGGGGACTCCGTCTCGCCCGCGCGCAGCGCGCGCATCACCTCCGCCGCCTCGCGCTGGTAGGAGCGCAGCCCGTCCACCGCCGTGATCTCCTCCGGGTCCCGGCCCGGCCGGTGCAGCACGAAGCGCTCGGGGTGGAAGAAGCCGCGCGGGAACTCGATCCGCCCCGCCGTCCCCGTCACCGCCGCGGTCATCGGCGTGTCCGCGGTGATCGAGCAGGACAGCAGCGCCACCGCCCCGCTGTCCCAGCCCAGCGCCAGGCCCGTGTTCACGTCCACGCCCCGCGGGGAGAGCTGCCCCACCGCCCGCACCGTGTCCGGCTCGCCGAGCAGCAGCTGGGCGAAGGACACCGGATAGACGCCGAGGTCCAGCAGGGCGCCGCCGCCCAGGGCCGGATCGCTCAGCCGGTGGTCCTGCGGGAAGGGGCCGGGCAGCCCGAAGTCCGCGTGGACCGCCCGGACCTCCCCGATCGCGCCGTCGTGGACCAGTTCGGTCATCCGGCGGACGACCGGATCGCAGTACGTCCACATCGCCTCCATCAGGAAGCGGCCCCGGCTCCGGGCCAGGTCCACCAGCTCCTTCGCCTGACGGACATTGAGCGTGAACGGCTTCTCGCACAGCACCGCCCGCCCCGCCTCCAGGCACAGCCCGGCCGCCGCCCGATGGGCCGAGTGCGGGGTGGCGACGTATATCACATCGAGCTCGTCATCGGCCGCCAGCTCCTCCCAGCCGCCGTAGGCGCGCGGTATCCCGAACCGCTCCGCGAACCGCTTCGCCGACTCCGGCCGGCGCGAGCCGACCGCCATGACCTGCGCGTCCGCCATCTCCAGCAGATCCGCGGTGAACGACGCGGCGATCCCACCGGTCGCCAGAATCCCCCACCGCACGGCCTGCGACCCGCTTGTTCCGGCCATCCCGCCCCCACGCCCCCTGTCCGTAAAAGGTTCGACCCGATTCGAATTGCTGAGAGCATAGAGAACGCATCAACGACTCATGGAAGGTAAGCATGCAGCAGCCCGGCCAACCGGCCGCCGCTTCCCCCCGGGCCGACCGGCCCGACACCCCGTCCCCCGACTCCGTCACCGCCTCCCTCCCCTCCGCCGCCCCCGGGTCCGCCGCCTCCGCTCCCGGGCTCACCGCGCAGCGCCGTACGAGCCTCCTCGTCACCCTGGTCCTCGGCGGGCTCACCGCACTCCCCGCGCTGTCCATGGACATGTACCTCCCGGCCCTGCCGGAGGTCACCGACGCGCTCCACAGCTCGGCCGCCACCGCCCAGCTCACCCTCACCGCCTGTCTGATGGGCATGGCGCTCGGCCAGCTCGTCGTCGGCCCGATGAGCGACAAGTGGGGGCGCCGCCGCCCGCTGCTCACCGGCATGGTGATCTACATCGTCGCCACCGCCATCTGCGCCTTCGCCCCCAGCGCCGGGATGCTCATCGCCTTCCGGCTGCTCCAGGGACTGGCGGGTTCGGCCGGCATAGTGATCGCCCGCGCCGTCGTCCGCGACCTCTACGACGGCATCGCGATGGCCCGCTTCTTCTCCACCCTGATGCTGATCTCGGGTGTGGCGCCCATCGCGGCCCCGGTCATCGGCGGCCAGATCCTCCGCTTCACCGACTGGCGCGGGGTCTTCGTGGTGCTCACCGTGATCGGCACCCTGCTCACCCTCGTGGTCTGGCGCTGGCTGGGGGAGACCCTGCCGCCCCAGCGGCGCCATGCCGGCGGGCTCGGCCAGACCCTGCGCACCATGCGCGGTCTGCTCGCCGACCGCGTCTTCACCGGCTACATGCTCGCGGGCGGTTTCACCTTCGCGGCGCTGTTCGCCTATGTCGCCGGTTCGTCCTTCGTGGTCCAGGAGATCTACGGCGCCTCACCGCAGACCTTCAGCCTGCTGTTCGGGCTGAACTCGATCGGTCTGGTCGTCACCGGCCAGCTCAACGGCCGGGTGCTGGTCGGCCGGGTCAGCATGGACAAGGTGCTGACCGTGGGGCTGGTGGTGATCACCGCCGCGGCGGCCGCGCTGCTCGTGCTGTCCTCCGGGGTCTTCGGGAAGGCCGGTCTGGTCCCGGTGGCGGGGAGCCTGTTCGTGCTGATGTCCGCGATGGGCCTGGCCATGCCGAACACCAACGCCCAGGCGCTGAACCGCACCCCGCACGCCGCCGGTTCCGCCTCCGCGCTGCTGGGCACCTCCACCTTCCTGCTGGGCGCGGTGGCCTCCCCGCTGGTGGGGATCGCGGGCGAGACCACGGCGGTGCCGATGGCCGTCGTCCAGCTGTCCTGCGCGCTCGCGGCCATGGCCTGCTTCATGGGACTCTGCCGTCCGTGGCAGCGACGTACGAAGCAGAGCACGACCGTGGCCTGACCCGGCTGCTGGAGACCGTCAGGGCGCTTCCCGAGGGGGAGCGCCCTTGGTGTTCGGGGGTGGCGCTGGCCGCCGGGACCGGATCGGGCCCGGTCGCCGAGGAGGCCTTCGGCTGGGCGGTGCGCTACGCGGCGTACGACGAGGCCGCCGGCCGGGGCGTGGAGCTGCCGCGACAGCGGTGGGTGCCGGTGCGGCACGACACCGTCTTCGACCTCGCCTCGCTCACCAAGCTGTTCACCACCATCGTGGCGCTGCGCGCGGTCGAACGCGGGCTGATCGCGCTGGACGGGCAGGTCGCCGCGTACGCCCCCGAGTGCACGGCCGCCGCCGAGCACGGCATCACGGTGCGGCAGCTGCTCACCCACACCTCGGGGCTGCTGCCCGAACTGCCGCTGTACGAGGAGGACGGGCGGGAGCGGGCGCTGGCCCGGGTCGCGGCCGAGCCGCCCACCACCCCGCCCGGCACCGCCCGCCGCTACTCCGACCTCAACTTCCTGCTGCTCCAGCGCGTGCTGGAGCGGACCGCGGGGCGCACCCTGGACCAGCTCGTGCGGGAGACGGTCACCGGCCCGCTGGGCATGGCCGCCACCCGCTTTCGCCCGCCCGCCTCCTGGCTGCCCCGGATCGCGGCCACAGAGGACCAGCGGCGGCCCTGGGGAAAGCTGGACCGGGGGATGCTGCGGGGCGTGGTGCACGACGAGAACGCGTGGGCGCTGGGCGGGGTCGCGGGCCACGCGGGGCTCTTCTCGACGGCCGGGGACCTGGCGGTGCTGTGCCGGGCGCTGCTGGCCGGCGGCGGGCCCGTGCTGTCGCCGGAGTCCACCGAGCTGATGCTGACCGCGCCGGGGCTGGGCTTCGAGGTCGACCAGCCGTGGTTCATGGGGGAGCTGGCGGGGCGGGGCGCCGCGGGGCACACCGGCTTCACCGGGACCAGCCTGGTGGTGGACCGGGCCCGCGGGGCCTATCTGGTGCTGCTCGCCACCACGGTGCACCCGCGCCGCCGCCCCGGCGACAGCGCGCCCCGCGCGGCGGCGGCCACGGCGCTGGCCCGCGCCCTGCGCTGAGCCGCACCATCCTGTAACGTCGCGGCAGTTGGCCTGGTCGATGCGCTTGGTTAGCCTGTGCCACTGCCGTATCCGCCCGGCGGCAGCGCTGATCCACCGCTACGAGGAAGACCGCTGTGACGAACCCCCAGGACCCGCAGGACATACCGGATTCCCAGGACGTGCCGGGCGCGGGGGACGCGCCCGGCGGCACGGCCCCGGTGGCGCCGCCCCCCGGCTGCCCCGCCCACGCCGGCCCCGCGCTGCTGTACGGGGCGGACTACCTGCGGAATCCGACCGAGAGCTATCAGCGGATGCGGAAGGAGCACGGACAGGTCGCCCCGGTCCTGCTCGAGTCCGACATCCCCGCGTGGCTGGTCCTCGGCTATCGCGAGGTGCGCCAGGTCGTCACCGACACCCAGACCTACGGCCGTGACTCGCGCCGCTGGAACCGCTGGGACGAGGTGCCGTCCGACTGGTCCCTCCTGCCCTGGGTGGAGCACGGCCCCATGCTCTACCTCACCGAGGGGGACGAGCACCGGCGGCGCTCGGCGGCCGTCAGCGACGCCCTCTCCGCCATCGACCCGTTCGAACTGCGCAACCACTGCGAGCGCTTCGCGGACTGGCTGATCGACAAGTTCGCCGGCAGCGGCAAGGCGGACCTGGTGCGGGACTACGTGTACTCGGTGCCCGCCCTCGCCATGGGCCAGATGTTCGGCCTGCCCGAGGACAGGCTGGAGTACATGGCGGAGGCCCTGACCGTCTCGCTGCTGTCCACCGAGGAGTCCATGGCGGCCAAGGAGCGGGCCGCCACGGGGGTGGAGGAGCTGGTGGCGGCCAAGCGCGAGTCGCCGGGCTCGGACGTCACCTCCCGGTTCATCCAGAACGCCCCGGACCTTACCGACGAGCAGTTGATCGGGGACCTGATGGCGATGATGGCCGCCGGTCTGCCCGCCACGTCCTACTGGATCGGCAACACCGTCCGGCTGATGCTCACCGACGACCGGTTCGCGGTGACCCTCGCGGGCGGCCGCCGGAGCATCGGCGAGGCCATGAACGAGGTGCTGTGGGCCGACTCCCCGCTCCAGAACGTCATCGGGCGCTTCGCCACCCGGGACACCACGCTCGGCGGGCAGCGCATCCGCGCCGGTGACCTCCTCGTCCTCGGCCTGGCCGCCGCGAACGCGGACCCGCTGCTGTGGCCCGACTCCACGGCGGGCTACGCCGGGAACAACGCGCATGTGTCCTTCACCGGCGGCGACTACGGGTGCCCGGCGGGCGCCCCCGAGCTGGGCAAGATCATCTCGGAGACGGCGATCGAGGTGCTGCTGGACCGCGTCCCGGACCTGACGCTGGCCGTCGAACCCGAGGAACTCCAGTGGGCGGACTCCCTGTGGTACCGCTGCCTGGTCTCGCTGCCGGTCACCTTCACGCCGGCACCCGTCACCGACTAGGCCCGGCAGCCGGGGGAGCCGTACCAGGCACCGCGGGCCCGCGAAGGTCCGTGGCCCTGAAGGTCCGTGGCCCCGAAGATCCGCCGGACCGGGCCCGGCGCAGGCCCTACGCCGGGTCGGTCGCGGCGGACTCGGGGGGCCAGACGTCCCCCCAGGACGCGTCGCGGGCGGCCCGGTACAGCGGCCCCTGGCGCTTGGTCACCGTGGTGCGCCCCAGCCCCTCCGGCCGGTCGCACAGGTCCAGCAGCACCTGGCCCTTGCGGATCTGCGGACGGCGCACCACCCGCGCCCCGGCGGGCGCGGCGTCGAACCGTACGGCCGCGACGTAGCTGAACTTCTCGTCCTCGTACGGCAGCGAACCGCCCTTGACCTGCCGGTGCAGGGAGGAGCGGCGGACCCGGGCGGCGAAGTGGCACCAGTCGGCGCCGGGCTCGATCGGGCAGGCCGCGCCGTGCGGACAGGGGGCGACGATCCGCAGCCCGGCCGCCAGCAGCCGTTCCCGCGCCTCGCGGATTCGCAGATAGCCGTCCGGGGTGCCCGGTTCGATCAGCACCACGGCCTGGGCCGCGCGGCTCGCCTCGGCCACCACGGCCCGCCGGTCGGCCTCGGTCAGCTCGCCCAGCACATAGCTGACGGTGACGAGGTCGGTCCCGTCCGGCAGGGCGAGGCCGTCGCCGATGGCCCGGCGCTGCCAGCGGGCGGTGCGCAGCGACGCGGAGGGCGCCTGGCGGGCCAGTTCGCGGCCGAGGTCCAGCGCGGGCTCGGCCCAGTCCAGGACCGTGGTGGTGTGCCCGGCCTCCGGCCAGGTGGCGGCCACTGCCCAACTGGCCGCGCCGGTGCCGCCGCCGATGTCGATATGCGAGGCCGGGGCCCATGCGGGCGCCCCGGCGCGGAAGGCGGTGAGCGCGGCGCGCACGGCCTCGAAGGTCGCGGGCATCCGGTACGCGGCGTACGCGGCGACATCGGAGCGGTCCCGCAGCACGGGCGCGTCGGTCGGGGTGCGCCCCCGGTAGTGGCCGATCAGCCGGTCGACCGCCTGGGCCGCCTGGCGGGGCGGCAGCCCGTCGAGAAGGCCGGCGAGCGCGGTGTGCGGCGTCTCGTCGGTGCGGGCGGCGTCGGGGGCGTGCATTCGCTGGATTCTACCGGCCGAAAGGGGCCCGCCTTCCCCACGGCGAAACGTCTTCCCCCGCCTCCGGCAGCCCCCGGCGTGGACCCCACCCCCAAGACCGCCACCGCCCGCACCGGGCCGCGCTGCTTGCGCCGGGCTGCCGCTTGCGCCGGGGCGCTGCCTCGTGCTGGGGCGCCGCCTCGTGCCGGGTTGCCGCCCGTGCCGGGTTGCCGCCCGTGCCGGGTTGCCGCCAGCGCCGGGCCGTCGCCCGTGCCGGGCCGTCGCCCGTGCCGGGCCGTCGACCGCGCCGGGGTCGGCGAGCGGACCGTCTGCCGCTGGTGGCCCGCCGAGGCCGCGTCCTGCTCGATGCCCTGGTGGTGCTCGGCGAGCGGCCGCCCGCAGGGCGGGCCGGGGTGGGCCACCGGCGGCGGACGCGTGCGCGGACGCCTTGGGCCGGTCGTCACGGCCCTGCGGCCGCGCCAGTCACGGCTCTGCGGGGCCTCAGCCCCCGTCCCGCGTCCGCGCCGGTCGTATGGGCGTGGCGGCCAGTCGGGCCGGCGCGTCCGTGATGATGCCGTCGCAGCCCAGCCGCAGCATCCGGTCCCGCTGGGCCGGGGTGTCCACGGTGTGCGCCCACACCCGGGGTATCCCGGAGGCGACGGCCCGCCGTACATCGGTGTCCCGCGCTCGGTAGTCGACGTCCAGCAGATCGACGGTGCCGCGCCAGTCGCGCGGGGTGTCGGTGCGCAGCTGCCGGGCGGACCGCCACAGCTGGGTCAGCAGTCCCGCGCGGTGCGCCTCGCGGGCCACCTCGGGGCGGTTGGTGTTGACGTAGACGGAGTGGATCAGTCCGCGGTCACGGATCATCGTGGCCAGTCGCGGCAGACTCTCCGGATCCTTGGCCTCCACCATCAGGGTGATCCGGCCGCCGAACCGGTCCAGCGCCTCGGCGACCGTCGGCGGACGCTCGGGCCGCCAGTCGCCGCGCAGCGAGGCGGCGGGGCGCAGCCGGACCGTCCGCCACTGGGCGGCGGTCAGGTCCCGTACCGGCCCGGTCCGGTCGGTGGTGCGGTCCAGCGTCGCGTCGTGCATCACCACGAGCGTGCCGTCCCGCAGCATGCGGGTGTCGAAGTCGAGGACCTGGGCGTCGTGCCGGCGGAAGGCGACGGCCAGCCCGGACATGCTGTTCTCGGGCACTTCCAGGGCGCCGCCGCGGTGTGCCGTGTAGGTGACGGCGGGCTGTCCGGCCGGGGGCACGATGAGCGCGGGCCTGAGGCGCGTCGGTTCCGCGACCGGGGGTGTGAGGCGTCGGGGGGACGGCCGGGCGGCGGGGTGGGCCGCGACGGCCGCCGGTATGGAGAGGCTGAGAACCGCGGCCGCGATCGATACGCGCCTGCTGAACATAAACGGAACGCTAGGGGCGGGACGCCCGGTATGCCCTGCTATCCGCACCCGGTCGGGGTGCTCTTCCGTACCCCGGATGCGGACACCGGCCACTTCGGGAGCAGGATGGTGGCAGCATTGATCGGGTACCGGCGGTACCGCCGGGCCGGCGGTGAAGCGAGGCGGTAGATGGAACGCAAGAGCAGGTTCTCCCAGTGGCTGCGTCGGCCGAGGAGCCAAGCGGGCGGCGACAAGGACACGGGAGCGGGCGCCGGCGGCGTCCGCGAGGACCTGCTGCTGGCCGCCGCCGCGGCGGGATTCCCGCTCGCACCGGCCGCCCACCCCTCCGGTTACGGCTGTTCCTGTGACCGCATCGGCTGTCCCACCCCCGCCCGCCACCCCGTCTCGTTCGCCTGGCAGACGCAGGCGACCACCGACCCGGACCGGGTCGCGCAGTGGCTGCGGGCCGATCCGCAGGCCAACTTCATCACCGCCACCGGCATCGTCCACGATGTGCTGGACGTGCCCGCGGACGCCGGGCGGCTGGCCCTGGAGCGGCTGGGCACGGCCGAGGTCGAGGTCGGGCCGGTGGCCACCAGCAGCGGCGATCTCCAGCAGGGCCGGATGCTGTTCTTCACCGCCACCCGGGGCACCCCCGATGACGAGGACGAGTGGTGGCCCTGTGAGCTGGACTGCCACCCTGAGACCATGGACGAGCACCCGGGGCTGCGCTGGCACTGCCGGGGCAGCTATGTGCTGGTACCGCCCGCGCGGCTGCCCGGCGACGGCCATGTGGGCTGGCTGCTCGGCCCGGAGCGGCCGCTGCCCGACCCCCTGACCCTGCTGGAGTCGCTCACCGACGCGTGTGCCCAGTTCGCGGGCGAGGACCAGGACCACGACTCGGCCGCCTGGCCGATAGGGCGGTAGCGCCGACAGGGCGACAGCGCTGCTGGGGCGGTAGCGCCCCGGAACCGGATCATTCGCCCTTGGCGGCGGTCACACCCTCCAGGCGGTTGAGGAAGACCACCTGCGGGTCCGCCGCGTCCTTGGCCGGGACCCGCACCGCCGACTCGGCGACCCTGGTCAGCGTCACCGCCTTCTTCGCCTCCCCGGTCATCAGCGCCTTGATCTGCGGATCGGGGTTGGGCCGGTAGCCCTTGGCCATGGTCTGCTTCTGCAGGTGGTGCGAGGCGAAGAACACGATCGCCCCGCCGTCCGAGGTGCGCAGCCCCACCGGGGCGTACTGGTCGCCCTGCGCCGGGGTGTCGATGTACTCCGTCCAGAACTTCGGCGTGCGCAGGTACTTCTTCCGCGCGTCCCGGAGCCGTGAGGTCGACTGGCCGTCGGCGAAGACCGCGCCCTTGCCCGTCATCAGGTAGTCGGTGTATTCCGCGCTCAGCTTGTCCGGCCGGGCCGCCAGCTTCGGGGCCGGACCCGCGGCCGGGACCGGTTTGGCCCAGCCGTCCTCGTCGGTCGCGACGTCCGGCACCTCGTCCTGGCTGAGGATCGACAGATACGCGGCCTTCCACGGCTCGTCGGCGCCGTCGCGGGTGAAGACGAACAGCCAGCGGTTGTCGTCGCGGTTGCTGTCGGTGTCCGCGACGAAGAACTTCGGCCAGCCCACCTGCTTGGGGATGTGGAACGTCGCGTCGGACAGCTTCAGCGGCGAGTACCTGGGGTTGCCGCCGGGCGAGCCCGCGTGCTGGGCCTTGAGGTCGGCCGTGCTGATCGCCCCCAGCGGGCCCGTCTCCACCTGGCTCGCCAGCGACGGATCCAGCTCCCGGTACGCCTCGTTGTAGGTGTCGAGGAACCGCTTGAGGGCCTTGGGCGCCTCAGCCTTGTCCACCGACGGGATGTTCTCCCGCTCCCCGTGCACCGTCATGCACCCTGTCAGCGTCATCCCCAGCGTCAGTACCACCGCTGCGGTCGGAACTGCGAACTGCCGACGGGGCGACCTGCGTGTCATGGGGCTCCGGCTCCCGGTTCCTGGGGGCTGCTGTGGACGGCGACACCCTACCGGGGCGCAGGAACAGCGCGAGCGTGGGGACCAGATAGAGCGCCCACATCCACAGCTGAAGCTCGGTCGGGTCCGGCTGGAAGTTGAAGACGCCCTTGAGCAGCGTGCCGTACCAGGAGTCGGGCGGGATGGTCGAGCTGATGTCGAACGCCGTCGAGTGCAGTCCGGGGAGCCAGTCCGCCTCCTGCAGATCGTGGAAGCCGTACGCGAGCACCCCCGCCGCCACCACGACCAGCATCGCGCCGGTCCAGGTGAAGAACTTCGACAGGTTGATCCGGAGCGCGCCCCGGTAGAACAGCCAGCCCAGCGCCACCGCGGTGACCAGGCCCAGCACCACACCGATCAGCGGGTCCGCCGTACCGTCGTTGCTGGCCCGCACCGCCGTCCACACGAACAGCGCGGTCTCCAGGCCCTCTCGGCCCACCGCGAGGAAGGCCGTGGCCACCAGCGCCCCGGTGCCCATCGCCAGCGCCGCGTCCAGCTTGCTGTGCAGTTCGGACCGCAGATGGCGGGCGGTGCGCCGCATCCAGAAGACCATCCAGGTCACCAGGCCGACCGAGACGATCGACAGCGAGCCGCCCAGCGCCTCCTGCGCCTCGAAGGTCAGCTCCTGGGAGCCGAACTCCAGTGCCGCGCCGAAGGACATGCTCAAGGTCACCGCGGCGGCGATGCCGAGCCACACCGGGCGCAGCGCGTCCCGGCGCCCGGTCTTGACCAGGTAGGCGACCAGGATGCAGACGACCAGGCTGGCTTCGAGCCCTTCGCGCAGACCGATCAGGTAGTTGCCGAACACGAGGTTCGCCTTCCTTTCGAGGATCCGTTCCGGTCAGGGAGCCCCGTCCGGAGCCCCGTCCGGAGCCCGTCCGGAGAACAGCGCCCTGCCCCACCAGTCGTCCGCGTCCCGGACGCCCGGCGGGATGGCGAAGAGCGCCGAACCCACGTGCTGGATGTATTCGTTGAGGGCGTCGGAGCGGGCCAGACGCCGCTGCACGGGCACGAACCCGTCCCGTACGTCGTGCTGGTAGGCGAGGAAGAACAGCCCCGCGTCCAGCCGCCCCAGACCGTCGGTGCCGTCGGTGAAGGAGTAGCCGCGGCGCAGGATGCGCGCCCCGCCGTTGGAGTCCGGATGCGCCAGCCGGACGTGCGCGGTGGGCAGCATCGCCCGCAGGTCCGGCTCGTCGTGCTCGTGCTGCTTGCCCTGCGGCGCGCCCTCGCCCTTGTCCCGGCCGAAGACGTCCTCCTGCTCCTTCAGCGAGGTGCGGTCCCAGGTCTCGATGTGCATCCGGATACGGCGCGCCACCAGGTACGACCCGCCCGCCAGCCACGCCGGGCCCGCCTTCTCGCTCACCCACACGTGCTTGTCCAGCGCGGCGGTGTCGGTGCCCGCGATGTTCCGGGTGCCGTCCTTGAAGCCCAGCATGTTGCGCGGGGTCTGCGCGTCCGGCGTGGTCGAGGACGTCTTGCCGAAGCCCAGCTGCGACCAGCGGATGGCCACCCGGCCCATGCCGATCCGGGCCAGATTGCGGATGGCGTGCACGGCCACCTGCGGATCGTCCGCGCACGCCTGCACGCACAGATCGCCGTCGCTGCGCGCCGCCTCGAGGTTGTCGCCGGGGAACGCGGGCAGGTCGATCAGCGCCTCGGGACGGCGGTCGGCGATACCGAAGCGGTCCTTGCCCTTCTTGTCCCGGAACAGCGTGGGTCCGAAGCCGATGGTGAGGGTGAGCCGGGACGCCTTGAGGCCGAGCGCCTCGCCGGTGTCGTCCGGCGGGGCCTCCACCAGATCGCTCACCGCGCCGCCGCCGACCGGGTGCCCCTGGGTCATCCGGGCCGCCGCCTTCGTCCACTCCTTCAGCAGCGCGATCAGCTCGGCGCGGTCGTCGGTGGTGACGTCGAACGCGGCGAAGTGCAGCCGGTCCTGCACCGGGGTGGCGATCCCCGCCTGGTGCGCCCCGTAGAAGGGCACCGCGCCGCCGCTGCCGGCGGCCGCCCCGGTCTCGTCCGCACCGCCGCTCAGCGCGGCCGCCGCGCCTCCGGCGGCCGCGGCGCCGAGCGCGAGCCCGGCGCCGCCCCAGCCGAGCAGTGCCCGGCGGGAGGGAGACGTGCCGGCGTCGTCCGTCATGCCCGGCTCCCTCACTTGCTGACCACGGCGGCGGCGAGCCGCGAGAGCGGTTCGGCCAGCGCGTTGACCGCGTCGGACAGCTCCTTGCGCCGGGAGGTGGAGACGGTGTCGTAGGACACGAAGCCGTCGCCCTGGCGGTAGCCGTCCAGCAGCTTCCCGACGGCCGCGAACTGCTTGTCCAGCTCCTTGGCCAGCGCCGGGTCGTTTGCGGACACCACCGGCTTGAGCAGTGTGTACGAGGTCTTGGCGCCCTCGACGTTGCCCTCGAAGTCCACCAGGTCGGTGTGGCTGTAGCGCTCCTCCTCACCGGTGACCTTGCCGGTCTGCACCTCGTCCAGCAGCTCCTTGGCGCCGTTGGCCATGCCGGTGGGGGTGATGTCGGCGGTGCCGACGCGCTTCTGCCAGTCCTTCAGGTCCTCGACCAGCTGGTCGGCGAGGGCGTGGTCGGCCGCGGTGATCTTCTTCGTCTGCCACAGCGACTTCTCCAGCCGGTGCCAGCCGGTCCACTTCTGGCCCTGCTCCAGGCCGTCCGCGCGCACATCGACCTTGGGGTCGATGTCGCCGAAGGACTCGGCGACCGGCTCGGTGCGCTCCCAGCCGACGCGGGAGGGGGCGTACGCCTTCTTGGCGGCCTCGATGTCGTCCTTCTTGATCGCGTCGGCGAACGTCCGGACCTTGGGCAGCGTCTCGTCGGCCTGCTTCTGGACGTACGTCCGGTACGCGGCCACCGCCTTGTCCAGCTTCGGGTCGCGCGGGGGCAGCTTGCCCTTGCCGGTGGCGGAGACCTTCTGGCGGATGCCGTGGCCCTTCATCCCGGGCTTGCAGGCGATCTCGTACGAACCGGCCTTGATCTCGGCGTTGATCGAGGCGCGGGTGCCGGGGCCGATGTTCTCCCGCTCGGTGACGATCCGGTCGCCCGGCGCGTAGACGTAGACCTCGGTGACCTTGGAGCCCTTGTTCTCCACCGCGAGCTTCACATGCCCGGCGGGGAAGGAGGTCTTGGAGACCTCGCACGCGCTGTCGGACGCGGTGACCTGGACGGCGCCCGCGCCCTTGGCGTCGGACTTCTGGGCGCAGCCGGCGACGACGGTGATCGTCGTCAGGGCCGATACGGCGGCGACGACGGAGGTGCGAGCGGCTCGCATACGGGCTCCAGACGGAATCAGGACGGGCGGACGCAAGGCAGCCGGATAAGGCTGACCTAACTTAACTGAGCCTTGCCTGTGTGAGTCCTATGTAAAGTCAAGGAGTTCTCCGTGGAAAGCAAAGCGTTTGCCAAGTTGGCTGATTTGATGCGGTGGACGGGCGGAAAAATGTGACGCACATCTCTTGTGTGTGGGCTGTTGCTGGGAGGGCTCCTGCGGCCGAGCGGCCCGGGAGGTGTGTCCCGAGGGCCGCTTGACCTCGGCGATTAATGCGCGAGGTCCTGATTGATGCTTCTGAATCCCCCGCTCAGTGGTTAGCGTCCCAGCCACTGTTGCCGAGCATCGCCGTAAGGCGACGTGGAGGGGGACATGAGCACCGCGCGAACCATTGCGAGCGCCGTCTGTACCGCAGCGGCGCTGGGAACCACCCTGTCGTTGGGTGCGTCGTCGGCCTCCGCCGCCCCCCGCCGACACCTGCGTCTACCCGTACGTGTGCATCCATAACAGAAGAGATGAGGCCATCAGGGCGGACCCTCAGCCGAGCTGTATGGGCCGCGGTGACGGTCACCGGGCTCATGGCCGTTTCCGCAGGGACGGCGGTCGCCGTCCCCACGAGCGCTTCAATCCTGCCGAGGGCTGCGGCGAGCTGTGCGTACCCCTACGTATGTCTGTTCAAGGACGGCCTCAAGATCGGCCAGTTCCAGGACGTCACCACGGACTGGCAGCCGTTGCCGTCACAACCGAGCGGCACCATCACCATCACCAACACCCGTCTCGACGACACCGCCCACATCCGGTTCTCCACCGGCTCGACCATATGCCTGCCGCCGGAGTACACCATCGACGTCGCGGGACCGCTCACGGGGATTCGCATCTCCACCGCCGCGACCTGCTGAGGTCTGACACGAGGCCGCGGGCTCGGCGCTACGAGCCGGATGGCAGTAGTCCGCGAGCCAGGGTGAAGGCAGCCGTAGCGGTGGACAGGAGGGCGTTGATCCTTTCGAGGACGCGAGCCGTCCTGTCGGCATCCTGTGCGTCGACGGCCGCGGCCAGGTCGTCGGCGTACTCCCGCGCCCTTACCGCCTCATCGGACGTCGCGGTCTCCGCGTCCGTGCGCAGGGCGTCGATCAGTTGCTGGTGGGGAACGTCGGGCGCGTTCGCCCGGTTGCCGTAGCCGCCGTGGGCCACCGAATGGTGGCTGTTGACGTTCGCCACGACGAAGCCGCCCGGTCCGGTGGAGATGTGCACCCCTTCGCCTCCTGTCCAGATGAGCTTGCCCTCGTACTCGGCCCAGCCCTTGTGCGTCACGCTGTAGCTGCCGAACCGCCAACCCTCCACAGCGATCAGTTTGTGCTTGAGCAGTTCGGCCAGGATGCGCATGACGTCCGCCCGATTCCATCCGCGCTCGGCGAAGTAGTCGGTCATCATCACGCGCCGCCCCGGGTACGCCGCCCGTCGGCACATCTCGCGGAACGCCTGCCCCTGGTAGATCTCCAACTGGCCCGGGGCGACCGACGGCTCCGGGAGCCCCCGCCGGTGCACGACTCCGCGGATCCATACGAACAGTGTGTAGATCAACCAGCAGAGCAAGGCGGCCACAATCAGCGCCGGTGTCGACTCCACGCGCATCAACCTTCCCCCCGTCGGCCCCAAGCCAACACATTTTAGGACCAGTTGGTGCGCTATGGAATTGGCGGCTTTTCCGCGTGGACGCCGCTCAGGCGCTGAGCCGGAGCTCCTCGGCCAGGTCCGCGAAGACCGCCGCGTTCAGCGCGTACGCGCGCTTGCACTCCTCCACCACGCGCTGCTTCTCCAGGTCGTCCACCGGCAGCGCGTCCAGCAGCGCGCGGTACTCCCGCTTGAACGCGGCGGGGTTGCCGATCGACTCGAAGACGTAGAACCGCACCCCGTCGCCCTTGCGCGAAAAGCCCCAGGTCTTCTCCGCCGTGTCCCGTACGATCTGGCCGCCGGACAGATCGCCCAGGTAGCGGGTGTAGTGGTGGGCGACATAGCCCGCCGGCCAGTCACGGGCGCACTCCGCCACCCGCGCCGCGTACGCCGCCGTGGCGGGCAGCGCGGTCAGGCCGGTGCGCCAGTCCGGGCCGCCGAGATGGGCCAGATCGCGCTCCAGCTCGGCCAGGCGGGCCAGCTCCGGGCGGATGAACGGCCCCGCCACGGGGTCCTTCGCGAGCGCGTCGGCCGGGGCCTCCAGGGCGCGGTAGACGAACCACAGCTGCTCGGAGTAGCGGCGGTAGGCCGACACACCGAGCCGCCCCCCGAGCAGATCGCTCATGAACGACGAGCTCCCGACGCTCGTGTGCGCTTCCCGTGAGGCGGTGCGGATCAGGGCGGAGAACTCCACGGTGGACCTCCGGGGCCGGGGTGAGTAGGTTAGCCTTACCTAAGTGGAGCCCGTGCGCTACGTCAATACCTTCCCGACAGGTTGTCGGTAAAACACGACAGCAAAGAGGGCTGTCGGTGGCACCACCGACAGCCCTTCTGGTCTCAGCCGCTACGGCAGAGTCAGGATCTCCGCCCCGGTCTCCGTCACCACCAGCGTGTGCTCGAACTGCGCCGTCCGCTTGCGGTCCTTGGTGACCACGGTCCAGCCGTCCTCCCACATGTCGTACTCGTAGGTGCCGAGCGTCAGCATCGGCTCGATGGTGAACGTCATCCCCGGCTTGATCTCGGTGGTGTGGTGCGGGCTGTCGTAGTGCGGCACGATCAGGCCGGAGTGGAACGAGGTGTTGATGCCGTGCCCCGTGAAGTCGCGGACCACGCCGTAGTCGAAGCGCTTGGCGTACGACTCGATGACCCGGCCGATGATGTTGATCCGGCGGCCCGGCTTGACGGCCTTGATCGCGCGGTTGAGGGACTCCCGGGTGCGCTCGACGAGCAGCCGCGACTCCTCGTCCACCTCGCCGCACAGATAGGTGGCGTTGGTGTCCCCGTGCACACCGCCGATGTAGGCGGTGACGTCGAGGTTCACGATGTCGCCGTCCCTCAGGACGGTGGTGTCCGGGATGCCGTGGCAGATGACCTCGTTGATCGAGGAACACAGCGACTTGGGGAAGCCGCGGTAGCCCAGTGTCGAGGGGTACGCACCGTGGTCGCACATGTACTCATGGGCGACCCGGTCCAGCTCGTCCGTGGTGACCCCCGGCGCGATCAGCTTGGCAGCCTCCGCCATCGCCCGCGCGGCGATGCCCCCCGCGATCCGCATGCGCTCGATCGTCTCGGCGTCCTGGACCTCGGGCCCGGCATAGGGGGTCGGGCCATCCTTCCCGACGTACTCCGGGCGCGGGATCGAGGCGGGAACGGCGCGAGTGGGGGAGAGCTTCCCCGGGACTAGAAGCGACTGGCCAGACATACCAGCGAGTGTATCGGCGGCGCATGGGGCAGCATGGCCGCAAGAGAGATGGCCGCGGGGGAGCACGAGCGGAAGGGCGAGGCCGGGATGGCGCTGTTCAGGAGAGGGACCGCCGGCAAGCCCGGCGAGTGGTACTACTGCGTCCGGCACCAGAAGGTCGAGGAGGGCCCGGAGTGCCGCGCCGCCGACCGCCTCGGCCCGTACGCCTCCCCCGAGGAGGCCGCCCACGCGATGGAGACGGCGCGCGAGCGGAACGAGGAGTGGCGGAACGACCCCCGCTGGCAGGACGACTAGACCACGGCGGCTGGACCCCGACGGCAGGGTCACGGCGGCTGGGGCACGGTGGCTGGGTCACGGCGGCTGGGGCACGGTGGCTGGGCCCCGGCGGCTGGGTCACGGCGGCCGGGTCACGGTGGCTGGATCACGGCGGTGGGCCACGACGGCTGGGCCACGGCGGTTGGGCCCCGGCCCCCCCGCCGCGACGCCCCTTGGGCCTGGACGGGACGGGTCCCGAGTCCGGACGGGACGGGCCCCGGGTCCGGACGGGACGGGTCCCGAGTTCAGACGGGACGGGTCCCGAGTCGTGACGGGACGGGTCCTGAGCCCGGACGGGACGGGCCCCGGGCCGCCGGGCCTTGGGGCCAGCCCGGTGATCAGCCCGGGACCGGGCCGGGCGCCGTAGGCCATCGGGGTTCCCGGAGGAGCCCCGGCACTCAGGCCGGGGAGGTGTCCGGTTTCCCGCGGGGCGGGGCGCGGGGTGTGAGGAGCCGGATCGCCGCCGGGCGATCCGGCAGCGGCCCGGGGAGCGGCGGAGCGATCCGCGCCGTCACCAGCGGGTCGGTGGCGGTGCCGTGAGGTGTTCGGCCAGCCGGGCCAGCCGGTCCTGGAAGCGGCGGCGGCCGGGGCGCGGCAGGCTGTTCTCCCCGGCGGCCGCGCTGACCAGGTGCTGAATGGTGTCGAGGTCGAGCTCGCCGCCCTCGGGGGCGGACAGCCCGTCGTGGGCCAGGGCCCCCAGCTCGGTGTCGCCGCTGTCGAGGGCGAGTACGGTCGCCCCGCCCCGGCGGGCGTCGTTGACCCGTTCCAGCAGCCCGGCCCCGGGGTCGCCCGGCGCGACCACCAGCAGCGTCTCACCACGGCCCGCGCTCTCCAGCCGCCCCAGCCCGACCGCCAGATGCGCGGGGACGGCGCCGCCCTCCGGGACCCGGTGGCGGACCAGGGTGGGGGACAGCTCGGGCAGTCCGGACCAGGCCGCCTCGTCGTCCAGATGCGCGGCCAGGTGCCATGGTTCGTACTCCTCGCTGCCGACCAGCAGCAGCCCGCCCGCACGCGGCCCGACCGAGGCCCGCAGCGAGCCCGCGAAGCGGCGGGTGGCCTGAAGCCATTCGGTTCCGGCGAGGACCTCGCGCAGCAGCGCGACCCTTACGGCGTCCATGGCATCCGCATCCTGCCCCGGTCCGCGCCCCGGCGGGCCCGGTTGGGCCCCGGCTCACTCCTTCGGGGCGTATCCGGATCGCGCATCCGGATCTGTATCCGGGTCCGTATCCGGATACGGGATCCGGGGCGTGTCCCGAATCCCGTATCGGGGCACGGAGTTCGCCGCCCAGCAACCGTCTCGAACTGTTCATTGCGCCGTCTCTTGACGCTCTGTGAGGCAAACCCTAAGGTCGCGGCACACAAGGGACGTCCTACGTCCCATTTTTCTGACTCGGCACTCGATTGCGACGGGGCATCGGGAGGTCTGATGGCAGTCGGCACGGGGGCGGCACGCTCGTACGAGGTGTCCGTTCCGTTCCGGGCGGGGACCGAGGGCTATGCGAGCTACCGGATTCCGGCGACCGTGCTGACCCGCGCCGGTACCGTCCTCGCCTTCGCCGAGGGCCGGGTGGGCTCCTCCGCCGACCACGGCGACATCGACCTCGTGCTCAAGCGGTCGGCCGACGGCGGACGGACCTGGGGCGGCTTACAGGTCGTCGCCCGCAACGGCGACGGCACGGCGGGCAACCCGGCCCCCGTCGTCCTCGAAGGCGGCCCGCACGACGGCCGCGTCCTGCTGGTGCACGTCCGCAGCGCCGCCTCGGCCACCGAGGACCGCATCCGGCGCGGCGAGGTCGGCGCGGCCGACGGGCGGCGGGTGTGGCTGACGCACAGCGACGACGACGGCGCGAGCTGGAGCGAGGCCCGCGAGATCACCGCGAGCACCAAGCGGCCCGCATGGCGCTGGTACGCCACCACCCCCGGCCACGCCCTCCGGCTGCGGTACGGGGCGCACGCGGGCCGGATCGTCGTCCCGGCCAACCACTCGCTGCCCCCGACCGTCCCCGGCGACGACGGCACCGAGGGCCGGTACAACGGCGGGCACGATCTGCTCAGCGACGACGACGGCGCCACCTGGCGGATCGGTTACGTGGACGACAACCCCGACGGCTACGTCAACGCCAACGAGACCACCGCCGCCCAACTCCCCGACGGCCGCGTCTACCTCAACACCCGCACCGAGGCGAACGCGCCCGGCACCCGCGCCGACGCCTACTCCCTCGACGGCGGCGCCACCCTGGAGCTCCCCTTCCGGCCCCAGGCCGGTCTGGTCACCCCCGGGGTCGAGGGCAGTGTGCTGCACCTCGGCGAGCCGGACGCGCTGCTCTACTCCGGCCCCGCCGACCCCGCCCACCGGGCCCTGATGACCGTCCGCACCAGCCATGACGGCGGCGTCACCTGGCGGCCCACGCACACCGTGAACGGCCTGCCCGCCGCCTATTCCGACCTGGTCCGGCTCGATGACGCCACGGTCGGACTGCTCTACGAGACCGGCGACTTCAGCGCCTACTCGACCATCACATTCCGGCGCATCCCCCTGGAGGAGCTGGTATGAGCGAGACCCCGACCGATACGAGCGGCACCCCGACCGGTATGAGCGGCACCCCGACCGATACGCGCGGCACCCCGGCCCGACGGAACACCCGGATGTACGGCGCGTCCCGCCGCGCCGTCCTCGGCGGGGCCGCCGCCGCGGCCGCCGGGCTCGCCCTCGCGGGCTGCGGCTCGGACGGCGATGGCGGCGATGAGCCCAAGGACCGCAAGAAGGGCGAGAAGATCACCCTGACCTTCTGGTCCTGGGTGCCGGGCATCGACAAGCCCGTCGCCCTGTGGAACAGGGAGAACCCCGAGGTCCAGGTCGAGGTCGAGAAGGTCTCGGCCGTCGACGGCGCCCAGTACGCCAAGATGCACGCCGCCATCAAGGCGGGCAATCCGCCGGACCTCGGCCAGATCGAGTACCCGGTCGTGCCCAGCTTCCTCATCGACAACGGCCTGCTGGACCTGACCAGGTACGGGATCGCCGACCACAAGGACAAGTTCATCGGCTGGCAGTGGCAGCAGTCCGTGTTCGGCAAGGCCGTCTACGCCGTACCGCAGGCGTCCGGTCCGATGGGCCTGTTCATCCGCCGCGACCTGTTCGACCGGTGGGCCGTGGAACCGCCCACGACCTGGGACGAGTACGAGGCGGCGGCCGAGGCGATCCGTAAGAAGGGCGCCTGGATCGAGACCTTCTCGGCGACCAACGGCAACCGCTTCGCGGGACTGGCCTGGCAGGCCGGGGCGCGCTGGTTCGGCACCGAGGGCGACACCTGGACCGTCTCCATCGACGACGAGCCCACCCGTAAGGTCGCCGACTACTGGGACAACCTGGTCCGGCGGAAGCTGATCAAGACCATCCCGGACCGGCAGAACGCCTGGTACAAGGATGTCCAGACCGGCGCCATGGCCTCCTGGCTCGGCGCCAGCTGGGGCGACGCCCTGCTGGTCGGCAACGCGCCCAAGACGGCCGGGAAGTGGCGGGTCGTGCCCATGCCGCAGTGGCGGAAGGGCGACGCCGCCTACGCCAACTGGGGCGGCTCCACCACCGCGGTCTTCGCCAAGTCCAGGTACCCCAAGGACGCGCTGGCCTTCGCGATCTGGCTCAATACCGACCCCGAGTCGATCAAGCTCCTGATCGAGAACGGCTACGGCACCCCCGGCGCCAAACAGGGATACACCACCTCCCAGCTCGATGTGCACAAGGACTTCTTCGGCGGCCAGGAGTACAGCGAGGTCTTCGACGCGGCGAGCAAGGGCGTGGACACCAGCTGGCAGTGGGGCCCCGCCACGGACACCCTCTACCAGCGGCTCGGCGACGCCTTCACGGCGGCCATCGGAGACGGGTCCTCCTTCCGCTCCGTGCTGAAGAAGGTGCAGGGCGAGACGATCGGCGATCTGAAGGAAAAGGGCCTCAAGGTGGAGGCCGGGTGAGGCGGCGGATGAGAGCACGCCCCCGCCGCCTCACCCGGACCGAGGCGCGCGGCGCCCGAGCCGCGACCGGGTTCCTGCTGCCCTTCCTCGCGCTCTTCCTGCTGTGCTTCATCGCCCCCATCGGCTACGCCCTCTACCAGAGCCTGCTGAAGGTCGAGCGCACCGGGCCGCTCGGCCTCGGCGGCGAGACCACCCAGGTGTGGGCGGGCCTGTCCAACTACGCACACGCCCTCCAGGACGACCGCTTCACGGCGGGCTTCGGACGGGTGCTGCTCTTCGGCGCCGTCCAGATCCCAGTGATGATCGCCTTCGCCACCGCGCTCGCGCTGCTGCTGGAGGCCGCCTCCGCACGCTGGGTCGGCTTCTTCCGGACCGCCTTCTTCCTGCCGTACGGCGTGCCCGGTGTGATCGCCTCGATCCTGTGGGGCTTCCTCTACGTCCCCGGGATCAGCCCGCTGGTGGAGATGGCCCACTCGGCCGGCTGGGACGTGGACTTCCTGGGCCGCGGGGCGGTCCTGTGGTCCATCGCCAACATCGTCACCTGGCAGTTCACCGGCTACAACATGCTGGTGCTGATCGCCCAGCTCAAGGCGATACCCGGGGAGCTGTACGAGGCGGCGCGGATCGACGGGGCCAGTGCCTGGCAGGTGGCCCGGCACATCAAACTCCCCCTCATCCGGCCCGCGCTCGTGCTCACCACCGTCTTCAGCCTCATCGGCACGCTCCAGCTCTTCGCCGAGCCGAAGGTGCTCAAACCGCTGAGCAACTCCATCGACTCCGGCTACACCCCCAATCTGGCCGCCTACAACGAGGCGTTCACCAGCAACAACCAGCACATCGCGGCAGCCGAGGCGGTGCTGCTCGCCCTCGTCGCCTGTGTGCTGTCCTTCGGGTTCCTCCGGCTCGTGGGACAGCGGGGGAAGGACGGTGAGCGGGGATGAGCAAACCGAACGACCTGTCCCAACCCCCCTTGCGGCACCGGATCGTCACCGTCGCGCTGCTCACCGTCGCCGCGATCTACTTCCTGACCCCCGTCTACTGGCTCGTTGTCTCCTCCACCAAGTCCAGCAGCGACCTCTTCGGCACCTTCGGCTTCTGGTTCCACGACCCGCATCCGCTCGACTATCTGCACCGGGTGCTCAGCTACGACGACGGCGTCTACGTCCGGTGGTTCGCCAACAGCCTGATGTACGCGGGCGTCGGCGCGCTCGCCGCGACCCTGCTGTCGGCCGCGGCCGGCTACGCCCTGGCCACGTTCCGCTTCCCCGGCCGGGAGGGGATCTTCAACGTCATCCTGGCCGGCGTGCTGATCCCGGGCACGGCGCTCGCCCTCCCGCTCTACCTCCTCTTCAGCGAGATCGGCCTGGCCAACACCTACTGGGCGGTGCTGATCCCCAGCGTGGTCAGCCCCTTCGGGGTCTACCTCTGCCGGATCTACGCGGCCGCCGCCGTCCCGGGCTCCCTCCTGGAGGCGGCGCGGATCGACGGTGCGGGGGAGGCCCGGATCTTCTCCACCCTGGGGCTGCGGCTGATGACCCCGGCGCTGGTCACCGTCTTCCTGTTCCAGTTCGTGCACATCTGGAACAACTTCTTCCTGCCGCTGGTCATGCTCTCCGACTCCGACCTCTATCCGATCCAGCTCGGCCTGACCTCCTGGCAGGGGTACGCGGACCGGCAGCCGGAGCTGTACCAGTACACGGTCGGCGGGGCGCTGCTGTCCGTGCTGCCGCTGATGGTGCTGATGGGCGTCCTCCAGCGGTACTGGCGCACGGGGCTGACGGAGGGGAGCGTCAAGGCGTAACGGCAGGTGGGCGTCACGGCGTAAGAGATGTCACCCCGAAGCGGAGCGCGGCGCGTGACAGTATCGCTGTCATGACTACTCCTGACGCACCTCACGCCGCGCATCCCGGATCCGACGCACCCGCGAAGAAGGCCCCCGCCAAGGACCCCTGGGACCTCCCCGATGTGTCCGGTCTGACCGTCGGCGTCCTGGGCGGCACCGGTGACCAGGGCCGTGGCCTCGCCTACCGGCTGGCCAGGGCGGGCCATAAGGTGATCATCGGCTCACGCGCCGCCGAGCGCGCGCAGACCGCGGCGCGCGAACTGGGCGGCGCGGAGCTCGGCATCGAGGGCGCGGACAACGCCGAGTGCGCGCGCCGCAGCGATGTCGTCATCGTCGCGGTCCCGTGGGACGGCCACGCCAAGACGCTGGAGTCGCTGCGCGAGGAGCTCAGCGGCAAGCTCGTCATCGACTGCGTCAACCCGCTGGGCTTCGACAAGAAGGGCGCGTACGCCCTGAAGCCGGAGGAGGGCAGCGCCGCCGAGCAGGCCGCCGCCCTGCTGCCGGACTCCCGGGTCACCGCGGCCTTCCACCACCTCTCGGCGGTGCTGCTCCAGAACCCCGAGGTCGAGCAGATCGACACCGATGTGATGGTCCTGGGGGAGTCGCGCGCCGACACCGATCTGGTCCAGGCGCTCGCGAACCGCATCCCGGGGATGCGCGGCGTCTACGCGGGCCGGCTGCGCAACGCCCACCAGGTGGAGTCCCTGGTGGCCAACCTGATCTCGGTCAACCGTCGCTACAAGGCCCACGCCGGCCTGCGCGTCACGGACATCTGAGGGCGCCCACGCGTCCGCTCCACCGGGGCGCCCGGCCCCTTAGGCGGTGCATGGGGGACAATGTGGGGGAGTGACACACCCCCCGACAGGAGCCGACCCCATGCCCCGCCTCGCCCTCTACACCCTGGCCGTCTGCGTCCTCGCCATTGCCGCGGCCGTCGTGTCCTTCGCGCGGGGGAGCTGGCTCGGGATCGTCTGGGTCCTGATCGCCGGTATCTCGTCCAACATGGCCTGGTACTACCTGCGCAAGGCCCGCGCCGACCGTGCCGACCGCGAGGGCGCGGGCGCGGGCGCCACGAGCTGATCCCTGAAGCCCTGCCGGGCAGGCTCTAGGAGCCGAAGCCGGGCAGCTGGGGCTCGCCCTGCCAGAAGCGGAAGAACTCCTGACCCCAGTAGGTCTCCCACTCCGATACGCCCAGGGCCCGCATCACCGCGTCGATCGCGTCGAAGAACACCTGGTTGACCTCCGGTATCCACAGGATGCCGAAGACCGCGAGCAGCCCGAACGGCGCGTACGGCGCGACCTGGCGCCGGATGCGGTAGGACAGCCACGGCTCGATCACCCCGTAGCCGTCCAGGCCCGGCACCGGCAGGAAGTTCAAGATCGCCGCCGTGACCTGGAGCAGCGCCAGGAAGGCGAGCGCGTAGCGGAAGAGCTCCGGCACCCGGTCCGTGGCGCCGAGCCAGAACGGGGCCGTCAAGGCCGCCGCGAACAGTACGTTCGTCAGCGGGCCCGCGGCCGAGATCAGGCTGTGCTTCCAGCGGCCCCGGATGCGGTGCCGCTCGATGAAGACCGCCCCGCCGGGCAGCCCGATGCCACCCATGATCACGAAGACCAGGGGCAGCACGATGCTCAGCGCCACATGCGTGTACTTCATCGGGTTGAGGGTCAGATAGCCCTTCGCCCCGATGGTCAGGTCCCCGCCGTGCAGCGCGGTACGCGCATGGGCGTACTCGTGCAGGCACAGGGAGACGACCCAGCCGGAGACGACGAACAGGAAGACGGCGAAGCCGGGGCTCGCGGAGTACTCCGTCCACACGGCCCACGCGGACACGGCCATGATCGCGACCAGACCGAGGAAGACGGGACTGACGCGCCGGTCGTGGCGGCTGACTGCGGTGGTCATCGGGTGGGGTCTCCATACGGCTGGTGATTGCTGGCAGAGGAACGATGAACAGCGTGCACGGAGTTCCGGGCCAGGGGAAACGGACGTGACCAGGGCCACGCGGGCGGGGCGCCCGGCGAGCGGATCGAGAGCCCGGCCGGCGACCGGAGGGCCGGGCCCGGACCCGTCGTCGGTTCCCGCGCGGTTGAGGCTGATGCCCCGCCGGGCGGGCCATCCACCAGAATGGGCCCGTGCGCTACGGCATCCTCGGCACCACCCAGGCCCGCCAAGACGACGGCACCCCCGTCGAGCTCGGCGGGGCGCGGCTGCGCGCGCTGTTGGCGGCGCTGGCGCTGGCGCCCGGCCGGGCCCGGACCACCGGGGTGCTCATCGGGGAGATCTGGCACACCGATCCGCCCGCCGACGGGCAGGGCGCGCTCCAGGCCCTGGTCGGGCGGCTACGGCGGGCGCTCGGCAAGGACGCCGTGGAGTCCGTCCCCGGCGGATACCGGCTGCGCGCCCACCCCGACGACGTCGATCTGCACCGCTTCGAACGGCTCGCGGAGGAGGGCGCCCGCGCCCTCGCCGACGGCGATCCGGCCAAGGCCGTCGATCTGCTCGACGACGCCCTCGCGCTGTGGCGCGGGCCGGCGCTCAGCGATCTGCCCGACGCCGGGGCGCCCGCCGCCCGTGCCGAGGCGCGGCGGCTGGCCGCGCGGCGCGGCCGGCTCGCCGCCGACCTCGCCCTCGGCCGTGCCGAGCAGGCCCTCCCCGCGCTCACCGGCCTCTGCGACGGCCACCCCCTGGACGAGCCGCTGCACGCGCTGCGCATCCGCGCCCTGCGGGACGTGGGCCGTACGGCGGAGGCGCTGGCGGCGTACGAGGCGATCCGTACGGAGATCGCCGAGCGGCTGGGCGCCGATCCGGGTCCGGAGCTGCGGGCGCTCCACGCCGAGCTGCTGGCGGAGCCCGGTGCGGGCGCCCCCGTGCCGTCCGCTCCCGCCCCTGTGCCGTCCGCCCCTGCCCGGACCGGCGGCGGCAATCTGCGGGCCCGGCTGACCAGCTTCGTCGGGCGCGAGTCCGATCTGCGCACCCTGCGCCGCGATCTGGCGGGCCATCGGCTGATCACCCTCCTCGGGCCCGGCGGCGCCGGGAAGACGCGGCTGTCGCAGGAGGCCGCCGAGTCGGTGGCGTCCGCCTGGCCGGACGGGGTGTGGCTGGCCGAACTCGCGCCCGTCGACGACCCCGAGACCGTTCCGGAGACGGTCCTCACCGCGCTCGGGGCGCGCGAGACCGTCATCCTCGGCACGGCGACGGAAGGGCTGCGCGCCGCGACCGATCCGGCCGTGCGCGATCCACGCACCCGGCTCATCGAGCACTGCGCCCCGCGCCGCATGCTGATCGTGCTCGACAACTGCGAACACCTCGTCCAGGCCGCGGCCCACCTCGCGGAGTCCCTGCTCGCCCAGTGCCCCGGGGTCACCATCCTGGCCACCAGCCGTGAACCCCTCGCGGTGCCGGGCGAGTTGGTGCGTCCGGTGGAACCGCTGCCCGACCCCGTCGCGCTGCGGCTGCTCCAGGACCGGGGCGCGGCGGCCCGGCCCGGTTTCCGTACCGAGGACGATCCGGCCGCGTGCGCCGAGATCTGCCGGCGCCTGGACGGGCTGCCCCTGGCGATCGAGCTGGCCGCCGCCCGGCTGCGGCTGCTCACCCCGCGGCAGCTCGCCGACCGCCTCGACGACCGCTTCCGCATCCTGACCAGCGGCAGCCGTACGGCGCTGCCCCGCCAGCAGACGCTGCGAGCCGTCGTCGACTGGTCCTGGGACCTGCTCGACGCCCCCGAACGCACGGTGCTCGCCCGGCTGTCCGTCTTCGCCGGCGGCTGCGATCTCGCCGCGGCGGAGGCGGTGTGCGGGGACACCGAACGAGAGGCGGGAGGGGACGCCGGGAAGGACGCGGAAGGGCAGGTCGGACAGGACGCGGTAGGGGATTGCGGGGCCGTGGAGTCCCGCGATGTGGCCGCGCTACTGGGTTCCCTTGTCGATAAATCGCTCGTCGTCGCCGCACCGGGCGCGGACGGGGAGATGCGCTACCGGCTGCTGGAGACCGTCGCCGAGTACGCGGCCGAGCGGCTGGACGAGTCCGGTGAGCGGGCGGCGGTCGAACGGCGCCATCTGGTCGCCTACCGGGAGCTGGCCCGTACCGCCGATCCGCTGCTGCGCGGCCCCGCGCAGCGCCACTGGCTGGACCGGCTGGAGACCGAGCACGAGAATCTGCGCACCGCGCTGCGCCGGGCCGTGGCCGCCCGTGACGAGCAGGAGGCGCTGTGCCTGGTGCTCTCGCTCGGCTGGTTCTGGCATCTGCGCGGCCACCGCGGCGAAGCGCGGCACTGGGCGGTCGCCGCGGCGGCGCTCGGGCCGAGCCCCTTCGCACCGCCCGTGACGCCCGCACCGCCGCTGTACGTCAGCTGCACCGCCGCCCCGCCGCCGATGGCACCCGAGCTGCTGGTCGAGGCGCGGCGGGGGGTGCGGCTGTTCGCGCTGGCCAACATCGAGGGCGACCTCCAGGCCATGGCGGACGACGGGACACACGGCGAGCTGGAGGGAATCGTTTCCGCCTACCGGCCCGGCCTGCCCCAGACCTGCCGTCTCCCCGGTGCCCTGTGGTTCTTCGCGGTGCTCCTCAAGGGCGACTTCACCCTGATGCGGGAGATGGCCGACGCGGCGGTGCGCACCTGCCGGGAGCTGGGCTACGCCTGGGAGCTGGCCTTCACCCTCCAGCTGCGCGCCAAGATCGACAACAACGAGCGGAGCGACCGGGACCAGGACGCGGCCGGCGACGCCGACGAAAGCCTGGAGATCTTCCGCGGGCTCGGTGACGCGTGGGGCGCGGCGGAGGCGCTGTCCGGCCGTGCCGAGGCCCGGGAGCGGCGGGGCGCGGCCGCCGCCGCGGCCGAGGACTACCGTGCGGCGATCCGCTGTGCCCAGGACCTCGGGGCCCATGAGCAGGTGCTGCTGCTGCGGTCCCGGCTGGCCGGGCTGTTCGTGGAGTTCGGGGAGGGCGAACAGGTCGCGAAGGGCGAGCGGATGCTGCGCGAGGTGGTCGAGCAGGGGCAGCACGTGGGCGCCGAGGCGCTGTCGTACGCCCGGATCCATCTGGCGCAGCACTGTGCCGCCACGGGCCGCCTCACCGAGGCACGGACGATCCTGACCTCGCTGCGCCGGGAGTTCGCGACCCGGGCGCTGCGGCTGTTCGAGGGCATGGTGGAGGGGATGCTGGCCGGGCTGGACCTGCTGGAGGAACGGCCGGGCGACGCCCTGACGACGGTCCGCGGTGCCCTGGCGAAGACGTCCCACCGGATGACCGGGCTGGTCGCGCCGTTCATCCCGGTGATGCAACTGCTGACCGCGGCCGAGGCGCTGAGCGGCCTCGGCGGCGCGGAGCGGGCCACGGCCGCGGCGCGGCTGGTGGGGGCCTACGACACACTGCGCACGCCCCAGTCCTACCGGCGCGCCGCCACGGAGCGGACGGGCCGGGAGCGGACCGAGGCCGCGGTGCGGGCCGAGCTCGGGGATGCCGCGTACGAGCGGGCCTACACCGAGGGAACCGGCCTCACCTTGGAGGAGGCGCTCACCCTGCTCTGACTGGCCCCGCCCACGGCCCGGGGGCCTGCCCGCTGGCCCGGGGGTCTTGCGTACGGCTTGGGGCCGCGCGTGGCTCGGGCCCGGGTACCGGTCGGGGTCTCGCATACCGGCCGGGGACCCGCGTACCGGCCCGCAGGGGGCCTGCGCACGGCCCGGTGGTCCCGCCCACGGCCGATTGGTTCAGGCGCCGCCGGGTGGTGCAGGGCGCTGACCGCGCCTGGGGCGACGCCGGAGGGTCGCGCCGCCTCCCGTGCGGCGCGGCCCTCCGGCGGGGCCGCGGGGCAAGAGCCGTGGCGGGGCCGCGGGCCGTCAGGTGGTCTTGTCGCGGAACTTGCGCACCGCGAGCGGCGCCACGATCACCGTGATGGCCAGCGCCCAGATCAAGGTCACCGTCACTGGCTCCGCCACCGCGCCCCGGCCGCTGGTCAGCGCCCGTGCGGCGTCCGCGAGCCGGGACAGCGGGTTGTACTCGGTGAAGGACTGGAGCCAGTCCGGCATGGTGGCGGTCGGGGCGAAGATGGACGAGCCGAACTGTAGGGGCATGATCACGATGAAGCCCATACCGCTGACCGCCTGCGGGGTGGGCAGCGACATCCCCAGCAGCATGAAGATCCAGGTCAGTGAGGATCCGAAGACCAGGGCCAGCAGCACCGCGGCCAACAGCTCCAGCGGCCCGGTCTCGAGCTCGAAGCCCATGATGAAGCCCATGATCAGCAGGATGACGGTGGACACCAGCATCCGGCCGCTCTCCACGACCAGCTTGGCGATCAGCACCGAGGAGCGGGCGATCGGCAGCGTGTGGAAGCGGTCCATGACGCCCTTGTTGAAGTCGTCACTGACGCCGGTGCCGATCGACATCGCGATGTTGAGCCCGCCCATCGCCATCAGACCGGGAATGAAGTAGTTGACGTACTCGCTCCGGTTGCCGCCCGTCATCGCGCCACCGAAGACATAGGTGAACAGCAGCGAGAAGACGATCGGCGTCGCCAGGGCGTCGAACATCGAGAACGGTTCGTACCGGATCTGCATGAAGTAGCGCCGCACCAGCGCGCCGATATGGCGCAGATTGGCCCGGAGCCCGATCCGGGCGTCGCTCTTTCCCGGCACGGGCGCGGTCGTCGTGGCCGCGGTCATGCTGTGTCCCCTCCGTTCGTCCCGCCGCGTCGGCGGCTGCTCGTGACATCGAGGTGCGCGGCGTTCACGCGACGACCTCGTCCAGCGTCTTGCCGTCCTGCAGTGCGGACGCCTTCCGGCCGGTGATGGCCAGGAAGACCTCGTCCAGGCTGGGCACATGGGTGTCGATTCCGGCGATCGCGAAACCGCGCTGACCGAGCAGCCCGATCAGGGCGGTCAGCTGCTCGTCGCTGGCGATGGGCACGTTGACCAGGCCCTCCGCCACATCGGCGGTCGCGCCGCCGATGCCGTCGAGCCCCGCCTGGGTGATGGCGCCGACCATCCGGTGCAGCTCACCGGGGTCGGAGGGGCGGATTTGCAGGGTGCGGCCGCCGATCTTGGCCCTGAGCTCGTTCACCCCGCCGTCGGCGATGACCCTGCCCCGGTCGATCACCGTCAGGTGGTCGGCGAGCTGCTCGGCCTCCTCCATGTACTGCGTGGTCAGCAGCACGGTGGCCCCGTCGGCGACCATCCGCCTGACCTCGTCCCACACCTCGTTGCGGGCGTGCGGGTCCAGACCGGTGGTCGGCTCGTCCAGATAGAGCACCGAGGGCCGGCCGATCATGGACGCGGCCAGGTCGAGCCGGCGGCGCATACCGCCGGAGTAGGTGCGCACGCGCCGCTTGCCCGCCTCGGTGAGCGAGAACCGCTCGAGCATGGCGTCCGCCCGCGCCCGCGCCTCCTTGCGGGAGAGGTCGAGCAGCCGCCCGATCATGTAGAGGTTCTCCCAGCCGGGGAGCTTCTCGTCGACCGAGGCGTACTGCCCGGTCAGCCCGATGGTGCGGCGCAGCTGGCGGGGCTGGCGCACCACGTCGTACCCGGCCACCACCGCGGTGCCGGCGTCCGGCACCAGCAGGGTGGACAGGCAGCGCACCAGTGTGGTCTTACCGGCGCCGTTGGGGCCCAGCACACCCAGGACGGTGCCCTCCGGCACGTCCAGGTCCACCCCGTCGACGGCCTTGGTGTCACCGAAGTGCTTGACCAGCCCCCGTACTTCGACGGCGTTGCCGTCTCTGATCCTGTGTTCCCCTCGCGTCATGCCACCACGATGCCAGGCGCCACCGACAGACCACCGACACGCGGCAGACAGCCCGCCGACGGGGGAAGATCGGCGGGCTGCCGTTGTACCGCAGTGGCTCTTGCCGGCTGCTGGAAGGAGCGCTCCCCGGCGGAGCGTGCCCCCTAGTGGAAGGAGTGTTCCTCGGCCGGGTAGGCCCCGCCGACCACGTCCTCGGCGAAGGCCCGCGCCGCGTCGCCCAGGCCCTGGCGCAGCTGTGCGTACCGCTTGACGAAGCGCGGCACCCGGCCGTCGGTCATGCCCGCCATGTCCGTCCACACCAGGACCTGGCCGTCGCAGTCCGGACCGGCGCCGATGCCGACGGTGGGGATGTGCAGCGACCGGGTCACCTCGGCGGCCAGCTCGGCCGGGACCAGCTCCAGGACGACCGCGAAGGCGCCCGCGTCCTGGACCGCCTTGGCGTCCCGCAGCAGCTGCTGGGCCGCCTCCTCGCCGCGCCCCTGGACGGGGTAACCGCCGTAGGCGTTGACGGACTGCGGGGTCAGGCCGATGTGCGCCATGACCGGGATGCCGGACTGGACCAGCAGCTCGATCTGGTCGGCGGAGCGCTCCCCGCCCTCCAGCTTCACCGCGCCCACGCCCGCTTCCTTGGCCAGCCGGGTGGCGTTGCGCAGCGCCTGCACCGGGCCCTCCTGGTACGAGCCGAAGGGCAGGTCGGCGACGACCAGGGCGCGCTTGGTGCCGCGGACCACGGCGGCGGAGAGCAGCGCGATCTCGTCCATGGTGACGGGCACGGTGGACTCGTACCCCAGGTGGCAGTTGCCCATCGAGTCGCCGACCAGCAGGACCGGGATGCCCGCCTGGTCGAAGACGGACGCTGTCATCGCGTCGTAGGCGGTGAGCATCGGCCACTTCTCGGCGCGCTCCTTGGCGGCCGCGATGTCCCGGACGGTGATGCGGCGGGAGCTCGTGCCCCCGTAGAGCGCCTTGTCGGACTGGTTTCGCGCAGGGCTGACGTGCGTCATCGCTACGGCTCCTGTTCATCATCTCGAGGCGCCCTGACGGCGTCCCCGGACCACCCCCATGCTGGCACGGCTCCTGCCGGGACGAAAGTGGTGGGGGCCCTCGCCCCGTCGGCCCCAAACCCTCGCAAAGTCTTTTCCATACTTTCCGATACGAGACGGTCTCGTATCGGAAGCTGCCTAGCCTGGACGGCATGGCAACCCCTTCCAGCACCCAGGGTGCCCCGGCCGGGTCCGCCGTTCCCGAGGCGGTCCACCGGCGGCGCTGGGCGATCCTCGTCGTCCTGATGGTCAGCGTCCTGGTCGTCGTCCTCGACAACTCGATACTCAACGTGGCGATGAAGACCATCGCCTCACCGAAGCCCACCGGGCTCGGCGCCACCCAGAGTCAGCTCGAGTGGGCGATCAACTCCTACACGCTGGTCTTCGCCGGGCTGCTGTTCACCGCGGGACTGCTGGGCGACCGGCTCGGCCGTAAGAAGGTCCTGCTCGGCGGGATGGCGGTGTTCGGCGTGGGCTCGGTGCTCGCCGCCTTCTCCGGTTCGCCGGCCGAACTCATCGGCTTCCGGGCCGTGATGGGCCTGGGCGCCGCCTTCGTGATGCCCGCCACCCTCGCCATCCTGGTCAATGTCTTCGAACGCGAGGAACAGGCCAAGGCGATCGGCATCTGGGTCGCCGCGGTGGGCCTGGCCATCGCCATCGGCCCGATCACCGGCGGGCTGCTGCTGGAGCACTTCTGGTGGGGTTCGGTCTTCTTCGTCAATGTGCCGATCGTGATCGCCGGACTGATCGCGATGGTGGTGCTCGTCCCCGACTCCAAGGACCCCGCGCCCGGCCGGCTGGACCCGCTGGGGGTGCTGCTGTCCGTGGTCGGGCTGGTGCTGCTGGTCTACGGCATCATCAAGGGCGGTCAGCTCGCCGACTTCACCGACGCCCAGGTGCTGGGCTCCATCGGGGCCGGACTCGTCGTCCTGGCCCTGTTCGTGGTGCACGAGAAGCGCAGCGACCACCCGGCCATCGACGTCGGCTACTTCCGCAATTCCGCCTTCTCCGCCGCCATCGCCGCCGTCGCCCTGGTCTTCTTCGCCCTCATGGGCGTGACCTTCTTCATGGTCTTCTACACCCAGAGCGTGCGCGGCTACAGCGCGCTGGAATCCGGGCTGCTGATCCTGCCGCTGGCCGTGGCGCAGCTGCTCTTCGCGCCGCGTGCCCGGCTGGTCGTGGAGCGGTTCGGCGCCCGCGCGGTGTGCACCGGCGGCATGCTGCTGGTGGCCGCCACCATGTCCGGGTTCCTGCTGCTGGGCGTGGACACCCCGATTTTCGTGCTGGAGGTGCTGTTCTTCGCACAGGGCTCCGGCATGGCGCATATCATGCCGCCGGTGACCACCGCGATCATGCAGGCGCTGCCGCGCCAGAAGGCCGGCTCCGGCTCGGCGCTGAACAACACCTTCCGGCAGGTCGGCGGCGCGCTCGGGGTCGCCGTGCTCGGCTCGGTGCTCTCCGCCGCCTACCGCGACGGCATCCGGGACACCCTGGCCGCCGTGCCCGGACTGCCCGACTCCGTACGGCGCTCGGCGGGCGAGTCCGTCGAGGCCACCTTGGCCGTCGCCGAGAAGCTGGGGCCCAGGGGTCAGACGCTGGTGGGCCCGGCGCAGGACGCCTTCGTGCACGCCATGCACGTCACCGCGCTCGGCTCGGCGGGCGTCGCCCTCCTCGGCGCGCTGGTCGTGCTGGCCTTCCTGCCCGGCAAGGACGCCTCCGGACAGGCCCCCGACAGCGGGCGGACGGGTCCGCGGGAGGAGGCGTCGGCCGACCGATGACCGTCCCGGACAGCTCCGTACCCTCCGTACCCAAACTGCGCGGCCGCCCCCGCAGCCCCGCCACCGACGCCGCGATCATCGAGGCCGCCCTGCGGCTGCTGGAGGAGGGCGCCTCGGTCGGCGGGCTGTCGATCGAGAGGATCGCCCGCGAGGCGGGCGTCGGCAAGGCCACCGTGTACCGCCGCTGGCCCGGTAAGGACGCGCTGATGCTCGACGTGCTGCGCTCCCTGGAGGAGCCCAGCCCGGAGCCGGCCGGGGTCTCGGTGCGCGACGACCTCGTCACCGTCCTGGAGTTCATGCGCCGCCGCGGGCTCGCCAAGCGCCACTCCGCCCTGCTGCGCACCGTCGTCACCCAGATGCACGCGCACCAGGAGCTGTGGCGGGCCTACGACGAGAATGTCATAGCGGCCCGCCGCGCGAGCCTGCGCGCCGTGCTGCGGCGGGGGAGGGAGAGCGGTGAGATCCGCGCCGATGTGGATCTGGAGCTGCTCGCCGACCTCTTCACCGGCCCGATGCTCTCCCGTGCCATGCTCCACGAGTGGAAGGAACTTCCCGAAGGGCTGGCCGAACGGATCGTCGACACGGTCCTCGCCGGGGTCTCGCCACGCGACTGAGCGGTTTGTGCCTGTTGTGTCACAACAGTCCCGTCCGCGCCCGGTCGCGGAACTCCCGGCCCGGACCATGACGTCCTCCAACCGGGAGCGCCCCAGGGGGCGCCGGGAAAGCCCCTGGTCATCACCTATGGTCGTAGCCCAAGGCGCGGTAGTTGAGGCAGTGAGGGACAGCGAATGACGCAGGCGTACACGCAGGAGACACGACAGCTCGGGGACGACGCGCCCCAGCCATCGGGCTCCCGGATCGGCCGCCTGCTCGACCGGCTGCGGAACGATCGCGGGCTGTGGCGGCGCGGGCTGGTGCTGGCGGCGATCGCGATCCTGCTCGCCCTGGTCATGATCTTCCACGCGGATGTGCCCAACCGCGTGGGCAACCTCGGCTCCCTGCTGGAGACCTTCCTGCCGTGGCTGGGCCTGGCCCTTCCGGTGCTGCTGGTGCTCGGCCTGGTGCGGCGGTCGGCGAGCGCCGTGCTGGCCCTGGTGCTGCCGATCGCCGTCTGGCTGAACCTCTTCGGCGGGCTGATGTTCTCCGACAAGTCCGGCAGCGGCGGCGAGCTGACCGTCGTCACCCACAACGTCAACGCGGAGAACGCCGACCCCTCGGGCACCGCCAAGGACGTGGCCGCCTCGGGCGCCGACGTGGTGGCGCTGGAGGAGCTGACCAGCACGGCCGTGCCCCGGTACGAGCGGGCGCTGGCGGACAGCTACCGCTACCACACCGTGCAGGGCACGGTGGGGCTGTGGAGCAAGTACCCGCTGTCCGGCACCAAGCCGGTGGACATCAAGCTGGGCTGGACCCGGGCGCTGCGCACCGCGGTGCGCACCCCGCACGGTGAGGTCGGTGTCTACGTGGCGCACCTGCCCTCGGTGCGGGTGAAGTTCAACGCGGGCTTCACCGCCGAACAGCGCGACGCCAGCGCCGAGGCGCTGGGCGAGGCCATCTCCCACGAGCCGCTCGACAAGGTGATCCTGCTCGGCGATCTGAACGGCACCATGAACGACCGGGCGCTCGCCCCCGTCACCGCGCAGATGCGGTCCGCCCAGGGCGCGGCGGGCGACGGCTTCGGCTTCAGCTGGCCCGCCTCGTTCCCGATGGCGCGGATCGACCAGATCATGGTGCGGGGGGTGGACCCGGTCTCGGCGTGGACACTGGGGAAGACCGGCAGCGATCACCTTCCGGTGGCGGCGTCGGTCGACTACTGAGCTTCCGGGGGACTCAGGGGACGTAGGGGGCAGGGGCAGGGGGCTCGGGGCGCTCCCGGGTGACCCAACTCACGGGGCGCCCGGCGAGATCTTACGTGCTGTTCATCTGGGGATCCTCTTCGGGAACATCTGCCGTGAGAGAGTTTGTTCAGCTAGAGAACATACGCATCCTCTGCACGTTTCTCCTTCGTTTGAAAGGTCTCTCATGCCCCTGGCCCTGCTCGCCCTTGCTGTGAGCGCCTTCGGCATTGGTACTACCGAATTCGTGATGATGGGCCTGCTGCCCAATGTCGCGAACGATCTGGGCACCTCCGTGCCCACGGCCGGATACCTCGTCTCCGCCTACGCCATCGGGGTCGTGGTGGGCGCTCCGCTGCTGACCGCTCTCGGCTCCCGTATCCCGCGCAAGCGGATGCTCGTGTTGCTCATGGCGCTCTTCACGGTGGGCAACCTCGCCTCCGCCCTCGCCCCCAGCTTCGGCCTGCTGATCGCGGGCCGGGTGCTCGCCGGACTGCCCCACGGCGCGTTCTTCGGCGTCGGCGCGGTCGTCGCCGCGCGGCTGGTGACCGAGGACCGGCGGGCCCGCGCGGTCGCCACCATGTTCCTGGGCCTGACGATCGCCAACATCGTCGGCGTCCCCGTGGCCACCCTGCTCGGCCAGCACCTCGGCTGGCGGGCGACCTTCCTGGTCGTCGCCGGCATCGGCGTGGTCGCCATGTCCGCGCTGGCCCGGCTCGTCCCGCAGATCTCCCACGACCAGCACGGCGGACTGCGCCAGGAGCTCGGTGCCCTGCGCGACCGGCAGGTGGTGCTGGGACTGCTGACCGCCGTCTTCGGCTTCGCCGGCGTCTTCGCCGTCTACAGCTACCTCGCCTCGATGGTGACCGAGGTCACCGGTTTCGGCGAGTCGACGGTCACCCTGGTGCTGGCGCTGTTCGGCATCGGCATGACGCTGGGCGCCCTGGCCGCCGGTCCGCTGACCGACCGGGCGCTGCGGCCCACGCTCTACGGCTCGCTGGCGGCGCTGGCCGCCATGCTCGTGGTCTTCGACTTCACGGTGCATGTGAAGTGGGCGGCGCTGCTGTCGGTCGTGGTGCTGGGCGCGGTCGGCTTCATGACCACCACCCCGCTCCAGATGCTGGTGATGAACAAGGCCCAGCACGCCCCGACGCTGGCCTCCGCCTCCAACCACTCCGCCTTCAACCTCGCCAACGCCGGTGGCGCGTGGCTGGGCGGCGTGGCCATCGCGGCGGGCTGGGGCTGGACCTCCCCGACGCTGGTGGGCGCGGTGCTCGCGGTGGTCGGTCTGTCGATCGCCCTGATCGCGGGGCTGACCGACCGGACCCCGGCGAGCGGCTCGCGGGTCGTCGCGAGCAGCGAGTCGACGCCGCAGCTGTCCGAGGTGCGCTGAGCGCCCGGCCCGACGGCACTACGGGACAAGGCCCCCGCCACCGGCGGGGGCCTTGTCCCGTATGCGCTGGAGCTGACCGCGACCTTCCCCGGCGTCCGGACGCGGCTACGGGGCGGCGACTGGCTGTGCCGGTGGCGTTCGGGCACCGGGGAGCCGGCCGTCCGCTGGACGGCGCTCGTCGGCGCGGGCGCGCCCTGTCCGGACCGGATGACGCCCGAGGAGCCGGCCGCCGTCGTCGAGGGCGGCCGCGCCTCCGTGCCGCCCGGCGCGATCGACCAGGTCGAGGCGCCCGCCGAGTGGCTGGGCCTGATCAGCGGGTTCCTGGACGCCCAGGCGTGGTGCCCGGGGCCGGAACCGGCTCACACGTGCTCGCGCCAGCGGTTGGTGATCGGCAGTCGGCGGTCCTTGCCGAAGCCCTTCGCGGAGATCTTCGTGCCCGGCGGGTACTGGCGCCGCTTGTACTCCGCCGTGTCGACCAGCCGCAGGATCCGGGTCACCAGCGCGTCGTCGTAGCCCGCGGCGACGATCTCCGCACGCCCCTGGTCCCGGTCCACGTACAGCTCCAGGATGCGGTCGAGGACGTCGTAGTCGGGGAGCGAGTCGGTGTCGACCTGGCCGGGGCGCAGCTCGGCGCTCGGGGGCTTGGTGATCGAGTTCTCGGGGATGGGCGGGGTCTGGCCCCGCTCCTCCGCCGCGCGGTTGCGCCACTTCGCCAGCCGGAAGATGGACGTCTTGTAGACGTCCTTGATCGGGCCGTACGCGCCGACCGAGTCCCCGTAGAGCGTGGAGTAGCCGCAGGCCAGCTCGGACTTGTTGCCCGGGGCGAGGACGATGTGGCCCTCCTGGTTGGAGATCGCCATCAGCATCGTGCCGCGCAGCCGCGACTGGAGGTTCTCCTCGGCCAGCCCGGTCAGGCCCAGGGCGCCCATATAGGCATCGAACATCGGGGCGATCGGGACCGTACGGAAGTTGAGCCCGGTGCGCCGCGCCAGCTCGGTGGCGTCGGCGATCGAGTGCTCGGAGGAGTAGCGCGAGGGCATGGCGACGCCGTACACGTTCTGCGCGCCGACCGCGTCACAGGCGATGGCGGCGACGAGGGCGGAGTCGATCCCGCCGGAGAGCCCGATCAGAACACTGCGGAAACCGTTCTTCGCCGCATAGGCCCGGAGCCCCACGACCAGCGCCGTGTAGATCTCCTCGTCGTCCCCGAGCCGCTCGGCCTCGCCGCCCGCGAGCTCCGGCTCGTACGCGGGGAGCGGGTCGGCGGAGAGGGTGACGTGCTCGATGCGGAGCCCGTCGTCCACGACCCCCTCGGGGACGGAGCCCGGGTCCGCGGCGGGCAGATCGAGGTCGAGCAGCACACACCCCTCCGCGAACTGCGGGGCCCGCGCGATGACTTTGCCGTCCCGGTCCACGACGATCGAGTCACCGTCGAAGACCAGCTCGTCCTGGCCGCCGATCATCGCCAGGTACGCGGTGGTGCAGCCCGCCTCCTGGGCCCGCTTGCGCACCAGGTCCAGCCGGGTGTCGTCCTTCTCCCGCTCGTACGGCGAGGCGTTGATCGACAGCAGCAGCCCGGCCCCCGCCGTGCAGGCGGCCGGCACCCGGCCGCCGTCCTGCCACAGGTCCTCGCAGATGGCGAGTGCCACGTCGATGCCGTGGACGCGCACCATGGGCAGGGTGTCGCCGGGCACGAAGTAGCGGAACTCGTCGAAGACGCCGTAGTTCGGCAGATGGTGCTTGGCGTAGGTCAGGGCGACCGTGCCCCGGTGCAGCACGGCGCCCGCGTTCTGCGGTGAGCCGGCCGGCTGGCCGTACCGCCGGGCGCGCTCGCTGCGGTCGAGATAGCCGACGACCACCGGCACCTCGCCCAGTCCCTCGGCGTCCAGCCGCTCGGCGAGTGAGCGCAGCGCGGAGCGTGACGCCTCGACGAAGGACGAGCGCAGCGCCAGGTCCTCGACGGGGTAGCCGGTCAGCGCCATCTCGGGGAACGCCACCAGATGGGCGCCCTGCTCGGCGGAGTGCCGGGTCCAGTGGAGTATCGACTCGGTGTTGCCGGCGAGGTCTCCGACGGTCGAGTCGATCTGGTTCAGAGCGAGGCGAAGTTGAGGCACGGGCCCAGTGTAATCGTCTGTCTGACGCGATAGCCGGGGGTGTCTCTGTCTGCCTGCTCACGCCCGCCCGGCCCCGGTGGCGCCCGCCCGATCCGAAGGCGCCCGCCCGCCCGGCCCCTGCGCTCCGGGGCCGGGTCTGCTCCGCCGCGGTGGCTACTTCTGGTAACCGAGGATGGTCATCATCCCGGACTCCGAGTGGTAGACGTTGTGGCAGTGGACCATCCACAGTCCGGGGTTGTCGGCGTCGAGGTCCACGTTCACCTTGTGGTGCGGCAGCAGGATCGTGGTGTCCTTACGGGGGCCGCCGTCCGGCAGCGCGAAGGTGTGGCCGTGCAGATGCACCGGATGCCACATGTCGGTGCCGTTGATGAAGGACAGCCGGACCCGTTCCCCGGACCGCACCGGATAGCGCTGCGAGGAATCGTACGGCCGGCCGTTGATCGCCCAGTCCCACCTCCGCATCGAGCCGGTGAGCCGCAGCCGGATGATGCGGTCGGGGTCCTTGGGCGCCAGCCGCACCTCCTCGGCCGCCTTCAGCCCGGCCGCGGTGAGCAGCGTGCCGTCCAACTCCTTGGGGCGCGGGAACCTTACGGGCTCCTTGCCGCGGGTGCGCAGCACCGCCAGCGCGGACCGCCCCTTGCCCTCGGCGAGGACGGCGAACGGGAAGACCCCGTCCTTGACGGTGACCAGAACGTCGTAGCGCTCGCCCATGCCCAGCAGCAGCGCGTCCGTCTCGGCCGGCACGACGGGATAGCCGTCGGTGTGGGTGACGGTCATCCGGTGGCCGCCGAGGGCGACGCGGAAGGCGGTGTCGCCCCCCGCGTTGATGATGCGGATGCGGACCCGGTCGCCGCGCTTGGCGCGGAAGACCTGCGGGGACTCCGGGCTGCGCCCGTTGACCAGGTAGTAGGGGTAGGTGACATCGCCCGCGTGGCCGCCCAGCAGCGCGCTCTCCATCGGCGCGGCCTCGTGCCGGGCCGAGGGCCGGGCCCGGCCGCCCTTCGCGGCGCCCTTGTCCGCACGTTTGTCTGCCGCCTTGGCCCCTTTGGCCGCCTCCTCGGCGTCGCCCTTACCGTCGTCGTCCATCGCATGGGCGGCCTTACCGCCGTTGAGCTGCTTCAGCACCGTGTCCGGGGTGCGGCCGCCCACTCCGTCGAGCCAGTCGTCGAGGACGACGACCCACTCCTTGTCGTATGTCAGCGTCTCTTTCGGATCCTCCACGATCAGCGGTGCGTACAGCCCCCGGTCCAGCTGGGGGCCCGAGTGCGGATGAATCCAGTACGTGCCCGGGTAGAGCGCCGTGAAGCGGTAGTCGAAGGCGGCGCCGGTCTTGATCGGCCGCTGGGTCACCCCCGGGACGCCGTCCATGTCGTTGCGCAGCCGGATGCCGTGCCAGTGCAGCGTGGTGGACTGCGGCAGGTTGTTGGCGAGGGTGAGCGCGATCGTGTCGCCCGCGGTCACGCGGATCTCCTGGCCCGGCACCTGGTCCTCGAAGGCCCAGGACGTCACCTTGCGGGCGCCGATGTCCAGCGTGGTCGCGGTGGCGGTCAGCCGGAACCGCCGCACCGGCCCCGGGTCCCGCTTCCGCTCCCGCTCGGCGACCTCCGGGCCGTGCGGGGAGATGTAGGCGGGCGGGACGTCGCTCGCGGGCGCGCCGGCCCTGCCGGGGGCGCCCCTGCGGGCGCCGTCCATGCCGTCGTGGTCTTTGGCGCGGTGGGGGGCGGGGGAGCCGCAGGCCGGGAGCAGACCGCTGCCGGCGGCGGCGATGCCCGTGCCGAGTACGGCACGGCGAGTCTTTTCGTGCATGAGTCGGTACCCCAATGCTGATGTGTGCCGTATGGGTGAGGGTCGGCGCGTCCGCCGCCCCGCCGGGAGGGCGGGCGGCCGACGCGCCGCTCTATACGGCCTGTGCGTGCCGTGCGGCGCGCCGGCGACCGGCTGAGGGGTGGGGTGAGGGGTGAGGGGCTCCGACGGCGCATCGCCGCCTCCATCTGACCGTTCTGGTCGCTCTGGCCGTTATGATCATTATCCGACTGTTTGATCATCGTGATGATCGGCAGCTTACCCCCAAGGGGTATGGACCTCCCGAAGGCGCCACGGCGGGCGCGGAACGCTCGGGTCCGTGACCGGCCGCGTGAAAGTACGATGCACACATCGTGGTGAGGTACAGGGGGAGACCGGAGCGGCCGGACGAAACCTCCAAGAAATCCCGCCACGTGATACTGGGGCTGCGAAAGGTGCCCCGCGCCCGCGTAAAGAGCCGTTTGACCTGCAAGGATAGGGGACCATGGATAAGCAGCAGGAGTTCGTGCTCCGCACGCTCGAAGAGCGCGACATCCGGTTCGTGCGGCTGTGGTTCACCGACGTGCTCGGCTTTCTGAAGTCCGTCGCCGTCGCACCCGCCGAACTCGAGGGCGCCTTCGACGAGGGCATCGGCTTCGATGGCTCCGCGATCGAGGGCTTCGCCCGTGTCTACGAGTCCGACATGATCGCCAAGCCGGACCCCGGGACGTTCCAGATCCTGCCCTGGCGCGCCGAGGCCCCGGGGACCGCCCGGATGTTCTGCGACATCCTGATGCCGGACGGCTCACCGTCCTTCGCCGATCCCCGTTACGTCCTCAAGCGCATCCTCGCCAAGACCTCCGACCTCGGCTTCACCTTCTACACCCACCCCGAGATCGAGTTCTTCCTGCTCAGCCAGAAGCCGGTGGACGGCACCCGCCCGGTGCCCGCCGACTCCTCCGGCTACTTCGACCACACCCCGCAGAACATCGGCATGGACTTCCGCCGCCAGGCGATCACCATGCTCGAATCGATGGGCATCTCGGTCGAGTTCTCCCACCACGAGGGCGCCCCCGGCCAGCAGGAGATCGATCTGCGCTACGCCGACGCGCTCTCCACCGCCGACAACATCATGACCTTCCGCCTGGTCATGAAGCAGGTCGCGCTGGAGCAGGGGGTGCAGGCCACGTTCATGCCGAAGCCGTTCTCCGAACACCCCGGCTCGGGCATGCACACCCACCTCTCCCTCTTCGAAGGCGACCGGAACGCCTTCTACGAGTCCGGCGCCGAGTTCCAGCTCTCCAAGGTGGGCCGCTCCTTCATCGCGGGGCTGCTCCGCCACGCCGGGGAGATCTCCGCCGTGACCAACCAGTGGGTCAACTCCTACAAGCGCATCTGGGGCGGCTCCCAGCGCACCGCCGGCGCGGGCGGCGAGGCCCCCTCCTACATCTGCTGGGGCCACAACAACCGCTCCGCCCTCGTCCGCGTCCCCCTCTACAAGCCCGGCAAGACCGGCTCCACCCGGGTCGAGGTCCGCTCCCTGGACTCCGGCGCCAACCCCTACCTGTCCTACGCGGTGCTGCTCGCGGCCGGGCTCAAGGGCATCGAGGGCGGCTATGAGCTCCCGGCCGGCGCCGACGACGACGTCTGGGCCCTCTCCGACGCCGAGCGCCGCTCGCTCGGCATCGAACCGCTGCCGCAGAACCTGGGCGAGGCGATCGACCTGATGGAGCGCAGCGAACTGGTCGCGGAGACGCTCGGGGAGCATGTCTTCGACTTCTTCCTCCGCAACAAGAAGCAGGAGTGGGAGGAGTACCGCTCCGAGGTCACCCCGTTCGAGCTGCGCAAGAACCTGCCGGTGCTGTAGCGGGCCAGGCGGGGGCGCCGGCCGCGCCCCCGCCCGGACCTGCCGCTTCGCCGCCGAGGTCGCTTAGGCTCGTCAGCGGCGCATTGATCACGCTGTGCGCGGCGCGTGATCGGGCGGCGCGGAGTCGACCAGGGACGGGAGGCGGCGGGATGTCCGTACCGCAGGGACGCAGGAGCAGCAACTTCACCCGGCTGCTGCGGCACGGTTTCACCGACGCCTCGGCCGCCCAGCGGCTGCTGGACGCGCCCGAGCTGGCCGGGGTGCGCAGCGATTCCGTACTGCTGGAGGGGCTCGGCGCGACCGCCGATCCGGATCTGGCGCTGCTCGGGCTGGTCCGGCTGGTCGAGGCGCTGCCCGAGGAGGAGCAGAGCGGCCCGGGGGAGCACGGCGGGCAGCGGGCCGGTTCCCGGCAGGCGCTGCTGGACACCCTCGTCACCGCCAAACCGCTGCGCGACCGGCTGCTCGGTGTGCTCGGCGCCTCCGAGGCGCTGGGCGACCACCTCGCCCGCCATCCGCAGGACTGGCACGCCCTGGTGACCTACGAGTCGGCCGATCTGCACCCGACCACCCCCGAATTCGAGCGGGCCCTGGCCGAGGGCGTCTGGGGCGAGCCCGGGGCGGGGCTGCCCCGGGCCGACGCGCTGCGCGTCGCCTACCGGCGGGCGCTGCTGGCCATCGCGGCCCGCGATGTGTGCGGCACCACCGAGATCACCCAGACGGCCGCCGAACTGGCCGACCTGGCGACCGCGACGCTGCGGGCCGCGCTGGAGATCGCGGCCGAGGAGCAGCCGCAGGACGCCGCCGCCTGCAAACTCGCCGTGATCGGCATGGGCAAATGCGGCGGCCGCGAGCTCAACTACGTCTCCGACGTGGACGTGATCTTCGTGGCGGAGGCCGTGGAGGGCGTTCCGGAGGACGAGGCGGTACGGGCCGCCACCCGGCTCGCCTCCCGGCTGATGCGCGTCTGCTCCGATGTCACCGTCGAGGGCACCATCTGGCCCGTCGACGCCAACCTCCGCCCCGAGGGGCGCAACGGCCCGCTGGTGCGGACCCTCTCCAGCCATCTGGCGTACTACCAGCGCTGGGCCAAGACCTGGGAGTTCCAGGCGCTGCTGAAGGCCCGTCCGGTCGCGGGCGACGGCGCGCTCGGCCAGGCGTACGTGGACGCCCTCGCGCCGCTCGTCTGGCAGGCCGCCGAGCGCGAGAACTTCGTGCCCGACGTGCAGCAGATGCGCCGCCGCGTGGTCGAGAACATCCCCGTCGCCGAGGTCGACCGCGAACTCAAGCTGGGCCCCGGCGGCCTGCGCGACGTCGAGTTCGCCGTCCAGCTGCTCCAGTTGGTGCACGGACGGTCCGATGAGTCGCTGCGCAGCGGCACGACGCTGGACGCCCTCGCGGCACTGGCCGCGGGCGGCTATGTGGGGCGCACCGACGCCGCCGCGCTGAACTCCGCGTACCGCTTCCTGCGCACCATGGAGCACCGCATCCAGCTCCACCGGCTGCGCCGCACCCATCTGATGCCCGAGGACGAGGCCGATCAGCGACGCCTCGGCCGGTCGCTGGGGTTCCGCACGGAGCCGGTCACCGAACTGGACACCGCGTGGCGGCGGCACGCCCGCGAGGTACGGCGGCTGCACGAAAAGCTCTTCTACCGGCCGCTGCTGGACGCCGTCGCCCAGCTGGAGCCCGGTGAGATCCGGCTCAGCTCCGAGGCGGCCGGCCAGCGCCTCACGGCCCTGGGCTACGCGGACCCGGCCGGAGCGCTGCGGCACCTGGAGGCCCTGGCGTCCGGGGTGACCCGGAAGGCGGCGATCCAGCGCACGCTGCTGCCGGTGCTGCTGGGCTGGTTCGCCGACTCCGCCGACCCGGACGCCGGACTGCTCGGCTTCCGCAAGGTCTCCGACGCGCTCGGCAAAACCCCCTGGTACCTGCGGCTGCTGCGGGACGAGGGCGCCGCCGCGGAGAACCTGGCCCGGGTGCTGTCCGCCGGGCGGCTCGCCCCCGACCTGCTGTTGCGCGCCCCCGAGGCGGTCGCCCTGCTCGGCGACCCGGAGGGGCTGCGCCCGCGCGGCCGGGCCCATCTGGAGCAGGAGGTGCTGGCCGCCGTCGGCCGCGCCGACGGTGCCGAGCAGGCGGTCGCGGTGGCGCGCGGAGTGCGGCGGCGCGAGATGTTCCGTACCGCGGCGGCGGACATCATCGAAAGCGCCCGGCTGGCCAACGGCGAGGTGCGCCCCACCGTGAGCTGGCCGCCGTCCGGCGACCGGACGCCGGGCCGGGCCACCGGGCCCACGCCCGCCCCCTCGGCGGCCAAGCGCTCCGAGCTGCCCACCGCCCTCAAGGAGTCCGAACCCCATGTGCCGGCCCGGCCCACCGCCCCCGCCGCCGAACCGCCCGTGGACGCCGCCGGGCTGGTCGACATGGTCGGTGACGCCCTCTCCGATCTGAACGCCGCGACCCTGGCGGGCGCCCTGCGCGCCGCCGTCCGCGACACCTGGGGCGATGAGCTGCCCACCCGCTTCGCCGTGATCGGCCTCGGCCGCTTCGGCGGCCATGAACTCAGCTACGGCTCCGACGCGGACGTGCTCTTCGTCCACGAGCCGCGCGAGGGCGCCGACGAACAGGAAGCCGCCCGCGCCGCCTTCGCCGTGGCCAACGAGATGCGGCGGCTGCTCCAGCTCCCCACCGTCGACCCGCCCCTCCTCATCGACGCCGACCTGCGTCCCGAGGGCAAGTCCGGCCCGCTGGTGCGCACCCTCGCCTCCTACGCCGCCTACTACCGCCGCTGGTCGCTGGTCTGGGAGAGCCAGGCACTGCTGCGCGCCGAACCGGTCGCGGGCGACCCCGGGCTCGGCGAGCGGTTCATCGAGCTGATCGATCCCCTGCGGTATCCCTCCCAGGGGCTGGGCGAGGACGCGGTCCGCGAGATCCGGCGGCTCAAGGCCCGGATGGAGTCCGAACGGCTGCCGCGCGGGGCCGACCCCACCACCCACACCAAACTCGGCCGCGGCGGCCTCAGCGACGTCGAATGGACCGTCCAACTGCTCCAGATGCGCCACGGCTGGGCCGAGCCCGGTCTGCGCACCACCCGCACCCGCCAGGCCCTGGCCGCCGCCCACGCCGCCGGGCTGATCTCCACCGAGGACGCCCAGACCCTGGACGAGGCGTGGGTCCTGGCCAGCCGCGTCCGCAACGCCGTCATGCTGGTCCGCGGCCGCCCCGGCGACACCTTCCCGACCGATGTCCGCGAACTGGCCGCGGTGGGCCGCTACCTGGGCTACGGCCCCGGCCACGTCGGCGAGGCGCTGGAGGACTACCGCCGCACCACCCGCCGGGCGCGGGCGGTGGTGGAGCGGCTGTTCTACGACTACGAGAACTGACGGCGACGACGAGAACTGACGGCGCCTAGGAGAACCAGAACCGACGGCGCCTACGGGAACCGACGGCGCGGTGAAGCGGTGCCTCAGCCGTCCTCGGGCAGCGTGAGGCGCAGCGGACCGCAGCCGATGCGGTCGGCCTCTGCGGCCACATAGCGGGTGAGCAGGGTACGGATGGCGCCGGGGCGGTCCGCGTCGTCCGCCCGGACCAGGAAGGTGACCTGGCCGGTCTGGCACTCCGCCTGGAACATCCCCATGTCGTCGCGGACGAAGCCGCGTCCGTCGCCCTCACCGGCCTTGACCGGCTCCTTGGCACCGTCCAGGGACAGCCGGTCGTAGAGCACGGCCAGCCGGGGGTCCTCGACCGTCATCAGCCGCAGCCCGGGGTGGTCGAAGAGCACATCGCGGTCGCAGGTGCGCACCGGGCCGTCGCCCCGGGTCACCAGCGGGCCGCCCAGCCCGTCGCGCTGGTACGCGGCGGGGAGCGGCAGCCCCTCGACGCCGCACATGGCGTCCTTCTTCTCGTCCAGGAAGCGCGGCGGCGCGGGCATGCCGCCGACCGGGTCGGCGATGGTGCCCGCGCAGCCCTGGTCGGCCATGTAGTGGTTGACGAGCTTGACCACGGCGCGGGCGAGCGCGTCGCGGGCCTCGGTGTCGACCTCGTCGTCGTAGACGGTCCAGCCGGTGTTCATGTCGATCACGGTGGGGCCGTCGGAGACGCCGGTCCGGCTCGGCCGGCCCAGGCAGCCGTCGGGCACCGCGAGCCAGGCCCGGGTGTCCGAGGCCATGCCCAGCAGCCCGCCGCCCAGCGGGGTGAGCCGCGCGGACAGGAACTCATCGGCCCACTGGTCGCCCGAGCCGCCGAACCGGGTGTCCAGCCGGTGCGCCTCGACGGTGATCCGCCGCCCGCGCGGCGACGTCAGACGGCATGTGCCCGACGGGCCCTCGGAGCCGATGCGGTCGGTGGTGATGGGCACGTCGGACGTCTCGATGTCCGTCTTGCCGTCGAACAGCGCCGCCACATCGTCCCGGCTGAGCGCCCCCCAGCAGGCCCGGTCGTCCGCGAACGGACCCGCCTCGGCCCGCCAGGCCACTCCCGCGCCGCCGAGCAGCGCACCGGCGACGGCCCCGGCCACGCCCGCGGTCACGGCCAGCCGCAGCCGGCTGCCGGTCAGGCGCCGCCAGTGCCACCAGGGGCGGTGCCGCTCGTGCGGCGGCGGCACAGCGGTCGTGTCGCCGTCCTGCTCGGGGTTCTCGGTGCTGTCGTGGTGCTCGTTGTCCCCGGTGTGGTCGGTCATCGGTCGGTCCCCCCAGGTGCGATGGGCGCGCAACCGACGCGTCGCGCCACGGCGTTGGCGAAGGTGGCGAAGTACGGCGTCGTCTCGCGGGTGGACGGGGCGAGCATCAGCACGGTGAGCGGGCGGTCCGCGCATCCGGCCCGTACGACCTTGTACTCGTCGGCGAAGACCCCCGTACCGCGCCAGCCGCGCGCCGGCGCCTTGCTGCCGGTGACGCCGTCGAACAGCGCGGCCAGACGCGGCTGGGCGACCATCAGGGCGTCGAAGTACCGGCCCTCGCCGCGCCGTAGCCGCACCGAACACGACTGGAGGTCCCGGGTGACCGCGCCGACCTGGTACTCCAGCTCCTTGGCCGCATCGCCGAGGTCCAGGCCCCTGATCCGGCAGGCGCGGGTGAAGAAGGATTCCTCCTCCTCGGGCAGCGTGGTGATCGGCGAGTGGACCTCGAGCGGCTTCGCCGGGGCACAACCCGCCTTCTCCATCGCCCGGTTGGCGACCGCGACCAGCAACCGGGCCACGGACTGGGAGCCGCCGAGCCCCGCGTCACCCGACATGGTGGAGTCGCGGTAGACCGACTCCGCGGTGGCGTCGAGCGTCACCGCGGTCGGCCGCCCGTCGCGGGTGTCGCACTCCTTGGGCAGCACCAGCAGCGCGTGCTTGCCGTCGGTGGCGCCCGGCAGTCCGTCGGGCAGCGGCATCGCCCGGTCGCCGAGGTATCCGCCGATCCACTCGACACGCTCCGCGGCGTCCTCGGGCGCGGGGCCGTAGACGACCGTGACCTCGGTCTTCTCGGCCACTTCGGCGTCCTCGGAGTGGAGCGAGACCGTGCACCGCCCCTGTGGCCGCCGTGGTGTCGGCGCGGTCTCCTTCGACGTACGGCCGGCGTTGTCCTCGTCGATGGCCTCGCCGCTCAGGAAGTGCGGTCCGCTGTCCTCTTTCCAGGCGCCCCAGCAGTAGGTGTCCTTGTCGAACGGCCAGGTGTCCGTGGCCCAAGTGCCGAGCCCGGCCGCCACCAGCACCACGACGGCGCCGCCGACCAGGGCGGTCCGCCGACGCACGCGGCTGCGCACGCCGCTCATCAGCTGTTTCATCGCTGTTCCTTCCCCCGTGTGGCCGTCGATCTTACGCACCGGCTCCGCGAAAGCGTGAAGGGGGCATGGCAAGTGGCTGGGCGCGGTGCGTGGCCGCGTCAGCGACCGATACCGTCCCCGGCGGGCGGGCCGGGGTCGAGCCGCACGGTGACGGTGACCCGCCCCTTGCCGTCGACCCGGGCCACCGCATGTCCCGTGCGGTCGCCCCCGTCCAGGTCCAGCGATATCGGGCCGCCCTCATCGGTGAAGTTGCGCCACCACGTTTTGCGTTCGGGCAGGGCCACGGTGATGGTGACGAGGTCGGCGGCCCGCCGGTAGGCGACCGGCGTGCTGAACGTACGGCCCGAGCGCCGCCCCGTGTACGTCACGACCGTAAGGCGCCCGCGCACCAGCCGCCCCCACCGGGGAGAGGAGCGCAACCCGGCCACCCACCGATTGAACGGCCCGGTCGCGCGCTTCGAAAGCGGCCCTTTGTACCGCACACCATCCTCCAGACGCCGATGAACAGGGGGAACGTGCCGTCACCGTAATGCGGCGCGTGGACCGCCCCCGCCCATCTGACCGGAAGTGAGAAGGACGACCCCCGAACCCTCTCGCATGCTGTACGCATCTGGGCTGTTCATGAACGGGCCCCGCTGACCTGGAACCACACCGCTTTCCCGGGGAAGGCCCGTGGTGCTCAGTACGGAACCGCATCGAGGGGCTCAAGCGGGTGATTTCGACCGGCTGCCGGGGAGCGTGTGACCGTCCGGGACGCGGTTCGGACGGTGGCGCGGTGTGGGTTTCGTCTCGCGCCTTCGGCGCAATTGAGCAGCGGCGGCGGGGGTGGGGGGCGCGGCGCCGTCGCCGGGCGCCGGGTCCTTTGGCGTGGGTGCCGGTGGCGGCTTCCGTACTCGGTGGCCGGAGTCCCGCCGGACTGCGGGGGCAGTCGGGACGGCCCCTCCCGGTACTCCCCTAAAAAACGCTTGATCTGACGCAACTAATTTGTCAATCAGTTTCCAGAGGGGTACCCCACCCCCTGCTGTCCGGCAGCGGCGTCGGCTCCCGGTCACGGAAGCCGTCACCGGTCCTCGCCCCCACCGGCCCGGCGGACGGCGACGCGGGCCTGGCCCGGCACCCCCTGCCCCGCTGCTCAAGTGCGCCGAAGGCGCGAGACGAAAGCCGCACCCGACCGAGCCGGACAAGCGGAGGCTCCTGGCCGCGCCGATCGTTCCCCGAGTCCTTTTCGACCAGCGGGGGGCACCCTTCAGCCAGTGACACCGGGGCGTCGATGCCTACCGGGAGGGCCGCTCGGTAGCGCCGCAGTGACCGGGCCCCGGTGTCCACTAGGCCGTGTTTTAGGTAGCGGGTGAGTCTTGGGCGGATAGTTCTTCCGCCAGTTCCATACAGCGCAGGCGGGCTGGGGAGAAGTCGTAGGGCATCTTGCCGGTGGCTTCGAACACGCTCATGGAGTCAGCCTCCCGTCTGCCAGAGCCGAGGTCGGCCTCGCCCTCGCCGTCATCGGCGGTGGCAGGGTGCAAAGTGTCCCAGGCATCGAAGAGGGCATCGTCGTCTTTACCCAGGCCGGACTCCTCAATGACGGCCTGCAGGGCGCTTTCGAAGGCATGCCGCTCGACGGCCACTTGAGCCACCCGTGGATCATCGACGGCGACACTGTCATCGAGTGCCTCCTCGGCGTCATCGATGCGGTCGGAATCCTCCCGCAGAGTGGGATGCGTGGCCAGGACGACGAAGCGGGTGGCCTGGACGGCCGCGCCGAGCGGGCCGAAGATCCGCTCAGTGACCAGCAGACTGTCCAGGTCCGCCTGACGCAGGGAGCCCTCGGGCAGGCTCTTGAGGCGTTCGGTGACGAAGTCGGAGAGCAGGCCCATCCGGCTGCCTTCGGTGCGCATCCGCTGCACGGCGGTCCGTTGCCGCCGCAATTCCGCCTCCTGCTCGGCGAGGGTTTCCTCCAACCGCTCCAGGATGCCCGCGATACCTTCTCCGCTGTCCGCACCGGCGGAAGCCGTGCCGGTGGTAAAGGCGTCACGGATGTCGTCCAGGGCGATCCCGGCGTCGGCCATCTTGCGAATCCACAGCAAGCGGATCATGTCCTCGTACCCGTAGCGGCGGCGGTCATCGCCGCCCCGCTTAGGCTCGGGGAGCAGGCCGATCTCGTGGTAATGGCGAATCGCCCGTGGCGTGCTGCCGACGAAGGCCGCCGCGTCACCGATCTTGACCTGACGGGGTGGCATGAAAGACGAATGCATGAGCAGGGACCTTTCCTCAAGGCATCGGGACGTAAGTCCACCGGACCACATGCCGCTACGGAAGGTGCAACCCCATACACACCGCGCCGCGCCAATGCCAGGCAATGCGCCCTTCCTCCGTAGTGACCGCAGGGCCGTCCTTTGCTGCTGTGGCATCCGCACGACGGCAGGCTGAGGGTTCACAGCCACTGATGAATCGCCGCGACCTGAACCGTCGCCTCGAACCGAACCGCAAGTTTGTCGAACCGGGTCGCCACGGCCCGGTGTTGCTTGAGACGGCTGATCCCGCATTCGACCGCGTGCCGGGCCTTGTAGTCCTCGTGGTCGAAGAAGGGCGGACGGCCACCGCCACGTCCGCGGCGCCTGCGGACCTGATCGGCCGGCTCAGGAATCGTGCACCTGATGCCACGTCTGCGCAGGTATGCGCGATTCGCGCGTGAAGAGTACGCCTTATCGCCTCGCACCCTCAGCGGGCGGCTTCTCGGCCGACCGACTCCAGGCCCGGGGTACCCCGATCGCGTTCAGGACCGGCTCGAACTGCGGACTGTCGCCGCGCTGCCCGGCGGTGATCAGCAGCGACAACGGCTTCTGCCCCTGCTCACACGTCAGGTGAATCTTCGTGGTGAACCCGCCTCGCGACCTGCCCAGTCCATGGTCTTCAGGTTCGGTGCTGACTCCGCCTGGCGGTTCCTTCTGCACAGCACTGCGCCGGCGGGCACCGGCAGCGTGCTGGTGTGCTCGGCAGATGGTGGAGTCGACATTGACCTCCCAGAAGATCAGCCCGGCCGCATCAGCTCTCGCCTGCAACAACGTCAGCAGTCGGGCCCACACACCCCGACGCTGCCATCTCCGGAGCAGTCCATACACCGTCTGCCACGGTCCGTACTCGAACGGCAGGTCCCGCCACGGAACTCCGGTCCGAACCCGCCACCGCACACCGTCTATCAGCCGCCGACAGCTAGGCCACCTGCGACTTATGCCCACCGCAGGCAGCAACGACTCCAGCACCGACCACTGCTCATCAGAAAGATCCCCTCGCCCCACATCTTGATCATCATCATCCAGGGCGTGCACAGGAAGCCGAACCTAAAACACGGCCTAGTCGCTCAAGCGTGGGTGAAGAGTCGTTCGAGGACCACCGCGACTCCGTCCTCCTCGTGGGAGGGCGCCACCTCGTCGGCCATCGCCAGCAGATCGGGGTGCGCGTTGGCCATCGCGACCCCGTATCCGGCCCAGCCCAGCAGTGGGATGTCATTGGGCATGTCGCCGAACGCGATGGTCTCCGCCGGGGTGAACCCCATCCGGTCGGCGGCCAGTTGCAGCCCCACCGCCTTGTCCGTCCCGGCGGGGAGCACCTCGATCATGCCCTTCTCGGAGTGCGTCACCGCCACCTCGCCGGCCCCCGCCCGCTCCGCGGCCGCGGCGACCAGTCCGTCCTCAACCGTACGGTGGCGCATCAGCACTTTCTCGATCGGCGCCGCCCACAGCTCCGCCCGCTCCACCAGTCCCCACTCCGGGCGCGTCCGGTCGGCGAAGCGGGCGGTGACCAGGAAGCGGTTCTCGGGGGCCGCGGTCACCACGGCGAGCTCCAGCGGCCCGGCGCCCAGCGCCTCCTCCGTGCGCTCCACCACCGACCGGGCCAGCTCCCGGTCCAGCGACGCCGAGACCAGCAGTCGGTCCGCGGAGGCGTCGTACAGCTGCGCGCCCTGTCCGCACACCGCGAGCCCCCGGTAGCCCATCGCGACCAGGAACTCCCGGCAGGACGCGGCCGGACGCCCGGTGACCACCAGATGCCGGGCTCCTGCGGTCCGGACGAGGGCGAGCGCCGCACGGGTGCGGGGCGAGACCGTCAGATCGGCGCGCAACAGGGTGCCGTCGAGGTCGGTGGCCACCAGCGGGAAGCGGGGCCGCGCGGCGGTGCGGGGCCCAGGGAGCAGCGGCGCGCCCGGAGCGGCGACGGTCGAAGGGGCGGAGGCGGTCGGGTCGGCGGTGTGCACGGTGGCCGGTGGTCCCTTTCGTCACGCTCATCGTGCTCGTTCCGCGTCGGTCGGCGCGACACAGGGAGCCCCTGAACTCACATCGAACATCGAACTTGCGGAACAGAGAATGGCGGTTCGGACCAGGGGCGATCAAGCCGTGCAGATCACGGCCACCTGCCGCGGCAGCCGGTACGGCAGCGAGCCGTACCACGCGCAGGACAGCGAGAGGCCGAAGGAGAGACAGACGACCCCGCCGACCGCGTCCAGCCAGAAGTGGTTGGCGGTGGCGACGATCACCAGCAGGGTGGCCGAGGGGTAGAGCAGCCCCAGCGTCTTGACCCACACCGGACGGGCCAGGGTCGCGATGGACAGACCGCACCACAGCGACCAGCCGATGTGCATCGAGGGCATCGCCGCGTACTGGTTCGACATGTCGGCGAGGTTCCCCGAGGCCATCGATCCCCAGGTGTTGTGCACCACCACGGTGTCGATGAAATGACCGCCGCTCATCAGCCGGGGCGGGGCCAGCGGAAAGAAGTAGTAGCCGAGCAGGGCCACGCCGGTGGCCGCGAAGAGCGCCAGCCGGGTGGCGGCGTAACGGCCCGGATGCCAGTGGTAGAGCCACACCAGCACGCTGAGCGTCACGATGAAGTGGAGCGTGGCGTAGTAGTAGTTCATGCCCACGATCAGCCAGCTGACCGAGTCGATCGCGTGGTTGACGCCCCGCTCGAAGGCCATGCCGAGCCGGTGCTCCCAGTCCCAGATCCAGCTCGCGTTGCGCAGCGCCTCCGACTTCTGCTCCGGGACGGCGTTGCGAACCAGTGAATAAATCCAGTAACTGACGGCGATCAGGACGATCTCGAACCAGAGCCGGGGCCTTCTGGGCGCCCGCAACCGCTGCATCAGGGTGTTGCCCGGCGCCCGTGCTGCCTCGGTGTCCGCGATGGGTGCCGGGGCGGCCGTCCGGCCTGCCGTGGTCCTGATAGTCGCTCCACCCATAGGGCAACAGTCTAGGCGTACGCACCCCTACGTACGCCTATGTCGCGCCCCCGGCCGTCCGTCGCTTATGTCGCACTCCCGGCGCTCCCGCCACTCCCGCCACTTCCGGCGCTCCCGGACGCCCGGCCCCGCGGCTGAACGCCGTGCGCCGACGCCGTGGAGCCGCGCACCACCAGTTCGGGGAGGAAGACGAACTCGCTGGGCGGTGCCGGGGTGCCGCCGATCTCCTCCAGCAGCGCCCGCACCGCGGCCTGACCCATCGGCTGCACCGGCTTGCGGATGGTGGTCAGCGGCGGATCGGTGAAGGCGATCAGCGGGGAGTCGTCGAAGCCGACCACCGAGACGTCCTGAGGGACCCGCAGACCCTGCTGCCGGGCGGCCCGTATGGCGCCCAGCGCCATCATGTCGCTCGCGCACACCACCGCCGTACAGCCCCGGTCGATCAGCGCGGTCGCCGCCGCCTGACCGCCCTCCAGGGTGTACAGCGAATGCTGGATCAGCTCCTCGGTCTCCTCCGGGGTAAGCCCCAGCCGGTCCCGCATCGCCTGCTGGAAGCCTTCGATCTTGCGCAGGACGGGAACGAACCGCTTCGGTCCGAGCGCGAGACCGATCCGGGTATGACCGAGCGAGACCAGATGGGTGACCGCCAGCCCCATCGCCGCCCGGTCGTCGGGGGAGATGAACGGCGCCCGCACCTTCGGCGAGAAGCCGTCCACCAGCACGAACGGAACACCCTGGCCGCGCAGCTGGTCATAGCGCTGCATATCGGCCGAGGTGTCCGCGTGCAGCCCGGAGACGAAGATGATCCCGGCCACCCCCCGGTCCACCAGCATTTCGGTCAGCTCGTCCTCCGTCGAGCCGCCGGGGGTCTGGGTGGCCAGCACCGGGGTGTAGCCCTGCCGGGTGAGCGCCTGCCCGATGACCTGGGCGAGCGCGGGGAAGATCGGGTTCTCCAGCTCGGGGGTGATCAGTCCCACCAGCCCGGCGCTGCGCTGGCGCAGTCGCACCGGCCGCTCATAGCCGAGGACGTCCAGCGCGGCGAGGACGGATTCGCGGGTGGCCGCCGCCACCCCCGGCCTGCCGTTGAGGACGCGGCTGACGGTGGCTTCGCTGACCCCCGCCTGGGCTGCGATATCAGCAAGCCGTGCGGTCATGGAGTGGGACTGTACCGGTCGCATGTCAGATTGCCCACCACGCGCATGAATCAGCCGGAATGCGCACGGTGCCGTCCCCGTACTCCAGCGGCGCCGAGGACAGCAGGGCACGCCCCGGCACCGGCAGTTCGACCTCCTCCCCGAGCGTGTTGAGCGTGCACACGAAGCCCGGCCGCGCCAGCGCGAGGACCCCCTCCGGGGCGTCCAGCCAGGTCATCGGGGTGTCGCCCAGGCCCGGCAGCTCGCGGCGCAGCGCCAGCGCGGCGCGGTACAGCTCCAGGGTGGAGCCGGGGTCGCCGGTCTGCGCCTCGACGGACAGCTCGGACCAGGCGGCCGGCTGGGGCAGCCAGCTGCCGCCGGGGCCGAAGCCGTGGCTGTCGCCGGAGCGGGTCCAGGGCAGGGGCACCCGGCAGCCGTCGCGGAAGCCGTCCTGCCCGTTCTGGCCGTCCTGCCCGTCGGGGGCGGTGCGGAAGAAGGCCGGGTCCTGGCGCAGCTCGTCCGGCAGCTCGGTCACCTCGGGAAGGCCCAGCTCCTCGCCCTGGTAGAGGTACGCCGAGCCGGGCAGCGCCAGGGTGAGCAGGGCCGCGGCGCGGGCCCGGGTCAGCCCCTGCTCGGGGCTGTCGGTGGCGTAGCGGGTGGTGTGCCGGACCACGTCGTGGTTGGAGAGCACCCAGGTGGTGGGGGCGTCGACGGAGGCGGTCGCGGCCAGCGACTCGTCGATCACCTCGCGCATCGCGGCCGCGTCCCACGGGCACTTGAGGAACTGGAAGTTGAACGCCTGGTGCAGCTCGTCGGGGCGTACGTAGAGGGCCAGCCGCTCGGCGGTGGGCGCCCATGCCTCGGCGACGCCGATCCGGTCACCGGGGTAGGAGTCCAGCAGCCGGCGCCAGGAGCGGTGGATCTCGTGCACCCCGTCCTGGTCGAAGAACGGCAGCACCTGGGCGCCGATCAGCTTGGCCTGCTCGGTGCGGCCGATGTCGGGCAGTCCGGCGGCCTTGACCATGCCGTGCGCGACATCGACGCGGAAGCCGTCCACGCCCAGATCCAGCCAGAAGCGCAGCACCGAGTCGAACTCCTCGCGGACCTCGTCGGAGTCCCAGTTGAGGTCGGGCTGCTCGGGGGCGAACAGGTGCAGGTACCACTCGCCGGGGGTGCCGTCCGGATCGGTGGTGCGGGTCCAGGCGGGGCCGCCGAAGACCGACTCCCAGTCGTTCGGCGGCAGTTCGCCGTGTGCGCCACGGCCGGGGCGGAAGTGGTAGCGGGCGCGGGCCGCCCCGCCGGGCCGGTCGGCGAGCGCCTCGCGGAACCACGGGTGCTGGTCCGAGCTGTGGTTCGGGACGACGTCCACGATCACCTTCAGCCCCAGCTCATGGGCGGTGCGTACCAGGTCGTCGGCGTCGCCGAGGGTGCCGAAGAGCGGATCGACGGCGCGGTAGTCCGCCACGTCGTAGCCGCCGTCGGCCTGCGGGGAGGCGTAGAAGGGGGTCAGCCAGACGGCGTCCACGCCCAGCTGGACGAGGTGCGGCAGCCGCTCCCGCACCCCGCGCAGATCGCCGATCCCGTCGCCGTCGCTGTCGGCGAAGGACCGCACGTACACCTGGTAGATGACGGCGTCGCGCCACCAGCCGGGGCTCTGGGACGGCCGTTCCGGCTCGGTGGGAAGGGAGGTCGTGAGCTCCTGGGTCATGGCGGGAACGTAACAGCTCTGCAATGCCTTGCGGAAGAGCTTGCAGCCGCTGGTGATGCGCTCCGGTGCGCTCCGGGGGACTCCGGTCGCACCGTGGGCGCGTACGGGGCGCCCGTAAGCCGATGTCAAGCGCCGATAGGGGAGCGGAGTGGCTACCGCCGGGACACGTGCGGGTAACGATGCCCGGGTGCCTTGCAGAAATTTGCCGCAAGGTCTTTCGGTGAGCTTGCGGCCCTGTTACGTTCCTCCGCAACCCGGGGCCGCGACGGAGCGGCCGGCTTGGAGGAGTTCAGATGCGACGTGGCATAGCGGCCACCGCACTCGTCGCGGCCATGGCGCTCGCGGCGACCGCGTGCGGCGGTGACGACGGCGACAGCGGCGGCGACAAGAAGTCCGGCGGCCATCTGTCCGGCACCGTGACGTACTGGGACACGTCGAACGACGCGGAGAAGGGCACCTACAAGGAGCTCGCCCTGGGCTTCGAGAAGAAGTACCCCGACGTCAAGGTCAACTACGTCAACGTGCCCTTCGGCGAGGCGCTGGCCAAGTTCAAGAACGCCGCGGGCTCCGGTGGCTCCGGCGCCCCCGACGTGCTGCGCACCGAGGTCGCCTGGACCCAGGACCTCGCCAACATCGGCTATCTCGCCCCGCTGGACGGCACCGCGGCCCTCGCCGACCAGTCCGACTATCTGCCCAAGGCCCTCGCCGGCGCGAAGTTCAAGGGCAAGACCTACGCCGTACCGCAGGTCATCGACACCCTCGGCCTCTTCTACAACAAGAAGATGCTGAAGGACGCCGGGGTCGAGCCGCCCCAGGACTGGACCGAGCTGAAGGCCGCCGCCAAGAAGATCAAGGAGAAGACCGGCAAGACCGGTCTGTATCTGCGCGGCGACGACGCCTACTGGTACCTGCCCTTCATCTACGGCGAGGGCGGCGACCTCCTCGACACCGGCGCCAAGAAGGTCACCGTCGACGACGCGCCCGGCGTCAAGGCGTTCGCGGCCGCCCGTGACCTGGTCACCTCAGGGGCGGCGGAGACCGACGCCACCGACGGCTGGGACAACATGCAGAACGCCATCAAGAACGGCGACGTCGCGATGACCATCAACGGGCCGTGGGCGATCGAGGACACCCTGGCCGGCAAGGCGTTCAAGGACAAGTCCAACCTCGGCGTGGTCCCGGTCCCGGCCGGCAGCGAGGGCCAGGGCGCCCCGCAGGGCGGCCAGAACCTCACCGTCTACGCCGGCTCGAAGAACCTGGACGCCTCCTACGCCTTCGCGGCGTACATGAGCTCGGCCGAGGTCCAGGCCAAGACCACCGAGAAGCTCTCGCTGCTGCCCACCCGCACCTCCGTCTACGAGAACAAGACGGTCGCCGCGAACACCAATGTGAAGTTCTTCAAGGACGCCGTGGACAAGGCCGTCGAGCGCCCCTGGATCCCCGAGGGCAACAGCCTCTTCCAGGCGATCCTGGTGCAGTTCCCGAACGTCCTCACCGGCAAGACCTCACCCGAGAAGGCCGCGAAGTCGGTCGGTGACGCATACCGCAAGCTCCTCAAGGGCGACTGGAAGTAGGGCCGGCGACGATGGCTGTCGACACCAGCCGGCCGCTGGACCCGGCCGCGGGCGCGAAGGGCGCCCGCGGCCGCGGCGGCCGGGTTCGCAAGGACGGCACCCCGCCGCCGCGCCGCATCCGCCACGCACTGGCCCGCCACTGGTACGCCTGGGCCATGGTCGCGCCCGTCGTGGTCGTCATCGGGCTGATCATCGGCTATCCGCTGGTCCGCGGCGTCTACCTGTCGCTGACCGACGCCAACGAGGCCAACGTCGAGCGCACCATCGGGGTCAACCACATCCCCGCCACCTACACAACGGTCGGCCTCGACAACTTCCAGGCCATCCTGGAGGACCAGGTCTTCTGGGACCGGCTGATCTGGACCGTCACCTGGACCGTCAGCTGTGTGGCGCTCACCTTCGCGATCGGCCTGGGCCTGGCCGTCCTGCTCAACCGCCGGTTCGCCGGGCGCACCCTCTACCGGTCGCTGCTGATCCTGCCCTGGGCCGTGCCCGCCTTCGTCTCCGTCTTCGCCTGGCGGCTGCTCTACAACGAGAAGAACGGCATCCTCAACAAGGTGCTGGACGGCGGCGGGATCGACGCGGTGCCCTGGCTGAACGACCCCACCATGGCCAAGGTCTCGGTGATCGCCGTGAACATCTGGCTCGGGGTGCCGTTCATGCTGGTCGCCCTGCTCGGCGGATTGCAGTCCATCCCCGGTGAGCTGTACGAGGCCGCCGAGATGGACGGGGCGAGCCCCTGGCAGCGGTTCCGCCACATCACCCTGCCCGGACTGCGCTCGGTCAGCTCCACCGTGATCCTGCTGTCCACCATCTGGACGTTCAACATGTTCCCGGTGATCTTCCTGCTGACCCGCGGCGGACCCGGCGACTCCACCGAGATCCTGGTGACGTACGCCTACCGGCTCTCCTTCGTCAACAGCCCGCGCGACTTCGCCGGCGCCTCGGCCTGGGGTGTGCTGATCCTGCTCATCCTCATGCTCTTCGCGGTGGTCTACCGCCGTTCGCTCCGCAAGCAGGGAGAGGTCTGGTAGCCATGCGCGACCAACGACGCGGCCCGCTCGCCTCCGTCGGGCTGCACACCACGCTCGTCATCGCCTCCGCCGTCGCGGTCTTCCCGCCGCTGTGGCTGGTGGTGACCTCGTTCAAGCCCAAGACCGAGGCGTTCAGCACCGATGTGGTGAAGAACCCGACGCTGCGCAACTACCAGCACGTACTGAACGACACCGAGTTCCTGACCTGGTTCGGCAACTCGCTGTTCGTCGTGGTCATCACCACGGTCCTCGGCGTGTTCGTCGCGGCCACCACCGGCTACGCCGTCAGCCGCTTCCGCTTCCCCGGGATGCGCCCGCTGATGTGGCTGCTGCTGATCACCCAGATGTTCCCGGTGGCCATCCTCATCGTGCCGCTCTACAACATCATGTCGACGCTGGGCTGGCTCAACCAGCCGATCTCGCTCATCGTCACCTACCTCACGGTGGCCGTGCCGTTCTGCGCCTGGATGATGAAGGGCTTCTTCGACACCATCCCGGTGGAGATCGACGAATCGGGCCGGGTCGACGGCCTCAACCCCTTCGGGACCTTCTGGCGGCTGGTCGTCCCGCTGGCCAAGCCGGGGCTCGCGGTGACCGCGTTCTACACCTTCATCACCGCCTGGGCCGAAGTCGCCTACGCCTCCGCCTTCATGACCGGCGAGGACAACCTCACCCTCGCCGCGGGGCTCCAGACCTTCGTCAACCAGTACACCTCGGACTGGGGCTCCATGACGGCCGCGGCCGTCATGATCGCCATCCCGGCCGCGCTGGTGTTCTCCTGGGCCCAGCGCCACCTCGTGGCGGGCCTCACGGCCGGAGCGACCAAGTCGTGACGAGCCCACCGGCGGCGCCGCCGCGGCTCGCCGACATCGCCGCGCAGGCCGAGGTCAGCGAGGCCACCGTCAGCCGGGTGCTCAACGGCAAGGCGGGGGTCGCGGCCACCACCCGGCAGCGGGTGCTCGCCGCCCTCGACGTCCTCGGCTACGAGCGGCCGGTGCGGCTGCGGCGGCGCAGCGCCGGGCTGGTCGGCCTGGTGATCCCGGAGCTGACCAACCCGGTCTTCCCCGCCTTCGCGCAGATCATCGAGCAGGTGCTGGCCGGCCATGGCTACACCCCGATCCTGTGCACCCAGATGCCCGGCGGCGCCACCGAGGACGAACTGGTGGAGCAGCTGGAGGAGCGCGATGTGGCGGGCATCGTCTTCATGTCCGGACTGCACGCCGACACCACGGCCGACCCCGCGCGCTACGCCCGGCTGGCCGGCCGCAAGGTGCCGTTCGTGCTGATCAACGGCTACAACGAGCGCATCCGCGCCACGTTCGTCTCACCCGACGACCGGGCCGCGGCCCGGATGGCCACCACCCATCTGGCCGCGCTCGGCCACCACCGGATCGGCCTCGCGGTGGGGCCCGCCCGCTATGTCCCGGCACGGCGCAAGGTCGAGGGGTTCCTGGCGGCGAGCGCCGACCTGCTCGGACGGTCGCCGGGCGAGGCACGGCAGTTGGTGCGGCATACGCTCTTCAGCGTCGAGGGCGGGCAGGTGGCGGCGGCCACGCTGCTGGACCAGGGCTGTACGGGCATCGTGTGCGGCAGCGATCTGATGGCGCTCGGGGTGATCCGGGAAGCGGCCCGGCGGGGGCTGCGGGTGCCGCGCGATGTGTCGGTGGTCGGCTTCGACGACTCCCCGCTGATCGCCTTCACCGATCCGCCGCTGACCACCGTCCGTCAGCCGGTGCAGTCGATGGCGACGGCGGCGGTCGGGGCACTGCTGGAGGAGATGGCCGGCAACCCGGTGCAGCGCACGGAGTTCGTCTTCCAGCCGGACCTGGTGGTCCGCGGCTCCACGGCCCAAGTGCCATAACCGGCCCGACCGGCCGGGCGCGTGGGGCCTGTTAATACAGGCCCCCGACCGGCCGGACCGGAGAACGTGGTTGAACGTAACACCGCCGCAATTGCTTGCGAAAGGTCTTGCAACAACAAAAACTCGCGAGTACGGTCCCGTCACCAACACCGCACTGGCGCGTGCGGCAAGAACCTTCACCTGGCCTTACGGGCATGGCGCGTTGCCGTACGAGGCTCGATCGGCACCCCGAACTCCCCCCACGGAGGAACGATGGCCAGCAGTCGCACCCCCCTCGCCACCGCGCTCGCCCTCGCGGCGGGCGCGGCGGCGCTCGTCGCCCTGCCCCCGCAGCCCGCGCAGGCGGCACCGCCCGGCACCAAGGACGTCACCGCCGAACTCTTCGAGTGGACGTACGCCTCCGTCGCCAAGGAGTGCACCACCACCCTGGGCCCCGCCGGATACGGCTATGTCGAGGTGTCCCCGGCCACCGAGCACATCCAGGGCAGCCAGTGGTGGACCTCCTACCAGCCCGTCAGCTACCGGATCGCCGGACGGCTCGGCGACCGCACCGCCTTCAAGAACATGATCGACACCTGTCACGCCGCGGGCGTCAAGGTCGTCGCCGACGCCGTCATCAACCACATGTCCGCCGGGTCCGGCACCGGCACCGGCGGCTCCTCGTACACCAAGTACAACTACCCCGGGATCTACCAGTCCCAGGACATGGACGACTGCACCTCGCAGATCAGCAACTACCAGGACCGCTGGAACGTGCAGCACTGCGAGCTGGTGGGCCTGGCGGACCTGGACACCGGCGAGTCCTCCGTCCGGACCCGGATCGCCCGTTACCTCAACGACCTCCTCTCGCTCGGCGTGGACGGCTTCCGTGTCGACGGTGCCAAGCACATCCCGGCCGACGACCTGGCCGCCATCAAGAGCCAGCTGAGCAACTCGGGCGTCTACTGGAAGCAGGAGGTCATCTACGGCGAGGGCGAGGCGGTCTCCCCGACCGAGTACCTGGGCAACGGCGATGTGCAGGAGTTCCGCTACGGCCGTGACCTCAAGCGGGTGTTCCAGAACGAGAAGCTGGCCTACCTGAACAACTTCGGCGAGGGCTGGGGCTACATGGCGAGCGGCAAGTCCGGTGTGTTCGTCGACAACTGGGACACCGAGCGCAACGGCTCCACCCTCACCTACAAGAACGGCGCCGACTACACCCTGGCCAACGTCTTCATGCTGGCCTGGCCCTACGGCTCCCCGGACGTCCACTCCGGCTACGAGTTCAGCGACAACGACGCCGGCCCGCCCAACGGGGGCACGGTGAACGCCTGCTACCAGGACGGCTGGAAGTGCCAGCACAAGTGGCCCGAGATCATGAGCATGGTCGCCCTCCGCAACACGGCCCGGGGCACGGCGGTGACCAACTGGTGGGACAACGGCAACGACGCCATCGCCTTCGGGCGCGGCGACAAGGCGTTCGTGGCCATCAACCACGAAAGCGGCTCCCTCACCCAGACCTTCCAGACCTCGCTGCCGTCGGGCGGCTACTGCGATGTGCAGAGCGGCAAGACCGTCACGGTGGATTCCTCCGGCCGGTTCACCGCGACGCTGGGCGCCAACACGGCGGTGGCGCTGCACGTGGGTGCCCGTAGCTGCGGATAGGCCGTGGCCCGCACCGGCGGGCACGCCCGGGGGTGAGGGCTTCGCGCCCGCGCCCCCGGGCGTGCGGGGGCCCCGCGCCCGCACCCGGGCGGGTGGGCGCGGGGCCCACACCCACACCACACCTCAAGGAGTCACCAGCCCTGTGAAACCCCCGAGAGTCACCCTTTTCCGCGCCGCCGCCGCGCTCGCCACCCTGGCCCTGGGCGCGGCCGCCGTGCCCGCCGTACCGCAGACCGCGCGGGCCGCGACCGGCACCGCCGGGGCGCAGCCCCCCGCCACCGCCGAGGCGCAGTGGATCGACCGGGCCACCGTCGTCTGGCCGGTCGAGCACACCGCCGCGACCACCGAGGAGCTGAGCTACACCGGTGGCGGCACCCTGCGGCTGACCCCGGCCTCCCTGACCGACGCCCAGCGGGCCGCCTACCCGCACCTGACCGGCCGCCCCGCCTACCGGCTCGACCCGCGCGACCGCGACAAGGCCGCCACCGCCCTGCGCGGCCCCCTCGCCGCCGTCCAGCGCGCGGCCGACGACCACGAGCAGGTACTGCACCGCACCGGGGTACAGATCCCCGGCGTCCTGGACGACCTCTACGCGGACCGGGCCGGCCGGGCCGACCTCGGCCCGGTCTTCCACGGCTCCCGCCCCACCCTCTCCGTATGGGCGCCGACCGCCCGGAGCGTCTCGCTCGACCTGGACGGGCGCACCGTCGCCATGCGGCGGGACGCCCGCAGCGGGGTGTGGAGCGTCACCGGCAGCCCCGACTGGCGGGACAAGCCCTACCGCTACCGGGTCCGGGTCTGGGCGCCGAGCGTCGGCAAGACCGTCACCAACGAGGTCACCGACCCCTACTCCACCGCCCTGACCGCCGACTCCACCCACAGCCTGGTCACCGACCTGGCCGACCCCCGGCTCGCCCCGGCCGGCTGGGCGGAGCTGACCAAGCCCCGGGCCGTCCCGCTGCGCGACGCCCGCATCCAGGAGCTCCAGATCCGCGACTTCTCCGTCGCGGACCGCACCAGCGCCCACCCCGGCCAGTACCTCGCCTTCACCGACCGCGACTCGGACGGGATGCGGCACCTGCGGGAGCTGGCCCGGTCCGGCACCTCGTACGTCCATCTGCTGCCCGCCTTCGACTTCGGCACCGTTCCGGAGCGGCGGTCCGACCAGGCCCGGCCCGGCTGCGACCTGGCCGCCCTGCCCGCCGACTCCGACCAGCAGCAGACGTGCGTGGCCCGGACCGCCGGCCGGGACGGCTACAACTGGGGCTACGACCCGCTGCACTACACCGTGCCGGAGGGGAGCTACGCGAGCGACCCGGACGGCCCGGCGCGCACCCGCGAGTTCCGGCAGATGGTGCAGGGCCTGGCACGGGCCGGGCTGCGCACCGTCATGGACGTCGTCTACAACCACACCGTGGCCGCCGGACAGGACGGCAAGTCGGTGCTCGACCGGATCGTGCCCGGCTACTACCAGCGGCTGCTGGACGACGGCAGCGTGGCCACCTCCACCTGCTGCCCCGGCACCGCGCCCGAGCACGCGATGATGGGCAAGCTCGTGGTGGACTCGATCGTCACCTGGGCCAAGGAGTACAAGGTCGACGGTTTCCGCTTCGACCTCATGGGCCACCACCCCAAGGCCAACATCCTGGCCGTACGCAAGGCCCTGGACGCCCTGACCCCCGCCAAGGACGGGGTGGACGGCAAGTCGATCATCCTCTACGGCGAGGGCTGGAACTTCGGCGAGGTGGCCGACGACGCCCGCTTCGTCCAGGCCACCCAGCGCACCATGGCCGGCACCGGCATCGCCACCTTCAGCGACCGGGCCAGGGACGCGGTGCGCGGCGGCGGGCCGTTCGATGAGGACCCCCGCGTCCAGGGCTTCGCCTCCGGACTCTTCACCGATCCGGGCGGCTCACCCGCCAACGGCACACCGGACGAGCAGCGGGCCCGGCTGCTGCACGCCCAGGACCTGATCAAGGTCGGGCTCTCCGGCAACCTCGCCGACTACACCTTCACCGACACCGCCGGACACCGGGTCAAGGGCTCCGAGGTCGACTACAACGGCTCCCCGGCCGGTTACGCCGCCGCCCCCGGCGACGCGCTCGCCTACGCCGACGCCCATGACAACGAGACCCTCTACGACGCGCTCGCCTACAAGCTCCCCGCCACCACCCCGGCCGCCGACCGCGCCCGCGCGCAGGTCCTGGCCCTGGCCACCGCCGCCCTCTCCCAGGGCCCGGCGCTCAGCCAGGCCGGCACCGATCTGCTGCGCTCCAAGTCGCTGGACCGCAACTCCTACGACAGCGGCGACTGGTTCAACGCCATCCATTGGGACTGCGAGGACGGCAACGGATTCGGCCGGGGACTGCCCCCGGCCGCGGACAACCAGGCCAAGTGGCCCTACGCCGCACCCCTGTTGACCAACCCGGCGGCGCGCCCCGGCTGCGCGGAGATCACCGGCGCCTCGGCGGCCTACCGGGACCTGCTGCGGATCCGTACCACCGAGAAGGCGTTCAGCCAGGCCACGGCAAAGGGGGTGCAGGACGCGCTGTCCTTCCCGCTGTCCGGCACCGGGGAGACGCCCGGCGTGATCACCATGCGGCTCGACCGGCTCGTCGTGGTCTTCAACGCCACCCCGTCCCGGCAGGCGCAAACCGTCCCCGCCCTGGCCGGAACCCCGTACGCGCTCCACCCGGTCCAGGCGCACGGCTCCGACGCCACGGTGAAGACGGCCGGCTACGAGCGCGCGACCGGCACCTTCACCGTCCCCGGCCGCACGGTCGCCGTCTTCACGGCCGGAGCCGCCGGGCGCTGAGCGGACGGGCGGAGCACGTCCCGCGGAGCGTCACCGCAGGGGGCCCAGTCGGCCACCGCCCGCCAGCCGGGCCCTCAGGTCCGCTCGGGCACCCGCCTTGGCGGGCAGGGTCAGGGCGCGGCCGTAGGAGTGGCCCCGGACACCGCCGGTGGCGGCGATCGCGGTGACCTGACGGCTTCCGGCGGCCAGCAGGTACCAGTGGCCGGACCGCGCCTTCCACAGCACCCCCGCCAGCACCCGCGGCGCACGCGGGCCGCAGGCGGGGGAGTTGTCGGCGCCGGCGGCGACCGCGCCCGCCGCGCCCCGGCGGGTGTCCCACGGCTGGAACTGGGCCAGCACCTTGGCTCCCGTGCCCCGCCAGGTGTCGGCGCGGGTGCACAGCCAGGCCGCGTGGCCCCCCGCCTCCGGCAGCCGCTGGGCGGCGAACCGCCAGGAGTTGACCGTGCGCACCCCGCGCGCCCGCATCAGCGCCAGCCGGCACCCGGTCCTGGCCCAGCTCAGCCGGGCCGCCCGCCCCGCCACATCGCGCACACCGTGCCCGGGGGTGCCGTAGGTGAGCCGGGCCGGGGCCAGTTCGCCCAGGTCGGCCACGAGCCGCGGGCCGAACTGGAGCGCGGGCCAGCCCCGGCAGGGCCGCAGCGACGGCACGGTGCGCACCGGGTCGGTCACCCCCTCGCCGGTGCGGTGCAGCGGACGCGGCGCCTGGCCGGGGCGCAGCAGATCCCGCACCCAGGCGTGGCGCACCCAAGGGGCGGTCAGATAGCGCACATTGCCGTCCACCCGGCTGAGGACCAGCGCGGTCGAGGTGGCCGCGTCGGCGGCGTCCAGCCGGGCGAAGTCCAGCGCCACCGCACCGCCGTCGCCGTCGCCCGTCTCCGCGTACCGCGCCACCCGCAGCCCGTCGTACAGCAGCACCACCGACGTCCGGTCCACCTCGCCCGCGAACAGCAGCTGCGGCGGCCCCGAGGGCGGCCCGGACTGGGTGCCCATGGTGGCCGACACCCGCACCGAGGGGCCCGGCCGCGCCCAGACGGCCAGCGCGCGGCGCAGCAGACCGGTGTCATGGAGGCGGTCCCCGCGCGCGGGCCAGACGGAGAAGTCGGCACGGGATGCGGTGCGCCAGGCGTCGGGCAGGGCGCGCGTCAACCGCTGCGGATCGAGGGCCCGTTCGGCGGAGGGGTGGCGGGCGTACAAGGGCGCGGCCGCACCGCTCGGCCCCCAGCCCCGCCCCGGCGTCCCCAGCAGCGTGCCGCACACCACCAGCGCCACCACGGCCACCAGCACCGCCCGCAGATGCTGACGGCGGCGCATCAGATCGGTGGGCCGCGCCTGGAGCGAACACGGGTCGAACTCCGCGGACTCCAGCAGCGATCCGTCCCGGCCGCCGGCCGGCTCCGGCACCGACTCCGCCTCCTCCAGCGCGGCCCGCGCGTCGGTGACCCCCGCGGCCCGCAGCAGCGTGCGCGTCTCGTGCTCGCCGAGCCGCTCCAGCTCCCGCAGGACGTACGCGGCGCGGCCGGGCCCGGACAGCTGTGACAGCGCCTTGTCCAGGGCCAGTTCATCGGCGCCGCCGGAGCGCGGGAACAGCCGCAGCCCGAGCACCTGCGGCAGCGCCGGGGGCGGCCGCCACCAGCGGCGCGGCCGGGCGGCGCGCAGCGCCAGGCGCAGCACCCGCAGCCGCACATAGCCGTAGCCCGCGTCGGCCGCCGGGCCCTTCGTCCCGCGCTGCCAGGGCAGTTCGACCTCGGGCTGCCGGTCGGCGCCCGCGCCGTACGCCCGGTTGCGGGGCAGCGCGCGCTGTGCGAGGGCATGCGCCGCGAGCACCCGGCGGGTGCGGGCGAGGCCGGGCGGGAGGATGAGATACGCGAGCCGCACCAGCCGTGGGTAGTGCTCGACGATGGCGGCCTCGGCCTGCTCGACGTCGATCAGGCCGGTGGTCTCGTCGTCGGGGGCGACTGTCGCCTGGTGCTGGTCCACGGTTCGTAGAACGAGTGGCGGGGCGGGTTGGTCACCTGGCCCCGTCCCGCCACCCCGCGAACCCGCTATGCCGTGCTGGTTTTCCAGCCGCTGAACTCGACCGTGCCCCGCGCCCCGCTGCCGCCGTTCGCCGCGCTCATGAAGATCCCGGCGTCCTGCGCGGCTGCCCCGCCCGGTGCCGTCACGGTGGCCACCGTCCGCCAGGTCGCGCCGTCGTCGGTGGACAGCTCGCCGGTGTAGGAGGTGGCGGCGGTGCGGGTCAGCCGCAGCAGCACGGGCGCCTTGACGCCGGTGATCCGCCGGTAGGTGTCCAGCGTGCCGTCGCCGCCCGAGTCGTACGACAGGACGACGCCGTTGGCCGGGGTGACGGAGAGGTTCACGAAACCGGGGGAGCCGGCCGTGGCGAGGTCGTTGCGGACGATGATCCCGGCCCGCGCCCACGGCCCGGTGGCCGCCTGGGAGGTCACCTTCACGGTCATGGCCGTGCCCACGTCAAGGACGCCGTCGCGGTAGACGGAGCCGAATTCGGCGGTGCCCTTCCACAGGTCCTGGCCCGCGCCGTCGATCGCGAACCGGTCGTCCAGCCGGCCGAAGACCGCACCGCTGTTGGTGACCGTCCGCATCCCCTCCGCCAGCGGTCCGGCGATCCACAGCGAACCGGTGCGCACCGCCCGCACCCGGTCCTCGCCCCGGGGCCCGTAGGTGACGCCCAGCTCGTACGGCAGCGGCTCGAGCGGGCGCTCCAGCGGCTCGTCGGGCGCGGTCGCGCGCCAGTGGACCTCGCCGGTGCCGCCCGCGGGGACGCCGGGCAGCCGGGTCGGGCCGTCCGGGGACGGGGCCGGGTCCAGCCCGGTCACGGTGAGGTCGAAGTCGACGCGGCCGGTGGGGCGCAGCCCGTTGACGTTGCGCAGGGCGGCGGTGAGGGACGCGGAGCCGCCGGGCGGCAGGGTGGCGGGCTCGGCGGTGACGGTCAGCGTGCCCTGGTACGGGGCCTTGGCCAGCGCCTCGTACACCCGCTGGGCGGTGCGGTGGGCGTCCGCCGTCGGCCGCACCGGATAGGTCGTGCGCTCCCGCGTCCACGGCTCCTCGACGGCGTACCAGTCGAAGGCGCGCGGTGCGCGGTCCTCCGCCAGCGCGTCCTCCAGCTCGTCCAGATAGGACTGCCACTGGGGGAGGTGGAAGTCGGCGATGAGGCCGCTCCAGTCGCGGTTGGCGTAGTTGGCGAGCTTGCCGCCGTCCGCCGTGGCGCGGTCCGCCCAGGTGGTGACGAGGGTGCGGGCGGCCCGCTCCAGCTGGGCCGACTCCTCCTCGCCGGACGCCATCCGCTTGGCGTCCTCGAGCCAGGGGCCCAGCAGGAACCGCCGGTGGGCGCCGGTCATGTCGTCGCTGAGCCGCATCAGCTTCAGCCACAGCCGGGACAGCGTCCGGAAGGCCGTGCGGTCCTTGCGCTCGTACGCGTCCCTAAGCTGGGGGATCAGCTGCCAGGAGCGGTTGGCGAGCGCCTGCCGCGCGAGGTCGGTGAGGTCGTGGCGGTAGGCGTCGCTGTCGCGCAGCGGCGCGCGGACGCCCAGCAGCGCCGCGAAGGCCACGTCGAAGCCGGCCGGGTCGAAGGCGGGGGTGTGGGTCGCGTAGTTGGTGCCCGAGCGCGCGGTCAGGGAGGGGCGGGCGGCGAAGACCGAGTCGTGCGGCCGGCCGTCCTTGCTGCTGATCTGGTACGCGGTGGTGCGCAGCGCCGCGAACGCCTCCCGGGCCCTGGCGTCCGCTCCGCCGTAGCGCACATCGGCGTACCGGCGGAACCACTCGGCCCGGTCCACCGGCTCGTCCCGCCACGCCAACTCGCTGAACAGTTCGAACGCCGCCGGGTCGCGTTCGGCCGCCTCCGGCATATAGGCCGTGCCGACGAGCTTGCTGTCCGGTTTGTCGCGCCACACGGTGAACCGCTCGGCCCACATATGGGTCTTGGCGCCGATCGTGGTGCGGCCGCCGAAGTTGGGGATGGTGCCGAACGCGTACGGCACCGCACCCCAGTCCCGCTCCCGGTCGGTGACGGTCTCCAGGTCCGACAGCCCGTCCACGACGAGCATCCGGTCGTGGTCGACGGCGTCCAGCAGGTCACGGCGGGGATTCTCCTGCCAGCCGAGGATCACCCAGATGGCACCGGGGTGGGCGGTGCGCAGCGCGGTCTCCACGGCGCGGGCCGCCTCGGGCACCGGGACGTCGCCGGGGTCGCCGCCCTCGTGCAGCAGGTCCATCTTGAACAGCTCGGCCTCGCCGAACAGGTCGCGCTGGTGCCGGTAGAAGGCGGCGGCCACCTGACGGAACGACGCGGTGCGCGGATCGAGCCAGTCGGGCCGCCGCAGCCCGTTCCAGTCGCCCTGCGGCACCGTACGGGCCTCCGGGTTGCGGTCCGCGAACCCGTCCGGGACGGTGCCGAAGTAGCCGGGGAACACCGGCCGCATGCCCAGTTCGCGCAGCCGGTCCGCGATCCGCCGCCCCAGCGCCGTGCGCTTGTCAAGGAGCGCGGTGGACACCGGGCCGCCGTATGCGCTCATGTTCTGCAACAGCCACCACGGCTGGTGGGAGGGGGCGGGCAGCCAGGCGCGCGCCTCGGCCTCCGGATAGCCGAACTCCTGGAGCAGCCGGTGGTAGACGGCCTCCTGACCGGCGGTGACCAGCAGCTCGTTGCAGCCGTGCAGGGCCGCGACGTCGATCAGGTGCTCCCAGCGGTCCCAGTCGGCGAACGGCGCGGTGTAGCCGTCGTGGGTGTCGTTGAACGCGAAGCGGTGCGGCAGCGTGGTCGAGCCCGCCACGCGCCGGGCGGGCGCGGGCAGCCGCTCCGGCAGGTTCAGCTGATCGCCGGACCAGGTGATCTGGGCGTGGCAGGTGTACTTCAGATACCAGTGCACGCCGGTGAGCAGCACCGCCGGGCTGGTCCCCAAGGCCGTCAGCCGCCCCGCGGACCCCTCGACCTCGAACCGCTCCTCATCGCCCCGCCGCTCCAGCGCCACCAGCCGGAACTGATCGGCGTGCGCCGGCAGCAGCCGCCGCAGGGCGGCGCGCGCGGGGGCGGTGTCGAAGGGGGTCACGGCGGTGTCCTGTGCGTCGTCCGGCCCGTCGGCCGCCGCGGGGAACCGGCTCCCCAGCGTGGCCCCGGCCCCGAGTGCTCCGGCTGTTCCGATCAGCGTGCGTCTGCTCAGGTCGCTCATGCGCCCCCCATCGGACAACGGCCAATGCGTCGTGCGGATACGGCACTTAACCAGCGTTGCGGGGCGGGAGCAATGGTGCGCGGGGCGAGGCCGCCGCTCAGTCCCGCTCAGCCCCGATCGAGATAGGCCAGCACCGCCAGCACCCGGCGGTTGTTGTCGTCCGACGGCGGCAGACCGAGCTTCCCGAAGATATTGGAGGTGTGCTTGGCCACCGCCCGCTCCGTGACGCACAGCCGCGAGGCGATCGCCGCGTTCGACCGCCCCTCCGCCATCAGCTCCAGCACCTCCAGCTCCCGCGGCGTCAGCCGCCCCAGCGGCTTGTCCTGCGCCCGCCGGTCCAGCAGCTGCGAGATCACCTGCGGATCCATCGCCGTACCCCCGGCGGCCACCCGCCGCACCGCGTCGATGAACTGATCCGCGTCGAAGACCCGGTCCTTCAGCAGATACCCGATGCCGCCGCTGCCGTCCGCGAGCAACTCCCGCGCGTACAGCTGCTCCACATGCTGCGACAGCACCAGCACCGGCAACCCCGGCCGCTCCCGCCGCGCCGCCAGCGCGCACTGCAACCCCTCGTCGCTGAACGACGGCGGCAGCCGCACATCCACCACCGCGACATCCGGCGCCAGCTCCGCCAACGCCTTGCTCAGCTCGGGCCCGCTCGCCACCGCGGCCACCACCTCGACGTCGTACGCCTCCAGCATCCGCACCAGCCCGTCCCGCAACAGGAACAGATCCTCGGCGACCACAACACGCACGGCGGCTCCCTGACTCCCTCGGGCCCCGGAGCGGGGACACGGCCGAATCGGTCCGAATCTACCGCTCTTTCCGTCCGCAGCCGTGGCACCTGGTGTCAAGCCGGGATCAGGGCCACGGCCCAGAGGAGACCGGCCAGGACCAATACGCCCAGGAACCTCACGGCGGCGGCGCGGTTGTCCGCACCGGTGACAAGCCAGAGAATGCCAGCGAAAACCACGAGCATGCTGGCGCTGGACACGGCGATCAAATGGATCGCGTCGGCAATCTTCAGGCGGGACGCCAAAGACGTGCTGGTGGTGATGAACGCCACGATGGCGGCGAGCAGACCGACGAGGGTGAGGGTCGAATTACGCAGGCCCTCCAACTCCTTGCGGACCATGGCGGTCTGCTCTCTGAGGCTGTGCAATTCGGCCACGGAGGATTCGAAGACGGCCTGAAGGCGCCGCTCCGACTCGATCTCGGCGCGCAGGGCTTGGTAGCGGCCGATACGCACCGGATAGTCCGCGAGGGTCGAGTCCTCCCGGTCGATGGCGGTGGCGATCGCTGCCAGAGCCGCCTCCCAGTCCTGCACCAGGTGGAGCAGTTCGGCCTTGGTGGCGTAAAAGCGTGGGTACCTGCCATCCGATTCGAGGAGCGCGAGGTCCTGTGCCTCGATCGCCTCACGCAGCAAGGTGATGTCCCGGGAAGCGTCGGGGAGCAGTGACTGGGTCGTCGCGACCACGGTCGCCCAGTGGGCCTGGACGCCGAAGTGGTCCGGCAGTTGACTCTTCGCGACATCGGCGAAGCGCTTGGCCGCGACTGCGAACTCATTCGACCGTTCGCCGGCCTGCAGATGGTTGAGGAACCGCTGAGAGCGCAGCAGTGGGGCCATGCGGAACGCGCTGAACAGGTTCGCGTGCCGGTCGTGATAGCGGTCGTACGCGCTGATGTCCAGCGATCGGCGCGCATGGTTGAGGTAGCCGTAGAAGGCCTTGAACCGGGTCGTCAGTGGTCTGGTGTCATCGCAGACGATCGCGTCGAGGGACCGGCGCACTTCCGAGGTGCGGAAGACCAGGTCGTTGAGCGCGGGCGGGAACCACGGATCGTCCGCCCCCGGCAGGGCTTCGAGCTGACTCGCGAGCCTGTCCACGGCCGTTGTCATCGGCGCGTCCTCCCCCGGGAACACGACAGCTGTGATCATGCGACCTTATATGACGGACGCATGCCCCGGTGGCCCATCGACACCTCCGCACACCAGACCCGAAAACCGCACACCCTGTGGATGCGCGGATAGTGTGTGCGTGTGCGAGTTCTCGAAGAACTTACTGTCGCCCGGTCGGAGTCAAGGACGAGCGAAGACGTCCTCGTGAGGACTCCGCACTTCGTCGCGGTCATCGACGGGGCCGGTGACCCGCGGGGCCGCACCTGGCAGGGCCGCTCCCTCGGCCGGGACGCGGCCGAGACGCTGGGCGCCGCCGTGCGGAGGCTCTCCCCGGATGCCACGCCCGCCGAACTCGTCGCCGCACTGACGAAGGCCCTGTCCGAGCGGCGTGACGAAATGGCCCGCGACGGGCTCACACCTCCGTGGCCGGCGGCGAATCTGGTGGTGTACTCGAACGCCATGCGTCAGATCATCCGAGTCGGTGACTGCGCCTTCCGGGTGGACGACCAGGTGTCCAACCCGCCGCCCAAGGCGTTCGAACAAACCTTGATCGACGTACGCCGTCTGATTCTCCACGCGGGGTTGAGCGCCGATCTGGACCAGCACGAACTGGACGGCGATGTGCGGGACATCCTGCAGACGCTGTACCGGTACCAGGAAATGTGTCAGAACACGCCGACACCGCATCCGTACTCCTTCCCGGTCCTGGACGGGAATCCCGTCCCGCTCTCGGGCATCGAAGTCGTCGACGTCCCTCCGGGGCGGCATGAGATCGTGCTGGCCAGCGACGGCTATCCCGAGGTCCGCTCCAGCCTTGCCGAGAGCGAGGACGCCCTCGCCCAGGTGCTGAAGACCGACCCCCTGCTGATCGGCGACCACGCACAGACCAAATCCCTCCGGCCGGACGACCTCTCGTACGACGACCGCACCTATGTGCGTATCGCGGTCGGCGGGGAGGACGAAGATCCCGAAACCGTTTCATGAGAACCGACGCGTAGTCTGTGCGGTATGGCATGGACAAGCGTTCCGCACTGCTTTCTCTGACGCGGTGGTGAGCACAGCGGCGTGACCCCGGGTTCGGTTCCCGGGCGGTTCGTCACGCCGCCGGCTTCGTGTGCCCTCGTCCATCACCGCACGCGGCTCACCGCCGCACCAGGAGCGACCATGCCTTTCACCGGTTCCTGCCCGCACGACGGGCTGCCGGCCCTGCTGACCTGTCCCGTGTGCCGGGCCCGCCTCGTCCCCGCCGGGCGTGCCCTGCGCTGTGCCGAGGGGCGGCACAGCTTCGACGTCGCCCGGCAGGGATACCTCAGCCTGATGACCGGCCGGCGGGCCCGCAGCGCCGATACCCCGGAGATGGTCCGGGCCCGGACCGCGTTTCTCGGGGCCGGGCACTACGCGCCGCTGGCGTCCCGCCTCGCCGGGCTGGCGCTGTCACTGTGCCCGGCCGACGGCACCGTCCTGGATGCCGGGGTCGGCACCGGGTACTACCTCGCGGCGGTGCTGGACGCGCTGCCCGGGGCGCTCGGGCTGGGGCTCGACACCTCCGCGTACGCGCTGCGGGCGGCGGCACGGGCGCATCCGCGTGCGGGGGCGGCCAGTTGGGACGTCTGGCGGCCGCTGCCGGTGCGGACCGGTTCGGTCGATCTCGTGCTCAACGTCTTCGCGCCCCGCAACGGCGGTGAGTTCCACCGTGTTCTCCGCCCGGACGGCGCCCTGCTGGTGCTCACCCCGGCGTCCGGGCATCTGCGAGAGCTGCGGAGCCGGCTCGGCCTGCTGTCGGTCGACCCCGCCAAGGAGCGGCGGCTGCACAGCGCGCTGGGCGACCGCTTCCGGCATGAGCGCACCGAGCCGCTGGAGTACGTCCTGCGCCTCGGCGGGCAGGACCTCGACGCCCTGGTCTCCATGGGGCCGACCGCCCACCACATCGACGCCGATGAGCTGCGCCACCGCATCGCTCGCCTGAGCTGTCCGCAACCCGTGACCGTTTCCGTGCGCGCATCCGTCTACCGGCCCCGGTGAAACCGTGCCGCCGTCGGGGAGCGTCCAGTTGGGCGGTGCGTCGCGCAGGAGGCGCAGGGGGAAAGGACGCTGTCGATGAGTCATCACCAGCCGCCACCGCAGGGGCCGTACGGGCAGTCGGGTGGCCAGCCCGGTGGGCAGCCCGGTGGGTACGGGCAGCCGGGTGGGTACGGGCAGCCCGGTCCGTACGGTCAACCCGGGCCTTACGGGGCGTACGGGCAACCCGGACCCGGACCCTACGGGGCGTACGGACAGCCGCCGCAGGGTGGGGGGAATCCGTATGCCCAGCCGCAGGTCCCGGGCTATCCGCCGCCGCCACCGCCGGGCGGCGGGCGCGGCTCGAAGGGGAAGGCGGTCGGGCTCGCGATCGGGGCCGTGGCGGTGGTCGGGGCGATCGTCGGCGGGGTGGTGCTGTTCGGCGGGGACGACGGCGGCGGGGTCACCGACGACGGCAAGGAGTACAAGCTCACCGCGCCCGAGAGGGTGCTCGGCGACTACGAAAGCGCCTATTCCGACGCCGGGACGGAGAAGAAGCTGACCGATGAGCAGGCGGCCGCCTTCGGCGTCGACAAGGGCGGCAGCGGTCTCAACGCCGTCTGGGAGACCTCGGGCGAGGCCAAGCGGCTCCAGCTCATCGGCGCCTACGGGGAGGTGACGGACCCGGAGAAGTCCGTCGACGCCTACTTCGCCGACCTCGAGCGCCGGAGCAGGACGGCGGGCAGCGGCGACAGCGATGTGGAACTGGTCGGCACCCCGGAGCGGAAGACGCCCGACGGGCTGGACAACGCCATCATGAAGTGCCAGACCATCCGGACCACCGAGGAGACCAACGCCGAGGAGCCGACCTCCATCGCCCTGTGCGTCTGGGGCGACTACGGCACCGTGGGCGCGGTGGTCCCCACGGAGGGCAACAAGGCGCTGACCCTCGACGAGTCCGCCGCGATCGCCACCGATCTGCGCGAGGAGGTCCGGGTGGAGGTGACGTGATGCCGGGCGGCGGGGCCCCGGCCCGGCACCGGTGCGCCGCCGCCCGGTAGGCGCGTCAGCCGGTAGGCGCGTCAGCCGGTGGGCTCCGGGGCCGAGAGGGCGCACGGGATCTCCATCGTCACCATGGTCGGCCCGCCGCCGGGGCTGCTGACCGCGAGGACGCCGTCGAAGGTGCCCAGGCGTCGCTCGACGCCGCTCAGGCCGCCGCCCGGGGTGATCCGCGCGCCGCCCCGGCCGTCGTCGGTCACGGTGATGCGGAGCATGCCGTCCTCGTGGTGCACGTCGAGCCACATGCGTGTGGCCTCCGCGTGCTTCGCCGCGTTGGTCAGCACCTCGCTGACCGCGAAGTACGCGGCCGACTCGACGGGTTCGTCGGCGCGGCCGGGCAGGTCCACGTCCACCTCCACGGGCACCGGCATCCGCAGTGCCAGTGCGCGCACCGCGTCCCCCAGGCCGCGTTCGGCCAGGACCGGCGGATGGATGCCCCGGACCAGGTCGCGCAGCTCGGCCAGGGCCTGGGCGGAGTTCGTACGGGCCGCGGCGAGCAGCTCCTTGGCCTTGGCCGGGTCCTTCTCGATCAGGGCCTCCACGGTGCCCAGGCTCATGCCCATGGCGACGAGGCGGGCCTGGGCGCCGTCGTGCAGATCGCGCTCGATCCGGCGCAGCTCGGCGGCGGAGGTGTCCACGGCGTCGTGCCGGGTCTGGGTGAGCCGCTGCACCCGCTCCTCGAGCGCCATGTGCGGGGTCGGGTCCAGTAAGGCGCGCGAGAGCAGGAAGTGGCCGCGCAGCAGGAGGGGGGAGACGACCAGGCCCAGGCAGAGGAAGCCGACGCCGAGCGGGACGGCCAGGAGGGCGGTGCCCCACGAGCCGATGGGGAGGAACGCGTACCAGTAGGTGCCGCTCGCGTCCACGATCGGCTTCCACACCCCGGCGGCCATGACGAACCCCTCGACCCCGTAGGGCACGAAAACGAAGGCCAGCAGCGCGCTGATACAGCCGGCGACCATGTCGACGAGCAGCCACAGCAGGTCCCGCCAGGTGGCCGGGTCCTTCAGCAGGAAGGCGCACAGCTCCACCTGCCCGGTGACGCCGGAGCGCCGGCCGGCGGGAAGCGGGCGGTACGGGATCTGGATCGGGACGTCGGCCCAGGTGGCGGCCAGCAGCCGGCGCCGATTGGCGTGCGCCCGTACCGCGCGGACCAGGGGCGGGGTGGTGAACACCCCGACGCCCAGCGGGATCAGGCAGATCGACACGACCAGCAGTGTGAAGAGCGTGATCGAACCCGCGAGTGTGAGGGGGACCAGAGCCAGCCCCCGTGCGCAGGCCAGCAGCGCCGTGCGTACCTTCATCCCGCGTCTCCCTCGGCGATCGCGTCCGGCCGACCCCTGATCGTCCGGCACGGTCAGTCAACACCCCCCAGTCTGGCCGCGCCCCCTTCACCGGTCACGGGGGCGCGGCCCCGTTCCGGGGTGTACCTGGCACCACCTCCCCGCCGGGCCCTATGGCTCGGCGAAGGGGTGGCTGACCGGCTGGGGCGCGGTCCCGCGGATTCCTAGCGTCGTGGCATGACCTGTTCAGCCCGTAGCTCAGGGGGAGAGACGCGATGAGTGCGACGAGAAAGGGCCTGGCCGTGCGGCTCGGCGGGTGGAGCACCCGCCACCGCAAGACCGCGATCATCGGATGGCTGCTGTTCGTCGTGGTCGTCGCCGTGGCCGGCGGCGTCTCGGGGTCCCGGCAGATGACCAATTCCGAGAACGGGGCGGGCGATTCCGCGCGCGCCGAGAAGATCCTGGAGGACGCCGGCCTCCAGACCCCGGCCGGAGAGATGGTGATGCTGCGCAGCGACCGCCCGGACGGCTGGCGGGCCGCGGCCCGCGACCTCTCGGCGCGTCTGGAGCGGACGGGTGAGACGGCGCGCGTCCAGCCCCCGGTGCGCTCGGAGAGCGGACGGGAGGCACTGGTCACCTTCGAGTTGAGGGGCGATCCGGACACCGCCGGGGAGCGGGTGGGGCCGGTCGTCGACGCGGTGGAGCGGACCGAGGCGGCCCATCGGGGCATCGAGGTCTACGAGTTCGGCGACGCCACCGCCCAGCACATCCTCGACGGCATGCTGACCGACGACCTGAAGAAGGCCGAGCTGACCGCCGTACCGCTGGCGCTGGGCATTCTGCTGGTGGTCTTCGGGGCGCTGGTCGCCGCGCTGCTGCCGGTGCTGCTCGGGGTGACCGCCTGCGTCGGCACCTTCGGACTGCTCGCCTTCGCCAGCCGTGAGGTGCCCCTGTTCGACTCCACCAATTCGGTGATGTTCCTGGTGGGCCTGGCCGTCGGGGTCGACTACTCTCTGTTCTACCTGCGGCGTGAGCGCGATGAGCGGGCCGCGGGCCGGGACGCCGCGACCGCGCTGCGGATCGCGGCCGCCACCAGTGGCCGGGCGGTGCTGATCTCCGGGGTCACGGTCATCCTGGCCATGGCGGGGATGTTCCTGTCCGGGCTGATGCTGTTCAAGGGCTTCGCGGTGGCCACCATCCTGGTCGTCCTGATGGCGATGCTCGGCTCGGTGACCGTACTGCCCGCGACGCTGTCCTGGCTGGGCGACCGGATCGACGCCGGGCGGGTGCCGCTGCTGAACCGCCGCCGGAAGCAGGGCGCGCGGGCCGCCGGGGGCGTCTCCGGCCGGCTGATGCGGCCCGTTCTGGCCCGGCCGAAGCTGTTCGCCGCCGTGTCGGGCGCGCTGCTGCTGGTGCTGTGCGCACCCGCCCTCGGCATGAAGACCGAACAGCTCGGCCTGGAGAAGCAGTTCGGCTCCGACGCCGCGATCACCGTGGCGTACCAGGAGATCACCGGCGCGTTCCCCGGCGGCCCCGCCCCGGCCGAGGTGGTGCTGCGCTCCGGCGACATCGGCTCTCCCCGCTTCGCGGCGGCCGTGGCGGACCTCAGGAAGGAGCTCGCCGCGTCCGGGGAGTTCGGCAGGACGGTCGAGGTGGAGACGTACCGTACGCGGGGGGTGGTCCGGATCGAGGTGCCGCTGGCCGGGGACGGCGGGAACGCCACCTCCCGGCACGCCCTGGACACCCTCCGCGAGGACCTGGTCCCCAGGATTCTCGGACCGGTCTCCGACCAGGTCCACGTGGGCGGTGACCTCGCCGCGAACCGCGACTTCAACGACCAGCTGAAGACCGATATCGCACCGGTCTTCCTCTTCATCGCCGCCGTGACCTTCGTCCTGATGCTGCTCTGCTTCCGGTCGCTGCCGATCGCGATCGTCTCCATCCTGCTCAACCTGCTGTCGGTGGGCGCCGCGTACGGCACCATGACCGCCGTCTTCCAGCACGGCTGGGGCGCGGAGCTGCTGGGGACGGAGCCGGCCGGGGCGATCGAGTCGTGGATGCCGCTGTTCGTCCTCGTCATCCTCTTCGGACTGTCGATGGACTACCACGTCTTCGTGGTCTCGCGGATCCGGGAGGCCCATGCACGGGGCCTCGCCACCCGGGAGGCGATCCGCGAGGGCATCCGGACCACGGCGGGCCCGGTCACCGGCGCGGCCGCCATCATGGTCGTCGTGTTCGCCGTCTACGCCCTGCTGCGGATGCAGGACATGCAGCAGATGGGCGTCGGGCTCGCGGTGGCGGTGCTGGTGGACGCCACGCTGGTGCGGATGGTGCTGCTGCCCTCGGCGATGGCACTGCTCGGCGAGCGCAACTGGTACCTGCCGCGCGCCCTGCGGCGGCTGCCCAGCGTCAGCCACGGCGAGGAGCCGGTGGAGCGGCCCCGGCCGCCGCTGGTCGGGGCGGACCGGTGAGCGGGGGGCGCTGAGCGCGGGCCGTATGAACGCGTCCCGTACGAGCGCGCCCGCCGTGCCGGACCGGCTCCTGGCCGGCCCGGCACGGCGGGCGTCGTAGCGGACACGGATACGGATATGGGTCAGACAGTGGGCACGTACTTGTACCCCACGCGCCGCACCGTCACGATCGTGCCCCGGTGCTCGGGGCCCATCTTGCGGCGCAGCCGGGCCACATGGACATCGACGGTCCGGCCGTCGCCGACATGGCCGTACCCCCACACCGTGGTCACCAGCTGATCGCGGGTGTGCACCCGGTGCGGATGGGCGACGAGATGGGCCAGCAGCTCGAACTCGAGATAGGTCAGGTCCAGCGGGCGCCCCGCGATCTGGGCGGTCCGCTGCTCGGGGTCTATCCGGATGAGCCCGTCACCCGTGGTCGCCGCTGTCGCCTCCGAGGGCGGCGCCGCCGCCTCGGGCTGCTGCCGGTCGGCCGGGACCAGCACCAGATAGCCGACCATCGGCGGATGGCCGGGGAGCGCGGGCACGGTGTGCGGGGGAGCGGGCAGCCAGGTGGCGCCCGGGTGCAGCAGATCGGCGACCGGCGGCACCTCGTCCGGTGCGACGGCTCGGAGCCGCTGGCGGGCCGCCGGGACGGACGGGGCGACGGGGGCGGACGACAGACTACGGACGTGCGTCATGGAGGTCAGCTCTTTCGCGCGAGAGGGCGTCAGTGGACGTCGTGCGCGCGGGCTGGGCGGCCGGGCGGAGAGATCAGCGGCCGAGCGAGCGGGCCCGCGCATCGGATGCGCGGCAACACTCGCGGTCGAAGTGGTGCGCCTGCCGGGACGGCCAGAACGGCTCGAGGTCGTATCGACCCGTCGCGAGGTGGTGGAGGCTGGCCATGCCCCCTATTGAAGCAGATACCGGGCCCGGGGCGCTCGGCCGCGGAGAACGAAGAAGTGCGACGATGCCCACGTTAAGAGGCCCCACGCGGGAGTGCCCCAGGCCGCCGCGTACCCCTTGAGGAGCGCACGCACATGCCGCATATCGTCGTCGAATACTCCGACACCCTGACCGACGCCTTCGACCGTCCCGGCTTCGGTGCCGCCCTGCACCCGGTGATCGCCAAGACCGTCGACACGGCGGTGGCGGGCTGCAAGACCCGCTTCCGGCGGGTGGAGGACGCCTTTCTGGCGGACGGCGCCCCGGGCCTCGCCATGATCCATGTCGAGGTGTCCATCCTGTCCGGGCGGGACGCCGAGACCAAGCGGGAGCTGTCCGCCGCCGTCCTGGAGGTGGTCCGCGCCCATGTGTCGCCCGTGCCGGGACTGACCGTGCAGACCACCGTCGATGTGCGCGATCTCGACCGTGACTGCTACCAGAAGCACGAGGTGGCGCATCCGGCCTGACGGACGCGTGCGGCCGCCCGCGGGGACGCGTTCCGCGACGTCCCCGCGGGCGGCCGGCCGGTCAGGAGTTGACCTGGGCCGACACCAGTGAGGAGAAGGTGGTCAGCCGGGTGTAGACACCGGGGTAGCCGGCCAGGGCGCAGCCGTTGCCCCAGGACGTGATGCCCGCCAGCTTGCCGTTGATGATCAGCGGGCCGCCGCTGTCGCCCTGACAGGTGTCCACGCCGCCCTCGGGGTACCCGGCGCAGACCATGTCGGAGGCTATGTAGTCGGAGCCGTACGAGCTGCTGCAGCTGGAGTCGGACACGGTCGGGACGGTGGCCGTGCGCAGCTGGTTGGAGGAGGAGCCGCCGGACCTGGTGGTGCCCCAGCCGAGGATGCGGGCGGTGGTGCCCGCGGCGTACACCCCGGTCTCGGAGGACGACACATACGGCAGCGTGGTGTACGGCATGGACGTGGAGAGCGTCAGCACGGCCACGTCGTCGCCGTTGGTGGCGTCGCTGTACGACGGGTTGATCCAGATCTTGCTGACTCTGCTCACCGTGCCGTTGGTGCCGTTGAGATAGGTGCGGCCGCCGACCACCCGGACGCTGCTGGTGGTCTCGCCCACCATGCAGTGGGCCGCGGTCACGACCTTGGTCGGCGAGACCAGCGTGCCGCCGCAGAACTGGTTCTGCGAGGCGTCGGTGATCTGCATGACGTACGGGTACGCGGTGGTCGTGGTCGTCGAACCGCCCACGATGGGCTGCGGAGCGGCCTGCGCGGTGCCGGTCAGCACACCGGCGAGGGAGGCGGCCGTGGCGACGGCGGCGGCGGCGAGCGCGGCGCGGCGGGGGAGCTTGAAGAACATGCTTCTCTCCAGGGCTTCGAGGAGTGGGGGAAACCGGAACCGGAAGCGGAGCACAGCCGGCCGGCGACGTGGCCCGTCGCCGACGGCGGCTACACGCTAAGAGCCGTCCGCCACCCGCCCAATGAGGGTCGGCCCTCGATCGGGGCCATAGGGAAAACCCCCTATGCCCCGTCAATAAACCCGTTTCACACGGCCGTTACCCGTGCGGTCGCGCCACCCTCGCGTCGCCTTGTCCCTCATCGCGCCCTGAGGTGCCGCCGCCGGGGCCTCGCGGCCGCCGCGCGTCCTCACGTGCCGCCGTCCGTCGCGAGTCTGACGATGTCGACCCGCGATCGGATCCCCAGTTTTCGATAGACCCGCGTCAGCGTCGCCTCGACGGTCTTGACGCTGATGAACAGCCGGGCGGCGATCTCCCGGTTGGTCGCCCCCTCCAGGACGAGCGTGGCGACCCGGCGCTCGGTCTCGGCGAGGGTGTCCAACAGCCGTGGCCGCGCCGTCACACCGGCCGCGGGCGGCGCCGACCCGGCCGGTACGGCGGCGAGTTCGGCCGTCGTCCGCTCCAGCCAGGGGTGGGCGCGGGCGCGCCGGAAGATCCGGGCCGCCGCCTCCAGGGCGGTACGGGCCGCCGCCACCTCCCCACGGCCCAGCTCCACCCGGGCCAGCGCCAGTGCGCAGCGCCCCTCCTCGACCCGGTAGCCGAGCCCGCCGAGTCGGTCGCCCGCCGCGCGCAGCGCGCCCGCCGCCTTTCCCGGATCGCCGTGCGCGGCCGTCACCAGCGCCTGCGCGCGGGCCAGCACGGCCAGCACCCCGCCGCGCCCCAGCCGGGTCGCCGACGCCCGGGTGGACTCGATCACCTGGGCGGCCTCCGCGAGTTGGCCGGTGCCCACCAGGGCCTCGGCCAGATCGCCCTGCCAGCGGCCGCGCGCCGGGTCCATCACGCCCTGCCCGCGCTCCAGTTCCCGTACCCGCCGCAGCGCCGTCACCGCGCCCTCGGCGTCGCCGCACACCAGCCGGGCGTGGCCCAGCGCGTACAGATGGCGGGCGAGATAGAGCAGATCGCCGTCCTCCTCGGCGCTGTCCACCGCCTCCTGGGCCAGCGTCAGGGCGCGTGCCACGCTGCCGCCCGCCGCCTCCGCGAGCGCCGTGAGCTGGAGGGCGGGGCCCTCGCCGATCCCGGCGTCGCGCGCCAGCCGCAGGCTGCGGTGGGCCAGTTCGAGGGCGTGGGCGCAGCGGCCGGCCCGCAGCTCCGTCTCGGCGAGCCCGCGCAGGAACAGGATGCGGCTCTCCACGGCCCCGCTCCGCTCGGCCAGCCGGACCAGCGTCCCGACGACGGCCCGCGCCTCGTCCAGCCGATCGCTCATCAGCAGGCAGCGGAAGCGGGTGTGACCGGGGCCGTTGTGGTCGCGGGCCACATGGGGGTCCTGGGGCTCGGCGAGGGCTCTGGCCAGGGTCTGTTCGGCGTCCCGGTGGCCCATCAGTGTCTCGGCCAGCGCCTGGAAGGACAGCGCGAGCAGCTCGGTGCGGCGGTCTTCGGCGAGGGCCGCGAGCCGCGCGGCCTCGGCGGCCTCGGCACGGGCCCGCGGCAGCGAGCCGAGGACCAGCAGGGCCCGCCAGGACAGTTGGTAGTGCAGCGGTGCCAGCAGCCGCGGATCGCCGTCCGCGTCGGCGAGCGCCTGCGGGAAGACGTCGTCCACGTCCGCCATGGCCTGCCCGGCGGAGTCGATCACGGCGATCCAGGCGCGCACCCGGTCGGCGGGGCGTACGGACTCGGCGAGCACCTCGTGCGCGATGCTGCGGGCCACCTCCGGTTCGCCCGCGACCAGCGCGTCCTCGGCCGCCACCAGCCGCCGGGCGTGGGCGGCGGGTGCCGCCTCGGACGGGGTGCGGTCGGCGGCGAGCAACCCGAGCCGGGCGGCCGCCGCGGGCGCCCCGCGCTCCCGGGCCACGGCGGCCGCCCCGGCGAGGGTGCGGGCCACCCGCTCGTCGCGGCCGGGGGCGGCCAGCGCCAGATGGCGGGCCCGCTCGATGAGGTCGGTGGAGGCGGCGGCGAGGGCGGCGTGCGCACCGCGCCGTTCGCGGGGCCCGGCGGCGGCGTACAGGGTGGCGGAGACCAGCGGATGCGTGAACCGCACCACCGGCTCCGTCTCGCCGTCCACGAGGCCCAGCGCGGCGGCCTCGGCCAGCTCCGCCTCGGCGTCCGGGCGCCCGGCCGCCCGCAGCAGCGCGAGGGTGGGGCGGGCGGCGGCGCTGGCCAGCAGCAGGGTCTCCCGGGTGCCGGGGGCGGGGGCGCGCAGCCGGTCGAGGACCAGGGCGCGCAGCCCGGTGGGCACCGGGAGGGGGTCGCAGGGGCGCGGCAGGGTCCCCGACTCGGCCAGGGCGCGGCTCAGTTCGAGGGCGTAGAAGGGATTGCCCGCGCTGGTGCGATGGATCTCCCGGACCACGGAACCGGGCAGGTCCGCGGGTCTTCCGTGGCGTCGCGCCGAGAGCAGCGCGGCCGTCTGCGGATAGGTGAGCGGTGGGACGGGCAGGACGAGCGCGGGCGGGGGTAACGCGCGTAGAAAGTGGTCGATGCCGCCCGTCTCCGCTGCGAGGTGGCCGAGGGGCCGGCCGAAGGAGCGGTCCAGGGGGCGGCTGCGGGGGTGGTCCGGGGAGTGGTGCCCGGCGTCCGTCGGCGGGTCCGGGTCGACGCGGTCCGTCCCGGGGGCGCCGGTCCGTACCGCCGCGATCATCCGCAGCGGCAGTCCGCCCGCCCGGCGGGCCGCGAACGCCAGCAACTCCCGGCTGGGCGCGTCCATCCACTGGAGATCGTCGGCCACCAGCAGTACCGGCGCCCGCCCGGCCAGCGTCCGGAGCACCGACAGCACGGCCAGCCGCAGCGCCAGTCCGTCGTGGTGGTCGGCCGGGCCGCGCCGCCCGGTGAGCGCCGCGTCCAGGACGGCGCGCTGCGCGGCGGGCAGCGCGCCGGACGCCTCGTCGGCCACCGGTCCCAGCAGATCGATGAGGGACAGGAACGGCAGTTGACTCTCCGACTCGGTCGGTGAGCAGCGCAGCACGAGCCGCCGCCCGCCGTCCGCGCCCTCGGCGGCGAGTGCCCGCAGCACGGTGGACTTGCCGATCCCGGCGGGACCGGGAAGCAGCAGGCTGCCGCCCCGGGCCAGCTGTTCACGCCCTCGTGCCAGCAGCTCACCGCGTCCGACCACGGGTTCCGGCTGTTCGCCGTACCGCTCCACGGGCCTCGCCCCCTCCCCTGCCTCCTGTGCGCGTGCCCGTACGGCGGCCGATGGCGAACCGTACGCCATCGACCACGAATCCGACATCTACCTATAAACCAAGGCGAGGCGCACAATGGTGGTGCGGTGTTTTTACCGCACTGCGCGGTCAGACTTGCATGGATCGAAGGAGGCGAGTCGAATGGCCGACGTCTCACGCGCGAGAGGTGATCTTACGGGCCACCCCGACGTGTCCGAGATGCGGGAGCGCTACGCCCGCATGATGGACGCGCGGGACGTTGTCTTCCTCGACGGGCCGGTGCTTCTCGCCGGTCTGTACTTCGCCATCTCTCCATGGGTGGTGCACTTCTCGGGCACTAGCCCCAACCTCATGGTCAACAACCTCATTCTCGGTGTCACCGTCGCCCTGCTGGGGCTCGGACTCACCACGGCACCGAGGAGGATGTACAGCCTGTGCTGGGCCATGTCCGCGATCGGTGTGTGGATGATCATCTCCCCCTGGGTGGTCGCCCGGGGTCCTGATGCCGGGATGATCGTGAACAATGTCGTCGTCGGCGCTATCACCTGCCTGTTCGGGCTGATCGCAGCCGGCATGGTGATGCGGAAGGGCAGGGAGACCTGACCGGACGCTGAACCACCCCACCGCCGCACATCGGCGAAGGCCGCCCGCCGTACGACCCCGAGGGGCGTACGGCGGACGGCCTTGGTGCGGCCGGTCCCGGGCGATTCGGGTGCGGCCGGTCCGGGATGATCCGGGTGCGGCCGGCCCCGGACGATCCGGGTGCGGCCGGTCTCAGCCGATCGGCTCGGGCAGCGGGACCACGTCGTAGGCGCATTCGATGGTCTCGCCGGTGGCCGGGTCGCCCAGCTCCACCCGCCACCGCTCGGCGAACTGGTCCACGCCCTCGGCCATCGGGATGGTGCCGGAGATCAGCACGGTCCCGGGCACCAGGTCACCGCGTTCGCGCAGCACCTCGACCCAGTAGGCGGGGGGCAGCAGCTCGGCCAGGGTGCCGCTCTGCACCTCCGTCTCGGTGCCGTCGTGGGTGACCCAGGCGCGGAGGGTCAGATCGTCGAGGCGGGGTGCCACATCGGCCAGCCGCCAGGCGCGGGCGGCGAGCACATCGGGGGCCGCGTTCTTGCTCCAGGCCACGCCGTGGACCTCCAGGGCCCGGTCGGTGTGGTCGCAGGCGGCCGTCAGCAGCAGCTCCCCGTCCGCGGCCACGACCAGCGCCCACTCGGCCTCGCCCGAGGTGCGGGCGTGCTGGACGCTGACCCGGCCGGTCTGCTGGGCGAGGTAGGGGGAGACCGGGTAGAGGGCGGGCGTCACGGAGGGTGCGGGCACGCCCAGCTCGGCGAGCTCGGCGACATGGGCGGCCACGTCCTCCTGGCTGCGTCCGGCGTAGCCCGCGTTGAGCACCTGGGTGACCCGCACCTGCTGGAGGGAGCCATCGGGGAGCTCGAAGGTGAGCGAGGGCTGGGCGGGCTGTGAGGGCTGCGACGGCTGCGTGGTCATGGGTGGTGCTCTCCAAGGGCGCGGTGGGGCGATGTGCGGTTGCTGTGTGTGGATTCGAGTGCGATTTCTACGGTTTCCGCGGTTTCCGCGGTTTCCGCGGTTTCGAAGCGGTTAACTTCCTCCAGAGGGGTTGCGCATACGCTTGGTATACAACAAGTATGCCGGAAGGTCGAGCGCTTACCCTGGCCCCTCACCGCACCACCCCCGTCAACCTCACGCACCACCTCGAGGACGGAACATGCAGCACACCGCATCCAGCGCACCGCCGCCCCGGGCCGACCGGTCCGGGGTTCGCCGCGCCTTCGTCGCCAGCCTCACCGGCACCGCCCTGGAGTGGTACGACTTCGCCGTCTACTCCGCCGCCGCGGCGCTGGTCTTCGGCGACCTCTTCTTCCCCTCCAAGGACCCCTTCACCGGCACCCTGCTCGCGTTCTCCACCTACGCCGTCGGCTATGTCTCCCGGCCGCTGGGCGGCTTCGTCTTCGGCCGGCTCGGCGATGTCATCGGCCGCAAGAAGGTGCTCATCGCGACGCTCGTGCTCATCGGGGCCGCCACACTGCTGATCGGGCTGCTCCCCACCTACGCCACGGTCGGCGTCGCGGCCCCGGCCGCGCTGGTGCTGCTGCGCTTCGCGCAGGGCGTCGGCGTCGGCGGTGAGTGGGGCGGTGCGGTGCTGCTGTCCAGCGAGTTCGGCGATCCGCGGCGGCGCGGCTTCTACGCCTCCGCCGCACAGATCGGCCCCCCGGCGGGCAATCTGCTGGCCAACGGCGTCCTGGCCGGGCTGGGCGCGGCGCTGACGGAAGACCAGTTCATCAGCTGGGGCTGGCGGGTGGCGTTCCTGCTCTCCGGCGCCCTGGTGGTGTTCGGCCTGTGGATCCGCGCCAAGCTGGAGGAAACGCCGGTCTTCAAGGCCATGGAGGCCGCGCAGGACCGGCCGGAGGCACCGCTGCGCGAGGTGTTCACCACCCAGCCGAGGGCGCTGACCGCCGCGATCCTCAGCCGGGTCGCCCCCGATGTGCTGTACGCGATGTTCACCGTCTTCGTCCTCACCTACGCCACCGAGGAACTCGGCATGTCACGGGGGTCGGCGCTGACCGCCGTGCTGATCGGCTCCTCGTTGCAGATCGTGCTCATCCCCCTGGCCGGGGCGCTCTCGGACCGCGTCAACCGGCGGCTGCTGTACGGGGGCGCCGCCGTGGCCGCCGGTGTCTGGCCGTTCCTGTTCTTCCCCCTGGTCGCCGGTGGCAATTGGGCGCTGCTCACCCTCGGGGTCATCGGCGCGCTGGTGATCCACTCGCTGATGTACGGGCCGCAGGCGGCCTTCATCGCCGAGCAGTTCTCCCCGCGGCTGCGCTACACCGGCTCCTCGCTCGCCTACACCCTGGCCGGGATCATCGGCGGTGCGATCGCGCCGCTGCTCTTCACCACGCTGCTCGGGACCTATCACGCATGGGTGCCGCTGGCGCTCTACATCGCCGTCACGGCCGCCGTCACTGTCGTCGGACTGTGTCTGGGCCGCGACGCGTCCGGTGCTCAGCGGGAGGAACCGGAGCCGCTGCCGGCCGGGGACCGCCCCTCCGCCACGGTCGGCTGAAGCCGGGCCGGGCCGGGCGACCGGCCCGGCCGGGGCGGAACTCGATCTCCGCCACGTGGCGCCGGACGGCGCATAGTGGACCCAACAACCCATGGAAGAGAGGCCGCACCCCTGATGCGCATCGCACTGAGCCAGATCACCACCGGTCCGGAGCCGGAGCAGAACCTGGCCCTCCTGCGCGAGCAGACGGACCGCGCGGCGGAGGCCGGCGCCCGTCTGGTGGTGTTCCCCGAAGCGGCGATGGCCTGCTTCGGCATCCCGCTGAAACCGGTCGCCGAACCGCTGGACGGCCCCTGGGCCACCGAGGTCCGGCAGATCGCGAAGGATGCCGGGCTGGTGGTCGTGGCCGGGATGTTCACCCCGGCGCCGGACGGCCGGGTGACCAACACCCTGCTGGCCACCGGCCCGGGAGTGGAGACCTCCTACGACAAGATCCATCTGTATGACGCCTTCGGCTTCGCCGAGTCCAAGACGGTGGCCCCGGGCTCGGAGGTGGTGACCTTCGACCTCGACGGGGTCCGGATCGGCCTGGCCACCTGCTATGACGTACGGTTCCCCGAGCTCTTCCGGGCGCATGCCGACGCGGGTGCGGTGCTCTCCGTGCTGCCCGCCTCCTGGGGCGCGGGACCCGGTAAGCGCGAGCAATGGGAACTGCTGACCCGGGCGCGGGCACTCGACGCCACCGTATGGCTGGCCGCCGTGGGCCAGGCCGACCCGGCGGCGTCCGGCCGGACCACCACGACCTCCGCCCCCACCGGTATCGGCCACAGCGCCCTGATCGGCCCGGACGGCACCGTACGGGAGCGGCTGGACGCGGGGCCGGGACTGCTGGTCGGGGAGGTGGACACCGAGGAGGTCACCGCCGTACGGCGCAGCGTGGCCGTCCTGGACAACCGCAGGCTGGGCGTACGGCCATGAGCGGCACCGGCGGGGCCAAACCCGAACTCGAGTTCCACCTGCCCTCCGCGCCCTGGCGACGGCCGCCGGGCGCGGTCCCCGGGGTCAGCGAACAGATCCTGGCCGTGGACGGGAGCGGCACCCACACCACCGCCCTGGTGCGCTGGGAGCCGGGGACGGACACCTCCCCGTCCGGGGTCGTCCGCCACGACGGCTGGGAGGAGGTCTATCTCCTCGAGGGCAGCATGCGCGATCTGACGCTGGAGAAGACCTTCTCCCGCGGCTTCTACACCTGCCGGCCACCGGGGATGCCCCACGGCCCCTGGGTCTCCGAGGAGGGCGTCACCATGCTGGTGATCACCTATCCGGAGGTGACGGCCGGGCGCTGACTCACCCGGCGAGCAGCACCTTCAGCGTGGTCTCCAGATGGCAGCTGATCGCGGCCCGCGCCGCCGCCACGTCGCCGGAGGCCACCGCGTCCAGGATCGCCTGGTGCTCCACCAGCACCGCCTCCTGGCGGCCGGTCTGGTTGAACAGGGCCACCACGCCCGCCCGGATCTGCCGACTGCGCAGTCCGTCGTAGTGCCGGTTGAGGAGTTCATTGCCCACCGCGGCGACCATGGTCGCGTGGAAGAGGTGGTCGACGGCGATGAACTCCTTGGCCTGCTCCGGCCCCATCAGCCCGCGCTGCCGCTCCAGCAGCTCCGCCAGCTTCCCGACCGGCACCGTGCCCGCCTCGATGGTCTGCTCGGCGGCATGGCGCTCGACGATCCCGCGCAGCTCCATCAGTTCGGTGATCTCCCGGCCGGAGAGCGGGGCGATATGCGCGCCCCGCTTGGGGACCAGCTGGACCAGGTCCTCGGCCGCCAGCAGGAGCAGGGCCTCGCGGATCGGGGTCCGGGAGATGCCGATCCGGTCGGCGATCTCCTGCTCGGTGAGGAACCTGCCCTGCATGTCGGGATCGGTCAGCACGGTCTCCTTGAGGAACGCGTACGCCTTTTCTCGTCCGGACTGCGCTGGCACTGGGCCCCCATGCTGCTTCGCATACAACTCGTATACGAAAATTACCACGGACCGGGGGACGCGTCGGGGATCCAGGAGCCGTGGATGCCCGCGGGGACGCGGTGGGGGAGTTCCACGGTGGCGACGGGGGCGGCCGTGATGTCCTGGGCGTCCAGGACGATCAGCTCGGAGGCGTCGCGGCGGAGGTCGCTGACGATGGTCAGCAGATAGCCGTCGTCCTCGCCGCCTCCTCCGCTCCCGGCCGCGGGCACGAACACCGCCTCCCCCGGCATCCGGCCCGGCCCCGTCGGCGCGATCTGCCGGGCTCCGGTGGCCGTGTCGTACTTGACCAGCGCGTACTCCTCCAGGCCGGCCCCGGGGAAGGCGACGGCGTAGGCATAGCGGCTGGGCCGCCCCAGCACGCTGTCGTTGATCGTGGGGAACTCGGTGACCAGGTCGTCCAGCGGCTCCTCCCGCACGCCGCCCGAGGCGGGGTCGAGGATCCAGCGGTGGCGCAGGGAGCCGACCAGCGGGACGGGGGCGTGGCCCGGGGCGCCCGTCCACCACTTCCAGGAGGTCTGCCATGCGGTGCGGTCGTAGCGCGGCCCCTCCACGACGATGCGGCCCGCCGCGTCCTCGTAGGCGTTGGCGATGTGCAGCAGGGCGCCCGGCTCCACCTCGCACCAGGTGACCCGGGGCGGCCCGGTGCGCGGCATGACCCCGATGCGCGGCCGGTAGCGGTCGGACCAGCGGTAGGGGATGCCGGAGCGCTCGGCGGGGTCGAAGACCACCGGCAGGTCCAGCCAGACCACGAAGTGCTCGGTCAGCCCGAAGTCGTGCATCAGCGAGGGCCCCGCACCCTCGATGGTCTCCTCGCGGACGATGCGGCCGTCGCGGGACGCGACGTAATAGACGAGATAGGGCGGTAAGGGGGAGTACGAGAAGAAGTGCAGCTCCCCGCTGACCGGATCCTCCTTGGGGTGCGCCGTCATGGCCCGGGTCAGCTTTCCCCCGAAGTCGTAGGCGCCGACCGTGGCCAGCTCGGGGGTGAGCTCATAGGGGAGGTTCGCCTCCTGGAGGGCCAGGACGCGGCCCGCATGCTCGATCACATGGGTGCCGGCGACGCTGGCGGTGAGATCGGCCGCACCCTCCGCCCCCTCGGCCGTGCTCGCCGCCGCGGCCCCCGCACCGCCCGCGGCCGCCTCCACGGCGTCGTGGAGGGCCGGTGTCCGCACCCAGCGGTTGCGGTACCACTCCGCTCTTCCATCGCGCAGCCGCACTCCGTGCACCATGCCGCTGCCCTTGAACCAGTGCGACGGCACCACCCCGGGCACGGGATTGTGGCCGTTGCGCAGGTAACGGCCGGTCAGCTCGGGCGGGAGGGAGCCGTGGACGGTGAGCCCCCAGGCCGTCGCCTCCAGCGCCAAAGGGGCGTAGTGGCCGCTGACATAGGGCTTGCCGCTCATCGCGCGCCCTCCTCGCCGCCCCGGCGGGCACCCTGATCCGCCACCAGGACCACCTTTCCGGCGACGGTGCCGGACTCGGCCAGCCGCATCGCCTCCGCGGCGTCGGTGAGCGGAATCCTCGCCGCCACCAGCGCGGTCAGCTCGCCGCTCGCCAGCAGCGCCAGCACCTGCCCCAGGTCGGCGCGGATCCGGGCCTGGTAGGCCGCCCGCCGCCGCCGTCCGGCCCAGAGGTTGAAGAAGTGCGCCCGCCGGCCGTTCGGCAGCAGGTGCCACAGGGCCAGCCGGGCGAGCAGCTTGAGCACCGGGGCCCGGGACGATCCGGGGACGTCCCGGGTGGCCGCCGTGCCGTAGGAGACCAGCGTGCCGCCGCGGGCGAGCAGCCGGAAGGAGTCGACGATGCCCTCGCCGCCGACATGGTCGAAGACCGCGTCGACCCCGCCGGGCGCCAACGCGCGCACCCGGCCGGACAGATCCCGGTCGCGGTAGTCGAGCGGGGTGGCGCCGAGGGCGCGCACCGCGTCGTGATGGCGGGGTGAGGCGGTGCCGATGACCTCGACGCCCGCGAGACGGGCGAGCTGGACCAGGGTGGAGCCCACCCCGCCGTTGGCCCCGTGAACGAGCACGGTCGCCCCGGGGCGCACCTTGGCCACGCGGTGCAGCATCTGCCAGGCCGTGATCCCGTTGACCACCATCGTCTCGGCCTCCGCCGAACCGACCCCGTCGGGGACCTCCACCAGATCGCCCGCGTCGAGGACGGCGTGGCTGGCCCAGCCGCCGATCTTCGTGAGCGCCGCGAACCGGCGCCCCCGCAGGGCCGGATCGACCCCGGGGCCGGTGGAGACCACCGTGCCCACCAGGTCATAGCCGGGCACGAAGGGGAACGGCGGCTGGTCGTAGTACTTCCCCCGGCGCATCTGCTGCTCGGCGAAGGAGACCCCCGACGCCTCGACGGCCACCAGCGCCTGCCCGGGACCGGGCTCGGGCAGCGGTCGGGTGCGGAGCTGGAGCCCCTCCGGCTCCACCCGGCCCGGCAGAACGACTTCGGTGAGCATGGTTGACCTCGGTTCTCGTAAGGGCTTCTGGTTCTTGTGAGGACTTCTCGTCTCCGTAAGAACTTCTAACCAAACAATGAACCTGTTACTCTCGGAGTGTCAAGTGCGAAGTCGACGATCCGTACGAGAGGCGCGTCCATGGCGACAGCACGGCGAGAGCGCTACCGCAAACAGACCCGGGAGGAGGCCAAGGCCGTGGCCCTGGCCCAGCTGGCCCAGGCGGGCACGGCGGGCATCTCGGTCAACGCGATCGCGAAGGAGATGGGCATGACCGGCCCCGCGCTCTACCGCTATTTCGCCAGCCGGGACGAGCTGCTGACCGAGCTGATCACCGACGCCTACCGCGATCTGGCCGAGGCCGCGGCCCAGGCCGTCGCCGACGCCGCCCCGGCCGATCGCTTCCGCGCCCTGGCCCGTACCCTGCGCGACTGGGCGAAGCGGCAGCCCGACCGCTATCTGCTCATCTTCGGCACCCCGGTGCCCGGTTACCAGGCACCGCCGGAGACCACCGAGATCGCGGCCGGGCTGATGCGGACCATCCTCGACGCCTGTGCCACCGCCGGGAGTGCCGCCACCGGCAGCGGCGGCGCCGGGAGCAGCGGGCAGCCCCTCACCGAGCTCGAGGCCGAGCTGGCGCGCCATCTGGAGGGCGCGGGTCCCTGGGTGTCCGGCGAGGAGCCCGGCGGCGAGCTGAAGGGCCGTGCGCTGCGCACCTGGACCCGGCTGCACGGCGTGATCAGCCTGGATCTGCAAGGCCAGTTCACCACCATGGGCTTCGATCCCTCGGTCCTCTTCGAGGCCGAGATCGACGCCCTGATGCGGGGCGGCTGAGGCGCCCCGGTCCGAGCTGCCCGTCCGGCGCGCCCGGCGCACACTGGAAGAACACCGGAGCGCACGGGTGACCGGAGGGCGCGATGGAGGAGCACGCTGAGTTCGACGTGGTCGTGGAGATCCCGGAGGGGTCCCGCAACAAGTACGAGATGGACTTCGAGACCGGCCGCATCCGGCTGGACCGGATGCTGTTCACCTCGACGAAGTACCCGGCCGACTACGGCTTCATCGACCACACCCTCGGCCAGGACGGCGACCCGCTGGACGCCCTCGTCACCGTCGCCGAGCCGACCTTCCCCGGCTGTGTGGTCCTCTGCCGGGCCATCGGCATGTACTGCATGCGTGACGAGAAGGGCCCGGACGAGAAGATCCTCTGCGTCCCGGCCCATGACCCGCGCTATGCCGGTGTCCAGGACATCGGGGACGTCCCCGAATTCGACCGGATGGAGATCACCCACTTCTTCGAGGTCTACAAGGACCTCGAGCCCGGCAAGTCCGTCGAGGGCTCCCACTGGGAGGGCCGCGACCGGGCCTACGCCGAAATAGCCGCCTCCCGCGCCCGAGCGGCCGAAACCGAAGTCGGCCGGCTCCGGCCCCCCTGACAAGCCGGACAAGCCGGCCTCGACGCATCATCGAGCGAATCGGAACCTCACTCCGCTTCAGGCTGTGGAACCCTGTTCCGTGAGCCAACCCGATGACGGAGGGAGCCGGTACGGTGAACGACAGCGACCGCGGCGCGGGCCAAGCGGCCCGGCCCAAGCGGGCGGACGCCCGGCGCAACCAGGAGGCCCTGCTCGAGGCGGCCGCCGCCATCTTCGTCACATCGGGCGTGGAAGCGCCGGTGCGCGACATCGCGGCCAAGGCCGGTGTCGGGACGGCCACGATCTACCGCCACTTCCCGACCCGAGCGGATCTCATCATCGCCGTCTACCGGCACCAGGTGGAGGCCTGCGCCGAGGCCGGTCCGGCCCTGCTGGAGACCAGCGCGACTCCGCACGCCGCCCTGGGGCAGTGGATCGACCTCTTCGTCGACTTCCTGGTCACCAAGCACGGACTCGCCGCCGTGCTCCAGTCCGACAACGCCGGCTTCGACGCGCTGCACGCCTACTTCCTCGACCGCCTCGTGCCCGTGTGCACCCAACTGCTCGACGCCGCGGCCGCCGCCGGCGAGATCCACTCCGATCTGAGGGCCTACGAGCTGATGCGCGGCGTAGGGAACCTCTGCATCGGCGCGGAGAGCGACAGCCACTACGACGCACGTCGACTGGCTCAGCTCCTCATCGCGGGACTGCGCCGGCCGCACTGACCGCCGGCCGCCTGAGCATCAAGTCCTAAATGTGCATAGATGTCCCATGTGCGGGTAACCCCGGGGTGTGTCCGGCAAGACGTCGCGATGGGGCACGGTGGTGCTGTCCATCCTCGTCGCCCTGGCGGCGGTGGTGCTCACCGCCGGGGGCGCGCGTGCCGAAACGGACGTGGACAAGATCGGCAAGGCGTTGCGCAGCAACCCGGTGTACGTCGATCCACGAGCCTCCGCCGCGCTGAGCGCCGCGCAGGCGCGCGACCTCGCGGGACACATCCGTGCCGCCGGGGTGCCCGTCTACGTCGCCGTCCTGCCGGACGACCCCGCGTACGGCGGAGAGCGCGTCTTCGGGCGGCTGCGCGCCGCCGTCGACCGCCCCGGCGTCTACGCGGTGGCGCTGGGCTCCTCCTTCGGAGCGGCCTCCGACACCTCGGTGCTGCCCGGACGCACCTCGCAGGCGCTGGCGGAGCGGAACCTGCGGCAGCATCCGCGCGACCTCGCGGCGGTCCTGGACGGCTTCGTGGCCGACGCGGCGGCGGCGATCCACGACCGGACCGGCCAGGGGACCGGCGGCGACCGGGGCGCGCGGGACTCCACCGGCCTGTCGGTGGGGGACGCGGTGGCGGTGCTGATCGTCCTGGCCGCCGTCGGCGGAAGCGGCCTCTACATGCTGCGGCGCACCAACAAGCACCGCCGTGAGCGCGAGCGGACCGAGCTGGAGCAGGTGCGCGGCGCGGTCGAAGAGGACATCACCGCGTACGGCGAGAAGCTCGGCCGGACCGGCTTCGACCCCGCCGACCCGGCGTCCACCCCCGAGATGGCGGAGGACTACGGCCGCGCCCTGGACGCGTACGACGAGGCCAAGGCCAGGTCGGCCGCCGCCCGGCGGCCCGGGGACATGCGGCCGGTGACCGAGGCGCTGGAGGAGGGCCGCTTCGCACTGGCGATGCTCGACGCCCGCCGCGAGGGCGGCCCGCTGCCCCAGCGGCGCCCTCCGTGCTTCTTCGACCCGCGGCACGGACCATCGGTCCGGGACGTCCCGTGGGCGCCCGCGGGCGGCACTTCGCGCTCCGTCCCCGCCTGCGCCGCCGACGCCACCCGCATCGACGACGGCCTCGAGCCGGACGCCCGCACCGTCCCCGTCGGCGGCGACCGGCGACGCCCGTACTGGGAGGCCGGTCCCGCCTACGGACCCTGGGCGAGCGGGTACTTCGGCGGATACGGCTCGATGCTGCTGCCCGGACTGCTGATCGGCACGCTGCTGGGCGGATCCCTCGGCCCCGGCTACGACACCGGTGACTTCGGCGGCGGCTTCGGCGACGGCGGGGACGGCGACGACTTCGGCGGTGGCTTCGGCGACGGCGGCGGCTTCGACGGTGGTTTCGGCGGCGGCTTCGGGGGAGGCTTCGGCGACGGCGGCTGATCTCCGGGGCTGGATGCGCGGAGTGTGCGCGGTGTCCCGGCGGTGGGGGACGCGCGCCGTGTGAGGTGAGCGATGTGCGCTGGGGGAGCCGCCGAGCGCTGCGCTATCCGGGGTAATTCGGCGGCACCTCTATGGCATTGGCGGCGAGCCGCGCGCCTACTGGTGCTACAGACCGGTGGGTTCCCCATCTGCCGGGGGACGGCGACACGGGGATGTCCCCGCGTGGATCGCCGTATGTGCGCACCCCCTAGCCTCCGATGCACCGCCGCGCCCCGCTCCGGGCCTGCGTGGCGGGCGAGGCCCACCAACCTCACCTCACTCGGAGGGCCCAACATGACCACGCCCACGACCACGCCCACGATCACCCTGGTCACGGTGACCCCCACTCCCGCGACGGCCGGACAGTCGGTCACCCTCACCGCCACCGTGATCCCACTGGGTACCGGAACCCCCACCGGTACCGTCACGTTCGTCGTCACCGGCGGCCCCACCCTGACCGGGACGCTGTCGGGCGGGACGACCTCGGTCACCGTCCCCGCCGGGCTGAGCGTCGGCGCCCACGCCGTCCTCGCCAACTACAGCGGTGACACCACCTTCGCCCCCTCCAGCGGTGTTGGCGCCATCATCGTCATCCCATCGGCGACCACGACGTCGGTGACCTCCTCGCCGGACCCCTCGACGGTGGGCCAGTCGGTCACGTTCACCGCCAACGTCACCCCGATCGCACCCGGGTCGGGCGTCCCGACCGGGACGGTCACCTTCTTCGTCGGCGGCTCCGGCGGCGGTACGTTCGTCCAGCCGCTGTCGGGCGGTACGGCGACGCTGTCGCTCAGCAACCTGGACGCCGGTACCCACCTGGTGGTTGCCCTCTACAACGGCGACACCAGCTTCCTGCCGTCCTCCGGCACCGACACCCAGACCGTGAACCCCTGACCTGACGCACCGAGCCCCCGCCGCCGCCCATCGGGCGGTGGCGGGGGCTCGGCGAAGACCGCGAGCTTTTCGCTCACACGTCGACTCGCACGTCTTACACGTCGAAGTAGAGCTCGAACTCGTGCGGGTGCGGACGCAGCTGGAGCGGCGCGATCTCGTTGGTGCGCTTGTAGTCGATCCAGGTCTCGATCAGGTCGGAGGTGAAGACACCGCCCTGGAGGAGGAACTCGTGGTCGGCCTCGAGGGAGTCGAGGACGGCCGGGAGGGAGGTCGGGACCTGCGGAACGCCCGCGTGCTCCTCGGGGGCGAGCTCGTAGAGGTCCTTGTCGATCGGCTCGGCCGGCTCGATCTTGTTCTTGATGCCGTCCAGACCCGCGAGCAGCAGGGCCGAGAAGGCCAGGTACGGGTTGCCCGAGGAGTCCGGGGCGCGGAACTCGACGCGCTTGGCCTTCGGGTTGGAGCCGGTGATCGGGATACGCATCGCGGCGGAGCGGTTGCGCTGCGAGTACACCAGGTTGACCGGCGCCTCGAAGCCCGGGACCAGGCGGTGGTAGGAGTTCACCGTCGGGTTGGTGAAGGCCAGCAGCGACGGAGCGTGCTTGAGGATGCCGCCGATGTAGTAGCGGGCGGTGTCCGACAGGCCCGCGTAGCCCTGCTCGTCGTAGAAGAGCGGGGAGCCGTTCTGCCACAGCGACTGGTGGACGTGCATGCCCGAGCCGTTGTCACCGAAGATCGGCTTCGGCATGAAGGTCGCGGTCTTGCCGTTCTTCCACGCGACGTTCTTGACGATGTACTTGAAGAGCTGGAGATCGTCGGCGGCCGCGAGCAGCGTGTTGAACTTGTAGTTGATCTCGGCCTGGCCGGCGGTGCCCACCTCGTGGTGCTGGCGCTCGACCTGGAGGCCGGCCCGCTCCAGCTCCAGGGAGATCTCGGCGCGCAGGTCGGCGAAGTGGTCGACCGGCGGAACCGGGAAGTAACCGCCCTTGTAGCGGACCTTGTAGCCGCGGTTGTCCTCCAGCGCACCGGTGTTCCAGGCGCCCGCCTCGGAGTCGATGTGGTAGAAGGCCTCGTTCGACTTGGTCTCGAAGCGCACGCTGTCGAAGACGTAGAACTCCGCCTCGGGACCGAAGTACGCGGTGTCCGCGATACCGGTGGAGGCGAGGTACGCCTCGGCCTTCTTGGCGATGTTCCGCGGGTCGCGGCTGTACTGCTCACCCGTGATCGGGTCGTGGATGAAGAAGTTGATGTTGAGGGTCTTGTCCCGGCGGAACGGGTCGACCCGCGCCGTGGAAAGGTCCGCGCGCAGGGCCATGTCCGACTCGTGAATCGCCTGGAAACCGCGGATCGACGAACCGTCGAAGGCCAGCTCCTCGTTCGGGTCGAACGCCTCCGCCGGTACGGTGAAGTGCTGCATGACGCCGGGAAGGTCACAGAATCGGACGTCGACGAACTTGACGTCCTCGTCCGAGATGAACTTCCGAGCGTCGTCGGCGTTCTGGAACATCCAACTCCTCCTAGCCCGGCCGCGGGGGGACGGGGATTCGTTCGGTCGCGCGGTCCTGTGCGGTGGCGCGCTTCGCCGACCATAGGCAGCCGGGATTTCCCGTGCATGACCCATTTGTTTCACCCAGGTTAACCGGCTCAGGGGTGGTTGCGGGGGCTTCGCGGCAGGTGAATAGGCGCCGCACGGGATCGGCGGAAGCCGATGGGGAGGGGCCCGGCCCGGGAAACGTATGCGGTCGCAGTAACGTGGACGGGTGGACAAGAGGCAAGCAATCGGATCGTGGCTTTCCGGGCCCCGCGCGGCCGCCGAGGACATGGGTGTCGAATTCGGCTACCGGGGAGAGGGCCTCGGGCTTCCCGAGAGCGGACCGGGCGCCATAGCGCCACTGGGGCGCCGCTTCGGGGCGCTCTTCATCGACTGGGCCCTGTGCCTCCTCGTCTCCTACGCCCTGCTGTCCGGCCGCGATGCGCGGGCCGCCGGGAACTGGGCCCTGCTCGTCTTCCTGGTGCTGAGCCTGATCACCGTGGGCACCGTCGGCGCCACCCCCGGCAAGCTGCTGCTCAAGCTGCGGGTCATCGGCGAGGGCGGAGTGCGGCTGAGCCTGCCGCGGGCCGTCCTGCGCAGTGTGCTGGTGGTGCTCGTCATCCCGGCCGTGGTCTGGGACCGCGACACCCGCGGACTGCACGACCGGCTCTCCCGCTCGGTGCAGATCAGGGTCTGAGGCCCGCCCCGCGCGGATCGCCGAGGCCCACCCCGCGCAGGTCGGCCGTCCGGCTTTCGATTACATACAATGCGCGGATTACATACGACCCGTAAACGCACAGAAACGGCGGCCCGGAATCGATATCCGGGCCGCCGTCTCGTATGCGTAGTCCGTGCGGTGACGGGGAGTGCTCAGCGCCCCTTCGGCATCCGCATGCCCTTCGGCATCGGGCCCTTGGGAATCGGCATGTTGCTCATCAGGTCGCCCAGTGCGCGCAGCCGGTCGTTCACCACCGTGACCTGTGCGCCCGGCAGCACCCGGGGAAGCTTCAGCAGTGTGGTGCGCAGCTTCTTGATCTCGACCTGGCCCTCGCCGGAGCCCACGATCACATCGTGGACCGGAACGTCCGCGACGATGCGCGCCATCTTCCGCTTCTCGGCGGCCAGCATGCTCTTGAGCCGGTTCGGGTTGCCCTCGGCGACCAGCACGATGCCCGCCTTGCCCACCGCGCGGTGGATGACGTCCTGGTTGCGGTTCATGGCCACCGCGGGGGTCACCGACCAGCCGCGGCCCACGTTCTCCAGCACCGCCGCCGCCGCGCCCGGCTGGCCCTCCATCTGTCCGAAGGCGGCCCGCTCGGCACGGCGGCCGAAAATGATCGCCATCGCGAGGAAAGCCAGGACGAAGCCCAGGATGCCAAGGAAGATCGGGTGGCCGATCCAGAAGCCGATCGCGAGAAGGACACCGAAGGTGACAATCCCCACGCCGGCGACGACAAGACCGACCTTCGAGTCGACCCGCTTGGTCATCTTGTAGGTCAGGGCGATCTGCTTCAGCCGCCCGGGGTTCTCGGATGTTTCCTTCCTCGCCATACAGCGAAGTTTACGTGGCTTGGGAAGCCCCGGTGGACACGGCCTCCAGCACATGTTCCGCCTCGTGCCGGTCCTTGGCCCGGCGGCGGTCCTCGAGCACCGCCGTCCAGGCGTTGCGGCGGGCGGTGCGCTGCCCGCCGCGCAGCAGCAGGGCCTCCAGGACGAGGAGCGCGTCGGTGACGGACGGGCGTACGGGCGCAGCCGGCATGGGTACCCCTCGGAAGCGGCGGATGATCGTGACGCACAACCTATGAGCGGTGCGTGGCTTAATCGTTACCCAATGGTGTTACCAGTGCGTGACTGGGCGGTCAAACACCGATGAATCCCCGCTGCGGCCCGTATGACGCCCGTGACCTGCGACGTTGTCGGAGCCTTCGGACATGTGTGTGCCCGCAATCACATAACGTGTTGCTCACACCGGACGAAGGCGGTGACGGACGGTGACCTCAGACCGCCTGGGAGGCCACCGCGACATTGCGCCGCTCGATGGCCTGCTGGTACAGACGGCCGGCCCGGTACGAGGAGCGGACCAGCGGCCCGGACATCACACCCGCGTAGCCGATCTCCTCCGCCTCCTCCTTCAGCTCCACGAACTCCTGGGGCTTGACCCAGCGCTCCACCGGGTGGTGCCGGGCGGACGGCCGCAGGTACTGGGTGATGGTGATCAGCTCGCAGCCCGCGTCATGGAGGTCCTGAAGCGCCTGGCTGATCTCCTCGCGCTCCTCGCCCATGCCCAGGATCAGGTTGGACTTGGTGACCAGACCCGCCTCACGCGCCTTGGTGATCACCTCGAGCGAGCGCTCGTAGCGGAAGCCGGGGCGGATCCGCTTGAAGATCCGCGGAACCGTCTCGACGTTGTGCGCGAGCACCTCGGGACGGGCCGAGAAGACCTCGGCGAGCTGCTCGGGGACCGCGTTGAAGTCCGGGATCAGCAGCTCCACACCGGTGTCCGGCATCAGGGAGTGGATCTGGCGCACGGTCTCCGCGTACAGCCAGGCGCCGCCGTCCTCGAGGTCGTCACGGGCCACACCGGTGATGGTCGCGTACTTCAGCTCCATCGTGCGTACGGATTCGGCCACCCGGCGCGGCTCGTCCCGGTCCAGCGCCTGCGGCTTGCCCGTGTCGATCTGGCAGAAGTCACAGCGCCGGGTGCACTGGTCGCCGCCGATGAGGAAGGTCGCCTCGCGGTCCTCCCAGCACTCGTAGATGTTCGGACAGCCCGCCTCCTGGCACACGGTGTGCAGGCCCTCCCGCTTCACCAGGCCGTGCAGCTCGGTGTACTCGGGGCCCATCTTCGCCCGGGTCTTGATCCACTCGGGCTTGCGCTCGATGGGGGTCTGGCTGTTCCGGACCTCCAGGCGCAGCATCTTGCGTCCGTCGGGTGCGACTGCGGACACGTCCGGCACTCCTCTTTGCTTGGCTCTGCTGGGCGGCTCGGCGCGGCGAGTTTGCCGGCGGGATTGTGGGTCGTCGGCGGTCACCAGGGTACGCCCGTGGTTCGTACGGATTTACGTCCAGGGCAACCGAAGGCAGCCAGGACGCATTCCCGCCGCAGGGCCGGACCGCCCGCGACGGCGGGGAAGGCCAGACCCGCGGCGGCGGGGGAGGGTCAGACCGCCCGCGGCAGCGGCACGGAGGACTCCAGGACCTCCCGCAGATGCCGCTCGACGACCGGGACCACCTCGGCCACCGGTACGTCCCGGCCCAGCTCCTCCGAGAGCGAGGTCACGCCCGCGTCCCGGATGCCGCACGGCACGATCCGGTCGAACCAGGTGTTGTCCGGATTGCAGTTGAGCGAGAAGCCGTGCATGGACACGCCCTTGGCGATGCGCACCCCGATGGCGGCGAGCTTACGGTCCTCACGGCGCTGCCCGGCGTTGGACGGGGCGTACTCCGGGCCGTTCAGCCGCGGGTCGAACTCCTCGTCCGCCAGCCGCGGGTCGAAGTCCAGCTTCAGCCCGCCGAGCGCGGGGCGCTGCTCCACCGGGTCGCCCAGCACCCACACCCCGCTGCGGCCCTCCACCCGGGTGGCCGCCACGCCGAACTCCGCGCAGGTGCGCAGCAGCGCCTCCTCCAGGCGGCGGACGTGCGCGATGACGTCCACCGGGCGCGGCAGCTTGAGGATCGGGTAACCGACCAGCTGACCGGGGCCATGCCAGGTGATCTTGCCGCCGCGGTCCACGTCCACCACCGGGGTGCCGTCCAGGGGGCGCTCACTGTCGGCCGTGCGCCGCCCCGCCGTGTAGACCGGCGGATGCTCCAGCAGCAGGCAGGTGTCGGGGATCTCGTCCGCGAAGCGGGCGGCGTGCACCCGGCGCTGCTCCTGCCACGCCTCCTGGTAGTCCACGGCGTCCGCCCCGAAGCCCAGGTGGACGTAGGCCAGTGCCGGTGAACCGGGGACCGGCCCCGGGGAAGACGTGGTCACGGCGGTCACGACAAGCTCCTTCTCGGCCCGCGTTCGATGAGGTGGCGACGCCTCGCGGCGACGCCTCAGCCACTGTACGACCGTGTGCCGTTACGTCCTCACTCGGCTCGTTCTCACACGATCGGATGAATGGAGCCCGACGGGCGCGATCAGCCCTCGAGCGGCGGTTACATTCGCGCCGTTCCACAGAGCGATCAGGGAGACCGGCAGGCTGATGACGGAACAACCCCCGCAGCGCATCCCCAATCGTCAGCTCGCCGCGCTCATCGCCGAGGCGGGCTTCTCCAACGCAGGGCTCGCCCGGCGGGTGGACCAGCTCGGGCTGGAGCACGGTCTGGACCTGCGGTACGACAAGACATCGGTGACGCGGTGGCTGCGCGGACAGCAGCCGCGCGGCACCACCCCGGCGCTGATCGCCGAGGTGTTCACCCGGCGCCTCGGACGCCGGCTGACCGCCCAGGACCTGGGCCTGGACGCGTGTGCGCCGGTCTACGCGGGGCTGGAGTTCGCCGCCACCCCGCAGGAGGCGGTGGACATCGTCAGCGGGCTGTGGCGCAAGGACTCCGGCAGCCATGCGGAGCTGCGGAAGATCGCCTTCACCCCGGCGGGGCTGGTCGTCCCCAGCCGCGACTGGCTGATCGGCCGGCCCGACGACCGGGTGGCGCGCGGTGAGCCGACGGCGGGCGGCCCGACGGGCGGCCCGGCTCCCGGGCCGGGGCTCGCCCCCGACCGGAGCCGGGCGCCGCTGCCCCGCCAGCGCCGGCCCGACCGCGACCGGCGCGCGGCGGGTCACCGGGTGACCTCCGGCGACATCGCGGCCCTGCGCTCGGTCGGCGAGCTGTTCGGCGCGCTGGACCAGACGTACGGCGGCGGGCACGCCCGGCAGGCCCTGGTGCGCTACCTCGAGCACGAGGGCGAGCCCATGCTGCGCGGCACCTACAACGAGGCCACCGGGCGGCGGCTGTTCGGCGCGATCGCCGATCTGACCCGGCTGGCCGGATGGACCTCGTACGACATCGCCGCGCACGGTCTGGCCCAGCGCTACTTCGTCCAGGCGCTGCGGCTGGCCCAGGCGGCCGGCGACCGTCCGTACGGCGGCTATGTGCTGGTGACGATGAGCCGCCAGGCCGTCTATCTGGGCCACGGGCGGGAGGCCGTGCAGCTGGCCCGGGTGGCCCAGCAGGGAGTGGGCGGCGGCGCCCCGCCGGTGCTCCAGTCGCTGCTGCACGCGGTCGAGGCGCGCGGCCACGGCATCCTGGGCGAGGTGCGCGCCTGCACCGCCTCCCTCGCCCGCGCCGAGCGGGCGCTGGAGGCGGCACGGCCGGGGGACGAGGTGCCGTACTGGGCCCGGCTCTTCGACGAGGCACAGCTGGCCGACGAGTTCGGCCACTGCCACCGCGATCTCCAGCAGTACCGCGCCGCCGCCCAGCACGCCGAGCGCGCCCTGCGACTGCGCGGCGCCGGGTTCGCCCGCAGCCGGCTGTTCTGCCGGGTGGTGCTGGCGACGGCGCGACTGGGCCTCGGCGAACTGGAGCAGGCGTGCCAGCTGGGAGCGGAGGCGGCGCAGCAGGCGTCGGAGATGCGCTCGGTGCGGGCGCTGGAGTACGTACGGGACTTCGAACGCCGCCTGGAACCGTACCGGGACGCGGCGGCGGTACGGGGCTACCGGGAGCGGGTGGCGGCGCTGGGGTAGCGGGCGGGGCCGGTCGGCTCGGGCGCGCGGCCGGCGGTTGCTGCGTCGGTGTCCGGGCGGGGTGTGGCGCGCGTCGGCGCCCCGTGTCGCGGCTGTGGCGGCGCTGGGGTAGCGGGTGGGGCCGGTCGGTTCGGGCGTGTTGTCGGCGGTTGCCGCGTCGGTGTCCGGGCGGGGTGACCGGTTGGCTCGGGCGCGCGTCGGTACCCCGTGTCGCGGCCGTGGCGGCGCTGGGGTAGCGGGCGGGGCCGGTCGACTCGGGCGCGCGGCCGGCGGTTGCCGCGTCGGTGTCCGGGCGGGGTGTGGCGCGCGTCGGCACCTCGTGTCGCGGCTGTGGCGGCGCTGGGGTAGTGGGCGGGGTCGGTCGGTTCGGGCGCGCGGCCGGCGGTTGCCGCGTCGGTGTCCGGGCGGGGTGTGGCGTGCGTCGGCACCCCGTGTCCCGGCCGTGGCCGGGCCGCTGACCGGGGCGGCCGGGCCGACCCCGGGGTCCGTCTCGGGCCGGGCGCCGCTGCCCGGGGTTCGTCTCGGGCCGGATGCCGCCGCCCGCCGCCCGGGGCCCGGTCGGCCCCGAGGGGGGCGGCGGATCAGGCCGCCGCGGCGGGCAGGGAGCCGGAGCCGGTGCCGGAGCCCGCGTCCATCCCGGAGCCCGGAGGTGCGCCGAAGTCGCTGAGCACCGCGCGGGCGGCCCGCCGGCCGGAGGCCAGGGCGCCCTGCACCGTGCTGGAGTCCCGGTGGTCGCCGCATACGTACAGCCCCGACAGCAGCCGCACCGGGCGGCGCGGATCGTGCGGGGCGGGCATGGCCGGGACCGCGTACGGGTCGTGGTGCGCGGCCAGCAGCTCCCAGTCGGCCGTCGACGTCCCGTACACCGCCGCCAGTTGGGTCCTGACGGCCCGGTCGAGCTCGGCGGTCGGCAGCGCGGCGGCGGTGCCCAGCACCGTGGAGGTGATCAGCACCCGGCCGGGCGGGGTGCGCGAGGGGTCGACCTCGCTGGCCACCGTGGTGTGCGCGACCGGGCCCCGGCCGCCCGCGGCGAGTATCAGCGCGGGCTCGCGCAGCGGCGGCCGGCCGGCGGTGTGGTGCACCACGGTGATCGGGTGGAAGGCCGGCACCCGCAGTCCGGGCAGGAGTTCCGCCGCGTCATGCGCTCCGGTGGCCACCAGCACCGCACGGCAGCCGATCTCGCCGTGTTCGGCGGTGGCCACGGCGGTGGTGGAGGCCGATACGGCCCGGACGCCCGTACGGACCGTCCCCGGCGGCAGCGCGGCCGCCAGCAGTTCGGGGACGGTGGACGCGCCGCCCGCCGGGAGGCAGAGGCGGCCGCGTGCGTAGCCGCGCAGCGCGAGGTCGGCGCAGCGGCTGGAGGTGGTGAGGTCCGGGTCGCTGAGCAGCGAGACGAGCAGCGGACGCAGCACCCCCTCGACCGTACGAGCAGGTAGGCCCCGCCCCCCCAGGGTCTCGGAGACCGGCCGGTCGGGGCGGGCGAGCAGGCGGTCCGCGGGCAGGGCGGCGAGCCTGCCGAGCGCGGCACCGAGTCGGGCCTGGTCGAGCCCGCTGCCGAGCGGCGCGCGGGCGGCGTTCGCGAGGGCGCGTGCCGTGGTGAATGCGCCCCTCATGCTCCGGGGCGTGTCCACCCGTTGCGTACGGCCCTCGCTGTGGACCAGCACCCCCTGGGCGAAGGGGCGCAGGGCGAGGGCGCCGAGCCCTGGAGTGCGCCGCAGCTCCGGGAACGAGGTGTTCATCAAATGGCCGGTGCGATCCAGCCGGAAGCCGTCGACGGTGTCGGTCGTCATCCGTCCGCCCACGCGGGGCGCGGCCTCCAGGACCGTGACCGCCACTCCCGCGGCGGTCAGCCGATGAGCCGCGGCCAGCCCCGCGAGTCCGGCGCCCACGATGACGACGTCCGTGCGGTGCGCGTGCTCGAGCACGTGTCCTCCCCGAGGTCGGTGCGTCCGTCACGGGGGCTGCTGCCCCGACCGGCGGCCCGGATGCGTACCGTCCCGCCCAACCTCTCGGCGGGACGGTACTTGACAGTACGGACAAAAACGGTCGATGCCAGACGCGCATCGACCGGGCACGGGCGCACGCCGGTCGCACACTGCCGCTGGGGGGTGCGCGACCGGGGCCCGAGGGGTACGCGACCGGGGTTCAGAAGGTGCTGGACCGGGGTTCGAGAGGTGCTCGACCGGGGTTCGAGGGATGCGCTACCGGAACCCGAGGACCGTCAACTCTCCTACGCCAGCGCCGCCTTGATGGCATCGTCCACTCGCGGGTGGGCGAAGGAGAAGCCGGAGTCCAGGAGGCGGCGGGGGACGGCCCGGACGCTGCCGAGGACATCGCCGGACATCTCACCGAGCGCGATCCGGAGGGCGGGGGCGGGGACGGTGAAGAGCGTGGGGCGGCGCAGCACGCGGCCCATGGCCGCCGTCACCTCGCGGTTGGTGACCGGTGTCGGCGCGGTGAGGTTGACCGGGCCGGTCAGCTCGGGCGTGTCGAGGACATGGCGCAGCGCGGCGATGTGGTCCCGCAGCGCGATGAAGCTCCAGTACTGGCGGCCGTTGCCCATCCGCCCGCCGAGCCCCAGCTTGAACAGCGGGAAGAGCCGGCCCCACGCCCCGCCCTCGGCGGAGATCACCAGACCGGTCCGGGCGAAGACCGTACGGATGCCCGCCTCCTGCGCGGCGGCCGCCGCCTCCTCCCACTCCTGGCAGAGATCCGGGAGAAAACCGTGGCCGGGGGGCGCACTCTCATCGACCGCGCGCTCCCCGGTGTCACCGTAGAACCCGACCGCGCTCCCGCTCACCAGCACCCGGGGCGGAACGTCCAGCGAGGCGATCGCCTCGGCGATGGCCGCCGTGCCCAGCACCCGGCTGTCCCGGATCTCCTTCTTGTACGCCTCGGTCCAGCGGCGGTCGCCGACGCCCGCGCCCGCGAGATGGACCACGGCGTCACAGCCCATCAGCCCGGCGGTGTCCACCCACTGCCGTCGTGGGTCCCACCCCACCTCGTCCTCCGCCCGCGGCGGGCGCCGCACCAGACGCACCACCTGGTGGCCGTCCTCGCGCAGCGAGCGGACGAGAGCCGTGCCGATGAGCCCGGACGAGCCGGTGACCGCGATACGCATGGCACCATCCTGCCCTCGATCATCCGGAGGGATGTCGTGTCCGTGCCCGTCAGGCCCGGAACCGCTCCCACAGCTGGGGATACCGCTCCGCCAGTACCGCCTCGTTCTCGAAGTCGCCGGGCTCCCCGATCGGTTCACCGGGCGCGGGAGGGATCTCCAGCGCCGGCAGAGGAGCCCCGGTCAGCCGCTCATACGCCTCGTCCGCCGCGAACCCCAGGTCCTCGCAGTCGCCGTCCACCTGGTCGTCGAAGTCCTCCAGCAGTTCGGCGAGCGCGTCCGGATCGTGCAGCGCGCCCTCGAAGACCTCCCGCCCCTGGCCGATCAGCCAGTAGCGGAATGACTCGAAGGCGTCGTCGTCGACCCCGCCGAGCAGCACCCACGCGGCGCCCCACAGATCCCAGCGGTACGCCCGGTTGGAGCGGGCCTCGAAGTGCCGGGCGAAGTCCAGCACCGCGTCGGGGTCGAGCTGTGACAGCTGCTCGACGAGCAGGTCGGACTGGTCCTCGGGGTCGCCCTCCGCGGCCTCCCGAGCGCTGTCGACCAGCCCCCAGAACTCCGTCTCGTCCATCATCACGGGATCAGGATCGGCCCTCCCGCGCACCCCCGCACGCGGAGCGGGCCGGACGCGGCCCTCTCGCGATACCGGACAGCAGGTGTCGGGTTTCCCTGCGAGGGTCGGCCACATCACCACACGGCAGCCACACCGAGAGGACGCGGGGACATGGGCACACAGGGCGCGCTGGCGGGCAAGGTCGCGCTCGTCGCGGGGGCGACGCGCGGCGCGGGCCGGGCGATGGCCGTCGAACTGGGGGCGGCCGGGGCCACCGTCTACGTGACGGGGCGCACCACCCGGGACCGGATCAGCGAGGTGGGGCGGGCCACGGAGACCATCGAGGAGACGGCGGAGCTGGTCACGGCCGCGGGCGGGGTGGGCATCGCGGTCCCGGTCGACCATCTGGAGCCCGAGCGGGTGCGGGCGCTGGTGGAGCGGATCGACCGGGCACAGGGCCGGCTGGACATCCTGGTCAACGACGTATGGGGAGGCGAGGCGCTGATCGAGTTCGGCAAGAAGACCTGGGAGACCACCCTGGCGTCCGGGCTGCGGATGCTCCGGCTCGGCGTCGAGACCCACCTCATCACCGCCTACTACGCGCTGCCGCTGCTGATCCGGCAGCCGGGCGGGCTGGTGGTCGAGGTGACCGACGGCACCGCGGAGTTCAACCGGACCTACCGCCTGAACCTCTTCTACGACCTCACCAAGAACGCCCCGATCCGCACGGCCTTCGGGCTCGCCGAGGAGCTGAAGGAGTTCGGCGGCACGGCGGTGTCCGTCTCCCCGGGCTTTCTCCGCTCCGAACAGATGCTGGACCACTTCGGGGTGACCGAGGCCAACTGGCGGGACGCGGTGGAGAAGGAGCCGCACTTCGCCATCGCCGAGTCGCCGCGCTTCGTCGGACGGGCGGTCGCGGCGCTCGCCGCCGACCCGGAGCGGGCACGGTGGAACGGGAAGTCCGTCTTCAGCGGGGATCTGGCCAAGGTCTACGGCTTCACCGATCTGGACGGCTCCCGGCCGGACGTCTCCGGCTACTTCCGGGACGTCGTCTTCGGGGAGAAGGAGGCCACGGCCGCCGACTACCGGTAGGACCGGTGGCGCGGGGCCGGCGATGGGGCGGGGCCGGCGATGGCGCGGGGCCGGCGGGGCTACCGGGCTACCGGTAGCGCGATGCCATGCGGCGCGCCGCCGTCGCGAAGCGCTCCCGCAGGCAGGCCGGGGACAACACCTCCGCCTCGGGGCCGAGGGCCAGCAGCTGGCCGTACGCCACGTCCGCCGACTCCACCGGCAGCGTGACGGTGATCCACCCCTCCCCATCCGGTTCCCCGGCCGCCCGGACGGCCTCCTCGCCCGCCGTACGGTCCGTGACGTACGGCAGGCGGCGGGCCCCGTCCGGACTGAGCCGCAGGGTGATCTCCTCGCGGAGGATCGAGCGGGCGAACTGAGCGGCCCGCTCGGCCCAGAAGGCGGGCAGGTCGAACGCCTCGTCCCGACCGAAGCGCGGGGCGCCGGACACGGGGGCGACGTCGGTGAGGCGATCCACCCGGTACACCCGGAAGTCGCCGCGGGGGCCGCGGGGGCCGCGGGGGCCGCCGGGGCGGCCTGGACCGCGGAGCTGGCCTGAGCCCGTGCCCCCCGCGCTGTGCGTACCACCGGGACGTCCCGCGCCGTCCGGTCCGCCCGTGCTGTGCGCGCCGCCCACGCCGCCCGTGCCGCCGGGACGTCCCGCGCCGTCCGGTCCGCCCGTGCCGCCGGGACGTCCCGCGCCGTCCGGTCCGCCCGTGCCGCCGGAGCCGCCCTTGCCGCCCGTGGCGTGCGTGCCGTCCGGGCCGTCCGTGCTGTTCGGCCCGCCCGAGCCGTCCGGGCCGCCCGTGGCGTGCGTGCCGCCGGAGCTGCCCGTGTTGTGCGTGCCGCCCACGCTGCCTGTGCTGCCGGGACGTCCCGCGCCGTTCGGTCCGCCCGTGCCGCCGGAGCCCCCCGTGCTGCCCGTGGAGTGCGTGCTGCCGGAGCCGCGGGAGCTGCCGGGGCGGCCTGAGCTGCTGGAGTCGCCCGTGCTGTGCGTGCCGTCGGAGCCGCCCGTGTCGTGCGTGCCGCCGGAGCTGCCGGGGCGGCCTGGATCGCGGGGCCGGCCTGAGCCCGTGCCCCCCGCGCTGTGCGTGCCACCGGGACGCCCCGCGCTGCCCGTGTTGTGTGTGCCGCCCACGCTGCCTGTGCTGCCGGGACGGCCCGCGCCGTCCGGGCCGTCCGTGTTGTGCGTGCCGCCCGCGCTGCCCGTGTCGCCGGGACGGCCCGTGCCGTTCGGTCCGCCCGTGCCACCCGCGCCGCCCGTGCTGCCCGGTCCGCCTGTACCGTCCGCGCCGCCCGTGCCGTCCGAGCCATCCATGCCGTCCGTGCCGTTCACGCGGGCTGCCAGGTACCACACGCCCGCCTTGAGTACGAGCCCGTACGGTTCCAGCTCGCGCTCCACCTCCGTGTCCCGGCGGCGGTAGCGCACCAGTAGCCGGCGGTCGTCCCACACCGCGTCGGCGACCTCCGGCAGCAGCGGAGGCGTCTGCGGCTCCTGCCACCAGCCCGGGGCGTCGAGGTGGAACCGCTGGGCCACGGTGTGCGAGGCGTCCCGCAGCTCCGGGAGCAGTGCGGCGGAGACCTTCAGCCGGGCGGCGGAGGCGGCGTCCGCGAGCCCCATCTCGCGCAGCGCGGAGGGCACACCGGACAGGAACAGCGCCTCGGCCTCGGCCCGGCCGAGGCCGGTCAGCCGGGTGCGGTAGCCGCCGATGAGGCGGTAGCCGCCGGCCCGGCCCCGGTCCGCGTAGACCGGGATGCCCGCCTCGGAGAGCGCGGCGGCGTCCCGGGTCACGGTGCGCTCCGAGACCTCCAGCTCCCGCGCCAGCTCGGCCCCCGTGATCGAGGGCCGGGCTTGCAGCAGGAGCACCATCTTGATGAGCCGGGCAGCACGCACGGCCCCCATGATGCCGTGCCGCCGCGTGGCGAGGCCGGGCCGGATCGCAGGACAGCCGGCTCACGAGGTCTGGGCCCCGCCATGCGGTGCCCCGCCACGCGGTGCCCCCCCACGCGGTGCCCCGTCACGCGGCGAGCCGTTTGTCGGCTGCCGTGGGCGGGGCGGGGGAGTGGTGCCGTCAGATGCCGTACCGCTTCGCGGCCTCCTTGGGCGCGGTGGCTCGTACCACGCCCTGACGGGCCAGCCGGGACAGTGCGGTCACCACGATGGCCGGGGCGTCCACGCCGAAGTGGCGGCGGGCGGCCTCGCGGGTGTCGGAGAGGCCGAAACCGTCCGTGCCCAGCGAGTACCAGTCCTGCTCGACCCACTGGCTGATCTGGTCGGGGACGGCGCGCATCCAGTCGCTGACGGCGAGGACCGGGCCCGGTGCGCCTGCCAGGGCACGGGTGACGAACGGGACCCGGTCTTCGCCATTGAGCTGCGCCGCGTCACAGGACAGGGCGTCACGGCGCAGCTCGCTCCAGGAGGTGGCGGACCACACGTCGGCGGCCACGCCCCAGTCGTCGGCGAGGAGTTTCTGGGCCTCCAGCACCCAGTGGATGGCGGTGCCGGAGGCGAGGAGCTGGATGCGGGGGGCGTCGGCGGCGGGCGCCTCGGCCTCCTTGAAGCGGTACAGCCCCTTGAGGATGCCTTCCTCGACGCCTTCGCCCTGCGGCATCGGCGGCTGGACCTTGGTCTCGTTGTAGACCGTCAGGTAGTAGAAGACGTCCTCGGCCCGGGGGCCGTACATCCGCCGCAGGCCCTCCCGCACGATCACGCCGATCTCGTAGGCGAAGGCCGGGTCGTAGGCGAGCGCCGCCGGGTTGGTGGAGGCGATCAGCGGGGAGTGGCCGTCGGCGTGCTGGAGGCCCTCGCCGGTCATCGTCGTACGGCCGGCCGTGGCGCCGATGAGGAAGCCGCGGCCGAGCTGGTCGGCGAGCGCCCACATCTGGTCGGCGGTGCGCTGCCAGCCGAACATCGAGTAGAAGATGTAGAAGGGGATCATCGGCTCGCCGTGGGTCGCGTACGACGTCGCGGCGGCGGTGAAGTCGGCCATCGAACCGGCCTCGGTGATCCCCTCGTTGAGGATCTGACCGTTCGCGGCCTCCTTGTAGTACAGGAGCTGATCGCGGTCGACCGGGTCGTAGGTCTGGCCGAGCGGGGAGTAGATCCCGGCGGTCGGGAAGAGCGACTCCATGCCGAAGGTGCGTGCCTCGTCGGGCACGATCGGCACCCAGCGCCGCCCGGTCTCCTTGTCCCGCATCAGGTCCTTGACCAGCCGGACGAAGGCCATGGTGGTGGCGATCTCCTGGTTGCCGGAACCCTTGGCGAGCGTCTCGAACGGCTTCGGGGACGGCTCGGGCAGGGCCACCGGGTGGACCTTGCGGGCCGGGGCGGGGCCGCCGAGGGCCGCGCGGCGCTCCTGGAGGTAGCGGACCTCGGGGGAGTCGGGGCCGGGGTGGACGTAGGGGACGAGGGCGTCGTCCAGCTTGCTGTCCGGGATGGGCAGCTCCAGGAGGTCCCGCATGGCGCGGAACTCCTTGCCCGTCAGCTTCTTCATCTGGTGGTTGGCGTTGCGCGACTCGAAGCCGGGGCCCAGCGTCCAGCCCTTGACGGTCTGGGCGAGCACCACGGTCGGGGCGCCCTTGTGCGCCACGGCCGCGCGGTAGGCCGCGTACACCTTGCGCGGTTCATGGCCGGCGCGCGAGGTGTGGAAACACTCGGTGAGCTTGGCGTCGGTGAGGCCCTGGGCCAGCCGGGCCAGCTCCGGGTCGGCGCCGAAGAAGTGCTCGCGGATGTAGGCCGCGTCGCGGGTCGCGTACGTCTGGAACTGACCGTCCGGGACCTCGCGCAGCCGGCGGACCAGCGCCCCCGAGGTGTCCAGCGCGAACAGCTCGTCCCAGGCGGAACCCCACAGCGACTTGATCACGTTCCAGCCGGCCGCGCGGAACTGGGCCTCCAGCTCCTGCACGATCTTGAAGTTGGCGCGCACCGGGCCGTCGAGGCGCTGGAGGTTGCAGTTGATGACGAAGGTGAGGTTGTCCAGGCCCTCACGCCCGGCCAGGGCGAGCGCGGCGGTCGACTCCGGCTCGTCCATCTCGCCGTCGCCGAGGAAGGCCCAGACGTGGGAGTTCGCGGTGTCCTTGATGCCGCGCGCCGCCAGATAGCGGTTGAAGCGGGCCTGGTAGATCGCGGAGATCGGGCCGATGCCCATCGAGACGGTGGGGAACTCCCACAGCCACGGCAGCCGGCGCGGATGCGGATAGGACGGCAGCCCCTCGCCGCCCGCCTCACGGCGGAAGTTGTCCAGGTGGGCCTCGGTCAGCCGGCCGTCGAGGAAGGCGCGGGCGTAGATGCCGGGGGAGGCGTGGCCCTGGATGTAGAGCTGGTCGCCGGAGCCGTCGGCTTCCTTGCCGCGGAAGAAGTGCTGGAAGCCCGTCTCGTAGAGCCACGCGGCGGAGGCGAAGGTGGCGATGTGGCCGCCGAGGCCGTCACGGCTGCCGCGGGTGACCATCGCCGCCGCGTTCCACCGGTTCCAGGCGGTGATGCGGGCCTCCATCGCCTCGTCGCCCGGGAACGCGGGCTCGGCGGCGGTCGGAATGGTGTTGACGTAGTCCGTCTCCAGCAGGGGCGGCAGCGCGAGCCCGGCGCTCTCGGCGCGCTCCAGGGTGCGGCGCATGAGGTACGAGGCGCGGTGCGACCCGGCCTCCCGCGCGACGGCGTCCAGGGAGGCGCCCCACTCGGCGGTCTCCTCGGGGTCACGGTCGGGAAGCTGGTCGAGCGCACTCGGCTGCGTGCGTGCGAGATCGGTCATGGACCGACTGTAAGTCTGATCGATGATCGATCAAAGCGCCGCCGGGAAAAAACTGCTCCGCAGGCCGAAATTGGCATTCCGTGCCGCGAAACTAGGCACGCGGTGCACAGCCGAGCACATGCTCCTTGACCAGTTCGCCGACTCGCGGGTCCCGCCGCTTGAAGGCGTCCACCACCGCCTGGTGCTCCTCGGCGTACGACTGCTGGACGGTGCCCAGCCAGCGGATCGACAGCGTGGTCCAGATCTCGATGCCCAGCGACTCCCAGGTGTGCAGCAGCACGCTGTTGCCCGACGCCCGCACCAGCTCCCGGTGGAACGCCACGGTGTGCCTGACCTGCGCCTCCCCGTCCGACGCCCGGTCCGCCGCGTACAGCGCCCGCACCTCGGGCTCCAGCGCGGAGGTGTCCTCGGCCAGCGCGGGCGCGGCCAGCTCCGCCGCGATCTGCTCGAGCCCGGCCCGTACCGGATAGATCTCCTCGAGGTCGGCCGCGGTCAGATTCCGCACCCGGACGCCCTTGTTGGGGGCCGACTCGATCAGCCGCAGCGACTCCAGCTCCCGCAGCGCCTCCCGGACCGGCGTCTGGCTGACTTCCAGTTCCGTGGCGATCCTCCGCTCCACGATCCGCTCGCCCGGCTTCCAGCGGCCGCTGACGATGCCCTCCACGAGGTGCTCGCGGATCTGCTCGCGCAGCGAGTGGACGACGGGCGGGGCCATGGGGCGCTCCTTAGGAACCAACAGTGAACAGCAGCCATTATCCCGGTACTGCCGGAACGAAAACCGCGCCCCGCACGGAAAGCCCGTGCGGGGCGCGGCAGTGCCTCAGAGGGGGCCTCGGAGGGCTCAGAGACCGAGCTCGACCTCGAACTCCCCGGCCTCCAGGATCTCCTTGACGGCCGTCAGGTAGCGGGCCGCGTCGGCACCGTCCACCAGGCGGTGGTCGTAGGAGAGGGCCACGTACGTCATGTCGCGCACCGCGATGGTCTCGCCCAGGTCCGGGTGGTTGATGACCACCGGACGCTTGACGGTCGCGCCGATGCCCAGGATGGCGACCTGGTTCGGCGGCACGATGATCGTGTCGAACAGCGCACCGCGCGAACCGGTGTTGCTGATCGTGAAGGTGGCGCCGGACATGTCGTCCGGGGTGATCTTGCTGGAGCGGACCTTGCCCGCCAGCTCCGCCGTCTTCTTGGCGATGCCCGCGATGTTGAGGTCGCCCGCGCCCTTGATGACCGGGGTCATCAGGCCCTTCTCGGCGTCCACCGCGATCCCGACGTTCTCCACGTCGAAGTACGTGATGGTGTTGTCGTCCTCGTTGATCCGGGCGTTGATGGCCGGGTGGGCCTTCAGCGCCTGGACGGCGGCCTTCACGAAGAACGGCATCGGCGAGAGCTTGACGCCCTCGCGCTGCGCGAACGCCTCCTTGGCCTGGGCGCGCAGCCGCATGACCTTGGTGACGTCCACCTCGACCACGCTGGTCAGCTGCGCCTGGCCGTGCAGGGCCTTCATCATGTTGTCGCCGATGACCTTGCGCATCCGCGGCATCTTGACGGTCTGGCCACGCAGCGGGGACACCGCCTGCGGGGCGGCCTTCGGCGCGGCGGCGGCGGCCGGGGCCGGGGCCTGGGCCTGGGCCGCGGCCTTGGCGGCCTCGGCGGCGGCGATGACGTCCTGCTTGCGGATGCGGCCGCCGACGCCGGTGCCCTTGACGGTGGCCAGGTCCACGCCGTTCTCGGCGGCGAGCTTGCGCACCAGCGGGGTCACGTAGGCGCCCTCGGCCTCGGGGGCCGCGGGAGCGGGGATGGTCGCGGCCGGAGCCGGAGCCGGAGCCGGGGCGGGCGCCGGGGCGGCCGGGGCCGGCTCGGGGGCGACCGGCTCCGGGGTGGCGGCCTGCGGCGCCGGGGCGCTCGGGGCCTGCGGGGCCGGGGCCTCCTTGGCCGGCTCGGGAGCCGGGGCGGCCGGGGCGGGCGCGGCGGCCGGAGCGGCGCCGGCGGCGCCGATCACGGCGAGCTTGGCGCCGACCTCGGCGGTCTCGTCCTCGGCGACCAGGATCTCCAGCAGGGTGCCCGCGGCCGGGGCCGGGATCTCGGTGTCGACCTTGTCGGTGGAGACCTCGAGCAGCGGCTCATCGGCCTCGACGGAGTCGCCGACCTCCTTGAGCCAGCGGGTCACGGTGCCCTCGGTCACCGACTCGCCCAGCGCGGGCAGGACCACATCGGTGCCCTCGGCGCCACCGGCCGGAGCGGCGGCGGCAGGGGCGGGGGCGGCAGGCGCGGGGGCCTCGGCGGCGGGCGCCGGGGCGGGCTCGGGCTGGGCCGCCGGAGCGGGCTCGGCCGCCGGGGCGGGGGCCTCGGCCGGGGCCGCGCCGCCGTCGTCGATGACGGCGAGCTCGGCGCCGACCTCGACCGTCTCGTCCTCGGCCACCTTGATGGAGGTCAGCACACCGGCCGAGGGGGCCGGGATCTCGGTGTCGACCTTGTCGGTCGAGACCTCGAGCAGGGGCTCGTCGGCCTCGACGCGCTCACCTTCGGCCTTGAGCCAGCGGGTGACGGTGCCCTCGGTCACGCTCTCGCCGAGCGCCGGCAGGGTTACGGAAACCGCCATGGTGTTCGGTTGCTCCTTAACGATCTTTACGGATGGTTCGCGCTCGGGATGAATCAGTCGTGGGAGTGCAGCGGCTTGCCGGCCAGGGCCAGGTGGGCCTCGCCGAGCGCCTCGTTCTGGGTCGGGTGGGCGTGGACCAGCTGCGCGACCTCGGCCGGCAGCGCCTCCCAGTTGTAGATCAGCTGAGCCTCGCCGACCTGCTCGCCCATCCGGTCACCGACCATGTGGACGCCGACGACGGCACCGTCGCGGACCTGCACGAGCTTGATCTCGCCCGCGGTCTTGAGGATCTTGCTCTTGCCGTTGCCCGCGAGGTTGTACTTCAGGGCGACGACCTTGTCCGCCCCGTACAGCTCCTTGGCCTTGGCCTCGGTGATGCCGACGGAGGCGACCTCGGGGTGGCAGTAGGTCACCCGCGGCACACCGTCGTAGTCGACCGGCACCGGGTTCAGGCCGGCCAGCCGCTCGGCCACCAGCATGCCCTCGGCGAAGCCGACGTGGGCCAGCTGGAGGGTGGGGACCAGGTCGCCGACGGCGGAGATGGTCGGCACGTTGGTCCGCATGTACTCGTCGACGAGGACGTAGCCGCGGTCCATGGCGACCCCGGCCTCCTCGTAGCCCAGGCCCTGGGAGACCGGGCCGCGGCCGACGGCCACCAGCAGCAGCTCGGCCTCGAAGGTCTTGCCGTTCTCCAGCGAGACCTTGACGCCGTCGGCGGTGTACTCGACGCCGGAGAAGCGGGAGCCGAGGGAGAAGTTGATGCCGCGCTTGCGGAAGGCGCGCTCCAGCAGCTTGGAGCTGTTCTCGTCCTCGACCGGGACGAGGTGGGGAAGCGCCTCGACGATGGTGATGTCGGCCCCGAAGGACTTCCACGCGGAGGCGAACTCGACACCGATGACACCGCCGCCCAGCACGACCGCGGACTTCGGCACCCGGTCCAGCACCAGCGCGTGGTCGGAGGAGATCACGCGGTTGCCGTCGATCTCCAGGCCGGGGAGGGACTTCGGCACCGAACCGGTGGCCAGCAGGATGTGGCGGCCGGTGTACCGCTGGCCGTTCACATCGACGGAGGTCGGGGAGGACAGCCGGCCCTCACCCGTCACATAGGTGACCTTGCGGGAGGCGATCAGGCCCTGGAGACCCTTGTAGAGGCCCGAGACCACGCCGTCCTTGTACTTGTGCACACCTTCGATGTCGATGCCCTCGAAGGTGGTCTTGACACCGAATTCCGAACCCTCACGGGCCTGGTCGGCGATCTCACCGGCGTGCAGCAGAGCCTTGGTGGGGATGCAGCCGCGGTGCAGGCAGGTGCCGCCCAGCTTGTCCTTCTCGATCAGGGCGACGTCCAGACCCAGCTGCGCCGCGCGCAGGGCAGCGGCGTAACCGCCGCTACCGCCTCCGAGGATCACTAGGTCGAAAACGGTGCTGGCGTCGTTCGCCACGTCACGTCCTCCATGCATGGTGCGCCGGGGTCGGCCGTCGGTCGGCCGGGCGGCGGCGGGTGTTCGGCCGCTTCTTGCTTACGGCCCTGGTGTCTGGGGCCCTGTCCTGCCGGGACAACATCTTCGCACTTGTTGAGAGGAGGCGGGACGCGGGGCCGCTGTGTGAGAAATCTCCACACCCCAGTTCAGGGGTTACTCCTGCGTAGGCGGAACGCGGAGCCCCGTCGATTTCGTTGAGGGCGAAATCGACGGGACTTTCGGCCCATGGCCCGGCCGCGTCCGTCCGCGTCCCGGCTCAGCCGAGATCGCCGTCGGCGGCGCGCTCCGCCAGCCGCACCAGCGTGCGGACCGCGGAGCCGGTGCCGCCCTTGGGGGTGTAGCCGAACGGACCGGACTCGTTGAAGGCCGGGCCCGCGATGTCCAGGTGGCCCCAGGTGATCCCGTCCGCCACGAACTCCCGCAGGAAGATACCCGCCACCAGACCGCCACCCATGCGCTCGCCCATGTTCGCCAGATCGGCGACCGGGGAGTCGATGCCCTTGCGGAGATCCGACGGCAGCGGCATCGGCCACGACTGCTCACCGGCCTGCTCCGCGGTCTCGTGGAGCGTGGTGCGGAACGCGTCGTCGTTCGACATGATCCCGAACGTGCGGTTGCCCAGCGCGAGCACCATCGCACCGGTCAGCGTCGCCACGTCCACGATCGCGTCCGGCTTCTCCTCACCGGCGCGGGTGATCGCGTCGGCGAGCACCAGCCGGCCCTCGGCGTCGGTGTTCAGCACCTCGACGGTCTTGCCGCCGTACATCGACAGCACATCGCCGGGACGGGTGGCCGAACCCGACGGCATGTTCTCGGCCAGCGCCAGCCAGCCGGTCAGATTGACCCGCAGACCCAGCTTGGCGGCGGTGACGACCGCGGCGAACACGGCGGCGGCCCCGCTCATGTCGCACTTCATCGTCTCGTTGTGACCGGCCGGCTTGAGCGAGATGCCGCCCGAGTCGTAGGTGATGCCCTTGCCGATCAGCGCGAGCGTCTTCTCGGCCTTGGGGTGGGTGTACGCGATCCGGACCAGCCGCGGCGGGGCCTCCGAACCCTGGCCCACGCCCAGGATGCCGCCGTACCCGCCCTTCTTGAGCGCCTTCTCGTCCAGCACCTCGGCCTTGAGACCGTGCTCCTTCGCGGCCGCGACCGCCTCGGCCGCGAAGACGGCCGGGGTGAGCAGGTTGGACGGGGTGTTGATCAGGTCGCGGGCCCGGTTGACCTCCGCGACCAGGGCGGTGGCGCGCTCGGCGGCGGCCTTGTACGCCTTGTCGCGCGGCTTGCCGCCGAGCAGGGTGACCTCGGCGAGCGGGCCGTTGTTCTTCTTGTCCTTGCCGTCCTTGGCCTTGCCGCCGTTGCCGTTGCTCTTGTCGTACGCGTACGCACCGAGCAGCGCGCCCTCGGCGACGGCGCCGGCGTCCGCCGCGTTCTCGACCGGCAGCGCGAACGCGCCCTTCTTCGAACCGGACAGTGCGCGCGAGGCCACCCCGGCGGCCCGGCGCAGTGTCTCGGCGGCATAGCCGTCGCCCTTGGCCGGGGCCTCGCCCAGCCCGACCGCCAGCACGACCGGGGCCTTGAGGCCGGACGCGGAGGGCAGCTTGGTCACCTCGCCCTCGGCGCCGGTCGCGCCGAGCGTCTCCAGAACGGCGGCCAGCTTCCCGCCGAACGCCTTGTCCACGGCCTCGGCGCCGGCGGCGACGACGGGGCCCTTGGCCCCCTTCGCCACGCCGACGACGACGGCGTCCGCGCGCAGTGCCGCGGCGGAGGAGGTGCTGAGAGTCAGAGCAGTCACAGTGGTCGGGTCCCTCTTCCGTTGGTTCGTCGGCCGATATGGGTTGCAGGCCGCGCCCTCCGCATCGTATGCGGTCGCTTGTTCTCGAGGCTCGGTACGCCTCAGGGGCGTGGTGCCCGGGGCCTCGGAGCGGGGGCGGGCGGGGGAAACGGAATTGACGGTGGCCGTTCAGGGATGAGAGGCCGCGCGATAGCCTTCCGCGCGATGGACACCACGCCGGAGCAGCCGCCGCACTCCCCGTCGCAGCCGCCGCAGCCGCGGTCGTCCGCGCGCGGGCCGGAGTCCGAGCGCGGGCCGGAGCCCGAGCACCCGGAAGGCGCGGAGCCCCCCGGTCGCCCGGAAGGCGCGGAGCCTCCCGGCCGCCCGGAGCATCCGCCGCGCCCCGCGTACGACCCGCCGCCCGCGCACGCTCCGCGCGCCCCCTGGGCCGACGGGGTCCGCTTCGCCTTCGGCACGCTCACGGTGCTGCCCGTACGGGTCACCCGCTGGGACCGGCAGGCGGCCCACGCCGGGATGCTGTGCGCTCCGCTGGCCGGGCTGGCCGTGGGGCTGTGCGCGGCGGCGGTGGGTGGGGCCTTGCTGTTCCTCGGCGCCGGGGCGCTGTTGGCGGCCGTCGCCACCGCCGCGATACCCGCCGTACTGACCCGCGGCCTCCACCTCGACGGGCTCGCCGACACCGCGGACGGGCTCGGCAGCGGCAAGCCCGCCGAGGACGCGCTGCGCATCATGAAGCGGTCGGACATCGGGCCGTTCGGCGTGATCACGCTGCTGTTCGTCCTGCTCGGCCAAGTGGCGGCCCTGGCCCAGCTGTACGGGCAGGACTGGGCGCACGGCGCGGTCGCGGCGGCCGTGGCCGGTGTCGCCGCGCGCTGCTCCCTGACGCTCGCGGCGCGCGTGGGAGTCCCGGCGGCGCGTCCGGAGGGACTGGGCGCGGCCGTCGCGGGCACCGTGCCGTGGCGGTCCGCCGGTGTCGTGGCGGCGGTGGCGGTGGCCGGCTGCGCGGTGGCGGCCGCCCCCTTCGGCCCGTACGCCGTCGTCCGTCACGCCTTCGCCGCCCTGGCCGCCCTGGTGGCCGCCGAACTCCTGCTGCGCCACTGCCGCCGCCGTCTCGACGGGGTGACCGGCGATGTCTTCGGCGCGCTCGCGGAGACGGCCGCGACGACCGCCCTGGTGATCCTGACCTTCGGCTAGGGCCGACCGCCGCCGGCCCCTGACCATCCGGTGCCCGGTGCCCGGGTTGCGGTGGGTTCGCGGCGGCGAGCGGCCGCCGCTACGGCAGGTCCGCGGCCCGTTCCCACGCGCGGCTCCCGCGGAGGTCCGTCGGAAGGACCTCAGCCGTCCTGTTCGGGGAGTTCCGCGTGCAGGGCCGCGGCCGCCTGCACCAGCGGCAGGGCCAGCAGCGCGCCCGTGCCCTCGCCGACCGTGACGCCGTGGTCGAGCAGCGGGGTGAGGGCGATGCGGTCGAGCGCCTTCTCCTGGCCCGGCTCGCCGCTGGCCTGACCGGCCAGCCACCAGTCCGGGGCACGGAACGCCACCCGCTGGGCGACCAGCGCACAGGCCGCCGAGACGACGCCGTCCAGGATCACGGGGGTACGGCGCACGGCGCTCTGCAACAGGAAGCCGGTGATCGCGGCGAGGTCGGCACCGCCGACGGTGGCCAGCAGCTGGAGCTGATCGCCGAGCACCGGGCGGGCCCGGCGCAGCCCGTCGCGGATCGCGGCGCATTTGCGCATCCACGCGAGATCGTCGATGGCGGCCCCGCCCCGGCCGGTGACCACGGACGCGTCCGTACCGCACAGCGCGGCGATCAGGGTGGCGGCGGCGGTGGTACCGCCGACGCTGAGGTCGCCGAGGACGAGGAGGTCGGTGCCGGAGTCCACTTCCTCGTCGGCGATGGCCATGCCGGTACGGAAGGCCCGCTCGGCCTCGTCCAGGGTGAGCGCGTCCTCGACGTCGAGCCGGCCGGACGCGCGGCGCACGCGGTGGCGGGTGACCTCCTCGGGGAGGTCCTCGGGGTCGCAGTCCAGCGCCATGTCGACGACGCGGACGGGCGCGCCGAGCCGGGCGGCGAGGATGGCGGCCGGGCTCTCGCCGTCCAGCACGGCGCGGACGAGGCGGTGGGTGCTCCTGGCGGGGCGGGCGGAGACGCCCAGGTCGGAGACGCCGTGGTCGCCCGCGAAGAGGATGACGCGGGGCTGCTCGACGGGCTTGACCGGCACCCGCTGCTGCGCGGCGGCCAGCCACTCGCCCAGTTCGTCCAGCCGCCCGAGCGCACCCGGCGGCAACGCGAGCCGCTCGCGGCGCTCCTCGGCGTCACGCCGGATGCCCCCGTCGGGGCGCTCGATCAGGTCGACGAAGTCATCGAGATTGAGAGCACTCACCTGGCGAACCCTACCGGGCGGGCCGGAAAGCGGTACCGGCTCCGCCGGTTGGGGTCGGCTCACGCGCCGGCGTTGTCGTCGGCGTTGTCGTCGGCATCGGCGTCGGGCTGCTCGGCTCGGTGGGGTGCGGGTTTCGTCTCGCGCCTTCGGCGCAAGTGAGCAGCGGGGCAGGGGGTGCCGGGCCGGGCCCGCATCGCCGTCCGCCGGGTCGGTGGGGGCGGGGGCCGGTGGCGGCTTCCGTGGCCGGGGGCCGAGGCCGATGCCGGACAGCAGGGGGGTGGGGTACCCCTCTGGAGACTGATTGACCAATTAGTTGCGTCAGATCAAGCGTTATTTAGGGGGTACCGGGAAGGGCCGGGCGGGAGGACATCTCATCGAGTGCGGCGCCGGACCGCCGGAAGCCGACGGGATCTTGCCCCGCAGCCCGCAGCCCGCAGCCCGCAGTCCGGATGGGTCCCGGCCGTCGAGCACGGAAGCCGCCACCGGCGCCCGCCCCCACCGCCCCGGCGCCCGGCGGCGGCGCCGCGCCCCCCACCCCCTGCCCCGCTGCTCAAGTGCGCCGAAGGCGCGAGACGAAACCCGCACCCGACCGAGCCGAACAGCCCCGCAAGACCGGGGGACCCAGGAGCCCCGGCCGGGCCACCCGGCGCCCGGGGCCCGGCCGAGGTTGCCCCGACCGGGCTCAGCCGCGCAGCGGCAGCGGCTGACCGGCCACGACCAGGAGCACCTGCTCGCACTCCTCGGCGAACGCCGCGTTCAACCGCCCCAGTTCATCGCGGAAGCGGCGGCCGGAGGCGGTCGCGGGGACGACCCCGGCGCCGACCTCGTTGCTCACCGCCACCACCGTACGGCTGGTGGCGCGGACCGCCGCGACGAGCGCGGACACCCGTTCGCGGAGGGCGCGTTCACCGCCGTGCGCCCACTTGTCGTCGTCCCAGGCGTCCACGGAGTCCATCGCGTCGGTGAGCCACAGCGCCAGGCAGTCGATGAGCAGCGGCGGGCCGTCCTGGGCGAGCAGCGGTGTCAGATCGCAGGTCTCGGTGGTGCGCCAGGAGCCGGGGCGGCGCTCGCGATGGGCCGAGATGCGGGCGGCCCACTCCGGGTCGCCCTCGCGGATGCCGCTCGTGGCGACGTACAGCACGTCGGGGAAGGCGGCCAGCCGCCGTTCCGCCTCCAGGGACTTACCGGACCGGGCACCGCCCAGCACCAGCGTGCGGCGCGGCAGATCCGGCACCGCGTGGTACTCGCCGACGATCAGCGTCCGCCCGTCGGGCACCGTCCGCGCACCCGCCGTGGCGAGACGGCGGTGCAGCTCCTGGCCCGGCGGGACGGTGTGGTCGAGGTGCACGGCCACGACGTCCGTGGTGGCGCCCACGGCGCCCGAGGCGCGCAGGGCGGCCAGGGCGTCGGGGCGGCCCAGCACATCGAGCAGCACCATGTCGTACGGCTCGGCCGGGTCCGGGAGGCCGGCGGGGGCGCCGCCCGGCGGCAGGTACAGCAGCCGGGGGCCGTCGGGGCCGGTGACCTCGTAGCCCGTACCGGGGGAGTCCAGCGCCACCGCCCGTACCCGGTGGCCGCTGATCAGGGACAGCCGGCGGCCGTCCGGCACCCGCCCCGGCGCGGGCAGCCCGGCCGGGAACTCGACGGCCGGGCCCGCGTGCGGATGCGAGAGCAGCACCTGCCGTACGCCGACCAGCGAGTGGCCGGCCCGCGCGGCGGCGAAGGCGGCCCCCGGGGTGAGGTCGATCAGCAGCGCGCCGTCGATCAGCAGCGAGGTGGCGGCCCGCGCCTCCTCGCCGACGGCGGCGGCGCAGGAGGCGCAGGGGCAGCCGTGGCGCGGCAGCCCGTCGGGCGACCCGGTGCCCAGAAGAGTGAGTTCCACGGTCTGATCGTCTCGCGTCCGGTCCCACGGGTCGCGCGGGGCCACCCCCTAGGGAGTGATCAGTCACTTAGGCTGCGGGCAGACATCACCTGTGGACCGGCGGGTATCACCTGTGGGCCGGCAGGATGGAGGAGGCTGGATATGGCGTGGACATGGCGATTCGAGAAGTCCGACGGGACGGAGACGAAGCCCGCGGTGCAGCCGGACGAGTTCCCGACTCAGGGGGACGCGGAGTCGTGGATCGGCGAGGAGTGGCGGGCGCTCCTCGAGGGAGGAGCGGAGCAGGTGACGCTCTTCGAGGACGGCACGAAGATCTACGGCCCGATGAGCCTGCGCGCCGAGTAGGCGTGGCATCGAGTCGGACGGTGCGCCCCGAGTAGGCCCACGCGCCTACTCGGCCGGCGCGCACCGAGCCGGACGGTGGACGCCGATCAGGCGTCCACGCACCGCAGGGCACCCACCCGAAGAGCAAGGGTGCATCGCACCGGACTCGCACACCTTGCAGTACGCCCGCGCCGAGCCGGACGCATGCGCCGAGCAAGACCTGCGCTCTGAGCAAGACATACGGACCGAGCAAGCGGTGGGCCGAGGGGCGGGCTGGCCGAGCAGGACGTGCGCGCCCGATAGCGTCCGCACGAGGTGGCGCCTGCGCAGGGTGGCACCCGTGCGAGGTGCTGCCCGTGCGGAGCGGCGTCCGTGCGGGGTGGTGTCCGTACGAGGTGGTGCCCGCGCGCCTGCGCAGGTGCCTGCGCAGGGTGGTGCCCGCGCAGGGTGGCGTCCGTGCGAGGTGGTGCCCGCGCGAGCGCGTGCGCAGGGAAGCGTGCCGAGCAGGACGTGCGCGCCCGATAGCGCCCGCGCGAGGTGGCGCTCGCGCGGGGTGGGTGCGGGGTGGCGGTGGGCACCGCCACCCCGCACCCACCCCGCATCGGCGATCAGCCCCGCACCCCGCACAGATGCAGCAGTGCCGCCACCGCGCGGTACGGATCCGTGCGGCCGGCCCGTTCCTCGGCTGCCAGCAGGCGCTCCCACTCCGGGGAGCCGGGCGGCTCCGCGTCGTTCGGGGCGAGGTCGGTGAAGACGCGCACCCCGTACCAGGCGCGCAGCGGCGCGCCGATCGCGGTCAGGGTCGAGGTCAGCTCCTCGCGCCGGTCGGCGCGCACCCGCAGGCCGATCCGGTTGGTGTACGAGGGGGAGTCGAAGGCGGTCAGCGCGGTGTCCCAGTCCCCGGCCAGCCCCGGCCGCATCGCCAGCGCGTCACCGTTGCGCACCAGCAGGGAGAGCAGGCCGCCGGGTGCCAGTACCCGGGCCAGCCCGGCGAGCAGCGGATCCGGTTCGGGCACGTACATCAGCACCCCGTGGCACAGCACCACGTCGAAGGTGCCCGGCAGGAAGTGTGCCCCGGTCTCCCGGCCGTCGCCCTCGATCAGCCGCACCCGCCGCCGGATGCCCTCGGGCTCGTCGGCGAGCACGGTGCGGGCCGCCTCCAGCATGGCGGCGTCCGACTCCAGCCCGGTCACCTCATGGCCCGCACGGGCCAGCCGCAGGGCCTGCGTGCCCTGGCCGACGCCCACGTCGAGCACCCGCAGCCGCTGTCCCACCGGGAAGCGGGCGGTGATCTGCTCGTCGAGCTGGTGCGCGACCAGTGTCTGCCGGACGGTGTTCCGCAGGGCCCCGAGGTGACCCAGCCAGCCGGTCGCCCCGCCGGCGAAGCCGGAGGGTTGGCCGCTCAGGGCCGCTCTCCGCGCTTGACCTGCGGCTTGGGCAGCCGCAGCCGGCGCATCTGGAGGGTGCGCATCAGGGCGTACGCCACCGCGCCGCGCAGGTTCTCGTCGGGGAAGCGCTTGCGCAACTGCCGCTTGAGCTGGAAGCCGAGGACGATGGAGTTGATCACGATCAGGACGATGACCACCATCCACAGCAGCAGCACATAGCTCTGCAGGGCGCCGGCCCGGATCATGCTCAGCACCAGGATGACCACCGCAAGCGGCAGGAAGTACTCCGCCACTGAGAACCGCGAGTCCACGAAGTCGCGGGCGAAACGTCGCACCGGACCCTTGTCGCGGGCCGGCAGATACCGCTCGTCGCCCCCGGCCAGCGCCTCGCGCTGCTTGGCCAGATCGGCGCGGCGGGCCTCGCGCGCACGCTTGGTGGCCTCCTTACGGTTGGCCGGCGTCTTCGCCAGGCTGCGGCGCTGTGACTGGGCCTCGCTCCGCTTGGGAGTGGGGCGGCCCTTGGGCGCCTGCGGGTCACGGGGCTGCTGCGGCTGGTCCGCGGTCACCTTGGTGGTTGCGGCCTGCTCATCCTTGGAACGGCTTCGGAACACAAAGCCCAAGGGTACGGGTTGCCGGGTGGGTGCCCCAGCCTCAGGGGGAACGATCCGGCAACGGGATCCCGCCGTACCGGGGCCCGATCGGGACACAGATCGGGACACAGGGGGCGCACTCCTCCTTGCGCCGGAGACTCCGGGTGCCTGATCGTCCTGGAGGAGGAGCGCGCGCGGACGCGAACAGTGCGGTAATGGAAGTGGGCCCCGTAGGCTGGGTCTATTGGAGTGCCGGAGCACACGTCCGTCAGAAGGGGGCGCGCGAGGCCCATGAGCGGTGTCATGAAGCGTATGGGAATGATCTTCCGCGCGAAGGCCAACAAGGCCCTGGACCGGGCCGAGGACCCGCGCGAGACCCTTGACTACTCGTACCAGAAGCAGCTCGAGCTGCTCCAGAAGGTGCGGCGCGGTGTCGCGGACGTGGCGACCTCGCGCAAGCGCCTGGAGCTTCAGCTCAACCAGTTGCAGGGCCAGTCCACCAAGCTGGAGGACCAGGGGCGCAAGGCGCTCGCGCTCGGCCGGGAGGACCTGGCCCGCGAGGCGCTGTCCCGCCGTGCCGCGCTCCAGCAGCAGGTCACCGACCTGGAGACGCAGCACCAGACGCTCCAGGGCGAGGAGGAGAAGCTGACGCTGGCCGCCCAGCGGCTGCAGGCCAAGGTCGACGCGTTCCGCACCCGCAAGGAGACCATCAAGGCCACCTACACCGCGGCCCAGGCGCAGACCCGTATCGGCGAGGCGTTCTCCGGCATCTCGGAGGAGATGGGCGACGTCGGCATGGCGATCCAGCGTGCCGAGGACAAGACCGCCCAGATGCAGGCGCGCGCGGGTGCGATCGACGAGCTGCTGGCCTCCGGAGCCCTCGACGACCAGTCCGGTATGGCCACCAAGGACGACATCGCGGCCGAGCTCGACCGGATCTCCGGCGGTACGGACGTGGAGCTGGAGCTCCAGCGGATGAAGGCCGAGCTGGCCGGCGGCAGCCCGCAGCAGGCGATCGAGGGCGGCAAGCAGGACCAGGCCCAGCAGTCCCAGACCCAGCACAGGTTCGACAAGCAGTAGCCCGCGCCCCTTGGGCGAGGTCTCCGAGGAGGTCGTCATGATCGTACGGATCATGGGGGAGGGCCAGGTGCTGGTGGCCGACAGCCGGCTGCCCGGACTGAACAGACTGGACGACGAGCTGCTCGCCGAGATCGAGGACGGCGATCACGAGGGCTTCCGGAAGACCCTGGGCGCGCTGCTGGAGGCGGTGCGCTCGGCCGGTGAGCCGCTGCCCGACGACGCCCTCCAGCCGTCCGAGCTGATTCTCCCCGCCGCCGACGCCACCCTTGAGGAAGTCAAGGCGATGCTCAAGGACGACGGCCTCATTCCGGGATAGTGCGGCGCAAGGTCGTGCGACGCGCCCCCGGACCGCACTCCAGCACAGCTCGTGCCCGCTCGGCCGGCCGGGCTCGGGCGCTCATGAAGCCGGGCGGCCCGCCGCGGCCCTTACCGTTGGATCCCGTGACTCCCCTCGCCGTCGGGCCGGGTCTGGCCCGTCCGCACCGCTGGCTGTGCGACCACCCCCGCTCCCTGGACGCCATGGTGTCGGCGGGGGTCCTGGTGCTGATCCTGGTCGGCGCGGTGGCCAGTCCGCGCGTGCCCGATCAGCCGCTGGGCCCCCTCTTCGTGCTGCTGGCCGTGCTCGCCGCCGGCTCGCTGGTGTTCCGCCGCGAACGGCCGTGCGGAGTGCTCGTCTTCAACGTCGGCCTCACCCTCGTCGAGATCATCACCAATGACGTGGGCCCGCCGCGCACCTCCATCGTGTTCGGCGTCGTGGTGGCGCTCTACACCGTCGCGGCCCGCACCGACCGCCCCACCACCTGGCGGCTCGGCGCCGCCACGGCCGTGCTGGTCACGGGGGCCGGGATGCTCTTCGGGCTCAACCCCTGGTACTCCCAGGAGAACTGGGGGCTCTTCGCCTGGACCGGGCTGGCCGCGGCGGCCGGCGACGCGGTGCGCAGCCGCCGCGCCTTCATCGCCGCCATCGAGGAGCGGGCGGTCAGGGCCGAGCGGACCCGCGAGGAGGAGGCGCGCCGCCGGGTCGCCGAGGAGCGGCTGCGCATCGCCCGTGAGCTGCACGATGTCGTGGCGCATCACATCGCGCTGGTCAACGTCCAGGCCGGGGTGGCCTCCCACGTCATGGACAACCGTCCGGACCAGGCCAAGGAGGCGCTCGCCCACGTACGGCAGGCGAGCCGCTCGGCGCTGGACGAACTGCGCGCCACGGTCGGTCTGCTGCGGCAGTACGGCGACCCCGCCGCGCCCACCGAACCGGCCCCCGGCCTCGCCGTCCTGGACCAGCTCGTGGACGGTTTCGTCCGGGCCGGGATGCGGGTCGAGGTCCGGGCGGAGCCACCGGAGGCGCTCAGCCCGCTGCCCGGCTCGGTGGACCTGACGGCCTACCGGATCGTCCAGGAGGCGCTGACCAATGTGCACAAGCACGCCGGGCCCGGGGCCACCGCCGAGGTCCGCATCGTCCGCGTCCGGGACGCCCTGGAGGTCACCGTCGAGGACGACGGGGCGGGGGCGCGGACCGAGGGGCCGGGCGGGCCGGAGGGGACGGACGACAAGGGCGCGCCCGGGGAGGAGACCGGGGGCGGCGGGCACGGCCTGCTGGGCATGCGCGAGCGGGTGACCGCGCTGCGCGGCAGCTGCGAGGCGGGACCCCGGCCCGAGGGCGGCTTCCGGGTCCGGGTGAGACTTCCTCTGCAGTTGCGTAGCGGAGGGGACTCATGACGATCAGGGTGTTGCTCGCGGACGATCAGGCGCTGCTGCGCAGCGCGTTCCGCGTCCTGGTGGACTCCGAGCCGGACATGGAGGTGGTGGGGGAGGCGTCCGACGGGGCGCAGGCGGTGGAGATCGCCCGAGCCGAGGGTGCCGATGTGGTCCTGATGGACATCCGGATGCCCGGTACGGACGGGCTGGCCGCCACCCGCATGATCACCGAAGATCCGCAGCTCGGCGGCGTCCGGGTGGTCATGCTGACGACCTTCGAGGTCGACGAGTACGTGGTGGACTCGCTGCGGGCGGGCGCCAGCGGATTCCTCGGCAAGGGCGCCGAACCCGATGAGCTGCTCGCGGCGATCCGTATCGCGGCGGCGGGCGAGGCGCTGCTGTCCCCGGCCGCGACCAAGGGGCTGATCGCCCGCTTCCTGGCCCAGGGCGACCGGAGCGACGAGGGGAGCGGCTACGACGCCGCGCGGCTGGACGTCCTCACGGTCCGCGAGCGCGAGGTCCTGGTCCAGGTGGCCGGCGGGCTGTCGAACGACGAGATCGCCGCCCGGCTGGAGGTGAGCCCGCTCACGGTCAAGACGCATGTCAACCGCGCGATGGCCAAGCTGGGCGCCCGCGACCGCGCCCAGCTGGTGGTGATCGCCTACGAGACGGGGCTGGTCCGCGCGGGCCACTGACCGGGGGCCGGGAACCGGGGCCGACTGCCGAGCTCAGCCCCGGTTCCCGGCACACGCCGCCGGCTACGGCAGCGCCAGCATCCGCTCCAGGGCCAGCTTGGCGAAGTGCTCCGTCTCCTTGTCGACCTGGATGCGGTTGACCACCTTGCCGTCCACCAGCGACTCCAGCGCCCAGACCAGGTGCGGCAGATCGATCCGGTTCATGGTCGAGCAGAAGCAGACCGTCTTGTCGAGGAAGACGATCTCCTTGCCCTGATCGGCGAAACGATTGGCCAGGCGCCGTACGAGGTTCAGCTCGGTGCCGATCGCCCACTTCGAACCGGCGGGGGCGGCCTCCAGGGCCTTGATGATGTACTCGGTCGAGCCCACGTGGTCCGCCGCGGCCACCACCTCGTGCTTGCACTCGGGGTGCACCAGCACGTTCACATCCGGTATCCGCTCGCGCACATCGTTGACCGAGTCCAGCGAGAACCGGCCGTGCACCGAGCAGTGGCCGCGCCACAGGATCATCGTCGCGGCGCGCAGCTGCTCGGGGGTGAGGCCGCCGTTCGGCTTGTGCGGGTTGTAGACGACACAGTCCTCCAGCGACATGCCCAGGTCGCGGACCGCCGTATTGCGCCCCAGGTGCTGATCGGGCAGGAACAGCACTTTCTCGCCCTGCTGGAACGCCCACTCCAGGGCCCGCTGGGCATTGGAGGAGGTGCAGATCGTGCCGCCGTGGCGACCGGTGAACGCCTTGATGTCGGCGGAGGAGTTCATGTACGAGACGGGCACCGTCACATCCGCGACCCCCGCCTCGGTCAGCACCTCCCAGCACTCGGCGACCTGCTCGGCCGTGGCCATGTCGGCCATCGAGCAGCCGGCCGCCAGATCGGGTAGGACGACCTGCTGGGCGTCGTTGGTCAGGATGTCGGCGGACTCGGCCATGAAGTGCACACCGCAGAAGACGATGTACTCGGCGTCCGGCCGGGCCGCCGCTTCCCGGGCGAGCTTGAAGGAGTCCCCGGTGACATCGGCGAACTCAATCACCTCGTCGCGCTGGTAGTGGTGGCCGAGGACGAAGACCTTGTCCCCGAGCTTCTCCTTGGCCGCGCGGGCACGCGCCACCAGATCCGGGTCGGAGGGCGCCGGAAGGTCTCCCGGGCATTCCACGCCGCGCTCGCTCCGGGGGTCGGCCTCCCGGCCGAGAAGCAGCAGAGCGAGCGGGGTCGGCTGCACGTCGAGGGGTTGGGCGGTGGTCACGTCACGCACCCTTCTTTCTTCACTGGGAACCCTAATCGTCAGAATGACGCTATCTATCATAGCCGCTTCACGTCACTTTGACGATGGGCATTGTGTCGATGTGACGCATTCCGGTGTGCCGACCCGTGTGCGAGCATGAAGGGCAACAGGAGACAAGCGCTGGGCCCGGAATGAATCCGGGACGCCGTTGGTTGGTTCCGACGGCAAGCAGTCCGTACGACCCGGGAGAGAAGCAGATGACCGTTCAGGACGAGACCACCGCGAGCGAGGGCATCATCCTGTCCGACGCCGCCGCGTCGAAGGTCAAGAGCCTGCTGGAGCAGGAGGGCCGCGACGACCTCGCGCTGCGCGTCGCCGTCCAGCCCGGCGGCTGCTCCGGCCTGCGCTACCAGCTCTTCTTCGACGAGCGCTCGCTCGACGGCGACGTCGTCAAGGACTTCGGCGGCGTCAAGGTCGTGACCGACCGCATGAGCGCCCCGTACCTGGGCGGTGCCTCGATCGACTTCGTCGACACCATCGAGAAGCAGGGCTTCACCATCGACAACCCGAACGCCACGGGCTCCTGCGCCTGCGGCGACTCCTTCAGCTGAACCGCCGGCACGGCGGCGGCGAACGGCGCGACGAAGGGGGCGGGCCCCATGGGCCCGCCCCCTTCCGCATGCCGCGCTACGCCTGTTCCCGCGACGGCACCGTCACTTCCGCAGCGGCACCGTCTCACCGGTGGACCCGTCCACGACCTTCCGGCCGTCCAGCGGCTCCTTCAGCGTCACCTTCTTCTCCAGCTGCTTGGCGATCAGGATGCAGGCCCGCCCCGGATGGGTCGGCTTGCTCCCCAGCTCCAGCGTCACCTGCTCGGACGTCTCCTTCGCGGAGAGCGAGTAGGTGTTGCAGACACCGCCCCAGAAGCGCACCGTCAGGGTCTTGCCGTCCACGCTGTACGAGGTGATGTCATCGGGCTTGGAGGTCTCGTCCCCCTCGCCCGGCCGCGACGGGGAGTGGCCCGGCTCCTCGGCCTTCTTGATGAACTCCGGCTTCACCGCGGGATAGGGAAGGGTGACCGCCACCCCGTTGGCCCCGGTCGGCTCGGTCTCGAAGATCCACGACGGCACCAGCGCCCGCCGGCCGTCGACCAGGTGCGAGGCGAGGCCGAAGGTGGCCTTGCGCACCGTCACCTTGTCGGAGCCGTCGCCGCCCTTGGCCGCCGCCGTATCGTTCAGCCGCCGCAGCGCCTGCTCCGCGCCGAGCAGCGGATAGCTGTCGTCCTCCCGGGGCAGCGCCAGCGTTCCGCTGCCGCCCACCAGCTGGCCGTCGGCGCCGACCTGAAGACTGGTCCGCCAGCCGTGGGTCGGCAGATCGCCCACCCGCGGGTCCGCGTTCACCATCCGCACGGCGCCGTAGCGGCTCCGCGCGTCGAGCTTCGCGTCCGACAGGCCCAGCGCCTTCAGCACCGGCTCGGCGGTGCGCTCCGCCTTCTCCTCGGACACGGCCTGGTCGCCGCCCTCACCGGCGCCGTTGTCACCGCGCTTGTCGCCGTCCCGGTAGGAGGGGCAGTCCGCGGCGCCCTTGTCAGCCTCCGTCCCGGCGGCCTGACCGCCCTTGTCGGTCCGCGCGCCCTGATCCGCCGGCTTCCCGTCCGGGTGGACGCAGGACGTACCGCCCGGCGCCCCATAGCGCGAGTACGACCAGCTGCCCGGTCCGGTCCGGCTCACCCGCAGCGTCGGGCCGCTCGCGTCCTTGGTGCCGCCGACCTTCCAGTACCCGTGGTCGGCGCGGGGGCTGCCGGACACGTCCAGGGCCTTCGCCAGCCGCGCCGCATCGGCCTTGGTGACCTTCGGGTCGCTCAGGTACACCGGGGCCTCCTCGGGCCCGTCCGGGTACTTCCCCTTGATCACATAGCGGCCGCCGCGCGGATCGGGCTCACCCGGCGCGATGCCCTCGTCCCCGCCCCGCTCCCCGGCCGGGGAGGCGTAGGCGTCCAGTGCGAGGGGTTTCGGCGCGCCGTCCTCGCCCGCCGCGCCCGGCCCTCGCGTGCCGCCGTCCGCCGCGCTGGAGGCCCAGTAGGCGCCGCCACCACCGGCGACCAGCACCGCCGCCGCCACTGACACGACGGCCAGCGGCGAGCGTCGGCGCGGTCGGCGAGTGTCGTCGTCGGGGGTCTGCGGGGTGTCGGTGTCCTCGGTGCTCACCGTTTCGCTCCTTCGGCTCCGCTCACGTTCTACGGTCGCATCCCTCGCGAGGAGATGCCGATGAGACGGAGCCGGGGCGCACCCGGTTCCTTCAGTTGCCGTAATCCGACATGCCGGCCAGCAGATCGGCCGACGCGGGCGGCACGGTGATCCCCCGGATGCGGGAGGGGGAGACCGGTGAAGCGGGGGCGGCGGCAGGCGATACGGTGACCGCCCAGTGCGGCGCCATCCGCGCACCGTCCCCGCGCAGCTCCTCCAGCTGCTCGGGTTCGATGACTCCGGTGGCGGAGAAGGCGGAGGCGAATCGCTGAGGCATGAGGTCTCCCGGTCCAGGGGGCCGCCCACGCGTACCCCGCGTCGAGCACGCTATTCAGCGGGTGTCCGCGAAAAAAGACCTACTATCGGGTAGTTTCTTCCGTTCGTATGGGCAGGGGGAAGCGGATAGCGTGAAGCGTCCGATCTCGCCGCCCCTCGCAGGAGCGAATCCCGTGCGTATCGCCGTAACCGGCTCCATCGCCACCGACCATCTGATGACCTTCCCCGGCCGCTTCGCCGATCAGCTGGTCGCCGATCAGCTGCATACGGTCTCCCTCTCCTTCCTGGTCGACACCCTCGACGTCCGCCGTGGCGGGGTCGGCCCCAACATCTGTTTCGGCATGGGCGTGCTGGGCCTGCGCCCGATCCTGGTCGGCGCGGCCGGCGAGGACTTCGCCGACTACCGCGCCTGGCTGGACCGGCACGGTGTGGACACCGCGTCCGTGCGGATCTCCGAGGTCCTGCACACCGCGCGCTTCGTCTGCACCACGGACGCCGACCACAACCAGATCGCCTCCTTCTACACCGGCGCCATGAGCGAGGCCCGCCAGATCGAGCTCCAGCCGGTCGCGGAGCGGGTCGGCGGCCTCGACCTCGTCCTGATCAGCGCGGACGACCCGGAGGCGATGGTCCGCCACACCGAGGAGTGCCGCACCCGCGGCATTCCCTTCGCCGCCGACCCCTCCCAGCAGCTCGCCCGCATGGAGGGCGAGGACATCCGGGCGCTGATCGGCGGCGCCGAGTACCTCTTCACCAACGAGTACGAGGCCGCGCTGATCGAGACCAAGACCGGCTGGACCGCGGACCAGATCCTCGCCAAGGTCGGCACCCGGGTCACCACGCTGGGCGCGCAGGGTGTGCGGATCGACCGCGAGGGCGAGGAGCCCATCGTCGTCGGCTGCCCGGAGGAGGAGCGGAAGGCCGACCCGACCGGCGTCGGCGACGCCTTCCGCGCGGGCTTCCTCTCCGGTCTGGCCTGGGAACTCCCGCTCGAGCGCGCCGCCCAGGTCGGCTGCATGCTGGCGACGCTGGTCATCGAGACGGTCGGCACCCAGGAGTACGAGCTGCGCCGCGGCCACTTCATGGAGCGGTTCGCCAAGGCGTACGGCCATGAGGCGGCGGGCGAGATCGCGGCCCACCTCTCCTGACCCCACCGGCCCTGTCCGACACATCCCGCCGTGCCGGCTCCTCCAGCCACCGCTGGGAGGCACCCCGTGTGCCAGAGGCCGCGCGCACCGCCTCCGCCGGACGGCGTGATGTGCCGGACAGGGCCGACGGGGCTCAGTCGCGGCGGCGGACCCGGTAGGCCACGCCCCGTTCGGCCGGGCGCTCGCCCTCGTAGGTCTGGCCCCGCATCTCGCACCACGCCGGGATGTCCAGCCGGGCCGCCTCGTCGTCGGACAGCACCGTCACCACGCCGCCCACCGGCACGTCGCCGATCACCTTGGCCAGCTCGATCACCGGGATCGGGCACCGCTTGCCGAGCGAATCGACCACCAGCTCGGGCTCGGGAGCCGGGGCGGAGGCTTCGGCTCCGGCCGGCCGTGGCGCGCCCAGGCGCTCGCGCACCTCGGCCACCACCCCCGGCAGCACCTCCAGGAACCGGTCCACCTCCGCCTCGGCCGTACCGCGCGGCAGCGAGACCCGGACATTGCCCTCGGACAGCACCCCCATCGCGCGCAGCACATGGCTCGGGGTCAGCGTGGACGAGGTGCACGAGGAGCCGGACGAGACCGAGAACTCCGCGCGGTCCAGCTCGTGGAGCAGCGCCTCTCCGTCGACATAGAGACAGGAGAAGGTCACCAGATGCGGCAGCCGCCGCTGAGGATCGCCGACCACCTCGACCTCCGGCACCAGCGCCGGCACCCGCGCCCGGATGCGGTCCACCAGCCCCCGCAGCCGTTCCGCCTCGGCGGTGGCCTCCGCCCGGACGGCCCGCAGCGAGGCGGCCGCGGCGACGATCGCGGGGAGGTTCTCGAAACCGGGGGAGCGGCCCGACTCCCGCTCGTCGGCGGGCGAGGCCGTACGGAAGCGCACCCCCTTGCGCACCACGAGCAGCCCCACCCCCGCAGGGCCACCCCACTTATGGGCACTTGCCGTCAGGAGCGACCACTTGCCCGCCGCGGGACCCCAGCCGAGCGACTGCGCCGCGTCCACCAGCAGCGGTACGCCCGCCGCCGCACACTCCTCGGCCGCCTCGGCCACTGGCTGGAGGGTGCCCACCTCGTGGTTGGCGGACTGCAGACAGGCCAGCGCCACCCCGTCCGGGGCCTCCCGCAGGGCCGCCGCGTACGCGCCCGGCGCGACCCGCCCCATACGGTCCACCGGCACCTCGGTGACCGTGCCGCCGTCCGCCTCGTGCGCGGCCGCCGCGTGCAGCACCGAGGAGTGCTCCACGGCGGAGACGACCAGATGACGGCCGGCGCGCCGACGGCCCGCGAGCGCCCCCGCGATGCCCTCGTGCACCGCGCGCGTCCCCGAAGGAGTGAAGACCAGCTCGTCCGGGCGGCAGCCCACGGCCTCGGCCGCCGCCTCCCGCGCGGCGTCCAGCAACAGCCGGGCGCGGCGCCCCTCCCGGTAGAGCCGGGCGGGGTCGGCCCACCCCTCGTCGAGGGCGGCCAGGAGCGCCTGCCGGGCGACGGGGTGCAGCGGAGCGGACGAGGCCGCGTCGAAGTAGGGCACATACGAAACGCTAGTCGCCACCACCGACAACCGGGCGCGCGCGGCCCCCGTCCGAGCCCGGCGGCCGGGGCCGAGCCGTGCCGGGCGCGAGGCCGAGCCGCGCCGGGTCCGTACCGGGGCCGCACCGACCGCCGAGCCGAGACCCCGCCGGGCTCCGGGGGCCGGGGCCGCGACCGTGCCGTGCCGGACCGCACTGGCCTCGCAGCCGAGTCCCACCGACCCCGAGACCGGGCCGTGCCGCACCTGGCCCCGGGTCGGGGCCGCGTCAGCCCGAGGCCGGGCCGCGCCAGGTCCGGGACGGAGACGGCACCGGCTCCGGGGGCGAGGGCGGGCCGGGTCCGTACCGGGGCCGCACCGACCGCGGAGCCGAGGTCACGCCGGGCCGGTGGCCGGGGTCGCGCGGGTGCGGGGCCGAGGCCGCGACCGTGCCGTGCCGTGCCGTGCCGGACCGCACTGGCCTCGCAGCTGGGTCGCATCGGCGCCGAGACCGGGCCGTGCCGCACCTGGCCCCGGGTCGGGGCCGCGTCAGCCCGAGGCCGGGCCGCGCCAGGTCCGGGACGGAGACGGCACCGGCTCCGGGGGCGAGGGCGGGCCGGGTCCGTACCGGGACCGCACCGACCGCGGAGCCGAGGTCACGCCGGGCCGGTGGCCGGGGTCGCGCGGGTGCGGGGCCGCGACCGCGCCGTGCCGGGCCGCACTGGCCTCGCAGCTGGGTCGCATCGGCGCCGAGGCTGGGCCGTGGCCGACTCGGGGGGGCGGGGCGCGCAGGGCCCCCAGCCGAGCCGCGCCAGGAGCCCGAACCGGGGCGCGCAGGGCCCCAAGCCGAGCCGTGCCAGGACCCCAAGCCGGGGCGCGCAAGGCTCCGAGCCGAGCCGTGCCAGGACCCCGAGCCGGGCCGTGCCAGGGTCCCGAAGCGGGGTGTGCCGGGGCCGGGGGCGGGGTCGTGTCAGGTGCGGAAAAGGCCACCGGAGCCCGGGATTCCACCCCTTCGTGGAGCGCCCCGGCGCGTTGGGCACCCTCCCCGCACGACCCCAAATGGCGTCCAGTAGGGTTTGGTCCGCATAAACATCCAAACCCCTGCCCGCACCGGGCCGGCGACCGACCAGACAGACGGCCGCGGCCGACCGCGCGGGCGAGACTCTCGGGAAGGCGCTACGTGAGTCCCAACGGCTCCGACCGCTCGTCGCGGCGCCCGGTGCGGCGGAAGCTGCTGCAGGCGCTGGCCGCGGGCTTGGTCCTGGCGACCGCCACCGGTTGCACATCGAAGGACTTCCCCCGCCTCGGAATGCCTACCCCCGTCACGGAGGAGGCGCCGCGGATCCTCTCCCTGTGGCAGGGCTCGTGGGCGGCAGCGCTCGCCACGGGCGTCCTGGTCTGGGGCCTGATCATCTGGGCGGTCATCTTCCACCGCCGCAGCAGGACCAAGATCGAGGTTCCCGCGCAGACCCGGTACAACATGCCGATCGAGGCGCTGTACACCGTGGTCCCGATCATCATCGTCTCGGTGCTGTTCTACTTCACCGCACGCGATGAGAACGCGCTCCTCAAGACCTCCAAGAAGCCCGACCACGTGGTCAACGTGGTGGGTTACCAGTGGAGCTGGGGCTTCAACTACATGGAGAACGTGGACGGGAAGACCGCGACTCCGAAGGCGACCGCCAAGGAGATCTCCTCGATCCCCAAGCGCATGCTCAGCGCGGTCCCCAAGGGCGCGGAGGGCGTCTACGAGGCGGGCACCCCCGGTGAGCGGAACCCGCAGACCGGCAACCCGGGTCCGACCCTGTGGCTGCCGAAGGGCGAGTCGGTCCAGTTCATCCTGACGTCCCGCGATGTCATCCACTCGTTCTGGGTGGTCCCCTTCCTGATGAAGATGGACGTCATCCCGGGCCACACCAACCGCTTCGAGGTCACCCCGAACCGCGAGGGCACCTTCAAGGGCAAGTGCGCCGAACTGTGCGGCGTCGACCACTCCCGGATGCTCTTCAACGTCAAGGTCGTGTCGCCGGAGCGCTACCAGCAGCACCTCAAGGAGCTGGCGAAGAAGGGCCAGACCGGCTACATCCCGGCGGGCATTGAGCAGACGGACGCCGCCAAGAACGCGGAGACCAAGACATCGTGAGCATCCTCAACGAACCCCAGGGTGCCGCCGACACGGCCGGCTCGCATGAGCGGCAGTCGCCGGTACGCCGGAAGCAGCCGGGCAATGTCGTCGTCAAGTGGCTGACCACCACGGACCACAAGACGATCGGCACGCTCTATCTCGTCACGTCGTTCGCGTTCTTCTGCATCGGCGGCCTCATGGCGCTCTTCATGCGCGCCGAGCTGGCCCGTCCGGGTACGCAGATCATGTCGAACGAGCAGTTCAACCAGGCGTTCACCATGCATGGCACGATCATGCTGCTGATGTTCGCCACCCCGCTGTTCGCGGGCTTCACGAACTGGATCATGCCGCTGCAGATCGGTGCGCCCGATGTGGCGTTCCCGCGGCTGAACATGTTCGCGTACTGGCTGTACCTGTTCGGTTCGCTGATCGCGGTGGGCGGCTTCCTGACCCCGCAGGGCGCGGCCGACTTCGGCTGGTTCGCCTACTCCCCGCTGTCGGACGCGGTGCGTTCACCGGGTGTGGGCGCGGACATGTGGATCATGGGTCTGGCCCTCTCCGGCTTCGGCACCATCCTCGGTGCGGTCAACTTCATCACCACGATCATCTGCATGCGCGCCCCGGGCATGACGATGTTCCGGATGCCGATCTTCACCTGGAACGTGCTGCTGACCGCGGTGCTGGTCCTGCTCGCCTTCCCGGTGCTGGCCGCCGCGCTGTTCGCCCTGGAGGCGGACCGTAAATTCGGGGCGCATGTCTTCGACGCGGCCAATGGCGGAGCGTTGCTCTGGCAGCACCTCTTCTGGTTCTTCGGCCATCCAGAGGTGTACATCATCGCGCTGCCGTTCTTCGGCATCATTTCCGAGGTCATTCCGGTCTTCTCCCGGAAGCCGATGTTCGGTTACATCTCCCTGATCGCCGCGACCATTTCGATCGCCGGTCTCTCGGTGACGGTGTGGGCCCACCACATGTATGTCACCGGCGGAGTGCTGTTGCCGTTCTTCTCGTTCATGACGTTCCTCATCGCGGTGCCGACCGGTATCAAGTTCTTCAACTGGATCGGCACGATGTGGAAGGGGTCGCTGAGCTTCGAGACCCCGATGCTCTGGGCGATCGGCTTCCTGATCACCTTCACCTTCGGTGGTCTGACCGGTGTGATCCTGGCGTCGCCGCCCATGGACTTCCACGTCTCCGACTCGTACTTCGTGGTGGCCCACTTCCACTACGTGGTCTTCGGCACCGTGGTCTTCGCGATGTTCTCCGGATTCCACTTCTGGTGGCCGAAGTTCACCGGCAAGATGCTCGACGAGCGGCTCGGCAAGATCACCTTCTGGACGCTGTTCATCGGCTTCCACGGCACCTTCCTGGTCCAGCACTGGCTGGGCGCCGAGGGCATGCCCCGCCGGTACGCCGACTACCTGGCGGCCGACGGCATCACCACGCTGAACACCATCTCGACCATCAGCTCCTTCCTGCTGGGCCTGTCGATCCTGCCGTTCCTCTACAACGTCTGGAAGACCGCCAAGTACGGCAAGAAGGTCGAGGTCGACGACCCCTGGGGCTACGGCCGCTCGCTGGAGTGGGCGACCTCCTGCCCGCCCCCGCGGCACAACTTCCTCACCCTGCCGCGGATCCGTTCCGAATCCCCGGCGTTCGACCTGCACCACCCGGAGATCGCGGCGCTCGACCAGCTCGAGAACCACGGTGCGCCTGACGATGACAAGGCCCTCGCGGGTGGTAAGGAGGCCGGCAAGTGAAGGTCCAAGGCCGGATGTTCATCTGGCTGGCCGTCTTCATCCTCGTCATGGCGATCGTCTATGGCGTGTGGTCGAAGGAGCCGGCCGGCACCACCGCGCTCTTCCTGGCCTTCGGGCTGAGCATCATGATCGGCTACTACCTGGCGTTCACGGCGCGCCGGGTGGATGTCGGAGCGCAGGACAACAAGGACGCGGACGTCGCGGACGACGCCGGTGAGCTGGGATTCTTCTCCCCGCACAGCTGGCAGCCGCTCTCCCTGGCCGTCGGTGGCGCCATGGCCTTCCTGGGCGTGGTCTTCGGCTGGTGGCTGCTCTTCTTCTCGGCCCCGATCATCATGATCGGTCTCTTCGGCTGGGTCTTCGAGTACTACCGCGGCGAGAACGCCAACCAGTAGCGGGCCGGTCGGCCGACACGACCGGTGAGACGAGCGGGGCCCGGACACCTCCCCAGGTGTCCGGGCCCCGCTTACGCGTTGTCGCCCGCGCACCGGGGCACGGGCCGGTGGCTCACTCCACTGCCTCATCCGGCGCGACGGGCACGGACGCCGTTCGTACGTTGAGACCATGAGCCACACACCTCGATCACTCAGCAGCCGGGCGACGCTCACCTGCGCCCTGCTGGTGGCGCCGCTGATAGCGGGTCTGAGCGGATGCGGGGGCTCTCCCGACCCCCTGTCCGCCAAGCCGTACGACGCCGCCGACCAGATCTCGTTCAGCGGCGACGGCGACGGCCGCAAGGCCGATCCGGACAAACCGCTCGTCGTGACGGCCAAGGACGACGACAGCCGGATCACGGACGTCACGGCCACCGACGCCGCGGGCCGTTATGTCCGGGGCGAGCTGGCGTCCGACGGCAAGCGCTGGCGCAGCACCGTGCCACTGGCCGCGGGGGCGCGCTACACACTGAAGGTGTCCACGGAGGATTCCAACGGGGCCCCCGGCCGCCGTACCGTCGACTTCACCACCAGCCCCGCCCGCCGGCTGCTGAAGGTCACCTTCGGCCCCAAGGCGGGGGAGTACGGGGTGGGGCAGCCCATCACGGCCCGGCTGAGTCGGCCCGTCAAGGACCCCTCGGCCCGAGCCGTGATCGAACGCGCCTTGAAGGTGGACTCGCGGCCCGCGGTGGAGGGCGTCTGGCACTGGGTGGACAGCCGCAATCTGCACTACCGTCCGCGGGAGTACTGGCCCGCCCACGCCACCATCACGGTCCACTCCAATCTCAAGGGCATCAGGGTCGGCGGCGGGCTCTACGGCGGCCCGTCCACATCGCTGCGGCTGACCACCGGCGACCGCATCGAGGCCCTCACCGACTCCGGCACCCACCAGATGACGGTGAAGCGGAACGGCGTGCCGATCCGGACCATCCCGATCACCACCGGCATGCCCGGATTCGACACCCGGAACGGCATCAAGGTGATCCTGGCCAAGGAATCAGCCGTACGGATGACGGGCGCCAGCATCGGACTCGGCGCCGGCTCCTACGACCTGATGGTCTACTGGGCCGCCCGGGTCACCAAGAGCGGTGAGTACGTCCATGCCGCGCCCTGGTCCACCGGTTCGCAGGGCTACGCCAACGTCAGCCACGGCTGTACGGGCATGAGCACCGCGAACGCCGAGTGGTTCTTCAACACCGTGCGCCTGGGCGACATCGTGGAGGTCGTCAACAGCAACGGCGAGGACATGGCGACGTTCGACAACGGCTACGGCGACTGGAACATGGCGTGGGCGGACTGGCGCAAGGGCAGCGCGATCGCCGCGGGCCAGCCCGACGGCACCCCCGCCGACTCGGCCCGGCTCCGTCCCCAGGTGTGAGGAAGGTCCCCGGGTGTGAGGAAGACGGTGAGGTCAGGCGTCCACCGAGAGCCGCTTGCGGAGCAGCCCGGCCAGCGCGTCCGCCAGGGCGACCGGGTCCACCGGATGCGCCACCGCGGTCTCCGCGCGGCTCCAGGTGGCCAGCCAGGCATCCTGCGGGCGGCCGATGAGCAGCAGCACCGGCGGGCACTGGAAGATCTCGTCCTTGATCTGCCGGCAGACGCCCATCCCGCCCGCGGGCACCGCCTCACCGTCCAGCACGCAGGCGTCGATACCGCCCTCCTCCAGCGCCGAGAGAACGGCCGGGAGGGTGGCGCACTCCAGGAACTCCACCGGGGGCACATCGGCGGCGGGCCGGCGCCCGGCCGCCAGGCGCACCTGCTCGCGGGTGCTCGCGTCGTCGCTGTAGACCAGCACCGTTGCGGTCGGCCGCATCATGACCTCCGGGCGAAGTAAGTGATCTGCCGGGCTCCTGGGGCGGATGCTACTCCCGTACAGCCGTCCGGAGGAGGGGGCGTACGGATCTCTCCTCCCTTCGGGGGACTGTCCCGAACAGCCCCGACGAGCAGGGTCGATGCCCTTGACGCGGCCCTTGACACTCCGAACGGGACCCCCGGGAGTGAGGGCTGGATAAGCGACCGACATAATGTCGGTCGTGGCGACAGCAACAGCAGTAGAAACCGGGCACGCGCACCCGTCGGTCAACCGGCCGAACCTCACCAGCGTCGGAACCATCATCTGGCTGAGTTCCGAGCTGATGTTCTTCGCGGCCCTCTTCGCGATGTACTTCACCCTGCGATCGGTGACCGGAGCCGAGCACTGGAAGGAAATGGCGTCCGCGCTGAACTTCCCGTTCTCCGCGACGAACACCACGATCCTGGTGCTCTCCTCTCTCACCTGCCAGCTCGGCGTCTTCGCCGCCGAGCGCGGCGACGTGAAGAAGCTGCGGACCTGGTTCGTGATCACCTTCATCATGGGCGCGATCTTCATCGGCGGTCAGATCTTCGAATACACCGAGCTGGTCAAGAACGACGGGCTTTCGCTCTCGTCCGACCCGTACGGTTCGGTGTTCTACCTGACCACCGGCTTCCACGGACTGCATGTGACGGGCGGCCTGATCGCCTTCCTGCTGGTCCTGGGCAGGACGTACGCGGCCAAGAGGTTCACCCACCAGCAGGCGACGGCGGCCATCGTCGTGTCCTACTACTGGCACTTCGTCGATGTCGTCTGGATCGGCCTCTTCGCCACGATCTACATGATCAAGTAAGCCGGTCACCGCACCGGAATAACGTCCTTAACAGCATCGACGCAGAAGATCCTGACACCGGGGTAATCCGTGAAAAAGCTCTCCGCACGACGGCGCCATCCGCTGGCTGCGCTCGTCGTCCTACTCTTCGCGCTGGCGGTCACTGGAGGGCTGTACGCAGCGTTTTCGCCGAGTGAGGCGAAGGCCGACGACAGCTCCGCCCAGTCCCTCGCCATCGAGGAGGGCAAGAAGCTCTATGCCGTCGGCTGCGCCAGCTGCCATGGCACGGGCGGTCAGGGGACCTCTGACGGCCCGAGCCTGGTCGGCGTCGGCTCCGCCGCCGTGGACTTCCAGGTCGGCACCGGCCGTATGCCCGCGCAGCAGCCGGGCGCCCAGGTGCCGAAGAAGAAGAAGATCTACTCGGACGCCGAGATCGAGCAGCTCGCCGCGTACATCGCCTCGCTCGGTGCCGGTCCGGTGACGCCCACCAAGGACCAGTACAGCACCGATGGCGCGGACGTCGCGAAGGGCGGGGAGCTCTTCCGGACGAACTGCGCGCAGTGCCACAACTTCGGCGGTAAGGGCGGCGCCCTGACCAACGGCAAGTTCGCGCCGTCCCTCGAAGGGGTCAGCCCCAAGCATCTCTACGAGGCCATGCAGACCGGCCCGCAGAACATGCCCTCCTTCCCCGACACCGTGATGCCGGAGAAGAACAAGCAGGACATCATCGCCTACCTCGACACGGTCAACAGCGACAAGAGCAAGACCCCCGGTGGCCTTGAGCTCGGCGGGCTCGGCCCGGTGAGCGAGGGTCTGTTCGGCTGGGTCTTCGGCATGGGCGCGATGATCGTCCTCACCATCTGGGTCGCCGCCCGGACCGCAAAGGCCAAGAAGTCATGAGTAGCCACGAGATTTCAGAAGCAGAAGACAAGCTGCCGGAAGGGCGGGGGGCCGCCAGCGCCGTAAGGCCGGCCGACGACCCCTTCGCCGACCCGGGGCTGCCGCCGCACGAGCACCGTAAGCAGGACATCGACGAGCGGGCCGCGCAGCGCTCCGAGCGCACCGTCGCCCTGCTCTTCACGGTCTCGATGCTGGCCACGATCGCCTTCATCGCCGCGTACGTGGCGATCCCGGTCGACAAGTACATCTACGTCTTCCCGATCGGGCACATCAGCGCGCTCAACTTCGCGCTCGGGGTGACGCTCGGCATCGCGCTGTTCGGCATCGGCGCGGGCGCGGTCCACTGGGCCCGCACCCTGATGTCCGACGAGGAGATCGCCGACGAGCGGCACGCCATCGAGGCCAGCCCCGAGGTGAAGTCGAAGGTCCTCGAGGACTTCCGCCAGGGTGCGAAGGAGTCCGGCTTCGGCCGGCGCAAGCTCGCCCGCAACACCCTCTTCGGCGCGCTCGCGCTGGTGCCGCTCTCCGGTGTCGTGCTGCTGCGCGACCTCGGTCCGATGCCGGGCACCAAGCTGCGGCACACCAAGTGGGCCAAGGGCAAGCGGCTGATGAACTACAACACCATGCAGCCGCTGCGCCCCGAGGACATCGCCGTCGGTTCGCTCACCTTCGCCATGCCCGAGGGCATGAGCGAGGAGGACCACGACTTCCAGACCGAGATCGCCAAGGCCGCCCTGATGCTGGTCCGGCTCCAGCCGGAGAACATCAAGGACAAGCGCGAGCTGGACTGGTCGCACGAGGGCATCGTGGCGTTCTCCAAGATCTGCACCCACGTCGGCTGCCCGATCAACCTCTATGAGCAGCAGACGCACCACGTCCTGTGCCCCTGCCACCAGTCGACCTTCGACCTCTCCGACGGTGGCCGAGTGATCTTCGGTCCGGCCGGTCACGCGCTGCCGCAGCTGCGGATCAGGGCCAACGACCAGGGGTACCTCGAAGCCATGGGCGACTTCTCGGAGCCCGTCGGTCCTGCTTACTGGGAGCGCGGATGAGCACTGCAAGCGACAGCGGCGCGCAGCGCCGCGGCAAAGCGCCCGCGGGCGAGCGCGTCGCCGACTGGGCCGATGGCCGGCTGGGCATCTACAGCCTGGCCAAGGCCAACATGCGCAAGATCTTCCCGGACCACTGGTCCTTCATGCTGGGCGAGGTCTGCCTCTACAGCTTCATCATCATCATCCTCACGGGTGTGTATCTGACGCTGTTCTTCCACCCCAGCATGGAAGAGGTCACGTACCACGGGCCGTACGTCCCGATGCAGGGTGTCAAGATGTCCGAGGCGTTCGCCTCGACGCTCGACATCAGCTTCGAGGTGCGCGGCGGTCTGCTGATCCGGCAGATCCACCACTGGGCCGCGCTGGTCTTCCTCTGCGGCATGTTCACGCACATGATGCGCGTGTTCTTCACCGGTGCGTTCCGCAAGCCGCGTGAGATCAACTGGCTGTTCGGCTTCCTGCTGTTCTTCCTCGGCATGCTGACCGGCTTCACCGGCTACTCGCTCCCCGACGACCTGCTCTCCGGCACCGGTCTGCGGTTCATCGAGGGTGTCTTCCTGTCGATCCCGGTGGTCGGCACCTACATCTCGATGTTCGTCTTCGGCGGCGAGTTCCCGGGGATGGACCTCATCCCGAGGCTCTACCCGGTCCACGTCCTGCTGCTGCCGGGCATCATGCTCGGCCTGCTGGTGGCGCACCTGATCCTGGTCTTCTACCACAAGCACACGCAGTACCCCGGGGCCGGAAAGACCGAGAAGAACGTCGTGGGCATGCCCCTGCTGCCGGTCTACATGGCCAAGGCGGGCGGCTTCTTCTTCCTGGTCTTCGGTGTGATCGCGGTCGTCTCCGCGATCGCGACCATCAACCCGGTCTGGACCATCGGTCCCTACCGGCCCGACCAGGTGTCCACCGGCGCCCAGCCCGACTGGTACATGGGCTTCGCCGAGGGTCTGGTCCGTGTGATGCCCGGCTGGGAGATCACCGCCTGGGGTCACACGCTCGTCCTGGGCGTGTTCATCCCGATCGTGCTCTTCCCGCTGGTCCTCTTCGCGATCGGGCTCTACCCGTTCGTCGAGTCCTGGATCACCGGTGACAAGCGCGAGCACCACATCCTGGACCGCCCGCGCAACGCCCCGACCCGTACGGCCTTCGGTGTCGCATGGCTGACCGCGTACTTCGTGATGCTGATCGGTGGCGGTAACGACCTGTGGGCCACCCACTTCCACCTGTCGATCAACTCGATCACGTGGTTCGTGCGGATCGGCTTCTTCGTCGGCCCGGTCCTGGCGTTCATCGCGACCAAGCGGATCTGCCTCGGCCTCCAGCGGCGCGACCGCGACAAGGTGCTGCACGGCCGTGAGACCGGCATCATCAAGCGGCTGCCGCACGGTGAGTTCATCGAGGTCCACGAGCCGCTCTCGCAGGACCAGCTGTTCGCGCTGACCCAGCACGAGCAGCCCGAGCCCTATGAGATCGGCCCCGAGGTCGACGAGAACGGGGTCAAGCGGAAGATAAAGCGTTCCCAGAAGCTCCGTTCCAAGCTCTCCAAGGGCTACTACGGCGGGGACAACATCATTCCGAAGCCGACCCGCGAGGAGTACCACGAGATCACCAGCGGCCACGGCCACCACTGATCTCTCTCCCACCCACCGGTTTCTCCACTTGTAGCGACGCCACAGACCAGGGCCCCGGCCCGGACCGCACGGTCCGGACCGGGGCCCCGGTCGTACTGCCGATAGGCTTGCGGCGGGCCGCTGACGTCGCGGACCCCTTTTCCCTGCCCACCCCCACGGATCCAGGAGCGGACCATGGACGTTGTGACCCCCGCCGGAGGCGACAGCACCGCGACGGCCCGCACCTGGCCGGACGTACTGAGTTCGCTGCTGGCCGGCCAGGACCTCGGCGCGGACGACACCGCCTGGGCCATGGACCAGATCATGCGGGGCGAGGCGACCGACGTCCAGATCGCCGGTTTCGCGGTCGCGCTGCGGGCGAAGGGCGAGACGGTCTCCGAGATGACCGGTCTGGTGCGGGCCATGTACGAGCACGCCAAGGTGATCGAGGTGCCCGGGGCGACCGTGGACATCGTCGGCACCGGTGGCGACCGCGCCAAGACCGTCAATATCTCGACCATGTCCGCGCTGGTCGTGGCCGGCACCGGCGCACGGGTGGTCAAGCACGGCAACCGCGCCGCGTCCTCCGCCAGCGGTGCCTCCGACGTCCTGGAGAAGCTCGGCGTCAATCTGGACATCAGCCCGGAGCGGGTGGTCGAGATCGCGGAGGAGGCGGGCATCACCTTCTGCTTCGCGGTGAAGTTCCACCCGTCGCTGCGGCATGTCGCGGCGGCCCGCCGCGAGCTCGGCGTCGCCACCCCGTTCAACTTCCTCGGCCCGCTGACCAACCCGGCACGGGTCACATCCCAGGCGACCGGGGTGGCCGATGCCCGGATGGCGCCCATCATGGCCGGGGTGCTGGCCGAGCGCGGCTCCTCCGCGCTGGTCGTCCGGGGCGACGACGGACTGGACGAGCTGACCGTGACCTCGACCTCCCAGGTGTGGGAGGTCCGGAACGGCGCCGTGCGCCAGGAGACCTTCGACCCCCGGCACGTGGGCATCGGGCTGGCTCCCGTGGAGGCCCTGCGCGGTGCCGACGCCTCGTACAACGCGGATGTGGCCCGCCGGCTGCTGGCGGGCGAGCGGGGCCCGGTCCGGGACGCGGTGCTGCTGAACTCGGCGGCGGCGCTCGTGGCGCTCGAACCGGAGCCGGGGGACAAGCCCCTGACGGAGCGGATCGCGGCGGGGGTCGAGCAAGCCGCCGAGTCGATCGACTCGGGGGCGGCGCGCGACGCCCTGGAGCGGTGGGTGCGGGCCACCAACGCCTGAGCGGACCCCGGCGGCCCCCTTACGCCGCCCGTGTTCTGTTGACGACGCCCATGTTCTGTCCGGGATGCGGACAGAACATGGGCGTCGGCGTTCGGCATGGCATACTCCTGCCCAGGTCACGAGCGACAGCGACTACGGCCCCGGCCCGCTGTCCGGCAACCCTCCGTCCGTGGCGGGGTGCCCCGGGTGATGACCAGGCCGCCTGGCAACAAGGCCGGTGGCAAGCGCGGACCCCTCACACTAGGGGTCCTGGTGGTCGAGGGAGCTCTTCCGTGATGCAGCGAATGCGCTAGGGCCGAGCGGCCCGTTTTTCTATTGTCCGCTCCGCGCGGTGGTGCCGTGCGTCGAGCGACCTTTCCGCGCCCCGACGGCAGGTTCACCGCCGCCGCTCCCGTGGCGCGGCACGCCTTCGACCCTTCCGGGAGACCTCGTCATGTCCGTGCGCCCTTCTGCCCTCGCCTCCGCCGACTCCTCCGCCACTTCCTCCTCCGCCGCCTGTGAGCCGCTGCCCGTGCTCGGCAGCGATGTCCTGGTGCCCCTGGTCACCGGCGGCGAGGTGACCTACGCGGCGCTCGACTACGCCGCCAGCGCGCCCGCCCTGCGGCGGGTCTGGGACGACATCGCCGCCTACGCGCCCTACTACGGCAGCGTGCACCGCGGGGCGGGCTACCTCTCGCAGCTGTCCACCGACCTCTTCGAGAACAGCCGTAAGGACGTCGCCGCCTTCCTCGGCTGCCGCGCGGACGACCAGGTCGTCTTCACCCGCTCCACCACCGATTCGCTCAACCTCCTGGCCGCCGTGGCGCCGCGCGGCACCCAGGTCTTCGTCTTCGAGACCGAACACCACGCCTCGCTGCTGCCCTGGCGGCAGCGGGCGGACATCGCCGTCCACTACCTCAGCGCCCCGCGCTCCCCGCGGCAGGCGGTGGAGACGCTGGAGACGGCGCTCGCGGGGCGGGCCGAGGGCCCGGCGCTGGTCTGCGTGACCGGCGCGTCCAATGTGACCGGTGAGCTGTGGCCGGTACGGGAGCTGGCCGCCGCGGCGCACGCCCACGGCGCCCGTATCGTGCTGGACGCCGCGCAGCTGGCCCCGCACCACCCGGTGGACATCGCGGCGGCGGACGTGGACTGGGTGGCCTTCTCCGGGCACAAGCTGTACGCGCCCTTCGGGGCCGGTGTGCTGGCCGGGCGGGCCGACTGGCTGCGGGAGGCCCAGCCGTATCTGGCGGGCGGTGGCGCCAGCCGTAAGGTGGCGCGCCGGGACGACGGCGGGATCGACGTCGAGTGGCACACCACGGCCGCCCGGCACGAGGCGGGCTCGCCGAACGTCATCGGCGTCTACGCGATCGCCTCCGCGTGCAAGGCGCTGACCGAGGCCGGTTTCGAGGGCCTGGTGGCCCGTGAGCGGCAGCTGATCGCCACGGTGCGGGCGGGGCTGGCCGAGGTGCCCGAGGTGCGGGTGCTGTCGCTGTTCGGCGACGACGCCCCCCGGGTCGGTGTGCTCTCGTTCGTGGTGGAGGGCTGGAACAGCTCCCACTTCGCGGCGGCGCTCTCCGCGGAGTACGGCATCGGCGTGCGCGACGGGCTCTTCTGCGCGCATCCGCTGGTCCGCACCCTGTTGGACAGCGAGCCCGACGAGCCGGGGGAATGCGGTGCGCCCGAGGCCGCGCCGGGGGAGCGTGCGCTGAACGCGATCCGGGTCAGCTTCGGGGCGGGCACCCCGGACGAACATGTGGAGCGGTTCGTCCGCGCCGTGGCCGAGCTCGTACGCGACGGTGCCCGGTGGAGCTACCGCACCGAGGACGGCCGCTGCGTCCCGGACCGCGGCTGAGCCCCTGGGCGGGCGCCGGGGGAGGCCCGGACCGGGGCCTGTCCGGACCGGGCCTAGCTGTCCAGGCCGATGGCGAACGCGGCCTCCAGGTCGTGCTGGGAGTAGGTCCGGAAGGCGATGTGCGTCTCCGTGGAGGCCACCCCCGGCACCTTGCTGATCTGGCCCGGGATGATGTCCGCGAGGTCGTCGTGGCGGGCCACCCGCACCATCGCGATCAGATCGTGCGCACCGGTGACCGAGTAGACCTCGCTCACACCGTCCAGCGCGGCGATCTTCTCGGCGATCTCCGGGATCCGGTCCACACTGGTCTTGATGAGCACGATCGAAGTGATCACGGCTGGCTTTCTCCCTCGCTGGACCTGGCTGCGCCGCCCACTCTACGCGTCCCCCCGAACCGGGCCCACGCGAAGAGAAAGCCGAGTGTGAAGCCCACGAGATGGGCGAGATAGGCGACCCCGGGACGGTCGTCGGCCTCGCGGGCGGCCAGCCACTGGAGGGCCACCCAGAAGATCAGCACCGCCCAGGCCGGGAAGCGCAGCGGGAGAAAGAACAGAAACGGGAAGAGGCTGGTCACCCGGGCCCGGGGAAACAGCCACAGAAAGGCGCCGAGCACCCCGGAGATGGCCCCGGAGGCGCCCACCAGGCTCTGGGTGGAGTCGGGGTGCGCGGCGGCGTAGCCGAGCAGCGCCAGATAGCCGGTGGCGACGTAGAAGACGGCGAACTGGAACCGGCCCATGCGCTCCTCGGTCATCGCGCCGAAGACGTACAGAAACAGCATGTTGCCGAGCAGATGCAGCCAGTTGCCGTGCACGAACAGCGCGGTCAGCGGGGCGAGCGGCGCATCGGGGGCGCCGCCCCACAGGGCGCTGGGCACCACCCCCCAGCGCTCGAAGTACGCGGACTGGGCCGCCACCAGCTCCCCGCCCGAGCCATAGCCGGGATTGAGCCCCGAGGCCGGTCCGAGGACGAAGAGCAGGCAGCAGCTGACGATCAGGCCGTACGTCACCCAGGGACGGCCGGGCCCCGCCGACGTCTCGATCATGGTCAGATCATGGCGTACCGGGCACAACCTCCACAGAGCGCCTCGCCGCGCTCCCGCCGGGACGCGGCGGCGGTACGGGCCGGGCACGGGCCAGGGCTCAGGCCGTAGGGTTACAGGACGCCGCCGACAGCCGAGAAGCGAGGATCCGCAATCATGGCCGTTCCCCAGCCGACCGCCGAGACCCGCTGGCGTTGCACGCTGTGCGGCAACCTCACCCGGTTCGATGTGACCCGTGCGACGAGGGCCGTGGAGTATGTGCATCTCGACCTGGCCGGGGAACCCAGTGTCGAGGAGCGCGAGGTGCTCAGTGAGACCATTGAGTCAGTGCGCTGTCGCTGGTGCAACGCGGTCGACCAGATCGAACTCGTGGACCGTCCGAGCAGCGGCGCCGGCGACTGAGAACGGAGCGATGACAGGTGGTGGAGCGGACCGGTGGCCCCGGGGCGGCCGGTGATGCCGAGGGCGTCACCGAGGCGCTGGACCGCCCCCTGCCGGAGGGGGTGCGGCGGCGGGTGGTGGCGCTGGTCGCCGATGCCTTCGGCGGGCTGACGGTCACCGAGCTGCCCACCCAGCTGCGGCAGTACGCCCGTTTCACCCCGACCCGGCGCGCCAAGTTCGCGGGCAACGCGATGGCCGCCGCGGTGGAGAGCGACCCCCTCTTCCGGCAGCGGATCGCGAGCCGGCTGCGGGAGGCCCAGCCGGAGCTGTCCGAGGCGATCGAGAGCGGTTCGCCGCCCGCCGCGGCCGACCCGGTGGACGTCGCGGCGGTGGCGTATGTGCTGCGCCCGGCGGGCTGGGTCAAGCTGGTCGAGGCGGCGGGCGAGGAGGCCCAGCGGGCCTCCGCCGAGCGGGCCGGTGAGGAGGCGGCACGCGAGCTCCAGCGGCTGCGCGACCAGCTCGCCGAGACCAAGGCGGCCATCCGTCACGAGACGGAGCGGGCGCGCGGCGAACTGGAGGCGGCCCGCAAGGAGAACGACGTGCTCCAGCGCAAGCTGCGCAGCGCGCTGAGCGATGTGAAGCGGGGCGCGGCCGCGCTGCGCAAGGTCGAGGCGGAGCTGGAGTCCGTGCGGTCGGAGGCGACGGCGCGTCAGGCGACCGCGGACAGCGAGGCGCGGCGGCTGCGGGCCCGGCTCGCGGAGGCGGAGTCGGCGCTGGAGGCCAGCCGGCGGGCGGCGCGCGAGGGGCGCAGCGTGGAGGACATGCGGCTGCGGCTGCTGCTGGACACGGTGCTGGACGCGGCGCAGGGGCTGCGGCGGGAACTGGCCCTGCCGCCCGCGTCGACGCGCCCGGCGGACACGGTGGCCGCCGTGGAGCCGGGGAAGATGACGCCGAAGGACATAGCGACCCGGGCGCTGTCGGAGATGGATCCGGCGCTGCTGGACCAGCTGCTCGCGCTGCCGCAGGCGCATCTGGTGGTGGACGGCTACAACGTCACCAAGACCGGCTATCCGACGATGCCGTTGGAGAAGCAGCGGCTGCGGCTGCTGGGCGGTCTTGCGGTGCTCGCGGCCCAGACGGGCGCGGAGATGACCTGTGTCTTCGACGGGGCGGAGCTGGCCGCGCCGGTGCTGCTCGCACCGCCGCGCGGGGTGCGGGTGCTGTTCAGCAAGCCGGGGGTGACGGCCGACGAGTTGATCCGGCAGCTGGTGCGGGCGGAGCCGCCGGGCCGGCCGGTGGTGGTGGTGTCCACCGATCGCGAGGTGGCCGATGGGGTGGCGCGCGCCGGAGCGCGCCCCGTGGCATCCGCGCTGCTGCTGAAGCGACTTGCCCGTACCTGAGGCCCGGTACGTCCGAATCACTTCAGAAGTCGGAACCGCACCACTTCTGATGTCGGCGGAGCGTCAATCGGCCGTCACTGCCTGTGCGTTGTTTGTAAAAGATGCCCTTCTGGAGCAACTTTTTTGCCGTCGGGATTTGAACGGATCACGGCGAGGTCACTATGGTCGCCTCGAACCTTCGCGCGGTTGATCACCCATCCGGGGTGACAGCGGAGGTACCGCCGAGTCCGCGCCCTGTCGCGGAGCCGGGGCTTCACAACCCCCCCAACTCCCGGTAGGCGGCTGGAGGAAGAAGGAGCTCGCCTTCGTGGCGTCCCACCGTCGACCCAAGCAGCCGAGCCGCACTCGGGTAACCGTCCTCACCGCGACCGCGGCCGCCGCCGTCGCTCTCACGTCCCAGGCCGCTCAGGCCGCTCCGAAGCAGGACAAGAAGGACGTCAAGGAGCAGGTCGACAAGCTCTACGAAGAGGCGGAGCAGGCGACCGAGAAGTACAACGGCGCCAAGGAGAAGCAGCAGAAGCTGGAGAAGCAGGTCGGCGAGCTGCAGGACAAGGTGGCGCGCGGTCAGGAGGAGCTGAACAAGCTGCGCAACGGCCTGGGCGCGATGGCCACCGCGCAGTACCGCTCCGGCGGTATCGACCCCTCGGTGCAGCTGCTCCTCTCCTCGGACCCGGACACCTACCTCGAGAAGGCGTCCACCCTCAACCAGCTGAGCGGCAAGCAGGCCGAGTCCCTGCGCAAGATCGCCGACAAGCAGCGCACCCTCAAGCAGCAGCGCCAGGAGGCGTCCACCAAGCTCCAGGACCTGGCGGACACCCGTACGGCGCTGGGCAAGAAGAAGGACGAGATCCAGGGCAAGCTCTCCAAGGCCCGGAACCTCCTCAACACGCTGACCGCCAAGGAGCGCGCCCAGATCGCGGCCAAGGACGCGGAGCGCGCCAACCGCTCCAGCGACCGTGTCGACCTGGGCAGCGAGGTGCCCGATTCGCAGCGTGCCGCCGCCGCGCTCGCCGCCGCCAAGACGAAGATCGGCACCCCCTATGTGTGGGGCGCCACCGGTCCGTCGTCGTTCGACTGCTCCGGCCTCACCGGCTGGGCGTACCAGCAGGCCGGTGTGCAGCTGCCGCGTATCTCGCAGGACCAGGCGAACGCCGGCACCCGCATCGGCCGCGGTGAGCTCAAGCCGGGTGACCTGGTGCTCTTCTACGGCGACCTGCACCACATAGGTCTGTACGCGGGCAACGGCCAGGTGCTGCACGCGCCCAAGCCCGGTGCCAACGTGCGCTACGAGTCGATGGACAACATGCCGTTCCAGTTCGGCGTCCGGGTCTGACCGGAGCCGGGAACCGGGTCGAACCGGGTTTCAACCGTCTGAAAGGCCATCCTTTCGGGCGAATCTCCAGCACCCTCGCTGATCCTCCGCCCCGCCGGTGACCTGCGTCAGTCGGCGGGGCGTCAGCTTGTCCGCACCTCACGGCCGTTGGACCGTGCGTAGCCCCCCGGCTACTGTCTGCCCGCAGTTCTCGCCCGACACTGCGGAAAGGAGTGCGGCTTCCCATGGCGTCCCGTCGCCACCGCGCAGCGAAACCCGGGTCCGGCCGGGCCACCGTCACGGCCGCCGCCTCGGCCGCCGTGGTGGCCTCCGCCGCCGCACTGGCCGCCGTGGCGGCCGGTGCCGAACCGCATGACCCGGCGGGCCGTCCCTCGTCCCGGTCCCCCGGCGACCGGATCGCCACCCTCTACGCCCAGGCGGAGCGGGCCACCGAGCGCTACAACGCGGCTCGGACGCGCGCCCAGGGCCTGCGCCGCCAGGTCGACCGGCTCCAGGACCGGGTCGCCCGCGGCCAGGGGCGGGTCAACCGGATGCGGATGGCGCTCGGCGCCCTCGCGGGCGATCAGTACCGCTCCGGCGGGATCGACCCGGGCCTCGTCCTGCTCCTCTCCGAGGACCCGGCCCAGTACCTCGACAAGGCCGCCACGCTGGAGCGGATCACCAGCCGCCAGGCCGCCCAACTGCGGGTGCTCCAGGGCGCGCAGCGGACGCTGCGGCAGGAACGGGCGGAGGCCGCCGCCAAGCTGGTGAAGCTGGAGCACAGCCGCCGGGCCGTGGCCCGCCACAAGCGGACCGTCCAGCGCCGGTTGGCCACGGCGCGGCGGCTGGTGCACCAGTTGCCGCCCAGGGAGTGGGAGACGTACGCGCGCCGCGCCTCGCGGGCGGGCGGACGGGAGCCCGGCGCCCTCGCCGGCGGGCTGCCGGGCTCCGCCCCCGGCTCCGTGCACGGTCGCGGTTCCGGCTCCGTGCACGGCTCCGGCTCCGGATCTGGCTCCGGCTGGGGCGGGTTCCCCGACGGCCTCACCGGCGGGCCGGATTTCGCGCCGTCCTCGGGGCGGGCCGCCGCGGCCGTCGACGCGGCACGGGCGGCCCTCGGGCTGCCGTACGCCTGGGGCCAGGCCGGTCCGACCGCCTTCGACTGCTCCGGGCTGACCCAATGGGCGTACGCCCGCGCCGGGGTGGCCATCCCGCGCACCTCACAGGCCCAGGCGCACGCCGGGCAGCCGGTGCCGCTGTCCCAGGCCCGCCCCGGCGATCTGGTGGTCTACCGCTCCGATGCCAGTCATGTCGCCCTGTACGCGGGCAACGGGCAAGTGATCCATGCCCCTTACCCCGGGGCACGGGTCCGCTATGACCCCGTCGGCATGTTGCCGATCTCTTCCATCACACGCGTCTGAAGCCGGCGCGCGGGCTCGTACGATCTAAGACGTGGCGGGTCGGTGGAGATCGGGCGGATGGCGGGCGCTGTTGTGCCTGCCGCTGGCGGCCGCGCTCTGTGTGACCGCGCTGAGCGGCTGCGGCGCCGTCCCCGCGCCCGACGACCCCGAGGGGCGCGACGGCCGGGCCGTGCAGCGCATGCTCGACCAGCGGGCCGCGGCGGTCCGGAACCGGGACGCGGAGGCGTTCCTCGCCACCGTCGACCGCGGCTCCGCCGGCTACCGGGCCGAGCAGCGGCGGGTGTTCCGGCAGATGTCCGCCGTACCGCTGGACTCCTGGACCTACCGCCTGGTGCGCACCGGCGGTTTCGAGCCCGCGCGGGTCACCGGCCGCCGCCTCGCCGCACAGGTCGAACTCCGCTACCGGCTCAAGGGGTACGACACCGCGCCGCTGGTCTCCGCCCAGTACCTGACCCTCGCCCAGCGCGGCGGACGGTGGTACGTGGCGAACGACGACGGAGTGGTGGACGGCAAGCGCGGTCTTCAGCAGCTGTGGGACCAGGGCACGGTCGACGTCGTCCGCGGCGCCCACAGCCTCGTCCTCGGCGTCGGCCAGGACCGGCGGGTGCTGCGCGCGCTCGCCGACACCGCGGACCGGGCGGTGCCCGCCCTCGACCGGGTCTGGCCCCATGCGTGGGCCGGACGCGTCGTGGTCGAGGTCCCCGCCTCCCTGGGCCACATGGCCGCCCTGCTCGGCGCCTCCGCGGACGGCTACCGGGGGATCGCCGCCGTCACCACCGGCGAGGTCGGCGGGTCCGGTGACGAGGCCCCCGCCGACCGTGTGATCGTCAACCCCGAGGCGTACCAGGTCCTCGGTGACTTCGGCCGGAACGTCGTGATCACCCATGAGACGGCCCATGTCGCCACCCGCACCGCCACCACCGCCGCCACCCCGCTGTGGCTCTCCGAGGGTTTCGCCGACTGGGTGGGCTACCGCGCCCCGGGCCGCCCCCCGCGCCAAGTCGCCCCGGAACTCGCCGAGGCCGTCGCCGCCGGACACCTGCCCGCCGCGCTGCCGCGCGACGACGACTTCCGCTTCGGCAGCGACTCCGACAGCCTCTCCCGCGCCTATGAACAGGGCTGGCTCGCCTGCCGCCTGATCGCGGACCGGTGGGGCGAGAAGAAGCTGGTCGAGTTCTACCGCACGGTGGGCCGGGCGCCCGAGCGCGCGGGGGCGGTGGAGTCCGCGCTGGACGAAGTGCTGGGGATGAACCTGGCGGATTTCACGGCGCTGTGGCGGAAGTACGTAGCGAGCAAGCTGGACTGAACCCCGACCCGGGCCTGCCTCCCCCGCGGGTCCGGGAGGTCCCGGGGCGGGTGGCCGTGGGCGGGAGCGCGGTGCCGTACCCGGTACTGTCGGCCACGATGGACAAGACCCTGCTCGTGACCAACGACTTTCCGCCCCGCCCCGGCGGCATCCAGGCGTTCCTGCACAACATCGCGCTGCGCCTCGACCCGGACCGGATCGTCGTCTACGCGTCCACCTGGAAGCGAGGCCAGGAGGGCGCGGAGGCCACCGCCCGATTCGACGCCGAGCAGCCGTACCAGGTCGTCCGTGACCGGACGACCATGCTGCTGCCCACCCCCCGTGTCACCCGCCGCGCGGTCGCGCTGCTGCGTGAGCACGGCTGCACCTCGGTGTGGTTCGGCGCCGCCGCGCCGCTCGGGCTGATGGCCCCCGCGCTGCGCGGGGCGGGGGCGCGGCGGCTGGTGGCCACGACGCACGGCCACGAGGCGGCCTGGGCGCAGCTGCCCGCCGCCCGGGGGTTGCTGCGGCGGATCGGCGGGGCCACGGACACCATCACCTATCTCGGTGAGTACACCCGCTCCCGGATCGCCGCCGCGCTCGACCCCCGGGCCGCCGCCCGGATGGTCCAACTCCCGCCCGGTGTGGACGAGAAGACCTTCCATCCCGGCTCGGGCGGCGATGAGATCCGGGCCCGGCTGGGCCTCGCCGAGCGGCCCGTGGTGGTCTGCGTCTCCCGGCTGGTGCCGCGCAAGGGGCAGGACACGCTGATCCGGGCCATGCCGCGGATCCTGCGGCGGGTGCCGGACGCCGTGCTGCTGATCGTCGGCGGCGGGCCGTACGCGAAGGATCTGCACCGGCTCGCGGAGACCACGGGCGTGGCCGATTCCGTACGGTTCACCGGCCCGGTCCCCTGGGAGGAGCTGCCCGCCCACTACGGCGCGGGCGACGTCTTCGCCATGCCCTGCCGCACCCGCCGCGGCGGACTGGACGTCGAGGGCCTGGGCATCGTCTATCTGGAGGCGTCCGCGACCGGGCTGCCGGTCGTCGCCGGGGACTCGGGCGGAGCGCCGGACGCGGTGCTGGACGGGGAGACCGGGTGGGTGGTCCGGGGCGGCTCCGCCGAGCAGAGCGCCGAGCGCATCGTGACGCTCCTGGAGGACGCCGAGCTGCGCCGCCGCATGGGTGAGCGGGGCCGCGCCTGGGTCGAGGAGCGCTGGCGCTGGGATCTGCTCGCCGACCGCCTGAAGTCGCTGCTGTGACGGAGCGGCCTTGGGCCTGACCTGGGCCGGGCGCCAGGTGGGCCCAGGGGCCTCGCCGTCGTCAGCCGTGGTAGATGGCCTCGATCTCGGTGGCGAAGTCCTTCGCCACCACATTCCGCTTGAGCTTCAGCGACGGCGTCACATGCCCGGAGTCCTCGGTGAACTGCGTGGCCACGATGCGGAACTTGCGCACCGACTCCGCCTTGGACACCGCCGCGTTGCCGTCGTCCACCGCCCGCTGGATCTCGGCCAGCAGCTCCGGGTCCTCCCGCAGCTCGGCCACCGTCACGCCCTCGGGCTTGCCGTGCTCGGCCGCCCAGCGCGGCAGGAACTCCTCGTCCACCGTGATCAGCGCGCCCACGAAGGGGCGGCCGTCGCCGACGACCATGCACTCGGCGACCAGGGCGTGGGCCCGGATGCGGTCCTCGATCACCGCCGGGGCGACGTTCTTGCCGCCCGCGGTGATGATGATCTCCTTCTTCCGGCCGGTGATGGTGAGATAGCCGTCCTCGTCGAGGGTGCCCACGTCCCCGGTGTGGAACCAGCCGTCCGAGAGCGCGTCCGCCGTGGCCGCCTCGTTGTTCCAGTACTCGGTGAAGAGGTGCTCACCGTGCAGCAGCACCTCGCCGTCGTCGGCGATGCGCACCACCGAGCCCGGCATCGGCTGTCCGACCGAGCCGATCTTCTGCCGGTCCCAGGGGTTGAAGGTGGTCGCCGCGCAGGACTCCGTCAGGCCGTACCCCTCCAGCACCGTGAAGCCGATGCCCCGGTAGAAGTGGCCCAGCCGCGCGCCCAGCGGCGCCCCGCCGGAGATGGCGTGGGTGGCCCGGCCGCCCAGCACAGCCCGCAGCTTGCCGTAGACCAGCCGGTCGAAGAGCTTGTGCTTGAACCGGAGTCCGAGGGACGGACCGCCCGGGGTGTCCAGCGCCTTGCTGTACTCGATGGCGGTGTCGGCCGCCTTGTCGAAGATCTTGCCCTTGCCCTCGGCCTGCGCCTTGGCCCGCGCCGCGTTGAAGACCTTCTCGAAGACGCGCGGCACGCCCAGGATCAACGTGGGCCGGAACGCGGCGAGTTCATCGGTCAGGGACTTCACATCCGGTACGTGACCGAGCTTGATCGGCGCCAGCACCGCCGCGATCTCCACCAGCCGCCCGAAGACATGCGCCTCGGGGAGGAACAGCAGCACCGACGACTCACCGGTGCGGAAGATCGGCTTGAGCCGCGCCACCGCGTTGCCGCATTCGGCGAAGAAGCTGCGGTGCGAGAGCACACAGCCCTTGGGGCGGCCCGTGGTGCCCGAGGTGTAGACGATGGTGGCGGGGGAGTCGGCGGTGGCGATCGAGGAGCGCTCCTCCACCTTCTCGTCGGGCACGTCCGCGCCCAGCTTCCGCAGCGCCCCGATGGCGTCGTCCTCGATCTGCCACACGTGCTTCAGGGCGGGCAGGCCGTCCCGTACGGACTCCACGGCGGCCTCGTGGAGCCCGGTCTCGACCAGCGCGGCCACCGCGCCCGAGTCGCTGAGGATCCACTGGACCTGCTCCGGTGAACTCGTCTCGTACACCGGCACGGTGACCCCGCCCGCGCTCCAGATGGCGAAGTCCAGCAGCGTCCACTCATAGCGGGTGCGCGACATCAGCCCGACCCGGTCGCCCGGCTCCACCCCGGCCGCGATCAGACCCTTGGCGGCGGCGCGCACCTCGGCCAGGAACTCGGTCGCGGTGACGTCCTCCCAACGGCCGTCGACCTTGCGGCCGACCACGGCGACATCGGGATGCTGGGCGGCATTGCGGCGGATGAGATCCGTCAGATTGCCGTCGGCCGGGACCTCGTACAGGGCCGGAAGGCTGAACTCGCGCAAGACTGCTGCTCCTCGTGGGGCGCCGGCGCCGCTACAGGGCATGGGGGGTGGTGGACGGCCCGGACGTTACCCATCGGTACGCTTCCGGGATAGGGGTTCCCGCCCAGATGTTCGATGCGTCACACACCGCCTTCACACTGCCCGCAGACTAGTCGACGGACGCCGCGACCGCCCGGGAACCGCAGGTGGACGCGGGGAGACGCAGGCGGAACACCTTACGGGCGCGGACCCTTACGTCTTAGGGTGACACGCATGCGAGTCCACGTGGTGAGTGACGTGCATGGCAACAGTGAGGACCTCGAGAAGGCGGGTGATGGCGCGGACGCCCTGATCTGCCTCGGCGACCTCATCCTCTTCCTCGACTACGCCGATCACTCACGTGGCATCTTCCCCGACCTCTTCGGGGTGGAGAACGCCCACCGCATCGTCGAGCTGCGCACCGCCCGCCGCTTCGAGGAGGCCCGGGAGTTCGGCAACCGGCTGTGGGCGGGGCTCGACCGCGACGCGGCCATCGAGTCCGCGGTCCGCCGGCAGTACGCCGAGCTGTTCGCCGCGTTCCCCACCCCGACGTACGCCACCTACGGAAATGTCGACATGCCCGCCCTGTGGCCGGAGTACGCCCGGCCCGGTACCACCGTCCTCGACGGTGAGCGCGTCGACATCGGCGGGCTGGTCTTCGGGTTCGTGGGCGGCGGGCTGCGCACGCCGATGCGCACCCCGTTCGAGATCGACGACGAGACCTACGCGGCGAAGCTCGCGGCGCTCGGCGAGGTGGACGTGCTCTGTACCCACATCCCGCCGGATGTGCCCGACCTCTGCTACGACACCGTCGCCCGCCGCTTCGAGCGCGGCAGCGCGGCCCTGCTGGAGGCGATCCACACCGTCCGGCCCAAGTACGCCCTCTTCGGCCATGTCCACCAGCCGCTCGCGCGCCGTATGCGCATCGGTGCCACCGAGTGCGTCAATGTCGGACACTTCGCCTCCTCGGGCACCCCCTGGGCCCTGGAGTGGTGATCCGGGCGCGGTAGCCTTCAGCGGCAGAGATCCCATGCGGCGGACCGGTACGGAGGAGCCACGGCGATGGCGGAACACACCAGCTCGAGCATCACGATCGAGGCGGCACCGGCCGACGTGATGGGGGTGATCGCCGACTTCGACCGTTACCCGGAGTGGTCCGGTGAGGTCAAGGAGGCCGACATCCTCACCAAGGACGACCACGGGCGTGCCGAGCAGGTGCGGATGCTGCTCGACGCCGGGGCGATCAAGGACGACTACGTCCTCCAGTACACCTGGACCGGCGACGACCTGGTCAGCTGGTCCCTGGTCAAGTCCCAGATGCTGCGCTCCCTCGACGGCTCCTACCGGCTGTCGGCGCTGGACGGGGGCAGGAGCACCGAGGTGACGTACCAGCTCACCGTCGACGTCAAGATCCCCATGCTGGGCATGATCAAGCGCAAGGCCGAGAAGGTCATCATCGACCGCGCGCTCGCGGGCCTGAAGAAGCGCGTCGAGGGCGCCTGACAGCCTCCTGACAGTCTGACGCATCACCTGCCGGAGGCTTCCTTCATGCGTACGGTCCTCGTCACCGGAACCGGCGGCGCGGGCCGCACCACCGTGGCCGCCGCGACCGCCCTCGCCGCCGCCCGTGAGGGGCGACGGACGCTGCTGCTCACCACCGACCCGGACGGCACCCCGGAGGCGCTGCTCGGGACCGGCCCGCTGCGGTCCGCCCCCGGGCGGCCGGCGGACCGGCTGCCGTGGTCCGTACCCGTCGAGCTCGCCCCGGGGCTGTGGGCCGCGCGGGTCGTCACGGACGAGTGGTTCCGCGGCGAGCTGGCCGCCCTCCAGGAGCGCGGCCACGGTCTGCTCGACATGCTCGGCGCGACCCCGCTGGACGACGAGGAGCTGACCGTCCTCCCCGGGGTGGCGGCCGTCGCGCTGCTGCGTGCCCTGCGCGCCGCCCAGGCCGCCCCGCCCGGCGCCGGCTGGGACGTCCTCGTCGTCGACATGCCGCCCGCGCCGGAGACCGTCACCACGCTCGCGCTGCCCGAGCAGCTGCGGCGCTATCTGCGGCGGCTGCTGCCCGCCGAGCGGCAGGCGGCCCGTGCGCTGCGGCCGATGCTCGCCCAGCTGGCGGGGGTGGCGATGCCCGCGCAGAAGCTGTACGAGACGGCCGAGCGCTGGGAGCGGGAGCTGGCCGCCGTCCAGTCGGTGATCGAGTCCGAGGCCACGACGGTACGGCTGGTGGTGGAGCCCGGACCGCTCGCCGACCGGGCGCTGCGCACCGCCCGCGCGGGCCTCGCGCTGCACGGCTGCCGGGTGGATGCGGTCATCGCCAACCGGCTGCTGCCCACCGCCACCTCCGACCCGTGGCTCGCCGCGCTCTCCGGTCAGCAGCAGGCCGCGCTCAAGGAGCTGTACGAACAGTGGGCCCCCGCCGTCCCGGTCCGCGAACTGCCGCATCTGGGCCGCGATCCGCAGGGGCTGGGCGAGGTGCCGGGGCTCGGCGACCCTCGGGGCGCCGGGGACGCGTTCGGGGCCGGGGACGCGCGGCAGGCGGATCCGGCCGGGCCCGGCGGCGACGCCGGGCGCGCCCCGGGCGGCCTCGCCGCGCTCGCCGGGGCCGTCGGGGTCCCCGAGCCGCGGCCCGACCGGCCCGCCCCCGACCCCTGGACCGTCGAGGACCGGCTGGCCGACGACGGGGTGCTGCTGTGGCGGCTGCCGCTGCCCGGCGCCGACCGCGACGGACTGGGGCTGGTGCGCCGGGGCGATGAACTGATCGTCACCGTCGGCTCGTTCCACCGGGTACTGCCCCTGCCGTCCGCCCTGCGCCGCTGCACCGTCGCCGGTGCCGGGCTGCGCGACGGCCGGCTCGAGGTCCGCTTCGCCCCCGACCCCGAGCTGTGGCCGAAGCGGCCGTGAACCCGGCTCCCGTCCCGGCCGGTCCTGGGCTCTGACCGCGCCCCCTCCTTCGGGTAACGTCGGTCACAAGCCCGGATGAACGCACGGGCCGCCAGCATCCCCGCCGCCAGGAGTTCGCCATGAGCGATGCCACCGAGCGCCCCGCTGAACCCCCGGTCACCGATGTACCGGTCACCGAGATCGACCCCGACGCCTGGGAGCGCGCCTGTGCCGAGGACCTCGCCGCCGAGCGGGCCCGGCGGCGGGCCCGGCAGACGGCCGAGGAGCCGGGGAGCGTCGCCGAGGAGTTCCTCAAGCTCGCCGACGCGCTCGCCGACAAGGTCGCCGGGATCCAGGCACCGATCGGCGGGACGGCGGTTCAAGGGGCCGTACAACAATTGATCGCACAGGCCAAGGCCGCCGTGGAGCCGGTCATAGAGCGCAACCCAGACGTTTTCGAGCACCTCGCCGGCGCCGGCTCCGAGCTGCTCGCCGCCTACCGCGCCGCCGTGACCGGCCAGGAGCGGCGCTGGACCCAGGGCGCCGCCGGCGATACGAAGGGCCGTGGCGACGAAGGCAAGAGTTCGAGTAGTGAACACATCGACCTCGACTGAGCGCTACCTCCGGTACCGTTAGCCTCGGCGGGGTTCGACCAAATAACTGAGGGACTCATGGGACTCACCATCGGCGTCGACATCGGCGGCACGAAGATCGCGGCCGGCGTGGTCGACGAAGAGGGCACGATTCTCGAGACGAGCAAGGTGTCGACCCCGCGGACCCCCGAGGGGGTCGTCGATGCCATCGCGGACGCGGTGCGCATCGTGAGCGAGGGACACGACATCGAGGCCGTCGGCATCGGCGCGGCCGGGTACGTGGACGACAAGCGCGCCACCGTGCTCTTCGCGCCGAACATCAACTGGCGGCACGAAGCGCTCAAGGACAAGGTCGAGCAGCGCGTCGGCCTGCCGGTCGTGGTGGAGAACGACGCGAACGCCGCCGCGTGGGGCGAGTACCGCTTCGGCGCCGGCGTCGGCCATGACGACGTCGTCTGCATCACGCTCGGCACCGGCCTGGGCGGCGGCATCATCATCGGCGGCCGGCTGCACCGCGGCCGCTTCGGCGTCGCGGCCGAGTTCGGCCACATCAGGGTCGTCCCGGACGGTCTGCTGTGCGGCTGCGGCAGCCAGGGCTGCTGGGAGCAGTACGCGTCCGGCCGCGCGCTGGTCCGCTACGCCAAGCAGCGCGCCGCCGCCACCCCGGAGAACGCCACGGTCCTGCTCGGCCTCGGCGACGGCACCCCGGAGGGCATCGAGGGCAAGCACATCAGCGACGCCGCCCGCCAGGGCGACGCGGTCGCCGTCGACTCCTTCCGTGAGCTGGCCCGCTGGGCCGGGGCCGGGCTCGCCGACCTCGCCTCGCTCTTCGACCCCTCGGCGTTCATCGTCGGCGGCGGGGTCTCCGACGAGGGCGATCTCGTCCTGGAGCCGATCCGCAAGTCCTTCCGGCGCTGGCTGGTCGGCAACCAGTGGCGTCCGCACGCCCAGGTGCTCGCCGCCCAGCTCGGCGGCAAGGCCGGGCTCGTCGGCGCCGCCGACCTGGCCCGCCAGGGCTGAGGGGCGAGGGGGACCGACATCGTGCCGCTCGCGGACCTGCCACGATCCACCACCGGCCCGGACGCGGCGGTGGTGCGGGTGCTCAGCTACAACATCCGCTCGATGCGTGACGACCGCGAGGCGCTGGCCCGGGTGATCCGGGCCTGCGCCCCGGACGTCGTGTGCGTCCAGGAGGCGCCGCGCTTCTTCCGCTGGCGCAAGGCCGCCGCCTGGCTGGCCCGGGAGACCGGCCTCGTCTACACCACGGGCGGGGCCACCGCCGCCGGCCCGATGATCCTCACCTCGCTGCGCGCCCAGGTGGAGCACGCCGAGGACACCCTGCTGCCCCGTGTCCCCGGGCTGCACCGGCGCGGGTTCGCCACCGCCGTGCTGCGCTTCGGCGGCGGCCACCGGGACACCGGCGGTCCGGGGAATGGCAACGGCGTCCGGCTCGGCGTGGTCAGCTGCCATCTGAGCCTCGCGGAGGCCGAGCGCTACGACCAGGCCGGGATGCTGCTGGACCACCTGACCGCGCTGGACGTCCCGTACGCCATCGCGGCCGGTGACATCAACGACCGGCCGGACGGCCGCGCCTTCCGCCGGATCGCGGGGAAGCTGCGGGACGGCTGGGCCACCGAGCCCTGGGGGAGCGAGGCCACCTCGACCCCCCGGGACCCGCGCCGGCGCATCGACGCCGTCTTCGCCTCCGAGGGCGTGGAGATCATCGGCTGTGGCGTGCCGGCCGGGCTGCCGGGCGTCGCCGACGCGGACCTCGAAGCGGCCACCGACCACCTTCCGGTCCTGGCCGCGCTCAGACTGCCGCGCGTGGCCCCGGTCTGAGCCGGGGCCGGCCAGGGCTCTTTTGGCAGCCGGCGGGGGCCAGGACCCTTCCGGGAGCCGGGGCGCCGGGGTCAGACGACGGCGCCGCGCCCCGGGTCGTCGTCCTCGTCCTCGTCGTCGTCCTTCATCCGCAGCACCAGCGTGACGAAGCCGCCCAGGAAGCCGCCGACGCCCAGCGTCGTGATCCACCAGACCATCTCCACCTGGAAGATCACCGCACCGAGCAGCAGCAGCGGTCCGCCCAGCACCCCCAGCCAAGCGAAGCGGGAGGTGGTGTCCGACTCGGGGAGCGGGGGCGGCTCGGGCGGGACGAAATGGCCCTCGTCGGTCTCGTCGAAGTCGTCCTCGGACGGCTCGTCGGGCTCCCAGTCGCGGGGCCCCACGCCCGGGGCGTAGACGATGAAGCTGCCCACCGGCTTGTCGGGCTTGGTCAGACCGCCCGTCGCCGCCGCGCCCTCACCGGAGCCCTCGGCGTCGGCGTCGGTATCGGTGCCGTCGTCGGCGTCGTCGTCCGCGGCGCCGGACCGGCGGTCCCGGTCCGGGTCCTCGTCGAGGTTCTCGGCGGCGGGCCACCGCTCGGCGCCCGGCGGGTCCTGCGGCTCCTCCCCGTACGCGGCGACGATCGCGGCGAAGGCGGCGTCGTCATCGCGCCGCGCGTCCGCCTCGTTCTCATTCGAGTCGCGCTCAGCCACTGGCCGCCGCCCCCTCCTTTCCGCTGCCCTTCCCGAGGCCGGTCCGGGTGTCCTGACCCATACCCGCCGTCAGCCGGGTGATGAACGTGTCCGTCTGCTCGAAGATGAACTCGGCGTCGTGGTCCAAGGTCGCCACGTGGTAGCTGCGCTCCAGCAGCCGCTCGGTGATGTCCCGCGAGGACACCTGACTCAGGATGCGCTCGGAGTCGGCGGGGGGCACCACATGGTCCTGCGGGCTGTGCATCACCAGCAGCGGCTGGGTCACCTGCGGCAGCTCCGCGTCGACGACGCTCAGCAGCCGGCGCATCGCGTGCACGGCGTGCAGCGGCATCCGGTCGTAGCCCGACTCCCGCGCCCCCGGCTTGGCGATGTCGCTCACGATGCCCTTCACCGAGGGCACCAGATGACGCAGCACCGGCAGCGCCACCGCCAGCGGATCGTGCACCTTGTTGGCCGGATTGACCAGCGCGAGGCCGCTGATCGCCGCACCGTGCAGGGCGGCCAGCCGCAGCGCGAGCGCGCCGCCCATCGACAGACCGCAGACGAACACCCGCTCGCACACCCGGACCAGCCGCCGCAGTTCGCGGTCCACCTCCGCGTACCAGTCCTGCCAGCCGGTGACGGCGAGATCCTGCCAGCGGGTGCCGTGGCCGGGAAGCAGCGGCAGCGAGACGGTCAGGCCACGGGCCGCCAGATGCTCGGCCCAGGGCCGCACGGACTGCGGGGAACCGGTGAAGCCGTGACAGACGAGGACGCCGATCTCGCCGCCGTCGTGGCGGAACGGCTCGGCTCCGGGCAGGAGCGGCACCACGGATCTCCATTCACTGGGGAAGCGGGGAAGCGGGAAGCGGGTATCGAGGTCCTCAGCGTACGCGGCGCGCCGCACAGGGGGTAGGCAGGTTAAGGTCTCCTCGTCGGATACAGGAGGTCCCGGTTGTTCTACAGCGCAATGAAGCTGTCGGTGGGGGGAGCGCTGAAGCTCGCCTTCCGGCCCTGGGTGGAGGGGTTGGAACACATCCCGGCCGAGGGCCCGGCCATCCTCGCGAGCAACCACCTCTCCTTCTCCGACTCCTTCTTCCTGCCCGCGATGCTCGACCGCAAAGTCACCTTCATCGCCAAGCAGGAGTACTTCACCACCCCCGGGGTCAAGGGGCGGCTGACGGCGGCCTTCTTCAAGGGCGTCGGGCAGCTCCCGGTGGACCGCTCGGGCTCGCGCGGCGCCGGCGAGGCCGCCATCAAGGCGGGTATCGAGGTGATCGAGCGGGGTGAGCTGTTCGGCATCTACCCCGAGGGCACCCGCTCGCCCGACGGCCGGCTCTACCGGGGCAAGCCGGGCGGTCTGGCCCGGGTCGCGCTCGCGACCGGTGCGCCGGTGATCCCCGTCGCGATGATCGACACCGAGAAGATCCAGCCCCCCGGCAAGGTCATGCCGAAGCTGATGCGGCCCGGCATCAGGATCGGCAAGCCGCTGGACTTCAGCCGCTACCACGGCATGGACGGCGACCGCTTCATCCTGCGCTCGGTGACCGACGAGGTCATGTACGAGATCATGAAGCTCTCCGGTCAGGAGTACGTGGACATCTACGCGACCGCCGCCAAGCGGCAGATCGCGGAGGCGGAAGCGGCCCGGAAGCAGGCGGAGAAGGAGAAGGACAAGCACAAGCCCGACGCCTAGCGGCGCCGGCACCGGGGGAGGGGGGACGTTGACGGAGCGGTCCAGGCCTGGACGTGTGGTGCGCATGTCCGTCGAGCAGCCGCTGTGGCAGGCGTTGACCGCCTACCGGGTGCTCACTCTGCTCTACGCGCTCGGCCTGTGCGTCTACGCGTACGACGACTACGACCATCCGTTCGGCGCGGTCGTCTACATGGCGGTGCTGACCCTGTGGACCGCGCTCACCTTCCGGATGGTCTCCTCGGCCGAGCGCTGCACCCGGCGGTTCCTCGTCGGCGACCTCGGCATCGCCGTGGCCGGCATTCTGCTCACCCCGCTCGTGGACAACCACGACCGGATCGCCGAGGGCACGCCCACCCTGCCGTCCATATGGACGATGGGCGCGGTCCTCGGCTTCGCCATCAAGGGCGGCTGGCGCTGGGGCGCTTGGGCCTCCGCCGTCGTCTGCGCCGCCAATGTGATCGAGCGTGGCACCTTCGCCCAGGACACCATCCACATGCTGATGCTGGTGTGGGTGGCGAGCGTGGCCATCGGCTATGTGGTCGAGGTGGCCCGCGCCAGTGAGCGCACCCTCGCCCGCGCGCTGCGCATCGAGGCGGCGACCCGGGAGCGGGAGCGGCTGGCCCGCGACATCCACGACAGCGTGCTCCAGGTGCTCGCCATGGTGCAGCGGCGCGGTGCCGCCATCGGCGGCGAGGCGGCCGAACTGGGCCGGATGGCCGGGGAACAGGAGATCGCGCTGCGCACCCTGGTCTCCACCGGTCTGGTGACCCCGCCGCGCGGGGCGGCGGACACCGCACCGGACCCGTACGGACTCCCGGGCGCGGCGGACCCGTCGGACTCGCCCTGTCCGCCCGGCCCCGAGCGCTCCGACGGCGCGCCCTGCGATCTGCGGGCCCTGCTGGCACCGCACGCGGGCTCCCGGGTCACCTTCTCCGAACCGGGCGCCCCGGTGCTCCTCCCGGCGGGCGCCGCCGGGGAGTTGGCCGCCGCCGTCGGTGCCGCCCTGGACAATGTGCGGGTGCACGCCGGGGAGGGGGCCCATGCCTGGATCCTGCTGGAGGACGAGCCGGACGCGGTGATGGTGACCGTACGGGACGACGGCCCCGGCATCCCCGAGGGACGGCTGGCGGACGCGGAGGCGGAGGGCCGCCTGGGGGTGGCCCTGTCGATCCGGGGACGGCTGCGCGACCTCGGCGGCACCGCCGAGTGGATCTCGGCCCCGGGCCAGGGCACCGAGGTGGAGCTGACGGTGCCGAAGGCGTCGGCGAAGCGGCCGGCGGAGAAGGCGGAGCAGAAGGAGAAGGGGGAAGCGGCGCGATGACCGCTGAGCTGGACGGTCGGCCGGTGACGGTGATGGTGGTCGACGACCATCCGATGTGGCGTGACGCGGTGGCCCGGGACCTGGCCGAGGCCGGGTTCGACGTGGTGGCCACGGCCGGGGACGGGCCGCAGGCGGTCCGCCGGGCCAAGGCCACCGGGCCCGACGTCCTGGTGCTCGACCTCAACCTGCCCGGTCTGCCGGGGGTCGAGGTGTGCAAGGAGGTCGTCGCCGACCGCCCCGGGCTGCGGGTGCTGGTGCTCTCCGCGAGCGGTGAGCACGCGGACGTCCTGGAGGCGGTCAAGTCCGGGGCCACCGGCTATCTGCTGAAGTCGGCCAGCACCGAGGAGCTGCTGGACGCGGTGCGCCGCACGGCGGCCGGCGACCCGGTGTTCACCCCGGGGCTCGCGGGCCTGGTGCTCGGCGAGTACCGGCGGCTGGCGGGCGAGCCCGCCCCCACCGCCGCCGACCAGCCGGCCGCCCCGCGGCTGACCGAGCGCGAGACGGAGGTGCTGCGGCTGGTGGCCAAGGGGCTGTCGTACAAGCAGATCGCCGAGCGGCTGGTCATCTCGCACCGCACGGTGCAGAACCACGTCCAGAACACCCTCGGCAAGCTTCAGCTGCACAACCGCGTGGAGCTGGTCCGCTATGCGATCGAGCGTGGCCTGGACGACGCCTGACGCCGTCCGGCTGAGCACGTCGACACCGCGCAACCGCTCGTACGAGTGAAGTTCAAAACCAACTCCCTTGGCGCGCACGGAAATCGGCCGACGCCCCATCCCGTGTGACCTGGATCACCGTTAGCGTGGCTTTCCATACCGGGCCCAATCACGGGATTTCACGGGAGAAGGGAAGAAACGATGCGGGTCGGAGTGCTGACCGGCGGCGGTGACTGCCCCGGGCTCAACGCGGTCATCCGCGCCGTCGTGCGCAAGGGCGTACAGGAATACGGCTATGACTTCATCGGCTTCCGGGACGGCTGGCGCGGCCCTCTCGACAACGACACCGTCCCCCTCGACATCCGCGCGGTGCGCGGCATCCTGCCGCGCGGCGGCACCATCCTCGGCTCCTCCCGCACCAACCCCCTCAAGAGCGAGGACGGCATCCGGCGGGTCAAGGAGACCCTCGTCAAGCAGGAGGTCGACGCGCTGATCGCGATCGGCGGCGAGGACACCCTCGGCGTCGCCGCCCAGCTCTCCGGCGACTACGGGATCGCCTGCGTGGGCGTCCCCAAGACCATCGACAACGATCTCTCCGCCACCGACTACACCTTCGGCTTCGACACCGCCGTCAACATCGCCACCGAGGCCATCGACCGGCTCCACACCACCGCCGAATCGCATATGCGGGTCCTGGTCGTGGAGGTGATGGGCCGTCACGCCGGATGGATCGCCCTGCACTCGGGGCTGGCCGGCGGCGCCAACGTGATCCTCCTCCCCGAGCAGCGCTTCGACATCGACCAGGTCTGCGCCTGGGTCGAATCCCGCTTCCAGATCCGCTACGCCCCGATCGTGGTCGTCGCCGAGGGCGCGATGCCCAAGGACGGCGAGGTGGTCCTCAAGGACGACACGCTGGACTCCTTCGGCCATGTCCGGCTCTCCGGCATCGGCGAGTGGCTGGCCAAGGAGATCGAGAAGCGCACCGGCAAGGAAGCCCGCACCACCGTCCTCGGCCATGTCCAGCGCGGGGGCACGCCCAGCGCCTTCGACCGCTGGCTCGCCACCCGCTTCGGGCTGCACGCCATCGACGCGGTGCGGGACGAGGACTTCGGGAAGATGGTCGCCCTGCGCGGCACCGACATCGTCCGGGTCCCGCTCGCCGAGGCGACCGCACGGCTCAAGACGGTCGATCCCTCGCTCTACGCCGAGGCCGAGGTCTTCTTCGGCTGAGGCCGTCTGGGTGCAGTACGGCGATGGGCCGGGCGCGTTCCCCGCACCCGGCCCATCGTCACGCCCGCGGCGGACCGGCCGGACCCGTCAGACCAGCACGGCCGCCAGCAGCTCCGCCACCAGCGCCGCCCCGTCCCGGGACAGCACCGACTCCGGGTGGAACTGCACCCCGGCGAAACCCGGCCCGCGCAGCGCGTGCACATCGCCGGTCACCGGGTCCCGGCTCAGCTCCACGCGGTGCATCGCCAGCTCCGTCTCGGCCGCCTCGTCGCAGCGTGCCGTGAAGGTGTTGTAGAAGCCGACGGTCTCCTCGCGCCCGAAGAAGTCGATCCGCTCCTGTGCCCCCTGGAACGGCACAGCCTTGCGCACGATCTCCAGCCCCAGCTCGGCCGCGATCAGCTCGCTGCCCAGGCACACCCCCAGCAGCCCGTGCCGGTGCCCGGCCACCAGCTCCGCGGTCAGCGCCCGCAGGAAGCGCATCTTCGGGTCGGTCGTGTCGCCGGGGTCGCCCGGCCCCGGGCCGAGCACCACGGGCCCCTGATGCGCCAGCGCCGCCTCCCGCAGCCCCGGCTCGTCGTACCGCCGCACGGTCACCGTCAGCCCCGAGGTGCGCAGCAGATGCGCGAGCATCGCGGTGAACGTGTCCTCCCCGTCGATCACCAGGGCGTGCCCGGACAGCTTCCGGCCCAGGGACCCGTCCGCCGACGACGGGGTCTGCTGCATCCGCAGCCAGAACGGCGCCAGGTCCGCCCGCCGCGCGTCCAGCGCCGCCCGCACCCGCGGATCGTCCGCGAGCCGCGGCCGCGGATCCCGCGCCTCGGGCCGTACCGGCGCCGGCCGCACGCCCAGCGCGGTCAGCACCCCGGCCGCCTTCGCATGCGTCTCGGCCACTTCGCCGCGCGGGTCCGAGTGGCGCACGAGCGTCGCGCCGACCGCCACCTTCAGCGATCCCGCGGCGTCGATGTCGGCGGTGCGGATCAGGATCGGCGAGTCCAGGGTCTGGGCGCCGCCGCCGTCCCGTCCGATCAGCGCGAGGGCGCCCGCGTAGTAGCCGCGCGCGGCCCCGTCCGGTCCGAGGGGTTCGTAGCGCTCGATCACCCGGCAGGCGTTCTGCACCGGCGATCCGGTGACCGTCGCGGCGAACATCGTCTCGCGCAGCACCTCCCGGACGTCGAGCGAGGAACGGCCGCGCAGCTCGTACTCGGTGTGCGCCAGATGCGCCATCTCCCTGAGCCGGGGCCCGATCACCGTCCCGCCCATGTCGCCGACGGTGCACATCATCTTCAGCTCCTCGTCCACGACCATGGACAGCTCCTCCACCTCCTTGCGGTCGTGCAGGAACTCCAGCAGCCCCGCCGTGCTCGGCCCGCCCTCGGGATAGCGGTACGTCCCGCTGATCGGGTTCATCACGACCGTCCCCCCGGACACCCGCACATGCACCTCGGGGCTGGCCCCCACCAGCGTCCGCCCGTCCGGCAGCCGCACCACATACGTCCAGTAGGCGCCCCGCTCACCGGCCAGCAGCCGCCGGAAGAGCGCGAGCGCGTCGCTGCTGCCGAACCCCGGGATCTCGCCCCGGAACGTCCGCCGGATGACGAAGTTGGCGCCCTCACCGGTGCCGATCTCGTTCTCGATGACCCGCCGCACGATGTCGGCGTAGGCGTCGTCGGCCACGTCGAACGCCCCGTCCTCGACCCGCACCCGGTGCGCGGGCAGCGCCTCAAGCGCCTCGGCGAGCGGCAGCTCGACGGTCTCCCGCGGCCGCAGCACGGCCAGCGGCGTCCCGTCGTCGCGCACCTCGAACCCCCGCTCCCGGATCTGCCGGAACGGCACCAGCGCGAGCGCGTCCACCACCGGGGCACCGTCCTCCGGCGCGCCGGTGGGCAGCGGGATGTCGGTCAGCCGCTCCACCTCGGTGACCGGACCGAGCAGCACCTCGACCGTGTCGGACGCCCGGCCGGGGGTGCGGCGGTGCAGCAGGGCGAAGGGCGGCGCGTCGTCGGAGAGCAGCCGTGCGACGACGGCCTGAGCGGGGTTCTGCATGGCGGATAGTCCTTCCGGAATGAGGAACGACCCGCGGAAACGCCGAAGGCCGCCCCTCGGGCGGCCTTCGCGGTGTCTGGGAGTGCGCGATTCAGTGGGCCGCCGGATGAGCGGTCCACCACCAGGTCATGGTCAGTCGCGCGAACATGTGCCAGACCTTACAGGACCGGTTCCGGCCGCAACGGATCAATTCCAAGGATTTGCGGGCTGGTCGTCGATCGCGGTCCAGAAGCGGGTGCCGTCCGGGACATAGCCGTACGCCCAGAAGGACCAGCCGCCGCTGTACTCCAGAGCGCTGCCGTAGCGGCCGTCGTGGAACTCCGCCATGCGCCACTCCGGGCCGTAGTACTGCGCGCACAGGGCGTCCGCGACGGCTCGGCTGGTCAGCGTCCGGCCCAGCACCGGCGGGGTCGCGGCGACGGTGCCGCGCGACCAGCCGGCGTAGAAGTCCGGGGTGATCCCGCTGGGCACGGCGCTGCCGTTCACTCTCAGGCACAGGAGGGGCAGTGTCGCGGTGGCGGCGGTGTCGCCGTTGTAGGCGTCGGTCGAGGCGTCGGCCCCCACCCGGACCGTGCCGTCGCCCTTGGCGAGCACGGTCCAGGTCATCCCGGACGCGATGGCCGAGGGCGCCGCCTGGGCGGGGGCGGCGGCCAACGGCAGCAGGACGAGCGAGGCGGCGGCCGCGACGGCCGTGGCGGTGGAGCGGAGCACCTTCCTCAGGTGCCTGGGCTTCCTCATGGCGCACTCCTTCGGGTGTCCGTGCCGGCCCGGGGTGGACCGGCACGGACAGCGTCCGAGGAGGGCGCGATTCCATCACGTGTTCTTCACGACATGGCCATAACCGGTCGCAGGATGCCCGAGCGGTCGTTCTTGCGCCCGGGGCCGCGGATGTGCGGGGCGGGAGCGGATGCGCGGGGGAGGGGCGGGAGAGAGCCCACGGCGTGGCGGAAGATGTCTCATCCTGTGGGCAGCGCCCTGGGAGGCGGTGCGGACCCCGTAACCTTGTGCGGGTGACCGTGAACGCTGAAACCCACGCCGGTGGCCACACCTGGCAGTCTCTTCCCGCGGCGCAGCAGCCCGACTGGCCGGATCGAGCGGCTCTGCGCGATGTGATCGCTGAGCTCGAGTCCTATCCGCCGCTCGTCTTCGCGGGCGAGTGCGATGCGCTGCGGCACCGCCTGGGGGCCGTGGCGCGGGGCGAGGCGTTCCTGCTCCAGGGCGGGGACTGCGCCGAGGCGTTCGACGGCGTGGGCGCCGACCAGATCCGCAACAAGCTCAAGACGCTCCTCCAGATGGGCGCCGTGCTGACCTACGCCGGATCCGTCCCGGTGGTGAAGGTGGGCCGGATCGCCGGGCAGTACAGCAAGCCGCGCTCGAAGCCGACCGAGACCCGGGACGGGGTGACCCTGCCCACCTACCGCGGCGACTCCGTCAATGGATTCGAGTTCACCCCCGAGGCCCGGATCCCGGATCCGCAGCGGCTGAAGCGCATGTACCAGGCGTCGGCCTCGACGCTGAACCTGGTGCGGGCCTTCACCACCGGCGGCTACGCGGACCTGCGCCAGGTGCACGCCTGGAACCAGGACTTCGTGAAGTCCTCCCCGTCGGGCCAGCGCTACGAGGCGCTGGCGCGCGAGATCGACCGGGCGCTGTCCTTCATGAACGCCTGCGGGGTGGACCCGGAGGAGTTCAAGACGGTCGAGTTCTTCTCCTCGCACGAGGCCCTGATCCTCGACTACGAGACGGCGCTGACCCGCACCGACTCGCGCACCGGTGAGCTGTACGACGTGTCCGGCCACATGGTCTGGATCGGTGAGCGCACCCGGCAGCTGGACGGGGCGCACATCGAGTTCGCCTCGAAGATCCGCAACCCGGTGGGCGTGAAGCTCGGCCCGACGACCACGCCGGAAGAGGCGCTGACGCTGATCGAGCGGATCGACCCGGACCGCGAGCCGGGCCGGCTGACCTTCATCACCCGGATGGGCGCGGACAAGATCCGCGACAAGCTGCCCAACCTGGTGGAGAAGGTGACCGCCTCCGGTGCGCAGGTCGTCTGGGTCTGCGACCCGATGCACGGCAACACCTTCGAGGCGGCGTCCGGGCACAAGACCCGCCGCTTCGACGACGTGCTGGACGAGGTCAAGGGCTTCTTCGAGGTCCACAAGGCGCTGGGCACCCACCCGGGCGGTATCCATGTGGAGCTGACCGGCGACGATGTCACGGAGTGCGTGGGCGGCGGCGACGAGATCTTCGTCGACGATCTGCACCAGCGCTACGAGACGGCCTGCGACCCGCGGCTCAACCGCAGCCAGTCGCTGGACCTGGCGTTCCTGGTGGCGGAGATGTACCGGGACCAGTAGGCATCCGGCGAAGATCGCAAAGACGCAGGTGGGGCGCGGATCACAAGGATCCGCGCCCCCTGTGCGTTGTGGGGGTCCGGTGCGGCAGGTAAGGTAAGGGTTACCTCACTGATCACCGCCACCGCTGGAGAGCCCGTGTACGTCTGCTCATGCTTCGGCATCACCGAGCGGCAGGTGCGTGAGCACGCGGAGGCGGGCGCGTGCACCCCGCGCCAGATCGCCGGTGCCTGCAAGGCCGGCACGGACTGCGGTTCGTGCGTGCGGAAGATCCAGGCGCTGCTGGGCCGCGGCGCCTGCCCCCGGCGCGAGGCGCTGGACCCGGTCGTCCTGACGGCGGCCACTACTGCGGCCACGGCCACCGCTGCCGCCTCCGTTCCGGCGGCGGCCGAAGCGGCCTGACGGGACTGGCCGGACTGGCCGGCGTCCCGGTTCAGTCGCTCGGCTGCTCGATCTGCTGGGCGATGTAGAGGGCCTCGCCGAGCTTCTCGATCAGCTCCAGCTGGGTGTCGAGATAGTCGATGTGGAGTTCCTCGTCGGCGAGGATGTCCTCGAAGATGTTGGCCGAGGTGATGTCCCCCTTGGACCGCATCAGCTCGATGCCCCGCTTGAGACGGTCGATCGCCTCGACCTCCACCTGCCGGTCGGCCTGGAACATCTCGGTCACCGTCTGGCCCACCCGGACGTGGAAGAGCCGCTGGTAATTGGGCAGGCCCTCCAGGAGAAGGATCCGGTCGGTGAGCGTCTCCGCATGCCTCATCTCATCGAAAGACTCCGACCGGGTGTGTTTGGCAAGCCGAGTCCAGCCAAAGTTGTCCTGCATCTTCGAGTGCAGAAAGTACTGATTGATCGCGGTCAGTTCGCCGGTCAGCTGCTCGTTGAGGAACTCGAGGACCTCGGGGTCACCCTGCATCGGAGGGGCTCCTTCCAATCCGATCGGGAACGGCAGGTTCCGCGCATCGTCGCATCGCGCCTGGTAGGGCGTCCAGTAAGTGCACGCTTAGTACGAGTTGTCCCGGCGCTCGATGCCCTGGTCACGACCACCCCCGGCGGTCTGAGACCATGGAGTCCATGGGTCAGTCGGAAAGCCGCGAGGGGGAGCTCGCGAAGCTGCCCCCGGGGCAGCGACTGCAGCGCGGTTGGCCGGTTACGCACTATGGGCCGGTGCCGAAGTTCAAGCCGGACCGATGGGAGTTCCGGGTCTTCGGCGCCACGGCGGACGGCGAAAAACACTGCTGGACGCATGAGGAGTTCTCCGCTCTGCCGTACTCGACGGTCGTGGCCGATCTGCACTGCGTCACCAAATTCAGCATGCTCGGCGCCGAATGGGGCGGGGTTTCCGCGCGGGAGATCGCGGAACTCGCACCGCCGGCGCCGGACGTCACCCATGTCATGGTGTGGGCGGAATACGGGTTCAGCTCGAATCTACGCCTGTCGGACTTCCTGGCGGAAACCACGATGTTCGCGACGCACAAGGACGGGGAGCCGCTCACCGCCGAGCACGGCTTTCCGCTGCGGCTCGTGGTGCCCCATCTGTATGCCTGGAAGGGCCCGAAATGGGTGCGCGGGGTCGAGTACATGACCGCCGACCGCCGTGGTTTCTGGGAGGAGCGCGGCTACCACAACATCGGCGACCCCTGGGCGGAACAGCGCTACTCCTACCAGGAGGAGCCGGGCGACGGCCCGGAGCTCTAGGGCCCCCTCTCCCGCGGAGATCCGTCAGAAGGGCCCTGGGCTCCGAAGACGACCCCGGCGCCTCCTGGGCGCTCAGACCACCCCGGCGCGCAACTCCTTCAGCCGGGCCACATCCGCCGCATGCCCCTCCGTACCGCCCGGCGTCTCGATCACCAGCGGCACCCCCTCCGTCGCGGGATGGGTGAACAGCTCACGGAACGGCTCCGCCCCGATGTGCCCGGCGCCGATGTTCGCGTGCCGGTCCTTGTGGGCGCCGACCACGTCCTTGGAGTCGTTGGCGTGGATCAGCTTGAGCCGCCCCTCGCCGGTGACGGCCACCAGCTCGTCCAGGGTCTGCTTCACACCGCCCGCCGCGGCGAGGTCATGGCCCGCCGCGAACACATGGCAGGTGTCCAGGCAGACACCGAGCCGGGGGTGCCGGTCGAGCGCCTCGAAGTACGGGCCCAGGTCCGCCACGAACGAGCACAGCGAGGTGCCCTGACCGGCGGTCGGCTCCAGCAGCAGCCACGGGTCGTCGTCCCGGACCAGCTCGTCCAGCAGCGGCAGCATCCGCTCCCGCACCTGCGCGAGCGCCGTGGCCCGCGAGCGTCCCCCGGTCGCCGAGCCGGTGTGGACGACGACGCCGAGCGCCCCGATCTCCCGGCCGCGCCGCAGCGAATGGCGCAGGGATGCCACGGAACGTTCGGCGGTGGCCTCCGTGTGCGAGCCGAAGTTGATCAGGTACGGGGCGTGGACATACGCCGGTATGGACCGCTCGGCACAGGCGGCCCGGAACGCCTCGTCCTGGGCGGGCGTACCGGCCGGGGTGGCCCAGCCGCGCGGATTGGCGACGAAGACCTGGACGGTCTCGGCGCCGATGTCGGCGGCGTGCGCCATGCCGACGGTGGCGAGGCCACCGGCCACCCGGACATGGCCTCCGATGGGGTTGCGGATGCGATGCGTACTCACAGAACAAGGGTGCCTGCTTTTCGTGGCTCGGTTGTCCCCGGCCACCGCTTTGAGGCGCCCCCGCCGGGCGCACCGGGCCACGGAAGCCTTGCCCGACCAGCGCTTCCGCGAGCCGTCGCGGTACGGGGGAGGGGGCCGGCTGCCGGACGGATGGCACGGCCATCGCCGTCCGGCAGCCGCGAAGCCGCCGGCGCCCTAGAAGAAGCCGCCGGCGCCCTAGAACACGCCGCCGCTCAGCGTGATGGTGATGGTGCTCCCCTTGGGCGCCTTGTCACCGGCGTCCACCGACTGGTCCTTCACCGTGTCCCCCGGGAACAACAGCGCCTTGTCGACCTTCACCTCGAAGCCGGCCTCCTCCAGCTGCGACGTGGCCTCGTCGACCTTCAGACCGGTGACGTCCGGCACCTCGATCATCTGCCGGCCCTTGGAGAGGGTCAGTGTCACCGTGTCGCCCTTGGCGCCCTGGCCGTCCGCCGACGGCGACTGCGCGGCGACCGAGCCCTTGTCCTCCTCCGAGTACACCTGGCGCTCAGCGATCTTGACCTTGAAGCCCTCGTCCTCCAGCGCGGACCGGGCCTCGGCGACCGAATCGCCCACCACATCCGGGACGTCGACCGGCTCGCCCTTGCTGACCACGATCGACACCGACGTCTCGGGACGGCGTACGGAGCCGGCGCCGGGGCTGGTGGAGAGGACCGAGCCCTGGGCCGTCTCACTGCTGAAGCGGCGGGTGACCGTGCCGACCGTGAGCCCCTGGTCCGCGATCTTCCGCTTGGCGTCGGCGAGCGGCATGCCCACCACATTGGGCACCTCGGCCCGCGGCGGCCCCTGGGAGACCCGGATGGTCACGCTGTCGCGGACGCGCTCGCCCGGTCCGGGCTTGGAGCCGATGACCTGGCCCTTGGGGACGACATCGCTGAACTCGTTGACGACCTTCACGTCCAGACCGGCGTCGTGCAGCTTCTTCTCCGCCTCCGCCTGGGTCTTCCGCAGCACCGGCGGGACCTCGGTGAACTGGCCGACGCTGATGTACCAGATCCCGACGCCGAGACCGATCAGCAGCAGCACCGCGGCGACGATCGTGACGATCCCGCGGCGCGGCATCCGGAACCGCCCGCGCCGGTCGGGCCGCTCCCGCCGGGGCGGTTCCGGGGGCAGCTCCAGACGGCTGGTGTGGTTCAGCGCCTCCTGGTCGTCGACCGCGGCCGCCGGGCGCGGAATCACCGTCGTACGGTTCTCCGCGCCATCCGAGGTGTCCTCCTTGGCCTGCGGAGGAACCGCGTCCAGCTGGGCGTCGGTCAGCGCGTCCCGCACCGCGCGGGCCGCGCCCAGCAGCGCGACGGCGTCGGCGGGGCGCGCGTCGAGGGTGCGCGCGGTGGCCGAGGCGACCAGGGCGTCCAGCTCCGGGGCGACCTCGGGCGCGATGGCGGACGGCGGCGGGACGTCCTCGTTCAGATGCTGGTAGAGGACCTGCGCCGGGGTGCTGCCGGCGTGCGGCTTGGCGCCGGTCAGCATCTCGTACAGCACCACACCGCAGGCGTAGACATCGGCGCGGGTGTCGGCCGTGCCGTGCTCGATCTGCTCGGGCGCGAGATACGACACCGTGCCGAGGACGGCTCCGGTGGAGGCGCTGGTGTTGGTGTCCACCGCCCGGACCAGACCGAAGTCGGCCACCTTGACCCGGCCGTCGTCGCCGATCAGCACGTTCTCCGGCTTCATGTCGCGGTGCACGAAACCGGCCCGGTGGGCCGCCCCGAGCGCGGCCAGCACCGGCTCCAGGATGTCCAGCGCGGCGCGCGGGTGCAGGGCGCCACGCCGGCGGAGCACATCGCGCAGGGTGCAGCCGGCGACGTACTCCATGGCCAGATAGACGTGGTCGCCGTCCGTTCCCTGGTCGTAGACGGCGACCACATTGGCGTGCGCGAGCCGCGCGACGGATTTCGCCTCCCGGATGAAGCGGTCGACGAAGGCGGCGTCGGAGGCGAGGCTCTGGTGCATCACCTTCAGGGCGAGCACCCGGTCGAGCCGGGTGTCGACGGCCCGGTAGACCGTCGCCATCCCGCCAACGGCGATGCGCGCCTCGACGCGGTAGCGGCCGTCGAGCACCTGCCCGACGAGGGGGTCCTGGAGGGTCGTATCCACGGGGGGCAGTCTACGAGGCGTCGCATTGCGTCAGGACCGGCTGCCCAGGTGGGGCGGGTATTGCAGCGGAACGGTGACACCGGTGAGTCGGTTGCGCGATGTCAGCTGTGTGATGTGGCGTTGTGCGATTGCGCGATGTCAGTTGTGCGGTGTCAGTTGTGCGACGCGGCGGCGATCGCGGCCAGCTCCTCGAGCGCGGAGGTCCACGACAGGGTGGCGTACTCGGCGTGCTTGGCCTTGGCGTCGTCGGGGACGGCCAGGTCGCGGATACCGCTCTCCGCGAACCGCAGCCGGGTGCCCCGCCCCTCGGCGGAGAGCGCGAACTCCACCACGGTCGCCTCCCCGGGATCCGAGGGGGCGTGATCGGGTTCCAGGGCCAGCCGGAAGCGGAAGAGGGTGTCCGGAACCGCCCGCTCGACCTGGCCGTGGAACTCCCCGTGCTCGTCCCAGCGGAACCGGAGCGTCCCGCCGGGGTGCGGATCGATCTCGCAGCCGCCGGGGGCGTACCAGACGCGGATGTGCTCGGGCGTCGTCAGCACCCGCCACACCCGGTCGATCGGCGCTCGTACGAACACCTCGCGCTCGATCCGGTCGGCCACGGTCACGGTCACGGCGACCACCTCCGCAGTGTGCGCTGACCCCTCAATCCACCGTAGAGGGACGGCGCGGGACCCGGACAGGGCCCGCCGGACGTGGACCCGCCGGGCGCGGATCAGCCGAACGCCGGGCGCTCGGGGTCCAGGGCCGCCAGGCCCTCGGCCGGGCTGGACGCCTCGGCGAAGTGGCGGCGGGGGATACGGCCCGCCCGGTGGGCCAGCCGGCCCGCCGCCACCGCGTGCCGCATCGCCCCGGCCATCAGCTCCGGCTCCTGCGCCCGGGTGACCGCCGAGGCGAGCATCACCGCCGCGCACCCCAGCTCCATGGCCAGCGCGGCGTCCGACGCCGTGCCCGCGCCCGCGTCGAGGATCACCGGCACGGTGGCGCGCTCGACGATCAGCTGGAAGTTGTGCGGATTGCGGATGCCGAGCCCGGAGCCGATCGGGGAGCCGAGGGGCATGATCGCGGCGCAGCCGACGTCCTCCAGCTTCCGGGCCAGGATCGGGTCGTCATTGGTGTACGGGAGGACCGTGAAGCCGTCGTCGACCAGGGTTTCGGCGGCGTCCAGCAGCTCGATCGGATCGGGGAGCAGGGTGCGCTCGTCGGCGACCACCTCCAGCTTGACCCAGTCGGTGCCCAGGGCCTCCCGGGCGAGGCGGGCGGTCAGCACGGCCTCACCGGCGGTGAAACACCCGGCGGTATTGGGCAGCGGGCGGATGCCGTGCCGGGCGAGCACGGAGAGCACCGACCCCTGCACCGTGGGGTCCAGCCGCCGCATCGCGACGGTGGTCAGCTCGGTGCCGGAGGCCAGCAGCGACCGCTCCAGGACCTCCAGGCTGGGGGCGCCGCCGGTGCCCATGATCAGACGGGAGCCGAACGTCGTCCCGGCGATGGTGAGCGGGTCGGCGCCGTCGGCCAGGGCGGCGGCGGGCGCGGTGGCCGTGGTGCCCGTATTGGCCGTGGTGTCCGTGTTGGCCGAAGTGGTCGTGGTGGTGGGAGCCATGGGGGGATCAGCCTCCTTGGACCGCGGTGAGGACCTCGACGCGGTCACCGTCGCCGAGCGGGGTCGCGGGCCACTGGGTACGCGGGACGACCGTCTCGTTGACGGCGGCGGCGACGCCCGAGGACGCCTGGGTGAGGGTCGCGACGAGCCGGTCGAGGGTGGTGCCGTCGGGGATCTCGCGGGGCTCGCCGTTGACGGAGACGGTCATGTGTGCTGCTCCTGTACGGGGGAGGGCGCGGCGGCGGACGCGTCGGGGACGGCCGGGGCCGCGAAGCGCCGCGGGGTGAACGGCCGGGCCTCGGGCGGGAGTTCTCCGCTCGTCAGCGCCTCGGCCATGACATCGCCGGTGATCGGGGTGAGCAGGACGCCGTTGCGGTAGTGGCCGGTGGCCAGCAGCAGCCCCGGCAGCGCGGTCGGGCCGAGCATCGGGGCGTTGTCGGGGGAGCCGGGGCGCAGCCCGGCGCACGTCTCCACCAGCGGGAGTTCGGTGATGCCGGGCACCAGCTCATGGGCGTCGCGCAGCAGTTCGTACACGCCGCCCGCGGTGACCGTGGTGTCCCAGCCCAGTTCCTCGGTGGTCGCGCCGACGACCAGCTCGCCGTTCTCGCGCGGCACGAGGTAGACCGGTCCGCCGCGCACCACGGCCCGTACCGTCCGGGAGAGGAACGGCGCGTAGCGTTCGGGCACCGACAGCCGCAGCACCTGTCCCTTGACCGGGCGGACGGGTGGCAGGACGTCGTCGGGGACGCCCGCGAGCCGTCCGCTGAGGCTGCCGGCGGCGAGCACGGTGTGCTCGGCGGCCAGCCGGGTGCCCCCGGTCAGCTCGACCCCGGTGGCGCGGTCGCCGTCCAGCAGCAGCCGCTCCGCACGGGCGCGGTGGAGGACCACCCCGGCCCGCTCGCACGCGATGAGCAGCGCCGTCGCCAGCCGCCGCGGGTCCACCTGGTGGTCGCCGTCGACGCGCAGCCCGCCGCGTACGCCCGGCGCGAGCATCGGTTCCAGACGGCGGCATTCCCGCCCCGTCAGCCACTGGGAGTCCAGCCCGAGCCCCTGCTGGAACGTGTGGAGTTCACGCAGATGGGCGCGGTCGTCGGAGTCGAACGCGACGGCGAGCGTGCCGCACGCCCGGTGGCCGACGTCCTGGCCGCCGGCCTCCTCCAGCTCGGCCACGAAGTCCGGATAGAGGCGTGCGGAGGCCAAGTTGAGGCCGAGCAGGGTCTGCTCGCCGTAGTGGAGCTCGGTGACGGCCGCCAGCATCCCGGCCGCGACACGGGCGGCTCCGCCGCCGGGCGCCGGGTCGGCGAGGGCGGTGCGCAGGCCCCGCTGGGCCGCTCGCCAGGCCGTGACCAGGCCGATGATGCCGCCCCCGATGACGAGGGCGTCATAGGCCCCGCCGGGCGGTCCGCCGCCGGGTCGCGGTGTATGCGGTCCGTCGTCCACGTGACCTGGCGTGCGCGGTCCGTCGTTGTCGTGGCCGGTTGTGTGCGGTCCGTCGTTGTCGTGACCTGGTGCGTGTGGTCCGTCGTGACCTGGTGCGTGCGTGGACACGCCGCCCCTCCCTTCGCCGGCATGACCCGGATCAGGTTCGTACGGTCGGAGGCCGTGTCAGCCTCCCTCTCAGCCCGGTGCGTCCGGGCTCCCGCGAGTGCTTCGTCCCGCCACCCTAGTACGAGGTCCGAATCGGTCGGAAGGGTGGCCGTTCGCCCTGCCCTCCGTGCTGTGCCCGAGATCTCGTCCCGCGCTCTGCGGTCCGCTCCACCTGCCGCCATACAGTGATCGTGTGAGCGATAAGACGACGACGGGGACGAAGGCGTCCTCGGGTGGCGGCGGACAGCGGGTGGTGATCGTCGGCGCGGGGATGGCGGGGGTGCAGACCGCCGTCGCGCTGCGCGAGCAGGGCTGGGCCGGGGAGATCGTGCTGCTGGGCGCGGAGCCGCACCAGCCCTATGACCGGCCGCCGCTGTCCAAGGCCGTGCTGCTCGGTAAGGCCGAGGGATCGACGCTCGACGTGGACTTCGCCGGGCTGGGCATCGGGCTGCGGCTCGGCGTCCCGGTCACGGGGCTGCGCACGGACAAGCGGGTGGTCGAGACCGGGACCGGCCCGGTGCCGTACGACGTCCTGGTGATCGCCACGGGCGCCGACCCGATCCCGCTGCCGGGCGCCGAAGGCGTGCCGAACGTCCATCTGCTGCGCACCCTGGACGACGCCGAACGGCTGCGCCCGGTGCTCGCCCGGCAGCGTGAGATCGCGGTCGTGGGGGCGGGCTGGATCGGCGCGGAGTTCGCCACGGCGGCGCGCGAGGCGGGCTGCGCCGTGACCGTCGTCGAGGCCGCGGACCGACCGCTGGCGGGCGCCCTCCCGGCCGAGGTCGCCGCCCCCATGGCGGCCTGGTACGAGGACTGCGGCGCCACGCTGATGACCGGCGCCCGGGTGGCCGCCGTGGACGACAGCGGGCTGCTGCTCGACGACGGCACCCGGCTGCGGGCGGGTGCGGTGGTCGTCGGGATCGGGGCGCGGCCGGCCACGGACTGGCTGGCCGGTTCGGACGTGGCGCTGGCCGGGGACCGGTCCGTGGCCGCGGACGACCGGCTGCGCACCTCGGTGCCGGACGTCTACGCGGTCGGCGACTGCGCCTCCTTCCCGTCCGCCCGCTACGGGACGCGGCTGCTGGTGCACCACTGGGACAACGCGCTCCAGGGGCCGCGCACCGTCGCCGCCAATGTGGTGGGGAACCGGACGGCCGCCCACTTCCCCGGTGTGGTCTACGACCCGGTGCCGTACTTCTGGTCCGAGCAGTTCGGGCGCTTCGTGCAGTACGCCGGCCATCATGCGGAGGCCGACGAACTGGTCTGGCGCGGCGATCCGGCCGGTGCCGCGTGGTCGGTGTGCTGGCTGCGCGAGGGCGCCCTGGTCGCCCTGCTGGCCGTCGGCCGTCCGCGCGATCTGGCCCAGGGGCGCAAGCTGATCGAGCGCGGCGCCCGGCTGGACCGGACGCGGGCCATGGACCCCTCGGTGCCGCTGAAGTCGGCCGTCCGCTGACGGGCCGGCCGGCCGCCGGGCGGGCGTCCGGGGCGGGGCGGGGCGGCCCGCGCGGCGGGCGCCCGGCTACCCACTGTCAGTCCCAGATGGCAGGCTTGTTCCGTGACCGAGATTGACGCGAAGATCGATGCTCTCGTCCCCGACTGGCTCACCCTTCCCGACGTCGCCGAGCGGCTCGGTGTGGAGGTGACGCGCGTCCGGCAGCTGGTCAAGGAGGGCCAGCTGATCGCGGTGCGCCGTGGCGAGAACCGGGTGCTCCAGGTGCCCGAGGAGTTCATCGGTGACGGAAAGATCGTCAAGGGCCTCGTGGGGACCTTGACGCTTTTGAAGGACGACGGTTTCAGTGACGAAGAGATGCTGGAGTGGCTCTTCACCCCTGACCCGAGCCTGCCCGGCACCCCGGCACAGGCCCTGAGCGAGAATCGTGGCACGGAGGTGAAGCGGCGCGCGCAGGCGCTGGCTGTCTGACGCCGCTCCCGCCCAGCCACCGGCGGCTTCCGCAGAGCTCCTGAAGGGCTCGTACAGGCTCGTACAGGGCGCGCAGGGCTCGCGCGGAAGCCGGTACACGGCTCGGCACTGAGCCCCCGGCACAGGGCTCCACAGGGCTCGTGCAAGGCTTCTACAGGGCTTGTCGTTTTCGTATCGCCCACGGGCGTACGGGCCGGGCTCCGCTCACGGCCCGTACGCCACCGACCCCCAGGGGGACCTACCCATGTCCACCACCGCTCGTGAGCAGCTGGCCGACGCCCGCCTCTATCTGTGCACCGACGCACGGAAGCGACAGGGCGACCTGCCGGAGTTCCTGGACGCCGTCCTGGGCGCGGGGGTGGACATCGTCCAGCTGCGGGACAAGGAGATGGAGGCGGCGGAAGAGCTGGAGCACCTCCAGGTCTTCGCGGACGCCTGCCGTCGGCACGGAAAGCTGCTCGCCGTCAACGACCGGGCGGACGTCGCCCACGCCATCGGCTCCGATGTGCTCCACCTGGGCCAGGGCGACCTGCCGGTCCCGGCGGCGCGCGCGATCCTCGGCGAGGACGTGCTGATCGGGCGCTCCACGCATGCGGAGGCGGAGGTGGACGCGGCGGCCGTCCAGCCCGGTGTGGACTACTTCTGCACCGGCCCGTGCTGGCCCACCCCCACCAAACCCGGCCGCCCCGCCCCGGGGCTGTCCCTGGTCCGCTACGCCGCCGCGCTGGGCACCGAGCGGCCGTGGTTCGCCATTGGCGGAATCGACGCCTCCAACCTCGATCAGGTGCTGGCGGCGGGCGCCCGGCGCATCGTCGTGGTCCGCGCCATCACGGCCGCCGACGACCCGGCGGCGGCGACGGCGGAGCTGGCGAAGCGGGTGCGCGCGGCCTGACCTGGCCGGGATCTACCGGCGCAGGCTGGGGCCCCGGCCCGGCCGCCCGTCCGGCTCGGCTCGCCTCGTCCGACGGTCGAGAACGCGCGGAACTGTCCGCACTACGGACAGAAATCTGGCAAATCCCCCATATCTCCGTGACTGGGTGGGCGTGGGCGAGCCGGGTGGATAGCCTGCTCGTATGGCCCTAGGCACCGCTTCCACCAGGACCGATCGCGCACGAACCGTGCGCGATCTGCTCGCGTCCGGCGAGCAGTCGTATTCCTTCGAGTTCTTCGCTCCCAAGACGGCGAAGGGCGAGCAGACGCTGTGGGACGCCATCCGCAGGCTGGAAGCCGTCTCGCCCACCTTCGTCTCCGTGACGTACGGAGCCGGCGGTTCCTCCCGCGAGGGCACCGTGCGCGCCACCGAGCGCATCGCCACGGACACCACGCTCACCCCCGTCGCCCATCTGACCGCGGTCAACCACTCCCGGGCCGAGCTGCGCAACATCATCGGGCAGTACGCCGACGCCGGGATCCGGAACATGCTGGCCCTGCGCGGCGATCCGCCGGGCGATCCGATGGGGGAGTGGATCCGGCACCCCGACGGTCTCACCTACGCCGCCGAGCTGGTCCGGCTGATCAAGGAGTCCGGGGACTTCTGCGTCGGCGTGGCCGCGTTCCCCGAGATGCACCCCCGGTCGACGGACTGGGACACCGACATCCGTCACTTCATCGACAAGTGCCGCGCGGGCGCCGACTTCGCCATCACGCAGATGTTCTTCTATCCGGAGGATTATCTGCGGTTGCGCGACCGGGTCGCGGCAACGGGCTGTACGACACCGATCATCCCTGAGATCATGCCCGTCACGAACATCAAGCAGATCGAGCGGTTCGCACAGCTCAGCAATGCCGCGTTCCCGCCCGAACTGGCGGACCGGATCCTGGCGGTGAAGGACGACGCGGCGGCTGTACGCTCGATCGGGATCGACTACGCCACGGAGTTGTGCGCGAGGTTGATGGCCGAGGAGATCCCCGGGCTGCACTTCATTACCCTGAACCACTCCACGGCGACGCTGGAGATCTACAAGAATCTGGGACTGCATCAGCGGTCCTGATGACGGCAGCCGACGGGCGGCCGCATTGAGAGGGGCGGGCATGGGCTGGACGGTCCTCTACATCGCTTTCGGCGTCGTCGCGCTGTGGCTGCTGGGGGAGGTCCTCCTCCAGTACAAGGCGCGGCTGCGCTGGCGGTTGCTGGCCTTCTGCGGCTTCCTGGGTGTGGTCGTCGGTGTGCTGATCCCGTCGGTTCCGGTGATCGGGGTGGGCGCGATCGCCTTCGCCATAGGCCAGACCTACGTGACGCTCTCCTTCCGGCGCGGTTTCGCCGCGGGCTGGGCGCTGCGCGGCGGGCTGCCGGGGCTGCTCGGGCGCGAGGAGAAGCGCCCCCGGCCGGACGACGCCGACAAGGAGCCGGTCCTCGAGGTGTCGGGCCTGGAGGCGGTCCCGGCGGCCCAGCCGGAGCCGACCGCGTACCAGCCGCAGCCGATGCCCGACGAGACCAGCGAGTACGGCGTCTACGACGAGCCGTCCCCCTTCACCCCGGCCTCCGGCCCCTACAGCGACAACGCGGCCGGCGACTACAGCGCGTACGAGACCTACGGCGGCTACGGCTCGCAGCAGGACCACGGGCTGGACCACGGACTGGGCCATGGACAGGAGCAGGGCCAGGGCTACGGCGGCCAGGACGTCTACGCGGACCAGACCCAGGCCGGGCAGTACGGCTACGGCAACGAGGCGTACGCGGCCTACGGCCAGCAGGACCCGTACGGCGGCGCCCAGCCCCAGCCCCAGGCCCAGCCCTACGAGCAGCAGTCCTACGGCCATCAGCAGTACACCGAGCAGTACGCGCCGTACGGCCAGCAGGATCCGTACGGCGGCGGGGACGGCGGGACCCTCGGCGGCGACCACTGGGCGGCCGACGCCTCCTACCCCTCGCCGGACCCGGCGTACGACGCGATGGGGCCCGGCGGGCCCTGGGTGCCGCAGCAGCGCGAGGGCGACGCCACCCCCGCGGCGGACCAGCAGGCGTACCCGTACCAGCAGCAGCACCCGGGCTACCCCCAGGGCTTCGACGAGCAGTACCGCTACTGAGACGCGGTACCGCCACTGACCGGTACCGCTGCTGGCGGTACCGACCGGCGCGGCCACCGACCGGCGCGGCCACCGGCTGGTACGGCAACCGGCCGGTACGGCCACTGAACCGGTGCCGCTGCTGGCCGGTACCCGTTACTGGGAGCCGCGCCAGTCCTCGCCCTCGACGATCAGCCCGGCCACCAGCGCGCCCGACATCCCGGCATGGGCGAGCCCGCCACCCGGATGGGCCCAGCCGCCCGCCAGATACAGCCCCGGAACCCGGGTGACATTGGCGGGCCGCAGAAACGCGCCGTCCGCTCCGGCGAGCGCGGGGCCCGGGACGCCACCGCCCCTGGCGCCCGTCTCGGCGCCGGTGTCGGCGGGGGTGCGGACCTCGTGCCACAGGATCCGGTCCCGCAGCCCCGGTATCGCGGCCTCGGCGGCGGTGATCAGCCGCTGGGCGTCCTGCTCAGCCGCCGCGCCGTCCGTCCAGTCCACCGGGCCGTGCGGGGCGACGACCGCGGTGAGGGTGACGGCCTCGTGGTCCTCGTCCGGGCGCACCGCGGGGTCGTCCGGGCGCAGCACGGTCACCGTGGGGTGCGCGCAGGGCTCGCGGAGGCCGTGGCCGTCGCCGAAGACGGCGGTCAACTCCGCCTCCCGGTCCGGGGTGTGGACCACGGTGCGGTGCGCGGTGTCGCCGGGGCGGGCGCCGCGCAGTGCCAGAAAGACGGTCAGCCGCCCCGGGACACCGCCTCCCGCGCCCGGCTCCGGCCGGACGTCCTCCGCCCGCCAGGGCTCCTGCCCGCCGAGCAGCGGGGGCAGCAGCGCCGGGTCGGTGCCCGAGACCACCGCGTCGGCCTCCGCGACAGTGCCGTCGGCCAGCTCCACACCCGCCGCCCGGCCGTCCTTCTCCACGATGCCGGTGACCTCGGCCTCGAAGTGGAATTCCACCTTCCGCTGACGGCAGCGCTCATGGAGGGCATCGGCGAGCGCCCGCATACCGCCGCGCACATACCAGGTGCCGAAGGTCTGCTCGATGTAGGGCAGCACGGTGGCCGCGGCGGGGGCGGAGCGCGGATCGAGGCCGTGCGCCAGCGCATGGCTCTCCAGGAGGGCCGCGGCGCGCGGGTCCCCCAGCTCGCGCCGGGCCACCCCGGCGAGCGTGGGCGGGCCGTCGGCGTCGCCCCGGCCGAACAGGCCGCCGAGCCATCCGCGCCGCACGGGCGCGGCCGGATAGGGATCGCGGCCCAGGACCCGCCAGTCGGCGCGCAGCGGCTCCTCCAGCAGCGGCCTGCGGGTGGCGTCCCACACCTCGCGCGCCCGGTTGACCAGATCGCTCCAGCGCTCGCCCGCGCCCGCGCCGAAGGCGCCGTCCAGCGCCTGGAGCACCCCCGCACGCGAGGCATTGGGCAGCCGGACGTCCGTGCCGTCGGCGAAGAGGTGCCGGCTCGCCGGGTCGACCTGGACCAGCTCGACGCTCTGCTCCAGGGTCTGCTTGCCCGTCTTCACGAACAGGTCCCGGTAGACGGCGGGCAGGTGCAGCAGCCCCGGACCCGTGTCGAACCGGAATCCGTCCCGCTCGAAGCGGCCGACCCCGCCGCCATGGGTCCGCCCGCGCTCGTACACCACCACCCGGTGGCCCGCCACGGCAAGCCGCGCGGCCGCCGCCATGGCGCCCATCCCGGAGCCGATCACCGCAATCCGTGCCATGACCGCGACTTTATCCGCACCCACTGACAACCGGGGCACGGCGCCTGAGGATCAGCGCGCACACCTGAGTACAGGTACTCAGGCGGGGAGATGAGTAGTCGCGCGGATGGGCCGCCACCTGCGCGGACGAGAGAGTGGAGCACACGGAAGGGCCGCACGCCGCACCGCCGGCACGGGGCGGCGGAACGGCGCGGCGGCCCGGACGGAATGGTGGGAGTCACCGGGAGTCTCAGGAACCAGGAGCCTCCAACGGGGGAAGTACGGGGGAGTTACGGGGGGAGGCGCTGTTCCGGTCAGGTCGATGGGGGTCGATCTGCCGGAACAGCGCCTTCTGCCGTTCGATGGCCGATGTTGTTCGGCGGCCGATGCCCTTCGACGGCCGAAGCCGCTTCCGGAGCCGCTATCCGGAAGCCACCGTCCCGCCGACGCGGCCCTGTAGCAGCCGCGACAGCGCCGCGTGCACATCATCCAGCGACCGCTCCGGCTGATAGGACTGCCAGTCCAGCGCGGCCACCAGCACCATCCCGAACAGCGCCGACGCGGTCAGCGGGATGTCGATGTCCCCGCTGAACTCATGCGCGGCCACCCCGGCCCGCAGCTCGGCCTCGATCGCCGCTATGGCCCGCTGCCGGACCCTCATCAAGGTGGCCTGCCAGGCGCGGTTGGTGCGCCACAGCTCGGCCACGTACAGCTGGGTCAGCGACGGATAGCGGGAGATGAAGTCCAGTCCGGCGCGGATCATCGCGTCCAGCGCGTCCACATGGCTGCCGCCGCGCTCGGCGTTCTCGTCGGCGGCGTTCTGGAGCGAGGCGGTCAGCAGCTCGATGCCGTGCCGCAGCAACTCCTCGAAGAGCACGGTCTTGCTGGCGAAGTTGTAGTAGATCGTGCCCTTGGCCACCCCCGCCCGCTCCGCGATCTCGTCGACGGTGGTGGCGGAGAAGCCCTGCTCGGCGATGAGGGTGACCGCTGCCTCGAAGAGTTTCTGCCGTGTGGCCTGGCGGCGCGTGCTGCTGCTGTCCATGGCGCCGATTCTGCCCGCTGTCGATGTGCTCCCGCTCACAGCCTCAGTTCCGGACGCGACCGCTCCACCGACCGCTCCACCGACCGCACCGCGACCACACCTGCCGATCGCGGCCAAGGACCCGGCATCGGGGGCATACGCACTGGTCAGGGCCGATTGTCAGTGGTGTGCCCCACGATGGCCCCATACGGCGGTCGCTCCACCACACGACCGGCCGCCACGCGACGACAGGAGGTTCGTCATGGCCAGTACCGCCGCAGCGCGTCGGCACCGTGCCGCCCCTGCCCCCTCGTTGACCGGACCCGCGAGCGATGTCCACCCCGTGCTGCGCCGCGCGTCCGCCCCGCCCGCCGCCGTCGACCTGCTCACCCAGGCCCATCACGGACTGGCGGAGGCCACCGCGCTCGAAACCGCCAACGAGCGCTTCGCGGCCGCACATCTGGCCGCCCTGCGCACGGCCGCCGCCGTGCTCGCCGTGCGCGGCCGTCCCGAGTCCACCGCGCGCCGCCGCGCCCGGATCCGCAGCGCCTGGGAGGTGCTGCCGGAGGTCGCTCCCGAACTCGCCGAGTGGAGCGCGCTGTTCGCCTCCGGCGCCGAGCGCCGGGCCCGCGCCGAGGCAGGGATACCGGGCGCGGCGAGCCACCGGGACGCGGATGATCTGCTGCGCGCCACCGCGATGTTCCTGCGGCTGGTGGAGCGCATGCTGACGCTCCAGCCCGCCCTGCCCCACCGGGTCCCGCCCGATGGCGGGCCGGGCCCGTCGGACGCCTGAGCGCGGCCCGGCGGCCGGTGGCCGGTGGGCGCGGCCCGGCCCGTGGAGGCAATAGGCTGGGAGCACCGACGTCAGTAAGCCGTCGTCGCCGCCTCCGGGCGGTGGCGGCACCGCGCCGAGGAGCCACCCGCCGTGTCAGACCCGCAGCGCCCCCGGGCGTCCCTCCGTACCGCCGTGGTCTGGGAGGTCCTGAAAGACGCCCTGGAACGGCGGGCCAAGGCCGCGGGCCGCAGGGCCGCGGAGGGCGGGGCCGCGCACGGTGCGCTGGACGTCCTCGACACGGGCGGCGGCAGCGGTAACTTCGCCGTCCCCGTGGCCGGCCTCGGCCATCGTGTCACCGTGGTCGACCCGAGCCCGAACGCGCTGTTCGCGCTGGAGCGGCGGGCCGCCGAGGCCGGGGTCGCCGACCGGGTGCGCGGAGTCCAGGGCGATGCCCACGGGCTGTTCGACGTGGTCGAGCGGGGCTGTTACGACGTGGTGCTCTGCCATGGCGTGCTGGAGTACGTGGACGACCCCGCCGAGGGCCTGGGGAACGCGGCGGCGGCCCTGCGCCCCGCCGGAACCCTCAGTGTGCTCGCCGCGGGCCTGGGCGGCGCCGTGCTGGCCCGCGCCCTGGCCGGGCACTTCGGCGAGGCGCGGCAAGCGCTTACCGACCCCGAGGGCCGCTGGGGCTCCGGCGACCCGATGCCGCGCCGCTTCACCGCCGACCAGCTGTGCGAGCTGGTGAGCGCGGCCGGGCTGGAGATCGCCGCGGTGCACGGGGTGCGGGTGTTCGCCGATCTCGTCCCCGGGGTGCTGGTGGACACCGAGCCCGGGGCGCTGGAGGCCCTGTTGCAGCTGGAGGAGGCCGCCGCCGAGCTGCCCGCGTTCCGCTCCGTCGCCACTCAGCTGCACGTTCTCGCCGAGCGTGACTGATCGCCACGCGTCTCGCCGGGCGGCGGGCGGCGCGGTGGAGTAGGCCACAGCACACCCGATCGGACGTCCGGCCCCGTATGATCGAGGTACACCGTCCGGCATGGCCAATCGGCGGGAGGGGAATGGACGTCTCAGCGTCAACTTTCGCCCCGCTTGCGGGGGTGGGCGAATTGGCGCTGAGGGGCGGGTTTCACGGGGGCGATTCCCTGCCTATCCTGAAAGGGTCGCATTCGGTCGCCCCCCGCGACCGACGAGTAGGAGGACTCCGTGCCGCTCTCGGAGCACGAGCAGCGCATGCTCGAGCAAATGGAGCGAGCGTTGTACGCCGAAGATCCCAAGTTCGCGACAGCGCTTGAGGGAAGCGGCCTGCGTACGTACACCCGGCGACGGGTCTACCAGGCGGTCGCGGGTTTTCTCGTGGGCATCGCACTCCTCATGGTCGGAGTGATCGTTCCCCAGATCTGGATCAGCGTGGTGGGCTTCCTGATCATGCTGGGTTGCGCGGTGCTCGCGGTGACCGGTTGGCGCAAGGCTCCTAAACCCGGTGAGGCACAGCGCGGCGGCGGGGCGGCTCCCCGCCGTCAGGGGCGTCAGCGCCGCTCGATGATGACGCGTATCGAGGAGCGGTGGCAGCGGCGCCGCGACGAGCAGGGCCACTGAGCATTCACGGATGAACGGCTGAGGGGCGGTCGCCGACCGGCGACCGCCCCTCAGCCGTGCCATGGCCCTTTCCACCGCCGCACAGCCACTCGACGGCCTCTCCATCGCCTTCCGGCCGTGCCCGCGACCCCGAGGCCCCGAACGCAACGCGACATCCCGAGGACCCCGTGAGGACCCCGAGGACGAGGAGCCCCGCAGCGGCCCGAGGCGCGCCTCGGACCGCCCCCACCCCCTGCGCATACCGCAGGGGGCTCAGGGCGGCCGCGGATCAGCTCCCCTGGCCCCGAGGGGCCCGCAGCTGGGCGGCCCAGCGGGCCCAGCGAGGGGCTCCCCACCGCTGGACCAGCGCGGACCAGCGCTGTCCGGCCGCCCACATCAGCTGCGCCGCGGACCGCGGGGCCAGCAGCGCACGCAGCCGCTCCCGCCGCCCGGCCCTGGCCCGGAAACCGGCCAGCACCAGCCGGACGTCGTCCGCGACCCCGGCGGCCGGACGCGGCCGCGGTGCGTACAGCACCTGCTCGACCGCCGTGGCCACCCGCTGCGCCGCACGGGCCGACTCGTCGTCGAGGTCGGCGATCCGCACCATGCGGGCCACCGCTCTGCGCGAGGTCAGCGAGTCGTCCGGCAGCACGCCGAAGTCCCAGGCCGAATCGGTGAGTTCCCGCCATGCGGCCAGGACCCGGTCGGCGGCGTCCTGCTCCGTGCGTCCGCCCGAGCCGCCCAGTCTGCGGGTCCGTATCCGCCGCCGCCACAGCATGGGCAGCAGGGGCACCACGACGAGCAGCACCGCCAGTGAGCTCCAGCTGGTGACCTTGGTCGCCGACCAGCCCCCGCCCGAGGCGCCACTGTCCGGCTGCTGGGCCGCGGCGCCGCCGCAGGTGCCCAGCTTCTTCATCTCCGCGGTGCAGCTCTCGGAGGCGGTCGGCGCGGCCGTCGGCTCCGAGGACGCGCTGGGCTCGGCCGTCGGCTCGTCGGACGGGTCGCCCGAGGGCGTCTGGTCGATCGTGTAGTCGGGCTGGGTGCCACGGCTCGGGGTGGGCTCGAAACGGGTCCAGCCCACGCCCTCGAAATACAGCTCGGGCCAGGCGTGCGCGTCCTTCAGGCCCACCGACACCGAACCGTCCGCCTCGGTGGTGCCGGGAGTGAACCCCACCGCCACCCGCGCCGGGATGCCCAGGGTCCGGGCCATCGCCGCCATCGAGAAGGAGAAGTGGACGCAGAAGCCCTCCTTCTGCTTCAGGAACCGCACGATGGCGGCCGAGCCGCTGCCGGACTGCACCTGGGTGTCGTAGCGGAACCCTCCGCTCACCGCGAACCAGTCCTGGAGCTTGACCGCCTTCTGGTACGCGTTGGCAGCGCCGGCGGTCACCTCCCGCGCCGTACGGGCCACCATGGGCGGCAACGAATCCGGCACCTTGGTGTACTCGCTCCGCAGCCGCGAAGGCGGCGCCGGTGCGTCCGCCAGCTGCTCGGCCGTCGGCTCCACCAGCAGACTGGTGACCCGGTAGCGCGCGCCCCGGGTGGTCTGGCCGCGGTCGCCGACCAGCGTGCGGCCCTCCGGCTCATAACGCCAGCGCCCGTCGATCTCGACCCGGGAAGCGGGGTAGGGGAGGGGCAGCCAGTTCTGCGCGTACCATTCGGCGGCCGTGATCGAGGTGTCGATCGAGGAGACCCTGACCGAGGGGCCGAGCCCGGCCGGTGAGGGCAGCTGGCTGGGCACATCGGTGACATGCCGCTCGGACGACTTCCACGAGGTGCCGTCGAACTGGTCCAGCGCGACGATCCGCAGATAGAGGTCCTGGGTGGTCTGCGAGGAGGTGCGATAGCGCAGCACCTCCTTGTTCTCCGGCTGGTTCAGGCTGTCCTGGAGCGACACCAGCGGATTGACCGCCGAGATCGTGCCGCCGCCGCTGCCCGACCCGCCGCCGCTGCCCTGCCGGTCCAGCAGCCCGCCGTCCAGGGACGGCAGCGCCGCGGGCACCGCGAGCGCGATGCCGAGCGCCAGCACGCCGATCCTGCGGCCGGTGCGGACCGGGGCGAGCGCCGGGCCGCCGCCGGCCCCGGCCAGGCCGGACGGCGGCATCCCCGGCGGATGCGGGGCGCCCCCGCTGAACACGCGGCCCCACTGGGACAGCCGGTCCCGGCCCTCGGCCAGGAGCAGCAGCAGATAGCCGACCGCCGCCAGCAGGAACCACAGCCAGTCGTTCCCGCCGTCGGACAGACCGGCCGCGACCGAGTACAGCGCGAGCAGCGGAAGCCCGGCGGGGGCCGCGCTGCGGTACGTCACCGCCAGCGCGTCGACCACCAGGCCGATCACCATCACCCCGCCCACCAGCATCAGCCGGATGCCGTCGGTGAGCGGCGCGGGGATCGCGTACTGCCCCACGTCGTCGGCGCCGTCCCGCAGCAGCAGCGCGAACTCGTGGAACGCCTGCGGGCTCGGCAGCAGCCCGCCGAGCGCCTGCTCGCGCACGAAGGCCACGGTGAGCAGCAGCAGCGTCACCAAAGCCTGCACGGCCACCGTCAGCGGGCGGGCCAGCGGCACCCGGCGGGCCGCCACGCCCGCCGCGCTCTGCACCGCCAGCAGCAGGACGGCCTGGAGCAGCCAGCTCGCCGGATCCACCAGCGGCAGCAGCGCACCGGCCGCCGCCACCGTGGCCAGCGTCGCGCATATCGCGAGCCGAACACTTCCACTCATGCCCAGCTCCCTGTCATACCGCCGACCGCGGGGCCCTCGGCCTCCGCCCGGGTGGCGCCCTGGCCGTCGGCCTGCCGCCACAGCTGTGCCAGCGAGGCCCCCGGACCGACCGGCAGCGCCGTCCACCCCGCCTCGCGCAGCCGCCGCAGCCGCTCCCGCAGCTCCGGTCCGTCCCCGAACCCCGCCCCGCGCGACCAGGCCGCGCCGTCCAGCACGAACGCCACCGCCGCCGTGGTGCGGTGCCGCATCCGGGCGGCCATCGCCGCCTGCTCCTCGTCCAGATCGCCCAGGAAGGCCACCAGCAGCCCCTCACCGCCGCCGCGCAGCACCTCATAGGCGGGCGAGAGCCCTCCGCCGTCGGAATGGTCCACCACGGCGAGGGTGTCCAGCATCAGCCCGGCCGTCTCCGCCGAGTCGTGCCTGGAACCGGCGAACCCACCGCCGCCGTCCGGGCCCGGCACCGAGCTTCCGGAGTCGGTCAGCAGCCGGACCGCATAGCCCCGCTCCAGCAGGTGGACCGCGGCCGACGCCGCCCCGGAGACCGCCCATTCGAAGGCCGAGCCGGGCCCTGAGCCGTGGTGGGCCGTGCGCCGGGTGTCCAGCAGCACCGTGCAGTGGGCCCGCTGCGGCTGCTCCTCCCGGCGGACCATGAGCTCCCCGTAGCGCGCGGTGGACCGCCAGTGCACCCGGCGCAGATCGTCGCCGACGCGATAGCCGCGCGGAATGACATCGTCCTCACCGGCCAGCGCCAGCGAGCGGTGCCGTCCGTCCCCGTACCCCGCGGCCTCACCGGTCAGGCGCACCGGGGGCAGCGGCTCGACCTGGGGCACCACCGTGAGCGTGTCATAGGCGCTGAAGGCGCGGGTGAGCTCGCACATCCCGAACGGATCGCTCAGCCGCAGCTGGAGCGGGCCCAGCGGATAGCGGCCACGCAGATCCGAGCGGACCCGGTAGGACACCTCGCGCCGCCCGCCCGGCTCCACCCGGTCCAGCACGAACCGGGGGCGCGGCCCCAGCACATAGGGCACCCGGTCCTGGAGCATCAGCAGCCCGGTGGGCAGCCGCGAGACATTGTCCATCCGCAGATGCACCCGGGCCTCCGTGCCCGCCGGGACCCGCGCGGGCGTGAGCCGCCTGCTGCCCGCCACCCGGTACCGGGTGCGGTGGACCACGGCCACGCAGACCAGCGGCAGCGCGGCCAGCAGCAGCCCGACCCGCAGCAGATCCGCCTGGCCCAGGATGTAGCTGCACACCGCGGCGGCCACCCCCGCGGCCAGGAAGGAACGGCCGCGGGTCGTCAGACCGGCGAGGGCGGCCCGCAGCCCGCCCGAGCGCTCCCCGTCGCCGCCGGTGCCCTCGGGCCCCATGTCCGTCCCCCCTGCGGTCATCACAGCCTCCGCGCGCCCGGCTGCTGCCGGCCGTAGTCGGCCGGGGGCATGGGCGGCATGGGCGGCGGCATCGCACCCGCGCCGCGCGGGCCGGAGGCGGGCACCGGGGTGCGCTGGAGTATGTCCGCGACGACCTGCTCCGAGGTGCGCCGGTTCAGCTGGGCCTGCGCGGTGGGCAGCAGCCGGTGCGCCAGCACCGGGACGGCGAGGGACTGCACATCGTCCGGCAGCGCGAAGTCCCGCCCGGCCAGCGCGGCCGACGCCTTGGCGGCCCGCAGCAGATGCAGCGTGGCCCGGGGCGAGGCGCCCAGCCGCAGATCCGGGTGGTTGCGGGTGGCGGCCACCAGGTCCACCGCGTACCGCCGGACGGCCTCGGCGACGTGCACCGTGCGCACCGTCTCGACCAGCTTGGCGATCTCATGGGCGTGCGCGACGGGTTGCATGTCGTCCAGCGGGGAGACACCGCCGTGGATGTCCAGCATCGCCAGCTCGGCCTGCGGGCTGGGATACCCGATGGAGACCCGGGCCATGAAGCGGTCGCGCTGCGCCTCGGGCAGCGGATAGGTGCCCTCCATCTCGACCGGGTTCTGGGTGGCCACCACCATGAACGGGTTGGGCAGCTCATAGCTCTGCCCGTCGATGGTGACCTGGCGCTCCTCCATCGATTCCAGCAGCGCGGACTGGGTCTTGGGCGAGGCGCGGTTGATCTCGTCGCCGATCACGATCTGGGCGAAGATGGCGCCCGGCTTGAACTCGAACTCCTTGCGCTGCTGGTCGAAGATGCTCACGCCGGTGATGTCGGACGGCAACAGATCCGGGGTGAACTGGATCCGCCGCACGGAGCAGTCGATGGACCGGGCGAGCGCCTTGGCCAGCATCGTCTTGCCCACGCCCGGGACGTCCTCGATCAGCAGATGCCCCTCGGCGAGCAGCACGGTCAGCGAAAGCCGTACGACCTCGGGCTTGCCCTCGATCACACCCTCCACCGACCGGCGGACCCGCTCAGCTGTGGTGGTCAGATCGCTGAGGCTCGCTCGCTCGTCATAGGTCGTCACCCGGCCCTCCTCGGCCCGTTCTCAGGGCCGCTGCCCTCGGAACGGACCGGCCCACCGCAAACGCCGCCATCGGTCCCCCGCGTGGTCGCGGGGGGCGATGTCACCTATGCATTCTTGCGGTCTCCGCGGCCTCGCGTCACTCGGCTGTGGATAACCCGGGGTTATTTGTCATGCTTGTGCGAGTTCGGGTGCTGAATCGTGCTGAATCCCCTCAGCACCCCCTCGGCGTCGTCTCACGCCCGCGGCGCGACCTCCCGCAGCAGACCCGTCGTCACATCGAAGACAAAACCGCGGACATCGTCGGTGTGCAACAGGAACGGCGAGGTGCGCACCCGCTGCATCGACTGGCGGACATCGGCGTCGAGGTCCCGGAACGCCTCGACCGCCCACGACGGCCGCTGGCCCACCTCTTCCTCCAGCTCGTGCCGGAAGTCCTCGGTGAGGTTCAGCAGACCGCAGCCGGTGTGGTGGATGAGCACGACGCTGCGGGTCCCGAGCGCGCGCTGGCTGATGGTCAGGGATCGGATGATGTCATCGGTGACCACACCGCCCGCGTTGCGGATGGTGTGACAGTCGCCCAGCTCCAGGCCGAGCGCCTCGTGCAGGTCCAGACGGGCGTCCATGCACGCGACGATGGCGACGCGCCGCACGGGCCGCGCGTCCATCCCGGGGTCGGTGAACTTCTCGGCGTACTTGCGGTTGGCCTCCACAAGGCTGTCGGTGACCGTCTCTCCCGTGCGGGCGTCGCGGTCGGCGGGCGGGTTCGGCTGCGGCGCTGATATCGACATGGCTATGACGCTACCTCTCACCAGCGGATTTTGTCTTCTCTTTAGGTAGTGCAAACGAGGGCAACCGGGTGGGCCGAAGGGGTGATGTGAGGCAATCCACAACCCCGTGGGCCGCGCTGTGCGGCGCACGGGGGGCGGTGATGTCACCCCTGGGCCGGGACGCGCTGGCCGGTTGGTTGACCGAAGGGACGAGTGCACTAAAGTGGCGCGAAGTGGGAGGCGTGACGCTCCCCTCGGATCCCGGAATTTCGCGTGAGCGCGGTGCGTACGTACCCCTCGGCCTCCTCCCGCTCCGGTCGCCTGACGTCACTTCCCCGGCGCCAGTAGGCCGCTTCCCCTTCAGAGCGGGTGGGGACCCGGAGGTGCGTGCCTTCCTCGCCCGACCCTAAGAAGGGCGCACGAGCAGCGCAATGAGCAGCAACGCTCTCCATGTTCCCGTCATGCTCCAGCGCTGTCTGGACATGCTGGCCCCCGCTCTCGCCCAGCCCGGCGCGGTCGTGGTCGACTGCACCCTGGGCCTCGGCGGCCACAGCGAGGCGCTGCTGCGCGACTTCCCCGAGGTCCGGCTGATCGCCCTCGACCGCGACCCGGCCGCGCTGCGGCTCGCCGGTGAGCGGCTCGCCCCGTACGGCGATCGGGCGACGCTGGTCCACGCGGTCTACGACGAGCTGCCCGAGGTCCTCGACCGGCTCGGTGTGCCGCGCGTCCAGGGGGTCCTCTTCGACCTCGGCGTGTCGTCCATGCAGCTGGACGAGGCCGAGCGCGGTTTCGCCTACGCCCAGGACGCCCCGCTGGACATGCGGATGGACCAGACCACCGGGGTCAGCGCGGCGGAGGTGCTCAACACCTATCCGCCGGGTGAGCTGGTGCGCATCCTGCGGGCGTACGGCGAGGAGAAGTTCGCCAAGAAGATCGTGGACGCGGTGGTGCGCGAGCGCGCCAAGGAGCCGTTCACCACCAGCGCCCGGCTCGTCGAACTGATCCGCGAGGCGCTGCCGCAGGCCGCCAAGCGCACCGGCGGCAACCCGGCCAAGCGCACCTTCCAGGCGCTGCGCATCGAGGTCAACGGCGAGCTCGCGGTCCTGGAACGGGCCATTCCGGCGGCCGTCGGGACGCTCGCGGTCGGCGGGCGGATCGCCGTGCTGTCGTATCACTCGCTGGAGGACCGCCTGGTCAAGCAGGTGTTCGCGGCCGGTGCCAGCCATACGGCACCCCCCGGGCTGCCGATCGTCCCCGAGCGCTACCAGCCCCGGCTGAAGCTGCTCACCCGTGGCGCGGAGCTGCCCACCGAGGAGGAGATCGCCGAGAACCGCCGAGCCGCTCCGGCCCGGTTCCGGGCGGCCGAGCGCATCCGGGAAGAGGTGGCACCTTGAGCACGCGGGGGGCGGGGGCGAAAGGCCGGCCGGTGCCGGGGGGGACCACGGCCAAGCGCACGCCCTTCGTGCTGCTCGTCGTGGTCCTGCTCGGCTCCGGCCTGATCGCGCTGCTGCTGCTGAACTCCTCCCTCAACCAGGGCTCGTTCGAGCTCAGCAGGCTCGAGAAGCAGACCAAGGAGCTCACCGACGAGCGCCAGGCGCTCCAGCAGGACGTCGACAAGCTCTCCGCGCCCGGCGAGCTGGAGCGGCGCGCCCGTGAGCTGGGGATGGTGCCCGGCGGCAATCCCGCCTTCCTCAACCCGGACGGCACGGTCAGCGGCGTGCCCACCCCCGCCACGGAGCAGCCCTCGGTGCTCGGCGCCCCCAGGCCCGTGCCGCCGTCCGCGCTCGCGCGCACGCCGTCGAAGGCGCCCGTACCGTCCGTCCTCGCGTCGCCGGCCGCACCGGCCGCTCCGGCCGCCCCCTCCGCCTCCGCCTCCGCGAAGTCCACCCCGGCCCCCTAGGAGGTGACACGGTGACGCGATCCCCAGCCCGCGCCCCGTCCAGCCCGTCCGCGCCGACCACCGCACACGCCCCGTGGACGGCCGCTGAACCGTGGACGGCCGCTGGACCGACGGCGGCCGCTGGACCGACGGCGGTCGTCGCGTGACCGGGCCCCAGGACCCCCGCCGCCGCAGGGTGCCCGGTCCGGCCGGGCCGGGCGGTGACCGCCGCCCGCGCAAGGGCGCGCCGCGCCGCGCCGACGGGCGCCCGGGAGGGCCGTCCGGCCGTCCGGCCCGGCGCCCGCGCCCCGGTGGCCCCCAGCCGCTGCGGCTGGGCAGCCCGCGCCCCCGGCTGCGGCTGATCAGCCTCGGACTCACCCTCGTCATGCTGGTCTTCGTGGTGCGGCTGCTCCAGGTGCAGGCCGTGGACGCCAGCGCCTACGCGGCCAAGGCCAACGTCAACCGCTACATCCCGGTGACGCTGTCCGCCGAGCGCGGTTCCATCACCGACCGCGACGGTGTCGACCTGGCCACCACCGTGGACGCGTACGACATCACCGCCGCCCCCGACCTCCTCACGCCCGAGACGGCCAAGACCCGGGACGCGCCGCGCCGGGCCGCGGCCCTGCTCGCGCCGATCCTCGGCAAGGACCAGGCGGACCTGGAGAAGAAGCTCACCGACAACCCCACGTCGAAGTACGTGGTGCTGGCCCGGCAGCAGTCCCCGCAGGTCTGGAACCAGATCAAGGACCTGAAGAGCGCCCTGGACGACTCGGCGGCCAAGGGCAAGGGCACCAATGTCCTGGCTGGGGTCAACCGTGAGGCGCACAGCAAGCGGGTCTATCCGAACGGGGACCTGGCCGCCGGGCTGCTGGGCTTCGTGGACGCCGACGGCCGCGGCGCCGCCGGGCTGGAGCAGCAGCTGAACAAGAAGCTCGCGGGCAAGGACGGCAGGCGCGTCTACGCCCAGTCCGGTGGCCACCAGGTGCCCACCGGTGACGTCAAGGAGCAGCCGGCGGTCCCCGGCAGCGACATCGAGCTGACCATCGACCGCGACATCCAGTGGGCCGCCCAGAGCGCCATCGCCGACCAGGTCGAGAAGTCCGGGGCGGACCGCGGCTACGTCATCGTCCAGGACACCCGCACCGGGCAGATACTGGCGATGGCCAACGCGCCCGGTTTCGACCCCAACGACATCACCACGTCGGACGCCGACGCCCTGGGCAACGCCGCGGTCTCCGACGCCTACGAGCCCGGCAGCGTCAGCAAGCTGATGTCCATGGCCGCCGTCCTCCAGGAGGGCGCGGCGCGGTGGGACACCCATGTGGTGGTCCCCAACCGGCTGCGGCGCGCGGACCGGGCCTTCGCCGACGACATAGACCATCCGACCTGGTACCTCACGCTCAACGGCGTGCTCGCCAAGTCCAGCAACATCGGCACCATCCTCGCCACCGAGCAGCTGGGGAAGACCAAGCGGGAGAAGAACCGGGTTCTCTACTCCTATCTGCGGAAGTTCGGGATCGGCCGGCCCACCGGGCTCGGCTTCCCCGGCGAGACCCCGGGCATCCTGGCCCAGCCGCAGGACTGGAGCGCCTCGCAGCAGTACACGATTCCCTTCGGCCAGGGGCTGTCGCTCAACGCCGTCCAGGCGGCCTCGGTGTACTCCACCATCGCCAACGGCGGTGAGCGCATCGCGCCCACCCTCGTCCGCGGCACCCGGGGGCCGGACGGCGACTTCACGGCCGCGCCCGCCCCCAAGAGGACCCGTGTCGTCAGTAAGGAGACCGCGAAGACGCTCACCGCGATGCTCGAGTCGGTCGTCGACGACGAGGAGGGCACCGGTACCAAGGCGAAGATCCCCGGCTACCGTGTCGCGGGCAAGACCGGCACCTCCAACCGGGTGGACCCCAAGACCGGCCGCTACCGCGGCTACACCGCGTCCTTCGCCGGCTTCGCCCCGGCCGACAAACCCCGGCTGACCGTCTACTGTGCCGTTCAGAACCCGACCAAGGGCAGCTATTTCGGCGGTCAGGTCTGCGGGCCGGTCTACAAGAAGGTCATGGAGTTCGGTCTGAAGGCCCTACAGGTCCGGCCGTCCGGGAAGCAGCCGGAACGGCTCGCCGTGAGCTATGACCCGGGCCAGTGAACGGACCCAGTAGTGATGACGATCACGCCGGATCCCGGGAACCACGGTCCGGTACGGGCCCGCTTCCCCGTCTCATTTCGCGGGGGAGCGGGTGTGCCGGGTACGCTCACCGCCGTGCCCCACGCTGACCAGTCCCAAACCCCTCAGAAGGACGTTTCTGTGGAATACCCGGGAGCGCCCCGCCCTCTCCAGGTCCGCCCGATCCCGCTCGCGGAGCTGGCGGATCAGTTGGGCGTCGAAGCCCCCGAGGCCCCGGAGGGGGCCGCGGTCACCGGGATCACCCATGACTCGAGGGCCGTACGTCCCGGCGATGTGTACGCCGCGCTGTCCGGTGCCCGCCTCCACGGCGCGGACTTCGCCGCCCAGGCGGCCGACCTGGGCGCGGTCGCGGTGCTGACCGACCCGGCCGGCGCCGAGCGCGCCGCGGCCACCGGGCTGCCGGTCCTGGTGGCGGAGGACCCGCGCGGCCGGATGGGCGCGCTGGCCGCCACGATCTACGGCGAGCCGGGTCACGACCTGCTGCAGATCGGGATCACCGGCACCTCCGGCAAGACCACGACCGCGTATCTCATCGAGGGCGGCCTCAGGGCCGCCGCGAAGCACGACGGCGGCCTTACGGGTCTCATCGGCACCGTGGAGACGCGGATCGGCGACGAGCGCATCAAGTCCGAGCGCACCACCCCCGAGGCCACCGATCTCCAGGCCCTGTTCGCGGTGATGCGCGAGCGCGACGTCCGTGCGGTCGTCATGGAGGTCTCCAGCCACGCCCTGGTCCTCGGCCGTGTCGACGGCTGCGTCTTCGACGTCGCCGTCTTCAACAACCTCAGCCCGGAGCACATGGAGTTCCACTCCGGCATGGAGGACTACTTCCAGGCCAAGGCCCAGCTGTTCACCAAGGCCCGCAGCCGCGCCGGAGTGATCAACTACGACGACGAGTACGGCCGGCGGCTGATCGAGCAGTCCGAGGTCCCCGTCACCACCTTCTCCGCCGAGGGCCACCCCGACGCCCACTGGCGCGCCGCGGACGTGGAGGTCGGCCCGCTCGGCTCGACCTTCACCGTCCTCGGTCCGGACGGCCAGTCCGTACGGGCCGCCGCGCCCCTTCCGGGCCCCTTCAACGTGTCCAACGCGCTCGCCGCCGTGGTGGCGCTCGCCGTGGCCGGGATCGACCCGCAGACGGCCGCCGACGGCATCGCCGCCGTCCCCGGCGTACCGGGCCGGCTGGAGCGGGTGGACGTGGGCCAGTCCTACCTCGCCGTCGTGGACTACGCCCACAAGACCGACGCCGTGGAGTCGGTGCTGCGTGCGCTCCGTAAGGTGACCGACGGCAAGCTGCACGCCGTTCTCGGCTGTGGCGGGGACCGCGACCGGCTCAAGCGCGGCCCCATGGGCGCCGCGGTGGCCCGGTACGCCGACACGGCCGTCCTCACCTCCGACAACCCCCGCTCCGAGGACCCGCTCGCGATCCTCGCCGCCATGCTCGCGGGTGCCGCCGAGGTGCCCGCCCACGAGCGCGGTGATGTGCTGGTCGAGGAGGACCGGGCCAACGCCATCGCGGCCGCCGTCGCCCGTGCCGCGCCCGGTGACACCGTCATCGTGGCGGGCAAGGGCCATGAGCTGGGCCAGGACATCGCCGGCGTGGTCCGTGCCTTCGACGACCGCCAGGTACTCCGCGAAGCCATCGAGCTCAGTGAGCGAGCCCACAGGCGCGATGCCTCGTGCCCCGGGGCGAGCGCACAGCACTGGGACAAACACCAAGACGACCAGGGATGACAGACCGCCATGCGCGCACCAGCACCCTCCAGGCAGCTCTCCCGCACGGCCGGAGGTGATCAGTGATCGCACTGTCCCTCACCGAGATCGCCGGCCTAGTCGGTGGACAGCCGCACGACATACCGGACCCGGACCTGAAGGTCACGGGCCCTGTCGTGATCGACTCCCGCGAGGTGCGGCCCGGCAGCCTCTTCGCCGCGCTCCCCGGGGAGCGCGTGGACGGCCACGACTTCGCGCGGGGCGCGGTCGAGGCCGGCGCCACGGCGGTTCTGGCCGCCCGTCCCGTCGGCACCGCAGACGCTCCCGTACCGGCGATCGTCGTGCCCGATGTCATCGCCGCCATGGGGGCGCTCGCGCGCGCCGTCGTGGAGCGGCTGGGCGTCACCGTGGTCGCGCTCACCGGCTCCGCGGGCAAGACCAGCACCAAGGACCTCATCGCCCAGCTGCTCCAGCGCCGCGGCCCGACCGTATGGACGCCGGGCTCGCTGAACAACGAGATCGGTCTGCCGCTCACCGCGATGAGCGCCGACGAGGCCACCCAGCACCTGGTGCTGGAGATGGGTGCCCGCGGTAAGGGCCACATCCGGTATCTGACGGACCTCACCCCGCCCCGTATCGGACTCGTGCTCAACGTCGGCACCGCCCATATCGGGGAGTTCGGCGGCCGGGAGCAGATCGCCGAGGCCAAGGGCGAACTGGTGGAGGCGCTGCCGGCGGCCGAGGACGGCGGGGTGGCGGTGCTCAACGCCGACGACCCCTTGGTGCGCGCCATGGCGTCGCGCACCAAGGCCCGTACCGTCCTGTTCGGCGAGGCCGAGGACGCCGATGTGCGTGCCGGGAATGTCCGGCTCGCCGACGGCGGCCGGCCCGCCTTCACGCTTCACACCCCTACCGGGTGCAGCGACGTGACCATGCGCCTGTACGGTGAGCACCACGTGTCGAACGCGCTCGCCGCGGCCGCCGTCGCCCATGAGTTGGGCATGTCCGTCGACGAGATCGCCGTGGCGCTCTCCGAGGCGGGGCAGCTCTCCCGCTGGCGGATGGAGGTCACCGAGCGCTCGGACGGCGTGACGGTCGTCAACGACGCCTACAACGCGAACCCCGAGTCCATGCGAGCTGCGCTGCGCGCGCTGGTCGCCATGGGCGCTGCTACACCGGGGCGTCGCACGTGGGCGGTGCTCGGCCCGATGGCCGAGCTGGGCGAGGAGTCACTGGCCGAGCACGACGCGGTCGGGCGGCTGGCCGTCCGGCTCAACGTCAGCAAGCTCGTGGCGGTCGGCGGCCGGGAGGCCGGCTGGCTGAACATGGGCGCCAAGAACGAGGGTTCGTGGGGTGAGGAGTCGGTGCACGTGTCCGACGTGCGGGCAGCGGTCGATCTGCTGCGCAGCGAGCTGCGACCGGGGGACGTCGTGTTGGTGAAGGCTTCCAGGTCGGTGGGGCTGGAGCGGGTCGCGCAGGCGCTGCTCGAGGGCAAGGGTGAGGGCGTCCGCTGATGGGTGGCATGAGGCAGATCCTCTTCTCGGGAGCCATCGGGCTCTTCCTGACCCTGATCGGCACGCCGCTGCTGATCAAGCTGCTGGCGCGCAAGGGCTATGGCCAGTACATCCGGGATGACGGTCCGCGGACGCACGGCAGCAAGAAGGGCACGCCCACCATGGGCGGTATCTCCTTCATCCTGGCCACGCTGATCGCCTACGCCCTGGCGAAGGTGATCACGGGCAAGCCGCCGTCCTTCTCCGGTGTGCTGGTGCTCTTCCTGTTCGCGGGCATGGGCCTGGTCGGCTTCCTCGACGACTACATCAAGATCGTCAAGCAGCGCAGCCTGGGTCTGCGGGCCAAGGCCAAGATGGCCGGTCAGCTGATCGTCGGTATCGCCTTCGCAGTCCTCGCGCTGAACTTCGCCGACGCGCGCCAGCAGACGCCCGCCTCCGACCGGCTCTCCTTCGTCCAGGACTTCGGCTGGTCCTTCGGTCCGGTGATCTTCGCGATCTGGGCGCTGTTCATGATCCTGGCGATGTCGAACGGGGTGAACCTCACCGACGGTCTCGACGGACTGGCCACCGGCGCCTCCGTGATGGTCTTCGGCGCCTACACCTTCATCGGCGTCTGGCAGTACCAGGAGTCCTGCGCCAACGCGCAGACCCTGACCAACCCCGCGTCCTGTTTCGAGGTCCGCGACCCCCTCGACCTCGCGGTCGTCGCCTCCGCCCTGATGGGCGCGTGCTTCGGCTTCCTGTGGTGGAACACCTCGCCCGCCAAGATCTTCATGGGGGACACCGGTTCGCTCGCGCTCGGCGGCGCGCTCGCGGGCCTGGCCATCTGCTCCCGTACGGAGCTGCTGCTGGCCCTCCTCGGTGGACTGTTCGTCCTGATCACCATGTCCGTGGTCATCCAGGTCGGTTCCTTCCGGACCACCGGGCGACGGGTCTTCCGGATGGCGCCACTCCAGCACCACTTCGAACTCAAGGGGTGGAGCGAAGTCCTTGTGGTGGTCCGGTTCTGGATCATCCAGGGCATGTGCGTGATTGTCGGCCTCGGCCTCTTCTACGCGGGGTGGCGGGCATCGTGACGTCCGGCGCCGCCCACCTCGACGTGTCCGACCTCGCCGGACGGCAGGTCACCGTCGCCGGGCTCGGCGTCTCCGGGGTCCCCGCAGCGCGTGCGCTGCGGGGCCTCGGGGCCTCGGTGACCGTGGTCAACGGCAGCGACGGCGAGGCACAGCGCGTCCAGGCGGCCGAGCTGGAGCCACTGGGCATCACGGTCCGCCTCGGCGACGGGGAGACCCTCCCCCCGGGCACCGAACTGATCGTCACCACCCCCGGCTGGAAGCCCACCAGCCCGCTCTTCCTGGCCGCCGCCGAGGCCGGCGTGCCCGTCTGGGGCGATGTGGAGCTGGCGTGGCGGCTGCGCGGCCCGGACGCCCCGCCCTGGCTCGCGGTCACCGGCACCAACGGCAAGACGACCACCGTAAGGATGCTGGCGGCCATCCTGGAGGCGGCCGGGCTGCGCACCGCCGCCGTCGGCAACATCGGCGTCTCGCTCCTGGACATCGTGCTGGGCGACGAGCCGTACGACGTGCTGGCCGTCGAGCTCTCCAGCTACCAGCTGCACTGGGCGCCCTCGCTGCGCGCCCACTCCGGGGCGGTGCTCAACCTCGCCCCCGACCACCTCGACTGGCACGGCTCCATGGCGGCGTACGCGGCCGACAAGGGCCGGATCTACGAGGGCAACCAGGTGGCCTGCGTCTACAACGTGGCCGACCCCGCCACCGAGGACCTGGTGCGCGCGGCCGACGTCGAGGAGGGCTGCCGGGCCATCGGCTTCACCCTCGGCACCCCCGGCCCCTCCCAGCTCGGCGTCGTGGAGAACATCCTCGTCGACCGGGCCTTCGTGGCGAACCGGCAGAAGCAGGCGCAGGAGCTCGCCGAGGTCTCCGATGTGAACCCGCCGGCCCCGCACAACATCGCCAACGCCCTCGCGGCGGCGGCCCTGGCCCGCTCCTTCGGCGTCCCGCCGACGGCCGTGCGGGACGGGCTGCGCGCCTTCCGGCCCGATCCGCACCGGGTGGAGCATGTCGCGGACGTCGACGGCGTGACCTACGTCGACGACTCCAAGGCGACCAACACCCACGCCGCCCAGGCGTCGTTGGGCGCCTATGAGCACATCGTGTGGATCGCGGGGGGCCTCGCCAAGGGAGCCACTTTCGACGAACTCGTCCTTACGGCGGCCAAGCGGCTGCGCGGCGTCGTGCTGATCGGCGCGGACCGTGCCCTGATCCGCGAAGCGCTCGCGCGACACGCAGCGGATGTCCCGGTCGTGGACCTCGACCGGACCGACACTGGGGCGATGGCGGCGGCTGTGCGCGAAGCGGCGCGGCTCGCCCGGCCGGGCGATACCGTCCTGATGGCCCCGGCCTGTGCCTCGATGGACATGTTCACCAACTACAACAAGCGGGGCGACGCCTTCGCCGCGGCAGTGCGTGACCTGGCCTCCGGCCGGGTCACGGACGATCAGTAGCCCGCCGGTCCCCGCATGGACCGCCCGCGCGGGGAAACTGGAGGGGATACGACATGACGTCTGACCAGCCCGCCGCGCCCCGGTCCCGGACGGCACGCCCCGGCACCGGCCGCCCCGGGCCGCGCTCGGGCGGCGCCCCGCGGGTGCGGGAGGCCGTGCGGGCCAAGGGCCGGGCGGCGTCTCCGGCCCGCCCGCGCGGCGCAGCGGGCGTCTCCCGCCCTCCGCGCCGCCCGGTGCGGGGAAACGTCCTGGACCGGCTGCGCGGGCTCCACCAGCGCGTCCGGCGGGCCTGGGACCGGCCGCTCACGGCGTACTACCTGCTGCTGGGCGGCTCACTGCTGATCCTGGTGCTCGGCCTGGTCATGGTCTACTCCGCCTCCCAGATCAAGGCGCTGCAGTCCGGGCTCTCGCCGTCGTACTTCTTTCGCAAACAGCTCCTGGCCGCCGCACTCGGCGGCGCGCTGATGCTGCTCGCCGTGCGGATGCCGATCAAACTGCACCGCGCCTTCGCCTATCCGCTGCTCGCGGTCTCGGTCTTCCTGATGTGTCTGGTGCAGGTCCCGGGCATGGGCATCGCGGTCAACGGCAACCAGAACTGGATCTCCTTCGGCGGTCCGTTCCTGCTCCAGCCCAGCGAGTTCGGCAAGCTCGCGCTCGTCCTGTGGGGCGCCGATCTTCTCGCCCGCAAACAGGACAAGCGGCTGCTGGTCCAGTGGAAGCATCTGCTGGTCCCGCTGGTGCCCGCGACCGCCATGCTGCTCGGCCTGATCATGCTGGGCGGGGACATGGGCACCGCGATCATCCTCTCGGCGATCCTTTTCGGCCTCCTTTGGCTGGCCGGCGCCCCCACCCGGCTCTTCGTGGGCGTTCTCGCCTTCGCCGGGGTCATCGGCGTGCTGCTCATCAAGACCAGCGCCAACCGGATGTCCCGGCTCGCCTGCATCGGCGCCACCGAGCCCGGGACGAACGACCAGTGCTGGCAGGCGGTGCACGGGATCTACGCGCTCGCCAACGGCGGATGGTTCGGCTCGGGACTCGGGGCGAGTATGGAGAAATGGGGCGAACTACCCGAACCGCATACCGACTTCATCTTCGCCATTACCGGGGAGGAACTCGGCCTGGCGGGGACGCTGTCGGTTCTCGTTCTCTTCGCGGCTCTAGGCTATGCGGGTATCCGCGTGGCCGGACGCACGGAGGACCCCTTCGTGAGGTATGCCGCGGGAGGCGTGACCACCTGGATCACGGCCCAGGCCGTGGTCAACATCGGCGCGGTGCTCGGTCTGCTGCCGATCGCCGGGGTTCCGCTCCCGCTGTTCTCCTACGGAGGGTCCGCCCTGCTGCCGACCATGTTCGCCGTCGGCCTGCTGATCGCCTTCGCACGGGCGGAGCCCGCCGCGCGGGCGGCACTGGCCATGCGGCAGCCTGCTTTGCGGAAGAAGCTGGCTCGGGTGAGACGGAAGACGATGAGACGGCCCGTCAAGGGACGGCCGTCCGGAGAGCGGTGAATTTCGGTGCATGTCGTACTCGCCGGTGGGGGGACCGCCGGCCACATCGAGCCCGCGCTCGCCCTCGCGGACGCCCTGCGCAGGCAGGACCCGACCGTGGGGATCACGGCGCTCGGTACGGAGCGCGGGCTCGAGACCCGGCTCGTACCGGAGCGTGGTTATGAGCTCGGCCTCATTCCGGCCGTACCGCTGCCGCGCAAGCCCACCCCCGAGCTGATCACCGTCCCCGGGCGGCTGCGCGGCACCATCAAGGCGGCCGAGCAGATCCTGGAGCGCACCAAGGCCGACTGCGTCGTCGGCTTCGGCGGCTATGTGGCCCTGCCCGGCTACCTGGCCGCCAAGCGGCTCGGGGTGCCGATCGTCGTCCACGAGGCCAACGCCCGCCCCGGGCTCGCCAACAAGATCGGCTCGCGCTACGCCAAGTACGTGGCGGTCTCCACGCCGGACAGCAAGCTCCGCAACTCCCGCTACGTCGGCATCCCGCTGCGCCGTTCCATCGCCACCCTCGACCGGGCGGCGGTCCGCCCCGAGGCCCGCGCGGCCTTCGGGCTCGACCAGAACCTGCCGACGCTGCTGGTCTCCGGCGGTTCGCAGGGCGCGCGCCGGCTCAACGAGGTGGTCCAGACGGTCGCGCCGTACCTCCAGCGCGCCGGAATCCAGGTGCTCCACGCGGTCGGCCCGAAGAACGAACTGCCGCGCGTGGACCACATGCCCGGAATGCCGCCGTATATCCCGGTATCGTATCTGGACCGGATGGACCTCGCGTATGCCGCGGCCGACATGATGCTCTGCCGCGCGGGCGCGATGACCGTCGCCGAACTGTCCGCCGTCGGGCTCCCGGCCGCCTACGTCCCCCTGCCGATCGGCAACGGCGAACAGCGGCTCAACGCCCAGCCGCTGGTCAAGGCGGGCGGCGGGCTGCTGGTCGACGACGCCGAGCTGAGCCCCGAGTGGGTGCAGAGCAATGTGCTGCCGGTGCTCGGCGACCCGCACCGGCTGTACGAGATGTCCCGGCGCGCCGCCGAATTCGGCCGCAGGGACGCCGACGAGCTGCTGGTCGGCATGGTGTACGAGGCGATCAGCGCACGCCGCCAGGCGTGAGGAGGCAGGGAGCGTGGCCGGACCGTCGACCGCCGAGCGCGGTGCACGAAGGACGCCGCCGTCCGGCCCGCCCCCACGCCGTCCCGCCGCCCGCCGCCGGATCCGGCTGCCCGGCCGGCGCACCCTGCTGCTGACCGCGGTGGCGGTGACCCTGCTCGGCGCCGGCGCCGGCTGGCTGCTCTACGGCTCGAGCTGGCTGCGGACCGAGCGGGTGCGGGTCGCCGGCACCACCGTCCTCACCGCCGAAGAGGTGCGCGACGCCGCCGACGTATCCATGAACACCCCCTTGGCGGCGGTGGACACCGGAGCGATCGAACACCGGCTGCGTGAGCGACTGCCCCGGATTGCGAAAGTGGACGTATCCCGGTCATGGCCGCACACCATCAGTCTGGTGGTGACGGAACGCGAGCCCGAAGCGATTGTCGAAGAGGACGGGAAGTTCCACGAAGTGGACGCCGGGGGAGTCCTGTTCTCCACCGTGAGCAAGCGTCCGAAGGGCGTTCCGCTGCTGGAAATGGAGCCGGACCGGTCGCCGAGTTCGCGCCATTTCGGCGCGGCCAGGCTGCGCCGCGAGGCGGTCCGGGTGGTCACCCAACTCCCGGAGAAGGTCCACCGGGACACCCGTTCCCTCCGGGTCCGCTCGTACGATTCGATCACCCTGGAGCTGACCGGCGGCCGTACGGTCGCCTGGGGGAGCGGAGAGCGCGGCGAGGCGAAGGCGAAGACGCTCACCGCGCTGATGAAAGCGCGGCCGGACGCCGACCACTTCGACGTCCAAGCGCCGAGCGCCCCGGCGGTGTCTCGCAGTTGACGTGATAGCGGCTGGCCAGCACCCTGGTTGGCTAGCCCACTGGGTGATCACATAGGGTGAAAAGAAAAGCGGGAGGTTCGGCGTGTTCATTGAACGCGCGCCACTTGTCGACTTAGTGTCCTGTTCCGAAGAGTCCGGGAAACAGAGGCACTGGTAACCCTAAACTTCAGCGTTAGGGTTGGGGTCGGCAATCGGAACCGTCCCATTCGGCATCAGTCGGCGCACCGCGGCAACGGCGGGGTGGCGACACGTAACTCGAGGCGAGAGGCCTTCGACGTGGCAGCACCGCAGAACTACCTCGCAGTCATCAAGGTCGTCGGCATCGGCGGCGGTGGCGTGAATGCCATCAACCGGATGATCGAGGTCGGGCTCAAGGGCGTCGAGTTCATCGCGATCAACACCGATGCGCAGGCCCTGCTGATGAGTGACGCCGACGTCAAGCTCGACGTCGGCCGCGAGCTCACCCGGGGCCTGGGCGCCGGCGCCAACCCCGAGGTCGGCCGGAAGGCCGCCGAGGACCACCGCGAGGAGATCGAGGAGGTCCTCAAGGGGGCCGACATGGTCTTCGTGACTGCGGGCGAGGGCGGCGGCACGGGCACCGGCGGTGCGCCTGTGGTCGCGAACATCGCGCGTTCGCTGGGCGCACTGACGATCGGTGTGGTCACCCGTCCGTTCACTTTCGAGGGCCGCCGCCGCGCCAATCAGGCGGAGGACGGCATCGCGGGTCTGCGGGACGAGGTCGACACCCTCATCGTGATCCCGAACGACCGACTGCTGTCCATTTCGGACCGTCAGGTGAGCGTGCTCGACGCGTTCAAGTCGGCCGACCAGGTGCTGCTCTCCGGTGTTCAGGGCATCACCGACCTGATCACCACCCCCGGTCTGATCAACCTCGACTTCGCGGACGTCAAGTCCGTGATGTCCGAGGCCGGATCGGCGCTCATGGGCATCGGCTCGGCGCGCGGTGACGACCGCGCGGTGGCCGCGGCCGAGATGGCGATCTCCTCGCCGCTGCTGGAGGCGTCCATCGACGGCGCCCGGGGCGTGCTGCTCTCCATCTCCGGCGGTTCCGACCTCGGTCTGTTCGAAATCAACGAGGCCGCCCAGCTGGTGAGCGAGGCCGCCCACCCCGAGGCCAACATCATCTTCGGCGCGGTGATCGACGACGCGCTCGGCGACGAGGTCCGGGTCACCGTGATCGCGGCGGGCTTCGACGGCGGTCAGCCGCCCGCCAAGAACCGCGACAAGGTGCTCGGTTCCTATGGCGGCGGCCGCGACGAGAGCGCCACCGCCTCCTCGAGCAGCCCGTCGTCCCGCTCGGAGAACAGCCGCCCGTCCTTCGGCGGGCTCGGCAGCGTCACCCCGCGCGAGGAGGAGCCCGCCCCGGCGGACCCGACCCCGGTCGCCGAGGTGCCGCCGCCCCCGGCGCCCGCCCCGCACCCCCAGGTCCCCCCGGCTCGTCCCTACCCGGACAGCCAGGCCGAGGAGCTGGACGTTCCGGACTTCCTGAAGTGAGCCGTCCGGTATGGCTCGACGGCGACTTTGAAGCGAACCAGACGTGATAGCGCAACAGCACGACGCGAGCGGCGCGCACTTCGCCTTCACCGACCGGTGGGGCGGGGTGAGCGCCGCTCCGTATGACGAGCTCAACCTCGGCGGGGCGGTCGGCGACGCCCCCCAGGCCGTACGGGCCAACCGGGAACTGGCCGCCAAGGCGATGGGCCTGGACCCGGCGGCGGTCGTATGGATGAACCAGGTGCACGGCCGGGACGTCGCGGTGGTCGACGGACCGTGGGCCGACGGGGAGATCCCGGCGGTGGACGCGGTGGTGACCCGGCGTCAAGGTCTCGCCCTGGCCGTCCTCACCGCCGACTGCACCCCGGTGCTGCTGGCCGATCCGGTGGCCGGGATCATCGGCGCCGCCCACGCCGGCCGGCCGGGTCTGGTCGCCGGAGTGGTCCCGGCGGTGGTGGAGGCGATGACCGAACAGGGCGCTGAGCCTGCCCGGATCGTCGCCCGTATCGGCCCCGCGGTGTGCGGCCGCTGCTACGAGGTTCCCGCGGACATGCGCGCCGATGTCGCCGCGACGGTGCCCGAGGCATGGGCCGAAACCAGCTGGGGTACCCCGGCGGTGGACGTGGTGGCCGGTGTCCGGGCCCAACTGGCCCGGTCCGGTGTGCGGATGGACGAGGCGGATGGAGAATCTCACATCTGCACCCTGGAGTCGGCGGACCACTTCTCGTACCGGCGCGAGCGCATCACGGGGCGGCTCGCGAGCTATGTCTGGTTGGCCGGCTGAGTCGTGACGGATCGCAAGGCGGAACTGGCCGCCAATCTGGCCCGGGTGGAGGAACGTATCTCTGCTGCCTGTGCCACGGCCGGTCGCAAGCGCGAAGAGGTGACCCGGATCGTGGTCACCAAGACCTATCCGGCGAGCGATGTCCGTTTGCTCGCGGAACTCGGCGTACGGCATGTCGCCGAGAACCGCGATCAGGAAGCAGCTCCCAAAGCTGCGGAATGCGCGGATTTGCCACTGATCTGGCACTTTGTCGGACAGTTGCAGACCAATAAGGTTCGTTCGGTATCGAGTTATGCCGATGTGGTGCAATCTGTCGATCGTAAGCGATTGGTTGACGCGCTCTCCCGTGCGGCCGTGGGGGCCGCACGGGAGCTGGGCGTCCTGATTCAGGTCGCGCTCGACGCGGACTCCGACGAACGGGGAGGGCGCGGAGGTGTCGGACCGGACGGAGTGGCACGGCTCGCCGATTCCGTGGCCGAGGCCGAAGGGCTGCGGCTCGACGGTCTGATGACCGTCGCCCCGCTGACGGGTCCTTATGAAGGGCGGCCGCGGGCGGCGTTCGACCGGCTGATGGAAATCTCGTCCCGCCTGCGCGTGGCCCATCCGGCTGCCACCATGGTTTCGGCGGGGATGAGCTCGGACCTCGAGGAAGCGGTGGCGGCGGGGGCGACACATGTGCGCGTCGGCACTGCGGTACTCGGAGTCCGACCCAGGCTCCGGTAACGTCGCGAAGAAGTCGGACCACAGCAGAAAATATGGTCATTCCCGTCAAAAGGCGGGCGGGCCACGTGGATCCATGGCATCCGGTGGCGGAGCCGATCCACCACAGAGCGGAGGACGCAGAGAATGGCCGGCGCGATGCGCAAGATGGCGGTCTACCTCGGCCTCGTGGAGGACGATGGGTACGACGGCCGGGGATTCGACCCCGACGACGAGTTCGAGCCCGAGCCGGAGCCCGAGCGGGACCGTCGGCGACATCAGGTAGTGGAGACCGAACCACGGCCGGAAAGGGGCGAATCCGTGCGAGTCGTCCATCCTCCCGCGCAGCGTGAACCGGCTCCCCTTGCGGTAGAAACCGGGCGACCCGCGCGAATTGCCCCCGTGGCGTCCATCACACCTGAACGTCAGAACTTGGAGAAGAACGCGCCCGTGATCATGCCCAAGGTTGTGTCCGAGCGGGAGCCGTACCGCATCACCACACTCCACCCCCGGACCTACAACGAGGCCCGTACTATCGGGGAACACTTCCGTGAGGGCACTCCCGTGATCATGAATCTGACGGAGATGGACGACACGGATGCGAAGCGACTTGTCGACTTTGCCGCCGGTCTGGTGTTCGGCCTCCATGGCAGCATTGAGCGGGTGACGCAGAAGGTGTTCCTGTTGTCTCCTGCTAACGTCGATGTCACGGCGGAGGACAAGGCCCGTATCGCAGAGGGCGGGTTCTTCAACCAGAGCTGAGACGCAAAAACGGCAAACCGGCAACACCGAGTCATCCGAGGCCGTAAGGCCAGTACGAACCAGGGGAGAGGGACGCGCGGGATGGGCATCGCACTACAGGTGATCTACATCGCGCTCTACTGCTTCCTGATCGTGCTGATCTTCCGGCTGGTTATGGACTATGTCTTCCAGTTCGCGCGCTCGTGGCAACCCGGTCGAGCGATGGTGGTCCTCCTCGAGGCCACCTACACTGTGACCGATCCGCCACTCAAGCTTCTGCGGCGGTTCATCCCGCCGCTGCGTCTCGGGGGTGTGGCGCTCGACCTGTCCTTCTTCGTGCTGATGATCATCGTCTGGATCCTGATCACCGTCGTGAGCAATTTTGCGAGCAGGGTGTGAACGATACGGTCTTGCCGATTGCCGACGACTACGTTGAGGTGAAGTAGAGATGCCGTTGACCCCCGAGGACGTGCGGAACAAGCAGTTCACGACCGTCCGCCTCCGAGAAGGCTATGACGAGGACGAGGTCGATGCCTTCCTCGACGAGGTCGAAGCCGAACTGACCCGGCTGTTGCGGGAGAACGAGGACCTGCGCGCCAAGCTGGCCGCCGCGACGCGTGCCGCCGCCCAGAGTCAGCAACAAGGCATGCGCAAGCCTCCCGAACAGCAGGAGAGGCCAGGCGCACCCGTGCCCGCCGCCATATCGGGACCGCAGCCGGTGCCGCCCGGCCAGCAGCAGCAGATGGGTGGGCCGCCCCAACTCCCGGGCGGTGCCCCGCAGCTGCCGGCCGGTCCGATGGGCCAGAACGGCCCCGGACCGATGCAGCAGGGCGGTCCCGGCCCGATGGGCCAGAACGGTCCGATGGGTCAGAACGGTCCCATGGGTCAGAACGGCCCGATGGGTCCCGGCGGTCCCATGGGTGGCCCGATGGGCGGTCCCGGTGGCCCCGGCGGTCCTGGCGGCCCCGGTGGTCCGCAGCTGCCGCAGCCGGGGCAGGGTCCGGGCGGCGACAGCGCCGCGCGCGTGCTCTCGCTCGCGCAGCAGACCGCTGACCAGGCGATCGCGGAGGCCCGTTCCGAGGCCAACAAGATCGTCGGCGAGGCCCGCAGCCGCGCCGAGGGCCTGGAGCGGGACGCCCGCGCCAAGGCCGACGCGCTGGAGCGGGACGCGCAGGAGAAGCACCGTGTGGCGATGGGCTCCCTGGAGTCCGCCCGTGCCACGCTCGAGCGCAAGGTCGAGGATCTGCGCGGCTTCGAGCGCGAGTACCGCACGCGGCTGAAGTCGTACCTGGAGAGCCAGCTGCGCCAGCTGGAGAACCAGGCCGACGACTCGCTCGCCCCGCCGCGTACCCCGGCGACCGCCTCGCTGCCGCCGTCCCCCTCGATGAGCGGCTCCATGGCCTCGGCCGGCGCCGGCACCATGGGCGGCCACACCATGGGCGGCAACCAGTCCATGGGCGGCCACGGTCAGAACGGCGGAGCGCCGTCCTACGGCGGACAGCAGCAGATGTCTCCCGCGATGACCCAGCCGATGGCACCGGTGCGGCCGCAGAGCCCGCAGCCGATGCAGCAGGCGCCGAGCCCGATGCGGGGCTTCCTCATCGACGAGGACGACAACTGACGCGGTACGCATAGCGCGCGGCGTTCGGCAATCACCAGGGCCGGGCCCGGGAGCGGCAAGCTCCCGGGCCCGGCCCTTTGCCGTGCGGGTGGGACGCTTTCCCCCGCCTGCCCCCGGTTCGGGACGTCGCGAGCGCCGGACGGGCTGGAACCAGCCCGTCCGGCGCTCGCGGGGTGGGGTACCGAACCCCCGGTATTACGCCTTGCGGAGGCGGAAGGTGAGGCCCAGCGGGGTGTCCGTGAACTCCTCGCCGTAGCCCTCCTCCCCGTCGCCGGAGGCGAAGTCGGTCGCGAGGACCTCGTCCGCGATCAGCTCGGCGTGGTCGGTGAGGGCCTGGCGGAGCTCCTCGTCGGCCGACCGCCAGCGCAGCGCGATCCGGTCGGCCACGTCCAGTCCGCTGTTCTTACGGGCCTCCTGGATCAGCCGGATCGCGTCACGGGCGAGACCCGCGCGGCGCAGCTCCGGGGTGATCTCCAGGTCGAGGGCGACCGTGGCACCCGCGTCGGAGGCGACCGACCAGCCCTCGCGCGGGGTCTCGGTGATGATGACCTCGTCGGGGGAGAGGGAGACCTGCTCGCCGTCCACGGTCACCGACGCCGTGCCCTCGCGCAGCGCCACCGACAGCGCGGCCGCGTCCGCCTCCGCGATCGCCTTGGCGACCGGCTGGGTGCCCTTGCCGAAACGCTTGCCCAGCGCGCGGAAGTTGGCCTTCGCGGTGGTGTCCACCAGCGAGCCGCCGACCTCGCTCAGCGACGCGAGCGAGGAGACGTTGAGCTCCTCCTCGATCTGGGCGCGCAGTTCGGTGCCGAGGGATTCGAAGCCGGACGCGGCGACCAGCGCCCGCGACAGCGGCTGGCGCGTCTTCACACCGGACTCCGCGCGGGTCGCGCGCCCCAGCTCCACCAGGCGCCGCACCAGCGCCATCCGCTCCGAGAGGACCGGGTCGATCATGGATCGGTCCGGCTCCGGCCAGGTGGCCAGGTGCACGGAGGCGGGCGCCTCGGGGGTCACCGGGACCACCAGGTCCTGCCAGACCCGCTCGGTGATGAAGGGCACCAGGGGTGCCATCAGCCGGGTGACCGTCTCGACGACATCGTGCAGGGTGCGCAGCGCGGCGGCGTCGCCCTGCCAGAAGCGGCGGCGGGAGCGGCGCACGTACCAGTTGGACAGATCGTCGACGAAGGCCGACAGCAGCTTTCCGGCGCGCTGGGTGTCGTACGCCTCCATCGCCTCGGTCACCTGCTCGGTGAGCGTGCCCAGTTCGCCCAGCAGCCAGCGGTCCAGCAGCGGCCGCTCGGCCGGGGCCGGGTCCGCCCCGGACGGCGCCCAGCCCGAGGTGCGGGCGTACAGCGCCTGGAAGGCGACCGTGTTCCAGTAGGTGAGCAGCGTCTTGCGCACGACCTCCTGGATGGTGCCGTGCCCGACCCGGCGCGCCGCCCACGGCGAGCCGCCCGCGGCCATGAACCAGCGCACCGCGTCCGCGCCGTGCTGGTCCATCAGCGGGATCGGCTGAAGGATGTTGCCCAGGTGCTTGGACATCTTCCGCCCGTCCTCGGCCAGGATGTGACCGAGGCAGACCACGTTTTCATACGAGGACTTATCGAAGACGAGCGTGCCGACCGCCATCAGCGTGTAGAACCAGCCGCGGGTCTGGTCGATGGCCTCGGAGATGAACTGCGCCGGGTAGCGCCGCTCGAAGAGCTCCTTGTTCCGGTACGGGTAGCCGTACTGCGCGAACGGCATCGAGCCCGAGTCGTACCAGGCGTCGATGACCTCGGGCACCCGCTCGGCCGTCAGCGAGCAGCCGTCGGCGGCGCAGGGGAAGGTGATCTCGTCGATGTACGGCCGGTGCGGGTCCAGTCCGCTCTGGTCGGTGCCGGTCAGCTCGGAGAGCTCGGCGAGGGAGCCGACGCAGGTGAGATGGGACTCGGCGCAGCGCCAGATGGGCAGCGGGGTGCCCCAGTAGCGATTGCGGGACAGCGCCCAGTCGATGTTGTTATTGAGCCAGTCGCCATAGCGACCGGTCTTGACCGATTCGGGGTACCAGTTGGTCTTCTCGTTCTCCCGCAGCAGCGCGTCCTTGATCGCGGTGGTGCGGATGTACCACGACGGCTGGGCGTAGTAGAGCAGCGCGGTGTGGCAGCGCCAGCAGTGCGGGTAGCTGTGCTCGTACGGCACGTGCCGGAACAGCAGACCGCGCTCCTGGAGGTCCGCCGTCAGCGCCTCGTCGGCCTTCTTGAAGAACTCGCCGCCGACCAGGCCGAGCCCCTCCTCGAAGGTGCCGTCCGGGCGGACCGGGTTGACCACCGGGAGGCCGTACGCACGGCAGGTCTTCAGGTCGTCCTCACCGAAGGCCGGGGACTGGTGGACCAGACCGGTGCCGTCCTCGGTCGTCACGTAGTCGGCGTTGACGACGAAGTGCGCGTCGGGGATCTCCACCAGCTCGAAGGGGCGCCGGTAGCTCCAGCGCTCCATCTCGGCCCCGGTGAAGGACTCCTCGGTGACGGTCCAGCCCTCGCCGAGCGCCTTCTCCACCAGCGGCTCCGCGACGACCAGCGACTCCGCGCCGTCGGTGGCGACCACATAGCGCACCTGGGGATGCGCGGCCACGGCGGTGTTGGAGACCAGGGTCCACGGCGTGGTCGTCCACACCAGCAGCGACGCCCGGCCCGCCAGCGGCCCGGAGGTCAGCGGGAAGCGGACGAAGACCGAGGGGTCGACGACCGTCTCGTAGCCCTGCGCCAGCTCGTGGTCGGACAGCCCGGTGCCGCAGCGCGGGCACCAGGGAGCGACCCGGTGGTCCTGGACCAGCAGCCCCTTGTTGAAGATCTCCTTCAGGGACCACCACACCGACTCGACGTACTCGGGGTTCATGGTCCAGTACGCGCCGTCGAGATCGGTCCAGTAGCCCATCCGCGTGGTGAGCTCGGCGAAGGCGTCGGTGTGCCGGGTGACCGACTCCCGGCACTTGGCGTTGAACTCGGCGATGCCGTACGCCTCGATGTCCTTCTTGCCGTTGAAGCCCAGCTCCTTCTCGACCGCCAGCTCGACCGGCAGGCCGTGGCAGTCCCAGCCCGCCTTACGGTCGACGTGGTAGCCCCGCATGGTGCGGAAGCGCGGGAAGACGTCCTTGAAGACGCGGGCCTCGATGTGGTGGGCGCCGGGCATGCCGTTCGCGGTCGGCGGGCCCTCGTAGAAGACCCACTCGGGCCGTCCCTCGGACTGCTCGAGGCTACGGGCGAAGATCTTGTTCTCCCGCCAGAAGTCGAGCACGGCGTGCTCGAGGGCGGGCAGGTCGACCTGGGCGGGCACCTGGCGGTACTGCGGCGTCATCGGGGCTCTTCTTCCTCCGGCGGACACGTGCTCTTTCCGGTTCCGTCGGAGGGACGAGAGCCGTGCGCTCCCGCGGTACCACCCTCCTTGACCGGCAGCGGGTGAGCTCCCGGCCCCCTCATTGGGATCGCGATGCCGGTTCTACTGGCCCAGGACGGGGGTTCTTCCGGCGGCTCCGGGGTGATCCTTCACATCGCGCTCGCCCCCGGGCTCACACCGTCCCCGGGTCGCTCTGGGCCGCCTACGACGCTACTCGTCCCCATCCACGCCTTTCGCTGCGCCCAGTGTACGGGGCCGGGACGACCGGGGCCGACCGAATAAGGCGCTGCGCCGAGTGGGGGACGGCCGGCTGCGGGGATTGACCCGAATGGCGCTACGCCGGGTGCCGTGGGCGCGGTCGTCACGCTGGGTCACTCCCGGGTACCGGATGCCGGACGGATTACGGCGCGCGGAGTGGGGCACAACGGGGGAGACCGGGTTGTCGTAGCGACAAGCCGGGCGAATCGGGCGGCGTGCCCCGTTGCCGCCCGCCCGGAGTCGATTTATCGTTCCGGAACGATTCGCGAGCAAGATCACAATATGTGAAGGGGCCGCGGCCATGGTGGCTAGGAAGACCGCCGTGCAGAAGAGCACGGCGAAGGCGACGAAGGCCGCGCCCGCCGAGAAGAGCGCCTCGGGCAAGAAGGCCGCGCACAAGACCGCGGCGGCCGACGGGGCCGTCGCGCAGGGCCCCGCCAAGGCCGCGTCCGCGAAGAAGAGCGCACCGAGGAAGAAGGCGGCCACACCCGCCAGGAGGAACGCATCCGCCAAGACGGCCGCGCCCGCCGAGGAAGGTGCGGCCGGGAAGACCGTGGCCGACGAGACCACGGCCGGGAAGACCACGGTCAGGAAGGCCACGCCCGCCGGCAAGGCGGTGCCCGCGAAGAAGACGGGAGCCAGGAAAGTGGTTGCGAAGAAGACCCCGGACGGTGCGCCGACCGACGAGAAGCCCACGACGACCGCGCCCCCGCTGCCCAAGGCCCGTGCGGCGGGCGCGCCCGCCGACCCCGCCGAGCTCGCGGTACGCCCCGGTGAGGACCCCTGGTCGGCCGAGGAGGTGGAGGAGGCGCGCACCGAGCTGCTGACCGAGGCCGGCCGGCTGCGCACCGAGATCCTCGCCTCCGAGCAGGCGATCACCGGGCTGATGCGCGACTCCGGTGACGGCGCCGGCGACGACCAGGCCGACACCGGCACCAAGAACATCACCCGCGAGCACGAGATGGCCCTGGCCGGGAACGCCCGCGAGATGCTGCTCCAGACCGAGCGGGCCCTGGAGCGGCTGGACACCGGGACGTACGGGCTGTGCGAGAACTGCGGCAACGCGATCGGCAAGGCCCGGATGCAGGCGTTCCCCAGGGCCACACTGTGTGTCGAATGCAAGCAGCGCCAGGAGCGCCGCTGACGCCCGTACGTGTGTGCCGTACCCTCGTCCCTCACAGGGGGAGACTGGCCCGGAGAGGTTGAGGGACTCACGTGACAGAGGCGGAGCAGGCCATCGGTACGCCAGACGCGGGGAAGGCGGAGGGGGGCGCCGGGACCAGCGCTGCGGGAGCCGGAGCCGAGGAGACCGCGGCGGACAGAGGGCGGCGGCGGGTCGGAGTGCTCCTCGGAGTCGCCGCGCTGGCCTATCTGATCGACCTGATCAGCAAGCTGGCCGTGGTCGCGAAGCTGGAGCACCACGCTCCGGTCGAGGTGATCGGCACCTGGCTCCAGTTCGAGGTGATCCGCAACCGGGGCGCGGCCTTCGGCTTCGGTGAGGCCATGACCATCGTCTTCACGGTGATCGCGGTCGGGGTCATCGTGGTGATCGCGCGGCTGGCCCGCAAGCTCTACAGCGTGCCCTGGGCCATCGCGCTCGGTCTGCTGCTCGGCGGGGCCTTCGGCAACCTCACCGACCGGGTCTTCCGGGCGCCCGGGGACTTCCAGGGAGCGGTGGTGGACTTCATCGCGCCAGCCCACTTCGCGGTCTTCAACCTCGCCGATTCGGCCATCGTGTGCGGCGGCTTCCTGATCGTGATCCTGTCCTTCCGCGGCCTGGATCCGGACGGCACGGTCCACAAGGACTGACCCGGCGGCGGTCCGCCGGACGGGACCGCGGAGGCACCGGTCCGGCCAGGACAGGGGCGGACCGGCCGGTATCCGACGGGCGTACGAACCGGTGCGCCCGGTCCGGCATACTCGTCGGGTGAGTACGATTCCCGAGATCCGCACCCTGCCCGTACCGGACGGTCTGGAAGGCGAGCGCGTCGATGCCGCGATCGCCCGTATGTTCGGCTTCTCCCGGACCAAGGCGGCCGAGCTGGCCGCCGCCGGAAAGGTGCAGCTCGACGGCAGTGTCGCCGGGAAGTCCGACCGGGTCTCCGGGGGTGCCTGGCTCGAGGTCGAGATGCCGCGGGCCGCGCCGCCGGTGCGGGTCGTCGCCGAGCCCGTCGAGGGCATGGAGATCGTGCACGACGACGAGGACATCGTGGTCGTCTCCAAGCCGGTCGGCGTCGCCGCCCACCCCAGCCCCGGCTGGACCGGACCCACCGTGATCGGCGGACTCGCCGCCGCCGGCTTCCGGGTCTCCACCTCGGGCGCCGCCGAGCGCCAGGGGATCGTGCACCGACTGGACGTCGGCACCTCCGGGCTCATGGTCGTCGCCAAGTCCGAGCTGGCGTACTCCGTGCTCAAGCAGGCGTTCCGCGAGCGCACCGTGGACAAGCGCTACCACGCGCTGGTCCAGGGCCACCCGGACCCGCTGAGCGGCACCATCGACGCCCCGATCGGGCGCCATCCGCAGCACGACTACAAGTGGGCCGTGACGGCGGAGGGCAAGCCGAGCGTCACCCACTACGACCTCATTGAGGCGTTCCGGGCCGCGAGCCTGCTGGACATCAAGCTGGAGACGGGCCGCACCCACCAGATCCGGGTGCACATGGCCGCCCACCGCCACCCCTGTGTCGGCGACCTCACCTACGGCGCGGACCCGACGCTCGCCAAGCGGCTGAGGCTGACCCGGCAGTGGCTGCACGCCGTGCGGCTCGGCTTCGAGCACCCCGCGCACGGTGAATGGGTCGAGTTCGAGAGCGCCTACCCGGACGACCTGCGGGCGGCGCTGGACATCGTGAAGGCGGAGAGCGCGTGATCGAGGTCGTGGCCGACGGGGACCTGTCCGGCTGCTTCGCGGTGCGCCGGGAGGTCTTCGTGGTGGAGCAGCGGATCCCCGAGGAGGAGGAGATGGACGCGTACGACGCGCACGCAGTCCACCTCCTCGCCACCGACGCCGAGGGCCGTCCGGTGGGCACGGTCCGGTTTCTGCACGGCGCCGCCGCGGACAAGAAGTACGCCCACGCCGGTGTCGACGGCGCCACCACCGCCGTCCTGGGCCGCCTTGCGGTGGCCAGGGCGGCACGCGGCACCGGACTGGGGGCCGACCTGGTCCGGGCCGTCGAGGCGGAGGCCCGCCGGCGCGGCCTGGCCGAGGTCTATCTGGAGGCCCAGACCCATGCCCTCGGCTTCTACGAGCGGCTGGGCTACGCGGCGTACGGCCCCGAGTTCGACGAGGGCAGCGGCATCCCGCACCGCGCGATGCGGCGGGCGCTGTAGCGGGCGGTGCGGTGGCGGCGGCCGGCGCGGCCCGGGGCGCCGCGCGCCCTCAGTAGCCCCGCCCCGGGCCCTGGGCGTCCTTGCGCAGCCCGTCCTCGAAGCGGGCGAAGTGTTCGTGGCGGCCGCGGCGCTCATGGCCGCGCTCGCCTTCCAGGAGCGTCTGCGGGGGCTGGGCGGCCGGGGCGGTGGCGATGCGCGGCAGGGCGTAGGGATGGGCGTCCCGCAGCCACGTGATCATCTTCTCGCGCACCTCGCAGCGCACCGTCCACGCGTCGTCCGGGTCCCGCGCCGTGATGAGCGCCCGCACCAGGATGGTGCTCGGGGTGGTGTCCGTCACCACCAGGTTCCAGTCCCGGCCGTCCCAGGCCGGGGACTTCCTTACGATCTCGCCCAGCCGCTCCCTCATCTCCTCGACCGGCGCGCTGTGGTCGAGGTGGAAGAAGACCGTGGCCACCTTCTGGGTGCCGCCGCGCGACCAGTTCTCGAACGGCTTGCTGGTGAAGTACGAGACCGGCATGGTGATCCGCCGCTCGTCCCAGGTCCGCACGGACAGGAAGGTCAGCGTGATCTCCTCGACCGTGCCCCACTCGCCGTCCACGACCACCGTGTCGCCGATCCGCACCATGTCGCCGAAGGCGATCTGGAGCCCCGCGAAGAGGTTCCCCAGCGTGGACTGGGCGGCGACACCGGCGACGACGCCGAGGATGCCGGCCGAGGCCAGCATGGAGGTGCCGACCGTGCGCATCGTCGGGAAGGTCAGCAGCATCGCGGAGGCCGCCACCACGCCGACGATCGCGGCCACCACCCGCTGGATCAACGTCACCTGGGTGCGCACCCGGCGCACCCGCGCGGGGTCGTGCGCGCTGGAGGCGTAGCGGGAGTAGGAGGACTCCACGATGGCCGACGAGACCCGCACCGCGAGCCAGGCCGCCGCGGCGATCAGCACCAGTGCGAGCAGCCGGCCGATGGCCGTCCCGTGCTCGTGGACGACCTCCGCCTCCGTTTTGTCGTACGACCCGCCCAGCAGCGCCGTGCACACGGTCACCTGTAGCGGAAGCCGGCAGCGGCGCAGCCGGTCCCACAGGGGGGTCTCCGGGTGCCGGGCGTCGGCCCGTCGCAGCAGCCAGTCGACGGCCCAGCCGATGAACAGCGTGATGGCCAGTGAGCCGCCGATGACGACGAGCGGACGCAGCACGTCCTCCATGGACACCTACCTCATCCTTCCTTCGGGAGACTCCCGGGTGCCCTGTCCCGCCTTCCCCGGAACGGGTGCGCTCAGACCGCGACTGGCACGATGGGAGAGGACGATCCACGGAAGAACTCGCGAAAATCCACGGAAGACCCACGCAAGGGGAAGTGACAGCGGTGGCCGGTACCTCGACGATTGTTCTGTTCCACTCCGCGTACGGACTGCGGCCCGCCGTGCGGGAGGCGGCCGACCGGCTGCGCGCGGCCGGGCATGAGGTGGTCGTGCCCGACCTCTATGAGGGGCAGACCGCCGACACCGTCGAGGACGGCATGGTGATCAAGGAGCGGATCGGCCGCGACGAGCTGCTGAAGCGGGCCGTCACCGCCGCCGCGCCCTACTCGGACCGCGGGCTGGTCTACGCCGGTTTCTCGCTCGGTGGCTCCCTCGCGCAGAACCTGGCGCTGGCCGACGACAAGGCGCGCGGACTGCTTCTGCTGCACGGCACCTCGGACATCGCCGACGACGCGGCGGCCGACGAGCTGCCGGTGCAGCTGCACGTGGCCGACCCCGACCCGTTCGAGCCGCACGACTGGCTCAACGCCTGGTATCTGCGGATGCGGCGGGCGGGCGCCGATGTGGAGGTCTTCCGCTATGCCGGGGCCGGGCACATCTTCACCGACCCCGAGCTGCCGGACTACGACAAGGAGGCCGCCGAGGCCGCCTGGCGGGTGGCGCTCGGCTTCCTGGCCGACCTCTGAGCGGGCCGCCGGGCCGGCGAGCGCGATCGGCGGGCGTGCCCTGTGGGGACACGCCCGCCGATCCGGCCGGGAACAGCGTCGGCCGTTACTTCTTGAGCCCGTTCTCGATGAGCGGGGTGAACTGGTCCGGGGTCATCGGCGGGTTGCCGTTGACCTCCAGCTTCTTCCCGTTGAGCTTGAAGGACGGGGTGCCGGTGATGTCCTTGGTGTCGTCGAACGACTTGGACATGGCCAGCGCCCACCGGTCGTAAGTGCCGTTCTTCACGGCCTTCTCGAAGGCCGTGTTGCCCTTCAGCTCCTTGACCTGCTGGGCGATGTCGATCAGCTTCTGGTCGCTGGCGAAGGCGTCGTCGGTCTCGGCGGGGTGGTTCTTCGGGGCGTACAGCGCCGCCTTGTAGTCCAGGAACGCCTGCGGGCTGACGTTGAGGGCCGCGCCGAGCGCGCTCAGGGCGTTCTTCGAGCCGGCGCCGGGCGCCTGCTTGTTGTCGTCGAGGAAGGTGCCCATCGTGAACTGCGCCTTGTAGGTGCCGTCCTTGATGTCCTTGAGCACGGTCTTACCGGTGTACTCCTCGAACTGGGCACAGACCGGGCAGCGCATGTCCTCGTAGACGTGCAGGGTGTTCTTGGCCTTCTCGTCGCCGATGACGACCGTCGTGCCCTGGGAGCCGCTGGTGTGGGCGGGCTTCTTGAACGCCTCCTTCTCGGCCGCCGCCCGCCACTTCTTGTTGGCGTCGTCCGAGTGCATGTTGGTGACGGCGTAGCCGATGCCGCCGGCTATCGCCAGGACCGCGACGACCGCGCCGCCGACGAACAGCTGGCGCCGCGTCCGCTCCCGCTTGGCCTGGCGCTCACGCTCGGCGCGCAGCCGTTCGCGCGCGGCCTGCTTGTTCTGGTGGCTGTTGCGGTTGCTCATGATGGATTCGATCTCCGTGGGTGTGCGTCGTCGGTGATGCGTACGGGGGTGGGGAGCGCTGTGCTCAGGCAGCGGCCGAGCAGGGCGGTCCGCGGCGCACCACGGAGTGCACGAGGAGGGGGAGCGCCGGCGCCGGGCGCACCGGCCGTACGGGCCGCGGGGCCGGGCGCCGGTGCGCCCCGGCCAGCGCCAGGCCCGCGACGGCCAGCAGCAGCGGCCGGAAGGCGAAGGCGGCCAGGGAGCCCAGCAGACGGCCCACGGCGGCCTCGCCGCGCCGCAGCCAGGCCGAGGCGACCAGACCCACCGCGATATGCGCGGCGAGCAGCAGCCAGGGGGTGGAGGAGCTCACGGTGGCCGCCAGCGGGGTGCCGACGCCGCTCCGGGAGACCGCGGGCAGCGGACCGCCGAGGTCACCGCCGCCGCACAGGACGGTGACCCCCATGGAGCGCAGCGAGCCCGCCACGGGGCCGCCGGACTGTCCGTAGCACGCCTGCTGGCCGGTGGTGAAGACCGTGTCGGCGGCCAGCTCCAACGGGATCAGCAGGGCGGCGATGGACCAGAAACCCCGCTCCCGGCCCGCGAGGGCGTAGGCGAGGGCGAAGACGGCCACCGAGAGCGCGGCGACGGTGCCCAGGGGCAGCGGGACCCGCGACAGCAGGACATGCGAAGCCGAGGACAGCGTGACGCACAGCGCGGTGAAGAGCGCCGCGCGCACTGCCCTCAGCTGCGGTCCGGTGCCGTCCATACCTTCGAATTCTGCCACGTTCGCCCGTATGGACCAGATGAAGAACCGGCCATGGCGGCCTGCTATCCGTCCTTGAGCTGCTTGTTCACCGCTTTCGTGAACTCCGTCGCGGTCACCGGGGTGGAGCCGTTCGGCTGGAGCGGGGAGCCGTCGAGCTCGACGGTGGGCGTGCCGTTCACCCCGGAGGCGTCGAAGTCGGCGATCATCTGCTTCGCCCAGGGGTCGTAGGTGCCCTCGCGCACCGCCGCCCGGAAGGAGGCGTTCGTCTTGAGCGCGGACACCTCCTGGGAGACGTTCAGCAGATAGTCGTCGTCGGCGTAGGAGTCCTTGGACTCCACGGGGTGGTTCTTCGACGACATCAGGGCGGCCTTGTAGTCGAGGAAGGCATCGGTGCTCACGTCCAGCGCCGCCCCGAGGGCGCTCAGGGCGTTCGCGGAGCCGCTGCCGCCCATGGTCTCGTCCAGGATGGCGGCGAAGTGGAACGACACCTGGTACGTGCCGTCCTTGATGTCCTTGGCGATGGTGGGCCCGACCCCCTGTTCGAAGGCGGCGCACGGCGGGCAGCGAAGATCCTCGTAGACGTCGAGGGTGTGCCCGGAGCCGGCCTCGCCGATCACCACGGTGGTGCCGCTCGGACCGGAGCTGTGGGCGGGCGTGACGAGCTTCTGCGAGCCCCCGGAGCCGTCCGCGTCCGTGGAGCCGTCGGAGCCGCCCTGGACGACATCGGCCGCGGAGTCCTTCGAACCCGTGTCGTCGTCCGTGATCACCAGAACGCCCGCGAGCGCGGCGGCGGCCACCGTCACCGCCACGACGGCCGTGAGCCCGCTCCGGCGCTGCCGGTCCGCCGGGCCGGGCGCGCCGACCGGGCCGGGCGGCGGCGGGGGAGCGGGCGGGAAGCCCGGAGGCTGAGCAGGGGGCGGCGGATGGCCCGGCTGCTGGTACCCCGGCTGCTGGTACGGATTCCGCTGCGGATTCTGCTCGCCCCCCGGCGGCTGCTCTCCAGGCCACATGCCCGGTAACGATAGAGCAGTCGGCGGGGGGCGGCGACCGTGCGGTCACCGGGGGCGGTCATGGGCCCCTTAAGCGGTCAGAGGCCGGGGATGCGGCCGTTGCGGAAGAGGTCCACGAAGATCTGGTGGTCGGCGCGGGCGCGGGCGCCGTAGGAGTGCGCGAAGTCCACCAGGAGATCGGCGAAGCCGTCCTCGTCGGCGGCGATCACCGCGTCGATGGCGCGCTCGGTGGAGAACGGCACCAGCGAGTGGCCGCTCTGGTCGTCGGCGGCCGCGTGCATGGCGGCCGTGGCCCGTCCGAGGTCGGCCACGACCGCCGCGATCTCGGCCGGGTCGTCGATGTCGGACCAGTCGAGGTCCACCGCGTACGGCGAGATCTCGGCGACCAGCTGCCCCGCCCCGTCCAGCTCGGTCCAGCCCAGCCACGGGTCGGCGTGGGCCTGGAGCGCGCGCTGGGAGATCACCGTGCGGTGGCCCTCGTGGTGGAAGTACGACCGCACCTGTTCGTCGGTGATGTGCCGGGAGACCGCCGGGGTCTGCCCCTGCTTCATGTAGATCACCACATCGTTCTCCAGGGCGTCGCTGTTGCCCTCCAGAAGGATGTTGTACGAGGGGAGCCCGGCGCTGCCGATGCCGATGCCCCGGCGGCCCACGACGTCCTTGACGCGGTAGGAGTCCGGACGCGCGAGACTGGACTCCGGGAGGGTCTCCAGATAGCCGTCGAAGGCGGCCAGGACCTTGTAGCGGGTGGCCGCGTCCAGCTCGATGGACCCGCCGCCGGCCGAGAAGCGCCGCTCGAAGTCGCGGATCTCGGTCATCGAGTCGAGCAGCCCGAAGCGGGTCAGCGAGCGGGCGTCGCGCAGCGCGTCCAGCAGCGGACCCTCCGAGGTCTCCAGGGTGAAGGGTGGCACCTCGTCGTTCTTGGCGCCGGTGGCCAGGGCGTGGATGCGCTCGCGGTACGCGCCGGCGTACGTCCGCACCAGCTCGGTGATCTTCTCGTCGCTGAGCGCCTTGGTGTAGCCGATGAGCGCCACGGAGGCGGCGAAGCGCTTCAGGTCCCAGGTGAAGGGACCGACGTACGCCTCGTCGAAGTCGTTCACATTGAAGATCAGCCGGCCGTTGGCGTCCATGTAGGTGCCGAAGTTCTCGGCGTGGAGGTCGCCGTGGATCCACACCCGGCTGGTGCGGTCGTCCAGGTACGGCCCGCCGGCGCGCTCCCGCTCCACATCGGCGTAGAACAGGCAGGCGGTGCCGCGGTAGAACGCGAACGCCGAGGCGGCCATCTTCCGGAACTTGACGCGGAAGGCGGCCGGGTCGGCGGCGAGCAGCTCGCCGAAGGCGGTGTCGAAAACGGCGAGGATGTGCTCGCCGCGCTGTTCCGCCTGGGTCTGCTGGGTCGACATCGCGGAGCGCCTCCTGGGGGCATGAGGGGTCTGATCGGAATGGCAGATACGACAGGGTATGTTCCGGTCCGCCGGGTGCGCGGGAGGACCGGACGCCCCGTCGGGATCAACGCCCGAGGCTACTCGTGAGTGCCGGGCTCCTGTCGGTGCGGAGGGGTAACCTTCGGTGCTGTCTCGCCTTGCCGTCATCGATTGTTCGCCGGAGGTCCTCCACCGTGACGAAGCCGCCCTTCACGCACCTGCATGTCCACACCCAGTACTCGCTGCTGGACGGTGCGGCGCGGCTCAAGGACATGTTCAAGGCCTGCAATGAGATGGGCATGACCCACATCGCCATGACCGACCACGGCAACCTGCACGGCGCCTACGACTTCTACCAGCAGGCGACGGGCGCCGGGGTCACGCCGATCATCGGGATCGAGGCGTATGTGGCGCCCGAGTCGCGGCGCTACAAGCGGCGTGTGCAGTGGGGCCAGCCGCACCAGAAGCGCGATGACGTCTCCGGTTCCGGTGGTTACACCCACAAGACCATCTGGGCGGCGAACAAGACCGGTCTGCACAATCTTTTCCGGCTCTCCTCGGACGCCTATATGGAGGGCTATTTCGTCAAGTGGCCGCGGATGGACAAGGAGACCATCGCCCAGTGGTCCGAGGGCCTGATCGCCTCCACCGGCTGCCCCTCGGGCGAGCTGCAGACCCGGCTGCGGCTCGGCCAGTTCGACGAGGCCCTCAAGGCCGCCTCCGAGTACCAGGACATCTTCGGCAAGGACCGGTACTTCCTGGAGCTGATGGACCACGGCATCGAGATCGAGCGCCGGGTCCGCGACGGGCTGCTGGAGATCGGCAAGAAGCTGGGCATCCCGCCGCTGGTCACCAATGACTCGCACTACACGTACTCCCGTGAGGCGGAGGCGCACGACGCGCTGCTGTGCGTCCAGACCGGCAAGAACCTCTCCGACCCGGACCGCTTCCGCTTCGACGGCTCCGGCTACTACCTGAAGTCCACGGAGGAGATGTACGCCATCGACTCCTCCGACGCCTGGCAGCAGGGGTGCGCCAACACCCTGCTGGTCGCCGAGCAGATCGACACCACCGGGTGGTTCGAGAAGCGCGACCTGATGCCCCGGTTCGACGTCCCCGAGGGGTACACCGAGGTCACCTGGTTCCAGGAGGAGGTCCGCAAGGGGATGGCCCGCCGCTTCCCCGGCGGCGTCCCCGAGGACCGCCAGAAGCTCGCCGAGTACGAGATGGACGTCATCATCCAGATGGGGTTCCCGGGCTACTTCCTCGTGGTCGCCGACTTCATCATGTGGGCCAAGAACAACGGCATCGCGGTCGGCCCCGGCCGAGGCTCCGCGGCCGGTTCGATCGTCTCGTACGCGATGGGCATCACCGACCTCGACCCGGTCGAGCACGGGCTGATCTTCGAGCGGTTCCTCAACCCCGAGCGCGTGTCCATGCCCGATGTCGACATCGACTTCGACGAGCGTCGGCGCGGTGAGGTGATCCGGTACGTCACCGAGAAATACGGCGCCGACAAGGTCGCCCAGATCGGCACCTACGGCACCATCAAGGCCAAGAACGCCATCAAGGACTCGGCCCGTGTGCTGGGCTACCCGTACGCGATGGGCGACCGCATCACCAAGGCGATGCCCGCCGACGTCCTGGGCAAGGGCATCCCGCTCTCCGGCATCACCGACTCCAGCCACCCCCGCTACAGCGAGGCGGGCGAGGTGCGCGGAATGTACGAGAACGAGCCGGATGTCAAGAAGGTCATCGACACCGCCCGCGGTATCGAGGGCCTGGTGCGCCAGATGGGTGTGCACGCCGCCGGCGTGATCATGTCGAGCGAGACGGTGACCGACCACGTCCCGGTCTTCTCGCCGAAGAACGACGGCCAGGTCGTGACCCAGTGGGACTACCCCACCTGTGAGTCGCTGGGCCTGCTGAAGATGGACTTCCTGGGCCTGCGCAACCTCACCATCATGGACGACGCCGTCAAGATGGTGCGCGCCAACAAGGGCATCGATCTGAAGCTGCTCGATCTGTCCCTGGACGACCCCAAGACCTTCGAACTGCTCTGCCGCGGTGACACCCTCGGCGTCTTCCAGTTCGACGGCGGTCCCATGCGCTCCCTGCTGCGCATGATGAAGCCCGACAACTTCGAGGACATTTCCGCCGTCTCGGCCCTCTACCGGCCGGGTCCGATGGGCATGAACTCGCACATCAACTACGCGCTGCGGAAGAACGGGCAGCAGGAGATCACCCCGATCCACCCCGAGCTGGAGGAGCCGCTCAAGGAGGTCCTCGGCATCACCTACGGCCTCATCGTGTACCAGGAGCAGGTGCAGAAGGCCGCCCAGGTGCTCGCGGGCTACTCGCTCGGCCAGGCCGACCTGCTGCGCCGTGCGATGGGCAAGAAGAAGCCCGAGGTGCTGGAGAAGGAGTTCGTCAACTTCCAGAAGGGCGCCCGCGAGAAGGGGTACTCCGACGAGGCCATCCAGGCGGTGTGGGACGTGCTGGTCCCGTTCGCCGGATACGCGTTCAACAAGGCGCACTCCTCCGCGTACGGCCTGGTCACCTACTGGACCGCGTACCTCAAGGCCAACTACCCCGCCGAGTACATGGCGGCGCTGCTCACCTCGGTCCGTGACGACAAGGACAAGTCGGCGGTCTATCTGAACGAATGCCGCCGCATGGGCATCAAGGTGCTGCCGCCCAACGTCAATGAGTCCGAGGCCAACTTCACCGCCCAGGGTGATGATGTGATCCTCTTCGGTCTCACGGCGGTCCGGAACGTCGGTCAGAACGTGGTGGAAGCGATCATCCGCGGCCGTAAGGCCAAGGGGAAGTACGCCTCGTTCCCGGACTACCTGGACAAGGTCGAGGCGGTGGTCTGCAACAAGCGCACCACCGAATCGCTGATCAAGGCGGGCGCCTTCGACGAGATGGGCCACACCCGCAAGGGGCTGATGGCGCACTACGAGGCGCTGATCGACAATGTGGTCGCGGTGAAGCGCAAGGAGGCCGAGGGGCAGTTCGACCTCTTCGGCGGCCTGGGCGGCGACGGCGGGGACAGCGACGGGCCGGGCTTCGGGCTCGACGTCGAGTTCTCGGACGTCGAATGGGACAAGGCCTATCTGCTGGCCCAGGAGCGGGAGATGCTGGGCCTGTATGTCTCCGACCATCCGCTGTTCGGTATCGAGCATGTGCTGAACGAGAAGGCGGACGCCGCGATCGCCGCGCTCACCGGGGGCGAGCACGCCGACGGTGCGATCGTCACCATCGGCGGCATCATCTCCGGCCTCCAGCGCAAGATGACCAAACAGGGCAACGCCTGGGCCATCGCCACCGTGGAGGACCTGGCCGGCTCCATCGAGTGCATGTTCTTCCCCGCCACCTACCAGCTGGTCTCCACCCAGCTCGTGGAGGACGCGGTCGTCTTCGTCAAGGGCCGGCTGGACAAGCGCGAGGACGTGCCCCGGCTGGTCGCCATGGAGCTGATGGTTCCCGATCTGTCCGAGGCGTCGGCCAACGCGCCCGTGACGATCACCATTCCCACGGTCAAGGTCACCCCGCCGCTGGTCGAGAAGCTCGGCGAGGTGCTCACCCACCACCGCGGCTCCACCGAGGTGCGGATCAAGCTCCAGGGGGCCCGGAAGACCACCGTGCTGCGGCTCGACCGGCACCGCGTCACCCCCGACCCGGCGCTCTTCGGCGACCTCAAGGTGCTGCTGGGGGCGTCCTGTCTGGCCGGGTGACCGCCCGGCCCGGCCGGCGTTCGCCTCGCTGACCCGGCCCCCTTCAGCGCGCGGGGCGCGCCCGGCACGGGCGCGCCCCGGGGCCGCTGCCGCGCGGCCCGCCGTCGCGGCGGCCGGTGCCGCCGCGCGGTGCCTCAGTTGTGGCCGAAGCTCTTCTGCCGGGTCTTGCGCGCCGTCGACGGGCTGCCCTCCGACCGCATCGCCTGCGACTGCGCGTCCATCGAGGACTGCTGCTCGGCGGGGCGGTCGGCCATGCCCTGCTCCTGCTGCTGCTTGCGAGTGCGGTTCTTGTTCTTGCCCATGGTGGTGTTCCTCCAGTTGGGATCAGCCCCCGGCGAAGAGTCCCCCGATGAAGGGCCCTCCGGTGAGAATCCCTTCGGGAAGAACAGTGACACGCCACGGTGACCCGTGCATTTCGGGCAATTACCGTGAGTGAGAAGGAGGGTGTTGGCGGGTAGGCCGTATCCGCCACGCCGGTGATCCAGTTCGGACTGATAACCCCCCGTACGGTCGGGCAGACTCGAAGGAAGGCCGAAGGGGAGATCCGGGGCATGGCTGTGTGCGGGGGGCGACCGAGGACTGGACCGTCAGGAAAGAGGGTGGAACGTGGACCGCTGCGTCGTCCTGGTGGACGCCGGGTATCTGCTGGGCGCCGCCGCGAGCCTGCTGGCCGGGGAGCCCGCCCGGTCGCGTATTTCCGTTGACCACGCGACCCTCATCCAGGGCCTGCGGGAGCGGGCCGAGGCCGAGACCGAGCGTCCGCTGCTGCGCATCTACTGGTTCGACGGCGCCCCCGACCGCGTCCCGCAGCCCGAGCACCGGAGGCTGCGCGTGATGCCCCGGGTGACCGTCCGGCTGGGCGCGCTCACCCGCAGTGACGGCCGTTGGGCCCAGAAGGGCGTCGACGCCGCCATGCACGCCGAGCTCACCGAGCTCGCCCGCAACCGCGCCTGCTCCGACATCGTGCTCGTCACCGGCGACGGGGATCTGCTGCCCGGACTGATGTCGGCCAAGGAACACGGCGTCGCCGTCCACCTGTGGGCGGTCCAGGCCGCCGACGGCGACTACAACCAGTCCGAGGACCTCGTCGCCGAGGCCGATGAGCGGCGCGTCCTGGACCGTGCCTGGATCACCCGGGCGGTGCGCGCCAAGGAGCTTCCCGGGCCCTGCGCGCCCGTCTCCGAGCCGCGCCCGGAGATCGCGGCCATCCTCTCCGCCCCGCTGCCGGAGACGGCGGCGGCCGCCGCTGCCGCCGCCGCGGCCGCCCCGCCCGGCGCGGGCGAGGCGCCCCCCGGCCGCAACGGCACCGCCAGGACCGGCGCCGGGGTGACCGACCCGGCGGCCGCTCCCGGCCGTCCCGCCGCCGCGGCCCCCGGGGCGGGCCCGGACACCGCGGCAGGGGGCGCCGGCCGGGGCGTGCCCACCCCCAAGGACCTCGCCGACCTGGGCCGCGGCCCGGCCGTGCCCGGCGGCCAGGCGGAGCGGCAGCAGGCCGCCGGTGCCACCCTGCGCTGGTCCTCCGACAAGGGCTGGATCGACCGCGGCCCCGGCACCGGGGTGGGGGAGCCGCCGGAGACCGCCAACCTGCCCATGCTGGCCCAGCTCACCAGCGCCGAGCAGCGCTGGGCCGACCGCGAGGAGGACATCACCGCCGTCAGCGGCGATCCGTTCGAGGTCGGCCAGGTCTTCGCCCGCCGCTGGGCCGACCGGCTCGCCGATCCGGGCCATCTGCACCAGCTCTCCACCGAGTACCCCCGCATCCCGCACCGTATCGACGGCGAACTGCTGCGCTACGCGGCCCGCTTCGGGCTGCTGGCCCACAAGGACGACCAGATCGACGAGCACGACCGCTATGCGATCCGGGCGGGCTTCTGGCGTGAGATCGACGTCCGTTCGGCGGCGGAGCACGCACCGGCCGGGGAGTAGCCTGCCCGCCGTTCTCCCGCCGCGGGCACGGGCCCCGGGCGCGGGTGTGGGTGTTTGGGCGCGTACCCTCATAGCTCGTGAGGACGGGCGCGAAACAGGCGACGAGCGGCGATGTGGTGTGCACCGTGCGCGGCCTGGTCAAGACCTATCCCGCGGCGCGTGGCCGGCGCGGCGCGCCCGCCACGCCCGCCGTCCGGGCCAGCGACGGCATCGACCTCGATGTGGTGCGCGGCGAGGTCTTCGGGCTGCTCGGGCCCAACGGCGCCGGCAAGTCCACCCTGGTACGGCAGCTCACCGGCCTGCTGCGGCCCGACGAGGGCAGGGTGCGGGTGCTCGGCCACGATCTGGTACGCCACCCCGAGCGCGCCGCCCGGCTGCTGGGCTATCTCGGCCAGGACTCGACCGCGCTGGACGAGCTGACCGTCTCCCTCGCCGCCGAGACCACCGCGCGGCTGCGCGGGCTGGACAACCGCGCGGCCCGCGCGGAGCGGGACGCGGTGATCGAGGAGCTGGGGCTCGGGGGACTCGCCGGGCGGCCGCTGAAGAAGCTCTCCGGCGGGCAGCGGCGGCTGGCCTGCGTCGCCGCCGCGCTGGTCGGGGAGCGGCCGCTGCTGGTGCTGGACGAGCCCACCACCGGGATGGACCCCGTGGCCCGGCGCGCCGTATGGGCGGCCGTGGACCGGCGGCGGGCCGAGCGGGGGGTCACGGTGCTGCTGGTCACCCACAACGTGATCGAGGCGGAAACGGTTCTGGACCGGGTCGCCGTGCTGGACCGCGGCCGGGTGATCGCCTGCGACACGCCCGCCGGGCTCAAGGCGCTGGTCGCCGACGAGGTGCGGCTGGAGCTGGTGTGGCGCACCGAGCCGCCGCTGGACGTGCCCGGGGTCGCCGCCCTGCGGAAGGCCGCCGAGGCGGCTCGGGCCGCGGACGGGGCCCTGGGGCGGCGCTGGACGCTGCGGCTCGCGCCGGACGACGCGCGCGCCGCCGTCGCCACCGTGACCGGTGGTCCCGCCTTCGCCGCGCTGGACGATTTCACTCTCGCCACGCCGAGCCTGGAGGATGTGTACCTCGCCCTGGGCGGCCGTGCGGAGGGCGCGCAGGGGCTGGTGAAGGCGTGATGGCCGGGGCGCTCCGGTGAACGCGCCGGTGGCCGTGACCGTATTTCGGGCCGTAGAGCCATGCAGCCGTAGAACCGTGAAGCCGTAGAACCGTAGACCCGTGTAGGTGAAGGAGCAGCGCAACGTGAGTGTCGTGCCCGCCCTGTCCGGTGTGTCCGGGACCACAGGTGTGCCCGGTGCCTCCGGTACCTCGGGTGTCTCCGGTGCTCCTGACGCCTCTGGTACGTCGGGGGCGTCCGGCGGGGCCGGTGATGTGCCCGCGCCCCTGGCGGCGCGGGCACGGCTCTTCCCCGCGCTCGCCGCGGTCTACCGCGCCCAGCTCTCGCGGGCCCGGGTGGCCCGGATACCCCTGCTGTTCGTGGCGACCTTCCAGTCCGTCGGGATCATGATCCTGATGCGCGGGGTGGTGGACGGCGGAAACGAGGCACGGTCCGTGGTGGCCGGGTCGAGCGTGCTCGTCGTCGCCTTCGTGGCGCTCAACCTGCTCGCGCAGTACTTCGGCCAGCTGCGGGCCAGCGGCGGGCTCGACCACTACGCGACCCTGCCGGTGCCGCCCGCGGCCGTGGTGCTCGGGGCGGCCGCCGCGTACGCCTCCTTCACCGTGCCCGGGACCGCCGTCACCGCGGTCATGGGCAGTGCCCTCTTCCAGCTGCCCATGGCGCATCTGTGGATCCTCCTCGCCGTGATCCCGCTCTCCGGCGCCGCCCTCGCCGGACTCGGCGCCGCGCTGGGGCTGCTCGCACCGCGCCAGGAACTCGCCACGCTGTGCGGGCAGTTGGGGATGTCCGCCGCGCTGCTGCTGGGCGTGCTGCCCGCGGCCCGGATGCCGCAGGTAGTGTCGTACGTGCGCGATCTGCTGCCCTCGACGTACGGTGTGGAGGCCCTGGCGCGGTCCTTCGACGGGCAGCCCGACTGGTGGGTGATCTGTGCCGACCTCGGGGTGTGCGCGGGGGTGGCCGTGGTGTCCCTCGCGGCCGCGACCTGGGCCTATCGGCGGGCGGCGGTGCGGTGACGCGCCGCAGTGAACCTCCCGCCGACCGATGTACGCCATCCGCCTGGCACGATGACGGGGTGACCGCACCGTTGACGCCACATGATCAGCCTTCGCCGCACGATGATCCTGCCGGGGGCCGGCCGCCGTCCCAGGGGCAGCCGTACGGACACCCCGAACATTCCGGGCACCCGGAGCAAAGCAGCCATCCCGGGCAGTCCGGTCATCCCGACCACCCTGGCCACCCCGACCACTCGGACCACCCGGAGCACTCGGAGCAGTCCGAGCCGGGGCCCGAGTTGCGCGCCGAACTGGTGCAGGCGTCGCTGGTCGCCATCGCGGTGGCGGTCGCGGGGGTGCTTCTCGGGCTGCTGTGGCTGTGGTGGGCGCCGAAGGTGCCGCTGGTCTCGGACGGCTCCGCCGTTTATCTGGCGAACTCGGAAGGTGAGGACGCGATCGGCGCGGACGGTGTGTTCACGCTGCTCGGGCTCGCCTTCGGGGTGGTCTCGGCCGTCGTCGTCTTTCTGCTCTTCCGCCGCGGCGGTATCGCGCTGGTCGTCGGGCTGGCGATCGGCGGGGTGCTCGCCTCGGTGATCGCCTGGCGGCTGGGCGTATGGCTGGGACCCACCTCGGACGTCGTGGCTCATGCCAAGTCGGCCGGTAAGGGCGTCACCTTCGACGGACCGCTGAAGCTGGGCGCGAAGGGCGCGCTGCTGTCGTGGTCGGTGGCGGCGATGGTGATCCACCTGGCGCTGACGGGGCTGTTCGGCCCCCGCGATCCGGAGCCGGCCCTGCCGCCCGCGGCGGGCTCGGGAGCGCGCTAGGCGCCCTTCGGCGAGGGCCCGGGGGCCCGGGGGCTCACAGGGCCCGCTCAGGGCCTGAGCCGCCCTCGCCCGGGGCCCCGCGCCCCCTGCCGGTTGCCGGCGGGCCCCTAGGGCGTGTTTCGAAAGTCCCGCCTGCCCCGCGACGCCTGGCACGCGCGCTCGCCGCGTTGTCGGGATCGTCCGAGTAGGCCCACTACGAGGACGACCCTCCGCCTTGCGATCACACGCACCAGACGCCGCGGGGCCCGCCCTCCGGGCGGACGGCGCTACTTTCGAAACACGCCCTAGGTGCGGGCGATCGGCGCCAGCACCGCGTCGGTCAGCGACGCCAGGTCCTTGGGCGACAGCTCGACCTCCAGCCCGCGCCGGCCCGCCGAGACGCAGATCGTCTCGTAGCCGGTGGCCGACGCGTCCAGGGCCGTGGGAAGGCGCTTGCGCTGACCGAGCGGGGAGATCCCGCCCCGCACATAGCCCGTGGTGCGCTCGGCCACCGCGGGGTCCGCCATCGTGGCGCGCTTCCCGCCCACCGCCGAGGCGAGCGCCTTGAGGTCGAGCGTGGCCGAGACCGGGACGATGGCGACCGTAAGGCGGTCGTCGACGCTGGCGACCAGGGTCTTGAAGACCCGGCCCGGTTCGACGCCGAGCGCCTGGGCGGCCTCCTCGCCGTAGGAGGGGGCGGCCGGGTCGTGCTCGTAGGAGTGCAGGGTGAAGTCGGTGCCCGCGGCGGTCAGCGCGGTGGTGGCGGGGGTGCCCGCGGAGGTCTTCTTGGACTTCTTGGCCATGGTGGTCTGCGTCGATTCGTCTGCGTCAGTTCGTCTGCGTCAGTTCGTCTGCGTCGGTTCGTCTGCGTCGATTCTCTGCTCAGTTGGGGCTGGTGGGACGGCGGGTCAGGTCGACGGCGGGGAGCGACGGGAGCTTACCGATGACCGCGCTCTCGGCGCGCAGCAGTTTCAGCTCCTCGGCCAGCCGGCTCGCGGTGTCCGGCGCCTGGAGCAGCCGCTGCTTCGCGGGCGTGTCGAGCACGGCCGCCGCCGCCACCAGATACGAGAGGACGGACGGTTCGCCCGGCAGGTCCTGCTCGGCCGCCAGGGTCCGTTCACGGGCGCCCGCGAGCCGCTTCTGGTACATCCGGAAGGCTCGTACGACCCCCGAGGCCAGCGCCCCGGCGCCCTCTCCCTGTTCCTCCTCCAGCTCCTTGACCTCGGCCGACAGATAGGGACCGGAGGAGTCCACGGAGAGCAGCTCGAACCGGGTGGTGCCGGTGGCCAGCACCTCGAAGGTGCCGTCCTCCTGCTCCCGGATGGTGGCCGCGTCCGCCACACAGCCCACGGAATAGAAGGACTTGGCGGGGTCCGGGCCGAACCCGGCCGTGGGGCCGGGGTCCGGCAGCGTGACGGAGTCCGGGAGGCCGATCGCGCTCGGGGCGACCTCGTGGCCGTCCCGGATCGCGATCACCCCGAACCGGCGCGGCGCGTCCTGGGGGAGCGCCGACAGATCGCGCATCAGGGAGCGATACCGCTGTTCGAAGACGTTCAGGGGCATGACGAGCCCCGGGAACAGCACCGTGTTCAGCGGGAAGAGCGGAAGGCGCGCGGAGGTCACGGGGCGTAAGCCTAATGGCCCCGCGCGCCGCCTTTCACTGGCGCCGCAGCAGTCGTGAGGCGCCGGCGGCCACCGCGGTGGCCAGCACCCAGCCCAGCAGGATCATGACGATGGACGCCCATTGGACCGGGCCCTCGGGTTTCCAGTAGCCGTCCATGCCCAGGTCGATGACCGGGATCAGCAGGTCAAGGGTGTAGAGCGAGGCGTTCCAGTGCGGGGATTCGTCCGGCTTCATCGCCTCCGGCCGGTTGTGCGCGAAGAACACCGAGCCGACCGCCCACAGCACCGCCATCCACACCGCCGCCCGGCCCGGACGGTAGCCGTAGGCCACCGTCCAGTCCTGGAGGTAGCCCCACACCTTCCCGGCGAGCGGCAGCGTCTCCCGGCGGCGGCGCTGCTTGGCGAGCAGCACCTCGCGCGCGTCGGCGTCCTCGCCGCTGGCCCGCATGGTGTTGGCCAGCATCTCGTACGGCTCGGGCGCGTACTCGGGGGTCGCGGCGGCCACCCACTCCAGCCGCCGGGACAGCGGGAAGTGGCCGCGCGGGATCAGACACTCATAGCTGAACCCGGCCATGGTCAGCCCGCCCGGCCCCGGCCAGCTCACCGACTTGTCCACCAGGTTGACCACCCGGGCGCCGGAGAGGATCACTCGTCCGCGCTGTGGCCGTTCCCCGAGGAAGCGCAGCTCGGGCGTCTGGACCCGGCGCAGCGAGAGCTCCTGGTCGCTCTCCATGATGAAGCGGGCCTGGTCGAAGTCGATGGCGTCGCCGATCCGCGCGTCGTCGAGCCGGATGCCGCCCTCGCATTCGAAACGCTGGATACGGGTGCCGCGGGTCGGGGTGGAGGCGGTGCCGTACGGCGGTGTGGAGCCGCTGGAGTACGTGCTCACCCCGCCCGCGGTGAGGTAGAGGCTGCGCTCCACGGTCAGCTGCGGCGCGTTGAGCGCGCGGCGGCCGTAAGGGTTGCGCAGCCGGCTGCCGCGCAGGCTGAGCGACACCCCGATCTGCGCCCCGCGCAGGCTCAGCTCGCCATACGACTCGATCATGTCGGCCTGGAAGTCCTGGGCGACGGACAGCCCGTCGGCGCTGATCGACATGCCCCGGCGGTCACGGCGCACGATCAGCTGGTTGAGCAGTAAATCCGTGCCGATATGGGCGTCGGTGAGCCGGATGCCGTGCTCGACCACACAGCGCGGCAGATGCAGATCCCCCTCGGTGCGCAGCCGGGCCGCCTCCAGCCGGGGGAGGGCGCAGCCCACCAGGCGCAGGGTGGTGAACTGCGACTCGGGGAGCAGCACCTCCCGCTCGAAGCGGCAGTTCTTCAGCTCCACATAGGGCTCGATGTTGCCGCCGGCCAGGTCGAGCGTGCCGGTGATGTGCACCCCGTTGAGCTTGAGCGCGGACACCCGGCCCGGCTGCGCGGGCGGCCCGTCCAGCAGCAGCAGGGCCACGACACGCGCGCGGACACTGCGCTCCGGCCCCCATGCGTACGGGCCGGAGGGGTCGTTCCGCTGGGGGTGCGAGGTGCGCAGATCATGGGTGCTGCCGTTGCGGAACGCCTGCCACATGCCCCATTCGGCGGTGGTCAGATCGAGACCCGGGGGTGGATCGCCATCGTGCGGCTCGGTCACAGCCGTGTCCCCTCCTGATTCTCCGTGTCCCCGTACGGACCACATTCCCGCTGAGTAACCGGTTGAACGCCAACGGTCAGGGTCAACTTAGGGGGTCCGTATCACTGGCTGATACGGGGGGAGGGACGCCGTGGCGGGTCTGAGACAATTGGGCGCGTGATCTCCCGTATCGATCTGCGCGGCGCCGCCTTCCCCGAGGGCGGGATCGACCGCGACCTGCTGCCCCGTGCCGAGCTCGATGTCGAGGCCGCCCTGGAGAAGGTCCGGCCCATCTGCGACGACGTGCGCCATCGTGGTACCGCTGCGCTGATCGAGTACGCCCATCGGTTCGACGGCGTCACCATAGAGCGGGTGCGGGTCCCCGCGGAGGCGCTGGGGCGCGCCCTCGCCGAGCTGGACCCGGCCGTGCGGGCCGCTCTGGAGGAGTCCATCCGGCGGGCCCGGCTGGTCCACCGCGAGCAGCGGCGCACCGACCACACCACCCAGGTGGTGCCGGGCGGCACGGTCACCGAGCGCTGGGTGCCGGTCGAGCGCGTCGGTCTGTACGTACCGGGCGGGCGCTCGGTCTACCCGTCGTCCGTGGTGATGAACGTGGTGCCCGCGCAGGAGGCCGGGGTCGGCTCGATGGCCGTCGCCTCCCCGCCGCAGAGCGAGTTCGGCGGGCTGCCGCACCCCACGATCCTGGCCGCGTGCGCGCTGCTGGGCGTCGAGGAGGTGTACGCGGCGGGCGGCGCGCAGGCCGTGGCCATGTTCGCCTACGGCACCGAGGACTGCCGTCCGGTCTCCATGGTGACCGGTCCGGGCAACATCTGGGTCGCCGCGGCCAAGCGGCTGCTCAAGGGCCGGATCGGCATCGACGCCGAGGCCGGGCCGACCGAGATCGCCATCCTCGCCGACGCCACCGCCGACCCGGTGCACGTCGCCGCCGACCTGATCAGCCAGGCCGAGCACGATCCGCTGGCCGCGTCCGTGCTGGTCACCGACTCCGAGGAGCTGGCCACCGCGGTCGAGAAGGAGCTGGAGGTCCAGGTCGCGGCCACCAAGCACGTCGCGGACCGGATCGCGCCGGCGCTGTCCGGGCGGCAGTCCGGCATCGTGCTGGTCGACGGTCTGGAGCAGGGCCTGGCCGTCGTGGACGCGTACGCCGCCGAGCACCTGGAGATCCAGACCCAGGACGCGGCGGGCGTCGCGGCCCGGGTGCGCAACGCCGGGGCGATCTTCGTCGGGGCCTATGCGCCGGTGTCGCTCGGCGACTACGCGGCGGGCTCCAACCATGTGCTGCCCACGGGCGGCTGCGCCTGCCACTCCTCGGGGCTGTCCGTGCAGTCCTTCCTGCGCGGTATCCATGTGGTGGACTACAGCCGGGAGGCGCTGGCCGAGGTCGCCGGCCATGTGGTGACGCTCGCCGAGGCGGAGGATCTGCCCGCGCACGGCGCCGCGGTGAAGGCAAGGTTCGACTGGAAGGTGCCACCGAGCAAGTGACCCGCATTGACGATCTCCCGATCCGGGACGAGCTCCGTGGCAAGTCCCCGTACGGCGCCCCGCAGCTCGATGTGCCCGTACGGCTGAACACCAACGAGAACCCCTATCCGCTGCCCGAGCCGCTGGTCGCGCGGATCGCCGAGCGGGTCGCCGAGGCGGCCCGGAACCTCAACCGCTACCCGGACCGGGACGCGGTCGAGCTCCGCACCGAGCTGGCCCGCTACCTCAGCCGTACGGCCGGTCTCGAAGTCGGCGTCGCGAACGTGTGGGCGGCCAACGGGTCCAACGAGGTGCTCCAGCAACTGCTGCAGACCTTCGGCGGGCCGGGGCGCACCGCGATCGGCTTCGAGCCCTCGTACTCGATGCACGCGCTGATCTCCCGTGGCACCGGCACCGGCTGGATTTCCGGTCCCCGGAACGCCGATTTCACCATCGATGTCGATGCCGCCCGTAAGGCCATCGCCGAGCACCGCCCCGATGTCGTGTTCATCACCTCGCCGAACAATCCGACGGGCACGGCCGTCGAGGCCGAGACGGTGCTGGCGCTCCACGACGCGGCGCAGGCCGCCAGGGCGGACGCCGCCGGGGCGCTCGTCGTCGTGGACGAGGCGTACGGGGAGTTCAGCCACCGTCCGTCGCTGCTGCCGCTGATCGAGGGGCGGCCGCGGCTGGTGCTCTCGCGGACCATGTCCAAGGCGTTCGGCGCGGCCGGGCTGCGGCTGGGCTATCTCGCCGCCGACCCGGCGGTCGTCGACGCCGTCCAGCTGGTCCGCCTGCCGTACCACCTGTCCGCCATCACGCAGGCCACCGCGCTGGCCGCCCTGGAGCACACCGATACGCTGCTGGGGTACGTCGAGGCGCTGAAGGCCGAGCGCGACCGGCTGGTGAGCGAGCTGCGCACCATCGGCTGCGAGGTGACCGACTCCGACGCCAACTTCGTCCAGTTCGGCCGCTTCGAGGACGCCCACGCGGCGTGGCAGGGCCTGCTGGACCGGGGCGTCCTGGTCCGTGACAACGGCGTACCGGGATGGCTGCGGGTCACCGCGGGCACCCCCGCCGAGAACGACGCGTTCCTCGACGCGGTACGCGAGCTGATGAAGGAGAAGAGCGCATGACCCGCGTAGGCCGCGTGGAGCGCACCACCAAGGAGACCTCGGTGGTCGTCGAGATCGACCTCGACGGCACCGGCCAGGTCGATGTGTCGACAGGTGTCGGCTTCTACGACCACATGCTCGACCAGCTCGGCCGCCACGGCCTCTTCGACCTCACCGTCAAGACCGAGGGCGACCTGCACATCGACACCCACCACACCATCGAGGACACCGCCCTCGCGCTCGGCGCCGCCTTCAAGCAGGCGCTCGGCGACAAGACGGGCATCTACCGCTTCGGCAACTGCACGGTGCCGCTCGACGAATCCCTGGCCCAGGTGACGGTCGATCTCTCCGGCCGCCCGTACCTGGTGCACAGCGAGCCGGAGAACATCGCGCCGATGATCGGCGCGTACGACACCACGATGACCCGGCACATCCTGGAGTCCTTCGTGGCCCAGGCGCAGGTCGCCCTGCACGTCCACGTCCCCTACGGGCGCAACGCGCACCACATCGTGGAGTGCCAGTTCAAGGCCCTGGCGCGGGCCCTGCGCTACGCCAGTGAGCGCGACCCCCGGGCCGCCGGAATCCTCCCCTCCACGAAGGGCGCCCTCTAACGTGAACGGCCTGTCGACCGCGTTCATCCTCCTCGGACTGTTCCTGCTCGGCGGGGTCATCTCCTTCGTCAAGCAGGGCATGTCCAAGAGCATCATCACGCTGCTCGGCGTCGGCGCCGCGATGGCGCTGCTCGCCGGGGTCCTGCGGCTCGAGGTGTGGAATTGAGCGACGACACCCCCATGAAGCCCGTGCCCACCAAGACGCCGAAGAACGTCGTGGTCTTCGACTACGGATTCGGCAACGTACGCTCCGCCGAGCGGGCTCTCGCCCACGTCGGCGCGCGGGTCGAGATCACCCGCGACTACGAGGCGGCCATGGCCGCCGACGGCCTCCTCGTCCCCGGCGTCGGCGCCTTCGCCGCCTGTATGCAGGGGCTGCGCGCGGCGCGCGGCGACTGGATCGTGGGGCGCCGGCTGTCCGGCGGCCGCCCGGTCATGGGCATCTGCGTCGGCATGCAGATCCTCTTCGGGCGCGGTATCGAGCACGGCGTCGAGGCCGAGGGCCTGGAGGAGTGGCCCGGCACGGTCGAGCCGCTGCGCGCCCCCGTCGTCCCCCACATGGGCTGGAACACGGTCACGGCGCCCCAGGACTCGCGGCTCTTCGCCGGGCTGGACGAGGGCGAGCGGTTCTACTTCGTCCACTCCTACGCGGTCCGCACCTGGGAGCTGGAGGTCACCAACCCGCACATCCCCGCTCCCAAGGTCTCCTGGACCACCCATGGCGAGCCGTTCGTCGCCGCCGTGGAGAACGGCCCGCTGTGGGCCACCCAGTTCCACCCCGAGAAGTCGGGTGACGCCGGAGCGCGGCTGCTCCGCAACTGGCTCGACACGCTCTGACCGGCCCGCGCCGGCTCCCACCCGCCCGCACGACCGACCGAAGGTTGCCCGCATGCCCACGCACCGCCTCGAACTCCTCCCCGCCGTCGACGTCCGCGACGGCCAGGCCGTCCGCCTCGTGCACGGCGAGTCCGGCTCCGAGACGTCGTACGGCGACCCGATGGAGGCCGCCCTGGCCTGGCAGCGGGCGGGCGCCGAATGGCTGCACCTGGTGGACCTCGACGCCGCCTTCGGCACCGGGGACAACCGCGCGCAGATCGCCGAGGTGGCCCGCGCCATGGACCTCAAGGTCGAGCTGTCCGGCGGCATCCGCGACGACGCCTCGCTGGCCGCCGCCCTGGCCACCGGCTGCGCCCGGGTGAACCTCGGCACGGCCGCCCTGGAGACCCCCGAATGGGTCGCCAAGGTCATCGCCGAGCACGGCGACCTCATCGCGGTGGGCCTCGACGTGCGCGGCACCACCCTGCGCGGCCGCGGCTGGACCCGTGACGGCGGCGACCTGTACGAGACCCTGGCCCGCCTCGACTCCGAGGGCTGTGCCCGCTACGTCGTCACCGACATCGCCAAGGACGGCACCCTCCAGGGCCCCAACCTGGAGCTGCTGCGCAACGTCTGCGCCGCGACGACCAAGCCCGTCGTCGCCTCCGGCGGCGTTTCCTCCCTCGACGACCTGCGCGCCCTTGCGACCCTGGTACCGGAAGGTGTCGAGGGCGCCATTGTGGGCAAGGCGCTCTACGCCAAGGCGTTCACCTTGGAAGAGGCGTTGGAGGCGGTATCCGTATGACCTCACCCGAGACCGCGCGGCGGGTCCAGACCGAGAGCCCCTGGGAGGAGAACATCGGGTTCGCACGGGCCGTGGAGGCCGGTGACCTGGTGCTCGTCTCCGGGACGATGCCGCTCGCGGAGCGCGGTGTGCTGGAGGGCGAGGGCGATCCGTACGAACAGACCCTCGCGGCCTTCGGCCATGCGCTGGACGTCCTGAAGAAGTTCGACCTGGGCGTCGAATCGGTGGTCCGCACCCGTATGTACATCACCCACGCCCGCGACGTGGACGAGGTGGGCCGCGCCCACAAGGAGCTCTTCGACGCCGTGCGCCCCGCCGCCACGCTGGTCGTGGTGTCCGGCTTCGTCGACTCGCGGGTCCTGGTGGAAGTGGAACTGGAAGCATTCCGAGGAGCACGACAGTCATGACCCTGGCGGTCCGAGTCATCCCCTGCCTGGACGTGGACAACGGCCGGGTCGTCAAGGGCGTCAACTTCCAGAATCTGCGCGACGCGGGCGATCCGGTCGAGATGGCCAAGGTCTACGGCGAGGAGGGCGCGGACGAGCTGACCTTCCTCGACATCACCGCCTCCTCCGGCGACCGCGAGACCACCTACGACGTGGTCCGCCGCACCGCCGAGCAGGTTTTCATCCCGCTGACGGTCGGCGGGGGCGTCCGCACCCCGGAGGACGTCGACAAGCTGCTGCGCGCCGGGGCGGACAAGGTCGGCGTCAACACCGCCGCCATCGCCCGCCCCGAGCTCATCCGCGAGATCGCCGAGCGCTTCGGCAGCCAGGTCCTGGTCCTCTCGGTCGACGCCCGCGCCTGTCCCGAAGGGACGGTGACGGCCTCCGGCTACGAGGTCACCACCCACGGCGGCCGCCGCGGCACCGGTATCGACGCCGTCGAGTGGGCCCATCGCGCCGCGGAGCTGGGCGCCGGGGAGATCCTGCTGAACTCCATGGACGCGGACGGCACCAAGGACGGCTACGACACGGCCATGATCGAGGCCGTCCGCAAGCACGTCACCATCCCGGTCATCGCCAGCGGCGGCGCGGGGAAGCTCGCCGACTTCCCGCCGGCGATCGCCGCGGGCGCGGACGCGGTGCTGGCCGCGTCCGTCTTCCACTTCGGCGATCTGCGGATCGGCCAGGTCAAGGACGAACTGCGGAGGGCAGGGCACCCGGTCCGCTAGGCCCTGTCCGGTGGGTCGTCGCGGCCCCGCGACACCGCTCCTCCTCCGGCCGAGATCCGCCGGAAGGGCCCTGGCCCAACGGCCGGGGGCGGGACGGACCGCAGCACGGTCCGCCCCACCCCCGGGGCCCGTCTACTTCGTGTCCGAGTCCGGCCGCTCGCGGTACGCGTCGACGATGCCGCGTTCCAGGACCGCGAACTTCTCCAGGATGTCGCCCTTCTTGCCCGCCCCGATGTCCTTCGTCCGGTAGCGGCGCTCGCCGAGGAAGGCCAGGCTGTCCCGGTCGAAGACCCATTCGGTGGCGGTCGACGCCCACTTGTCGGTACGGGCGATGCCGACCCCGTGCCGCCCGGCCGCGTCCACCGCGTCGTCGACGCGCTGCACCCCGGGGAGCTTCGCGGCGGCCTTGTAGATGGCGGCGGCGTTCTCCGGCGGCATGACGTTCTCCGACAGCAGTTCGCCGATCAGGTCGAAGACGGCCTGCGCCTTCTCGTGCCCCTCCTCCGGCTCGGCCATCCGGTACAGCTCCTTGAGGAGGGCGTCCGGGTCGGTGGGCAGGGACGACAGCCAGAGGTACGTCGGCCGGTGGACGCCCGCCGGAGTGCCGGGGCCCCCCTCGTTGAGCGGGAAGTAGGCCCCGTCCTCGTGGATCAGGCCGATCTTGATCACTGGCTTGGAGATCTGCGACTTCCAGATCTCCCGCTCGTGCAGCGGGTCCAGCTTGGAGGAGCCGTCCTCTTTCAGCTCGGCTCCCGCCATCAGACTCTTGACGTAGACCAACTGGTCTTCCCGTACCGGCTCGACGTCCGTCTTCTCGGCGACGCCGGCGATCCGGTCGAGCAGGACGGCGGCGCTCTCCCGGGGCTGGCCGGAGCCGTTGCCGGACTCCCCGCCCGCGGTGAGGGTGACGGCCAGCGCCCCGGCCAGCGCCAGGCCCGCGGCGGGCATCAGCAGCGCCGGGCGCAGCATCCGCCGCCGGATCTTCTGGGCGGGCGCGGGGGCGGTGCGGTTCTGGTCGTCATCGATGTGCTGCATCAAACGGTCCTTGTGGTGGAGGTAGGGCTCGGAAGGAACGTCCCGTTCGGCCGGGGCGGGAAGCAGCCGGGCCAGTTCCTCGCGCTCCGCTTCCTCGTGCCCGGCCCGTGCGGGACCGGAGCCGGCGGCGTTCATCGGGGTTCCTCCTGAAGTTCCTGAAAGGGCAGGGCCGCGAACGCGGCCTCGCTCTGTACCTCTCCGCGGCGAGATCGCGGTTCCTTCTTTTCTTCCGCGAGTTTCTGCTCGGCGAGCTTCCGCAGCCGGGCGCGGGCGCGGGACAGCCGCGAGCGCACGGTCCCCACCGGAACCCCCAGCGCCTGCGCGGCCTGCGCGTAGTCCAGGCCGGACCATACGCACAGCGCCAGCACCTCCTGCTCGCCGCGCCGCAGGCGGCCGTACACCGTGCGTACGGCCGCGAGCCGGCGGGCGTCGTCGATGCGCCCGGCGGCCTCGTCGGCGAAGTCCGCCACCGGGTCGGGGGCGGGGCGGCGGGCCAGGAAGGCCAGCCGGCGGCCGATGCCCCGGTTGGCGTTCCGCGCCTTGTTCGTCGCCACGCCCAGCAGCCACGGTTTCAGCGTGCCGTCGCCGGGCTCCAGTTGCTCCCGGTTACGCCAGGCGTCGAGGAACGTGTCCCCCATCACCTCCTCGGCGACCGACCAGTCGCCGGTCAGCCGGTAGGCGTGGTTGTACACCGTGCGCGCGTAACTCTCGTAGAGCTCTGCGAACGCCTCGCGGTCACCCGCCCGAATCCGCGCCCGCACACCCTCAGTCATGTCGTTTACACCTCACACCCGTGCCTCTCCGCACGCCGGAGGTGGTTCCCGTGACCTGCGCCACATCTGCTGCGCGGGTGCTGACCGTGCCCGGCTGCTCGGCGACGGGGTCCCCGCCGACGGCGGCCTGAGCTCAGCCGACCCGGACGGTGGGCTGGTGCAGGACGGGGAAGTTGACCGAGTTGGCGATGAAACACGCCTCGTGCGCGTCCCTGTGCGCCGCGCGCGCCCGCTCCACCATCGCCGCGTCGGCGACGGTGACCACCGGGTTCAGCACCACCTCGGTGAAGCGCCCGCTGTGCCCGGCCGCCTCCTCCATGACCCCGGTGGCGACGTCCTCGTACGCCGTGACCCGCACCCCGTCCCGGGCGCACACGGAGAGGTAGGTCAGCATGTGGCACTGGGAGAGCGAGGCCAGCAGGAACTCCTCCGGATTCCAGCACTCCGCATCCCCCAGGAACGCGGGATCGGCACTGGCCCGCAGGGTCGGCTTGCCGTCGCCGATGACGTCGTGCGACCGCCCGTAGTCGCGGTAACCACTCGTCCCCGAACCGGTGTTGCCGGTCCAGCGGACGGTGGTGCGGTAGGAGTGCTTCCGGCCCATCGTCTGCGTGCTCCCTTTCATGATCTACGGCGGGATCGGGACCGCGTACCTCGCCGTCCTGCTCGCGGTCGTCTTCGGCCGCACTCCGCAGAACAACGCGCGGGCACTCGGCCTGTCGGTCCAGGTGCGCGGGTTCCGAACCTAGCGGGGACGGTCAGATGCGGCCATCGGCGTGGACGGGGCGAGCGGACTCGACCCGCTCCGCCGAGGTGCACAACCCCGGATTCCCGGCGCGGGTGCGGCTTCGTCGGCCCGCTGCGGGCGAGCGCGATCGAGGTGTGACCGTATCCGCAGCCCCGACCGGGTGTGGCGCACCCAGGAGAAGGGCGTCCTGGTATGGGGCCGCTGACCTGCGCAGACTCGGTGGTGCAGGACAGCGAACGGCAGCAGGATCGAAAGGGATACCGCCATGAACGCCAGGAACGTCACGGACAAGGTCGTGCTCATCACCGGGGCCAGCAGTGGGATCGGGGAGGCGACCGCCCGTCGGCTCGCCGCCGACGGGCACCGGGTCTACCTGGGGGCGCGCCGGACCGAGCGGCTCGGCGAGCTGGCCGCGCAGATCACCGCCGACGGCGGCACCGCCGCGTACCAGCGGCTCGATGTCACCTCGGCCGAGGACGTGCGCGCCTTCGTGGCCGCCGCCCGGGAGCGGTTCGGGCGGGTGGATGTGATCGTCAACAACGCCGGGGTGATGCCGCTCTCGCCGCTGGAGGCGCTGAAGGTCGACGAGTGGGACCGGATGCTCGATGTGAACGTGCGCGGGGTGCTGTACGGCATCGCCGCGGCCCTGCCGGTGATGAAGGAGCAGGGCGGTGGGCACATCGTGAACATCGCCTCGGTCGGCGCGTACGAGGTGTCGCCGACCGCCGCGGTGTACTGCGCCACCAAGTTCGCCGTCCGCGCCATCACGGAGGGGCTGCGCCAGGAGTCGGCCGGTGACATCCGGGCCAGCCTGGTCTCCCCGGGCGTGACCGAGTCCGAACTCGCCGACTCCATCTCCGATGAGGGCGCCCGCGAGGCCATGAAGACCTACCGCTCGGTGGCCATCCCCGCCTCCGCGATCGCGGACGCCATTGCCTACGCCATCGGCCAGCCCGCCGAGGTCGACGTCAACGAGATCGTGGTCCGCCCGGCCGCGAGCGCCCAGTAGGGGCACGGGCGCGCATCGGCGGCATTCGGGGCCGCCGTTCCCCGGGCGGCTCGACGCGCGGGCCGACGCGGGGCTGACGTCGGCTCAGCCGGCCCGGAGGCGGCGAGTCCGGTCCCGTGGCCTGCCGACTTGACGCCGTTGCCGGGGCCCGCTTTGATCGCAGCAGTCGCACGGGTGTCCAGCCCGGTGCCGCCCAAGAGGCAAGAGGCGCGCCCAGCCGGTAGGGGACCCGGTTCCGGTCCCGAGCCCGGACTCAGTCGCCAGGACGGCGGATGCCGTCCGAGGCGGGGTCGTTGCCCGCGAGTGTTGGAGCTTTCATGCCAGCCAGCCATGCCCACCGCCTTCGCCGCCGCTGGGCCGCTGCCTCGGTGGCGGCGGCCGCCGTCGCCGCCGCCGTCGTGGCCGTGTCCCTGTCCAACGGGGCCAACGGGGCCGACGCGTCCGAAGTGGCGCTGCCGCCCGTCCACGGCGGTTTCGACTACCAGATCGGCGGGGGGTACACCCCGCCGAAGGGCGTCGACATCGTCAGCCGCGACCGCGCGGACTCCCCGGCGGACGGGCTCTACAACATCTGCTACGTCAACGCCTTCCAGGTCCAGCCGGGCGAGCGCAAGCAGTGGCCGGACGACCTGCTGCTGCGCGACAAGAACGGCGATCTGGTCATCGACGAGGACTGGAACGAGCCGCTGCTCGACATCAGCACCGCCAAGAAGCGCGAGCGCGTGGCCGACAAGGTCAACACCTGGATCGACGGCTGCGCCGACAAGGGCTTCGACGCCATCGAGCCCGACAACTACGACAGCTACGAACGCTCCCAGGACCTGCTGACCCCCAGCGACGCCAAGGCGTTCATCGCCCTGCTGTCCGAGCACGCCCACGCCCAGGGGCTGGCCATCGGTCAGAAGAACACCGCCGAGCTGCTGTCCGGCCGGAAGGCGGCCGGGCTGGACTTCGCGGTGGTCGAGGAGTGCGGCCAGTACGACGAGTGCGACGCGTTCGCCAAGGCGTACGACGATCACGTCGTGGTCGTCGAGTACGGCGAGGAGGGCTTCGCCAAGGCGTGCGAGGGCTGGGGCGACCGGCTCAGCGTCGTCCTGCGGGACGTGGACGTCTCCACCGACGACAGCGAGGACTACGTCCGGGAGACGTGCTAGGGAGTCCGCTCGACGCCCCGCCCGCCGCGCGGGCGGGCGGGGCTCGTGGGTTCCTCACGGGCCCGGTGCGGCCGGGCGCGGTGACCCACAGGGGGCCGGGCCGGCCGGGCGAGGCCGCTCAGATGCCGAGCTTGGCCTCCTGCGCCGCCGCCACGGCCTCCTTGTCGCCCTCCAGCTCGACCCGGGCGGCCTTCTGACGGCCGGTGAGGAAGAGCACCAACTCGCCCGGTTCGCCGGTGACCGTGACGACCGGGACGCCTCGGCGGGCCACCGCCGTACGGCCGTCCGGACGGCGCAGCACCAGGCCGACCGGGGAGCGGCGGCCGAACACCCGGGCGCCGCGCTCGATCCGGGACCACAGCGTGTCGGCGAAGACCGGGTCCAGCTCGCGCGGTGTCCAGTCCGGCCGGGCCCGGCGCACATCCTCGGCGTGGACGTAGAACTCGAAGCTGTTGGCCCCCTCGTCCACCTGCTTCAGCGCGAACGGCGACATCCGCGGCGGACCGGTGCGGAACAGCTGGAGCAACTCCTCGTACGGCTTCGCCGCGAACTCCTCCTGCACCCGGGCCAGCCGCGCGGCCAGCGGCTTGACCAGCACCCCGGCGGCCGCGTCGGGGCGGCGCTCGCGGACCACCAGATGGGCCGCCAGATCGCGGGTGGTCCAGCCCTCGCACAGCGTGGGGGCACCGGGGCCCGCGTTCTCCAAGAGGTCGGCGAGGAGCAGGCGTTCGCGCTTCGCGTGAGTGGACATACGGCCACCCTACGGCCGGGTCCCGCCCGCGGCCATGAGAATCGCCGCTGAGGCTTGCCCGCCACCGCGCCGGGCCCACCCCGGCCAGGGCTCACCCCGGCAGGGGCTCGCTCAGCTTCTTGCCGTCCGGGCCGGCGCTCAGCGTGAGCGCGCAGGAGACCTGGTCCTCGCCCTGGACGGTGTAGGTGCTCAGGGCGGGATAGAGCGCGTAGTAGTAGTACATCCGGCCGTCGTTGGGGATGCTCTTCAGCCGGTTCTTGGCGTCCGTGCCGCACAGCGAGAGCGCCTTGGACTGGATCGCCTTCTCGGAGGAGAAGTCACCGCTCAGCGTCTCATTGGCGATCACCTCGCCGTCGTGCGGGCTGCGGCAGGACCGCTTCTCGATCTTGGTGACGCTGCTGTCCAGCGCCGGATGGTCGAAGCACTGGCCGGGATCGAGCACCACATACGGCACCCGGTCACCGGGCGCGGCGGACTCCGACGCACCCGGGTCCGCCGAGTCCGAGGCGTCCGGATCGCCGTCGGGGACATCGCTCCCACCGCCCAGCGGCGCGCCCTGGCCGGGGTCCTCCGAGCCCGGCGGGGCGGCGGAGGCGGACGGTCCGGCATCCGAGGGCGAGGAGAGGGGACTGTCCGAGGCGGAGGCGGACGGGCCGGCGTCGGCCGACGTCTCCTTGCCGCCGTCGTCCTTCGTCCCGATGACGATCGCGCCGACGACCACCGCGACGGCCACCACCGCCGCGATGACGATCGCGGTGACCTTGGAGCCGCTGCTGCCGGGCGGAGGGGGAGGGGGCGGCAGCGCGCCCGGGGGTATGGAGCCCGGCGGCACAGCGCCCGGCGGTGGACCGCCGGGCAGCGGCACCGGCGGGTGGGGCGGGCCGAAACCGCCACTCGGCAGCGCGGGCGGACCCGGCCGGCCGGGCGGACCCGGTTGAGCGGGCTGGTCCGCCGCGGGCGGCGGCCCGAAGCCCTGCTGCGGTGGCTGTGGCTGTGGCTGTGGTGGCGGCGGCGGACCGAACCCCCCGCCGTCTCCAGGCCGGTTGGGGTCGTTCGACGGCGGCGGAAACGTCATGTCCGAAGCATGCCCCATTCCACCGACAACCCGGTCATCGGGCTCGGGCGGGCCGGCCGGACAGGGATTGTTCGCGGGGACGCCCGCCCGGCCGTGCAGAATGGTCGCATGACCGGCTCCGACCGCCCCTCCGCCCTCGACCCGGCCCTCGCCGCCCGCCTCAAGCGCGGTGCCGACGGGCTGCTTCCCGCCATCGCCCAGCAGTACGACACCGGTGAGGTGCTGATGCTCGGCTGGATGGACGACGAGGCGCTGCACCGCACCCTCACCACCGGCCGCTGCACCTATTGGAGCCGCAGCCGCCAGGAGTACTGGGTCAAGGGCGACACCTCCGGCCATGTCCAGCTGGTCAAGTCCGTCGCCCTCGACTGCGACGCCGACACCATCCTCGTCAAGGTCGACCAGGTCGGCGCCGCCTGCCACACCGGCGACCGCACCTGCTTCGACGCCGACGTGCTCCCGCTCGGCCAGTAGACCGGCCACAGACCGGCCACCGACCGGCGACAGACCAGCGACAGATCAGCCACCGACCGGCCGCCATCCGACCCGGCCACCATCCAACCCAGTCCCCGTGCCCCGCCGGGCTTCCCGGCCCTCGACCCAGGACGCTGTCACGATGGATCTCGAGACCTTCCGCAAGCTGGCGGCCGACCGCCGCGTCATCCCCGTCAGCCGCAAGCTGCTCGCGGACGGCGACACCCCCGTGGGCCTCTACCGCAAACTGGCCGCCGAGCGGCCCGGCACCTTCCTGCTCGAATCCGCCGAGAACGGCCGCTCCTGGTCCCGCTACTCCTTCATCGGCGTCCGCAGCGCCGCCACCCTCACCGAGCGCGACGGCCGCGCCCACTGGCTGGGCACCCCGCCCGTCGGCGTGCCCACCGAAGGCGACCCCCTCCAGGCGCTGCGCGCCACCGTCGAGGCCCTGCACACCCCCCGTGACCTCGGGGGCCTGGTCCAGCTGCCGCCGTTCACCGGCGGCATGGTCGGCTACCTCGGCTATGACATCGTCCGCCGCCTGGAGAAGGTCGGCGAGCACGGGCGGGACGATCTGCGGCTGCCCGAGCTGACCATGCTGCTCACCTCGGACCTCGCGGTGCTGGACCACTGGGACGGCACCGTGCTGCTGATCGCCAACGCGATCAACCACAACGACCTCGAAACGGGCGTGGACGAGGCGTACGCGGACGCCGTGGCGCGGCTCGACGCGATGGCCGCCGACCTCGTCCGCCCCATGCCCACCGACCCCGCCGCGCTGCCCGACTCCGAGCTGCCCGAGTACACCGCGCTGTGGGGCGGCGAGGACTTCATGGCGGCCGTGGACGACATCAAGGAGCGCATCCGCGCGGGCGAGGCGTTCCAGGTCGTCCCCTCGCAGCGGTTCGAGACGCCGTGTTCCGCGAGCGCCCTCGACGTCTACCGGGTGCTGCGCGCCACCAACCCGAGCCCCTATATGTACCTCTTCCGGTTCGAGGGCTTCGACGTGGTGGGCTCCAGCCCGGAGGCCCTGGTCAAGGTCGAGGACGGCCGGGCCATGCTGCACCCCATCGCCGGCACCCGGCACCGGGGCGCCACTCCGCAGGAGGACGCCGCCCTCGCCGAAGAGCTGCTCGCCGACCCCAAGGAGCGGGCCGAGCACCTGATGCTCGTCGACCTCGGCCGCAATGACCTGGGCCGGGTCTGCGAGCCCGGCAGCGTCGAGGTCGTCGACTTCATGTCGATCGAGCGCTACAGCCATGTCATGCACATCGTCTCGACGGTCACCGGCAGCCTCGCCGAGGGCCGTACGGCCTTCGACGTGCTCACCGCCTGCTTCCCCGCGGGCACCCTCTCCGGCGCCCCCAAGCCGCGGGCGCTCCAGATCATCGAGGAGCTGGAGCCGAGCCGCCGCGGGCTGTACGGCGGCTGTGTCGGCTATCTCGACTTCGCGGGCGACTCCGACACCGCGATCGCCATCCGTACCGCGCTGCTGCGCGAGGGCACGGCGTACGTCCAGGCGGGCGCGGGGATCGTCGCCGACTCCGACCCGGTGGCCGAGGACGCGGAGTGCCGCAACAAGGCGGCCGCGGTGCTCCGGGCGGTGCACTCGGCGAACCGGCTGGGGCGGTAGGTCCCGTATTCCCGGGGAACGGTCCGACGGTCCCGTATCGCCGGGAACGGTTCGTCGGTCCGGTATCCCCGGGAACGGGTCCCGTACCCCGGTGGGGGATAGTGGTAGGCGTGACTGCAGCAGCCGTACCTCAGCCCAGGGCCGAGAACGAGCCCTCCGCCCCCGCCGCGCGCGGCCGCCGAAGCAGCCTTGCCATCGCCCTGCTCGCCGGTGCGCTCGGTGCCGCCCTCGTCCTGCTGGCCACCAGCCGCAAGTGGGCCGAGGGCACCGCCTCGGTCGCCCAGGGCTCCCTCCCGCAGAGCGCCAACGGCGATGACATCACCGGGCTGCCCGGCGCGCTCGCGGTCGTCGGCCTCGCCGCGCTGGTCGCGGTCTTCGCCGTGCGCCGCCTCGGCCGCGTCGTCGTCGCGGCGCTGCTCGCCCTCAGCGGCGCGGGCATCGTCATCAGCTCGGTCCTCGGCGCCTCCGACAAGGCGGCGCTGGAGGAGAAGGCGTCCAAGGTGAGCGGACTGACCCATAGCCCGATCCACGACGTGGCGTACACCACCTGGCCGTGGGTCGCGGCGGCGGGCGGGGTGCTGCTGCTGCTCGCGGGCGTTCTCGCCCTGGGGTACGGCCGCCACTGGCCCGCCATGTCCGGGCGGTACGAGCGCTCGGGCACCGCGGGCCGCGGCCGCGTCCGGCGCGGCGCACCGGCCCCCGACCCGGACCGCCCCGAGGAGCTGTGGAAGGCCCTGGACCGGGGCGAGGACCCGACCGAGGCGCCGGCCGAGACCCCGACCGAGACCCCGACCGAGACCCCGACCGAGACCCCGACCGAGACCCCGGTTGAGGCCTCGGTGCGGCAGGAGGCCGAGCGGGGCGCCTAGGGGGCCCGTCCGAGGCGCCTAGGGGGCCCGTCCGGGGCGCCTAGTGAGCCCGTCCGGGGCTGCCCACCCGCCCATCCGTCCGGGCCGCCCGCCCGCCTGCCCTCCCTCTCGTACCGCAAGGTCCACCCCCGCTCAAGGGTGTTTCGCGCGTCGGGGACAATGGCGTGGGAGCGTTCGCCCCCGGGCGCCCGGACCAGGCGCAGTACAGCTACGAGGAGTATTCATGGCGGGTCACAACCACGGACACACCCCGGCCGCCTGGACCGGTGTCACCATCGCTTTCATCGGATTCTGTGTCGCCGGCGCGTTCACCGTGGCGGCCAAGCCGGTCGGCTTCTGGGCGGGCATCGTGATCGTCGCCCTCGGCGGCGTCGTCGGCGCGGCGATGCGCGCGGCCGGGCTGGGCATGCCCAAGTCGCAGCACCCGCAGCCGCAGCCCGCGGCGAAGTCGCAGCCGCAGGCGCAGGCGCAGACCCAGCAGTGAGCCGGGGCGCGGTCCGGGGCTCCGGCCGCCTCCACCTCGCTCGGCACTGAGCCGTTCGGAGGCCGGCACACAGGCCCCGGGCCGCGCCTCGATGGCTCCCCGGGCAGACTCGGCGGTGTGACCGAACCACCGCCGGCCGTCCCGGTCCCCCTGGTGCGGCGCCTCGCCGCCCCTTTCGGCGTGCTCGCGGGTGTCCTCGCCGCCTTCGGCTACGTCGGCGCCGTCGACCCCCGGGAGCCCGGTCACTATCCCGTCTGCCCGCTGCTGCGGCTCACGGGGCTGTACTGCCCCGGCTGCGGCGGGCTGCGCGGCGCCCATGCCCTCGTGCACGGCGATCTGCCGGCCGCCCTGCGCGACAACGCCCTCGCCGTCGGCTGCTACGCCGTCTTCGCCGTCTGCTGGGTGGTGTGGTGCGTGCGCGGCCGCTTCCCGGCGGCGCGGCTCTGGCACGCGGGCGCGCTCGGCGGCGCGGCCCTGGTTTTCACCATTGTCCGGAATTTTCCGTTCGGGGGACTGCTGACGCCATGACCGCTGTTCTGTATGTCCACGTGGTGGGCATCTGCGTCAACCGGATGCGAAACTTCGGCCTTACGGCGGCTACCATCGCAGTGCCGGGTGACGCGGTGGACCGCCCCGCCCGGCGCCGATCAGAAGCTTCATCCCCGTCCCGGAAGGGGGCCGCTCGGTGAGTGTGCTCGACGAGATCATCGACGGAGTCCGTGCCGACCTCGCGGAGCGGCAGGCGCGCGTCACCCTCGACGAGCTCAAGCAGCGGGCGGCCGGCGCGCGGCCGGCGAAGGACGGTGCCGCCGCCCTCAAGGGCGACAGCGTCAAGGTGATCTGCGAGGTCAAGCGGTCCAGCCCGTCCAAGGGCGCGCTCGCCGCGATCGCCGACCCCGCCGGGCTCGCCGCCGACTACGAGGCGGGCGGCGCGGCCGTCATCAGCGTGCTGACCGAGCAGCGGCGCTTCGGCGGCTCGCTGGCCGACCTGGAGGCCGTAAGGGCCAAGGTCGACATCCCGGTGCTCCGTAAGGACTTCATCGTCACCTCGTACCAGCTGTGGGAGGCGCGGGCGTACGGCGCCGACGTGATCCTTTTGATCGTCGCCGCCCTGGAGCAGGAGGCCCTGGTCTCGCTCATCGAGCGGGCCCAGTCGATCGGGCTGACGCCGCTGGTCGAGGTGCACGACGAGGAAGAGGTGGCCCGTGCGGTCGACGCGGGGGCCCGGGTGATCGGGGTCAACGCGCGCAACCTCAAGACCCTCGAGGTGGACCGCTCGAACTTCGCCCGGATCGCACCGGAGATCCCGGACCACATCGTCAAGATCGCGGAGTCGGGCGTGCGCGGACCGCACGACCTGATCGCCTACGCGAACGACGGCGCGGACGCGGTGCTGGTCGGCGAGTCCCTGGTGACCGGACGCGACCCCAAGGCCGCGGTGGCCGACCTGGTGGCCGCGGGCGCCCATCCGGCGCTGCGCCACGGCCGGGACTGACGAGACGGGAACGGCGGACCATGGAGACGTACGCGCGCCTGGCCCGGGGCTGTCGGCCCCGGGGCTGCCGTGCGCCCGCGCGGCGGGTGCGGGGGCGGCGCGTGCGCTATCACATCGGATGCGAGCCGGGGCAGATCAACGGGCGTCGATGGCGCCGGGCGGCAACGCGCTGAGCAGGGCCTTTTAGGGGTTTGACAGCCCCCGGCCACCGCCGGGAGGTGTCGTTTGTCGATGTATCGCCGTATCGGTCTATCGCCCTATCGCGTATCGACGTCTCGACAGCGACGTGCCCCGTCGGCCCGCTCGGACACGGTTCCCCACACCCATCACACCTGTTGCGGGGCGATGCCCCGAACGAGGAGTACATCGCATGTCCTCTGATTTCTTCATCCCGGACCCGGAGGGTCAGGTGCCCAGCGCCGAGGGGTATTTCGGCGCCTTCGGCGGCAAGTTCATCCCCGAGGCGCTCGTCGCCGCGGTCGACGAGGTCGCCGCCGAGTACGAGAAGGCCAAGGCGGACCCCGCCTTCGCGGCCGAGCTCGAGGACCTGATGGTCAACTACACCGGCCGGCCCAGCGCGCTGACCGAGGTGCCGCGGTTCGCCGAGCACGCCGGGGGTGCCCGGGTCTTCCTCAAGCGGGAGGACCTCAACCACACCGGCTCCCACAAGATCAACAACGTACTGGGCCAGGCCCTGCTCACCAAGCGCATGGGCAAGACCCGCGTCATCGCCGAGACCGGCGCCGGTCAGCACGGCGTGGCCACGGCCACCGCGTGTGCGCTGTTCGGGCTCGAGTGCACCATCTACATGGGCGAGGTGGACACCCAGCGGCAGGCGCTCAACGTGGCGCGGATGCGGATGCTGGGCGCCGAGGTCATCGCCGTGAAGTCCGGCAGCCGCACCCTGAAGGACGCCATCAACGAGGCGTTCCGGGACTGGGTCGCCAATGTGGACCGCACCCACTATCTCTTCGGCACCGTGGCCGGACCCCACCCCTTCCCGGCCCTGGTGCGCGACTTCCACCGGGTGATCGGCGTGGAGGCCCGGCGGCAGATCCTGGAGCGGACCGGGCGGCTGCCGGACGCGGTCGCGGCCTGCGTGGGCGGCGGGTCCAACGCGATCGGGCTGTTCCACGCCTTCCTGCCGGACGAGAGCGTGCGGATCGTCGGCTTCGAGCCCGCCGGGCACGGGGTGGCCACCGGGGAGCACGCGGCCACGCTGAGCCAGGGCGAGCCCGGCATCCTGCACGGCTCCCGGTCGTATGTGCTCCAGGACGAGGACGGCCAGATCACCGAGCCGTACTCGATCTCGGCCGGACTGGACTACCCCGGCGTCGGACCGGAGCACGCGTACCTGAAGGACACCGGCCGCGCCGAGTACCGGGCGGTCACCGACGACGAGGCGATGCGGGCGCTGCGGCTGCTGTCGCGGACCGAGGGCATCATCCCGGCGATCGAGAGCGCCCACGCGCTGGCGGGCGCCCTGGACCTCGGCCGTGAGCTGGGGAGCGACGGCATGGTGCTGGTCAACCTCTCCGGGCGCGGCGACAAGGACATGGACACGGCGGCCCGGTACTTCGGGCTGTACGACCGGGACGAGCAGCGGAACGAGCAGCGGAACGACCAGGGGGCGAAGTGATGGCCGGGAATCTGGAGCTGCTGGGATCGGTCCTGGCGAAGGCCAAGGGCGAGGGGCGCGCCGCGCTCGTCGGCTATCTGCCCGCCGGTTTCCCCTCCGTCGACGGCGGGGTGGACGCGATGACCGCCATGATCGAGGGCGGCTGCGACATCGTCGAGGTCGGCCTGCCGCACAGCGACCCGGTGCTGGACGGACCGGTGATCCAGACCGCCGACGACATCGCGCTGCGCGGCGGGGTCAAGATCCGCGATGTGATCCGCACGGTGGGGGAGGTGCACGCCCGGACGGGCGCGCCGATCCTGTGCATGACGTACTGGAACCCCGTGGACCGGTACGGCGTCGAGCGGTTCGCCGCCGATCTCGCCGAGGTGGGCGGCGCGGGCTGCATCCTGCCCGATCTGCCGGTCGAGGAGTCGGAGATCTGGCGGAAGGCCGCCGAGCAGCACGGTCTGGCGACCGTGTTCGTGGTCGCGCCCAGCAGCCGTGACGAGCGGCTGGCGAAGATCACGGCGGCGGGCAGCGGTTTCGTCTACGCGGCGTCCCTGATGGGCGTCACCGGAACGAGGGAATCGGTGGGACAGGAGGCGCGCGCGCTGGTGGAGCGCACCCGTGGCACCACCTCGCTTCCGGTGTGCGTGGGGCTCGGCGTCTCCAATGCCACGCAGGCGGCGGAGGTCGCGGGGTTCGCCGACGGCGTCATCGTGGGCTCGGCCTTCGTCAAGCGGCTGCTGGACGCCGACGGCGACACCGAGGCCGGTCTGGCGGGGCTGCGCGAGCTCGCGGGTGACCTGGCGGAGGGCGTCCGCGCCGGCCACTAGCCGACGCCGATCGACCGCCGATCGGCCGCTGGTCGGCCGTTGGAGGGTCACTCGTTGGAGGGAACAACGAGGCGGAGGAGCTCAGCGGTGCTCCTCCGCCTCGTTAGGCGAGGGCGTGAGCCAGAGAAACCGTGGTGAGGGAAAGCGCGGCGCTCGTGAGCGCCTGCGGGAACAGCGTGAACGGGAGCGGGCGCGCGCGAAGCGGAAGCGGACGCTGGGGGTCCTGGGGGCGGTGGTGGCCGTCTTCGCCGTGGCCGCGGGGGTGGGCGTGTTCGCGTCCAGAACCGAGGACGACTCGGGCAAGTCGGGCAGCGCCGTGGTGCCGCCGCGCGGAGCGGTCGGCAAGGGACGTCTGGTGATCCCCTCGGGGAAGAAGGGGGAGCCGGGCGAGCCGGGGGAATCGAGCAAGGGATCGGGGAAGGGCGCCCCGGCGACCCTGACGGTGTTCGAGGACTTCCGCTGCCCCGGGTGCAAGCAGTTCGAGGACGTCTTCCGTAAGACCGTCCACGAGCTCCAGGACGACGGCCGGCTCAGGGTCGAGTACCACCTGGTGACGATCATCGACGGAAACCTCGGCGGCACCGGTTCGCTCCGCGCGGCGAACGCGGCGGCCTGCGCCCAGGACCGGGACCCCGACACGTTCCGGGCGTACCACGATGTGCTCTACCGCCATCAGCCCGAGGAGACCCGGGACGCCTACGCCCACAACAGCAGGCTGATCAAGCTGGCCGGCACGGTCCCCGGGCTGGTCACCCCCGCCTTCCGGAAGTGCGTCGAGGACGGCCGGCACGACACCTGGGTACGGAAGTCCAACGACGTCTTCACCCACTCCGGCTACGCCTCCACCCCGACGGTGCTGCTGGACGGGAAGTCCGTGTACGGCGACCCCGACAAGCCGCTGAGCCCCAAGAAGCTCAAGCGCATGGTCCTCGCGGCGACCCGCGACTGACCCTCGTTATGCAGCCGTTGTGCCGGGTGGGTTGCCGCATCTCCCGCCCGGCACGGTAGCGTCGGTCCTGCCATGGACCTCCTCGCTTACATTCCCAGCCCGTCGTCCGGCGTGATCTATCTCGGTCCGGTCCCGCTGCGCGGCTATGCGTTCTGCATCATCATCGGCGTCTTCGTCGCGGTCTGGCTCGGCGGGCGGCGCTGGGTCGCCCGGGGCGGCCAGGTCGGCACCGTCGCCGACATCGCCGTCTGGGCCGTGCCCTTCGGCCTGGTCGGAGGGCGCCTCTACCACGTCATCACCGATTACGAGCTGTACTTCACCGACGGCCGTGACTGGGTGGACGCCTTCAAGATCTGGCAGGGCGGCCTCGGGATCTGGGGGGCCGTGGCGCTGGGTGCGCTGGGCGCCTGGATCGGCTGCCGCCGCCGGGGCATCCCGCTCCCGGCGTACGCGGACGCCATCGCCCCCGGGATCGCCTTCGCCCAGGCGATCGGGCGCTGGGGCAACTGGTTCAACCAGGAGCTGTACGGCAAGGCGACCACGCTGCCGTGGGCGCTGAAGATCGACGGCGACGCCGACGCGGGCCGGGTGGCCGGCACGTACCACCCGACCTTCCTGTACGAGTCGCTGTGGTGCGTCGGGGTGGCCCTGCTGGTGATCTGGGCGGACCGTCGCTTCACGCTGGGACATGGCCGGGCGTTCGCCCTCTATGTCGCGGCCTACACCGTGGGCCGCTTCTGGATCGAGTACCTGCGGGTGGACGACGCCCACCATGTGCTGGGGCTGCGGCTCAACGACTGGACGTCCATCGTGGTCTTCCTGGGCGCGGTGGCCTACATGGTGATCTCCGCGAAGAAGGCCCCCGGCCGGGAGGCGGTCGTGGAGCCCGCGGCGGTCGGGGACGCGACCGAGAAGAGCGGCGACACGGACGGGCCGGGCGCGGACAAGGCGGCGGACACGGCGACGGACACGGCGGCGGCGGACAAGGCCGCTGTCGACGAGGCCGCCGCGGACGCGACCAAGCCGGACGCGACCGACGCGGACACGACCACGGACAAGCCGGCCGCGGACACGACCGGTGCGGTGGCCGCCGAGGCGGAGCCCTCCCAGAAACCCTGACCCGCGCCACCGTGCGCCCAACAGGCCGCCGACCCCCTCGGGGTTCGGCGGCCTCTTTACGTTTCCGCAGGTCAGCGAGGTAAGTTCGGCCTTCCTTGCTGGCGGAGCAGGGGAATCCGTGCGTACCTTCGAACCGTTGGAGTGAGCGCAGCATCGCCACACCCTTCGCGAAGGGAGCACATCTTCATATGTCCGTCATCGACAGCGCCGAGTCCCCGCATATCGCCCACCGCGACAACCACACCCACCGTGATGTGAACGGCGGCTGGCTGCGTCCGGCCGTCTTCGGTGCCATGGACGGACTGGTCTCCAACCTCGCGCTGATGACCGGTGTGGCCGGCGGTGCCGTGGACCGGCAGACCATCGTGATCACCGGTCTGGCGGGACTGGCGGCCGGCGCCTTCTCCATGGCCGCCGGTGAGTACACCTCCGTCGCCTCCCAGCGCGATCTGGTCCAGGCCGAGCTGGAGGTGGAGCGGCGCGAGCTGCGCAAGCACCCGGTGGACGAGCTGGAGGAGCTGGCGGCGCTCTACGAGTCGCGCGGTGTGGAGCCGGCCCTGGCCCGGGAGGTGGCCGAGCAGCTGTCCCGGGACCCCGAGCAGGCGCTGGAGATACACGCCCGCGAGGAGCTGGGCGTGGACCCGGACGACCTTCCGTCGCCGCTGGTCGCGGCGGTGTCCTCGTTCGGCTGCTTCGCGCTGGGCGCGCTGCTGCCGGTGCTGCCGTATCTGCTGGGCGCCACGGCGCTGTGGCCGGCCGTGCTGCTGGCGCTGATCGGGCTGTTCGGCTGCGGTGCGGTGGTGGCGCGGGTGACCGCCCGCTCCTGGTGGTACAGCGGGCTGCGGCAGCTGGCGCTGGGCGGTGCGGCGGCGGGTGTGACCTACGCCCTGGGCACTTTCTTCGGAACGGCCGTAGGATGACATACCATACGGCGAGCCGCATAATTACGCCGTTACTCGACGGTTTCGATCCTTTTACAGGCGGGCATAAGCCCGAAGCGCTTGGGCAGTGTCGCCCGATCAGCGCCTTGGCGACGTCGGTCGCTCGGTCCGTTCTTGCCCGTATCGCCTGCATCGCCTGACGTCACCCCGCTCCGGGGTGTCCGCATGATGAAACGGAACTTCCGGTTTCCGAGAAGCTGCTCATCATGTAACCTGCATGAAATTTCGCGGAGGGCCAACGTCGTCCCTCGGCACACGCACAATGCCATGACGACGACGGGAGAGCCGATGCGTTCTGCATCCCACCCCGCCCGACAGGGGATGTACGACCCGCGCAATGAGCACGACGCCTGTGGCGTCGGCTTCGTGGCGACCCTCACCGGCGAGGCCAGCCATGAGCTCGTGGAGCAGGCTCTCACCGTGCTGAGGAACCTCGAGCACCGCGGCGCCACCGGTTCCGAGCCCGACTCCGGCGATGGTGCGGGCATCCTCGTCCAGGTCCCGGACGCCTTCCTGCGGGCCAGTGTGACCGGCTTCGAGCTGCCCGAGGCCGGTGCCTACGCGGTGGGCATCGCGTTCCTCCCCGAGGGGGAGACCGAGGGCGCGGCCGCCGTGGAGCAGATCGAGCGGCTCGCCGCCGACGAGGGGCTCACCGTCCTCGGCTGGCGCGAGGTGCCCGTCGCCCCCGAGCTGCTGGGCAACGGGGCCCGTGCCACCATGCCCGTCTTCCGTCAGCTCTTCGTGGCCGACGGCACCAGCACCGGCGTGGCCCTGGACCGCAAGGCGTTCATGCTGCGCAAGCGTGCCGAGCGCGAGGCGGGGGTCTACTTCCCCTCGCTGTCCTCCCGCACCCTGGTCTACAAGGGCATGCTGACCACCGGACAGCTGGAGCCGTTCTTCCCGGACCTCTCCGACCGCCGCTTCGCCACGGCCATCGCGCTGGTCCACTCCCGGTTCTCCACCAACACCTTCCCGAGCTGGCCGCTGGCCCACCCGTACCGCTTCGTCGCCCACAACGGTGAGATCAACACCGTCCAGGGCAACCGCAACTGGATGCGTGCCCGGGAGTCCCAGCTGGTCAGCGACCTGTTCGGGGACAAGGCGCTGGAGCGGGTCTTCCCCATCTGCACCCCGGACGCCTCCGACTCGGCGACCTTCGACGAGGTCCTGGAGCTGCTCCACCTCGGCGGCCGCTCGCTGCCGCACTCGGTGCTGATGATGGTCCCCGAGGCGTGGGAGAACCACCCCTCCATGGACCCGGCCCGGCGCGCCTTCTACCAGTACCACTCCACGATGATGGAGCCCTGGGACGGCCCGGCCTGTGTCACCTTCACCGACGGCACCCAGGTCGGCGCCGTGCTGGACCGCAACGGTCTGCGCCCCGGCCGCTACTGGGTCACCGACGACGGTCTGGTCGTGCTCTCCTCCGAGGTCGGCGTCCTGGACATCGACCCGGCCAAGGTGGTCCGCAAGGGCCGGCTCCAGCCGGGCCGGATGTTCCTGGTCGACACCGTCGAGCACCGCATCATCGAGGACGACGAGATCAAGGCCCAGCTGGCCGCCGAGCAGCCGTACGGCGAGTGGCTCGAGGCCGGTCTGATCGGCCTGGCCGACCTGCCCGAGCGCGAGCACATCGTGCACACCCACGCCTCGGTCACCCGCCGCCAGCAGACCTTCGGCTACACCGAGGAGGAGCTGCGCGTCCTGCTCGCGCCGATGGCCAAGACCGGCGCCGAGCCGATCGGCTCGATGGGCACCGACTCGCCGATCGCCGCCCTTTCCGAGCGGCCGCGGCTGCTGTTCGACTACTTCACCCAGCTGTTCGCGCAGGTCACCAACCCGCCGCTGGACGCGATCCGCGAGGAGCTGGTCACCTCGCTGATCTCCTCGCTGGGCCCGCAGGGCAATCTGCTGGAGCCGACCGCGGCCTCCTGTCGCAGCGTTACCCTGCCCTTCCCGGTGATCGACAACGATGAGCTGGCCAAGCTCATCCACATCAACGCCGACGGCGACATGCCCGGCCTCAAGGCGGCGACCCTCTCGGGCCTGTACCGGGTCGGCGGCGGCGGTCAGGCGCTCGCCGCCCGGCTGGACGAGATCTGCGCCGAGGCCGACGCCGCCATCGAGGACGGCGCCCGGCTGATCGTGCTCTCCGACCGCCACTCGGACGCCGAGCACGCCCCGATCCCCTCGCTGCTGCTCACCTCCGCGGTCCACCACCACCTGATCCGCACCAAGCAGCGCACCCAGGTGGGGCTGCTGGTCGAGGCGGGCGACGTCCGCGAGGTGCACCATGTCGCGCTGCTGATCGGCTACGGGGCCGCGGCCGTCAACCCGTACCTGGCCATGGAGTCGGTCGAGGACCTGGTCCGGGCGGGCACCTTCCTGCCCGGGGTCGAGGCCGAGGTCGCGATCAAGAACCTGATCAAGGCGCTCGGCAAGGGCGTCCTGAAGGTCATGTCCAAGATGGGCATCTCGACCGTGGCCTCCTACCGGGGCGCGCAGGTCTTCGAGGCCGTCGGTCTGGACGAGTCCTTCGTGGACACCTACTTCCACGGCACCGCCACCAAGATCGGCGGCGCGGGCCTGGACGTCGTCGCCAAGGAGGTCGCCGCCCGCCACGCCAAGGCGTACCCCGCCTCCGGCGTCCCCTCCGCCCACCGGGCGCTGGAGATCGGCGGCGAGTACCAGTGGCGCCGTGAGGGCGAGCCGCACCTCTTCGACCCCGAGACGGTCTTCCGGCTCCAGCACTCCACCCGGTCGCGTCGCTACGACATCTTCAAGAAGTACACCGGCCGGGTGAACGAGCAGTCCGAGCGGCTGATGACGCTGCGCGGCCTGTTCTCCTTCAAGAACGAGCGCCCCTCGATCCCGATCGACGAGGTCGAGCCGGTCAGCGAGATCGTCAAGCGGTTCTCCACCGGCGCCATGAGTTACGGCTCCATCTCCCAGGAGGCGCACGAGACCCTCGCCATCGCCATGAACCAGCTGGGCGGCAAGTCCAACACCGGTGAGGGCGGCGAGGACTCCGACCGGCTGCACGACCCCGCCCGGCGGTCGTCGATCAAGCAGGTGGCCTCCGGCCGCTTCGGTGTGACCAGCGAGTACCTGGTCAACTCCGACGACATCCAGATCAAGATGGCCCAGGGCGCCAAGCCCGGTGAGGGCGGTCAGCTGCCCGGCCACAAGGTCTACCCGTGGGTCGCCAAGACCCGGCACTCCACCCCGGGCGTCGGCCTGATCTCCCCGCCGCCGCACCACGACATCTACTCGATCGAGGATCTGGCCCAGCTGATCCACGACCTGAAGAACGCCAACCCGCAGGCGCGCATCCACGTCAAGCTGGTCTCCGAGGTCGGCGTCGGCACCGTGGCCGCGGGTGTCTCCAAGGCGCACGCCGATGTGGTGCTGATCTCCGGCCACGACGGCGGCACCGGCGCCTCGCCGCTCACCTCGCTCAAGCACGCGGGCGGCCCCTGGGAGCTCGGCCTCGCCGAGACCCAGCAGACGCTGCTGCTCAACGGGTTGCGTGACCGTATCGTGGTGCAGACCGACGGCCAGCTGAAGACCGGCCGTGACGTGGTCATCGCCGCCCTGCTCGGTGCCGAGGAGTTCGGCTTCGCCACCGCGCCGCTGGTCGTCTCCGGCTGTGTGATGATGCGCGTCTGCCACCTGGACACCTGCCCGGTCGGCATCGCCACCCAGAACCCGGTGCTGCGCGAGCGCTACAGCGGCAAGGCCGAGTTCGTGGTGAACTTCTTCGAGTTCATCGCCGAGGAGGTCCGCGAGCTCCTCGCCGAGCTGGGCTTCCGCACGCTGGACGAGGCCATCGGCCACGCCGAGCTGCTGGACACCACCCGCGCCGTACAGCACTGGAAGGCGCAAGGACTGGACCTCGCCCCGCTGCTGTACGTGCCCGAGCTGCCCGAGGGCGCCGTCCGCCACCAGGCGGTCGAGCAGGACCACGGCCTGGCCAAGGCGCTGGACAACCAGCTGATCAAGCTGGCGGCCGACGCGCTGAACGCCGACAGCGCCGAGACCGCCCAGCCGGTCCGCGCCCAGGTCGCGATCCGCAACATCAACCGGACCGTGGGCACCATGCTCGGCCATGAGGTGACCCGGAAGTTCGGCGGCGCGGGCCTGCCCGACGACACCATCGACATCACCTTCACCGGTTCGGCCGGCCAGTCCTTCGGCGCGTTCGTGCCCCGCGGTGTCACGCTGCGGCTCGAGGGCGACGCCAATGACTACGTGGGCAAGGGCCTCTCCGGTGGCCGGATCGTGGTCCGCCCGGACCGGAGCGCGGACCACCTCGCCGAGTACTCGACCATCGCGGGCAACACCCTCGCGTACGGTGCGACCGGCGGTGAGATGTACCTGCGCGGCCGGGTCGGCGAGCGGTTCTGCGTCCGCAACTCCGGCGCCACGGTCGTCTCCGAGGGCGTGGGCGACCACGGCTGTGAGTACATGACCGGCGGCCACGCCGTCGTCCTCGGACCCACCGGCCGGAACTTCGCGGCGGGTATGTCCGGCGGTGTCGCGTACGTGATCGACCTCGACCGGGACAACGTCAACGGCGACCTCCGGGATGCCGTCGGTGGGCTGGACGACGCCGACAAGCGGTGGCTGCACGACGCGGTGCGCCGCCACCACGAGGAGACCGGCTCCACCGTCGCGGGTGCGCTGCTCGACGACTGGGAGGCCGCCCTCCCGCGCTTCAGCAAGATCATCCCTGCTACGTACCAGGCCGTGCTCGCCGCCAAGGAAGCCGCCGAGCGTGCCGGGCTCTCCGAGTCCGAGACCCACGAGAAGATGATGGAGGCGGCGATCAATGGCTGACCCCAAGGGCTTCCTGTCCACTGACCGCGAGGTCGCCAAGACCCGTCCGGTGGGCGAGCGCGTCAAGGACTGGAACGAGGTCTACGTCCCCGGTTCGCTGCTGCCGATCATCAGCAAGCAGGCCGGCCGGTGCATGGACTGTGGCATCCCGTTCTGTCACAACGGCTGTCCGCTGGGGAACCTCATCCCCGAGTGGAACGACTACGCCTACCGGGAGGACTGGCGCGAGGCCAGCGAGCGGCTGCACGCGACCAACAACTTCCCGGAGTTCACCGGGCGGCTGTGCCCGGCCCCGTGCGAGTCGGCCTGTGTGCTCGGCATCAACCAGCCGCCGGTGACCATCAAGAACGTCGAGGTCACCATCATCGACAAGGCGTGGGACGCCGGCGATGTCACCCCGCAGCCGCCGGAGCGGCTCAGCGGCAAGACCGTCGCCGTCATCGGCTCGGGACCGGCCGGCCTGGCCGCCGCCCAGCAGCTGACCCGGGCCGGCCACACGGTCGCCGTCTACGAGCGGGCCGACCGCATCGGCGGGCTGCTGCGCTACGGCATCCCCGAGTTCAAGATGGAGAAGCGGCACATCAACCGGCGTATCGAGCAGATGCGCGCGGAGGGCACCAAGTTCCGCACCGAGACGGAGATCGGCCGCGACATCGACGCCGCCAAGCTCCGCAAGCGGTACGACGCCGTGGTCATCGCGGCCGGCGCCACCACCTCGCGCGACCTGCCCGTGCCGGGCCGGGAGCTGAACGGCATCCACTTCGCGATGGAGTACCTGCCGCTGGCCAACAAGGTGCAGGAGGGCGACCTCACCACGTCCCCGATCACCGCCGAGGGCAAGCACGTCGTGGTCATCGGCGGCGGTGATACCGGCGCGGACTGCGTCGGCACCGCCCACCGGCAGGGTGCCGCCTCCGTCACCCAGCTGGAGATCATGCCGAAGCCCGGCGACGAGCGGAACGCCAACCAGCCCTGGCCGACCTTCCCGATGCTCTACAAGGTCACCTCGGCCCACGAGGAGGGCGGCGAGCGGCTCTACTCCGTCTCCACCACCCACTTCGAGGGCGACGAGGACGGCAACGTCCAGTGGCTGCACCTGATCGAGGTGGAGTTCAAGGACGGCAAGCTGGAGCAGAAGCCGGGCACCGAGCGGAAGATCCCGGCCCAGCTGGTCACCCTCGCCATGGGCTTCACCGGCACCGACCAGAAGAACGGCCTGGTCGAGCAGTTCGGTCTGGAGCTGGACCAGCGCGGCAACATCGCGCGCGACGCCGACTTCGCCACCAACGTGCCCGGTGTCTTCGTGGCCGGTGACGCGGGCCGCGGCCAGTCGCTGATCGTCTGGGCCATCGCCGAGGGCCGCTCCGCGGCGCGCGGGGTGGACCGCTACCTGACCGGGGCCAGCGAGCTGCCCGCCCCGATCCGCCCCACCGACCGGGCCCTCGCGGTCTGACCGCGCTTCACCGCGGGTGACCCTCCGGGCTCTCCCGGAGGTCCCGGATCTGACGTCCGTACAACGGCGTACGGACCGGCCGTACGGCGCCTTCCCCCATTCCCCGGGGGCGGGCGCCGTATGGCGTTCACGGGCGCGCGGGGCGGTGCCGAGGCCTCAGGACCCGCTCTCCACCAGCCGGGCCGGGAAGCCGCCGGTGGCGACCGGACCCCAGCGTTCGGGGGTGATACGGATCAGCGACTTGCCCTGCTTGCGCATGGCCTCGCGGTACTCGTCCCAGTCCGGGTGCTCGCCCGCGATGTTGCGGTAGTACTCGACCAGCGGCTCCACGGACTCCGGGGGATCGATCACCTCGGCGGTGCCGTCGATCTGCACCCAGGGGCCGTTCCACTCGTCGGACAGCACGACGACGCTCACGGCCGGGTCGCGCTTGGCGTTGCGCACCTTGGCGCGCTCGGGGTAGGTGGACACGACGATACGGCCGGAGTCGTCGACTCCGCAGGTCAGCGGGGACGCCTGGGGCGAGCCGTCGGCCCGGCGGGTCATCAGCAGCGCACGGTGGCGCGGGCGTACGAACTCCAGCAGCTCGTCGAGGCCGACACGGGTGTTGGTGGCGATGGTGGGACTCATGCAGGCGAGCGTACGACGTCGAGCACGCTCGAAGCGCGCACGACGACCGGCCGGTCCGGCGTCGGGTGCCGTCCCGCGTAAGTGGCCGGCGTGAGGTGGTACGGGGTGAGGTGGCATCGCGTCAGGTCGTGCCGTGTCAGGTCCTGCCGCGTGAGGTCGTACGGCGTGAGGCCGTGCCGCGTCAGGTCATGCCGGGTCAGGTCCTGCCGCGTGAGGTCGTGCCGCGTCAGGTGGTACCTGCGTCAGGGCGCGTCAGGTGTCGCATTCCAGCACCGTCCGGCACAGCCCGCAGCGGGCCCGCAGCCGGCCGCGCACCGGGACCCGGATGCGCTGACGGCAGGTCGGGCAGGGGAAGGAGACGCTCAGCGGAGGGCCGCCGTCGAAGGCGTAGTCGCCTCCGGTGGTGGGGGAGGGATGGTCGGACCGGGCCGACCGGCGGTCCTTGGCGTAGCGGCGGCGGCCGGTCCAGCCGGCGGCGGCCAGCGGCGGCTGGGCCTGGTCGCGGCGGGCCAGCTCCAGCCCCTTGGCGTACGCCTCGTACGCCTGGGGAGAGGTGAACCAGGGGGACGGGTCCTCGGCGAACAGCAGCGCCCGCTTGGCCAGCACATAGCCGAACTCCTCCGGCGTCAGATAGCCCAGCTTCTGGCTGGTGAGCGAGTCCTGGCGGTAGGCGTCGAGCAGCAGCCAGCCCGTGCCCAGATAGGCGGCGGTGGTGTCGGTGAGGATTTCGTTGTCGCGGGTGCCGGGGAACGACAGATCCAGCCGGTGCAGATACACATGCGTGACCTCATGGGCGAGGGCCGCGCCGATGTCCCTGCGGTGCGTCTTGAAGCGGGAGTTGAGCTCGATGAAGTACTCCGGGCCCGCGGCGAGGTCCACATTCCCCGCATGCCGCATCTCCCGGAAGCTCACGATCATCCGGGCCTCGGGCAGCCGCAGATGCTGCACCATGACCCGGGCGACCCGCTGCACGCCCAGGTAGAGGTCGTCCTGGTCGGAGAAGGCCACATCGCCGGGGAGCACGCTGAGCCCGAAGGTGTCCACGGTGTCGCGGGACAGCCGGTGGTAGAGCGCGGTGATCGCGGCCCGGATGGTGTCCAGGTGGGGATAGCCGTGCTCGATGTCGCTGCCCGGTGCCGCCACGCCGTCACCCCCGTGCCGTCGTCCGCGCGCCCTGTCCGGCGTCAACCTTACGGCCGTTCGCCGCGGCGGTGGGGAGGCCGCGCTGGCCGGAAACCAACCCTTGTCATCCGGATCATCGGCTCCGGATAATCACAGGGCGCTTTACCGGCTCGGCCACGGGATTTCGGAGCGGATTCCGGATTTTTGAGTTGGCATGTGCCTGACATAGCGCGCAACCCCCCACGAAAGGAAAGTCCGTTGCGGAACCCTTGGAAGCACATCAAGAGAGCCTCGGCCCTCGGCGCGGTCGCCCTCGCCGCCTTCAGCCTCACCCCCGGCAGTGCCAGTGCCGCCCCCACCGGCCCTGAGCCCAGCCCCTCCGTCGTCGGCGGCACCCGCGCCGCCCAGGGCGAATTCCCCTTCATGGTCCGGCTGTCCATGGGCTGTGGCGGCGCGCTCTACACCCAGGACATCGTGCTCACCGCCGCCCACTGTGTGGACGGCAGCGGCGCCGACACCTCCATCACCGCCACCGCGGGCGTCGTCGACCTCCAGGACCCGGACGCCATCGAGGTCAAGTCCACCGAGGTCCTCCAGGCCCCCGGCTACAACGGCACCGGCAAGGACTGGGCGCTCATCAAGCTCGCCGAGCCGATCGACCAGCCCACCCTGAAGATCGCCGACACCACGGATTACAACGAGGGCGACTTCACCATCGCCGGCTGGGGCGCCGACGCCGAGGGCGGCGACCAGCAGCGCTACCTGCTCAAGGCCACCGTGCCGTTCGTCGACGACGCCACCTGCAAGGCCGCGTACGACGAGCTCGTCGCCGACGAGGAGCTCTGCGCCGGGAAGGTGGACGAGGGCGGCGTGGACACCTGCCAGGGCGACTCCGGCGGCCCGATGTTCCGCAAGGACGACAGCGGCCAGTGGATCCAGGTCGGCATCGTCAGCTGGGGCGAGGGCTGCGCACGGCCCGGCAAGCCCGGCGTCTACACCGAGGTGAGTACCTTCGCCGAGGACATCAAGGCGGCCGCGACCCAGCTCGACGGCTGACCCGTCAGCGGCCCCGCCGCAGCGCGGGGGCAGAGCCGACCGGGACCCGGCCTTCGGGCGGCCCCGGCCGGCTCTGCCTGCCCTATCGGGTCTGTTAGATCTATCCGGTTTGTCCGTAGCAGATGCAGAACGGATGCCCCGCCGGATCGCTGAAGACCCGGAAGCCGCTGCGCTCCCCACCGCTGTCGTGCAGAAACGTCGCCCCGAGCCCGATCAGGTCCCGCTGCGCCCGCTCCGCGTCCGCGCGCGTTTCCACATCGAAGTCCAGATGGATCTGCTGCGGACGGGCCGGGTCCGGCCAGCGCGGCGGCTGATGGTCCGGCGCGAGCTGAAAGGCCAGCCGCCGGCCGTCCTCGGCCGTCAGGGTCGCCCACTCCGGATCGCTGTCGTCCACCCGCCAGCCCAGGATCCGCCCGTAGAAGGCGGCCAGTGCGGCGGGGTCGGGACAGTCGATGACGGTGCACTGAAGCGTCGCGATCATGCCGGAACCCTAGTCCGGAGCGGCTCGGGCCCGGCGTGGCAGGTTCCGCTTCCCGGCCGCGCGGGCTGCCGCGAGCCTGGCCGGGGCGTGGCTCTGCCCGGAGTGGCTCGGGTCCGGCACGGCTGGCCGTCCGGCCGCGACTCCGTCCGGAGTGGCTCGGGGCCGGCGCGCGGCAGGGTTCCGTATCCCGGCCGCGCGGGCTGCCGCGAGCCTGGCCGGGGCGTGGCTCTGCCCGGAGTGGCTCGGGTCCGGCACGGCTGGCCGTCCGGCCGCGACTCCGTCCGGAGTGGCTCGGGGCCGGCGCGCGGCAGGGTTCCGTATCCCGGCCGCGCGGGCTGCCGCGAGCCTGGCCGGGGCGTGGCTCTGCCCGGAGTGGCTCGGGTCCGGCACGGCTGGCCGTCCGGCCGCGACTCCGTCCGGAGTGGCTCGGGGCCGGCGCGCGGCAGGGTTCCGTATCCCGGCCGCGCGGCTTGCCGCGAGCCTGGCCGGGGCGTGGCTCCGTCCGGAGTGGCTCGGGCCCGGCACGACTTCGTCCGGCCGCGACTCCGCCCAGAGCGGCTCGGGCCCAGCACGACTCCGTCCGGTCGCGACTCCGTCCGGAGTGGCTCGGGGCCGGAGTGGCCCCGTTCGGGACGATCCCGTCCGGAGTGGCTCGGGCCCGGCGCGGCACGTCCCGTATCCCGGCCGCGCGGGCTGCCGCGAGCCCGGCCGGGGCGTGGCCCCGTCCGGAGCGGCCGGGCTCACCCGGAGTGGCTCCGTCCGGAGTGGCTCGGGGCCGGGGTGGCGCCGTTCGGGACGATCCCGTCCGGAGTGGCTCGGGCCCGGCGCGGCACGTCCCGTATCCCGGCCGCGCGGGCTGCCGCGAGCCCGGCCGGGGCGTGGCCCCGTCCGGAGCGGCCGGGCTCACCCGGAGTGGCTCCGTCCGGAAGCGGCGGCGGGAAAGCCGGGTCCGAAAGGGAACCTCTCCCCGCTCAGGCCCCTCCTCCATGGTGAGGCGCCGTACCGGGAGCGGCCCTCCCCGCGACCGCCCCGCCCCCGTTCCGGCCCCCCGCAGGGCCGATCCGAACCCCCCACAGGGGTCGGGGCGGTCCGCGCTCCGTCCGCACTCCGGACCCGAAGCCGAGCCGGCCCCGGGAAAAGTAGGCTCTGGAGGCATGACGCACAGCACGAGCGACCGCACCGCCGACCAGCCGGTGACGCCGGGGGACACCGAGAGCATCGACCCGGCCGTCTTCGACGAGCTGACCCGGCTGCGCGAGAGCATCGACAACATCGACGCGGCCGTGGTCCACATGCTCGCCGAGCGCTTCAAATGCACCCAGCAGGTCGGCCACCTCAAGGCCGCCCACCGGCTCCCCCCGGCCGACCCGGCCCGTGAGGCCCGCCAGATCACCCGGCTGCGCCAGCTCGCCGAGAGCGCCAAGCTCGACCCCGGCTTCGCCGAGAAGCTGCTCAACTTCATCATCGCCGAGGTCATCCGGCACCACGAGACCATCGCCCGCTCCTGACCCCGGCTCGCAGTGACGTCACGTTGCTCGGCGCCGACGCGGAGCGACCACGCCGGCCTGGGCCACTGCGCGGCAGCGGCTGCTCCCCGCCCGCCCGGCCGCGGCTGTAGGTCCGTTCACGCGGCCGCATCCGTGACGGCGGCAGTACGGCGCCGGGCCCCATGCGGCCGTGGTCAATGGTCGGCGTGCCCCCGGCTGGGCACCCCCGGGGCGCACTCCGGTAGTGCGTCCGGGGCCCGGCCGCGCCGGGCAACCACTTCCCACCCGTGTGCGGCCCGCCGCACGTAGGGCAGCATGTCTCCATGTCCGTACTGACGCGCGACGAAGCGCAGATCCGAGCCCGCCTCATCGAGGTCCACCGCTACACCATCGAACTCGACCTCACCCGCGGGGAGGAGCTCTTCGGCTCCACCACCACCATTCGCTTCAGTGCGCGCGAGGCGGGCGCGGACACCTTCGTCGAGCTACAGCCGGCCGCACTCCACCGGGCCGTGCTCGACGGTCGCGAGCTTGACCTCACCGGTGCCGCCGAGGCGCTCGCCGACGGACGGCTTCCGCTCACCGCGCTCACCGAGGGCGAGCACGAGCTGCGGGTCGAGGCGGACATGCGCTACTCCCACACCGGCGAGGGCATGCACCGCTTCACCGACCCCGCCGACGGCGAGACCTACCTCTACACCATGTGCTGCATGGCCGACGCGAACGACGTCTTCGCCGCGTTCGACCAGCCCGACCTCAAGGCCGTCTTCGACGTCCGGGTCACCGCCCCGCCGCAGTGGACCGTCCTCGGCAACGGCGTCGCCACCCGCGTCGGCGCCCCCGAGGAGGGCCGCTGGCAGCTCGCGCCGACGCCGCCCATCAGCACCTATCTGATGGCGCTGGCCGCCGGCCCGTACCACTCGGTGCGCACCGAGCACGCCGGACTGCCCTTCGGGCTGCATGTCCGCCGCTCGCTCGCCCCCTACCTCGAAGCCGACGCCGACGAGCTGTTCGAGATCACCCGGCGCTGCTTCGACCGGTACCACGAGATCTTCCAGGAGCCCTACCCCTTCGACTCCTACGACCAGGCGTTCGTCCCCGAATTCAACTCCGGCGCCATGGAGAACCCCGGCCTGGTCACCTTCCGGGACGAATTCGTCTTCCGTTCCGCCGTCACCGACGCCGAGCGCCAGACCCGCGCCATGGTCATCGCCCACGAGATGGCCCATATGTGGTTCGGCGACCTCGTCACCATGAAGTGGTGGGACGACATCTGGCTGAACGAGTCCTTCGCCGAGTACATGGGCTACCAGATCCTCACCGAGACCACCCGCTACACCGACACCTGGGCCGACTTCGGCGTCCGCCGCAAGAACTGGGGTTACGACGCCGACCAGCGCCCCTCCACCCACCCGGTCGCCCCCGCGCCCGAGCTGGTCCCCGACACCGCCGCGGCCCGCCTCAACTTCGACGGCATCTCCTACGCCAAGGGGGCCTCCGCGCTGCGCCAGCTCGTCACCTGGCTCGGTGAGAAGACGTTCCTCGACGGCATCAACGACCACTTCGCCCGGCACCGCTTCGGCAACGCCACCCTCGCCGACTTCATCGACTCCCTCGCCCGCTCCTCCGGCCGCGACGTCCACGCCTGGGCCGACCGCTGGCTGCGCACCACCGGCGTCGACACCCTCACCCCCGCCATCAGCGCCAACGGCGACCGGTGGAGCGCCGAGATCCGCCACCAGGGCAGTGGCCCGCACGGGGACGGCCGGGACGGGAGCGGTCCCGGCGCGGGTCCGGTCAGCCGTCCGCACCGCATCGCCATCGGCCTGTACGACCACGCCCCCGCCGCCCCGCACCAGCTGGTGCTGCGCGAACGCGTGGAGGCCGAGCTCGACGGCGTCGAGCCCGGTCTCACCCTCTCCTTCACCGGGCCCCGCCCCGATCTGCTGCTCCTCAACGACGGTGACCTGACCTACGCCAAGATCCGGCTCGACCCCGGCTCCTGGAAGGCCGTCGTCCGCTCCCTGTCCGGCCTGCCCGACGCCGTCAGCCGCGCCGTGGTCTGGAACGCCGCCCGTGACATGGTGCGCGACGGCGACCTCCGGCCCGCCGAGTACCTCGAGGCCGCCCGTGCCCATCTGCCGCACGAGACCGACATAGCGATCGTCCAGGGCGTCCTCGCCTTCGCCCGCACCCAGATCGCCGACCGCTACCTCCCCGCGGACCAGCGCCCCGCGGCCCTGGCCACCATCAGCGCCACCTGCCGCGATCTGCTGCGCCGCACCGAGGACGGCTCCGGGCCCGGACTGCGGCTCGCCGCCGTACGCACGTTCATCGGCAGCGCCACGGCCCCCGCCGAGCTGAGCGACTGGCTCGACGGCGACACCGTCCCCGGCGGCCCGGCCCTCGACCCCGAGCTGCGCTGGCAGATCCTCGGCCGGCTCGCCGTCCTGGGCGCCGTCGGACCCGCCGACATCGACGCCGAACTCGCCCGCGACTCCAGCGCCACCGGCCAGGAGGGCGCGGCCCGCTGCCGGGCCGCGCTGCCCGACGCCGACGCCAAGGAGGCCGCCTGGCGGACCCTCTTCGGCGGCGCGGAGGACGGCGCGGAGGACGGCGCCGGGGACGGCCGGGGCGCGGACACCGAGCCGGGCGAGCTCTCCAACTACCTGGTCACCGCGACCCTCACCGGCTTCTGGCAGCCCGAGCACCACGACGTCCTCGCCGCTTACGTGCCGCGCTACTTCCCGGCCGCCACCGCGCTGGGCGCCCGCCGCGGCCCCGCCATCGCCGACACCATGGCCCGCTTCGGCTTCCCGAGCACCGTGGACCCCGAAACCCTGCGGCTGGGCGAGGAGTGCCTGGCGAACCCCGACGCCCAGCCCGCCCTGCGCCGCCGGCTCGCCGATCAGCTCGACGATCTACGGCGCGCCCTGGCCGTACGCCGGAAGCAGGAGGGATAGCCACGGCGGACCGGCGAGGCGGGGCGGTCGGCCAGGTGCGGCGGACCGGCGGGGCGGGCGGCGAGGCGGGGCGGGCGGCGAGGCGAGGCGGGGCGGGCGGCCGAAAACTGCCCGCCGAACCGGCCCTGAGCCGGGCGGACGGGCGTTCGAAGGGGCCCTTCACGCCATCGTGGCCCGTTTCCACGGCCGGCCCCGGGCCCCTCGGCTATGGGAACGGTCTGCGCTGGTTAAAGCGTCCGCCAAGGGGGCTTGTGAGACTCTTGTGCAACCGGTGGCCAAAGACATCCCCGCCGCGGCCCGGTCTTCCCGGCCGCGGCCCCCGGCCGCCGGTGCGGTGGCAGCCTGCTGGCGTGATACGGACCATGCCCAGCGTTACCGCGCGTAACCTCCCGCCCAGCGCCTTCGCCCCGGTGATGGCGACCGGAATCGTGTCCCAGGCACTCGCGGCGGACGGCGCCCGACGGCTGTCGGACGCCCTGCTGGCGGTGGCTGTGGTGGTCTACGGCGGGCTGCTGGCGGGGCTGGTGTGGCGGGTGGCGCGGTATCCGGGCGAGGTCGCCGCCGACCTGCGGGATCCCGGACGGCTCTTCGGCTTCTTCACCTTCGTCGCCGGCTCCGACGTGCTCGCCGTCCGGCTGGCGTCCGGGCCGTGGCGGGCGGCCGCCGTGGCCCTGCCGGCGATGGCCGTCCCCGTCTGTGCCGTCCTGCTGGGGTGCGTGGCGCGGCTGGCGTACCGGCTCGGAGCGGGCGGGATGGTGCGGCGGGCGGACGGCACCTGGTTCCTGTGCGTGGTGGGACTCCAGTCCACCGTGCTGGCGGTGGCCGCGCTGGCGCCCGGCCGGGCCCGGCCGGCCGAGGCGTTCGGCTGGGCGGCCGGAGTCCTGCTGTACGCGGCGGTGGCCACGGTGGTGGCCGGCCGGCTGACCCGGTTCGGGATACGGCCGCGGGAGCTGGCGCCGCCCTACTGGATCACGATGGGGGCCTGCGCGATCAGCCTCCTCGCCGGTGCCCGGCTGGCGCACCAGGGGCTCGGTACCCCGCATCCGGGGCCGGTGCTCCGCGTCGTCCTCCTCGCCCTGTGGGGCTGGGCCACCTGCCTGCTGCCGCCGCTGCTGGCCGCCGGCGTCTGGCGGCATCTGGTGCACCGGGTGCCCCTGGGGTACGAGCCGGCCTTCTGGACCATCGTGTTCCCCACGGGCATGTACGCCGTGTCCACGGCGGCCCTCGGCGAGACCGAGGGAATCCGCCGCCTGGTGGCCCTCGGACATGTCGCCGCCTGGGTCGCTCTGGGTATGTGGGCGCTGGTCGCGGCCGGGTTGACCCATGCGCGACGGCCTCGGCCGACGGGGGCGAATTCCGGCCAGAAGCCGGGTCAAGAGAAGTGAAACCCTGGCCGGCGGACGCCCGGCACCGATGCGGTGCGGTCTCCCCGCTTGCCTATCAGGCAAAAATGATGTGCCGTCAACTGCTGTTAACCGCAGCGCCGCCTTGGGCGCACATGCCCGGCGCAAGCTCGGCAAACCGCGAGAAAAAACCGATCTAGGGGTTGCTAAATGACTTAATGGGCTCATACGGCCCGGCCGATGCCCGAGTGATGCTGACGCGCAGCACGCATTCGAAGCCCCGGCCGACCCTTCGGCACGGAGCCACAGCCGAAGGAGCTGGACCGTGGCGCGCCGCACAGCACGAAGCCGCACAGCACGAAACCGCACAGCACCAGGGGGAGCCGGGGCCGTCGCCGCGGCGGTGACCGAGAGACTGCTCGCGGCCGGGACGTCGCTCCGCCGCCTCCCGGCCAGCACCGATCTGCGGGCCGTCTACCGGACCGACCAGACCGTGGAGGACTCCCCGTACCGCGAACGCTGGGCGCACGACCGGGTGGTGCGGTCCACCCACGGCGTCAACTGCACCGGATCCTGCTCCTGGAAGGTCTACGTCAAGGACGGGCTGATCACCTGGGAGACCCAGCAGACCGACTACCCCTCGGTCGGCCCCGACCGCCCCGAGTACGAACCACGGGGCTGCCCGCGCGGCGCCTCCTTCTCCTGGTACACCTACTCGCCGACCCGAGTGCGCCACCCCCTCGCCCGCGGGGTGCTGGTCGAGCTCTACCGGGAGGCCCGCGACCGGCTCGGCGACCCGGTGGCCGCCTGGGCCGAGATCACCTCGGACCCGGTCAAGCGGCGCCGCTACCAGTCGGCCCGCGGCAAGGGCGGGCTGGTGCGGATCGGCTGGGAGGAGGCCCTGGAGATCGCGGCCGCCGCCCATGTGCACACCCTGTCCGCCCACGGCCCGGACCGGATCGCCGGTTTCTCCCCCATCCCGGCCATGTCGATGGCCTCCCACGCCGTCGGCGCCCGCTTCATGGCGCTGATCGGCGCCCCGATGATCTCCTTCTACGACTGGTACGCGGACCTGCCGATCGCCTCCCCCCAGGTGTTCGGCGACCAGACCGACGTCCCCGAATCGGGCGACTGGTGGGACGCGGCCTATCTGATGCTGTGGGGCTCGAACGTGCCGGTCACCCGCACCCCCGACGCCCACTGGATGGCCGAGGCCCGCTACCGGGGACAGAAAGTGGTGGTGGTCTCCCCGGACTACGCCGACGCCACCAAGTTCGCCGACGAATGGCTGCACCCCCACCCCGGGACCGACGGGGCGGTCGCCATGGCGATGGGACACGTCATCCTCAAGGAATACTTCGTCCAGCGCGAGGTCCCCTACTTCACCGACTACGCCCGGCGCTTCACCGACCTGCCCTTCCTGGTCGAGCTGGAGGAGCGGGAGCGGCCCGGAACCCACACCCCCGGCCGGTTCCTCACCGCCGCCGACCTGGAGGCCACCGAACCGGACCTGGCCGCCCATGTGGACCGGGCGGCCCGCCGCTGGATGCCGGTGCTCCACGACGCCGGGACCGACCGCCCCGCGGTCCCGAACGGCACCCTCGGCGACCGCTGGGCCGACGGCGGCGAAGGCCGCTGGAACCTGGACCTGCGCGGCATCACCCCACGGCTCACCCTCCACGGCACCACCGGCGCCCAGGCCGTCGAGGTCGAACTGCCCCGCTTCGACGAACCCGGCGCCACCACCCGGCGCGCCGTCCCGGCCCGGCGGATCGGCGGACGCCTGGTCACCACCGTCTTCGACCTGCTCCTGGCCCAGTACGGGGTCGACCGCCCCGGCCTGGCCGGACAGTGGCCCACCGGCTACGACGACGCCTCGGCGGCGCCCACCCCGGCCTGGCAGGAGGCCATCACCTCGGTCCCGGCCGCCGCCGTGATCCGCGCCGCCCGGGAGTTCGCGGGCACCGCGGAGAAGACCCGCGGCCGCTGCATGATCGTGATGGGCGCCGGCACCAACCACTGGTTCCACTCCGACACCATCTACCGCTCCTTCCTCACCCTGCTGCTGCTCACCGGCTGCCAGGGCGTCAACGGCGGCGGCTGGGCACACTACGTGGGCCAGGAGAAGGTGCGTCCCTTCACCGGCTGGCAGCAGCTGTCCACCGCCGCCGACTGGACCCGGCCGTCCCGGCAGATGGCGGGCACCCCGTACTGGTACCTGCACACCTCCCAGTGGCGCTACGAACGGTACGGGGCCGACGCGCTGGCCTCACCCACCGGCCGGGGACTGTTCACCGGCCGCCACACCGCCGATCTGGTCGCCCAGTCCATGCGGCTGGGCTGGATGCCCTCCTACCCCACCTTCTCCGCCAACCCCCTGGAACTGGGCCGCCGGGTGAAGGAGAGCGGACGCCCGGCGGGGGAGTGGCTCGCCGATCACCTCACCTCCGGCGACCTGGAGTTCGCCTGCGAGAACCCGGACGCGCCGGAGAACTGGCCCCGCGTGCTCACCGTCTGGCGGGCCAACCTCATCGGCTCCTCCGCCAAGGGCAACGAGTACTTCCTGCGCCATCTGCTGGGCGCCCAGGACAACGCCACCGCCGAGGAGACCCCGCCGGAGAGCCGGCCGGCCGACCTCACCTGGCAGGACCAGGCGCCCCGCGGAAAGCTCGACCTGCTGCTCGCGCTGGACTTCCGGATGACCTCCACCACCCTCTTCGCCGACCTCGTGCTCCCCGCCGCCACCTGGTACGAGAAACACGACCTGTCCAGCACCGACATGCACCCCTACGTGCACGCCTTCACCCCGGCCATCATCCCGCCCTGGCAGGCCCGCACCGACTTCGACATCTTCCACGGCCTCGCCCGCAAACTCAGCGAACTGGCCGCCGGACGGCTGGACACCGCCCACGACCTGGTCGCCACCGCCCTCCTGCACGACACCCCCGGGGAAACCGCCCAGCCCGGCGGGACCGTCCCGGACTGGCGGGACGGCCACACCCCCGCCGCACCCGGTGTCAACCTGCCGAACGTCACCCTGGTGACCCGCGACTACACCGCCGTCGCCGACCGGCTCGCCGCCTTCGGCCCGCTCGCCCAGCAGGCGGGCATGCAGGTCAAGGGCATCACCGTGCACCCGGACCCGGAAGCCGCCTGGCTGGCCGACCGCTGTGGCACCGCGACCGGCGGCGCCGCGGCGGGCCGGCCCCTGCTGGACACCGACGCCAAGCTGTGCGAGGCCATCCTCGCCCTGTCGGGCACCACCAACGGGCGCATCGCCGCCGAAGGGTTCGCCCGGCTCGCCGAGCGCTGCGGCCCCGACTCCGGCCTCACCGCACTGGGCGCCTCGGTGGCCGAGCGCCGGGTGGTGTTCTCCGACACCCAGGCCAGGCCCGTCCAGGTCGGCGCCAGCTTCGAATGGTCCGGCAAGGAGGCCCCCGACCGCCGGTACGCGCCGTTCACCATCAACACCGAGCACCACAAACCCTGGCACACCCTCACCGGCCGCCAGCACTTCTACCTCGACCACGCCTGGATGGCCGAACTGGGCGAACAACTCCCCGTCTACCGGCCCCCGCTGGACCTGGCCGCCCTCGGCGAGGCCCCGCCGGGAGCGGACGGCGACACCGGCCGCGCGGTCACCGTCCGCTACATCACCCCGCACTCCAAGTGGTCCATCCACTCCGAGTACCAGGAAAACCTGATCATGCAGACCCTGGCCCGCGGCGGCCCCGTCATCTGGCTCAGCGTCCCCGACGCCCAGGCCATCGGCGTATCCGACAACGACTGGATCGAGGCCGTCAACGCCAACGGCGTCGTGGTCGCCCGCGCCGTGGTCTCCCACCGCATGCCCACCGGCACCGTGTTCATGTACCACGTGCAGGAACGGCTGGTGAACGTGCCCAAGTCCGAGGCCACCGGCCGCCGCGGCGGAGTGCACAACGCCCTCACCAAACTGCTCATCAAACCCACCCACCTCATCGGCGGCTACGCCCAGCTCTCCTTCGCCCCCAACTACTACGGCCCCACCGGCAACCAGCGGGACGCGGTCACCGTCATCCGGCGCCGCTCCCAGAACGTGGAGTACTGACATGCCGCGTCACCGCCCGCGCACCCCCCGGGTGATGGCCCAGGTCGCCATGGTCATGAATCTCGACAAGTGCATCGGCTGCCACACCTGCTCGGTCACCTGCAAACAGACCTGGACCAACCGCTCCGGCACCGAATACGTCTGGTTCAACAACGTCGAGACCCGCCCCGGCCAGGGCTACCCCCGCGGCTACCAGGACCAGGACACCTGGAAGGGCGGCTGGCACCTCAAAGGCGGCAGGCTGGTGCCGCGCACCGGCGGCCGGGCCCGCCGCCTCGCCCGGCTGTTCGCCAACCCCGAACTGCCCCGGCTGGACGACTACTACCAGCCCTGGACGTACGACTACGACACCCTCACCACCGCCCCGCTCGGCGACGACGTGCCCACCGCCCCGCCCCGCTCCCTCATCGACGGCCGGCCCACCGCCGTCACCTGGGGACCCAACTGGGACGACGACCTCGGCGGCGGCCCCGAACACATCGCCGGCGACCCCGTCCTGGCCAAGATGAGCGAACAGGTCCGGCTGGAGTACGAACAGGCCTTCATGTTCTACCTGCCGCGCATCTGCGAGCACTGCCTCAACCCCTCCTGCGTCGCCGTCTGCCCCTCCGGCGCGCTGTACAAGCGGATCGAGGACGGCATCGTCCTGGTCGACCAGGACCGCTGCCGCGGCTGGCGCATGTGCGTCAGCGGCTGCCCGTACAAGAAGATCTACTTCAACCACCGCAGCGGCAAGGCCGAGAAGTGCACCCTGTGCTACCCGCGCATCGAGGCCGGGGAACCCACCGTGTGCTCCGAGACCTGCGTGGGACGGCTGCGCTACCTCGGCGTCATGCTCTACGACCCCGACAAGGTCGGCGAGGCCGCCGCCACCCCCGATGAAAAGGACCTCTACGAGGCCCAGCTCGGCTGCTTCCTCGACCCCCACGACCCCGCCGTCGCCCGCGCCGCCGCCGACTCCGGCATCCCCAACGACTGGATCGAGGCCGCCCGGCGCTCCCCGGTGCACGCCCTCATCACCCGCTACCGGGTGGCCCTGCCCCTGCACCCCGAATACCGCACCATGCCCATGGTCTGGTACGTCCCCCCGCTCTCCCCGGTCGTGGACGCGCTCACCACCACCGGCCACGACGGCGAGGACCCCGTCAACCTCTTCGGCGCCATCGACAGCCTGCGCATCCCCCTGGGCTACCTCGCCGAACTCTTCACCGCCGGCGACCCCGAACCGGTCGAGGCCGCCCTGTGCCGGCTGGCCGCCATGCGCAGCCATATGCGCCGGATCAACCTCGGCGAGGAACGCGACCCCGCCATCGCGGCGGCCGTCGGCCTGGACCAGGACGGCATCGAGGCCCTGTACCGGCTGCTGGCCCTCGCCAAGTACGAGGAGCGCTACGTCATTCCCACCAGCTACACCACCGGTCCCGGCGGCGACGCCTCCCTGGACTCCTGCAGCCTCGACGGCGACGGACTGCCCGGCATGATGCCCTACGGCCCGCCCGGCGCCGACGCCTTCCACACACCCCCGGCACCCGAACCCGCCGGCACCGCCTCCGGCCTCGCCAGCCGGATCAACCTGCTCAACTGGAACGGCCGCGGCCGCCCCGCCGGACTGTTCCCGAAGCGGAACGGGGACACCCGGTGAACCCCGCCACCCCCGCCCTGCACCAGGCCGCTGCCCTCCTCCTCGGCTACCCCGGACCCGACTGGCCCGCCCGCCACACACTGGTACGCGACTGCCTCACCGAACTCGCCACCCCCGCCGCCGCGCCCCTGCTGCGGTTCTGCGCCGCCGTCGACGGCACCCCGGTGCTCGACCTGGCCTCCGCCTACGTCCGCACCTTCGACCGCAGCCGCCGCCGCACCCTGCACCTCACCTACTACACCGACGGGGACACCCGCCGCCGCGGCTCCACCCTCGCCGCCCTCAAGGCCCACTACCGCGCCCACGGATGGGCACCCCCCGAGAACGAACTCCCCGACCACCTGCCCCTCCTGCTGGAGTTCGCCGCCCGCTGCCCGGACCCCGGCAGCGCGCTCCTGCGCGACCACCGCGCCGCCCTGGAACTGCTCAGGATGGCCCTCACCGACCACGGCAGCCCGTACGCCGACATCCTGCGCGCCGTCTGCGACACCCTGCCCGGACCCTCACCCGCCGACCGCGCCCAGGCCCTCGCCCTCGCCCGCGGCGGACCGCCCACCGAAACCGTGGGCCTGGCCCCCTTCTCCGCAAACCCCTCCTTGAAGCCCTCCGCCGTGCGAGGAACCGGCCGATGAACCACCTCGACACCGCCCTGTGGGGCGTCCTCCCCTACCTCGTGCTCGCCCTCTTCACCGGCGGCAGCGCCTGGCGCTACCACTACGACCGCTTCGGCTTCACCACCCGCTCCAGCCAGCTCCACGAACACCGGCTGCTCGCCATCGGCGGCCCCCTCTTCCACTACGGACTGCTCTTCGTGATCGCCGGACACGTCATGGGCCTGCTCATCCCCGAAGCCCTCACCGAACGACTGCGCGTCAGCGAATCGCTCTACCACGCGGGCGCCCTGCTCGTCGGCGGCACCGCCGGCCTGGCCACCGCCGCCGGCCTGGGCATACTCCTCCACCGGCGGCTGCGCGTACCAGCCGTCCGGGCGGCCACCAACCGCACCGACAAGGCCCTCTACCCGCTGCTCGCCGCCGTCCTCCTCGCCGGACTCACCGCCACCGCCACCGGCGCCGGCCACCACGCCTACGACTACCGGCAGGGCGTCTCCGTCTGGTTCCGCAGCCTGTTCACCCTCGACCCCGACGTGCCCGCCATGACCCACGCCCCCCTGGCCTACCGGCTCCACGCCCTCCTGGCCATGGCCCTGTTCGCCCTGTGGCCCTTCAGCCGCCTCGTCCACGCCTTCACCGCCCCCATCGGCTACCTCACCAGGCCCTACGTCGTCTACCGCTCCCGCACCCCGGCCCACCCCCACCGGCACCCCGCCCTCACCGGCGCCGACACCGGCACCCCGGCCCCCCGGCGGCAGGGCCGGGCCAGGACCTGACAGCGGCGGCCTCCGGACGGCCCGGTGGTGCGGATCAATCCGCACCACCGGGCCGTACCACGTACGGGTGCACTTCCCGCCGACACCGGCCCGACCACCGCAGTGCGAAGTAGTTTGGGGCACCCCTGACCGCCCCCCGACCACTCCCACCCGCCCGAGTCCACCACACCCCCTAGGGGCACCCCCATGCCCGAGCCCGCATCCGCAACCGCCCGCCTCCTCGCCGGCGGCCACGACGGACCGGGCGCGCTCCGCCCGATGCTCGACACCGTCCTCCACGCCCTCGCCCACGGCGCCGCCGACCGCGGCGGACCGCTCCCGGCCGGGGGACCCGCCGCGGTGGCCCGGCGGATACGGGAGGCGGCCCGGCCGCTCATCCCCGACGAAGGGGAGGGGCCCCACCACGCACTGCGCACCCTCGTCCGCGCCCTCGCCCACGGCGCCGCCGACCCCGCCGACCCCCGCTGCACCGCCCATCTGCACTGCCCGCCACTCGCCGTCGCCACCGCCGCCGACCTCGCGGTCTCCGCGCTCAACCCCTCCCTCGACTCCTGGGACCAGGCCCCCGCCGCCTGCGAACTGGAGGCGCTCACCTGCCGCGCCCTGGCCGAACTCGTCCACCCCCACGGCCCCGCCCCCGACGCCCTCGTCACCACCGGCGGCAGCGAGTCCAACCAACTCGCCCTGCTCCTCGCCCGCGAAGCCGCGGGCGGCCGGCCACCGCGGATCATCCACGGCGCCAACGCCCACCACAGCATCCACCGCGCCGCCTGGCTCCTCGGACTCCCCGCACCGCACACCCTCCCCACCCCCGCCGGCGTCCTCGACCCGGCCGCGCTCCACACCGCCCTCGACCGGCTGCCCGCCGCCCCCACCCTCGTCGTCGCCACCGCCGGCACCACCGACACCGGAGCCATCGACCCGCTCCCCGAGATCGCCGACATCTGCGACCACCACTCCGCCACCCTCCACATCGACGCCGCCTACGGCGCACCCCTCCTCTTCAGCGACACCCTCCACAAACGGCTCCACGGACTCGACCGCGCCCACACCGTCGCCCTCGACCTGCACAAACTCGGCTGGCAACCCGTCGCCGCGGGCCTCCTCGCCGTCCCCGACACCGCCGCCCTCACCCCCCTGGCCCACCACGCCGACTACCTCAACGCCGACGACGACACCCACGCCGGCATCCCCGACCTGCTCGGCCGCTCCCTCCGCACCACCCGCCGCCCCGACATCCTCAAGATCGCCGTCACCCTGCGGGCACTCGGCCGCCGCGGCCTCGGCGACCTCGTCGACCACGTCTGCGCGGCCGCGCAAGCCCTCGCCGACCTCATCGAGGCCCGCCCCGGACTCGAACTCCACGCCCGCCCCACCCTCAGCACCGTCCTCTTCCGCCCCACCGGGGCACCACCCGCCGCCGTCGCCGCACTGCGCCGCCGCCTCCTCCACCACGGCACGGCCGTCCTCGGCCGCGCCACCACCCCCGAAGGACTGTGGCTCAAGGCCACCGTCCTGCACCCGCACACCCAGCCCGACGACCTGCGCGGGCTGCTCGAACTCGTGGAAGGCAACACCACCCCATGAGCACCGCACCCCCCACCCGCCCCGCCGCCGAGCCCGCCGCCACCGCCGACCGGCCCCTGGACCTGGCCGGTGTCGGCATCGGCCCGTTCAACCTCTCCCTCGCCGCCCTCGCCCACGGCGTCCCCGCCCTGCGCACCGCCTGCTACGAACAGCGGCCCGCCTTCCACTGGCACCCCGGCCTCCTCATCGACGGCGCCACCATCCAAGTCCCCTTCCTCGCCGACCTGGTCACCCTCGCCGACCCCACCAGCCCCTGGAGCTTCCTCCACTACCTCAAGGCCCACGAGCGGCTCTTCCCCTTCTACATCGCCGAGCGCTTCCACATCGAGCGCGCCGAATACGACGCCTACTGCCGCTGGGTCAGCGAACAACTCCCCGGACTCCACTTCGGCCACCGCGTCGACGCCGTCCGCTGGGACCACGAACACCAACTGTTCGAAATCGACTACACCCGCCTCGGCCCGGCCGCCGGCCCGCACACCCCCGACCCCACCGTCACCGACCACGAGAGCCGGACCCCCGGCCGCGCCTACGCCCGCAACCTCGTCCTCGGCGTCGGCACCGAACCGTACGTCCCCGAACCCCTCCGCCCCCTCGCCGACGCCCCCAACGTCCCCGTCCTGCACTCCTCCGACTACCTCGAACACCGCGAACGGCTCCTGGCCACCGGCCACGTCACCGTCATCGGCTCCGGCCAGTCCGGCGCCGAGGTCTTCCTCGACCTGCTGCGCAACCGCCCCCTCGGCGCCGAAGGACTCCACTGGCTCGCCCGCACCCCCGCCTTCGCGCCCATGGAATACAGCAAACTCGGCCTCGAGCAGTTCAGCCCGGACTACACCCGCTACTTCCACACCCTGCCCGAACCCGTCCGCGACCAGCTGCTGCCCCGCCAGTGGCAGCTCTACAAGGGCATCGCCCACGAAACCATCGACGCCATCCACCACGAGCTCTACCGCCGCGCCCAGCACGCCGACGGCTGGCCCGGCGCCGTCCTCACCCCCGGCGTCACCGTCCGCACCGCGGGACGCATCGCCGCCGCCCGCCTCGAACTCCACCTGGAACACATCCAGCAGGGCACCCGGGCCCGCCACACCACCGAGGCCGTCGTCCTCGCCACCGGCTACCGTGAGCGCCCCGTCGACACCCTCCTCGCCGCCCTCGACCCCTACATCCGGCGGGACGCCTCCGAGCGCCCCCGCGTCGACGCCGACCACCGCCTGGTCCTCGACCCCATGATCAAAGGCTCGGTGTACGTCCAGAACGCCGAGCGCCACACCCACGGCGTCGGCACCCCCGACCTCGGCCTCGCCGCATGGCGCTCCGCCGTCATCCTCAACTCGCTGCTCGCCGAGCCCGCCTACCGGCTGCCGTCCCGCACCGCGTTCACCACCTTCGGCCTCCAGCCGTCGGGGCGGTGCGGCACCGTCATCGGCAGCCCGCACCTCCCCGACCAGCGCGGCCCCCTCGCCCGCACCCGAACCTGACCGCGTGGGGGCGAGGGGGCGTCACGTACGAAGGCTGCGGGCGAGCGAGCGGATGCGGACCCCTTCGGGCAGCGTCCTGACCTGCTGAACGATTCCGCGGGCCTGCTCCTCTTTGTAGAGGGTGCGGACGAGTGCGTAGTACTTGGCCTCGACCGGCTCCCACGGCAGGTCGCCGCCGGGTTCGCCGGACGGCTGGTCGACGCGTATCTCGGGTGCCCGGCCGTCGTCCAGGCGGCAGGTGAGGACGGCTCCCGCGTCGGGAACCCGGTCGTCGGCGGTGACGTGGAGACGCTTGGTGAGGGCCAGGACGTCGGCGTCGCCCAGGCGCTGGTAGCTCGACCAGTCGACGGCGCCGTCGAGCAGCGCGACACTCGTCTGGAAGTAGACGCTGAACTGGGCGTCGACGGTGTTGGCCGGATGGGTCTTGTGTGCCTCGTCCGTACCGACGATCGTGTAGGCCCGCGGTGAGACGCGCACGCTGATCTCCGCGGACGGCGGGATGGTTCCGCCCAGGCTCTGGCGCAGCCGCAGGGCCGCGTCGATCGCCCCGTGGGCGAGGCGGCAGGCGGGGTAGGGCTTGATTCCGGTGTCGGACAGCAGCCAGTGTTCGCCGAGGCCGTCGGTGATCAGCTGGGGGCGCGGGGCATCGCTGTAGGAGCTGAGCAGCCCATGGCGTCCTTCCAGAGCCTGCTCCGCACCGCGGAATCCGGATGCGGTGAAGGCGAGGGACAGGATGGCGTTGTGTGCGGCGAGCCCCGGATGGAGCCGCTTGTTCCAGCTCCCGTTCTCCAGGTACTGCATGGACCCGGCCGCCATGGAGCCGGCGAGTCCGAAGGCGGCGGTGAGCTGTTCGGCGGTGGTGTTCATCAGCCGCGCCCCGGCCGCCACGGCGCCGAACAGGCCCGCGATGGCGGTGGGGTGGAACCCGCGGTCGTAGGCGCTCTGCCCGAGCGCGGCACCGACGCGGCAGCAGGTCTCGTAGCCCGCGGCGAGCGCGGTGAGGAACTCGGCTCCGGTGGCGTCTTCGCGCTCGGCGACGGCCAGGGCTGCTGGAATCACCGGAGCACCGGGATGCAGCGCGCTCGTGATGTTGGTGTCGTCGAAGTCGAGACTGTGCGCGAAGGCTCCATTGAGCAGTGCGGCGTACTGCCACGGGTAGCCGCGCTCGTGGCCGACGCAGGTGGCCGGGCCGTCAGGCGGTGCGAGGCTGCGCACCGCGTTGATGACGGCCGGGCTGGAGTCGGCCTGGGCGCTGCCGCCGACGGTCACGCCGATGAAGTCGAGCAGGCACTGCGACAACCGTGTCACCACGGAGGCCGGAAGATCCTCGAAGCGCAGTCGCGAGACGAACCGGGCGAGTTCGGCCGTCGGTCCCGCGGGCGAGGCGGACAGGGTCTCGGCGGGTGTGGTCATGAAGTCGGCGCCTCCGTTCGTATCCGGGGTGGGCGGGTGCTCCGGTGCACCTCTCGGGAAGGCCCCTCAGCCGAGCGCCGGGCGCGCCGCGGGGGACAGCAGGTCCGCCAGTGCGGTGATGTCCTCGAGGCCGTCGAGGCCGAGGACGGCGTGTTCGATGGCGGCCTGCCGGTCCGGGGTGATGACCGCGTGGGTCAGATCGCGGTACTTGGCGACGATGTCGGTGTTGCTCAGGGGGCGGTCGCCGGTGCCGCGGGGGTGGGTGACGAGGGTTTCGTGCCGGCTGCCGTCCTTGAGGGTCAGGCGGAGTCGGGTGGTCAGCCGCTCGTCGTGCGGGAGCTGGTCGTAGGCCGCTTCGTGACGGCTTTCGGTCCGGTCGATGAGGTACCAGACGTCGTCGCGGTTGATCCGTTCATCGGTGAACTGGTCGATGAGGACGGCTCCGTCGATCAGCGCGGCGGCCACGGCGTAGGCGAGGTTCATCTGGGCCCCGATCGGTTCGAGGGGGCGTACGGCCTGCCATCCGCCGTGGTGGAAGGCGGCTTCGGCGACGTCGATACGGATGTGCTCGATGTCCTCGACGGACAGCGGAAGTTCCCTGCGCAGCTTCAGAGCGGCGTCGATGGCGGCGTGCAGGCCGCCCATGGCGGCGTACGCCTTGACGGCGATGCGCTCGGTCTCCCAGACGCTGCCCAGGGTGTCGGCGATCTGCCGGGCATCGGGGCTGTGTCCTTCACCGAAGGTGGCCAGGAAGCCGCCGTACTCGCGCTCGAAGACGCGCTTGATGCCGACGTATCCGGAGGCGGCGAGCGCGGCGGCGGTGAGGCCGTTGCGCGCGGCGAAACCGTGCTGCATCCGCTTGACCATCGATTCGAACTGGGCGGCCATCAGCCCGCCGGACTGGGTGCCGGCGATTCCGAGGGTGTCCTCAAATCCCGCGGCGTCAAGGCCGTAGAGGGCCCCGGCCGCCGCGGCCGCGGCGTGGGTGCCGAACACCGGGCCCGAGTGCCAGCCACGGGACAGCATCTCCAGACCGTGCAGGGCCAGCCCGACCCGCGGCCCGGTCTCGTAGCCGAGGATCGCGCCGAGCAGAAAGCGGGAGCCCGACACTGTTCCGACGCGGGATGCGGCGGCGAGCAGGGCGGGCAGGACGAGGGAGTTGCTGTGCAGCGGGGCGAGGGGGTGGTAGTCGTCGAGCTCGAATCCCTGGATGAAGCTGGAGTTGAGCATCGCCGCCGAGGGCGCGCTGGTGGTGCGGCCGTCCCAACCGATGATCACGGCACTTCCGGCGTCGTCCAGTGCCGTGACGGCCTCGACGCCGGTGCGGGACACGGGGAGTTGGGCGCCGACCAGCGCACAGCCGACGCCGTCGAGCAGCAGGTGCTTGGCGCGCTCGCGTACGGAGGCCGGGATGTCGTCGAGGGTGGTGTCGGCCAGCCAGGTGGCCAGCCTGCCGGTCGGCCCGGTGGGGTCGCTTGCCGGGGCGCCGGTGTTCCGGGGGCGGTGTGATGCGCTCATTTCCGTTCGGTCTCTCTTCGCGCGAGGTGCGGTGCCGGAAGGTTTCGTGGCGATCTGCGGCCGGGCTCACTCAGGGGCGTGCGGCTTGGCGGCGCTGGTGCCCGTGTAGTGCTCGGACCATTCCAGCCAGTCGTCGAGTCCGACGATGTCGAACAGGGCGGCGGGCCCGTGGGCGTCCTGCTCAGGAGGGCGGCCCCGTTCGCCGAGGGTCGCCAGTGCGGTGTCCACCGCGGTGACCGCGGCACTGGCGGTGATGGCCGGGTAGAGGGCCAGCCGGAAGCCGAGCTGTGCCAGCTCCTCGGTGGACAGCACCGGCGTCCTGGAGTTGGCCAGCACGTTGGCGACCAGCGGGACCTCGACCCGTTCGGCGATGGTCTCCATCTCCGCGACACTCTCGGGTGCCTCGAGGAAGATCATGTCCGCGCCGGCGTCGGCGAAGCGGTTCGCCCGGTCGATGGCCTCCCGCAACCCCAGCGGCGCACGGGCGTCGGTGCGGGCGATGACCACCAGGTCCGCGTCGGCGCGGGCGGCCACCGCCGCCCGCACCTTGGAGACGGCGTCCTCCGTGGGGATGACGGCCTTGCCGGACAGGTGGCCGCAGCGTTTGGGGAAGACCTGGTCCTCGAGGTGCACCGCGGCCGCGCCGACCCGGACGTAGGACTCGATCGTGTGGCGGACGTTGAGTTCGTTGCCGTAACCGGTATCGATGTCGACCACCAGCGGGAGCGAGGTCGCCGAGCGCAGCCGGGAGGTGTGCGCGATCATCTCCGAGGCCGTCATCAGACCGAGGTCGGGGCGTCCGAGGACGGCGCAGGACGCCGCCCCGCCGCTGACGTACGCCGCGGGGAAGCCATGACGCTCGGCCAGGGCGGCCGTCAGACCGTCGTAGATGCCGGGAGCGACGATCAGTTCCTCGCCGGCGATCAGCCGGCGCAGTCGGGCCGCGGGGGAAGTGCTCATGGTCTCGCTCCTCAGGCCCGGACGGCGGGCAGCCCCGCGGGCCGCCCGGCCTCGTAGGCGGTGATGGCGGCGGCGTGCCGCAGGGTCAGGTCGATGTCGTCGAGCCCTTCGAGGAACCGTCGGCGGGTGAAGTCGTCGATCTCCAGGGGCAGATCCAGCTCCGCGCAGCGCACCCGGCGCTCGATGACGTCCAGGGTGACCGGTAGGGCGGGGTCCGCTTCGACGCGCTGCTGGAGGGCGAGGACGGCGTCCTCGTCGAGTTGGGCGGGGAGGAGGCCCGATTTGGTGGCGTTGCCGCGGAAGATGTCGCCGAAGCGGGCGGACACCACCACGCGGAAGCCGAAGTCCTGGAGGGCCCACACGGCGTGTTCCCGGGAGGAGCCGGTGCCGAAGTCGGGCCCGGCCAGCAGCACGGAGGCGTGCGTGTACTCGGGCCGGTTGAGTACGAAATCGGGGTCCTGGCGCCAGGTGTGGAACAGATGGTCGGCGAATCCGGTGCGGGACACCGTCAGGCAGTACCGGGCCGGGATGATCTGGTCGGTGTCGACGTTGCTGCGGCGCAAGGGCACCGCGGATCCGGTGTGCACGGTCAGTGGCTGCATGATGATCACGCGTCCAGGTCGGCGGGGGCGGTCAGACGGCCGGTGACGGCGGTGGCGGCGGCGGTGGCCGGAGAGACCAGATGAGTGCGTGCGCCTTTGCCCTGACGACCCTCGAAGTTGCGGTTGGACGTGGAGGCACAGCGCTGTCCGGGCCCGAGCCGGTCGTCGTTCATGCCGACGCACAGCGAGCAGCCGGCCGCCCGCCACTGCGCGCCCGCGGCGAGGAAGACCTCGTGCAGTCCCTCCGACTCGGCCTGGGCCTTGACGCTCATGGATCCCGGGACGACGACCATCCGCACCCCCGGCGCGACCTTCCTGCCGCGCAGGATCTCGGCGGCGGCCCGCAGGTCCTCGAGGCGCCCGTTGGTGCACGACCCGAGGAAGACGGTGTCGACGGCGATGTCCCGCATCCGGGTGCCCGGGGAGAGCCCCATATAGGCCATGGCCTGCTCGGCGGCGGTGCGCTTGTGGGGGTCGGCGAAGCCGTCCGGGGCGGGGACCGTGCCGGACAGCGGTACCGCTTGGCCGGGGTTGGTGCCCCAGGTGACGTACGGCGACAGTCCGGCGGCGTCCAGTTCGACCTCGGTGTCGAAGGCGGCGCCCTCGTCGGTGGCCAGGGAGCGCCAGCGCTCCAGCGATGTCTCCCAGTCCCTGCCCTTCGGGGCGTACTTCCGGCCCGCCAGGTAGGCGAACGTCGTCTCGTCCGGGGCGATCAGCCCGGCTCGGGCGCCGGCTTCGATCGACATGTTGCACACCGTCATCCGGCCCTCCATCGACAGCGCCCGGATCGCCTCACCGCGGTACTCGATGATGTGACCCTGGCCGCCACCGGTGCCGATCTTCGCGATGACGGACAGGATCAGGTCCTTCGCGGTGACTCCGGCGGGCAGCCGGCCGTTCACCGTGACGGCCATCGTCTTCGGCCGCTGCAGGGGCAGCGTCTGGGTCGCCAGCACATGCTCGACCTCGCTGGTGCCGATTCCGAGGGCCAGCGCCCCGAACGCGCCGTGGGTGCTGGTGTGGCTGTCGCCGCACAGGATGGTCATACCGGGCTGGGTGATCCCCAGCTGCGGGCCGATGACGTGCACGATCCCCTGGTCCGCCGAGCCCATGCGGTGCAGCGGGACCCCGAACTCGGAGCAGTTGCTCCGCAGCGCGTCCATCATCATGCGGGCCACCGGGTCCCCGACCGGGCGGTCGATGGCGAGGGTCGGGACGATGTGGTCCTCGGTCGCCATGGTCAGCTCCGGGCGCCGCACCCGCCTGCCGGTCTGACGCAGCCCGGCGAACGCCTGGGGGCTGGAGCCCTCGTGCAGCAGGTGGAAGTCGATGTACAGCAGGTCGGGTTCGCCTTCGGCGTGCCGCACGACATGGGCGTCCCACACCTTCTCGACCAACGTCTTCATCCGCACCTCCTCGAGGACGTCTCATTTCCCGGCGATGGTAGGGCGAAATTGTAGGATGATGCAAGGGGGCAAAATATGGACAGCGTGCCGGGCCCGGCAAGACCGGCCCCCATCGAGCGAGAGGAAACCGAAAGTGACCGAGCAAGTAGTGACCGGCGGGGGGCGTCGCGGGGCGTCATCCGCCGTCGAGCGGGTGGTCGCCACCGTGCGGGAGGGGGTCAAGACCGGCCGCTACGTCCCCGGTCAGCGCCTTGTGGAGGCCGACCTCATGCGGGAACTCGGCGTCGGACGCAACGCGCTGCGCGAGGCGCTGTCCCGGCTGCGCAGCGACGGCTTCGTGCAGATCGAAGCGCATCGGGGTGCCTCCATCCGCCGGCTGACCCGCGAGGACGTGGCTCAGCTCTACGAACTGCGCGAGGTCCTCGAAGGGCTCGCCGCCCGCCTCGCCGCCCAACGGATCGGCGAAACGGATCACCGTCAGCGCCTGGTGGCGGCACTCGAATCCATGCATGAGGTCGCCCGCACCGCCGAACTGCCGGCCTACATGGACGAGAACATCCGGTTCCACCGCACCATCGTCGAGCTGAGCGCCCATCCGCGCCTGGAGGAGCTGGTGGACCAGCTCCAGATCCAGACCTTCCGCATCCAGTTCCGCTCGGCGGCGGCGAACCACGACAGGACCGGCATGCGGGAATACTCGGTCACCGAGCACCAAAGCCTCGCCGAGGCGATTCTCGACGGCGACGGCACCCGAGCCGAAGACCTGATGCGCCGTCACCTGAGGCACACCAGAAGCGGCATCATGCAGCTCCCGGACGGCGACTTCGCCTGAGGGACCTCCTCCAGCCGGCCAGGGGCGGGTTCGCCTGTCCCATGTGCCGCCGGACAGGCGAACCCGTGAGCGGGCAGAGCCCTCCGCCCCTTCAGACCCCCCGCTCCCGGCGCCCGGGGACGCGAACGGCGTCCAGCTCGCCGTCGGCGTACCGAGCCCGGAGCGCTTTTTTGTCGAGTTTGCCCACGGAGGTCTTCGGAAGGCTGGGCAGGCGGACCCAGTGGTCCGGCAACTGCCAGGACGCGATGTGCCCGGCGAGGAAGTCGCGCAGCGGCCCGAAGGCGATGTCCGCACCCGGACGGAGCACGACCGCCGCCAGCGGGCGCTCCCCCCAACGCTCATCGGGGACGGCGACGACGGCTGCCTCGGCCACCGCCGGGTGCGCCATGAGGTGGTTCTCGAGCTGGACCGAGGAGATCCACTCGCCCCCTGACTTGATGAGGTCCTTCGCGCGGTCGGTGAGTGTGAGATAGCCGTCCGGGGTCAGCGTCGCGATGTCCCCGGTGCGCAGCCAGTCCCCGTCGAACCGCTCGTGCGCCTCGGGGGTCTGAGGGTCCGACGGCGTCGCCGGGTGGGCCCCCTCGTAGTAGGAGCCGGTGATCCACGGGCCGCGCACCTGGAGCTCACCGCTGGTGCGCCCGTCGTGGGGGACCGGGGCTCCGTCGAGGCCGACCAGCCGGGCCTGGACCGAGGCCGGGACCCGGCCCTGGGTGACCCGGTACGTCCACGCCTGCTCGTCGTCGACGCCGGCGGGTGGCCGGGCCAGCGCCCCCAAAGGTGAGGTCTCGGTCATCCCCCAAGCCTGGAGGACCCGTACGCCGTGCCGGCTCTCGAGGCCGCGCATCAGTGACGGGGCGCATGCGGAACCGCCCACGACCGCCGTGCGCAGGCTGGACACGTCGCGCGGTCGCGCGTCGAGTTCGGTGAGGAGGGCGGACCACACGGTCGGTACCGCGGCCGCCACAGTGGGCCGTTCTGCGGCGATCATGTCGGCGAGTGGCGCTCCTTGGAGGAACCGGTCCGGCATCAGCAAGGAGGCACCGGTCATGAAGGCGGCGTGCGGGATGCCCCAGGCGTTGACGTGGAACATCGGGACCACGGGAAGCGCGGTGTCCGCGGAGCCGAGGGCGAAGGCGTCGGCGGCCTGCAACTGCAGAGAGTGCAGGTAGATGGAACGGTGGCTGTAGACGACGCCTTTCGGGTTTCCGGTGGTGCCGGAGGTGTGGCACAGCGCCGCGGCCGACCGCTCGTCCATCTCCTCCCGCCAGGGATATTCCTCGGGCCGCCCCGCGATCAGTTCCTCGTAGTCGTGGACATGGATGCCGCGGCCGGCCCGGCGCCGGGCCGTGCGGGCCTCGTCGAGCCCGGAGCGGTCCCCGGGGCCCGCGACGATGAGGTGCTCGACCGAGGGCAGTCCGGCCAGTACCGGAGCGAGGAGCGGCAACAGCGATCCGTCAACGATGATCACGGTGTCGGCGGCGTCGTTGACGATCCAGGAGAGCTGATGTGGTGCCAGCCGGAGGTTGAGGGTGTGCAGCACCGCTCCCATCGCGGGGACGGCGAGATATGTCTCCAGGTGTTCGGCGTTGTTCCACATGAACGTGGCGACCCTGTCGCCGTCGCGGATTCCGAGTTCCTCGCGAAGCGCGTGGGCGAGGCGGGCAGCACGTGCGCCGGTCTCCGCGTAGCCGCGGCGCCGTGGTGAGTGGCTTTCGGACCAGGTGGTGACGGTGGAGTTCCCGAACACCGTCGAGCCGTGGATCAGAATCCGGGCGAGGGTGAGGGGAACGTCCTGCATGGTGCTCAACATGAGAGGCGGGGATCCTTGAACTGGAGGAGAGCGGCAGGGGGAGGTCCTGGGCGGGCGCGGCACGCGTCCTATGTGCGGACGGCGGCGTTCGCGGTCAGTTCCCGGCCTTTGGTCTCGGGAGCGAATGCCATGACGACGATGGCCGCGACCGTGGCGAGCGCGGTGGTCAGCAGTCCGATCTTGAATCCGGTCGTCCCCACGGCGAGGGTGCCGATGATGTACGGCGCGGCGGCGCCGCCGATGCGTCCACCGTGGTAGATGACGGACATGGCCGTCGCGCGGATGGGTGACCGGTGCACCAGCTCGGCGGTCCAGGGGCCGATCCCCGCGAGGATTCCGCTCACTCCCGTCCCGGCGAGGATGCCGGCGACGAGGGCGGCGGGATGTGAGCGGGTGCTGATCAGCAGGAGTATGCCGCAGACGGTCACGGTGAGATAGGCGATGAAGACCGGCTTGCGGCCCCACCGGTCCCCGACACCCAGATAGGCGATGATTCCCACCGCCACCCCCGCCTGCTGGATGAGCAGGAACGCCAGGCTCTTGGCCATGGAGAGCCCGTCGACCTCGACCAGGTATGTCGGCAGGAAGGAGACCACGCCCCAGAACATGTACTGCAGCACCAGCACGAACACCAGGCCGAGCAGCAGCGGTTGACGTGTTCCCCGGGCGAGCAGGGTGCGGGCCCGGGGGCGCGAGCTCCCCGATGTGTGATCCCTCGACCAACGGGGCGATTCCGGTGTGGCCACCCGGATGTAGAGAGCGAGCAGCAGCGGCAGCGCCCCGATCGCGTAGAGGATCCGCCAACCACCGTGGTGCAGGTCTCCCCCGTTGGACGCGGTGACCACGGTCGCGACACCCAACCCGAGCAGGTTGCCCAGCGGCCATCCGATCTGCATCAGAGCGCCGCTCTTGCCGCGGTGCTCCGCGGGCCAGGTTTCGGCGATGAGCGCGGCGCCCGCCGACCAGGTGGCGCCCAATCCCAGGCCGGCGAGGAGCCTCAGCAACGCGAAGACCCCCAAGGAGGGCGCCAGCGCCGCCAGGCCCGTGAAGAGGGCGTATACGGCGGTGGCGCGGCTCAGGGACTTCACCCTGCCGACGCGGTCGGCGATCGCGCCCCCGGTGATACCGCCGACGAGCATCCCCACGGCTTGGAGAGTGCCGATGAGACCGATCTGTGCCTTGGTGGTACTGAAGTCGGCCAGCAGTGCGGGGGTGGTCAGGGACAGCAGGGTGACGTCGAATACCTCGAACAGCCACGCCCCGCCGCCCGCGATGAGGGCTCGCCATGCCGTGGCGTCCACCTGTCGGTACCAGCGGACCGTGTCGTGGGTGCCGGAGGCGGATCCGCTGGGTGCGGTCGCCCGGCCCGTGGCGGTCACCGTCGCCGCCTCGGACGCTCGGCGAGGGGACCCGATGGCTGTGGTGGCGGAGGGGCGCCGGGCAAGTGAGACATGCGTTGCTCCCTGTCGGTCTGGGTTCGTCGGCGCGCGGACGGTGCTCCGACGCGACGCCCGAGTCGATGGGGCAAAAGTGTGGGACAATATTGTGGGCTCGTCAACGCTTGGTTTCGGGAATCTTTCACATCGCCCCGCCGCGCCCATCGCACCGAAAAAGAAGAAGACCGCCGCTTCCCATGAAGCGGCGGTCACCTGCGCGTCAGTCCTGCTCCGGGCAGGACCCGTCCGACGACCCCTCAGAACACCGGGACGCCGTCGCGGGTCAGCTTCCAGTCCACCGACCCGAACCGCGACACATCGATCGTCCCCTCCGCCTGCACCCAGGCGATGATCGTGTTCCGGATCTCCTCCGAATTGGCCCACACCTGCTTCGCGGAGGCCACATGCGGGAAGTTGCCACCCCCGCTCGCCCGGTAGTTGTTGACCGCCAGCACGAACTCCGCCTTCTCGTCGATCGGCTTGCCCCCGAAGCTCAGCCCGGCGATCCGCGACCCCGGCGCCTTCGCGATGTCGATCTCGTACGTCAGCCCGCCGACCGCGTCGTAGTTGTAGTCCGGGGTGTCCGAGGCGTTCGTCAGCTTCTCGGGGTCCACCTCACCGCCCGCCGGGGTCTGCACGTAGTAGCGCGCCGAGAACTCCAGATACTCCTTGAGCTGGGCGCCCGTCAGCACCCGCGCCTCCAGGGTGTTCTCGAACGGATACAACCCCGCCACCTGCCGGATCGTGACCTCCCCCGCCGGAATCGCCGCCGTCCGGGAGAAACAGGACGCCTGCGAGAGCACCGGCAGCGCCGCGTACTCCGTCCCCGCCAGCGCCGCCTTCACCGTCTCCGACTGCACATGGTTGATGAAGTCGATGATCGGCTCGTCCTTGTAGGGCGCCTCGGTGGCCGCCATCGCCACCGAGCAGGTGCCGATGGTCTGGTTCACATAGCCGACGACCTTCTTGTGCTCATCGCCGAGCAGCCGCACGATCCGCGGGTCCTCCTCGGCCGTGTTGGAGTTCAGCACCTCCGCCGACACCGACGCCACCTGCCAGCGGCCCCGCTCCCACTCGAGCTCGAAATCGAAGAGGGTGAGCCGCTGACCCCACTTGAGCGGCTCCGAGAGCACCACCTCGCGCCCCGTCTCCTCGTTCACCACCCGTGACTCGGGTATCTCCACATGCGCGTGGCCCACCAGGATCGCGTCGATCCCCGCCACCTTCCGCGCCACCAGCGCCGCCGCGTTCTCCACATACGGCACCTGGTCGCCGTAGCTGGACGTGCCGCTGGTCCCCGAATGCGCCGAGACGATCACCACGTCCGCGCCCATCGACCGCAGCCGCGGCACCCACTTCGCGGCCTGCTCCTCCAGGCCCGGGAACGTCATCTTCCCCTGCACATTGGCCTTGTCCCAGATCGCGATGCCCGGATTGGTCAGCCCCAGCACCGCCACCTTCACATCCCGCCCGAACGGGGTGCGCAGCCGCGTCATCCAGTACGGCGCGAAGGCCGGCCGCAGCGTCTTCGCGTCCAGCGCGTTCGCCCCCAGCAGCGGGAAGTCGCACTGCTCCTCGAACTTCCGCAGCACCGGGATGCCGTAGTTGAACTCATGGTTGCCCAGCGCCGCCGCGTCATAGCCGATCGCGTTCATCGCCCGCGCCATGGGATGCACCGGACCGTCCGCGCCCGTGATCGGGTCCACCTTGGCGTAGTAGTACGACAACTGGGTGCCCTGGATGGTGTCACCCGCGTCGATCAGCAGCGTATTGCGACGCCCCTTCTCCTCGCGGACCTGGTCGACCAGCGTGGAGATCTTCGCCAGGCCCACGTCGTTGTGCGCCGTGTCGTCGAACTCGGCGTCGGTGAAGTAGTCCCAGTTGAACACGTTGCCGTGCAGATCGGTCGTGCCCATCACGGTGAAGGCGTACCGCTTCCGGTGGCCGGCGGGGCCCTGGTGCCCCCGTGCCTGCGCGGCGGCAGCGGTGGAGGCCGAGGCCCCGGCCAGTGCGACCCCCGCGCTCGTCGCCGCCGAGCGGCCCAGGAACGTCCTACGGTTGAGCGGCATCTCTATGTCTCCCCTTGCGGTACACAACCCGTCGACAGCCCGCCGACCGGGCACAACGCGCGTAGATTCTGGCGCAGTCGCACCACTTGGCACCACCCCCGGCAGGTTGCGATCAGGTTGCCGCCCCGACGCGTGAGAGCCTCCACGCGTGAGAGCCTCCACGCGTGAGAGCCTCCACGCGTGAGAGCCTCCACGCGTGAGAGCCCCCACGCGTGAGTGCCACCACGCTTGAGGGGGCGTCAGCGGACGGGCCGGCTGACGGGCCGGCGCATCGGCAGCCCACCCGGCCCGGTCACCCCGCCCCGCCGAGGGGCCGCGCGCCGTACGCTCCGAACACCACCCCCCGTAACACCCGACCAGGAGCCCGCCCCATGAACCAGCCCGCCCAGCCGCCCGCCGCGCCCCAGCCCTACGGCACCCCCGACACCCCGCGCGTCGCCGTCCTCGGCGAGGCGCGCCTCGACGTCGACCCCGAGATCGCCCGGATCACCATCACCGTCAGCGCCCGGGGCGCCGACCGGCGCGCCGCGCTCGACGACCTCACCCGCCGCAACAATGAAGTCCGCGAACTGGTGAAGTCCTACGGCGAGGCGGTCGAGAAGCTGGAGACCGGCGCCTTCTCGGTCACCCCCGAACTGGCCCCCAAGAGCCGCCACGAGCGCGTACGGGCCTACCACGGCCGGGTGCACCTCACCGCGACCCTTACCGACTTCACCGCACTGGGCGAACTCACCACCCGCCTCGCCGACCTCGAACTCACCCGCGTCGACGGCCCCCGATGGGGGCTGCGCCCCGACTCGCCCGCCCACGGCCGGGCGCGGCAGCAGGCGGTGCGCGAGGCGGTGCAGCGGGCCCGTGAGTACGCCGGAGCACTCGGTGCCCGGCTGGTCGCGCTCGTCGAGCTCGCCGACCTCGAGGCGGAGCAGGGCCCGCTCCAGCCCGTCGCCGTCGCCGCCCCGCGCCGCCGGTCCGGCTACGGCGGCCCCGCCGACCAGGACGCCGTGGCCGCACTTGACCTCGAACCGCAGCGCCAGACGGTGTACGCACAGGTCAACGCCCGCTTTACGATGACCCCTCCCGAGCTGTGAACCGCCCTCGCGAACGCTCATCGGAGCACCCCTGTGCACGTTTCATTAGTTGTCAATAACCTGCCATCCAAAGGCCATGGAGGAGTGTGGAGTTCACGGTTCTTTACTCGCCGGTAAGTCATAGGCTCGGCACCATGCGCCGAGCAAAAATCGTCTGTACCTTGGGACCCGCCACCGACTCGTACGAGCAGATCAAGGCACTCGTCGAAGCCGGAATGGACGTGGCCCGCCTCAACCTCAGCCACGGCACCTACGCCGAGCACGAGGAGCGTTATCGGCGAGTGCGCAAAGCCTCGCTGGAGACCGGCCGCAGCGTCGGCATCCTCGCCGACCTTCAAGGCCCGAAGATTCGACTCGGCCGCTTCCGCGAAGGTCCCGTACTCCTTGAACGCGGTGACGAGTTCACCATCACCGTCGAACCCATCGAGGGCGACCGGTTCCGCTGCGGCACCACCTACGAGGGGCTGGCCGGCGACGTCAGCAAGGGCGAGCGCATCCTCGTCGACGACGGCCGCGTCACCCTCGAAGTCGTCGACGTCGACGGACCCCGGGTGCACACCATCGTCATCGAAGGCGGCATGGTCTCCGACCACAAGGGGCTCAACCTCCCCGGCGTCGCCGTCTCCGTCCCCGCGCTCTCCAAGAAGGACATCGAGGACCTGCGCTGGGCACTGCGCACCGGCGCCGACGTCATCGCCCTCTCCTTCGTCCGCAACGGCGACGACATCGTGGACGTCCACCGGGTGATGGACGAGGAGGACCGCCGGCTCCCCGTCATCGCCAAGATCGAGAAGCCGCAGGCGGTCGACAATCTCGAGGACATCGTCGACGCCTTCGACGGCATCATGGTCGCCCGCGGCGACCTCGGCGTGGAGATGCCGCTGGAACAGGTGCCGATCGTCCAGAAGCGCGCCATCAAACTGGCCAAGCGGAACGCCAAGCCGGTCATCGTCGCCACCCAGATGCTCGACTCGATGATCGACAACTCCCGCCCCACCCGGGCGGAGGCATCCGACGTCGCCAACGCGGTCATCGACGGCACGGACGCGGTGATGCTCTCCGGCGAGACCAGCGTCGGCAAGTACCCCATCGCCACCGTCAAGACGATGGGCCGCATCGTCGCCGCCGCCGAGGAGGACATCCTCGCCAAGGGCCTCCCCCCGCTCACCGAACGCAACAAGCCCCGCACCCAGGGCGGCGCGGTGGCCCGCGCGGCGGCCGAGATGGGCGACTTCCTCGGCGCGAAGTTCCTCGTCGCGTTCACCCAGTCCGGCGACACCGTCCGCCGTCTCTCCCGCTACCGCTCCCCGATCCCCCTCCTGGCCTTCACCCCCGAGCCGAACACCCGCTCCCAGCTCAACCTCACCTGGGGCGTCGAGACCTTCCTCGGCCCGAAGGTCGACTCCACGGACGAGATGGTGGCCCAGGTGGACGAGGAACTGCTGCGCCTCGGCCGCTGCCGCAAGGGCGACCTCGTCATCATCACCGCCGGCTCCCCGCCCGGCGTCTCCGGCTCCACCAACCTGGTCCGCGTCCACCACATCGGCGCGGACGACCTGAGGTAACCGCGCCTCGCTCCCCGGGGGCCGAAGTACTGGGCTCAGTACTTCGGCCCGACGTGCGTCGCGTGTCGCGTATCGGGATATCCCCGTCTGTTTGCTCACGGAGTTGAGGCTGCGCCCTTGGCGAACCAGGGCAAGAACGCGTTTGCGTGTTTCCAGGTCGTACACATATGCGAGTGTGACCGTGGGGCGTCCGATGCGCGCCCATTCGAAGGATCGTTCACCTCATTGAGGGAAGATCCCCATATCCACTGGCGACCTTGGAACCGAAGGAAAAGTGCCCCGGGTGGGATTCGAACCCACACTGAATACCTTTTGAGGGTATCGTCTCTGCCGATTGGACTACCGGAGCCCCTGCAATCTGAAGGTTAGTCTAGCCCCTCCGTGCGTCAAAGATACAGGACATCGGTAGGCTCGTGGTGGCCCACCTGCCAGGAAAACGAGGAGCACAGTGAGCACCGCTGACGCCCCCGACGCGCAGTCGCACGTCCCACCGCAGACAACCCGCGTCGTCATCGCCGAGGACGAGGCCCTCATCCGCCTCGACCTGAAGGAGATGCTCGAGGAGGAGGGGTACTCCGTCGTCGGCGAGGCGGGCGATGGTGAGACGGCCGTCGCGCTCGCCCAGGAGCACCGCCCCGATCTCGTCATCCTCGATGTGAAGATGCCGGTCCTCGACGGTATCTCCGCCGCCGAGCGGATCGCGGGGGACCGTATCGCCCCCGTCCTGATGCTGACCGCCTTCTCCCAGCGCGAGCTGGTCGAGCGGGCCCGGGACGCGGGGGCGATGGCGTATCTGGTGAAGCCGTTCAGCAAGAGCGATGTGGTCCCGGCCATCGAGATGGCCGTCTCCCGCTTCACCGAGCTGAAGACCCTGGAGAAGGAGGTCGCCGACCTCTCCCAGCGGCTGGAGACCCGCAAGCTCGTGGACCGGGCCAAGTCGATCTTGCAAACCCAGTACGGGCTGACCGAGCCCGCCGCCTTCCGCTGGATCCAGAAGACCTCGATGGACCGCCGGATGTCGATGCAGCAGGTGGCGGAGGCCGTGATCGAGGACGCGCAGGAGAAGAAGGCCGCCAAGGAGCAGTAGGGAACGAGGCGGCGGAAGGGCCCGCACCGCCGGATGAGGCGGTGCGGGCCCTTCGGCTGTGTCCGGGCGTCAGTCCTCGCCGAGGTACGCCTTCCGCACCGACTCGTCGTGCAGCAGTGCCTCCCCCGTCCCCGACAGCACGATCTTGCCGATCTCCATCACATGGCCCTGGTCGGCCAGGGACAGGGCGGCCTGGGCGTTCTGCTCGACCAGCAGGATCGTCGTGCCCTGGGCCTTGAGCTCGGCGATGGTGTGCATGATCTTCTGCATCATGATCGGTGAGAGGCCCATCGAGGGTTCGTCGAGCATCAGCAGCTTGGGGCGGGACATCAGCGCCCGGCCCATCGCGAGCATCTGCTGTTCGCCGCCGGAGAGGGTGCCGGCCGCCTGGCCGCGGCGTTCGCCGAGGATGGGGAAGAGGTCGTAGACCTTGCGCGTGTCGGCGGCTATGCCGTCCGCGTCCTTCCGGAGGAAGGCCCCGAGCTGGAGGTTCTCGGCGATGGTCAGCCGGGGGAAGATGTGCCGTCCCTCGGGTGAGTGGGCCAGTCCGAGGGCGACGATCTTGTGCGCGGGGACGCCCTTCAGGGGTTTGCCGTCGAAGCGGATCCGTCCGCCGAGGGGCTGGAGGAGGCCGGACAGGGTGCGCAGGGTGGTCGTCTTGCCCGCGCCGTTGGTGCCGATGAGGGTGACGACCTGGCCGGCCTCGACGCTGAACGAGATGCCCTTGACGGCCTCGATCTTGCCGTAGGCGACCCGGAGGTCCTCGACCTCGAGCAGTGCGGTCACTGTTCGTCCTCCGTATGTGCTGTGGTGCCCGGGTGGGCCTCGTCCTGCCTGGCCCCGGCCTCCGCGGTCCCGGCCTCCGCGGCCGTGACCTCGGCGGCCTCCTCCGCGCCGGGTGCGCCTTCGAAGGGGGTGCCGAGGTAGGCGGCGATGACGCGTTCATCGCTCTGGACGACGTCCGAGGTGCCCTCGATGAGCTTTTCGCCCTGGACGAGTACGGCGACCCGGTCGCAGAGGTTGAAGATGAAGCGCATGTCGTGCTCGATGACGAGTACGGCGGTGCCCATGTCGCGGATGGCGAAGACCAGTTCCTCGGTGGCGCGGGTCTCGTGGGGGTTCATTCCGGCGGTGGGTTCGTCGAGGAGCAGCAGTCCGGGGTCGCTGGCGAGGGCGCGGGCGATCTCCAGCTTGCGCTGTTCGCCGTAGGGGAGGTTGCGGGAGAGGTGGTCGGCCTTGTCGGCGAGGCCGGTGAATTCCAGGAGTTCCATGGCGCGGGCTTTGGATGCGGTCTCGGCGCGTTTGAAGCCGGGGCCGCGCAGGAGGGCGGACCACAGGCCCTCTTTGGTGCGGGTGTGGCGGCCGACGAGGACGTTTTCGAGGACGGTCATGTTGGCGAAGAGCCGGATGTTCTGGAAGGTGCGGGCGATGCCGGCCTGGGTGACGAGGTGGGGTTTGGGCGGCAGGACGGTGCCCTGGTAGGCGACGCTGCCTTCGGTGGGGACGTAGAGGCCGGTGAGGCAGTTGAAGAAGGTGGTCTTGCCGGCGCCGTTGGGGCCGATGAGGCCGACGATCTCGCCGGGGTGGACGTCGAGGTCGACGGCGTGTACGGCCGTGAGTCCGCCGAAGCGCATGGTGACGCCGGTGGCGGTGAGCACGGGGGAGGTCGTGGTGGTGGTCATCGCTGTCATGCCTCCGCCTTGGTGACGCCGACGGCGGCGTCCTTGAGTCCGGTGGCGCCGGGGACGTCGAGCTGGCCGGTCTCGTGGTATTCGAGCTGCTGTCGCCGGTTGGGGATGATCCCTTCGGGGCGGAAGCGCATCAGCAGGATGAGCGCGATGCCGAAGGCGAGGAGCTGGTAGTCCTGGAGGAATTCCAGTTTCTTGGGGATGAGGTAGAGGAGGGTGGCGCCGAGCAGGGGGCCGCCGATGGTGCCCATGCCGCCGAGGATGACGGCGGCGACCAGGAAGGTGGAGTTGGGCGGGACGGGGCCGGCGAAGACGTACTGTTCGGGGACGACGGTGGACTGGAAGTGGGCCCATACGGCGCCGGCGACTCCGGCGAGGGTGGCGCCGAGGGCGAAGGCGATGAGCTTGACGCGGAAGCCGTTGATGCCCATGGCGGTGGCGGCGGTCTCGTCCTCGCGGATGGCGACCCAGGCGCGGCCGATGCGGGAGTTGCCCGCGCGGCTGAAGATCAGTACGACGAGGACGGTGACCAGCATCATCAGCAGGTAGTAGTTGCCGTTGGAGTCGAGGGTGAGTCCGGCGAAGCTGTGGTCGTCGTTGAAGTTGAACCCGAAGATCTCCAGCGGGGGGATGTTGGGGATGCCGTCGGGGCCGTTGGTGACGGAGGGGCCGGAGGTGCCGTCGAGGTTGAGCATGGCGAGCCGGAAGATCTCTCCGAAGCCGAGGGTGACGATGGCGAGGTAGTCGCCGCGCAGCCGCAGGGTGGGGGCGCCGATGACGACGCCGAAGATCAGGGAGACCGCGCCGCCGGTGAGCACGGCGGCCCAGAACGGGAATGTCACGTCGATGGTGGAGGCGGTGGCTCCGGAGACCAGGGCCGCGGTGTAGGCGCCGACGCCGAGGAAGGCGACGTAGCCGAGGTCGAGGAGGCCGGCGAGGCCGACGACGATGTTCAGGCCGAGGGCCACGGTCGCGAAGATGGCGATGTTGACGCCGAGTTCGGTGAAGCTGGACTTGTCCTGGAAGAACGGGAAGACGATGGCGGTGATGAGCGCCGCGACCAGGGTGGTGGAGCGGTAGGCGTTGGTGAGTTCGCTGATCTGGCTGATGAGTCCGGCTTTGGCGAGGGCGACGGCGGCGAATCCGATGGCGATGAGGTAGCCGAGGAATGGTTCGGGGTGGTCGGCGTCGGTCTGGATGCCGTAGTTGACCACGTAGAGGCCGAGGGCGAAGACGGCCGCGATGATCAGGATGTCGGCCCAGGAGGGGAGTTCGGCGGGGCGGCGCAGCGGGTGGGTGTCGTCCGGGAGGAGGAAGGTGGTGGCGACGGGGGCGGCGGTGGCCAGGGCGGCGATCCAGCCGCCGGGTTCCAGGTTGACCAGGCCGTTCAGGTCGACGGCGATGGCGATGACGGTGAACCAGGTGACGGCGAAGGTGCCGAGGGCCAGCAGCCGCAGGGCCTGGGTGGAGCCGCTGGGGGTGAGCCAGCGCAGGCCCTTCAGGCCGAGGGCGGCGAGCGCGAAGACGGCGGTGGCGGTTCCGAGGACGAGGGTGAGGAGCTGGAGTCCGCCGGGGTAGCCGTAGACGGTCAGGTCGCCGGGGAATTCGGCGGTCCAGGTCCAGGCGAGGAAGGTGGAGGCGACGGCGGCGACGCCGCCGGCCGCGGTGAGGGCGCGGAGCCAGGTGGTGCGCGGGGTGGTGGTGCCGGCCTCGGTCGTGTTCGTGGCGGTGGGCTGGGTCTTGTCGGTGGTCATCGGTTCACTCCCTCACGCCCGGTCCGCTACGCGTTCGCCGAGCAGGCCCTGTGGCCTGACCAGCAGGACGACGATGAGCAGGGTGAAGGCCCATACGTCCTTCCAGGCGCCGCCGCCGAGTTGGTCCATCCCGGGGATGTCCTGGATGTATTTGATGGCCAGGGCTTCGACGATGCCGAGGACGACGCCGCCGAGCATGGCGCCGTAGATGTTGCCGATGCCGCCCAGCACGGCGGCGGTGAATGCCTTGAGGCCGGCGATGAAGCCCATTTCGAAGTTGATCTGGCCGTATTTGAGTCCGTGGGAGAGGGCGGCGACGGCGGCGAAGGCACCGCCGATGGCGAAGGCCATCATGATGATGCGGTCGGTGTTGATGCCCATGAGTTTGGCGGTGTCGGGGTCCTGTGCGGTGGCCTGCATGGCGCGGCCGGCGCGGCTTTTGGAGACGAACAGGCCGAGGGCGAGCATGCACAGGGGGGCGGCGATGAGGAGGAAGGCGTCGCCGCGCTGGATGTGGAGGTTGCTGAGGATTTCGAACGAGGCGCCTTCGAACTGGGGGAAGCTGAGGGGTTTCTTGGCGTCCGGGTAGAAGGCCCAGATGGCCTGTTGCAGGGCGATGGACAGTCCGATGGCGGTGATCAGGGGGGCGAGCCGGGGGCCGCCGCGCAGGGGGCGGTAGGCGAAGCGTTCCGCCGCGGTGGCGATGGCGACCGAGGCGATGATGCCGCCGATGAGCATGAGGGGCAGGGCGAGGGCGAGTGCGGTGCCGCTGGGCAGCCAGAGGTGGATGGTGAGGGCGCCGAAGCCCCCGATCATGAAGATCTCGCCATGGGCGAAGTTGATGAGCTGGACGATGCCGTAGACCATGGTGTACCCGATGGCGATCAAGCCGTAGAGGGCGCCGAGGGTCAGGCCGTTGACCAGCGTTTGCGGCAGTTCGTGCACCGCAGGGCCTCCGATGAGCGTGTCGGATATGACGCCGCGCGAGGGCGATGGTGTACGCCCTCGCGCGGTTTCGTTTCGTGGGTGTGCGAGTCGCCGCCGGGTGGTCAGTCCTTGAAGGTCTCGCTCTTCACGGACTTCCAGGCGCCCTTGGTGACCTGGTAGACGGTCAGCTGTTTGTTGGTGGTGTCGCCGTAGCTGTCGAAGGAGACCTTGCCGGTGACGCCGTCGAAGGAGACGTCGCCGAGCGCTTCGGTGATCTTGGCGCGGGCGTCGTCCGGGAGCTTGCCGTCGTTGTCGTCGACGACGGCCTTGACGGCCTGGATGATGGCCCAGGCGGCGTCGTAGGAGTAGCCGCCGTAGGCGCCGTAGGGGTCCTCGTAGTTCTGGGCCGCGTAGTTCTTCACGAACGTCTTGGCGGAGTCGAGCTGTTCGACCGGGTAGCCGACGGAGGTGGCGAGGTCGCCGTCGTTGCTGGTGCTGGACGCCTTGATGAAGGCGGGGTCGTAGATGCCGTCGCCGCCCATGACGGGGACCTGTGCGCCGGCCTGTTTGACCTGGTCGGAGAGGAGACCGCCCTCGGGGTACTGGCCGCCGAAGTAGACGGAGTCGGCGCCGGAGGACTTGACCTTGTTGGCGATGCCGGAGAAGTCGGTTTCCTTGACGGTGAGGTGGTCGCGGCCGACGACCTTGCCGCCGAGGCGCTTGAACTCCTCGGCGAAGATGGTGGCGAGGCCGTTGCCGTAGGCCTGCTTGTCGTCGATGACGAAGACCTTCCGCTTTTTCGCGTCCTTGTAGTAGTACTGCGCGGCGAAGCGGCCCTGGATGATGTCGGTGGTCGCGGTGCGGAAGTAGGTCTTGAAGGGGCGGGACTTCTTGCCCGAGGCCCAGTCGTCGCCCTGGCTGAGGGCCGGGTTGGTGTTGGCGGGGGAGACCTGGGCGAGGTCGGCTCTGGCGTAGACGCCTTGCATGGATTGGGCGACGCCCGAGTTGAGCGGGCCGACCGCGCCGAGGATCTCCTCGTCGTCGACCATCGAGGTGGCGTTTGCCTTGCCGGAGGAGGGCACGGCCTGGTCGTCGAAGGGTTTGACCTTGAAGGTGACGCCGTCGACCTCGTTGTTCTTGTTGGCTATGCGCGCCGCGAGGTCGACGGAGTTCTTGATGCCCTGGCCGATGGCGGACAGCGAGCCGGTGAGCGGGGCGTCGACACCGATGACCACGGTCGTCTTGCTGTCCTTGCCGCCACTGTCGTCTTTGTCGTCCCGCGACCCGCAGGCGCTGAGGGTGAGGGCGCCCGCAGTGATCGCGGTGGTCATGATGAGCAAGGAACGGTGTCGCACGAGGAATCCTTTCCCTGGCTCGGCACCCGAGTTCACGGGATGCCGTGTCCTCGCCGGATGAACCTGGAATGGCCGTGCGGGTGCGGCGTACACCCCACGGGGTCGTGACTGGCTGTGACTCTAAGCGTGGGGCGCGACCGGGGGCAGAGGTGCAGGCCATGATGTGACTGTCTTGTTATGACGCGCGTCACTTCTGGGTGTCCGTGTAGCGGAACGGAAAGGATGAATGGGGCATATCTGGACCGATCATCAGGTCCGGATACTGAGAAGGTGCAGTTCCGCTAAGGAGTGTGGGGAACTGGCGAGCGAAGTGCGGAGCGCCGTGCGCGGATCAGCGCGAAAAGATCGAGTTCGGAGTGGCGTTCCGGTCGCTGAAAACGCGATCTCGCATTGCGTCGATGTTACGGAGTGTTACAACCGTCGACATCGGTCCGGTGCCGCGAGCGGGGCTTCCCTCTGCTGGGCGGGGCCGGCCGTAAGGACGTCCTTCCGGCCGTAAGGAAGTCCTTCCGGCCGTAAAGAAGTCCGGCCCGGCCTTCAACAAGGCCGGGCCGGACGGTGCGGGCGCGTCCGGCCCGCCGGGCGTCACGCCTGGGCGCGCTCCTTGGCGTCGGTGATCTCGGCGACCGTCTTGGCGCGGCCGGCGTCGTCGACCTCGCGCAGCAGGCAGGTGAGGCGGGCGGTGCACACCCGCCGGTCCTGCTCATCGCTGATGACGATCTCGTAGGTCGCGGTGGAGCGGCCCCGGTGGAGGGGGGTGGCGACGCCGGTGACCAGGCCGGAGCGGACGCCGCGGTGGTGGGTGCAGTTGAGGTCGACGCCGACCGCGATCCGCTCGCTGCCGCCGTGGAGCATCGAGCCGACCGAGCCCAGGGTCTCGGCCAGGACGGCGGAGGCGCCTCCGTGCAGCAGTCCGTAGGGCTGGGTGTTGCCCTCCACGGGCATGGTGCCCACGACGCGCTCGGCGGAGGCTTCGAGGATCTGCACGCCCATGCGGGTGCCGAGGTGTCCGGCGGAGAACAGCGCGGGAAGGTCCACACCGAGCGCCGCGTACTCGTCGATGACCTCTTGCGGGAACTTCACGCTGGTCTGCTCGCCCATCGGACCGGCTCCGTTCGGTTGCTCGTGGTGGCCACCTTGGCCTTGGCTGGTGGTGGCCACCTTCTTACCAGGGGACTGAGCAAACGCTTAGGTCGGGGGTGTCTGTTCCAGACGGATCACCACGGACTTGCTCGCAGGGGTGTTGCTGGTGTCGGCGGTGGCGTCCAGCGGGACCAGGACGTTGGTCTCCGGGTAGTACGAGGCGGCGCAGCCGCGTGCGGTCGGGTAGTGGATCACGCGGAAGCCGGTGGCGCGCCGCTCGGTGCCGTCCGTCCACTCGCTGACCAGGTCGGCGTAACCGCCGTCGGCGAGCCCAAGCTCCCGGGCGTCCTCGGGGTGCACCAGCACCACCCGGCGGCCGCCTTTGATGCCGCGGTAGCGGTCGTCCAGGCCGTAGATGGTGGTGTTGTACTGGTCGTGGGAGCGGAGGGTCTGGAGCAGCAGCCGCCCCTCGGGCACCGTGGGGTACTCGACGGGGGCCGCGGTGAAGTTGGCCTTGCCGGTGGCGGTGGGGAAGCTGCGGCTGTCGCGCGGGGCGTGCGGCAGGGCGAACCCGGCCGGGTCGCTCATCCGGGCGTTGAAGTCCTCGAAGCCGGGGATGACGGCGGCGATGCGGTCGCGGATCGCCGCGTAGTCCTTCTCGAAGTCCTCCCAGGGGGTGCGGCTCGCGGGGCCCAGCACCCGGCGGGCCAGCCGGCAGACGATGGCCGGCTCGGACAGCAGGTGGGGGCTGGCGGGCTCCAGGCGCCCGCGGGAGGCGTGCACCATGCCCATGGAGTCCTCGACGGTGACGAACTGCGGTCCGCCGGCCTGGAGATCGCGCTCGGTGCGGCCCAGGGTGGGCAGGATCAGCGCCCGTGCGCCGGTGACCACATGGGAGCGGTTGAGCTTGGTGGAGACGTGGACGGTCAGCCGCGCGGCGCGCATCGCGGCCTCGGTGACCTCGGTGTCCGGGGTGGCCGCCACGAAGTTGCCGCCCATGGCGAAGAAGACCTTGGCCTGGCCGTCGCGCAGGGCGCGGATGGCCCGGACGACGTCGAGGCCGTGCTCACGGGGCGGCGCGAAGCCGAATTCGCGCTCCAGGGCGTCGAGGAAGGCCGGGGCGGGGCGCTCGAAGATGCCCATGGTGCGGTCGCCCTGCACATTGCTGTGGCCGCGCACCGGGCAGACCCCGGCGCCGGGGCGGCCGATGTTGCCGCGCAGCAGCAGGAAGTTGACGACCTCCCGGATGGTGGGCACCGCGTGCTTGTGCTGGGTCAGGCCCATCGCCCAGCACACGATGGTGCGCTTCGAGGCGAGGACCATGCGCAGCGCGCGGTCGATGTCGGCGCGGTCGAGGCCGGTGGCGCGCAGTGTCTCGTCCCAGTCGGCGGCGCGGGCCGCGGCGGCGAACTCCTCGAAGCCGTGGGTGTGCTCGCGGATGAACGCCTCGTCGATGGCGCCCTCGCCCGCGCCGGAGGCGCTGTCGGCCGCTTCGAGGAGGAGCTTGTTGAGGATGCGGAAGAGGGCCTGGTCGCCGCCGAGCCGGATCTGGAGGAAGAGATCGGTGAGCGCGGTGCCGCCGCCGGCGAGGCCGCGGGCGTTCTGCGGGTTCTTGAACCGCTCCAGACCGGCCTCGGGCAGCGGGTTGACGGAGATGATCTGCGCGCCGTTGGCCTTGGCCTTCTCCAGGGCGGAGAGCATGCGCGGGTGGTTGGTGCCGGGGTTCTGCCCGGCCACGATGATCAGGTCGGCCTGGTAGAGGTCCTCCAGCAGCACGCTGCCCTTGCCGACGCCGAGGGTCTCGGTGAGTGCCGAGCCGGAGGACTCATGGCACATGTTGGAGCAGTCGGGCAGGTTGTTGGTGCCGAATTCGCGCGCGAAGAGCTGGTAGAGGAAGGCCGCCTCGTTGCTGGTGCGGCCCGAGGTGTAGAAGACCGCCTGGTCGGGGGAGTCCAGCGCGGTCAGCTCGTCGGCGATGATGTCGAAGGCCCGGTCCCAGGTGACCGGCTCGTACCGCTCGGCGCCCTCGGCCAGATACATGGGCTGGGTCAGCCGGCCCTGCTGGCCGAGCCAGTAGCCGCTGCGGGTGGCGAGGTCGGCCACCGGGTGGGCGGCGAAGAAGTCGGGGGTGACCCGGCGGAGGGTGGCCTCCTCGGCGACGGCCTTCGCGCCGTTCTCGCAGAACTCGGCCGTGTGGCGCTTGCCGGGCTCGGGCCAGGCGCAGCCGGGGCAGTCGAAGCCGTCCTTCTGATTGACGCGCAGGAGGGTGAGCGCGGTGCGGCGCACGCCCATCTGCTGCTGGGCGACGCGCAGTGAATGCCCTACGGCCGGCAGTCCGGCGGCGGCGTGGCGTGGGGGTGTGACCTCGGGCGCGTCCTGGACCGGATCGCCTGCGGGCGGCTTGGCTGCCATCTCGCTCCCCTTCGGGTTCGAGCGTTGCGGGACCTGTGCGGGTGCGTGGACCTGTGCGTCCGATCCTGTCACGGGTCACCGGCGTCCGGGGTGGCGGGCCGGTCCCGGTGGTCCGCCTCTCCCGTTCGGGCCGCGGCCGTTCCCGCGGCCGGTCCGGTCATGTGTCGGGTCAGGTGCCTGGTCATGTGTCGGTCATGTGCCCGTCCGATCATGTGCCCGGCCTGGTCCCGGTGGCCGGGGCGGGAAGCATTGTCGGTGGGGCGTGGCAGGATCGGGGGCGTGGCAGAGAAAGCATCGAAGAAGACCGCAGCGCCCGCGTCCGACCGCACGGGGGAGGACCGTCCCCGCCTGCTCCTGCTGGACGGGCATTCCCTGGCATACCGGGCGTTCTTCGCGTTGCCGGCCGAGAACTTCAGCACGACCACCGGCCAGACCACCAACGCGATCTACGGCTTCGCCTCGATGCTGGCGAACACGCTCCGTGATGAGCGGCCCACGCACCTCGCCGTGGCGTTCGACGTCTCGCGCAAGACCTGGCGCTCCGAGCAGTTCACGGAGTACAAGGCGAACCGCTCCAAGACCCCTGACGAGTTCAAGGGCCAGGTCGAGCTGATCGGCGAGCTGCTCGACGCCATGAACATCACGCGGTTCGCGGTGGACGGCTTCGAGGCCGACGACGTGATCGCCACTCTCGCCACCCAGGCCGAGGAGCAGGGCTTCGAGGTGCTGATCGTCACCGGCGACCGGGATTCGTTCCAGCTGGTCACCGACCATGTCACGGTGCTCTACCCCACCAAGGGCGTGTCCGAGCTGACCCGGTTCACCCCCGAGAAGGTGCAGGAGAAGTACGGCCTCACCCCGCGCCAGTATCCCGACTTCGCGGCCCTGCGCGGCGACCCGTCGGACAACCTCCCCGGTATCCCGGGCGTCGGCGAGAAGACCGCGGCGAAGTGGATCAACCAGTTCGGCTCCTTCGAGGAGCTGGTGGAGCGGGCCGACGAGGTCAAGGGGAAGGTCGGCGAGAAGTTCCGCGACCACCTGGAGTCCGTGAAGCTCAACCGCCGGCTGACCGAGCTGGTGCGGGACGTGGAGCTCACCACCGGTCCGGAGGGGCTGGCGCGCGCCCCGTACGACCGGGAGGCGCTCTCGGTGATCCTGGACGCGCTGGAGTTCCGCCACCAGAACTTCCGCGACCGGATCATGGCCGCCGACCCGGGCGCGGCGGAGGAGGAGCCCGCGGCCGCGGAGCCGGGCGTCGCGGTCGACGGGGTGGCGCTGGGCGCGGGTGAGCTCGCCCCCTGGCTGGAGAGCCACCGCGCGGCACCGCTGGGCCTGGCCACCGTGGACACCTGGGCGCTGGGCAGCGGCAGCGTCAGCGAGATCGCGCTGGCCACCGGTTCCGGACCCGCCGTGAGCTTCGACCCCGCGCAGCTGGACGAGGCCGACGAGCGGGCGTTCGCCGAGTGGATCGCGGACCCGGACCGCCCCAAGGTGCTGCACAACGCCAAGGGGATCATGCGGGTCTTCGCCGAGCACGGCTGGTCCGTCGCGGGCGTCACCATGGACACCGCCCTCGCCGCCTATCTGGTCAAGCCCGGCCGCCGCTCGTTCGAGCTGGACGCCCTGTCGATGGAGTACCTGGGCCGTGAGCTGTCCCCCGCGGTGGCCGCGGACGGCGGGCAGCTGGCCTTCGGCGCCGATGACGAGGCCGAGCGGGACGCCCTGATGATCAAGGCGCGGACGATCCTGGACCTGGGCGAGGCGTTCGGCGGCCGGCTGAAGGACGTGGGCGCGGACGGGCTGCTGCACGACATGGAGCTGCCGGTCTCCGAGCTGCTGGCCCGGATGGAGCGGTCGGGCATCGCGGCCGACCGCTCCTGGCTGGAGCGCATGGAGCAGCAGTTCGCGGCCGCCGTGCAGCATGCCGTGAAGGAGGCGCACGCCGCGGTGGGCCATGAGTTCAACCTCGGCTCGCCCAAGCAGCTCCAGGAGGTGCTCTTCGGCGAGCTGGGCCTGCCCAAGACCAAGAAGACCAAGACCGGGTACACCACGGACGCCGACGCGCTGGCCTGGCTGGCCGCGCAGACCGACCACGAACTCCCGGTGATCATGCTGCGCCACCGTGAGCAGGCCCGGCTGCGCTCCACCGTCGAGGGCCTGATCAAGACCATCGCCCCCGGCGGCCGCATCCACACCACCTTCAACCAGACCGTGGCGGCCACCGGCCGGCTCTCCTCCACCGACCCCAATCTCCAGAACATCCCGGTGCGCACGGACGAGGGCCGGGCGATCCGGCGCGGCTTCGTCGTCGGTGACGGCTTCGAGTCGCTGATGACCGCCGACTACAGCCAGATCGAGCTGCGCGTGATGGCCCATCTCTCCGAGGACGCGGGCCTGATCGAGGCGTTCACCTCCGGCGAGGATCTGCACACCACGGTCGCCTCCCAGGTCTTCGCGGTCGAGCCGGCGGCGGTCGATCCGGAGATGCGCCGCAAGATCAAGGCCATGTCCTACGGACTGGCGTACGGCCTGTCGGCGTTCGGCCTCTCCCAGCAGCTGGGCATCACCCCCGATGAGGCCCGCAAGCTGATGGAGAACTTCTTCGAGCGGTTCGGCGGGGTGCGCGACTATCTTCAGCGGGTCGTCGAGGAGGCGCGCGCCACCGGCTATACGGAGACCATGCTCGGCCGCCGCCGCTATCTTCCGGACCTCACCAGCGACAACCGCCAGCGCCGCGAGATGGCCGAACGGATGGCGCTCAACGCCCCGATCCAGGGCACCGCCGCCGATATCGTCAAGATCGCGATGCTGAAGGTCGACGCGGCGCTGACCAAGGAGAAGCTCTCCTCGCGGATGCTGCTCCAGGTGCACGACGAAATCGTGCTGGAGATCGCCCCCGGTGAGCGGGAGCGGGTCGAGGAGCTGGTGCGCCGTGAGATGAAGGGCGCCTTCCGGCTGAGCGCCCCGCTGGACGTGTCGGTCGGCTCGGGCGCCGACTGGGAGTCGGCGGCTCACTGAGGGATCCGCGGACGCGGTGTTTGCACCGGTAGCTCCGGGCCATAAGTTGTCGTAGTGTCACCAGGGTTGACGCGCGGGGGAGCGCACTGTGTTCACACGGGAGGGACACTCGGATGGCACCGCTTATCGGCCGACGACTGCGTAAGGGGGCGGCCACGACAGCGGTGGCGGCGGCCGCGATGGCCGCCCTCACCGCCTCTCAGGCGCCCGGGTTCGCCAATTCGGAGCATGGTGACCGGAACCGGGAGCAGCGGGCCGGGGAGGCACCGGCGCCGGACGACACCCCCATTGACGGTGGTTCGTCGTACCACACCGATCTGCCGCCGTTGGTCACCCCCGACAAGCCGGGCTCCTCGGTCGACCTGCCGGGGCTCGGGAACAGCACCAAGCCCGAGGCGGGCATACCCGCGAGCGTCCTCGCCGCCTACAAGAAGGCCGAAGCGGCCCTGAGGGAGTCCAACCCCGGCTGCAATCTGCCCTGGCAGCTGCTCGCCGCGATCGGCAAGGTCGAGTCCGGCCAGGCCCGCGGCGGCAATGTGGACGCGAACGGCACCACCGTCTCGCCCATCCTCGGCCCGGTGCTCAACGGCGATGGCTTCGCCCTGATCAAGGACACCGACGGCGGCGCCTACGACGGCGACAGCACGCATGACCGGGCCGTGGGCCCCATGCAGTTCATCCCGTCCACCTGGGCCAGCTGGGGCCGGGACGGCAACGGTGACGGTGAGAAGGACCCCAACAACATCTACGACGCGGCCCTCGCCGCGGGCAGCTACCTCTGCGCGGGCGGCCGCGACCTGTCCGTCAAGGCCGATCTGGACAGCGCGATCCTCGGCTACAACCACTCGCAGGAGTATCTGAACACCGTCCTGTCGTGGTTCGAGTACTACAAGCGCGGCACCCATGAGGTCCCCGACGGCACCGGTGTGCTGCCCTCGGGCGACAAGTCCAGTGGCGGCTCGGGCGACAAGGACAAGGACACGGGGAAGGGCAGCGGAGCGGGCAAGGACACCGGCAACGGCGGGGAGCACGACGCCCACACCCTGCCCAAGCCCGACGGGGACTCCGAAAGCTCCACCCCGACCCCTCCGGCCGACACCGACGACGGGACCCCCGGCTCCCAGACGCCGACCCCCAAGCCGCCCACCACCACTCCGCCCACCACCCCGAGCGGCACCAGCAAGCTCACCACCGTCGGCGCGCAGCGGCTGTCCGCCGTCGCGGGCACCAATTTCGCCCAGTCGCCGCAGGTCAAGGCCGTGGACGCGGCGGGCAAGCCGGTGGCCGGTGCGAAGGTTCGGTACGAGATCCTGGGCGAGACCGACGCCCGCTTCCTCGGCCTCGTCACCTCCGCCACCGTGCTGACCGGCTCCGATGGCACCGCCACCGCGCCGAAGCTGCTCGCGGGCGAGAAGGCCGGCGACTTCACCGTGCGCGCCACCGCCGTGGGGCGGGAGGCCGCCCCGGTCGAATTCACCGCGACCGTCACGGCCCGTCCGGTACCGCAGGCCGATGCGCTGGCCCGGATCGGCGACAAGAAGCTCACGGCCCAGACCGGCGGCTCCTTCGCCGACGCGCTCACCGTCACGGCCACCAACAAGGGCAAGGCCACGGTGGATGTGCCGGTGACCGCCACCATGATCACCTCGGCCGAACAGCCCGAGGCGAACGACAAGGGCCCCTACTTCCTGGACGCCGCGGGCAAGCCGGTCCGCACTCTGACCGGCCTGAAGACCAACGCCTCCGGGCAGCTCACGCTGCCGGAGATCCTCACCGATGACCAGGCGGGCACCTTCCTGCTCCGGCTCACCACGGAGGGCGGCGCGGTGCTGGACGTCGAGCTGACGGTCACCCAGGCCCCCGCCTCGTAAGCGCCGCTCCGCGCACCGGGCAGTTTCCTCGCACCGCCCCTGGGCCCCGCCGGGCCCGGGGGCGGTGCGACGCTTTCCCGCCTTCGTGTTCTCATCTGCGGCCCCCGTTGCTACGGTGCCCCATCCCTGACGACGCGTCAGGCAGCGCCTCGTACCGGACCCACGAGGAGGCCCGTATGCGTGCCCTCGTCGCCGCCGCGATCGGACTCGCCGCCGCCCTCGCCATTGTCCTGACGGTGACGGCCATCGGCGTGCCCAGCGGGGAGACCTCCCCGGACCCCCTGCTCACCACGGTCCCCGAGCACCCCTGAGGGAGGGACATCCGCCATGCGCCGCAGAGCAAGCCTGGTGCTGCTGGCCTTCGCCGTCTTCTTCGCCGCCCTCGCGCCGCTGCTGCGCTGGTACGCCTATCCCCGGCTGGCCAAGATCCCGCCCAGCGAGTACCAGACGGCGGTCCTGGAGGCGAGTCCGGCCACCCTGCTCGACTACGGCACCATGAAGCCCCACACCGTCTCCAAGGTCAGCATCGTGCAGACCCTGCGCGGCAATGTGGCGGCCGCCGAGAAGGTCGGGAAGGAGACCGGGCGCGATGTCGTCGTCTGGGACGCCCTGTCGTACGTCGCCGGGCCCGACGGCAAGATGGTCTCCCAGATCCCCGAGCGCTATGTCTTCGACGCCCACTCCCAGGACCCGGTGCACGCCGGCGGCGAGCACGTCGACGGGGACTCGGTGCGCCGCGACGGCATCGAGTACAAATGGCCGTTCCTCACCGAAAAGCGCGACTACCGCTACTTCGACGCCCAGACCCGCACCTCCGCCCCGATCCACTACAAGGGCACCCGGACCTTCCGCGGCCTGAAGGTCTACTACTTCGAACAGACCATCCCTTGGACCAAGGTGCCGCTGCCCAAGACCATGCCGGTCGACGGCGTCACCCCCGAGACCGTCGCCAAGGCCGGCACCTCCCGCTGGTACAGCACCAAGCGGATGTTCTGGGTCGAGCCCACCACGGGCGCCCCGGTCAACGGAGAGGAGATCCACAAGGAGGAGCTGCGCGGCGGCACGCTGCTGGGCGACCGCGACCGGGTGACCGTTTTCTCCGGCCATGTGAAGATGCGCGAGGACTACATCCGGCACACCGTGGACCTGGTCACGTCCCAGCGTCAGCTGGTCCTCGCGCTCACGACCTATCTGCCGTGGGGCTTCCTGATCCTCGGGACGGCCCTGCTCGCGCTCGCCCTGCTGCTGGAGGCCCGCGACCGCACCGCGCACCGGCGACGGCCCGTACCGGCCCTCGCGGCACCATCCGTCCCCGGGATTCGCTCGTGGCGGCGAAGCCGGTAGGGGCCGGCGCGGGCGCGGGCTCAGCGGCGGGCGTTGGTCCGCCGGGTCGGCTCGGCCGTCGTCGGGTCCTCCGGCCAGGGATGCTTGGGATACCGGCCGCGCAACTCGGCCCGCACCGAGCGGTAGCCGTCCTTCCAGAACGACGCCAGATCGGCGGTGACCGCGGCCGGACGCCCCGCCGGGGACAGCAGGTGGACCAGCAGCGGCACCCGGCCGCCCGCGATCCGGGGCGCCTCCTGCCAGCCGAACAGCTCCTGGAGCTTGACCGCCAGCACGGGCCGGTCCCCGCCGTAGTCCACCCGCACCCGCGAACCGCTCGGCACCTCGATCCGCTCCGGCGCCAGCTCCTCGAACCGCGCGGCCTCGCCGGTGGCCCACGGCAGCAGCCGGGCCAGCGCCACCCCGGCGTCCACCCGCTCCAGGTCGGCACGTCTGCGGGCGCGCGCCAGCTCCACCCCGAGCCAGTCGTCCACGCGGTCCAGCAGCGCCGCGTCGGAGACATCCGGCCAGGCCCCGCCCAGCTCCCGGTGGAGAAACGCCATCCGCTGCCGTACCGCCGTGGCCTGTGCCGACCAGCGCAGCAGCCCCGTCCCCTCGCGGCGCAGCCCCTCCAGCAGCGCCCGCCGCACCGCGTGCGGATCGAGGTCGGCCAGCGGCCGGGACACCAGCTCGATCGCGCCGAGCCGGCTCACCCGGCGCGCCAGCACGTCCCCGTCCGCCCAGCGGACCTCCGCACCGTCCGAGGCCAGCGCCGCGGCCGCGGTCCGGGCGGTGTCCTCGTCGGTCACGGCCGCGAGCCGCACCCGCGCCGACGCGGCGGCCACCGGCCGGTCCGCGACGGCCACCGCGAGCCACGGGGCCGCGCCCAGCCGTGAGCCGTCGCCCAGCTCCGCGCCCGTCCCGGCGGCCATGAGATACGCCCGCTCGCCCCGTCGCCGGGCCACCCGCTCCGGAAACGCCAGCGCGGCCACCAGCCCCGCCACCGCGTCCTCGCCGCGCGCCAGGCCGTCACCGCCGCGGGCGCCGTCCGCACCCGCGAGCCCCTCGGCGGTCAGGGCGTGTTCGAGCCGCCGGGCCTCCTGGCGCCAGCGGGCGGCGTAGGGGTCGCCACCGTGGCGGGCGGTGCGCCAGGCGGCGGCCAGGTCGTCGCCGTACTCCCGCGGGGGTTCCTCGCTCAGCAGGGCCACCACCTCGGCCGCCCGCCGTGCGCCGACCTCCTCCGCGCCGTCGATGAGGGCCCGCGCCAGGCGCGGGTGGAGGCCGAGGCGGGCCATCCGGGTGCCGCGTTCGGTGGCCCGTCCCGCGGTGTCCACGGCGCCGATCGCGGCCAGCGTCTCGCGTGCGGCCGTCATCGCCCCGGCGGGTGGCGGATCGAGCAGTGCCAGACCCGAGGCGTCCGGATCGCCCCAGCACGCCGTCTGTAGCGCGAACGCCGTAAGGTCCGCGCCGGCGATCTCCGGGGACGGGAAACGCGGCAGCCGGGCGTCCTCCGCCTCCGGCCAGCAGCGGTAGACCACCCCGGGCGCCTCACGTCCGGCACGGCCCGCGCGCTGCCGTGCGGCGGCCCGTGACGCCCTTACGGTCGTCAGCGCGCTCAGTCCGCGTGCGTGGTCCATCCGGGGCTCCCGCGCCAGCCCGCAGTCCACGACGATCCGCACGCCCGGCACGGTCAGGCTGGACTCGGCGACCGAGGTGGCCAGCACCACCCGCCGCCGTCCGCCGTCCGCGCCCGCGAGCACCGCCTCCTGGACGGCGGCGGGCGCCCGCCCGTGCACCTGGAGGACCTCCGCCCCGGCGAGCCCGCCCAGCTTCCCGGCCACCCGGGCGATCTCCCCGACGCCCGGTAGGAAGCACAGCACATCGCCCTCCCGCTCGCGCAGCGCCCGCCGGACCACGGCCGCGACATGGTCCAGCAGGGCGGGGTCCACCCGCATCCCGTGCGGCGGCCGCACAGGGCGCTCGGGCGGCGCCCACACCACCTCCACCGGATGGGACACGCCCGGCGCCGAGACGACCGGCGCGGGCTCCCCAGGGCCGTCCCCGCCGTCCGGCCCGCCCTCGCCGAGCAGCCGCGCCCAGCCCTCCGCGTCCGTCGTCGCCGAGGCGGCGATCAGCCGGAGGTCGGGGCGCAGCGCGGCCCGGACGTCCAGCAGGAAGGCGGCGGCCGTGTCGGCGTCCAGATGGCGCTCGTGGCATTCGTCGAGCACGACCACGTCGACGCCGGTCAGCTCCTGGTCGCGGTGCAGCCGCTGCACCAGCACACCGGTCGTGACCACCTCGACCACGGTGCCGCGCCCGGCCTGCCGCTCGCCGCGCACGGTGAAGCCGACCTTCCCGCCCGTCCGCTCGCCCAGCAGCCACGCCATCCGCCGCGCGGCGGCCCGTGCCGCGATCCGCCGCGGCTCGGCGACCAGCACCCGCCGCACCGGTCCGCCGCCCACCAGCCCGGCGAGCACCAGTGGCACCAGCGTCGTCTTACCGGTGCCCGGCGGTGCGCACAGCACGGCGACGCCGCGCTCGTCGAGCGCGCGCAGCAGCTCGGGCACGGCGTCCTTGACGGGCAGGCGGTCGAGGGCCTCGGTGCGCGGGCCCGCGGGGACGTTCGACGCCGTCAACGCTTCCGCCTCAGTCCCGCTCGCATACGAAGATCGCCGTGCCGGGGATCAGGTTCCCCCGCAGGGGGGACCAGCCGCCCCACTCCTGGTGGTTCCACTCGGGCCATTCCGGTTCGACCAGGTCGACCAGTCGGAAGCCCCCGGCCACCACGTCCCGTACCCGGTCGCCCAGCGTCCGGTGGTGTTCCACATAGACGGCCCGGCCCGATTCGTCCTGCTCCACGTAGGGCGTGCGGTCGAAGTAGGAGGCGGCGACGGACAGCCCCTCGGGCCCCGGTTCGTCGGGGAACGCCCAGCGGATCGGATGCGTCACCGCGAAGACCCACCGGCCGCCCGGCCGCAGCACCCGGCGCACCTCGCGCATCACCCGCACCGGCTCGGCCACGAACGGCACCGCCCCGTACGCGGAGCACGCCAGGTCGAAGGAGCCGTCCCGGAAGGGCAGGGCCGTGGCGTCGGCCTGCACCAGCGCCACCCCGGACCCCTCAGGGGCCCCGGAGGCGGCGGCCTCCGCGTCGATCCGCCGTGCGTGCCGCAGCTGCCGGTGGGAGAGGTCCAGCGCCACCGGCCGCGCCCCCTGGGCCGCCAGCCAGCGGGCGCACTGCGCGGCGCCCGCGCCCACCTCCAGCACGTCGCGCCCCTTGAGCGCCTCCACCGGACCCAGCAGCCCGGCCTCCGCCTCGTCCAGCCCCTCCGGGCCCCAGACGAACCGGTCGTCACCCAGGAAGGCGCCGTGCTCCTCCTGGTACTCGTCCGCGTTGCGGTCCCACCATCCCCGGCTGGCCCGGCTGCTCTCCGCCTCGTCGGCGATCCGGCGGGTGGCCGTCGGCTCGGCGGCCTCCCCAGCGGTGCTGGGCTCGTGTTCTTGGACCATCTCGGGTGTCGTCGTACTCTCTGTCTCGACCTGCGGCTGCGGGACGCGGCGAGGACCGCGTCGCCGCGCGGACCGTGCAATTTGCCGGGTTCGGGGCGTTGATCCCCGCGTGCGCTCTTCGTGCATTGACCATGCCCGGCTGCCCCCGTATGCTACAAGTTGCGCTGCGGGCCTGTGCGCCTCGGACGGAGCAGGCCGCACTCGCATCTGTTGTATGTCCCCTCGGTTGTCGAGGCGCTTACACTTTTCGATCACTCGCAAATCGGAAAGAGTGGAACGCCTCCAAGGCTGTCCGGCTTCGGCGGTGCGATAAGGGTCCTTGGCGTAGCAGTACCTACGACTTCATGTCCGTACCGGAGCCCTTTTCCACATGACGAGCAGCACCGAGGCAACCCGCACCACCCCGCAGGTGGCGGTAAACGACATCGGTTCCGAGGAAGCCTTCCTCGCCGCGATCGACGAGACGATCAAGTACTTCAACGACGGCGACATCGTCGACGGCGTCATCGTGAAGGTCGACCGGGACGAGGTCCTGCTCGACATTGGTTACAAGACCGAAGGCGTCATCCCCTCCCGCGAACTGTCGATCAAGCACGACGTCGACCCCAACGAGGTCGTGGCCGTCGGCGACGAGATCGAGGCCCTCGTTCTCCAGAAGGAGGACAAGGAAGGCCGACTGATCCTCTCCAAGAAGCGCGCCCAGTACGAGCGCGCCTGGGGGACCATCGAGAAGATCAAGGAAGAGGACGGGATCGTCACCGGTACCGTCATCGAGGTCGTCAAGGGTGGTCTCATCCTCGACATCGGCCTCCGTGGCTTCCTCCCCGCCTCCTTGGTGGAGATGCGCCGCGTCCGCGACCTTCAGCCCTACGTGGGCAAGGAGCTCGAGGCGAAGATCATCGAGCTCGACAAGAACCGCAACAACGTGGTCCTGTCCCGCCGCGCCTGGCTGGAGCAGACCCAGAGCGAGGTCCGCCAGACCTTCCTCACCACCCTCCAGAAGGGCCAGGTGCGCTCCGGCGTCGTCTCCTCCATCGTCAACTTCGGTGCGTTCGTGGACCTGGGCGGCGTCGACGGTCTCGTCCACGTCTCCGAGCTGTCCTGGAAGCACATCGACCACCCGTCCGAGGTTGTCGAGGTCGGCCAGGAGGTCACGGTCGAGGTCCTGGACGTCGACATGGACCGCGAGCGCGTCTCCCTGTCGCTCAAGGCGACCCAGGAAGACCCGTGGCAGCAGTTCGCCCGGACCCACCAGATCGGTCAGGTCGTCCCGGGTAAGGTCACCAAGCTCGTGCCGTTCGGTGCGTTCGTCCGCGTGGACGAGGGCATCGAGGGTCTGGTCCACATCTCCGAGCTGGCCGAGCGCCACGTGGAGATCCCGGAGCAGGTCGTCCAGGTCAACGACGAGATCTTCGTCAAGGTCATCGACATCGACCTCGAGCGCCGCCGCATCAGCCTCTCGCTGAAGCAGGCCAACGAGTCCTTCGGTGCCGACCCGTCCGCGGTCGAGTTCGACCCGACCCTGTACGGCATGGCCGCGTCCTACGACGACCAGGGCAACTACATCTACCCCGAGGGCTTCGACCCGGAGGCCAACGACTGGCTGCCCGGCTACGAGAAGCAGCGCGAGGAGTGGGAGCGCCAGTACGCCGAGGCGCAGCAGCGCTTCGAGCAGCACCAGGCGCAGGTCATCAAGTCCCGCGAGGCCGACGAGCAGGCCGCTGCCGAGGCGGGCGGCGCCGCCCCGTCGCAGGGCGGGCAGGCGTCCGGTGGCGGTTCGTACTCCTCGGAGTCGGCCGACAACTCCGGCGCCCTGGCTTCGGACGAGGCGCTGGCCGCGCTCCGCGAGAAGCTGGCCGGCGGCCAGAGCTGACCACCGGCCGCTAGTCGGCACCAGCTGAGCCGGTAAGGCCCGCTCCCCTTGGGGAGCGGGCCTTACGCGTGCTCGGGTGGTCGGGGGAGTGGGCCTTTAGGCGCGCTCGGCGTCTGGGGCGCGCCTTACGCGTGCTCGGGGCGCTTGAGGCGGGCCTTAGGCGCGGTCGGGGCGCCGCACGCTGACCGAAACCGAGTCCACGGTCACGCTCCGGGCACCGTCGATCCTGATGCCCTCCCGGTCGCCGCGGACCGTGATCCCCTTGACGGTCCAGTACGAGGCGCCGTTCAGGCGCAGCCCATAGCCGTCGCGCGCGGTGAGGACCGCCTTCGGCGAGCCGGTGAGGGTGATCCGCGAGTCGGAGGTGCCGGAGACGGTGATCTCGAAGCTGCCGTGATAGCTGCCGTCGGCGAGCCGGATCGTATCGCCGGGCCGGGCCGCGTCGAGGGCTTCCCTGAGCCCGTCCGCGTCGAAGACGGAGATCGGGGCGGCGGTGGCGGCCGGGGCCTGCCGCGCCGTGGTGCCCGCCGCGATCAGCCCGCCGGTGGCGATCAGTCCGGCGGCGAAGGCGGTGAGGAGGGTGCGTAATCGAGTGGGGGTGCGGCCGGGGGAGTGCATAGGGCTGCCTTCCTGTGCCGTGACCAGCCGGCGCGATCGCCCGGTTCTGGTCAGTGAACGCCGGATGACATGGTGAACCGCTGACGGCTCGGGAAGATAGGTGTGCCGGATAGCGCCGTCAACCCCGCGACGTGCGCCGACGTCGGGATCGGGCCGCTGCCGTACCGCCCAAGTGGGCATCGCCGAAGCGCGGTTCACCGCCGTCCGGGCGATCGGACCTCCCGCTCGGGGAATGCCCCCGCCCCCGTTCGGTGTTCTTCGATGCGAACCCGAGGAGGAGCGGTCACAGTGCATGATCCGCAGGAGTTGTACGCATGGGAGCCGAGCGGACTGGCGGAGGTCGACGCGATAATGTCGCGGGACTCGGCCGGGCTGGTGCTGCTGTACCACTTCGACGGCTATATCGACGCCGGTGAGACCGGGGACCAGATCGTCGAGCGGCTGCTCGACGGCCTGCCGCGCAAGGTCGTCGCGCGTTTCGACCACGACCGGCTGGTGGACTACCGGGCCCGTCGCCCGCTGCTCACCTTCCAGCGCGACCGCTGGACCGCGTACGAAACCCCGAAGATCGAGCTGCATCTGGTGCGCGACGCGACCGCGGCCCCGTTCCTGCTGCTCGCCGGGCCCGAGCCGGACGTGGAGTGGGAGCGGTTCGCGGCGGCCGTGCGTCAGCTGGTCGAGCGGCTGGGGGTGCGGCTCGCGGTGAACTTCCACGGCATCCCCATGGGCGTTCCGCACACCCGTCCGGTCGGCATCACCCCGCACGGCAACCGCACCGACCTGATGCCTGGTCATCGCGGCTACTTCGACGAGGCGCAAGTGCCCGGCAGCGCCGAGTCCCTGATCGAGTACCGGCTCGCCGAGGCGGGCCACGACGTGCTCGGCGTCGCCGCGCATGTGCCGCACTATCTGGCCCGGTCGGCCTACCCGGACGCGGCGCTCACCGCGCTGGAGGCCATCACCGCGGCCACCGGTCTGGTCCTGCCGGGGCCGGCGCACACCCTGCGCAACGAGGCCCTCAAGACGCAGGAGGAGATCGAGCGGCAGATCTCGGAGGGGGACGAGGAGCTGGTCGCGCTCGTCCGGGGGCTTGAGCACCAGTTCGACGCGGTGGCCGGGGCCGAGAGCCGTGGCAATCTGGTCGCGGAGCCGGCCGAGCTGCCCTCGGCGGAGGAGCTGGGGGCGGAGTTCGAGCGGTTCCTGGCCGAGCGGGAGGGCGAGGGCGGAGCCTGAGCGATGGCTCCGCCGCCGCGCCGTATAGCGTGGGCCCCATGCTGAAGCTGGGGCTCACGGGCGGAATCGGCGCGGGCAAGAGCGAGGTCTCACGCATCCTGACCTCATACGGAGCGGTGCTGATCGACTCTGATCGGATCGCTCGGGAGGTGGTCGAGCCGGGGACGCCGGGACTGGCCGCCGTCGTGGCCGAGTTCGGCCCCGAGGTGCTGACCGCAGACGGCCGCCTGGACCGGCCCAGGCTCGGCGGGATCGTCTTCAACGACCCCGAGCGGCTGAGCGCGCTGAACGCGATCATCCACCCCCTGGTCCGGGACCGCTCCGCCGAGCTCCAGGCGGCGGCCGCCCCGGACGCCGTCGTCGTCCATGACGTCCCGCTCCTGGCCGAGAACCAGCTGGCCCCGCTCTACGACCTGGTCATGGTCGTGGACGCCACGCCCGAGACGCAGCTCGACCGACTGGTACGGCTGCGCGGCATGACCGAGGACGAGGCGCGGGCCCGGATGGCGGCGCAGGCCACGCGTGCGGATCGGCTGGCGGTCGCCGATGTCGTGATCGACAACAATGGCCCGATCGAGGCGCTGGAGCCGCAGGTCGGAAAGGTCTGGGCGGATCTGGTCGAGCAGGCGGCCGGCACGCGGGACTGAGCGGGCGGCCGGCACGCGGGACCGGCGGGGGCGTGGCACGGAGCGTGCGGGACCAGCGGGGGTGGGGTACGGCGCGTGCGGGCCGAGCGAGGCGTGGTGCGGAGCGTGCGGGACCAGCGGAGGCGGGGTACGGCGCGTGCGGGTGAGCGCGGCGGGGAATGCGACGTGGGGGGTGCTTGTTGTGCTCCCCGTAACGAATGATCACTGAACGATCACCGTGACGGTTCCCCCATCCCCTCACTCGATCCACCGCCTCATCACCGAGCACGTACCCGGGGAAGGAAACGGCTGTGCGCGAGCCCACGCCCGAGACCCATGTCATCGACTACCGCGCCGCGGAGCAGCTGCTCGCCGCCCGAGACCCACGGGGCGCCGTGAAGCTGCTCGACTCGGTCATCAGCGCCCACCCCGAGAACACGGCGGCCCGGCTGCTGCGGGCGCGCGCCTTCTTCGGCGCGGCGCAGCTGCGCTCGGCGGAGCTGGAGTTCCAGCTCGTCCTGGAGCGCGAGCCGGACAACGCCTTCGCCCACTTCGCCCTGGCCCGCACCCTGGAGCGGGCCAACCGCCCGGCCGAGGCCACCCGCCACTTCCGGCTGGCGGCGGCGCTCGACCCCCGCCCGGACTTCGTCGAGGCGGCCCGGTTCGGCGAAAAGGGCGGAAGGGACGGATAGGGGACGGGCAAGCGGGGCTGGGGAGCGGGCGCGGATGAGCGGGGCGGGGATTCCGTCAGCGCCAGAGGGCGAACCCGCCGAGCACCACCGCGCCCAACAGCACCACTCCGCCGAGCCCCAGCGCCACCCCACGCTGCCGGGCGATGTCGTACGGGTCGGCCGCCCGGCCCCGCCGCGCCTCCCGCCGCCCGTACGGCTCTCCGGTTCCGGAGAACAGCAGCCCGAGCGCACAGAGCGCGACGCCGATCGCCAGCACCCCCATGACGGCCCCCTGTCGCGGCAGGTACTCAGCAGGTATGCAGCTGGTACTCGGCAGTATCTCCCGGAACGCGGCGCTCCCGGCCGTCGATATCCAATCCCGTCACCGCCGAAGCGGCGGCCACGGCGCTCAGCGCCGCCCGCGATTCCCGCGCTCCATGATCGGTGCGTACGGCGGCACGTCCGGGCCGGGCTGATAGTGCGGCCCCTGCCGGATGTGCCGGATGACCAGGACCAGATCGACCAGCGTGACGACGGCGAGCGCGGCACACGCGGCCGCCCATCCCGGCCGGCCCGCGAGCGCGAAGGCGACAGCGCCGCCGAGTGTCCAGAGCAGCCCCCACGTGGCCAGCCCCAGCCGCATGCGCAGGGGGCTGCGCGCGTGCAGGGGTTCATCACCCGTTCGGATCAGCCTCATCGACATGGCAGCGCATCTCCCGTTTGTTCCCGATTCCTCCTGGTTTCTGCCATTTCGAATCTACCGCCGGGGGACGCGCCCCGACACCTGAGATCATGTTCTGGGCGTCCGGACGGGACGGCGCGAGACGAGAACGATGAGGAGCTGCCAGTGATCCGTCAGTCATGGGACGAATCGGCCGCCAAGCGGGCCCGTATCCGCGGCTGCCTGCTGGGCGGGGCGATCGGGGACGCCCTCGGCAACCCGATCGAGTTCCTCTCCCTGCGGGCGATCCGCGAGACCCACGGCGCCGCGGGTGTCACCACCCTGGTCCCGGACGACAGCGGTTTCGTGGGCCGGATCACCGATGACACCCAGATGACCCTCTTCACGGCGGAGGGCCTGATACGGGCCCATGCCAGGTCCTCGTCCAAGGGCGCCGACGGGTCCGACAGCGCCGTTGTCCGCCATGCCTATCTGCGCTGGCTGGACACCCAGAACCACCCCGGGCCGCCGCCCGCCGAGGGCGCCGGGGACGTGGTCCGGTCCGGCTGGCTGCGCACCCAGTCCTGGCTGTACGCGCGCCGCGCTCCCGGTAACGCCTGCCTCTCCGGTCTCGCCGCGAAGCACGTCCCGGCCCCGCGCGGCCCCCTCGACGGCACCCCCGGCCCGGTGAACCCCGGCTCCAAGGGCTGCGGCACCGTGATGCGCTCGGCGCCGTTCGGCCTCACCGGGCTCGACCCCCGCGACTGCTTCGAACTCTCCGCCCGCTGCGCCCAGATCACCCACGGCCATCCGACGGGCTACTACGCGGCCGGGGCCCTGGCCGCCATGATCGCGTGTCTGCTCGACGGCGAGTCCCTCGAAGGCGCGGCCCTGCGCGCCCTGGAACTCCTCGCCCGCTACCCCGGGCACGAGGAGACCACCGCCGTCCTCCGCAAAGCGGTCGACCTGGCGGCCGAGGGCGAACCGACCGCAGAGAAGGCCGAATCGCTCGGCGGCGGCTGGGTCGCCGAGGAGGCGCTGGCCATCGCGGTCTACAGCGCCCTGGCCCGCACTCCCGCCCAGCAGATCCTCTACGGCCCCGGCGGCAAGATCAGCTACGAGCCGGCGCCGCCGCGCACCCCCGTCCAGGCGGCCCTTCTGCTCTCCGTCAACCACTCGGGCGACAGCGACTCGACGGGCGCCATCTGCGGCAATCTCCTCGGCGCCCACCACGGCGACCTCCGCCTCCCGCCGTCCTGGCTGGCCCGGATCGAGGGCCGCGCCACGATCGCGGAGCTCGCCGACGACTTCGCCGCCGAGTTCCACCGCTCCGTCGAGCTGTACGAGCCCTACGACGACGTGGTCTTCCCCCGCGACCGCTACCCGCTCAGCTGACCCGCGCCCGGCAGCCGGTGCGCGGGCGCCCCGGCCTCGGCGGGGGCGCCCGCTCAGGTCCTCATGGAGCCGTCCGTGTCCTCGCCCCGGACATAGCGCTGGAGCTTGTGGAGGAGGGGGAAGCGCTCGCGCTTCTCCCGGGTGCTGCGGTCGAGCTCCTCCATGAGGCGGGTGGAGCGCTGTTCCATGTCGAGTTCGTCGAGGATGCGGTCGATCTCCGCGAGCAGTGCTCCGTGCAGCTGCCACTGGCGGGGGTGCTCCTGGACCCGGCGCAGCAGGAGATTGGCGGCGCGGTCGCGGCTGGCGTGGGCCTTGACGAGCTCGCTGGCCAGCCGGGATTCGGCCTCCTCGGCGTTGGCGCTGACCTGGGTGGTGACCAGGATGGCGAAGCTCTCGATGGCGGCGGCGAGGTGGACGAAGAGATCCTGTAGGGCGTCCGCCACGTCCGGGGGGAAGAGGGGCTCTTCCATCCGTTTCTTGGCGAGGTCGGTCAGGGTGCGGGTCATCACGCGCAGGATGACGGTGCAGATCTCCAGCGTGTCCAGGCCGGTGCGGAGCACCACGCGGTACAGCAGGCCCTCCTTGACCCGGGGGTTGAGCCGCACGCTGTCCTCCGCCTGGCGGAGCGCGGCGTCGACCTGGGCGATGTCGTGGTCGAGGCGGCGGGCCTCGTGGAGGCGGGCGGCGGCGCGGTCGACGGCGACCTGGCTGCCGAGCTCCTCGCCGATGTGCCGCAGCAGCTGACGCATCCGGCGGGCCAGGTCCTCGATGGACTGGCCGGCCGTCTGGACCCAGACCGGAGGGGCGAGGAAGAAGTTGAAGGCCATTCCGACGCCGGCCCCGATGAGGGTCTCCAGCACCCGGTCCCAGGCGTAGGTGGTCACCTGGGCGACGCCGAGGACCAGCATGGCGCTGATCGCCACCTCTTGGACCCAGTCGCCCACCCGCGTGAGATAACCGGCGGTCTGCGCGGCGAGGATGATCAGGCCCAGACTCCACCAGGTCAACCCCACCAGGATGCTGAAGCCGATGGCGATCAGGACACCCACGACCACGGCCTGCACCCTGCGCAGGCTCCTGGTGAGGGTCGCGTAGAGGGTGACCTGGACGACGAGCAGGGCGGTGAGCGGGGCGGTGAGCGGAGCGGGTTCCTTGCTGAGCTTGAGAGCGACGACGTACGCGATGATCGCGGCCGCCGTGGACCGCACTGTCTGGACGACGACCGGGTCATGGCGCCGTTTGACGAGTTCCGCCACTGGGTCGAGAACATCGGGCACGTACTAGCCCCTTCCACGCCGAGGGGGCCGCCATGTCACCGGCGGTCGCGGACGGGTTAACGTGTCGCGCGTGATCAGGCCATTCAACGCAACGCAGGGGACGGAGGACGGCGCGGTGCTTCCCGGGAGCACCGGCCCCGCCGCCACCGTCGAGGCCCATCCGCGCCAGGTCGGGCGGGTGCGGACGGAGTACGCACCGGATCCGGACGGGGACCCGGACCCGGGGGAGATCGTCTGGACCTGGGTGCCGTACGAGGAGAACGACGGCCGCGGCAAGGACCGGCCGGTGCTGGTGGTCGCGCGGGAGCGGGGCGGGACGCTGCTCGCCGTGCAGCTGTCGAGCAAGCGGCACGACGACGACCGCGAGTGGGTGGCGATCGGCTCCGGGCCGTGGGACCGGGCCGGGCGCGAGTCCTGGGTCGACCTGGACCGGGTGCTGCGGGTGCACCCGGAAGGGATGCGGCGGGAGGCGTGCGCCCTGGACCGGCCGCGCTTCGACCTGGTGGTGATGCGGCTGCGGCGGCGGTACGGCTGGAGCTGAGGGAACCGTGGACCGAGGGGAACCCGGACTCAGATGTCGGCCAGCGCCAGCAGCTTGGTGACCGTGTTCCAGTTGCGGGCGGTGGCCGGCACGCCGAGCCGGGCGTTGGTGACCTTCGCCGCGAGCCTGGAGCGGCCGATCCCGTCCGGACAGCGCAGGAAGATCTCCCGGCCGACGAGGCGGAACTCCTCCGGGGCGTAGGCGGCCGGATCCAGCGCGTCCAGCGCGGCGGTGTCCGCGGGCACGTCCGCCAGGAAGACCACATGCAGGGTCCTGGGCTCGGCCGCGGCCTCCGGATAGGGGTTGGCCTCGATCACCGCGGCCAGCTCGTCGCGGGTACGGACCATGACGGGCACGGGGAAGCCGACGTCGGCGGCGAAGTGGTCCTCGAGCGTACGGGCCGTCCGCTCGGGCGGGGTGCCGGGGTCCGCGAAGACGATGTTGCCGGTCTGGAGGTGGACGGTGACGCGGCCGAAGCCCAGCTCGGCCATCAGCGCGCGCTGCCGCGCCATGGGGAACTTCCGCTTCCCGCCCACATTGATGCCGCGGAGCAGCGCTATCTGAGATGCCATGGCCGGAGCGTAACCTGCCCCGGGCCGCTGAGCCGGGCCCCGCGGCCCATGCCGTGGGGGCCACGGCATGATGGGGGCGTGCGGCTCGAAGCGATCACTTGGGAACGGCTGACCGACGCGACCGCCGACCGCATCGCCGGACTGACGGCGGCGGACGGCAGCCCCTGGCTGAGGGTGGCCGTCGACGGTGCCCCGGCGGCGCCCACCGCCGAGCTGGCGCGGGGCCTGTCGGAGGCGCTGCGGGTCCGGGGGCGTCCGGTGCTGATGGTCGCGTCGGCGGGGTTCTGGCGGCCCGCTTCGCTGCGCTTCGAGTACGGGAAGCGCGACCCCGACGCCTACTACGACCGCTGGCTGGACACCGGCGCCCTGTGGCGGGAGGTCTTCACCCCGCTGGAGCCGGGGCCGGGCGGCACCGGGCGGGTGCTGCCCGACCTGTGGGATCCGGTGACCGACCGGGCCACCCGCAGCCCGTATGCCGAACTGCCCCGGGGCGGGGTGCTGTTGCTGCACGGTGCGCTGCTGCTGGGGCACTGGTTCCCGTTCGATCTGTCGGTGCATCTGCGGCTGTCGCCGGCCGCCCTCGCCCGCCGCACCGAGGAGGACGACCACTGGACCCTGCCGGCCTTCGCCCGCTACGAGGACGAGGTGGGACCCGGTGAGGCGGCGGATGTGGTGGTGCGGGTGGACGACCCCCGGCATCCGGCCTGGCACCGCCCGGAGCCGTAGGGGGGACGCCCCGGGGCGGTGCGCGGGGGCAGGAGGTCACCCCTGGGCCGGCGGGCATTCCTTCCAGGCGAAGTGGTAGGTGGTGCTCACATCGCCGTCCGTCGAGTCCATGGTGATGAAGCTCGTCGTGTTGGTGGTGTCGGAGCTTCCGGCGTTGACCCGCAGTTCGGTGTTGATGTTGAAGTTGCGGAGTTCACCGCAGGGCGACCACACCACGGTAGCGATGTCCGAGACGTCGGTGGTCTGCCAGTTGTCGTCGTAGACGCCGGTGAAGTCGTGCGAGTTGGACGAGGTCTGCGACTGGCCCTGGAAGTAGTACGACGCTTTCTGGGTGGCGGACGCGCCATCTTCCAGATGGGCGAAACCACGGTAGTCGACACTGGCGATGGCGTAGGAAAAGCCCTGCGGCACATGCGTGACCAGACTCAGCTGACAGTTCTTTCTGAAGTCCGTCGGCGTGGACCCCTTGCCCACCTGGGCGAGATAGTCGCTGTAGGTCACGGTGAAGGCCGTGTTGTCGGGGGAAACGGCGACCGCCGCGGTGCCCGCCGGACAGCCCGATCCGTTGACGGTCGCGACCGTAATCACGATCTTGTCGGGTGGCACGGTGTCGAACGGCGGTTGTGCATATGCCTGGGAAGTAAGCGTCGAGGCGAATAACGCCGCGACCATGCCGCCTGCGTAGAGAACACCGGACATGATTCTCCATTCGATGTTCGAGGTTCTGGGTGCGATGGTGGATTTACCGTGTTACTGGACGGAGGAGGAACATTCCTTCCAGGCGAGGTGGTAAATGGTGTTGACCCCGCCGTCCGTCGAGTCCATGGCCATGAAGCTGGTGCTGCCCGTGGGGGAGGTGCCGGCGCTGACCCGCAGCTCGGTGTTGATGTTGACGTTCCGGTCCTGGCCGCAGGGGGCCCACACCAGGGCGCTGTAGTCGGTGCTGTCGGTGGTCTGCCAGTTGTCGTCGTACGGACCGCTGAAGTCATGGGTCCGTGACGCGGTGTCCGCCGAGCCCTGGAAGTAGTAGCTCGCCTTCTCGGTGCCCTGGGCGCCCTTTTCGAGGTGGCCATAGCCCCGGTAGTCGACCTGGGCGATGGCGTAGGTGAATCCCTGCGGTACGTGCACACCCAGGTTGAGCTGGCAGTTCTTGCGGATGTCGGTGGGGGCCGAGTCGGGGCCGACCTGGGCGAGATAGTCGCTGTAGGTCACGGTGAAGGCCGTGTTGTCAGCGGCCACGGCCACGGCGGCGGTGCCCTGGGGACAACCCGAACCGTTCACCGTCCTGACGCTTATCTGGATCTTTTCCGACGGCGCATCGGGGGCCGGGGAAACCCCCTGGGCGGAAAGGGCGGAGGCGAATAACGCCGCGACCGCGCCGCCCGCGAGCAGAACACCGGACATGGCTCTCCAATTCGATCATCTGTGGGGACGTAGTTGAGCCGTGAATTTCCCAGGAGCGGGAAGGACTGCGAAGAGCGGAAAGTGCGCGAAGGGCAGGAAGGCCGCTGTTAAGATAAGGGCGAAAGGCAAGCGCCACAAGACGGCCGAGGAATTCCGGAACAAGATATTTCCGTCCCGGCCGGTGGCCGGACGATTCAGAAGAGCGGCTGCGGAAGAACGCCTTCCAGCGCCAGCAGGGCGCGCTTGGTCTCCAGCCCCCCGCCGAAGCCGCCGATGCCGCCGCCGCTTTCCACGACCCGGTGGCAGGGGACCACGACCGGCAGCGGATTGCTCCCCATGGCCACGCCGACGGCGCGGGCGGCGCCCGGCTCGCCCACCCGGTCGGCGAGGTCCTGGTAGCCGACGACCGTGCCATAGGGGACATGGGCGGCCAGCTCGCGCAGCACCCGGCGGTTGAAGCCGGTGATCAGCGACCAGTCCAGGGGGAGGGTGAACGCCGTGGTCTCGCCGGCGAAATAGCTCTCCACCTGCCGTATCGCCGCGGCGAGATGCTCGGCGCACCGAGGCGCCGGCCGGGCGGCCGCGGCGGCGGAGGACGCGGACGGCCCGGCCGTGGGCCCGGCGCCGAGGCGGCGCGTGAGCCTGGCCACGGCCTCGGCCGCCGTCTTCTCCGTCGCGTGGAAGACCACCTGGGCCAGCCCCTCGTCGGTGGCCGCGAGCAGCAGTGGGCCGATGGGCGTGGCCGGCACGGCCCAGGCCCAGGCGCGCGCGTCCGCCCGCTCGGGTCGCTCCCGCGGGTCCCGCCGTGTCTGCCGCTGTGCGATGGTCACGCGTTCAGCGTAGAACCCACCACCGACAGCGCCCCGCCGGCCGCTCGGCCGACGGGGCGCCTCGTTTCGAGGAGCGGTGGGTCACGAAGCGTCGTCGAGGGCGTCCCGGACCACATCGGGCTTGTTGGTGATGATGCCGTCCACGCCCATGCCCGCGACCGAGACCGCCGACGGGCCGTCGTTGACGGTCCAGGTGTAGACCTCCAGCGGCTTGCCGTGTGCCCCCTTCACGGCCTGCACCGCGGCCACGTAGTCGGCGTTGATGGTCTTGTAGCTGGGGTTGATCTGGTCGGAGAACTCGGCGTACTCCGGAAGGTCGGCGACGGCCGGGGTGCCCAGGAAGCCGGTCTTGACGTCCGGCCGCAGCCGGTGGACCGTCCGCATGGACGCGGCGTCGAAGCTCTGGACGATCAGCCGCCGCTTGTGCCGGTGGTCCAGCCAGCCCTCTCTGCGCAGCTCCCGCAGCGTCTGGCGTTCGATCCCGGGATAGAGCTCGGGGGACTTGAGCTCCAGGAGGAGCTTTTGGTGGTTGTCCGAAACCCGGTCCATGTACTCCTCCAGGGTGGGCACCGCCTCGCCCTGGAACTCCGGGCCGAACCAGCTTCCGGCGTCCAGCTTCTCGATCTCGTCGAGGGTGAAGTCGGAGATGTTCCAGGGGGCGCGGTCCGGGAAGACCTCCTCGGCGTTGGTGGTCCGGCTCAGCGTGGTGTCGTGCATCACGATCAGCTCGCCGTCCTTGGTGCGCTGGACGTCGTTCTCCACCCAGTCGATGCCCAGGTCGTCGGCGGCGTCGACGGCGGCCAGGGTGTTCTCGGGGGCGTACCCGGAGGCCCCCCGGTGGGCCACGGTGACCGTGTGGTGGTGCGGATGGCCGGTGGCCTGGGCCGCGGCCGTGGGGAGGAAGAGCGCGGACATCCCGATGAGCGCGCCGGTTAACGCGGCGGCCGGGCGGATCTGCATACGGACTCCTCGCATCGTCTGACGTGCGTCTGACTCATGGACGGGCAGAGGGTCCCAGATGCGCGGTAGCGGGGGATAGGTATCGGATGGACGGAAAATTCGCGTGGCGGGCGGCATCGCCCGCGTGATCATGCCAATCCGGACGAGCGCCGGGCAGCGGGCGGCGCGGCGGAACGCCCGCCGTTGTCAGTGGCGAGTCGTACCGTGGGTGACATGCGGCCCGTAACTCAGCTCGAACGCAAGGTGGCGCCCTTCGAGGTCGTCAGCCCCTATCAGCCCAGCGGTGACCAGCCCACGGCCATCGCCGACCTCGACCGGCGCGTCCGCGCGGGCGAGAAGGACGTCGTCCTGCTCGGCGCGACCGGCACCGGCAAGTCCGCCACCACCGCGTGGATGATCGAGAAGCTTCAGCGGCCCACGCTGGTCATGGCTCCGAACAAGACGCTGGCCGCCCAGCTGGCCAACGAGTTCCGCGAGCTGCTGCCGAACAACGCGGTCGAGTACTTCGTCTCGTACTACGACTACTACCAGCCCGAGGCGTACGTCCCGCAGTCGGACACCTACATCGAGAAGGACTCCTCGATCAACGAAGAGGTGGAGCGGCTGCGCCACTCGGCGACGAATTCGCTGCTCACCCGGCGTGACGTGGTCGTGGTGGCATCCGTCTCCTGCATCTACGGCCTCGGCACGCCGCAGGAGTACGTGGACCGCATGGTGCCGCTCAAGGTCGGCGAGGAGATCGACCGCGATCAGCTGCTGCGCCGCTTCGTCGACATCCAGTACACCCGCAACGACATGGCGTTCACCCGGGGCACCTTCCGGGTCCGCGGCGACACCGTCGAGATCTTCCCGGTCTACGAGGAGCTCGCGGTCCGCATCGAGATGTTCGGCGACGAGATCGAGGCGCTCTCCACGCTCCACCCGCTCACCGGCGAGGTGCTCAGCGACGACCAGGAGCTCTATGTCTTCCCGGCCAGCCACTATGTGGCCGGGCCCGAGCGCATGGAGAAGGCCATCGCCGGGATCGAGGCCGAGCTCACGCAGACCCTGGCCCGGCTGGAGAAGCAGGGCAAGCTGCTGGAGGCCCAGCGGCTGCGGATGCGCACCACCTACGACATCGAGATGATGCGGCAGATCGGCACCTGCTCGGGTATCGAGAACTACTCGCTGCACATCGACGGCCGTGAGCCCGGCTCCCCGCCGCACACCCTGCTGGACTACTTCCCGGAGGACTTCCTCCTGGTCATCGACGAGTCGCATGTCACGGTGCCGCAGATCGGCGCGATGTACGAGGGCGACGCCTCCCGTAAGCGGACCCTGATCGAGCACGGTTTCCGGCTGCCCTCCGCGCTCGACAACCGCCCGCTGAAGTGGGAGGAGTTCCTGGAGCGCGTCGACCAGACCGTCTACCTCTCTGCGACCCCCGGCCCGTACGAGCTCTCCCGGGGCGACGGCTTCGTGGAGCAGATCATCCGCCCGACCGGTCTGGTCGACCCCGAGGTCGTCGTCAAGCCGACCGAGGGCCAGATCGACGATCTCATCCACGAGATCCGCACGCGTACCGAGAAGGACGAGCGCGTGCTGGTCACCACCCTCACCAAGAAGATGGCCGAGGACCTCACCGACTACATGCTGGAGCTCGGCATCCAGGTGCGCTATCTGCACAGCGATGTGGACACCCTGCGCCGGGTCGAGCTGCTGCGCGAGCTGCGCGCCGGCGAGTTCGACGTGCTGGTGGGGATCAACCTGCTGCGCGAGGGCCTCGACCTTCCGGAGGTCTCGCTGGTCGCCATCCTCGACGCGGACAAGGAGGGCTTCCTGCGCTCGGGCACCTCGCTGATCCAGACCATCGGCCGGGCCGCCCGTAACGTGTCGGGCCAGGTGCATATGTACGCCGACAAGGTCACCCCGGCGATGGAGAAGGCCATCGAGGAGACCAACCGGCGCCGCGAGAAGCAGATCGCGTACAACAAGGCCAACAAGATCGATCCGCAGCCGCTGCGCAAGAAGATCAACGACATCGTGGCGCAGATCGCTCGCGAGGACGTCGACACCGAGGAGCTGCTCGGCACCGGCTACCGCAAGACGAAGGACGGCAAGGGCGCCAAGACCCCCGAGGGGGCGGCGGGCGGAAAGGCGGCCAAGGGCGGCAAGGGCGCCAAGGGCAAGGCCAAGGAGCCGGTGCTGACCGACCGGCCCGCGGCCGAACTCGCCGAGCAGATCGAGGAGATGACCGACCGCATGCGGGCCGCGGCGGCGGAGCTCCAGTTCGAGGTGGCGGCCCGACTGCGCGACGAGGTGGCGGAGTTGAAGAAGGAGCTGCGGCAGATGCGGGAGGCCGGGGTCTCCTGACGGCCGGGCGCCCCGGACCCGCCGGGGCGCCCGCCCCTCTCCGTGCCACAGGACGGCCCGGCTGCCCTGCCGTGCCGTAACGCCGCATCCCTGCGCAAGGCCGTACCCCTGCTCTGCCGTGCCGCGAACCCGCACCTGCTCCGCTGTGTTGCAAGACCGACACAAAAGCCCGCTCGTCCGGCCGGAGTCCTGGTCGCAGTGCATAGGGTTTTCGACAGGGCCGTGCACACGGCGCGGCCACGGCCGCACTCCCGCGGCGGCCACGGGGAATCGAGAGACGAGAGTAGGGACAGCGCGTGACGGTCAACATGTCCAAGGGACAGGCCATCAGCCTGCAGAAGGCCGACGGGGGCACCCTGACCGCGGTGCGGATGGGGCTGGGCTGGCAGGCGGCGCCCCGCCGCGGGCTGTTCGGCTCCCGTACGCGGGAGATCGACCTCGACGCGTCGGCGGTCCTCTTCGCCGACAAGCAGCCGACCGATGTCGTCTTCTTCCGCCACCTGGTCAGCGACGACGGCTCGGTCCGCCACACCGGTGACAACCTCGTCGGCGGCGCCGGGCAGGGCGGCGACGACGAGGCGATCCTGGTCGACCTGCAGCGGGTGCCGGTCCACATCGACAAGATCGTCTTCACGGTGAACTCCTTCACCGGCCAGACCTTCGCCGAGGTGCAGAACGCGTTCTGCCGGCTGGTGGACGAGACCAATGGCCAGGAGCTCGCCCGCTACACCCTCACCGGCGGCGGGCAGTACACCGCCCAGATCATGGCCACCGTCCAGCGGGCGGGCAGCGCCTGGCAGATGAGGGCGATCGGCGAGCCGGCCAACGGACGCACCTTCCAGGACCTGATGCCGCATATCCTGCCGCATCTGTAATCCGCCGTTCGGCGAGCGCGTGTGTCCCGGTGGGCCCGCGCGCTCGCCGTACCAGCCGCACGCATGCGGATCCACGGCACACCGCGGAACACAACGAGGGGACGCAAGCCATGACGGCCGAGCTGGTCCGAGGGCAGAACCACCCCCTGCCCCAGACCCGTTTGGAGATCCGGATCTCGGCGGGCCATCCGATCGTGGCCGGGGCCACCCTCGGCGATGAGCGGGGCACGGTGCACGGCGCCGAAGGGGTCGCGCACCCCGCCTCGCCCCAGCTGGCCGGGATAGAGGTGCCCAGACAGGCGGCGGCCGACCACCGGCTCGCCGTCGACCTCGACGCGATGCCCGAGAACGTCCACCGGGTCACCGTGCTGCTCGCGCTGCCGACCGGTGTCGGCGGCCCGGACCGGTTCGGCGCCACGGCCGCGCCGTTCGTCGCCGTCACCGGCCTCGACGGCACCGAGATCGCCGGCTACACCATCACCGGCCTGGACTCGGAGTCCGCGGTGGCCGCCCTGGAGCTCTACCGCAGGCAGGGTGCCTGGAAGGTGCGCGCCGTCGGCCAGGGGTACGCGGACGGGCTCGCGGCCATGCTGCGGGACCAGGGGCTCGAGCAGGGCGCCGAACTCGCGGCGCGGATCAACGAGGCGGTGGTGCGGGGCATGGCCCGCTCGGTCGCCCAGCCCCCGCCCCGTTCCGAGGACGACGGCCGGGTGCGCACGGCCACCGCGGGCGGCGGTGCCGCCCCGGCCCCCGCCCAGCCGCAGACCCCGCAGCAGCAGCCGCAGGGCGCGCCCTCCGGCCAAGGGCCCGTCAACTACCAGCACCCCGGCCGCCGTACGGCCGCGCCGCCCCCGCCCCCGCCGTCCGCGCCGCCCGCCGCGCCCGGACAGCCCGCCCGGCCGGTCGCGGGCGACGCCTCCGGCTGGACCATGGACGAGCGGCTCTACAACCAGGTCTGGGGGATGTTCGAGGACCTGGCCCGCACCACCGCGGCCTATCGCAGCGCCGTGGACTTCGCGGAGTCCCGGATGGAGCAGGAGCTGGACCGGGTGCTCTCCGATCCGCGCACCCGGGTGGGCCCGGCGGCCGACTCCGCCCGCGCCGCGGCGCGCGCCAAGCACACCGACCTCGTCGAGCAGGCCCGCGCCGCCTTCGACCGCGATCTGGCGCAGCTCACGGCCGAGGCCGAGGTGGTGGAGCCGGCGCTGCCGCCCGCCTACGCCCGCTGGGACAGCCCGGTGTGGCAGGCGTACCAGGTGCCGATGGAGATGCCGATGGCCCTGCGCCTGGGCGAGCTGCACCTCCCGGAACGCGCCGATCTGCGCATCCCCATGCTGGTGCGGCTGCCCCTGGAGCGGGGGCTGTGGATCGACGCCGGGCGTTCGGGCTCGTTCGACGGGGGGCCGGCCGACCCTGGCGAGCTGCGCCGACTGGCCGCGGACACGGCGGTGACGATCGCCGCGCGGCTGCTGGCCGTCTATCCGGCGGGGGAGTTCTCGGTGTGTGTGATCGACCCGGCGGGTTCGGCCGCGGGCTCGCTCGCCCCGCTGGTGGGGTCGGGTGCGCTGGGCGAGCCGCCGGCGGCCGGCGCCCAGGGGGTCTCCGCGGTGCTCGCCTCGCTGACCCGGCGTGTCGACCTGGTGCAGATGGCGATGCGCAGCGGTGCCACGGACGCGTTGCCGCCCGATCTGGACACCGCCGAGCAGCTGCTGCTCGTCCATGACTTCCCGCACGGCTTCGACGACCGGGCCGTCACTCAGCTGCGTTATCTGGCGGACGAGGGGCCCTCGGTGGGCGTGCATCTGATGATGGTCGCCGACCGTGAGGACGCGCGGGACTACGGTCCGGTGCTCGATCCGCTGTGGCGGTCGCTGCTGCGGCTCACTCCGGTCGCCGACGACCATCTCGCCGACCCGTGGGTGGGCCATGCGTGGACGTATGAGCCGTCGATGGTGCCGCGGGGCAGTCAGGTGCTGGACCAGGTGCTGCGGCAGATGGTGAGGGCCCGCCAGTCGTATGGGCATTGACCAGCTCTTTTGCCCATCTCTTTACTCTCCCATGGGAATTCCTGTACTCTTCTTTACGCGGAGGGGAGTACTCCTGTAGCGGTGTTCCCGTCACCACGGATGCCGTCCGGCCCCAGGAGACCGGACGGCATCCCGGGGCACCGGTCCACGGTTCGGCCATGGGCGGAGGAGACCTCCGGCAGCGACGACGCTGAGATTGCCGTACGAATGCCGGAGGAACCGTGGACGTTTCGTGGGCCATGTGGGGCCTGACCATTGGTGGGCTGTGTGCCCTCATCGCCGCCGACTTCTTCATAGGCGGCCGCAAACCCCATGAGGTCTCCCTCAAGGAGGCCGGGATCTGGACCGCCGTCTGGGTCGCCCTTGCCGCGCTCTTCGGGCTCGGGCTGCTGGTCTTCGCCGGCGGCGGGCCCTCCGGCGAGTTCTTCGCCGGCTTCATCACCGAGAAGTCGCTGAGCGTCGACAATCTCTTCGTCTTCGTGCTGATCATGGCGAAGTTCGCGGTGCCGACGGTCTATCAGCAGCGTGTGCTGATGGTGGGAGTGCTCATCGCCCTGGTGCTGCGCGCGGTCTTCATAGCCGCCGGCGCCGCGATCATCTCGACCTTCGCCTGGGTCTTCTACATCTTCGGCGCGTTCCTCATCTGGACGGCCTGGAAGCTCATCCAGGAGGCGCGGGCCGATGAGGAGGAAGCGGAGTTCGAGGAGAACCGGCTGCTCAAGGCGGTCGAGAAGCGGTTCCCGTCCACCGACGAGTACCACGGAACCAAGCTGTTCATCGTGCGGAACGGCAAGCGGCTGATGACCCCGATGCTGATCGTCATGCTGGCGATCGGCACCACGGACGTCCTGTTCGCGCTGGACTCGATACCCGCGATCTTCGGCCTCACCCAGGATCCGTACATCGTCTTCACCGCCAACGCCTTCGCCCTGATGGGCCTGCGCCAGCTGTACTTCCTGATCGGCGGCCTGCTCAAGAAGCTGGTCCACCTCTCGTACGGGCTGTCGATCATCCTCGGCTTCATCGGCGTCAAGCTGGTGCTGCACGCGCTGCACGAGTCCGGGGTGCACGTCCCGGAGATCAGCATCCCGGTCTCGCTCGGGGTGATCTGCGCGGTGCTCGCCGTCACGACGGTCACCAGTCTGCACGCCTCGAGGAAACAGGCCCTGGTGGAGGCGGGGAACGGGGAGAGCCGGGCTCGGGACAAGGACAGCGTCGACGTCTGACGGCGCCCGCGGCGTCACCGCCCTGACGGCGCCCGGCGGCGACCGAGGGCGTGCGGCGACGTCCGCGTCCCGGACCCGGGAGACCGGCTCACGCAGCCGCCTCCCCGGCCTCCAGAGGCCGTACGGCCGATCGTCCTTCCGGACGGTCGGCCGTCGGCCGTGTCTCCGGCAGCAGCACGAAGCAGCCCAGGCTCAGCAGCGCGGCGGCGGTCAGATACACGGCGACGCCCCAGGGCGGGCCGTCGCCGTGGGACAGCGCCGTCGCCACGATCGGGGTGAGCGCCCCGCCCAGGACGCCCGCGAGGTTGTAGCCGAGCGCCGCGCCCGTGCAGCGCACCCGCGCCTCGAACAGCTCGGGCAGATAGGCCGAGGTCACGGCGAACATGGTGATGAAGGCGAGCAGCGCGCCCAGGAAGCCGAGGAACATCAGCGGCGGCTCCCCGGTGCGCAACAGCACGATCAGCGGAAACATCCACACCGCGGTGGCCACACAGCCCACCAGGCACAGCGGCCGCCGCCCGAAGCGGTCGCCGAGATGGGCCGCCAGGGGCGTCAAGGCCCCCATGGCCGCCACGGCCGCCATGACACAGCCCAGCACGGTGGTGCGCGCCATGCCGAGCCGTTCCGTGCCGTACGCCAGGGACCAGGTCGTGACCGTGTAGAAGACGGCATAGCCCACCGCGAGCCCGCCCGCGGTCAGCAGGACCAGCCGCCAGTGGCCGCGCACCACCTCGGCCAGCGGCGCGGCGGCCCGGCCGTCGCGTTCGGCCAGCTCCTGGAAGCGCGGGCTCTCGGTCAGCCGGGCCCGCAGCAGCAACCCGGCGCCCGCCAGCAGCCCCGCGCCCCAGAACGGCACCCGCCACCCCCAGGACCGGAACGCGCCCTCGCTCAGCGTGGCCGACAGGGCCAGCATGGTGCCGTTGGCGAGCAGAAAGCCGATGGCCGGGCCGACCTGCGGAAAGCCCGACCACAGCCCGCGCCGCCCGGCGGGCGCGTGCTCGGCGGTCAGCAGCACCGCGCCACCCCATTCGCCGCCGAGCCCCAGCCCCTGGAGAAAGCGCAGCACGAGCAGCAGTACGGGGGCGGCGATGCCGATCGTGCCGTAGGACGGGACGAAGCCCACGGCGACGGTCGCGATTCCCGTCAGCAGCAGTGAGGCGATGAGCACCGGCCGGCGGCCGTGGCGGTCGCCGATGGGCCCGAAGAGCATCGAGCCCAGCGGCCGGGAGACGAAACCGACGGCGAAGGTGCCGAAGGCGGCGAGGGTGCCGGCCAGCGGGGAGAAGGTGGGGAAGAACAGTGGGCCGAGGACGAGCGCGGCGGCCGTGCCGTAGACGAAGAAGTCGTAGAACTCGATCGCGGTGCCGGCCAGGGAGGCGGTGGCGAGGCGGGCCATGGACACAGGGCGGTCATGCTGCATGACGCGCCAACCGTCACGGCCCGCCGGGAGTCACGGGGCGTACGGGGGTGCGCGGCGCGCGGGGGCCGTGCGCGTGCCGCTACCAGCCGCGCTCGCGCCACTCCCCGAGGTGCGGGCGCTCGGCGCCGAGCGTGGTGTCGTCGCCGTGGCCGGGGTAGACCCAGGTCTCGTCCGGAAGCCGGTCGAAGAGCTTGGTCTCGACGTCGTTGATCAGGCTCTCGAACGCCTTGGGGTCCTTACGGGTGTTGCCGACCCCGCCCGGGAAGAGGCAGTCGCCGGTGAACACATGCGGATGGCCGTGCGGATCGTCGTAGATCAGGGCGATGCTGCCCGGGGTGTGGCCGACCAGGTGGCGGGCGGTCAGCTCGACCCGGCCGACCCGCAGCGTGTCGCCGTCCTCGACCAGGACGTCGGTCGGCACCGGGATGCCCTCCGCGTCGTAGCGGCCCGCGTAGGTGCGGGCGCCGGTGGCCTCCGTCACCTCGCGCAGCGCGCCCCAGTGGTCCTGGTGGCGGTGGGTGGTGACCACGGAGGCGATCCCGCTCTCGCCGATGAGGGACAGCAGGGTGTGCGGCTCCGCCGCGGCGTCGATCAGGAGCTGCTCGTCGGTGGCCCGGCAGCGCAGCAGGTACGCGTTGTTGGCCATGGGGCCCACCGCGACCTTCGAGATCATGAGATCGGGCAGTTCATGCACGTCCGCCGGTCCGCCGACCGTCACCACTCCGCTGTAGGTCATGGCCTCAGCCTAGTCCGGGGGGAACGGGCGAGGGACCGTCGGGGCGGGGAATACCCGGGCACCCGGCGAAGCTTGTACCGATGAGTACGCCCGCGCGCCACACGATCGGGTGAAGTCCGCTCCCATCTCCCGCGAATCGAATGTGCGTGCTATAGGCTCGGTGTGCTGCATCCTTAAGACATCGTCGTCGTGCCCCCATACCCTGGGTCGGGGGCTTCGCTCCGCTCCGCCTCTGCTCCATCCGGCAGGGCCGCCCCGCGAGCGGGCTCGGCGCACCCCGTCTCTCTCAAGAAAGGTGCCGACCGGCGTGGCCGACCGTCTCATCGTTCGTGGCGCTCGCGAGCACAACCTCAAGAACGTCTCGCTCGACCTTCCTCGCGACTCGCTCATCGTCTTCACCGGGCTGTCCGGGTCGGGCAAGTCGTCCCTCGCGTTCGACACGATCTTCGCCGAGGGGCAGCGTCGCTACGTGGAGTCGCTCTCCTCCTACGCCCGTCAGTTCCTGGGGCAGATGGACAAGCCCGATGTCGACTTCATCGAGGGCCTGTCCCCCGCGGTGTCGATCGACCAGAAGTCCACCTCGCGGAACCCGCGCTCGACGGTCGGTACCATCACCGAGGTCTACGACTACCTCCGGCTGCTGTTCGCCCGGATCGGCAAGCCGCACTGCCCCGAGTGCGGCCGCCCCATCGCCCGCCAGTCGCCACAGGCGATCGTGGACCGGGTGCTGGAGCTCCCCGAGGGCAGCCGCTTCCAGGTGCTCTCCCCGCTGGTGCGCGAGCGCAAGGGGGAGTTCGTCGACCTCTTCTCCGATCTCCAGACCAAGGGCTACAGCCGGGCCCGGGTGGACGGCACCACCATCCAGCTGGCCGATCCGCCGAAGCTGAAGAAGCAGGAGAAGCACACCATCGAGGTGGTCGTCGACCGCCTCACCGTCAAGGACAGCGCCAAGCGCCGGCTGACCGACTCGGTGGAGACCGCGCTCGGCCTCTCCGGCGGCATGGTGATCCTCGACTTCGTGGACCTCGAGGAGGACGACCCGCAGCGGGAGCGGATGTTCTCCGAGCATCTGTACTGCCCGTACGACGATCTGTCCTTCGAGGAGCTGGAGCCGCGCACCTTCTCCTTCAACTCGCCCTTCGGCGCCTGCCCGGACTGCACCGGGATCGGCACCCGGATGGAGGTCGACCCCGAGCTGATCATCCCGGACGAGGAGAAGTCGCTCGACGAGGGCGCCATCCACCCCTGGTCCCACGGCCACACCAAGGACTACTTCGGGCGGCTGGTCGGCGCGCTCGCCGACGCGCTCGGCTTCCGCACCGACGTCCCCTGGGCCGGGCTTCCGCAGCGCGCCAAGAAGGCGCTGCTCAATGGCCACCGCACCCAGATCGAGGTCCGCTACCGCAATCGCTACGGCCGCCAGCGGGCGTACACCACGGCCTTCGAGGGCGCGGTGCCGTATGTGAAGCGGCGCCACTCGGAGGCGGAGAGCGACACCAGCCGGGAGCGGTTCGAGGGCTATATGCGCGAGGTGCCCTGCCCCACCTGTGAGGGCACCCGCCTCAAGCCGATCGTCCTGGCGGTCACCGTGCAGGACAAGTCCATCGCGGACGTCTCGGCGATGTCGATCAGTGAATGCGCCGACTTCCTGCGTGGCATGGAGCTGAGCCCGCGCGAGAAGACCATCGCCGAGCGGGTCCTCAAGGAGGTCAATGAGCGGCTGAGGTTCCTGGTCGACGTCGGCCTGGACTATCTCTCGCTCAACCGCGCGGCGGGCACCCTCTCCGGCGGCGAGGCCCAGCGCATCCGGCTGGCCACCCAGATCGGCTCCGGTCTGGTCGGCGTGCTCTACGTCCTGGACGAGCCGTCCATCGGCCTGCACCAGCGCGACAACCACCGGCTGATCGAGACGCTGGTCAGGCTGCGCGACCTCGGAAACACCCTGATCGTCGTGGAGCACGACGAGGACACCATCAAGACCTCGGACTGGGTGGTGGACATCGGTCCGGGCGCGGGTGAGCACGGCGGCAAGGTGGTCCACAGCGGGCCGCTGAGCGAGCTGCTGGTCAACGAGGAGTCGGTGACCGGGCACTATCTGGCCGGCAAGAAGGCCATCCCGCTGCCGGCGGCGCGCCGGCCCGTGGACCCCAAGCGGCATCTGACGGTCCACGGCGCCCGGGAGAACAACCTCCAGGACATCGATGTGTCCTTCCCGCTGGGGGTGCTCACCGCCGTCACCGGCGTCTCCGGATCGGGTAAGTCCACGCTGGTCAACGACATCCTCTACACCCATCTGGCCCGTGAGCTCAACGGCGCGCGGGCGGTTCCCGGGCGGCACACCCGGGTCGTCGGCGACGACCTGGTCGACAAGGTGGTGCATGTCGACCAGTCGCCCATCGGCCGCACCCCGCGCTCGAACCCGGCGACGTACACCGGCGTCTTCGACCATGTGCGCAAGCTGTTCGCGGAGACGATGGAGGCGAAGGTCCGCGGTTATCAGCCCGGCCGGTTCTCCTTCAACGTCAAGGGCGGCCGCTGCGAGAACTGCTCCGGTGACGGCACCATCAAGATCGAGATGAACTTCCTGCCGGATGTGTATGTGCCGTGCGAGGTCTGCCACGGCGCGCGCTACAACCGGGAGACCCTGGAGGTGCACTACAAGGGCAAGTCCATCGCCGAGGTGCTGGACATGCCCATCGAGGAGGCGCTGGACTTCTTCGAGGCGGTGCCCACCATCGCCCGCCATCTGCGCACCCTCAACGAGGTCGGTCTCGGCTATGTCCGGCTGGGGCAGCCCGCGCCGACCCTGTCCGGCGGTGAGGCGCAGCGCGTCAAGCTGGCCAGCGAGCTCCAGAAGCGGTCGACCGGCCGCACGGTGTACGTCCTGGACGAGCCGACCACCGGTCTGCACTTCGAGGACATCAGCAAGCTGATCAGCGTGCTCTCCGGACTGGTCGACAAGGGCAACACCGTGATCGTCATCGAGCACAACCTCGATGTGATCAAGACGGCCGACTGGGTCGTGGACATGGGCCCCGAGGGCGGCAGCGGCGGCGGTCTGGTGATCGCCGAGGGCACCCCCGAGGACGTGGCCTCGATCCCGGCCAGCCACACCGGGAAGTTCCTGCGGGACATGCTGGGTGACCGGGTGAGCGACGCGACGGTGCCGGTCGCGCGCAAGGGCGGCAGGACCGCCAAGAAGGCCGCCGCCAAGACCACGGCGGCCGCGAAGACCGCGGCGAAGAAGACCGTGGCCAAGAAGGGGGCGGCCAAGACCACGGTCGCCTCCCAGCGGACGGCCGCGAAGTAGCCCCGCGCCCGCGGATGCGCCGCGCCCGGACCGACCGGGCGCGGCGCATCCGCGGTGAGGGGGTCAGACCAGCTCGGACGCGTAGGGCGGCTCCGCGCCCGCGCGGGAGCAGGTGATCGCGGCGGCGCGGCCGGCGAAGGCCAGGACATCCCGCCAGACCGCCTCGTCGAGCTTGGCCAGCGCGGGCGCCGACAGCGCCTGGTGCGCGGCCAGCCGGTGCAGCAGCGCGGCGTTCACGGTGTCGCCCGCCCCGATGGTGTCCACGACGTCCACCCGCTCGCCCGGCACCGAGAAGACCGAGCCGTCCTGGCGCCGTACGCTCAGTCCCTCCCCGCCATGGGTGAGCACCACGGCCGCCGGACCCGCCGCGAGCCACTCGCCCACGGCCGTCTCCACATCCTTCGCGTCCTCCGAGTCGGCCAGCCACCTCGCGTCCTCTATGGACAGCTTCAGCAGGCCGATATGGGGCAGCCAGCCGTGGAAGCGGGCCCGGTAGGCAGCGGCGTCGGGGATCAGACCGGTGCGGATATTGGGGTCCAGGGTGGTGAAGACACCGCGCGCGGCCTCACGCCGCAGCAGCTCCTCGTACGCGCTCGCGCCCGGCTCCAGCACCAGTGAACAGGTGCCCAGCGACAGCGCGCGCACCCCCTCGGGGAGGGACGGCGGCAGGGTGAAGAGCCGGTCCGCGGTGCCCTGCACATAGAAGCCGTACCCGGCCGAGCCATCGGCCCCGATGGAGGCGACCGCGAGGGTAGTGGGCTCCTCGCCGCGCTGCACCAGCGCGGTGTCCACACCGTCCTTCCGCAAGCCCTCCAGCAGCGCCTCTCCGAAGCCGTCCGTGGAGACCCGCGAGCAGAACGCGGTGGGCGAGCCGAGCCGCCCCAGCGCCAGCGCGGTGTTGTACGGGCCACCGCCGCGCGCCGGCCGCAGCGCGGGCAGCCGGTCGCCCGCCGCGGCGCTCGACGTGCGCTCGGGCACGAGGTCGATCAGGGCTTCTCCGGCGACGACGATCACGAGGCGGGGTCCTTTCCGGGTTGTGCGGGGGTTCCGGGGAGCGGTCGGTCGGGGTCTTCGGCCACACAGCCGCAGGAGGTGCGGTGGACGAAGGCACAGGGCAGCCGGACGGTGCGCGGCGGCCGCCCCGGGTTCTCCAGCCGGTCGAGCAGCAGCCGGACGGCGGTGGCGCCGATCTCCCGGCTGGGCTGGGAGATCGCGGTGAGTCCGGGGGAGAAGACATCCGCCCAGGAGAAGTCGTCGAAGCAGACGAGCGCGAGATCGCCCGGCACGCTCAGCCCCGCCGTCCGCAGGGCGCGCAGCGCGCCGATGGTCATCGCGTTGTTCGCGGCGATGATCGCGGTGGGCGGCTCGGGCGCGGCCAGCAGCCGGTGGACGGCGTCCTCCGCGCCCCGCGCCTCGGAGTGGCCGTCCGCCAGCAGCCCGGGGCGGAACGGCAGCCCGCGCCGCGCCAGCCCGGCCCGGTAGCCGGCGATCCGCTCGCTGGTGGTGCTCAGCCCGGGGAGCCCGGCGACCAGCCCGATGCGGGTGTGGCCGAGGTCGGCGAGATGGAGCACCAGCTGTTCGACGGGAGGGGCGTTCTCGGCGCACACCTGGTCGTGGGAGTCGCCGACCAGCCGGTCGAGGAAGACGGCGGGAATCCCGCGGCGGGTCAGATACTCCACCAGCCCGGCGGGCTCGGCCGACGGGGCCACGATCACGCCGTCCACCCGCCGCTCATGGAGCAGCCGGACGACCTTGCGCTCATGCGCGGGGTCGTCATGCGGATCGGCGATCAGCAGCCCGTATCCCCGCTCCAGGGCGCTGGACTCGACGCCCTGGAGGATCTCGGTGAAGTACGGATTGCTGATCGCCGAGACGGCCAGACCGATCGATCGGGTGCGCGCGGTCACCAGGGAGCGCGCCAGCGTATTGGGGATGTACCCGAGGTCGTCGATCGCGTCCAGCACGGCCTTACGGGTGTCCGGGCGGACCGGCCGGGTCTCGTTGAGCACATGCGAGACGGTGGCCACGGACACCCCGGCGCGCCGGGCGACGTCGACCATGGTTGCCATCCGCTGGGGTCCTCCGCGTCGAGGTCGCCGGGTTCATCGGGTTCATCGGAGCCCGTAACGTACCGCATCCGGGATCGGACGTAAACGCTTGCGCAAGCGTTTACGTCCAGCCGGGGAGGCGGCGGCGGATGGAGAGATCTGTGCCGGTATGGTCGGAGGGCCCCCACACCCCCAGGAGCCGCACATGTCCCGCCAGCCCGCCTCCCGCCGAACCGTGCTGTGCTGCGCCGCGCTGGCCGGAGCCGCCGGGCTCGGGGCGGCGGCCTGCGCCCCGGACGGGTCGGGCAAGAAGGCGTCCCCGACGCCCACCGCCCCCGTCGACCTCGGCACGGCCGGTGCCGTCCCGGTCGGTGGCGCCAAGATCTACCGCGAGCAGCGGGTGGTGGTCGCCCAGCCCGCCAAGGGTGAGTTCACGGCGTTCAGCGCGGTGTGCACGCACGCCGGATGCGTCGTCGACAGCGTCGAGGACGGCGCGATCAGCTGTCCCTGCCACGGCAGTCAGTTCGACGCCCGCACCGGCAAGGTCCTCCAGGGGCCCGCGGTCGAGCCGCTGCCGTCGGTCCCGGTCACCGCGGAGGGCGGACGGCTCGTCGCGGGCCCCGACGCCTGAGCGGCTCCTGACACCTGAGCGGCTCCTGACACCTGAGCGGGCCCCGACGCCTGAGCGGGCCCCGACGCCTGAGCCGGCGCTCGGTCGGCGTCCGGGCGGCTGCGGAATCCCCTGGACCTTGACCAACCCGCGTCCCGAGGGCGCCGGATGTGTCACCCGCCGCAAGTAGGGTGGTCACCATGGCCGACCCGAGCAGCTACCGCCCCAAGCCGGGACAGATCCCCGAGTCGCCGGGGGTCTACAAGTTCCGTGACGAACACGGCCGGGTGATCTACGTCGGAAAGGCGAAGAGCCTGCGCCAGCGGCTCTCCTCGTACTTTCAAGACCTGGCGAACCTCCATCCGCGCACCCGCACCATGGTCACCACGGCCGCCGGCGTGGAGTGGACCGTGGTTTCCACCGAGGTCGAGGCCCTGCAGCTCGAGTACTCCTGGATCAAGGAGTTCGACCCCCGGTTCAACGTCAAGTACCGCGACGACAAGAGCTACCCCTCCCTGGCCGTCACCCTCAACGAGGAGTTTCCCCGGGTCCAGGTGATGCGCGGTGCCAAGAAGAAGGGCGTGCGCTACTTCGGTCCGTACGCCCACGCCTGGGCGATCCGCGAGACCGTCGACCTGATGCTGCGCGTGTTCCCGGTCCGCACGTGCTCGGCCGGGGTGTTCAAGCGCTCCGCCCAGATCGGCCGCCCCTGTCTGCTCGGCTACATCGGCAAGTGCTCGGCCCCCTGCGTCGGCCGGGTCACCGCCGAGGAGCACCGCGAACTGGCGGAGGAGTTCTGCGACTTCATGGCCGGCCGCACCGGCACCTATCTGCGCCGCCTGGAGCAGCGGATGCACGAGGCCGCCGAGGAGATGGAGTACGAGAGGGCGGCCCGGCTCCGTGACGACATAGGGGCGCTCAAGCGCGCCATGGAGAAGAACGCGGTGGTCCTCGCCGACGCCACCGATGCCGATCTGATAGCGGTCGCCGAGGACGAGCTGGAGGCGGCCGTCCAGATCTTCCATGTGCGCGGCGGCCGGGTGCGCGGGCAGCGCGGCTGGGTCACCGACAAGGTCGAGGCCGTCGACACCGCAGGACTGGTCGAGCACGCCCTTCAGCAGCTGTACGGGGAGGAGCGCGGCGACGCCGTCCCCAAGGAGGTCCTGGTGCCCGCCGTGCCGGACCCGGCCGGACCGGTCACCCAGTGGCTCGCCGATCGCCGGGGCTCCCGGGTCGATCTGCGCATTCCGCAGCGCGGCGACAAGAAGGACCTGATGGAGACCGTCCAGCGCAACGCCCAGCAGGCGCTCGCGCTGCACAAGACCAAGCGCGCCTCCGACCTCACCACGCGCTCCCGGGCGCTGGAAGAGATCGCCGAGGCCCTGGGGCTGGACTCCGCTCCGCTGCGCGTCGAGTGCTTCGACATCTCCCATCTGCAGGGTGATGACGTGGTGGCCTCCATGGTGGTCTTCGAGGACGGGCTCCCCCGTAAGAGTGAGTACCGCCGCTTCCAGATCAAGAGCTTCGCCGGGCAGGACGATGTCCGCTCCATGCACGAGGTCGTCAGCCGCCGCTTCCGCCGCTATCTCCAGGAGAAGCAGAAGACGGGGGAGTGGGAAGAGGAGACCACCGGCGCTCCTGGCGCCACCGGAGCCACCGGCACCCCCGGAGCCCCTGACACCACCGGCACCCCCGGAGCCCCTGGCGTCCCCGGACCCGACGGGCAGTCCGTCGGCGGGCCCACCGGCCCGGTCGACGAGGAGGGCAGGCCGAAGCGGTTCGCCTATCCGCCCCAGCTCGTCGTGGTCGACGGCGGAAAGCCGCAGGTGGCCGCCGCCAAGCGGGCCCTGGACGAGCTCGGCGTCGACGATGTCGCCGTCTGTGGTCTCGCCAAGCGGCTCGAGGAGGTGTGGCTGCCGGACGAGGACGACCCGGTGGTGCTGCCCCGCAGCAGCGAGGGGCTCTACCTCCTCCAGCGGGTCCGTGACGAGGCCCACCGCTTCGCCATCTCCTACCAGCGCAGCAAGCGCGCCAAGTCGATGAAGTCCGGGCCGCTGGACACGGTTCCTGGCCTCGGCGACAGCCGTAAGCAGGCGCTGCTGAAGCACTTCGGCTCGGTCAAGCGGCTGCGCGCCGCCACGGTCGAGCAGATCTGCGAGGTGCCGGGTGTCGGCCGTAAGACGGCCGAGACGGTCGCCGCGGCGCTCGCCGGGTCCGCCCCGGCCGCGCCCGCCGTGAACACCGCCACAGGAGAGATCATTGAGGACGAGGCCGCCGGCGCGGCGTCGTCGAACGGGGGAACCAGACCATGACCGCACACACGAACCACGGAGACGGAGCGCAGGTGAATACGGGCACGTCGGGAGAGTCCGCCGAGGTGGCGGCCATCCCCGAGCTGGTGATCATCTCTGGAATGTCCGGCGCGGGCCGCAGCACCGCCGCCAAGTGTCTGGAGGACCTCGGCTGGTTCGTCGTGGACAACCTGCCGCCCGCGCTGATCCCCACCATGGTCGACCTGGGCGCCCGCTCCCAGGGCAATGTGGCCCGGATCGCCGTGGTGGTGGACGTCCGCGGCCGCCGCTTCTTCGACAACCTCCGCGAGTCCCTCGCCGATCTCGCCGCCAAGAACGTCAAGCGGCGCGTGCTGTTCCTGGAGGCGTCCGACGAGGCCCTGGTGCGCCGTTTCGAGTCGGTGCGCCGCCCGCACCCCCTCCAGGGCGACGGCCGGATCGTGGACGGCATCGCCGCCGAGCGCGATCTGCTGCGCGAGCTGCGCGGAGACGCCGATCTGGTGATCGACACCTCCAGTCTCAACGTCCATGAGCTGCGCGCCAAGATGGACGCCCAGTTCGCGGGCGAGGAGGAGCCCGAGCTGCGGGCCACCGTGATGTCGTTCGGCTACAAGTACGGACTGCCGGTCGACGCCGATCTGGTGGTGGACTGCCGCTTCCTGCCCAATCCGCACTGGGTCCCCGAGCTGCGCCCCTTCACTGGGCTCAACGAGGAGGTCTCCGGCTATGTCTTCAACCAGCCCGGCGCCAAGGAGTTCCTCGACCGCTACGCGGAGCTGCTCCAGCTCATCGCCGCGGGCTACCGCCGTGAGGGCAAGCGCTATGTGACCATCGCCGTCGGCTGCACCGGCGGCAAGCACCGCAGTGTCGCCATGTCCGAGCGGCTCGCCCCGCGGCTGGCCGCCGAGGGCGTGGAGACCGTTGTCGTCCACCGGGACATGGGGCGCGAGTGACCATCCGTACCAGGCGGCTGCGGCGGCTGGTCGGGGCGCGCACGAGCCGGGGCACCCAGCCCAAGGTCGTCGCGCTCGGCGGTGGCATGGGACTGTCGGCGTCGCTCGCCGCGCTGCGCCGGATCACCGGCGATCTGACCGCCGTCGTCACCGTGGCCGACGACGGGGGCTCCAGCGGACGGCTCCGCGACGAGCTGGACGTGCTGCCCCCCGGCGATCTGCGCAAGGCTCTGGCCGCGCTGTGCGGCGACGACGACTGGGGCCAGACCTGGGCGCGGGTCATCCAGCACCGCTTCACCAGCGAGGGCGAGCTGCACGGCCACGCGGTCGGCAATCTGCTGATCGTCGCCCTGTGGGAGCAGCTGGGCGACCATGTGGAGGCGCTCGACCTGGTCGGCAAGCTGCTGGGCGCCCACGGCCGGGTGCTGCCCATGTCGGCCGTCCCCCTGGAGCTCCAGGCGTACGTCCGCGGCCATGACCCGGCGCGTCCGGACGAGGTCTCCACCGTCGCCGGGCAGGCCACCGTGGCCCTCACCCCCGGCGAGGTGCAGTCGGTCCATCTGGTGCCGCCCGATCCGCCGGCCGTCCCCGAGGCCGTCGAGGCGGTCATGGACGCGGACTGGGTGGTGCTGGGGCCCGGCTCCTGGTTCTCCTCCGTGATCCCGCATCTGCTGGTCCCCGAGCTGCTCCAGGCGCTCACCGAGACCAAGGCCCGGCGGGTGCTGTCGCTGAACCTCGCCCCTCAGCCGGGCGAAACCGATGGCTTCTCCCCGCAGCGTCATTTGGAGGTTTTGGCCCGACACGCCCCTAAACTCGCCTTCGACGTGGTGCTGGCCGACGAGGCCGCCGTCCCGGACCAGAGCAGTCTGTGCGACGCCGCCAAGCGGCTGGGCGGCACGGTCGAGCTGGCGCCGGTGGCCGCGACCGACGGTGCCCCGAAGCACGACCCGGAGCTTCTGGCGGCCGCGTACGACCGTATTTTTCGGATGCATGGAAGGATCGGCCCATGGCGATGACGGCAGCGGTGAAGGACGAAATCTCCCGGCTCCCCGTCACCCGGACCTGCTGCCGGAAAGCGGAGGTCTCGGCGATCCTGCGGTTCGCGGGCGGCCTGCATCTGGTCAGCGGGCGCATCGTGATCGAGGCCGAGCTGGACACCGGGATCGCGGCCCGCAGAGTGCGCAAGGACATCCTGGAGATCTTCGGCCACTCCTCGGACCTGGTGGTGATGGCCCCCGGAGGGCTGCGCCGCGGCAGCCGGTACGTGGTGCGGGTGGTGGCGGGCGGTGACCAGCTGGCACGGCAGACCGGCCTGGTCGACGGCCGCGGCCGGCCGATCCGCGGACTGCCGCCGCAGGTGGTCTCCGGCGCCACCTGTGACGCGGAGGCCGCCTGGCGCGGGGCCTTCCTCGCCCATGGCTCGCTCACCGAGCCGGGCCGTTCGTCCTCCCTGGAGGTGACCTGCCCCGGTCCGGAGGCCGCGCTCGCGCTGGTCGGCGCCGCCCGCCGGCTACAGATCGCGGCCAAGGCGCGCGAGGTGCGCGGGGTGGACCGGGTGGTCGTCCGGGACGGTGATGCCATCGGCGCGCTGTTGACGCGGCTGGGGGCGCACGAGTCGGTCCTCGCCTGGGAGGAGCGGCGGATGCGGCGCGAGGTGCGGGCGACCGCCAACCGCCTCGCCAACTTCGACGACGCCAATCTGCGCCGCTCGGCCCGTGCCGCCGTGGCCGCCGGGGCCCGGGTGCAGCGCGCCCTGGAGATCCTGGGCGACGAGGTGCCCGAGCACCTCGCCGCGGCCGGCCGGCTGCGCATGGAGCACAAGCAGGCGTCCCTGGAGGAGCTGGGTGCCCTCGCCGACCCGCCGCTGACCAAGGACGCGGTCGCGGGCCGTATCCGCCGGCTGCTGGCCATGGCCGACAAGCGCGCCCAGGACCTGGGCATCCCCGGCACCGAGTCCAGCCTGACCGAGGAGATGGCCGACGGCATGGTCGGCTGACCGCCCGTAGACGCCACGGAAGCCGCCCCGCGCCCCCGGATCGCTCAGCTTGATCCGGGGGCGTACGCGTGCCCGGCGCCGCTCCCAACCGGCCAGGCCGGTATCCCTTTTCGCCGTCGTCGGTGCGCCTGTGGCCGTGAGGGGATGGGGCGACGCGCTGCGTACGCTGCGTCGTTGACAGCACGTGACAAATCGTGACTCAATCGGCGGGCCGTACCACTTTCCGGTGGTCATGGGCCGCCGATGCCAATGTCACGTACGTCCCGTGATAGCGGTAGGGTCGGAGGCGGTCGGGGACATCCCATACACGTTCGCCGGCGTCCAGACCGGCACACCAACGAGGAGATCGGTTCGTGACGATCCGCGTAGGCATCAACGGCTTCGGCCGCATCGGCCGCAACTACTTCCGCGCGCTCCTTGAGCAGGGCGCGGACATCGAGATCGTCGGTGTCAACGACCTGACCGACAACGCCACCCTGGTGCACCTGCTCAAGTACGACAGCATCCTCGGTCGGCTGAAGCAGGAGGTCAGCCACACCGAGGACACCATCACGGTGGGCAACCAGACCTTCAAGACGATGGCCGAGCGCGACCCGGCGGCCCTGCCGTGGGGTGAGCTCGGCGCTGACATCGTGGTGGAGTCCACCGGTATCTTCACCAAGCGCGAGGACGCTGCCAAGCACCTCGCCGCCGGCGCCAAGAAGGTCCTGATCTCCGCGCCCGCCAAGAACGAGGACATCACGATCGTGATGGGCGTCAACAACGACAAGTACGACCCGGCGAACCACCACGTCATCTCCAACGCCTCCTGCACCACCAACTGTGTGGCGCCGATGGCCAAGGTCCTCGACGAGAGCTTCGGCATCGTCAAGGGCATGATGACGACGGTTCACGCGTACACCAACGACCAGCGCATCCTGGACTTCCCGCACAAGGACCTGCGTCGCGCCCGTGCGGCGGCCGAGAACATCATCCCGACCTCCACCGGTGCCGCCAAGGCCACCGCGCTGGTCCTCCCGCAGCTCAAGGGCAAGCTGGACGGCATCGCGATGCGCGTCCCGGTCCCGACCGGCTCGGTCACCGACCTCGTCCTGGAGCTCGACCGCGAGGTCACCAAGGACGAGATCAACACCGCCTTCCAGAAGGCCGCCGAGGGCCAGCTCAAGGGCATCCTCGAGTACACCGAGGACCCGATCGTCTCCTCGGACATCGTCAACTGGCCGGCGTCCTGCACCTTCGACTCCTCCCTGACCATGGTCCAGGGCAAGCAGGTCAAGGTCGTCGGCTGGTACGACAACGAGTGGGGCTACTCCAACCGCCTCGTCGACCTGACCGTCTTCGTCGGCGGCCGGCTCTGACCGCTGTCCCGATGAGCTAGGAAACGGGGCCCGCTACGACACCGTCGTAACGGGCCCCGATCCATGATCAAGGAGTCAACCCTGTGAAGACGATTGACGATCTTCAGGTCGCCGGGCAGCGGGTCTTCGTCCGCGCCGATCTGAACGTCCCGCTCGACGGCGAGACGATCACCGACGACGGCCGGATCCGCGCCGCCGTCCCGACGATCAGCAAGCTCCTGGACCAGGGCGCCAAGGTGATCGTCGCCTCGCACCTGGGCCGCCCCAAGGGCGCCCCGGACCCCCGGTTCTCCCTCGCCCCCGTCGCCCGGCGGCTCGGCGAACTCCTCGGCAAGCAGGTCGCCTTCGCGACCGACACCGTGGACGACAGCGCGCGGGCCACCGTGGCGGCGCTCGGCGGCGGCGAGGTGGCGCTGCTGGAGAACCTGCGTTTCAACGCCGGTGAGACCAGTAAGGACGACGCCGAGCGCGGCGCCTTCGCCGAGCGGCTCGCCGCCCTCGCCGACCTCTATGTGGGCGACGGCTTCGGCGCGGTCCACCGCAAGCACGCCTCCGTGTACGACCTCCCGGCGCGGCTGCCGCACGCGGCGGGCAACCTGATCGCCGCCGAGCTGTCCGTCCTGAAGAAGCTCACCGAGGACGTCAAGCGGCCCTACGTGGTGGTCCTCGGCGGTGCCAAGGTCTCCGACAAGCTCGGCGTCATCGACCACCTCCTGGAGAAGGCCGACCGCATCCTGATCGGCGGCGGTATGGCCTACACCTTCCTCAAGGCCCAGGGCCACGAGGTCGGCGGCTCGCTGCTCCAGGAGGACCAGGTCCCGGCGGTCCAGGACTATCTGCGCCGGGCGGGGGAGCGCGGTGTGGAGTTCGTGCTCCCGGTCGACGTCGTGGCCGCGTCCGAGTTCCCGGACCTGAAGACCAAGGCCCCGGCGAACCCGAGGACCATCCCCGCGGAGGCGATCCCGGCCGATCTGCAGGGGCTGGACATCGGCCCGGAGAGCCGCAAGCTGTACGCCTCGAAGCTCGCCGACGCGGCCACCGTCTTCTGGAACGGCCCGATGGGCGTCTTCGAACACCCCGACTTCGCCGAGGGCACCCGGGCCGTGGCCCAGGCGCTCGTGGACAGCCCGGCCTTCACCGTGGTCGGCGGCGGCGACTCCGCCGCGGCCGTACGCATCCTGGGCTTCGACGAGAACGCTTTCGGCCACATCTCGACCGGCGGTGGAGCGAGCCTCGAATACCTCGAGGGCAAGACGCTCCCCGGCCTCGCCGCACTGGAGGACTGAACCTGTGAGTGACCGCACCCCGCTGATGGCGGGCAACTGGAAGATGAACCTCAACCACCTCGAGGCCATCGCCCACGTCCAGAAGCTCGCCTTCGCGCTCGCCGACAAGGACCACGAGGCCGTGGAGGTCGCGGTGCTGCCGCCCTTCGTCGACCTGCGGTCGGTGCAGACCCTGGTCGAGGGCGACAAGCTGAAGATCAAGTACGGCGCGCAGGACATCTCCGCGCATGACTCCGGCGCGTACACCGGCGAGATCTCCGGCCCGATGCTGGCCAAGCTCAAGTGCGCCTACGCCGTCGTCGGGCACTCGGAGCGGCGCCAGTACCACAACGAGTCCGACGAGCTGTGCAACGCCAAGGTCAAGGCGGCCTTCCGCAACGACCTCACGCCGATCCTGTGCGTCGGCGAGGGCCTCGACGTCCGTAAGGCGGGCAACCAGGTCGCGCACACCCTCGCCCAGGTGGACGGCGGTCTCAAGGACGTCCCGGCCGAGCAGGCCGAGACCATCGTGATCGCCTATGAGCCGGTCTGGGCGATCGGCACCGGCGAGGTCGCGACCCCCGAGGACGCCCAGGAGGTCTGCGGGGCCATCCGCGGCCGGCTCGCCGAGCTCTACGGCCAGGAGGTCGCCGACAAGGTCCGGATCCAGTACGGCGGCTCGGTGAAGTCCGGGAACGTCGCCGCGATCATGGCCCAGCCGGATGTGGACGGCGCACTGATCGGCGGCGCGTCGCTGGACGCGGACGAATTCGTCAAGATCGTTCGTTTCCGCGACCAGTGAGTAGGCCCTAGCGCGCGGGTCGTCGTACCCTGTCGGGGGTCGGGGCGGTGTGCTGCGCACCGTCCGGCCCCCGACGTCCGTTCAAGCCCGAGAAGGTTGGTCCAGCTGTGATCATGGGGTTCTCGATCGCCCTCATCATCTTCAGCCTCCTGTTGATGATGTTGGTGCTCATGCACAAGGGAAAGGGCGGCGGCCTGTCCGACATGTTCGGTGGCGGGATGCAGTCCTCGGTGGGCGGCTCCTCGGTCGCCGAGCGCAACCTGGACCGCATCACCGTGGTGGTCGGGCTGCTGTGGTTCGTCTGCATCGTCGTGCTCGGACTGCTGATGAAGCTCGACTGAGGCTCCGGCGGGGCCCGTTCAGGGCCCGGCTGACGCCCGATAACTGACGTACCGTCGCCAGCGGGGCCCATATGCGGCCTATGATGGCATGGCGTCCTCGGTGGCGGGTGTAACTCCTTTCACTGGACGCGCGTTGGGCCTTACGTAGACTGGGGCGCCGGGCGGCGGAGCTGCCAATCGAGGCTTCGCGGCACCATCACGCAGGGAGTTACGACCGTGGCAAGTGGCAACGCGATCCGTGGAAGTCGGGTCGGAGCGGGGCCGATGGGAGAAGCCGAGCGAGGCGAATCGGCGCCGCGCCTGCGCATCTCCTTCTGGTGCTCGAACGGGCATGAGACCGTGCCGAGCTTCGCCAGCGACGCGCAGATCCCTGACACGTGGGACTGCCCCCGCTGCGGCTTCCCGGCCGGCAAGGACCGGGACAACCCGCCGGACCCGCCGCGCACCGAGCCGTACAAGACGCATCTGGCGTACGTACGGGAGCGGCGCAGCGACGCCGACGGCGAGGCGATCCTCGCCGAGGCACTCGCCAAGCTCCGGGGCGAGATCTAGACACAGCACGCGGTACGACGGCCCGGCCGGGCACCTCCTGCGAGGGGTGCGCGGCCGGGCCGTTGTCAGTGGTGCGGGCTACGGTCATGGGGTGCTGGATCACAGGGGTGGGGCCGAGGCCCAGGGGGGAGCGTCATGACCGCTGTGGACGCCGGTGAGCGGGGCGCCGGGAAGGCGGCGGTGCCCGCGTGGCGCGGGGGGTTCGGGCGGCTGTGGGCGGCCGCGCTCGTCTCCCGGTTCGGGGACGCCCTGCGGGGTGCGGCGCTGCCGCTGCTGGCCGTCTCGCTCACCGATTCGCCGGTGCTGGTCTCGCTGGTGACCGCCTGCGGCTTCCTGCCGTGGCTGCTGTTCGGGCTGATCGGCGGGGCGATCGCCGACCGGGTGGACCAGCGGCGGGCGATGTGGGCGGTGGACGGCGTGCGGGCCGTTCTGATGGCGGGGTTCGCCGTCGCGGTGTGGCTGGACCGGGCCACCGTCGGGCTGCTGATCGCCCTCGCCTTCGCGCTGACCACGCTCCAGACCCTGTTCGACAACGCGGCCACGGCGCTGCTGCCGTCGGTGGTGGGCCAGGAGGCGCTGGGCCGGGCCAACGCCCGGCTGATGACCGGCCAGGAGGTCATGGGCCGGTTCGTGGGCGCCCCGCTGGTGCCGGTGCTGCTCGGCCTGGGCGCCGCGATGCCGTACGCGGCGGACGCGGTCACCTATCTCGTCGCCGCCGCGCTGGTCGCCTCGCTGGGGGTGACACCCCCTCCGCGGGACCCGCGCCCGCCGGGCGGGTCGCTGCGGCGGGACATCGCCGAGGGCCTGGCCGTGCTGTGGCGGGACCGCATGCTGCGGGCGCTGTGCGCCTCCACCACCTTGTGCAACATCGGCATCGGCGCGCTCATCGCCACCCTGGTGCTGCACATCACCGGCTGGCTGGACGCCGGGAACACCGGATACGCCGTCGTGATCACCGTGTACGGAATCGGCAGTGTGACCGGGGGGCTGGTGGCCGCCCGGTTCACCGAGAAGCTGGGGAACGCCCGCGCCCTCGCGGTGTGCGGCACCGCGCAGATCGGCGCCCTGGTCGCCCTCGGGGCGATACGGAGCCTGCCGGTCGCGGTCGCCGCCATGGGCCTCTTCGGCTTCGCGGGGATCATCTGGAACGTGATCGAGGTGACGATGACCCAGCGGCGCAGCCCCGACGGGACACTCGGCCGGGTGAGCTCGGCCTTCCGCACCCTGTCGATCGCGGGCGCCCCGCTCGGCGCGCTGCTGGGCGGGGCGATGGCCGCGGCATGGGGGCTCAACACGCCCGCGCTGGGGGCCGCGGGGCTCTTCGTCTGCGGGCTGGCGGCCCTCGTTCCGGGAATGCGGTCCGGCATCAATTAGGTTGGGGGACACGGGGGCCAGGCACCGACGAGAAGTGGGCTGATGTCCGAGATGAACGTGGAAGGCCGCACCAGGCTGGACCAGCTGCCGGAATGGCATGCGCTGTCCGCACACCGCAAGGAGCTGGGCGACGCGCATCTGCGCGAGCTGTTCGCAGGCGACCCCGAGCGCGGCCGCCGGCTCACCCTTCAGGTCGGCGATCTCCATGTCGACTACTCCAAGCACCTGGTGACCGACGAGACCCTGCGGCTGCTGCGCGAGCTGGCGCGGGCCACCAAGGTGGCCGAGCTGCGGGACGCCATGTTCCGCGGTGAGCGGATCAACACCACCGAGGACCGCGCGGTGCTGCACATCGCGCTGCGCGCCCCGCACTCCGCGGACATCAAGGTGGGCGGCGAGGACGTGGTCGGCGAGGTGCACTCCGTGCTCACCAAGATGGCCGTCTTCGCCGACCGCGTCAGGTCCGGCGACTGGACCGGCCACACCGGCAAGCGGATCAAAAACGTCGTCAACATCGGCATCGGCGGCTCCGACCTGGGCCCGGCCATGGCGTACGAGGTGCTGCGGCCCTACAGCGACCGCTCGATGACGTTCCGGTTCGTCTCCAATGTGGACGGCGCGGATCTGCATGAGGCGGTGCGCGACCTGGACCCGGCCGAGACGCTGTTCATCGTCGCCTCCAAGACCTTCACCACCATCGAGACCATCACCAACGCCGTCTCCGCCCGCGACTGGCTGCTGACCGGGCTGCGCGCCGGCGAGGAGGCCGTCGCCAAGCACTTCGTGGCGGTGTCGACCAACGCCGAGAAGGTCGCCGGGTTCGGCATCAACACGGACAACATGTTCGGCTTCTGGGACTGGGTCGGCGGGCGTTACTCCTTCGACTCGGCTATCGGGCTCTCCCTGATGGTCGCCATCGGCGCGGAGCGCTTCCGCGAGATGCTGGCCGGCTTCCACCTGGTCGACGAGCACTTCGCCACCGCCCCGCCGGAGGAGAACGTTCCGCTGCTGATGGGCCTGCTGGGCATCTGGTACGACAACTTCTTCGACGCCCAGGCGCACGCCGTCCTGCCGTACAGCCACTACCTGTCGCGGTTCACCGACTATCTCCAGCAGCTGGACATGGAGTCCAACGGCAAGTCCGTGGACCGGGACGGCAATCGCGTCGGCTGGCAGACCGGCCCCATCGTCTGGGGCACCCCGGGCACCAACGGCCAGCACGCCTACTACCAGCTGCTCCACCAGGGCACCAAGCTGGTCCCGGCCGATCTGATCGGCTTCGCCCGGCCGGTCGAGGACCTGCCGCCCGGCCTGGAGTCCCACCACGACCTGCTGATGGCCAACCTCTTCGCCCAGGGCCAGGCGCTGGCCTTCGGCAAGACCGCCGAGGAGGTCGTCGCCGAGGGCGTGCCCGAGCACCTGGTGGCGCACAAGACCTTCCCCGGCAACCGCCCCACCACCACGATCCTCGCCTCCGAGCTCACCCCGTCGGTGCTGGGCCAGCTGATCGCCCTCTACGAGCACAAGGTGTTCGTCCAGGGCGCCGTCTGGAACATCGACTCCTTCGACCAGTGGGGAGTGGAGCTGGGCAAGGTGCTGGCCAAGCGGGTGGAGCCCGCGCTGACCGAGGGCGCCGAGGTGCCGGGTCTCGACACCTCCACCGCGCACCTGGTCGCCACCTACCGTTCGCTGCGCGGCCGCTGAGGTCCGCGGGCACGCGAAAACGCGACGATCCCCGGGGCCCTGCGGCTCCCGGGGGATCGTCGCGCGGATGCGGATTACGGCGACGCCGGGGGGTACAGCTCGCGCGGCAGGCCCGCCGCGGCGGTACGGTCCAGCAGCCACAGCGTACGGCCGCGGCCGTACGCCCCCGCCGCCGGGGCCTGTAGCTCCCCGGCCCCCGACAGGGCCATCGTGACCGCCTTCGCCTTGTCCTCACCGGCCGCCAGCAGCCACACCTCGCGTGCCGCGCGGATGGCCGGCAGGGTCAGCGTGGTCCGTACGGGCGGCGGTTTGGGCGCGCCGCGCACCCCGACCACCGTCCGCTCGGTCTCCCGGACGGCCGGCAACTCGGGGAACAGCGAGGCCACATGGGTGTCCGGGCCGACGCCCAGCAGCAACACGTCGAACGACGGCACCGCGGCGTGGTTCTCCGGCCGCGCCGCTCGGGCCAGCTCGGCGGCGTACGCCTCGGCCGCGGCGTCCACATCGCCGCCGTGGGGCCCGTCGGACGCGGGCATCGCACGCACCCGCGCCGGGTCCAGCTCCACCGCGTCCAGCAGCGCCTGACGGGCCTGGGTGACATTGCGGTCCGGATGGCCCTCCGGCAGGAACCGCTCATCGCCCCACCACAGGTCCAGCCGCGACCAGTCGACCGCGTCGCGCGCCGGGGAGGCGGCGAGCGCGGCCAGCAGGCCGTTGCCGTTGCGCCCACCGGTCAGGACGACCGAGGCGGAGCCGCGGGCGGCCTGGGCGTCCACGATCTTCGTGATCAGCCGGGCCGCCGCGGCCTGGGCCATCAGCTCCTTGTCGCGGTGGACGACCACCTGCGGAGCGGTCACGTGTCCGCCTTTCCGTCCCCCGCCGCGCCCTCGGCCTTCTGCGCCTTGGCCTTCTGTGCGTTGGCCTTCTGCGCCTTCGCCTTCGAAGCCGCGGACCGGGCCGGCGGTGCCACCTGAGTGGCCGGGGACGCCTTGGCGTCCCGCTCCAGCGTGCCCACCCCGCCGTTGCCGAGCTTGCTCACCCCGAACTTCACCGACGACTCGTAGATCTCGTCGGGGTCCAGCCGGCGCAGCTCCTCGGCGATCAGCTCCGACGTCTCACGCCGCTGGAGCGCCACATGCCGGTCCGGCTGGCCCGGCATCGCCAGCTCCGCCAGCGAGCCGTTCGCCCGGTCCAGGCAGATCACGCCGTCGGCGGTCTGGAGCCGCACCGCGGTCAGCCCGGGGCCCTCCGAGACCTGCCGGTCCACCGGCACCCCCAGCCGCTCGGCGAGCCACAGCGCGAGCAGCTCGCTGCTCGGGTTGTACGCCTCGCCCTCGACGACCGCGGAGGTGATCGGGGAGTGCTTCTGGTCCAGCGCGGCGGCCAGGACGCTGCGCCACGGGGTGATCCGGGTCCAGGCCAGATCGGTGTCGCCCGGGGTGTAGGTCTCGGCCCGCAGCCCCAGGGCCGCGACCGGGTCCTCGGTGGCCTGGGCGTCGGTGATCCGGCGCTGGGCCAGCCGTCCGAGCAGGTCCTCGCTGGGGTGCTCCGGGGCGTCCTCCGGCCACCACACCACCACCGGGGCGTCCGGCAGCAGCAGCGGCAGGACCACCGAGTAGGCGTGGTTGGCGAGTTCGCCGTGCAGCCGCAGCAGCACCGTCTCGCCGGTACCGGTCTCCCCGCCGACCCGCACCTCGGCGTCCAGCCGGGCCATCTTGCGGTCGCGCGGCGACCGGCCCGGCCGCTTGATGACGACCAGGATGCGTGAGGGGTGTTCCTTGGACGCCTCGCTCGCCGCCCGCAGCGCGTCGTAGTGATTGCCCTCGTCGGTGACGATGACGAGGGTGAGCACCATGCCCACGGCCGGGGAACCGGTGGCCCGGCGCGCCTGGACCAGAGCGGAGTTGATCCGGCTGGACGTGGTGTCCGTGAGATCGATGTTCATGGCCGCCGCCAGCTCCGTCCGTCTCGTGCGAGCATCTCGTCCGCGGCTTTCGGCCCCCAGGTCCCGGCCGTGTACTGCTCGGGCCTGCCGTGCTTGTCCCAGTAGTCCTCGATCGGGTCCAGGATCCGCCAGGACTGCTCGACCTCCTCATGGCGCGGGAAGAGGTTCGCCTCGCCCAGCAGCACATCGAGCAGCAGCCGCTCGTACGCCTCGGGGCTGGACTCGGTGAAGGACTCGCCGTACTGGAAGTCCATCGTCACGTCGCGGATCTCCATGGAGGTGCCGGGCACCTTGGAGCCGAACCGGATGGTGACGCCCTCGTCCGGCTGCACCCGGATGACCAGGGCGTTCTGCCCCAGCTCCTGGGTGTCGGTGGCGTCGAAGGGGGAGTGCGGGGCGCGCTGGAACACCACCGCGATCTCAGTGACCCGCCGCCCCAGCCGCTTGCCGGTGCGCAGGTAGAAGGGCACACCCGCCCAGCGGCGGTTGTCGATCTCCAGCTTGATCGCGGCGTAGGTGTCGGTCTTCGAGTGGGGGTCGATGCCCTCCTCGTCGAGGTAGCCGCGCACCTCCTCGCCGCCCTGCCAGCCGCGGGCGTACTGGGCGCGCACGGTGTGCTTGCCCAGGTCCTTGGGCAGCTTGACGGCCCGCAGCGCCTTCAGCTTCTCGGTGACCAGGGAGGACGCCTCGAAGGAGGCGGGCTCCTCCATGGCGGTCAGCGCGAGCAGCTGGAGCAGGTGGTTCTGGATGACGTCACGGGCCGCGCCGATGCCGTCGTAGTAGCCCGCGCGCCCGCCGATGCCGATGTCCTCGGCCATGGTGATCTGCACGTGGTCGACGTACGACCGGTTCCAGATCGGCTCGAACATCGTGTTGGCGAAGCGCAGCGCCAGGATGTTCTGGACCGTCTCCTTGCCCAGGTAGTGGTCGATCCGGAAGACGTCGCTGGGCCGGAAGACCTCGTGGACGACCTGGTTGAGCTCCTGAGCGCTCGCCAGGTCGTGGCCGAAGGGCTTCTCGATGACCGCGCGCCGCCAGGAGTCGCCCTGGCCCTGCGACAGCCCGTGCTTCTTGAGCTGCTGCACGACGGTGGGGAAGAACTTCGGCGGGACCGACAGGTAGAACGCGAAGTTCCCGCCGGTGCCGCGTGCCTTGTCGAGCTCCTCGATGGTCGCCCGCAGGGTCTGGAACGCCTCGTCGTCGGAGAACTCGCCGGGGACGAAGCGGAACCCCTCGGCCAGCTGCTGCCAGACCTCCTCGCGGAACGGGGTCCGGGCGTGTTCCTTGACCGCGTCGTGTACGACCTGGGCGAAGTCCTCGTTCTCCCAGTCGCGGCGGGCGAAGCCGACGAGCGAGAAGCCCGGGGGCAGCAGACCGCGGTTGGCCAGGTCGTAGACGGCGGGCATCAGCTTCTTACGGGACAGGTCGCCCGTGACGCCGAAGATCACGAGGCCGGACGGCCCCGCGATACGCGGGAGCCGCCGGTCCCGTGGGTCACGCAGCGGATTGCTGCTGCTCACCGTTTTCACGCCTCCGAGGGTGCGAGGCGCTTGAGCTCCGCCTCGGTGGACTTCAGCAGGTCGTTCCAGGAGGACTCGAACTTCTCCACGCCCTCGTCCTCCAGGACCTGGACGACCTCGTCGTAGGAGATCCCGATCCCGGCCAGTGCGTCGAGGTCGGCCTTGGCCTGCTCGTAGGTGCCCCGCACGGTGTCGCCGCGGACCTCGCCGTGGTCGCCGACCGCTTCCAGGGTGGCCTCCGGCATGGTGTTGACGGTGCCGGGGGAGACCAGCTCCACGACGTACAGGGTGTCCTTGTACGCCGGGTCCTTGACACCGGTCGAGGCCCACAGCGGACGCTGCCGGTTGGCGTTCGCGCGGTCCAGGGCGGCCCAGCGGTCGGAGGAGAAGACCTCCTCGTACGCCTGGTAGGCGAGGCGGGCGTTGGCGACGGCGGCCTTGCCGCGCAGCGCCTTGGCCTCATCGGTGCCGATCTTGTCGATGCGCTTGTCGATCTCGGTGTCCACGCGGGAGACGAAGAAGGACGCCACCGAGTGGATCTTGGAGAGGTCCAGCCCCGCGGCCTTGGCCTTCTCCAGACCGGCCAGGAAGGCGTCCATGACCGCGCGGTACCGCTCCAGGGAGAAGATCAGCGTGACGTTGACGCTGATGCCCAGGCCGATCACCTCGGTGATCGCGGGCAGCCCCGCCTCGGTCGCCGGGATCTTGATGAAGGTGTTGGGCCGGTCCACCAGCCAGGCCAGCTGCTTGGCCTCGGCGATGGTGGCGGCCGTGTTGTGGGCCAGGCGCGGGTCGACCTCGATGGAGACCCGGCCGTCCTGGCCGCCCGTCGCGTCGTACACCGGCCGGAGGATGTCGGCGGCGTCGCGGACGTCCGCCGTGGTGATCATGCGGACGGCCTCTTCCACGGTGAGCCTGCGGGCCGCGAGGTCGGTCAGCTGCTGCTCGTAGCCGTCGCCGCCGGAGATCGCCTTCTGGAAGATCGACGGATTGGTGGTGACGCCTACGACATGCTGCTGGTCGATCAGCTCGGCCAGGTTGCCGGAGGTGATCCGCTTACGGGAGAGGTCGTCGAGCCAGATCGCGACGCCTTCGTCGGCCAGCCGCTTGAGTGCGTCTGTCATGGGGTGTGTTCTCCTACTCGTCGCTACTAAGTCGTCTGCGGGGCGTCAGCGCCCTGCGGCGTCGAGGGACTCGCGGGCGGCGGTGACCACGGCCTCGGCGGTGAGACCGAACTCCCGGTAGAGCACCTTGTAGTCGGCGGAGGCGCCGAAGTGCTCCAGCGAGACGATGCGGCCGGCCTCGCCGACGTAGCGGTACCAGGTCAGGCCGATCCCGGCCTCGACCGCCACACGAGCCTTGACGGACGGCGGCAGCACCCCGTCCCGGTACCCCTTGTCCTGCTCCTCGAACCACTCGACCGAGGGCATCGACACGACGCGGGTGGGAATCCCGGCGGCCTGGAGCTGCTCCCGCGCCTCGACGGCGAGCTGCACCTCCGAACCGGTGCCGATGAGGATGACCTGCGGCCGGCCGCCCTCGGCCTCGAAGAGGACGTAACCGCCCTTGGCGGCGTCCTCGTTGGCCTCGTAGGTCGGCACGTTCTGCCGGGTCAGCGCGATGCCGTGCGGGGCCGGGGCGGCGCTGTGGCGGCGGGTGATCTCCCGCCAGGCGATGGCCGTCTCGTTGGCGTCGGCCGGGCGGACGACGTTCAGACCCGGGATGGCGCGCAGCGCGGACAGGTGCTCCACCGGCTGGTGGGTCGGGCCGTCCTCGCCGAGGCCGATGGAGTCGTGCGTCCACACGTAGGTGACCGGCAGCTTCATCAGCGCGGCGAGCCGGACGGCCGGGCGCATGTAGTCGGAGAAGACCAGGAAGGTGCCGCCGTAGACACGGGTGTTGCCGTGCAGCGCGATGCCGTTCATGGTCGAGCCCATGGCGTGCTCGCGGATGCCGAAGTGGATGGTGCGGCCGTACGGGTCGGCCTCCGGCAGCGGGTTGCCCTTCGGGAGGAAGGACGAGGACGCGTCGATCGTGGTGTTGTTGGAGCCCGCGAGGTCGGCGGAGCCGCCCCACAGCTCGGGGAGCACCCCGCCGAGCGCCTTGAGCACCTGGCCGGACGCCTTACGGGTGGCGACGTCCTTGCCCGGCTCGAAGACCGGCAGCGCGCTCTCCCAGCCCTCGGGCAGCTCGCCCGCGGTGATCCGGTCGAACAGGGCGGCGCGCTCGGAGTTGTTGTTCCGCCACTCCTGGAGCTGCTTGTCCCAGGCGGCGCGCGCCTGGCGGCCGCGCTCGACCAGTCCGCGGGTGTGGTTGATGACGTCCTGCTCGACCGCGAAGTGCTGCTCGGGGTCGAAGCCGAGGACGCGCTTGGTGGCGGCGACCTCGTCGGCGCCGAGCGCCGAGCCGTGCGACGCCTCGGTGTTCTGCGCGTTCGGGGCGGGCCAGGCGATGATCGTACGGGCCGCGATGATCGAGGGGCGCTCGGTCTCGGCCTGCGCCGCCTTGAGCGCCGCGTACAGCGCGTGGATGTCGAAGTCGCCGTTCTCGGCCTGCTCGATGCGCTGGACGTGCCAGCCGTACGCCTCGTAGCGCTGGAGCACGTCCTCGGAGAACGCGGTGGCGGTGTCGCCCTCGATGGAGATGTGGTTGTCGTCGTACAGGGCGACGATGTTGCCCAGCTTCTGGTGGCCGGCCAGCGAGGACGCCTCGGCGGAGATGCCCTCCTCCAGGTCGCCGTCGGAGACGATCGCCCAGATGGTGTGGTCGAACGGGGAGGCGCCCTGCGGCGCCTCCGGGTCGAACAGACCGCGCTCGTAGCGGGCGGCCATCGCCATGCCCACCGCGTTGGCGATGCCCTGGCCCAGCGGGCCGGTCGTGGTCTCGACCCCGGTGGTGTGTCCGTACTCCGGGTGGCCCGGGGTCTTGCTGCCCCAGGTGCGGAACGCCCGCAGGTCCTCCAGCTCCAGCCCGAAGCCCGCCAGGTACAGCTGGACGTAGAGGGTCAGGCTGGTGTGCCCGGGGGACAGGACGAAGCGGTCGCGGCCCGCCCAGCCGGCGTCGGAGGGGTCGTGCCGCATCAGCTTCTGGAAGAGCAGGTACGCGGCGGGCGCGAGACTCATGGCCGTGCCAGGGTGGCCGTTACCGACCTTCTGTACGGAGTCCATGGCCAGGACCCGGGCCGTGTCGACGGCCCGCTGGTCAAGATCGGTCCACTCGAGGTCTGTGGTAGTCGGCTTGGTGCTCACCCTGAGTCAGGGCTCCTCTCCACACTGTCGAAATCCGGTGACCGTATGTACACCGGCGATGTCGAGCCTACCCCTGGAACAATGGTCATCTTTTTCAGTTCCACCCAACGGGATAGGGAACGAATTCCGAGGTTGCCGCATTCCCTCCGGTGTCCGTCCGGAGGGCGTCGAAGAGGATGCGGAACGCGTCGTTCCGGACTGTGTCGGCCCTGCCGTGCCCCAGGTGTGACCGCCTTACGGGCGCCCCGCGGCGCGCCCCCAACACGGGGGACCCCGGCGGCGGGCGGCGCATCCGCTGCGTCTAGAGTGGCGTGGTACGCGCAAGTCTTTACCGGCTCTTCATGTCCGGTGCTTGCTTGTTCTTGCTTCCACCAGGGGTGTGCGTGACGGCCGTCGAATCCCGTCCTGCGGGGGTGCTCGAGACGAGCGAAACGAGCTCCGGTCACCGGCCGTTCGGGGCCCGTGTCAAGGCGTTCGTGGCGCTGACCAAGCCGCGCGTCATCGAACTGCTGCTGATGACGACGGTGCCGGTCATGTTCCTGGCTGCCCAGGGCGTCCCGGATCTGTGGCTGGTGCTCGCGACCTGCGTCGGCGGCTACCTGTCGGCCGGCGGCGCGGCCGCGTTCAACATGTACTACGACCGGGACATCGACGCGCTGATGGAACGCACGGCGCAGCGCCCGCTCGTGACCGGCATGGTCTCGCCCCGGGAATGCCTCGTCTTCGCCTCCGCGCTCGCGGTCGGGTCGACGGTCTGGTTCTGGGTGCTGGTCAACCCGCTGTCCGCGATGCTGTCGCTCGGTGCGCTGGCCTTCTACGTCCTCGTCTACACGATGTGGCTCAAGCGGCGCACCTCGCAGAACATCGTGTGGGGCGGCATCGCCGGTTGCATGCCCGTCTTCATCGGCTGGTCGGCGGTGACCAACTCGGTCTCCTGGGCCGGGCTGATCCTCTTCCTCGTCATCTTCTTCTGGACGCCGCCGCACTACTGGCCGCTGTCGATGAAGGTCAAGGACGACTACGAGCGGGTGGGCGTGCCGATGCTGCCGGTCCTCGCGGGCAACAAGGTGGTAGCCCGGCAGATCGTCCTCTACAGCTGGGCCATGGTCATCGTCTCCCTGCTGCTGTGGCCGCTGGGCTACACCGGCTGGTTCTACCCGGTGGTCGCCGCCGTGCTGGGCGGGCTGTGGCTGAAGGAGGCGCATGGGCTCCAGGCCCGTGCCAAGGCCGAGATCACGGGCGCGAAGCTGAAGGAGATGCGGCTGTTCCACTGGTCCATCACCTATGTCTCGCTGCTGTTCGTCGCCCTGGCCGTGGACCCCTTCCTGCGGTGATTACCGGCGGGTAGCATCGGCTGTATGGCAGACAGCAACCAGCCGGAGACGATCGAGGGCGGCGAGCCGACCGCGTCGGCGGCCTCCGCCAAGCCCGCCAAGCCGTCGAAGCCCTCGAAGCCCTCCAAGGACGAGAAGCGGGCGGAGCGGCTCGCCCGGCAGATCACGGCCTTCGCCACGAGCCACGGCGGCGGCGCCGAGGGCCAGATCGCCCATATCGGCCGCGGCAGCGTCCGGATCGCCCTGGTCGGCACCGACGGTGAATGGGGCGTCCTCGTCGCCCCTTCCCAGGAGAGCGCGCGGCGCGCCGCCGAGATCGCCGGGCTGACCCTGCACGACGACTTCGGCGGCGACCTCGCCGCGAAGGTCCGCACCGGTCCGTACGAGTGGACGCGCATGGCGGGCATCCAGCTGGGCGGAACGCCCAACCCTCCGGCATCGGCCTCGCGACACGCCTGAGAACGGGTCCGGCGACACCTCGCACCCCTTTCGCCCGTTAAGCCCATCGATGGCGATGCACGAGGCGACGGACTTCCCGGACTCCCCGGACACCCTGGGCGCCCCGGCCGGCCCGGTCCCCCGGGACGGGCCGGGCCCGGTGGCGGGACGGATCGCCCTGCCGCCGCTGGTCGACCAGCACAGCCACGGCACGGTCCACGGCGAGCTGGGGCTGGGCTCGTTCGAGACCCATCTGGCGGCCGCCGCCGGGTCGGGCGCGGCCCCGGTCGGCACCACCTTCTTCGACAGCTGGACCGGCCTGGCCGTGCGCCGCTGGTGCCCGCCGCTGCTGGGGATGGAGCCGCACTGCGCGCCCGTCAGCTATCTCGCCCGCCGCCGTGAGCTGGGCGCCTACCACGCCGCGCGGCTGCTGCTGCGCGGCGCCGGCATCGGCACCTTCCTGCTGGAGTCCGGTGCCCGGGACGACCTCAGCACCGCCGAGGAGCTGGCCGCGGCCGCCGACGGCACGGTCCATGAGGTGATCCGCCTGGAGCCGCTGGCCGAGCAGGTCGCCGACACCTCCGGCACGGTGGACGCCTTCATCGGCAACACCGCCGAGGCGCTGTACGCGGCGGCCCAGCACGCGACCGCCTTCGCCATGGGGATCACCTTCTGCGACGAGATCCCGCCCGATCCGCGCGAGGTGCGGCGCGCCGCCGCCCGCTGGCTCGCGCTCACCGTACGCCCGGCCCGGGACCGCGCCCCCGACCCCGCGCTCGCCCAGCACCTGCTGTGGAGCGCCGTCGCGACCGGCCTTCCGGTGCAGCTGCACTGCGCCGATCCGCAGCCGCTCACCGGCTTCCTGCGCGCCACGGCGGGCTTCGGCACCGATCTGGTGCTGCTGCCCGGCCGGCCGCACCACCGGCGGGCGGCCCAGCTGGCCGCGGCCTTCCCGCACGTCTACGCGGACGCCGGGCTCCGGCCCGCGGAGACCCTGGGCGAGGCGCCCTTCGGCAAGCTGCTCTTCTCGACCGGCGCGCGGGCGCTGCCCGAGCTGTATGTGACCGCGTCCCGGCTGTTCGGCCAGGCCATGGCCCGGCTGGCGGAGGAGTGGGTCGGCGAGGGGATCTGCACCCGGGCCGAGGCCCAGCGGATCGCCGGGCTGGTCGCGGCCGGGACCGCGCGCCGGGTCTACCGGCTGGACGCGGCCGGCTCGGGCTGAACGGCCTCGTGGCCGCCCGTGGGGCTGGGCGGGGACGCCGGGAGCGCGGCGCGCTCGCGCTGGCCGAGCAGCACCCGCAGGGCCGCGATCCACACCAGGCAGGAGCCGAACATATGGAGGCCGACGATCACCTCGGGCAGATGGGTGAAGTACTGCACGTACCCGACCACGCCCTGGAGGAGCAGCACGACGAGGAGCTCCAGGACCGTCCGGCGCTGGGCGGCGGGGGCCTTCACGGCCCGCAGCGTGAACCACAGGGCGACGGTGAGGCCCAGCACGATGTAGACGAAGTCCACGTGCAGCTGGGTGATCTCCTGCCAGTTCAGCGGGATCCGGTGCACCTCCCGGGCGTCGCCCGCGTGCGGTCCGGCCCCGGTGACCACGGTGCCGATCAGGATCAGCGCGAGGGTCGCGCCGACCAGCAGCCAGGTCAGCTGGCGCACCGGGCGGGCGACCAGATCGCGTGGCTCGGCGTCTCCCTCGCGGGCCCGCTGCCAGACCACCATCGCGACCGTGAGCAGCGCGGAGGACAGCAGGAAGTGCGAGCTGACGATGTACGGGTTGAGCCCGGTGAGGACCACGATGCCGCCGACGACGGCGTTGCCCATCACGATCCAGAACTGTGTCCAGCCGAGCCGGGTGAGGGAGCGGCGCACCGGGGTGCGGGCCCGCGCGGCGATGATCAGCACGCCGACGAAGACGCACAGGACGTACGTCAGCATGCGGTTGGTGAACTCGATGGCGCCGTGGATGCCCATGTCGGAGGTCGGCGTCAGGCTGCCGGAGGTGCATTTGGGCCAGGTGTCACAGCCCAGCCCGGACTCGGTGAGCCGGACCGCGCCTCCGGTCACGACGATGACCACGGCCATCACCACGGTGGCCAGCGCGGCCCGCTCCACGAAGCGCGCGGAGGGCTGCCAGCGCCGGGCGATCAGCTCCAGCGGATTCAGCGAATTCGGCACGGGCCCATCGTAGGCCGCCGCTTGTGCAGCTTTTCACGAGGGGTTGTCTTTCGGTAAAGCCCCAGGTCACAGCGCAGACCAGAGGGAGTCCGGGGTCACTCCCAGCGGAAGAGGCGCGCGGCCGCGCCCAGCCCCAGCACCGCCCACACCGCCAGGATCGCCAGATCCCGCCACGGCATCCCGCCCCCGTCCTGGAGCACGTCCCGCAGCCCGCCCGAGAGCGCCGAGATCGGCAGCAGCTCCAGTACGCCCCGCACGGCGCCGGGGAACTTGTCCAGCGACACGATCACCCCGCCGCCCACCAGCAGCAGCAGGAAGACCAGATTGGCGGCGGCCAGGGTCGCCTCGGCCTTCAGGGTGCCCGCCATCAGCAGCCCGAGGCCGGAGAACGCCGCCGTGCCGAGGATCAGCAGCAGCGCCACGGAGAGCGGGTCGCCGTGCGGCGACCAGCCGAGGGCCAGCGCGATCGCGGTCAGCAGCACGATCTGCAGCACCTCGGTGACCAGCACCGCGCAGGTCTTGGCGGTCATCAGGCCCCACCGCGGCAGGGGCGAGACGGCGAGCCGCTTCAGCACGCCGTAGCGCCGCTCGAAGCCGGTGGCGATGGCCTGTCCGGTGAACGCCGTGGACAGCACGGCCAGCGCCAGCACACCGGGCGCCAGGAAGTCCACCGCGCTGCCGTCCGCGCCCGTGTCGACGATGTCGACGGTGCTGAAGAGCACCAGCAGCAGCGACGGGATGACGACGGTCAGCAGCAGCTGCTCGCCGTTGCGCAGCAGCATCCGGGTCTCCAGCGCGGCCTGCGCGCGGATCATCGCCGGGAGCGGGGCCGCCCCCGGCCTGGGGAGGAAAGTGCCCGTGGCGGTCACGCTCGCAGCTCCTTACCGGTGAGCTCCAGGAAGACGTCCTCAAGGGTGTGCCGTTCGACCGAGATCCGGTCCGGCAGCACACCGTTCTGCGCGCACCAGGACGTGACGGTGGCCAGCATCTGGGGGTTGACCTTGCCGGTGACGCGGTACGAGCCGGGCGTCAGCTCGGAGGCCGTGGAGTCGGCCGGCAGCGCCTTGAGGAGCGAGGCCAGGTCGAGTGCGGGGCGGCCGGTGAAGCGCAGGGTGTTCTCGGCGCCGCCGCGGCACAGCTCCTCCGGGCTGCCCTGGGCGATCACCTTGCCGCCGTCGATGATCGCCACATCGTCGGCGAGCTGCTCGGCCTCCTCCATGTAGTGCGTGGTCAGCACCACGGTGACGCCGTCGCCCCGCAGATCGCGGACGAGGTCCCAGGTGGCACGGCGGGCCTGCGGATCGAGTCCGGCGGTCGGCTCGTCGAGGAAGACAAGCTCGGGGCGGCCGACGACGGCCATGGCGAGCGCGAGCCGCTGCTGCTGGCCCCCGGAGAGCCGCCGGTAGGGGGTCCGGCCGCAGGAGCCGAGGCCGAGCCGTTCGATCAGCAGACCGACGTCCACCGGATGCGCGTGCAGTGAGGCGGTGTGGCGCAGCATCTCTTCTGCCCGCGCGCCGGAATAAACGCCTCCGGACTGGAGCATCACCCCGACCCGCGGTCGCAGTGCCGAGGCGTCCGCGACCGGGTCGAGCCCGAGTATCCGGACCGTGCCCGCGTCGGGGCGGCGGTACCCCTCACAGGTCTCGACGGTGGTGGTCTTACCGGCTCCGTTGGGTCCGAGGACGGCGGTCACGGTGCCCCGGTCGACGGACAGGTCGAGCCCGTCGACCGCGGTCTTCGGGCCGTACCGCTTGACCAGGCCGACGATGTCGACCGCGGGCTCTTCTCGCATGCTCGGCAGTCTACGAATCGCGGGGCCCGCCGCGGGCGGCAGGGCCGGAAAGCGACGGTGCCCGCCGGTCCGGCGCGCGCATCCGGTGGCGGCGGCCGGAATCCCGGGCGCCGTGCCCCGCGTCGGAGGTGACCGGCGGTGAGCGGCGCGCCGTGCCCGCGGCCCAGGTGGCGGCGCGGGCGGGGCGGCAGGTGAAGCAGCAGGTGAAACGATGGTCCAGGGCCGTTCGGGGCTTAGGTGTGCCTAAGTGACGTACTCCACCGGAACCGGCGATCCCCTCGGTTGTCCTTCGCCGGAGAATTACGCAACAATGGCGTTGTGAAATACGCGAGCGACGCTCCGAACGGACGCGCGGCCGAAGCGGCCGCGCGGACTGGCGTGCCCGCGTCAGCGCCGGAAGAGCAGCACGGCACCCGCAACCGGGTGGCGCGCTCGATCCTCGACCACGGTCCCTCCACCGCGGCGGAGCTCGCCCTGCGGCTGGAGCTGACCCAGGCGGCCGTCCGCCGCCACCTGGACACCCTCGTCGCCGACGGCGTCGTCGAGCCCCGCGAGAAGAGGGTGTACGGGGCGCGGGGGCGCGGCCGCCCGGCCAAGGTCTTCGCGCTCACCGACTGCGGTCGCGACGCCTTCGACCAGGCCTACGACAAGCTCGCCGTCGACGCCCTGCACTGGATCGAGCAGAGCGCCGGAGGCGGCGAGGCGGGCCGTGCCGCGGTCGCGGCGTTCGCCCGCGCCAGGCTCGCCGCCCAGGCGGAGAGGTACCGCGGCGCCGTCGAGGCCGCCGCCCCCGGCCGCCGCACCGAGGCGCTCGCAGGCGCACTCTCCGCGGACGGGTACGCTGCTACGGCGCGCAGCGCGCCGGTCGGCGAACAGCTCTGCCAGCACCACTGCCCGGTCGCCCACGCAGCCGAGCGATATCCGCAGCTGTGTGAGGCGGAGACCGAGGTCTTCTCCCAGCTGCTCGGAACCCATGTGCAGCGTCTGGCCACCATCGCCCATGGCGACGGGGTGTGCACGACGTTCATTCCGAAGACCGGCAAGGTCGAGAAGACCGACACCAGCACCACCAAGACCACCACCGCATCTGCCAGCACGGCCGGGAGGAATTCCGAATGACTCTCCCCACGGAGACCGCTCACCCCGAGCTCGAGGGTCTGGGCAACTACGAGTACGGCTGGGCCGACTCCGACGTGGCCGGCGCCTCGGCCAAGCGCGGCCTCTCCGAGGAGGTCGTACGCGACATCTCGGCGAAGAAGTCCGAGCCGGAGTGGATGCTCAAGCTCCGCCTCAAGGGGCTGAGGCTCTTCGACAAGAAGCCCATGCCCACCTGGGGCTCGGATCTGTCGGGTATCGACTTCGACAACATCAAGTACTTCGTCCGCTCCACCGAGCAGCAGGCCGCCTCCTGGGAGGAGCTGCCCGAGGACATCAAGAACACCTACGACAAGCTGGGCATCCCGGAGGCCGAGAAGCAGCGGCTGGTCGCCGGTGTCGCCGCCCAGTACGAGTCCGAGGTCGTCTACCACAAGATCCGTGAGGACCTCGAGGAGCAGGGCGTCATCTTCCTCGACACCGACACCGGTCTGCGGGAGCACCCGGAGCTGTTCAAGGAGTACTTCGGCTCGGTGATCCCCGCGGGCGACAACAAGTTCGCCTCGCTGAACACGGCGGTCTGGTCCGGCGGCTCGTTCATCTACGTGCCGAAGGGCGTGCACGTGGAGATCCCGCTGCAGGCCTACTTCCGGATCAACACCGAGAACATGGGCCAGTTCGAGCGGACGCTGATCATCGTCGACGAGGACGCGTACGTCCACTACGTCGAGGGCTGCACCGCGCCGATCTACAAGTCGGACTCGCTGCACTCCGCGGTCGTCGAGATCATCGTCAAGAAGGGCGCCCGCTGCCGCTACACGACCATCCAGAACTGGTCGAACAACGTCTACAACCTGGTCACCAAGCGCGCCGTGGCCTACGAGGGCGCGACCATGGAGTGGGTCGACGGCAACATCGGCTCCAAGGTGACCATGAAGTACCCCGCCGTCTACCTGATGGGTGAGCACGCCAAGGGCGAGACCCTGTCCATCGCCTTCGCGGGCGAGGGCCAGCACCAGGACGCCGGCGCCAAGATGGTGCACATGGCGCCCCACACCTCGTCGAACATCGTCTCCAAGTCGGTGGCGCGCGGCGGCGGCCGCACCTCCTACCGCGGTCTGATCGAGATCGGCGAGGGCGCCGAGGGCTCCAAGTCCAATGTGCTGTGCGACGCCCTGCTGGTCGACACGGTCTCGCGGTCGGACACCTACCCGTATGTGGACGTCCGCGAGGACGACGTCTCCATGGGCCATGAGGCGACCGTCTCCAAGGTCAGCGACGACCAGCTCTTCTACCTCATGAGCCGCGGGCTGTCCGAGGACGAGGCCATGGCGATGATCGTGCGCGGCTTCGTCGAGCCGATCGCGCGCGAGCTGCCCATGGAGTACGCGCTGGAGCTCAACCGGCTGATCGAGCTGCAGATGGAGGGCGCGGTCGGCTGACGCCACCACCCCTTCCCGCCCCGGCGGGGGCACCATCGGCCCCCGCCCCCGGGCACCCCGTTCAGGCCCATCAGGCAGAAAGAGAGCAGTACGACAGCCATGGCTGAAACCATCCCGGCCGGATCCACCACGGACGGCGTCATCCAGGTGGGCCAGCCCACCGACGCCCGGGTGAGCGCGCCCGCGTCGTACGACGTGGCCGACTTCCCGGTGCCCCATGGCCGCGAGGAGGACTGGCGGTTCACGCCGCTGGAGCGGCTGCGCGGTCTCCACGACGGCACGGCTGTCGCCGACGGCGGCGTCAAGGTCGAGGTGACCGCCCCCGAGGGCGTCACGGTCGAGACCGTGGGCCGTGACGACGCACGCCTGGGGAAGGCCGGCAAGCCGGTGGACCGGGTGGCGGCCCAGGCGTACAGCTCCTTCGAGAAGGCGTCGGTCGTCTCCGTGCCCAAGGAGACGGTGCTCACCGAGCCGGTGCGGATCGCCGTGCACGGCGAGGGCGGCACCGCCTTCGGCCACCAGGTGGTCGAGGTCGGCGCCTTCGCCGAGGCGGTCGTGGTCATCGACCACACCGGTGACGCCACGCTCGCCGCCAATGTGGAGTACCTGATCGGCGACGGCGCCAAGCTCACCGTGGTCTCCGTCCAGGACTGGGACGACACCGCGGTCCACGCCGGTCAGCACACCGCGCTGGTCGGCCGGGACGCCACCTTCAAGTCCGTGGTCGTCACATTCGGCGGCGACCTGGTGCGGCTCCACCCGCGCGTCGTCTACGGCGCCCCGGGCGGCGAGGCCGAGCTCTACGGCGTGTACTTCACCGACAACGGCCAGCACCAGGAGCACCGGCTCTTCATCGACCACGACACCCCGCACTGCCGCAGCAACGTCGCCTACAAGGGCGCGCTCCAGGGCGCGGAGGCGCACGCGGTGTGGATCGGCGATGTGCTGATCCGGGCCGCCGCGGAGGGCACCGACACCTACGAGCTCAACCGCAACCTGGTCCTCACCGACGGCGCCCGCGTCGACTCGGTGCCGAACCTGGAGATCGAGACCGGCGAGATCGTCGGCGCCGGTCACGCGAGCGCGACCGGCCGCTTCGAGGACGAGCAGCTGTTCTACCTGATGGCGCGCGGCATCCCGGCCGATGAGGCCCGCCGTCTGGTGGTCCGCGGCTTCTTCGCCGAGCTCGTCCAGCAGATCGGGATTCCCGAGCTGGAGGAGCGGCTCATCGCCAAGATCGAGGCCGAGCTGGAGGCGTCCGTAGGATGACCAACACCTTCGTACGCGCCTGCGCGCTGGACGAACTCGAGGAGGACACCCCCAAGCGGGTGGAGCTCGAGGGCGTGCCCATCGCTCTCGTGCGCACCGAGGGCGAGGTGTTCGCGGTCAACGACATCTGCTCGCATGCGAACGTCTCGCTGTCCGAGGGCGAGGTGGAGGACTGCCAGATCGAGTGCTGGCTGCACGGCTCCAGCTTCGACCTGCGCACCGGCAAGCCGTCCGGCCTCCCCGCCACGCGCCCGGTCCCCGTATACCCCGTAAAGATCGAAGGGGACGATGTGCTCGTCTCCGTCACCCAGGAGTCCTGAGGCACCCATGGCCACGCTTGAGATCCACGACCTGCACGTTTCCGTCGACGCCGAGGGCGGTCCCCGCGAGATCCTGCGCGGTGTCGACCTGACCGTGAAGCAGGGCGAGACGCACGCCATCATGGGCCCCAACGGCTCCGGCAAGTCCACCCTGGCCTACTCGCTCGCCGGTCACCCGAAGTACACGATCACCGGCGGCACCGTGACGCTGGACGGCGAGGACGTGCTCGCGATGTCCGTCGACGAGCGCGCCCGCGCCGGTGTCTTCCTCGCCATGCAGTACCCGGTCGAGGTGCCCGGCGTCTCCGTCTCCAACTTCCTGCGCACCTCCGCCACCGCGATCCGCGGCGAGGCGCCCAAGCTGCGCACCTGGGTGAAGGAGGTCAAGGAGACCATGGAGCGCCTCCAGATCGACCCCTCCTTCGCCGAGCGGAACGTGAACGAGGGCTTCTCCGGCGGTGAGAAGAAGCGCCACGAGATCCTCCAGCTGGAGCTGCTGAAGCCGGCCATCGCCATCCTCGACGAGACCGACTCCGGCCTCGACGTCGACGCGTTGCGGGTGGTCTCCGAGGGCGTCAACCGCGTCCGTGAGTCGGGCCAGGTCGGCACCCTGCTGATCACCCACTACACCCGCATCCTGCGCTACATCAAGCCCGACCACGTGCACGTGTTCGCGGCCGGCCGGATCGCCGAATCCGGCGGCCCCGAGCTCGCCGACAAGCTCGAAGAAGAGGGCTACGAGGCGTACGTGAAGGGAGGCGCGTCCGAGTGACACAGCTGCCGGGCCTCCTCGACACCGAGGCGATCCGCAAGGATTTCCCGATCCTGGACCGTGCCGTCCACGACGACAAGAAGCTCGTCTACCTGGACAACGCGGCGACTTCGCAGAAGCCGCGCCAGGTGCTGGACGTGCTGAACGACTACTACGAGCGCTCCAACGCCAATGTGCACCGCGGCGTCCATGTGCTCGCCGAGGAGGCCACGGCGCTGTACGAGGGCGCCCGCGACAAGGTCGCCGCCTTCATCAACGCTCCCAGCCGCGACGAGGTGATCTTCACCAAGAACGCCTCGGAGTCGCTGAACCTGGTCGCCAACATGCTCGGCTGGGCCGATGAGCCCTACCGGGTGGACCAGGACACCGAGATCGTCATCACCGAGATGGAGCACCACTCCAACATCGTTCCGTGGCAGCTGCTCTCGCAGCGCACCGGCGCGAAGCTGAAGTGGTTCGGCCTCACCGAGGACGGCCGGCTCGACCTGTCGGAGATCGAGCAGATCATCACCGAGAAGACCAAGGTCGTCTCGTTCGTGCTGGTCTCCAACATCCTCGGCACGGTCAACCCGGTCGAGGCGATCGTCCGCCGCGCCCAGGACGTCGGCGCCCTCGTGGTGATCGACGCCTCCCAGGCCGCCCCGCACATGGCGCTGGACGTGCAGGCGCTCCAGGCCGACTTCGTGGCCTTCACCGGCCACAAGATGTGCGGTCCGACCGGTATCGGGGTGCTGTGGGGCCGCCAGGAGCTGCTGGAGGACCTGCCTCCGTTCCTCGGCGGCGGCGAGATGATCGAGACCGTCTCGATGCACTCGTCCACCTACGCCCCGGCGCCGCACAAGTTCGAGGCCGGTACGCCCCCGATCGCCCAGGCCGTCGGCCTCGGCGCGGCCGTGGACTACCTCACCTCGATCGGCATGGACAACATCACCCGCCATGAGCACGCCCTCACGCACTACGCGGTCGGCAGGCTCCTGGAGGTGCCCGAGCTGCGCATCATCGGCCCCACCACGGCCGAGGAGCGCGGCGCCACGATCTCCTTCACGCTCGGCGACATCCACCCCCACGACGTGGGCCAGGTGCTCGACGAGCAGGGCATCGCGGTCCGGGTCGGCCACCACTGCGCCCGCCCGGTCTGCCTGCGCTACGGAATTCCGGCGACCACCCGGGCGTCGTTCTATCTGTACTCCACGCCGGCCGAGGTCGACGCCTTGGTGGAGGGCCTGGAGCACGTACGGAACTTCTTCGGGTAGGGGCGTGCCGCGTGAAGCTGGATTCGATGTACCAGGACGTGATCCTGGACCACTACAAGAACCCCCACGGGCGGGGGCTGCGGGACGGCGACGCAGAGGTCCACCATGTCAATCCGACCTGCGGTGACGAGATCACGCTGCGGGTTCGGCTTGACGGCGACACCATCGAGGACGTGAGTTACGAGGGCCAGGGCTGTTCCATCAGCCAGGCCAGCGCCTCCGTGCTCAATGAACTGCTGGTCGGCAAGGAGCTGGCCGAGGCCCGCAAGATCCAGGAGACCTTTCTGGAGCTGATGCAGTCCAAGGGCCGGGCCGAGCCGGACGACGCCATGGAGGAGGTGCTGGAGGACGCGATCGCGTTCGCCGGTGTCTCCAAGTACCCGGCCCGTGTGAAATGCGCGCTGCTGAGCTGGATGGCGTGGAAGGACGCGACGGCACAGGCACTGGGTGAGACCGCCGGAGGGAAGACCGCATGAGTGACAACGTGGAGACCACCACCAAGCCCGCGAGCGAGGAAGAGGTCCGCGAGGCCCTGTACGACGTCGTGGACCCCGAGCTGGGCATCGACGTGGTCAACCTCGGCCTGGTCTACGGCATCCATGTCGACGACAGCAATATCGCCACCATCGACATGACGCTCACCTCGGCGGCCTGCCCGCTGACCGATGTCATCGAGGACCAGGCCAAGTCCGCGACCGACGGCATTGTGGGCGAGCTGCGGATCAACTGGGTCTGGATGCCGCCGTGGGGGCCGGACAAGATCACCGACGATGGGCGCGAGCAGCTGCGCGCGCTCGGCTTCAACGTCTGACGGCTCCTGGATGTCCCGGACGGCCCCCGTGCTGCGGCGCGGGGGCCGTCCGCGTGTCCGGACCCGTGCGGGTTTTTATGTACGGCCGTACGCATCGTTGTGTACGCTCGTACGCATGGGATATCTGACGCTCTCCGGGGCGATCCTCGCCGAGATCCTCGCCACCACCTCGATGAAGTACAGCGAGGGCTTCAGCAGGCTGTGGCCGTCGCTCGCCACGGCCGCGGGCTATCTGGTGTCCTTCGTCCTGCTCGCGCAGACGCTCAAGACCATCTCGGTCAGCACCGCGTACGCCATATGGTCCGGGGTCGGGACCGCCGTCATCGCCGCGATCGGCATGCTCTTCCTGGGGGAGACCATGACCGCCGCGAAGGTGATCGGGGTGCTGCTGGTCATCGCGGGAGTGGTGGTGCTCAATTCCAGCGGGGCCCACTGATGGGACGCCGCTACGACCCCGAGCGGCGGCAGCGGATCATCGACGCCGCGATCACGGTGGTGGGGGAGCGCGGCATCGGAGCGCTCAGCCATCGGACCGTGGCCGCCGCGGCCGATGTGCCGCTCGGGTCGACCACGTACCACTTCGCGTCCCTGGATGATCTGCTGGTCGCCGCGCTGGAGCAGGTCAGCGCCGAGTGGGTGGCCGACATGGAGCGCTGGGAGCGGGACACGGCCGCCGAGGTGCCGCTCGCGGACGCCATGACCGGGCTGATGGAGGAGCTGCTGGAGGGGGACCGGAAGCGGCTGGAGCTGGAGTACGAGCTGTACGTCGCCGCCCTGCGGCGCACCCCGGTGCGGCCGATCGTCGCCGCGTACCTCGATGACACGGCCGCCCTGCTGGTCCGCCGCACCGGCGACCTCTCCGTCGCGCGGGCGGTGGTGGCGCTGTTCGACGGGCTGCTGCTCCAGTTGCTGCTGACCGGGCGGCCGTTCGACCGGGACGAGGCGCGGACGGCGTTCGAGCGGGTGACCGGCTGAGGGGCGGGCGACCGGCTGACGGGCGACCGGATGGGGGGCGGGTGACCGGCCGACGGGCGGGCCGTGAACCCGTATCCGGCCATCGGGGAACAGGGGGTGACACACCGATCCCCGCACCTCGACGCACCGGATACGGAGACCCTGTGACCGACCCCGATCCACCGCCGCACCACGACCCCGACCCCACGCCCGACGACGACGCGGCGGTCGTGGCCCAGTCGCTGGAGCGGCCCGAGATCTTCGCGCGGCTCTACGACCGGTACGCGCCGGACATCCACCGCTATGCGGCCCGCCGCCTCGGCGACGGCGCCGCGGACGACATCACCGCCGAGACCTTCCTGATCGCCTTCCGCGGCCGGGCCCGCTACGACCAGGGGCGCCGCACCGCCCGCCCCTGGCTGTACGGCATCGCCGCCAACCTCATCGGCAAGCACCGCCGCGCCGAGGTACGGGCGCTGCGCGCCCTGGCCCGCACCGGCACCGACCCGGTCGCCGAGTCCTGGGTCGAGCGCGCCGACAGCCGGATGGCGGCCGAGGCCACCCGCCGGCCACTGGCCGCCGCCCTCGCCGGGCTGTCCGCCCGCGACCGGCATGTGCTGCTCCTCGTCGCCTGGGCCGACCTCAGCTACCAGGAGGTCGCGGAGGCCCTCGGCATCCCCGTCGGGACCGTCCGCTCCCGGCTCAACCGCGCCCGCCGCACGGTGCGCTCCGCGCTCGGCACCGACCCCACCCTCGTCAGCGATGCCACGGATGCCACGGATGTCACGGAGGTGGCCAGCTATGGATGATCTTCAGCAGGACCTGACCGGGCTGCGCGCGCTGCGCGCCGACGCCCCCCGCCCCGACCGGGCGCGGCTCGCGGCCGGGCGCGCGCGGCTCCACCAGGCCGCCACCGGCGCGGCCCGCGAGCGCCGGTTCCGCGCCGACTGGCGGCTCGCCGCCGCCGGTGTCGCCGCGACGCTGACCGTGGCCGCCCTGCTGGCCGCCGACGTCGTGGGTGGCGGAGCCGGGGGCACCCGCGTAGCGGACCCCGCGGCCCGGCCCGGCTACACCGCGACCGCCCGGCTGGGCAGCGCCGCGGACGGGAAGGACCTCGGCGACGCGGCGAAGCTGCTGCGGCAGGCGGCGGACACCGTGGAGCAGACCCCCGTCCCCACGCCCCATGACGGCCAGTGGATCTACACCAGGTACGTGGACGCGGGCCGGATCGACGGCGGGCCGAAACCGCGTGAGTCCGAGTCCTGGACGGCGTACGGCGATCCCTCGTACTCGGCCCGGAAGGAGTACCGCCTGCTGCGGTCGCTGCCGGACGACCCGGAGCGGGTGAAGAAGAAGGTCCGCACGCTGGAAGAGGGCCGCCCGGACTCCGAGACCTCCGCGCAGTACGACTTCCGGCTGCTCGGCGGGCTGAGCCAGGCGTTTCCGACCGACCCCGAGGGCCGGGCCAAGGTCCTCCGGGCGATGGCGACCCTGCCGGGGATCACGGCCGCCCAGGTGACGGACAACCTCGGGCGCAAGGCCGTGGCGATCGGCCAGGGCACGGTGGAGAAGAAGGGCTTCACCGAGTTCCAGCTGCTGTACGACCCCGAGACCTTCGCCCCGCTCGGGGAGCGCGGCATCGCGGGCTACGACGCGGAGCCGGACGCCGACGACAAGGACGGCTGGAAGGCCGGCGATGTGCTCAGCACGCATGCGCTGGTGGACCAGGCGCTGGTGGACAAGGACGGACAGCGGCCCTGAGACGAGGCGGGCCGGGGCGCGGACCGGGGCGGGCGGGGCCGGACCGGCGCGGACCGGCGCGGGCCGGGGTGGACCGGCGCGGACCGGGGTGGCGGGTGTCGGTCGTTGAGACCGGTTCGCCTCCCGGGGCCGGCTCCGGTTAGCGTTCTGAGCATGACCGATGCACCCACCACCCGCACCGGCGCCGTCGCCGCCGGTCTCGCCACCCTCACCGAGGACGGCACCGTTCTCGACACCTGGTTCCCGGCCCCCGAGCTGACCGACGAGCCCGGCCGGGCCGGGACCGAGCGGCTCGATGCCGAGCGGACCACGCAGCTGCTGGGCGAGACCGCCCTCAAGGCGGTCGGACCGGACCCCCGGCGCGGCGTCGAGGTCGTCGCCGTCCGCACGGTCATCGCCTCGCTCGACGAGAAGCCGCTCGACGCGCACGACGTCTATCTGCGGCTGCACCTGCTCAGCCACCGGCTGGTCAAGCCGCACGGGGTGAGTCTGGACGGCCAGTTCGGCCTGCTCGCCAACGTCGCCTGGACCTCGCTCGGCCCCGTCGCCGCCGACCAGGTGGAGCGGGCCCGGCTCGCCGCCCGCGCGGAAGGGCTCCAGCTGTCGGTGACCAGTGTCGACAAGTTCCCGCGGATGACCGACTACGTCGTCCCGTCCGGTGTCCGCATCGGCGACGCCGACCGGGTCCGCCTCGGCGCGCATCTCGCCCCGGGGACCACCGTCATGCACGAGGGCTTCGTCAACTTCAACGCCGGCACGCTCGGCACCTCCATGGTCGAGGGCCGGATCAGCGCGGGCGTCGTGGTGGGCGACGGCTCGGACGTCGGCGGCGGCGCCTCGATCATGGGCACTCTGTCCGGCGGCGGCAAGCAGACCATCACCATCGGCGAGCGCTGCCTGCTCGGCGCCGAGGCGGGTCTGGGCATCTCGCTCGGCGACGACTGCATCGTCGAGGCGGGGCTGTACGTGACGGCGGGCACCCGCGTCACCCTCCCGGACGGCAAGATCGCCAAGGCTCTGGAGCTCTCCGGCGTCAACAATCTCCTCTTCCGCCGCAACTCCGTCACCGGCACCGTCGAGGCGCTGCCCCGCACGGGTTCCTGGGGCGGTCTGAACGAGGCGCTGCACAGCCACAACTGAGCCACGACTGAGCCACAACTGAAGACCGGACGCAGGACGGCGGCCCGGCGGGAAGCAGCTTCCCGCCGGGCCGCCGCGCGCCGCCGGGCGTCAGGGCCGCACCCGCACCACCTGCGGGTCGTGGTCGCTGGACTGGTCCGAGAACTCGGCGTTGACGTGCACGATGTCGTAGTCGGCGTGGCGGCTCAGCGCACGGCTGGTGAGGATGTGGTCCAGCACCTGCGAATTGCCGTTGTAGACATAGCCGTAGCGCTCGTCCTTCGGCAGCCGGGTCACCAGGTCCGTCAGCACACCGCCCTCGGTGAGTTCGGCCAGCGCGGGCGAGAACTGGTAGTCGTTGAGGTCGCCCGCGACCACCACGGCCGCCTTCGGGTCGGCGTTCAGCAGCTCCTTGACGAAGGTGTTGACGGTCGCGGCCTGTCCGGTGCGCTGGGTCTCCGAGGAGCGGGCCGGGGGCTGGAAGCGGCTGTCCAGGCCCTGGTCGCCGCCCTTGGAGTTGAAGTGGTTGGCCACCACGAAGACCGGGCGGCCCCGGAAGGAGAACTGCCCGACCAGCGGCTTGCGGCTGTCCTTCCAGACGTCGTCCGCCGGGGCGATACGGCCGGGGGAGGCCGACAGCGTGGCCTTGCCGCCCTTCTCCTCGACCCGCACCGGGGTGGTCGAGTCGCCGCCCGGGATGTCGGTGAAGGAGACCCGCTCCGGGTTGTAGAGGAACGCCACGCGGATGTTGCCGCCCGGCTGGCCGCCGTCCTGGTCGTCCACCGGGTCGATCTGGCGCCACGCGTACGAGGGTCCGCCCGCCGCCTCGATCGCGTCGGTGAGCTTCTTCAGCGTGGCGTCGGCGCTCACCACCGCGTCGTCCGTCGAACCGTTGTCGTCCTGGACCTCCTCCAGCGCGACGATGTCCGGCGAGGCGAGGTGCTCCACCAGCCCCGAGGCCAGCCGGTCGAACTTCGACTGGGCGGTCTTGGGGGAGAGGTTCTCCACGTTGTAGGTGGCGATGGAGAGTTCGTCCGCCCGCTGCGCGCGGGTGCTCTCCCGCTCGGGGCCGTGGTCGGCCAGGTCGCCCAGCGCGGTGGCGGCGATCGTGTAACCGCCGAAGTCGTCGTAGTCCAGCGGTCCGGCCGTGGTGCCGGTCAGCGCGTCGCCGACGTCCGCGACCGGGAAGGGGTGCTCGGCGTAGGGCAGGAGGGAGACCACCTTCACCCGTCCTGCGTTCGCGTCGCGGTACGAGCTGTAGAGGGCGCCGCCGCGCGCGGTCCGCTGGTGGCGGGGCTCGGCGGTGACCCACAGCTCCTTGTAGGTGTTGGTCGCGCCGACCACGGGCGCGTCCTGGACCGAGACCCGCATGCCCTCCAGGGACTCGTAGCGGTCCAGGGCGTACGAGCGCGGCCGCAGCCGCAGCCCCTCGATGGAGTCCCCGCCGGCGTCCGGGGCGTAGCGGTCGGGGATCGTGGACGGGTTGAGCCGGTAGGCGGCCGGCAGCGCGTTGCCGGAGGACCGGACCGTCCAGGTCGCCTTGGACAGCTCGGTGAGCGACTGCCCGCCGGCGTCCTTGCCGCCCGGGTAGTACTCGGACACCGTTCCGGAGACCAGCACCGAGTCGCCCACGGCGACCGAGGGCGTGGTCGATCCGGTGTAGACGAAGATCGCCTCGCTGGTGGCCTGGTCGTCGTCGGGCGCGGTGTCCTGGACCCAGAAGCCGCGCGACGAGCCGAAGGCGCGTATCGCCGTGACCGTGCCGGGGACGTCGGTCACCCGCTGTCCGGCGAGCGGGGATATCCGGGTGCTGCCCTGGATGTCATGGATGCGGATCTCGGCGGCGGCGGCCGATGACGGGACGGCGAGCAGCCCGGCCGCGAGGGCGGAGGCGGCGACGACGGTGACGGCGACGGGTCCGCGCGGGGCGCGAGGGGACATGGCGGTGGCCTCCGGGAAGGAGTGAACGGGCGAGGAGGTGGCCTCTACGCGCGTCAATCTCTGTCCTCACCACGGACGTTGTCAAGGGAGGGCGGATGTCCGGGGCATGGCCGGAGCGGGACGGGATCGTGAACGGGGGCGCGGCGCCCGTTCCCCCGCCCCGGCCGGTGACCGCCGGCCCACTGGCCGAAATCACCGCTTGCCGTGACGCGGGGCCACATCGGGACGAAAGTGCCGTCCCGTTCCGTCTACGCTGGGGGCGGGCCGTGCCTGCGCATCCGTGCGCATCCGGGTCCGCACCCCCGCACAGCCGTACAGCCGTGCCCCATAGCCATAGCCCGATAGCCCGTACAGCCATAGCCCCATAGCCGTAGTCCTGACAGCCCCGATGCGCGCCCGCGACTGCCGCGTCCCCGAGGAGTGACGTCCGCCCATGCCAGAAGAGCGCCCCACCATGCCGCCCGTGCGGCTCCGCACCGACGCGGAACTCGCACGGGACGCACTCGCCGCGCCGCTTCTCTCCCGCGCGGTCCGGCTCGCCCGCTGGGCCGGGCCGGGGAAGCCGGTGGCGTCGGACGGGGTGCTGCCGGAGGCCGAGCTGCGGGCGGCGATCGAGCTGCTGGGGCTCGCGGGGGACGAGGACGGACCCGAGCACACCGCGCAGGCATGGCAGTTGGCCGTCGACACCGGACTGGTCGAGATCCGTGGAGACGGTCACGACGAGGGTGACGGCGACAGTGACGGCGACGGACACGGTGACAGTGACGACCACGGTGACCGCGCGGACGGCGAGGCGGCGCCCGGGGACGCGTTCTCGTCCGTCGCGACCAGCGGCGAGGAGCTGCGGCTGATCTCCGAGGGCGGCCCCCGCGACATCCTGGACATCTGGCTGGACGGTTTCGAGACGGTACTGGCCGACGCCGCCGCCCCCGACCTGGCCGAGATCGCCGACCAGCTCAGCGAGGGCGGTGAGCTCGACCTCGACGCCCTCGACTGGAACCCGGAGGAGGAGGCCGAGTTCCTCGACGGCGTGCTGGGCAACCTCTACCTGCTGACCGCCCTGGACGAGGAGGCCGCCGCGGCCTCCGTACCGCTGCCCGCGCTGGCCGCCTCCATGATCGTCCCCGAGGACATGGACGAGCCCACCGACGACATCCTCGAAGAGGTCTCCGAGGCGATGGTGCGGCTGGACGACCAGTTCCGGCTGCTCGCCCCGACCGGCCTCATCGACTACCAGCCGGTGGACGAGGCGCTGATCGAGGAGGTCGACGGCGAGGGCCGCGTCCAGGAGTCCGAGCCGGCCGGGGAACTGGAGGACGAGGACGTCTCCCGCTACGGCATGGTCCGGCTCACCCCGCTCGGCGTCTACGCCGTACGGTCCCGGATGGTCGAGGCGGGCATCGATGCCCCGGCCGTCGGCGACCTGGCCGACCAGGGCGCCGACATCCTGCTGGCCGCCCTCCCCGGCCACCCCGAGCCCGCCGCGCAGGCCGAGGCCGAACAGTGGCTGGCCCGCCGTACGCCCGAGGAGGCCGCCCGCGAGCTGCTGGCCGCCGCGCGCGGCGACGACGAGGGCGCGCCGCTGCGCCGCCTCACCTGCCAGCAGACCCTTTCGCTGGCCGGGGCCGCGGCCGAGCCCGCGCTGCGCGAGGTGCTGGACGACCGGCACCTGGGCGGGCTGGCCCGGGTCTGGCTGGCCGAACACGGGGTGGCGGGGGTTCCGGAGCCGTCGGAGGAGATGGTCTTCTGGCTGACCGTGGACACCCTGGCGGCCCAGCTCTCCACCGAGGGCGACTCGGCGGAACTGCGGGATCTGGTGCGCGGCTTGGTCGACCAGTCCGGGAGCTTCTTCGACTCGGCCTGGCGGGTGGACCACCCGGCGACCGCGGAGGTGCTGGAGGCGATGGGGCGGCTGCATCCGGACAAGAAGGCCGCCAAGGAGGCCCGCAAGGCCGCCTTCAAGGCCCGCTCCCGAGGCTGAGCACCGCCCACGCCCTCGCGGGGCGAGCCCCGATCCCGCTTATGGGGTTGAGCGATCACTTGTGGGTGAGGGGCGTATCCGCTCGCGGGGTGAGGGGCGCGTCGGCTCACGGGGTGGGGGCGTCTCCGCTTCGTGGGGTGGGCCGGGATCTCGCTTGTGGGGGTGGGTGACCGCTCGCGGGCGAGCGGCGTGCTTGTCCCTCGTGGGGTGGGCGGTCACTTGTGCGTTGAGGGGGCACCCGCTCGTGGGGTGAGCGGTCACTTGTGCGTTGAGGGGGCACCCGCTCCTGGAGTGAGCGGCGGTCCTGTTCGCGGGGCGAGGGGCGCACTGGCTCACGGGGTGAGCGACCGCTCGGGGGTGAGGGGCGCACCGGCTCGCGGGGGTGAGCCGCGATCCCGGTCGTGGGGTGAGCGACGTGTGGGGCAGGGGGTACCCGCCTTCGCGGGGCTGAGCGACGCACTGGCTCGCGGGGTGTGCGGCCACTCGCGCTTTGAGGGGGCGCCCGCCCTCGCGGGGTGGGACGCGATCCGGCTCATGGGGTTGAGCGACCGCTCGGGGGTGAGGGGCGTATCCGCTCGCGGGTGAGGGGCGCACCGGCTCGCGGGGTGAGGGCTCGTGCGGCGAGTCGCGGTCCTGTTCGCGGGGTGTGTGGCGCACTGGCTCACGGGGTGAGCGACCGCTCGGGGGTGAGGGGCGCACCGGCTCGCGGGGTGAGGGGCGCACCGGCTCGCGGGGTGAGCCGCGATCCCGCTCATGGGGTGAGCGACGTGCGGGGCAGGGGGTACCCGCCTTCGCGGGGCTGAGCGGCGCACCCGCTCGCGGGGTGTGCGGCCACTCGCGCTTTGAGGGGGCGCCCGCCCTCGCGGGGTGGGACGCGATCCGGCTCGCGGGACGCGAGCACGTGAGCGCCGTATACAACGCGATCCGGATCGCGGGACGCGACTGCGTGAGGGGCGCACATCAGGGGTCGGCGGCCATTCGTCCGTTGATGTCGCGTTCCGTTCAACTGATGTTCGGTCGAGGGCGGGAACGTAAGGCCGCAGTCCGGAGGACCACCTGCGTTCGGGAGAAGACATGTCGCTCAGCCGAAGAGACTTCGCGAAGCATTCCGCGGCCGGGGCCGGGGTCGCCCTGGTCGGAAGTGCCGGGGTGCTCGGCACCGCGCCCGGTGCGCTCGCCGCTGAGGCGGCCGGGGCGACCGCGGCGGGTGCCGAGGGCCGGCCCGGTCACGGCGGCGCCTCGCTCGGCTACGGTCCGCTCATCGCCGACCCCAAGGGCATCCTGGCCCTCCCCAAGGGCTTCAGCTACAAGATCATCACCCGCACCGGTGAGACGACGCTGGAGTCCGGCGAGTCCACCCCGTCCAACCACGACGGCACGGCCACTTTCGAGGGCTCGCGCGGTGCGACGCTGCTGGTCAACAACCACGAGCTGAGCGGGCCGCGCAGCAAGTGGCCGCACCCGGTCCCGCTGACCGACGGTCTGGTCTACGACCCGGCGGCCTCCGGCGGCTGCACCGTCGTGGAGGTCTCCAAGCACGGCGACCACGTCACCGAGTGGGTCGGCATCGCGGGCACCTCCACCAACTGCGCCGGTGGCCGCACCCCCTGGGGCACCTGGCTGACCTGCGAGGAGACCGAGGACAAGGCCGGCCAGAACGGCATGACCAAGGACCACGGCTACGTCTTCGAGGTCGACCCGCACGACCGCAGGGCCAACCGCGACCCGAAGCCGATCAAGGCCCTGGGCCGGTACGCCCACGAGGCCGTCGTCGTGGACCCGGGGCGCGGCCACCTCTACCTCACCGAGGACGCCTCCGGACCGAACGGCCTCCTCTACCGGTGGGTTCCGCCGCACGGCTTCGAGCACGGGCGCGGCAAGCTGGACACCCTGGCCGACGACGCGGGTGTGCTCCAGGCGCCCAAGTGCTACGACTCCGGCGGCAACTTCGTGGACGACCTCTCGCGCGCCACCAAGACCGGCACGGTCTACGGCGTGGACTGGGAGCCGGTGCCGGACCGCGACGCGAAGTCCGTGTCGGTGCGCAAGCAGTTCGCCGACGGCCAGATCACCCGGGCGCGCAAGCTCGAGGGCATGTGGTGGGCGGACGGCGGTGCGTACATCGTGTCCTCGTACGCCCGCGAGGAGAGCCCGGTCCAGCACGACGGCCAGGTCTGGTTCTACGACCCCAAGCGGCGCACCCTCACCCTCAAGGTGCTGCTCGGCGTCAACCCCGACCCGTCGAAGGACGGCGCCTTCGACGGCCCGGACAACATCACCGTCTCGCCGTACGGCGGGCTGGTCATCGCCGAGGACGGCGAGGGCATCCAGCACCTGTTCGGCGCCACCGAGGACGGCCGGACGTACCCGATCGCGCGCAACGAGCTGAACATCGGCACGGCCGAGGAGCCGGAGTTCAGCGAGTTCACCGGTGTGGTCTTCTCGCCCGACGGATCGACGCTGTTCGCCAACATCCAGGTGCCGGGCATCATGCTCGCGATCACCGGCCCCTGGCGCCGCCAGCGCTGACGCGGCACCCGGCCGGGGGAATCCCGCCGGCCGGGGCGCACGTTGACGTGAGGGTGACCTCACGCCTGCGCACCACCCCCTTCTCCATCCTCGACCGCTCCCGCACCCGCCAGGGCCGGGAGCGGTCGCAGGCGCTGCGCGACACCGTACGGTTCGCGCAAGCGTCCGAGGCCCTCGGCTACCACCGCTTCTGGGTCTCCGAGCACCACAGCGTGCCCGGCGTCGCCGGTTCGGCGCCCACGGTGCTGGCGTCCGCCGTCGCGGCGGCCACGGTCCGCATCCGGGTGGGCACGGGCGGGGTGATGCTGCCGAACCACCGCCCGCTGGTGGTCGCCGAGCAGTTCGGGGTGCTCGCATCCCTCTTCCCGGGCCGGATCGACATGGGCCTGGGCCGCTCCGTCGGCTTCACCGACGGCATCCGCCGCGCCCTGGGCGCCGAGAAGGAGGCCGCGCGGGACTTCGGCGCCCAACTGGACGAGCTGCTCGGCTGGTTCACCGGTGAGCAGAGCGCCTACCCCCAGGTCCACGCCCACCCGGCGGAGGGACTGCGGCTGCCCGTCTTCGTCCTGGCCACCGGGGCCGGCGCGGACCTGGCGGCGGAAGCCGGGCTGGCCCTGGTGATCGGCGATCCGCGGGGCCGGGACGAGATGCTGCGCGCGATCGACCGCTACCGCACGGGCTTCCGCCCCTCGGCGTGGTCCGCCGCGCCGTATGTCGTCGTCTCGGGCAATGTCGCGGTCGCCGGGACCACGGAGGAGGCCCGCCGGCTGCTGCTCCCCGAGGCGTGGGCGATGGCCCACTCCCGCACCCACGGCGTCTTCCCGCCGCTGGCCCCGGTGGCGGAGATCGAGGCCCGGGAGATGACCGAGAAGGAGCGCGGCTTCTACGAGCAGGGCCTGCGGGGCCAGCTGTACGGCACGGAGGACGAGGTCGCCGCCGCGCTCGAGGAGCTGATCGAGCGCAGCGACGCGGACGAGGTGCTGGTCACCACGAGCACCTACGACCGCGAGGCGCTGCTGGACTCCTACCGCCGCCTGGCCCGCGTGGCGGGCCTGTCCACCGCGCCTGCCGAGGCCGTGGACCGGCCACGGCACGCGGTCGGATGAGGACCACCGCCGAGTGGCGGTGGGACGGACCTCAGAGGGCCTTGCCCGCGGGCTTGGCCATGCCGCGTACGGTGCGCGAGTCCACGTACTCGCCCATCGCGGTCATCTCCCACTCGCCCGAGAACTGCTTGATCAGCTTCGCCATCATCACGCCCGTGCGCGGCTCGGCGTGGGTGAGGTCGAAGCGGACCAGCTCCTCGCCGGTCTGGGCGTCGAGCAGGCGGCAGTACGCCTTGGCCACGTCGGTGAACTTCTGGCCGGAGAAGGAGTTGACCGTGAAGACCAGGCCGGTGACCTCGGGCGGGAGGCCGCCGAGGTGGACGGTGATGGACTCGTCGTCGCCGCCGCCCTCACCGGTGAGGTTGTCGCCGGAGTGCTGGATGGCGCCGTTGAGGATGGCCAGCTTGCCGAAGAAGCAGGCGTCGATCTTCTTGCGGTCGACACCGAAGGCGATCACGGACGCGTCCAGGTCGATGTCCTTGCCGCGGAAGGCGGGCTCCCAGCCCAGGCCCATCTTCACCGAGCTGAGCACCGGGCGGCCGCCCTTGACCAGGGAGACCGTCTGGTTCTTCTGGAGGCTGACCCGCCCCTTGTCCAGGTTGATCTTCCCGGTGGCCGGCGCCGGTGCGGCGGCCGGCGGCGCGGCCGGGGGAGCGGGCGGCGGGGCGGTCGGCATGGGCGGCGGGGGCTGGAAACCGGCGGGCGGACCGCTCGGCGGGGGCGGCGACTGGGTGGCGTGGGCGGCCGGGACGGAGGGCTCCTCGACGGTCACCCCGAAGTCGGTGGCGATGCCCGCCAACCCATTGGCGTAGCCCTGCCCGACCGCGCGCACCTTCCACGCCCCATTGCGCCGGTACACCTCCACGACCACCAGCGCCGTCTCGCTGCCCAGGCGCGGCGGGGTGAAGGTGGCGATCACGGCACCGTCGTCGGCGCCGCGCACGGTGGCGGTCGGCTCGGTGCCCGCGAAGGTCGCCCCGGGGGCGTCCAGGCTCGCGGTCACCACGATCTTCTCGATATCGGCGGGCACCGCGCCGGTGTCCACGGTGATGGTGTCGCCCGCGCCCGCCGTGCCGGCGCGGTGGGTCACCCCCGGTCCGGCGGGCTGGTTGTAGAAGACGAAGTCGTCGTCGGAGCGCACCTTGCCGTTGGTGGTGAGCAGCAGGCCCGATACGTCGAGCCGCACCGGAGCGGTCACGTCAACCGCCACGCGCGCGACGGGGAGGGGGAGGTTCGAGCCGGGTGTCATAGCGGTCATGCCCGGGGTAACGAACGTCCCCGCTTTACGGTTCCTTGACCTGCGCCCGATTCCGTCCGCGCCCCGGACGCCTCGCGCATCGCGCGCTACTCGGCCGGTACCCGTGACACCGCTCGATCACGGACGGCCCCCTCCGCGAGCCGCCGCGCCGATCGGTCCGGGCGCCGTACGGTCGCGGCCGTCACCCCGATCACGCACACCGCCATGCCCGCCACGGCCGTCCACCCCGGCGCGTCGCCGAACATCGCGTACGCCCACACCAGCGTGGTCGGCGGCGTGAGGTAGATCAGGGCGCTGGTGCGGGTGACGCCGCTGCGGCGCAGGCTCAGCCAGTAGAACCCGTAACCGCCGACCGTGGAGAGCAGGAACGTCCAGGCCACCGCCGTCCAGAAGCCCCCGCTCGACGGGGGCGCGGCATGGCCCCCGGCCAGGGCGACCCCGGTGAACAGCACGGCGCTGACGAGGCAGTGCAGCGGCAGGGCGTCCACGGGGCCGAGCGGCGCCCGCGCCCTGCGTTCGAGGAAGCTCGCGGCCAGCAGCGCCGCCATCGCCGCGAACGGCAGTCCGTACGCCCAGACCGGGGCGGCCGCGGTGCCCGCCGCCAGATCGCCCTGGACGACGAGCGCGACCCCGCCGAGGCCGATGGCCAGCCCCGCCCACTGGCGCGGGCTGACCCTCTCCCCGAGCAGCCGCCCGGCCAGCGCCCCCGCCGCGAGCGGCTGCAACGCGGCGATCAGCGCGGTGGTGCCGGACGGGACGCCGAGTCCGACCGCCCACACGACACCGCCCAGATAGCCGCCTTGCGAGAGCGCGCCGATCGCCGCCTGCTCGGCGATGGCGCGCGGGCGCGGTTTGCGGCGCCTCAGCAGCGCCCAGGCGCCGCCCAGCACCGCCGCCGCCGCGATGAACCGCCACATCAGCAGGGTGTCGGCGGTGGCCTCCCGGGTGCCGAGCTCGGCTCCGATGAAGCCGGAGCTCCACATCACGACGAGGCCGATGGAGGTGATGGCGGTGCTGATGGGCATGGGTGTCGTCCTCGCTTCGGGTCTGATCGGGTTCCGGGTATACCGATCTGTTTAGTACCTCGCGTCCACTAGACTAAACAGATCGGTATACCTTTCCGTCAACCCCGATCGGAGGTGATCACGGCATGCAAACGCAGAGGGAAGCGCTCACCCCCGCCGCGCGCCGCGTCCTCGACGCCGCCGCCGAGCTGTTCTACGGGCAGGGGATCAACGCGGTCGGCGTGGATCTGATCGCCAAGCGCGCCGGAGTCACCAAGAAGACGCTGTACGAGCGCTTCGGCTCCAAGGAAGCGCTGATCGCCGCGTATCTGCGGGAGCGCGACGAGCGGTGGCGGGCCTGGCTCACCGCCGAGGTCGAGAAGTCGCCCCCGGCGGAGCGCGTCCTGGCCACCTTCGACGCCCTCGCGGCGTGGATGCGCCGCGAGAACCCGCGCGGCTGCGGATTCGTCAACGCGGCGGCCGAACTGCCGGACGCCGGCCATCCGGCCCGGCAGGTGATCGCCGACCAGAAGCGCTGGCTGCGGACCTATCTGCGGCAACTGTGCGAGGAGGCGAACGTGGCCGCCCCCGATGAGCTGGCGGACGAGCTGCTGCTGCTCCACGAGGGCGCCACGGTGCTGTACGGCCTGGCGGCGGTCGCCGATCCGGTCGGCATCTCACGTCGGATGGCCCTACGGGCACTGGAGCGGGCCGGAGCGGTCTGAGGGCTTGGTCTCGGTCGCGATCTCGGCCCACACGGTCTTCCCGGGTCCGCCGCCGGGCCGGGGCCCGACCGCCCAGCGCTCGGCGAGCCGCGAGACGAGGAACAGACCGCGCCCCGTCTCGGCATCCGGCGCGGCGGCGGTGGCGGTGGGCGCGGGCCGCTTCTCGGTGCGCGTGTCCGACACCTCGATCCGGATCGTCCCGCCCGCGTCGCCCAGCGGTGCGGTCAGCCGTACGTGGAAATCCCGCCCCGGCACGCGGCCGTGCCGTACGGCGTTCGCGGCCAGCTCGCTCGCGATCAGGGTCACGGTCTCGTTGGGGCCGGAATCGTACGGGTAGCCCCACGCGGCGAGCCGGTGCGACACGAGCCGCCGAGCGAGGCGCGCACCGCGCGGCGTCGAGGTGAAGCGCATGGCGAACTCGCCGGGCGCGGGCGTTGGTTGTCCCTGGTTTGTCCCTCGTGAGGGGGCATTTTCGGTCGTCATGGGCACGAGCCTTGCGGTGGCGTGCCTAGCCTGACCAGCAAGCGCGTAACTACGGAGCGTGTCTGTAGGGGCGCGGCGGGTTGGTGTCGGGACTGTCGGCCGTGACCTGCGGTCGGCGCGGCGGAGGTGACGGGACATGGCGAGTGCGGGGCGGCCGGAGTTGCCGGACGGGGAGGATTCCGGGGCGTTCATCAAGAGCTTCGGCCTGCAGATCAAGCTCTTACGGGAGCGCGCGGGGCTCACACAGGTGGAGTTGGGCTCGCGCGTCGGCTACGGCGCGGACCAGATCGCGGCGGTCGAGCAGGGGCGGCGCATCCCCAAGCCGGAGCTGATCGACAAGGCGGATGAGGTGCTGAGCGCCGGGGGGCTGTTGAAGGCGATGAAGGGGGAGGTGGCGCGGGCGCGGTATCCGGCGTTCTTCCGCGATGCGGCGCGGTTGGAGTTGGACGCGATTGAGCTGCATGCGTACGACACGCTACTGGTGAACGGCCGGTTGCAGACCGAGGAGTACGCGCGAGCGGTCTTCACCATGTGGCGCCCGCTATTGGATGAGGAGACCATCGAGCAGCGCGTCGCTGCCCGACTCGCGCGTCAAGAGATCTTCTCCAAGTGGCCCGCGCCGTTGATGAGCTTCATTGTCGAGGAATCCGTACTTCAACGGCCGATCGGTGGCAGGCAGGTGCTTCGGGGACAGTTGGAGCAGTTGCTGCTGATTGGCCAGAAGCGGAACGTCGAGATCCAGGTGATGCCCACGGATCGGGGCGACGATCACGCGGGTTTGGGAGGTCCGTTGACACTCATCGAGACGGCCGGGCAGCAGCGGGTGGCGTACGTGGAGGTGCAGGAGGTCAGCCGTCTGCTGGTCGAACGAAATATGGTCCGAGCAATGCATGCTCGCTATGGGATTATCCGGGCGCAGGCTCTCACCCCAAGGGAGTCGCTGGCCTTCATCGAGAAATTGCTAGGGGAAGCATGAGCGTCGAAGAGACAGCTGGCGGCATAGGCGAGCTGGCTTGGTTCAAGAGCAGCTACAGCAGCGGTGCAGGGGGCGAGTGCGTCGAAGTTGCCATGGATTGGTGTAAGAGCAGCTACAGCGGCAGTGAGGGCGGCCAGTGCGTCGAGGTCGCCGCGTGCCCCGGCATCGTGCACGTCCGGGACAGCAAGGACACCGACGGCCCGAACCTTACGTTCCCGGCGCATGCGTGGGCCGAGTTCGTAGGGTTCGCGGGCGCGAGCGCTTAGCGCACTTCTGAAAACGCGCAGCCCAGGCTGTTCAGTTGCAACTGGACAGCCTGGGCTGAAGAAATTACCGTGAGGGGCATGACAGAGACCCCTCGCGGCATGTCCGCGTCCGCCGTGCGCGCCGCGCATGAGATCCGCGTGGTGATCGGCCGGCTGCGGCGGCGGTTCAAGGAGACGTACGACAACGAGGAGCTCACCCCCTCTCAGACGTCCGTGCTCAGCAGGCTCAGCAAGGAGGGTCCCGCCTCGACGAGCGATCTGGCGGCGGCCGAGCGGGTCCGGCCGCAGTCGATGGCGGCCACGCTCGGCGCGCTGGACGAGCGCGGGCTGATCCAGCGGCGCCCCGACCCTCATGACGGGCGGCGGCAGCTGGTGTCGGTGAGCGAAGCCGGCGGCGCGTTCCTGGCCGACAAGCGGCGGGCGGGCGAGGAGTGGCTCGCCCGGTCCCTGGAAACCGGCTACACGGAAGCGGAACGGCAGACCATCCTCGAGGCGCTGGCCCTGCTGGACCGGCTCACCCGCGCGTGATCGCGCGGCTCGCCCGGCTCGTACGACGACGACAGGCCACGGCGGACGCGGACAAGGAGAGCGCCTTCGACCGGAGGCTCCTGGCCCCGATGATGCTGGGTTCGGTGCTGAACCCGGTCAACTCCTCGATCATCTCGGTGTCGTTGGTGCCCATCGGCGCCGCGTTCGGGGCGCCGCCGTCGCAGACGGCCTGGCTGGTCTCCGCGCTCTATCTGGCCACCGCGATAGGCCAGCCGGTCGTGGGGCGGCTGATCGACCTCTACGGACCGCGCCGCCTCTTCCTCGTCGGGGCGACGCTGACGGGGATCGCGGGGCTGATCGGGCTGCTGGCCCCGAACCTGGGCGTGCTGATCGTCTCCCGCGTGGTGCTCGGGTTCGGCACCTGCGCGGGCTATCCGGCCTCGATGTCCCTCATCCGCAGCGAGGCCCGGCGGACCGGCCGGGACAGCCCCGCCGGAATCCTCGCGGCGCTCGCGGTCGCCAGCCAGACCGTCGCCGTCGTCGGCCCGCCCCTGGGCGGACTGCTGATCGGGCTCGGCGGCTGGCGCACCACGTTCGCCGTCAACATCCCCCTGGCGGTGGCCGGTCTGGTCCTCGCCGTCCGGCGGCTGCCCAAGGCTTCGCCGAAGGAGCGGGCCGGGAAGGGCGTCCGGCTGGACCTGCCCGGTATGGCGCTGTTCGCCGCCATGCTCGTCTCGCTGCTGCTGTTCCTGATGGAGCCCCGGTCCGACCGCTGGTACCTGCCGGTGCTGATGGCGCTGGCGGCGGCCGGGTTCGCGGTGCGGGAGCTGCGGGCGGCCGAGCCGTTCATCGACCTGCGGGTGTTCGGCGGCAATCCGCCCCTGCTGCTCACCTACGGCCGCGCCCTCCTCACCTCCGTCGTCTCCTACGTCTTCCTGTACGGCTACACCCAGTGGCTCCAGGACGGCCGGGGGTTGACGGCGTCACAGGCGGGGCTGGCCCAACTGCCGCTGTTCCTGACCGGTATCGCGGTGTCCTCCGTGACCGGGCGCCGCGCCGAGGTGCGCGGCAAGCTTCTGGTGGGCGGGGTGGCGCAGATCGCCGTCTGCGTCCTGCTGCTCCTGCTCCAGCCGCACAGCGCGGTGTGGCTGCTGATCGCCGTCGCGCTCGTCTTCGGCGTACCGCAGGGGCTGAACAACCTCGCCCTCCAGAACGCGGTGTACCACCAGGCCGATCCGGAACGGATGGGCGCCTCGGCGGGGCTGCTCCGTACCTTCCTCTACGTCGGCGCGATGGTCGCCTCCAGCGCCAACGGCGCCTTCTTCGGCGCCCGCGCCGACACCGCCGGGCTGCACGGCCTGGCCTGGTTCATGCTCGCCGTCGCCGGGCTGTTCCTGGCGCTCACGGTCGTGGACCGCTCGCTGGGCCGTATCGGGTCCGGCGATTCCTCCTCTTCCCGAGAACCACAGCAGCGAAAGGCGTCGACAACGTGACCGTGAACAACACCGCTCTGCTCGCGATGGACCTCCAGGCGGCCATGGTGAGCCACATCAGGGACGCCGGCTACCTGCCGCGCGTGCGCCGCGCGATCGACGCCGCCCGTGCCGCCGGGATTCCGGTCCTGCACGTCGTGGTGGGCTTCCGGTCCGGTCGCTCCGACATCTCCGACCGCAACAAGGCGTTCAGCGGCCTGCCCGAGGGCGCGTTCAGTCCCGGGGACCCGAACGCGGCCATCCACCCCGATGTCGCACCCCGGCCCGACGAGGCAGTGATCACCAAGAAGCGGGTCAGCGCGTTCGCCGGGAGCGACCTGGAGCTGGTTCTGCGCTCCGGCGGTATCTCCCACCTCGTCCTGGCCGGTATCGCGACCAGCGGCGTCGTCCTGTCCACCCTGCGCCAGGCCGCCGACCTGGACTACCAGCTCACCGTGCTGGCCGACGGCTGTGCCGACCCGGACGAGGAGGTCCACCGGGTGCTCACCGAGAAGGTGTTCCCGCGTCAGGCCGAGGTCACGACGGTGGAGGAGTGGGCCAAGACGGCTCGCTGAGCGGTTGAGGCTGGGCGGTTGAGGCTGGGCGGCTCGGTTGAGTGCGGCTTTCGTCTCGCGCCTTCGGCGCAATTGAGCAGGGGCGGCGGGGGTGGGGGGCGCGGCGCCGCCGCCGTCCGCCGGGCCCGTGGGTGTGGGCGCCGGTGGCGGTTTCCGTGGCCGGGAGCCAGGGCCGTCGCCGGGCTGCCGAGGGGGGTGGGGTACCCCTCCGGAAACTGCTTGACAAATTAGTTGCGTCAGATCAAGCGTCTTTTGGAGGGGTACCCGGAGGGGCCGCCCCAGGGACCACCGGGCCGCACTCCGGATCGGCCGGGCCCCGCGCATCGCCGAGCCGCCACGGCCCTGACACCCCACCGGCCCGGCGGCCGGCGGCGGCGCCGCGCCCCCCACCACCGGACCCATGCTCAAAACCACCTCGCCTCGGTGAGCGGCGCCCCCACGCACAAGGACGCGCCCGGAAACCTCAAGGGTGCGCCCGCTCAAGGGCGCGCCGCCTCAAGGGCGCGCCCGGAAACCTCGACTCCGCGCCCGGAAACCACAACCCGCGCCCCAATGCCTCAACGCGGCCAGATCGGCGGGTTGGTGCAGAACGCGCCGCCGAGGTACTCGTGGTCGGGGTTGCCCGGCTCCAGCTCCCCCTGCTCGGCGATCAGCTTCGCGGCGTACGGCTCGGAGTCGTCCCTCGGCTCGTACCCCAGGGCGCGGGCCGAGGAAAGGTCCCACCACAGGCGGGTGTTGGCCGAGCTGCCGTAGACCAGGGTGTAGCCCACGTTCTCCGCCGTAAGGGCGGCGTGGAGCAGCCGGGCGCCGTCCGCCGGGCTCATCCAGATGGACAGCATGCGGACCGTCGTCGGCTCGGGGAAGCAGGAGCCGATGCGGATGGCGACCGTCTCGATGCCGTGCTTGTCCCAGTAGAGCGAGGCCAGGTCCTCGCCGAACGACTTCGACAGGCCGTAGAAGGTGTCGGGGCGGCGCGGGGTGTCGAGCGGGATGAGCGCGTCGCCGGACGCGGGGGTCTCGGCCGGGCGCGGCGTGAAGCCGACGGCGTGGTTGCTGGAGGCGAAGACGATCCGGCGGACGCCCGCCTCGCGGGCCGCCTCGTACAGGTTGTACGTGCCCTCGATGTTGGCCCGCAGGATCTTCTCGAACGGGGCTTCCAGGGAGATGCCCGCGAGATGGATGATCGCGTCGACGCCCCGTACGGCTTCGCCCAGGGCGTCCCGGTCGGACAGATCCGCGGTGATCGCGTCCGGCTCGCCCTCGATGGGGAGCTGGTCGAGCAGCCGCAGCTGATATCCGTACGACGGCAGCAGCTCGCGCATCAAGGTGCCCATGCCGCCGGCGGCGCCGGTGAGGAGGACGGTGCGGGGAGCGGGCATGGGCGGATCTCCTCCGTAAGGGGCTTATCGGGTCATGCGATGCGCGGACGTGAACGTATGGGGTTTTTATTCGTGTATGTGGTTCAGATTCATGGACACCGTAAGGATCGACGGATGGACCGTCAAGGGTGCGTGCCCCGTCCGCACCCTTGACCGGTGACAGAGGGCTGCCTTACGGTGAGCGCGTTCACGAATGTAGATGACGATCAGAAACGTGCACACTTCGTCGGCGGCTGACGGCGGGTCCGTGTACGCGACAGGGAGAAGCCCGTGACCTCGACTTCACTCGGCGAGCGCCTTGAGGGTCTGCTGTTCTTCCCCGTGACCGCCTACGGTCCCGATGGCGCCCTGGACCTGGAGGTCTACCGCGCGCACGTGCGCGCCGGGATCGAGGCGGGGGCGGGGGCCGTCTTCGCGTGCTGCGGCACCGGCGAGTTCCACGCCCTGACCCCGGAGGAGTTCCACGACTGCGTCGCGGTCGCCGTGGAGGAGGCCGCCGGGCGGGTGCCGGTGGTCGCGGGCGCCGGGTACGGGACCGCGCTGGCGATCCGTTACGCCAAGCTCGCCGAGCGCGCCGGGGCGGACGGGCTGCTCGCCATGCCGCCGTATCTGGTGGTGGCCGACCAGGAAGGGCTGATCCGCCACTACAGCGCCCTCGCGGGCGCCACCGACCTCGACATCATCGTCTACCAGCGGGACAACGCCGTCCTCACCCCGCAGTCCGTGGCCCGGCTCGCCAAGGTGCCCGGCGTCATCGGCCTCAAGGACGGCATCGGCGACCTCGACCTGATGCAGCGCATCGTGAGCGCGGTGCGGGCGGAGGACGAGGGCGCGGACTTCCGCTACTTCAACGGGCTGCCGACCGCCGAACTGACCGGCCTCGCCTACCGCGGGATCGGCGTGACGCTCTACTCCTCCGCCGTCTTCTGCTTCGTCCCCGAGATCGCCCTCGCGTTCCGTAAGGCGCTTCTGTCGGGCGACGACGCGACCGTCAACAAGCTGCTCGACGGCTTCTACCGGCCGCTGGTCGAACTCCGCAACCAGGGCCGCGGCTACGCCGTGTCGCTGGTCAAGGCGGGGGTCCGGCTGCGCGGGCTGGACGTGGGCGAGGTGCGGCCGCCGCTGAGCGAGCCCAGCCCCGCCCACGTCAAGGAGCTGGCCGAGCTGATCGAGCGCGGTATGGCGCTGATCGGAGACGGTGAGGCGCGGTGAGAGCCTCCGCGTTCGTCTACCCCTGGGACGTCGTCGGAGACCCGGACGCCGCGCGCCGCATCGCCGACCTCGGCGTCCAGCAGGTGACCCTGGCCTCCGCCTACCACTCCACCCGGGCCCTGACCCCGCGCCACCCGGACCACCGCGTCGTCACCGCCCGGCACGCCGCCGTGCTCTACCCGCCGGACGCCGAGCGCTGGCGGGGCCGCGAGCTGCGCCCGTACGAGCAGTCGTGGGTGCCGGGCGACGACCCGTACGGCGAGGCGGCCGCCGCGCTGGCCGACGCCGGGCTCGAGGTCCACTCCTGGGTGGTGCTCGCGCACAACTCCCGGCTGGGCGAGGAGCACCCCGGGATCGCCGTGCGCAACGCCTATGGCGACCGCTACCCGTGGGCACTGTGCATCGCCCGCCCCGAGGTGCGCGGCTATCTGGTGGACCTGGCCGCCGAGGCCGCCGTGCGGCCCGGCACCCGGGGGGTGGAGCTGGAGTCCTGCGGCTGGTACGGACTCGCCCATCTGCACGCCCACGACAAGATCGGCGGGGTGCCGCTGGGCGGCGCCGGCCAGTACCTGATGTCGCTGTGCTTCTGCGAGAGCTGCGGTGCGGGCTATGCGGAACTCGGGGCCGACGCCGAGGAGTTGCGCCAGGCGGTCCTGCGCGCCCTGCGCCCGGTGTGGGCGGGCGAGACCACCGCGGACGGCGGTGACCGCGCGGGGGAGTGGGCCGAGGTCGTCAAGCTGCTCGGCGCCGACCACGCCGCGCTCTTCGCGGCCTGGCGGGACCGGATCGCCGGGGGTCTGCGGGCCGAGGCCGTGGCCGCCGTAAGGGCCGCGGCGGAGAAGGATTTCCGGGTGCTGCTGCACGCCGACCCGGCCCCGCACCGGCTCGGCGCCAACGTCGGCGTGGACCCGGCCGAGGTGCTGTCCCAGGCGGACGGCGTCGTGCTGCCGTGTACGGGGGGCGAGGCAGCACGCTCGGCGATCCTGCCTCCCTTCGTCCCGCACCGGACCGAACGGACCGTGCTCGCCGCCAACTTCACGGTGGTCACGGGGATGGGCGGCAGCCCGGCGACGCTGGCCCAGGACGCGGCCCACGCGGTGGAGCTCGGCGCGGACGAGATCCGGCTGTACCACGCGGGCCTGGCCTCGGACCAGGACCTCGCGGCGGTCCGCACCGCCCTGGCCGAGCTGAGCTGAGCGCTGAGGTCCGGCCCGGAACCTGCCGCCCTTCCACGGTGGCGGGTTCCCGGGACGGCTCGGCAGATCACCGGAGTGCCCGGCATGTGGCGGCCTGCACGATATTCCGTCAGAACCGTTGACGAAGCCCCGGGGCCGCCCTAACTTCATCGCGTCGTACTTCGTACGTCATATATGAGACGCGATATGCGAATTCTGCGAGCCATCCGAGCCACTTGAGAGCCGTCCATGGACATCGCACCGAGCCCGATCCCCTCCCGTACCCAGTACGTGCAGGAGGCGGTCAAGCGCGCGATTCTCACCGGGCAGCTGCGCCCCGGGCAGCCGCTGGTGGAGGCTGAACTGGCCGCGCAGTTCGGGGTGTCCAAGACGCCCGTACGGGAGGCGCTCAAGACGCTCGCGGGGCGTGGGCTCGTGGTCATGAGCGAGTACAAGGGGGCCACCGTCAGGACCGTCGACACCGCGATGGCACACGCCGTCTACGATGTGCGGCTGCTCCTGGAGCCCGAGGCGCTGCGCCGGACCGTCGCCGCCGGGGCCGGGCTGGAGGACGCCGGGGCCGCGCTGGAGCGGTCGGACGCCGCCGCCGATCCGGCCGGCCGGTCGCTCGCCAACCGCGATTTCCACCGGGCCCTCTACCGGTCCTGCGGCAACCCCCTGCTGACCCGGATGCTCGACGAGCTGCGCGACCAGGCGGCGCTGGTCTCCGCCGTCGCCTGGCAGGCGGTGCCCTCCTGGGAACAGGAGGCCCATGAGCACCGGGAGATCCTGGCCCGCGCGTGCGACGGCGACGCCGACGGCGCGGCCCGCGCGCTCCACGACCACATCGCCTCCTTCGTCCAGCGCGCCTTCCCGAAGGGGGAGTAGCACCCGGCGGCCCAGGCCGCCGGCCCCAGCACCATCCGAACAACCCGCCCGATGCCGACATCGAGAGAAAGGGTTCGTATGGACTACTCACCGCTGAGGACGGCGCTCGCGGACGTCGTGGCGATCCCGGTGACTCCGTACGACGCCGAGGGCGCGGTGGACCGCACCGCCTACCGCGCCCTGCTCCGCCGGCTCCTCGACGGCGGGGTCAAGGCCGTCACCCCGAACGGCAACACCGGGGAGTTCTACGCCCTCACCCTCGACGAGCGCCGGCTGGTCACGGAGCTGGCCGTCGAGGAGGCCGCCGGCCGGGCCGCCGTCCTGGTCGGCGTCGGCCATGACGCGGCCACCGCGGTCGAGGCCGCCCGCCACGCCCGCGCGGCCGGGGCCGACATGGTGATGGTCCATCAGCCGGTGCACCCCTACGTCGCCCAGGACGGCTGGATCGACTACCACCGCACCATCGCCGAGGCCGTCCCCGAGCTGGGCGTGGTGCCGTACCTGCGCAATCCGCTGATCGAGGGCGCGGCGATCGCCCGGCTCGGCGAGGAGTGCCCCAATGTCATCGGGCTCAAGTACGCGGTCCACGACGCCACCCGCTTCGCCGCCGTGGCGCGCGAGGCCGGGCTGGACCGGTTCGTCTGGGTGGCCGGGCTCGCCGAGCTGTACGCGCCCTCGTACTGGGCGGTCGGCGCCACCGGCTTCACCTCGGGCCTGGTCAACGTGGCCCCCACCCTCTCGCTCGACATGCTGGGGGCACTGCGCGCGGGGGACTATCCGGGCGCGATGAAGGTGTGGGAACAGGTCCGGCGGTTCGAGGACCTCAGGGCCGAGCGGCAGTCCGCCAACAACGTCACGGTCGTCAAGGAAGCGCTTGCTGCCATGGGCCTGTGCCGGCGCGACGTCCGCCCCCCGAGCAAGCCGCTGCCCGAAGCCAGACGCGCGGAGGTCGCCGCGATCGTCGAGGGGTGGTCGGTATGAGCACCCCGGTCGGGACGGGTACGGGTTCCCCGGTCGGGACCGGTACGAGCGCCCCGGTCAGGAGACGCAGACGGCCCGAGGAGTTGCGCAGCCACCAGTGGTACGGCACCGAGGGCCTGCGCTCCTTCAGCCACCGCGCCCGCACCCGCCAGCTCGGCTACCTCCCCGAGGAGCACCTGGGCAAGCCGGTCATCGCGATCCTCAACACCTGGAGCGACATCAACCCCTGCCATGTGCATCTGCGCGACCGCGCCCAGGCGGTCAAGCGCGGCGTCTGGCAGGCGGGCGGTTTCCCCCTGGAGTTCCCGGTCTCCACGCTCTCCGAGACCTTCCAGAAGCCCACCCCCATGCTCTACCGCAACCTCCTCGCCATGGAGACCGAGGAGCTGTGCCGCTCCTATCCGGTCGACGGCGTCGTGCTGCTGGGCGGCTGCGACAAGTCCACCCCGGCGCTGCTGATGGGCGCGGCCAGCGCCGACCTGCCGGCGGTCTTCGTCCCGGCCGGGCCGATGCTGCCGGGGCACTGGCGCAACGAGGTGCTGGGCTCGGGCACCGACATGTGGAAGTACTGGGACGACAAGCGGGCCGGGCTGATCGGCGACTGCGAGATGGCCGAGCTGGAGCGCGGACTGGCCCGCTCCCCCGGTCACTGCATGACGATGGGCACCGCCTCCACGCTGACGGCCGCCGCCGAGGTGCTGGGCGTGACCGTGCCCGGCGCCTCGTCCATCCCGGCCGTGGACTCCGGGCACGACCGGATGGCCGCCGCCGCCGGACTGCGCGCCGTCGAGCTGGTCTGGCAGGACCTCAGGCTCTCGGAGATCCTCACCCGGGAGGCGTACGAGGACGCGGTCGCGACCGTGCTCGCCCTCGGCGGCTCCACCAACGCGGTGATCCATCTGATCGCCATGGCGGGCCGGTCCCGGGTGCGGCTCACCCTCGACGACTTCGACCGGATCGCCCGTACTGTCCCCGTGCTGGCCGATCTGCGGCCCGGCGGCCGGTACCTGATGGAGGACTTCCACTTCGCGGGGGGACTGCCCGGCTTCCTCTCCCGGCTGACCGACATCCTGCACCTGGACCGCCCCACCATCGCCCACACCACGCTGCGCGAACAGCTGGACGGCGCCCTGGTGCACAACTCCGAGGTGATCCGGGAGCGTGACAACCCGCTGGCGGAGGAGGGCGGGGTGGCGGTGCTGCGCGGCAACCTGTGCCCCGACGGCGCGGTCATCAAGCACATCGCGGCCGAGCCCCGGCTGCTGAAGCACACCGGGCCGGCCGTGGTCTTCGACGACTACCGGGCGATGCAGGCCACCATCGACGACCCCGGCCTCGGCATCACCGAGGACAGTGTGCTGGTGCTGCGCAACGCCGGTCCGCTCGGCGGCCCCGGGATGCCCGAGTACGGGATGCTGCCGATCCCCGACCATCTGCTGAAGCGGGGGGTGCGGGACATGGTGCGGATCTCCGACGCCCGGATGAGCGGCACCAGCTACGGGGCCTGTGTGCTGCACATCGCGCCCGAGTCGTACGTGGGCGGCCCGCTCGCCCTGGTCCGCGACGGCGATCCGATCACCCTCGATGTCGCGGCGCGGACGCTGCGGCTGGAGGTGGACGACGCCGAACTGGAGCGGCGCCGGGCGCGGTGGACGGCCCCGCCGCCCCGCTACGAACGCGGCTACGGCGCGCTCTACCAGGAGCAGATGACCCAGGCCGACACCGGATGCGACTTCCGCTTCCTGGCCCGCCCAGGGGCGGTTCCCGAACCCTACGCGGGCTGACGCACACCCTCTGAGCAGCCCGTATCCATCAGCGCACGATTTGTTCGTCATATCGAACGCCATTCGGTAAGCGCTTCACAGCAAGCGCTTCACCCGCCCTGCTCGTACCTGTAAGACCCGCCCGTGCACCTCTGAGAACGGAGAAGCAGTCATGGCCGACGCCGTGGCGAAACCACCCCGGGTCACCCGGCGCCGTACCGGAGGACCGCCCCGCCGCCTCCCGTATCTGCTGATCGCCCCCGCCGGGCTGCTGATGCTGGGCTTCATCGCCTATCCGATGCTCAGCGTCCTCTACTACAGCCTCCAGCACTACAACGTCACCAAGCCCTGGCGGAACGGCTGGGCCGGCTTCGCGAACTTCACCCGCGTCTTCACCGACGATCCGCAGTTCTGGGACACCCTCGTCTTCAGCGGCAAATGGGTCGTCACCGAGGTGCTGCTGCAACTCCTGCTCGGCCTCGCGCTCGCCCTGCTGGTCAACCAGACCTTCCTGGGCCGCGGCCTCGCCCGCGCCCTGGTCTTCTCGCCCTGGGCCGTGTCCGGGGTGCTGACCACCACCATCTGGATGCTGCTCTACAACCCCTCGACCGGCATCAGCCGCTATCTCGCGGACGCCGGGATCGGCACCTACGGCACCTCGGTGCTCTCCGACACCGGGACCGTCTTCTGGGCCGCCGTGGTCGCCGAACTCTGGCGCGGCGTCCCGTTCTTCGCGATCCTCATCCTCGCCGACCTCCAGTCCATCCCGGGGGACCTGTACGAGGCGGCCTCGGTCGACGGCGCGGGCCGGGCGCGGCGGTTCTTCCACATCACCCTGCCGCACCTCAAGGACGCGATCATCCTGTCCACGCTGCTGCGCGGGGTGTGGGAGTTCAACAACGTCGATCTGCTCTACACCCTCACCGGCGGCGGACCGGCCGGGCAGACCACCACCCTTCCGCTGTACGTCGCCAACACCGGGATCAACGGCCATGACTTCGGCTACGCCTCCGCGCTGACCACCGTCGCCTTCGTGATCCTCCTCTTCTGCTCGATCCTCTATCTGCGCCTGAGCAAGTTCGGAGGCGACACCACGTGACCACCGCACTCGCCGAGCAGGGCACCCCGCCCGCCCCCGCGGCCGCCCCGCCGCCCGCCGCCCGCGCGAAGCGCCGGCGCGGGCTCGACCAGGGCGTACCGCGCTGGCAGATCTATCTGCCGCTGTGCCTGTACCTGCTGTTCACCCTCGTCCCCTTCTACTGGATGCTGCTGTTCGCGCTGCGCCCCGCGGGCTCGAACGCGCTGGTGCCCTGGCCGGTCACGGGTGAGCACTTCCAGAAGGTGTGGAACGAGCGCAGCTTCGGGATCTTCTTCCAGAACAGCATGATCGTCGGCGTCGCCTCGCTGGTGATGACGACGGCGGTCGCGCTGGCCGGCGGCTATGCCCTGGCCCGCTTCGACTTCCGGGCCAAGAAGGGCTTCATGCTGGCGCTGCTGGCCTCGCAGTTCATCCCGGGCGCGCTGATGCTGGTGCCGCTCTTCGAGATCTTCAAGAACCTCCAGATGATCAACTCGCTGGGGAGCGTGGTCATCGCGGAGACGGTCTTCCAGCTGCCCCTGTCGATCATCCTCATCAGCGGCTTCATCAAGAACGTGCCGGTGTCGCTGGAGGAGCAGGCGTGGGTGGACGGCTGCGGCCGCTTCCGGGCCTTCTGCGCGGTGGTGCTGCCGCTGCTGCGCCCCGGGCTGATCGCGGTCGGCTCCTTCGCCTTCGTGCACAGCTGGAACCACTTCCTGTTCGCGCTGATGTTCCTCAGCTCCCAGGACAAGCAGACCATCCCGGTCGGCCTCAACACCCTCATCGGCGCCGACAGCGTCGATCTGGGCGCGCTCGCGGCGGGCGGGGTGATCGCCGCGGTGCCGGTCGTCATCGTCTTCGCCTTCATCCAGAAGTGGCTGATCACCGGCTTCAGCGCGGGAGCGGTCAAGGGCTGACCGGCCCGGCCGGGAGCCGGCCGGTCAACAGCCGACCGGAGCCGACGCACCCGGTCAGCGGCACAACCGTTCGTGAACGAGCAAGGAGGTCCGAGCATGGACATGGCGCACCCCGGAAGCCGCGGGGAGGCACCGGCCGACGAACCGATACCCGTCGTCCTCGCGGGCGCCCGCGGCCACGGGCGCTGGCACCTGGACAACATCCGCCGGCTGGCCGCCGAGCGGAAGGTCCGGCTCGCCGGAGTGTGCGAACTCCGTCCCCTCACGGCGACGGAGCTGGGCGACGGGCTCGGCGAGCCCGAACAATCCGCCGACCTGCCCGCACTTCTGGCCCGGACCGGCGCCCGGATCGCCGTCATCTGCACACCGATCCACACCCACGCCGACCTCGCCCTCGCCGCCGCCGAGCGCGGTGCGCACCTTCTGCTGGAGAAGCCGCCCACACCCTCGTACGCCGAATTCACCCGGTTGAGCGAAGGGCTGCGCCGGTACGGCACCGCCTGCCAGATCGGCTTCCAGTCGCTCGGCTCCCAGGCCCTGCCCGCCATCCGGAAACTCGTGTCCGACGGCCGCATAGGGGCGATCCGCGGCATCGGCGCGGCCGGGGCGTGGGCCCGCGACGAGGACTACTACACCCGCGCCCCCTGGGCCGGACACCGCACCCTCGACGGCCGTGACGTCGTCGACGGGGTCCTCACCAACCCCCTCGCCCACGCCGTCGCCACCGCCCTGAGCCTCGGCGGCGCCGACCGGGCCGAGGACGTGGCCGGTATCGAGCTGGAGCTGTACCGGGCCAACGCCATCGAGGCCGACGACACCTCCTGCGTACGCGTCCGCACCACCGGCGGCACCACGATCGCCGCCGCCGTCACCCTGTGCGCGGAGGAGCCCGGTGAACCGTATGTGACCGTCCACGGCGACCGGGGCCGGATCACCCTCTGGTACAAGCTGGACCGGGTCCGCGTCGAACGCGACGGAGCGCCGCCCGAGACCACCGACCACGCGCGCACCGACCTGCTGGACAACCTGGTCGCGCATCTGCGCGACGGCACCGAACTGCTCGTCCCACCGGACCGCACCGGCGCGTTCATGCGTGTCGTCGAGGCGGTCCGGACCGCCCCCGCACCGGTCCCGCTGCCCGCGGACGCCTGGCGCACCGAGCCCGGTGCGGGCGTCACCGCGCGGGCCGCCAAGCGGCGCGTGGTGACCGGCATCGACCGACTGGTCACCGCCGGCGCCGAGCGCCTCGCCCTGTACTCGGAACTGCGCGCCCCCTGGGCCGCACCCCCCGCGGAGGTCCCGCACCCATGACACCTCTGACCCCCTCGAACCCGCTGACCCCCAACCCGCTGCCCCCGTCCAACCGGCTGACCCCCTCCAGTCGGCTGACCCCCTCCAACCCGCTGACCCCGTCCCTCACCCGCCGTCCCCCGTGCACCGTGCTGCGCCATGAGGGCCGGATCGTCGGGTCGTACGTGCACCGCCCCCAGCTGCCCGGCACGCTCGCGCCACGCCCGTATCTGCACCCCGTGCGCACCCTGGGCGGCGCCACCGTCACCGGGCTGCGGCCCGCTGGACATCCGGCGCACCTGGGCGTGTCCATGGCCGTCCCGGAGGTGGCGGGACGGGACTTCCGGGGCGGTCCGGGCCGGCTGGACCACCAGGGGAGCCAGCGCCATCTCAGCTGGCTGCTGCGCGACCCCGACGGGTTCGTGGAGGAGCTGTCGTGGACGGCCGGCGGGCGGCAACTGCTGCTGGAGCGCCGCACGGTGGCCGTACGGGCCCTCGGCACGGGGTGCTGGGCACTGGACTTCACCTCCGCCCTCACCAATGTGACCGGCCGGGAGATCGGCATCGGCGCCACCGACCACGCGGGCGGCTTCTGCTGGCCCCTCCCGCGGCGTCCCGAGCCCGCGCACGTCTTCAGTGCCGACGGCGAGGGCGAGGCGGCGGTGCACGGACGGCCCGCGGACTGGCTGGCGCTGGCCACCGACGACTGGACGCTGGTCTTCGCCGGAGCGACCGGCGACACCCGGGCCGACCCCTGGTGCGTGCGCACCGGGGAGCACCCGGCGGTGGGCTCGGCCCTCGCCTGGGAGCGGCCGCTGCCGATCGCCCCCGCCGACACCGTCACCCGGCGCATCGTCACCGCCGTCGCCGACGGCCGTCTGGACCGCCCCGCCGCCGCCCGGATCGCGGGGCAGCTCTCCGACAAGGGGGCCGCCGTATGAGCCACCGCCGTAGGAGCGGACGCGCCCCGGAGCCGCCGGTGCCGACCGGTGACCGCAAGCGAAACCCACGACGAGACGGACGCATATCCATGAACCCACGCACCCGCGGCGCCACCCGCACCGCAGCCGCCCTGACCGCCGCCCTCACCCTCGCCCTGACCGCCACCGCCTGCGGGGACGACGGCTCGACCACCGGCGAGGAGGGCTCCGGCAAGGGCACCATCACCTTCTGGGACAACAACGGCGGCCCCCGCACCAAGATCTGGAAGCAGATCATCGCCAAGTTCGAGGACAAGTACCCCGACATCACGGTCACGTACGTGCCGATCCCGATCACCAATGTGCAGTCGAAGTACGACACCGCCATCCAGAGCGGCGGCGACAGCCTGCCCGACGTCGGCGGCGTGGGCACCGCCTATCTGGCCAACCTGGTCGCCCAGGGCGCGCTCGACCCCGTCACCGACCGCATCGACGACAGCGCCCTCAAGGGCAAGCTGATCAAGAACATGGTCGAGAGCGTCCGCGCGGCCGGCGGTGCGGACCAGGAGCTGTACTCCGTCCCGACCTCCGCCAACCAGGGCACCCTCTGGTACCGCACCGACCTGTTCCAGGCGGCGAAGCTGCCGGCCCCCGACACCTGGGAGCACTTCTACCAGGCCGCCGACGAGCTGACCGACAAGGGCGACAACAAGTTCGGCTTCACCCTGCGCGGCGGTGCGGGCTCGATCGCCCAGGCGCTGGACATGATGTACGCCCAGTCCGGCATCTCGTCCTTCTGGGACGGCGACAAAACCACGCTCAACGACCCGAAGAACGTCGCGGCGCTCGAGAAGTACGTCGCGCTCTTCAAGAAGGTCACGCCCGCCGCGGACCTCAACAACGACTTCGCCAAGATGGTCGCCCAGTTCGACCAGGGCGACATCGGGATGCTCCAGCACAACCTCGGCAGCTATGTCGACCACGTACGGCTGCTCGGCAAGGACAAGATCGCGGGCATTCCGCTGCCGCCGTCGCGGGCCGGAGCGGCGCGCACCATCGTCTCCAACCCGGTGGACGGGCTCGGGCTCTTCAAGGCGAGCAAGAACAAGGCGGCGGCCTGGAAGTTCATCGAGTTCGCGGCCTCCCCGGAGATGAACAGCCTGTGGAACGAGGACGTCGGCGCGATCCCCGCCAACGTCGGCGCGGCGGACGACGACTGGATCGCCGAGGCCCCGCCGACCAAGGCCGCGCTGGAGTCGCTCAACGATCCGCGGACCAAGGTCGTCCAGCTGCCGTACTACCTCCCGGACTGGAACAACATCAGCAAGGCCGACAACGAGCCCAGCTTCCAGAAGGTGCTGCTCGGCCAGATGACCGCCAAGGCCTTCTGCGACAAGGTCGCGAAGGAGCTCAACGCGGCGCAGGCGGACTGGAAGGAGCACCAGGGCTAGCCGCCGTCCGCGCGTACGGGGCGGCCGCGCCCCACCGAACGGCCGCCCCGCCCGCCCCGCCGCCCCTTCGCCTCCGTCCCCGCGCCCCTCGTCCCGGGGCCCGTTCGCACCGGGCACCCGCACGCTTCGTACGAAAGGCATCCGCTTCGCCATGTCCCTGTCCCGCAGACACGCGGCCGCCTCGCTCGCCGCGCTGCCCTTCGTCCTCGCCGCCACCGGCACCGCCGAGGCCCGTCCCCGCCGCCTCTGCACCGTCTACATCGCGGGCGACTCCACCGCCGCGACCAAGGCCCCCTCGGCCGCCCCCGAGACCGGCTGGGGGATGGCCCTGCCGTTCTTCCTCGGCGACGACCGGTTCGCGGTGGCCAACCACGCCGTCAACGGCCGCAGTTCCAAGAGCTTCTACGACGAGGGTCTGCTCACCCCCGTCCTGGCCGCCATCCGCCCCGGTGACCTGCTCCTCGTGCAGTTCGGCCACAACGACGAGAAGACCGATGACCCGGCGCGCGGCACCGATCCGCAGACCACCTATCCGGAGTATCTGCGGCGCTATGTCCAGGGCGCGCGCGACCGCGGCGCCCGGCCCGTGCTGCTGACCTCCGTCGAGCGCCGCCGCTTCGACGCGGCGGGCAACGCCCTGCCCACGCACGGCGCGTACCCCGACGCGGTGCGCCTTCTCGCCCGCGCCGAGCAGGTGCCCCTGATCGACGTCCAGGCCACCAGCCTCGCCCTGTGGCAGCGGCTCGGGCCCGAGGCCACCAAGGACTGCTTCGACTGGCTCGACCCGGGGGAGTGGCCCAACTACCCCGATGGGCTCCAGGACAACACCCACTTCCAGCCACACGGCGCGATCGAGGTCGCCCGGCTCGTCGCGCGCGGGCTGAAGGACGCGCGGGTGCTGGCCCCGAACGAGGTCCGGCGTCTGGACGACGCGATCCCGGACAGCTGGATCACCTGGTAACCCCTCCCGCCGCCCACCCCGTTCCCCAGGAGCCGTCATGCCCGGACGCCATGCCCGCGTCGCCGCCGTACTCGGCTGCGCCTCACTCGCCCTCGGCGCTCTCGCCACCGTCCCCGCCTCGGCGCACACGCCGTCCGCCGTCGCCCGAGCCGCCCTCCCCGCCGATGACGGCTGGGCCTCCGCCGACGGCGGTACGACCGGCGGCGGTAAGGCCGACCGGGCGCATACGTTCACGGTCACCAACCGGGCGGAGCTGGCCGAGGCGCTGAACGACGCCGATCCGACCCCGAAGCTCATCTACGTCAAGGGCACCATCGACGCCAACACCGACGCCGCCGGAAAGCCGCTGTCCTGCGCGGACTACGCGACCGACGGCTACTCCCTGGACGCCTACCTCACCGCCTACGACCCGGCCACCTGGGGCGAGGCCGAGCCGTCCGGCCCGCAGGAGGAGGCCCGCGCCGCCTCCGCCGCCCGGCAGGCCGAACGCGTGCAGCTCACGGTGGGCTCCAACACCACCATCGTGGGCCTCGGCCGCACCGCGCGGCTGCTGGGCGCGAGCCTCCAGATCAGGGGCGCGGACAACGTCATCGTCCGGAATCTCATCTTCGAGGACGCCTTCGACTGCTTCCCCGCCTGGGACCCGACCGACGGCGACGAGGGCAACTGGAACTCCGAGTACGACAACCTGGTGGTGTACGGCTCCACCCATGTCTGGGTCGACCACAACACCTTCACCGACGGCCGCCGCCCCGACAGCGCCCAGCCGAGCTACTACGGACGGCTCTACCAGCAGCACGACGGTGAGCTGGACGTGGTGCGCGGCGCCGATCTCGTCACCGCGTCCTGGAACGTCTTCGCCGACCACGACAAGACGCTGATGATCGGCAACAGCGACAGCGCGGGCGCGACGGACCGCGGCAGGCTCCGGGTCACGCTCCACCACAACCTGTTCCGGAACATCGTGGAGCGGGCGCCGCGGGTGCGGTTCGGGAAGGTGGACGTCTACAACAACCACTTCGTGGCCCCCCGCGACGGCTATGTCTACAGCTGGGGCATCGGCATCGAGTCCCAACTGGTCGCCGAGGCCAACGCCTTCACGGTGCCCTCCTCCGTCGACCCCGCGAAGATCATCAAGAAGTGGAACGGCACGGCGCTGACCGCGCGGAACAACCGCCTCGGCGGCCGGCCGGCCGATCTCCTCGCCCTCCACAACGCGGGCGTTCCCGAGGAGCGGTTGGGCGACGACGCGGGCTGGGCGCCGACGCTGCGCACCCGGGTCGACGACCCCCGCGCGGTGCCCGGTGTCGTCGCCAGGGGCGCGGGCGCCGGCCGCCCGTGACGGTCCGCCGCTCCTGAGAGCGGGGAGGCCGGGCGTAACTGGCCCCGCCCGGCCTCCCTTTCTGTCATCCATCTATGAACTTTATGTATACCTGCCATGTATAGTGCTCGCTGCGCGCCGTCAACTGTACGCGTTTGTGTATCCGTTGGCGTCATTTGGCCGTTGCTGACCACAACGGCGATTACGGGCACTATCTGATGACGGGGATTCGATGAAGCAAAAAGGCGGCATATCCCGAATATCCCGCACGTACGGGCTCCTCGCGGGCGCTGTGTGTCTGACGCTGGGCCTCAGCGGCTGCGGCGTCTCCTACGACACCACCTCGCCGCGCAGCGCCCGGGAGCACGCGGCGTCGGGCGCCGAGCACGCGGCGCTGGATGCGTCGGTCGACTGCGCCGTCGCCAAGTGCGTGGCCCTCACCTTCGACGCGGGGCCCAGCGAGAACACCCCCCGGCTGCTGGACATCCTCAAGCGCGAGCACGCCCACGCGACCTTCTTCATGCTCGGCAAGAACCACATCGACAAACACCCCGACCTGGTGCGCCGCATCGCGGCCGAGGGCCATGAGCTGGCCAACCACACCTGGTCGCACAAGATCCTGACCAAGACCGACTCCGACGAGGTGCGTTCGCAGATCACCCGTGTCCAGGACGCCGTCGTCGAGCTCACCGGTACCAAGCCCCTGTTGATGCGGCCGCCGCAGGGGCGTACGGATGAGCGGATCATCAAGATCTGCCGCGAGCTGGGCGTGGCACAGGTGTTGTGGAGCGTGACGGCGAAGGACTACCAGACGACCGACTCGAAGCTGATCGAGAAGCGGGTGCTGGACCAGACGAAGCGTGACGGGATCATCCTGCTGCACGACATCTACCGGGGCACGGTACCGGCGGTGCCGGGCATCCTGGCGAAGCTGAAGAAGGACGGCTACACCGTGGTGACGGTCTCCCAGCTGCTGGCCCCGGCCACCCCGGAGCCGGGCAAGGTCTATCGTCCATGAGGCAACAGACCGACGCGAACCTCGCTGTTCTCGCACGTCCTCGGCCACAAAACGATCAAGAGTTGTCTCAAGCTATCGCGAGGCGATCGGAATTTCGTAATCTAAGAATCCTCGGGAGCCCGGCAACCTAATCTGGACTGGCGGCAACGACGACATGGAGCGGGCCGGCCCGGATTCTCCGGCTCGTTCTCTCGACGCGGAACAGGAGTTGCCATGAGGCTGAGGCGCAAACGGGGCCGCCACCGGCGCCGTAAGGACCGCACGCTGCCGCTGGGCAGCGCCGTGATCGTGGCGTCGGCCGTGGCCGGGGTGTATCTGACGGCTTCGCCGGAGGGTGCCAGCGCCGTGCCCACCACCGTGTATGTGGCCACCCATGGCAGCGACGGCAACACCGGCACGCTGGGGTCCCCGTACCGCAGCCTGGAAAAGGCGCTCTCCTCCGCCAAGGCAGGCACCACCATCGAGGTGCGCGGCGGTACCTACTACCCCTCCAGCACGCTGCGCAGCTCCGTCAGCGGCACTCCCCGCGAACGCGTCCGACTGCGGCCGTACGGCGGGGAGAAGGTCAGGATCGACGGCTCCAGGCTGGGTGAGGGCTCCGCCCTGCTCTCCCTCAGCGCCGACTACTGGACGGTCTCCGGGATCGAACTGCGCAACGCCCCGGGCGGCGGCCTGGTCTGCACCTCCTGTGCGGGAAACGTCTTCCAGAACCTCAGCACGCACGGCAACGGCGACACCGGACTCACCCTCCGCGGCGACAACACCCACGACAACGTCATCCGCAACCTGGACTCCTACGGCAACCACGACGACGCCACCGGCGGGCGGCGAGCCGACGGCATAGCCATCACCCACGGCTCCGGCACCGGAAACGTGGTCACCGGCTCCCGGCTGTACCACAACAGCGACGACGGCCTCGACCTGTGGATGTGGGCGAGCCCGGTCACCATCGAGCACTCCTGGGCCTTCGGAAACGGCCGCAACCGCTGGCACATCCCCTACTTCAAGGGCGACGGCAGCGGCTTCCAACTCGGCGCCGACCGCGTCGGCGCCCCCTCGCCCGCCCATGTCGTACGGTCCTCCGCCGCCTGGGACAACTCCAAGAGCGGCTTCGACGCGGGCGGCAACACCGGAGCCCTCCGGCTCCAGCGCACCACCGCCTTCGCCAACTGGGGCAAGGGCTACTCCTTCGCCGGCTCCCGCGCCGTCCTGACCCGCAACCTCGCGGTCTCCAACGGACGCGGCAGCGCCGACACCGGACACCTCGCCGTCTCCCGGGACAACAGCTGGTCGCCGGGCGGCCCGGTCACCCCGCCGCTGGTCACCACCGATCCCACCACGGCCCTCGGCTCGCGGCGGCAGGACGGTTCGCTGCCGGTCACCAGCTTCCTGGTGGTCATGGACCGCACCGAGATCGGTTCGACGATGAACTGATGACGACGCGAGCGGGGGAGAGGCTCTCGTGCGCCGTGAACCCCCGCCCCGCGCACCCCGTCCCGCGCGCCCCGCCCGTCAGCCGTGGCCCATGATGGGGCGCGGGCGGTAGGGGACCTCCAGACGGGCCACCTCCTCGTCGTCGAGCGTCAGCCCGACCGCCGCGACCGCGTCCTCCAGATGGGCGGTCCTGGTGGCCCCGACGATCGGCGCGGTGACCGCGGGCCTGCCGAGCAGCCACGCCAGCGCGATCCGCGCGGGGGACACCCCGCGCTCCGCGGCGATCGCGCGGGTGGCGTCCACGATGGAGAACTCCGCGTCCGCGTACCACTTCTCCACCAGCGGATCGTTGCCCGCCCGGACCGTCGGCCCGGTGCGGTCCCGGTCGCGCGTCCCGGCCAGCAGCCCGCGCGCCAGCGGGCTCCAGGGGATCACGCCGACGCCCTGGTCCAGGCAGAGCGGGTTCATCTCCCGCTCCTCCTCCCGGTACAGCAGGTTGTAGTGGTTCTGCATCGAGACGAAGCGGGTCCAGCCGTGGGTCCCGGCCGTGTGCTGGGCCTTGGCGAACTGCCAGGCGAACATGGAGGACGCGCCGATGTACCGGGCCTTCCCGGCCCGCACCACATCGTGGAGCGCCTCCATCGTCTCCTCGATCGGCGTCTCGGGGTCGAACCGGTGGATCTGGTACAGGTCCACATGGTCGGTGCCCAGCCGCCGCAGCGAGGCGTCGATGCCCGCCAGGATGTGCTTGCGGGACAGCCCCCGGTCGTTGGGGCCCTCTCCCATCGGGGAGTAGACCTTCGTGGCGAGGACGTAGTCGTCGCGGCGGGGGAAGAGCTCCCGCAGCAGCTCCCCGGTGATCTCCTCGCTCCGGCCCATCGCGTACATGTCGGCGGTGTCGAAGAAGGTCACCCCGCTCTCGACCGCGCGCCGCACGATCGGCCGCGCGTCGTCGATGTCCAGCTGCCAGGGGCGGTACTCAGGACTGCCGTAGCTCATCATGCCCAGGCAGATCCGCGACACCTTGATGCCCGACGTGCCCAGCCGTGCGTACTCCATGTGCCTGTTCCTCCTGCCTTCCGTGCGCTCGCCGGAATCGTCACACCGCGGGTCAGAGACGTCGCGTCGCGAGGGTGAGCCGGTCCCGGGCGTCGAACAGGGCGTCCTTGATCATCTGCTCATGGGCGGAGGTGAGCCGGGCCACCGGCACCGAGCAGCTGATGGCGTCGCGCGAGGGGGTGCGGTACGGGATGGCGATGCCGAAGCAGCGCAGGCCCAGGGTGTTCTCCTCGCGGTCCACCGCGTACCCCTGCTCCCGGATGAGGTGCAGCTCCTCGATCAGCTTCTCGCGGTCGGTGATCGTGTGCTCGGTGAGCCGGCTCAGCGTCTCCGGCAGCAGCTTGCGCACCTGCTCATCGGAGTGGGTGGCCAGCAGCGCCTTGCCCAGCGAGGTGGAGTGGGCGGGCAGCCGGCGGCCGACGCGGGTGAAGGGGCGCAGATAGTGCTGCGACTGGCGGGTGGCGAGGTAGACCACATTGGTGCCGTCGAGGCGGGCGAGGTGGATGGTCTCGGTGGTGTCGTCCGAGAGCCGGTCCAGGGTGGGGCGGGCGGCGGCCACGACCTCGTCGCCGTCGATGTAGGAGGTGCCGACGAGGAGGGCGCGCACGCCTATGCCGTAGCGGGTGCCGGTGGCGTCCGTCTCCACCCAGCCGAGCTCCACCAGGGTGCGCAGCAGCATGTAGAGACTCGACTTGGGGTAGCCCACGGCCTCCTGGACCGCGGCCAGGCTGTGCATTCCGGGCCGTCCGGCGAAGAACTCCAGCAGTTCGACCGTGCGGACCGCCGATTTGACCTGGGCCCCGCCTGTCTCGGCAGCTGACATCGCCTTGACCCCTCTGTTCGACCAGCCATAGAGTCCCAGGGAAATTCATCACCCGGGACAGCGTTCAGCATATCGAACACCGTCGATGTGTGAGACGCAAGCAGCGGTAACACCACAGCAGGAGGAATCCGCGGTGTCAGCACCAGTGTGGAGCGTCGACCCCCGAACCGGAAAGCAGCGCGAGCAGGTAGCGGTCGAAGCCACGGCGGAGGAGGTCGACCGCGTGGTGCGCGCGGCCCACGCCGCGCGCGGCTCCCTGGCCGACCGTACGGTGCGCGCCGCCCTGCTGCGCACCGCCGCCGATCTGCTCGACGAGGCCCGTGACCAGCTGGTCGAGGCCGCCGACGCGGAGACCGCGCTCGGCCCCGCCCGGCTCACCGGAGAACTGGCCCGCACCACCTACCAGCTGCGGGCCTTCGCGACCGTGGTGGACGAGGGCGCCTTCCTCGACGTCCGCATCGACCACGCGGACGCCACCCAGACCCCGCCCTGGCCCGATCTGCGCCGCTACAAGCTGCCGCTCGGCGTCGTCGCCGTCTACGCCGCCAGCAACTTCCCGCTGGCCTTCTCCGTGCCCGGCGGCGACACCGCCAGCGCCCTCGCGGCCGGCTGCCCGGTCGTCGTCAAGGCCCACCCCGACCACCCCGCCACCTCCGAGGTGGCCGCCGCCGCGCTGCGCCGCGCCGCCGAGCAGGTCGGGGTACCCGCCGATGTGATCTCGGTGGTGCACGGTTTCGACGCGGGCATCGAGCTGGTCAAGCACCCGCTGATCGCCGCCGCCGGCTTCACCGGCTCGGTCCGCGGCGGGCGCGCCCTGCACGACGCCGCGGCCGCCCGGCCCACGCCGATCCCGTTCCACGGCGAGCTGGGCAGCCTCAACCCGGTCGTGGTCACCGAGGCCGCGGCCGCCGAGCGCGGCGACGAGATCGGCGCGGGGCTCGCGGGCTCCATGACCCTGGGCGTGGGCCAGTTCTGCACCAAGCCCGGATTCGTGCTGGCCCCGGCCGGCCCGGCGGGCGACGGCCTGGTGAAGTCCCTCACCGACGCGGTCAGCAACACCGACGCCGGCGTCCTGCTCGACCACCGGATGCGGGACAACTTCGTCGCCGGGGTCAAGGAGCGCGCCGAGCTGGCAGAGGTGGAGGCCCCGGTCACCCCCGGCGCCGGCGGCGAGCACACGGTCAGCGCGGGCTTCCTGACCGTCCCGGCGCGGCGGCTCACCGAGGACGGCCCGCACGATGTGCTGCTGGAGGAGTGCTTCGGCCCGGTGACCGTCGTGGCGCGCTACGAGAACGACGACGAGATCAGCGCGGTGCTCGGCCGGCTCCAGGGCAACCTCACCGCCACCGTCCAGATCTCCGCCGCCGAGGCCGAGGGCACCGAGGGCCGGGCCGGTGAACTGATCGCCGAGCTCACCCCGCTGGCCGGCCGGGTCCTGGTCAACGGCTGGCCGACCGGTGTCGCGGTCGCCCCCGCCCAGCACCACGGCGGCCCGTACCCGGCCACCACCTCGACCTCCACCTCGGTCGGCGGCACCGCCATCGAGCGCTGGCTGCGGCCGGTCAGCTACCAGGACACCCCGGCCGCCCTGCTGCCGCCGGAGCTGCGCGAGGAGAACCCGCTCGGGCTGCCCCGGCGCATCAACGGCGTCCGGGAGCAGCGCGACTGACACCCCACGGCACGGCCGCCGGACGCGCGGAATCCCACCCGCGTCCGGCGGCCCACCCGTGTCCGGCGGCCCACCGGCGTCCGGCGGCCCACCTGCCAGGCGTTGGCATCACCGCAGGTCAGCGGGGATGCATAAGGATCGCTTGAGGGCATTCGACAGGAAAACGCGATGGACGCCGAAGTGCGACCGGCCCATAGTTGATGGGCATGGAGAGCCTGGCCGGCGCCGAGTTCGCGCCACAGACGACATATCTGAACACCGCGTCCAGCGGTCTGATGCCCGCACGTGCGGTGGCCGCCATGAAGGCGGCCCTGGACGACGCGGCCGCCGGAGGGCCCGTCGCCGACGCGGCCTTCGAGGCGGTCGAGCAGAGCCGGGCCAGCTACGCCCGGCTCGTCGGCGTACCGGCGCGGCAGGTCGCCGCGGGCAGCTCGGTCGCCGTGTACGCCGGAATGATCGCGACCTCGCTGCCGCCCGGGGCCGAAGTCCTGGTGGCCGACGGCGACTTCAGCTCCCTGGTCAACCCCTTCGCCGTGCGCGGTGACCTCAAGCTGCGCATCGTGCCGCTGGAGGAGATCGCGGAGGCGGTACGGCCCGGTACGGCGCTGGTGGCCGTGAGCGCGGTCCAGTCGGCGGACGGCCGGATCGCCGATCTCGCCGCCATCCGGGAGGCGGCCCGGACCCACGGGGCGCGCACCCTGGTGGACACCAGTCAGGCGGTCGGCTGGTTCCCGGTGCGCGCGGCCGAGGCCGACTACACCGTCTGCGTGTCCTACAAGTGGCAGCTGTGCCCGCGCGGGGTCGCCTTCCTGACCGTCCCCGAGGACCTCGGCGAACTCACCCCCGTCTTCGCGGGCTGGGTCGCGGGCGAGAAGCCCTGGGACAGCTGCTACGGGCCGGTGGCCGAACTCGCCCACTCCGCCCGCCGCTTCGACGAGAGCCCGAGTATGTACTCCTATGTCGCGGCCCGGCACTCCCTCGCCCTGCTCGAGGAGGTGGGCATCGAGGCCATCGCGGCCCACGACCGCGCGCTCGCCGACCGCTTCCGCACCGGGCTCGCCGAGCTCGGCCACCGGCCCGTCGACGCCCCCGGCTCGGCCATCGTCTCCGTACCGGGCCTGGGCGATGCCGCGGCACGGCTGGCGGAGGCGAACGTCGCCGTATCGGCGCGGGCCGGGAACCTCCGTGCCGCCTTCCACCTCTACAACACCCCGGCCGATGTGGACCGGCTGCTGGCGGCGCTCTCCGGCTGAGACACCGCGTGACGCGGAAAGCCCTGGGGGAAGCCGGGGCCCGTGGCACGGAAAACCTGAGGGAAGCCGGGTGCCCCGGCTTCCCTCAGATCACGGACGTCACGTCACGTCACGGTTGCCAACGGCCGTCACCGTACGGGCGTGAAGTCCCGGGCCCCGATGAACTCCGGCCGGCGGACCGGCGCGGCGAACGGCTCGACCGCCGTGTTCTCCACGCTGTTGAACACGATGAACACATTGCTGCGGGAGTACGGCGTGATGTTGTCGCCGGACCCGTGCATGCAGTTGCAGTCGAACCAGACCGCCGAACCGGGCGGGCCGGTGAACTGCTTGATGCCGTGCTTGTCGGCGAAGCCGCTGAGCGCCTCGTCGGACGGGGTGCCCGCGTCCTGCATCTGGAGCGACTTCTTGTAGTTGTCCTTCGGCGTCGCGCCCGCACAGCCGAGGAAGGTGCGGTGCGAGCCCGGCATGATCATCAGGCTGCCGTTGTACTCGAAGTTCTCGGTGAGCGCGATCGAGACCGATACGGTGCGCATGTTCGGCAGCCCGTCCTCGGCGTGCCAGGTCTCGAAGTCCGAGTGCCAGTAGAAGCCCGAGGCGCCGAAGCCCGGCTTGACGTTGATCCGGCTCTGGTGGACGTACACGTCCGAGCCGAGGATCTGCCGGGCCCGGCCCACCACCCGCTCGTCGCGTACCAGCTGGGCGAAGACCTCACTGATCCGGTGCACCTCGAACACCGACCGTACGTCCTGCGACTTCGGCTCGACGATCGAGCGCTCGTCGGCCCGCACGTCCGGGTCGGCGATCATCCGGTCCAGCTCGGCGCGGTAGACCGCCACCTCGTCCGGAGTGATCAGCTGGTCGATCGCCAGGAAGCCGTCGCGATCGAAATCGCTCAGCTCGGACGGTTGCAGCGGCCCCGGGGCCCCGGGCTCGGACCACACCACCGGGTCCACGCGCGGCGTCGCCACCTCCACGGACCCACGGGTCGGGTACAGGTCAGTGACCGCGGTCATCGGATCAAGCCTCCTCGGTCTCGGTGATCAGCGGGTATACGCCGTTCTCATCATGGTCCTCCCGTCCGGTGATCGGCGGGTTGAAGACGCAGACGCACCGGAAGTCCGTCTTGGGACGCAGCGTGTGCTTGTCGTGCTCGTTGAGCAAGTACATGGTGCCGGGCGCGATCCAGTGCTTCTCACCGGTTTCGTCGTTGGTGAGCTCGGCCTCACCCTCGACGCACAGCACCGCCTCGATGTGGTTGGCGTACCACATCGACGTCTCGGTGCCCGCGTAGAGGATGGTCTCGTGCAGCGAGAAGCCGACGCCTTCCCGGGCGAGCACGATGCGCTTGCTCTCCCAGGTGCCGGACGCGGACTTGATGTGCCTGTCGGTGCCCTCGATGTCCTTGAAGGATCGGACGATCACGGTGAGTTCTAGCCTTTCTCTTCTCTGCGGGGCGGGGGTGTTATGCGGTCTCGCGGACCGCGCGGGCGAGGGTCCGCAGCCCCTCGTCCAGGTCATCGGGGGAGATGGTCAGCGCGGGCAGCAGCTTGACGACCTCGCTCTCGGGGCCGGAGGTCTCCAGCAGCAGCCCCAGCTCGAAGGCGCGCCGGCAGACCGCCGAGGCGCGCGGCTTGTCGTCGAACTCCAGGCCCCACACCAGGCCGCGGCCGCGGAACTGGGTGCCCGGCTGCTCCTCGCAGATGGCGCGCAGCGCCCGCTCGACCTGCTCGCCGCGGGCCAGCGTCTGCTTCTCCATCTGGCCGTCGGCCCAGTAGGTGTCCAGGGTCGCGGCGGCGGTGACGAAGGCGGGGTTGTTGCCGCGGAAGGTGCCGTTGTGCTCGCCGGGCTCCCAGACGTCCAGCTCGGGCTTGAAGAGGGTGAGCGACATCGGCAGGCCGTAGCCGCTGATGGACTTGGAGACCGTCACGATGTCCGGGGTGATGCCCGCCTCCTCGAAGGAGAAGAAGGCACCGGTGCGGCCGCAGCCCATCTGGATGTCGTCGACGATCAGCAGCATGTCCTGGCGTTCGCACAGCTCGGCCAGGGCGCGCAGCCACTCGGGCCGGGCCACGTTGATCCCGCCCTCGCCCTGCACGGTCTCGACGATCACGGCGGCGGGCTGGTTGAGGCCGGAGCCCTGGTCCTCCAGCAGCCGCTCGAACCACAGGAAGTCCGGGACGGTGCCGTCGAAGTAGTTGTCGAACGGCATCGGGGTGCCGTGGACCAGCGGAATGCCCGCACCGGCGCGCTTGAAGGCGTTGCCGGTCACGGCCAGCGAGCCCAGCGACATGCCGTGGAAGGCGTTGGTGAAGGAGACGATGGCCTCGCGGCCCTTGACCTTACGGGCCAGTTTCAGGGCGGCCTCGACGGCGTTGGTGCCGGTCGGGCCCGGGAACATGACCTTGTAGGGCAGGTCGCGCGGGCGCAGGATGTTGTTCTGGAACGACTCCAGGAACGCGCGTTTGGCCGTGGTGGACATGTCCAGGCCGTGCGTGACGCCGTCACGCTCGATGTAGTCGATCAGCGCCCGTTTCAGTACCGGGTTGTTGTGGCCGTAGTTGAGCGACCCGGCCCCGGCGAAGAAGTCGAGATAGGTGTGGCCGTCCTCGTCGTACATGTGGCTGCCCTGCGCGCGGTCGAAGACGGCGGGCCAGCCACGGCAGTAGCTGCGCACCTCCGACTCCAGGGCCTCGAAGACGCTCAGGGCGGGCGGGGTGATGGTCACAGCGTTCTCCTGGGAGAGGGGTGTGAGGGGTGAGGAGGGTGGGGGTTCAGGGGGTGGGAAGTCAGGTCCGGTCCGCGCGCGGGCCGAGCGGACCGATGCGGTAGAGCACCTCGGGCTCATGCGCACCGTCGGGGAACAGACCGCCGTGGAAGAGCACCTCACGCTCGAGTGGCGCGTCGTGCCGTTCGGCGAACGAGGTGAACAGCCGGTTCGAGGCGGTGTTGTCAGGGGTGATCGTCGTCTCGATGCCACGGACGCCCAGCTCGGCGACCCGGCCCACCAGCCCGTCCAGCAGGGTGGCGGCCAGTCGGCGGCCACGCCAGGCATGGTCGACGGCGACCTGCCAGACGACGAGGGTCTCGGGGAGCTCGGGGCGGATGTAACCGGTGACGAAGCCGACCGGTCCGCCGTCGGCGTCGCGCGCCACGACGGAGGTGGCGGCGAAGTCGCGGCACCACAGGAGGTAGCTGTAGGAGGAGTTGAGGTCCAGGGTTTTGGAGTCGCGGGCGATTCGCCAGATCGCGGCTCCGTCCTCGACGCGTGGGGTGTCGAGGGTGAGGCCCTCCGGCAAATCCAAATCGCTACGGACAAGGTCTGCTTGTACGGCGGTCATGCAAATTCAATTTACCCAGCAGAATCTGAAAATGCATCGCGGTGAGGGGTTACGGAGAGGGGGGTGGGTGTGTTATCACGCGGGAGCGTGCGTGCGCGCGGCCGCTCGCCGAAAGAGGGCGATTTGTCGGGGAGATACTGGGTTAAAACGGACCCGGTGTGGGGTGTGTCACATATGCGTAACCGGCCGGTGACCGGTTTGAATTATGAGACGGAAACCCCGTGGAAAACTTTTTTGTTTAGGAATCAAAAAAGCGGGCAGACGAATGCGGAAGCAGTAGCGGAAAAACGCGTGGAATTCCTCTCCCGGATCGTCGCGGGTTGTCGCATGCCACTGTCGCGGATCGCATCGAATTCAATCGGCCACAGGGGACCGAGGGAAGTCGCCGCGCACCGCGAAGGGCCCGGAGGCGCCGTTGCCCGAGGCGGAGTACGCGTCCCGGCCGGTGTCCCGGTCGCCCTGGGCGTGGTTGTACTGCCCGGCGAAGACCTGCCGGCCCGCGGGCACGGTCGCCCCCTTCCGGAGCGTCCAGCGGTAGACCAGCACCCCGTCCTCGACGTGGGCGGACGTGGTCACATCACCGGCCGGCAGCGTGCTCCAGGACCCGGTGGTCCGCACCTGCCCGGTGTCCGCGACCCGCAGCTCCACCGTCAGCGAGGTCAGCGGCTTACCGATGGAGAGCGTGATGTCGCTCTGCGCCCAGTACGGATTCGCATGGGCGTTGACGGCGCCCTTCGACCGCACGGTCGGCTCGGCGAGGTGGTTTGGACCGGCCGCGGTGGGATAGGCGCTCGGCGTGTGCCGCTCAGCATCGCCCTGCGAACCCCCAGCGCCCGGCGACCCCCCGTCGGGCTCGTCCCCGGGGTGCCCGGCCGCGCCCGCCGCGGGCGCGGAGGGCTCGCCCGAGGTGCGCACCGTCTGCGGCGGCTCGGCACTGTCCGTGGCCACCACCGCGATGCCCGCCGCGGCGACCGCCGCGGCCAGCCCGGCCACCGGGCCCAGCACCCGGGTCCATTGCGTCCGGTGTGTCTGGCGTGTCCGGGGTGTCCGGCGCGTCCAGTGGGTCCAGCGCGGTCGGCGTGTCCGGCGCGGACTCGTCCGCGGGTCGCGGCCCCGGTCCGCGGCCGCCATGCCCGCCGTGACCCGGGCCAGCATCCGGCTCCGGTCCGGCTCGTGGGAGCCGGCGGCCGCCCGCAGCTCGGCGACGACATCGCGGCCCTCGTGGCGCTCGCGATGCTCGATCATCAACCGCCCCCTCCCGCGTGCCCGGCGTGGCCCATATGCCCCGAGTGGCGGGCCGGCCCGGTGCGGCCCGCGCCCCCGGAGCGGAGCGTCCGCACCGTCCGCTCGGCCTCCGTCGCCGTGGGCAGCTCCCCCTCGCCGTCCGGAGGGCCGAGCAGCCGCTCCAACTCGGCGATTCCACGGGAGGTCTGGCTCTTGACCGTGCCCACGGAGATGCCCAGCGTACGGGCCGTCTCCCGCTCGGAGAGATCGAAGGCGTGGCGCAGCACCACACACGCGCGCTTGCGGAACGGCAGCCGGACCAGCGCGGCCTGCACATCCACCACGGCGGATACATCCGGGTCGTCCACGTGGTCGGCGCGCTGCGAGGAGAACAGCGCCACCCGCCGCCGCTCCCGCACCAGGCTGCGGATCCGGGACCGGGCCAGATTGGCGACCACCCCCCGGGCGTACGCGGCCGGATGGTCGGCGGCCCGCACCCGGTCCCACTGGTGCCAGACCGCCACCAGCGCGTCGGCCGCCAGGTCGTCCGCCCCGTCGGAGCTGCCGAGCAGCAGATGGGCGAGGCGGGCCAGTTCGGCATGGTGCCGCTCGAAGAAGTCCCGGAACTCGGCCTGCGGGTCGGTGTCTGGGTCGGCCTGCGGGTCGGCCTGCGGGCCGGTGTGCGAACGGGCCGGGGAGCCGGTGTGCGAGCGGGCCGGTGCGCCGGCCGGTAAGCCGTCGGGGCCGTCCGGTGCGTCGGACGCGTCCGACGGCACCTCCCGTGGGGTGTCCGGGCCGCGCGCCGCGTCCATCCGCGCGGCGCGCGCGGTGCCCGCGGTGGCCGCGTCATCGGCGGGAGCGCTCACGAGGACCTCCTCACTGCCGCGCGTCCGGTGGGTTGCGTGAGCGTAGCAGCGCTGCGCATGTTGTTCGAGTGGCGCCGTAACCACTCGCGGGAATTGGCCGGTCAGCGCCCTGCCCCGGTCTCGTACAGTGCGTGGCATGAGGGATAGCGCGGTACTCCACATCAAGGGCCGGGTGCTGGTCGGGCCGGACACCGGCGACGCTGCCGGGGACATCCGGGACGAGCTGTGGGTGGTGGACGGCAGGATCACGTTCCAGCGGCCGGCCGGGGCCAGGGACGTCCGGCTGGTCGAGGGCTGGGTCCTGCCCGGACTCGTCGACGCCCACTGCCACGTCGGACTCGACTCCCATGGTGCGGTGGGCGAGGCGAAGAGCGAGAAACAGGCGCTGACCAACCGCGACGCCGGGGCACTGCTGCTGCGGGACGCCGGATCACCGGCCGACACCCGCTGGATCGACGACCGCGAGGACCTCCCCCGCATCATCCGGGCCGGCCGCCACATCGCCCGCACCAAGCGCTATATCCGCAACTACGCGCATGAGATCGAGCCGGAGGACCTGGTCGCCTACGTGGCCGCGGAGGCGCGGCGCGGCGACGGCTGGGTCAAGATCGTCGGCGACTGGATCGACCGGGAGGCCGGCGACCTGGCGGCCTGCTGGCCGCGCGGCGCGGTCGAGGCGGCCATCGCGGAAGCGCACCGGCTGGGCGCCCGGGTCACCGCGCACTGCTTCGCCGAGGAGAGCCTCGCCCCGCTGGTCGAGGCGGGGATCGACTGCGTCGAGCACGCCACCGGGCTGACCGAGGAGACCATCCCGCTGTTCGCGGAGCGAGGCGTGGCGATCGTCCCGACCCTGGTCAACATCGCCACCTTCCCCCGGCTGGCGCTGGCCGGCGACATGCGGTACCCGCGCTGGGCCGACCATATGCGGCGGCTGTACGCGCGCCGGTACGAGACGGTGCGGGCGGCCTACGACGCGGGCGTCCCGATCTACACCGGCACCGACGCGGGCGGCGGCCTGGCCCATGGGCTGATCGGGCAGGAAGTCGCCGAGCTGGTGAAGGCGGGCATCCCGGCGCGGGACGCGATCTCGGCGGCGACTTGGGGGGCGCGGGCCTGGCTCGGGCGGCCGGGGCTCGCCGAGGGAGCCCCCGCCGATCTCGTCGTCTACGAGACGGATCCGCGCGCCGATGTGCGGGTGCTGACGGCGCCGCGGCGGATCGTGCTGCGGGGCCGGGTGGTCGGCTGACACGGCGCCGGGGGACGGGTGGGGCGGGGGGTGCTGGAGAGGGCCCGGGGGTCGAACTGAGCGACGAACCACACCCGTTGGGATGAACGGACCGCATGTGTCTGCCCGTTTACCCACGGTGCGCAAATATGGCGTGGTCGAGGCCGTCGGCGCCCGTGGAGTCCCCCGCGGCAGGCGCCGGCGGCTCCATGTCTCCTGTGGGGGTCAACTCACGTGTCCTGTTCCAGTAACACCTCCTTCGGCATGCCCACCCGCCGCCTGGCGGCCGCCACTGCCGCAGCCGCGGTCTCCGTCCTGGGCCTGCTGCCCGCGGCGACCGCGCAGGCCGAAACCGGTGCGAAAACCGGTAAGGCGGGTGCGGTCGTGCTCCGCACCGACCTCGATGTCTCCCTGCTCAACAAGACCGTCACGGCACCGCTCGCGCTCGCGCTGAACGATGTGCAGGCGCCCGCGACCGCGAGCAAGACCGCGCTCACCGCCACCCTGGACGGCGTGGACGGGGGCCACCCGTTCAGCGTGCTGCGGGCCGATGTGGCCACCGCGCGGGCCGCGGCGGACAAGCAGCGGGCCGAGGGGTACTCCAACATCGTCAACGCCCACGTCCATGTGCCGGGTCTGGCCGCGGTGCCGCTGATCACGGTCGAGCAGGTGACCTCGAAGGCGGTGTGCGCCGCCGGAAAGCGGCCGACCGCCGACTCCAACCTGCTCGGCAGCGTCAGCGTGCTCGGCCGGAAGGCCACCTTGAGCACGAGCGGCACCACCACGGTCGATGTCCCCTCGCTCGGCCAGGTCCGGCTCGATCTGTCGCGGACGGCCACCACCTCGCGCACGGCGGCGGCCACGGCCCTCAACCTGAAGGTCTCCGTGAACCCGCTCAAGCTGAACGTCTCCGAGGTCGAGGGGCAGGTCACCCTCGCCCGAGCGACCTGTGAGGCGCCCACCGCCGCGGCGGTCGAGCCCAGCCCGAGCGAGAGCTCCCCGACCAAGCCGGAGCCCAAGCCCGAGCCGGAGCACCTGGCCGAGACCGGTGGCAGCTCGGCCACGCCGTATCTGGTGGGCGGCGGCGCGCTGCTGCTCGCCGCGGGCGGCGGCGCCGTCCTGCTGGCCCGTCGCCGGCGCGCGGGCGCCGACGGCGACGCCTCCTGACGCCGCCGACGCGTCGTGCCGCCTGAGGTGTCTTGTCCCTGAGGTGCCTTGGCGCCTGACGCGTCGTGCCGCCGCCTGACGCCTCCTGACGCCTCCTGGTCCGTTGGGCCCGGAGGCCGGGTGGCACGGGCCGGCCGTATCCGAATCCGAATCCGAATCCGACCGTGTGCCGCGCGTCGCCCGCGTGGCACACGGTCAGGCGGTGGCCGCCGCACTGGGTCAGGCGGTCACCTCCGCGAGGGCCTTCGCCAGAGCGATGACGAACCGGTCCGTCGTGGCGCGGTCGCGGACGGCGAGCCGGAGCCAGTCCGGTCCCAGGCCCGGGAAGGTGTCACCGCGGCGGACGGCGAAGCCCAGATCCCGCAGCCGGGTGCGGATCGCCGCCGCGCCCGGAAGACGGATCAGCACAAAGGGCCCGGCCGCCGGACCGCACACCCGCACCTCCGTCAGCTCGGCCAGCCGCTCGGCCAGATGGGCCCGATCGGCGGCCGTACGCTCGGCGGCCCGTGCGGCCTCGGCGAGCGCGGACGGGGTGCAGCACGCCTCGGCCGCGGCCAGGGCCGGGCTGGACACCGGCCACAGCGGCTGGACCCGCTCCAGCGCCGTGATGGTGTCCGGCTCCGCCAGCACATAGCCGATCCGCAGCCCCGCCAGGCCCCAGGTCTTGGTGAGGCTGCGCAGCACCACGAGCCCCGGCACATCGGCGCGGTCCGCCAACGACTCGCGCTCGCCCGGGACGGCGTCCATGAACGCCTCGTCCACCACCAGCGTCCGCCCCGGCCGGGCCAGACCGGCCAGGGTGTCGGCCGGGTGCAGTACGGATGTGGGATTGGTGGGGTTGCCGATCACCACCAGATCGGCCTCGTCCGGCACCGCGTCCGGGGCGAGCCGGAAGCCGTCCCGCTCCTCGAGGACCACGCGCCGCACCGTGTGCCCCGCGTCCCGCAGCGCCGCCTCCGGCTCGGTGAACTGCGGGTGCACCACCACCGGACACCGGGCCGGGATGGCGCGGGCGAGCAGGACGAACGCCTCCGCGGCGCCCGCCGTCAGCAGCACTCGGCGGGCCGGAAGCCCATGCCGTACGGCGACCGCGTCCCGCGCCGCCCGCCCGTCCGGATAGGCGGCCAGCCCGTCGAGGGACGCGGCGATACGGGCCTTGAGCCAGTCCGGAGGCGTACCGGTCCGCACATTGACCGCGAGGTCGGTCAGGGCGGCGTCGGCACCCCGCACCTCCGCGTCCCCGTGGTGCCGCAGATCGAACCCGGCGGGCTCGTCCTCGGCGGACGGGGCGGCCGGCCCGTGTGCGGGCCGGCCCGCCGACGCGTCAGCGGACATCGGAGACATCGGCATGGACATCGGCGCGGACATCGGCGCGGACATCGGCATGGGCGGCGTCGGGGCGGGCGTCGGGGTGGGCGTCGGGGTGGGCGAAGGTGTGCGGCTCATCGGGGAAGTCGGTCCGCCCGGTGGTCCGGGCCGCCTCCGCATAGCGCTCCATGACGAGCTCGGCCAACTCCCGCACCGGTCCGATGACATCGGCGGCGACCACCTCGACCTCGGGGTGGGCGAGCCCCCAGCCCTCCGCCTGCTGCCGCACCCGCTCCAGGGCGTCGCCGGCGAACAGGAAGTACGGCAGCACCACGATCCGCCGCGCCCCGAGCCTGGCGCAGCGGTCCAGGCCCGAGATCACATCCGGTGCGGCGAGCGAGGCGAAGGCCACCTCGACGCCCGCGAAGCCATGGCCCTCCCACAACAGCCGGGCCGCGCGGTGCACTTCGGCATTGGCCTCGGGGAGCGGCGATCCGTCGCCCACCAGCAGCACGGTCGTCTCCGCGCGGTCCGAGGGCAGCCGGGGCCCTTTGCCCAGCGCCTCGTCAAGTCGCCGCTCCAGCACATTCAGCAGCGTGGGGTGCGGGCCGAGCGGCCGTGCGGAGGTGAACGCGGCCTCGGCATGCCGCTCCGCCTCCTGGGCCAGCGCGGCCGCGATGCAGTCCGTCGGTGGCGTCGCCGGGTCGAGCGCCGTCGCCACCAGCGTCATCGGTACGACGGCGAAGCGGGTCACCCCCTCCCCGACGAGCCGGGCGACCGCGTCGGACAGCGGGCGGCCGCCCGGTCCGGTGAGGCCACCCGCCACGGGCAGCTCCGGGTGGCGTGCGGCCAGCTCCCCGACGAAGTCGTGGAAGGCGGCGGCATGCCTGTCGTCTCGAGTACCGATGCCTGCGATGAGCAGCGCGGGCGGGGTCGTCACGAGGTCTCCTTGGCGCAGGTGGTGCAAGTGGTGCCGGTGCGGGTGATGCCGGTGTCACGGTCAGCGGGGACAGCGGGCCGTTCCGCCCCGAGACGTTACTGACCTGAGCCGGGGCGGTCGACGGCAGGTCCTCGCTGCCCGCTCCGCGCGGATGGGACGCCCACCGGACGGCGGGCGACGGCGCACGTGGCCATCGCGGGGCGGCCGTGCGGCGCGGACTTCCGTTTGGGCACGAGCAGTTCGCCTCCCGGACCGGCGGCCAGCAGCGCGGCCGCCTCGGCGACCCCGGCCGTGCCCACGGCGGTGAGCGCCGCCGCGGACGGATGCGGCACCTCGACCGCGGCCAGCGCCTCCGCCGGGTAACCGCGCAACGGCACCCCGAGCCGTCCGGCCGCCGTCAGCAGCCCGGCCTCCTCGGCCTTGGCCGCCACCGTGGCCAACTCGGCCACGTCGCGCGGTGCCAGGCCCGCCTCCGCCAAAGTCGCCTCGACCAGCCCGATCACCTCGCCGGCGGACACCCCCCGGCTCGCCCCGACCCCGACTACGAGCGGTGACCCCGGCAGCGGGCGGGCCGTGACCCGGCCGATGACCTCCACCTCAGCTCACCGTCTCCGTTCACCGCCTCCGTTCACTCGCCGTAGGGCACACATCTAGGGCACACATCTGTCGACGAACCGGGCCGCCGCCCCCGGGATCGAGGCCCAGTGCACATGCAGATAGGAGGCGTGCACCTCTCCCTGCGCGAAGCCCTCGGTGCGACGCTCCGGGTGGACGAGCCCCCAGGCGGGCTCCGGCCCCGCTCCGGGTTCGATGGCGGTGCGGTGGAACTCGTGGCCGCGCACCCGCGTCCCCGCGGCGGCGAGGGAGGTGTCGGAGACGGCCACCGCCTCACGGTAGCCCAGCGTCAGACGTTCCGACATCCGCGCTTCGGCGGCCAGCACCCCGCACATCGGCTCCCCGTCCAGCGAACGCGCCAGATACAGCAGCCCGGCGCATTCGGCGGCGATGGGCGCGCCGGACGCGGCGAGTTGGGCGACGGCGGCGCGCAGCGGCTCGTTCGCGGACAACTCGGGAGCGTAGACCTCCGGGAACCCGCCGCCGATCACCAGACCGCCGGTGCCCTCCGGGAGGCGCTCGTCCCGCAGCGGATCGAAGGGGACGACCCGCGCCCCGGCCGCCGTCAGCAGCTCGGTGTGCTCCGCGTACGAGAAGGTGAACGCGGCCCCGCCCGCCACGGCGACCACCGGCCGCGCCTCTCGTCCGGCCGGGCCCCCGGCGCCGGGGGCGGGCCCCGTCGCCCGGCGGATCTCCTCCTCCGGATCCCAGACCGGCCCGGACAGGGGCGGCGCGCTGCGCGCCAGGGCCAGCAGCCCGTCGAGATCGCAGCCCTCCCGCACCCGGGCGGCCAGCACGGCCACCGAATCGACCGCCTCCGCATGGCGCTCGGCCACCGGCACCAGACCCAGATGACGGCTCGGCGCCCGCACCGCCCGCGTCCGGCGCAGCGCGCCGAACACCGGCACCCCGCAGCCCTCCAGCGCCTCGCGCAGCATCGTCTCGTGGCGGTCCGAACCGACCTTGTTGAGGATCACCCCCGCGACCCGGACCTCGGGGTCCCAGGACGCGAAGCCGTGCACCAGCGCGGCCACCGACCGGGACTGCGACGACGCGTCCACGACCAGGACCACCGGCGCCCGCAGCAGCTTGGCCACATGCGCCGTCGAGGCCAGCTCGCCCTGCCCGGCCGCCCCGTCGAACAGGCCCATCACCCCTTCCACCAGGGCCAGATCGCAGCCCGCCGACCCATGCAGGAACAGCGGGGCGATCCGCTGCGGACCGCACAGATAGGCATCCAGATTCCGGCCCGGCCGCGCTCCCCGGGCCCGGGACCGGCCGGCCGAGGAGGCGGCCGAGGAGGCCGCCGAGGAGATGGCGAGCGCGTGATAGCCAGGGTCGATGTAGTCCGGGCCGACCTTGTGCGGAGACACGTCCAGACCGCGCTCCGCGAAGGCGGCCATCAGCCCCGCGGTGACCGTCGTCTTCCCGCTGCCGGAGGCGGGCGCGGCGATCACCAGGCGCGGGACACTCACCACTCGATGCCTCGCTGACCCTTCTGGCCGGCGTCCATCGGATGCTTGATCTTGGACATGTCGGTGACCAGATCGGCGAAGTCCAGCAGCTGAGCCGGTGCGTTACGCCCCGTGATGACGACGTGCTGCGTCCCGGGCCGGTCCCGGAGCACCGACACCACCTCGTCGGGATCCACCCAGCCCCAGTGCATCGGATACGCGAACTCGTCCAGCACATACAGCCGGTATGTCTCCGCCGCGAGATCGCGCTTGACCTGCTCCCAGCCCTCGCGTGCGGCCTCCTCGCTGGAAGCCATGTCGCGCTGGACCCACGACCAGCCCTCGCCCATCTTGTGCCATGCGACGGTCCCCCCTTCGCCCGAGTCGCCGAGGACGCGCAGCGCACGCTCCTCACCGACCCGCCATTTCGCGGACTTTACAAACTGGAATACACCGACCGGCCAGTTTTGGTTCCACGCCCGCAGCGCCAGCCCGAACGCCGCAGTCGACTTGCCCTTGCCCTGACCCGTGTGGACGAGCACCAGCGGGCGGTTGCGGCGCTGGCGGGTGGTGAGCCCGTCGTCCGGGACGACGGTCGGTTGTCCTTGCGGCATCAGGCGGCCCTCCGTGTGTTCGATACGGTCCGTACGTCGCGCACCAGCTCGGTCACGCTGTCCGCGCGCAGCTCGTCGAGTGTCACCCGCGTGCCCCGCAGCTCGCGGGCGAGCGCCCCCGCCAGCCCCAGCCGCACCGGCCCCGACTCGCAGTCCACGACCACCGAGGCGACCCCGTCGCCCGCGAGCATCCGCGCCGCGCGCCCGGCCCGCTCGACCGGCGTGGACCCGCCGGCCCGCCTCGCCTCCGTGGCCCGCCCGTCGGTCACCACGACCAGCAGCGGGCGGCGCGAGGGATCGCGCAGCCGCTCCACCCGCAGCACCTCCCGCGCCTTCAACAGCCCGGCCGCCAGCGGCGTGCGGCCGCCCGTCGGCAGCCGCTCCAGCCGCGCCGCGGCCGCGTCCACCGACGAGGTGGGCGGCAGCGCCAGTTCGGCGTCCGCGCCCCGGAAGGTGATCAGCCCGACCTTGTCCCGCCGCTGGTAGGCGTCCAGCAGCAGCGACAGCACCGCCCCCTTGATCGTGCTCATCCGCTTCCGCGCGGCCATCGACCCCGACGCGTCCACCACGAACAGCACGAGATTGCCCTCCCGGCCCTCGCGCACCGCCTCGCGCAGATCGTCACGGCGCACCAGCAGCCCGGGGCCGCGCCGCCCGCGCGCCCGCTGATGCGGGGCGGCCGCCCGGACGGTCGCCGTCAGATGCAGCGCGGACAGCGCCCCCCGCGGGCGGCGCGCCCCGGTGGTGCGGCCGTGCGCGCTGCGGGCGCGCGAGCGCCGCCCGGCCGCGCCCTCGCCCAGCCCGGGGACGTCGAGACGCCGGGTCCGGAACGGCTCGGCGGCGCCCACGGCCGCCCGCTCGCCGCCGGCACCGCCCGTGCCGCCGCCCGCACCGTCGTCCGCTTCGGCCGCGCGGTCGGCCGCCTCGTGCTCACCCGTGCGCTGGCCGGGGACGGACGGCTCGGGTTCGGGAGCGGCGGGCGGCGCCTGTTCCCGCGCTCCCTCCGCCGCGCCCTCCTGGGGGCGGCCTCCGGGGTCGTCGGGGCCGCCCGGCCCGTCCGGTCCGCGGCCGCCCGGCCCGTCGTCGGGGCTTTCGGGTCCCTCCGGGCCGGGGTCCGGATCCGGGTCCGGGTCGTCCTCCTCGAACCGGCGCAGGATCTCGTCGAGTTTGTTCTCGTCGAGCCCCGGCGCGTCGAACGGAGCCCGCCGCCGGCGGTGGGGGAGCGACAGCAGCGCCGCCCCCCGTACGTCCTCGGTCCGCACATCGGTGCGCCCCGCCCAGGCGGCCAGCGCGGTCGCCGTACGGGCCGTCACGATGTCCGCGCGCATTCCGTCCACCTCGAACCCGGCGCACACCGCCGCGATCTGCCGCAGCGCGCGGTCGCCCGGACGCACCCGCGGCAGCAGGGCGCGCGCCGCGGCTATGCGCTCCCGCAGGGCGTCCTCGTCCGCCGCCCAGCGCGCCGCGAATCCCTCGGGGTCCTCGTCGTACGCCAGCCGTCGCCGCACCACCTCGACCCGCTCCTCGGTGTCCCGGGACGCCGCGACCTCCACCGTGAGGCCGAAGCGGTCCAGCAACTGCGGCCGCAGCTCGCCCTCCTCGGGGTTCATGGTGCCCACCAGGAGGAAGCGCGCCGCATGCCGTACGGACACCCCCTCGCGCTCCACATAGGAGGCGCCCATGGCGGCCGCGTCGAGCAGCAGGTCGATCAGATGGTCGTGCAGCAGATTGACCTCGTCGACGTAGAGCACTCCGCGGTGGGCGTCAGCGAGCAGCCCGGGTTCGAACGCCTTGACCCCCTCCGACAGCGCGCGCTCGATGTCCAGCGCGCCGACCAGCCGGTCCTCGGAAGCGCCCACGGGCAGCTCGACCATCCGCGCGGGGCGCGCCTCGCCCGTGGCCGGCTCATGGGGCCCGTCCGGGCAGGACGGGTCGGGCGCGGCCGGGTCGCAGGAGAACCGGCACCCGGCCACCACGTCCACCTCGGGCAGCAGCGCGGCGATCGCCCTTACGGCGGTGCTCTTGGCCGTGCCCTTCTCCCCGCGCACCAGGACGCCGCCCACGGCGGGCGAGACGGCGTTGAGGAGCAGGGCGAGCCGCAGACCGTCCATGCCGACGATCGCGCTGAAGGGGTAGGTGGTGGTCACGCGGCGATACCTCCTGGGGTGGATGGGCGGTCGGTGTCGGTGTGTCGGGTCGTCACGCCGTTCCCCCCGGCGCTCCCGGAGGGACGAAGGGCAGCCCGTCCGGCACACCCTCCTCGATGAGCCGCAGCAGCGCGTCGGTGTCGGCGTGCTCCTCGATCAGGTCCCCGAGACGGTCGAGCTGCTCCTCCCGCAGCTCGCCGAAGCGGGTGTCCGGCGCCGGGACGAACGCCCGGCCCGCCGCGTCGGCCACCCGCCGCAGGAACGCCCGCCGGAAGCCGTCGCTCTCCAGCGAGCCGTGCCAGTGCGTGCCCCACACCGAGCCCACCCGGCAGCCGTCCAGGAAGGGCTCGTCGGCCCCGTCGAGCAGCTCGGCGACCCCGTGGTGGATCTCGTAGCCCGCCACCCGCTCACCGAGCGCCTCGCCCACCGGCCGGGCCAGGGTCTTCTCGGCCGCGAACCGCACCCTTACCGGCAGCAGCCCGAGCCCGGCGACCGTCCCGGCCTTCGACTCGACCTCGTCCTCGATGCGTTCCCCGAGCGCCTGGAAACCGCCGCAGATGCCCAGTACCGGACGGCCCTCTGCGGCCCGCCGGGCGATCGCCTCGGCGAGCCCGCGCTCCCGCAGCCACTCCAGCGCCCGCACCGTGCCCCGGGTGCCCGGCAGCACCACCAGATCGGCGTCGGCCAGCTCCTCGGGCCGGTCCACGAACCGCACGATCACACCCGGTTCGGCGGCCAGCGCGTCCACGTCCGTGAAGTTGGACATCAGCGGCACGGCGGCCACCGCGACGCGCAGCACGTCCGCACCGTAAGGGGGCGCCACGACGCTCTCCCGCACCGCGCCGCGCAGCGACACCCGCAGCCCGTCCTCCTCGTCGATCCCCAGCCCGTGGGCGAACGGGAGCACCCCGACGGTCGGGCGGCCGGTGAGGTCGCGCAGCATCTCCAGACCGGGCTCCAGGAGGCTCACATCGCCGCGGAACTTGTTCACCAGATAGGCGGCCACATGCCGCTGGTCCGCCGCCGACAGCAGCGCGGTCGTGCCGAAGAAGGACGCGAAGACGCCACCGCGGTCGATGTCCCCGACCACCACGACCGGAAGCCCCGCGGCCCGCGCCAGCCCCAGGTTGACGATGTCGGTGCGGCGCAGATTGATCTCGGCCGGACTGCCCGCGCCCTCGCAGATCACCGCGTCATGGGTGCGCCGCAGCTCCTCCAGGCACTCGGTGACGGTCCCCAGCAGCGCCTCCCTGCCCCCCGCGTACGGACTCTCCCCGGACGACGGCGCCCCGGACTTCCCGAAGTACCCGCGGGCGCTCATCTCGCCCACCGGCTTGCCCAGCAGCACCACTTGGCTGCTGCGGTCGCCGCCCGGCTTCAGCAGGACCGGGTTCATCAGCGCGCTCGGCTCGACGCGCGCGGCGGCCGCCTGCATGGCCTGCGCCCGCCCGATCTCCGCCCCCTCCCGGGTCACGAAGGAGTTCAGCGACATGTTCTGCGCCTTGAAGGGCGCCACGCTGACGCCCTTACGGGCGAGCCACCGGCAGATCCCGGCCGTCACGACACTCTTGCCCGCGTCGGAGGTCGTACCCGCGACCAGCAGCCCCCCGCCCCGTGCCCCGGGAGCGCCCGTGCCGCCCTTACCGCGTATCCCGCTCATCCACCGCCCCTTCCAGCGGCCCGCGGCCGCCCCGTCAACGCCCGGACGGCCGGCCGGGCCGCCACGGACACACCGAGCGCCAGGAGGCCGACGCGCCGCGACAGCCGTATCGCCCGCTCGATGTCGGCCGCCGCCACCGGCCGCCCGCCGGAGTTGAGCACCGGCCGGTGCTCGACCCGGCCGCCGTAGGCGAGGGTGCCGCCCAGCCGTACGCCGAGCGCCCCCGCGAAGGATGCCTCCACCGGTCCCGCGTTGGGGCTCGGATGGCGCCGGCCGTCGCGCCGCCAGGCGCGCCACGCGCCGCGCGGATCGGGGCCCGCGAGGGTCGTCATGGCCGCCGTAAGCCGCGCACCGGGCCAGCCGGCCACATCGTCCACACGGGCCGCCGCCCAGCCGAACCGCCGGTAGCGCGGCGACTTGTGACCCACCATGGCGTCCAGGGTGTTGACGGCGCGGAAGCCGATGAGCCCCGGCACCCCGCCCACGGCCCCCCACACCAGCGCGCCCACGACGGCGTCGGACGTGTTCTCGGCGACCGATTCGACGACCGCGCGGGCGATCTGCGGCCCGTCCAGCGCCTGCGGATCGCGGCCGCACAGATGCGGCAGCCGCTCCCGGGCGCCCTCGAGGTCGCCCGCGGCCAGCGCCCCGCCGACGGCCCGTGCCTCACGGCCCAGCGTCGTACCGCCCAGCACGGCCCAGGTGGCGGCAGCGGTCAGCGCCGCCTGCGCGCCGCGGCGGCCGCCCAGGGCCCGTACGGCGCGGGTCAGCAGCGCGGCACCGGCGGCCGCGCCGCCCGCGCACAACGCGGTGTGCAGGGCCCCGTAACCGCGGTGGTCACGCCACAGCCGGCGCTCGGCGGCCGCGGCGGCGCGCCCGAAAGCGGCCACCGGGTGGCCGCGGCGCGGATCGCCCACGGCAAGATCAGCGAGGAAGCCGAGGGCCGCGCCGCACGCGAAGGAGGCGTGGTCGGCAGCCATCCGTCAGGCCGCCGTCATGCCCCGGCGCGGGGACACGCCGACCGAGCCGACCGAGCAGCCGGTGCGGCTGGTAAGGACAAGACGGGTGGGCAAGACAGGGCAGCCGGAGTGGACCGAGGGGGCTGGCGGCGTGGCGGTGCCGGGCATGGCGGTTTGTCCTCACTCAGGGTCCTCGCCCTGGTTCGACGTGACCGGCGGTGAGAGTCTCCTGGCTCCCGGATCCGCGGCCCTCCCGGTCTTCCAGCCCGTGCACGGAACGAACCGTACGGATGAGCCGTGACCCCATGCAGGCGATGGGAGGGCGCTCCCCGGTGACAGTGGCGGGACCGCGCCGGATTCTCACCGGCTTCCTCTCCTGCCGCCGTTTGGCTCGGGAAGTCCACCATGGGCCGCGAATGGCCGTCAACTCGCATATGACCCAGGACGCCCGAGTGTGCCGAGGCCCACAGCGACCGCCGCACACGGAACGGCCGCCGGAGGGACGGCGCTGGTCAGCGCCACCGTCCGGCGGCCGGTGGGTCGATGAGGACGCGGGTGGGGTCCTCAGCCGACGATCAGATAGATGCCGTACGCCACGACCGCGGCGCACACCGCGAAACAGGCGTACGCGCCGGTGCGCGCGAGCGCGGAGGCGTCGGCCGCACCACCCGGCACGGCGGCCGTGTCGCCCTGCTCCGGCCGCGTCTTGCGGGACGTCCCGACGATACCCAGGGTGAAGACGCCCACCATGCCGACCGTCACCACGAGGCTGACGCCGAAGACCTGGCCGAGTGCCGCCCAGTCGATGTCCATGTTTGCCGGCTCCTTACGGGGTGGTGCTGCTCGCCGCGGCGGCGGGCGTGGGGATGTTCTCGGACGTGGTCTCCGGGGCGCCGGTCCCGGAGGCGGTTCCCCCGGTCTTCCCGGAGACCTCGGGGACCTCGGAGCTTGCCGAAACGGAAGCGGAATCCGCCGGGCCGGCAGGCGCCACCGGACCCGCGGGCGGCGGGGCCACGGACCGCAGGGCGGCCGTGACGGCGCCGACCGGCTCCTGGCTGCCGACCTCGTTGACGTTGGTGTGGTCCACGGGCTTGCGGCGCGAGAGCGCCCAGATCGCCCCGCAGGCCAGGACGGCGAGCACGGCGACCGCCGTGATCCCCGCGTTCCCCTGGTCGGCCAGCAGCGCGGCGCCACCCGCCACCAGACCGGCGGCCGGCAGGGTCAGCACCCAGGCGATCACCATGCGGCCCGCGGTCGACCAGCGCACCACGGCGCCCTTACGGCCGACACCCGCGCCCATGACGGCGCCGGAGCAGACCTGGGTGGTGGACAGCGCGAAGCCGAGGTGGGAGGAGGCGAGGATGACGGTCGCGGCGCCGGTCTGGGCGGCGAAGCCCTGCGGCGGCTGGATGTCGGTGATGCCCTTACCCATGGTGCGGATGATGCGCCAGCCGCCCAGGTAGGTGCCGAGCGCGATGGCCAGGCCCGCCGAGACGATGACCCACAGCGGCGGGTCGGAGTCGGGCGCCACCACGCCTCCGGTGACCAGCGCCAGGGTGATCACGCCCATCGTCTTCTGGGCGTCGTTGGTGCCGTGGGCCAGGGAGACCAGGGCGGCCGAGGCGATCTGCCCGGCGCGGTAGCCCTTCGCGGTGTCCTCCGGGGCGCGGTCGCGGCCGAGCCGGTAGGTGAGCCGGGTGGCGGCCACCGTGGCGATGCCGGCCACGACCGGCGCGGCGACGGCGGGGATCAGGACCTTCATGACGATCGCGTCGCCGTTGACCCCGTCCAGGCCGGCGGAGACCACGGTGGCGCCGATGAGGCCGCCGAACAGGGCGTGCGAGGAGCTGGAGGGGAGTCCGGCGAGCCAGGTCACCAGATTCCACAGGATCGCGCCGACCAGTCCAGCGAAGATCACTTCGGGTCGGATACCGGAATCCTCATCGATGATCCCGCCGGAGATGGTCTTGGCCACCTCCACGGACAGGAACGCGCCGACGAGGTTGAGGACGGCCGACATCGCCACTGCCACCCTGGGACCGAGTGCTCCCGTGGAGATGGTGGTGGCCATGGCGTTGGCCGTGTCGTGGAAGCCGTTCGTGAAGTCGAACACCAAGGCCGTGACGATCACGATCCCGATGAGAAGCGTGATGTGTTCCATACACCCGGTCAATCAGTTCGAAGGTCGGTAGTGCCTCGGTGAACGTAGGGAAGCATGGTGAACGGAAGATGAACTGAGTCAGGCGTGGGGATGACGTGGTTGCGGGCGTGCTAATACGCAGTGAATTCGAGCCTACTCTCCTGTGTCGCAAGGGAGTTGGGTGACGATCGAGCACTCCTGAGGCGGCCCGTGGCCCGACCGCGCGGCCACCCGCCGTTCACCCTCCGCCGCCCACCCGGGCCGGCTGTCCACGAGGCGCGACCGTAGGCGCCCGGCGAGCCCGTTCCGGCCCCGCCGCCGCCCGGCCTCCGGGCGCCTGGGAGGATCGGGCCAACGGAGGTGAGGACAGGTGACACAGTCGCAATCCCCACGGCGGCCGCAGCCGCGGTTGACCCACCCCCTGCGGCAGGCATGGGCGCAGGTGGTGCGCACGGCCCGCAGGACCACCGCGGACGGCCTGGTCGTCGGTACCTCGGGCAATGTCTCGGCCCGGGTCGGCGACACCGTCCTGGTGACCCCCAGCGGCGTCCCGTACGACCGGCTCGGCCCCCGGGACGCCGTCGCCGTCGATCTCGACGGACAGCAGGTCCTCGGGACGCTCCGGCCCACCAGCGAGCTGCCCATGCACCTCGCCGTCTACCGCGAGACCGACGCCCAGGCCGTGGTCCACACCCACGCCGTCCACGCCACGGCCGTCTCCACGCTCGTCGACGAGCTCCCCGCGATCCACTACATGACCGCCGCCCTCGGCGGCCCGGTCCGGGTCGCCGCCTACGCGCTCTACGGAACGGACGAACTGGCCGCCGCCATGATCGAGGCGCTGCGCGACCGCAGCGGCTGTCTGCTGCGCAACCACGGCACCGTCGTCCACGGCGCCACCCTGGACCAGGCGTACGACCGCACCGCCCAGCTCGAATGGATGTGCCAGGTCTGGCTGGCCGCGGCCTCCGTCCCCGGCCGCACCCCCTCCCTGATCCCGCCGGACGAGATGCGGCGGGCCGCGGAGAAGCTGAGCGGCTACGGCCAGCCGCGCTGAGCCCGCGGCGCGCCCGGCCCGGGTCGTACGGACATCCGGCCGGTCCCGCCCGGTCCTGCCCGTATCGGTCACCCGACCCCGTACGGTCACCCGGCCGGGCACGTCCGGTCCCGGCCCGCCGGTCACCCGGCGAGGCACGCCCGCTGGCCAGAGGCCGCCTCCCCGCCCACACTGGGAGGGATGCGTCTGCGCACAACGGCGGTTGCGGCCGCCACCACCCTGCTGAGTGTCGGCGCGGCCGCGGTGGCGGCCGGACGGTACGCCACCGACGCTGCGCTGAAACCGGGCCCCGGCCGCCCGCTGCCCAACGAGCCGCCGCTGACCGTGCACGCGACCGCGGCCGGCCAGATCACCCTGACCCGCTCCCTCGCCACGCTGCGCCCCGGCACCTACGGCCTCACCGGCCGCTCCTGCCACGCCGTCGTCGGCCCCGTCATCGAGGACGCCCCGCGCGGCGCCGACTGCGTCGTACGCCGCCTGGAGCGGGTCGCCCACGGCGATCTGACCCCCGGCACCCGGGTGCGGCTGACCCCCCAGGTGCACATCGGCAATCCGCGGGACGCGCTCGGCATCGACCACGCCGACGTCGAGGTGTCCGGCGAACTCGGTCCGCTGCCCGCCTGGTTCGTCCCCGGCGAACGCTCCACGTGGGTGATCACCACCCATGGCCTCGGCACCACCCGTGAGCACCCTATGGTCGTCATGCCCTTCCTGCGGCAGCTGCGGGTGCCGGTGCTCGACCTCGCCTACCGCGGGGACCCCGGCGCCCCCCGCCCCGAGGGCGGCATATCCCACCTCGGCGACACCGAGTGGCGCGACCTGGAGGCGGCCATCCGCTACGCGGTGGGCTACGGGGCGACCGGGATCGTGCTGCACGGCTGGTCCATCGGCGCATCCATGGCGCTCCACACGGCCGCGAACTCCGTGCTGCGGCACCACGTCCGCGGCATCGTCCTGGACTCCCCGGTGCTCGACTGGCAGGCCACCCTGCGCGCCCTCGCCACGGCCCGCCGCATCCCCGCCCCCCTGCTTCCGCTCGCCCTGCGGGCCGCCGAGGGGCGCACCGGACTCCACGACAGCAGGCTTCCGGAGGTGGCCGACCCCGAGCGGCTGTCCGTGCCCACGCTGATCGCCCACGGCCCCGACGACACCCTCGCGCCCTGGCACGTCTCGCGTGAACTCGCCGACCGCCGACGCGATCTGGTCACCCTTCACACGGTGCGGCAGGCCCCGCACGCGGCCATGTGGAACGCTGACCCCCAGGGGTACGAAGAGGTCCTGCGGCGCTTTTTGACGCCGTTCCTCTAGCGCCTGGGAAGCGATCCGTGCGATCCGTAAGGCGACCGCGGAAGGGCGTGCGAGGCGGCGCGGGAGGCGTTCGCGCGGCGGAGACGGAAGCGTCCGTAAGGTGACGCGCGCCGTTCGCGGCGACCGCCGGACGGGTGCCGATTGGGCTTTCGGGCCGTCAACGGCGAGACTGCTCCCGTGACGTCCCGTACTCCGCGCGACTCCCGGCTCCGACTCGTCCGCAACCGGCCGATGGCCACCGCCCGCCGGCCCGCGGTGAACCGCGGCTCAAGACCGGCGCCCCGCCCGCCCGAGGGCACTCCGCCCCCGGCGGAGCTGGCCCGGAGAGCCAGGGCGGGGCTCACCGGGGCCGTGGCGATCGCCCATTGGGCCGCGGCCGAGCACGGCGCGCCCGGCGCGCTGTCCGACGAGGCCGCCGCCCGCGCCGCGGCGGCGCTCGGACTGAGCCCGCAGGAGGTGCGGAGCGACTGGGACCGCGCCCGCCTCATCGGCCTCATCGAGCACCACGCGGGCACCACCCGCCCCGGCTGGCGGCTCCAGGCGTGGGACCGCGACGACAGCGCGGTGCTGCGCGGCTGGGTCGCGCTCCTCGACGCGTGGTCCCTGGCCTGCCCCGCCCCGGCCACGGCCGAGCCGACGGCGGTCGCGGAGGTCGTCGAGGCCGTACCGCAGCTGCTGTCCCTGCTCCAGCTCTCGGCGGGCCCCGTGCCGATCGCCACCCTGCTGGACATGCTCCGGCAGCGGGTCGCCGAGCTGCGCACCGAGCGGTGCGAGGTTCCCCAGGAGGCCGCCGAGGCCCGGGAGCCCGCCAACGGCGCCGAGGGCGCCCATGACGCCGAGGACGCCGCCACCCTGGAGGGGCTGCTCGACTGGGCCCTGGACGCCCTCTCGTCCGTCGGGGCGCTCACCGTGCGGGAGGGACCCGAAGACGGCCCTGAGGGCGCGGGGAGCGCGGCGGACGGCGCCGAGGGCGACCGCCGCGAGGCCGTGCTCACCGCGCTCGGCAACTGGGCGGTGTGGGTCAAGCTCGAGCAGATCTGCGTCGCCGCCCAGAGCCCGGCCGGGAACATCGAGCAGCCCGCCGCCGACATGCTGCGCGGCTGCGCGGGCCTGACCCCGGGCCCCGCCCGCGCCGAGTACCGGGCCTGGCTGGCCGCCCGCCCGGTCGGCAGCGCCGTCACCGAGCTCATCGACGCGGCGCGCGGCGACGACGCACTGCTGCGCGGGCTCGCCTTCGAGGCGCTGCGCGTCGTCGGGGCGCCCGCCGAGCCCGCCGTACGGGCCGTCGTCGACGAATCGTGCCTGCGGCCGTACGCGCTTCTGTGGCTCGCCGAGCACGAGGGGGCCGACCCGGACGATGCGCTGGACGCGCTCACCCGCGAGGAGGCCACCTGGCTGTGGGTGGACACCGCCGCGGCCATCTCCGACCACGGGGAGAGCCCGCTGCTCGTCCGCCACCTGGAGTCCGCCGTCCAGGGCACCGTGCCCGCGCTGCTGGAGGAGGTACGTGCCGTGGGCCACCCCCGCACCGTGCAGGTCCTGGTGGCGCTGGCCGCCGCCCACCCCGATCCGGCCCTGGCCAAGGCGGTGCGCCGGGCGGCTTTCCAGGTGCACACGGGCGGCGCCTGAGGGGAGCGGCCGCCGGGGGAGAGGGGAGTGGCCCGCGGGGAGCGGGCAGCGGGGGGAACCGCGGAAAAATCGACTTGCCCGCCCCGCTAAACTGTCCGCATGGCAATTCTCCTCGTGCATTAGACGGCGTCGGCCCGCCCGCCCGTCGCTCGCCTCCACCCCTGTACGGCGCGCTGCGCGCGGCCCCCTTTTGACGCGTCCCGTCCGCCGTCCGTTCTGCCCAGGAGTAATTTCCGTGATCACCGCCTCCGGCGTCGAGCTGCGTGCCGGCGCCCGCGTCCTCATCGAGTCCGCCTCCTTCCGCATCGCCAAGGGCGACCGCGTCGGCCTCGTCGGCCGCAACGGCGCGGGCAAGACCACGCTCACCAAGTGTCTGGCCGGTGAGGGCATCCCGGCCTCCGGCACGATCACCCGCTCCGGTCAGGTCGGCTACCTCCCGCAGGACCCGCGCACCGGCGACCTCGACGTCCTCGCCCGCGACCGCATCCTCTCGGCCCGCGACCTCGACTCCGTGCTCCGTAAGATGCGCGAGAACGAGGACCGGATGGCCAACGGCAAGGGCGCCACCCGCGAGCGCGCGATGAAGAAGTACGAGCGCCTGGAGACCGAGTTCCTCACCAAGGGCGGATACGCCGCCGAGGCGGAGGCCGCGACCATCGCGGCCAGTCTCGGGCTGCCGGACCGGGTGCTCGGCCAGCCGCTCCATACGCTCTCCGGCGGTCAGCGGCGCCGGGTCGAGCTGGCCCGGATCCTCTTCTCGGACTCCGACATCCTGCTGCTGGACGAGCCCACCAACCACCTCGACGCCGACTCGATCAGCTGGCTGCGGGACTACCTCAAGACCTACAGCGGCGGTTTCATCGTCATCTCCCACGACGTCGACCTCGTCGAGACGGTCGTCAACAAGGTCTTCTACCTCGACGCCAACCGCTCGGTGATCGACATCTACAACATGGGCTGGAAGCTCTACCAGGCCCAGCGCGAGGCCGACGAGAAGCGGCGCAAACGCGAGCGCGCCAACGCCGAGAAGAAGGCCGCGGCGCTCAACGCCCAGGCCGACAAGATGCGCGCCAAGGCGACCAAGACCGTGGCCGCCCAGAACATGGCCCGCCGCGCCGAGAAGCTGCTGGCCGGTCTGGAGGAGGTCCGTCAGTCCGACAAGGTCGCCAAGCTCCGCTTCCCCGACCCGGCCCCGTGCGGCAAGACCCCGCTGACCGCGGAGGGGCTGTCGAAGTCGTACGGCTCCCTGGAGATCTTCACCGATGTGAACCTGGCCGTCGACAAGGGCTCCCGGGTCGTCATCCTCGGGCTGAACGGCGCCGGTAAGACGACCCTGCTGCGGCTGCTGGCCGGGGTCGAGAAGCCGGACACCGGTGCGGTGACCCCTGGCCACGGGCTGAAGCTGGGCTATTACGCGCAGGAGCACGAGACGCTGGACCCGGACCGCACCGTCCTGGAGAACATGCGCTCCGCCGCCCCGGACCTGGACCTCGTCGACATCCGTAAGACGCTCGGGTCGTTCCTGTTCTCCGGCGACGACGTGGACAAGCCGGCCGGGGTGCTCTCCGGTGGTGAGAAGACCCGGCTCGCGCTGGCCACCCTCGTGGTCTCCTCGGCCAATGTGCTGCTCCTGGACGAGCCCACCAACAACCTCGACCCGGCCAGCCGTGAGGAGATCCTCGGCGCGCTGCGCACCTTCGCCGGTGCGGTGGTCCTGGTGACCCACGACGAGGGCGCCGTCGACGCGCTACAGCCGGAGCGGATCATCCTGCTTCCGGACGGGGTCGAGGACCTGTGGGGCGAGGAGTACGCGGACCTCGTGGCGCTCGCCTGAGGCCGTCCCAAGGGCCCGGTTTCGCCGGACGCCGTGGCAAGAGCCCGGTTCCTCCGGCCCCGTACCCTTCCGATAGATCATTCGGCCTAGGCGTGATCCATCATCTGAGTGAGAACGGCTGGTATCGCGGCGCGTCGCGGGCCACCGGCGCACGCGGCGTGCCGTGCGCCGGTCTGGATCTCTCCGACCTTGCTCACGTATGCCCTGACCTGCCTCTTCGCCGGTGAACACGAAAGAGTGTCAGGTCGAACAGCACCGGAATCCTTGCTTCCGAAGGTCCTCGTGCCGCGATTTCAAGCAATCCTTCATCCACAGACCTTGCCGAATGGGTGGCCAGGAAGCCCTATAGGGGTGATCATGAGAGTCCAGAGCGCACTTCCCATGAGGAGGCACGGGTGGCCGAGACTCTGAAGAAGGGCAGCCGGGTGACCGGCGCCGCGCGCGAAAAGCTCGCGGCAGACCTGAAGAAGAAGTACGACTCCGGTGCGAGCATCCGGGCGCTGGCCGAGGAGACCGGCCGTTCCTATGGATTCGTTCACCGGATGCTCAGCGAATCCGGAGTTTCCCTACGGGGACGCGGCGGTGCCACACGGGGCAAGAAGGCCGCCTCGGCCTGATCGCGCCCGCCGGCTCCGCCAGGACCAGCACGACCAGCAGGTATGGACAGGGGTGCCACCCGGCTGACCGTCGGTTCGGCCGGGTGGTTACTGTGCAGTCACTTGTACTGACCGCACTCGACCGGAGGCCCCTGTGACCCTGCTCGACAAGGACGGCGTTCGGCTCACCGTCGATGACACGGTCGCCACGGTGACCCTGACCAACCCGGCGAAGCGCAACGCCCAGTCGCCCGCTGTGTGGCGGGCGCTGGCCGAGGCGGGAAAGCTGGTGCCGGGCACCGTGCGCGTGGTGGTGCTGCGCGCCGAGGGCAAGTCCTTCTCGGCGGGTCTGGACCGGCAGGCGTTCACGCCCGAGGGATTCGACGGCGAGCCGTCGTTCCGCGACCTGGCGCGCGGCTCCGACAGCGAACTGGACGCCACGATCGCCGAGTACCAGCAGGCGTTCACCTGGTGGCGGCGGAACGACATCGTGTCGGTCGCCGCCGTCCAGGGCCATGCCATCGGGGCCGGATTCCAGCTCGCACTCGCCTGTGACCTGCGGATCTGTGCGGACGACGCACAGTTCGCCATGCGCGAGACCAGCCTCGGACTGGTGCCGGACCTCACCGGCACCCATCCGCTGGTCGGCCTCGTGGGGTATGCGCGGGCGCTGGAGATCTGCGCCACCGGGCGCTTCGTCCATGCCGAGGAGGCCGAGCGGACCGGGCTCGCCAACCTCGTGGTGCCCGCCGCCGAACTCGACGGCGCGGTCCAGGACCTGGCGGCGGCCCTCCTCGCCGCGCCGCGCGACGCCGTGATCGAGACCAAGGCGCTGCTGCGGGGTGCCGTGGACCGCACCTACGAGGAGCAGCGCGCCGCCGAGCGCGCCGCCCAGGCCCGCCGACTGCGCGACCTGGTCGGATTGGCGGACTGACGGCACGGGTCGGCGGACCGACGGCGCCGGCCGGACGGTGAGTGCCCCGGACGGTGAGTGCCGGTGCGTGGCGGTGACGAAGGACGTGCCACTCAACGATGACGTGCCGCTCAACGGCCTCCGTCACCGGCGAAGTCCGGAGGAGTCCGGTGAAGTCATCGGCGGACACCACGGGCGGCCCTGTCACACGGTCCCGTCCCGGTCCCGGCCCAGCCCCGCCCCGTCACGGCAGCCGCGGTGGCTCACCGGCGGCACCGCCTCCAGCACCAGCACCGCGAGATCGTCGTCGACCGGCTCGGCGGCGAAGTCATGCGTGGCGCGCCGCACCCGCTCCGCGACGGCCTTGGCGCCCAGCCCGACACAGCCCCGCAGGATCTCGGAAAGGCCGTCGTCGTCATCCAGCTGACGGGTGCCGTTGCGCCGCTCGGTCACCCCGTCGGTGACGCACAGCAGCGTCTCGCCGGGCGCCAGGTTCACGGTGTCGGCGTGGAAGCCGGGATCCTCGTCGATGCCGAGCAGCATCTGGGGGGTGGCGGCAGGCGCCACCGCACCGTCGGTGGTCAGCCGCAGCGGCAGCGGATGACCGGCGCTCGCCAGCGTGCAGCGGGCGCCGCCGCCTTCCGGATCGGGCTCCAGCTCCCCGTAGAGCAGGCTCAAAAAGCGCGGGCGGGCCTGTTCGCCGCCGATCTCCGCCGCCTCCGTCTCCTCCTCCACCAGCGCCTGGTTCAGCCGGCTGAGCACCGACTCGACGCCGTGGCCCTCGCGGGCCAGCAGCCGGACCAGGTGGCGGGCCAGCCCCGTGACCGACATCGCCTCCGGGTCGCTGCCCTGGACGTCGCCCAGCAGGAAGCACCAGCGGCGGCTGCTCATCGGGAACAGATCGTAGAAGTCGCCGCCGACGGTCTGGCCCTCGCCGTGCGGCTCGTAGACGATCGCCGTGTCCACGCCCGGGATATGGGCGAGCGACATGGGCAGCTGCCGGCGTTGCAGCGCCCGACTGATCGTCGCCTGCCGGGTGTACTGCCGGGCGGTGGCGACCGCCTGGGCCACCCGCCGCGCCACGTCCTCCGAGAGCCGCACCACGCCCTCGCTCAGCCGCGGCACGCCGGCCCGGCCGAGCAGGAGTGCGCCATGGCTGCGGCCGTGCGCGATCAGGGGGAAGCACACCGCCGATCCGCCCGTCCCGTGGCTGTCCGCGACCCCGGGCCAGGGCCAGGGCGTACCGCCCGCCGAGCCGAGCCCGGTCGGCGGCGGATACCGCTCCAGCGCGACGCGGAGCGCGTCGATCCGGCGCTCATCGCCGTGCCAGACGCGGGCGAGCTGGAGCCGGCCGCCCTCGGTGACCAGCCAGACCGCGCACCAGTCGGCCAGCCGGGGGACCAGGAGCTGTCCGGCGAGCGCGGCGACCATGTTCTCGTCGAGCTGGCCGGTGAGCAGTTCACTGGCCTCGGCGAGGAAGGACGGCCCGCCGCGGTCCACCCACTCGGTGGTGGGATCGCGCTGCTCACGCGGCGGGATGGGGGCGAGGGTCTCGGCGAACCGCAGCTCACGGCCGAGCGCGCTGGTGGGGACGGTGTCGTACGCGGGCCCGGCCCGCTCGGCGTCCAGCCGGAACCAGACCGCCTTACGGGTGCGGTGGTAGGTCACGCCCCAGGACTCGGCGAGCGCCCCGATCAGTTGGAGCCCCCGGCCGCGGCCCCGGCGCTGGGTCTCCGGTCCCCCGTACACGGTGCTGGCGGGGTGGAGGTCCACCACCTCCACGACGATGCCCGGCCGCTTCGGCACGTCGTCCGGGCCGGGCGTCTCGCCGGGCCCCGCGGCGCCGGCCTCGTCGTCGGCGCCGCCGGGCTGGACCCGGCAGATGACCTCGACCCGGGTGCCGGCGTGCAGTACGGCATTGGTGACCAGCTCGCTCACCAGAAGCACCGCGTCATCGACCGACCGTTCGTCGACGGCGATCGGTGTGTACGTCTCCGTCGTGCTCTGCTCCGTAAGCGCCGTACGGACGAAGGCACGTGCCGCGCCGGGAGCGCCCACACTTCCGGGCAGCGTCGTCCGCGAGACGGACTCACGCGAGAGAGGAAACAAGGCCCCCACGTGCGGCTCCAGGACAATACGAGCGGTTTAGGCCATCTAGGTGCCATATTATGACAAACAGGGGGATGTTAATGATCTTTTAGGGGCGACGCCATGGCACTCGACCCGATCCCCACCGACACGTCTTCAGCGCGGACCGTGGAACATCGGGAATCCGTCCGGCCGTCCGGCCTGGCGCGCGGTGAGGAGTCCGCGTCGGCGGCCGAGTTGCGTCCCCTGCTCGCGGCGATGAACGCCTTGTGCGACGGCGACTTCACCGTCCGTGCGGACAGCTCGGCCGAGGGCCTCGTCGGCGAGATGGCCGGGGTCTTCAACCAGCTCGTGGGGCGCAACGCGCATCTGGCCGGGGAGCTTCAGCGGGTGCGCCGTGAGGTGGTGCGCCAGGGCAGGCTGGACGAGCGGATCACCGCGAGCCCCGGCCAGGGGGCCTGGACGACCAGTGTGGACGCGGCCAATCAGCTGGTGGACGCCCTGGTCGGGCCGGTGTGCAACGCCACCCGGGTGCTGGACGCCATCGCGTCGGGGGATCTGACCCAGCGGGTGGACCTGCACGACGGCAACCGTCAGCTCCGTGGCGATCTGCGGCGGCTGGGGCGCGGGGTGAACCGCACGGTGGACCAGCTGTCGCTGTTCACCGGGGAGCTGACCCGTATCGCCCGCGAGGTCGGCATCGAGGGGCGGCTGGGCGGCCGGGCCAAGGTGCGGGGGCTCTCCGGCGACTGGCGCATGGTGACGGAGGCCGTCAACACCATGGCCTCCCGGCTGACCGCACAGGTCCGCGACATCGCCGAGGTGACCACGGCGGTCGCCCGCGGTGACCTCACCCGCCAGGTGACCGTCGAGGCCACCGGTGAGCTGCTGGAGCTGAAGCTGACCGTGAACACCATGGTCGACCAGTTGCGGGCGTTCGCCGACGAGGTGACGCGGGTGGCGCGTGAGGTGGGCACCGAGGGCGAACTGGGCGGCCGGGCCCAGGTCCGTGGCGTCTCCGGGGTCTGGAAGGACCTTACGGACAGCGTCAACTTCATGGCGTCCAACCTGACCTCGCAGGTCCGCAACATCGCCCAGGTGACCACGGCGGTCGCCGACGGGGATCTCTCGCAGAAGATCACCGTGGACGCGAAGGGCGAGATCCTGCAGCTCAAGTCGAGGATCAACACCATGGTCGACCAGCTCTCCGCCTTCGCCGACGAGGTGACGCGGGTGGCGCGTGAGGTGGGCACCGAGGGCCGGCTCGGCGGCCGGGCCCAGGTCCGTGGCGTCTCCGGGGTCTGGCGGGACCTTACGGAGAACGTCAACTTCATGGCGGACAACCTGACCTCGCAGGTCCGCAACATCGCCCAGGTCGCCACCGCCGTGGCGGAGGGCGATCTGAGCAAGACGATCACGGTGGAGGCGAAGGGCGAGATCCTGGAGCTGAAGTCGACGATCAACACCATGGTGGACCGGCTGTCGTCCTTCGCCGACGAGGTGACGCGGGTGGCCCGTGAGGTGGGCACCGAGGGCAACCTCGGCGGTCAGGCCCAGGTCCGTGGCGTCTCCGGGGTCTGGAAGGACCTGACGGAGAACGTCAACTCCATGGCCCTGAATCTGACCTCGCAGGTCCGCAACATCGCCCAGGTGACCACGGCGGTCGCCGACGGCGATCTGTCGAAGAAGATCACGGTCAATGCCCGGGGCGAGATCCTGGAGCTCAAGGAGACCGTGAACTCCATGGTCCAGCAGCTGCGGGCGTTCGCCGACGAGGTGACGCGGGTGGCCCGTGAGGTGGGCACCGAGGGCCAGCTGGGCGGCCGGGCCGGGGTGCCGGGCGCCTCGGGCGTCTGGAAGGACCTCACGGACAACGTCAACTTCATGGCCTTCAATCTGACCTCGCAGGTCCGCAACATCGCCCAGGTCGCCACCGCCGTGGCGGAGGGCGATCTGAGCAAGAAGATCGACGTGGACGCGCGCGGCGAGATCCTGGAGCTGAAGACCACCATCAACACCATGGTCGACACGCTCTCCTCGTTCTCCTCCGAGGTGACCCGGGTGGCCCGCGAGGTCGGCAGCGAAGGCCGCCTCGGCGGCCAGGCCCGGGTCGAGGGCGTCTACGGCACCTGGAAGCGGCTGACCACCGGCGTCAACGAGCTCGCCCTCAACCTGACCACCCAGGTGCGCGCGATCGCCGAGGTCGCGTCCGCCGTCGCCCAGGGCGATATGTCCGGGTCCATCTCGGTCGAGGCGCAGGGCGAGGTGGCCGAGCTGAAGAACAACGTCAACCTGATGGTCGCCAACCTCCGCGAAACCACCCGCGCGAAGGACTGGCTGGAGTCCAACCTGGCCCGTATCGCCTCGCTGATGCAGGGCCACCGCGATCTGGTCGAGGTCGCCGATCTGATCCTGAGTGAGCTGACCCCGCTGGTCAACGCGCAGTTCGGGGCGTTCTTCCTCAGGGCTGGCGATACGGAGGCCGGTGCGGACGTCTGTGCGGAGGTGGGTATGGATGTCGGTGCGGATGCCGGTGCCGGGGTCGGTGCCGATGCCGGTACTGGGGACGGTGGCGTGGCCGGTGGTGGACAGGGGCTGGAGCTCATCGCCGGATACGGGACCGATCATTCCGCGGCCGGGGCCGATCAGTCCGCGACCCGGGGCGGTGGCCCGGCGCCGGGGACCGGTCCCCCCGGACGCGGGCTGGTCGCCCAAGCGGCGCTGGAGAAGAAGCGGATCCTCATCAACGACGTTCCGCCCGACTACATCACCATCAGCTCCGGACTGGGCTCCGCGCTCCCGGCCAGCGTGGTCATCCTGCCGATCCTCTACGAGGACCAGGTGCTCGGAGTGATCGAACTGGCCTCGTTCAGCCGGTTCAGCGAGGTCCACCTGGCCTTCATCGACCAGTTCGTCAACACCATCGGCGTCTCGATCAACACCATCATCGCCAACGCCCGCACCGAGTCGCTGCTCTCCGAATCCCAGCGGCTCACCACCGAGCTGCGCCAGCGCTCGGACGAGCTACAGCGCTCCAACGCGGAGCTGGAGGAGAAGGCCGCGCTGCTGGCCACCGCCTCCCAGTACAAGTCCGAGTTCCTGGCCAATATGTCGCATGAGCTGCGCACCCCGCTGAACTCGCTGCTCATCCTGGCCCGGCTGCTCGCGGACAACCCCGAGGGGCGGCTGTCCGGCCAGGAGGTGCAGTTCGCCGCGACCATCCACCGCTCCGGTTCCGATCTGCTCCAGCTGATCAACGACATCCTGGATCTGTCGAAGATCGAGGCGGGCCGGATGGACGTCCGCCCGAAGAAGCTGCCGCTGGTCAAGATCCTGGACTATGTGAACGCCACCTTCCGGCCGCTCGCCGCCGACCGGGGCCTGTCGTTCGAGATCGCCGTCGGCGAGGACGTACCGCGTGACATGTTCTCCGACGAGCAGCGGCTCCAGCAGATCCTGCGCAACCTGCTCTCCAACGCCCTGAAGTTCACCTCCTCGGGCGGGGTGACGCTGCGTGTCGAGCGCGTCCCGGCGGCGCGGTTCGAGGAGGAGACGCTGCGCGGCGCGGACGCCGTCATCGCCTTCTCCGTCACCGATACCGGTATCGGCATCCCTCCGGAGAAGCTGCCGGTGATCTTCGAGGCGTTCCAGCAGTCCGACGGCACCACCAGCCGCAAGTACGGCGGCACCGGCCTCGGCCTGTCCATCAGCCGGGAGATCGCCGGGATGCTCGGCGGCCGGATCGTGGCCGCGAGCGAGCTGGGCGTCGGCTCCCGCTTCACCCTCTACGTTCCGGCCCACTACCGGGGTGTCGCCCCGGTGCCCGACCCCTCGGACCCCAAGGCCACCGGTTCCACCGTCCCGGCGGTGGTCCGCCCGCAACCGGACGAGCCGCTGGCGGACACCGCCGACCACGCCCCGAGCGGGATCTTCGGGGAGACGGACACCCGGGTCGGCGGCCCGGCCCCGGGCGGCGAGACGGAGGGCGGGTCCGGGACCCAGGGCGGGTTCGGGGGTGAGTCCGAGGGGCGCGGCGACGGCGGGCCGGAGACCACGCAGCTCAAGGAGTGGCAGCACGGGCATTCCGGCCGGGTGCTTAACGGCCGCCGCATCCTGATCGTCGACGACGACATCCGGAACGTTTTCGCGCTCACCCATGTGCTGGGCCGGGTCGGTATGACGGTGAAGTACGCGGAGAACGGGCGCGAGGGGCTGGAGGTGCTGCACCGCAACCCCGACGTCTCGCTGGTTCTGATGGACGTGATGATGCCCGAGATGGACGGGTACGAGACGATCCGGGTCATCCGGAACACACCCCGTCTCGCCGATGTGCCGATCATCGCCCTGACCGCGAAGGTCATGCCCGGCGACCGCGAGAAGGCCATCGACAGCGGCGCCAACGGCTATGTCCCCAAACCCGTGGATGTCGACCGGCTGATGTCGGCGATCGTCGAACTGCTCGATTCGACGGGCGGGGCGGGGAGTGAGGGTGCCACGTCCGGGGATGACGGCGGGGATGGTGTCGGGGGCGACGGTGGTGACGACGCTGGGCGTGCGGGTGAGGGCGGAGGCGAGGACGAGGGTGTGGGCCAGGGCGGGAGCGTGTCCGCCGAGGCCGCTCCGCCGAGGCCGAGGCAGGGGGAGAGGTGACTGCGACCGTGTCGGAAAAGGCCGGAATCCTCATCGTCGACGACATGGAGGAGAACCTGATCGCGCTGGAGGCCGTCCTCGGTCCGCTCGATCAGCAGCTCGTCCGCGCCCGCTCCGGCGAGGAGGCACTGAAGGCGATGCTGCGGCAGGACTTCGCCGTCGTTCTGCTCGATGTGCTGATGCCGGGCATGGACGGCTTCGAGACCGCCGCCAACATCAAGCGGCTCGACCAGACCAAGGACGTGCCGATCATCCTGCTGACCGGGACCGACGCCGACTCCGACTACGCCTACCGGGGCTATGCGATCGGCGCCGCCGACTTCCTCACCAAACCCTTCGATCCCTGGCTGCTGCGGACGAAGGTCAACGTCTTCCTGGAGATGCACCGTAAGCACCGTCGGCTCGAGGCGCGGAGCGAGCAGCTGGCCGATCGGGTGGCGGAGTTGGAACGCACCGTCGAGGAGCTGCGGAAGCACCGCGCCGAGCGTTGATCGTGCGGGTGGTCAGGGGTCCACGGCGGTGACCAGGACGGCCACCGTGGTCGGCTGGTCTTCCGGGGGCGGGACCGCCTCGGCCACCGCCGTCCGCACCGCCCTCGCCACGTCCAGGGCGCGGTGGCCCGCCGCCACGGCCAGCTCGACCCGGATGTGCGCGCCCTCGATCCGTACGGCGCGGGACGAGCCCAGCACGGGCGTGAGGCGGGCGACGCCGGGCACGGAGGCGGCGGCGCGGGTGGCGGGGTCGGGGGGCTCGGGATGCTCGGTGGTCGGCCGTGGTGTGGGTTGCGGTTGTGGTGGGTGGTGCGGTGGGGGCTGGGGTTCCTCCGGCGCCTTCGGGTGGTGTCGTGGGGGCTGGGGTTCCTCCGGTGCCTTCGGGTGGTGTCGTGGGGGCTGGGGTTCCTCCAGCACCTTCGTCACCCGTACGTCCACTGCCTCCACCAGGAGGCCCAGCCGGTCCGCCGCCTCGTCGAGCAGCACCTCGCGCAGCCGGTCCGCCGTCACCGGAAGCGCTTCCTCCAGCGTCGCCCCGCACTCCGTGGCGATACGCAGGGGGCCCGGCGGCAGCGCGCTCGGCGGGGGCGGAACGGCCGGTGTGGAGGCGGTGTCGGGGTCGGCGGGGCCGATCCGGAGCGCTTCCAGACGTGCGTCCGTAACCTCGTGCGCGGCCCGCCCGAGCACCTCGCTCGCCGCGTGCTCGGTGATCCAGGAGCCGTCCTCCGGCCCACCCAGGGGCAGCAGCCGGCCGAGCCGCAACTGCTCCCTTACGGTCTGCGCGAGCCGGTCCGTGACCACCGTGTCACCTCTTGGCGCCGTACGTGCTCCTGCTCTCAGCCTGCCGTATCGATCGCGCGAGTGCCGCATCTCCGGAGCGGTTCGGGGAAAGCGCCTTTAGGCTGGCAAGTAGAGCGAGCGGAAAACACCGCACTTCGGTCGCTTTGGTTACTTTGACCGCTTCGGCCGCTCTTCGCCTCGGAAGGAACGATCGGTGATGTCCGAGACCGCACCACGGAACCGACCCGAGAACCCCGCCACGGAGCCCGCCGCCGGTACACCCAAGACGCTGGGCGCCGGGAGTGGCGCCGGAGGCGGCACCGCCCCCGGGACCCCCGACCGGACCCGGCGGAGCGGTGGTGACCCCGCCTCGCGGGGGCGTACCACCATCGCCGATGGCGTCGTCGAGAAGATCGCTGGTATGGCGGCCCGGGATGTGGTCGGCGTCCATGCGATGGGCGGCGGCCTCGCGCGCACCTTCGGGGTCGTACGGGACCGGGTGCCCGGCGGCCGGTCGGTCACCCGAGGGGTGAAGGCGGAGGTGGGGGAGGTACAGACGGCCCTCGACCTGGAGATCGTGGTGGACTACGGGGTCTCCATTATCGATGTCGCACGGGCTGTGCGGGAGAACGTGATCGCGGCGGTCGAGCGGATGACCGGCCTCGAGGTGGTCGAGGTCAATATCGCGGTCAGCGATGTGAAGTTGCCGGACGAAGAAGAGGAAGCGCCGGAGCCGCGGCTCCAGTAGTCCGGAGGCGGTTCCGGTTGGCTCCAGCAGGGGAGCACACGATGAGCATGGCCGTGGTCGGGATGATCGCGGGGATGGCGCTGGCTTTCGCCGGTTACTTCGGTGGTTTCGGGGCCTTTCTGCTGGTGGCGGCGCTGGGCGCCGTCGGGTTCATCGTCGGCCGGTTCCTGGACGGTGATCTGGAACCGGGCGACTTCTTCCGTTCCCGTGGCCGTGACGAACGGCGGCGGTGAACACCATGACGACAGGGATCATGACGGCAGTGGTGGCCGTGACGACCGTAAGGACGCGTTGTGGTCGAGCCGGGTGAGCGGGGTGCGACGCGGATCGCGGATCGGGTCGTTGCGAAGATCGCTGCGCGGGCGGCGCGGGAGGCGTTGCGTGTGGGTGCCGTGGGTGCCGTGGGTGCCGTGGGTGCCGTGGGTGCCGTGGGTGGCGCCGGTGCCGCCGGCGCTGCGGATGTCGGTCTTGCTGACGGTCTCGCTGACGGTCTTACCGACGCCGCCGTCGCTCGGCCGAACGCGGTCGCGGTGGTGCGCGGGGGTGTCGCGCGGATCCGGGTCGCTGTCGAGCTCGGCTATCCCTCGGACATCGGGGCGCACTGCGGTGCGGTGCGTCGCCGGGTGATCGAACGGGTAGGCGAGTTGACGGGCATGGAGGTGCCCGAGGTCGTCGTGACGGTCGAACGGCTGCATGTGCCGCGGTGGGAGCGCCCGGAGCAGAAGGTGCGGCGGGGGAGGGACAGGGTGCGATGAACGCGGACCAGAAGATGCGTCAGTCCACGTCGGCGTCGGCGTACGGCGCGGGGGAGCGGACGGGGGCGGGCTCCGGCGCGGGGCAAGGGGATCCGCCCGTTCGGGTAAGGCGCTTCTGGTCCGTGCGGCGGGTACCGGCAGGGATCGTCGCCCTGGTCACAGCCGCCGTCGCCGGGCTGTTGCTGTACGACGTGGCGGCCGTGCGCTCGGGCTGGTCCGCGATGCGCTGGCGGGATTGGCTCGCCGCGCAACTCGCCTCGCGGCCGCTGGACGACGTGTGGGTCATGGGCGGGGCGGCGCTGCTGGCCGCGCTGGGGGTGTGGATGGTGGTCCTCGCGATGACGCCGGGGATGCGCGGGGTGCTCCCTATGCGTTCGCCGGGTGCGGGTGCGGGTGCGGGTGCGGGTGCGGGTGCGGGTGCGGAGGCGTCTGGTGGGGGTGCGGCCGGGGCCGGGGGCGCGGGTGGCGTTCGGGCGGGGATCGACCGGGCCTCGGCGGGGCTGGTGCTGCGGGACCGGGCGATGGAGGTGCCCGGTGTGCGGTCGGCCCGCGTCGACGTCGGCCGTCGGCGGATCAGGGCCCGCGCGCTGGCCCACTTCCGCGATCTCGACGAGGTGCGGGCGGATCTGGATGCCGCCCTCCACGAGGGCATCCGGCAGCTGGGCCTGGCCCGGCGGCCCGCCCTGTCCGTCCATGTCCGGCGGTTCGCGAAGTCGAAGACGAGGTGAGCGGGCCATGCTGAGCGTCGTCAACCGGGTGCTGCTGGGCGTCCTGGGTCTGGTGCTGGCCGGGGTGGGAGCGGTGGTCCTGGCCGGGTGGCCGCCGTTCGACGGACGGGACGATGTGCTGCTCAGCCGGGCGGACCGGACGCGCTGGCGGGACGCCGGGTGGTGGTGGCCGGCCGTCATCGCGGCGCTGGCGGTGCTGTTCGTGCTCGCGCTGTGCTGGTTCCTGGCACAGCTGCGGCGACGCCGGCTGCATGAGGTGCTGGTGGAGACGGGCGACGGCGAGGGCGCGCTGCTGCGGGGGCGGGCGCTGGAGGCGGCGCTGCTGGCGGACGCGGAGTCGCTGGACGGCGTGGAGCGGGCCCATGTGCTGCTGCGCGGCCGGCGGACCACACCGGAGGCCCGGATGGGGCTGGTGCTGGAGCCGGGCGTGGAGCCGAAGCTGACGCTGGACGGGCTGCGGGCGGAGGTCCTGGAGCGTGCGCGGGGCTCGGCGGGGCTGGAGCGGCTGCCGGCGGAGGTGCGGGTGCGGGTGGCGCGGCACGGGGCGGAGCGGGCGCGGTAGCTCTGCGGGGCGGTGCCGCTGGGGCGGGGTTGCCGTGGGGGGCGCGGTGGGTTGTGTGGGTGGGTGCGGGTGCGGGGCCTCCGGGGCGGGGTCCTGGACCGTATATTTACGGCGCCGACGACAGTTGAGCGTGGGGTGGGCCGGAGATTGGCGCCACAAATACACGTAAGCGTCCAGGACCCCGCCCCTCCGACCCCGCCCCCTCCCGCCTCGTCGGCGACTCCCCGCCGGTGGCCCCGGGCGCCTGCCCGGTGGCGGGTTCGTCCGGTGGGGTGGGTGCGGCCCCGTCCGTTCTCGTCTTCGTTGGCGTGCGTGCCTCGGTAGTCCCGGACGCGTGCCCGGTGGTCTCGGACGCGTGCCCGGCCTCGGGTTCGCCGGTGGCCCCCCGCCCCCTCCCGTCTCGTCGGCGACCGCGCCTCGGCGGCCCTGAGTGCCCGCCCGGCTCGGGGTTCGCCCGGTGGCGCGGGTGCGGTTCCCCGCCCCCTCCCGTCTCGTCGGCGTGCGCGCCTCGGCGGCCCTGAGTGCCTGCCCGGTGCCGGGTTCGTCCGGTGGGGTGGGTGCGGCCCCGTCCGTTCTCGTCTTCGTCCCGGACGCGTGCCCGGTTTCGGCTTCGTCCGGTGGGATGGGCGCGGCCCCCGCCGCCTCCCGCCTCGTCGGCGACCCCCCCGGTGGTCTCGGACGCGTGCCTGGCCTCGGCTTCGCCCGGTGGCGCGGGTGCGGTTCCCCGCCCCTCCCGTCTCGTCGGCCGTCGCTAGCGGGGTCCGGGGCGGAGCCCCGGCGGGGGCCGGGGGGCGGAGCCCCTCGGTTCGGGGAGGGGTGGGGTGGGGGACGGTCGCCGGAGGCGTCCACGGTCCGCATCCGGAGGTCCGGCCGGGAAGCAGGCGGCACCGGGGGGCTGGGGGAGGCCATGCGGCCAGGGTGGAGGTCCTCAGATGCCGTGGAGGGCGCCGCCGTCCACGGGGAGCATCAGGCCGGTGAGGTACGACGCGGCCGGGGAGAGGAGGAACGCGGCGGACTTGCCGAACTCCTCCGGCGTCCCGTACCGCCGCAGCGGAATCGAGGCCGAGGCCCGCTCCTGTGCCACGTCCGCGTCGCCGGAGAGGCTGTCGAGCTCGCGTACGCGGTCGGTGGCGATGCGGCCCGGGAGGAGGCCCAGGACGCGGATGCCGCGGGGGCCGAGCTCGACGGAGAGGGACTTCGCGAAACCGGCGAGGCCCGGCCGCAGGCCGTTGGAGATGGTGAGGCCGGGGATCGGCTCGTGGACGGAGCCGGAGAGGACGAAGCCGATCACGCCGCCGGAGGAGAGCTGCTCGGCGGCGGTGCGGGCGAGGCGGACGGCGCCGAGGAAGACGGAGTCGAAGGCGCTCTGCCACTGGGCGTCGGTGAGGTCGGCCGTGAATCCGGCCGGCGGGCCGCCGACGCTGATGAGGATGCCGTCGAAGCCGCCGAAGCGCTCGCGGGCGGTGGCGATCAGACGGGCCGCGGCCTCGGGGTCGGCGTTGTCGGCGGCGACGCCGACGGCGTTCGGGCCGAGGTCGGCGGCGACGGCGGCCGCCGTGTCGGCGTCGCGGCCGGTGATGACGGTCTTCGCGCCGTCGGCGATCAGCTCACGGGCGGTCGCGAGGCCGAGCCCGCGGGTGGCCCCGGTGACGATGTACACGCGGTCTTTGAGTCCAAGATCCATGGGGTCAGTCTGCCCTGGGCCCTTCCGCGAGGGTGAGGGCGGTCCCCACCAGCCCGATGTGGCTGAACGCCTGGGGGAAGTTGCCGAGCTGCCGGCCGGCCGCCGGGTCGTACTCCTCGGCGAGGAGTCCGACGTCGTTGCGGAACGTGAGGAGGCGTTCGAAGAGCGTCCGGGCGTCCTTGTGGCGGCCGGCCAGCTGGAGGGCGTCGGCGAGCCAGAAGGAGCAGGCGAGGAAGGCGCCCTCGGAGCCGGGGAGGCCGTCCACACCGCCGTCGGTGGTGTAGCGGCGGATCAGGCCGTCCTCGCTGAGCTCGCGGCGGATCGCGTCGATGGTGCCGGTGACGCGGGGGTCGGTGGCGGGGAGGAAGCCGACGCGGGGGATGAGCAGGGTCGCGGCGTCCAGCTCGGCGGATCCGTAGGACTGGGTGAAGGTGGACCGCGCGGGGTCGTAGCCCTTTTCGCAGACCTCCTGGTGGACGGCGTCGCGCATGGCGCGCCAGCGGTCCGCGTCGCCGCTCAGCTCGGGGTGGGCCTCGAGGGCGCGGACGGCGCGGTCGGCGGCGACCCAGGCCATGACCTTGGAGTGGACGAAGTGGCGGCGGGGCCCGCGGACCTCCCACAGCCCCTCGTCGGGGTCGCGCCAGGCGGACTCCAGGAAGTCCATGAGCGCGGTCTGGATCTTCCAGGCGTGCGGTTCGGCGGGCAGCCCCGCGGCGCGGGCCACGTGGAAGGTGTCGAGCACCTCGCCGTAGACGTCGAGCTGGCGCTGGTCGACCGCGCCATTGCCGACCCGGACGGGGGCCGAGCGGTCGTACCCCTCCAGCCAGGGGAGCTCGTGTTCGTGGATGCGGCGCTCGCCCCCGAGGCCGTACATGATCTGTAGCTCGGCCGGGTCGCCGGCGATCGCCCGCAGCAGCCAGTCGCGCCAGGCGGCGGCCTCCTCCTGGTAGCCGGCGCGGAGCAGGGCGTTCAGGGTGAGGGTGGAGTCGCGCAGCCAGCAGTAGCGGTAGTCCCAGTTGCGGACCCCGCCGAGTTCCTCGGGCAGCGAGGTGGTGGGGGCCGCGACGATACCGCCGCTCGGCGCGTAGGTGAGCGCCTTGAGGGTGATCAGGGAGCGCATGACGGCGTCCCGGTACGGGCCCTGGTAGCGGCAGCGGGCGGCCCAGTCGCGCCAGTCGGCCAGGCTGGAGCGGAGGGAGTCGTACGGGTCGACGAGCTGAGGGCGGGGCTCGTGGGAGGGGTGCCAGGTGAGTACGAAGGCCACCCGGTCCCCGGCCGAGACGGTGAACTCGGAGCGGGTGCTGAAGTCCTTGCCGTAGGTGCGGACCTCGGGCTCCGAGCGCAGCCATACGGAGTCGGGTCCGGCGACCGCGATCCGGTGGCCGTCGGTGCGGCGCATCCAGGGGATGACCCGGCCGTAGTCGAAGCGCAGCCGGAGGACGCCGAGCATCTCGACGCTGCCGGAGACGCCCTCGACGATGCGGACGACGTCGGGGGCGCGGTCGCGCTGCGGCATGAAGTCGATGACCTTGACCGTGCCCGTCCCGGTCTCCCAGACCGACTCCAGGACGAGGGAGTCGTCGAGGTAGCGGCGGCGGGTGCAGTCGCCCGCGCCCTTGGGGGCGAGCCGCCAGTGCCCGTTGTCGTGGTCGCCGACGAGCGCGGCGAAGCAGGCCGGTGAGTCGAAGCGGGGCAGGCACAGCCAGTCGATCGAGCCGTGGCGGCTGATCAGGGCCGCCGTCTGGTGGTCACCGATGAGGGCGTAGTCGTCGATGCGCTGAGCCATGTCGGGGCGCCTTCCCGGGAAGCGGGACCCTAGTCCGCCGAGGCCGTGGCCGGGACCTTCTCGGGGGTGGCCGCGGCGGCCTTCGCGGCCTCCTCGGCGCGGTCCCGGCGCTCGCGGCGGGCCAGCACCACCCAGCCGATGGGCACACCGGCGGAGAACAGCCACCACTGGATGGCGTAGGCCATGTGCGGGCCGATGTCGCTGTGGTTGGGCGCGGCGACCGGCTGGGGCTGCTTGCCGCCGCCCTTGGGGGAGGACGAGGTGAGCTCGATGTAGCCGCCGAGGACGGGCCGGGACAGGACCTTCGCCTGCTGTTCGCTGTTGATCAGCGAGACCTGGCGCGGCGGCAGCCCCTGCTTGTCCTTGATGCCGCTGTTGCCGGTGGTCTCGTCGGCCTTCAGCCGGCCGGTGACGGTGACCTTGCCGGAGGGGGCGGCGGGCACGTCGGGGAATCGGGTGAGGTCCGTGCCGGCCGGGATCCAGCCCCGGTTGACCAGGACCGCGCGGTCGTCGGGGAGCAGCAGCGGGGTGAGCACGAAGTAGCCGATGGACTGCTCGTCGGAGCCGGTGCGCTGGCGGACGACGACCTCGTGGGCGGTGTCGTAGCTGCCGGTGGCGGTCACCGTGCGCCAGGTGTCGTCGCGCGGGACGGTACGGCCGGGGGAGGTGAGCTTCTCGACGGCCACGGCGGGGGCGTCGAGGTTGTCCCCGATGAGCTGGTTCTGCGCGACCCGGTGTTCATGGCGGTGCAGCTGCCAGAAACCCAGCCTGATCATCGTCGGGATCAGGGCCAGGGCCACGAGTGTGAGGATCACCCACTGCCGGGTCAACAGGAAGCGGTACACGTCCTTGACCCTACTCGGCGTGGATTGTCCCTCGGCCGGTGGGGGCGGCCCCGGGACAATCCACGCAGGTGGCCGGGTTCACACATGGTCGACGATGCCCACCTTCCCTTCCGCCCGCGCGCAGTGCGCACAGCAGTAGAAGTGGCCGTCCGCCTCCACGCCCTGCCCGATGATCTGGGCCCGGCAGTGTTCGCAGATGGGCGCCATACGGTGGATGGCGCACTGGAAACAGTCGAAGACGTGCACGCTGCCCTGCGCGTGCACCTCGAACGCCATGCTGTAGTCGTTTCCGCAGACCTCACAACGTGCCATGCGCCTCAGCGTGCGGCCCCGCGCGGTGGCGGGCGAGCGGCGGGCGGGCGCGTCGCGCCGACTTCACCTGTTTGTCGGCGGCGCGGGGGTGACGTCCTGGAGGAGCTGCATGAAGGCCGCCTCGTCGATGATGGGCGTGCCGAAGGAGCGGGCCTTGGCGGTCTTGGACGTGGGCGACTCGGGGTCATTGGTGACCAGCACGCTGGTGAGCCGGGAGACGCTGGTGGCCACGTGCAGCCCGGCCTCGATCGCCCGGTCCTCCAGCAGCTCGCGGTCGACCGAGGTGTCCCCGGAGAACGCCACCCGCATGCCCTGGACCAGCTGCCCGCCCGGCTCGTAGCGCCCGGGGTTGGGATAGGGGCAGGCGGGGCGCTTGCGGCTGGGGCGCCAGGTCTGCCGGTACGACCGCTGGTGGCCGATCGCCGGGCCGTCGGACCACTCGGTGAGCGGCTGGCAGGCCAGCAGCGGCAGGCGCAGCCCGGTCGCGGCGGCCCGGAGGAGGCTGGGCCGGAACGCCTCGGCGAGCACCCGCGCGTCGTCCAGGGCGTGGTGGGCGCGCCGCTGGACCACGCCGTAGTGCGCGGCGAGGGTCTCCAGCTTGTGGTTGGGCAGGGGCAGGCCCAGCTCCTTGGAGAGGGCGATGGTGCACAGCCGCTGCCGCACGGGCGCGGTGCTCTTGGTGCGGGCGTACTCACGAGCGAGCATCGACCAGTCGAAGGCGGCGTTGTGCGCGACCAGGACGCGGTCGGCGAGGCGCTCGGAGAGCTCCCCGGCGATCTCGGGGAAGCGCGGGGCGTCGGCGAGCATCTCCGCGGTGAGGCCGTGGATCCACACCGGGCCCGGATCGCGCTGCGGGTTGACCAGGGTGTACCAGTGGTCCTGCACCGCGCCCCGGGCGTCGAGCTGATAGACCGCCGCGGAGACGATCCGGTCGTCGCGGGCGAGGCCGGTGGTCTCCACGTCGACGACCGCGTACCCCTGCGGATAGCTGGCCGGCCATGCGGACGGCGGGACGGGGTGCGGTGCGGTTGCCGTCGGGTCTTCGAGCATGGTCCATGAGGATACGGGCCGTCACCGACAGCCCTGACGGGCGGGCCGGTCGGGACGGGCGCGGCCTCGGGTTGACGGGGTGTCGGGCGAAGCCCCTGGGGCAGCCGTCGCCTTGTTGACACACCATCTACCGTACTTGTTGGTAACCAACCCTAGCCGTGGCCTTACGGGCGGTTCTATGTTGCGGACATGCCGCATCTGCCCAATGCCGTGCTGTGGTCCATACCGGCCTTCGTCCTGCTCACCGTCGTGGAGATGGTGAGCTATCGCCTCCACCCCGACGAGGACGCCGAGGGCTACGCGGTGAAGGACGCCGCGACCAGCGTCACCATGGGGCTCGGCAGCATCGTCTTCGACCTGGTGTGGAAGATCCCGATTATGGCGATCTATACCGCCGTCTACGAACTCACCCCGCTGCGCGTCCCGGTGATGTGGTGGACGCTGCCGCTGATGCTGCTCGTCCAGGACTTCTTGTACTACTGGTCGCACCGCGGGCACCACGTCGTCCGCGTCCTGTGGGCGTGCCACGTGGTGCACCACTCCAGCCGCAAGTTCAACCTCACCACCGCCCTGCGGCAGCCGTGGACCACCTGGACGGTATGGCCGTTCTACGTGCCGATGATCGCGCTCGGGGTGCATCCGGCGGCGGTGGCGTTCTGCTCGTCGGCGAACCTCGTCTACCAGTTCTGGATCCACACCGAGCGGATCGGCACCCTGCCGCGCCCCGTGGAGTTCCTGTTCAACACCCCGTCGCACCACCGTGTCCACCACGCCTCCCAAGGGGGCTATCTGCACCGCAACTTCGGCGGCATCCTCATCGTGTGGGACCGGCTCTTCCGGTCGTTCGTCCCCGAGACCGAGCGGCCCGTCTACGGTCTGACGAAGAACATCGCCACCTACAACCCGCTGCGCGTGGCCACGCACGAGTACGCGGCCATCGCCCGCGACATCGCGGCGGCGCGGGACTGGCGCGAACGGGCGGGCCGGGTCTTCAGGGGGCCGGGCTGGCAGCCAGGACCGGCCCCGGAGGCCGGGCACCCGGAGCCGGCCGGCGAGCGCGTGGGATGACGGCCGCCGCCGGGCGCGCGGCGCGGGCCCTGCCGGTCTGCTTCGCGCTGCTGACCGCCGTTCACCTGGGCGCGCTCCTGGCGGGCGCCACCACCGCCGTCCAGTTCACCAAGCCCGCCCTGATGCCCGTCCTCGCCGCCTGGGCCCTGGTGCGGGGCGGGCCGTGGCCGCTCCCCGCCGCGCTGCTGTGCGGCTGCGGCGGGGATGTGCTGTTGCAGATCGGCGGCGAGATCGCGTTCCTGGCCGGAATGGGCTGCTTCGCGGCCGGACACCTCTGCTATCTGGCGCTCTTCGCCCGTACCGTACGGCGCCGTACGGCGCTCCGGGCGGCCGCCGGATACGGGGCGGCCTGGCTGGGCACGGTGGCGCTGCTGTGGCCCGGTCTCGCGCCGGAGCTGCGGCTGCCCGTCGCGGGCTACAGCCTGCTGCTGACGGCCATGGGCCTCGGCGCGCTCGGGGCGGGCCCGTGGACCGGGCTCGGCGGGGCGCTGTTCCTGCTCTCCGACACCCTGATCGCGGCCGGGCTCGCCGACTGGCCGCGGCCGCCGGTGCCCCAGTTCTGGATCATGGCCACCTATGCCGCCGCCCAGTGGCTGCTGACGGCGGGGGTGCTACGCGCCGGGGCCTCACGCCCCGGGCCGGCAGGGGCGCTCGTCAGGCCGGGACGGGAAGCCGCCTGAGCCGGACCACGCGCAGCGGGTCCGAGGGGCGGTCATGGCTCAGCTCCCAGCCCTGGGCGCGGGCCGCCTGGACGACATAGCCCGCGCCCACCCCGCGGTACTCGCGCACCGTGATGTCGTGCGGGCCCGGCGGCGGGGCCTTCCGCGCCTTCTGGGCGGCCAGCTCCTTGCTGGTCCACGTGGCGATGCGGTGGTCCACCCGCGCCCGGTAGAAGGCCGCGTCGCCCTCGTGCCGCAGCTCCGGGAGCGTCACGCACCAGGCGGGCCACACCGCCACCTTGTCCCCGAACGCGTCCATCAGCCGGAGGAAGCCCCTCTCGAACCCGGGGATCACCGTAAGGATCTCGCCCACGAGGGCGGCGGCGATGAAGGCGAGGAAGATCACCACTACCAGCACCCACCACACCGGCAGCAGCAGCACGGTCAGTACGAACCGGATCAGCAGGGAGAAGGCCGGCCGCGGGGGCAGCGGTCCCCAGAGGTCGTGGGGGTGCACGGAAACGAGGTCCTCTCGCGGCTTCATGGGGGACGCGTACGGGCCGCCGGGGCGAAGTCGCCCCGGCGGCCCGTGCATTGTGTCAGCCGGTTACTTCTCGACGGCGTCCAGGGCGTCCGCGAGCCCGGCGCCGTAGAAGCCGTTGTACCGCTCACCGCCCTCGCACACCGCGTCGACCGTGCCGTTGCCGTCGATGTCGTACTCGGTCGGGCAGGCGATGTCGTCGGCCTCGGCCTTGAGCAGCGCCTTCACCTGCGCCGCGGAGGCGTGCGGATGGGTGCTCTTGATGAGCGCCGCGACACCGGCCACATGCGGCGAGGCCATCGAGGTGCCCGCCATGTAGCCGTACTGCCCGCCCGGCAGCGTGTTGTAGATCAGGCCGCTGGTCGCCGGGGGCTCCGGCTTCTGGTAGGCGGTGCTGTCGCCGCCGGGGGCCGCGATGTCGATGATCCCGAGGCCGTAGTTGGAGAACGAGGACTTGAGCCCCTTGGCGCCGGTCGAGGCCACGGTGACGACGCCCGGCAGCTGGGTCGGGATGTCCAGGCAGACGCTCGGGTCCACCTCCCGGTCGCCGGGGGTGGTGTCGTTGGGGCTGGACGGGTCGGTGATGGTGTCCGAGGTCAGGTCGTAGTTCTCGTTGCCCGCCGCGGCCACGTTGACCACGCCCTTGCGCTCCGCGTACGACGAGGCCCGGCGCACCGCCTCGACCAGGGCCTTCTGGTCCGGGTCCGTGGTGCAGTTGAAGTACCACGGGTCGGTGTAATAGCTGTTGTTGGTGACGTCCACACCGTGCTCGGCGGCCCAGACGAAGCCGCAGACGACCGCCTCGGTGTAGAAGAACCCGCCGGTCGTGGACACCTTGATACCGGAGACCTTGACGCCCGGGGCCACCCCGGTGACGCCGATGCCGTTCTTCGCGGCGGCGATCTCACCCGCGACATGCGTACCGTGCGGGGACTCCTCGGCGCTCGGCCGCCAGGCGCCGTCGGTGGTGTCCGGCTTGCCCGTCACACAGTTGACGGACGCCTTACGGTCGAAGTTGGGCGCCAGATCGGGGTGGGTGTCGTCCACGCCGGTGTCGATGACCCCGACGGTGACGTTCCGGCTGCCCAGGCTCTTCTCATGTGCTTTGTCCGCCTTGATGGCCGGCAGATCCCACTGGAGTGGCTCCAGCGGGTCCTGCCCGGCCGAGGCCTTCGCCGCCACCGCCTGCCGCTCCTTGTCGCTCAGCAGCTTCGGCGTGTCGATGTCGTCGGTGGACTGGGCGGGCAGCGGGGCGGTGCGGGTGTTGCCGGCGGAGGCGACGCCGCGGACCTTACGGACGGTCTTCGCGAAGTCCGGGTTGGCGGAGTGGACGACGATGACGCCGATCCGGTCGTACGACTCCACCACCGTGCCGCCGGCCTGGGTGATGGCCTTGCGGATCCGGGACGGGTCCTGCCCCGGACGGGTGTTGACGACATAGCTCAGCGACGGACCGTCGGCCGTGGTGGCCGTGGTGGCCGTGGTGGCGTCGCCGTCCCGCCCGAGAGCGGTGGCGGTGGTGGGCAGGAAGGCCAGCGCGGTGGTGAGCGCCATGGCGGCGGGTATCGCGGCGGTGCGCAGCGGCAGGGAGGTGCGGCGCGGCGTCATGGGTACTCCGGTTCTCTCGACGTGGGTGAGACGGGGTGAGATGGGGTGCGACGGGGTGACACGTGGGCCAGACGTGGCGGGAACGTGGCTGAGGGGGACCTGGGCCGACGGACCGGGCTGGATCGACAGCGTTCCGGACCGGGGGCGCGGACGCGCGCTCAGCGCGCCACTCGGGGGACGCGGAGCCCCCGGGCGCGGGCGGCGGCCCTGGGGGCCGGGTCAACGGCCGTGGTCCGGCCGGGGTCATCCGCACCAGCGAATGTGCGCGCCCTCATGGCGCGGATCCCGCTCGCCGTCGTGACACCCCGGGACGCCGCGGGACCGGGGGAGAGACGGCGGGGAGTGGTGAAGGGGTCATGCGGAGCGTGCGGAGCCGACGGACCGTCAAAAGCCCGCCGTCCGGGTCTTGGAGGAGCCGATCTCGGTTGAGGCATGGGGTCTCCACTTCGTCCTCAAGGGCCGCCCGAACGCAGTGCGCGCTTGGGCGGGTACATGACGAAGGAAGCTATCGCTGATCAAGGTCGGGCATCAATGCATTCCGGAAGAAAACCCGCCACAGTACCCGGAGCCGATCCCTCCGCCGAATTCTTATCCCTCTTTCAATCAACCGGCCCCTGTCGTACGGGTCGGCGTCGCCCTACCATGCGTGATCCGGATCACTTCGCGCCGCCGTTTCCATCCCCGCTCGGACCCACCTCACCAGGAGAGACCGTGGATACCGCACCGGCCAGCGATCGCCCCGACGATCAGCGGCAACAAGACCGTTCACCCTACGCCGAGGTGCAAGCGAGCGCGGAGTTCGGCGAACTGCGCGGTGCCCACCGCTCGTTCGCCTTCCCGCTCACCATCGCGTTCGTCAGCTGGTACCTGCTCTACGTCCTGCTGTCCAACTACGCGGACGGCTTCATGGGCACCAAGGTCGTCGGCCATGTCAACGTGGCCCTGGTGTTCGGGCTCGCCCAGTTCCTGAGCACCTTCCTCATCGCCTGGTGGTACTCCCGGCACGCCGCCGCCAAGCTCGACCCCCGCGCCGAGGCGATCAAGTCCCGTCTGGACAAGCCCAGTACGGGCAAGACCCCTGTGGAGGAGCGTCCATGAGCCACCATCTGCTCGCGGCCGGGAGCACCTCGGACAACCGGCCGCTGATCGTCACGCTCTTCGCGGTCTTCGTCCTGGCCACCCTCGCCATCACCGTATGGGCGGGCCGGCAGACCAAGGACGCCACCGACTTCTACGCCGGCGGCCGCCAGTTCTCCGGCTTCCAGAACGGCCTCGCCATCTCCGGCGACTACATGTCCGCCGCGTCCTTCCTCGGCATCGCCGGCGCCATCGCGCTCTCCGGCTACGACGGCTTCCTGTACTCGATCGGCTTCCTCGTCGCCTGGCTGGTCGCCCTGCTGCTGGTCGCCGAGCCGCTGCGCAACTCCGGCCGCTACACGATGGGCGACGTCCTCGCCTACCGGATGCGCCAGCGCCCGGTGCGCACCGCCGCGGGCGTCTCCACCATCGTCGTGTCGATCTTCTATCTGCTGGCACAGATGGCGGGCGCCGGCGTGCTGGTCTCCCTGCTGCTGGGCATCACCAGCGAGGCGGGGAAGATCCTCATCGTCGTCCTCGTCGGCGTCGTGATGATGCTCTACGTCACCATCGGCGGCATGAAGGGCACCACCTGGGTGCAGATGGTCAAGGCCGTACTGCTGATCGCGGGCACGCTCCTGATCACCTTCCTGGTGCTGCTGAAGTTCCACTTCAACGTCTCCGAGCTGCTCGGCGAGGCGGCCAAGAACAGCGGCATCGGGGAGTCGTTCCTGGAGCCGGGGCTGAAGTACGGGATCAACGCCACCAGCAAGCTCGACTTCCTCTCCCTCGGCATCGCCCTGGTGCTGGGCACCGCGGGACTCCCGCACATCCTCATCCGCTTCTACACCGTGCCCACCGCCCAGGCCGCCCGTAAGTCGGTCAACTGGGCCATCGGCATCATCGGCGTCTTCTACCTGATGACCATCGCGCTGGGCTTCGGCGCCGCCGCGCTGCTCGACCGCGACGACATCATCGCCTCCAACAAGTCCGGCAACACCGCCGCTCCGCTGCTCGCCGAGGAGGTCGGCGGCGGGGCGAACTCCACCGGCGGCGCCATCCTGCTCGCGGTGATCTCCGCGGTGGCGTTCGCGACGATCCTCGCCGTGGTCGCCGGACTCACCCTCGCCTCCTCGTCCTCCTTCGCCCACGACCTGTACGCCAACGTCATCCGCAAGGGCCAGGCGACGCAGAAGGAGGAGATCTCGGCGGCCCGCTGGGCCACCGTCGGCATCGGCACCGTCGCCGTGGTCCTCGGGGTCTTCGCACGGGATCTCAACGTCGCCGGACTCGTGGCGCTCGCCTTCGCGGTCGCCGCCTCCGCCAACCTGCCGACCATCCTGTACAGCCTGTTCTGGAAGCGGTTCACCACCCAGGGCGCGCTGTGGTCCATCTACGGCGGACTGATCTCCTCGGTCTTCCTGGTGCTCTTCTCGCCCGTCGTCTCGGGCAAGGAGACCTCGATGTTCCCGGATGTGGACTTCCACTGGTTCCCGCTGGAGAACCCCGGCCTGATCTCCATCCCGCTGGGCTTCCTGCTCGGCTGGGTGGGCACCCTGGTCTCCAAGGAGGAGCCGGACAAGGACAAGTACGCCGAACTGGAGGTCCGCTCGCTCACCGGACACGGCGCCCACTGAGCCGCCTGGGCCGCTGAACCGCCTGGACCGCTGAACCGCCTGGGCCGCTGAACCGCTTGGGCCGCTGAACCGTTTGGGCCACTCCTGCGGCCCCTCCCTGTCACACCCGTCACGTACGCTGCCAGAAGGACAATTGACCACCGTGGACAATTGACCACAGTGCACGCGACGCCAACCGCGGAGGGGCCGCACCATGCTGATCGACACCTATGGTCGCGTAGCCACCGACCTGCGTGTCTCCCTGACCGACCGCTGCAACCTGCGCTGCACCTACTGCATGCCGGAAGAGGGCCTGCAGTGGCTGGCCAAACCGGATCTGCTCACCGACGACGAGATCGTCCGGCTGATCCGGATCGCCGTCACCGAGCTCGGGGTCACCGAGGTCCGCTTCACCGGCGGTGAGCCACTGCTGCGCCCCGGTCTGGTCGGCATCGTCGAGCGCTGTGCGGCCCTCACCCCGCGCCCCGAGATGTCCCTCACCACCAACGGCATCGGGCTGGAGCGCACCGCCCAGGCCCTGCGCGACGTGGGTCTGGACCGGGTCAATGTCTCGCTCGACACGCTGCGCCCGGAGGTCTTCCAGGCCCTGACCCGGCGCAAGCGCCATGACGATGTGCTGCGCGGCCTCCAGGCGGCGCACACCGCCGGGCTGACCCCGGTGAAGGTCAACGCCGTGCTGATGCCCGGACTCAACGACGACGAGGCCCCCGAGCTGCTCGCCTGGGCCCTGGAAAACGGCTATGAGCTGCGCTTCATCGAGCAGATGCCACTCGACGCCCAGCACGGCTGGAAGCGCGAGGGAATGATCACCGCCGGGGACATCCTGGCGAGCCTGCGCACCCGCTTCACCCTCACCCCCGAGGGGAACGAGGAGCGCGGCTCCGCGCCCGCCGAGCGCTGGCTGGTCGACGGCGGCCCGGCCAGGGTCGGCGTCATCGCCTCCGTCACCCGCCCCTTCTGCCGCGCCTGCGACCGCACCCGGCTCACCGCCGACGGGCAGGTGCGCACCTGTCTGTTCGCCCGAGAGGAGTCCGATCTGCGCGGAGCGCTGCGCTCCGGCGTCCCGGACGAGGAGATCGCCCGGCTGTGGCGGCTGGCGATGTGGGGCAAGAAGGCCGGTTCCGGGCTCGACGACCCGTCGTTCCTCCAGCCCGACCGCCCGATGTCGGCGATCGGCGGCTGACACCCTCCGGGGCGGCCCCGCACCCTGGGCGGAACCGCCGCCCAGGCCCTTCCGGGCGGAGCCATCGGAGCCACCGAGGCCGCCGGAACCGGCTCCACGGTGACCTGGGTTCGGTATATTCCTCGTGTCGACACGGGAGGGCCCGACCCGGGTGGCACCCCGAGCCAGACCCTCCTGCGCGGTTCACAAGCCCGGTCGCCTAGCTATCGACCGGGCTTCCGCGTGTGCGGATCCGGTCGCGACCGTCTCCTGCGTTGAACCGCTACCGCACGAACTGTCCCACCGTGGCGATGACTGCCACGAACAGCCCTGCCGCCGCCAGATAGACCTGCCACCTCTCGGCATCGGTCCACCTTGGCCCGCTTGGTTTCGTGTCGCTCCGACCACTCACTCACTTCCTCCTCGCTCCTCCAGCAGCCTCGCTGAGGGATTCAGCGGGCCTGCCGCGAGGGGCGCGCTTCGGAAACGCCAGGAAGTATGGCACGGGCGACGGGGCGCGGTTCACCGGAACCGCGCGATTGATCTGAGGTTTTCCTGAGTCCGCGGGAACGGTGTCAGTGGTCGGTGGCCGACCACTCCTCCAGCGTCACCACGTCCTTGAGGAAGCCACGCATCCCGAGGAACTTAGACAAATGCTCGCGGTGCTCCTCGCAGGCCAGCCAGGTCTTGCGCCGCTCCGGAGTGTGGATCTTGGGATTGTTCCAGGCCAGCACCCATACGGCGGGGGCACGGCAGCCCTTGGCGGAGCAGATCACGGTGTCGGTCTCGGCGGTGGTCTCAGGGGTGTTCACACCGCAGACTCTACGGAAGACCCGCCGGACAGGGCGACGCCGGGCAGCCACGGGGGGAGCCGCCCGGCGTCGGTCCGTCGCTCCGACGGGGGATGCGGAGCGCGTACGCAGTATGTCACGAGGGATAGGGCGCGGTGCACCGGAACTGCGCGATTGATCTGAGGTTTTCTTGAGCTTGCGGAAACCTGGCAGGTCAGCCGCGCTCGCCGCGTCCAGGTTCGCTGATATGTCCGAGGTCCTCCGGGACGGATTCCGCCCCACGGGAATCGGACGGCTCCTCACCGCGCCCGGCGATCAGCATCGGACGGGGCGGGGTCGGGATGAAGGTCGTGGGCAAGGAAGTGGCGTTCTCCCGGCCCGCGTTGGCGATCACCACCGCGATGTACGGAAGCACCGCGCCGAGCACCAGGGCCACGATGGCCACATGCCGTTCCACGTTCCACAACACCGCCGCCAGCACGACCGCGACGGTCCGCACCGACATCGAGATCACATAACGCCGCTGCCGGCCGCGTACGTCGTCGGCCAGCCCCTGCCGGGCTCCGGTGATCCGGAAGACCTCCGTACCGCCCTGCTTCCGCATCACGTTCCACCACCTGCTCGCCGAGCGGGCATCCCCCGCTCTGGGACGTACTCAACGTTACGCCGCGCCTGCTGTCGGTTCGAGACCGGGGCGCCCTGACGGGTGTCGTCCTGGGTGCGCCAGAAGGCGTACCGGCCCTCCGGCGTGCGCCGTATCCGAAGTGGCCGAACACTGGAAGGGATGTGCGTCCCGTCGCATCCCTTCGCTGCGTGTCAGGAGGCGACATGAACTGGCTATGGGCGATCATCGTCGGTCTGATCCTGGGTGTGATCGCCAGGGCGATCCTGCCCGGCAAACAGGCCATTCCGCTCTGGCTCACCTGCATCTACGGCATCCTCGGCGGCATGCTGGGCAATGCGGTGGCCGGCTGGATCGGGGTCCGGCACACCGGGGGCTTCGACTGGATCCGGCATCTGCTCCAGCTGGCGGGGGCCGTGGTGATCGTCGCCCTGGGCACTCCGCTGTGGCACACCATCCGCAGTGGCGGACGCAGACGTGGTGTGACCTGACCGACGGCGGCCGGGGAGCGGGGGCGCGTCGTGAGGGTGACCGTACGCATACGGCCCATACGCATACGCCCATACGCATCGGTTCGTGCGCATACGTCCATATGCATACGGCCATGTGCATACGGCCCATACGCGCGGCGGCCGGCGCACGTGCTGGAGACGCGCACCGGCCCCTGCTGCGGCCCCTGACGGGGGGCTTTCGGCTCGTAGCGGAGCGGGCGGGCTACACCCCCCGCACCTGGGCGATCTTGCGCCCGGCCTTGAGGTAGACCGTGCCGGAGTCCGCCGTGAGCCCGGTGGACGCCAGCGTCTCCGTGACCACCTCGGCCAGCGGCCGCACCGCCTGGGCCTCGGGCAGCACCACCGACTCCTGACCGCCCTCGGTCTCGACGACCAGCCGCAGACCGTTCTGCTTGGCCACCCGGCGGGCGGCCGAGGCGCTGGGCTGGAACTCCAGCACCTTGCTCAGCACGGTCGCGATGGACTCGGCGCCGTGCTCCCCGGCGTCGACCACCGGCAGCGTCCCGACGTCGGCGAAGCTCTTCTTGGAGAACTGGGCGACGAAGCCCGCACGGGCCGCCATCGCCTTCTCGACGCCGTACAGCGCCGCCACCACCTCACCCGCCAGGACCTTCTTCAGGTCCATCGGGTGCAGCGACCGGTCCTCCACCCGGGCGGTCACGGTGGCGATCTCCGCGTCCGTCCACTCGGTCCACGCCTGAAGGTACGGCTTCATCAGCCGGTCCGGAATCGACATGATCTTGCCGAAGACGTCGTCGGCGGTCGCGGACAGCGCGACGTAGTTGCCCTTGGACTTGGACATCTTCGCGCCGGTGCCGTCCGTGCCCTCGATCAGCGGCATCGTGACCACCAGCTGCGGCCGCTGCCCGCGCAGCTCCATCAGCTTGCGGCCCATCTGGAGATTGAGCAGCTGGTCCGCGCCGCCCAGCTCCACATCGCACTCCAGGGCCACCGAGTCCAGGGCCTGCGCGATCGGGTAGAGCAACTCGGACATGGTCAGGCCGGAGCCGGCGGCCAGCCGGTTGCGGAAGTCCTCGCGCTGGAGCAGCTGCGAGACCGGCACCTGGGAGAGCAGCCCCAGCAGCTCGGGGAAGGTGAACGGTGCCAGCCACTCGCTGTTCTGCCGGAAGCTGACCTTCTCGAAGTCGAAGAAGGGCCGGACCTGGTCCTGGTAGCCCGCGAGGTTCCGGGCGATGTCCTCGTCGGTCAGCGGCGGGCGCTCCGCCGTACGGCCCGACGGGTCGCCGATCTTGGCCGTGAAGTCGCCGATCAGCAGGGTGACGTCATGTCCCATCCGCTGGAAGCGGTTGAGGATGATCATCGGCACCACATGGCCCAGATGCACATCGGCGGCCGTCGGGTCGATGCCCAGCTTGATGCCCAGGCCCTGGCCGGCGCCGACGCGCTCCTCGATCCGCTTGGCCAGCTCCTCCACACCGGGCAGGATCTCGACCGTACGGGACGCGATCAGCTCGGCCTGCTCCAGCGGCGACAGGTCCGTCAGATCGAGATAGCGCCGCGAGCCCGTCTCCTCGAGCAGCCGCTCGACGGTCTTGTCGGAGGAGAGGTCCTGGGTGAGGAGCTCACTGGCGCGGGCGACGGATTCGCCGAGGCGTGTCATGGCGTTCCTGGAGATAGACGAAACGGATAGGGAAGAGATCGGGACAGGCGTGGACCAGTCTATTCGTCCGGTCGGGGCGGCCGGCCGGGGCGGCAGGTCCTCCCGAGCGGCCGGTCCTGCCCGAGCGGCAGGTCCTGCCCGAGCGGCAGGACCGGCGGGGCCGGCGGGACCGGCGGGGCCGGCGGGACCAGTCACACTCCCTTGCTGACCGAGCTCATGTTGAAGTCCGGCACGCGCAGCGCGGGCGCCGCGGCCCGGTTGAAGTAGTCGCTCCACTCACGCGCCAGCGTCCGCTCGGTGCGGCCCGCCTCGGTGGCCCGGGAGAGCAGATCCACCGGGGACTCGTTGAACCGGAAGTTGTTCACCTCGCCGACCACCTCGCCGTTCTCCACGAGGTAGACGCCGTCCCGGGTCAGCCCGGTCAGCAGCAGCGTCGCCGGGTCGACCTCGCGGATGTACCACAGGCAGGTCAGCAGCAGCCCCCGCTCGGTCGAGGCGACCATCTCCTCCAGCGAGCGCGTGCCGCCCGCGTCCACGATCAGGTTGTCGACGGCGGGGGCGACCGGCAGCCCGGTGAGACCGGCCGTGTGCCGCGTGGTGATCAACCGCTCGAGCACCCCGTCGCGGACCCAGTCGGTGGCGGCCAGCGGCAGCCCGTTGTCGAAGACCGACGCGTCGTCCCCGGAGGAGTGCGCGATCACGAACGGCGCCGCCTCCAGCCCCGGTGCGGCCGGGTCGCTGCGCAGCGTGAGGGGCAGCTCGGACAGCTTCTCGCCGATCCGGGTGCCGCCGCCCGGCTTGCTGAAGACCGTACGGCCCTCCGCCGCGTCCCGCGCCGAGGCGGACCACATCTGGTAGATCAGCAGGTCGGCCACGGCGCTCGGGGGCAGCAGCGTCTCGTAGCGGCCGGCCGGCAGCTCGATCCTCCGCTCGGCCCAGGCGAGCCGCTGGGCGAGCTCGGCGTCGATCGCGGCCGGGTTCACATCGGTGAAGTCGCGGGTGGCCCGCCCGGCCCAGGCCGAACGCGTCCGGTCCGGGGACTTGGCGTTGACCTCGAGCGTGCCGGTGGGCTGGTCATGGCGCAGCCGCAGCCCGGTGGAGGTGCCCAGATAGCTGGAGACCAGCTCATGGTGGGCGAATCCGTACAGCTCCCGGCCGCCCGCGCGGGCGGCCGCGAAGGACTCGCCGAGGACGGGGGCGAAGTCGGCGAACACCTCGGAGGAGGTCACGGCGGGGGAGTCGGTGAAGCCGGGCGAGACGGACGCTCCCGGACCGGCAGCCACCAGGGGCTGGGCGTCCTCGGCCGGCTCCGCGCCGCGCGCGGCCGCCTCGGCGGCCCGCACCAGCGGCTCCAGCTCCTCGGCGGTCACCGCGGACCGGGACACCACACCCGAGGCGGTGCCCCGCGCGCCGTCCACCGTGGCCACGATGGTCAGGGTGCGGCCGCGGGTGACGCCGTTGGTCGTCAGGGCGTTGCCCGCCCAGCGCAGATTGGCCGTGGAGGTCTCGTTCGCGATCACCACACAGCCGTCCGCGCGGGACAGCTCCAGGGCGCGCTCGACGATCTCATGCGGCTTGGTGCTCATCGCCCGGCCTCCTGGGTGGTGTTGAGGATGTTCACGCCGCGGAACAGTGCCGACGGGCAGCCGTGCGAGACGGCCGCGATCTGTCCGGGCTGGGCCTTGCCGCAGTTGAAGGCGCCGCCCAGGACGTAGGTCTGCGGGCCGCCGACGGCCGTCATCGAACCCCAGAAGTCGGTGGTCGTGGCCTGGTAGGCGAAGTCGCGCAGCTGCCCGGCGAGAGCCCCGTTCCTGATCCGGTAAGCCCTCTGCGCCGTGAACTGGAAGTTGTACCGCTGCATATCGATCGACCAGGAGCGGTCGCCGACCAGATACAGACCGTTCTCGACGTCCCCGATCAGCTCCTCCGTCGAGGGACCGTGGGGCGCGGGCCGCAGCGACACATTCGCCATCCGCTGCACCGGCACATGGCCGGGCGAGTCGGCGAAGGCGCAGCCGTTCGACCGCTCGAAACCGGTCAGCCGGGCGATCCTGCGGTCCAGCTGGTAGCCGACGAGCGTGCCGTCCTTGACCAGATCCCAGGACTGCGCGGCCACCCCCTCGTCGTCGTACCCGATGGTGGCCAGCCCGTGCTCGGCCGTCCGGTCCCCGGTGACGTTCATGACCTCGGAGCCGTACTTCAACGTCCCGAGCTGGTCGAACGTGGCGAAGGAGGTGCCCGCGTACGCCGCCTCGTAGCCCAGCGCACGGTCCAGCTCGGTGGCGTGACCGATCGACTCATGGATGGTCAGCCAGAGATTGGACGGATCCACCACCAGGTCGTACGTCCCGGCCTCGACCGAGGGCGCCCGCATCTTCTCGGCCAGCAGCTCCGGGATCTCCGCCAGCTCGGCGTCCCAGTCCCAGCCGCCCGCACCGGGCCCTCCGGTCAGATACTCCCAGCCGCGCCCGACCGGCGGGGCCAGGGTGCGCATCGAGTCGAACTCACCGCTCGCCGGGTCCACGGCCACGGCGGTCAGCTGCGGATGGAGCCGCACCCGCTGCTGGGTGGTCGTGGTGCCCGCCGTGTCCGCGTAGAACTTGTTCTCCTGCACGGTCAGCAGCGACGCGTCCGCGTGCGCCACCCCGTCGGCCGCCAGCAGCCGCTCGCTCCACTGGGCGAGCAGCCCGGTCTTGTCGGAGTCGGCCACATCGAAGGGATTGACGTCATACGAGGAGACCCAGACCTTGTCGGCGTGCACCGGCTCGTCCGCCAGCTCCACCCGCTCATCGGACCCGGCCGCCTCGATCACCTTGGCCGACAGCTTCGCCATCGCCACCGCCTGGGAGGCGACCCGCGCCGCCGCGTCCATGGTCAGATCCACCCCGGACGCGAACCCCCACGCCCCGCCGTGCACCACCCGCACCGCATACCCCAGATCGGTGATGTCCGAGGTCCCGGCCGGCTTGGCATCCCGCAACCGGTACGCGGCACTGCGCACCCGCTCGAGCCGGAAGTCGGCATGCTCGGCCCCGAGCGCGCGGGCGCGCGCGAGCGCCGCGTCGGCGAGCGCCCGCAGGGGCAGCGCGAGGAAGGACGGATCAATCTCGTGCGGCACGGGCGACTCCCCTTCGGTCGTGTAGGTGTCCGTCGGCAGTGAACCATGCCGATCCGTCTCGGGTCCGGTTAATTCGTGCCTGCAAGGCGCCCATGAGCCGAAGACGCCGCCCTCGGTGTGCTACCGGGGCGGCGTCCTCGGGGCAGGGCCAGTGGTCAGCCGAGCAGGAAGACATCCAGCTCCACGCTGTCCGGCCGGCGCTCCCCGGTCGCGACGAAGAGACGTTCGTTGAGCCAGGCCAGCCTGGGGGCGGCGGTGGCCAGGCGGGGGAAGCTGCGGAAGTAGATCCGCTCCGGCGCCACCTCCTCGCCCCGGACGATGGCCGCGATGTCCTCGGGGCTGCCGGAGCGGATGCCGGTGTTGTGCACCGCGATCCGCTCGCCCTCATCCGTCTCCAGGGCGTACTGGGCGTCGAGTTCGGTCAGGGTGGCGGTGCGCAGGACCTGGTTGTCGGCCCCGCCACGCAGGACGGTGCCCCGCACGTCCGGCCCCGCGAAGCGGCCCCCGGTCAGGGGCACCAGCCGGCGGTGGCCGTCGGGCGCCTCCCCGAGGTCGTAGGGGGCGTCCACGTGCACCGACAGGTGGGCGAAGAAAGTGAGCGGCGGGGGTGCGGGAGTCACGGTCGCCGTCCTCAGTTGACGCGGTCGGCGAAGCCCGCGGGCAGTTCCTCGGGACCCACCGCGATGACATTCTCGTCGTTCTCGCCCACGTGCTCGAACAGGGTGATGCGGGCGAACTCCGGGACGACATAGATCGGGTAGGTGGGGCCGGCGTCCCGGTAGGCGCGCATCTCCTCCAGGTGCTCGTTCTGGTAGAGCACGGTCTTGCTGCCCTCCTGCTCGATCCACTGCGGGAAGAAGATGGTGCCGTGCAGGACCCGCCGGCCGGGCAGCACGTTGACGACCACCGAGGTGCCGGTCGGCTCGTTCCAGGAGATCTTGTAGGCGTCGTCGGCGAGTTGCACCAGGTCGACTTCCTGGTCCTTCACCCAGCGGCCGCCGACCATGCCGGTGTGGATCCGGTAGTCGATGGTCGTGGCGTTCTTCACGTACATCTCGTACTGCCAGCCGTTGGCGTAGGTGTAGATGAACCGGTGCCCGGCGATGCCGGACAGGTCCTGCGGCGGGACGGGGTTCTCGACGGTGGTCGGTGTGGCGTACGCGGTGCTCATGGTGGTGCTCCTTGCTGTGCGGTGGGCGAGGGCCGGCGGGCGTGTGGTTCAGGCCGGTCCGGTTCCGCGCCCTGGATTCATTGTGCCACAAAACATGTTTGTCACAAAACTAAGTGCCCGTGGGCCCACAATGGGGGGCATGCGCAACACGGACAGAGCAGCGAGCGGTGGCGGGAAGGGCGACGGCGGTGCGCCCGGCGGCCGGGGAGTGGCCGGAGCGACCCGGGTGGCCGCCGGACTGGGCGGCCTGCTGGGCCCGCTGCGGCGCGCCGTGCTGCGCGCCACCCGCAACGCCGAGGGGCTGCCGGACCTGCCCGAGGCCCAGATCGAGCTGCTACGGGCGCTGTCCTCCGCCCCCGACGGCCTCAGCCCCGGCGCGGCGGCCAACCGCCTGCGGGTGGCGCCCTCCACCGTCAGCAACCTCGTCCGGACGATGTCCGCCGCGCGGCTGGTGGACCGGATCCGCCCCGAGCACGACCACCGGACCGTGGTCCTCACCGCCTCGGCGGATGCCCTCCAGCTGCTGGAGCGCTACGACCGCGCCAGCACGGCCGCCCTCACCCGGGTCGTCGAGGAACTGCCCGAGGCCGACCGGCTGGCCTTGGACCAGGCCCTGCCCGCCCTGGACCGGCTGGTCGCCGCGCTGGAAGCCGGGGCGGGAGCCGGTGCCGAGGCTGGAGACGACGCGTCGATCTGAGCCAGCCGGTGAACTCGACGTTGACGACATCCGTCGCCGCTGACGTCTTGCCAGGGCTGTGGGCGGGGTCGAGGTAGGTGAGGAACATTCGGAACCCGCCACCAGACCGAGGGTCCTGCTGCTCGATCCGTCCGCGCATGTCGTCCGGCGGCGGCCATGCCTCAAGGGACCCAGCGGGTCCACCAACGCCCGTACGTCCTCGGGCGGCAGGTCCACCAGGTCCTCGACCGTGGTGGACGCCCAGCCGCACGCCTCCGCGGACTGCGCGAGCCCTTGGAGCGAGGTGAAGACCGGCAGCGTGGGCCGCCTTCGGCGGTCTCCGGGACCAGGAAGCCCGGGTTCTCCGGGCGCTGGAAGTACAGCCGCCGCTAGCGCCGGCCCGGCGCACAGGTCGGCGATATGGGGTCATTCGATCTCGATGTGTGAGGCTGTCGACTGATCGAAGTAGGAGACGCGCCAGGTCTCGTCGAGCTCATCGCGCAGACGGCGAGCCAACGTATGGCCCCGCTCAACGAAGCTTCGCTCCGCCTCTTCCGAACGGAATCCGGAGATCGCCGGGTCATCCCGGTTGTACGTCGCTTCGTACTCGTCTCCCCAACGATCCAGATCCTCTATGAGCTGCCTGCTGAGAGGAAGCGAGTCGGGCGCTACGTTATCCAGTCCCTGTTCAGTGATCGTCCACACGGGATAGCACTCGTAATCCGCCAAAAGGCGCACCGTACGCGTCCTTGTGGCGCTCATAGGTTATGCCAATAGTGAATGCAGGCGCCGCGACACTCTGTTTCTCTTCGCCGAGTGTCGGCTACTGCGAACGTCGAAAGCAAGACGCGGAAGGACCGCGGATACTCGCTAGGGGGAAGGTTGATGATCTTCCCCATCTGCTCAAGAACTGGTTCTCGCGCGATCAAGACGGCAGGAGTCATCGTCGACTTTAACCCTGACCGCGCCAGGCCATTTCGTCCATCCTCTGCCGTTACGTGCGCCTGCATCGCGTAACGAACCACCTCCTGCAGCACCGCTCTCTGCTCGTCCCGGTCCAGCGAATGGAACCAGCTAACGGCTTCGTCCATGCCGCGTAGCCCTTGAGCAACCTCATTGATCATCCGCTCCGGCTCTTTCATGTGATCACATGAAAGAGCCGGAGCGATGGAAAGCCGACAGTTCGACGCTCCAGATATCTCCTGCCCCCGGAAAGTTATTCCGCACGGAATCTGGATCCGTGATCACCTGAATAGCCGCAATGGATTCTTCTATGCGGTGCTCCTGATACTCTCCGAGGTGCTCTCCGCGGCGCACCTCGACCTTCGGGAATAGATGTCCCAGCTCCTGTCTGACATCTTCCCACCGGGTGTACGGATCGAATGTCACTTTCGCGGATGCGCACAACTCCTCAATGAGCTCTGGAGATCTTGAAAGCCTGTGAACTTGAATCGTCAGCCACCTGCAGGTCCATTCCGATGGATCACTGAACGTAGCCTCTGCGACTCCGTAATCCCGCCGCAGAAGCTTGGATCCTTTATACTCGTGCACCACATCTATGAATTCCAGATTGATCGCCTCATCGAAATCGGCCATGAGGCTGCCGGGTCCGACGCCGTACATCTTTCCTGATCCCAGCGCATCGGCAAGCGCCTGAACTCCGGTCTTCACATCTTCTCCAATGCCTTGATCAGGCAACGTAGTCCCAGGTGCGGTCGGCGATCGCCGTGTCGGCGACCTGAGGGTTAGAGAGAGGAAGGCTGCGTCGATCTCGTGCGGCACAGACGTCCCCTTGCTCAGTGGTCTACTGCGGCTGCGGTCTGCATCCGTCGACAGTGAACCGTGCCGCTACGGTTTGGGACGCGGTATTTCCCGCGCCCCGACGGACTCGAGGCACCCTGGCAGCGACACGCACGGGCGTTGCAGCGGCAACCGCTCTTGTCGGCAGCGGCCTTTCGGGTCATGAAATCGCTTGCCGTAGCCTACTGATCCACCGGTTACAGACCTCCGTGTTGATGTCGTAAATTAGCTCTGGAGTGGAGATTTCAAAAAGGAACTGGAGTAGCAAATCGTCATGCTCTTCAGCTACGCCAATGGCGTCCAAAGAATGAACAACCTCCGCCCAGTCGATCAGCTCCTGTGTCGAGATGCCGCCCGCGAGGAACTTCTCTAGAGCTGAGATCGCGCTCTCCGGACAGAGATAAACGACCTCGTCGATCTGGCCATGGCTCGCCGACTGTGCGGCACGAACTAGATCATCTATGTGTCCATTTAGGGCAAGCAGGTCAAGAAGTTTCTGGATTTCCTGCTGCTGCACGTTAACTCCAGTGGTCTGGGAGGCGGGTGCCGTCCCACACGAGGTGGATACTGGGAGGTGACTGAGTTGTCCCGAAAAGTCGCTGTTCCAGGATGCGCCGACCCGGCGGGCGGCGCGGGCGACTCACGTCCATCGATGTACGCCCGGTTGGCTTGTGTCCGTCGGCAGTGAACCATGGCTGCACGGCACGGAGCGCTGTTTTTGCTGCAGGCGCCGGACCTCATGTTTGAAACCTGGCGCGCCGACTTGCCAGTCGTAGTATGAGGCGTCGGGCCGTGAACTCAGACCGAAATCGTCAGCGCTGGTCTTTCGGTTCCGGAAAACCATGGAGAGCGTAGATTGCCTGACGCCGAATGTTCCAATCGATTCCGTAATGTATTCAAGCCCCTCGTCGTCATAGTCGCTAAGTACATCCTCGCTGTCGTCGATACCGAATGTGCAATCAGCGTACGAATAGTGCTGGAAGTGTTTCCCGCTTGCGCCTTTTGGAAAGTTATTAATGCGAGCGACCAGTTCACCGTAGTGCTCTGACTGCGTGAAGAGGATGAGTGTGTCTCTCATGACCTAATTGTTCCCGTTAGCGTCTCTTTGTCGTACATCCCCAATGCCGACTTGGTGCTGCTCCGTGAGTAGTCTCGACTTGGCTGACTGTGCGAGGTCCCGCAAATCATGCCACTCCCTGGTGTTCCGGAGTGCTGATTCAGTCCACGCTCCAGGTCCAACCTCGGTCATTATTTTCAGATGTGCATCAATCGGGTCGATTGCATCTAGTATGGCGGCGGGTACAAGGCCTTCTTGGGCCTTTCCCTGGGCGAGGCGGTATATGTCGTCGAAATCCAGCGCGAGCTCATCAATGCCTACACTCAGTCGGTGTGTGTAATCCAGCTGTTTGTCGGGTTGCCAGGTCAAAGCGTCCAAGGCGGAAAATAGCTGGTGATAGAACTTATCTAGCTGAAATATGCCCACCTGATGATGCCTCCAGGTCGCTTTCTGCTCGTTGGCTATTCAGCGCGTGCCCGCTCCGTGATGACCGTCGCCGGGGTCCTACAGCACCGAGTCCTCCCGTGCGGGCACTGTCCGTACCCGTACGGCGGCCCTGCGTACCCGCTGCCTGTCTAGTCAGACTAGGCATAGTTCGCCATGTTCAGTTACGTGAATGGCGAAAATGCCCTAGTCCGCTGACTGGATAGGTCGGCCGGATTGGTGGTTGGGGCGGCTGGACGGGGAGTTACGGTCTCCGGCCACTGGAGGTTTGGTGGCTGAGCCTGTGCGAGTGCGCAGACTGACCGACTAGGAGGGGCAGACGCTCCACCAGATCTTGCGCCGGGGCAGCACCAGCTCGGTGTGCTATCGCCGGGCGACGATGGCGGCCTGACCATGAACGGGGGTAAACATGGCGATCCAGCTGGTCTACGAGACCCATGCCACGACCACTGACAATGAGGCCGGAATTGCCGCCGGCTGGCTACCGGGCGCCCTCTCACCGACCGGCTACCGCCAGGCCCGGCACCTCGGCGACCGTCGGCGTGACGACGGCATCGCGGCGGTGTTCACCTCCAACCTGTACCGCGCCGTGGCCACCGCGCGGATCGCTTTCACGGGCACCACGCTGCCGATCCACCAGGATCCCCGCCTGCGTGAATGCAACTACGGGCGCCTCAACGGCTGCCCGCAGGCAGTTCTCGCCTCGCTGCGAGGCCGCCACATCGACGAGCCCTTCCCCGGCGGCCAGAGCTACCGCGATGTTCTGGCCGCCACAGACGACTTCCTCACCGATCTGGCCACCCAGTGGGATGGCAGCCGCGTTTTGCTGATCGCCCACTCGGCCAATCGATGGGCCCTGGACTGCTTGCTTACCGGCGCCCACCTCGAAGATCTCGTCCAAGCCCCGGCTCACTGGCAGCCCGGTTGGGAATACACCCTCCCGTCAACGACCTGCCACCGGCGCAACCCGGCAAACCTTCCCGGTCAGGTCAGGACACTACTGTTCGCTCCATCGTGCGATCTCGCCGCCCGGTATGCATGTCACTCGACTCCCGTTCGGCCCCACAAGTCCCCAAGCCTCGTAGTCGGAATTCGGAGGCACAGTCAATTTCGCACCGCTCTCGAACGAGATAAGCAGATCCCCAGCGCTTCCTACCTCAGCCGAAGCAACAGCATCCTGTACGAGGTTCACCAATTGGACGGCAGCAGGACCTGGGGATTCCGGATCAAACAGCACCAGATCCCCACCGGGCGCCTGGATGCTTGCATCTGTCTCCACACGAACCTCGTAATCCTCGTTGGTGAGAAGCGTGAGAGCCGCATCGAAACAGACGCGTGTGACTGATTGGCCTCGGAGCTTCAGGTCCATGCCTACCATCCTGCTGGAAGCGGATACGTACCGTCGGGATTCATGGGAATGTGCGTCTCGGCTTTCGAGCCAGGCTTCCCATTCATGCCTATCGGCTGCCCATGCGCATTATAGAAACGCACATACCCGTCCGGGTACCTATCGGTCGGGTTCATCACTCGAATCATGTCAGCGTTACCCTTGGCGCCAGGAGCCTGCCAGACGCTTCCCTTGCCGTTATCGGCGGTTCTCGCGACCACCGCAGCCTGCCAACCCTAGGCGATCGTTCCACGTGTAGGGGTGATGCACGTACGTCACCGCATTGGGGGCGGGGTCCAGGCCCAGCGGATCTGGCGAGGTGTAGCGGGCGGTTTCCGGGTCGTAGTGGCGGAAGTGGTTGTCCTGGAGGCCGGTTTCGAGGTCGGCGTATTGGCCCGAAGCGCAAGGGGCGGTCGGCTGAGCCGGGTGGGGAGGGGAGGGGGTGCCCCAGAGGGTGGTGCGGTGTTGCCAGGCGAGGGTGCCGTCTAGGGTGACCAGTTCGGTGGGGGTACCGACGAGGTCGGTGATGATGGCGTGGAAGCGGGCGTCGTATTCCGACTGGGGGGCTTTATCGGTCAGGCGGCGGAGGATTGGTGAGGACTCCTCCGTCGGTTCATGCGGTGTGTGGTGCTCGGTTTGGGTTATGGGGCGGTGGGTTTCTGGGGCGTAGTCCCAAGTCAGCGTCGCGCCCTCGGGCCTCGTCTGCTCCGCCAGCCTTGTGCCGTCCCAGGTGAAGTCGATTCGGTCGGCGACCGTGCCGTCCTCGGTCAGGCGTTGTTTTGTGGTGCGGCGGCCCAGGGGGTCGTAGGTGTAGTGCCAGTGGTCGCCGTCGGGGGTGGTTGCGTCGGTGAGGCGGTCTTCGGGGTTCCAGGTGTAGGTCCAGGTGCGGGTCTGGCCGTTGAGGAGTTTGCGGGTGCGGCGGGTGACGCGGCCCTGGGAGTCGTGTTCGTAGGTGGTGCAGCCGGCGTGGTGGATTATCGTGCCGGTGAATTCGCGGTTGCCGGACACCGCTTCGTGGGCGGGGGCTGTGGCATGGGTGAGGTTGCCCGACGGGTCGTAGGCGTAGGTCTCGGTGCAGCCGTGTGCGTGAACCGCCGTCACACGGCCGACCGGGTCCAGGTCGAAGTGGCGGGTGCCGGAGGTCAGCTCGCGGATTTCGGTGAGGTGGTCGTCCGGGCGGTAGGCGTATGTCCGGTGTTGGAGCAATGCTCCGGCGGTTCCGCCGGAGGAGGTGTGGGTGAGGGCCTGTGATGTCAGGCGGCCGAGTCTCGCGGGTGCTGTCCGGCCGGGGGCGCCCGGCGGGCTTTGAGTGTCGGCCGCGGGGCGTGGGCACCGGTCCGTCGCGTTCCTCAGTTCAGTGGGGGTACTGCTCATCGAGTGCGGCGTTGGACCACCTCAACGCCCCTTTGAGCGGTCCAAGGTTGCACTCATCAGGTTCTGCCCAGACACTCCGGGTCGGTGCGGGGCTCCGCAGAGCTGAGCCGCAACCGGTGGTCCGCTCCAGCGGCCTGGCGGTCGGTAATGTGGCCTCCGCCCGGCTCTTCCTGCCCCGCTGCTGAGTGGTGTCGAAGACGCGAGACGGCGACGCGGAAGACCACGCCGCCTACCGCCCAATGAGGGTTATGCGCCGAACTCCTCGGCCCGGAGGTCGCTGATGAACGCGTCCCACTGGGGTATGGAGAAGGCGAGTTGAGATCCGTGGCGGCTGTTGGAATCCCGTACGTGGACGGTGTCGGCGGTGGCGGCCACCTCGACGCACATGCCGCCTTCGTTGTCGCTGTAGCTGCTCTTCAACCATGAGAGTTCAGGTGTGTTGCTTCCAGCCTGCTTGTTGTTCACGTTTCTTCCCGCAGTTTCTCGATGAAGTCCAGTGACTATTCCTGTGGAGTGAGAGCTTGCGCGCGGATGATCCCGTACCGCTGCTCAAGCTCCCGGACGGCTTTGCGATCGGTTACCAGCGTGCCTCGTCCCTGTACTTCTGAGTAGGCCACGGGCTGTCGTCCTTTGGGCTCAAGGAGAGCGAATGGGCCGCCCAGCCCGGCGTGGTCTCTCCGGTTGGTGGGCATCACCTGGAGTTCCACGTTTCGCATCTGGCCGATGGACAGCAGATGTTCCAACTCGCCCCGGAGGATCTCCTCGCCACCGAGCGGGCGCCGCAGCACGGTCTCCTCCGTCACGAAGCTCATGGTGGGCGCGGGCCGATGGGCGAAAAGCTCTTGGCGGGCGAGACGCGCGGAAACCCGCTGCTCGATGGTCTCTTCGTCCAGAACTGGGCGGCGCATGCGGTAGATGTCACGAGCGTAGTCCTGCGTTTGCAGCAACCCGTTGACGACCTGGCTGTCGTACCCGTGGAACTCGGTCGCCTGTGCCTCCAGCCGTGCCGCGCCCCGGAAGAAGGCCAGGAGCTGTACGTTGGCCACTTCCTCCTTGGTCGCCTGCAGCACCCCGAACGCCTCCAGCGATTCGTCCGCTGTTGCCAGGAAATCCGGCTGTGGCACCCGGCGTCCCCGCGACCCTGCGTACCCGCCGCCCGTCTGGCCAGGCTAGGCACGCTTCGCCACGCTCGGTGACGTGAATGGCGAAAATCCCCCTGGCGGTACGTTCGAGATGTTCTTCACCTCTTCCCGGCGCGGTGCCCGGCTCGCCCGGTGCCTCGTGGTCCGCAGACTGGAGGAGTGCCTCACAGGGCCCCGGCTGCAGGCGCGGCGGACGAGGTAGCTTGGCTGGGGTATTCGTAGGTGGTGCGGTCGGCGCGGTGGTGAATTTAGCCGGTGAGGTGGCGGTCGCCGGGCAGTCGCGGACGGCGGTTACCGGGGTGCACCGGCCAACATTGCCGGGTTAGTCCTCGAAAGTTGGCCTTAGATAGATTGACTGAATTCCGCGTGCCGATCCACCCAACACAATTCCTTTGGCAATCTCAACATGCCACTCGGCATTATCGCGATCACCTGGACTTGTCGCGAACCAGCCAGTGGACTGGTCATATCTTCTACCCCAGTGCTGAGCTGGGATTGACAGAGAGATGCCCTCTTCGAATGGCTCGTTTGGCTGTAGGATGACCATCCCAGGTTGCGCCTCGGGCTCATTGAACTTTTCGTTGCGCCAGCCAGTGTAGGGCTCGTATCCCCATACGTAGAGGGCTCGGCCCGTTTGCACACTGACCTCGATTTGAAGGGTGTCAATCGACACGCTGGCAAATCCCATGCTGCCCTCGCTCGTCACGAGATCTTTCGCATCTGCGGTCTGGAAACGGAAGCCATATTCTGACCGGCTGTACAGAAGTTCACCCGGAAGGGAGTTGGAAGGTTGCCGTAGCGCCTTGATTATCATCACTCTCTCGTGAAGTTGAAATGCAGAATGGTGTTGGTGTTCGTGTCAACCACCAGTTCCCATTTTCCCTCTCGGCCGTGGAAGCTACCGGGAGTGTCCCATCGGACCGCTCCTTCAGTGCCACGCGGATCGGCATAGGGTTTGCTTCCCTCCATCACTTCCCGCACCGCCAGGGTTGAATCTGTGAACGGGCGAGAGCGGACGAATGCCCTACCGCCATCTTTGTCGTTCTTTATCTCATGGAGGTCGTCAAGGTGGCGTTCCACTGTGCGTGTCATCTTGAGGTTGTCAACATCGATCTTACTTGCATCTTCGCAAGCGTTGAGCCCAAGAGGGTCTGTCCAGTGGTGAGGGTTGCGCACGTAGCTGTGGTGGTTGGGAGCAGGCTCTAGGCCCAGAGGATCTGGTGCGGTGTAGCGGGCGGTTTCGGGGTCGTAGTGGCGGAAGTAGTTGTAGTGGAGGCCGGTTTCGGGGTCGGCGTATTGGCCGGGGAAGCGCAAGGGGCAGTCGGCTGAGCCGGGTGGGGCGGGGAGGGGGGTGCCCCAGAGGGTGGTGCGGTGTTGCCAGGCGAGGGTGCCGTCGGGGGTGACCAGTTCGGTGGGGGTGCCGACCAGGTCGGTGACGATCGCGTGGAAGCGGGCGTCGTATTCCGACTGGGGGGTTTTATCGGTCAGGCGGCGGAGGATTGGTGAGGACTCCTCCGTCGGTTCATGCGGTGTGTGGTGCTCGGTTTGGGTTATGGGGCGGTGGGTGTTCGGGACGTAGTCCCACGTTGTGGTCAAGCCCGTCGGCGTGGTTTGTTCGGCCAGCCTTGTGCCGTCCCAGGTGAAATCGATTCGGTCGGCGACCGTGCCGTCCTCGGTCAGGCGTTGTTTTGTGGTGCGGCGGCCCAGGGGGTCGTAGGTGTAGTGCCAGTGCTCGCCGTCGGGGGTTGTCGCGTCGGTGAGGCGGTCTTCCGCGTTCCAGGTGTAGGTCCAGGTGCGGGTCTGGCCGTTGAGGAGTTTGCGGGTGCGGCGGGTGAGGCGGCCCTGGGTGTCGTGTTCGTACGTCGTGCGGCCCGCTCGGTGGATCACCGTGCCGGTGAACTCGCGGTCGCCGGGCGCCTCGTGGCCCGGGGCCGTGGCGTGGGTGAGGTTGCCTGCCGGGTCGTAGGCGTAGGTCTCGGTCCAGCCGTGGGCGTGGACTGCCCTCACGCGGCCGACCGGGTCCAGGTCGAAGCGGCGGGTGCCGGAGGTCAGCTCGCGGATTTCGGTGAGGTGGTCGTCCGGGCGGTAGGCGTACGCCCGGTGTTGCAATAGCCGCTCCGCGCCGGAAGCGTGGGTGAGGGACTGTGTTGTCAGGCGGTCCAGGGCGTCCCAGGTCTGGGTCAGCGATACGTCGTCGCCGAAGGTCCGCGATGTTTCGCGGCCCGCCGCGTCGTAAGTGAAGTGGAGCGCGTTGTCCGCCGTGGTGAGCCTTGTCGGGCGGCCTGCCGCGTCATACGTCCATTCCGAGTGCAGGCCGCTGGGGGTGATCCGCTGGGTGCGGTTGCCCGTCGCGTCGTACTCGTACGTCGTCGTCCGGCCGTCCACCGTTTCCGTCAGGACCCGGCCCTGCGCGTCATACGTGCGGCTCAGCTCCGTGTCCGGGTTCGTCGCCCGGGTCAGGCGGCCCGCCGCGTCGTACGCGAACGTCGTCTCCGTCCCGTCCGCCGTGCGGGTGGCGATCGTGCGGCCCAGTGCGTCGCGTGTGTAGGACAGGGTTTCGCCCGCGCCGTTGGTCCGGGAGATCAGGCGGCCTGCCGCGTCGTGTTCGTAGGTGAGTGTGCGGCCGTTGAAGTCCGTTTCCGAGACGACCTGGCCCGTGCCGTCGTACGTGTATGTCCACGTCCGGCCCTGCGGGTTCGTCACCGTCGTCAGGCGCAGCTGTGTGTCGTACTCGAAGGCGTACCTCGCCCCGTCCGGTTCCGTCCGGGTCGCCGGGAGGTCGAAGTGGGTGTGGGTGTGGCGGGTGGTGTTGCCCGCCGGGTCGGTGTGTTCGAGGAGGTTGCCCTCGGCGTCCCAGGTCCACATCTCGCGGCTGCCGTCCGGGCGGGTGCGCCACGCCGGCTTGCCCTCGATCGTCCAGCCCTGGCGGGTGATGTGGCCCAGGGGGTCGGTGACGCGGGTGATGCGGCCGTGGGTGCCCCGGCGGACGGTGGTGGTGTTGCCCAGTGCGTCGGTGATCTTCACCGGCAGGCCCGCCTCGTTGCAGACGACCTGGGTGGTGTTGCCCAGCGCGTCCGTGACCGACGTCAGGTTTCCCGACGCGTCGTACGCGTAGTGCGTCTCCGCGCCCGTCGGGTCCGTCGTGCGGATGCGGTTGCCCCGGTCGTCGTACGCGTGGCGCCACACCGCGCCGTCCGGTTCCCGGATCTCCAGCGGCTGGCCGTACGTGTCGTAGGTGGCCGTGGCCGTCGTGCCGTCCGGGCGGTCCACGCGTATCAGGTGGCCGGAGTCGTCGTACGCGTAGCGCGTGGTGTGGCCCAGGGGATCGGTCACCGACAGCGGCAGGCGGCGCGGCCCCGGGAGCCACTGGGTGTGGGTGGTGTGGCCCAGGGCGTCGGTGCGGGCCACCGTCCGGTACGCCTCGTCGAAGACGTAGGTGATGCGGTGGCCGAGCGAGTCGGTGTAGACGGTGGTACGGGACGCCTCGTCGTAGTGGAAGCGGCCGGTCATCATGTCGTCCGAGCCGATGGTGCGCAGCACGCGGCCCCGGTGGTCGTAGACGTAGCCGAAGCTGGTGCCGTTGCGGTCGGTCCACGAGGTGATGCGGTGCTGGTCGTCGTAGGTGAACCGCATCGGCTCGGCGGCGGAGTTGTGGACCTCGGTCAGATCGCCCGCGCCGTTGTAGCCGAAGGAGACCAGCGTGGTCCCTCCCTCGGCGTCGCCGACGCCCAGCAGCCGCAGCCCGGTGACGCGCATCAGCTCCGGGTCGGTGTCGATCGCGATGCGGTATCCGCCGGAGTGCGTCACCTCGCGCGGGGTGCCGTCCTCGTCGTAGGTGAAGGTGATCGAGCGGCCGTTGCGGTCCTCGACCAGCGTCAAGGGGAGCTCGTTGCCACCCAGGCCGCCCAGCGGGTCGAAGTGCAGTGTGCGGGCCTGCTCGGGTATCTCGACCCGCATCGTGCCGCCCGCCGTGCCGTCCCAGCGCAGCGGCCAGCGCGGGCCCCGCACCGGGTACGTGTCCTGGCCGGGTGTCGGGACCCCGTAGCGCAGCACCATGCCGTCGGCCGTGACGAACACGATCCCGTCCGCGTCCAGCTCCAGCCGCTGGTCGAGCGTGGCCGCCCAGGTGCGGCCGAACCAGCCGCCGCAGGTGTGCCCGGAGACGAAGGTGCGCTCCAGGACCAGGGGGAGCGCGCCGGGCAGGGACACGTCCGTGGCCGGCATGACCATCTCGCCGGTCGCGACGTCGACCGGGTCGGTCTCGCAGTCCCGCTCGCGCGTGTGCCGGTCGTGGCTGCCCTCGCTGTCCGCCCGGCCGGACGCCTCGCCGTCCCGGCCCAGCGCCTGCTTACGGGCCGCCAGCCGCTGGGCGGCGGTCTTGCCCGTCTGGAGCTCCTTGCGCAGCGCGCTCGCACCGCCCGTGGCCAGGGCGAGCAGCAGCGACGGGGTGATCTCGCCCGCCGCGCGCAGCGGGTCCTTGGACCACATGTCCCAGTTGGTGACCGCCTTCGCGAACTCCTTGGGGTGCTGGGCCGCGTACGCCGCGCCGTCCACCATGCCGGCCAGCTGCATCGCGAAGTCGTTGACGTCGCCCTTGAGGAGCGAGGCGGGGAGCTCGGCCATGCCCAGGATGCCGTGGTGGACCTTCCATAACCCGTCCTTGAAGCCGTCCCCGACCTTCTGCCAGTTGCTCGGCTTGTCGGGGGCCTTCTCCGCCGCCGTGTCGATCTTCTTCTTCGACGCGTCGACGACCAGCTGCAACTCCTCGATCAGCTTGTCCAGCCGACCGACACACTCGTCCATCGCGGCGATGCCCGGATCGGTCTCCGAAGGCTTCTCCGGCAACTCATCGTCGCCGCGCGAGACCGCGTCGTTGTACGCCTCGACCTTCTTGTTGTGCGACGCGGACGCCGACCGCGCCGCTTCCGCGTCCTCGATGATCAGCTCACAGCTCTTCTGCACCGAGCGCAGCTTGGTCGCGTACGCCGCCAGCGCGCTCGCCGCATGCGTGAACTGGTCGTGGCCCGAGGTCAGCTCCTTGGGCAGCCGGTCGACCGACTTGCGGAACTCGCTGGCGCCCTTGCCCGACCAGTCCGCCAGCTCCAGCGGCCGCAGCTTGTCCTTGCCGTCCTGGAAGGCGCCCGCGTACGCGCGCAGCTCCAGCACCAGGTCGTCGATCTGGTCCGGATCGCCGGGGATCAGGTCCTTGGGCTCGGCGCCCGCCGGTATCCGTATCTGCGGGGCCCGCCCCGCGTCCGGATCGCCCATCAGCTCTCGTCCTCGTACTCACGCAGCCACTTGCGCGACAGCTTCGACAATCCCGTGTCCTCCGGGCGCTTCTCCATCTCCGGCGCGCCCACGTTGTCCCACGACCACTTGCCCGCCGCGCCGTTCGGCAGCTTGGCCATGTTTTCGTCCGAGGGCCAGAAGTTCTTGATCTGGAGCAGCTCCGCCAGCATGTACCCGGCCACCGCCTCGTACAGCCGCTCCACCACCACATCCGCGTGGTCGGCCAGCTCGCCCATGCCGAAGCCCCACGCCTTGATGAACCCCTTGCCCGACTCCAGGAGTTCGGGCGCGCCGCAGTGCTGGAGGTACGTCGTCAGCTTCTCCTGGCCGTTCTTCACCGCCCGCGCGCCGATGACCGACTCCTCCAGCGGGCTGATCAGCCCCTTCACCGACTCGATCTCGATCTTGTAGCCGTCGGCGCCCTCATTGCCGCCGTATTTGCCGTCCTCGCCGCCCTCGCTGGGAGCGCGGTTCACATTCCGCGCATCGGGATCAGCCACCGTCAGCCCCCTCCTCGTGCCCCTCCGCGCCCTGCCCCTCCGCGCCCTGCTCCTCCGCGCCCTGCCCCTCCGCGTCGCGCAGCGTCCGCGCGTCCAGCAGGAAGGGGTGCTCACCCAGCGGGTCCACCAACGCCCGTACGCCTTCGGGCAGCAGGTCCACCAGGTCCTCTGCCGTGGTGGACGCCCAGCCGCACGCCCCCGCGAACAGCGCGAGCCCTTGGAGCGAGGTGAAGACCGGCACGAGTGGGCCGCCTTCGGCGGTTTCCGAGACCAGGAAGCCCGGGTTCTCGGGACGCTGGAAGTACAGCCGCCGCTTACGCAGCGCCGCCCACTTCTCGCGCTCCGGCATGCGCGCGGCGGCCTCTTGTCGTACCAGGTCAGCCAGCGTCTGACGGCCGCTCCGACCGGGCGGCCGACCGTTCCCTCCCCCAAACATGAGGGTTATCTTCGCACGGGTGACCGACACTGCCGGTGACCGCCACACCGCTCTGCGCGATGACCGTCACCGCGCGGTGTCCAGGCCGCCGAAGAGGTTGGTCAGGAGGGTTGGTCCGCCCTCGCTCCGGTGCCACCGGGCGCGGTCTCCCTCCCGGCCCGACGCTGCCGCTCGTGGTGCCGACGGGCCTTGAGCCGGTTGCCGCAGGTTTTCATCGAGCACCACCGCGCGGTGTTGGCACGGCTGTGGTCGACTAGAAACAGGTGACAGTCGCTGTTCGCGCACGGTCGCAGCCTGCCCGGCGAGTCCTCCTGGATGCGGGCCCAGGCGAGGATCAGCCCGACGGCCAGCCGTCGCTCCGCCTCGACCTCCAGAATCCACTCCAGGCCGTCCCCGCTCACTCGGGGCACCTTGCGGGCGCCTGCGATGAACGGGGCCAGGACCTCCGGTCCGTCCTCACCGCGCACCACCGTCTGCAGGACGTCACGGGTCTTCCTGAGCCACTCCCGCTCCGCGGGCCCGCCGTCACCGCCGTGCCGTGCCGCCCACTGGCGCAGTGCGGGGTCCTCCAGCCACAGGTCGCGCGGAACCCCGTCCACCACGGGGGTGCTGTTGAGCGCTTCGAGCAGCGCATCCTCGCTGGGCATCCGACCCTTCCTCCGTCTGTAACCAGCTTGCCGCGCTTGACAGGTTACACGTTCAGGGTCAGCCTATGAGGACCGGCCTAACCGCATCGAGGTACTAAAGGGGTTACTCATGGCTGAGGTGCGACACCGCTACACCTCCGTGCTCGGACATCGCGTGTTCTATCGGGAAGCCGGCCCCGCCGACGCTCCCGTCATCGTCCTGCTGCACGGATATCCCACGAGCTCACGCATGTTCCGGCAGCTGATTCCCGCACTGGCCGACCGATTCCACGTCATCGCCCCCGACCATCTGGGGTTCGGGCAGTCCGCCACGCCTCCGGCCGACGAGTTCGCCTACAGCTTCGACGCTCTCACCGACGTGACCGACGCACTCCTCACCGAACTGCGCCTGGAGCGGTACGCGCTTTATGTGCAGGATTACGGCGCTCCCATCGGGTGGCGCCTGGCACTGCGACACCCTCACGCCATCACCGCGATCGTCACGCAGAACGGCAACGCCTACGACGAGGGATTCGTCGCCGACTTCTGGGCCCCCATCTGGGCCTACGCGCAGTCGCCGAGCCCATCGACGGAAGCCGCGCTGCGTACGGCCCTGAGCGAGGAAGCCATTCGCTGGCAGTACCTGCACGGTGTCGCCGAACCAGAACTGATCGACCCGGACACCTGGGCTGCCGACCACCGTGAGATCTCGCGCCCCGGCGTCGACCGGATCCAACTCGACCTCTTCCGTGATTACGCCACCAACCCGCCCCTCTATCCCCAGCTCCACGCGTACTTCCGTGCCACCCAGGTACCGCTGCTGGCCATCTGGGGCGCGGAAGACAAGATCTTCGGTCCCGACGGAGCGCGGGCCTTCGCGAGGGACCTCGACAACGCCCAGATCCGGCTGGTGCCGGGCGGAGGGCACTTCCTCCTCGAAAGCCACCTCGACACGGTCGCCGACGCGATGCGCGCCTTCCTCGAGCAGCAGCCTTTGTCACCCGCAAGCCGCGGGTGAACGGGGTGGAGATGACGGCGCCCCACTCCGTGCCGCGAGTGGGGCGCCGTGCGGTGCGCCGCCTACGCCTCGAACTCCCGGGCGCGGAGGCCGCCGATGAAGGCGTCCCACTGGCGTATGGGGAAGGCGAGTTGTGATCCGTGGCGGTTCTTGGAGTCGCGTACGTGGACGGTGCCGGGCGTGGCGGCCACCTCGACGCACATGCCGCCCTCGCCGCTGCTGTAGCTGCTCTTGAACCACGACAGCTCGGCCTGCTTGTTGGTCACGTTTCTCCCCGCAGCTTCTCGATGAACTCCAGCGACTCCCGTGGCGGGAGAGCCTGGGCCCTGATGATCCCGTAGCGCTGTTCGAGCGTGCGGACCGCTTTGCGGTCCGTCAGCAACCTGCTGATGTCCTGGACCTCTGCGTAGGCCATCATCTGGCGCCCCTTGGGTTCCAGCAAGGCGAAGGGGCCGCCCGCTCCGGCATGTTCTTCCAGCCGCGTCGGCATGACTTGAAGCTCTACGTTACGCATCTGGCCGATATGGAGCAGGTGTTCCAACTGCGCGCGCAGCACGGATGTTCCGCCGCACGGCCGGAACAACACCGCCTCTTCGGTCACGAAGCTCATGACGGGCGGGGGCTGTCGCGTGAGGAGTTCCTGCCGGGCCAACCGGGCGGTGACCCGTTGCTCGATGGTTTCCTCGTCCAGCATGGGGCGTTGCATGGTGAAGACGGCGCGGGCGTAATCAGCGGTCTGGAGCAACCCGTTGATCACCTGGTTCTCATATGCGTGGAACTCGACCGCCTGCGCCTCCAGCCGTGCCGCGCCCCGGAAGAACGCCGGGAGCTGTACGTTGGCCACTTCCTCCTTGGCCGCCCGCAGCACCCCGAAGGCCTCCAGCGCCTCGTCCGCCGCGTCCAGGAAATCCGGCTGTGGCACCCGGCGTCCCTGCTCGACCGAGGAGACCTGCTCCTCGCTGTACCCGATCGCCTCCCCCAGCTGCGCCTGTGTGAGCCCCGCCCGTTCGCGGAAGAGCTTCACCTGCCTGCCGATGCACTTGACGATGTCACCTGCCATGCGCCCGCCCACCTCCTTGCGCGAGAACGCCCCGCCGCCCCTCGGCGTCACGGCATGGCCCCCGTACGGCCACCCGAAGTGCCCGTACCGCGACCCTGCGTACCCGCCGCCCGTCTGGCCAGGCTAGGCACGCTTCGCCACGCTCGGTGACGTGAATGGCGAAAATCCCCCTAGCGGTACGTTCGAGATGTTCTTCACCTCTTCCCGGCACGGTGCCCGGCTCGCCCGGCGCCTCGTCGTCCGCAGACTGGAGGAGTGGGGCATCCCCCGGGACAGCGACGCCTCGCAGGGCCTGGCCCTGATCGCGGGTGAACTCGCGGCGAACGCCGTGAGCCATGGGCATGTGCCCGGCCGGAACTTCCACCTGCGGCTCAGCGTGCAGCCGCCGCCGGGTGGAGACGGGCGTCCGCGTCCCGTCTCGGCCCGTATCGAGGTGTCCGACGCCCGTGACGAACGGCGGCCTGTGCTCCGGGAGTGCCAGGACGAGGCGGAGTGCGGGCGCGGGCTGCTGCTCGTGGACGCGCTCGCGTCGAAGTGGGGGGTGGCGGAGCGGGGTGTCGGTAAGACGGTGTGGTGCGAGTACGCCCTGGCTCCCGAGGGGTGCCGATCGCAGCAGGTCACGGGAGACACCGGAGCCGACGGTGCGCGATGATGGGGACACAGAGGAGCAGGCCCGCCGTGGTGAAGGAGCGTCGGCCGTGGAGTACGCACGTCTACGGGAGATCGCGGAGCGGCTCGCCGAGCACGCCCCGGACCCGTTCCGGGGCTACGAGATCAGCGGCGACGAGATCGTCATGATGATGTCTCCCCCGCGGCCGCACGAGTTCATCGCCCTGCGTATCCGCCAGCAGCTCGACCGACAGATCCCGCCTTTCCTGGTCGCCCACACGGGCGGTGAGGTGGAAGACGCCTCCCTCGGGAAGCTCCGGCGCCCCGATTTGATCGTGGTTCCTGACGCCGTGTTCGCCGAGAACACGATGGCACCGTTCCACCCTCGCGATGTCGCTCTGGTCGCCGAGATCGTCTCGCCGTCGAACCACTCCACCGACTACGTCGAGAAGATGCACGACTACCCGGCGATGGGCATCCCGCTCTATCTCCTCGTCGACCCACGGAAGGGCACGATCGCGGCCCTGTCCGATCCGGGACCGGGGCTCGGCGGCGAGGGCCCCCGTTACCGCACGCGCAGCGATTACGCCTTCGGTGACGAGGTGACCATCGGCGACTGGACTCTCGCGACCACGGACCTGCGGACCTATCCCGAGGACCGCTGACCGCAGGTGAGCGTGGTCCTGGCGGTGTCGGGACCGCGGCCGAGCTCCGTGACCAGCCCGGCCAGCCTGGTCGGCGCACCGGATTTCTGTAGGAACTCGACAGGGAGTGCCACACGCCCCTGTGGGTGCCCGATTCCTCCTCGGGGGCCTCGGACCGATAGTTTGCGAGGGTAGGGGTCGTCGGCACGCACTGTGACGTGCGCCACGACATCGACAAGATCGGCAAGATCGACAAAAGATCGACAAGAGAAGGTGGTCCCTTGAGCCGCTCGGTTCTCGTCACCGGAGGCAACCGCGGCATCGGCCTCGCCATCGCCCGCGCCTTCGCCGACGCTGGCGACAAGGTCGCCATCACCTACCGGTCCGGTGAGCCGCCGGCCGGCTTCCTCGCGGTCAAGTGCGACATCACCGAGCCGGAGCAGGTGGAGCAGGCGTACAAGGAGATCGAGGAGAAGCACGGCGCGGTGGAGGTCCTGGTGGCCAACGCCGGGGTCACCCGCGACCAGCTGCTGATGCGGATGACCGAGGAGGACTTCGCCACCGTCCTCGAGACCAACCTCACCGGCACGTTCCGCGTGGTCAAGCGGGCCAACCGGGGGATGCTGCGGGCCCGTAAGGGACGTGTGGTGCTGATCTCGTCGGTCGTCGGGCTGATGGGGTCGGCCGGTCAGGTGAACTACGCCGCGTCCAAGGCGGGCCTGGTCGGTTTCGCCCGCTCCCTCGCCCGTGAGCTGGGCTCGCGCAACATCACCGTCAACGTGGTCGCGCCCGGTTTCGTCGACACGGACATGACGCGCGCGCTCAGCGACGAGCAGCGCGAGAACATCGTGAAGCAGGTACCGCTCGCGCGTTACGCGCAGCCCGAGGAGATCGCCGCCTCGGTCCGCTTCCTGGCCTCCGACGAGGCCGCGTACATCACTGGAGCCGTCATCCCTGTCGACGGCGGATTGGGCATGGGTCACTGAACGTCATGAGTGGAATTCTCGCCGGTAAGCGCATCCTGGTCACGGGCGTCATCACCGAGTCGTCCATCGCCTTCCACGCCGCCAAGCTCGCCCAGGAGGAGGGCGCCGAGGTCATCCTCACCGGCTTCGGCCGGGTCTCCCTCGTCGAGCGGATCGCCAAGCGGCTGCCCAAGCCCGCCCCGGTCATCGAACTGGACGTGCAGAACCAGGAGCAGCTGGACGGCCTGGCCGACAAGGTGCGCGAGCACCTGGGCGAGGGTGTCGACCTCGACGGCGTGGTGCACTCCATCGCCTTCGGCCCGCAGGGCGCGTTCAACTTCCTCGAGGGCAGCTGGGAGGACGTCGGCACCGCCGTGCACGTCTCCGCCTACTCCCTCAAGGCGCTCACCATGGCGTGCCTGCCGGTGATGCCGCGCGGCGGCTCGATCGTCGGGCTGACCTTCGACGCCCAGTTCGCCTGGCCGAAGTACGACTGGATGGGTGTGGCCAAGGCCGCGCTGGAGTCCACCAACCGCTACCTCGCCCGCGACCTCGGCGAGAAGAACGTGCGCTGCAACCTGATCTCCGCCGGGCCCATCAAGTCCATGGCCGCGAAGTCCATCCCCGGCTTCGAGGATCTGGCGGACGTGTGGAACCACCGGGCCCCGATCGGCTGGGACCTGACCGACCCGGAGCCGGCCGGCCGCGGCGTCGTCGCCCTGCTGTCCGACTGGTTCCCGCGCACCACGGGCGAGATCGTGCACGTCGACGGCGGTGTGCACATGATGGGCGCCTGAGCCCACGGCACGCTCCGCGCGACGGCCGCCGTCCCACCCGCGAACCGCGGGTCCGGGGCGGCGGCCGTTCCGCGTCCGCGTTCACCCGTACGGGGGAGGAGAACGGGCGTACGGGTGGTGGGAGCGCGCACTGTGGAGGTGTTCGAAGGCGAACTCACGAACCGACTCACCGGAGCGACAGCGGCGCGGCAGCACGGCCGAGGAGGTCCCGCATGCGTACGACCGTTCGTGTGCGTACGACCCGTCGTGTGCGTACGACCCGGCCTGTGCGTTTGACCCGTCGTGTACGTATGACCCGCCGTGTGCGGACGACCCGCCGTGTCGCGGCCGCGCTGCTGCTCGTCGCCATGGTGGGGCTGGTCATCGCCGCCTCCAGCTCCGCCGCGCAGGAGCGGCCCCGGCGGCGCGAGGCCGCGTGCAGCACCTCGGTGCGCGGCTCGCACGCCACCGCCAGCTGCTTCAACCCCAACCCCCGCTCCGACCGGGTGCAACTGCACGTCGAATGCGCCCGCTGGTGGGACCCGGACATGGATGCCCGCCCGGTGGAGGTCGGCCCGGCCCAGTACGTGCGGCTCGCCGAGCGCTGCTGGAAGGAGATACGGAAGGCGTGGGTGAGCCACCGGTGAGTGCGTTCAGGGACCGACACGTCCGGGCTCAGCGGCCGCGGAAGCGACAGCCGAACGGATGGACGCTGGCCTCGGCCGCCGCCCGCTCCCCGTCCCCCTCCCGGATCGCCGCCACCAGCCGGCCGTGGTCCACATGCGTCTCCGGGCCCATCCCGCCGTGGATGTCCGCGCGCAGGAAGTCCCGTACGACCGCGCCCAGATCCGCGTACAGCTCGGCCAGCACATCGTTGTGCGAGGCGGCCACGACCGCCATGTGCAAGGTGGCGTCCGCCTCGACGAAGGCGCCCGGGTCGCCCGCCTCCCAGGCCCGCTCGCGCCGGTCCAGCTGTGCGTCCAGCTGCTTGAGGTCCTGTTCGGTACGGCGCTCCGCGGCCAGCTGGGCCGCCTTGGTCTCCAGGGCGCTGCGCAGCTCGGCCACATGACGGGGGTCGGCGCCGGCGAAGCGGCGGTGCATCACCCCGGCCAGTTCGCTGGTCGCCAGCACATAGGTGCCCGAGCCCTGGCGGATGTCCAGCAGCCCGTTGTGCGCGAGGGCGCGCACGGCCTCCCGCACGGTGTTGCGCGCGACCCCCAGCTGCTCGACCAGCTCGGGCTCGGTGGGAATCCGCGAGCCCACCGGCCACTCGCCCGAGGTGATCTGGGCGCGCAGCTGGGCGATCACCTGGTCGGCGAGGGCGGAGCGCCGGGGCGAGGTCAGCGGCATGACTCTCCTGTGCGGGGTGCGGTGGTGGCCGTTTGGGTGAATGGGCCCTTCCATCATGCCGTCCGGCCGTCACCGGGCGGTCGCGCACCACTGGGGCGGCGTGATCGGCATGACCGGCGTGATCGGCACGACCGGCATGACCGGCGTTTGGACGGCATTCATCCCATGATTCTATGATGGTCGGCATGCACACGCCCCGGTCTGACGACCTCGCGACGCTTGACACCGCCGCCTCCGCGCCCCGCCCGGCGCACCCCGCAGAACCGCGCCGCGCGGCCTCGCCGTGGCGCGGCCGCGTCATGGCGGCAGGGCTCCTCCTGGCCGCGCTCAACCTGCGCCCGGCCGTCACCAGCCTCGGTCCGCTGCTGGAGGAGGTCCGCGACGACCTCGGGATGAGCGGCACCGTCGCCGGAGTGCTCACCTCCGTGCCCGCGGCCTGTTTCGCGCTCTTCGGGTTCGCCGCACCCCGACTGGCCCGGCGCCGGGGTCCGGGAGCCGTCGTCTGCGCCGGGCTCGCCGCCATCACCGCTGGTCTGGCGCTGCGCCCCCTCGCCGGCGGAACGGTGGCCTTCCTGGCCGCCAGCGCGCTCGCCCTGGCCGGGATCGCGGTGAGCAACGTCCTGATGCCGGTGATCGTCAAGCGCTGGTTCCCGGACCGGGTCGGCGCGATGACCGGGCTGTACTCGATGGGGCTGTCGCTGGGCACGGCCGCCGCCGCGGCGGCCACCGTGCCGATGACCGACGCGCTGGGCGGCTCCTGGCGAGCCGGGCTCGCGGTGTGGGCGCTGCTCGCCGCCGTGGCGCTGGTGCCCTGGCTGTTCCTCGCCCGCGACCGTGCGAGCGGACCGGAGGCGGATGGCCCGGCGGCGGATGGCCCGGCGGCGGGCGGATCGGCGGCGGGCGGTGCGGAAGCGGGCGGTTCCGCGGCGGGTGGTTCCCGCGCGGACGCACCGGCCGGAGCGGGGACTCCCACCCCTGCCGGCGGGCCATCCGCCTCCGCCGATGGGACATCCGCCTCCGCCGACGGGTCCGCGATCCGCATCACCCGCAGCCCCATCGCCTGGGCGATGGCCGTCTTCTTCGGCTTCCAGGCCACCGCCGCGTACGTCTCCATGGGCTGGATGCCGCAGATCTTCCGGGACGCGGGGGTCTCCGCTTCCACTTCCGGTCTGCTGCTGGCCGTGATGATGGCGATGGGCGTGCCGCTCGCCTTCGTCCTGCCCCGGATCGCCGCCCGGCTGCGGCACCAGGGCGTTCTGGTCGCCATCCTCGGCGCCTTCTCCCTCATCGGTTACGGCGGACTGTGGCTGGCCCCGGCCGAGGGTGCCTGGGCGTGGGCCGTGCTGCTCGGCGTCGCCAACTGCGCCTTCCCGCTCGCCCTCACCATGATCAGCATGCGGGCGAAGACCCACGCGGGCGTGGTCCGGCTGTCGGCCTTCGCGCAGAGCACCGGCTATCTGCTGTCCATCCCGGGCCCGCTGCTGGTCGGCGTGCTCTACCAGCACAGCGGCGGCTGGGGGCAGCCCATCGCGCTGATGGCCGCGTTCATGGTGCCGCAGATCATCGCGGGCGTACTGGCCGGACGCCCCCGCACCCTGGAGGACGAGGCCTGATCGGCGTCGCGCACGGGGAGTGGGACACTGGTGCCATGCCAGTGCTCGATGAGAACCCCCCGAACGGCCAGAAGAAGCTCCTCACCATCTTCGGCGTGATGCTGGGCATCACCGTGATCATCGCCGTGATCGCCACCATCGCCTCGCCCTGACCCGGCTGCCCGGCCGGCCCGGCGCCCTGACCTGGTGCGGTGTAGGGGATGGTGGGGCAGGCCCCACCATCCCCTAGGGGGTCAGGCTCAGGGGTAACTGGGTGGCCCACCGGATGGGGGCGGCCCCGGCCGCTCCGTACCGTCGAACCACCACAACGTTCGGCGACCCCGGAGGCGATCCCATGTCCGCCCGCACCCGTACCCGGCCCGTCCACCCGGCGGACAGCGGCGTGGACGTCCGGCTGCCGTGGTGGGCCCTCGCGCTCCCGGTCCTGGCCTTCGTGGCGCTGCTGCTCCTGCTCACCGGACCCACTGACGCCCACGCCGCGAGCGGCGGCTCCGGGCCGGTCTCGCAGACCGTGGAGCTGCTGCACCGGGCCTTCGGACGCGCGGCACTGTGACCGCCGCAGGCCGCCCACCAGCCAGGTCCGCCGTATGGCGGGTGCGCGCACGTTTGACAAGGTCGTTCCAACACCCTGCGCCTCATGCACTGATTCATGCGAAGCTGGGACGCATGAGCGTCGATGTGCCCCGCAGGATTGTCCTCCTTCGACACGCCAAGGCCGACTGGCCCCAGGTGGCCGACCATGAGCGCCCGCTCGCGGAGCGCGGCCGCAAGGACGCCCCGGTCGCCGGGCGCCGGATCGCGGAGGCCGGTCTCACCCCCGAACTCACCCTCTGCTCCACCGCACTGCGCACCCGTGAGACCTGGAAGCTGGTGGTCCACGAGCTGCCGCGGCGCCCGAAGACCGTTTACGAGGAGCGGCTGTACGACGCCCCGGTCGGCCAGCTCATCGAGGTGCTCAACGAGACCTCGGACGACATCACCGACCTGCTGGTCGTCGGGCACAACCCCGGGATGCACGGCCTCGCCGACGCGCTGGCGGGCGAGGCCGAGGAGGGCGCCCGGGAGCGGATGACCCGCAGCGCCTTCCCCACCTCCGCGTTCGCGGTGGTGACCTTCAGCGGTTCGTGGAAGTCGGTCGAGCTCGGCTGCGGGCGCCTCGCCGGTTTCTGGGCGCCCCACGAGTGATCTCACCGGCCCACCAGGTCGCCACCGCATCGGCCCCCGGCTCCGCCGTCGTACGGAGGAGCCGGGGGCCGATGCGCGTTCCGCCGGGCCGGGACGCGTGTTCCGGCCCCGTCAGTCCTCGTGCGCGTCCGCGGCCTCGACCTCGTCGCGGGTCACGCCCAGCAGATACAGCACCGTGTCGAGGAACGGCACGTTCACGGCGGTGTGCGCGGCCTCCCGCACCACCGGCTTGGCATTGAAGGCTACCCCGAGCCCGGCCGCGTTCAGCATGTCCAGGTCGTTCGCCCCGTCGCCGATCGCGACGGTCTGCACCAGCGGCACCCCCGCCTCGGCCGCGAAGCGCCGCAGCAGCCGGGCCTTGCCCGCCCGGTCGACCACCTCGCCGATCACCCGGCCGGTCAGCTTGCCGTCCACGATCTCCAGGGTGTTGGCGGAGGCGAAGTCCAGCCCCAGCCGCTCCTTGAGATCGTCGGTGACCTGCGTGAAGCCGCCGGAGACCACACCCACCTGATAGCCGAGCCGCTTCAGGGTGCGGATCAGCGTACGGGCGCCGGGGGTGAGCCGGACCTCGGCGCGCACCTTCTCCACCACGGACTCGTCGATCCCCGCCAGCAGCGCGACCCGCGCGTGCAGCGACTGCTCGAAGTCCAGCTCACCGCGCATCGCCCGCGCCGTGACCTCGGCGACCTCGTCCTGGCACCCGGCATGGGCGGCGAAGAGCTCGATCACCTCGTCCTGGATCAGGGTGGAGTCCACATCCATGACCACCAGCCGCTGCGCCCGGCGCTGCAACCCCGACGCCACCACGGCCACATCGACACCGATATCGGCGGCCTCGGTGGCCAGCGCGGTGCGCAGCGGTTCCGTCTCGGCGCCGGACACCTCGAACTCCACGGCCGTCACCGGATACTTCGCCAGCCGGAAGATCCGGTCGATATTGCCGCCGGTGCCGGTGATACGGGAGGCGATGGCGGCCGTCGACTCGGCGGTCAGCGGATTCCCCAGCACGGTGACGTGCGACCGGCCCGTGCCCCGCGGCCGGTTGTCGCCCCGGCCGGAGATGATCTCGGCCTGGAGCCGCATCGACTCCGCCCAGCTGTGCACGGTGGCCCGCAGATCGCCCTCCACCCCGTCTGCTGTGGGGGCCGTGACCAGGACGCACAGCACGATGCGGCCCCGGGTGACGACCTGCTCTATGTCGACTATGTCCACGCCGTAGGCGGCGAGGGTGTCGCAGAGCCCGGCGGTGATACCGGGGCGGTCCTTGCCGAAAATCTTGACAAGGAGGGTGGGGACATCGTCGTCCGGGACGGCGGTGACAGGGAGATTCCGCGATGCGCTCATGGTCTTACCACCGTATCCGGCTGTCCGCGCCGGGTGCGCGGCAGCCCGCACCGTGGACAGCCACCCGAAGCGGAACGTTCATGTCCAGGTCGCCGTGGCGTCATACCTCGCATGATCGGCGGTGCCGTCCCCCCACGCCCCCAGTGCCACCCCCGTCCCTCAGCTCCCATCCCCCCGTGCCCCGTCTCCCAGCCCCACGTCTCACCGCACGGCGGCCACCCACACCGCGCCCGCCCGGCAGCGAGCGGCCGGGTGCCACGGCGAAGCCGACGGACACCGTGGCGTCGACGGGCGCGGACCAGCGCGGATGCCGTCGATCGTGACCGTATCGTTGTCCACCCAGATCAGCCCGGCGAGCAGGAGCGGGAAAGGAGGCGGCCACGAGGCCCGCGCGCGTCCGCCCCGTCCGCATCGATCAGGTTGCCCGGATAAACAGCGATCCGGGCTGTCTGTCAGCGCTTACCACTTTCCGAGGGCCTTTCGGATGAGTCAACACCGCCCGAGATGTGGTCTTGTCAAAACCCGACTTTCAGTTAAGGGACTGAGCCTGAAATAGTTCCCCACGATGTTCGCCATCCCTAGACTCCCTGTGACAGGGGGTAGCTCGGGGGACAACTAGTGGGGCGTGGAGTGCCGGAACTCGTACTGGAATTGAACGGACAGACCTGGACACTTGACCCGTCGAGGTCGTACAGCCTGGGGCGTGACCCGCAGGGCGACATGGTGCTGGACGACGCCAGGGTCTCCTGGCGACATGCCACGGTGCGCTGGGGCGGGAGCAGTTGGATCATTGAGGATCAGGGATCCACCAACGGCACCTATGCGCAAGGTCGGAGAATCCAACAGATGGAAATCGGCCCTGGTTCGGCCGTCCATCTCGGCAACGCCACCGACGGTCCCCGGCTCAGCGTCTCCGGCAACGGTGCCGCTTCGATGGGCGCCGCGGGCGGGTACGGCCAGCAGGCGGCGATGGGCATGCCTCAGCAGGCTCAGCAGCCTCCGGCTCAGCAGTCTCCCGCCCACCAGCCGCAGCAGCAGCCCGGTTCCGGCTGGCCGCAGCAGGGCGCACCGCAGCCGCACCAAGGCTGGCCGCAGCAGCACCAGCCGCAGCAGCAGCCCCAGGCCCCGCACCAGCAGCAGCCGTTCATCCCACAGCAGCAGGCGCCCCACCAGCAGCAGGCCCCCCAGCAGCCACAGGCCCAGGCCCAGGCCCCGCAGCACAACCCCGCGCAGAAGGTCCCCGGCGCCGGTCCCTCCGGCGGCCCGGCCGGTGCCGCGCCCGCCCAGGGCGACCGCAGCCCGACCACCTTCCACCAGCTGGCCGCCGGCCGGGTGATGCGGATCGGCCGTGCGCTGGAGAACGACCTGGTCGTCTCCGATCTGCAGGTCTCCCGCCACCACGCCGAGTTCCGGGCGCTGCCCGACGGCCGCTTCGAGATACGCGACCTCGGCAGCCACAACGGCACCTATGTCAACGGTCAGCCGGTCCGGCAGCAGATCATCGGCCCCTCCGACACCGTCGGTGTCGGTCACTCCACCTTCCGGCTCGTCGGCGACCGCCTCGAGGAGTTCGTCGACACCGGTGAGGTCTCCTTCTCGGCCCGCCATCTGACGGTGACCGTCGACGGCGGCAAGCAGATCCTCAAGGACGTCTCCTTCGGCGTCCCGGAGAAGTCCCTCGTCGCGGTCATCGGCCCGTCCGGCTCCGGTAAGTCCACGCTGCTGAAGGCGCTCACCGGATACCGCCCGGCCAACCAGGGCGATGTCCTCTACGACAACCGGAACCTCTACAAGCAGTTCGCCGAGCTGCGCCAGCGCATCGGTCTGGTGCCCCAGGACGACATCCTGCACAAGGAGCTGTCCGTCCAGAAGGCCCTCCGGTACGCCGCCAAGCTCCGCTTCCCCGGTGACACCGCCGCGGCCGAGCGCGAGGCCCGGATCGACGAGGTCCTGCGCGAGCTCAAGCTCGACATCCACCGGGAGAAGAAGGTCACCGCCCTCTCCGGCGGTCAGCGCAAGCGGGTCTCCGTCGCGCTGGAGCTGCTCACCAAGCCGTCGCTGATCTTCCTGGACGAGCCGACCTCCGGTCTCGACCCGGGCATGGACCGCGATGTCATGCAGCTGCTGCGCGGGCTCGCCGACGACGGCCGCACCGTGCTGGTGGTCACCCACTCGGTCGCCGAGCTGGCGCTGTGCGACAAGCTCCTGGTGATGGCGCCGGGCGGCTCGGTCGCCTACTTCGGCCCGCCGGACGAGGCGCTCAACTTCTTCGGCTACGACAGCTGGGCGGATGTCTTCTCGGCGTTCGAGAACTACCGCGACTACGACTGGGCGGGCCGCTGGCGCGGTTCGCAGCACTACCAGATGTACGCGGCGGACCTGGACTCCGTCGCCCCGCAGTCCGTCCATGTCCAGGCCCCGCCGACCCGGATGCAGAAGCCGCAGAGCTGGGGATCCCAGTTGTGGACGCTGATCCGCCGCTATCTGTCGGTGATCGGCTCGGACAAGGGCTTCATGGGACTGATGGCGATCCTGCCCGCCGTACTGGGCGCGGTGAGCGTCGTCATCCCGGCGAAGTTCGGCCTCCAGATGGCCCCGAAGGGCTCGTTCAACCAGGCTGCCGGGACCATTCTGCTGATCCTCGTGGTCGGCATGTGCTTCACCGGCGCGGCCAACTCCGTGCGAGAACTGATCAAGGAACGGGTGATCTACGAACGGGAACGGGCGGTCGGCCTGTCCCGCTCCGCGTATCTGATGTCCAAGGTGATCGTGCTCGGCGTGATCACCGCGGTCCAGGGCATCATCATCTGCGCCATCGGTCTCTCGACGCGCAAGCTGCCCGAAGAGGGCCTGCTGATGCCGCCGGCCGCCGAGCTCTGCCTGGCCGTCATCGCGATCGGCTTCACCTCGATGATGTTCGGCCTGGTGATCTCGTCCCTGGTGAAGACCGCCGAGAAGACCATGCCGCTGCTGGTCATGTTCGCGATCGTCCAGGTCGTCTTCACCGGTGTGCTGTTCAAGATCTTCGGTTCGCCGGGCGTGGAGCAGTTCGCCTGGCTGATGCCGTCCCGCTGGGCGGTCGGCGCGGCCGGCGCCACGCTGGACCTGGGACCGGGCTCCGGCCACATGATGGCGCCGTGGGACAGCAAGAAGCCCCTGGACACCGATCCGCTGTGGGAGCACACCACGACGCAGTGGGGCATCGACATGGTGGCGCTGCTCGTCCTGGGCATCGCCTGCGGCTTCGCGGTCGCACGGCTGCTGCGCCGCCATGAGCCGGAGGTCATGCGCAAGTAGCCGCGGCCGTCACCACCGTCCTGACGTCACCGAAAAGGGTGACGGCACCCCTCGCACACAGGGGGTGCCGTCGCCCTTCGGCGTGTGAACGCCGGGTCCGGGACGGGCCGTTGGATTTAGTACGGGCCGTTCACGTTGTCCATCGAGCCGTACCGCGCGGCGGCGTAGTTGCACGCGGCGGTGATGTTCGCGACCGGGTCGTAGGGGTCCCAGGAGGTGCCCTCGACGTGGTACTGCTTGAACGTCGGGGCTATTACCTGGAGCAGGCCCTTGGAGGGCACGCCGTTCTGGGCGTTGATGTCCCAGAGGTTGATGGCGCGCGGGTTACCGCCGGACTCCCGGATGATGTTGCGGTGGATGCCCTCGTAGGTCCCCGGAATGCCCTTTTCCTTCATGATGTCGAGGGATTCGCGGATCCAGCCGTCGAGGTTGTCCGGGTAGTTCTTGGTGTCCTTGGCAGCGGCGACCGTCTCGACACGCGTGGTGGAGCGGCTCGCGGCCTGCTTGACTGCCCGCTCCTTGGCGGCCTTGGCCTCGGCGGCCTTCTTCTTCGCGGCCTCTTCCGCGGCCTTCTTCTTCGCGGCCTCTTCCGCGGCCTTCTTCTTGGCGGCGGCCTCTTCCTTGGCCTGCTTCTCGGCGGCGGCCGACTGCTTCACCAGGACCTCGTGGTGCGCCTGGCTGTCGGCCTTCTGGGAGGTGAGGGCAACCGGCTTGTTCGGCAGGTCCTGGGCCGTCGTCTGGGCACCGGTGTCACCGCCGGGGACGACCGCGAAGGCTATGGCGGCCGCACCGGCGGCCGCGATACCGGCGGCGGAGTACTTGTGCGTTTTGGTCAGACGGTGGTAGCCGGGGATGTTGGGCAGGGGCATGGCGGAGTAGACCTCTTCCAATCGCTTTGAGTCGCAGGCCAAATCGGCGCGCAGAGCGCCGTTCATCGATCTACGGCGCCGTGCGACTGGGGGAAATTCTTAGCTGCCGCAAAAAGCTGTCGCAAAGCAGTGACATACGATGCTGCTTAGTGGATAAGTAGGCCGCTCATGCCCATGCGAACGGCCGTCATCCCCGCTCAGTCGCCTATGAAACGTCCACTAAGTACGTTCGTAAGTGCTTTAGGTCCTGTGTCCGGGCTCACATCGCGGAGCCTCTCATATTGCGGGGTGTGCCCACGCAAATGCACAGGGTGTTTGTATTTTCCACTCCTGTAACAGCCCCTTCGGGCGCCTTGAGTGCGCCGTTCGACCTAGGGCTCGGGTCTTATCAGGTGGCCGCCGACCGGCCGATATGGCCCCCGGATGGCGGTCGGTACGGTAATGCTCATGACGAAAGGACGGGGCGGCGGAACCGAGGCCGGGCTGCGCCGGGTGAGCGGTGCGCTGCTCGCCATGAGCAGACATCTGGAAGTCCGTGATGTCCTAAAGACCATCGTTGTGTCCGCCCGTGAGCTGCTCGATGCGGAGTATGCCGCTCTGGGGGTGCCGGATGATCACGGAGGTTTCGCCCAGTTCGTAGTAGATGGGGTGAGCGAGGAGCAGTGGAAGGCCATCGGGCCGCTGCCCCGGCAGCACGGCATTCTCGCCGCCATGCTCAAGGACGCCACTCCGCAGCGACTCGCCGATGTACGACTTGATCCGCGTTTCGGTGGATGGCCATCAGCTCATCCCGATATGTCTGATTTTCTGGGTCTTCCTATTGCCGACGGCGATGAAGTCCTCGGCGCGGTATTCCTCGCCAACAAGCGATGCCCCAAGCCCCAGGGCGGCTGCGGTTTCACCGCAGAGGACGAGGAGCTGCTCGCCATCCTGGCCCAGCACGCCGCCATCGCCCTGACCAATGCCCGGCTCTACGAGCGCAGCCGCGAACTCACCATCGCCGGGGAGCGGGCCAGGCTCGCCCACGAGCTGCACGACGCGGTCTCCCAGAAGCTCTTCTCGCTGCGGCTGACCGCCCAGGCCGCCACCGCCCTCGTGGACCGCGACCCGGTCCGGGCCAAGGACGAGCTCCGGCAGGTCGCGCAGCTCGCCGCCGAGGCCGCCGACGAGCTGCGCTCCGCCGTCGTGGAACTGCGCCCCGCCGCCCTCGACGAGGACGGCCTCGTGGCGACCCTGAGAACGCAGGTGCGGGTGCTCGACCGGGCCCATTCCGCCCGTGTCACCTTCGCCTGCCACGGCGTACGGGCGCTGCCCGCCGCCCAGGAGGAGGCGCTGCTGCGGGTGGCCCAGGAGGCGCTGCACAACGCGCTGCGCCACGCCGACGCACAACAGGTCGACGTCACCCTCGCCCGGTACGGCCAGGGCGCCCGGCTCCGCGTCGCCGACGACGGCAGGGGGTTCGACCCCTCGGCCGTACGGCGCGCCGGGCGCCACCTCGGGCTGGTGTCGATGCGGGACCGGGCCGGTGGCGTCGGTGGCCGCCTGACCGTAGAGTCGGCGCCCGGTAAGGGCACCGTGATCGAGATGGAGGTGCCCGGTGGCTGACCCGGGGCGGATTCGGGTGCTGCTCGTCGACGACCACCAGGTGGTGCGGCGCGGACTGCGCACCTTCCTCGAGGTCCAGGACGACATCGAGGTGGTCGGCGAGGCGTCGGACGGCGAGGAGGGCATCGCCCGCGCCGAGGAGCTGCGCCCCGACGTGGTCCTCATGGACGTGAAGATGCCCGGCCTCGACGGCATCGAGGCGCTGCGCACCCTGCGGGACCTCGACAACCCCGCCCGGGTGCTGGTCGTGACCAGCTTCACCGAGAAGCGCACGGTGGTCCCCGCCCTGCGCGCGGGCGCCTCGGGCTACGTCTACAAGGACGTGGACCCCGAGGCGCTGGCCCGCGCCATCCGGTCCGTCCACTCCGGGCATGTGCTGCTCCAGCCCGACGTGGCCCTCGCACTGCTCTCCCAGGAGGAGAACGGCGGCGGCCAGGGGCGCGGCGGCTCACTCACCGAGCGGGAGCGCGAGGTACTGGCCCTGATCGCGGACGGCCGGTCCAATCGGGAGATCGCCCGTGCACTGGTGCTATCCGAAAAGACCGTGAAAACCCATGTGTCCAATATTCTGATGAAATTGGATCTCGCCGACCGCACCCAGGCCGCGCTGTGGGCGGTAAGGCATGGGATCGGAGCCTGAACAGCGTTTCTCCGTGCAATCACACCAACGTGTAGCCGTCACTCGAACAGCGCAACTCGTCGTGAGCGGGGCCGTTCTTCACGGCGTACTGCGGCGGACCGTCGCAGCGACACGCTTATGGATGAAGGGTCTTGAGAAGTGAAGAACATCAAGAGGTTCGCTGCCATCACCATCGCGGCCGGCGGACTCGCCGTGGCCGGTGCCGGTGCCGCCTCCGCCCAGGGCCCCCAGGCCGACGGTGGGGCCACGACGTCCCCGGGTGCCGTGTCCGGTAACAACATTCAGGTGCCCGTCCACGTGCCCGCGGGGGTCTGCAGCAACACCATTACCGCGATCGGGGCCATGAACTTCGCCTACCCCGGCGTCTGCCGCTGACGATTCCCTGTCCGGGCGAACACACCCGACGCACCACCGGCCGGCCCCGGAGGCACCCGCCTCCGGGGCCGGTCCCATGACACTCCGGCGAAGGCACCCCCGGGGAGCCGGCGCCCCGCCCCCGGAGACAGCCCGGGAAGACACCCGCGAGGGTCAGAGACCGCCCCGCTCCCGCTCCTCCACATACGCGTTGTACGCCGCCACCTGCGCCCGCCGCGAGGTGCGCTCCACCGGCCGCAGCGCCTCGGCCCGCGCCGCGATCTCCGACGCGCTCACCGCACCGCCGTGCTCCCGGCCGTCCCCGCCCGCCGTGTACGCGATGTCCACCAGGGCGCCCACCCGCTGCGCCAGCTCCAGAACCCGGATGGCCCGTGGCGGATAGCCCGGGGCCAGCACCTCGCGCCCCCGCTCGGCCCGCGCCCGGTACGCCTCCAGGGCCGCCTGCGCCACCGGGCCCGATCCGGCCACGTTCAGCCGCGAGAGCACCTCCGTGGCCTCCCGCAGCGCCTCGGCGAGCTCCCGCTCGGCCTCGCCCAGCGACGGCACATCGGCCGGCGGCGCCTCCCGCACGCCCTGGCACCGCCACACCACCTCGATGTGCTGATCGCCCTCGGGCCCGGCCGCCGACACCTCGGGCACCAGGCCGAGCGCGACCCCCGTGGCGATCACCGCCTCGCCCGCGTCGAGCGCCTGGGCGTTGAACTCCGGCGGACCGCTCAGCCCCAGGGGATGCCCCGCTATGGGCAGCGCCACCCGCAGCCCCTTGGCCCCGAGCGCCCGCAGCCGCCCCAGCGCCAGCGTGAGCCCCACCGGCCCGGACTCCCCCGGAAGCCCGGCCACACGGTGCGACGCGTCCTCTCCCGCGATGCGATGCGCGGCCTCATCGGGGGAGACAAGTCCGGCAAGAAGGGCATTTCCCCAAGCCGCGAGGCGCCCTGAACGTGGTTCATCGAGCATGGCACCAGCCTAAGGACTGGTACCGACAACGTGTGGCGTAGGTTTTCCCCAGGGGGCTGCGCCCACAGGCGCACGCACGACTCGAGACTGCAATGGGAGACAACGCGCTCATGAGCGAGGTTCTGGAGCTGCTGGACGTATCGGTGGTCCGCGATGGTCGGGCTCTGGTGGACGAGGTCTCCTGGTCGATCAAAGAGGGAGAGCGCTGGGTCATCCTCGGCCCCAACGGCGCGGGTAAGACCACCCTCCTCAACCTCGCGTCCAGCTATCTCTTCCCGAGCACCGGCAGCGCCCGGATCCTCGGCGAGCTGCTCGGCCACGTCGACGTCTTCGACCTGCGCCCGCGCATCGGCATGGCGGGCATCGTCATGGCCGAGAAGCTGCCGCGCAGCCAGACCGTCCTCCAGACGGTCCTCACCGCCGCCTACGGCATGACGGCGCACTGGCAGGAGAACTACGACGCGGTCGACGAGTCCCGCGCCCGCGCCTTCCTCGACCGCCTCGGCATGAACGAGTACCTCGACCGGAAGTTCGGCACCCTCTCCGAGGGCGAGCGCAAGCGCACCCTCATCGCCCGCGCCATGATGACCGACCCCGAGCTGCTGCTCCTCGACGAGCCCGCGGCCGGACTCGACCTCGGCGGCCGCGAGGACCTCGTCCGCCGCCTCGGACGGCTCGCCCGCGACCCGCTCGCCCCGTCGATGATCATGGTGACACATCATGTCGAGGAAATCCCCCCCGGCTTCACCCATGTTCTGATGATCCGCCAGGGAAGGGTGCTCTCCGCCGGCCCGGTCGAGACCGAACTGACCTCCCGTAACCTCTCCCGCTGCTTCGGCCTCCCGCTGGTCGTCGAGCGCAACGGCGACCGCTGGACCGCCCAGGGCCTGCCGCTGAAGTGACCGCCCCAGGCGCCCGCCGTGCCACCGGCAGGTGATCCGCGCACTGTCCCCGAGGACCGGCGCCAACTACCATGACCGTGTGGATCCGTGGGTGTGGTGGCTGATCGCCGCCGTAGGACTGGGCATCCCGCTCGTGCTGACCGCGATGCCCGAATTCGGGATGGTCGCGGTCGGCGCCGTGGCCGGTGCCATTATCGACGCGCTCGGTGGCGGCATCGTGCTCCAGGTCGTGGTCGCCTGCGCCGTCTCCGTCGCGCTGGTCGCCGTGGTACGGCCGATGGCGGTCCGCAGCCGCCGTCAGCAGCCCGAACTGCGCAGCGGCATCGACGCGCTGAAAGGACGCCAGGCCATCGTCCTCGAGCGCGTCGACCACAGCGGCGGCGGCCGGATCAAACTCGCCGGCGAGGTGTGGTCCGCCCGCTCCCTCGACCCCGGCCAGAGCTACGAACCGGGGCAGCAGGTCGACGTGGTGGACATCGACGGTGCGACAGCCGTCGTCATGTAGACGCCGTACCGGAAGTGTCCCAACAAGAGCTGAGGACAACCCGGTTGAGCTGCGGAGTCGGCCATCAATCTGACAGACTCCACCCTCGGGAACCGCCCAACCTGATCATCCCGACCATCCGAACCGCCGCATGAAGGGCACGGGGAGCCGCTGTGGAACCGATCATCATCGTCCTGATCATCCTCGTGGTGCTGGTGTTCATCGCACTGATCAAGACGATCCAGGTCATCCCGCAGGCCAGTGCCGCCATCGTGGAGCGCTTCGGACGCTACACACGCACCCTCAACGCGGGCCTCAACATCGTCGTCCCGTTCATCGACTCGATCCGCAACCGCGTCGACCTCCGTGAACAGGTCGTGCCCTTCCCCCCGCAGCCGGTGATCACCCAGGACAACCTGGTCGTGAACATCGACACCGTCATCTACTACCAGGTGACCGACGCCCGCGCCGCCACCTACGAAGTCGCCAGCTACATCCAGGCGATCGAGCAGCTGACCGTCACCACCCTGCGGAACATCATCGGTGGCATGGACCTCGAGCGCACCCTGACCTCCCGCGAGGAGATCAACGCGGCGCTGCGCGGCGTCCTCGACGAGGCCACCGGCAAGTGGGGCATCCGCGTCAACCGCGTCGAGCTCAAGGCCATCGAGCCGCCGACCTCCATCCAGGACTCGATGGAGAAGCAGATGCGCGCCGACCGTGACAAGCGCGCCGCGATCCTCCAGGCCGAAGGTGTCCGGCAGTCCGAGATCCTGCGGGCCGAGGGTGAGAAGCAGTCCGCGATCCTGCGGGCCGAGGGTGAGTCCAAGGCCGCCGCGCTGCGCGCCGAGGGCGAGGCCCAGGCGATCCGTACGGTCTTCGAGTCCATCCACGCCGGAGACCCGGACCAGAAGCTGCTCTCGTACCAGTACCTCCAGATGCTGCCGAAGATCGCCGAGGGCGACGCCAACAAGCTCTGGATCGTGCCCAGCGAGATCGGCGACGCCCTCAAGGGACTCGGCGGGGCCATGGGGAACTTCGGCCCGTTGACCGGCGGCGGAAACGGTGGCGGCGCCCCCGCCGCCACCGGTAAGGAGCCCGCCCCGCGCCGCGAACAGCCCACGATCGACTGACGTCACGGCGGCGGGACGGGCCCCGGGACCCTCAGGCCGGCAGCGCCAGCCACTCCGGCAGACCGTCCCGCTCCGCCGCCCCCAGCGCCAGCAGCAGCGCATCCGAAGGCGTCGGCTCGAACGGCGCCTTGAGCAGCCGCATCCCCGCCTGCTCCGGAGTCCGGTCCGCCTTACGGTGGTTGTCCTCGGCACAGGAGGCCACCGTGTTCAGCCAGGTGTCCCCGCCCCCGCGCGACCGCGGCACCACATGGTCCACGGTCGTCGCCCGGCGGCCGCAGTACGCGCACCGGTGCTGGTCCCGCACCAGCACCCCGCGCCGCGACCACGGGGCACGTCTTCGGAACGGCACCCGCACGTAACGGCACAGCCGGATCACCCGCGGCAGCGGCAGATCCACCTCCGCGGCCCGCACCCGCAGCCCCGGATGGGCGTGTTCGACGACCGCCTTCTCCTGGAGCACCAGCACCACGGCGCGCCGCAGCGTCACCGTCGCCAGCGGCTCGAAGCTCGCATTCAGAACCAGCGTCTCGCGCATCCCGACCACCCCCGCATCCCGGCGTCCGGCCCCGCCCGGACATGTGCGGGGCCGGGATCAACTCTGGCCGGGAGCCTGGCCGGGAACAACGCAATTTCGGCCGCGTCAGCTCGCGGCCGGAACCTCGTACTCCCCGATCAACTGGGCCCGCCCCAGCGTGTGGAACCGCAGATTGAAGCCGACCACCGCGGGCGAGGCATCCGCGTCCGGGCCGAGCTTCTCCGTGTCCACCGCGTAGACGGTGAACACATAGCGGTGCGGACCGTCCCCGGGCGGCGGCGCGGCACCGCCGAAGTCACGCGTGCCGTAGTCGTTGCGCGCCTGCACGGCACCAGCGGGCAGGCCCGCGAAGCCGCCGCTGCCCGCACCCGCCGGAAGCTCGGTGACCGTGGCCGGGATGTCGAACACCACCCAGTGCCAGAAACCGCTGCCCGTCGGCGCGTCCGGGTCGAAGCAGGTGACGGCGAAGCTCTTCGTACCCTCCGGGAAGCCCTCCCAGCGCAGCTGCGGGGACGTGTTCCCCTCGGCGTGCACCTGGGCGGACTTCAGCGTGCCGCCCGGCTCCACATCGTCGCTCACCACCGTGAACGACGGCACCGGCGGATGGAAGTCATGGGGAAGCGGTGGCCGGTTCTGCTCGGACACGTCGAGAACCTCCTCGAAGTCGCAGTGGATCATCTCCGCGGCCAGCCTAACGAGACCCGTACCCGGAGGGCTGGCACCATGGCGCCCATGACCGGCCCGACCCTCGCCCTCCACCTACGCCTCGACGGCGTGACGGACAAGAGCGGCTTTCTCGACCGCTGCGCCCGGGACCTGCGCTTTCCCGACTGGTACGGGCGCAACTGGGACGCCCTCGCCGACTGCCTCACCGATCTGTCCTGGCTGGCCGAGGGCGGCGAGCCCAGCGGCTGTCTGCTGGACATCCAGGGCTGGCCGGCCTTCCGCGACGCGGCCCCCGACGCCGCCGCGATCGCGGCGGACATCCTCGCCGACGCGGAGGCGTACTGGGCGGCGCAGGGGCGGCCGCTGGTGGTGCGCTACGACGACGGGCCCTGACGTACGACGCGGGGCGCACACCGCGATGCCTTCGGTGTGCGCCCCGCGCGGGAGTTCAGCGCAGCGGAGGGAAACCCTCAGAACCAGTTGCGCTTGCCGCCGACCTCGGCGAGCCACTGGTTCAGGTACGCGGCCCAGTCGGTGTCCTGGAAGGACGCCAGGTTCATCGTGAACGACCGGTAGGTGTCACTGCCCTCGGTGAACAGCCCCGGCTTCTTGTCCATCTCCAGCACCACGTCCATCTCGCGGTCGTCCGCCACGAAGGACAGCTCCACCTGGTTCAGACCCCGGTACTGCTCCGGCGCGTAGAACTCGATCTCCTGGTAGAAGGGCAGCCGCTGGCGCGTCCCGCGGATGTGTCCCTTCTCCAGGTCGGCGCTCTTGAACCGGAAGCCGAGGGCACCGAACGCGTCCAGGATCGCCTGCTGGGCCGGGATCGGGTGCACATTGACCGGGTCCAGATCGCCCGAGTCCACCGCGCGCGCGATCGCCAGCTCCGTGGTCACCCCCACGTTCATCCCGGTCAGATGCCGGCCCAGGAACATGGTGATCGGAGTCTCCCACGGGATCTCCAGGCCGAACTGCACCGCGTGCACCGCACCCGGCTGCACCTCGAACGCACCGCCCAGCTGCTGCCGGGTGAACTCGATGTCCTGCTTGTACTCCTGGTCGTTGCCCTCCACCTCGACCCGCGCCTGTAGGCCGACCGAGAGCCCCTCGATCTGCTGCGCGACCGAGCCGCCCTGGATCCGGACCTCGCCCTGCACGATGCCACCCGGGACGACGTTCTCCTCGGTCAGCACCGTCTCCACCGAAGCGCCACCGGCACCCAGACTCGCGAGCAGCTTCTTGAAGCCCATGTTCTCCCTCTCAAGGACGCGACTGCGTCTTGACCTGATCGCACTCGATCACTGTTGACACGTAGGAACGCGAAACCGCACTGGACGGTTCCGCGGCTCATACCTTCCCAGCGGATCGGTGCCCTCTCCAACCACCGGTTCATATCTGTTCCACTACGCTCGGGGCGCGTGACACCAGGACCTGATCGCCAGCCGCTCGACCGTGCCTTCTTCGACCGACCCGTCCTCGAGGTCGCGCCCGACCTCCTGGGCCGCGTCCTGGTGCGACGCACCCCGGACGGCCCGATCGAACTGCGGCTGACCGAGGTCGAGGCCTACGCGGGCCCGGCGGACCCCGGCTCGCACGCCTACCGGGGGCGCACCGAGCGCAATGCCGTGATGTTCGGCCCCCCGGGTCATGCGTATGTCTACTTCACCTACGGCATGTGGCACTGCCTCAACCTGGTCTGCGGACCGGAGGGCCACGCCAGCGGGGTGCTGCTGCGCGCGGGCGAGGTACTGCACGGCCATGAGCGGGCCCATGAGCGCCGGCCGAAGGCCCGTAACGACCACGAGCTGGCCAAGGGACCGGCCCGGCTGGCCACGGCCCTGGGCGTGGACCGCCGGCTGAACGGCACCGACGCCTGCGCCGGCGCCGATGCCCCGCTGGGCATACTCACCGGCCACCCCGCCCGGCCCGACCAGGTGCTCAGCGGTCCGCGCACCGGAGTGGGCGGCGAGGGCGCAACTCACCCCTGGCGCTTCTGGATCGACGGTGACCCCTCGGTGAGCCCCTACCGGGCACACACCCCGCGTCGCCGAAGTGCGACGCGCCGTCAGGTCGGAACTTGACTCCGTTGGACCGGACGCCTAACGTAGCCCGAGCCGCTTGAGACGGGCAGCGCTGTCGGCGCGATCTGAAGATCACGTCACCGCAGCTCCGGAGCGGCCAACCACTACCGACGATTCCCGAAGAGGGTCCTATTTCGCTGCGCGAAATCAAGGCCCGGGGCTCCGATTAGGCGCCCGGCAGGAAATTGGCTAAAGTAGTGGACACGCCGGAAGGCGCGAAACACCCCGCTCCAACAGGGGGCCGGAAACGGAATTCGGATCGGAAACGGACCGGAAATCGGATCTGGTAAGGTTGGAAACACCGAAGGGAAGCGCCCGGAGAAACCGGTGAAAGGGTTTCGAAGGAAGCGTCCGTTCCTTGAGAACTCAACAGCGTGCCAAAAGTCAACGCCAGATATGTTGATAACCCCGTCCATCTCGGACGAGGTTCCTTTGAAAAACACACAGCGAGGACGCTGTGAACGGGACTGGATTATTCCTCCGGTTCTGTTCCGCTCTCGTGCAGTGTTTGCCGGGATATCCCGGAAGCATTCACGGAGAGTTTGATCCTGGCTCAGGACGAACGCTGGCGGCGTGCTTAACACATGCAAGTCGAACGATGAACCGGTTTCGGCCGGGGATTAGTGGCGAACGGGTGAGTAACACGTGGGCAATCTGCCCTGCACTCTGGGACAAGCCCTGGAAACGGGGTCTAATACCGGATATGACCGCTGACCGCATGGTCTGGTGGTGGAAAGCTCCGGCGGTGCAGGATGAGCCCGCGGCCTATCAGCTTGTTGGTGGGGTGATGGCCTACCAAGGCGACGACGGGTAGCCGGCCTGAGAGGGCGACCGGCCACACTGGGACTGAGACACGGCCCAGACTCCTACGGGAGGCAGCAGTGGGGAATATTGCACAATGGGCGCAAGCCTGATGCAGCGACGCCGCGTGAGGGATGACGGCCTTCGGGTTGTAAACCTCTTTCAGCAGGGAAGAAGCGCAAGTGACGGTACCTGCAGAAGAAGCGCCGGCTAACTACGTGCCAGCAGCCGCGGTAATACGTAGGGCGCAAGCGTTGTCCGGAATTATTGGGCGTAAAGAGCTCGTAGGCGGCTTGTCGCGTCGGATGTGAAAGCCCGGGGCTTAACTCCGGGTCTGCATTCGATACGGGCAGGCTAGAGTTCGGTAGGGGAGATCGGAATTCCTGGTGTAGCGGTGAAATGCGCAGATATCAGGAGGAACACCGGTGGCGAAGGCGGATCTCTGGGCCGATACTGACGCTGAGGAGCGAAAGCGTGGGGAGCGAACAGGATTAGATACCCTGGTAGTCCACGCCGTAAACGTTGGGAACTAGGTGTGGGCGACATTCCACGTTGTCCGTGCCGCAGCTAACGCATTAAGTTCCCCGCCTGGGGAGTACGGCCGCAAGGCTAAAACTCAAAGGAATTGACGGGGGCCCGCACAAGCGGCGGAGCATGTGGCTTAATTCGACGCAACGCGAAGAACCTTACCAAGGCTTGACATACATCGGAAACACTCAGAGATGGGTGCCCCCTTGTGGTCGGTGTACAGGTGGTGCATGGCTGTCGTCAGCTCGTGTCGTGAGATGTTGGGTTAAGTCCCGCAACGAGCGCAACCCTTGTTCTGTGTTGCCAGCATGCCTTTCGGGGTGATGGGGACTCACAGGAGACTGCCGGGGTCAACTCGGAGGAAGGTGGGGACGACGTCAAGTCATCATGCCCCTTATGTCTTGGGCTGCACACGTGCTACAATGGCCGGTACAATGAGCTGCGAAGCCGTGAGGTGGAGCGAATCTCAAAAAGCCGGTCTCAGTTCGGATTGGGGTCTGCAACTCGACCCCATGAAGTCGGAGTCGCTAGTAATCGCAGATCAGCATTGCTGCGGTGAATACGTTCCCGGGCCTTGTACACACCGCCCGTCACGTCACGAAAGTCGGTAACACCCGAAGCCGGTGGCCCAACCCTTGTGGGGGGAGCCGTCGAAGGTGGGACTGGCGATTGGGACGAAGTCGTAACAAGGTAGCCGTACCGGAAGGTGCGGCTGGATCACCTCCTTTCTAAGGAGCACATAGCCGACTGCGAGCGAATGTCTCGCACGGTTGCTCATGGGTGGAACGTTGACTATTCGGCATCGTCTTGGATGCTTTCTCTGCTAGTACTGCCTCTTCGGGGGCGTGGAACACAGAGTGAGTAGGAGGCGGTGTCGGGCACGCTGTTGGGTGTCTGAGGGAATGAACCCTCGGTTGGCCGGAGTCCATGTTGGTGGTGGGCGACTGGTCGTTGCTTGAGAACTGCACAGTGGACGCGAGCATCTGTGGCCAAGTTTTTAAGGGCGCACGGTGGATGCCTTGGCACCAGGAACCGATGAAGGACGTGGGAGGCCGCGATAGGCCCCGGGGAGCTGTCAACCGAGCTGTGATCCGGGGGTGTCCGAATGGGGAAACCCGGCAGTCGTCATGGGCTGTCACCCATACCTGAACACATAGGGTATGTGGAGGGAACGCGGGGAAGTGAAACATCTCAGTACCCGCAGGAAGAGAAAACAACCGTGATTCCGGGAGTAGTGGCGAGCGAAACTGGATGAGGCTAAACCGTATGTGTGTGATACCCGGCAGGGGTTGCGCATGCGGGGTTGTGGGAGTGAGCTTCAGTCGTCTGCCGGCGGCTGGGTGAGTCAGAAACCATTGCGATAGGCGAAGGGCATGCGAAAGGCCCGGCGTAGAGGGTAAGACCCCCGTAGCTGAAATCGTGGTGGCTTGCTTGCTTGTTTCCCAAGTAGCACGGGGCCCGAGAAATCCCGTGTGAATCTGGCGGGACCACCCGCTAAGCCTAAATATTCCCTGGTGACCGATAGCGGATAGTACCGTGAGGGAATGGTGAAAAGTACCGCGGGAGCGGAGTGAAATAGTACCTGAAACCGTGTGCCTACAAGCCGTGGGAGCGTCGCGCAGAGACTTGTCTCTGCGTCGTGACTGCGTGCCTTTTGAAGAATGAGCCTGCGAGTTTGCGGTGTGTTGCGAGGTTAACCCGTGTGGGGGAGCCGTAGCGAAAGCGAGTCCGAAGAGGGCGTTTGAGTAGCACGCTCAAGACCCGAAGCGGAGTGATCTAGCCATGGGCAGGTTGAAGCGGAGGTAAGACTTCGTGGAGGACCGAACCCACCAGGGTTGAAAACCTGGGGGATGACCTGTGGTTAGGGGTGAAAGGCCAATCAAACTCCGTGATAGCTGGTTCTCCCCGAAATGCATTTAGGTGCAGCGTCGTGTGTTTCTTGCCGGAGGTAGAGCACTGGATAGGCGATGGGCCCTACCGGGTTACTGACCTTAGCCAAACTCCGAATGCCGGTAAGTGAGAGCGCGGCAGTGAGACTGTGGGGGATAAGCTCCATGGTCGAGAGGGAAACAGCCCAGAGCATCGACTAAGGCCCCTAAGCGTACGCTAAGTGGGAAAGGATGTGGAGTCGCAGAGACAACCAGGAGGTTGGCTTAGAAGCAGCCATCCTTGAAAGAGTGCGTAATAGCTCACTGGTCAAGTGATTCCGCGCCGACAATGTAGCGGGGCTCAAGCGTACCGCCGAAGTCGTGTCATTGCAGCATGAGGCCTAACGGCTGTTGTGATGGGTAGGGGAGCGTCGTGTGCCGGGTGAAGCAGCCGTGTAAGCGAGTTGTGGATGGTTCACGAGTGAGAATGCAGGCATGAGTAGCGATTCACACGTGGGAAACGTGTGCGCCGATTGACTAAGGGTTCCTGGGTCAAGCTGATCTGCCCAGGGTAAGTCGGGACCTAAGGCGAGGCCGACAGGCGTAGTCGATGGACAACCGGTTGATATTCCGGTACCCGCTTTGAAGCGCCAACGCTGAACCAGGCGATGCTAAGTCCGTGAAGCCGCCCTGGATCCTTCGGGTGAAGGGGAGTGGTGGAGCCGACGGTCCAGACCTGTAGTAGGTGAGTGATGGGGTGACGCAGGAAGGTAGTCCAGCCCGGGCGGTGGTTGTCCCGGGGTAAGGGTGTAGCCCGAGGGGTAGGTAAATCCGTCTCTCATTATGGGTGAGACCTGATGCCGAGCCGATTGTGGTGAAGTGGATGATCCTATGCTGTCGAGAAAAGCCTCTAGCGAGTTTCATGGCGGCCCGTACCCTAAACCGACTCAGGTGGTCAGGTAGAGAATACCGAGGCGTTCGGGTGAACTATGGTTAAGGAACTCGGCAAAATGCCCCCGTAACTTCGGGAGAAGGGGGGCCATTGCTGGTGATGAGTTTTGCACTCGGAGCTGGTGGTGGCCGCAGAGACCAGCGAGAAGCGACTGTTTACTAAAAACACAGGTCCGTGCGAAGCCGTAAGGCGATGTATACGGACTGACGCCTGCCCGGTGCTGGAACGTTAAGGGGACCGGTTAGTGGGGTTTCGACTCCGCGAAGCTGAGAACTTAAGCGCCAGTAAACGGCGGTGGTAACTATAACCATCCTAAGGTAGCGAAATTCCTTGTCGGGTAAGTTCCGACCTGCACGAATGGCGTAACGACTTCTCGACTGTCTCAACCATAGGCCCGGTGAAATTGCACTACGAGTAAAGATGCTCGTTTCGCGCAGCAGGACGGAAAGACCCCGGGACCTTTACTACAGCTTGATATTGGTGTTCGGTTCGGCTTGTGTAGGATAGGTGGGAGACTGTGAAGCCGCAACGCCAGTTGTGGTGGAGTCGTTGTTGAAATACCACTCTGGTCGTGCTGGATGTCTAACCTGGGTCCGTGATCCGGATCAGGGACAGTGTCTGGTGGGTAGTTTAACTGGGGCGGTTGCCTCCTAAAGGGTAACGGAGGCGCCCAAAGGTTCCCTCAGCCTGGTTGGCAATCAGGTGTTGAGTGTAAGTGCACAAGGGAGCTTGACTGTGAGACCGACGGGTCGAGCAGGGACGAAAGTCGGGACTAGTGATCCGGCGGTGGCTTGTGGAAGCGCCGTCGCTCAACGGATAAAAGGTACCCCGGGGATAACAGGCTGATCTTCCCCAAGAGTCCATATCGACGGGATGGTTTGGCACCTCGATGTCGGCTCGTCGCATCCTGGGGCTGGAGTCGGTCCCAAGGGTTGGGCTGTTCGCCCATTAAAGCGGTACGCGAGCTGGGTTTAGAACGTCGTGAGACAGTTCGGTCCCTATCCGCTGTGCGCGTAGGAGTCTTGAGAAGGGCTGTCCCTAGTACGAGAGGACCGGGACGGACGAACCTCTGGTGTGCCAGTTGTTCTGCCAAGGGCATGGCTGGTTGGCTACGTTCGGGAGGGATAACCGCTGAAAGCATCTAAGCGGGAAGCCTGCTTCGAGATGAGGGCTCCCACCTCCTTGAGGGGTTAAGGCTCCCAGTAGACGACTGGGTTGATAGGCCAGATATGGAAGCCGGGTGACCGGTGGAGTTGACTGGTACTAATAGGCCGAGGGCTTGTCCTCAGTTGCTCGCGTCCACTGTGTGGTTCCCGGGTTGCGAACAGTCGCACCGGTGAATCAGTTCCACTTGACTTAATTGAAGAGTGTGCTTGTTCGCTAGAACCCGATAGGGTTTCGGTGGTCATTGCGTTAGGGAAACGCCCGGTTACATTCCGAACCCGGAAGCTAAGCCTTTCAGCGCCGATGGTACTGCAGGGGGGACTCTGTGGGAGAGTAGGACGCCGCCGAACAATCTTTTAGGACCCCTGGTCCCAGCGTGCATGCTGGGACCAGGGGTCCTTTTGTTTTTTCTGGAGCCGCATCGGTGCGTCCGATGCGGGAGAATGTCTGTAGTACATGAAGACAGGAGTCACGCCGATGTCCACCAACTCTCCCGACGACCGGACAGGCCGCGAGCCGCGGCGCCGGGACGCCGGCGACCGGCGCGAGTTCCGCGGCTCCGGGCCGCGCCGTGACGGCGGCCGTGGTGGTTTCCGTCGTGATGATCGCCGCGATGACCGGCGTGATGAGCGGCCGCGCGGGCCGCGCCGGGATGACGACCGTGGCGGGTTCCGCCGTGGCGATGACCGCCGCGACGATCGCAGGGATGACCGGCCGCGTGGGCCGCGTCGGGACGATGACCGCGGAGGCCGTCCCGGTGGCTACGGGCGCCGCGACGACCGGGGCGGCCGTCCTGCCGGCCGTTACGAGCGCCGGGACGAGCGTCGTGATGACCGTCGTGATGAGCGGCCGCGCGGACCGCGCCGGGATGATCGCGACGGTGGCTTCCGCCAGGGTGGCTTCCGTCGGGACCGTGACGATCGGCCGGGCTTCCGCCGGGACGATGACCGTGGCGGCTACCGGCGCGATGACCGTCGGGATGACCGCCGTGACGAGCGGCGGGACGATCGTGGTGGGTTCCGCCGCGATGACCGTGACCGCGACCGTGGCGGTCGTGGTGGTGGCGGATACGAGCGCCGTGACGAGCGGACTTCGTACCGGCGTGACGACGACCGTGGCGGCTACCGCCGTGACGACCGTGACCGTGGTGGCTTCCGGCGCGATGACGATCGTGGTGGGTTCCGCCGTGACGACCGTGACCGTGGTGGGTTCCGGCGCGATGACGACCGTGGTGGGTTCCGCCGTGACGACCGTGACCGTGGTGGGTTCCGGCGTGATGACGACCGTGGTGGGTTCCGGCGGGACGACCGGCGGGATGAGCGGCGTGACGAGCGTCGGGACGACCGGCCGCGCGGGCCGCGGCGCGACGACCGTGACGGCGGCTTCCGGGGCGGTCGCGACGACCGCGGGCCGCGCCGTCCGTACGGTCAGGGCCGGGGTCGGGACGACCGCCGCTCCGGCGGAGGTGGTTTCAACCGCCGCGATGACCGCTCCGGCGGCTACGGGCGCCGCGATGAGCGCGGCAGGGACCGCGACCGCGAGCCGATCAAGCGGCTGCCGATCCCCGAGGACGTCACCGGCGAGGAGATCGACAAGAGCGTGCGGCAGGAGCTGATGAGCCTGCCGAAGACGCTCGCCGAGGATGTCGCGAAGAACCTCGTCATGGTCGCCAAGCTGCTGGACGACGAGCCCGAGCGGGCGTACCAGTACTCGCGGGTCGCCCTGCGGCTCGCTTCCCGGGTGGCCGCCGTGCGCGAGGCCGCGGGCTTCGCGTCGTACAGCGTCGGGAAGTACGCCGAGGCGCTCGCGGAGTTCCGTGCCGCGCGCCGGATGACCGGCAGTTCCGAGCTGTGGCCGGTGATGGCCGACTGTGAGCGCGGTATGGGCCGTCCCGAGCGGGCGCTGGCCATGGCCGGTGAGCCCGAGGTGCAGAAGCTGGACCGGGCCGGGCAGGTCGAGATGCGGATGGTGGCCGCCGGAGCCCGGCGCGACATGGGCCAGGGCGAGGCCGCCGTCGTCACCCTGCAGAGCCCGGAGCTGGCCTCGAACTCGATCCAGCCGTGGACCGCCCGGCTGCGCTACGCGTATGCCGACGCGCTGCTGGGGGTCGGCCGCGAGGACGAGGCCCGGGAGTGGTTCGCCAAGGCGCTCGAGGCGGACCAGGGCGGGACCACGGACGCGTCGGACCGGCTCGCCGAGCTGGACGGGGTCGAGTTCGTGGACGCCCTCGACCCCGAGCAGGAGGGGGCGGACGTTCCCCAGCCGGACGTTCCCCAGCCGGTCGAGGAGGCCGAGGGCGAGGACCGGGGCGAGGAGTCCGAGTCCGGCGAGGACCAGGCCGAGGACCAGGACCAGGCCGAGGACCAGGACCAGGCCGAGGACGCCGAGCCGGTGGGGGAGGCGACGTCCGGGCCCCGGGCCGAGCGTGACAAGGACGGCGACGACAGCTGACGCCATGAGTGGGGCGGGATTCCGGAAGGGGTTCCGCCCCACTCGTCTGTCCGCCGCGGCCGAAGGGCTCAGCCCAGCGTCAGGCTCCGCAGCACCAGCCCCGTCGCCGGTTTCGGTCCGAAGGACGTCGACTTGTGCGGCATCGCGATGCCCTGCCGCGCCAGCTCGTGTACGACGTCCTCGGACACCGGATGCATCAGCACCGCCGTACCGCCCAGCCGCTCGGCCTGCTCGACGGCCGCCGCCGGGTCGTGGAGGTAGCCGATGTGCTCGGGCGTGTCCGGGACGTGCCACAGATGGTCCAGCAGGACGTGGTGGAGCACCGTCGCGTCCAGCGTCCGCCATGCCTCCGGCCGTCCCTCGGGGACCGTACGGGCCAGCACCTGCGGGTCCGGCCGGTCCAGGAGGTGGAAGCGGCCGTCCCCGGCCAGCAGGAAGGCGTTCGGCGGCGTGGCCGCGGCCGCCTTGGCGAGCCGCTCCAGGGCGCGCGGCATGGGGCCGTCGATCTCCCGTACGCGGAAGGCGCGTCGTGCCGCGGTGAGCGCCTCGGCCGGTGGCAGCCGGCGGAGCAGCCGGTGGATGGCCCGGACCCGGAGGGGGTAGCGGGCGGTGTCGACGAGCAGGACGAGCCCGAAGTCCCAGGGGCCGGGCTCCCGGCGCTCCTCGCGCAGCCGCAGATAGGTGGCCCAGCGGTGGTGGCCGTCGGCGATGAGGGCCTGGTGGTGGCGGAGGTCGGCGGCGACCTCCACCAGGTCGGCGGGGTCCGTGACGCGCCAGAGGTGGTGGTCGACGCCGTCCTCGGTGGTCGTGGAGAGCAGCGGTGCGCGCCGGATGGCGCGTTCGATGACCCGCGCGGCCCCGCCGGTGCCCTTCTCCGCTGGTCCGTTCCCCGTGGTGCCGTTCCCCGTGGTGCCGTTCCCTGCGCTTCCGTTCTCCGCTGGTCCGTTCGGTCCGTTTCCCGGGGGCCCGTTCTCGTGGCCGCGGTAGGCGAGCAGCAGCGGCTCCAGATGGGCGGCGGTGGCGCGCATCAGATCGGCGCGGTCCTCGACGACATGCGGCATGACCTCTTCGTGGGGGAGGACGATGCCCTCCTCGCGCGGGCTCAGCCGCAGTGCGCCGATCAGTCCGCGCTGGAGCGTCCGGCCGTCGCGCTGCTCGTAGACGTAGAGCGCGGGCTCGGGGTCCGCGGCGAGCACTCCGTCGGCCTGCCAGCGGCGCAGCGTCTCGGCGGCCTGGCGGTGGCGGGCGGCCGGGGTGCCGGCCTGCGGCAGGATCAGCCGGACGATGTTGTACGGGTCCTCCGCCTCGAGCCGGCGCAGACCATCGGGCCGTACGACCACGTCGTAGGGCGGTGAGGTGACGGCGGCGAGGCTGCCGACCCGCTCCGCGACATAGCGCAGCCCCCGGAAGGGAGTGAGCTGGAGACCTTGTCCGCCAGGCCCTGGAATGCTCATCAGTGAATGTTATGCCCCGCGCGGCGATACGCGATGATCGGGGGAGAAGCGCACAGATCTGCGAGGAGTGGCCCCCATGAACCAGCCCGTCCGCACCCGGCCCGAATCCAGTCGACGGCCGCTGCACGAGGCGTACGACACGGCCCTGCTGGACCTCGACGGGGTGGTGTACGCGGGCGGCGAGGCCATTGAGCATGCGGTGGAGTCGCTGGTCACCGCGCGGGACGACGGGATGCGGCTGGCGTATGTGACCAACAACGCGCTGCGGACGCCGGAGGTGGTGGCCGAGCATCTGACGCGGCTCGGGGTGCCTGCCGCCCCCGACGATGTGATCACCTCCGCGCAGGCGGTCGCCCGGCTTATCTCCGAGCAGCTGCCGGAGGGGGCGCGGGTGCTGGTGATCGGCGGGGAGGGGCTGCGGGTGGCGCTGCGCGAACGCGGGCTGACGCCGGTGGACTCGGTGGACGACGACCCGGCGGCGGTGGCGCAGGGGTACGGGGGGCCGGAGATGCCCTGGGCACGGCTGATGGAGGCGGGGTACGCGGTGGCGCGCGGGGTGCCGTGGTTCGCCTCCAACCTGGATCTGACGATTCCCAGCGGACGGGGCATCGCACCGGGCAACGGCGCGGCGGTGGAGGTCGTACGCATCGCGACGGGCGCGTCCCCGCAGGCCGCGGGGAAGCCGCTGCCGCCGATGCACCGGGAGACGATCCTGCGCACCGGCGCCCGGCGGCCGCTGGTGGTCGGGGACCGGCTGGACACCGATATCGAGGGCGCGTACGCGGGCGGGGTGGACTCGCTGCTCGTGCTGACCGGGGTGACCACGCCCGCGCAGCTGCTGGCCGCCGAGCCGAAGTACCGGCCGGCGTATGTGGACCGCGACCTGCGGGGGCTGCTCACCCCGCAGCCGGAGGTGGAGCACGACGGGTCGGCGGGCTCGGCGGGCACGGCGGGCGCTTTCCGGTGCGGCGGCTGGGTCGCACGGGCCGAGGGCGGGGCGCTGGTGCTGGAGGGCGACGGCGATGAGCCGCTGGACGGTCTGCGGGCGCTGTGCGCGGCGGCGTGGGCCGAGGCGGGGGACGGTGTGAGCGACGCGGACGCGGGGAAGGCTCTGGCGCGGCTGGGGCTGTGAGCCGAGCGCGGACGCGGGGAAGACGCGGCGTTGGCGGCTTGCGCGGCCGGCGTCGGCTGCGTTGGGTGGCTGGGGCTGTGAGCCCGGCCACGAACTCCGGTGATCCCGCATGGATGCGGTCAGTAAGACTTAGGGTAACCTAACCTAAGTCATGATCGGCCGTGCTATGAGGTGGAGTTCCGCGTGACCGTGGTCAGTCCGGCGAAAGCCGGGACCGAGACAGCGAGCGCGCCGCCCCGGCGGCGCACCGCGCGCCGTGCGACCGGCCTGGTCGTCTCCCTGGGCGTGCTGGTGGCGATCGCCGCGGCGTCCATCGCGATCGGTGCCAAACCGATTCCGCTGGACCAGGTGTGGCACGGGCTGTTCCACTACACCGGCGACAACACCGATGTGGTGATCCGGGACGTACGGCTGCCGCGCACCATCCTCGGTCTGCTCGTCGGCGCTGGGCTGGGTCTCGCAGGTGCCGTCATCCAGGCGCTCACCCGCAACCCGCTCGCCGACCCCGGACTGCTGGGGCTGAACGCGGGCGCGTCCGCCGCCGTCGTCTCGGCCATCAGCTTTTTCGGCGTCACATCCCTGACCGGCTATGTGTGGTTCGCGTTCCTCGGCACCGCCGTCGTGGCCGTGCTGGTGTACGCGCTCGGCGGCAGCCGGAGCGCCACCCCGGTGCGGCTCGCGCTCGCCGGGATGGCGGTGTACGCGGCTCTCTACGGATACGTCAACGCCGTTGAGCTGCTGGACACCGCGGCGCTCGACAAGATGCGCTTCTGGACGGTCGGTTCGCTCGCTTCCGCGAACATGAGCGTCGTCCGGCAGGTGGCGCCGTTCCTCCTGGTCGGCATGGTGCTGGCGGTCGCGCTGGGCCGTTCGCTGAACGCCGTGGCCCTCGGCGACGACACGGCGCGCGCGCTCGGCACCAACCTCAACCGCACCCGGGCGCTCTCCATGGGCGCGGTCACGCTGCTGTGCGGGGCCGCGACCGCCGCCTGCGGACCGATCGCGTTCGTCGGGCTGATCGTGCCGCATCTGGTGCGCGCGCTCACCGGGCCCGATATGCGCTGGATCCTGCCGTACGCCGCCGTGCTCTCGCCCGTGCTGCTGCTGGGCGCCGATGTGATCGGGCGGGTGATCACCCGGCCCGCGGAACTCCAGGTCGGCGTCGTCACCACCTTCATCGGCGGACCTCTCTTCATCTACCTCGTACGTCGCCGAAGGATGGCCGAACTGTGAACGCGAGCAAGCGCACCAGCAAGCCCGGGACGCGCGGAGCCGTGCTGCGCACCCGTGGCGGCCTCTCGCTGCGCCTGGACGTCCGGGGCATGGTCGTGGGGGCGCTGCTGATCGCCCTGGCGCTGGTGATGAGCGTCGTGCTGATCGGCACCGGGGACTACCCCATCGCCCCCGTCGACGTGGTGCGCACGCTGTTCGGCGACGGCACGATGGCCCAGGACTTCATCGTCAACGATCTGCGGCTGCCGCGCGTACTGGTGGGGCTGCTGGTCGGCGCCTCCCTGGGGCTGGCCGGGGCGATCGTCCAGTCCATCTCCCGCAACCCGCTGGGCAGTCCGGATGTGCTCGGTCTCGGCCAGGGCTCGGCGGCGGGGGCGCTCACCGTGATCGTCCTCGTCCAGGGCAGTCCGGCCGAGGTCGCCGCCGGTGCGCTCGGCGGCGGCCTGCTGACCGGACTCGGCGTCTACGCGCTGGCCTGGCGGCGGGGCGTACAGGGGTACCGGCTGGTGCTGGTGGGCATCGGCGCGTCCGCGATGCTCACCGCCGTCAACGGCTATCTGCTCACCAAGGCCGACGTGGTGGACGCGACCCGCGCGGTGGTGTGGATCGCCGGATCGCTCAACGCGCGGGACTGGAACCAGGTCTGGCCGCTGCTGTCCGTCTGCGTGGTGCTGCTGCCCGTGGTCTTCAGCCACGCCCGCGGGCTGCGGATGCTGGAGATGGGCGACGACAGCGCCTACGCCCTCGGGGTGCGGGTGCAGCGGACGCGGATGGTGCTGATGGGTTCGGCCGTGCTGCTGACGGCGGCCGCCACGGCCGCCGCCGGGCCCGTCGCCTTCGTGGCGCTGGTCGCCCCGCAGCTGGCCCGCAGGCTCACCCGCTCGGCGGGCCCGAATCTGCTGCCGTCGGCCTGGATGGGCGCGGGGCTGCTGATCACCGCCGACTGGGCCTCACAGCGCGCCTTCGGGGCCGATCAGCTTCCGGTGGGGGCGCTCACCGGGATGCTGGGCGGCGCCTATCTGCTGTGGCTGCTGGTGACCGAGCGCAAGGCGGGGCGGATATGACGAGTGTGGACACGACCCGGACGGAAGACGACATGGACAAGGACACCCGGCAGACCGTGGCAGACGGCAGTGGCAGTGGGGGCGGTAGCGGTAGTGGTAGCGGGGGCTCGCGGGGGCGGCAGCGGCTCACCGCGGAGGGGCTGACCCTCGCCTACGACCGGCGCACGGTCGCCGAAGAGCTGTCCGTGGTCATCCCCGACAACTCCTTCACGGTGATCGTCGGGCCGAACGCCTGCGGCAAGTCCACTCTGCTGCGCGCCCTGTCCCGGATGCTCAAGCCCTCGGCCGGATCGGTGCTGCTGGACGGGCAGGCCATCGGCACGCTGCCCGCCAAGAAGGTCGCCCGCACGCTCGGGCTGCTGCCCCAGTCCTCGATCGCGCCGGACGGGATCACGGTCGCCGACCTGGTCGCCCGCGGCCGCTACCCGCACCAGGGGCTGCTGCGGCAGTGGTCGGAGACGGACGAGCGGATCGTCGACGAATCGATGGCGGCGACCGGGGTGGCGGAACTCAGGGATCGCTATGTCGACGAATTGTCCGGCGGACAGCGCCAGCGGGTGTGGATCGCGATGGCCATCGCCCAGCAGACCCCGCTGCTGCTCCTCGACGAGCCCACGACCTACCTGGACATCCAGCACCAGATCGATGTGCTGGACCTGTGCGCCCAGCTCCATGAGGAACAGGGCCGCACCCTCGTCGCCGTTCTGCACGACCTGAACCACGCCGCCCGCTACGCCACGCATCTGATCGCGATGCGGGGCGGGAAGATCGTCGCCGAGGGGACGCCGGGGGACGTGGTCACGGCGGAGCTGGTGGAGCGGGTCTTCGGGCTGCGCTGCCAGGTGATCGACGACCCGGAGACGGGGACGCCGCTGGTCATCCCCGCTGCCCGCCAGCCCCGTACGGCACGGGCCGCCGAGGTGTCTTTGGCGGCTGTGGCGAGAGAGTCCTAGCGAGTCTCTGCTGGGTTTTGGGCGGTGTGGTTTCCGCTTGGGGCGTTTCGGTTGGGGCTTTTCCGGGTGGATCAGAGCAGCTTCCGTAGCCGCAGGAGGTCGCGCAGGCCGGCCTCTAGCTTGATCCGGCCGCTGCCCCACGCCCGTGCGAAGTGCAGCTCGCCGTCGACCAGGGCCACCAGGTCGTCGCCGGTCATCGTCAGCCGGATCTGCGCTCGCCCGGCCGGCGGGCCCGGCTCGGCCGTCACATCCTCTATCCGGCTGTCCACGAGACGGCCGACGAAGGTGGTGTCCAGGTCGGTGATCCAGCAGCTGACGGAGCGATCGAGCGCGGCGGCGCTGCGGAGGTCCCCGTTCGCGCCCGCGAGGTTCTCCGCCAGCTTCTCGAGTGCGCCGCGGCACTGTTCCAAGGTCGCCATCGCGGACGACGTTACCGCAGGTCTCGTACGCCGGAGAACGTGGGATTCGCGGTAGCGTCGGGGCCATGAGCGAGCCGATGCCGGCCGGACGGCCCGGCCCACAGTCCGATCCGGCGGCGGAGTCGGTACCGGGGCCGGCGCCGGACCTTGTGCCGGAGCCGCTCGGGGCCGCTGATCCGGCCCCGCTCGGTGTGGACCGCACGCCCACCGGCGTTCCCGAGGTGGACGCCCGGCTCGACCGGCTGGCCGACGCCGACCACCTCGCGACCAGCGGACATCTGGAGGTGTACGAGGATGTCCACCGGGGCCTGCGCGACACGCTGACAGCACTCGACCGGCGGCCCGGACCGGCGGCGCCCGGTCCGCAGCCCCCTGCTGCGATGTAACGGTTCGCCGCATCACGACGTAAACGACCTCAGGAGCTGAACCACCCGTGGCAGTGACCCGTCCACGACGCGTACGACTCGACGCGGAGCTGGTGCGCCGCAAGCTGGCGCGTTCGCGTGAGCATGCGAGCCAGCTGATCAGCGCGGGCCGGGTCACCGTCGGAGGGGCGGTGGCGACCAAGCCCGCCACCCAGGTGGAGACCAGCGCGGCCGTCGTCGTGATCAAGGACGACAGCGATCCGGACTACGTCTCGCGCGGCGGCCACAAGCTGGCGGGCGCGCTGTACGCCTTCAGCGAGGAGTATCGGGCGGGTGCGGGTGCGGGTGCGGGTGCCGGTTCGGGCGCTGGGCAGGAGCCCGGGGTCCGTCCGGTCCGTCCGGTCCGCCCGGCCGACGGGGCGGGGCTGAAGGTCGCCGGGCGGCGGGCGCTGGACGCGGGTGCGTCGACCGGAGGCTTCACGGACGTCCTGCTGCGCGCGGGCGCCGCGCGGGTGCTCGCCGTCGATGTCGGCTACGGCCAGCTGGCCTGGTCGCTCCAGAACGATGAACGCGTCAGCGTTTACGACCGTACGAACGTACGCGAGCTGACACTCGAGCGGATTGGAGGGACACCGGTGGACCTGGTCGTCGGCGATCTCTCCTTCATTCCGCTCGGGCTGGTCCTGCCCGCCCTCGTGCGGTGCGCCGCGCCCGACGCCGATCTGGTGCTGATGGTCAAACCGCAGTTCGAGGTCGGCAAGGAGCGGCTGGGCAGCGGGGGAGTGGTCCGCAGCGCCGAGCTGCGCGCCGAAGCGGTGCGTACGGTGGCGGAGCGGGCGGCGGAACTGGGACTGGGGGTGCTGGGCGTGACGGCCAGCCCGCTTCCGGGACCGTCGGGTAATGTTGAGTACTTTTTGTGGATGCGCGCCGGGGCGCCGGCACTGGACCCGGCCGATGTTGACCGTGCAGTGGCGGAGGGGCCCAGTTGACCACTTCAGAAGCAGCGCAGGAGAAGGAAGCAGTGCCCGAAGCGTGGGAGTCTTCGGCGTCGGTGGCTCCGCTGGCGTCGATGGTGCCACCACCGGCGGTCGAGCCGGCGGCGGACCGCACCGTCTTCCTGCTCGCGCACACCGGCCGCCCCGCGGCCATCCGCAGCGCCGAGCTGGTCGTCCAGGGGCTGCTGCGCAGCGGAATCGGGGTGCGGGTGCTCGCTGCCGAGGCCGCGGACCTGCCGCTGCCACCCGCTGTCGAGCGCGTCGACGCGGACTGTGACGTCCTGGACGGCTGCGAGCTGCTGGTCGTGCTCGGCGGGGACGGGACGCTGCTGCGCGGCGCGGAGTTCGCCCGGGTCTCGGGGGTGCCGATGCTCGGCGTGAACCTCGGCCGGGTCGGCTTCCTGGCCGAGGCCGAGCGGGACGACCTCGACAAGGTCGTGGACCGGGTGGTGACCCGGCAGTACGAGGTCGAGGAGCGGATGACGATCGATGTGCTCGTCCGCACCGACGGGCACATCGTGCACACGGACTGGGCGCTGAACGAGGCGTCGGTCGAGAAGGCGGCGCGTGAGCGGCTGCTCGAGGTGGTCACGGAGGTCGACAACCGTCCGGTCTCGCGGTTCGGTGGTGACGGTGTGGTCTGCGCGACCCCGACCGGCTCTACGGCCTACGCGTTCTCGGCGGGCGGGCCGGTGGTGTGGCCCGAGGTGGAGGCCCTGCTGATGGTGCCGATCAGCGCGCATGCGCTGTTCGCCAAGCCGCTGGTGGCGTCGCCGAAGTCGGTGCTCGCGGTGGAGGTCCAGCCGCAGACGCCGCATGGGGTGCTGTGGTGTGACGGCCGGCGCACGGTGGAGCTGCCGGCGGGGGCGCGGGTGGAGGTTCGCCGGGGTGCGGTACCGGTGCGGCTGGCGCGGCTGCACCACGCGTCGTTCACGGACCGTCTGGTCGCGAAGTTCGCGCTTCCGGTGGCGGGGTGGCGGGGGGCGCCGCACTAGGGGGTTGCCGTGGGGTGTGCGCGGTCGGTTGCGCTGGGGTGCGCGGTGGGTTGCGTGGTGGGTGCGGGTGCGGGGCCTCCGGGGCGGGGTCCTGGACCGTATATTTACGGCGCCGACGACAGTTGAGCGTGGGGTGGGCCGGAGATTGGCGCCACAAATACACGTAAGCGTCCAGGACCCCGCCCCTCCGACCCCGCCCCCTCCCGCCTCGTCGGCGGCCGCCCCCCGGTGGCTCCGGGCGCCTGCCCGGTGGCGGGTTCGCCCGGCGGCACGGGTGCGGCCCCGTTCCCTCTTGCCTCGTCGGCGGCCGCGCCCCGCCCGGTGGCCCGGGTGCCGGGCGGGGGTGGGTGCGGCCCTGCCCCCTCCCGTCTCGTCGGCGTCCACGCCCCGGTGGCTCCGGGCGCCTGTCCGGTTCCGGGTTCGCCCGGCGGCACGGGTGCGGCCCCGTTCCCTCTTGCCTCGTCGGCGTCCACGCCCCGCCGGGTGGCCCGGGTGCTGGGCGGGGGTGGGTGCGGCCCTGCCCCTCCCGTCTTGTCGGCGACCGCCCCCCCCGGTGGCTCCGGGCGCCTGCCCGGTGGCGGGTTCGCCCGGCGGCACGGGTGCGGCCCCGTTCCCTCTTGCCTCGTCGGCGGCCGCGCCCCGCCGGGTGGCCCGGGTGCCGGGCGGGGTGGGTGCGGCCCTGCCCCTCCCGTCTCGTCGGCGTCCACGCCCCGGTGGCACCTGACACCTGTCCGGTGGCGGGTTCGCCCGGTGGCGCGGGTGTGGTCCCGGGGGCGGGCATATGTGCGGTGGGGCTCGGAAGTGGCGCCCCTTCGTCGCGTCGGGCCGGGCAAACCTCGTATGGTCTTGCACGTGCTGGAGGAGATGCGGATACGTGCGCTGGGCGTCATCGACGACGCGGTCGTCGAGCTGTCGCCCGGCTTCACCGCGGTGACCGGTGAGACCGGCGCGGGCAAGACCATGGTCGTCACCAGCCTCGGGTTGCTGCTGGGCGGTCGGGCCGATGCCGCCCTGGTGCGGATCGGGGCCAAGGCGGCGGTCGTCGAGGGGCGGGTCACGGTGGATGCCCGTTCGGCGGTGGCCGTGAGAGCCGAGGAGGCGGGGGCCGAGCTCGATGACGGCGCGCTGCTGATCAGCCGTACCCTCTCCGCCGAGGGGCGGTCGCGGGCCCATGTGGGTGGCCGTTCGGTGCCGGTGGGGCTGCTGAGCGAGCTGGCCGACGATCTGGTGGCCGTGCACGGTCAGACCGATCAGCAGGGTCTGCTGCGTCCGGCCCGGCAGCGTCAGGCGCTGGACCGGTACGCGGGGGACGCGGTGGCCGGGCCGCTGGAGAAGTACGCGGAGGCTTATCGTCGGCTGCGTGCCGTCTCGGCCGAGTTGGAGGAGTTGACCACGCGGGCACGGGAACGGGCCCAGGAGGCCGATCTGCTGCGCTTCGGTCTGGAAGAGATCGCGGCCGCCGAGCCGCTGCCCGGGGAGGACGCCGAGCTCGCGGCCGAGGCCGAGCGGCTCGGCCATGCCGAGGCCCTGGCCTCCGCCGCCGCGCTCGCGCACGCCGCCCTCGCCGGGAATCCGGAGGACCCGGAGGGTGTGGACGCGGCCACGCTGGTGGCGGGTGCCCACCGTGCGCTGGAGGGGGTGCGTTCCCATGACCCGGCCCTCGCCGGGCTCGCCGACCGGATCGGCGAGGTCGGCATCCTGCTGTCCGATGTGGCCGGGGAGCTCGCGGGGTACGCCGACGATCTCGACGCCGACCCGCTGCGGCTGGCGGCCGTCGAGGAGCGTCGGGCCGCGCTGGCCCAGTTGACCCGCAAGTACGGGGAGACCATCGCGGATGTGCTGGCCTGGGCGGAGCGGGGCGCGGCCCGGCTCGCCGAGCTGGACGGTGACGACGACAGGATCGGCGAGCTGACCGCCGAGCGCGACGCGCTCCGTGCCGAACTGGGCGAGCTGGCGCAGACGCTCACCGATGCCCGTACGGAGGCGGCGGGGCGCTTCGCCGAGGCGGTCACCGCCGAGCTGGCCTCCCTGGCGATGCCGCACGCGCGGGTCACGTTCGCGATCCGGCAGAACGAGGCCGCCGAGGGAGAGGGCATCGAGGTGGGTGGCCGGGCGGTCGGGTTCGGGCCGCATGGGGCCGATGAGGTCGAGCTGCTGCTCGCCCCCCACCCGGGCGCCCCGCCCCGGCCGATCGCCAAGGGCGCCTCCGGAGGTGAGCTGTCCCGGGTGATGCTGGCGGTCGAGGTGGTGTTCGCGGGCTCCGATCCCGTGCCGACCTATCTCTTCGACGAGGTGGACGCGGGCGTCGGCGGCAAGGCGGCGGTCGAGGTGGGCCGCCGGCTGGCGCGGCTGGCCCGTTCCGCGCAGGTCGTGGTGGTCACCCATCTGCCGCAGGTCGCGGCCTTCGCCGACCGGCATCTGGTGGTGGAGAAGACCAACGACGGGGCGGTGACCCGCAGCGGGGTGAAGGCCATGGAGGGCGAGGACCGCGTGCGGGAGCTGTCGCGGATGCTCGCCGGGCAGGAGGACTCCGAACTGGCGCGGGCGCATGCGGAAGAGCTCCTGGAGGCGGCCCGCGCGGGACGTTGATCCTTCACCCGAAAGGGTTGCTTCGCGGACGTACGAACGAGCCCGGGGCGGACGTCGCCTGGGAGCGTTGCGACGAGGGCCCGGCGAGTGCTGGCATTCTTGGGCCGTCCCCTTCTCCGATATCGCCTCAGGAGCTCCGCCCGCGTGAGCAACACCCCGGTCCCGCCGCACGGGCAGTCGTCGCTGCACGCCGTCCAGGTGCTGGGCGGCGGGAGTTCGGGCAGTGGGGTGCATGTGCGGTCGCTGTCGGCCGGGCTGGTGGCCCGGGGACTGCGGGTGACCGTGTGCGGGCCCTGGAGCGCCGAGCAGGGTTACGGCTTCACGCAGGCCGGAGCGGGGTTCACCGGGCTGGACGCCCTGACGGACGCCGGAAGCGTGGCGTCGCTGCGCGCGGCCACCGCCGGGGCGGCCCTGGTGCACGCCCACGGGCTGCGTCCGGGGCTGCTGGCGGCGGTGGCGCTGCGTGGCCGGAATGTGCCCCTGATCGTCACCTGGCACACCCGGGTGGACGTCGAGGGGGCGCGGGCCGGTCTGGTCCGGTTGATGGAGCGGCGGGTGGCGCGGACCGCGGCGATCGTGCTGGGGGCCTCCTCGGACCTGGTGGACCGGGCCCGCGCCCGCGGTGCGCGCGACGCACGGCTGGCCCTGGTCGCGGTGCCCGCACCGCGCCGCGCACCGGAGACCGGAGACGGCCGCCGCCAGAAGGTCCGGGCCGAACTGGGCGTGCTGGACCGGCCGTTGCTGGTCACGGCGGGCCGGTTGGACGCGGCGGCGGGTTTCGGCCCGTTGCTGGACGCGGCGCGGCGTTGGCGCGGGCTGGAGCCGCGGCCGCTGCTGGTGGTGGCGGGGGAGGGGCCGGACCGTGCGGTGCTGGAGCGCCGGATCGCCATGGAGGGGCTGCCGGTGCGGCTGCTCGGCCGGCGTGACGATGTGCCGCAGCTGCTGTCCGCCGCCGATGTCGCGGTGCTCTCCAGCCGCTGGGAGGCGCGGTCGCTGCTGGCCCAGGAGGCGTTGCACGCGGGCGTGCCGCTGGTGGCCACGGCGGTGGGCGGGGTGCCGGAACTGGTCGGGGACGCGGCCGAACTCGTCCCGTACGGCGACCCGGAGGCCCTGGCCGGCGCCGTGACCGGGCTGCTCGCCGACCCGGTGCGCCGGGCCGGGCTCGCCGCGGCCGGGCGGGCGCGGACGGCCGGCTGGCCGACGGAGGACGACACCGTCGCCCATGTCCTCAGCGTCTACGACGAGTTGGTGCAGACCATTCTGAGCGAAAGGGTTGACGGGCCCGGCCGTTGATCGGCAGGGTGCTGGGCAGAGGGACGAGAGAGCGCTCTCAGTCGCGCGTCTCGTCACCCCCCACGCCATTTTCCCGGCAACCCCCACTACGCCGAGGAGCACCATCATCATGATCAGTCGCAGGAAGCTGCTGGGTGGAATCGCGGCCTCCGCCGCCGCCGCGGGAACCGGCCTGGCCTTCGCCGGCGGCCGCGCCAGCGGTGCGCCGAGCGCGAGGGCCGCCGCCTCGCTGCCCCTGACCGTCGTGAACAAGACGGGCCAGTACGACAACGGGTCGGTGTGGCTCTACATCGTCGGCAACGCGGGAGACCAGCAGGTCCACGTCACCCCGGAGGGCGAGGCCGTCCCCGTCGCGCTCTCCGACAACGGTTCGGACGGCTTCACCGACTACGCGATCCCGCTGTCCGGAGGCGGCGACACCAAGCTGAACCTGCCCGAGATGTCCGGCCGGATCTATGTGGCCCTCGGCTCGAAGCTCAAGCTCAAGGTGGTCGAGGACGGGGTGGGCAAGGCCGCGCTCCAGTACCCGGCCGGCTGGGTGTCCGGCGACCCGAACTACGACATCCTGCACGACTGCGCGGAGTTCACGTACAACTCCTCGGGGATGTTCTGCAACACCACCATGGTGGACATGTTCAGCGTCCCGCTGTCGATCCACCTCACCGGCGCCCAGGACCAGACCACCGGCACCCTCAAGGACGGCGCCCGCGACAAGGTCTTCTCCGACATCGCCGCCGTCGAGGCCTTCAAGCCGCTGATCGTCGGGGACAACCTGCGGGTGATCGCCCCGGGCCACGGCATGGGCGCGGGAGTGTTCGCGGAGGACTACTTCGCGTCGTACATCGACCAGGTCTGGGAGACCTACGGATCGAAGGACCTCAAGGTCACCACCAACGCGGGCGAGTTCACCGGCCGGGTGACCGACGGGAAGTTCTCCTTCACCGGCCCGGCGTCGGTCTCCTTCGACAAGCCCTCCACCAAGGACGTGCTGTTCTGCGACGGCGCCCTGGCGGCCCCCAACGACGGGACGACGGGCCCGGTCGCGGCGATCCTCGGCGCGGGCTTCAACCGCACCACGCTGCACAACGCCGACGCCCAGCCGACCACCGACCCGGCCGCCTTCTACGGCGAGGACGTCACCAACCACTACGCCAAGGCCATGCACGCGGCGACCGTGGACGGCAAGGCGTACGGCTTCGCCTTCGACGACGTGGCCGAGTTCGCGTCCTACATCCAGGACACCGCCCCGACGGGGATCACGCTCACCCTGACCCCGTTCTAAGCCGCTCATCCGGCATGACCGGGCGCGGTGTCCACGCGGACACCGCGCCCGGTGGCGGTTGGCCGCCCGTGCGGCCAACCCCCGGTCACTAGCCCCCGTACGCCCCGGACGCCGTCAGCCGCAGCGCGGTGTCGATCAGCGGCACATGGCTGAACGCCTGCGGGAAGTTCCCCACCTGGCGCTGGTTGCGCGGGTCCCACTCCTCGGCCAGCAGCCCGAGGTCGTTGCGGAGCGCGAGCAGCTTCTCGAAGAGCCTGCGGGCCTCGTCCACCCGGCCGATCATCGCCAGGTCGTCCGCGAGCCAGAACGAGCAGGCCAGGAAGGCCCCTTCGTCGCCCTCGAGACCGTCCACCCCGGCGTCCTCGCCCGCCGTGGGGTAGCGCATGACGAAACCGTCCTCGGTCGACAGCTCCCGCTGGATCGCCTCGATGGTGCCGATGACGCGCTTGTCGTCCGGCGGCAGGAAGCCCATCTGCGGGATGAGCAGCAGCGAGGCGTCCAGCTCCTTGGAGCCGTAGGACTGGGTGAAGGTGTTGCGCTCGGCGTCGTAGCCCTTCTCGCACACGTCCCGGTGGATCATCTCGCGCAGCTCCCGCCAGCGCTCCAACGGCCCGTCCACATCGCCGGATTCGATCAGCTTGACGGTGCGGTCGACCGCGACCCAGGCCATCACCTTGGAGTGCACGAAGTGCCGGCGCGGCCCGCGCACCTCCCAGATGCCCTCGTCCGGCTCGTCCCAGTGCTCCTCGAGGTAGCGGATCAGCTTCAGCTGGAGCACGCTCGCGTAGTCGTTGCGCGCCAGCCCGGTCATATGGGCCAGGTGCAGCGCCTCGGTGACCTCGCCGTAGACGTCCAGCTGGAGCTGGCCCGCCGCGCCGTTGCCGACCCGGACCGGCTGGGAGTTCTCATAGCCCGGCAGCCAGGTCAGCTCCGCCTCGGCCAACTCCCGCTCGCCCGCGATGCCGTACATGATCTGTAGGTTCTCCGGGTCGCCCGCGACCGCGCGCAGCAGCCATTCGCGCCAGGCGCGGGCCTCCTCGCGGTAGCCGGTGCGCAGCAGCGAGGAGAGGGTGATCGCCGCGTCCCGCAGCCAGGTGAAGCGGTAGTCCCAGTTCCGGACGCCGCCGATCTCCTCGGGGAGCGAGGTGGTGGGCGCCGCGACGATGCCGCCGGTGGGGGCGTAGGTCAGCGCCTTGAGCGTGATCAGCGAGCGGACCACCGCGTCCCGGTAGGGGCCGTGGTACGTGCAGTGCTCGACCCACTCCCGCCAGAACGCCTCGGTGGCCTCCAGTGCGGTCTCCGGCTCGGGCAGGGCGGGCGGCTCCTTGTGCGAGGGCTGCCAGCTGATGGTGAAGGCGATCCGGTCGCCGGGGCCCACCGTGAAGTCGGAGTAGGTGGTCAGGTCCTTGCCGTAGGTGTCGACCTCGGTGTCCAGCCACACCGAGTCCGGACCGGCCACGGCGACCGTGCGGGTGTCCACCTTGTGCACCCACGGCACGACCCAGCCGTAGGAGAACCGCATCCGCAGCGCGGAGCGCATCGGCACCCGGCCGCTGACCCCCTCGACGATCCGCACCAGCTGCGGGGCGCCGTCCCGGGGCGGCATGAAGTCGATCACCCGGACCGTGCCGCGCGGGGTGTCCCACTCCGACTCCAGGACCAGCGAGTCGCCGCGGTAGCGGCGGCGGTCGGCGGCGGGCGGTTCGCTCCCCGCGGGGGAGGCGGGGCCCAGGCGCCAGAAGCCGTGTTCCTCGGTGCCCAGCAGAGCGGCGAAGATGGCATGGGAGTCGAAGCGCGGCAGGCACAGCCAGTCGACCGTCCCGTCTCTGCAGACGAGGGCGGCGGTCTGCATATCACCAATCAGTGCGTAATCCTCGATACGCCCGGCCACGTGCATTCCCCATTCGAACGGCCGTATCGCCCCGGAGGGCGTTGCTTACGGTCTCGGAAAATTCTGACGAGCTACTTGTTCCGGGGGCGTGCTGGTGGTGCCGTGCCGGGGTCGCTCGCATGCGTGCGTCCGATGAGGATACGACGGACGACGGTGATCCGCTGGAGTCAGTCCACATCGTGGCTCGCAGCGCGCGGCCGATCGGGTGGCCGGTCACCGATGGTATCCGGACGATTGCGCAGAACGAACGCGGGAACCAGGTCAGCAGCGGCCGCTCCGGGGCGCTGATACCCTGGTAGCCCGTGGAGCGGCGGGCACGAAACCCCCGAACCTCAGCGACGGCGCCCCCGGTATCCGGGGCGGTTGCCGTGCGCACCCTCACGACGCGACCACGGGAGCTCCCTCTTGGCCATTGCCGCTAAACCCATGACGACCAAGCACCTCTTCGTCACCGGGGGTGTCGCCTCCTCACTCGGCAAGGGTCTTACCGCCTCCAGCCTGGGGGCCCTGCTGAAGGCGCGCGGTCTGCGCGTCACCATGCAGAAGCTCGATCCGTACCTGAACGTGGACCCGGGCACGATGAACCCCTTCCAGCACGGTGAGGTGTTCGTCACCAACGACGGCGCCGAGACCGATCTGGACATCGGCCACTACGAGCGCTTCCTCGACGTCGACCTCGACGGCTCGGCCAATGTGACCACCGGCCAGGTCTACTCCACCGTAATCGCCAAGGAGCGGCGCGGTGAGTACCTCGGTGACACCGTGCAGGTCATCCCGCACATCACCAACGAGATCAAGCACCGCATCCGGCGCATGGCCACCGATGACGTGGACGTCGTCATCACCGAGGTCGGCGGCACCGTGGGCGACATCGAGTCGCTGCCCTTCCTGGAGGCCGTCCGCCAGGTCCGGCACGAGGTCGGCCGGGACAACGTCTTCGTGGTGCACATCTCGCTGCTGCCCTACATCGGCCCGTCCGGGGAGCTGAAGACCAAGCCCACCCAGCACTCGGTGGCCGCGCTGCGCAACATCGGTATCCAGCCGGACGCGATCGTGCTGCGAGCCGACCGCGAGGTCCCGACCTCCATCAAGCGCAAGGTCTCGCTGATGTGCGACGTGGACGACGCGGCCGTGGTCGCCGCCATCGACGCCAAGTCGATCTACGACATCCCGAAGGTGCTGCACTCCGAGGGCCTGGACGCCTATGTCGTCCGCAAGCTGGACCTGCCCTTCCGCGACGTGGACTGGACCCAGTGGGACGACCTGCTGGCGCGGGTCCACCAGCCCGACCACGAGGTCACCGTCGCGCTCGTCGGCAAGTACATCGACCTGCCCGACGCCTACCTCTCCGTCACCGAGGCGCTGCGCGCCGGCGGCTTCGCCAACAGCGCCCGCGTCAAGATCAAGTGGGTCACCTCCGACGACTGCAAGACGGCGGCCGGTGCCCGGCAGCAGCTCGACGGCGTGGACGCGGTCTGCATCCCCGGCGGCTTCGGCGACCGCGGTGTGATCGGCAAGGTCGGCGCGATCACCTACGCCCGGGAGAACAAGATCCCGCTGCTGGGCCTCTGTCTCGGCCTCCAGTGCATCGTCATCGAGGCGGCGCGCAACCTGGCGGGCATCGAGGGCGCCAACTCCACCGAGTTCGAGCCCGCCACCACCGACCCGGTGATCTCCACCATGGCCGAGCAGCTCGACATCGTCGCGGGCGAGGGCGACATGGGCGGCACCATGCGGCTGGGCATGTACCCGGCCAAGCTCGCCGAGGGCTCGATCGTCCGCGAGGTCTACGACAACCAGCCGTACGTCGAGGAGCGCCACCGCCACCGCTACGAGGTCAACAACTCCTACCGCGGTGAGCTGGAGAAGAAGGCCGGGATCGTCTTCTCCGGCACCTCCCCGGACAACAAGCTCGTGGAGTACGTGGAGTACCCGCGCGAGGTCCACCCGTACCTGGTCGGCACCCAGGCCCATCCCGAGCTGCGCTCCCGTCCGACCCGTCCGCACCCGCTCTTCGCGGGGCTGGTGAAGGCCGCGGTCGAGCGACAGACGGCAGCTCAGGCGCGGGGCGGCCAGGTCTGACCGCTACGGTTGACGGGGGCGGGCGGCCGGCGCGGCCCCACCGCCCCGTCAACCGCACGCGGAAAGGACGCTGAGGCAAGCATGCGCATCCAGGACACCCCCGAGGAATGGCAGGTCACCGCCACCGCCACGCCGTTCACCGGCAACAAGACGAGCGTGCGCACGGACGAGGTGGTCATGCCCGACGGCGGCCGGGCCAAGCGCGACTACCAGGTCCACCCCGGCTCCGTCGCCGTCCTCGCCCTGGACGAGGACGGCCGGGTGATCGTGCTGCGGCAGTACCGGCACCCGGTCCGCCGGCGGCTGTGGGAGATCCCGGCCGGCCTCCTCGACATCCCCGGTGAGAACCCGCTGCACGCCGCCCAGCGGGAGCTGTACGAGGAGGCGCACGTCAAGGCCGAGGACTGGCGCGTCCTGGTGGACGTCTACACCTCGCCCGGCGGCTGTGACGAGGCCGTACGGATCTTCCTGGCCCGGGAGATCTCCGCGGCCGAGGGCGAGCGGTTCGAGGTCTCCGAGGAGGAGGCCGACATGGAGCTGGCCCGGGTGTCCCTGGAGGAGCTGGTGCGCGGCGTCCTCGCGGGCGAACTGCACAACAACTGCCTCGCGGTCGGTGCGCTGGCGCTCCAGGCCACGCTCGCCGGCGACGGCATCGACTCCCTGCGCCCCGCCGACGCGCCCTGGCCGGCCCGCCCCTTCGAGGCGTAGGCCCATCCTGTCGAGGCGTAGGCCCGCGCCTGGGGGCGCGGCGGCTGGTGAAGATCCGATGGAGTGATTTTCGGGGCGAGCTGTGGGCCGGGAGTGCCGGGTACCTGACGCGGAGTGAACTACGCTCATAGTCACCCCGATCGCATGGCCGCGACGGGCTCGAACGCGCAGGTGGACGGGAGTGGGCCGGTGGCGGAGCAGGCGGTCGACACCGATGGGGAGCCGACGGCCCCCCGGAAGCGGCAGCCGCCGCCCGCCGCGCCCGCTTCATCCGCTTCTTCCGCTCCCGGGCGGCAGCCGCAGGACCGTCCGTCACAGGACCGTGCGTCACAGGACCGTCCGTCGGCGGACCGTCCGGCGCGGGACCAGGCGCCGGACGACCGGACACCCCCTGCCGACGCCCCGCCCCGGCAGCGCTCCGCGAGCGGCGCGGCCGGGCGCACGGGGGGCCAGGACGGCGGGGTGTGGAGCGGGGCGACCCGGGCCGTGCTGTTCGCGGCGGCGGCCACGGTGGGGCGGGGGTTCGCCGGGCGGCGGCGGGAGCTGCTCTCGCTGCGGGCCGATATCGAGCGCGCGGGCCTGGACACCCTCGCCGGCCGTAAGGCCGCCCGCAGCCGGGTGCTGCTGATCGCGGGCCGCCCCGGCTGGGGCCGTACGGCGCTTGCCGAGGAGCTCGTCCGGCGGCTTGCCGACGACTACCCCGACGGTGTGCTGAGCGCCCGGCTGACGACCTCCGCCGGCGATCCGGTCCCCATCGAGCGCACCGCCCGTGAGCTGCTCGGACGGCTTGGGGCGAGCGCCCCGCCGGGGGCGGACGAGGACGATCTGAGCGCGGCGCTGCGTGAGGCGCTCGACGGCAGGCGGATGCTGCTGCTGCTCGACGACGTGGCCGGGGCCGAGCAGGTGGACGCGCTGCTGCCGGATGAGCCCGGCTGCCTGGTGGTCGCCGTCTCGCACGGCCCGCTGACCGGTGTGCCGGATGTGCGGCCGTGCACGGTGGGCGGGCTGGATGTGAGCGCGGCGGTCGGCCTGCTGGCGCAGTACGCCGGTCCCACCCGGATCACCTGCGATCCGGTGGCCGCGCAGTCCCTGGTCGAGGAGTGCGCGGGCCAGCCCGCCGCGCTCGTCCTGGTCGGCGGCTGGCTCGCCGCCCGTCCCCAGGCGTCGGTCGCCGACGTCCTGGCGCGGCTGCGCGAACTGCCGCCGGACGAGAGGGACTCCGACCATGGCGCGCGCCCGCTGAACCGCGCCTTCCGGCTGGCCTACGCCGCGCTGCCGTCCGCCACCGCCCGGATGCTGCGGCTGCTGGTGCTCGCGCCCGGCGGATCGGTCGACGCGCAGACCGCCTCCGCGCTGGCCGGATGCTCGGTGGCGGACGGCGAGGCGGCGCTGGAGGGCTTCGCCGCGTACGGGATGCTGCGCCCGCGCGAGCCCGGCCGCTACCTGGTGCCCGGCTGCCTCGATCCGCTGCTGCGGGAGCTGCTGGAGACCGTGGAGCGCCCGGCGGAGGTGGAGCTGGCGCGGGCGCGGATGCTGGAGCGCACCGTACGGCAGCTGCGCGCCTGCCGACTGGCCGCCGAGCCCCCCGGTTCGCCGGGCCGGAAGAGGCTGGCCGAGATGCCGAGGCCGCTGCGGTTCGAGTCGGCGGCGAAGGCGGCCGCCTGGCTCGAGGCGCGGCTGCCCACGCTGATCGAGGCCGCCCGGACGGCCGTGGAGACCGGTCGGCTCGACACCCTGGCCCGCCGTCTGGTGGCCGCGCTGACCCATGCCCTCACCGCCCACCGGGGCGCCGAGGGCGCCGCGCCGGAGCTGTACGGCCTGCATCAGCTGGTGCTCGACGTGGCCAAGCGGCGTGATCTGCAGGTGGAGCGGGCGGCCGCGCTGCTGAACCTCGGCGATCTGGACGGCGGGGCGGGCCGGGTGGACCAGGCCCTCGCCCGTTACAAGAGCGCCCTGGAGGCCGCCCGCGCCTCGGGTGATCCGTATACGACCGGGCGGGCGCTGGAGTCGATCGGCGGGACGTACCAGGAGCTGGAGGACTGGCACCGGGCGGCCGACTGGTATGGACGCGCCCTGGAGCTGCGGCTGAGCCGCCGCGATCTGCCCGCGGCCGCCCGGCTGTACGCGCGGCTCGGCACCGTCCACGGCTACGCCGGGCGGTGGGGCGAGGCGCTGCGCGACTGGCGGGCCGCCGCGGCCGCCTGCCGCCGGGCGGGGGACCGGCCGGGGTACGCGCGGGCGCTCAGCGGTGCCGCCGGCGCCCAGGAGCGCACGGGCCGGCCGAGGGAGGCGCTGCGCATCTGGACGGAGGCCGCCGCGGCCGCCCGGACCTGCGGCGATACGCGGCTGCACGCCGATGTGGCGCGCCACGCGGCGGACGCGATCGACCGGCTGGGCGGGGACCCCGCGGTGGCGCGGTCGCTGCGCAGCACCGCCCGCAGGATCGACGAGACCGAACCGGACGACATGGTTCCGTCACTCGGGAAGGGCAAGGGAAACCCAGTCGACCTACGAAACAAGTAGCGGTCTCCCAAAAGATTGATGCATTGCAAGGCTAGACAGGGTGACCTCCTTCATTAGACTGGCTGTACCGCGAATGTTGCGGTCGTCTCCGGCATGCGGACGCGTTCCGGTTTGCCTGTCTAAGGTCGATGTTGTGGCGGCCTATGACCGGCTGTGGCGATATGTTCCGTTCCCCCCATCCAAGGACCGTGATCGACGTGAAGGTCGGTATTCCCCGCGAGGTCAAGAACAACGAGTTCCGTGTGGCCATCACCCCCGCTGGTGTGCACGAGCTGGTCCGAGGCGGCCATGAGGTCGTCGTGGAGCAGAGCGCGGGCCTCGGCTCCTCCATCACGGACGAGGAGTACATCGCCGCCGGCGCGCGCATCCTCGACACGGCCGACGAGGTCTGGGCCGCCGCCGACCTGCTGCTGAAGGTCAAGGAGCCCATCGCGGAGGAATACCACCGGCTGCGCAAGGACCAGACGCTCTTCACCTATCTGCACCTGGCCGCCTCCCGGGCCTGCACGGACGCGCTGCTGGAGTCCGGCACCACCGCCATCGCCTACGAGACCGTCGAGACCGCCGGCCGCGCGCTGCCGCTGCTCGCGCCGATGTCCGAGGTCGCGGGCCGGATCGCGCCGCAGGTCGGCGCGTACCACCTGATGCGGTCGGCCGGCGGCCGCGGTGTGCTGCCCGCCGGGGTGCCGGGGGTGGCCGCCGCGCGGGCCGTCGTCATCGGCGGTGGCGTCTCCGGGTGGAGCGCCGCCCAGATCGCCATCGGCATGGGCTTCCACGTCACGCTGCTCGACAAGGACATCAACAAGCTGCGCGAGGCCGACCGGATCTTCGGCAACCGGGTGCAGACCATCGCCTCCAACGCCTATGAGCTGGAGAAGGCCGTCCTCGACGCCGACCTGGTCATCGGCGCCGTGCTCATCCCGGGGGCCAAGGCGCCCAAGCTGGTCAGCAACGAGATGGTGTCCCGGATGAAGCCGGGAAGTGTCCTTGTCGACATCGCGATCGACCAGGGCGGCTGCTTCGAGGACTCCCACCCCACCACCCACGCCGAGCCGACCTTCACGGTCCACGACTCGGTCTTCTACTGCGTCGCCAACATGCCCGGCGCGGTTCCGAACACCTCCACCCACGCGCTCACCAACGCGACGCTTCCGTACATCGTGGAGCTGGCCAACCGCGGTTGGCGGGACGCGCTGCGCCGGGACGCCGCGCTGGCCAAGGGGCTCAACACCCATGAGGGGCAGGTCGTCTACGGCCCGGTCGCCGAGGCGCACGAGCTGCCCGCCGTCGAACTGAGCGCGCTGATCGGCTGACTCGTCGATCGGTGAGTCGCTGATCGGCCGAGGGGTGCCGGAGCGGGTGAATTCCGGTTGTCCGGGCCGGTGAACTCCGGTTGCCGGACGGTCAACCCGGACCGTCAACGACAAGCCAAGGATGGACATCCGGCCGGGTTCTGCCGTAGGGCGGGGCCCGGCCGCGGGCGTGTCCGCTGTGTCCCATATCGGGCGCGACTCATGGCTCGGCCAACTCGCCCTAAAGGCAACTATTCAGACGCTTTGTGGGGTGGTGAAATCTCCGCGGCACCGGTCACACGCCCTTGACATCGGGGTGTTCGATTGCCGACACATCATGCCGTGTCCGGTGGATTGTGTTGCTGCGGACCGCCGACACGCCATAGAGTCGCCAACCGTCGGCATGGTGTCACGCTGACCTATAGAGAAATTTCCTGGTCACCAAGGAGGTAGGACGACTTGTGAATGAGTCGACATTTTCTCCCGGGGGTGGTCAACCAGGATCGGCTGCGCGGGGCCAGGGTCCCTCGGGGCTCGAGGCTGTCGGCTCCGTCGCTGTCCGCACCTTCGCAACCCACCAGAGCATGACGACAGCCCACCAGAGCCACAGCATGGACGGCCATCACGTGAACGCCATGGCCGGCGACCAGGGGGGCACGGATCCCGCCCGCTTCGCCGACTACGACGACCTCCCCGACGGGCACTTCTACGACCCGGACGCGGAGTACGAACCGGACCCCGAATACGCGGCCACGCTCGCGCCCGACGCTGCCCGCCAGCGCCGCGAGCGCATCGGCCCGACCGGGCGCCCGCTGCCGTACTTCCCGATCCCGGGGCCGCTGACCGACCACGGTCCCGCGAAGATCATCGCGATGTGCAACCAGAAGGGCGGGGTCGGCAAGACCACCTCCACCATCAACCTGGGCGCCGCCCTGGCCGAGTACGGCCGCCGGGTCCTGCTCGTCGACTTCGACCCGCAGGGCGCCCTGTCGGTCGGCCTCGGGGTCAACCCGATGGAGCTCGACCTCACGGTCTACAACCTGCTCATGGAGCGGGGCATGTCGGCCGACGAGGTGCTGCTGAAGACGGCCGTGCCCAATATGGACCTGCTGCCCAGCAATATCGACTTGTCGGCCGCCGAGGTGCAGCTGGTGAGCGAGGTCGCCCGGGAGTCGACCCTCCAGCGCGCGCTCAAGCCGCTGATGGCCGACTACGACTACATCGTCATCGACTGTCAGCCCTCGCTCGGTCTGCTCACCGTCAACGCGCTCACCGCCGCGCACAAGGTGATCGTGCCGCTGGAGTGCGAGTTCTTCGCGCTGCGCGGTGTGGCGTTGCTCACGGAGACGATCGAGAAGGTCCAGGAGCGGCTCAACCCCGACCTGGAGCTGGACGGCATCCTCGCCACGATGTACGACTCGCGCACCGTGCACAGCCGCGAGGTCCTCGCCCGAGTGGTCGAGGCGTTCGACGATCACGTCTACCACACGGTCATCGGCCGTACGGTCCGCTTCCCCGAGACCACGGTCGCGGGTGAGCCGATCACCACGTACGCGTCCAACTCCGTCGGCGCCGCCGCCTATCGTCAGCTCGCCAGGGAGGTGCTCGCCCGGTGTCACGCCGAGTGAGTCTGCCGGGAGCCGACGAACTGTTCCGCACCACGGGAGGGATGGCGCTCCAGTCCTCCTCTCCCGCCTCCGGACGCCGCCAGACGAACGGCGAGGGCCCCCGGGTGCCCCCGCCCGCCGCGGGCCCCGAGGCGGGCACCGAGCCGGGCGAAGGGCAGGAGCAGCGCCCGGACGGTGAGCAGTCCGGCTCGGGCGAACACACCGGACGGGAGACGGCGGCCCCCCAGGACGCGGTCGGCGAGCGGCGCCCCGCGGCCGGGGACCGGCCCAAGGGCCGCCCGGCCCGGACCGGTTCGGCCGCGGCCGAGCAGAGCGCCCCGGCCCGTCGGCGCGCCCGTACGGCGAACCGGCGGCCCAGCGGGCGCGAGCGCCACGACGAGAAGATCACGGTCTATGTCTCCGCCGAGGAGCTGATGGACCTCGAGCACGCACGTCTGGTGCTCCGGGGCGAGCACGGGCTCGCCGTCGACCGCGGCCGGATCGTCCGCGAGGCGGTCGCGGTCGTCCTCGCCGACCTCGAGTCGCGGGGCGACGCGAGCATCCTGGTGCGCCGCCTCCGCGGCCGTTGACCGGGCCGGGCGATAGCCTGCCCGGTCGTACGGGCTGCCCCGCCCGGCCCTGAGCACCCTGGACCGCGATGCCGACGAACGACGCCCCCGCCCCGCCGCCCCGCCCCCCTCGCCGCACCCTCGGCCGAGGCCCCGGCGCCCGGCCGCACACCACGGGGCCGGACCGGTCCACCACCTCCGCGCAGCACCCCGCCGCGCCGCCCCCCGCGTCGGACGCCCCGTCCCCGCGGACGGACCCCGCCGAAGCGGCCCACGCCACTCAGGGCAGCGAGCCCGCCACACGTACGACGACGACGGCCGATCCGCACCCGGCGACGGCTGAGGCGGCCGCGCCGCCCCTGGCGGCCGACGGGCCGCAGGACGGCGCCCGTGCGGCGCACGAGGCCCCTTACGAGGCGGCCGCCGGGCCCGAGGCGTTCCCGGCGGTGACCGAGCCCGCCGCTCCGGCCACGGAAGCGGAGACCCGAGCCGGACGGAGGACCCACGCTCAGCCGCGCACCACGCGCCCGGAACGGATCGTCGCCCCGGGGGAGCGGGCCGTGCCGGGCGGCACGCCCGCCGGGCGCGGTGCGACGGCCGGGGGCCATGGTGAGGGCGCTGCGGCGGGCGAGCCAGAGCCGGTGCACGCACGGGCCGACGTCGATATGACGCCCTCGGCGGGCGGGCACGGCGGGGAGGCGACCGGGGCCGGGACCGACGGGGCCGAAGGGAGCGAGGGGGCCGACGGGGCCGAAGGGCGCGCGGGAAGCCAGGAGAGCCAGGGAGGCGACCAGGACGACGTCAACGGTGACGACGACGGCAATCGGTTCACCGTGCGGCTGGACAACTTCGAAGGTCCCTTCGACCTCCTCCTTCAGCTGATCTCCAAGCACAAGCTCGACGTCACCGAGGTCGCCCTCTCCAAGGTCACCGACGAGTTCATGGCCCATATCCGCGCCATGGGACCGGACTGGGACCTCGACCAGACCACCGAGTTCCTCGTCGTCGCCGCGACCCTGCTGGACCTCAAGGCGGCCCGGCTGCTGCCCGCCGCCGAGGTCGAGGACGAAGCGGACCTCGCCCTGCTCGAGGCGCGCGACCTGCTCTTCGCCCGGCTGCTCCAGTACCGCGCGTACAAGCGGATCGCGGACATCTTCAGCGACCGGCTGGCCGCCGAGGCCACCCGCCACCCCCGTACCGTCGGCCTGGAGCCGCACCACGCCGAGCTGCTCCCCGACGTCGTCATCAGCATCGGCCCCGAGGGCTTCGCCAAGCTGGCCGTCAAGGCGATGCAGCCCAAACCCAAGCCACAGGTCTACGTCGACCACATCCACACCCCGCTGGTCAGCGTCCGGGAGCAGGCGGAGGTGGTGGTCGCACGGCTGCGGGAGCTGGGGGAGGCGACCTTCGGCACGCTCGCCGAGGACGCTCCCGACGTCCTTACGGTCGTCGCGCGTTTCCTGGCGCTCCTGGAGCTCTACCGGGAGCGCGCGGTCCTGCTCGACCAGCCGGAGGCGCTCGGGTCGCTCATGGTCCGCTGGACGGGCGAGGAGGGGCGGCAGCCGCTGGTGACCGACGAGTTCGACCAGGAGGCCCAGGCCCGGGGCAAGGCCCGGCCCCGGGAAGCCGGGCCCGGTAAGGAGACGGCCACGCCCGGTAAGGAGGCGGCCACGCCCCCGAACGAGAAGGAGGAGGTACCGAGTTGAGTGAGCAGCGGACACCCGCCGGGCTCTCCGGGGTCGCCGAGCTGGACCTCAAGCCCGCCCTGGAGGCCGTCCTCATGGTCGTCGACGAGCCCGCCACCGAGGAGCACCTCGCCAAGGTGCTGGAGCGGCCGCGCCGCGCCGTCGCGGACGCGCTGCGCGAGCTGGCCGACGAGTACGCGACACAGGGCCGCGGTTTCGAGCTGCGGCTGGTCGCGGGCGGCTGGCGCTACTACACGCGCCCGGCCTACGCCGCCGCCGTCGAGGGGTTCGTCCTGGACGGTCAGCAGGCCCGGCTCACCCAGGCCGCTTTGGAAACCCTCGCCGTGGTCGCGTACCGTCAGCCGGTCAGCCGTTCCCGTGTCTCGGCCGTCCGCGGCGTCAACTGCGACGGCGTGATGCGGACCCTCCTCCAGCGGGGTCTGGTCGAGGAGGCGGGCACGGAACCCGAAACAGGTGCGATCCTGTACAGGACGACGAACTACTTCCTGGAGCGGATGGGCCTGCGGGGCCTGGAGGAGCTTCCGGAGCTCGCGCCGTTCCTCCCCGAGGCGGACGCGGTCGAGGGCGAGTCCCAGGAGGGCGTGCCGTCGTTCGATCCGGATGCCATCGACGGCGACGAAGCGCACGACGATGTAGAACACCGAGCCGGCAGCGGCCACTCTCAGACGGAAACGTGATGCGAAGCAGCGGCAGGAACAGCAGGGGCAGCGGTAGCGGCGGCAAGAACTACCGGGGCGCGGGGAACCGGCGCGACGAGAAGCAGCAGCGCGCCGGCCGCCCCCGCCCCGAGGAGCGCCGCTACGACGTGGGCGGCGGCCCGAGCGCGGGCCCCAAGGCGGGTCCCAAGGGTGGACCGAAGGGCGGCCCGAAGGCGGGTCCCAAGGGCGGCCCCAAGGGCGGTCCCAAGGCAGGCGGCGGCCGTGGCCGGACGTCGGCCCCGGCCCGTCCGCGCGAGTACGACGCGCAGATCGAGGAGCGCAACCGCGCCCGCCACGACAAGCCGCGGATCACACTGCCCAAGACCTTCGGCGAGCCGGAGGGCGAGCGGCTCCAGAAGGTCCTCGCCCGCGCCGGTATGGGTTCGCGCCGTGCCTGTGAGGACCTGATCGACCAGGCTCGGGTCGAGGTCAACGGCAAGATCGTGACCGAGCAGGGGCTGCGCGTCGATCCCGAGAAGGACGAGATCAAGGTCGACGGGCTGACCGTGGCCACCCAGTCGTACCTCTTCTTCGCGCTGAACAAGCCCGCCGGTGTCGTCTCCACCATGGAGGACCCCGACGGCCGCCAGTGCCTGGGCGACTACGTGACCAACCGCGAGACCCGGCTCTTCCACGTCGGCCGGCTCGACACCGAGACCGAGGGCATCATCCTGCTCACCAACCACGGTGAGCTGGCCCACCGCCTCACCCACCCCCGCTACGGCGTGAGGAAGACCTACCTCGCCGCGATCCAGGGCCCGCTCCCGCGCGACCTCGGCAAGCGGCTCAAGAACGGCATCCAGCTGGAGGACGGCTACGCCCGCGCCGACCACTTCCGGGTGGTGCAGAACACCGGTAAGAACTACCTGGTCGAGGTGAGCCTGCACGAGGGCCGCAAGCACATCGTGCGGCGGATGCTCGCCGAGGCCGGCTTCCCGGTCGACAAGCTGGTGCGGACGGCCTTCGGACCGATCGCGCTCGGCGACCAGAAGTCCGGCTGGCTGCGGCGGCTGACCAACACCGAGGTCGGCATGCTGATGCGCGAGGTCGACCTCTGAGGTCCCCGAGCCGCTGACGGTCCAAGAGCCGCTGACGACCCCCGAGTCGCTGATCGGCCCGGCCGCCGGCGGCTCGTTCGGTCTCGTCGCGTCGCGTCTCGCCGGTCTCGTCGCGTCTCGCCCAGCGGTCGCCCCGGGAGTCTGTCCGACCCGCTCGTTAGGCTGATCGTGAGCGCGGCCCGCGACGCGGCCGCGCCCGACGCAGACGGGCACAGCGCGACAGGGAGCGAGACGTGGCGGTACGAGCGGTCCGCGGGGCCGTCCAGCTGGAGCGGGACGAGCCGGAGCACATGCACGAGCGGGTCTCAAAGCTGCTGACCACCATCCTGGAGCGCAACGACCTCGACCCCGACGACCTGATCAGCGTGTGGTTCACCGCCACCCCCGATCTGCACAGCGACTTCCCCGCGGTCGCCGCCCGCAAGCTCGGCATCACCGACGTACCGCTGATCTGCGCCCAGGAGCTGGACATCGAGGGGGCCATGCCCCGGGTCGTCCGCATCCTGGCGCATGTCGAGACGCCCCTGCCCAAGTCCGACGTCGCCCATGTCTACCTCGGCGCCGCCGCCTCCCTCCGCAAGGACATCGCCCAATGAGAACCGCCCTCGTCATCGGCACCGGCCTGATCGGCACCTCCGCCGCGCTGGCCCTGGCCGGCCGCGGGGTCCAGGTGCACCTCGCCGACCACGACGCGGACCAGGCCCGCACCGCGGAGGCGCTCGGCGCCGGGACGCAAGGCGAGCCCGACGGGCCGGTGGACCTGGCGATCGTGGCCGTGCCGCCGGCCCACGTGGCCCCCACGGTGGCCGACGCGCTGCGCCGCGGCCTGGCCCGCGGCGTCCTGGACGTCGCGAGCGTCAAGGGCGGCCCGCGCCGTGAGCTGGAGGCCCTCGGCTGCGATCTGACCCGCTACATCGGCACGCATCCGATGGCGGGCCGGGAGCGCTCCGGGCCGCTGGCCGCCACCGCCGACCTCTTCGAGGGACGGCCCTGGGTGCTCACACCCACCGGCGGCACCGACATCGAGGTGCTCAACCTGGCGCTGGAGCTCGTCGCGCTGTGCCGGGCCGTGCCCGTGGTGATGGAGGACGAGGCCCACGACCGGGCGGTGGCGCTCGTCTCGCACACCCCGCACCTGCTGTCCAGCATGGTGGCCGCGCGGCTGAGGGACGCCGATGAGACGGCCGTGCGGCTGTGCGGGCAGGGCATCCGCGACGTGACCCGGATCGCGGCCTCCGACCCCGCCATGTGGATCGACATCCTCTCCGCCAACCCCGGCCCGGTCGCCGATGTGCTCGCCGCCGTCGCCGCCGACCTCGACGAGACGGTGCGGGCGCTGCGCGCGCTCCAGTCCGCCGACGAGGCCAAGCGCGGCCACGGCGCGGCCGGTATCGAGGACGTGCTGCGCCGGGGCAACGCCGGGCGCGAGCGGGTGCCGGGCAAGCACGGCGCCGCCTCGGCCGCCTATGAGACCGTGACGGTGCTCATCGGCGACCAGCCGGGCGAGCTGGCCCGGATCTTCGCCGACGCGGGCCGGGCGGGCGTCAACATCGAGGACGTCCGGATCGAGCACACCACCGGACAGCAGGCCGGTCTGATCCAGCTGATGGTCGAGCCCTCGGCGGCCCCGGCGCTCACCAAGGCGCTGCGGGAGCGGGGCTGGTCCATCCGGCAGTAGCGGTGCGGGACGGCCGCCGCAGGCCCCGGCTCCGGGGGCCGTCCCCCAGCGGTGCGAAGCCGCCCGGACGAAGCCAGTAACCTTGTCCGAGGCTCACCTGCCCCCGTTCAACTCAGCCCCGTGCACATGAAAGGTGTCTGTCACCGTGGAAACCGCCGCCCGGACCGCCCCGGCAGCAGTGATTGTCGCGATCGACGGCCCCGCAGGCACGGGCAAGTCCAGTACCTCGAAGGCCGTCGCCGCCAAGCTGGGCCTGGGCTACCTGGACACCGGCGCCCAGTACCGGGCGATCACCTGGTGGATGGTGACCAACGGCATCGACGTCGAGGACGCCGCCGCCGTGGCCGACGCCGCCGCCAAGCCCACCATCGTCTCCGGCACCGACCCGGCCGCCCCGACGATCACCGTCGACGGCACCGACGTCTCCGGGCCGATCCGCACCCAGGAGGTCACCTCGCGGGTCAGCGCGGTCAGCGCGGTGCCCGAGGTGCGGGCCGTGATCACCGAGCTGCAGCGGACCATCGCCGCCGAGGCGCCGCGCGGCATCGTGGTCGAGGGCCGGGACATCGGCACCACGGTCCTCCCGGACGCCGACCTCAAGATCTTCCTGACCGCCTCCCCGGAGGTCCGGGCGGCCCGCCGCAACGGCGAGCTGAAGGGCAAGGAGGCCAGCGACCTGGCCGCCACCCAGGCCGCGCTGGCCAAGCGGGACGCCCTGGACTCCGGCCGTAAGACATCACCGCTCGCCAAGGCGGACGACGCGGTCGAGGTGGACACCTCCGACCTCACCCTCGACCAGGTCGTCGAGTGCGTCGTCACCCTCGTCGAGGAGAAGCGGACCGCGGCGTGAGCGCCACCGACGCGGCACTTCCCAGCGCGGCCGGGGCCGCCGCGGCCCGGCGGATCGGCATCGGCCTGATGTACGGGCTGTGGCGGCCCCGGGTGCTGGGCGCCTGGCGCGTCCCGTCCGCCGGGCCCGTCATCCTCGCGGGGAACCACTCCCACAACGTCGACGGTCCGATGGTGATCGGCACCTCGCCGCGGCCGGTGCACTTCCTGGTCAAGAAGGAGGCGTTCACCGGCCCGCTGGACCCGTTCCTGCGCGGTATCGGGCAGCTGAAGGTGGACCGCACCAGCGCCGACCGCACCGCGATCGGCCAGGCCCTGGGGGTGCTGGAGCGCGGCGGGGTGCTGGGCATCTTCCCGGAGGGCACCCGGGGCGACGGCGACTTCGCCTCACTGCGCTCGGGGCTCGCGTACTTCGCCGTGCGCTCCGGTGCGCCGATCGTGCCGGTGGCGGTGCTCGGCACCGCCGAGCCGCGCGGCGACGGGCGGACCAGGGCGCTGCCCCGGCTGCGCGGCAGGATCGACGTGGTGTTCGGCGACCCCTTCGAGGCGGGGGACGGAAGCGGCAGGCGCACCCGGGCGGCCCTGGACCAGGCCACCGAGCGCATCCGGAAGCGGCTGGGCGCGCATCTGGACGCCGCCCGGCGGCTGACCGGGCGCCCAGACCAGACATGAGACCCGCGAGCCCATAGCGGCGGCCCGCGGCACTGAGGGACGACGAGGAAATCTTCATGAACGACCAGATCCACAGCGGCGGCGACGAGCACGGGGAGCTTGGCGACGCCGAGTACGCGGAGTTCATGGAGCTCGCCGCGCAAGAGGGCTTCGACCTGACGGAGGTCGAGGGCGACCTCGCCGCGGCCGGGCACGGCCCGCTGCCGGTGCTGGCCGTCGTCGGCCGCCCCAATGTCGGCAAGTCCACCCTGGTGAACCGCATCCTCGGCCGCCGTGAGGCGGTCGTGGAGGACCGCCCCGGGGTCACCCGCGACCGGGTCACCTACGAGGCCGAGTGGTCCGGCCGCCGCTTCAAGGTGGTCGACACCGGCGGCTGGGAGCAGGACGTGCTCGGCATCGACGCGTCCGTGGCGGCCCAGGCCGAGTTCGCCATCGAGGCCGCCGACGCGGTGGTGTTCGTCGTGGACGCGACGGTCGGCGCCACCGACACCGACGAGGCCGTGGTCAAGCTGCTGCGCCGGGCCGGGAAGCCCGTGGTGCTGTGCGCCAACAAGGTCGACGGGCCCAGCGGTGAGGCGGACGCCGCGATGCTGTGGTCGCTCGGCCTCGGCGAGCCGTACCCGGTCTCCGCGCTGCACGGCCGCGGTACCGGCGACATGCTCGACGCGGTGCTGGAGGCGCTGCCCGAGGCCCCGGCCCAGACCTTCGGGGCGACGGTCGGCGGACCGCGCCGGGTCGCCCTGATCGGCCGCCCGAACGTCGGCAAGTCCTCGCTGCTCAACAAGGTCGCGGGCGAGGAGCGGGTGGTCGTCAACGAGATGGCGGGCACCACCCGCGACCCGGTCGACGAGATGATCGAACTCGGCGGCATCACCTGGAAGTTCGTCGACACCGCCGGTATCCGCCGCCGGGTCCACCTCCAGGAGGGCGCGGACTACTACGCCTCGCTGCGCACCGCGGCCGCCGTGGAGAAGGCGGAGGTCGCGATCGTGCTGATCGACGCCAGCGAGTCCATCAGCGTCCAGGACCAGCGGATCATCTCGATGGCCGTCGAGGCCGGGCGCGCGCTCGTCATCGCGTACAACAAGTGGGACACCCTCGACGAGGAGCGCCACTACTACCTCGAGCGCGAGATCGAGACCGAGCTGGGGCAGATCCAGTGGGCGCCGCGGGTGAACGTCTCGGCGCGCACCGGCCGCCACATGGAGAAGCTGGTCCCGGCGATCGAGACGGCGCTGGCGGGCTGGGAGACCCGGATTCCGACCGGGCGGCTCAACTCCTTCCTCGGTGAGATCGTCGCCTCCCATCCGCATCCGATCCGCGGCGGCAAGCAGCCGCGGATTCTGTTCGGGACGCAGGCCGGGACCCGGCCGCCGCGGTTCGTGCTGTTCGCCTCGGGCTTCCTGGAGGCCGGCTACCGCCGCTTCATCGAGCGGCGGCTGCGCGAGGAGTTCGGCTTCGAGGGGACGCCCCTGCAGATCTCGGTGCGGGTGCGCGAGAAGCGCGGCCGCAAGAAGTAGCGGCCGCGCGCCGGTCAGCCCGTCCCGGCTCCCGGCCGGGCCCGCGCCTTCCGCCCGTGCGGCGGGCGGGCGCGGGGGCCGGTGGGTGTGCCCGGGGCCGGTGGGTGTGCCCCCGGGGTCAGTAGGTGTGCCCCTGCTCCTCGCCGCGGCCGGGCGGCAGGGCGGGGACGTAGCCGCGGTAGTAGAGCTCGTCGGTGTGCCACGCCGCGCTGTGGCTGTCCGGGCGGCCGTGGCCGCCGGTGAGGCCCCGGGGCCGGCCGATGGCGGCGAACGCCACGAACTCCATGTTCTCCTCGTCCGAACGGTCGCCGGGCAGCGCCCGGAACAGCCTGCGGTACTCCGCGTACAACGCGTCGTAGATCGGCGTGGCGGAGTGGCGCCAGGGGTCGGGCGCTGCCTCCAGCGCGGGGCGCATGGCCGGAATGCAGCCGTATGAGGGGGAGCGGTAGGAGAGGTCGTATGCGTGCACGTATGTGCCAACGACCCGGCCGCCCGTCGGATGCGGCATCGGTGGCGAATGGGCTGCCCACCAAGGGTCGGTGAGGTCCGGGGGGAGCTGCGGGGGGAGCTCCGGGACGGCGGCGGCCATGGCGGTCATGTGCCCGCGAGCGGCATCGACGCGCCGACCAGCGCACCGCGCGCCGCGGCCCGGTCCAGCGCCGCGCGCAGCTGGTCCTCGCGCGGCTGGGTGCCGATCGTGCCCGCCGCCGCGCCGTAGATCAGCACCTTCCGGGAGCGGCCGACGGCGCTCCGCCAGCCGTCGCTGAGCGGCATCGGGCTGTGCGCCTGCCACCAGGCCACCGGGCCGCCGCCGTTCGGCCCCGGCATCAGCACCGCGTGCAGCCGCCCCATGGCCAGCAGCACCGACCAGCCGGGGTTGGGCGCGGGCGGCCGGCCCAGATCGACCACCGGGGCGAAGCCCTGTTCGATGAGGAGCTGGAGGAAGTCGTCGGCGTGCCCGGCCGAACCGGGGCGGACGATCGGCGCGGTCGGCTCCACCACCAGCGCCGGGCACGCCTCCTGGCCGACCAGCACCACCCCGCTGGTCACCCCGAGCACCGCCTGCTGGGCCACCGGCGCGTGCGGCGCCTCGGCGGTCAGCAGCGCGGAGGTGTGCGAGGCGGGGGCGAGTGGCGCGGCCGGGGCGGGGATGTACGGCGCGGAAGCGTGCGGTACGGAGGCGTGCGGTACGGAAACGGATGGCGCGGGCGGTGCGGGCGGGGCCTCGGCGGTCAGCGGCGCGGCGTCCTCACCCGTGATGGACCGCACCGCGCCGCGCAACTGCTCTTCGGAGACCGGGACGACCTGGGAGGGCACGCAGGTGGCGTGGGCGAAGGCCAGCACGGCCGTCTCCTGGCCCACGAAGAGCACGGTGCTGGTCCGCTCCTGCTCGGTGTTGCCGGGCGTGCGGCAGGACGTGCAGTCGTAAGCGCCCGGGGCGTTGTCCCCGGCGAGCAGCCGGTCGGCTTCTTCGTCGCCGATCTCGGCGCGTACGTCATCGCTGACGTCGAGCATGCGCGGCACGGGTGGCTCCTCGGTCTCGGTGTGAGCCGGGCGGTTCCCGGCTCATACGTAGACAACGGGCCATGCGGGGCGGGGGTCACGCGCCCTGGGCCGCGCCGGGGCCTGATGGCCCGTCGGGCCGGATGGTTCCCTCAAGTCGCTACCGATTTCACATCTGTTGGGACACAAGAAGGTGATGACGCCCAACCCTGTCCCACTTTTCGCCGTCTAACACCGTGGTAGGCGGACGAGACCCGTCCGCGGGGAAGCAGTGGGATACGGGGCCGGATGCACATCTCTTTCCTGATTCATAACGCGTACGGGATCGGCGGGACGATCCGGACCACGTACAACCTCGCCCGCACCCTGGGGGAACAGCACGATGTGGAGATCGTGTCGGTATTCCGCCACCGCGACCAGCCGCTCTTCGATCCCGGTCCGCATGTGCGGCTCAGCCACTTAGTGGACATCCGGAAGAACAGCCCGTCCTACGACGGCGACGACCCGGACCACAGCCGCCCGGCCCGGGTCTTCCCGGCGGCGGAGGGCCGCTACAAGCAGTACAGCGCCCTCACCGACCGCCGTATCGCGGACCATCTGCGCCGGCTGGACGCCGATATCGTTGTCGGAACCCGTCCCGGGCTCAACGTCCACATCGCCCGCGAGGCCCGCCGCGGTCCGGTACGGGTCGGCCAGGAACATCTGACGCTCAGCACCCACTCCAAGGGGCTGAAGCGGGCCCTGCGCGCGGTCTACCCCCGGCTGGACGCGGTGACCACCGTGACCGAGGCCGACGCGCAGACCTACCGCGACCAGATGCGGCTGCCCGGCGTACGGATCGAGGCGGTGCCGAACAGCGTGCCCGAGCCCGGTCTGGCGCCCGCGGACGGCACCGGCAAATGGGTGGTCGCGGCCGGCCGGCTGGCCCCGGTCAAACGCTACGACCTGCTGATACAGGCGTTCGCCAAGGTCAGCGCGGCCCGCCCGGACTGGCGGCTGCGGATCTACGGCGGCGGCGCCCAGTACGCCAAGCTGCGCGCCCTGATCGACCAGCTCGGCCTCTACAACCACGTCTTCCTGATGGGTCCGGCCAATCCGCTCGACCCCGAGTGGGCCAAGGGCTCCATCGCCGCCGTCACCTCCAGCCTGGAGTCGTTCGGCATGACCATCGTGGAGGCGATGCGCTGCGGCCTTCCCGTGGTGGCCACCGACTGCCCGCACGGACCCGCGGAGATCATCGACAACGGCGTGGACGGCCGGCTCGTGCCCACCGGCGACAGCGACGCCATCGCCGCCGCCCTCCTCGACCTCATCAACAACGACGAGCTGCGCCAGCAGATGGGACAGGCGGCGCTGAAGGACTCGGCCCGCTTCGACCCCTCCCGGGTGGCCGGGCGCTACGAGACGCTGTTCTCCGGTCTGATCGCCCGCAGCGGACTGCGGGAGTCCTGGCACCGCACCCGCGGCTCCCTGCTCAGCGGCGCGTTCACCACCAAGGACTCCCTGCGGAAGGTGCGTGTCGCATGAGTGCAACAGCGGAGGCAGCCCAGCACCTGAAGGAGGACGGGATGAGTGAGGCCGACGGGACCGCCCCGGCTCGCGCCGACTGCGTGGCGGACTCGGCCGGCGGGCTCACCTTCCACATCGCCGACGGAGCCCGTCCCGCCCCCGGCGGCCACGACGACTGGAGCGGTGCGCTGGTGCTGCTCCGCCGGGGCGCGGCGGACGCCCCCGACGGGGAGGTGCGGCTGCCGCTGGGCCCCACCGCGGACGGCCGGCTACAGGCCGCCCTGCCCAGCACCGTCGCCCTGCCCGAGGGCCGCTGGGACGTCCATGTGGCGTACGGGGACGCGGAGCCGCGGCGGCTCGCCCCGGGCCTGAACGATCTGCGCTCGCTCGTCGACCGCCGGCCGGGGCCGAGCACCTCCCCGCTGTCCGTCCGCATCCCGTACGCCACCAAGCACGGCAATCTGTCGCTGCGCAGCTGGCGGCGGGCGCCCCACGCCGAGGCCGGGGAGATCCGCCTGGGGGACGACACGATGACCGTCCGGGGGCGGCTGCACCGCGTCGCCTACCCCTCCGACTGGCTGGCCGAGGCGGTCGTCGAGGCCCGTCGCCGCGGGGGCACCGCCCCGGTGCGGACGGCGCCGCTGGAGGTGGACGGCCCGGACTTCTCCTTCACGCTCTCCTACCCCGAGCTGGCGCGGAGCTGGGACGGCGGTGCGGACGTGTGGGACCTGTGGCTGCGCCCGGCGGACGGGAGCATGGCCCCGGCGCGGCTCGCCCGCATCCTGGACGACATCGCGGACAAGAAGGAGATCTTCACCTATCCGCCGCGGACGGTCACGGGCCCGCACGGGGAGGTACAGGCCCGGCCGTACTACACCCGCGGCAACGACCTGGCGGTGCGGATCGAGGCGTCGGTCTGATCCTGACGGGGGCTTCGGCGGGGGCTCGAGGCTCAGGGACCGCCTGGCTCGGGCCCTGGGCCGATCGCCCCCCGCGGCGTCAGCTGCTGGTCCTTCTCCTGCTCCGGGCCGGCCACCTCCGGATGGTGCAGATCGAAGGCGGGCGACTCGGAGCGGACCCTCGGCAGGGTGGTGAAGTTGTGCCGGGGCGGGGGACAGGAGGTCGCCCACTCCAGGGAGCGGCCGAACCCCCAGGGGTCGTCCGTCTCGGTCTTCTTCCCGTACTTGGCCGTCTTCCAGACGTTGTAGAGGAACGGCAGGGTCGACATGCCCAGCAGGAAGGAGCCGATGGTGGAGACGGTGTTGAGCGCGGTGAAGCCGTCCGCCGCCAGATAGTCGGCGTAGCGGCGCGGCATCCCCTCCACCCCCAGCCAGTGGTGCACCAGGAAGGTGGTGTGGAAGCCGACGAACAGCGTCCAGAAGTGGATCCGGGCCAGCCGCTCCTCCAGCAGCTTCCCGGTGAACTTCGGCCACCAGAAGTAGAACCCCGCGAACATCGCGAAGACGACGGTGCCGAAGACCACGTAGTGGAAGTGGCCCACGACGAAGTAGGTGTCGGTGACATGGAAGTCCATCGGCGGTGAGGCCAGGATGACGCCGGTGATCCCCCCGAAGAGGAAGCTCACCAGGAACCCGACCGCCCACAGCATCGGCGCCTCCAGGGACACCGAGCCGCCCAGCATGGTGCCGATCCAGTTGAAGAACTTCACCCCGGTCGGCACCGCGATCAGAAAGGACATCAGGGAGAAGAAGGGCAGCAGAACCGACCCCGTGGCGAACATGTGGTGGGCCCAGACCACCATCGACAGTCCGGTGATGGCCATGGTCGCGCCGATCAGCGTCACATAGCCGAAGACCGGTTTACGGGAGAAGACCGGGATGATCTCGGTGATGATGCCGAAGAACGGCAGCGCGATGATGTAGACCTCGGGATGGCCGAAGAACCAGAAGAGGTGCTGCCACAGCAGCGGTCCGCCGTACCGGGCGTCGAAGACCACCGCCCCGAACCGCCGGTCCGCCTCCAGCGCCAGCAGCGCCGCCGCCAGCACCGGGAACGCCATCAGGATCATGATCGAGGTGAAGAGGGTGTTCCAGGTGAAGATCGGCATCCGGAACATCGTCATCCCCGGCGCCCGCATCGCCATGATGGTGGTCAGGAAGTTCACCGCGCCCAGGATCGTCCCGAAGCCGGACAGCGCCAGCCCCATGATCCACATATCGGCGCCGATACCGGGGGAGCGGATCGCGCTGTTGAGCGGGGCGTAGGCGGTCCAGCCGAAGTCCGCGGCGCCCCCCGGCACCAGCAGACTGGCCACCACGATCAGCCCGCCGAACAGATACAGCCAGTACGACAGCATGTTGAGGCGGGGGAAGGCCACATCCGGCGCGCCGATCTGGAGCGGCATGATCTCGTTGGCGAACCCCGCGAAGGCCGGGGTGGCGAACAGCAGCAGCATGATCGTGCCGTGCAGGGTGAACGCCTGGTTGAACTCCTCCTGGGAGAGGATCTGGAGCCCCGGGCGGGCCAGCTCCGCGCGCATCACCAGCGCCAGGACGCCTCCGACCAGGAAGAAGCCGAAGGACGAGATCAGATACAGATGCCCGATCTTCTTGTGGTCGGTGGTGGTGAGCCAGTCCACGAGCACACTGCCCTGCCGTGACACCCGGACCGGACCGACGGCCCGCGCGGTGTCTGTCGCCATCGAGGCTCCTTACGTGTCCTGGGCGGGTCTCGGTCCTGGACGGGTACCGTCGTGATCGCCCGCTGGCTGCGGCGAACCGTGGGGCTGCCCTGAGCGTCACTCCCCCGGGGACAGCAGCGGACCGAGCGGCCCAAGGTCCAGATTGAGCTCCGAGGGCGCGATGCCGTAGCGCTCGCAGAGGGTGCCCATCCGGTCCTCCAGCAGCATCAGCGTCAGCCCGATCCGCTCCTCCTGGTCCTCCGTCAGGTCGCCCTGGTCCACCCGGCGCAGCGCCTGCCGCTCCATGAGCTGGCGCAGCAGCTCGACGACGGTCAGCACCAGCTTCATCAGGTCACGCTCGACGGTGTCCTGGTCCAGCTCCAGCTTGTGGCTCACGGTTCCGCTCATGGTTCCTCCCAGGGCGACGGCACATTGGCGTTCACCGAGCTGATGAGCGCGCGCAGATCGATACGGACCAGATCGACGTCGGCGATCCGCAGGGTCAGATCACCGGTGATCACTACTCCGCCCGCGAGCAGCCGGTCCAACACATCCACCAGGGCGATCCGCTGATGGGCCAGGGGGCGGCCGGACGGGGCCGTCGTCATCCGCCGGCCCCCGCGCCCTCGGCCTCGTCAGGGGCGGTGAAGGAGTACGGCGCCCACGGGCCGGTCAGCTCCACCCGCAGCCCGGCCGCCCGCCCGGCCAGCTCACCGACCCGCTGGGCGAAACCGGCGCTGTCCTCGCGCCGTACCAGATACGCGGCGTTCAGCACATTGCGGTCGGACACCCCCGACAGCTTCGGGTCCTGCGGCGGATGCAGCCGGTGCCGCTCGGCCAGCCCGGCGAGGGTGTCGTGCACCAGCCGCGCACCCTCCTCCGTATGGCCCCAGCGCTGCTCGGCGGCGCGCCGCTGTGCCTTGCGGCGGCGCAGGTAGTCACGGCCGGACAGGGCGGTCGCAGCGTTCGGTTCCCCGGCGGGCGGCTCCTCGGGCGGGGGCGCCTCGGCATAGGCCTTGACGCCCCATTCGACCCGGCCCTCCAGCCGGTCCAGCGCCGAGGCGAACCGCTCCCGCCCGTCGGCGAGCATCCGCCGCAGCCCCTCCTCACCACGGCAGACGGTGGCCAGCCGGACCGGTATGACGCAGGACTCGGCGCCCGCGGTGTCGACCACCCGCTGATGGGCGCGCGCCACCCGCTCCAGCCACGCCATGTCCTCCAGCCGCTCCCGCAGCGGGCCCTCGTCGAAGTGCTCGGCGGGCACGGTGCCCGCCAGGACGGCGAGGCCCAGATGGCGTACGGCGCGCACCGGTTCGCCCGCCACTCCGGGCACCCCCTCCAGGGCGGCGAGCACGTCCGCGGCGGCGTCCGGCGTACCGGTGTCGCGTACCACCGCGTAGGCGTACCGCAGTCCTTCGGTCATGCGGTCTTCTCCTCGTTCTCCCCGCTGGGCACCTCGGTCCGGTCGGTCCGGGCGGCCTGGTCGGTCACTTCGGTCCGGTCGGTCCGGTCGGTCCGGGCGGTCACTTCGGTCCGGTCGGTCCGGGCGCGGGAGGAGAGCGACGGATCGTGCTCCCACCAGTCGATGCCCATCTCCTTCGCCTTGTCGACCGAGGCCACGATCAGCCGCAGCTTGATCGTGAGAAGTTCGATGTCGAGCAGATTGATGCGGATATCGCCCGCGATCACCACGCCCTTGTCGAGCACCCGCTCCAGGATGTCGGCGAGGTTGGCCCCGCCCTCGCCCCGGTTGGCCACCCCGTACGATCCCGAGGAGCCGAACGACGAGGCCGGAGAGCCATACGCGCCGGCCGTCGGGGCCACACCGCCCCGGGTGGTCACAGAGTCCCGTTCGCCCACTGGCGCGCCTCCTCCAACCGGTCGAGCAGCGCGTCCTCCTGCCGCTCGAACTCCTTCTCGTCGATCTCGCCCAGGTCGAGCCGGTTCTCCAGATCGGCCAGGGCGCGCTGGATGTTGGCCGGGTCGTAGTACTCCCGCTCCGCGGCGGCCACGACCTGCCTCAGCACCCAGCCGATCATCAGCATCAGGACTCGACGAAGCTGTACGGCGGCAGCGGGCCGTTGAGCCGCAGCTTCAGCCAGGGATGGGCCTTCTCCAGATCTGCGGCCGCCGCCAGCAGCGGATCAGCGGCGTCCTTGTCCAGCAGCAGGGACAGGCTCAGGAACCAGCCGCCGCTCTCCGGTCCGGGGCGCACGTCCTCGGCCGTCGGGGCCAGCGCCTCCTCCACCAGCTTGGCGTCCCGCACCTCGTGCGCCCGTACCGCCTCGGCCACCCGTTCGCCGAAGCGCACCCGCTCCTCGTAGGTGCCGCCGCCCGCCGCGCGGTTGGCCTCCGCCATCACCCGCAGGTCCGGCTCCTCGGCGAGCACCTGGTGCAGCACCGCGTCCTCGTCGTGCACGGCCTTGACGTTGTACTCCACCCGGCCGGACAGCCGGCTGAGCTGGTCCTGGTAGCGGTCGGCGTGCTCGGCCAGCACGCTGCGGACGTCCTCGTCGCTGGAGGACACGCTGCCGAAGCGCATCGGCAGCACCGGATGGGAGCCGCTCACCTCGGCCAGCACGTGCTGATGGGCCAGCAGATCGCGCCGCCGGGGCTTGAGCTCCGCCGGGCAGTCGCTGACGATCGCGGCCAGCTCGCCCTCGTTCAGCGCCCGGACCGGCAGCGGGGGGTCACCGATGCCGGTCAGCCGATCGTCCAGATCCGCGACCTCACCGCGCGCGATGCCGTAGACATACGTGCTCATGCGGACTCCTCGGACTTCTTCGGCGCCGCCTTACGGGCCGGACGCCGGCGGCGCGGCTCCTCGTCGTCCTCCTCCGCCGGCCGGATCGCCTCGGCCACGGACTGGGCGGCCTTGGAGACGGTCTCGCCCGCGCCGGAGAGGGCGCCCTTGGTCTTGGAACGCGCACCGCCCTCGGTGATGCCCTCCACGACCTCGGGCAGTCCGGGGGACTTGTTCGGCCCCGACTCCAGGTCGAGCCGGTTGCACGCCTCGGCGAACCGCAGATACGTGTCGACGCTGGCCACCACGACCCGGACGTCGATCTTGAGTATCTCGATGCCGACGAGGGAGACGCGGATGAACGCGTCGATCACCAGCCCCCGGTCGAGGATGAGTTCCAGGACGTCGTACAGGCCGCTGGAGCCGCCACCGCTTCTGGTTTGCTGTGCCGGGACAACAGTGGTCATGTCGGATGTGCTCCTCTCGGGTTTCGGGTCTCGGGTTTCGTGGGCGTCCGGGGCTCCCGCCGTCAGGCGCGGTCGCTCCGTCCGCGCTCATAGCGGCGGAGGCGGCGGTATCCGGTGAGGATGCCGTCCGGGTCGAGGCTCACCTCGTACAGCGCCATCAGGCTCATCGTCTCCGGCACCCGGGCCAGCTCCACCACCTCGGCCTCCAGCACCCACCCCTCGTCGGTCCGCTCCAGGCGGGGCACGGACTCGGGGGCCAGGCCCGTCAGCTCGACGAGCTGTTCACGGGCGGCACGCAGGAGTGCCAGCGGGGTCAGGTCGCCGGCCGCCGTCTTCTCGGGGGTCTCATCGGATGTGTCAGTCATGTGGTCTCCGGTGGCGGCGGGTACCGCGTCCGGCTGGGCGTAAACCTTGGGGTTCGGCTCCGGCCTTCGGGTTCGGCTTCGGCGATGTGTGGCGGAAGTGTGTGTTCCGGAGGGTCCGGACATCGCTTTTCCGGCAGCTGTGCGAATTGTTCGAAAGATCTCGCCAAGGCCCGCCGTCCATACCGGAGCCGGTGGTTTGGCGCGGGATATCGACGGAAACTCGCCGTCATCTTCGAGACGTCAACACAAGCCCCGGAAGAGTGACGAAGTCGCCGACAAACCCGGGCGTGTTTTCTGTGACACAAGTGTGACGAATGGCGGACGCGAGGCACATGAGGCGGTGCCAGTCCATGGGCACTCCGGGTTTGCCACTCGTATGGAGCCACCTACGGTGGCTGTCATGGGACCTGTACCGAACCTTCCGGCCGAACCCGACGACGATCTCGACAGCTATGTGGGTCTCGATGCCCGTACCGCCGAGGAGAGGGCGCGCGCCCGCGGCTGGACCACCGTACGGTCGCTTCCGCCGGGCGCGATCATCACGATGGAGTACGTGCGCGGGCGGATCGACTTCGAGGTGGACGACGGCACCGTGAAGCGCTGCTGGCGCGGCTGACCGGCCCGGTCCGGCCCGGCTGTCCGAGGCGCGCCCGCCGCCCTGCGCGGACGCGCCACCTGTCCGGACACGTCACCTGTCCGGACACGTCACGTGCCCCGGACGCACCACGGCCCCGGACGCTCTCGGCGGAGCGTCCGGGGCCGTGGTGTGGCGGATCGACCGGCCGGCGCGGGGAAGGGTGTGCGTACCGCCCCGCGGCCCGGTGCGGCGGCTCAGCCCCCCGCGGGCGTCCGGCCGCGGCCGGCGGGCGGGCCGAAGGGCGCCGTGGTGCGCGGCACCCGGTCGGCGTGCGGCGGCCGGCGGCTGCCGACCGGGGTGACCGGGGTGCGCTCGGAGCGTACCGTGTGCTGGCGGACCGGGTGGTGCGGCCGTCCGTCGGGGCCGCGGCCGGCCGCCGCGGCCGGCCGGATCACCGCCACGGTCTCCCGGGCGGGCAGCTCGTCGTCGCGGGCGGCGCGCGGGGTGGCCAGCGGGGTCCCGGCGACCGGCGGCCCGGTGGGCACCGGCGCGGCCGCCCGGCGCTCGCGCACCCGGCGCCACACGGTCAGCAGCAGCACCTCGGCACGGGCCATGGCCGGCTCCAGCCACGGCAGCGCCAGCAGCACCAGCACCCCGGCCGCCCAGCCCAGCACCACATCGCTCAGCCAGTGGGTGCCGAGGTAGACGGTGGTCATGCCGACGCCGAAGGCGAAGCCCGCGGCGATCAGCGAGGCGACTCTGCGGGCCAGGGGGGTGGTCGCCAGATAGGCGAGCACGCCCCAGGTGACCACGGCGTTCGCGGTGTGACCGGAAGGAAATATATCGCCGGTCCGCCACATCTCATTGGACCCGACGGTGGTCGCGTAGTGCGGACCGAGCCGGCCGAAGCCGAGCTTCACCGCGCCCACGGTGGCGTTCAGCAGCAGCAGGGAGGTGCCCAGCACCAGCAGCGGCCGCAGGGTGCGCTGCCGGTGGCAGCACCACCCCAGCCAGGCGGCGACGGCCACCGCGGTCGGGCCGCGCTGGCCCATGACGACGAAATAGTCCAGGAAGGTGTGGAATTCCGGCCACTGCTTGTAGGGCCGGAAGAGCATCACCTGCCAGTCGAGCTCCACCAGCCATGAGGTGGTGAGCACCCCGATCACGGTCGCCGCGTAGACCGCAATGGTGGTCCCGAGCAGCCAGAAGCGCGTTCGGGTCATGCGTGGTCGCATGAGATCGGGCCGTCGCTCCTCGGTCGCCGGGAGCCTGTCTTCGGTACGCACCTAATCGACGTTACATTGCGTGACAGGCGGGTTCGGTCGATCAGGTCGCTTTGTGATGACGATGTGATGTGGAGTGCGTCTCGCCCACGGCTTTTGGCCGTGCCCTTTCCCAGGAATGCGCGAGCTCCCGGACTTTTGTGACCCGCCCTTGCAATGGGCGTGTCCCAGGGCCTTTATGGAATTCTTACAGGGGGTGTTTATCGCGTATTAGCCGAGGCGTTCCTCGTTGTTTCCCCGGGCGTCGCCGGGCGGCCGGACGCGGCTCTCCGCGGGCGCTCGGCGATCCGGCCGGGACGGTCGGATCACGGCGGCCCGGAGCCGTGCAGCCAGAAGGCCCCGTACAGCGCGGAGACGAGCCCGGCCGAGCCCAGCACCAGCGCGGCGCGCCCCGGCCGCAGCCGGGCCAGGGCGACCGCGGCCGGCAGCAGCAGGGGGAAGGCCGGGAGCAGCAGCCGGGGCTTGGAGCCGAAGTACCCCTTCGCGGTCAGCGCCAGGACGAGCACCGCCCCGCCGTAGGCCAGCAGCGGCAGCGGCTGGCGCTGCCGCACACAGCGGGCGTAGAGCCAGATCAGCGCCCCGACGCCGAGCAGCAGGCCGAGCCCGTCCACGAAGGGCGGGCCGGTCAGCAGCCCGCCGATGAAGCGTGCGAAGGCCAGGCCGCCGTCGAAGCCGTTTCCCCAGCCGTTCTGGACGTCGAAGTAGCCGGTGACGCTTCCGGTCCGGAAGGCCACCCAGGTCACATAGCCGAGCCAGCCCAGCGGCGCGAGCACGACGCCCGCGAGCAGGCCCCGATCCATTCCTCCCGCCCGCCGCCACCGTCCGCCGGGCAGCAGCTCCACCGCGGCCGCCACCCAGACCGCCGCGACCACCGCCGCCCCCACCGGCCGGGTGAGCCCCGCCAGCGCCGCGAGCAGCCCCGCCCACAGCCACCGCCGGGTCAGCGCCGCGTACACCCCCCAGGCGGCCAGTGCCGTGAAGAGCGACTCCGAGTACGCCATCGACTGCACGATCCCGACCGGCAGCACGCCCCACAGCGCGGCCAGCGTGAGGCCCACCCGCCGGCCGTGGAGCAGATCGCCGATCGCGAAGATCCCCCAGGCGGCGAGCAGGGACGTGACCCAGCTCACCAGCAGGCCGGCGTCGGCCGCGGTCAGCGGGGCTATGGCTGAAATCACTCGCTCCAGCGCGGGGAGCAGGGGGAAGAACGCGAGGTCGGAGTGGACCGCCCCGTCGGGGAGCCGGAGCGCGTAGCCGTACCCCTCCTCGGCGATGCGGGTGTACCACAGCGCGTCCCAGCGGGCCGCGAGCAGCTGGTGCGGACTCTTGTCCGCGAAGGCGCCCCAGACCGCGAGAACCACCAGCCCGAGCAGGCGCGTCCCCGCATACGCGAGCAACGCCGAAGCGGCCTGGCGCGGCGTGGGGCCGGTGGTGCGGCCCGGTCTGCCGCCGTCGCCGGGTGGCGCGCAGTCGGTCGGGGCGAGATCAGTCACGGCGACGATTATCAAGGATGGTCCGCGCTGTTCGCGGGGGCTGTGGACGACCGCCCGCGGGGGCTGTGGACAACGGCGGACGAACGGAAAACAGCCACCGTGAGGACACGGGAGGGACGGCGGGGAACGGCAGAGCGACGGGGGACAAAAGGGGAAGTGCGGAACGTACGCCTCCGTAAGCCATCCGGGCGATGGGCCCAACATGACCTGCGGCACACGGTCCGCGCGGGGACTCGCGTACCCTGACGTCTCACTCGCGCCTTCGCCACCGGGTCACCCGGACGTCCCCACCGACGTGACGTTCCGCCCCAGCGCGGCGGACCGCGAGCGCAAGACCCAGGGAGGTGCGTACATGTCCGGGACGACCACGGCCGGCAATCGGCGGACGGCGGGCGTTCCCCGGCAATGGCGCGGCACCGAGGCGAACGGCGGGGCGAACCGCTGGATCGTGCTCCTCGTGCTCTGCGTCAGCCTGCTGCTCGTCGCCGTGGACGCGACCGTGCTCCATGTCGCGGTCCCGGCCGTGACCGAGGATCTGCGCCCCGGCGCGATCGAACTGCTGTGGATCGTGGACGTCTATCCACTGGTCTGCGCTTCGCTGCTGATCCTCTTCGGCACCCTCGGCGACCGGGTCGGCAGACGACGCGTCCTGCTGCTCGGCTACGGGCTCTTCGGCGCCGCCTCCGCGCTGGCCGCCTTCGCCCCCAGCCCCCAGATCCTCATCGTGGCCCGCGCGCTGCTGGGCGTCGGCGGCGCGATGATCATGCCCGCGACGCTGTCGATCCTGCGCCAGGTCTTCCCGGACCGCCGGGAGCGGGCGCTGGCCATCGGCATATGGAGCGCGGTCGCCGCCGTCGGCGCGGCCGTCGGTCCGCTGCTCGGCGGCTTTCTGGTGGAGAACTTCTGGTGGGGCTCGGTCTTCCTGGTCAACCTGCCCCTGATGGTCGTGGCGCTGCCCGTCGGCCGCTGGCTGCTGCCGGAGTCCACCGGCGACCGGAACGGGCCCTGGGACGTGCTGGGCGCGGTCATGGCCGCGTGCGGGCTGTTCTGCGTCGTCTTCGGCGTCAAGCGGGTGGGCAGCGGCGCCGGGCTGCTGAACGTCGTGACCGCCGCCCCGACCCTGTTCGGGGTGGTGCTGCTGGTGCTCTTCATCCGCCGCCAGCGCCGCCGTACGCATCCGCTGGTCGATCTCAAGCTGTTCTCCCGGCCCGCCTTCTCGATCTCCGTCGGCTGTATCGTCCTCGCCCTGCTGGCGCTCGTCGGCCTGGAGCTCATAGCCGCCCAGTACCTCCAGCTCGTGCTCGGGCTCACCCCGCTCGAGACGGGTCTGCGGCTGCTGCCGCTCACCTTCGCCGCCATGGCCGCCGGGCTCGTCGGCTCGCGGATGCTCCAGTGGCTCGGCCCGCGGGTCATGGTCGCGGTCGGCTTCGCGCTCACCGCCCTCGCCGTTCTCTCGCTCACCGCCATGGGCCAGTCCGACCGGCCCGCCGTGCTCGTCGGCGGCTTCGTCGTCCTGGGCTTCGGCCTGGAGACCACGCTCTTCAGCGCCTACGAGTCCATGCTCAACGAGGCGTCGACCGGTTCGGCGGGCGGCGCCGCCGCCATCGGTGAGACCTCCTACCAGCTCGGTGCCGGTATCGGCATCGCCCTCCTCGGCAGCGTGATGAACGCCGCCTACAAGCCCGGAGTGTCCTCGGTGCCCGGCGTCCCCGCCTCGGCCGGCGCCGACGCGGGCCAGTCGCTGGGCGCGGCGTACAAGGTCTCCGACCGGCTCGGCGGCCACGCCGGGGAGGCCCTGCGCTCGGCCGCCCGCACCGCCTTCGTCCACGGTCTGCACGTCACGCTCGCGGTCAGTGCCGGTCTGCTGCTGCTCGGCGCGCTGGCCGCGCTGCGGCTGCCCAAGGTCATGGAGTGCGCCGGCGACGACGAGTCCGACCCGGGCGCCGCCCAGGGCCAGGACGGACAGGAGGCGGACGGACAGGAGGCGGACGGCCAGGGGACGGGCGATCCGGACGCCCCGGCCCGGTATGACCGCACCGCCGTCGCCGCCGAGTCCTGACCGGACCCCGACCGACCCCGATGACCTGGCGGGAGCGGGTCTGGACGCCGGGGGTTACCCGGCCGTAGCGTCGGACCGACCGGGCTGACCGCCCCGGCCGCCGGGCGACAGGACGCGCCCCGGCGGCCGGTACGCGCCCGGTGTCCCGGACCCGCAACCACCGGAGGCCGCCGCCCATGTCCGCTGGTACCTTGCCGCCGTTCGACCCGCGCGACCCACTCGGGCTCGACGATCTGCTCGACCCCGAGGACCTCGCGGTCCGCGACACCATGCGCCGATGGGCCGCCGACCGCGTCCTGCCGCAGGTCGCCGACTGGTACGAGCGCGGCGAGGTGCCCGGCATCCGCGAGCTGGCCCGGGAGCTCGGCTCCCTCGGCGCGCTCGGCATGTCCCTCACCGGCTACGGCTGCGCGGGCGCCAGCGCGATCCAGTACGGACTGGCCTGTCTGGAGCTGGAGGCCGCCGACTCCGGCATCCGCTCCCTGATCTCGGTGCAGGGCTCCCTGTCCATGTACGCCATCCACCGCTTCGGCTCCGAGGAGCAGAAGCAGCGGTGGCTGCCCCGGATGGCCTCCGGCGAGGTCATCGGCTGCTTCGGGCTGACCGAGCCCGACCACGGCTCCGACCCGTCCGGTATGCGCACCTACGCCAAGCGGGACGGCTCGGACTGGGTGCTCACCGGCCGCAAGATGTGGATCACTAATGGCTCGGTGGCCGGGGTCGCCGTGGTGTGGGCCCGCACCGACGAGGGCATCCGCGGCTTCCTCGTCCCCACCGACGCGCCAGGCTTCTCGGCCCCCGCGATCAAGCACAAGTGGTCGCTGCGCGCCTCGGTCACCAGCGAACTGGTCCTGGACGAGGTGCGGCTGCCGGCCGACGCCGTCCTGCCCGAGGTGACCGGGTTGCGGGGGCCGCTCAGCTGTCTGAGCCACGCCCGCTACGGCATCGTCTGGGGCGCGATGGGGGCGGCCCGCTCCGCCTTCGAGTCGGCGCTGGACTACGCGCGCGAGCGCGAGCAGTTCGGCCGGCCGATCGGGGGCTTCCAGCTCACCCAGGCCAAACTGGCCGATATGGCGCTGGAGCTCCACAAGGGGGTGCTGCTCGCCCATCATCTGGGGCGGCGGCTGGACGCGGGACGGCTCCGCCCCGAGCAGGTCAGCTTCGGCAAGCTGAACAATGTGCGGGAGGCGATCGAGATCTGCCGTACGGCGCGGACGATTCTGGGTGCCAATGGGATCTCGCTGGAGTATCCGGTGATGCGGCACGCCACGAATCTGGAGTCGGTGCTCACCTATGAGGGCACCGTCGAAATGCACCAGCTGGTGCTGGGCAAGGCGCTCACCGGAATCGACGCCTTCCGGTGAGCCCCGCAGCGCGGGCCTAGCTCTGGTTGAAAAAGCCCGTGGCGTGGCCGACCTGGCCGTTGATGATCTGGTAGTCCGGCGGGGTGAGGAGGAAGACTCGGTTGGCCACGCGGTCGATCGAGCCCCGCAGCCCGAAGATCAGCCCGGCCATGAAATCCACCACGCGCTTGGCGTCGGAGGGCTCCATCGTCGTCAGATTGACGATGACCGGGACGCCCTCCCGGAACATCTCGCCGATGCCGCGCGCGTCCCGGAACCCCTCCGGCGTGACCGTGGCGATCCGGGTCCCGGGGTCCTGCGCGGTCTGGTCGGCCACCCGCGCTCGCGGGTCGGTCACCCAGGAGTCGCCGGGCTCGGGTCCCTCGGCGTAGTCGTCGTCGTAGTAGCGCTCGTCATCGCTGTCGTCGACGAGGCCAAGCCAGGCACTTGCCTTGCGTACCGATCCCATGGACGCCTCCTCTCTCTCCCTGATGGTGTGTAGTGTCCGCCCCTCTATGGTCGTCCATGATGCGGATGGTCTGCCACGTGGATTGCGGCCGCACAGGGGATTCGTGACGTTACTGGTGCACAACGACTGGCGCCATATCAGAGTTCCCCCTGCTTATGGAGGCTGACGGAGTGCTGGGTAGACTCCGCCGCGGCCGGACGGGTGACGTCGGGGACGTATGGGTGAACGGGGATCTTTGTGTTTGGCATTATCCGGCCTTGCCGCCATCGGCTGTCGGAAAACCTGCGCACCGAGTGGATGGCGCATTTGTGCGGGCTGTGCCTCGCCTTGCGGGGTGAACACGGGCAGTTCGCCCGCATCGCCACCAATTACGACGGCCTGGTGATTTCGGTACTGGTGGAGGCCCAGGCCGGGCGCTCGGACGGCTGGCGGCGCACCGCCGGGCCCTGTCCGCTGCGCGGGATGCGGACGGCGTCGGTCGCCCAGGGCGAGGGGGCGCGGCTGGCGGCCACCGTCTCGCTGGTGCTGGCCTCGGCGAAGGTACGGGACCATGTCGCGGACGGCGACGGGGCGTTGGCCCGGCGCCCGGTCGCCGCGGCCGCCCGCCGGGTGGCCGGGCGGTGGGACCGGGCGGGGGAGCGCGGCGGCGCCGCGCTCGGCTTCGACACCGCCCTGCTGCTCGACGCGGTCGGCCGACAGCCGGAGCTCGAGTCCCAGGCCGGCCCCGGCACCTCACTGCTGACCATCACCGAGCCGACCGAGACCGCGACCGCCGCGGCCTTCGGGCACACCGCCGTCCTGGCCGGCCGGCCCGGCAACCGGGCCCCGCTGGAGGAGGCGGGCCGGCTCTTCGGACGGCTCGCCCATCTGCTGGACGCGGTGGAGGACCTGGCCGAGGACGCCCGGACCGGCGCCTGGAACCCGATCGCGGCCACCGGCACCTCTCTCGCCGAGGTCCGCAGGCTGTGCGACGACGCGGTGCACGGGGTACGGCTGGCCCTGAAGGACACCCGGTTCGCGGGCAAGGGGTCCGGGCGGCTCGCCCATGTGCTGCTGGTCCACGAGCTGGAGCGCGCGGTCGACCGGGCCTTCGGCACCGGCGGCTGCGCCCACACCGGCCACGGCTCCGGCGGCCCGGAGTCCTCCTACGGGCCGCCGCCGCAGTCGCCGTGGATCACCACCCCGGGCGGCCCCGGCGGCGCGCCTCCGGAGCCGCCGCACCGGCGCCGGGGGCTGATCGCCGGCTGCCTGGTGTGGACCGGGCTGTGCTGCACCTGCCAGGTGTGCTGCCGGGACCCGTACCACGACCCGTGGACCGGGCAGCCGCGTGAGGGCCTGTGCCATAAGTGCGATGACTGCTGTGACTGCTGCGGCAACTGCGGCGACTGCTGCAATTGCTGTGACTGCTGCGATGGTTGTGACTGCGGCTGCGACTGCTAGCCGCTAGGCGGTGCCGGGGCACCTGAGGGGAGGGGTGTGCTGAACCGTGTGTGTGCTGGCGTCAAACGTGTGCTGCGGTCATGCGTGCGCGAGGGCCGATGGCGCGTGACGACGCGGGTGTGCGGCGGCCACACCGGAGGAGGGAACCGGCGGGCGGGCGAAGCCTCGAAGCGCTGGGGGAGGGGATTCCCCGGAGAATTCCGGGAATCCCGGAGGAATCCGGGGGGATTCCCCCAGGGCAGCGGAGGCGGGCGGTCAGCCCGAACAGGACGAGGACCACACCCGACCGAAGTCGATGTGGTCGCGCGTGACCAGTCGCTGCCATGAGTCCATGGGCCAAGTGGAGCAGCCTTCCGCTTGCACGTCAACCGTGGTGAGACGCACTGCTCACAGTTCGGACGGTCTTGACAGCGCACGGTGGGGACGCCTTAGCCTCGGGCCCATGCCGAGCTGAGGGGCTCGGCCGTGTGTGCGGGCCATGCGTGTGTTCACTTCAGAACTCACGGAGCCCTCGCATGTCCGCGACATCGGACCACCCCTCCCGATCGCCCGCCACGATCGTCATCGTCGGCGCGGGCCCCCGCGCCACCGGTCTGATCGAGCGCATCGCCGCCAACGCCCCCGAACTGTACGGCGACGGCGCCCCGTTCGAGCTGCACCTGGTCGACCCGCACCCGCCCGGTGGCGGCCGTATCTGGCGGCCGGACCAGTCCCCGCTGCTGTGGATGAACTCCATGGCCGAGGACGTCACCATGTTCACCGACGAGTCGGTGGAGCGCGAAGGCCCGCTGCGTCCCGGCCCCTCCCTCGCCGAATGGGCCGGCCAGGTCCGCGCGGGAGAGGTGTCCCCCGCCCTGCCGCCCGAACTCGCCGCCGAGGCCGCCGCCCTGACCGGGCAGAGCTTCGCCACCAGACGCCTCCAGAGCGCCTATCTGCGCTGGGTGTACGAGCGGTCGGTGGCCGCCCTGCCGCCCGGCACCACCGTCCATGAGCACCGGGACCGGGCGGTACGCGTCACCGGGCCGCGCGACGGACGCCAGCAGGTGTGGCTGGAGCGGCGGACCGCCCCGATCACCGCCGACGCCGTGGTCCTCGCCCTCGGTCACCTCGACGCCGAACCCGATGCCGAGCAGCGGGCGCTCAGCGCGTTCGCCGCCGAGCACGGACTCGTCCACCTCCCGCCGGAGTACACCGCCGACAGCGACCTGAGCGGACTGCGCCCCGGGGAACCGGTGCTCGTACGCGGCCTCGGCCTGGCCTTCGTCGATCTGATGCTGCTGCTCACCGAGGGGCGCGGCGGACGCTACGAGCGCGGCCCGGCCGGGGAGCTGGTGTACCGCCCCTCCGGCCGCGAGCCCGTGCTGTACGCCGGTTCACGGCGCGGTGTGCCGTACCACGCCAAGATCGGCTACTCGCTGGACGGCGAACGGCCCCCGGTGCCGCGCTTCTTCGGCCCCGCCCAGGTCGACGCGTTGCTGTCGCGCCCCGAACGGCCGGACTTCCGGCGCGACATCTGGCCCCTGATCACCAAGGAGCTGGGATTCGCCCACTACCACCGGCTGTTCACCGCCCATCCGGAGCGGACGGCCGGCGAGTGGTCCGCGTTCGAGGAGAAGTACGCCGCCTGCCCGCCCGGCAGTCCCGCACTGGACGCCTTGGTCACGGCGGCCGTCCCCGATCCGGCCGACCGACTCGACCTGGACGCCCTCGACCGCCCCCTGACCGGGCTGCGGTTCCCCACCGAGGACGCCCTCCAGCAGGGGCTGCGCGCCCATATCGAGGCCGACCTCACCCGCCGCCACGACCCCGCCCACAGCCCCGACCTGGCCGTCTTCCTCGCCCTGCTGTCCGTCTACGGCCAGCTGACCCGGCTCGGCGACATCGGCGGCTGGTGGCACGGCTTCTTCAGCTTCCTCGCCTCCGGACCGCCCGGCCCACGGCTGGAGCAGCTGCTCGCGCTCTCCCGCGCCGGAGTGGTCCGCTTCCTCGGCGCCGAGACGACCGTGACCGCCGATCCGCTGCGCGGGGTGTTCCGGGCGAGCTCCGCCAGTGTGCCCGGCCACGCCGTCGAGGCCCGTGCGCTGGTCGAGGCCCGGCTGCCGGAGCCGACCGTGGACCGCTCCCGCGACAGCCTGCTGCGCTCCCTGCACCGCGACGGCGCCGCCGCCACCCCGGCCGGACTGCTCGCCGTCAGCCCCGCCGACGCCCGGGTCCTGGACCGGGCCGGCCATCCGCATCCGCGCCGCTTCGCGCTCGGCCCGCACACCGACGCCCGCGCCTCCGGCGCCTTCGCCCGGCCCCGTACCAACGCACCCGCGTTCCGGCAGAACGACGCGACCGCCCGCGCACTGCTGCGCTGTCTGCGCGACCTGTCCTGTCGCGCCTCGCTCGCCGTCTGAGCCCCGCTCGCCGTCCGAGTCCCGCGCATCGCCTGAGCTCTGAGCACCCCCCGGAAAACCCTCCGCTGTCCCGGAAAACCCTCCGCTCCCCCTGAAGGACCCTCCATGTCGCTGACGTCCGATCCGCCTGTCGGCAAGGCCGCCGATGGCGGCGCCGCACGCGAGGACTACTCCGCCCTCAAGGTCGTCCCGGTACGCCACCCCTGGCGCTGGGCCGCGGTGGTCGTCACCGCCGTCCTGGTGGCCCAGTTCGCCCACGGCCTGGTCACCAACCCCGGCTGGGAATGGGACGTCTTCGCCGACTTCTTCACCACCGCGACCATCCTCAAGGCGGTCTGGATCACCATCCAGCTCACCTTCTACGGCACCGCGCTCGGCTTCGCCCTCGGGATCGTCCTGGCCTTCATGCGGCTGTCCAAGAGCCCGTTCCTGAAGTCGGTCGCCTTCACCTACATCTGGGCGTTCCGCTCCATCCCGCTCATCGTCCAGCTGCTCTTCTGGTTCAACCTCACCTACCTCTACCAGCGGATCGACTTCGGCATCCCCTTCGGCCCCGGCTTCTTCTCCTTCGACACCGCCGGTCTGGTCGGCGCGATGAGCGCGGCGGTCCTCGGACTCGCTCTCCACCAGGCGGCCTACGCGGCGGAGATCGTGCGCGGCGGAGTCCTCGCCGTCGACGGCGGACAGCTGGAGGCGGCGGCCGCGCTCGGCATCCCCCGGCTGCGGCAGCTGCGCAGGATCGTGCTCCCGCAGGCGATGCGCTCGATCCTGCCGAACGCCGCCAACGAGGTCATCTCGCTCTTCAAGGGCACCTCGATCGTCTCCGTCATGGCGATCGGCGAGCTGTTCTACCAGGTGCAGGTCATCTACGGACGCAACGGCCGGGTCGTGCCGCTGCTGATGGTCGCGACCGTCTGGTACATCATCCTGACCACCGTGCTCTCGATCGCGCAGTACTACGTCGAGCGCCACTTCTCGCGGGGAGCCACCCGATGACCGCCATGGTCGACATCCGCTCCGTCCACAAGAGCTTCGGGCCGCTGGAGGTGCTGCGCGGGATCGACCTGGAGGTGCGCTCCGGGGAGGTGGCCGTGGTCCTCGGCCCCTCCGGCTCCGGCAAGTCCACCCTGCTGCGCGCCATCAACCACCTGGAGAAGGTGGACAGCGGCTGGATCAGCGTCGGCGGCTCGCTGGTCGGCTACCGCCGTCAGGGCGACCGCCTCTACGAGCTGCGCGAACGCGAGATCCTCAAGCAGCGCACCCGGATCGGCTTCGTCTTCCAGAACTTCAACCTCTTCCCGCATCTGACCGTGCTGGAGAACATCGTCGAAGCGCCGGTCTCGGCCCTGCGCCGCCCCCGGAAACAGGTGGTCGAGGCCGCCGAGACGCTGCTCGCCCGGGTCGGTCTCGCCGACAAGGCGTCCGCGTACCCCCGGCAGCTCTCCGGCGGACAGCAGCAGCGGGTGGCGATCGCCCGTGCCCTCGCCCTGGAACCCGAGCTGCTGCTCTTCGACGAGCCGACCTCCGCCCTCGACCCCGAACTGGTCGGCGAGGTCCTCGACGTCATCAAGGACCTGGCCCACCAGGGCACCACGATGATCGTCGTCACCCATGAGATCGGCTTCGCGCGGGAGGTCGCCGACACCGTCGTCTTCATGGACGGTGGCCGGATCGTCGAGCAGGGCACGCCCGCCGAGGTGCTCGACAGCCCGCGCCACGAACGCACCAAGGCGTTCCTCTCCAAGGTCCTGTGACCCGCCGATGGTCACGTACGCCGCTGTCCCCCTGCGCAAGGAGCACTCCGTGAAGACCCGCCGCACCCTCGTCACCGCCGTCGCCGCCCTCACCGCCTCCGCCCTGCTCGGCGGCTGCGGCGACGGCGACGTCCAGGAGACGGTGGGCTCCAAGAACCGGAAGAACGCCATCAACATCGGCCCCGACCAGCACCGCATCAGAGGCAAGAAGGTCGAGTCGATCGCGGCCAAGGTGCCGGCCGCGATCCGCGAGCGCGGCACCCTGCGCATCGGCGGCAGCGCCGACGCCGCCGCCCCGCTCGGTTTCTACGCGACCGACGACAAGACCCGGATCGGCTCGGAGATCGACATCGCCACGCTGGTCGCCGACACCCTCGGGCTCAAGGTCGACTTCCAGGCGGTCTCCTGGGAGAACCTCTTCGTGGGCCTCGACAGCTCCAAGTTCGACGCCGTCTTCTCCAATGTGACGGTCACCGAGGAGCGCAAGGAGAAGTACGACTTCGCCACCTACCGGCTGGACGACCTCGCCTTCGAGGCCAAGAAGGGCACGTCGTGGCGGGTCAGGGGCCCGAAGGACGTGGCGGGTAAGACCATCTCGGTCTCCTCCGGCACCAACCAGGAGAAGATCCTGGTCGACTGGAGCAAGGAGAACGAGAAGGCGGGCCGCAAGCCCGTGAACATCAAGTACTTCCAGAAGGACACCGACTACTACCTCGCCCTCCAGTCCGGCCGTATCGACGCCTACTTCGGCCCCCACCCCACCTCCGCCTACCACGTCGCCTCGACCGGCCAGACCCAGATCATCGGCCGGTTCTCGGGCGGCGGCGACCAGGTGCAGGGCAAGATCGCGGCCACCACCAAGAAGGGCAGCGGACTGGTCGACGCCTACGCCGCGGCCATCGACCACGTGATCGAGGACGGCTCGTACGCCAAGGTCCTGAAGCGGTGGGGGCTCTCCAGTGAGGCGGTGAAGAAGTCCGAGATCAACCCGCCCGGTCTGCCCAAGCCGTGACCCCCCGCCCCCGACCGAGGAAGGCCCCGACCATGGCCGTACCGACCGGCACCCTGCACCTGGCTGCCGCCATCGACGGCGACGGGCAGTACCAGGCGCCGTACTACGTGGACCTCGCCCGCCTCGCCGAGCGCGGCACACTCGACTTCGTCACCCTGGACGACACCTTCGGCCCGCCGGGGCCGGGCCGCGGCAGGCTGGACGCGCTCGCCGTGCTCTCGCGTGTCGCACCCGCCACCGGGCGGATCGGGCTGGTCCCGACCGTCACCACCACCCACACCGAGCCGTTCCACGTCTCTTCCGCCGTGGCCACCCTGGACTGGGTGAGCCGCGGCCGGGCGGGCTGGCGGGTCGAGGTGTCGTCCACGGAGGCGGAGGCGCGGCTGGTGGGCCGCCGCCCGGCCGCCCCCGCCGGGGAGCTGTGGGCCGAGGCGGGGGAGGTCGCCGATGTGGCGGCCCGGCTGTGGGACAGCTGGGAGGACGACGCGGAGATCCGTGACACCGCCACCGGCCGCTTCATCGACCGCGACAAACTGCACTACGTGGACTTCGAGTCGCCCCGCTTCACGGTGCGCGGCCCCGCCATCGTGCCCCGGCCCCCGCAGGGCCACCCGGTCGTGGCCGTCGCCGCCACCGACCCGGTGACCTGGGAGACCGCGGCCCGACACGCCGATGTGGTGTACGTCCACGCCACCTCCCCGGAGGAGGCGGGCCGCCTCCGCGACCAGCTGCGGAGCCGAGCGGTGGGGTACGGCCGGGAGGCCGGCGCGCTCACCGTGCTCGCCGCCGTCGCCGTGGACCTGGCCGACGGGGAGGGCGCGGCCGGGCGCTCCCCGGCCGACGCCCCGCTGGTGCGGCCGCCCGCGACGGCCGGCGGACCGCCGCTGTACCGCGGGGGACCGGTCGACCTCGCCGAGCTGATCACCGGATGGCATACCGCCGACGCCGTGGACGGCTTCCACATCACCCCCGTCGCCCCGCGCCATGACCTGGAGCGTTTCGTCAACGGCAGTGTGGCGCTGCTCCAGCACCGAGGGCTCTTCCGCACCTTCTATCCCGGTGCGACGCTCCGCGACCACCTGGGGCTGTCCCGCCCGGCCAACCGCTACGCCCTGGAGAGGGAGGCCGCCCGATGAGCCGGCAGCGCAAGCGGATCCATCTCGCCGCCCACTTCCCCGGGGTCAACAACACCACGGTCTGGGCCGATCCCCGGTCCAAGAGCCAGATCGACTTCTCCTCCTTCGAACATCTCGCGCGCACCGCCGAGCGCGGTCTGTTCGACTTCTTCTTCCTCGCCGAGGGGCTGCGGCTGCGCGAGCACAACGGCCGCATCCACGACCTCGACGTGGTCGGCAGGCCCGAATCGATGACCGTGCTGAACGCGCTCGCGGCCGTCACCGAACGGCTGGGGCTGGCCGCCACCGTCAACACCACGTTCAACGAACCCTATGAGCTGGCCCGCCGGTTCGCCTCCCTGGACCACCTCAGCGGAGGCCGCGCCGCCTGGAACGTGGTCACCTCCTCCGACGCCTTCACCGGCGAGAACTTCCGGCGCGGCGGTTTCCTGGACCGGGCCGACCGCTACACCCGGGCCGCCGAGTTCGTCGCCGTCGCCCGCGGACTGTGGGACTCCCAGGGGACGAAGGGCACCCCAGACGGCACGCCGGACGGCCTGCGGGGTGGCACGCCGGGTGGTACGCCCCGCCCGTTCGCCCACACCGGCCGGCACTTCACCCTCGAGGGCGAGTTCGGCCTGCCGCGCTCACCGCAGGGCCATCCGGTGGTGATCCAGGCCGGCGACTCCGACGAGGGCCGGGAGTTCGCCGCCTCCACCGCCGACGTCATCTTCACCCGGCACGGCTCACTGGAGGCGGGGCGCGCCTTCTACGCCGACGTCAAGCGGCGGCTCGCGCGGTACGGGCGCGCCCCGGAGGAACTGAAGATCATGCCCGGGGTGACCCTGGTCCTCGGCGACACCGCGGCCGAGGCCCGGGAGAAGGCCGTCGAGATCCGGCGGCAGCAGGTCTCGCCCCAGACCGCGCTGCTCACCCTGGAGCAGATCTGGGGCGTGGACCTGTCCGGCTACGACCCCGACGGACCGCTTCCGGACATCGACCCGGACCCCGACGCCCAGCTGGCCCAGGGCCGGGTGCGGCATGGCGATCCGCTGGCCGTCGCCGCCAAGTGGCGGGCGCTGTCGGAGGAGAAAGGGCTGTCCATCCGGCAGACCGTCATCGAGGCGACCGGGCGGCAGTCGTTCATCGGCACCCCGGAGGCGGTCGCCGCCGAGATGGCCGAATACGTCGCCGCGGACGCCGCCGACGGCTTCATCCTCGTACCGCATCTGACCCCCGGCGGGCTCGACGACTTCGTGGACCGGGTGGTGCCGCTGCTCCAGGAGCGCGGGGCGTTCCGCACCGCGTACACCGGTCCGACACTCCGCGACCACCTGGGACTTCCTTATCCGGGGGAGCGGCGGGAGAGGGACTGAGCGGCCCCGGGACCGGGATGGCCGAAGGGATGTGATCCGCTCGCGCCACGACGGAACCTGATCGCCCGCGCATCCGTCTCATGGGATACCCCAAGGGGATGGGAGCACAAGCCCCGGCGGCCTGAACCCGCCGGGGCTATGTGGCGTGTGTCAGGCGGCTGTTCCGAATTGTCCTCTTGCGCGGTGCGCCCATGGCCACGAATACTTCCGGAAGCGCTTGTCAGGGGCACGTCGAATCGGACTATTCGGCGTGCTCTCTGACTGCGCCTCACGGGCCTGCCCACTCGAGCGGACCCCCGATTCCCACGGAGGAAGAGTTGAGGATCAAGCGCAACGCCCCCCACGGTAAGCAGGCGAGACGTATCGCCCTGATCGCCGCGACCTCCGCCCTGGTGGCCGGAACGGCGCTCGCTGCCCCCGCCGCCTACGCCGGAAGCGACAACGCCCGCACCTTCAGCGCGGCGGAGGCCAAGTCGGCGAGCAACGCCGTCCTGGAGGCCGATGTCGCGGGCACCGCCTGGTATGTCGACAAGGCGACCAACAAGCTTGTCGTCACCGCCGACAGCACGGTGTCCCAGAGCGAGATAGCCAAGATCAAGAACACCGCCGGTGCGAGCGCCGACGCGATCGAGGTCCAGCGGACCCCCGGCAAGATCCAGAAGCTGATCTCGGGCGGCGACGCGATCTACGCGAGTAGCTGGCGCTGCTCCCTCGGCTTCAACGTGCGCAACAGCAGTGGCACCAACTACTTCGTCACCGCCGGTCACTGCACCGACGGTGCGGGCACCTGGTGGTCGAACTCCAGCCACACCACCACGATCGGCCCGACGGCCGGCTCCAGCTTCCCGACCAACGACTACGGTCTGGTCCGGTACAGCGGCTCGGTCTCCCCCTCCGGCACCGTCGGCAGCCAGGACATCACCTCCGCCGCCAACCCGACCGTGGGCCAGACGGTCACCCGGCGCGGCAGCACCACCGGCATCCACAGCGGCCGGGTCACCGCGCTGAACGCCACGGTCAACTACGGCGGCGGTGACATCGTCTACGGCATGATCCAGACCACGGTCTGCGCCGAGCCCGGCGACAGCGGCGGCCCGCTCTACGCCGGCACCACCGCCCTCGGCCTCACCTCCGGCGGCAGCGGTGACTGCACCTCCGGTGGCACCACGTTCTTCCAGCCGGTCGTCGAGGCGCTGAACGCGTACGGCGTGAGCGTGTACTGATCGGCGCCCGTTCGCTGATCGGCTGATCGGCGCCGTATCGCCGAATCGTCGCCGAATCACCGCCGGCTGAGCAGCCTGCTGAGAAGCCCCCGTCCGGGCCACCGGGCGGGGGCTTTCCATAGCTCTCCCCACTGTCTGACCGGCGGACTATCGTGGACATCAGTACCCCATACGGGGCATTGTTCGCGATACGGACGGCAGGTGGCCGTGATGGTGGACGCGCTCGTGACATTGGTAGTGGTACTGGCTTGCCTCGGCGCCCTGGGCGTGCTGGCCGCGGCCCGGGTGGTCAAGCAGTACGAGCGGGGGGTGGTCTTCCGGCTCGGGAGGCTGCGCTCGGATATCCGGGGGCCGGGTTTCACCATGATCGCCCCGTTCGTCGAACGGCTCTACAAGGTCAATATGCAGATCGTGACGATGCCCGTGCCCGCCCAGGAGGGCATCACCCGGGACAACGTGACGGTGCGGGTCGACGCCGTCGTCTACTTCAAGGTCGTGGACCCGGCCGACGCGCTCGTCGCGGTCGAGGACTACCGCTTCGCCGTCTCCCAGATGGCCCAGACCTCGCTGCGGTCGATCATCGGAAAGAGCGATCTGGACGATCTGCTCTCCAACCGCGAGAAGCTCAACCAGGGCCTTGAGCTCATGATCGACAGCCCGGCCGTCGGATGGGGTGTCCATATCGACCGGGTGGAGATCAAGGATGTGTCGCTGCCGGAGACCATGAAGCGGTCGATGGCCCGCCAGGCGGAGGCCGACCGGGAGCGCCGCGCCCGGGTCATCAACGCGGACGCGGAGCTCCAGGCGTCGAAGAAGCTGGCCGAGGCCGCCTCGCAGATGGCCGACACCCCCTCGGCCCTCCAGCTGCGGCTGCTCCAGACCGTGATGGCGGTCGCCGCCGAGAAGAACTCCACGCTGGTGCTGCCCATCCCGGTCGAGCTGCTGCGCTTCCTGGAAAAGGGACAGCAGGAGCTCCCGGAGGGGGCGGCCCGGACGGACGGCGGCGTGGCGGGCGGTACGGAGGGCGGCGCCCCGGCCGCCGCTCCGGAGCGGGAGGCCGCACCCGCCCAGTCCGCGCAGTCCGCCCGGCCGGCGATGCCGAGGATCACCGAGCGCGAGCCGGAACCGGAGGCGCACACCGTGGACCGGTGAGCCGCGAGAGGGGGTCGTGAGGAGCGCCCCGCCGGGAGTGAGGAGCTGTCGGCGGGGCGCTGAGCTGGGGAGATCCGCGAGGTGTGACGTTCCGTTCGGATGCGCCTGATCGGGCCCGTACACCCATGAGGTGTGCGGGCCCCGGCATGTCCGGACTCGGGGCCGCAGGGTACATTTCACGCCCATGAGGTGAACGCCCCCTTGTGCGAGCCCGGTCGTGGTGGGAATACTCGACGGCGCAATTTGGCATGAACGCGCCCCTGCGTGGGGAGAAGCGGCATGTCGTTACGCCCTCCGGGCCCTGGCACCCCACTGCCGACGGCCCAACCCCCCACTGGAAGGCAGAGAGTTGAAGCACCGCCGCATACCGAAGCGTCGTGTCGCCATTGCCGGAGCCGGCATAGCGGCCCTGGTCGCCACGGGGATCACCCTCCAGAGCGCCAACGCCGCGCCCGGTGAGGCCCAGCCGGAGACCCTCTCGGTCACCGCCGCCGGAAAGCTCGCCCACACCCTCACCGCCACGCTCAAGAGCGACACGGCGGGCTCGTACTACGACGCCAAGGCCAAGAAGCTCGTCGTCAACGTGGTCGACGAGAGCGCCGTGGACCGGATCCGGGAGGCCGGAGCCGAGGCCAAGCTGGTCAAGTACACCCTGGCCGAGCTGGGCAAGGCGCGTCAGACGCTGAAGGACAAGGCCACCATTCCGGGCACCTCGTGGTCGGTGGACCCCAGAAGCAACAAGGTCGTCGTCACCGCGGACAGCACCGTCAAGGGCGACCGGCTGAACGCGCTTCAGAAGGTCACCGACGCGCTCGGCGACAAGGTCGAGGTGAAGCGCTCGGCCGGGAAGTTCTCCACCTTCATCGCGGGTGGCGACGCCATCTGGGGCGACGGCGGACGCTGCTCGCTCGGCTTCAACGTCGTCAAGGACGGCGAGCCGTACTTCCTGACCGCCGGTCACTGCACCGAGGCCATCAGCAGCTGGTCGGACTCGCAGGGCGGCGGCGAGATCGGGACCAACGCGGGCAGCGAGTTCCCCGGCAACGACTACGGGCTGGTCAAGTACACCGCGGACACCGACCACCCGAGCGAGGTCGACCTCTACAACGGCAGCACCCAGGCCATCAGCAAGGCCGGTGACGCCACGGTCGGTCAGACGGTGACGCGCAGCGGCTCCACCACCCAGGTGCACGACGGCGAGGTCACCGGCCTCGACGCGACCGTCAACTACCAGGAGGGGTCGGTCTCCGGGCTGATCCAGACCAACGTCTGCGCCGAGCCCGGCGACAGCGGCGGCGCGCTCTTCTCGGGCGACACGGCGCTGGGCCTGACCTCCGGCGGCAGCGGTGACTGCTCCTCGGGCGGGGAGACCTTCTTCCAGCCGGTGCCGGAGGCGCTCCAGGCGTTCGGCGCCGAGATCGGCTGAAGGGCCGAGTAGAGCGGTACGGAACAGAACATCAGCAGGCCCCCGGAACCCGTGGAGGGTGTCCGGGGGCCTGTTCTGTGGTGCGGCCGGGCGGAACGCGCCTGGGCTCAGCCGGTCGGATGGGCCCAGCCGGTCAGAACTCGAAGATCACCGTCGGGGCCGCGTTCTTGAAGCAGTTGTTCGCGAAGGTGTGCGCGTACGACACCCGGCGGCCGTCCCAGACCCCCTCGGCGGTGACGGTGACCGGACGCCACTCCTTGGTGCACACCCGGCCGGGCTCCGCACCGGTCCGCAGCCGGCCCAACGTGCCGTTCACGGAACGGAGTTCGGCACATGCCTGGGCGGGGGCCGGATGGGTGCCGCTGGGGGTGGGGCGACAGCTCAGCGTGACCGCCCGCTGGACCCTGGCCGTGGCCGCGTCGGCCCCGTAGCCGACGGTGAGGACCAGGGCGGAGGGAGGGTACAGGCTCTTCGGCTTGACGGGCTCGGCGTTCGCCGTGCCGCTCGTGCCGATCCCCAGCACGGCGCTCACGGTCAGAGCGGCTCCCAGCCCGATCGCCCCAGTGGTCTTCCGCATGTCGAACACTCCCTTGCTCATGGTTGCAGATACCGGACGGAGCCTTACGCGGTACGCGTCAAGAGCGCACGCCGATCGAGCACTTCCGGTCGCTACAAGTAGTCGTTCGGTGGCTTATTGTCGCGTGCGGCGGATGTTTCGATGCGGAACGCCGCGCGCCGCCCCGGTGAGGCTGTCGCGTCCCGGCTCCGCCGCTTCCGAAGGCGACACGCGGAACTTGGTGTCGTTTTATGTGCTTATGGTGGACGGGGAAGGCCGCCGAACCAACTCGTACGCCTGTTCGAGAATGGGGTTATGGTGGGGCGTGGGACAAGCAGGGTCGGGCAGGGGGTGCGAGCAGCGGGAGGTGTGGATGCCGGGCTTTACGCATCTGCACACCGCGTCCGGGTTCTCCATGCGGTACGGGGCCGCGCACCCGGAGCGGCTGGCGCAGCGCGCCGCCGAGCGTGGCATGGACGCGGTCGCGCTGACCGACCGCGACAGCCTCGCCGGGGCGGTGCGGTTCGCCAGGGCGTGTGAGCGTGCGGGGGTGCGGCCGCTCTTCGGGGTGGACCTCGCCGTACGGATGGAGGCCCCGGAGCCGGGGCGTACCGCCCGGCGCCGGACGCCGGTGCGCGGCGGGGCGTTCATCGACGAGTCCGCGCCCCGGGTGGTCTTCCTCGCCCGGGACGGCGCGGCGGGCTGGGCCGCGCTGTGCGGGCTGGTCTCCGCCGCCCATGCGGGGCTCGCCCACCCCGGGACCGCCCGGACCAACGGCGCCGGGCCGCCCCTGCTGCACTGGCGCGATCTGGTGGGCGCCGCCGGCGCGCTCGCCCCGCTGACCGTGCTGCTCGGCCCGGATTCCGACGTCGGCCGGGCCCTGGCCGCCGGACGCCCCGACCGGGCCGAGCAGCTGATCACCCCCTGGCGGGAACTCTTCGGTGACGCGCTGCGGCTGGAAGCCGTCTGGCACGGCCGCGCCGGCACCGGCCCGGGTTCGCTGCGGCTCGCCGCCCGTACCGTCGGATTCGCCACCGAACAGGGCATACCGGCCGTGCTGAGCAACGCCGTCCGCTATGCGGACCCGGGGGAGGGGCCGGTCGCCGACGTCCTGGACGCGGCCCGCCGGCTCGTTCCCATCGACCCGCGCGACCCCGGCGCGCTCGACAGCGGTGAGCGCTGGCTCAAGGGCCCCCGGGACATGGCGAAGGCGGCCGAGCTGATCGTGGCGGCGGCCGGGATGCGGCGGGATGCCGCGTACCGGCTGCTGGAGGAGACCCGGCGCACCGCCGCCGGGTGTCTGGTCGACCCCGAGGGCCACATCGGCCTGGGCAGCGTCCACTTCCCCGAGCCCCGTCTGGTCGGGGCCGGGCGGCGGAGCGCCGAGCGGGTGCTGCGGTCGCGCTGCGCCGCCGCCATGGTGCTGCGGGGGTACGACCGCGACCGGGCGCGCTGGGAGCGGCTGGAGGACGAGCTGCGCACCATCGAACGGCTCGGTTTCGCCTCGTACTTCCTCACCGTCGCGCAGGTCGTGGACGACACCCGTGCGCTCGGCATCCGGGTGGCCGCCCGTGGCTCCGGCGCCGGGTCGTTCGTCAACCATCTGCTGGGCATCGCCCACGCCGACCCCGTCGCCAACGGCCTGCTGATGGAGCGCTTCCTGTCGGTGCGGCGGGCCGCGCTGCCCGATATCGACATCGATGTGGAGTCCGCGCGGCGGCTCGACGTCTATCGCGCGATCTTCGAGCGGTTCGGGGCGGAGCGGGTCGCGACCGTCTCGATGCCCGAGACCTACCGGGTGCGCCATGCCGTACGGGACGTGGGCGCGGCGCTCGGCATGGACCCGGCCGAGGTGGACCGGCTGGCCAAGTCCTTCCCGCACATCCGCGCCCGGGATGCCCGCGCGGCGCTCGAGGAACTGCCCGAGCTGCGGGCGCTCCGCGAGGCGACCGCAGGACAGGAACGTTTCAGCAGGTTCTGGGGACTGGTCGAGGCGCTCGACGGGCTGCCCCGTGGCATCGCCATGCACCCCTGCGGAGTGCTGCTCTCGGACGCCGGGCTGCCGGCCCGTACCCCCATCGTGCCGACCAGCGGCGAGGGCTTTCCCATGTCGCAGTTCGACAAGGACGACGTGGAGGAGCTCGGACTGCTCAAGCTCGATGTCCTCGGTGTGCGGATGCAGTCCGCGATGGCGCACGCGGTCGCGGAGATCCGCCGGACCACCGGGCGGGACGTGGACCTCGACGACCCCGGTCAGGTCCGGCCCGGCGATCCGGCCACCTACGACCTGATCCGCTCCACCGAGACGCTCGGCTGCTTCCAGATCGAATCGCCCGGTCAGCGTGATCTCCTGGGCCGGCTCCAGCCCACCTCCTTCCACGACCTCGTGGTCGACATATCGCTTTTCCGGCCGGGTCCGGTGGCCGCCGACATGGTCCGGCCCTTCATCGACGCCCGGCACGGCCGCAAACCCGCGCGCTATCCGCATCCGGACCTGGCGGACGCGCTGCGCGAGACCTACGGGGTCGTGGTCTTCCACGAGCAGATCATCAAGATCGTGTCGATCATGACCGGTTGCGAACGGGACCTCGCCGACGAGGCGCGGCGCGCGCTGTCCGACCCCGAGCGGCAGGGGCGGGTGCGGTCCTGGTTCCACGCGGAGGCGGAGAAACGGGGCTATGCGCCGGAGGTACGGGAGCGCACCTGGGAGATCGTCGAGGCGTTCGGCTCGTACGGCTTCTGCAAGGCGCACGCCGTCGCCTTCGCGGTCCCGACGTACCAGTCCGCCTGGCTCAAGGCGCACCATCCGGCCGCCTTCTACGCCGGGCTGCTCACCCATGACCCCGGGATGTACCCGAAGCGGCTGCTGCTGGCGGACGCGCGGCGGCGCGGGGTGCCGATCCTGCCGTTGGACGTGAACCGGTCGGGGGCCGCCTATCGAATCGAACTGACGTCTGGCGGTTCTCATGACAGCCGTAATAAAGAGGACGCCAATGATGAGGGCGGCCACGAGGGCGGTCATGGGGACGGTCATGAGGGCGGTCATGAGGGCGGTCATGGGGACGGTCATGAGAGCGGTCATGAGGGCGTCGGGATCCGGCTGGCGCTGAGCGACGTCCACGGCATCAGCGAGGCCGAGACCGAGCGGATCGTGGCCGGACAGCCGTACTCCTCGCTCCAGGACCTGTGGCTGCGCGCCCACCCCGGGCGGCCGGTCGCCGAACGGCTGGCCCAGGTCGGCGCGTTGGACGCGTTCGGCGCGAGCCGCCGCGACCTGCTGCTACAGATCGCCGAACTGCACCGGCAGCAGCGGGGCGCCGCCGCCCGGCACAACGCCGAGGGCCAGCTTCCGCTGGCCGAAACCGGCCCCGCCGCCCCCGCCGGACTCCCCGACCTCGACGCGGACGAACGCCTCGGCGCCGAACTCGGCATCCTCGGCATGGACGTCTCCCGTCATCTGATGGGCGACCACCGGGACTTCCTGGAGGAGTTGGGCGCGATCCCCGCGAAGCGGCTGCGCGACGCGCCGCACGGGGAGACGGTGCTCGTCGCCGGCGCCAAGGCCGCCACCCAGACCCCGCCGATCCGCTCGGGGCGCCGGGTCATCTTCATCACGCTCGACGACGGTACGGGGCTGGTCGACTGCGCCTTCTTCGACGACAGCCACGCGGCCTGCGCGCACACCGTCTTCCACTCCTGGCTGCTCCTCGTGCGCGGGGTGGTCCAGCGGCGCGGCCCGCGCAGCCTCAGCGTCGTCGGCTCGGCCGTGTGGAACCTCGCCGAACTGGCCCGGCTCAGGAAGGAGGGCGGCCTCGAGGCGGTCGCCGCCGAACTGGCCGGGGCGGGGGCGGAGACGGCCGGGGCGGACGCCGGCTCCGACCGCCGCATCGAGATGCCCACCGGCTACGCCATGCACCCCTGGGCCGACCTCCGGCCGGCGGGCGACCAGGCCGCGACCGGCCGCAAGCTGTGGCACGCGAGTCCGGGGAGCGCGGGATGAACGCGCCGAAGGGGCGGCAGCCCCGCCGTACGTCCGCCGCCACCTCGCCCGCGCTGGGGGTCGGGCCGTGTCAGGGCGGGCCGGTGCTGGGGGTCGGGCCGTGCCAGGACGGGCCTGTGCTCGGGGCCGAGCCGTGCCAGGACGGGCCCGTCCTGCGGGCCGAGCCGTGTCAGGGCGGGTCCGCGCTCGGGGCCGGTGGTGGTGCGGTCCCGTCCGCCATGCCCCTGGTCGGCGTCGTCCCGCTCGGTATCCGGGCCACCGCACCCCCACCGGCGTCGGCCGGACCACTCGCACCCGGGGCGCGGGGCGGGGCCGGGCCGGGGGAGCGCGTGCGTCTGGATGGCGCGGTGCCCCGGGGTGGGGCGGAGGACGGCCATGCGGCCGATGCCCGCCCGCCCGCGCCGAGCCAGTCGTCGGTCGTGGCGGGGGAGGGCGTCCCCGGCGGTACGGGTGCGGTCTCCTCGGCCGCCCCCGTCGCACGCCCGGCCGACCCCTCGGCCGGTGCCGCCGCACCCGGGGGGCCCGCTGACGGTGCGGCGGCGGGTTCGGCGACCGGTGAACCCAGCGGTGGCGCCGAGGAGTTCGACCAGTTCGACGACGAGGCGGGCGGAGGCGGGGGCCGGGGCCGGACCCCGGGCGGCGCTGACGAGGCGGACGCGGGGGCGGCGGCCGGGGGGCCGGAGGACGAGGCGGACGAGGCGGGCGGGGACGCGTCGGCCGGTGGCCGGGCCCGGGGCGATGCGGGCCGGGGGCGGACCGACGGTCCGGAACGGTCCGATGACGTGCCGCATGTGCTGTACGTGCGGTTCCATCCCACGCCCGGGGAGGACGTCTACCAGGGCCTGCTCACCCTGCTCGGGGAGCTGACGCCCGTCGTCGAGGCGCTGCCGCCCGATGCCGCGCTGGCCGATGTGCGGGGTGCGCTGCGGTACTTCGGGCGGGACGCGGCGGGGCTGGCCGAGATCGTACGGGTCCGGGCGCTGGCCCGGTACGGCGTGGACTGCACCGTCGGCGTCGCCGCCAACCCCATGCTCGCCCGCATGGCCGCCCAGGAGTCCGACGCCTCCGGCCCCGAGGGCGGCCGGTCCGGCCGTGCGGCCGGTTCCGTCCGTACCGTTCCCGGCGATCCGGACGCCGTCGCCGCGTTCCTGGCCCGTAAGCCGCCCACCGCCCTGCCCGGGGTGGGCCCCGCGACCGCGCGCACCCTGAGCGCGTACGGGCTGGACAGCGCCGCGCGGATCGCCGCCGCGCCGCTGTCCACCCTCCAGCGGATCCTCGGCGTGGCGACCGCGCGCCGCGTCCACGCGTGGGCGCGCGGTGTCGACCCGGCGCCGGTCACCCCGAACGCCCCCGCCCGTGCGATGGGCGCGGAACACCGCTTCCGGCACGACGAGCTGGACCCGGTCCGCAGGCGCCGCGCGCTGCTCACCCTCGCCGACGGGCTCGGCGTCCGGCTGCGCACCAGCGGGCAGGTCGCCACCGCGCTCAGCCTCACCGTCCGCTACGCCGACCGCTCCACGACCACCCGCTCCCGCACCCTGACCGAGCCGACCGCGCACACCCCGGCGCTGACCGCCGCCGCGTACGCGCTGCACGACGCGCTCGGGTTGCAGCGGGCCCGGGTGCGGTCGGTGGCGCTGCGCGTCGAGGGGCTGGTGGATGCCGAACTCGCCCCGCACCAGCTGACGTTCGACCCCGCCGACGAGAAGTCACGCCGCCTGGAGGCCGCCGCCGACCGGGCCCGCGCCCGCTTCGGCGACTCCGCGATCCGGCCCGCCGGATTCCTGGACGTGGCGTGAAAACGGCGTAAACGTTCCTCCGAAGGTGAACGCCCTGGTCGGCTTCGCCCCCTCCAACCACGGCACCACCCTGTCCGGGTCTGACGAAGCTCCTGGACTACTTCCCCGGGGCCGGCGACCTCATCGCCGAGAGCACCCCGGCGCTCATGGACCAGGTGGTCGGCTCGGGCTTCCTGCGGCGCCTCGACGAGGGCGGCGATTCCGGAGCACGCCACCCCGACCACCTGCGCCTCGGACGACTGACCCCTGGTCGCGCGTGGATGAGCGCCCTGCCTCGTTCCGTACGAGCAGGGCGCGCCGTCCGCCGGGCCGTTGGGTGTTACCCGGTCACTCGGTGACGAGCTCGACCTCGAGGTTGCCCCTCGTCGCCTTGGAGTACGGGCACACCTGGTGCGCCTGCTCGACCAGCTTGCGGCCGGTCTCGTTCTCGAGCTCGCTCGGCAGCTCGACGCGCAGCGTCACCTTGAGCCCGAAGCCGCCGTCCGCCTCGTCCTTGCCGATGCCGACCTCCGCGGTGACGGAGATGTCCTTGGTGTCGACCTTGGCCTGGCGGCCGACGAGGCCGAGCGCGGACGCGAAACAGGCGGCGTAGCCCGCGGCGAACAGCTGCTCGGGGTTGGTGCCCTGGCCGCTGCCGCCGAGGGCGGGCGGCATGGCCAGCGGCAGGTCGAGCTGTCCGTCGGAGCTCACGGCCCGGCCGTCGCGTCCGTTGGCCGTGGCCACCGCGGTGTAGAGCGCGTCCATGAAGACCATCCCTTTCGTGTTCCGGCAGTCGGAGGGAGGCGGGTGCTCGGTGCGCCCTGCCTCCGGACGGAAGTACAGCACACAATTAAGTTGCGCACAACTAAAGGGTACGCTGGACACATGCCGCATCAGCCCGACCGCACGACTGACCGCACCGCCGCCCCGGAGGCGTCGCTGCCTCCCGCCGACGAGCTGCTCCGGCTCGACCGGCAGCTCTGCTTCGCCCTGCACGCCGCCTCCCGTGCCTTCGATGGCCTCTACCGCCGGGTGCTGCGCGACACGGAGCTGACCTATCCGCAGTACCTGGCGATGCTCGTGCTGTGGGAGCACGGGGAGATGCCGGTCAAGCGGCTGGGGGAGTTCCTGCGGCTGGACTCGGGTACCCTCTCGCCGCTGCTCAAGCGGATGCAGTCGGCCGGACTCGTCCAGCGCGAGCGCAGCGCGCACGACGAGCGCTCGGTGACGGTCCGGCTGACGGCGGAGGGGACGGCGCTGAAGGAGCGCGCCCAGGTCGTCCCCCTGAAGGCGATCGAGGCCAGCGGCCTCGACGCCGAGGAGGCGATCGATCTGCGGGCGCGGCTGCTGCGGCTCACGGCGGCCCTCGACGCGGCGCTGGCCGACGACGAGCTCTAGACGGACCCCTGTCGGAGTGACGAAACGCGGATAGCCGGTCCCGGGGTTGCCGTAGGCCCCGGAACCGGCTCCGCTTTCATCAGGGCCGGCGCCTTGGCGCCGGCGACAGCCTCAGCCGCGGCCGCGGCGTACGGCCTTGCGGCGGTTGCCGACGGCGAACAGCACGGCCGCACCGGTGGCGAGGACCGCGGCGCCGCCGAGGGCCATGGGGGTGGTGGAGCCGTCGCCCCCGGTCTCGGCGAGCCGCTGCCCGTCGGCGGCGCTCCCGTCCTGTCGCGGGCCGGTGCTCGCGGCCATGGCCTCGGCGCTCTTGGCCTTGGTCTCCGTCCCCTCCGCGCTCTCGTCCGCCGTCTTCGGCTGGTGGGTGGCCTCGGCGCCGCCGTCACCGCCGTCACCGCCGTGCCCGTGGTGATCGACCGTCGACTTCTCGGCGCCCTCCGCTATCTGCGTGTCATCGGGCGCGACGGCGGCCGGCGCGGAGTTCGTCTTCGTCCCGGCCGCGTCTCCGCCGAACGTCACGTCCGAGCAGGTGTAGAACGCCTCCGGGCTGTCCGAACGCTGCCAGATGCTGTAGATCAGATGGCGGCCCGACTTGTCGGGCACGTTCCCCGTGAACACGTAACTGCCGTTCTGCAACGTGGGGTCGGTGACCTTGGCGAACGGCTCCGCCTCCAGGTCAGCCCAGGTCAACGGCTTCGTCGGGTCGTAGCCGTCCTTGGTGATGTACAGCTCGAAGCTGCCCCGGTGGGGCGCGGTGGCCCGGTAGGTGAAGGTGTGCTCACCGGCCGTCATGGCGGTGGCGGGCCAGTCGGCGCGCGGCAGGTCCAGGCCCTTGTACTTGTCGCGGCCCGCGCTGCACAGCTTCCCGTCCGGGATGATCTCCTTGTGGCGTCCGGCGGCGTCCGGGATGTTGACCTCGTTCCAGTCGTAGAGCGCCTGGGTGCCGCCTGCCGCGACGGCCGCCTTGCAGGCCGCCGAGTCCGGGCTCTCCGGACCCTCCGCGAAGCATGCCGACACCCGGCTGACCGGGTCCGTCATCGAACCGTGCGCGGAGGCCGGGTCGGCGCTCAGCGCGATGAGGGCGAGCGGCACCGTGCCGAGCACGGCGATGCGGGCGGTTCTGCGGCGAGCGGTAGCACGAGCGGTCATCGTCGGGGACTCCTTCGGTGGGGGTGACGCGGAGCACGCTAGCCCCGACCACCGGCCGGTCCACCGCTCTTATGGCGCCGTTAAGGAGCAGCTCAGGCGGAGCTGAGACTGGGCCGGTCCTGGGCCGGTCCCGGGGGTACTCAAGGTGATCGCCGATGGTTGCGCAGGCTCGGCGGCGTGGAAAGGTGACACACATGACCGGAACGAACTCACCCCGCGTCTCCTGCGCCTCCCGCCTCTCCCGCGCCTCGGCCCGTGAGCTGATCGAGGCCGTCGTCGACCCCGGCAGCTGGTACGGCTGGGACGAGCCGGTGGAGATCACCACGGAGGACCCCGACTACCGGGCCGACCTGGAGCGGGCCCGGGAGCGCACCGGGCTGGACGAGTCGGTCATCACCGGTGAGGGGCGTATCGAGGGGCGCCGGGTGGCGCTGGTCGCCTGCGAGTTCCGCTTCCTGGCCGGTTCGATAGGCGTCGCCGCGGGGGAGCGGCTGGTACGGGCCGTGGAGCGGGCCACGGCGGAGCGACTGCCGCTGCTGGCGACACCGGCGTCGGGCGGGACCCGGATGCAGGAGGGTACGGTCGCGTTCCTTCAGATGGTGAAGGTGGCCGCGGCGATCACGGACCACAAGGCGGCGGGCCTGCCGTACCTCGTGCACCTCCGCCACCCCACGACCGGCGGCGTCCTCGCCTCCTGGGGCTCCCTCGGCCACGTCACCGCCGCCGAGCCGGGGGCCCTCATCGGCTTCATGGGCCCGCGGGTGCACGAGGCCCTGTACGGGGAGGAGTTCCCGCCCGGTGTGCAGAACGCCGAGAACCTGATGCACCACGGCCTGATCGACGCGGTCCTCCCGCTGAGCCGCCTGTCGGGCGTGGCGGCACGCGTGCTGAGGGTTCTCTGCGCGGGCGACGCCGCGACCGGCCCCGCCCCGACGGCGGGTGCGGCACTCGCCCCCGACCAGCCGAGGGACGCAGGCGGGGCCTCCACCGGGCCCGCGCCCGGCACACCGGGTGACGCGCCCAGCGGGACGCCGGGGCGGCACGGGGGTATCGCGGCCGGGGGTGGCCCGTCGGTCGCTCGTGGCGCCGATAGTGGTGAGGCGGAGGCGTTCGGTGGTGGCGCGGGCCGGTGGGATCCGGAGGCTGGGTCCTCGTCGGCCGTTCACGGGCACGTGGTGCCTGGCGGGCGTGGCGCTGAGCGGGACGCGAGTGGTGCCGATGCCGTGGAGGCGGGGTCGGCGGCCCCGACGCCGGCCCCGCCCTCCGGCGCTCTGCCCAGGGCGGGAGCGGGCGGTCGGCGTGGGGATGTCGCGGCCGGGGGCGCCGGGGGCGTGGGGGCCGTGCACGATCAGGCCGGGGTCACTGCCTTCGCCGGGGCGGGAGGGGGCGGCGGGGCACCCGACGACGCAGAGGTGGGGGCGGCGGTGCCGTCCGCCGAGGAGTCGATCCGGGCGTCGCGGCGGGCCGAACGGCCCGGTTTGCGGGATCTACTGCGGGTCGCCGCCGAGGATGTGAGCCCGCTCAGCGGCACGGGGGCCGGCGAGCACGATCCCGGGTTGTTGCTGGCGCTCGCCCGCGTCGGCGGGACGCCCTGCGTCGTCCTCGGCCACAACCGGCGCAGTGCCCGTAAGGGCGACACGGCCGACGGGCCGGGGGAGGGGCAGGCGCTGGGGCCGGCGGGGTTGCGGACCGCGCGGCGCGGGATGCGGATCGCCGCCGAGCTCGGACTGCCGCTGCTCACCGTCATCGACACCGCGGGCGCCGCGCTCAGCCGCGAGGCCGAGGAGGGCGGGCTCGCCGGGGAGATAGCGCGGTGCCTCGCCGACATGGTGACCCTGCCCGCGCCCACCCTCTGCCTGCTGCTCGGCCAGGGCGCCGGTGGCGCCGCGCTCGCGCTGCTGCCCGCCGACCGGGTCGTCGCGGCGCGCCACGCCTGGCTGTCGCCGCTGCCGCCGGAGGGCGCCTCCGCGATCCTCCACCGCACCACGGAGCGGGCGTACGAGGTCGCCGCCCGCCAGGGCGTACGCTCCGCCGACCTCCTCGCCCAGGGCATCGTCGACCGGATCGTGGAGGAGGACGGGGAGGCGGACGGGGAGACGGACCGGGACACCGCCCGGACCCCTGACGCTTCCCGCACCGCCGACGCCTTCCTCGGCCGCCTCGGCCGTCTCCTGGGCGACGAACTCGCCGCGCTGCGCGCCCAGGACCCGGACGAGCGGCTCGCCGCGCGCCGCGTCCGCCAGCGCGGCATCGGGCTACCCCGTTGACGGGCCACCTCGTCGACGCCGGGGGTTGACGCGGAAGATTGACCATCGTTGACGGCTAATCAGGGCCAAACGGGCGGACCGGGCCGTCGAATTAGCAGGATTAGGCATGCCTAACCTAATCTCGGGCCGTGAACGAGAATGATCTCGACGCGGCGTCCCGGCCGTCCTCCTCCCCTGCCTCGGGGCCCCCTCGGCTCCACCTCCTCGCCCTCAACCCCACCGACTCCGTCACCGAGGGCTTCCTCCCCGCGGCGGCCCGGCTCGGCCTGGCGGTTACCCTCCTCACCGACCAGCCCGACGCCCACGAACGCGCCTACGGACGGCGGCGCGCCCCGTTCCCCGCGCTTGACGTCGCCCCCTGTGAGGTACGGGACTTCGCCGAGGTCATCAGCCGTATCGCCGCCGAGGGCCGTCCCCACGCCGTCTTCACCAACAGCGACCACCTCCAGACCCAGGCCGCCCTCGCCGCCGCGTACTTCGGCCTCCCCGGCAAGGACTGGCGCGCCGCGCTGCGCACGAAGAACAAGGCCGAACTGCGCCGCGCCCTCGCCGCCGCCGGCCCGGACGCCGCCGACCCCGTCTGGTCCGCCGAACTCGCCACCGGGCAGGACCCCGCCACCCTCGCCGGACTCGACGCGCCCTACCCCTGTGTGGTCAAACCACGCGAGGGCGTCGCCAGCGAGGACGTCGTCCTCGTCGCCGACGCGGACGAACTGATCCGGCGCTGCCGGGAGATCCGCGCCCGGAGGCCCGGGGCCGCGCTGGTGATCGAGGAGTTCCTCGAGGGCGAACTACGCACCCTGGAAACCCTTGGTGACGGCCGCACCCTGCATGTCCTGGGCGCCTTCCGCACCGAGCTGTCGCCACCCCCGCACTTCATCGAGGAACGGCTGCACCTGCTGCCCGCCCCGCCCCCGCAGCCGCACACCGACCACGTGCTGACCCAACTACGCGCGCTCGGTGTCGGGTTCGGCGTGTGCCACACCGAGTACGTCGTCCAGGGCGACCGGGCCCGCCTCATAGAGGTCAACTACCGTGCCATAGGCGACCAGTGCGACCTCGTCCTCGCCGAGCTGCTCGACATCCCCCTGTTCGAGTACATCCTCCGTACGCACCTGGGCGAGCCGCTGCCGGACGACCTCGGCGCACGGACCGACGGCCGGGTCCGCATGGAGTACGTCATGGCCGACCGCGCCGGACGGCTCGCGTCCGCCCCTCCGGCGAGTGTGACCGAACGCGACGGCGTACGGCTGGACTACCGGCCGCTGCGCGGAATCGGCGAGGAACACCCGCTCCACCGCACCAACCGCGACTTCCTCGGCGTGCTCCGGGCCACCGGCACCGACCAGGGGCGGATCGACGCGGCGGTGGCGGAGTTCCTCGCGGCCCACCGATGGGAGATCGTGTGACAGCGGAAACAGCGGAAACAGCGGAAGAGGAGCGGGAGCTTCTCGGACGGGTGCTCGACACGTTCCTCCGAGAGGATGCCTACAAGCTGCGCAGCCGCGCCCGCACGGTGCGGCGCGCCGACGGCGACTGGCTGCGCATCGCGCTGGAGGGGGGCGAGAGCGTGCTGCTGCCGGTGGAACCCGAGGGCTTCCAGTGCACCATCCGCGCCCGCCGCCCGCCCCGACTGGTACCCGCCCCCTCGCGAGACGCGACTGTGGGGGGCGCGGGTGCGAGTGGCGCGACTGTGGGTGGTGCGGTTGGGGGCGGCGCCGGGGGCGCCGCGACCTCGGCCGGGCCCGGCCCGGCCGATGGGCCCGGGAACCACGCTCCCGGAGGCCGCGTTCCCCGGGCGCCGAGCGCCCTGGCCGGGCTTGGGCCGCTCGGCGTCTCGGGTGAATCCGGGTCGCTCGGCGTCCCCTGTGTCCCCAGCGCCCCTGGCACTTCCGCCGTCCCCGGCGCTCCCGCCGTCCCCGGCAGTTCCGGCGCTCCCGGCGCCCTCGGCGCCGCCGCCGGGCCTGGGGCTGTGGGCGGCCCCGTCGACCATCCCGTCCGTACCGCACCGCTCACCGGCCTCGACGCCGTCCTCGGGCGGCTGCGGGCGGCCGTTCCGGTCGACGACCGCCCGCTGTACGACGTCTTCGTCACCGAATGCCACCAGGCCCTCGACGCCATGCGGCTGCACACCCGCGTCCGGCCCGGTGTCGTCGCCGACCTGGCCGCGCGCCACGGTGAGCGGTGGGCGGGGATGTCCGGGGCGGTGGCGTATGACACGCTCGCCGCCTTCCGGGACCACCCGGTCTACCCGACCAGCCGGGGCCGGGCCGTCTTCACCGAGGACCAATTACGCGCCCACGCCCCCGAGTTCCACCCCACCTTCCCGCTGCGCTGGCTCGTCCTCCCCCGCGAGGCGGTCAGCGGGGACCCGGCACGGCTGCCCGTCTGGTGGCCGACACCCGGCGAGCTGAGGCTCGGTCTCGGGCCGGGGAAGGGGACAGCCGACGGATGGCTGGCCTTCCCGGTGCATCCGCTCACCGTCGGCCGCCCGCTGGAGACCGCGCTGCGCACGGCCGGGCTGGAGGACGCCGCCCGGCTCGCCGACCGTGGTCTGCTGGACGTACGGCCCACCCTCTCCATGCGGACCGTGGCCGTCGCCGACGACCCCCTCGTCCACCTCAAGCTGCCGCTCACCACCTCCACGCTGGGGCAACGCAACCGGCGGTCCATCAAACCCGGCACCCTCACCGACGGCGAAGTGGCCCAGCGGCTCGTGGAAGCCGTGATCGAGCGCGAGCCGAGGTTCCGCGCCACCGTGCTGCTCGCCGACGAGACCACCCATCTGCACGCCGGGCACGAGCTGCTGGCCACGCTCGTGCGCCGCTACCCGCCCGGTCTGGAGAACGCCACGATCGTGCCGCTGGCCGGGCTGCTCGCCCCCGCCCCGGACGGCATGCTCGTCATCGACGGGCTCGCCGAGCGCCACTACGGCGGTGACGTCCTCGCCCTGCTCGACGACTACTTCACGCTGCTGTTCGACTTCCACACCACCCTCTTCGGGTATGGCATCGCGCTGGAGTCCCACCAGCAGAACACCTCGCTGGTCTTCGAGGAGGGGTGTGCGGTGCCCCGGCTGCGGCTGCTCATCAAGGACCACGACGGCCCCCGCGTCCACGCGGTACGGCTCGCCGCCGTGATCGGCGGCGGACCCGCCGCCGACCTGTGCGGCTTCGACGACCGCAGAATCCTGACGCCCGGCGACGGCCCGGTGGCCGACGTGTTCACCACCATCACCGTCCATCTGTGCGCCGCCGCCCTCGTCTTCGAACTCGCCCGCCTCGGCCGGGCCCCGCTCGACACCCTGTTGCGGCGGCTGCGCGACCGGCTCACCGAGGCCGTCGACCGGCTCGCCGCCACCCGGCCCGGGACGTCCGCCGCCCTGCTGCGGGCGCGGGTGCTGGAGGCGGCGCGGCTGCCGGTCAAGGCGATGGTCACCGCCGGCACCCTGTTCACCAAGGATCACTCGGGCGCCGCGGACATCAACAAGCACTACGTCACCGGGCCCAACTATCTGCTGCGGGGAAGCGGCAGATGACCGGCGCGCCCCGACCGGCCCACCTTCCCCGTACCTCTCCCACCCTCCACCCCGCACCTCCCTCCGCACCCTCCTCCTCCGCACCCTCCTCCTCCGCACCCTCCTCCTCCGCACCCTCCTCCGCCCCCGCTGGAGCCGCCTCATGCCCATGACCTCCTCGCCCGCCGCGGCCGTGGCCTCCGCCGACCACGTGACCGCCCACACCCTCCTCAACTGTCTGCTCCGTGAGGTCTCGGGGCCGGAGCACCAGACCGCCGTGGCCGACGGGTGGCTCCGGCTGAGGCTGCCGCGCTGCGGGGCGCTGCTGCGCGTCCGGCTGCGGCGCACCTCCCTCATCGGGGCGCACCGCTTCACCGGGCCGGTCAGCGAACAGCGCGACGGCACCTGGACCGAGATGTCCTGGCGCGAACTCGCCGAGCGCATCCACCGGGAGCTCCAGCTGCGCACGGGTGTGCACAACGACGAGTTCCTGGACCAGGTCACCTCCAGCCACGCGGGCATGACGGCGGCCCTGGAGGCGATGGAGGAGCGGGACCGGAACCGGGACCGAAACACCCCACCCGCCGCCGACAGCGCCCATGACACCCAGCGCGCCCATCTCGCCTATCTCGCCTCCGAGCAGTCCCTGCTCTTCGGCCACCGCTTCCACCCCACCCCCAAGGCCCGCACCGGCAGCGCCGACTCCTGGTCGCGGTTCGCCCCCGAGGCCGGGGCGCGCTTCCCGCTGCACCACCTCGCCGTACGCCACGCATACGTCCGCGAGGAGTCCGCGCGCCCCGGTGCCCTCGCCGCGCTGGACCGGCAGCGCCAGGTCCCCGAGGGCTACCGCCTGCTGCCCGCGCACCCCTGGCAGTACGCCATGCTGAGCGAGCACCGTCTGCTGCGGGCGGCGATCGGCCGTGGCGATGTGCTGGACCTCGGGCCCGGCGGCCGGGACTTCGCGCCGACCGCGTCGGTCCGGACGCTGTACGACGGCCGGGACTTCCTCAAGTTCAGCCTGAACGTGCGGATCACCAACTGCCTGCGCAAGAACGCCGACTACGAGCTGTCCGGCGCCGTCGCCCTGACCCGGCTGCTGGAACCGGTCGCCGCCGACCTCGCCGCCCGCTTCCCCAGCTGCGAGCTGCTGCGCGAACCCGCGTACCGGAGCCTTGACCTCGGCGGTGAGCAGCAGCTGACCGAGGGCTTCGGGGTGATCGTCCGCGAGGGGCTGGCCGCCCGGCTGCGGCCGGGGCTGACCGCGGTGCTCGCGGCGGCCGTCGCCGATGAGTACCCGACCAGCGGCGCCCAGCTCTCCCGGCTCCTCCCCGACGCCGGTCCCGACCGGCTCGCCGCCTGGTGGCAGGCGTATCTGGACCTTCTCGTACCGCCCGTGCTGGCCGCCTACTTCGACCACGGCGTGGTGCTCGAACCCCATCTCCAGAACGTCGTGATCGGCGTGGACCCCGCCGACGGCACCCCCCGGCAGGTCCTCTTCCGTGACCTGGAGGGCACCAAGCTGGTGCCCGAGCAGCACACCGCCGCGCTCGCGGCGCTGCCCGAGGCCGTGGCCCGCCCGCTGACATACGAGCGGGAGCGCGGCTGGGACCGGGTGGTGTACTGCCTGCTGGTCAACCACGTCGCCGAGATGGTGGCCGCCCTCGCCGACCGCTGTCCGCGCCTGGAGCCCGCGCTGTGGTCGGCGGTTCGCCGGGTGCTGTGCGAGCGCTCCGCGGCCCACGATCACCCGCCCGCGCTGCGCGCCCTCGTGGCGGGTGTGCCGCTGCCCGCCAAGGCCAACCTGCTCACCCGCTGGGCCCGTCAGGCCGACCGCCACGCGGGCTATGTCCGGATCGCCAGCCCGCTCGCCTCCGCCCTGCTGTCCGAGGCGGCGCACGTGTCGGAGACAACCCATGCGTCGGAGTCGGCCCATGCGTCGGAGTCGACCCACGTGTCGGAGACGACCCACGCGGCCGAGGCGGCCCATGCCATCCACCCCGGGAGCAGCCGTTGATCACCACCCCCGTCCACACCCTCGCCACGGCGCTGACCGCCGACGACCTCCCCGCCTACGTCTACGACCTGGCCGCGCTCCGCGCGCACGCACGCGCCGTACGCGACGCGCTGCCGCCGGGCCTGGAGCTCTACTACGCCGCGAAGGCCAATCCGGCCCCGCCCGTCCTCCGGGCGCTCGCGCCCCACGTCACCGGCTACGAGGTCGCCTCCGGCGGTGAGGTGGAGCATGTCCGCGCGGCCGTGCCCGGGATGCCGCTGGCCTTCGGCGGACCGGGCAAGACCGAGGGCGAGCTGCGCCGGGCGCTGACGCTGGGCGTGGAGCGGTTCCATGTGGAGAGCGAACAGGAGCTGCGGCTGCTGGCCAGGGCGGCGGAGGACGTGAGGGCCGGGGACGCGGGAGCCGGGGACGTGAGGGCCAGGGGCGCGGGGCTCGGGAACGCGGGGCCCGGCGGCGCGGGGCTCGGGAACGCGGGGCCCGGGGACGGGGGAGACGGGAACGCGGGGAACGCGGAGGCCGGGGACGGGGGAGACGGGGACGTGGACATCCTGCTGCGCGTCAACCTCCCGGTGCCCGGTGACGAGCTGGGCGGCGCGGCACTCGCCATGGGCGGCCGCCCCAGCCCCTTCGGCCTCGACCCGGAGGCCGTAGAGCGCTGCCTGCCCCTGTTCACCCGCGCGGGCCCCCTCCGCCTGCGCGGCATCCACGCCCATCTCGCCAGCGGCCTCGACGCCCCCGCCCAGGTCGCGGTGGCCGCCGTGATCGCCGACTGGACGCGGAAGCTGTCCGAGCGCCACGGCCTGGGGCTCACCGAGGTGAACGTCGGCGGCGGGATGGGGGTGGACTACGCTCACCCCGACCGCCGCTTCGACTGGGCCGCCTACGGCAGGGGCATGGCGGACCTCGCCCTGCGCCACCCGGGCCTCACCCTGCGGATCGAGCCCGGCCGGGCGCTGACCGTCCACTGCGGCTGGTACGTCACCGAAGTGCTGGACCTCAAGCACAGCGGGGGCGAGGCGTTCGCGGTGCTGCGCGGCGGCACCCACCACCTGCGCACCCCCGCCACCAAACAGCACGACCAGCCCTTCCAGGTGCTCCCCGTGGACACCTGGCCCCGGCCCTGGGCGCGCCCGGCCGTACGGGAGGAGCCGGTCACGCTGGTCGGCCAGCTGTGCACCCCCAAGGACGTCCTGGCCCGCCGCGTCCCGGTCACGGAGCTACGGGCCGGGGACCGCGTCGCCTTCGCGATGGCCGGTGCGTACGCCTGGAACATCTCGCACCACGACTTCCTGATGCATCCGCAGCCGGGCTTCCACTACCTGGACGAATGACCTGCCCGGCGGACGGGCCTCAGCCGGACACCGCACGCAGCGCGCCGGAGCGGCGGCCCGTCAGCCGGTCCAGGGCGGCGGCCGAGGCGTCGTCGGCGGGGATGTGCACCACCAGGCGCTGATCGTCGTCGGCGGGCAGCTCCACCGTCTCGTACGCGAGGCGGAGTTCCGTCCTCGGCGATCGGCCCGTACTCCTCCTCGAGCCAGTCCACCAGCTCCGGCAGCCCGTCCCAAGTTCGTCCTGTCACCATGCGTGCACCTCAGTCTCACAGGTGGTGGCCACTGAGAACGACTACGCTGAGAGCGCACCGCACCCGAAGGAGGCTCTCGGTCATGACCGCGACCCATGATCGTCCGCAGATGCTGCCGGAGGAGTTCGAGGAGTACGCGCGGCTGGCGGCCCGCGTGGCGGAGGGAGTGCGGTGGGAGTTCATCAACGGGAAGATCGGGGTCACGCCGGTGCCGGACGGCGATCACGGGCGGATCATTCAGTGGCTGGCGCGGATCTGCATCCAGGCCCATCCCGAACTGTGGCTTCACGACCAGGGCCTCAAAGTCGAGACGGACCGCAATGGCCATGCGCGCCCCGACGGGACCCTGGCCCACAGTGACGCGTTCGTCGGCCAGGGGGAGTGGGCCGATGCCGACTCCGTCCTGATGGTCGTGGAGGTCACTTCCTACGACTCCGACACCGACCGCAGGGATCGGGTGGAGAAGCCACGGGCCTACGCCGAGACGGGCATTCCGGTCTACCTGCTGGTCGACCGGGAGGCCGGTGAGGTCACCGTGTTCAGCGAGCCCGACGGCGTCCGCTACGAGTGCACCAAGACCGTGCCGTTCGGTAAGCCCCTCACGCTGCCCGCGCCGGTCGGCGTCACGCTCGACACCGAGCCGCTCATGGGCTGGGTGCGCTGAGATCCCTGGCTGCGGCGGGTGCGCGGCGGCCTGCCATCATTCCGTGGCATGTACACCGTTACCCTCTGGGAGTTCGCCGCGCTCGCGGCGGCGGCCATACTCGTCGGCTTCTCGAAAACCGCCGTCAGCGGCGCCAACACCGTCAGCCTCGCGATCTTCGCGGCGGTGCTTCCGGCCCGGGAGTCGACCGGTGTGCTGCTGCCCCTGCTGATCGTGGGTGACGTGCTCGCCGTGAGCACCTATCGGCGGCACGCCCACTGGGGGACCCTGTGGCGGCTGTTCCCGGCGGTCGCGGCCGGGGTCGTGGTGGGGACGGTGTTCCTGCTGTGGGCCGGGGATGCGGCGGTACGGACGTCGATCGGGGCGATCCTGCTGCTGATGGCGGGCGTCACGCTGTGGCGACGGCGCACGGCGGCACGCGCGGAGACCCCGGCGGTCCCGGCGGTCCCGGACACGGACGGGGCGGGCGCACGGCTCAAGGCCGGTTCGTACGGTGTCCTCGGCGGTTTCACGACGATGGTGGCCAACGCGGGCGGCCCCGTGATGTCGCTCTACCTGCTCTCCGCCGGCTTCCGGAAGCTGGGTTTCCTGGGCACCTCGGCCTGGTTCTTCCTGATCGTGAACGTGGCCAAGGTGCCCTTCAGCGTCGGCCTCGGCCTGATCGACGCCCGCTCCTTGCTGCTGGACGCGCTGCTGGCGCTCTTCGTCCTGCCCGGTGCGTTCATCGGTAAGGCCTGCGTGGACCGGATCAACCAGAAGCTCTTCGAGCGACTGGTGATCGCGGCCACGGTGCTGGGCGGACTTCAGCTGCTGCTGCGGTGAGGACTCTTCAGGGTCGCTATGAAGGTGCTCCAGGAGTCGTCCGGGAATATGAGGACGGGCCCGTCGGGATTCTTGGAGTCGCGGACGGGGACGATGCCGGGGAGGTTGTCGGCGACCTCCACGCATTCGCCGCCCCCGTTACTGCTGTAGCTGCTCTTGTGCCACGAAGCGGTTCTCAGGTCTGGGGCGGTTCCCATGAGGTCCAGTCCTTCATCACGGCTCGGATCACCGCCTCGGAGTCGAGGGGCGAGAGGGCCATGGCCCTGAGCAGATCGTAGTTCTTCCGACGCTCCGCGACTCGGTCCGGGTCCTCGACGAAAGTGCCGAAGCGGCTGCCTTCTTCGTAGGCCAGCAGTGGTTCGTTCGGCAGCGTGTAGAGCAGCAAGGAACCGCCCGCCTCCACGTGCTGGCCCGCCCTGAACGGCAGGACCTGAATGGTTACGTATGGCTGCGTCCCGCGCTCAAGGAGGGACCCCATCTGGCGGCGCATCACCTCGGGTCCGCCCGCCGCGCGGCGCAATGCCGCCTCGTCCACGATGAACCAACAGTGCGGTGGCCGTGGTCCGGCCAGCCGCGCCTGTCGAGCAATGCGGGCCTTCGTCCACGCCTCGATCTCCGCGTCGGGTGCGAACCGGTTGCCGATGCGCAGCGACGCCTTTGCGAGTTCGGGAGTCTGGAGCAGGCCAGGGATGGTGGCGCACGTGTATTGCTCGATGGTGACCGCGCGCTTCTCAACTTCCACCACACGGCGCAGCTTCGACGGATACGGCTCGTTCTTCGCCAGCGCATAGATCCGCGCGAACATGCCGTCCGTCCCAAAGCACGCGTCCAGCTTGGCCGGAAGGTCGTCGTACGGCAGGGACTCCGCCGCCTCGATCCGGGCCAGGTGCGATTTGCTGTAGTTCAGCACCTCTGACAGCCGCCGCAGCGACATGTCCGCCTTCTCGCGGTGGCGGCGGATCTCCGCGCCGAAGAGGTCGCGTGCGGAGCGGTCGGGAAACAGTTCGCGTGGCTGGAACGTCATCGGTCCATCCCCTTTCGTCCCGCGATCTTGGCTGGGACGTATCGCCTCTTTCCAGCCTACGTGCCGGAGCGCAACGCTGTGTGCACTCAACGTAATTGGCCGACCGGAAAGACAGGTCAACGTGTTCCCACACATCGATCCCACCCCTCCACGGATGACGATGCGCGTCTACCGCGTCTCGCCCGACGGCACGGTCGTCACGCAGGAAGTCGCCAAGGTGGTCGTCGTGGTCAAGGACAAGCTCGCACCCTTGCGGTCGAGCCAGTTCCCGCCCTGCCGCTGCCCGCGCCACCGCGACGGTGCGGACCTGTGATGCAGCTGCATTATGCATGCGCTGCTGCTAAAATGCAGCGCATGACTGCTCTGACCATTCGCGACGTACCGGACGACGCCCTCGCCACGCTGAAGGCCCGCGCTGCACGGGCTGGCAAGTCGCTCCAGGCGTATGCGCTGGAGGTGCTCGTCGGGGAAGCCTCTAGGCCCACGCTCGCTGAGGTCGCAGCTCGGGCCGAAGCCGAGGCCGGCGCCAGCTTGAGCGCATCGGATGTGCTGGCCGCGATCCACGACGCAAGGGCGGACCGTTGATCGTCATTGACTGCTCCGCGCTCGTCTTCTTCCTGGCGGACGAGAGTCCAACGGGACATGGGGTGCGTCAACGTGTCGCGAAGGAGGATCGGCTCGCCGCACCCCATCTGCTCGATTACGAGGTCATGTCGGCGTTGCTCGGCCTGGCGCGCGGGCGACGTGGCGGCGAGCCCAAGCTCAGCGAAAAGCAGCTCCGCAAGGCCGTGGCGACGTATCGCGATCTGCCGATCGACCGGTACGAAACGTTGATCCTGTGGGAGCGAGTCAAGGACCTGTCGAGCAACCTGTCCGCCTATGACGCCCAGTACGTTGTGCTTGCTGAAAGCCTAGGCGTGCCGTTCATCACCACGGATGCCAGGATCGGCAAAGGCGGGGCGGCGCGTTGTGAGATCGAGACGTTCAACGCATCGTTCTGACCAAGAAAATGCGCTGCGAGGTGGGCCGGGTCTTGCCACGCTGTGCGGATGGACCGTCAACGGATCTCCCGCCTCGCGCACGCCGACCACCCGATCGCCGCCCCGCTCGCGGAGGAGTCGGTGGGCCGGCTGCTGGACCGGGCCATGGCGGACGCGGCGGACCGCGCCGACGCCCGCGCCCTCGACCTCGGCTGCGGACGCGGCGCATGGTTGCGGCGGCTGCTGGCCCGCTACCCGTCGATACGCGCCGAGGGCGTGGACGTCGACGGCGCCGCCCTGGACCTGGCACGCGCGGACGCGGAGGAAGCCGGGGTCGCGGACCGGCTGGTCGTCCATGAGACGGACGCCGCCGGGTTCGCCTCGGCGCACCGCTTCGACGTGGTGCTGAGCGTCGGCGCCGCACACGCCTTCGGCGGGCTGCTGCCCACCCTCGCGGCGGCGCGCGAATTCCTCGCACCGGGCGGCCATGTCCTGGTGGGCGACGGCTTCTGGGAGCGCGAACCCCATACCGCCGCCCTCTCGGCGCTGGGCGCCACCCGGGACGACTACGCCGATCTCACGACCACCGTGGACCGTGTCGTCGCCGACGGCTGGGTGCCCGTCTACGGTCACGTCAGCACGGCCGGGGAGTGGGACGACTACGAGTGGTCGTGGACCGGCTCGCTGTCCCGCTGGGCCCTGGACCACGGCATGGAACCCGACGCCGCGGACGCGCACAAGGCCGCCGCCGAACACCGCTCCCAGTGGCTGAACGGCTACCGCGGAACCCTCGGCTTCGTCACCCTCGTGCTGCGGCCCGCCCCACGGTAAGAAGCCGCCCCACGGTGGGAAAGGGAGGCGTTGTCGGTGGCGGGTGCGACCATCGCGGTATGTGTGCCGACACCTCGACCACCGCCTACTGGGACGCCGCCGCCGCGGACTTCGACGACGAGCCGGACCACGGACTGCGTGACCCGGCCGTCCGGGAGGCGTGGGCCGCCCGGCTGCGTGGGTGGCTGCCCGAGCGGCCCGGCGATGTGCTCGACCTCGGGTGCGGCACCGGAAGCCTCGCCCTGCTCGCGGCCGAGGCGGGGCACCGGGTGACGGGGGTCGACCGCTCGTCCCGGATGGCCGGGCTGGCCCGGGAGAAGCTCGCGGGGACGGGCGCCACCGTGCTCGTCGGGGACGCGGCGGAGCCGCCCGTGCCGGAGCGGAACTTCGATGTGGTGCTGGTCCGGCATCTGCTGTGGCTGCTGCCCGATCAGCGGGCGGTGCTGGGCCGTTGGGCGCGGCTGGTGCGGCCGGGCGGGCGGCTGGTGCTGATCGAGGGCCGCTGGGGTGAGTCCGACTCGGTGGGCCTGTCCGTCGCCGAGCGGTCCGGCCCCGTCGGTCTGTCCGCCGCCGAGCTGTCCGGGCTGGTCGGGCCGTTGGCCGAGCGGCTGTCGGTCGAGCAGCTCGGGGCGGACGCGGCGCTGTGGGGGCGGGTGGTGCACGACGAGCGGTACGTCCTGGTGGCCGACCTCGCGCCCGCCCGGCGCCACACCGAGATCGTCGACGTCCATCTGATCCTGCGCCGCGGCGGCGAGGTCCTCCTCGCCCGCCGCGCCAACACGGGTTACGCGGACGGGCTGTTGCACGCCCCGTCCGGCCATGTCGAGGACGGGGAGGACGTCCGTGCCGCACTCCTCCGCGAGACGGCGGAGGAGATCGGCCTCACCCTCACCCCGGACGAGGTGCGGGTCGTCCTCGTGATGCAGCACAAGGCGCCGACGGGGGCGCCCCGTACGGGGTGGTTCTTCGAGGCGGAGCTGGGAGATCCGGGGGAGGGCGGGCGGGAGCCGGTCAACCGGGAGCCGGAGAAGTGCTCGGAGCTGGGCTGGTTCCCGCTGGACGCGCTGCCGGACGACATGGTGGCGTACTGCCGCGCGGGCCTGGAGGCCTACCGGGCGGGCCACCGCTTCACCCTCCACTGGCACGAGCCCGGCGACGCCATCGCCTATGACCCCAAGGGCCCCGACCGCCTGACGCCGCTGGGCTAGTGCCGTGACCGCGCGACAGCGCGCTGTCGGACGGTCAGCTTGCCGCCGACGCGGCGTCCGCGCCGATGACCACCTGGGGGCCGCCGCTGGGGATACCGCCGCCGGCCGCGTTCCAGGTGGCCACGGAGACCGCGTAGCGGTGGCCGGGCGTCAGGCCGTCCACGTGGATGGACGTGTCCCGGGTGCCGACGCTGCCGGGGAACGCGCCGGGGGTGTCGAGGTCGTAGGTGAGGACCTCGTAGCGGTCGATGGTGTCGGTGTACGGGCCGGTCGGGGGGTTCCAGGACACGTCGACGCCGGTGGCGGTGGGACGGGTGACGATGTCGGCGGGGCCGGGGGCGGTCTTCGGATGGGCGGTCGCGCTGACGACCTCCGACCACTCCGACTTCACCGATCCGCCGCTGTCGGTGCGGATCTGGTACTCGTAGCTCTGGCCCTCGGTCGTCCAGGTGGTGTCGTAGCGGTTGGCGGTGACGTGGTGCTCGCCGCCCCAGTCGGCGGAGCCGACGAGCCGGGCGCGGACGTCGTAGCCGAAGGCGCCGTAGACCGGGTCCCAGGTGACGACGATGCCGCTGTCCGCCGAGGTGGCCTTGACGTCGGCCGGTGTCGAGGTGGGGCGGGGCGCGACGGTGCCGGGGACGTCCGGGACGTCGGTGCCGAGGTGGTACTCGGTGTGCAGGGTGGTCTCGAAGGCGTGGGCTATCTGGTACTCGCCGAGGGCGTTGGGGTGCAGGCCGTCATAGCCGGCGGGGCAACTCTCGGGCGCGCAGTCGTAGTCACCCTGCCAGTCGACCAGCTTCACGGGGGACGTGGCGGTGTGCCAGGCCGGGATCGCCTCGGCGAGCAGCCGGTTGTAGGTGTCGGTGTTGGCGATCAGGTCGTCCCGGCCCTCGATCTTCGCCCGCTGCGGCACGTTGGCCAGGGCGAACTTGACGTCGGACTTGGCGGCGCGGGCCTCGTCGACCAGCGTCTTCACGCTCTCCAGGGTGCCCTGGGCGTCGCTGACGAACCAGCCCATGTCGTTGAAGCCCAGGCCCACCAGCAGCAGATCGGGCTGGTACTTCGCCACCTGCTCCTTGATCAGCGCCTTGTCCTGGGCGGCCTGGCGGCCCCACACCGCGAAGTGGTCGCTGTCGAACGCCTCCGCGTCCTTGGCGTAGCCGCCGTCGGTCCTGGGCGGGGCCGGGGCGGGCTCCGGCTCGCCCTGGAGCCGGGGCGGCTGGGGAGCGGCCGGTGCGTCGGGTGACGTCGTACCGGTGTAGGGGCCGACGAAGTCCACGGCCACGTGCTGCTCGTGGAACCACTGCCACAGGCGGTAGCGCCAGGTGTAGTCGCCCTCGTGGCCCTGGGTCATCGAGTCGCCGACGACCATCACCTTGAGCGGGTCGGCGGAGGCGCTGTCGTTCGCCCAGGCCGTGCCGCTCGGGAGGAGGGGTACCGCCGTCGTGAGGGCGACGGCCAGGAGGGTGCCGAGCAGAGTGCGTCTGGGCGGGTGGACGGATGGGGTCATGGCAGACATCGATGTCCCTTGGTCAGTGGGGGTTGACAGTTCAGCGGGGGTTGACAGGAGAGAGGCGGGCCTGCGGCGTTATGCCGACAGCTCCCGCACGTAGCGCCACTCCATGTGCGCCGGTTCGTAGCCGAACCACTTGTTGATCGCCAGCATCGGCTCGTTGTCGCCGTCGTTGCCGGTGAACGCCTCCCGGCAGCCCGCCGACCGGGCGCGGTGCAGGGAGTCGTTCTTGGCGAGCTTGGCCAGGCCGCGGCCACGGAAGGCGCGGAGGGTGCCGGTCATGCCGGACCAGTAGCGGCCCCGGCCGTCGGTGTGGGCGACGCTGTAGGACGCCACGGCGCCGTCCACCACGGCCACCGAGGTCAGCTCGCGGTCGAGCGCCGGGTGTTCCCAGGTGGCGGCCAGCCACTCGGCGTACGGGGGCCGGGTCGTCGCCACATCTCCCGGCTCGTCCCGCGTGCACTCGACGTCCGCCTCGTACAGCGGGCGCGGATCGTCCGCGAAGTCCGCCGCCGTGCGCAGCTCCACGCCGTCCGGCAGGCCGCCCGCGTTCAGCGGCGGCAGCGCGGCCGCCGTCAGGTCCAGCCGCTGGACACGGGAGGCGCGGCCACGGCGGTAGCCACGGCGTTCGGCGAACGTCACCGCGCCCGGCTCGTCCAGCGTCCAGGCGAAGACCTTCGCGGTGCCCAGCCCGGCCAGGTACTCCTCGGCGGCGGTCACCAGTGCCGAGCCGGCGCCCCGGCCGCGCGCCCGCGCGCTCACCGTCGTATTGGCGAAGGCCAGGCCGGGCTCGTCGCTGTCGTGGAAGACGCCCACCTCGGACGCGCCCACCACCTCCCCGTCGGCCTCGGCGACCAGCAGCCGGTAGTGCCGTGCCACGGGCGCGCTCTCCACCGCCCAGACCACCGTCCGCGGCGTGGTCACCAGATAGGGGAAGGCGGAGCGACGCGCTGCCGCGACGGACTCCGCGTCGGCGGCACGGAAATCGCGCACAGTCAGGGTCATGGTTTCGCAGGCTACGGCCTGTCAGCCCCGCCCGCCTCCCAATTCGCCCTGCTCGTGGGCTAGATCACCGACGGTACGTGGACCGGAGCACCCGCGGCGCATACGCCGGGCCCCCGGCGGCTCATACGCCGGACCACCCGCCGCGTATGCGCCGGACCACCCGTGGCTCATACGCCGGACCACCCGTGTCTCATGCGCAAGCTCGCCGCTGGCTCATGCGCCGGATCACCGGCGGTGCGCGGTCCCTCGGCGTGGCCGACAATGGGGGCCACACACCACCACACCGTACGCACGCCCCAGGAGCCCCACGTGGCCTTGCAGATCACCGTCGCCCCGGACGCGGCGGCCGCCCCCTTCGAGCAGATCCGCGCGCAGATCGCCGAGCGGGCCCGCTCCGGCGCGCTCCCCGTGGGCTACAAACTCCCCACCGTACGCGGCTTCGCCGAGGAGCTGGGGCTGGCGGCCAACACCGTCGCCAAGGCGTACCGGGCGCTGGAGGCGGACGGTGTGATCGAGACCCGCGGCCGCCACGGCTCCTTCATCGCGGCGGCGGGCGACGCGGCCCGGCGCCAGGCCGCCGAAGCCGCCCGGACGTACGCCCAGCGGGCGCGGCGCCTGGGCCTGGACCGCGCGGCCGCGCTCGCCGCCGTCGAGGACGCCGTGCGGGCCGCCTACGGTGACCAGGACGGCGCCTGAGCCTGTCATCCTGGAGCCATGACCAGCCGTAAAGCCCTCGTCCGACGCCCCAGCCCCCGCCTCGCCGACGGGCTCGTCACCCATATCGACCGCACACCGGTCGACGCCGCGCTGGCGCTGCGGCAGTGGGAGGTCTACGTCGTGGCGCTGCGTGCGCACGGCTGGGAGACGGTGGAGCTGCCGCCGCTGGACGACTGCCCGGACGGGGTGTTCGTCGAGGACACCATGGTCGTCCACCGGAACGTCGCGGTGATCGCCCGCCCCGGCGCCGACTCCCGCCGGCCCGAGACCGTGACGGCGGAGGAGGCCGTGACCGGACTCGGCTGCTCGCTGAACCGCATCCGCGAGCCGGGGACGCTGGACGGCGGGGACGTGCTGAAGATCGGCGACACCCTCTACGTGGGCCGCGGCGGGCGTACCAACGGCGACGGCGTACGCCAGCTGCGCGCCGCGCTGGAGCCGCTGGGCGCGCGGGTGGTGGCCGTACCGGTCAGCAAGGTGCTGCACCTCAAGTCGGCGGTGACCGCGCTGCCGGACGGCACCGTCATCGGCTATCCGCCGCTGGTCGACGACCCGGAGGCGTTTCCGCGCTTCCTTCCCGTGCCCGAGGAGTCCGGCGCCCATGTGGTGCTGCTCGGCGGCGGCAAGCTGCTGATGGCGCGGAGCGCGCCGCGCACGGCCGAGCTGTTCGCCGACCTCGGCTATGAGCCGGTGCCGGTGGACATCAGCGAGTTCGAGAAGATGGAGGGCTGTGTGACCTGCCTGTCCGTACGGCTGCGGGAGCTGTACGGCTGAGACGGGCCCGCCGGTGAGCCCGTCTCATCGCCCGCGCGTCTCACCAGCCTGCCTGTCTCACCGGCCCGCCCGTCTCACAGGTACAGCCCCGCGTCCGCGTCCCCCGACTGTGACGGCACCGAGGCGGGCCGGGTGCCGCGGCGCAGCGCGTACAGCTCCGCGAGCGTCGCCCCGTCCCGTCCGACGACGCCCTCCCGGTCGTCGGTCTCCGTCCCCAGCCAGTTGACCGCCTCCGCCCGCGTCAGCTTGCCCACCTCGATCCGGGCCAGGCACCGGCCGGGGCGGACGACCGCCGGATGCAGCCGCTCCAGGTCCTCGTTGGTGGTCACCCCGACCAGCACATTGCGCCCCTGGCCGAGCAGACCGTCCGTCAGGTTCAGCAGCCGGGACAGCGCCTGCCCGGCGGTGTGCTTGGCCTCGCCGCGGATCAGCTCGTCGCAGTCCTCCAGGAGCAGCAGCCGCCAGCGCCCCTTGGCGGTGCCGTCGTCCTCGCCGATCGCGATGTCCATCAGATAGCCGACGTCCGTGAACAGCCGCTCCGGGTCCAGGACGCAGTCCACCTGGCACCAGTCCCGCCAGGACCGGGCCAGGGTGCGCAGCGCCGAGGTCTTGCCGGTGCCGGGCGGGCCGTGCAGCAGCAGGAGCCGGCCGGCGATGTCGTCGGGGGTGACCTTCATCAGCCCGTCCATGGCCTCGGCGACCGGCGCCGTGTAGTTGCCGCGGATCTCCTCCCAGGTCCCGGCCGAGATCTGCCGTGTGGTGCGGTGCGGTCCGCGCCGCGGCGAGACGTACCAGAAGCCCATCGAGACGTTCTCCGGCTGCGGCTCGGGTTCGTCCTCCGCGCCGTCGACCGCCTGCCGCAGCACCTTCTCGGCCAGCGCGTCGTCGACGGCGGTCACGGTCACATCCGCGCCCCGGTTCCACCGGGAGATCAGCAGGGTCCAGCCGTCGCCCTCGGCGAGTGTCGCGCTGCGGTCGTCGTCGCGGGCCGCCCGCAGCACGGTCGCGGACGGCGGCAGCAGCGTGGCGCCCGACTTCACCCGGTCGACGGAGTGGCTGCGGGCGTACGGCTGCTCACCGGTCGCGAAGCGCCCCAGGAAGAGCGCGTCGACGACATCCGACGGCGAATCGCTGTCATCGACGTTCAGCCGGATCGGAAGGGACTTTTCGGCGGGTGTCGTAGGCAGGGTCTGCCTCCTGAGAACGGGGGGGCCGGTGCGTCGGTCAGCGCACCCGCCCCCATGATCCAGGACCGGGGGCGAGGACGCACCAGGGTTTGCGGCCGTTTACCGAGCTGTTCCACGGACCCCACCGGAATGGGGGCGTTCACACATCCCGCGGAGTGACTCGTCCGGATACTGGCCGCCCTGTGGCGGTATCGGCCGCGTATCGAAAGATTTTTGCCAACTACTCGCATAGATAGGCCGTTTGAGCGGGATGACATAGCCATGTCACTCCGCTGAAACGCTCCCGTGCGGCGTGACTGACGGTTTCGAACGAACGCGATGACACCTTTTCGGGTCATCGCGCCTCATATCGGCACAGCAGTGATCCTGCTAGGGAGATCGAATGAAACTGTCCAGACTCACGGCGACGATGGCTTCGTTCGTCGTCGGTGCCGTCCTCGCCCTCACCGGGGCCGGCGCCGCCCATGCCCACGAGAACAGCGCGGGCCCCGCCTATGTGGCGCTGGGTGACTCCTACTCATCCGGCGTCGGCGCGGGCAGCTACGACAGCGCCAGCGGCAGCTGTAAGCGCAGCACCAAGGCGTACCCCGCGCTCTGGGCCGCCGCGCACGCCCCCTCCAGCTTCGCCTTCACCGCCTGCTCCGGTGCCAAGACCGGCGATGTGCTGAACAATCAGCTCGGTCCGCTGAACTCCGGCACCGGTCTCGTCTCCATCTCCATCGGCGGCAATGACGCCGGCTTCGCCGACATCATGACCACCTGTGTGCTCCAGTCCGAGTCCACCTGCGTCAACGCGGTCAACAGCGCCAAGACGTTCGTCCAGAACACCCTGCCCGCCAAGCTGGACCAGGTCTACGACGCCATCCGCGCCAAGGCCCCGTCCGCCCATGTCGTCGTCCTCGGCTACCCGCGCTTCTACAAGCTGAGCGGCTCCTGCGTACTGGGTCTCAGCGAGACCGAGCGCGCCGCGATCAACAGCGGCGCCGACGTGCTCAACTCCGTCACCGCCAAGCGTGCCGCCGACCACGGCTTCAGCTTCGGCGACGTCACCACGACCTTCACCGGGCATGAGATCTGCTCCGGCAGCGCTTGGCTGAACAGCGTCACCATCCCCATCGACGAGTCCTACCACCCCACCGCCGCCGGTCAGTCCGGTGGCTACCTCCCGGTCTTCAGTTCGGCCGCCTGATCGCGCCACGCCACCACCGCACGGAGGAGGCCCCGGCCGCCGGGGTCTCCTCGCAGGCGTGTTCGAGCCTGGTGAAGGGGTGCGATGGGTAGACAGATGGACGGATGGAGCGGTGGGCCGAGAATTTGTTTGCGCGCGAAAGGTATTGTCAACACCCTTGACGTGGTGGTGAATCCGGAACCTGGGATGCGTGGGTGACGGCTCGGGGAGGTAGGGTTACTCTGCCCGGGGCGGGTGCCCTCGTACGGGTGGGGAGTGTCATGGAGCAGATAACGGTACGGAGCAGGCCACGAGTGCCTGCGATCAAATGCGGAAGCGGTGCGTCCAGCGCGCGCCTCGACCGCCATCTCGCGGTGCTGGGCGGCCCTGCCGTCCCCCAGCGGGAGGCGGAGAGCGCCGCGGTGCTGATGCAGGAGCTGATCGCGCACGATCACACGCGCGCGAAGAACAGCCGGGGTGCGCGGGTGTCGCTGTTCGCGCCACTGCGCCGGCTGCGTCGTTCGCTGTTCGGCAACCACGGCTGACCCGGCCGGCCCGTAGGCGTCTTCGTTCGTCATCCCGGGCAGGCACGGGGTCATCCGGTTCGCTCCAGCCGGTGAGTTCCGTGCTGTGATCCACCCCATACCGCTGTCGCTGCGGGATGCCGACGAGAGGTCCGTTCGGCCGTACCCCGCGTGGGTGCGGCCGTACTCTTCGCGGCGGCGGCCGTACCCCTCGTGGAAGCGGGGCGGGTCCGTTCACAGAAGGGCGAACTGACCCTCCGGGCCCTCCTCGTGATGGTCCAGTACGGACGCGGGGCGCCGCGCCGTGCCGGGCACCGGCAGCAACCCCGCCTCCCGTAGCTCCGCCGCCTCGATCAGGGGGCCGTCCGCCAGCCGGTCGGCGGCGGCCCGCAGCTCCGGGCGCAGCTCGGCGAGCAGCGCCAGCACGGTGATCAGCTCCAGCAGCTCCGAGGTCCACGCGGGCGGCCAGCCCGCCGGGCCGACCGCCTCCAGCGTGCCCGGCTCCTGCGGGGCGGTGCGCCGCTCGAACCACGTCTCCAGTACGCGCACCCCGCCCGCCCGGAACTCCCACGCGACCCGTGGCACCGGCGAGATCCGCCCCTCACCCAGCAGCAGGGCCTCCTCGTCCGGGTCGTAGTCCAGGGAGTCCGGCAGCCCGTTCGCCGGAAGCGCGGCACGGACGTAGGGGCGTCGGCCACCCGGCATGCGCGGGCGTTCACCACTGTGCGCCCCGCGCGTGTGGAGCCACAGCACACGGCGGCCCAGCTCCACGCCCGACTCCCACACCCCGGGGTCGGCGGTCAGCGGCACGGCGCACGGGGCGCCGCGCGCCACGGCGGCGGTCCACGCCAGGAAGTCCTCGGCGCTCACCGCGCGGCCGAGCCGGGTGGTGAGGTATGCGAGCAGCCCGGGAGCGAGATTGGGCTCCTGCCCGCCGGGGCGGCGGTAGAGCGGACGGATACGGCCGGGGCGGCCCGCGGGGGAGTGGCCGTCCGGCAGCAGCGCCGAGAAGCTGAGCACCGGGTCCGGGTCCGGCCCGGCGGCCTCGACCACATGGATCTGCCGGTCGTCGGCCACCCGCCACAGCTCGGGGCGGGCGGCGTCGATCAGCCGGTGATCCGGTATCAGCCACTGCTGGTCGAACGGCCCGTGCGCGATCCGCACCGGCTGCGGGCACGGTCCGTCCGCCCGCGCCAGCCGGGCGGTGGAGGTGGCCTGGCCGGGCAGCTGCGGTACGGAGCTGTGCAGCGTACGGGCGCGGGTCGGCCGGAACAGCGCGGTCCGCCCGGCCTCGTCCTCGGCCCCCGTCAGCCGCTCCCAGCGCGCTCTGAGCGAGACCGCGTCCGGCCCCATGACCCAGGCCCGCCCGAGCCGCAGCGGCCCCACGGCCCACGGCATCAGGTCCCCCAGCAGCGGCGCCTCACGTTCTCCCACGCCCGGCATGGTATCGATGCGGCCCCCACCCCCAAGGCCACGTGCCCGCCGTCACCATGCCGGTCGCCGGTCGGGCCGGCGGCACCCGCACACCGGTGTCCGTGTCCCGCCGCGACGGCGACGGCGGGGCGTGTGGCGGCGCGGCCCGGCGCGGCCGAGTGGCCGCGGGCCGGGGGAGGGGCGGCGGGTGCTGCGAAGGGCGCCGATCGGCCTCGACGGTGATCGCGTGTTCGGCCTGTCCGGCTGCCGCCGTCGGCCGTGCGCCGCCCGCGCGGTGCGAGGGGGCCGCCCGGTGTGGACGGCGGGCCGTCTCGCCATGCTGGGTCTGGCTTCCCGCCGCTGCGGCGGGCCGTCGCGGCGTGGCCGCTCCGTGGGGGCGGGTCAGTCGGCCTCTACGGTTACCGAGAACGAGAACCGGTCGCCCCGGTAGTGGATGCGGGCCACGTCCACCACGCGGCCGCTCTCGTCGTAGGTCACCCCCGTGTAGTACAGGATCGGGCTGAGCAGCGGGACCTGGAGCAGGCGGGAGGTCTCGGGGTCGGCCAGCCGGGCCTCCACCGTGTCCGTGATCCGGCTGATCCGTACCCCCACCACGTCCCGCAGTACCTTCGTCATCGGCCAGCGCGCGAGGTCCGCGAGGTCGATGCGGTCGGCCAGCTCGGGGCGGACCAGGTTCTCCGCCCAGTTGGTGGGTTCGCCGCCGCTGCCGTCCCGGCGCAGCCGGCGGTAGACGGTCGCCTCGTCCAGGCCGGGGAAGTACTCCGCGAGTTCCGCCGGAACCGGCGCCGAGCCGTGTTCCAGCACCGTCGTCCGCTCGCCCGACTGCTGGGCCACGATCGCGTCCACCGACCCCAGCAGCCGTACCGGCGCGCCGCGCCGCGCACTCGGTTCGATGAAGGTGCCGCGACGGCGGTGGCGGCTGATCAGCCCCTCGGCCTCCAGTTCCTTGAGCGCCTGCCGCATGGTGAGCACGCTGACGCCGTAGTGCTCGGCGAGCTGGTCCTCGGTCGGCAGCCGCAGCGGGTCGTGCGGGCGCCGGCCGAGTATGGAGGCCCGCAGCGACTGCGAGACCTGGTACCACAGCGGCAGCTTGCGGTTGAGGGTGAGGGAGTCGGGGGCGAAGGCGGTCACGCGGTCTCCGGTCATGAGTCAGGAGTCACGAGCCACGTGTCACGGCAGCGGCCGCGCGGAGCGGTCGTACGGTCGGTCGTACGGCCGCGGTCCGCGCGGGGCGGTCGTACGGGGCGTCGTACGTCAACCGCCGCGCGGGGCGGTCGTACGGCAACCGCCGCGCGGGGTCGTTCACGTGGCGTTTCAAGGGCGGAAATGACGCTCCAGACCCTGCCATACGTCGTCATAGCGCCCCTGGAGGTGGTCCGCCTCCAGCGCCTGCCGGGTGGCCGTGACCGGCCAGCGGGTCTCGAACATGAAGGCCAGCCCGTCGTCCACCTTGTGCGGCGCCAGCTCGGCCGCGCTCGCCCGCAGAAAGGTCTCGTGGTCGGGGCCGTGCGCGGACATCATGTTGTGCAGCGAGCCCCCGCCCGGTACGAAGCCCCCGGCGCCCCCGGTCTTCGCGTCGTACGCGCCTTCGATCAGCCCCATGTACTCGCTCATCACATTGCGGTGGAAGTACGGCGGCCGGAAGGTGTCCTCGCCGACCAGCCAGCGCGGGGCGAAGACCACGAAGTCCACGCCCGCGAGCCCCGGGGTGTCGGAGGGCGAGGTGAGCACCGTGAAGATGGACGGGTCCGGGTGGTCATAGCTGATGGTGCCCAGCACATTGAAACGGCGCAGGTCGTACACGTACGGCACATGGTTGCCGTGCCAGGCGACCACATCCAGCGGCGAGTGGTCGTACGTCGCGGCCCACAGATTGCCGCAGAACTTGTTGATCACCTCCACCGGGCGCTCCACGTCCTCGTACGCCGCGACCGGGGCCAGGAAGTCCCGGGCGTTCGCCAGCCCGTTGGCGCCGATCGGGCCGAGGTCGGGGAGGGTGAAGGGGCGGCCGTAGTTCTCGCACACATAGCCGCGCACGGAAGGGGCGAGCGGCTCCACCCGGAACCGCACCCCGCGCGGGATCAGCGCCACATGCCCCGGCTCGGCCCGCAGCAGACCGAACTCGGTGCGCAGCAGCAGCCCGCCCCGCTCGGGAACGATCAGCAGCTCGCCGTCCGCGTCGCTGAACACCCGGTCGGTCATCGGCGCGTTGGCCGCGTAGAGGTGGATGGCCATGCCGGCGCGCTGGGTGGCGTCGCCGTTGCCGCCCAGCGTCCACAGCCCGGTGAGGAAGTCGGTGCCCTCCGGCGGCTCCGGCAGCGGATCCCAGCGCAGCCGGTTGGGGTCGGGCGCGGTCTCGGTGAAGGGCGCGCCGCGCAGCGCGCCATTGTCGATCCGGGTGAACGGCGGATGCGCGGCGGAGGGCCGGATGCGGTACAGCCAGGAGCGCCGGTTGGCGGCGCGCGGCTCGGTGAAGGCGGTGCCGCTCAGCTGCTCCGCGTAGAGCCCGAGCGGTGCGCGCTGGGGGGAGTTGCGGCCGATGGGCAGTGCGCCGGGCACGGCCTCGCTGCTGTGCTCATTGCCGAATCCGGAGGCGTAGACCAGCCCTTGGGCCGTCTTACGCGCCTGCTCGATCCCCGTGCCGTCGCCCATCGCGCGCTCCCGCCGCTCCGCCACACCGCTCGATTCCTCTGTCAGACGATAGGAATCGAAACCCGGGTGCGTCAATGATCGGGCAGGATGGTGGCGTGCCCATACCGCCCCTCCGCCGCCCTCCGGTCCAGCGTCGCAGCGCCGAGCGCCTCGGCCGGATCCTGGACGCCTGCGCCGAACTGCTCGACGAGATCAGCTACGAAGAGCTGAGCACCCGCGCCGTCGCCGAGCGCGCCAATGTGCCCATCGGCTCGGTCTACCGCTTCTTCTCCAACAAGCGGGCGATGGCCGAGGCCCTGGCCCACCGCAATCTGGACGAGTACGCCACCCGGATCACCCGGCGGCTGGCCGCCTCGGACTCCGGGCCGGCCGGGCGCGGCGGCTGGCGTGAGGCGATGGACGTGGTCGTCGACGAGTATCTGGCGATGAAGCGCGGGGCGCCCGGCTTCGCGCTCATCGAGTTCGGCCATCCGGTCCCGGCGACCGCGCGGCCGGACCAGCCCAACCATCTGGTCGCCGACCGGCTGCGGGTGCTGCTCGCCGACCGGCTGGGGGACGGCGGGAGCGGCGGGAGCGGCACGGACGAGGTGGCCGAGGAGCGGCTGCGGGTGGCGTTCCTGCTCGCGGTCGAGGCGGCGGACGCGCTGCTGCAACTGGCGTTCCGGATGGACCCGGAGGGCGATCCGGCGATCGTGGCGGAGACGAAGGAGCTGCTGCGCGCCTATCTGGCCCGGGTGCTGGACTGAGCTGAAAACTGGGCCGATCCGGGTACTGGACTGAGCTGGGACTGGGCTGGCCCGGGTGCTGGAGTAGCCCGGGTGCCGGACTGGGTGCCGGACTGGGCTGGGGCTGGGCCGACCCGGGTGCTGGCCTGGCCGATCCGGGTGCTGGGCCGACCCGGGGACGGGCGGCAGACCAGGCGGCGGGGCCGACCCGGGGCGGACGCGGGCCGGGCGGCGGGGCCGTGCCGGGCGGGAGTTCCCGTCGATGCCTCCCCGGCATGCCAACCAGTCGGTATGGTGAGCGGGTCCCGCGCGTCAGCGCCGCCTCGCCGCCGTCCCCGGGAGGGACCCATGAGCACCGCCCTGCGCATCTGCCCGCTCTGCGAGGCCACCTGCGGACTGACCCTGACGATCGACGAGGGGAGGGTCACCGGGGCGCGCGGCGATCGGGAGGACATCTTCAGCCGTGGCTTCATCTGCCCCAAGGGCGCCTCGTTCGGAGAGCTCGACGCCGACCCCGACCGGCTGCGGCGCCCCCTCGTGCGCCGCGCCGGGCGCCTTGAGGAGACCGGCTGGGACGAGGCGTTCGCCGTCGTCCAGGAGGGGCTGGCGCCCCTGCTGCGCGAGCACGGACCGCAGGCGGCGGGGATCGTGCTCGGCAACCCCAACGTGCACACCGTGGCCGGAGGGCTCTATCCGCCGCAGCTGCTCGGCGCGCTGCGCACCCCCAACGTCTTCACCGCCAGCACCCTCGACCAGATGCCCAAGCACGTCTCCAGCGGGTTGCTGTACGGCGACGCGGGCGCGCTCCCGGTGCCCGATCTGGACCGTACGGACCATCTGCTGATACTCGGCGCCAACCCGCTGGACTCGGGCGGCAGTCTGTGCACGGCCCCCGACTTCCCCGGCCGGCTGCGGGCGTTGCGGCGGCGCGGCGGCCGGCTGGTGGTGGTCGACCCCCGGCGCACCCGTACGGCCGCGCTGGCCGACCGCCATGTGGCGATCCGGCCCGGTACGGACGCCCTGCTGCTCTTCGCCATGGTGCAGGTGCTGTTCGCCGAGGACCTGGTGGCACCGGGCCCGCTCGCCGAGCACATCAGCGGTGTGCCGGAGGTGGGGCGGCTGGCCGAGGACTTCCCGCCGGAGGCGGTGGCCGCGGCGTGTGATGTGCCCGCCGAGGAGATCCGCATCCTCGCCCGTGAGCTGGCCGCCGCGTCCAGGGGCGTGGTGTACGGGCGGGTCGGCTCCACCACGGTCGAGTTCGGCACCCTCACCAGCTGGCTGGTCGATGTGGTCAACGTGCTCATCGGACAGCTCGACCGGCCCGGCGGCATGATGTTCCCGCTGGGCGCCACCGGCCGGCGGGAGCGCCCGGCGCGGCCGGGGAAGGGGTTCGCGCTGGGCCGCTGGCGCAGCAGGGTCAGCGGGCACCCCGAGGCCAAGGGGGAACTGCCCGTCGCCGCGCTCGCCGAGGAGATCGAGACACCGGGCGAGGGGCGGATACGGGCGCTGCTGGCGATCGCGGCCAACCCCGTGCTCTCCGCGCCGGACGGCGACCGCCTCGACCGGGCGCTGGCCGGGCTCGACTTCATGGTCAGCGTCGATCCGTATCTCAACGAGACCTCGCGCCACGCCCATGTGGTGCTGCCGCCGCCCCCGCCCAGCCGCAGCCCCCACTTCGACTACGCCTTCAACAGCCTGTCCGTGCGCAACCAGGTCCGCTACAGCCGCCCCGCCATCCCGCTGGAGGCGGACCGGATGAGCGAGTGCGAGATCCTGGCGCGGCTGGTGCTGTGCGTGAGCGGACGAGGCGGTGCCGACCCGGCGGCCGTGGACGCGCTGGCCATCGAGCAGACGCTCGGCAAGGAGACCGCCGACCCGGCGTCCCCAGTGTACGGACGCGAGCCCGCCGAGCTGGCCGCGCGGCTGACCGGGGTGGACGGCGCCGAGCGCCGGCTGGACATGATGCTGCGGCTGGGGCCGTACGGCGACGGGTTCGGCGCCGATCCCGACGGGCTGAGCCTGGAGAAGCTGCTCGCCCATCCGCACGGCATCGACCTGGGGCCGCTGCGGCCGCGGCTGCCCGGACTGCTGAAGACCCGCAGCGGCACAGTGGAGCTGTGCCCGGAGCCGCTGGCCGCCGATGTGGCCCGGCTGCGCCGGGCGCTGGCCGACCGGCCCTCGGGGCTGCTGCTGGTCGGCCGCCGCCATCTGCGTTCCAACAACAGCTGGATGCACAACGTCCCGGCCCTGATGGGCGGCAGCAACCGCTGCACCCTCCAGGTGCACCCCGAGGACGCCGCCCGGCTGGGCCTGGCCGACGGCGGCCTGGCGCGGGTCAAGGGCGACGGCGGGGAGCTGGAGGTGCCGGTCGAGGTGACGGACGCGGTACGCACCGGAGTGGTGAGCCTGCCGCACGGCTGGGGCCATGACCGCCCCGGTGTCCGGCTCTCCGTGGCCGGGGCGCGTCCCGGGGTCAACGTCAACCAGCTCATCGACGGCTCACGGCTGGACCCGCTCTCCGGTACGGCGGTGCTCAACGGTCATCCGGTGCAGGTCTCGCCCATGCCACCGCGCTGAGGCCGCCGCGCTGGCACCACTGCACTGACCTGGGGTTTTGCGCTTATTGCTCGCATGTCAAGGTCTTGTTAACGCAAAGTTGCCGCACCTAACGTCACCTCGACCGCCAATAACTGGGGGAGTTCGAAGGCGAACGTGAGGTAGCCAACTATGCTGACCATCCTCGGCTTCGTCATGATCGCGACATTCCTTGTCCTGATCATGATGAAGAAGATGTCCCCGATGGGCGCCCTGGTGCTCATCCCCGCGCTGTTCTGCGTGCTCGTCGGGAAGGGGGCGCATCTCGGGGACTACGTTCTCGACGGCGTCGGAGATCTCGCCCCCACGGCCGCCATGCTGATGTTCGCCATCATCTACTTCGGGGTGATGATCGACGTCGGCCTCTTCGACCCGATCGTCCGGCTCATCCTGCGGTTCTGCAAGGCGGATCCGATGCGGATCGTGGTCGGCACCGCGATCCTCGCGGCGGTCGTCTCGCTCGACGGCGACGGCTCCACCACCTTCATGATCACCGTGTCGGCCATGGTGCCGCTCTACCGGCGGCTGAAGATGAGCCTGGTGGTGATGACCGGTGTCGCGGCCATGGCCAACGGCGTGATGAACACGCTGCCCTGGGGCGGCCCGACCGCCCGTGCCGCCACCGCGCTCAAGGTCGACGCGGGCGACATCTTCGTACCGATGATCCCGGCCCTCGCGGTCGGACTGCTCTTCGTCATCGCCCTCTCCTACGGCCTGGGTCTGCGGGAGCGCAAGCGCCTGGGCGTGCTGACGCTGGACGAGGTCACCGCGGGCGACCCCGAGCAGGTGCTGGTCGGTGCGGGCTCCGGCACCAAGGGCGAGGGCGGCGGCAAGGCGGCCAAGGGCGGCCGCGCGGCACACGCCTCGGACGGCTCCGATGCCTCCGACGCTTCGGACGGCTCGCACGGCTCCGGCGTCTCCGGCGCCTCCGACGACGACGAGTTCAAGGGGCTCGACCCCCACCGCGCCACCCTGCGCCCCAAGCTCTACTGGTTCAACGCGGCCCTGACCATCGCCCTGCTGACCCTGATGATCATGGAAGTCCTGCCGATCCCGGTCCTCTTCCTCCTCGCCGCCGCGATCGCGCTCACCGTCAACTTCCCGCAGATGAGCGACCAGAAGGCCCGGATCGCCGCGCACGCCGAGAACGTCGTCAACGTCTCCGGGATGGTCTTCGCCGCCGCCGTCTTCACCGGCGTCCTCACCGGCACCGGCATGGTCGAGCACATGGCCCGCTGGCTGGTCGACAGCGTCCCCGACGGCATGGGCCCGCACATGGCCGTGGTCACCGGTGTGCTGTCCATCCCGCTCACCTACTTCATGTCCAACGACGGCTTCTACTTCGGCATCGTGCCGATCCTCGCCGAGGCCGGGGCCGCGCACGGGGTCTCCGCGCTGGAGATCGCCCGCGCCTCGATCACCGGACAGGCCCTGCACATGTCGAGCCCGCTGGTCCCCGCCGTCTACGTCCTCGTGGGCATGGCGAAGGTCGAATTCGGCGACCACACCCGGTTCACCGTGAAATGGGCGGCGCTCACCTCGCTGGTGGTGCTCGCCGCGGCTCTGGCCTTCGGCATCATCTGACCCATGGAGAGTCCGAAGCCCGGGAGGGGCTGGCTGCTGCGCCTGGTCATCGCCTTTTCGTTCACCCAGGGGGCGGTCAGCATGGCGCGGCCGGCCGTCTCCTACCGGGCGCTGGCACTCGGCGCCGACGCCCGCGCGGTCGGTGTGATCGCCGGTGTCTACGCCCTGCTGCCGCTGTTCGCCGCCGTACCGCTGGGACGGCGCACCGACCACGGGCGGTGCGCCCCGCTGCTGCCCGTCGGGGTCGCGCTCATCGCCACCGGCTGCGCGCTCAGCGGCACGGCCGGTTCGCTGCCCGAGATGGCCGCGTGGAGCGGGGTGATGGGCCTGGGCCATCTGTCGTTCGTCATCGGCGCCCAGTCCATCGTGGCCCGCCAGAGCGGACCGGACGAACAGGACCGCAACTTCGGCCACTTCACCATCGGCGCCTCGCTCGGCCAGCTCATCGGGCCCATCGCGGCCGGACTGGTGGTCTCCGAACAGGACGGGGCGATGGGGCGCACCAGCGCGGCCGCGCTGTTCGTGTCCGCCGCCCTCGCGGCCTTCTCCGTCACCTCGCTGTGGCGCATCGAGCGCCGCCCGGACGGTACGGGGACGACGGCCGCCCCCGCCGGGGAGACCGCCGCCCGGCGGGTGCCGGTACGCGGCATCCTGACCACCCGCGGTGTCGCCTCCGGCATGTTCATCAGCCTCGCCGTGCTCTCCGCCACCGACATCCTCACCGCCTATCTGCCGGTGGTCGGCGAACAGCGCGGGATCTCGCCCGCGGTCGTCGGTGTGCTGCTCAGCCTGCGCGCCACCGCCACCGTGGTCTGCCGGCTCGCCATCACCCCGATGATCCGGCTGATGGGCCGCACCGTCCTGATGGCCGTCAGCTGTCTGGGCGCCGCGCTCCTGTGCACGGGCATCGCCCTGCCGGTGCCCGCCTGGGCGCTCGGGGTGCTGCTGGCCGGGCTCGGCTTCTGCCTCGGCGTCGGACAGCCGCTGTCGATGACGACCGTCGTCCAGGCCGCCCCGGAGGGGGCGCGCAGCACGGCCCTCGCGCTGCGGCTGACCGGCAACCGCCTCGGCCAGGTCGCCGCGCCCGCCTCCGCCGGTGTGCTCGCGGGGCTCGTGGGCACGGCCGCCCCCTTCGTCATGCTGGGCGGACTGCTCCTGATATCGGCGGCGATCGCCGTACGGCCACTGCGCGAGCGCCCGGCCGCGGACCCCGCCGGGGACTCCGCCGGGGGCCCGCCCGCGCCGGGGAAGCGGCATACGGAAGGGTCCTCGGCCGCGCCCGGCACGGGCCGCCCGTCCGGGTGAGACGACGTTTCCCGGTGAGGTGACGTCCCTTGGTGAGGTGGCGTCCACCGAGAGGCGATGTCCGCGGTCGGGCTGTCAGCGCCGCTCGCCGTCGACCATGCCCAGCCACTGCCCGCAGGCGGTCCCGAACGGCTCGGCGCGCCCGTCGACCGCCTCCATCAGCCACCGCCCCGCCGCCTCGGCCTCCGCTATGACGTCCGCCGGATAGCCGTACCGCACCTGGTGCTCGGCGAACTCGTCCTGGTCGACCATCAGGGTCGCGCCGTCCGTCCGCTCGCGGATGACGTCGAGGTCCAGGTCCACCATGGTCACCTCGTAGGGGGAGACCCACTCGGGCGGCGTGGTGATGTCGCAGTAGATCTCGGTCTCCCGGGGCGGGGCGTTGAACACCGCCGTCCACCACGCGTCGCGCGGGAAGAGGAGCACATGCGCGCACTCGAGCAGGATCGGGGGACGGTACCCCTTGCGCGTCACCGCCCCGGCCGGCAGCCCCAGCCATACGCCGTGGTCGTCCTCGCCCAGTCTGCGCATCCGCTGATTCCAGTGCAGAGTGCCGTCGTACTTGCGGTAGTTGACCTGGACCAGTTGTGACATGGGGGGATCCTAGTCCGAGTGGCGGGACGACGATCCGGACATCTCCTAAGCGCTTGCTCACTCTCCGTGTAGGGTGTCCGCCATGGACGCGGAGCCGAAGAACACCGGGGGCAAGGCCGAGCCCTGGGGCGACATCACCCCTGACGCCGCCCGGCGGCTGGTGAGCGCCGCCGTGCACGCCTTCGCGGAGCGCGGCTACCACGCCACCACCACCCGGGACATCGCGAGCCGCGCCGGAATGAGCCCGGCCGCCCTCTACATCCACTACAAGACCAAGGAAGAGCTGCTCTACCAGATCAGCAAGGTCGGCCATGAGCGGGCCCTGGGGATCGTGGAGCGGGCGCGGGACGGCGGTGGCAGCCCGGCCGAGCGGCTCGCCGAGGCGGTGCGCTCCTTCGTCCGCTGGCACGCCGAGCACCATACGACCGCGCGGGTGGTGCAGTACGAGCTCGGCGCGCTCGCCGAGGAGCACCATGCCGAGGTCATCGCCGTCCGCAGGGCCACGGACGGGGCGGTGCGCTCGATCATCGAGGACGGGGTGAAGGAGGGCGTCTTCGACGTCGCGGACGTGCGCGGCACCACGGTCGCCGTGCTGTCCCTGTGCATCGACGTCGCCCGCTGGTTCAACGCCCGTGGGCGCAGCACCCCCGACGAGGTCGGCGACCTCTACGCGGGTCTGGTGCTGCGCATGGTGGGGGCCTCGGGGCGGCAGCCGTAGGGACCGTCAGCGGTAGGGCCGCCGGCCGTAGGGGCCACCGGCAGCGGTAACCGTCAGCCGTAGTAGCGGACCACGGACTCCGCCACGCACACCGGCTTGTCGCCGCCCTCCCGCTCCACGGTCACCGTCAGCGTCATCTGCACCCCGTCCTTGACCTCGGCGACCTCCACGATCCGGCCAGTGGCGCGCAGCCGGGAGCCGACCGGGACGGGGGAGGGGAAGCGGACCTTGTTCACGCCGTAGTTGATGCCCATCCGCACGCCCTCGACCCGCAGCAGCTGCGGGGTGAACGACGGCAGCAGGGACAGCGTCAGATAGCCGTGCGCGATCGTGGTGCCGAACGGGCCGGCCGCCGCCTTCTCCGCGTCCACGTGGATCCACTGGTGGTCGCCGGTCGCGTCGGCGAACAGATCGATGCGCTTCTGGTCGATCTCCAGCCAGTCGCTGGGGCCGAGTTCCGCGCCGGCCGCGGACCGCAGCTCATCGGGCGAGGTGAAGATCCTGGGCTCTGTCATGCGTGCCTCCCGGGCAGCCACGTACTAAGCGACTGCTCAGCATGCTCGGCTGCCCGGCGCCCTGTCAACGCGGCCCGCGCCGACGCGGTCGTCAGGGATGTCGGCGCTCGCCGGCCGCCCGGTGCGGGGACTCCGGCGAGCGCTCTTCCGGCCGGGGAAGGCCGGGTGTCATACGGTGGCGTACCGGCTCATCCGGGCCGCGCGCCGGGCCGCCGCCAGGGCCTCGGTGGTCAGCAGCGGCAGCGGCACCACGATGCCGCAGTCCCGGCAGACCGGTCCGGCCGACGGATAGCGGTCCAGGTCCTCACGCCAGACCAGGCCCGGTTGCGCGCAGACCGGGCAGGCCGAGCCCGGACCCGACTCCATCGCCGCGATCAGCCGTCGCAGCACGTCGGCGAGGCGGCCGTCGGGATGGGCCTGGGGGGATTCGCAGGGAATGATGTCGCATCCGCCCCAGGTGCGCAGATGCCAGTCGTCGACGGCGCTCGGCTGGCGGATGCCGAGGAATTTCTCCTGCCGGCGCCGGGCGGCGAAGTCCGCCTCGTACGCGAGCCACAGCGTGCGGGCCTCCTCGAGCTCCGCCAGAGCCGTGAGCAGCCGCAGGGGGTCCGGCCTACGGTCCTCCGGGATGATCCCGGAACGGGCGCATAGATGGTGCCAGGTCGCCCGGTGCCCGTACGGCGCGAACCGCTCCAGGCATTTGCGCAGCGATGTGCGCCGGGCGGTGATGTGTCTGCGTGGATTGCGAACCTCACGTGCAAGTGCTCTGAAACCGGCCACTTCTTACCACCTCCGCGAGTGCGGACCCGACTCGTTGTCGAATGGACGTAACGCAGCGCGATCCGGATCCATCGAATTCCCCGGATCTTCTCCGGCAGTCCTCACTCGCCCGCCGTGGCCATGAAGTTGACGTCCGCTCATCTTCCGGGCCGGTAATACCGCCGGTAACCTCCGTCGCGACGGCAACCGGGAGGAGCGCACATGCGACGACGAACCCCCAGGCCCATCAGACACCGCAAGCTCACCAGTACCGTGCTCGCCGCGGCCGCCGCACTCGGCCTCGGCGTCGCCCTCGCGGCCCCGGTGCCGCAGCCGGCCCGTGCGGAGCCCGCCGCGGCGGCGGCCACCGACTACTGCGGCGGCCAGTGCTCCGACATCCTCCCGCCGGGTGCGACCGGCAACGCCACGCTCGCCGACATCCTCGCCAACCGGGTGCTGGGCACCCATCCCGAGCACAGCACCGACCAGCTCGGCCGCTACGGCGACCTGGCGAGCGGCTACCCCACCCTCACCGACGACAAGCTGACCGACTTCTTCAACGACTCCTCCTTCGGCGTCCCCGCCGACCAGGTCGCCTCCGTGACCAAGCCGCGCGACGACGTCACGATCACCCGCGACAAGAAGACCGGTGTCCCGCACATCCAGGGCACCACCCGCGAGGGCACCGAGTTCGGCGCCGGATACGCCGCCGCCCAGGACCGGCTGTGGCTGATGGACCTCTTCCGCCACGTGGGGCGCGGCGAGCTGACCTCCTTCGCCGGCGGCGCCGCCGCCAACCAGGGCCTGGAGCAGGACTTCTTCCGCCAGGCGCCGTACACCGAGGAGGACTACCAGGCGCAGGTGGCTTTCATCCTCGCCCACGGCGGCGAGCGCGGCCGCCAGGCGCTGGCCGACGCCCAGGCGTATGTCGACGGCATCAACGCCTACGCCAAGAAGGCCAAGGACGGCCGGTACTTCCCCGGGGAGTACGTGCTCACCGGCCATATCGACGCGATCACCAACGCCGGTGAGATCCAGCCGTTCAAGCTCACCGACCTGATCGCCCTCGCCTCCGTGGTCGGCGCCCTCTTCGGCAACGGCGGGGGCGGCGAGGTGGAGGGCGCGCTCTCACTGCTCGCCGCCCAGCAGAAGTACGGCCTCGCCGAGGGCACCGAGGTGTGGGAGTCCTTCCGGGAGCGCAACGACCCCGAGGCGGTGCTGACCGTGCGCGACGGCAGCTTCCCGTACGCGGACAAGCCCGCCACGCCCAAGGGTGTCGCGCTGCCCGACCCCGGCTCGGTCACCGCCGAACAACTCGTCTACGACCGCGAGGGCGGCGCCACCACCAAAGCCGGCGCCAAGGACCGCACCAAGGCCCGCACCGAGGCCGAGGCCCCCGCGTCACTCGAACCGCTGCGCGGCATCTACGACGACGGGGTGCTGCCCCGCGATCTGTTCAGCCGCAAGAAGGGCATGTCCAACGCGCTGGTGGTCTCCGGCAAGTACACCGCCAGCGGCCACCCGGTGGCCGTCTTCGGCCCGCAGACCGGCTACTTCGCCCCGCAGCTGCTGATGCTCCAGGAGCTCCAGGGCCCGGGGATCAGCGCCCGCGGCGCCTCCTTCGCGGGTGTGGGGATGTACGTCCAGCTCGGCCGCGGCCAGGACTACGCCTGGAGCGCCACCACCGCCGCCCAGGACATCACCGACACCTACGCGGTCGAGCTGTGCTCCCCGGACGGCTCCGCGCCGTCCAAGGACGCCACGTACTACCGCTACCACGGCGCCTGTCTGCCGATGGAGAAGCTGGAGCGGCGCAACGCCTGGAAGCCCACCCTCGCCGACTCCACCGCCGCCGGCTCGTACCGGATGCAGGTCTACCGGACCAACTACGGACTGGTGACCCACCGCGCGACCGTCGACGGCACACCGGTGGCCTACACCGTGCTGCGCTCCACCTACCGCCACGAGGCCGACTCCATCATCGGCTTCCAGATGCTCAACGACCCCGGCTACGTGACCGACGCCGCGTCCTTCCAGAGCGCGACCCAGCACATCAACTACACCTTCAACTGGTTCTACGCCGACTCCCGGCAGACCGCCTACTACAACAGCGGACTCAACCCGGTGCGCGCCGCGGACGTGGACTCCTCGCTGCCGGTCCGGGCCCAGACCGCGTACGAGTGGCGGGACTTCGACCCCACGGCCAACACCGCCGCCGCCACCCCGCCCGCCGAACATCCGCAGTCCATCGACCAGGACTACTACATCAGCTGGAACAACAAGCTGGCCAAGGGCTACAGCGCGGCCGGCTTCGGCAACGGCTCGGTGCACCGCGGCAACCTCCTCGACGACCGGGTGCGCGCCCTGGTCCGCAAGGGCGGGGTCACCCGCGCCGCGCTCACCCGGGCCATGGCCGAGGCCGCCGTCACCGATCTGCGCGGTGAGGACGTGCTGCCGGAGCTGCTGAAGGTGCTGCGCTCGCAGCCCATCGACGACCCCGGCCTGGCCACCGCGGTGCAGCGGCTGGAGTCCTGGGCGGCGGCGGGCGCACAGCGCCGCGAGACCAGCGCCGGCTCGCACACCTACGGGCACGCCGACGCCGTACGGATCATGGACGCCTGGTGGCCGCTGCTGGTCGAGGCCGAGTTCGGACCCGGACTGGGCGATGACCTCTACGACGCCCTGCGCGCCAATCTGACGGTCGACGAAGCGCCCTCGGCCGGGCACGGCCCCACCGGCTCGCACGCCGGGTCCTCCTTCCAGTACGGCTGGTGGTCCTATGTGGACAAGGATCTGCGCACGGTCCTCGGCGAGGACGTGGCGGGCCCGCTGGCCCGGCCGTACTGCGGCGGCGGGGAGCTGAGCGCCTGCCGGGACGCCCTGCTGACGAGCCTGAAGACGGCCGTGGCCAAGACCCCCGCCCAGGTCTACCCCGGCGACGACAACTGCTCGGCGGGCGACCAGTGGTGCGCCGACGCCATCATCCAGCGGCCGGTCGGCGGGCTGACCCACAACAAGATCAGCTGGCAGAACCGGCCCACCTACCAGCAGGTCGTGGAGTTCCGGGCCCACCGCTGAGGCCACCGGGGCGGGACCTCGCACCCGGCGAGGTCCCGCCCCTCCCGGCCGTGACGGGGCCACCGCCCCCGGTCGCCACAAGGGCCGCCGCGCCGGCCGTCGCGGAACCGCTACCCGTCCCCGATCCGGCCCGCGCGCAGCACCACCCGGGCCAGCTCGGCATGGCAGATGTCGTTGTGCGCGCCGGCCGGCGGCACGCCGTGCCGGACGACCTCCGAGACATCGACGCTCACGCAGCCCCCGGCCGGGAACGGCCCGTCCAGCGCCTCGGCCAGGTCCACCCGCCGGGAGCCGTCCACCGCGTGGATGCCGTCGTACCCGATCGCCCCCCAGCGGGTGTCGCCCGGCAACAGCGAGGCATCGTCCCCGGACACCCGCGACGCCACCGGGTACAGCAGGCCCAGCGCGGTGTCATGGCGCGAGTGGCAGGACACCACCGGCCCGGTCACCCGGTGCGGGGCGGTGCGCAGCGCACCGCCGCGCCCTGCGGCGTGCGGCAGCCGTTCGGCGAAGGCGTAGTGCGAGAACGCCCCCTGGAGCAGGGTCACCGATGCCACCGTGGCGCTTCCGGGCAGCCCGGTCAGCGCGTACGACACCAGCCGGCCGCCGAAGCTGTGGCCGATCAGATGGAGGCGCGGCGCGGACCGGGCGGCCGCCAGCGCGCCGAGCGCCGGTCCCAGGCCCTCCCGCCCGACCGTGCCGGCCCGCCGCTTCATCACGTAGTACGTGCCCTGGCGGAGCAGCTCGTGCGCCCCGTCCCAGAGCCCGCCGAGCCCGCTGTCGAGGAGGGCGCGGTCCTCGGTGCCGGTCCTCCCGCGGTCCTCGGTGTCGGTCTTGCCGCGCGCCTCGGTGAGCGCGGCGGCGAACCGCTCGCAGACCTCCGCCACGTCCTCCCCGAACATCGCCGGTACGCCGTTCGTGTCGGTGTCGGTGTCGGTGTCGGTGTCGGTGTCGGTGTCCACGTCCGTGTCCGCCGCGTGGCCGGCCGCGCCGACCAGCCCGCGGACCCCGACCAGCCCGCGCATCAGCACCGCGAACTCGTCCAGCGCCGCGAGCCGTTCGGGCCGCTCGGTCAGCAGCTCGGCCAGGCGCGCCACGATCTGCTGCCGCCCGGGGAAGACCGTCTCCAGGGCTCGCCGGGTCTCCGCGTCGAGCCCCGGGCGGGCACCGGGTACCGGTTCGCGGGGGAAGCCCGCGAGCGACTCGTCGGCGAACCGCATCGACGGCCACACCACCCCCACATAGCCGAGGCGTGCCGGGCCCGCCTCGCCGAGCAGCTCCGGAAAGGGCGCGAAGAAGCGGTCGTAGAGCCGCGTGGCCATCGCCCGGGTGTTGTTCCAGCCGTGCGAGAACACCACCAGATCCGTGAGTTCCCGCTGCGCGGTCTGTTCCAGCAGCCGGTCCAGCTGCCGGACGTCGACGTCCCCGTCGGCGTCGAATCTCAGCTCCCAGTACGGCCGTACGCTCATCCCCGTCATTGCTGCTTCCCCTCGAATGGTCCGTTGTGCGTGTATCGTCCCAACTGCCCTGAGCGCTGGCCATACGACACGCATACGGTCGCCGTCGGACAATCGGCCAGCCGTTCGACTTACCCGAAATGGGCGGGCGGAACCTGGAATGCAGGACTCCGTAACCGCCGGGGGATACGTGGGGGACACGGAATTCCCGAATATCCATCGGGAGAATATCGCCGCTGTTCTCGGGATCAGTTCACTCAAAGTGCGCTGGACTATGCTGCGGACGGAAACGTCATTGGGGTGCCGAATACTCTTCGAGCGGAAGGCCGGAATGCCTGTAAAGGATCGGTGGCAGTACCCGACGGCGCTGCTGGACACCACGATGGACCAGCTCAGAACGCTGCTCGCGGTCCATGAGACGGGCACCGCGCTGGGCGCCGCCCGGCTGCTGGGGCGGGAGCAGTCCAGTGTGCAGAAACAACTGGACACCCTGAACCGGAACTTCGGCGCGCTGTGCGGTGAGCCGCTGGTGGTCAAACGGGGCCGCAGCCAGAATGTGCTCTTCACCGCGACCGGGGAGTCACTGGCCACACTCGCGCGCGGCACCCTCGAAGACTGGCGGGAGGAGCTGTACGACGCCCGCCGCCGTCTCGGCAGCCGGCTCTGTGTCGGCTCCACCCGATACACCCTCGGCTTTCTGCTGAACGCGGTGGAGTTGGTGACCGGGGAATTCGACCGCCGGGGGGTCGAGCTCAAGGTCGAGCATGTGCGCACCCGGGATCTGTTGCAGCGGCTCGACGCCAAGGAACTCGACCTGGTCTGCGGCAGCGTGCTCACCACGGCCGGCCGCGACGGCCGGCTCGACGGCTTCGAGGTGATGGAGTGGCGGCGCAGCGGGCTGTCCCTGGTCACCAACCTGGACGCCGGGGAACTGCCGGGCCCCTCGGTCCCGGTGGGCGAGCTGCCCCGGCTGCCGCTGGCCGTGTCGGCCGACGGTCTGATACCCGGCTTCCTGCGCGGCTGGTTCGGCGGCCGCTACCGCCAGGAGCTGAACATCGCGGCCGAGATCGACAATGTGCAGTACGGCCTGGAGCTGCTCTCCTCCGGTGTGCTGCGCGGCGGAGTGCTGGTCACCGAGGGCATCGGTGCCGCGGTGGCCGACGGGCGGATCCGGGCCGGCGCCGGGCTGCGCACGCTGGAGCTGACCGACGGCATGGGGCCGGAGCTGGAAGTGCTGGTCGGGGTGTTCGTACGGGCCGGGGAGCGGACCGCGCAGGACGCCGGTCATCCGCTCAATGTGCTGTGGAACGCGCTCGCCGGGGAGAACGCCCGCTGGCGCAGCGTCATGCGCAGAGACGGACCCGGCCGGTAACCCACCGGCCATTCGCGGGGAGGTCGCGGGACCTCTTCCGTTCGCACATACCGACTGGTTAGTCTGCGCTGCGGAGCCGAACGGAACCGAGCCGAGGAGCGTTGCGATCGTGGGTACCGTGCGTGGGGCGCATGTCGTGGTCACCGGAGCGGGCGGCGGCATCGGCGCCGCCCTCGCCCGGCGCTTCACCGCCGAGGGCGCCCGGGTCGTGGTCAACGACCTCGACGTCGCCAAGGCCAAGGCCGTCGCCGAGGAGATCGGCGCGACCGCCGTCCCCGGTGACGCCTCCGGTGTCGTGCCCGCGGCCCGCGAGGCGCTCGACGGCACCATCGACATCTTCTGCGCCAACGCCGGCGTGGGCCACGACGGCGGCCCGGAGGCCGACGAGGAGCTGTGGCAGCAGTCCTGGGACGTCAATGTGATGGCCCATGTGCGGGCCGCCCGGGAACTGCTGCCCGCGTGGCTGGAGCGCGGCAGCGGCCGCTTCGTCGCCACCGTCTCCGCCGCCGGACTGCTCACCATGGTCGGCTCGGCGCCGTACAGCGTCTCCAAACACGCCGCGCTCGCCTTCGCCGAATGGCTCTCGGCCACCTACCGCCACCGCGGCATCGGCGTCCACGCCGTCTGCCCGCAGGGGGTGCGCACCGACATGCTGACCGCCTCCGGGACCGCCGGTGAGCTGGTGCTGGCGCCCACCGCGATCGAACCAGGACAGGTCGCCGACGCCGTCCTCGCGGGCATCGCCGAGGAGCGCTTCCTGATCCTTCCGCACCCCGAGGTGGCCCGCCACTACGCGGCCCGCGCCGGTGACACCGACCGCTGGCTGGGCGGTATCAACAAGCTCCAGCGCAAGCTCGAAGCGATCGAAGCGGCACCCGGGACATCCGGCTGACCCCGCGCCCGGTACCTCTCCCACCGCCACCCTCACCCCCACCAGACAGGGCCGCACCCCATGACCTCGTACCAGGACAAGCCATGGCTCGCGCAACTCACTGAGGCACAGCGCCGCCCGATCACCCCGAGGCCGAGTCCGCTGCACGCGTTCCGGGACGCCGTGCGCACCTCACCCGGCCACCCGGCACTCGCCTACTTCGACGGACGGCTGACCTACCGGGAGGTCGACGAGCTCTCCGACGGCATAGCCGGCCATCTCACCGAACGCGGCTTCCGGCCCGGCGACCGGCTCGCCATCATGCTCCAGAACACCCCGCACTTCGTGCTCGCGCTGCTGGGCGCGTGGAAGGCGGGCGGTACGGTCGTCCCCGTCAACCCCATGTACAAGGGCGCGGAGCTCGCGCACATCCTGGGCGACGCCGAGGTCAGCGCCCTGGTCTGCGCCCGCCACGCCTGGGAGGACTACATACGCGAGACGGCCGCCGCGTCCCCGGTGCGCATCGCGCTCACCGCCGACGCCCGCGACCTCCAGACCCGCGACGACGAGCGGGTGCTGCGCGATGCGCCGATCCCCGTCCCCGAGGACACCGAGGACCTCCTCGTCGCCGCCCGCGCCGGAGCCCGCCCGCCGTCCCTCGCCGCACCGGGCCCCGATGACATCGCGCTGATCAGCTACACCTCCGGGACCAGCGGCACCCCCAAGGGAGCCACCAACACCCACGGCAACATCTCTTACAACGCCGACCGGCAGCACCTCCTCCATGAGCTGCCCGCCGGTTCCACGCTCTTCGCGCTGGCCCCGCTCTTCCACATCACCGGCATGGTCTGCCAGCTGTGCGCGTGCGTCGCCGGGGCGGGCACCCTCGCCCTGACCTACCGCTTCGAGACCGGGGTCGTCCTCGACGCCTTCGCCGAGTACCGTCCCGTCTACACCGTGGGCCCCTCCACCGCCTTCATGGCGCTGATGGCCCATCCGCAGGCCACCCGCGACCACTTCTCGTCCTTCCGGATCATCTCCTCCGGCGGCGCCCCGCTGCCGCCCGCGCTGGTCGAACGGTTCCAGACGACCTTCGGCCCGTATCTGCACAACGGCTACGGGCTCACCGAGTGCACCGCACCCTGCGCCAGCGTCCCGCCCGGCGTCCGCGCCCCCGTCGACCCGGCCTCCGGCACCCTCGCCGTCGGCGTCCCCGGCGCCGACACCGTGGTGCGCATCGTGGACGACGCGGGCGAGGACGTGCCGTTCGGCCGACAGGGCGAGATCGTCGTCCGCGGTCCGATGGTGGTGCCCGGCTACTGGCGGCGCCCGGAGGCGACCGCGGCCACCCTCCCCGACGGCGAGCTGCGCACCGGCGACATCGGCTTCATGGACGAGGGCGGCTGGCTGTACGTGGTCGACCGCAAGAAGGACATGATCAACGCCTCGGGCTTCAAGGTGTGGCCGCGCGAGGTCGAGGACGTGCTCTACACCCACCCCGCCGTGCGGGAGGCGGCCGTCGTCGGCAAACCCCACGCCTACCGCGGCGAGACGGTCAAGGCGTATGTGAGTCTCCGGCCAGGGGCCGAGGCCACACCGGACGAGCTGTCCGCGTACTGTGCGGAGCGGCTGGCCGCGTACAAGTACCCGCGCGAGGTGGAGATCCTGCCCGAGCTGCCGAAGACGACCAGTGGCAAGATCCTCCGGCGCGAGCTGCGAGGATAAGAGGGAAAGAGAAAAGAGGAAGAGAACGGGTGGCGACCATGGGCAGAGCGACGGACGGCGACGGACAGCCGGTGCCACAGCGGCTGCTGGCCGCTGCCACCCGCCTCTTCGCCGAGCGCGGTTACGACCGGACGTCCGTACAGGAGATCGTCGAGGCGGCGGGCGTCACCAAGGGCGCCCTCTACCACTACTTCGGCTCCAAGGACGATCTGCTCCATGAGATCTACGGCCGGGTGCTCCGGCTCCAGCAGGAGCGCCTGGACGCCTTCGCGGACGCGGACGCGCCGGTGGAGCGGCGGCTGCGCGACGCGGCGGCCGACGTCGTGGTCACCACCATCGAGAACCTCGACGACGCCACCATCTTCTTCCGGTCCATGCACCAACTCAGCCCGGAGAAGCACAAGCAGGTACGCGCCGAGCGCCGCCGCTACCACGAGCGGTTCCGCGCGCTGATCGAGGAGGGCCAGCGGACCGGGGTGTTCAGCTCCCGGACCCCGGCCGATCTGGTGGTGGACTACCACTTCGGCTCGGTCCACCACCTGGGCACCTGGTACCGGCCCGGCGGGCCGCTGGGCGCCCAGGAGGTCGCCGACCATCTGGCCGACCTGCTGCTCCGCGCGCTGCGGCCCTGAGCGGATCGTGACACCCACGGGTGTGGGGCGCCTGCCCGGCAGGCGCCCCACACCCGTTTCTGTCCACGTCTACTGGTCTACTGGTCTGACTGGTAGCGCTTCAACTCCCGGCGGGCCAGCGAGCGTTGGTGCACCTCGTCCGGGCCGTCCGCGAGCCGCAGGGTACGGGCCGCGGCCCACAGCTCGGCCAGCGGGAAGTCCTGGCTGACCCCGCCCGCGCCGTGCAGCTGCACCGCCCGGTCCAGGATGTCCACCACCGTGCGCGGGGTCGCGATCTTGATCGCCTGGATCTCGGTGTGGGCCTCGCGGTTGCCCACCGTGTCCATCAGCCAGGCCGTCTTCAGCACCAGCAGCCGCAGCTGCTCGACCGCCACCCGCGCGTCCGCGATCCACTCCTGCACCTGGCCCTGCCGGCCGAGCGCCTTGCCGAAGGCCGTACGGTCCACGGCCCGCCGGCACATCAGCTCGATCCCGCGCTCGGCCATGCCGATCAGCCGCATGCAGTGGTGGATCCGGCCGGGGCCGAGACGGGCCTGGGCGATGGCGAAACCGCCGCCCTCCTCCCCGATGAGGTTGCTCACCGGCACCCGCACCCGGTCGAAGACCACCTCGGCGTGGCCGCCGTGGTAGTGGTCCTCGTAGCCGTACACCCGCATCGCCCGCCGCACCTCGACCCCCGGGGTGTCGCGCGGCACCAGCACCATCGACTGCTGACGGCGCACATCGGCGCCCTCCGGGTCGGTCTTGCCCATCACGATGAAGATCTTGCAGTCGGGGTTCATCGCCCCGGAGATGTACCACTTGCGCCCGGTGATGACGTAGTCGTCGCCATCGCGCTCGATCCGGGTCTCGATGTTGGTCGCGTCGGACGAGGCCACCTCCGGCTCGGTCATCGCGAAGGCCGACCGGATCTCCCCCGCGAGCAGCGGCTCCAGCCACTGCTTGCGCTGCCGCTCATCGCCGAACTGGGCGAGCACCTCCATGTTGCCGGTGTCGGGGGCGGCGCAGTTCAGCGCCGTGGGGGCCAGCTGGGGGCTGTGACCGGTGATCTCGGCGAGCGGGGCGTACTGGAGATTGGTCAGCCCCGCGCCGTACTCGGCGTCGGGCAGGAACAGGTTCCACAGCCCCTGGCGGCGGGCCTCGGCCTTGAGCTCCTCGACGATCGGCGGGGTGAGCCACGGGGAGTCCAGCCGGGCCCGCTGCTCCTCCACGACCGCCTCCGCCGGATGGACGTGCTCGTCCATGAAGGCGAGCAGTTTGGCGCGCAGCTCTTCGGTCCTGGCGTCGAATGCGAAGTCCATGCGGGATCAGCTCTCCTGGAGGGTGGTGAGGCCGTGGTCGATGAAGGCGGGGACGATGTCGCCGATGCGGTCGAAGCCCGCACCGACGGTCTGACCGAGGGTGAAGCGGTAGTGGATGCCCTCGAGGATCACCGCCAGCTTGAAGTAGGCGAACGCGGTGTACCAGGAGACGGCGCCGACATCGCGCCCCGAACCCTCGGCATAGCGCTGGATCAGCTCGTCCGTGGCGGGGTGGCCGGGGGCGCCCTGGGTGGAGGAGATGGGGGCGTCGGCGAGCTGCGGATGACCGCTGTACATCACGATCAGCCCGAGATCGGTCAGCGGATCCCCGAGCGTGGACATCTCCCAGTCGAGGATCGCCGTGATCCGGTCGTCGGCGTTCACCAGGACGTTGTCGAGGCGGTAGTCGCCGTGCACCACCGTGGGGGAGGGGGAGACCGGCAGCGCCTTGGCGAGCCGGGTGTGCAGCTCGTCGATCCCCGGCAGCTCGCGGCTGCGCGAAGCCTCCAGCTGCTTGCCCCAGCGGCGCAGCTGCCGCTCCAGGAACCCCTCCGGACGCCCGAAGTCGCCGAGCCCGACCTCGGCCGGGTCGACGGAGTGCAGCGCCACCAGCGTGTCGACGAGGGAGAGGACGACCTCACGGGTGCGCTCCGGCCCGATCGCGGCCAGCTGCTCGGCGCTGCGGTACGGGGTGCCCTCGACGAACTCCATGACGTAGAAGGGCGACCCGATGACCGTCTCGTCCTCGCACAGCAGCACCGGCTCCGGCACCGGCACCGACGTCGGGTGCAGCGCGCTGATCACCCGGTGTTCGCGCGCCATGTCATGGGCGGTGGCGAGCACATGGCCCAGCGGCGGACGCCGGACGACCCAGCGGGACGCGCCGTCGGTGACGGTGTAGGTGAGATTCGAACGGCCGCCTTCGATCAGCTCGGCACTCAGCGGCCCGCGCACCAGCCCCGCCCGTTCGCGGTCGAGGTGGGCACGGAGCCGCTCGAGGTCGAGCCCTGGGGGATTGCCTGCGTTCATCGCGCCTCTTCCTCGGTACTCGGGTAGGGGAAACGGGCGGACCGTCCCACCACATGATGCCGACCAGTCGGTATGTAGTCCAGTGGTCTCGGCGACAGCGAGAGGGCGAGACCCATGACGAACACGAGCAACACGAACAACACGAGAGAGGCGAGGAGTACCACCATGAAGGCCATCAGCTACCGCAGCTACGGCGGCCCCGAGGTCCTGGAGTACGGGGAGCGGCCGGAGCCCAAGGTCGGCCCCGACACCGTGCTGATCAAGGTCAAGGCGGCCGCCGTGAACCCCGTCGACTGGAAGACGCGGGCCGGCTACCTCGACCCCTTCCTGGACGCGGTCTTCCCGGTCATCCCCGGCTGGGACGTCTCCGGGGTCGTGGAGCGGACCGGTCCGGCGGTGACGGAGTTCCAGCCCGGCGACGAGGTGATCGGGTACGTACGGGAGGACTTCCTCTCCCGGGGCACCTGCGCCGAGTACGTGGCCGCGCCCATCCGCACCCTCGCCCGCAAACCGCGGAACCTCTCCTTCACACAGGCCGCGGGCATCCCCCTGGCGGGCCTGACCGCCTACCAGACCCTGACGCGGGCGCTGAAGGCCGGTGAGGGGGACACCGTCCTGGTCCACGCGGCGGCGGGCGGGGTCGGCTCGATGGCGGTCCAGCTGGCCCGGCACATGGGCGCCCGTGTGATCGGCACCGCGAGCGAGCGCAACCACGCGTACCTGAGCGCGCTCGGCGCCGAACCGACCACGTACGGGGAGGGACTCGCCGACCGGGTCCGCGCCCTCGCCCCGAACGGGGTGGACGCGGTATTCGACCTGGTCGGCGGCGACGCCCTCACCGCCTCCCCCGAACTCCTCGCCCCCGGCGGCCGCCTGGCCTCCATCGCCGACCCCGCCGTCCTCGGCCTCGGCGGCCACTACGTCTTCGTCCGCCCCGACCCCGACGACCTCCAGGACCTCACCGACCTCGCCGAGCGCGGCGCCCTCGGTGTCGAGGTCGCCGAGGTCTTCCCTCTCCCGAAGACGGCCGACGCGCACCGGCTCAGCATGGAGGGCCACGTCCGGGGCAAGATCGCCATCACGGTGGACTGAGCGATCCGGGCGGCCCCGGGTGAGGGTGAAGCGCTGGGTGGGGTTCAGCGCAGGGTGGCCGCTCCCAGGAGGGCCAGGGCGAGGGTGCAGGTGACCGCGGCCGCGGCCGCCCGCGGGGACAGGGCGGGCGGCCGTGACGCGTTCATGGCCCGGATACGGCGGTGAGCCGACACCAGGAAGGCCAGCCAGGCCAGCACCACCAGGGCCAGGATCACGAGCGCGGCCGGGTCGGCACCGCCGTGCAAGGTCTGGCGCCCCGCGAGCGAGGCGGCCACCGCGCACGCCAGCGTCGTACGCCGCCAGGCCAGCCGCGTCCGCTCCGGCTGGAGCCCTGGGTCCCGGTCCCGGCCCTGCGTTCGTGTTCCGTCCGTTCTGTTCCCCTCGGGCATCGCCTCACACCTTCCGGCTCACCCGCCCCACCCGAAGGCGGCCACGATCACCATCAGCAGCGCGACCACTCCGACCGCGACCGCCAGCACCACCGGGAACCGGGACACCGGCAGGTCCTCGCCGCGTCGCATGGCCCGCTCGCAGCGCATCCAGTGGTTGATGGCCCGCAGCGCGCACATCGCACCGCCCGCCAGCAGGATGAGGGCCAGGGCCAGCCGCAGCGGCCGGCCCGTCTCCGGGAGGAACTGGTCGACCGCGAATCCGCCGCCGACCAGCGCCATCGCGGTGCGCAGCCATGCCAGGAAGGTCCGTTCGTTGGCGAGCGAGAAGCGGTAGTCGGGGGTGTCGCCCTCCGTCCGCAGCCGCTCGGGCGCGAACCACAGCCGCACCTCCGCGACGACGGAGGCCAGACCGCCGCCACGCGCATCGGCGGGCCCGGAGGCTTCCGGAGAGCCGCACTCGGCGGACTCGGTGGACTTGGCGGGTTCGGCGGATCTGGCGGGTTCGGCGGACTCGGTCACGCTTCGAGCCTCTCACGGCGCCACTCCACCAGCCGCCGGTACGCCTCCCGCCCGTCCGGCACCCACTCCCACTCGGGCAGCCGGCGGGTCAGCTCCTCCTCGGTGAGGAAGGTGTGCCAGGCGACCTCCTCGACCTGCGGATCGACCGGCAGCTCGCAGCGCACCTCGTAGATCCGGCTCCACCAGGTGTGCTCGGGCGTCTCGTAGAGGAAGGAGAACAGCGGCACGGGCGCGGGCAGCCCCCGCACCCCCAGCTCCTCCTCCGCCTCGCGCAGCGCCGCCTCGTCGTAGCTCTCGCCCGCGCCGACCACCCCGCCGACGAACATGTCGTACAGCGACGGGAAGACCAGCTTCTCGGCGGTGCGGCGATGGACGAAGATCCGGCCCTGGGCGTCCCGCGCCTGGATGAAGACGCAGCGGTGCCGGAGTCGGTGGGCCATGGCGTCACCGCGTCGGGCCTGGCCCACCACGCGGTCCCGCTCGTCCACGATGTCCAGTAGTTCGTCGGCGGAACGCGGTTCCTGATCAGGCATACCGCCATACAAGCAGATCGCGGACGCGGTCAGCGGCGGTGGCCACCGCCGTAGCCGCCCCCGTGGCCGTTCCCGCCCCCGTGGCCACCGCCGTAGCCGTTCCCGCGGCCGCCGCCGTAGCCGCCGCCGTGCCCCTGCCCGCCGCGCCCGTCGCCCTGGCCCGTCCCGTAGGGCCCGGAGCCGCCGTCGTCGGCGTACTGCCTCGCCTGCTGCTCGACCCAGCGGTCGAACGCCTCCGCCGCGTCCTGCCAGTCGTCGTACCGCCCCGACCCCTGCGAAGCCCGGTCCGGCCAGGACGGGGCGGAGCGGTTCCCGCCGGACGAGGGGGTGCGGGGCCCGGCCGCCGGGGTGGAGTCGCCGGCCGGGGCCTGGGCCGTCGGCTGCGCGGTGTCGGGCCGCCGCGACTCGGGCTGCTCGGACTTCTCGGCGCGCGCACCGCGCAGCGGGGTGTCGCCCACCGCCGCCTCGGCGTACGGGACGGCCTGGCTGTCCGGCTCGTCCGGGGCGGCCGTGGCGGTGTTGTGCTCGGGTGCGGCCGACGCCTCGCGGGCGTCCTTGCCCAGGAACATCAGGAGCGCGGTGGCGGCGCCGGTGGCGGACAGCAGGATCGCCCCGGCGGCTGCCTTGCGCCGGTTGTCCACCGGGCGGTGGCGGGCGTGCCGGGGCCCGATCACCTCGCCGCGGAGCACCTGTGGCGCCTCGTCCGCGGGCGGTCCGGCCTCCACGGGCTGCGGGCCGGGCGTGACGAGGGTCGGGTTCACCACGCGGCGTCCCACGGTGGGGGTCGGCCCTGAACGCTCAACGGAGCTGTCAGCCATGGTCGATGATGATGCACCGTCAGCCAAACCCTGTCCAATATCAGTGAACGATTGTGCCCTTTTGTTCGGCGCTGAAGTTTCGCCACGACGTCGGCACCACGCCGACGGGCAGGGGAGCGGCCGGAAACCGCTCCCATGCCGCGGGTTGACGCCGTACTGGCCGGTAGGCAGGATCGCGGTCACGACACCGCCGGCGGGCGTCGGCGGGCTCACGAGAACGGGACACCACACGATGGCGTACGACGCGGATGTGATCGTGGTCGGCGCGGGGCTCGCGGGCCTCGCGGCCACCGCCGAACTGGCCGACGCCGGCCGCAAGGTGATCCTGCTCGACCAGGAGCCCGAGCAGTCGCTCGGCGGCCAGGCCCACTGGTCCTTCGGCGGACTCTTCCTCGTCGACTCACCCGAGCAGCGCCGCCTGCGCATCCGCGACAGCCGCGACCTCGCCTGGCAGGACTGGCTGGGCACGGCCGGGTTCGACCGCGAGGAGGACCACTGGCCGCGCCGCTGGGCCGAGGCGTACGTGGACTTCGCGGCGGGCGAGAAGCGGTCCTGGCTGCACGCCCAGGGGCTGCGGCTGTTCCCGCTCGTCGGCTGGGCCGAACGCGGCGGCTACGACGCGACCGGGCACGGCAACTCCGTGCCCCGCTTCCACATCACCTGGGGCACCGGCCCCGGCGTCGTCGCCCCCTTCGAGCGGCGGGTGCGCGCGGCCGCCGCCCGCGGCCTGGTCGACCTGCGCTTCCGGCACCGGGTGACGGGGCTGGGCCGCAGCGCGGGCACGGTCGACACGGTCACCGGCGACATCCTGGAGCCCAGCCGTGCCGAGCGCGGCACCGCCAGCAGCCGCGAGGTCACCGGCGCCTTCGAACTGCGCGCCCAAGCCGTGATCGTCACCTCCGGCGGCATCGGCGGCAACCACGACCTCGTCCGCGCCAACTGGCCCGAGCGGCTCGGCTCCCCGCCCGAGCGGATGATCTCCGGGGTTCCGGCCCATGTGGACGGCAAGATGCTCGGCATCGCCGAGGCGGCCGGCGGACGGATCATCAACCGCGACCGGATGTGGCACTACACCGAGGGCATCGAGAACTGGAACCCGATCTGGCCCCGGCACGGCATCCGCATCCTGCCCGGCCCGTCCTCGCTGTGGTTCGACGCCCGTGGCAGGCGGCTGCCGGTGCCGCTCTTCCCCGGCTTCGACACCCTCGGCACGCTCGAGCACATCATGCGGACCGGCTACGACCACACCTGGTTCGTGCTCACCCGGAAGATCATCGAGAAGGAGTTCGCGCTCTCCGGCTCCGAACAGAACCCGGACCTCACCGGCAAGAGCGTCCGCGAGGTGATCGGCCGTGCGCGGGCCGGCGTCCCGGGCCCGGTCCAGGCGTTCATGGACCACGGCGCGGACTTCATCGTGGAGCGGTCGCTGACGGCGCTGGTCCGGCGGATGAACGAGCTCACCAAGGAGCCGCTCATCGACGAGGCCGGGCTGCGGCGGGAGATCGTCGCCCGGGACCGCGAGATCGCCAACCCCTACACCAAGGACCTCCAGGTGACCGCCCTGCGCGGCACCCGCAACTATCTGGGCGACCGGCTGATCCGCACCGCCGCCCCGCACCGCATCCTCGACCCCAAGGCGGGTCCGCTGATCGCCGTGCGCCTGCACATCCTGACCCGCAAGACGCTCGGCGGCCTGGAGACGGACCTCTCCTCCCGCGTCCTGACCGAGGGCGGCGAACCGCTGCCCGGCGTCTACGCGGCCGGCGAGGCGGCGGGCTTCGGCGGCGGGGGCGTGCACGGCTACCGCTCCCTGGAGGGCACCTTCCTGGGCGGCTGCCTCTTCTCGGGCCGCACGGCGGGCCGCGCGGCGGCCAAGGCGGTGTCCTGACCTCCGGCGGACGGTGACCTCCGGCGGACGGCCAGGCCGACGCGATGGGGCCCCGGTGCGCGCCGGGTCGGGCCGCCGGGTCACCGGCGGCCCGGGGCGACGCCGTTCCAGGCGGCCCGACCGGAACCGTCGGGGTCGTCGACGATGCCGGTGGTGTCGTTGAACACCAGGGTGAGGACTGACGTCTGGTATGCGGGGCAGGCGGGGACCCGGCCGGTGGCGGCGGGATCGCTCAGGTGGTCGCGTCGGTGGTCGTGTCGGTGTCCGCGTCGGTCTCGGCGGCGCCGGCCCGCTGCGGTTCGATGTGGGCGAGACGGTTGCGCAGCGCGGCGGTGGCGCCCTGGTAGGAGTCGCTGCCCAGCACCAGCCGCATCGGCGCGGGCCGCTGGGCGGCGCTGTCGATGACCTTCGCGGCGACCTTGGCCGGATCGCCGGGGAGCGGGACGGCGGTGTCCTTGAAGACGCGCACCGCGGCGGCCGGTGTGCCGTCGTAAGCGGCCAGCGGCCGGCCCAGCCGCAGGCTGCTGCCGGCGAAGGAGGTCCGCGCACCACCGGGCTCGACCAGCGTCACCTCGATGCCGAACGGAGCCACCTCACCGGCGAGGGCCTCCATGAACCCTTCGACGCCCCACTTGCCCGCGTGGTAGAGCGAGGCACCAGGGTGCGCGGCGAGACCGGCGACCGACGAGATCTGGATGATCCGGCCGCCGCCCTGTGCGCGCAGATGCGGCAGCGCCGCCCGCGCCGTCTGGATCGAGCCGATCAGGTTGGTGGTGATCTGGTGGACCATCTGCTCGTCGGTGCATTCCTCGGCAGCGCCGAACAGCCCGTAGCCCGCGTTGATCACGACGACATCGATACGGCCCAGCTCGCCGAAGGCGGCGTCGACGACCTCCCGCACCCGCGCCAGGTCGGTGATGTCGAGGTGGCCGAGCCAGAACCGGTCGCCGTACGTGTCCCGCAGGTCATCGACCGATCCTTGCCGCCTGACCGTTCCCGCGACGCGGTCGCCGCGCGCGAGGAGCTGCTCCGCCAGCTCCCGGCCGATCCCGCTGTTGACCCCCGTGATGAACCATGTCTTCGTCATGCCGTCACTGTCACCCGGGCGCACGCCGGGTCCCAGTTCCCGCTGTTCCTGGTAGTGGCGGGGACACCCACGGGGAGTCGCGGCCGCCTAGGCTGAACGGGTGGACAACGCTCTCGGAGACTTCCTGCGGGCCCGTCGCGAACTCGTCACACCGGCGGAGGCGGGCCTGCCGGCCGGCCACGGGCCGCGCCGGGTGCCGGGTCTGCGCCGCGAGGAAGTGGCGATGCTGGCCGGGATCAGCGTCGAGTACTACCTGCGCCTGGAACAGGGCCGCGACCGCAACCCCTCGGCCCAGGTCAGCCACGCCCTGGCCGATGTGCTCCAGCTGGACGCGGAAGGCACGGCCTATCTGATGTCGCTGGCCGGTCCGAAGCCGAGCCGCCGCCCGGACCGGGCGGACGCGCGCGTACCCGAGAGCCTTGGCCTGCTGCTGCGGACCCTCAACGTGCCCGCCATGGTGTTCAACAAGTACAGCGACGTGCTGGCCGCCAATCGGCTGGCCCGAGCCCTGGCGCCGGACATGGAGCCGGGGACGAACCGGCTGCGGACGCTCTTCACCGAGCAGGCGGCACACGACTACCACGACGACTGGGAGCGGTACACGGCCACCGCCGTGGCGCACCTGCGCGCCCAGATCGGCACCGAGACCGACGACGCGCGTCTGCACACCCTGATCGGTGAGCTCTCCGTCAAGAGCGAGCGGTTCCGCGTGCTGTGGGCACGCCACGACGTGCGCACCGCCCGCGACACCACCTTCCGCATCCGGCACCCCACGATCGGCCCGGTGGAACTGCTGGTCGAGAAGTTCCAGGTGGCCGGCTCCGACGGACTGGAGACGCTGCTCCTGCACGCGGCTCCCGGCAGCCCCTCGGCCGACGCCCTCGCACTGCTCGCCTCGCTCGACGCCTCGTAGGCGACGACGGAGTCTTACGGAACGCTGACGAATCCCCGGCGGAGATGGCGCGTCGCCCCCGCCCGGTGCTCTCATCGGTCCATGGACCCCAACACCGGTGCCGGAGCCGACGGCCGGGGCGCCCCCGTCGGCCGGCGCCTCGTTCTCGGCATGCTCGGCCTCGGCGCGGGCGCGATGGCCGCGGCGCCCTGGTTGCAGGACCGGCTGGAGACCGCGCTGGGCGCGGTGGCCGACAAGGACCCGACGGGGGTGACCGGCCTCCTCCCCAACGGCGGAGGATTCCGCTACTACTCCGTCACCTCCTCCGTGCCCCACAAGAACGCCGACAGCTACCGCCTCACCGTCGACGGGCTCGTCGACAAGCCCGCCGAGTACCGCCTCGCCGATCTGCGCGCGCTCCCGCAGACCCGTCTGGTCCGCGACGTCCAGTGCGTCACCGGCTGGCGGGTGCGCGAGACCCCGTTCGAGGGGGTGCGGCTGTCGGCGCTGCTCGACGCGGCCGGGGTGCGCCCGCGGGGCACGGCCGTCCGCTTCACCTGCTTCGACGGCGCGTACACCGAGAGCCTGACGCTCGACCAGGCCCGGCGCCCGGATGTGCTGGTCGCGCTGAAGCTGCGGGACGAGCCGCTCGGGCACGCGCACGGCGGGCCGGTGCGGCTGTATGTGGCGCCCATGTACTTCTACAAGTCGGCGAAGTGGCTCTCCGGTATCACCGTCACCGATGAGGTGCGGCCCGGCTACTGGGAGGACCGGGGCTATGACGTCGACGCCTGGGTCGGCAGGTCGAACGGGCGTGACGATGACCCCACCGCCTGAGCACGGCGACCGGTCCGGGTCCCGATCGCCGTCCGGGGCCCGGGTGCTCCGGTTCAGCCCCGCCGAGCGCTGGATCCACCGCACCACGGCCGCCCTGCTGGGGGCGTGCGTGCTGAGCGCGGCCTGTCTGTACCTGCCCCAGCTGGCCGAACTCGTGGGCCGGCGCGCGCTCGTGGTCACCGTCCACGAGTGGTCCGGCATCCTGACGCCCCTCCCGGCCCTGCTCGGGCTCGCCTCCCGCGCCTTCCGCGCCGACCTCACCCGCCTCAACCGGTTCGGCCCGCACGACCGCCGCTGGCTGCGCGCGGCGCTGCGGCGCGACCACCGCCGTGCGGAGCGGCCCGCGGGCAAGTTCAACGCGGGGCAGAAGCTCTACGCCGGGTACCTCGCGGGCGCGGTGCTGGTGATGGCGGGCACCGGGCTGCTGATGTGGTTCACCGGACTGGCCCCGCTGATGTGGCGCACCAGTGCCACCTTCGTCCACGACTGGCTGGCGCTGGCGGTCGGCGTCGTCCTGCTCGGCCACATCGGCAAGGCGCTCGCCGATCCGGAGGCCCGGCGCGGTATGCGCACCGGCAGCGTCGAGCGGGCGTGGGCGGCCCATGAGCATCCGCTGTGGCACCCGGAGGACGACGCGGGCGGCCACCCGGAGAACGACGGGGGCGACGCGGGCGACGGCCGGCCGGGCGTGGGGCACGACATCGGAGGCCACGAGCGCCGCGTCCGCTGAAGCGGCGGCACGCGGTGCCATGATTCGACGCATGCGCGAGAAAGGTGCCAGAAAGACCGTTGTGCGGCATGGGGTGCATGCCGCCGTGTGCGTCATGGCGATGCTTCCGCTGAGCGGATGCCAATGGTTCGACTCCCCGCGGCGGGGCGGGCTCTGGGTGAACCCGGACAGCCCGGCCGCCCGGCAGGCCCACGAGCGGGAGAGGGCGGGGAAGAACGGCGATGCCGAACTCATCCGGCGGATCGCCCAGCAGCCGGTCGCGGAGTGGCTCGGCCCCGCGCCGCCGCGCGAACGGGTGCGCTTCATCACGGAATCCGCGGCGCGCACCGGGTCCACCCCCGTCCTGGTGCCCTATCACATCCCGTACCGCGACTGCGGACGGTACTCCGCGGGCGGCGCGAAGGACGGCAGGGAATACCGGAAGTGGATCGAGCAGATCACCCTGGGCATCGGCGATCGAAAAGCGATCGTCGTACTGGAACCCGACGCGGTGGCCCAGATCGTCGACGGCTGTGTGCCCGCCCGGCTGCGCACCGCCCGGCTGGCGATGATCCGCGACGCGGTCGCCATGTTCGCCGCGCTGCCCCACGTCCGGGTGTACGTGGACGCGGGGAACCCGGGCTGGATCAAGAACCCCGCCCGGCTGGTGAAGCCGCTGCGCGAGGGCGGCATCGAGCAGGCGGACGGCTTCGCGCTGAACGTCGCCAACTTCCAGCCGACCCGGGTCATCAGGGCGTACGGCCGCCGGCTCTCCCGTGCCCTGGACGGCACCCACTTCGTCATCGACACCAGCCGGAACGGCAACGGGCCGCTGCGGCCGCGCGGCGCGGCCCGGCACGGGGTCAGGACCCGGAACTCCTGGTGCAACCCACCGGGGCGGGCGCTGGGCGAACCGCCCAGCACCCACACCGGTGACCCCCGGGTGGACGCGTACTTGTGGATCAAACGGCCCGGGGAGTCCGACGGAACCTGCAACGGCGGCCCCCCGGCCGGCCACTGGTGGACCGCGTACGCGCTCGACCTGGCCCGCAACGCCGGCCACCACCGCTAGGGCCTGGCGTCAAAGGGGGCGAAGGGGGCGCCCCGTGCCACGGCCCGCCCTGTCCGCCGGTCACAGCGCGCAGACCGGGGCCTTCTCCTTCTCCTTGTCCTTCTCCTTGGCCGCCGCCGGGCACGGGCTGTCCGCACGCGCCGACGGCACCGTTCCGCGCGCCGGGCGCCGTCGCCCGCGGCGTACCAGCCCCACCGACCAGATCGCCACCGGGGCCAGACACAGGGCGAGGGCGAGCACAGCCCAGACGCGCATCACCGCATGGGTGTGGCCCAGGAAGAACGAACCGATCAGCGAGGACCCGAACACCCCCGCCCACAGCAGATGGATACGGAACGTGGAGAGCCGGTCGGGGCTGGACGAGTCGCCCTTGGGCGTGACCACGAACCGGCTGGTGCGCCGCAGCGCCGCGTCGCACAGCGACTTGGCGTAGATCGGGGCGGACAGCGCCGAGAGCAGCATCCCGGCCAGCCCGCCGGAGCCCTCCGGCTCGTGCGGGGAGACGTTGTGCCGCCGGTTCCAGACGTACAGGCCGATCTGGAGCATCGCCGCGTCGCTGTAGAGCATCATCCACATCTCGGCCGGGACGTGGATCCCGGCGGCCCCCAGCATCAGGAACAGCGCACAGGACAGCGCGGAGAGCATCCAGTTGATCGCGGTCATCGGGTAGTACGCGATCATCAGCGAGTAGTTGAGCAGCTTGCCCGGCGACAGGGTGAACAGGCCCTTCCAGAACTGCTTGAGCAGGGTCTCGTAGGTGCCGCGGCTCCACCGCATCTGCTGGGTGAAGAAGTCCGTCCAGGCGCTCGGTCCCTCGCCCACCGCCAGCACGTCGGGGGTGTAGACCGAGCGCCACTTCTTCCCGGTCGCGGGGTTGCGGCGGCGGTGCAGCTCGAAACCGGTGGCCATGTCCTCGGTGATCGAGTCGTACAGTCCGCCGATCGAGCGCAGCGCGCTGATCCGTACGGCATTGTTGGTGCCCACGAACATCGGACCGCCATACGCGTTTCCCGCCCGCTGGATCAGCGCGTGGAAAAGGAACTGCTGGCTTTCGGCGGCCTTGGTGACCGGGGTGTCGTAATTCCCGTAGACCTGCGGTCCCACGACAAAGGCGATATCCGGGTCCCGGAAGTAACCCAGCATGCGCTCCAGGAAGTTGGGCAGCGGCACATGGTCGGTGTCCACACACGCCATGAATTCATATGCGTCGCCGTGGGCGTCCAGCCAGGCGTTGTAATTCCCGTGCTTGGTCCGCGCCCGGAAAGCGCCCTTGGGCTGATTCCACTTCTCGACGCCCTTGCGGGAGAAGTGCCGTACGCCCAGCCGTGCGCACAGCGCCTTGACCTCGTCGTCGTCCCCCTCGTCGAGCAGCCAGACGTCCAGCGGCCCGGTGTGCCGGATGCGTACCGCTCCCTCGAGCGTGGCCCGGACCATCGCGATCGGCTCCTTGCCGGGCACGAAGCTGGTCAGGAACGCCACCCGGGTCCCCGGCTCCGGCACCACCGGCACCGGATCCCGCGCCACCAGGGTGGCATGGGCGTTGGAGACGACCGTGAACAGGCGGAAGCTCTCGATCAGCGCGATCGAGAGCAGCATCGCGACATCCGCCGCGCACTGCCACGCCGGCGCGTAGTCGCGGCGCACCCAGTGGTCGGGGCGCAGCAGCCACAACAGCAGCAGCGCCGAGCACACCGGCGCCGCGCACAGCAGCAGCGCGGCCCGGAACCGGTGCGGCTCCTGGGCCAGCAGACTCCGGCAGCGCACCCGGTAGGGGCGGTCCGCGGGGGGCTCCGTCAGCGGGCCCGCCAACTCGCTGTACCGCTTGTACTCGTACACCGGGGCGGGGCGATGGTGCGGAACGCGGGAATCCGACGCCGTACGCGCGGGCGGCGGCCCGGCGTGCACGGGGCGTGCGCCGGTTTTCCGGGGGGAATCTCTGACGGGGGTCGGTGCAGACATCTGGGCACTCCCGCGGGTCTGGCTGGAACCGAATGTCGCGTCCTGATGGCCCATATGGGTCATTCATTCTTCAGGTCATCGCGCGAGATGAGAAGGTAACAATCGCACGGGGCGCGGCGGCGCACATCGGAAATTCGGCGCGCCCTGTTGACGGTCCGTGAGATGTCCACTCCGACGGCCCAGCGGTGCGCGTCTTACGTGATTTACATCCCGACGTCTGGCAGGGTCGGAGCCGATCGACGTCACATTGGCACACCGAGATGGGGCGCAGTCGCCCGATGAGAGTTCTGCACATCATCTCCCGCCTCGGGGCCGGAGGAGCCGAACAGCAACTGAGGCTGCTCCTGCGCCATGTGCCGGTGCGCTGTGACGTCATCGCCCTCTCCGGCCCCGGCGCCACCGCGCACGGCATCCGCGCGGACGGTGTCCCCGTCACCCATCTGCCCCTGGGCGGCGGGCGTGCGCGGCAGCTCGCCGCCGTACCCAGGCTGGCGCGGATGATCCGGTCCGGCGGCTACGACCTGGTGCACACCCATCTCTACCGGGCCTGTGTGCTCGGCCGGATCGCCGCGCGGCTGGCCGGGGTGCGGGCGGTGATCGCCACCGAACACAGCCTGGGCGAGCGGCGGATCGACGGCCGTCCGCTCACCGCCGCCCTCCGCGCCCGCTACCTCGCCGCCGAACGGCTGGGCTCGGCGACCGTCGCCGTCTCGGCCGCCGTCGCCGACCGGCTGCGCGACCTGGGGGTGCCCAACCCCCGGATCCACCTGGTGCCCAACGGGATCGACGCCCGCCACTTCCACTTCGAGCCGACCGCCCGCGCGGCCGCCCGCGCCCGTCTCGGCATCCCCGAGCGGGCCTTCGTGGTCGGCGGGGTCGGCCGGCTGGTGGCGGACAAGCGGTTCGACGCGGCGGTTCGGGCCGTCGCCGACGTGCCCGGCGCCCGGCTGCTGCTGGTCGGCGACGGCCCCGAGCGCCCCGCGCTGGAGGACCTGGCCGCCCGGCTCGGCGTGGCCGACCGGGTCCGGCTGCTGGGGGAGCGCGACGGCGCGGTGGCCCCGGCCGACGACCGGCCCGCGGGGCTGCCCGGACTGCTGGCCGCCATGGACGTCCTGGTCTCGCCCTCCGTCGAGGAGGCGTTCGGCCTCGCGGCGCTGGAGGCGCTCGCGGCCGGGCTGCCGGTGCTGCACACCGTCTGCCCCGCCCTCGACGAACTCCCCGCCGGCGCCGCCCCCGGCGCCCGCCGCATCGCCCCCGGCCCGGCCGCCCTCGCCGACGCCCTGCGCCGACAGGCCGCCGCGGGCCCCCTGCGCTACCCGGTCCCGGACGCCCTCGACCGCTACGACATCGCCCGCGCGGCCCGCCGCCTGATGGATCTGTACGACCGCACCGCCACCTGCGGCCCGGACGGCTGCCTCCGCGTGCCACCCACCGGCCGCCCCACACCCCGCCGCGGCGCCCCCGCGAACTGAACCGGCCCCCGCACGGCGTGGTGTCCGCGTCTGCGTGTTTCCCGCCGGGGCCCGACGGTGCCCGGCCGCGTCTGGCGGTGCCCCCCGCCTGCCGGCGGGGGCGGCTCGCGGATGCCGCGTTGGTGCCGGGGCGGTTTCCGGGCCGTGCCGCTTTCGTTCCAGACAAGGACCGTGCCGGGCCGTCTGCGGTCCGTTGGTGTACGGCGGCCGTCCGTCGGTTGGTCGTCTGCCGTTCGGTCGGCTGTCCGCCGGGGACGCTGGGCAGTTGGCGGATGCCATCTCGCGGTGCGTCCGTGGGCTGATTCGGCGTCCACGCGGCGTGATTGTTTGCCGCTGGGGCCCGGCTGGCTGCCGCTCGGCCACCTGCCGCGCGGCCATCCGGGGTCCGGGCGCCTGCCCGCCCGCTGCCGCCTCGCCGCTCACCCCGCTCCTTCCGTGAACTTCCCGGGATGGTCGCGGACGAATTCCCGCACCCCCGTCGCGGGCCTTCCGGTGATCCTTTCGATGTCGTCGGTCACCCGGTCGTAGCGGTTCTCCGCGTGCAGCCGCGCCATCGTGGCGAGATGGTCGGCGACGTGGGCGGGCAGGCCCAGCGCCCCCAGGTCGTGGTTGACCCAGGCTTCGTAGGAGACGTCCACATAGCTGACCGGCCGCCCCAGCGCACTGCTGAACTCCTCGGCCATGGCGGTCATATCGCGCGAGGCCGGGCCGGTCAGCTGGTAGACCCTGCCGGTGTGGGCGGACGGGTCCGCCAGGACCTCGGCCACCACCGCGGCGACGTCCCGCGCCGCGACGGGGGAGGTGCGCCCGGTGCCGAACGGCAGCCGGATGGTGCCCTCCTGCGCGATCGAGGCGTAGACGAAGACCTCGAACAGCGGGTTCTCCATGAAGATGGTGGGCCGGATGTGCGTGACCGGGAGTCCCGACCAGTTCAGCGCCTGTTCGGCCAGCCATTGCTGACGGTGCTGGGTGGATTCCGCCGTGCTGGTCAGGTCCATCTGGGAGACCGTCATCTGCGACATGTTGACCAGCGCTTCCAGCCGTGCGGAGGCGCGCGCGACCACCGCCGTGGTCATCGTCGCCTCCAGGTAGCGCGGCGACACGCTCATGCCGAAGTACATCCGTCCGCAGCCGTCCAGCGCGCGGACCACGTCCGGGGCGCGGGTCAGATCGCCCGCCACCACCTCCGCGCCCGTCGCGCGCAGGTCCGCCGCCCGCTCGTCCTCGCGGTGGACCAGGGCGCGCACCGGCAGCCCGCGCCGGCGCAGCTCCGCCACCACGCCGCGGCCGACGGCCCCGACGCTCCCGGCGGCGCCGGTCACCAGGATCGGTGCACCGGACCCGGCCATGGCTCAGGGCAGCAGTTTGTCGAGGGTGATGGGCAGTTCGCGGACCCGGACACCGGTGGCGTGGTGCACGGCGTTGGCGATGGCCGCGGCGGTGCCGACGATGCCCACCTCACCGAGGCCCTTGGCGCCCATGGGGTTGGTGTGCGGGTCGGACTCGTCCAGCCAGTGGGCCTCGACGGCGTGCACATCGGCGTGGGAGGCGATGTGGTACTGGGCGAAGTCCTGGTTGACCACATGCCCGAACCGCGGGTCGAGCACGCTGTGTTCGTACAGCGCCATCGACATCCCCTGGGTCATCCCGCCGATCAGCTGGGACCGCGCCGTCTTGGGGTTGATGACCCGGCCCACGTCGAACATCCCCAGCAGCCGCGCCACCCGCACCTCCCCGGTGTCCTGGTCGACCCGTACCTCGGCGAACTGGGCGCCGAAGCTGTGCATCGCGTAGCGCTCGGCGTCCGGGTTGCCGCCCGGCAGCTCCGCGGTGGCCGCCAGGCCGCCCGGTGGCGCGATACCGCCGTGCTCGGTCCGCAGCCGGGCCCGCAGCCGGTCCGCGGCCTCCCAGATCGCGCTGCCCCAGCTGTTGATGCCGGCCGAGAACCCGGCGACCGACGCGGCCGGCAGCGCCGTGTCCCCGATCCGCATCTCCACCTCCCCGACCGGGACGCCCAGCGCGTCGGCGGCGATCTGGGTGAGCGCCGTCCAGGTGCCGGTGCCCAGGTCGGCGGCGGCGATCCGCACCGTGTAGTGGCCGTCCGGACCGATCCGGATCGTGGCCGCGTTCCCGGGGAAGCGGGGGGAGGGGTACGTCGAGGCGGCCACGCCGGTGCCCACCAGCCAGCGCCCCTCGCGCCGCGACCGGGGGGCCGGATCGCGCCGCTCCCATCCGGCCCGGCGGGCGCCCTCGCGCAGACAGGCCACCAGATGGCGGCTGGAGAACGGCAGCCCGGACTCCGGATGCACCTCCGGCTCATTGCGGATGCGGAACTCCACCGGGTCCAGTCGGCAGGCGAGCGCCATCTCGTCCAGGGCCGACTCCAGCGCGTACATCCCCTGCGCCTCGCCCGGCGCCCGCATGATCGTCGGCACCGGGACGTCCAGCGGGGCCAGCCGGTGGGTGGTGCGCCGGTGCGGCGCCGCGTACATCATCCGGGAGCAGACGGCCACCTGCTCCGCGTACCCCTTGGCCTTGGCGGTCTGCTCGATCACGTCATGGGCGAGCGCGATCAGCCTGCCGTCCCGGTCGGCGCCCAGCCGCATCCGCTGGATCGACGCGGGACGGTACCCGACCAGGGCGAACATCTGCTGGCGGGTGAGGGTGAACTTGACCGGCCGGCGGACGGTCCGGGCCGCCATCGCGGCCAGGACGGCGTACGAGTGGGGGTAGACCTTCGAGCCGAACGCGCCCCCGACATGCGGGGAGACCACCCGCACCCGCCCCGGCTCAAGACCCAGCACCCCGGAGATCAGGGCCTGGCTGAAGGAGACGCCCTGGGTGGAGCAGCGCACGATCAGCTCCCCGTCCGACCAGGTGACGACGGCGGTGTGCGGTTCCATCGGATTGTTGTGGTACATCGGCGTGGTGTACGTGGCGTCCACCATGGTCGGCGCGGCCGCCAGGGCCGTCTCGACGTCCCCCAGCCGGCTGTCGGCGGGCGAGCCGTCCTGGAGCTCTCCGCCGCCGGTGCCGAAGGTGGCCGCGTGCGCCGGGGCGCAGAGGTCGTCGCGGTCGGCGCGCAGCACCACATCGGGGGTCCTGCTCTCGTAGCTGACGCGGACGAGCCCCGCCGCGCGGCGCGCGGTCTCCAGGCTCTCGGCGACCACCGCGCCGATGAACTGACCGCGCCAGGCGACCTCGTCGGACTGGAGGACGGCCAGCTCCGGATCGTCGGGCCGGGTCAGCGTGGGGGCGTTGAGGTGGCTGAGCACGGCCAGCACCCCCGGCTCCGCCTCCGCGAGCGCGCTGTCCACCCCGGTCACCCGCCCGGAGGCGATCGTGGACTGGAGCGGATAGAGGTAGACGGGCTGGTCGAGGGGCCATTCATAGGCGTAGGTGGCGGTGCCGGTGACCTTCTGCACGCCGTCGACGCGGTCCATCGGGATACCGATGGCCCGGGGGCGGGCCGTGACGTCGCTCATCGCGCCTCCTCCAGCAGCTCCAGCAGGGTGGCGACGATCGTGTTGCGGGCGAGCGGCACCTTGAAGGCGTTGCCCGGCAGCGGCCGCGCCCCGGACAGTTCGGCCGCGGCCGCGTCCACGAAGCTCTCCCGGGTGGCGGGCGCGCCGCGCAGCGCCGCCTCGGCGGTGGTGGCGCGCCAGGGCTTGTGCGCCACCCCGCCCAGCGCGATGCGCGCGTCCCGTACCGCCCCGTCGGCGACGTCCAGCGCGGCGGCGACCGAGACCAGCGCGAAGGCGTACGAGGCGCGGTCGCGCACCTTGCGGTAGCGGGAGCGGGTCGCGGCGTGCGGGGGCGGCAGCTCCACATCGGTGATCAGCTCACCGCGCTCCAGCACGGTGTCGCGCTCGGGGGCGGAGTCCGGCAGCCGGTGCAGCTCGGTCAGCGGGATCCGCCGCTGACCGTCCGGCCCGGCCACCGCCACCACCGCGTCCAGTGCGGCCAGGGCGACCGCCATGTCGGAGGGGTGGGTGGCCACACAGGCGGGGGAGGCGCCGAGGACCGCCATGTCGCGCTGGTAGCCCTCCAGTGCCGAACAGCCCGAGCCCGGTGCGCGTTTGTTGCAGGGGGTGGTGACGTTCTGGAAGTACGGGCAGCGGGTGCGCTGGAGCAGGTTCCCGCCGGTGGTGGCCAGGTTGCGCAGCTGGCCCGAGGCGCCCGAGAGCAGCGCCTGGGAGAGCACCGGATAGCGGCGCCGGACCCGCGGGTCGGCGGCCAGATCGCTGTTGGTCACCGCCGCGCCGATGCGCAGTCCGCCGTCGGGCAGCTCCTCGATCCGGTCGGAGGTCAGCCGCCGGACGTCGATCAGCACCTCCGGGGTGGCCACCTCCAGCCGCATCAGATCGACCAGATTGGTGCCCCCGGCCAGATAGGCCGCCTCGGGCTCCCGGACCAGGGTGCTGACGGCCGCTGACACCCCGTCGGCGCGCTCGTAGCGAAAGGGCCTCATCGGTGCGCCACCTCCGCGATCGCCGGGACGATGTTGGCGTACGCGGCGCAGCGGCACAGGTTGCCGCTCATCCGCTCGGCGATCTCCTCGTCGTCCAGCACCACCTCGGTGGCGTTCGGGTCCTTGCTCACGGCGCTCGGCCAGCCCGCCCCGGCCTCCCGCAGCATCCCGGCCGCCGAGACGATCTGACCGGGTGTGCAGTAGCCGCACTGGAAGGCGTCGTGCGCGATGAACGACCGCTGGAGCGGGTGGAGCTCACCGTCGGCGAGTCCCGCCGCCGTGATGATGTCCGAGCCCTGGTGGGCGACGGCCAGCGCGAGACAGCCCAGGACCCGGCGGCCGTCGAGCAGCAGGGTGCAGGCGCCGCACTGTCCGTGGTCGCAGCCCTTCTTGGGGCTGGTGTTCCCCAGCCGCTCGCGCAGGGCATCCAGCAGCGTAGTACGGGTGTCGACGGTGAGGCGGTGCTCGGTCCCGTCCACCCGGAGTTCGATCTCCAGGTCCATGATCCCTACCCTTGATCGTCGTCCGTCGGGACGTCACGGGGGACGTCACGGGCACCACCATTCTCGGACATATGTGCGCTGATCGCCCATCCGGCGGTAGCGCGCGGTCAGGTGCGCTGGACTACGGCGTCCAGATGCGGCAGACAGTGGTCCATGCGGTCCCGCTTGGTGAGCAGGTACGCGAGGTTCTCCTGGCGCGGGGGCATCAGCAGCGGCACCTGCTCGCTGACCCCGACGCCGTGCCGCAGCAGCGCCTCCCGCTTGCGGGGGTTGTTGGACAGCAGCCGCACGGAGCGCACCCGGAGGTCGTGCAGCACCTCCGCCGCCACCTGGTAGTCGCGGGCGTCGGCCGGCAGGCCAAGCGCCAGATTGGCCTCGACGGTGTCCAGCCCCTCCGCCTGGAGCCGCATCGCCTGGAGCTTGGCGAGCAGCCCGATCCCGCGCCCCTCATGGCCCCTCAGATAGACGAGCACGCCCCGGCCTTCGGCCGCGATCGCCTTCAGCGCCGCGGAGAGCTGGTCGCCGCACTCGCAGTGACGGGAGCCGAACGCGTCCCCGGTGAGGCACTCCGAATGCAGCCGGGCCAGCGCCTCCTCCCCGGTGACATCGCCGTGCACCAGCGCTATTTGTTCATCGCCGCGAGCGAGGTCCCGATAGCCGATGGCGAGAAATTCGCCATATCGCGTGGACAGCCGGACATTCACCACTCGTTCGACACCAGAAGGCTGGGTGCCGACATCGAACACGCCATCACTTTCTGTCATGTCCGGCAGCCTATCTGGAAAACCCGGGCCCGGGTACGGGAATATGAGAAAGCCGCGGCAATCAGCTGTCGGACGGACACAGGAAAGGTCCACGAGATATGAGCGGTTCGGGCATGCGCTCCCAGGCCGGCATGGTCTTGCCGACCCAGACGACGGAAGACGTGCGGGCCCGCCGGGCCGATGTCGCCGTGCTTCCGGTCGGCAGTTTCGAACAACACGGCGCGTTTCTCCCCCTGGCGACCGACACGGTCATCGCCTGCACGGTCGCCGGCCAGCTCGCGGCCGCGTATCCGGTGCTGGCACTGCCCCCGGTGACCATCTCCTGCTCCCATGAGCACGCCGCCTGGCCAGGGACGGTGTCCCTCTCCGCGGCCACCCTCCACGCCGTGGTCCGCGACATCGCCCAGTCGCTTCGGCGCGCGGGTCTGCGCGGTCTGGTCCTGGTGAACGGGCACGGCGGGAATTACGTACTGCGCAACGTCGTCCAGGAATCCGTCGGCAGTGACTTCCGTATGGCGCTGTTCCCGGGACCGGCGGACTGGAACACCGCCCGGATACGCGCCGGTATACGCACCCCGGCGCACAGCGATATGCATGCGGGCGAACTGGAGACATCCATCCTCCTGCATGCCCACCCGGAACTCGTCCGGTCCGGTCATGAAACCTCCGACTGGACCTTCGATGAGCGCAAGCATCTGCTCACCCTCGGTATGTCCGCCTATACGGAGTCCGGTGTCATCGGCCGTCCGTCCAGGGCGTCCGCGCACAAGGGAAAAGAACTCCTGGCCGGGCTCGTCGATTCCTTCGCCGAATATCTTTCCCTCGTCGGTGCCGGGGAGGAGACTAAATGACCTTCCTGGCCACGGAAGCGGCGTGGGAGCGGCTGCGCTCGGTGCGGACCGAGGCGGACGCCGGGGCCGCCGGTCTGGTCCGGGGCCCGGACGGCGGACGGCGGTGGAGCGAGCCCGCCTCGCCGGAGGCCCGGCTCCTGGCCGACCGCTACCTCCCGCTGTGCCTGGCCGGTCCGCGGCTGACCGTCGCTCAGCTCGGCCAGAGCCTGGACGGTTTCATCGCCACCCGCACCGGCGACGCCGACTACGTCACCGGACAGGAGGACCGCCGCCACCTCCACCGGCTGCGCGCCCTCGCCGACGCGGTGGTCGTCGGGGCCGGCACCGCCGTCGCGGACGACCCCCAGCTGACCGTGCGCGCCTGCGCGGGCCCGAACCCGGTACGGGTCGTCCTCGATCCACACGGCCGGGTGCCGCGCGACCGCCGCGTCTTCACCGATGGCTCAGCCCCCACCCTGTGGGTGGTGGCCGCCACCGGCGAGCGCCGGCCGGCGCCGCCGGACGGGGTGGAGGTGCTGACGCTCGCGGACCCGGACGCCTTCGCCCCCCACCACCTGGTGCGCACCCTCGCACGGCGCCGGCTGGGCCGGATACTCGTCGAGGGCGGCGGTGTCACCGTGTCGCGCTTCCTGCACGCGGGCGCGCTGCACCGGCTCTACGTCACCGTGGCCCCGGTCCTGCTCGGCGACGGCATCCCCGGGCTGCGCTTCGACGGCACCCCGGTCATGCGGGACGCGCTCCGCCCGCCCGTCCGCCGCTCCGCCCTCGGCGCGGACACCCTCTTCGAACTCGACCTGACCGCGCCACGGCCGCGCGCACCACTGGACGGCCGGCACCACGGCCCCGGGGAGACACGCGGCGAAGGTCAGCACCCCGTAGACCACGGCCACGGCCAGCCCCTGGCCCGCACCCAGGCCGGCGGCACCGAAGGCCCAGGCCGTGACGGTCTCCCGGGGGCCCCAGCCGCCGACGTTCAGCGGCAGCGCCATGGCGATCAGGGCCAGCACCGACAGGGGGACCAGCACGGTCAGCGGAGCGTGTGACCCCGCGGTCCGCGCGGCCAGGACGAACGTCGTCAGATGCCCGGCCAGCACCACGGCCGAGGAGACCACCACCCCCGGCCAGCTGCCCGGGGCCAGCAGTCCGCGGCGCGCCTCCGCCAGCGCGCCGCGGACCGCGCCCCGCCGCCGCGAGGCCACCGGCGCCGCGCGGCGGCGGACGGCCGCCACGAGAGCCACGGCCACCACGAGCGGCGCCGCGCACCCCGCGACCGCCCCGGGCGCCGAGACCAGCCGGCCGGCCACCCCGCCGACCAGCCGGCCGGTCCACTCCACCGCCAGGGAGGGGTGGGCCAGCACCATCGCCACCCCCACCGCGAGCAGCACCACCTGGCCCGCGACCCGCTCCAGCACCACCGCGCGGACACCCCGGCCGACGTCCCCCGCGTCCCGCCCGTGCCGTACCGCGCGGTGCGCATCGCCGAGCACGCCACCGGGCAGCGCGGCGTTGAGGAACAGCGCGCGGTAGTAGGCGGCGACGGCCGGGCCCAGCCGCAGCCGGATGCCCAGCCCGCGCGCCACCAGACACCAGCGCCACGCGCTGCACACCGTGGTGAGCAGGCCCAGAGCGAGCGCCGCCAGCAGGGTGCGGCCGTCGACGGTGCGCAAGCCGGCCACAAAGGCCCCGGTGCCCAGCCGCCACACCAGCACCGCGAGGACGGCGGCGCCCACGGCCGCCCCGAGCCGGGCGCGCGGTGCGGCGCTCACGCGGCCGCCCCCGTCGTGCGGGGCGCGGGCAGCGCCAGCAGATCGCGGTGGTGCACCACCGCCCGCAGCGCCCCCGCCGCACACGTGGCCAGCCGGCGGCGCAGATACGCCTCGGCGCGTCCCGCGCACCGCGGCCGCTGCTCGACGGCCGCGGCCACCCGGCCGCGCAGCCACTCGGCCGTCAGCGCGGACTGCTCGGCGCCGAGCACCCAGGGGCTGGTGTGCGTCCGCACCGTCGCGCCGTGGCGGGCGAAGGCCCGGGAGGCCACCGCGACCGCGTCCGGGCCCAGCAGACCGCCGCGCCGCTGATGGGCGTCGAACGCCTCGGCGATCTCCGCGTCCAGCGGATCGGCCGGGCTGAGCTCGACCCGGCCCACCACCGTCAGCGCCAGCAGCGCCGGGCACCGGGCCTCGGCGCAGGCCGCGGCGATCCGGTCCACCTCCCGCTCGGTGACCACGTCCAGCAGCGCGGACGCCGTCACCAGCGAGGCGCCGTCCAGCGCGCTCCCGGTCAGCCGGGCGAGGTCGCCCCGCGCCGTGGCGATGGTGACGCGGCTGCCGTCGGTGGTGGTCCGGGGCATCCGGACGGCCGCCCGGTCCAGCAGATCGGGGTCCCGGTCGTGCAGGATCCACAGCTGCGGGCCGCCCAGCCGGGGCGCCAGCCAGCGCCCCATGGAGCCGGTGCCGCACCCCAGATCGTGGATCACCAGCGGCGGGCCGGACAGGTGGGGGCGGAGCGCGTCGAGGAGTTCGGGGGCGCGGGCGGCCGCGTCGGCACCCTCCCGCAGCTCCAGCCAGTCGGGGGTGTAACGCGGTACGTCGGTCGTCCTCACGCGGCCCTCCGCGGCTCGTGTCGGAGCTGGTCCAGCGCACCGGCCAGGTTCCGGGTGGTGTTCTCCCACCCGGCCAGCGCGGTACGCCGCTCGTGCGCGGCGGCGGTCAGCCGGCGGCGCGTACCGGGGTCGCCCAGCCAGCGGCGCAGCGCCGCCGTCAGCGCCCCGGGGTCGTCCGGGTCGATCAGCAGGCCCGGCGTCCGGCCGCCGGGCGCCTGCCCGACCGCCTCCGGGACCCCGCCGACGGCCGTCGCCAGCACCGGTATCCCCCGGGCGAGCGCCTCGGTCACCGCCATGCCGTAGGTCTCGGCGTACGAGGCGAGCACCAGCGCGTCGGCAGCGGCGTAGCCGGCGTCCAGCCCGGCGCCGGTCCTCGGGCCGAGCAGCCGCACCCGGTCGCCGACGCCGGTCCTCCCGATCAGCTCCCGGAGCCGGCCGGTGTAGTCCGGGTCCCGGTCCAGGGGTCCCACACAGTCCAGGCTCCAGGGCAGGTCGCGGATCTGCGCGAGCGCCTCCACCAGCCGCAGCTGTCCCTTGCGCGGGGTCACCGAGGCCACGCACAGCAGCCGTGAGCCGTCACCGCCCGGGGAGGCCGGCGGCGCGATATCGGCGCCGGGCGCGGCGACGTGGACCCGGTCGGGGACCAGTCCGTGCAGTTCCACCAGCCGCCCGGCCGCCCACGCGCTGGTGGCCACCACCGCCCGGACCGAGCGCAGGGTCCGGCCCTCCAGCGCCTGAAGTTCGGCGGCCAGGCCGGGGTCCAGCCCCGTCTCGTCGCCCAGCGGCAGATGCACCAGCACCGCCGGCCGCAGCCGCTGGGCCTGCGGAACGACGAGGTGGGGCAGCGCGGCGGCGACCAGTCCGTCGAGCAGCACCACCGCCCCGTCCGCCGTCCCGGTCAGGACGCGGCTCAGCTCCGCGCGGGCGGCGGGTCCCGGCCGGGGCCAGTCGCCCGCGACGGTGTGCTCCTCGACCCGCCAGCCGGTGCCGGGCAGATCCCGGCAGATCCGCCGGTCGTAGACGTTGCCGCCGCTCGGCGCGGCCGGGTCGGCCACGGCGCCGGGCATCACGAAGTGCACCGCACGCGGTGCGGCCCGGCTCATAGCGCACGCTCGTAACTGGCCCAGGCGATATGCGATTCGCGCAGGGTGACCGTGATCCCCAAGAGCCCATGGGCGCCCTCGCCCAGCGCCCCGGAGCGCACCCGCTCGGCGAGGCGGTCGGCGATCACCTTGGCGAGGAACTCGGTGGAGGTGTTGACGCCCCGGAAACCGGGTTCGTCGTCGAGATTGCGATAGCTGAGCGCGCCGCACACCTCGCCCAGCTCACGGGTGGCCAGACCGATGTCGACGACGATGTTGTCGCCGTCCAACTCGGCCCGGCGGAAGGTGGCGTCCACCAGGAACGTCGCCCCGTGCAACCGCTGCGCGGGTCCGAAGACCTCCCCGCGGAAACTGTGAGCGACCATGATGTGATCGCGGACGGTGATGCTGAACAACGGATGACCCTCCAGACGCGGCGTGTCGGGCCCCGGCCGGGGCACGCCCTCCAGTACGGCCGCCGCGTTCCGCGTGTTCAGCCCGGCGACACGGCGGATCCGCCGTCGTCCTCGTACGCGTCGTGTCCGTCGTCTTCGCCGTCGTACCGAACCCGGTGGCACAACCCCGGAAGCTCCCCGGACGCCAGTCTCGGCAGCACCTCGGGAAGCTCCTCGAAACCGCATTCGCCGGTGACGAGGGCGTCGAAGGCCGGATCGGCGAGCAGTCCGAGCGCCAGCGCCATCCGGTCGGCGTAGCCCCGGCGGGCGCCCCGGGCCGGTGACACCGTCCCCACCTGGCTGCTGCGCACCACCAGCCGGCGGGAGTGGAACGCCTCCCCGAGCGGCAGGCTGACCCGCCGGTCCCCGTACCAGCTCAGCTCCAGCACCGTGCCCTCCGGCGCGAGGAGTTCCAGCGAGCGCGCGAGCCCCTGTTCGGTGGCGCTGGCGTGCACCACCAGATCACGGTCGCCCGCCGCCTCCCCGGGGAGCGCGAAGTCCACCCCGAGCGCCCGCGCGACCTCCGCGCGCTCGGGCCGGGCGTCGACCAACTGCACCCGTACGGCGGGGAACCGGGCCAGCACCGCCGCGACGCAGGCACCCACCATCCCCGCCCCCACCACGGCGATCCGGTCGCCCAGCAGGGGCGCGGCGTCCCAGGCGGCGTTCACCGCGGTCTCCACCGTGCCCGCCAGCACGGCGCGCGGCGCGGGCACGCCCGCCGGCACCGGGGTCACCGCGCTCGCCGGGACCACGTACCGGGTCTGATGCGGATACAGACAGAAGACGGCGCGCCCCCGCAGGTCCCGCGGCCCCTCCTCGACCAGACCCACGTTGAGATAGCCGTACTTGACCGGGCCGGGGAACGCACCGTCCTGGAACGGCGCCCGCATGGCGGTGTGCTGGCTCTCCGGGACGCCACCGCGGAAGACCAGGGTCTCCGTACCGCGGCTCACCCCGGTGCACAGCGTGCGCACCACCACGTCGCCGGGGCCCGGGTCGGGCAGGGTCACTTGACGTATCTCGCCGTGGCCGGGGGAGCGGAGCCAGAAGGCACGGGCGGTGCGCGTCATACGGCGTTCTCCTCAGGAGCTGGACAAGGGGCTGGGCAAGGGGAACTGAACGATCGGGTGGTGGCCCACGTACCGACACCATGAAGCCGCGGACACGGTACGCGGCACCCACCCACTCAGCCACACAGCCCGGAGGGTGCACGGTGGCCCTGAACAACCCGTACAACACGAGGCTGGTGCGGACCGAGACGGCCGCGGGCGCGGGCGCGCAGCTGCTGTTGCTCGTGTCGCTGGGCACGGCGGTCGGCCTGGGACCCGCGGGCTGGCTCACCGGCCTGGCCTTCGCGGGCGCCACCTGGGCGGTGCTCACCCGCGCCCTGTCGCGGTCCTGGCTCGTCTCCTTCGGCGCGGCCAACCGCGTCACGCTGGCGCGGGCGACGCTGGTCGGCGGGGTGACCGCGCTGGTCGCCGACTCCTTCGCGAGCTCGCCGCCGGTCACCGTCCTGGTGGTCCTCACCGCGGTCGCCCTGGTCCTCGACGCGGTCGACGGCCAGGTGGCCCGCCGCACCGGCACCACCTCCGCGCTGGGCGCGCGGTTCGACATGGAGGTCGACGCCGTCCTCATCCTGGTGCTCAGCGTCTACGTGGCCGCCTCGCTCGGCCCCTGGGTGCTGCTGATCGGGGCCATGCGCTACGCCTTCGTCGCCGCGTCATGGGTGCTGCCCTGGCTGGCCGGCCCCTTGCCCCCGAGCACGGCCCGTAAGACGGTGGCCGCGCTCCAGGGCGTGCTGCTGCTCGTCGTCGGCGCCGATGTGCTGCCCCGCCCCCTGGCCGTCGGCGCCGCCCTGCTGGCCCTGACCCTGCTCAGCTGGTCCTTCGCCCGCGACATCGGCCGGCTGTGGCGCGCCCGGGACCGCCGGGTGCGATGAGCGCCGGGGCCGCCGGCCGGTTCCGGCGCGCCCGCCGCCCCCCGCCGCGACGGTGATGTCCGCGGCGCCGACCACCCCCATGTCCCCGTACGGACGCGGTGCGGAAGAGGGGGGTATCCGCGGTACCCAGTCCCGCCTCCGTGAGAGGGAACGGCGCGGGAACCGTTCAGGAACCCGGGTCGGGAGGATGGCTGACCCTCATGGCGAGCCGCGCCATTCAGGGCCTGTGCCATCCGCCTTACCTATTTCCTGAGGAGTACCGACATGCCTGTGGTCACCGTCGACTGGTGGCAGGGGAACGACCGGGAACGCCGCGCCGTCCTGGTGTCCGAGCTGGCCGCGACCGTATCCCGGGTGGCCGGCTGCCCGGTCGAGGCCGTCACCGTCGTGGTCCGCGACTGCGAACCCGGCCACCACCACGACTCCGCCTCCCGCCCTTGTTCCCCCGACGCCGGATTGGGTCTGATGGGCCCGTTGTGAGCGGGGGCCGGCCGGCGGGCCGGGGCGGTACGCCGCCCCTGTCAGCCGCCGGATACCGCGGGTTCCCGTTTCGGCGCGCCACGGCGTGCGGCGGCCGGTAACGAGACCGGACGCGTTCGGGAACGGCCGCGGACAGCATCGGAGATGTCAACAGCGGTCACCGATTGAGGGGGTACCACTCATGCGAGCCACGCGCGCCACACTGGTCGGACTCATCGCGGCGATGACGTTCGCTTCCACTGCCGGAGCGGCGCACGAGTACCGGACGACGGCCACCACCGGGCACCCCAGCGCGCGCCATGTCCTCGCCTCCGGTGAGGGGCCGGCCGTCGCTCCCCTCTCGGGTGAGGGGCCGGCCTTCGCCGCCGCCTGATGCCGCACCGGTGTGTCAACCGTGCCGGCGGAACGCTTCCGCCACGCCCATCTGGTCGAACAGCGCGTCGGCTCCGCGGCGGTGGTCATCGGCCGCCGCCGCGTCACCGAGCGCCTGACAAGCCTGGGCCATACCGGACAGGGCGCGCGCCATCTCGATGCGGTAGCCGACCGCCGAGGCGATCCGGTGGGCGTCGGTGTGCAGTTGGAGGGCGGTGGTGTGGTCACGCCGGTGGCCGCACAGCCGGCCCAGGATGTTCTTGACCGTCGCCTGCCGGATCGGCGCGCGGCTCTCGCGCTCCAGTTCCAGGGCGCGTTCGGCGTGGTCCGGCGTCCCCGCGGGCATGCCGAGGCGGCGCCGTACCTTGGCCGAGAGCGCGAGGACCAGGGCCACGTCTCCCAGGGAGTCCGAGTCGTCGCTCATCTCCAGGGCCCGGTCCAGGCAGGCGCGGGCCTCCTCGTCCGCACCGAGACCGATGAGGGCGAGGGCCAGGTCGGTCAGGGCCACCATCTCGTTGTCCCGGGCGCCGATCCGCTGGTTGAGCTCGACCGCCCGCCGCGCCGCCTCGGCGGCCTCGCGGTATCTGCCCAGGTGCTCGAAGAGCGAGCTGAGGTTGGTCAGGGACTCGGCCTCCGCGCGCGGGGCGCCCAGCTCCCTCTTGAGGGAGATCGACTGCATCAGGTGGGGCAGCGCCTCGTCGAAGCGGCCGACCGTGGCCAGCAACAGCCCGAGCATCCCGGTGCTCTTGGCCTCCCCCCTGCGGTCCCCCAGCGACACCGAAAGCCCCAGGCTCTCCTCCGCGGCCGTCAGCCCCTCCGGGAAGCGCCCCAGCTTCCAGTCGGCGACCGCCAGGTTCGACAGGCTCAGGGCCAGCAGGGACCGGTCCTCCAGCGCCCGTGAGGCGGCCACCGCGACGCCCGCCACCTGCCGGAACTCCTCGTAGCGCCCCCGGCTGTCGAGCTGGAAGACGACGTTGCGGGCCAGTTCGGCGGCGTGCCGGTACAGGCCCTGGCGGTCCGCGAGGGTGACGGCTGCCAGCAGGCTGTCCTTCTCCCGGTCCAGCCACTCCCGGGCGCGGGCGACGTTCTGGAGCGGCGGGACCACGGCGGCCGGCCGCAGGACCGGTCCGTCGGGTCCGGGGCTCAGTGGCGCCCGCCCCGGGAAAACGATGTCACAGGCCGCTTCGGTGGCGGCCAGGTAGTAGTCGAGCAGCCGCTGGGTGGCCGTGGCATCCGCCGTGGCGTCCGCCGTCTCGTTCGCCGTGTTCTGGTCCTGGCCCTCCTGCTTCGTCAGCCACTGCGCGAAACTGCGCACCAGGTCGTGGAAGGCGTAGCGGCCGGTCTCGTGCTGCTGCATCAGATGCGTGTCCAGCAGATGCTCCAGCACCTCCTCGGCCCGGCTCGGGTCGGTGCCGAGCAGAGCGCCGGCCGAGTAGGGGTCGACGTCCGCGCCCGGATGTCTGCCCAGCAGCCGGAAGGCGGTGCGGTGCGCCGGGGCGAGCCCTTCGTAGGACAGGGTCAGGGTCGCGGTGACGCCGCGTTCCCCGGAGCGCAGTTCGTCCAGGCGGCGGGTCTCGTCCCGTAACCGGTCGACCAGGTGGCGGACGGTCCAGCGCGGCCGGTTGCGGAGCCTGGCGGCGGCGATCCGCAGTGCGAGCGGCAGGTGGCCGCATAACTCCGCCAGCTCGGCCACCGCCACCGGCTCGGCCGCCATGCGCTCCTCGCCGAGCATCCTGGCGACCAGCGCCGTGCTGTCCTGCGGGGGCATCATCCCGAGGGAGATCCACTGCGCCCCGTCCAGTTCCACCAGCCGGGAACGGCTGGTGATCAGGACGAGGGCGTCGGAGGTGCCCGGCAGCAGCGGCCGGACCTGCGCGCTGTCGACAGCGTTGTCCAGGAGGAGTACCAGCCGGTGCTGTGCCGCCGTGGTACGCCACAGGGCGAGCCGCCCCGCCTCGTCCTCGGGGATGCGCTCGCCGGGCACGTCGAGCGTCCGCAGCATCGCCTCGGCGACCGCGCCGGGCTGGAGCGGCGGCTCGCCTGGGGTAAAACCGCGCAGGTCGACGTAGAGATGGGCGTCGGGCCAGTAGTCGGCGAGTTGGTGGGCGACCCGCACCGCGAGCGAGGTCTTGCCGGTGCCGCCCATGCCGTCGATGGCCACGATGCGCGGGCCGCGTCCGGGGCGCGGGCCCGGACCGCCCTGGCCGTCCGGTCCCCAGGAGCCCTCCAGCAGATACCGCAGCTCCCGGTCCCGGCCGGTGAAGTCCGGCAGGTCGTAGGGCAGGGTGCAGCAGTGCGGGCCGGTCGGCACCGGTGGGGGCGGGGTGGGTAAGGGAGCGGATAAGGGAGGCGGTGAGTGGCCGGTGGGGGTGGCGGCCGCCGCGGTGGCCGGGGGCACGGGCGCCGGACGGCTGGGGGCGGCGAGTTCGGGGCTGTTGCGCAGGATCGCCTCGTGCAGAGCGGTCAGCCGCTCGCTCGGGTCGATGCCCAGCTCCACGGAGAGCATTTTGCGCACCGAGTCGAACTCCGCCAGCGCTTCCGCCTGCCGCCCCGACCGGTACAGGGCGAGCATCAGCAGTCCGCGGAGCGTCTCCTGGAAGGGATGGGAGCCGATCAGATCGCGCAGGTCCCCGACCAGTTCGCCGCTCTCGCCCAGGGACAGCCGCAGCTCGTAGTACTGTTCGGTCGCCGCCAGGTGGCGCTCCTCCAGAGCGGCGGAGGCGGCCGCGATCACCGCACCGCCGGCCCCGGCCAGAACCGGGCCGCGCCACAGTGCGAGAGCCGTGCTCAGGGTGTCGACCGCGGCCCTGGTGCGCCCTTCGGCCGCTTCCTGCTGGGCCCGCCGCAGCCCCTCGGTGAACATGCTCAGGTCCAGGCGCTCGGGTGCCACCACCGCCCGGTAGCCGGGACCATCGGTGAGGATCAGCTCATGCCCCGCCGGGATGCGGCGGCGGAGCGCGGCGACGGCCTTGCGCACCTGGTGCGGGGCGGTGGCGGGCGGATCCTCGTCCCAGACGGCCTCGACCAGCCGGCTGACCGGCAGAACACGGTTGGGGGAGAGCAGCAGGGCGACGAGTACCCGCTCGTGGACGGGCCCGCCGAGCGGAAGCTGAGTCCCGTCGTCCGTGAGGCATTCGAGCGAGCCGAGCACATTCAACCGGACCGGGTCCCGCTTCTGCTCCGTCAACCTGTGCCCCCTCGGCGAGCGCTCATGTACTAACTGTAACGACCAGTCAGCGAAAAAAATATAACCATTACCGACAGGTGTTCGGTCGGCCGGTATCGGGACGGGAAGCGTTGGGGAGTCCGTCGCTGGACGCTACGGGCGCAGTACCACGGAGCGTCCGGGCCCCGTGGGCACCGTCCTGGCACCGGGAGCAACGATGAGATTCTTCGTAGAACGCCAACTGCGCACGGGAGAGGACCTGCGCCGTACGCGGCCGAGTCACCGTTTGTACTGGCGGCGGATGGCCCACGAGAAGATCCTGCTGTACGGAGGGGCCTGGGCCGGGGGGCAGGGCGACACGCTGCTGCTCCAGGTCGACGACCACGCCGCGCTGCGGAGCGTGCTGGGCGGGGACCCTTACGTCCGGGAACGCATCGTCCTGAGCACCCGCGCCAGGGAGCTGGACGAGGTCTTCACCGGCGGCTCCGCCGCGCCGGCCGGCCCCCATGTCCCGGACGCGGGGCGGCCGGAGATCGAGGCGGGCGAACTGAGCGCCCACGAGCGTCGGCTGACCCGGATGATGCTCGACGGTCTCACCAACCAGCAGATGGCCGAGCGGCTGCGGGTCTCCCCGCGCGCCGTGGAACAGCACATCACCCGGATCTATCGCAAACTCGACATCAGCCGCCGCGCCCAACTCGCCGTGGCCCTGCACGGACGTCCCCCCGTGGCCGCCTGACCCGACGGCACGAGCGGCGCCACCGGCCCACTCTCAGAGCAGGCCGCGGGTGGCGCCGCCGTCCACCGGCAGCACCACTCCGGTGGTGGCTCCCGCGAGCGACGAGGCGAGGAAGGCGGCGGCGGCACCCACCTCGTCCGGTTCCGCCAGCCGCCCGATCGGAATGTCCGCGCTCAACCGCTCCACGCCGCCCTCGAGTTCCTCCGCCCACGCCTGGAGCGTGGGCGTACGCGTCATACCGGGGGCGAGCACATTGACCGTCACCGCACGCTCCCCGGCCTCGGCGAGTTCGTGCACCAGCGCCTTGGCGTAGCCGACCACCGCCGGGCGGACCGTGTTGGACAGCGCGAGCCCGGGAATCGGCTGCTTGCTGGCCAGCGAGGTGACGAAGAGGATCCGGCCGTAGCCCGCCTGCCGCATATGCGGCAGGGCCGCCCGGGTCAGGGTGATCGCGGAGAGCAGGTTGAGCTCCACCGCCGCCCGGTAGTCCGGCACACCGAACCGCTCGGCACCCCCCTCCGGCGGGCTCCCCGCGTTGGCGACCACCACATGCGGCCCGCCGTGCAGACCGGCCACCTCCTCGACCCAGCCCTCCACCGCGGCGTGATCGGTGACGTCCAGCGCCTTCCCGTGCACCGCCCCGGGCGCCTCCTCCTCCAGCAGGCTCACCGCCTCCCGCAGCCGGCCGGGGGAGCGCCCGCACACCGATACGGTGGCGCCCTCCCCGGCCAGCCGGCGGGCCACCGCCAGCCCGATGCCGCTCGTACCGGCCGCGACCAGCGCGACCCGCCCCTTCAGCCCCAGATCCACTGCACCCTCCTCGGACGTCTTCCGGCCACTTACTCTGCCCGCTCCGGCAGCGGCGCGCAGGCGTTCACCATCCTCGACGCCCCGGACTTCGGCGAGCCGGCCGACCGCACCCGTTCCCGGAGCCGCGCCGACCACCACTGCCCGCCGACCGCCGCCGCTCCCAGCAGCACCGGAAGGATCAGGAACCACCCGGAGAACGCCAGGACGACGCTCATCACCGCGGCCGCGACGACCGCGCCCCACCACACGGCGCTGCCCCGGGGCAGCAGCCGCACCCCCGCCACCAGGCCGGCCACCGTGACCGCGATGAAGCACGCGGACGCGGCCAGCATGACCTTCCCCAGACCGGTGTCCGTCAGCAGCGCGAAGGCGCACACCAGCCCGCTGAGCACGAACAGCAGGGCCAGGCTGCGGCGCGGCACCTCGCCGGGCCGGTGGCCCTTGGCGAGCGGGGCCGGCAGCACACCGTCCCGGGCGAGCGCCGCCCCGAGCCGGGAGGCCCCGGCCAGGTAGGAGTTCATGGTGCCGAAGGTGAGCAGCATGGCCATCACCGCGGTGATGGCGGAGGCGGACGAGCCGATACCGCGCTGGAGCAGCAGCGTCAACGGGGCGTCGGACTCGGCGAGTTCGGGTCCCAGCACCAGCACACAGGTCACCGCGAGACCCAGGTAGAGCACCCCGATGACCACCAAGGTGGCCGCCGTGACCCGGCGCAGATCCTTGCGCGGATCGCGGAACTCACCGGAGAGATGGGTGACCGCCTCCCACCCCGCGAAGGTGAAGAACAGCAGGCTGGCGGCCTGTCCGACGGCCGCCCCGCCGTGCGGCGCGAACGGGGTGAGGTTCGAGGTACGGGCGTGGGGCAGCGCGGTGAGCACGGCGATCAGCAGCAGCACCGCCAGCAGCCCCACCAGCACCAGCTGCACCCGGGCCGACATCCGCAGCCCCACCGCGTTGCTGGCGAACGCCGCCAGCAGCAGGCCCGCGGCCACCGCCAGCGTGACCCGCTGTCCGGCACCCAGCGCGTGGGCCGCGTACTGGCCTCCGACGTAGGCCGTGGCCGGTGCCCCGGCGGGCAGGGCGAAGTAGAACCAGTACCCCACCGCGCCGGACAGACGTGACCCGAAGGCCTTGGACACGAAGGTGGCCACCCCGCCGCTGTCCGGGTACCGCGCGCCGAGCGCGGCGAAGCTCGTGGCCACCGGTACGCAGAACAGCAGCAGCGCCAGCCACGCCAGCAGGGAGGCGGGGCCCGCCGCCCGCGCCGCGAGCGCGGGCAGCGCCAGAATGCCGGCGCCCAGGATCGCGCCCACGTAGATCGCGGTCCCCTGCCCCAGCCCCACCCGGTGCTGCGTACTCATGTCGACTTCCCCTTCCCTGTCCCGTTCCCCGTTCCCATCTCCGCCCCGGCCCCGAGCGGCCGTTCCTCCCAAGGGGCCAGCGCCTCCCACACCGCGGCCTCGTTCAGCCCCAGCTGGTCGAGCACCTGCTCATGGCTGCCGCCCCGGCTCGGCCAGCCCTCGCCCGCGTTCACCGAGCGCACCACGCGCCCGGACAGCAGCAGGGCGAGCGCGGAGCCGACGCTCCCGGCGGGCCGGTGCTCCTCGACCACGACGAACCTGTCGTACCGCCCGGCCAGTTCCGCGGCGGCCAGCTCCAGATGCGGCTGGTCGACGAAGCACAGATGCGCGTGCGCGAGCCCGGGGTCGGCCCGGCGCACCGCCAGGCACAGCTCGGTGCCGACCTCACCGACCGACACCAGGCAGGTACGGTCCGGCCGCGCGCCCGCGTCGTCCCAGTTGACCACCGGCGGGTCCGTCCCCTGCCACGGCAGGCTCACCGGGGCGGCGTTGCGCCCGGTGCGCACGTAGTGCGGGGTGCCGGTGCGCGCGGCCCGGCGGATGACCGCGCGCATCTCCTGCTCCCCGTAGGGGGCGGCGATCGTGACGCCGGGTATCGCCCGTACGACGGCGAAGTCCTCCAGGCAGTGGTGGGTGGTGCCGAACCAGCCGCCGGACACCCCGGCGTACGGGGCCACCACGGTGATACCGGCGCCCAGGTAGCCCAGGGCGAGCTTCAGGCTCTCCGCCGCGCGCAGCGCGGCGAACGGCGCGAAGGTGGAGACGAAGGGCTGGTAGCCGCCGGCCGCCAGCCCGGCGGCCATGTCGACCATGGCACCCTCGGCGATGCCGACGTTGAAGAAGCGGTCGGGATACGCGGTCGCGAAGGGGTGGGAGCGGCCGCCGAGATCGGCCTCCAGGCACAGGACCCGGGGGTTGTCCGCGGCGATGCTCGTCAGTTCCTCGCGGTAGGCGGTACGTCCGGGCAGTGTCATCGCACGATCCTCTTCCAACTGGTGGCCCGCGCGGCGTCGATGGTCACGTAGTGCGAGGCGGCCTTGCCCTCGACCGGGCGGAGCCCCTTGCCCTTGACGGTGTCCGCGATGATCGCCAACGGCCGTGTGGCGGCCGACCGGTCCGGCTCCAGCAGTTCCCGGAGGGCGGCCACATCGTGCCCGTCCGCCTCGCGCACCTCGAAGCCGAACGCCTCGAACCGCTCGGCCAGCCGCGGCTGCGGGGAGATGTCCGCCACCAGGCCGTCGTTCTGGCCGCCGTTGCGGTCCACGAAGAGCACCAGATTGCCGACCTGTTGCGCGGCGGCGACCTGGCAGGTCTCCCAGACCAGCCCCTCCTGGAGCTCGCCGTCCCCGGCGACGGCGATGCCCAGGCCGCCCGAGCCGGAGAGCCTGCGGCTCAGGGCCCAGCCCAGCGCGTAGGGCACCCCGTGGCCGAGGCTTCCGGTCGGGAAGCGGACGCCCGGTACGGCGGGCCCCGGATGACCGGTGAAGTGGTGGGTCGGGGCGCCGTAGTGCGGCACCGGGTCCTCCGGGAGGATTCCGGTCACGTACAGCGCCGCGTACAGCCCCGCGGCGGCGTGTCCCTTGCTCAGCACCACCTGGCTGCCGTCGTCGGACGAGGCCGTCCGGTCCAGCGCGGCGATCAGGATGTCCATCGCCGACAGGCTGCCGCCGAGATGGCAGCCGGTCGGCGAGGCGGCCATGTCGATCACCATGCGGCGGGCGGTCAGCGCCCGCTCCCGCAGCACATCGGGGAGGGTCTGGTGGGGGGCGGGGCGCTCGGCGACGGCTCCGCCGACACCGTGCGGCCCGGCCTCCGTGACGGTCGCCGTCATGCCGCCTCCTCCCCGGTCCGGGCGGCGCGCCCGCCGTCGTCGGCTCCCGCGCCGCTGAGCGCGAAGAACCCGGTGACCGCCTCGTGCAGCACGGTGCGGGCCCTGCGGTACTCGGCCGCGTCGATGTGCTCGTGTTCGGTGTGGTCCAGGGCCGAGTCGCCCGGTCCGTAGGCCACCATGGGTACCCCCCGCCATGTCGTGGCCAGGGTGTTCATATCGGATGTGCCCTTCTTCAGCAGGAATCGGGGACGGATGCCGCTGCGGCCGAAACCGCGGCTGAAGGCCCTGGCCAGCGGCGTCGAGCGGGGGCCGGTGAAGCCCGGGGTGGCGCGCAGGAACTCGATCCGCACGTCCTCGCCCGCCGCGTCCAGGGCCCTGGTGCGCAGCGCGTCGAGGTCCGCGGCCGGCGGCACCCGGAAGTTGAGGATCGCGGTGGCCGACTGGCTGCCGGCATCGGCCGAGCAGCTGACGTCGATGACCGCGCTCAGGGCGTCGTCGGCCTCCTTCAGCACGGCCGCCCGGATCGCCTCCAGCGACTCGATCAGGTGGTCGGGCGCGGACCGGGCCTGGAAGCCGGCCGAGTGGCCGCTGCGCACCGTCGCGGTCACCCGCAGCTTGAACAGCCCGAAGTAGCCGAGGGTGAGGGCGGCCGAACCGCTCGGCTCGCCCACCACGACCGCGTCCGCCGGATAGTGGTCGCGTACGTGGAAGGCCCCCTTGGACGAGGAGACCTCTTCCTCCACCGCGCCGACGACGCGCAGCCGCCAGCCCTCGGGGACGGTCGCGTCGGCCAGTACGTCGAGGAAGGCGGCCATGGACGCCTTGGCGTCCACACTGCCCCGCCCGTGCAGCACCGCGTCCCCGGTGCCCGCGTCCGCCGTGTCCGCGTCATCCGCGGCGCCGGATTCCCAGCGCACCGGCCAGGTGAACGGGACGGTGTCCAGATGGCCCAGCAGCAGCAGGGTGCGCGGTCCCGTGCCGCGCTCCGCGACCAGGTTGCCGGCCTCGTCGCGCCACGCCCGCAGCTCCCGCTGCCGGCACCAGTGCACCAGGTAGTCCACCAGTTCGTGTTCGTCGTAGGAGGTGGAGGGGATCTGCACGGTCCGGCTGAGCAGGGCCAGGTCCGCGGCCGGTTCCTCGGCCGCCCAGAACCGGGTCCAGCCGTCCGGATCCGCCATGGTGTGCGGCCCGGTCACCGCGACGTCCGCCGTGCCTCGCAGCCCCAGCTCCGCCGCCCGCACCTTCTGCTTCATCCGGCCGCCCGCGTACTGGGCGGCCGTGCCCGGGAACGCGTCGCGCAGGGTGGAGCCGGGGTCCGCGGGGTCGGTGAGGATCCCCGCGGTCCCGGTGACCAGCCGCAGATGGTCCGCGCCCAGCGCGTTGGCCAGCGTCGCGGCCAGCACGTCGGCGTCGACGTTGAGTTCGCTGCCGCCGGCCGCGTCCCGCACCGGCGGGGAGAGGCAGACCACGTCGTAGGCGTCCAGCAGCGTCGTGAGCCGCTCGGTGTCCACGCCCTCCGCCGTGCCCGCGCGGTGGTCCCTGATCACCTTGGACCGGCCGTCCGCCATCACCCGCAGCGGACGGTTGACGACCCCGGTCACCAGGCCGCCGTGGGCCGCGACGGCGGTGAAGACCGCCAGGCCGAGCGCGGTGAGGCCGGCCTCCACCATGGGGAGCGTGACCTGCTGGTAGGCGGCGACGATATGCGGCATCTCCGCCGGAGGGCAGTAGCGCACGGTGTCGCCGTTGCGCAGGGTGAGTTCGGGCATGGCCCGGCCGATGGACCGGTAGTGGCGCTCGATGCCCTCGGCGCCTCCGGCCACCAGCAGCACCCGCGCCCCGCGCCGGCGGACGGCGGCGATCTCGTCGAAGACCTGGGGATGCAGCAGGGTGCTGCTGCCGACCTTGATCACATACAGGGGCCGTCCGCTCATGGTGTCACCGCCGTGAAGGGAAGGGCTGTGGACTGCTCGAATCCGTGGAGGAGGTTGAGGGCCTGCACCGCCTGTCCGGCCGCGCCCTTGAGCAGGTTGTCGAGCGCGGCGACGGCCACGAACCGGTCCTCGCGGACCGACACCGCCACCTCGGCCATGTTGGAGCCGACCACGCTCTTGAGCATCGGGAAGTCGCCGGGCGTCTTCAGCGCGGTGCGCACCCGGACGAACGGGGTCTTCGCGTACGTCTTGCCGTAGGCACGTTTGACGTCCAGCCGGGAGACCTCCGGGCGCAGCGGACCGTACGCGGAGATCAGGATGCCCCGCGAGACGTCCAGGCTGTAGGTGGAGAACCGCAGCCGTGGGGCGCGGCCGGAGAAGGTGTGCAGCGCCTGCACGATCTCCGGGGCGTGCCGGTGCCCGAACGGCTTGTGCACCCGGAAGTTGCCGATCCGCTCCGCGGGGTGCTCCGAGGACTTCGCTCCGCTGCCACTGGCCCCGGTCTTGGCGTCCACGACGACCTCATCCCCCACCAGGTCGGCGGCGACCAGCGGTTGCAGCGCGTAGAGCGTGGTGACGGCCATGCAGCCGGGCAGGTTGATGAACCGGGCGTCGGCGGGTGGCGGGGAGAACTCCGGGACGAAGTAGTGGAACGGCTGGTCCCACCCGGCCGACTCGGGATAGTGGGCGGCGGCCTCCTCAGGGTCGGTGAGCCGGAAGTCCCCGGCCAGGTTGATCACCCGCTCCGCCCGCTCCGAGAGCTTGGGCATCCGCGGCGGCAGCGCCCCGGTGGGCAGGCAGCCGAAGGCCACGTCCACCTCGTCGCAGGCATCCAGCGGCTGGAACCGTAACCCGGCGGCGGCGGGGTGGTTGCGCACCCCGGCCAGCACGGAGGTGATGGGGAGCCCGCTGTAGCGCTCCGAGGACAGATAGGCGAGTTCCACTCGCGGGTGGTCCAGCAGCAGCCGGACCAGTTCCGCACCGGTGTAGCCGCTGGCGCCGAGTACGGCCACCCGCAGCCGGTCGTTGTCAGCCAAGGCGGGCCGCCTTCTCATAGGGCCGCCGGTACTCACGCTCGGCGACGAGCTTGCGGATGGCGTCGGGACGGGCGGCGACCTTGCGGAAGGCGTCCGCGTAGCGGGTCGCCCGCTCGTACTCCACCGGGGAGCGCAGCTCACGGCAGAGCACCACGGTGCGGTCCAGCATGGCGACCACGTTCGGGAAGTCCTGCGGCTCGTGGTCCCGGACCGCGGCCGGGTTGAGCGTGAACGGGTAGCCGTTGCCGAAGCCCGCCCGCTCCCGGAAGGGCAGGTGGCAGGGGATGGGGGTGTTCTGCCACTCGCGGGCCGGCACGCCCTCGGCGGTGAGCAGCTCGTGCACGGCCTCCTTCACCGCCCAGACGGGCAGGTCCTCCAGGCCGACGGCCTCGGGCACCAGATTGACGCGGTACATGTTGTACGCGTGGACGTGGCCGTCCGGCACGTACGGCGGGGTGAACAGACCGGTCTCCCGCAGCGCGTCGGCCAGCAGCGCCGCGTTGCGGGCCCGTATGGCGTCGTAGTAGGGCAGTCGCGCCAGCTGGCTCGCGCCGAACGCGGCGGCCACCCAGGACATCCCGTAGTCGATGCCGTTCCGGTCGAGGAACTCCGTCGTCCGGTCGTACGCCTCGTCGCTTGCGAAGAAGGCGATACCGCCCTCGCCGCCGAGCGGGAAGTTCTTGTCCGCCATCAGGCTCTGTCCTGCGGCGTCCCCCAGGGAGCCGCAGATCTGCTCACCGATCTTCGCGGAGTGGGCGTGCGAGGCGTCCTCCACCAGCGCCAGCCCGTGCCGGCCGCAGACCGCGCGCAGCGCGGCGACGTCCGCGGGCAGCCCGTGGACGTGCACCGGCATGATGGCCCGGGTGCGCTCGGTGACCGCCGCCTCGGCGGCCTCGGCCGACATGCAGTACGTCCGCGGATCGATGTCGACGAAGACCGGCACGGCCTTGGCGGCCACGACCGCCTGCGCGGTGGCGATGAAGGTGAAGGCGGGGACGATCACCTCGTCACCGGGCTGCACACCGGCCCCGATCAGGGCCAGATGGAGGCTTGAGGTGCCGCTCGCGGTGGGGAGCGCCCGGTGGGCGCCCACGTAGGCGCGGTAGCTCTCGGCGAAGTCGGCCACCACCTTCTCCGGGGCGGACCGCTGCGCCAGCAGCATGGTGAAGACATCCTCCTTGGTGATCACCGGGAAGATGGTGCGCCGCATCTCCTTGGGGATCATCGCCCCGCCGCCGAATTCGGCGAGTTCGGCCGCGACCTCCGCGGGGTCGGGCAGCGGGAGCGGAGCCGACGGGAAGTCCGTGATCATCAGTTGGTCCCTCCGGTCTTGACGGGCGTACGCGGGCCGACCTGCCTGAGTGCCATCCGGACGCAGGCCGCGACCAGCGGGCTGAGCCGGTAGTTGAACTGGACGCCCGGGGCCAGGCCGGGTTCGGCCTCCTCCTGCGTCCACATCGTGCGCAGATCGAAGGCGCCGAATATCTTCAGCCGCTCGGCCCGCGCCCAGATCCGCTCGTCATCGGTGAGCAGGGCCGCCGCCGGCCCGAAGCCGAGCCCGGTGAAGTCCACGGCCAGCGCCGGAGCGCTTGCGGCCGCGGCGGCCTCCCGGAGTTGGCCGGCGTTCTCGGGGGTGAGGCTCAACAGATCGAAGGCCGGTCCGCCGGCCTCCGATCCGGCTTCCTGGCCGGCCTCCTGCACGCCGAGCCAGCTGACGAAGGAGCGGTCGCGCCGATCGAGTTCGGGCAGCACCGCGTGGTCACCGTGCCCGATGCCCTGGCCGCACAGCGCCGCGTGGATCGCGGCCGTCCGGCTGTTGACCAGAACCACTCTGGCACGGCCGCCGAGTTTGGCCAGCAGCCTCTCCAGAGAGGGCAGCTCCTTGTCGTTCTTCTCGATGCTCATCACGACACCGGAGGTCAGTACCCGGGTCAGAACGAGCGCAGCGTCGTATTGTTCCATGAAATATCCCCTTGAAAAGGTGACAATGGTCCTGGAGATTCCCCGTGGTGTTACTGATGCCGGTGGCGTGATGGCTCAGGCGGCCACCGAGAGCCGCCGGGAGCCGAGGAGACCGGCGACGTATTCGGCATAACGGCCCGCCACATCGACGCCATGCGCTTCGGAGGAACGCGCGAATTCCGGATTGGCGTTGATCTCCAGAACCGTCAGCTCACCCGTGAGGCGGTCCTCCACCAGGTCCACCCCGTAGAAACCGGGGCCGAGAGCGGAAACCGTCAGGGCGCACAGCCGCTCGATGTCCGCGGTGATCTCGACGCGTTCCACCTCGGCGCCCAGATGCGTATTGGTGCGCCAGTTGTCGGACTTCCGGCGGAAGGCCACGACCGGGGTCTCCCCGATCACCACGACGCGCAGGTCATGGCCCGGCTTGTCCACGTACTCCTGCACCAGCACGGGAAAGAGCTTCCCGGCCGCGTCGGCGGACTCCCGCCCGCCCGTCCACGCCTCCAGTTCGCCCTCGTCGGCCAGGCGGGTGACCCCGCGCCCCCACGAGCCGGAGGGCGGTTTCACCACCACCGGCTGGCCGAGCTCGACGACGGCGGAGCGGACCTGGTCGTAGCTGAACGCGTGCCGGGTCACCGGGTGGGGGACGCCGTGCCGCGCGAAGAGCAGGGCCTGAAGGCCCTTGTCGTTGCACACCTCGATGGCCGAGGGGCTGTTCAGGGTCTCGATCCCGGCCTGCTCGAGCCGGCGGGCGGTACCGATGGCCTCACGGTGGGACAGGTTCCTGAGCAGGACGATCTCGGGTCGGGCCGTTTCGTCCGAGAGGACTTCGGCGATGTCCGGCGGCAGCACCGGACGGGCCGTCAGCCCCTGGGCGCGCAAGGCGTCCAGGAGCCGACGCTCGTCGGGGCGCAGCACGGTCACCGACAGCAGGACGTCGGTGGCTGCGACGGTCATTCGCCCCAGTCCTCCTCGACCTCCGGCGCCAGCGCGACCTGGTAGCCGTTGTCGGCCCCGCTGGTCAGCTCGTGCTCCTGACCGCACGTCCCGCATTCGATGATCTCGCCCGTCTCCGCGCCGTTCTCAATTTCCAGCTCGCTGTCGCAGACGAGGCAGACCGTGTTCTTTTCGACCGTTACCGGCATGGCTTTCCCTTCCCGATCATGACGAGGGATTCGACCGGTCCGGAATCGGCTCCGCGTTTCCGGACACCAATGACGGTACGGATGGGGGCCGCCTGCGGGCACTACGGGATCACGTAGCCGCAGCCCCAGACCATTGGCCTGGGGCTGCGCGGGTTCTCGGGCGACCGGGGGTCAGCAGTCGCGGAGTTCGGGCGACTGGTTGAGGATCTGGGACCGCGTGGAGACGAAGGTGGCGTAGGTGGAACCCTCTTCCGCACCGGGGCGGAACGCGGCCACCCGATGGCAGTTCATGAAGGCGAGGGTGATGCCGAAGTGGCGCTCCAGACTGCCGCGGATGGCGTCGCTGGCCAGGGCGCGCAGCAGCTGCCCCCGCTCGGCCTCGGACGGCGGCGGGGTCTGGTTGTCGGTGAACTCGGCGTCACCGGAACGGAGTTCGTCCGCCAGACGGGCGATGAGGTCATAGGCGTACGGCAGTGAGTCGCGCACGGTGGCGACGAAGTCCCGCTCGGAGACCTCGCCCTGCTCGGCCTGGGCCAGAAGTTCGGGGGAGACGGTCAGTGACATGCGAAGGGTGCCCCAATCGGTCGGGTCGTGAAGACGGCGGGCGGTGGTCAGTGCGATGCGGCGGCATCGGCGAGCGCGGCCGGTCCATGGCGGAATGCGGGATCGACCTGGGCGCTCAGATCCTGGCCGGTGGCGCGATCGGCCCAGGCGCGGGCGTTGCGCAGATGGAAGGAGACGGCCTGCCGCTGGAAGGTGTCCCAGTCCTTGGGCCGGGAGTCCACGGCGGCGCGCAGCTGCTCCAGGGCCAGGCGGTGCTCGGGTTCCAGCTCCCCGGTGGCGCGGCCCTGTTCCCGGGCGCGGACCCAGTCGGAGTGGCCGAGGCACACCAGCAGGTCGTCCCCGATGTGCTCCTTGAGGAAGAGCCGGTCGTCCTCGCCGGCCACCTTGTTGCCGACCACGGCGAGCGGCACCCCGAACTCGGCGGCGTGCTCCTTGTACTGGCGGTAGACGGACACGCCCTTGAGGGTGGGTTCGGCGACCAGGAAGGTCATGTCGAACCGGGTGAACAGCCCGGAGGCGAAGGAGTCGGCACCGGCGGTCATGTCGACGACGACGTACTCCCCGGCGCCGTCCACCAGATGGTTCAGATACAGCTCGACGGCGCCGAGCTTGGAGTGGTAGCACGCCACGCCGAGGTCCTCCTCGGCGAACGCCCCGGTGGTCATCAGCCGCACTCCGTCGACGTCCCGTACGTGCCGGGCGTGCACCGGGTCGGAGCCGAGCAGGCGCAGCAGCCGGGACCCACGTCCCGGCGGGGTGGTCTTGACCATGGCCTCGAGAGAGGTGATGCGCGGGTTGTCGCCGCGCAGGTACTCCTTGATCTCCGCGGTGCGGTCGGCGAGCGGCACGATCTCGCGCAGCGCGTTCCCGTCCAGCCCCAGGGCGGTGCCCAGATGCTGGTTGATGTCGGCATCGATCGCCACGACGGGGGCGTGCGAGCGGGCCAGGTGCTGGGCGAAGAGGGCGGAGAGAGTGGTCTTGCCACTGCCGCCCTTGCCGACGAACGCGGTGCGCATGTCCGCGCATCACCTCCAGATGAATATGAATGTCATATCGCTTAAGGGAAGGCTTCCCCAGGCGTGGACCTCGTGTCAAGTCGCCCTGCCCGAGCAGGAGATGGCCGTACGCTGCGGCGTTGGGGGAGAGAGGGAGGGGGAGGGGAGGCGGCATCCGGACCGCACGAAAACGCAAACGGTGCCGACCGGAATCCGGTCGGCACCGTTCGCGTGCCTTTTCACTCTTGTGTCCGAGGGGGGACTTGAACCCCCACGCCCGATAAAGGGCACTAGCACCTCAAGCTAGCGCGTCTGCCATTCCGCCACCCGGACCAGGTGTCTGCCGGTCGGCCCGTGGCCGTTCCGACATGGAAAACCATAGCAAACATCGGGACGTGCTCGATCACGGCAGCTCACGCCCCGGAGGGCGGTACCGGAGCCGGTCCCGGGCCGGAGCGGGGCCGGAGCGGGGGTGGGGGTGTGTGACGGGGGCATGACGGCGGTATTGCCGCCTTGGGCTTGGCGGGCGAGCGGGGGAGGATGGGGCAGGTGACCCCTGCCGTGGGCGGGCCGTACCTGGGCTTCTCGCGGCAGCGCAACGACAAGGAGGCATCGTGAGTGAGTCGCTTTCGGGCGCGACGACGACCGGGACGGTCAGCGGCGAGGACGAGGTGGTCGACCTCTGCCGTGACCTGATCCGGATCGACACCAGTAACTACGGCGACCACTCCGGCCCCGGTGAGCGCGCGGCCGCCGAGTACGTCGCCGAGAAGCTCGCCGAGGTGGGGCTCGAGCCGAAGATCTTCGAGTCGCACAAGGGCCGGGCGTCGACCGTGGCGCGGATCGAGGGGGAGGACCCGTCCCGCCCGGCGCTGCTCATCCACGGCCACACCGACGTGGTACCGGCCAACGCCGAGGACTGGACCCACCACCCCTTCTCCGGCGAGATCGCGGACGGCTGCGTCTGGGGCCGGGGCGCGGTGGACATGAAGGACATGGACGCGATGACCCTCGCGGTCGTACGGGACCGGCTGCGCAGCGGCCGCAAGCCCCCGCGCGACATCGTGCTGGCCTTCCTCGCCGATGAGGAGGCGGGCGGCGTCTACGGTGCCAAGCACCTGGTCAAGAACCACCCCGACCTGTTCGAGGGCGTGACGGAGGCGATCGGCGAGGTCGGCGGCTTCTCGTTCACCGTCAACGAGGACCTGCGGCTCTACCTGATCGAGACCGCCCAGAAGGGCATGCACTGGATGCGGCTCACGGTGGACGGGACCGCCGGGCACGGTTCGATGACCAACAACGACAACGCCATCACGGAGCTGACCGAGGCCGTCGGGCGGCTCGGGCGGCACAAGTTCCCGGTGCGGGTCACCCAGACCGTGCGGTCCTTCCTGGACGAGCTGTCCGACGCGCTCGGCACCCCGCTCGACCCGGAGAACATGGAGGAGACGCTCGCCAAGCTCGGCGGCATCGCGAAGATCATCGGGGCCACGCTCCAGAACACCGCCGCCCCGACCATGCTCAGCGCCGGCTACAAGGTCAACGTCATTCCCGGGCAGGCCACCGCGCATGTGGACGGGCGCTTCCTGCCGGGGTTCGAGGACGAGTTCCTGGCCGACCTCGACCGCATCCTCGGCCCGCGCGTCAAGCGGGAGGACGTGCACGCGGACAAGGCGCTGGAGACGAGCTTCGACGGGGCGCTGGTCGAGGCCATGCAGTCGGCGCTGAAGGCCGAGGACCCGATCGCCCGCGCCGTGCCGTACTGCCTCTCGGGCGGTACCGACGCGAAGTCCTTCGACGACCTCGGCATCCGCTGCTTCGGCTTCGCGCCGCTGCGGCTGCCTCCCGAGCTGGACTTCGCCGGGATGTTCCACGGGGTCGACGAGCGGGTGCCGGTGGACGGGCTGAAGTTCGGCGTCAGGGTGCTGGACCGGTTCCTGGACGCCTGCTGAGGGCCGCACGATCGGCCTAATCGATCACACATACCGAAGGAACCAAAAAGGGTGAATGGTGTCGTAGCTTGATAGCTTGATTGCTCCCTCCTCGTTACATGGGGTGTGCGACCCGTAACCGGGCCGCGATGCCGACAAGGGGGTGGTGCTGTGCCCCGCCTTCGGCAACTACCGCATCGATCACGTGACATCGGGTCACGGTCCACCGGAGTGTGAACCCGGGCGGTCTCGGAGTGTGCGCGCTCCGGGCGCCCGGGGATGGGGGTGCGGGCGAGACCGCCCGCGCGCACTCCGGCCGGGACGGAAGGCTAGGGGAGCAGAAAGTTATGCGACAGGTTGCGAAAAAGGGCCTGATCACCGTGGCCGCGGCGAGCGGCGTTCTCGCCGTCACCGGCGGCTACGCCCAGGCGGCGGGTTCGGGGGCGGACGGCGGCGCCGCCCATTCGCCGGGTGTCGTCTCGGGCAACAACATCCAGGTCCCGGTGCGGGTGCCGGTGAACCTGTGCAACAACACGGTGAGCGTCGTCGGCTTCCTCAATGGCGCCGGTGGGGGGCAGTGCGGCGACCGGTCCGGCGGTGGTTCGGGCGGCTCGTCCGGCGGCGGTGCGCAGACCGGTGGCTCGCAGGCGCAGGGCAGCACCGGCGGCTCGCCGGGAATCGGCTCCGGCAACAACATCCAGGTTCCGGCCGAGGTCCCGGTCAACGTCTGCGGGAACGGCATCAACGTGATCGGGGCCGGCAACAGCAGCGGCGGTGGCGACTGCGGCCGGCTGGTCCCGGCCGTTCCGGAGAACCCGGAGGAGCCGGGCGAGCCCGGCAGCCCTGGGAACCCCGGTAACCCTGGTGAGCCTGGGAATCCCGGAGAGCCTGGTAACCCGGGTGAGCCCGGCAACCCCGGAAATCCGGGTGAGCCTGGTAACCCCGGCAACCCAGGCAACCCTGGTACCCCCGGTGACCCGGACGAGCCCGGTAACCCTGGCGACTCCGGTGGTTCGAACCCTGGCGGTGGCTCGGACCCCGGCTCCTCCTCGCCGGGGCACCAGGCTGACCAGACCGGAGTCCACGGCCTCGACCCGTCCGCGAACCTCGGCAGCAAGGAGCAGCTGGCACAGACCGGCGCCGGCCCCGTGGAGCTGGCCATTCCGGCCGCCGCGGGCATGCTGCTCGCGGGCACGGTGCTCTACCGGCGGGCCCGTGCGGCGCGGCGCTGACCACGCACCGCACACCACACCTCACACACCGCGCGGCACACACCGGACCTCGTACTCCGGGTGACCGTGGCGTCACGTCCGGCGGGCCCCGCGACAAGCGGGGCCCGCTGGGTGTTGTCCGTCCCGGCCCGCTACCAGGTAGCCCGGAGCTGGCGGATGATGCGGCGCCGCAATCGCACTCTGCGGCTGCCGTCGGGGTTGAGTCTCAGGCGGTCCAACTCCCAGTGTCCGTACTCGGCATGGTCGGTGAGCAGGCGGGTCGTGGCCTTGCGGGAAACACCGCGCGGCACGTACACATCACAGAATTCGTATTCCGGCATCGCATCTATTGTGCGGGAACTGCCCTGCTACGGATAGCGTCTGCACTATGTCTGATGCTGCGCAGCCATCCGCTGCCGAGGTACGCGCCGCCGCCGAAGCGGTGAAAGCCGCACTGGACCGTCACCTCGAGGCTGTCGAACGCCGGTCGGGGGAAGGCGACCCGGCCGTCTATGCCGCGTTCAACGAACTGGCCGCGGCAGCCGAGGTCTACGACGAACTGCTCTATGACGCCTACGACGAGGTGACGCCTTTCGAGATCCCTGGTGACGACAGCCTCCCCGCCTACGCCGGGCCGGAGGAGCCGAGCGCGCTGAGCGTGCTGATCCGCAGGGACTATGTCGTCGTCGAACCGCAGCGGCTGCTCTCGCAGGCGCAGCGGATCGCCGACCTGGATCCGGACATCGACACGGGGAACGACGGGCAGGGCGGCGGGGCGGCCGCCGGGGAGAGTGTGCACACCGCGCTGGGTGTGGTCTTCGGCGAGTTCGAGGCGGACGAGATCGCCTCTCGGCACAAGGAGTTCGGTCTGGAGGAGGGCGACTCCACGCTCTGGGTGGTGGCGGACGAGGAGCCCCCGGAACCGGGGGAGTGGCTGTCCGCCCCCTTCGATCAGGCAGATCCGCATATGGTCGTGTGCCGCTTCGATATGAGCTCGGTCTTCGACGAGGAGCTGGACGAAGAGGAGCTCGACGAGGAGGACGAGGACGACCTGGAGGTGCTGGAACCGGGCAGCTGAGCACCGCGGCCCCCCGGGCCGCCTGGCCCCGGACCGCTCGGCTACGAGGCGAGCGGTCCGGGGCCGTGGCGTACCAGGGGTCCGGCCGGGACCGGGCCGGGCCGGGGCCGCTGGTCAGCCGGCGGACTCGGCCGGGACCTGGGCCTGGAGCAGGGCGCGCAGCCGGGTGGTGCGCTCCTTGAAGGGGATCTCCGCCACCGCCCGTGGCAGCGCCGCCTCCGCGCCGTGCACCACCGACAGATGGCGCTCACCGCGGCCGAAGGCCGTGTAGACCCAGGCGCGGGTCAGGCCCGCCGCCGCGTCGCCCGGCAGCACCACCACGGCCGCGGGCCAGCGGGTGCCGCACGCCTGGTGCGCGGTGACGGCCCAGCCGTGCCGTACCAGCTCGCCCACCTCCTCGCGGGGCACCAGCACGGGGGTGCCCGCGCAGTCCAGACGCAGCCCCTCGGCGTCGGCCGAGACCACGGTGCCCGGCACCGTACGCCCCGGGGCCGGGGTGTACGCCACGCGGTCGCCCGGGTCGAAGCCGCCGAACCGGCCGGGGCCGGGGTTGAGGCGGTTCTTCAGGGCGGCGTTGAGCGCACGGGTGCCGGCCGCGCCGCCGTGGCCCGGGGTGATCACCTGGGCCTGCTCCGCCGGGACGCCGATCGCACGGGGCACCGAGTCGGCGACCAGCTGCACGGTGCGGTGCACCGCCTCGCCCGCGTCCCGCACGGGCACGATCACGACCTCCTTGCCGGGCGCCTCCACCTGATTGAGCTCGCCGATCCCGATGCCCGAGACCAGCTCGCCGATGGGACCCGGATCGGGGGTGCGGGAGACGACCTGCGGACAGCGACGGGCCGCCACCAGATCCGCGAAGACCCGGCCGGGACCGGCCGACCACAGCACCCCGGGGTCCCCGCTCAGCACCAGACGGGCGCCGTCCGGAAGCGACTCGACGAGCATCGCGGCCGCTTCCACATCGAGCTGCGGGGCGTCCAGCACGGCGAGCAGATCGAGCGCCAGCGCCCCCTCCTCGTCGCGCCCGGGGCCCTGGGAGTCGGCCAGCAGCCCGGCGACGGTGACGGCCGCCGAGGCGGCCTCCGGGCCGGCGCCCGGGGCCTCGCCCAGCGCCGCGGCCAGCCGCCGCCTGCCGTCCTCGCTGTGTGCGGCCGCGTAGGCCCGTAGGCCCATGGCACGGGCCGCGGCGACCAGCGCCGCCGGTTCGGCGCGCGCCGCCTCGCCACCGCTGTGGGCGACCAGGCCGTGGGCCGCGGCGGTGCGGATGAGCTCCGCGGCGGAGGCGGTCGGCGCCGCGGCGGCCGCGCTCTCCCAGCCGGGCGCGGTGGGATCGCCTGCGGGCGCCGCATCGGCCGCCGTACCGCCCGGCGGGGTGGCGAAGGTGCTCGCCAGCCGGGCGAGACCGTCGGCCAGGCTCTCCTCCGCCAGGGCATAGCGGTCCAGCCCCAGCAGCACCCGCACCGGCTGCTCGGCGTCCTCCTCGCCGGCGGCCGGGGAGCGGGACCCCGCCGGGGCGTCGAGCGCGTCCTGGAAGACCAGCACCGCGCCCTCCGCGATCGCGGTGCGCAGCGCCTCGTCCGGATCGGGCACGGACATCTTGGCGAGCGCGTCGCGCAGCGCGGACGATTCCAGCGCGGTGTGGCCCTCGAGGGCGGCGCGCTCCAGCAGCCAGCCGGTGAGCGCCAGCGCACGGCGCTCGTCGCCGGGCTCACAGGCCGGGCCGAGGAGGGTGCGGGCGAAGCCGTCCGCGTGGTCCGGGCGTACACCGGGGACGGCCAGCAGCCGCCAGGGGTCCGCGCGCAGCGCCTCGGCGGCGCGCTCCCCGAGCGTCTCGACGACGGCTGCGGCCAGGGTCTCGGGCGCGCCGCCCGCCGCGAGGACCTGCCGGACGTCGCCGCTGCCGGGGATCTCGCCCCCGGGGCCGGGCGCCGGGCGGGCCGACGGCCGCCGCACGGGGGCGGGGGCCGCCGCACGGGGCTGCTCGCGCACCGGCGCGGCGGGGGCGGCGGGCGCCGCCGGTCGGGAGGCCGGGGCGTCGTTGAAGAACGACGCGGCCGACCGCTCACCGCTCTCCACGGCCCGTACGGCGGCGGCCAGCGCCTCGGCCGCCGCCGACCGCTTGCCCTTACCGACCGCCCCGCCCCCACCACCGGGGGCAGTCGGACCCTCCGCACCCTCGCCGCTCGCGCCGCGTGGGCTCCCTTCGGGGCCGCCGGGTCCGCCCTGGGCCGTGTCCCCGCTCGCCTCGGCCGGGCTCGGCGTTGTCGTGTCCTCGGGGTCGTCCTGGTCTGCCGTTGGGCCGGAGCCGTGCCCGGCGGGCGGGGTCTGCCCAGGGCCGGTGTCCGTGCTGTGGGGGCCCGCTTGGGCGGAGGCTTCAGCGGTGCCGGGCGCGCCCTGTCCGGTGGGCACGGAAGCCTCGGCTGTCGTGTCCGGGGCCGTGCCACCGCTCGCCTCGGCCGGGCTCGGCGTTGTCGTGTCCTCGGGGCCGTGCCCGGCGGGCGGGGTCTGCCCTGGGCCGGTGTCCGTGCTGTGGGGGCCCGCTTGGGCGGAGGCTTCAGCGGTGCCGGGCGCGCCCTGTCCGGTGGGCACGGAAGCCTCGGCTGTCGTGTCCGGGGCCGTGCCACCGCTCGCCTCGGCCGGGCTCGGCGTTGTCGTGTCCTCGGGGCCGTCCTGGTCTGCCGTTGGGCCGGAGCCGTGCCCGGCGGGCGGGGTCTGCCCAGGGTCGGCGTCCGTGCTGCGGGGGCCCGCTTCTGTGGCGGGGCCGTCGGGAGCGCCTGCCGGAGGCTGTTGGCCGTGGGCGCCTTGGGCGCCGCGCGGGCCCGCTCCGGCAGCGGGGGCCTCGGCATCGTCGGCGCGACCGGTGGCCGGGGCCGCCGCGTCACCCGGGTCCGCCCCTGTGGGGGCGTCCGCGGCGCCGGGCTCGCTGTGGTCGCCCGGAGCGGGCTCCGTGCCCGGCGCGGCTCCGGTGCGGTCCGGGTCCGCTCCTGCGGGGGCCTCCGCGGTGCCGGGGCCGTCCGGGGTGGGCTCGCCGGGGGGACCCGGCTCCAGGGGGCCGGTGTGCTCCGGCTCCGCCGGCTCGGGCTTCGGGCCGGCCTCCTCGGGCGCCGATGCGGCCTCGCCGGCGAGGCGGTCGGTACTCACAGCGTGCTCCAGTCCTGATCGGGATAGCGGTGCACGGGCGCCGACACATCGTCGAGCGCCTGGCAGATCTCGTCCGGAAGACTAAGGCTCTCCGCCGACAGCGCCGCCCTGAGCTGCTGTGCGTTGCGCGCGCCGACGATCGGCGCGGTCACACCCGGGCGGTCGCGGACCCAGGCCAGTGCCACGTTGAGCGGGGTGGTGGCCAGGCCGTCGGCGGCTATGGCGACCGCCTCCACGATCCGGCCCGCCTCCTCGTCCAGATACGGCGCGACGAAGGCCGCGAGCTCGGAGGCGCCGCGCGAGTCGGCGGGGGTCGCATGGCGGTACTTGCCGGTCAGCACACCGCGGCCGAGCGGCGAGGACGGCAGCAGCCCGACGCCGAGGTCGAGGGCGGCGGGCAGCACCTCGCGCTCCACACCGCGCTGAAGCAGTGAGTACTCCATCTGGGTGCTGGCCAGCGGGGTGTGGGCCCCGGAGGAGGCCAGCTGCCAGGTGGCGGCCTTCGCGAGCTGCCAGCCGCTGAAGTTGGACACCCCCACATAGCGGGCCCGGCCGCTGCTGACCGCGATGTCCAGCGCCTGCAAGGTCTCCTCGAGCGGGGTGAACGGGTCGAAGGCGTGCACCTGCCACAGGTCGACGTAGTCCGTGCCCAGCCGCTCCAGGGAGGCGTCCAGCGCGGCCAGCAGATGGCCGCGCGAACCGTCGAAGCGGCGGTCGGGATCGGGCACGCTGCCGGCCTTCGTGGCGATCTGCAGATCGCGCCGCGGCAGCAGCCCCTCCAGCAGCTGCCCCAGGAGGTATTCGGCGCCGCCGTCCGCGTACACATCCGCGGTGTCGACAAGCGTGCCGCCCGCCTCCCAGAACGTCTTGAGCTGATCCGCGGCGTCGTGTTCGTCGGTGTCCCGCCCCCAGGTGAGCGTGCCGAGCCCGAGCCGGGAAACGCGCAGGCCCGTGCGGCCGAGGTGCCTTAGCTCCATGAACGTCGAGATTACTGGCCGGAATGCGCCCCGTGGCAGCCTGTGGATAACCCACCCCTGACGCATCCCGGCCGTGCGCGCTAGAGTCCCCGCAACAGCGACGTTACTGATCAGTAAGGGGTGCGTATGAGGCTCGGCATCAACCTCGGCTACTGGGGCGCCGGAATGGACGCGGACAACCTCGCGGTCGCCCGCGAGGCCGACCGGCTCGGCTATGCCGTCTGCTGGGCCGCCGAAGCCTACGGTTCGGACGCCGCCACCGTGCTCTCGTGGGTCGCCGCGCAGACCGAGCGCATCGACGTCGGCTCCGCCATCTTCCAGATCCCGGCCCGCACCCCGGCCATGACGGCCATGACCGCCGCCACCCTCGACACCCTCTCCGGGGGCCGCTTCCGCCTCGGGCTCGGCGTCTCGGGGCCCCAGGTGTCCGAGGGCTGGTACGGCGTACGGTTCGACAAGCCGCTGGCCCGCACCCGCGAGTACGTGGAGATCATCCGCAAGGCGATGTCGCGCGAGCGGCTGACGCACGAGGGCCAGAACTGGACCCTGCCGCTGCCCGGCGGCCCCGGCAAGCCCATCAAGCTGACCGTCCACCCGGTGCGGGAGCACATCCCGCTCTACATCGCGGCCATCGGCCCGAAGAACCTGGAGCAGACCGGCGAGATCGCCGATGGCGCGCTGGTCCTGTTCTACGCGCCGGAGCACGCGGAGGAGACCACCCTCCGCCATCTGCGCGCGGGCCGGGCCACGGCCGGCAAGGACCTCGACGGCTTCGACGTGGTGCCCACCGTCCCCGTGGCCCTCGGCGACGACGTCCGCGCCCTGGCCGACCAGTTCCGCCCGTACACCGCGCTCTACGTGGGCGGTATGGGCAGCGCGAAGCAGAACTTCTACAACAAGCTGGCGCAGCGCCTGGGATACGAGAAGGAGGCCGCCGAGATCCAGGAGAAGTACCTCTCCGGGGACAAGGAGGGCGCCGCCGCGGCCGTGCCCCACGACCTGATCGACTCCACCGCGCTGCTCGGCCCCGTGGAGCGCATCGCCGACCGTATGCAGGCGTACGCGGAGGCCGGGGTCACCACCCTGTCGCTCAACCCCTCGGGCTTCACGCTGGAGGAGCGGCTCGCCGGGCTGCGGGCGGGCGTCGAGGCCCTGGAGCGGGCCGGGCTCGCGTAACCCCGGCCGTAACCCCGGCGAGGCCGTGCCGGGAAGGTTCAGCGGCCGTGGTGGGGGCTCGGGGGTCTTCCCCGCCACGGCCGTCGTCCAGCACAACGCCGCCGGCGCCCAGGGGTTACGCGGACGCGGTGCCCGAGAGGTCCCCCGTCCGGCCGAACCGGGCGCCTGAGCTGTTGCCGCCGCGCCGAGGGGGCCGTTGACTTTTTCTGCGCTGTCTTCTGCGCTGCCCCCGCGCGGACGCGGACGTCGGCACGACGAGTGCACGACACATGTACGACAAACGCACGGCTAACGCACGACAAGCGCGCGGCGGCGTGCGGCAGCGCACGACCAGCGCACGGAGGTGGCGGCGATGCTCTCGGCGAAAAGCCTGTTCCAGGAGATCCTCGACAACGATGAGTCGTTCCGGCTCTTCTGCTCCGTCGCGGCCAGCGGGGAGGCCCAGGGAGGCTGGGAGAACGGCCGGATCGCCGCCCTCGTGCCCGAGAGCCTGCGCGACCTCGCGCCCAAGATCGCCCGCCATGGCGCCGATGAGGACAAACACGGCCGGATCTTCAACGCCCTGCTCCGCAAGCGCGCCCTGGAGCCCATGGAGGTGCCGCCCGAGACCGACTACACGATGTTGCTGGAGGCGCGGGGCATCGGCCTCGCCCATGACAAGCTGCGCCGCGACGAGCGGCTCACCGAGCACGACATCGTGATCTATCTCACCCACAGCCGGGTCACCGAACAGCGCGCCTCCGCGCAGATGGTGATGTTGCGCAGGTACTTCGGCGACCATCCCGACCTCGGCCGCGCGGTGCGCATGATCGCCGAGGACGAGGACAACCATCTCGCCTACTGCCACGAGGAGCTGCTGCGCCTGGCCGCCGCCGGGTACGGCCGGACCATCCAGCGGGCCCTGCGGGAGAGCGCGCTCGTCGAGATCGCCGTGTACCGGGACGTCAGCCTCGCCGTGATGGCCCATATGGGGCGCGTTCTCGGCTGGTCCAGGGCGAAGTGCGCGCTGCTCGCGGCCGGGATCCACGCCCTGTACGGGTATGAGCGGCTGGGCGGCTGGCGGCGCATGGTGGCGCTGCGGATGCCCGAGCGGCGGAACGCGCTGGGCGGGCCCGCGCAGACCGCTTCCGAGGCGCCCGAGTTGGTCTGAGCACGGGGCCCGGCGGGGCGGCGGCGCCGGGTCAGAGCCAGCCGCGCCGCTTGAACCAGCGGTACAGCAGGACGATCACGCCGGCCATCAGCGCGAGCGCCCCCGGGTACCCCCACGGCTGTCTCAGCTCGGGCATATGCGTGAAATTCATGCCGTAGATCCCGGCGATCATCGTCGGCACCGCGGCCATCGCCGCCCACGCCGAGATCTTGCGCATGTCGTCGTTCTGCCGCACGCCCATCTGAGCCAGATGGGCGGAGAGAATGTCCGACAGCAGCCGGTCCAGCCCCTCCACATGCTCGTTCACCCGGGTCAGATGGTCGCTGACATCGCGGAAAAACGGCCGTGAGCCCTCGTGCACGAACGGCACCCCGGTACCCGCGAGCCGCTCCATCGGGTCCGCCAACGGCCCGGCCGACCGGCGGAATTCCATCACCTCGCGCTTGAAGGCGTAGATCCGCCCGGCGGTGTTCTGCCCGGCGGTCCCGTTCGGGGCGAACACCTCCGTCTCCAGCTCCTCCAGATCCGCGTGCAGACCGTCGGCGACGTCCAGATAGTGGTCCACGACCGCGTCGGACACCGCGTACATCACGGCCGTCGGCCCGTGCTGGAGCACCTCGGGGGCCTTCTCCAGCCGGTCGCGCACCGAGCCGAGCGGATTGGCCTGGCCGTGCCGTACGGTCACCACGAAGGAGTCACCGACGAAGACCATCAGTTCACCCGCGGTGACGGTACCGGCCTTCTCGTCGTACTGGACCGGCTTGAGCACCAGGAACAGCGAATCGTCATAGACCTCCAGCTTCGGCCTCTGGTGGGCGCTCAGGGCGTCCTCGACGGCCAGGGGATGCAGTCCGAACTCGCTGGTCACCAGCTCGAACTCCTTCTCGGTCGGCTCATGCAGCCCGATCCACAAGAAGGCGTCCCCACTCGCGCGCGCCTGATCGAGGGCGTCGGAGAAGTCGGCGGGTCCCTCGGTGCGGCACCCGTCCCGGTAGATGGCACAATCCACGATCACGCCGGGCATTGTGCCTCGGGTGACGCGGATCCGCACGGGGGGACCGGACCGGGAGCCGGTGCGCACCCGGGCGAGCGGCGGCCGCCGGGGTCGTAGGGTGGCAGGCATGCCCATGCTGATCCTCGTCCGGCACGGCCGGTCCACCGCCAATACCGCGGGCGTCCTCGCGGGCTGGACACCCGGTGTCGCCCTCGACGAGCGCGGTGCGGCCCAGGCCGCGGCGCTGCCGGGCCGGCTGGCCCAGCTGCCCCTCGCCGCCGCCGTCACCAGCCCGCTCCAGCGCTGCCAGGAGACCCTGGCCCCGCTGCTCGCCGCCCGCCCCGAACTGCCGCTGCACACCGAGGACCGGATCGGGGAGTGCCACTACGGCGACTGGTCCGGCCGCAAGCTCGCCGAGCTGGCCGATGAACCGCTGATGAACGTCGTCCAGCAGCATCCGTCCGCCGCCGCCTTCCCCGGCGGCGAGTCCATGCGCGCCATGCACGCGCGCGCGGTCGAGGCGGTGCGCGAGTGGAACGCCCGGATCGAGCGGGAGCACGGCGCCGACGCGGTCTATTTGATGTGCTCCCACGGGGACCTCATCAAGGCGCTGGTCGCCGACGCCCTCGGACTGCATCTCGATCTCTTCCAGCGGATCTCGGTCGAGCCCTGCTCGGTCACCGCGATCCGCTACACCCCGACCCGGCCCTTCCTCGTCCGGCTCGGGGACACCGGCGACTTCGCCGGGCTGGTGCCGCGCGAGGAGACCCCCGCGGACCGCGGCGGGGACGCGGCGGTCGGCGGCGACGCGGGAGCACCGTGATCTCCGTGCGCAGTAGGGTGGTGCCGCGGTGCGAGCGCGCCGTGACAGCCGTGACCGGGCGGTCGTGACACCCAGCGGTCAGCAGTCAGTCAGCCGAGCAGTCGAACCAAATGGAGCAGGACGTTGTCCCGTCAGGTGTTCCTCTATGACCCGCCGGACCGTTTCGTCGCCGGTACGGTCGGGCTGCCTGGTCGTCGTACCTTTTTCCTCCAGGCGTCCGCCGGTGGCCGGACCACCAGCGTCGCGCTGGAGAAGACGCAGGTCGCCGCGTTGGCCGAGCGGATAGACGAGCTGCTGGACGAAGTGGTGCGGCGCACCGGCGGAAACGCCCCGGTCCCCGCCGTCGCACCGGCCGAACTCACCGACACCGCACCGCTGGAAGTCCCCGTCGAGGAGGAGTTCCGGGTCGGCACCATGGCACTCGCCTGGGACGGCGAGGAACAGCGCATGATCGTCGAGGCACAGGCGCTGGTCGAGCTGGAGGCCGAGTCCGAGGAGGACCTGGCCGAGGCCGAGGAGCGGCTGCTCCAGGACGATGTGAACGGCCCGCCCATGCTGCGGGTGCGGCTCACCGGGACGCAGGCACGCGCCTTCGCCAAGCGCGCCCTGGAGGTCGTCAACGCCGGCCGTCCGCCCTGCCCGCTGTGCAGTCTGCCGCTCGACCCGGAGGGACACGTATGTCCGCGCCAGAACGGATACCGCCGCGGAGCCTGACGCCGCCGGCCCCGTCCGAGCTGCTGGCTCTCGGTGAGCTGACGGTGCGCGGCCGGGTCCGGGAGGCGTCCAACGCGGTGCTGTACTGCACGGTCGAGTACGAGGGCCACAGCGCCCCCTGCGTCTACAAGCCGGTGGCCGGGGAGCGGCCGCTGTGGGACTTCCCGGACGGCACGCTCGCCCAGCGCGAGGTCGCGGCGTACGAGATCTCCGAGGCCACCGGCTGGGGCCTGGTCCCGCCCACCGTGCTGCGCGACGGGCCGTACGGCCAGGGGATGTGCCAGCTCTGGATAGAGGTCGAGGCGGTCTCGGCCTCCTATGGGGCAGAGGCCGACGGGGCGGACGGCGACGGGTCCGGGGAGACCCGGGGTACCGAGCTGCTCGCCCTCGTCGAGGGCGACGATCCGGGGCCCGGCTGGAAGGCGGTGGGCTACGCCGAGGTGGGCGAGGGCCGCACCGCGCTGCTGGTGCACGCCGACGACGTACGGCTGCGCCGGCTGGCCGTGCTCGACGCGGTGATCAACAACGGCGACCGCAAGGGCGGCCATCTGCTGCCCGCGGCCGGCGGCCGGCTCTATGCGATTGATCACGGTGTCACCTTCAACGCCGACGACAAGCTGCGCACCCTGCTGTGGGGCTGGGCCGGGGAGCCGCTGCCGGACGACGTGATCGAGGTGCTGGGCCGGCTGGCGGACCGGCTGGCCGACGGCGGCCCGCTCGGCGCCCGGCTGGCGGAGCTGATCACCGAGGCCGAGATCGAGGCGCTGCGGGCCCGTGTCGCCACTTTGCTGCGGACCGGGAAGCACCCCGAGCCCAGCGGTCAGTGGCCTGCCATCCCCTGGCCGCCGGTCTGAGCGGACCGCCCCGCTCCGGGGTCCGGAAGCGCCCCTGAAGGGAAGCCGTTGTCCCCGGAGCAAGGAGCGCAAGCAGCTCACGGGCGTCTGCGCAAGACCGCCTATTCGGCCAACACGGCTGGTCCGGTTCGTATACGGACGCTGCATCCGGTTACGCTCATTGCATGTATGCCTGGCCCGCTTCTGAGGTTCCCGCCCTGCCCGGCAGTGGCCGCGACCTGAGCATTCACGACACCGCGACCGGGGGACGGATCACCCTGACCCCCGGCCCCGTCGCGCGCATCTACGTCTGCGGGATCACCCCGTACGACGCGACCCACATGGGTCATGCGGCGACCTACAACGCGTTCGACCTCGTTCAGCGCGTATGGCTCGACACCAAGCGCCAGGTGCACTACGTCCAGAACGTCACCGATGTCGACGATCCCCTGCTGGAGCGGGCCCAGCAGAACGGCGACGACTGGACGGCCCTCGCCGAGCGCGAGACCGCCCTCTTCCGCGAGGACATGACGGCCCTGCGGATGCTGCCCCCGCGCCACTACATCGGCGCCGTCGAGGCGATACCCGGGATCGTGCCGCTCGTGGAGCGGCTGCGCGACCTGGGCGCCGCCTATGAGCTCGAAGGCGACATCTACTTCTCCGTGGAGTCCGACCCCTCCTTCGGCTCGGTCAGCCGGCTCGACGCCGAGGCCATGCGGCTGCTGTCCGCCGAGCGCGGCGGCGACCCCGAGCGCCCCGGCAAGAAGAACCCCCTCGACCCGATGCTGTGGATGGCCGCCCGCGACGGCGAGCCGAGTTGGGACGGCGGATCGCTCGGCTCCGGCCGCCCCGGCTGGCACATCGAATGCGTGGCCATCGCCCTGGACCACCTCGGCATGGGCTTCGACGTGCAGGGCGGCGGATCGGATCTGGCCTTCCCGCACCATGAGATGGGCGCCTCGCACGCCCAGGTCCTCACCGGAGAGCGGCCGTTCGCCAAGACCTATGTGCACGCCGGGATGGTGGCCCTCGACGGCGAGAAGATGTCCAAGTCCAAGGGCAACCTGGTCTTCGTCTCGGCGCTGCGCCGCGACGGGGTGGACCCGGCGGCCATCCGGCTCGCGCTGCTGGCCCACCACTACCGCGCGGACTGGGAGTGGACGGACGGGGTGCTGCGGGAGGCCGAGGAGCGCCTCGGCCGCTGGCGCGCCGCCGTCTCGCGGCCGGACGGGCCCTCGGCCGACGCGCTGCTGGAGGAGATCCGCGAGGCGCTCGCGGACGACCTGGACTCACCCGCCGCCCTGGCCGCCGTCGACCGCTGGGCCGCCGCGCAGACGTCGGCCGGCGGTACGGACGAGGGGGCGCCCGGACTGGTCTCGCGCGCCGTGGACGCGCTGCTGGGCGTGGCCCTCTGACGCGGCGTCGCGGCCGCACCGCCGCCACACCGCGACCGTAAGAACAAGAGCCCGCGCCGGGATCGTCCCGGCGCGGGCTCAGCGCTGTTCCAGGTGTGTCCGCGCGGTGTGCCGTGCCGCCCGTCGTGTGCCGTACGGCGCGTCGTATGCCGTACGGCGGCGGGGCCGTGGCTACTGGCCGGAGTCGGACCCCTGGTCCCCTTGGTCCCCCTGGTCGCCGTGCGAGTCGTCCCGGCCCTCGGTGTCCTGGGCGCTGTCGTCCGGCTCCTTGGCGTCGGCCCCGGTGCCGTCCGTGTCCTCGGCGTCGCCCTTGTCCGCCTCGTCGTCCTTGGCGGACGGCTTGCGCGGCCGGCCATGGCCGCCGGCGGGGTCGCGTAGGTACGGGGTGCCCGAGCCGGTGCCAGGACCCGCCGTGCCGCCCTCCCGGCCGTCCGCGAGACCGCCGGTCTCGGTCGCGTGGCCGCCGGGGCCGGGCTGGCCGTCGCGCCGCCGCAGATAGCGCTCGAACTCGCGGGCGATGGCCTCGCCCGACGCCTCCGGCAGCTCGGCGGTGTCCCGCGCCTCCTCCAGCGACTGGACGTACTCGGCGACCTCGCTGTCCTCGGCGGCCAGCTGGTCCACGCCGAGCTGCCAGGCCCGTGAGTCCTCGGTCAGCTCACCGAGCGGGATGCGCACCGCGATGAGGTCCTCGAGGCGGTTGAGCAGCGCCAGGGTGGCCTTCGGGTTCGGCGGCTGCGAGACGTAGTGCGGCACGGCCGCCCACAGGCTCACCGCCGGAACGCCCGCGTGGGTGCATGCCTCCTGGAGGATTCCGACGATCCCGGTCGGGCCCTCGTAGCGGGTCTCCTCCAGGTCGAGGCTGCGGGCCAGGTCCGGATCGGAGGTGACGCCGCTGACCGGCACCGGCCGGGTGTGCGGGGTGTCGCCGAGCAGTGCGCCGAGGATGACGATCATCTCCACGCCCAACTCATGGGCGTAGCCGAGGATCTCGTTGCAGAACGACCGCCAGCGCATGCTCGGCTCGATACCGCGCACCAGCACCAGGTCCCGGGACTTCTCCCCGGTGTCCGCCCGCACCACCGAGAGCCGGGTCGTCGGCCAGGTGATCTTGCGCACCCCGCCGTCCAGCGCCACGGTGGGCCGGTTCACCTGGAAGTCGTAGTAGTCCTCGGCGTCGAGCGAGGCGAAGACCTCGCCCTTCCACTCCCGGTCCAGGTGCCCGACCGCGGTGGAGGCGGCGTCTCCGGCGTCGTTCCAGCCCTCGAAGGCACAGATCATGACCGGGTCGATCAGCTCGGGAACCCCCTCAAGCTCGATCACCCAGCGCCTCCTTCCGGCCGGGGCGGACCGATCAATTCCGCCTCCAGCTGCAGTTCCCATTGCGTGCCACCCAAGCCTACGGCTTTCCGGGTCTCCGGCCGCAGCCCCCGCACCAGAGCGTTCCTCCATTCATCCGATCTGTCCTTCGAAATGTCCGGCACACCCCTGGACGAAACCGTTATGGCGGCGCTATACATCGGATCACCGCGAAAGGTCCGATCTTCTCTCGCGCGCATCGTTTAGGGAGTTCCCGTTGAGTCTGCGTCCGTCCGTCACCGAGCTCGAGGTCCACGACATCCGTTTTCCCACCTCGGAGCAGCTCGACGGCTCGGACGCCATGAACCCGGACCCCGACTACTCCGCCGCCTATGTCGTGCTGCGCACGGACGCCGAGGAGGGGACGGCGTCCGAGGGGACGGCGTTCGGCGGGACGGCGTGCGAGGGGTACGGCTTCGTCTTCACCATCGGCCGCGGCAACGATGTCACCGCGGCCGCCATCCGCTCCCTGCGTCCCCATGTGGTGGGCCGCCCCGTGCCGTTGACCGCCGCCGACCTCGCCGCCCTGCACCGTGAGCTGACCCATGACTCGCAGCTGCGCTGGCTCGGACCGGAGAAGGGCGTCATGCATATGGCGGCCGGGGCGGTGGTCAACGCCGCCTGGGACCTCGCCGCCCGGTACGCCGCCAAGCCCCTGTGGCGGTTCCTCGCGGAGATGTCGCCCGAGGAGCTGGTCGAGCTGGTCGACTTCCGCTACCTCAGCGACGCGCTCTCCCGCGACGAGGCGCTCGCCATCCTGCGTGCCGCCGAGCCCGGCCGCGCCGAGCGGGCCGCGCGCCTGCGCGAGCGGGGCTACCCCGCCTACACCACCTCGCCCGGCTGGCTCGGCTACTCCGACGAGAAAATGGTCAAGCTGGCGCAGGAGGCCGTCGCCGACGGCTTCGGCCAGATCAAGCTCAAGGTCGGGGCCGATCTCGACGAGGACCTCAGGCGGCTGCGGCTCGCGCGCGAGGCGGTCGGTCCCGATGTGCGCATCGCGGTGGACGCCAACCAGCGCTGGGACGTGGCGGAGGCGGTGCGCTGGATGAGCGCCCTGGCGCCGTACGACCCGCACTGGATCGAGGAGCCCACCAGCCCGGACGACGTCCTCGCGCACGCCGCCATCCGCGCCGGACAGCCGGTCAGGGTCGCCACCGGTGAACACGTCGCCAACCGCGTGGTCTTCAAACAGCTGCTCCAGGCCGGGGCGGTGGACTTCGTCCAGATCGACGCGGCGCGGGTCGCCGGGGTCAACGAGAACCTCGCGATCCTGCTGCTCGCCGCCAAGTACGGACGTCCGGTGTGCCCGCACGCGGGCGGCGTGGGCTTGTGCGAACTGGTCCAGCACCTGGCCATGTTCGACTTCGTGGCCGTCTCGGGCAGCTGGGACGACCGGGTCATCGAGTATGTCGACCACCTCCATGAGCACTTCGCCGACCCGGTGGTGATCGAGGCGGGCCGCTACCGCGCACCGACCGCGCCGGGCTTCTCCGCTCGTATGTACCCCGAGTCGATCGCCGCCTACCGCTATCCGGACGGGCCCGAATGGCGCACCCGCCTCGCCCGGCAGCCCGCGCAGGGACCGTCCGCACCCGAACCGTCAGCGCACGAACCGTCCGCACCCGAACCGTCCGTACGACAGGAGGACCACCAGTGACCACCGGGGACTTCGAAGGGCTGGCCGCGCTCGTCACCGGCGGCGCCTCCGGCATCGGCGCCGCCATCGCCGCCACGCTGCGCGACCGCGGCGCGCGGGTCGCCGTGCTCGACCGCGACCCGTCGGGCGCCCCGGACGGCACGCTGCCGCTCAAGGCCGATGTCACCTCCGACGAGGCGATCAGGGGCGCGGTGGACGCGGCGGTGGCCGAATTCGGGGCCCTGCACACGGTCGTCGGCAACGCGGGCATCGGCGCGATCGGCACCGTCGAGGACAACTCCGACGAGGAGTGGCACCGGCTGCTCGACATCAACGTGCTGGGCCTGGTCCGCACCGCGCGCGCCGCGCTGCCGCATCTGCGCGCCGCCGCGGCCGACCGGCCCGGCGCCGTCTCCATCACCCACACCTGCTCGATCGCCGCCACCGCCGGACTGCCGCAGCGCGCCGCCTACAGCGCCAGCAAGGGCGCGGTGCTGTCGCTGACCCTTGCCATGGCGGCGGACCACATCCGCGAGGGGATCCGCGTCAACTGCGTCAACCCCGGCACCGTGGACACCCCGTGGGTCGGCCGGCTGCTCGACCAGGCTCCCGACCCGGCGGCCGAGCGGGCCGCCCTGGAGGCCCGGCAGCCCACCGGACGGCTGGTCTCCGCCGACGAGGTGGCCGCCGCGGTCGCGTATCTCGCCGGCCCCGCCGCCGCGGCCGTCACCGGCACCGCGCTGGCCGTCGACGGAGGGATGCAGGGCCTGCGGCTGCGCCCCGCCTCCTCCTGAGACACCGCCCTCTCCTGAGACACCGCCCCGCCGAACCGCCGAGGAGCAGCGCCACCCGGACGACTCGACCAGGAACGACCAAGGACGGGACTCGATGACGAGACTCCGCACCACCGGCACCGCCGCCTGCGCCGTGCTGCTGGCCGTCGCGGCGCTCACCGGCTGCAACCGTGAGAGCAACGGCGCCGGCGGCGGCAAGGTCGGCATCGACATGCCACGGACGGACACCGACTTCTGGAACTCCTACCAGCAGTACCTGGAGAAGGGCATCGACAAGGGCACGGTCTCCGCGCTGCCCCTGTCCAACTCGCAGAACGACATCTCCAAACTGGTCGCCAATGTCCAGGCGTTGACCGACCAGGGCGCCAAGGCGGTCATCATGGCCCCCCAGGACACCGGGGCCGTCTCCGCCACCCTGGAACAGCTGGCGGAGAAGAAGATCCCCGTGGTGAGCGTGGACACCCGCCCCGACTCGGGCAAGGTCTACATGGTGGTGCGGGCCGACAACCGGGCGTACGGCACCAAGGCGTGCGAGTACCTCGGTGAGAAGCTGGGCGGCAAGGGCCGGGTCGCCGAGCTCCAGGGCGATCTCAGCTCCATCAACGGCCGGGACCGTTCGCAGGCGTTCGCCTCCTGCATGAAGAAGAAGTACCCCGGCATCACGGTGCATGAGCTGCCGACCGACTGGAAGGGCGATGTGGCCTCCGCCAAGCTGCAGAGCCTGCTGGCCCAGCACAAGGACGTGAACGGCATCTATATGCAGGCGGGCGGCGCCTTCCTCCAGCCCACGCTCGCGCTGCTGGAGCAGAAGAGGCTGCTGAAACCGGCCGGTTCGGCCAAGCACATCACGATCATCTCCAACGACGGGATTCCCGAGGAGCTGGACGCGATCCGCTCCGGGAAGATCGACGCCACCCTCTCCCAGCCCGCCGACCTCTACGCCCAGTGGGCCCTGAACTACGCGAAGGCGGCTCTGGACGGCAAGACGTTCACCCCGGGCCCCACCGATCACGGCTCCGAGATCGTCAAGATCGGGAACGGCCTGGAGGACCAGCTTCCGGCGCCGCTGGTCACCAAGGAGAACGTCGACGACACGAAGCTGTGGGCCAACCAGCTCGAGAAGAAGTGACCATGGCCGCGGTCGAGCAGCCCGCCGTGGTGCGGGCCCGGGGCATCGTCAAACGGTTCGGGCCCACCGTCGCCCTGGACCACGCCCGGCTGGCCGTACGGCCCGGGGAGGCCCATGCGCTCGTCGGGCGCAACGGGGCGGGCAAGTCCACCCTGGTGTCCGTCCTGACCGGCATGGAGCGCCCGGACGAGGGCGAGGTGACCTTCTCCGGCGAGCCCGCCCCCGGCTACGGCGACACCGCCGCCTGGCAGCGCCGGGTGGCCTGCGTCTACCAGAAGTCGATGGTGGTCCCGGAGCTGACGGTCGCCGAGAACCTGTACCTCAACCGGTTCCCCGGCACGGGGCGCATCCGCTGGCACGCCCTGCGCGAGGAGGCCCGTGCGCTGCTGGCCGAGTACGGCGTGGCGGTGGACCCCCGGGCGCGGGCGAAGGACCTCGGCGTCGAGCAGCGGCAGTTCGTGGAGATCGCCCGCGCCCTGTCCTTCGGCGCCCGGCTGATCATCCTCGACGAGCCCACCGCCCAGCTCGACGCGGGCGGTATCGAGCGGCTCTTCGCCAAGCTGCGCGAGCTGCGCCGCCAGCAGGTCGCCTTCCTGTTCATCTCGCACCACCTCCAGGAGGTCTACGAACTCTGCGACACCGTCACCGTCTTCCGCGACGCCCGGCACGTGCTGACCGCCCCGGTCGCCGAGCTGCCCAAGGAGGCGCTGGTGGCGGCGATGACCGGGGACGACGGCGCCGCGTCCGGGGGCGACTCCCGGGCGGCCGTCCGGGTTCCCGTCACCCGTAAGGAGGCCACCCCGGGCGGGGAGCCGGTGCTGCGCACCGAAGGGCTCGTCCGGGAGGGCGAGTTCGAGCCGCTGGACCTGGTGGTGCGCCCCGGCGAGGTGCTCGGTCTGGCCGGGGCCACGGCCAGCGGCAACACGGCGGTCGGCGAGACCCTGGTGGGGCTGCGCACACCGGCCGGCGGCCGGCTGTCGGTGCGTGGCCGGCCGGTGCGCCCCGGCAGCGTGCCGCACGCCATCGACGCGGGCATCGGCTACGTCCCGGAGGACCGGCACGACCAGGGCCTGGTCCTGGGCCGCAGCGTCGCCGAGAACGCCACGCTGACCGTCACCGACCAGCTGGGGCCCTACGGCACGGTGCTGCCCTCCCGCACCCGCGCCTTCGCCCAGCGGATGATCACCTCCCTGGACATCAAGACCTCGGGCCCCTCGCAGCCGGTTTCGGGTTTGTCCGGCGGAAATCAGCAGAAGGTCGTCATCGCGCGGGCGCTGGCCCGTGAGCCCAGCGTCCTGGTCGCGATCCGCCCGACCGCCGGGGTGGACGTGAGGTCCAAGGACGCGCTGCTCGGCGTCGTACGGGACGTGGCCGCGGCCGGGAGCGGGGCGGTCATCGTCTCCGACGAACTGGACGACCTGCGCATCTGCGACCGGGTCCTGGCGTTCTTCCACGGTCGGGTGGTCGCGGAGTTCGGCGGCGGCTGGAGCGACCGTCAGCTGGTGGCCGCCATGGAGGGCATGACCGGACCCGGCACCACGGGCCCGAACGGCACGGCGGGAGACACAGGAGACGCAGGCGGCACAGGGGATGCAAGGGACGCAGGAGACACGGGAGACCGCACGGAAGGAAGGCAGCCATGACCGATACGGCACGGCAGCGGACCGCCGAGGCGGTGGCCGACGACCCGGCGGGGCGGGGCCGGCCGCGGATCGACATCGCGCGCTGGCGCGATCTGTCGCTGGTCCCCGTGATCTTCGTCCTCGGGGTGATCGGCTTCATCGTCTCACCCGCCTTCCTCACCCAGGACAACCTGATCGGCGTCGTCCAGCAGTCCACCGAGCTGGGGCTGCTGGTGCTGGGCGAGGCGCTGATCCTGATCAGCGGGCGGATGGACCTCTCGCTGGAGTCGACCATCGCCGTGGCGCCCGTGCTCGCCCTGTGGTTCGTGCTGCCCGAGCACGGGGCGCGGTTCGAGGGCCTGGGGCTGCTGCCGGTGTGGACCGCCATCCCGCTGTGCCTGGCGGTCGGGGCGCTGATCGGCGCGGCCAACGGGTTCCTGATCCTCAAGCTGCGGGTCAACGGCTTCATCGCGACCCTGGGCATGCTCACCATGCTGCGCGGACTCCAGGTCGGCGTCGCCGAGGGCCAGTCGATCGTCAACGTCCCCGCATCCTTCCGCTACCTCGGCAAGGCCGAATGGCTGGGCGTGCCCGCCGCCGTGTGGATCTGCCTGGGGCTGTACGCCGTCGGCGGCCTGGCGCTGGGCTATCTGCGGCACGGACGCGCGCTGTACGCGATCGGCGGCAACCCCGAGGCCGCGCGGGCGGCGGGCATCCGGGTGGACCGGATCACCTGGATCGTGCTGAGCGCCGGCGGCCTTCTCGCCGCCTTCGCGGGCGTCCTCTACACCGGCCACTACGGCTCGGTCGCCGCGACCCAGGGCAACGGCTGGATCTTCCAGGTGTTCGCCGCGGCGGTCATCGGCGGGATCAGCCTCAAGGGCGGCCGGGGCACGCTCTTCGGCGCGCTCACCGGTGTGCTGACCCTGCAACTGGTCGTCAATGTGATGACCCTCGGCGGGGTACCGCCGCTGTGGAACCAGTTCATCAACGGCTCGATCATCATCGTCGCCCTGATCATCTCCCGCTATGCCGGCGGCGAGAAGCAGGACTGAGCAACGGGCAGGAGGGAGCCATGGCGGTCGACGGCGGACGGGCCCCGAGCGGCCTGCGCGAACTGGGGCGCTCGGGAGTGCGGGTGCCACCCCTGGGCCTCGGCTGCGCGCCGCTGGCCAATCTCTACGAGGCGGTGCCGGAGGAGCGCGCCAGGGAGACCGTAAGGGCGGCGTTCGACACCGGTCTCACCTATATGGACACCGCGCCGCACTACGGCGTCGGACTCTCCGAGGAACGGCTGGGACGGGTGCTGGCCGGGCGCGACCGCGCCGGGTACACGCTCTCCACCAAGGTGGGGCGGCGGCTGCGGCCCCGCTTCCTGGGGGAGCCCGGCCAGGCCGAGGGGTTCGCGGCCACCCCCGACCGGGTCCGGGAGTGGGACTTCACCCGGGACGGCATCCGGGCCACCCTGGAGTCCTCCCTGGAGCGGCTCGGGGTCGACGCCGTGGACATCGTCTACCTCCACGACCCGGAGAACCACATCCGTGAGGTCCATGAGACGGGTTTCGCGGCGCTGGCCGAGCTGAAGGCGGAAGGGCTCGTCCGGGCCATCGGCTTCGGCATGAACCACAGCGATGTGCTCGCCCGGTTCGTCGCCGACTTCGACGTGGACGTCGTGCTGTGCGCGGGCCGCTGGACACTGCTGGAGCGCACCGCCTACGACGACCTGCTGCCGGTGTGCGAGCGGCGCGGCACCTCCGTGGTGGCCGGCGGCGTCTACAACTCCGGGCTGCTCGCCGACCCCGGCCCCGGGGCCCACTACGACTACCAGCGGGCGCCGACCGAGCTCATCGAGCGGGCCCGGCGGCTGGCCTCGGTGTGCGCCGAGTTCGGCGTGGAGCTGCGGGCCGCCGCGCTGCGCTTCCCCTTCGGCCATCCCGCGGTGGCCGCGGCGCTGGTCGGCTGCGCCTCCCCGGCCGAAGTCCGGGACAACGCCGAGCTGTTCACCCGCGACATCCCGGACGAACTGTGGCGGACCCTGGTGCGGCGCGGTCTGCTCGACGACGACATCCCGCTGCCGGTCTGACCCGAAGGCGATCCGAAGGAGTGCCCGTGCCGCGCCGTATCGACGCCCACCACCATCTGTGGGACCTGACCCGCCGTGCACAGCCCTGGATGGACGGCCCGTGGGCCGACCCCATCCGCCGCACCTTCACCCCGGCGGACCTCGCCCCGCACCTGGACGCCCATGGGATCGGCGCCACCGTCGTCGTCCAGTCCAGCTCCTCCGTCGAGGAGACCCGGGAACTCCTCGCCCTGGCCGACGGCTGGGGCCGTATCGCCGGCGTTGTCGGCTGGACCGACCTCACCCACCCCGGGGTGGGCGAGGTGCTCGCCGAACTGGCCGCCGGGCCCGGCGGCGACCGGCTGGTGGGCGTGCGCCACCAGGTGCAGGACGAGCCGGACCGGCGGTGGCTGGCCCGCGACGACGTCCGCCGCGGGCTCGCCGCCGTGGCCGACGCGGGCCTGGTCTACGACCTGCTGATCACCCCGAGGGAACTTCCCGTGGCGATCGACGCCGTCCGCGAGCTGCCCCAGCTGGGCTTCGTCCTCGACCACGCCGCCAAACCGCCCGTGGCCAGCGGGGAGCGCGACCCCTGGGCCCGGCAGCTCGCCGCGCTCGCGGCCCTGCCGAACATCGACTGCAAACTGTCCGGACTGGTCACCGAGGCCGCCTGGGACGGCTGGCGGCCCGAGCAGGTGCTCCCGTACGCCTGGCACGTCCTGGACGTCTTCGGGCCCGGCCGGGTGCTGTTCGGCTCCGACTGGCCGGTGTGCACCCTGGCCGCGACCTACGACGAGGTGGTGTCCCTCGCGGAGCGCGCCACCCTCGGGCTCGGCGAGGACGAGCGGGCCGCCGTCCTCGGCGGCACCGCGGCCCGCGCCTACCGCCTCCGGCCGTAGGCCCTGAAGGCCCGTAGGCCCTGACGGCCCAGGGGCCCCGAGGGCCCCGAGGGCCTCTGACGCCCGTGCCCGGGAGCACTCACAGCGTGGCGCGCAGCCACTGCTCCACGCTCGCGATGTGCACCGTCGCCCAGGACCGCGCCGCCTCCGCGTCGCGGTCCCGCAGCGCGGCCAGGATCGCCCGGTGCTCGGTGAGGGTGCGGCTGACCGCGTCCTCCTGGGTCAGCCCGCGCCACACCCGGGCCCGGGTGGTGGGCCCGGAGAGCCCGTCGAGCAGTGAGCAGAGCACCGAGTTGCCCGAGCACTGGACGATGCCGCGGTGGAACTCCAGATCGCCGGCGACCAGCTCCTCCACGGACGGCGCCGGCCCGAGCACGTCCAGTTGCGCCTGGAGCCGGTCCAGCTCGGCGTCGCTGATCCGGGTGCAGGCCAGCGCCGTGGCCGCGGGCTCCAGGATCCGCCGCACCGCCAGGAACTCCAGCACCGTGTCATCGCGGTGGAAGTCCACGACGAAGCTCAGCGCCTCCAGCAGCAACTGGGGGTCGAGGCTGGTCACATAGGTGCCGTCGCCCTGCCGTACGTCCAGGATCCGGATCAGCGACAGCGCCCGTACGGCCTCGCGCAGCGAGTTGCGGGACAGTCCGAGCTCGGCGGCCAGCTCGCTCTCCTTGGGGAGCCGGTCGCCGGGGCGCAGCGCACCCGAGACGATCATGCCCTTGATTTTCTCGATCGCCTCGTCGGTGACCGCCATGGTGGACCTCCCCGGGAGTTAAACCTCCGATGTATCGGGCCCATTATGGCGCGCGCCATGACGTGACCGGACCGGCGGCGTCCGCCGGGGACGCCGCCGGTCCGCTGTGAGCGGCTCAGAAGGTGAACGGACCCGGCGACTGGGCCGAGGTGGCGGTGCAGTTCACCGTGATCAGGCCGAAGATCACCAGCTTCAGCGACTTGGCCTCCAGGACGTCGCCCGCGGCCACCGTGCCCTTGAGCGGGCCGGTGCTCACGGCGGAGCCGGCCGGGAGCGCCGGGCTGGAATTGCCGGTGAAGGTCGTGGTCCCGGAGCCGTTCTTCGACAGCGTCAGCGTCGACCTCACCGAACCCGCCGCGACGTCGATCGGCGACGTGATCGCCGACGAGGACAGGGTGATGGTCGCGGACGTCCCGCTCTGCGTGGCCGTCAGCGTGGCCAGACCCGATCCGAAGGTCCCGCAATCGGCCGTCAGGGTGGCGGTCGTCGGGGTGACCGCGGTCGCGGTCGGGGCCAGCGCGAGCGCGCCGGCGGCCAGTGCTGCTGCTCCCATTGCCGTGCTGATCCCGAGCTTGATCCGTCTCATGGGACTGCCTTCCGGAGTGGGGGAAGTGCGGCTTGTGTGGGTTCCTGACTGCCCGTCATCCACGGGCGATGTCATTGATGCGCGTGCCGCCGAAGAAGGCAAGAGCGATTCAGCTGATTTTTAACGCGCGAGTAAGGTGGCGGTCCCCGGGAAGGGGCCCGCCAACTCTCCTCCGTGCCACGGACGTTGGGGGAGGGACGCGACTCAGCTCCACAGGGTGCTGGGCGCCTCCCGACGCACCACCGGGGCGATCTCCTCGGCGAATCTCTGCAACGTCTCGATCTGCCGGGACCGGCTCAGCCCGATGCCGTCGACCGTGATCGACTGAAGGTCGTGCCGGTAGACCTCGTGATAGGCGAGGATCTTGTCAATGATCTGCTGCGGGCTCCCGATGAGCTGCGGCCCGTTCTCGATCGCGTCCTCGATGGTGCGGAACGGGGTGTTGTAGCCCGGTTTGCCCGCCAGATGGGGCTTGAAGCTCTGCCGGACCCGCGCCTCGTAGTAGTCCTTGTACTGCGCAATCGCCTGCTGGGTGGTGTCGGCGATGAACAGCCCGCCGGACCCGGCCGCCACATACGCGGCCGCCGGGTCGTGCCCGTATGCCTCGAACCGCTCGCGGTAGTGGCGGATCAGCTCGGCGTACGCCGCACGCGGCTGGATGGCGTTCGCCGTGAACAGCGGATCGCCGTGCCGGGCGGCCAGCTCGGTGGAGTTGCGGCTGGTGGCCGAGCCGTGCCAGATCCTGGGCAGACCGTCGTAGGTGCGCGGCACGGTCGTCACCCCCTTCAGCGGCGGCCGGAACTCCCCCTCCCAGGTGACGTTCTCCTCGCTCCACAGCCGCCGCAGCAGCTGGTACTTCTCGGCCTGGAGATCCCACTGCCGGTCCTCGTCGAGGCCGAAGAGATCGAAGTGCCCGGCCTCCGCGCCCTTGCCCACCACCAGCTCGATCCGGCCCCGGGAGATCTGGTCCAGCGTCGCGTAGTCCTCGGCGACCCGCACCGGGTCCAGGATCGCCACCACGGTCACCCCGGTGAGCAGCTTGATCCGGGAGGTGCGGGCCGCGAGCGCGCCCAGCACCACCGTGGGGCTGGAGGACAGGAACGGCCCCGCGTGCCGCTCCCCGACGGCATACGCGTCGAAACCGAGCCGCTCGGCGGCCACCCCCGTCTCCAGGACATCCTCGAACCGCTCGGCGGCCGGGGGCAGCTCACCGGTCAATGGATGCGGGGCATGGCTGATCAGGGACAGTACGGAGAACTTCATGGTGTCCTTCCAGCATCGGGCTGATCTGTCCGGATCTCTCCGGCGTCATCGGTCATCGGGGCGCGGGCGGCGCGGCGGAACACCCCGCCCGCGCCCGGTCACGCGCGCTTGGCCCAGGCCTCGGCCAGCAGTTCGTACGAGCGCACCCGGTCCTCGTGGCCATGCGTGATCGTGGTGATCAGCAGCTCATCCGCGCCCGTCGCCTCGCGCAGCGCCGCCAGGCGCTCCACCACCGTCTCCGGCGCCCCCACGAACTGGGTGTCGACCCGGTCGGCCACCAGCGCCCGGTCCTCGTCCGACCACCGGTGCCGGGCCGCCTCCTCGGGCGTGGGGAACGGAATCGCCCCCTCGGCGGTACGGATGGAGCGCACCCACAGCCCGTACCCGGAGGCCAGCCGGCGCGCGGTCGCGTCATCGGGGGCGACGACCACATCGGCCGAGACCAGCACCCGTGGCGCGGCCAGCGCGGGGGAGCGGCGGAACGCCTTGCGGTACGCCTCCACGGCCTCCACCACCGACCCCGGGCTGACGTGGTAGTTCGCGGCGAACGGCAGTCCGCGCGCGGCCGCCGTCTCCGCGCTCGTACCGCCGCTGCTGCCCAGGATCCACACCTCGACGTCGGCGCCCTCGCCGGGAACGGCATGCGCCTCCACCCCGTCCGCCGAGCGGTACTCCCCGGCCAGCAGGGCCAGGATGTCGTCGATCTGCTCGGCGTACTCGGGTGTGATGGCGCCCGGCTGCCGCAGCAGTTCCTGGTGCAGCCGGAAGCGGGGCGAGGCCAGCAGCTTCGGGAAACCGGTGTACTTCGGCGGGAGGTAGAGCCCGCTGTCGGTGAAGGTGCCCTCGGCCCTCCCGGCCTCCTCGGCCCTCCCGGCCTCCTCGCCCCCGGTCGTCCCGGACCCCTCGGCCCCGGTCGTCCCGGACCCCTCGGCCGGGGGAGCGGCCGGTGTGCGCGGGACGCCGCCCGAGCGGCCGAGCCCCAGGTCGATCCGGCCGGGGTGCAGCGCGTCGATCAGCCCGAACTGCTCGACCACCGACAGCGGGGTGTGATGGCCCAGCTGTACGGCGCCCGAGCCGACCCGGATGCGCTCGGTGGCCCCGGCGACCAGCGAAATGATCAGCGCGGGGGAGGTGCCCGCGACACCGGGGTTGAGATGGTGCTCGGCCAGCCAGTAGCGGCGGTAGCCGGCCGCCTCGGTGCGGCGCGCCAGATCCAGGGTGTTGCGCAGCGCCTCGGCGGCGGTGGAGCCGGAGCTGATGGGGACGAGATCGAGTACGGACAGCGGAACGTCGGAGGACATCGGGGCACGCCTCTCGTGGCTGAGGGAGGGAATCAGGCGGATCGGGCCGGGGCCGCGTGGCGCCCGCCGGGGATCGCGGCGAGCAGCTCCTCGGTGTACGGGTGGGAGGGCGAGGCGAAGACCTCGTCGGCCGTGCCCGTCTCCAGCAGCCTGCCGCCGCGCATCACCCCGACCCGGTCGGCGATCTGCCGTACGACGGCGAGGTCATGGGAGATGAAGAGATAGCTCAGCCCCAGATCGCGCTGGAACTCCGCCAGCAGCTCCAGAATGCGCGCCTGCACCGACACGTCCAGCGCCGACACCGGCTCGTCGCAGATGACCAGATCGGGGCTGAGGGCCAGCGCACGGGCGATCGCGACCCGCTGCCGCTGACCGCCCGACAGCTCACCGGGCCTGCGCCGCAGGGTGGTCGCGGGCAGCGCCACCCGGTCCAGCAGCTCGGCCGCGCGCCGCAGCCGTGCCGCCCGGTCGCCGACCCGGAAGGCGCGCAGCGGCTCGGTGACGGCGTCGGCGACGGACCGGCGGGGGTCGAGCGAGGAGTACGGGTTCTGGTAGACCAGCTGAACGCGGCGCCGCAGCCGGCGCAGCGCCGCGCCGGACAGCGCGGTGATGTCCTGGCCGTCGAACCGGATCCGGCCCTCGGTGGGATCGGTCAGCCGCGCCACCATGCGGGCCGTGGTGGACTTGCCCGAACCGGACTCGCCGACGAGGGCGAAACTCTCACCGCGCCGGATGCGGAAGTCCACGCCGTCCACGGCGCGGACCCGCGCCCGGCCGCGCGGGGCGAACTCCTTGACCAGCCCCTCGGCGACGACGAGATCGGCGCCCTCGGCGGCGGGCTCCCCGGCCGCCGCCTCGCGCACCCGCACCCGCACCGGCTCCGTCGCCACGCTCGGCGCGCTGGCCAGCAGCCGCCGGGTGTACGGATGCCGGGGCGCGGTCAGCACCTGGTGGGCCGGGCCGGACTCCACGATCTCGCCCTCCGACATGACCGCGATCCGCCGGGCCCGGTCGGCCGCGACCCCCAGATCGTGGGTGATCAGCAGCACGGCCGTGCCCGCTTGACGGGTGAGCGTCTCGATGTGGTCCAGGATGCGCCGCTGCACGGTGACGTCCAGCGCGCTCGTCGGCTCGTCGGCGATCACCAGCCGGGGGCGGGCCGCCACCGCGATCGCGATGAGCACCCGCTGCCGCATGCCCCCGGACAGCTCGTGCGGATACTGCCGGGCCCGGACCTCCGGGTCCGGCAGCCCGGCCTGCCCCAGGATCCGTACGGCCTCGGCGGGGGCGGACGCCCGGTCCGCCAGGCCGTGGATCAGCAGCACCTCGGCGACCTGCCGCCCGATCCGCTGCACCGGGTTGAGCGAGACCATCGGGTCCTGCGGGATCAGCCCGATGTCCCGGCCGCGCCGCGCCCGCAGCTCCCGGTCCCCGGCCGCGGCCAGATCCGTGCCGTCGAAGAGGATCCGGCCGCCGTCCACCCGCCCGCCGGGCGGCAGCAGACCGATGACCGCGTGCGCGGTGGTGGACTTCCCCGAGCCGGACTCGCCGACGAGGGCGACCACCTCACCGGGGGCGATGTCGAGGTCCACCCCGCGCACGGCGGGCGGGGCGCCGTCGCCGGCGCGGTAGGAGACCCGCAGGCCGCGGATGGACAGCAGGGGTGCGGTGTCGGTGGTCATCGGGAGAGCTCCTTGGCTTCGCCGTCCAGCGCCCGGGAGACCCGGCCGGCGGCCAGCACGGTGGCGGCGATGGTCAGGCCCGGCAGGGTGGTGAGCCACCACGCGGTGGCGAGGTAGTCGCGGCCGCCCGAGACCAGGGAGCCCCACTCCGGCGCCGGGGGCTCGGCCCCGTAGCCCAGGAAGCTGAGCGCGGAGACGGCGAGCACCACGGTGCCGAACTCCACGGCCGCGTAGACCAGTACGGGCCCCGAGGCGTTCGGCAGCACATGCCGCAGCAGCACCGACAGCGGGCCCGAACCCGAGGACCGCGCCGCCTCGACATAGGTGGCCTCGCGGACCCGCAGCACCTCCGCCCGCATGATCCGGGCGAAGCTCGCGACGCTGGTCACGCCCACCGCGACGGCCACCTTGACGGTGCCGAAGCCGAGCGCGGTCACCAGGGCGAGGGAGAGCAGCAGGCCGGGGATGGCGAGCAGCACATCGGCGATCCGCATCAGGACGTCGTCGAGCAGCCCGCCCACGTACCCGGCGAGCAGCCCGAGCGCCGAACCGACGACCAGACCCACCGCCACGGCCAGCGAGGTGGCCTTGAGCGAGAGCGCCGAACCGTGCACCACCCGCGAGAACAGGTCACGGCCCAACTGGTCGGTGCCGAAGGGGTGATGGAGGCTGGGCGGCCGCAGCCGTTCGGCCGGCACCCCCGACAGCGGATCCCGCCCGGTGAACAGGCCGGGGAAGAAGGCCGTCAGGAGCACCAGGACGAGGACGGCCACCGCCACCACCAGACCGGGCCGGCGCAGCCAGAACCGCACCGCGGCGCGGCGGCTCATCGGGTCACCGCCGGGGCCGCGGCACCGGTGACGCGCGGATCGAGCAGCGGGACGACCAGGTCGACCGCCAGATTGGCGAGCACGAAGGCCAGGGCGCCGAAGACCACCAGACCCTGCACCACCGGAATGTCCTGGGCGGTCACGGCGGTGGCGGTGATCCGGCCGATACCGGTCCGGGAGAACACCGTCTCCACGATCACCGACCCCGCCAGCAGATTGCCGACCAGCACCCCGGCCACGGTCAGCGGCGGGATCGAGGCGTTGCGCAGCGCGTGCCCGAAGTGCACCCGCCGCCGGCTCGCTCCCTTGGCCAGCGCCGTCTCCACGTACGGCTCGGCCAGCGCGGTCCGCAGGCTCTTGGCGAAGACCTGCGCGATCACGGCGGAGGTGGGGATGGCCAGGGTGATGGCGGGCAGGACCAGGCTCTGTGGCCCCTCGTTGCCGATGGCGGGCAGCAGCCCCCAGCGGAACGACACCACCTGGACGAGGATCAGGCCCACCCAGAAGGTCGGCGCCGAGACGCCCAGCGCCGGCAGCGACAGCAGGGCCTGCCGCAGCCAGCGCCGCCGGGTGTAGGTGGCCGCCAGGGCGACGCCCGCCCCCAGCACCGTGGCCAGCAGCAGCGCGGCCGAGGTGAGCTGGAGCGTCGCGGGCAGCTGGTCGGCGATCAGCCGGGTGACCGGGTCACCGTTCTGCACGGAGATCCCGAAGTCGCCCCGCAGGGCGTGCCACAGCCGGTCTCCGTACTGCTCGATCAGCGGTTTGTCGAAACCGTAGGTCCGCTTGAGCTCGGCGATCTGCTCGGGACTCACATCGTTGGTGTCACCGCCCCCCGAAGCCATGATCGACACCGGGTCGCCGGGCAGTAGATACAGCACGACGAAGGAGGTGGTGAAGGCCGCCCACAGCACGAAGACCGCCTGGAGCAGCCGCTGCACAAGGTAGCGCGGCATGGGAGTTCGCTCTTTTCGCTCGCGTGGTTCCGGACGGCGCTTCAGGACAGCCAGGTGTCGTGGAACTGGAGCCGGGAGGACGCCTCGAAGTCCAGGTGGTGGACCTTGTCCGAGACCCCGATCACGGTGGTGAGCTCGAAGACCGGCACCTGGTAGCCCTTGTCCAGCACCAGGGCCTGGGCGCGGGCGGCGTGTTCGGCGCGCCGCGCGGGGTCGGCCGTGGCCGACTGCTCATCGAGCACGGAGTCGAGGGCGGAGTCGTGCAGCCGGGAGAGGTTGAGGCCCTCGCTGGAGAAGGAGGTGCGCAGGATGTCGGGGTCGACGCGGGTGGTGTTGCCCCAGGCGTAGTCGTAGTCGCCCTTCTGCCGGACCTCGACGTAGTCCCCGATGGAATGGGACTTCAGACTGATCTGCACGCCGATCTTCTTCAGCTGCTGCTGGATCAGCTCCAGCGCGGTCTGGTTGGGGCCGAAGTTGGTGGCCCACACCACCGTGAGGGAGAGCTTCTTGCCGTCCTTCACCCGGATGCCGCCGGGGCCGGGCTTCCAGCCCGCCTGCTCCAGCAGCTTCTTGGCCCGGTCCGGGGCGTAGGCCAGCCGGTCGCCGAGGTTCTTGTACGCGGTGGTGGTGGACGCCAGCGAGCTGGTGGCCGGCTTGTAGCGGGGGCTGAGGACGGTGTCGACCACCTCCTTGCGGTTCACGCCCAGCTGGATGGCCTGGCGGACCCTGGCGTCCCGGGTGAGCGGGCGGGCGGTGTTGGCCGTCAGGGCGAACGGCACTCCGGGGTTGGCGCGGCTGAGCAGGGTGAATCCGGTGCTCTTCAGCCCGGCCTCGTCCTGCGGCGCCACGCCGCCGATGGCGTCGGCCTGCCCGGACTGGAGGGAGCCGGTGCGCACCCCGGACTCGGGCACCACCTTGAAGGAGAGCCGCTCCAGATAGGCCGGGCCCTTCTTGCGCCACAGCGACGAGCCCCAGGTGTAGCCCGAGCGGCGGCGCTCCTCGACCGACTTGTTCGGGGTGTAGTCGACGAGGGTGAAGGGACCGGAGCCGACGATGTGGTCGGTGCAGCGCTTCGCCGCCGGCAGCCGGGTCGTGGACCGGGCGAGCAGACCGAGTGTGAAGGTGGACGTGGCCTGGAGGAACTGCGCGTTGGGCTCCTTGAACCGCACCCGCGCGGTGTCCTCGTCGACCACGGTGGTGCCCTGGTACCCGGCCAGGTAGCTGGCGCCCAGCACCGACTTGGCGCCGAGCCGCACGATGCCGTCGAAGTTGTCCTTGACGGCGCGGGCGTCGACCGGAGTCCCGTCGCTGAAGGTGGCGCCGTGGCGGAGGTGGAAGGTGAAGGTGGTGGCGTCCTTGCTCACCTCCCAGCTCCTGGCCAGCCAGGGCACGATCTTCCCGGTCTTCGGGTCCTGGTCGGTGAGCGAGTCGACCAACTGCCGGGCGGGGTAGATCGCGTCGTTGTTGCCCTGCTGCTGGGGGTCGACGCAGACCGGGTCGGAGGCGAGGGCGAAGGTCAGATGGCCGCCGGAGTGCGGGGTGGAACTCCCCGTGCCGGACGCGCCGGAGGACGAGCAGGCGGTGGCGGCCAGGGACAGGGCGGTGACAAAAGTGAACACGGCATAACGACGGCGCGAGCCGAGCATGGGGGAAGTCTCCAGGCAGGAAGGGAGTAAAGAGAAAGGGCCGGGCGGCGGAAAAGCCGTCAGCGGCCCTGACAGATCGCGCTGGAGACGCGGTGCAGATCGATATGGCGCCGGGCGGTGAGCGAGATGGCGTGCTCCGCGTAGGGCATCGTGCGCTCACCCCCTCCTGACATTGGTTGCCGTCTCAAACTAGCAGGCCGGACGGCCAAGTGAGAAGACGTTTCTTCACACCCGGCCGTCCGGCCCTGGGAAAGCGGCCCCGCGGGGGTCAGGGTCGCTTGGCCAGCAGATCCTCGACCCGGCTCCGGATGTCCTCGGAGTCCAGGCCGCGGATGGTCAGGGTGGTGCGGCGGCGCAGTACGTCGTCCGCGGTGCGCGCCCACTCGTAGTCCCGGGCGTAGACGACCTGCGCCCAGATCTCCGGGGCGTCCGGGTGGATGCGCTCCGCGAGCGCCGGGTCGCCGCTGGCCAGCCGGGCGATGTCGAAGGAGAGCGAGCCGTAGTGGGTGGCCAGATGGCGGGCGGTGTCCGCGGCCATGCGCGGGCCGGGGGTGCCGCCGTCCACCAGCAGCCGGTGCTCGACGGCGTGCGGATTGGCCAGACCCGGCAGCGGCATGTGCTTGGGCAGCTGGCTGACCGGCTCCATGTCGTCGGCGAGCGGCCGGCCCGGCAGCTGGGCGAGCTTGTTCATCACCGTGCGGCCGATGTGGCGGAAGGTGGTCCACTTGCCGCCGGCTATGGAGAGCATCCCGCCCCGGCCCTCGGTGACCACGGTCTCCCGCTTGGCCTTGGCGGTGTCGCCGGGGCCGCCGGGCAGCACCCGCAGGCCGGCGAAGGAGTAGGTGATCAGATCGCGGGAGAGCTGCTGGTCGCGGATGGAGAAGGCGGCCTCGTCCAGGATCTGGGCGATGTCCTTCTCGGTGACCGCGACATCGGCCGGGTCGCCCTCGAACTCCTCGTCCGTGGTGCCCAGCAGCAGCATGTCCTCCCAGGGGAGGGCGAAGGTGATGCGGTACTTGTCGATCGGGGTGGCCAGCGCGGCCCGCCACGGGGAAGTGCGCTTGAGGACCAGGTGGGCGCCCTTGGACAGCCGGATCGACGGCGCCGCGTTCGGGTCCTCCATCCGGCGCAGATGGTCCACCCAGGGGCCGGTGGCGTTGAGTACCAGACGGGCGGTCACCCCGAACTCGGTACCGTCGGTGCGGTCCTTGAGCTCGGCGCCGGTGACCCGGCCGTCGCTCTTGCGCAGGCCCACCACCTCGGCGTGGTTGAGGACGGTGGCGCCCGCCTCCACGGCCGCCCGGACCGTCATCAGGGCCATCCGGCTGTCGTTCATCTGGCCGTCGCCGTAGACCGCGACCGCCTTGAGGTTCTCGGTGCGCAGCTCCGGGACGTCGCGCGCGGCCCGGTCGGCGCCGATGACATGGCCGACGCCGTCACGGAACGCCGAGAGCGCCGAGTAGGCGAAGACGCCCGCGCCGAGCTTGGCCGCGCCGTGCGGACCGCCCTTGTAGACCGGCAGGTAGAAGGTGAGCGGGTTGGACAGGTGCGGGGCGACGGAGCGGGAGACCGCGCGCCGCTCGAAGTGGTTCTCGGCGACCAGCTTGACCGCGCCGGTCTGGAGGTAGCGCAGGCCGCCGTGGAGCAGCTTGGAGGAGGCGGAGGAGGTGGCGCCGGCGAAGTCACCGGCGTCCACCATCGCCACCCGCAGCCCGGACTGGGCGGCGTGCCAGGCAGTGGTGATGCCCAGAATGCCGCCGCCGATCACCAGGAGGTCGTACGTCGCCTTGGAGAGCTGTTCCCGGGTTTCGGCTCGGCTCGGGTTCGAACCGGCAGCCGGGTGCGTTCCGAGTGACGGAACGCTCTGCAGGGTGGTCATTGCTTACTCCTCGTCCTCGATCCAGCCCATGGTCCGCTGCACGGCCTTGAGCCAGTTCTTGTACTCGCGGTCGCGAACGTCCGCGTCCATTCGGGGGGTCCATTCGGCCGCCCGGCGCCAGTTGGCGCGCAGCGCGTCGGTGTCCGGCCAGAAGCCCACGGCCAGACCGGCGGCGTAGGCGGCGCCGAGGCAGGTGGTCTCGGCGACCATCGGGCGTACCACGGGTGCGTCCAGGGCGTCCGAGAGGCTCTGCATCAGCAGGTTGTTGGAGGTCATACCGCCGTCCACCTTCAGGGCGGTGAGCTCGACCCCGGAGTCCTTGGTCATCGCGTCGACGATCTCGCGGGTCTGCCACGCGGTGGCCTCGAGCACCGCGCGCGCGATGTGCGCCTTGGTGACATAGCGGGTCAGGCCCGCGATCACCCCGCGGGCGTCGGACCGCCAGTACGGGGCGAACAGGCCCGAGAAGGCCGGTACGAAGTACGCGCCGCCGTTGTCCTCCACCGAGCTCGCCAGGGTCTCGATCTCGGCGGCGCTGTTGATCAGACCCATCTGGTCCCGCATCCACTGCACCAGCGAACCGGTGACCGCGATCGAGCCCTCCAGGGCGTAGACCGGCTTCTCGTCGCCGATCCGGTAGCCGACCGTGGTCAGCAGGCCGTTGTAGGAGTTGACCGGCGTCTCGCCGGTGTTCATCAGCAGGAAGGTACCGGTGCCGTAGGTCGACTTGGCCTCGCCCTCGGCGTAACAGGTCTGGCCGAACAGGGCCGCCTGCTGGTCGCCCAGCGCGGAGGCGACCGGCACACCCGCCAGGACGCCCTCGGCGGTGTGCCCGTACACCTCGGCGGAGGAGCGGATCCGCGGCAGCACGGCGGCCGGGATGTCCATCGAGGACAGGATCTTCTGGTCCCAGTCCAGGGTGTGCAGGTTCATCAGGAGGGTGCGGGAGGCGTTGGTGACATCGGTGACGTGCACACCGCCGTTGACGCCGCCGGTCAGGTTCCAGATGACCCAGGAGTCCATGGTGCCGAAGAGCAGGTCGCCCGCCTCGGCCCGCTCGCGCAGCCCCTCGACGTTGTCGAGCAGCCAGCGGATCTTGGGGCCGGCGAAGTAGGAGGCCAGCGGGAGGCCGGTCTCCCGGCGGAAGCGGTCCTGGCCGACGTTGCGGCCGAGCTCGCGGCAGAGGGCGTCGGTGCGGGTGTCCTGCCAGACGATGGCGTTGTACACCGGCTCACCGGTGTTCTTGTCCCACAGCAGGGTGGTCTCGCGCTGGTTGGTGATGCCGATCGCCTTGACGTCGACGGCGGTGATCCCGGCCTTGGTGATGGCGCCGGCGACGACCTCCTTGACGTTCTCCCAGATCTCGGTGGCGTTGTGTTCCACCCAGCCGGGCTTGGGAAAGATCTGCTCGTGTTCCTTCTGGTCCACCGAGACGATGCGGCCGTCGCGGTCGAAGACGATGCAGCGGCTGGAGGTGGTGCCCTGGTCGATGGCCGCGATGAACGGCCCCTGGCCGTGCGAGGAAGCGCTCGTGGTGTGGGTGTCGGTCATGGTCTGCTGCTCTCCTGCGAGTGGTGGGGGTGGCTAGGCGAAGGCGATCTCATAGATCCCGCCCGCGATCGCGCCGCCGATGAGCGGACCGACGACGGGGATCCAGGCGTAGCCCCAGTCCGAGCCGCCCTTGTTGGGCAGCGGCAGGAGGGCGTGGACGATCCGGGGGCCGAGGTCACGCGCCGGGTTGATGGCGTAACCGGTCGGGCCGCCGAGCGAGAGGCCGATGCTGACCACTACGAAGGAGGTGATCAGGACGCCGATGACGCCCAGGCCCTTGCCGTCGCCGTTGAGCCCCTGAGTGAGGATGGCGAGCACCAGCACCGCGGTGGCGATGATCTCGGTGGCCAGGTTCTGCGCGGTGTTGCGGATCTCCGGGCCGGTGGAGAAGACGCCCAGCACCGGGCCGGGGCCGGGGGCCGTCTGCCGGTCCGCCGCGGCCGTGTCCTGGGCGCCCGGACCGCCGACGATCTCGCGGTCGGTGAGATGGGCGTGGAAGTGGCCGAGATAGGCGATCCAGACCAGCGTCGCGCCGATGAGGGCGCCGAGCACCTGCCCGAGGAAGTAGACGGGCACGTCGCTCCACTCGGTGCCGCCCTCGATGGCGAGGCCGAGCGTCACCGCCGGGTTGAGGTGGGCCCCCGAGAGCGGGGCCGAGATGTAGGCGCCGGTGAGGACGGCGAAACCCCACCCGAAGGCGATGGCGACCCACCCGGCGTCGAACGCCTTGGATCGCTTCAGGTTCACGCCGGCGACGACACCACCGCCGAGCAGGATGAGTACGGCGGTACCGATGGTCTCGCCGATGAAGATGTCGGAGCTGGACACCCGCGACTCCTTTGTCCTTCGTCCAGGGGAAGGCGAACCCCCCGGGTTGTGCCGGACGGTCCGCGCCCTCGTGGGAGGGCGTTGGTCGGCCCGCGGCGAGTCCACCATAGCGAATATTGTCGTCAGGTGTTCGACAATGCCGACCGATGAACGGCAGTTTTCTTCACGCTGAAGACCCCGTCAAGGGTCGTGTGCGGAAAAGTCGCGCCTATGTGAAACCGTGATGAAGCAGGTCATGCAGGGACAGGGGGGCGGATCAGGGGTGGATCACCCCTGGTCGGCACGGTTCAACGCGCGGTACGCGACGTGATTCCGGACACGGTTCAGAAACGGCGCAGGGCGCCCAGGTCCCGGGAGACGGCGCGCGCGCAGTCCCGTACGGCGGCCACGAGCTCCGAGCGCAGCTCCCCGTCGTCGCACACCCGCTCGACGGCCCCGGTGATGCCCACCGCGCCCACGGGCAGCCGGCGCCGGTCGTGGATGGGCGCCGCGACCGACGCCACGCCCTCCCAGGTCTCCTCCACATCGGAACCCCAGCCGCGCGCCCGGGTCAGGTCCAGCACGCCCTCGAACTCGGGCTCCCCGGTCACCGTGCGCGCGGTGAACGCCTGGCGCTCGGTCTCGGTCACCTCGCTGTGGGCGACCGGGTCGTACGCGGAGAGCACCTTGCCCAGGGCCGTGGAGTGCAGCGGGTGCATCGCGCCGACCTCCAGCACCTGGCGGCTGTCGTCCGGCCGGAAGACATGGTGGACGATCAGCACGCCCTGCTGGTGCAGCACGCCCAGGTACACGCTCTCGCCGCTGGCGCGGGCCAGGTCGTCCGTCCACACCAGGGCGCGGGCGCGCAGCTCGTGCACGTCCAGATAGCTGTTGCCCAGGCGCAGCAGCTCCGCGCCGAGCTGATAGCGGCCGGACGCCTCGTCCTGCTCGACGAAGCCCTCCTGCTGGAGGGTGCGCAGGATGCCGTGCGCGGTGCCCTTGGCCAGCCCCAGGGTGGAGGCGATGTCGGACAGTCCCAGACGGCGCTCACCACCGGCGAGCAGGCGTAGCATCGCGGCGGCGCGCTCCAACGACTGGATGTTCCGGGCCATCGCCCACCTCCTGACTGCGGTTCGACAATGCTGAACACTATCGGTCCATGCCGACCCCGCGGTACCGCAGTGCATCCGCCGATGGCCGACGGAGCACCGGGGGCCCGGCCGCCCGGCCCCCGTCCCGGCTGATGGAACGACCACCGGCAGATGACCACTGGCAGCTACCCTGGCGTGGTGCGCCCTCCCCAGCGGGGGCGCAAAGCCGACAGCCGTCGCACTCCAGGGAGCACATCCATGGCCTCGCACACGCCATCGCCCACATCCGCCGCCCGAGCCGACGCGCTCCGCGAAGCGCTGGCCACCCGTGTGGTGGTCGCCGACGGCGCGATGGGGACGATGCTCCAGGCGCAGGAGCCCAGTCTCGACGACTTCCAGCAGCTCGAGGGCTGCAACGAGATCCTCAACGTCACCCGCCCGGACATCGTCCGCTCGGTCCACGAGGCGTACTACGCCGCCGGTGTGGACTGCGTCGAGACCAACACCTTCGGCGCCAACCACGCGGCGCTGGGCGAGTACGACATCTCCCACCGCGTCCACGAGCTCTCCGAGGCCGGCGCCCGGATCGCCCGCGAGGTCGCCGACGAGTTCGGCGCCGACGGACGCCAGCGCTGGGTGCTCGGCTCGATGGGACCGGGCACCAAGCTGCCCACCCTGGGCCACGCCCCCTACACCACGCTCCGCGACGCCTACCAGGCCAACGCCGAAGGCATGATCGCCGGCGGTGCCGACGCCCTGCTGGTGGAGACCACCCAGGACCTGCTCCAGACCAAGGCCGCGGTCCTCGGCGCCCGCCGGGCCCTGGAGGCCACCGGTGCCAACCTCCCGGTGATCTGCTCGGTCACCGTCGAGACCACCGGCACCATGCTGCTCGGCTCCGAGATCGGCGCGGCGCTCACCGCGCTGGAGCCGCTCGGCATCGACATGATCGGTCTGAACTGCGCCACCGGCCCCGCCGAGATGAGCGAGCACCTGCGCTATCTGGCCCGCCACTCGCGCATCCCGCTGTCCTGCATGCCCAACGCGGGCCTTCCGGTGCTGGGCAAGGACGGCGCCCACTACCCCCTCACCCCGGGCGAGCTGGCCGACGCCCAGGAGACGTTCGTCCGCGAGTACGGGCTCTCCCTGGTCGGCGGCTGCTGCGGCACCACCCCCGAGCATCTGCGCCAGGTCGTCGAGCGGGTCCGCGAGCTGGCCCCCACCGAGCGCGCCCCGCGCCCCGAGCCCGGCGCCGCCTCGCTGTACCAGACTGTGCCGTTCCGCCAGGACACCTCGTACCTGGCGATCGGCGAGCGCACCAACGCCAACGGCTCCAAGAAGTTCCGCGAGGCCATGCTGGAGGGCCGCTGGGACGACTGCGTGGAGATGGCCCGGGACCAGATCCGCGAGGGCGCCCATCTGCTCGACCTGTGCGTGGACTACGTCGGCCGGGACGGCGTCGCGGACATGGAGGAGCTGGCCGGGCGGTTCGCCACCGCCTCCACCCTCCCCATCGTCCTGGACTCCACCGAGGTCGACGTCATCCAGGCCGGACTGGAGAAGCTCGGCGGACGGGCGGTCATCAACTCCGTCAACTACGAGGACGGCGCCGGCCCCGAGTCCCGGTTCGCCAAGGTCACCCGGCTCGCGCAGGAGCACGGCGCGGCGCTGATCGCGCTGACCATCGACGAGGAGGGCCAGGCCCGGACGCCGGAGAAGAAGGTGGAGATCGCCGAGCGGCTGATCGCCGACCTGACCGGCAACTGGGGCATCCGCGAGGAGGACATCCTCATCGACTGCCTGACCTTCACCATCTGCACCGGTCAGGAGGAGTCCCGCAAGGACGGCCTCGCCACCATCGAGGCGATCCGCGAGCTCAAGCGGCGCCACCCGGACGTCCAGACCACCCTCGGCCTGTCGAACATCTCCTTCGGCCTCAACCCGGCCGCCCGCATCGTGCTCAACTCCGTCTTCCTCGACGAATGCGTCAAGGCGGGCCTGGACTCGGCGATCGTGCACGCCTCCAAGATCCTGCCGATCGCGCGGCTCGACGAGGAGCAGGTCACCACGGCCCTGGACCTGATCTACGACCGCCGTGCCGAGGGCTACGACCCGCTGCAGAAGCTGATGCAGCTCTTCGAGGGCGCCACCGCCACGTCGCTGAAGGCGGGCAAGGCCGAGGAACTGGCCGCGCTGCCCCTGGAGGAGCGCCTCAAGCGGCGCATCATCGACGGCGAGCGCAACGGCCTGGAAGCCGACCTCGACGAGGCGCTCCAGGAGCGGCCCGCCCTCGACATCGTCAACGACACGCTGCTGGACGGCATGAAGGTGGTCGGCGACCTGTTCGGCTCCGGCCAGATGCAGCTGCCGTTCGTCCTCCAGTCCGCCGAGGTCATGAAGACCGCGGTCGCGTACCTCGAGCCACACATGGAGAAGACCGCCGACGGCGAAGGAGACGAGGGCAAGGGCACCATCGTGCTCGCCACCGTCCGCGGCGACGTCCATGACATCGGTAAGAACCTCGTGGACATCATCCTGTCCAACAACGGCTACAACGTGGTCAACCTGGGCATCAAGCAGCCGGTCTCCGCGATCCTGGAGGCCGCCGAGGAGCACCGGGCCGACGTGATCGGCATGTCCGGGCTGCTGGTGAAGTCCACAGTGATCATGAAGGAGAACCTGGAGGAGCTCAACCAGCGCAAGCTGGCCGCCCGCTTCCCCGTCATCCTCGGCGGCGCCGCGCTGACGAGGGCCTATGTCGAGCAGGACCTGCACGAGATCTACGAGGGCGAGGTGCGCTACGCCCGCGACGCCTTCGAGGGGCTGCGGCTGATGGACGCGCTGATCGCCGTCAAGCGGGGCGTGCCCGGCGCCACGCTCCCCGAGCTCAGGCAGCGCCGCGTCCCCCAGCGCGCCGCCCAGGTGCGGGAGCCGGAGCCGGAGGAGGGCCCGGCGCGTTCCGACGTGGCCACCGACAACCCCGTCCCCACGCCGCCCTTCTGGGGCACCCGCGTCGTCAAGGGCATCCAGCAGGCCGACTACGCCTCCTGGCTGGACGAGGGGGCGCTGTTCAAGGGCCAGTGGGGGCTCAAGCAGTCCCGCACCGGCGAGGGGCCCGGCTACGAGGAGCTGGTGGAGCGCGAGGGGCGGCCCCGGCTGCGCGGCTGGCTGGACCGGCTGCACACCGAGAACCTGCTGGAGGCGGCCGTCGTCTACGGCTACTTCCCGTGCGTCTCCAAGGGCGACGACCTGGTCCTGCTGAACGAGGACGGCAGTGAGCGGACCCGCTTCACCTTCCCGCGCCAGCGCCGCGGCCGCCGGCTGTGCCTGGCCGACTTCTTCCGGCCCGAGGAGTCCGGCGAGACCGATGTGGTCGGGCTGCAGGTGGTGACCGTCGGCTCGAAGATCGGCGAGGCCACCGCCGAGCTGTTCGCCTCCGACGCCTACCGCGACTACCTGGAGCTGCACGGGCTGTCCGTCCAGCTGGCGGAGGCGCTGGCCGAGTACTGGCACGCCCGGGTCCGCGCCGAGCTGGGCTTCGCCGGTGAGGACCCGAACCAGATGGAGGACATGTTCGCGCTGAAGTACCGCGGCGCGCGCTTCTCGCTGGGCTACGGCGCCTGCCCCGACCTGGAGGACCGCGCGAAGATCGCCGATCTGCTGCGGCCGGAGCGGATCGGGGTGAAGCTCTCGGAGGAGTTCCAGCTCCACCCCGAGCAGTCCACGGACGCCATCGTGATCCACCACCCGGAGGCGAAGTACTTCAACGCGCGGTAGTCCGCCGGCCGCCACGCGAAGGCCGCCTTACGGTGGCCATGAGGCGCGTCGGCGTGGTGCCACGTAGACTGGTCGATCCGGTAGAGGCCGGTCGCCTTCCCGTCAGCGGAAGGGGGCCGGCCTCCGTGTCCCTCACCCGGAGGTGTTCGGATGACCAGCAGCATCCCCGCCGTCGATACCCTTACGGGTGGAGGCTCAGCCCTACAGGCCGTTCTGCTCGACATGGACGGCACCCTGGTCGACACCGAGGGCATCTGGTGGGACGCGGAGGTCGCCATCTTCGCCGAGCTCGGCCATGCGCTCGCCGAGGAGTACCGCCAGGTCGTCGTCGGCGGCCCGATGTCGCGCAGCGCCCAGTTCCTCATCGAGGCCACCGGCGCCGACATCGCCCTCGCCGAGCTCACCGGCCTGCTCAACAGCCGCTTCACCGAATTGCTCGACGGCACTGTGCCGATGCTGCCCGGCGCCCGCCGGCTGCTCACCGAGCTGGCCGCGCACGGCGTCCCCACCGCCCTGGTCTCCGCCTCCCACCGGCGGGTGATGGACCGGATCCTGCGTTCGCTGGGCCCGGAGCACTTCTCCCTGACGGTCGCGGGCGACGAGGTCGAGCGGACCAAGCCGCATCCGGACCCGTATCTGCTCGCCGCGGCCGGGCTGGACGCCGAGCCGGGGCGGTGCGTGGTCATCGAGGACACCGAGACGGGCGTACGGGCCGCGGAGGCGGCCGGGTGCCAGGTGGTCGCGGTGCCGTCCGTGGTGCCGATCGAACCCGTGGCGGGACGTACGGTCATCGGTTCGCTCGAGGAAGTGGATCTTTCTTTTCTCCGCAGTCTGGTCACTGCAATGCACTGAACGCGCACCGAGCGTATTTCTGTAAATTGCAGACTGAATAGCGCGCGCTCATTTTTCACGTTCCGTCGGGTACATCGGAACGTGATGTTTATCACTGCATATGCCGTAGACGTGTGCGCCGGATGGCTGCCGCGCGTCCCCTCTGGTGCGATTTGGGCGAACCCATGTGTCCGGATTGGTGGCATGTCGCGTGAATCGCGACCGTGTTCGGATATCGGTCGACGGGCGCTCGTTATCGGGACGTGATATCGCCTCAACTTCGTTGTGTCTGAGCATGACTGGTGCCTCGGTCTAATCTCGTCGCGAGTAGCTGACCGATGGCAGGGAGACTCCCGACAATGACGCGCAAGTCGCTGGTGCTGCCGGCTGTGGCCGGCCTTCTGATCTCCACGCTCGCCGCGTGCGGTGGTACCGACGGCTCGGGCTCGGACGGTAAGACGATCGTCCTGGGCAGCACGGACCGCATCGAGGCGACCAAGGTGGCGCCCGCGCCGCTGGATCCGGCCCTGGCCTACGACTTCGCGTCCTGGAGCGTGCTGCACAACACCTTCCAGACGCTCATGAGACTGCCCCGCTCGGGAACCGAACCGATACCCGACGCGGCGGAGAGGTGCGGCTTCGCGGACAGACAGAGCGAGCAGTACCGCTGCACCCTGCGCAGCGGGCTGAAGTTCTCCAACGGCCACGACCTGACCTCCGAGGACGTCAAGTTCTCCCTCGACCGCGTGCTGCGCATCGACGATCCCAACGGGACCAAGTCGCTGCTCTCCAACGTGGACAGGATCGAGACCCCCAGCGCCCGCGAGATCGTCATCCACCTCTCCCAGCCGGACGCGACCTTCCCGTCCAAACTCACCACCCCGGCCGCCGCCATCCTGGACAGCGAGGTCTACCGGGGCGACGCGCTGCGCAAGGGCTGGGAGATGACGGGCTCGGGTCCGTACAGCGCGCAGACCGAGGTGAAGAACAACCGGCTGACGAAGGTCGTCTTCACCAAGAACCCCCACTACAAGGGAGATCTGAAGCCGAAGGCCGACAAGGCGGAGATGCGGTTCTACGACTCCACCTCCACCATGGAGCAGGCGCTGGCCAAGGGCGACATCGACGTGGTGCACCGCGGCTTCTCGCCCGAGCAGATCGACAAGCTCAACAAGGGCGAGGTCGAGGGCGTCCGCCTCTTCGAGTCCTCCGGGCAGGGCATCCGCTACCTGATCTTCAACACCAACGCCCCGGTGGTCAAGGAGAAGGCCGTCCGGCAGGCCATCGCCCATCTGGTGGACCGCCAGGCGCTGGTGCGCGACGTATACAAGCGGACCGCCGAGCCCCTCTACTCGCTGATCCCCACCAGCATCACCTCGCACATCAACTCGTTCCACAACGAGTACGGCGACCCCGACCCCGACGCCGCCCGCAGCGTGCTGCACGACGCCGGCATCAGCACCCCGGTGAAGCTGACGCTGACCTACACCACCGACCACTACGGTCCGGAGACGGCCGCGGAGTTCAAGGAGCTGCGCAAGCAGCTCAACGACAGCGGCCTCTTCGACATCACGATCAAGGGCTACCCGTGGCGGGAGTACCGCCCCGCGCTCATCAAGCGCCAGTTCTCCGCCTCCGGGGTCGGCTGGTTCCCCGACTTCCCGGACCCCGACAGCTACACCGCCCCCTTCCTCACCAAGGACAACTGGCTCAACTCGCCCTACCGCAACAGCGCCATCCAGGACGAGCTGATCCCCCAGACCCGGCAGGAGGCCCAGCGCAGTCTCGCCGAGAAGGACTTCCAGTCCATCCAGAACACCGTCGCCGAAGATGTGCCCTATCTGCCGCTGTGGCAGGGCAACACCTATGTGGCCGCCCGCAAGAACGTCATCGGCGCCGAGTACGCCTTCGACTCCTCGACCATGCTCCAGCTGTGGGAGCTCGGCAAGAGCTGACGGCGGCACACCAGGGGGGCACGTACCAGAACCTCGACTCCTCGACGGTCTTCCGCTTCTGGGAGGTCGGCACGTCGTCCGACGGCTGGCCCGGACCCGGGGCGTCCGACGGCCGACCCGGGGCCCGGAGCGGGGGAGCGCCCCCGGTCCCGCGGGACGGCCGTCCCGCTCCGGCGCCGCTACTGCGCGCCGGGGCGGACCAGCCCGCTCTCGTACGCGTAGACGGCGGCCTGCACCCGGTCGCGCAGCCCCAGCTTGGTCAGCACATGGCCCACATGCGTCTTGACCGTGGTCTCGCTGACGAACAGATCCGCGGCGATCTCCGCGTTGGACAGCCCCCGGGCCACCAGCTTCAGCACCTCGACCTCGCGCTCGGTCAGCGTGTGCAGGGTGTCCGGCACCGGCTCCTCGCCCGACGGCAGATGCCCGGCGTACTTGTCGAGCAGCCTGCGGGTGATGCTGGGTGCCAGCATCGCCTCGCCCGCCGCCACCACGCGGATGGCCTGCACCAGCTCGGTGGCGGGCGCGTCCTTCAACAGGAAGCCGCTGGCCCCGGCGCGCAGCGCCTCCACCACGTACTCGTCCAGATCGAAGGTGGTCAGCACCAGCACCTTGGCCGGGCCGTCCCGCCCCGGACCGGTGATCTGACGGGTCGCCTCCACGCCGTCCATCCGCGGCATCCGGATGTCCATCAGCACCACATCGGGCTGGAGCGCCCGCACCTGGTCGAGCGCCTGCAGACCGTCCCCCGCCTCGCCGACGACCGCCAGATCCTGCTCCGCCTCCAGGATCATCCGGAAGCCGGTGCGCAGCAGCGGTTGGTCATCGACCAGTAGGACGCGGATCGCCACGGGGAACTCCTTCGCTAGACCGCGTCCATTCTGCCGGACTGCCCGGACGGCCCGGACTGAACGGGGACCACCGCCAACGGGTACGGCGGCGGCGTGCCCCCGAACTCCGGGCAGTGGGCCTGGTGGTCGCACCAGCCGCAGAGCCTGGTCTGCCGCGGGACGAAGGCACCCGTCTCGGTGGCCAGCCGGATCGCCTCCCACAGGGCCAGCACCTTGCGCTCCACCGCCCGCAGATCCCGTTCGTCCGGGTCGTACGTCAGCACATCGCCGCTGCCCAGATAGACCAGCTGGAGCCGGCGCGGGATCACCCCGCGCAGCCGCCACAGCACCAAGGCGTAGAACTTCATCTGGAACAGGGCCTCGCCCGCGTACTGCGGAGCGGGGGCTTTGCCCGTCTTGTAGTCCACGATCCGTACATCACCTGTCGGAGCGATGTCGATCCGGTCGATGATCCCGCGCAGCGTCAGCCCGGACTCCAGCTCCGTCTCCACGAACAGCTCCCGCTCCGCGGGCTCCAGACGGGCCGGATCCTCCAGCGAGAACCACTGCTCCACCAGCGCCTCGGCCCCCGCCAGCCACTCGGCCAGCCGCTCCGGCGCCGGGCCGCCGCCCTCCTCCTGGAACAGCTCCGCCAGCTCCGGCTTGGCCGCCAGCAGCCGCTCCCACTCCCGCGGCACCATCGCCCGTGCCCGCGGCGCGGTGCGCTCGGCGGCCGGCGCGTCGAAGAGCCGCTCCAGCACCGCGTGGACCACCGTGCCGCGGGTGGCCGCCGCGCTGGGCTTCTCCGGCAGCTTGTCGATCACTCGGAAGCGGTACAGCAGCGGGCACCGCATGAAATCGGCCGCCCGTGACGGTGACAACGAGGCGGCGCGGGCGGACTTCCGTGGTCCGTCCGCCGGTTCGGCCTTCCCGGCGGTGGCTCCGGTGGTGGTTCCCATGGCGAAGACCCTACGACCCGCCACCGACAGCCGGACGCATACCATCGACGTCCGAGCCCCTCGCACTGCATGATCGTGGGGACCGTATCAAAAGAGGGGTGCGACCGAGCATCCGACGAGGGGACACCGTGGACAACAGCGGGCAGCGGCAGTCCGACAACGGGGAATCGGACCGCGCGACCGAGCCCGAGGACGGCAAACAGCCGCGCCCACGCGAGGTGGGCGGCGGGTTTCTCATGGGCCGGCCGTTCGGCGTGCCCGTGTACGTCTCGCCCAGCTGGTTCCTGGTCGCAGCCCTCATCACCTGGGTCTTCGGCGGTCAGCTGGACCGGGTGCTGCCCGAGCTCGGCGCCGCCCGGTATCTGGTCTCGCTCTTCTTCGCGGTGGCCTTCTACGCCTCCGTCCTGGTGCACGAGCTCGCCCACACCGTGGCCGCGCTCCGCTTCAAGCTGCCGGTGCGCCGGATCCAGCTCCAGTTCTTCGGCGGCGTCTCGGAGATCGAGAAGGAGACCGAGACCCCCGGCCGGGAGTTCGTGCTCGCCTTCGTCGGCCCGCTGCTCTCCCTGGTCCTCTCGGGCCTGTTCTACCTGGGCATGCTGCTCGTGGAGCCCGGCACGGTGCCCGGGGTGCTGCTCGCCGGGCTGATGATCTCCAACCTGATCGTGGCCGTGTTCAACCTGCTGCCCGGCCTGCCGCTGGACGGCGGGCGGATGCTGCGCGCCGTGGTGTGGAAGCTCAGCGGCAGGCCGATGACCGGCACCGTCGCCGCCGCCTGGAGCGGCCGCGCGCTCGCCGTCGCGGTGCTCGTCGGGCTGCCGCTGCTCACCCAGGCGGGCGGGCTCGGCGAGGAGCCGCAGAGCTTCGGCAGCGTCGACTCGCTCACCGACGCGCTGCTGGCCGCCATACTCGCCGCGATCATCTGGACCGGCGCGGGCAACAGCCTGCGCATGGCCCGGCTGCGGGAGCGGCTGCCGGACCTGCGCGCCCGTACGCTCACCCGGCGCGCCGTCCCGGTGGCGGCCGACACTCCGCTCTCGGAGGCGCTGCGCCGGGCGAACGAGGCCGGGGCCCGCGCCCTGGTCGTGGTGGACGGCCACGGCACGCCGACCGCCGTGGTGCGCGAGGCGGCCATCGTGGGCGTCCCCGAGCACCGCCGCCCCTGGGTCGCGGTCAGCGGTCTCGCCCAGGACCTCAAGGACGGTATGCGGGTCTCCGCCGAGCTCACCGGCGAGGAGCTGCTGGACACCCTGCGGGCCACCCCGGCCACCGAGTACCTGGTGGTCGAGGAGACCGGCGAGGTCTACGGGGTGCTCTCCACGGCCGATGTCGAGCGCGCCTTCGTGGCGGCCATGGCCAGGACGCCCTCGGGCTGAGGCCGTGAGGCCGGTCCCCGGGCGTGGTCCGGGCACGGGGAAGCGCCCGGTAGGCTGTTCACATGTCCGAACCGACCGGTGCCGCCCGCCGTCGCGGGCCCTTCCAGGTCGGGGACCAGGTCCAGCTCACCGACCCCAAGGGACGCCACTACACCTTCACGCTCGAGGCCGGGAAGAATTTCCACACCCACAAGGGGTCCTTCCCTCATGACGAGCTGATCGGCGCCCCCGAGGGAACCGTCGTGCGTACCACGGGAAACGTCGCGTACCTCGCGCTGCGTCCCCTGCTCCCCGACTATGTTCTGTCCATGCCACGCGGTGCCGCCGTGGTCTACCCCAAGGACGCGGGGCAGATCCTGGCGATGGCCGACATCTTCCCCGGCGCACGCGTCGTCGAGGCGGGCGTCGGCTCCGGCTCGCTCTCCACCTTCCTGCTGCGGGCCATCGGCGACCAGGGCATGCTGCACTCCTACGAGCGCCGGGCCGACTTCGCCGAGATCGCCGCCCAGAACGTCGAGCGCTACTTCGGCGCCCCGCACCCCGCCTGGCGGCTCACCGTCGGCGACCTCCAGGACAACCTCAGCGACACCGACGTGGACCGCGTGATCCTGGACATGCTCGCCCCCTGGGAGTGCCTGGAGCCGGTGTCCAAGGCGCTCGTCCCCGGCGGCATCCTGTGCGCGTACGTCGCCACCACCACCCAGCTCGCCCGCACCGTGGAGGCCATCCGCGAGCACGGTACCTTCAACGAGCCGTCCGCCTGGGAGACCATGGTGCGCACCTGGCACGTCGAGGGCCTCGCGGTGCGGCCCGACCACCGCATGATCGGCCACACCGGCTTCCTGCTCACCGCCCGCCGGCTCGCGGACGGCGTGGAACCCCCGATGCGCCGCCGCAGGCCCGCCAAGGGGGCCTACGGCGAGGACTACGTGGGCTGGGGGACGGCGAAGGACACCCCCAAGGGCACCGGCGCCACGGACGCCCCAGGAGGCGCTCAGGGCGCCTCCAGCGGCCCGGACGCCCCCTCCGGCGACGCCTGACGGCCACCCGCCGGACACCGGCACCACACGCCGCCGTGACGGCTCGGCGCGGCCACCGGACTCCCCGTGCGGGAACGGTGGCCGCGCCGCTGTGAAATGTGGCACGATGCGGGGCATCTCCCGCCGCAGCCCTCACATGGAGTCATCCCGCGTGCAGCCTCTGGGCCCGGATCTCGCGCACACCCGTCCCCGTCCGGTGCATTGGGTCGCGACCGCGGCCGCCGTGGCCGCCGTCATCGCCGGGGCGTCGGTCCTCGAGCCCACCGGCGCCAAGGCCACCACGTCCGCCGCCGTCTCCGCACCCCGGACCGGCGGCCTTCCGGCAGGGCAGGCCCCCGACCCCCGCGCCGCGGACTACCCGGTGGACTGCGGGCGCTCCAGTCCCGATGTCACCGACCGGGCCTCGGCGGACCTGGACGGGGACGGGCGGCCCGAGACCGTCGCCGTGGTGCGCTGCCCCTCCGCCTTCGGTACCCCGCCCAGCGGCGTGTATGTGCTCTCCCAGCCGGCCCGCGCGGGCGCCGCGCCCCGTGTGGTGGCCACGTTCGTCGACCCGAAGGAAGGGATGAGCGTCCGCGATTTCGCGGTGCGCGGAAAGACGGTTTCGGCCACCCTGCTGGGATACTCGTCGGCCGAAGTCCCGCGCTGCTGTCCGGATCGCCAGCGCAAGGTCAACTGGCAGTGGCGGGACGGCAAGTTCGTACTGAAGGCACTGCCGGTACCGGGGAGTGTGTGAGCGGTTACTCGCAGGCCGTCACTCCGCGTCCGGGCCGTAGACCTCGACCCGGTCGGTGACGCGCCGTACATGGATGCAGTCGCCGGGGCACTCCTTGGCGGAATCCCTGACCTCGGTCAGCAGCGCCAGGGGGACCGGTGTGGTGGCGCCCTTGTCCTGGAGCAGCTCATCATCGGCGCTCTTGACGTAGGCTAGACCGTCGATGTCGAGTTCGAAGACCTCGGGAGCGTACTGGGCGCAGATGCCGTCGCCGGTGCACAGATCCTGGTCGATCCAGACTTCAAGATCGCCGAGCTCCTCGTTCCGCACGGTGTGCCCCCTGCCGTTCCTTCGATACGCCATTCAACATTGTCTAAATATCGCCAACCCTGACGGGTGTTGACCGTGTCGACGATACAACCGGTCGCTTTCCGATGTTGTTGGGTGGGTATTCACCTGGCGTGAGGGAGTGCGCAAGGGTGAAGATCGGACACACGCCGACCGGGTTTGTGATCTAGGGGTTTCAACCCGCACCGGCCCAGGTAGGGTCAGGAAGCGTCCAGCTCCCCTTGGAGGAGGTGAGGACCGTGGCAGCCCACGACGACGACATCAACCGCGGCATCCGGCCGGGGCGGGGGTCTGACGACCCTGCCGGCCAGGTTGCCTATCTCGAGCAGGAAATCGCCGTCCTGCGCCGCAAGCTCGCCGACTCTCCGCGTCATACGAGGATTCTCGAAGAGCGGATCGTCGAGCTGCAGACCAATCTGGCGGGAGTGTCCGCACAGAACGAGCGGCTCGCGAACACACTCCGTGAGGCCCGCGACCAGATCGTGGCCCTCAAGGAGGAGGTCGACCGGCTCGCGCAGCCGCCGGCCGGTTTCGGTGCCTTTCTGCAGGCGAACGAGGACGGTACCGCCGACATCTTCACCGGTGGTCGTAAACTCCGCGTGAATGTCAGCCCAAGTGTCGAGCTCGACGACCTCAAGCGCGGCCAGGAGGTCATGCTCAACGAGGCGCTCAATGTGGTCGAGGCCATGGAGTTCGAGCGCGCCGGGGACATCGTCACCCTCAAGGAGGTCCTTGAGGACGGCGAGCGCGCCCTGGTGATCGGGCACACCGACGAGGAGCGGGTGGTGCGGCTGGCCGAGCCGCTGCTGCACACCACCATCCGCCCCGGTGACGCCCTGCTGCTCGAGCCCCGGTCCGGCTACGTCTACGAGGTCGTCCCGAAGAGCGAGGTCGAAGAGCTCGTCCTCGAAGAGGTTCCGGACATCGACTACAACAAGATCGGCGGTCTGGGAAACCAGATCGAGCTGATCCGCGACGCGGTCGAGCTCCCCTATCTCTACCCCGACCTCTTCAAGGAGCACGAACTGCGGCCGCCCAAGGGCGTGCTGCTGTACGGCCCGCCCGGCTGCGGCAAGACGCTGATCGCCAAGGCCGTGGCCAACTCCCTTGCCAAGAAGGTCGCCGAGGTGACCGGGAAGCCCGCGGGGAAGAGCTTCTTCCTCAACATCAAGGGCCCCGAGCTGCTCAACAAGTACGTCGGTGAGACGGAGCGGCACATCCGGCTGGTCTTCCAGCGGGCCCGGGAGAAGGCCAGCGAGGGCACACCCGTCATCGTCTTCTTCGACGAGATGGACTCGCTCTTCCGCACCCGTGGCTCCGGGGTCAGCTCGGACGTGGAGAACACCATCGTCCCGCAGCTGCTCTCCGAGATCGACGGTGTGGAGGGCCTGGAGAATGTGATCGTCATCGGCGCCTCCAACCGTGAGGACATGATCGACCCGGCGATCCTGCGCCCCGGCCGGCTCGATGTGAAGATCAAGATCGAGCGCCCGGACGCCGAGGCCGCCAAGGACATCTTCTCGAAGTACCTGACGGAGTCCCTGCCGATCCACACGGACGACCTCTCCGAGCACGGCGGGTCGCCCAAGGCCGCCATCGGCGGGATGATCCAGTCGGTGGTCGAGCAGATGTACACCGAGTCCGAGGAGAACCGCTTCCTGGAGGTCACCTACGCCAACGGCGACAAGGAAGTCCTCTACTTCAAGGACTTCAACTCCGGCGCCATGATCCAGAACATCGTGGACCGCGCCAAGAAGATGGCGATCAAGGACTTCCTGGACCACAACCAGAAGGGCCTTCGCGTCTCCCACCTGCTCGCCGCCTGCGTGGACGAGTTCAAGGAGAACGAGGACCTGCCCAACACCACGAATCCGGACGACTGGGCCCGGATCTCCGGTAAGAAGGGCGAGCGGATCGTCTACATCCGCACCCTGGTCACCGGAAAGCAGGGCGCGGACACCGGACGCTCCATCGACACGGTGGCGAACACCGGTCAGTACCTGTAACACCGCGGTCCGGCTGCGGATGTCCTGGACGGGGCATCCGCAGCCGGATGCGCTTTTCGGACCGCATTCTTCGTATGAGTCCTACGAGCCCGACCGGAGCAATGACTGAAATGATCTCCGCAGCACCGCTTGGCCGTTCTAGGCTCTTCGGTACCGCACACGCGCGGCATGGGGGATCGGGGGCCGCACACGGACCGGAAACGCAGCGGTACTTGAGCACCGACCCCAGCCGGGGGCGGCGCCGGGCAAGGAGGGCCGCATGACCGTACGGCGCGTAATGGGAATCGAGACGGAGTACGGAATCTCCGTCCCCGGGCACCCGAATGCCAATGCCATGCTCACCTCGTCCCAGGTCGTCAACGCCTACGCGGCGGCGATGCACCGGGCGCGCCGCGCCCGCTGGGACTTCGAGGAGGAGAACCCACTGCGGGACGCCCGCGGCTTCGACCTCGCGCGCGAGTCCGCGGACGCCAGCCAGCTCACGGACGAGGACATCGGCCTGGCCAACGTGATCCTCACCAACGGCGCACGGCTCTACGTGGACCACGCCCACCCCGAATACTCCGCCCCCGAGGTCACCAACCCCCGGGACGCGGTGCTCTGGGACAAGGCGGGTGAGCGCATCATGGCCGAGGCCGCGCTGCGCGCCGCGGAGCTGCCCGGCGGCCAGCCCATCCACCTCTACAAGAACAACACCGACAACAAGGGCGCCTCCTACGGCACGCATGAGAACTACCTGATGAAGCGGGAGACCGCCTTCTCGGACATCGTGCGCCATCTGACGCCCTTCTTCGTCTCCCGCCAGGTCGTCGCGGGCGCCGGACGCGTCGGCATCGGCCAGGACGGCCATGAGCACGGCTTCCAGATCAGCCAGCGGGCCGACTACTTCGAGGTCGAGGTCGGTCTGGAGACCACGCTCAAGCGCCCGATCATCAACACCCGGGACGAGCCGCACGCCGACGCCGAGAAGTACCGCCGGCTGCATGTGATCATCGGGGACGCCAACCTCTCCGAGCTGTCGACCTACCTCAAGCTCGGCACCACCTCCCTGGTGCTGTCGATGATCGAGGACGGCTTCATCGCCGTGGACCTCGCGGTGGACCAGCCGGTGCGCACCCTGCACCAGGTCTCGCACGACCCCACTCTGCGCCGTCTCGTCACCCTGCGCAGCGGCCGTACGCTGACCGCGGTGCAGCTCCAGATGGAGTACTTCGAGCTGGCCCGCAAATACGTCGAGGACCGCTTCGGCGCGGACGCCGACGAGCAGACCCGGGACGTCCTGACCCGCTGGGAGGACGTGCTGAACCGGCTGGAGCGCGACCCCATGAGCCTGTCCGGCGAGCTGGACTGGATCGCCAAGCGGGAGCTGATGGAGGGCTACCGCCGGCGCGACGCCCTGGAGTGGGACGCGGCCCGGCTCCATCTGGTGGACCTCCAGTACGCCGACGTACGCCCCGACAAGGGTCTGTACAACCGGCTGGTGGCCCGCGGCAAGATGAAGCGGCTGCTGGACGACCAGGACGTCGCACGGGCCCAGAACAAGCCCCCGGAGGACACCCGCGCCTACTTCCGCGGCCGCTGCCTGGAGCAGTACGCCGACGACGTCGCCGCGGCCTCCTGGGACTCGGTGATCTTCGACCTGCCGGGTCGTGACTCTCTGCAACGGGTCCCCACGCTGGAGCCGCTGCGCGGCACCCGCAACCACGTCAAGGAGTTGCTGGACCGCTGCCGCACGGCGGAGGACCTGGTGCGGGTGCTTTCCGGCGGCTGAAATGCCCCCGGGCCGGGAATCATCGAGGTGGCCTCCGCGCGTTGTAGCGAGTGGGAGGCCGATGTCGGACCCGGCTTGTAGGGTCTGATCTTGAGACCGATCGAATCAGCGGGCGAACCGAGCGGGGTGAGGGATATGGCGACCAAGGACACCGGCGGCGGGCAGCAGAAGGCGTCGCGCTCGACCGAGGAGGTCGAGGAGCAGGCGCAGGACGCGCAGGCCGCGGAGGACCTCAAGGAGCGGCAGGAGAAGCTCTCCGACGACGTCGACTCCGTGCTGGACGAGATCGACGACGTGCTCGAGGAGAACGCCGAGGACTTCGTGCGAAGCTTCGTGCAAAAGGGCGGACAGTAAGGCGCGTCTCCTCCGTCCTGCGTCCCCGCGAAAGGGGGGACGCAGGACGGATGACTTCCATGGCCAGGGGTATGGTCCGTGCAGTATTTCAAGATCTGGTGGAAGGAAACGTGTGGAAGCCAACACTCGTAGCACAGGGCGTCTGCCGGCTGCCTTCCTGACGCCCGGCTCCTCGTCGTTCATGGACTTCCTGGGCGAGCATTCGCCCGAGCTGCTTCCGGGGAACCGTCCGCTGCCCCCGGTGCAGGGCGCCATCGAGGCACCCCACGGCACCACGATCGTGGCGGTGACCTTCCCCGGCGGCGTGGTGCTCGCCGGTGACCGCCGCGCCACGATGGGCAATGTCATCGCGCAGCGCGACATCGAGAAGGTCTTCCCCGCCGACGAGTACTCGGCCGTCGGCATCGCGGGGACCGCCGGTATCGCCGTGGAGATGGTCAAGCTCTTCCAGCTCGAGCTGGAGCACTTCGAGAAGGTCGAGGGCACCGTGCTCTCGCTCGAGGGCAAGGCGAACAGGCTGTCGACCATGATCCGCGGCAACCTCGGCATGGCGATGCAGGGCCTTGCCGTGGTCCCGCTCTTCGCGGGGTGGGACGTCGACCGGGAGAAGGGGCGCATCTTCTCCTACGACGTCACCGGGGGGCGTTCGGAGGAGCGCGGCTACGCCGTCACCGGCTCGGGTTCGATGTTCGCCCGGGGCGCGCTCAAGAAGCTCTACCGCGAGGACCTGACCGAGGAGCAGGCCGCGACCGCCGTGCTCCAGGCGCTCTACGACGCCGCCGACGACGATTCGGCGACCGGTGGGCCGGATCTCGCCCGCCGTATTTTTCCGATCGTCACATCCATCACCGAAGACGGTTTCAAGAGGTTCAGCGAGGCAGAGGTGGCCGATCTCGCCCGCGCCATCCATGAACGGCGCCTCGAAGAGCCGGACGGCCCCCGCGCCGGCCTGCTCTGAGAGGACGGTCCAACCGGAATGCATTCGCCAATGACAGAAGGGACGGACAGCCGGTGACGACGCCGTTCTATGTTTCTCCTCAGCAGGCCATGGCCGACCGCGCGGAATACGCCCGTAAGGGCATCGCGCGCGGCCGCAGCGTGGTCGTGCTGCAGTACGCCGACGGCATCGTCTTCGTTGCGGAGAACCCGTCCCGCGCGCTGCACAAGGTCAGCGAGATCTATGACCGGATCGCCTTCGCGGCGGTCGGTAAGTACAACGAATTCGAGAATCTGCGGATCGGCGGTGTCCGTTACGCCGACCTGCGTGGTTATACCTATGACCGTGAGGATGTCACGGCCCGTGGGCTGGCGAATGTCTACGCCCAGACCCTGGGCACGATCTTCTCCAGCGCCGCCGAGAAGCCGTACGAGGTCGAGCTGATCGTCGCCGAGGTCGGGGAGGGCCCCGAGGACGACCAGATCTACCGCCTCCCGCACGACGGCTCCATCGTGGACGAGCACGGCTCGGTCGCCGTCGGTGGCAACGCCGACCAGATCAGCAGCTATCTCGACCAGCGGCACCGGGACGGCATGACCCTCGCCGAAGCCCTCAAGCTGGCCGTCGACTCGCTCTCCCGCGACAACAACGGCGGCGAGCGCAGCCTCACCGCCGAGCAGCTCGAGGTGGCGGTCCTGGACCGCACCCGCCCCCAGAAGCGCAAGTTCAAGCGCGTCCTGGGCGGCCAGCTCTCCCGGCTCCTGGAGTCCGCGGAGAGCGCGGCGGGCTCGGAGGCATCGGACGCCGCGTCCGAGTCCTCCGGGACCGAGGAATCCGAGGACTGAGCCACGCACCGCGGACCGTCCACCACCGCTACCACCACCGCCGCCGCCCCGGGCCACCGGGGCGGCGGCGGGCGTTATGGGGCCGTGGTTCCTGGACCGGTCGGCCGCAGGGGTGGTGTTGCGCCGGCCAGCCGTAGCGGTCGTCCCCGCGTCGGTCAGTTGCGTGGTGGTGGGGCCGTGGGCCCGTAGCGGCGGCTTGTGGGCCGGTGGGCCGCTGCGGTGGCCTCGGGCCAGTCGACCCTGGCGGTGGTTCCCGGCCGGTCAGCCGTGGCGGTCTGTCCTGGCGCCGGTCAGTTCCGTGGCGGCGGAGCCGTGAGACCGCTGCGGCGGTCCCCGCGCGGGTCAGTTCGCTGGTGGTGGGGCCGTGGAGGCTCTGGGGATCAGTTCGACGGGGAGCGTGGTGTCCTGGGGGGTCTCGCCGTCCAGGAGGGTCAGCAGGGCCCGCATACCGGCCGCGCCCACCGCCTCCGCGGGGAGTCGGACCGTGGTCAGTTCCGGGTCCACCGCCGTGGCCAGGGCCAGGTCGTCGAAGCCGGTCACCGAGATGTCGTCCGGGACCCGCAGCCCCAGCCGCCGGGCCGCCTTGCAGGCGCCGGCGGCCAGGATGTCGTCGTCGCAGACGAGCGCGGTCGGCCGGGGGCCGGGGCGGCCCAGGACGCGTTCGGCGGCCTGGCGGCCCTCCTCGACGCTCAGCCCGGCGGGTTCGGCGCACACGGTGGCGCCCGGGACCTCGCCCACCGCCTCGGCCAGGGCGCGGGCGCGGACCCGGAACGTCCAGGAGTCCACCGCCGCCGCGAGATGGGCCACCCGGCGGTGTCCGAGGGCCAGCAGATGGGCCGCCGCCTGCCGCGCCCCGTCCGCGATGTCCAGGTTGACCGTGGCCGCCGCGGCCGCGTCGTCCGGGTCGCTGTCGAGCATCACCAGCGGCAGTCCGCCGCCGCGCACGGCGGCCAGCGCGTCGGCCGCCATGGAGGAGGCGATCACCCCGTCGAGCGAGGCGCGCGCCGGGTCGAACGGGTCCCGGGCGGGGCCCACGCCCTCGGGCGAGGGGTAGAGCACCACCCCGAAGCCGTGGCCGGCGGCGACCCGCTCGGCGCCCGTGTAGACGCGGGCGAAGAACTCGGTGGTCAGGGCGGGGACCACCAGGAGCGCGGTTCTGGTGCGGCCCAGGCGGAGGCTGCGGGCCGCGAGGTTGGGGCGGTAGCCCAGTTCGCGGGCGGCGGCGCGTACGGCCTCGGCGGTGCGCTCGGAGACCCGTCCGGACCACTTCTCCCCGAGCACCAGGGACACGGTCGCCTGCGACACGCCCGCCGCCCGCGCCACGTCCCGGCTCGTCGCCCGGCTCGTCGCCCGGTTCGTCGCCCGGCCCGGCGCCGGGCGCCCCGGAGCCGCCCCGCCGGCCGGGCCCCCGCGCCGCGTGGGCTCGCCCGTCCGGCCGTTCCCCGGGGACCCCTTCCCGGCGGCCCCGCCCGCCGGGCGGGCGCGGTCCGCGCTCGCCACCATCGCCTCCGCTCCCCTTCGCGCCGTGCTGTCGCCACCGGCTGCTCGATCCGGCCCGCGAGTGGACCCGCGGTGGCGGCCATGGTACGTATGACCCCGGAAGTTATACGTACAACGTCACATACGACCCGCGATGAACCGAGACGCATCGCGGGAATCCGCAGGAAGGGGCAGGCAATGGCGGCTGGCTACGGGGAACTGCTGCGCACCCCGCACGCGGCACGGCTGCTCATCGGCACACTCCTGGGGCGGCTGCCGAACGCCACCGCCGCCCTCGCCGTGCTGCTCTTCGCCCGCGCCGAGGGCGGCAGCTACGCCCTCGCCGGAGCGCTGTCGGCCGTCTACGGCGCGGCCAACGCGGTGGGCCAGCCGCTGCTGGGCCGGGCCGTGGACCGCTTCGGCCAGCCCCGGGTGATGCTCCCCGCCGCCGTGGCCTCCGCGCTCGGCATGGTCCTGTTCGCCGTCACCGGGCTCGAACCACTGCCCGTGGCGTACGCCGCGATGCTCGTCGCCGGTCTGTTCACCCCGCCGCTGGAAGGCGGGCTGCGGGCGCTGTGGCCGTCGGTGCTGCGCCGCGAGGACCAGGTGCACGCGGCGTACGCGCTGGACGCGGTGGCCCAGGAGGTGATGTTCGCCGTCGGTCCACTGCTGGTCACCCTCGTGGTGGCCGTGTGGTCCGAGGCGGCCGCGCTGCTGGTCATCAATGTCATCGGGGTCGCCGGCGCGCTGTCCGTCGTGGTCTCGCGGCCGTCCCGGCAGTGGCGCTCCGCGCCGCGCGAGGCGCACTGGCTGGGCGCGCTGCGCTCGTCCGGGCTGCTGGTGCTGCTCGGCTCGTTCTTCTTCATCGGGCTCGCCCTCGGCGCGATCGCGGTGGCCGCGGTGGCGTACGCCGACGAGCACGGCGGCGGCCTGGTCTCCAGCGCGCTGCTGTCCGCCCTCGGCGCGGGCGCGCTGGTCGGCGGCATCGGCTACGGCGCCCGCACCTGGCCCGGCGCGCCCGAACGGCGGCTGCGGCTGCTCGTGGCCGCGCTGGCGCTCGGCTATCTGCCGCTCATGGTGGTGCCGGGCGTCGCCTGGATGACCGCCCTGGCCGCGGTGGCGGGCCTGTTTCTGGCCCCGGCGCTGGCCTGCGCGTTCGTCGTCGTGGACCGCCACGCGCCGTCGGGCACGGTCACCGAGGCGTTCTCCTGGCTGGTGACCACCTTCGTGGTGGGCAACGCGCTCGGCTCCGCGGTGGCGGGGCCCGTGGTCCAGTTCGGCGGAGTGGTCGCCGGTTTCGCGGTGCCGGCGGCCGGTGGAGCGGCCGCGCTGGCGGTGCTGTTGGCCGCCCAGCGGTTCCTCCTGGAGGGCCCGCGTCCGGTCGTGCGGCCGACCACACACCGAACCCCGGGTGAACCTGGGGAGGAAAATGATCGCAACCATGCCGTCGAACCCGGTTTCAGAGCACGCCATCAGGCGTAATGTTCAGGCATGGACCGCCGCATTTTCGGGCTGGAGAACGAGTACGGCGTCACGTGCACATTCAGGGGACAGCGCCGGTTGTCTCCTGACGAAGTGGCGCGGTACCTCTTCCGCCGTGTCGTCTCCTGGGGCCGCAGCAGCAATGTCTTCCTGCGCAACGGTGCCCGCCTCTATCTCGACGTGGGCTCGCACCCGGAATACGCAACTCCCGAGTGCGACAACGTGACCGAGCTGGTCACCCACGACAAGGCAGGCGAGCGCATTCTCGAGGGTCTGCTCGTGGACGCGGAGCGCCGCCTGCACGAGGAGGGAATTGCGGGCGACGTCTATCTGTTCAAGAACAACACCGACTCCGCGGGCAACTCCTACGGTTGCCACGAGAACTATCTGGTGGCGCGGCACGGGGAGTTCTCCCGGCTCGCCGACATTCTCATTCCGTTCCTGGTGACGCGGCAGCTGCTGTGCGGTGCGGGCAAGGTCCTGCAGACCCCGCGCGGCGCGGTCTACTGCGTCAGCCAGCGCGCCGAGCACATCTGGGAGGGCGTCAGCTCCGCGACGACCCGCTCCCGGCCGATCATCAACACCCGCGATGAACCGCACGCCGACGCCGAGCGCTACCGCCGGCTGCATGTCATCGTGGGCGACTCCAACATGTCCGAGACCACCATGCTGCTCAAGGTCGGCGCCACCGACCTGGTGCTCCGCATGATCGAGGCGGGCACGGTGATGCGCGACCTGACCTTGGAGAACCCGATCCGGGCCATCCGCGAGGTCAGCCATGACATCACCGGGCAGCGCAAGGTGCGGCTCGCCAGCGGCCGCGAGGCGTCCGCCCTGGAGGTGCAGCAGGAGTACTACGAGAAGGCCGTCGACTTCTGCGAGCGCCGTGGCATCCGCACCGGCATGGTCGAGCGCGTCCTCGAGCTGTGGGGCCGCACCCTGGACGCGATCCGCACCGAGGAGCTCGACCGGATCGAGACCGAAATCGACTGGGTGATGAAGTACAAGCTCATCGAGCGGTACCGGGCCAAGAACAACATCACCATGTCGCATCCGCGCATCGCCCAGATAGACCTCGCCTACCACGACATCCACCGCCGCCGCGGCCTCTACTACCTGCTGGAGAAGCGCGGCCAGGCGGCCCGGGTCTGCAACGACGTGAAAATCTTCGAGGGCAAGTCGGTGCCACCGCAGACCACCCGCGCCCGGCTGCGCGGCGACTTCATCCGCCGGGCCCAGGAGCAGCGCCGCGATTTCACGGTCGACTGGGTGCATCTGAAGCTCAATGACCAGGCACAGCGCACCGTGCTGTGCAAGGACCCGTTCCGTTCGGTCGACGACCGGGTGGAGAAACTCATCGCCGGTATGTGACCGGCGTACGGCTTACCTTGGCCACGGGCCCCGTGCGTTCTCCGGACGGGGCCCGTACTACGTCGTAGAGTGGCGCGCATTGGCCATCACACGATCTACCTAACGAGGACTCCGTGCGCCGACGCTCCGTACTCCTTGCCGTACCCGCGGGCCTGCTCACGCTCGCGGGCTGCGGTGACGAAAAATCAGGGTCCGACAAGAGCAGCCCGTCCCAGGAGCCGACCAGCCAGAGTCCCTCACCGGCCCCCAGCGGCAAGATCGTCTCCGGACCGGTGCCGCCCATTACCGCCGGTAAGAAGTTCGGTGAGAAGCCGAAGGTCGCCAAGGGCACGGGTGAGCCGTCGAGCCATCTGGCGGTCAAGACGATCAGCCAGGGAGACGGCCGGAAGACGGTCAAGGGCGACTGGCTCCAGATCAACTATCTGGCGCAGATCTGGGACACCGGGAAGGCCATCGACAACACCTTCGACAAGAAGAAGACCGCCGCCTTCCCCGTAGGCCAGGGCCAGGTCCTCCCGGGCTGGGACCAGGGACTGCTGGGCCGGAACGTGGGCAGCCGGCTGGAGCTGGCCGTCCCGCCCGCGTACGCCTACGGCAAGCAGGGCCAGCCGCAGGCCGGTATCAAGGGCACCGACACGCTGGTCTTCGTCATCGACATCGTGAACGCCTACGACGCCAAGAGCTCGGCCAAGGGCAGCAAGGTGGAGCAGACCGACCCCGACCTGCCCAAGGTGTCGACCAACACCGACGGCAAGGCGCCCACCATCACCGTCCCCAAGAAGTCCGCGCCCAAGAAGCTCGTCTCCGAGTACGTCATCGAGGGCGACGGCAAGGAGGTCAAGAAGACCGACGCCCTGCTCGTCCAGTACAGGGGCGTGCTGTGGGACGGCGGCAAGGAGTTCGACTCCACCTACAAGCGCGGTGAGCTCGCCCAGTTCTCGCTACAGCAGGTGGTCAAGGGCTGGTCGCAGGGGCTGACCGGCAAGAAGGTGGGCAGCCGGGTCATGATCGTCGTACCCCCGGACCTGGGCTACGGCAAGGCGGCCCAGAAGGGCATCCCCGCCAACTCCACGCTGGTCTTCTCCGTGGACATCCTGGCGGTTCTGTAGCCTGTGCGGGTTGCCCACAACATCACAAGGAGCTATTTCGTGAGCATCGAGAAGCCCGAGGTCGACTTCCCGGGCGGCGAGCCGCCGGCCGAGCTGGAGATCAAGGACATCTGGGAGGGCGACGGCCCCGCGGCGAAGGCCGGCGACAACATCGCCGTCCACTATGTGGGCGTCGCCTTCAGCACCGGTGAGGAGTTCGACGCGAGCTACAACCGTGGCACCCCGCTGCGGATCCAGCTCGGTGTGGGCCAGGTCATCAGCGGCTGGGACCAGGGCCTCCAGGGCATGAAGGTCGGCGGCCGCCGGCAGCTGATCATTCCCCCGCACCTCGCCTACGGGGACCAGGGCGCCGGTGGCGGCCGGATCAAGCCGGGCGAGACCCTGATCTTCGTCTGCGACCTGGTCTCCGTCTGAGACCGGCGCTCGCCGCGCCGAGGGCTCCTGCCGCCGGGCAGGGGCCCTCGGCTTTTGCCGTGCGTCCCGGTAGCGGTACGGTCACGTGCGTAAGGTCACGTAGAAAGGGCGTCGATGGCGATTGCCAAGGCCGAGCGGCTGATGAATCTGGCCCTGTGCCTGCTGGGAACGCGGCGTCCGCTGACCAAACGGGAGTTGCGGGGCTCCATAGAGGCGTACCTCCAGGCCGACGCGGCCAACGACGAGGCGTTCAATCGCATGTTCGAGCGCGACAAGGACGATCTGCGCGAACTCGGCCTGGTCATCGAGACAGTGGAGGGCATCGACGGCGAGATCGGCTATCTCGCCCGCCGGGACAGCAACCGCCTCCCGCCGATCACCCTCGACGCCGAGGAGGCCGCCGCGCTCGGCCTCGCCGCCAAGGTCTGGCAGCAGGCCCGGCTCGCGGGCGCCGCCAGCGGCGCGCTCCAGAAGCTGCGCGCCGCCGGGATGCCGGTCGCCGAGGACCCGTACGACACACCCGGACACGGCGCGCTGGAGCCGCGCATCCCGGTCCATGAGAGCGCCTTCGAGCCGCTGATGCTCGCCTGCCGCGACCGCCGCCCCGTCGTCTTCGACTACCGCAAGGCCAACGCCGCGCGCCCCGAGCAGCGGCAGGTCGAGCCCTGGACCCTGGAGTGCTGGCGCGGTCACTGGTACCTCGCCGGATGGGACCGTGAGCGCGCCGCCGAGCGGGTCTTCCGGCTCTCCCGGATCACCAGCCGGGTCCGGCTGCGGTCCGGCTCGTTCACCGCCGAGGTGCCCGATCACGTCACCGTCCGGGAGACCGTGGAGACCTGGGCGGGCGAGACCGCCACCGGCACCGCCCGGATCAGGCTGCGTTCCGGCCACGGCTATCCGCTGCGGGCGAAGGCGCTGTCCACCCGGGCGGCCGGCGACGGCTGGGACGAGCTGGAGATCCCCTACGGGCACGGTCTGGACGCCTGGCTCGTGGAGTTCGGCCCGGACGTGGTCGTACTGGCGCCCGACGAGCTGCGGGCGGATGTCGTGGACCGGCTGCGCGCGGTCGCCAAGGACTGAGGGGACGGAGCGACTTCACCATGGCCGGAAACGCGATTGACCAGACCCGCCGGATGCTCTCCCTGGTCACCTATCTGCGCGAGCGCCCCGGCGCCCGCGTCGCCGATGTCGCACGGGCCTTCGGCATCAGCGAGGACGAGCTGATCGCCGACCTCGATGTGCTGCCGCTGTGCGGCACCAGCTTCCGCGGCGGCGATCTGCTGGACATCGACACCGACGGTGACCGGATCTGGTGGCACAACCCCGATGACGTCGCGGAACCGCTGCGGCTGGCCGCCGACGAGGCCACCGCGCTGCTGGTCGCCGCCCGCGCCGTCGCGACCCTCCCCGGGCTGCGTGAGAGCGACCGGGACGCGCTGCTGCGGGCCACCGCCAAGCTGGAGGCCGCGGCGGGCGAGGCGGCGGGCGCCAGCTCCCGGCTCTCGGTGATCTTCGAGTCGGAGGGCGGTGTCTTCGCCGAGGTCGACCGCGCCATCTCCGAGCGTCGCAGGCTGTGGCTGCGCTACTACTCGCCCGCGCGTGACGAGATCACCGAGCGCGAGGTCGACCCGATCCGGCTGTTCGCCGTCGGCCGCACCTATATGGAGGCCTGGTGCCGCCTCTCGGAGGCGCGGCGGACCTTCCGGCTCGACCGGGTGGCCGAGATCAAGCTGCTCGACGAGGCGTCCGATCCGCCGCCGATCGAGCTGCGCGATCTGTCGGACCTGGCCACCGGGCTGGTGCAGACCGGTGCCGAGGACCCCGAGGTGGTCGTCGAGGTCGGCCCCGGCGGGCGCTGGGTCGCCGAGTACTACCCGCACGACAGCGCGGAGGAGCTGCCCGACGGCGGTCTGAGGATCACGCTGCGCGCGCCCGACCCCGGCTCGCTGCGGCGGCTGGCCCTGCGGCTGGGCCGGGACGGCCGGATCGTCTCGCCGCAGGGGCTCGCGGACAGTGCCCGGGACGCGGCGCGACAGGCGCTCGCGGCGTACGGTGAGTGAAAGGACACACGCAGTGACCGCACGGGGGAGCGCCGCTTCGGTGGTGTTCAAGGCAGCCTGTCCGGAGTGCCGTGGCCGGTTCGAGCTGGCCGCGGGCGCGCTGCGGCTGGCGATCGGGGCCAGCGACCGCACCACCTTCTACTCCTTCACCTGCCCCGACTGCGGAACCGCGGTGCGCAAGCCGGCGGGGGAGCGGATCGTGGAGCTGCTCACCGGCGGCGGGGTGCGTACGCTGCGCCTGCACTCCACGGTCTAGGCTCTGGCGCATGCTCTGGCCGATGCTCGCCCTCGCCCTCGCCTTCTGCGGAATCGCCGTTCTCGCCGTGCTCTCGGTGCGGGTCTACGCCGAGGTCCGCAGGCTGGCCCGACAGGTCTCGGACAGCTCGCAGCGGATCACCCGGGCCGCCGAGGACCTGGAGCGGGCCTCGGCTCCGCTGGGGGCCCACGTCGACGGTCTGCGCCGGCGGTAGGGGCCACTCCGCGTCGGCGGCGGTCACGGTCCGTGGCCGATTCTCCGGTCGGACGGCGGCCGACGGGCACTCTGCTGAGTCACAGCCAAGGGGGGTACGCTGACAGTTCGTGGCCCTGGCAGCGAGGCGGAGGGCCGCAACCCGGAGTCCGCACGGGGATTGCCTCCGGTTCACCCCCGCGCGCTACGATCGCTGACAGCACGGCTGCCGGACACCTGTCCGACCGGTCGGGCAGCCCCACCCCCAGCCGCCTCGGTGAGAAGGTAGACGCTTATGTTCGGAAGGCTCGGCGCTCCCGAGATCATCCTCATCCTTGTCGTCGTCGTGCTGCTGTTCGGTGCGAAGAAGCTTCCGGACATGGCCCGCTCACTGGGCAAGTCGGCCCGTATCCTCAAGAGCGAGGCGAAGGCGATGAAGTCGGACAGCCAGCAGCAGAGCGCGCCGGCCGACCCGCCCAACCCCGGTCAGGACGACGCCACCCACCGCACGATCCAGGCCGCGCCCGGCGACGTGACCAGCTCGCGCCCGGTGTCGGAGCCGAGCGACACCACCAAGCGCTGACCCAGGGCCACGTGAAGGCGGCACGGACGGCCGCCACTGGACGCACGAGATGAGGACGTGGGTGCTCAAGTCTGCCCGCAAGAAGGAGAAGGACCCCGAGGGGCGGATGCCCCTGTCCGAGCACCTGCGTGAGCTGCGCAACCGGTTGCTCAAATCGGTCCTGGCGATCTGCGTGGTCACGATCGTCGCGATGTTCTACTACATGGACATCGCGAAGTTCCTGATGCAGCCGGTGCTGGACTCCGTCGGCTGTGGTGGGGTCTCGCTCTCCGACCTCTCGCAAAAGGGCGGCGACGGCCACGACTGCGCCTACTTCACCGTGAACGGTCTGCTGTCGCCGTTCACGATCATGCTGAAGGTCTCCTTCACGACCGGTCTGGTGGTGGCCACCCCGGTCTGGCTGTACCAGCTGTGGGCCTTCCTCGCCCCCGGACTGCACCGCAACGAGAAGAAGTACGGCCTGTTCTTCGTGGGCCTGGGCGTACCGCTGTTCGTCGGTGGCGCCTACTTCGCGTACATGATCCTCCCGACCAGCGCCAAGGTCCTCATCGGCTTCACCCCGGAGGGGGCCAACAACCTCCTCCCGCTGGACGACTTCCTCGACCTGCTCGCCCGCATGGTCGTCGTCTTCGGGCTCGCCTTCGAGCTCCCCCTGCTGCTGATCCTGCTGAACTTCACCGGCATCCTCACCGGACGCCGGATGCTCGGCTGGTGGCGCGCCATGATCATGGGCATCACGGTCTTCGGTGCCGTCGCCACCCCCAGCACCGACCCGATCGGCATGTTCGCCCTGGCCGGACCGGTCGTCGTGCTCTACTTCGGGGCCGTCGCCGTCGCCCTGGTCAACGACCGGCGCAAGGCACGCCGCAGGGCCGCCGACCCCGACTTCGGCCTGAGCGACGACGAGGCGTCCGAGCTGGACCTCACGCCCGAGGCCATCGGCGCGCCCGGCGCCGCGCCGGAGCTCACCGATGGGGACGACTCGGGTAACGCCCGGCGTAACGGCTACGACGACATCACCTAGCCGAACCTGGCCGTGCCCGGCCGCCCACCCGGTGGGCGGCCCGGTGGCCCGAACAAAGCCCCGATAAAGATCGCGTGCGCTGTCGGAGGTGGCCGGTAGGCTCGTAGATACGATGACCGACGAGCTATCTCCCGCCGAGCGCTATGCGGCGTCCCGCGTCCGGGCCGCCGAGCAGGCCACCGCGCTGGCCCCCTTCCGCGAGATGTACGACTTCGAGCTGGATCCCTTCCAGATCGAGGCGTGCAAGGCCCTGGAGGCCGGCAAGGGCGTGCTGGTGGCCGCTCCCACCGGCTCCGGCAAGACCATCGTGGGCGAGTTCGCCGTCCACCTGGCGCTGACCCAGGGCCGCAAGTGCTTCTACACCACGCCCATCAAGGCGCTGTCCAACCAGAAGTACACCGACCTGGTGAAGCGCTACGGCGCCGACCGGGTCGGCCTGCTCACCGGGGACAACAGCGTCAATTCCGATGCCCCGGTGGTCGTCATGACCACCGAGGTGCTGCGGAACATGCTCTATGCCGGCTCCCAGTCACTGCTCGGCCTCGGCCATGTCGTGATGGACGAGGTCCACTACCTCTCCGACCGGTTCCGCGGCGCCGTCTGGGAGGAGGTCATCATCCACCTCCCCGAGTCGGTGACGCTGGTGTCACTCTCCGCGACCGTCTCCAATGCCGAGGAGTTCGGCGACTGGCTCGACACCGTCCGCGGCGACACCGAGGTCATCGTCTCCGAGCACCGCCCGGTGCCGCTGTGGCAGCACGTCCTCGCCGGGCGCCGGATGTACGACCTGTTCGAGGAGAAGAGCGGCCGCGACGGCGACCAGGGCGGACGCCGCGAGGTCAACCCCGATCTGGTCCGGCTGGCCCGGATGGAGAACAGCCGCCCCAGCTTCGGCCGCGACAAGCGCCGCGGCCGCACCATGCGGGAGGCCGACCGGGAGCGCGAGCGCCGTCAGCGCAGCCGGATCTGGACCCCCGGCCGGCCCGAGGTCATCGACCGGCTCGACGCCGAGGGGCTGCTTCCGGCCATCACCTTCATCTTCAGCCGGGCCGGCTGCGAAGCCGCCGTCCAGCAGTGTCTCCACGCGGGGCTGCGGCTCAACGACGAGGCGGCGCGCCGCCAGGTGCGGGCCCTCGTCGAGGAGCGCACGGCCGGCATCCCCGACGAAGACCTCCATGTGCTGGGGTACTTCGAATTCCTGGAGGGCCTGGAGCGGGGCATCGCGGCCCACCACGCCGGAATGCTCCCCACCTTCAAGGAAGTCGTCGAGGAGCTCTTCGTCCGCGGCCTGGTCAAGGCGGTGTTCGCCACCGAGACCCTCGCGCTCGGCATCAACATGCCCGCCCGCTCGGTGGTGTTGGAGAAGCTCGTCAAGTGGAACGGCGAGCAGCACGTCGACATCACCCCCGGTGAGTACACCCAGTTGACCGGCCGGGCCGGGCGGCGCGGTATCGATGTCGAGGGCCATGCGGTGGTGTTGTGGCAGCGCGCCATGGACCCCGCCGCGCTCGCCGGGCTGGCCGGCACCCGGACGTATCCGCTGCGCTCCTCCTTCAAACCGTCGTACAACATGGCGGTCAACCTCGTCTCCCAGTTCGGCCGGCACCGCTCGCGCGAGCTGCTGGAAACCTCCTTCGCGCAGTTCCAGGCCGACAAGGCGGTCGTCGGGATCTCCCGGCAGGTGCAGCGCAACGAGGAGGGGCTGGCCGGCTACCGCGAATCCATGACCTGCCATCTCGGCGACTTCGACGAGTACGCGCGGCTGCGCCGCGAGCTCAAGGACCGCGAGACCGAGCTGGCCCGGCAGGGCGCGGCCCAGCGGCGCGCGGCCGCCGCGGTCGCCCTGGAGAAGCTCCGCCCCGGCGATGTCATCCATGTGCCCACCGGCAAGTTCGCCGGCCTCGCGCTGGTGCTGGACCCCGGGCTGTCCGCCGGGCGGGTGGGCGGCCACCGCGGCATGGAGTACCACGACGGGCCGCGGCCCCTGGTGCTCACCGCCGAGCGGCAGGTCAAGCGGCTGGCGGCGATCGACTTCCCGGTCCCGGTCGAGCCGCTGGACCGGATGCGCATCCCCAAGTCGTTCAATCCGCGCAGCCCGCAGTCCCGCCGCGACCTGGCCTCCGCGCTGCGCACCAAGGCCGGTCACCACGAGGTGCGGCGCCACCGCAAGGAGCGCTCGCCCGCGGCCGACGACGCCGAGATCAGCCGGCTGCGCCGGGCCATCCGCGCCCACCCCTGCCACGGCTGTGCCGACCGCGAGGACCACGCCCGCTGGGGCGAGCGCTACCACCGGCTGCTGCGCGACACCCGGCAGCTGGAGCGGCGCATCGAGGGCCGTACGAACACCATCGCCCGCACCTTCGACCGGATCTGCTCCCTGCTGACCGAGCTGGACTATCTGCGCGGCGACGAGGTCACGGACGAGGGCAAGCGGCTGGCGCGGCTGTACGGCGAGCTGGACCTGCTGGCCAGCGAGTGCCTGCGGGAGAGCGTCTGGGAGGGGCTGGCCCCCGCGGAGCTCGCGGCCTGTGCCTCCGCGCTCGTCTACGAGGCGCGGTCGGCCGATGACGCGCTGCCGCCCAAGCTGCCCGCCGGCCGGGCCAAGGACGCGCTCGGCGAGATGGTCCGCATCTGGGGGCGGCTGGACGCCCTGGAGGAGGATCACCGGATCAACCAGACGGAGGGCGTCGGCCAGCGTGAGCCGGATCTGGGGTTCGCCTGGGCCGCCTACCGCTGGGCTTCCGGACACGGGCTCGATGAGGTGCTGCGGGAAATCGACATGCCCGCCGGTGACTTCGTGCGCTGGACCAAGCAACTGATCGATGTGCTCGGCCAGATCGCCGCGGCGGCCCCGGAGGGCACGGTGGCACGCAACGCCCGCCGTGCGGTGGACGGGCTGCTGCGCGGGGTCGTGGCGTACTCCTCGGTCGGCTGACGGGCTGACGGGCTGACGGGCGGGACCGGCTGACGGGCGGTCCCGCCCATCAGGCGGGGTCGTAGACGTAGGGCAGGGCGTTGCTGTTCCCGGCCGGGGTGTGGGCCACCACGTTCACCGTGCCGGGCGCCCCGGGCGGGGAGGTCGCGACGACCTGGGTGTCGGAGATCGCCGAGAACGAGGCCGGGACTCCGCCGAAGGTCACCGCGTCGGTGTAGGTGAGATTGCTGCCGACCAGCACGATGGAGTCGCCCCCGACCTCCGAGCCATGGGCGGGATTGAGGCTGGTCAGGATGGGTGCCCCGAGATAGGTGTAGTACGGATTCCCGGTGGCCGCCGTGCTGGTGCCGCCCGGGGTGGTGACGGTGACGACGACCGTGCCGGACCCGGCCGGCGCGGTCGCGGTCAGCTGGCTGTCGGAGACCACGGTGATGGCGGTGGCCTGATTCGCCCCGAAGCTCACCGCGCTGGTGAGGGTCAGATTGCTGCCGAAGACGGTGACGGTGTTGGCCCCGGCGGCCGGGCCGAAATGGGGCGACAGATCGCTGACGGTTGGGGCGGTGATGTAGAAGTACGGCAGCGGATTGCTGGTGCCGCCGGCCGTGGTGACCGTGACATTGACCGAGGACGGTGGCCCGGCGGGCGCGGTGACGGTGATTTGGGTGGCGGTGTTGGTGAGGATCGTCGCCGGGTTCAGCCCGAACGTCACCGAGGTGGCACCGGCCAGGTTGGTGCCGGTGAGGGTGACGGTGTTTCCGCCGGTGGTGGGGCCTGAGGTGGGGTTGAGGGTGGTGAGGGTGGGTGTGGGGGTGGGGGTGTAGGTGTAGGGGAGGGGGTTGCTGGTGCCGCTGGGGGTGGTGACGGTGACGTTGACTGAGGATGGTGGCCCGGCGGGTGCGGTGGCGGTGATGGTGGTGGCGGTGTTGGTGAGGATGGTGGCGGGGTTGGGGCCGAAGAGGACTTGAGTGGCGGCGGTGAGGTTGGTGCCGGTGAGGGTGACGGTGTTTCCGCCGGTGGTGGGGCCTGAGGTGGGGTTGAGGGTGGTGAGGGTGGGTGTGGGGGTGGGGGTGTAGGTGTAGGGGAGGGGGTTGCTGGTGCCGCTGGGGGTGGTGACGGTGACGTTGACTGAGGATGGTGGCCCGGCGGGTGCGGTGGCGGTGATGGTGGTGGCGGTGTTGGTGAGGATGGTGGCGGGGTTGGGGCCGAAGAGGACTTGGGTGGCGGCGGTGAGGTTGGTGCCGGTGAGGGTGACGGTGTTTCCGCCGGTGGTGGGGCCTGAGGTGGGGTTGAGGGTGGTGAGGGTGGGTGTGGGGGTGGGGGTGTAGGTGTAGGGGAGGGGGTTGCTGGTGCCGCTGGGGGTGGTGACGGTGACGTTGACTGAGGATGGTGGCCCGGCGGGTGCGGTGGCGGTGATGGTGGTGGCGGTGTTGGTGAGGATGGTGGCGGGGTTGGGGCCGAAGAGGACTTGGGTCGCCCCGGCCAGGTTGGTGCCGGTGAGGGTGACCGTGTTGCCCCCCGCGGTGGGGCCCGAGGTCGGGCTGAGCGAGGTGAGGACCGGTGCCGCCACTGTCGTATAGGTGAAGAACACGTTCTGGGTGCTGGTCCCCGTCGGCCCGGTGACCGTGACCTTCACCGTGCCGGTCCCCGCGGGCGTCCTGGCCGTGATCTGCGCGGCGCTCACGACCACCACGTCGGTGGCCAGATTGGGACCGAACCTGACCGCGGTGGCGCCGGTGAAACCGGAGCCGGTGAGGGTGACGAAGGTGCCCCCTGCTGGAGCACCTTGGGTGGGACTGATGCTGGTCACTACGGGGGCCATGATGCTCTTCTCCTTCTCGTACCGCCTGGGACGGCCGCGCCCCGGCCGGCGATCGTCGGCCAGGGCGCGGGGCGCCGCCGCCGTCCGCGCCACGCGACGCGGACGGCGGCGACTCGGTGGTCGTGCGTACCGTCGGTGCCCGGTCGTCCCGGACGGTCAGGTCACGGTGAAGGCCACGGCGTTGGAGGTGCCGCCGCAGGTGGCGACCGTGATGGTCCCGGCGCCGAGGGCGAGTCCGGCGGGCACGGTGGCGACGAGCTGGGTGTCACTGATGGGCGTGAAGACCGCGGTGGCGGTGGCGGCCGCGCTGTCGGTGAAGGTGACGTTCGCGACGTTCACGAAGCCGGTTCCGGTGATGGTGATGGGGTCTCCCGCCGAGCCGGTCGTGGGCGCCACCGTGGTGATGGCGGGGGCGAGGTAGTAGTCGATCAGAGTGGTGCCCGATGGGCTGGTCCCGCCGGCGGTGGTGATGGTCACCGGTTGGGTCGACACCGTGCCGACCTGGCCCGGGTTGGCCGGTGCGGTGAAGGCGACCTGGGTGGACTGGGTGGGGGTGACCGCCACATTGCCGACGGTGCCGACCCCGACTTGTGTTCCGGTCAGGAAGTTGGTGCCGAACAGTGTCACCGCGCCACCGGTGGCGGCCGGGACGCAGCTGACGCTCAGCGCCGTGGTCGTCGGCGAGGCGATGACGAAGAACGGCAGGGCGTTGCTGGTGGCGCCGGCGCTGCTGGTGACGCTGACCGAGACCTGGCCGGAGCACGGCGCCGAATTGGGCACGACGAAGGTGACCTGGGTGGCGGTGACGGACGCCGGGGTGACCGCCGCCGAACCGAAGTTGACCCTCGTCGTGGTGGCCATGGCGGTGCCGTTGATCTGGACGGTGTCCCCGGGCTTGCCCTGGTTGGTGGTGGTCGTCGTATCCACCAGCGAAGTGATGGTTGCCATGATCGTTCTCCTTCGGTCGTACCGGTCCGCCGGGGATGCGCACGGGCGGCGAGCCAATGGCTGAGGCGGCCCGCGACCGCGTGGGAGGCCCCGGCGGGGCGGGGAAGGGCGCGTGAAAGACCCGTTGCCTCGGGGCCGGCACCTGGGGGCGGGTCGTTCGATGGGAAGCGACTCGGCGCCAGAGCACGGGGCGCCGTCAATCTCGCTGTCACCGATTTAAGCGATCGGGTGAAGGATGCGACAGGTGCAATTGGTGCATCGAGGCGTTTATGTGTAAGTAGGGTTAAAAACTCTGGGCGCCGTAATACCTACCGTTGTGCGCTCCTCGGGACCGCGAACGCGCGAGCGTGCGAGTGCGCGGGTGGGTGCGCGGCCCAGTGGGTGCGTGGGTGCGTGGGGACGCAAAAGGGCGGGTGGACGGCATCAGCCGTCCACCCGCCCGTCGTACGCGTCAGCGCCGGTGCGGTGTGCTACGCCGCGGCCTCGTCGGAGCCCGCCCCCTCCTGCTCGGCCTCGACCTGCCGGTTCCACTCCCGCTTCGACGCCTGCCAGCCGTCCTCGTCATGGCCGCGCCGCCAGTAGCCGGAGATGGACAGCCACTCGCGCGGGATCTGCCGCTCGACGCGCAGATGGCGGCGGATCTCCTTCACGAAGCCCGCCTCGCCGTGGACGAAGGCGTGCACCTGGCCGGCCGGGAACTCCAGCCCCTGGACGGCCGCCACCAGCGCCTCGCCGACCGGTGCGCCGCCCCGGTGCAGCCAGCTCACCTCGGCTCCGTCCGGCACGGTGAGCTTCAGCTCGTCCTTCTCGTCCGCGACCTCGATGAAGACGTGCACCGGCGGCTGGGCCGCGCCGTCCGTACCGGGCGCGGTGGCGGTGAGCCGCTCCAGCGCGGTGGCGATGGCGGGCAGTGCGCTCTCGTCGCCCGCGAGCAGATGCCAGTCGGCCTCGGCGCTGGGGGCGTAGGCGCCGCCCGGCCCCATGAAGTAGATCTCCTCGCCCGGCTGGACCCGGGCGGCCCACGGTCCGGCGAGCCCCTGGTCGCCGTGGGTCACGAAGTCCACGGTCAGCTCGCGGGCCGCCGGATCCCAGGCCCGTACCGTGTACGTACGGGTGACCGGCCACTGGTCGCGGGGGAAGTCGGCGCGGATCTTCTCCAGGTCGAACGGCTCGGGGTAGGTGGCGCCCCCGGACGGGAAGAGCAGCTTGATGTAGTGGTCGGTCCACTCGCCCGCGTGGAACTCGGCGAGGCCGTCGCCGCCCAGGACGACCCGCACCATATGCGGGGTGAGCCGGTCGGTGCGCACCACCTGTGCGCGGTGCGGCGTGCGCGTCCTGCGGGCCGGACGGTCTGCCATGGCGGCCTCCCTGATCAAAAAGAGTTAGGGTTACCTAACCTAACAGCTCATCCCTCGAGAGTGGAAAGAAGCCTGCGCAAAGATCCGCCCAAGCCCCAGCGCTCCGCCAGCGCCGCCACGGCCGCGGGGTCGCGCGGGGACCGCGGGAGCGCCGGGTCGAAGGCCGGCAGGGCCACGTCCGGGGCGACCCGCACCACCCTCGGGGCGACCTCGACATACGCCCGCGCCTCGGCCAGCCGCTTGCGCTGGGTGGGGGTCAGCTTGGCGGTGGGATCGTCGACGGCGGCCATGATCCCGGCCAGATCGCCATGGGCGGCCAGCAGCTTGGCGGCGGTCTTCTCGCCGATCCCGGGCACGCCCGGCAGTCCGTCGCTGGGGTCGCCGCGCAGCAGCGCCAGATCCGCGTACCCCGAGCCGGCCACCCCGTACTTCTCGCGCACGTAGGACTCGTCGACCAGGAGCAGGGTGCCCACGCCCTTGACGGGGTAGAGCACCCGCGCCCCGCGCTCGTCGTCCACCAGCTGGAACAGGTCGCGGTCGCCGGTGACGATGTCGACCGGACCGGCCGCCCGTCCGGTGAGCGTGCCGATCACATCGTCGGCCTCGTAGCCCGCGGCGCCCACCCGGGCGATGCCGACCGCGTCGAGCACCTCGTCGATCACCGGGACCTGCGGGGAGAGCGTATCCGGCACCTCCTCCACGTCCACCCCCGCCCCCGCCGGGGCCTCCTCGGCGACCCGGTGGGCCTTGTACGTGGGGATCAGCTCGACCCGCCAGGCCGGGCGCCAGTCGAAGTCCATGCAGGCCACCAGGTCGTCCGGGCGGTGGTCCTGGACCAGCCGGGCGATGAAGTCGAGCAGCCCGCGCACGGCGTTCACCGGGGTGCCGTCGGGGGCCCGGACCGAATCCGGCACACCGAAGTAGGCCCGGAAGTAGAGGGAGGCGGTGTCGAGGAGCATCAGGCGTCGCGTCACGTCCCCGATCATGCCTTACCCCACTGACGGCAATAAAGCGATAATGTGAACTGGGTCACTCTTTAGTTTGCGCCACAACGATCGGGGCAGGCGCGCGTCCGGAGCGGACCCGTTCAGTAATTCAACTATTGCGGCGGCCCGCGGTCGGATACCGCACCGCTCCACGACCCGCCGGCGGGGGTGGCGGGTCGTTTTTTGGTGCGATTTGAGAGGTACACGTGGCCAAACTGCGAGCCGAGGGCCTGTACAAGGTATTCGGCAGAAGATCTGACGAGGCGGTGTCGAAGCTCGAGGGCGGCGCGGACCGCGACGAGCTTCGCGCGAACGGTACGACAGCAGCGGTCATCGATGCCTCCTTCGCCGTTGACGAGGGGCAGATCTTCGTCGTCATGGGCCTGTCCGGATCCGGTAAGTCCACCCTGCTGCGCATGCTGAACGGGCTGCTGGAGCCGACCGCGGGACGCGTCCTCTTCGACGACGACGACCTGACCGCACTCAGCCCCAGGGATCTGCGCCAGGTGCGCTCCCACAAGATCAGCATGGTCTTCCAGCACTTCGCCCTCTTCCCGCACCGCAGCGTGCTGGAGAACGCCGCGTACGGCCTCGAGGTGCAGGGCGTGCCCCGCGAGGAGCGCGTCCGGCGCGCCACCGAGGCGCTGGAGCTGGTGGGCCTGGCGGGCTGGGAGAAGTCCTGGCCCGATGAGCTCTCCGGCGGTATGCAGCAGCGCGTCGGCCTCGCCCGCGCGCTGGCCACCGACGCCGATCTGCTGCTGATGGACGAGTCCTTCAGCGCCCTCGACCCGCTGATCCGCCGCGATATGCAGGACCAGCTGCTCCAGCTGCAGAAGCGGCTCAAGAAAACCATCGTCTTCATCACCCACGATCTGAACGAGGCCATGCGGCTCGGCGACCACATCGCCGTGATGCGCGACGGCCGGATCGTCCAGATAGGCACCGCCGAGGACATCCTGGTCACCCCGGCCAACGACTACGTCGCCTCCTTCACCCAGGACGTCGACCGCAGCCGGGTGCTCACCGCCGGCGCGATCATGGCCGAGCCGAGTGAGGCGCTGGGCACCGAGACCGACGACGGCACCGCGCTCCGTACCGAGCAGGACGTGCTGGCGGCCGCCCCCGCCACCGTCACCACGGACACCCCGATCATCGAGCTGTTCGGGCCCTGCTCGCGCAGTGGCGTCGCGGTCGCCGTCACGGGCGACGACGGCGGGCTCGTGGGCGTGGTCACCCGCGCCCGGCTGCTCGCCGTCCTCGGCGATCCGGACCCCGGACCCGACGGGGTGATGCCACCGGGTGGCGGCGGGCCGGACGTGCCCCAGGCCGCGAAGAAGGTGATCACCGGTGCCTAGGCTTCAGCTCGGCGACTGGATCAACTCCGGCGTCAACTGGCTCCGAGACAATCTGAGCTGGCTCTTCGACTTCATCTCCACCGTCGTCCAGGGCATGTACGACGCGGTGAACAGCGTGCTCAGCGCCCCCGAGCCGCTGCTGCTCGCGGGCATCCTCGCGCTGCTCGCCTGGTGGCTGCGCGGGCTGCTGCCCGCCGTGCTCGCCTTCGTGGGATTCGCGGTCATCGACTCGATCGAGTTGTGGGGCGAGGCGATGAACACGCTCGCACTGGTGCTGGTCGCCGGTGTGATCACCATCGTGCTCGCGGTGCCGCTGGGCATCTGGGCCTCGCGCAACCGCGCGGTGAGCGCCGTGATCCGCCCGGTGCTGGACTTCATGCAGACGATGCCCGCCTTCGTCTACCTGATCCCCGGCATCTTCTTCTTCGGCCTCGGGGTGGTCCCCGGCGTCGTCGCCACCGTCATCTTCTCGATGCCCCCGGGCGTCCGCATGACGGAACTGGGCATCCGCCAGGTGGATGCGGAGCTGGTCGAGGCGGCCGACGCCTTCGGCACCCATCCGCGCCGCACCCTGCTGCGCGTCCAGCTGCCGCTGGCCCTGCCCACCATCATGGCGGGCGTCAACCAGGTGATCATGCTGGCGCTGTCCATGGTCGTCATCGCCGGCATGGTCGGCGCCGAGGGCCTGGGCTCCACCGTCTTCCAGGCGATCAGCTCCGTCGACGTCGCCATGGGCTTCGAGGGCGGTATCGCGGTGGTCATCCTGGCCATGTACCTGGACCGGATGACCAGCGCGCTCAATCAGCGCGTCTCCCCGCTGGCCCGCCGTGCGCTGGCCAAGGAGCAGGCCAGGGCGGTCAGCGGCCTCAAGGTGCTGCGCTGGCGCCCCGCGACCTCCGTCGCCATGGTCGGCGTCGTCGTCCTGGCGCTGGTCGCCGGCGGGATGCAGATCTTCTCCGGCGACGAGGACGGCGCCAAGGTCTCCGCCAACGTCGGCAAGGGCCAGTCGGTCAACCTCGGCTACATCAACTGGGACGAGGGCGTCGCCTCCACCTTCCTGTGGAAGGAGCTCCTGGAGCAGCGCGGCTTCAAGCCGAAGGTGCAGTCCTACGACGTCGGCGCGCTGTGGACCGGTATGGCCGCCGGCAACATCGACCTGCAGACCGACGGCTGGCTGCCGGCCACCCACGCCGCGTACTGGTCCAAGTACAAGAGCAAGCTGGAGAACCTCGGCTCCTGGTACGGCCCCACCTCCCTGGAGGTCGCGGTGCCCTCGTACGTCAAGGGCGTGAAGACCCTGGACGACCTCGAGAAGAAGTCGTCCACCTTCAAGGGGAAGATCATCGGCATCGAGCCCGGCGCCGGTGAGATGAAGCTGATGCAGGACAAGGTCATGCCGGCCTACGGCCTGGACAAGAACTTCACCCTGGTCAAGGGCTCCACCGCGGCCATGCTCTCCCAGCTGGACCGCTCCTACGCCAAGCAGGAGCCGATCGCGGTCACCCTGTGGTCCCCGCACTGGGCGTACGACAAGTACAAGCTCACCAAGCTGGAGGACACCAAGGGCGCCTTCGGCAAGGGCGACCACATCGACACCATCGCGCGCAAGGGCTTCTCCAAGGAGAACCCGCAGGTCGCCCAGTGGATGAAGAACTTCAAGCTGACCGAGGAGCAGCTCACCAGCCTGGAGTCCGCGATCCAGGACGCCGGTAAGGGCAAGGAGCAGGAGGGCGTGCGCGCCTGGCTCAAGAAGAACCCCGGCATGCTCAACAAGCTCGCCCCGGTGCCCGGCGCCGAGCAGAAGGGCAAGGACGCCGGAGCCGCGCCCCAGATCGGCTACTTCCCCTGGGACGAGGACGTCGCCACCACCTACCTGTGGAAGAACGTCCTGGAGCGGCGCGGCTACAAGCCGTCGATCAAGCAGTACGACGTCGGCTCCATGTTCACCGGGATGAGCAGCGGGCAGGTCGACGTGGAATTCGACGCCTGGCTGCCGGTCGGCCAGAAACAGTACTGGGACAAGTACAAGGAGAATCTGGTCGATATCGGTCCCTGGTACGACAAAACCTCTCTCGATATCGCCGTGCCGTCCTATGTCAAGGACGTGAAATCCCTGGCGGATCTGAAGGGCAAGGGGTCCACCTTCAAGGGGAGGATCATCGGCATCGAACCGGGCACCGGTCAGATGAAGATGCTCAAGAACAAGGTGCTGCCGGCGTACGGCCTGGACAAGGAGTACAAGGTCAGCGACGGCTCCTCGCCGGCCATGCTCGCGCAGCTGGAGCGCTCGTACGCCAAGCACGAGCCGGTCGCGGTTGTCCTGTGGACCCCGCACTGGGCGTACAGCAAGTACCAGATCACCAGGCTCGCCGACCCGAAGAAGGCGTTCGGGGCCAACAACGAGATCCGTTCGCTCGGCCACAAGTCCTTCCCGAAGAAGTACCCGGAGTTCTACGGGTGGCTGAAGAAGTGGCACATGACCAACCAGGAGCTGGCGAGTCTGGAACAGGCCGTCCAGGAGGCCGGTAAGGGCAATGAGGAGAAGGGTGTCCAGAAGTGGATGGACGCCCACCCCGGCATCGTCGACAAGATGGCGCCGGTGGCGTCCTGACCCACCCGGTGGTGTCCTGATCCACCCGGTGGTGTCCTGACCCACCGCACCACCACGTACGTACGGCGCCGCGGCCCGGAGCACCCGCTCCGGGCCGCGGCGCCGTACGGTGGAGCGATGAGCCCCCGCACCCCCGTACGGCGCGTGGTGTCCCTCGTGCCCTCGCTCACCGAGGCCGTCGCCGCCACCGCACCCGAGCTGCTGACCGGGGTGACCGACTGGTGCACCCATCCGCCCGACCTGGCCGCGGAGCGGATCGGCGGCACCAAGAACCCCGACACCGCCCGGATCGCCGCCCTCGCACCGGACCTCGTGATCGCCAACGAGGAGGAGAACCGCCCGTCCGACCTGGCCGCGCTGCGCGCCGCGGGTCTCGAGGTCCTGGTGACCGAAGTGCGCACGCTGGAGCAGGCGTTCTCCGAGCTGGCCCGGGTCCTGGTGCGCGGCTGCGGACTGGACCGGCCCGGCTGGCTGGACGCGGCCGAGGCCGCCTGGGCGGACGTACGGGCCCCGGGCCCGGCGCGACACGCGGTCGTACCGGTGTGGCGGCGGCCGTGGATGGTGCTGGGCCGGGACACCTTCGCCGGTGACGTCCTGGCCCGGCTGGGTGTCCGGCACCTCTACAGCGCGCATCCCGAGCGTTACCCCCGCGTCCCGATCCAGGAGCTGACGGCGCGGGACGCGGATCTGGTGGTGCTGCCCGACGAGCCGTACCGCTTCACCGCCGACGACGGCCCCGAGGCGTTCCCCGGCCTCCCGGCGGCCCTGGTCAGCGGCCGCCACCTCACCTGGTACGGCCCTTCGCTGGCCGAGGCCCCCGCCGTCCTGACGGCCGCGCTGTCGGCGGCGCGGTGAGGTGCGACGGCCGCACGCCGTCACCAGCGGCCCCGGCGGGGTGCTCCATCAACGCTTCATCAGCCCTCCACCGCGCAGCACGAATCGCGCCGCAGCCGCCGCCCCACCTCCAGCCACTCCTCCGCCGGCCTCCCGTGCGGTGCCGCCGTGGCACCGGCCCCCGGGAAGGACCCGACCAGCTCGCGCCGCTCGTACGGCACCCCGCCCCGCAGCACCGACACCGTCCGTACCAGCGTGTCGAAGTCCGTGAAGGGATCGCCGTCCACCACCGTCAGATCGGCCAGCTTCCCGACCTCCAGGGTCCCCAGGTCGCGGTCGGCGCCGAAGGCCCGCGCCGGCAGGACGGTCGCCGTGCGCAGCGCCTCCTGCGGCGACAGTCCGAACCGGTGCAGGGCGCGCAGGGCCAGATGCAGATGGAGGCCCACCGGCACCAGCGGCTGGTCCGTCCCCAGGGCGACCACCCCGCCCCCGGCGAGCACGCTCCGGTAGAACCCGACCTCGGTGCGCAGCGTGGTCAGCTGCGCCTCGGTCGGGGGCGTCCCGGCGAGCTGCCGCACGAGCGCGGTGTCCCAGGGCGGCATCAGCCGGGTGACCCGGTCGTCCTCGGCCAGCGAGGGGTCCGCCCCGACCAGGGGTGCGGCCGTGAACGGCGTGGCGATGAGCCGGAAGTCGGAGGTCGCGGTGTAGATCTCCGTCACATCCTGGCGGGAGTGCCCGGTGGCCGTCGTGGCGTGGCCGTACTCCAGCCGCTGGGTGGCCTGAAGATGGGTCGTCAGGTCCTGTCCGAGCTGTATGCCCGGTGAACACAGATGGCTGCCGGTACGCACACCGAGCCGCTCGTGCGCGAACCGGGCCGCCTCCTCCATGATCCACCCCGGTGCGCGGACGTACGTCTTGACGAAGTCCCAGTCGAGCGCGGCACCGCGCTCCAGGGAGCGCCGCAGACCGTCCCGGGTGCGATGCGCCCGGCCCATGCTGTACGCGACGCGCGGTCCGTCCAGCAGCTCGCCGGTGGTCAGCAGCCGAGGCCCGGCCAGGGCCCCCGCCGCGACGGCCTCCCTGAGCCGCGCCTGCTCATAGGCGAAGCCGCCGAGGGAGACCGCGGTGGTGATGCCGTAGGCGAGCTGGAGGGCGGTCTGACGGCCGCCGTAGGTGTACTGCCAGGGATGCGTATGGGCGTCCCACAGCCCCGGGACGACGGTGTGGCCGGAGGCGTCCACGCGCCGCTTCGCGGGCCGCCCGGCCCGGTGCGCCGTCACGGCCGCGATGCGTCCGCCGCGTACCACGATGTCCACGTCCTCGCGGACCGTGCCGCCCTTACGGCCGTCACGACCGCCGCCGCCGTCACGACCGCCGCGGCCGTCACCTCCGGTGCCGTCGCCTCCCGTGCCGTCCCAGAACCGTCCGGCGTGGACGACGGTGTCCGCGGGGCTCGGCCGTCGGTGGTCCAGCGGGACGCGGACCGTCCGGGCGGTGCCGCTCGCGACGTCCAGCAGCCGCAGCCGCCCAGCCGACAGATACAGGACGTGGCGGGAGTCCCCGGACCAGGAGGGGTGGTCGGCGGCCTCGTCGGTCACCCGGCGCGGCGCCCCGTCGGGGGTGCCGTCGGCGCTGACCGGCAGCAGCCACAGGGCGGACTCGACGATGAGCGCCATATGGCGGCCATCGGGGGACCAGACCGGTCCGGAGTCATAGCGGTCGGAGAGGGAGGTGTGCGGTGCGACGGCGTACTGCCTGGCCGTACCGCTGCTGGTGTCGATCACCCGGATCAGGTTGTAGCCCTCGCGGAACCGCTGGTTCAGCCGGTTTCGGTCGCACAGGGCGACATAGCGGCCGTCGGGCGACCAACTCGGCCGGCCGGGCAGCCCGCCGGCGCCCATCGGCGCGGCGAGCACCCGTTCCGTACCGGCGTCGAGATCGCGCAGGACCAGGTTTCCCGACATGTCGACACTGGCGAGCCGCTTGCCGTCGGGGGCGAGCGCCGGGTGCACCCTGCCGCCGGAGGCCAGCAGGGTCTCCTCGCCCGAGGCGAGGTCCCGGCGCCGCACGGCCAGCAGCCCGTCGCGGTCGTCGGCGTACACCAGGGCACGTCCGTCGGGCGTCCAGGTGGGGGCCAGCAGATACCGGGTGGGGGCGGCCCGGACGGCCCGGCGCGGGGCGCGGCCGCCGGCGACATCGGCGACCCAGAGGGAGTTGAGGGCGGCGAAGGCCACCTTACGGCCGTCGGGGGAGAGCGCGGGCAGATGCAGCCCGCGCACCGGCCGCACACCGCCCCCGTCGAAGTCGTACCGCTTGACCCGGTACCGGGGCCGGTCGACCGGGAGGGAGGCGGAGAAGGGGATCTCCTCATACGCGAGGCCCTTACGGACGGGACTACCAGCGACGGACTGCTCACCGTTGGGCCGCTCACCGGTGGGTTCCTCCCTGGCTGACCGTTCCCCGGCTGACCGTTCCGCTCCCGCCCGTATCACCGAGTCCACCCGCATCACCGAGTCCCCCCGGAACACCCGGAACACCCGGAACCGCCCGTCGACGGTGAGCAGCAGCTCCTCCCGCGACACCCACCGGGGCGGCACGGGCTGCACATCCCCCGTGACCGCCACCGGCTCCCCGGCCACGACCAGCGCGCAGGAGGCGGCGGGAGCGGCCGTGGTCCGCAGATAGGCGAGGTGGCCGTCGGCCGACAGGGACGGCGTCATCACCTGGCCGCCGGTGGTGGGGTCGGTGTGCTCGACCGTGACCGGACCGGCGCCGTCGGCCCGTACGGAGGCGACCGTACGGGCGTCCAGCGCCGTCCCGGCGAGCGCACCGCGCACGAACAGCACCCGTTCGCCGTCCGGGGACCAGGCCGGGTCGAAGTCCTCCCAGGCGCCGTCCTGGAGCGGCCCGTCCTGGCCGCCCACCCCCGTGAGCCGGGTGAGCTCGCCGGTGGCCAACTCCAGCACCCAGATCCGGTACGGGCTGCCCGCCACAGGGTCGCCGCCGCGCTCGGAGGCGAAGGCGATCCGGGTGCCGTCCGGCGACCAGGCCGGACCTCGGTCGTCCCACGGACCGTCCGTCCGCTGCCGCAGACCGGAGCCGTCGGGGCGCAGGGTCCAGATATGGAATCCGCCGCCCCGGTAGGCGCAGACGGCCAGCAGCTCGCCGTCGGGGGAGTGGACCGGCCGGGTGGGCTCGAGCTCGGGCGGGGTGAGCGGGACGGCCTCGCCGCCCTTACGGGGGACCGACCACAGGACGTTCTGCACCTCGGCGATCAGACGGTCGCCGGAGGGAGAGAGGGTCGCGGCGCCGTTGGTGGCGGCGGTGAAGGAGAGCGAGACCGGCCGGCCCGACGCGGCGGTGGCCGTCTCCAAGGGCAGTGCGGCCGTGGTGGCGGCGGCGGTGCCCACGGCGGCGGCCTGGAGAAAACGCCGCCGCGACAGGGCGGAAGCGGAATGGGCGGAGAGCGGAGCGTTGTGCGTGTCCAAACGGTCCTCCTGGAGCAAGGGATGTGCAGGGATCAGGAGTTGCCAGGTGGTACGCCAAGCGTTTGAGCGTTACACACCCCGCGCCCCGGAGGACAGAACCGCGTCGATGCCCTTGGCGTGCGGCTCCAGCGAAGGGAGAGTGGGCTTCCCGACCGCAACGATTCACACGGACTCCAAGCCGCACCAGGAGATGAAAAGGCATGCCCGACGGCGGTATCACCCACCGCACCGACCACCTGCCCATGCCCGACGGGGTGCAGGTCGCGACCTACACCTGGCTGCCGGAGAGCGGCACCCCGCGCGCGATCGTCCAGATCGCCCACGGCGCCGCCGAACACGCCCGGCGCTACGACCGGTTCGCCCGCTTCCTCGCCGCGCACGGCTATGCGGTGGTCGCCTCGGACCACCGCGGCCATGGGGCCACCGCCGAGTCGACGGGCGGCTTCGGTGTCGTGGGCGAGGAGGGCGACGGCTGGCGGGCGATCGTCTCGGACCTGCGCACCGTCGGCGACCGCACCCGGACCGCGCACCCCCGCGTCCCGTTGTTCCTGCTCGGCCACAGCATGGGCTCGATGCTGGCCCGCGACTGCGCCCAGGAGTACGGCCAGGAGCTGGCCGGGCTGATCCTCTCCGGAACCTTCCGCTCACTGCCGGGGAGCGAAACCGAGGAGGCGCTGGAGCGCATCGGCCAGGAGATCGCGGAACGGGGCCGGACCGCCCCGTCCACCTTCACCCCGACGCTCTTCGCCTCGTTCAACGATCCGTACGAGTTCACGACGGGCTTCGAGTGGCTCTCGCGCGACGCGGCGGAGGTGGCCGCGTACGCGGCGGACGAGCGGTGCGGCTTCGCGTTCAGCGCTGGTCTGTCCCTGGACTGGGTCCGTGGCGTCCGTAAGATCAACGACCCACGCCACCAGTCCCGTATCCCCACCGCGCTGCCGGTGCATCTGGCAGTGGGCACCGAGGACCCGTGCAACCAGGGGATGACGCTCGTCTACGAACTCCTCGAGGACTTCCGCTACGGCGGCACGCGGCAGCTGAGCTGGAAGGGGTACCAGGGGGCCCGGCACGAGATCCTCAACGAGACCAACCGGGACGAGGTCCAGCAGGACCTGCTGACCTGGCTGGAAAAACACCTCTGAACCACCACATCGCGCCTCAGCGCAGAAAAACGCAGATGCCCCCGCGCGCCGCCGCCGGGCCCAGCCCCCGCCCCGCGAGACGCTCGGCGATCATGCCGTAGCGGCGCCGGGCCGGCCACGGCGGCCGGCGGCACCGCAGATGACATTGGGTAATCACCAACGTACAGTAAGTGAAACCCGCAGGTGATCCCGTCGGCCTCCCGATCTTCACCCCCGGTGGCAGCAACCACCCCCTGAAGTGCGGTATTGTTCTTCATGCGCGGTCGGCGAGGGGAAAGCCCAAACCGAACGAGCACCGGGACGTGGCGCAGCTTGGTAGCGCACTTGACTGGGGGTCAAGGGGTCGCAGGTTCAAATCCTGTCGTCCCGACCAGCGTTTTCGCGGGTCGAAGGCCGTTTCCGCGGGTAGTGGAGGCGGCCTTAACCGTTTCCGGGCTGGGAGCGATGGGGAGCCCTCTGGGAGCCCTCGTGCTCCCAACTCGCAGACGTGTCAACGGTGCCCGATTCGTCCTTCACCCGATCCGGTAGATGTACAGCGCCGTACCGCAACCCTGCCTGCCGTCGTCAACCGTGGGCCCATGCGGTCACCCCATCGATTCAGGTGCTCTCTGCATCGAGAGGCATAAGGACCCCTTGTCGGCTTTCGACCCCCTTTCGAGGTGGGAGCGTGATGTCGTGCTCCCCATGCGACAGGGGAGAGGCCGCGGGCTGACCACCTCGGACGGCCCGTCTCCGCGGGCAGTCGGCGCTTGGGAGTCCCGGTCGCGGGGTGCCCGCAGCGTCAAGGCGAGGCAAAGCCCCTTGGCGTCCGCCGGTAGATAGGGCACTCCCAGGGCGTGAGCGCCGTATCCGGCTGTGGTGCGCGGTAGCGAGCAGTCCGCAGAGGCATCATCGATGGCAAAACCGTAGCTCGACATCCCGCCCAAAGACCTTGTTGTCGCTCCTGTGGTGCCGGAAGTCCGTGTTGCTCTATGCGATCCGCAGCGTGGTCGAGAATGAGGAAATTGCCGTGGTGGCCGTGTCCTTGAGGTCCACCGAGCAGGTCGGTGTGGTTGGCGCGGTCGTTGGCGGCTGAAGACCGTCTTGCCGAGTCGGTGCTGCGGCACGGTGGGGCTCATTGTTTCAGGAAGGCGGGCAGGGGGAGTTTGGGCTCCGGGGAGGGTGCGGCCGCGCAAGGACTGGTCGGTTCGGGGGTGGCGGTCGATCCGTTTTGGGCAGTTGACCGACGGGCCGCAAGAGTAGCTGGGCGTCGTGCCTGATGTCGGTGTCGGCGCTGCCGGGATGATCTCTGTCTGATCGGCTCAGCGGCTGGACGATCGGATTACCTGGAATCTCTTGTGATTCTCCATGCTACTTATGTCCCATGAAACTCATGAATCACAATGCGCCGTTGCTATCCATTCGTCGCTCCCCGTACCTTCGAGAATAGTTTATCTAAGGGAGGGGGCCTTGATGCTCGGGTCGGAGGATGCGGATGGGTTACACTCGACGTACAGGATTGCAGTTGCCGAGTTTAGCATAAAAGAGGCTGGCCTAAAGGAGGCTCGGACGATACAGAGGATCCTCTTCTTAGTCCTCTTGGGTTCGTTCGCCCTGACGGTGATACTCGTCTACACCGCTTTCGTTGGCCTTTGGAAGGCGGATGGCGGGATCACTCGATAGATTTCCGTGGTCATCTTCAACATCGTATGAATTGCTTGCAGGTATGAGCTGTTCGTAAATCGCAAAAAGGTGGTCGCTAAGACGACGGCATTCCGCGACGCGCTGCAGGACCGCCAGTCGGCAGCGGCTGAACTTCCTCTCGATGTCGCATCGGGCTTGCGTGTCTACCGGGAAGCATCGCTCGATGTCATCGACTCCTACCGTACGCGAGCGAGCCGCAACAGGCGCGTGCACAACTTATTCCAGCTGATCATCATTAGCGGGTCGATCGTGGTCTCCACCCTCACAGCGATGAACGAGGGATCCAACAGTGCCTTTTCGATCGCCACATCAACACTGAGTGCACTGGTAGGCGTCTCTGCCGGAGTCACCGGCTATTTCAAGTTCCGAGAGCGTGGCACCACCTCACAGGCGACGGCAGATGAGATCGAAAAGAATTACAACGCCAGCCAGTTCCAGCTTGACGAGTACAACGGGATGGATGAGCGCCAGCGACTCATCCGGTATGCCGGAACCGTCGAACGGCTGAAGGAGGAACAGCGTAAACGTGAACTTCAACTTGAGCAGAGCACCTCACGTGACGAGCGCTCGGCCTGATGGGCAGCAATGGTAAAGGTGCCGCACACCGGCGTCGCTGTGAGCGGGCCGTATCGCTCACGGTGGTGCGGTGGGCGCTGGCGCCGGGTCGGCAGTGGCGTACCCGACGGCTGCTGGTTGCTCACGGGCCTTCCCTGTCCTATGAGGTTGCCTGGTGCTTGGTCGCGCTCGCCGACGACCCGGCCAACCTGCCCTATGTGCGTCGGCGTATCCACCCCGCGCTTGGCGTGCTGCCGGGGGTGGTGGTCGATGTGTGGACGCAGATCGGCTTGGCGGAACAAGAACGGCGTCGGGCCTGGCTTATCCGGCACCGCCGGACACCGCCGCACCTGCTGGGGGTCCCTGAGGAACTCATCGAGCTGGCTGGCCTGCGCGTCACTGAGTGGTCACTGCCCCCGGACGTGTCATCGATATCACTGGTCGTGCAGCAAAGGCCCCGGCCGGGCGGTGCGGACTGACAGGGCGCCAGTGAGCCCTGCTGGGCATGCTCCGCGAGATTGCCACCCGGCGCGGACGTCCTCGGTGTCGCCGACCACCTGACCGGTGCATGGGCCACTCAGCTCGTCCGCAACCTGCTCATGGACTTTGGGACAGCGCTGGCCGCTCCCGGTTCCTGATCCGTGACCGGGACAGCAAGTTCACCGCCACGTTCGGCGCCATCTTCGTCGGCAACGGCACGGCCGTCATCCCGACCCCACCGCAAAGCTCCCGGTCCAACGTGTTCGCCGGGCGATGGATACGCACAGCCCGCGCCGAATGCACCGACCGAATCCTCATCACCGGCGAACGACACCTCCGTGCCGTCCTCACCACGTACGCCGAGCACTACACCACCGGACGGGCCCACCGCAGCCTCGACCTACGGGCCCCAGGCGATCGCCCGGGCGTCATCCCCCTGCCCGCTTCGGTAGTCCGACGGCGACAGCTACTCGGCGGCCTGTTCGACGAGTACCACACCACGCCACCTCACGACGTTTCCATCCACAAGAAGCACCCAGCTCAGCCGCCTGATCGGAATATTGACACCCTTCAGGGGAGGAGATCCGGGTAGTCAGTGGCTTTGACGTCCCGGTCCCGGATTAAGAACTTCGCCTGCGACTTGGAGGTACATGGCCATGTTCCGGGCGAGTTGAGTGAGCCGGGCGGCGGTGGAATGTGTGCTCTACCTCGGTCGATGGCGGCCAAGGGCAGTCCCGGGTGTCACGTACTGGGTGCGCTGGTCGACACGGTGCAGAGACGGTTGGGGGAGGGCAGAATAGGAGTTCACAAGGGCGCGGGCGAGGGAGCGTTGCGAGTGAGGCCGGGCAGGCAACAGAAGCTGGCCGAGGACACGGGCGAGGCGCATGCCGTGGACGGGGCACTCGCAAACAGCGGTGTCCTGAAGGTCGCCGGGGATCTGGTCATGGGGCAGCGCCGCTCAGCGGCCCCGCGCTCGGGCTATCTGCACGAGGTCGCTCAGCTCGCGGCCGCCCAGTTCGAGGGCCGAGCCGCCGAGCTGGCGGCCATGGCCGCGTTCTCCACCGCACCCGCCGGTGTCCAGAGGGACCAGGGAGGCGATGCGTGCCCGGCCTACTGGCGATGGCTGGCGCCGGCGTGGTCTGGGAAGACCGCGCTCATGGCGCAGTTCGCGCTGCACCCTCCGCAGGGCGTGGATGTGCTGGCCTTCTTCATCACTGCGCGTGCCGCCGGCCGCTCGGACAGGACCGCTTTCCTTGCGGCTCTGCAGGGGCAGTTGCGGGAGTACCTGTGCGACGCTGACGTGGACTGCGCCTCCCAGGGCCAGTTCCTCGACGCCCTCGAACGTGCCGCAGACAGAGCCACGGCCGAAGGCAGACAGCTGGTCCTAGTGGTCGACGGACTCGACGAGGACACCGGCGTCGAGTCGGCCAGCAGCGGTTACAGCATCGCGGCGCTGCTGCCGCGTGTGCCGCCTCCGGGACTGCGGATCGTCGTGGCCGGCCGTCCGAATCCGCCTGTCCCCAGTGACGTACTGGAGAACCACCCGCTCCACAGCGCGCGCATCAATCACCTGCTGGCACCTTCACCTGAGGCCCAGGCGCTTCGGAAGGCTGCGGAGCGCGACCTTCATGCCCTGCTGACTGGTGGTGGGCCCGGGCGGGAGGTGGCGTGCCTGATCGCCGCCGCCAACGGTGGTCTGAGCGCCCAGGACCTGGCCGACCTCATGGGTGAGGTGAGCGCCTGGGAGGTCGAAGAGGTCCTCGGTGGGTCATTGGGCCGGTCCTTCCAGCATCGGCCGGCCCTATGGCCGGCTCCCGGCGATCAACCGGCGCATCTGTTCTTCTTCGCCCACGAAGAGCTGCAACAGGGCGCTGTGAGGCGCATCTCCCGGGCAGCGCTGGAGAGGTACCGCGCGCGGGTGCACGCCTTTATCGATGCCTGGCATGAGGCCTGCTGGCCACCTGACACGCCGGAGTACGCCCTCGTCGGCTACCCACAGATGTTGCGTAATCTGGCGGACACCACTCGTCTCACCGCACTGGCGACCGATGCGGTGCGACACGAGAGACTGTGGGAGACCACGGGCTCCGACACCGAGGCGCTAGCCGAGATCGCCGACGCCATCCGACTCCACCGGGCCGCTACCGACCCCGACCTGCAGGCGTGTGTGCGGCTGGCTCACCGCCGCGACGAGATCCGCGGGTATGTCGCCAGTATCCCCGACGACGTCATCGAGACCTGGGCGATCGTAGGGCATGTACGACGTGCCCTCACGCTGACCCAAGTGGCCCATGGTTCGCGACGGATTCCCGACCTCGTCAGAGTGCTCCTCTTCGGGGGGGAGAGCAGACCACAACACCGCGTCACTCGTAGGGTCGGTGGCCCGACAGCTCCTGAGCCCCGTCCAGGACGCCAGGGAACTACGGGACGTCGCCGATGCCCTCTGCGGCGCCGGACACCCTCAACAAGCCGCAGATGTCGCCCGCACCATTGCCAGGCCCGACCGGCGCGACGACGCCCTCGTGGCCGTCGTCAGCGCGGTGGCCAGGAGTGGAGCCCCCCGACAGGCCGCCGAGCTCGCCCGCGGCATCGCCGACTCCGACCGGCAGGTCGGAGTTCTCGCTTCCGCGGCCAGGGCGCTGGCCCAGTCGGGGCGCCCCGAGCAAGCCGTGGAGCTTGCCCGAGGCATCGCCGCCCCCGAGCGGCGGAACGGAGTCCTGAGTTCGCTGTCCGCCGCTGCTGCCGAAGCCGCGGACGATGAGCCGGCCAATGTGTACGCCCCCACTCTTCACACGCTCGGCTGGCAAGCCCGGATCCCGGCCGAGGCCGTCGAGGGCGACCATTTGGCGAAGGACCAAGAGCGAGCAGCCGAACGCGCCCGCAGCATCTCTGACCCGGACCGACAGGCCAAGGTTCTGGGCGCCATAGCCAAGAAGTTGGCCCTGAGTGGATTCCACCGGCAGGCCCTCAAACTTGCCGACGAAGCAGCTCGCCTAGCTCGCGGCATCGTTAACCATGACAAACGGGACGGGGCGCTCACGGTCGCTGCCCGGGCCGTGGCCCGCAAGGGGCACCATGCTTTGGCCGCGGAACTCGCCCGCGCCATGGCCGACACCGACCGGCGCGCGGGCACCCTGGCGGCTGTCGTCGCGCTCATGGCCCGCGCGGGTGTTGGTCAGCAGGCAGTCGAACTCGCCGACGAAGCGGCAGAACTTGCCCGTGGCGGCACCGCCCTCGGGCCGAAGGCCGCACTGCTGGGGGTCGTCGCCGAGGCCATGACACTCACGGGACGTCACAAGCAGGCAGCTGAACTTGCCCACACAGCAGCCAAGCTCGCCCACGAATCCAAAGGGTCCGGTCCATCTGCGGCGGCCCTCACACTCGCCGCGAGGGCCATGGCGCGCACCGGACGCTATCGGGAAGCGATTGGCATCGCACGAATGGTCACCGAACCCGACTTGCTGGATGGAGCGTATGGGGCCGTGGCCGTTGTGATTGCCCACGCGGGGCACCCCAGGGAAGCGATAGAACTCATAGGAAGAGTGGACGCTCCCGACCGGAAGGCCAAGGCACAGGCAGCCGTCGCTACGGCCCTGGCCCACGCGGGACATCACCGGCAAGCAGTCGACCTCGCCCTGGGCATCGCCCGGTCGACCAGCCGGGGCAGGGCTCTGATCCTCATAATCAGGACCATGGCCCGAGCAGGGTACTGGCAGGAGGCTGTTGAACTCTCCCGGACAGCCGTCGACCTCGCCCGCGAGGCGGGGGATCCGATCTGGCTCGCCCGAACGCTGGCGACCACTGCCGAGGTGCTGACCCACGACGGGCACCACGAGCAGGCCGTCGGTTTCGCCCAGGCGGCCGCCGAGCTCGCCCGTACGCTCAAGGACCCTGGCCGACGTGTGACGGCACTAACGGGTGTCGCCCGTGCCCTGCGCCGCGCGGGGTGCCGGGATCAGGCCGAAGGTGTCGGGCGAGAAGCCGTCAACGCGGCCCGCACGCTCAAGGACCCCGGACAGCGGGTCAAGGCGTTGACGTCCACGGTGAGAAAGTGTTGGGACATCCTCGACGGGCGTGTGCTCCTGGCCGAGGCACTCGACATCGGCCCCTTGCAGGAGGTGGTCGCTTGCCTGCCCGACATCGCGCCGGAGACCGTGGAACTTCTGGCGCGACTGATGACCCCAGAACGTCCGGGGGCCGACCCTGGGCACACGGCCAAGGCGGGACAGCGGCAGGACACCGGCTTGGATACGACGACGAGGAGGAGATAGGCCGATGAGCGCACGGCAGCGACTGGTGGCCGGCCTGACGGGACTGGCGGTGGCGGTGCTGGCCGGGGTCTTCTGCTTTCTGAGCTGGGACCGGGCCAACCAAGTCGCCGGGATCGTCTCGGCGCTGGTGGGCGTCGTGGCCCTGGGAACCGGGGTCCTGGCTCTGATATCGGGCCGTGACGGGGCGGTGCGGGTCGCGAACACCGGTCCGGCCACTGCGGTCGGGGTGGGCTCGCAAGCCAACACCGGTCTGAGTGTTCATGGGAGCGTAAACGGGGGCGTGGAAGTCCACGGGACCGCAGAGGCACGGGCCGAGAACGGCGGCCGCGCGAACACAGGCTACGACCAGCTTTGATGCGGCGTGGGAACTGCGCCGTGGGCGCGTCCATGTCCTGGGTGTCACCGCACGTCCCACCGGGGCATGGGCCCACCCAACTCGCCCGCAATCTGCTTATGAATCTCAAGGAGAGGGCTGGGTGCTCCGGGTTCCTCATCCGCGACCGGGACAGCAAGTTCACCGACGCGTTCGACGCCGTCTTTGCCGACAACGGCACAGCCGTCATCCCGAACCCGCCGCAAAGCCCGCAGTCAAACGCGTTTGCCGAGCGATGGATACGCACAGCCCGCGCCGAATGTACCAATCGCCTCCTCATCACCGGTGAACGACACCTCTGCGCGGTCCTCACCACGTACGCGGAGCACTACAACGCGGGACGGGCCCACCGTGGCCTCGGCCCACGACCACCTGACGACGACCCAAACTCATCCTCCTGCCCGCTGCCGCGGTCAGGCGCCGCCAGTACTTGGCGGACTGCTCAACGAGTACCACACCACGTCACCACGGCTGCCTCACCGTCCACAGGAAACGCCCAGCTCAGCAGGCTGATCGGAATATTGACACCCATCAGGTCCCGTGTCCCGGGGCGTGTCCGATCCCGCGGGTAGCGTGACGGACGTCCCTATCAACTCACTGCTGGCTGCTGGTGCTGGGATGCGTGAACGCCCCGCCTGGCGTGGAACGCAGGGCGGTGCGTCGTCCTTCATATCGGAGGGGCGGTCAGGCGGCCTTGCACCAGCCTGACCCGTTTGCTGCGGTGGCCTCGGCCCACAGCACGAGCAGCCGCGTGTACTCCTCGGTCCGCCGCTTGTCGGCGGGCTCGTCCATGAGGAGCCGGATACGGCGGTTGATCTCGTCCAGAGCAGGGGACATCGCACGGCCGTGGGGCCGGAAGAGGGTGGGCATGCGTCTACCGTGCGGGGAGACACCGACACTGACCGTGGCCCGTGCTGGCCTATTCGGTGGCCGGTGCGTGCCGCACGGCCTCCTTCACCGCGGCCTCCAGCGCGGCCCGGTTGAGCTCGGCGTCCTTGGCGTGCTCGGTGACCGCTGCCTGGCTCGCTGTGGCAGCGTCGCGCCAGCGCTTCCACTGGGCGGCGTACTCGTCGCCGTCGAGGCCGCGGAGCTGGGCGTGAGTGTCGTCGGTCGCTTGCTGAAGTTCGATGAGTCTGCCGGGGATTTCCACACGTTGGATCATAAGTGCGGTGCCTCAGGCCCTCGCGTGAACACTGTGCCCCTGAAACCCCGAAAACACGTCGGCCCTCGCTTCTGCGAGGGCCGATCGTCGCGCTCCCGGCGGGGCCGGGAGTACCGTCTGAGTGTCTACGTCAGAACGGAGCACACAGTATGCCCCATCAGACCGACATGCCGGAGGGCGCACAGACGAACGGGCAGAGGCTCAAGCGTCTACGTATGCGCCGTCGCTGGGATCAGCGCAAACTCAGCGAAGTAAGTGGGTACTCTCTTTCAGCCGTGAGGAAATTCGAACAGGGCCGACGCAGCCTAGACCGCGCCGATGTGATCCTCGCCTTCTCCAAGGCGTTGGACTGCCACCCCACCGAGATCACTGGGCAGCCCTATACGCCGCCCGACTCCGACCTTGACGGCCAGGCCGCCATCGCCTCTATCGGTGCCGTACGTCGTGCTCTGCTGCGTCACGGGCGCCCGGCTCGGCCCACCGACCAAGAGGTGGCCGAGGTGGACCTGATCACGCTGCGTGAGCGCGTTGCGAAGGCGAACGGACATCGGCAGCGCGCCTCCCTGACCAAGCTCGCTGAAGTCCTCCCCGCACTCCTCCGAGACCTCCAAGTCGCGGTAGAGGTCAGCACCGGAGAACGACAGCGAAAAACGTACGACCTGCTGGCCTCGACGTACGAGTGCGCCATGCAGTACCTGTACAAGCTGGGCCGTAGCTCCGACGCGACCCTCGCGACGGAACGTGTGTTGTGGTCCGCAGAGAAGACCGACGACCCACTTCGCGTTCTTGCCGCACGCTGGTACGACGCAGGGGAGTTCCTGGCCATAGGGGAGCACGACGAGGCCGGCCGTCTCATCGACGAGGCGTTGACGTCCCTCGGCGCCATGGGCACTGACAGCCCCGAGAAAGTCTCGCTGACCGGCGCCTTCCACCTGAAAGCGAGCCTCAACCACGCCAGGGCCACCGACAACAAAGCGGCAGAGCAGCACCTCCAGAAAGCTCAAGAGCAGGCGAACTTGCTGGGCAAGGACCGCAACGACTTCCAATTGCAGTTCGGCCCTACCAACGCCGCGATTTGGTCGGTCTCTCTGCCGGTAGAGATGGGCAAAGGCCAGGAAGCGGTACGCCGTGCGGAGCTCATCACCCGCTCGCTGCCCAAGCAGTACGCCTCCGAACGGCGTAGTCATCACTACATCGACGTCGGCCGGGCGTACTACTACAACGGGCAGCATGAGCAAGCCCTGGAAGCGTTCGTCAAGGCCGAGAAGCTGGCGCCGCAGGCAACACGCATGAACGCGAGCGTGCGAGAGACCACACACACCATGCTGAATGGGAATCGGCGGACGGCCCTGTTCGAGTTCGGAATGCGGCTCGGCGTGGTGTGACAGCCGAGTGACACACTTTGTGTCACTACCCCAATCGCGAAGACCCTACGGTCGGTCATCACCTGATCACCGATGACGCCCGGGGGCCAACGTGCCATCGCATCTCGAACTCTCACCGTGGACACCGCCGCGCACCGGAGACGTCGAGGCATTACTCGTCGGTAAATGGTGGGGTGCGGTGTCCACGTCAGCCGCAGTTGGAGACCGTGCCCTCCAACTGCCCGACGTGGCCCACGAGGTCCACAATTGGGCGCTGCGGGGTTTCGCCTTCTTCGCCCGGCACAGCACCCCCCTCCTCCTCGGCTCGGTGGAGCAGGAGACGTACGTCGAGCTGGGTGGAGCGTCATGACCGCCACCGCCCGGCCCTCCGCCGTCGGACGGCCGGCCTACAGCCAGATGCTCTGCCGTAAGCCGCAGTCCGCTGCCGTCGCCCGACAGATGGTGCGGACTGTGCTGGACACCTGGCACCTGTCCCAGCTCGTTGGCGAGGCGGAGCACGTGGCGTCTGAGCTGGTCGCTAACGCCGTTGACCACGCCTGTGGGCGATACATGCGCCTGACCGTTACCCGTGTCGGCGAAGGGCGCGTGCGCCTTGACGTCATCGACAAGAGCCACGACAAGCCAGCGCCCAGGATTTCCGAGCCCAGTGAGGAGCACGGGCGCGGCCTCGCTGTCGTCGACGCGTTCTCGCGGACCTGGGGCGTCGAGATCCTGGACGTTGGAAAAAGGGTCTGGGCCGAGCTGGAGAGCGGAGCGGCGGAGGGTGACCAGTGACTCGTCCGACCGTACCCCCGCAGCGGACCTCCAGCTCCCTGGCCACTCCCCGTTGGGCCGCCCCTGAGACGGCGGGCCATAGCGTTGGTGTGCTCGAGAAGGCGGCCGCCATATTCGACGTCATCGAACGGGGCGCAGCCTCCCCGGCCGAGATCGCCGAAGCTACCGGAATCTCACGCGGTACTGTGTTCCGGCTGGTCGCAGCCATGGCCCGGCTGGGACTGGTTGCCCATGAGGGAGGCCGGGTCACTCTCGGACCGCGCATCGCCCAGCTGGCGGCTGCGGGTGACGGCGTTCCTGCGGCGAACGCATGGGCCGACAGGCTCGTCGCCTTGCGTGATGAGACCGGCGCATTCGCCGTCCGCCTTCACCAGCTCCACAGTCCTGCCACACGGGTCTGTATCGCTGAGGTCCTGGACCTTCACGCACCGCAGCGCTCACTGCTCGGCCGGCTCGCACCTCTGAGGGCTGACCCTGTCACCTTGACGTTCCTCACCTGGCAGTCGAGCCGGTCCGGTGGTGCAGGAGTTTCCGCCGCCGTTCCTTACAGGGCCGACACGCTGGCCCGGACTCGGCGCCGGGGTTGGGTGCAGGGCTTCGGCGGCCGTGACAACTGTGTCGCCATCGTCGCTGCTCCCGTCCTGGACCGGCGCAAGCGAGTTGTGGCCGTCTTGGAGCTCTCCGGTCCGGTCGCGGTCCTCACCGATACTCCGGGGCGGACGCATGGTGAGTCGCTGATCGCCGTTGCATCGGAGAGCGACGTGATCAGTGAATGCCTCTACCGCAAAGGTGCGGCAGTGCCCGGCGCGCCGGCACAAAGGGTGAGCAGCCTGCACCTGCTGACCACCACGCGGAGGACCGGATGAAAACAGCGTTCCAAGGCAAGATCCGGCCTCCGCGTGAGGGCGAGGCGCCCGCTTCCGCTGCGCTGGTCGTCGGGGCGTACCTGCGGGCCGTACGGCTCTCGCGTGGCATGAGCGGCAGTGAGGCCGCGTGGGGGATCGGTGGTTCGGCAGCTAAGGTGTCGCGGCTGGAGACCGGCCGCCTGCACCGCGTTGCGGATGCCATCAGACTCCTGGAGTACTACGGCATCGATAGCAAGGCCCACCTGCGCGCCGTCGACCACCTGTTCCAGAAGCCGCACCGGCACGTGCTGTACGACGCGGTGCCGGGCTGGCTGGACCGGCTCCACGCCTGCCAGCGCCAGGCGGACAGCACGGTCATCCACACCGGACATGCCCTTCCGGACTTCCTGCGCATCCCGGACTACCCGGTGGGTCTGATGGCCCAGCACTTCCGCGCCGAGCTGCAACTCCATGTCCCGCCACGCGCGCCACTGACCGCCGGCACCGGCGGGGATGTGACTCTGCTGCTGGACGAGATGGGATTGCACAGGCCCCTCGGCGACCCGGACGTGATGCCGGCCCAGATCGCGCATCTGAAGCAGCTCACCAGCTCGCCACAGGGACCGCGGATTCTGGTGGTGCCTCAGCGGGTCTTACCGCCCCGCGGCCTCCTGCTGTACCAGATGACACTCCACGGACACGAACTCGTCGCGGAGGAATGGGCCAACTTCGTCATCTACCACACCGGTGAGGCCCTGGAGCCCTGGCAGCACAGGCTGCGAGTCGCCATGGACGCCGCCGTGCCCCTCGATGACGCAGCAGTGTGCGTGAACGAGGGGCGCGCCCCCGTTGAGGAGCAGGCCGCCGCACCCAGCCCTCCGGCGCGCCCGGTGCGCACTGAGAGCCGCCTGTACCTCGCCCCGGGAGGGGAGGGAGTCCTGTGAGCAACCACGTTGACCGTGCCCCGGCCGGCCGCCGGTGGATCAGCCTCGGCCTGCTGTTCGGCGGCCACTCATGTCACATCCCCGGCCCGCTCAGCGCCTTCCGCCCAGGCCAGGAGACACCCCTGAACTGGGACCCGGCCGCGCAATTGGACTCGGCGCTGTGGGAGGTGCGGCAGGCCGGATTCGACCCGGATGAGGACTACCCCGGCACGACGGACCGCCCGTGGCGACTCGTCTGCATCGGATGCGGCACTCCGCGGAGGTTGAGCCTGACCGCCATCCGTGGCGGCAGGCGGTGCTGCGGACCCGTGCCCACGCCCTGACCGGGCGGGCCGCTGACCGTCCGGCCCCACCCGGACACACCCCAGGTCAGCAGCCCGCTCCTCTCTTCCATCCCGCGCCAGCGTCATGCCGGGGCGGACATCACCGACATGCACCACCAATGAGAGGACAGCTATGAGCGGGGCCGTGCCCGCCAGCCTCCGACCGGACACCCCGATCGGCATGAAGTACGCCGACGACACCTGGCACGCGATCTCCACCGCGAACGATTGGGGCCGCTGCGTGCTCGACGCCCTGGGCGACCACACCGGCGCGGTCCTCGAAGACACGGCGTTACGCCACCTGGTGTGGTTCGTGCCTCCGGGAGGAGTCGACGGCTGGCCCACGCCCGAACCACTGCGTCTGACTCTTTACCGGGCTGGAGACAGCCTCCTCGTGCCCCGGCTGAATGGCTACCGGGGAGTCAACGTGTGGCTCCGCACCCCGAAGGCGAACGGGCTGTTCACCGACCCCAACACGCTGCGCTCGGCTATGGAAAGACTGGTCGGGCCGCTGGAACAGGCAGCGGGACGGAGCCCCGTGGTGGTGTGCCACTTCTGCGCCATCCCCACGCGTGACGCTCAGGTGATCGACGCATGGGAGTCGTTCAGTACCGGCGCCCACGTCCGCTACGCCTGCCACCCCTGTCTGAGCGCGACCGGTGGCGGCCGCGTCCACCTCCTCACCCAGCAGCAGGACCCGCAGTGAGCCCCTATACCCAGCAGCTGCTCTACGTCCTGGCCGTGGCCGCACTCCTGGGCGTGCTCAGCTACGGCATCACCCACCCATGACCCCCACCCCGACCGGGCGCGCCTACGAGCCCCGGCGGGGTGGCCGAGGCTCCGGCCGCCGCTTCCTACCCCCGAGGGGAGGGCGGCCGGAGCCATCACGACAGAAAGGAGACCGCCCGTGCGGCGGCGATGGGCTCTGGGCGAGTGCTGGCTGTGGTGCGAGCGCACCGCAGTCCCGGTGCTGTGGCTCGGGCCGGTCATCTGGGTGGGAGGCAACGCACCCCTGCTCGCCTGCGAGCGGTGCATCCGGCACCTGGAACGCAAGACCCAGGACGCCCTCACCCGCGGCGCGGACCCGACGCCCACCGAGCGGCAGGGGCGATGGTGGGCCCCGGGCGAGTGCTGGCTGTGGTGCCGGCGCACCGACCTGCCGACGCTGCTGCTCGGCACGGTCGAGAACGCGGATCATCAGGTGCCGCTCTACAGCTGCGACCCGTGCATACAGCGCCTGGAGGACAAGGTGCGCGCCGCCCTGCCCTACGTCCCCGCCTGATGAGACTCCCGCCCCCGGCCGCGCTGACCTGCGTCGCCCGGCCAGGGTCCTGCTCCGGTACCTTCGCCGTGACCATCGGCTGTTTCAGGAAGTCCGAGGTCACGGCTGCGGCGACCCCTTCTTCGTCCTGGGCGAGTGAGTGGATCGCGGTGATCTTCTCCTTCGGCGAGGCGGGATCCTCGGCCTGGCGCCCGACCTTCCGGTTGGTGTCATCGACCGTCCGGCAGGACCGACCGGACCGGCGTCAGCGTTCAGGCTTGACCGGTGGGCATGACGGTGATCTGCGACAGGTTCATGTGTCGCGGTTGAGCGACGGCGAATGCGATGCGTCGAGGTCACTCACCGTCGTTCCTGGCCTGCGCTAAGAAGACGCCGCCTTCGTCGGCAGCGGGCCCTGCGGAACTGACCCGTGGGGTCGCAGGGAACGCGGACCGTATGCCCTTGGGCGTCTGGGAACCGCGTCGGAGCCACCACCTGTCTCAAGTTGCCCATCAGGGCAACCTGCTGCTCTACCGCTGCATGTGGTAGGGCGAGCAGGGTGATGGATCCTCCGGGCGCTCGTTGCGGTCAGGGCGTGAGGGACGCCGGATCGTCGAACGTTCCTCCAGCCTCCCCGGCCGCCAAGGGCGGAGTGCTCGGTCAGTCCGAGTGCAGGACCTCGTTGACGGCGGCGTGCGGGACCGCACCCTCGCGCAGGACGGCGGGAGCAGCAGCGGTGAGGTCGACGATCGTGGAGGGTGTGTTTCCGGTGGAGCCGCCGTCGAGGTAGGTGTGGACGCTTTCGCCGAGTTGGATCGTGGCTTGTTCAAGGGTGGTGGCGGGCGGCCGGCCGGTGGGGTTGGCGCTGGACTGGGCCAGAGGGCCGGCGCTGCGCAGCAGGGCGAGGGCGATGGGGTTGTTGGGCATACGGACCATGACGGTGCCGCATGTGTTGCCCAGGTTCCAGGCGAGGGAGGGAGCTGCGGGCAGGACCAGGGAGAGAGCACCTGGCCAGAACTCCTCAGCCAGTCTCCGCGCCTCTGGCCGGAGGGACCGAACGAGGGCTTCGGCTGTGGCCAGGTCGGCCACCAGAACCGAGGCGGGCTTGTCGGCACCGCGCTGCTTGGCGGCCAACAGGGTGCCGACGGCCTGGGGGCCGAAGGCGTTGGCGCCGATGCCGTAGACGGTGTCGGTGGGGAAGACGACCAGATGCCCGGCGCGCAAGGCGTCGGTGGCGTGGCTGACTCCGGTCCGCATGGCCACCTCGGTCCGGCAGTCGTAGACGTGCATGGTTCGGCTCCTGTGCGTGTTCGTGCTGTGCGACGGCTCTCACGGCATCCCGGACGCCTTCCTCCGAGCATCCGGGATGCCGTGTGGTTTGTGCCCGTAACCCGACGGGCCGGTACTCGGCTACGGAGCCCCTACGGCTGCTTCGAACGCTGCGGTGTCGACGATGTCGGCCTGCATGGGCAGGACGGCGTCCATCAGGGTGCGGTGCAGCTGCGGGTCGGGATCGGCGCAGACATCGCCGAGAACGAGCAGCCGGTAGTCGCGACCAGTGGCCTCCCGCACCGTGGACAGAACGACGCCGCTGGTGTGGACCCCGCCCAGGACCAGGGTGTCGATGCCCTGCGAACAACGCTGAGGTCCTCGTGCTTCGTCGGCAGATCGAGCGCCCGCGGCTCTCGTGGGCTGATCGTGCCGTGCTCTCCGCTCTCGCCCGGCACCTGGCATCCGCCGTGCGCCGCCACCGGCTGGTCACCCTGGGCACGCTGCTCACTTGGCATCGCCGGCTGGTGCGCTGGAAGTGGACCGCCGCTACGGTCCGGCGCGTTCTGCGCCGCTCCGGTCTACCGCCCGCGCCGCAGCGAGCATCCCAGCAGACGTGGCGCTCATTCCTCCGCGCTCAGGCCCACACCCTGGCGCTTCCTCATCCGGGACCGCGACAGCAAGTACACCGACGCCGACGACGCCCTGTTTCAGGCCGAGGACATCATGAAGACGCCGACCCGTGCGCCGAAGACCAACGTCCACTGCGAGCGAGTGATCGGCACTCTTCGCCGAAGTCTTGGACCACATACTCATCTTTGGCGAAGGTCACGCGCGGCAGGTCCTGGCCGTGGATCAGAGGCACTACAACGCGGACCGCTCCCACCGGGCCCGATGCCAACTACCCCCCAACTCACGGACAACCACATCCAGTCCTGAAGCCGGCCGGCCGCAAAGTTCTGCGCACTCGCGTCCTCGGCGGTGTGATCAACGAGCACAGATATGCCTTTTGGCCAGGAGCGATGATTATTCGAGCCCCGCAGGGTCGACCCGCGAGAACCGGACCGCTGTGCGGCCAGTATGATCTTGGGCATCATCTGCCAACGGGTACCGTTGTGCAGATTTTAAACGTGCCCGAAATTGTACATTATCGCCAGATTTGAGGTTTTTGTGCTCCGCGTGCTGAGCAAGTCCGCCGCTATTGTTGCCGCCGTGATTGTTGTAGGCGTTGCGGTGTTGAGTGTGGATGGCGTGAGCTCGTCCAGTCAGTCGACGACTGTGCAGGCAAGTGAGTCGCAGTGGATGTGGTGATGCTGACAACGTGGGCATCTGCTTGAGGGTTTGCCTTCTTTTCGGTATGGGGGTATCGGCTCCTGGGTGGTTCAGGAGTTGATACCCCCTTGGTTTGCAAGGAGAGATTCAATCCTATCGGCCTCTGCGTTGGCTTCAAGGCTTCTGTAAAGCGCGATTGCTTGCGCACCATAGCTGCGTGCCAGTTCGAGGTTGTTAAGGGAAAGAGCGGTTTGTGCGAGTCCTGTGAACGCTTGTGCAGAGCCGAGAGGGAAGTTTGCATTCTGGGCTATATCCAGTGCTTGCTTGAAGATTCTCAGCGCGCTGTCAATCTGTCCTGACTCGCGTCGAACATTAGCTGCGCCAATTAGTGCTCGCTGCCTTTCATAGGAATTGTCGATCCTGCGGGCAACTTCTTCTGCCATTTGGAAATGCAGTAAGGCCTCCTGCTTTTGGCCGCCCTCTGCGTAAGCTGTGCCCATGTTGATCAGTGCATTCGCTTCTCCTAAAGCGTCACTGGCAGCCCGATGGCTCTCGAGTGCGCGTTGGAAGCAGGAGAGTGCTCTGACGGTCTGCCCCGTGGCTTGGTAGATGGCGCCGAGATTGGTGTCCAAAATAGCCAGTTCCTGTCGTCCGCCATATTGTTGAGCGAGCAATAAAGACTGTTCGTAGTAGTCACGGGCGTCTTCGTAGCGCCCTTGTCGATAGCAGAGCTCCCCCATGTTGTTTAAAGCCCGCATCTGCCCGGATTCATCTTGGAGCTCTTTGTGGATGAGCAACATGGCCTGGACTTTCCGGGTTGCTTCCTTGTATCGACCAGCGTAATGTAGTGCTGCACCTTGAACATTAAGGCATTCCCCGGCTCCGAACCGGTCACCGACCTTCTGGTACACATTTAGTGCCTGGTCGAGCACGCTTAAGGCTATATCGCCATGGCCCCCCGCCAGATGGGCGCGTCCTGACTGCAGGAGTGCGTCCGCGCAGCCGCGTGCGTCTTTGAGTTCCTGAAAGAGAGCCAAAGCCTCCGTTGTACAGCGCTGGGCCTCTTGGTGATTTCTTTGAGCGAGGACCTCCGCGTATTCCACCAGGGTTTGGGCTAGGGCTTCCCTGCTCCCCTCTTTGCGGAGAGTGGGGATCGCCGCGTCGTAGAGTTCGGCGGCGATGCTCCAGGTGCCCCACAGCTTGAGGGATTTGGCAAGCACGTGAGGGAAGCGCGCTGCAAATTTCGGAGCCTCAGCAGCGGAGGCGCGGGCGGCTGCTAGAAGATTGGCACGTTCCAAGGCTAGCCATACTCTCGCCTCGTCTGCGTTCCTAAAATGGGTTGCGTATGAGGATTCAAGCCCTGGTCCTAAAGGCAGCGTGCGATGGTGTGAGTAAGCCAGTTTATCGGCACGGTGGGCGGCGGTGAGATGGTAACGGAGGAGTCGATTGACCGCTCGCCGGCGATCGGACTCTGGTTCCGTCTGGGAACATATTTGGTAGGCAAAGGCTCGTGTAAGGTCATGGAACCGGTAGCGGTCTCGCACGGGCTCGTCGAGCATATGGCTGTCCAGGAGCTCTTCCAAGTTGTTGCGCAATTGAGTGGCCTTCACTTCTGTTAGTGCAACGGCCGCATGAAGGGTGATGTCAGGGCCTGGGTGCAGTGCAAGGAAGCGGAACAGTTGTTGCGCTGGACCGCTGAGCTCTGCGTAGGAGAAGCGGAAGGCCGTTGCGACGGCATCGTCGAATTCGTCCAGGGGGTCGGCCGCTTGGGTGAGTCGATCGAGTAGGTGATGCAGGTCCCACGAGTCGCGATGCCGAAAACGGCTAGCGAGTAGTTGGAGGGCGAGGGGGTGGCATGCGCATGCAGCTACGACACGACCCAAGGCTGCGGCGTCGACGGATATCCGAGCAGGACTTGCGATGCGGGTGAAGAGAGCGGCTGCCTCAGTCTCGGATAGCACATCTAGGAAGAGGGACGAGGCACCATCCAGCCCCGCGAGTCGGTTCCGACTGGTTACGATCACACGGCAGGCGGCTGCACCAGGCAGTAGAGGGATGACTTGAGCGGCATTACGGGCGTTGTCCAGAATCACCAGAACACGCCGTCGGGCCGTCCACTGCCGCCATCTGGCCGAGCGCTCGTCGAGCGAATCTGGTAGGTCCTCCGTAAACCCCGTTGCCTGGAGTAGGACTCCGAGCGCTTCAACGGGGTCATAGGGAGTCTGATTGCTGTACGCGTGTAAATTGACGTAGAATTGTCCATCAGGATAGAATTCAAGTAAGCTGTGCGCGGCACGAATAGCCAGCGCGGTTTTGCCCACACCCGGCATGCCGTGGATGACGGTCAGCGACAGGGACGTTGACATTTTATCGCCTGACGTCGGCTCTGCGAGCAAGATATTCAGTTCGCTGGTGCGTCCGGTGAAGTCTCGAGTTGTGCGAGGAAGGTTGTTAGGAGGTAACGCGGTAATTGGTTTGATCTGCAACAGTGTACGGTCTTGTTCGAGAATGCGCTGGTGAAGTTTCTGAAGATCGGGTCCAGGGTCGATTCCTTGTCTGGTCCGGAGGCGTCGACGTGTGGTTCGGTAGAGGTCAAGGGCTTCATCGGGTCGTCCTGAGCGATACAGCGCCAGCATGAAAAAATGGATCAGTTTTTGCGCGAGTGGATTTTGTGAGGTGAGTTCATGCAGTTCACCGATAAGATCCGCGTGATGCCCCAATTCGAGTTCCATCCGGATCCGTTCTTCCCGCACACGACGGTATTCCTCATTCAGCCGGGTGCGCGTCGACATAGCCCAGGTGGTCGTAAACTCCGCTAACGGCTCGCCTCGCCAGAGAGATTCAGCACTACGCAGCAGGCCAACAGCCAAATGCGTCTGACCGCGCTCAACTGCTGCGGCTGCGTCCGTGCGGAGCCGCTGGAAGCGCAGCAGGTCGGTAGCCTCCGGGTCAACGCGGAGCTGATACAGCCCGGGGGAGGGGCGTTCAACCTGCACCAGGTCCCCGACTGCCCTTCGTAGCCGTCTGCGTAGCCGGGAGAGGTAGCTGTGCAGTGTGTCCAAGGCCGTCCTGGGTGGCTCGTCGCCCCAGATTCGGTCGATTAGGGTTTCAACGCTGACGGGATCGCCCCCGGCATGAATCAGAACGGCCAGCACACAGCGTTCTTTCACCGAGCCGAGCTTGCATTGCTGATCATGATGCCATAGCTCAAGGGATCCCAGAGCAAGAAGTTCCACCATCGCCCCCGATGGATGTTCTACTTCCTGCCGCCTCCGGCAGCGCCGGCGCTTACGCCCGCCATCAATTTATCGTCGCTTCCTATCCGGGGGTAGCGGGTAGAGGCGCATGGGAGCGTGACGGGCGCACATCTCGCCATGGTCATTTTCGGAAAATGGAGTGCAGGATTCCTGCAAGCTATCCATCCACCCTCTGGGGGCACCTACATGTCAGTGGCAGCAAACCGTCACTGACGGCTGGACCGAGTGATCGGTCCGGAGGAAGGAACCGGGGGACTGACTTCGATGAGCGTAGTAACGCACGACGTGCATGGGCCTCACGTGCCGGTGCGTCTGGATGTTGAGCGCTGGGCCACATGCCGGATCCGTAGAAAGGTCCTGGCTGTGGTGCACACTGTGACCGCCGGGCAGAGACTGCTGGAGGCGATCCGTCTCCTGGAGGGTGACTGCCGGATACAACTGTTCTTCACCTCGGCCCCCGACGTGTTCAGTAACGGCGTCGCTGCCTTTCTGGAGGGGCTCAAGGGGCTGGTGTTGCCGTGGAGCCAGGCCGTGCAAATACAGTTCGACCTTGCCCTCGCGGCGGGCTACGGGAGCCTCCATGAACTGCACGCTCCCGTGATCGTGCTCCCGCACGGGGCCGGGCATAACAAGATTGTGCCCGGCGCGCGCCGAGGACATCTGGTGGCTAACCGAGGTGTCTACGGCCTTAGCAGGCAGCGGCTCATTCGGGACGGTGTGCTGGTACCCGAGACGATCGTTCTGGCACACCACGAGGAGCTCACCCGGCTCGGTCGCGAATGCCCCGAGGCTCTGCCTGCTGCGGAGGTGGTGGGGGACCCCTGCTTCGACCGCATCACCGTCAGTTTGGCCTGCCGAGCGCTATACCGCGAGGCCCTGCGCACCAGGGCGCACCAGCGGCTGATTCTGGCCTGCTCCACCTGGGGGCCTCACTCTCTGCTCGGACAGCGGTGGGAGTTACTGCAACGGCTGGTAAGCGAGTTGCCTCGGGAAAAGTTTCGCGTTGCCGTGCTCCTGCATCCGCACGTATGGAACGCCCACAGCGAATGGCAGATTCGTAGCTGGCTGGCTGACCTCGCCCGCTTGGGACTCACGGTGGTTAGCCAGGACACCGACTGGGTCGGGGCGCTTGTCGCTGCAGATTACATAGTGGGTGACCACGGATCCGTCACGCTCTATGGGGCAATGACCGGTGTTCCTGTGCTACTGGCTTGTCTACCCGAAGCTGATGTGGACTCCGCTTCGCCCATGGCTGAGTTGAGCTCTATCGCGCCTCGACTGCTCGACGACCGCCCCCTTCGCCGGCAGCTCAACCGCAGTTCCGCGGCATACCAGTCGCATCGCTACGAGCGGGTCGCTGGTCGGATCACTTCAGAGCCGGGACAGTTCGCCCGCAAAATGCGTGCGCTGATGTATCGGAAGTTGCGCCTGCGCCCACCCGCCGCCCGGCCGGTCACTGAGCCTGCGCGATTGCCGTTCACTGTTCGCTACGACGAACCTGGCAGCGTCGTGTCATGACGGCGCTGACCGTTGTCCTGTCCGAGGCGACCCGGGGGAAAGGTCCAGCCCACCGTACTCGGGTCGTGCTGAAACACCCGGCCTCAGGCGCCATGGTCGTGGACGAGCATCTGCGCCTCGAGCTTCCCACTGCGGGCACGTGGTCGCTGCTCGCCGATGTACTGCTGGCCACGGGTACGGGGCAGCAGGATATTGCCAAACTGCGTACACGCAATCCCGGCGCGTTGGTGATCGCCGTGCATCGAGGCCCCAGGTGTTGGATGTGGACTGGATGCGACGGCCTCACACTGAGCTTCCGGGCACGGCCGTTATCGGCGATACCGCCGTGGGGCATCTGTGCCTCGCTGGCCCACACGTGGCTGGTGGCCGGGCTACCAGTAGCAACCCTGGAATCGGCGACGGTACGAGTAGTGCAGCTTCAGTCCCCAGAACGACTTTCCAGCTGTGCGAGCTGGGTCCGCACCGTCTGGGCACCAGCCGATTCAGAACCACCCACCGAGGAATACAGGTCGAGTGCTTCTCGATAATAATCCCGCGCGACGTCCTGCTGTCCGCGCCGCTCGGCCAGTTGGGCTAGGGACTCCAAGGTGCGGGCCGTTTCATAGTCAGCGGCAACGCCACGCAAGGTGCTGAGTGCCGTGAAGAGGAGGTCCTCTACCGGATCGAGGAGGTCCCGCGCAAGGTACACGCGGCCAAGTAAAGTGGCCGCGCGCGCGGCGTTGTACATGTCACCCACTTCCCGTAGCGTGACGTAGGCGGCATCAGCATCGGCGGTCGCCTTCTCGGGGAGACCCCTCGCGAGGGCGACCTCGGCGAGATTCAGCCGAGCCAGCCCGCCAGCCCGTCGATCGCCGCACGCGGGTAACTCCACTGCGGCGCGAGCGAAAAGCTCGGATGCCTTATCCAGTCGACCAAGCCTTTGATGTGCCAGTCCCTGGTAGTTAAGCGCGCGGGCGTAGCCAAGGGTGTTTCCGCACATGCGAAACATCCGTGCCGCGCTTTCGAACATCTCCAGGGCTCGTTCGTGGCTTCCCAAACCAAGCTCACCCACCCCACCGGAGGTGAGCATCCGGCACTGGGCAGCTGTGTCTCCTAACTGCTCCGCTGCCGCGAGTCCTTCACTGTGCGCGGCGCGCCACTGGTCGTAGAACTTACGCCGGAGAAAGAGGGGCCACAGCGCGTCTGCGAGCTGCCAGGCGACGGCCGGGAAGCCCGCAGGGCGGGCGCGCTGTATCACGGTCATCAGGTTGGGCAGTTCAAGCTCCAGCCAGTCCAGGGCACCCTCGGCGTCGTCACCGAGGTCAGCCGTGATCACCGAGCCCGCACCATAGCTGCGCGGCATCGTCCGATGCTGAGGGTCGACGATCTCCTCGGCCCGAGTGGCAGTGGCGAGATAGTGGTCGAACATGCGACGCAATGCCGCGACGCGTTCCTGGGACGATTCTTCCTCCTCGGCCTTCGAGGCGGCATGCAGCCGTACGAGATCATGGAACCGATATCGTTCCTCTCCAGCATCAACGAGCAGATTCGCATCGTGGAGCATGTCGAGTAACTCTGCCGCATCACTTGCCAGCGCTGCCCTAGCCACTGGAGTCCCGAATTCCGACCCCGGATGGAGACCCATGAGACGATAAAGGCGAGCCGCCTCGGGCGTCAGCCCCCGATATGATAGGTCTAATGTCGCCCGTACATTGTGGTCCCCTTCGATGGCCAATGCCTCCAAACGGCCACGTTCCTCCGTCAGCGCACGCACCATTGTAGTGATCTCACGCCGTGGGCGCGCTGCAAGCCGAGCGCCGGCGACACGTACCGCCAGCGGCAGTCCTGCGCATAGCTTGACCAAGGCGCGAGCTTCGTCGGGCTGGGCGGCCACGCGGCCGTCGGCGAGGGTGATCTCCAACAGCTCGACTGCGGCCTCCGTCGCGAGAGGTTCGAGGTGCAGCGCGTAGCAGCCGTCCACGATCAGACCCGGCATCCGCCGACGGCTGGTCACGGCAGTCACGTTCTGACCGCCTGGCAGTAGCGGCCGAACCTGGGCTGCAGTGGCAGCGTCATCGAGCAGCACTACAAGTTGTCTGTCTGCCACCAACGAACGGTACATTGCCGCCCGGTCAGCAAGGGCCGAAGGCATCTGCTTGGCTGCTACGCCCAAAGTGCGTAAAAAGCCGGCAACCACCTCGTCAGGATCTGCTGGTCCGTTTGGAGACTGCGCGCCCAGGTCTGCATAGAGTTGACCACCCGGAAACTGAGGGCGCAGAGCGTGCAACCAGGTTAGCGCGACTGCCGTCTTGCCCACCCCACCCAGACCGCTGACTGCAGCCAGTGCAGGATAGCCCTCGCGAGCGGTGCGGGCCCGATGCTGCTCCAGCGCGAACAACTCCTCTGTACGGTCAGTAATGCGCACTAACGGCGGCAACTGCCACGGCGTCTGCTGTATCTGCCCCGCAGCCTCAGTGCCGATGCGCATGTGGATGCCGCCATACACCGTTCCGGCCTGTACAGCAGATCCGTGTACCGTGCCGCTCAACTCGTTGTGACCGTGGTCTTCCCCCCGCATCAGTTCTCCTCCGAAGGCGTCCGTGACGGCTCCCGTAGGACATCCTCTCCTTGTGTACAACCGATATGCGTCGCTGGACGATGATCTGCCCCTTGCGGATCGATCCGTGGCCCCAGGCAACGTGCGTCAAAGTACGGTTGAAGCGCTCACTCGGCAGCGCTAAGGCTTGCGACGCTTGGTGTCGTGGTCCCGCATGGTCACCTTGAAAGCGGCAGTGAAGCCTCCCCTTGATCGTGGACACCTGGAGGCTGGGACGGGCAGATTCGAGGGGTCGTCGCAACACCGCTGATCAACTGGCTGTTGCCAGGAGCTTAGTCGGGTAGCCGGATCACGTTGCCGTGACCCGGCCCCCTCAGAACCGGACGTGCCAGTTATCCCGGCATCCGGCTCAAGCAAGCCACGTGGGCTTCGCAGGTCAGCAGGTTGTTGTGGTCCGTTTGCCGTCGCCCGCATGGTGCTGGCGGTGGCATTCGGAGTGCACGAGGCGAAGGTTGTTCCGTTCGTCCGAGCCGCCGTGTCGCCGGTAGGTGAAGTGATGCTTGTGGAGCATCTTCTTCGAAGCCGCGAACCAGTTGATCCACTCGCGTGGGCTGTCCGGTTCGTACTCGGCTCCGGCGATCAGCGCCTGCTTGCAGAGGGGGCAAAGCCCCTGCTGCCGGACCGCCAGGACAAGACTCGTCTTGTCCATCGGCGGTGGCGCCTTTCTGCGGCGACGGTCCTGCCAGTACTCGGCGAGTGCAGGGTCGTCCGGGGACGATCCGCCCTTGACGAGCTGGTGGCGGACGATACCAGTCCAGGAGAACTTGGGCAGGAAGGCGCCGCTGTCGCGGTCGCCGAAGACCCAACGGTCCTGCCTGGACGGGTGGAACCTGCCGAAGTACCGGTCCACAACCCAGTACCTCGACTTCTTGGGATGGCCTCGCCTGGCCCAGTTCCAGGTCAGGCGCCACATGTAGTGGTCCAGCGACGCAAACGTCGTCGTGGAGGACATCGCCCGGTAGTAGGCTGCCCAACCGCGAACGATTGGGACGAGCCTGCGCAGTACGGCCTCGACGTTGTTCCCGTGAAGGGCTTTCACCTCGGTCCGCAACCGCTCCCGGAGCCTCTTGCAGGCCGCCGTGCTCGGTTTGATGATCAGCTTGCCGCCCATCCGGCGGGCGGTGAAACCGAGGAAGTCGAACCCCTCGTCGAGGTGGACGACCTTGGTCTTCTCCTCGTTGAAGCGAAGACCTCTCGGCTTCAGCCAGTCCTCCAGCCGGGTCCTGACCTGGTGCACCTGGGCTTCGTCGTGGCAGAGCACCACGAAGTCGTCGGCGTACCTCACCAGCACGGGAGTGCCGGGGGACGCGCCAGGTTCTCGCCCGGCTTGCGCCACCCTGTATTGGCACCCTGCGGCCTGTTCCAACCCGTGCAGAGCGACATTCATCAGCAGCGGACTGATCACACCGCCTTGAGGAGTTCCCTCTTCCGTCGGTGCGAATCGACCCCGGTCGACCACTCCCGCCTTGAGCCAGCCCCGGATCAGGTCCCTGGCGGGGAACTGGCCGATGGAGGACATCAGGTGGTCGTGGTCGATGCGGTCGAACGCCGCCGACAGGTCCGCGTCCAGCACCCACTGACGTTTCGAGGCCTTGCCCTTCACCGTCAGGAAGATCGCCATGATCGCGTCCTGGCAGCCGCGGCCGGGCCGGAAGCCGTAGGACCTCGGCTCGAACCGCGCTTCCCACTCGGGCTCCAGCGCGTTCTTCACGCGGGCCTGGAGCACCCGGTCACGGATGACCGGGATGCCGAGCGGTCGCTGTTTCCCGTTGCTCTTGGGAATGAATACTCGCTTGACTGGCCTGGCCTTCCAGGGCTGGGACGACCGATGGATCTCGGCTGCCAGCTTGCCCCTCGCCGCAGGGGTGAGGGCTCGCTCCCCGTCGATGCCGGCGGTCTTGCGACCACTGCTCTGCTGCGTCACCCGCCTCACGCTGACCAGCGTGTTGCTCCGGCTCCGCAGCATGAGCTTCTGCAAGTTGCGGACCTTCTTCAGGTCCCCGTCCTGCGTCGCCTTGAAGATCCTCTGCCTCAGTCGCCGTACGTTCTCCTCGCACTCGGCCCAGTCGATGCCGTGCCAGTCGAGGGTGTCGTCCTCCGGTCCGTTCACCGCAGCCGCCGAAGGCTCAGCCAAGACCGTGCCCCCCAATTCGCGCCTCCAGTACCTAACTTGTCCTTCGGTTCAGACGTCCTTGCAGCGGTGACTTCAAAGGCTCACCAGATCCACGTGGGCTCCCTTTCGGGCCGGGCCACCAGGGCCCGTATCCGGCGAGTTATACGGGAAGCGGGTGAAGGTCCCGTTCTCCCGGTTTCCTCTGGCCTTTCAGCCCACCGGCCTTCGCTTCTTGGATCATCCTTCTCCCGCCGGGGAGTTCAGCTCTCCTTGCGGTCGGCCTACCAGACTCTCCGCCTGGACCTCGACGGGGTTTCCACGTTCCGCACCAGTAAGACGCGGCTGGGGTGGGCGCCCCCTTTGCCCCGGGACCAACGGTGTCCTTCCCTTCAGGTATCAGCCTCCTGAGGGGCGCTCGATGCCTCACAGCATCGGGTCCTGTGACCGCCGCTTGCATGCCATCGCGCGGTCTTGAAATCACGGGGCGTCGTCAGGGGTTCACTCACGTTCGCCCGTCCAGCCTTCCCCTCGCCTGTGACTCCTCGATGGCCGAGGCGTCCTTGGGCTTGAACGCTCAGCTTCACACCCCGCCGTTGCCAGCGACGCATGTGAGCGGGGGGACGGGCCTTGGACACTGGCCCGAAGTTCAGCCGATCGATACCCCCTTCACTTGGCTGTCCTTACTTACTTGGAGCGACCTCGTGACGCACCTGATCGTTTCAGAATGCGGTGAGCCGTAGGGCTGGGCTCGACAGTCTGGTCGATAGGGCGTCCGGGCGCGAGCTGCTTTCGTTTCCGACTTGTGGGGGCGCGTGGCCCTGCTGCCGCGGACGCAGGGCCGGACTCGTCCGGGTCAGCGGAACTTTCCAGTGACTGCGAGGCGTCTCTCATCATATGGAAGCTGAACAGACGACCCGGCGTGAAGCCGCCATAGGCGCCGCGGGGTGCCTGACAGCAGTATTCGGTTGCCTGGCGGGCTTCGCGGCCTGGCTTCCGTACGGCCGGAGGGCCCTCTTCGGCGGTTTCGAGGGCGAGACCAATCCGGACGTGCTCTGGCTGGGCCTGCCGGTCCTGGTGCTCAGCGGGACCGCTGCTGCCCTGGCTGTTTTCGTCGTTGTACGGGGCCGATGGCGTACCGCGATCGCACTGGTGGCGGCCGTCGCGGGGCTCGCAGCCATTGGATACGGCTTCGATGTCCTGGCCGGTCCACCGACGACACGGCACTGCGCGCCGTCCTGCTGAGCTTGCCGTACGTCTGTTGATCGCTTCAGCGCGAGGTGAGCCGCAGGTCTTGTGCTCGGCGATCTTGGTCGGCAGGGTGTCCGGAGTGCGTGCTGATCTTGTCCCTGACGATCTGTGGGAGCGGGTGGCTCCGCTGCTGCCGCCTACTCCCGAGCGGCGGCGTCGCCATCCGGGGCGGTTGCGTGTTCCTGACCGAACGGCGCTCGCCGGCGTCCTGTTCGTGCTGCGGACGGGTGTCGCCTGGCGTGATGTCCCGGCGGAGGCGGTGGGCTGTTCCGGGGTGACGGCCTGGCGTCGGCTGCGGGACTGGACCGAGGCCGGCGTCTGGCCACGTCTGCACGCTGCCTTGCTGAGCGAGCTGCGCCGCGCCGACCTGTTGGATCTGGAGGACTGCGCCGTGGACGGCTCGCATGTCCGGGCTCTCAAAGGGGGGATCACGTCGGCCCGTCGCCCGTCGACCGCGCCCGCCCTGGCTCCAAACACCACCTGATCGTCGACCTACATGGAACCCCGCTCGTTGACACCCTCACCGGCGGCAACCGGCACGATGTCACCCAGCTCCTACCCCTGCTGGACGCGGTCCCGCCGATCCGGGGCGTGCGGGGACGCCCCCGTCGCAAGCCTCGGCGCCTGTACGCGGACCGGGGCTACGACTTCGACAAGTACCGACGCCTGCTGTGGAGACGCGGCATCAAACCAGTGATTGCCCGACGCGGCGTCGCCCACGGCTCCGGACTGGGCAAGGTTCGTTGGGTAGTCGAGCGCGCGTTCGCCTGGCTGCACCAGTTCAAACGGCTCCGCATCCGCTACGAGCGACGCGCTGATCTCCATCAGGGACTGCTCGAATTGGCTTGCAGCCTCATATGCCTCCGCCGCCTACGGATCTCATTCTGAAACGATCAGGTGCGACACGAGGTCGCTCCAAGTAAGTAAGGACAGCCAAGTGAAGGGGGTATCGATCGGCTGAACTTCGGGCCAGTGTCCAAGGCCCGTCCCCCCGCTCACATGCGTCGCTGGCAACGGCGGGGTGTGAAGCTGAGCGTTCAAGCCCAAGGACGCCTCGGCCATCGAGGAGTCACAGGCGAGGGGAAGGCTGGACGGGCGAACGTGAGTGAACCCCTGACGACGCCCCGTGATTTCAAGACCGCGCGATGGCATGCAAGCGGCGGTCACAGGACCCGATGCTGTGAGGCATCGAGCGCCCCTCAGGAGGCTGATACCTGAAGGGAAGGACACCGTTGGTCCCGGGGCAAAGGGGGCGCCCACCCCAGCCGCGTCTTACTGGTGCGGAACGTGGAAACCCCGTCGAGGTCCAGGCGGAGAGTCTGGTAGGCCGACCGCAAGGAGAGCTGAACTCCCCGGCGGGAGAAGGATGATCCAAGAAGCGAAGGCCGGTGGGCTGAAAGGCCAGAGGAAACCGGGAGAACGGGACCTTCACCCGCTTCCCGTATAACTCGCCGGATACGGGCCCTGGTGGCCCGGCCCGAAAGGGAGCCCACGTGGATCTGGTGAGCCTTTGAAGTCACCGCTGCAAGGACGTCTGAACCGAAGGACAAGTTAGGTACTGGAGGCGCGAATTGGGGGGCACGGTCTTGGCTGAGCCTTCGGCGGCTGCGGTGAACGGACCGGAGGACGACACCCTCGACTGGCACGGCATCGACTGGGCCGAGTGCGAGGAGAACGTACGGCGACTGAGGCAGAGGATCTTCAAGGCGACGCAGGACGGGGACCTGAAGAAGGTCCGCAACTTGCAGAAGCTCATGCTGCGGAGCCGGAGCAACACGCTGGTCAGCGTGAGGCGGGTGACGCAGCAGAGCAGTGGTCGCAAGACCGCCGGCATCGACGGGGAGCGAGCCCTCACCCCTGCGGCGAGGGGCAAGCTGGCAGCCGAGATCCATCGGTCGTCCCAGCCCTGGAAGGCCAGGCCAGTCAAGCGAGTATTCATTCCCAAGAGCAACGGGAAACAGCGACCGCTCGGCATCCCGGTCATCCGTGACCGGGTGCTCCAGGCCCGCGTGAAGAACGCGCTGGAGCCCGAGTGGGAAGCGCGGTTCGAGCCGAGGTCCTACGGCTTCCGGCCCGGCCGCGGCTGCCAGGACGCGATCATGGCGATCTTCCTGACGGTGAAGGGCAAGGCCTCGAAACGTCAGTGGGTGCTGGACGCGGACCTGTCGGCGGCGTTCGACCGCATCGACCACGACCACCTGATGTCCTCCATCGGCCAGTTCCCCGCCAGGGACCTGATCCGGGGCTGGCTCAAGGCGGGAGTGGTCGACCGGGGTCGATTCGCACCGACGGAAGAGGGAACTCCTCAAGGCGGTGTGATCAGTCCGCTGCTGATGAATGTCGCTCTGCACGGGTTGGAACAGGCCGCAGGGTGCCAATACAGGGTGGCGCAAGCCGGGCGAGAACCTGGCGCGTCCCCCGGCACTCCCGTGCTGGTGAGGTACGCCGACGACTTCGTGGTGCTCTGCCACGACGAAGCCCAGGTGCACCAGGTCAGGACCCGGCTGGAGGACTGGCTGAAGCCGAGAGGTCTTCGCTTCAACGAGGAGAAGACCAAGGTCGTCCACCTCGACGAGGGGTTCGACTTCCTCGGTTTCACCGCCCGCCGGATGGGCGGCAAGCTGATCATCAAACCGAGCACGGCGGCCTGCAAGAGGCTCCGGGAGCGGTTGCGGACCGAGGTGAAAGCCCTTCACGGGAACAACGTCGAGGCCGTACTGCGCAGGCTCGTCCCAATCGTTCGCGGTTGGGCAGCCTACTACCGGGCGATGTCCTCCACGACGACGTTTGCGTCGCTGGACCACTACATGTGGCGCCTGACCTGGAACTGGGCCAGGCGAGGCCATCCCAAGAAGTCGAGGTACTGGGTTGTGGACCGGTACTTCGGCAGGTTCCACCCGTCCAGGCAGGACCGTTGGGTCTTCGGCGACCGCGACAGCGGCGCCTTCCTGCCCAAGTTCTCCTGGACTGGTATCGTCCGCCACCAGCTCGTCAAGGGCGGATCGTCCCCGGACGACCCTGCACTCGCCGAGTACTGGCAGGACCGTCGCCGCAGAAAGGCGCCACCGCCGATGGACAAGACGAGTCTTGTCCTGGCGGTCCGGCAGCAGGGGCTTTGCCCCCTCTGCAAGCAGGCGCTGATCGCCGGAGCCGAGTACGAACCGGACAGCCCACGCGAGTGGATCAACTGGTTCGCGGCTTCGAAGAAGATGCTCCACAAGCATCACTTCACCTACCGGCGACACGGCGGCTCGGACGAACGGAACAACCTTCGCCTCGTGCACTCCGAATGCCACCGCCAGCACCATGCGGGCGACGGCAAACGGACCACAACAACCTGCTGACCTGCGAAGCCCACGTGGCTTGCTTGAGCCGGATGCCGGGATAACTGGCACGTCCGGTTCTGAGGGGGCCGGGTCACGGCAACGTGATCCGGCTACCCGACTTAGCCAATCGCTCGGCTGGGGTTTCCCAGCCGAGCGTTTTGCGTGGGCGGCTGTTGAGTTCTGCGGCCACGGTGTCCAGGTCATCGCGGGTGTGAACGGACAGGTCGGGTGCCCTTGGGAAAGTACTGTCCCAGCAGGCCGTTGGTGTTCTCATTTGAGCCGCGCTGCCAGGGGCTGGCCGGGGCGCAGAAGTAGACCGGGATGTCGACGGCGATGGTGAAGGCGCGGTGGGCGGCCATCTCCGAGACCTGGTCCCAGGTGATGGACCGCATCAGGTGTGAGGGGAGGGTCTTCACGGTCTTGATCAGGCCGGTCCGCGTAGCCATGGTGCTGTGTCCGGTGGGCAGGTGGACGAGCATCAGGTAGCGGGGAGCGTTCGACGAGGGAGCCGATGGTTGACCTGCCTGAAGGGTGTCAATATTCCGATCAGGCTGCTGAGCTGGGCGTTTCCTGTGGATGGTGTGGCGGTCGAGGTGGCGTGGTGTGGTACTCGTTGAGCAGTCCGCCGAGTATCTGCGTGCGCCTGACCGTGGCGGCGGGCAGGGGGATGATGTTCGGGTCGTCGTCTGGAGCACGTAGGTCGAGGCTGCGGTGGGCCCGTCCCGCGTTGTAGTGCTCGGCGTACGTGGTGAGGACCGTACACAGGTGTCGTTCGCCGGTGATGAGGAGTCGGTCGGTGCATTCCGCGCGGGCTGTGCGTATCCATCGTTCGGCGAACGCGTTGGACCGTGGGCTCTGCGGCGGTGTCGGGATGACGGCTGTGCCGTTGTCGGCGAAGGCGGCGGTGAACTTGTTGTCCCTGTGCCGGATGAGGAAGCGGAAGCACTCAGTGCTGTCGCCGAGGTCCATGAGCAGGTTGAGTGCGAGCTGAGTGACCCATGCGTCGGTGGGACGGGCTGTGACGTCCAGGACACGGACGCGCCGAGTGGCAATTTCCATGACGAAGAAGACAGCGCTTGAGGAAGACGGTCTCCACGTGCATGAAGTCGCAGGCGAGCAGCGTGTGGGCCTGGGAGCGGAGGAAAGTACGCCAGGTCTGCTGAAATGCTCGCTGCGGTGCGGGCGGCAGGCCGGAGCGGCGTAGGACGCGCCGGATGGTGGCTGCGGCGACCCGATGACCGAGCCGTCGCAGTTCGCCCTGGACCCTGACGTACCCCCAGGTCGGGTTTTCTCTCGCCAGGCGCTGGATGAGCACGAGTATCTCTTCCGGTAACGGTGGCCGACCGGGCCTCGCTGGTGCCTGTCGCCATTTCCAGCGCACCAGACGACGGTGCCAGGTCAGCAGGGTGCCTGGAGTGACCAGCCGATAGCGACGTAAGACGGGTGGCAGATACCGGGCGAGAGCAGAGAGCACGGCACGATCAGCCCACGAGAGCCGCGGCCGCTCCACCTGCCGGCGAAGCACAGCGACCTCATGGCGGAGAGCAAGGATCTCAGCGTTGTTCGCCGCGGTCGATCGACCCAGCACAAAGAGGCAGTCAAGGAGTCGGCAGAAGATCAGGTAGAGAAGTCGCAGAGCCACGATCAGAGATCACGCCCATACTTGGGCGATCGAAAAGATCCAGATCAACCACCGTACCGCAATAAAGACACCTTTCAGGGGTCTGCGCGCCGTGCTCGCCCATCATCTGATCTTCCACTGGAACCGCTTGGGCCTCCCGCGTGAGGACCAAAGCGCCTTGTCAACACTGGCGAAAGAGGTAGTCATGGGAACGAGCGACAACGCCTCGTCCACGCTCGGGAGTAATGCTCAATACCTGTGGATCACTCCTGGCGGAAGGAAGCGTACCTTCCCGATGGATCGATCGCTAGGTCATCGAGCAAGGCCGACGTTGCAGCGTCGGTCGGGAAGGCACGCCCGTGCTTACGGTAGTCAACGAGGACAGCATCACGCCAAGCGGCAGCTCGCTGCTGGATGAGATCGTTCGGGAAGGCGCACGGCGGATGCTCGCCGCCGCACTGGAGGCGGAAGTCAACGCGTACATACCTGAGTTGGTCGATGAGCGCGACGGCAGGGGGGCACCGTCTGGTGGTGCGCAACGGCTATCACCAGCCCCGGCAGGTCGTCACCGGGGCTGGCGTGGTGGAGGTGAAGGCACCGCGCGTGAACGACAGGCGCGTCGACGAGGCCACGGGCGAGCGCAAGCGGTCCAGCTCGGCGATCCTGCCGCCGTGGTGTCGCAAGTCGCCGAAGATCAGCGAGGTGCTGCCGCTGCTCTACCTGCACGGTCTGTCCTCCGGCGAATTCGTGCCCGCTCTGGAGCAGTTCCTCGGTTCGCCCGCTGGGCTCTCGGCGACGACGGTCATCCGGCTGACGACGCAGTGACAGGCCGATCATGCCGCTTTCATGGACCGCGACCTCGCGGAGGTCGACTACGTGTACATGTGGGCCGACGGCATCCACCTCAACGTCCGCTTGTAGGAGGCCAAGGCATGCGTCCTGGTACTCATCGGAGTCCGGGCCGATGGTTCCAAAGAGCTGGTCGCGCTCACGGACGGCTACCGCGAGTCGGGTGAGTCGTGGGTCGACCTGCTGCGGGACTGCGCCCGCCGGGGAATGCGAGCCCTGGTGCTCGCGGTCGGGGACGGCGCCCTGGGCTTCTGGAAGGCTCTGGCGGAGGTGTTTCCCGAAACCCGCGGGCAAAGGTGCTGGGTTCACAAATCGGCCAATGTTCTGGACGCCATGCTCGAAATTCCCCAAGGCGGTCAAGAAGATCACCGACGACCAGGACCAGCTGCTGGCGTTCTACGACTTCCCGGCCGAGCACTGGATCCACCTACGCACACGAACCCCATCGAGTCGACTTTCTCCACCGTCCGGCTGCGGACCAAGGTCACCCGCGGGGCCGGCTCCCGCACCGCCGCCTGGCCATGGGGTTCAAGCTCGTCGAGTCCGCCCAGCAGCGGTGGCGGGCCATGAACGCGCCCCACCTCGTCGCCCTCGTCCGTGCCGGAGCCCGCTTCGAACGCGGCCAGCTCGTCGAAGGCCCCAAGCGGCTGGACCTGCTGCCGCTGCAGGTCGAGCACGCCGAGGAGATGGCCGCCGTACTGTCCGACCCGGCCCTGCACACCTTCATCGGCGGCACTCCGGACACCCCGCAAGCCCTGCGCTCGCGCTACCAGCGCATGACCGCAGGCTCTCCCGATCCGGCCATTTCCTGGCTGAACTGGGTGATCCGGCTCCGTGGCAAGGCCGGCCTGACGGGCACCGTCCAGGCGACAGTCAGCCCCTCCGGCCACGGCCCCATCGCCGAGATCGCCTGGGTGGTGGGAACCCCGTGGCAGGGAAGAGGCATCGCCACCGAAGCAGCCCGAGGACTCGTCGACTGGCTCAGCCAGCAGCTGGTGCACACCGTCATCGCCCACATCCACCCCGAACATCGGGCATCCGCCGCCGTCGCCACTGCCGCCGGGCTCACACCCACCGACGAATGGCCCGACGGCGAGATCCGATGGCACCGGAGCATCAGACGATAACTTCGCCGATCCACGAATCTTGACTATTACTCGACGAACTCCTCCGGGTGGGTCAGACCGCGACGTTGATCGAGTGGTCGTTGGTGACGTCCAGGTTGGTCCCGGCGGGGTCGGCCAGAGAGCCGTTGCCCACCAGGCTGGACAGAGGCACATCGGTACGCGCCATGAGTCAGCTCCCATTCAGAAGAAGATCGTCGATGACGGTGAGCGTGTCGGCCACCGGTGTGGCTGAAGCCCGTCAGGAGGTATCGGCCCTGGGCCCGGTCGATGGCCCGCTCCGCGAGATCCAGAGCCGTTCCTGGATCCGCTGACGCCTGTCCTTCAGATCGACCTGACGGGCGTCAGTGGCGGCCCTGACGGCCTCCCTGTCGAAGGAGAGCCCGAGGCGCTGGGCGTGGTTGGTGATGGTCCCGACGGACCACTCCATCTTGACGGGCGATCTCGTTCCTGCTGACGCCGTCAGCATGGAGCTGACGGAGGCGCTCCTCATTCTCTGCGGAGAAGGTCCGGGCCACAGCCGGCTCACCCCCTCACACGCGTGTGGTGACGGGTGACCGGTCAGGAGCTGACGGCCGTCACGAGGGCGTCACCCGATTGGCCGGTTCCGTATAGCCAGGTTTTCGCAGGTGCCGTGTTATGGGAGACATGCATCAGCTTGCAGACGCCTTGGCCGCGTCTGACGCAATCCTTGTCGATGTCGTCGTGCCTGTCGCCCAGATGATCATTGCTTTCGGCGTGCTCGTCGGACTCTGCGGGCTACGGAAGAACCGCAAGCTCCGGATCATGAGTTTCGAGGACCGCTTTGAGCAGCGCTACTGGGAACTCATGGAGCGGCTGAGTCCGAAAGGAGCGAGGGACGGGCAGCGCCGGAGACGTGTCTCTCCTATGGACGAGGCGGTTGCCCGGTCATATTTTCGACACTGTGAGGCGGAGCTGAATGCGCGGGCCGCAGGTTCGATCACTCACCGGACGTGGGGCGTCTGGAAGGAGGGGATCCAGTCACACATGCGTCGCTGGCCCTTCGCGCGGGTTTGGGATGATATCCAAGCTGAAGGGCAAGCTGCTGATCAGTATCCGCGGCTGCTGGCGTTCACGGCAGCTAACCCAGAGGACGACCCCTGGAAGCGGGGGTGGCTAGTCAGTTGGATGTGCTGTTTGACGGGTGTGAATCGTAGATAAGAAGGGCGGAGGGTGATCGGCCCTAGGTCGGCTTCTGAAATCCGGCCGCAGGCGCCAACACGCGCTTCGCCTTGCCCCGAGTGGCCATCTCGGCCCGGGCGACGTCGAAATGACGGAAGAGCTTCTGGTCTCGGTGATCGAGGTCCTCGACTTTCAGGTGACCTCGGCGCACCCACGAATAGACCGTCACCGTGCTGACGCCCGTCAGCTCGGCGGCCTCACGGGCCGTCAGACAGATCTCGTCCCCACTGAAGCCCTCCCGAGCATGTGAAAGGCCCGGAACCTCCAGAGGGCGGGGCCCGCACGAGGACGTACATGTCCTACTGTGTTCGATTATGCGGTCGTTCGTTAGGGAAAGCAAGTACCGCTGCTGGCGGGTGTCATGACGGGTCCGAGCGACGGCGCTCCTCGTCTTCGTGGAGCCTTTGCCGCATGTCGCGGTCCACGCCCGCCCGCTCCTCCCGGAGGGTGGGTTGAGGCAGGTCGTCACCACGCATGTAGGCCGAGAGCAGCTCGATCGCATGTTCCGTGTCGAACTCGCTCAGGTACGGCTCGTTCCTTGCCTCATGGGCATCAACGAACATGGACCTGCGGATGGCACCCAGCGCGTCCCTGAAACGCTTCCTCAGCTCGGTGGCCTTCGGGATGAGGGCAGTGTTCAGCTCCGCGTCATCTGTATAGGTGTGACCCTCTTGGACCCAGTGGACCCGCTCCACTGCGGACCAGCCCGTCTTCCATGTGAGGATGTGGCTGCGCAGGGTGTACAGCACGGCGAGGGCCTTGTCGGCTGCGGCTCTACCACGCTCTTCCATGAGATCGTTCCGGGCATCCTCCCGCTGCTCCCGGGCCATCTTCGCCAGGTGCCGCTGCTGGAACCACCCGCCCAGGAGGGCGCCCCCAGCACCGACCGAGGCCCCGATCAGGCCGATCCACCCCGCTGACACCTCTGCTTCCACGTCGTCCCCCTCTCAGGTCGGCTCCCTCGGCGAAACCAAGGCCGACTAGTCGTGACGGCCGTCATGACCGCTCCGGATAGCGCCCCCAGACCTCCCTGGGGAATGGTTGACGGCGCAGCACCGTCCCCATGACTTCGCAGATGTCCCTGCAGATCTGCTCGCATACGGCGTGGCTGTGCTCGCGATCGTGATAGGGAATCTCCCACATGAGCGCGTAGTTGACCCGAACCAAGAACCTGCGGACTTGATCATCGTAAAATCTCAGAGATTGCTCTTCGAGCACCCTGAACTTTCGTTTCAACTCCTCACGCCACTGCCGCCGGTCCTCTTCGCTGGCTCGCGGATGCACTCTGGTCTCAGGGTGGAAGTGATCCACAAGTTCATAACTCATGCGGATGCACTCGTTCGCGGCGCTCTCCGCAAGGCCCAGCAGGTGCGCGCGTTCGGCCTCGCGGGTTATCTTCCGCTGCTGCCAGACGACCGCTCCCGTGGAGACCGCCGCACCTACGAGGGCACCTCCGAGGCCGAACAATCCCGCCAACGTCTCTGCCTGCATGGCTATCATCCTCTCGGGGCGACTCAACCGGGACGGTAGTTCACAGGTCCCAGGAAAGGGTCGCAGGCTCATCCGGAGGGTTCTCCAAGTCGTACCGAGCCCGTTGGAACCGATGGTGCTCTACCGCATGTGTGGGCTCGGGCAGCGGCTCTTCTCGCAGGTACGCCGAGAGGAGGTCGAGTCGATGGCGTGGTCCGTATTGGTCTTGCTCTCGCCCGGCTGGTCCGACGACTCTTGGATCTCGACGTGCATCGAGACTCGGGTCACTTCTAGCGCCTCCCGGAAGCGCGTCCGCACCTCTTCCGCCTGCGGCATGAGCCCCGCTTCAAGCTCGGCTTGATCGGCGAGGGCTTCACCGGCTCGGATCCAGAGCTTTCGGTCTTCTGACGCGAGGTCACGCTGGCGCTGGGAGATATGTCGACGAAGGTCGTACAACTCGGACAGGGCCTTCTCGCCTGCGGCTCTGCTGCGTTCCGCGATCAGCGTGGCCCTGGCCTCCTCCCGTCGATCCGCCGTCGCCTCGGCCTGCTGCCGCTGAGTGATCACCGTGGCCCATAAGGACACCCCGGCGCCAACGAGGGTTCCTACGAAACCAAAAAGCCCCGCCAACGTCTCCGCTTCCATGGCCTCATCCTGCCGGGAGCTGAGCATCACCGGGGCTGATCGAGCCCACGGTCGGCCAGTTGCACCGGCGTTCTCGGGCTTAGATCGTGTCCTATGTGGTGAGGCGGACGAGCCTCTTGTAGCAGCACAGGGTGGCGGCGAGTCCGAGAAAGGCCAGGTAGTTGCGGGGATCGCGTTCGTAGCGGGGGCTAAGTCGGCGGTATCCGGACAGCCACGACATGGTGCGCTCGATGACCCACCGGCGTCGCCCTAAGCGTTCGCTGGACTCGATGCCTTTGCGGGCGATGCGTACTCCGATGTGCTTCCATCGGAGCCATCTGCGCAGATCAGCCCGGTCGTAGGCGTTGTCTGCATGCAGGCGCTGGGGCTTGAAGTACCGGCCGCGGTGGGGGTCGTGTCTCGTTTGGTGACCCTCCACCATGGGCTTCAGCCCTTCGCTGTCGTGGGTGTTGGCGGCCGAGACACCGACGAGGAGGGGCAGCCCGTTCGCGTCCGACAGGATGTGCATTTTGGAACCCGGTTTGCCCCGGTCCACGGGGCTCGGACCTGTGTGTCCGCCCCCTTTTTTTCGCCCGCACGTGGGCGGTGTCGAGGACGACGCGGGTGACATCGATCAGGCCGGCATCGTCGAGCCGGTGCAGTACGGCTTCGTGCAGGCGACCCCAGACGCCGGCTTTGGACCAGATCAGGAAACGGCGGTGAGCGGTCGACTTCGATATGCCGAAGCAGGGCGGCAGAGCCCGCCAGGCGCAACACTGACCAGCACATAGATGATGGCCGCGAACAACGTCTCATCAGGCGTGTCCTGCGTTCCACCGCCCTGCGGCCGCACCCTCGACGGCGGGATCAGCGGCTTCGCGATCTCCCACAACCCGTCCGGAACAATCCGACTCCACGTACCCCGTCCCATACCGAGGTCAACGACGCCTCACCACGCAGGACACGGTCTTAGACCGTGTCCTGCGTGGTGAGGCGGATGAGTCGACCGCAGTAGCTGCAGGAGTGGCCCAGGCGCCTCCGGTCACATCCGGTCAGGGGTGCTGCCTCTGCATCAGACTCATGCCGAATGTGCCGTCCTCGTTGCCGGTTCATCGCGTTTCGACCGTCGCTGCCGCTGTGATACGTGAGACTGTCGATGTGTTGATCGGTTACTTCGTTGTGGCTGTCGAGCTTGTGCTCGTGGTCGGGATAGTTCTAATCCATATTCCTGGACCGATTGAGCGCTGGTGGTCGGCGTCGCTGGACCGCTTCGAGCGACTACGCGCCGCCTCGGGGGGCGTCGAGCTGGCCCGTTTCTCGCGCAGATACTGCTGCTGCCGCCTCGAATACAAGATCGGGTCGGCGGCCACGGGTTGGCCCCTCAGTATGTCGTGCGTTGGTGGCGCGCTCTGCCTCTGGCCACGCCAATCAAGACACTGCGGTTTGTCTTGTTGCTATTCGCCTTGGTGCACGTCGATGACATGGCCGACTGGGAGCATCTGCGGTTGAGCGCGGATCCTGGACCGCAGCCTGGCGTGGCGCAGTCACTGCTCAGCAGCATCGTAGCTGTGCCGATGTCGGTGCGTCACTGGGACTTATACGCGATCGACAGAGTAACGGTACTTCTCTTCTTTGCCTTGCTCTTGACCGCTGAAGCGCGGCTCCTCAAACGAATAAACCTGACCAGCTCTGGCAGCAGAGTCACGTATGCATCCTTCGATCTGGAGGCCCTCGCCGGGTACTCGGGCAAGGAAAGTGCGCGAATGGAGTACCGGCGCTGCTGGCCTGTCGTTGCGCTGTTGACGGTCGCAGCCCAGTGCACCACAGTTCTTCGTCGCTGGGAGGAAACCCAGCCGGACTGTCAGGTCCCGCGAGTTTCCATGGAACCGGTTGAGCGCGCCATCTGGAGGGCCCATCGCACCCGCCGCGCTAGAGCCAGACGGCACAACGAGCGCCAGTTCAAGGCACATGCCACACTGGTGGTGGGCGCGCTACGAAAGGCCGAAGCGCGGCAGGATTCCGAGCCGCGCCGCGCCCTTGAAGACCTCATCGTGATGCTGCTGACAATCGCCGAACGCTACGCCGAGGGCCGTATCGGCGACCTTCTCGACGCAGATCAACTCGCCGGTGTGGCGCCGGCTGCGCCGAGGAGCAATTGCGGGTGGTCGTGGTGGGGGCCGTGGTCGTGCTGGTCATGGCCGGTGCGGCCGTCCTCGGATTGCCCGACGCTGCACTCGTCCCATTGCTGCCGGTGGTGGCGCTGTTGGTTGCGGTCGTCTTCAACCGCGGACGAATGCCGACTGCGGGGCGGCTCATCTGTTTGATCATTCCTCGGTGAGGCTGGAGAGTCCTACCTGCCTCACCACGTAAGACACGGTTTTGGTGGGAGCCATCTAGATACTGGCGTACACGTGCCTCCATCAACTCCTCAGTGACCGCCGCCGCGCCGCACCCTCAGCCGCGCAGTACGTGGTCAGTTCTCCACGTGATCCATGCTCGAGACCTGTGGATCGGAGCTCGGGGAGCACGCGAAGGGCGTACCTTCCCGAGTGATCGATTGATGGTCATCGAGTGGGCCGGTGTTCGCAGCACCGGTCGGGAAGGCACGCCCGTGCTCAGCGTAGTCAACGACGACGGCACCACCGCCAACGGCTCCTCTTCGATCGACGAGATCGTCCGGGAGGGTGCGAGGCGGATGCTCGTGGCGGCCCTGGAGGTCGAATTCAACGCCTACATGAGCGAGTTGGCTGACCAGCGCGACGAGACCGGCCGGCGGCTCGTGGTCCGCAACGGCTACCACCAGCCCCGGAAGGCCACCATCGCGGCCGGCGTGGTCGAGGTGAAGGCCCCCGTGGGTGAACGACAAGGGCGTTGACGAGGCCACGGGTGAGCGCAAGCGGTTCTCCTCCGCGATTCTGCCGCCGTGGTGCCGCAAGTCCCCGAAGATCAGCGAGGTGCTGCCACTGCTCTACCTGCACGGCCTGTCCTCCAGCGACTTCGTCCCGGCTCTGGAGCAGTTCCTCGGCTCGGCGGCCGGGCTCTCGCCGGCGACCGTCACCCGCCTCACTCAGCAGTGGCAGGCTGATCACGCCGCCTTCATGGACCGCGACCTGTCCGAGGACGACTCTGTGTACGTGTGGGCCGAGGGCATCCACCTCAACGTTTGCCTGGAGGAGGCCTCGGCCCAGCAGCGATGGCGGGCGGTTAACGCACCCCACCTCGTCGCCCTCGTCCGCGCCGGAGCCCGCTTCGAACGCGGCCTACTCGTCGAGCGGCTCCAGGAGCAGACCGCATGACCGCCATCGGCCTGCGGTCGGCCACATCCGCGGACAGCGAGTACTGCTTCCAGCTGCACAAAGCCGTCATGGGCGCCTACGTCGCGGCCATCTGGGGCTGGGACGAACAGATCCAACGCGACTTCCACGCCCGCACGCTCATCCCGGTCCGATGGCGGATCATCACCGCCGACGGCGCGGACGCCGGCATGCTCCACGTCGAGCACCGGCCGACGGAGATCTACCTGGCGCGGATCGAGTTCCACCCCGACCACCAGGGACGCGGTATCGGCAGCCAGCTCATCCGCAGCCTCCTGCATCAGGCTCACCAGCATGGCCGGGACCTCACCTTGGACGTCCTCGTCGTCAGCCAGCGAGCCCAGACCCTCTACCGGCGACTGGGCCTGCACGAAGTCACTCGTCACGGCGAGAACGACATCAAGGCCAGGATGTCCACCAAGTCGCCTCGCCCGACCCGATCCACAGATCTTGATAATGACTCCGCTCGGCGCGGGCGAGGCGGCCACTACTGTCACCGGGGTGAACAGCGACACCATCGAGACCAACCCCGATGCCCTGCGTGCCCGCCTCGTAGACCAATTGGTCCAGGGCGGCAGCATCCGCACCGCGCGGGTGGAGCAGGCGATGCGGGCCGTGCCCCGTCACCTCTTCGTCCCCCAGGCGCCTCTGGAGAAAACGTACTCCAACACCACGGTGGACACCAAGTACGACAGCGCCGGTCGGTCGATCAGCTGTGCTTCCGAGCCCGACATCGTCGCCCTGATGCTGGAACAGCTCCACGTCGAGCCTGGCATGAAGGTACTGGAGCTGGGGGCCGGAACCGGCTTCAACGCCGGATTGCTCGGACACCTTGTGGGCGAGCAGGGGCACGTCACCACCATCGACGTGGACGACGACATCGTGGAAGGCACCTGCACCAGCCTGAAGGCCGCTGGCCTGGACAACGTCACCGCCGTCCTCGGCGACGGCGCCCAGGGTCCGCCAACGCCCCCTACGACCGGATCGTGGCGACCGTCGGCGCCCACGCGGTGCCCACGCCTGGCTCGACCAGCTTGCTCCCGGTGGCCGACTGCTCTCACCGCTGCGGCTGCGCGGCAGCGTCTCCCGCTCGATCGCCTTCGAGCGCGAAGTCGAAGGCCGTTGGCGCAGCATCGGCTCCGGAGTGAACACCTTCATGCCGCTGCGCAGGGGCATCGCCGACGATCCGCGGGTGGCCGGGCTTGCACCGAGGCCGGCCCAGGCCGGTGCGGGGAACACGGATCCGTTCCAGCAGAGGGCGTGCGCAGACACTGTCGTGGCGTTGGCCGGGCGTCACCAGGATCGCGAGCGGGCGGCCCTTGCCGTCGCAGGCGAGGTGAATCTGGGTCGTCAGCCCGCCTCGGGATCGGCCGAGGGCGTGATCGTCCGGTTCGTCCTGCCGATGTCGCCCCCATTTCGGCCGGTGGCGGCGGCGTGCTGGTGGGCGCGGACGATGGTGGAGTCGATCTGGACCAGCCAGTCGATGTCGCCGGCCGCGTCGGCGTGGGCTTGGATCTGCTGCAGGGCCCGTGTGAAGACGCCGTCGAGGGCGTAGCAGCGGAAGCGGGTGTACACGGTCTTCCACGGCCCGTAGCGTTCCGGCAAGTCACGCCAGGAGATCCCGGTGCGATCTTGTAGACCATCCCGTTGACGACCTGCCGGTCCTCCACGCGGGGCCGCCCCGTCGCGGCCCGGGGTATCAGCAGCGAGTAACTCCCACTCCTGATCAGTGAGTTCATGACGACGTACCACGACCCCATGATCTACCACCCGGATGATCTTTGAAGACGGACCCGTTGCCGCAATGGGTACGTCGCCCGAGAGGTGCTCGCTCATCCATCCTGCCAAGAACGCCTGGAGGTCCCCGCTGAGGGAATCCTGAACGCGGGCCGTGTACTCGGCAGGACTCGACCAGGGAGATATACCCACGCCCTTGGAACGGGAGCTGGTGCAGGCAGCAGAATCCGGGGCCTCGACGACGGAGTACCTTCTTGCCCGCAAGCGGCCCGCAGGGGGGGCAGCATCTGATCAGCCTTGCCTGACAGCCCACTTTACCGCCGGAAGCCGACTCGCTGGATGTCCTCGACATGAGTTGTGGCGCCGAGGCAGACGACGCCCTGCTTTTCTATTACAGCTGCCACGAGCCAGCCCGGCCAGGGGCTGCTCCCATGCGCGGGCAATGCCCAGAGGTGTCGGTTGTGGCGTGCCGTCTCTTTGTCAGGGTCCGGTCGAGGCCTTCGCGTGTATGGTGCCCGCGACTCGCTCGCAGATTGCGCCTTTCTTCACGGGTCTCCGAAGCGTAGCCGAATAATATCTGGTTATGGGTCGTCCCTGTCGTTGTAAACGATCCATCAGAGAAGCGAGTGATTTCGTAATCGACGAGTGAAGGCGTCGATCTCTGTGTCAGCGAAAAGCTTTGTGTCGTGATTCGGCGACAGGCAGAGTTCACTCCACGTGGTTATTCCGCTCTAGAACTGATCTGTGGTGTCGTGGTTGCGTTCCATTCGCGGACCATTCGCAGGAGTCCACATGGTCGAAATTTGTTTCGTCGCCGCATCACTCCTGTCGAGCGGTACGAGCACCATACAGTTTGCGTCCAGAAACGCCCTCGGCGGCCTATCTCTGTGGGCAGCCCAAACTGCGCGAAGGATGCGGCTGTGACACAGATGAGAGACGGCGGCCAGGTATTGATTTGGCGTTGGACGGGCAGAACCCACCATGACGCTTCACAATGTCGCGTTGCGTTGCGGTGCGCACTGCACGAGCTACGGATCCCCGATGAGACCATCGGAGAGGCGGTAATGGCGGCGTGGGAACTCACGGCCAATGCTTTGGAACACGCACACGGTCCGTACGAGATGCGCCTCATTCGCAAACGCAGCTCGTTCATCTTTGAGATCCAAGACAGTAATTCGTTTCTACCGGCTATGCCCTCATCGCATAACGGTGGGGCGAAGACTCTCATGGAGTTGCCGGAACGGGGGCGCGGATTGCAGATCGTAGAGGCGTTTGCGCGCGGCCGATGGGGGTTCCGCCCGTCAGGGGGCGGTGCGAAAGTCGCCTGGATGGAAATCCTTACCGCATCGGGGGGGGCTGGAGTGGCTAAACGATGAAAGTGACTTCTCGCAATCTAAATTCAACGAAAAGTATTGCGGAGGCTCAAATTTGGCGTGCGGCTGCGCCAACGCGTTCCCTGAGTGTGCACCATAAAATGGTAGGCATGCGCTGGAAGTCTGATTGACCTGCATTGGTGATGCCGCCTCAGGTATGAAATGCGATTTTCATAGTTGCGCAGCGGTGGTGGGATCTATTCATGCGAGGATTGATGTCCTGCCGGCGCGAGAATCTGTGCAGCCTAGGCCAAGGGGCCTGCTACTCTCTTCTTTGTTGTTGAGCAGAAGGTGGGGGCCTGTGTGGACTCTTGAACATATGACAAGGTGCTGGATTGCTCCCGTAGTCACCTTGGTTGCCAACTTATGTGCGATCGGTTGTTCGGGAGCGGACTCAGACGGCGCGTCACCTGTCAAACGCGAGCCTTCAGTCTCAACCTCGAACAGCTCATCGCACATCGCTCATGAGTCCGAGAGTGATGCCCGAGTGGCTTACCGGGCCATGTGGCGGGACCTGGTCGCCGCATCGGCCACATCCGACGCGGGCTCTCCGCTGTTGGACGACCACGCGACAGACGGAGCCCTAGAATTGATAAAGCACGGCTTGAAAAACGCCAAGAAAGAGAAGGTAGTCGTCAAGGGAACGCCGCGCATTAATCCTGAGGTCGTCATGGTGGCCGCTCATAAGGTAAGACTGCGAGATTGCGTGGATGGTACCGATTGGCTTCAGTACAGGCTTGATGGAAAGCTGAAGAACGATGTTCCGGGCAGCCACTTCAGGACTGACGCTACAGTGCTGCGTAAGGGCTCTGTATGGAAGGTCTCGTATCTCTACATGCATGATGCCGGAACATGTTGACTGCGCGACGCGTTGGCGTTTGGACCATCGCTTCACTGCTTGGAGTGTTGGATCTCATGGTGACCGGACCGTTTGCGCAAGCTGATGACGGACGAGGCATCTTTGGTGGGGTAAGTTGCGCAGCTGGCGGATGCCAAGTACGCGCCGAGACCCGTGGCAGGCGTATGGCTGGCGTGAGCAGAAAGGGAACGGCCCATTCCCGAAGAGGCCCCTTGCATCATCGGCGGGGTGCTTCCGGTGAGTCGCCGACGGTCACATCGAACGGATGGGAGTACGGGCTCGGCGATGGTTTGGGGATCTTGCCGCATTTTGGCGAGGGAAGGCCGAAAAGACCCAAGCGGAAGCATCACCAGAAGGTGCCGGTAGCGGTCGTCGCCCAACGAGCTGTGGAGAGTTTGCAGCTGCCGAAGCCTGTGATCCGGACGAGTCCGGATGAAGATTTCATACAAGTGGTGAGCGTGCCCACGTGGATGTGGGTGGAGCACAGTACGTGGGGGCCGGTGACGGAGACCGCGGTGGTGCCAGGCTTGAGGGTCACAGCAACGGCTCGGCCGCGTCAGACGACGTGGTCGATGGGCGAGGGTGGCACGGTCACGTGCACCGGACCTGGTAGCGAGTACTCGGGAAAGTTGCGGCCGGACCAGCCGTCGCCTGATTGTGGTTACACCTATCGGAAGTCGTCTGTCGGCGAGCCAGGCCGGGCGTTCACGGTGTCGGTGCAGGTGACGTGGGATGTTGAGTGGCACGGTGGTGGACAGAGTGGTCGGGTGCCAGGGCTGGTGATAACCGCCGAGAGGCCGCTTGCGGTCGACGAGGTTCAGGCTGTCGTCGTGCGGTGACGACACCGCGACGAGATGCGGTCCGCGGAGCGGGCCTGTGGCAATCAGCGAGTTTTCCTTCCCTGGAGTGAATTGTGGGTACCTCCATGTCTCCTTCGCGCTCGAGGGGTGCGGGCATTGGTCTGCCAGGGGCGCGATCGTCTGATCCGCAGCAGCGGCCGCCGACTGCGACGGGCGGAGTGCGGCGGAGGCCGGGATGGATCTGGGCCGGCTCGGGGACGGTGGTCGTCTCCGCGGTCGGCTTCGTGTTGCTCATGTCGGTGGTGGGGGAGCGGGAGAAGGCGCTGGTGCTCGCGAGGGATGTGCCGGCCGGACACGTCCTTGATGCGGGTGATCTGCGGCAGGTGGAAGTGGCATCTGAGACCGGCATCGTCTCGGCAGCAGATCGGGCGAGGGTGCTGGGACGGCGGGCGAAGGTACCGCTGGTGGCAGGGGCACTGTTGGCACCGGGGCAGTTTGGAGGCGCGCGGGCCTTTCCCCCCAAGGGGCAGTCGGAGGTGGCTTTCGCTATCGAGGCGGGTAGCGCATCGCCTGGGGTGGTGCGTGGTGACCGGGTGGCTGTGTTGGAGGGTCCAGATGGGACTGTCACTGGAGAGAGTGAAGAGGGGGAGGCCGCAGCTCCGGTAGTGGGGACGGTGACCGGCGCGAAGGCTGCTGAGTCTCCAGGTGGGGTGCGAGTGTTGACCATGCTCGTGGAGACAGGGGCGGTGCGGCGCGCTGCAGGGATTGAGCACCCGCGTGTGGTGGTGCTTCCTGCTGAAGGGCGGGAGGCACCGTGAGGCGGTTGATCGCGGTCGGGTCGATCAAGGGCGCCCCCGGGGTAACCACGACAGTGCTGGCTCTGGCGGCTGCGTGGCCGGTGCGGGCGGATGGGGGAGTGCGGCCGGTGGTGGTCGAGGCCGATGGCTCGGGTGGTGATCTGGCGGTCCGGTTCGGCGTTCCGCATACCCCGGGTCTGCTGGATGTGGCTACCTCGGCCCGAAAGGAACGGCCCGGGTCACTCCTCGCGGCGACAACGGAACTGCCTTTTGGCGTCCGCGCGGTGGCTTCGCCAGCCAGCGGCAGAGCCTGCGCGGAGGCGGTCCGGTTAGTGACCGAGTCCGTGCAGCGGGTACTGCTAGGCGATGAGGGAGACCGGGGCACGGTCGTGCTGGACGTAGGCCGTATCAGTGAGGAAGCCGAGGACCTGCTCGAGGCGGCAGAGGCTGTGGTGCTGGTGGCTCGAGGTGGGGCGGATGCGCTGGCACACGCGTATGCGCATCTGACGGGGGCCGGGCCGCGAGCGGATCGGTACGTGCTGGCCGTGGTAGGGCCGTGCCCGTATGCGGCTGAGGAGATCACCGCAACGCTCGGCGTCAGCCGGGTCGTCTTCCTGCCCTGGGACACCAAGGCGGCTGACGTGTTGGGCGGGAAGGTTCGTTCGGTGTTGCGGACCTCTGGTTGGCGAGCGCTGCGGTTGATGGCGGCAGCTGGTGATGGTGCACGGCAGTTGAGTGGTACTAACGAGGTGGCGGTGAAGGGGCTCAGCGGCGCCCTCGCGGGGCTGGGAGCCGTGCCGGCCCCGGGCGGCAACCTTCGGCGTGGGCTGGCAGGGCGTGCGACGAAGGAGAGCCAGCCATGAGCACGATGACGGACTACGGTCTGCGCGATGAGAGCGAACGGCAGCTGGCCGCGGAGGTGCGCCAGAGTGTGGTCAGCCGCCTGGCGCACTACGCCGACGAACGAGAAGCCGCAGGACTGCCACCGGAGAGCGAATCCCAGCGGCGGGCCACGGTTGGACGGTTGCTGGAAGAGGAACTGGCGGCACGGGCCCGCGCCGCCTTGGCCCATGGCGGTGGCACCGTGGATGGGTCGGTGGAAGAACGCATTGCGCAGGCCGTCACGGACGCCTTGTTCGGTACCGGCAGGCTGGAGCGTCTGCTGGGAGATGAATCGATCGAGAACATCTGCGTCAACGGGTGCGATGTGGTGTGGATCCGCTCCGCAGACGGTGCCTGGCGCCGAGGGACTCCGGTCGCTGCGTCGGATGCCGAACTGATCGAGCTGGTGCGTACCCTGGCCGCCAGTGTGGACGGGGAGGAACGCCGCTTCGACCGCGGCATGCCCCGGCTGAATCTCCAGCTCCCCGACGGCTCCCGGCTGTTCGCTGTGATGGCCGTCACCGGACGCGTTTCCCTGTCCGTACGCCGGCACCGGTACCCCGCCGTATCCATGGAGGACCTGGTGCGCCTGGGAGTGTGCGACCAGGCTATGGCGGCCTTCTTGGCGGCGCTGGTACGAGCCCGGAAGAACATCATCATCGGCGGCGGCACCAATGTCGGGAAAACCACGGTTCTGCGTGCCTTCGCTTCCCAGATCCCGGCGACCGAGCGGCTGATCACCATCGAGGACACCTTCGAACTCGGCCTTGACGCTGATGCGGCGGCCCATCCCAATGTGGTGGCGATGCAGGCCCGGGAGCCCAATATCGAAGGACAGGGCGCCATCGACCAGGCGGAGCTGGTGCGCTGGGGACTGCGCATGTCACCTGACCGTGTCATCGTCGGCGAGATCCGCGGCAGCGAGGTCATCCCGATGTGCAACGCGATGAGCCAGGGCAACGACGGCTCGCTGTCCACCATCCATGCTTCCACCTCTCGCGGGGTGTTCACCAAGCTCGCGGCCTACGCCGCCCAAGCCCCGGAGCGCCTGTCGTTGGAGGCGACCAACCTGCTGGTGGCGTCCGCCGTCCACTTCGTGGTGCATCTGGGGTGGGACGCTGAGGGGAAGCGGGTGATCGACTCGGTGCGCGAGGTCGTCGACGCCGACGGGTCGCAGCTGGTCTCGAACGAGATCTACCGTCCCGGGCCGGACGGCCGGGCCATCCCGGCCACGCCCCTGCGTGCCGAGACACTCCATGACCTGATCGGGGCTGGGCTGGATGCCGAAGCGGCGGGCTTCACCTGGTGGGGAGCAGATCGATGACCGTGCGGCTGGGTGAGGCAATGGGCGTCGTCGCCGCGATCCTCGGTGTCCTCTTCGGTACCGGTCTCCTGCTGATCATTACCGGTGCGCTACGCCGACCCGTTCCCCACGACGCCAGAACCGATGGGTGGCGGCAACGTATGGCCAGCCGCCTCCCGTCCGGGTGGAACCGGCGCCGCCTCACCATCGCCCTGACAGCCGGAGTGGCGACGGGGGCGTTGACCAGATGGCCTGTGGCTGCCGTGCTGACCACCGCGGCACTGCTCACCCTTCCCGGTCTCCTCGGACTGGACCGGGCCACCGCTGCGCGGACCGAGCGGATGGGAGCCCTCGCGCTGTGGACGGAGATGCTGCGCGACACTCTCTCCGCCGCTGCCGGACTGGAACAGGCTGTCCTGACCACCGCCGCCATCGCTCCCGCACCGCTGCAACGAGAACTGCACTGCTTGGCCGCATCGATCCGATCCCCCCAGCCGCTGCCCGTCGCCTTGCGGACCTTCGCCGATGAGGTGGATGACCCGCTCGCCGACATCGTGGTCGCCGCCTTGGTGACGGCCGCCGAACGCCAGGCCAGCCAACTCGCCGCGCTCCTGGGGGAACTGGCCGATTCGGTCCGCGAACAGGTAGCCATGCGCCAGCGCATCGACGCCGGCCGCGTCAGCATCCGCACCGGCGTCAGGGTCACTGTGACCGTCACCCTCGGCATGGCCGTCGGCCTGACCGTCTTCAACCGGCCCTATCTGGACCCCTTCGATACCCTCACAGGCCAGCTGGTCCTGGCAGTGGTCGGCGCTCTGTTCGCCGCCTCCTTCGCCTGGCTAACCGCCATCGGGCGTCTCCACGAACCGGTACGCCTCATCGGCCACAGCCTCGCCGAGGCGCCAACCTCTGCGGGGAGGACACGGTGATTACCATCGTGCTGGGTGCCGCATTCGGCGCCGGACTGGTCGCCCTCGCTTACGGACTGCGCCCACCTCGGCCCGCGCTCGCCGACGTGATTGCCTCCCTCGACGGCACGCCCGGAACCCCGGCCGAGACGGGCGCACCGCACGAGGACACGGAATGGGCAACGCGCCTGGGCCGCAGAGCCGTGCCCCTGGTGCGGGCCCTCGGCTTCCCTACCGCGACCCTCCGCGCAGACCTCGTCGTCTGCGGGACGGATGTGGAAAAACACCTGGCTGGCAAAGCAACCTGTGCCGCTGCGGGACTGCTGACACCCTGGATCGCGCTGGCCCTGGTCCGCTTCGGCGCGGGCATCGACACTGGCTGGTGGATGCCGCTGTCCGGCTCCCTCGTCCTTGCTGTCGTGCTGTTCTTCCTCCCGGACCTCACCGTCCGTAAGCAGGCAGCCGAACGTCGAGACCAGATGCGGCACACGCTCACCTTGATCCTCGACCTGACTGTGATTGCTTTGGCCAGCGGGGCCGGTATCCAGCAGGCCCTGGCCGACGCCGTCCAGGGCCCCCGCGGCTGGGCCGCATCCAAACTCCGCCACGCCCTGCACGTCGCCCAGCTCACCCGGACCAGCCCCTGGCAGCACCTGGGAGACCTCGGACAGCACCTGGGCGTCAGCGACCTGACGGAACTCGCCGCCACGCTCAACCTGGCCGGCACCGAAGGCGCCAAAGTACGCGCCTCACTCGCCGCGAAGGCCCGCGCCATGCGGCGCCGCCGCCTGTCAGAAGCCGACGGAGCAGCTCAAGCGGCCACCGAACAGATGTCCCTGCCCGTGGTGCTCCTCTTCGCTGCTTTCCTGCTCCTCATCGGCTACCCAGCCCTCGCGCACGTCCTCGCCATGACCTGACCACCATGCCCCCATGGCCGCTATCGCCACCAAACCGGAGCACGATCTCTATGCCGCACCCGATCCTGCAGGCACTCGCCGTCCTGCGCGACCACGCCGACCTCGTACGCCGCCGCGCTCGCGACGACGCAGGCTACTCCACCGAAACCGTCATCGTCACCGCGCTGCTGGCCATCCTCGCCCTCACCACGGTCGGCATCATCGCCGCCAAGGTCCTCGGGAAGGCCAACTCCATCGACCTGGGGTAACCGGTGAACCACTTGCCGCACCGACTACGAGAAGTCCACGCCGACCGCGGCGCAGCCACCACACAACTGGTCATCGTCGTCCCCACGCTCCTGGTCCTCGCGATACTGGTCGTTCAGTTCGCGCTGGCCTGGCACGCCCGCCACATCGCTCAATACACAGCCGAACGGGCCCTGGCCGCCGCCCGGGTCCAGCACGGCAGCGCCGCGGCCGGCCAAACGCAAGCCCTACGCAGCCTGTCCCAGCTCGGCACCCACGTCCTCACCTCCCCCTCCGTCACGGTCCGCCGTACCTCCACCCAGGCCACCGTGCGCGTCCAGGGAAAGGTGATGCCCGTTCTGCCGGGCCTGCGTCTGACCGCGAGCGGGACAGCCTCCGGAGCCGTCGAACGGATCACGCTCCCGGCCGGAGAACACTCGTGAGCAAGGGAACAGGCACCGCCCCGACCCCGACGGATGGCGGCTCGGCCGCCGTGGAGCTCGTCCTGCTCACCCCACTCCTCGTGCTCATCTTGATGACCGTCGTCGCGTTGGGACGGCTGGCAGACGCCCGGCTCGTCGTTGCGGACGCCGCTCACCAGGCCGCCCGCGCAGCCTCCATCGCCCGCACCGAAACCGAAGCCCGCACCAGCGCCCGCAGCACCGTCCACGCCGCACTCCACCAAGCAGGCGCCACATGCTCACGCCCCGCGGTCGCCCTCACCACGAGCGGACTTAAGCCAGGCACCACTGCCACCGTGAAAGTCACTTGCACCGTCGCCCTGGGGGACCTCACCCATACCGGCATGCCCGGCCGGATGACCCTCCAGGACACCGCCTATTCGCCAGTCGACGTTCACCGGAGCGCACCGTGAAATCTCCCACGCACCCGCACCTGACACTCTTGTGCGCGGAGGCGACCAAGAAGGGAGACCGCGGACAGGTCACCGCATTCGTCGTCGGCGTGGCGGCAGCACTGTGGCTGTTCACGGGAATCGTCGTCGACGGTGGATTGGCCTTGGCCGGCAAGGCACGAGCCCTGGACGTGGCGCAGGAGGCGGCCCGCGCCGGCGCCCAGCAACTGGACATCGGCCGACTCCGCAGCACCCAGGACGTCCGGCTCCTGACCGGCAAGGCGGCCCGGACCGCTACCGCATACGTCACCGCCACCGGCGACGTTGGCCAGGCGAAGGTGCGTGGCGATGAGGTCACCGTGAAGGTCACTCACCGCCAGCCCGCTCACATCCTGCAGCTGGTCGGCATTCGCGCTCTGACCGTCACAGCCCATGCCACCGTGCGCGCCGAACGCGCCAACCCGTAGCGCACCCGCCACAGCAAAGAGGGGCGAACCCGCGTATGGCCTACCGATCCTCACCGAAAGCGAGGCTGGAGGCCCTCCTCGTAGCCACCGCCACCGGCGTCGTCACCCTTGCCCTGCTGGCCGGCATGCCCTACGTCCTCTGGCACGCGACCGGCGTGCCTTGGCCCGACCGCGTCGGCTCCTGGCACGACCTCAGCGCATGGCTCATGCAGCCGGTCACCGACCCCCTGATGGTCGACTTACTGGCGATGGTGGGCTGGGTGTGCTGGACTGCCTTCGCATGGTCCCTGCTCACGGAAGCCGCCTGGTACGCGCTGCACCTTCCGCACCTGCTGCGTGACCGCACCGCGCACAAGGCCCATCTGGAGACACTGCCGGTACAGCGCGCTCTGGCGGCCTTGTGCATCGGCACACTCGCCCTCGCCGTCATCAGTCTCTGGCGCCCCCCTGCCGCGAACGCGCATCAGCACACACCCGCAGACGGAGGGCACGCCCATATCACCGCGACAGCTCCCGCCCACGCAGGGTCGACGAAAGACGAACCCCACACCACAAGAACAGCACGAAGCACTCAGGCGCGCGGCGTGGAGTACACCGTGGCGCACGGCGACACCCTGTGGGACATCGCCGAGACCCACCTGGACGATCCCCTGAAGTGGCCGCGCATCTACGCCCTGAACAAGACACGCATCCAGGCCGACGGCCAGCGGCTGACTGACCCAGACCAGCTCACCCCTGGCTGGCAACTCACCATCCCCACCACCCCATCACCAAACCCACTCCTACCCACACCCCACCCCACACCAGCGCAGCCCTCCAGCCCGCCCACACCGACCGCCCCGCTGCCCGCAGATCCGACACCTGGACACCGCGCGGAGCATGACACCGCCAGCCGAGCCACTCGCGACCACACCACGAACCACACGCGGCCAGGACCCGCCGCGATCAGCGTCGGCCCCGCGAGCATGATCGGCATCACCACTGCGGCCGGCCTCCTGGCGGCCCTGCGCTTCTTCCGCTTCTACCAGCACCGATCCCGCCGCCATAGCCTCGACGCACAGCCCCCGCCACTCAGCCCAGTGATCGAAAAAGCCGTCATGGCCGCCCGCGAGGCCGCGCTGCCCAGATCTACCGCCGCCGACCCGGACAGGCTCATCACACGCCGCACACCACCCCAACCTCCCCAGCCCGCCTCCACGGTGACCATCGGCACCGCCAACGCATCCGAGATCTCCCTGGACGCCTTGGCAGGAGGATGCGCATGGACCGGACCCGGAGCCGAGGCAGCCGCCCGCGCACTGATGATCGGCATCCTCACCGCCGCTGAACGCCTCCGGCCCCGAACACCACGCGTCCGGGGACTTCTCACCCAAAACCTCACCGACCGGCTCCTGCCAGGGACGCCACCGCACTTCAGCGCCCTCGCCTCGGCCGAGGACCTGAACGAAGCAATCCGCCGCGCGGAAGCACACCTCCTCGCACACGCCCGCCATCACCAAGACACGCAGGAGGCGGAGCACGGCCCGCTTCCAGCGACAACCGACGGCTCGGGCGAGCCCTCCGGCCCAGGCACCCTCGTCCTCCTCAGTGAGCCGAACACCGCGCAGAGCAGCTATCTCGCGACACTGGCCAGCCGAGAACCGCACGGCGCCCTCATCGTCCTGGCCCTCGGCGACCTGCCCGGCACCGCCGCCTGGCGCATCGAAGCAGACGGCACCGTCAACCAGCAGACAGGCGCCGGCGACTGTGCCAGCACCCTCCAACTGTTCCACCTCACCCCCCAGGCCGGCCAGGACGTCCTGGACATGCTCCTGACCGCGCACGACAAACGCCCGCGGACGCCCGTGCTTCCAGGAGCCCGAGCAGCAGCAGACCCTACGCAGCACCCAGCCGAGGACGCCGACCACGACCCGGAAGACGACCCACCCCCTGCCCCACCAGAGCCCGTAAAGCCGGTAAAAGCGCGAGAGGCAAACCAGGACAAGCCGGTTCGCCTGAACGTCCTGGGACCAGTGACGCTCTACGCCCACGGAAACCCTGAACCCGTTGGACTCGGACTCCGAGGCGAAGTACGAGAATTCCTTGCCCTTCTGGCCGCCCACCCCACCGGACTGATCACCGACGACATCGCCCGCCATCTCCGGCTCAGCGAAGACCCCGACCAATCAGCCAAAGAACTGAAAAACCTTCGCCGCGCCGTAAGACGCGCACTCCGCTCAGCCACCGGACACAGCAAAGCGGAATTTATCCAGCTCCACGGAGAATTGCACAAACTCCACACCGGACTGATCGAAACCGACCTCGCCGCCTTCACCGAAGCCCTCCACCACGCCGCAACCGCCCCCGACGGGCCCCCGCGCCTCACCGCCCTCCACCACGCCGTCGACCTGTACCGCGGGCCCTTCGCCCACGGTGGCGACTACCCCTGGTGCGACAGCATCCGCGAATCCCTGGCGAGCAAGGCCGCCGACGCTGTCGCCCACATCGCCCACCACGCCGAGCACGCCGGCACCAGGCAGGACGCCGATGCCGCACTCGCCCTGCTGGAGAAGGCCATCACCCTCAGCCCCACCCACGAACTGCTCTACCAGCACGCCATCCGCCTGCACCAAGTTGCCGGCCGACACGACACAGCCCGCAACACCTTCACCCTCCTGGAACGCAACCTCAAAGTACTCGGCCTCGCGCCAGATCCCGCCACCCGCGCACTGCTCACCATCCGCACCCGCACCGCCCACCTGGGATAACCAACTCCTCTTGCGCCGGGCGGCGGGACCTTCGGCCGATGCCCGTGGCCACCGGTATCCGCCGAGTGGCTCGCTGGTATACCCCCCGTCGATCCGGGGTTCGTTCCGGGGGCCGATTCGGGGCTCGGGCTTGGATGCGACACCCCCGCGCGCCGGATCGCCGCAGGTCACGGGGCGCGCCTGCCGGGAGCCAGTGAGGGCGACTGTATATCGGTACAGCAACGCACCCCGATCTACCTGCCGGCCGCCCCGGCCTCCCGGCCTCATGAGCACGGCTCTTGCTCTCTCCGGCCCGTGACGGGCTGCCCCATGAACCGTACTTTTCATTTCTTTGCCGGCTTTCAGCCAGTGCAGCAACAGAGGCTTGCCGCCGCCGCGCTGCCGCCGCTGCCGCTGTGCCGCCGCCGTGCCGCCTGGGGAAGCGTCGTCTATCCCTACCCCTACGACGCATTGCGTCGTACACCAGCAATTTTCCATTAACTAGCGTCGTGAATTCACGAGAATTCCAGCAATTCCGAGCCTGAATTAATGCCGAAACATCCCGCGAGTCGAGCTATATTAGTCGTGTTCCCGGGAAATCCCGGGAAACAAATGCCCGGGTAAAGGGATCCGCCCGAATACGGATGACGGGTGGAGTGCGCCCGAAAGACGGCGGGCCGTGAATGGAAAGGAGTGGACATGAATGCCGACATGCGCATTCCGCCTGGCCTTGAGTCGGCCAGGTTGGCACCGCCCACCTTTCACGGCCCGACCCGGTTCCGCGCCGCAAACGAACGAGAGGCCATGTGATGACCAGCACCACCCAACCGCCCACCCCGCCCACGACCTCGCCCGCCCCGCCCGCCACGCCTGTGCCGAACGCACCGGCAGGACCAGCGCCTTCGGCGGCCACGGCGAGCGGCAGGGCCCGCCCGGGTGAGTTGCGCGCCTGGATCGCCAAAATCCTGGCCACAAGCCCCTCAAGCAAGCAATTCAGCGTCACGGAGCTGGCACACACGCTCGGGCATTCAGGCGGTGCGGTCGGCAACGCCTGCGAGACCCTGGTGGCCCGGGGCGAGGCGGAGAGGGTCGGCTCGAAACCCCGTATGTACCGGGCGACGGGCCTTACCGCCCAGGCCGCACAACACACGGCGGCCACGGCACCCAGCCCAGGCGGCACGCCTCCGGCGCCACGACCGGCCACCCCGCCGCCCGGCGGGAAGCCCGAGCCGGTCACTCGGCCTAACGGGCAGCGCTATCACCCCAGGGCACTGGCCAAACTGCCCGATGTCGAGGCGCTGCGGCGGCTGCGCGAGGCGAGCGTGCCAGTGCTGCTCTACGGACCGCCAGGTACTGGGAAGACGTCACTGATCGAGGCGGCCTTCCCGGACCTGATCACGGTTGCCGGGGACGGCGATACGACGGTCGGCGACCTGGTCGGCGAGTACACCCAGGACGCAAGTGGCGGCTACCAGTTCATCTACGGCCCGCTGGTGACGGCGATGTTGGAGGGGCGGGCCCTGTTGCTGGATGACGCGACGCTGATTTCCCCAAAGGTGCTGGCAGCGTTGTATCCGGCGATGGACGGGCGGCGCCAGATCCAGGTCAAAGCACACAAAGGCGAGACAATCACCGCCGCCGACGGGTTCTATGTGATCGCCGGTCACAACCCTGGAGTCCATGGGGCGGTCCTGACCGAAGCCCTGGCGAGCAGGTTCTCGGTACAAATCCAGGTGGGCTCGGACTACGACCTCGCCGCCGCCTTGAAGATCAACAGGACGGCGGTGCGGATCGCCCGTCACCTGGCCACCAGCCAGCAGGCGGGGGAGGTGGGCTGGGCCCCGCAACTGCGGGAGCTGATCGCCTTCCAAAAGATCGCCGATGTCCTGGGTGTCGATGCCGCATTCGCCAACCTGGTCGGCATCGCGCCTCTGGAAGACCGCGACACAGTCGCTGAGATCGTCACCAAGGCCCTGGGCAGGCCCGTCACCGCCCTGGCCCTCGGCCGCCAACTCTGACGCCACTTCCCGCCCGGCTGCCCGAGCACGCCGCCTCCGGCCATCGGCCGACACCCACGACATCTTGAGGAAGGGACCGATCCGCCATGCCTGCCCAGACCCAGGCCCATGTACAGCACCAGCCGCCCGCCGTGTCCGAGTCTGCATGGGCCCAGGCGCGGTGGGAGGACGACGGCGGGCCGCTCTTCGAGCCGAGTCCCGCGCACCAGGCCAGTCAGTGGCTGCGGATCTCCGCCGCCCTGACGCACCGGTTGCCGGAACTTGCCGGGCGGGAGGACGTGCTCGTCACCTGCGAGCATGGCACCCGCTCCGGCGCCCCGGCCGCCTTCTACCCCGCCACGGCGACCCTGGAAATCGACGCCGGGCTCTTCACCCCCCTGAAGGCGGCCACCATCAACCCGAGACGGCCCGGAGACGAGGAACGCTATCCGGTGGCCTGGGGCGCGCTGGTCCACGAAGCCGCACACGCCGCCCACAGCCTGTGGGCCACCCCGCCCCAACTGCGCGGTACGGCCCTGGACTCCGCAGCGGCACTCTTGGAAGAGTCGCGCATTGAAGGGGCACACCTTGTCCGGCGTCCCGCCGACCGCCGGTTCCTGAGAGCCTGTGCCCGCACCCTGATCATGGCGGACATCAACGCCCACACCCCTAGCGACCGGTGGCAGGCCGCCTACGCGGCCGGTCTCATCCTCGCCCGCCGCGACGCGGGCATCCTCGACCCCGACGAGACCGAACCGCTGGAACAGACCGTGACCGGCATCGTCGGCCCTGACCTCCTGAACACACTCACGGCCATCTGGACGGCCGCACACACCACCGGTGACGACGACGGGCCCGGAATGCTCGAGCACGCACGGGCCTGGTGCCAGGCGCTCGGCACCGAACCCGCAGGGGCGGAACCCGCAGGCAGCGGACGGCCAGGCGACCTGGCCGAGGCGATCGGCAAGGTTGTGGAACGGGTTCAGGCAAACGAAGCTGCCCAGGCCGCAGTCCAGGCCCAAGCCGCAGCCGCGCGAGCCGCCCGGGCCCGGGCGAAGGCCACCGACGCGGCCCACGCACGCCAAGCCGCCCAGACGGCGGACCGCGTATTCGCACGGGCAGCACGTCCGTTCACCCCCGCTGAGTCCGAAGGAGGCCCCGGTCGGTCGCCGGTGACCGGCACCCGGCTACCCACCGGGCCAGAGAAATCGGCCGCAGGGCAACTGGCCAGGGCGCTGCGGGCCGCCGCCTACCGGGAACGCGTCACCACCGTGACCGCCTCGGCCGCCCCGCCCGGTCGCCTCAACATGCGCCAGGCGCTGGCCCGGGACGCTCAAAGGGCCGCAGGCGCCACCCCGACCGCCACACCCTGGGTGCGTACCGAACACCGGCCCAGCCCAACTCCACCGCTGCGGGTGGGCATTGCTGTGGACGTATCCGCGTCGATGGGGGATGCTGCCGGTCCGATTTCCTCGGCCGCCTGGATCCTCGCCAAGGCCACCGCACTGACCGACCCCGACTCGCGCACCGCGACCGTGGCCTACAACCGGTCCCTGACCGCCATCATCGCCCCCGGCCGCACCCCCACACAGGTCACCCGGTTCACGGCACGCGGTGGTGGCCACTGCCTCGCCGAGGCCATCGACGCCCTGTCCGCCGGGCTGGCCCTGACACAACCGGGTGCGGGCCGCCTGCTGGTGATCGCCTCCGATGGCTACTACGCACGTACCGAAGCCGCCCAGGCCAGCGCGCGCGTCAACGCCCTGAACAAGGCCGGGTGCGGGGTGCTGTGGCTCGCGTTCGCCCCCGATCCCCGCCCACTGCCCGGCACCACCCTGCTGGAGCTGACCGACCCGGCCCACGCAACTGCCGCGATCGCCAAAGCCGCAACCGCAGCCCTCACCACCGCCCGATAACCTCAACCAGCCGACGCCAACGCGCCACAAGGCAACCCACCCACACCGCCGCCCCGGCCCAGCACCGGGCCGGGGCCCGGGAACCACGATTCGGTCGCATACCCGAAACACGCACAGCCGGTTCCCATCGACCGGGGGAAGCGTCGTACACCAGGCGATGCTCGACGCATTGCGTCGCACGCCCACCCATAAGCCTTCATTCCCGTCGCGAAACCCCCGGAATTCCAGCAATTCAGAGCCCCCATTTCGGACTTGCTAGTTCCATAGGTCGAGCTATGGTGGTCGCATTCCCCAGAAAACCCGGGAAGCCAATTGCCGAATCACTCCATTGAATCCGACCGTAGGGCGCCTTTGTCTAAAACGAAGTGCAACTTGCAGTCGAATTCCGGCCCGCCGATCCGGCACCCCCGGGCACACACCTACCCCGTCGAGACGCGGCACACGAGGCGTTCACCCAGACTGCGCCCGCCACGGCCACGGCCCGCGCCAGTGCTGTGTCAAAGAACCACACCCGAATTCTCTATTCCTACAGGAAGGAGCCCGCATCATGACTCACCCCACCCCCGGTGCCCGTATTCCGGTACACCCCCGCTATCTGGCCGCCAGCGACGGGTGCGCCGACGCCGTCTTCGCCCCGCTGACCGGCCCTAAGTGGCACAAGCGGACGGACGAGTGGGGCAATTACCACGCCTTCGGCGACCAGGGCCGCCTGCACATCGGGTTCATTCCGAAATACTGCGAGCTGGTCGAACCCATCGGCCTGTGGCACATCGAGGCCCGCCCCCACCGCGACGCCCCGGCCCTGTGGCGGGCGGCGATGAGCGATTGCACCCCATCCGAGATCATCGCCGCCCTCACCACCGCGCTGGCCACCGACGTCGAAACGGGCGGTGACCGCCCGCCCTTCCTCCGCTACAGCGGCCCCCCGGACACCGTCTGGCGCCCCCTGACCGAAGCCGGATGGCAGCACAGCATCAGCGAATTCGGGGCCCGTGCCCTGGCACCGGATCTACTCGCCGAGGTCACCCACACCCCGCCGCGCCCGGGCCCCGCCCGGGACCAGGCCCGCGAGGAGGCATGGCAGGTCGAAGTCCGGACCAGCGACGGCGGCGAGGCGCTGTGGTGGGCCGAATTCCACACCGACACCCCGGCCCATCTAGTCACCGCCTTCGCCACAGCCCTGGCATACCCGCAGCTGCTGTGGCACACCGAGCACACCCTCCCGCCCCAGACCCACCGCCTGCTCGACCGCGGCTGAGCGCCCCGCAGACAGGGTGCCGCCCCGCACACCCCGGGCCGGGGCAGCACCCCACCCACCCGGCCAAACCCCGAACACGCGGAGCCAACCGTGACACACCACCCCCGAAGCAGGCAGCCGTATCTGATCGTGCCCCGCTACCTCGCGGGCCCAGACCCCGACGCCACCACCGCCGCCGCTCACGTCCTGCAAGCCGCCGGATGGCATACCGAACACACACCCGACCACACCGACTACACAGACCCCGGCGGCCTGCGCCAGGCGCGCCACCTCGCCGAAGACGCCGACCCACGGCACCCAGGGCAACCGCTGATGACCTGGGAGTTCACCGCCAGCCAGGTGCACGGTGGACGCACGGCCTGGACGGCGTGGTTCTGCCGGGACACCCCGCCCGAGTTCATCGCCGCCTTTGCCGCCGCCCTCGCCGACAACACCCCCGCCCCGGGCACCGGCCCGCATTACCTCCAGCCAGCCACCTCACCCGAACCCGCGACGGCCCCGCTGGCGGCAGCCGGATGGACACGCCGACCCGGGAACGGCGAAACCGCCTGGTACGGGCCCCACCAGCAGGCAGTCGTCGTCACCCCACGCTTCCCGGACACAAGCCACCGAGGCGCGGCGAACTGGCTGTGCGCTGCCCGCCGCGCAACCGACGCCACCGCGCTGTGGCTCGCCCTCGCCTGCCCCCACACCCCCACCCACCTGATCGCCGCCCTCTGCCGGGCCATCACCGACCCCACCCCCGTCCCACGCCGCACCCCACCCGCCCCCGACACCGGCGCACTCACCATCCCCCACCCCGCCTGACCGCCCAAGGGCCCCAACGCCCGCACTCACGCCCCCGACGGCGCCGTACTACTCCCCGGCCGGTGCCGTGCCGCCTCACAACCCCAGGGACGGCACCGGTACCGGGCCCCTACCACCGCAGACAAGGAGCACATCGCGATGCAGCACAACCAGCCCCAGACGCACCTGGACACCCGCAGGCACAGGTCATGACGTCCATCGCCGAAGCCGCTCAGGCCGCCGCCGTATTCATTCAGCACAGCGCCGCTACCAGCGAGTTCGGCCCGTACCGGGGTGCCGACCTCGCCCGCACCGCCGTACGCCTGGCCAGCACACTCAGCCTCAGCCCGCACCACATCACCGTCACCCCGGACTGGCTGCGGCGCCGCACCACCCCCGGCGAACCCCTCCTGGCCACCGCCACCTGCCCGGCCACCGGCACCCGCTACGAATTCCTCGCCCGCCACCCCCTCCACGAAGACGACCCCTTCGAACTCCTCGGCCCCTGTTTGATCTGCAAGGCCCAGGTGCCCCTGGCCGACATCCGCCACCTCGCCGACCTCGGCACCTTCCTGACCACCGGCCCCGCGCCTGTCGACGGAGGCGCTATCCCGCCCACCTACCCCGACACCTTCGCCGACGACGACGCCCACACCCCCACCTGTCCCTACGGCCCGACCCCATAACCCCACCCCGCACCACCGAAAGGCCCCCGCGTGGCGATGAACAACCCCACCAGCCGCCTTCGCGGCAACACGAAAACCTCCGCCCCTCACACCAGCCCACCGCCCTCCAACCTCGCAGGGCCCGGCGAAGCCACCTTGCTCACCACCCTCGGCGACGACGGCTACATCGCCCTGCGCCGCAACCGCCAGGCCACCCACACCGCCTTGGGAACACTTGCCCAGCTCCTGAGCGACACCGCCCGCGAAGCCGACCACATCCACACCACACTCCGCCGCTACGCCACCAGCGCCCGCGATCACCTCAACGACGCCCTGACCCACCAAGGCCCGCCCCACGCCGACGCAACAGCCGTCCTCTACTCCAGCCGCGCCACCGAACTCCACGCAGCCCGCTACGCGCAGCAGATGCACCAACTCGACCTGGTCCTCGACGCCTACCAGACCGCCCTCCTGGCCGTCTAAACACCCCTCACGGCCCCACCCGGCGCCCTCCGCCCCGACGGCACACGACATTGGCCCCCACGCCTGCCCATGGCCCCGCCACCCCCATGGCCCTCACCCGGCGCGCCCCGCGAAAGCGCCCGGCAACCCCAGAATTCCGCGAAAGGCAAAACCCTGATGTCGACCCCCGGCCTACAGGACCACCGCCCCCTCGTCCACCAGATCCTCACCCGCAGCCACCACCTGCTCCAGCGCACCAGCACTCCAGCCCCGTTCGCCGACATCCTGCACACCGCAACAGAAAAGATCTGCAACCAACACGCCTGCCACGTCTCACCCCACCACGCGGCGTGGCTCGAAGCCGAAGCCGCCTCACACATCATCACAGCCGCCGGATGGCACACCGCCGGCCTGACCGACCCCGCCCTCCCGCACTACCTCACCCGCCTCGACCAACGCCCCCACCTCGCCCGGCTGCGCCTGCTGGAGACCGCCGCCTACCGCACCAACCCCGACCGCCCCACCACCCCCACCCCCGCCACGCCTTCCATGCCCCGCCAACGCACAGCAGAGGGCACACCGCGCCCCAGACGAGTGGCGCCGTGCCCCTGCGCATGCAACAACGGCGGATCCTGCGGCGGCTGCGGACACGCCGGATGCGGCGGACGCCGGTAGCCTAGTCAGCAAGCCCAATGGCCTTGCCCGCGACCGGACACCGGTCGCGGGCAAGGCCATTGCGCTGCGACGTCGTACTGTTCGCAGGACGCTGTGGTGCTTCGCTTGTCCCTCACCCTGACCGTCGCTACCCCGTCACGAACGCCCAAAGTTCCGGTGTAGCCAACGGGCTTTGTTCATTTGACGCGGCTCTGGCTCAACTTTTGTGGTGCGTCCTCTCGGCACGGCCGGTCTAGGGTGTCGGGTCGTGACAGTTCTGATCGTTGGTGGTTCCGGATTCTTAGGTGCCGAACTGGTCCGGCAAGCGACAGTGGCCGGGCACACGACGGCCGCGACCTACGCGACCAGGCCTGGGAGCACTCGAGAGGTCCCGTGGCACGCCCTCGACCTGCGGGATCCTGGAAGTGTGGAAGCGGTCATGACCGAGGTCAACCCTCGTGTCGTCGTCAACGTTTCAAGCGGCGGGGCGGACTGGGCAGTCACAGCCGAGGGGCCTGTCCGTCTGGCGATGGCGGCGGCGAAGTCCGGCAGCCGTCTGATCCATGTCTCCAGCGACGCCGTGTTCTCCGGCGTTATCTGCGGTCCTGATCTGGCCCTTGTTGTGTGAGGCACATGGGCTCATCAGTCCGTGTGACTGTGAGATATCTGCTGGTTGTGAGCCACGTCTTGACGGTCAGTCATCGGTGTCATGAAGTTCCGTGCTGCATGCGCCGAGTCCCCGGTCGATGGGCGCCCGCTGTGGGTCGTGGTCGATGAGTCGTACCGGCTTCACCATGAGTCCTGCCTGTTCCTGGCTTCGTTGCGGGACATGGGTCGGTCGTTCAACACCGAGAAGGCGTACGGCATCCGTTCCGCACTGCTGCTGACCTGGTGCTCCGAACGCGGCCTCGACTGGAAGTCGATCACACTGCTCGACCTGGCCCGGTTCCTGCGCTGGCTGGTGGACGAGCCGCTACCGCCACGCAGCCCGCGGCTATCGTCCCCGCCGCGCTTCCGGATGGAGAAGTCCGCGAACGCGGTGATGACCGGGGTCTGCGAGTTCTTGCGGTTCTGCTCGCGCAACGAGTGGGTGGACGCGGAGCTTGTTGGCCGGCTGTCGGAAACGAAGTACCTGAGCTGGCTTCCGCCGGGCAAGGATGCGGGCGAGGACGGCCAGTTCCGCACAGTGAGGACGAAGATCCTCAAGCTGCCGGAGCCGTCCGAAGAGGCCGTGGAGTATCTGCCCCCGGAGGAGGCTGACCAGCTGTTCCAGGTCGCCACGCGGGCCCGCGACCGGTTCCTGATCGCCCTGCTGGGCTGCACGGGAGAGCGGATCAGCGAGGCCCTGGGACTACGCCGTCAGGACATGCACCTGCTCAGCGACTCACGGATGCTCGGCTGCCGGGTCGAAGGCCCGCACATTCACGTCCGGCGGCGGGCGAGCAACGCCAACGGAGCCTTGGCCAAGTCCCGCTTCGCCAGGGTCATCCCGGTCACCGAGGACCTCGCCGGGCTCTATGCGGACTACCAGCTCGAACGGGACGAGGTCCCCGAAGCGGCCGGCTGTGACATGGTCTTCGTGAACCTCTTCCACGCCCCGCTCGGGCGACCGATGCGCTACGGCACGGCGAAGGAGCTCTTCGACCGGCTGGCGAAGAAGACCCAGCTCACCGCACGTCCGCACATGCTGCGGCACGGGGCGGCCACGGCCTGGGTCCGCGCTGGCGTCGACGAGGACGTGGTCCAGGACCTGATGGGGCACGTCTCCCGGTCCTCGCTGACGCCCTACCTGCACGCCAGTGACGCGGACAAGCGGGCGGCAGTCGAGCTGGTGGCAGCAGGGAGGCGCTCGTGACCAGTCCCGCCCCGATCACAGCGGAGCCGCACTCCGACGTCGTTCCCCTCGACCTGGCGGCCTGGACGAGCTGGCTGCAGGAGCAGGTCGATCCTCTCTGGCGGCCGGGCGAGTGGTCCCAGCAGGCATGGTTCTTCGACGGCGACGTGGACAACCCGCGCACCTCGGCCTCGAAGTGCGCCACTACCTCGTGCTGGACCGTGATGCCCTCCCGCAACCTGCTCTGCCGGCACTGCCTGGATGCTCACAGGATCAGCCCGCTGAGCCGGGAAGAGTTCGTCGCCACCTACCAGCGGCCCCGACGGATCCGCACGAAATGGGGATCCGAGCGCGAGCCATGCGCTCTGGAAGGGCCCTCCGGCAGATGCGAACGGCCGGCCTACAGCGGCAAGATTTGCCGCACCCACTACTCGCGTTGGCGCCGGCGCCCGGATCCAGAAACCACAGTCGAGGAATGGCTGGCTGTCACCACTGCGGAGCCGCTGGAAGCAAGGCCGACCTGCATTGTCCGGGGCTGCTTCAACCAGCGAGTGGTCGCGGGACTCTGCGGCACGCACGTCCAGCGGTGGGACCGTGACAAGAGGGCGGGTGCGACCCGTGACCCCGAGCAATGGGCCCGGCAAGCGGCCACCCGTCTGCTCACCCACCAGTTCACCCTGCGGGACCTGGAGGAGCCTGTCCGCTGGGAGCTTCTCTACGCACTGCAGCAACGGGATGCCCGCGGCGGCATCATCGAGCCGATGGCCACCCGCCATCTGACCCGTCGGCTGGAGGGCGTCCCGAGCCTGCTGACGGTGGATGTCGCGTCCTTCATCGAAGGGATCTACCAGCACCACAACCTCGCGGCCTTGATCCGCGAGACCGTCCGAAGTCTGCGCCGAGCCTCCCTGTCGTTCCGCGGCCTGACGCCCACCGATGCCGACACCTGGGATCTGGGCTGGATGAATCTGCGGTCCCCGGCGCTGGGCGGGCGCCGCAGCCGCCCGGGACAGGTCGACGCTTCCGCCATCCGACAGCCGTGGCTCCGGGAAGTGATCAAGACATGGGCCACCACGGTTAGCTTGGACAGCGGCAAGTTCAAGCAGGTGTTCGCTGCTTGCGTCGTCGCTTCCGATGCACTGCATGCCCGGCCCGGCGGGGGCCAGGACTACACGAAGCTGCGGTTCGCCGACATGCAGGCGGTCTTCACCGCGATGAGCCGCATCCGACGCACCACCGATGACGAACTCGCCAGCCGGAACCATCGCCAGCAGTCGTTCGGCTACTTCATGGAGATCGTCGACTTCGGCCGCAAGACGGACATGCTGACCGGCATGCCCGGCAGCTTCGACCGGGACAAGACACTGGTCCTGCCGCCCGAGGAGACGAGCGAGGACGCTGCCGGCCGGGCCGTCCCTGAGCCCGTCATCGCCCAGCTCGATGCCCACCTCGCCCTGATGGGAGCCGGCTTCCCCTACGGCGAGATGGAGCCGGCCGACGTCGAGCTGATGATGCAGACGGCCTACTTGGTCCTGCGTGATACCGGTCGCCGTCCCGTCGAGGTCGCCAGCCTGCGGCTGAAGTGCCTGGAGACCCGCGGGGACGAAGACACCCTGATCTGGGACAACGTCAAGAAGCGCCGCTTCGGCCGCAAGCTGCCGATCACCCGCGAAACCGCCGCGGTGATCAGGACCTGGCAGGCCCGTCGACGGGAGCTGGAGGTTGCCTCCCGCAGCCAGAAGTACCTGTTCCCGTCGATCACCGGCCGCAGCGGGATCGCGCACATGGGGTCCAACCTGGCCAACGCGATGCGGGACTGGGTCGCAGCCATCCCGGTGCTGCTGAGCGACGAACTGGACGAGCACGGCAACAGGCTGCCGTTCGACCGCTCGCTGATCTTCCTCTACGCGTTCCGGCACGCCTATGCCCAGCGTTACGCCGACGCCGGTGTCCCCGTTGACGTGCTCAAAGAGCTCATGGACCACCGGTCGATCGTCACCACGATGTCGTACTACCAGGTGTCCCTGAAGCGGAAACGAGAAGCGATCACGACCATGCGGCAGCACACCATCGACCGTTCCGGACGGCCAGCACCGTTCACCAGCACCACCGACTACGAAGCGCAATCGGTCGCCGTCCCGTTCGGCAACTGCCGCGAGCCCAGCAACGTCAAGGCCGGCGGCAAAGCCTGCGCGATCCGCTTCCAGTGCGCCGGCTGCGGCTTCTATCGCCCCGACCCGTCCTACCTGCCCGCGATCGAGGAGCACGTCAACGACCTGCGGGCCGACCGCGAGACCGCCAAGGCCATGGACGCCGACGACTTCGTCGTCCGCAACCTCACCGACCAGATCACCGCCTTCACGACAGTCGCCGACACCATGCGCAACCGGCTCAGCAAGCTCCCCACGGACGAGCGCGAGGAGATCGAGGAGGCCAGCGCGGTCCTGCGGAAGGTCCGCGCGACCCGGGACCACAAGCTGCTGCCGCTGACCGTGATCCGCAAGGACGCCTCGGATGCCTGCTGAGACGTCCGAGAAGCCCTCCAGGACACCCGCAGAGATCCTCAAAGCCGCACGTCAACGGGACAGTGCCGACAAACGCGGACGCGTCCTCAAGGCCGTCCAGGACATGCTCCGCGACAACCGGCGCATCACCTTCGCCGCGGTCGCCCGCGAAGCGGACGTCTCCAGCTGGCTCGTCTATGCCCCTGGCCTGCGCGAACGCATCGACCAGGCACGGGCCCGCCAGGCCGCCCAAGGCCACCAGGACCAGCAAAGCGGGCGGAAGGTCTCCACCGCCAGCGAGCAGACCGACCTGCTTCTCGCCCGACAGGAGATCAAACATCTCCGAACCGAGAACGGCCAGCTGCGGCAACAAGCCCGCATTCATCTCGGGCAGCAGGTCGAACAGCTCGGCAACCACGACCTGGTCGACCGCATCAACGAGCTCACCGAGGAGAACCTGCGACTCTCCACGGCGGAACGACAGGCGACCACGGAGAACACACAGCTCCGGCAACGAGTCACCGAGCTCGAGGACGACCTCGCCGCAGCCCGCACCAGCCTCCGCCGCATGATCCGCAACGAGAACCTCGCCTAAGGTGTCGGCTTCACTGCGTGCTGGCCATCGACGAATTCGCCAAGAGCTGGGGCCGCTGGGGACCGCGGAACTGCCCCCAAGGCGGCCTTCCCAGATGACGATGACCTGCGGCTTCCCCCTACCGACGCCTGAATACTCCCGAAATCCATGACTCCGTTGTGGGACGTTCCGCTGCCACGAATACCCGATGACAGACGGAAGAAGGAAGGAGGCGGAGGGAATGCCCAGCTCGAATGCTGACGATCGGCACCAGGCCGACCAAGAGCCCTGCCGCGTGCTTGGTCCTGTCGGACAGTTCATTGCGCTGGTGACAGCGTTGGTGATCGATCTGACAATCAAGCACCTGATCGGCGCCTGACGAGGAGGTTGGCCCTGCCGGGCGCAACGGCGTCGGCAGGGTCGCTCCCGGTCGTGAACTCGGCTGGCGGCACAACTTGCCGCTGGCCAGACGACAGAACCGTGCCTAACGTCCCTCACACAGCCACATGAGCTTGACCTGCAACAATACCCCGCGAACCCCAGATAACCGGCGCCCATGTCCACTACGACGAGTCCTGCCTGCCTGATCCCGTCACCCCGTACGGGGCAGCGAAGGCCGCAGCGGAGACAGGGGTTCTTCTCGTACATCCGAACGCCGTAGTGGCCCGTACCTCGCTGATCATTGGCGACGGGAAGTCCGTACACGAACGTGCGGTGCACGAACTTGCCGCCGGGACCCGCGCCGGCGTCCTGTTCACAGACGACATCCGCTGCCCGGTGCATGTGGCCGACCTGGCCGCAGCACTCATGGAACTCGCGTCGGGAGATGCGAGCGGCATCCACCATCTCGGTGGAAACGAGGCCCTGAGCCGTCACGAGCTCGGCATCCTCATCGCCAGGCGCGACGGACTCGACGACTCCCGACTGCCCACGGGTCTACGGGCAGATAGCGCGCTTCCCGGGGCCCTCGACGTGCGCCTCGACAGCCGCGCGACCCAGCGCAAACTACGTACCACGCTGCGCGGCGGCCACGAGTTCCTTACCCCGGCGGCTTAGGCCGTGTATCGGAAGTCCCAGTTAGGAGGGCTCGGGGTTCCTCTGTCAGCCAGAATGCTCGGATGGTCATGCTTGAGACTCCCCGATTAGTCCTGCGTCGTTGGCGCGCGGATGACGTTGTGCCCATGGCTGCTGTCAATGCAGATCCCGAGGTGATGCGGTGGATCGGTGACGGCAGTGTCCGTGACGTACAGCAGACTCGCCGCGGCATCGAGGCAGCGGAGCGCGAGTGGGGCAGGCAGGGCTTCGGCCTGTTCGCCGTGGAGATTCGCTCGACTGGCGAACTGGCCGGGTTCACCGGTCTTTCGGTCCCCGAGTTCATGCCGGAGCTCCTGCCTGCGGTTGAGGTTGGCTGGCGGCTGGGGCGTGCCTACTGGGGGCAGGGCCTGGCTACGGAGGCCGCTGTGGCTGCAGTGCGATTCGGGTTCGAGGACTGTGGACTGGGCCGGATTGTTAGCATTGTCCAGCTGGACAACGGCGCCTCTGAACGAATCATGACGAAACTGGGGATGCATCCGGTCGGTGAGGCCGTCGATCCCAGCTGTGGTCGTCGGGTTCGGGTGTTCGAGCTGTCGTCGGACCAATACGTCACAACTACTCGTTGATGGCGGCAACGAGGACTGTCGCCTCATAGCGAACCGCCAGCTTGTCGTAGCGCGTGGCGACGGCGCGGTGTCTCTTGAGGCGGTTGATCCCGCACTCGACCGCGTGGCGCTCGCGGTAGTCGTCTGGGTCGAAGTGTGGTGGTCGGCCGCCGCGGGAGCCGAGCTTCTGCCGGTTGCGGGCCTGGTCGGCCTTGTCGGGAATGGTGCAGCGGATGCCTCGGCGGCGCAGGTAGGCGCGGTTCTTGCGGGAGGCGTACGCCTTATCCGCCCGCACGCGGTCGGGGCGGATGCGTGGCCGGCCCGGCCCGATGCGAGGCACGCGAACCTTTGCCAGCACGGGCTCGAACTGCGGCGAGTCTCCACGCTGTCCTGCTGTCACCACTCCTTGCTCGACGGCCAGGTGGAGCTTGGTGGTGAACCCGCCGCGCGACCTTCCCAGCCCGTGATCACGGGCTCAGCGAAGAGGCCACCCGGTGGTTCCTTCTGTAGGTCGCCCTGCTTGCGGGTTCCGGCCGCGTGCTGGTGGGCGCGGCAGACGGTGGAGTCCACGCTCAGGTCCCAGACGATCGTGCCTTTCGCGTCGGCTAGGGACTGGAGGTGGGTGAGGATCCGGTGCCAGGTGCCGTTCCGCTGCCATCGGCGGAACAGGTCGTAGATCCGGCCCCACGGCCCGTACTCGACAGGTACATCCCGCCACGGAACGCCGGTCCGGACCCTGAACCGTATGCCGTCGATCAGCTGCCGCCGAGGCCAGACAGGCGGCCGCCCCTCCCTGGCCCCCTTTGGCAACAGCGGCTCCAGCACCGCCCACTGCTCGTCCGTGAGATCTCCCCGACCCATGAACCATGATCATTGACGGCTCAAGATCCACTTTCGATACACGACCTAACGCCTACAGCCCGGCGGCTCGCTTTTTGCAGATCAGGCACTTGATCCCGCACCACCACAAAACTTGGGTCAGAACCACCACTCGTGAATGAAGCCAGCCAACCGAGCCACCGGCTCGCCACCAGGGAGCCAGTGGCGAGCCACCCCTTACCCGGCAGGGGTGACCGGCGACGGGGACGACCGGCAGACCCAGAACGAGGGCCGGGTGCCGCCCTGCTGATTGCGGACGGCCCCCGGCCCTTGATGAGCCGTCGGCGCGTCTATGCGTCGCTGCTGACGGGCTCGGTGGCGAGGCGGTAGGTGCGGGGACGTTCGGTGACCTGTTCGGCGATGCCTTGCCTGGCCAGGGTGGCCAGGGCGTTGGCGATCGCGCCGGAGCTCTTTTCGATCACCCGGCTGATACGCGTGGCCGTGAACGCCTCGTTGGGATGCCCGGTCAGGTGGTCGATGACCATCTGGCGCAGGGCGCCGGGAGCGAGACGGACCTTGGCTCCGCCGGACAAGGGGGCCGACTGGATGGCTTCCGATGCTCCGAGGGGCATGGTTCCCCCCACCGGGGGCGTAGGAGCGGGCGTCGGAGTCGGCGAGCCGTCGGCCCCCATCTCCCGGTCCGCCTCCCCGGGGGCATCGGGCTGAGCCTTGTGCCCCATCTGCTGAGCGTCAGTGTCGGGTTCATCGGCGTGGGCCTGGCCGTGGCCCGGCGCGTCGTCCCCGCTCGTGGGCGGCTGTGCCGCGTGGGCGAGGTCATCGTCGGCGTGCGGTGTTGCAGGCTCGGGGTCCGCCGTGGTATCGGCCGACGGCTCCTGCGGAGTGTCCGCTGAGGGGCTGGCGTCGTTGCCCGGCGCGGGAGCCGCGTACCAGTAATTGACAGGACGCCCGCGGCCTTCGGCGGCGCTGGTCTCGGAGCGGGCGAGGCCCATCTGTTCCAGGAGACGCAGGGCTTTGGTCGTGGTGGAGCGGCCGGCTCCGGCAGCTTGGGCGAGGTCGGCGCTAGTGGCGCCGGGCTGGGCGTTGAGCGCGGCCCATACGGCGGCCGCAGCGCCGGTGAGCTGTTGAGGGTGGGAACGGTCTGTGGCTGCCGGGCGAGGGCGGTTGGGGGTGGTTGACATGATGGGGTCTCCCGCCGTGGGTGGTTGGTGGTTTTGGAGAGAGCCCCGGCCGGGGTGCTCGCGGCGCGTGGCCTACGCGGTAGATCCGCGGGCGACCACCATGGACGCTCTGCAGCGGTCGACAAGTCAAGCCGCGCCGCTCACTCCCACGGGTGGATCTGCGGTCGGCTGGTGAGGTGCAGTCCCGGGCATGGTGCCGGGTGCGGTGTGGGATGCGGGTGCTCCTGGGGCGCGGTGGGTATCGAGCCGGGTGCGTAGTTCCCGGGCGCGTCGTTGGCCCAGGTGCAGGTGGTGGCGGAGCTGCCGGATGCTGACCGGCTGCCCGGTGCTCTGCCGTGCGGCGGCATCCAGGGCGAGGGCTTGCGCGTACAGCTCCGCGTCTGCGCGGCTATCCGTGCCGGACCGGGGTGCGGGCGCGTTGGCGGCAGGGTGCGGCCGGTCGGGGCGCGCGGGCGTTTCCTGCGGGCCATCGCCCGTCGGGTGCGGGTGCGGCTGCAGTTCCGGGAGCGCGCCCGGGTCCGGGTCCGGGTTTGGGATGGGGCGCGGGCGCGGGTGCGGGGTGGGGTGCGGCTGCCTGGCGGGTGCGGGTGCTCCCGGAGCGTTCCAGTGCTGCTCCCGGAGGGGCGCGGGGGTGGGGTGCGGATGCACCTGCCGGGGTGCGGTGGCGGTGTGCGGGTGCAGGTGGGTGGTGCAACGGCGGTAGGCGGCGACGGTTTCGGTCAGGCCGATGAGGAGCAGTGGGGGTACGGAGTGCAGCAGCACTCCGGCGGGGTCTGCGCGGCGGGGCCAGCCGATGTGTTCGTCGGGCCACAGTGAGGTCCAGGTGTTCATGACGGTTGCGGCGAGCCCGGCGGACCAGCGTAGGGCGGTTGACCAGCGTGGTGGTGGGATACCCCAGGCGGCGAGGCGGGCGTCGGCGTACAGGACGGTGGTGAGGGTGAGGGCGACCATCGGGTCCAGAAGGAGGGCGATGGGCCAGGGGATGTGGTGGTCGGTGGCGAAGAGAGTGACGTTGACGGCGGTGAAGACGAGCGCGAGGACGGCGACGCCGGCCAGGATGCGGACGAGGGCGCGCAGCAGGGTATCGACTTCGGCCTGGGTGGGCTGTTGGCTCACCGGGCACCGCGCAGATGCGGGCGGGCCGCGCCCTGATATGCGGCACCGGTCAGCCGGACTCGGGCCTCGCGGACCACGGCTCCGGGGCGGGGAGCGTCGATCATGCGGTGGTGGCCTGCGTAGATTCCGACGTGGGTGATGGCCTGGGGACTGGTGCCGAAAAACAGCAGATCTCCGGGAAGGAGACGCTCTGGGGCGGCCAGGCGGGGTCCGGCGTCGTACTGGTCTTGTGCCACGCGCGGGAGGGTGATCCCGATGCTGGCGTAGGCGGCTTTGGTCAGGCCGGAGCAGTCGAAGCCGCCCTCGGAGGGGCCGTCGCCGCCCCACACATACGGTGTGCCGATCTGGCGGCGTGCGAAGGCGACCGCGGCTGTTGCGCGCGCGGAGCCGGTGGCGGGTTCGCGGCTGGTTGCTGGTGAGGCGGCGGCATAGCGTCGTGCGATCCGCAGGATGCTGGCGACGTAGGCGTGGGAGTGGTTGTAGGCGTAGATCGCGCGTTTGAGGTTCTGGCTGTGTCTGGCGCCGTGTGCGCAGAGCAGCCGTGCTGCGGCGAATACGGCGTCGACCGGGTCCCATGGGGTGGGCGGCCTCTTCCCGCCCGGGGGTACGGGGTGGGCGTAGGCCCGGAAGGTGGATGGCAGGAATTGCATGGGCCCGACCGCCCCTGCCGGGGATTTCATGGTGGGGTGGCGGCCGTGGTCGGTCTCGGCCTTGCCGATCGCGGCAAGGATGGTCCAGGACAGGCCCGGGCATTCAGGGGCGGCCCGCTGGTAGAGGTCCAGCATGGCCGGCGGAACGTCGGCCAGAGCGTTCTTGCCCGGGGTGGCTGTGAAGGTGCCGGAGCCAGGGACGACCGAGTCGAGCAGCGCGGCTACCAGGACGGTGGCCAGGAGCGGTAGTGCCACGATCGTGCAGCCGATACCCGTGGTGGCCTTGAGGAGCATGCTCATCAGACCGGTGTTGCGGGCGGCAGTGGGGGGACGGGGAGGGTCAGGGCCGTGTCGGCGTCGGTGGGGTCGAGTCCGGCGGCTGGGGTCAGGTCGGTCCAGTGGGCGGCGAGGGCGGTCAGTGTGGTGCGGCGGGCTGCGGGTTCGAGCGGGGTCCACCAGGGGCCCCAGGGCGTCGTGGTGGTGAAGTCCAGGGAGGAGGTGGCGACGTGGAGGTTCAGGTCGCGGGCGGGTTGGGTGAGGCGGTGGCGGATGGCGCGGTCGCGGGAGGCGGTGCGGGTGTGGATGAGCAGGGCGGGGCGGGTGCCGGTGGAGGTGGTGAAGGCGGCGTATCCGGCGAGTTTGGCCTCCACCCGGGACAGGGACTGGGTGCCGGTGTCGTATTCGAGGAAGAACGGCAGCAGGCAGGGGTCCTCGGTCGCGCTGGATGGGTCTTGCCAGTGGGCGTAGGCGTCTGGGCGGATCATGTCGTCCCAGCGGCGGGCACAGGAGCGTTCCGACAGCCACAGGGTCAGACCTCGGCCGGGGGAGTGGCGGGCGTAGGCGGTGAGGAGGGTGAGGAGTTCGTTGACGCCGACGTCGTGGCCCAGGGAAGGGGAGTAGGCGATGCGGCCGGTGGTGGAGGGGCGCCAGCCCAGGGCTGGGAGTTCGCATCCGGTGTGGGCGGCGAGAAGCGTGGCGCCGAGGGGGCCGAGGGTGTAGTGCTCGGGGGCGGAGCCGGTATGGACCAGAGGGCGGAAGGAGTCCAGGACGGCGTACTGGTGGAGGGCGCGCAGGCGGCGCTGGGCGGAGCGCGGACCGGTGAAGGCCAGGCGGGTGATCTGGGGCGCGGTCAGGACGCGGTGTTCGTGGACCATGGCGGTCAGCCACAGGTCGCGTTCGGTGAGCCGGTGGGTGAGCGCGACGATGTCGGTGTGGCGACGTGCTGGTGGGGTGGGGCGGGGGCGGGTGGTAGCGGCGCGTGCGGTGTAGCGGGAGCCGGGGCCGGAGGCGGGGCGAGGCAGAGCGGGCATGACAGTTCACCACCAAGGCGTTCAGGACAGACGGGATGGGAGGGCGTGAAACGTTGTCAGGGGCGTGTGGCCGTTCGGGGTCCGGTACGGGCTGCTGCTGCGCGTAGGTCGGCGGCGCGGCCGGGGACGGGTGGCGGCAGCGGCCGGGTGGTCAGGGTGAAGGCTGCGGATTCGGCTCCGCTGGTCAGCAGGTGGGCTGCGGCCTGGTAGGGGCCGAGGTGGGCGAGATCGTGTGCGGTGAGGGTGGGGAGGGTGTGGCGTTCCAAGGCGCTCGCGTCTTCCGGGGAGGCGTTGAAGAAGATCTTGTTGCGGGCGTTGGCGGAGATGCCTTCCCGCAGGTCGCGTGGTAGCTGGGCCAGGTGCTGGTGGGCGAGCGTCATGGACAGTCGGTAGCCGCGGGCCTCGGCGAGCATGTCTTCCAGCGGGTAGGGGAGGGTGAGGAAGTTGTGGGCTTCGTCGACGTAGAGGGCGGCGTCGATGCGCTGGTATTCAGGGGTGCGGGCGCGGGCAGAGGCGGCCTGCCAGGTTCCGGCGACGATGAATGAGCCGAGCAGCCGCGCGGTCTCTTCGCCGAGGGCGCCTTTGGGGAGACGGGCGAGCAGGATGCCGCCATCGAGGACCTGGGCGAGATCGAAGGTGGAGGGGCCGGCGGAGATGGTGCGGCGGGCGAAGTCGCGCAGCAGGAAAGCGCGCAGTTTGTTCATCACCGGGCCGACCACCGCGGCGCGGGAGGGCTCGGACATCGATTCGTACCAGGCCCAGAAGCCGCGCAGCACCGGGTCTTTGATGGTGGGGATCAGGCGCAGGCGGAAGGCGGGCTCGCCGAGCAGGCGGGGGACGTCGGCGAGGGTGACCAGCTGGCCGCTGAGGGTGCGGTGTTTGAGGAGGGTGAGGCAGGCGGCGCGCATCACGTCATCGGTCCTCGGTCCCCAGAAGGCGGTGAAGATGCGGCGGAAGATGCCGGTGATGTTGTCGACCACGACGTCGATGTCCGCACCGTCCAGAACATTCAGGCACGGCGGGGCGTGCACATCATCGGGGTCGATCAGGACCAGGCGGTCGGCGCAGGTGTCAGGGAGCCGGGCGAGGAGGTCAGTGACCAGATCTCCCTTGGGATCGATGACGATCGCACCCCGGTGGTTGCGCACGTCATCAAGGACGAGGTGAGCGACGAGCGTGGACTTCCCGGAGCCGGTGGCGCCCATGAGGTGCACGTGGTGGCGGGCGTCGGGGACCGCGAGCCCCACCGGGCGCCGGGCACCGGTGTCCGAGCGGCCGAGCGGCTTGACCCCTTGCCCGGGCGCGGGCTGGGGCACGGTGGGCGGCGGCAGAACGGAACGGGCACCGGCCCGCCGCAGACCCGGGGCGTCCGCGTCAACGGGGAGATGAGCCAGGGCCGCGAGCTCAGGGACGGACAGGAGCGCGGCATGCGTGGGGAAGAGCCGCCCCTCCAGTAGCCGATGTGGCTTGGGCAGGCGGGCGCGGGCGAGCCAGTTGCGTTCCGCGTACAGGCCGAACGCCGAGGCGAGCGCGTGGGCGCGGCCGCGCACCAGGTCCCGTGCGCGGTCTTCCTCGCCAGTGCAGGTGGCAGCGTAGGTGATCGTCGTCTGCCACTGGGGGCCGGCGAGCTTGGCTGCGGACTGGCGCACCGCCACGCTGTACTCGACATCCTGCCGGCCGGTGCTGGTGGGTTGCGGTCGGTGCAGCAAGAGGGCTGAGAGTGCGGGAAGCCGCCGGGCGGATTGCCCGGCCTTCAGCCGCCGCGCCGCCCGGCGCGCCCGCCGCACCACTGCTCCCGTGGCCGGCCGGACCAGGATCTGCACACACGCGGTCTCGCCCTCGCCCATCCCGGTTGCCGCCTGCAGCAGAGCCCGGAGCGGATCGGCGGCGTGTTCGGTGCGCAGCGGCAGCACCTCCGGGCGCGCCGGCCGCAGTCGGCCCGCGCTGACCTGATGACCGGGCGGGATGAGCCCTGGTGGTTCCAGCACGCGGCTGTGGGCTCCGGGCCAGGCCGCCTCGACCGCCCGTCGTACCAACCCCACCGGTACCGTGCCCGGCACCCACAGCCGGATGGAAAGCCCCGCGTGCGTCCAGACGTATTCAAAGCCCAGATGCGGCTGCCCACTCACAAGGCGGCGCCACCATGGCCGCATCAGGCCCGCGAGCTGTGCCCAGAGCACTTCGCCGCCTTTGGCCGCGACCTGCGGTGGAGCCAGGATCTCCACGCAGCGCGCGCCCTCGCTGAAACACCGCTGACGCTTGCGCCGCACACCGCTTCGTGCAGCAGCGGCGCAGACAGCCACCGCCGTGGTCACCGGGGCGAGCACCGGCGTGTACGGAGCCATCCAGCCGAGCACGCCGTGACCGGTGGCGGCCCAGAAGCCGGTGGGATCGGTGAGGAAGTCGACTACAGGGCCGTACGGTTCGGCGGCGGACAGGAGCGCGTTCCCCGTCACAAATCCCACTCCTCATCGCCGAGAGCTGCATCGATGCATGGGGCATCGGAATCGGTGTCCTCGGCCATCCGCTGAGCTGCCAGTTCTCCCGGGTCAGTGGTGATGATCTCGTGCTCGCCGGGTGCGGCCACGGACACCAGCGCGACCTTGTGCCTCTCCCCGGCCAGCAGCAGCGCCTCGCCCCGCGCGGCGGACAGCAGGAACTCCCGCTCGCCGTGAGAGAGCCGGAAGGACTCGCTGATCGTGTCGATGGCCTGCGGGGCCTGCCGGAGCAGAATCTGCGTCGCCGCATTGGCGACCACCGCCCGGCCCAGCGGCGAGGCGAGAACGTCGTCGGCATCCTGGGTGACCACGGCGAGCCCGGTCCAGTACTTGCGTGCTGCCTTGGCCATCCGGAACAAAAAGCGCGCGCCTGCCGCATCACGCATCAGCAGCCACGCCTCGTCGACCACCACCAGATGTTTGCCCTGCCGGCCAGGGGCGGTGACCGGCCGCCAGACCGCGTCCAGCGCGAGCAGCATCGCGGGGGCTTTGACCTCTTCCGGCAGCTGCCGCAGCGCGAAGACCACCAGGTGGCCTGCGGTGCTTGCGGTGCTTGGGCCGTTGAACACGGAGGTATGCGACCCGGTGACGTAGGGCGCGAGCCGCTCCGCCAACTCCACACCTGCCGGGCACCCATCTTCGGCGAGCACGGCGGCCAGGTCGGCGAGCACGGGCGGGGTACGCGTCCACGTGCGCGGGTCGGCGGTGATTCCCGCCTGGTGGTACGTACGCAGGATGGCCCGGTCCAGGACGGCTTTGTCCGGCCCGTCCAGTGGGCTGCCCAAGAGCACAGCGAGGAAGGAGTGCAGGAACAGCACCCGCCGGGTCAGCACATCCTCCCGGCCCCCGGTCTCAGCGTGGGACGGGAGGTCGAAGGGGTTCAGGCGCCCCTCGTCGGCGCCGAGCGCGATGACCTGTCCGCCGACAGTGTCCGCCAGGCGAACGTACTCGTTCTCCGGATCGATGACGGAGGCGGTCACACCAGTGAACAGCAGCCGCAGCAGTTCCAGCTTGGCCAGGTAGGACTTGCCGGCTCCGGAACGGGCCAGCGTGATCGAGTTGTAGTTGTCGCACCCGAAGCGATCCCAGAGCACCGGTGCACCGGAGACGGCGTTCAGCCCGTACAGCACTCGCGAACCAGCCTCTGCCTGCCGACCCTGGATGGGCAGGTCGGGACTGGTGAAGGGGAAGCACGCGGCGAGCGCCGCAGTATCGAAGGTGCGGCGGACCTTCAAGGTGTCGATGCCGAGCGGCAGGGTGGCCAGCCAGCCGGGCAGCGCCCGGTAGGTCGTTGGCGCGACTGTCATCAGCAGCGACTCCGCGACCGCCCGAACGGCTGCGACCTGCTCGGCGAGCGTGTCCTCATCCGCGGCATGGACGGTCATGTACAGGCCGACGCGGAAGAGCTTTCCTTCGCCGCGGGCGATCCGATAGGCGAGCTCGGCCGCATCCGCTGCGGCGGCCTCGACCTCCGGGTCGTCCAGATGCCCTTTGTCGAGTCCGCCGCGCCGACCGGACTCAAGCCGGGCGCGTTGCTTCTTCAGCCTGGCAGCGGCCACAGGATTGGGGACCGGGTCGATGTGCAGCGCGATGTCGAGATGCCCGGGGAAGTTCAGCAGGGGCGCCAGCCAGCCGGGCGCGACTTCCGCGGGATAACCGGTCACCACCAGCGAGGAGGCCAGATGTCCGCCGACCGCCAGGGTGCGCGCGTGGACCTCGACCGCCTCCGGGCCGACCGGTTCCAGCAGCTCCTTCGCCGAAGTGAGTGTGTCGGCCCCTTTGCGGCGGGCCGTCAACCGTCGGATCACGCGTCGTCTCCTTCAGCTTCGGTACCAGGCGTGGAGGGGGAATCGGCAGTGCACGCGGCGGTGATCAGAGCCGTCGTCTCCTCGGCGTCGAGCGGGAAGACGCTGACCTCGGCAGGGGCGAGCGCGCGGGCCGCTTCCTGGACGCGCTGGATGGCCCGGCCGCCGCCCGCCGTGCGCCGGGACTGATGCCGCGTTGGATGCTCGCGGGCGACAAGGACGATCTGGCGCGTCAGCAGATCCCCTGCCGCCGCGAGTTCGGCAAGGTAGTCGGCGTGAGCCCGGGCCGCACGTTCGAGGGCGGGGTGCGGCAGGGCAGGCGCGTGGTGGTGGAGCCGGTCGGCCAGGGGCGCAAGGTCGGTGCGGTGGCAGCGGACCAGGACCTGGGTGGGGCCGGTCAACGAGTTGAGCCAGCGAGCGAACGCCGCGACCAGACCCTGCTGCTCGGAGCCGCTGCGCAGATCGAAGTTGACGGTTGAGCACATCGCCAGCGCTGCCTGCCCCCACCCGCGCAGGCCCAGAACACCCATAGGACTGACAGCGTCGTACGGCATCCGCATAGCTGCCGGCATGGGTCCGGCCGCATGAGCCAGGCGCGGACTCACGAGGCCGGGCAGCGCCGGTACGCCTTCCGGGGCGTGCACGCGCCGCTTAGGGGCACGGGCGTGGGCGCAGGCGGCGAACAGGAACCGGTCCAGGCCGATGCCTTCCCGCGAGCCCAGCGCGATCGCGGTGACGACCCCAGCCACGGGCACGGTCATGACCAGATACGCCAGCGGCGCCATGACCGGGCGCATAATCCAGTACCCGCCGTACAGCACCAGCCCGGCGGCGGCCAGGATCGCGGCCTGCCGCGCGGTGAGCGGGCCCAGGACGCGGTCGGGCCGGGCAATATCGGCGGGGATACGGGTAGCAGCAGCCCCTTCGTCTTTCACATCGGACATGCGCACTCACCTCCGAGGCGGTTCGAGAGGCAGCCGGAGCTGCGCTGGACGGGCGGGCCGCAACCGCACCCGCTCGGCGGGAACCGGCAGCGCCAGCTGGCGCGAACGCATCCGCGGGCCAACCTGACCCACCGGCGGTCGTACTGAAGAAAGAGAGGGAAGACTGCGAGGCGTGGCCTGGGCCCGAGGGATGCGTTCGGCTCGGATGGGCAGCCAGGTCTGGACGGGGCGTGACGGGCGGCCGGGGACACGCTGCGCGGCCACGGGCAGCTTCAGCTGCTGCTTGCGGCGTGCCTGGGAGGGGTGCATTACCGTGCGCGGACCTTTCGGACTCGGATTGCGTGATACGGCAGGAACCGCGCCGGCTCGTGGACGGCCAGGCGGCGACCCCTGGGCCAGGCACATCGCCGCCGGAGCGTGCGCCGATCCGGCGCCGCCTGACGCCACGGGGGTGAAGAGGCGGCCACGCGGCGCGGTTGCACCGGCGGTAGCTGCGCTGGTCCCCGAGCCGCTGGCAGAGCCTGGAGTCGGTCCACGGCCAGGCAGCGTCCGGAACCAGCCGCCCCCCGGCCCCGGCCCGGGCCTCGGAGGCCGGATGCCTCCGCGGCCAGGCAGTCCGCCTCCGCCGCCGGGACGGCCACCCCCGCGCCCACCGCGGAGCAAGGGCATGCCGGGCAGGTAGCGGTCCACGAGCCGGTACATGGCCAAATGGCGCAACATCCGCACCGCCGTGGGGGCGTGAGGGTTGTGAATGGGCGTGGCGCGGAAGACGACCTGCATCGTCCAGCCCGGGATCTTGAACAGCACCCAGAACAGCGCAAGACCGGCCAGCATCGTGCCCAGCTTGTCCGCGTACGGAATCCCTAGCGCGGTCGCCCCGGGGGCAAAGAACAGCTTCAGCGCGACGATGAACGTCATCGACTGCGCCACCTGGATCACCAGGCAGCCGGCCAAGGCGCGCCACCACAGCCGGGCCATCGGCTCGGTGAGCGGGTGGGCGTGGCATGCCAGGGCCAGCGGGCCGGAGACAGCGAGCAGAGCCATGACGGCAACCCGTACGAAGAAGCCGATCAGGACCGCCAGGATCAGCGCGATCATGACGATCGAGACGATCAGCAGATAGATCTTCAGCCCCGGGGCGCCGAAAAGAGAGAAAGGGAGGGCGCGCTCCACCAGGCCCTGTCCGGCATCGGCCATGCCGATGCCCATGATCGCGTGCGAGAGGGCGTTGCCGAGAGCGATAATCTTCCCCGTCACGGTCAAAGACGTCGCGGAGGCGATCATCCCGACGAGGAGGCGTGGGGCGATCTGCTTGAGCGCGTACCGGGTCTGGACCGTCTCATACCCCATCACCGTGACCCCGCCCGCGGTTACGAACAGCACGTAGATGCCGACCGTGATGCCCATCGCCCCCGTCCACAGGCGTTTGAGGTCGGCGTGCTTGGTGACATTGGGTGTGGCGAGAAGGGTGTCGGCGAGCAGCTCCCGCAGCGGTTTCATGATCTGCTCGACGATCAGCCCCAGGAACGAGGTGATCGCGTTCACGATCATCCCCGGGATGTCCAACAGGCCGTCCAGACCCCAGCCGGCCGGTGAGCAGTCACCACCGGTGACCTCGCAGGCCGGAGGCGTCGGTCCGGGAGTCGGCTCCCGAGCTGGCGTACGCGGGTTCCTGTCGGCCGGGCGGCCGGGCGCCGGGCTCGCCCCGGGCGTGGCCCCCGGTTCGGGCGGACTTGCTCCCGGGCCAGGCTCAGGCCGCGGCTTCGGATCAGCAGGCGCGGCGGGCGCCTGAAGGACTGGCGCGGGCAGGGGCATGGCCTGCGCAGCCTGGGCGACGAGCGGACCACCACCCATAAAGAGGACAGCGGGGGTCAGGAGAAGAACCGCCGCGAGGCGGCGGATGCGGGTCATTGCCCGCCGCCGTCGTCGAGGCCCACGATGTGCTGCAGCACGACCACGAAGACCGGGGCGAGAATCGCCAGCCCGTAGCCGATGGCAGCGCTCTTCAGCGCACGCTTGGCCGCCTCGATCTCCCCCGGGTCACCACCGGCCGTCAGATAGCGCACGCTGCCGAAAGTGAGGAACAGCGTGGCCAGTCCCGCGAGCAGACCGACGATCCAGGCCCGCAGGTTCGAGATGACCTCCGGGATCGTGGCCACCGCCCACACCACGGGCGGATCCGCCAGCAGCACAGCAGCGGCCACAGCGGCGACGAACACCAGCCGGCCCCCACAGCGCACAGGCCGACGCTTGGCGAGGTGTGGCCGACGGAAGCGGCAGAGCATGGCAGGGCACCTCCATCAGGCACGAGAGCAGCCAGGCAGACAAGAAGCGGACACAGGAGGCTGGTGGAGGTGAGCCGGAACTCTTCGCCCGGGCTGCCTCCTGCACACAGCAACCGGACAGACTCGGGGTGTCAGCACGAGACGGCGTGCCCACCCCCACCAGCACAGGGCCCGAAGCATGAGAACGCCGCAATGCGCGGGCCCTTTCCAGGCCGGGCGGCTTCTCCCGACCTGGGGGAGAAGCCGCCCCCCCTTTTCACTCCTGATAGAGAATCGGGGGCCGGGATTTTGACAGCCCGGGACCGAAAGCCCCTCCCTTGCCCCTGCTACTGGGCGCGATGCCGACGCAGGTGATGGACCAGGCGCTGCTCTGCGGCGCCTCGGTGACGGTAGAGCTGACGCATGCTCACCCCACGCTCGCACGCGAGCTGCTGCATCGGCTCGCCATGAAGCCGGGTACGGGCGATCAGCTGCGCCTCGGCCAGGTCCACCACTCGGGCCCGCACCGCGCGCAGGAGCACCTCGTGCTCGTCTCCCTCCATGCCGGTGGTGGCGTGCAGGCGGCCGAGGTGGGCCATCGGCTCACCGGCCTCGCGCTCACAACGGCGGCGGGCCGCATAGATGAGCCGGTGCACGGCGCGATCCGCCGCACCGAACAGCTCCCGGTCCAGCCCCGGATCCGCCGCATGCACTCCCGCGAGGGCAACGGTCACGGCGGCGAGGGCTTCCTGCTCGACCTCCTGTCGCTCCAGGTGGGCGGGGCGGGAGAGGCGGGCCAGCATCCGGCGCAGCACCGGAATGGTCATGGCCACGGCCACCGTGGTCCACGGCTCGCCGAGCGCGTGGGCGCGGCGCGCGACCTCGCACCATGTGCGCGCTCGCAGTTCGGGCCGGGTGCTGGGGTGGGCCAGCCGGGTACGGATCCGGTCGATGGGCCAGTTTCCTTCCGCAGGGTCGTCGCAGACCAGGCCGGCGGGCAAGGTCAGCGGCGCGGAGGCTCGGGCGAGTGCGAGAAAGGACTGCTCCAGCTCCTCCAGCGGCGAGGCGGCGAAGGTGTGCGGGCGGTGAGGGGCGCGGTGGTGCATGACACGACTCCCATGAGCGGTTCGGACAACTTCCGCCGTCAGCCCTCTCACCCCACCGCGCCACCGCCGTCCCACCCGCGGGCCGCCGCCGGGCAGCGAACAGCCTCCTGGCCCGCCCTGTGCGATGGCCCTGCTCTGGCGCGGCCGCCATGAGCTGCACCGGCGCCCGGATCCCGCGCCCGTGAATCGAACGAAAAAAATCTTGAAGAAGCCTGCGGGCCCTTTCAGCGCCCCTGACCAGTGCGGCTCCCTGGTGGCTCGCGCATGGCTCGCGACTGGCCCGCCCCGTATGACCTGCGATTTCAGGAGAGAGCGCCAACAGCCATGCGGCGCCGCCATCGGCAGACGGCACGGGCACACGGTCGATCGAACAGGGCTGAAGGGGATGGCAAAGACCCACATCCGGGATCCCTATTGATCACGTCAGCACCAGACGGCTGGACCCCTTCCCCGGGCTCCACCAGCCGATGACCAACCCCCAGCACCGCCGAAACAGCTCCAACGCGCGGCACACGTCCGGCCCGTTGCCGACGACCATCTGGCTCCCCACCCCAGGCGGCCCCGAGAACGCCCCCGCCCCGGGAGACGTGCTTCCCGCCTGGGCGATCGAAAAGATCCGCGTCGAGTTCACGCGCCGCCCAGGCCACCGACCCTCACCACTGATCAAGATGCACATCCGTGACACCGAACCGGGCATGGACGCCCGCACTCGCTGCGTCACCTACCCCGACACCCCGAACGCGGCCAGGAGGGCACCGGTCCTGCTGGCTGAACTGCACCCGGACACCCTCCCCGCAGACGGCAGCGCACTGCTCGCCACCGATAACACCACGCCTGCGGCGATGGAGAACGGTTGGCCCGGCTTCTTCCACCGCGCTCACCGACTCCTGCCCAGTGACGGACTCCTCCTGCTCGCCACCCGCCAACGCCGCGACGCCGGACGCCTCACCGAACCCCTCGGCTCCCTCATCGCCACAGCGCGTACCGCCGGCTTCCGCTACTTGCAGCACATCGTCATCGTCCACGGTCACCTCGCTGGCGACCGGATCACGTCCACACCGCCCGAAGGCGCCCCGCCCGGGCTCATCCACTCCGACCTGATCGTCCTGTCCGCGATCACCAGCGCATAACAAAGAGGAGTCCGCCATGTCCGTCAGTAAATCGGTGTGGAACACCGCACCCACCTCCGCCCCCGCCCAGCGCGGCAACCGCTACACCACCGGCTCCGCCGCCCACCCGGCCAAGATGCTCCCCGCGATCGCCGCCCACGCCATCCGCACCTACACCCAGCCCGGCGACCTTGTCCTGGACCCGATGTGCGGCATCGGCACCACCCTCGTAGAAGCCGTACACCTCGGCCGACACGCCATCGGCACCGAATACGAGTCCAAGTGGGCGAAACTGGCCCGCGCCAACCTCGCCCTCGCCACCCGCCAAGGCGTCACCGGTCACGCAACGGTCACCTGCACCGACGCCCGACATCTCCTCACCCACATCCCACCCGAGCGGCACGGCACAGCCGCCCTGGTAATCACCTCACCCCCCTACGGGCCCTCCGTCCACGGCCAAGTCCGCTCCACCCGCGAAACCGGACAGCGCGGCGTCGTCAAGCAGCACTACCGCTACAGCCGCGACCCGCACAACCTCGCCCACGTCTCCACCGACAAGCTGCTCGACGCCTTCACCCAGATCCTCACCCAATGCCGCACCATGCTCCGCCCCGGAGGCACCGCCGTCGTCACCACCCGACCCTGGCGAACCCGCGGCGAACTCATCGACCTGCCCTCCGCCGTCCTCGCCGCCGGCCAGGCCGCCGGACTCACCCCCGCCGAACGCTGCGTCGCACTCCTCGCCGGCATCCGCGACAGCCGACTCATCGCCCGCCCCTCCTTCTTCCAAATGAAGAACGTCCGAGACGCCCGCCGCGCCGGAATCCCCCTCCACCTGGTCCAGCACGAGGACGTACTCGTCTTCACCCGACACACACAGGACCTCGCCGGCCACCCCGCGACGTCCCGGCCTCCGCGCTGCAGCAGCCGCGGGCAACACCCGCCCCGGTCGACCGGCGGCTGCCGTGCTCGCCGAGCAGACGATCGGAGAAGGAGGTGACCTGCTCCTGCCCCCCCAGGTCCCACAGCGGCGCCACTCTCACCAGTGGCGATTGCCGCGTAGACGACTGTCACCCGGACGAACACGAATTCGCGCACTGAGAGATCCGTATTGAAGAAGACACTCGGTTCCCTCACCTCTGGGCAAGCCCGACCGCCCTTGTGCGCCGATCGCACACGTAGCACCCCGCCGGCCCAAACCGCTGACGACTCTCCCCGCCCTCAAGGAAGGTCAACTGCATCTCCAGGCGTTGGCAGCACACGCCTGCAAAGAGCAGACAATGACCAGCCGACCCCGCCTGCTGAGCCGGTCGCCCAGGAGGCACAGCAGGCCACGCACCGGCTCCTGCACACCCCCGAACAAGCAGCCGCCCTGCTCCAGGTACCGGCGTCGTGGCTCCGCAAGAAGTCAGCCGCCGGCCGCATTCCCTGCACAAGGGTCGGACGGCACCTCCGGTTCTCTACAGAGGACCTGAACGCCATCGTTCGCAGCGGCTCCCGACGCCCTGACCACCATGGTCACACCTGACCGACAACCACCCGGCAGGGGGGTTCCCCTCTGCCACTCCAGCGAGCGTCCATGGACGCCCTGGCGACCCACCCGGTCGTCTTCGCCCTCAGACATCAAGGAGCCAACCCGTGGCATGGGTCGAACGACGCGGTAACAAGTGGCGTGTACGGTACTGGAAGCCCGACGGCAGGGCCGGAAGCATTCCCGGCAGCTTCGAGACCGAACCAGACGCCCGCGCGCATGCTGACCAGCTAAACGCCGCCACGCCCGAACCCACCGAGCAGACGCATCACCCCACATCCCCGACCCCACGGCCTACCGCGCCCACCCCTACCAACCCCACCGCACCACACACCGTGACGGTCGCTGAATGGGCCGAGATCTGGTGGCAGACCCTGGACGTCGGCGACAACACCGAGGCGTACTATCGCAGCCTTCTCACCCGCCACATCCTGCCCCGCTGGGGGACCACCCCCATCGACCAGATCACCCCCGCCGACGTCCAGGTCTGGCTCAACCGACTACGCGCCACCTATGCCACCGCCACCATCACCGGCTTGAGGAAACTCTTTGCCATGGTCATGGCCGACGCCGTCGACAACCAACTTCTGGCCACCAATCCCGTACGCCCGCGACGCCGAGGACGAGGACGCATCGAACCACGCCGCGAAGCCACCTGGGCCGACGAATACCAAGTCCTCACCATCGCCCACCGCATCCTCCGCTTGGCCTCCCGCAATCAGTGCCTACTGGTGATCACCGCCGCCTACACCGGCATGCGCTGGGGGGAACTCGCCGGCCTCCACCGCGACAACCTCGACTTCACACACGGTCGCATCCACATCACCGCCGATGCTGGCGCTCTTCACGAAGTCAACGGCCACCTCACCCTCGGTCACCCCAAGACCCACGCCAGCGTCCGTACCATCACCCTCCCACCCTTCCTCACCCAACTTCTCGCCACAGACCTCGCCGCCTCCACCCGGCCCTTCGTTTTCACCACACTGCGCGGCAAACACCTCCGCCGTTCCGGCTTCCAACGCCGCCTCTGGGCCCCAGCGGTATGCGGCGGACGCTATCGCGGCGAGACATGGGACCCCGTCCAGCAGGGACTGACATTCCATGGCCTGCGACACTCCCACAAAACCTGGCTGATCGAAGACGGTGTTCCTCAAGCCGCCCAGGCACGCAGACTCGGCCACATCATGGAAGGCAAGATCGACGACATCTACTCCCACGTCACCGCGAGCATCGACGCCCGGCTCATCGCCGGTCTCGAGACCCGCTGGCACCGTGCCCTGGAACGCTATCACCGCAACCTTGGCCCTCAAGAACCGCCGTCCATTACGTCCTGACCACGTGCGGCCGTAACTCACATCCGGCACAGCCCCTCCCGCGCGCTACACCGGTTGTAACAGCGAAATGGTCAGCCCACCATGCGGCGATCACTCCCGCCGACCGGCTCCTGCGGGGTCCAGCTCACCGACAGGGCCACTGCCGTGACGTATGAGCAGAACGAACAATGGCACACTCCCCGCCCGCTGCAGCCGACAGACGGCAGACGCTGTCAACCGGTCGGACTGACCGAGAGCCGAACTGCACCTGGCCCTCACCGTGCTGCTGGAGGGCATGGCGAGTTCCGCCCGACAGATTCGGCACCGGGCCTCCACGGCTACCAGGCCACCAGGCTGGTCGGTTCCACGGTCGTCACCCACGTCCGGGCACCCGGTGCTGGATAGAACCGGAGGCGTCCCCCGGTGTTCACGCACCGGGGGCAAGTCGGCCGCTCTCCCGATAGGAGGAGACTGCGAACCTGTTTGCCGCATACCTTCGGAATGGTGTACCCCACCCAATGGCACTCGCCGACCTTGCGACATCAGGTCCTCCGGACAGAACCAATGTGATCAACTGGGCAAGGCCTACCCGACGCCTGACCCAGCGCTGAGCTCAACGGTGGATTTTCGCGCATGGGGTGACGTCGGTCTTGTTGAACTCGATGCACAACCAGGTGCCGCTCGCGAATTTGCGCCCTTTGAGCTTCCAGTTCACGTTCGAAAAATTCGTCATTCCTGCAGATGTGGAGGTTGCGTCCTTCCACCGAGTGATATCAGCTCGTACCCCCTTGTATACGCTGTAGAGCCGTGCCTTGACACCAGTGCCGTGACCATCCATCCAGCCACCGGCCTGCTTCACCGAGAGTTTCTTGCCCTTAACTACCAGCCCCACCTTGCCTTTCTTTACGGTGGCGTCGGCGTGCGCAGGCCAGGTGGCGCCGCCCAGAAGGAATGCTGTCGCAGCGGCTGCACAGATCATCTTCTTCATGGTCGGCTCAACGGAACCGTTGTCTAGAGATTACGGCAGTTGACTTCTTATCACTCCATAGGCTGACTGGAGTCCGTCGCTGCTGGCTCGGCAACCTAACGACCGGTGAGCCGGTGCGCGCGACAGCACCGCTCGGAAGGTCGACGATTCAGACTGGGGACAGCCGGAGCGTCAATCGGGGATTGGATCAGACCCCCGAGCGGTGCCTTCCCCATCCTCGCAGGCCGGAATGTCCACGTCTTGGATGATAAGCCGCACATCTGGGTGATCTTGCGTCGGTATCAGCATGAGCAGCGGCAGCTTCGGTATGCCCATGCCACCCCTACCGAAGGAGTGGCATGGGAAAGATCAAGGCGGTTGCCGTTGTGGTCGCTGTCGGCGCTGCGCTGGGCCTCTCAGCGACACCGGCCTCGGCGGTGCCCGCGGCGCCGGGCGACACGGTGACGAGGACGCTTACGCAGGCGATCGCGGATCTGCCGGTCGCGGACGAGTCCCGGACCGGGTACGAGCGCACCAAGTTCCGGCACTGGGTGGACGCGGACCGGAACGGCTGTAATACGCGGGCAGAGGTCCTTCTGGAAGAGGCGATCGTGCCGCCGACGGTCGGCTCAGGATGCAGACTGAGCTGGGGAGAGTGGGACTCCTGGTACGACGGTGGGACGATCGACGGCCCCGCGGGTCTGGACATCGACCACAAGGTGCCGCTCGCTGAGGCATGGGATAGCGGCGCGTCGGTGTGGTCTGCGCAGGAGCGGCAGGACTACGCCAACGACCTAGGCGATCCTAGGGCGCTGGACGCGGTGAGTGCGCAGCAGAACCGCCAGAAGGCGGACAAGGATGTCGCTGAGTGGCTGCCTGCGGACGCCGGGGTCCATTGCCGGTATGTCGAGGACTGGGTCGGGGTGAAGACCCGATGGGGTCTTTCGGCGGACCCCGTGGAGGTGTCGGCGCTGGAGCGGGTCGCGGCCGGGTGTCCGGATGAGGAGATCACGGTCGTACTCGCCCGCTGACGCCCTGCGCACCCCTCGCCCGCGCCCCTGGGCCGGGCGAGGGCCTTCCGCTGCCCCGGCTCCGCGCACGCACCACCCTGCCCCTGCCGCACCTCGCCGGATGGACCGCCACATAGCCTGCCGATCGCTGGGCCCGACTCACCGCGCCCCGGCGGGCGCAAGCCTTGCGGTGTCCTGCGCGTTTCCTGGCCGGGCAGTCAGAACGCGCCCGCGTTCTTGCCTGCTCGGCCTCGTCGCCGACCTGGGGGGCTCGAACCACCCCCCGCTGGCGCGGGGCCGACTCGGCCGCGTCGTGCAGGCCCATCAGCTGGGTCGAACCACCCGCTGGCGCGGGCTGATAGGGATCGTTGAGATTGGTTCTGTCAGCGATCTGGTGAAACTCCAGGTCAAGCCGCTAAATGGGCGGGAACCGCACGGATATCAGGGTTGGGCTTGCCAGCCGAGTGGATCTTCTCCTTCTCTCAACGAGTTTGATCGCGGCGAGCTACGCTTACTCCGTGATTGGGCCGGGGACGCGAACCATGGTTCGGGGCTGCTTGCGACGTACGGGGGAACGCGGTGCTTGAGCAACCTGGCCTCGACGCTCTAGCTCGGGCGGCGACGGTTACGTTGCAGGCGGACGATGGCCGTCCACTGGGCAGCGGTTTTTTCGTCGCTCCGAGGACTGTGCTGACGGCTGCGCACGTCCTGAGGACCGGCACGGAGGTCACTGATTGCCTTTTCGCCATCCGCGGCGATTTGTTCAACGGTGGCACGCCGGTCCAGGCCCGCCTGAAGCAATCCCTCCTGACCGAAGTGGATCCAGAGGCTGAGTATGCGCCGATCGACCAGGACCTCGCTCTAGTGGAGGTACTGGATGAGTCGGTTGAGCACGAATGCGTTTGGCTTACAGACAGTGCCTCTTGGTACGGCCGGTATGTGGCCGGGTACTCCTACCACTCAAGAGGCAACCGGGAGCCGCACCGACCGTGGCAGGCACGGCTTGAGGTCAATGCGCGCGATGGATGGCACGGCATCATCTTCGCCTCATCGCCATTGATTCCGGCCGGTTCCTCCGGAGGGCCCGTGGTAGACACGGTCACGGGTGGAGTCGTCGGCATGCTCAAGGGAAGAATCGGTAACAGTGGCGGCGGGTTGGGCGTCGCGATTGCCCTGCTACGCAGGTTCGGCCCTGCATACCAGAGCCTGATGACCGCGCATGACCGCTGGCACGGTACCCGTCCGCTGAGCGGTAGTGTCCGCAACTGGATTGACGAGCAACAATATATCGCCAGTACAATCCTCGGCGGGGCCGTCGGCGGAGACCAGTGGATGCCGCATGACCGACGAACCGCGCTGCATCTGTTGGCCGACCTGCCGCAGCCGTCCGATCCGGCCACCGTGGTGAGCCTTGCACGTAAAGCTGCAGCTGGCTGGGAATGGGCCGACGTCACCCCTGATCTTCTGTGCTGGCGTGACGGCCACGGACTGCTGTATGAGGGCGCTAAGCCGCGAGACGCGGCAACCTTCCTGCGGTATCTGCGGCTCGTTGCGGATCATGTAGGAGGCGGCGGTGGATCTGCCGGTCAGATCATGTCATGGGTTGATGACCGCATTCAGGCACTTGATGTCCGCGGCCGCCCACGGGCTCAGGCGACCACGCAGAGCCGCCACCCTTGCCCTTGCCGGAAACCTCATCCGTGCAGGTCAAGCAGCATGCCGGTACTCGTGGAGGATGCCGCCGAGGCGATCGTGTCGACGTATGTTGAGGTGGGCTAACGTGTCCGGATCGTCGATCGGTGGGGGCAGGGGGTGCAGAGGTCTGGCGTTGGCAATGCCTTGGTGCGGTCGGTGTCCGTTGTAGAACTGCTCGAACTCGCGCAGGGTATGGAGTAGGTGTCGCTGGTTCCAGATCAATGTCCTGTCCAGGAGCTCGCGACGACAGGTCTGTATCCAGCGCTCCGTGATCGAGTTCATTCGTGGCATCTGGATGCCGCTGAGCACGACGTCGATCCCCGCGTCGTTGAGGACGGCATCGAAGAGGGCGGGGAACTTCCCGTCCCGGTCCCGGATCATGAACCGTGCGCGGCGGCCGAGGTCTTCGAGGTCCATGACGAGGTTTTTCGCCGCTTGCGCTACCCAGGATGCGCTCGGATGCGCGGTGGCGCCCAGGACGCGGATCCGGCGACTGCCGTGTTCGATCACCACGAGCACGTACATCCGCATCCCCGACAGCGTGACTGTTTCCATGAAGTCACAGGCCAGCAGGGCATCAGCCTGTGCGCGAAGGAAGGTGGCCCAGGTACTGGAGTTCCGCGCGGGTGCTGGGGCGATGCCGGCCTCCTTCAAGATCTCCCAGACAGTGGACGCGCCCACTTCCACCCCCAGCACGAGCAGCTCACCGTGCAGGCGCCGGTACCCCCAGCTCGGGTTCTCCTTCGCCAGCCGCAGCACCAGGATGCGGATCGAGCGCACGGTACGCGGTCGGCCAGGGCGTTTGGGTTGGCAGGAGGAGGCATGGCGGCGTGCGACGAGGTCGCGGTGCCAACGCAGTACCGTGTCGGGGCGTACGAGCAGCCGTAACCGTCGCAGGACGTGCAGGGGCAGCCGGTGCAGCAGCGCTGCCAGGTACGCCCGATCGCTGGGTGTGAACCGGATCTTGTCCTTGCCGAGTTGGCGTTCCAGCACGGTGATCTGGTGGCGCAGGGTGAGGATCTCCGCGTCCTTGTCCCGGTCGGTCATCGGCAGCAGGCGAAGCATCGCGAACGCGTTCGACACACCCAGGTAAGCCAGTCGCAGCAGCACGATCGATCATCATGACGCGCTGACAGCAGCTGCGCCAGAGCGTCGGACCGAGCGACCGCGGCCAAGATTTCGGGAACCCGAAGAAGCGGTCCCCACCAGGGCGGATGAGATTTCCGGCAAGGGCAGTGTCTACGCACTGATCTTCCTCGAGCACGGCACACGCCGCCTCCACATCGCCGGAGTGACCGCGCATCCGACCGCACAGTGGACGACCCAACAGGCCCGCAACCTCGCGCTTGAGGCGGGCGTACGCCTGGAGTCGTTGCGCTTTGTGATCCGCGACCGGGACGGCAAATTCACCGAGTCCTTCGACGCGGTTTTCGGAGCTGAGGGCATCAAAACCCTCAAGACTGCCCCGCGGGCCCCGCGGATGAACGCACACTGCGAGAGGGTTATCGGGACGCTACGGCGCGAGGCCCTCGACCACCTGTTGCTCTGGAGCGAGCGCCACGCTCTCCACGTTCTCAGCACCTACGCCGGACACTACAACGGGCATCGACCGCATCAGGCCCGAGAGCAACTACCTCCACTCGCCGACCACCGCCCTGCGCCGAGGTCCGACTTGAAGACCCCACGGCGGCTACTCCAGACCCGTGTCCTTGGTGGCCTGATCAATGACTACAGATACGCAGCATGACCAGCAGTGACGCGTTTCTTAACGGCACAGGAGACGCACAGGCCGCGCCGAATGCACCGACCGACTCCTCATCATCGGCGAGCGACATCTGCGTACGGTCCTGACCAGGTACGCCGAGCACTACAACTCCGGGCGGGCTCACCGCAGCCTGGACCTACGTGCTCCAGACGACGACCCGAACGTCATCCCACTGCCCGCCGCCACGGTCAGGCGCAAGCAGGTACTCGGCGAACTGCTCAATGAGTACCACACCACGCCACCCAGACCGCCTCACCATCCACAGGCAACGGCCAACTCAGCAGCCGAATTGGAATATTGACACCCTTCAGGGCCCCGTGGGCCGACCGGCGCCACCACTTACTGCCGCTGGCAGCGGCGCCCGTCACTCCTCGCCCGAACGCCAGCGGATCCGCCGGGTCGCCAGCACGAACGTCACCACCGTGAAGGCGATGAGGAAGCACGCGTCGCTGAGTAGACGCGAGGTGACGGGGCCAGCTATGACCTGGTTCATGGCGGATGCGGCATAGGTGGCCGGGCTGATCTTGCCGACGATCGAGGCTCCCGCGGGAAGAGAGCCCGGCGGTACGAGGATCCCGCCGATCAGGACCATCACCATGGTGGAGGCCACGCTGATGGCCCCTGCCTGGTTGATGTTCCTGGCCCAGCTGCCGATCACCACCCCCAGCCCCGCCATGGGGAGCGTCACCATTGGCACCACGATGACGATCAACAAGTGTAGGTGGAAACCGACTTGGAGGAACAGGGACCCGAGTACCGCGGTGACGAACAGCGAGGGCAGCGACAGTAAGAAGAAGGCGGTGGCGGAGGCCAGGACCAACAGTGCGGGTCGTACGGGGAGCGCCGCGAACTGGCTCAGCGCGCCGGTCGCCCGCATGTAGGCGAAATGCGACGCCAACTTGTTCTGGTTCTCGAAGCAGATACCCAGGACGAGGGCGCCTACCAACAGGTGCAGCAGGTCATCGGAGCCGCCGCGCTCGGACACGCGCGACAGGCCGATCAAGCTGATCAGGGGCGCGACCATGCCCGTGGCGATCGTTGAGGTCCACGACCACCGCCAGTTGAGCAGCTGAATGGCGATCAAGTCAGCCAGCTGGCCGACGTACACGAACTTCCTCCGGTCGGGGGGTGAAACCGTCACGAGACAACACCCCCTAACACCCGGCCCTGGTCCGCAGCCTGCCACTTGTTAACCAGATAGCGGAGCCCGACCGGCTCGACGCGCACGTTGCCCAACTGTTCAGGCGTCAGGCTCGCCATAAAGTCGGGCAATTCACAAGGGTGGACATACGTGAGCCAGCTTCCACGTTCCGGCTCGCTCCACTCCCACGTGCTAGCCGGACGGGCCTCTGCCATGACGCGGACGCACAGCCTCTCTTCCACGTTCCTCCGAAGTTCCGCCGGGGTCCCGACGCCCGCCACCCTGCCCTCGCGCATTATCGCCACCCGGTCTATGACGCGCTCGGCTTCCGCGACGTCGTGCGTCACCAGGACGATGGTGGAGCCGGTGTCGTGCTTGAGGTCCGCGCACACGTCCCAGATCAGCCGCCGCCGGCCCGCGTCCAGGTCGTTCGTCGGCTCATCCAGGATGACCACGTCGGGTCGACCCGCGATACAGAGCGCGAACTGGACCAGTCGCCGCTGGCCACCGGACAGCCGCTGGGAGACATCCTTCACGACGCGGCCCATGCCGAACCGCTCGACGATCTCGTCACGGTCCCGGCGTGCGTCCCGCCGCGTCAGGCCGCGGAGACGCCCCGAGAAGTAGACGGCCTCGCTCACCGTGAGATGCCCAAGCGAAAAGCCCGTCTGCGGCATGTATCCCGCCCGCTCGTGCACTTCCTGGGCGTGGCGTACCGCGTCTTTGCCGAAAAAGAAGATGCGGCCGGCGGAGGGCTTGACGAGACAGGCCAGTTGGCGTATGAGCGTGCTCTTTCCTGACCCGTTGTTCCCCAGCAAGCAGAACAGCTCCGCAGACCGGATGTCGAGAGAGACATCGATGTTGGCGGGCTGTTTTCTGCCTGCGTACACCTTCGTTAGACCACGTACTTCGTAGGCGTTGACTGGCATTCTTGCTCCTCATTGCGAGAAGACGTGACTCACCGACGGTTTCACGGCTATCCGGCTGCGGCACCCCCACCACATGGCCCTTTCAGTGCGAGACGTGTACGCCGTGCCGGTCCAACTCCTCGACCACCCGGTCCCAACTTGTGAAGAGAAAGGCGGATAGCCCGGCGGCGCGGGCACCCGCCACATACGCCGGCTGGTCGTCGAAGAAGATCACGTCACCGACCTCCAACGACATGCGCTCCACCGCCGTAAGATAGGCGAGCGGCGACGGTTTTTGGACCCGGATGTCATGCGAGGGGAACACGTAGTCGAACTCGTCCACCATGCCGTGGAACACCATATCAGCGTGCAACGCGTCGGTGAAATTGGATAGGACGCCGACCGGCACTTCCCTCCGTATCCGCCGGATCGTGGCGAGGGCGTCACCGTCCACCGTTCCGCGGTCCTCGCACCAAGCCTCGACTGCGTTCTCGGCGTGGTGGCCGAAATCGGCAACCAACCGGCGCCTCACATCCGAAACCCACTGCCGGTTGTCCATAACGCCCACCTTTGCCAGCTCGTAGCTGGGGTGTTGGTAGGCGTACTCCCGAATGGTGCCGGAGGGCAGCCCGGCCAAGGCCTCACCGGCAGCTGCCCCGCTGTCATCGAAATGCCTGATGACACCGTTCATGTCCAACAGCAGACCTGAAATTTTCTTACCGTTCACTCTGCACCCACCTGGATTACGGACGGACAATTCCCATGAGGTCGTCGACTGTACGGCTGAGAAGTCGACGCACCGTGTCCCGTGAATATCGGGATTGCAGGTAGGCAACCTGCAATGTCAGCGAACCGCCCAGGATTCCGGCCTTCACGTTGAACTTCCAGGAGACCGGCAGGTTCGGGTCGCGCGGCAGCGCGGGCTGCCGCTGGGCGAAGCGCGTGCCGAAGCCGATGTCCGACAATCCCGCGTCCAGCTGGCCGAGGTAGTTGAACGAGACGTCCGGAGTCGCCTCAAGTTCTGCACCCCGCTCGCCGTCGAGGTAGCGCAGCAGTCCGTAGCCCTCACCGCTGCCCGGCACCGAGGACAGCTTGTTGCGCACCGCGCTCAGAACCTCGCGCATGTCGGAGCCGGGGCTGACAGGGAACCGCAGCGGAAACGCGTTGGTGAACCAGCCTGCGGTCCAGGACAGATCCATTCCGCTTTCTCGCAGCTGCCGTCCGTGGTTGCGCACCATGAAGAGAAGCTCCCCGGAGTCGCTCAGACCCCCGAGCGCGTTCGCCAGCGCGGCCATAGTCAGTTCGTCGACACCGCCGAGGCCGTGGAAGGCCGCGTTGGTGATCAGCGCGGTGTCCGCTGGCGACAGGCGGACCTGCTGGGACTGTCTGGAGGACAGGATGGTCGAGGACTCCCCGTGCTCGGGCCGCAAAGGCGACTTGTGACCTTGCACCTGGGCCGCCCAGAAGGGCCGCTGTCGCTGGACGGCATCGCTCACGGCCCGGGCTGGCAGCTCGTGGGCCCACGTCGTGTACGGCGTGGTGATGGGCACGAACTTCGGTGGGGTCGGTGCCCCGATCTGCCCGTACATATCCTGTATCTCGTGGAGAAGCATCGACAGGGTGTACGCATCGGCGCAGAGATGGTGCGTGCTCAACACCAGGTGCCATACGTCGTTGCGCGGCTCCTCCAGTGCCAGTAGCGAAATGAGAGGCCCGTTGGCGATGTCGCGGCGCTGCTCGACGACTCGGGCATGGTGGTCGACCAACTGGTCGAGCTCCGCGGCGGAGTCCGCCTCGATCTCCGCGTACTCGACCTCGATCAGGTTTCCGTCCCCTTGGTCCCGGAGTTGCTCCCACCGGCCGCTCTCGTCGCAGGTGAAGCGCATGCGCAGAACGTCATGCCGCTTGGCCACCAGTTCGACCGCGGCGGCGAGTTTGGGGAAATCGATGTCCCGTAAGGTTTCGAGGTGGATGGAGATGTCCCAGTTTCCGAGATTGGCCGCTGGCAGGCTAAGGAACTGCTTCTGCTGCGGGCTGATGGGCACGGGCAGGTCCGTCGCCGTGTCCGCAGGCAGTGGCTCTGGCTGCCGCCGCACTGGTGCGGCACTGACCGCCTCACTGAGGGGTTTCCCGCTCGTCAGCGCCCCCAGGTCCACATCCGCGCCCGCCTGCGCGCACATGGCGGATGCCCGCAGAGCGAGGACCGAGTCCCCGCCGAGGTCCGAGAAGCTGCGAGCGGGGTCGACATCCGAACGGCGCAGCAGGATGCCGCACGCCCGCACCAGGGCTTCCAGCGGCCCGTCATGGTCGTCCGCGGCATGTGGTTCGGCCGGCTCCGCGGACGGATCGATCTCCGCCAGCCGGGACTCCGCGTAGGCCGCCCGGCACGCGCTGCGGGCCACCTTCCCGCTCGTCGTCAACGGAATGGTGCCGGGCCGGACCAGGACCACGGCCAGTACGGCGATGTCGTGTGCCGCGACGACGGCCGACCGCACAACCTCCCTGAGCTTCCTCCGGTCCTCGCTCAGCGACTCGGAGCTGCCTCGGAACTCAGCGACCACGATGAGTCCCTGCGTGGAGCTGTCCTCGTAGTGGAACGCGACTGACCGGTTGCGCACGAAGCGGTCCGACAGCGACTCGACCGTCGCCTCTACGTCGTGCGGGAAGATGTTCCGGCCGCCGCTCACGATCATGTCGTCGATCCGCGTGCCGAAGTACAGCTCACCGTCTAGCACCAGCCCGGTGTCCCCGGTGCGCAGCCAGCGCTTGTCGGGCCCGTGTGCGCCTTCGGTGTCCGCCAGCTGCGCGTTGAGGACCCTGCGCGTGCGCTCCGGCTTCCTCCAGTACGTGCGGGCGACGTTGGGCCCACTGACCCAGATCTCGCCCAAAGCGCCGTCGGGCACGACGGTCCGGGTGTCCGGGTCGACCGCGACAATGTCCTGGCCGCAGGGCGTGCCGCACGACACCAAGAGCACTCCGTCGTCCGCCGTCCGGCCGACAGGTTTCGCCACCCCCTCCCGGAGGCGGTGCCGATCGACGGATACGGTCCTCGGCATCTGCCGCGGTGCCGCCGTGGTGACCAGCAGCGTGGCTTCGGCGAGGCCGTACGCGGGTCGCTGCTGCTCGGGGCTGCCGCCGTGATTGCGCAGTACTTCGCCGAACCGCTCCAGGGTGGAGGGCTTGACGGGCTCGCTGCCCGTCACCCAGACCCGCGCGGATGCCAGGGAGAGGTCGGGGAGGACCTTGCCCTTCATCCGGTCGACCACGCGCTCGTATCCGAAGTTCGGGCTCGCCGTGTAGGTGTCCGGCCACGCGGACATCAGGCGGAGCCAACGGACCGGATCCCGGAGGAAGGACTCCGGACTCATGATGGCGGACGGTCGGCCGAGGACCAGCGGCGCCATCACCGCCGCTATCAGTCCCATGTCGTGGAAGAGCGGGAGCCAGCTCACGAAGTTCGCCTCGCCGGATACCTCGAAGGCGGAGGCGAACTGCCCGACGTTGGACAGCACGTTGGCGTGGCTGACCACCACCCCGGACGGACTGCTGGTCGACCCCGATGTGTACTGCAGGTAGGCGGGGTCGTCGGCGGCCGTGGGCACGGGGTCCCAGGGGACGTCGAGTGCCACGGGTTCGTCCGCCCACACGACGTTCCGCGGGCGCTTGACCGCCGGATCGGCGGCCATGTCCCAGATGTAGTCACGGGCATCCGTATGGGCGATCCAGACGTCGGCCTCCGCGTCGGCCAGGACGGATCGCAGACGCCCGGAGCGTTCCTGGCGGTCCGGCTCGAACAACGGCACCGCTATACCGCCCGCGTAGATGGTCGCCAGCATGCTGACGACGTAGTCCATACTCTGCGGCAGCAGAATGGCGACGCGTGATCCGCTGTTGATATGAGGCGCCATTCGGACGGCATGGGCGCGGACACGGCCGGCCAGCTCCCGAGCGGTCAGGCTCTGTATATCAGGCGTTCCGTCAGGGTAGGAGAAGACATCGAATCCGCGTCGGTCTTCGGGTGCGCGCCCCCATTCGTCGATGCAGTCGGCGATCGTGAGGGCCTGAGAGGTGTGTGGCACGTGGGTTCCTTTGCCTGCCGTATTCATGCGAAGTGGTTCGCCTCAGGCAGAACCGCAGTCGAAAAGTTTCCAAAATATCCCTTGTAGGGGGTCCTTTCACCTCGGGGGACCCAGAAGGACACCTGGCCCATGATCATGTCGGGCACAATGTGCACCGGTTGACAGACGGTGATTTCCAGCGTCCAGCGATGCACGGCGCCCAGGTTCCCGAGGTCCGCCGATATCTGGAGGAAGACCCCGAGTCGGCCGAGCGAGGAACGCCCGATGAGGCTCGGCACGAATCGGTCGCTTCCGATGACCTCTTTGGTTGTGGCCAGGTAGACCCGCGAGGGTTGGAGGACTAACCCGCCCGCGGGGATGGTTTGTTCCTCGGTGGCAGGGGGCGAGTGCGCGTCGACCACCTTTTCGTCGTAGGTGCGGATCGTGGGGCCGATGCGGTAGTTGTAGCTATTGGGGTTCACGGCACTCTCGTCGAATGGATCGATGACGATGTCGCCGTCGGCTACCGCCTGCGTAATCCGCGATCCCGTAAGAATCACGATTGTTCTCCCTGATCGGTGGGAATCCCGTCGTGGGTTTCGGCTGCTGGGACCCGGTCAGCGGCCTGACGAGCCGGTCCCGCGCGGACCGCGGACTCATGCGATCCCGGCGAGACTTCCCCCGTTGGGGCGGCCGATCCCCTCGAACGTCCACCCGGCAGCCCGCCAGCGATCCGCGGGCAGCGCGTTCCGCGCGTCGAAGATGCGGGTCCGGGCCACCACGGACTTCACTTCTGCCGGGTCGAGGTCCTGGTACTCCCTCCAGTCGGTGAGGTGGAGCACGACGTCTGCGCCCTCGCAGACGCCGAGGACCTCGTCGTCGTAGGTGAGCGTGGGGATCGCCTGGCTGGCGCGCTGGAGTGCGCGGACGTCGTGGACCCGGACGAGAGCCCCTTCCGCCGCGCAGGCAGTGGCGACGGCAAGCGCCGGGGAGTCGCGGATGTCGTCGCTGTTGGGCACGAAAGCCGCGCCGAGAACTGCCACAGCAGCGCCGGCAAGAGATCCGCCGCAGAGTCGCCTGGCCGCGGCGACGGTGCGCTCCCGACAGCGGAGATTGATCTCGTCGACGACCGGGAGGAAGTCGAGCGCCTTCCCCACGTTGGCCTGCTGGCCGTATGAGTAGAGGGCCCTGATGTCTTTCGGCAGGCATCCTCCGCCGAAACCTAGCCCGGCCTTGAAGTACGACCGTCCGATACGCCGATCCTCGCCCACGGCCTCAGCGAGGTGCACCACGTCCGCGCCGGTGAGATCGCATATCTCCGACATCGCGTTGATGAACGAGAGCTTGGTCGCCAGGAAAGAGTTCGACGCCATTTTCACCAGTTCGGCGGTCGCTATATTGGTGACGAAGAAGGGGACGCCCTTCCTGATCAACGGATCGTATATGTCCCGGAGGCGCTTCTCCGCCGTCCCGGATCCCACCCCTGCGACGATGCGGTCCGGGGCCATCGTGTCGTGCACGGCCTGCCCTTCGCGCAGGAACTCCGGGTTCCACGCCAGCTCGATGGCCACACCGCTCGCGCCGTGTTCGCTGATCAACTGGCGGATGGTGTCGCTTGTGCCGACCGGAACTGTCGACTTTCCGATGAGCAGCGAGTCCTTGCGAATTCGGGGCACGAAGTCGCGGATCACGCCTTTCAGCTGGCGGAGGTCTGCGGAGTTCCCTTCCTCGCTCTGCGGTGTGCCGACGCACAGGAAGTGGACATCGGCGAAGGCTGCTGCCTCGTCGAGTGAGGTTGTGAAACGGATGCGCCCGTCCCGCGCGTTGCGGACCAGCATATCCTCGAAGTCGTCCTCGTAGAAGGGAGCGTTCCCGGAGGAGAGGGCGGCGATCTTGTCCTGATCGATGTCCATACCCAGTACTTCATGGCCGATTTCTGCGAGTCCGGCGGCGTGGACTGCACCCAAGTAACCCGTGCCGATGACGCTGATGCGCATGGTGGCCTTCCTCTTGTGTCTGTTCAGTCGCCCAGTACAGAGTCGTACTGTGCTGCGATCCGGTCCCAGGTGTAGTGCTCGTGGACAAGGCGGTATCCGTTCTCCGCGCGTCGTCGTATATCGCCCTGGTGCGAAAGGCTGCGGATGATCGTGTCGACGAGGTCGGGGACATTTCCTGGTTCGGCGAACCAGCCGTTCGAGTTTTCGCCCCCGTCGACCACGAATCGCCTCGGGCCGCCTGTCCGAGTCGCTATGACGGGCGTCTTCGTGGCCATGGCTTCCAGATAGACGAGTCCGAACGGCTCCTCGGTCGATGGGGCCACCATGATGTCGGCCACTGCCAGCCCGTCGGGAAGGTCCTGGTGCCCCCTCCATCCGACGAAGTAGACGTCTTCCGTGATTTCGCATTCCACGGCCACGTCATAGGGGTGCTCGTTCTCCCATTCGCCTGGGTACCCTCCCCATACCAGCAGAGCTGGCCTTTGTTCCCTCCCGCGACTCGCATCGGCGAACGCCCTTATCAACGTCGGCACGTTTTTGAATTCGAGGAACCTACCGACGAACATCAGTATCGGCCGCAGGCGGCCATCGGGCCCGACCAGCCTCTGCACATCGGCCTGCGTGTACCGGATACTGCCGGGAGCACCGCCCGGCTTCCACCCCTGTGCGTCGTCCACGAGCCAGGTGTTAAGCAATTCCAGCTTCCGGCTGGTGTCGGGCGCAGCGGGGCGGAAGTGGTCCACGTCAACGGCGTTGGGTATCTGGACGGGCTCCCGCGTGGATTCGCCGAAGACTTCGGCGGCCACCTTGGTGTCATGGTCCGAGATCGTTACGATTGTGTCACTGGCGCTGTGGTATCGGTGCAGCTCCTCGATCCAGAACTCCGAGTGTTCCCAATGCGACCATCGGGTCGAGAGCACTGTTTTCTGCTCGTCTTCCGAAAGGCTGCGGTACCGGGGGTAAAGTCTCGCGACCTGTGCCTCCAGGGGGCGGAAGTCCCGGAGGTCCCGCGCTAGCTGCGCCATGGGAACACCGAGTCGGCGGGAGATGCGCACCCGCTCTTTCATCCCTACGAGCATCTTGAGTTCCGTGCCGTGCAGCGTGGTCACCATCCGGGACCGGGGTGCTACGGCGCGGGCAGCCGCTTGCAGAGGTGTGAGGTGGTGCAGGTGGACCGTCCCGGCCTTACCCATTCCGCCGGCCGCGAAGCTGGCCTGCCAACGCGCTTCGAGCCCTGCGTACAGAGAGGGTGACACCGCGGCGAAGATGCGGTCCGGGGCGCCTATACGGTCCTCGTAGGACGGGTGCATCGGCGTGGGCGCAGCGATGGGGTCGTTGCCGGTCTCAGTCGACTGCACAGCCGCGTTGTAGTCGACGCCGACCACGTCGATGCCCTCGTAGAAGGTCCTGGCATGGGAGGTGGAACCGGCCTGGCCGAGTGAACCCGCGAAGTGCCGGGGAATCCAACGGGTCTGTGCGAGACGTGGCAGAAGATATCTGATGACCTGTGCGGACCCGCCTCGCGGGTAGAACAGGACCCCGCTGTGCAGATGTCGGCGTTGTATCATGGTCAACCCAATTTGTTCCACTTGGTCCCGACATACTTCGCTGGCAGCAGGTCGGTGAGCGTTCTGAGGTCGAAATCGGCTCCGTTCGGCAGGATCACCAATGCGCCGGGTGCGTAGTCGCTCAGGAGTTCCCTGCAGAGACCACACGGGGGAACGATGCGGCATGCCATGTGTTCCTCGTCGGGTGCCGGATGCCTTACGGCCACCACGAGTTCGACGGGATCTTCGGCGTCGAGTATCAGTGTTTGTGCGAGTGCAGCGGTCTCGGCACAGCTTGAAGCCCGTCCAACCATCGCCTCGATATGGAGACCGAAGGTCTTGCGTCCGGAGGCAGTGGCGATGCCGGCCGCGATTTGATGCCGCTTGTGGCGGTAGTGCCTGGTTATCGCATCCGTGGTTTCGGTATACAGTTCCTGCGCCCGCATATACAGGTTGTGTGACACGTTCGGCTTCTACTCCGTGGACGGTCCATCGAGATGGATCATGGATGGGTAAGGCCCCTTGCTGCCCTGGTACTTTCCGCGGTACAGCTCGATGTCCCCCTCGACGCACCAGAAGGTGACCTGGCCGATGAGCATGCCCGGGTAAACGCGTATCGGCTGTACGGCGTGGAGTTGCAGAGTCCACTGGTTGATGGAGCCGATATCAATGAGATCGGCGGTAACGTGGATGAACAGGCCGAGCCTGGCGATGCTGGATCTGGCTCGAATGATGGGTACGTAGCGATCGCTGCCCATTACCTCGACGGTATGGCCCAGGTATATGCGGTCCGGCTCCAGCACGAATCCGGATTCGTCGATTTTCTCCTCCACAACACGGTTCGGTCGGGTGACGTGGAGGATCTCCTCGGGGTACCAGATTAGCGTGTCGCCGAGTGTGAAGTTGTAGCTATTGGGGTTGATGTTGCCCGGGCTGAAGGGCGAAATAGTGATGTTTCCGTCTGAGATCTGTCGCTGGATTTCGTTTCCTGTGAGGATCAAGCTTGGTTCATCTCCTTGAGAGGCTGGAAAGGTCGATGAGAAGCTGTGCGATCTTGCGGCGCAGCGCGTCTTGGGATCCGGTGTTGTCGATGTGGTAGTCCGCGCGGTCCCCGAGCGGGCGTTCGTATTCGTGCGCCTCGTCGACGGGGGTGATGTCGCCGCGGTGCGCAAGGCGCTCGTGCCGTTGCTCCTGCGGGGTCGCGATCTCCGCCACCACGAATCCGAGCCGCCTCATGGCAGGAAGGTCCGGGCGGCGCAAGTCCTCACAGATCACCAGGTCAACCGCACCGGACGCCTCCAGATTGGCAAGGCGTGCCGCGAAGTTGTCGGTGATCGCATCCGGGGCGATACGGCGCAGGTGCCCTGCCAGGCTTGCCAGCAGGGCCCCGTCCTGCATGCCCGGGACTGCGAGCGGGCGCCCCGCGTACGTGTAGACGATGTTCTGGAGCTGGTAGAGGGGCTCCGCCAGCCGCAGGGACGCGGCGCGTACCTGATGTTGCTCACACTCGTGGAGGAGGGCCGCGCGTGCGGTTGTCTTTCCGGAGCCGGTGGGTCCGGTGAATGCGATCTTGTACATTGTCTGCCTCCGATTTATTCCCTAGGCATTGCGGTGGCATCGGTGGCCAGCGCGGCTCGCCCGCCGGACGGTGCGCTCCTGCGGCAATCGGGCCGCTGCTGGAAGGGACCGCGGACGTGCCCCTCTGGCTACTCCTCGTCCGCCCCGACGGATTCATCGCCTGGGCAGGACGGAGACGGGCGTGGCCGGTCCCGTCCGGGGTCTGGGTGAGGGTTCGTGCCTCAGCGCGCGTCGGGCGCGTTCAGCAGACGCTTCGCCGTGTCGATGCGCGCCCTCAGCTGCTTGCGGTAGCTCGCCAGCGTTTCGGAGTGGTCGGCGATGAGCCGTTGCTGGCGGGCACGGTGAAGTAGCCGGCGGCCAGGTTCGAGGACTGCGTGCAGGACTCGTCGGCCAGGGCCGCGCCAATCTCGGCGGACGTCTTCTTCTCGGCCCTCAGATACCTCTGGGCCAGCTTGTCAGGGTCGTCGGCGGGGTGTCCCGCCTTGTTCACGACCAGCGTTTCCGCGCAGCAACCACACGGCTGTCCTCGGCCGCTGCCTCGAAGGACTCACTGAACAGGGTCTGCGTCAACTTCCAGCCCTTGGTGCCGGCGAGTGAGGGCACCTGCTTGCCTGCCTTCTCCCAGCAGGCGTTGTAGTCCGTGCGCTCCTTGCCCGTCAGCTTCTTCGAGGGCGGCACCTCCACGGCTACGTGGAAGCCGAGCCGCTTCGCCGTCGTGCGCCCGATGTAGCCCCAGGCCCCGGCCGGATGCACAGCTTCCCGCTCCGCTCGCGTCTTCGCTGCCGCTGCCGTCTCCTTCGGCTCCGCGTAGTCCTCGTACCCGCGCTTGCGCATGCAGCGGGCGACCAGCGCCTCGTTCACGCGGTACAGCAGGACGTCCTCCTGCTCGGAGGTGCTGTAGGCGGACAACGGGAGCCCCATCAGCCCGTCGTAACCGGTCACCGGTGCCTTCGGTGGGCGGTGAACTCGGCGTTGCGGCAGAGGCATTGGAACAGCCGGTCGCCAGAGCACCGGCGACGACCAGCACAGCGCACATCCTGCGCACGTAGGACACGGAGCGGCGCCGTGCGGCAGGGGCGAGGGGGACTAAACCCATGCGGGAGGGCCTTTCTGAGAACGGCGCCACAAGGCGCGGGGCGGAATCTGAGCTACGGGGTATCGCCCGCGGATCCGTGCGGCCCACTCAGATCCTGCACGAGCTGCGATTGGTCTGCTTCACCCCGCAGGAGGCCAAGGAGGCCGGTTTCCTGGAGACCGAGCACTTCGGAGTGCTGTTCCCGTACCGAATGAGCCACATCGACTTGACCGGGATCCCTCAGCGTTGGCTGCGGGATCTGACCTGGGACTACCTGGCGGCCCTCCTTCGGTCACCACGCTGCCCGCGCTCAGCCCGATCGACGATCGACCGCCATCGCGCCGACGATGATGGTGAAGGCCGTCACCCAGACGGTTGGGTTGATGTGGTCTGGATCACCCGGGGTGGTCGCGGCTCTGGTCCTGCTTCTCATGCGAGGTCGATGACGACCTTGCCGTGCACGTGCCGACCCGCCTGCCGCTCGACGGCGGCGCGGACCTCGTTGACGGGGAAGGTCGCGGCGATCGGCACTCGGAGTCGGCCCTTCGCGGCCAGACGGGCGATCCTCTCGATGGCGCCGGGGGCGGCGTTGGCGCCGTTGGCCGGCGTGACGCCGTCCACAGCGGCGGCGATCGTGGTCATGCGGGCGTCCGGTACGCCGAGCTCGCGTGCCACCGCGATCATGTCGGTGCCGTGCAGGTCCATGGCCGCGGTGATGCCGTCGGGAGCCAGCTCGCGGAGTCGGTCGGCCAGGCCCTCGCCGTAGGTTACCGGCTCGGCTCCCAGTGCCCGCAGGGCGTCGGCTGAGGCGGCCGATCCGGTCCCGATGACTCGCGCGCCGGCGAGGCGAGCGAGTTGGACGGCGAACACGCCGACCCCGCCTCCAGCACCACCGATCAGCAGCGTGTCGGACGGGCCGGGGTTGACGATGGCGAGTGCCGCGGCGGCCGTGCATCCCGCGATGGCCAGGGCGCCGGCGATGCGGTCGTCGAGGCCATCGGGCGTGTGGTGCGCGTCGCCGCCCTTGCCGATGTGACCGGGGGCGTCCACGACCACGTAATCGGCGACGCTTCGTGAGAAGGCACCGCCGAACACACGGTCTCCAACGTTGAACTCGCTGACCCCGTCGCCGACCTCGTCCACGACGCCCGCGTAGTCGTTCCCGAATCCGCACGGCAGGCTCAGCCCGAAGCGGGCGGCAGTGTCTGCGTCGGAGGTCATGAACCAGTCCATAGGGTTCAGCCCGGCCGCGATGACCCGCACGCGGATCTGGCCAGGGCCGACGTCTGGGACGGGCACCTCGCGCAGGTCGAGGGCTTCAGGCCCTCCGAACGACTCGACGAACTGGACCGCCCTGCTGGTGTTGGCCGACATGCTCATGCTGGTCTGACTCCTCGAGAAGCCTAGGACGGAGAAACGGACTAAGATCCGTTTCGCAGGACCATAACACAACCGGAGCGTGATCCGCTTTGAAAGTGACACCCTCACCACCCGCGCCCCGGGCGGACGCCGCACGCAACCGCAAGCACCTCCTCGAAGTCGCCACCCGCGTCTTCATGTCCGCAGGCACCGAACCCTCACTGCGCGAAATCGCGCGCGAAGCCGGAGTCGGCATCGCCACGCTTTATCGGCACTTCCCCACCCGAGAAGCCTTGGTCGCCGCGGTCTACGCCGACCAAGTGGCCCGACTCACCGAAGGCGCCCGCGAGCTCATCACAGCGCTCCCCCCAGCCCAGGCGCTGCGGCGCTGGATGAACCTCTTTGGGGATTGGATCGCGACCAAAGACGGCATGCTGAACACGCTGCTCGCAATGATCGAGTCCAACGAGCTCGCCCACGACCAGACCCACACCGACCTAATCGCCGCGATCGACGACATCCTCCGCGTCGGACACGCGACCGGAGAGCTACGTACCGACGTCACCGCCGAAGACCTCGCCGCCCACCTGATCGGCATTTTCACCGTAGCCCCTCTGCCGGAGCACCGTGCCAGAGCCGATCGCCTACTGGACACCCTGATGCACGGCCTCCGCCCCAAGCCTTGAACCGATCGTCACGCGTCGTTGGGTGCGTGACGCATGTGCCATGGGGCATTCGTGCCTGAAGGGTGTCTTTATTGGTTGGCGTACGGTGGTTGACCTGGGGCTTTGCGATCGCCTACGTATGGGCATGATCAGTGATCGTGGGTCTGCGACTTCTCTACCTGATCTTCTGCCGCCTGCTGGGCTGCTTGCTCTTGCTGGGCCGCTCGACCGCCGCGAACAACGCCGAGATCCTTGTCCTTCGTCATGAGGTCGCTGTGCTGCGTCGGCAGGTCGAGCGGCCGCGGCTTTCATGGGCTGATCGTGCCGTGCTCTTCGCTCTCGCCCGGCGCCTGCCATCCGTCTTACGCCGCCATCGGCTGGTTACGCCGGGCACCCTGTTGACCTGGCACCGCGGTCTGGTGCGCGGAAGTGGCGCCAGGCGCCGGTCAGGCCCGGCCGGCCACCGTTGCCGGAAGAGACAGTCGCGCTCATCCAGCGCCTGGCAAGGGAGAATCCGACGTTGGGGGTACGTCAGGATCCAGGGTGAGCTTCGACGGCTTGGCCATCGGGTCGCCGCCGCCACGGTTCGGCGCGTTCTGCGCCGCTCCGGTCTGCCGCCCGCACCGCAGCGCGCCTCCGAGCAGAGCCGGCGCTCCTTCCTCCGTTCACAGGCCCACATGCTGCTCGCTTGCGATTTCATGCACGTGGAGACCGTCTTCCTCCGACGTCTCTATGTTTTCTTCGTCATGGAGATCGCCACCCGGCGCGTTCACGTCCTGGGTATCACTGCCCACCCGACCGGCGCATGGGTCGCCCAACTCGCCCGCAACTTGCTCATGGACATCGAGGAGAGGGCTGGGTGCTTCCGGTTCCTCATCCGTGACCGGGACAGCAAGTTCACCACGGCATTCGATGCCGTCTTCGCCGGCAACGGCACAGCCGTCATCCCGACACCGCCGCAGAGCCCACGGTCCAACGCGTTCGCCGAACGATGGATACGCACAGCCCGCGCCGAATGCACCGACCGACTCCTCATCATCGGCGAGCGACATCTGCGTACGGTCCTGACCAGGTACGCCGAGCACTACAACTCCGGGCGGGCTCACCGCAGCCTGGACCTACATGCTCCAGACGACGACCCGAACGTCATCCCACTGCCCGCCGCCACGGTCAGGCGCAAGCAGGTACTCGGCGGACTGCTCAATGAGTACCACACCACGCCACCCAGACCGCCTCACCATCCACAGGCTACGCCCAGCTCAGCAGCCTGATTGGAATATTGACACCCTTCAGGGAGGAGTACGGCCACCTCCGGAGGAGGGCTCGCTAATGCTGCCGCGGAAGCTTCGCATGGGGCTGGGCCGGCAACCCGGAGCCGACGTGCAAGTCCCTCGGGCTTCAGGTGGGCGTGGGGTCGAGGAGTTCTCGGCAAGCGCGGCCCTGAAGAGGGCCGCCCGGGGGAGCATGATCTCCGGTGGTGGACCCGCTGTTTGCAGGGATCGAAGTGGCTGAGGCCGTCGGTTCACCCGAAAGAGTGGCGAGGCTCGGGCGACGCGAGAGGGATTTTCAGGCCCACCTGACCATGCCCATCCGTAATTGGCGAGTATGGTTCGCTCGTTGTTCATGCGAATGGTCTATTGAGTCGGGAAGTGGTCAACGTTGGCCGTGCGCTATCGCTCTATCGGGAGTGCCCGGTTCCGTTTTCATGTGGATCAGAGGGCCACCGCAAGCGGGTAATGCGACTAACGTCCGACTGGGCACGGAAAAGGGTCCCGAGGCGACGTCAACCAACTCGGGACCCCTCCCTCGTGCCATCTCAACTACGCACCGAGGAGCGCGAAACATTGATTCAGCACGTCCGCCGGAAGCTCGCAAGCGTCCTTCCGGCAGCGCCAGAGATTAGCATTCCGCTGTCGGTCCTCCGGCAAACCGCTGGTTTGAGCGTCTTGATGCTCACGCTGCGCCTCAGCTCTCTGCTCTTGATCGGCGTCCTTGCGGCAGCGGCTGTCCGTAAGGAGCCGTTCCCGGTGGAAGTGCTGGCGGGCATGACGGCTGCCTCCGTGTCCGACCGCAGTTGTGTCAGCTATCTGAAGGTCCGCCGTACCGTCTGACGATGCGGCCCTGCGTGAAGGAGTCCTCGCCTGCCTAGCGGGCGAGGGCGGCACCGCCGCCACGATGGCGCAGTAGCCGAGCGAGCAGCGGTCTTGAACCCCTCCGCGCGTCGTGGCAGTCGAGATGCTCTCTTGGCCCACTGCGGCTTCTCACTTGCGAGCTGGGTTCCGCTCCGTCCTGCCCTGCGCCCCCTTGTGAGGTGAAACGTCATGCTGATGCGCTCCAGTCCGTCGGGGCTGCGCGCTGATTCCGAATTCGACGACCGGTATCTCGCCGCCTGGATGGACCCGATGGTCATCCAGCGATTCCCGGTCTCCTACGCCGTTTTCTGCTGCGACCGCTGGATGGTCTATCGGCGCTTCGGCACGGCTGTCGCGGGCTCCATCCACGGTGGTACGGGTATTGCCCGGGCTGCCCTGCGTGATCTCGGTGAGCAGTGGGAGAGGGCGCTTCGTAGTTCCTCGCCGGCGGCACATGCCTGGGGCTTGCTCTCCCGCAGAGCTTCGGAGCGCCGGACCGCGTCGTTGCGGGGGCTTCATCATCTGCTCGGCCGTGATGAGGCGGACGCGCTGGTCCTGCGTTACAAGCTCGGTCTGTCGCCCTGCCAGGCCGGCTATGCGATGGGCTTGTCCGAGGCCGACTTCGAGCTGCTGCGTCACCGGGCTCTGCGGGATCTGCTTCCTGCCCGAGCGTTTTGAAATATGCCTGTGTCGTATTCCTGATGAGACGGCTGGTGTGCGCCGGAGTGTGATGGTCAAGTCGGCGGCTGAAATGCCATCAAAATAGGTGCTGCATTAGGGGGTGCGGGTAGCCCTGTCCCGGCGTGTCCTCCTAGCATGGGACCTCTGCCTTCGGGTACCGGCAACGTCTCAGGGGGGACGTATGCCTTCCGAGAGTGTGGGGAGCGGGTCATCATTGATGTCAGCAGGCCAAGTGTCGCCAGAATGTACGACCACCTCCTGGGCGGCACGGACAATTATCAGGTTGATCGGGAAGCGTGCGAGAAATTACTCCGCCTGGCTCCTAGCAGCCGTGAATTAGCACTGGTCAACCGGGCCTTCCTCGGCAGGACTGTGCGATACCTCGCCCGGGAGCAAGGTGTCCGCAGATTTCTCGACCACGGGTCCGGACTTCCGACACGGCCCAACGTGCATCAGGTCGCCCAGGACGTCGATCCGGCCAGTGAAGTCGTCTACATCGACAATGACCCCGTAGTCCTCGCGCATGGGGAGATCATGCTGGCCGAGGACCCGAGGACTACCTCCGTCCTCAACGCCGACATCCGCGACACCACGAAGATCTTCGACAGCGGCGCGGTACGACGGCTGCTGCGCGACGACCAGCCGGTCGCCGCCCTGTTCGTCTCCGTTCTTCACTGCATCCCCGATGACGACGACCCCTGGGAGCTGGTCCGCCGGGTCTGCCAACAGTTGCCGCGCGGCAGCTACCTGGTGATCTCGCAGCTGGCCAGTGATGATCCGGAACTCCGCCGGAGCATCACCGATTTCATGCAGGAGATCACCAACAACTCCTGGGGAACGGTTCGCTCCTACAGCGAGGTCAACCGGTTCTTCGAGGGCCACGACGTCCTGGTGACCCCCGAGCCGGTCGAGGTCTCGCGTTGGCTGCCGGACAGTGAACTCGCTCCGCGGCAGCGGAGCGAGGAGTGGATCGAGTACGGCGGGGTCGCGCGTATCGGGTGATTGGGGCTACTGCGGGGTCTCGTCGGTGAGCCGGTTGATGTAGTACTGGAGCCGATCCATGGTCTCCGTCTTCGACAGGGCGTGTCGCCACCAGTCGTCCATCGACGCCATGAAGGTCTCGATCTGCGCGCTGTCGGTGAGGAGCTGACCGCCGACGTTCTTGTCCTCCAGGTAGACGGCTCGGCCGGCGGTCCCTTCGTGGGGCTTGCACAGGGTTATGGCGGGGTGCAGCGGGGAGCCCTGTCGCATGGCCGACCCGGGCAGGATCCGCAGGTGTACGTTGGGCTTGTTCTCCGCGATGGTGAACAAGTGGCGCAGCTGCTCTCGCATGACCGGGACCCCGCCCAGTTCCTTGTCCAGCACGGATTCCGCGATGACGGCCCTGAACATGGGAGCGTTGGGCTGGTCGAGCAGATGCTGTCGCCGGAGCCGCATCTCCAGGCGGCGTTCGATGGCCGCGAGGTACTTGCGCCGTGTCTCGGGGTCGTACTGTGCCCGGGCGAAGTCCGCCATCAGGGCGCGGGCGTAGCCTGCGGTCTGGAGCATCCCGGGGACGTTGTTCTCCTGGTACACCTGGACCACCTTCGAGGTGGACTCCAGGGCGTACAGCGACATGAGCGTGGAGTTCGCGACATCCGCGAAGGAGGACCACCAGGTCCGCTCATGCGGCCACTGCAGGAGCATCTCCGCTTCCCTGACGCAGTCCTCCGGCGCCCGGTAGAAGCGCAGCAGCGCGAAGACGTGTTCCGCCTTGAGTTTGACGACGGCGTTCTCGTAGCGGCTGAGCGTGGGCCCGGACCCGACCTCGGGGACGGCCCGCACGACCTCGCTCTGGATCATTCCGCGCTCCTGGCGCAGATACTGCAGCAGAGCGCCGATGAGCTTCTCCGCTGCTTTCGGTGTGGCTGGTGGTGGCTCTCCCTGCCGCCCGACCAAGGCCAGAATCCGACCCGACATGTGCACTCCTTGGCGCGGGCGGGACTTTCCCGCCCGCGCCAAGAATGAACAGCTCTCTGCCTCACGGGCAACCTGTGGCCGACGTGTTTTAGACAGTCAGGGAGGTGAACTCCCCGTGACTCGCGCCGTCGAGGAAGGCGATGATCTCCGCGCGGGTGAATACCAGTGCGGGGCCGTCAGGGAATCGTGAGTTACGGACCGCGACTTCGGTTTCATTCACGCGTGCAAGCTCGACGCAGTCGCCGATTCCGTCGCTCGCCGACGCCTTCGTCCACCGTGCGCCGGTGATCGCGCTGGCCGGTGTGCCGTTGATGATCATGATCATGTTCGCACCTGTCCTTTGTGTCTGACCAGTACCGCACTCTCACCGGTGCCGGTCGGTTCCCACTTCCCCGCAGTCCCGATTGCAGCCGCCTCTGAAATTTTCACGGGACGGTGAAACATATCTGAAGCTTAGCGCTGTCGATCTCCTCGCGGTGTCCCTCGAATGGACGCACTCATCGAGCTGGAAAACTGTTTATATGACGAACGGTGGGGGCTTGAGGTCTCGATTTAAGGCGGAGAATGGCTGGAGATGAACCGGTGGCGGAGGGGGCGTAGGATGGCGATTCCCTGGACGTTGTATTCAGGAAGAATTCGCCGAAGCGGTGCAGCGCCAACGCTGAGTCGCCGCCAGCCTCCGCTGCTCGACGCAGGTGCTGGTGCTGCGGGTCGGAGGGCTCGCTGCTAGGCCCGTCCGCAGAACGACAACGGAGCCACGGTGCTGTCCGCGATGGTCGCAGGCTCCAGCCGGACGACTTTGCTGGTGCTGTTGTGGGCGAGTTCGTTGGCCAGGTCGGTGATCAACGAGGCAGGAGTGCTGGGCGAGGCGTGGAGGGTCCAGATGGGCTGGTCGATGCTGGGGTCGGCCCAGATGGTCCATGGGACGAGGAGGCTGCCCGGTCTCTGGGCGGTGAAGGCATCGGAGTGAACTCCGCGCGGGCTGCCAACGGCTGGCTGGCCCTGGCCATCGACATCACCTGCTAGCTGCGGCCCAATGCCCACACCTAACCCGGCGGATCCTGTGCCACACCTACGGGCGGGGCATGGACCAGCACATCCCCGTCCCCGGCTGGCCTGCTCGATGATCTGCGCGCTCGTGAGGGTGACGGGCGAGGTAGGTACCGACGGCGGTGCGGATGTGGTGGTGCGACAACGACATGGGGACTCCCTCAGAGGGACGAGGGGCGGGAAGGAGGCGAGGTGGGCGGGGTTGGGGTCAAGGCAGTCGGTTCGCCTACCAATTGCCGCTACCGGCTCATTGGGTTCTCAGTTTGCGGCTCCCGGCTCGGTTCTTCGCGATGTTTCGGATCTTCTTTCTGCTGCCTGACTCGGCGACCAGGGCGAGTACCGCCGGCGACGTCGAATGCTCGGCGAGGAAGCGCTGCATCCACTCCGTGATCTCCGCCAACTCGGCCGGTGTCGGCATATGACCATCCTCGATGGACAGGTAGAACAGCCAGTCGTGGATGCGGCGGCGGATGAACTCGCGGTTCCCTTCCGTCTTGAGCTGGTAGATCTCCGGCAGTAGTTCGGCCGCCCACTGCCGGAACTCGGCAGGACCGGTCACCTTCATCGCAATCCTGTCCAAGAGGTCGACCACCGCCGTCTTGGACACCATCTCGATGGGGTCGCGCAGGATCGTGGCCACGATCGTGCGGTCTCGGTCGCGGCTCCGCGAGGAGGCGGTTACCGAGACGACGCGTTGGTACGCGGACGATCGGACGTGCTCGTCCGCGACGGCATCGTCGACGTCCACATCGATGATGCCGGCCCCCGCTAGCAGCTCGGCCACATCGGAATGCAATGTCATCGCTTCATTCCTTGCGGCAAGTTTGGTTCTTGGCGTCCTCGCGCCGCTCCCGTTCAGTCTGCTCCTCCGCCTGATTTCGCCTGCCGAGCTTCCTGACAGCTTTCCTGATCTCCGTCTTGCAGTGTTCCACCGCTTGTCGCTGCGAGCGCGTGAGCTCCACAAGTACCAGCGCGCGGGCTGAACAGTGCGGATGACTTCTCGGCCCCAGTTTCCAAACAGTGCAGGCTACCATCTCATTACGGTTCCGAGTGTAGGCAACAGTTCCCTCCTCGGGCTGCCCGTGCAGAGCTCTGTCATGGCGTCTCCGTCATGGGCCTCCATGGTGAGCACAATGCACTCTCGGAACAGGGCTGCCTGTGCAGGCGTAAGCTTCAACGACAGGCTTCCTGGGTCACATGACTTGATTCGAATCCTTGCTCTCATTTTGGCCTGTATCTCTCCGGTGTGAAAGACTCTTCTGAATAGTGGTATGCGTGAATTCGGTACGCTGTCTGGACGATCAGGACGCCGCGCCCTCTGTCGTGCCCGGCGGGGTTCCGGTCCACCAGGCGTCGAGTCGGTAGAGGTTGAGTGCGGCTGCGGTCAGGACCTGGGCCAGAGAGGTTTTGGCGAGGCCGCGGTAGCGAGTACGCCGGGTGCCGGCGCGCCGCACTGCCTGCGAGACGGTGCCCTCCACCCCGGCCCTGGTGTGGTAGCGCTTCTTCCCTTCCTCGGTCTGCTGTTCTGCCCGACGTTGTTGAAGGAGTTCGTGCTCTTCACGCGGGAGCAGTGTCAGGACGCGGTAGGCGGCCGTGGTGCAGGTGTCTTTGGCCGGGCCGCTGGTGCATCCGGCGCCGGAGAAGTCGATGTGGACGCGGGGTTCGCCGCCGATGACGGTGTCGCTCCAGCGGGTGCTGATCTGGCCCTGCGGGCAGGTCGCCTGCCGGGTCTGCCAGTCGATGCGGGAGTCGGTGGCGGCGTAGCCGCTGCCCTGCAGGGCCGGTCGGCCGCCGGCCTGCCTGACCGGCCCGATGACCTCGACGCCCAGTGCACGAGCCCGAAGGATGATCTTCGCGCTGGTGTAGCCGCCGTCCACGTATTGTTCGGCCGGCTTCAGGCCCCGCTCGGTCAGGGCATCGTGGACAGCGGCGGTGAGCTGGTGATCGTCCGTGGTGGCCGGTGTGGTGGCCGTGTACGTGATCAGGTGTGGGAGGCCGTCGTCGCAGCTCTCGGTGAGATGCGTTTTGTGGCCGTCCCAGGCGGATCCCCGCTTCACCCCGCAGCGCGCCTCCGGATCGTGCGGGGAGACGATGCGTGCCGCTCCCGGAGGGCGTTGTTTGTGTCCGCGCCAGCGCACCCCGCGGGCGTCGCGCTGGTACTCCTGGGCCCACACGGTGCGCAGGAGCACGACCGCCTCGAGGTCGGAGAGGTGGGCGGGGGTCGTGGGATCGTCGAGAATGTCGAGGAGTTCGTAGCCGTCGCCCCCGACGTTCTCGGCGAACGCGGTGCGCTCGGCTTCTCCCTTGGGCAGCCGGTAGGAGTCGGCGCGTTGCCGGTAGCGCGCGAGCCAGTCCGCGTTGACCGCGTCGGTGCCGGCCAGCCGGGCGGGAGCGGCCACCGCCAGAGTCTCCAGGGCGCAGCGCATGGTCTCGGTGACGAACTCCAGCCGGTTCAGGTCACGGATGCAGGCGATGACATGAATGGAGTCGGTGCGGGCCCGGCCGCCGGCCCGCAGCAGGCCCCGCTTGCTGCACTGCGCGAGGATGGTGTCCAGGATCTGCTGCTCCAGGCCGTGGGCGATCAGCCGGTCACGGAACTCGCTGAGCACCGAGAAATCAAAGCCAGGATCGGCCAGTCGGAGGCCGAGGGCGTACTTCCAGTCGATCCGGCCACGCACGGCATCAGCGGCCTGCCGGCCGGTCAGCCGCTCGGCGTACTGCAACACGCTCACCAGCGCCAGCATCCCCGGAGACACGGACGGACCACCTCGATGTGCGAACGCCGCCACGAACCGCTCGCTTTCAAACACCGCCCCGAACTCGTCCCTGATCCGCATGGCCAGACACCCGCGCGGGAACGCAGCACGGGCGACCCTCGCCGTGGACTCAGACACCGCAGGCGCAGGCAACGGACGCACCGACATGATCTCCCCCTCGCCCCCAGGAAACAGACCCGACAACGAGCAGTGTCCACCGCACCCGAAGGTCATTTCAGGTGGACCATCACATCGACCAAGAGAGTCCTACGGGCTGCTGCACGTCGCGATCTCTGATTCCTACTCTCCCACAAACCGCAGAAATCGATGGGGTCGCAGCAGACACTCGTGACACAGCATCACTAGCGTGTCCGCGAATTCCGCTGACACGATTTCCGGATTGGACCTCACTTCGGAAAGCTCTTCCAGCAAGGATTGCACTTGGAGCCGGTTCAGCACCGTATCCCCATACGGATCCAAGTGGCCGAGGATCGGATACCTTTTACGATCCACACCGCTGAGAACTGGATCAAACTCCGAGTCTGCGGCAACGGATGCCACGACATCTCCTTTGCCTGACCTTACGTCGACCTTAATCACCAGGGGTCCAAATCACGCGGGAGTCCTGGATGCATGGTGATCAATTCTCCATCTATGTCATCACGAACGATCGTGTAGGTTTTCGCCGGGAGGCCGTCGCAGCCTTCAAGGCCGAGAGGGTCCTGCCGGGTGTGAGGGTTGCGCACGTAAGCCTGGGGATTTGGTGCTGGGGCGAGGCGGAGGGGGCGGGGGTGAGGTAGTGGGCGGTTTCGGGGTCGTAATAACGGTGATAGTTAGAGTTTAGGCCAGTTTCGGGATCAGCGTACTGCCCGGGGAAGCGGAGGGGGCAGGCGGTGGCATCGGGTGGGGTGGGGAGGGGTGTGCCCCAGAGGGTGGTGCGGTGCTGCCAGGCCAGGTGGCCGTCGGGGGTGATGAGTTCGGTGGGGGTGCCGATGGGGTCGGTGATGACGGTGTGGAAGCGGGTGGAGCCCAGTTCCTGGTTGGTCTGGGTCAGGGGGCGGTGGGTACCGGGGGAGTAGTCCCAGGTGTGGGTCAGGCCGTCGGCGGTGGTCTGTTCGGCAAGGCGGCTGGTGTCCCAGGTGAAGGTGACGGTGACGGTGGTTCCACTCTGGCTGCTCTTTGATGTGCGGCGGCCGAGCGGGTCGTAGGTGTAGGTCCACTCCTGGCCATTCGGGGTGGTGGTCGTCGAAGTCTCCGTACCAGCCGCCCAAGGTGTCGGCGGTGCCGCCGGCGTAGTCCCCGAGCGTTTGTTTCGACTTGTCCCAGCCCTTGGGGGCCGGGGGTTTGTCCGGGGCTTCCTTGGCGGCCTTGTCGAGTTTGCGTTTGGCCGCGTCGATGACGAGTTGGACCTCGCTCTCCAGCGTGTCCAGCCGGCTGTAGCAGCTCTCCAGTGCCGACAGGCCCGGGTCGTCCTCCGGTGGACGTTCCGGCAGCGGATCGTCCTTCCGGTCGACGGCGGCGTTGTGGTCCGTGACCTTGTTCCAGTAGCGCTTGGAGGCGGCCCGCGCATCGTCCGCGTCCTCGGTGATCGGCTTGACGCGGTTGTGGACCGAGCGCAGCTTTTCGGCGTAGCCGTCCAGGGCGTTCGCGGCTGCTTCGAAGTAGGTCTGGGCGGATTCCAGTTCCCTGGGAAGCTTGCGGGGCGCGTGCTGGAAACCCTTCGCCCGGTCCAGTCCATCGGGGAGAGGACGTCCAGCTTGTCCTGCCCGTCCTTGAACGCGCCGGCGTACGCGCGCAGCGTGACCGCCAGGTCCTCGATATCCGACGGGCTGCCGTAGATGACCTCTGAGGGCACTGGGCTGCTACGCCCTCGTCCTCGCCGTCGCCCTCGGCATCGGCGCCCTGGTCCAGAGCTCGGCCACCGTGGGCACCGCCGTGAAGCTGGCCGGCGCCGCCTACCTCGTCTACCTCGGCGTCCACGCGTTGCGTCACCGCGGCCGGCTGCGCGCCGACCTGACGACCGGGGAGGACGAGCGGCGCGGTGATCTGCGTACCGTCCTGGACGGCCTGCTGGTCGGTGCCACGAACCCCAAGGGCCTGGTCTTCTTCGCCGCGGTCCTGCCGCGGTTCGTGTACCACGACGCGGGGAACGTCCCGCTGCAGATGATGGTCCTTGGCCTGATCCCGGCGGAGATCGGCCTGGTCTGCGACACCGTCTGGGGCCTGGGCGCCTCGGCGGCCCGCGCCTGGTTCGCCGGCTGTGACCGGCGCCTGTCGATGATCGGCGGTGCGGGCGGCATCGCGCTGATCGGCCTCGGGCTCACCGTCGCCACCGCTCGGTGAGACTGGAGGCGAGCCCGACGCCGGTCAGCGCCACGTCGGTGGCGAAGACGCGGCCCCATCAGCCTGGTCCTGCTCAGTTGTCCTGCTGGCGTTCGGGCATCAGCGCCCGCAGGGTTTCCGGGATGTCATCGCTGAAGGTCTCCTCGAGGTGTTGGTTCATCACGTCGTCGGCCTGGCTCATGCGGGTGAACAGGGCCTGTTCGTAGGCTTCGAGGCCGGCTTCGAAGTCGTCGGGGTGAGCGGCGAGGGCGTCGGCGAGTTCGGCGCCGTCGCACATGGCCCAGTTGGCTCCCTCGCCGTTGGGGGCCTGCAGGTGTGCGGCGTCGCCGATCAGGGTCACCCCTGGCGTGCGCTGCCAGCGGTGCCCGTCGGGCAGGGCGAAGTGCGGGCGCAGGACCGGCGGGGTGTCGCTGTCGGTGATCAGTGCGGTGACCTCTGGGGCCCAGCCGTCGAATTCGGCGGCGACGCGGGCGGCGGCCGCGGCGGGGTCGGTGAAGTCGATCTGGTCGAACCAGTCCAGCGGCCTGGTGAGGGATATGTAGGCGTGCAGGGTGTCGCCGCGTTCGCGGTGCGCGGTGATGGCCCGGTCGGGTGCGGGGACGAACATCGAGCCGCCGCCGACCGCCTGCGCGGCGCCCGGGTGTCGCGTGTCGGCCTCGTACAGGTAGGTCTCGACGAACGACGTGCCGGCGTACGCCGGTGTTGCCGCCGACAGCAGCGGGCGGATCTTCGACCAGGCGCCGTCGGCACCGACGAGCAGCCCGGTGACGAGGGTGCGGCCGTCAGCGAAGGTGACCTCGTGGTGGCCCTCGTCGAGGCTGCGGGCACCGGTGACCTTGGCGCCCCAGCTCACCGTGCCAGTGGGGAGTGCGTCGAGCAGCATCCGCCGCAGGTCCGCGCGCTGGGCTTCGGGCCTGCCGCCCTGCCCGTCGTCGGCCTTCTCGAACAGCACGGCTCCGTCCGGGCTCAGTGCCCGCATCGCCTGGCGGCCCTCCAGCACGATGGCGCGGAAGGCGTCACCGAGCCCGGCGGCTTCGATGGCGAGCTGGCCGTTGTAGTCGTGGATGTCGAGCATGCCGCCCTGTGCCCGCGCATCGGGCGAGGCTTCGGCTTCGTAGACCTGGACCGGTATGCCGTGCACGTGCAGGACGCGGGCCAGGGTGAGGCCGCCGAGCCCGGCGCCGATGATCGTGACAGTTTTCATGACGATCCCCTCTGAACTGGATGGATGCAGCCGCACACCCCGTTTGGTGCGGCGTGCCAAAATGGGACGCTACACCACAGTGGTGCGTTGCACCAAAGTGGCACAGCGTACCAATGTGTCACCATGGAGGCATGCCAACGCCAGCGCGCCGCCCTGGGCGGCGTAATCAGGTGCTCTCCAGGGAGCAGATCCTTGCCGCCGCCATCGAGCTGCTCGACGGGGGCGGGGAAGCTGCGTTGACCGTGCGGGCGCTCAGCGAGCGCCTGTCGACGGGGGCCGGGGCGATCGCGTACCACGTGGGCAAGCGGGACGATCTGCTGGACGCGGCGACGGAGACGGTCGTGACGGCGGCGCTGGCCGCGGCGCCCGCTCCCGCGGCGTCCACGCCGGCCGAGGAGATCCGCGTGGCCGCCCTGGCCCTGTTCGATGCGATCACCGCTCACGCGTGGCTGGCCACGCGGCTGACCCTGCAGATCGTCCGCAACCCCGTCGGGCCGGTCACGGTCGGCATCTTCGAGCGGATCGGCCGGCAGGTGCAGGTCCTGGGTGTGCCGCAGGAGCGCTGGTTCGACGCGGCCTCCACGCTCGTGCACTACATCCTCGGCGCGGTCAGCCAGAACGCCCGCATCCAAGGGGACACCTCCGGCGTCGACAGCGACGTCGACCGCGAGGAGTACTTCGGCGCGGCCTCGGCGGGCTGGCAGCAACTCGCGTCCGAGAACTTTCCGTTCATGCACGCCATCGCCGGCCAGATGAGGGATCACGACGACCGCGAGCAGTTCCTCACGGGCATCGCCGTCATCCTCGACGGCCTCACCCGTCTGCACTGACGCCCTGGCCGGGCAGTCCCAGCCAGGGTTGTGAGAAAGGACACCGTGCATGCATGACGTCATCGTCGCGGGGGCCGGCCCGGTCGGGCTGTTCACCGCCAACGAGCTGGCCCTGGCCGGCTGTTCCGTCCTCGTCCTCGAGCGGGACCAGGACCCGCACCCGCCGCTGAAGGAGCTTCCGCTGGGGCTGCGGGGCCTGAACGCCGGATCCGCCGAGACGTTCTACCGGCGCGGCCTGCTCCAAGCGGCCATGAAGGCGTCCGGCGCCGATCCGCAAAAGGTCGGCGCGGAACCGGAAGCGGTCGAGGCGCCCGATCCGCGGGAACTGAGCCACTTCGCGGGCATGACGCTGGACGCGGCCGATGTCGACACCGCCGTCCTGCCCTACCGGCTGCCCAGCCCCGCGATGGAAGGTTTCATGACGAGCCTGGACGCGGTCACCACCGTGCTGGCCGAGCAGGCTTCCGCACTCGGTGTGGAGATCGTCCGGGATGCCCCGGTCACCGCGGTGGGCCAGGACGACGAGAGCGTCGTCGTCACCGCGGGCGGGCAGCAGTACCGCGCGCAGTACCTCGTGGGCTGCGACGGCGGCCGCAGCGCGGTGCGCCAGCTGGCCGGGTTCGACTTCGTCGGCACCGACCCCCTGTTCACCGGCTACGTCGCCAAGGTCACCTTCGCCGACCCCGACCGGCTGCCCATGGGCTTCAACCTGACCGAGACCGGCATGTTCCTGCGCACGCCCCTCGAAGGGCACCTGGGCATGATGGACTTCGACGGCGGCACCTTCGACCGCTCCAAGCCGCTGACCCGCGAACACCTGCAGAGCGTGCTGCGCCGCGTCTCCGGCACCGACGTGACCCTGGACGAAGTGCACCTCGCCTCCGGCTTCACCGACCGGGCCATGCAGGTGACGACCTACCGCAACGGCCGCGTCCTGCTCGCCGGCGACGCCGCCCACATCCACTCTCCGCTGGGCGGCCAGGGACTCAACCTCGGTATCGGCGACGCCATGAACCTCGGCTGGAAGCTCGCCGCCACCCTGCACGGCACCGCGCCCGAGGGCCTCCTCGACACCTACACCACCGAGCGCCACCCCATCGGCGCCGCCATCCTGGACTGGTCCCGCGCTCAGGTGGCGACCATGGACCCGGGCCCCAACGCCCCCGCCCTGCGCCGGCTGGTCCACGACCTGTTGCGCACCACCGACGGCACCACGCACGTCTACCGCCGCACCTCCGGCCTGTTCCACCACTACGACCTGGGCGAAAGCCACCCGCTGGTCGGCAGCAGCGGCCCGGACTTCTGCTTCGAGGACGGCACCCGGCTCGGTGAGCTCCTGCAGACGGGCCACGGCGTCGTGCTGGACTTCACCGCGGATCAGGCACTGCGCCCTACGGCGCAGCAGTGGCAGGGCCGGATCCAGTACGCCACCGGCCCGGTGCGCAACAGCCTCGGCTTCACCGCCCTGCTCGTGCGCCCGGACGGCGTCGTGGCCTGGGCCCGCGAACACGTTCCGCCCCCTGCAGAGTTCGAGAACGCGGCCGCACGCTGGTTCGGCGCCATGAACCGGTAGAGCCCACGGCATCCCCTGCGCACAGGCCGCGGCGCCGCCCCGAGAACAAGGCGGTGCCGCAACCGGGCACTCTGCACCACACAGGGCTCCCAAGCCGAAGGCCGGTCACCCCGGCGGCGGTCCCGGACGGCCGCCACCAACCGGTCGTGCCGCTCCTTCTCGTCCGCGAAGACGAGCGCTTTCTTGTGCGGGAAGTGCGTGAAGACCGTCTTGGGCGTCACGCCGGCCCGGTCCGCGATCTCACGCACCGTCACCGCATCGAAACCCCGTTCCAGGACAGAGCCCACGGTCCAACGCGTTCGCCGAACAATGGATACGCACAGCCCGCGCCGAATGGCATGCGCGTAACCGGTCTCTTGGAAGCGGCGGGGTCGGGATGACAGCTGTACTGTTGCCGGCGAAGACGGCGTCAAACGCGGCGGTGAACTTGCTGTCCCGGTCACGGATGAGGAACCGGAAGCACTGCCCTTGCCGGAAATCTCATCCGCCCTGGTGGGGACCGCTTGTTCGGGTCCCCGAGATCTTGGCCGCGGTCGCTCGATCCGACGCTCTGGCGCAGATCGATCATCTAGAACTCAAGCGGTGACGTGCGGGGCTTTCGCACTACGGGCACACCGGTCCACGAGGTCAGCCACCTGCGGGAGACCGGTCGGCTGCCCTAGACGAGTAGTTCCGATATGGCTCAGTGGTCGTAGGCGATCAGTGAGCGGGTGATGGGTGCGCCGATGCTGCGGTTCTGCCATATCGCGCAGGTCATCGCTAGGATCCGCTGAGCCACGCGGACGCCGACGCCTTCGATGGTCCGGCCGCCATGCTGTTCCAGGTCGAGCTGGCCCTTGAGGGTGTCGTTGACCGACTCGATCAGCTGGCGCACCGTCTTGAGCAGGCCCTCTCCCGGCCGCGGGGTGCCGCGGTTGCGGTAGGAGGGCCGTAGCAGCTGGATGCCGCGGGCGGCCAGGAAGCGGTCCAGTTCGGCGGCGATGTAGCCCTTGTCAGCCAGGATCAGCAGGCCCGGACGGTCAGCGGCCAGGTGCGGTTCATTGTCGATCAGCGCGGCCAGCACCTGCCGCTCGTCGATCTTGGGGTCAGCCAGAGCCCACGCGACGGGCAGACCGGCCGGGGTGCACACCAGGTGCAGCTTCAGGCCCCAGTAGAAGCGTGAGTGGGATCGGCAGTAGCCGTAGTTGGCCCATCCAGCCAGGTCGGAGCGTTTCACGGTCTCACGCGAGCGAGCGCACTCAACGGGCGTGGAGTCCACGATCCACACCGGGTCCAGCCACAGGTCGCAGTCGCTGGCCAGGGACCGGATGGCCTGCTTGACCAGACCCAGGGCGGCCCGCAGACGCTTGTTGTAGGCGGGCCGCTGTGGCAGGTAGGGGAACAGCCCGTGCAGGTGGGCGTGGGCGAAGCGCAGCCAGCGAGCCTCGCAGTGAAAGCCCAGCATGGCCTGGGCCACGGCCAGGGTGATCAGTTCTGCGTCGGTCAGCCGGGGCGGCCGACCACGCCACCGCGAGGTCTTCAAGCGGTCGTCGATGTGCACATACAGTGCGGTCAAGAGGGTGTCTAACTCGGTCGTCACAACCCGATGTTGGACACCCTCCCCGCGTTCGTGAACCCCGCATTCGGAACTACTCGTCTAGGGGTGGATCACGTCCGCCATCAGCGTCTCGGCCTTGTTGATCGCGATGACCTGTTCCTTGGCAGGCGGTGTCTTGGCCTTGACGGACACTGTGGCCAGGTCTCGGTTGTCGCCCTCGGTCTCCATGACGCGCAGCGAGTCGCCCTTCTCTCCGAGGCGGACGAGCACCGTGCGTCCGTCCCCGAGCAGTCTCGGCACGCCGTAGGCTGTGTCTCCGTCGGCGCTCACCAGGGTTTGCCCGGAGATCGAACTGTCGCCCTTGAAGGCCAGGACAGGCTCTTTCTCGGAGCCGAGCAGGAATCGTTCAGGGGTGATGTCTGTGGACACGCGTGAAGGAGCGATGACTTCTCGTGGTCTGTCGTCGCCGTCGACGCTGACGACTTCCCAGGTGTCTCCGTAATCGGGCAGGACGAACCGGTCGCCCATGGCGTCAAGAACCGCAGGTCCGCACGAGGTGGTGTCGGCTCGGTAACTGCGCAGAACCCGTCGGTCCGCCACTCGCACCGTCTGGTACAGGGCGTTGGCCGAGGACTCGCCGTCCCCCTGGTGGCAGGTGACGGCCACGCTTCCGTCCCCCGACACACCGCTTTCCCGGCCATCCCTGACGAGGCGCCGCCGCGTACCGGTTCGGATGTCGACCGTGTCCATCGCATCGGTTTGGGACGCGGTGGCCCCCATGGCCACCAGTGTGGTGTCGTCCGGGCCGAACCAGATGGACTTGATCCCGGGGATGTTCTTCGGCAGGTCGTGCCGGCGCCCCGTCTTCGGATCCCAGACACGTACTGGGAACGTCGCGGAATCGGCCGCTGCTTCGACGAGGTAGCGGGACGTGCGCGAGAAGTCGATCAGCTTGCGCAGGTTGCCCCCGTCATCCGGCTTGGCCTTTACCGGCGGGCCTTTGAGCAGATGCGCAGGCCCGACCGGGTACGGCGCCGTGGGTGTGACATCGTGCCAGACAACAGCTCGGTCCTCGTCGCGCACATAGGCGATGCGCTGGCCGTCCAGACTGACCGTGGGTTTCAGGACGTTGGGACGAAGGCAAAGGTTGACCTGGCGCACCTTGCCCTGCTTCGTACGCAGGAACAGGGTCGCGCGCCGGGTATCGGAGGTCGCCAGAGTCACCGCGCCGTTCGCGCTCATGGCGACGCTGTCGATCTTTCCTTCGACGCCCGACAGGATCCATGCCTTTTCCTTGACCGAGGCGTACCGGCGCAACAATGCGTTGCGGAGCGCCGGGCTCACTGCCGGCGTCCTCGAGGATGCGGCGGGCCAGCCCCGGTTCGTAGGAGACACCGGGGACGCGGTCCACGGGGCGGGTGATGACGGCGTGGAGCTGCTCCTGGGTCATCGGGGTCAGCGGCAGGACGGCTCCCCGTTTCAGCACCGGGCCGAGATGCTCGTGGCTGAGGGCAGCGTCAATGAAGTCGGCGCGCAAGGTGAGCAGCACCCGCATCCCGGCGGTGCGCCGGGCGGGGAAAAGCACCGACAAGAGGGCCGTGAGGTCCCCCTCGGGCAGGTCGAGCAGAGCCTCGGCCTGGTCCAGTACGACGAGGAGGTCGGTGGTGGCACTGCCGGTGAGCCGGTGGACCGTGTCCGCGAGGCCTGCCCCGGTCAGCCAGGTGACGACCCGCTCGACAGCGATGGCGCGCGGGGGCCCGAACCGTTCCTGGCGTGCCAGTTCGAGGAGCTCGACCGCCAGGGCGCCCACCGGACGGGAGGTCCGGCCGCAGTGGACGACCACCACCTCGTGGCCGGCACGGCGCATGACGGGCGCCACTCCCGCGAGGGCGAGGGAGGACTTGCCGCACCCCGAGGGTCCGCACAACGTCACCGCTGCACGCTCCCCGCGCAATGCCCTGACCACGGTCTCCGTGTCCTCCTCGCGGCCGAAGAAGACGTCGGCGTCCTCCTCGCGGAAGGGCTCCAGACCACGGAAGGGCGTTGGGACCGGGAACGCCTCGGCGAGAGCAGGGATCTCGTCGGCGAGCGCCCCGAGGTGCAGCATGTACGCCTGCTGGTCGTCCCGAACCGGCTCCGCGGCCACGATCATGCCGACGACGGCGCCGAGGGCGTTGTCCCAGACCGGGCTGCCGCTGAAACCGCCGGTGACACGGACCGTCTGCCCGTCGGCCCGGGACAGCTGGACCCAGCCTCTCCCCAGCAGGGCCGAGGAGACTGCCCCGCTGCCACACGGGCCGGTCGGAGCGCCCGGTGAAGCCGACGATGCGGGACCCGTGTTCCCACAGACGCCGGGACAGGCTGGTCGGCAGCGGCCGCGCCCCCGGTGCCGGTGCGAGCAGCCGAAGCACGGCCACATCGCCGCTCCGGTCCTCCCGGATCGGTACCCAGTGCGCCACCTCTGCTGCGATGTCATGCCCCGGGGCTCCCGGCCCTGCGAGGAGCGGCATATCGAGGGTGACACGGGCCCCGGCAAGCACCTCGGTGTCGCGGGGTTTCCCGAGCGCGTCGCACACCACATGGGCGCAGGTGAGGACGGGCCCGTCGCCGACGAGGAATCCGGTACCGGCAGAGTCGCCGTGCCCGTCCCGGAGGCGGACCGTCCCGGCGGCGAGGACGGTGTCGGCGTCCTCGTGTTCGCCGCGCCCGGCTCCGGCCGCAGTTCGGCCGGATTCGTTCTCGTCGTACACGGGGCCTCCTCGGAGCGGTAACGGGAGCGGGAGGGTGCTGGCAGTGCGAAGGCGGGCCTCGGTCTGTCCCGCGGGACTCAGCCACTGGAGTCGGGGCCGCCCGCCGGACCTCGGCCCGCGGAATCCGGGCCGGGTACGGTTTCCGGCACCGCGTCCGAACCGGCGGGGCTGCTGTGCCAGGTGAGACTGACGGAGAAGTTGGCCTCCGCAGAGGAGCCCGCGACGAGGACCTTCGCGTCGGCGGAGAGGGACTCCGTTCGTTTCATTGACATTTCACTCAGAAGTCGTACGTTGGGAGCGCTCCCATGGTGTCTTTCAACTGGAAGGAGTTCCCCCACGTGCGCAAACAGAGCCCATTAACCGGGCGTTCCCGGTCGGCCCTCCGCCGGCCTTTCCAGGCGCTCGCCATGCTGTTCGCCGTGGTTGTCGGCGCACTGAGCTGGTCGGCCCCCGCCCAGGCTCACGGCTCCGTCGTCGGCCCCGCCTCCCGCGCGTACCACTGCTGGGAAAAGTGGGGTGGCGACCACATGAACCCGGCCATGCAGACCGAGGACCCCATGTGTTGGCAGGCCTTCCAGGCCAACTCCGACACCATGTGGAACTGGATGAGCGCGCTCCGCGACGGCCTCGGTGGCCAGTTCGAGTCGCAGACCCCCAACGGGACGCTCTGCAGCAACAACCTCTCGAGGAACGCCAGCCTGGACAAGCCCGGGCAGTGGAAGACGACCACCGTCGGCAACAACTTCTCGGTGCACGTGCACGACCAGGCGTCCCACGGTGCCGACTACTTCAAGGCCTACGTGAGCAAGCAGGGCTTCGACCCCAAGACCCAGACCCTGGGCTGGGGCAACCTCGACTTCATCACGCAGACCGGCCGCTTCGGCCCGGCGACGGACTACACGTTCAACGTCAGCACCTCCGGCTACACCGGACACCACATCCTGTTCGTGATCTGGCAGGCCTCGCACACCGACCAGGCCTACATGTGGTGCAGCGACGTGAACTTCGGCTGAGCAGGGGAGCGCCGCACACGGCACCGGTCTCCGCCGGGCGCCGGTAACCCGCCGCCCGGCCGGCCGAGCTCCGTCGGGGCAGGGGACCCATTTGGTCACCCTGCCCCGACGGGGCTTCCTTCGCTCCTGGTGGGAACGCGCCCGACTCCATCGCCCGAGCTCTCGCGAAGGTTGTCCGCTCCGACCTGATCATCATCGACGGCATCGGGCGCCTGCCCGCCTCCCCGGACGCCGCCGAGGGCTTCTGCCGCCTGGTCGACGCCCCCTGCGAGCGACGCCCGACCGCGGTCAGCAGCAATCTCCACCGCTCCGCATGCGGATGCCCAAGATCCCGGCCACCGCGACGGTCGACCGGCTCGTGCACCACGCTCACATGTCGTCACCCAGGGTGACAGCTACCGGCTCACCCGGGCCACCAGCGGACAGGGGGTGAAGTTCTCAGCTGACCGAACCGGCCGAAGGCGGGGAAGTATCCGGCCGTACCGGGGAGAACCCCGAGACCGACAGTGGGGCGAGCTATTGGACGTCGCTGGGGGGTTCGAGGAGGCCGTTGGCAAGCAGGGAGCGGAAGCCGGTCAGCAATGCGGTGAGGCCGACCTCGAACTCGTCGTCGCTGCTCACCTCCGCGAGGGTGTCGGCGTGCTGGACGAGCAGCGGGAAGGCCGCGGCGTCTCGGGAGCGGTACAGCAGGCGTCGGTGACGGCTCTCCTCGGGATTCGACATGTCCAGGCCCAGGTTGAGGTGCACTGAGCCGATGACGAAGGTGGCCAGCGACGATGCGGCGGCGGACGCGAGCCGGGGGCTGAGGCCGGCGCCGATGAACAGTTCGAGGGAGTACTGCACCCCGGCCAGCGAGTTGGGACCGAGCCGCTCGGTCCCGCGAAGGAGCGAGGCCACGCCGGGGTGCCGGAGCAGGTGCTCGCGGAACCTGCGTGAGGACCACGCCGCCTTCTCGGCCCAGTCCAGGTCGTCGGGCGGGGCCGCACTCGCCAGGCCGACTGCCCGGTCGACCAGCAGGGTCACCAGTTCCTCACGGTTGCGCACGTGGCGGTAGAGGGACGCCTGCGTGCAGCCGAGCGCATCGGCGATGTTGCGCATCGTCAGCGCGGCTGCCCCACGCGTGTCGAGCAGGTCCATGGCCGCGTCGAGGACGGCATCGAGCGTCAGTGACCTGCGCCGCCGCTGCCGGGCGGGTTCGCTCTCCCGGGCAAGCCACCAGGCCGCCGTGCCCGGCCTCGGTTCGGTCCGCTGGCCCTTCTCCGGGTCCGCTGGCGGCGGCTCGCCTGCCGTGGCTGTCGTCATTGGTTCATGCACCGGACAAGGATAGGCGTTAGGCGAACGTCTTTCACTTAACATAAGCTAACGGCGTTCGCATAACGGAAGGTCGAAAGGTCACCATGCGCGCAGTACGCAACACCGATCAGGGCATCCTCGTGGTCGAGGCCGACGAACCGGAAGCGCCCGGGGTGCGCCTCACCGTCGCCTCGGCGGGCATCTGCGGGACCGACGTGAACTTCGCGGCCGGTGGCGTCCAGGGCTACACCTACGGTCACGAGTTCGCCGGCACCGCGGCCGACGGCCGGTGCTACGCCGTCGAGCCCACGGTTTACTGCGGAGAGTGCGACCAATGCCGCGCCGGCCACGTCCAGCGGTGCATCGCCCCGGAGCACGGAACGCTCGGGATCTTCCGGGACGGCGGCATGAGCGATGCCGTGACGGTTCCCGAGAACATGCTTGTCCCGCTTCCGGACGGCCTGGACGTACGCGACGCCTGCCTTGTGGAGCCGGCGTCGGTGGCCTGGCACGGTGTCCGCAGCGCGGCGCTCACGCCGGGGGAGCGGGTGGCGGTCGTCGGCGGCGGCAGCATCGGGCTGCTGGCCGCGGCCGCGATCCGGCAGCGCGGCTTTGACGTGGATATCGAGGTGCGCCACAAGCACCAGAGGATCGCGGCGGAACGCCTCGAAGTCGGTTCGGCCGAAGGCGCCTACGATGTCGTGATCGACGCCGCAGGCAGCGAGGCCGGGCTCGCCCGGTGCGCCGAGCTGACCCGCCGCGGGGGGCGCGTCGTGCTGCTGGGCGTATACCAGCACACCGTCCCCATTCCAGGCGTCGTCAGCCTGGTGAAGGAACTCACCTACGTCCACTCCATCGCCTACAGCCGGCACGACGGCATCCGCGACGCCGAACAGGCCGCAGCGCTGCTCGCCGGCAACCCCACGATCGCGCAGACCGTCATCACCCACCGCTTCCCCCTCGACGAAGCCGCAGAGGCCTTCCGCGTGGCCGGTGACCGGGCCTCCGGAGCCATCAAGGTCGTCCTTCACCCCTGACGGCCGTCCGCTCAAGACGCACGCCCTGCCCGGGGCGGACTGACCAGCAAGGTGCCCCTGCGCTTGCCGAGAATGTCATCCGCCCCGGTGGGGGCGGCGCGTGCGGTGTAGCGGAGGTCGGTCGGCGAAGTCGCCGGCACAGGCGCTACTGTCCGGGCGGCGTGCGTGCGCCCGATGCGCGGTGCGGAACTCCAGGACGCCCGCGGCTCGGCCTCACCCGTTCGCCAGCGGTTCGTTCGCGGGACGTGAGTGAAACGTTTCCAGAACGTCAGTGGCCCCGGGAAAAGTGGTGTCCACACCGCGGGAACCGCCCAAGAGAACTCCCGCACGAAGCTCAAGGGAGAGTCCGATCATGCGTACGTCCCGGATCCGTACCACCGCCCTGGCCGCCGTCACCGCCGCGCTGGCGCTGGGCCTGACCGCCTGCGGCGGCGCCGACGGCGACTCCAAGGCGGCAGGCGGCGACAACACCACCGGCACCACGCAGAGCCGGTCCGCGTCCAACGGGGACGGCAAGGGCGGCGCGGAGCAGGCCGACAGCGGCGGTGACACCAAGGCGGACACGACCGCCCCGGGCGGGTCGGACCAGGTCGCGAGCAAGGACACAGCGGCCGACGCCCAGGAGTGCCGCGGCGATGAGCTGCTGGTCACCGCGGTGCACCGGTTCGCCGGGCAGCAGGGCGACCACCTGCTGATCACCGCCTCGAACGAGGGCACCGCGCCGTGCTGGGTCACCTCCTACCCCGCCGTGAAGCTCGGCGACGACAACACCGCACTGCCGCACTCGACGAAGGACAACCCGGGCGGCGACCAGCGCATCACGCTCCAGCCCGGCGGCAACGTGTACAGCGCGGTGAACCTGTTCGACTACGGCTCGGAGAACCAGACGGCGGACGGGCTCGCCATCGCGCTGCGCGGCGCGGACGGCCACGAGAACCCCTTCTACTCCGTCGTCATGAAGGGTGAGAAGCAGCAGTTCAGCTGGAACGAGGCCGACGTGCTGAACTGGAGCACCAAGAAGCCGTACGACATCTGACGGCCCGCCGGCCAGTGCGGCGTCATCCCGGACATGCCGCACCGTCGCGGGGCTTGGGACTGCCGGCGTGTGGCCGGTGGACTGGTGCGGATGGAGTGGGCGGCGGGGCGCCCGCCAGCGCGGCGGCGAGAGTGAGGAACGCGGCGAAGGCGGTGGCGGCCCGAGCGAGGACGGTTGAGCAGGTGGCACCGTCCATGCGCGCGAGTTCTCCGCTCCCGCTCATCCAGCCCGGGTGAATCGGTGCTCAAGCCTCTGATCAGCGGGCCGGGACGCGTGGAACGGTCGTCGACAGGTTGGACGACACGGGCGGTTCCTGGGAGGGGGAGGGGGAGGGACTGCGAGGGGGCGCGTGGCGCAGCGGCGCAGCGCACCTTTCGCTTACCTGACCGCCCGTGGGACAGCCGGCTTCATGACATCGCGAAGTTAGCCTGTGGGTATGTCAGAGCGTGTCATGCCCGGTCGTACGGACGGCCTGCTCACTCTGGGTGCCGCGGACGCTCTGTGGGTCGCCCTGACGGCCGACAGCGCCGTGCCGACGACTTCCGGGGCATTTACCTGCTCTCCTGCCCATGCCCGGGCGGGGTACGTCCTGCTCGGTGGCCACGTGGTGGCGACGGTGAGGGCGAACCGGGGGCAGTGGAGTGTTCCGGAGGCCGAGGTGTGCCGGGCGGCCGCGGAACTGAACGCGGTGGGGATGGATCGGCGGGATCTGGTCCGTATCGGTCCGTTTCGTGCGGCGCCCAGGCAGGGGTCCGACGAGGAGACGCCGCTGCGTTGGCGCCGGCGCGTCACGCGGGAACTGCAGGAGTCGGGCGGCCCCGGGCGGGCGGCAGGAGGTGAAGTCGGCCGGCCGTACCATCTGGCGGGGATCGACTGGCGACAGATCCTCGTGGAGCGGATCCGCGACGGGACGCGGACGTGGTGGCTGCCGCGTGCCGTGGTCAGGCTGCTCGACGCGGCCGAGCACGCCGAAAGGCAGTGGGTGCACGCCGCGCGGGCCCGCCAGGCAGGCACAGCCGCCACCGAGCCGCCCCTCCGCCCCCGGCAGGCCCGTGACGCCGACGGTCGGCACACGACGAGCCCCGAGGGCCACACCGCCTCACCGCGCCCGTACGGCGGAGAGCTGGAAGGCCAGCTGTACTCGGTGCTCAGCAGGAAGCCCAGTACCTCCCGCAGGGTGGCCGGTTGGGCGTGCGCCGTCTGTCGCACCGCGCCCGCCGCCGTCCTCGACCACTGCCACGAACACGGCTACGTCCGCGCCCCCGTCTGCCAGTCCTGCAACACACAGGAACGCCCCGACCACCTGTACCGCAACGACATCCGCGTGGCGAACCGCTACACACGCCTCTTCGGCACCGGCGCCGACGACTGGCTCCGCCACTGGCACCGCTGCCCCGGCTGCCGCGCACCACCACCCTGCCCCTGCCGCACCTCGCCGCATGGACCGCCCACATAGCCTGCCGATCGCTGCGCCCGACCCACCGCGCCCCCGGCGGGCGCAAGCCCTGCGGTGTCCTGCGCGTGTCCTGGACGGGCAGTCAGAACGCGCCCCGTTCCTGCCTGCTCACTGTCGCCGTCGATTTCTGTCCCTCCGGCGAGCACCGTGTCCTGGCGCGAGTCCCCTACCGCGAAGCCGCCGAGCGGTTCGGTGTCTGGTTGGCCGAGGCGGCTCCCGCTGTGGCCGCCGCGGCCGGTCCGGACCGCTTGGACGGACTCCCCGCCCAGTTCCGGCCAGTCATCGCGGACACCAGCGGCGAGGGCCTGGCACTGTTCTGAGCGGGCACCGGCAGACCTGACACCCCGACGTCACCTCGCAGTTGCCGGTCCCGACACGGTCACCCCGCACGCCCAGCGCCATGCGCGGCGACGTGACGTGTCGGCCCGTCGAGTGCTATGTCGAGGTCGGTGGGTGCGGCGAGCGGAGCACGAGCAGGGTGATTTCACCGGGGCCGAAGACGCGGGACGGCGGGCCCCGGAAGCCGGTGCCGCGGCTGGTGGAGAGGAGGGTGCGGGGGCCGTGGTGGCTGAGGCCGGCGAGGGCGGGCTGGTCGATGCGGACGAGGTGTGGGTGTCGGTGATGAGGGCGACGCGAAGTCCGTCCGACCCGGCACCCGGCCGGGGGAGTTGCACGCCGAGTCGGCGCACGCGTGGCACGCGGCGCGCCTGGACCCTGCCCTTGCCGGAAACCTCATCCGTGCAGGTCAAGCAGCATGCCGGTACTCGTGGAGGATGCCGCCGAGGCGATCGTGTCGACGTATGTTGAGGTGGGCTAACGTGTCCGGATCGTCGATCGGTGGGGGCAGGGGGTGCAGAGGTCTGGCGTTGGCAATGCCTTGGTGCGGTCGGTGTCCGTTGTAGAACTGCTCGAACTCGCGCAGGGTATGGAGTAGGTGTCGCTGGTTCCAGATCAATGTCCTGTCCAGGAGCTCGCGACGACAGGTCTGTATCCAGCGCTCCGTGATCGAGTTCATTCGTGGCATCTGGATGCCGCTGAGCACGACGTCGATCCCCGCGTCGTTGAGGACGGCATCGAAGAGGGCGGGGAACTTCCCGTCCCGGTCCCGGATCATGAACCGTGCGCGGCGGCCGAGGTCTTCGAGGTCCATGACGAGGTTTTTCGCCGCTTGCGCTACCCAGGATGCGCTCGGATGCGCGGTGGCGCCCAGGACGCGGATCCGGCGACTGCCGTGTTCGATCACCACGAGCACGTACATCCGCATCCCCGACAGCGTGACTGTTTCCATGAAGTCACAGGCCAGCAGGGCATCAGCCTGTGCGCGAAGGAAGGTGGCCCAGGTACTGGAGTTCCGCGCGGGTGCTGGGGCGATGCCGGCCTCCTTCAAGATCTCCCAGACAGTGGACGCGCCCACTTCCACCCCCAGCACGAGCAGCTCACCGTGCAGGCGCCGGTACCCCCAGCTCGGGTTCTCCTTCGCCAGCCGCAGCACCAGGATGCGGATCGAGCGCACGGTACGCGGTCGGCCAGGGCGTTTGGGTTGGCAGGAGGAGGCATGGCGGCGTGCGACGAGGTCGCGGTGCCAACGCAGTACCGTGTCGGGGCGTACGAGCAGCCGTAACCGTCGCAGGACGTGCAGGGGCAGCCGGTGCAGCAGCGCTGCCAGGTACGCCCGATCGCTGGGTGTGAACCGGATCTTGTCCTTGCCGAGTTGGCGTTCCAGCACGGTGATCTGGTGGCGCAGGGTGAGGATCTCCGCGTCCTTGTCCCGGTCGGTCATCGGCAGCAGGCGAAGCATCGCGAACGCGTTCGACACACCCAGGTAAGCCAGTCGCAGCAGCACGATCGATCATCATGACGCGCTGACAGCAGCTGCGCCAGAGCGTCGGACCGAGCGACCGCGGCCAAGATTTCGGGAACCCGAAGAAGCGGTCCCCACCAGGGCGGATGAGATTTCCGGCAAGGGCAGTGATGACGGCCCCCAGCCCGCCCTCGCGCGGGTCTGTCCGTACTGGTGTTGTGACCCCCCAGAGTGATGACGGCCAGGGACAGGACGGGGGTCGTCATCCGGCACCACCGGGTTGCGACCCCTCCAGGGGTGATGACGGCCCTGGGCCCTGGCGTGGTCCCGGTACGTCGGGTGGGCGTTGCGACCCCTCCAGGGGTGATGACAGCCTGCGGGCACCAGCACGTCCCCGAAAACGGCCACGGGTTGCGACCTCTCCAGGGGTGACGACGGCCGAGGTGATCCTGATCGACGCGGAGCGCATGCGCATGTTGCGACCCCTCTAGGGTGGATGACGACCCGCCGATCCGCCCTCGGGTGACGCCCATCGCCTCGAGTTGCAGTCCCTACAGGGCTCGTGAGGACCAGTACGCCGACGAGATACTGATGGGCCACGAGGGCGCGTTGCGAACCCTCCAGGGTTGATGAGGACGGCGCTCCCACCGGGTGGAGCGTCTTCCTGCACGAGTTGCGAACCCTCTTGGGTGGATGATGACCAGTGCGGCGCTCGACCTCGTCCGCATGGACACGTTGCGAACCCTCTTGGGTGGATGATGACCCGACGGTAAAGCCGCAGGTCATTGCCCTGATGGTTCGCAGCCTAGAGGGCCATTTTGCAGCGATCCAACGATAGTGCATCTGCGCAGGTCAAGGCAGTGCGCGCGGTGACTGGCGGCCAGGCTACAGAGCTCGTCTCACCAACCTACGAGGGGTGATGAGGACAAGGTGACCCGCAGGGGCCTTGGTACAGCGGCATGCGGTTACGAACCCACCTTGAAGGTGGTTGTCGCTGTGTGTTGGCGGCCCTCTTCAGGGGCGATGGGGCGCAGCGCGCGCAAGGCAAAGCGCGTACGTTGTGACCCCTTGATGGGGTAATGAAGGGTATGAAGGTTTCAAGCTGCGTGCCCTGATGGGCGCTGATTCTAGCGGCGGGTTCAGCGGCGGACTGTGCCGAGGCCGTTTTCCTTGTCGTATTCAGCGTTGATGATGTGGACCTTGAGCTTGTCGTCCCAGGTGGTCTGGGTGTTGCCTGCGATGGGGATGAGGAGGTCTTCTGCGAGGAGGCGGCCTGGGCGTCGGCCGTTGTCGGTGGCCAGGCGTCGGGCGTATTCGTCGCGGTCTGTTGTGAGGATGGCTTCCTTGCCGTCGAACATGGCGTCGAAGTCGTCTTTGAGGTCGGAGCGGTCGCGGAAGGGTTCGGTCCAGGTCAGGAAGGCTTCGGTGAACCGTTCTTTGAAGTGTTCGAGCTCGGTGCGCCAGCTCGCGCCCCATGAGCCGTCGGTGTTGGCGTAGATCTCATTGAGCCATGTGGTGATCATGGCTTCGTCGATGATGTGACCGTGGTGGCGCTGGAGGATGTTCCAGGCCAGGGCGACGGGTTGTTTAGGGTAGACGCCGTCGGCGAAGAAGCCGGGTTCACCGCGGCGAGGCATGTACTGGGGGGTGTGGACGGTGACGTCGGCCGGTGGGCGGGCGCCGCTGCGGTTGACGCGGCCGAAGCGTTGGCACAGGGCGTCCATGGGGGCGCAGGCGGTGTGGATGCTGTCGAAGTCGACGTCGAGGGAGACCTCGACGGTCTGTGTGGCGACGAGGATGCCGCCTTTGCGGTGCTGGTGGCCGTTTTTGTAGCGGCGGCGGATGCGGTCTTCGATGTCGGCGCGGTGATCGCGTCGGTATCGGGAGTGGAGCATGATGGCCGCGTCCGGGTCGTTGTGGATGTGGCGGGCGATGGGGCCGAGTTCGCGGTAGAGGGCGCGTGCGGTGGGCCGGTTGTTGGCGACCACGAGAAGGGCTTCGCCTGCTTGGAGTCGGCCGGTCATCTCGGCGATGGCTTCGGGTGAGCGGAGGGTGTGGGGGCGGGTGGAGAGGCGGTGCCGGCGGGGGAAGACGGTTCCTTGCGGCGGCTCGATTAGGTGCACCTGGTGTGTGAGGGCTGTGTGGATGGCTTCTTGGAGTGCGTCGGGGAGGGTGGCGGAGACGATGGCGAATCGGCCGCCGAGGCGTTCCCAGAAGCGCATCATGGCCAGGATCATGCCGAGGCGTCGTGGGTCGTAGGCGTGGAGTTCGTCGAGGATGAACAGGGAGTTGGCGGTGTCGAGGAGGACGCTGGAGTGGGCGGGGCCTGCGAGGGTGCCGCGCAGGGGCTGGTAGGGGGTGCCGACCCGGATCAGTTCGCGGAAGAGGCGGGTGGCGTTCTCCTGGGCCAGTGACTTGCGGGCGGCGGCCAGGGCCTGGGCGTCAGTGGGGCATTCGTCTTCCAGTGCCCGGCTTAGGTAGTAGGAGGCCGCGTGCGAGTGGGAGACACCGATTTCTCCCTGGGCGTGGAGGTCGCTCTCGAGGCGGCGGACCATGGCGTTGATCGCGGCGAGGTAGGGCAGGAGATAGAAGATCCGGGGTGTGCCTTGCCCGGTGGCGGTCATCTCCTGGAGGTTTCGCAAGGCCCATAGGAGTGCGGCCTCGGTTTTGCCGGAGCCGGTCCAGGCGCGGATGAAGACGTGTCCACTGATGCGCGCTGCCTGAGCCTGGTGGGGGCGGAGCCGGTGCCCTTGGGAGGTGAGGCGGTTTTCGAGGCGGTCACGGTATGCGGGGGTGAGGGGGTGGTTCTGGTGGACGGGTGTGTGGGCGGAGGCCATGCGGTCGGCCATGGTGACTCCGCCTTGCAGGAGGACAGCGGTGATGCCGTGGATTTCGGCGTCAGGCTCCAGGAGTGGCCATTCCCACTGGTCGAGGAGTTCACCGAAGAGTGTGTGTGCGTCCTTCACGAGTGTTTCGGGGGTGAGGGTGGGGCATGGCCCGGCGGGGATGAGACCGGTATTAACAGCGGTGGTGTGCAGCCAGTCGGTGAGGTCTTGAACCGTGTCCGCGTCGATGGGACCGAACTTCTTGGCGAAGTCCTCCGCAGTGGCGCGGTTGTAGATCGGCAGCAGTGCGTGGCGGCGGCCCCTTTCGCCGGTGAGAGGCAGGTGGTGGGTAACGACTCCGGTGGCGATCCACAGAATCTCTTCCTCCGGGAGTGCGGCGAGGACTGTGGGAAGGAAACCGAGGGAAAGAACTTCGTGCCGTTCGCCCCATATTTTTGGGGGATCGTTGGTGTTGCCGATCTGGCGTTGGAGACCTTCTGCGGCCTTGCCAGTGTCATGGAGGAAGCTGGCGGCCCGTAACCAGAGGGGGAACCGCGGGGGCAGGCCGGGGATGCACCCGATGCGTGCCGTAATGGTGTCCGCCCGCCGGAGTGTGGTCAGGGAATGAGCCGTGAGCAGTTCGCCCTCGGTTTCGCCGTAGCGGGCGCTCTTCGCACGCAGGGGCCGGCCGTCATACATGCGTGTCCTTCGCGGCCGCGTGCGTGGGGTGCACTGGAGGGAGCAGGATGAGGGCCTGGCCGGCGTCGGTGGTGTAGTCGGCGGTGAGGGTGGCGTCGGTGCCGGTGCGGGCGTAGCGGTAGGTGTCCCAGGTGGTGCGGGAGCGGTCGAGGGTGGTGGCGGTGGGCAGTTGCAGCTGATCGCCGTTGTGGAGGGTGCGTGGGTCGGGGGCGGTGGTGTGCGGGATGAGCGCGTGGCCTTGAGTGCCGGTGCCGCCGTGGGTGAGAGGGACGCGGCGGGTGCGGGCGGTGGCCAGGTCCTGAGACCGGCCCAGGCGCAGGGGCCAGACGGGTGTGCGGATGGCGGATTCCCACATCTCCAGGTCGGTGGTCAGCCACACGGTGAGGGTGACGTTGGTGAGGAACTCGCGGTCCTTGATGGTGGCGTTGCGGTAGGCGGCCTTTGCGGCGGCGGGGTGGTAGGTCTCCAGGTCGGCGCCGGAGCCTTGGGCGGTGAAGGTCATGGCGAAGCGGGTGTTCTCAGGGACCTGGTCCCAGGCGCCCGCTGTGGCGGCGAGCATGCCGCCCACGGTGCTGGGCGGCGGACAGGGCAGGCCGACTTGGATGCCTTGGTAGAGAGGGTTGCGGAAGCTGACGATGGGGGCGTTGACGGTAACTTCAAGGGCCTCGATACGGGTCACCGGTATCTCCTGACGGCCGGGATGCGGCTGGTGGAACAGGCTTCGGGGAATGCCGTTCCCGTGCTGATCCCTTGCGGGCGCATGAGTGGTTGCCTGGCTCAGTCCTGGTACCAGGCGTCGTGCTGTCCGGTCTCGATCGCGGTGGCGAGGTTCTCGAGGACCACGCGGGGGTGGTCGATGACCAGGCGGTCACTCTTGATGAGGTCGTCCAGGTCGGCGCGAGCGGTCTCGCGCTGATCACCGAGGAAGCCCGGAGCCCACCCCAGGTAGACCGTGCCGTCGATGAGGTCGGACCAGGCGTCGATCTCTTCGCGGAGCGTGTCGGTGAAGAACCGGATCTCACCCTCGACAGGTGCCAGGATCCGGGTGAAGGGCTGGTTGCCGCCCTGGATCGGGGCGAGGAGGATCAAGGCCGGCGTGCGGTCTCCGTAGTGCGCGGCCTGGCTCGCGCCGCCGTGCATGGCGGCGATGGTGCGCAGGAGAACGGCGACACGGCGGCGGCGTTCTGGGAGGGGCAGCAGGAGGCCGGAGGTTCCCCGGCGGGTGGTCTCGGTGCATCCCGCCTGGAGAGCTTCCTGCACGGCCTCGTCCGACAGGGCGGCCTTGCGGACGCCGCCGTCCTGCTCGAAGAACCCGACGCGGGCGAGATCGAGGCGGAGATCCCCTTGCAGGGCGGCGGTGTAGAACTCGTGCTCGTGGAGGATGGGGTTGGCGCCGGTGGGCAGACCGCGGTTCATGGTGCCGAAGTCGCGGGTGGGCCGTTCGGGCGCGATCGAGACGAAGGTGCCCGTGGACAGGACGGTATCCCGCATGTGGGTGCCGGTCTTGGTGGCGGCCATGTAGCCGAAGAGGTCGTCGTCGGTGTACCGGTCGGGGCGGCCGGAGGTGTAGGCCTGCTGCTTGGCGTCCTTGCCGTTGACGAGGACCGGCGAGGGGGTCTCGGTTTCGGGGAGGCTGTCCCTGAGCATGCGGCGCCACCACTGGGCGGAGCCGTAGGGGTAGGTCTTGCCACCGGTGCGGTGCTGCTTGACGGGGGTGACGTTGCCCTGGTCGGCGGTGCCGCGTCCGTTGTTGGGAGCGCCAGCCTGGATGTCGAGGACGGCCTTGCCGGTGAGGTAGATGCTCACAGTCAGTCGCTCTCTTCCTGGTCGTTGGTGTCGAGGGTCGTGAAGTCCTCGTCGGTGGTGGTCTCGTCGGTGGCGGTGACCGTGGCACCGCGGGCGCACAGTTCTTCGAAGACGGCGACGAAGAGCAGTTCGCGGGCGCTCCAGGAGGTGTTGCCGGAGTCGAAGAGCACGCGCCACTGGGGAACGGTGATGAAGGGTTCGTTCGCGGCCTCGGCGGGGCGCTTCTTGGCCCAGTCGGCGATCTGGCTCCGCAGCCAGCCCTTGAGATCGTTGGGCCGGCGCGTGGCCACGACGAACTTCTTCAGCCGCTTGTCGTCGTCGGCGGTAACGACGTCGGCGATGCGGCGGGCGATGGTGGTGACGTGTCCGACATCCTTTTCCAGCACGTGCAGGACCTCCGTGAGATAGGTGCGGATCAAGGGAGCCAGGTGCGGCACCGCCGCCGGGATGCGGCCCGTTTCGGTGATCTGGTCGCGCAGCCACCCGCTCGCCCGGGACGGGATCTGATCGGGCCGGTTGAACGCGCGCCAGGCGAGCATGCGCAGTCCGGAGACCTTGGCGGTGGCCTGGGCACGGGCAAGGAAGCGGAAACCGGTGCGGCGGTGGGTGTCCGAAGCGGTGGAACGCAGCCACTCGGCGAGCGGCTGGCCCATGTCCTCCACCCGGAACTTCATGTCCCGGGTGCTGTTGCTGAACTGGATGGCCTGCACACCGGCGGTGATGCGCTTGTCCCACCAGCGCAGCGCCCTCAAGGCGGCGAACTCGACAGGGAAGGCCCCTCCGCCCTTCTTCAGGTCACCGCGGACCATCATGTGCCGCTGGTTGTTGGGGACGGCGGCGGAGGTGGCGCGGGCCATGAACCTCTCGTCCCAGGAATGGAGCCCGTACAGGACACCTCCGCCCGCGGTGAAGGCGTAAGGCAGAGCGTGGAAGCTCGTGACACAGGGAAAGCAGAGCGGGGTCCCCTGATGATCCGGGGCCGTGGTGTTGCGGTGCTCGACACTGGCGCCGAGAGGGATGTCGACGTTCCCGTACCAGTCGCAGGCGGGGCGCCCGCACAGCGAACAGGGAACACCCGGCCACGCCTGCGCAGGCGGCACACTGCGCCAGGCGGCGATTCCCTCAGGGGTGCGCTTGCTCTTGTAGTGGAGCGCGCAGTTGGGCCACAAGGTGTACGAGAGGCCCAGGAGGTACCACCCGGCCTGGCCCTTCGCCACCGTGCTGGTGGCGACAAGGTCGCGGATCATGCGCTGGACGACCTGGTCGAACTGCTCCCCGGTGACCTTCTCCGGGTGAGCGGCTTTCGCGATGGCGGCGATCGCGTAGGCGCCGGCTCGCTGGAGGGGATGCGGGGTGAGCCGGAGCTCGTTCTGCGTGAGGTGGTCTGTCATCAGGGCAGCACCCAGCCAAAACCAGCGGATGTGGCGCCACCGATACCCGCGGACCACAGCGCCTGAAGCGCCGCCGGTGCACCCGAGACATCAATCTCCACCGGCGCCCCGGTCTTCTTGCCCCGATGGACCGTACCGGACGCATCACCGCCGTGACCGACCACGGAGAAGGACCGCTGAGGCCCGATCCAGGTGATCGCCTCAAGAGTGACCGTGCCGTGCCCGAAAGTCTCTGCCTTCCGGCGCAGGCTGTGGCCCAGCGCGACGTCGAACCCGGTATCGCCTGGGAGAAGCCACGTCCTTCGGATCCGCTGACCGTCTGGCGACCGCAGGGACTCGCTCTGGACCGTGATGGGGTTGGCGGTCCGGAACCGCGCCCTGCCGGAGGCGAAGGCAGGCGGCTCGACTCGCGTGACACCCTCGATGTTCAATGCCACACCGCCCCAGTCCAGGATGGGGATCATCGCGAAGTCCTTGGCGAGGGCCTCGACGATCTCCTCGACCGGGCTGCCGAACTCGAGCGTGCCGGTACCTCCGGCGACATACGTGCCGCGAGCACGAACAGGCTTGGGAAAGACCGGGGCGCTGTGACCGAAGGGCGCCATGCGGTGTGGACCCCATCCGGTCTCGTGGACCTTGGCCCCGAGCTGCGGCGCCTGACGGGTCAGCGCGGCGTAGACGATCGCCCGCCCCGGCGCGATGACCTGATCCCACGGGATCTCCTTCGCCCTGGTACTGACATGGACGCGTAAGCGCACGTCTCCTCCTTTCTGCTGGTCAGCGGGCACATGTGTGTCCGCGAAGAGAGCTGGTTTCGGTACGAGCTTTCCCTTAAATTCCTGACTGAGGCGGTATGTCTATCACACTCCAAACCACGCATGCGGTAGCCATAGGTGAGGATCTACCAGTAGCCACTGACAACGGTCGGTATCGATCAGGTAGACGCCAAAAGCAGTCCCGCACAGTCAAGTTGGGACAGGCTGTCGGAGGAGTGGGGTAGCGTCAGGGTCGTCGCCCTAGGGGAGCCTGCGAGCGCATGGCGACTTGACAACCTCACACCACTCATTACCCCTGTATGGGGAACCAACGGCGCATTCACCTGTTATCCATGCGGCTGGCCCGCGACCTCTTCAGCCGAGGAAGGTTCGCAACGCGCCGACAATGACCGGTTTGGGGTCTATCGCCCACATCCTCATCGCAGCGCGACATGATGGGCCGCCTAGGCGATGTGGAGCATGTCCTCATCAGCCCCGGTGGGTTGGCAACTCGGTCGGTGCCGTGGGCACCGGGCCATGGACCCGCGGTCCTCATCAGCCCTGGAGGGTTGGCAACCTGAGCACTTCCTTCACCTTGAGGTGCTGAGCCTCCGTCCTCATCAGCCCTGGAGGGCTCGCAACGCGAACGACATTGCGCGCCCGATTTCGCGGGGCTGGTCCTCATCAGCCCTGGAGGGCTGGCAACGCGGTGGCGGGCACGGCGGTGATGCGGGGCCGGGCGTCCTCATCAGCCCTGGAGGGCTGGCAACGGCACCTCATGGGTCGTCACGACGTCTTCTTCCCTCGTCCTCATCAGCCCTGGAGGGCTGGCAACAAGGAAGCCGAGAAGACCACCGCCGCCGCGCACCGGGTGTCCTCATCAGCCCTGGAGGGCTGGCAACTCGATGGTGTACCGATGGCACAGGGGAGATCCAGGAGTGTCCTCATCAGCCCTGGAGGGCTGGCAACCGCGACGCTGCGCCGGACGTCACCCGCTCACACGCCGTCCTCATCAGCCCTGGAGGGCTGGCAACGCGGCCCGGGCGAGCAGGGCGTACCCAGCGGTGACGAGTACTCATCAGCTCTGAAGGGATGGCAACTTGCTCATGAGCGACATGGTAGATCGACCCCCTCGAGTCCTCATCATCCCTGGAGGGCTGACAACAAGAGGTGATCGACCGCGCGGCGGTGAGCACCGTGATCCTCATCAGCCCTGGAGGGCTGGCAACCGCGACGCTGCGCCGGACGTCACCCGCTCACACGCCGTCCTCATCAGCCCTGGAGGGCTGGCAACGCGGCCGGGCCGGGGGTGAGCGCCAGCAGTGACCGGTCCTCATCAGCCACGGAGGGCTGGCAACGCCATGACGGAGGACAGCTCAGCGCGCAGTGCGGGTGTCCTCATCAGCCCTGGAGGGCTGGCAATGCGTGGGGGAGCCGGTGCATGCCCAGCAGGGTGCCGCGTCCTCATCAGCCTTGGAGGGCTGGCAACATGCGCTGATGGTGTACACGCTCTCGACGTGGCACGGGTCCTCATCAGCCCTGGAGGGCTGGCAACACGCAGGTTCCTGTCTATTCGAGCGACAGCGAGACCAGTCCTCATCAGCCCTGGAGGGCTGGCAGCGACTTGGCCTTCACGCCCTCCACGCCCTTGACCCAGTCCTCATCAGCCCTGGAGGGGCGGGCAACGCCCGGAGTGGACCGCGAGGGACCCGTCGGCCTGCGGTCCTCATCAGCCTTGGAGGGCTGGCAACATGACGATGACGTCGAAGTCGGTTTCGAGGGGTTCGCGTCCTCATCAGCCCTGGAGGGCTGGCAACCCGGGCTCCGGCAGTGGGCACCAGCACGCCAGGTCCCGTCCTCATCAGCCCTGGAGGGCTGGCAACGTCACCAGGGAGACGGGATGACGGACCGCGCCGCGTGTCCTCATCAGCCCTGGAGGGCTGGCAACACGGGCCGCTCGGGCTGGTCGAAGTGGTCATCGTCCGGTCCTCATCAGCCCTGGAGGGCTGGCAACGGCCAACATCGAGAAGGCAGTGCGCCTCGGGATCCCGGTCTTCATCAGCCCTGGAGGGCTGGCAACTTCGTCATCCGCATGGCCTCTTGGAGCAGGCAGGCGGGTCCTCATCGGCCCTGGAGGGCTGGCAACACAGCCTCCCCAAGGTTGCGGACGCGACCAAGACCCGTCCTCATCAGCCCTGGAGGGCTGGCAACTCGCGGGCAGCTCGTACGGCGTGACCGGCGGAACTGTGTCCTCATCAGCCCTGGAGGGCTGGCAACTGGGTGCTGCGGGAGATGCCGCGCCGTCCCATCCGCTGTGTCCTTATCAGCCCTGGAGGGCCTGCAACTCACCGCGGGCCTGCTGGTCCTGGCGTCTCGCTCTGCGGATGAGTTGCTGCTCCTGCGTCGTCAGCTGGTTGGCTCGGGGCAAGGTGGTCCGGTGGCTCCGTCGCTCACCCGTCGGCAATTCCCAGGTCTGCCCGCATGGAGGCACGCAGCTCATCAAGATCATTCATGAATCGAGTCGTGGCTTCTGCGTACGCGGGTGTTTCCCTGGCTGATCCAGCAACGGTGAGATCTCGCAGCGTGCGCAAGGACTGGAAGGCCGCTTCGGAACGGGTGACGGTTCCGGCAGGCGCGGTGATAGCCAGCTGATGACGCAGGGCATAGCACGGGGCGAAGGCGTCGTGTGATTCGACGCCTCGATTGGGGTCGGAACGACGTTTGCTGGTGTGCCGGCCGAACGTATGTCGCGCATGATTGAGTGCGGTCAGGTACTCGCTGTATAGCTCGCGGCGCACAGCCGATATGTTCGCGGCCCGCTCGCGACTTGCGCGACTGCGTTCCACCAGCAGGGTCGAGGCCATGGCAATGAAGGCACCAAGCAGAGTTGCGGCCAGTGTTGTCCATTCCATGGGGAGAGGCTAGAGACGCCAGCTGTCACAGGGCCAGGGGGGAAGCTCTGGCGGGGCAGGCAACCGAAAGCGATCTGTGCTGTCGAGGCGGCGTCTGGCAGGCGCAAGACGCTGACCGATAGAGCCCATCGGCCACCGCTCCGTGCAGTTCCCGTCAGGGTCGCCAAGGCTCGGATCTGCGGGTGTGTGTGGGGGTGCCCCTCAGCGAGGGCCTGTGGCTGTGCTTGTGGGAGCACTGCGTTGAGAAGTGACGAGTCGTGTACGGCGTCGTACAGACCTTGACGGCGCGGCAGATCTGCGAGAGTCTTAAAGTGGAGCATAAAGGGAGAATTGCCGCGCGGCTGGGGGTCAAGGGGTCGCAGGTTCAAATCCTGTCGTCCCGACCAGCGTTTTCGCAGGTCGAAGGCCGTTTCCGCGGGTAGCGGAGGCGGCCTTAACCGTTTCCGGGCTGGGAGCAATGGGGAGCCCTCTGGGAGCCCTCGTGCTCCCAACTCGCAGACGTGTCAACGGTGCCCGATTCGTCCGTCACCCGATCCGGTAGATGTACAGCGCCGTACCGCGCCCCTGCCCGCCGTCGTCGACCGTGGGCCCATGCGGTCATCCCATCGATTAAGGTGCTCTCTGCATCGAGAGGCATAAGGACCCCTTGTCGGCTCTCGACCCCCTTTCGAGGGGGGAGCGTGATGTCGTGCTCCCCATGCGACAGGGGAGAGGTCGCGGTCTGACGACCTCGGACGGCCCGTCTCCGCGGGCAGTCGGCGCTTGGGAGTCCCGGTCGCGGGATGCCCGCAGCGTCAAGGCGAGGCAAAGCCCCTTGGCGTCCCCCGGTAGATAGGGCACTCCCAGGGCGTGAGCGCCGTATCCGGCTGTGGTGCGCGGTGGCGAGCAGTCCGCAGAGGCCTCATCGATGGCAAAACCGTAGCTCGACATCCCGCCCAAAGACCTTGAGCCCTTTCCAACCTCAGTTTGAGCATGTCAGGTGCAGCGGGAGGACGGCCTGGACGAGGCTGGTGATACGGCTGGTAGAGCATCGCAGTTTGCGCATGAGCCGCCAGGTTTTGAGGGTGGCCATGGCCTGTTCGACGAGTGCACGGATCTTCGCGTGTGAGCAGTTGACGGCCCGCTGACCAGGGGAGAGAGTCTCCCAGCGCCCCCAGTAGGGAACTCGCACGGTGCCGGCGGCGCCCCGGTAGCCCTTGTCGGCCCAGCATTCCACCCCGGCCCCGCCAGGGCACCGATGATGCCGTGGGTCCGCGCGGCCTTGATGTCGTGCACAGATCCCGGCAGCGCGGGCGAGGCCCACAGCAACCGTCCCGCCGGGTCGGCGATCACCTGCACGTTCATGCCGTGCTTCTTATGTTTCCCGGAGTAGAAGGGTCGGTCGGCGGCGATCCGGTCGATCGGCAGCAACGTGCCGTCCAGGATCACGAAGGCCTTGCCGGAGGCTGTCCTCACCGCCTCGGCGAGGGTTGGAGCCAGAGCGGCCAGGATGTCGACGGCCTCGGCGATGTACCGGTAGGCGGTGGTGGTGCCCACACCGAATCCGGCGGCGAGCTGGGCGTAGGTATGGCCGCATCGTAGATGAGCCAGCACGAGCAGCGCCTGCCGTCCGGCGGCCAGCCGGCGCCATCGTGTCCCTTGCGCAAGACGATGTGCGGTCAACTCACGGGCGAGGAAGCGCAGAGTTGAGGTGGACGGATCGACCCCGGCTGGGTAGACAAGCATGCGGAAAGCTCCTGGCAGGACGGCTCGGACTCGACACGCACCCGTCTAACAGGAGCTTCTCCACGCCCGGACCCCGCCCTCACCCCCAGTGGCCCTGCTCCGCACGCAGGTTGAGGAAACCTCAGTGGGTGTTGGCGTGAGGGAGCGCGCGCGGAAGTGCTCGGCGCCGATCACGAGCGCGGGACGGTGGTCGAAGCGACACCGATCCATTCGTGTCCGCGTCGTGCTCGGCTACCTGCGAGCCGGGCGCGAGCTGGATCCGGTCGAACTCGCGGCTCAGGGCCGACTCGGACTCCTTCCGGTGTGCTCCGCTGTGTTCAGCGAGGAGCAGTAGCGCCCGGGGACTCTGCGCCCAGGAGCGTGAGCAGCCCGGGGAATCTCTTCTCGATGTCCGCGCGTCGTAGTCGGATGCCCTTGCGGTTGCCGTAGTCGATCTCGTCAATGAGACCTGCCTCGCGCAGGACCCGGAAGTGGTGGGTCTGGGTCTGCTTCGAGATCGGAAGATTGAACGAGTTGCAGCCCCGCTCGCTGTCGCTGCGGTCGGCGGCCAACTCCGTCATCACCGAACGACGGTGCTCGTCGGCGAGGGCGCGGAACACCGCACCCAGATCGAGCGCATCGGCCTCCGGGCCGACCAGGTTCTTCCCGGCCACGCGGCACCCCCTTCAGGTACGACTTGAATCGTACCTGAAGGTTGTGCTCCACTGAGGTACGAAATCGATGGTACCTGGCCGGTTGCGCTGCCCCGTGCCGCCGCTCCCTGAGACCCAGCCCGGCACTCGCCGGGGAACCTGTTCATCGACACTCCGAGAGGTCATCGTCATGAAGAAGCCCGAGGTGCTGATAGTCGGTGCCGGAATCGCAGGGCCCGCACTCGCGTACTGGCTCTCCCGGAATGGATACCGGCCGACGGTCGTCGAACATGCCCGGCAGCTGCGCTCCGGTGGTAGCGCGATCGTCGTGAAGGGGCCCGCGATCCCGGTCGCCGACCGCATGGGCATCCTCCCGCAGCTCCGCGGACTCGCCACCCGCAATCGGTCACTGACCCTGCTCGACCCCGGCGGCAGGCGAATCCTGCAACTCCCGCTCACCTCGGGCAAGGCTCCGACGGTCGAGGTGACCCGAGCCGACCTGTCCGAGGTGCTCCACCGGTCGGCGCAGACCGAGGCCGAGTTCTTGTTCGACGACACGGTCACCGCTCTCGACCAGGACGGAGGCGGGGTCGACGTCACCTTCCGGCGGTCCGCGCCACGGCGCTTCGACTTGGTAGTCGGTGCCGACGGGATTCACTCCACCGTACGGCGCCTGGTATTCGGCCCCGAGCGGCAGTTCGCGAACGACCTGGGCCTGTACGGCGCGACCGTCCCGTTGGAACCCGACGCCATCGAGGACCCGAACGAGATGACGATGCTGACCGTGCCGAACCGGATGCTGGTCCTCCACCCCTCGCGGACCACTCCGCTCGCGATCTTCACCTTCCGGGCCGCACAGCTAGCGCCCCACGACCGCAAGAACACTGCCCTTCACAAGCAGACCGTGGCTGACGCCTACGCCGACGTGCGGTGGCGGGCACCGGAACTCGTGGCGGCGTTCCTCGACCACCCGGCTCCGTTCTTCGACCCCCTGACCACCGTCCGGATGCCCTCGTGGTCCCGCGGACGGGTCGTACTGCTCGGGGACGCGGCGGCGGCGACAGCCCTGCTGGGCGACGGGTCCAGCATGGCGATGGCGGGCGCGTACGCCCTCGCAGAAGAGCTCGCCGCCCATCCCGGTGATCACGCCCGCGCCTTCGCCGCCTACGAGTCGCGCCTCCGCCGTGAGGTAGGCCCGCGGCAGCGACGCGTCGGTCTGCTCTCCAGGCTCATGGTGCCCCGCACCAGGCCGGGCCTCGCGGTGCGCAACACCGTGGGCCGCGCGGTCGGTCGCACGAACCGGATCGCCTCTCGCGAAGCCGCGAACCGGTAGACCGGGTCCGCACCGACCGGTCACCGGTCGGTGCGCAGCTCCGCGGTAGCTCACAGCCGGGTCGGCGCCGCCACCATGTCCGACGAGCCCGGCTCGGCGTGGCAGGTCATCGCCGACGCGGCAGGTCGTCTGCTGGCGGCCTCACCCACCATTCCGGGCGCTCGCCACGACATGGGTGCTGCCAGTGACTACGCCCCCCCCGGCGACGCGGAGGTGAAGTGCTGGGCGGACAAGGCGTATCGAGGCGCCGGCGGCACCACCCGGGCGCCCGTCCGCGGCTGGCCTCTCAAGCTGCGGCAACGTCGGCACAACAGCACCCACGCCGGAATCCGTTGCCTCGGCGAGCAAGCCATGGCCGCCCTGAAGGGCTGGCGCCTCCCGCGGAAACTCCGTTGTAGCACCAACCGAGTCACTGCCATCGTGAAGACCATCCCCGCCCCTCGTCACGCCTCAACCTGAGGTTGGAAAAAGCTCACTGGGTCTGTTGCCAGGGCAGCATCGGGGTGCTCCTGGTGAAAGGTGCTGGTCATGCCGCAGATGTCGAGGGTCGAGCTGTACGAGGCGATCCGGCGTGACCATCGCGGTGGCATGTCGATGCGGGAGCTCGAGCGCAAGCACGGTGTGACGTGGCGTACGGTTCGCAAGGCACTGGATTCGGCCTGGCCGGAGCCTCGGAAGAAGCTGCCGCCCCGGGCGACCGCTCTGGACCCGTACAAGCCGGTGAGTGACGGCATCCTCCGCGGGGATCTGGATGCGCCGCGCCAGCAGCGGCACAGCGTCACCCGCATCTTTCACCGCCTGGTCGACGAGCACGGGGCGGACGTCTCCTACGGGATGGTCCGCTACTACGTTGCCGCCCGGAAGCCGGAGATCCTGGTCGAGTCCGGCAAGGCCCCGCTGGAGGCGTTCGTCCCGCAGACCTACCAGCCTGGGCACGAGGCGGAAGTCGACTTCGGCGACGTGACGATCCGTCTCGCCGGCGAGCTGGTGACCTGCTATTTGTTCTCCTTCCGCCTGTCGTATTCGGACAAGGCCGTCCACCGAGTGTTCGCCTCTTGCGGCCAGGAAGCCTTCTTCGAAGGCCACGTCCACGCGCTGTGCGGACGCTGGGCGGCGTCCCGCGGAGCAAGGTCCGCTACGACAACCTCAAGGCCGCCGTCGCACGGGCGCTGGGACTCTGCCCTTGCCGGAAACCTCATCCGTGCAGGTCACGCCGCATGCCGGTACTCGTGGAGGATGCCGCCGAGGCGATCGCGTCGACGTATGTTGAGGCGGGCTAACGTGTCCGGGTCATCGATCGGCGGGGGCAAGGGGTGCAGCGGTCTGGCGTTGGCGATGCCCTGGTGTGGTCGGTGTCTGTTGTAGAACTGCTCGAACTCGCGCAGGGTGTGGAGGAGGTGTCGCTGGTTCCAGATCAAGGTCCGGTCCAGGAGCTCGCGGCGACAGGTCTGTATCCACCTTTCAGCGATCGAGTTCATCCTTGGCATCTGGATGCCGCTGAGGACGACTTTGATCCCCGCGTCCTTGAGGACGGCATCGAAGAGTTCGGGGAACTTCCCGTCCCGGTCCCGGATCATGAACCGTGCCCGGTAGCCAAGGTCTTCGAGGTCCATGACGAGGTTTTTGCCGCTTGCGCCACCCAGGAGGCGGTGGGATGCGTGGTGGCGCCTAGGACGCGGATCCGGCGACTGCCGTGTTCGATCACCACGAGCACGTACATCCGCATCCCCGACAGGGTGACTGTTTCCATGAAGTCGCAGGCCAGCAGGGCATCAGCCTGGCTGCGAAGGAAGGTGGCCCAGGTACTGGGGTTCCGCTCGGGTGCTGGGTCGATGCCGGCCTCTTTCAAGATTTCCCAGACGGTGGACGCGCCCACTTTCACCCCCAGCACGAGCAGCTCGCCGTGCAGGCGTCGGGTATCCCCAGCTGGGGTTCTCCTTCGCCAGGCGCAGTACCAGGACGCGGATCGAGCGCACGGTGTGCGGTCGTCCTGGGCGTTTGGGCCGGCAGGAGGCGGCATGGCGGCGCGCGATGAGGGTACGGTGCCAACGCAGCACCGTGTCGGGGCGCACGAGCAGCCGTAACTGCCGTAGGACGTGCAGTGGCAGCCGGTGCAGCAGCGCCGACAGGTACGCTCGATCGTTGGGCGTGAACCGGATCTTGTCCTTGCCGAGTTGGCGTTCCAGCACGGTGATCTGGTGGCGCAAGGCGAGGATCTCGGCGTCCTTGTCCCGGTCGGTCATCGGCAGCAGGCGAAGCATCGCGAACGCGTTCGTCACGCCTAGGTAAGCCAGTCGCAGCAGCACGGTCGATCATCTTGCCGCGGTGAGCGCCAGCCTCGCGAGAGCGCCTGCTTTGGCGACTTCGCCGGTCGATCTCCGGCGCACCGCGCACACCCCCTCCTACCAGGGCGGACGACATTTTCGGCAAGCACAGAGTTACTGGCCGCCCGGGAGCAGTGGCTGACCGTCTTCCGCCTGCCGACCTACGCGCCGGACCTGAACCCGGCTGGAGGTGTGTGGCGAACTTGAAGAACGAACTGGGCAACCTTGCGGCCTGCACCGTCGACGCCCTCGCGGCTTTCACCCGCACCCGGCTGAAGAAGATGCAGCACCGGCCCGGCCTCCTCGACGGCTTCATCGCCCAGACCGGCCTTACCTGGACGCTGCCATGACGTCACCCCGAAACGAAAACCTCAGAAGCTGCGTAAGCCCCTCAGCGCGCTCTGTAACAGTTGGTGCTGAATCTGGTTAGCATCGCTGCCGTGGATGAACGGGGGCGAGTCCGGTCCTGTTCGGATGACGGGAGTGGTGCGGGTTGCGTAACGGGGAGATCGCCTTCCGGGGAAACTGGGGCGATATGGTGCGCGTGCGGATAGGTGGTGGCGGGTCGTCCGTGTCGGACTCCGGTGACGAGGTCACGGAGCTGACCGGTCGTTTCGCGGACTGGCTGACCCAGGACCGCAGCGTGGGACCCCACCTGACGATCGACCGTGTCCTCGGAGACGGTGAGGGAGATACCGACGGCGAAGCAGGGGCGGGGGACGGTGACGATTCCTGATCCGCGCAAGAGTCGGGCGGTGCTGATCGGGATCGATGACTATGCACACGCTGACCTGCCGGCGATGCCGGCGGCGGCAGCCGGAGCACGTCACCTGGCTGGCTTGCTGCGCGATCCGTCGGTTTGGGGCCTGGCCGAGGAGCACGTCACGGTGATCGGCTCCACGGCCCCGGTCGAACAGGTGCTGGGAGCGGTCAGGGATGCCGCGCTGGGCGCCGAGGACACATTGGTGGTGTACTTCGCCGGACACGGACTCCGGGACCGCAGCGAGCGGCTGTACCTGGCACTGACAGCCGCTGACGCCGACTACCCACAGATCGGCACCCTGCCCTACCTTCAGTTACGCGACGTGATCCGGCAGAGCGGCTATCGGGCTAAACACCGCGTCACGGTGCTGGACTGCTGCTACAGCGGCATAGCTGGCGGCATGTCCAGCGATGCTGCCCCCACCCGCACGGAATTGGCCCGTGCCCTGGAAGAACCCGAGGACTCCAGCGGTGAGGGGGACGATCAGGAGGGGACCGAGGACCGCTACGGGGACTGCGTCCTGACCTCCGCCCCGCCGACGAGACGATCGTTCGTCCTGCAGGGTGCGCGCTTTCCGGAATTCACGGGCGAGCTGATCGACATCCTGGAAACCGGAATCCCTGGGGCGGACGTCACCGTAAGCCTGGAGACGACATGGCGAAGAGTCCATAACCGCATGCGCCGACGCGGCAGCCCAGAACCACAGCAGTTCGCACAGAACGCTGTCACTCACCATCTCCACCTCCGCAATCGCGCCGTCCCGTTCGGACCGGAACCGGCGGACGAACCGGAGACCTCGTCCCAACAGGCCCCTGGCCCGGACTCCTGGGACAGCGGCGGCACCGACCTGACCGTCACGTGGCAGGCGACGGTCGACGCCCAAAGGCCGCCGAGCCCGGACCCGACGACCACCCGAACCCCTAAGCAGCCCGGCCACGAGCGGCGTTCGAGCCGTCTCTGCGTTCCGGGGGCCCCGGCGACCCTCTTCGATAGCCGTGACGCTCCTCTGCACTCGGTGGCCTTCAATCCATCCGGCACGCTGCTGGCCAGCGCCAGCGAGGATGGCACGGTCAGACTATGGGAGCTGGCCACCCAGAAGTGTGTCAGGTCCTTGTCCCACCAGGTTGTCAACCCGTGGGCAAAACCCCTCGCTGAGGTCCTCGCGTTCAACCCTCGCTTTTCCGCCGCCCTGTCCGTGGCGTTCAGCCCGGACGGAACCGACCTGGCCGTTGGCAACGGTGACGGGACCATCAGTCTCTGGGATGTGGCGGATGGCTCAGAGACCGTCCTGCCCTACCTCGACGGGACCCAGTGGAACGGGTCGGTCGCTTCCGTGTGCTTCTCCCCAACCGACGCAATGCTGGCGGGAACCTATGACGCGCCAGCCATCAGGCTGTGGGACGTGGCCACCCGCACCAGCATGGCCACCCTGGCCACCGGCGACGCACACTGGGTCGCGCAGGTGGCGTTCAGCCCCTGCGGGCAGGTTCTGGCCAGCGCCAGTGGGAACGGCAACCCGAACAACACGGTGAACGACGGCCTGCTTCAGCTATGGGACACGTCGTCCGGAGCAGAGATAGCCACCCTGACCGAAACAAACTCCCCCGCAGGGCAACCCCTGGCCTTCAGCTCCGATGGGAAGACGCTGGCGAGCCTCCGCAGCGATGGGCGGATCACACTTTGGGACATCGCAGCTCGCAAGACGTCCGCGACCATCACCGGACCCAGCGCCGGCGTGACCTGCGTCGCGTTCGGGCACAACGGGGTCCTAGCGGGCGGTTTCCTCGATGGCACCGTCACCCTTTGGAACACGGTCAGCAGCAGGAGCATCGCGGTCCTCACCACCGGCACCAACAGCGCCGTCAGTTCCCTCGCCTTCAGCCCGGACGGTGCGTTCCTCGCCAGCGCGACCAGAAAGCTCACTGTCTGGCCACTAGCCACTGACCGGGCGCGTGTCCTGGGACCCGACCACCGCGACACCCTGAACGCCCGCGCCGTCGGCGCTATCAACCTCGGCAAGGCGGGGGAGCATGCGGAGGCGGCACGGTTGCTGGCCGAGGTCGCCGCCGACCGGGCACGCGTTCTGGGACCCGACCACCCCGACACCCTGAACGCGCGCGGGGACCACGCCAGCAATGTCGGTGGGACAGGAGAACACGCCGAGGCGGCACGTCTGCACGCCGAGCTGGCCGCCGACCGAGCACGCGTCCTGGGACCTGATCACTACAGCACCCTGCTCACCCGCCATCACCACGCCTGGGAAGTCGGAGAGGCGGGGGAACATGCGGAGTCGGCACGTCTGTACGCCGAGCTGGCCTCCGACTCGGCGCGTGTCCTCGGGCCTGACCACCGCGACACCCTGAACGCCCGCGCCGTCGGCGCTATCAACCTTGGCAAGGCGGGGGAGCATGCGGAGGCGGCACGGTTGCTGGCCGAGGTCGCCGCCGACCGGGCACGCGTTCTGGGACCCGACCACCCCGACACCCTGAACGCGCGCGGGGACCACGCCAGCAATGTCGGTGGGACAGGAGAACACGCCGAGGCGGCACGTCTGCACGCCGAGCTGGCCGCCGACCGAGCACGCGTCCTGGGACCTGATCACTACAGCACCCTGCTCACCCGCCATCACCACGCCTGGGAAGTCGGAGAGGCGGGGGAACATGCGGAGTCGGCACGTCTGTACGCCGAGCTGGCCTCCGACTCGGCGCGTGTCCTCGGGCCTGACCACCGCGACACCCTGAACGCCCGCGCCGTCGGCGCTATCAACCTTGGCAAGGCGGGGGAGCATGCGGAGGCGGCACGGTTGCTGGCCGAGGTCGCCGCCGACCGGGCACGCGTCCTGGGACGCGACCACCTCGACACCCTGAACGCGCGGTCGTTTTCAGATCGCTGGAGCGAGTGAGGGGGCGTCTCGCGGCTGGACAGGAGCGGGCGACCTCCAGGACTTCGCAGAGCCGCTTGACGCCGAAGGCGCCGCGGTGGTCCTCGATGGTTCGGGGTGGCGACCGTGGGAGTGGGCGGATCGCACTCCTCGGTCCGCGGGCACAAGCTGACGCTGAAGCTGCAGGTCAAGGACCGGGCCATGGGCGGAGCCAGCCCGGAAATCGGTCGTCAGCAGTTCGGCTCCCGGGATGACGAGAACTGAGTTGGACCGTCGAAGACTGGCCCTTGTCCGTGCTGGTGGTTGCCCTTGCCGGGAAACCTCATCCGCCCTGGTGGGGGCGGTCCTTCGGGTTTCCCGAAATCTGGCCGCGGTCGCTCGAGCTCGCGCTCTCGCGCAGTTGCCGTCAGCGCGTCTGCTGCCGATGGCCGATCGGGACAAGGACGCGGAGATCCTCGCTCTGCGCCACCAGATCACCGTGCTGGAACGACAACTTGGCAAAGACAAGATCCGGTTCACGCCGAGCGATCGGGCGTTCCTGGCGGCGCTGTTGCACCGTCTGCCACCGCACGTCCTGCGACAGTTACGGCTGCTCGTACGCCCCGACACGGTACTGCGTTGGCACCGCGACCTCGTCGCACGCCGCCATGCCGTCTCTTGCCGGCCCAAACGCCCGGGACGACCGCGCACCGTGCGCTCGATCCGCATCCTGGTGCTGCGGCTGGCGAAGGAGAACCCGAGCTGGGGGTACAGGCGCCTGCACGGCGAGTTGCTCGTGCTGGGGGTGAGGGTGGGCGCGTCCACCGTCTGGGAAATCCTGAAGGAGGCCGGCATCGATCCTGCGCCCGAGCGGAACTCCAGTACCTGGGCCAGTTTTCTGCGTTCCCAGGCTGAGGCGCTTCTGGCCTGCGACTTCATGGAAACAGTCACCCTGTCGGGGGTACGGATATACGTGCTCGTGATGATCGAACACGGCAGTCGCCGGATCCGCGTCCTGGGCGCCACGACGCATCCGATCGCCTCCTGGGTAGCGCAAGCGGCGAAGAACCTCGTCATGGACCTCGAAGACCTCGGCTGCCGGGCACGGTTCATGATCCGGCCGGGACGGGAAGTTCCCCGACCTGTTCGATGCCGTCCTCAAGGACGCGGGGATCGACGTCGTGCTCAGCGGCATCCAGATGCCAAGGATGAACTCGATCGCTGAAAGGTGGATACAGACCTGTCGCCGCGAGCTCCTGGACCGGACGTTGATCTGGAACCAGCGGCACCTCCTCCACACCCTGCGCGAGTTCGAGCAGTTCTACAACGGACACCGACCACACCAGGGCATCGCGAACGCCAGACCTCTGCACCCCTTGCCCCCACCGATCGACGATCCCAACACGTTAACCCGCCTCGACATACGTCGACGCGATCGCCTCGGCGGCATCTTCCACAAGTACCGGCATGCTGCTTGACCTGCACGGATGAAGTTTCCGGCAAGGACAGAGCGGGTTCCGGGAGAGTACGGAGGGGGAGATGGTTAGCCACTTGCCCGGCCGTTTCGGCGTGCTGATCGGTGCCAACGGCGCCGGAAAGACGACCCTCACGGATGCGTTCCACCTCGCTCATTCCGGTTCCTGCTTCCCGCTCCTGCCGAGGTACGGATCCGCCACGCTCGCGCCCGAAGGCTCCAACCGCACCATCGAGGTGGCGTACAAGCTGGGCGACAGCCTCACCGAGGAAGGGCGCCATGGACACCAGCTGCACGCGGTCGGCCACCAACGGCTCGGAAAGGTCGCTCAGAACTGGGGCGTCACGCTGAGCCGCAGGCTCGGCAGCGTCGCTACGAAGGTCAATGCGACGCACGGGTAGGTCTTTGGACTCGGACCCGTGCAAACTCATTTACCTGTCGGCCTGGCGGCATCCGCTGGATGAGCTGGCCCGCCGCGAGGCACGGATCCTGGTGGCGCTGCTCCGTGCCGAACAGCAGCGCCTGAGCGGCACCAGCAACCTGGTGGGTCCGCAGCAGCTCTGCGCGAGGTCGATCTAGATGAGGAGGACGTGACGGCCCGGACGGCGTACGAGCTGTTTCGCAGCGCGAAGAAGGGCACGAAGGGCGAGCCCGGGATCAAGGCGGGCCGGGGAGCGCACTGCTCGGGCCCACCGCTCGGCGAACCACGCCTGCTGGCGAGGGGCCGACGCCCTGGCCCGCTTCACGTTTTCGACGGCGTGTGTTGGCCCCACTGGAACGGTTTCGCCTGGCCCCACTTTTGGGCCGTGTGGGTGATGGGTCGGGGCGGTGCTGGAGAGGAACGGTATGAAGTGGCGCCGCCCCCTCGATCGGGTGACGTTTCGCGGGTGTCCTGGGGTGGAGGCGATCAAGTACGGACGGTGGCCTGCGGAGGCCGGTAGCGTGTGATGCACGGAGCCCGCCCGGCTGCTTCCCCTGACAGGAATGCGGACGGGCGGGCGCCTTGCTGGCGTCCGCCCGCTGAGGGTATAGGGCCAGGCGGCTTCCTGTCGGTGCCGGAAAGTATGTCACCCAGGTGCGACTGGCCTGCCCCTGGACACCCCCACATCACCCTAACGAGCCGAAATCAGTAACGCCGCCTCAGATGGTCGGGGTGTCGTCAACAATCGGCCTGTGAATTTCAATGACCGGCTTCCACCCCGCGGAGAACTCGATGAAGTCTGCACGGGTGGGGTAGGTGTCGAACGCGCGACGGTCACGTTTGGGGTTGTCGGTCCCCTTGCGCCCCCGGGGAATCTGCTCCTCGAAGATGTCGACCTTCACGTCGGGAACCTCCTTGAGGCCCTGGCGCCAGATTTGTACGGTGTCGGCGCCGAAGGCCTGCCGGGCCGCGGCGTAAAGGGCCGTGAGGGCGCCCTTGTCCCCACCAGGGACGAAAAGTGCCAGGTCCAGTACGACACCGGCGGACTGGAGGACCTCGATGGTCACCGAGCCGTTCTCGTCAGCCAAGTAGACTCCGGCGTCATTCTCGTCGTCGGGAAGGCAGGAGACCTCTTCCTGGAATACGGTTCTCGCCGTGATCGAGCCGCCCTCGAAATCCTCACCGGACTTGGTCAGAAAAGCAGGGACATAGCAGTCGGGAAGCTTGAGTTGTGCCGTGTCGGCGGAAATGAACAGCCTGTCCTTCATGCTGAGCTTCGTCACCTCTTCCAGCGAGAGGCGGCGAGCGGTGATCTTCTCCGTGTTCACGAATTCCCTTCCAGGTTGCACTGTCCCTCCGATCAAGGACGCTACCACGAAACCCTGAGGTCAACTGCCCAGTAATGCATGGGTAGATGGCTTCCGATGACCTGCGCGGGAGGATGCCGAAGCGAGTGCCACTCGGTCCGCCAGGTAGTGTCCCTCGTCATGCTGTTGGGGATCAACTGGACGTTGCATTTCGGTACGTTGGGTAGCGCGGAGAACCAAAAGAGAGTTTGCGACAGATATCACCCATATCGCCTTCGGGTAGGTGCTGGCGAGGTAAGGCGATCCATTCGTCGTGCATCTCGAAGAGCGCAGCGGAAACCAACCGGATGGTCCCACAGCGCAACAACGGAGACCCCACCGGCAACAACATCGGGATGGAGTGCGCAAACCGGAAGTCGCATACCACCGCGCCCTCTTCGGTCAGGACTTCAGCGTAGTCGGCTGACGCCCGGTGGGGGTCAAGGGGTCGCAGGTTCAAATCCTGTGGTCCCGACCAGCATCATCGCAGGTCGGAGGCCGTTTCCGCGGGTAGCGGAGGCGGCCTCTTTCCGTGTGTTTCGGCGTGGTGGTCGCATGGTGGTCGCATGCGTTCCCTGGGGCTGGGACGCGGAGGGGTGAAGTGGGTGCCAGGGCGGGGGAGTAGAGCGCTCTGAGCGGGCTGTGGTGCTGGTTGGTGTGGTCGCGGTGTGGTCGCAGCCAGGCGGGCCAGTGTGGATGGCGGCTGCTGCGGGCGTCGGCTTGGGTGAGGGTGGTGTCGATGGCGTTGACGGCGTCGTGTGCGGCTTGCTGGGTGAGGTGGCTGTAGATGTTGGCGGTGGTGGAGAGGGTGGAGTGGCGCAGAGTCTTGGAGACGATGGCGAGGGGGACGCCTGCGGTGAGGGTGAGCGTGGCGGCGAGGTGACGCAGATCGTGCAGGGTGATGCGGGGCATGTTGGCTTCTCTGGTGCGTTTGCGGAATCGGTCCAGGACGGTATGGGGCCGGAGCGGTTGTCCGTCGGGTCGGCAGAAGACGAGATCGGTGAACAGATCTGATGGGTCATTGATATGGGTGCGGGTGGCTGTGGCGCGCTGTTCGAGAGCTTTGACCCAGTTCTTGCTGGCGCGGGTTTCGGGTGGGGTGATGACCAGGCGGGAGTTGTTGATGGCGGAGAGGGTGTAGCGGACGTAGAGCACCTGTTCGTCGGTGTGGACGTCGGCCCAGTGCAGGCCGAGGGCCTCGCCCATGCGCATGCCGGTGCCGATGAGGAGCTCGCACAGATTGGCGATGAGAGGGTCGGCGTCGTGGCAGTAGTCCAGGAACCGGACCGTCTCCTGGGGTGTCCACACATGGCGTTCGGGTGCAGCGGGGCGGGGAATGACGGCGGGGCGTGCGGGATTGTGGGCGAGGCGATGCTGGCGCACCGCGTCGCCCAGGGCGCTGGAGAGCGTGGCCGGGCACCGGTACACGGTGACCCGGCCGCGGCCGGCGTCGAGTTGAGAGTGCGCGAATCCCGCGATGTGGCGGTGACCGAGCTCGTCCAGCGTCAATGTGCCCAGCGTGGGGATGAGGTCGTGGGTGACGTAATCCCGGTAGCGGGCCACGGTTGTCGGCTTGAGTACGTACGATTTCCCTTCGAGTCAGGTGATGAGGTAGTCGGCGACGGTCTGGTTGGGATCGGCGGTGAACCCGCCGGCCTCACCTTCGAGCATGCGCCGCAGCGCGGTTCGGGCGGTGGGGGTGGATCTGCAGCTCACGGCGACGGCCGAGGGCTACCGCGAGGTGCTGGTGGTCAAGACGGCTGAGGCGGCGGCCAACCCGGAGCTGGAGAAGATCAAGCTCACCGCCACTGGGGACGGCCTGAGCGTGGTGCCGGGTGCCAGCGGTGGGGTGCGGGCGGTTGACGCGGATGGCAACGCCGTGTTCCGTGGACCAGCAGGGCGGATGTGGGATTCCGCAGGTGAAGACGCCACGGGCTCGCGCAGCCAGTTCCGGACGGTACCGTTCGGTAAGCAGCGGAGCTTGAGCGACACCAAAGACCAATTGGCTCAGCCGGGCGAGGGTGATGCGACCGCTGAATTGCCGGTGACCGTCGGGAACGGCAGTGTTTCGGTGGAGCCGGACCTGGAGTTGCTGCGCGGGGAGAAGACCGCGTACCCAGTGTTCATCGACCCGTCCGTGGGTCTGGGGGCGTCGGAGTGGACGAAGCTGTCGTCCGACGGGGACAGGTTCTGGAAGTTCGACGAGCCGAAGGGTGTCGGCTTGTGCGGCAGCGCCGATGGCTACTACTGCGGATCGGGCTACCGGGACCGGATGTACTTCGAGTTCGGCGCGTCGAAGCTGGCGGGTAAGCATGTCCTGGACGCGACGTTCCGGGCCTATGAGACGTGGTCGTTCAACTGCAACCCGTACTGGGTGGACCTCGAGCGGACCGACAACATTTCCGAGGGGACGCGCTGGCCGGGTCCGAAGCAATTGGATCAGATGGGCGACCGCTATGTATCGGCCGGCCGGGGGGATCTGTGCAGCCCGGAGCAGCCGAACAAGTGGATCGAGTTCAACGACAACCCGGACGAGCCGGATGAGAACCTCACCTCCACGGTGCGGTCATTGGCGGACGGCAAGATATCCCGGCTGACGCTGATGCTGCGGGCCAAGGACGAGGCCGAGCCGCGGGCCTGGAAGCGGTTCGACTCCAACGCGGAACTGAAGGTGTGGTACGCGCACAAGCCCGGCGTGCCGACGTCGGTCGGGGCCATCCCGGGCACGGGCACCAAAGCGCAGTGCCGTTCCTCATCGGATCCGCTGACGGTGACGGTGGACACGCCAACGGTCCAGGCGCGTGTGCAGACGAAGGTCGAAGCCCATGAGGGCGATGAAGAAGGATCCCTGCAAGCCGAGTTCGTGATGCAGCGAAGCAGCACTGACACGAACTCGGGAACATGGTCGCAGGTGTGGAGCGATTACAAGCCGGACAGTGGCTGGGACCCAGACGGCACGCTGGAGAAGACGACGACGGACAAGCGGGCCGATGGCGGGCTGTACCGGTTCCGGGCACGGACCCAGTCGCACTGGGCGTACAACGGCAAATCGGGCGATCTGTTCTCGCCCTACTCGTCATGGTGTTATCTGCGGATCGACTCCACCGCGCCCAAGGTGCCGGTCATCGTTCCCGGCGCCCCGTACACCGAGTGCACGGCCAACGACTGCGCAGCACACGGTGGCCCAGGCAAGCCGGGGACCTTCACCTTCAAACCGAACGCTGCCGACAAGGACGTGAAGGCCTACCGGTGGCGGCTGCTGACCTCGGATGCCGATGCGACCAAGCGGGTGACTGCCCCGACCACGAATGCTTCGGTGCAAGTCAAGGACGTCAAGCCTGGTTTGCCTGGCACGCAGACGCTGTCGGTGGAGGCCAGTGATCTGAAGCTGGACAAGGAAGGGCGGGTGCGCTGGGGACCCCCTGCCGAACTGGCTTTCAAGGTGGGGGCTGCTCCCGGGCCGACCGGGCGGTGGCGCTTCGACGACGGCGGCCCCGGCTCGGGGCTGACGGTGGCGAAGGACACCGGCGAGGTGGGCTCCCGCCACGACCTCGTACTGCGGGACGAGGCCGGCACTGGCTGGTCGACCCTCGCCAGGCGAGGTGCCGGCGACTATTCGCTGCGTCTGAACGACAACCTGAGCGATCCATCCCGGCAGGTGGGCTATGCCTCGACGGATGGTGCGGCCGTGAACACGCAGGATTCGTTCACCGTCTCCGCCTGGGCGTATCTCACCGACGCGTCGACGAATCACGTGGTGCTGTCGGCACCGGGGGAGTACGGCTCGGCGTTCACCCTGTACTACTCGTCCGCATACAAGAAGTGGGTCTTCAACCGTACTGACCGGGACAAGAACGATCCGGTGTACATCCGCTCGATGGCGGATGCGGAAAGTCCTCCCTTGCGGGTGTGGACACACCTGACCGGCGTCTTCGACACACAGAACGACGCCGACAAGAGCAACGACACGATCCAGTTGTTCATCAACGGACGTCCCCAGGGCGACCCGATCGTCCTGGCCGACGTGGCGCCCACGTACGAGCCGTGGACGGCCGACCGCAACCTGATGATCGGCCGATCCAAGGTGGCAGGAGCGTACGGCGAGTACTTCCTGGGCCGTGTCGATGAGATCGCCCTCTGGCAGGACGCCCGCACCCCTGAGCAGATCCGGGAAGAAGACCGGCTGGACAAGGACGGAGCGCCGACGAACGAACTGGTGGCGCACTGGGACGCCACCATCTCCCAGGGCAGTCAAGTGGTGGAGAGCCCGGAGGATCCGGATGACCCGGCCAGCACCACATTCCCCTACCGGCACGGCCCCATGACACTGTCGGGATCAGGCGCTGCACTCACCGGCGAGGACGCCACCGCGCTGGTACTCAACGGCAGCTCCGGTTACGCCTCGACGACGGGTCCCGTGGTTGATGAGACCGGCTCGTTCACGGTGTCGGCGCGGGTGCGACTGAACAAGGCGCTGCTCGCGGTCAAGCCGGTCGGCTACCGAGGACTGGTTGCCGCGCAGGCCACACCGGTCGGCAAGGAGTCGTCGTGGGCGTTGTGGGTGGAGAAGCCCGCGGAGGACACCTACCAGTGGAAGTTCGGCCGGACAGCAGTCGACAGCAGCGGGAAAGTGACCGACACCGCTCTGGCCGCCGCCCAGGAGACCGTGGGCGAGAAGGAATGGGACACCTGGGTCGATGTGACCGGGGTCTTCGACGCGGGGCTCCCGTTCACCGATGGTGACGGCGATCAGCGATTCGGCGTAACGCAGTTGTTCATCGGTCAGTTCGCTCAGCAAAGCCCATCAGACGTCGGCCTTGAGGTGCCTCAGCAGGGCGGTGGAGCTCTATCCGCGGGCAGGGGCTCGGCCGAGGGCAGCACGGGCCACTACCTTCCGGGCGATCTGGCAAAGGTACGTGTGTGGACCGGCGCGATGACGCCCGAACAAGTGGCTTCGCAGATCGCGCAACCTTCGACATAGCCGCCTCGGCCTTCTTACTCCACCTGTTCGTAAACCTTTAGCGGTGTGCGGGCGCGGCGACGCCCGCATACGAGGAGACTTGCCATGAACCAGTTCGGGTCCGGCATGCCCCGGATAGGCGGCACGGCACGCAGGAGACGATCCTGGGAGAGACGGTTCGCCGTCTTAGCGGGGTTCGCCCTGGTGCCGGGGCTGCTGTCTCCGGTCGCTTTCGCTGACGCGCCGGACCCGCTCGGAAAGCCCAAGCTGAAGGCACCCCGGTCCTCAACGGTCTCTCCGCTGACCAAGAGGGCGAATGACAAGAACGCCCGCGTGGTCAAAGCCTCCGAAGCCGCCGATCTGACCGCGGCCAGGCGGGCGAAGGCGGATCAGAAAGGGTCGGTTTCCTGGCCCCGGCAGGGCCAGGAAACACTCACACTCGGCGCCAAGGAAACCGCCAAGGCAGAACCAGGCGCCCTCCCGCTGACGTTGACCCCTCCCACGGTCGGCAGGGACGGGAAGAAGGGACACGTCGCCCGCACCGTCACCGTCAAGGTCCTCGACCAGAAGGCGGCCAGCGAGCTCGGTGTCAAGGGCGTCGTGCTCACCGCCACGGGCCCCAGGGACGGGGGCAGGGCCCGGCTCAGCGTTGACTACTCGACGTTCGCTTCCGCTTACGGAGGTGACTGGGCCGGGCGGCTCCAGATCGTGAAGCTTCCGGACTGCGCTCTGAAAGACCCCGCACAAGCGCACTGCCGAAGCCGCGAGACCGTGCCTTTCACCAATGACCGGGCCGGCCGGCGTCTCGAGACCACGTTGTCCTTCGCCTCCGCGCCTGCCGGTCAGTCAGTGGTGCTGGCCCTGGCAGCCGGGACCAAGTCGGGGTCCGGCGACTACAAGGCCACTCCGCTCGCGGCCTCATCGACCTGGGAGGCCGGCGGCTCGTCAGGCAGCTTCACTTGGTCGTACCCCTTGCGGACCCCGCCCGCCGCGGCGGGGCCGACCCCGGACCTGTCGATCTCCTACGACTCGGGCAGCGTGGACGGGCGCACCGCGTCCACGAACAACCAGGGGACCGCGATCGGTGAGGGTTTTGACCTCACTTCGTCCTTCATCGAGCGCAAGTACGGCTCCTGTGACGACGACGGGCAGGACGACAAGTTCGATCTGTGCTGGAAGTACGACAACGCCTCCCTCGTCCTGAACGGCAAGGCCACCGAGCTGGTCAAGGACGACACCAGTGGCCGGTGGCGGCTGAAGAACGACGACGCCTCCACCGTCGAGCACCACACCGGCGCCGAGAACGGTGACGACAACGGCGAGTACTGGACCGTCACCACCGGCGACGGCACCGTCTACACCTTCGGCCTCAACAAGCTCGACGGGGCCGGCGCGGACGACCGCACCGCATCGGTGTGGACCGTGCCGGTCTTTGGAGACGACGAGGGGGAACCCGGCTACGCGGACGGCAGCAGCTTCTCCGGCCGGGACAAGAAGCAGGCCTGGCGGTGGAACCTCGACCTGGTCGAGGACACTCATGGCAACGCCATGACCTACTGGTACAAGGCCGAGGAGAACAACTACGACAAGCTCGGCGACGACAACACCGGCACCGGCTACACCCGCGGCGGCTACCTGAAGGAAATCCGCTACGGCCAGCGCAAGGATGCCCTGTTCTCCGCCACCCCCGCCGCCTCCAACAAGGTCGTCTTCGAATACGCCGAGCGCTGTCTGGCCTCCGGCACCGGCTGCGACTCGCTCACCAAGGACACCCGCGACAACTGGCCGGATGTTCCCTTCGACGCGGTGTGCAAGGACAACGACAAGTGCACGGGTACGGTCAGCCCCTTCTTCTTCACCCGCAAGCGGATGACCGGCATTACCACCTACGCGTGGGACGCCGCAGCCTCCACCCCCGGCTACGCCGCCGTCGACACCTGGACACTGAAGCAGCTCTATCTCGACCCGGGCGACACCGGCGACACCAGCGACCAGTCCCTGTGGCTGGACGAGATCAAACACACCGGCAAACACGGCAGTGATCTGACCCTCGACCCGGTGAAGTTCACCCACGTCTTCCTGCCCAACCGCGTCGACGGGGCGAGCGACGACATCCTCTCCCTCGACAAGCCGCGCCTGAAGACGGTCACCTCCGAGGCCGGGGCCCAGACCATCGTCAGCTATGCGGAGGCCGACTGCGTGGCCGGGCAGACGATGCCCAAGGCCGACGAGAACACCCGCCGCTGCTACCCGGTGTACTGGTCGCCGAACGGGGAGAAGAACCCGGTCCTGGACTGGTTCCAGAAGTACCCGGTCACCGCAGTGTCCACCACCGACCCGTACGGCGGCTCGGAGGCAGTGCAGAACACCTACAGCTATGAGGGCGGGGGTGCATGGCACTACAACGACGACCCGATGACCCCGGCCAAGGAACGCACCTGGTCCACCTGGCGCGGCTTCGGGAAGGTCACCCACCTCACCGGGGACCGTGACAACACGCAGCTGAAGACCGTCACCGTCTATCTGCGCGGGATGAACGGCGACCGCGTACTGGGCACGGACGGCAAGACGCCCGACCCGGACAAGCGCAGGCAGGCCAAGGTCACCGGCATCAAGGGCGAGGCCATCACCGACTCGGACCAGTACGCCGGGTTCACCCGCGAGACCGTCACCTACAACGGGGACACCGAGGTGACGGGCACGGTCAACGACCCGTGGTCCAAGCGCACCGCCACCCAGCACAAGTCGTACGCCGACACCGAGGCCTACTACGTCCGCACCGCCGCCACCCACACCCGTACCCGCATCACCAGCGGCCTCACCCCCGTGGACCGTGTGCGGACCACCGCCACCACGTACGACGACTACGGCATGGCCCAGACGGTCGAGGACCGCGGCGACGACGCCAAACCCAAGGACGAGACCTGCACCCGCACGTGGTACGCGCGAAATGACGACAAGGGCATCAACGCGCTGGTCTCCCGCACCCGCACCACCTCACAGCCCTGCGACACACCCGACGCGGACCTCGACCTGCCCGCGGACTCCAGCCGGCAGGGCGACATCATCTCCGACACCGCCACCGCCTACGACACCACCACCTGGAGCGCATCACAGAAGCCCACCAAGGGCGAGGCCCAGTGGACCGGGCGGGCCAAGGGTTACGGGACCGACAACGCCCCCGCGTGGCAGCAGACCAGTACCACCGCCTACGACACGCTGGGCCGGCCCACCGTGGTGAAGGACGCGCAGGACAACACCACCGCCACCACCACCTACACACCGACCGGCACCGGCCCCTTGACGTCGACCACCCTGGCTGACGCCAAGAGCTTCAAGACCACCACAACCCTCGACTTCGCCACCGGAGCCACGCTCAAGGTCACCGATCCGAATAACAAGATCACCGAGAACGAGTACGACGCGCTCGGTCGGGTCACCAAAGTCTGGCTGCCGAACCACACCAAGGTCCTGTGGCCGACCACACCGAACTACACCTACGGCTACCACCTCAACAACACCTCACTGCCCTGGATCTCCACCAGCGCACTCAGGGGCGATGGCTCCGGGTACAACACCACTTACGAGATCTACGACTCGCTCCTGCGCACCCGCCAGGTCCAGTCACCCACACCCGTCGGAGGCCGGCTGATCGGCCTGACCCTGTATGACGACCGGGGACTGGCGGTCAGCTCTCAGGCAGACATCTGGGACGAGACCGCGTCCCCCTCGGGCACACCCGTGCAAACCGAGGGCAGCCAAGCCCCCGTCCAGACCGACACCACCTATGACGGCGCCGGGCGGGCCACCAAGACGGTCACCAAGAACTACGGTGTCACCCGCTGGACTACCGAGAGCACCTACACCGGCGACACCGTCACCACCAGCGCCCCCGCCGGCGGTCAGGGTGTCGCCGAGGTCACCGATGTCCGCGGGCAGACCACCGAGCGCCGCGAATACGCCGGCCCCAAGCCGACCGGCTCCGAATTCGCCACCACCGGCTTCACCTACACCCCCGGCGGTCTGCAGAAGACCATCACCGGTCCGGACAAGGCCACCTGGTCCTACTCCTATGACCTGGCCGGACGGCAGGTCGAGGCAGACGACCCGGACAAGGGCAAGACCACCACCAGCTACAACGCCCTCGACCAGGTCACCAGCAGCACCAACGCCGAGAAACAGACCCTCGTCTACGACTATGACGAACTCGGCCGCAAGACGGGCATGTGGAGTGGCACCAAGACGGATGCCAACAAGCTCGCCGCCTGGGCCTTCGACACTCTGGCCAAGGGGCAGCAGGACACCGCTGTCCGCTATGACGGAGGCCTGGCGGGCAAGGCGTACACGCGGAAAGTGACCGAGTACGACAGCCTCTACCAGGTCAAGAGCAACGAGCTCACGCTCCCCGACGAGGATCCGCTCGTCAAGGCGGGAGTGCCCAAGACCCTGGCCTTCACCACCGGCTACCGCCTCGACGGCACCATCAGCCAGAGTCGTGAACCGGCTGTAGGCGGACTCGCCGCCGAGACCGTCTCCTACACCTACAACGCCACCGGCCAGCAGCTCACTTCCCTGGGCACCACCGGGTACCTCCAAGGCGTCACCTTCTCTCCGCAAGGTGATCTGCGTCAGTTGACCGTGGGCATGTCCGGGACCAGCTCGGCGAAGAAGGCCTACCTCAACTACGACTACGAGCCCGGCACCCGCCGCCTGACCCGCTCCTACGTCACCGACGACGTCCACGGCTACATGCCGCAGGAGCTGAAGTTCACCCAGGACGACGCGGGCAACGTCACTTCCGTCTTCGACAGTACGACACTCGGCGGCACCGGCAAGGCCGACTATCAGTGCTTCGCATACGACGGCTACCGCCGCATGACCGAGGCCTGGACCCCGGCCACCGCGAACTGCGCCACCACCGGCCGCACCACCGCCAACCTCGCCGGCGCCGCCCCCTACTGGACCAGCTACCACTACAACACCGCAGGCCAGCGGGACGAGCAGACCGAACACACCACAGCCGGCGACACCAAAACCACCTACACCTACGGCACGCAGACCGGCCAGCCCCACCCCCTCACCAAAACCGAAATCAACGGCGGCACACCCCGCACCTACACCTACGACAAGACCGGCAACACCACCGGCCGCCCGGGCATCCAGGCCACCCAGACCCTGACCTGGAACCCCGAAGGCAAACTCGCCACCACCACCGAACCCGCCGCCGGCAGCAAACCCGCCACCGCCACCGGCTACCTCTACGACGCCGACGGCGAACTCCTCATCCGCCGCGCCACCACCACCGACGGCGACACCGTCCTCTACCTCGGCGCCACCGAAGTACGCCTCACAGTCAAGGGCGGCACCAAGACCCTGTCCGGCACCCGCTACTACACGGCCAACGGCCAGACCATCGCCGTCCGCACCGCCAGCACCGCGACCACCGGCACCAAACTGTCCTTCCTGGCCGCCGACCACCACGGCACCTCCAGCATCGCCCTGGACGCCACCACCTACGCCATCACCAAGCGCCACACCACCCCCTTCGGCGCCCCACGCGGCCAAACACCACAAGCCTGGCCCGACGACAAATCCTTCCTCGGCAAACCCTCCGACACCACCACCGGACTCACCCACATCGGCGCCCGCGAATACGACCCCACCCTCGGCCAATTCCTCAGCGTCGACCCCGTCCTTGCCCCCGACCAGGCCCAATCCCTCAACGGCTACAGCTACGCCAACCAGAACCCGGCCACCGACTCCGACCCTACCGGCCTGTGTGTAGACCCCGGCAACGGACACTGCATGCCGACCAACGGCGGAGACGCAGGCAAAAACGCCCCACCGGAGAACCACTACCCTCGGGGCAGCAGTAACGGCACCGGCCGCAGTTCAGGCTCGGGTACTGCTCAGTCGAGCAGTACAGGTGAACTGATAAATAGTTCTGAAGCCAACAAGCGGCACAATGAAGCTCAGCGTGTCGCTATCGAGTATTTACGTCTAACTAACCCTGGGGCCACGGTGCAGGCTGAGTACGAGATTTTCGGGGCAGGGAAGAATGGTGCAACCGATGGCTCGGCCGACATTGTGATGCTCAAAGACGGAGTTCTGTACATATGGGAAGTAAAGTCCGGGCGACGCGGTAAGGATGAGAAGGTGGCTGCAGCAGAGGTGGCGCACTATGTTAAAATGGAGAGAATTCTCCAAACCGGCCCAGGAGGGCAACATTTACAAGTTAAGGCAGGTTTCGACATCCCTCAACTTGTGACCCCTGATGTTGTGCAAAAAGACCGAGTCCTGGTGACTGTTTCGACGAACAAGAAGCGTGCCGACCTCGTGGGTAAGGGTAAGCACGACGGGGCAATAAGCTGGTGGACACGCAGGAGTTCCGGCCCCAAGGATCCCTCGTTGAAACCCTATCCCAGAACCGTCCCGGCCAGAGTCTGGGACTGGGATCCCAGCCCGAGCGCGGTGAAAAACATCAAAAAAGGTATTGCCTATGGGACTGCAACAGCTGCAGGTATCGCTCTCACCATTTTGACTGGCGGTGCTGCGACTCCGTAAGAGCCCTGGCTCCCCTGGGGTGGAATGTCAAGCTTTCAGGGGCAGAGAGGGCATGGAGGGCCAATACTGTTCAGCAGGTGGTGGCAGTTATTTTAGATCTTACGGAAGGCGTCAACAGTAGTTGAATTGGCTCGACTGCTGTTGACGACTCCCTCTGTAATTGGAATAGGAAATAGCGTGAGTGAGTTTACGAACTTCATTGGATCTGTGTCGATTGAGCCGCCGCTGAATGAGAGCGAAGTCCTCTACCTGCAAAGGTTCTCGAATACTCGCAGGATGGCGCGTACCTCTGGTCCTTACTCCACCGTTGCAACTGGACGTCTTGTTGTGCCGGATGGTGATATTCTGGACATTAATGAGCCCCCCGTCGGGCAGCCTGGCCTGTATTGCCAATGGATTCCCGGCGAATCGGGTGCTTCCCTGGAGTGGAGTCGGCGCAGTAAATTTCCGTTTGCAACGGAGTGGATGTCTTATATAATTGACCAATTCCTTAAGCCTGGGGCCGCTCTGGCTGATGAGATGGCGGCACCGATAAAAAACAGATACTATGCACCTGAATTTCTGGAATTTACATTCAATCACACCCTGAATGGCGAAGTGGTGGGAGTCGGGGAGTTTGGGGAGCGTTGCAGGATTATCGTAAGTGGAAATCAGGTGAGGGCTGAGGAGGGTTGACTGGGGGTCAAATCCTGTCGTCCCGACCAGCATCATCGCAGGTCGGAGGCCGTTTCCGCAGGTAGCGGAGGCGGCCTTAACCGGTTCCGGGCTGGGAGCAATGGGGAGCCCTCGTGCTACCAGCTCGCAGACGTGTCAACGGTGCCCGATTCGTCTGTCACCCGATCCGGTAGACCTACAGCGCCGTACCGCGCCCCTGTGCGCAGTCGTCAACCGTAGGTCCCTGGGGTCACTCCATCGCTTCTGATGCTCTCTGCAGCGAGAGGCATAAGGACCCCTTGTCGGCTCTCGGCCCCCTTTTCGCGGTGGGAGCACGATGTCGCGCTCCCCATGCGACAGGGAGGGTGCGTTTGCCGAATATCTCGTCCGTGCAGGTCACGCGGCATGTCTGTATGCGTGGAGGATGCCGCCAAGGCGGGCGCGGCGTCGTATGTCGAGGTTGCTTAACTTGTCCGGATCGTCGATTGGTGTGGGCAGTGGGTGTAGCGGTCGGGCGTTCGCGATGCCCTGGTGTGGCGATGGGAGTTGTAGAACTCCTCGAACTCCCGTAGGGCGTGGAGGAGGTGGCGCTGGTGCCGGATCAGGGTCCGGTCCAGGAGCTCGTGTCGGCAGGTCTGCACCCTGAAGGGTGTCTTTATTGCCGTACGGTGGTTGACCTGGGGCTTTGCGATGGCCCGGATATGGGCCTGATCGTTGATCGTGGGTCTGCGACTGCTCTACCTGATCTTCTGCCGACTACTGGGCTGCCTCCTCCTGCTGGGCCGATCGACCGCCGCGAACAACGCCGAGATCCTTGTCCTTCGGCATGAGGTCGCTGTGCTGCGTCGGCAGGTCGAGCGGCCGCGGCTTTCATGGGCTGACCGTGCCGTGCTCTCCGCTCTCGCCCGGCGCCTGCCACCTGCCTTACGCCGCCATCGGCTGGTCACGCCGGGCACACTGTTGACCTGGCACCACCGTCTGGTGCGCTGGAAGTGGCGCCAGACGGCGGTCGGGCCCGGCCGACCACCGCTGGCGGAAGGGACAGTCGCGCTCATCCAGCGCCTGGCGAGAGAGAACCCGACCTGGGGATACGTCAGGATGCAGGGTGAACTCCGACGACTTGGCCATCGGGTCGCCGCCGCCACGGTTCGGCGCGTTCTGCGCCGCTCCGGTCTGCCGCCCGCGCCGCAGCGCGCCTCCGAGCAGAGCTGGCGCTCCTTCCTCCGTTCACAGGCCCACACGCTGCTCGCTTGCGATTTCATGCACGTGGAGACCGTCTTCCTGTGACGTCTCTATGTCTTCTTCGTCATGGAGATCGCCACCCGGCGCGTTCACGTCCTGGGTGTCACTGCCCACCCGACCGGCGCATGGGTCGCCCAACTCGCCCGCAACTTGCTCATGGACATCAGGAGAGGCTGGGTGCTTCCGGTTCCTCGTCCGTGACCGGGACAGCAAGTTCACCACGGCATTCGACGCCGTCTTCGCCGGCAATGGCACAGCCGTCATCCCGACACCGCCGCAGAGCCCACGGTCCAACGCGTTCGCCGAACGATGGATACGCACAGCCCGCGCCGAATGCACCGGCCGACTCCTCATCATCGGCGAGCGACATCTGCGTACGGTCCTGACCAGGTACGCCGAGCACTACAACTCCGGACGGGCTCACCGCAGCCTGTACCTACGTGCTCCAGACGACGACCCGAACGTCATCCCACTGCCCGCCGCCACGGTCAGGCGCCGCCAGGTACTCGGCGGACTGCTCAATGAGTACCACACCACGCCACCCCGACCGCCTCACCATCCACAGGCAACGCCCAGCTCAGCAGCCTGATTGGAATATTGACACCCTTCAGGCGTCGGCTTGGGAACGCAGGAAGTCGGCCGACGTGCTGGAGCTCCGGTCGGGCGCCGGATCAACGCCGGCATCCTGCAGGATCTTCCAGACGGTCGAGGCGGCCACCTTCACCCCCAGCACGAGCAACTCACCGTGCAGCCGTCTGTACCCCCACTGCGGATTCTCCCTCGCCAGACGCAGCACCAGAATCCGGATGGACCGCACGGTACGAGGCCGACCGGGTCGCTTGGGCCGCGATAAGGCGGCATGACGGCGCCTGACGAGGTCGCGATGCCACGCAGCACCGTGTCAGGACGCACGAGCAATCGCAGACGCCGCAGGGCGGGCAACGGCATCCAGTGCAGCAGCGCCGCCAGGAACGCCCGATCGCTCGGCGTGAACCGTACTCGATCACTACCGAGTTGGCGCTCGAGCACTGTGATCTGATGGCGGAGGGCCAGGATCTCCGCATCTTTGTCCCGGTCGCTCATCGGCAGCAGACGCAGCAGCGCGAACGTGTTGGTCACTCCCAGGTAAGCCAGTCGCAGCAGCACGGTCGATCATCATGATGCGTGGACTACCCGCTACGCGAGAGCGCCGACTCGAGCGACGGGACCGACGACCGCCAGCCCGGGTGCGGGCGTCCGACCAGGGCGGATGACATTCTCGGCAAGCGCAGCGTCACCACGTGAAGTCGGCCTGTGTTCGTGTCAGCTTTCTGTGGCGTGTGGTTGGGGCCATGTGGTGTGGGTGGTGTGGTCGTGGAAGTCGGCTCGCAGGGTCAGTTTGCCGCCGAGGGCGGTGATGTAAGCGGCCATGGTGTCGATCTGCGGGGTGCTGGCTCCGTTTTCGATCTGTGCGATCCGGGCCTGGCTGACTCCCAGTTCCCGGGCCAGCGCCCGCTGGCTCATCCCCCGGCTGCGCCGGGCCTTTTTCAGGAATGCCCCCCAGATGTGGGTGGTGGTCTTGTCAGGCGGTGCCCCGTCGGTGTGCTTGGCCGGGTGTGTGGCGTGGTCCATGGTGGCCGTTGTCCTTGTCAGTCGACGCTGCCGCGTGGGGCGATCCACTGGTGGGGTTGTCCGGTCACTTTGGCGATGGTTTCGAAGTCCGCGTCGTAGTGCAGCAAGGTCAGTCCGCATAGTTCTGCGGTGGCGGAGGTCATCAGGTCGACTGCTCCTGGTCCCTGGTGCCAGCTTGTGGCGACGAGGAGATCTTGCACCTGCCGGGCCCGGGTGAGTACACGGTCGGGTACGGGGATCCAGCCGAAGGCGTCGTGGAGGTAGCGCTCCAGTACGGCCCGCTCGTCGCGGCCGCCGGTGGCGCGGACCAGTTCGAGTTCGGTGATCTCGCACACGGACACTCGGCCCTCGTCCAGGATGCCCGCCCAGTGTCGTTCCACGGCGGGGCTGCGGAACAGGCGATTGCAGGCGCTGGTGTCGATCAGATAGGACTCGCTCACGCCGGGCGGGCCTCGCCGAAGGCGCCGCCCTCACCCGCGAGCTCGCTCAGCCGCCGCCGGGCCGCGCGACGCTGGTAGATCGCACCGACCGCAATATCCACCGCCTTGGCCACGACCTCGGTGTCATCCTCGGTGTGCAGGAGTTGCTTGGCCTCGGCGAGGCGCTCCTCGTCGATCTCAATGGTGATCTTGGCCATCATGTCCTCCCTGAATGCCTGGGCACCTTCGCAATGATAACAAATCCCTTATCGGCGAGGCTGGCGCAGGTGTCGCGCGGTCGACGTCAAGGCGCCTCGGCTGGAATGCCCCGCGTCGGCTCCCATGGGCGGGGGAGGGAAGCTCGGGTCCACGCGGTCGAAGTCGCCGGACCGTGGTCCGCGTCATTCGAAGGAGGGATACGTCGCCCGACTGCGCCCCGGGCGACGCCGACTGGCGCGTAGTGTGCGGGGGGCGTACTTCTTGGGCTTCGTGTGGCGGCGTATGGCCCTGAATGAACTGCTACAGCGTGATACGGATCGTCGCGGAGAGTTGCTGGGGGGCAAGGGGTCGCAGGTTCACATCCTGTCGTCCCGACGGTGTGACCAGCGGGTTGCCGGTGATGGCAGGCCCGCTGTTTGCGTTCGTGTGACAGGTAATGGCGACGTGATGACACCCGGTGAATGCTGGGGTGGTGCCGTGACGGCGCCCCTGGCCAGGGGCGCCGAGACGGGGAGAGACCCGCGGTGAGCGCAGAGCTTTCTGAGCCTTCAGGCTGCGCGCTTTTCTGATTGCCCTGGCGGTGACGGCGTCGCGGGCGGCGTGGGGGAGTAGGCGGCCGCAGAGGTTGACGGTGGTGGCCAGTGTCGAGTGGCGCAGCGTCTTGGAGACCACAGCCAGCGGTACCCGCGAGCTGATCATGATGGTGGCGGCGGTGTGCCGCAGGTCGTGCACGCCGATCCGCGGCAGGCCGAGCTCGGCGGCGCGCCGCCGCACCTCGACCAGCACACCCTGCGGGCGCAGCGGCGAGTCGTCGGGGCGGCAGAAGACCAGCCCCTCCAGCGGTGTGCCTTTGGGCTGGCCGGCCCGGGCGAGCGCGGCGTGGCGCTCGAGGGCGGCGACCACGCGCGGGGCCAGGCTCACCCAGTTCCGGCTGGCTTTGGTTTTGGGGTGGCCGAGGTAGAGGTGGCTGTTGTTCACGGCCGTCAGTCTCCAGCGCACCAGCAGCATCCGCTCGGCCAGGTGGACGTCGCTCCAGTACAGGCCCAGGGACTCACCTCGCCGCATACCGGTGCCCAGCAGGAGCTCGAACAGATCGGCCATCTGATCGCCGTAGTGAGCGTGGCTGTGTCGCAGAAACGCCCGCGGCCTGGGTGGGATTCCAGCAGATGCGCTCCGGCGCGACCGGACGGGGCAGCAGAACGTACCGGCACGGGTTGACCGCGATCACACGCGTGCGCACGGCATGGCCAAGCGCTCTGGAGAAGGTGGCTCCGATCCGGTAGACGGCGGTGCGCCCGCGTCCGCGGGCGAGTTCGGCTTCACTCCAGGCGGTGATGTGCCGGGCCCGCAGGTCGGTCAGGAGCAGCCGTCCGAAGGACGGGATGAGGTCCGCGTGCATGTGGTCGCGGTAGCGGGCGAAGGTGGTGGGCTTGAGCGTCTTTTCCTTGAGATGCAGCCACTCGGCCAGGTACGTGGCGAGGGTGAGATCCTCAGTGCAGTCCAGGCCGGTGTGCTCAGACTTCAGGGCGCGGTCGAGCGCTGTCTCGGCGGCCTTGCGCGTGGCGAATCCGCTACGGCACAGCTGGTACACCCGGTCGCGTTCAGGAGACTGAGAAGTCACTTGGTTCACCTCCGGTGGGGGAGTGCGTGACTCCACCGTGGAGGTGCCGTCGCCCGGCGTAACAGGTGGCTGATCATGGCGTAGCGAGGGCGACTGCTATCACCTTGCCATCACTAGCAGCCCGTCGTGAACGCTGGCCAGCAACGACCCCTTTGGAGGGTCGTCAGGGCTGTGGCACCGGAAGTGCGGGTGAGCTATCCGTCCAGGCTGCGTCGAACTGCTGCAAGGCGATGGAGTACAGGAGCCCGGGCGCTCGGGCGTACAGGCACGGGGAGTTCCTTCCGTGGGCGGAGTTGCTGTAGAAGGTGATGTAGGCAGCCCGGTCTGTTGCGATCACGCGGCAGGTGTTCGGCAGGTTGAAGCTGCGGAGCGCGAAGTTGCGTTGTGTGCCGGCCACATGGGCCAAGTAGTCCATGTTCGTCCTGACCTGCCTCCTCAGCAGCTCCGGGGTGAAGCCGGGATCGAACCGGCACACGTCGCGTGAGCGCCGGTCAAGCCAGGAGTCGTCTCGTGTGCCAGGGTCGGGCAGCAGGACCTGGACGGACTCTGGGGACAGCTCACCCGACCACAGAGGAGAGAAGACCTCACGGGTGAGCACGTTGCCGCGTCCGGCCATGACCTTGATCCAGCGGGCCCGGCTGAGGTCGCGTGCGATGTCCTGCTCGGCGGACGACTGATGACGGTACACACGGCCGAGGCCTGTGCCGGTGCACCAGGAGCAGGCGGCGACCAGCCACCACAGTGGGCGTGAGCCGCGTAGGAGGCCGAGAACGAGCACGATCGCGCTGGCTGCCAGAGAGCTGAGTACCCCGAAGAGAAAAGCAGTCATGCGAGCCATCTCCTTGTATCTGGATGATCTCGATTGCCTGGTCTTTCGCGGTCAGCAGAGATAGGGCAGGAGCCGCCGCAGGATGTGCGCGGCGTTTCGGGCGGCGAGTTCATGATATCCGTGGCCCTTTTCCTCATCGGCGTTGTCGGACACGCCGCGGATGACGATCCAACCGGGGTTGTTTCCGCCGTGGACGGAGTTTTCCTGCCAGTACTGGCTGAGCCCTCCGGCTTCCATGTCCACCGCCAGGACTTTCTCGTGGTAGTTCGTGAGGTAGCTGCGGATGTCGCTCTCGCGATCGGCGATGACGGCTTCGCCGGACCCGATCACACCCGGGTAGACCTCGAACTCCTCCGAGGCGTGTGTGGAGAGCTGGCCGTGCAGGCGTGCTGGGGTTCCGTGATCGGCAAAAAAGGCGTTCACCGCATGGACGACCGGTGCCGGTGCCTGCCGGTGCTCTCCACGGCGGCGGATGTCCCCACGCGGATTGATCTTGCGATTCTCGTAGTAGACGATGTCGGTGGAGACGATGACGTTGCCGATGCGGGCGTGTTTGTCATGGATGCCGCCGCCCACACCGACCAGGGCCCACAGTCGCGGTTCGTAATGGCGACGTAGGTTTTCCAGGGCAGCCATCGCCGACCGTTGTCCCTGGCTCTGGCTCTGGGTGGCCACGATACGGACGGTCGCCTCCGGAGTGGTGTGCTTTCCATGATAGAAGTAGAGTCCGCCAGGTTTCTTGTGGCGCTCCAGTTTTAACTCATCCACCACAGAACGCAGTTCCTCACTTAGGATCGTGACCACACCGACGTCCCACCCGGCGGTCCGTTGGTCGACCGCCCTGGCGGCAGTGGGGATGCCGGTGTCGTGGGAGGGGGCGGCTACGGAGACATGGGCGTGCTCTCCGACGGCGTTGTTGCTGAAGTTGTTGTTGTCGCCGTGGCTGACGATGCCTCGATTGTTGATCACTGACTTCCTCCACCGCTGGGGTTGTTGGGGCCTGCTGATTGGTTTGCGGAAGCACCGACCTGAGCTGCGTCTCCGACGGCGTTATTGTTGAAGTTGTTGTTGTCGCCGAAGTTGAAGATGCCGCTGTTGATGATTTTGAGTGCGCGATCGTTGAACTCGGATATGTCCACTCCCTTGGCGCGTAGAAAGTCGCTGGCGGCCTGAAGCAGCCGCTGCTCAATCGTCTTCATTCGGCCCAGGATGTCGGTCTTCTCCAGCTGGATCTTGGACCACGCCTGGGAGGACCTTTCCCGTATGCTTACCCGACTGCCGATCAGGACGTTGCGGATCGGCGTGGAGGTGAGGTCGCGGGGGAGTATGGCTGCCTTGCCCAAGGCGTAGAGGTACCGGACGATCCGCCATGAGTGCAGGATCTCCGACGGAAATGTGGTTAGTTCGCGGAATGCCGCCCAGATGACGGCTACGGCGCCGTGGTGGCCGAATTCCTCAGTGCGCTGGAACGATCTCGGCGTATGGGCGAGGACGCAGGCTGCGGTGGAGATGCTCAAGGTGCGTCCCTGAAGGCTGATATGCAACAGGACGGTCGCGACGAACTCCGATCCCTCCGCGGGCATGGTGACTTCAAGGAAGTGGTGCTGCTTCGAGCCGGGTGTGTTGATGGCCATGCGCAGGTCGGCGTCCCCGAACTCCTGCGGAAGGAGGGAACGGTCCACCGCCACATCGGTTTCAGCTAAGTAGACGCGGTCGCGGACCTGTGCGTGAAGCCGGACGTCCTGACTGTCTGTGTCCAGCAGTTGCACCGACTCGCGTAGGTACTCGACCAGTTCGTGTGGCTGAAAGGGCGGTATGGGGTGCTCGCGTTCATGGAGCGGCGCTTTGTCGTCGTCACTGGGTCGCAGCAACTTGATGCTCATCGGCGGGTTCCACTGGTAAACGAGTTCACCGGCTCCGATGAACGGTGACTCGTCCCCGAAGAGCGTGAACGTGGTGAAATCGTCCTCACCCTCGTCCTCGCCGTGACGGGGGCGGCGGTACACGGCACAGACGTGTCGCTGTTGTACATCCGCCACCCGTTGCCGGCCCGACAGGCGTCTGGGTCGAAGAGTTGACGCGCGCAGGATGCGATTGAGTATCAGCTGGCGTGCGGCTCCGACACCGAGGCACATGAGCGTGATACCGGCAGTCAAGTAGAGGGCCGTCCTGGCGTCGTCCGGCTGGGCAAGTGCGATGGCCAGGCCGGCCAGCGTCAGGGAGAGAGCGGCGCGACCGATGCGTCTGAGCGCGCGCGCCTTCTCCGAATACCTACGGGGGAAGAGCAGCCTGAGGAGGCGGCGATGGCCTCGTGCCGCCCCCAGGCCGCGGCGTTTGGGTCTCCGTCTGGACCTCGGCTCCCGTTCGACGCCCCGGAGCAGCGTGGCGAGACGGAGCAGCCAAAAGAGGGCGAGGCCGCAAATGATGAGGAGGGTGGTGGGCAAGGCGCCCGAAAAAGCCGGGGTGATCACTGCCCCCACCACCGTCACCCGCAGGAGTGCGCTCAGCGCGGCGGCCCGCCACGCGTGGCGCATGACAGGCACGATGTCGAATCCGTAGGACGGGGCGACCCTGCGGTACGGCGCGGTGCACACCTCGTCGATCACGAGGTCGCGAAATTGTTCGTCCACGTACACGCCAGTGCATAAGTGGCGGGTGACAGCGGTGGGTTCACCGGCCGCTGCCTCGGCGAGTGGCGCATGGGAAGTGATCACGCTGGGCCTCTGCCTCGGAGAGTTATGGTGCATGAGACCATAAGTGGCGAAGGGGTTTAAGTCAATATGACCTTTAGGGGTTCTGGTGGATGACTGGCTGAAAGACTCCACTGAGGTGGAGGCATCGTGGGTGACCGTGGACCTGTTGATCTTCACCGTCAGAGGCGATCAGTTGATGGTGCTCCTGATCGATCGTGGGGTGGCGCCCTTCCTCGGCCGGCCCGCGCTGCCCGGCGGCTACGTCCAGAAGACCGAGACCTTGCGCGAGGGGGCGTTGCGTGAGCTCTGGGAGGAGGCGGGGATCGATGGCAGCCGGCTGCACCTGGAGCAGCTCGGCGCCTACGGGGATCCTGGACGTGACCCGAGAGGAAGGGTGGTCACGATCGCCTATCTCGCGCTGGGGCCGGAACTTCCCACCCCTGTGGGCGGTACCGATGCCAGGCGCGCCTACTGGGCTCCCGTGTCACAAGTGATCAACGGGGCGCAGGAGCTGGCCTTCGACCATCCGGCCATCCTCGCGGACGCCTTGGAGGAGATCCGCAGAAAGCTCGAGTACACCGCGGTCGCCACGGCCTTCTGCGGAGAGACGTTCACCCTGAGCGAGCTGCGTACCGTCTACGAAGTGATCTGGGGGCAGTGTCTGGACCCGAGCAACTTCCGCCGTAAAGTGCTCAACACCGAGGGCTTTGTACAACCCACGGGAGAGCGGCGGCTGCCCCCCACCGGCCGGCCGGCCGGCCTTTACCGCCGGGGGGCCGCATGGCTGCTCAGCCCACCTCTGCTCCGCGGCACCGGGCAGCCCGCGTAGCCCGCTGCGGATGTCGACCGATGTGCGAGAGGCGGTCCGGCCAGACTCGACTCAATGAACTGTCCGAGCAGGCTCAGCCCGCCCCCGCCTGGCGCTGTCTCCCCGCCGACCGCCGAGCGCGCCGTGTCCCGGGCGCTGCGGCTACTGCGGCGCACCTCGCCCTCGCCGGTCGCGAACGAGGTCGAGGAGAAGGCCACGGCCGAGCGGGTGGCGCTCGAGGGGCTGTGGCTGTCCAGTTGCGTGCCGGCGCGCGAGCGCTGGATGGACATGGCCCTGGTCGTGGACCGCAGCAGCTCCATGGTGGTGTGGTGCAGAGCCTGTGCCGCTCGAAAAGTCGTCGCTGCACGTCACGCGGCGTATGTACTCGCTGGTGGGGCCGCGGAGGATCTGGGTTCGCGGCAAGCACGGAGCGCTGGTGTCCGTTGCAGCAGACTGATTCTGAGCATCGGGTGGTAGCTGGGGTGCGCGCTTGGTGGGGCCGGTGCTCGTGGCGTGCTCTTGATCACGTTCAGTTCTTCGGCCTCGACGACGGCGTCGAATGCCTCGCCGTACTTGCCGTTCGCGACTTCGGGCGCCGGAATCGGCAGGAGCCAGGTCATAGGAGTGTGGTAGCAGAATGAGCGTGCTCAGGAGCCGGTGGCTGGGAGCGGCGTTCCTTCTCTGTACGGCGGTGTGCGGCTCCGAGGCGGTCTGCTACGGTGCGATACGGGTGGTTGTGCAGAGTGATCGCTGGGCTGGGGGTCGAGGGGTCGCAGGTCGAAGGCCGTTTCCGCGGGTAGCGGAGGCGGCCTTAACCGTTTCCGGGCTGGGAGCGATGGGGAGCCCTCTGGGAGCCCTCGTGCTCCCAACTCGCAGACGTGTCAACGGTGCCCGATTCGTGCGTCGTCCGATCCGGTAGACCTACGGCGCCGTACCGCGCCCCAGTGTGCCGTCGTCAATCGCGGGCCCATGCGGTCACCCCATCGATTCAGGTGCTCTCTGCATCGAGAGGCATAAGGACCCCTTGTCGGCTCTCGACCCCCTTTCGAGATGGGAGCGTGATGTCGTGCTCCCCATGCGACAGGGGAGAGGCCGCGGGCTGACCACCTCGGACGGCCCTGAAGGGTGTCATTACTGCCGTACGGTGGTTGACCTGGGGCTTTGCGATGGCCCGGATATGGGCCTGATCGTTGATCGTGGGTCTGCGACTGCTCTACCTGATCTTCTGCCGACTACTGGGCTGCCTCCTCCTGCTGGGCCGATCGACCGCCGCGAACAACGCCGAGATCCTTGTCCTTCGGCATGAGGTCGCTGTGCTGCGTCGGCAGGTCGAGCGGCCGCGGCTTTCATGGGCTGACCGTGCCGTGCTCTCCGCTCTCGCCCGGCGCCTGCCACCTGCCTTACGCCGCCATCGGCTGGTCACGCCGGGCACACTGTTGACCTGGCACCACCGTCTGGTGCGCTGGAAGTGGCGCCAGACGGCGGTCGGGCCCGGCCGACCACCGCTGGCGGAAGGGACAGTCGCGCTCATCCAGCGCCTGGCGAGAGAGAACCCGACCTGGGGATACGTCAGGATGCAGGGTGAACTCCGACGACTTGGCCATCGGGTCGCCGCCGCCACGGTTCGGCGCGTTCTGCGCCGCTCCGGTCTGCCGCCCGCACCGCAGCGCGCCTCCGAGCAGAGCTGGCGCTCCTTCCTCCGTTCACAGGCCCACACGCTGCTCGCTTGCGATTTCATGCACGTGGAGACCGTCTTCCTGTGACGTCTCTATGTCTTCTTCGTCATGGAGATCGCCACCCGGCGCGTTCACGTCCTGGGCGTCACCGCCCACCCGACCGGCGCATGGGCCACTCAACTCTGCCCTTGCCGGAAACTTCATCCGTGCAGGTCAAGCAGCATGCCGGTACTCGTGGAGGATGCCGCCGAGGCGATCGTGTCGACGTATGTTGAGGTGGGCTAACGTGTCCGGATCGTCGATCGGTGGGGGCAGGGGGTGCAGAGGTCTGGCGTTGGCAATGCCCTGGTGTGGTCGGTGTCCGTTGTAGAACTGCTCGAACTCGCGCAGGGTGGCGAGGAGATGTCGTTGGTTCAGATCAACGTCCGGTCCAGGAGCTCGCGGCGACAGGTCTGTATCCATCTTTCCATGATCGAGTTCATCCTTGGCATCTGGATGCCGGTGAGCACGACGTCGATCCCCGCGTCGTTGAGGACGGCATTGAACAGGTCGGGGAACTTCCCGTCCCGGTCCCGGATCATGAACCGTGCCCGGCAGCCGAGGTCTTCGAGGTCCATGACCAAGTTCTTCGCCGCTTGTGCTACCCAGGATGCGATCGGGTGCGCGGTGGCGCCCAGGATCCGGATCCGGTGACTGCCGTGTTCGATCACCACGAGCACGTACATCCGCATCCCCGACAGGGTGACTGTTTCCATGAAGTCGCAGGCCAGCAGGGCATCAGCCTGGCCACGAAGGAAGCTGGCCCAGGTACTGGAGTTCCGCTCGGGCGCCGGGTCGATGCCGGCCTCCTTCAAGATCTCCCAGACGGTGGACGCGCCCACCTTCACCTCCAGCACGAGCAGCTCGCCGTGCAGGCGTCTGTAACCCCAGCTCGGGTTCTCCTTCGCCAGCCGCAGCACCAGGATGCGGATCGAGCGCACGGTGCGCGGTCGTCCCGGGCGTTTGGGCCGGCAGGAGGAGGCATCGCGGTGTGCGACGAGGTCGCGGTGCCAACGCAGTACCGTGTCGGGGTGCACGAGCAGCCGTAACTGTCGCAGGACATGCGGTGGCAGACGGTGCATCAGCGCCGCCAGGTACGCCCGATCGCTGGATGTGAACCGGATCTTGTCCTTGCCGAGCTGGCGTTCCAGCACGGTGATCTGGTGGCGCAGTGCGAGGATCTCCGCGTCCTTGTCCCGGTGGGTCATCGGCAGCAGACGAAGCATCGCGAACGCGTTCGATACACCCAAGTAAGCCAGTCGGAGCAGCACGATCGATCATCATGACGCGCTGACGGCAGCTGCGCCAGAGCGTCGGATCGAGCGACCGCGGCCAAGATCTCGGGGACCCAACAAGCGGCCCCACCAGGGCGGATGAGATTTCCGGCAAGGGCAGAGTCCGCGGGCGGCTGGTCCGTCTGCGGTCATCTCGTGTCGCCCGGCTCGCGCGGGCTGTTCGCCCGCGCCATGATCCAGAGCGGCTCCTGTCGCAGCGGACCGGAGGACCGGGCGGAGGCCGCGGGGACGGCGTTCGCCCGGCAGGCGGGCTGCGACGCCACGGCTCAGGCGGCCGTCCTCGACTGTCTGCGGTCGGCTTCGGCGGGTACGCTCCTCGACGCGAGCCGGACCTTCTCGGCCGGCTTCGTGGACGGAACCCCGACGTTCCCGACCGGACCGCGCGAGGCGCTGGACAGCGGGAGGTTCACCCGCGTGCCCGTGGTGGTCGGTGCCAACCGTGACGAGCGCCGCACCTTCGCCGCGGGTTACATGGGCGCGGGCAAGGAGGCCTACCTCGCCTTCGTCCAGAACCTCGCCGGCGCCCGCGCCGACGAGGTCCTCGCCCGTTACCCCTGGCCCGATACGTCCGACCGGTACACCGCGGCGTACCTCGTCGGCGGGATCATGACGGACTCGGGGAGTGTCGCGGGGATCGGCGGGTGCGGGCTCCGCTCGCTCGCCCGGACCCTTGAGCGGTACACCCGCACCTATGCGTACGAGTTCGACCACCGGACCGGCCCTGGCCTGACGCAGATCCCCGGCTACGTCTGGGCCGGCCACGCCGCGGAACTCGCCTACATCTGGCCCAGCTTCAACAACGGCACACCCATCGCCCCGCTGTTCAACGCCGACGAGCGCCGACTCGCCCACGAGATGACGCGGTACTGGGGCGCCTTCACGAAGACCGGCCGGCCGGCCGCCGGGCAGATGGTCTGGCCCGGCTATCACAGCGGCAAGGGCCTGATGCTGTCGCTGCGGGCCGGGGGCAGAAGTGCCCTGATCGACGACGACCGGTACTCGACGGAACACCAGTGCGCGTTCTGGGACACGATGCCGGGCACACGGCACTCCTGAGGAGGCCGGGGACCGGAATCGGTGCATCAGCCACCGCGCCGGTCCCCGACCCCGCTCACCCCCACCGTCTCGGCTCGTGTCACGCCGTCAGCGCTGCAGAGTCAGCAGACCCGGACGGTAGGGCAGGAGGCCGTAGTCGCCGCCGGAGTTGGGGCTGCGACCCTGGTAGAGCAACTGCAGATGGCAGGGATCGACGGTCATGGTCTGATCGGGGCTGGTGCGGATCAGTTCGCCATGGCTGATGTCGTTGGTCCAGGTGGCGCCACTGTTGGCCTTGCCGGCGAAGGGATTGCTCTCGGTCGCGGCCTGGGGCGTCCACGAGCCGTTCAGACTGGTGGCCGTGAACGAGCGGAAGTAGCGGCCCTGCGAGCCGATCGCCTCGACGATCATGAGGTAGCGGTTCTGGCCCTGGAGCTTGTAGACCTGCGGGGCTTCGAACAGATTGTTCGTCGTATCGCTCATGACCACTGTCGAGTTCGTGCCGAAGCTGCCCGGGAAGTTCCCGATCGGCATACTGGCCCGGTAGATCTTGCCGTTGTCACCGGCGAAGAACAGGTACATGTTCGTCCCGTCGGCGATGAGCGTCTGGTCGATGGGCCCGGTTCCGGAGCCGGAGATGCTTCCGGAGAAGAGCACCTGCTGGGACGACCAGCCATTCGGGTTGGTGGGGTCGCTCGACGTCCGGTAGGAGAAGGCGGTGCCACCCCATTGGTAGGCGAGCACCCAGATGTTCTTCGGTGCGAAGTAGAAGAGCGTGGGCGCGACGGTGGAAGCCGACATCGTGTTCTGGCCGGCCGATGCCATCTCCGACCAGTTGGTGAACAGGCCGAAGTTCATCGAACCCCATGTCGTCCCCGTGTCGTGCGTCGTCGCGTAGACGAGTTGCCTGCCGTTGTAGGGGACGACGGTGAAGTCCTTGAGCGAGACCCACCCCGGCTTGGGCTGCGCCAGCGCGCCCGTTGATGTCCACCGGTAGGTCGATGGAAGATCGCACGCGCCGGGGTCGTTGCCGCCGACCTTGACGAGCTGCCACTGCTGGTTGGTGCCGCCCCAGTCGTCGTACTGGACGACGTTCGCGTTGTCGGCGGTGGAGGCACCTTGTACTTCGAGGGCCTTGTCGCTGTGGCGCGCGATGAGCCTCACGTAGCCATCCGGGCTGTCGGCCAGCCGCCACTGCTGGTTGGTGCCGTTCAGGTCGGCCCACTGGACGATCGAACCACCGTTCGCGGTGGACCGGTTGGAGACGTCCAGCACCTTGCCCGAGTGGCGGGACTTGATGCGGTAGTAGCCGCCCCCGGAATCGACGAACTGCCACTGCTGCTGGTTCTGATCGTTCCTGGTCCACTGGGTGATGCGGGCGCCGTCGCCGGTCGCCATGTTGTAGACGTCCAGGGCCTTGCCGCTGTTGCGGTTGACCAGCACATACGAGGCGTTGGGGTCTACGGTCGCCGCGTCGGCGGGCTGGGCACCGAGGAAGGTGGCCACGAGCAGCAAAGGCGCAAGGACGGCGAGTAAGCGTCTTGGACGGGCCGGGGGCGGGTGGCGAAACCACATCAGAGGGCCTCCTTTGGGGGCGGTGGTGACGTGACCCCGATGAACCGCGGAGCGGACGTGCCCGGGGGCAGGAGCAATCACGGAACATTTCGAAGAAATTCCGGATGCTCTGGCGCCACAAGCTAGGAATGTGGGGCCCTTTGGTCAAGGCCTGTCGCCGATCTGTCCACAAATAGCGCCTCCGGCGACGACGGGGGTTCGCCGTCGGGCTCGCCGGGGTCCGGAAATTTTCGGACGAGGAACGGAAACTTCTTCTGCGAGGAGTGTTGACGAGTCATCGTCAATGCCTCAATCATCCCTGCTTGAGAAGCCGGTCATAGTTCGAGATCTCGAACCGTGTCGGTACCGCACGACAGTTCCGCGCACCAAAGCCTGCGCCACCCCCGTCACGTTCCGGTGTCCGTCCGCCGAGGGGGAGCGGACGAGGCACCCCCCTGCGCCTGCATTCCTTCCGTGATTCCTACTTGGAGGCACAGTCATGGGCTCGTATGCCCTTCCCAGACCGGTTAGCCGCCGGAAGTTCCGCGGCCTGCTGTTGGCGCTGGTCGTCAGCGTCCTCGCAACGGTCGCCGCACTGGTCACGCCGCCGACCGCACACGCCGCCGAGAGCACGCTCGGCGCCGCTGCGGCACAGAGCGGCCGCTACTTCGGCACGGCCATCGCCTCCGGCAGACTGGGCGACTCGGCGTACACGACGATCGCGGGCCGTGAGTTCAACATGGTGACGGCCGAGAACGAGATGAAGATCGACGCCACCGAACCGCAGCGGGGCCAGTTCAACTTCAGCGCCGGTGACCGCGTCTACAACTGGGCGGTGCAGAACGGCAAGAAGGTGCGCGGTCACACCCTGGCCTGGCACTCCCAGCAGCCCGGCTGGATGCAGAGCCTCAGCGGCAGCACACTGCGCCAGGCGATGATCGACCACATCAACGGCGTCATGGCCCACTACAAGGGCAAGATCGCTCAGTGGGACGTCGTGAACGAAGCGTTCGCCGACGGCAATTCGGGAGCCCGGCGCGACTCCAACCTGCAGCGCACCGGCAACGACTGGATCGAGGTCGCCTTCCGCACCGCGCGCGCCGCCGACCCGGCCGCCAAGCTCTGCTACAACGACTACAACATCGAGAACTGGACCTGGGCCAAAACCCAGGCCGTGTACGCCATGGTCCGAGACTTCAAGCAGCGCGGCGTGCCGATCGACTGCGTCGGTTTCCAGTCGCACTTCAACAACGACAGCTCGTACAACAGCAACTTCCGTACCACCCTGCAGAGCTTCGCCGCCCTCGGTGTCGACGTGGCCCTCACCGAACTCGACATCCAGGGCGCCCCGGCCACGACCTACGCCAACGTGACCAACGACTGCCTGGCCGTCCCGCGCTGCCTCGGCATCACCGTCTGGGGGGTGCGCGACACCGACTCCTGGCGATCGGAGCAGACGCCGCTGCTGTTCAACGGTAACGGCAGCAAGAAGCCCGCCTACACCGCCGTCCTGGGCGCACTCAACGGCGGCTCCACCACGCCCCCTGCGGATTCCGGACAGATCAAGGGTGTCGGTTCGGGCCGCTGCCTGGACGTGCCCGGCACCAGCACCACCGACGGCACCCAGGTCAACCTGTGGGACTGCCACAGCGGCACCAACCAGCAGTGGACGTACACCGACGCCGGCGAGCTCAGGGTCTACGGCGACAAGTGCCTGGACGCCGCCGGCACCGGCAACGGCGCCAAGGTCCAGATCTACGGCTGCTGGGGCGGCGACAACCAGAAGTGGCGCCTCAACTCCGACGGATCCATCGTCGGCGTCCAGTCCGGCCTCTGCCTCGACGCCGTCGCAGGCGGCACCGCCAATGGCACCCTGGTCCAGCTCTACTCCTGCTCGAACGGCAGCAACCAACGCTGGACCCGCACCTGATGGGACATGCCACGAACCCAGGGTGAATCGCTGAAGACCTACAGTGCCCGCACCTGGAGTGGAGCCGGGATGATCCTGGCTCCACTCCGTCGACGTCTATCCCGGATTGAAGGACGCAGAGGCCTTTTCATGACAGCTCCCACGCCTTCGGGACTGGTCAGGGCGGGCGACCTGTGACTCGGTGAGGTTCCCGACTTGTATTGGCTATAGCGGTGCGCGGTCGGGTTGGCCGCTCGTAGCGTGCTGTAGGACGCTGGGTTGGATGGCTCGTGAGGTTCCCTGCCGCCCCCGGGGCTGGCCCGCTCGGGGTGTGCCGCCGGCCCGGCGTCCGGCCACGGTCTGACTCAACAGAGGCGTGTTCCGACCAGCGGTTCCCGAAGTCGGCGTGTCGGCCGTGGACGTCCCTGAAGGGTGTCTTTATTGGCGTACGGTGGTTGACCTGCGATCGTCCAAGTATGGGCATGATCGGTGATTGTGGGTCTGCGACGGCTCTACCTGATCTTCTGCCGACTGCTTGGTTGCCTGCTCTTACTGGGCCGGTCTGCCCCCGCGAACAACGCCGAGATCCTCGCTCTCCGCCATGAGGTCGCTGTGCTGCGTCGGCAGGTCGAGCGGCCGCGGCTCTCATGGGCTGACCGTGCCGTGCTCTCCGCTCTCGCACGGCGCCTGCCACCCGCATTACGCTGCCATCGGCTGGTCACTCCAGGCACGCTGCTGGCCTGGCACCATCGTCTGGTGCGTTGGAAGTGGCGCCAGACGGCGGTCGGACCCGGTCGTCCACCATTGCCGGAAGAGACAGTTGCGCTCATCCAGCGCCTGGCAAGAGAGAACCCGACCTGGGGGTACGTCAGGATCCAGGGTGAACTTCGACGGCTTGGCCATCGGGTTGCCGCCGCCACGGTTCGGCGCGTCCTGCGCCGCTCCGGTCTGCCGCCCGCACCGCAGCGCGCCTCCGAGCAGAGCTGGCGTACTTTCCTCCGTTTCCAGGCCCACACGCTGCTTGCCTGCGACTTCATGCACGTGGAGACGGTCTTCCTCCGACGTCTCCATGTCTTCTTCGTCATGGAGATCGCCACCCGGCGCGTTCACGTCCTGGGCGTCACCGCCCACCCGACCGGCGCATGGGCCACTCAACTCGCCCGCAATCTGCTCATGGACCTCGGCGACAGGGCCGGGTGCTTCCGGTTCCTCATCCGTGACCGGGACAGCAAGTTCACCGCCGCCTTCGACGCCGTCTTCGCCGGCAGCGGCACAGCCGTCAGGTCAAACGCGTTCGCCGAACGATGGATACGCACAGCCCGCACCGAGTGCACCGACCGCCTCCTGATCACCGGCGAACGACATCTGCGCACCGTCCTCACCACGTATGCCGAGCACTACAACGCGGGACGGCCCCACCGCAGCCTGGACCTACGAGCCCCGGACGACGACCCGAACATCATCCCCCTACCTGCTGGCACAATCAGGCGCCACCAGGTACTCGGTGGACTGCTCAACGAGTACCACACCACGCCACTCCGATTGCCTCACCATCGACAGGGAACGCCCGGCTCAGCAGCCTGATCGGAATATTGACACCCTTCAGGCAACAGCATTGGGGGCAGCTCCGGCACTTCGGTCACCGTCTCCTCCTCGGCGCGTTTGCGCAGGCAGTCGCGGTGCTGGTGGCAGGTCTTCCCCACTGTGGCGCAGAGGTTCTGTAACAGGTGCCAGCGATCAGCGACTTCGGGGGCACTGGGGGCGGCTTCCCTGACCGCCTTGGTGTAGGCGCTCGCCCGGTCCCGGCAGATGATCTCGGCGCCGGGATGCTCGGTGAGCCAGGCCGCGAACGTCTCGGAGGTGCGGTCGGGCAGCACGTCCACGTCCCTGCCGGCCTCGACGTCGACCAGCACGGTGCCGTGCATGCAGCCGCTTTCGAAGAGCGCCGTCAACGTTCCGTCTCCAGCTCGTGGACCTGTTTGCGCAAGGCCGCCTTCTTCGCGTCCTTCACCGATGCCGCAGCCTCCTCGGGCCGTTCCGCGCTCTGCGTGGTCTTGGTCCGCTGCTGCGGCGTCTGGTGGTGCATGCCCGGTTCGGTGGCAACGCGCGAGGCGGGTCGGCTCGGCGGACGGGCCGGTGCCACCGTGTCGGCTGGGAACTCCGCCGGGGGTGGCGAGGTGTTCCTTGAAGCGGCGGGGGTCCGCTCCGTGCCGGGGGTCGGGCGCGGGCTCATCGTTCAGTGCTCGGGTGCTGCCCCGGTCGAGGCGGAGTGGAGGATCTGCTCGATGCCGAACCGGAAGCGTGCCGCGAAGTCGACGGACGTGAAGTCGTCCAGTGCTGAGCTCAGTCCGGGGAAGCGCCGTTCGGTCACGTGTGCGCGCAGACGGTCGCGGTTGTCGGCGGGTGCCGCCTGTTCCTCCTGGACCAGGCCCAGGGTGAAGTAGAAGAGGTTCCAGGCCGTCCACGCGGCCGTTTTGCGGGTGGGGCAGCCGCGCAGAAGGGCGGTCAGCAGCCGGTCGGTGAAGGCGAGGGTCCGCGGTTCCGCGGGGAAGGTGCCCGCGACGAGCAGGGCGCCGTCCCGGTGCCGGAGCATCGCCCGGCGCAGCCGTCCCAGCAGTTCGGCCGCCTGGTCGTGCCAGTCCTCGGGCAGGCCGTCCAGGTCGACTTCCCCGAGGACGGCCTCGGCCATGGTGTCCAGGAGCCGGTCCTTGGTGCGGATGTGCCACATGACGGTGTTCATGCTGACCCCGAGTTCGGCCGCGATGGCCCGGGTGGAGAGCTTGGCGACGCCGCCCCGGTCGAGTACGTCGAACGCCGCGCCGACCACGTGGTCGAGGGTGATCCCGACCTTGGTGCGGGCGGCAGCTTGTCTCTTGGTCACTGATCGAGTATATCTGACGTCGACGGTTACTTGGTCAGTGATAGAGAGAGGTGCGGCATGGATGAGAGCGTCGTCATCGTCGGCGGCGGGCCGACGGGCATGTGGCTGGCGTGCGAACTGCGGCTGGCCGGGGTCCGCACGGTGGTCCTCGAGCAGGATCCAAAGATCGACCAGAATTCCCGGGCGCTGACGCTCCACGCCCGCACGATCGAGACCTTCGCGCTCCGCGGCGCGCATCAGGACCTGTTGGCGGAAGGCGGCCGGATACCCAGCGGGCATTTCGCGGTCCTCGATGACCGCCTCGACTTCCGGCGGCTGGACACCGACTTCCCGTACACGCTCACGGTCCCGCAGGCGCGCACGACGGAACTGCTCCAGCGGCGCGCCGTGGCCATGGGCGCGGACGTCCGTCGCGGACACAAGGTGACCGACTGCGTGGATGCCGGCGACACGGTGACCGTGTCGGTCGACGGGCCGGACGGCGCGTACGTGCTCGGCGCCGCCTATGTGGTCGGGTGCGACGGCACGCGCAGCGTGGTGCGCCAGTGCGCGGGGATCGAGTTCGAGGGGACCGGGGCCACCGCGCTGGGGGCACTCGGCGACGTGGTGCTCAGTGATCCGCCGCCCGGCCCGGTCACGAGCCAGTGGACGACGCGGGGCACGTTCATGATCGTCCCGCTGTCCGGTGGCCGGCACCGGATCGTGGTGCACTCGCCGGAGGACCTTCGCGACGGGCGGCCGGGCGAACTCACCCTGGAGGAACTGCGCGAGCGGGTCTCGCGCATCGCCGGCACGGACTACGGGATGCACAGCCCCTCCTGGCTGTCCCGCTACGGCAACACCAGCCGGGTGGCCCGGCACTACCGCAAGGGCCGGGTCCTGCTGGCGGGTGACGCGGCTCATCAGCACATGCCGATGGGCGGTGTCGGGCTGAACGTGGGCGTCCAGGACGCGATGAACCTCGGCTGGAAGCTGGCGGCGACCGTCAGCGGCCGGGCGTCGGAAGAGCTGCTGGACACCTACCACCAAGAACGGCATCCGGTGGGGGAGGACACGATCGAGCACACCCAGGCGCAGACCGCGATCATGTCGGCCTTCTCGCCGCAGGGAACCGCGCTGAGGTCCCTGCTGGGCAAGCTGATCGCGGAACAGCCGCAGCTCAACGACGCCCTCGCGCAGCGTCTGTCCGGACTGTCGGTGACGTACTCCCTGCCCGGCCGGCGCCATCCGCTGACGGGCCACCGGGCGCCGAACCTGCGGCTGTCGGACACGGAGCACCTGTTCGACCTTCTCCAGGGCGGGCGCCCCGTACTGATCGATTTCGCTCGCGTCGACGGCTTCGGCGTCGACGGCCTCTCTTCCGACGACGCGTCCGCCCGCCTCGACCGGTACCGCTGTCCGCGGCCGGTGGAACAGTCCCGCGCGGCATGGGCCGGCGTCAGCGCCGCCCTGATCAGGCCGGACGGTTACGTCGGGTGGGCCTCGGACGAGACCGCCGCGGCCGCCCTCGCGGCCGAGGCCGGGAACGCCGTCGCCGCCCTGCACCACCCGCGGCCCGAGAATCCGCAGCCACAGAATCCGCAGCCCGAGAATCCGCGGCTCGGCGTTCCTCAGCCCGAAAGGAAGCACGCATGATCCACCGCATCGAACCGGACGGTGTCTTCGGCCTTCCGGAGCTGGTCAGCCAGGTATCGGTCCCGGCCGGGCTCGGTCTGGCGTTCATCAGCGGACAGGTGGCCTGGGATGAGGAGGGCCGCGTCGTCGGGGAGGGCGATCACACGGCACAGGCCGCGCAGGTGGCCCGCCGCATCGACCGCCTGCTCGACGCCCTCGGCGCGCAGCGGCAGGACATCGTCAAGGAGACCGTCTACGTCGTGGATCACGAACCGCATCTGGTCCCGGGCATCCTCGGTGCCCTGCACGGTTCCCCGCCGCCCTCGTCGACTCTGGTGGGGGTGGCGAAGCTGTTCGCCCCGGAGTTCCTGATCGAGGTCGAGTGCGTGGTCGCCCTGCCGGACGGGAAGCAGGGGTTCCAGCGATGACCGGCACCGAGCGGACCACCGTCCGTCCCGTCCGGGCGCCGTTCGCGCTGACGCTGACGGTTTCGGCGGTGCTGTTGGCAGCACGATCCGCAATGTGGCACTGCCCACGATGCAGAGCGACCTCGGTGCGAGCAACGCGCAACAGCAGTGGTTCCTGAACGCCTACGCCCTCACCTTCGCCGGATTCCTGCCGGTGGCGGGGAGCACCGGCGACAGGTTCGGCCTGAAGCGGATGCTGGCCTGAGGGACGGGGGCCTTCGCCGTGACGACGTCGGTGGCCGGCTTCCTCGATTCGTCCCCGGGCATCATCGTCCTGCGTGCGCTCATGGGCGTGGCCGCGGCCACGCCCATGCCGGCCACTCTCGCGGTGCCCAGGGCGAGCGGCTTGACCGGCAACAGCACGGTCCAGCGGCTGCCTGGTGAGCCGGACATCATCACGCGTCCAGGACCGGGAGTAGCTCCGGGAGGTGCCCGTCGGAGGCCTCGGCGGCCCGCCTGCGCTCCTCCGGGACCTCCCCGTACAGCGTGGTCCGCGGCCTGGCCGGGCGCCCCGCCGCCTCCGCCACCGAGACCAGGTCCCGGACCGACGTGCAGGAGCCGTAGGAGGATCCCGCCATCCGGGAGATGGTCTCCTCCATCAGGGTGCCGCCCAGGTCGTTGGCGCCGGACCGGAGCATATCGGCTGCGCCCTCTGTGCCCAGTTTGACCCAGCTCGTCTGGATGTTGGGGATGTGAGGGTGGAGCAGCAGCCGGGCCATGGCGGTCACCGCGCAGTTGTCGCGGACGGTGGGGCCGGGGCGGGAGATGCCGGCCAGGTAGACGGGCGCGTTGGTGTGGACGAAGGGGAGGGTGACGAACTCGGTGAAGCCGCCGGTCCGTTCCTGGATGCGGGCCAGGGTGCGCAGGTGGCCGAGCCAGTGGCGGGGCTGGTCGACGTGGCCGTACATCATCGTGGACGAGGAGCGGATGCCCACTTCGTGGGCGGTGGTGATGACCTCGATCCAGGTGGCGGCGGGCAGTTTGCCCTTGGTGAGGACCCAGCGGACCTCGTCGTCGAGGATCTCGGCGGCCGTGCCGGGGACGGAGTCCAGGCCGGCCTCCTTCGCGGCGGTCAGCCACTCCCGGATCGACAGGCCGGTGCGGGTGGCGCCGTTGACGACCTCCATCGGTGAGAAGGCGTGCACGTGCATCCCGGACACCCGGCTCTTCACCGCTCGGGCGATGTCGAAGTACGCGGTGCCCGGCAGGTCCGGGTGGATGCCGCCCTGCATGCACACCTCGACCGCGCCGACCTCCCAAGGCTGCTGGGCGCGGTCGGCGACCTGGTCCAGGGAGAGGGTGTAGGCATCGGCGTCGGTGCGGCGCTGGGCGAAGGCGCAGAAGCGGCAGCCGGTGTAGCAGACGTTGGTGAAGTTGATGTTGCGGGTGACGATGTACGTGACGTCGTCGCCGACCGCTGAGCTGCGTACGTCGTCGGCGACCCGGCACAGCGCGTCCAGAGCGAGCCCGTCGGCGTGCAGCAGGGCCAGCGCCTCGGCGTCGGTGAGCCGGGTCGGGTCGTCGGCGGCGGTGGCCAGCGCCTGGCGGACGTCGGTGTCGATGCGCTGGGGGACCATCCCGGGGGCGGCGGCCTCGCGCAGGGCGCCCCAGTCGCCGTACACCTCGTCGAAGTCGTCGCGGCGGTCGCCGGTGCGGCCCTCAGTGTCGATGGTGCGGTGCAGGTCGGTGCGGCCGGAGGCGGTGAACGCCTCATCGGGCTCCTGCCAGGGCCGCCCCTCCACCACCGCGGCCTCGCGGACGAGTCCGGTCTCCGGGTCGGCGAGGGCGGTGACGTGCGGGAGCAGGCGCGGGTCCAGCCAGGGCTCGCCGCGCCGGACGAACTCCGGGTAGACGCAGAGACGTTCCCGCAACTCGAAGCCGGCCGCGAGGGAACGCCGGGCTAGTTCCTCGATCTTCGGCCAGGGGCGTTCGGGGTTGACGTGGTCGATGGTGAGCGGGGAGACGCCGCCCCAGTCGTCGATGCCGGCACCGATCAGCCGCTCGTACTCGTCGTCCACCAGGTTGGGCGGTGCCTGGAGGCAGGCGGCGAGGCCCATGATGTGCCGGGCGACGGCCACCGTGGCGACCAGCTCGTCCAGTTCCGCCTCGGGCATGCCGCGCATCGCGGTGTCCGGCTTGGCACGGAAGTTCTGGATGATCAGTTCCTGGACGCCGCGGTAGGCGCGGGCGACCCGGCGCAGTGCGAACAGCGACTCGGCGCGCTCCTCGTACGTCTCGCCGATGCCGATGAGGATGCCCGAGGTGAATGGCACCGAGGAGCGGCCGGCGTCCTCCAGGACCCGCAGCCGTACCGCCGGTTCCTTGTCCGGGGAGCCGTGGTGCGGGCCGCCGGGCTCCGACCACAGCCGGGTCGCCGTCGTCTCCAGCATCATGCCCATTGATGGCGCGACCGGCTTCAGGCGCTGGAAGTCGGTCCAGGTCAGCACGCCGGGGTTGAGGTGCGGCAGCAGGCCGGTCTCCTCCAGGACGCGGACGGAGATCGCCCGTACGTAGGCGAGGGTGTCGTCGTAGCCGTGCGCGTCGAGCCATTCACGGGCCTCGGGCCAGCGGTCCTCCGGCTTGTCGCCGAGGGTGATGAGGGCTTCCTTGCAGCCCAGCGTGGCGCCCTTGCGGGCGATGTCCAGGACCTCGTCCGGGGAGAGGAACATGCCGTGGTCGGCCCGGCGCAGCTTGCCGGGGATGGTGACGAAGGTGCAGTAGTGGCAGGTGTCGCGGCAGAGGCGGGTGAGAGGGATGAAGACGCTCCTGGAGTACGTGATCACGCCTGGGCGGCCGGCCGCTTCGAGACCCGCGTCGCGCACCCGGGCGGCGGAGGCGGCGAGGTCGACCAGGTTCTCGTCGCGCGCTTGGAGCAGCACGGCCGCCTCGGCGACGTCGAGGGCCACTCCGTCCCTGGCTCTTTTCAGCGCCCGGCGCAGGGAGTTCGCAGTAGGGGCCACGGTCGGTTCTCCAGATCTCGTACGTGTCCGCGGGGCGAGCGGTTCCGCCTCGCGGGGGTTTTCCTGGTGGTGGGGCGGATCAGACCAGTGCCCGGTCCGGCTTGTGGCCGGCGGACGACGCGGACGAGTCGTCCTTCTCGGCCTTGCGCTCGGCGGGTCCAGGGGCCGTGATGCGGCTCGGTGCTCCTGGCCCAGGGCGGGGTGGTGCTTGACCGGCCAGGTGGAGTTCGCAGTTGGTCCCACCGGCTGCCGTTGTGCGGTCGTGGCCGGTGGGAACCGGGAGTTCGTTCACCGGGGGAGGGGTTGTCCTCTGGTCTCCGGTCCGACGAACCAGACGGTGGCGATGGCGATGACGTACATCACCACTCCGACGACCGTGGCAGCGGCAGTGATCCCGCCGAGCAGGCTGATGAGCATTCCGGTGCCGAGGGTGACCAGCGCGCCCGCGATGCGCGCGGAGTTGAACACCGCGGAGATCGCTGTGGCGCGACCCGAGGTGGGGAACAGCTCGGGCATGTAGATGGGCATCCAGGCGAACTGGCCCAGGATGAAGAACCCGGCCACGGCTGCCACGGCCAGTGCCGCCTGCGGGGTGTGGACGGCGAAGAAGAAGACCGGGACGACGGCCGCGGATACGGAGTAGTAGAGGAGCATGGTGGGTTTTCGGCCCCAGCGGTCGGCCAGGTAACCGAGCAGGAGGTAGCCGGGTACGGAGGCGCCGTTGAACACCAGGCCGGCGTTGGCACCCCATCGGGTGCCCGTCTCGCCGGTGTCCTTGGCGAGTTGGGCGGTGTATGCGGGGATCCAGGCCGACACGGCGTACAGGCCGATGACCGACACGACAGTCAGCACGAGCAGCCGCAGCCCGCGACGGCGTAGGCGGGCGTGGCTGAAGACGGCGGTGAAGGGGGAGCGCAGGAGTTCCCTGTCTGCGGCTGCGACGGTGTTGCCGGCTTCTTGGGCGGCTTTGGCCTTGCGCCGCCGGTCGCGGACCGAGGTCCACATCTCCGGGTCGCGGACGGCCCGCCGTACGTAGAGGACGATGAGTGCCGGGAGCGTGCCGATCAGGAAGAGGTAGCGCCAGGCGTTGTCGCCCACGGGCTCCAGCAGGTACCAGGCCAGTGCGGCGATGACTGCGCCGACGCCGAAGCCCGACTGGAGTACCGCGGCGGCTCGTCCGCGTGAACGGTCCGGCCAGAGTTCGCCGATCAGGGCGGTGGCACTGCCCCACTCCGCTCCCAGTCCCATGCCGGTGATGAAGCGCAGGGTGAGCAGCCACCAGTAGTCGGGTGCGAGTGCGGTCAGACCGGTGAAGAGGGCGTACCAGAGGATGGAGAGGATGAGGGTGCGGCGTCGGCCGAGCCGGTCGGCCGCGAAGCCGGCGAGGATCCCGCCGAGCGCCCAGCCGGCGAGGGTGGCCGCAAGCAGGCCGCTGACGTAGGTGGGAAGGTCTGCCAGCTGTGCTTGGGTGCCCACCGCCATGACGGCCGTGGGGCCGACGAGGACGAGGGCGTAGGTCTCGAACCCGTCGAAGGTCCATCCCAGCCAGGACGCGAACAGCGCACGGCGGCTGCTTTTGTCGATGTGGCGCACGGCTGGGGAGGGGGCGGGAGTTCTGGGGGGCGACACGTCGTTTTGCAGGTCGGACATGGTGCTCTCCTTTGAGCGGTCGCGCGACGCGTGACGTGCCCGTGGTCAGCCGATGACGTTGACCGGCCTGAGGACGGAAACCTCGACCGGTTTGGCGAGGAGGTCGGACAGCTGGGCGCGGTAGGCCTTGTAGTGGGCCGTCGTGCGGTGCGCCTCCAGGGCTGCGGTGTCCTGGTAGCGCTCCAGGAGGACGAAGTCCGGGGCTTCCGTTTCGGTGGTGTAGAGGTCGTAGGAGCGGCATCCCGGCTCGGAGCGGGTCGGGGCGATCATTCCTTCGAGCAGGGCCTGCAGCTGCGGAGCGCGGTCCGAGGCCGGGGTGAAGCGGGCGATCACGGTTACGTGGTTCTGGTCTGACACGGGGACTCCTTTGATTCCCGGCGGGGGCTACTTGCGCCCACCAGATGTAAGACGTTATAAAACGTCTTATGACATGCGTCAAGGGTTCGGTGGCCCCGCCGGCCGTGACACCCGAAGGGGTTGTTACGCGTCCGGGCCTGCTGCCGGGTTCAATACGACTTATGACATCTGACATGGGCAACGAGCCCCGCTTCGACCTGTCGGCCGCCGGATTCCGGATCGAACGGGGCCGGACACCGGCGACGACGCAGCTGGCGGAGCAGATCAAAGCACTGATCCTCAAGCAGCAGCTGCCGCCGGGAACGCGGCTGCCCACGGAACGGGAGCTGATGGCTGAGACCGGTCTGAGCCGCATCACGGTCCGTGCCGCCGTGGGTGCACTGGAGTCGCAGGGCTGGGTGGTACGCAAGCAAGGACTGGGCACCTTCGTCTCCGAACCGGTGGACCAGGAGCTGTCCTCCGGCGTGCGCACCATCACCGAGGTCCTGCTCGAACAGGGCGTCACACCGCACATCGACGTCCTGGGCTTTGGCGTCGAATCCGCTGCGCCCCACGTCGCGCAGGTCCTCGGGGAGTCCGAGGTACTGACGATCCGGCGCCGGTACGGGGACGGGGAGAAGCCGGTCGCGCTCGTCACGATCCACCTCCCGACGCGGGTGCTGGAGGCGGCCGGGCCGCTGCGCTCCGGCGAACCCACCACCGAGACCACGTACACGATGTGGGAGCAGCGCCTGGGGGTGCGGATCGCGCAGGCCCAGCACCAGATCCACGCGGCCGCGGCTTCTCCGGACGTCGCCGCGGCGCTGGAGATCGACGAGTCCGCACCCGTGCTCGTCCTGGAGCGGGTCAGCTTCGGCCACGACGACCGTCCACTGGAAGTCGTGATCTTCCACTACCGCCCGGAACGCTACGGATTCACCGTGACGCTTCCCCGCACCGTCTCCGGTGCCCCGGTCGGCATGACCGACATGACAGAAAGGCGACGTCCATGAACGACGACGATCCCTCCGGCGCGGGTCCCGCCCACGAGCCCGAGCCGCACATCGGGCTGATCCTGGCCCTGACCATCCGCGGCCTCGCCGTGGGCAACTATCCCGGCATGGTCCGCGCCGCGCAGGCCGCCGAGTCCTACGGATTCGACTCCGTGTGGCTGTGCGACCACTTCCTGACCCTCAGCCCCGACGACTACGTCCGGGACGCGGGCATCACCGCCGGACCCGAGAGCGACGGCGATGCCCAGCAGAGCCGTTCGTCGTCGGTCCCGCTGCTCGAATGCTGGACCGCGCTGTCGGCCCTGTCCCGCGACACCACCACCGTGCGCCTGGGCACCAGTGTGCTGTGCAACTCCTACCGCTACCCCGCCGTGCTCGCCAAGATGGCCGCCACCCTCGATGTCATCTCCGGCGGCCGACTGGACCTGGGCATGGGAGCGGGCTGGTTCCAGCAGGAGTACGAGGCTTACGGCATCCCGTTCCCCCCGACCGGGGACCGGGTCACCGCGCTCGGCGAGTCGCTCCAGGTGATGCGCCAGGTGTGGACCGACCCGCACCCGACCTTCCACGGCGACTTCTACAGCATCGACGGGGCGGTCTGCGATCCGCCCCCGCTCCAGCAGCCGCATCCGCCCCTGTGGGTGGGCGGCGAGGGGCTGCGGGTCCACCGCATCGCCGCCCGGCACGCCAACGGCATCAACGTCCGATGGTGGCCCGCCGAGAAGTGCGCGGAGCGCCGCGCGTTCCTGGACCGTGAGTGCGAGGCGATCGGCCGCGATCCGGCGACCCTGCGCCTGTCGATCACCACCCTGCTCGCACCGACCGACTCCTCGGCACAGCAGGACGAGCTGCGTACCCGCTTCCAGTCGATTCCCGACACCGGACTGATCACCGGGACGCCGGAAGCCTGTGTCGAGCGCATCCGCGCCTACCAGGATGCCGGCATCGACCACTTCCTGTTCACCATCCCGGACGTCGCGGACTCGAGCTATCTCGACGTCGTCGGGGAGCAGATCCTGCCCCACATCAAGCCCGCACGGCACACGCAACCCACCTGACCCAGCCGCGCGACCACGACGCCAACGACTCAACGAAGGGCTACTCCGTGACCTCCGAGACGACCGCACACAATGAGCTCGCCCCCATCGACGAGGCGTACCTGAGGCCGACCGCCTACATCGATTCCGACCACCCGCTCGTGGTATCCACCGCACGAGAGCTGACGGACGGTGCCACCACCGACAGCGAACGACTGGGCCGCATCTACCACTACGTCCGCGACCTGCCCTACGACATCCTCGCCTCGTTCCGCTATCTCGCCGAGGGCGAATCGGCGGCCAGCGACGTCCTCGCCCACGGCGTCGCCTTCTGCATGGGCAAGGCGAGTTCGTTCGTCGCCCTGTCCAGGGCCGCCCGCATCCCTGCCCGCATCGCGTTCCAGGCGCTCCACGCCCCGAAGATGGAATTCCTCTCACCAGAGGTCCGCACCCTGTGGGGAGGGCCGGCCGGACGGCCACTGCCCTGGCACTCGCTCGGCGAAGCCTTCCTCAACGGCCGGTGGATCAAGCTGGACGCAACCATCGACGCGCCCACAGCGACCCGTCTGGGCAAGCCCTACACCGTCACCTACGACGGCGTCACGGACATCCCGACCGTCGAGGGGCCCGTGCTGCGGGAGAACGGCAGCTACGCCGACTATCCCGCCGAAGTGGCGCGATGGTACGAGCAGGTCGCCGGCGAAGTCCTCGAAGCGCTTGCCTCGCCCGCCGCGCACGAGCGGGTCGCCGGCGACGACGTGCTGTGGAGCGGCCCCGATCCGGAGCTGGTCGGCCGCACTTCCGTCGCCTGATCCGGCCACGCGAGGAGCGCCCCGAGACACCGACCGGCGGACATGCCCGCCCTTCGCGGACCATCACGTCAACCCCCAAGGAGTGAGGCCACCATGGCCGTTCACCAGATCAACTCCGTCAACCCGGCCACCGAGGAAGTCATCGCCCAGTTCACCCCCCACTCGCCGACAGCTGTCGACGCGGCAGTCGAGCGGGCATCCCTCGCCGCCAGGAGGTGGCGGACGATACCCGTACCGGCACGGGCCGAGCACCTCAAGCGGGCCGCCGCGCTACTGCGCGCCGAACGGGACCAACTCGCCGCACTCATCACCGAGGAGATGGGCAAGCCCATCGCCGAAGCGGAAGCCGAGGTCGACAAGTCCGCCTGGGCTTGCGAGTACTACGCGACGCAGGGACCGGAACTACTGATGCACCAGCCCGTGGCAACCGGGGCCGCCCGCAGCCACGTCGCCTTCGACCCGCTGGGCCTCGTCCTGGCAGTCATGCCCTGGAACTATCCGCTCTGGCAGGTGTTCCGCTTCGCGCCGCCCGCGCTGCTGGCCGGCAACGGTGCCGTGCTCAAACACGCCTCGAACGTGCCGCGTTGTGCCCTGGCCATCGCCGACATCTGGAACCGGGCCGGCTGCCCGCCCGGTCTGTTCACCACGCTGCTCGTCGGCCCCGACGCGGTGCCGGACCTCATAGCCGATCCCCGCATCCACGCCGTGACCCTCACCGGATCGACCGAAGTGGGCTCTGCCGTCGCTGCTATGGCCGCGCACCACCTCAAGCCACAGGTCCTCGAACTCGGCGGCTCGGACCCCTTCATCGTCCTCGCCGACGCGGACGTCCCGGCCGCCGCCGCGGCGGCGGTCAGCGCACGCATGCACAACACCGGGCAGAGCTGCATCTCCGCCAAACGGTTCATCGTCGAGGAAACGGTCGTCGAGGAATTCACCGATGCGTTTACCGCCGGTGTCGCTGCCCTGACCGTGGGCGACCCGTTCCGCCGAGACGTGACGATCGGCCCGCTCGCCCGGTCCGGTCTTCGCTCCGACCTCGTCGACCAGGTCGAGCGCAGCACCGCGGCGGGCGCCCGCGTCGTCACCGGCGGCACGGTCCCCGACGGTCCCGGGTACTTCTATGTGCCTGCCGTCCTCGACCAGGTCACCCCGACGATGGCTGTCGCAGCGGAAGAGACGTTCGGGCCGGTGGCCGCCGTCGTCTCCGCGAAGGACCCGGCCCAGGCCGTCGACATCGCCAACGCCACCGAATTCGGTCTCGGCGCCGCGCTCTGGACAACCGACCTCGAGCGCGCCGATCGCCTGATTCCCGGCATCGAGGCCGGCGCGGTGTTCGTCAACGGGATCGTCGCCTCCGATCCGCGGCTGCCGTTCGGCGGCATCAAGCGCAGCGGCTACGGACGCGAGCTGGGCGCCTTCGGACTCCGTCAGTTCACCAACGTCAAGAGCGTGTGGATCGGCCCCGCACACAACGCACAGAGCCACCCCCTCAGCGAATGACCAGCATTCTCTTCTCCCGAACCAGCCGACCGAAGGCGATCACCCATGACAGTCACTCAGCCGGACCCGCTCCCCGCCACAACAACGCACCACGAGAACACCGTCGCCATCGTCGGCGGCACCGGCGCCCTCGGTCTTGGGCTCGCCACCCGGTGGGCCCACAGCGGCGTCAACGTCCGCATCGGATCCCGGCGTGCAGAAGCGGCGCAGGGCTGCGCCGACAAACTCCCCGGAGCGGTCGGCGGGGACAACACCACCATGATCGAAGGCGCGGCGGCAGTGGTCGTCGCCGTGCCCTTCAGCGCACACGTCGAGACGATGCGCTCCATTGCGAAAGCCATCCAGCCCGGACAACTGGTCATCGACACGACCGCGCCCCTTCTGCCCGTCGGCCCCCGCGGCCTGCGTCCCATCGTCCCCTGGGCCGGTTCTGCCGCCGAACAGGCCCAGGCCCTGCTGCCGGACGGCACAAGCGTGGTCTCGGCTCTGCAGACGGTCAGCGCCGCCACCTTGCAGGACATCGAGCTCCGGCTGGACGAGGACGTATTGCTCTGCGGCGATCACACGGCCGACAAGGTCCTGGCCGCGGATCTCATCGACCGTATCCCCGGGCTGCGCACCGTCGACTGCGGCCTGCTGGACATGAGCGGTGTCTGCGAGCGGATCACCGCGCTGCTGATCGGGATCAACAGGCGTTACAAGACCCACGCCGGCATTCGGATCACAGGTCTTCCCGAACCTCTCGCCCGACCAGGATTCGGCCGCTCCGCGTAACTCGGCCGCAGACCCGCACTTCTTCAGGTGTCCACGATCAAGGGGAAGCTCCGGGGAACCTCATCCAGACCGGAAGGCGCTGTCATGGCCACTGGATGCTTGTGGCTGGTCGGACTCGGGTTCCGTACACCGTGCGGTCGGCTCGTACGCCACTTCTACCTCGTCGACGGCATGGCCGATCGGGAGCAGGCCCACGAGGCTGCTCTTGAGCGAGCGGACGAGCCGAGCGAACACGCGGTGCGCGGAAACCTGCGGCTCGACGACAGCTGTGTCGAGATGCGTCGAATGTCGTGTGACCTTCTGGGCACCTGGCGGCTGTCCGTCCCAAGTCCGTGCACTGCGTAGCCTCTTGGAACCGCAAACCATCGTTGACGAGTGCAGGCCTGTCAGGCGCTGCGCGGTCGCCGACGCCGACAACGGACGCTGTGTCTCGTTTCTCCGTCAAGGCCACCGTGAGCCGCTTCAGGACTCCCATCTGCGTGCTGCAGAACATCCGGGAGCAGTCACCTGACGCATATATGGGCGCTGCGGCCTGCTGTCATACGCTGCGGCCTGTGCGTGCCGGAAACTATGTCACCCCTATGCGACCTGCGAGTATTCGTGGATGAGGTCGCTGAGTCGATCGCGTCGGGAGATGCGGGTTTTGCCAGTGGCGATAATTGGTTCGGACTCGGTGAGTCGGCCTGGCGCCCGTTGTCCGAGGGACCGATGCGGCCGGTGACTGTTGTAGTGCTCCGTGCACTCGTCGAGGACGAGGCGGAGGTGGCGCTCTCCGGTGATCAGGATGCGGTCGGTGGCCTCGCGTCGGCATGATCCGATCCAGCGTTCGGCGATCGCGTTCATCCGTGGCACAGCGGGCAGTGTGGGGATGACGCGTACGCCGGCTGCTTGGAAGACGGTGTCAAAGCTGTTGGTGAAGTAGGCGCTGCGGTTCCGGATGAGGAACTTGATCGACTCTGCGCGGTCGCCCAGGTCCATGAGGTAGGTCCGCGCTTGCTGGGTGATCCAGGGGCCGGTCGGGTGTCGAGTGATGCCGGCGATGTGCATGCGGCGGGCGCCATGGTCGATGAAGAACAGTACGAACCAGCGCCGCAAGGGGACGGTGTCGATGTGGAAGAGGTCGGTGGCCACGATTGCGGAGGCCTGCGCTTTGAGGAAAGCAGCCCATGAGCGGTCCGCGCGTTGCGGTGATGGGTCGATCCCGGCCTTCTACCGCGCCCTGCGCAGGGCCGTCCCGCCCTGCCCACCCGGGACCTGGGGCTGCCCGCCCCGGCATGGCGGCGAGTTCGTCGTCGGCCAGCCTGACACCTGGGGCACCCCGGATACCGAAACCGTCACTGACACCCGCCTCTACGGCCCCCCGAACCCCAGGCGCACCCACCGATCCTCCTGGGCCGCGGCCGACGGCATCCTCCCCATCATCGAGGGCACCGTGATTCGCCTGGACATCGACCACCTGCCCAGCGGCGCCACCCCCAAGCCGGTCTGGCTTGGGGGTCTGCCGCCGACGCCACGGAAGCCGACGCCAACCGGCTGCGGCAGGCCTACCTGCGGCCCTTCGACATCGAGCACACCGTCCGCCCTTCTGACAGACCCTCGGCTGGGCCAGCCCGAAGACCTGCACCCTGACACCGGCAAGACCCACACCACGCCACCCCAACGACTTCTCCATCCACAGGAAACACCCAGCTCAGCAGCCTGATGGGGATATGGACACCCTTCAGGCACGGACAGTCAGCGGAACAGGCGGAAGAACCCGCGCACCTGCTGGACCAGCGACTCCGGCTGCTCCAGCGCGGCGAAGTGGCCACCATGCGGCAGCTCCTCGAACCAGCGCAGGTCGGTGAACCGCAGCTCGGCCTCCCGCCTCGACGGGCGGGTTATGTCGCGCGGGTAGACCGACAGCCCGGATGGCGCGGTCACCTTGTCCCGGAAGTTGGCGAAGCTCTCCCAGTACAGGCGCGCCGACGACGTGGCCGACGCGGTGAACCAATAGACCGAGATCTCGTCGAGGATCGTCTGCCGCGACAACGCGTCCTCGGGATGGCCGTCGTTGTCCGTCCACGCCCAGAACTTCTCGGCGATCCAGGCGGCCTGCCCCGCCGGGGAGTCGGTGAGGCCGTAGCCGAGCGTCTGCGGCCGGGTCGCCTGGATCGCCGAGTACCCCCGGCCGGTGCGCTGCATCTCCTTCTCGGCCTCGAGATTCGCCAGCTCCGCGGGCGTCGGGTCGTCGAACGTGCCCGCCGCCACGGATCCCAGGTTCAGGTGCACGCCGGCGACCCGCTCGGGCGCCACCTCGCCCAGCACCGCGGACACCGCCGAACCCCAGTCACCGCCCTGCGCGCCGTACCGTTCGTAACCCAGCGAGACCATCAACGTGTCCCAGGCGCGCGCGGTGCGAGTGATGCCCCACCCGGTCGTCGACGGCTTGTCACTCCAGCCGTACCCGGGCAACGACGGCGCGACCACGTGGAACGCGTCCGCCGGGTCACCGCCGTGCGCGCGCGGGTCGGTCAGCGGGCCGAGGACCTCCAGGAACTCGAGCACCGAACCCGGCCACCCGTGCGTGAGCACGAGCGGGAACGCGTCCGGCTCCGGCGAGCGGACGTGCAGGAAGTTGATGCCCAGCCCGTCGATCGTGTCGCGGTACTGCGGGAACACGTTCAGCCGCTCGGCGAACCCGAAGTCGTAGTCCTCGGCCCAGCTGCGGCAAAGCTCCTGCGCATACGCCAGCGGCAAACCCTGTGACCAGTCGTCCACCGGCTCGCGCTCGGGCCACCGTGTCCGTCGCAATCGTTCACGCAGGTCCGCGATCTCGGCTTCGGTGATGCTGACCTCGAATGGCTCGGCGGACATGGCAACGCTCCTTACTGGTCAAGGCGTTATCGGATCAGAGGCAGGTGGACCGTCATCGCGGGCTCCCACGCGTGGCGTCGGGTTCGGGGCGGCGGTCGGCGGTAGGGCGCCGGGTCAGGCTGAGGACGAGTCCGGCCAGGGGGAGTGCCGCGAGCACGGCGAGGGCCACCGGCACCGGCACGATGCCGGACAGACCCGCGACAGCGGCCGGGCCGATCCCGCCACCCAGGGCGTTCATAAAGTTGAGCAGGGACTGTGCGGTGTCGCGGTCGTCCGCGGCGACCAGGTCCGGCGCGAGGCTCACCAGTACGGCTTGGGCGCCGGCGAACCCGCACACGGTCAACGCCGTGCCGACGACAATCGGGATCGGCCCGGTGAAGATCGCGACCACGAGCACGCCGACGACGGTGAGTGCCGCAAGCCCGGCCGACACCTGCCAGCCGGTGAACCGGTCGGTCAAGGTGCCGACCAGCCGCCCGGCCAGCACCGAGCAGGCGGCGGCCGGGACCAAGAGCACGCCGGCTTCCAGGGGGCCACCGCCCGTGGCCTGCTCGATCAGGGACGGGGCGCGGAACAGCACCCCGTAGTAGCCGGCGAAGACGGTCCCGCCGATGAGCCCGGCCGCCAGGAAGCCGCGGGATGCGATCACCCGCCGAGGCACGAACCCGTCGGGCGTGCTTCGCACGCGCCACCACAGTCCCACGGCGGCGAGCGCCCCGGCGGCAGCCACGACGAGCGTGACCGGAGCGGGCAGGCCGACCGAATGTGCCTGCAGCAACGTGATCAAGGAGCCGGCGAGTACCGACAGCACGGCCGCGCCGACGATATCGAGTCGCCCGGTCGAGCCGTTTCGCTCGCCGCTACCGCTCCGCGTCCATGCGCGCCTACTCGGCAATGCGGCCAGCAGGAGGGGCAGCGCGAGGGCCGGGATCGCGAGCACGGCACGCCACCCGAGCCATGCGGTCACCGCCCCGCCCAACAGTGTCCCGCACCCCGACGCCGTCGCGCTGGCGGCCGCGATGATTCCCAGGGCGCGGATCCGTTGCCGCCCGGGAAGGGCGGTGGCCGCGGCAAAGACGGCGATCACGGTCGCGCCCGCCCCGGCGCCGCCGATCAGTCGGCCGACGATCACGACGGACAGTGTCGGCCCGGCTCCGGCGAGCACGGAGCCCGCGGCGAGCGCCACGACCCCGGCGACGAGGACCTGGAAGGGGCTCCAGCGGACCAGCAGCCGACCCGCGACCGGCATCGCGAGCGCGGAGGTCAGCGACCACGCGGCGAGAATCCATGCGGTGGCCCCGAACGGCACCGCGAGTGCGCGGCCGATGGCCGGCAGGGCCACCGACGGCGCTCCCAGTGCCACGTACATCGGCAGCACCAGCATCCCCAAAGTCAGCCCCAGCCGACGCCCGTCCGGGGCGTCGGTTCGCTCCGGTGCCGGGGCCCCTCCAGACGGGATCGTCTGCGGCGTCGTCCCCTGCCGAGTATGTTGTGACATCCTAAAGCTCCTTTGGGTGTAACGTTATGGGACAGTGAGGAGACACGTCAAATGCAGGATGCGTATTACAGCCCATTGGTGGTCCAGACGGCCGTCGACCTGGCCAACACCTTGAGGCCGATCAAGGGAGAGGACGCGCTCGAGACCGTGGAGCAGCTCCGGGACTTCCTTGACGACCATCCCGCGGCTGAGCCTCCGAGTTCGGCCGCGAACCAAGGGGCCGGTCCGCGGCATCTCACCCGCGCCGACCTGGCGGAAGTCCGCGCGTTGCGCGAGACGGTGCGTCAGGTGCTCGAACGGGCGAACGCGGACGCGGTCGAAGCTGCGGCTCTGATCAACGACGGTCTGCGTCGCAGCCGCGCCACCCCGGTACTGCGCCACGAGGACGACCGCTGGTGGACCGAGGTGACCTCCGACACCGACCGCTGCTCGGCGCACCTTGCCGCGACTACGCTCAGCGCACTGGCTTCTGTGATCGCCACGCTCGGTCCCGCTCGTCTCGGCGTATGTGCCGGGCCGACCTGCCGGGCCACTTTCGTGGACCTCTCGCGCAACGGCTCGAAGCAGTACTGCACCCGAACCTGCGCACACCGGGCCAGCGTCGCGGCCTACCGGAGCCGGCGCAGCCCGCGTTGAGCGCCGGCACCTGACCCTGCCAGGCCGGCGCCGGCACACCGTGGGCCGTGCGGGCAGCGGATGCCCGCACGCCCGCAGCCCCTACGCAACGGCATGGGCCTTCTAGGGGAGCTCAAGGCGGCCCTCGACCGGGATAGTGGTCGCTCGGGAAGCCGCCCTCCGGGCCCGGTACCGATGGCCAACGCCTCTTCACCGTCCCGGCTGCCACTCCTCACCCTGTCGGCAAACGATGGCACCCTCAAGTGATCAACGCACCACCCACGGATGATCATGTGATCGTGGAGGCACAGGTGCGTGACTACGGGTTTTCTCCAGCTCGACAGGACGAGATCTGGAGACGCCGACGCGAGGGGCAGTCATTCAGCTTGATCGGGCGGGCACTCGGGGCGCCGATGCAGCACGCCCGTCGCTTCCTGTACCAGAGCGGCGGCGTCCGCCTTACCCCGCACAAGCGGTCAGGACGGCATCTGAGCGGCAGCGAGCGCGAGGAGATATCCCGCGGTATCGCCGCCGGGGAATCGGCCCGGCAGCTGGCCAAGCGGCTGGGCCGATCCCCTTCGACCGTCTCCCGCGAGATCGTCCGCAACGGCGGCCGGAACCGCTACTGAGCAGCCTTGGCCGATGCAGCCGCCTACGAACGCGGGCGCCGCCCCAAGCAGGCCAAGCTCGCCCAACGTCCGGCTCTGCGCACCCTGGTGGAAGCCAAGCCGGCTCTGTGCTGGTCACCCGAGCAGATCGCAGGATGGCTACGACGGCAGTTTCCCGGTGACGCCTCCACGCAGATCTCGCACGAAGCGATCTACCTCTCGCTCTACGACCCTCGCCGGCGCCAGGCGATCGACCGCAGCCTCACCCAGCGGCTGCGGTCAGGCAGGCCCATGCCTCGTCCGAAGATCGCCCGTCGGCCCACCGGGCGGAACATCATCCGCGGCATGGTGTCCATCACCGCCCGCCCCGCCGAGGTCGAGGACCGCAAGGTTCCCGGTCACGGGGAGGGCGACCTTGTGATGGCCACCCGGCCCTCAGCCGTCGCCACGCTCGTCGAGCGCACCAGCCGCTACCCGGCCATCGTCGCGCTGCCCGACGGTATCAAGGCCGAGCAGGTCACGCCGCACCTCACCAGGAGCCTCCTCGGCATCCCGCCCCAGCTACGGCGAACGCTCACTTGGGACCGGGGCCGGGAGATGGCCGAGCACCAGGCCATCACCGCCGAGACCGGGATGCCGATCTACCTCTGCAAGCCGCGCAGTCCCTGGCAGCGCGGCACCAACGAGAACACCAACCGGCTGCTGCGGCAGTACCTGCCCAAAGGCGCGGACCTCCGCACGTTCAACCAGGCCGACCTGGACACCATCGCCCACGAGCTCAACCACCGCCCGCGCAGGACCCATGGCTATCGCACTCCGGCAGAGGTCTACGCTGACCTCCTGAACAGCGGTGATGCGCTGACCGCTTGAGCTCGCCAAGGTTTTTTGAAGAGTGTCAGTTCCTGGAGGAGCCGTTTCTCGGTGACCCGGGCGGGAGGCCCAAAGGCGAGGAATGGGCCCCGGGCCGACCGCCTGGAAGGGAATGGCGAGCAAGACCCGGGGTGGAGGTCGCGGCCCGAGTGAGGCCGGGGCCTGGCCCTACCCTGCTGACGTGTGCGCTGCGCTCGCGGCGCGGATGCGCTGGCCGAGGAAGAGTGCTGCGCGGTCCAGTGCCTCGTCCGCCTCGTCCAGGACGCCGGCGAACGACTGGAACACGTGCGGCACGTCGGCGGTGATATCCAGGATGACGTCCACTCCGGCTGCCCTCGCACGCGCGGCCAGGCGCGTGGAGTCGTCCAGCAGGATCTCGTTGGTGCCTACCTGGATCAGCATCGGGGGGAAGCTGGTCAGGTCGGCGAGGACGGCCGGGCTGAGCAGGGGCTGATGCGGGTCGGCTCCGGCGAGGTACATGGCTCCGGTGTGTTCAACAGCCTCGCGGGTGAAGATCGGGTCGATGCCCGTTTTGGTGTCCATGCTCTCGCCGGTTCGGGTGGCGTCGAGGCCCGGGGAGAACGCCACGATGGCGGCGGGCAGCGGGAGGCCCGCGTCGCGGGCGGCGAGGCAGGTGGTGACGGTGAGGCCGCCGCCGGCGGAGTCGCCGGCGAACACGATGGTCGAAGCGTCTTTGCCGCTGTCGAGGAGGGAGCGGTAGGCGCTCAGCGTGTCTTCGATTGCGGCCGGGAACGGGTGCTCGGGGGCAAGCCGGTAGTCCAGCGAGTACGCCCCGAAGCCGGTCTTGGCCACGAGGTGTCCCGTCAGCGACAGGGCGGTCTCGGGAGAGCCGGACACCCAGCCGCCGCCATGGAAGTACAGGATCGTCCCGGCGCGCGGCCCGTTGTCCGGCTCGACATACAGTGCGGGTCGGTCGCCGAGCGTCGTCTGCGTGGTGCGGATGCCGTCGGGCACAGTCATCTGGGCCATCAGCGCCTTGAATCCGGCTCGGATCGCCTCGACCGATCGGGGACCCTCGGGTCGGGGCTGTCGCAGCATCGCGTCGACCTTCGCCCGCTGTTCCTTGCTCATAGGTATGCTCCCGCCATAGGTAACTTCCATGGAACTATATGCCGTGGAATCTAATGTAGACTATATGCCATGGCATCCACATCGAGCGGCGGGACGGTCGACCTCCCGGGCTTCTTCGCCGACCTGGTCCGATGCGAGACGCGTCTGTACAACGCCCTCAACGATCGTCTCCGCGAGCGGCACGGGATCGTCACCTCGCAGTTCGAGGCCCTGCGCTACCTGCGCGACCACCCAGGGTCCCGCGTGGCGGACCTCGCCGCCGAATTCGCCATCGGTATCGGGGCGACCAGCAAAACCATCGACCGCCTGGAGAAGCAGGGTTGGGCCGTCCGACAGCCGAACCCAGCCGACCGCCGCTCCTCGCTGCTGGCCCTGACCGACAACGGCACCCAGCTCGTCGACGCAGCAGAGAAAACCTTCACCACCAAAGTGGCCGAGCTGATCGGAGGCACTCTCGACAACTCCTCAGCGAGGGCCGCCGCACAGGCCCTCTCCAAGCTGCGCTCCGTGCTCGAACGCAACCAGATCGGCACACCCACGGGCTGACGAGCATCACCTCGGGCCGGAGCGACGGCACCCGGCCTGCACGGGGTACAGCGAGCGGCCCAACGGGTCGGATGCGCGGGATCAGTCGTCCTCGGCATCCGCGACGGCGTCGGGGTCGCGGAAGGGGCGCAGACCCTGACCGGGGCCGCTGGCTTTGATGTTGAACAGGTAGCGGCCCCCGACCGCCAGGGTTCGACCGGGAGACCTGCCGGCGGCGCAACGTGATCGAGCGCTGCTTCAACAGACATCGAGCTGCACATCGTCTTGCATGACAAGCACAACGGTCTGCTGCACCCGACGTCACGAACTCACACCGCCTGACAGCACGTCAGGCGAGTACACGCACAAACACGCTCCGGACCAGCGGCCGGCCGGACGACGAGCGTGATGAATGGGCGCTGGATCTCGTTGCAGGACAGCGGGACCAGGTCGGCAGGTCCGGGACGGCGGGTGTGTTCGTTGGCACGGACGACGGTCGTTTGTCCACACATATGTCGTACGCCAGGGTCCGGCTCCGGCAACCGCTCAGCATCCCGAACGCCACGTCCGAACCAGGCGACACCCAGCCAGAGAGGACCGGGGGCCGGATCGGACATCGCAATGCGCTGAGGGTGGTAACAGCGTCCCCTGCCTTGGCGCGGCAAGTCGGTTCAGAATGGTCGGTATGGATCTGGCTGCATTCGGTGAGTTTCTGAAGTCGCGACGCGATCGCATCCGCCCCGGCGAGGTGGGGCTTCCTGAGTCGACACGACGCCGGGTGCCTGGGCTGCGCCGCGACGAGGTGGCTTTCTTGGCCGGCGCCTCGGTTGACTACTACAACCAGTTGGAGCAGGGCCGGGGCGCGCAGCCGTCCGAGCAGATGGTGGCCGCGTTCGCGCGGGCTCTGCGGCTGACGGAGGATGAGCGCGCGCATCTGTACTTTCTGGCCGGTCGTCCGCTGCCACCGCGGCACGGACCGTCGGCGCACGTCCACCCGGGGATGCTCGATCTGCTCGAACGCCTGCCGACCACCCCGGCGGCAGTGATCAGCGACTTGCACGCGACGTTGGTACAGAACCGCCTCGCTGCTGCGCTGCTCGGACCGATCCCCAGGAAGAAAGGCGTCGAGGCCAGCTTCGTGTACCGCTGGTTCACCGACCCTGAGGCCCGGCTGCGGTACCACCCCGACGAACACGATCACCAGTCGCGGGTCTTCGTGGCCGACCTGCGAGCGGTCTCGGCCCGCCGCGGCGGCGACAGTGAAGTGCGCGGACTGATCCGGCGGCTGGTCTCGGCGAGCAGCGAGTTCGCGGACCTGTGGGCTCATCAGGAGGTCGCCGTACGTCGGGCCGACCGAAAGAGGCTGATGCACCCGGACCTCGGCGCGATCGAACTCGATTGCCTCAGCCTGCTGAGTGAGGATGGTTCGCAGCGGCTGCTGTGGTTCACCGCCCCGGTGGGCGGCGACTCGGCGGAGAAGCTGAAACTGCTCGCCGTCCTGGGCAGCCAGGACATCGGGACTGCGAAGCAGAGCGGGTCGACTCTTCGCTGAGCGCAGCGTTCTGGTTGCCCGGTCTACCGAACAACCGACCGGTCGGCAGGATGTCTCTGCTGGAACGGGAGCTGCACGTCGGAGGCGAGGGCTCCATAGGCGGAGTGCACCATGGACGTCGCCGGTACGACGATCTGGCGGACCCCGAGCTCGGCGCCGTCGAGCATCCCCGCCACCGGCGTGCCTACGGCGATGGGGACACCGACTCCTGCCGGGTCCCAGCCAGCCGTGTCATGGGCCGATCACCTGGCCCAGGCCCTTCCATGTCCTTCGACCAGAGCACTCGCTTTGGCACAGCCGTTGTCGGCCCAGAAAAAGGGGGAAAGCCGTCGGGACGAGGGAGTTCCTCATCCCGACGGCTGCGGTGCGTCATGGCTGGACGATGACCTTGCCCTTGGCGTGGCCCTGGGCGAGGTAGTCGAACGCGTCCGCAGCACCACTGAGCCGGACCGTGCGGTCGACGACGATGTCGAAGCCTTCGTTCGCTACTGCGACGACTTTCGCCAGTCGCTCGGCGTCGGAAGCGTGGAAGACGAACTCGGCGCGGAGCCCGCGAGCGGTGGCACGCTCGAAGTCCGGCGGGACGGGGAGGCTGACCAGCAGACCACCCGGTTTGAGGACATCGAGCGACCGAGCCTCGGTCTCACCACCGACCGAGTCGACGACAACATCGACATCGGATACTGCCGTCCGGAAGTCGACGCTGGTGTAGTCGATGATTTCATCGGCCCCGAGCTTCCGGACGATCTCGGCAGCAGCACTGGACGCGGTGGTCACAACGTGCGCACCAGCGCGACGGGCCAGCTGGATGACGAAGCTGCCGACGCCGCCGGCGCCTGCGTGCACGAGCACCTTCTGGCCGGACTTCAGCTCCGCGATCTCGGTGACTGCCTGCCATGCGGTCGCCGCGGCGGTGGCCAGGCCGGCGGCGGCGTCGAGCGGAATCGTGGTCGGCGCTGCCACCAGACTTGTCGCTGGGACCACAGCGTATTCCGCGACAGCTCCACCGGCGGTCGGATCGGTGCGGGTGATCACCGCGTCGCCGATGCTCCAGCCCGTCACACCGGATCCGAGTCGCTCCACCGTACCCGCGAGATCAGTGCCCACGGTCGAGGGGAAGGTGATCGGGAAATACTCCTGGACGTGGCCCGCGCCGATCTTGACGTCGAGCGGGTTCAGGGCCGCCCCCGCGACCCGGACCAGGACCTCGCCCGGCCCGGGGACCGGCTCGGGAACATCGTTGACGACCGGGCTGCGGCCGTATGCGGTGTACTGCAATGCCTTCATGGATGTACTCCCTCGTGTCGTTGCTTCAGTGGGCAGGCGAGGCGTCGACCTGCCGGAACCATTCGAGCCAGTCCTCCAAGTGCCAGGTGCGGACGATGCGTCCGTCGACCAGTTCGTGGAACTCGTGGATCCGGACTTGGAACTCCCGCCCGGTCGCCGGGACGCCGAAGTTCTCGCCGCTGTGCACGCCGCGCATCTCGCCGCGCACGCCGACGAACCCGTTGCCGTCGGGGCCTCGGCCGTCGACGATCTGGTGGACCACGATGCGGAAGTCGCTGAAGGCCTCGCCGACGCCCTTGATCAGCGGAGCGGCGCCGGCTCGGCCGGGGGCCTGGCCCGGACCCAGCGGGATGTCGTCCCAGTCGTCGGCGACGATGTCGTCGAGGAGCTCGGGCTTGCCGCTGAACGCCGCGTAGAAGGTTCCGATCAGGTCCTCGATGGTGCGTGTCATCGCTTCTCCTCAATGGTGGTGGTGGGCACGGCGACCGTGAGGAGGTCGTCGATGCCCAGTTGGCGGAAGAACGTGAGTTGCTTGGCTGCTCGCACGGCGTCGAGCTCCTCGACGCCCTTGCGCTGCGCGTCGACCACGACCCGGCGGGGGCGCTTGCCCTGGGGCTTCTCGAGCACCTCGACCAGAGCCCGGCCGACGGACTCCACCTGCGCGGGTGAGCCGTCGTTCGCGAGGTCGATGGCGTGCAGACGCTCGGGGATCTGCGCGACTCGGTCCGGCAGGCCGGCGTACTGGGTGACGACGGCCGCGTCCGCAGGCGGGTTGCTGTGCGCGAAGTGTTCGGTACCCTCGGTGAAGGCGCCCGGTACGACGATCACGGTGTCGATGCCCAGAGGTGCCACTTCCAGGCCCATCGACTCGGCGAGGAACTCGCCCGCGGCCTTGCTGGCGATGTAGGTCGCCATGAACGGCTCGGCGAGGTGGGCGGTCGTGCTGCTGATGTAGGCCAGCGTCCCTGAGCCCTGGCGGCGCATCACCGGGAGCACCGCGCGGTTGACTCGCAGCCAGGACACCGCGTTGGTGTCGAGGATCCGCAGGAACTGATCCGGGGTGAACCCCTCGGCGACGCCGGCCATCAGCATGCCGGCGTTGTTGACCACGACGTCGATCCGCCCGTACTCGCCAAGGACGACGTCGACGGCGCTGCGGCAGCCGGGTTCGGACAGCACATCCAGTTCGAGCGCCATCAGGCGCACGTTCTCGGCGGATGCGAGCTCGCGCAGATCCTCGGCCCGCCGGCTGTTGCGTCCGTCCAGGTCGCGCATCCCGGCGTACACGATGTGACCTGCGCGAGCGAGCTCCACCGCGACGGCGCGGCCGATACCGCTGCCGGCCCCGGTGACGATGACGACGAGGCTGTCGGATTTCTCGGTGGTGGGCATCAGGCGATTCCTCCATTGGTGCTGATGACCTGGCCGTTGACCCGTCCAGAGGCGGGAGCGGCCAGGTAGGCGATGAGGCCCGCGAGATCTACGGTGCCGAGCCGCCGCGCTGGCGTCACGGCGGCCATACGAGCGATCCGCTCCTCGGACTTGCCGGTGGTGAACATCTCGGTGTCGACGGCACCGGGAGCGACCTCGTTCACCGTGATGCCGCGCAGGCCGAGCTTCCGGGCCGACAGGCGAGTGATGCCTTGGACAGCGCCCGAGTTCCCTTGAGGCTGACGCCCAGCATGTAGTCGTCATGGAGTCGTCGTCGGTCAGGTCGGCGACTGGGGATGTCTTGAGCGCTGCCGCTGAGGTCACGACGCAGTGAAGGGTGTCGAACCGCTCCACTGTGTCGGACAGCTTCGCTGCCCCGGTCCGCGACGTTCGCCGACACGGCGAATGCCTTGCCCCCGGCGGCTTCGGCGGCGACGACGTCGCCGGCAACCGCATCGCCGCGGAGGTGGTCGACGAGCGCGGTGAGCCCCGCGTCCGCCAGGCCCTCCGCGGTGGCGCGCCCGATGCCCCCTGATGCGCCGGTGACGATCGCCACCTGATTGGGCTCCACGGCTGTTGCGCCTTTCTGCCGGTCTCGAACTCGCGGAATCAACAGTCGGCTACGGCGGGCTGTGCGAGAAGGCGTGGCTCACACTGGTGACGGCATCACCACCCTGATTCGTCGCAGCTCATGGCGAGACCGTCACGACTGCCGAACCGCTCGAGATGCGAGGAGACCACGCTTTTCGTCGCCTCTGGCGGCAGGTACGCGGCGAGCTGGTCCTCCAGGAGCCAGGAGCCAGGAGCTATAGGTGGCGAACCGGCAGGGCCCGTCGGGGAAGTGCCGCGTGAGGAAGTCCCGTGCGGCTCGCAGCGACGCGTCGCACCCGGCCTGGGGCAACGGCCCGTCTGCGGCGATGGGTACGCCCAGCACCCGCTCACCGCCCGCGGGGCCTTCCGGTCCCGGCCGGCCGCCGAGCGCCGCGGCGGCCGGCGACGTGCGCTCGAACTGGAGGGGCGCGAGCCGGTGCAGTGGGCCGCGGAAGTGCCGCATCACCCACCGCTGCCGGTCGATAGCCGCCGGTGTTGGTGGGCGAGGCGGTACGTGGCCATCTTGGCGCCGACACCGGCGAAGGTGGCGGCGGCGATGCCGTCGGGGACGCCGCGGCGGCGCTGCCGTGCCAGGGCCGACGGCAGCGCCAGGAGGTACAGGTGGACGCAGAAGTGGCGTCGTCCTCTCCCGCGGTGGACAGTGAGAGGGCCGCGGACCCGGTCCGCGGCCCTCTGACTGTCCACCAGCGCGTCCCGGACCTCACGCGCGTCGGGCTCCGGGTTCACCCTCGGCAGGTCGCACAGCGCGGACAGGCGGCCGGACAGGCAGAAGCCGCACGGGAAGGCGCCGGCCTCCCACAGCCCGGCTCTCCACGGCGGTGACGGCGCCGCCGCCGGCGCAAGGCCCGCCGTCTCGGCCCTGACCACCGTGGGGAGCACGGTCCCCCCAGGGGCCCGTTTCCTCATCCGTATGCCGGGACGGTTCGCCCGGGTACTCCGAGGCGATCCGCCGGAACCGCCAGAGGCGGTGCAGGCCAGCGACGGGTCTGTCAGTCGAGTGGTCCGCCGGCGACGTAGAGGACCTGGCCGGAGACGAAGCCGGCCGCGTCGGCGGTGAAGAACGCGACGGCGTTGGCGATGTCGTCGGGGCTTCCTATGCGTTGTACGGGGATGTGACGTGCGGCCTCGGTCTGGTAGTCGCCGAAGGATTTGCCGAGGCGGCGGGCGACGGCGGCGGTCATGTCGGTGGCGATGAGTCCGGGAGCGACAGCGTTGGCCGTGACACCGAACTGTCCGAGTTCCTTGGCCAGGGTCTTGGTGAAACCCTGCAGGCCGGCTTTGGCGGTGGAGTAGTTGGCCTGGCCGCGGTGACCGAGGGCCGAGGAGGAGGACAGGTTGACGATGCGGCCGAAGCCGGCCCCGACCATGTGGCTCTGGGCAGTCCTGGCCATCAGGAACGCCCCCCGCAGATGGACGTTCATGACGGTGTCCCAGTCGGTGGCGCTCATCTTGAACAGCAGGTTGTCGCGCAGCACACCCGCGTTGTTCACGAGGATCGTCGGTGCTCCGAGCTCTTCGGCGATGCGCGTGACGGCAGCCTCGACCTGCGCCTCGTCGGCGACGTCGCAGCCAACGGCGAGGGCCTTCCCGCCGGCGGCGGTGATCTTCTCGACGGTGTCCTCGCAGGCCGCCGCGTCGAGGTCGACCGCGGCGACGGCCCGGCCCTCCTCGGCCAACCGGATGGCGGTGGCGGCACCGATGCCGCGAGCCGCTCCGGTGATGATCGCTACACGCTGTTCCGTCATGGACACGTTCCTTTGTCTCCTCACCGTGGCGGATTGTCGCGCTGCCCCGTTGTGGGGGGGCGACGGACAGGATGTTCCGGTCGGGCTCGGAGCCCTGATCGACCGAACCCGGGAATCCGGCTGCCGACCGCAGCCGGATTCCCGGCGCGAGGCGTCGTGCGCGCGGGAGTGCGAACGAAAGGTGAAGGGTCAGGCGACCCTCTCGTACACGGTGACCACTGCGGCACCGTTCAGGCCCAGGTTGTGCTGGAGGGCGACGTGTGCGCCGTCGACCTGGCGGGGACCGGCATCGCCGCGCAACTGCCAGGTCAGTTCGGCGCACTGGGCGAGACCGGTGGCTCCGAGGGGGTGTCCCTTGGCGATGAGGCCGCCGGACGGGTTGACCACGGGGCCGTCGCCGCCGTAGGTGGTGGCCCGGCGCTCCACGAGCTCGTGGCCGTTTCCTTCGTCGGCGAACCCGAGAGCTTCGTAGGTGATGAGTTCGTTGGTGCTGAAGCAGTCGTGGAGCTCGCAGACGTCGATGTCCTCGGGCCTGTGTCCCGCCTGGCGCAGCGCTTGCGCTGCCGCCTGCTTCGTCATGTCGTATCCGACGATACGCATGGGGTCGGCAGTGGCGTCGAAGCTGGAGACGAGGTCGGTGGCCATGGCCTGGCCGGTGATCTCCACGGCGCGGTCCTGGCATCCTGCGCGGTCGACGAAGGCTTCGGAGGCGATGACGACGGCCCCGGCGCCGTCAGAGGTGGGCGAACACTGGAGCTTGGTGAGGGGCTCGTGGATCATCCGGGAGGCAGTGATCTCTTCGAGGGTGTACTCGGTCTGGAACTGCGCGTAGGGGTTGTTGACGGAGTGTTTGTGGTTCTTCCAGGCGATCCAGGCGAAGTGCTCCGGTTTGGAACCATAGCGTTCCATGTGCGCACGTCCGGCGTTGCCGAACAGCTGCGGTGAAAACGGGCTGGGTTCCGGCGGATGGATCTCGCTCATACGATCGATGTGACGCTGGAGAGGGTTGGTGCGATCGGTGTACATCGGCTTGAGGGAGCCGCTCTGCATCCGTTCGAAGCCGACGGCGAGCGCGCAGTCGACGATGCCGTAGGCCACGGCCTGGCGGGCGAGGTAGAGCGCTGTCGAACCCGTCGCGCAGTTGTTGTTGACGTTGACGACGGGGATACCGGTCAGGCCGAGTTCGTACACGGCGCGCTGGCCGGCGGTGGAGTCGCCGTAGACGTAACCGGCGTACGCCTGTCCGACCTGCTCGTAGGCCACGCCCGCGTCGCGCAACGCTGCGGTACCGGCTTCGCGCACCCAGTCCGGGTAGTCCCCGGGTTTCTTTCCTGGCTTGTCGAAGGTGGTCAGGCCTACCCCGATCACGAAGGTGCGCGTCATCCGATCTCCTGCTGCTGAGGGTGCGGGGGTACGGGGGGTGTGGATGCGGGTGTGCTGTTGCTGTACCGGTCCCAGGCGTCCTTCGTGCCGTCCTGCCGGAGGACGTACTTCTCGACACGCTGCGTGGCAGTCTTGGGCAGGTGCGCGACGCGGCGTATGTAGCGCGGCACCATGAACTCGGCCATCCGCTGCCTGCAGAACTCGATGAGCCCGTCGCAGTCGATGTCGCCGTCCTTGGCAACGACGATCAGCATGACGTCTTCTTCGCCGAGGTCCGAGGGCACGCCGATGACCGCGCTCTCGGTCACGTGCGGGTGGGTGTTGACGATCCGTTCGATCTCGTAGGACGAGATGTTCTCTCCGCGTCGCCGGATGGAGTCCTTCAGGCGGTCGAGGAAGACGAAGTACCCGTCCTTGTCGCGCCGGCCCCGGTCGCCGGAATGGAACCAGCCCGCGCGCACGGCCTTACGGGTGGCTTCCTCGTTCTTGTAGTAGCCAAGGAACATGGTGTCCGGCTTCTTGCTGCGGATGGCGATCTCGCCGGTCTGCCCGTCGGGCAGCGTGTCGCCGTCGGGTCCGACGATCTTGACCTGCGACCAGCTGGTTTCCTTGCCGATCATGCCGGTCCTGATGTCCTCCGGAGGGCTGGCCAGGCAGAACGTGGCGCTTTCGGTGAGGCCGTAGATTTCCAGGACGGTCAGGCCGAAGCGCTTCTCGAACGCTCGCCACAGGTCGGCCGGGGCCGCTCCGCCGATCGCGAGCCGCAGGGGGTTGTCGGCGTCGTCGGCCCGTTCGGGTTGTTTGGCAAGGATGGTGAGCATCGCGCCGATGTAGTTGAACACGGTTGCGCGGTGGGTGCGGATGTCGTCGAAGAACCGCGAGGCGGAAAAGCGCGGGGCCACCACCATGGGCCGGCCGGACACCAGAGAGCCGACCGCGGTGAGGGACTGTGCGTTGGCGTGGAAGAGGGGGAGGCTTGTGTACAGGATGTCGTCCTGGCGGATGCGCACGTAACGCCGTGTGTACTCGTGGGCTGCGACAGCGAACGAGTTGTGGCAGTTCATGACGCCTTTGGGCAGGCCGGTGGTCCCGGAGGTGTAGAGGATGGAGGCGAGGTCGCCGGGGCTGATCGCGCAGGGGCGGGCAGGGCGATGGGCCCCGGCCAGCAGGGCGGCCAGGGACTCGTAGCCGGGCGGCGGGTCCGTCCGGCCGCGAATGTACCGGTGCTGCGGCCCGTGTCCGGCGGGGACGGCGGCGGTGAGCGCGTCGACCAGGGAAGCGTCGAGAGCGATGAACTCCGCCTCACTGTGCTCGATGATGTAGCGCAGGCCCTCACCCTTGAGCCCGGTGTTGATCGGAACGAACACCGCGCCCAGCAGCGAGGCGCCGAACCAGATGTCGAGGAACTCGGTCGAGTTGGGCAACAGCGCGGCCACTTTGCTGCCCTGCCGGATGCCCAGCGCCGCCAGTGCGGCCGCGGCTTGTTCGGCCGCGGCCAGCATGTCGGCGTAGGTCCGCACCGTGGCGTCGAGAGTCAGGCAGGTCGCCTCGGGGCTGAGGGCGGCGCGGGTACGCAGGATGTCGCCGAGCGTGGTGGCCTCGTCCGGGTCGCCGACGTAGGTGAGCGGCGACGGTGGTACAGGGGCTCCGTTCACCCATGTGCGGGCCGGTCGGACCGTCGGATTCATGACCGTGCCGTTTCGTTCAGGGCGGTCTGCAGGCGGGCCAGCAGAGCGTTGAGCCCTGACGCGTCGGTGGCGGTACCGAAGACGAATCGGTCGGGCCGGATGACGACGGCGGTCGCGTTCAGTGTCTTGAGCCAGTCCCGCGCGTCGTCGGAGTCGGCGACGACGACCTGGGCGCGCATGGCCTTGAGGGATGCGGTGGTCGCCGCGTCGATCCGCGCAGCGCACTCCGGTTCGGCCACGACCGCGAACCGGTAGCCGACCACGTCGTCGAGGCGCCGTCCGTCCGGCAGGACAGGCTGGGCGCTCAGGCGCCCGGCACTCTCGTCCTGGTGCGCCCATATGCCTTCGCCCAGGCGCGGGCGCAGCGTCTCGCGCCGGGTGACGGGCACCTGAGCGGAGTCGTCAGTGCCCTGCAGGTACTCCATGGCCTCGACCTCGTTGGCCATCTGCGCGGCGAGCTTGACGAACTCGGTCATGTGCGGCTTGCGTTCGGACTCGTAGGTGTTCAGCAGCTCGCCCGGGGATTCACCGCGCACGACACGGCCGAGCTTCCAGGCCAGATTGATGGCGTCGCGGATGCCGGAGGCCATGCCCTGGCCCAGGTGCGGGGGCATCTCGTGCGCCGCGTCTCCGGCAAGGAACAGCGGGCCGGACCGCCACTGCTCGGCGACGACGGCGTCCCACTCGTACACGTCCGCTCGCAGAATGCGGTACTCGTCCGGGCTCAGCCAGGGCCGCAGCATCTCGTAGACGTGATCGAGGCTCTCGAAGGTACGGACGGAGTCGTCGGGGCGCAGCAGTTCCTCGAAGCGCACGATCGGCCCGGTCATCGGCACGAATGTCAAGGGGTTGCGGATACCCGCGTGGATGAAGGCGTCCCGCCCGGACAGTTCCTCCTTCTCCACGAAGGGCTGGATGTCGACGATCAGTGAGCGATGGGTGGCGTGGTAGTCGGTCTGGGCGCAGTCCATGGTCCGGCGCACGAAGGAGTTCGCGCCGTCGCAGCCGATGACGAATGTCGCCGTCAGGTCTCGCTCGATGCCGGTGGCCTTCTCCCGAAGCCGAAGACGCGCCGTGTCCCCTTCCGTGCTCAGGTTGGTCGCGGTCCAGCCGAAGTAGTGCTCGGTGTGCGGATCCATGTGTATGCGACCGCGCAGCGCCGACTCGAAATCGGGCTGGTAGAACATGTAGTCCGACTGCCACGCCTGTTCGGTGATCCCCTTGTTGAAGGGGAACTCCATCACCGGCCGTCGGCCGGCGTCATAGAAGCGGTAGACGCCGGCGAGCGCGAAGTCCTTCTCCATGTGCGCAAGCCCCATGGTCTGGAAGGTACGCATCGTCTCGTCGTCGAAGTGTGTGGCACGCGGGAAGTGACGCGGAAGGCGCAAGGGGTCGATCAAGGCGACCTTCAGGTCCTCGATCGCCAGCAGCCGGGCCAGTGCCAGGCCCGTGGTTCCGCCGCCGATGACGGCGACATCAACGTGTCCCTCGTCGGTGTCAGTCATGTTCACCCCTGAGTGTGCGTAGGTGCGATGGATCGGGTGGGCAGGGCGGTGCCCGGCGTGGTGATGAGGACGGCCGAGGCCGTGACGGTTCGGGAGGCCACGGCGTCCATCAGCGGTGCGCCGTGGGTGTCGGCCAGCGTGGCGATCAGGGTTCCGTCCCCGCGTCGGCAGCAGGCGATGGGCAGCCGCGGGGCGGTGTCGACCGTGTGGTGGAGCCGGTCGTCGGTCACCCGCACGAGCGCCTGGCCGCTGGTCGTCGCCACCCAGATGCCGTGCTCGGTCGGCCAGATCCCGTCGGGACGGGCGTCGGGGCCGACGAGACGGCGCAGGTCGGCGTAGCGGCGCGGGGCGCTGAGGGTGTGGTCGGCGCGCACCGTGAAGGCGGTCAGACACTGCAAGGCGGTCTGTGCCACGACCAGAGTGCGGCCGCCGTCGATCATAGCCAGTCCGTTGGGGAAGTCGACGCCGTCGGCTGCGACGGTGGCGCTGCCGTCGGGCCGCACGAGGATGATGCGGCCCGGCTTCGCGGGGGCGCCCGATGCGGCGTCGAAGGCGACGTCGTCGACGTACAGGTTGCCGTCGGCGTCACCGACCATGTCCCCCAGGGGGCCAACCCCCAGGTGGGCGAGGTCGGCGTAAGGCTGCCAGCGCTGTCCGTCCCATTGGGCGATGCGGGCTTCGTACATCATCGCGCCCACGAGGCGGCCGTCGGGCAGGAACCACAGTCCGTTGGACGGTGAGTCGAGGTCGAAGGGGCGCCAGCTTCCTGAGGCGTCGGTCCACAGGCGCGATGCCTGGGTGTCCGACAGCCACAGGGCCCCCTCGTGCCAGCGCGGTGCTTCGCCCCACCTCATGCCACTGGCGTACGTCTTCATGGCGATGACCTTTCGAGGGGTGCCGGTGCGGCTCGCCGTGCAGGCACGGGTGTGCGGTGGCTGTCACTGTGGTGTGGTGCTGGTTCGCCCGGATCGGTCGCGTGGGATGTCGGGCGGCCCGCATGTGTGTCGCGCATGCCGTGTCCTCACGGCCGCGGGCCGTCACCCGGCGCTGTGGGTGCCGGTCATCATCGCGGCCAGGTCTTCCGGTTCGATGAAGGAGGGCGGAAGGGGCGGCCCCCAGGCGGAGAAGCTGTGGGCGCGGGTCCCGTCCCACACCTCGGGCTTCCACAACGCGTCCTCGACGATGCAGTCGAGGTCGGAGTAGTACTCGGTGAAGTTGCCGGCCGGATCCTTCAGGTACCAGAAGAAGTTGGAGCCGATGGTGTGCCGTCCCAGGCCCCACACGTGCCGCTCCGGATTGCCCTCGAGCATCTGCATGGCGCCGCGCCCGACCTCGTCGACGTCGTCGACCTGCCAGGAGGTGTGGTGGACGAAGTTCACCGGCGCCGCTTGGACCAGGATGTTGTGGTGGTCCGTGGAGCAGCGCATGAACGTGGCGACACCAACGAGTTCGTCGCTGACCTTGAGACCGATGCCGTCGGTGAAGAAGCGCTGAGTGGCCACCTGGTCGACGGAACCGATCACGACGTGCCCGAGTTTGCGGGGCCGCACCGGTCCTTCCCGCAGGACGGCCGGCGCGCGGGCCGGGCCGCGCTCGTCCCTGCCGGGGCCGTTGAACCGTACGGCCGGTATGGCGGGCTGGGTGATGCGGCTGCCCACCGTTACCTCGACCGTGACCTTGGTGGCCGGCTCGACGGCCACCATCCGCCCGTCGCCGACACTCGCTTCGATGCCCAGACGGGCCAGGCGGGAGGCGATGGCACGCAGATCGTCGGGGCTGTCGGCGGCGATGGACACCTCGAGCAGCCGCCGGGTGGGCGCGTGCACCAGCCGCAGCTGCCGGCCGCCGTGACTCGTCGAGAACCAGCCGTCCGTGTGGCGGGTCAGCCCGAAGTCCTCGTAGTAGGTACTGGTCAGCTCCGGATTCGGGACCCCTATCGTGACGGAGGCCAGGCGGTGCAGGCTCATGCCGAGCCCCCTTCCGCTGCGGCGGCGACGAAGCGCTGCCGGATGCTGCCGATTCCCTCGATGGAGGAGACGAGCTCGTCCCCCGGGGAGAGGAAACGCGGCGGGGTGCGTACCGCCCCCACCCCCGCGCAGGTGCCGGTGAAGATCACATCTCCTGGGTAGAGGGTGGTGACCTGGGAGAGCTTCTCGATCAGAACAGATATGGGGAAGATCATCCCGGAGGTGCGGGCTTTCTGCACCGGTTCCCCGTTGACCAGGCATCCCATCTCGAGATCGTCGGGGTCGGAGAACTCGTCGCACGAGACGAGATACGGACCCGTCGGCCCGAAGCCGGCGAAGGACTTGCCCAGGCTGTACTGGGCCGGCGACCCGGTCAGCTGCAGGCCCCGCTCGGACAGATCCTGGCCCACCGTCAGGCCCGCGACGTAGGTCCAGGCATCGCGGGCGGCGACACGGCGGGCCGTGCGGGCGATGATGACGACGACCTCCACTTCCCAGTCCACGGACCCCTGCGGCAACTCGACCGTCGACTCGGCGCCGGCGAACGAGGAGACGTACTTGGTGAAGACCGAGGGCTCCTGCGGGACCGCCAGCCCGGCCTCCTCCACGTGGTCGAAGTAGTTCAGGCCGACGGCGAAGACCTGCCGCGGGTGCGGGGACGGGGGCCCCAGCTGCGCATGGTCGAAGGGCACCCCCTCATCACGTACGGAGGCCGCCCACTGCACGACCTGTTCCCAGTTGTCGTACAGCTCGGCGAACCCCGGACCCAACCGCCCACCGCTGGACTCGTGGATGTCCACCCCACGCTCCGTGCCGGTGACCAGCCACGGCCTACCCCGAACGTTGCCTATGCGCACGGTGCCTCCTTGCACTCGTTGCCTGCCGGTGACTCCACTCTCCATCCGTCGACATTCAAATAGCAAGGAAACTTTCGAAAGTTTCTCTTCGATTCACTTATGGTGTACAGTGTCGAACATGCCGAAGAGGGTGAAACCGGGCACGCGCGCCGACGAGCTGTACGCACGGCTGAGACACGACATCTTCACCGCGCGTCTGCGGCCGGGGCAGCGCCTGAAGTTCCCCGACCTGTGCACCACCTACGACACGAGTGTGGGAGTGGCGCGAGAGGCCCTGACCAAGCTGTCGTCCGAGCGGTTGGTCACACTGCAGGCACACCAGGGCTACACCGTCGCCCAGCTGTCGGCGGACGAGCTGACCGACCTGACGCACGCACGGATAGAGCTGGAGTCCCTGGCCTTCCGTATGGCGATACTCCAGGGCGATGCGGCATGGGAAAGCGGCGTCGTGGCCGCCCACCACCTGCTCTCCCTGCGCGACCGTGAGGTCGCGGACGGGGAGCGTGGTGACGACTGGTACCTGGCCCACGAGGAGTTCCACACTGCCTTGCTCGCAGGCTGCGGCAACCGGCGCCTGACCGAGATCGCCCAGGGACTGCGGGCCGAGGCGGAACTCTACCGGCGCTGGGCCTCCCCCATGCTGCACGAAAGCGGCCGCGATCCGGCCGCCGAACACCAGGCACTCGCCCGGGTCGCCGTCGACCGCGACGCAGACCTGGGCGCCCAACTGCTGCGCGAGCACATCGCATGCACGACCCGGATGCTGCTCACCAGACTCCCCGGCATCGAGGAGCCCTCGGACGGAGAGCTCGCCCCGCAGCGCGGATGAATCGCGCGATCAGCGGCCCGGTCAGCCGCTTCTGATGCGCACCGGCGAGGCGACCTCGACTGGCTGGTCCAGATCGACTCCACCATCGTCCGCGCCCACCAGCACGCCGCCGCCACCGGCCGAAAAGGGGGCGGCATCGGCAGGACGAACCGGACGATCACGCCCTCGGCCGATCCCGAGGCGGGCTGACGACCAGGATTCACCTCGCCTGCGACGGCAAGGGCCGCCCGCTCGCGATCCTGGTGACGCCCGGCCAACGCCACGACGGTGTCTGCGCACGCCCTCTGCTGGAACGGATCCGTGTTCCCCGCACCGGCCTGGGCCGGCCTCGGTGCAGGCCCGGCCAAGTCATCGCAGACAAGGCTTACAGCTCCCGCGGCTTCCGTGCCTACCTGCGAAGACGCGGCATCGCGCACACCATCCCCGAGAAGACCGACCAGCGACGGCACCGGCTGAGGCGCGGAGTCCACGGCGGCCGACCGCCAGGGTTCGACCGGGAGACCTACCGGCGACGCAACATGATCGAGCGCTGCTTCAACCGGCTCAAGGGCTTCCGCGGGATCGCCACCAGATACGAGAAGACCGCCACTTCCTACGAAGCGGCGGTCACCCTTGCATCGTTCCTGCTCTGGGCAAGATCCGTTTGAAGACGGGCCCGGGACTTCGATCGTGCGGGGGTGGTCTCACAGAGACCGCCCCTCGATCGTGTGACAACGCCGCAGGTAGTGACAGCGGCGGGCAGCCTCCGATGGTGATCACCTCATGGCGGCATCGATCACCTGAGGACATGGGTCATCTCGCCGATACCGTCAATGCTTGTACGGACCTCATCGCCGCTGGCGAGGTAACGGGCCGGGGTCCGCCCCATGCCGACCCCGGCCGGAGTACCGGTGAAGACCAGATCTCCCGGGTAGAGGGTGCACACCGAGGAAATCCGCTCGATGAGGACCGGCACGGGCATGATCATCTGATCTGTGCTGCCGTCCTGGACGAGTTCGTCGTTGACCCAGCATCGCAGCCGGAGCGGGGTGTCCGGGGCGATCTCGTCGAGGGACACCAGCGCCGGCCCGGTCGGGCCGAAACCGGGGTAGCTCTTGCCGAGGGAGAACTGCGGAGGGGTTCCGCTCATCTGCACATCCCGGTCACTGAAGTCCTGCCCCACCATCACGCCCGCTACGTGCTCCCAGGCATCGGCGGCTGCGACGTGATGTGCTTCCTTGCCGATCGCCACGACGAGTTCGACCTCCCAATCGACCGATGGTCCGGTGAGGTGGACCGTACCGGTAGGGCCGGTCAGGGAGCTGGTGAACTTGGTGAATACCGAAGGCATCCCCCTGGTTGCCTCGAGGCCGGTCTCCGCCGCGTGTGCGGCGTAGTTGAGCCCGATGGCGAAGACCTGGCCCGGGCGGGGAACCGGCGCGCCCAAGTCCTCGCGTCGATACGGCGCGGCGGGGTGGACACCGTCGGTGCGGGCCCAGGCGCGGAAGGCATCCCAGTGTGCGAAGAGATCCATCGGATCGGGACCGAACCGCCCGCCGCTGGCGCGGGCGATGTCGGTCGCGCCCGGACCGCTCAACAGGTGGGCGCGGCCACGGAGATTGGCGATGCGCATGGAACCCTCTTCCTGGGTATGAGAGCGCGGATGATCAGACGGTGGTCTTGGTGGTCTCGGTGGTCTTGGTGGTCTCGGTGGTCGCGGTCAGCACCGCGCGGCCCAGGACGTGGCCGGATATGTGGAAGCCCGGCAAGGCAGGCGTGGTGTTCGCCTCCACACCGATGTCCTCCATGTCGAGGGCCTGCACCACGATGAAGCAGCGGTGCGGGCCATGACCGGCAGGTGGCGCGGCGCCGAGGAACCGGGCCGCTCCCGCGTCGCCGGGGAGTTGCATGGCACCAGGCGGGAGCAGTTCGCTCGTGCCGTTGTCCGCGTCACTCGCCGGCTCGGTCACGGAAGCGGGGACCCTCCGCCGAGGACACCGAAGATGCCCGACCACTGGGCGAGGGGCAGGGGCTCGCCATCGCTGACGTCCTCGCTGCTGAGCGTGAAGCTCGGAACCTCGGGCAACCGCGCGAAGGGATCGTTGAAGTACATGGGGACTCGCTCTCACGTTCGCGGCACCGTGCGGCGGGCCGTCCTGTCCCGGCGTGTGGTGGGGGTGGGGTTCAGGGGACCAGGATCGCGCGGCCCCTGACCCGGTCGTGGGCGAGGTCGTCCAGCGCTTCCGCCGCCGCGTCCAGCGGGTACTTCTTGGTGTGCAGGGTGACCCTGCCGGACTCCACGAGGGCCATCAGCTCCACGAGGTCGTTGTAGGTGCCGACGATGTTGCCGACCACCTGTTTCCCGGCGGCCACCAGGTCGAGGGTGGGAATCCGCAGTTCGCCTCCATAGCCGATGACGTATTGGGATCCGGCCGGGGCGGTCATCGCAAAGGCGTCGTTCTCCGCGCCATGCTCGGCGACGAAGTCGAAGACCACATCGCCGCCCCGGCCCCCGGTGAGCTCCTTGACGGCCTCGACGTGATCGTCGCCGGCCGGCACGGTCGCGTCCGCACCGAGTTTCTCGGCCAGCTTCAGCGCCTCCGGGTTACGGTCCACCACGATGATCTTCGCGGCGGTGAGGGCGGCCACGGCCTGGATGCCGATGTGGCCGAGCCCGCCGGCGCCCTGTATGACGGCGACCGTGCCCGGGTGGAGCAGCGGTACGGCCTGCCGCACCGCGTGATAGGCGGTGATCCCCGCGTCGGCCAGTGCCGCCACGTCGGCCGGGTTGGTGTCCGGGTTCAGCTTGACGCAGCCGCGCGCCGTGGTGCGCAGGTACTCGGCCATGCCGCCGTCGTGGTTCGACACTCCGGGGAAGACGGCGTCGGAGCACTGCATGTCCCGGCCGGCCCGGCAGGCCAGGCACAACCCGCAGGAAGGCTGGGGGTGCAGGATCACCGTGTCGCCGACCTTGACGTTGGTGACCGCCTCGCCGACCTCCTGTACCCAGCCGGCGTTCTCGTGGCCGAGCGTGTAGGGGAGTCGCGGCCCCATCGCCTCGGCCCACTGCCCCTCGATGATGTGCAGATCGGTGCGGCAGACGCCGGCGCCACCGATCTTCACGATCACATCCAGCGGGCTGGAGAGCGTCGGCTCCGGTACGTCCTCCACCGTCGGCGGCTTCTGGTAGTCGTGCAGCCGCACAGCTCGCATGAGTTCTCCTTGATCGGTACGAGGGAATCAGTTGACCGGCGAGAGCGATCCCGCGGGTTCGGCAGAGGTCCGGCTCCACCTCGCGGAGCTGACGATCACGGCGATCAGCGCCGCGACCAGCACCAGTGGCAGGACGAGCAGACCGAACAGCGAACGCGCGGACCACCCGTGATCGAGGAGCAGTCCCGCGAGGGCGGGAGCGCTGAACGCGCCGAGCCGCCCGACCGCCATGGCCCACCCCACGCCGGTGGCACGCACGGATGCCGGGTAGAGGCCGGGCACGATCGAGTTCAGCCCGTTGCCGCCGGCGTTGACGAACAGCCCGATGGCGACGGCCGCAGCCAGCGCGACCACGGTCGAGCCGAGGAAGAGGCTCATCGCCAGGTACGACAGCCCCGCTCCCAGGAACGCCAGGACGGTGAGGGTGCGCGTCGCCACCTTCAGGGCCAGAACGCTGAGCAGCAACGTCCCCGCCAGCCCGCCGAGGTTGAGTAGCAGCCCTCCGTCCATACCCTGCGCGGTGGAAGAGCCGTTGTGCTGGAGGAGCAGAGGCGTCCAGCTCTCGGCGAAGTAGAAGCTCGCCATCATGAAGAAGTACGCGACCCACAGCGCGACGGTGCGAACGGCCTCACGACCGCGCAGGACGTTCGCCAGCACACCGCGCTCCTCCTTGGGCGGGACGGGCGGCAGCGCCTCCACCGCGGGCAGCCGCATCCGGCTCAGCAGCTTGTTGACCTTCTCCAGCGCGCCCTGTGGCCGCCGGCTGATCAGGTAGTCCAGCGACTCGGGCAGGGCCAGGGCGACGGCCACGAGAATGGCGAAGGTGAGCACGGCACCGACGAGGAAGCTGGCTCGCCAGCCGTATTCGGACGTCACCAGCACGGCGACCGAACCGCCCAGCATCCCGCCGACCGGCAAGCCGGTCCCGTACAGGGCGATCATCGTGCCCCGGAGGCGCCGTGGTGAGTACTCAGTGATGATCACGGGGAGACCGGCCACCATGCCCCCGACACCGAGTCCGGTCAGCAGGCGGCACACCCCCAGGAACCAGAAGCCGGTGCTCACCGTCGCGAGGAGCATGCCCACGGCGCAGACGGTCAGGCAGATCAGCGTGTGCGGCCGCCGGCCGATCCGGTCGGAGAGCGGAGCGATGAGGGCCGAGCCGAGTGCCATACCGACGAGGCTGCTGCTCAACAGCAGTCCGACCTGGGACGCGGTGAGCGACCACTCCTTGGCGATTCCTGACGCCGCGAACGCGATCACCAGGACGTCGAAACCCTCGAAGAGGTTGATGACCAGGCACATCCCGACGACCCCGGCCTGAAACGCGGTCATTCTCGAGCGATCTATCGATTCTCTGATCGACGACATGATGGCTCGTTCTCACTGACGACAGGCTGTGGCGTCGAGTTCGACCAGCAGGTCCGCGCGGACCAGTCCCTTGACGATCAGCAAGGTGTTCGGCGGATACCCACCGTCCGGGTAATGCTCGGCGAAGAACTCCTCGCGCGCTGCATAGAACCCGGCGACATGGTCCGAGGACGTCAGGTACGTCACGAAGCGCACCACCTCGCGCATCGACGCGCCCTGGGACTCCAGTGCGGTGCGCACGTTGGCATAGGCGCGCAGGGTCTGGCTGCGCACATCCGGCCCGGCCACGGAGTTGTCCTCGAGGAAACCGCACTGGCCGGCGACGAAGATCAGATCCCCGGCACGGGCCACATGCGCATAGGCACTCAGAGGATCTCCGAGACCCTTCGGGTTCTCATACGTCGGCAGGGGAGTCATGGTTCCGCCTTTCTGACTTACTGGATGAAGTGGCAGGCACGGGAGGGGTGCGTGGCCCCGGCCCGGCCGGGGCGCACGGCGTCCGCGCGGTGGTGTCAAGCGGCGAGGCCGGTCACGGACGGGGCACGCGTGCCGCCCGCGAGGACACGGGTGAGCGCGTCGCGCAGCACCCTGGGGTCACCGGCATGAGTGGCCCGCCAGGCGACGTGGCCGTCCGGCCGGACCAGTACCGCGCCGTCGCGGCCGATGGATACGGGCCCCAGAAGATGGGGCAGCCTCCTGACCTCCAGCGGCACTGCGCCGTCCGCGCGCAGTTCCTCGCCGGCCTGATGCCAGCCTTCGCCGTCGGGCCCGCAGACCAGCACGAACGAGGTGTCGAACCAGTCGATGGACGATTCTGTCTTCTCGACGTCCATCCAGAAGTGCGGGAACCGGGCGCCGGGCCGGTCGGTTGGCCAGTAGTGGCGCGAGTCGTGGGGCGGGAGGAACGAGCCGTCATCCACGATCGCGCCGTCGTTGTAGACGTAGCCCATCGACTGGCCCTCGCTGTGCAGTTGGTTGTCCATGTCCAGGAGCAGGTCACGCCAGGCTTGGGGATCCTCATGGCGGTGACGGATCGCCTCGTCCATCGTGTCCATGCGTTCCTGGTTCCGTACCGCGAAGTCGGTGTTGGACCGCGCGACCGGACGGCGCTCGGACTCATAGGTGTCCAGCAGCGCGTCGCCGCCCTGGTGCGACAGCGCCATGACGAGTTTCCACGCCAGGTTGTGCACGTCCTGAACACCCGAGTTGAGTCCATTGCCCCCCGCCGGGGGAAAGCGGTGGGCGGCATCCCCGGCGAGGAACACCCGTCCTTCGCGGAAACGTTTCGCCACCTGAGCGCTCATCCGCCAGTTCATGACGTTGATCCGCTCGACATGGAGATCGGGAATCTCCCAGTATTCGCGGACGAGCTCGATCAGCCGCTCCTCGCTGATGGGCTCCTCACCGTTCTCCAGCTTCTGGACCGCGAGCCAGCGATCGCCGTCCGGGCCGGTCGCCAGCACATTGACATCCGGCCGTGACCGGTCACGGGGACGCACCAGGAAACCGATGGCGCTGCGCACATGCGGCAGATGACCGACGTCCGCGCGGTAGTAGTGATTCGCCATGAGGTGCAGAAGCTCCGGACCATCCATCTCGATGCCCAGGAGACCGCGAACCCTGCTGTTCGCCCCGTCACAGCCGACGAGATACTGAGCGCGCACCTCGAACTCCTCGCCATCGGCAACGGATCTGACGCGCGCCGTCACACCCTCCTCGTCCTGGACGAACGAGACCAGTTCGGTCAACCGGCGCACCTGCGCCCCCGGCCGCGTGGACAGCGCGTGGTCGAGCGCCTCCTCCACGGCGTCCTGGGGCACGATCGACCGCGGCGCCGGGGTGTTCACGCTCGGCGCGGGCTGCGTATAGGCCACCAGCGGTCCGTTCAGGCTCTCGCACCAACACGCCACGTCGGATTCCTGCGGCAGACCCGCCCGGCGAATTCGATCCTCGATGCCCCATACGCGAAACTGCTCCATCGTACGGGCGTGGCAACCACGGGCCTTGGGATGCGTCGTGGTCGACGCACGCCGCTCGACCAGCAGGCTCGGTACCCCGAAGCGATCGAGAAGCAGCGCCAGACTCATTCCGACCGGTCCACCGCCGACGACGAGAACGGGGACATTGATCATAGGGGGATCTCCTTTTCACCTGACGCGGACGAGACCGAATTCAGTCGACGTACGAGACGCGGTCCGCAACCCGGTCGTCGAGCTCAGGCAGAAGGAAAACGCGTTCCTGCTCGAGCGCGTCGGTACGCGCGGTGGCGAACGAGGCGGTGACCGTCCGACTGCGGTTGTAGGAAACGTGCGGGCAGAACGGCGGGATGTACAGGAAGTCTCCCTCGCCCACGATCACCTCGTGTTCCAGGTCGTTACCCCAGAAGAAATGCACGCTGCCACTGATCCCGTAGAGGGCCGACTCGTGGTCGATGTGATAGTGCGCGGCCGACTTCTCGCCCGGCCGGAGGGAGGTCACGATCAGGCACAGGTGCTTCGACGGGGTGGTGATGCCGTTCACCCCGAAGAGCGCGTTGACGTGCTGCTTCGCCAGTTCCTCCTGTTCCGGGCGGACCAGGGTCACAGCTCCGTCCCAGGCAACCTTGAAGTCCATGTCAAACCTTCCCTTCCATCGATCGGTGAACATTGCGCTGTCGAGAGATCCGGGACCGGCCGGCAAGCACGGCCGGCGAGGGGCGAAAATCGCGTGGGCGAGCTCACGCATTCAGGCAGCAGTCGATTCCACAGGGTCACGCCCCTTGTTCGCTGGAGTGGGTCGGCCTACCGACCCGAGGGAGCCGGACCACATCTCGGGTTCTCCGGATTTACCTCGGAACTCCCTCTATCGGATGCATTCGATATCCTGCATCATCGCTCTCAAGCCCGACAAGGGTGGTGTGCAAAAGCTGTACAGCTCTCATGTCACGGAGCAGTTCGGCACGCCGACGGACACGTATGGGAGGCGCGATGGGATCACAGAGCACCAGGGATGCGTGGGAGAGCTTCCAGTCGGGAGAGGCCGCGACCGTCCGTCCGCAGATCCTCACCTCATGGCGCCGGGCACGGAGCAATGGCATCGACCCACAACGGCTGGAACTCACCCACGCGGACATCGACGCGCAGTCCCCGTTCGTGCGGGCCGCCAAGCCGGTGTTGCTCAAGATGGCCGACCTGCTGGTCGGGAGCTCGACATCACTGGCACTCGCGGACGCCGACGGAACCCTGGCCTGGCGGTGGGAGTCCGAACGTACGTTGTCGCGGGCCCTGGACCGGGCCGAGTTCGAGCCCGGTTCGCGGGTGGGCGAGCCGGTGGCGGGGACGAATGGGATCGGCATGGCGCAGATGACCAACCGCACCTCGCTCGTCATCGGCGCGGAGCACTACAAAGAGCCGTGGCACGCGTGGGCCTGTGTCGCCTCGCCCGTGATGGACCCGATCAGCCGCCGCGTCTTCGGCGCGGTCAACGTGGCCTGTCGCGCCGAAGACGCCAACCACCTGCTGCAGGTCGCCGCCCGGACCCTCGTCGACGGGATCACCGCCACGCTGCGCGAGGCGGCCACCGCCCGCCAGCGACGCATGCTCAATACGCACCTCTCTTATTGCGGCCCCGCCGCCGGCCCCGTGGTCACCATCGACCAGAGGACCATGATCGTCGACAATGCGCCGACGGAACTCCAACTGGACCGGGCCGAGTTGTGGTCGATCGTGGTGGCCGCGGGCCCGTCGGCCACCGAGGTCGCCCTGCACGACGGCTGGAGCGCCCGCCTCCACCCGGTCACCCAGGGACGCCTCCACGACGGAGTCGTGCTCGTCCTCGAGCGCGACCGACGGGACAGCTGCGCCAAGCACCACGGAATCTCGCCCCTGGCCACGCTGAGCCCCCTCGAGCAGGCGGAGTTCAAGGTCATCAACGAGACCCTCGCGGAATGCGGCGGCAACAAGTCCGAGGCCGCGGCCCGCCTCGGAATCTCCAGGGGCACGCTCTACCACCGCGTCCGGCGCTACCGGCTCGGCTGACCGACCGGCGCACTGTCGGATTCCCCTAGCCCCCCTCTGCGGATCCCCCCAGCGCGCTTCGCTTGTGGGACTGGAGATGGTCGAGCATGGCCTCCACCGCCCGCTCGGGATCCCCGCTCGCGAAGCTGTCGACCAGATGCGCGTGCCCGGCGTCGATCCAGGGTCTGCTGGACGCGTCTTCCCTGAGGGACAGGGCGATCTGCGGAGCGGCCGCGTCGGACAGACTGGTGACGATCGACAGCAGCCGAGGCGAGCGGGCGGCGCCGTACAGGACGAGGTGAAAGCTGCGGTGGAGGAGCACCCAGCCGGCGACGTCCTCGGTGCGCGCCATTTCGCGGGCCAGCGAGCGGGCCTGCTCCAGTTCCACCTCGGTGATCCGCTCGGCGGCCCTGCGCGCCGCCATCGGGGTGAGGGTGAGCAGGAGGTCGTAGACCTCGCGCATCTCCTCCTCGGCGGGTGTCAGGACCACGGCCCCGCGGTAGGAGTCGAGCTGGATCAGCCCTTCGGTCGCCAACTGCCGTATCGCTTCGCGTACGGGAGTGATGCTGAGCCCGAGACGGTCCGCCAGTTCGGACTGCACCAGTCGTGTGCCGCCGGGCAGCTCACCGGAGAGGATGGCGTGGCGCAGAGCCTCGACAACCGTTTCGTGGGCCGTCCTCTGCCTGACGTTTCCCAGCGAAACCTGCGAGGAGTCGGAGGAGTTACCGCGGGCACCCATTTTCCGAACGATACAGGATGCAGGAGCACGCCGAAGGGGGCCTGATGGCCCAATGATGGATTCATGACAGCGTCGCCGCGCCGGTCTCCTCTGTCGCCCGGCCCTGTGGCATCAGGCTCGGCGTCGCCAGACACGGGTCAGGAACCGCACGACTTCCTCCACCCTCTCCGGCGTGGAGAATTCCGGTGCCATGTGGTCCGCGCCAGGCACGACGACCAGCTCCGCGGGTATCCCCGCCGCGTCGAGGCCCTCGTACAGGCGGCGGCTCTGGGCGAGACCCACCCGGTGGTCGCGATCGCCATGCATGATCAGAAACGGCGGCTTCTCGCCGCTGCGCTCGGCGAGGACCAAGGGATCGGCGTCAGCCGCCAGGTCGGGTGCGTGGCGCGGGTCGAATCCCAGAAGCTGGCGCACGACGGCGAACAGCGAGTCGATCTCCTGCTCCGTGTTCTCGAACGCGTCCTCCTCCAGACGGGCCAGGTCGGCGGCGCCGTAGTGGTCGATGACTGCCGACAGCCTGCTGGACACCTGCTGGGCGTCGCCCACCGGACGGCCCAGGGGCCCGTCCCCCGCCAGGGCGGCCATGGTCATGAGGTAGGCACCCGCGGAGCTGCCCCACCCCGCGATCCGGCTGCCGTCGAGCAGGAACCGCTGGGCCTGCGCCCTGACCCAGCGGATCGCCGCCCGGATGTCCTCGGCCGGGTCCGGGAACCGCGCCTCGCCCGCGAGGCGGTAACCGACCGAGGCGACCGCGATGCCCCGCGCGGGCAGCGAATGCCACGGTCCGATCGCCTTGGACCCGCCGAGCCAGCTGCCGCCGTGGGCGTAGACGACCACCGGGTACGGCCCGGGTCCCGCCACCGGGACGTGCAGGTCGAGCAGGAGGGGACGCCAGCCCATCACGACGGCGTAGGCCACGTTGAGATAGCTCCGGGCTCCTGGGAGGGCGTCGACGGCATACGGCTCGGTCAACGACCTTGGCGCCAAGGGGTCACTGTCGATGGGCGTCGCCAACAGCTCCGACGGGTGCGGGAACGGGTCCATGGTTCCTTCCTCCCAGGTGGTCAGATGATGCATGATGCATCATGCATCGCCACCGTGCCACTGCCCCGTTGATTCCCCGCACGGGCAGGTGGTGTGCTCAGCTGGTCAGGTAGGGGTAGTCGATGTATCCCTTGTCGGTGCCGCCGTAGTAGGTCGTCTGGTCGGGTGTGTTGTACGGCCCGCCCGCTCGCAGACGCGCGGGCAGGTCGGGGTTGGCGAGGAACAGCGCGCCGAAGGAAATCATGTCGGCCGTGCCATCCTCGATGAGCGCCAGCTCCTCCGCGCTGGTGAATCCGTCCGTCGCGGGGTTGAGGATGAAGGCTCCGGAGAACTCCTTGCGGAGGATGCCGGTCAGATCGCGCGAGTTCTCGACGACGTGCAGATAGGCCAGACCGATCTCGCTCAGCCGGCGGACGAGATGGACGTATGTGGGCTCGGGGTCGGGCTCTTCCACGCCGTTGTAGCCGGTTCCGGGCGACACCCGTATCCCGGTGCGCTGTGCTCCGATGGCCTCGGACACGGCCGCGGCCACCTCCGCGGCGAACCGGACCCGGCCTTCCACGGAGCCGCCCCACTCATCGGTGCGCAGATTGGAGTTGGGAGCGAGGAACTGGTGGAGCAAGTAGCCGTAGGCGGCGTGCAGTTCGACCCCGTCGAACCCCGCCTCGATGGCGTTGCGCGCCGCCTGGGCGAAGTCCGCGATCGTCTCCCGCACTTCCTGGGAGGTCAGCTCGCGCGGGGTGGTGAAGTCCTTCATCCCGTCCAAGGTGAACAACTGGCCGGGCGCGGCGACGGCCGAGGGAGCGACCTGGACCAGTCCGTCGGGCAGGAGGCCGGGGTCGCCGACCCTGCCGACGTGCGAGATCTGGGCGAAGATCGTGCCGCCCTCGGCGTGCACCGCGTCGGTGACGCGGCGCCAGGCGGCGATCTGCTCGGTACTGTGCAGCCCCGGGGTGTTGGGGAAGCCCTGGCCGACGACCGACGGCTGGGACCCCTCGGTGATGATCAGTCCGGCCGTGGCCCGCTGCGCGTAGTACGTCACCATCGAGTCGGTGGCCGTATTGCCGGGTCCGAAGGCGCGGGCGCGCCCCATTCCGGGCATGACGACGCGGTTGCGCAGGCGCAGTCCGGAGAGGTCGATCGGATCGAATGCTGTGGTCACAACGGCTCCCGAGGATTGATGTGCGTGCTGTGCATGGCGAGCGAGTTCATTGGGCGGCCAATGAACTCACCGGAGCCACCATAACCCATTCATTGGTGGGCCAATAGTTGGCCGCCCACGATAACCTTGCCCCCATGACCTCAGAGCCCACGCGGACCGGCGCGACGGAGGCCGGAGACGGCGGCCCCGTCAGCCAGACCCTGGCCCGCGTTTCCCGCTTGCACCGCCTCTCCGGCGGCAAGCTGCTGCGCCCCACCGGCCTCTGCTCCGGCCAGGAATTCATGATGATGGCCCTGTGGAGGGAGGGGTCGGTGCGCCAATCGGAGCTGGTGAAGATGCTCGACCTGGACCCGTCGACCGTGACCTTGATGCTGCGACGGCTGGAACAGGGCGGACATGTCGTCCGCACCCGCGACCCGCAGGACCGGCGCGTCATGCTGGTCCGGGCCTCGGCGGAGAGCTACGCCCTGCGGCCCAAGGTGGCGCAGGCGTGGGCGCACCTGGAGGAGCGCACCCTGGACGGGCTCGACGACGAAGAACGCGAAGCGTTCGCCAGGATCCTCTCGAAGATCGAAAAAAACCTCGCCTCCACTGACGACGGCTGACGTGACCTCGGGCGCCCGGCGTCGGCGAGTCAGGGCAGCGGCGTCAGGGCAGTGGCGTCAGAGCCCCCCGGGGTAGCGCTCGTGACTCGCTGACCCATCCTCGGGCTGCCCTTCCGCGGAGATTGCCCGGACGGCCCCTGGATGCCGCTTATCGCCCATAGGTAACATTTTCATACAGGCATCGGTGGTCACACTCCGCACGGTGTGGGCGACCGACCTCTCCCGCCGACACCACACCTGGCAGGTGATCATTGAAGTGAGCCTGATACACCGCGGCGGCAGGACCAAGCCTCGGGACGTGGTCGGCCACTCCCTCCAGCACATGAGCGACCCGTTCCTCGCCTGCGACACCGATGGGCGTATCACTTACGCGAACGTCGCGGCAGAGCGCGTACTCGGCCCCACCCCCTCCCTCGTGGGCCGTGTGCTGTGGGAGACGAGCCCGGAGCTGCGCGTTCCGCGCGTGGAGAATCTCTTTCGGCGGTCCATGGCGAGTGCCGCGCCGCTCGATCTCGAGGCGCGGCTGCCCGGGGAGGGGCGCTGGCATCGCATTCGGCTGCTCCCCGGGCCCACCGGCCTGAACGTCCTCCTCAGCGACATCCACGAGCAGCGCTCGCGGGAGGAGGAACGTCTCCGTGACGAGGAGGCCACCGCCAGGCGAGCGGCCCGTATCGGCGAGCTGACCGCGGTCCTCGCCCGGGCTCTGACCGTGGACGATGTCGTCGAAGCCGTGGCCGACCAGGTGCTGCCCCCGTTCGGGGCGACGGGGCTGATATTCGAGTGCGTGGAAGGCGACCGGATGCGGGTGCTCGGCGCCAGGGGTTACCCGCGTGACTTCCTCGACCACATCGAGGGTGTCCGGCTCACCAGGAAGACCCCGATCGCGGCGATCATGGAATCGCGGGCACCGGTCTTCCTCTCCTCCTACGAGGAATACCGCGAGCGCTTCCCCGATGCGTCGGAGAGCGCATTCCGGCGCATCAAGAGCGCCTGGGTCGCGCTCCCGCTCATCGCTTCGGGGCAGCCCTACGGCGCGTGCGTCATTTCCTTCGACGAACCGCACCGCTTCGGCGAGGAAGAGCGCACCTTGCTCACCGCCCTGGGCGGATTGATCGGGCAGGCGTTCGAGCGGGCCCGGCTGTACGACACCGCGTACAGCCAAGCCCATGAGCTGCAACGCGGCATGCTCCCCAGCACGCTTCCCGTCCGGCTCGCGGTGTCCGCCGCGGCGCGCTTCATCCCGGCCGGCGGCACGGCGGTGGGCGGCGACTGGTACGACGTGCTTCCGCTCTCCGCCGGACGGGTCGCGCTCGTGGTCGGGGACGTGATGGGCCACGGCCTGCCGGAAGCGGCCACCATGGGCAGATTGCGCACGGCGGTCAGCACCCTGGCGGGCATCGAACTCCCCCCGGATGAGCTGCTGGCCCACCTCAACGACCTCGTGACCGGGCTGGGCGACGCGTACTACGCCACATGCCTCTACGCCGTCTACGACCCCGTGACCGGAATGTGCACCGTCGCGCGTGCCGGACACCCGCCCCCGGCGATCGTGCACACCGATGGCACGGTCCATTTCCCCGACAGCGCTCTGAACCCTCCGCTCGGCGTCGCGACGCCGCCGTTCGAGACCGCCGAGTTCCCCGTGCCCAGCGGTGCCCTGTTGGTGCTCTACACCGACGGTCTGATCGAGTCGCGCGACCGGGACTTCGATCACGGCATGGCTTGCCTCGCCGAGACGCTGACGGCCGCCGTGGCCTCGCACCCGCCGGGTGCCGAGACAGACCTGGACGCTCTGTGTGACACGGTCACCCAGGCGCTGCGTATGGAGAAACAGGCCGGCGATGACGCGGCGCTGCTGATCGCCCGAGTGTGTCACCTCACGCGCGAGAGCGTGGCCTGCTGGCAATTGCCGGACGGCGCCGTCGCGGCAGGGCGGGCCCGTGAACTGGTCCGGGAGCAACTGGCCGCCTGGCATCTGGACGAGCTCAGCATGACCAGTGAGCTGCTGGTCAGTGAGCTGGTGGGCAATGTGATCCGGCATGCTCGCGGCCCTGCCGAGCTGCGCCTGCTCCGCAGTGATGTGCTGGTCTGCGAGGTGTCCGACGGGAGTCTGACCACGCCGCACATCCGCCGGGCGGCGGAGACGGACGAGGGCGGTCGCGGACTGCAACTGGTGGAGGCGCTTTCTCATCGCTGGGGCGCCCGCTACGGCCGCACCGGCAAGTGCATCTGGGCCGAGCAACTGCTGCCCTCCCAGGCTCAGCCCTCCGAAGAGCTGCCGCCGGGGACGACGTGCATGGATGGTCTCTTCGACGTCCCCGTTGCCGAGAGCGAGATGCGTGGCCCACATCCACCCTGCCCCTGACCTGCTCAAACCGAGGTATAAGACAGCTGGGTTGACGATCGATTTAACTGTAACTAGTCTTGTTCCAGTTAATCGGTGGGGACGGCAGGAGCAAGAGATGGCGGGGCTCAGCAGCAGGAGCGCGGTCGCGATTCACGCGCTTGCGATGCTGGCGCACCGGCGTGGGGGCTCGTTGACTTCCGCGGAGATCGCGGACAGCCTTGACAGCAACCCGGTCCTCGTGCGGCGCATCCTCGGCCGCTTGCGAGACGCTCACCTGGTGCGGTCCACCGAAGGCCGAGGGGGCGGCTGGTGCCTTGCTCGCGCCCCGCGGGACATCACGCTCTATGACGCGTACGCCGCCGTCGAGGAGGGGCAGATCTTCTCGCGGCACACCCATCCGCCCAGCGGGGCGTGTGAGGTCGGCCGCAACATTGGCGACCTGCTTGACGCCGAGTTCCAGAACGCGGAGCGAGCTCTGGAGCAACAGCTCGGCAGGACGACGATCGCCGGCCTGCTGCAGCAGATACTGGCCTCCGGCGGCGAACCGAGGGATCACTGATCAAGCGCGCATGCGCACCCTGCGTTCATGACGCGTTCCCTAACTGTAACTACCATGGTTGCAGTTTGATCCCGGGGTGGGCGCTCCGGCCCTCCCGGCTCCGGAAGTCAGCACGCGGCCCCGCGATCCCTCCGCGTGCTCTACGGCCCGAACACCTACTCAGAAACGCACTAGGAGTGAGAGCGGTGCCCCAGGAATCCGAAGCAATCGTGAGCACCGAGGCTCGCGGCCCTGCGACCTACGACCTCGTGATCAGGCGCACACATGTCTTCGACGGCCGCCAGGCGCTCGCCGGTCTGTACGACGTCGCCATCAACGGCGGAGAGATCGCATCCGTCTCGGCCGAGCCGCTCAGGGGCAGACACGAGGTGGACGCGGCCGAAGGATGGGTCATGCCGGGCCTGATCGACACTCATATCCACTTCTACGACGTGCGCGCGGTCTCCGATCCGGACTCGATGCGGGCCTTCGAGGAGAATGAGCTTCCCGGAAAGCTCGGGCTGTTCCTCGATCACGGGATCACCACCATCAAGTCGGTGGGCGATCCGACGGACGGAATCCTGGACACGCGGGCCAAAATCGCCGCAGGCACGCTGCGAGGCCCGCGACTGTTGGCAACCGGTTGCGGCATCACCGGACGCGACGGGCACCCCGCCGCCACGGTCTTCAGCGACAACCCCTGGGCGCGCGAGCGCTTCACGGGAGAGGTCGACAGCGTGCAGCAGATCCGCGACCTGGTGCACCACCTCGCCGACCGCAAGGTGGACGCGATCAAACTCCTGTCGGAAGGCGCGTGCGCACATTCCGGCGGACCGAAGTACCTCTGGCAGAATCCCGCCTTCCCGGATGGTGTCGAGTTGGAACGGCTTCCCCTCGATCTCCTTCGAGCGGGGATCGAGGCCGGGCACGAGCGGGGCCTTCGGGTCACCGTCCACACCACCCAGCAGGCCGCGGCACGCGAGGCGATCAAGGCTGGAGCGGACGGCCTGGAGCACGGCGTCACCATCGAGCCCCTCACCGACCACTCGCTCATCGACCTGATGCTCGAACACGCCATCACCTACACGCCCACACTCTGGATCGACAATGCCCACCCGGACGCCCCTGGCAATCTCAAGAAGGTCGCTGAGGCCGGCGTGCACATCGCGCTGGGCAGCGACACCTTCAGCGGCCGGGGCCTATACGGAGCCAACACCCTGGAAGAGGCCGAACTCATGGTGGCGGCCGGGATGACGCCCACCCAGGTGCTGGCCGCAGGCACCAGCGGCGCCTCGCGGCAGTGCGTCCGCCCCGACCTCGGTACGGTGGCCCCCGGCAAGCGCGCCGACCTGCTCGTGCTGAACGCCGATCCCACCGCGGACATCGGCAACATCCGCGACCTCAGCATGGTGATCCTGAACGGCGAGATCGCCGTCGACAAGCGCTAGGCGCGCCCGTGGCGGGACATCCTCCCGCCACTTCACCGCAGTAGGTGCACCGCTTCACCGCAGTAGGAAGGAAACCACCCGTGAAAACCTGGCTCATCACCGGCATCAGCAGTGGCTTCGGCCGCCTGATGGCGGAAAAGCTGCTCGCTGCCGGCGATCGTGTCGCCGGCACACTGCGGAACCTCTCCGCCGCCGACGACCTCAAGGCGCAATACGGCGACCGGCTGTGGCTCGCCACTCTCGACCTGACACATACCGACGAGATCCGGCCGACGGCCGACGCCGCCTGGGCCGCGATGGGCCACATCGACGTGGTCGTCAGCAACGCCGGCTACGGGCTGCTGGGCGCCGCCGAGGAAGTCACCGACGAACAGGTCCGCCACCAGATCGACACCAATTTGCTCGGAGCGATCCAGCTCGTCCGCGCGGTCCTTCCGCACATGCGCGAACAGGGCCACGGCCGCATCCTCCAGCTCTCCAGCCTCGGAGGCCAGGTGACGATTCCCGGCAGCTCGCTCTATCACGCGACGAAGTGGGGCATCGAAGGGTTCATGGAGACGGTTGCGCAGGAGGTGGCCGTGTTCGGGATCGGCTGCACGATCGTCGAACCCGGCAGCGCGCGCACCGACTTCCGCAACAGAAGCGCGCAGGTCGGGCCCCGCATCCCCGCCTATGACGCCTCGCCTTCCCGCAGGATCAATCACCTCCTCGACGACACCTCGCTCCGCTCGCCGGGTGACCCGGACAAGATGGTCGACGCCATGATCGCCAGCGTCGCTGTGGAACCCGCCCCGCTGCGCCTCACTCTGGGCAGCGACAGCTACGAGCACATCACCCGCGCGCTGACCACCCGCCTGGCCCAGCTCCAGGCACAACGCGACGTGGCCTGCTCGACCGACTACGCAGACCGGGAAAACAGCCCACGCTTCTTCCAGCCGGACGAAAGCTGACGCGCAGGCAGGGCTGAGAACGCTGACGCCCTGCCTTGAAGGGTGTCATTATTGCCGTGCGGTGGTTGACCTGGGGCTTTGCGATCGCTCAAGTCCGACGGCGCGGGCCGAGGTCCGCGCCGCACGACGCGTACCGGGTTCGCGCAGAGCCGCGCCTTCGCCCGCCTGGTGCTGGGACCACCACATCGCCCTCGTGGCCACGGACACCTTCGCCGTGGAGATCCTCTCCGTCCTGGCCGACAGCGACTTCCACCACAGCGCGCCCGAGGACCAGGGCATGCTGCCACCAGGAACTGATCGCCGAACTGGGCCTGCGCCTGGGCGAGCTGTGGAACCTCACCGGCCTCGCCCAGGACTGCCGGCACACCGGACGCTGGGACGGCCTGGTCACCGTCGAACCCCTCAACCTGACCGGCGGAGTGGGCTCTCCGGCCAACGCGACGGCGCTGCGCTGACACCGCGGGCCCGCCCGCCGCCGGCCGGCCCGGGGTGTCAACGAGGCTGCGGCCAGGTCACCTGCGCAGGCACTCGATCTGGTAGTCGCCGGTCTCCTCGTCGATCGTGACACCGTGTGTCTCGCTGCGGAAGCCGGGGAAGTGTCGGTCGAAGCTCTCCAGGGCCGTGAGGTACCGCAGGAGGGGGCCGTCGGTGTCACCGGTGGATTCCCCGGGCATCAGGACCGGGATGCCGGGTGGGGTGACGGTGACCATGGCGGCCGCCACCCGGTTCGCGGCGTCGGCGATCCGGATCCGCTCCGTGCCGCCACGCACCAGACGCTGATAGCAGTGCTGCGGAGGCCGGACCGGCTCCGGGAGCTGCTGGAAGGCTGTGTCCAGCAGCTCCACCAGACGGGCCGAACGCAGCCGGCCGTGCATCTGCCGGCACAGCTCGCGCAGGGTCAGCCCCGCGTAGCGGCGCGGATGCGCGGCTACGGCGGCGGGCAGCACCCGGTCGAGAGGGGCGTCGGCGTCGTACAGGGCCTTGAAGTCCATCAGGGCGTCCAGCAGCGTGCCCCACTTGCCCTTGGTGATGCCCATGGAGAACAGGATCAGCGTGGTGTAGCTGTCGGTTTTCTCGACGACGATGTTCCGTGTGGCCAGGTACGCCGTCAGGACGCGGGCCGGGATGCCCTCCTCGGCCATGTCGCCGGCGGCGGTGATGCCGGGGCAGGTCAGGGTGACCTTGACGGGATCCAGCATGCAGTGCCCCTCGGTGAGCCCGGGGAAGCCGTGCCAGGCGGCACCGGGCTCCAGCAGCCAGCAGGACTGCGTGGTGCGCAGCAGTTCCGGCGGGGCCTCGTCGAAGGGCAGGCGCTCGCCGGTGGCCGGGTCGGTGACGGAGTCCGGCTGCCAGACGCCGAAGAACCAGCCCGGCCGGTCCCCGGCGCTCTCCACCCGCTTGCGCAGGCGGACCATTTCCTGACGGAAGCGGATCGCCTCCGTCACCGCCTCGTCGATGAGCCATTCACCCTGGGGGCCGTCCATCATCGCGGTGGCCACGTCCAGCGAGGCGATCATCGGGTACAGGGGCGAGGTGGTGCCGTGCATCATCAGGGCCTCGTTGAAGCGGTCGTGCTCCACCGGTGCCCGTGGTGCCGGTCGCACGTGCACCATCGCGGACTGCGACAGCGCCGCGAGCAGCTTGTGCGTCGACTGGGTCGCGAACACCGTGGGCCGCTCCGGCCCGGGGAAGGTCCGCTCGTCCACCGCCATGCCGTACCGGCCGGTGTACAGCGGGTGGAATCGGGCGTAGGCGAACCAGGCTTCGTCGAAGTGCACTCGCGGTGTACTGCCCGCGAGCGCTCGCGCGGTCGCGACGGCGTCGTAACTGAGCCCGTCATAGGTGGAGTTGGTGAACACCGCGTACTGAGGCCGCGGCGACACCGCGGCCTCGGCCAGCGGATGCACCGCGAGCCGGGCCGCGATCGCCTCCGGTGCCAGCTCGGCCGGTGGCAGCGGGCCGGCCATGCCGTAGCCGTTGCGGGTGGGAACCAGGTAGACGGGGCGGGCCCCGGAGACGATCAGCCCCTGCAGCACCGACTTGTGGCAGTTGCGGTCCACCAGCGCCAGCTCGTCGCGGGTGACGCTGAAGTGGCCGACCAGGCGGTTACAGGTGGAGTCGCCGTGCAGTACGAAGTAGGTGGAGTCGGATCCGAAGACGCGGGCGGCGTTGCGCTCGGCCTCGCCGATCGGTCCAGTGTGCTCGAACAGCGAACCCAGTTCCTCGACCGAGATCGACAGGTCGCTGCGCAGCAGCCGCTCGCCGAAGTAGTCGTGGAAGGCCCGCCCCGCCGCTGATTTCAGGAAGGCGACACCGCCGGAGTGCGCCGGGGTGTGCCAGGAGTACTCGTGGGCGTCGTCGAAGCGGCGCAACGCCCGGAAGAACGGCGGCAGCACGTCCTCCCGGTAGGCTCGGGCGGCACTGGTGATGCGGCCCGCGATGAATCCCGGAGTGTCCTCCAGCGGCCACACGTATCCGACGACCGTCTCCGACACCCACAGCGGCAGATCGCGGACCCCCTCCTCAGTCATGGTCAGGAAGACCGGCAGGTCCCGGAAACGCCGGCCGATCCGGCGGAGGACGACGGGCCCGCCGTCCTCCACGCCGCCGCCGGGCAGATCCCAGGCGACCAGTGCCGCCGCCAGCCCCGCCTCGGTACGCAGCACCGCGTCCGCGTCCTGCGCGTCGACGGCCCAGCGCACCTCGAAGCCGCCGGCCTCGACGGCATCCCGGATCTTCCGCAGCTGCTCCGTTCTGGCGCCCTCGGCGCGCGGGTGCTCCGGTACCGCCATCAGAACCCTGCTGTCGGCCATGGCTGTCCTCCCCTCCCCGGGTGGCCGCCCGGCCACCGTCGGGCAAGTGTCCGCGCGGCCCGGCTGGGCGAGCGGTCCCCCTTGGGCGAAACCACCGGTATGGCGTACATCGCGCACGGGAGATCGACCTGCGGCGACCGCAAGTGGGCCGCGGCCGGGACATGGTGAGCATGGACCGGACGCGTGCCGGAGCTCTGAGGATAAAGACGCCGTCGCACCACGACACTGCGCGCGACGACGGCGTGACCGCCCTGGCGGAAGACGGCGCTCCCCGTACTCAGCACGGAGACGATCAGGTAGTCGTCTCCCGTCTCCGCGATCTGACGGGCACCGCGAACACCACTGAACGGGCCGGATTCCCAGTCCACCAGGGCGATGTCATCGACCCAGCGACGCCGGACCGCGGCTGGGCCCCAGTCCGGGGCCGACGGCGACGGCGACGGGAAACGCAGCGACCACGGCAGATCGGTCACCGCCCCCAGGAGACGCTCCCAACCGGCGGCATCGGACGGCCATGCGAAATCATCGCCCCATGGCTGGGTATCTGTTTCCTTGAGCACCGATTCGGCTTACGAGTTGGTGCGTTATAGCGGGTGAGGTGTCGGCGCTGGTGGGTGGCTTGATCAGCCCGTGGCGATCATGGTCAATAGGGCGGTCTTTGCGCATCGGCTGTTCACGGGGATCTCGCGACGCCATCTGGGCTGTCTCATCCAGGAGTTGGCCACGGCGTGGCAGGCCATGGTCGAAGGCTGCCGTCACACTGCACGCGGCGGGAACAAAAGGCGGGCGGCCGGTGCCGGGCATCGGATGGGGTTCGTCGACCGTGTGGTGGCCACCGCTCATCCGTCTGCGGCATGACCTTCCGCACGCCGTTTCGCGCTGCCGTTCGGCATCGACCGGACACCATCACCCGGGCCGTCACTGAGATAGGCACGCTCCTGGCCGAGCGCGGATGCGCAGTCCCCGACCGCCGGCCTCATGTGTGACTGAGCATTTCCGTTGGCCAGTTGAGCGCGGGAGTGTCAGCTCACAGGCGGTTCGGGCAACAATGGAACTCACTGCGGGCGACGGTCTGGTGATGCCGTTTCGCCAGGACTGTATTTGGGGGGCGTGTGCGCGTACGTATCGGAGACAACGGGTTGACCAGGGAGAGCGTGGGCAGCGGTGGTGGGGACCTGACCGGTCGCTTCGCGGACTGGATCGCAAGGGACCGGACCGTGGGCCGGTACGTCACGATGACCCGCGAACGCTCGGGCACGGCCGACGGCGGGATGTCGGGGGATCTCCTGGAGTGGATCGGCCTGACCTTGAGCACCGGATTCTCCACCGCCAGTCTGATCTACTCCCACCTGAACTTCCGCGCCTCCCTTCCGCCGCGCCAGCGGCCCGGCGCGCGGATGGTGGTCGAGCACAACGGTGTGCGCGTGGTGATCGAGGACGGCGGCGCGGAGGACGTCGCCCGCCTCGCTCGTCTCCTGGGCACCACGGTGGGCAGCGTTGACGGCACCTTGACCGGCCACGCGGGCCCGGGGAGCGGGGACAGCGACGGGCAACGTACCGGGAACGACACCGAAGGGGCGGCAAGTGGCGCTTCCTGATCCACACAGGAGCCGTGCGGTGCTGGTCGGGATCGGTGACTACACGCACGCCGACCTGGCTGCCATGCCGGCGGCGGCCACGGGCGCGGGCCATCTGGCCCGACTGCTCCGCGACCCGTTGATCTGGGGACTCCCGCACGAGCACGTCACCGTCCTTGGCACCGATACCACGCAGGAGCGGATTCTGACGACTGTCAGGGACGCCGCGCTGGCCGCGGAGGACACGTTGGTGGTGTACTTCGCCGGGCACGGACTGCGGGATCCGGGCGAACGCCTTCACCTGGCGCTGGTCGACGCCGACCCCGACTACCCCCAGATCGGCACCCTGCCCTATCGCCAACTCCGCGACCTGATCAGGCAAGCCGGCCACCGAGCCAAGCACCGCGTCACCATCCTGGACTGCTGCTACAGCGGCATCGCCGGCGGCATGTCCCACCGCACGGCCCCGACCCGCGACGACCTGGCCACCGCCCTCGACGAACACGCCCACGCAAACGCCACCGATGGGGACGACGGGGGGCGGCACGGGTCGGACGAGAACGGCTACGGGGACTGTGTGCTGACCTCGGCGCCACCGCAGAGCCGTTCGTTCGTGCGTCCTGGGGCCCCGTTGCCCGAGTTCACGGGTGAGCTGATCACCACGCTGGAAGCGGGCATCACCGGAGTCGGGCCCGCGATCAGCCTGGAGCATGTCTGGCTCAGAATTCGCGACCGCATGCGCGGCCGCGACAGTCCGGAACCACAGCTGTTCGCGCAGAACAACGCCACTCGCCACATTCACTTCCTCAACCGCGCCCCCCACGATCACGGGGAGCAGGGTGCCGCTCCGGATCCGGATCCCGGCCCATCAGCCGCCCACCTCGTGGCACGGGACGCCGCAGAACACGCCGCCCGCGCTATCCCGGACCGCTCCACCAGCATGGGCCTACTGGCCAGGGTCGGGGCCGCGACGGTCACGGTCGACCCCGACAAGGCCAGACAGCTGGCCGACGAGGTCATACAGGCCGGCCACAAAATCACCGACCTCTCCCAGCGTGCACACCTTCTCACAGCAGCCGCCACCTGCCTGGTCGCTCTCGATCCGCCACGTGCACGACACCTCGTGGACGAGGCCGAAGGGATCATTCAGGGTATAACAGACATCGATGCGAAGGTTTTCGGGCTGGCCCAGCTGGCAAAGGCGGTAACCGCGACAGACCGTGACCGGGCGACCTGGCTCCTGGGGAAGGCGGAGGAAGTCCTGTACAGCCTCCCCGACACGCGGTACAAGGCGGACCGCTTGAGAAGCCTGTCGTTCTCCGTGCTCGACGACGAGCCGGAATGGCGTCAGCGCCTCAAGGACGACTCCGAGCACCTCGAAAAAGCCATTCGGCAGAGGGAGCGGTTCGAGGAGGACTCGCGCCGCTCGCCAGAAGGCTCGCGTCGGGCCGGTGAAGTCAGAGCCAATAACGACCTGCGGTGGAGGGTGGTGGAGCTGGTCAAGATCGCGCGGGATTTGGCCGATTCGAGACATTACCACCAGGCGGTGGAACTCCTGGAGGAGGTCGAGCAGACCGTCTGGAAGATCGGCCTTCACGAGAGGGGGGAGGCGCTGAGCGAACTCACCGGCGCCCTGTCATGCGTTTGCTGGGCGGCCAGGACCATCCCCAACCGTGTCATCGACCTCATGACGAGGGTGCGAAATGCCGTAAACGGCTTCGCCGACCAAGCGCTGGGCGACCGGCTGACCGACGTCGCCCGGACGATGGCTAATGTCGCGGGCTACCTGGCCGAAACAGACCCCCATCGGGCGGTGGAGCTCATCCGCGAGGTCCAGACCATCGCACCCCAGCTCCCCGGCCGGAAGCAGCGCCTCCTCGACCACAACGTCGCGCGTGCCCTTCCCCGTGTCGGGATGGGTCTCGCCCCGCTTGACGCCGAGCAGGCGGCGACCCTCGCCCACGAAGCGATGGCCATCGTTCGAACGCTGGACAACGACCTGACGGAAAAGCAGACGTTGCGGGAGGCCGTGAGCGTGCTGGCTCTGGCCGGCCAACACCTGGCCAGAGCCGACCCACGCCGGGCGGATGAACTGCTCGGCGAGTCCGAGTCCTTCGCTCAGCGCCTCCCCGAGCGGGATCGGACGTATGCGCTGAATACTGTCGTGGGCGCGCTGGTCGACGCCGGGAATGCCGTCGCTGGCACGGACCCCGACCGGGTGGACAGGTTTGTCCGTAAGTCCGAACGCCTCATGCGTAACCTCCCGGACGAGGACAGAAGGTCTCCCCTGGACGCCATGGCCAGGGTTCTGGTCGCTACCGGGGAAGCGCTGGTCGGGAGCGAACCCGACCGCGCGGTGGGCTGTGCGCGCGAAGCCGAACGCATCGTGCGCCAGATCCCCCGGGACGAAGAGCGTGCCGCCGTGCTGTGGTCCATCGCGGGTCTACAGGCCGAACTCGTCAAACGCAGACCGGCTTACGCCGACCGCGCCAGACGGACAGCGGAAAGCATCACCGATGACCTGTACAAGGCCATCGCCGTACATGATCTAGTCCTAGCGCTGGCCCCCGCTGACACCGAGCAGGCCGAACGCATCGCCCGAAACATCACCGACGCCTATTATCGGGCGAGCGCCCTGGCGGCGATCGCGGAGGCGCGGCTGTGAGCCCGACATCCCTCTCCAGGCTGCGGGTTGACCATGCACGCCTGGAGAGGGCTCCTGTTGGGATCACGCTGGGTCCCGACCAGCTGTTCACGCGCTGGAAGCCGCCCTACTGGCCGGAAACGGGCCTTCGCTTGGGAGGGCCAGTCGCCCCCCCACTCCGCAGTGGCCGGCGGGCAGCAGGCTCGTTGGGCCCGGTATCGCGTGCATGCGCATCCGCCTCCGCGGCTACGCGACCGAGCCCGGGTCACGATGACGGCGAAGACATACAGGCGCGCTCCGGTCAGAGTGTGGACCGGTCGCTGTCAGTGAGGGTCGGCTTGCCGACCTGACGCTGCAGGATCAGCAGTTGGTGGCCGGAGTACGAGGATCTTGACGTCCTTCTGTCTGTCGCTCATCCGCAGGAGGCGTAGGAATGCCAGGGCGTTGGTCGCGGCGAGGTAGGCCAGGCGCAGCAGCACGACAGATCATGATGCCGCCGGGTCCCTGCGCAGGTGAAGACGCTTGGGCGAATGCCGAGGAGAACCGAAGATCCGTGATCAGGCTCCCAACCTGCGTGGATGATGCATCGGCACCCGCAGTGTCGTGGCTCTCTGAGCTCCGAATTACGCGGAACGCAGGCAGGCCGCACCCTCGCTTTCCGGTTTCGGGAAGGGTTCTGACTGTCGTGCCACCGAAGTCGCCGAAGCCTCCCGTGACTCCCGGCTCACGGCAGATTCCCTGATCGCCGCCCACCCCTGTAATCAACTCCGTTTGTTTCATTGACATTTCACTCAGAAGTCGTACGTTGGGAGCGCTCCCATGGTGCCTTTCGACTGGAAGGAGTTTCCCCCACATGCGCAAACAGAGCCCATTAACCGGGCGTTCCCGGTCGGCCCTCCGCCGGCCTCTCCAGGCGCTCGCCATGCTGTTCGCCGTGGTTGTCGGCGCACTGACCTGGTCGGCCCCCGCCCAGGCTCACGGCTCCGTCGTCGGCCCCGCCTCCCGCGCGTACCACTGCTGGGAAAGGTGGGGTAACGACCACATGAACCCGGCCATGCAGACCGAAGACCCCATGTGTTGGCAGGCCTTCCAGGCCAACTCCGACACCATGTGGAACTGGATGAGCGCGCTCCGCGACGGCCTCGGTGGCCAGTTCCAGGCGAAGACCCCCGACGGGACGCTCTGCAGCAACAACCTCTCGAGGAACGCCAGCCTGGACAAGCCCGGGCAGTGGAAGACGACCACCGTCGGCAACAACTTCTCGGTGCACGTGCACGACCAGGCGTCCCACGGTGCCGACTACTTCAAGGCCTACGTGAGCAAGCAGGGCTTCGACCCCAAGACCCAGACCCTGGGCTGGGGCAACCTCGACTTCATCACGCAGACCGGCCGCTTCGGCCCGGCGACGGACTACACGTTCAACGTCAGCACCTCCGGCTACACCGGACACCACATCCTGTTCGTGATCTGGCAGGCCTCGCACACCGACCAGGCCTACATGTGGTGCAGCGACGTGAACTTCGGCTGAGCGGAGAAGCGCCGCACACGGCACCGGTCTCTGCCGGGCGCCGGTAACCCGCCGCCCGGCCGGCCGAGCTCCGTCGGGGCAGGGGACCCATTTGGTCACCCTGCCCCGACGGGGCTCCCTTCGCTCCTGGTGTGAACGCGTCCGATCGCACGGCAGTCGCACGGTAGCCGGCTCAGTTGGTGGCCGGAGTACGAGGATCTCGATGTCCTTGTCTCTGTCGCAGGGTGCATCCCTCTGACCAGGGCGGATGACGTTCTCGGTAAGCGCACCGCTGCCGCGGTCAGGCGCCGCCAGGTACTCGGCGGACTGCTCAACGAGTACCACACCACGTCACCACGGCTGCCTCACCGTCTACAGGAAACGCCCAGCTCAGCAGCCTGATCGGAATATTGACACCCTTCAGGCGATGTTGGTCGCACTCGCTCAGCCGGCCGAAGTGTCCTGTGTCGCCTCGCGTGCTTCGGTGAGGGCTCGCTGCCTGAGGTTGCCGCCGAACAACTGAATCGTGGTGGCGGCCAGGATGTCATCCCTGCCGATGGTCCGCCCGTCCCCCCTGCGGGTGGACAGGGCCTGGTGGGAATCCTTGAGGAACGGGGGTGGGGCCGGTTCGCCCGATATCACTGGGGTGACCGTACCGAAACGTTTGACTCCGCCCTCGCGGACGACCATGGCCGCGTCCCGGGCGAGGTCCGTCAGGAACACGCTCGCGATTCCGTCCAGGTCGCGGACCATCGCTGGGACGGCCGTCGCCCCCTGGCTCCGCAGCAGCTTCTTGACCCCCGCCTCGAACCTGTGGGCGCCGACCACAGCACTGGGTTTGCGCGACCTGCTGCGCTTACGAGAAGGCACGATGACGCCCTCGGCGTCGTACAGGACACCGGTCAGGCCTTGAAACGTCGGGCTGTGGTCGTACCACTTGGTCCCCACCTCGAGCTCGACGTTCCGGTCGATCGCCGAGAGAAGGTCCCTGGGAATCAGCTTCTTCCGGGCCTCCGCTGCCGCCGCTCTCCGCGCGCCGTCGATGATCTCCGTCAGCACTGTCCGCGTTACCGACGCGGCGGCCCACGCGGCCGACCGAGAGACGTGCATCGAGGTCACGTCCCTGAACACCGCCTTGACGAGAGAAGGCTTGAACGGCGAGACATCCATGGCCGAGGCGGTCCCGGGACCGCTGCGCTCAGGACGTGCGGGCTGTGTGGTCATCGGAAGGAACGCTCCCTGCTGTCGGAGTTGTCAAAGGCCCATACTTCACCACGCAGACCCGCTCTCTTCCCCCATCCTCCGTCGAAGCGGCACCTGGTCGAGGACCTGACGGGCGCATCCCGACGGCCGGGCCGATGATGAGCCACCTCCCGCACGCCCTCGTACCGTGGCACCCGCGTCCCCCCCCGTCCGGCTGCACCCCGTTCTCCCTAGCCCCTGCCACCGAGGAGGAGCGGCCGGTGAAGAGCACCCAGGACGGCAAGTGGGCGGCCAACCTGCGGGGCGGCGAAGGCGTTCCACGCCCGTGGGGGCACTTGAACGTTGTAGGTGCCGAAAGGTACGTCCGTACAGGTCATGCGACATGGTGGTACTCGTGGAGGATGCCGCTGAGGCGGTCGCGTCGGCGGACGTCGAGGTGGGCGAGCCTGTTCGGTTGGACGATCGGCGCGGGTAGCGGGCGGAGGGGTGCGGCGCCTTCGAGGGTGCGGTGGGGCCTGTGATGGTTGTCGAACTGCTCGTACTCGCGGAGGGCGTGTAGCAGGTGGGCCTCGTTCCATATGAGGGTGCGGTCGAGGAGCTCGGCCATGCATGACCGTACCCACCGTTCTGTGATGGCGTTCATGCGGGGCATCCGGACGCCGGTCTGGATGACCGGCCGCCCCGGAACCGTCCCGGGCTAAGACCTCTGCCCGGCCTGCCTCAACTGGCCGGTGTGCCGGACCTGCCCGGGACCGACTCCACGGCGTGCGCACCCCGATGGTGACGGCCGCTGTACCGCCTGTATCTCCGCCTGGTGACCGAGGGCCGGGTCTCCTGCTCGGTGGTCCGGGGGCGGTCCTGGTGGTTATGCGGCCTCGGCCGCGCCTACCCGGCGGGGGTCCGCGCAGGCAGCCATCGTGCCCGTGGCGGGGTCCAGGGTGATGCCTTCGAAGTTTCCGGTGAGCGCGTACCAGGGGTTGGTCACCCGGGTCCACAACCGCTCCCGTGCCGCCCACGCGCGAACCTCCCGCAGGACCTGCGGAGCGAAGCCGGCTTCCAGCAGGTTGCCCGGTTCCCAGCCGCGTTCGGGGGAGTGCGGACGGGCGCCGAACCGCGGCGCCTGCACGGATTCCTCGATCGTCATGCCGAAGTCCAGGATGTTCACCAGGTTCTGCAGCACGCAGGAGACCAGCGACACGGACGGCGATCCGGAGACCACCACCGGGCTGCCGTTTCGGAAGATGATGTTCGGGGCGAGGTAGACGCAGGCCCGCTCGCCTGGCTGCGGCATCACCCGTTGGAAGAAGGAGCCGCCGCCGGAGAGCTGGAAGCCTTCGCAGAACAGCCCGTTGACCCAGCCGGAGGCCATGTGGGAGTGGGTCACCGAGGCGATGTTGCCGTTACGGTCCACGACGGAGACGTGGATGGTTCCGGGACTCGGCGGCGGGGCGTCGAGCGGCGGCCGGGAGGACAGCAGCGCCATCCTGGTGCGGGCGTACTGTTTGGACACCAGCAGTGCGAGCCGCTCGCCGTCCCGCTCTCGGCCGTGCTGCCGGGGCGGTGCGTAGTACACCGTGTTGTGCACCTGGAGCAGAAGCTTCAGGCACTCGGGTGAGGCGGAGGGCGGCCCCAGCCGCGCCACGTCCAGCGTCTCCAGCATGTTGAGGGCTTCGACGAGCTGCGCGCCGCCATCGTCCGGCGGCGCGGAGGCGACCACTTCGGCGCCCCGGTAGGTGCCCCTGACCGGTTCCTGCAGGAGCACCTGGTACTCCTCGAAGTCTTTCGGCGTGATGACCCCGCCGTCGGACTGGACGGTTTCGCAGAAGGCGCGGGAGAAGTCGCCCAGGTAGTAGTCCGTGCCTTCGTCGCGCAGCCGTTCCAGGGTGCGGGCGGCCTGCTCCTGCCGGATGACCTGGCCGGGCATCGCCAGGTGCCCGTGGGGGAAGAAGACGTCGCGCATCTGTTCGCAGGCGCCCAGGTTGGCCTGCTGGCCGTACATCACCCCGAACAGGAAGGGGTTGACCTCGAAGCCCTCCCGCGCGGCCGCGATCGCCGGGGCGAGCAGGCGCCGGGTGGGCAGGCTGCCGAACCGGCGGCGGGCCTCGTCGAAGGCCGGCCACCAGCCGGGCACCGGGACGCCCCGGCCGCGCGTCAGGTCGGCCCCGGTGAAGTCGGGCAGCGGCGCCAGCGGTGCGTTGACGTTGCCGTTGAGGTACACGGTGGTGCCGGTGGCCGCATGGTGGTGCAGCATGCTCAGGCCGCCGGTGAGCGACGTCATATGCGGTTCCACCACGAGCTGCGCGGCTGCCGCGGTGAGCGCCGCGTCGCAGGCGTTCCCGCCCTCGCGCAGCACGTCGGCCGCGGCCCGAGCCGCGATCGGGTGCGAGGTCACCGCCAACCCCGAGGTGCCGGTGACGAGGGGTTTGCGCCCGTAGCGGGCCGGTGTCGCGGTATCCAATGAAGGTCCCTTTATCGTGTTTGTCGCGTGTGTCGCGTGTGTGCGGCCGGACGGAGCCGGTGCCGGGCGCCCTCTCGCCCGTCACCGGCTCCGTGGAGCTGCTAGGCGGTGGCCGGGAGCTTGCGCGCCTCGTCGACGGACTTCGGCAGGGCGAAGCCGGCGACCAGCGCGGACAGCAGGCAGAAGAAGGTCATGTACCAGCCGAAGGAGACGTCGGTGCCGGTGAGCCCGTGCAGCCAGGCGGCGAGCAGCGGTGCGGTGCCGCCGAGGAGCGTGGTGCCGACGTTGTAGTTGAGGGCTGAGGCCGTGCCGCGCACATGCGCCGGGAAGCTCATGACGTAGGCGGTGGTCAGCGGTCCGCCGACGATGTTGTTGATCACGGTGAAGACCACCACCGCAACGAAGGCGAGGACTACCGAACCGGACTCGATGGCGAGGAAGGTCGGCACGGTGAAGAGCACGAACACCGAGTAGCCCGCCACCAGCAGGCGCCGGCCGCCGTGCCGGTCGGCCATCCGGCCGCCCCAGATCGCCGCCGGCGCGCCGACGACGTAGGTGAGGATCGCGGCCAGCAGCGCCTGGTCCTCGCCGAAGCCGTTCTGGACGAGCGCGGTGACGAAGTAGCTCTGGATCACGAAGGAGCCGACCCGCTGCCCGGCGCCCAGCCCGATCGCCCGGAGCATGTCCCGCCAGTACCCGCGCACCGCCTCGCGGAACGGTGACTGCTTGACGGTCTCGGCCTTGGCCTGCTCCATCACCTGCCGGAATTCCGGGGTCTCGGTGACGTGCCTGCGGATGTAGAGGGTCACCAGGGACAGCGGTGCCGCCAGGAGGAACAGCACCCGCCAGCCCCAGGCGTTGAAGTCGTGTTCCGGGACGGCCAGGATCATCACGTAGGCGATGGCCGATGCGAGCAGCGGGCCGATCGAGGTCGAGCCCACACACCATCCGGAGAGGTAGTTGCGTCCGCGTTTGTCGCCGTGCTCCAGCAGGAAGTCGGCGGCCGCGGTGTACTCGCCGCTGGCGCCGACGCCCTGGACCACCCGGCACAGGGCGAGCAGGGCCGGCGCGGCGACGCCGATGGCCGAGTAGGTGGGCAGCAGGCCGATGGCCACGGTCCCGATCGACATCAGCGCGATGGTCAGTGTCAGGACGTACTTGCGGCCCTTGATGTCCCCGACGCGCCCCATGAGGGTGCCGCCGATCGGACGGACCGCGTAGGACAGGATCAGGCCCAGATAGGTGGAGATCAGGGCCGTGGTGGAGCCGCCGGCGAAGAACTGCTGGGCGATGACCACCGCGAGGATGCCGTAAAGGGCGTTGTCGTACCATTCGACCGCGTTGCCGAGCATGGCGGACCACAGGATCCGGCGCCACGGGACGGCGGGCGGCCGGGGGCCGCAGGGACCGGGGACGGGTCCGGGGGCGGGTCCGGGGGCGGAGTCACCGGTGGACGGTGCTGCTGCGTGGCTCACCGGACACCTCCTTTCGTGGTGGGAGGCAGAAGAAGAGGCGGAAGAAGAGGGGTGTGGGTCTCGGTCAGGGGGCGGGGCGGGGTGCCGCCCGGCCGGCGGCGCCGGGGGCGGGCGGCGGTGCGGTGGTGCCGTGGTGAGGCGTCCTCGGGGCGGCGTCAGGCGTCTTCGGCGGCCGCGCCGTAGTGCTCGCGCGCCCGCTCGGGAGAGATCACCTGCTCGCGGATGTCGCGCCGCACCTGCTGGGGCGAACGCTCGGCCGGGTCGCCGTAGCCGCCGGCGCCGGCGGTGACGATGCTCACCCGGTCGCCGGGCTGCAGCACGGTATGGCCGTGCACGACCGGCCGGGCGCCGTCGCTGAGTTCGACGCGGGCACTGCTGCCCGGCCGGCCGCCGAACAGGCCCCACGGCCGGGACGTCTGCCGACTGGTGTCCAGCCAGAACTGCACGTCGCACTCCTCGACCCGTACGGTGCGGCGGATGCCCATGCCGCCGCGGTGCCGGCCCGCGCCGCCGGAGTCCTCGACCAGCTCGTAGGCCTCGACGACCAGCGGGTACTCGCTCTCCAGCGACTCCACCGGCAGGTTGGAGGTGTTGGTGACGTGTACCTGTACGCCGTCCAGCCCGTCCTTGGTCGCGCGGGCGCCCGAGCCGCCGCCGATGGTCTCCAGGTAGACGAAGTACTTCCCGGTGCGGGAGTCCTGCCCGGAGAAGTGCACGCCGGTGTTGGCGCCGTTGGCGGCGGCGGTCACCCGCTCGGGCACGGCCGGCGCCAGGGCGCCGTGGACCAGGTCGACGACGCGCTGGCAGGTCTCGGTGCGGCCGTTGACGGCGGCGGGTTCGACGCAGTTGACGATGGAGCCGAGCGGCGCGTCGATGCGGATCGGGCGGTGCAGGCCGGCGTTGGACGGGATGTCCGGGTCGACCAGCGTCTTGACCGCGTAGTAGACGGTGGCGTACAGGGCCGTCCACACCATGTTCACCGAGGCGCGGACCTGGCCGGGGTTGCCGGCGAAGTCGAAGTGCAGCTCGTCGCCGGCGACGGTGACCTTCAGCCGCAGCTCGAGCTCGTCGTCCAGCTCGGGGCAGTCGAACCTGTCGCGGAAGGTGTAGGTGCCGTCGGGCACCTCGGCGATCGCGGCGCGGGTGCGGCGTTCGGTGTAGTCGAGCAGGGCTGCCGCTGTGGCGATCATGGTGTCGCGGCCGTAGCGGTCGGCCAGCTCGGTGTACCGGGAGGTCGCCAGCCGGTTGGCGGCGAGCTGGGCGCGGAAGTCGGCGCGCCGCTCGGCCGGTACCTGGCAGTTGGTGAGGATCAGCTGGAAGACGTCCTCCTGGATCCGGCCGTCGCGGGCGAACCGCACCGGCGGGATGCGCAGGCCCTCTTGGAAGATGTGGGCGTGGCCCCGGTCGCCGAAGTCGGCGTGGTGGGCCAGGTTGGCGGCCCAGGCGGTCAGCAGGCCGTCCACGAACACCGGCGTGATCAGCACCATGTCGGGCAGGTGGGAGCCGCCGCCTGAGTAGGGGTCGTTGCTGATGAAGGTGTCGCCGGGGCGGATCTCCTCGACGGGGAAGCGCTCCAGCACGGCGGAGACGACGCCGATCAGCGAGCCCAGGTGGACCGGGGAGGCCTGCTCGGCTTGGGCCAGCATGCGGCCCTCGGCGTCGAACAGGCCGGCGGTGCAGTCCCGGCGCTCTTTGATGTTGCTGGAGTAGGCGGCGCGCACCAGGGTCTCGCCCATCTCCTCGACGATGGAGGACAGGGCCGAGCCCATGACTTCGACCAGTACGGGGTCCGGCGAGGTGGTGCTCTTGGCGGTGGTGTTCAATGGGGGTTCCTCGGGGGCGGGCCGCAAGGGCGGGTCGGGTCAGTCCGTGGAGTTGGCGGTGTCGGCGATGGCGATGACGAGGTTGGAGTGCTCGTCGACGGTGAGGGTGTCGCCGGGCAGCAGCAGGGTCGTGGTGTCCATCTGCTCCACCACGGCCGGCCCCGCGACGCGGTTCCCGGGACGCAGCCGGCCGCGCCGGTAGATCGGGACGGGGATGAAGCCGCCCAGCTCCGGCAGGTACACCTCGCGGCTGCCGGCCAGTGCCGCGGAGGCGTCCTCGCCGCCCGGTTCCTCGCGCCGCAGCGCGGCCTTGGGGACCGCGCCCACGCCCTGGAGGCGGAAGGTGACGACCTGGACGGGCTCCTCGGGGGAGGAGTAGCCGTACAGGCGCTCGTGCTCGGCGGCGAAGGCGTCCAGGACGCCGCGCACGGCGGCCGCGTCCAGTTCGCCGTCCGGCACCGGCACCGGGATCTCGTAGTTCTGCCCGGCGTAGCGCAGCTCGGCAGTGCGCCGCACGGTCCGGTCGGTCTCGGGGATGCGCTCGTCGTCGAACCAGGCGTGTGCCTCGGCGGCGAGCTCGGCGTACACCTCGCCGAGTTGCCCGGCGAACCGCTCGCCCAGCGGCTGGATGCGGGTACGGGAGAAGTCCGCGCGCACGTCGGTCATGAGCAGGCCGAGGGCGGACTGCGCACCCGGCGTCGGCGGGATCAGCACGGTGCGCATCCCCAGCTCACGGGCGAGGCGGGAGGCGTGCAGCGGGCCGGCGCCGCCGAAAGGCACCAGGGTGTAGTCGCGCGGGTCGTAGCCGCGCTGCACCGAGATGACCCGGATCGCACGGGCCATGTTGGCGGTGACCACGCGCAGGATGCCCTGGGCGGTCTCCTCGGTACCCAGCCCGACGCGGGCCGCGATCCGCTCGACGGCCGCTCGGGCGGCGGCCTCGTCGATCTTCTTGCGGCCGTCCAGCAGGTATGCGGGGTTGAGGACGTGCAGGACCACGTTGGCGTCGGTCACCGACGCCTCCGTGCCCTTGCCGTAACAGGCGGGGCCCGGGTCGGCACCGGCGCTGGCCGGGCCGACCTTGAGGTGCCCGCCGGCGTCGACCCACGTCAGGGAGCCGCCGCCGGCGCCGACGGTGTGGATGTCCAGCATCGGGGTGCGGATCGGCCGGCCGTCCAGCTCCATGCCGGTGGTGACCTTCGGCTGCCCGCCCTGGACCAGGGAGACGTCGGAGGAAGTGCCGCCCATGTCGAAAGTGATGATGTCCGGGTGCCCGGCGGCGGCGCAGATGCCGGCGGCCCCCACCACGCCGGTGCTCGGACCGGACAGCACCATGCGCACCGGCAGTGCCTCGGCTGCCTCGAACGGGATGATCCCGCCGTTGGACTGGGTGACGTGCGGGACCACCGTCAGGCCCTGCTGCGCCAGGCGCCGGCGCAGGCCGGCCAGGTAGTCGGCGACGATCGGGCCGACGTAGGCATTGGTCGCCACCGTGGACAGCCGTTCGTACTCACGGAACTCGGGCAGCACCTGGCTGGAGAGCGACACGTAGGCGCCGGGCAGCTCCTCGGCGAGGATGTCCCCGATCCGCTCCTCGTGCCGCGGATGCAGGAAGCTGTACAGCAGGCAGACCGCGACCGACCGGACATCCTGCTCGCGCAGCACCTTGGCGGCGGCCCGCACGTCCTGCTCGTCCAGGGGGATCTCCACCCGGCCGTCGTGCCGGACCCGCTCGGTGACCTCCAGCCGCAGGTCGCGCGGGGCGAACGGGGCGGGCTTGTCGGCCTGCAGGTCGTACAGACGCGGACGACGGCCGCGGCCGAGCTCGAGCAGGTCACGGAAGCCGCGGGTGGTGATCACGGCGGTTCGCACACCGCGGCCGGTGAGCAGCGCGTTGGTGCCCACGGTGGTGCCGTGGGCGAAGTACGACACCTCGGCCATGGACCTGTCGCCGATCTGCTCCAGGATCTGCCGGACGCCCTCGACGATGGCCAGCCCCGGGTCCTGCGGGGTGCTGGAGACCTTCCGCACGTGCACGGTCCCCGTCCCCTCGTCGTAGGCGACGACGTCGGTGAAGGTGCCTCCCGTGTCGACGCCGATGCGCAGGGTCATACGTTTCCTCCGATGGTGCTCGTGTGAGGGCGGGGGCCGGGGGCCGGCCCGATGCCGGGGGTGCGGGCGGCGGGCCGCGGGGGACGGACGGGACCGACGGGCTCGGCCGGCTCCAGGGGGACGCCGTGGCCGAAGCCGCCGTGTGCCAGGCAGGCGCCGGCGGCCGCCGCTGCCGCCGCGGCCAGACCCGGCCGGGGGTCCTCACCGCCGGCGAGGGCCACCAGCAGTGTGCCGATGAACGCGTCTCCCGCGCCGAGGGTGTCCACCGCCTCCACCGGCTGCGCGGGCTGCCGCCACACGGTGGCGCCGTCGCTCAGCCACGCCCCGTCGCGGCCGCTGGTGACCAGGGACCACTGTGCCCCCCGGGCGGCGGCCTCGGCCAGCAGCTCCCGGACCTCCGCGTCGTCCAGGCCGGTGCCGGAGAACGCGGCGAGATACAGGTGGGGCACCAGATCCGGGGCCCATGGCGCGTCGCGCTGCTGGGAGAAGTCGAACGACACCCGGGTGTGCCGGGCGATCCGCGGGACCTGTTCGATCAGTGAGCCGCTGTAGGCGGTGTGGACGATGTCGTGGGCGGCGAGGGCGGCGATTTCCGGGTCCGTCAGATGGAAGCGGGAGACGCCGTCGGAGGCGCCCTTGAAGACCCGGTCGCCGTCCACCAGGCCGATTTCGGCCCAGGCGTTCGGCCCCGCCGCGGTGCGCACCCCGCCGGTGTCGACGCCCTCCGCGCTCAGTGCCCGGCGCACGGCCCGGCCGGCCTCGTCATCACCGGTCACGCCCAGATAGGCGGCGCGGGCTCCGGCGCGGCGCGCGTACACGGCCGCGTTGACCGCGTTGCCGCCGGGGAACATCGTTCCCAGGTCGGGGTAGCGGTCGACCACGTTGTCGCCGATGCCGATCAGCCGCATCAGTACGCGACCCGGTACATGTAGCGGCGCTGGGCGGTGTTGTGGCCGCGTTCGGCGGCGCAGAAGTCGAGCAGCCGGCGGGAGGCGCTCGCCACGGCGAGCGGGCTGATCAGGCCGCGCTGCTGCGGCGGCACACCGGGCAGGGTGAAGTCCCGCGAGTCCAGCACGGACCAGGTGCGGTAGTAGCGCTCGGCGAAGGCGACCGCCCGTTCGCCCATCGGGCGGGTGGCGTCCTCGCCGACGAGTACCAGCACCGGGTGGTCACCGACGATCTCGAACGGGCCGTGGAAGAAGTCCCCGGCGTTGACCGCCGAGGCGTGCAGCCAGTTCATCTCCTGCAGATAGCAGGCGGCCAGCGCGTTGGCGGCGCCGAAGTTCGGGCCGGCGCCGAGCACGTACACCAGCTCGGCGTCGCGCCACTGCTCGCCCACCCGCTTCCCGAGCGGGGCGACCTCCTGCTTGGCGGCTGTGAGCGCCTCCGGCACGGCGGCCACGGCCCGCCAGGCCTGCTCGGCGTCGGGCAGGGAGCCGGTGGCCTCCAGCAGGGCGAGCGCCATCTGCGTGAAGTGGATGGCCTTGGGTTCGGTGACGGTGATGTCGCTCGGGTAGTCGAAGAGCACGTCGGCCTCATCGGCCAGCGGGCAGTCGCCGCTTCGGGCGATGCCGGCCACGGTCGCGCCTGCCTTCTTCGCCACCCGCACGGCCTCCAGCGTCTCGGGTGTGGCACCCGAGTGCGACGAGGCGACGACCAGGGAGGTCCGGTCGAGTCCGGCCAGCGGGCGGTGGACCAGCTCAGCGGCGGTCATCCGGTGCGAGACCACCGTGCCCTCACTGCTCTCCATGAGGTCCTGGGCAGGGAAGGTCGAGTAGAACGAGCCGCCGCAGCCTACGAAGTACACCGTCCGCAGCCCCTTCCCGACCAGGCGGGCGGCCAGTTCGCGGGCCTTGCCGGCCTGAGCGACGGTGTGCTCAAGGGTGGGGGTGAGGTCGTCGGACAGCGGGATCGGGTCGACGGCGACGTCCAGCATTCGGGGTCTCCTCCGCGCGAAACGGGGTCGTGCACGGCCCGTGGCGTCAGACGCACCACGGACGGGCGATGATGTGCCGGTGAACTTGCTGAGAAGGTTCTCAGTCAGGTGATGAGAACCTTCTCAGCGGGCCTAGACTGTGTCAAGAGGTCGGTTGCGGACTACCTCGGGAGCCGTATCCCGAGGCGGCGTCCACGAGATCGACCTCCCGGAGAGAAGGAGGCACTCACGTGCAGAGCAAGGGGCGGACCGGCGGGCCGCCGAGCATCGTCGAAGTCGCTCGGGCCGCAGGCGTCTCCACGGCCACGGCCGGCCGGGTCCTCGGCGGCTACGGGCAATCCAGCGCGGCCTCCCGGGTGAAAGTGGAGGAGGCCGCGAGGCGGCTCGGCTACCGGCCCAACGGGCTCGCCCGCAGCCTCATCCACGGCTCGACCCAGACCATCGGCGTCATCGTCACCGACGTCGGCAACTCCTTCTTCGCCCAAGCGGTCCGGGGCATCGCCGACGTGGTGCGGGCCGGAGGCTTCGAGATCCTCCTCGCCAACACCGACTCCGACCCCGACGCCGAGCAACGCGCCATCCAGGTCATGTGGGAGAAACGGGTCGACGGCGTGATCATCGCTCCCGAGGGAGCGGACAGCGCCGAACGACTGCGCACCCTGGTCGACGGCGGCCTCCCGGTCGTCCTCCTGGACCGCCCGCTGACGGCCCTGCCCCAGGTCGACCAGGTCATCGTCAACAACACCGCCTGCGCCCGCGGCGCCGTCAACCACCTGATCAGCCTGGGCCACCAGCGCATCGCGGTGATCAGCGAGGCCTCACGCGACTTCTCCCGGCTGCTCGACCAATCCGCGGACGGCGACGGCGAGCGGCCCAGCGCCGCCCGGCTCACCGGGTATCTCTCCGCACTCCAGCGCGCCGGCATCCAGCCGGACCCCGGCCTCGCGGTGCACTCGCCCTACGACCGGGCCGCCGCCGAGCGGGCCACCACCCGCCTGCTGCGCCGCGACCCGTCCGTCACCGCCCTTTTCTGCACGGACAACATCCTCACCTCAGGCGCCCTCGCCGCGGTGCAGCGCAGCGGCCGAGCCTGCCCCGAGGAGATCTCCCTGGTCGGCTTCGACGACCAGGACTGGACAACCCTGGTACGTCCGCAGCTCACCGTGGTCCGCCAGCCGCACCGCGAACTCGGCGCGGCCGCCGCGGAACAACTGCTCGCCCGCCTGCACGCCCGCCGCACGGGCGAGGGCCCGGCCGACGGCGAGGCCGTGCACCTGCGGCTGCAGGCCAAGCTGGTCCGCAGAGCCTCGACCGCCCCCGTCGTAACGAACGGGACGTGACAGCCGCGGACAGGACCTGAGCCAGACCTAAGCCGGCGCGGACAGGGAAGGGAGCGGGTGGAACATGCTGCGGTGCGTGGTGATCGGCAGCGGGATCGTAGGGGCGGCCCTGGCCGACCGGCTGGCCGGAGAAAAAGCGGAGGTGGTCCTGCTGGAGCAGGGCCGACCCGGCCAGGCCACCAGCAGATGGAGTCTCGCCTGGCTCAACGCCGCCGCCAAGACCCCGCATGCCTACCACCGGCTCAACGCCGACGGCATGCGCGCCTGGGCCCGCCTCGCCACCGGGCTGAACGGCGCCACCTGGTACCGGCCGGTGGGAAACCTGCGGGTCGCCGACGCCGGACGGCGGGAACAACTGGAGGCCACCGTGGCTCGGGCCCGCGCATGGGGCTACGCGGCGCACCTGGTCGACCGGGAAGAAGCGGCCCGGATCGAGCCCACTGTGCGCCTGCCGGACACCGCATCGCGGAACCTGTGCCTTGCCTGGTTCCCGCAGGAGGGCTACCTGCTGACCGAGCCACTGGTGGAGCAGCTGGTGGCGCGGGCCCGCCAACGCGGGGCGAGCGTGCGCACCGGCGAGGCCGGCCGGGTCACCGGGATCGAACGCGTCGCCGGCCGGGTCACCGCGGTGCGCACCGCTGACGGTGAGCGGATCCCCGCCGACACGGTCGTCTGCTGCGCCGGGCGCTGGACCTCCGAGGTCGCCGCCATGGCAGGGATCCGCGTCCCGATGGTCGATCCCACGCCGCCGGGCTCGACCGCGCCGGGGTTCGTGGCACGGGTCGGTCCGGTCGAGCCTTCGCCGACACGGGTTCTGCACACCCCTGGTGTGAACCTGCGCCCCCACGGCCCCCGCACCGTGCACCTGGAAGCCGGCGACATGACAGCGGATCTGCACACTCCCGAAACCCACCTGCGGGACCTGGCGCACACGCTGCTGGACCGAGCCCGACAGCTCCTGCCGGGCCTGAGCCAGGCCCGCGTGCAGGAGTACCGGGTGTGCGTGCGGCCGATGCCGGCCGACGGGATGCCCGTCGTCGGAACCGTGGAGGCTGTTCCCGGCCTGTACATCGTGGTGACCCACAGCGGCGTCACCCTTGCCGCGCGGCTCGCCGAACTCGTCACACGCGAGTTGTTGGAAGACATCCGGCTGCCGCAGCTCGAGCCCTACAGGATCGAGCGCTTCACCGCCACGTCGCCCCAATAGCCCGCACGGTGGCGCGGGCGCCGAAACCCTGGCAAAGCACCCGCGGCCGGCCCGGCCGGCCTGCGTCGCTGACCGGGTGTGGCGTGCTGCCCGCGGACCACTTCCCGGGTTACCGGGACCCGGGCGCTCGCGGCGGCCGGCGACGGTGGCGGCCCGGCGAACCTTCGGCGCGGCCGACCGCTCACCGCTCTCCACGGCCCGTACGGCGGCGGCCGGCGCCTCGGCCGCACGACCTCCATCCGGCTCAGCGGTTCGTTGTGCGCGGACTCCGGCAGGGCACGGTGGAAGGCCAGGTCCGCCTCGACGATCGCGTCCGCCTCCGAGCCGGCCGCGGCCATGTCGTCGAGCGCCTGCCGCATCGCATCCAGGTCGGAGGCGGTGAATCAAGGGGGAGCTCGCCCGGCTGGGCCAGAGGATCGGCGCCTCCACGGTCTGGACAACCTTGACCGCCCGACCGCACAGTGGGCGGCGCAGCAGGCCCGAAACCTCGCTCTTGAGGCGGGCCTGCGCCGCGAGTCGTTGGCGACGCGTTTCTGAACGGCACAGGGTGCCGACGCGTCAACCGCTCCTGGGAGAAGGTCAATCCAGGACGTCAGGTTCCTGCTCGAACACGAGCTCCGCGAGCAGCCGGAAGCTGTGCCGGGCCATATTCGCGTTACCGAACTGGCGGTGAGCCAAGGTGGCTTCCTCGTCGGTCATGACGCGCACATCACCGGCGGCCTCGGCCATGAGCTGCATCTGGCACGCACGATCCATCGTGATGAACCACCACGCCGCCTCCTCGACCGTGCGTCCGACGGTGAGCAGTCCGTGGTGCCGAAGAATGGCGGCCCGGCGGCTGCCGAGCCTGGCCGCGATGCGCTCGCCCTCGTCCCGCTCGAGAACGAGCCCCTTGTACTCATCGAACAGGACATGATCGTTGTAGAAGGCGCAGGACTCCTGAATGATCGGGTCCAGCGTCCGGCTGAGTGCCGACCAGGCGCGTCCGTGCAGTGAGTGCGCGTGAGCGACCGCGGTCACGTCCGGGCGCGCCTCGTGGATGGTGGAGTGGATGGAGAAGGCCGCCTTGTTCGTGCGCCTGCTTCCGTGCACGACCTTGCCCTGACCGTCGAGCAGCAGCAGATCGCTGACCCGGATCCGCGAGAAGTGAACGGCGTAGGGGTTGACCCAGAAGTGGTCTGACAGTTCCGGATCCCGCGCCGTGATGTGGCCCGCGATCCCCTCGTCGAACCCATACCGGGCGAAGATCCGGAACGCGGCTGCCAGCTGGCGCTTGCGGTGTTCACGCTCAGCTTCCATGGAACTGTGCTGTTCGGGCAGAGCCTCCAGGTCAAGCAGCCCCGGTTCGTCCGCCACCGCAGCGGCCTCGGAATGATTCATGATCGTCTCCTGTCGCCGAGGAAGTTGACCTGCCTGGCGAAGAATTTCGCCTGACAGGCGAATGCCTGTCAACCCTCAGGGTCAATAAATTGACCTGTAGGGCATAATCCGAGGGGTGATGGAGGCCACCGAGACCGAGAAGCTGATCGCCGAGCGCCTGTCCGGGGCGCGACGCCGCACGGGCTGGACTCTCGCCGAAGTGGCCCCGGCCGTGGGGGTGTCCGTGACCCACTTGTCGCGGCTGGAGAGGGGCGACCGCCAGCCCTCCATCGGAGTTCTCATTCAGCTGGCCCGCATGTACGGCACGTCCGTCGGGCAACTCGTCGGGGAAGAGCCAGAATCCGCCTGCCGCATCTTCAGGAGAGGCGCAGCTACGCCGATCGAGGGCCCCGACGGCCGATATCGATACGCGGCGGTGAGCGGGACCTCAGGCCCCAACATGCTCGAGGCGATCTGCCTGGAGCTGTCCGGCCGTTCCCCAACGGGCCGTGCCGCAGAGCACCCCGGAGAGGAGTGGCTGTTCGTGCACTCGGGAGATGTACGTCTTGAGGTTGCATCCGCAACGTATGACCTCGCGCCCGGAGACGCCGCGCATTTCGATGCCCGTCAGCCGCACCTGCTCCACAACGCCGGGCCGAACGCCGCGACCGTCTTCGTCATCACAGTCCCCTCTCCCGCAGGCCAGGGAAGCTGGCATCGGTAAGCGCTAGGAATCGAAGGCTGCCGCGTACCCGGTGATCAACTCAGCTCGCCGAATACGCCGGCCGCTTCGCCCGCCGCATCGCGGCGGGCGGGCTCTCGGCGAGCGCGGGGAGGACGTCGACGGTCTCATGGACGGAGCGGCACGCGGTTTCCGGGCCGATGCCGAACCCGGCGGCGAGCCGGGTGTCGGTGTCGCCGCAGCGTAGAGGGGCGAGAGCGGGGAGGGCCTGCCGTCCCGGCGTCAGGCGCCGCCGACGGCTGCCGATCCGCTGCCGGTGGACGGCGCGTTGGCGGCCACCGTCAGGACGGAGGGCTCAGTCCGCGCCCTAACCGAGCCGCGCGCCGAGTTCGGTGGCGGCGGCGACGACAGCACCGCTGAGGAGGGCGAGTTTGGCGTCGGCCCGCCTCGCCGGGCCGGATACGGACAGCGCACCGCAGGCCACGCCCTGCCGGTTCCGTACCGGGGCGGCCACCGCGCAGAGGTCCGATTCGCTTTCCTCCATGTTGGTGGCGTAGCCGGTCTCCCTTACCTTCTCGAGCTCGGCCTCGAGCGCCCGGCGGGTGCTCACCGCGCGCTCGGTTCCGCCTCGCAGCCGCGCGCTCGGATAGCGGCGCCGCAACTCTTCCCGGGAAAGCTCGGCGAGCAGCACTTTCCCCGCGGCAGACGCGTGCGCCGGGCCTCGCTGCCCGATACGCATCCCGGCACGGATGACCTGCTGGCTCTCCACACCTTCGACGAAGACGGTCTCCGTGCCTTCCAGTACGAGCAGATGCGCGGTTTCGGAGGTGTCTTCGACGAGCTTTTCCAGCACGGGACGCGCTTCGTCGCGGAGGGCGACGGCCCCCATCACGGCGATGCCGAGCCTGGCCAGGGCGGGCCCAGGTCCGTAGCCCTTGGTCCGGGCGTCCTGGCGGAGCAGGTCGCGGGCCTGCAGGGTGGTCAGCATCCGATGAGCGGTCGACCTGGCCACTCCGAGCTCGGCGGACACGTCGGCAACTCGCAACGACGGGTTGTCCACCAGCATCAGCAGGATCCGCGCGGCGTTGTCGATCGATTCCACCGGGTAGGCGGCCGGCACTGCCACAACCCCTCCATCTCGCCGTCGTCACTGCGGCGCGGCTGTTCTGGTGATCGGAATTGGATTTCGCTAGCCAGAATAACCGCAGTCCCCCCTCGACGTCTCGGCGGATCTCGCGAATCGCTCCGCGGCCGTGTTGGTGGTGCGTCACGGCGCCGGCGCCTCCGGCGCGCTGTGTTCTGCTGGGCAGAGCACCTGCCGTTCAGAAGAACATCGCTGTTGACCAGTTACTGGGGCGGGGCTACTCTCCAGAACATGATCTGCCTTGCAGAACGCTGCCTCGAAGGAGCGCCGTGACGACTCCATCGCCGTCCATCGCGGAACTCGGCCATGTCGGCCTGCGCTGTCACGACGTGAGCAGGCAACTCGCCTTCTACACCGAAGTCCTCGGACTGACGGTCACCGATCACGACGAGCGGCTGGGCGTCTGGTTCCTGTCCGCCCGGCCGGACACCGAACATCACGAACTGCTCCTGGCCGGGGGGCGGGACGCGCCGGTCGGCGTCAAACTCATCCAGCAGGTGTCGTTCCGGTGCGCGCGCTTCGAGGACGTCCTCGGCTTCCATCGGCGTTTCCGGGAGCACGACGTCCGGCTCGACATGATCGTCTCGCACGGCAATGCCGTCGGCGTCTACTTCTACGACCCGGAGGGCAACCGGTGTGAGGTCTACTGGCAGACCGGGTTCGTGGCACGACAGCCCTTCGTCGAGCACATCGACATCGAGACCGATCCTGAGGAGCTTCTGGACGCCATCCGGGCTTCGGTCGAGCGCCACGGCGCGACGGGTTTCACCGAGGACAGTTATCGCGCCTGGACGCGCGAACAAGCGATGCCGGCCGATGGCGCCGCGGCCAAGGAGGTAAGGCAGTGAAGTTCGTTCGCTACGCGGACGGGCCGTCCTCACGCGTCGGCGTGGTCGACGGCGACCTGGTCCGGGTCGTCGACGGTCCGGCAGACCTGCTGCCTCTCATCGAGGCCGGCGAGGCCGAGTTGCTCGCGGCTGGACGGACCGCGCTGCGGCGCGGCGCGACCGTGCCGCTGCCGGACATCGTTCCGCTGTCGCCGATCGCGACGCCTCCGACCGTCCGCGACTTCTACGCCTTCGAACAGCATGTCCGGGCAGGGCGCGCCTGGCGGGGCCTGGAGATGGAACCGGACTGGTACGAGCTGCCCGTCTTCTACTTCTCCAACCCCTACGCCGTGATGGGCTGCGGGCCGGTGCCGATGACGCCGGGTACGGAGCGTTTCGACTTCGAACTGGAGGTCGCCGCGGTGGTGGGGTGCGGCGGCCGCGACCTGACCGCCAAGGACGCCGAAGGCGCCATCGCCGGTTACTGTGTGCTCAACGACTGGAGCGGCCGGGACGTGCAGCAGCGCGAGATGAAGCTGTCGATGGGGCCGGTGAAGGGCAAGGACACCGCGACGAGCCTCGGCCCGTACTTCGTGACCCCGGACGAGATCGCCGACTTCCGCGAGGGCAACGGATACCGTCTCGAAATGACCTGCACGGTCAACGGTGCCCCCTACTCCCGCGCCCTGTGGTCGGACATCCACTGGTCGTTCGGCGAGATGATCGCCTACGCCTCCCGTGGCGCCGAAGTGAGGCCGGGCGATGTGATCGGCTCCGGCACCTGCGGCACCGGCTGCATCCTGGAGCTCTCCCGCACTCACGACTCGGCGACCTACCCCTGGTTGCGGCCGGGCGATGAGGTCGTCGCGGCGATCGAAGGTCTCGGCGAGTTGCGTAACACCGTCACCGAGGCGGCGCCGGTCATTCCGTTGCGAACCCGGGGCGCGACAGGGCAGGAGGACGGAACACCACCGCGACGCACCGACGGAGCCGCGCGCTGATGGACGCTCCCGTACCGGCGGAGGACCCGGCCAAGCTTCGGGCCGCGTTGCTGCGTGCCATGCCGATGTCCCGGATGCTCGATTACGGCATGGACCACGGGGACGCCGTCCACCTGGCCAACGCGCCCGTCTCACAACCGTGGCACGACGTCGCGACGCGCCTGGCCGAGGCGCAGTTGACCCGCGCGGAGGCGGCCGCCGACCGCGGTGATGTCGAGACCGCGGTCGCGTGCTATCGCCGGGCAACGGCCTCCCTGATCTTCGCGCAGATGGCCTTCAACACCGACCACCCGGCCAAACGCGCGCTCTACGTCCGGCTCACCCGGGCCTACCAGGCCGCGGCCGAGCTCGACACCGAGTTGCGCGTGGAACGGCTGTCGATCCCGTTCCGGCAGAGCCACTGCACCGCCTGGTTCGTCAGCCGCTCCGGCGATCGCCCCGGCCCCACGGTGGTCATCGTCGGCGGGCAGAGCGGTTGGGGCCCGGCCTTTCATCAGCAGGCCGAAGCCCTGGCCCGGCGGGGACTGTCCGCTGTCCTGCTCGAGGCACCCGGCCAGGGCGATACGCGCATGGCCGGCGGACTCCACCTCGACGGGAACGTCGACCGAGCCTTCAGCGCTGCCCTCGACGCCGTGCGTGCCCGTACCGGCTACGACGGCCGGTACGGGGTGTGGGGAAACAGCTTCGGTGGACTGCTCGCCGCCCGTGCCGCGGTGCACGACAGCCGTTTCGGCGCGTGCTGCGTCAACGGGGCCACCGCCAAGCCGGAGCCACTGCCGTTCCGGACCGCACGCGAACAATCGCGGGCGCTCCTGGGCGTCGGCACCGACTACGAAGCCGCGGCCGTCTTCCGCACCCTGTGGCTGGACCCGGCGGTCGAGCACACGAGCGCCGCGATGCTCGTGCTGCACGGCGGCAACGACCCGCTGGTCAGCCTCGATCAGCAGAAGGTGTTCCTCGAGCTGTCGGCGCATCCCACCCTGCGGGTTTGGGACGACGGCGACCACACCATGTACAACCACTCGGCCGAGCGCACGGAGTTTGTCTGTGACTGGTTCCGTGCCCAGCTCGGCCGCGCGTGACCCAAACCACCACACATCCTGACTCCCAACAGCTGACAAGATCATTGAGGTGACCGTGAAAGCAATGACACTCCCGCGTTACGGCGGCGCGGACGACCTGGAGCTCACCGACCAGCCGACACCGGCGGTCGCGCCCGGGGAGTTCCTGGTCCGGGTCAAGGCGGCCGGAGTGAACCCGGGCGACGAAAAGATCGCCGTCGGCACTCTCGACGGCATCATGGTGACCCACTTCCCCCTCATCCCGGGCTTCGAGATGTCCGGCGTCGTCGAGGCTCGCGGTTTCGGCGCCACCGAGTTCGAGATCGGCGACGAGGTGATCGGCTTCGTCGTCAAGGACTGGGCGCAGAACGGTACCTACGCCGAACTGGTTTCAGCCCCGGCCCGCACTCTGGCACGCAAGCCGGCGTCCCTCGACTGGCTGCGTTCGGCGTGTCTGCCGCTGAACGGACTGACGGCTTACCAGGCCATCAAACGTATCGACATCGGCGAGAGCGACACCGTCCTGATCCACGGGGCCGCCGGTGGGGTCGGTACGCTCGCCGTGCAGATCGCCGCCACCCGGGGCGCACACGTCATCGGCACCGCCAGCGAGCGCAACCACGACTACCTGCGTGAACTCGGCGCCACACCGATCACTTACGGAGAAGGACTGGCCGAGCGGGTGCGCGAGCTCGCGCCGGAGGGCGTCGACGCGGCGCTCGACTTCTACGGCGGGGACGCGGTGGCCGTCTCGCGGAAGGTCGTGAAGGATCCCGCGCGGGTCGCCTCCGTGGCCGACATCACCGCGCCCGAACAGGGTGCCCAATTGGTGTGGGCACGCCCGAACGCCGACGAGCTGACGGAGGTGGCCGCGCTCGCCGAGGCAGGGAAGCTGTCCGTCCCCGTGAATCGCTCCTTCCCGCTGGAGCAGGCCGCCGACGCCTGGCGGATGCTCCACGCGGACAGCCGCGCCCGTGGCCGGATCGTACTGGACACCGACGCCGCCTGAGGTGGTCTTCCGGCACGTACAACGCACCGGTGTAAGCGAAGGGTTGGGACACATGAAGCTTGCCGATGAACCCCGCACATCCACGACCACGCCGGATGTCGTGGATGCGGATGTCGTCATCATCGGGTACGGCCCGGTCGGTCAGACCCTGGCTGCTCTCCTGGGGACGTCGGGGCACCGCGTGCTGGTGTGCGAACGGCGGGTCGGGCGCTACGAGACGCCACGAGCCGGACACTTCGATCACGAAATCATGCGCGTCTTCCAGTCTTTGGGCATTGCCGAGGATGTAAGGCGCATTGCCGAACCAGCTCGTGTGTATGCATTCCTCGACACGGACGGAGGCGTGATTTCCCGTCTGCCAAGGGAATGGAACGCTCCCTCCGGCTGGGATGCGTCGTACCACTTCTACCAGCCGGAACTCGAAGATGTCCTGGACGCGGCAGTCCGCGGAGCATCCACGGTGGACGTTCGTTTCGGTGCGGAGCTGGTCGACCTGCGCCAGGGGGCCGACCACGTGGTGGTGACGTTGGCGGACGGCAGCGTCGTCACCGCTCGCTATGCGGTCGGGGCAGACGGCGCCAACAGCGCGGTACGCACGCTCTGCGGCATTCCGACGAAAGATCTCGGTTTCCGGGGCGACTGGCTGGTGGTTGACGTCCGGCCTCGGCCTGGCGCCCCGGCCCTGGACATCCCGGACACCGGCCAGGTACTCGACCCCGCGAGGCCGAACCACATGGGCCGGGTGGCTCAGCGGTACTTCCGCTGGGAGTTCATGCTCGTCGAGGGCGACGATCCCACCGAGATGGTGAAGCCGGAACGTGTCTGGGAGCTGCTCAGTCCCTGGATCGGCCCGCAGGAGGGGGAGGTGATCCGGCAGACCGTCTACCAGTTCCGATCCATCGTGGCCGACACGTTCCGCCACCGGTCGGTTCTGCTTGCCGGTGACGCCGCTCACGTCATGCCGCCCTTCCTCGGACAGGGCATGAGCTCTGGCATCCGGGACGCCGCGACCCTCGGCTGGATGCTCGACCTCGTGCTGACCGGCGCCGCGGACCCGAAGCTGCTGGACTTGTACACGCTCTCGAGAAGGCCACAGGTCATCGACTACATCGAGGAGTCGGTGCGGGTAGGGACCGTCGTCTGCGAGACCGACCCCGTTCGTGCGGCGCAACGTCGTACGGAGATGCGGTCGGCGACCGAGCTTCCGCCACCGTTCGAGCCGCCTGTCGGCGCAGGCTTCCGAGACGGACAACCGCTGGCCGGCCACTTGGCCGTACAGCCCTTTCTGCGTACGAGCGGCGGGCAGACCGAGCGGTCCGACGATGTGCTCGGCCACGGGTTCACCCTGTTCAGCCTGGTCGAACCGGACGCGGCGACGACCGCGGCCGTCGCGGAACTCGAGCGCGCCATCGGGCTGCGGTCCGTGGTGGTGGGCGCCGAGGGGGTCCAGGAAGAGGGCGAGGCGCTGAGTGACTGGCTCAAGGAGTCCGGTGTCGTGGCCGTGCTGGTTCGCCCGGACTTCTACGTCTTCGGCACCGCTACCGAGCTCTCCGAGGTGGTGGATCTGCTCGCCTCACTTCGCGCGAGCCTGTCGCTGGTGTAGCGGCCTGACACCCGCGCTCGCGCGGCGACCGACGACAGCCCCGGATCACATGACACACGGAGGAATCTCATGCCGAAGACGAACAACGGTATGTACTACGAGGAGCGGGGAAACGGGCCGGACACCATCGTTCTGCTGCCCGGACTCGGGTGCTCACTCACGTGCTGGTCGGAGGTGGCACCCCTGCTCGACGGCTATCGCCTCGTGCTCATGGACCTGCCGGGCCACGCGGGCTCCCTCCATGCGCCTGCCGACGGATCGAGCCTCGCCCGGATCGCCGAAACGGTGATCGATGCTTGTGATCAGCTCGGCCTCGAACGCTTCGCCCTCGTCGGTCTCTCCTTCGGCGGCGCGCTCAGTGTGCGGATCGCTCTGGACCGGCCCGGCCAGGTGTTCGCGGTCATGGCGCTCATGCCGTGGAACGCGGGCGGTACCGAGGCGGGCGATCCCGTCATCGAAGGGTTCCACACGTCCTTCCGTGACGTTGAAGCCATCACGCAGGCCGTTGGGGCCATCTCGCTGGAACCGAGCAAGACGACCGATGTCGTGCGCACGATGACGACTGCTGTCACCGAGCAGTTCTGGCACAGCTGGCTCGGAACCGGTGGCGGTGCTTACACGAGCATGTTCGAGGAGTTGTCCGGGATGGCCGTGCCGGCGTGCTACGTCATCGGCGGCCAAGACACCATCGCCCCGCAGGACAAGTTGATCGCCGACGTCCGTGCGATGCCCGGAGGCCGGCTGGTCTTCCTGTCGGACGCGGGACATCTCGCCCCTTACGAGTCTCCCGAGCTCGTCGCCCGGGAGATCCGCGAGTTCGTCAGCCGCTACGCGAACACGCCGTCGCCGGGCGCGGGTGCTTCGTCATGAGGTCGCTGTGGTTCGTCGGCAGGTCGAGCGGCCGCGGTTTTCGTGGGCTCGGGCCGCCCTCCTCGTCCTGGTTCAAAGACGTGTTGCTACGCGGATCAGGTCGGCAACGGTACGGAGGTGGCTGTGCGGTGGCCAGGCGATCACCGTTGTCACGGGCGGGGCATCCAGGACCGGCACGGCGGCGAGGTCCCGGCGCAGGTCGGCGGCGGCGGACTCGGGGATGACCACGGTGGTACGGCCAAGCGCGATCAGCTGGAACAGCTGCGCCAGGTTCCGTACCTCTGCGCCCGGTCCTTGTGGGTAGCTGCCGCCGGGACCGGGCCAGCGGGCCATCGGGAGCGTTGGCAGGGTGGTGATGTCGGCCATCCGGACCTGGGAGCGGTCGGCGAGCGGGTGTGAGGCCGGCAGGATCGCGACCTGTCCCTCTGTGCACAGGGTTTCAGTGTCGAGCCCGGCTGCTGAGTCGAAGGGCAGGTGCAGCAGGGCCACGTCGGCGTGCCCGTCCCGCAGCAGCTGCTGGTGCTGGTGTGCCTCGCAGAGCAGCAGCTCGACGGTGGCTGCGCCGGGTTCCGCGGCGTAGGCGTCGAGCAGTTTGGTCAGCAGCTCGCCGGCGGTGCCGGTTTTGACGGCGAGGACGAGGCTGGGGTGTGCTGTCGCGGCCTGTTGAGTATGCCGCTCAGCCGCGGTCACGGCGCTGAGGATCGCGTGTGCTTCGGCCAGCAGCACGGCTCCGGCCTCGGTGAGGGTGACCTTGCGGCTGGTGCGTTCCAGCAGTGCGATTCCGAGCCGGCGTTCGAGCTGGGTGATCGTGCGGGACAGGGGCGGCTGGGCTATTCCGAGGCGCTGGGCAGCCTTGCCGAAGTGCAGCTCCTCGGCGACGGCGACGAAGTACCGCAGCTCGCGTATGTCCATGCGCCCAGGCTAATGACGGCTCACGGCGGATCGATATCGTTCGGGTATTTCTGCACTACCGAGCAGGTGTTGGTGCCCGGCCGCAGCGCAGGCATGCTCGCTGTCGTGAACGAGAAAACGATCGCGCTGGTCACTGGCGCGAACAAGGGAATCGGGTACGAGATCGCGGCCGGGCTCGGTGCGCGGGGCTGGAGTGTCGGCGTCGGCGCCCGGGACGAGCAGCGCCGGGAGGACGCCGTGGCGAAGTTGCGCGCGGCTGGTGCCGACGCCTTCGGCGTGCCCCTGGACGTGACCGACGACGAGAGCGTGATCGCCGCGGTCCGACTGATCGAGGAGCGTGCGGGGCGGCTGGACGTACTGGTCAACAACGCCGGCGTGGCCGGCGGCTGGCCGGAGGAACCCACGACCATCGACCTCGACACCGTGCGGCGGCTGGTGGAGACCAACGTCATCGGCGTCATCAGGGTCACCAACGCGATGCTGCCGTTGCTGCGCCGTTCGGCGCACCCGCGGATCGTCAACCAGTCCAGCCACGTCGGCTCCCTGACCCTGCAGACCGCGCCCGGTGTCGACCTCGGGGGGATCAGCGGGGGCTACGCACCGACGAAGACCTTCCTCAATGCCGTCACCATCCAGTACGCCAAGGAGCTGAGCGGCACCGGCATCCTGATCAACAACGCCTGCCCTGGTTACGTGGCCACCGACCTCAACGGATTCAGCGGGACCCAGACCCCCGAGCAGGGCGCGGCGATCGCCATCCGGCTGGCGACCCTGCCGGACGACGGCCCGACCGGCCGGCTTTTCGACGACAACGGGGTCGTCCCCTGGTGACCTGACTCTGGGGTGCGTTCCCCGTCGATCAGGCCGTTGACGCCGGAGCGGCGCAGGACGGTGTCGACGGCGTCGAGCCGGATGTTCAGCGAACGCCCGCCGCTGGGGGCCCGGCCCAGCAGGCGCTCGGCGGCGGCCCGCTCGCCGTCGGTGGGGCGCGGCCAGGGGACCGGGCCGGTGAGTGGCTCGGCGGGTTGCATGTGGCGGCGTATCCGGTCCGGTAGCCAGGCACAGCCCGGGGAGCCGGGGGAACCCCCGCGTGTGCCTCCGACGTAGCCGGCGTTGTAGCGTTTCGTGCGGCTGTTCGGCTCTCGTTGCCCGTCGTCGCCACCCACGGGCAACAAGCCGGGGGCACCGCACGTGTGAGGAGCAGAAAGTCATGGCACGACCAGAGTCCGCCAAGAGCAGCACGGGCCGGGGCACCCCGGCCACGTTGCCGGAGGCGCCGCTCATGGCTGCGTGTTCGGGCGGCTCGCACTCCTCTTGCGCACGGGCGGGCGGCCAGTCCTCCGTGCCCTCCGCGGTCGGAGTCCGGAACGACCCACCCCACCGGCTGCTCCCCACACCCTCACCAGCGACCAACCCACCATGTGGAACATGGCCCCAGGAGGAGAAGTGCAGCGACCACCGGAACGGCACGACCTCGCCTCGTATACCCGACGGCGCGTCCTGACCGCCGCGGTCGGGATCGGGGCCGCGGCTGCCCTCGGTGGTTGCGACGCGTCCGCGTCCTCGTCCTCGTCGGACGCCCTCCAGGTCGACTTCGGCAGGACGGCGTTCTTCCCCCTGGTCAAGTCGAAGATCGGCGTGGGGCGTGCGCTCAACTCCGACAAGATCCTGGACAGCCTGCGGTACCTGGACGAGATCCGTCCGGCGCTCTACGACGGAGAACTCCGCTTTCCGGACACGGACTCGGACTCGATGAAGCCGTACCCCGTCGAGGTCGAGGGCGGCGAGGTCCAGGTGCGGCGCAACTCCTTTCTCGACACGGTGCAGAGTGAGCTGCGGCGGCGCCGCATCGAGGTCATGTATCAACTGGAGGGCGCGCCCCAGCAGTGGGAGGACGCCGCGAAGACCAAGGCGCCGCGGAAGTTCCCGGCCCCGACCGATCTGCGGGCCGCTGCGGACGCGATGGGCAAGTGGGCGAAGCTCTACAACGATCAACCGGTCAGCTGGTGCATGTGGAACGAGCCGAGCCACAACCTCACCGGGTCTCCTGATCTGGCGTCGATCCGGCAGATGGTCGACATCTACGACGCCTACGCCGGCGCGATCGGGCCCAAGGGGCTGTTCGGTATGGCGAGTTTCGTTCCGGTCGACGCACATCCCCGCCGGCAGTTGGGCGGCCGGAGCTACCTGGAGACGGCCGTCGACGAGTTGCGGAAGCGCCGCAAGACCGAGCCCGACCTGCCGTTCGACTACCTCACCATGAACAACTACGGCGAGGATCTCTCCGACCTCGTCGACGGTGCACGCAACGCGCTGGGCGGCGACTTCAACACCGTTCCGCTCATTCAGGCGCAGTTCGGGGTGTTCCGTCCGGGTGAGTGGGAGAAGAAGGGCGGAACCGCGCTGGAGGCGGCCCGCTCGGTGGCGGCGTTGGAGAAGGCGCTGCGGATACCCGACCTGCAGACGTTCACCTTCAGCGGCTGGGTGCCGCACATGATCGCCTTCAAGGGCGGTGAGGTGCTCCGCACGCCGTTGTTCAACGCGCTGAAGCTCTACGCGCGCATGCCGGACCGCCGCACCCCGGTGCGCGGTGGGCTGCCCGACGGCGTCGGTGCCATGGCCTCCGGTGACGAGCACCGCAGTTCGGTCCTGGTGTGGAACGAGTCCGGCGAGTCGCGGACCATCCAGCTCGAGCTGGCCGACGTTCCGTTGGCCGATGGGGGGCAGACCGAGCTGAAGGTGTATCACATCGATCAGAAGCACGGCAGCCCGCTGGAGCACAGTGGAAGCGACTTCGGCCCCAGTGAGACCGTTCACCTCGATGGGCGTTCCCGTAAGGTGTCCAAGACCGTGACGGTGGCGGGCCCGGGTCTGGTGTACGTGGAGGTCGGCGCCGCCTCGCACCATCCCGTCCTGGACCGGGACGGCCTGTCCGCCACCCTGGTCCGGAAGCACACGTACGCCGACCGCGTCGCGGGGGCGAAGGGTACGACCACGGTGCGCGGCAATGCCTATGGCTGCTACGACGCGGTGCGTGCCGTGGCCTATGTGGGCGTCGAGGGGGATGAGGGCACCGGGTTGTGCGGAGCGGAGTACCGCGGTCTGCCGCAGACCCTCGACACGGACGTCCGCGCCGAGCTTCCGGACCACCAACCGGCCTCGTCGGAGGCGTTGTTCGGCATCCGGGTGGACTACGTACGCGGCCACGGCGTCGCGAAGAGCGTGCTCTGGCACGGCGACATCCTCGACAAGCGCCGCACCAAGCCCCTGCCGTGGGGACGGCGCGGTGCGACCGCGGACGAGCTGGTCCACGCCCCCGAACTCGATCGCGCGAGGGTGGGCCACACCAGGCTTGCCCTCGCCCTGGGCGCCCACGCGCCCTCGGGCTGGGCGAGCTCCGGCGCTCGGGCGATCATCTCGTTCTGGATGGACTCCACCGGTCCCGGCTCCCAGGCGAGGTTCCTGCTCGGCTAGACGCCGCTCTTGCCCCACAGATCGATTTCGGCGTAGGCCGTGGAAAGGGAAAGCACGTGAAGCAGAACGATTTCGCAGTGTCGCGGCGGTGGCTGGTCGGGGCTTCGGGGGCGGCCCTCCTGGCCGCCGGGTGCTCGAAGAACGATGGCGGAGGGGACAGCGGCGGCTCCGGCGGCGGCTCTGCCGACCCGTCGGCCGACGGGCTGTCCGACGGGTCGGCTCCGGACGGGGCGCTCGGCGGCAACTTCAACGAGGACCCCACCGGCTGCGGATTCACCGAGCTCGAGGGCCTGGACGCCAGTTGGCTGCGCGGCTTCGTCGCCATTCGTGCCAAGGAGGAGACCGGTGCCATGCAGGACCGGGCGGTCTCCACTCTGCTCAACGCCTCCGAGCACGGTTACGGCACCATCCTCAGCCTCAAGCTCCCGCACAACGACAAGCCTTTCCCGGCCCCGGACAGCTCCGAGATGGCCGACGTGCTGGCCAAGGTCGACAAGGTGCTGGACACCGTCATGGACAAGGTGAACATCCTCGTCGTCGGCAACGAGCCGTTCATCGAGAGCCGCAAGGAGGACTGGAACGGTCCGCTGGGCGACTTCTACGAGAAGGTCGCCGAGCATGTGCTCGCCTACCGGGCCGAGCACAGCGGTAAGAGCAGCCGTACCCGCGTCTACATGGGCGCTCTCAACCACCTCGACGACCCCGAGTGGCGCGGCGAGGGCGCGGAGCGGTGGATGGAGTTCGCGCGGAAGACCGACGGGATCGAGGGGGTGGACATCCACCCCCACGTGTCGTCCATGGCGAACGCCAAGAAGTACCTCGACTTCGTGGTGCCGCGGCTGGGACACGGGCAGAAGTTCCTGGTCACCGAGTTCTCCCTGGTGCTGCTGTGGCGGCAGCACCTGAGCGACCCGATTCCGCGCCAGTTCGCTGAGCGGTACAAGATGAGCCCCGACACCAAGGTGTGGCAGGCGATCAAGCAGGCGATCGACCACCCGTGGTCGCAGCGCCAGTGGCAGGACCTGCTCGCCATGAGCCCCTGGTACGCGAGCCACAAGCACTGGCTGAGGAACCAGGTCAAGCAGTTCCGCGACACCGGCAAGCTCGCCGTGGCCACCTATGGTGTGGCCCAGGGAGCCGCCATGACCAAGGACTTCGGCCCGCAGAAGAACCCCTGGCTGCTGAACAGCCTGTACGCGAGCCGCACCGCACGACCCGAGGCCAAGTCGTCGACGCCCGCCCAGAGCCTCGGCTGGTACGACGACTTCCGCGCCCTCCAGCGCGAGCAGGACAAGCTGCCGGTGAACACCGGCAGCGTCCCCACCTGACCGAGGCAACGGCCCCTGCCGCCGGAGGCCCGGCCTTTCGCCCGGCCTGCCGAGCACACCTTGCGTTGACGCAGGCCACTGGCGACACCTCGCGCCGTGCGGCCGATGAGCTGTCCCGGCCCCCGGTCGGCAGGGCGGATCAGCGCAGTCCGGCGAAGAGATCGTTCTCGGGTACGGCGGCGCCGGTGGTGTCCTTGACCCGTACGTAGGTCTCCATGCCCATCAACTCGCCGAACCTCTCCTTGCCCATCTTGAGGAAGAAGATGTTCTCGCCCTGACTGGCGTGCGCGGCCAGCGCATCGAACTTCTGACCGCTGAACGCGGTGGTGTCCACCCACGTGGTGATCTCATGGTCGGGGAGGCCGATCTCGGCCATCGCGGCGGCCTCGGCAGGATCCGGCTCCGGCATGTCCCCATGAAACTCGCGCATGGCTTCCGCGAACCGCTGCATCGTGGAGTGGGGCATCGTCGTCCAGTACACCTTCGGTGTCAGCGTGGTCATCTCCAGCGCCGCCATCGTGATGCGGTGGGCCTGGATGTGGTCGGGGTGGCCGTAGAAGCCGTTCTCGTCGTAGGTGACGACCACATCGGGTCGGTAGTGCCGCATGAGTTCCGCGAGTCGGGCGGCGCCTTCCGCCACGGGGGTCTGCCAGAAGGATCCGGGGGCGTCGTTGCTCGGCCAGCCCATCATCCCGGAGTCGGCATAGTCCAGCATCTCCAGATCGCTGACCTTCAGGACGTCACAGCTCGCCTTGAGTTCTTGACGGCGCATCGAGGCGACGGCGGCCGGATCGTGCCCGGGATCTCCGGGCTTGACACCCCCCGGTCCGTCACCGCAACCGCCGTCGGTACACGTCACGAGAACCGTCCGGATGCCCTCCGCCGCGTACCGCGCGAGGATCCCTCCGGTTCCGGTGGCCTCGTCGTCGGGATGGGCGTGCACGGCCATGAGCGTCAAAGGCCGGTCAGTCATGAAACAGTCCTCCTACAGGAATACGTCTTGGTCCGAGTGCGCGGCGGGCGTACCGCGATTCCGGGGCCCGGATCCTGGTGGGGCGGACGACCTTGTGGTCTCCGTGTTCCCCGACGTGCGGCGCCGGTCCCTCGGTCGATGCAACCGTGCCGCCGGGGCGGCTGTTCCCCGCGCGGCCGTTTGGCCCCGGTGACGTGAGCGGCCCTCACCGTGCGACGTCGGGTGCCCGGCGCGCCACCAGCCGCCGCTTCCCCGGCCGGATCGGCCATCCCCGTTCGGCAACCAAGCGGATCGTGCCGTCGTCCTCAACGACAGGTCGCCTCAAGGAGGTCATGCAGTGCCTACGCACGACGACATCGTCAGACCGCTGCCGGAACTGCTCGGGGACCACGCCCGTCGCCTCGGGGACAAGGTGTGTTTCCAGGACCGGCTCGGGCGCGTGACCTACCGGGAGCTCGAACGCAGGACCGCACGGCTGGCCGGGCACCTGGCTGGACTCGGCGTGGCGCGCGGTGACCGGGTGGCCGTACTGCTCGGCAACCGTGTCGAGGCGGTCGAGAGCCTGCTCGCCGTCACCCGGGCGAGCGGCGTGGGCGTGCCTCTGGACCCCGGGAGCCCGGAGGAGGAACTGACCCGCTTGCTGGACGACAGCGGGGCACGGGTGCTCATCAGCGACGGCGCCTGCCTGACGCGGCGGCGAACGCTGTCGTCCCGGCCCGGACTGACCGTGGTGGTGGTCGAAGGCGGCGACGAGGACGGGGCCGGGAGCTCGCCTCCGGGCGCGGCCGGCGCAGCCGGGGGCCGGCCCGTCGTGGCCGCGGGCGGTGTTCTGCGGTACGAGGAGTTGGCGGGTACGGAGCCGCGGATGCCGGCCCGGGACGATCTCGCGCTGGACGACGTGGCCTGGCTGCTCTACACCTCGGGCTCCTCCGGCGCGCCCAAGGGCGTCCTGTCCACCCAGCGCAACCGCCTTTCGCCGGTCGCGACGGGCCTCGTCGGTGTCCTGGGCCTGTCCGAACGGGACCGCGTGCTGTGGCCGTTACCCCTCCATCACGCGATGAGCCAGGTGGTGTGCTTCCTCGGGGTGACCGCGGTGGGGGCGAGCGCGGTGCTGCTGCCCCATTTCTCGGTGGCGGGTGTGCTCGGCGAACTACGCCGCGGGGGCGGTCCGTTCACCTTGCTCGGCGGGGTCCCGACCACGTATTCGGCGCTGCTCGACGCGGTCCGGGGCGAGGAAGCCGGCGAGGGCGGCGTCGGTCTCGGCGCCCCCGCGCTGCGGGGTTGCGTCAGCGGTGGTGCGGCGGCGGGGCCCGGGTTCCGCGAGTCCTTCGAGGCGATCTGCCGTGTCCCGTATCTGGAGCACTACGGCAGCACGGAGGCGGGCCCGGTCACCATGGCGGCGCCGGGCGAGGCGACGGCGTCCGGGGCGCGGGGCCGGGTGCTGCCCGGCACCCGGGTCCGGGTCGGCGGGGGCCCCGTCGGCCGGGACACGGGCGAGGGCGAGTTATGGGTCAGCGGGCCCGGGGTCATGGCCGGATACCACGGCAGGCCGGAAGCCACCGCGGAGGTACTGCGCGACGGCTGGTTCCGCACGGGTGACCTGGTCAGGATCGATGGCTCCGGTGAACTGGCGGTCACCGGCCGGGTAGGTGATCTGATCATCCGGGGCGGGGTGAACGTCCATCCTGCGGAGGTGGAGGCGGTGCTGCGGCGGCTTCCGGGGGTGGCGGACGCCGCCGTGGCCGGACGCCCGCACCCCGTCTTCGGCGAGGTGCCGGTCGGCTATCTGGTCGCCGGGTCCGGTGGCGGCGTGCTGGACAGGGGGCGCATACTCGCCGCCTGCCGTGCGGAACTGTCCGGCTTCAAGGTGCCGGTCGAGTTGTTCGAGGTGGCGGACATTCCCCGTACGGTCTCCGGGAAGATCCTGCGGCGGGACCTCGCCGGCCTGCCCGCGCGGGCGCTGGGCGCGGAGGCCGTCGGGAAGCCGTCGGAGGACCTGCTGACTGTGGTGCGAAGCGAGGTGGCGGCCGTGCTCGGCGGTACGCCTCAGGCTGTGGAGCCGAGCACGGCACTGCGGGACCTGGGCATGGACTCCCTCACCGCGACGGTGCTGCGGGAGCGGTTGTCGGCGGCGACCGGCCTGCCGCTCTCCGAGGCCGTCGCCTTCGACTTTCCCACGGCCGCCGCGCTCGCCGCCCATCTCGGGGAACGGAACGCCGCCGGGCCGGCCGGTGCCGGGCCCGTGAACCGGAGCGCGGCCCGGCCGGACGACGATCCTGTGGTGATCGTGGGGATGGCGTGCCGCTATCCCGGAGACGTGACGTCTCCCGAGGAACTGTGGCGGCTGGTGGCCGAGGGGAGGGACGCCATCGGTCCCTTCCCCACCGACCGGGGCTGGGACACCCGGGCGCTGTACGACCCGGACCCCGGGCGGCCCGGACGGACGTATGTGCGCGAGGGCGGTTTCCTCTCCGGTGCGGACCGCTTCGACCCCGGCTTCTTCGGCATCTCTCCCCGCGAGGCGCTGGCCATGGACCCCCAGCACCGGCTGCTGCTCGAAGTGGCGTGGGAGGCCTTCGAGCACGCCGGTCTCGTCCCCGCCACCCTGCGCTCCTCGGCAACCGGGGTGTACGTCGGGCTGATGTACAGCGACTACGCCCGCCGCCTGACAAGGACGCCCGAGCAGGTCGAGGGGTACCTCGGCCTCGGCAACGCCGGAAGCGTCGCCTCGGGTCGCATCGCCTACACCTTCGGCCTCGAAGGACCGGCCCTCACCGTGGACACGGCGTGTTCCTCGTCCCTGGTGGCCCTGCACCTGGCGACCCAGGCGCTGCGCCGGGGCGAGTGTGCCTTCGCGTTGGCCGGCGGCGCCACGGTGATGTCGGGGCCCTCGTCGTTCGTGGAGTTCAGCCGCCAGCGGGCGCTGGCACCGGACGGCCGCTGCAAGGCGTTCGGCGCGTCCGCCGACGGCACCGGGTGGGCCGAGGGCGCCGGAATGCTGCTGCTGAGCCGGTTGTCCGAGGCGCGCCGTGCCGGACTTCCGGTCCTGGCCGTGGTGCGCGGCTCGGCGGTGAACCAGGACGGGGCGAGCAACGGGCTGACCGCACCGCACGGACCGGCGCAGCAACGGGTGATCCGGCAGGCGCTCGCGGACGCGGGGCTGCATTACGGGGACATCGACGCGGTGGAGGCGCATGGCACCGGCACCCGGCTGGGGGACGTCATCGAGGCGGAGGCCTTCCTCGCGACGTACGGGCGCCACGCGCGGCAGCGTCCCCTCCGGCTGGGCTCGGTGAAGTCGAACATCGGTCACACCCAGGCCGCCGCCGGAGTGGCCGGTGTGATCAAAATGGTGCAGGCGATGCGGCACGGCGTGCTGCCGCGCACGCTGCACGCCGACCAGCCGACCCCCCGTGTCGACTGGTCGCCGGAGCGGATCGCGCTGCTGACCCGGGCGGTGGAGTGGCCTGCGACGAACCGCCGGCGCCGGGTGGGAGTGTCCTCCTTCGGCATCAGCGGCACCAACGCCCATGTGGTGCTCGAAGAGCCTCCGGGCGACGGGGAGGCCGCACCGCCTGCCGTGGCGGACGGCGGGGCCGTAAGCGGCCGCGTCGGGCCCGGGGCGGTGCGGGGAGAGGTGACACGTCCCGGACGGGCCGCGGTGGCCTTTCCGGTGTCGGCCAGGAGCGTGCCGGGGCTGCGGGCCCAGGCACGACGGCTGTACGACCATGTGGCCGCCACCCCCGATGCGTCCCTGGCGGACCTCGGGTACTCGCTCGCCACCACGCGTACGGCCTTCGAGCACCGGGCCGTGGTGGTGGCCCGGGAACGTGCCGAACTGCTCCGCTCCCTGCGGGCCGTGGCGGAGGACGACGGCCGGTCCGGAGTGCACACGGGCACGTCCCGCCACCACGGCCCGCCGGCCCTGCTGTTCACCGGCCAGGGCAGCCAGCGCGCCGGGATGGGCCGTGAACTGTACACGTCGCGGGATCTGCATCCGGCCTTCGCCCGTTCGCTGGACGAGTGCTGTGCCCTGCTCGACCCGCTGCTGCCGGTGCCCCTGCGGGACGTCATGTTCGCCGGGCCCGGTACGGAGACGGGCGCGCTGCTCAGGACGACCCGGTTCGCGCAGCCGGCCCTCTTCGCCCTGGGGACGGCCCTGTTCCGGCAGTTCGAGGCATGGGGGGTACGCCCCGGTCCGGTGGCCGGGCACTCGGTGGGCGAGGTGACGGCGGCCCATGTCGCCGGGGTGCTGTCCCTCGCGGACGCGTGCACACTGGTGGCGGCCCGGGGCCGGCTGATGGACACGCTGCCCGCGGGCGGCGCGATGGCGGCCGTGGCCGCCGGCCCTGACGAGGTGGCCGCCCACCTTGCCGAGACGGGGTGGGCGGTGGAGATCGCCGCGGTCAACGGGCCCGCCTCGGTGGTCCTCTCCGGCGACGAGGCCGCGGTGCTGGCGGCCGCCGCCTCCTTCCGGAAGCGAGGGCGTTCGGTGACACGGCTGCGGGTCGGCCATGCCTTCCACTCCGCTCGGATGGAGCCTGTGCTGGCCGACTTGGCGGATGTGGCCCGGCGTCTGTCCTTCACCGCGCCGAGGCTGCCTCTGCTCACCGTCGTGGCGGGCCGGGCGGCCACCGACGAGGAGCTGTGCACACCGGAGTTCTGGGTGGACCATGTCCGCCGTCCGGTCCTCTTCGCCGATTCGGTGGCGTACCTGGGTGAGCGAGGCGCGGCACACTACGTCGAACTGGGGCCGGACGGGACGCTCACCGCTCTGGTACGGGATTGCCTCGCCACAGCCGGCCCGGCACCGGCCGGCCCGGCCGCGGCCGAGGCGGGCGGCGGCGAGCGGGGCCCGGCACCGCTGGTCCTGCCGACTCTGCGCAGGACGCGGCCGGAAGCGGACGCCCTGCTCGACACGCTGGCCGCGCTGCACGCCCACGGCGTGCCCGTCGACTGGCGGGCCGTCTTCGCCGGGCGCGGCGGGCGGCGCGTCGCACTGCCCCCGTACGCCTTCCAGCGCCGCCGGTACTGGCTGGAGACCGCCCCGGGGCATCCGCCCGTGTCCCCGACGGCCGAGCCCGCCCATCCGTTCCTGCGGTCGTACACCCGCACGGCCGACGACGACGGGTTGCTGCTGAGCGCGGTGCTCTCGGTGCATGACCAGCCGTGGCTCGCCGATCATGTGGTGGCCGGCGAGATCGTGCTGCCTGCGGCCGCCTTCGTCGACATGGCCCTGTACGCCGGTGAGCTGGCGGGCGTGTCCGTCCTCGACGAGCTCGTCCTGGCCGCACCGCTGCCGTTGCCCTCGGACGGTGCTGTCGCCTTGCAGGTGAAGGTGGCGGGGGCGGACGAGGCGGGACGGCGGGCCGTGTTCTTCCACTCCCGGCCGTACACCACGGCGGGTGATCAGCCCTGGCTCCGGCACGCCGTCGGCACTCTTTCGCCGGCTCAGCCGCCCGCGGACCGGGAAGCGGCCGCCGCCGGGACCGGCGGTGTGCCCCGGCCGCACGTGTCCTGGCCGCCGGAGGCCGCGGTGCCCCTGCACACCGACGGTCCGGGGACCGGACCGTACGAGCAACTGGCCGCCGACGGGCTGCGCTACGGTCCTGCCTTCCGGGGCATGCGCGCCGCCTGGAGGCACGGGGAGGAGCTGTACGCCGATGTCGCGCTGCCCGAAGCGGCCCGGGTGCCGCGCCCGGAGGCGGACGGCCCGGAGTTCGTCCTGCATCCCGCATTGTTCGACGCGGCGCTGCACGCCCTGGCCCTGGACGGCATCGTCACAGACGGCCCCGGGGCAGTCGGTCCGGCGGCCGGCGGGCTGTCCCTGCCGTTCGCCTTCAGCGGAGTGCGCGTGCACACCACCGGCGCACGGCGCTTGCGGGTCCGGGCGGCCCCCGGGCCCGACGGGCGGGCCGGAGTGGAGCTGACCGACGAGACCGGCTCACCGGTGGCGACGGTCCGTTCGCTGACGCTCCGGCCCCTACCGCGTACCGGCTCGAGCCCGGCGGGCGCGGTCACCGGTGCTCTCCACCGGACGGACTGGGTGCCGCTGACCGAGCCGCCCGCACCCGTGGCGACGCTCCGCTGGGGGGTTCTGGGCACGGCGGGCACACGGCTGGTGGACGCCCTCGCGCCCCCGGGTTCCGGCGTCCCGGTGTACCGCGGCCCGGCGGCGTGCGACGCGTCGTCGGCCGTCGTCGTGGCACCGTGCCCCCCGCCTGACCCGACCGGCGGCGCGCAGGACCAGGCTGCCGGGTTGCTGCGGGCGGCGGACCGGGCGCTGGGGCTCGTGCGGGAGTGGCTCGCTGCACCGCACCTGTCCCGCTCCCGTCTCGTCCTCCTGACGTCCGGTGCCGTCGGTCGCGGGAGCGACGGCCGGTCCGGCGAGAGGGCGTCCGTACCGTCGCACACACCGGTGTGGGGACTGGTCCGCTCGGCCCTGCGCGAACACCCGGGCCGCTTCGCCCTGATCGACGTGGATGAACACCCCGACTCCTGGAGTGCCCTGCCCGCCCTGCTGGCCGCCTCGGCACCGGAGCTGGCCGTACGCCGGGGGACGGCGTACGTGCCGAAGCTGGTGCCACTGGCCGAGGCGGCACCGGAGCCGCGGCGGCGACGGCCGCTCGACCCGGAGGGCACGGTCCTGGTCACCGGCGGCACCGGTTCCCTGGGCATGCTGGTGGCGCGGCACCTGGTCACCGCCCACGGCGTTCGTCATCTGCTGCTCGCCGGCCGACGCGGGCCGGCCGCTCCGGGGGCCCGGGAACTCGTCGCGGAGCTGCGTGCGGCGGGCGCCCAGGTGCACGTGCACGCCTGTGACGTCGCGGACCGGACCGCGCTCGCCACCCTGCTCGACGCGATACCGGCGGCCCACCCGCTGACCGGCGTCGTGCACACCGCGGGGGTGCTGGACGACGCCGTCGTCACGGCGCTCACCACCGACCGTCTGAGACGGGTGCTGCGCCCCAAGGCGGACGCCGCTCTCGCGCTGCACGAACTGACCCGCGGTCATGACCTGACCTTGTTCGCGTTGTTCTCCTCGGTCGCGGGCACGTTCGGCTCCGCGGGTCAGGCCAACTACGCCGCGGCCAACTGCGTGCTGGATGCCTTGGCACGACACCGCGGCCGGCTCGGACTGCCCGGTACGTCGATCGTCTGGGGCCCCTGGCGGCAGGACGACGGCATGATGGCGCACCTCGGCGACGCGGACCGGCAGCGGATGGCCCGTTCCGGGTTCGCCCCGCTCGGACCGGAAGAGGCCCTGGCCCTCTTCGACGCCGCCGTGGCCGGTGACGAACCCGTGGTGGTGGCGGCCCGCCTCGCCCCGTCCGCTCTCCGCGGCGGCGAACCGGCGGCGAACCGGCTCCGAACTCCCGCTGCCGATGCGGTCGACACGGGCGGGGACCGACGCGGCCGGGCGTTGGCGGCCGCTCCCCCCGGCGAGCGGGGCGGGGTGCCGCTCACGATGGTCCGGACCCTGGCGGCCCGCGTCCTGGGCCACGCGGAGGAGGCGAGCGAGATCGACGGGGACGCCGTGCTGGCGGACCTCGGGCTGGACTCCCTGGCCGCGGTCGATCTGCGCAATGAGCTCGCGGCGTGGACGGGGCTGGCACTGCCGCCCACGCTGTTGTTCGACTTCCCGACGCCGCGCGCGCTCGCCACCGAGCTGACACGGCGGTATGCCGCCGAGGCACCTCCCGCGGGTGTCACGCCCGAGGGCCCGGCAGCGAACGTCGAAGCGGGGGGCGGACCGAAGGGCGGTCCGGAGGGCGGTCCGGAGGGCGGTCCGGAGGCGAGCGCTTCGCCGGACGCCCGGGTGCGGGCCGCCGACGTACCGCACGCCGGGGGAGCTCCGGACTCCCTGGGCGTGCTCTTCCGTGCTGCGTGTTCCCGGGGACAGAGCTGGGACGGCATGGCGCTCCTCACCGTCGCCGCGCGCCTGCGCCCGGTCTTCGACAGGACAGGGGCGCCCGGCGCGACGCACGAACCCGTCATGCTCGCGGTGGGCGGCACGGGGTCCCGACTGGTCTGCTTCCCCGCGCTCAGCGCGGTGTCCGGACCACAGGAGTACGCGCGCCTCGGTGCCGGGCTGCGCGGGCTGCGGCCGGTTTCCGCGGTGCGGCACCCGGGGTTCGAGTCCCGGGAGGCTCTGCCTGCCACGCTGGATGCTCTCGTCACCGCCCAGGCCATTGCCGTCCGCGCAGCCGCGGCCGAAGACTCCCCGGTACTGCTGGGACGGTCGGCCGGTGGCTGGGTGGCCCATGCCGTGGCCGAGCGTCTGGAGTCCGAGGGCGCCGCCCCGGCGGCCGTCGTCCTGGTGGACACCGATCCCCCCGGCCACGGCGACCGGGGCCAGGCGCTCTCCGCGACGACGTCGGACATGCTGCGCCGGGCGGCGGAATTCGCCTCCGCCAGCCCTGCCCGGCTCACCGCCATGGCCAGATACTTCGAGCTCTTCAGCGGCTGGAAACCCGCGCCGCTCGCCTGTCCCACCCTGTACGTACGAGCCCGGAACCCACTGCCGGGCGCCGAACCCGCCCCGGACTGGAGCCTGCCGCACGCCGAAGTCACCGTGGACGGGGACCACTTCACCATGCTGGAGGAACACGCCCGTACCACCGCACTCGCCATCCACCAGTGGCTGAGCGCCAGTCCGGTCTGAGGACGGAACTCATCGTCACCGACTCGTCGTCGGCGCGTTCAGCGCGTCGTCGTGCTCCCCGTGCGACAGGGCATGGGCAGGACCGCCAGTGCGGTGTCTGCGATGTTCCGCAGCGTCTCCGGGGCCAGGCCGGCCTTGCCTACCGCCTCGATACCGCGGACCACCGTCAGCAGCAGGGCCGCCAACCGCTCCGGATCCGCGGCGCTGTCGATGTCGCCGTGGCGCTGGGCGGCGCTGATCTCCGTCCGCAGCAGGGTCAGCAGTGCCGTCATGGTCTCGGCCGACCGTCCGGCGACCGTCGGATCATGCTGGGCCAGTTCCGCCGCGCCCTTGGCCAACAGGCACCCGCGGCGCTCGGTGTCGGAGGCGGTGTTCTCCGCCATGAGGTGCACGTATGCCGATAGCCGGGCCAGGGCCTCTGCGTCCGGGCCGCCTGCCAGCCGCTCTTCGGCCACCTCAACGACTGCGGTGCACCAGTCGCCGAACACGCGATGGAACAGCTTGCCCTTGTCGCCGAATGCGCCGTACAGGCTGCCCTTGCCCAGGCCGGTCGCCTGGGCGATGTCGTCCATCCGGGTTCCCGCATAGCCGGTCGCCCAGAACTGTTCCCGGGCCCGCTCCAGGACTTGGCGTTCGTCGAATGCGCGTGGTCTGGCCATAGTCTCAGCCTATCCATTCTTGACTCGATCGTCCATTACCGCCTACGTTATGGACGATCCATTCCACAACTGAAGGAGTTCGACATGCCAGGCGTGCTGCAGGAGAAGGTGGCCGTGATCACCGGAGGGACCAGCGGGATCGGGCTGGCCATCGCCCACCGCTTCGTCCGGGAGGGCGCACGGGTCTTCGTGACCGGCCGGGACATCGACCGCCTCGAAGCGGCAGTCAAGGAGATGGGCCCTGCGGCCACCGGCGTACGATCCGACGTCTCGGTCCTGGCCGACCTGGACGCGCTCTACGCGCGAGTCCGCGAGGAGGCCGGACGCATCGACGTGCTGGTGGCCAACGCGGGAATCGTCGCGGACGCCGCGCTCGGCGCCCACACCGAGGCGAACGTCGACCTGACGCTCGCCGTCAACGTCAAGGGCCCGCTCTTCACCGTTCAGAAGGCGCTTCCGCTGCTGGCGGAGAACGCCTCCATCCTGGTCGTCGGCTCGAGCAACAGCGCGCGGCCCAATGAGCACCTCGAGGTCTACAGCGCCTCGAAGGCGGCGGTGAGCAACCTCGTGCACAACTGGGCCCGGCAGTCGCGGGAGCGCCGATTCCGGGTCAACGTGCTCAGCCCGGGACCCACGCGGACCCCTGGCCTGCTGGGCGCCGCGGGGCCGGACGTCGACCAGTTCGCCGAGGCCGTCGTGCCACTGGGGCGGCTGGCCGACGCCGAGGAAATCGCCGAGGCCGCCCTCTTCCTGGCTTCGGACGCCTCGTCGTTCATCACCGGTGCCGAACTCTTCGCCGACGGCGGCTACACCCGGGCCTGAACGACGGCCGAAGCAACGAGATCGTGGCCGCGACCTCTTCGGATGACGTCGGCCGCCACCCCGACTGCCGCTGCGGCAACGCCAGCCGCTGGTGCCGCCTTGTTGCCTGCGACGTGCGGGCAGGGTCGCGCTCATGAGCGATTCCTCAGACAAGCCCGCCGCTCAGCCTCGTAAGCGGGTGGACTACGGGACCGGACGCGAGGCTCTGCTCAACGCGGCCGTACGCGTGGTGGCCCGGGGCGGGCTGCGCAAACTCACCTATCGCGCCGTCGCTGAGGAGGCGGGGGTCACGCACGGTCTCGTGGTGCACCACTTCGGCTCGCGGGACGCGCTGATCGAGGCGGGCCCTCGAGCATGCGGTACGTACCAGCGCGAGCACGAGTGCCCTGGAACCGGGTACGGGGAGAGGGAGCTGTCCCGCATCCTGCCCGAAGGCGCCACCCCTGCTCTGACCCGGCTCGTCTTCGCCGCGTTCGAGGGTCTGGTGCTGCACCAGCTCGTGCTCGACGAGTCCGACGTCACCGAGGCCGCCCTCGAGGAGCTGCGGTTGCTGCTGAGCCGGTGCGGAGGCGGAGAGCAGCCACACCTGCCGCAGACTCAACAGAGTCAACAGGGTCAATAGAACACCAGGTCAGAGCCGGTTCCCCATCGCTCCGGCTGGACGGGACGGTCGGGACGGTCGGGATCCGCGGGACCTTGTGAAGCGCGGGGCCCGGACAGACCGGACCCCGCGCAAGAGGGTGCTCACGATCCCTCGTAGATCGTGCTTACGGCTTGTCGAGCACCGTCCCCGTCAGCACCGGCCTGTCGGGCAGCGGCTCGGCGTTGTCGTCGGTCAGTGCGAGGCGCATCGACTCGGTCGGCTCGGCCACCTGGTCCCGCACGGTCGGTACGGTGAAGTCCACGCTGGTGCTCCCGGGCGGGATGTTCAGCCACACCCACAGGCTCGCGTCGGACAGCGGCCGCTCGGGGTCGGGCGCGTCACCGGACCAGTCGCCCAGCCACTGCGGGTCCACGTCCTTGGTGGACAGCTCGGTGCCCTCGGTGACCGGAAGCACCCGCACCGGCTGCCAGATGTCCACCGTCGAGGGCGCGTCCATGGACAACCGCCAGGTCAGCGTCTCGCCCTCGGTCACCCGGTCCGCGACCGGCGACAGGGTGATCACCGGCGCGGGGTCGTCATTCTCGACGGTGAGCCCGCCCCGGTGCTTGCCGACGACGGCGTTCTGGACGGCCTTGACGGCGATGTCGTGGGCTACGTCGTCGCCGTAGACCGTGTCGCCCTTCACCTCGACCGGCACGTCGATCGTGTCGCTGCCGGGCCGTACGGTCACGAGGCGGTTCTCGGCCCGGCCGCTGTCCGAGTCGAGGACGTACACGCGGACCTGTCCGCTGCCGTGCCCGGAGACCTCGACCGGAATCCGGTAGGTGCGGGTGCCCGAGTCGCCCTCCTTGACGATCGTGCGGCCCACGTCGACACGCGGCAGAGCGGCCGCCTTCACCGCCGAAGTGCCGGGCGCCCAGCCCCAGGCGTCCATCAGCCAGGCCCGCCCGGACCGCGAACGGGGCGTCAGCTCAAGGGACCTGACATGCCGGAGATCGAGCCCGGCCCGGGTCGCGGCCGACAGCGGGACACGCAGCTCCTGAGCCCAGTAGGAGGCGGTGTTGGCGGAGCCCGGGAGCCCGTCCACCTGGACCGAGCCCAGCGTCACCCGGCGGTTGGCGGAGTCGGTGACGGACACGTCGAACTTCGTGCCGGTCGTGTTCGGCGGTACGAAGACCCGGAGCGCGAGCTTCTGGGAGTGGCGGAGGGAGAGCGGCTTGGCCGGAGTGATACGCGCGGCCGTGCCCGGCGCGGACCACTTCAGGTCCACCGCGCTGCGGCCGGTCTCCTGTTCCGTCTCCCACCACGCGAAGTGCGGTGACGATCCGGGGGTCTCCGGGTCCAGACAGGCCACGGCCGGGTCGGGGTCGATCGCCGAACACAGCCGGGCGCCGGTCACCTTGGCCCCGCCGTCCGGCAGGAAACCACCGCTGCGGCGGCCGCCGACCGCGTGGGTCAGCACCCGGGCCGGGTCCGCGGACGGGGCCCGCTTGCCGGAACCGTCGAGCAGCGGACGCACCCGATCGTCCCCGGAGAGGAAGAGCCGGGCCGCGGCGGCGATGTAGGTGGCGCCCGCCTTGTGCTGCTGGGCGGCGGTCAGCCGGGTCGCGGCACCCGGCGTGCACACCGGGTCCGGCTGCTCCGGGTCGGTCCCGAAGTCGTCCGTGGCCGGTGCGGCGGCCTCGCCCGGGGTCCACTCGCTGTTGAAGTAGTTGTGGTTGGCGCCGACCATGTAGACCGCGCTGTGCAGTGCCGTGCCCCGGCTGATCCCGCGCGTCCCGTCGACGAAGTCCTCGCCCTGGAGGTCCGACACGTCGCCGTCACAGCCTGGCAGCAGCGTCACGGACGGTACGTCGGCGACTGGATTCTGGCCGAAGATCGTCGGTCCGATGAGCACCGTCCCGCGCACCTTCCAGCGCACCGGGCCCCGGTAGCCGTCCTCGGCGGCCGGCGGCGGATAGAGGCTGTCCATGGCGGCCCGGTTGACGCCCTCGCCACCGCGCGAGTGGCCGACGAGCAGGACATGGGAGAGGTCCGCCTTCGCCGCCTCGCGTACGACGGCCGGGGCGGAGGAGCGATGGGCGGTCCAGTCGGCCCAGCGGGCGAGGTGCTGCCGTACCAGCGAGGAACGCGCCTGCGCGCCGCCGTCCTCGGCCTCCCAGTCCTGGGCGTTGATGCCGTTCGCCGAGATCGACACCGTCACATAGCCCTGCGAGGCCAGCAGTCGCTGGTCGCGCAGATAGCCCAGGTGGCTCGGGATCGGCTTGGAGCCGTCCGCACAGGGCCAGTCGCCGCTCACGCCGTCCTCGGAGCCCGGCGTGTAGCAGGTTTCGTGGCGGCCGTGCAGGAACAGCGCGAGTGGCCGGCTGCCGGTGGCCCCCTTCGGCGCCACCACCTCGGCGGTCATCTCCACCGGGGTGTCGAACCCGGGCAGGCGTACCGGGTCGAGGTCGTACTCCCCGGTGACCGTGCGGTACGAGCCGGGTTTGCCCGGATCAACGCCGTTCGCCGGCGCCTGCGCGGGCTTCCGTGCCACGCGCGAGCCGGACCCGTGCGTGTCGTCAGCCGCCGCGTCCAGCCGGCGCCCCGCGGCCGTCACGTGGAGGGCCGCCAGCTTCTCGGGCCGCGTCTTGCCGAGGGCGAGCCGGAAGGTCCGCCCGTCCCTCGCCGGCTTCGGCACCCCGAGCAGCCGGTCCCCGGTACGGAACTCGACCCGCGCATCCCCCATGGGCACGGCCTTCGGCGCACGCCAGACCAGCTCACGCGCCCCGCCCTCCCCGTCGATCCGCCACCCCGGCGGAAGTGGGTCGTCGGCCGTCGCGCTCAACTGCCCCGGTTGGTGCGCCTGTTCAGCCTGTGCCAGTCCAGGTGAGCCCGCCAGGGCCGCCAGCACCGCCACGGCGGTCACACATATTCGCCGGGCACGGATCAATGATCCTCTCCTCAAAACCCCGTGCGCAGACGTCCCGTCGGTCCCGGGCGCCTCTCGCGTCACGTAGGACGGGGGAGAGGTGCCTGTGGGTTGTCTGTGAGGAGACGCCGACAGCGGGCGAGCGATGCGATCAAGCCAGCGCGGCGACATCGGTTCGAAGCAGCCGCACGCAGGTGCACCCGCTGCGCACTCATTCGGCGCCCTGAAAACCGCCCTCGCCGGCCGCACCCCGTACCGCGTCCCTCCGGCGGGCCACCGCTACGCCGATGACACCGACGATCAGCAGTGCGGCGACGGTACCGAGGGTGAAGGCTTCGAACGAGGCGCGGGAAACGCCCCAGACGTCGTGGAAGGCGTAGTCGATGCCGAAGAGCTGTTCCAGGACTCCGGGGAAGAGCGCCGACCACGACCCGATCAGGATCCACGCGTAGACGAGCCCCGCGCAGAGCAGGAAGCCGCGGGTGCCGAAGGGGACGTGATAGGGGCGCGGGACATCCGGCCGGTGGGTCCGTAGCAGTACCAGCGCGGGGATGATGGCCAGGTAGGACAGCAGCAGGGTGGTGACCGCGACGGTGAGTACCACGGCGAACACGTCGGCCGCGTCGCCGTTCGCGAGCCGCATGGCGGCGAGCATGAACACCGTGGCCACGGCTCCGGAGAGCAGATTGGTGCGCACCGGTGTGCCGAGCCGCGGGTGGAAGGTGCCAAGGGCGCGGGTGAAGAAGCCCCCGTCGGCCGCGGCCATGGCCTGCATGCGGTCGCTGACGATCATCCAGGCGCTGCCCTGGGTGAGCAGAGCGAGGACGAACATGACGGCGGTGATCTTCAGTAGCGGGTCGGCCGCGCCGCCGTAGACGCTGAAGACCAGACGGGCGCCGTCCATGAAGCCGCCGATACCGGTGACCTGGTGGGCGGGTACGACGGCGAGGAGGGCGAGGACCGGCAGCAGATAGCAGCAGGCCGCGACGGTCGCGGAGCGCCCGAGTGCGGTGGGCACGTCGCGCTGCGGGTCGTGCATCTCCTCACCGGCGGCGTTGGGTGCCTCGAATCCGACAAAGGAGAACAGCAGGATCGGCACGAGGGCGAGGAAGCCGGCGGTCGTGGGGGCGAAGCTGGTGTCGGCCAGACCGTGGAAGCCGTGCCGCACCCCGTAGAACACAGCCGTGAGGGTGAACACCGCGAGCGCCAGGACCTTTATCGCCGCGCCCGCAGTGCTGATCCATTTGCCGTGGCGCAGGGAGACGACGGCTGTCACGATGGCGATCCAGACGAACAGCAGCTTGAAGGTGTAGTCGGCGACCGTGCCCGAGCCGAGGTGGAAGACGAATCCGTCCCAGGTCTCCGCGGCGAGGAAGGCCAGTGAGCCGCCCAGCCAGATGGGGTTGGTGACCCAGTACATGAGGGTCGTGAGGGCGGCCGCCGGACGGCCGAGGGCGAGTTTGACCCACACGTAGGGGCCGCCTTCCTGCGGGAACGCGGCGCCGGTCTCCGCGAACAGCAGGGCGTAGGGGATGAGGAAGAAGAGGGCGATGACCGCCGTCCAGGTGGCGGCCTCACCGCCGCCGGTGGCGATCTGCCCGACGGTGTCGAAGGAGATCACCGCGGCGATGGCCATGGCCGTGATGTCGAAGCGCCTGAGGCTGCGTTGCAGGACGTCGGCCACGGGGTGAAAGGCGCGTGGTCCGGTCGTCGAGAGGTTGGAGGACACGGGCGGTTCCTTGGAGGGGGAGCGAAGAGACTGCGAGGGGGGCGCGTGCGCCGCGCTGCCACGGTATGGGGTCCCCGTGGTCGGGTGGGGTGCTGGGGGAGGGGGACCGGTCCGTCGGTACGTAGCCGGAGGTGGTGCCTGTGGGTGCCGGAAGGTCCCGTCTTGCTGGGCAGAGGCGCTTTTCGCTTACCTGACCACCCGTGGGACAGCCGGCTTCATGGAAGCACGAGGTTAGCCTGTCGGTATGTCAGAGCGTGTCATGCCCGGTCGCACGGGCGGCCTCATCACCCTGGGTGCCGCGGACGCTCTGTGGGTCGATGTGACGGCCGACAGTGCTGTGCCGACGGCTTCTGGGGCATTCACCCGCTCTCCTGCCCATGCCCGGGTGGGGTACGTCCTGCTCGGCGGCCATGTGGTGGCGACGGTGAGGACGAGCCGCGGTCAGTGGAGCGTTGCGGAGGCTGAGGTGCGCCGGGCGGCCGCGGAACTGAACGCGGTGCGGATGGATCGGCAGGACCTGGTCCGCATCGGTCCGTTTCGTACGGCGCCCAGGCAGGGGTCCGACGAGGAGACGCCGCTGCGTTGGCGCCGGCGCATCATGGAGGAACTGCGGGAGTTGGGCGGCCCCGAGCGGGCAGCACGAGGCGACGTCGGCCGGCCGTACCATCTGGCGGGGATCGACTGGCGACAGCTGCTCGTGGAGCGGACCCGCGGCGGGACGCAGCGGACGTGGTGGCTGCCGCGCGCCGTGGTCAGGCTGCTCGACGCGGCCGAGCACGCCGAAACGCAGTGGGTACAAGCCGCGCGGGCCCGCCAGGCAGGCACAGCCGCCACCGAGCCGCCCTCCCCTTCCCGGCAGGCCCGAGACGCCGACGGTCGGCAGCCGACGAGCCCCGAGGGCCCCACCGCCTCACCGCGCCCGTACAACGGAGAGCTGGAAGGCCAGCTGTACTCGGTGCTCAGCAGGAAGCCCAGTACCTCCCGCAGAGTGGCCGGGTGGGCGTGCGCCGTCTGCCGCACCACGCCTGCCACCGTCCTCGACCACTGCCACGAACACGGCTACGTCCGCGCCCCCGTCTGCCAGTCCTGCAACACACAGGAACGCCCCGACCACCTGTACAGCAACGACATCCGCGTGGCCAACCGCTACACCCGCCTCTTCGACACCGGCGCCGGCGACTGGCTTCGCCACTGGCACCGCTGCACCGGCTGCCGCGCACGCACCACCCTGCCCCTGCCGCACCTCGCCGCATGGACCGCCCACATAGCCTGCCGATCGCTGCGCCCGACCCACCACGCCTCCGGCGGGCGCAAGCCCTGCGGTGTCCTGCGCGTGTCCTGGACGGGCAGTCAGAACGCGCCCCGTTCCTGCCTGCTCACTGTCGCCGTCGATTTCTGTCCCTCCGGCGAGCACCGTGTCCTGGCGCGAGTCCCCTACCGCGAAGCCGTCGAGCGGTTTGGTGTCTGGTTGGCCGAGAAGGCTCCGGCTGTGGCCGCCGCGGCCGGTCCTGACCGCTTGGACGGACTCCCTGCCCAGTCCCGGCCAGTCATCGCGGACACCAGCGGCGAGGGCCTGGCACTGTTCTGAGCGGGCACCGGGAGACCTGACACTCCCACGTCACAAGCGGATGTGTCGGCCCGTCGGGTGCTATGTCGAGGTGGGCGGGTGCGGGGAGCGGAGTACGAGCAGGGTGATCTCGCTGGGGGCGAAGACGCGGAACGGCGGGCCCCAGAAGCCGGTGCCGCGGCTGGTGTAGAGGAGGGTGCGGGGGCCGTGGTGGCTGAGGCCGGCGAGGGCGGGCTGGTCGATGCGGACGAGGTGGTGGAAGGGCCAGATCTGGCCGCCGTGGGTGTGGCCGGAGAGTTGGAGGTCGATCCCGGCGGCTGCTGTCCGGTCGATGAACTTGGGCTGGTGTGCCAGGAGCAGGACGGGTAGGTCGGGGTCGGCGCCGTTCAGGGCTCCGGCGAGGTGGGCGCGGTGGCCTGCCAGGCCGGAGGACTCGGCGGTGACGTCATCAACGCCGGCGACCACGAGGGTGTCGCCTCCGCGTTCGAGCAGCAGATGGCGGTTGCGCAGCGGCTCCCAGCCCAGCTCGTCCATCAGATCGACCCAGCCCTGGGCTTCGCTGTAGTACTCGTGGTTGCCGGTGACGTAGACACGGGCCCGGGTGGCCCGCACGGTACCGAGTGGGGCGGCCTGGGCGCGGCGGCGTTCGGCCGTGCCGTCCGCGATGTCGCCGGTGTGGCAGACCAGGTCGGCTTCCAGAGTGTTCACCGTCTCGCATACCCGCGCCGACCAGCGAGTGCGGTCGAGCGGACCGTAGTGGGTGTCGGTGATGAGGGCGACGCGGATGCCGTCCAACCCGGCGCCCAGCCTGGGGAGTTGCACGTCGAGTCGGCGCACGCGGGGCACGCGGCGGGCCTCGGCGTACCCCCAGCCGAGCAGTACGGCGGTTGTGCCGAGGACGGCCCAGGTGACGATGCGGGCCCGGTCCTGGCTCTCGCCGACGCCGGCCACGGTCAGGGCGAGCCGCAAGAGGACGCCGAGCAGAACGGACCAGGTGAACAGAATCCAACTGGTGCCCAGCAAGGTGTCGCCGATGATCGCCGCCCGGTCCTGCTGGCGCCGGCCGTGGCCGCGCACCAACGCGAGCGGCATACCGATGAGACCGAGGGCGAACAGGGCGGTACCGGCCAGCGTGACGGGCAGCGGCCAGTGCTGGCCGGTGTGCAGGAGCACCCAGCAGGGCACGGCCCACAGCAGGACGGGGGCGATCAGGGGGATATAGCGCATCAGGTGGCGCAGTCGGCTCTGCCGCGGCGCTTGCGCTTCACCCTCGGCGGGCCGGGTGTCGCTGGTGTCGGTCACGCTTCCCCTCCCTGACCAGGCTGCCATCTCGCGCACTGTATCCGGTCGCCTTGGGCTCGCCGGACCGGTTCGGCCTTACCGCGCATCTCAACCGGTCAGGAACCGGTCGGTCACCAGCCGGAGTTGCCGCTGCCGCGCTGGATGCTGAACCCGCCGGCGACGTCCAGGGCGCCGCTCGCGGTACCGGACACCGTGGTGTTGGAGAAGGTCCCCTTGCCGCCGGCGTTGACCTCGATGCCGTGGTCGCCGGTCTTGTCGATGGTCAGGCCGTCCACGTCCAGGTCGGAGACCGACTTCTGCCAGGAGACGAGGAGTCCGCTGTAGGTGGAGTCCTCAACGGTGTTGTTCTTCAGGACGACGGGCTGGGTGATGTCATACCGGTCGGCGTAGATCCACAGGGCGCCGAGCTTGGTATTCCAGTTCACTTCCATGCTGCCGGTACGGCGCAGCAGGTTGCCCGAGACGGTGGTGGTGCCGCTGAACGGCTCGCCGAAGCGGGTGGAGACGGCGATGCCCGAGCCGGCGACGACCGTGTCGGAGATGTCGTTGTTCTCGATGCTGTTGCCGCTGCCGCCGTAGATCGCGGCGCCGTTGGCGAGCATGGGCAGTTGTACGGTGTTGTTGCGGAAGGCGCTGTTGGTCACGGCTGCTCCGTCCGACCACATGGCCAGCGCGTCGTCGCCGGTGCCGCGGATGCTGCTGTCGGAGATGACGGTGTCCTTCACCGCGCCGTGCAGGTTGACGCCGTCGGCGTAGGTGTTGCGGATGCGCAGGTTGCCGGCTTTGAGGCCGGTGGTCGGGCCGGAGATCCACAGGCCGACCTTGGTGTGCTGGATCCAGATGTTCTTGATGACGGAGTCGGTGCCGAAGTCGCCTTCGATGGCGGCGTGCCCGCCGGCGTCGTCGCGGACCGTGTTCTGGCCGTCGATCATGAGGTCTTCGATGCTGCTGGTGCCGCCCTGGCCGAACAGGCCGCCCTTGAGGCCGGTGCCGCGCAGCACGGTGTGCCACACGCCCGCGCCGCGTAGCTTCACGCCGGTGAGGTTGATGTGGTCGGAGATGGTGTAGGTGCCGGTCGGCAGGAACAGCCCCTTGCCCTGCTCCTTGGCCGCGGTGAGGGCACTTTGCAGTGCCGCGGTGTCGTCCTGGTCGTCGTCGGGGGTGACTCCGAGGTCCTTGGCCGAGACGTATCCGCTGGGCATGGATGCGGCGGCAGGCGCCTGTTCGGTCTCCAGCAGGTCGATGGTGTAGGAAGCAGCCTGGTCGTCGGCGTCCTTCTGGAGGCGCAGCACGGTGCCGGCCTCGAGGGTCTGGCCGAGTTGCGTGCGGCTGTCGTCGAAGAAGCGGTGGGCGGAGCCGTCGGAGGGGTTGTTGGTGTAGGGGTAGGTGCCGTAGATCCAGCTGTACCTGGAGGTCAGGTCGAGGTTCTTGAGTTCCTTGCCGTCGGCGTACACGCTCAGGGTCGTGTCCTGGCCCTTGCCGTCGCTGCTGTCGGGGATGGAGTAGCGCAGGTTGATGGCGTTGGTGTCCGCGGTGAGCGCGAACTCGACGTAGTCGCCGGTCTCCTTCAGGACGACGGCCTTGCGGCCCGACGCTTCCGAGGCCGGGGTCAGGTAGGTGCGGTCGGGGCCTATGAGGGAGGCGTTGGTGTCGCCGCTCTCGGCTTCCAGGGTGGTGTAGGGCAGGCTCGCTCCGCTCGGGGCGGCATTCGTGGCGGCGTCGGCTACGGCCGGGTGTGCCTGCTGCCAGGTGGTGAGGCCGGCGACGACGGTCAGCGCGCCGGCCAGACCGGCCGTCACGCGTCGGCCATGGCGGCGGTGCTTGTTGCGGCTCATGCTGTGCCTTTCACTCGGTGGGGGGATCGCCCGGCCGGCGTCGTGGGGCGTGTGCGCGGCCGGGAGGTGCTCAGGCCCGTGGGGGCGTGAAGCCGGTGCGAGCGGGACTGTGTCGGCGTCAGCCCTTGAGGCTGCCCGCCGCCAGACCGGCGATGATGTGCCGCTGGAAGATCAGGAAGATCACCAGCAGGGGGATGGAGGTGCCCGCCTCGGCGATGCGGCGGGACGGGTCCGGTTCCAGGTCGGTGAGGGCGTAGGCGCGGCGGATGCCCGCGCTGCCCAGGGCCGCCGGGGCGAGGGCCAGACGGCCGCAGACCGCGACCACCTCGATGCCCCGCGCGCGGGCCGCCGCCGCGACGCCCGCCGGGGCCTCATACGGTCAGCTCCCCGGTGAGGGCGCAGGCCACGCCCGTGGCTGTGAACCGACGACGGCTCTGGATTCCGGCCATGACACATCAGCCTTCCTGCGATGCATCCGCGCCTGTAAACCCCGTCGCTCACAGCCCCAAGCGGACACGCAGAACGTAGAAGTCAGTCATGTAAGAAGTCAATGACACCTCGCAAGACTCTTACAAGCTGGGTTGCTGACCCTGTATCTGCTGCGCCAGCGCCTCCGCCGCCGCGTCGGCCATGCGCGCGACCGGCCAGCTTCTTGTTCATGGGCTCCCGTTTGGGCGGGACGCAAAAATGAGTCAGTTCTATGCAAAAGACTTGCATTGTTGGCCAGGCGGTCCCGTGGTTGCAGGCGCCCTCACCGGCCGGGACGGCCTGGCGCGGCGCGGGATCAGGTGTCGAACCGCACTCCGCCGAGCCACGTGACTCCTTCGGGATCGTGATGGTCGAAGATGTGGCTGCGGCCTGTGTCCAGGCTGCCGATGTGCGCCATCTCCTCATCGGTGAGCTGGAAGCCGGTATCGATGCGCAGGCCGGCCCGCCCCGCACCCGGCTCCGGAACAAGATGCTGGCAGCCGCGGCCCTCCAGGCCGGCACGTCGCGCCGACTCACCCGCCTCGGTAAGGGCAAGCCGTCGAAGGCGCCCTACTCCCCGGCCGTCGCCCTCCTCCTGGAACGGCTCGTCCGCGCCCGGCGCCGGCGCGGCTACCTGACATGGCTGCGGCGTGCGGCGTGACGTGCGTGGGAGTCGTGAAGAGTTCGCGCGCGATTCCCGGGATGCGGTGGGGGGAGCGGAACACTTGGAGGGCTCACTCGGTGCTTTCGAACAGGTCGGGCGCCGACCCACGCGAGGGGAGACCGGTCAACGATGTTCAGTCTGGTACGGAGCAGAGTACGGAGGGCCGCGTTCGCGCTCTCGGCGGTCGCGGCCCTCGCTTTCGCCGGGACGGCCGGGACCGCCGCGACCGCCGCGACCGGCGCGGCAGCGGCCCCCGCTCCCGCGAAACAGGGGCCGACCTCGGTGGCGTACGTCGAGGTGAACAACAACAGCATGCTGAACGTCGGCAAGTACACCCTCGCCAACGACGGCGGCAACGTCTTCGACGTCGCCGTGATCTTCGCGGCGAACATCAACTACGACACGGGGACGAAGGCGGCGTATCTGCACTTCAACGAGAACGTGCGGCGCGTCCTCGACAACGCCGCCACGGAGATACGGCCGTTGCAGCAGAAGGGCATCAAGGTCGTCCTCTCGGTGCTCGGCAACCATCAGGGCGCGGGCTTCGCCAACTTCCCCTCCCAGCAGGCAGCTTCGGCGTTCGCGAAGGAACTGTCGGACACCGTGGCCGAGTACGGTCTCGACGGTATCGACTTCGACGACGAGTACGCGGAGTACGGCAACAACGGCACGGGCCAGCCCAACGACAGCTCGTTCGTGCACCTGGTGACGGTGCTGCGCGCGAACATGCCGGACAAGATCATCAGCCTCTACAACATCGGCCCGGCCGCCTCGCGCCTCTCCTACGGCGGCGTCGACGTCTCGTCCGCGTTCGACTACGCCTGGAACCCGTACTACGGCACCTGGCAGGTTCCCCGCGTGGCACTGCCCAAGTCGAAGCTGTCGCCGGCGGCTGTCGAGATCGGCCGGACCGCGCAGAGCACGGCCGCCGGCCTCGCCCGCCGCACCGTCAGCGAGGGATACGGCGTCTATCTGACGTACAACCTCGACGGCGCCGATCGCAGCGCCGATGTCTCCGCGTTCACCAGGGAACTGTACGGGAGTGACGCCGTCTACACGCCGTAAGGCGGCCGCGCTTCCGGGGGCACCGGGAAACTCGACGCCCCCTGTGGCAGCGGCCCGGCGGTCAGGAGGTCATCCGGTGCAGGAGTCCCGCCACGAGCGCGACCCGGTCGGGGATGTCGTCGACGATCACGTGCTCGTGGCGGGCGTGGGGGCCCGCGCCGCTGCAGCCGAGCCCGTCGAGGACCGGCACGCCGAGCGCGGCGAGGAAGTTCGCGTCGCTGCCGCCGCCGACGCTGATCGGCTCGAGGGGGCCGCGCAGCTCGGTGGCGACCTCGTCGGCCAGGCCGAACAGGGCCTCGCTCGCCGGGGTCAGGCGCATCGCCGGGCGGTTCCACTCCCCGCCGATGTGCACATCGACACGCGGATCGCTGGGCCGGAGCGCGGCCAGGACCTCGTCGACGCGGTCGGCTTCGTCCTGCCGGCTGATGCGGACGTCGACGAGGCAGTGCGCGCGGCCCGCGACGACGTTACGGGCGGTGCCGCCGTCGAAGGTGCCGATGTTGATCGTGGTCCCGGCGTCGGGGTCCGCCGCCGCGGCGAGCCGGGTGACCAGCTCGGCGAGCGCGTGGACGGCGCTGGCGCCGGCCGCGGGGTCGTTGCCGGCGTGGGACTCGATGCCGGTCGTGGTGATGGTGAAGGTGCCGACGCCCTTGCGTTCGGTCTTGACGTCCCAGCCGACTCCGGGTTCGAGTACCAGCGCCGCCGCGCAGTCGCGTGCCGCGTCTTCGATGAGGGGCCGTGACATCGGGCTGCCGAGCTCCTCGTCCCCGGTGAACACGAACGTCACCGTCGGATGGGGCAGCCCCAGGGCGCGCAGGGCCCGCAGCGCCCAGACGCCCGTGACGAGCCCGGCCTTCATGTCGTAGACACCCGGCCCCCTGGCCGTCCCGTCGTCCACGGTGAAGGGCCACCCGGCCAGCGTGCCCGCCGGCCACACCGTGTCGTAATGGCAGAGCAGCAGCACCGGCTTGCCCGGGGTGCCGGGATAGGTCGCGGTCAGCACATCACCGTGCTCCACCTGCTCGTGGCGGATCCATTCGGCCGGCGGGCCGAGCCGGTCCTCCACCCAGGCCCTGATCGAGGCGGCGGTGGTGTCCAGCAACGCCTTGTCGGTGCTGGGCGACTCGAGGCCGACGAGCAACGACAGATCGGCGAGCAGGTCGTCGAGGTGGGTCCGGGTCCAGGCGGACAACGGCTTCGCAGACAAGGGGGTGTACCAATCTGTGGGTGGGGTGAGGGGTTTACCGGACGGGGACGCCGGGGCCGAGCGGTATGCCCAGCGCGTACCAGGCGAGGAACATCGCCAGCCATACGACGAGGTTGACCACGGCCAGCGGCAGGACCAGGGACATCAACGTGCCGATCCCCGCGGACGGCCGGTAGCGGCGGATGAACCCCAGCGCGATGACGAAGTACGGGCTCATCGGGCTGAGACTGTTGGTGGGCGCGTCGGCGATGCGGAACAGCGCCTGGGTGGTCTCCGGCCGGATGCTCAGCAGCATCAGCATCGGCACCAGGACCGGTGCGACCAGGGACCACATCGCCGAACCGCTGGTGAGGAACAGGTTGAGCAGACTGACCAGCAGCACCGCGCCGACGAAGATCACCACGGGTTGCGCGCCGAGCGAATCGAGCACCCGGGCGCCGCTGATCGCGATGACCTGTCCGAGGTTGGTCCACTTGAAGTAGCCGAGGAACTGCGAGACCGCGAAGAACAGCACCAGGACCGGGACCAGTTCGCGCAGCCCCCGTGCCATCAGGTCCGGGATGTCCTGCGCGGCGGTGATGGTGCGCACGGTCAGTCCGTACACGATGCCGATGACCATGAAGAACACCATCAGCACCACGGCGACATTGTCGAGCAGCGGCGATGCCACGATGGAACCGCCGTCGCCGCGCAGGGGCGAGCCGGCGGGCAGCATCGCGAGGACGACCGCGGCCAGGTAGAGCGCCCCGGCGGCGATCGCCCGGCGTACCCCCGTGCGCTCGTCGGCGGACAGGGACATGTCGGGCAGCTCGTCGACGTCGGTCAGCTCCGGCTCGACGGCGTTCATCGCGGCGACCCGGCGCGCGACGACGGCTTCGGTGACGAGCGTGATCACGACCGCCAGCAACAGGCAGGACGCCGCGGAGAAGTACCAGTTGGACACCGGGGTGACCGAGTAGGACGGGTCGATGGTGTGCGCCGCCGAGGTGGTCAGGCCGGCGAAGATCGCGTCGGATCCTTCGATCACCGGGCTGACGCTGCTCGCGCCGCCCACGGCCACGTACGACACGACCGCACCGATGATCGGGCTGCGGCCCACCGCACGGAACGCGATCATGCCGAGCGGGATCATCACCACGAACGCGGCGTCTCCGGCCACATGGGAGAACATGCTGGTCAGCGCCACGGCGAAGGTCACCATCTTGGCCGGGACCCGGGTGAGCGCGGCGCGCATCAGCGCGGGGAGCAGACCCGTGCCGTCCGCGATCGCGACGCCGAGCATGACCACGACGATCAGCCCCAGTGGCGGGAAGTTCACGAAGTTCGTGATCAGGTCGCCGAGGACCATCTGCACACCGGCGTCGGACACGATGCTCTTGACCTCGATGACCTTGCCGTCGGCAGGTGAGACCACCGAGACATCGAGCGTGGCCAGCAGCCAGCTCACCGCCACGATCAGCCCGCTCAGGATCACGAACAGCCAGAACGGGTGCGGCAGTTTGTTCCCCGCCCGGTCCACGAAGTCCAGCACGCGCAGGATCACCGTCGTCGGCGAACGCCGTCGTTTCGTCGTCACCTCGGTCATGAGAGGCCCTCCCGCTGCTGATCGGTGGCGATATGGATCGTCATCAGACAGTGCGATGCTTCTTTGTGTCAAGCATCAGATGTATGACGACAGAATCGCTCTGTGTAGGCTGTCCGCATGCGAGAGATGGAGCACGGGATCGACGACGCGGACCTCGATCTGGTGGCCGCGCTGCAGATCGCGCCCCGAGCGCCGCTGAATACGGTCGCCGAGATCCTGGGCACCTCGGCCAGCACGGCGGGGCGGCGCATCCAGCGGCTCCAGCAGCTCCGGCTCCTGCGCTTCATCGGCACCGTGCACTGGTCGCTCCTCACCACCGGCAATCCCTACGTGGTGTGGATCAAGTGCCGGCCGGGTGCCACGGTCGACGTCGCGACCGCCATTCAGCAGGTGCCGCAGGCCCAGTCGCTCATGACCACCACCGGCGACTCGGACATCTACTGCACGCTCTATCCCCTGCCCGGCACGGACCCGCGCCGTCTGCTGACCCGGACGCTGCCCGAGATCCCCGGCATCGCGTCCATCCAGTCGCACCTGGTACTGCGCTCCGCCCGCGAAGCGTTCACCTGGCGGCTCGACCGGCTCACCGCCCGGCAGACGGAGGAGCTGCGCCGGCAGGCCGACGTCCTCCCCGGTGCGGCCCCCGCCGGCGTCGGGCTCCTCAACGAGATCGAGTTCCGGACGCTCCGGCTGCTGGTCGAGGACAGCCGGATCTCCGCGGCGCAGGTCGCCCGCGAACTCGACGTCAGCCGGTCCACCGCCTACCGGACGATCCAGTCGCTGCTGGAATCAGGCGCCGTCCGCCCTCGGGTGGAGATCGAACCGGCCGTCCTCGGGTTCCCGATCACCGCGCTGTTCACCCTCGACGTCCAGCCGCGGCACATCCCCGCCGTGCTGACCGCACTCGGTGAGCACTCCTGCGCGCGGTTCACCGTCATGACCGCCGGACCGGCCTCGATCCTCCACCACGGCGTATTCTCCGACGAGGACCACCTGTCCCGGTTCGTCACCGAGGACCTCGGCGCACTCCCCGGCCTCAACGGCCTCAACACCTTGATCGCCCTGTCCGTCCTGCGCCGCCAATGGATCGACCGCGACGACGACCTCCTACTCGGCCCCCGGGCCCACGACATCCTGTCGCCGGATCACCACACCCGATGACGAGGCCGGCTCAGCCTCATTCGGCGTGCGGTGGCGTCGCCACGGGGCGGGGTGGGGTGTCCTGGGCCGCGGTCAGGTAGGTGTGATGGGCCCGGCGGGCGGTGGTGATCCACCACAGCGCGCCGACGGCCGTGGACAGGACACCGGTGGCGATGCCCACCGACTGGATGTCGACGACGGCCAGGAGGCCACTGATCAGCGCGAGGGAGAGCTGGGACACCGCGTTGTAGGTCGTCATGTGGAGGCTGGTGACCCGTCCGCGGAGGGAATCGGGCACGGTCTCCAGGAGGATGGTGGTGTCCAGCGCGATGATCACCCCGCTCGCCAGCCGCATGACGCCGAAGAGCAGCAGGCCCAGGGTGACGTTTCCGGCGGCGAAGGTAAGCGCCCAGAACGCGCCCTGGGCGACGTACGCCAGGGCGTAGCCCGGCAGATGGCCGGCTCGCCGGAGGCGGGCGGTGCACCAACTGCCGATCACCACCGCGGTCCCGTCCACGACGTAGAAGAGCCCGAGCCCGCCGCTTCCGCTGTGCAGTTCCTTGAGGGCCAGTCCCGCGATGAGCACGTTGAACCCGCCGCTGATCAGGCCCCATGCCATGCCGACCCAGATGATGGACCGGGCCAGGGGGTAGCGGTTCACCAGCCGCACGCCGTCCCGTGCGTCCCGCAGCAGCGAGCGGGCACCGGGCTCGGCGGGCGCGGTGCCGGTGGCGGCCGGGTACCGCGCGATGAGGGTGCCGATGCCGGCACAGGACTGGGCGGCGAGGGCCAGCAGGATGGTCAGGTCCGGGTTCCAGGCCGTCAGCACGCCGCCGGCGGCCGCGCCGATGACCGTCATCAGGCCCTGCACCGAGCCGATGGTCGCGTTGACGGCGGTGTACTGGCTGGGCTCCACCAGCCGGTAGAGCCACACCTGCCGGGCCGGCTGCCATAACGCGTTGCTGACCGTCAGCAGCGCGTAGAGGGCCGCGACAGTGGCCGGACCGTGGTGGAACACCAGGAGCAGGGCCGCCAGGCACGTCATCTGGGTGGCCATGGAGAGCAGCGAGAGCCTGCGGGCGTTGTACCGGTCGGCGAGGCTTCCGGCCAGCGGCATGAGCAGCAACGACGGCAGGATGCCGACGAGTTCCACCACCGCCAGGGTGGAGGTCGAGTACTGCTCCAGGATACGTACGAAGATCACGATGCGGATGACCCAGGTCGCACCGGAATCGAAGACCGTCGCACTCCACAGCAGGGCGACATCGCGAGAAGCGAGGGACTTTCCCGCCGGCCGGCGGAGCCTCCCTGTCACGTTACCGATGCGAAGACCTCCAGTGATCGGCCGGTGGCGGCGGGAGCGCGGCCCGTCCCCGGCACCATGATCGGCGTACGGGCGGAAGGGCCCATCATCCCACCGAGGGCGCCGCGGCGGTATGGAGGCGGGGGCGCCCGGCAGGGCCGCCCGGGGCGGTGCCCGCCGCCCCGGAGCCCCGGGCGGGCAGCCACCTCCCGTTGCGTTCACCGAACACCTCGCCGGAGCCGTCCTGCCGGTACACCACCTCGCCCCGCCGGACGGTCGCCTCGACGGCGCCGAGGAGTTCGCTGCCCTCGTACGCCGACCAGCCGTTCTTGGTGTGGATGCGGCCGGGTGTCATCGTCCACGGTGCCTCGGCGTCCACGACGACCAGGTCGGCGTCCTTGCCCACCTCGACGCTGCCCTTCCGGTCGGCGAGTCCGAACAGCCGGGCCGGAGCCAGCGCGAGGCGTTCCGCGACGACGGCCATCAGGGTCTCCGTGGCCTCCTGTGGCCAGCGGCTGCGCAGTCCCCGCCAGAGGGTGCCGAACAGCTCCTGCACCCCGGGCAGACCCGGCGGCACATCCGGGACGGGGCGGGCCTTCTCCAGCGCCGTATGCGGTGAGTGGTCGCTGCCCACGGTCGCCGCCTCGCCCGTGCGGACCGCCTCCCACAGCCGGTCCCGGTCCGCCTCGTCCCGGATCGCCGGACGGAGCCTGATCCGCGGTCCGAGCCGCCGGATGTCGGCGTCCACGAACGTCAGATGGTGTCCGGTGACCTCGAAGGTGATCGGGATGCCGGCGCTCGCCGCCGCCGCCAGCAGATCGGTCTCCTCCCGCGTGGACACGTGGACCACATGGGTGCGTACGCCGAACTCGGCCGTCAGATTGATGAGTTGGGCGGTCGCCACGATGCCGCCGGTCCGTGGCCGATGGCGTTCGTACTCGCTGTACCGCACGGGCGGCGCCTGCCGCTGGTCGAGCAGGCTGAAGACGGTGTCGTCCTCCGCGTGGAAGAGCAGGGTGACACCGGTGTCCGCGGCGATGGCGAAGATCCGCCGCAGCGTGCGGACGTCGCGGACCACGGTCGGTGTGGTGTGGTGGCTGCTGAGGAAGACCTTGAAGGAGTCGGCCTCGGCCCGGTCCCAGTCGCGCATCGCCGCCACGCGCGAGGGATCGACCCCGGCGTGGCATCGGTAGTCCACCAGGCTCTGCCCCTCGATCAGCCGCCGGCGGGTGGCCAGGTCCTCCGGTGTGATCAGCGGCGGAACCGTATTGGGCATGTCGATGACGGTGGTGACCCCACCGGCCACCGCGGCCATGGACCCTGTCCGCCACTCTTCCTTGTGGGTGAGACCGGGGGTGCGGAAGTGGACATGCGAGTCGATGAGCCCCGGCAGGACATGGCGTCCGGTGGCGTCCAGCGTCGCCTTCGCCGCGGGACCCGCCGCGGGGGCCGCCGGTGGGAGGAGTGCCGCGATCCGGCCGTCCAGTACGGCGACGTCCGCGGGGCGGGCTCCGTCCGGGGTCACGATCGTGCCGCCCCGCAGGAGAAGGTCGTAGAGCTGTGGTGATCGCACGGGGACTCCGTTCACGGCTTGGACGGTTCGGGCACCGCGCGGCTGCGCGCACCCGCTTCCGGCAGGTCGAGTGCGGTGACGAGACGGGCCGACTTCGGCGACACGCTCACCTCCACCAGCCGGCCGGCGGCCGTGGCGGCCCGGACCTCGGTACGTCCGGCGGCGGTGCGGACGGTGAGCCGCCCGCTCGCGTCCACTCCGGCCAGCCGGTGCGGGACGGTACCCACCTGGACGGCGGCGGTCGCCAGACAGGTGGCCCCGGTGAGGGCGAGCGTCGGATGCCAGGAGGGCACCGATACGGCGCGGGCGGCGAGAACTCCCGCCCCGCCCGGCAGCAGGGCCGCCACCTTGGGGAAGCACAGGGAGTCCCAGCCCAGCCGGAGCGCCACCAGCTCGCGGATGCGGGTCAGCGCCCGGAACAGCGGTGCCCCGGCCGCGAACAGCGCTGCCTCGTCGGGGATGTCCAGCTCCGTCGCGTCGACGAAGACATAGGGGTTGCCGAGCGAGACGAGCGAATAGGGGATCTCCTGCCCCCCGGTGCGCAGCACGCTCACCGTCTCGCCCAGCAGCAGGGTGCCCGTCAGCGGGGTCGGCGCGGTGCGCCGGAAACCGACGGTGAAGGTGACGCGATCCCCGGCCGGGGTGGTGTCCAGGGGCTCGCACACCACGGTGTCGTCGTTGGTGAGGACCCGTACCCGCACCCGTACGCCCGGCCGGAGCCGCGGCACCATGCCCATCTGGCTCACCGCGAGCACCGAACTCAGGATCGAGTGCCCGCAACTGCCCCCGAACTCGAACCGGGGGACGGCGCCCGGCACCACCTGGACGAAGCGGTACGCGAGATCGCATCCGGGGTCGGCCGGCGGCGCCACCAGCGCGATCTTCAGGACATGAGCGGCCCCGCGTTCGCACAGCGCGCGGTGGACACCGGTGAGGATCCAGGAGAGCGTCTCCTCGTCCCCGGGCCAGCCGATCGGCGACGGCAGCACCAGGGTGGGGCAGGGGCTGCCCTGGGCGTGGGCGATGTAGGCACGCATCACGCCACCTGCTCGCTGAGGCGCGGAACCGCGACGGGCTCGCTCTCCTGCCTCCGCCAGAGTTCGAAGACCATGAGTGACCAGACGGCGAGCGCCGAGCCGGCGTCGGGTGCGACGGCCTGCCGGCGCAGCAAGGCGGTGACCCCGCCGGGGTCCAGCGCTCCGCCGGTCCGCAGCTCCGCCGGTGCCAGCACCTCCTGTGCGTGGGCGAACAGCGCGCTGCCCGGGGCGAGCATCGCCGTGATGGGCAGGGTGAAGGGCTGTTTGGGCCGGTTCCGTACGGTCTCGGGCACCACGCCCCGGGCGGCGGCGTGCAGCACGCGTTTGCCCCGGCCCCGGTGCACCTTCAGGTGGGCCGGCAGCCGGCGCGCCGCCGCCACGAGGGAGCGCTGGCAGAACGGCGGCCGTACCTCGATCGCGCTGGCCATGCTCAGGTGATCGACGCGGCGCAGGTGGTACGCGGGCATCCGCAGGTCGATCTCCACCTCGGTCATGGCCGTAAGACGGTCACCATCCCGGCCGCGTACCCGCTCCAGCAGCTCCTCCTCGGCCGTGTGGGTCTCCCGCAGCAGATCCCGGTAGTCCGGCCGGTACAGCCGGGTGCGCAGCGGGGACGGTACGGCGGCCAGGGCGCGGACGTAGCCCGTGCCCCAGTCGCCCCGGGCCGCGACCCCCTCGGTGACCCGGTCGTAGCCGCCGAACAGCTCGTCCGCCGCGTCGCCGGTGAGCGCCACGGTGAAGCCCGCGTCCCGCACGGCCTCGAAGAGCGCGTAGGTGCTGACGGTGATGGGGTCGGCGTTCGGCTGCCCCAGGTGGCGCAGGACCTTCGGCAGCAGATCCGGTATGCGGGCGGGATCGAGTTCGACCTCGTGCAGCCGGACGCCCCGCTCCGCGGCCACGGCGCGCGCGTGGGCGGACTCGTCCGCGGGCCAGGAGCCCCGGTAGCGGATGTGGAAGGCGTGCAGGTCGTCCACCACCTCCGTGAGCAGCCCGGTGACGAGGGAGGAGTCGAGGCCGCCGCTGAGGACGGCGGCCACCGGGACGTCCGCCACGGCGAGCCGGTGGACCTCCGTGCGGAGCAGGTCGCGCACCGCGCCGGCGGCCCGCTCCAGCCCGGCCGCCGCCGGTCCGCTCGCCGCCGGTCCGCTCATCCCCGGCTCGGGCGGGGGAGCGGCCGGTGCGCGGCGGTGCCACCGCATCCGGCCGTGCGGGTCGACCGTCATCGTCCGCGCGGGCTCCAGGGCCGTGATGTCCTGGTAGACGGAGCGGGTGCCGAGCGGGGTCTTCGTCGTCAGGAAGGTGTCCAGCGCGTCGGGGGCCTGCCGGGCGCCCGCGCCCGAGAGATACCGCAGGGCCGCGATCTCGGAGGCGAAGGAGAGGCCACCGTGCCGGTCGCGGTGGTAGTAGAGGGGTTTGACGCCGGTGTCGTCGGTGGCGAGCACCAGCCGCGGCCCGTCCCGCAGATCCATCACGGCGATGGCGTACATGCCGTCCAGATGGTCGGCGAAGGAGGCGCCGTACCGGTGGTAGAGGGCGGGGAGCACCGCGCCGTCGCAGGGGTCGGCGATGGGGTAGCCGTCCTGGGCGAGCCGCTCGCGCAACTCCCGGTGGTTGTAGATCTCGCCGTTGAACACCACCCGGATCGGACCGAGGGTGTAGGGCTGCGCCCCGTGCCGGGGAGCCATCACCGCCAGCCGGGTGGCCCCCAGGGCCCAGCCGGGGCCGTGGTCGAGGAAGCGCCCGTCCGGCCCGCCGTGGTGCAGAAGGGCACCCGTGTGCGCCAGGCGCGTCGGTGGTACGTCACGGTTGATGTATCCATAGACGCGGCACATGTTCACCTTCGCATGTCTCGGGTGGGGGTGGCATGACGCGGCCGGCGGGCGGTCCGGTGCGGCGCGGGGGGCCTGTCAGCCGGGTCCGCGGAAGGTCCTCAGCCCCTTGACCACCTGTGCCCGCCACTCGTGCAGGTCCTGCTCCGTGACCGGCCCGGCGGGGGTGCGGAGGGTGGCGTCGCTCGGCAGCGCGGCCCGTTCGGCCCCGGTCTGCCGGTAGCGCTCGCGATGGATCATCAGGTCGGAACGGAGCCGTGGCCGGGCGGCCGGTGTCGTCGCGGCCCACCCGATGCACACGCCGAACAGGGGGGTGACGGCGGGAGGCAGCGCGAACACCTCCGCCACCCGGTCCGGTGCTCGGCGCACCGCCCCGATCATGACGGTCCCCAGCCCCAGCGAATCGGCGGCGAGCGACAGGCACATGCCCACCATCGAGGCGTCGATGGTGGCGGACAGGGCGGCGTCCGCCGACCACTGGCCGAGCGGCACCCCGTAGTTGTCGCCCTGTTCCGGCAGGGCCGCGAGGTCGCAGCAGACGAGGACGAACGCGGCGCACTGCCGTACGAAGTCCTTGCCCAGGATCTCGGCGAGTTCCTGTCTGCGGTCCTCGTCGACCAGGGTCACCAGGGAGTAGGACTGGAAGTTGAAGGAGGTCGGCGCCCGGAGGGCCGCGTCGAGCAGGGCGTCCAGTATGTGCGGCTCCAGAGGCTCTCCGGTGAAGTTCCGGACGCTCGACCGACGCCGGAGCAACTCCAGAACCTCGGATGTGGGGGCGGCTGCTCGCCGCACGGAGGCGGTCAACGGCGGATCTCCCTTCTCGGTGATCGGCCGGGGCGGAAGAGTGGCCCGTGCCGATATACGGCACGGACCACTCGACTCATCACTCGTCCGGCACCCCGTCAGGGACGTGCCCGGCGGTCCGCCGACGAGCGCGCACCACCGGTCAGGCGTTGCCGGTGAACTTGACCACGATGGTGCCCGGCCCGCTCTTGCGGCCGCGCCCGGTGGCCTCGGCGGGAGCCGCGGCGACGGCGCGGGTCTCGGTGGAACCGGTGAACTTCACGACGATGGTGCCGGGGCCGGCGCTACGACGCTTCTGCATGACAGCCTCCACTTGGTGAGATCCAACCCGGCGCTTGACGACGGGTCATAACATCGGTGTCCGTCACCCGCGAGGGCGGCGGCGGACACCCCCACTGGCTAACGCCCACCCGGGCGGGTGAGCTCACCAGCGAGCTCAGGGGGCACGACGAGGTGCACGATGCCTTCCCGGTGCAGCTCGGCCACCTCCGAGAACAACGTCTCGTAGGGGTAGGCCGGCAGCCGCCCCGCGAGTTCCAGCACACTCGCCGGTTCCTCGCCGATCGAGCCGATCAGCGGTTCCTCCGCCAGGTCGAAGACCTGGCAACGCTTGTGCATGTCCCAGATGCGCTGTACGAGGACCCTCCGGGCACCCGGGGTGGTGACCGGGGTGATGGTGTCCGGGGCGTCGAGGAGGGGCAGCACGTCGTACCGGAAGGACAGCACCTCGTAGGGCTGTCGCAGAACGACCCGGTAGTTCCCGCGCACGGTCACCGCCCCGGGCGGATCGGCGTGCGGGGGCGCCTGTCCCTTGGGCGACTCGGCGATCGTGGTGATGGCGGAGCACAGCCGGCACAGGTCCACCAGATAGGGCGGCAGCCGGTGATCGACGATGAAGTCGACCACGAACGCCTCGAACCGGCGGATCTCCGCGCGCCGTTGCCACCAGCCGTGCCGGTGCTCGTCGTCGAAGCGGCGATAGAGCGCGGGGACGTCGCAGTGGGGCGCCAGATGGTCGAAGAGCAGCGCGAAGACCGAGCTGAGCCGGTCGAACCGCTCACGCCGGACCGTTTCCGCCACCTTGGTGAGATCGGCCAGCTCGATCTGCTCGATGAGCCCGCGCTCCTCCGTCGTGAGCCCCCGCCCGTCGAGTACGGCAGTCAGCTCGCCGCCGTCGCAGCGGCGGCGGACGTCACTGTCCCGTACGTACTCCGCGAGGAAGCTCTGCACTTCGCGCAGGCTCATGACGCCACCGCCACTTCGGTGCCGGCCCCGAGCAGCTCGCGCGCCCAGTCCAGGGCGTCACGCAGCTCCTCCGGCCGGGCGTGGGACGGGGTGCCCGCGTCCTCGATCTCGAAGATCACCGAGACCGGCCGGAACGAGGGCTCCCGGAAGAGCTGTTCCAGGGTGCTGTTGGCCCAGCGCTGTTCCTCCCGCCGCCAGTCGAGGCCGAGCCCGGGGTCGTTCAGCTCCTCCGCCCGCCCCAGCGGGAGATGCACCTGCCACACGTGGTCCAGGGGGATCGCGGCCAGTTCCCGTTCGCGGTCCATGGAGACGAACCGCTCGGCGATGATGAAATTCGACAGGCTCAGCAGGATTCCCACATCGGCGCCGAGGGCGATGTCCCGGACCTGCTCGCAGATGGAGCGCGGGCCGATCTGGTTGTAGACCTGCGACTGGTTCTCGATGGTGAGCGGACAGCCGGGGACACCCTCGAGGTCCCGCAGATTGTCGATGAACCGCTCGGTCTGCTCGTCGGTGCCGAACGGCTGGAGAAAGGTGCCGGAGTACCGCTCACCGGTGCCCATCATGCCGACGTGTTCGCCGATGTACTGGCAGTTGGCCAGCTCGGCCATGCGCCGCAGCTTGCGGATCGTCCGCTCGTCGGGACGGTCCACACACCCGATCATGTATTCGTAGCAGTGGAGCGTGGAGGGCGGATCGCCCAGAGAGCGGTTCACCTCCGCCACGTATTCGACGTCCGAGCCGAAATGGGTCGCCAGATACTCGATCATGTCGATCCGGCCGCCGCACTCCACCAGGGCGCGGTACAGGTCGGCGAATTTCGGGGCGCAGTGATAGAGGAAGCCTGCCCCGATCGGGTCCGGCTTGGTATGCCGCCGCGCCGGGGCTTCGATGAGATCCGTCACGCGCTTGCCTCCAGATCTGCTCAGTCGTTCACACCAGGTCGTCCGCGATGCGCCGCAGACACAACTCGTTTCCCGGCCCCATCAACGCGGTCGCCTGGGCGTCGCGGAGGTGGCGCTCCAGCTCGTACTCCACGAGGAAGCCGCGGGAGCCCACCACATGCGTGAGGCTTCTGGTGAGGTCCTCGGCCACCGTGGTCGCCGCCACCTTGAGCTTGCTGGAGGCCGCGTACGCGTCGTGCGGTGCCGCCTCGATACCGCGTACCAGACGGGCGGCGTAGGCGTAGACGCTCTCCAGGGCCACCGTCGTCGCGGCCAGGCGGTGCGCACGGCTTTCGGAGAGCAGGACCGGGGCCGGCTCGGCGGCCTGCTCCCGTACCACCTGAAGGGCCCGGCCGAGCGCGGACGACGCGATGCCGAGCGCCAGCAGGGCGGGGTTCAGCGGGGTTTCGTGGTTGGCGCGCATCAGCTGCCGGGCCTCTCCCACGCCGCCGATCACAGCGGACGGCGACACCGGGACGCGGGACAGGGTGACCGTCCCGGTACTGGTGCCGCGCAGGCCCAGCATCGGGTAGATCTCCCGGCCCACCCCCGGGTGGTCCGCGTCCACCCGGACGAAGGTGGGGCCGTGGCCGTCGTCGGTGGCGGCGTTCACGAGCACGTCTATCACGGAGGCGGAGTCCAGGCCGGTGCAGTACGTTTTGGTGCCCTCGACGAACAGGGCGTCCGCGCGGCCCTCGAGAGACGTTTTCACATCCGACTTGCTCTTCGACGGGCCGGGTTCGGTCCACGCGCTGGCCGCGATCCGCTCACCGGCGGCCATCGCGGGGAGGTCCCTCTTCTGCTGGAGTTCGTCGCCGTAGCGCACGGTGCGGTGCACGACTTGGTAGTGGAACATGAGGATGGCGGCCGTGGACGCACACGCCCGTGCCGTCCGTTCCACGGCCAGGGCGGCCATGGCGTTCCCGAGGCCGAGCCCTCCGTGCGATACGGGGATCTGCACCCCGAAGGCACCGATGTCCCGCAGCGCCTTGAGCGATTCCGCCGGGGACCTGCGCTCCTGGTCCACGGAGGCCGCGTGCCGGGCCACCGTCTCCGAGCACACCCCGTCCAGGGCCTCCAGCCATCGTCTCGCGTTCTCGCCGGACCCCTCCAGGCAGGCCAGGACGAAATCTTCTCGGGTAGCGGGCAGATGCGACTCCGACGTGTACATGCGGCTCTTTCCTGACGAAGAAGGAGCGAACCCGGAATGCAGCGGGACATCGGTGCGGGCGGCGCCGTTCGGACGTGGCGGGGTCCGGGGAACCGGCTCCCGGGGAACCGCCGGCTGCTGATCCACAGTCTGCGCCAGGTCCCTTTCCGGAACCTCGCCCGCCCGCTGGAGGATGCCTTGCGATCCGCTTGCCGCCGGTCGCAAGCCTGCCGGGGTACGCGTCCCTCCGGCCGGGAAGCACCTGGTCAGGCCGCTACCGAAGCTGCGCCGCCCGCGCGTGCAACCGGCTGCGGTCATCCGGATCCAGCTCGCCGAGCAGGGTCTCCTGGATGAAAACGGAGGCGAAGGAGAACACCCCGGGCCGCTGGGCGCTGGCCGTGAGCAGATGGCCGCGCACGGCGCTGTCCACGGCGGCCGCGGTGTGCTCACCCTCCTCCATGACCGCTTTGACGGTGCCGAGATCGGCCTCGGCGCCGAGGACGGCGCACACCTCCAGCACCCGTCGCGTCCGCGCGGGCAGAGCCGCCAGCCGACGGCTCAGCCGCTTGCGGAGATCCGGCGGCACTTCGGTGAGCAGCGCCCTGACCACGCCGTGGTCGTGCAGGGATTTCGTCGTTCCGAGCATCGAGAGCAGTTGGAGGAGCAGATACGGATTGCCCAGGGTGCGCCGGTGCAGCGCGCGGACCACCCGGATGTCCACGCCGGCCCCTACCTGCGCGGCGATGAGGTCCTCGGTGGCCTGCTCGGACAGTCCCTCCAGGCGCATCGTCCGGGTTCCCGGATCGCCGAGGATGTCGCTCAGCTTCCCGCTCAGGTCCTCGCCGCGGACCGGTTCCTCGTGGCTGTAGGAGTCGCTGACCGTCACCAGGACGCTCAGCCGGCTGCCGTGCAGCCGGGCTCTGAGCAGTCTGAGCAGATCCAGCGACGGACCGTCGGCGAGATGCAGATTCTCCAGCACGAGCACCAGCGGCCGTTCGGAGCTCAGGGCGGTGAGGGTGACGCACACCGCGTCCTGGAGGAGGAAGCGCGTCTGGGAGGACTGGGGTCCGGAAGGTGGCTCCAGGAGCGGCAAATGGGGTGACCCGGCATGGCTCGCGGTGGCTTCGCGGAAGCTCTCGGGGCGGGAGAGTGCCAGCTGGCGGAGGATCTGGGACCACATCCAGTGGGCCGGAACGCCCTCTCCGGCATAGGACTGGGCGCAGACCACCTCCTGCCCCATCTCCTGCAATCGGGCCACGAGTTCCGCGATGAGCTGGGTCTTGCCGACACCCATGTCCCCGACCACCGCCGTCAGATGCCCCGCCCCGTGCAGAGCGTCGCCGGTGAGCCTCAGCAGCGCGGCCAGTTCACGCTCCCGGCCGACGAACGACCGCGCTTCCCTCGGCCGCGTCACCGTCGGCACCTCGCCCGGGGGCGCCGGGGACCGGCCCACCGCGCTGTCCCGGGAGCCGTCATCGCCGCTGAGGTGGCCCACAGGGTGGCCGAGGTGGGCGACGGGGGCGCCGGCCTCCGTGCCGCGGGCGTGCGGTGGCACGGTCAGCTCATGGCGGAGGATACGCGTGTGCACGCGCTGGAGTTCGGCGCCGACGTCCACGCCGAGCTCCTCGGCCAGGCACGCGCGGGTGCGCTCGTAGAGCTGAAGCGCCTCGGCCTGCCTGCCCAGCTCGTACAGGGCGGTCATCAGATGGCCGATCAGGCGCTCACGCATCGGGTGGTGGCGGGCCTCCGGGCCGAGTCTGGCCACCACCGCGTCCGGCTGCCCCAGGGCCAGACACACCTCCGCGTACGACTCGACCGCCGTCAGCCGCCGTTGCTCCAGCCGGGAGCTTTCCTCGGCGAGCGGTGCGTAGGAGGTCAGGCCCAGGAAGGGGCTGCCCCGCCACAGCCCCAGCGCGGCCGTGAGCAGATCGTAGGCCGACCGGAGGAGTTCCGCGTCCGCGCACCGCCGGGCCTGCGCGACCAGGTCCTCGAAGCGACGGGCGTCGACGTGCTCGGGGTCCAGCGCGAGGACGTATCCGGGGGCCTGAAAGCGCAACAGCCGCGCACCCTCCGCAGGGGAGTCCGGGGCGAGTGAGCGGCGTAAGTGGGAGACATAGGTCTGGAGGGTGGCGGCGGGCCGCCGCGGCGGGGCCCCGCTCCACAGCTCCTCCGCCAGCTGGTCGGTGGGGACCACATGTCCGAGCCGGATGAGCAGCAGGCCCAGCAGCGCCCGGTGCCTCGGCGGTCCGAGCGGGGTTTCCCGGCCCCCGCGGCGCCGGGTCATGGGCCCCAATACCTGCAACTCAAGCGCCTGGCGAGTGTCGGCGCCTGGCCCGTCCTGGGCACACTCGCTCGCTTTCCGGGTCTGCCGCGAACTTCGCATGGTGTGTCCCTCCTGCGCATTGCGTTCTTCGCGCTCACTTGTCCAGCGGGTATGGGATGTGGTCATGGAAACCCCCCGGAGCCATGTGATGAACCGCACAAGGCAAAGACCGCCGCAGGCGTACGGAAAGGAGCGATGTGTATGGCGCGCCGAAATGTCACTCGGCCATGCGCGTGGCTCCGAAAAAGTGCCCGTGCGGAATTCCGGGCGAACGCCATCCCCCGTTGATGCAGCGATCAGATCGGCCGCGGACCGGGTGTCAGATGCTGGGTGTCCTGGAGAAGCTCACCGGGCCGGGCGGCGGGGCGAGCGGTCTTGCGCCGCGCTCCGGCGTCCCGGACACAGGTCCATGGCCGTGCCGGAGGGCGGAGCCGCCACAGGGAGCGGTACGCGGGTGATGGGCGCTGCGATGTGCACAGGAGCAAGGCAGTACGTACAGAGAAGGTCACCCCTTTGTATCGCGCCCAGGACGACCGAACCAAGGGTGGACGCCTGCCGGTTCCGAGCGAATTCAAGGACTGAGCTTCCGACCAGTATTTGCGCCGGGACACCATGTGTAAAGGGTGGCCTCAGTGAGTGTGAGAACCCCTAGTCTTCGTGTCTTCCCTGTCGGTCCGTTCTCGTGTAGGAAGCGGTCCCAGCGATCAGGACGGCGCCGACGGACTGCGCCCTGGGGAGCGGACAAACCGCAGGTCGGATCGGACTGCCCGCGCGGCACCGCCCGGCCGAGCCGGGCCGGGGGACGGCGTCGGTGCCGCACCGCGCTGTCCGGAATCGTGTCGCTTCGGCCCGCAGGCGGTCTGGCGGCACCGGCGGGCCCCTGGGACCATGCCCCGGCGCAGCCAGGCGCGGTGTGTGGTTGGTCGGTTTTGTCCGGTGATCACGACGCGGTTCGGTGGTTTCGCACACCGGCACAATTGGGGACGTCCCCCGCCACGTCCGGGGCCTGTCGGTGCCGCTGCTCATCCAGTTCAATGGCTCTGGGGGGCAGCACTCGGTGCCCGGGGGCAGGGGGGAGAGGCAGTTGAGCAGTTCAGGTGACGGTACGCCGCCGAATCGGCGGATCGGGGAAATAGCGGCGATGGTCTCGGCGATCACCGCCGTCATCGGTCTGCTGCTGGCGGTGTTCGGGGTTCCGTTCGTCGGTGGCTCCTCAGCCCACCGGACCATCGCGGGCGGTGCCGAGACCACTCCCGCCTCCTCCACGTCGGCTCCGGCCGAGACGCACACCCCCGGCTCCCCGGCCGCGACCATCGAGCCCAGCACCGCACCCTCGGCGTCGTCCCAGCCCTCGGTGTCGTCAAAGCCCTCCCCGTCGGCCGTACCGAAGGGCTGGCATCGTGTCAGTGAAGCCGACCTCACGGTCGCCTTCGCCCTGCCGGACGGCTGGATCCAGAGGATGAAAAACGACATCCAGAGCAACTGGAAGTCCCCGGACGACGCTCATGACATGAGCGTCAAACGGGATACATCGTACGGTTCGACCGCCCTGGAAGCCTCCGCCGGACAGCTCGCCTGGTACCGCGACACCGGCAAGTCGTCGATGGCCGACCTTGAGGTCGTCACCCACCCCACCCAGCAGAACGGACAGAGCGCGCTCTGGCTGGAGATCGACTACCACTGGGTGCGCCAGCGGGAACCCCGCAAGCGCGTCGAACTCTTCGTCGCGGGCCAGGCGGGCCACGTCTACCAGCTGCTTTTCGACACCGCCGCCAGCTCCGAGAAGCTCGCCAGACAGCGGCAGATGTTCGCTACCGCCCGCGCCCACCTGCTGATCGACTGGAGCGCGCCATCCTAGTGTCGCGAGCACCGAGGTTGGGTCCTATGGTCGCGGCTTATCGTCGATGTGGTGTGGAGGTACGGGTGTGAACGGGTTACGGGTCTCGCCGTGGAAGCGGTACGGGCACGACCGTCTGTATGTCAATCTCCCGGACGGCGAGAAGGTCGCCTGGTACGACTGTGGCACCGGGAAGTTGAACGTCTTGGTCGAGGACTACCGGGATGCCGTTCTGGAGGTTCTGGCGCCGTACCTGGCCGGCACGTCGTCGTCGGCGGCCGCCTCGGACGCTGCGGCGGCTGACGACGACGGCCGGGGTTCTCTGCGCCCGGAGGACGATCTGGCGGCTCACCGGCCGGGCACCGCCGTGCGTGCGAAGCTCGATGAGCTTGCCCCGGGCATCGTGGCTCGTCTGGTGGCGCTGATGTTGGGGCGGCGGTCGGAGGCGTACGGCTGGCGGAAGGGCCTGACGGGGGAGCGAAGGGTGGGCGCGGAGCTGGAACGGCTCACCCGCAAGGGCTGGCGGGTGCTTCATTCGATACCGCTGCCGCGGGGTGTGGACATCGATCATCTGCTGATAGGCCCGGGTGGCGTCTTCAGCGTGAACACGAAGTACCACCGCGGCGCCCGCGTCTGGGTGGGCGACGACTCCGTGAAGATCGGCGGCCAGTCGTACCCGTACGTACGCAAGAGCCGCGCCGAAGCCAGGCGTGCGTCCCTGGCCCTCAGCCGAGCGTGCGGCTTCGCCGTCGATGTGCGCCCTGTGCTCGCTTTCGTCGACACCGACACGATCACGGTGACGCCCTCCTTGCGGGATGTGCGTGTCGTCCGGGACAGGGAGTTCTCGTCGTTCAAACGCCTGGAGGGGGCGTTGACGCCGAGGGAGATGGAGCCGATCTACGGCGCGGCGCGGAACCGCCGCACCTGGTTGAACGCCTGACGCCGCGACTTTCGACTTGTTGAGGACAGAGCATGGACGGGGTGAGCGGTACCTCACACAGGTCGGACGGCAGGGCAGGGCTGTCCCCCGTGAGAGCTACGTGCGGGTGTCCACTGTGAGGTGACGATTCCTGATCACCGTTTCCCTAGCGTTCAGTTCAGCCGCGGCGCTCCGGCCGCGGAACGGACGAGGAACCGGAAACGGAACCGGAGAAAGAGTCGTCATGAAACTGGTGTGGCAGATCCTGGCCGTGGTCGCGGTCGGTGCGGTCGGTGGTCAGAGCGTGACCGCGGTGCGGGACAACCCGTGGTTGTCGCTCCTTCTGGGGGGACTGACGGTCGTGCTCTCGGTGTTCGTCTACCGGTGGGTCGTGGGGCGCACCGAGCGGCGCCCGGTCACGGAGCTGGCCCGGGAGGGAGCGCAGGGGGCGCTGTTTCGGGGTCTGGTCATCGGCGTCGCGATGTTCGGGTGCGTCATCGCGAACATCGCCTTCCTCGGGGACTACCACGTCCACGGTTTCGGCTCGCTGACCGGGGCGATCGGGCTGGTCGGCTTCATGGCGGGCGCCGCCGTCACGGAGGAACTGATGTTCCGCGGGCTGCTCTTCCGGCTCGTGGAGCGAGGTCTGGGCACGTACATCGCGCTGGTGCTGTCCGGTGTGGTGTTCGGCGCGGCCCATCTGCTCAACAAGGACGCCACCCTGCTGGGCGGCATCGCCGTCGCGATCGAGGCCGGTGGCATGCTCGCCGCCGCGTACGTCGCCACGCGCTCCCTGTGGCTGCCGATCGGCGTGCACTTCGGCTGGAACTTCGCGGAATCCGGCATCTTCGGCACCGAGGTCTCGGGCAACGGCGACACGCACGGGCTGATGGACGCCTCGACCTCGGGTGCCGAGCTGATCACGGGCGGCGAGTTCGGTCCGGAGGCCAGTGTGTACTCGATGCTGTTCGGTGCGCTGCTGACCCTCGCCTTCCTGTGGCTGGCCCGCCGGCGCGGCCACATCGTCCCCCGGCGGCGGGCCGAGCGTGTCGACGCCCTCGCTACACTCGCGCGGTGATCAGCGCTCAGGGGACCGGCCAGATGTGGCGCCGGCTCGACGTCACCGTCCGCGACCTTCCGCTCGGAATACTGTTCCTGGTCGCGTCGTTCCTGCCGGGACTGCGCGGCCACGGGACGGAGGTCGGAGACCTGCCGACCCGCCCCTTCGACGCACTCGCCGTCGTGGCCCTCGCCCTCGAATGCCTTCCGCTCGCGGTGCGCCGGCGGTGGCCGGTCGTCTGTCTCGCCCTGGTGACGTGCGGCTTCGCCCTCGACCAGCTGCGCGGCTACCACTCGGTCGCCGGCACCGCACTGCCCCTCGCGCTGATCAGCGCCGGGTCCCATCTGGCACACCGCCGGCGCACCACCGTGGTCCTGCTCACCGTGGCGTACGTGCCGCTGGCGATCGCGCTCTCCCGGCTGGGTTCGGGCGGTGAGCCGCCGGAGGGGTTCGTGACGTTCTATTTGGTGCTGGCCCTGGCCTGGGGGGCCGGGGCGTGGCTGCGTTCCACCCGGATCGCGGAGGCCGAACGCCGTGAGCGCGTCGCCGCGGAGACCCGTACCGCCGAACGCACCCAGATCGCCCGCGAGCTGCACGATGTGGTGACCCACCACGTGACCGCCATGGTCGTACAGGCCGAGGCCGCCCGCTACCTGACCGCCGCGCCCGAGCGGCTCGAACAGTCCCTGACCGCCGTCAGCGACACCGGCCGCCGCGCCATCACCGACCTGCGCCACCTGCTCGACCTGCTCAACCCCGACCACGGCACCGGCGCCGGGGCGGCGGAGACCAAGGAGCCCAAGGAGGCCAAGGAGCCCAGGACACCGGCCGTCGGCAGGGTCCTCACCCTCGTGGAGCAGACCCGCCGGGCCGGACAGCCGGTGGACTTCACCGAAGAGGGCACGCCACCGGCATCGACCGGCAGCGCCGACCTCGTCGCCTACCGGGTGGTGCAGGAAGCCCTGACCAACGCGCTCAAGTACGCTCACGGCAGCCGGACTTCCGTCCAGGTACGGCACGGCGAAAGGGAGATCACCGTGGAGGTCAGCACGGACGGAACCGGCTCACGCAGCGCCGCCGCCGTCGGCAGCGGACGGGGCCTGACCGGCCTGCGCGAACGCATCGACGTCCTGGGCGGCGACTTCCAAGCCGGTAGCAGCACGGACGGCGGCTTCACCGTACGGGCCCGCATCCCCGCCGGCAGCACCTCGTGAGCGCACCGATCCGGGTCCTGGTCTGCGACGACCAGATGCTGGTCCGCACCGGCCTGGTCACCATCATCGACGCCCAGCCCGACATGGAGGTGGCGGGCGAATGCGGAGACGGGCGGACCGGAGTCGAACTCGCCCACCAGGTACGGCCCGACGTCGTCGTGATGGACATCCGCATGCCGGTCCTCGACGGCCTCGAGGCCACCCGCCTGCTGGCCGGCGCCGGAGTGCCCCACCCCGTCAAAGTCCTCGTGGTGACCACGTTCAACCTGGACGAATACGTCTACGAGGCACTGCGCGCCGGCGCCAGCGGCTTCCTCCTCAAGGACGCGCCCCCGGACCGGCTGCTCCACGGCATCCGGACCGTGGCCACCGGCGCGGCCCTCCTCGACCCCGAGGTGACACGCCAGCTCGTCGGCCGCTACGCCGCCCGCATCCGCCCCACCGAGAAGACCCCCCGCGACATCCCGCTCACCCCCCGCGAACTGGAAGTCCTCCGCCTCATCGCGGACGGCCTGTCCAACAGCGAGATCGCCGCGGCGCTTGTCATCAGCCAGGAGACCGTCAAGACCTTCGTCTCCCGCATCCTCACCAAACTCCAGCTCCGCGACCGCGTCCAGGCCGTCGTCTACGCCTACCGCCACGGTCTGGCAACCTGACGCCCGCCGTGCGGGCGGCAGCACGCTCGGGGTGCCGGTCGTCAGCCGCCAGGACGGTGGCGCTCGATGTCGTGCGCGAGGCCGTCGGCGAGTTCTTCCGCGGTGAGGGTCTCCGTGTAGTGGGTCACGTAATCGCCGTCGGGGTTCATGAGGAAGGTGAACGACGTGTGCGGCACGGTGTAGTCGTCGAGTTCGTCCGCCCGCCTGGCGAAGACGCGATAGGCACGCTTCGCCGCTTCGATCTCCTCCGCGGTGCCGGTCAGCCCGGTGTAGCGGGGGTATCGGTCGCGCAGGTACGCGGCGAGCACCTCGGGTGAGTCGCGGTCGGGATCGACCGTGATGTAGAGCGCCCGGATCTCGTCGGCAGCAGGCCCCAGCAGGTCCAGTGCGCGGCTGTTGCGGCTCAGCACCGCGGGGCAGATCTGTCCGCAGTGGGTGAAGCCGAAGAAGACGAGCGTGAACCGGCCGTGGTAGGTGCCGGGTGTCACGCGCGCGCCCAGGTGGTCGGTGAGTTCGAAATGCCCGCCGACGCGAGCGCGGGTGGATGCCATGCGAGGGACCTCCGTGTTCATGACCAGCGCAGGGCCAGTGTCGTCTCGGAATCGAGTGCCGTACTGATGCGGAGCGTGTCCCCGTCCGCGACGACACGCACGGCCGAGGTGTGCTCCGGACCGTCACTGCCGGCGACGGTGACCCCGTCGAAACTGAGCGTCCACGGGCGGGACGGTGAGTTGGCGACGGTCAGCGAGACGTCGGACGGCTTGCTGTCGCGCGGGCGCGCGGTGAGCAGCAGCGTGTGGCTGTCGCGGTGGTAGTAGGCGCGGCGCAGGTCGACCTCACCGTCCTGCGCGGCCACGTGGGGCTGGGCGAAGTGCTCGGCGGTCCACGGCCGGTTGTAGAGGGACCAGAGGCCGTCCGGGACGTTGAGCCGGGAGTAGCCCAGCATGACGTTGCCGGTCATGGCGTCGACGTGGATCCGGTTGCCCTCGGCGTCCCACGGGCGGTCGTCGCGGGGGTAGTACAGTCCGCCGTTCTCCCAGGTGGGGTTCATGAAACGGTCGGCGTGGGCCAGCAGTCCGCGCAGGCGTTCGTCCCCGAGCTCGGACAACGCGGCCGCGACGTAACCGAACGTCGGGTCCGTCGTCGGATCGGTGGTGTCCTGGGGCAGGTCCGCGGGCTCGCCGGCGGCCAGGGCGGCCCGGACCCGCGGGATGACAGACGGCGCGTAGGGCGAGATGGTGCCGTCCGGTCCGGTCTTCAGCGTGCCCCGCAGCTGCTGGGGGAAGGTTTCCCTGACGACGTCGCGGTTCCAGGTGTTCATCACCGACGCCACCCAAGCGTCGTTCGTCACGCCGACGGGCGGGACCAGCTGGTTCTGCTTCACCATCAAGAACGGGTAGATGGAGCCGTTGTCGGCATACATGCCCCGCCGCTCCCAGGCTGCCGCGTAGGCTTGTGTCGCCTCCTCGGCGCGGGCCGTACCGTTGCGGATGTCCTCGAACCGGAAACCCATCATGGGGAACTGGTTGCAGACGATGAAGATGCAATTGGGCTCACAGGCCACGCCCAGCCAACCGTTCTCCACCATCTGCCAGTAAATGGCTTCGCCCAAAGTCGACCGCTGATAGACGTGGATTTCCGGTGCCAGGCCCTGGAAAACCGGATTCCACTCGAACGTCAGGGCACCAGGGGCGTCATAACGGTCGTCATCGAACAACGTGGCGTGCAGGCCGGTCATCGCGTACAGGTGGCCGCTGTACATGATGTTCTCCTTGACCACCGGATCGGTCCAGGGTTCGCGCAGCTCCTCGATGTCGGGGTCGAGGGCACGGGCACCGCCGCTGGCCTCCTTCCAATAGCCCCAGACATCACGGCGCAGCATTTTCCCGACCGTCTTCTCGAAAGTCGGTTTGACGGCCGAGGGGGCAGCGGGCAACCAGTGGTAATGCGCGAGGCCCAGCGTGTACGCCATGTACGCGAGCTGGTAGCGGTAGGCGTCGAACAGCTCCTGCCCGGGATCGGCCCCTCCCATCTTCGACCAGTCACCCGGCAACTGGTTGGCGAGATTCTCGAGATGGCGCAGGTGGCCCAGCTGGAGGTCGTCGAGGACGGGAATCCGGTCGAGATCGATTCCCAGTCCCGGATCGTGAGTGACGAGCTCGGGTGTCATGGTTTCTTCTTTCGTCGGTGACCAACGTGGTCACCCATGAGGTTCACGCGGCTTTCGCCTCGACATCGGCCTTCTTCTGGTCGCGATCGACCTCAAGCGACACACGTCCCTCTGGGGCGCCGCGAAGTCGGCTGCTTGACAGGTGTCAAGAGTATGAGTCGAGGAGTTGACGACTGTCAACTACACTGGGCGGAGCGACGGTTAGGAGCAGCGACATGGCAAACTCACCCGGGCGGCGGGCCGCTTCACGAACGTCGGTCCTCGACGGCGATCCGGCCGAGGTCGAGCAGAGGATCCTGCGGCGGGGCCTCGACGCCTTCGCGGAGCTGGGCTACAACGCGACCACGGTCCGCGTTCTGGCGCACAGACTCGGGGTCAGTCACAACTTCATCAGCGTGCGCTACGGCTCGAAGCTCGCCTTCTGGCGCGCGGTCGTCGATTTCGCTTCCGCGGAAGTCCTCGAGTTCGACGGCCCGGCCTTCGGCGACGACTATGACGACGACCAAGATCTGATCGTCGCCGCCGTCCGGAAGATCTACCGGAAATCCGCCCACCTGCCCCAGCTTCACCGCATCGTGGCCGATGAGGCGGCCCGCGAATCCGAGCGGCTCGACTACCTCTTCGAGCGGTATATCCAGCCCTTCATGGAGAACGTCGAGCCGAGCATCGAGCGACTCGTCGCCAAGGGAGTCATGCCGCCGGTGCCCATGCATCTGCTCTACTTCGCGGTGATGGGGCCCACCAGTGGGCTGATCCAGCAGCCGCTCGCCCGCAGGTTCGGCCGCCCGGAACCGTCGTCGGACGAGGATGACCTCCACTACGGCCAGGTGCTGGCCGGACTGGTCCTCACCGGCATCATGCAGAGGCCGACGGCGTAGCCCGCATCCGCCGAATCCAGCCGCCGACCGGCCCGCCGGGTGAGTCGGGACCCGTGGTACGGGCGCCCTGGTACGGCTCTATTCCGGTCTGCACGCGCGAATGATGGACGCGATGACGTCGTCGAGTCCGCGCTCGTCCGTCTCGGGCAGCGGTGCGCCGCTCACCGCCAGGCCGACGTACCCGTATATCGGCGCGAACACCGTCAGGGCGACACGGTCCACCGGCCCCTCGCGCACCTCGCCTTGACGCTGCCCGGTGCTGACCAGTTCCAGGCCCTGCTCGGCCCATCGGTGTGCGGCCGCTTCCAGTGCCTGCGACGCCTCCGGGCTGTGCTTGGCCGAGAACATCAAGTCGAGCAGTGCGGCGTTCGTCAGGGAAAAGCCCACATACGTCCGGGCCATGGCGGTCAGGCGCTCGCCGAAGGTCCGGCCCGCGCCCTTCTGGGACGCCTCGAGGGCCTCGTTGAGCCGTTCGAAGCCGTCCAGGGCCAGGGCGTCCAGCAGCGCCTGCTTGCTCTTGAAGTGGCGGCTGGGTGCTGCGGGGCTCACGCCGAGGTCGCGGGCCAGTTCTCGGAGGGACAGTGCGCCCGATCCCCGCTCACGCAGTGCTTGCTCGGCCCGTTCGAGCAGGGCTGCGCGAAGGTCTCCGTGGTGGTAAGGCCGCTTCTTCATGGAGACAGCCTAATCTGAGCGCCGCCTACATTGTGAACGTTGCATACATTGTGATCGTCGCATACATTGAGCGGCGGCTCACGAACATGACCCCAGGAGGAGCGCATGCCGCGCAAAACCATCGACATCACCGTGCCCGACCTCACCGGGCGGCGCGCGCTCGTCACCGGGGCCAGCGACGGCATCGGCCTCGGACTCGCCACGCGACTCGCCGCGGCCGGGGCCGAGGTACTCCTGCCCGTACGGAATCGGCGCAAGGGCGAAGCGGCGGTCGCGAGCATCGTGCAGGCAGTTCCCGGCGCCGACGTGTCGCTCCACGCCCTCGACCTGTCCTCACTCGCCTCGGTCGCGGCCCTCGGCGACACGCTGCGCGAGGAAGGCCGCCCCCTCCACATCCTCATCAACAACGCCGGGGTGATGACCCCGCCCGACCGCCAGACGACCACCGACGGGTTCGAGCTTCAGTTCGGCACCAACCACCTCGGCCACTTCGCCCTGGTGGCCCATCTGCTTCCGCTGCTGCGCGCCGGCCAGGCCCGGGTGACCTCGCAGATCAGCATCGCCGCGAACCGCAACGACATCAACTGGGAGGACCTGAACTGGGAACGCTCCTATGACGGTATGAAGGCGTACAGCCAGTCGAAGATCGCCTTCGGGCTCTTCGGCCTCGAACTCGACCGGCTCAGCCAGGCGCACGGCTGGGGCATCACGAGCAACCTCGCCCACCCCGGGGTCGCTCCGACCAGCCTGCTCGCCGCGCGCCCCGAAGTCGGCCGCGACACGGAAACCGGAGGCAGGAAGCTCATCAGCGCCCTGTCCGCCCGTGGCATCCTCCTCGGGACCGTCGAGACCGCGAAGCTCCCCGCCCTCTACGCCGCGACGGCCGCCGAAGCCCAGCCCGGCCACCTCTACGGGCCGAGCGGCCTGGGGCACCTCGGAGGCCCGCCCGCCGACCAGAAGCTCTACTCCCGCCTGCGCAGCACCGAGGAGGCCCAGCGCATCTGGCGGATCTCGGAAGAACTGACGAAGGTGTCGTTCCCCACCACCTGAGGCGCTCGGCGCCCTGCACGCTCCGGTCCGCGTTCACCCCTGCCCGCCGGCCGCCCTCGCGGCGAGGTAGCGGGCCGGAACCTCCCCGCCCCCGTGCACCGCGAGGTCGGCGCCGGTGACGTATCCGGCCAGGTCGCTCGCGAGGAACAGACAGGCGCGGGCGACGTCGCCGGGGTGGGCCATCCGTTCCATTGGGATGACGCCGGCCACCGAGGCACCGCCGTCCGTGCCGTAGCCGGCGGCCGCGCTCTCGGTGCGGATCAGCCCGGTGGTGATGTGGTTGACCCGTACCTGGGGCGCCCACTCCAGGGCGAGCGCCTTGGTGAGGGCCAGCAGCCCGGCCTTGGCGGCCGTGTAGGCGGCGGTGCCCGGCTGCGGGTCGTGGGCGGAGACACTGCCGATGTTGACGACCGAGCCGCCGCCCGGCCGGGTCCGCATGGCGCGGTGGGCCGCCTGCGCCACGTAGAACGGCGCGAGCAGGTTGAGCGCGACGACCTTCTCCACCAAGCGGGGGGAGGCGGTCGCCGCGTCGGCGTCCGGGGAGCCGCCAGCGTTGTTGACGAGCACGTCCAGGCGGCCGAAACGCCCCACCGCGCTGTCGACGAGCCCCGCCGCCGCCACGGGATCGCGCACGTCGGCGGGGACGAGGACCGCCTCCCTGCCCCGGGCCGCCGGCAGCGTCTTCGGGGCGTTGCGGCCGCAGACGACGACATCGGCTCCGGCGCCGAGGAACGCCTCCGCGATGGCGGCGCCGATGCCCTTGGTGCCGCCGGTGACGAGCACCACGCGCCCGGTGAAGTCCAGTGGGTTGCCGTTGTCCATGTCTCCCGGCCTCTCTCATCCGTCGGGGCGGGTGTTCAGCACGAGGCCGGTCCGGGCCGGCGGCGAGCCGCGCGCGTCAGGCTGCCAGTACGCGGGCCCGGCAGGCGGCCGGGGTGCCCCAGGCGTCGCGCAGCGGGCGGGCCTTGCGTATCCACAGGGACAGGTCCAGTTCGTCCGTGTAGCCGACCGCCCCGTGCAGTTGCAGGGCCGTGCGCGCGGCCCGGTAGGCGGCCTCGCCCGCCGTGACCTTGGCGGCGGCGACATCGCGGTCGGCGTCCGGGGAGCCCGCGGCGAGCGCGAGGGCGGCGCCGTGCACCAGCGGCTCGGCGAACTCCAGGGCGAGGAGGGTGTCCGCGAGCCGGTGCTTGACGGCCTGGAAGGAGCCGACGGGCACGCCGAACTGGGTGCGCCGCTTGACGTACTCGACGGTACGGGCGAGCAGCGCGCGGCCGACTCCCAGGGACTGGGCCGAGGTGGCCAGCGCGGCCAGGCCGGCCGCGTGCGCGGCGGCCGCGGCCACGGCCGGGCCCTCGGCGAGGACCGTGCCGCCGGACGGCCGCGACAGGCGCCGCCCCGGGTCGGCCGAGGGCTGGACGGGCCCCGGCCGGGCGCCCACGCGCAGCGTGTCGCCGTCCACGACCAGCACCGTGTCGGCCGCGTCGGCGTCCAGGGCGTACGGGCCGAGGGCGGTCAGGCACAGGGAGGCGACGGTCGTGCCGGAGGCGATGCCGGGCAGGTGGGCACCGGCCGCGTCCGCGTCGCCGAGCCGGTCCAGCAGGGCCGCCGCCGCGACCGTCTCCACCAGCGGGCCGGGGACGGCGTGCCGCCCCACCTGCGCGAAGGCGACGGACAGGTCGAGCGGCAGCGGACCGAAGCCGCCGTACCGTTCCGGTACGGCCAGGGCGAACACCCCGGCCTCGGCCAGCCGCGCCCACAGAGCCCGCCCCGGGGCGTGGTCACCGGCCGCCCAGGCCCGTATCGCGGCCGGGGTGTCGCAGGAGGTGAGCAGTCCGTCGAGGGAGCGGGCGAACTCCCGTTGCTCGGCGTCGAGGAGGAACCGCATCACCGGCGTCCCTTCGGCAGGCCGAGCAGCCGCTCGGCGACGATGTCGCGCTGGATCTCGTTGGTGCCCGCGTAGATGGGCCCGGCCAGGGAGAAGGTGTAGCCCTCGGCCCAGCCGCCGTGGGCGGGGGAGTCGGGCGCGTGGTCGGCGAGTTCGCCGTACGGGCCGAGCAGATCCAGGGCCGTCTCGTGCAGGGCGATGTCCAGCTCGGACCAGTAGATCTTGTTGAGGCTGGCGGCGGCGCCGGCCGGGGCGCCCTCGTCGTGCAGGACGCGGGAGGCAGCCGCGTAGGAGAACAGCCGGTAGGCGCGGGCGCCGATCACCGCGTCGGCGACCCGGTCGCGCAGTGCCGTGTCGGCCGGGTCGCCGTGCTCGTGCCACAGCGCGGTCAGCCGGTCGGCGGCCGCCGTGAAGCGTCCCGGGCTGCGCAGGGTGAGCCCGCGCTCGTCGCCGGTGGTGCTCATCGCGATCCGCCAGCCCTGGCCGGGCTCGCCGATGACGTCCTCGTCCGGTACGAACACCTCGTCCAGGAAGAGTTCCGCGAAGGCCGGCCGGCCGTCGAGGCGCCCGATGGGCCGCACGGTGACGCCCTCCGCGTCCAGCGGGAACATCAGGTACGTCAGCCCGTGGTGCGGCTTCCCGGCGTCCGGATCGCTGCGGAACAGGCCGAAGGCCCGGTCGGCGAACGCGGCCCGGGACGACCACGTCTTCTGGCCGCTCAGCAGCCAGCCGCCGGCGGCGCGCCGGGCCGACGACGTGAGCGAGGCCAGGTCGGAACCGGACTCCGGCTCGGACCACGCCTGCGCCCAGATGACCTCGCCGCGCGCCATCGCGGGCAGGACCCGGGCCCGCTGCTCGGCGGTGCCGTGCGCGAAGAGGGTGGGGGCGAGCAGGTGGATGCCGTTCTGGCTGACCCGTCCGGGCGCGCCGGCGGCGAAGTACTCCTCCTCGAAGATCAGCCAGTGCAGGATCGAGGCGCCCCGCCCGCCGTACTCCGTGGGCCAGGACACCACCGACCAGCGGTCGGCGGCCAGTTCGCGCTCCCAGTCCCGGTGGGCGGCGAAACCCTCGGCGCTCTCCAGGGACGGCAGCGGAGTGGCCGGCACATGCGCGGCCAGCCAGTCGCGGACCTCGGTGCGGAACGCCTCGTCCGCCTCGCTGAGGTCGAGGTCCATCAGCCGCCCGCCCTCTTCATCGCGTGGATGTCCATGCCGCCGAGCGCGTCGGGTGCGGTCTCGGCGTTGTGCGCGTGCGCCAGGTGGTGCAGGCCGAACGCCGAGTCCATGCCCGCGTGCAGACCCTGGAGGTCCTCGGCCTGGTTCACGGCGCGCTTGGTCAGGGCGAGTCCGAGGCGCGGCATCCGAGCGATCCGCAGCGCCAGCTCCCGGGTGCGCCGCGCCAGTTCCGCGCGGGGGACGACGCGGTTGACCATGCCGACCTCGTGGGCGCGGCGGGCGCTCATGCGGTCGCCGGTGAAGAGGAACTCCTTGGCGATGCGCGGCGGCATCACCCACGGGTGGGCGAAGTACTCGACGCCCGGTATGCCCATTCGCACCACCGGATCGGCGAAGAACGCGTCCTCCGAGGCCACGATCAGGTCGCACACCCAGACGAGCATCAGACCGCCCGCCACACAGGCGCCCTGTACGGAGGCGATGACCGGCTTGGGCAGCTCGCGCCAGCGGCGGCACATGCCGAGATACACCTCGGACTCGCGGGCGAAGCGGCTCTCCGCGCCCTCCTTGTCCGAGTGGTCCCACCACAGTCCCGCCCGGCGCTCGAAGGGCAGATGCGCGTCCCGCCCGGGGGTGCCGATGTCGTGGCCGGCGGAGAAGTGCTCGCCCGCCCCGGCCAGGACGACGGCCTTCACCTCGTCGTCCTCGGCCGCGCGGTAGAACGCCCGGTCCAGGGCGTAGGTCATCGCGGAGTTCTGCGCGTTGCGGTACTCGGGCCGGTTCATGGTGACCGTCGCGACCGGACCCCGCTTCTCGTAGCGCACGGGTGGGGCGGATGCGTCGTGGGCAGCGGACATCATGCCCTCCTTCCCTAACAAGTGTTTGGTAGATTAACGTAACGGCATGAGCAGCGTCGAGGAGTTCCGCGCCGAGGCCCCCACCGAACGGCCCGCCCGGGAACGGCACATGGCCGCCGCCGGCCGGACCTGCGTCGGCCTGCCCCAGGAGATCCGCCCGTGACCCCGCAGCCGCCCCCCTACGTACCGGGGCACTCCCTCCTGGCCGGCCGCACCGCGGTGATCACCGCCGCCGCGGGCGCCGGGATCGGCGGGGCCACCGCCCGCAGGTTCCTCGAGGAGGGCGCCCGGATCGTCATCGGTGACGCCCACGAGCGGCGCCTGAGGGAGAGCGCCGCCGCCCTGGCCGAGGAGTTCGGCGCGGCCAACGTCGCCGGACTGCCCTGCGACGTCACCGACGAACAGCAGGTCGACGCCCTGTTCGCGCTCGCCGCCGAGCGCCACGGCGGCCTCGACGTCGTCGTCAACAACGCGGGCCTCGGCGGCACGGCCGACCTCGTCGACATGAGCGACGAACAGTGGTCCAAGGTCCTCGACGTCACGCTCGGCGGCACCTTCCGCTGCACCCGCGCCGCCCTGCGCCGCCTCAAGGCGCAGAACGGCGGCGGCGTCGTCGTCAACAACGCCTCCGTCGTCGGCTGGCGTGCCCAGCGCGGACAGGCCCACTACGCCGCCGCGAAGGCCGGGGTCATGGCCCTCACCCGGTGCGCCGCCCTGGAGGCGGCGGACTTCGGCGTACGCGTCAACGCCGTCGCCCCGAGCCTCGCCATGCATCCGCACCTGGTGAAGGTGACCACCCCCGAGCTGCTCGCCGAACTCACCGAACGCGAGGCCTTCGGCCGCTACGCCGAACCATGGGAGATCGCCAACGTCATCGTCTTCCTGGCCAGCGGATACTCCTCCTACCTGACCGGCGAGACGGTCTCCGTCAGCAGCCAGCGGGCATGAGGGCGATGAGCACCAGCGCCTCCGCCGGGCGCCGCGCCGAGATCCTGGCCACCGCCGCCCAGGTCTTCGCCGACCAGGGCTACAACGCCACCACCGTCCGCCGCATCGCCGACGCCGCCGGGATGCTCGCGGGCAGCCTCTACCACCACTTCGACTCCAAGGAGTCGATGCTGGACGAGATCCTCTCCGCCTTCCTGGACGAGCTGTGGGCCGGCTACGAGACCGTGCTCGCCGCCGGACTCGGGCCCCCGGAGACCATCGAGGCCCTCGTCACCGAGTCCTTCCGGCAGATCGACCAGCACGGTCCCGCGGTCGCCATCTACCAGAAGGAGTCCCGGCACCTGTCCGCCCAGCCGCGCTTCGGCTCTCTCGCCACCTCCCAGGTGAAGTTCGAGCACGCCTGGCTGCGCACCCTGGAACGAGGCGTCACCGAGCAGGCCTTCCGCGCCGACCTGGACGTGCGGCTGGTCTACCGGTTCGTACGCGACACCGTGTGGGTGGCCGCCTCCTGGTACCGCCCCGGCGGCCCCCACAGCCCGGAGGAGATCGCCCGGCAGTACCTGTCCATGGTCCTCGAGGGCATCACCCCGCGGAGTTGACGTGGCGCCCCGACGACCCATCACGAAGGAGCAGTCATGGCAGAGGCTTACCTGGTCGAAGCGGTCCGCACCCCGGTCGGCCGGCGCCGGGGCGGACTGTCCGCCGTACACCCCGCCGACCTGGGGGCCCACGTCCTCACGGCACTGATCGAGCGCACCGGCGTCGACCCGGCCGCCGTCGACGACGTCGTCTTCGGCTGTCTGGACACCGTCGGCCCGCAGGCCGGGAACATCGCCCGCACCGCGTGGCTCGCCGCGGGCCTGCCCGAGGAGGTGCCCGGCACCACCGTCGACCGGCAGTGCGGCTCCTCCCAGCAGGCCGTCCACTTCGCCGCCCAGGGCGTGCTCTCCGGCACCCAGGACCTGGTCGTCGCGGGCGGCACACAGAACATGTCGATGGTCCCCATCGCCTTCGCCAGCCGCCGGGCCGCCGAACCCCTCGGCCTCACCGACGGCCCCTTCGCGGGCTCCGAGGGCTGGCGCGCCCGCTACGGCGACGCGCCCGTCAGCCAGTTCCACGGCGCCGAACTCATCGCCGCCACGTGGCACATCAGCCGCGAGGACATGGAGCGGTTCGCGCTGCGCTCGCACCAGCGGGCGGTGCGCGCCATCGACGAGGGCCGCTTCGACCGCGAGACCGTCCCCGTCGGCGAGGTGACCACCGACGAGGGCCCGCGCCGCGACACCTCCCTGGCGAAGATGGCCGCCCTCAAGCCGGTCGTCGAGGGCGGCCGGCTGACCGCCGGCGTCTCCTCGCAGGTCTCCGACGGCGCCGCGGCGCTGCTCATCGCCTCCGAACGGGCCGTCGCCGAACACGGCCTGACCCCGCGGGCCCGCGTCCACCACCTGTCGGTGCGCGGCGAGGACCCCATCCGCATGCTGTCGGCGCCGATCCCGGCGACGGCGTACGCGCTGCAGAAGGCCCGGATGTCCATCGACGACATGGACCTGGTCGAGATCAACGAGGCGTTCGCGCCGGTGGTCCTCGCCTGGCTGAAGGAGACCGGCGCCGACCCGGACCGGGTCAACGTCAACGGCGGCGCCATCGCGCTCGGCCACCCGCTCGGCGCCACCGGCGCCAAGCTGATGACGACCCTGCTCCACGAACTGGAGCGCACCGGCGGGCGGTACGGCCTGCAAACCATGTGCGAGGGCGGCGGTCTGGCCAACGTCACCATCATCGAACGCCTCTGAGCGGCACGGCCACGGGGCGGGCCGCGGACCCCGGCCCGCCCCGTCGCCGTGGTGCGCGTCAGCCGGCGGCGCGGGACAGCGACTCCAGCGTGTTCCGCGCCTCGCTCATGATCCGCTCGACCAGTTCCGCACAGGACGGCAGATCCTCGATCACCCCCGCCACCTGTCCCGAGGCCATCACCCCCAGGTCGGTGCGCCCGTCGACCATCGACGCCTTCAGCAGCATCGGGGTGTTGGCGGCCAACAGCACCTGACTCCAGGTCAGGTCCGTGCCCCGCTTCATCGCCATCCCGTCCCGGACCAGCCGCGGCCAGCTCGCCCCCGACTCCTTGCGGAAGGCCGAGGCGTGCCGCAGTGCCCGCAGCAGCGAGGCCGCACGGCCCGAACGCTCCAGGCGGTCGACCAGTTCGGTGCGCAGCATGCGGTGCGGCAGCCCGTCCACCCTGGTGGTGACCGTGACGTCGTGGACCGCGGCACCCAGGTACCTCGCCTTCACCGCCGCCGGGACGGTGCTGTCGGAGGTGAGCAGGAAACGTGTGCCCATGCCGAGACCGGCCGCCCCGTAGGCCAGCGCGGCGACCAGACCGCGGCCGTCGTGGAAGCCGCCCGCCGCGATCACCGGGATGCCGACGGCGTCCACGACCTGGGGGACCAGCACCGAGGTAGCCACGTTGCCGGTGTGCCCGCCGCCCTCGCCGCCCTGCACCAGCACCGCGTCGGCGCCCCACGCCGCGACCTTCTCGGCGTGCCGCCGGGCCCCGACGGAGGGGATGACGACGACGCCCGCGTCCTGGAGGCGCGCGATCAGCTCCTTCGTCGGGGCGAGCGCGAAGGACGCCACCCGGACCCCCTCGTCGATGATGATCCGCACCCGGTCCGCGGCGTCCCCGGCGTCCGCCCGCAGGTTGACGCCGAAGGGCGCGTCCGTACGGGACCTGACCTCCCGGACCGCCGTGCGCAGCCGCTCCACGGTCATCGTGGCGGAGGCGAGGATGCCCAGCGCCCCCGCGTTCGCCGTGGCCGACACCAGGCGGGGGCCGGCCACCCAGCCCATCCCGGTCTGCACGATCGGATACCGCACCCCCGTCAGCTCGGTCAGCGCGGTCGGGATCGTCGCGGGACCCGTCCCGCTCATGACGGCACCTCCCGCTCCCGCAGGCCCTCGGGGTCGATGACCTCCCGGATCAGCCGCAGCTCCGTCTCGGTGGGCTCCCGCGTGCACGGCACCTCGTCGGGGATCACCAGGTCGAAGCCGGTGGCCTCGGTGACCTCCTCGAGGGTGACCCCGGGGTGCCGTGAGCGCAGCCGCATGGTGCGGTCGGGGGTCTCGAAGTCGAACACGCCCAGGTTGCTGATCACCTCGGCAACGCGGTGATAGCGGGTCGCGGAGGGACCGGCCGCCGCGGCCCGGTCGTATCCGACACCGCTGGCCATGTCGACGCGCTCGACGAACACCCGGGCGGAGTGCTTCGGCACCCAGTAACTCGTGGTGTTGTTGAGCGTGTTGACCGGAGCGCCGCGCACCCCGAGCAACTGCCGGGTGGGCCGGGCCCAGTCGCCGATGCAGGAGATGTTCTGGTTGCCGTGGCGGTCGATCTGACTGGCGCCCATCATCACGTGCCGGCGGCCGGTGGCGGTCAGCGCCAGGTGCTGACGGAACGGCAGCCAGCCCTCGACCGCCCCCGGCCCGGACCCGATCGCGGGCACGTCCGCCATGAGCAGCGCCTCCCCGTCGGTCAGCAGCAGGTCGGGCGAGAAGGTGAGCTTCGCCAGACGTGCCCCGATGGCCGGGACGGTGCCCATCGGACTGGCGAGGACCTCACCGGCGCCCCGCCACGCCTCCGCGCAGGCCACCACACAGTGGTCGGCGCGGGTCGCGGCCGGGACGCCGGTCCCGGTGGCACTCATGCGTCCTCCTGGTGGAACGCGGTGACGGCGGCCTGGTAGGCGGCCTCGTCCCCGGACAGGAACCGTCTCACGAAGGCCGGCCACGCCTCGGGATCGCGGGCCGCCCGGACATAGGCGCGCTGGAAGGACTCGTCCCGCTCGTGGTCGGGCGCGCAGGAGGTGAAGTGCGCGCCGTTCGGGGTCTCGCTGACCCCGTCCACGAACAGGCGCTTGACCAGCAGGGTCTGCGGCCCGTGCGCCGTGAGCAGATCCGCGGTGTCGACGATCCGCTCGCAGGAGACGTACGCGTGGTCGGCGGCCTCGCAGAACAGGTCGTCGAAGTACGGGTCGGGCCCCAGGTACTGCCCGGTGCCGTGTTTGTCGGCGCGGTTGAGGTGGACCAGGGCGGCGTCCAGGCGCAGGGCCGGGGCCGCGACCAGTTCCTCCCCGTCGTCGTAGGGCGACCTGACCGTGCGCAGCGACGGGTTGACCCTCATCACGTCCGACCCGAGACCGGCCCGGACCGGCATGAACGGCAGCCGCTGCGCCCCGGCGGTCAGGCCCCACATGAGCATCGCCTCGTCGAGCTCGACCATCTCGAACGCGCCGCGCTGCCGGGCGGCGGTGAAGTGCGGCTCCAGCGGTATCGAGTCGAGCGTGCCGAACGCCGTGACGAGCTTGCGGATCTTCCCCGCCGCCGCGAGCAGACCGACGTCCGGGCCGGCGTAGGAGACCACGGTCAGGTCGGTGAGGTCCGACCGCAGCAGCGCCCGTACCAGGGCCATCGGCTTGCGGCGCGAGCCCCAGCCGCCGATGCCGACCGTCATGCCGCTGCGCAGCCGGCCGACGATGTCGTCGGCCGTCATCGTCTTGTCCCGGGGCACGCTCACCGCTCCTCGTCCGCGCCGAAGGCGTCCCGCACCCGGTCCGCGACCCCGCTGAGGTTGGCCTCGAAGGTGAAGCCCTGCTCGAAGCGGTAGCTGCGGCGTACGTCGACCGGGTCGATGCCGTTGATGGCGGCCTTGGCCAGCCGGATCAGGTAGCCGTCCTTGGCGGCGATCTCGCCGGCCAGTTCGAGGGCGGCCGCCCGCAGCTCCTCGCGCGGCACCACGCGCCACACCGAGCCGTGCCGGTGCAGTTCCTGGGCCGTCGCGGTGCGCGAGGTGTAGTACAGGGCCCGCATCAGGTGCTGGGGTACGAGCCGGGCGAGGTGCGTGGCCGCGCCGAGCGCGCCCCGGTCGAGCTCCGGCAGCCCGAAGGTGGCGTCGTCGCCGGCCACGATCGCGTCCGCGTTGCCCACCAGGCCGATGCCGCCGCCCAGGCAGAAGCCGTGGACGGCGGCGACCACCGGGACCTCGCACTCGTAGACCGCGGCGAACGCCTCGAAGCAGCCGCGGTTGGCGCCGATCAGCGCACCGTGTCCGTCCGCGCGCCGCATCTCCTTGATGTCCACGCCCGCGTTGAACCCGCGGCCCTCGGCGGTGAGCACCACACAGCGCACCTGCGGATCGGCGCCGGCCGCGCGCACCGCCGCGGCCAGCTCGTACCAGCCCCGCACCGGGAGGGCGTTGACCGGGGGGAAGTCCACGGTGACGACGGCGACGCCCTCTTGCGGGGCGGAGGTGGAGACACCCATGAGCGCATCAGCTACCTTTCCACCAAACGTTTGTTAGGCCGAAACTAGCAGCGATCCGGACGCCGGGGGAATGCCGTGCCGCTGAGCGGTACTCACCTCCCCGCTTCCCTGCCTCCCCGCCTCGCCGCCGGAAAGGACACCCACCATGACCTCACCGACCGCCCTGTGTGCCGGACGCGTCGTCGCCGTCACCGGCGCGGGCCGTGGACTCGGCCGCGCGCACGCTCTGGCGTTCGCCGCCGAGGGGGCGAACGTGGTCGTCAACGACCTCGGCGTCGGCCTCGACGGGTCCAAAGCGGGCAGCGGTCCCGCCCAGCGGGTCGTCCAGGAGATCCGCGCGGCCGGCGGCGAGGCCGTCGCGCACGGCGGTGACATCGCCACCGCCGACGGCGCGGCATCCCTCGTCGCCACCGCGCTCGACTCCTTCGGCCGGCTCGACACGCTCGTCAACAACGCCGGGTTCCTGCGCGACCGGACGCTCGTCAACCTGGACGAGGACGACTGGGACGCGGTGATACGTGTCCACCTCAAGGGCCACTTCCTGCCCCTGAAATACGCGGCCGCGCACTGGCGCGCCGAGGCCAAGGCGGGCCGGGTCCCCGAGGCGCGTGTGATCAACACCAGCTCCGGGGCGGGCCTGCTCGGCAGCGTCGGCCAGGGCAACTACTCCGCCGCCAAGGCGGGCATCGTCGGCCTGACCCTGGTGGCCGCCGCCGAGATGGGCCGCTACGGCGTCCAGGTCAACGCGATCGCCCCGGCCGCCCGCACCCGGATGACCGAGGAGACCTTCCCCGAGACCATGGCGGCGCCCGGCGAGGGCGTCTTCGACGCGATGGCCCCGGAGAACGTCTCGCCGCTCGTCGTATGGCTGGGCTCCGCGGCCTGCGCCGGCGTGACCGGCCGGGTCTTCGAGGCCGAGGGCGGACGGATCACGGTGATGGAGGGCTGGCGGCCGGGCCCGACCGCCGACAGGGGGGCCCGCTGGAACCCGGCCGAGGCCGGGGAGACGGTGGCGGAACTGCTCGCCGCGTCCGGGCCACCGCGGCCGGTGTACGGGACCCGCTGACGTCCGCGGCGGGGGCGTCCCTGAACGACATCGGACGCACCGCCGAGGCGCCGTCGCCACCACGGCCGCGCAGCCGGCCGGCCATCCGTGGGTGGCGGACGCGCCGAAGCAGGTGGACGCCACGCTGACCATCGGCTCGTGCGGCGCCGGCGCGGACGCCGGCTGCGCCCTGCCGAGCTGACGCCCGCGCCGCCGCGTCGTGCGAGGGTGACGGCTCGTACGAGGCCGGGGTGTGGGAACGGCGAGGCGCCGGCCGTCGGGGCATCGCCGCACTCGTGACCTCCGGCAGGGCGTCCCTCGATCAGCCGGACCCCCTCAGCACCGACGCGATCGCCCTGCTCACGGGCCACTGTTGAGATCTTGTCCGCCGCGGGACGCGTCCGGGGCCTCCCGGTCCGAGGCCGGCCAGACGTAGGGCAGGTCGTCCGGCACGCCGGGGAAGCGGGGGGCGTACACCCCGGGGTCCTTGCGTACGAGAGCCGACTGGTGGCTGCGGTGGAAGGCGGCGTCACCGAGCCACGGCGGCAGTTCCCCGGCCCCCGCCAGTTCGCTCTGGCCGCGGACCGGGAGGCCGGGGCGGCGTGCGGCGAGGTCGGCGACCAGGGAGGCGGCGCAGCTGTCCTGATGCCCCAGCTCCCGCCACACCCGGCACATCTCCAGCCCGTACCGGACGAGGGCCTCTTCGTATCCGGTCCACATCCGCACGGCGGGGTGCCGCCGCCAGCCGTAACCGGGCACCGTCAGGCCGCGGAGGACCTGAAGGGCCTCGACGCGCTGCTTGCCCAGCCGCCGCCGGTCGAGCTCACGGGCCGACCGCCGGAAGTCGGGATGGGGCAGGAACGTCTGCATCTCAACTCGTCCGCATCTCATCTCTTCGACCCCGAGTGCCCCCGTATCTCCGGTCGAACCGGTCTGTGCACGGCACCTTCCTGCCATGATGTTGCGCCGTCGCGCCGGCGAAGGTTAAACCTTTATCGCGATGGGGGGAGCTTTTGCGCGCCTGCTCCCAGGCGGCTGAATTGTCCGCCGGTGTACTCGATATGCGAGCGAGATCTGGATCCCGGCGTTCTGCTTGACGCGTCGGCCAAACAAGGGATCGGGGATGGCAGGAACACTCGGGAGCACGCTGCCTACGAGGCGGGTACAGCACGACAGCGGTGTGCTCTCGGCGCCGACCGCGCCGCGGGTGCGTGTTCCGGTATTCGGAGATGCGCTGCGCCTGCGGTCGGACCTGCTGAATGCCATCCAGCACGCCGCCGCGGCCGGCGGCGAGGTCTCCTCTTTCCACATCGGCCCCAAGCGCATGATTTTCGTGAATCGGAGCGCCGCGGCGGACGTCGTTCTCTCCGACATTCACACCTTCGGCAAACCGGACGGCGAGAATCCGCTGCGGCTGGTCCTCGGGGACGGCCTGATCAGCAATCCGGTCCACGAGAACTGGCTGAAGCGGCGAAGGGCCCTCCAGCCCATGTACAGCCGCGGCAGCCTTTCGGGTATGCGGCACAAGATGGCCGAGGTGATCGCCGAACGCACGAGGCGATGGGAAGGCCGGGAACGGACGGACCTGGACGTCCATGAGGAGATGCTGGCCTTCGCTCTCGACACCGTGTCGATGTGCATGTTCAGCCGGTCCGGCGACACCGTGTCCGAAACCCTCACACCGGGCATCATCTCCTTCCTGCTCGACTTCGTCGAACGCCGCATCCGTGGGGCGTTTTCCCTGCCGGTGGGCGTGCCGAGCCGGCGGAATCGGAAATTCACGTCGATTCTCAAGGACCTGGACGATCTCGTCTACCGGATCATCGACGAACGCCGCGGGACCGATGAACAGCACGATGACCTGCTGGACATCCTCCTGGCGGCCACCGTGGGCGACGCCGGGCACCGCCTCACCGACCGCGAGGTCCGGGACGAGGTTCTCACCACCTTCGTGGCCGCGTACGAGACCACGGCCAGTGCGCTGACCTGGATTCTCTACCTGCTCGCCTGCTACCCGGACGTGCAGAGGCGGGTTCGGGAGGAGGCGTGCGCACCGGCGGCGGAGGATCAGCAAAAGGCCCAGGGCGGCGCGTTCCTGGACTGCGTCATCAACGAGAGCATGCGCTTGTTCCCGCCGTCCCCGACCATTCCGCGGCAGGCCAGGAAGGACGCGCTCATCGGCTCGGCCGAGGTGCCCAAGGGGACGTTCGTGATGCTCAACGTCGCGGCCATCCACCGGGATCCGGCCGTTTACGAACGGCCCGACGCATTCATTCCCGAGCGCTTCCTCGACGGCACTCCCGGCAAGGGGAAGTACCTGCCCTTCGGGGCCGGTGCCCATATGTGCATCGGCAAGGGGTTCGCCATGATGGAGATGAGCATGTTCCTGGCCGCCGTTCTCGCCAGGTTCGAGGTTTCACCGCGGGATTCCGTAGGGCCGGAGCCCAAAGCTCTCATCACCCTGAGGCCTCGTGAGGGATTCGGGCTGACCCTCACGCGCATCTGACCCGGATCCGGGCGCGCATCTTCTGGAAACGCGAGACCACGAGAGAGGTTAACGTATGCGCCGCATGGCACGTGTCACCGCGGTGGTCGAACTCGTGCGGCCACGGACGCTGCTCGTCGGCCCCCTTTCGTTCTGCGTGGGCGTGTACGTGGTCGACCACCGCTTCGATCTGGCGGTGGTGCTCGGCATCGTCATCAACGTCCTCGCCCCGCTGGCCGCCAACGCCCGCAATGCGGTGACCGATCTCGTGGAGGACGGGAAGAACGTACCGGGCCGCCTGAAACTGGTCGAGACGGCGGGGGAGGCGCTGCTCCAGAGGATCGTATTCGTGAGCCTGGGCATCATGCTCCTGCTCTCGCTGATGATATCCCTGGCCTTGACTCTCCTTTGGGTGTTGAGCGTCCTGCTGGTCCTCGGCTACTCCTCGCCGAGATTTCGTCTGAAGGGCCGTCCGATCATCGGCATGGCGGTATTCTCGATGGCGGTCACCGAGCCGTACATCGGAGGTGCGCTCCTCGGGAATTCGTGGTGGGAGATTCCCCGGTACGATTCCTCCGTGCCGCTGGTGCTCGGAGTGTTCCTGTTCTGCTGGTACTTCGCGAAGGGAATCATGAAAAATGTTCCCGACTACGCGGGGGACAAGGCAGCCGGGCTCAGGACGATCCCTGTGCTCATGCCGTCCCAGCACTCGGCCGCCTGGGTCGCCGCGGGAGCCACCACACTGGTCTACGCCGCGTTCCCGGTGCTCGTCCTCACCACCGCAATACCCGATCGTCTGGCTTATGTGGGCCTCATGGTGCTGCCCGCCGCGGGTAACATGATGTCGATGGTCCGGGCCCGAACGCCGGTTGAATACAACCGCGTCGGCCAGCGGGACATGTATGTGTCCGTGGTGTTCCTCGGTCTTCTGCTCTTCGGGCTGCGGCCGTCGGTGGGCTCGGCGGTGATCGGGCTCTTCGCCGTTGCCGTCCTGGTCTGGTCGGATGTCTCCGGAACGGACTCAAGGGCACGTCATCATCTCGCCCGGGTCGAGTCGGCAATGAGCGAGTGAGGGAGATCCGAGAGATGACCAGTGCTGATACGCCCTATGACAAGGGCTCCGAAGTACGCGGAATCTTCGAGAAGATCGCCGGGTACTACGATCGGATGAATTTCGTCATGACCCTCGGCCGTCATGCGCAATGGTGCCGTGAGGTGGCCGCGCGCGTCGCACCGGCCGAGGGCGGCCAGCTGGTGGACCTGGCCACCGGGACCGGTGTGATCGCCTTGGAGATGGCGCGCAGGTACCCCGACGCCACCGTGACGGGCGTCGACTTCTCGGCGGAGATGCTCCGTCGGGCGAAGTCCAAACCCGGGGCGGACGCGGTGTGTTGGCGCCAGGCGGACGCGATGAGCCTGCCGTTCGAGGACGAGTCCTTCGACGGGATCACCCAGGGCTATCTCCTCAGGAACGTGGCCGACCTGGACGGAGTGCTGCGTGAGCAGTTCCGCGTACTCAAGCCCGGTGGCCGGATCGCCATCCTCGAGACGTGTCCCCCGAGCGGTCTGATGAAGCCGGTCATGCGGTGGGGAATTCGCTTCGTCGTTCCGCTACTGGGGCAGATCGTGGCGCGCGACCGGAAGTCCTACACCTATCTCGAATCCAGCACCCTCGCCTTCGCGTCACCGGAGCACGTCGCCGGCGTACTGCGGGGAATCGGATTTCGGCATGTCAAGTGGCGCAAGAAGTTCTTCGGTACGAACGTCATTCTGTGGGCCACCAAGCCGCGATGACGGGTGGAAAGAGGGTCCGCCGCTTTTCGGCGAGCTGAGGGGGAGATCTTGTGAGCAAACCTGTTTTGGCCGGCACTCCGGCCGTTCCTCAATTATCACGCGCGCAGCAGGCCCTGGAGCGGTGGGCGAGCGAGCACCCCGACCGGGTCGGAGTGATCGGCATCGACGGCCGCGGGCTGACCTGGGCGGAGGTCTCCGCCTCGACGCGGACACTGGCCGGCCGGCTGGAGCGGGCCGGAGCCGGAGCCGGCCATCGTGTCGCCGTCATGGCCGGCCGGTCGCGGTACGCGCTCAGCAGCCTGCTGGCGATCTGGGCGAACGGGTCGTCGGCGGTCCTGCTCGACGAATGGCACCCGATCGAACGTCTGCGCTGGGTGGTGCGGAACGCCGGTTGCTCGGTGGTCGTGTCCTCGGAACCCGTCGCCGCGGACCTGGGCCTCACGGTGGTGGACACGGACGGCACCGAGACCACGCCCGCCGGACTTCCGCCCGCCGGGCGTGGCCCCGTCGCCTGGGCCTCCCGTGAGCCGGGGGCGGAGGCGTACGTCGTCTACACCTCGGGCACCACCGGCCACCCGAAGGGGGTGCGGGTCGGGGTCGCCGCCCTGGAGAACTTCCTGGCCAATGCCGCATCGCTGGGATACCGGCCGGGCAGCCGGGCCGTCTCGGTCGTCTCGCCGGGGTTCGACGGCTGGCTGTGGTCGGTCCTCACGCCGTTCGTCAACGGCGTCACCTGCGTCGCGCTCGACACCGCGCTGGAGAACCTCGAACAGGGCCTGGCCGGACAGCAGATCGACAACCTCTGCATGACCCCGTCGCTGTACGCCGCGATCGAGAAGCTGCCCCAGGTCGAGGTCGCCGTGGTGGCCGGTGAGTCCTGCCCGGACTCTCTCGTCGTCCGGCTCGGCACGATCGCCGAGCGGGTGATCAACGTCTACGGGCCGACCGAGACGACCATCGCCGCCACCATGGCCGACACCGCGCGCGGGGAGGATCCGCGCACGATCGGCCGCCCGATGTCCGGCTGCACCGTGACCGTCGTGGACGCCGATCTGAACGAGGTCCCCCCTGGTGTCACCGGAGAGGTGCTGATCGGTGGCCTCGGGGTCGCGCTCGGGTACGTCAGCGCGAGCGGGCCGACCGCGGATCGGTTCATCGAACACAATGGGGCTCGGTACTTCCGCACGGGCGACCTCGGAACGCTCCGGGACGACGGGCAGTTGAGCTTCCTCGGCAGGGGCGACAACCAGGTCAAGATAGGCGGCTTCCGCGTAGAACTGGAGGAGGTCGAGCGCATCGCCTGCCAGGTGCCGGAGGTCAAGGGGGCGGTGGCTTATGTGCGCGGTGATCCGGGCACGCTCGCCATCGGTGTCCAAACGGCTTCCGGTGCCCCGTTGGACGACCCACTGCGCAGCCGGCTCGCCTCGGCGTTCGCCGCACGGCTGCCACGCCAGCTGTGCCCGACGTTCACGCATCGCATCGCCGAGATCCCGCTGGAGCCGACCGGCAAGGTCGCGCGGCGCGAGGTGGCCGCGCTCGGCGAGGCCGTCCTGCCCGGCGACCGGGACCAGGTGGCCGCGGCGGGAGCCCCGTCCGAATCCGACGGCGGTGTCCTGGAGGGTGTCCTCGCCGCCTTCAGCGGTGTGTTCGGGCACAGCGTCGCCGAGGACTGCGACTTCTTCGCCCTCGGGGGCCATTCACTCCTCGCCGCTCAACTGGCCTCCCGGATGGAGGCACAGCTCGGGGTCGCCGTGTCGATCACCGACATCCTCACGGCCAGGACGCCTCGAGCGGTGGCCGACCGGATCGACGAAACGGGGCCGGAGTGACCTCTCTGCGATCCTTCACCGCGGCCGGCGACAGCGCCTCGGCGACAGTGGTGGTCTTCCCGCAGGCAGGTGCGGGCTGCCTGGGCCTGCACGCGATCGCCGCCACCTCACCCGCCGGCCTGGACCTGTGGGGCGTCCAACTGCCCGGCCGGGAGGACCGGTTGCGCGACCGGCCGCCGAACTCCCTGGCGGAGGTCGTGGACAGCGTCAGCGGCGAACTGCGCGAGACGGCACACCGTCGGCCGCTGGCCCTCCTCGGTATCAGCCTCGGTGCGACGATCGCCTATGAGGTCGCCAGGACGCTCGAAGCGGACGGCGCGGCACCGGTCGCCCTCGTGGTGGTCGCGGCCCGGTCGCCGGAGCACTGGGAGCTGTTTCCGTCGGCGGACCCACCGCCGGCGGAGCTGACATCCCTGCTGCCGCCCATCGGCGATCCCGAGTTCGCCCGCCACGTCCGCACGACGCTGCGCGCGGACCTGCGTCTCATGGCCGGATACGAGGTCCCGTCCGCACCGCTGACGCGCACCTGGCTCCGCTCGGTGTCGGGACGCCGCGACCGGGTCGTCACCGCGGCGCACATGGCGGGGTGGCGCGAGAAGTCGACCGACTTCCGGGGGCACAGCGTGATCGACGCCGACCACCATCAGCTCAGGGAGCGGGACGTGCTCATGGGACTTCTCTCCGACATCGCGGTCGAGACCGCCGCCGGTCGGGCGGTGCGCGGGTGAAGCAGCGCACGGCGCCCGACCTGTTCGAGCCAGGGCTGTTCGACGGGACCGGTTTCTACGAGGTCTTCGCGTGGTACCGGGCACACGATCCGGTGTCCTGGCTCCATCCCGCCGGGGAGCCGGAGGGGTTCTGGAGCGTCACCAAGTACCGCGACGTGGTGTCCGTCCACCGGGACAGCACGAGGATGAGTTCGACGAAGGGCATGCGGCTCGGCTCGACGGACCCCGCGGTCGGCGCCGTCGCGAACAAGATGCTGATCGTCTCCGATCCGCCCGAGCACACCCGGATGAAGCGTGTGCTCATCCAACCGTTCTCGCACCAGATGCTGGCCAGGGCCGAGGCGTACGTGGAGGAGGTCGTCGCCGACGTCGTCGCCACGGCCGTGCGGAACCCGGAACCGGATCTGATCACCCACCTCGAACGCATCCCGACCGATGTCATCTGCGCGATCATGGGACTGCCACGGTCCGACTGGGCGTGGATGGGGAAGAAGACCACCGAGGCGTTCGAATCGCCGTCGGAAGTCCACCGGATCACGGCGAACAGCGAGATCTTCAAGTACTTCTACGACATGGTGCGCGAGAACCGCCGAACCGCCGCCAACGACTTCATCAGCGGACTCACCGCTCATGCGCACGGCGGCCCGCACATCTCCGACGAGGAACTGGTCTTCAACCTCAGCGGAATTCTGGCCGGGGGAAACGAGACGACCCGGTACACACTGGCCGCGCTCACGCTCCAGTTGGCACAGCACCCGGACCAGTGGCGCCGGATCGACCGGGGCGAAGTCGACCCGGCCGTCGCCACCGAGGAAGGACTGCGCTGGTCGGTGCCCGGGATGCATGTGATGCGGACCGCGACCGAGGCCGTCCGGGTCGGCGACGTCACCATCGAGCCCGGCCAGCGCGTCGTGACCTGGATCGGCTCGGCCAACCGGGACGAGGAGGTGTTCGCCGCCCCGGACACCTTCGACGTCGGACGGACCGGCAACCGGCATCTGAGCTTCGGCACCGGCCGCCACATGTGCCTGGGGAGCCGGCTCGCGCGGCTGGAAGTCACGGCGTACCTCCGGACGCTGCGCCGCATGGTGGGATCGATGACCATCGAGGACGAGCCGCGCTACAACGGGTCGAACTTCACCTGGGGACTGAACGCCCTTCCGGTGGTGCTGCGCCCATGACGCGGACAAGCTCTGCCGCTCCGGTGCGCGCCGTGACGCTCTGCCTCCCGGACAGCGTGTTCCAGGGGGGACGCGCCGGCGTCGCCGGTATCAGCGCATACGGCGAGCGGGCCCTGCGGATCGGCGACGAGATCACCCGCGCCGGGTTCGACGTGCAGACGGTCCGCCTGTCCAGCCCCGCGCTCGACGAGCCGGTGCACCGCGAACAACTGCACACGCGGGCCGCGGATCTCACCGCGGCATGCCGGCGTGCCGGGGTGGGCAGCGCCTCGCTGACCGCGCTGCGGCCCGCCGCGCTCGCGCGGCTCCAACCGTGCGACGTCGCGGACGTACTGGCCGACCACCCCTCGTTGTTCCTGTCGGTCGTGGTCGCGGACGGCGCCGAGGTGGACCACTGCGCCGCCGCCTTCAGCGGGGCCGTGATCCGCGAACTGGCCGGGCGCGACCGGGACGCCAACTTCCGGTTCGCGGCGATCGCCAACCTGGGCCCCAACGCCCCGCTGTTCCCCGGCTCCTACAGCGACGGCGGTGACGCGGGGGTGAGCGTGGCGCTTCAGTCGGCCGGCGCGCTCCTCGCACACGCCCGCGCGGCCAAGCCCGGTGACCTCGCGGAGGCGACGCGGCTGACCGAGAGGTGCCTGCGGGCCCAACTCGACGCGCTCCAGGAGGTGCTGGTGCCCTCGTGCGAGCGGCAGGGGCTGCTGTTCCATGGAGCCGACCCGTCGCCGGCGTGCGCGCCGGACGCCGGCATCGCCGAGTTCCTGGAGACCGTCGGCGGGATCGGGTTCGGTTCTCCCGGCACGGTCGCCACCTGCGCCGCGGTGACCGCGGGCATCCGGTCGATGGGCCGCCCCACGGTCGGATACGCGGGGCTGATGCTTCCGGTGCTGGAGGACAGGGTGCTGGCACGCGCGTGGCAGGAGGGCCGTATCGACGCGGACTCGGTGCTCGCGTACTCCTCCGTCTGCGGTGCCGGACTGGACACGATCCCGCTGCCGGGCTCGACCCCGGAGCACGAGGTCGTTGCCATGATCACGGATATGGCGGCGCTGTCGGCGCGATGGCGCAAACCGCTGTCGGCCCGTTTGATGCTCGCGCCGGCCGGCTCCGATCCGCGGCGCACGGAGTTCCGGGCGCCACAGGTCGTCAACATCGACTATCCGACCGCCTGAGACCGTTCCGGTCGTGCGGGGCGATGCCGAACGTCCGCGAAACGTCAAGGAGGGGACGGCCCATGCCGCTCATATCGTCCATCACCGGTTCCTCGTCGGACCACCGCGCACACTGGATCGGTGGTGCCTGGACCGCGCCGACGAGCCCGGACATCGACCCTGTGAGCAATCCGGCCGACGGGAGTGTCATCGGCGGCGTTCCGCGCGGCACGGCGGCCGACGCGGAGGCCGCTCTCACGAGCGCCGCCGCCGCGCTGCCCGGCTGGAGCGGGACACCACGCGAGGACCGCCTCGAAGCGGTACAAAACTGGCTCCGGCTGATCGAGGCCGATGCCGAGATCCTCAGCGCGCTGATCTCCCGTGAGGTCGGCACGCCCATCGGCTTGAGCCGCAACGTCCAGGTGGGACTCGCGATCGACATCGCGCGGGCGTCCGTCGACGCGGTCTCCCGGCTGGACGAGGAGCGGCGCGGCAACTCCGTCATCCGGCGAGTGCCGGCCGGAGTGGTCGCCGCGATCATCCCGTGGAACGTGCCGCTGATCCTCACCCTGCAAAAGGTCGTGCCGGCCCTGCTCGCCGGGTGCACGGTCGTCCTCAAGCCCAGCGAGCTGACCCCCCTGCACGCGGCGCACCTCGCGCGCCTGGCCGAGCGCTGCGAACTGCCGCCCGGCGTGCTCAACATCGTGTTCGGCGACGGGCCGAACGTGGGATCGGCACTGGCCTCGTCACCCCTCACCGACCTGGTCTCGTTCACCGGCTCGGTGCGCGCGGGCCGTTCGGTGTCCGCCGCGGCCGCGGCGAACCTCACCCGTGTGCATCTGGAACTCGGCGGCAAAAGCGCTTCCCTGGTTCTCGACGACGCGGACCTGGCCCAGGCGGTCGCGGCATCCGTCGGTCAGGCCTTGTTCAACAGCGGCCAGGCCTGTCTCCAGTGGAGCCGGCTGATCGTGCCGCGGCGGCTGGTCCGCGAGGCGGAGGAGATCGCCCGGACGATCACCGCCACGTACGTCGTCGGCGACCCCGCCGCGCCCGACACCGACCTGGGGCCGCTGATCAGCGCGGACGCCAAGGCGCGGGTCGCGCGCGCCTGTGCGCGCGGAGTGGCTCAAGGCGCTCGCGCGGTGCTTCCGCCGCGGGATATGGACGGCCTGTACTTCGCACCGACGGTGTTCAGCGACGTGACCATGGACATGGACCTGGCCCAGGAGGAGATCTTCGGGCCGGTCGTCTCGATCATGACCCATGACGGCGACGACGACGCGGTCCGCCTGGCGAACTCCACGCGCTACGGACTGCACGGCTCGGTGTGGTCGAGCAGCGACGAGCGGGCGACCGCGGTCGCCCGGCGGGTGCGGGCAGGCCAACTCGAGATCAACGGTGCCCCGTTCAACCCCGCGGCGCCCTTCGGCGGGTTCAAGGAATCCGGCATCGGGCGGGAGTGCGGAGCGGAAGGGATCGACGCGTTCTGCGAACTCCAGGCTCTGCACTACCCGGTGGCGGGCGGACGGAGCGTTCGGGCGAAGGCATGACATGGCGGCGGTTCGCCGCGCGCGACGATGCGGCCCGCCGATGCTCGTTCCGCCGACGTCATGCTCAGAATTTGCTCCATTCGATTCTCTTCTTGCGTATCATCCGGGCGCGTACACCGTCGCCACCACCCAGGGCTGACGGTCGCCACCCCCGGACGCATCGCCATGTGGTGAGAGACTGTGGCCATGTCATCGTCCAACCTCACCGTCCACGCCGTACCCGACGCACTCGCCTACCTCGCGGGTGGCTGGAGCGTGCGGCGTGAGTTGCACGACGGCCGGCACACCGGCAGCTTCACGGGGCGGGCGGAGTTCCGCGTCGAGGACGGGAACGACGGGTGGGTGCACGCGGAGGAAGGCGTCATGGAGTGGGGCGGTGCGGTGCGGGACGCCGGCCGGACCTTGCTGATGCTGCCGCTCCCGGACGGCACCGCGGAGGTGTCCTTCTCGGACGGCCGCCCGTTCCACCTGCTGGATCTGCGCCGCGGCCACTGGACGGCCGTGCACCAGTGTGCCGCTGACCGCTACGAAGGCACGTTCACCGTGCTCTCGCCGGACGAGTGGCATCTGCGCTGGGCCGTCCATGGCCCCGCCAAGAACCAGCTCCTCACCTCGGTCTATCGCCGCGCCCGCTGCTGACCGGCTGCTCAGCCCAGCGCCGCGGCGGGCACCTCCAGCCGGGCGCCGGTTTTGGCCCGCACCTCGTCCTCGGTGACGCCCGGGGCGAGCGCCACCAGCCGCAGGCCATCGGGAGTCACATCGATGGTGGCGAGATCGGTGATGATGCGGTCGACCACGCCGGCGCCGGTCAGCGGCAGGGTGCAGCCGTCGACGATCTTCGGGCTGCCGTCCTTGGCGACGTGGTCGGTGAGCACCACGATCCGGCGGGCGCCGACCACCAGGTCCATCGCGCCGCCCATGCCCTTCACGAGTGCTCCGGGGATGGTCCAGTTCGCCAGGTCGCCGCCTGCGGACACCTGGAGGGCGCCCAGGATGGCGATGTCGATGTGGCCGCCCCGGATCATGCCGAAGGACGTCGCCGAGTCGAAGTAGCTCGCACCGGGGTTGACCGTGACCGTCTGCTTGCCCGCGTTGATGACGTCGGCGTCCTCCTCGCCCTCCCAGGGGAACGGGCCGAGGCCGAGGATGCCGTTCTCGCTCTGCAGGGTCACCCGCAGGCCGTCGGGGATGTGGTTGGCCACGAGGGTCGGGATGCCGATCCCCAGGTTGACGTAGTCGCCGTCGTTGAGTTCGGCGGCCGCGACCGCCGCCATCTCGTCACGTGTCCGGGGCACGGGTTGCTCCTAGGCTCCGACGGTCACGCGGGGGCGGACCGTGCGCTTCTCGATGTCCTTGATCCGCTCGCGGGCGACCGCCAGCCGGTCGACGTAGATGCCGGGCGTGACCATCGCTTCCGGGTCGATGAACTCCTCGGCGAGGTGTTCGGTCTCGACGACGGTCACCCGGCCGCACGTGGCGACGAGGGGGTTGAAGTTGCGTGCGGTGGCACGGTAGGTGAGGTTGCCCGCCCGGTCGGCGGTGTGCGCGTGTACGAGCGCGAGGTCGGCGACGATCGCTCGCTCCTGGACGTGGAGATGTCCGTCGAACTCGGCGTGCGGCTTGCCCTCGGCGACGGGTGTGCCCACGCCGGACCTGGTGTAGAAGGCCGCGATCCCGGCCCCGCCGGCCCGCATGCGCTCGGCGAGGGTGCCTTGCGGGGAGAACTCCACATCGAGAACCTTGTCCAGGTACTGCTGGGCGAACAGCTTGTTCTCGCCCACGTAGGACGCGATCACCTTGGTCACCTGGCGGTTCTCCAACAGCAAGCCGAGGCCCTTGCCATCGACGCCCATGTTGTTGGACACGATCGTCAGCCCGGTGACACCGCTGTCCCGCACCACCTCGATGAGATCGTTCGGGATACCGCAGAGACCGAACCCGCCGACGGCGATCGTCATCCCGTCGGTCAGCACACCGGCCAAAGCCGCTTCCGCGTTCGCGCAGAGCTTGGGCAACTCATCCACCTCTCGCCGCAGCCGTTCATTCACTGAGCGCACAGACTCGACGCGCGGCACGGCACCACGCAAGGGAACTGGGCAGCCGGCAGAGAAACCGATCGGCCGGTGATCGTGGGTCGGCCATGGCGTTCACTCAGTGGACGTATGCTGAGGCCATGGACACGACCCCGGCAGCCCACATCGTCGGCAGAGTCGGCGCGGTCCTGCGTGCGCTGTCGACGGTCAACGAGGCCGGTGCGGGCACCACCGAGCTGGCGAAGGCGACGAGCCTGCCGAGGCCGACCGTGCACCGACTGCTCGTCTCGCTGGCCGAGGAAGGGTTCGTCGACCGCGATCGGCGCAGCGGCCGCTGGTTCCTCGGCCCCGAGCTCTACCTGCTCGGCGGGGCGGCCGGCAGGCGCTACGACGTCACCCATCACGCGCGTGCGAGCGTGCACCGGCTCGCGGCCGCGACGGGGGAGAGCGCGTTCTTCTCCGCGCGGCGGGGTGATGAGACGGTGTGTCTGCTGCGCGAGGACGGGGACTTCCCGATCCGCTCCTTCGTGCTGTACGAGGGCGCCCGGTTTCCGCTCGGTGTCGTGTCAGCGGGCCTGGTGGTGCTCTCGTTCCTCGACGATGCCGAGATCGACGCGTATCTGGAACGGACGGACCTGGCCGGCCGTTGGGGCCGGGCACACGCGCCGGACGCGGTGCGTGACCGGATCGCGCGCACCCGCACCAATGGTTACGCCGTGAATCCGGGACTTGTCGTGGAGGGCAGCTGGGGCATGGCGGCGGCCGTGTTCGACCGCGCCGGGCTGCCCGCCTGGGCGCTGACGCTGACCGGGGTGGAGACCAGATTCCGCCCCGAGCGGAGACCCGAACTCGGCGCACTCCTGTTGCGCGAGGCACACGCCCTCGGCCGCACTCTCACCACCGGGAGATGACCGGCCGGTGTTGCCGTGCACCGCAGCGGAGCGACCGGCGACGACGCCGGACGCTCCGCGCTGAGGAGGACACACCGTTCTCAGTCGTCGACCGGGCCCATGGGGAAGACGACCAGTTCGGTCGAGCCGTTGTTGAAGCTCTCGTCGGAGAGGGGTTCCAGGGCGGCGGCGAGCCAGCGGTTGTCCGGGGACCAGCTGAGGGCCTCGACATAGGTGCGCATCTGGCGGCCAAAGATGATCTTCTTGTCGGCCATGCGCCAGACGCACAGTTCGTGCGGGCGTTCCTCGTGGAACCCCAGATAGCCCAGTCTGCGGCTGAAGCTGCCGACGGCCAGATAGCCGCCGTCCTTGTTCGCGGCGAGGGCGAACAGCCGTTTCGAGGCGCCGTCGATCTTGTCGATCACCTCGCCCGTCGCCGGGTCGACGGTGTAGAGGTTCTCCTGTGCGCCGAGGAAGAGCCGCGAGGAGTCGCCGGAGAAGGCCGTGCACTGGATCGGGTCCCACCCACCGGCGTGGGAGACGCGGCGGAACGGCTCACGCTCGTCGCCGTGCAGGTCGAAGCCGCCCTCGCCCGCGCCGTTCGGGCTGATGCGGTACGTGCCGTCGGGTGAGCGCAGATGCCCGCGCTGGAAGGGCGCCTCGACCTCCGACCGCCGGTCGACGTCGTAGGCCCACTGCTCCTCCTCCTCGGGCTCGCCGCCGCTGCTGTAGCTCTTGACCACCAGGACGTGACCGCCCGGCACCCACATCATCAGCGGCACGATCCAGTCACCGGCGTGGGCGTGCACCACCTCGCTCCAGTCGGCGGTGTCATAGACCCACACCCTCCCCTGATCGCTGCACACGGCCAGGTACGCGCCGTCGTCGGAGAAGCCCATCGCGTTGACGTGGTCGTACTCGACGTCACCGGTCGTGGTCTGGAACGGCCGCAGGGTGACGGCCGGCCGGGCCAGGTCGGGTATGTGCGGGGCGTCCTCGGCCGACCAGCTGTCACCGTTGAGCGGGAAGGCCGCCGAGCCCCAGCCGTCGCCCACGGTCAGCGGCTCCAGCCACCTGCGGTCGGTGACCCGGATCTCGTACTCGGCCTGGACCAGCAGGTCCTCGTCCTTCCAGGACCCGTCGCGGACATAGTAGAAGTCGTGCATGTCCTCCCACTGGTCGTCGGTGAGCGGGAAGTTCCGGAGCTCCACCCGCTCGACGCGGGAGATGAACCGGCGGGCGTTCGCGTCGGCCCATTCGTAGTCGAGGAGTTGGCTGGTGCTCACCGCGTGCCCGAGCGGGCCCGTGCGCTCGTCACCGCTGCCCAGATAGCCGGACGCGGCCTCCCAGAGGAAGTGCAGGAAGGTGTTGGGCTCCTCGTTCGGCAGCGGGACGTGGGTGCGCGAGCCGACGTCGTAGTAGACGACGAACACCCGCAATCTGGCGCGGAGTTCATCCGGATTCACGGCAAGGACCCGTACGCCGTACATATCGGTCGACATCGTCGTCTCCTCGGGAACTGGTGGTGCGCGCCACCGGTAGCGGCCTGCCGGCCCCGTCGCGCGGTGCCGGAACGACCCTGATGGTGGCAGAGGGGACTGACAGCGACGCGTGCAGCGCGTGGCGCGCCCGTGCCGGTCAGGGCTGCTGCCCGGACGCCTCCGGCAGGGTCCCGGTGCGTGCCACCCGCGCGTACCAGCGCGCGCTGGACTTGGGGATACGGGTACCGGTGGGATAGTCGACGTAGACCGCGCCGAAACGCTTGCTGTAGCCGTAGCCCCATTCGAAGTTGTCCAGGAGCGACCACAGGAAGTAGCCGCGTACGTCGGCGCCTGCCTCGATCGCCTGGTGCACCGCCGTCAGGTGGCCGGACAGATAGGCGATGCGCTCGGGGTCGTGGACCTCGCCCGCCGGGTTGACGTAGTCGTGGAACGCCGCACCGTTCTCGGTGATCACCAGTGGCAGGCCGGGGAAGTCGTTCGTCAGCCGCAGCAGGAGGTCGTGGAGGCCGCTCGGGTCGATGGCCCAGCCCATGGCCGTGGTCTCGCCCGGCGGCAGGTGGAAGGCGACGTCGTCGCTTCCGGGCCAGGGGCTGTGCGGGCTGGGCCGGTGGCCGTCCGAGCGGCGCGTGTCCGCACCCTGGGAGACGGACACCACAGTGGGCGTGTAGTAGTTGACGCCCAGGAAGTCCAGCGGTTGGTGGATGGTGGAGGTGTCACCGTCGCGGACGAAGGACCAGTCGGTGAGGTGTGCGGTGTCCTGGAAGAGGTCGGCCGGGTAAGCGCCGTTCACCAGGGGACCGGTGAAGACCCGATTGGCCAGCGCGTCGATGCGGCGTGCCGCGTCGGCGTCCTCCGGGCCGCTGGTGAGCGGCCGCACATGGTGGAAGTTGAGCGTGATGGACATCTGGGCGCGGGCGGGCAGATGGGCGCGCAGCGCCTGGACGGCCTTTCCGTGGGCGAGGTTGAGGTGGTGCGCGGCGCGCAGTGCCGCGACCTGGTCCGTACGCCCCGGGGCGTGGACCCCCGAGCCGTAGCCGAGGAAGGCGCTGCACCAGGGCTCGTTGAGCGTGGTCCAGCTCTCGACCCGGTCGCCCAGCGCGTCGGCGACCAGCGCCGCGTACTCGGCGAAGCGGTCGGCGGTGGCCCGCTCGGGCCAGCCCCCCGCGTCCTCGATCTCCTGCGGCAGGTCCCAGTGGTAGAGGGTCACTACGGGCTTGATGTCCGCCTCGAGCAGCTCGTCGGTGAGCCGGCGGTAGAAGTCCAGGCCCTTTTGGACCGCGGGGCCGCGGCCGGTCGGCTGTACGCGGGACCAGGAGACGGAGAAGCGGTAGGCGCCGAGGCCGAGGTCCGTCATGATGCCGACGTCCTCGCGCCAGCGGTGGTAGTGGTCGGTGGCGACGTCACCGGTGTCGCCGTTGTGCACCTTGCCCGGAGTGCGGCAGTAGGTGTCCCAGATGGAGGGGGTGCGACCGTCGAGGGCGGCGGCGCCCTCGATCTGATAGGCGGCGGTCGCCGCACCCCACAGGAATCCGGGCGGGAAGGTACGGTCGGCGGACGTCGTCCGGGCGGGCGTCTGCTTGAGAATCGCGGCGGCCATGGGGGTCCTTCCGGTGAGCGGGTGGTCGGTAACGCGAGGGGCACGGGGCGCGACTCGGGCGCCGGACGGAACGGGCGGCGCTCAGCCCTTGACCGCGCCCTGCATGATGCCGCCGACGATCTGGCGGCCGAAGACGATGAACATCGCCAGCAGCGGCAGGGTGCCGAGCAGCGCGCCGGCCATGATGAGCGACTGGTCGCGCACATAGCCCGCGCTGAGCTGGGTCAGCGCGACCGGGACGGTCGGGTTGCCCATGTCCAGCACGATGAACGGCCAGAAGAAGTCGTTCCAGGCGTGTACGAAGGTGATCATGAACAGGACGGCCATCGCCGGACGGGCGATCGGCAGCACGATGCTCCAGAAGATGCGGAGCGAATGCGCGCCGTCCACCCGGCCCGCCTCGATGAGTTCATCCGGCAGGGCCTCGGAGAGGTACTGCCGCATGAAGAACACTCCGACCGCGCTGACCAGCGTCGGAAAGATGACGGCGGGCAGCTGCTGACCCCACCCCAGTTCCGTCATCATCATGAAGAGCGGCACCACACCGAGCTGCGGTGGCACCAGCATGGTGCCGATGACCAGCATCAGCGCGATATTGCGTCCCTTGAAACGCAGTTTGGCGAGGGCGAACCCGGCCAGGGTGGCGAACAGCACGGTGGACAGGCCGATGACGCCCGCCACGATGAGACTGTTCATCATGGCCTTGCCCAGCGCCGCGTCCTGCCAGGCCTTGCCGAGGTTGTCGAAGAGATGTGGTCCGGGCAGGAACGGTGGCGGGCTCTGGGTGACACGGGTGTTGTCGCTCGACGCCGCCACCAGGGTGAAGTAGAGCGGGAAGAGGGAGAACACCGTGGCCAGGCCGAGCAGGACGTAGGCGACCGGACCGGCGTGGTGCTGACGCCCCGCCCTGGGGCGCAGGGAAAGGCGGAACCGGCGCCTGGACGGTGTTGGCGTGTCCCGGGGGGTCCTTGCGCGCGCGCCCGCCCGGGGCCGGAGGCTTTCGGTGGTCATGGCTGGCTGCTCCTGGTCATGACGTACGGGAGGTGAAGCGCTTGAGGACCCGCTGGGCGGCGAAGATGAGGATCAGCAGCAGGAACATCGCCCAGGCGACGGTCGCCGCCCGCCCCATCTGGTAGTTCTTCCAGCCCTCTTCGTACAGCAGCAGACCGAGCGTCTGATACTGGTTGTCCGCACCGCCGGTGACGCCGTTCGGCCCCTGGCCGAAGATCAGCGGCTCGCCGAACAACTGGGTGGCGCCGATGGTGGACAGCACGATGGTGAAGAGGATCGTGGACCGGATGCCGGGGATGGTGACCTTGGTGAACTGCTGCCACCGTGAGGCGCCGTCAAGGGCCGCCGCCTCGTACCGGTCGCGCGGCACGGCCTGCATGGCCGCCAGGTAGAGCAGGGCGTTGTAGCCGGTCCAGCGCCAGACGACGATCACGGAGATCGCGGTCTGGGCCGCCCACTTGTTGTTCTCCCAGTCGATGTTGTCGACGCCGACCAGGCCCAGCATCCAGTTGATCAGGCCGAAGTCGCGCTCGAAGAGCATGGTGAACACCAGGGCGGCGGCACCCACCGAGGTGGCGTACGGTGTCAGGGCGGCGACCCGGAAGAACGTCGAGCCGCGCAGCCGGTAGTTGAGCAGATGGGCCAGGCCCAGGGCCATCAACAGCTGGGGGACGGTGGACAGCACACCGATGGTGAAGGTGTTGGACAGCCCGTTCCAGAACCGGTCGTCCTGCCAGAGTTCGGTGTAGTTGCCGAAGCCGCGCCACTCCATGACGTTCATGGAGGCCAGTTCCACGTGGTGCAGCGAGATCCAGAACGTGTACAGCAGCGGATAGAAACCGAACGCCGCGAAGACGAGGAAGAACGGGGCGATGAAGGCGTAGGGCGCACCTTTGATGTCCAGGCGGTGCAGGAGGTTGCGCCGGCCCTGCCTGGGGCGGTCCGCGTCACCGCCGGTGCCGGGCGTCTGCGCGGCGTCACCCGGAATTCCCCGGGTGTCGTCGGCGTGCGGTACCGAAGCGGAAGTGGCCACCTTCCAGCCTCCTTTCGAGACATGGGCGAGGGGTCGGGTTCCGGCGGCCGCCGCCGTGACGGCCGCCGGAACCCTGGAAGGGCGTACGGTCAGCCGGTGGCCTTCTCGATCCGCTTGACCGTGGTGGCCCATGCCTTGTCCGGGCTCTGGTTCTGCGACTCGATCAGGGTCAGCCCCTGGGAGAAGATGTCCTTGATCGTGCCGTCCTTCCGGCCCAGCACCTGCTTGTCGGGGATCTCCTGGGCAGCGGTGCCGAAGATCTTCCCGATCGGTGCGTCACTGAAGTACTCGGACTTCGCATCCGCCACGGCGGGGGACGTCAGCGCCTTCTCGGAGGAGGGGAAGTTACCGAGCTTCTTGAACAGGTATGCCTGCTGCTCCGGCGCGGTGAGCCAGGCCACGAGCTTCTTGGCCTCCTCCTTGACCGGGCTCTTCTCCATGACGCCGAGGAAGGAGCCGCCCCAGTTGGCGCCCTTGGGCGCCTTGGCGACATCCCATTTGCCCTTGTTGGCGGCTCCGGACTTCTCGCTGATGTGGGCGAGCATCCAGGCGGGGCAGACGGTGGCGGCGAAGGTCCCGTTGGCCAGTCCGGGGTCCCAACCGGGCTGGAACTGCCGCAGTTTCGCGGTCAGGCCCGAGGTGGCGGCCTCCGAGGCCGTGGTCCAGGCTTCCTTGACCACGGGGTTGTCCTGGTAGATCAGATCGCCCCGCTCGTCGTAGTACTGCTTCGAGGCGCCGTAGACCATCGCGTTGAACAGCCCGCTGGCACTGTCGATGTAGGCGACCTCGTCGTCCTTGGAGTGGGCCGCGAACTCCTTGCCCACGTCGACGAACTCGGACCAGCCGCCTTCCCAGAGCTTGCCCACCTCCTCGCGGTCGGTGGGCAGGCCCGCCTGCTCGAAGAGATCCTTGCGGTAGCAGACGGCCATCGGGCCGATATCCGTACCGAGACCGATGACCTTGCCCTTGGGGGTGGTGACCTGGTTGAGCTTCCACGGCAGGAAGTGATCCGTGCCCGGCACGTCCGCCATGTCGACGAACTGGTCCGCCTGGGTGTCGACGAGCTCCTTGGCCCGGCCGATCTCTATGCCCTGGATGTCCTTGAGCCCGCTGCCCGCCGCGAGGTGTGTCTGGAGGGCGGTGTAGTACGTCTGCTCATCGCCGGCCACCTCGGCCTTGACGGTGACGTCGGGGTTCTCCTTCATGTACCGGTCGAGGAGATCGGTCTCCTTGAAGCCCATGACCCCGTACAGGCCCATGGTGATGGTGACCTTGCCATCCTTGGACCGTCCGCCTCCGGTGCCCGAATCACCGCCGCCACCGCAGCCGGCGAGCAGTCCGAGGGCGAGTGCGGCCGAGACGACAGCCGCACTTCTTGTACGTAAGAACTTGCGGGACCCACCCATTTCTTCCTCCTGACCGACGGCACCGGCGCACCGGAGCACGGACCACTGGGACGGTTCATGGCGACATCCGCGATTGGGAACGATCCCAATCGAGATGGGTACGTTCCCAGTAAGTCCAGGGAAGAGTGGCGGCGGGAGGACGGCTGTGTCAAGGACTTGAATCCAGTTCGTTGCCGCCAGATGTCGTGTCTTCACTTCCCGGCCGTCGGCCGGTGTGACGCTCTGGCACAATGCGCTGGTGAGCGCCAGGGGAGCGGCGCCCGGAAGGAGGGGTCATGGACGCCGGCCAGCGGCCGACCATCAAGACCGTGGCCGCGCGGGCCGGGGTCGGACGCACCACGGTCTCTCGGGTGATCAATGGATCACCGCTGGTCAGCGACAAGGCCCGAGCGGCGGTGGAAGCCGCGATCGCCGAACTCAACTACGTCCCGAACTCCGTGGCGCGCGGCCTGGTCACCAGCAGGACCAACTCCATCGCGCTGGTCATCCCCGAAGCGCAGAGCAAGCTGGACTCCGAGCCCTACTTCTCCGCCGTCATCCGTGGCGTGAGCACCGGCCTCGCCGACACCAAGACGCAGCTCCAGCTCGTCCTGGTGCGCGACAAGGGGGAACTGGACCAGCTCACCGAGTCGGTCGCCGAGCGGCGGGTCGACGGCGTACTCCTGGTCTCCGTGCACCAGGACGATCCGATCCCCGGACTGCTGGAGGAATTCGGCCTTCCCACGGTGCTGGCCGGGCGGCGGTCTCCCGCCGAACCGCTGAGCCATGTGCGTTCGGACAATCTGGGCGGTGCCGAGGAAGCCGTGCGGCATCTGCTGGCACGTGGCCGGAGGACGGTGGCGACGATCACCGGGCCGCTGGACATGGAGGTCGGCCGCAGCAGGCTCGAGGGCTGGCGGAACGCGCTGCGGGAGGCGCGCCGGGAGCCTGAGGAGGCGCTGGTGGCCAGGGCGGATTTCACCGAGGAGAGCGGCCGGCGGGCCATGCGCGAGCTGCTGCGACGCGTTCCCGACCTCGACGCCGTGTTCGTCGCCTCTGATGTGATGGCCGCGGGCGCCCTGGTCGAGCTGCGCGCACAGGGGCGGCGGGTCCCGGAGGACGTGGCGGTGGTCGGCTTCGACGACTCGATCATCGCCCGTCACACCACCCCGTCCCTGACGAGCGTGCGCCAGCCGGTGGAGGAGATCGGCAGGACGATCGCCCGGATCCTGATCCAGGAGATCTCCGACCCCGATACGCCGCGCCGGCACGTGGTCCTGCCCACCACGCTGGTCGTCCGCGACTCCTCCTGATCCGGCCGAGGGGGCGCTCGGCGGTCCTCGCCGGGCGGCGGCGCCAGGGCGTGCGGCGCGGCGGCAGACTTAGATGTAGCATACAAATATGTATGCAGGCACGATGTGGTGGTCGTCCGTCGCCCACACCCTGGCGGCGGCGACGCGAGTCGAACGCAGGTGGTGTGAACCCCGGGCCCTGGCGCGGGCCACCGTCGCCCTGGTCGCGGGCTCGGTCATCGGCTGGGCCATCGACGACCGCATGGCGTGGGCCATGATGATGGTGGGCACCTTCATCTGCGGCATCTGCACGATCCTCCCCGCCACCCGCAACCGCTTCTCCCTCAGTCTGATCAGTGGTGCCGCCTTCACCGCCGCGGTGTTCGCGGGCGTGTACCTGCACGAGCTGGGCTGGTGGGTCCTCCCCGTCCTGTTCGTCGGCGCGTACGTCGCCGGCCTGTGGCGCGCGTTCGGCGTGGTCCCCGGAATCCGCGCCTGCCTGGTGGTGATCGGCGCGATGATCACCGCGGACCTCTCGCCCGGTGTTGACCAGGGCCTGATCATGGCCCGCTGGATCGCGGTCGGCGCCGGCATGGTCGTCGTCGCCCAGTTCCTCCCACCGTACGGTCCGCGCCACCACAACCAGCGCCGCAGCCTCGCGGCCCTCTACAGCGCCCTCGCCGGGTACGCCGCCGCGGGCTCGGCGGGCCGGCTGCCGTCGACGCCGTTCACCCTCGCCCGCACCGCGCTCGGCGTGCTGCCGGCCTTCGCCCGGCGCCCCGCGGGCCCGCTCTTCGCCCTGTACGGCGCCGCCGAGGAGGTCCGCCGGGCCCTGAAGATGACCGCGCACGCCACGGACGTGCCGCGCACGGCCGTGGCCGCGACGCTGAACGCCGTCGCGGCGGCCGTCCGCAGCGGTCGCGCCACCGACCTGGACGCCGCCTTCGGCGCCCCCGCGCGGGAGCTGGAACACTGGCGGGGAGCGGAAGCGGACCTGGTGCTTCCGCGGCTTGCCGAGGCCCTCGACATCGCCCGCTACACGCTGCGCCGCTCCGATCGGCCCGGTGAGTTCGAGATGGGCGAACAGCACCTCGTCGGCTTCCCCGCCGGCGCGGCCCGCTTCGGCCGGCAGCGGCTGGCCGCGGAGCTGCGCCCCGGCGCCCCGCTGTTCATGAACTCCATCCGGCTGGCCGTGGGCGCCGCCGCCGGCGAGGCGATCGGCCGCTGGATCGGCGACTTCGGCGGACACGGCCTGCCCTCCCACGGCTTCTGGGCCGCGCTCACCACGATTTTGGTCCTCTTCCCCGACTACGGGCACACCCTCACCCGCGGCTGGGGCCGGTCCGCCGGTTCCGTCATCGGTGGCGTCGCGGCCTGGGTGCTGCTGCTGCCGGACGTCTGGAACCACGACGCGATGGTCGTCGCCGCCACCGTGCTCGCCCTGCTGGCCTTCTACGTCCTGCTCATGGGCCAGTGGGTGCTGAACATCTTCATCACCGCCTGGATCGTCTTCCTCATCGGCGGCATCGGCCTGTACCCGGCCGCGGAGGCCGCCTGGGGCCGGGCTGCCGACACGGTGGTGGGCGCGCTGGTAGGCATGGTGATCTTCCTGATCCTGCCGACGTACCACCACAACCGGCTGCCCGAGCTGCTCGCCCGCTGGGTCGAGGCACAGCGCGACCTGTTCGGCGCCCTGCTGGAGGGGTACGCCCGGGTCGGTGCCGTGGACCCCGCCGGGCTCGGCACCCTGCGCGACCGCGCCCGGCAGACCCGCGAACGGCTCGAGGCCGCCATCGGCAGCCTCGCCCACGAGCCGCGCAGCCACCGCGCCCGCTGGAGCGCCACCGAGCTGGCGGCCATCCAGTCCGCCGTCTTCGACGTGGGCCGCGCCGCCGCCCTCGTGTACGGCAACCTGCCACGCACCCGGTCGGACGCCGTGCCGGAGACGGCGCTGTTCGCGGCCGAGGTCCGGGACCACCTCGACCGGCTCGCCGAGGATCTCGCCCTCGACGCCCCGCTGCGCACCGGCGACCTGCGCGAGGCCTTCGACCGCGTCGCGAGCGACGGCCGCCTCGCCCAGCTCACCGACCCGACGGCCCCCGACGGCATCTCGCACGCCCGCAGCCGTGCGCTGACCGCGTGCCTCCAGACGGTGACCTCGGTGGAGCGCCTGGAGCGGGTGGCGATGGGCCGCGCGGCCTGACGCGCCCGGGGGCGCCTGGCCACCAGACGCCTGGACCAGGCCACCGAGACGTCTGACCGGCTACCGGGACGCCTGGACCGGCTACCGGGACGCCTGGACCGGCTTCCGAGACGCCTGACCGGCTATCGGGGCGCTGGACCGGCTTCCGAGACCCTGACCGGCAGCCGGAACGCCTGACCGGCCACCGAGCATGGCCCGGACCCAGGCGGACCACAGACGAATCACAGGGTGTCGCGGCAGAGTCGGGGCATGTCTGCTGCCTGCGGGACCCGCGAAGGTGCGGTCCGAGTACTGATTGTGGACGATGAGCCCGAACTGGCCGAGCTGCTGTCGTGGGCGGCCGTCGAGGCGGGCTGGCAGCCGTTCCTGGCGCGGGATGGGCACAGCGCGCTGGCGCTCGCGCGCGGCTGCGCCCCCCACGCCGTCGTCCTGGACTGGATGCTGCCCGACCTCGACGGCCTGCGGGTGCTGCGAACGCTGCGGTACGAGAACGCGAAGCTGCCCGTGCTGATGCTCACCGCCCGCGACGCGCTGGAGCACCGCCTCGACGGGCTGTCGGCGGGCGCGGACGACTACGTGACCAAGCCGTTCTCCGTGGAGGAGGTCATGCTGCGGCTGCGGGGACTGCTGCGCCGCACCGGAGCCGAGGCGGCCGAGGGCGAGTCCGTGCGGGTGCTCGGCGATCTGGTGCTGGCCGAGAAGACCCGGCAGGTGCGGCGCGGCGGGGAGTCCATCGCGCTCACCGCCAAGGAGTTCGACCTGCTGTGTTTCCTGATGAGCCACCCGCGGCAGGTGCTCAGTAAGGCGCAGATCCTCAACCACGTGTGGAGCAGCTCGTTCGAGAGCGAGGGCAACCTGGTCGAGGTCTACGTCTACAGCCTGCGTGGCAAGATCGACAAGGGGCGGGCTCCGATGATCCACACGGTGCGTGGCGCCGGATACGTCATCAGGGCCGCGAGCCAGGGGAGATGAGGGTCCGGAGTGCGGGCCTGGGCGCGCGGACGCTCCGGGCCAGGCTGGTGTTGTTCACCACCGTGACCTTGGCGGTGGTGTGCGTGGCGATGGCGCTCGCCACCGTGTTCGTCCAACGCTCCCATCTGTACGCCGAGTTGGACCAGCGGGTGCGGGACGCGGCCGAGCGCAGTCAGGGCGGTCTGCAACGGCGCGCGGGAGATCCGACGGACCTGGGTTTCCTCAACGAGCGCGGCCAGCCCATCGGCACCGTCGCCGCCCGGCTGGTCGACGGCGAGGTCACCGCCGCCGAGGTGGTGACCTCGAACGGCCGCCATCGGCCCCTCACCGCCGCCCAGCGCGCGGCTCTGCACGGGATCACCTCGGACGGCACGCTCCACACCCGTACCCTCCCCGGCCTCGGCACCTACCGGATCACCGCCGCCCGCGGCGGCGGCCCTCCGGTGCTGGCCGGGCTCCCCACGGACGCCGTCCAGGACACGCTGAGCGACGTGGTCGCGACCGAGGCCGTGATCGCCTCTGTCGGGCTCGCCGCCGCGGGTGCCGCCTGCGCGGTGGTCATACGCCGCCAGCTGCGGCCGCTCGGCCGGGTGGCCGACACCGCCGCCGAGGTCGCGCGGGCACCGCTGGACCGTGGCGAGGTCACGGGGCTCACCCGGGTCCCCGCCGGGGACACCGACATCCGTACCGAAGCCGGACAGGTGGGCGCCGCGCTCAACCACCTGATCGACCGGGTCGAGTCCTCGCTGGCCGAACGGCAACGCAGCGAGGACCGCATGCGCCGCTTCCTCGCCGACGCCAGCCACGAACTGCGCACACCGCTGGCGTCCATCGCCGGATACGCCGAGCTCATGAACCAGGGCGGCACGAAGATCGAACCGGCTCGGGCGTGGCGCCGCGTGTCGGCGCAGTCCGCCCGCATGACCGGGCTCGTGGAGGATCTGCTGCTGCTCGCCCGCCTCGACGAGGGACGGCCGCTACGGGCCACGGAGGTCAACCTCGCGACACTGGTCGCCGAGGCGGTATGGGACGCGCGGGCCGCCGGGACCGGCCACGACTGGCAACTCTCGCTCCACCTCGACGAACCGGCCTCGGTGACCGGCGACCCGGACAGGCTCCACCAAGTGGTCGCCAACCTGCTGGCCAACGCCCGGGTGCACACCCCGCCCGGCACCAGGGTCGCCGTCGCCGTGGAGGCGACATGCGCACGCCGTGTGATCCGGGTACGGGACGATGGCCCCGGCATCCCGCCCGACCTCCTTCCGTCCGTCTTCGATCGTTTCACCCGCGCCGACACCTCCCGCTCCCGGTCGGCCGGCCAGGGCGGTGGCTCGGGCCTGGGCCTGGCCATCGCCGCGGCGATCACTCAGGCGCACGGCGGTGACATCGGCGTCCGAAGCGAGCCGGGACACACGGAGTTCACGGTGACGCTCCACCGCTCCGGCGACGGTGCTCGGTATTGAACGGAAGCGGGTGAATGGAAGCCGGCGAACGGAAGCGGGTGAACCCAAGCCGGTGAACGGAGTCCTTCTTCGGGTGGCCGGTCGCGAACCGCCCTCAGCTCAGCCTCAGTTACGTCCGTCAAGGTGTACCCCCGATGGCCGGTCCACCAGGGACGTGCCACCTCACGAAGGGAGCGGGCGACCATGTCCGAGCTCGACACCGGTGAGTCCGGGGAGAAACCGCGACACGTGGCCGAGGCCGCCCACCGCGCCGACGCGAGCCGCCGCAACTTCATGCGCAAGGTCTTCTTCGCGTCCGGCGCCACGGCCGTCGCGACGATGGGCGGCGCCAGTGCCTGGACGGCGCTGGCCGACGACACCACCGGCACGGCCGACGCCACGGCGAGCCCCACCCCGAGCGAAGCCCCCACCGGGCCCCCGGGCGGCGGTGCGGGAGGACCCGGCAACCAGTCGATCACCGAGGACTTCTTCGGCCTGACCACTGACGGCAAGCGGATCGACGACCTCTTCACCATCCACTCCACCGGCGTCGCCACCGCCCCCGTCGTCGCCGCCGCGCAAGCCTTCCTGGCCGGCCTGACCGACGACCAGAGGTCCGCGACCCAGTTCACCGTCCACTCCACGGAGTGGCGGCTGTGGAGCAATGTCGACGGGTACGAACGCCAAGGCGTTTCCCTCACCGATCTGACCGACACGCAGAAGGACCTGGGCACGGCCCTGCTGGAGGCGGCGCTGAGCGCCGACGGCCTGGAGACCACGGAGAAGATCCGCCGTATCAACCAGGCCGCGGGCGAGGCCATCGACAGCACCGACCGGTTCAACGAGGACGCCTACTACTGGACCGTGCTGGGCACTCCCTCGGACACCGAGCCCTGGGGCTTCCAGTTCGACGGTCACCACTTGGTCATCAATTACTTCGTGCTCGGCGACCAGGTCGTGATGAGCCCCTGCTTCTGGGGCTCGGAACCCACCTCGATGGAGATCGACGGCGAGACGGTGGCCGTGTGCCACGAGGAGGTCGTGGCCAGTCTCGCGTTCATCAACTCGCTGACCGAGGCACAGCGGGCGGTCGCGATCGAGTCCTCGACCAAGTCGAACGAGTCGATGAAGGCGGGGGCCTTCTCCGACAACGCGGTCCAGGAGTACACGGGTCTGCGCGGCAACGGGCTCACCGGCGCGCAGCGGAAGAAGCTGCTCGGTATCGTCGAGGCCTTCGTGGGGCGGGCCAAGGCCGATGCCGCGAAGGTGAGGATGGCGGAGGTGCGGGGGCACCTGGACGACACGTACGTCACCTGGGCCGGCGGAACCGGCGACGACGACGCCTTCTACGTCCGCGTGCACAGTCCCGTCGTCTGGGTCGAGGTGGACTGCCAGTCACCCGGCCCCCTCGCCGGCGCGTACGGCGCGAGCCAGGGCGGTGCCCCCACCCAGAAGCATGTGCACTCCGTCATCCGTACCCCCAACGGCAACGACTACGGCAAGGAACTCATCCGCCAGCACTATCTGACCTCGCCTCACCACCGCTGAAAACCCTCCGCGGGCCGCCCTCCGCACGCCCATGTGAGGGGGCGGCCCGCGCCGTTACCGGGAGCCACCCAGGCCGGGGTACGGTGCGAGACGGCCTACCATCCGCACCGTTCTCGAACGAAGGAGAGCCGCCGCATGCGCACTGCTTCCCTGGGTGCCGCCCTCGGGCTGGCGTCGGTCGTCGCCCTGACGTCCCTGGTCCCAGCGAGCCCGACCTACGCGGCGGAGACCGTCGCCGGACGGGCGCACTGCCCCCGCCTGTCCACCTCGCTCGCGTGGTACGGGGACAACAGGGAGCAGCTTCAGCGAGTGATCGACGAGCACGGCACGTGCGGTAACCCGCATCTGCGTGACGGGGAGCGGCCGGTCGCCGCCTTCGACTGGGACAACACCGTCTCCAAGAACGACATCACCGACCTCGCCATCGCCTGGGCTCTCAAGCACGACAAGATCCTGCGACCGGCGCACTGGTCCGACACCAGTCCCTGGCTGACCGAGGAAGCCGACCGGACCCTGACCGAGGCATGTGGCACGGACGTGCCCGTCGGCGCGCCACTGCCGACGTCCACCAACACCGCCTGCACGGACGAGATCTTCTCCATCCGCAGCGAGGCCACCTTGATGAACGGCCACAAGGCCTTCGCGGGCACGTGGAACAGCCGCCGGACACTTCCCCAGTACGCCTGGGTGCCCCAGCTGTTCGCGGGCCACACCGAAGCCGAGGTCACCTCCTACGCGCGGAAGTCCCGGGCCGAGGCGCTGGCCGCGCCCATCGGCGCCACACAGCGGGTCGGCAGCCACACCCTGCACGCCTATGCTCGCTACAACCCGCAGATCAAGGACCTGATCCGGGTCCTGAAGAAGGCGGGCTTCGAGGTGTGGGTGGATTCCGCCGGCAGCACACCGGTCACCAACGCCTGGGCACCTGGCGTCGGCGTCGACCGCGAACACGTCCTCGCCATCCGCAACCTGCTCGACCGTCAGGGGCGGATCACCTACACCCAGGAGGGGTGCGGTGGCGAACCCGACAGCAAGGGCGCGGTCATGCCGTACATCGAGGGCAAGCGCTGCTGGCTCAACGAGAAGGCCTTCGATGTCACGGGGCCTGCCGCCTGGAAGCGGCAGGCCCCTGAGAAGCGCCTGGTGATCGGCGCGGGCGACGCCGACACCGATGTGACGATGGTCGGCGACGCCACCGGCGCGGGCCTGGTCCTCAACCGGAACAAGAACGAGATCATGTGCCGGGCCTACGACAACGCGAACGGCACCTGGCTGATCAACCCCATGTTCATCGAGCCGCTGCCACGCAAGGAAGCCGTCTACCCCTGCTCCACCACGGGCTACACGAACCCCGACGGCACGCCGGGTCCGGTGCGGCGGCAGGACGGCAGTGTCATCCCGGACCAGACGGACACGGTCCACGCAGACTGAGCCCACGGGGGAGCGGACCGGAGGCGCTGACCACCGCGCGCGTGGTCAGCCCGCCGTCCCCGGAACCAGGAGGTCACCCGCGATGCCCCCCTTGTCCGGGGCGTAGTAGTCCTTGATCCCGGCGACCCAGGTCGTCACCTTGATCCGGTCCGCGTCCGAGGGGCCGAAGGCGTCGAAGAGCGCTTCGATGTTCGCGTCGTGGAACCCGATCGCCCGCATCAGCGCGACGAACGCGGGGCGTTCGATGAGCCCGTCGCCGTCCGGGTCGCCGAGCGCGGCGAGCGCGTCGGCGAACACGCCGATCGTCGCATCGAAGCGCTCGGGCGAGAGCACGCAGGCTTCGAACTCCTCGTAGCTGATCTTGCCGTCGCCGTTTGCGTCTAGTTCCGTGACCAGGGTCGTCCAGTACTGGCGGAACGCCGCGCGCATCGCGTCCTTCGCCGCCTCGTCCGCGTCGGGCGCGGCCTCGGTGACGTTGGTCGCCATGAGGTCGAAGTCATCGGCTTCGAGGACGCCGTTGCCGTTGGCGTCGAACAGGGAGAAGACGTGTGCGACCCGCTTGGTGGCCTCCGTGCGCATGAATGCTGTCACCCTTCTTCGAACCGTCAGCTGTTCCTCGCTCACTATTGGGCCGACGGCCTGCTCATACGATGGGCATCCCTTTTTGTTCACTCGAAAGGTGGAAACCGCGCCGCAAGGAGGCCGCAAGGAGATGGTCGGCCTGCTTCCTATGGATGTCAGTCCTCGGGGCGCAGCAGACCGCGCCGGTAGGCGGGGACGAGGCGGCGTGGTACGCGGTGTTCGCGCCCGTCGATGGTGAGCGTCACCAGCTCCGGTGCGCTCGCCCGCCACTGTGCGCGGCGGTGGCGGGTGTTGCTCCGGGACATCTTCCGCTTGGGGACGGCCATGGCGCATGGGCCCTTTCACATGTGGTCGGTGGTGTCTCGCACACGGTATATGAAAATGGGTACCGTTTCCATTTGGGCAACGTAGGGGCGCGCCAGCGACGTGTTAGTCGGGTGTTAGGGGTTCGCCAGCGGCGGCGGACAGAGTTGTTTCCAGGACGCGGAACGCCGGACGGAAAGCGCGGAAGGCGCGGAAAGCGCGCCGTGTCCCGGACACACTTCGACCACCCCTGGGGGGATTCCATGTCGCGCAAGACCGTTCTCCGCCGTACCCGTACCCGTACCGTCGCCGCCGCGTCGCTGATCGCCGCTGCCGCGCTCTCGCTCACCGCCTGCGGGAGTGGCGACTCCGGGAACGATGCCAAGGGGAGCTCATCCGCGGTCGCCTCGACCAGCAACTCGGGCGGTTCCGGTGCCGAGGTCGGTACCAAGGTGGGCATCGCGGCCGACACCTCCTTGTCGGCGAGCCGCTGCACCACCGGCCAGCTGGACGCCTCGTGGGCGTCCGAGGTCGGCCCGGACATGAACAACGACGGGCAGCAGACCGTCCTGGTGATGCTGAAGAACACCGGCTCGGCCGACTGCTCCATGGTCGGCTTCCCGGGCGTCCAGCTCCAGACCGAGCACGGCGAGACCTGGGATCTGCGGCGGGACAACGAGAAGCCCAAGCCCGTGACGGTCGGCCCCGGCGAGCAGGTCGCCTTCGACATCACGTTCCTGGCGTCGACCCGCGACGACGACCGGAAGTTCGCGCCGAACCAGGTGGTCATCACCCCGCCGAACGAGCGCCGGAACCTCGTGCTGGACTGGCCCTACGGCGGCGCGCTGCTGGACCAGTCGGCCGCCACCCACCCGGGCACCTTCATCGGCCCGGTCAACGCCGGACACTGACGTCCGAGGACACGGAAGGGATTCCCGCACCCGCACGGGGTGCGGGGATCCCTTCAGCGTCGGACGGGACGCGACGGGTACTGGGAGCGGACCGAAGGGGGGAGCTCCCGGAGGGCAGAAACGTGCTGTCAGACAAGTCGCGCCCGGTCATCACCGCAACGCTGCCGGTAGTGGCCGACCGCATCGGCGAGATCGCCCAGCGGTTCTACCGGCACCTCTTCGCCGAGCACCCTGAGCTCCTGGACGGTGTCTTCAACCGCGGCAACCAGGCGCACGGCCAGCAGCAGCAGGCGCTGGCCGGCTCGGTGGCCGCGTTCGCCACCACCCTGGTGGAGACGCCGGAGCGGGTGCCGGAGCAATTGCTGCGGCGGATCGCGCACAAACACGCCTCGCTCGGTATCCGTCCGGACCAGTACCAGGTCGTCCATGACCACCTGATGTGGGCGATCGGCGACGTGCTCGGGGACGCCGTCACACCGGAGATCGCCGCGGCCTGGGACGAGGTCTACTGGCTCATGGCCAACGCCCTGATCAACCAGGAACGCGGCCTCTACAGCGCCCGTGGCGTCCGCCCGGAGACGGTGTGGCGGGACTGGCGGGTGGAGCGGAAGATCAAGGAGACCGACGAGGTGGTCACCTTCGTGGTCAAGCGGATCGACGACCGTCTGGTGAAGGCCTCACTGCCGGGCCAGTACGTCACCGTCCGGATGCGGATGCCCGACGGCACCCTCCAGCCCCGCCAGTACAGCCTGACCCGTGCCGACGACGGCGAGCACCGCCAGTTCTCGGTGAAACGGGTGCGCGGCGAGGGCGGCGACCCCGAGGGCGAGATGTCGGCGCTGCTGCACGACCACGTCGAGGTGGGCGATGTCCTGACCCTGTCGCTGCCCTACGGCGACGTGGTGCTCGACGACGCGGGGCGGCCGGTGGTGTTCGCCAGCGCGGGCATCGGCGTGTCCCCCATGGCGGGGATGCTGTCGCACCTGGTCGCCGCCGAGTCCGGGCTGTTGATCACCGTGCTCCACGCCGACACCGACGAGGCGTCCTTCCCGCTGCGGCGGCAGGTGGTCAATGACGTCCTGGCGCTGCGCAACGCACGGATGTTCCTGTGGTACGAGAAGGGCGCGTCCAGCCTCGAACCGGTGGACGGAGTCTTCGAAGGCCTGATGGACCCGACCGCCGCCGACATCCCCGGCGACGCCCTCTACTACCTGTGCGGCCCGCTGCCCTTCATGCAGGCCGTCCGCAGCCGGCTGATCGACTCAGGAGTCGCCCCGCACGACATCCAGTACGAGGTCTTCGGCCCCGACCTGTGGCAAGCGGACCTGGCCTGAACCCGGTTTTCCACCACCGGGCTCCTCACGGGCTGCTCCGGGCCCGGTCAGTCCTCGGCGGGCACTCCTTGCCGTGGGCCGGAGCCCAGGACTTTGGCGGTGAAGTCCGCCAGTTGCGCCCGCATCCTCTCCCGTGGCGCGCGCTCCTGCCCGGCCAGGTGCTCGACGAGATCCGCTCGGGTGGCGGCGAGCAGGGCGTGGGCGGTGAAATCGCCGTCGGCCAGGCCGGGGATCTGCTCCAGTACGGCGCGGAGCAGGCCGTGCCACCGCTCGTAGTGCTCCGCCTGGTACGGGCTGCCGCTCCCGCTTTCCTCCAGGGCCAGGGCGAGGCGGCGGTTGTCGAGTTTGAAGCACAGGACGGCGTCCAGCAGGGCGGGCACCCGCTGCCGTGGCGGGGTGGCGGGCCCCAGGGGCGGTGGGCCGGTTTCGACGGCCTCCCTGAGCGGTGTGAGCCGGGCCTCGTACAGCGCGCGCAGCAGCCCGGCGCGATCGCCGAAGGCCCGGAAGAGCGTGCCCTTGCCGACGCCCGCCGCTGCCGCGACCTCGGCCATGGTGACGTCCTCGGGACTCTCGCGGCGGGCGAAGAGGGCGTCGGCGGCCGCGAGTACGGCCTCCCGGTTGCGGACGGCGTCCTTGCGGGACTGGCGCTCGGGCATGCTGCTCCTCCATGGGCGAATCCATTTGCGAACCGGACCGCGGGTCCGTATCGTCAAAGTGGACCCTGGGTCCGGATTCTATGAGATGAGAGGAATGGAGGACACCCATGTCCGCACCGACGTCCCCGGCGGATCTCTTCCGCCACAGCCTGCGGCTGCTGCTGGACAAGGACATCGACGGCTGGGTCGGCCTGTGGGCCGAGGACGGCGTCATGGAGTTCCCCTTCGCCCCCGACGGCTGGCCCGAGCGGTTGGCGGGCAAGGAGGCCATCGCCGCCTATATGCGCCACTACCCCGACCACATCGATCTGCGTGAGTTTCCCGCCCTGCGGATCCACCAGACCACCGATCCGCAGACCATCGTGGTCGAGATGCGCGGCGTCGGCCGCCTGGTGCGGACCGGCAGCCCCTTCGACATGACCTACATCGCCGTCGTCACCGTGCGGGACGGGCGCGTCACCTCCTACCGCGACTACTGGAACCCCCTCGCCGTCCTCGAACCCGGCGCCGACTTCACCAGGAGCAGCCGATGACCACCGACGGCACCACGTCCACCACCGGCACCACCTTGGTCATCGGGGCCACCGGTACCACCGGCGGCCGCACCGCCGCGCGGCTGACGGCCGCCGGCCACCGCGTCAGGGCCGCCAGTCGGCGTGCCACCCCGGTCGCGGGCGCCGAGCCGGTGGCCTTCGACTGGTACGACCCCGCCACCCACGCCGCCGCGCTCGACGGAGTCGATCGGGTCTACCTCGTACCACCCCTGGGCGACTCCGAGCCGGCGCGGGTCATGCTGCCGTTCCTCCAGCGGGCCCGCGCCGCCGGAACACACCGCGCGGTGCTCCTGAGCTCCTCGGCCATCCCCGAGGGCGGCCCGGCGGTGGGAGTGGTGCACCAGGCCCTGCCCGGTCTGTTCGAGCAGTGGGCGGTGCTGCGGCCCTCGTGGTTCATGCAGAACTTCACCGGTACGCACGCGCACGCTCAGAGCATCCGTGAGGACGGCACCATCTGGACCGCCACCGGAAGCGGCCGGGTCGGCTTCGTCGACGCCGAGGACATCGCCGCCGTCGCCGTGGCCGCTCTGACCGCCGAACACGCCCCCAACACCGATCTCGTCCTCACCGGACCGGAGGCGCTCGGCTACGACGACATCGCCACGATCCTCACCGAGGTCACCGGCCGGCCCGTGGTCCATCGCCGGCTGTCCTACGAGCAGCTGCGCGATCGCCTCGCGGCGCATACCCCGGTGCCGTTCGCGGCCATGCTGGCCGGCCTGGACCGCGCCATCGCCGAGGGGGCGGAGGACCGCGTCACCGACACCGTCCAGCGCCTCACCGGCCGGCCCGCGCGGTCCTTCCGCGCGCTCCTCGAAAGCGAGCCGTGGTGAACAGCCGCCGGCAGGACGACGCGGCGGCCGACGTCGGCGCCGGACGCGCTGCCCGGCACACCGGCCGTGTGGTGCTGGTGGCCCACAGTCCGGGGCGCTGGGCGGCGGCCGGTTGGCTGACGACCCGTACCGCACCCGCGAGGTGGCCGAAGACCTCGCGGCGCGCTGGGCGGCGTGGTGGCACCTGGGGGGCGCATGCGGACACCTCAGCTCCGCGAGCGGCCTGGACCCGTGGCCGCACGGCCGAGAACTCCCGGGCCCGCTGACGAAGCGGTGACCGACTCATCCGCGGTCCGGCCGGGGGAGAGGTGCTCGGCCAGCGCGCGGAGTCCCGCCGCGAAGATGACATCGCGGAAGGACTCCGCCAGCCCGTCCGCGTCCGAGGGCGCGCAGTCGAAGACCGCGGACCAGCCGACGAACGCCTCACCGGTGGCGGTGAGCGGCAGAACCCGCATGGTGGCCCGGTAGTCCCGCACCGGGTACGGGGAGCTGACGATGTCGTACGTCAGGGACCTTTCGCCGTCATCGAGCGCGACGAGGGTTTCCACCACGGTTCCGCCGTCGGCCATCAGCAGGGTGCGGACACCGCCGATACGGTCCGGTGCGTCGTCCGGGCGCAGGACACCGCGCGCGACGGCCGGTTGCCAGGTGGCCAGGCCGCCGAAGTCGCGGAGGGTGCGCCACACGGTGTCGGCGTCGGCAGGGATGCCGGCACTGGCGAACGTCTGGGGCATCGGGCTTCTTTCCCGTCGGAGGACTCAGAGGTTTCGGAGCGCTCGGAGCACTCGGAGGAGGGCTCGGAGGACAACGGGGCTCGTCACCGCGGTCGGGCGAGCCGCGTCGGCACCGCCGACGTTACGGAGCCTGCCCGGGGCAGTGGGAGGGTGCGTCACACCTACTCGGGAGCCCCGGTGGCCTGATTAGCCTGGCGGGCATGGAAAGCGAGAACGAGCTCGGTGAGTATCTGCGGGCACGCCGTGCGATGACCCCGCCGGGCGCCGTCGGCTTCCCCGACGACGCCTCCCGCCGGGTGCCCGGTCTGCGGCGGGACGAGGTGGCGCTGCTCGCCGGTGTGAGCACGGACTACTACATCCGGCTCGAGCAGGGCCGTGAGCGGCACCCGTCCGAGCAGGTGCTCCAGGCGATCGCTCGGGCGCTCCGGCTCGACGACGCCGCGGCCGCTCACCTCTTCCGGCTCGGCCTGCCCGTCCTCGGGCCGTCCGTGCCCCCGACGACGACCGTCGGCCCGGAGCTGCTGCGGCTGATGAACGGCATGCACGACGTGCCCGCCTTCGTCGTCGGCTCGGCCCAGGACGTCCTCGCCGCCAACGCGATGGCGCGGGAGCTGTACCGCGGCTTCGCCCGCTACGACAACCTGCTTCGGATGATCTTCCTCGACCCCTTCGCCCGGGAGTTCTACGGAGACTGGGACAAGGCGGCGCGCATCGCGGTGAGCAACCTGCGCGCGTCGTCGTCGCAGTTCCCGGGTGATGAGCGGATCGAACGCGTCGTCGGCGAGCTGAGCGTGCGCAGTCCCGCGTTCGCGGCCCTGTGGGCCCGCTACGAGGTCCGCCCGCGCACCCACGAGGACAAGCACTTCCACCACCCGCGGGTGGGTGAACTCCATCTGCACTTCGAGGCGCTGGCCGTCACCAGCGCCCCGGGACAGCACCTGTCCGTCTACAGCGCCGCACCCGGCAGCGCCGACGCCGACGGCCTGGCCCTGCTGCGCCGGCTGGCCGAGCAGAACGCCGCTTCCGCCGAAGCCGCGGCGGACACCGGCGCGGACGACACCATGAAAGCCACGAAGGCCATGAAAGCCATGACAGAGGAAGGAAACCTCCGTCCGTGACCGCATCCCTTGCCCACGCCGCCGGCCGTTTCGAGATCGCCGGCAAGAAGGTCGCCCGTCTGGGCTTCGGCGCCATGCGGCTCACCGGACTCGGAGTGTGGGGTGAACCCGACGATCGCGCGGAGTGCGTCCGCGTGGTCCGCCGCGCCGTCGACCTCGGCGTCCAGCTGATCGACACCGCCGACTCCTACGGGCCGTACGTCAGCGAGGAGATCATCCGGGAGGCCATCCACCCCTATCCGGACGATGTGCTCATCGCGACCAAGGCCGGTCTCACCCGCAACGGCCCCGATGTGATCAGGACCGATGGAGGACTGGTGCGACTGGGCCCCAAGGCGTGGCCGCCCGTCGGACGTCCGGAGTACCTGCGCCAGGAGGCCGAGATGAGCCTGCGCCGCCTCGGCCTGGACCACATCGACCTGTTCCAGTTGCACCGCGTCGATCCGAAGGTCCCGCTGGAGGACCAGGTCGGCGAGTTGAAGAAGCTCCAGGACGAAGGCAAGATCGTCGCGATCGGCCTGTCCCAGGTGACCGTCGACCAGATCGAGCGGGCACGGCGCATCGCCGACATCGCCACCGTCCAGAACCGCTACAACCTCACCGACCGCGGGTCCGCCGACGTTCTCGACCACTGCGTCCGCCACGGCATCGGCTTCATCCCCTGGGCCCCCGTGGGCGCCGGCGACCTCGCCCGGCCCGGCGGGCCACTGGACCGCATCGCCTCCGCACACGGCGCCACCCCCTCCCAGGTCGCGCTCGCGTGGCTGCTGGCCCGCTCCGAGGTCATGCTGCCCATTCCCGGCACGTCCAAGGTGGCCCACCTGGAGGACAACGTGGCCGCGGCGACGGTGCGGCTGAGCGACGAAGAGCTCGACGAGCTCACCCGTGCCGCATGACCACCGCCCCGCGGGGCGGGCTCCCTCCCGTCCCCCTGTCCCTCGCTCGTTCCGAAGAGAAAGACCCGAGTGATGCTGCTGCCATGTGACGAGGCAGGCCACGGGCGGCCGGTCGTCCTCCTCCACGCCCGGCCCACGGACCGCACCATGTGGCGGGCACACCTGCCGTTGCTCGCCGAGGCCGGCGTCCGGGCCATCGCCCTGGACCTGCCCGGCCACGGTGCGGCGTCCGTACGCGACGGTCGCGTGGTGGCACCGTGGGCGGACGTGCTCGCCACGCTCGACCACCTCGGAGTCGACCGCTTCGTGCTGGCCGGGAACTCGCTCGGTGCGCTGGTGGCGCTCCAGGTCGCCGTGACCGCACCCGACCGGGTGGCGGGCATGGTCCTGGTGGGCTACCGCCCCCATGACCAGCCGCCCTCCCCCCACCTCCAGAGGGCCTGGGACAGCGAGAGCGCGGCGTGGGAAGCGGGCGACATCGAGGCCGCGGTGCGGGCCGGGGTCGATGCCTGGACGGCGGCGGACGCACCTGCCGGGGTACGGGCACACGCGGCCCGCATGCTGCGCGACCAGCTGCGGTCGCGGCTCGCCCATGGCGAACCGGCCCAGGCCACGGACCCGCTGGGCGAGGACCCGGCCGCGTTGCGCACACTCCTCATCCCCGCCCTGGTCGGCGTCGGCGAGCACGACATGCCCGACTTCTTCCACGGCGGCGAACAGCTGGCCCGTGAGCTGGGCGCGGAGGGTGTGGTGACCCTGCCCGGAGCGGGCCACCTCGCACCCCTGGAACAACCGGCGGCGTTCTGCGCACTGCTCCTGGACTTCGTGCACCGGGTGCCGGAGCACACCACGCCGCACTGAAACACCGACGGCCCGGAGCGGTGCACACCGCTCCGGGCCGTCGTCATGGGGCGGGCCGGGAGGTCAGGAGGCGATGAAGTCGGCTATCTGGCCCAGCACGATGGTGTCCGCCAGGTACCCGATGTGGGTCTGGCAGAGCACGTTGTTGTTCGTCGCGCCGTCCAGCCGGGTGCTGGTGTAGGGGATGATGATGCCGTCACACGCCGAGTACCACGTGGCGTACTTGGTGTCGCCCGGCGTCTCGTCGCCCGAGGAGATCTGGGAGATGAACGAGGAGCCCGGGTACATCTGCTGACAGGTGGTGAAGACCAGGCAGGCACCGGCGTAGGTGGTGCCGTGGTTGGCGCCGGCGATCGAGGCGAGGTGGCTGACGCTGGTGTTGCCGCCCAGCACCTTCAGGTAGTACTGGCTGACCAGGCCGCCCATCGAGTGGTTGACGATCGCGACCTTGCTCGCGCCGGTCTTCGCCTTCACGTTGTTGACGTAACTGGCCAGGCCCTGGGCGTTGGTGATGTTGTTGCCGTAGGAGTCGTACTCGTAGGCGAAGAGGTGGGAGCTGGACCAGCCGTTGAGCCGGAAGACGCTCATGGCGGTGATCCAGTTGGACGCGTTGCCGGTGTACCCGTGGACGAAGACGACCGGCGTGCTGGTCGACAGCGGCCGGGCGGCCGCGTCGGCCGACCGGGCGGCGGAGGCGGACGTGGCGGCGGCGGTCGAGGCGTCGGCCGCGCCGGCCGTGGACGCCGAGGAGAAGAGGGTGAACGCGGCCGTGGCGGCCGCGAGAACGCCGAGAAGCCGGCGTGGGGTACGACGACGCATGGAGCCCTCCTGACGAGGATGCGGGGAAGCGGGTGCCTGACCCGAACCAGCGTCGTGGGGCGAGGCGCGGGCGCCATCGGCGAAATCGCCAGTGTGCGCGGTGCCGCGGGGCCCGTGACCACCGTGGTGCCCCGGCGCCGGCTCGCCGTCGCACACCGGCAATGTGGCCCGTACCATTGACACCCAATGGTCTAGTCCTGTTTTCTCGTGGGCGCCCAGCTTTCCCGATACCTTCGGACCTTCCCCCCCACCGCAGTTCGGCTCCGCCTTCCCCCCACACCAAGGAGCGGCCCCATGAACTTCCGTTTCCCCTTCACCGCAAGGGTCCTGACCGGCGTGTGCGCCTCTGTCGCCGCGGCCGGGCTGCTCGCCACGGCCTCGACGACGACCGCCACCGCGGACACCGCCTCTTCCGCCACCGCGAAGGCGGCCATCCCCGAGCACGCGCTCGTCGGCTATCTGCACTCGAGCTTCGCCAACGGCTCCGGATACACCCGAATGGCCGATGTCCCCGACAGCTGGGACATCATCGACCTGGCCTTCGGCGAGCCCACCTCCACCACCTCCGGCGACATCCGCTTCAGCCTCTGTCCGCAGGACGAGTGCCCGAACGTCGAGTCGGAGGACGAGTTCAAGGCCGCCATCAAGGCCAAGCAGGACGCGGGCAAGAAGGTGCTGATATCCATCGGCGGGCAGAACGGCCAGGTGCAGCTCACCACCACCGAGGCCCGCGACAAGTTCGTGGAGTCGGTCGGGGCGATCATCGACCGGTACGGACTGGACGGCCTCGACATCGACTTCGAGGGCCACTCGCTGTCGCTGGACGACGGCGACACCGACTTCAAGAACCCGAAGACCCCGGCGATCGTCAACCTCATCTCGGCCGTGAAGTCGCTCAAGGAGAAGTACGGCGACGACTTCGTCCTCACCATGGCCCCGGAGACGTTCTTCGTGCAGCTGGGCTACCAGCACTACGGCTCGGGCGCATCCGGCGGCCAGGACCCGCGCTCCGGGGCGTACCTCCCGGTGATTCACGCGCTGCGCGACGACCTCACCCTGCTGCACGTCCAGGACTACAACTCCGGCCCGATCATGGGGCTGGACGACCAGTACCACAACATGGGCACCGCCGACTTCCACATCGCGATGACCGACATGCTGCTCACCGGCTTCCCCGTGGCCGGCGACACCGACAACGTCTTCCCGCCGCTGGACCCGTCGCAAGTGGCGATCGGCCTGCCCGCGAGCTCCAACGCGGGCAACGGCTACACCCAGCCCGGTGATGTGACCCAGGCCCTGAACTGCCTGACCAAGAAGACCGACTGCGGCGGCTACGAGCCGCACGGCAGCTGGCCCGCCCTGCGCGGGCTGATGGCCTGGTCGGTCAACTGGGACGGCTTCAACGGCGGGGAGTTCGCCAAGAACTTCGACGCCTACTACGGCAGCTGACCCCGTCCCGAGCGGGAGGTGAGCGCGGCGAGCAGCGCGTCCGTGCGCTCGTAGGCACCGCGGAAGCACGCCTCGATGGCGGCGCCCCGGACATAGTCCCCGGTCAGCGCCAGGCCGTCGAGTGCGGCCACCGCCGCGTCGATCTCCGCCAGGGTCCGGGAGTGGAACCGGGAGTACGCGCACAGGCCGTGTTCCCAGCGGGCGCACACCAGGCCGGTGCGCCGGACCGAGCCGAGATCGAGGTGGGCGCCCAGCTCCTTCTCGGCGAGGCCGATCAGGTACTCCTCGTCGGCCGGCAGGTCACGTGCCGCACGGCCGCTGAAGGTGTACCGCACCAGATGCCGGTCCGAGACACCGTAGGCGCCGGCGTTGCTCAGCGGACTCTCCGGCGGGAAGGTCAGCGCCCTGACCCGTTCGTCGAAGACCGGCCGGTCGTAGGCGGCGATGACCACCGACACCGGGAAGTACCGCACCTCGCGCAGCCGCTCGGCCAGCCCGGCGTGGTGCGGGGCGACGAGGGCGGCGGCCGCCGGCGCGGGCAGGGCGACGACGACCGCGTCGGCGCTCTCCTCGCGCTCCTCGGCCCCCGCGCCCTCGCCGGTCGTGGTGAACAGCCCCGTGACCCGGCCCTCGGCCACCCGCAGACCGGTGACACGGGTGCCGCCGCGGGTCTCCACCGCGGCCGAGAAGGCGGTCAGCAGCGGGGTGAAGCCGCCGGGCAGCTGGTCGAAACCGTCCAGCAGCATCCCCAGGTTGGTGCCGAAGTTGCCCAGATACGCCTCGTCGGGTTCGGCCCCGTTCATCCGGATGAGGGCGGGGCGGATCAGCCGGTCCCGCAACCGCTTGCCGAAGTAGGCCGCGAGCGACGGGTCGCCGGTGCGGTCCGCCAGCCGCTGGAAGTCGGGCCCGGCAAGGAAGCGGTTGGCCCGCGCACGCCGGGTGTAGCGGGCCAGCCGCAGCAGCCGCACCAGGTCGCGCGGGGGGACGCCGCGCAGCAGACCGTACAGGCTCGCCGCCTTGCTGGTGGTGTCCACGGTGCGCACCCGGCCGTCCTCCACCCGGGAGGAGTTGATGCCGAAGTGCTCGAAGGCCGACTCCGGTATCCCCTGTGCTCGGACGAACTCCCGGAAGAGCAGGTGTGTGCGGCCGATGTTCTTGCCGCCGAGCGTCACCTCGCGGGAGCCGAGCGGTGCCGCGGCGGAGCGGCCGCCGAGCACCGGCTGTTCGTCGAAGAGGACCGGCCGGGCGCCGGCGCGATGCAGGTTCCAGGCGGCGGCGATCCCCGACCAGCCGCCCCCCACCACGGCCACCCGGGCTCCGGAACGCTCAGCATCCATCGGGTTCGTCCCTCCTGTCACGGTCGGCCGGGCCACCGTGGCCCGCGCGCCCCTGGGCAGCCGTTTTCAGCACCCACTGGGCGAGATGGGCACACAGGGCCCGGTGGTAGCGGACCCAGCGGAAGTGGTCGATGTGCTTTCCGCCCGCCGCCTCGGTGGTGTAGTGCCAGCGGTCGACGCCGCACCGGCCCACCTTGGACAGCAGGTGTTCGCGGGAGCCGGCCGGGGCCAGTACGTCGTTGTCGACACCGATCTCCAGCAGCGGCAGGGCGAGTTCGCCAAGGGCCCGCTCGTAGTCGACCGCACTCCCCTTGAGCCGGTAGCCGCCGGTACGGCCCTGTCGGGCCCAGTCGCGCATGACACCGGCGGCCTCGGTGCCGCCGAAGCCGAACCGCTTGCCGGGCCAGTACCCGATCAGCGTGGCCAGCGCGGCGAACGACTGGCTGGCCAGGAGGTTGCGCAGCCCCCGGACCGCACCGAACCCCCGGTACCACACCGACCCGGCGGCGACCAGGACCAGCGCGTCCACGTCCTTCGGATGGGCCGCCGCGTACAGCAGCGCCAACTGGCCCCCCAGGCTGTGCCCGACCAGCACCAGCGGGGCGCCGGGAAACTCCGCGCGCACCGCCGCGACCACCGCGGGCAGGTCCTCCTCGGCCATCTCCCGGTAGCCGAACCGGATGCCACGGGACACGGCGGGGGTGGACTCGCCGTGCCCCCGGTGGTCGACCGTCACCACGGTCAGCCCCTCTTCGTGCAGAGCGCGGACCACGGGCAGGTAGAAGCGTGCGGAGGCGCCCATCGCGGGCAGCACCACCGCGACCGGCGTGCCGGGGTCGGCGTGGCGCAGCACGCGGGCCACCAGGGTCACGCCGGGCGCGGGCGCCACCCGGGACAGGACCGGCAGCGGCGGCGGGGCGGGCCGCCGCCCGGCACCGGGGTCGGGGGTCGTGCCGTTCATCGGTTCACACCTCTCGGGCGCACGGGGGAGTGGCGGGGCGGCGGGGCGGCCGGGGCTACTTCATCAGCCTCGGGTACTCCGCGTCGTGTTCCTTGATGAAGACGGTCTCGGGCGTGACGTCGAAGCGGTTCTCGTTGTCGAAGTCCTGCCGCGCCTCGGTGAGGTGGTTCATCAGGACCTCACCCTTGGTGTTGAGGGTGTGGCGCAGGTAGTCGGTCTGGAGGTTGCCGTGCCAGATCACACCGAGCTTGGTGACGGTGAACCGGTCGCCCTCGTCGTCGATGACCCCCGCGGCCAGGTGTCCGTCGAGTACGGCACGCACCCGCTCGAAGGCGTCCTCGTCGATCCTCGCGGCGTAGTCGGCCAGCAGTTCCTTCTCGAGCGACTTGTAGCGGGGGAACATCACCATGATGCGGTCCAGGACGCCCTCGTACCCGATCGACTGGAGCGTCTCGGTGGAGGCTCCCTGTTCGTCGACGTTGCGCTGCCAGTCGTCCACCTTCTCCGGGTTGATCGACACCATGTCGCGGACGTTGCCGCGCGCCGCGCAGCCCACGCCGATGATGTCCTGCCGGGCGCAGTGCGCGGTCTGGTACTGGGAGGGTTCCGGGCGCTTGGACCAGGTCTCGGCGATGGTGTTGTGGTAGCCGGCCGCGCTGAGCGTGTCGTAGAGGTGTTCGCGCATGGCGAGCAACTGCCAGGGACTGCCGGGCTGTTCGACCCGGCCGTCCATGATCAGCTTGTGCAGCGGACGGTAGGGCAGGTAGATCGTGGTGAAGAGGTCGATCTCGCTCGGGTCGTAGCAGGTGAGCAGTTCGGACAGCTCGTCCTGGAAACCCTCCAGCGTCTGGCCCGGCAGGTCGTACATCATGTCGACGCAGGTGTCCGCGGTGTAGCCGAGGCTGCGCATGCGGTCGAAGACCGCGTCCACGTCCTCCCGGGTGTCCAGCCGGCCGATCTTCCGGTGGATCTTCTCGTTGAGGGTTTCGATGCCGAAGGTGATCCGGTTCCAGCCGTGGTCCTTGAGCACGTCGAGCAGTCCCGGGCGGCGCAGGGTGCGGGGCTCGCCGGTGAAGCTCTTCTCGATCGAGTCGAAGTTCGGCACGACCTTGCTGAGGTGTTCGCTCAGCCGCTCCACGGCCGATGTCGGGAGCGTCGAGGGGCTGCCACCGCCGACGTAGACGGCGGTGAACTCACGTTCCCGCACATACGGCTGGCGCATGTACCAGTCGATTTCCTTGATGAGGTAGTCGGTGTACCTCTCCAGGCGCTCGGAGTCCTGCTTGGGGTAGTGGAACCGGTTGAAGTTGCAGTAGTGGCAGAACGACTTGCAGTACGGAACATGGATGTACATCATGATCCGGTCGTTCAGGTTGCCGCCCGGGTCCTGAAGGCTGTGGATGTTCTCGATCACCTTCTCGCGGGGCACCTGGTGCCAGTCCATCGTCGCGAAGTTGGGCATGATGTAGTGCGAGACGGTCATCACGCCGTCGAACGGCACCGGCCGCGAGGGATTGTCCCCCAGGTAGTACGGCTGCGGCTGTCCCGTCTGTGTCATGGTTTCTCCTCGTGGTGCGCTTGTTTGCTCGGTCATGCCTTCCAGCGGACGACACCGGCGCCCCAGACGAAGCCGGCGCCGAAAGCCGCCATCACGATCCGGTCCCTGGGCCGCAGCCGCCCGGCGTCACGGGCCTGCCGCAGGGCGAAGGGAATGGAGGCCGACGAGGTGTTGCCGACCGTGTCCACGCTGATCTCGGTACGGTCATCGGGTACGCCGAGCTCCGCGGCGACCGCCCGCAGGATGCGCGCGTTGGCCTGGTGCCCGATGAACAGGGCGATGTCGGCCGGCCGGAGCCCGCGGGCGCCGAGCACCTTGCGGGTCTGCTCCGCCATGGTGGCCACCGCGAACTCGTACACCTCACGGCCGCTCATACGCAGCACGCGCTCCTCGCGGTCGGCGTACAGCAGTTCCGTGTGGCCGCCGTCGGAGCCGAGCAGGAAATGCGGCCGCTCCCCGTCCTCCAGGCCGTCCCGGGTGACGACGACCGCCCCCGCCGCGTCGCCGAACAGCACCGCCGTGGAGCGGTCCGTGACATCGGTGATCCGGGACAGCGCCTCCGCCGCGCAGACCAGCACACAGCGGGCCCGGCCGCTCTCGATGAGCGCGCAGGCGTGGTCGAGCGCGTAGAGGAATCCGGCGCACGCCGCGTTGAGGTCCACCGCGGGCGGGCCCGGCGCGCCGAGGCGGGCGGCGAGTTCGGGGGCGACACCGGGGGTGATCCGGTCGGGGGTGACGGTGGAGACCAGGACGTGGTCCACCTCGTGGGCGCTGCGTCCGCTGTCGGCGAGGGCCTGCCGGGAGGCGCGTTCGGCGAGGTCCGCCAGCGACTCGTCCGGGGACAGCCAGTGCCGGGTGTGGATACCGGTGCGTTTGACGATCCACTCGTGGGAGGTGTCGAGGTGGGCGAAGTGGTCGTTGCCGATCACGGTGCCGGGGAGGGCCGCGCCGACGCCGCTGATCGTGACGGTCATGGCACGATCCCCCGGTCCGTCACCCGCGCCACCGCGACCTCGAGCAGCGCGGCCGGCCGGCCGCGCTGCTCCACGACGGCCTCGATCGTCCCGGCCGCGGTGGGCCGGGCCCTGCACCAGACCGGGTCCGTGTGCTCGGCGAACTCCCGGAAGCCGGCCCGGCAGGACGTGGCGATGAGCTCGGTGGCCGGCACCGCGGCGGTCCGGGCCCGCGCGGCCAGCGCGATCTGGCGGCCCGCCTCCATCAGGAGCATGCCCGGCAGGTGGTCCAGCGGGTGGTCGAAGAAGACGGGGTCGCCCGGATCGCACACCAGCCGCGCCACGGTCTCCTCGCCCTTGTGGCGGATCCGTCCCAGGACGACGTTCCGGGGATCGGTCCTGCCCACCGCCGCGGGGGCCGACCGGGGCGGAACGCCCGTGGCGGGCGGCGCGGGGGCCGCGGGCCCGGCCCGCAGTTCCGCGTACGCGCCCGCCTCCAGGAAGCGGAGGGTCCCGGAGAACCGGGCGGCCTCCCGCTCGGCCACCCGGCACACCGCGGTGCCCCGCAGGGCGCGCACCGATCCGTCACGCCGGCGGCGCGCGCTGTCGATGTGCAGTTCCACCCCCAGGTCGACGGGGGCGGGACCGACCCGCAGCGCCTCCGGCCCGGTCAGCTCGATCGCCAGGTCGCTCAGCACGAAGGGGGAGTCCAGCGGGACGCCGAGCAGCTCGTGCGCCATGGCCTCGACGGTCTGCCGGGCCGCCTCGCCCACCAGCAGCAGGTCGTAGTAGGGGGCGCGGGTGTCGTTGAAGTACCGGTGCAGCCGGGGGAGTTGGGCCGAGCCCAGCAGCCTGCCGCCGCATTCCGCCACGCCGGTGGTCAGCACCTGCTCGACGGCGCGCTTGTGCACGAGCCGGCGGGGCACGGTCCGGTCGCCGGGCAGCACGGAACGGCCCTCGGGCGGTGTGGCGCGGTCGCTGGGCGGTGTGGAACGGCCCTCGGGCGGTGTGGCGCGGTCGCTGGGCGGTGTGGAACGGCCCTCGGGCTGTGTGGCGCGGTCGCCGGACGGCGTCGGCCGGTCGCCGGGCGGCGTCGGCCGGGTGCCAGGCAGCGCGGGGGCGGCCCCGGAGGCCGCGGGCGCGGTCATCTCAACTCCTCCCCAGGACATCGGCGGTGGGGTGTGCGACGTCGGTGGTGTGGTGTGCGACGTCGGTGGTGTGGTGTGCGACGTCGGTGGTGGGGTGTGCGACGTCGGTGGTGGGGTGTGCGACATCGGCGGTGGGGTGTGCGACGTCGGTGGTGTGGTGTGCGACGTCGGTGGTGGGGTGTGCGACATCGGCGGTGGGGTGTGCGACGTCGGTGGTGTGGTGTGCGACGTCGGTGGTGGGGTGTGCGACATCGGCGGTGGGGTGTGCGACGTCGGTGGTGTGGTGCGCGACGTCGGCGGTGGGGTGCGCGACGTCGGTGGTGGGGTGTGCGACATCGGCGGTGGGGTGCCCGACGTCGGCGGTGCGGTTCGCGACGTTGGTGGTGCGGTCCGCGCCCATGGGAGCCGCGGGCAGGCCCATACCGGTGTGGCGCATCCCGCCGTCCGCGTGGATCACCTCGCCGGTGATGCCGCGCGCCAGCGGGGACAGCAGGAACAGCACCGGGCCCGCCACCACCTCGGCCGCCGCCGTCGAGCTGTCCCAGCCCAGCGGCGCCTCGCCGCGCCACCGCTCGTCGAGCGCGCCGAAGGTGGCGACGCCACGGCCCGACACGGTCTCGACCGGTCCGGTCGCCACCAGGTTGACCCTGATGTGTCGCGGCCCGAGATAGAGGGCGAGATACCGGCAGACCGACTCCAGAGCGGCCTTGGCCACACCCATCCAGTCGTAGCCGGGCCAGGCCAGCGTGCCGTCGAAGTCGAGCCCCACGACGCTGCCGCCGTCCGCGCCCCGCTCGAGCAGCGGGGCGAGCGCCGTGGTCAGCGCGTGCAGGGACAGTGCGCTGGTCCGCAGGGCGCGTTCGGCGCTGTCCGGCGCGGTGGTGAGGAACGACCCGCCGATCGCGTCGGCCGGGGCGCCCGCGATGGCGTGCACGGCGCCGTCCAGGGCGGGCCACCGGTCGGCCACCGACGCGCCGAGCGCGGTGAAGTCGTCCGGCCGGGTCGCGTCCAGGGCCAGTACCTCGGCCGGCCTCGGCAGCTCCGCGGCGGCCAGTTCGGTGATCCGGCGGGTGCGGCCGTAACCGGTCAACAGCACCTGCGCGTCGGCGAGTTGCAGCGCCCGTGCGATATGCCAGGCCAGGGAGTCACTGGTGAGCACCCCCGTCACGAGGTAGCGCCGCCCGGAAAGGGTGATCACGCGGCGGCTCCTTCCGGTGCGCCGCGCAGGACCAGCGCCGCGTTGTGGCCACCGAACCCGAACGAGGTGGACAGCGCGACCGGCCCGCCCGGCCCGCCGCGCGCCAGCGGGCGGGCCGTGGTCAGATGGGTCAGCGGGCCGAGCGCTGGGTCGGGTGTGGCCAGCCCCACGGTCGGCGGCGCCTGCCGGTGCCGTAGCGCGAGTACGGTGGCCACCGCCTCGACCGCCCCCGCGGCGCCGAGGAGGTGCCCGATCGAGGACTTGGTGGAGGACAGCGGGATGTCCTCCAGCACCGGTCCGAGGCTGCGCCGCAGGGCCACGATCTCCGCCTGGTCGTTCAGGACGGTGCCCGTGCCATGGGCGTTGATGTAGTCGAGATCCCCCGGGGCGATCCCGGCGTCGGCGAGCGCGAGGGACACGGCGCGGGCGGCGCCGACCCCGTCCGGGTCGGGCGCGGTGAGGTGATGGGCGTCGCTGCTGGCCCCGTAACCGGCGAGCTCGGCCAGCACCGTGGCGCCCCGCGCTCGCGCGCCGTCCGCGCCTTCGAGCACCAGGATGCCCGCGCCCTCTCCCAGCAGGAATCCGTCCCGGCTCCGGTCGAACGGGACCGAGGCGCCGCTGGGCGAGAGGGCGCCCGCGTTCAGAAAGGCGGCCCGTACGATCGGCGAGGTCGCGGCCTCCGCACCGCCCACCACCACGGCGTCCGCCGCGCCGGAGCGGATCAGCCGCAGCCCGGCGCCGATGGCCTGGGCCCCGGCCGAACACGCCGAGATCACACAGTGGCTCTCCCCGCCCAGGCCGTGGCGCAGGGCGATCTGGGCGGCGGCCGCGTTGGCCATCATCATCGGGACCATGAGCGGGGAGACGGCCTCCGGCCCCTCCTTGTCCAGCACGGTCCGCTGCCCCTCGAAGGTCTCCAGACCGCCCACTCCGGAACCCACGACGCAGGCCACCCGCTCCGGGGCGTACGGAGGCCGGCCGTCCCAGCCCGCCTGGCCGAGTGCCTCGGCCGCGGCGACGAGCGCGAACTGGGAGAACCGGTCCGTCCTGCGGGCCTCCCGGCGGCTGAGGACGGCGGACGGGTCGAAGCCGGTGCACCGGCCCTCCCCGCCGGCCAGCGCGCTCTCGCCCGCCACGGCCCGTTCGTGGAGCGGGCCCGCGCCGGAACCGAGGGCGGTGACCGCGCCGACTCCGGTGACGACGATGTCGCGGTGCGCCATCACAGCCCCGCGGTGGCCAACATGGCGTCGAGGGCCTCACCCACCGTCTTGACGTCGTCCATGTCCTTCGGGCGGACGTGGATGCCGAACGTCTTCTTCACGGCCTGGCCCAGTTCCACCAGGTCCAGGGAGTCGATCTCCAGATCCTCGAAGGTGGCGTCCATCGTGATCGCGTCGGGATCGGCGCCGAAGTCGGCGAGCGCCTCGGTGACGAACGCGCTGACGGCCTCGCGGGTGACTGGGGTGGTGGGCATGTCGGACTCTCCCATCATGCAGATGCCATGCGGTTCAATGCGGTTCTGTTCAAGTGGTCATGACGATGTCGGGCAGGCGGAGCCGGCGAAGGGTGTTCGGCGGGCGGACGCGGACACAGCGGCCGGGCACCCCGTACGACGGCAGGCGGGCCGGGCGGAGCCGGGGACCGAAGGGGCGGAAGCGCTCAGTCCTTGGGCACGTGCGGAACGAACGCGGCGGCCGAGAGCCCTCCGTCGACGGTGATCGTGGTTCCGGTCAGATAGCCCGCCTCCGGTGCGGCGAGGAAACGGACACAGGAGGCGATCTCCGCCGGCTGGGCGGCCCGTCGGGCGGGGATGGCGGTGCGTGCCGAGCGTCTGAGGAACTCGACGTCGGCCACGAGCTCGGTCTCGACCAGGCCGGGCGCGACGGTGTTCACGGTGATGCCGCGCCGGGCGACCTCGACCGCGACCGATCGGGTGAGCCCTTCGAGCCCCGCCTTCGCGGCCGCGTAGTTGGCGACCCCGGGCAGCGACCGGCTGCCGAGCACCGATCCGATGTTGACGATACGGCCGAAGCGTGCCCTGGACATGACCGGCAGCGCGCGGTGCATGGTGCGGTAGACAGCGCTGAGGTTGGTGTCGAGCACCGCGTGCCAGTCGGACGGCTCCATCGCCGCGAACACCTGGTCGGCCCGGATGCCCGCGTTGTTGACGAGGACCAGCACCCGCCCGTACGCCTCCTCGGCGGTGCGGAACAGCGCTTCGACGCCGTCGGCCTCGGTGACGTCCGCGCGGCAGGCGAGGGCCGTTCCCCCGGCCCGTTCGATGTCGGCCACGGTCTGTTTCGCGGCGGTCTCGTCCTGGCGGAACCCGACGATCACGGGACGGCCGGTGGCGGCGAGTTCGCGGGCGACGGCAGCGCCGATGCCCCGTGAGGCGCCCGTCACCAGGGCGCATCCTTCAGGCGATAAGTGGGTGGTTGAGCGGTCTATGGCAGTCTCCGGCATGCCATCCCCCGTGTGGATGAGCGCGTTTCGACAGTGCGTGGAGCAAGTCCGGACCGTGCTGCGCCCGATCGTAGGGTGCCCACGGCCAGAAGTCACCGGTGTGCCCGTCGTCTTGTCAGCGGCTCCGGCGCCTCCTTACGCTCGCCTGCCATGGCAGACAGTCCGGCACGGAACGCGACAAGCCCTGGTCCGCCGATTCCCCCGTCCGTCAGCGTGACGATGCGGGAAGGGATCGCCGTACTGCTTCTGAACCGCCCCGACTACGGCAATGCGATGAATACCGCGCTCCTGGAGGAACTCCTCGCTGCGACGGAAGTACTAGCCCGGGACCCGGCACTGCGCGGAGTGCTGATGAGCGGTGCCGGCAAGGCGTTCAGTCTCGGCGGGGACATCCGCGAGTTCCACCAGGCGCTGTCGGACGACACGTTCGACGCCACGGCTTACGGAGACCGCCTTACCCACCTCTTGAAACGGACCGTCCTGGCGATCCGCGCGCTCCCCTGCCCGGTGCTGGCCGCCGTCAACGGCCAGGCGGCCGGGGCCGGTTTCTCCCTCGCGCTCGCCTGCGACCTGCGACTGGCGTCCCGGCGGGCCTCGTTCCACTTCGCCTACGGAGCGATCGGCGCGTCCACCGACGCCGGTATGGCATGGTTCCTGCCCCGCGCGGTCGGATACGCGCGCGCCCTGGAACTGCTGCTGGAACAGCCGGTGATACGTGCGCCACAGGCCCTGCGGGAGGGCCTGGTCAGCGCGGTCGTGGACCCCGACGAGCTGGTGGAGGCGGGGCTGCGGCGGCTGCGCGAGCTGGCACAGGCCGCGCCGCACACGATCCGCAGCGCCAAGCGCCTGCTGGACCGGAGCCTGTCCCTGCCGCTCGCCGACCATCTCGAACTGGAACGCGCGGACTTCGCCACGGGGGTCGCGTCACGGGACATGCGCCACGGGATCGCGTCCCTGCTGACCGGGGAGTGGCCCGAGTTCCGGGGCGAGTGACCTCTCGCCGGGAATGCGTGCGGGGGCAGCCCCGCCAGACCGGACCAGGCCGGAGCTCGACGCGGTGCCTGGCGTGAGCTCCAACGTCTCGGCCTCCAACGTCGGCAACGCCCTGGGCGCCTGGCTGGGCGGCCTCGCGATCAGCGCGGGCCTGGGCTACCGGGCGCCGCTGTACGTGGGTTCCGCCGTCGTGGCGCTCGGCCCCGCCGTGATGGTGGTCGCCGCCCGCACCGCCCCCTCGCGGCCGGCCGGGCCTGATCAGAGAGCCGGTGTTGATCAGGAGGCCGGTCCTGACCAGACGGCCGGTCGGACCCGGCCCGGCCGGGAACGCCGGCCCAGCACGAGCGAGTAGCCCGGGGCGCGTACGAGGTGACCGGGCTCCCGGGACGCTGTCCCCGGCCGTACCTCCCGGCCACTAGGGCGTGTTTCGAAAGTAGCGCCGTCTGCCCGGAGGGCGGGCCCCGCGGCGTCTCGTGCGTGTGATCGCAAGGCGGAGGGTCGTCCTCGTAGTGGGCCTACTCGGACGATCCCGACAACGCAGCGAGCGCGCGTGCCAGGCGTCGCGGGGCAGGCGGGACTTTCGAAACACGCCCTAGGGCCGTCGCATCCGGCTGCGGACCGCGCGATGGCCCCGTGGCGGAGTGGCCCGCGTGTCAGAATGGATCGGCCGCGCGCCGGGTCGTGTCCTGGCGTTGGCCATCACCATCACCATCGCCTACGTCACCGCCGTCGTCATCGTCATCACCTGAGGTACTTCCGTGGCCAAGTCCGCCGCCCGTGAGCCGCAGCGACGCAACGCGCGCTCGAACCGGGCGCGCATCCTGGCCACGGCACGTCGGGAACTGGGACGGAACCCCGACATCACCCTGGAAGAGCTGGCGCGAGCCGCCGGTGTCGTGCGGCGCACTCTCTTCGGCCACTTCCCCGGACGGGCGGCGCTTCTGGAAGCGCTGGTGGAGGAGGCCTCCGAAAGCCTCCAGGGCGCGGCGGCGGCCGCGGCGAGGCCGTCGGAGCCGGCCGACCGGGCGCTCGCGTACTTCTTGCTGTCGACGTGGCCCGTGGGCGACCGCTACCGGATGCTCCTGGCGGTGACCCGGCGCGACCTGGGCGCGGACAGCGTGGGCGAGGTCCTCAGGCCGGCCCGCGACGAGGTCACGGCCATCCTGGAACGAGGGCAGCGGGACGGCGTCTTCCACACCCACCTGCCGCCCGCCGTGCTCAGCGCCGGGCTCGAAGCGATGACGGTCGCCCTGCTGGAACAGGTCAACACCGGGGCGCTGGAGGACGACGGGACCCGGGCCGCCGTCGCCATGCTCATCGCGGCCGGTGTGCCGCGGGAACAGGCGTCTGCCGTGGTCGACGCCGTCGCCGCCACGCTGTCGGAGTAACCGCCGCTGTCCGCCGTGCGCCGTACGGCTGCTGTGCGGTTCCGCCTTGCCTTTCGTCCGTCTTGCCTTTCGTGCGTCTTGCTTTTCGTGCGCCGCGCACCACCTCGATCGCGCAGGTAGAGGGGCACCTCATCGACTTATTTGCACACTGCTGGGCAATAAAATAATCTGCTCGTCGATGTGCAATTAATCGTCGCCAGGGAGCCTCCGATGCCCTTGCTTGCCACCACGCCCGTCGAGAAGATGACCGGGCCGTACGCCCGGCGCTGGTGGGCGCTGCTGGTGCTGTGCCTGAGCCTGCTGATCGTGGTCATGGCGAACACCTCCCTGATCGTGGCCGCGCCGGACATGACCAGGGACCTGGGGCTGAGCAGTAGTGACCTCCAGTGGGTCATCGACGGCTACACCGTCCCGTACGCCGCGCTGATGCTGGTGCTGGGCTCGATCGGCGACAAGTACAGCCGCCGTGGCGCGCTCCTCACGGGTCTGGTGATCTTCGCGGCCGGTTCGGTCACGGGCAGCCTGGTCGAGAAGACCGAGCTGGTGATCGCGGCCCGCGCGGCCATGGGTGTCGGGGCCGCGGTGGTCATGCCGGCCACGCTGTCCCTGCTGGCCGCGATCTTCCCCCGGGGTGAGCGTGCCAAGGCGATCACGGCCTGGTCCGCCACCTCCGGCCTCGCCATCGCGGTCGGCCCGCTGGTGGCCGGATGGCTGCTGGAGGACCACGCCTGGGGTTCCACCTTCCTGATCAACGTCCCCGTCGCCGTCCTCGCCGTGATCGGCGCGCTGGTCCTGGTGCCGCCGTCCAAGGCGCGGGACATGGGCCGGATCGACTACATCGGCGGTCTGCTGTCGATCGTCTCGGTCGGCTGCCTGGTCTACGCGACCATCGAGGGTCCGCACTTCGGCTGGGGCACCGGCCCCATCGCGGCGGCTGTGATCGCCGGAGTCGGCCTGCTGGCCTTCGTGGCCTGGGAGTTGCGCCACCCGCGCCCCATGCTGAACGTGCGCAAGTTCGCCCAGCGGGGGTTCGGCGGCTCGATGCTGGCGGTGCTGTTCTTCTTCTTCGGCACCTTCGGGGCGCTCTACTACGCCACCCAGTACCTCCAGTTCGTGCTCGGCTACGGTCCGCTGGAGACCGGTGTGCGACTGCTGCCACTGGCCGGTGCCGTCTTCGTCGGCGCCGCGGCCACCGCACTGCTGACACCCAAGCTGGGTGTGAAGGTCATGGTCGTCACCGGCATGGTGATCGGCACGGCCGGGGTCTTCCTCCTCGCTCAGGTCGACAAGGGCTCCGCGTACGCCGACTTCCTGGCGCCACTGGTGATGCTGGGCTTCGCGATCGGGCTCAGCGTGTCCCCGGCCACGGACACCATCATGGGTTCCTTCCCCGAAGCCGAGCTGGGCGTGGCCGGTGGCGCCAACGACACCGCGCTGGAGATGGGCGGCGCCCTGGGCATCGCGATCCTCGGCTCACTGCTGGGCACCGCCTACCGTGACAAGCTCACCGACCTGACCGGAGGCCACCTCCCGGCCGCGGCGCTGGACACGGCGAAGGACTCGGTGGGCGGCGGTCTGGCTGTCGCCGAGGAGGTCGCGAAGAGCCCGGCCGGCGGTCCCCAGCAGGCACAGGCCCTGATCGAGGCGGTGCACGAGTCCTTCGCGCACAGCGTGGCGCAGACCAGCCTGATCGGCGGGATCATCATGGCTGCCGGGACGATGATCGTCCTCGCCGTACTGCCCGGCGGCCGGAACGCCGGCCGGCCCCGACCGGAGGAGCCGACGGCGGCAGGCCAGGACGTGGAGTACGGCGCGTCCGCGGCGCGCCCGCTCGATCAGCGCGCGGAGCCGAAGGCGGAGTCGGGCGCTGACTCGGAAGCGGAGTCGGGCGCGGACTCGGCACCGGGTCGCCCGGCCCGCTCGGCCCGCTCGGCCGAGGGCAGGTGAAGGAGCAGCAGGACGAGCCCGCAGAGCACGAAGACGCGAGTGGCGGCCTCCAGCCCGTTCCACTGCTTCGACTGCCACATGGCGAACCACTCGCCACCGATGGCGATGAACCCGGCGCCGAACAGCAGCATCAGCATCAACAGCCCCAGGGTGCTGGCCTGACGGGCGCGGCGGACGCGGTCCCCCTGCGGGCCCGCGCACCACATGGCCGTCGCGGCGAGGAGGACAACGGCGGCGAGGCTTTCCCAGACGATGATGGCGATGTAGGCGGTGTCCTGGAGGGCGGGTGATTCGATCGCCCGCCACATCAGGTCCTCGTCCTTGAACGTCGTGTCCATCGCCAGGACGTGCCGCACGAACTGCTGGTTGGTGTCGAAGTCGGTGATGTTGCCGAAGGCCACGAGCGTGATGTAGAGCGCGATCGTCCCGGTGAGCACCCCCGAGATGACGGAGAAGGCGCGGGGGGAACGCGGTCTGCCGGCTCGCTCGCTCACGATGGCCTCTTCTCCTGGGCTGGTCCCGTTGATCGTGGATCACCCACCATGCACGGAAGAACAGTCCCGCGGCGGTATGTTTTCAGCCGCTGTTGCCGTGCGGTGGTGCAATTCGCGCCACATCTACGCGCTGACCGCGGCGGCTCGGACTAGGGCAGGGGCGTGCCCCCGGTGGCGTTGACGATCTCCGCGGTGATGTAGCCGGCCTGCTGCGAGGCCAGGAAGACATAGGCGGGGGCCATCTCGGCGGGCTGCGCCGGGCGGTTCAGGGGGCTCTGGAGGCCGAAGGTCGAGGTGTCCGGCAGGGTGGCGGGGATCAGGGGTGTCCACACCGGGCCGGGGGCCACGGCGTTGACACGGATACCGCGCTCGGCGAGGTTGCCGGCCAGTCCCTGGGTGAACGTGACGATCGCACCTTTGGTGGTGGCGTAGTCGAGCAGGTGGGTGCTGGGTTTGTACGCCTGTACCGAGGTGGTGTTGATGATGCTGCCGCCTTCCGGGATGTGCGGAAGCGCCATCTTGCACAGCCAGAACATGGCGTAGAGGTTGGTGTGCATCACCCGGTCGAACTGCTCGGTCGTGATCTCCTCCAGCCCCTGGGGCCGGGACATCTGATAGGCGGCGTTGTTGACGAGGATGTCGATCCCGCCGAACGCCTCGACCGCCTGGTCCACCAGCCGTTGACATGCGCTTTCCTCGCGGATGTCACAAGGGAAGGGGACCGCCCGGCGCCCGGCCGACTCGACGAGGCGCACCGTCTCCTGGGCGTCCTTCTCCTCCTCGGGCAGATAGCCGAAGCACACGTCGGCCCCCTCCCTGGCGAAGGCGAGCGCCACCGCCCGGCCGATCCCCGAGTCACCCCCGGTGATCACAGAGCGCCGGTCCTTCAGCAGCCCGTGGCCTTCGTAGGTGTTCTCGCCGTGATCGGGCCGGGGCTCCATCGCCTCCGTCTCGCCGGGGTGCGCCTGGTCCTGCTGCGGGAACTCCGGCTGCGGATGCCGCTCCACCGGATGACGCCGTTCCTGCTGATTCACGGGGGCACCTCCTGGCCACGGGCGTTGGGGACGAAACCTTCCGGACCCGGGTGCCCCACGGCCCACCTGGGCAAACGCCGGTACGTGGCGGATGGCCCGTGGCCCGCCCGGCCCGCCCGGCCCGCCGGGCCCGTCGGCCGGGAGAGTCCGCCGCCACGTGGCCACGGCGCGGCCGCGGACGGGACAGGGTCAGCGATCCGGTTCGCCGTCGTCTGCCTCCTCGAGCTGTTCGTCCGGGACGATGTGCACGGCGGCCTCCTCGGCACCGGCAGCACCCGCGTCGACGCCTTCGTCCCTGGCGAGGACTTCCTTCGTGGTGTCGGTGCGGACTCCCTCGTCCGGGGCGACGAGCCGGCCCGCCCGGTCCGTCCCGGCCTCGGGGTCGAGGGGCTCTCCCTCGCCCTCCTGTAGATCTCCCACCCCGTCGCCCGCCGGCGCTTCGACGTCGGGGGTCTCTTCGGCCAGCCGCTGGTCGAGCGTCTCCCGCTCCTGCTGTTCGGCCGCCGTGGTGCCGTGCTTGGTCACACCGAGCGGCTTCTCCGGTGGGGAGTAGCCCTCGTCGAGCATCTCGTCGTAATCACGCTCGTCCAAGGCGTCCTGGGTGTCCAGCGGGGCCGCGTCCTCCTGCTCCTCGTTGGTGCCGGTCGGCTGATAGACGTCGTCTGCCTTGTCTTCGCTCATCATCGCTGCCTCTTTCGCATGTGAGGGGTGCCGGTCCTGGCCGGGTTTCCCGGTCCCGCCCTTCCCTCACACCGCCGGCGGACGTCTTGGCGCGTTCGTCGCGGGCTGTGGTGATGTGGTCACCCGAGGGCAGGATGCCGACCGCGGGGTTCGGCTTCATCGGTCTCCCGCCCGGTGTGCATCACCCTCCTAGCGGTAATTTTGTCACCTTTTGGCGCGATGGGTGGCGAGTGGACCAGCCCCGCCCCGGCCCGTACGCCGCTGAGCACGTGACGCGGGCCGCAACCGGGGTCCGAGAGGTCCCCGGTTGCGGGAGCGGTGCTGATCGTGCTGATCAGGCGGTCCGGCACGAGCTGGAGTCCGACCCGCCCAGCACATTGACCGGGACGGTGACGAACGAGAACTCGTTGCCGGCGCACACGCCGGGGAAGGTCGTGGCGGTGGAGTTGTGGACGGTGACATCGGGTCCGTCGTCCGCGGTGGCACCGGCAGCGCCGGCCGCGCCGACGGCGAGGGACGTGGCGGTGAGGGCGAGCGTGGACAGGGCGGTCCGGATACGCATGGGCACTCCTTTACTGGGCATGAGCAGCCGGATATGACCGGCTTCGCACGCATACTGCCCCTTCCGCGGCGGGGCCGCGGCGCAGTGTCCTCCCAATGGGGGCGCGAACGCGTTGACGAGGCGAGCGGTATCCTTCAGGCCGTTCGCACGAGCGAGCGACGGCGGCTGGACGGTTCTGGCGCGCTTGAGCCCTACGGCGGTTCTGGAAGGGGCCACCACGTGAGCGATGCCGCGCACACACGGTCCTCCGAGGCTTCCCGGATCCGTGTGCTGATCGCGGACGACCAGGCGATGGTGCGCGCCGGGTTCCGGCTGATCCTCGACGCCGAGGCGGGCATCGAGGTGGTGGGCGAAGCCGCCGATGGCTCCGAGTGCGTGGCGCTGGCCCGGCGGCTTCGTCCCGAGGTGTGCCTGGTCGACATCCGTATGCCGAACCTGGACGGCCTGGAGGTGACCCGGCTGCTGGCCGGCCCCGGAGTGGTCGATCCGCTGAGGGTCGTCGTGGTCACCACATTCGACCAGGACGACTATGTGCACACCGCGATCCGCAATGGAGCCTGTGGCTTCCTGCTCAAGGACGCCGGTCCCGAACTGCTGATCGAGGCGGTGCGGTCGGCCGCGAACGGTGGCGCGCTGGTGTCTCCCGCGGTCACTGTGCGTCTGCTCCGGCGCTTGGCGAGTCAGCCCGGCGGCGCCACGGCGAAGACGCCCTTGACCGACAGGGAACTGGACGTCACCCGGCTGGTGGCGGTGGGCCGGACCAATCAGGAGATCTGCGCCGAACTGCACCTGTCGCTGTCCACGGTGAAAACCCACCTGAGCAACATCCAGGTCAAGCTCGCCGTCCGTAACCGCGTCGAGATCGCGGCCTGGGCCTGGGACACCGGAGCGGTGCGCAACCGGTAGCCCCGGACCCGTCAGGACGTGTGCCAGTCGGGGTGGCCGGGCATCGCCGGGAGCTTCTCGGAGTACAGCCAGGAGCGGAGGAAGGGGCCCAGGTCGCGGCCCGCGACGCGGCCGGCCAGGCGGATGAAGTCGGCGGTCCCCGCCGTGCTGTCGCGGTTCTCCGCCACCCAGGCGCGCTCGATGCGCCGGAACGTGTCCTCGCCCACCTTCTGCCGCAGCGCGTACAACGCCAGGGCGCCGCCTTGGTAGGCGCCCCAGCCGTAGGGAGCCATGTCCCCGGGCGTGAAGGCGCCGGCCTCGGGATCGGCGATGGGCCCCTGCTTCCGCAACTCGGCGGCGGAGTCCTGGTACTTCCTCTTCATGACGTCGACCAGATCGGCGCCGTGCGTCTCCTGGGCCCACAGGCTCTGGTAGTAGACGGCGTGGCCCTCGTTGAGCCACAGGTCGCTCCACCGGCGGGGTGAGACGCTGTTGCCGAAGTACTCGTGGGAGATCTCGTGCGCGACGACCGTGTCCGAGCCGTTGGCCTCCATCCCCTCCTTGGTCAGCTCCTCCGAGCCGAGCAGGGTCAGGGACTGCGTCTCGAGCTCACCGCCCATAGGTGTGGCGTAGACGCCGTACGTCCGCAACGGGAACGCGCCCAGCCGTTGGGTGAAGAAGCGCAGCGCCTTGGGCACGACCGTGTCGATCTGCGGCAGGAGGTCGTTGACTTCACCGTTGGGGAGGGCGTGGCGCAGCTTGATGCCGTCCGGTCCGCGCCGCTTGACCACCGTGAAGGGGCCGACGCCGATCTGGATGAGTTCGGGCGCGAGCTTTTGGCGGCTCTCGAACCGGCGGACGGTGTACGCCCCTTCGCGCCGGCTGGTGGTGAGTTCGCCGTTGGCGATGGAGTTCAGGCGCGCGGGAGCGGTGATCGTGATGGTGGTCGGCGCCTTCTGGGCCGGATGGTCGGCGAGCGCGGCGATCCGATGCGCGCCCGAGGGCTGGTTGAGGGTCTGGACGGTGTCCTTCGCCCGCACCATCCCGATCGCCGATGTGCCGAGTTTCCCGGCCGCCTCGGGGTCCGCCACGGGCGCGTGCACCGTGACCTCCACCGAGAAGCCCTGGCCGCTGGGCACCGGCGCCGCCGGAGTCACCCGCAACTCCTCTCCGGAGTGGTCCCAGGCCGCCTCGCGGCCGTCGACCGTCACCGAACGGACCGTGGTCCCGGTCAGGTCGAGGTTGAAGCGGGAGAGGGAGCGGGTGGCCCGTCCGCGGAGCGTGGTGGTCGCCGTGTACGTCGTGAGGTCCTCGGCGAACCGCACCGCCAGATCCGTATGGCGCACCGTATAACCCCCGTTGCCCAGCCCGGGGTGGAGCGTGTCGCCGATTCCGGCGGCTCCGGGCGCGGGGTCGCCGGTGCCGCTCGAGGTGGTCGCCGCGTCGGCGGTGCAGGCGGCCACTCCCGTCAGGGCGGTGGTCAGTGCCGCGGCGATCCACGGTGTGAACGTTGAGTTTCGGGTGTGACGAGCCATGACCCGAGGGTCGCCCGGGAGGCCACTGCCGCAGATCACCCGGATAGCGGGTTCATGGCCATCGGCATCGGCCAAAAGAACGACCGGCGCGGGCACGGTACGGGCACGGCACGGCGGAAGGCACGGCTCCGGGCTCCGGGCTGTGCGGCCGCTGTGCGGCGGGACATTACGGCGGAGATGGCGGTGATGCGGTACGTTCCGTTCCGGTCCCCTGTCGTTCATCTGTTGTTCAGCTGTGGATCATAGATCGTTCATATGTGTTTCTTACCTGATTCTCAGGCTCGGCCGGTTCCTTGCTTCAGGACGCACAGACGACCTTGAGTAAGGGGAGCCATGTTCCGCTCGCGGAAGACACCCGTGTCCGGCGGCGACGCCGCGCGGGCCGACCCGCACCACATCGAGCCCGCCGCCACCCCACCCGCGGACCGCGAACGGGGAATCGCCGATGAACCGGCGCTGCGGGTGGCGAGCCGGCTGCACGCCTTCAACCGCTACGAGTTGAAGTACCTGGTCCCCGTCGACCAGGCCGCGGCCATCCGGGACGAACTGGCCGAGCGCATGGACCGGGACGAGCACAGCCCGGTCGGCGGCTACGGGGTGTGGAGCCTGTACTACGACACCCCCGCGCTCCGCTTCTACTGGGAGAAGATCGAGGGGCTGAAGTTCCGGCGCAAGCTGCGCATCCGCCACTACGGAGACCTCGCGGGCATCACCGACCAGTCGCCCGTCTGCGTCGAGATCAAGCAGCGCGTCAACCGCGTCACGCAGAAACGGCGCATCACCGTGCCGTACGCAGTCGCCCGGCAGTTGTGCGACGGACGCCAGATGATCGAGCACACCGCGAAGGAGCGCGCCTTCGTCGAGGAGGTGCTGGAGCTGGTCGTCCGGCTCGGCCTCCAGCCGACCGTGATCACCGGCTATCAGCGTGAGGCGCTCGTCGGCCGCGACCAGGACACCGGATTACGGGTCACCTTCGACCGCCGCGTCCGGGGCCGGGACCGTGACTTCCACTTCGGTACCGAGGGCGCGGAGAACCGCTTCACCCTGCCCCCGCACCTGTCGGTGATGGAGGTCAAGGTCAACGAGCGCACCCCGTACTGGATCACCGATCTGGCGGCCCGCCGCAACCTGAACCTGATCCGGGTCTCCAAGTACGTCCAGTCCGTCGAGGCGTTCGGCCTCGCGCCGCGGTCGGTCTTCCACGTCCGTGAAGAGGACTTCCCCCCGCCCATCACCCCCACCCCGGTGTCCGCGGAGTCCCCCGCCGCGCCGGCCGGCACGCCCGTGGAGGCATGAACACCGTGAACCTCGACCTTCAGGACCTCAGCGGGACGTTCAGCGTCACCGACATCGTGTGCGCGATGGCGCTCACCTTCGTGCTCAGCACGATGATCGGCTACGTCTACCGCTTCACGCACCGCAACGTGTCCTACAGCCAGTCCTATGTGCAGACGCTCGTGATCGTCGGCATGATCGTCGCGCTCATCATGCTCGTCGTCGGCTCGAACCTGGCCCGTGCCTTCTCCCTCGTCGGCGCCCTGTCGGTGGTCCGTTTCCGAAACGCCATCAAGGAGACCCGGGACGTCGGCTTCATCTTCCTGGTGATGGGCATCGGCATGGCCGCGGGCGCCCGCTTCTACACCCTGGCCGCCATCGCGGGCGTCGGCATCTGCCTCATCATCATCGTGATGCACAAGTTCAACTGGTTCCACCTCGATGTGCAGCGCCAGGTCGTCAAGGTGCAGGTGCCCGCCGGTGAGGACCACACGGGCGCCATCAGCGATGTCCTGATCCGCTACACCAGCGAGTTCGAGCTCGTCAGCACGGAGACCATCCGCGGCGGCGCGCTGACCGAGGTCTTCTACACCGTCCGCCTGAAGAAGGGCACCGAGCCCGGAGAACTGGTCTCCGCCCTCCAGGAGCGCACCTTCGGGCAGCGCGTGACCGTGCTGACCGGATACGACCAGACCGATCTGTGATGACCACCCCCACCACGGCATGCTCGCCCGTGCGCAAGCGCGTGAAGCACCGGATCCCGGTGCGTCTGCGGCACCACTGGAAGTTCGCGGCGCTGCTGTGCGCCGGAACGGCGGTACTGCTGATCTTCTTCGGCGACGCCCGCGTCTCCCCGTGGGTCACCAGCGCCTCGGCCGCGGACAGCGACGAGATCACGGAGAACGTGACCGGAACGGTCGACCTCTACGACGAGACCAAGCCGCACTCCATCCAGCTCTCCTACGAGCAGACCGACTTCACCAAGATGATGAAGGAGTTCAAGGCCGACGGCACCAAGGACTACATCGATGCCGACCTGACGCTCGACGGTACGTACCTCAACGACGTCGGCATCCGGCTCAAGGGCAACTCGACGCTCCGGAGCCTGGGCGGCGGCAACCGGGGCGGCGGCCCTGGCGGTGGCGGTGAGGGCGGTCCCGGCGACGGTCCCGGCGGCGGCGACCGGCCGGACCAGCCAGGCCAACCGGACCAGCAGGGCCAGCCAGGCCAGCCAGGCCAGCCAGGCCAGCCAGGCCAACCGGGCCAGCAGCAGGGCCGGCCCGGTCAGCAGGGTCAGCAGCAGCCGGGTGGCGGCGGGGGCGGGGGAGGCGGAGGCATGATGAACTTCCAGCTCTCGGCGTCCAAACCGGAGGAGCTGCCCTGGCTCATCAAGATCGACGAGTATGTCGAGGGCCGTGCCTACCAGGGCCACCGGGAGATCTCCCTGCGTCCCGGCAGCGACGACCAAGTGCCGTTCAACGAGGCGCTGTCGCTCTCCCTGATGGACGCCTCCGACCAGACGGCCGAGGGGTTCGCCTTCGCCTCGCTCCAGGTCAACAACCGTCCGGCCGTCACCCGGATGTACGTCGAGAACCCGAGCAAGGACTACGCCGACACCCAGCGCGCGGACGACGGCGTGATGTACAAGGCCCGCGCGGGAAGCAGTTTCGACTACCGGGGTGACGATCCGACGGCGTACGAGGACTCCTTCAAACAGCTCAACAAGAAGGGCAGCCAGGACCTCGCCCCCGTGATGCGCCTGATCAAGTGGGCCAACCAGGCGTCGGACAAGGAGTTCGCCGAGGAGCTGGACCAGTACGTGGACGTGAAGTCCCTGGCCCAGTACGTGGCCACGCAGAACCTGATCCTGAACTTCGACGACATGGCGGGCCCGGGAAAGAACTACGTGCTCTGGTACAGCCTGGACACCAAGAAGTTCTCGGTGCTCGGCTGGGACTTCAACCTGACGTTCAGCGGTTCGGCCGAGGCCGGTCCGGACGACGAGACCGGCATGGGCGGCGGCCGTCCCGGCGGTGGAGCCCAGCAGGGCGCGGCCGGGCCGAACGGCGGCCAGGGGCAGCAGCGGGCCCCGGGCGAGGAGCAGCAGGACCAGGGGCAGAAGGGCGAGGGCCAGCAGGGCGTGGACCAGCAGGGCAAGGGCGGCGGCAGGGGCGGCGCGATGGGCGGCCACCTGCTCAAGGAGCGCTTCCTGGAGCTGGACGCGTTCGACGAGGTGTACAAGTCCGCGTACCGCGAGCTGTACCAGACCTTCTACGCCTCCGGTACCGCGTCCAGGACGCTCACCGCGCTGGCCGCCGACGCCAAGCGAGCGGGCGCGGACGACACCGGCGTCGACAAGGCCGTCGCGGCGCTGCGGAGCACCGTCACGGCCCGTACGAAGGCGCTGGCCAAGAACAAGGAGGTCACCGCCGGCTGAAGGGCCGAACCCCGGGAGGGACGCACGGCGTGTGCGTCCCTCCGCACCGGTCGCTCGCCGTGCCTAGTGGATATGCGATCCGCCATTGATGTCCACGGTCGTGCCGGTGAGGTACTCGGCCTCCGGGGTGCAGAGGAACGCGATCGTGACAGCGACGTCGTCGGCGCTGCCCGCGCGGCCGGCCGGGATGGTGGACAGGACGCTCGCGCGCTGCTCGCCGACGAGCGCCCCACCCGTGATGTCCGTGTCGATGAGACCGGGCGCGACCGCGTTGACGGTGACCCCGGTGCCGCCGAGTTCGCGGGCGACGGCACGGGTCAGGCCCAGGACCGCGCCCTTGGCGGCGGAGTAGTGGGAGCCGCCGAACACCCCGCCGCCGCGCTGGGCGCTGACGGACGACAGGTTCACGATCCGTCCGAAGCCACGCTCGACCATGCCGCCCGCGATGCGCTGGGTGACGTGGTACGTGCCGTCCACGTTCACCGCGAAGATCTTGCGCCAGACGTGGGGCTCGATGTCCAGGAAACGGCTCGGGTCGGTGATCCCGGCGTTGTTGACCAGCGCGCCGATCGGCGCGAGTGCCCCCTCGACCTCGGTGACGGCGCTGTCGACGGAAGCGCGGTCGGTGACATCACACCGGACCCCGAGGGCGCGTACGCCGTGGCGCTCGGCGATCTCGGCGGCGGCCTCCTTGGCGGCCGCCTCGTCGAGGTCGAGGACGGCGATCTCGTATCCGGCGGCGGCGAGCCGGTGGGCGGTGGCGCGGCCGATGCCGCGCTGGGAACCGGCGCCGGTGACGACGGCGGTGCGGACGACGGCAGGTGAAGCGGGCATGGCGAAGGGCCTTTCTGCGGGGGAGGGGTACGAGGGGGTACGGGGTAGGGGAGCGGGGAGGGGCAGGAGTTCAGCGGCTGCCGGAGCCGCCGTTGGCGTAACGGCTCTCGACGTCGGAGGTCTTGGCGACCTTGCGGGCGGAGTTGCCGCCCGGGAACTCCGACTCGGAGCAGTTGCCCAGCAGGCACAGCACGCCGCTGCCGTTGTCGGCGGCGCGGATCGCCTCGAGCGCGGTGTGCGCGGGCGGGGAGGCGAAGACATCGCCCACGGCCACCGCGTCGAGCATGCCGGGACCGAGGTAGCCGATGAAGGTGGGCTTGTGCCCGGAGCCGCCTCCGGTGACGATGCCGACCCCGGCGCGGCGCCGCGTGGCGGCCGGCACTCGGGGCGCGACGCGTTCGACGCGGTCGGCGTTGGCCCGCACGAAACCGTCCAGCATCTCGTCGACGGCGTCGGCCGGGTCGTTGAGGAACATCGGCGTCATGAGGCCGGCTCCGTCGGCCGTGCTCCGCCGAGCGCCGCCTCGATCCGGGCGGCGGAGCGCGCGGCGACGGCCTCGCGGTCGGTGTCGGCCACGTCGTGGGTCTCCAGCTCCAGCGTGTAGTGGCCCTGGTATCCCGCCGACTCCAGCGCGTCGATGAGGGCCTCGAAGTCCACCTTCCCGTTGCCGACGCTGAGGTTGATGTCGCCGGGGCGGGCGTCCCGCAGGTGGACGTGGTCCACCCGGTCCGCCACCGTGCGGGCCCAGCCCACCGCGTCGCCGCCCGAGGCGACGACATGGCTGACGTCGTAGATCAGCCCGCAGCGCTCCGGGTCCAGCCGGTCCAGCAGCAGATCCGAGCGGTCGGTGTCCCGGCACAACCGGTAGACGTGCGGCGCCTCCACCAGCAGCCGTACGCCGTGTTCGGCCGCGACCTCGCCCGCCTCGTGCAGCCGGGCGACCACCGTGGCCAGGTCGGCCTCGAGGCTCGGGCCGAACGGCTGGTGCCGCTGGCGGCCGTTGGGTACGGCGAGGAACGGGGCGCCGACCCCGGCGGTGGCGCGGGCCAGCAGGTCGATGGACTCCCGCCAGACGCGGGGGTGCAGCCGGGGGCTATTGAGGTCCGCGGGATCGGTGTTCAGGCTCCGCCAGCGGATGCCGTGCTCGGCGGCGAGGTCCGTCAGCCGCCGGACGTCATCCGGTCCGGGCCGCAGCGGCGCGTGCTCGCAGACTCCGGGGAGCATCCCCAGGTCGGCCTCGGGCAGGCCCAGCCCGGCGATGGCCGCGAGGGCGTCGGGCAGCGGACGCGCCCGGAAGGAAATGGTGGAACAGCCCAGTCGGCCGGACCCCGCCATGGGGATCACCTCGCTCTTACTTCTCGGTGTCACGACCATTTACGGTCCCGTAACGTTGACTGTCAACAGTCAACGGTCGTGAAACCCGGACGGGAAGCGTCCGCCCCGGCTGCCGACTGTCAACACATGACACTTCTGCGCTACGCTGATCGTTCGTGTAGCCGAAGGGGGCCTATCGTGGCTGGTCAGGCGCTTTCCAGTCTCACCCGCACGATGACGCTGCGGGAGCGCGCGCTCGCGGCGCTGCGCACGGCCATCACCACGGGGCAGTATCGCCCAGGTGATCACCTCGGCGAAGTGGAGATCGCCGAGCGGCTGTCCGTGAGCCGTGGCACGGTGCGCGAAGCCCTGCGCCACCTCCAGCAGGAAGGGCTGGTCACCGCGGGTTCGCGGGGGATGCTGCGGGTCTCGCGGCTCACTTCGACGGAGGTCGGTGAGCTGTTCCAGGTCCGGGAGGCGCTGGAGAGCCTCGCGGTGGCGCAGATCGTCGCGTCGGCGCGGCGGGAAGCGGCCGCCGAGGCCCTGCGCAGGGCTCTGGAGCACATGCGGGCCGCCGAGGAGGGTGCGGACCTCGAGGTGAAGGTCGAGGCGGACCTGGCCTTCCATCTGCTGCTCTGTGAGCTCTCCGGCAACTCGATGCTGCTCAGGACCTGGCGCCACCTGGAGGGGCCGATCCGTGTGGTGATCGTGAGCGCCGCGGAGGAGTACCGTCAGGTGGCCATGTCCGCGTCGGCCCATGTGCCGATCGTCGACGCGATCGAACGCGGGGACGCGGCGGCGGCCCAGAAGGTCCTGCACACGCACATGACCTCTGCCGTGCGCCGGCTCGGCCTCGGACGCGAAGTCTCCGACAAGGTCTCCGACAAGGTCTCCGACAAGGTCTCCGGCGACGTCTCCCACGAGGTTTCCGGCTAGGTCGCCAACGGGAACTCCAGCGCGGTCTCCCGCGAGAGATCCAGAGCCGCTGACGGCCGGGCCCGAAGAGGCCGCGGAGAGGCTACGGCGGCGCATCCGCTCCCCGCGGCGGCCGGCCCCACCACGTCGATCGCCCGAGGTGGCATCGCAGATTCCGCTGCCGGAAGGGTTGACACTGCTTCCTTCGGGGCACAGCATCGCTCTCGACTGTTAACAGACGACAGCCGACAGGGATGGCTGGCTTCGGTTCGGGACAGTCGCCCCGCCCACGATCAAGGAGGATCGGTATGGCCGGCTTCATACCGTCGGACCAGGCGGCCCAGGGGTCGCCCGAGCGCCTGAGAGTCGCAGTGGGATGCGGGATCGGCGCGACCATCGAGACCTACGACTTCATCGGTTTCGGCACGGCCGCCGCCCTGTACTTCGGTGATGTGTTCTTCCCCGACTCGGACCCCATGTCCGCGACGCTCCTGTCGTTCGCGACGCTGGGCATCGGCTTCGCCGCCCGTCCGCTGGGCGGCATCATCGCCGGTCATCTCGGAGACCGCATCGGCCGCAAGCCCGTCCTGGTCGGTTCGCTGCTCATCATGGGCATCGCCACCGTCCTGATCGGCTGTCTGCCCACCTATCAGATGGTCGGGACCTGGGCGCCGATCCTGCTGGTGGCCGTCCGCGTGATCCAGGGACTCGCCTTCGGCGCCGAATGGGGCGGGGCGATCCTGATGACGTTCGAGCACGCGCCCTGGCGCCGACGCGGCCTGTACACGGGCATCACCCAGGCAGGTTTCCCGGTCGGGCTGCTGCTCGCCAACCTCGCGTTCCTCTTCAGCACCCACACGTTGAGCGACACCTGGGCATGGCGCGTACCGTTCCTGCTCAGCGCGGTCCTGATCGTCGTGGGCATCCTCATCCGGCTCAAGATCGACGAGTCGCCCGAGTTCCAGCAGATCCAGCAGTCCGGCGAGGTCGCCAAGAACCCGCTGCTGGAGGTCCTCCGCGAGGACTGGCGCAATGTGCTGCGCGCCTTCTGCCTCCGGTGCGCGGAGACCGCGGGCTACGCCGTCTCCGTCACCTTCGTGCTGTCCTACCTGGACGACGGCGACGCACCCGATGTCTCGGGCAATGTCAGCCTCACCGCCCTGGTGGCCGCCTCGGCCCTCGGTATCGCCGCCACCGTGCTGTGGGGGCGGCTGTCCGACCGGGTGGGGCGCCGCCCGGTGTATCTGCTGGGCTGCGTGGTGACGCTGCTGTGGGGCGTTCCGATGTTCCTGCTGGTCAACACCGAGACCGCCGCCCTGGTCCTGGTCTCCTTCGCCGTCAGCTACGCCGTCTGCCAGAACTCCCTGGCCGGTGTCCAGGGCGCCTGGTTCTCCGAACTCTTCGCCACCAAGACGCGCACCGCCGGAACGTCGCTGGCCTACCAGCTCTCCGCGGTCGTCTCCGGCTTCACCCCCATGATCGCCACCGCGCTCTACTCCGCCACCGGCTGGGCCGGGCCCGCCGCCCTGTTCAGCGTCTATGGACTGCTGGGCCTGGTCGCGACCCTGACGACCCAGGAGACCTGGGACGCGGCGGCGAGGGAAGAGGCGGACCGTGCCGCGCTGCCGCCGTCGCCCCGCACCGCGCCGACCGTCTCCGAGGCGGTGCGCTAGCCCGGCGACCACCACCTTGTCCGCGCCCGTCGGCGCGGATACGACGGCCGGGGCGGCCCGGGACCAGCCGCCCCGGCCGTGGCGTACGTACCCGTGACGTACGTACCCGTGGCGTCAGGCCGGTTGCCAGACCTGGGCGAGCGTCGAGGGGGTGAGAAGCCGCTCGGGGCTGCCCTGTCCCACCAGGTGTCCGTCGCGGAGCAGGAGACAGGCGTCCGCGCCGCGCGCGGCCTCCAGGTCGTGTGTGGCCTGGACGACCGTCACCCCGTCGGCGACCAATTCCCCCAGCAGCGCGGCGATCCGGTCCCTGGCCTCGGGGTCCAGTCCCGTGGTCGGCTCGTCCAGCAGCAGCAGATCCGACTCCTGGGCGAGCCCCTGGGCGATCAGGGCGCGCTGGCGCTGTCCGCCCGACAGCTCTCCGAGTTGCCGGGTCGCGAGGCCGGAGATGCCCAGCCGTTCCATCGCGGCCTCCACCGTCGCGCGGTCCCGCCGGGTCAGCCGGCGCCACGGTCCGCGCTCACCCCAGCGCCCCATCTCCACGGTCTGCCGGACCGTCAGCGGCAGCGCGTCACCGACGGCACCGCGCTGGGGAACGAACGCCGGTGGCCCGTTCCCGTCGCTCCGCAGCTCTCCCGAGGTGGGTTCGAGCACCCCTGCCATGACGCCGAGCAGCGTGGACTTCCCGCTTCCGTTCGGGCCGATGAGCGCGGTCGTGGCCGATGCCGGTATGTCGGCGCTGAGTCCGTGCAGAACGGGGCGTCCGGGATAGCCGGCGTACAGCTCGGTGATGCGGACGCGGGGCGTCCGGTCCCGGGCGGCGGTCGGCGAGGCTGTATTGAACATGATTTTCATTGTAGTGTGCGTGTGTGGAGTGGTTGACGGGCCCTTTTGAGGCGACCTTTGTGCAAAGAGCCCTGTGGGGCGGGATGTTGGTGTCGGCGATCTGCGCCCTGGCGGGCACCTGGGTGGTGCTCAGGGGGATGGCCTTCCTTGGCGACGCCATGTCCCACGGACTGTTGCCGGGAGTCGCGCTCGCCGCGCTGCTCGGCGGCAACCTGCTGGTGGGGGCGGTGGTGAGCGCGGCCGTCATGACGGCCGGAGTCACCGCGCTCGGCCGCGCCCCGAGGCTGTCCCAGGACACCGGGATCGGCCTGCTCTTCGTGGGCATGCTGTCGCTCGGCGTCATCATCGTGTCGCGTTCGCAGTCCTTCGCGGTGGACCTGACCGGCTTCCTCTTCGGTGACGTCCTCGCCGTGCGCGAACAGGACCTGGCGCTCCTGGGAGTGGCACTGCTGCTGGCGCTGGCCGTCTCGGTCCTCGGCCACCGGGCCTTCCTCGCCCTGGCGTTCGACCCGCGCAAGGCCCGGACGCTCGGCCTGCGCCCCCGGCTGGCCCACTCCGTGCTGCTGGGACTGCTGGCGCTGGCCATCGTGGCCTCCTTCCACATCGTCGGGACGCTGCTGGTCCTCGGCCTGCTCATCGCCCCGCCGGCGGCCGCGCTGCCATGGGCGCGCAGCGTGCGCGGAGTCATGGTCCTGGCGGCGCTGCTGGGCATGACCGCCACGTTCTGCGGCCTGTTGCTGTCCTGGCACCTGAGCACCGCGGCCGGTGCGACCGTCTCGGCCCTCGCGGTGAGCCTGTTCTTCCTCTCCCACCTGGCCTCGGGCCTCCGCCACCGCCGTGCGGGCCGCACCGCCGCCCCCGCCCGGACCACCGGCTGAGCGCACCCCGAGAACACTCCTTTGCCGATCCCGAGGACATTCCCTTGAAGCTCCGAAGAAAGCCCACCGCCTGGACGCCGGCCGCGCTCGTGCTCGTCGCGTTGTGCGCCACGAGCTGCGCCGGCCAGGACGACGACGCGGCCGCCCCGGCCACCAGCCCCTCCTCATCCACCCCCCACGGGTATGTCGAAGGGGCGCAGGAGGCCGCCGAGCAGCAGTCGAGACTGGTGCTCAGCGATCCGAAGACCGGTGACACCCGGGTACTCGACCTGATCACCGGCAAGCGCCACCGGACATCCCGGACGACGGGCACCGCCGAACTCACCACCGACGGCCGGTTCGGCTACTTCCACACCGCGGAGAACACCCGGGTCCTGGACACCGGCGCCTGGATGGTGGACCACGGCGACCATGTGCACTACTACCGCGCGGCGATACGCGACGTCGGCCGGCTCCCCGGCGGCCCCGGCACACGGGTCCGCAGCGACGCCGCCGTGACCGCGGTGACCGACCGGGACGGCCGAACCAGCCTCTACCGGCGGGCCGACCTGGAGAAGGGCGAGGCCGGATCGTCCCGCACACTGCCCGGCACACACGCCGGTGCCGTCGTGCCGTACGCGGAGCATCTGCTCGCCCTCACCGACACCGGCGGGGCCACGAAGGTCGTGGTGCACGACCGCGCGGGCAAGCGCGTCGTGACACTGGACGCGGAGTGCGAGGACCCGCGCGGCGACGCCGTCACCCGGCGCGGAGTGGTGCTCGGATGCGCGGACGGCGCGCTGCTCGTCCGGGAGTCCGACGGCACGTTCACGGCGGAGCGGATTCCGTACGGCGAGGACGTGCCCGAGCGGGAGCGGGCCACGGCCTTCCGCCTCCGGCCCGGCAGCGACACGCTCACGGCGCCGGCCGGGGACCGGGCCGTGTGGGTCCTGGACGTCACGGAGCGCGCATGGACGCGGGTGGGGACCGGACCCGTCGTCGCGGCCAACACCGCGGGCGAAGGCTCCCCCCTGCTCGTCCTGGAGTCCGACGGAGCGCTCCACGGCTACGACACCGCCACCGGCGAACAGGTGTCCAGGACCGAACCGCTCCTGACGGACGTCCCCGAGGCCGGCGCCGAAGGGGCCGCCGGACCGGTCATCGAGGTCGACCGCAGCCGGGCCTATCTCAACGACCCGTCGGGCAGCCGGGTGTACGAGATCGACTACAACGACAAGCTGCGCATCGCGCGCTCCTTCGACCTGGACATCGCGCCGGCCCTGATGGTGGAGACCGGACGATGAGGACGCCGACGAAAGCGGCGCGCGCGACGCGGGCGCGCACCCTGCTGCTGGTCCTGCTCGCCCTGGTCCCGGCCGGTCTCGCCACCGCCTGTACCAGCGGTGGCCACCAGCCACGGGTCGTGGTGACGACCAACATCCTCGGCGACATCACCCGGGAGATCGTCGGCGACGAAGCCGAGGTCAGCGTCCTGATGAAGCCGAACGCCGACCCCCACTCCTTCGGCCTGTCGGCCGTGCAGGCCGCCGAGTTGGAGCATGCCGACCTCGTGGTCTTCAACGGGCTGGGGCTGGAGGAGAACGTGCTGCGCCATGTGGACGCCGCCCGCGCGTCGGGAGTGGCCACCTTCGAGGTCGGCAAGGCGGTGCACCCGCTCACCTTCCAGGCACACGACGACGGCGGGCCCGAGGAGGGGACCGGACAGCCCGACCCGCACTTCTGGACCGACCCGGACCGGGTGCGCGAGGCCGCCGGCCTGATCAGCGAGCGGGTGATCGAGCACGTGGACGGCGTGAACGAGAAAGCGGTCCGGGACAACGCCGCCCGCTACCGCGAACGCCTCGCCGACCTCACCACCTGGATGGAGAAGTCCTTCGACCGCATCCCCCGGGAGCGGCGCGCGCTGGTGACCAACCACCACGTCTTCGGCTACCTCGCCGAACGCTTCGACTTCCGGGTGATCGGCGCGGTGATCCCGAGCGGCACCACGCTGGCGTCCCCCAGCTCCTCCGATCTGCGCTCACTCACCCAGGCCATGCAAAAGGCCGGGGTGCGCACCGTCTTCGCCGACTCCTCCCAGCCCAACCGGCTGGCCGAGGTGCTGCGCACCGAACTGGGCGGCGGGGTGCGCGTCGTCGAGCTCTACTCCGAGTCGCTGACGGAGAAGGGCAAGGGCGCCGGCACCTACCTGGAGATGATGCGCGCCAACACCACCGCCATGGCCGACGGCCTGACCGACGCCTGACCACCTGACGCCGCCACCCGGCGGCCCGGAAAGGAACACACCGGTGAACAACCCGATAGGTACAAGAGCCCTCACGGGGACGGCGCTCGCCCTGGCGCTGTCCGCGGTCCTGACCGCCTGCGGCGGCGAGGACACCTCCTCCGACTCCTCCGGCGCGAAGGCGAAGGACACACCGGGCACCAGCGCCGCCGAGATCAAGGACCCGCTGGTCGCCACGTTCGACGGCGGACTGTACGTCCTGGACGGCAAGAGCCTGGAGCTGGCCAGGACGATCGAGCTGCCCGGCTTCAACCGCGTCAACCCCGCGGGCGACGACTCCCACGTCATCGTCTCCACCGACAGCGGTTTCCGCGTCATGAACGCCGCCGAACAGACCCTCACCGACATCCGGTACGAGGGTGCCAAGCCCGGCCACGTGGTACGGCACGCCGGCCGGACGGTCCTGTTCACCGACGGCACCGGCCAGGTGAACGTCTTCGACCCCGAGGACCTCGGCAGCGGCAAGAAGCCGGAGGGGCGCACCTACACCTCCGCCGAACCGCACCACGGCGTCGCCATCGAACTGAGCGACGGCGAACTCCTCACCACCCTGGGCGACGAGGAGAAGCGCACCGGCGTCCTCGTCCTGGACAAGCACAACAAGGAGACCAGGCGCAGCGAGAACTGCCCCGGTGTGCACGGCGAAGCCGCGGCCAAGGGCGAGGCCGTCGCGGTCGGCTGCGAGGACGGCGTCCTGATCTACAAGGACGGTGAGTTCACCAAGGCCGACGCCCCCGACCCTTACGGCCGCATCGGCAACCAGGCGGGCAGCGAGGAGTCGCCGATTCTCCTGGGCGACTACAAGACCGACCCGGAGGCGGAGCTGGAGCGGCCGAACCGCGTGTCGCTGATCAACACCGAAACCGCGCGGCTGCGCCTGGTCGACCTGGGCACCAGCTACTCGTTCCGCTCGCTCGCCCGTGGCCCCCACGGCGAGGCGCTCGTCCTCGGCACCAACGGCGTCCTGCACGTCATCGACCCGGAAACGGGCAAGGTGGACAAGAAGATCCCGGCCGTGGACGAGTGGCAGGAGCCGCTGGACTGGCAGCAGACCAGGCCCACCCTCTTCGTCCGCGACCACACCGCTTACGTGTCCGAACCGAGCAAGCGCCAAGTGCACGCCATCGACCTCGCATCGGGCGAGAAGCTCGCGTCCGTGACCCTGCCGAAGAGCACCAATGAGCTGTCGGGAGTCGTCGCGGACCACTGATCCCACGCCCCCGCGGCCGCCGCGAGCCGGTACCGCAACGCGGTACCGGCTCCCGTTTGCGCGCCAAAGCCGGTTTCCCCTCCGGGACCCCGCTCAGCGGGTGTCCTGTGGGGCGGCGAGCCTGCGGGCGACGTCGACGACCGTTGCGCGGCGGCGGGCCAGGGCGGCCCGGTCGGTCTCCTCGTCCAGCATCATGCGGCACATCTTGGGCACCGCGAAGTTCCAGGCGATCAGTCCCATGAAGGTGAACAGCAGGTCCTGGGCGGCGCGGACGCGTGCGTCCTCGGGGAGGTGGCGGGCCACGCCGCCGGCCACGAGATGGTGCGCCTTCGCGCGGAAACCGGCGCGGCGCTCCCGTTCGCTCTCATCCGGTTCGCCGGATGCCTCCAGGGCCTCCCACAGCAGCAGCCTGATCAGCTCCGGGTGCTCCTGGTACCAGTCGAAGAGCTGCCCGACCGACTCGGCCACCGCGTCGGGATCGAAGGAGATGGAGACGCGGACCTCCTCCAGTTTCGCCCGCAGGACGGCGGCGAACAGCTGCTCCTTGCTCCCGTAGTACAGGTAGATGGCCTGCTTGTTGGCCCTGGCGGCGGTCGCGATCCGGCCGACCCTGGCCCCCGCCAGACCGTACTCGGCGAACTCGGCGGTGGCGGCGGCGAAGATCCGCCGTCTGGTGTCCTCCGCGTCATAGGCCATGCGGAAATTAAACCATCCGGTTGACTCCCCTCCGTCCAGGCAGCAGTATCGGGGCAGCAATAAAACAACCAGATGGTTTATTTCAGAGAGGCGCTCCCTTGAGCACTGCGACCCCCACCACCCCCGTCAGTCCCATTCCCGTTCGTTCGCCGCTGACGAGCGCCCTCTCCGGCGCGACCGCCGTCCTCATCGGCGGCAGCTCGGGCATCGGGCTGGCGGCGGGCGTCCTGCTGCGTTCGATCGGTGCCCGCGTCGTGCTGGTCGGCCGCGACCCCGACCGGCTGGAGGCCGCCGTCTCCCGGGTGCGGAGCGCGGGCCCGGCCGAGGCCCCTGAGGACGCCGTGCTGGCCGTGGCCGGCGACGGCGGGGACGAGCGGACCCTCGCCGCGGCCTTCGACACGGCGGGCCAGGTCGACCATGTGCTCGTCACCGCGGGCGGCCTCACGGGCGTCGGCCCCCTGACCGAGCTGTCGGCCGACGACATCCGCGCGGCCGTCGACTCCCGTCTCGGGGCGGCCTTCACCACCGCCCGCATGGCGGCGAGCCGGCTTCCCGCGGGGGGCTCGCTCACCTTCAGCTCGGGCATCCTCGTGGTCCGCCCCGCGCCCGGTATGACCGCCCCGCTGTCGGTCGCCGGTGCGGTGGAGACCCTCACCAGGGCGCTCGCCGTGGAGCTCGCCCCCGCACGGCTGCGCGTGAACGCCGTCCGTTTCGGCCGGATCGACACCCCGCTCCTGCGCTCGCTGCCGGGGCTGGACTCCGACGACGCGGTCGCCGCCGCCGGCTCGGCCGTTCCCCTCGGCCGCTTCGGCACCGCCGAGGAAGCCGCCGCCTCGGCCCTGTTCCTGATGGCCAACACCTACGTCACCGGGCAGATCATCACCGTCGACGGCGGCGAAACCCTCACCTGATCCCCACCGTTCGGGATGCGCCGATCGCCGCCCGCGGCGTCAGGTACGGCACGCGCTTTTCACTCGAAAGAGGGGCGGGCGGCCGGTGGATTAACCCGATTGCCCGCCGATATTCTCAACCCGCTTCGGGGGAACCGTCGGCTGGGAGGGCGAATATGGGTGCGCTGCTGGACCAGAAGTACGAGAGGCTTTTCTCCTTACTCGACGCCAACGGCGACGGTGTGATCGCCGAAGACGACTTCGAGTTGATGGCCGGCCGTGTGGTGGCCGCCTTCGGCGAGGAGTCCTCGGCGAAGGGCGCGACGTACGCCGACGAGATGTTGAACTACTGGCGGGCGCTGCGCGAGGCCGCCGACGCCGACGGCGACGGCCGGATCGACAAGGACGAGTTCCGCCAGGCCCTGAGCCAGGTGAGCGACCATTTCGACACGCTGGTCGGCCCGCTCTACGAGGCGGGTTTCCAGCTCGCCGACCGGGACGGCGACGGCCTGGTCGGCAAGGAGGACTTCATCGCGGTCTTCGTCGCCATCGGTGTCCCCGCGCCCGAGGCCGGGGCGGCCTTCGACCGGCTGACCGGGCAGGACAGGCAGGACGGGCAGCTGACGAAGGGCCGGCTGATGGCCGCCGCCGCGCAGTTCTACCGCAGCGAGGACCCGGGCGACACCGCGAGCCATCTGCTCTACGGCGCGCTGTGAGGTAAGCCCGCGTGGACATGATCGCGGCAGTGGGGACGGGGGCTCCGGCCGACGGCGCCGCCGTCCCGGCCCACCGGGTGCGGGTGCCGTTGCTGACCGAGGTGCTCTTCGACGGACGTTTCGACGATCTGCACAGACCCTGGACGGAATTGTTCCGCCGGGACATTTTCCGTTACCGCGACGGATTGTCGCCCTCGGAGCGTTCCGAACTCGCTTATGAGCGTCTGCGGATCCTGAATGAGGAAATCGACTCCGTGGCGGAATTCGTCGCGGCGACGGACCGTCTGGTGTCGCTGCACGAGTGGTCGGGGATGGTCGACGGCACGCTGACCACCCTGGCCACCATCCACTACAACCTGTTCCTGGGCAGCCTCCTCCGCCTCGCTCCCCGGGACACGGTGGACCTCTCCCCGTTCACCCGGCTGCGGCGGTACGGCACCGTTCTGATCACCGAACTCGGCTACGGGAACAACGCCGCCGAGCTGGAGACCACGGCGACCTACCGGCCGGACACCGACACCTTCGTCCTGCACACCCCGTCGCCCGGCGCCCAGAAGTTCATGCCCAACACCGGCCCCGCCGGCGGGCCCAAGAGCGGTCTGGTCGCGGCCAGGCTGATCGTCCGCGGCCAGGACTGCGGTGTGTTCCTGTTCCTCGTGCCGCTGCGCGACGCACACGGGCCGCTGCCCGGCATCCGGGTGCGCCCGCTGTCGGAGACGCCCGGGTCGGCGGTCGACCACGCCATCACCTCCTTCGACCGGGTGACGCTGGAGCGTACGGCGCTGCTGGCGGGCGACCACGCGGACCTGACCGCCGAAGGGACCTTCCACAGCACGATCGCCAGCCGGCGCCGCCGGTTCCTGCGGTCCATCCAGCGCGTCACCACCGGGAAGCTCTGCCTGAGCGCGGCGGCGCTGGGCGGAGCCCGTGCGGGCCTCACCGTCGCCGTGCGGTACGCCCATCGACGGCACACCTTCGCCCCGGCGAGCAGGTCCGGCGTCCCGGTCTTCGCCTACCGCTGCCACCAGACGCGCGTCCTCGGGGCGGCGGCCCGCGCCTACGCGGCGACGTTCCTGCTGCGCGAGACCACCCGCCGCTGTGCGGACCGGGACGACACCGAGTCGGCCGAGGCGGAGCTGCTCGTCGCGGCGGCGAAGGGCTGGATCACCTGGCAGGCCAGGGACATCGCGCTCGAGTGCCGGGAACGCTGCGGCGCCCAGGGGCTGCTCTCGGCCAACCGCATCGTCGACCTGCTCACGCCGATCGAGAGCACCATCACGGCCGAAGGGGACAACCTCGTCATCTGGACGAAGGCGGCCGCCGACATGCTGACCGGACGCGGCTACCGCCCGCCCCCGGCGCCCGCCGCGCGGACCGGCCCGCCGACCGACCCCGCCCTCCTGCTCGACCTGCTCGTGCACCACGAGCTGTACTGCCTCCGGCACGCCCGCGGCCGGCTCAGCGCGCCCAGCACCGGCCCGATGGACCGCTGGAACCACGCGGTGAACCCGGCCCTGGACCTCGTCGACGCGTACGCCACCCGGCGGGCCGCCCAGGCGTTCCTGGCCGCCGTCGGCCGCGTCGGCGACCGCGCCACGCGGAACGTGCTCGAGCGGGTCTTCCAGCTGTTCGCGCTGCAACGCCTCGCCCCCCACGCGGGCCTGCTGCTGGCGGAGGGGCACCTCACCGCCGCGGCGGTCCGCGACCTGGCCCCCGCCGTCGACCGCGTCAGCGCCCAGCTGGCCCCCGACGCGCTCGCCCTCGTCGAGGCGTTCGCCGTTCCGGACCCGATCCTCCAGGCTCCCATCGCCACCGACGGCTACGCCGCCGCCTACGACGACCCGGCGGGGCCCTGGCAGCGGGCACCGGTCGGCTGAGCCGGGCCGCACCGGCCGCACCTTCCCGTCCACCGTCGTGAGGAGCACACCGGCATGAGCGATGCGTTCGCCCGGGAGCCGCGGTGGGATCCCCGGCTCTTCCCGCCGGCCACCCGTGCGCCACGGGCCGTGCAGACGGCCCGGATGCTGCTGGACCCCCAGGGCTACGCGCGCTCGCTGCGCCGGCGGTTGGGGCCGGTCTTCTCGCTGCGCACGTTCCCCTATCGCGGTGCGCTCGTGTGCGCGGCCGACGCGGCGGCCAACCGGGTGGTGCTCACCGACCACGAGCGGTTCACCGGCGGCGACGCCGCCGCCCTGCTGGCGCCCGCGGTCGGCGCCGGCTCGCTGATCTGCACGCCGCCACCCCTGCACCTGGCCCACCGCAAGCTCCTGCTGCCTCCCTTCCACGGAGTGCGGGTGGCCCGCTGGGCGCCGCGGGTGCGCGAACTCGTGCACACCGGACTGCCCGCGCTGCTGTCCGGCGACGGTGTGCCCGTGCGGCCGTGGGCGCAGCGGCTGACGCTCGACGTCATCCTGAGGGTCGTCTTCGGCCTGACGGACCCGGCCCGGGTCGCGACCTTCCGGCACGCGCTGAACGCGTTCGTGGGCATGGGCAACCTCGCCGTACTGTTCCTGCCCGAGCCGTTGCGGCGCGATCTCGGACCGCTCTCGCCGGGCGGCCGCTTCCACCGGCTGCGCGCGACCGTAGTGGACCTGACCCGCGAGGAGATCGCCGCACGCCGGGCCGCGCCCGACCGCGCCCACCGCGACGACGTGCTGTCCATGCTGCTCGACGCGCGCGACGAGCACGGGGCCGGGCTGGACGACGCACAGCTCCTGGACGAGCTGACCGGGCTCGTCCTGGCCGGTTACGAGACCACGGCCACCACGATCGCCTGGACCCTGCACCTGCTCGCCCACCACCCCGCCGCCCGCGACGACCTGATCGCCGACCTCGACGCGGGCTCCGACCGCCTGCTGAAGGCGACGGTCAAGGAGTCCGGCCGGCTGCGCCCCGCCGTCTACAACGCCATGCGCACCGCGGCGCACGACACCGAGCTCGGCGGCCACCCGGTGCCGCGGCACGCGTTCGTCGCGGCGCTGTTCCCGCTCACTCACCTCGACCCCGGACGGTGGCCCGACCCGGACGCCTTCCGGCCCGAGCGCCACCTGGGCGCGGATCCGGTGCCCTACTCGCTGACACCGTTCGGCGGCGGTGTGCGGCGCTGCATCGGGGTGTCGCTGGCCCAGCTCGAGATCGAGACCGTCCTGAGGGAGCTCCTCGCGGCGGCCGTTCCCGAGCCGGCCGGCCCGCTGGAGCCGGCGCGGCTGGTGTCGGTGATGCTCGTCCCCGCCCGGGGCGGCCGGGTCCGGCTCCGCGCACGCCGGCCGCACGGGTGCCCCGGCCGTCCGCCGGCCCCGGGGTCCTGGTCTCCTCCGTTGTGACGGAGCCTTCCGCTGCGCCTGAGCCCTCGCGGGTGACTCACCTGGGCTCGTGCCCGTCGGGGGTGCGCAGTCGCCGCTTGTACGCGTCGAGCACGCCTTCGAGCTGGCGCACCATGAAGTCGTAGAAGGCGTGCATGTCACGCAGTCGTGTCCGCTGGGTGGGCGCGAGGCGGCCGCTGTGGTCCCGGGCGGTTTCCGCGAGCTCCAGGAGCAGCCTGGTCTGGTCGAGTTGGTGGTGCAGACAGCCGGCCCAGGCGTCGTCGCGCCAGACGTACACGGCCTGCCGGACGCCGGGGACCTTGACGCGGTCGACCGTGCCGTGGGTCATCAGCAGGCGGGTCATCTCCGATGCCGAGCCCTTGCTGGCACCGAGTGCGTGCTGGAGCTCCGAGAGCGTCATGGGAGCCGGGCTGAGCATCAAGATGCCCGCCAGGCGTCCGGCCATGGGGGGCCACCCCATCGCGCGCCCGATCCGAACGCCGAAGTCCTCGATCAGCCGGCTGTGGTCGGTGGCTTCACCGTCGTTGGCGGCATGCGGCATCGACTTCTCCCGTACAGAAAAGACTGAACGTTCACTCTTGACTGAACGTTATGGGGTGCGCCAGATTACAGCCATCCGCGCCGGACGTGCCGACGCAAGACGTTCGTTCCCGCATTCGGTTTCCGTATTCAAGGGTGAAGACATGGCGAAACGCGGCTGGGATCTCATCGTGGTCGGCGCGGGCTCGGCGGGTGCGGTGCTCGCCGCCCGCGCCGCCGGCCGGGGCAGGCGGGTGCTGCTGCTGGAGGCGGGCCCTGACTACCGCTCGGCCCAGATGCCGGAGGTGTGGCGCTCGCCGAACCCGGCGGTGGCGCTGATGGATCCCGCCGTCTCGGCGCCTCTGGTCTGGGCCGGTCTGGACTCCGCACGGACCGAGAAACAGCCCCAGGCGCCGTACTGGCGTGGCCGGGGAGTCGGCGGAAGCTCGTCCATCAACGGCCAGATCGCCATCCGGCCGCCGATGGAGGATTTCCAGGAGTGGGCCCGGCTGGGATGCCACGGGTGGGCGCCGAGCGATGTCCTGCCGTACTTCGCCAGGCTCGAGGACGACGAGGACTTCGGCGACCAGCCCCACCACGGTCGCGGCGGGCCCACCCCGGTCCACCGGATGCCGGAAGAGGCCTGGGGCGCCGTCGACCGCGCCCTGGCCGACTCGGCCCTCGCCGCGGGGTTCGGCTGGGCCCCCGACGTCAACGCCCCCGGCGCCACCGGTGTGTCGCCGTACCCGATCAACTCCCGTGACGCGCGTCGTGTCAGCGTCAACGACGGCTACCTCGAACCGGCTCGTGCCCTGCCCGGCCTCACCATCCGCGGCGACGCCCTCGTGGACACCGTCGTCTTCGAGGGGGACCGCGCCGTCGGTGTGCGCGCGGTGATCGACGGCGTGGCCGTCACGGAGCACGCGGACGAGGTCGTCCTGAGCGCGGGGGTGATCCATTCGCCGGCGATCCTGCTGCGCTCCGGCATCGGCCCCGCCGACCGGTTGCGGGCGCTGGACATCGAGGTCCGCCAGGAGCTCCCGGTCGGTCACGGCATGCAGGACCACGCGATGGTGCTGCTCTCCCTGCCCCTGCGGCCCGAAGCGGCCATCACCTCCGCGCACGACCGGCACACCAACGTGTGTGTGCGCTGGTCCAGCCAGGCCGGTACGCACGCGAACGACCTGCTGTTCGCGTCGATGAACCAGAACGTGCTGGCGATGGCCACCGCGGACACCGGGACACACGTTGGTGCCTACGGCGTCTGGCTGAACCGGGCGCATTCGCGCGGAGAGCTCACCCTGGTCTCGACCGACCCCTCGGCGCATCCGCGCGTCGCCCAGAGGATGCTGTCGGACGAACGCGATCTCGCCCCGCTGAGGGAGGGCGTGCGCACCCTCGTCGAGCTGGGCCGCCGCGAGGAGACCGCCGCCATCCTCGGCGGATCGCTGGAAGAGGCGAACCGGCCGCTGTTCGAGGTGCTGGCGAGCGACGCCGACCTCGACGACCATCTGCTGGCCACCGTCGTCGACGCGCAGCACGGCACGAGCACCTGCCGGATGGGCGCGCCGGACGCACCCGAGACGGTCGTCGACCCCGCGTGCCGGGTGCTGGGCGTATCGGGGCTGCGGGTGGTGGACGCCTCGGTCTTCCCGTCGGTGCCGCGGGCCAACACCAACCTCGCCACCATCATGGCGGGCGAGCTCATGGCCGACCGGCTCGATGACTGACCCCGAACGACGCGTACTGAACGACGCGTAGCGAACGACGCGTACCGAACGGAAACGGCGACGACCATGAAGACTCCGCTCACCGGGGACGCCGCGAAGGACGCCGCGGCGCGCCGTGTCCATGCGGCCGAGGACCAGTTGACCGCCCTCTCGCACCGCATCCACGCCCACCCGGAACCGGCCTTCGAGGAGCACCTGGCCAGCCGATGGGTCGCGGACGCCCTGAGCGACGCCGGATTCGACGTCCGCCACGGGTGCTACGGGCTGCCGACAGCGGTGGCCGCGACCATCGGCAGCGGCCCGACGCATATCGGGGTCTGCGCGGAGTACGACGCCCTGCCGGACATCGGACACGCCTGCGGCCACAACGTCATCGCCGCCGCGGCGGTCGGCGCCGGCCTCGCGCTCGCCCCCCTGGCGGACGACCTCGGGCTGACCGTACGCGTCCTCGGCACCCCCGCCGAGGAGGGCGGCGGTGGCAAGGTCCGGATGCTCGAACAGGGCGCCTTCGACGGGCTGCGCGCCGCGATGATGGTCCATCCGGCCGCGGTCGAGATGGCGGCCATGCCGGGCCTGGCCGTCACCCAGTTCGACGTGACCTACCGTGGCAAGCCGGCTCATGCCGGTGCCTACCCCGAACTCGGCACCAACGCGGCCGACGCCATGACCATCGCCCAGGTGGCCATCGGCCTGCTGCGCCAGCAGACCGCCGCCTCCGACCGCGTCCACGGCATCGTCACCGAGGCCGGCACCGCCGCGAACATCATCCCCGACGTCAGCCGCGGCCGGTGGATCGTGCGCACGGACCGGCTCGACACCCTCCAGCCGCTGGCCCGCCGGGTGCACCGCTGCTTCGAAGCCGGGGCGCTGGCCACCGGCTGCGAACTGACCACGGCACCGGCCGGCCCCGACTACGCCGATCTGCGCCCGGACCCCGACCTGCTGGCGCTGTGGGTGGCCAACGCCACCGCACTCGGACGGTCCTTCCCCGAGCTGCCGGACCGTGTGGTCGGCGCCGCGACCGACATGGGCAACGTCTCACACGTGGTGCCCACCATCCACCCCATGCTCGGACTGGACTGCCATCCGGCCGTCAACCACCAGCCCGAGTTCACCGCCGCCTGTATCACCCCGGCGGCCGACCGAGCCGTGCTCGACGGAGCGCTCGGCATGGCCTGGACGGCCATCGACGTCGCCCGCACCACGCCCGGCCGCCGGGGTACCTGAGCGGGCCGCGGGAGTCGTACGGCCGGTGGCCCGGGGCCCCGGCTCCCGCCGGGTGCGGGCAGTACGTCCCGGGCGGCGCCCGGGGACAGGGCGGTGGTGGCACGCGGATGCCAGACGGCCGACCGCCACCTCGCCTGTGCCTCTCTGCGGGGCAGGGGAATGGCGGGCCGACATGGCGGCCCGGAGCGGTGGAGCGGAAAGTTTCCCATTGGACGGAATGGCTGTATCGCGGTCCGTGTGACTGAGGCCACGCTCATCCGACCATCGCATGCGAACCACACAGGAACTCTCTCCGCGAGCCGCGTACGGAGGAATCCATGTCCGCACCCACCCCGCCGCCGACAGCCGCCCACCCACCGGGCGACCGGTTGATCGGCGGTCCCGGGGGTCCTCGGACCCAGCCCAGGAAGGCCGCGCTCGCCGCGTTCCTGGGCAGCATGCTCGAGTACTACGACTTCTTCAGCTACGGGTCGGCGGCCGCCCTGGTCTTCCCGACCCTGTTCTTCTCCTCCGGCGACCCGGCGGTCGGCACCGTCTCCGCCCTCGCCACCTTCGGCGTGGGCTACGCCGCACGTCCGATCGGCGGTGTCATCCTCGGCCACTTCGGCGACAAGGTCGGACGCAAGAAGGTCATGGTCTTCACCCTCCTCATGATGGGCATCTCGAGCCTGGCCGTCGGAGTGCTGCCCACCTACGAGCAGGTGGGCATCGTGGCCCCGATCCTGCTGGTGCTCGCCCGCCTCGGCCAGGGCATCTCCGCGGGCGGTGAGGCGGCCGGCGCCAGCACCCTGACCCTGGAGCACTCGCCCGAGGGGCGCCGGGGCTTCTTCACCAGCTTCGCGATGTCCGGCACGATGGCCGGCATCCTGCTGGCCAACCTCGTGTTCATCCCGGTGGCGGCCCTGCCGGAAGACCAGTTGATGTCATGGGGGTGGCGAGTGCCCTTCTGGCTCGGCATCGTCATGATCGTGCTGGCCTACCTCGTCCGCAGGCGACTGGACGAGACACCGGTCTTCACCGCCGAGGCGGACCGGGAGACGTTGCCGCCGCTGCCCCTGGCGCACCTCTTCCGCACGCAGTGGGCCGATGTCCTCAAGGTCTTGTTCGCCTCGCTCTTCGCGGTGTTCCAGACCGTCTTCATGGTGTTCGGCCTGGCGTACGCCACCTCGGACGCGGTCGGTCTGGACAGATCGACCATGCTGTGGGTGTCGGTGGCGGCGAACGCGGTGGCGGTGGTGGGTGTGCCCGCGGCGGCGGCGCTCTCGGACCGGGTCGGCCGCCGGCCGGTGTGGATCACGGCCGCCCTGAGCTGCGCGGTCCTGGTCTGCGGATACTTCTGGGCGGTGTCCACCGGGAGCGTTCCGCTGATCGTCCTGGTGGCCGTCCTGCTCAACGGTGTCGCCTATTCGGGCATGAACGGCCTGTGGCCCGCGTACTTCTCCGAGCTGTTCGCCGCCCGGGTGCGCTACTCCGGGTTCGCCGTCGGCAGCCAGTTCGGCTTCCTGCTCGCCGGGTTCGCCCCGGCCATCGGGTTCGCGATCATGGGGGACGGCGTCACCGGCTGGATTCCGGTCGCGGTCTTCGCCGCCGTCTGCGGCGTGGTCTCCTCGGCCGCCGTCCTGACCGCGCGCGAAACCCACCGGGTCCCCCTGGCCGAGCTGGGCAAGCCGCTGCCGCGCCGCTGAGCGGTCCGGCGCCCGCCCCACCCGTACGAGAGGAAGGACCCGGCATGCCGGTCTTCGCCGTCATCTACACCTACACCGACGACACCGCGGGGCGTGACGAGCACCGCCCGGCCCACAAGGAGTACCTGGGCGCGCTCGGCGACCGAGGCGTCAACCTCTGCTCCGGGCCGTTCGGGCCCGATGAGGCACCCGGCGCCCTGCTGCTGATCCGCGCCGACACCAAGGAGGAGGCCGTCCGGCACACCGAGGACGATCCGTTCCGGCGCCACTCGCTGGTCGGCGCCGTCACCGCGTGGGAGTGGACGCCCATGCTGGGGCGCCTGGCCGCGGAGATGTAGGGCTCGCCACCCACAAAGGCCGGTATCGCGGCGGTCCTCGCCGGCGCTGGTGCGCCGGCGAGGACGTGTGCCAGTCTGGAACGGAAGGTGACCGCATATGGCCAGGTCCAACACCGGTGAGTCGGTGCTCAGCCGCGCGATGCGCATCCTGCGGTTGTTCACGTCCAGCTCGCCCGCCCTCACCGTGTCGGAGATCGCCCGGCGCGCCGATCTGCCGGTGGCCACGGCCCATCGGATCGTGGGCGAGCTCGTCGAACTCGGCGCCCTCGACCGCGCCGAGGGCAAGCGGGTGCGCATGGGCTATCAGCTCTGGGAGCTGGCGTCCCGCTCGTCCCGCGTCCTCGATCTGCGCGAAGTGGCGATGCCGTTCATGGAGGACCTCCAGGCGGTGGTGCGGCAGCACACCCAGATCGGTGTGCTCCAGGGCACCGATGTGCTCTACCTGGAACGCCTGTCCGCCCGGGGCGCGGTGCAGAACATCACCAAAATCGCCGGCCGGCTCCCGATCCACGCGACCTCGGCGGGCCTGGTGCTCCTGGCCCACAGCCCGCTGGAGTTGCAGGAGGAGGTCCTGTCGTGGCGACTGCGGCGGTACACGGCCCGCACGGTCACCGATCCGGCGCACCTCCGCTCCCTGCTGGCGCAGGTGCGCCACGAGGGGTTCGTCGTCGCGGCCCAGATGATCAGCCAGTCGGGTACGGGCGTCGCGGCCCCGGTCCGGGGCGGTGACGGCGAGGTGGTCGCGGCGCTGTCCATCGTCATCCCGGCCGCCGACCCGAACCCCCGCGCCCTGGTCCCGGCGCTGCTCGCGGCCAGCCGGGGCATCTCCCGCGCCATGGGCGCTCCCACCGCCGACGAGGACGTGCTGCGCAGCCACGGCCCCCGGCTGCCGGGCGACGGCCGCCGACGGCCTTCCCCGTGACCCGCCTTCCCATTGAACGGAATGTGTGTTGTGGGCCACCTCGGCCGCGCTGCACGCTGGTCACATCGGTCGACGAGCCGGACACGGGCCAACGACCGGAACGTGAACGGCAGACGACGGTCCGCTTCGCGCCGGCCCGGCCGCCGTGGCCGGACCGCCCGACTCCTCAGCACCGCTGACAGCGCGTCAGCACCCGCGGTGTGTGCCCGCCGGCCCACCGCTCTCGCCAGAACGGGTAACCACCGCATGACCGCACAGACCACCCATGCCCGCACACAGGTCGGCATCATAGGTGCCGGACCGGCCGGGCTCATGGCTACGGACGCCTGTTCCTCGCCGGGGACGCCGCCCATACGGTCCCACCGACCGGCGCCAAGGGCCTCAACCTCGCGATCTGCGACGTGGCCGTGCTGTCCCAGGCGCTGGAGCGCTTCCTCCTCGACGGTGAGCCGGACCTGCTGGAGCGGTACGGGGCGACGGCCTCGGAGCGTATCCGGCGTGCCCAGCACCTCTCCTGGTGGATGACCTCGACGCTGCACCGCGACGCGTCCGCCACGGACTTCGACGCCCGCCGCCGGCTGGGCGAACTCGACATGGTCACCGGCTCCGCCGCCGGGCGCACCTTCCTCGCCGAGGCGTACACCGGCTGGCCCATCGCGCTCACCAACCCGGCGTCGGTGGCCGCCGAGGCCCTCCGGCTCACCGCGGGCCGCACCCCCTGACCCACCACAACCAAGCGAAGGAGCACGCATCATGAGCGCTGACCGGCAGCACACCGGACGCGTCGCCGGCAAGGTCGCGATCGTCACCGGAGGCAGCGGCGACCTCGGCGCCGCCACCGTCCGCATGCTCACCGCCCACGGGGCCCGGGTCGCCAACTTCGACCGGACGGCGCCCGCCGAGCCCTGGGGCACCGACGCGGTGGCCGACTGGACCCTGGACATCACCGACGCCGCCCAGGTCGAGAACGCCGTACGGCAGGTGGCCGAACGGTTCGGCGCCCCCGACGTCCTGGTCAACGGCGCCGGCATCCTGGGCCGCCCGGCCCCGTCGCACGAGGCGACGGAGGAGGAGTTCGACGCGGTCATCGGGGTCAACCTCAAGGGCACCTGGCTGCTGACCAAGTACGTCGTGCCGCACATGATCGAGCGGGGCCGCGGCAGCATCGTGAACTTCTCCTCGATCCACGGCCTGACCGGCGGCGGCAACGTCCCGCTCTACCACGCCTCCAAGGGCGCGGTCCGGCTGCTGACGAAGTCGGACGCCGTCGTCTACGGCCCGCACGGCATCCGGGTCAACTCCATCCACCCCGGCTCCATGCGGACGAAGATGAGCCGCTCCTCGGCCGAGGGCAGCCCGCTGGGCGCCGACGAGTACTACCGGCAACTGGTCCTGGGCAACCCGATCGCCCGCCAGGGCGAGCCCGACGAGATCGCCTACGGCGTGCTGTACCTCGCGTCCGACGAATCGTCGTTCACGACGGGCACCGAGCTCGTCATCGACGGGGGCTACACCGCCCACTGAACCCCGCCACCGAGCCCCGTCCACCTGAGTTCCGAGCCGCGAAAGTTGGACATCATGAGCGACAAGACCAGCGATGTGACCTACGAGTGCGATGTGCTCGTCATCGGTTCCGGCGCCGCCGGGATCTCGGCCGCCCTCAAGGCGAAGCAGCAGGGCCTCGACGTCCTGGTCGTCGACAAGGAGCCGTACCTGGGCGGCACCACCGCCATCTCCGGCGGCTGGCTGTGGGTCCCGGGCAACAAGCAGGGGATCGCCGAGGGCGACACCCGCGAGGAGGCCGAGACCTATATCAAGGCGCTCGCCGGCGACTCCCACGACCCGGCCGCCGTCGCGGCCTTCCTCGACCTGGTGCCCGAGGCGCTGGACTTCTTCGAGAACGACGCCGATGTGCGGTTCCACTACCCCGAGATGGCGCCCGACTACCAGATGGACACCCCGGGCGCCCGGAAATCCGGCCGGGCCCTGACGGTGCAGAAGGCCAGCGGCCGGATGCTGAAGCGGAACCGGCTGCGCGTACAGCCCTACCTCTACACGTACACCGTGTTCGGCTACATGCCCGAGATCGGCCCGGACATCGCCACGTTCCTCAAGGCCAACCGGTCCCTCAAGGCGTTCCTCTACGTGCTGCGGCGGCTGGTGACGACCTGGGTGGAGCGCACCCTCTTCCGCCGGGCGTTCACCCGCACCAACGGCAACGCGCTGATGACCCGCATGCTGGCGAGCGCGGGGGACATGGGCATCCCGATGTGGACCGACACCAAGGTCACCGAGATCCTGGGGAACGACGCCGGGGTGGTGGACGGCGCGGTGCTGACCGGTGCGCACTCCGGGAGGGTCCGGGCCGGGTGCGGTGTGGTGATCGCGGCCGGTGGCTTCTCCGGTGACACCAGGCTGCGCACCCAGGTCTTCGGACACGACCCGCGTGGCGACAACCACTTCACGCCGACCATCGGTCACCAGGGGGACAGCTACTACCTGGCCGAGCCGCACGGCGGTGTGCTGGACACCCGGCCGCACCAGCCCGCCTCCTGGGGCCCGGTCACCGTCTGGAAGAACCTGCGCGGGCAGGACCGGATCTTCCCCCATCTGCGCGCGTTCGGCCTGCCCGGACTGATCGCGGTCAACCGCAAGGGCGAGCGGTTCGCCAACGAGTCGTTCTCCTACCACGACTTCGGCGTGGAAATGATCAAGGAGAACGCGGGTGAGCGGGACACCTTCGGCTGGATCATCGCCGACAAGAAGGCCATGCACACCTACGGCATCGGCTACGCCAAACCCTGGCCGCTGCCCACCTGGTACTACAAGAAGGTCGGTTACCTCGTCGCGGGCTCGTCCATCGAGGAGCTGGCCGCCCGGATCGACGTGCCGGCCGCCGCGCTGAAGCGCACCCTGGCGGAGTTCAACGCCGACGCGGCCCTCGGGCGGGACCGCAGGTTCAAGCGCGGCTCGAACTGGTTCCACCACTTCAAGGGCGACATGGAGCACAAGCCCAACCCCAACCTCGCCCCCATCGACAAGGCTCCCTACTACGCCGTCCGCATCCAGATGGGTGACCTGGGCACCTACGCGGGACTCTCGGTGAACCGCCGCAGTGAAGTGGTCGCCTCGACGGGCGAGGCGGTCCCGGGCCTGTACGCCGTCGGCACCGCCGCCGTCAGCGTCTTCGGCGGCGGTTACCCCGGATACGGAGCCAACATCGGCCCGGCCATGGTCTTCGGCTACCAGGTCGGCCGGGACATCGCCGGCCACGCCGCGGAACGCGCCGGCGGGCTCCAGCGGACCGCGGGCCGGCGCCGGGACCGCTGAGCCGCCGACGACACGTTGACCACAGTTTGCGCCGGGTCGGGCACCGTGACCGACCCGGTGCTCGGCTGTCCGCTGTCCGCTGTCCGCATAAAAAGTCGGACCAAAGTATTGCCCTGCCTGGCAACGCCCCCTTAACTTTCTCGCATTTTGGTCAAACCACGGCTGGTGCAGGAACTGGCCCGGCTCGGCTCGTCGGAGGGCCAGGGGGACCGGCTGCGGCTGCCCACCGAGCGGGAGCTCGTGGAACGCCTCGACATCAGCCGGGGAGCCCTGCGCGAACAGCTGTCGATGCTCGAGGCGCTCGGGTTCCTGGACCGCACCCAGGGCCGCGGATCGTATCTGCGGGTGCCCGACGCGACCTTCGTCCAGCTGTACTTCGACCTCTCCGAACAGCTCGGGCACCTGCGACAGGACCAGTTCCGCAGCGCGCGGGAGATGCTGGAGCTGTCGCTTGCGGAGGCGGCGGCACGGCGGGCGGACGCCGACGACGTGGACCGGCTGCGCGCCCTGGTCGACGAGATGGTCGCGGCCACCGCCGACGGCGACGACGCCCACGCGCTGGAGGCGGACCTGGAATTCCACCGCACGCTCTGCCTGATCGTCGACAACCCCGTCTTCAACCTCCTGCACGAGGCACTCGGCCATGTGCTGCGCAGCGACGTGGAACTGCGCCGACTGGCCGTGGTGCGGACACCGCTCGCCCTGGGGGAGACCCGGATCACCGACACCGTGCACTACGAGATCGTGGACGCCCTGCACGCCCGGGACGGCTCGGCCGCCCGGGAGGCCATGCGGCGCCACTTCACCGTCTTCTCCGCCGTGACCGGCGAGGTCCGGCCGCCGTCCGGCCCCTGACGCCGACCGCGCCGCGTACCGGTTCCCCGGGCGTACCGGCGGACACCGCCGCCGGGCCGTCACGCCCGACATCCCACCACCCCTACCGGGCCGCCGGCCTGACACCCCACCAGCACCGCTGTCGGCGCGCCGGGTGACGCCCGCGTGCCCTGGCGCGTCCCCGCCGTCCCCCGTCACCGGGACGGCCTGCCCCACCGCCGAGACGCGGCGTCCCCGCCGAGGACCCGGACCGCGCCGGCCCTTCCGGAAAGGGTTTCGCCATGCCCTCCCTCGCCTTCGTGGGCGTGGGCGCCATCGGCCTGCCGATGGCGTCCCGTCTGCCCGCCGCCGGGTACACCGTGACCGGCATCGATCCGCTGCCCGCCGCGCGGGAGCGCGCCCGCGCCGCCGGGCTGACCACCGCCGCCCGGTTCGCGGACGTCCCGGCCGCCGACGTCACCCTCAAGCCGTTCGACGAGGAAACGGTGCTGGGCGAACTCGCCGGGGACCGGCTGGCGCTCACGCTGGAGAACCACACCGTGGTCGGGGGACTGTACGAGACGGTGGCCTCCGCCGCGGTCCGCCGTGGCCTCGGTGTGCGCGTCACCCCCGTGGCGCTCCCGGACGCGTTCCTGGCGGCGGGCGCCCTCCCGACCCTGCACGACCGGTACGGACTGGCCACCGACCGCGTCGTGGAGACCGTGCTCGCCGCCCTGTGACCCGCGGGCGCCGTGCGGTGGGGCGGGTGCGGCGCGAGGCCGCCCCGCCCCTTCCCGCGCCGGCCGGGCGGGTCAGACCCGCACCGCGGCGGTGGCGCGGGCCGGCAGTTCCAGGCCGAGGTTCTCGCGCAGGGTGGTGCCGGTGTAGTCGGGCGCGACGATCTTCCGTTTGCGCAGCTCGTGCAGGAGACCGTTGACCACGAAGTCGTGCTGGCGCGGGTCCGCGAGGCCACCCAGCGAGATCACGTCCAGCACCCCCGTCCGGAACCGCTCCTCGACGGCGTCGGCGAGCTGCTCGGGTGTGCCCGCGGCGGCCCAGTGCCCGGTGTCCTGCGCCGCGATGATGAGTTCCCGCAGTGTGTACCCCTGCCGCGCGTAGCCGGCGAAGATGTCGACCCGGCCGCGGCGGCGGTTCACCGAGGCCACGTCGGGCAGCAGGCTCTCGGGCAGCGTCGCGTCGAGGGGGAGGTCCGACAGGTCGACTCCGCCGCCGAGCATGTCGGCCACCTGGGCGCGGCCGCGTTCGAAGTCGATCGACTCGCGCCTCTCCCGTACCAGCCGCCGTGCTTCCTCCTCGGTGGCGCCGTAGGTGGCGTGGAACGAGCTGAAGATCAGCGGCAGCCCGTCGGGCCGTCCCAGCCGCTCCGCCTGGCCACGGATCTTCCGGGTGAAGTCCACCGCGTGGTCGAGGGTGGGCAGCGAGGTGAAGACGATCTCGGCGTAGCGGGCGCCCAGTGCGGTCCCCGCCGCGGACTGCCCGGCCTGGATCTGCACCGGGCGCCGCTGCGGCAGTGGCGGGATGTTCAGCGGACCGGCCACGTCGAAGAACCGGCCCGAGTGGTGGATCGGGTGCACCCGGTCGCGGTGCAGCACCGCCTTCCCGTCCGGGCCGACGGTCAGCGCACCGGGTTCCCAGCTGTCCCACAGCGCGTTGACCACCTCCAGCGCCTCCGCGGCGCGGGCGTAGCGCTCCTCGGGGCTGGGCAGTTCGCCGGGGCCGAAGTTCTCCTCCCCGACCGAGGAGGTCACCAGGTTCCAGGCGGCCCTCCCGTTGCTGACGTGATCGAGGGTGCCGAACAGCCGCGCCAGGTTGAACGGGTGGCTGAACGTGGTCGAGACCGTGGCGATCAGGCCGATCCGCGATGTCACCTGGCTCAGCGCCGAGACGAAGACCAGCGGTTCCTGCGAGCCGATGGCGCCCTGGGCGTCGAATCTGAGCAGATCGGCGGTGAAGAGCGCGTCGATCCGCGCGGCTTCGGCGAGCTTCGCCACCCGCACGGCGGTGTCGAGTGTGGACCGGGTCGGGTCGATCGCCAGGTCGTAGGTCTCCGACGTGCCGCCGGCTCCGGTCACGGTTTTCAGCGTTCTGGGCCGTTTCGCGCTCACGACTCGTCCATTCTCACCGGCATCGCGGTGACGTCTCGGTGCGGCGTTTGCTGGGGGCGGGTGAACACCCGGACAGGGGGAACCAGGCCCGGCCCGGGGCCACGGGTGGGCGCGGGCCTGCCAGGGGAGAGTGAAAAGAAGAGGGGAAAGAGGGGGCGAACCGTCAGCGACAGAGCGCCGCGTGGGTGCGGCACAGGTCCACGTGCCGACGCTTCGTCCAGACCGGCAGCGGAACCGCGGTTCGCACCAGCCTGACGCGCGATGCCCTCACCATGACTCCCATCGGTCCTGGTGTTCACACCCGGCACCGCCGCGGATCGCGACACCTCGTTGCCGCGGCGTCGACGAGCCAGGTCTCTCGGCCGCTCCTGATGGGTGTGGCGTGAACGTATGTGGCGGGTGGCGGCACTGTCAAGAGCCGCCGGTGCCGAGACGGCGGCGGCCGGTTCCCCCGTGCAGGGAGAACCGGCCGTCGCACGGGTGGTCAACCGCCGATCGCATGCCCGCGGTTACGGCGCTGGACGTACAGGCGATTGCCCTTCGGGCCGGTCCACTCCAGCCGTACGACACCGGGCACGGCGGCGTCGGCCAGGCGCGACGCGTCGGACCAGTAGCCGACGTTGGGGTTGCGGAAGAACGTCCCCCACAGCCGGCCGTCGTGATCCTCGAAGAAGTTGTTGTGGCCGGCGCCGACCCCCGCGGTCCACCGCTGGGAGTACGGGCCCTCGAAGTGGTCCGAGACGGCGACGACGGCGTCGTACTGGTACTGCACACGGCCGGTGCCGGCCGTGTCGTACGCGTATCGCGTGGTGCCGTCGGGGTTGACGGACGTTCTGTTCCACGCGGCTTGGACGAGGTAGTACTTGCCCCCGTACTTGAACACGTACGCGCCTTCGAGATACGGCTCGGGCGAGTAGGGCGTCTGCTGGAACGCCGGGAGGTTCGTCGCCGGGACGATGTCCTCCATGTCGGGCCGGAACTTCGCGTACAGGTTGTTGTGCAGCACCAGCCACGCGTCGTCATCCTCGGTGTAGAGGCTGCCGTCGATGTGGTAGTAGGCGCCGGGTTTGATGAAAGCCGGTCCCCCGATGAACGATTCACCGAAGGGCTTTTCGAGGTTGCCCTCGATGAGCCGGTACGGGCCCTCCACCCCGCCGTCGCTCACCAGCAGGAACGAGCCCACCTTCTGGGAGTGGTCGCCCATGCACGCCACGATGTACCACTTGCCGCGGAAGTAGTGCACCTCCGGGGCCCAGGCCTGGCCGCGCTTGCCGAACTGGTCGTCGTACCAGTACTCCTGCCACGGCGCGACGACCGTGCGTCCGGGCCGGTTCTCGCCGACGAACTCGGGCGACCACACCTTGCCCCGCTCGGCGCCGGGCCGGATGCGGGTCGTGTCGGCCAGCCGCCACGGCCCCCGCAGGGACCGGGCCACCCAGACGAAGATGCCGTCGTTCCACGGGCCGGCCACCTCCAGTCCGGGGACGCGGGTGGTGCCCGTGGCGACGTAGAGCGGGCGGCCGTCCACGACGAAGCAGTTGACGTAGGTGTCCCGCATCCAGACCTGGCCGCGCTCCTTGTCACGGGGGCGCAACTCGAGGGGGAGGACGAAGGAGTTGTCCTCGCGCGGCCACAGGTCCAGCCGGGTGTCCGCGAGGCCGTAGGGCTCGAGTGCGGGCCAGTTGGACGGGTAACGCCGCTTCGGCGCGGCCTCGACCGGCGCGGCCTGGGCAGCGGTCGCGGGCAGTCCCGCCGCCACTCCCAGGGAGCCGGCGGCGACTCCGGCCAGCAACGTCCGTCTGCCGATGGGCGAGGGGTTCTCGGATCTGGTCATCAGTCATGTCCTTCTTCGTCGTGGCGGGCGCGCGTCCATGCCGAGCGACGGCCCCGGCGTGTCCGCCGGACGGCCGCGCCCGCGCAGGGTGGTGTGAGAGAAGAGTCGAGGGGAGGAGAGGGGAGGGAAGGGGAAGGGAGATCAGGGAACGACGGGGTCGTCCCCCAGGAGCTTCCGCGGTGTCTTACCCACGCGTCAGCGACATCGCGCCGCGGCCGTGGTGGCGCGGCAGTTCGCGTGCGAACTCTTCGGGTGCCCGCATGATGCGTGGCAGAGGCCGTCCTGAGAGGGCATGCCGCACAGCATGCGAACCAGCGCCGATTTTTGTCAAGAGCCAGAAAAAAATACGCGCGCTCCGAACGGGGCGCGGGACGACCAGCAGTTACCGGTGGCCGACCGCGAGGTGCCAGCAACCGGACACCGGGTCAAGCGCCTTGGGGCGGCTCCTTGAAGCGCGCCGCCAGTTCGCTGCGCGAGTGGACGCCGAGCTTGGAGTAGACATGGGTGAGGTGGTACTGCACCGTCTTGACGGAGATGTACAACTCCAGCGCGGTCTGCTTGTTGGTTGCCCCCGCCGCCACCAGCCGGGCGACGGCCCGTTCCTGGGGTGTGAGGTGGGACAGGCCCGGGGTGACGCGGGCGGTGTGGACGCCGCCGGCCTGGATCTCCCGGTCGCAGCGTGCGACGTAGGTGCGGGCGCCGAGGGTGACGTAGGTGTCGCGGGCGTTGGTCAGCACGGTGTCGGCCTCGCGGCGTTTACCGGCCCGGCGCAGGGTCTGGCCGTAGGAGAAGTTCACCCGGGCGCGGTCGTAGGGGAGCGGCAGGGACTCCAGGTGGGCGAGGGCCTGCTCGAACCGGGTGCGGGCGGTGTCGATGTCGCCGAGCGCCCCGGTGAGCCTGCCGCGGACCAGCCCCAGGCGGGCCTGGGTGGAGCGGTGGCCGCGGCGGGCGGCCAGCTCCTCGTACGGGGCGAGGAACGCGTCGGCCTCCTCCAGGCGGCCGGTCATCACCAGGGCGTTGGCGTAGACGTCCTGCCAGGGCCAGAAGCCCGGTTCGTCGATCGAGGCGCGGGAGGGCAAGTGGACGATGGGGGACAGCGCCTCCAGGACCCGTGGGTAGTCGCCGCGTGCCTCGGCGACCTGGGCGCGGGCCAGACAGGACGGCACCAGCATCACCTCGTACTGGTGCGGGGCGGCGGCGCCGGCGTTGAGGTGCCGGTCGGCCGCGTCCCAGTCCCCGCGCAGCGCGTGGATCTGGGCCGCGGTCCAGTGCACCAGCGGGCGGACGAATTCGATGCGCACCTCGGCGAGCCGGGCGGCGGCCCGCTGCACCGTCTCCAGGGCCTCCGGCCAGGTGCCGAGGGCGAACTGGGTGCGGGCCAGCAAGCCCTGCGCCCACAGCGAGATACGGGTGGAGCCCATCCGGTAGCCGGTGGGGACGGCGGCCTCCAGTCGGCGGCGGGCGGCCTCCGGGGCGTCCAGGGCGAGGTCGACCCAGCCCCGGCCCAGGTGGAACCGCTGCGGCTGGGCGCCTCCGGGCAGCCGGGCGGCGACCGCCTCGTAGGCCGCCACCGCCTCCTCGTAGCGGCCCGACCCCGCGAGTCCGAGGCCCAGGACGGCTTCCGACTCGATGGCCGAGGGATCGGTGGGATCGGCCACCTCCACGGCCCGCCGGGCCCAGGTCACCAGGTCGGCTCCGTCCCAGCGGCCCAGTGCGTGCAGCACCCGGCGCTGGCAGATCCTGGCCATCAGGTCCGGTTGGAGCTTCGGGTCGCAACTCCGCCAGGCGCGGGTCAGGAACGCGTCGGCCTCCGCCGGGCGGCCCCGCATGATCGCCAGGTAGCCGAGCACGACTTCGCGCAGCGTGCCGGCGTGGAAGCTCTCCAGCTGCCCGGCGAAGACGGTGGCCTGGGGGACGTCCCCGGCACCGATCATGGCGTCCACCGCGCGCAGCAGCCGGTCCTCGCGGGCGGCCCGGCCGGGGCTGAGCCGGCTGGCGAGGACCAGGGTGTCGGCCACGGCCGCCCACTCACCGGCTCGGGCCCGTTCGGTGGCGTGCCGGTCGAGTTCCTCGGCGAGGGCCGCGTCGGCCGAGGGGGTGGCGGCGACCCGGTGCGCCAGCCGGCGGCCGCGGTCCTCGGTGCTCGCCGCGGCGCTGCGGTGCAGGTCGGCGCGGCGGGCGAGGCCGATCCCGGTCAGCACGGCCGCCCGGGTCAGCGGGTGGGCGAAGGAGAGCAGCATACGGCCGGGTTCGACGCCCGCGACCAGCAGTCCGGCGGCGCGGGCCTCGTCCACCGCGGGCAGCGGATCGGCGATGTCCGCCAGTGCGGCGGCCTCGGCGAGCGGGGCGTCGTCGTCCAGGATGGCGCACGCCTCCACCAGCGCTCGGGCGGCCGGGCCGCAGCGGGTGAGGCGGTGCTGGACGGCCGAGGTGTACCGGGCCGGGGCGGGCAGCTCGGGCCGCCAGTCCTGCCACGTCTCCGGCGGGATCTCGGTCAGCAGCTGCCGGATGTGGCGGGGGTTGCCCCGGGTGTGGCGGCACAGGTGGCGGGCGGCGGGCAGATCCAGGGCGAGGCCACGGGCGTCGTGCGCGAGGGTCCTGACGTCCTCGGGGGTCAGCGGGCCGGGGCGCACCGCGTCGTCGCGGCAGCCGTCCAGGAACTCCAGCGTGCGCAGCACCGGCAGCGGGGTGTCCGCGTGCGGTTCCGCCGTCTGGTGCACCTCGTCCCGGGCGACGAGCACGACCAGGACGCGCTGGTTGGTCATCCGGCGCAGCGCGGAGCGGATCGCGCGCAGGCTCTCCACATCGGCCCAGTGCGCGTCGTCCACGACCACCAGGAGGGGGGCGTCTTCCTGGTCGGCGGTCCACCGGCCGTGGAGCAGGTCCGCCGCCTCCAGGACGGACCGCTGGGCGCCGGCGCGCAGCAGCTGCCGTGCGACGCCCAGCGGCAGGTCCGACTCCCAGGAGACGCCCGCGACCCGCACCGTTGCGCAGGTCTCCCGGGTGGCGAGCACATGGTCGACCAGGGCGGTCTTGCCGATGCCCGCCGGGCCCTCGACGAGCAGGACGGCGGGCCGGCCGGCGCGGACGGCGTCGACCGCGCGGGTCAGCGCGGCGCTCTCGGCGACCCGCCCGATGAGGTGTCGCCGCAGCTCAGCGCGGTCGTCGCGGTCGTTCATGGACCAGCACGCTAACACCGTGGACCCCGGTCATCCGAGATCACCACCGGCGACCGGCAGCACGGTGCCGGTGATGTACGAGGCTTCGTCGGAGGCGAGGAAGCAGATGGCCGCGGCCTGTTCCTCCAGGGTGCCGTAGCGTCCCATCGGGGAGGAGGCGAGCGTCTGGTCGATATGGGCCTGGAACCACGCCTCCTCCCGCTCGGTGCGGCGCTCCGGTGTGCCGCGGGAGATGCGGCGCGGGGGCGCCTGGGTGCCGCCGGGCGCGGTGGCGACGACGCGGATGCCGGCGTCGGCGTACTCGAGGGCGAGCGAGGCGGTGAGCGCGTTGACGCCCCCCTTGGCGGCCGAGTAGGGGATGCGGTGGATGCCTCTGGTGGCCGCCGAGGACACGTTGACGATCGTGCCGTGGCCCTGTTCGACCATCGCGGGCAGCACCGCGCGGCAGCACCACAGGGTGGGCATCAGGGAGCGGTTCACCTCCGCCTGGATCTGCTCGGCCGTGAACGCGGTGAACGGCTTGAAGTTGATGGCGCCGCCCACGGTGTTGACCAGGACGTCCACCCGGCGGTGCGGGCCGAGGGCGCTCGCGGCCCCGGAGTACGTCTCCAGGTCGGCCGTGACCGCCTCGGCCTTCAGCTCGATGGCGGCCTCCCGCACCAGCTCGGAGCGGTCCACCAGGACCAGCTCGGCGGACTCGGCCGCCAGCCGCCGGGCCACGGCCAGCCCGATGCCCTGGGCCGCACCGGTGACCACGACTCTCCTGCTGGCGAACCGGCCGGGGTGCGCGCTCACGCCGCCTCCGCGGTCTCGCGCGCGAGGGCCGGGGTGAACTTCTCGTAGTGGAAGCTCGCCGGGGTCACGCCGAGGGACGCGATGTGGCCGCGCACCGCCTCGACCATGGCGGGCGGGCCGCACAGGTAGACGTCCACATCGCCGTCGTGCAGGGTGGAGGCGTCCATCAGGCCGGTGACGAAGCCCTTGTTGCGGGCGGTGCTGGCGGCGTCGGCGACACAGTGGTCGAAGGTGAAGCCGGGGATGACCTCCGCGTAGTCCTCCAGGGTGTCCAGGTGGACCAGGTCCTGGTCGGTGGTGACGCCGTAGAGCAGGTGGACCGGGTGCGCGGGGGGCTTGCGGGTCAGCCCCTCCAGCATCGACAGCAGCGGCGCCAGCCCGGTGCCGCCCGCCAGCAGCAGGGCGGGGCGGGTGATCTCGCGCAGATAGAAGCTGCCCATGGGGCCGGTGAACTCGACGCGGTCGCCGGGCCGGGCCCGCTCGCCGAGGTACTCGGACATCGCGCCGCCCGGCACGGTCCGCACCAGGAAGGAGATCTGCCGCTGGTCCGGGCCGGAGCTGAAGGAGTACGAGCGGGCCTGGTCGGTCCCGGGGACGGCCACGTTGACGTACTGGCCGGGGAGGAAGTCCAGCGCGTCGCGGTCGTCCACCTCCAGGGCGAACTCGACGGTGCCGGCCGAATGCCGCCGGATGTCGGTGACGGTGGCGGTGTGCGTCGCCGCGCCGGTCTTCGCGGCGGCCGAGGAGGAGGGGATGCGCAGCACGAGGTCGCTGTGCGGGGTCATCTGGCAGGGGAGGCAGTAGCCGGCCGCCGCCTCGTCGTCGGACAGCGCCTCGTCGATGTAGTCGCCGCCGTCGTAACGGCCCGACTCGCACAGCGACTTGCAGGTGCCGCAGGCGCCGTCGCGGCAGTCGAGGGGGATGTTGATACGGGCCTTGTAGGAGGCTTCGGCGACGGTCTCGTCCGGGCGGCAGTCGATGAACCGGGTGATGCCGTCCTCGAAGTTCAGGGCGACCTGGAAGGACATGCTGGTGCTCATTTCGGGAGGGGTGCTGGGCGGCTGGTTCACAGGTGGTAGACGTCCACGACGTGGTGCACGTAGTCGTTCTTCAGCACCACCTTCTTCCGCCGGATCAGGGGCTCGGGTCCGGAGAGGTCGAGCGTGCAGTACGAGGTGCCGAAGTAGGTGTCGGTGGTCTGGTAGCGGTAGGAGAGGGTGAACCAGTTGAACCGCACGTGCAGCAGGTCGCCGTCCCGGCCGGTGATCTCGACGTTGGTGATGTTGTGGCCGGTGCGCGGCTCGGGCAGGCTGGTGGCGCTGGAGCGGTCGGTGCGGATGCGGAAGACGCGGTCCTCCAGACCGGCCCGGCTCGGGTAGTAGATCAGCGAGATCTCGCGCCGCGGGTCGCGGGTCAGCTCGTCGTCGTCGGCCCAGGCCGGCATCCAGAACTCGGCGTCCGGGTGGTAGCACTCCAGCCACTTCTCGAACTCGCGGTCGTCGAGGTGGCGGGCCTCGCGGTAGAGGAACCGCCGGATGTCCTCGAGGGTGGTCTCGCCGGTCGCCGTGGTCACTTCGCCGCCTCCAGGTCCAGGGCCTTGCGCAGGGTGTCGAGCCAGTAGCCGTGCTGGATGGGGTAGAGGCCCTCGTCCTCGGTGCGCACCCCACTGGCGACCGGGTTGATGCCGATCTTCTTGGCGGCCTCGTCCGGGCCCTCGATCCGGTGCACGGCGCCACGGCTGAGGTCGTTCCAGGGAGCGGCGGTGGCCAGGTACGTCTTCTGGCAGGAGCGGAACTCCTCCAGGTCGTCCGGGGTGGCCATGCCGGTGGCGTTGAAGAAGTCCTCGTACTGCCGGATGCGCTGGGCGCGGGCCTCGGCGGGCTCGCCCTTGGGGGCGATGCAGTAGATGGTGACCTCTGTCCTGTCGACGGAGATCGGCCGGAAGTGCCGGATCTGCGAGCTGAACTGGTCCATCAGGTACAGATTGGGGTACAGGCACAGGTTCCGGGAGACGCCGATCATCCAGTCGGCGCGCTCGGGCCCGACCTGCTCCGCCAGTTCCGCACGCCTGCTGTGCAGGGGCCGGTTGGCCGGGTCCAGCCACTTGGTCCACAGCAGCAGATGGCCGTGGTCGAAGGAGTAGAAGCCGCCCTGCTGCTTGGACCAGCCGCCCGCGTCCATCGTCTTGGTGTCGTTCTTGGACTCGCCGGAGGTGCGGCGGGCCTGGGTGGCGGCGTAGTTCCAGTGGGTGGCGGAGACGTGGTAGCCGTCGGCGCCGTTCTCCGCCTGGAGCTTCCAGTTGCCGTCGTACTGGTAGGTGGAGGAGCCGCGCAGCACCTCAAGGCCCTCCGGGGACTGGTCGACGATCATGTCGATGACGACGGCCGCGTCCCCCAGGTGTTCCGTCAGCGGCTTGACGTCCGGGTTGAGGCTGCCGAAGAGGAAACCGCGGTAGTTCTCGAAGCGGGCGACCTTCGTCAGGTCGTGGGAGCCGTCCTTGTTGAACTGCTCGGGATAACCGGCATCCCGCGGGTCCTTCACCTTCAGCAGCCGTCCGCTGTTGCTGAACGTCCAGCCGTGGAACGGGCAGGTGAAGGTGGTGCGGTGGTCGGTCTTTCGGCGGCACAGCATCGCGCCCCGGTGACTGCACGCGTTGATCAGACAGTGCAGTTCCCCCTGCTTGTCGCGGGAGATCACGACGGGCTGGCGGCCGATATGGGTGGTGAAGTAGTCACCGGCCTCCGGGATCTGGCTCTCGTGCGCGAGATAGACCCAATTGCCCTCGAAGATGTGCTTCATCTCCAGCTCGAAGAGCTCCTCGTCGGTGAAGACACTCCGCCGGACCCGGTATGTGCCGGTGTCCGGGTCCTCCACGAGGGCGCCGTCGAGGATGGTCCGCGCACGGCTGAAAGCCTCGGCCATGGTCCCGTTCCTCCGCTGATCCGTGTCCCGCCGGCCGGGCGATCCGGTCGGCGACGGCGTATTACGGCCGCTTTGCAGCACCATGACAGCCGAGTGAAGAGTCGGCCCCGGGCATGTGCCCAGGGTTGACCCAGGGGGTTATTGATATGCGCGGCGTCTCAATAAAGTGGCACCAGGTATTTGTGTCGTATGTGAGGCGCTCCTACGCTGTGGCGTAATCGAGGGCCCCGGAGCCACGAAAGGGGCGCCGGATGGAATTCAGGCACCTGCGGTATTTCGCGGCCGTCGCCGAGACCCGGCATTTCGGCAAGGCCGCGGAACGGCTGCACATGGCCCAGCCCCCGCTCTCCCAGGCGATCCGCCGGCTGGAGACCGAACTGGGCGTGGAGCTGTTCAGCCGGACCACCCGGCAGGTCGCGCTGACCGGCGCCGGTGAGGTGTTCCGCACCGATGCGGAGCGGATCCTCAAGGCCGTCGACGAGGCGGTCGCCCGCGTGGCGCGCTTCGCCTCGGGGGCGGAAGGCGTGCTGCGGATCGGCCTGACCGGCTCCGCCTCCTACCGGCAACTCCCCGCGCTCGCACGGCTGGTGAAGCGCGAGATGCCACACGTGATGCTGGAGGTGCACACCGAGATGCTCACGCCCGCACAGGAGGCGGGGCTGATCGAGCGCCGCCTGGACGTCGGCGTGCTGCGGCCCCCGGTCCGCCAGGAAGGCATCGCACACCGCGCCGTCGCCACCGAGGCCCTGGTCGTGGCCGTCCCCGAGCAGCACCGGCTCGCCGAGGCGGACACCGTCCGCGTCGAGCAGCTGCGGCACGAGGACTTCGTCATGTACGGCGCCGCACTCGGCTCCGTCGTCAACGACACCGTGGTCCGCGGCTGCCTGGCGGCCGGCTTCTATCCGCGCCCCGCCTATGAGGTCACCGAGACCTCCGCCGCCCTCGCGCTGGTCGCCGCCGGCCTCGGCATCGCCGTCCTGCCCGACTCCATCCGCTCCGCACCCCGCGAGGGCGTGCGGTGCAAGACGATCGAGGACGCGCTGAGCGTCCGGCTCGACCTGGCGTGGCGGGAGGACGACGATTCCCCGCTGCTGCGGAACCTGCTCACGGTGCTGGAGCGCAACCACCTGTTCCTCGACGAAGTGGCGGCCGGCCACTGACCGCGCCAAGCGGCGCGCGAAGGCGACGGCCACGGACACCGGGCGCGTCGCCCGGTCGCGAGATCTCGAGCCGGCCCTGGTGGCGGGCGGGTAGCCGCGCATCCTGTCGCCGCCGTCCCGTCGCCCCGACCAGTTTTTCGCAGGCAGAAGGCCGTTTCCACGGGTCGTGGGAGCGGCCTTCCGCTGTCTGGACCGGGGTGCCCGGCGGATGCCGTGCCCCCGTCCGGGGCGCCCGCCGCATGTTCCCGCGGATCCCTTGACCGGCTGGATGGCCGCTGCCATAGTGACGGCCAGATGGACAGTCGGTCAGATGGTCAGACCAAGCTCGGATCGCGCTCGGACCACGCCCGGCTGCCGGCCATCCATGAAGACGACTCAGGGAGCGGCATGAACCTCCACAGCCTCCTCGCGCGGCGGACGCGGGAATCCGGCCCCATCCGGGTCGGTGTCATCGGGGCGGGCAAGTTCGCCTCGATGTTCCTCACCCAGGCGGTCGGCGCCGCCGGCCTTCACGTGGTCGGCGTCGCCGACCTCGACGTGGACCGCGCCCGATCCGCCCTGCACCGGACGGGCTGGCCCGCTGAGCGGTACGCGGCGGCGTCGTTCGACGAGGCGTTGCGAACCGGCGGCACCCATGTCACCGACAGTGCCGATGACCTGATCGATGCCCCCGGCCTCGAGGTGGTTCTGGAGATCACCGGCAACCCGATCGCGGGCGCCCACCATGCCGGGCGGGCCATCGAGGCGGGCTGTCATGTGGTGATGGTCAATGTCGAGGCGGACTGCATGATCGGTCCTGTGCTGGCGGAGAAGGCCCGCAAGGCCGGTGTCGTCTACACCATGGCGTACGGTGATCAGCCCGCCCTGATCAACGAGCTGGTCGACTGGTGCCGCACCGTCGGCTTCGAGGTGGTCGCGGCGGGCAAGGGGACCAAGTACCTGCCGGAGTACCACCTCTCCACCCCCGACACCGTGTGGGACCACTACGGCTTCACCGCCGAGCAGCTCGCCTCGGGTGACTTCAACCCCAAGATGTTCAATTCGTTCCTCGACGGCACCAAGTCGGCCATCGAGATGGCGGCCGTCGCCAATGCGACCGGACTGGAGCCCCAGGAGGAGGGACTGTTCTTCCCACCGGTCGGTGTGGACGACCTCTCCACCGTCCTGCGCCCCAAGGAGCTCGGTGGCTCGCTGACCCGCACCGGCACCGTGGAGGTCATCTCCAGCCTCAACCGGGACGGCAGTGAGGTCGAACGCGACCTGCGCTGGGGCGTCTACATCACCTTCGCGGCGCGGACCGACTACGCGATGCGGTGCTTCGCCGAATACGGCGTCCGTACCGACCCGACGGGGCGGTACGGCGCTCTGTACCGGCCGTACCACATGATCGGTCTGGAGCTGGGCGTCAGTATCGCCTCGGCGGTGCTGCGGGGCGAGGCGACGGGCGTCGCGGGCGGCTTCCACGGTGATGTGGTGTCGGTGGCCAAGCGCGATCTGAAGGGCGGTGAGGTGCTCGACGGCGAGGGCGGCTACATGGTCCACGGAAAACTCGCCCCCGCCCGTGCCTCGCTCGCCCACCGGGCGCTGCCGATGGGGCTCGCCCACGGATTCACGCTGAAGAACGACGTACCGGCAGGAGCGGTGCTCAGCTTCGACGACGTCGAGGTCGACGAGTCCATGACCGCCGTGCGGCTGCGCCGTGAGCTGGAGGCTTCCGCCCTCGCCGGCGGCGTGCCGACGGGGTGACCGCCGGGCGGTGGCGCGGGCTTCAGTCGGTGGACCGGCGGTGTACCGGCGCTGTCTTAGGGTGGAACCGCCGAAGGCCCCACCGTCTGTAAGGGAGCGCGAGTGAGCGAGCGGCGACAAGAACCCTGGGAACCCGTCCGGAAGGTCCGCACCTACGAACAGGTGATGGCTCAGATCGAGCAACGGATCATGGAAGGGTTCCTGCGACCGGGCGACCGCTTGCCCAGTGAGCGGGAGTTCTCCCAGCTGCTGGGGGTCAGCCGGCCCTCCCTGAGGGAAGCGCTCCGGGTCCTCCAGGCGCTCGGCGTGGTCGAGGTCAGGACGGGTGGCGGTCCGGAAGGCGGATCGGTCTTCGTCGGACACCCCGGATCGGGCTTCGCCGATCTGCTCAGGCTCGAACTCGCCCTGGGCCACTTCAGCGACACCGACGTCCTCCAGAGCCGTCTGGCCCTGGAGGTCTGGGTGGCCGCGGAGGCGGCGCGCAACGCGGGTCCCGAGGACCTTGCCCGGCTCGGGGACATCCTCGACCGGATGGACGACCCTGAGCTGACGGCGCGTCAGTTCAACGGCCTGGACGCCGAGTTCCATGTGGCCATCGCCCAGTCGGCCGGCAACGCCCTGACCGCTCATCTCATGGGATCGATGCGCAGCGCCATCCAGCGCCGCATGATCGACGCCTACGAGCGGCTCGCGGACTGGCGGGAGACCGCCAAGACCGTACGGAAGGAACACCGCAGCATCCTCGCCGCGATCGAGCGCCATGACGACGAAGGCGCCGTCGCGCTGGTCCGTGCCCACATCACGGACTTCTACGCAGGAACCTACGGCCTCGGCACCGCGTCCGGACCGCGGACTCCGGCCCCGTAGCGGTTCGCCACCGCTCAGGGCGCCCGGGGGAGCGGCCGGGCGGTGAGCCGGGGGACAGGGTCCGGGGACACCACCCGGGCCACGCACATCAGGAGCCGCACATGTCCACCTCCTCCCCGGGGTCCGCTCCCCGCGGTCAGACGCCGACCGGACCCGACACCGGATCCCCCGACAAACTCCGTGTCGCCCTCGGCAGCGCCGTCGGCACCACCGTCGAGAACTACGACTTCCTCGCCTACGGAACCGCCGCCGCACTCTACTTCGGCGATGCCTTCTTCCCCGGTGAATCCCCGCTCGCCGCCACCCTCGCCTCATTCGCCACCCTGGGCGTCGGCTTCGCGATGCGTCCCATCGGAGGCATCATCGGCGGGCACCTCGGTGACCGCCTCGGCCGCAAGCCCGTCCTCGTCGGGGCGCTGCTGCTGATGGGCGTGGCGACCACCGCGATCGGCTTCCTGCCCACCTACGACCAGGTGGGCGCCCTCGCGCCGATCCTGTTGGTGTTGCTGCGCCTGCTCCAGGGCATCGGATTCGGCGCCGAGTGGGGCGGCGCGATCCTGATGACGTACGAACACGCCCCGCTCCACCGGAAGGGACTGTATTCCGCGATCCCGCAAGCGGGCGTCCCGCTCGGGCTGCTGCTGGCCAACGTGGCGTTCCTCATCGCCGCGCGGTTCGACAGCCACCTCGCCTGGCGCATCCCGTTCCTGCTCAGCGCCCTGCTCATCGCGGCCGGCCTGGTGATCCGGCTCAAGGTCTCCGAATCGCCCGAGTTCCAGGCCCTCCAGCGGACCGACACCATCGCCAAGAGCCCCGTCGCCGAAGTGCTGCGCGACGACTGGCGCACCGTGCTCCGGGTCATCGGGCTGCGGCTGGCGGAGACCGGAGGCTTCTACGCGATCGTCACGTACCTGCTCAGCTACATCACCTCCGAGGGCATCGCCGGCCATGCCGTGGCCCTCACCGGTCTGGTCCTGGCCGCGTCGCTCGGCGTCTGCACCACCATCCTGTTCGGCCGGCTCTCCGACAGCGTCGGCCGCAGGCCGCTCTACCTCACCGGCAGCCTGCTGACCCTGGCCTTCGGCTTCCCGATGTTCCTGCTCGTCAACACCGGGCACACGCTCGCGATCGTGGCCGCCTTCGTGTGCGGACTCGCGCTGTGCCACGACGCGCTCGCCGGCACCCAGGGCGCGTGGTTCTCCGAACTCTTCGACGCCCGCCTGCGCACCTCCGGCGCCTCCATCGGCTACCAGTTCTCCGCGGCGATCTCCGGGTTCATCCCGTTCATCGCGGCGGCCCTCTCCGGGGCCTGGGGCTGGGCCGGGGTCGCCGTCCTGTACTGCGCCTGCGGCGGGATCGGCGTGCTCGCGAGCCTGGTCACCCCGGAGACCCGGCGCCGGCCCGCCGAGCAGCCCCTCCCCGGCCTGTCGGTGGCGCCGACTCGCTGACACCCGCCCGCCCCCACCCGCCGGGGCCGCGCCCACGCGGCCCCGGCTCATCGTCCCGTGAGGAATCATGCGCGCCCAACTCGCCGAGACGGCGGCCGAACGCCGGGCCGCCGGCGCCGCCCTGCCGGCCTTCACCTGTTACGACCTGGCCACCGCCGGTGGTGTCGTCGACGCCGCCGAACGACTCCACAGCCCGGTCGCCCTGCTGGTTTCCGCCAGGACCGCGGGCGGACGCCACGGGCTCGACCTCATCCGGGCCCTGCGGTCGTTGGCCGACGCCGCCGCGGTACCGGTGTGCGTCCAGCTCGACCACGCCACCGACGCCGATCTCATCGTCGCCGCCGCGGCGGCCGGAGCCGACTCGGCCCTGGCCGACGGATCCCGCGGCGGGCCCGAGGCGAACGCCGACTTCGTGGCCTCGGTACCTGGACGGACGCGGTCGCCACCCGCTCCGAAACGGTCATCAACGCCCTCGTCGCCATGGGAGCCGCCCGATGAAGACCATCGTTCTGGACGACGACCCCACCGGTACGCAATCCGCCTCGGACGTGCCCGTACTCCTGGACCACGACACCGACCTGCTCACCGACACGCTCCGGCACGACGACGCCGCCTACATCCTGACCAACAGCCGTGCCATCCCCGAGGACGCGGCGGTCACCCTCGTCGGCCGGATCCGGGAGGCCGGTGCCGAAGCCGCCCGCCGCCTCGGCACCGACGTGCGCTTCGTCCTGCGCGGCGACTCCACGTTGCGCGGCCACGTCTTCGCCGAGAGCGATGTCTTCGCCTCGCCCGACTCCGTACTGCTCTTCCTGCCCGCTTTCCCGGCCGGCGGACGGACCACGCGCGACGGCATCCACTGGGTGCGCATCGGCGGAACCGATGTACCGGCCGGAGAGACGGAATACGCCCGCGACCCGGTGTTCGGCTTCCGATCCAGCACCATGGCCGGTTACGTCGCCGAGGCCGGTGGCGGCCGGAAGGTCCTGACGGTGCCGCTGGCCGAACTGCGCGCGACCGCGGGCGACGCCGTGGCGCGCGCCCTCGGGGAGGCGGCGCCCGGGACGGTGATCGCGCCCGATGCCGTCACCGACGAGGACATCGACCTGGTGCACCAAGGGCTGGAGCGGGCATGGGCGGCCGGGCGCCGGATCGTCGTACGCTGCGCGGCCCCGCTCGCCGCGCGCTGCTCGGCAGCGGTCAGCCCCGGTCTGCTGCCCGCACCTCTGCGGCGCCCGGCCGGTCCGGTACTGGTCGTCTGCGGCTCGCACACCTCCGGGGCCACCCGGCAGCTCGCGACGGTCGAACGCCATTGGGCCGCCCGCCCTCTGCTCCTGGACACCGACCGGGCGCTCACCGACCCGGCTGCCGCGGGCCGCGACCTGGTGGAGCGGGCTCATGAGCAGCTGCGGACCCGGGGCGTGGCGGTACTGGCGAGCGAGCGGGAGCGGTCGGCGCGCAACAACACGCTGGACCACGGAGAACGTGTCATGACGGGGTTGACGACCGCCGTACGGGAGCTGGCCGGAGCGGTCGCGGCCGTGGTGGCCAAAGGCGGCATCACCTCCGCCGAGGTGGCCCGCACCGGGCTGCGGACCAGCACCGCGCGGGTGCGCGGACAAATGCTGGCAGGTGTCAGCGTCTGGGATCTGCGGACCCCGTCCGGTGTCCTCCCCTACGTGGTGGTCCCCGGGAACGTGGGCGGCGACGACACGCTGGACGAGGTGCTGCGACGGCTCGGCGTGCCGGGCCGGGCGACATCGTGAGCAGCCTGCGAGCGAGGTGATCGGAGCCAGTGTCCGGCGGCACCCCGGGTACTGGCTTCCGGGCATGGATACAAGCTTGTATCTATGAGTGCTACCGTGGGCCCATGGCCGCGACGACAGGGCGCTCATCAGCAGCACAGACGGTGTACTCGGTGACGAAGGAGCTCATCCTCAGCGGAGAGCTCGCCGCCGGCACGCTGATCAGTGAGGGAGAGATCGCGACACGCGTACAGGTGAGCCGCACGCCGGTGCGTGAGGCGTTCCTCCGGCTGGAATCGGAGGAACTGCTGGCCCTGCACCCCAAGCGCGGCGCGGTCGTCGTGCCGGTGCCCCCGGGCGAGGCCGCGGACGTGCTGGAGCTGCGGCAGGCCCTGGAGCGGTCCGCCGCGGAGCGGATCGCCCGGGACGGTCTGACGGCCGACGGCGAGCAGCGCCTGCGCGACCTGATCGCGCACCAGCGCGACCTCGCCGGGGCCGGGGACGTCCACGGCTTCGCCGCGGCGGACGAGGCATTCCACCGGGGCATCGTCGACGCCTCCGGGAACCGCCTGGCCAGCCGCTTCTACTCCACGCTCGGCGATCGGCAGCGCCGGATGAGCGTCTCCGCGCTGCGGCCCCGGCCGCAGCGGCTGCATGTGCTCGCCGATGAGCACGAGACGCTGCTCGGCCATCTCCTGGCCGGGGCCGCCGACACCTTCGCGGTGGCCCTGCGGGCCCACCTCACCGCGACCCACGGTTCGCCGGGGCGATCCGGCAGCGACCGCTGATCCACCGGCGGCAAGGGCGCCGCCGCGACCCACGCGCACAAGGAATCCGTACCTCACCATGCTCGAAACCCAGCGGGTCGTCGAGCCGCCTGCCACCCCGCGCCGCTCGGGCGCGTGGCGACCGGTCGCCGCAGCGATGTTCGTCTGCGGCTGGGGCGGCAACCAGTTCACCCCCCTGCTGCTGATGTACCGCCGGCTCGGCGGCTACTCCACCCTCAGCGTGGACGCCTTCCTCGGCGCCTACGTCGTCGGACTGATACCCGGGCTGCTGCTCGCCGGGCCGGTGTCGGACCGGCGCGGCCGCCGGCCGGTCCTCATGCTCGGCACCGTGGCCTCGGTGCTCGCCAGCCTGGTGCTGAGCTTCGGAGCCGACGGCTCCTGGGCGATCTACGCCGGCCGGCTGATCACCGGGGTCGCGGTCGGCATCGCCATGTCGGTCGGCAGCAGCTGGGTCAAGGAGCTGTCCACCGGCGCGGACACCGGGCTCGCCGCCCGCCGTGCCGCGCTCTGCCAGACGGCGGGCTTCGCCCTCGGCGCGGGCGTCGCGGGCGCCCTCGCCCAGTGGGGACCCTGGCCCATGGTGACCCCGTACGTCGTGCACATCGTGATCGCCGTCGCCGTCCCGCCGCTGCTCCTGCGGGTGCCGGAGACCCGGGCGCCGGACGCCTGGGCGGCCGGCGCGGACCGGGGAGTGCTGCGAGGGCTGATCGACGACCTGCGCGTCCCCGCACCCGCGCGCCGGCGGTTCCGGCTGGTGGTGCTCCCGATGGCACCGTGGGTGTTCGGCGCGGCCGGACTGGCCTACGCGGTGATGCCACAACTGGTCGAAACACGGGTGGGCCACTGGGGGCTCGCCTACGCGACCGCGCTGACGGTACTGACCCTGGGAACCGGCGCGGCCGTTCAGCCGGTGGCCAAGCGGCTGGACCGTACGACCGGGACCGGGAAGGGGCGCGCCCCCGTGGTGGCGATGGCGGTGATGCTGCTCGGCGCCGCGCTGTGCGCGCTCAACGCCGTCCTGCGCTCCCCGTGGCTGGCGGTGGCGGCCGCCGTCGCGCTGGGCGCGGGCTATGGGATCGCGGTGGTCTCCGGGCTGCTGGAGATCCAGCGGATGGCGGGCGCGGCGGACCTGGCCGGCCTGACCGGCGTCTACTACACCCTCGCCTACGCGGGTTTCCTGCTGCCCGCCCTGCTGGCCACGCTGTCCAACTGGCTCACCTACCCCGTGATGCTCTCCGGAGTGGCCCTGGTGGCACTGGGCTGCCTCAGCCTGGTCATCCGCGGCACCCGCACCGGGCCGACCACCGGGCCGACCACCGGGCCGACCACCGAGTCGCCCGCGGAGCCGGCCGCCGAGCCGATGCGCGGGTGACTCCCGGGCACGGTGTCGGTCACGTCAGGCCGAGGCGCGGTCAGCCGTCCCGTCCGCCAGGAAGTCCTCGTTGACGCCGATGAGGTGATCGAGCGCTTCTCTGGCGGCGGTGAGCTCGTCGATGGCGGCCGACAGCCGGGTTCGCTCCCTGTTCATCGCGGCCAGGGCCTGCCGGGCCCGGTCCATGGTGGGCTCCGTCATGCACGGGACCATCTGGGCGATGGTTCTGCTGGACATTCCGGCGGCGAGGAATTGCTGGATGAGCGACACCCGCTGGACGTGCGCGTCGTCGTAGTACCGCTGGCCGCTGGGGGACCTGGTGGCCACCAGCAAGCCCTGCTGCTCGTAGTAGCGCAGTGATCGACGGCTGGCTCCCGTCCGGGCGGACAGTTCACCGATCCGCATCTCCCCACCTCCTCGTGTGCACTGGGTCACGGCGACTTGCCCATGACATCGATGTGAGCGTTTAGGTTACCCCCACGGCTCGCGACCGCGAGCGAGGAACAAAGAGGAAGCCCATGATCAAGCTCGCTTTCATGATCAACCGCATCGATGGAATGACCTTCGAGGAATTCGTCGAGCACCACCGAAACCGCCACGCCCCGTTGTTCACCTCCATTCCGGAAGCGCGGCAGTACGTGAAGAAGTACACCGTCTCCCACCCGGTGCCCGCCGACGGCTATCCGCGCCCCGCCTACGACGGCCTCACGGAAATCTGGTTCGACAGCTGGGCGGATCACGACGCCTTCTTCGCGTCCGAGAATTACCGGGAGCTGGTGCACCCGGACGAGGGCAGGTTCATCGATATGAGTTCGGTGGCGGTCCTGGTCGCCGAGGAAACCGTGGTGCTTCAGTCCTGACGCCGCCTGGCGGCTGGGCGCCCCAGGGTGCGGTCGATGTCGGCCGTCTGCCCGGCGGTGAGCGGTCCCTTCGCGATGGCCCCCGCGTTCTCCTCGGCCTGGGCGACCGTACGGAAGCCGGGGATCGGGATCGTCCGCGGGCTGCGGGCCCAGATCCAGGCGAGGGCGCCCTGCGCGAGGGTACGGCCGTCGCTGGTGAGCACGGACCGCAGGGCGTCGACCCGCCGGAGCCAGTCCGCATCGGCACCGGCGTCCGCGGTGAACCCCGGCAGCCAGGCGGGTGGCGCGCTGCGGATGTCACCGGCCTCCAGGGCGCGTCCGGCGGTGTGCTTGCCGGTGAGCAATCCCATGGCGAGGGGGCTGCGGTTGACGCTCGCGAGGTCCGACTCCGCGCAGAGGGCGAGGAGTTCGGGCGCGTCCTGGAGCACGTTCAGACAGTGCTGGACGGCCGCGCAGTGCGGGCCCTGCGCGAAGACGGCGGCCCGTGCGGGGTCGTCGGTGCTCCAGGCGTAGGCGCGGATGAGCCCCTCGCGCACGAACTCCTCGCACACATCGCGGAGTGCGGCGGCGCGTTCGGGGTCGGCATCGGCGATGTGGAGCTGGTACAGGTCGATGTGGTCGGTGTCCAGGCGCCGCAGGGAGGCGGTCAGGGCGCGGCGTGCGTGTTCGGGGGAGTCGTCCTGTCCGACGCGGACGCGGGCCCGCTCGTCGAAGAGGTTGCCCCACTTCGTGGCGACGACGACATCGGCGCGCCGCCTGCCGAGGGCGCGGCCGAGCAGGCGTTCGCTGTGGCCGGTGCCGTACACATCGGCGGTGTCGAAGAAGGTGACGCCGAGGTCGAGCGCGCGCCGGATCGCCCGTACGGACTCCTCGTCGTCGACCTTGCCCCAGCCCAGCGGCTGCCCGTCGGCGGACCGCCACTCACCGCCGATGGCCCAGCAGCCGAAGCCGAGCGCGCTCACCTCGATGCCGCTGCGGCCCAGTGTCCTGGTGTGCTCCGTGGTCTCCATGCCCGCGGACCCTAGGAGTTGGAGCGCACACGAACACAAGCCCTCGACGGTGCGGGTCAGGAGCCCTTCTGGTAGGTGCGGGGCGCCGAGGTGGACGGCGGCAGGTCGCCGTTGAAGCGGGTGTCCACGTAATCGGCGAACCGGAAGCTGCGCGGGGTGAGCTTCAGCTGTGCGAAGGTGTCCGCGATCTCCTGCTCCGAGGCGATGGCGCGCTTGTCGACGGCGACGTACACCCGGGTGCCGTTGGTCCGCTTCACGGAGTCCAGCGCCACCTGGTACGGCAGCCCGGTCTCCTTGCCCCACACCTTCGCCCACTCCTCGGGGTGCTGGTAGACCCAGTCCTGGGCCCGGCGCAGCCGCCCGAGATAGTCCTTGATGACCTTCGCCTTCTTCCCGTCCTTCAGGGAGGAGGGGTTGGCGACCTGGAAGTTGAGGCCGTTGACCACGCCCTGGCCCGTGGTGAGGACCCGCGCGTCGGCCTGGCGCAGCGCCTGGGAGGTGTACGGGTCCCAGATGGCCCAGGCGTCCACCTTGCCGCGGCTGAAGGCGGCCAGGGCATCGGCGGGCTGCAGGAAGCTGACCTTGACGTCCTTGATCGAGAGCCCGGCCTTACGGAGCGAGGCGACCAGCTGGTAGTGGGCCGAGCTGCCCTGCGCGACCGCGACCGACCTCCCCTTGAGGTCGGCCACCTTCTTCGCCGGCGAACCCTTCTTGACCAGGATCGTCTCGCCGTCGGAGGTGCCGTGCTTGGCGGCCACGACCTTGATGTGGGACTTGGCGGCCGCGGCGAAGACGGGCGGGGTGTTGCCGACCCCGCCGATGTCCACGGCCTTGGCGCTCACGGCCTCCAGGATCGGCGGACCGGAGGTGAACGTGGACCACTTGATCTTGTACGGGAGGTTCTTCAGCTGCCCGGCGGCGCGCAGCACCGCCTCGTCGTTGCCCTTCTGGTCACCGACGTTGAGGGTCACATCGCCCTTGCCGTCGGTGTTGCCGGCGGAGCCGGAGCCGTTGTGCGACGTCGAGCTGACGCATGCGGACAGCAGCAGGGCGAGCGGGAGGGACAGGGCGGGGACGATTCGCCGTCTCATGTCAGCAGGGTCCGTTCGACAGGTTCGCGAGAGTGCGAGCAGATGTGCGGGTGGTACGAGTGGTGCGGGTGGTACGAGCGGTACGGGTCGCACGGGGCCCGGATCGGCTGGGCCGGGACCGGCTCAGCCGACCGTGCGGACGGCCGGCTCGGGCGCCTTCACACCCAGCCGGTCCAGGAGTTCGGCGCGCAGTTCGGCGAGGAGCGGATCGGCGATGTCGCGGGGCCGGTCCCGGTCCACCCGGACCTGATGCGCGATGACACCCCCGTCCATCACCAGGACGCGGTCGGCCAGCAGCAGCGCCTCCTCCACATCGTGGGTGACCAGCAGCACCGCGCAGCCGCGCCGCTGCCACAACTCGGCGACCAGCTGCTGGGCCGTGATCCGGGTGAGCGCGTCCAGCGCGCCGAACGGCTCGTCCAGCAGCAGCAGATCCGGCTCGCGCACCAGCGCACGGGCGAGCGAGGCGCGCTGTGCCTCACCACCGGAGAGCGTCTTGGGCCAGGCGTCGGCACGGTGGCCCAGACCGACCTCGGTGAGCGCCTGCTCGGCGACGGCCCGCCCGGGGCGGCCGGGCAGCCCGAGCAGCACATTGCGCCACACCTTCTTCCAGGGCATCAGCCGTGGCGCCTGGAAGGCGACGGCCCTGCGGCGCGGCACCAGCACCTCGCCCTCGATCTCCCGGTCGAGCCCGGCGAGCACCCGCAGCAGCGTGGACTTGCCACAGCCGCTGCGGCCGAGCAGCGCCACGAACTCGCCCGCCCGGATGTCGAGTTGGAGGTCGTCGATGACCGCGCGGCCGTCGAACGACCGGGTCAGCGAGCGAATCCGCACCGCGGCGTCGCCGGTCTCGCCCTTCGCGCCGTTTTCCGGGGAGTTCACTTGCCGGTGAAGTTCGGTCGCCATTGCAGCAGCAGCCTCTCCAGAGTGCGGACGATGAAATCGGCGAGCAGGCCGAGGGCGGCGTAGACGATCAGGCAGACCACGATCACATCGGTCTGGAAGAACTCCCGTGCGCGGTTGAGCAGGAAACCGATCCCGTCATCCGCGTTGATCGTCTCGCCGAAGACCAGCGCCAGCCAGGCGGTGGCGAGGGAGTACCGCAGCCCGGTCATGGCCCCGGGGAGCGCACCGGGCAGCACCACATGGCGGATCAGCCCCCAGCGGCCGAGCCCCAGCGCGGTCCCGGCCTCGATGAGCTGCGCGTCCACGCCGCGGATGCCCGCGTAGACGTTCAGATACAGATGGAAGGTGACGCCGAGTGCGATGAGCGCGATCTTCGGGGCCTCGCCGATGCCCATCCAGATGATGAACAGCGGGATCATGCCGACCCAGGGGATGCTGCGCAGCATCTGCACACTCGCGTCCACCAGGTCCTCCCCGAGCCGGGAGAGCCCGGAGACCAGCGCGAGCGAGACGCCGACGACCCCGCCGAGCAGCAGGCCGATCAGCACCCGCTGCACCGACACCAGCATGGCGTGCGGCAGGGTGCCGTCCGCCAGCAGGTCGGAGGCGGTACGGGCGATGGTGCCGGGGGAGGCCAGGATGTCGGAGGGCAGCACACCGGTGGCGCTGGACACCTGCCAGAGCACCAGCAGAAGAATCGGTCCGGTCGTGCGGCGCAGCCAGCGCGGCACGGTGCGACGGCGCGCGGACAGCGGTACGACCGGTTCGAGAACCGGGGACATGGGGGCTCCACAAAAGGGGTACGCCTCGATGCCCGTACGACACGACGGTCAGCACGGCAGAGCGGAACGAGACGGAAGCGGGGAGAGAGGGGAGAAGGTCAGCGGGGGCCGGGACACGCGGCGGACGCCACCCGCAGCAGGTCGATATGACCGCGCGTGGTGAGCATGGCTGACGTAGACATGACGTCGAAGCTAGCGAGGACGTCCGGAACCGGTCAACGGTGTCTTGCTCCTCGGACCTTTGTTGCGGGAGTTTTACGACGGGAGTTTTCCGCGGAGGCGTACCAGGATGGTGCCATGAGCACATTCCGTACCCACACCATCAGCGTCACCACCGGCTCCACCGAGACCGTCGCCGACCTCACCGCCGACTGCGAGGCGTATCTACGGGACGTGGCGGACGGCGGCGACGGCCTGCTCAACGTCTTCGTCCCGCACGCCACGGCCGGGATCGCGATCCTGGAGACCGGCGCCGGCAGTGACACCGATCTGCTCTCCGCGCTGCGCGACCTGCTGCCCCCGGACGACCGCTGGCGCCACCGCCACGGCAGCCCCGGCCACGGCCGGGACCACGTCCTCCCCGCCCTCGTCCCCCCGCACGCGACCCTCCCGGTCATCGGCGGCAGGCTCGCCCTGGGCACCTGGCAGTCGGTGTGCCTGGTCGACACGAACAAGGACAACCCCGACCGTCAGGTGCGGCTGAGTTTCCTCGGCTAGAGGTCGCCTGGCGGCGGCTCGCTCACGCTCCGGAATCAGCCGTTGGATTCGGGCCGAGGCGGCGGGGGCGGCGGGTAGCCGTGGCCCTGTTGCGGCTGGGGCCCGTACGGCTGTGGGTAGCCGGTCGCAGCGCCCCCGTAGGGACCGGGCGCCGCGTACCGGCCCGGCACTGGCGGGGGCTGCACCGACGGCTGGTTGCCGCCGTCGCCGGTCCACAGGCCCTGTGCCCGCTGCGCCCGCACGAAGTCCTCGGCCACCATCGCCGAGAGGTCGAAGTACGCCTCCCGGGTCTTGGGCCGCATCATGTCCAGGTCCACCTCGGCGCCGACCGCCAGGTGCTCGTCGAACGGCACCACCTGCACCCCGCGGCAACGGGTCCGGAAGTGCGCCACGATGTCCTCGACCTTGATCATCTTGCCGGTTTCGCGCACCCCGGAGATCACGGTGATGCTGCGGGAGACCAGTTCGGCATAGCCGTTCGCGGCGAGCCAGTCCAGGGTGGTGCTCGCGCTCGACGCGCCGTCCACCGACGGCGTCGACACGATGATCAACTGGTCGGCCAGGTCCAGCACTCCGCGCATGGCGCTGTAGAGCAGCCCGGTGCCCGAGTCGGTGAGGATCACCGGATACTGGCGGCCCAGCACCTCGATGACCCGCCGGTAGTCCTCGTCGTTGAACGTCGTCGACACCGCGGGGTCCACGTCGTTGGCGATGATCTCCAGGCCGGAGGGCGCCTGAGAGGTGAACCGGCGGATGTCCATGTAGGTGTGCAGGTACGGGATCGCCTGCACGAGTTCGCGGATCGTCGCACCGGTCTCACGGCGCACCCGGCGGCCCAGCGTGCCGGCGTCCGGGTTGGCGTCGATCGCCAGGATCTTGTCCTGTCGCTCGCTGGCGAGTGTCGCTCCCAGGGCGGTGGTCGTCGTGGTCTTGCCGACACCGCCCTTGAGGCTGATCACCGCGATGCGGTAGCAGGACAGGACGGGGGTGCGGATCAGCTCCAGCTTGCGCTGCCGCTCCGCCGCCTCCTTCTTGGCGCCGAGCTTGAAGCGGCTCGGCCGGGCGTTGGCCCCCGGCTTCTTCGCCTTGGGCTGGTTGCGCAGCAGGCGATCGGAGCTCAGCTCGACCGCCGCGGTGTGGCCGAGCGGGGCGCCGCCCTGGCCGGTGCGCTGCCGCTGGTCCACTTCGGGCCGATGGGCCTGTGGGGCGCCCGGCCCGGCGTCCGGCCGCGGGCCGCCCATCGGCGGTACCGGCTGGCCGGGCGGTACGGGCCAGACGGGCGCTACGGGCCGGCCGGGGTCGTTCGGCTGCGGGAAGCCGTGACCGCTGTGACCGGGCTGGTGTTGGGCCTGCGGCTGCGGCTGCGGCTGCGGCTGCGGCTGCGGCTGCGGCTGCGGCTGCGCCTGCGGCTGCTGCGCCTGCGGTACCGCACCGGGTGCCGACGGCCCCGGCGCCTCGTCCTGGGGCTCCGCGCTCTCCGGCTCGGCGCCGTCCGCCGCGCTCACCATGTACCAGGTTTGCAGCCGCGGCCCGACGTAGGTGAACTCGTACGTGCCCTCATCGGCGCGGTCGGACTCTGCGTGGTCGTCGACAGGACCGGCCCCGTCGTCCCGATCGCTGTTCACCATGCCTCCTCTCCACCGACTGCGTGGGCGCCGCCCGCCAGTGCTCCGGGGCACTGGGCCGCATCGGCGTGCACAACGGCAACGTCCTGTGGTTCCGTCAGGAGTACAAGGAAGGCGGCGGGCATGTCCCGTGCCCGCCGTGCCGCCTCAGCTGCGGTTGCGCTGCCGACGGGCTCGGCGCGGTGTGGCGTCCGCGGCACGGCCGCCCCTGGTGGCGGTGTACAGTACGCTGATGAGGATGCCACCGACGATGATCACGGCGATTCCGACGGTGGTGTCGATGAAGAAGCCCAAGAGGATGAGCGCCGCATAGGCGACCGGGGTGGCATTACGCAGGTTTCGGTTCACGGCAGGGATCCTTCCCGAGGGGTGGGTTCGGCGGCCGGAGCCGCCGGGGTCTTCCTAGGCTGTGGGTGATACCGCGATCGTCTTGACAGCCTCCCCGTCCGGCGGGTGTGCACATCGAGGCGCATGTCGACATCGTGGAGAGGCCGTCCGCTGCCGTGCCAGACCGAGAGCGCGTACGCGCTGAAAGGGTACCGCGTTCTCGACTCGGGCACCTCGATCCGGACACGCACCAGATGGTCGCCGGAAACGGCCGCGGGCGCTCCGCCCGGCACGTCGCCGTAACGCCTCAACAGGTCGAACAGCGCTTCCGGCAGGGCGAGTTCGTGGTGCTCCGCCGTCCCGTGGATCCCCGCACGGAACACGGCTGCCGCCGCCAGGTCCAGGTCGGTGACCAGGTCGAGGTCGGCGCGGTCCGGTAGCGGGTGCCCTCCGGACGTGAGCGCTTCGTACAGGAAGTCCACGGCGGCTCGGGCGTAGTGGGCCGCGCGGCCCTCATCGCCCACCATGCGCCGCAGCATCGCCTGGTAGTGGACTTCTTCGTGGATCACCGGACGCCCGACGTACCCGTACAGCAGGTCACGGTTGAAGGCGGCGGGCTCCCGCCAGGCACGGGCGTAGTCGGCCATCAGGAAGGCGATCAAGGGGTCGTCCCCACCCCCCTCGCGCAGGAACGGGCCGAGCAGTTCCACCAGGTCCACCGTGCGCACGCCGGAGACCTCGGCGAGGACGCGCAACGTCGAGCGGAGCAGGCACTTGTGGAAGAGCGTCAGCGGGATCCGGAAGGCCATCCCGCTCAGCCAGTCCTCGAACGTCATCCGGGAGTGCTCGATCACGACGTCGGCCATCAGGTCCGTGTTCCCGGGGTCGCAGGGCAGGTACCCGGTGCGCAGACCGTGATCGTCCCGGAAGCGGTCGTGGGTGTAGTCGGTGTTGTTGAGCAGCAGCAGAGGGTAGATGACGGGTGAGCCGCCCGAGGCGATCGCCTCCTCGATCCCGGCCAGGTGGGTGGCGCGGGATTCACCGGGCAGGCCCCAGATGAGGTCGGTGTAGGTGGGGATGTTCTGGGCCCGGAACTGGGTCTGCATACGGCGGTAGTTGTCGACCCGGATGTTGCGGCGGTTGGCGATCTGCAGCACCTCGGCGTCGAAGGACTGCGCCGAGAGGGTGATGGCCCCGGTCAGCCCGGCCCGGTAGAGGATCCCCGCGATCTCCACCACACGGCCGTTGGTGTTCTTCGCCCAGTTCGTCATCACCAGCAGCCGCTTGTTGTGGCGCCGGCACAGTTCCACGATGTGGCGTGCGATGTCCACGTCGCGCGCGACGATGCCGAAGTTGGCATCGGCTATGAACAGCTGGGTGCCGTCGGCGGCGACCCGGACGATGCGCTCCAGTTCCGCCTCGATGCGGTCCATGGGGAACTGGCGGATCTTGGAGTTGGTGGCCCCGCCCCAGTAGCAGAAGGCGCAGGAATAGGGGCAGCCCCGGTTGGTCTCGTACACCAGCATCCGGGACCGCGCGATGTCCTCGTCGGTCCAGGTGTTCCCCAGCAGCGGCGAGGGCAATGCGCCGAGGTCCGCGATCCGGGGGGCTTCGGGGGTGGTGACCACCTCGCCGTCGGCGGAGAGGTAGCTGATGCCGGGCAGGGCCGCCAACTCGGCGTCGGCGGTGGCCGGCTCCTCGTGGCGCAGGAATACGCGCAGCAGATCGCGGAAGCGCAACTCCCCCTCGCCGTGGACGAGGACGTCGACCCAGGGCGCCTCGGTGAACACCACCTGCTGGTGCGTCACATCGTTGCCGCCGATCACGATGCGGCAGCGGGGCCAGCGCTCCTTGATCCGCCGGGCCAGTTCGAGCGTGCTGGGCCGGTTCCAGAAGTAGACGGTGAAGGCGACCGCCAGGGGGTCCTCCAGCGCGCCCAGCACCTTGGCGCAGGCGGCCTCGAAAGCGTCCCCGCCCTGCATGTGCACATGCTTGGTGAAGGAACAGGCCGCGGCGAGGTCCGGGGCCGCCTCGGCGGCGGCTTGCAGGTAGCCCAGCACGATGCTGTAGCGGACGCCGGGCATCACGGTCATCTCGACCAGGTGCACGTGGCGCCGTCCAGCCACGGCGGAGGGCGGGCCGAGCCCGGCCGGCAGGTCGGCTGACGTCATTTTTCGAACACTTCCCCGTCTCGGTTGCGTTGCCCGGCTCTTTGGGCCCGCTGGCCGTAACGAACGAGTTCCTCGTCCGTTACGGCCAGCGGGTTCATGCGGTGCACGATCAGGTCAGGTGCAGCAGCAGCACGGTGAGCAGCAGCAGCAGTAGGTGTCGCCGCCCGCTACGGCTTCCAGGTCGGCCTCGGACAGTTCGCGGTCCTCGATCTGGGGTGAGCTCGGCACCCTCAGTTCGTAGACGCCACTGGTCTTGCCGGCTTCCCAGAGGGCCACCTGGGCTTCCAGGTCGGGGTCGCCCCCGATGTTCCGGACGATGCGCACGCTCGCGTTGGCCGGCAGTTCCAGGCCCTGCTCGGCCAGTGCGGCGCGCGGGTCCGTCTCCAGCCGTGTCACGTATTCGTCGTTGGACCAGGCAGCCGTCAGCACCTTGGTGTAAGAGCTGACGAATGCCGACCTCTCTCTGGGTTCCATGGGTCTCCTTTGTGAAAGTGTTCCGGGCGTCACGGCCGACGCCCGGACGATCCCGCCTCGAGGCCGGGAGTTCGGGGGCTCGGGAGCACGTTCATTTCTTGGCCCGCTCCCACTTGAAGGCCGTCAGGCTCAGCAGGAGTCCGGCCACACACCACCCGCCGAGGATCAGGGCCGTACGCCCGTGCTCCCAGCTGCCGGCCGCCTCGGATCGCTGGAAGGAGTCGGACAAGAACGCCGACCGCAGGCCCTGAGCCATCCATTTGAGCGGGAAGCATCCCGCCACCACCTGCATGAAGCCGGGGAGGGAGGTGAAGACGAAGAACACGCCCGAGACGAGCTGGAGCGCCAGGTACGGCAGTTGCACCACAGGCGCCGCGGCGCGCGCGTTGGGCGCCACCCGGCTGTAGGCGATGCCGAGGAAGGAGCAGGCGACGATGGACAGGACCACGACCCAGGCGAAGGTGAACCAGCGTGCCGCGGTGTTCGGAAGGTGCAGGCCGAACAGGCCGACGCCGACGGTCAGCAGCACCACGGTCTCGAGCACTCCCGTGACGAAGGCCTGGGCGACCTTGGCCAGGAAGTACGACGCCGGCGACATGGGGGTCGCGGCCAGCCGGCGCAGGGTGCCGTCGTCGCGCTCGATCGCGATGGCGACGGCGAGACTGGAGAACGTGGTGCTCATGATGCCGGAGGCGATGATTCCGGCGATCAGCACCTGTTTCATGGGGGTGTGGGTGCCGGGGGCGTCGCCGCTGTAGATCACGCCGAAGATCAGCAGCAGCACGAGCGGCAGGGCGAAGGTGAAGATCACCGCCTGCCGGTTGCGGAAGTAGCACTTCAGCTCGATGCCGGCGCGGGCCACCGCCACCCTGCCGATCGAGGGCATCCGCTGTGGGCGCGGGCGGAGTCCGGATCGATCCCCCACGGCCGTGGTTTCCCTTCCACCAGTCATCCGGTGTTCTCCCGACGGGACTCGGGCGCCGCGGTCGTCGCGTCGGCCGATGCGATCATCCGGAGGTAGACGTCCTCCAGCGTGGGCCTGGTGACGGTCAGCCCCGGGAGGTCGTCGCTCCCGAGCCGGGCCGCCCAGTCGAGCAGGACGCGCAGCGTCGCGGCCGGTGCGTCCGTGCTGATCCGGACCTGGCCCTCCGCCCGTCCGAGCGGAGGCGCCCCGGCCCGCTGAACGGGCGGCAGGTCCGCCCCGCGCAGCGCGCCTCCGGCGTGGAACTCGATGACGGCCTCACCATCGGCGCGCCCGCCGATGTCCTTGGGCGCGCCCTCCGCGGCGACCTTCCCGCGCAGCAGGATGGCGACCCGGTCGCAGAGCACCTCGACCTCGTCGAGGTAGTGGGTGGTGAGCATCACTGTGGTGCCGTTCGTGGCCAGCGTCCGGATCAGGTCCCAGGTGACGCGCCGGGCCTGTGGATCCAGTCCCGTGGTGGGTTCGTCGAGGAAGACCAGTTCGGGGCGTCCGACGATGCCGAGCGCGATGTCCAGGCGGCGCTGCTGACCACCGGAGAGCCGAGCGGTGCGTTCGTTCGCCTTCTCGCCGAGCCCCGTCCGCTCGATCACGCTGTCGACGGGGAAGGGGTCGGGGTACAGGGAGGCGAAGTGTGAGACGACCTCCTTGACCGTGAGCTCGTCGAAGGACCCCACGTCCTGGGGGACGATGCCGATGCGGGCGCGCCACCGGGGCCCGGCGCCGACGGGGTCCTGGCCGAGGACGCTGACCGACCCGGCGCCGCGGCTGCTGAAGCCCGTGAGGATCGCCTGCGTGGTGGTCTTCCCCGCGCCGTTCGGGCCGAGCAGAGCGAAGATCTCGCCGCGTCGCACATGGAGGTCGACCCCGTGCAGCACGGGTACGGCTCCGTAGGACTTGCGCAGTCCGGACACCCCGATGACTTCCGGTCCGGGCATCTGCACCACCTTGGGGTTCAGAGCGTGATCGAGGGCTGAGGGCGAGGGGCGCCGCGCCGCCGTAGCTGTGTCAGGTGCAGCAGCAGCAGGGAGAACAGCAGCAGCAGTAGGTGTTGTCGCCGCCCGCTACGGCCTCCAGGTCGGCCTCGGACAGTTCGCGGTCCTCGATCTGGGGTGAGCTCGGCACCCTCAGCTCGTAGACGCCACTGGTCTTGCCGGCTTCCCAGAGGGCCACCTGGGCTTCCAGGTCGGGGTCGCCCCCGATGTTCCGGACGATGCGCACGCTCGCGTTGGCCGGCAGTTCCAGGCCCTGCTCGGCCAGTGCGGCGCGCGGGTCCGTCTCCAGTCGCGTCGCGTATTCGTCGTTGGACCAGGCAGCCGTCAGCACCTTGGTGTAAGAGCTGACGAATGCCGACCTCTCCCTGGGCTCCATGGGTCCCCCTTATCGCTTGTCGATTCCGGGCCGAGCCGGATTCGGGTGGATGCGGAAATCATTCAGAGCCGACCACCGCCGAGTCAACTGCGGTCTTTTCCCTTGTGGCTTCATCTTTTTGCGGCCTCACCGGTATCCGCAGAACCCGCCGACCCATAGCGTTATCGCAGCTCAGAGCGGTCGGAGGTGAGGGACCCATAGGGATAGGGAGAGGCCCCCCTACGGATAAGAAAGCCACCCGGCAGGGGCAGCCGAGGAGCGCCGAAAGAATAGCCGAGGGTCGTTCTGAATTCCTTGCTTTACCTGTCCCGACGGGTAATAAAGTGTCGGACCACGTCGAGATGTTTTTGGAGGGCGCCGTGGATCTGCCTCGCTTTAAGGCACACCTTGTCCCGCAGGTCGTCAGTCCGGATCGGGTCTTCCTGGTGTCGGAGGAAGGCCACTATCTGGTGCAGGGCAAGGCGGTCGCCGAGGTGGTGCCCTTCCTGGACGGGACCCACACGATCGCCGAGATAGCCCAGAAGCTCTCCGACCGGTTCACGCTGGGTGAAGTCGTCTTCGCCATCAGCAAGTTCCAGCGCTTCCACCACCTCGCCGAAGGTCCTGTCGGGACCGACCGTGCCTCGGTCGCCTTCTGGGAGGCCCAGGGCGTGGACGCCGCCGAGGCCACCCGGCGCCTGGACGAGGCCCAGGTGGAGATCGCCTCGGTGGGTGCGGTGGACGAGGCGGAGGTGGTGGCCGCGCTGCGGACGACCGGCATCGAGGTGCGGCCGGTCACCGCCGCCGCGGCCGGTGCCACCGCTCCGACCCTGGCCGTCGTGCTCGCCGACGACTACGGCAACCCCGAACTCGCCGCCGTCGACGCCCGCCTGCGCGGGGCCGGCATCCCCTGGCTGCTGGCCAAGCCCACCGGCGCCGATGTCTGGACCGGCCCCTACCTGGTGCCGGACGTCACCGGATGCTGGCAGTGCCTGGCCCGGCGGCTGGAAGGCAATCGGCAGGTGGAGGCGTACCTCAAGCGCAAGCGGGGCGACGACGCTCCGATCCTCACCTCTGTGGCGGCCTCTCCCTGGTCGGGAGGGCTTGCGGCACAGATGGTCGTCGGCGCCGTGGCCGGCATCATCGGGGCGGAGGCGGCCGACTACCGGGGAGTCCTGATCTCGGTGCATGTCCCGACCATGCGGACCGAACGCCACCAGCTGATCCGGCAGCCGCAGTGTCCCGGCTGCGGAGACCCCTCGGTCCTGCACATCGACCCCCGGATCGAACTGACCGAGCAGGCCGTGCGGTTCAGCGCGGACGGCGGGCACCGGACGATGCGCCCCGACGACACCTACAAGCGGCTGCAGAAGCACATCAGCCGGCTGACCGGCGCCGTCAGCTCGCTGCGGCCGCTCAATGACATCGACAACGGCGTCACCTACAGCTATTCGGCCGGCCACAACTTCGCGATGCCCGGTGACAACCTCGCCATGCTGCGCCGCAACCTGCGCGGCCAGAGCGGCGGCAAGGGCCGCACCGACATCCAGGCCCGGGTCAGCGGAATGTGCGAGGCCATCGAACGGTACTCGGGAGTATGGCGCGACGACCGCCCCACCCGCCGGGCCAGCTTCGACGCGCTCGGTCCCGACCTGGCGGTGCACGCAGGCGACCTGCTGCTGTACTCCGAGGCCCAGTACGCCGGCCGGGAGGAATGGAACCGCCACGGCGCGGGCCGGCTGCACATCGTGCCGGAACCGTTCGACACCGGCCGCGAGATCGACTGGACGGCGGCGTGGTCGCTGACGCACGACCGGGAGCGACTGGTGCCGGCGGGATACGCCTGGTTCGGCCACCCCGACCTGGTGGACCACTTCTACTGTTTCAGCGACGGCAACGGCAACGCCGCCGGGAACACCCTCGAAGAGGCGATCCTCCAGGCGTTCTACGAACTCTGCGAGCGCGACGCGGTCGGCCTGTGGTGGTACAACCGCGCGCTGCGGCCCGGCTTCGATCTCGACAGCCTGCACGAGCCGTACATCGACACCCTCCGTGAGTTCTACGCCGGCATGAACCGCACCCTGGAGGCGGTGGACATCACCACCGACCTGGGCATCCCCACCTTCGCCGCGGTCTCGCGCCGGATCGACCACCCGGTGGAGGACGTGCTGCTGGGATTCGGGGCGCACCTGGACGTGCGGATCGCCGTCCTGCGGGCCCTGACCGAGGTCAACCAGTTCCTGCCGGCGGTGATCAACCGCAAGGCGGACGGGTCCACCGACTACTGGGAGGACGACCCGGACACGCTCGCATGGCTCCAGCAGGTGACGGTCGCCCAGGACCCCTGGGTCGTGCCGGCCCCGAACCTCCCCACCACCTCGGCCGGCAGCTACTCCGGCCTGTTCTCCGGCGACCTGGCCACGGACATCCGGGGCGGGGTCGAGCGGGTGCGCAAGGCCGGCCTCGAAGTGATCGTCCTCGACCAGAGCCTGCCCGACCTGGAGCTGAAGGTCGCCAAGGTCATGGTCCCGGGCATGCGCCACTTCTGGCGCCGGCTGGGTCCGGGCCGACTCTACTCCGTACCAGTGGAACTGGGCTGGCTGTCCGCGGCAACCGCCGAGGACCGGATGAACCCGCGAAGCGTCTTCTTCTGACCCGCCCCCACAAACACGCCCTCGCCCCGTTTCAGGGCTTTCCCCACCGCGGTCTCCCTGGAGATGACATGACTGGTCCCGATCCTTCCGGCGCCATCAGCAACCCCTCACCCGCCCCCGGTCCGGTGCGTGTCGGTGAACTCCTGCGGCTTCACCCGGGCGCCCGGATCGTCACCGTCCCCAGCGGCGCGACCCAGATCCTCATCGGGCAGCGCGGTACCTCGCTGGGTGCTCTGTCACCCGGACTGACGGCGGCCATGGAGCTGCTCGCCGCCCGAGCGGTCGGCAGTGACGAGCTGCTGGACGTCGTCCGGAGCCATGAGGGCGAGCTCGGCATGCTCAAGATTCCCACGCTGCTGCGGAGGCTGCGGGCGGGCGGCTGGCTCTCCGCCACCCTGGAGGTCGCGGGGTCGCCCCTGCTGACCTTCCGTCCGCTCGGCCCCGCCGTTCCGCCCGTGTCCCGGCATGACGGCGACCCGGCCGAGCTGCGGATGTCCCGCTTCGCCGTGCTGCGCGCCGATGGCACGGGCATGGTGCTGGAGTCGCCGCTGGCGCACGTCGCCGCCGAACTGCACGATCCGGCGCTCACCGGTCTGCTGGCCTCGCTGCCCGCACAGCGGGACCCTCGCGACCCCGCGGGCGCGCGGACCTACCCGGTGGACTGGCCGGAAGCGGTCCCCGCGCTGCTGAGCGCCCTGGCCCGGCACGGCTTTCTGGTTCCGCGGAGCGGCGCCGCCGAGGAAGACTTCCGCTTCGCGCAGTGGTCGCCGCACGAGCTGTGGTTCCACAGCCGTACCCGCGTCGGACGCCACGACCTGCCGTACGGCGGCACCTACTGGGCCAAGGGCTTCGCCGAGCCGCTGCCCTCGGTCCGGCCGCCCTTCGACGGCCGCTCGGTGGAGCTGCCCCGGGCGGACCTCCAGGCGCTGCGCACGAGCGACCGGACCCTCACCGAGGTACTGGAGGACCGGCGGTCGTTACGGCTGCACGACAGCGCGGCGCCGCTCACGGCCGGGCAGCTGGGCGAGTTCCTGTACCGGAGCGCACGGAACCGGGGCAGGTACGACGACGGTTCGCAGGAACTGGGCGACCGGCCCTACCCGTCCGGCGGCCGGGCGTACGAGCTGGAGATCTATCCGCTGATCCACCAGGTGGACGGTGTGGCACCGGGCCTGTACCACTACGACCCCGAGGAACACCGGCTGGAGCTGGTCGCCGAGCCCGGTCCGGCGCTGACCCGCCTGGCCGAGATGTCCCGCGCGACCGCGCAGATGTCCGCTCCGCCGCAGGTGACGCTGCTGATCACGGCACGCTTCGGGAGGGTGATGTGGAAGTACTCCTCGATGGGTTACGCCCTGGTGCTCAAACACGTGGGGGTGCTCTACCAGGTGATGTACAGCGTGGCCACCGCGATGGGGCTCGCCGGCTGCGGGCTCGGCGGCGGCGACTCCGACGCCTTCGCCGCCGCCTCCGGGGTGCCCTGGGAGAGCGAGTCGACCGTCGGCGAGTTCCTGCTCGGCAGCCGCGGAAAGGAGGGCGGCGATGGAGTTCCGGCGTAAGGCACTGGAGAACCTGCGCCAACCCGACGACCTGGACAGCCCGGTGCGCCTGACCCGGCCGCGTGCCTGGGCGGTGCTGGCGGTCGTGGGGGCGATCATCGTGGGCGGCCTGGTGTGGTCCTTCAACGGCGAACTGGCCCGGAGCGTGAGCGTGCCGGGCATCCTCACCCATCCACTGGGGGTGTCCAAGGTCGAAAGTCCGCAGAGCGGGACGGTGTCGAACGTCTTCGTCGACACCGGGGACGTGGTGACCAAGGGCGCTCGGGTGCTGTCCCTGGTCGACGCCGAAGGAGCCACCAAGACCGTCCGGGCCCCCTTCTCCGGCCGGGCGATCGCCCTGCTGGTCGGCAACGGGCAGTACGTCGCCGCGGGCGCGACGTTCATGACGGTGGAGCGCACCGACGGCAAGAACGACCGGATGGTGGCCGTCCTGTTCGCCCCCGCGGACAAGGCGGGCCTGCTGAAGATCGGCGACAGGGTGGACATGGACGTGGCGTCGGCTCCCGCGCAGGCGTTCGGCCTGATGCGCGGCCGGGTCACCGCCATGGACCCATTCCCCCAGACCGAACAGCAGGTGCAGGACTTCCTGGGCGGGAACAAACTCCTGGCCACACAACTCCTGGAGCAAGGCGGACCGATCCGGATCACCGTCGACCCGGACCGCGACGCCGACGTGCCCAGCGGTTACCGCTGGACCACAACGTCCGGACCGCCGTTCCGCATCAACTCCTGGACCCAGGTCAGCGCCATCGGCCGGCTGCCCGGTGAGCGCCCCATTGATTGGCTGCTGCCGCGATGACGACTCGATCCGTTCCCCCACAGCACACGCCGGGCCGGAAGGCCGACTCCGAGGCGGCGGGCGAACAGCCGCACCACGGGATGCGGCGCGGCCGGCGCGAGGGCCGCTCCAGAAAGCGGATGCGCGTCCGTACCCCGACCGTGATCCAGCTGGAGGCGGTCGAATGCGGCGCGGCCTCACTGAGCATGGTGCTGGGCCACTTCGGGCGGTTCGTCCCGCTGGAGGAGCTGCGGACCGCCTGCGGCGTCTCCCGGGACGGGGCCAAGGCGTCGAACCTGCTGCGAGCGGCCAGAAGCTACGGTCTGCTGGCCAGAGGCCGGCAGATGGAGGTGGAAAAACTCCGCACGCTGCGGCCGCCGACGATCCTGTTCTGGAATTTCAACCACTTCGTGGTCTACGAGGGTATGGGCACCCGGCTCGGACGGCCGGTGGTCCACCTCAACGACCCCGCCTCCGGCAAGCGCACGGTCAGCCTCGAGGAGTTCGACAACAGCTTCACCGGCATCGTCCTCACCTTCGAGCGCGGGCCGGACTTCCAGCGCGGCGGACGCCCCCCGCGCATCCTCTCGGACCTGTACGCCCGCTACAGCAGCAACGGTGGGGCACTGCTGCTCGCGCTGCTGGCCAGTATCCTGCTGATCATCCCCGGCGTGGCGGTTCCCGCGTTCACACGGGCCTTCATCGACCGGGTACTGAACAACGGCGATCACTCCTTCATCACACCGTTGATCGGCGCGATGGGCGTGGCCGCCGGGCTGACCGTCGTGCTGACCCTGCTTCAGCAGGCACATCTGCTGCGGGTGGAGTCGTCGACGGCGATCCGCAGTTCCGCCCGCGTCGTCCGGCACCTGCTGCGCCTGCCGGTGGTCTTCTTCACGCAGCGCAACCCGGCCGAGATCTCCCAGCGGGTCGCCTCCAACGACAGAGTCGCCGAGATCCTGTCCCGGGACGTGGCGACCGCGGCGGTCAGCGCGCTGCTCGTGGTGTTCTACGCGATCCTGCTGTGGACCTACGATGCCGAGTTGACCGTGATCGGCGTCGGGGTGGCCCTGCTGAACATCGTGGTGCTGCGCCTGGTGTCACGGCTCCGCAGCGACGCGGTGACCAAACTCCGGGCGGACCGGGCGCGGCTGACAGCGGCGTCGTTCAACGGCCTCCAGCTCATCGAGACGATGAAGGCGTCAGGCACCGAGAACGACTACTTCGGGCGCTGGGCGGGCTTCCAGGCCAAGGTGGTGTCCGGATCGCAGGTCCTCGGCACGCCCACCGCGCTGCTCGCCGTCGTACCACCGCTCCTGGCGGCGGTGGACAGTGGCTGCATCCTGCTGATCGGCGGTCTCAAGGCGATCGACGGGGCCATCTCCATCGGTCTGCTGGTCGCCTTCCAGACGCTGGTGACGAACTTCAGCCGTCCGGTCTCCCAGCTGACCAACCTGGGGCCGCGGGTGCAGGACGTGGCCGCCGACATCAACCGGCTCAAGGACATCGAACGGTTCCCGCTGGCCGCCGACTTCGGTGCCGTGACGCCCGGCAGCGGCCCGGCCGGCGCGCCGAAGGTCGGACCCGGCCGGGCACCGGCGCCGCAGGATCCGCCCCGGCGCCAGGCCCCGGACCGACCCGCACCCTCGCCGTCCGCGGCCTCCCGCCGGCCCACCAGCGTGGCGAGCGTGGAGCTGCGCGGTATCACCTTCGGATACAGCCCGCTGGGGGATCCGCTGCTGCGGGACTTCGATCTGAGCGTGCGGCCCGGACAGCGCGTGGCGCTGGTGGGCGGCTCGGGGAGCGGGAAGTCCACGGTGAGCCGGCTCATCGCCGGTCTGTACGAGCCGTGGTCCGGCCAGATCCTTTTCGACGGCCGGGAACGCCGGGAGTACGCCCGCGACACCCTCGGCAGCGCGGTGGCCTTCGTCGACCAGGACATCTTCCTCTTCGAGGGAACCGTCCGGGAGAACGTCACCTTGTGGGACACCTCCATCCCCGACGACAGGATCGTCGCCGCGCTGCGCGCCGCGGCCGTCTACGACGTCGTGGCCTCCCGGCCGGGCACCCTCGGCAGCTTCGTCGCCGAGGGCGGCTCCAACTTCTCCGGAGGCCAGCGGCAGCGTCTGGAGATCGCCCGCGCACTGGTCCGCGGGCCCAGCGTCATGGTGCTCGACGAGGCCACGAGCGCCCTGGACGCGGAGACCGAGAAGCGCATCGACGACAACCTCCGCCGGCTCGGCTGCGCTTGCGTGATCATCGCCCACCGGCTGTCGACGATCCGGGACAGCGACGAGATCCTGGTACTGGATCACGGCCGGGTCGTGCAGCGCGGCACGCATCACACCCTTGTCGGGGCGGAGGGACTGTACGCCGACTTGATCCGGGAGCAATGAAGCAGTGACCACATCCCACTTCCCGATCTGGTCCGGCTCGGAAGCGATGGATTTCTCCGAGCTCGCCGCGATCCTCGGTCCTCGGACAGAGGGCGTCTTCGCACTGGACGACCCCGGGCGCCTGTGGTTCGTCACCGAGGGCATGCTGGACCTCTTCGCCGTCAGCGAGGAGGACAGCGGACGCTGGACCTTCCTGTGCCGCGTCGGGACCGGCACCGTACTGTGCGGCGGCCGGTCGGACGGGCCGGTCCTCGTCGGCAAACCGCTGCCCGGCGGAGCCGTGCGCGACGGCACGCTGGTCGACGCGCTCTCCGTCGTGCGTCGCACTGCCGGACACGGCGCCTGGCCGCGCGACGGCGGGCCGGGAAGCCGGCTGGCGGCGCAACTGGCGGCCGGACTGGACGCCGGGTTCGTGGCACTGGCCGACGCCGTGCGGACCGAGTTGCCGCCGAGGGAATTCGTTCCGCTGGAAACGGACAGCGCCGGCGGGGTGTCCCGGCCTTCGCGCCGCACCCGGCTGCCGGCCGGGTCCATGGCACGCTCGGTCGACGGCGCGGTCTGGATCCAGGTCCTCCAGGGTTCGGTCGGACTGGCGCTGACCGACGTCAACGAGGCCGACGCGCGCTCCCGGCCCGCCGCCACCCCACCATCCCCACCGCCCCCACCACCCCCACCACCCCCACCACCCCCACCAGCCCCGTCACCCCCGCCGTCCCCACCGTCCGCATCCGACGCGTTCGCCACATCCGGCTGGCCCGGCCGAGGCACCACGAAACGGTTCCTGGTCACCGAGGCGGACTGGGTGCGCTCTCCCAAGGGCGCGGTGGTGGGCGTACTGCGCACCGCGGAGGTCATGGCCGACCCGGACTTCGCCCACGAGGTCCTGTCCCAGCAGCGCCTTCTCATGCGACGGCTGACCGATCGGATGATCAGCCGGCGGTCCACGGCCCGCCGCGAGATGCGACAGCGCCGGAAACTGGACGCCGAGACGCTACAGCGCTCCTCCCGCGCTCTGACGGCCGTGCTCGACCCGTTCGGGCTGTCGGGGGACGGCGACTTCGACCCGTCCGACCAGGACACCTATCTGGCGGTGGCCCGCATCGTCGGGCACGCCTCGGGCGTCGACATCACCCGCGCCTCCACGTCGGAGGCCTCCGACGCCCGGCTGGGCCCCGTGGAGCGGATCGCGGTGTCCTCGCGTTTCCGCACCCGGCAGATCCGTCTGGACGGCAGATGGTGGCGCACGGACCTGGGGCCGCTGTTCGCCCACCTCGGTCCGGATACCACCGGTGGACCGGGGGGCCCGCCGGGCGACGCCGTCACCAAGCGCACCCCGGTGGCGCTGATCTGGCGGCGGGGCCGGTACGAGGCCCGGCAGCCCGGCGGCAAGGCCGTGCGGGTCGGCCGTGCCTACGCCGCACGGCTGGAGAACACCGCGTGGATGTTCTACCCGCCGCTGCCGGACGAACCCCTGAGCCGGGGCGCGCTGGTCCGGTTCGGTCTGCGCGGCAGCGCGCGGGACGCGGGGGTGATGGTCGGACTCGGACTGGCCGCGGCACTGCTCGGACTGCTGGTTCCGGTGCTCACCGGTAAGGTGCTCGGCGACCTGGTGCCCCGTGCCGATCGGGGGCCGGTGACGCAGGTGTGCGTGGTCCTGTTCACCGCGGCGGTGTTCTCGGCGGTGCTGTCGGCGGTCCAGAACCTGTCGCTGCTGCGGTTGGAAGGGCGCTTCGAGGGGCGGGCGCAAGCCGCGGTGTGGGACCGGCTCCTGCGGCTCCCCACCGCGTTCTTCACCAAGGTCTCCACCGGAGAGCTGAGCAATTCCGCGATGGGTGTCAGCACCATCCGGGAGGTGCTGTCCGGCATCACCAACCAGGTGGTACTGGGCTGCCTGCTGTTCGTCACCAACATGAGTCTGCTGTTCTTCTACAGCGTCCCGCTGGCCTTGATGGCGCTGGCCCTGGCACTCGCCGGTGGCGGGGTCTGCCTGGTGGTGGGGATCAAGCAGACCACATGGCAGCAGCGACTGACCGAGCACGACCACAAGCTGGCCGGAACCCTTTTCCAGATGCTCGGCGGTCTGTCCAAGCTGCGCGTCGCCGTGGCGGAGGACCGGGCGTACGCCCACTGGGCTCTGGGATTCGCCCAGTCCCGGCGGCTGTCCTCCCGCGCGCGCCGCTTGCAGAACGTGGTCACCGTCTTCAACTCCGGGTATCTGCTGGTGTGTTCGCTGCTGCTGTTCGCGCTCGTCGGCGGCCCGGCCAGCCACCAGCTCTCCGTCAGCGATTTCCTGACGTTCAACAGTGCCTACGGCATGATGCTGGCGGCCTGTGTCCAGGTCACCGGGAGTATCACCATGGCGTCAGCCGTGATACCGCTCTTCGACGGCCTGCAACCGGTGATCTCCGAGGTGCCGGAGGTGTCGGCCACCAAGGAGTCGCCCGGCGACCTGTACGGCGAGATCGAGGTCAGCAACGTCAGCTTCCGCTATCACGACGACCAGCCGCCGGTGCTGCACGATGTCAGCTTCCAGGCGCGGCCGGGGGAGTTCGTCGCCATCGTGGGGCCGACGGGGTGCGGGAAGTCGACGCTGCTCAGGCTGCTCATCGGTTTCGACGAGCCCACCACCGGAGCGGTCCTGTACGACGGCATGGACCTGTCGTCGCTCGACGTGACGGCCGTCCGCCGACAGTGCGGTGTCGTGCTGCAGAACGGAAACCTGTTCGCCGGCAGCGTCCTGTCCAACATCTGCGGCATGGGCAACTACTCGCTCGACGAAGCGTGGGAGGCCGCCGAGATGGCCGGACTCGACGAGGATCTCGGACGGATGCCGATGGGCATGCACACCGTCCTTTCCGAAGGGGCGACGACGCTGTCGGCCGGCCAGCGACAGCGGCTCATGATCGCCCGTGCGCTGATCGGCCGGCCCCGCATCCTCTTCTTCGACGAGGCCACCAGCGCGCTGGACAACCGCACCCAGGAGATCGTCACGCAGAGCATGCGGCGGCTGAACGCGAGCCGCATCGTGATCGCCCACCGGCTGTCGACGGTGATGCGGGCGGACCGGGTGCTGGTCCTGGACGCCGGCCGGCTCGTGCAGGCCGGCAGTCCCGACGAACTGCTGAAGGACAAGGACGGCATGTTCTACCGCCTCGTCCAGCGGCAGATGTCCTGATCCACCGCTGCCCCGCGGCCCGCCCGGTACCGCGGGCCGCAACAGGTCGTGCCGGGCGCACGACCCCCGACCCGCCGCTTCGAAGGAGACGTGTCATGCTCCGCCCCACCCGGTCCGACGCCATCCCGACGGCCGGCTCCGACGACCGCCCCCCAGGGCCGGCGGAGGACCTGGCGCTGGCCGGCATCCGCGCGGACCCGCTCACCTTCCTCCAGGACCTGGTCACCGAGTACGGCGACCTCTGCAGCCATCGCACCCGCGGCCAGACCGTGTGGTTCGCCAATACGCCCGAACTCGCCCGGCACATCCTGAAGGACAACTACACCAACTACACCAAGGCCGGGACGCCGGACGACTTCATGCTGACCCCTCTGCTCGGAAAGGGGCTGCTCACCAGCAACGGCGCGCAGTGGGAGCGGCAGCGGCGACTGTGCGCGCCGTCCTTCCGGCGGGTGGCGGTGGAGTCGTTCGACGGCCTGATGGTCGAGGCGGCTCTCGACCTGGCCACCGCCTGGGGCGAGGCGGCCGACCGGGGCGATGCCGTCCGGGTGGACCACGACTTCACCTCACTCACCCTGCGGGTGGTGGCCTCCGCGCTGCTCGGCTCCGAACTGACCGCGGCCGGACGTGGTTTCGGGCAGGCGGTCGACGACATCAACCGGTTCATCGGGCACTTCGACGGGACCCCGCCCCAGGACGAGGACGTCCGGGCCCGGCTCCGGGCGTACACGGGCGCGAAGGGCTTCCTGGACAGGGTGGTCGGCACCATGATCGGGGCCCGGCGGCTGACCGGCCCCCATGGGCACCCCGGGGACCTGCTGGACGCGATGCTGGGCGCCCGGGACGAGCACGGCGACGCCCTCTTTGACCAGGAGGTGCACGACCAGGTCCTGACCATGGTCATGGCCGGTCACGAGACCACCGCGAAGGCCCTCAGCTGGACGCTCCACCTGCTCGACCGGTACCCCGAGCACGCGGCGCGGGTGCGCACCGAGATCGACCGGGTCCTGGGTACCCGGCTGCCGACCGCCGCGGACCTGTCCGAGCTGGTCCATACCCGGCAGTGTCTGGACGAGGCCATCCGCCTGTTCCCGCCGGTGTGGCTGATCTCCCGGCTCGCGGTGAACGACGACCTCCTCGGCGGGTTCCGTATCCCCGCCGGCACGCTGGTGTGCATCAGCCCCTGGACGCTGCACCGGCATCCGGAGTACTGGGAGGCGCCCGAGGAGTACCGGCCCGAGCGCCGGCACAGCCGGGCGGGGCACTCGTACCTGCCGTTCGGCGGTGGCCCCCGGGTCTGCATCGGACAGGCCTTCGCCACGACGGAGGCGATGCTCGTCCTCACGGTCGTCCTCCAGCGGCTCCGGCTGACCCGGGCACCCGGCACCACGGTCGTCCCCGAGGCGCTGGTCACCTTGCGTCCGCGGGACGGTCTGCTGATGCGGGTGGAGCGGCGCCATGGGTGAGGCGGGACAGCCGGTGACGCCAGGCGCTCACAGCTACCGCCCCGAAAGGGAACTGGGCGGATTCGAGCAGGAGGTCGAGCGCTTGGCCCACCAGGCCACGCTGACCTGGGCGCACGAGTGGCGCATCCTCCAGCCGCTGGCGCCCTCCGGCGGTGGGGCGGTGCTGGACGCGGGCTGCGGAAACGGCGCGGTGACCGCCGAACTGAGCGCCGCGCTGCCGGAATCCCGAGTCGTCGGACTGGACGCGCACCCCGGACTCCTGGACCGGGCGCGCGCCCGCGCGGCGGCCGGAGCGGAACTGGAGCTGCTCCTGGGCGACATCGGCGACACACCGTTCGCGGACGCGACGTTCGACATGGTGCTGTCCAGGTACGTCTTCCAGCACCTGCGGGAGCCGGTCGCCGCGGCACGGGAGCTGCGCCGGGTCCTGCGGCCGGGCGGGCACCTCGTCGTGATCGACGTCGATGCCGGGTTGTGGGGGACGGCGGAGCCCGACCTGTCGGGCTTGGCCCAAGAGGCGTACCGCGCACTCGGCGCGGCGCAGTCCGCGGCCGGCGGGGACCGGCTGATCGCCCGGCGCCTGCCCCGCGTGCTCAGGGACGCCGGCTTCACCGACGTGACCGTGCGGCCGTTCGCCTACACCAGCGACGAAGTGGGGCTCGCGGCCCTGGCGCCGCAATTGTCCCCGGAGCGGCTGCTGCCGCTGGTCGAGCGGGGCGCGGTCGGCATGACGGCGTATCTCCGGGCGATGACCGCCTGGCAGAGCTTCGTGGCCGGTGACGGCTTCGTGCTGCTGCTGGGGTTCGCCGTGGTGGGGCGCCGCTAGGGCGTGTTGCGAAAGTCCCGCCTGCCCCGCGACGCCTGGCACGCGCGCTCGCCGCGTTGTCGGGATCGTCCGAGTAGGCCCACTACGAGGACGACCCTCCGCCTTGCGATCACACGCACCAGACGCCGCGGGGCCCGCCCTCCGGGCGGACGGCGCTACTTTCGAAACACGCCCTAGGCCCGGACGTCTCCACCGGCCGGCCGGGCGCACGCCTCAGCACTCGTGGCGCAGCACCGCGCCCAGGGCGTCGGGCAGGGCGTTCCGTCCGCGGATGGACAATTTGCTGTAGACATGCGTGAGATGGACCTCGACGGTGCGCGGGGTGATGTGCAGCAGATCGGCGATGCTCTTGTTGGTTCTCCCCCGGGCAGCGTGTATGGCGATACGACGCTCGGTCGGTGTGAGGGCCGGGAGCCCGGACACCGGGGTGCGCCGAAGCCGTCCCCCCGAGGCGAGCAGCGATTGGTGCGCCTCGGCGGTGAGCGACCGCGCGCCCGACTCCTCGGCGAGCAGCATTCCCCTGTGCAGCGCCTGCCGGGCATGGGCGTAAGCACCGTTGCGCCCCTGCGCCTGGCCCGCCGCGACGAGGGAAAGCGCCAGCTGGAGCCGGGCGTCGGTCTGCTCGAGCAGGGACACGGACTCGGCCAGCGCGCGCTCCGCCGCCGCCCCCGAGCTCACTGCCCCCAGCGAGCGCAACGACTGGCCGATGACCGCCGGATTGCCCCAGCGCCGGGCCAGTTCGACCTCCGTCTCCGCGAGCCGACGGGCCTCCGCGTCGTTTCCGAGCCGTTTCCACGCCAGCGCGGCGCAGCCGCGCCAGGCACTCAGAGCGGGGTTGACGATCTCCAGTGCCTCCAGCCGGTGCCCGCACTCCAGCAGGTCGGCGAGTGCGCCCCGGAGGTCACCCGAGTGCAGGCGCAACATACCCCGGATGCCCAGGGCGCTTGCGGGCAGATCGTGGAGCCCTTGGAGGAGGCCGACGGACTCCTCGCAGTGACCCATGGCCCCGCGCACCCGGGCGACCTCGGTCACCGCGACGGCATGGCAGCTCTTCACCTCATGATGGGCGGTGGTGAGGGCCAGCGCCCACTTGGCCTCGGTGAGCGCCAGGGACAGATCTCCCAGCCGCACCGCGATCTCGGCGCGCTGGCAATGAGCGATCACCCGGGGGAAGAGCGCGTCCTGGTCCAGCGCTGTGGTCAGCATGTGATCGGCCCAGCGCTGCGCCTCACGCAGATGCCCTGCCCACGTCAGTACGGTGATACATCGCAGCAGCAGCACCAGCGAGGCGCTGTCCGCCGGCCGCTCGCCCGCCAGCGCCCGGTGCACCAGCTCCAGCGGGACGTCGCGGGGCTCGGACCGGCAGGCCAGATCGCCGGCGATGGCTGCCAGCAGCTCCCGCTCGCCGGGAGTGACGCCGAGTGTGTGGCTCAGGGCGGGCCGGTCGGGCGCCGCCACGACCGGCGCCCTTCCCCCCTCGGGCACCGTACTGGTCAGGGACTGCACGCTCAGGCTCAGCTCCGTATCGGCGAGCTCGGCGAACGCCTTCTCGTCGACATGGGCGAGTACGGTGCGGGGCGGGCGCAGCGCCGACTCGGCGCTGCCCTGCCGCAGGACCCGTGCGTAGGCGCGTTCCACGATCGCCGCCGCCTGGCGCGCCGGATCGGAGAAGAGGCGGACCGCCTCGTCCAGATGGCGGTCGGCGGCCGCGGGCGCGAAGAGCACCTCGGCGCGGCCCAGCAGCCAGAGCACCTCCGCGCGCTCTTCCTCCGGGATCCAGTCCCGGAGCACCCGCCACGCGTACTCGGCACACGTCTTGGGGTCGCCCGCCTTCAGGGCGTCGTCCGCGGCGTTCTTCAGGACACCGCACGCCCACGCGTCCTCGGCCACGTCGGCCTGCAGCAGGTGCTCGGCGACCTGCGGCAGCGGCGCCCCCAGGTCGTTCAGCCGCCGGGCGGCCCGCATGTGCAGCGCGCGCCGCGCATCGGCGGACATGTCCCGGTGGATCAGCCTCCACAGCTCGGCATTGGTGAAGCGGTACCGCTCGGGGGTGCCCGTCGGGCGAAAGACCCCCACCCGGGTCAGCTCGGCGGTGAGTCCCCAGATCGTGTCCCCGTACAGGTTGAGCATGTCCGCGATCACCGCGCAATCGCCTTCTTCGCCGAGTACCGCGGCGACCTCGGCGACCTCGCGGAGGGTGGCGGGCTGGCGTAGCAGCCGGGCGGCGGCGGCCTCGGCCTGTAGCCGCTCACCGCATCGCCGCACCCGGTCGACCTGCGACGCCCGAGGGGGCACGGCGTCGGCGGTCAGGGACGCCAGCAGCTTTTCCAGACGGGAGGGACGCCCGTGGGTGGCCTCGGCACAGGCCTGTACGAACTCGTCGTCGCAGCCCTGCCCGGAATAGGCGGTCTCGACCATGTCGCGCACGCTGTGAGCGGAGAGCGGGGAGAGGGTGAGGGACTGACATCGGTCGCACTTGGAGATGTCGTCGATCAGTGTGCGGTCGACCGGGGTTTCGTCCGTACGGTAGGCCAGGATCAGCAAGACCGGCAGATGGTGCAGGCGGCGTACCAGAAAGCCGAAACAGCGCAGCGAGGTCTCGTCCATCCACTGGATGTGATCGACGATGACGACCAGCGGATGCCGGCGGGCGCCCTGTGTGAAGCCTTCCCACAGGGCTTCGAAGAGCTGATGGTCGAAGGGGCCGGTGCCGTCGGATATTCCGCTGAGCGGTTCCTCGCCCTCGATGTTCTCGTCCCGGCCGGCGACCTTGAGCGAGGCGGCCCGCAGCTGGCGGACGACCGCGAACCGACGGTGGGCGTCCGAAGGGGAACACGACAGGCTCCAGACCATGCTGCCCAAGCGCCGCACGCGTTCGGCCACCTCGCCCAGGAGCGCGGAACAGCGCATTCCCGAGACGGACCGGACCAGGACGGCATTGCCCATGCCCGCCCTGGCACTGCGCGCGCGTGATAACAGATCCGCGAGTTCCGACACACGTTCAGGCTGCACGTCCCCTCCTCGCTTGGTGTTTTGCCGACCTTGCCGTCCGGTCCGGATCGATGGACCGTTCTCTTTCCGCCCGTGGTCCTGGCCAGGCGCGTTGGCACCGTCCGCAGGAAGGGTCCGGCGCGGCCTGTGCCGCGGTCATCGTCTCCACGGGCGGCGCGAGCTACCGCGGGGTGAGGTTCGTCCGGAAGCAGCAGCCATCAGCGCGGGAGATTTCCCGACCAGGGTCTCCCGCGACGGGCTTTAGCGGTCGGCGCCCTGCACGGCCATACTCAGGGCGCCAGACGGCGGCGTCGCGCAATCCGCGTACACCACGGGGCCACCAGGACCTCTTCGACCATCGGCGACCGCGGGTGCTGCGATCTCACTGAAGGCGGGCACGATTCCCGCAAAGGTCAATGTCGATCGCTTACGCAACACATTTCCCCCCTGATTGATGATCTGCGCCATCCTATTGACGGCCCTTGGCGCCAAGAAGCGCGAAATAGGCCATTTCGGTTATGAGGTGGATGGGGTCATCATGTTTTCCCGTGATGCGTGGGAGGACGGTGGCCGACGGGCCGGTCGGCCCGCCGGCCACCGGCTAGGGCGACAACGCGGCGAGCGCGCGTGCCAGGCGTCGCGGGCAGGCGGGACTTTCGAACCACGCCCTAGGCCCGCCGCACCCGCAAGGTCACGATCTCGAACGGTCGGAACGTGATGTCCACCGGCTCCCCCGCGTCCCAGGAAGCGGACCGCACCGCGGAGTTGCCCACGGTGGCGGGCTCGCGCTCCAGGAGGTCGGTCGTCCAGGCGCGGGCGTAGGGCTCGGACACCTCGACGCGGGCCCGCGCACGGCCGCCCCTGGCCTCATAGAGGCGTACCACGAGGTCCCCGGAGCGATCCTCGGCGAGCTTGACCGCCTCGACCACGACCGCTGCGCCCTCGGCGAAGGGCGCCGGCTCGTCGGGCACCTCCCACGCCGTCACGTCGAGCGCGATATGACGGCGCTCTACGGCGGGTGCCACGCGCTCCCGCACGAAGCGCTCGATGCGCATCTCGATCTGGGCGGTGGTGTCGTGCATATGTCCTCCCGACGGGCTTCACGGTCTGTGCGGGCTGCCGCCGGCCGGTGCCGGCCGTGCGGTGGGGAAAGCTGTCCCAGGGCGGGGTGGCGAGGCGGGGGAGCCGGGCCGGCCCCCCGGTGCGCGGTGTGTCAGCCGGTCCAGCGTGCCGCCCAGTCCGTGAGTTCCGCGCGCATCCGCTGGAAGCGTTCCGGGTGGGTCCGCGACAGGTCGCGCTGCTCGCCGGGGTCCTCGTCGAGGTCGTAGAGCCCTTCGGGCACGACGACGTCCGCCTCCAGGCTGTCGCAGGCGTTCAGTACGACCTTCCAGCGGCCGTGGCGCACCGCCAGTTGGCCGTCGTGCTTCCAGAACAGCCGGCGGTCGGGCCCGGTCGTGCCACTGGCCAGCTGCGGCAGCAGGGAACGGCCGTCGATCGTCTCGTCCGCCGGCGCCGTTCCGTCGACAGCCTCCAGGACGGTGGGCACGACGTCGGCCATGAAGCCGACGAGGTCGCTGGACTGCCCCGCGGGCAGTCGAGCCGGCCACGAGATGATCGTGGGCACCCGGATGCCGCCTTCGAGGAGCGAGCCCTTGTGGCCGCGCAGGCCGCCCGCCGAACCGCCGTTGTAGGAGATCTCTTCCCCGTTCAGCCAATTGCGTTCCTCGATCGAGGGGCCGTTGTCGGAGGAGAAGAGGACGATCGTGTTCTCCCGCAGGCCGAGCGATGCGAGCGTGCCGAGGATCTCGGCGATGCCGTCGTCCATGGCCTTCACCATGGCCGCCATCATCTGCCGTCCCTCCGGGAGGTGGGCGAACTGCGCGACGTATTCGGCGGGCGCGTGCATCGGGTAGTGCGGCGCGTTGAACGGCACGTAGCAGAAGAACGGCCGGTCGGCGTTGCGCGTGATGAAGTCGGCGGCCCGGCGTGCGATGACGGTGGTGAGGTACTCGCCGTTGAGCCAGACCTCGTCCTCGCCCTCCCACAGATCGTGCAGGGGGTTGTGCTGCTCGCCCCAGTAGTAGATGTGCGAGTAGTAGTCGACGCAGCCGGCGAGGAAGCCGAAGTGCTCGTCGAAACCGCGCTTGAGCGGCCCGTAGTCGGGGTCGACGCCGAGGTGCCACTTGCCGAAGATGCCGGTGGCGTAGCCGCGTTCGCCCAGGGAACTGGCGAGCGTCGACTGCGGCGGTAGTCCGGCGGTGTGCCGCGACCCACCGAGGATCGACTCCACACCGGCGTGGGCGGGGTGCCTGCCGGTGAGCAACGCCGCCCGCGACGGTGAGCAGACCGGCGAGTTGGAGTACCACTGCGGCAGGCGGACACCGGAGGCGGCGAGCCCGTCGAGTGCCGGGGTGTCGAAGTCCTCGGCACCGAAACAGCCGAGGTCGCCCCAGCCCAGATCGTCGGCGTAGATGATGACCACGTTCGGCCGGTCGGCACGTGGGGGAACTGCGGTCGGTCGGGTGTTGATCGGATTCATTCCTTGACGCTCCCAGCGGCCATTCCGGCGACGAGACGTTTCTGGACAACGGAGAAGAGCACGATGGTGGGGATCGTCGACACGGTCGCGGCGGCCATGATCATGCCCCAGTCGCTCGCGTACTCCCCGAAGAACGACGACAGTCCGACCTGGACGGTCTTCAGGTCGTCGCTGGTCATCAGCACGCTCGCGAAGAAGTACTCCTCCCAGGTCGCGATGAAGGTCGTAACGACGACCGTGGCGATGCCCGGCAGCGCGATCGGGAAGATCACGCGGAAGACGATGCCCACGGTCGAGCAGCCGTCGACGCGCGCCGCCTCGTCGAGCACGACGGGGATCGTGTTGAAGTAGCCCAGCGTCAGATAGATCGCGAGCGGCAGCGTCATGGCGACGTACACGATGACCAGGCCCACATAGGAGTTGAGCAGGCCGACCTCGCCGAGGGCGATGTAGAGCGGCGTGATCAGCACGACGAAGGGCAGCAGCTGCGTGGCGAGCACGACGGCCAGGACGGTGCCGCGCAGCCGGAAGCGGAACCGCGAGAGGCCGTACGCCGCGAGACAGGCGAGCACGATCGTGCAGGCCGTGCTCACGGCGGAGACGAGCAGGCTGTTCAGCAGGTACCGGCCGAAGTGGGAACCGGAGAACAGCCTTCCGTACGCGCCGAATCCCAGCCCGTCGAAGTACTGGCTCCACGGGGTCCTGGCCGCGAGCGCCGTCGTGGGCCGGAGCGAGGTGAGGACCATCCACAGCACGGGGAAGACCAGCACGAAGAGGATGAGAGACGTCGGCACGATGACCAGCAGGTCCCGTGCGCGCCGCCGATCCCGGTCGCGCCGGACGACCTGTTCCTCCCCGGCCGCCCGGCCGGCCGCCTTCGTCGTCACGTCGGCAGTCACGCGGACCGTCCTTCCCGGTCGCTCGTCACGCGCAGGTACACCAGCGCGAAGACGCCCATCACCGCGGTCATCACGATGCCGATGGCGGCTCCCTGGCCGAGTTCGTTGCTCACGAACGCGGAGGAGTACAGCTGTGTCGCGAGCACCTGTGTGTAGGTGCCGGGGCCGCCGCCCGTGGTGAGCCAGACGTAGACGAAGTTGTTGAACGTCTGGATCACGGTCATGAGGACGACGACGATCATCACGGGGCGCAGATGGGGCAGCGTCACGTACCGGAAGGACTGCCGGCGTCCGGCCGAGTCGAGCGCGGCGGCCTCGTACTGCTCCTGCGGGATCGATTGCAGGCCCGCCATGAAGACGATCACGACGAAGGGCAGTTCGCGCCAGACGACGATGGCGGCCACCGCCCACCACGCCGTGCTGGTCTGAGCGAGGAAGGCCTCGCCTTTGTCCAGGATGTGCATGCTGACCAGGAACTGGTTGAGAACACCGGTGTTGGCGTCGAAGATCCACTTCCAGCAGGCCACCGCGACGACCGGCGGCACCATCCACGGGACCAGGACCAGCGTGCGGGCGATGCCGCGCAGCCGCCAGCGGTGCAGCACCCGGCTCTGGAGCAGCAGCGCGAGCGCGAGGCCGAGGACGAGGCGGACCACCACGGTCAGGGCCGTGAGCCAGAAGACCGTGTTGAAGGCGGCGGAGCCGATCTCGGGGTCGGTGAAGATCGACTCGAAGTTGTCCCAGCCCACCCACTCGGCGTCGCTGGGCAGGTCGTACGGCGTGAGCTTCTGGAACGCCAGCACGACGTTGTAGACGCTCGGGAAGAGGAAGAGCACGGCTATGACGACGAGCGCCGGGATCGTCAGTACGTAGGGCCGACGGGCCGTGGGACGGGAGACCGGACGGGAAATCATCGGACGCTCAGCCCTCCAGTGCCTCGGTCAGCCCGTCGAGGATCTGCCCGGCAGCCTTCGAGCTGGACTTCTGGCCCGAGTAGACGGCCGAGAAGTTCTGGTTGACGATCTGCTCGATCGAGGCGATCGTCGCCTCCGAACCGAGGTAGCGGCCGAACGAGCGGGCGTGCGGCAGCTGTTGGACGTACGCGCGCTGCGAGGCGGGCACATCGACCTGCCGGAGTGTCGCCTTGGAGGCCGGGAACTGGCCGTAGGTCGCGAAGGTCTCCGCGCTCATCAGGTACTTCACGACCCGCCACGCCTGATCGGGATGGGCGGTGTTGCGGTTGATGCCGAGTGCCCGGCCGCCGAGATGGGTGGCGCCAGCGGTGAGGCCCGAGGGCATCACCGCGGTCGTCAGCGTCGTGCCCGCGGACTTCGCCTGTTTCTCCAGCGGGGCGAACGTGGACGGCGGCAGGTAGCTCATCGCGCACGAGCCGTTCGCCAGGCTGTTGACGATGCTGGGGTCGCTGTAGTCCTGCACGGCCTGGTCGGCCTTGGGCGCCGCGCCCGAGGAGAACAGGCTCGTGAAGTAGTCGATCACCTCGGCGAGCCGCTTCTGCGACACCCCGGTCCGCCAGTTCCCGGAGGAGTCCTTCTCGATGAGGGTGCCGCCGTGCGACCAGAGGTAGTAGTTGATGGGGAACCATTGGGCGCTGGTCGCGGAGCCGGAGGCGGGGAAGCAGAAACCGGTGGTGTCGCCCGAACCCGCCGAGCTGATCCGCTTCGCGTCGGCCGCCAGCTCCGCCCATGTGGTGGGCGGGCTGTCGACACCCGCCTCGGCAAGCGCCTTCGGGTTGTAGACGAGCGCCATGGTGTCGGCCGTCCACGGCATGGCCCAGGTCTTGCCGTCGAAGGAGATGGTGTCCTTCGCGAGCAGGTCCTGGTAGTCGGCCGGCGGGTCCTTCTTGATGTAGTCGTCCAGCGGGAGCAGGATCCTCGGCTTGGCCAGGAACGCCACGTCGCTGTAGCCGATGGTGTCGATGTCCGGGCCGTCCTCCGCGTTGGCCTCACGGGCGAACTGCTGCACGTTGTTCGGGCTCAGCGTCTCCAGCTCGACCTGGATCTTCGGGTGCTTGTCGTTCCACTTGTCGATCGCGGCGGCCAGCCCCTTGGTCTCGCTCTCGGGATCGAACTGCCGCAGGACCAGCTTCACCACGCCGTTCCGGGGGCCGGAGCCGGAGCAAGCGGCCAGCGGAACGACGAGGCAGGTGGCCAGGGCGGCCAGGCTCCACTTCCTCAACTTCATGCTGCTTCTCCTCAGGAGGCATCACCGGAACCGGGCTCACCGCATGTGAAGGGCCCACCAGTTGGCTGGCACGCTAACACAATCAAATTGATTTACGGTGTGAAGAAATCGCTTAAACTCTGCTCCTGCGATACGCGCGGGCACGCGCCGGAGGGGCACCGCCACGGCGGGCACGCGCCCATGGGTCGCCAGAAGCGGAGAGGAACAGCGGCATATGGAGCGACGAGGGTCCAACCTCCCTCGGGTGGGCGACTACAACCAGTTGCTCGTGCTGGACCTGGTGCGGCGCAGCCCCAACATCAGCCGGGTGGAACTGTCGCAGCGCACCGGTCTCACGGCACAGACCGTCTCCAACATCTGCCGCCGCCTCGTCGGCGCGGGACTGATCGAGGAGACCGGCCGCAAGGAGGCCGACACGGGAGCGCGCCGGACGGTGTTCCAGGTGGTGGCCCGGGGACAGTACTCCGTCGGTCTGCACATCGACCCCGCCCGGATGACCCTGGTGCTGATGAACCTCGCGGGCGAGGTGGAGGACCACACCTCGATCGCCACCCCCACCACCGACGGCCCCGATGACGCGCTGGAGGCGATCGTCGACGCCGTCGGCGACCTCGTGCGCCGCGGCGGCATCCCGCTGCCCCGGGTGTCCGGGCTCGGTGTCTCGACGCCGGGCCCTGTGATGGCCGACTCGGTCGTGGGGCCGCCCAACCTCCGCGGCTGGGGCGTGGTGCGGCTCCGCGAGGAACTGGAGAACCGCATGGGACTCCCCGTCGTCCTGGAGAAGGACACCATCGCCGCGGCCACGGGCGAACTCTGGGCGGGCGGCGGCGCGCTCTCGGACTTCGCCTTCATCTACCTCGGCACCGGAATCGGCGCGGGCATCGTGCTGGACGGCGAGGTGAAGCGCGGCTCGTCCGACAACCTCGGGGAGATCGGGCACTTGAGCGGCGACCCCGACGGCCCCCGATGTCCCTGCGGGGGCCGGGGTTGTATCGCCATCACCTGTGCCCCCGTTCACCTCGTCTCCGCGGCCGTCGACGCCGGAACGCTGCCGCCCGTGGATCTGGACGACTTCCTGAGCGTGGAGACCGCGCTCGGCAGGCTCTGCGCCCTGGCCGATGGCGGCGACCAGACCGCTGCCGCCATCGTGGGCAAGTCGGCGAGCGCCATCGCGCGCGTCGCGGGCAACCTCGCCAACATCCTGGACCTCGGCACGATCGTGCTCGGCGGCCCCAACTGGCCGGCGCTCGCCGGGACCTATCTGCGGGTCATCCCGTCGATCACCGCGTCCCTGCTGACCGTCGGCGAGGTGCACACCGTCGACGTTCGGGGCACCACGCTCGGCGAGAACGGGGGCGCCATCGGGGCGGCCTCGCTCGTCATGTCATCCGTGGCCTCGGCGCGCTCCGACCACCTGCTGCTGCCCCGCTGAGCCGCGATGCGGCGGATGCGGCGGCGGTCGCCGTCGAGGCGGCCGCCGGGCGATGCCCCGTGATCGGGGGCCGTACCCGGCGGCCGTGGAGCCGGGAGGACGTGGGGGCCGTGGGGCCGGGGGCTACGCCCGGCAGCCGTTGACCGTGGCGGCGAGGCCGTCGACGGTGTCCTTGATCGCGGCCGGGTCGGCGGTGGACCCGTTCTCGACGAAGGAGAAGACCTTCCACCGGCCGTCCTGCGCCTTGGTCAGGCCGCTGAGGGCGATGGCGCCGGTCAGGGTGCCCGTCTTGGCCTTGACCTGGCCGACGGCGCATTCAGAGTCCGGGGTGTCGAAGCGGCCCCACTCGGGGCCCAGGCTGCTGCCCGCCTCGCCCGCCACGGGCAGTCCCTCGTCGATGGAGCGCAGCAGACCGCGGTAGCGCGGATCGGTGAGCAGATCGACGATGTCCGCGATGGTCTGGGCCGGGATGCGGTCCGAGCGGGACAGCCCGCTGCCGTCGTACAGCTCGAAGTTGGCCATCGAGACGCCGTACCGATGGCTGAGGACGTCCCGCACCACCTGGGTGCCGCCCTCGAAGGTGGCCGGTTGGCCGGCGCCGAGCGCGGTCATGCGCAGCAGCGTCTCGGCGATGTCGTTGTTGCTCTCCTTGAGCATCTTCTTGACCGTCTCGGACAGCCGCGGGGACAGATGCCGTCCCACCGGGACGTCCGTCACCGAGGCCGTGCCGCGGGTGACCTCGCCGTCCACGGTGACGCCCTGGTCGGCGAGTTGCCGGGCGAAGACCTTCCCCGCGTCGAGGGAGGTGTCCGCGGACAGCTTTCCGTCCACCACCAGGGAACGCACCGGCGAGATCTGGTCGTCGTAGTAGGAGTCGTTCCAGCCGGGAGCGAGGGTCGGCTCGGCGAAGAGGCTGTCGTCGATCCGCACCTTCACCGAGTCCAGACCCGCGAGCTTGACCCCCGCGGCCGCGGACTTGGCCAGTTCGGTGAGGTCGGCGGTGGTCAGCATGCGGTCGCCGCCGCCTATGAGGGTGAGCGTGCCGTGGCCGTAGACGACCTTGGTGGTGAACCGGTGCTCGGGGCCGAGAATGGTCAACGCCGCCGTGGCGGTGGCGAGTTTCGCGTTGGACGCGGGCATGAGCGCGGTCTCGGCGTTGTGCTCCCAGATGACCTTGTCGGACGCGGAGTCCAGCACGATGCCACTGAAGGTGGTGCCGAGGTCCGGGTCCTGGGACCGGGTGTTGAGCTCGTCCGCGATCTTCTGCTCGGCGGGATCGAGTCCCTCGGCGGCCACGGACCGGGTCGTACCGGTGGACTTGACGCTCTTGTCGGCGGCGAGCGCGGACGGAGCGGACAGCAGCGCGCCGGTGACCGGGATGGCCGCGACGATGAACGCGCGGCGGACCGCGAGGCTCATGGGCTTGGGTTTGCGATGACGCCCATTGGAGGGGGACGCGCTGGACATGGGGGGTCTCCGTGGCGCCTAGAGGGACAACGGGTAGAGGTACTGCAACGAAGCACACACTCTAACCGCACTTGATCAGTTTCGTCCCGGCGGTCCGTGGACATGTGGTGAAGCGGTTGCGAAGACTCTCCCCTCCGGAGCGCGCCGCCGGTAGCGGGGGTCAGTCTTGTTGGTGCCGTTGTGGCCGGTACGGCGACCGCCAGGGGGAGACGGGCCGGTGGCGAGATGCGGATCGTGTCGACTACGCGGTGTGGAGCCACTCGTAGGCCCGCTGGGCGTCGAACTCCGGCTGCCCGCCAGGGAAGACCATCCCCGCCGAGGCGAACGCGTCGGTGTCCGGCGCCGGTCCGCCCGCGTACGGCACGGCGATGCACCGCATCCCGGCCCGCCGCGCCGCCTCCACCCCGGGACCGGCGTCCTCGACCACCACACAGTCGGCCGGATCGACGGCCAGCAGCCGTGCGGCGGCCAGGAACACATCCGGCTCCGGCTTGCCCCGGCCGACGTCCTCCGCGGACACACGGACGGACAGCAGCGCGTCCAGTCCGGTGGCCTTCAACGCGCTCTCGATCGCGGAACGGGAGGACCCGGAGGCGACGGCCAGCGGATGCCCGGCGGCGCTCAGCCGCTCCACGAAGGCGCGCATCGCGGGAAAGACCTCGGTGGCGGCGGCCAGCTCCAGATAGTGCCCGTTCTTGACGGCGAGCAGCTCCTCCACCGGCGCGTCGATGCCGTACCGGTCGCGCAGGGCCTCCAGGGTCTCGCGGGTGCCGATCCCGATGAACTGGCAGTGCTCCTCCCAGGTGAAGCCGGTGACCCCATACCGCTCGAGGGTCCGTCGGCCCGCCTCGTAGTAGAGGGGCTCGCTGTCCACGAGGGTGCCGTCGAGGTCGAAGATCACGGCGGGCATGCTGCTCATGGGAACAGCATGCCAAGAGCCCGGCCGGCCGTGCCGACGGGGCCGCGTCGCCCCGGCGTGACGGCGTGTTGGTCTAGACCGCTCTGTTACCGTCGGCCCCGAGCGGGAACCGGAACCGGAGTCGGTGGAAGGGGAGTGCGGTGGCTGTGACAGGCGGCGGGCGGCGGGCCTACATCGGGTCGTTCACCTCGGAGGGCGGTGCCGGGATCACCGTCGCGGAGGTCGACGACGAGACCGGCGCGGTGCGGAGCCGGAACTCCACGGACGTGGTCGCCAACCCGTCCTGGCTGGCGCTCGCCCCCGGCGGGCGCGTTCTGTACGCGGTCAGCGAGACCGACGACGGAGCGGCCGCCGCTTGGGACGTCGGCCAGGATCCGCCCGCGCTGCTCGGGGAGCCGGTGCCGGTGGGCGGTGCGGCGCCCACCCATCTCGCGCTCGCCGGCGGGCAGCTGCTGACCGCCAACTACGGTTCCGGCAGTGTCAGCGCGCTGCCGGTCCTGGCGGACGGCCGGCTCGGGGAGCCGACGGCGGTGCTGCGGCACGAGGGCAGCGGGCCGGACCCCGAGCGGCAGCGCGGACCGCATGCGCACGCGGTGGCGCCCGATCCGTCCGGCGGCTGGCTGCTCGCCGTCGATCTGGGGATCGACGCGGTGCGGGTGTACGCGCTGCCCGGACCGCGGGCGCACCGCGAGGTCCGGCTGCGGCCGGGGAGCGGCCCGCGCCATCTGGCGTTCCATCCGCGCGGCGACCGCGCGTATGTCGTCAACGAGCTCGCCCCGACGATCACGACCTGCCGCTGGGACGCGGCCTCCGGCGCCCTCGAACCGCTGGGCGAGACCCGTGTGCTCCCGCACGGCACGGACGGCCAGAGCTACCCCTCCGAGGTCGTGGTCTCCAGGGACGGCCGCTTCGTATGGGCCGCCAACCGCGGTCACGACAGCATCGCGACCCTCGCGCTCGACACGCCCGGCGACCGCATGGAGCTGGTCACCACCACGCCCTGCGGCGGCCACTGGCCCCGCCATCTGACGCTCGACCCCTCGGGCCGCCGGCTCTACGCGGCCCATGAGCGCTCGGGCGATGTCACCTGGTTCGACATCGACCCCTCGACGGGGGTGCCGCGGCGCGGCGGTTCGGTCCCGGTCCCGGCGGCGTCCTGCGTGGTCTTCGGCTGAACGGCGCCGGGCGGATGCCGAACGGGGGCGGTGACCGTGCCGGTCACCGCCCCCGCCGCGTCGTCCGTCGGATCAGCGCATCGCCGGTGACGGCTGCTGGAGCGCGATGCCCAGCGCCGCCGCGTACTTCGCCAGCACCAGCTTGCCCACGGCCGGGTAGTCGCCCAGCGCCTCGGCCGCCGCGCAGCCCGCCTCCTCGGCGGCCGCCGAGATGAGCTCCGCGGAGACCTCCGGGCCGATGAGGTACGGCGCGAGCGCGAGCCGGGTGGAGCCGGCCGAGCGCAGCTGCTCGGCGACGCGGACCACGGCCCCGTCCTCGTCCAGCGCGGCGGCCATCACCGGCAGCGCGAGGCGCGCGGAGAGCAGCATGCCGGTGATGCCGCCGGCCTGGGCCGCCTCCTCACCGCCGACCGTGGCCAGGATGATGCCGTCCGCGGCGGTCGCGACCGTGAAGAGACGGGCGCGGTCGGCGCGGGCCAGGCCCGCCTCCGACAGCCGTACGTGCAGGGCCTCGGCGAGCAGCGGATGCGGTCCCAGGACATCGGTGAGCTCGGCCGCGGAGCCGCTGCCCATGACGGCCTGGCGTATCCGGCGCAGCTGTGAGCTGTCCGGGCCCGCGAGCAACGGGACCACGACGGCCGCCGGGCCGTCGGTGGGGACCGTGGGAATGGGCGGGACCTCGTCGATCACCTCGCCCGCGGCCTCGGCCGCGGCGATCGCCTCCGCCGCCTCGTCGGCCAGCGCCTTGGCGGCCTCGGCCGCCTGTCGCAGCCGCTCCGGGTTCTCCTGGGCGGCGCGGGTGAGCACGGCCTCGAGCTGCGGGTACTCCTCGCCGTCCCCGTCCAGGAAACCGATCTGGGCGTCCAGTCCGGGCATCTCGGAACGGGCGATGCTCATAAGCTCCTCGGCCAGCCGCCGGGCACCGTCGTCCGGGGTGCCCGGGACGGCCAGCACCAGCGGAGGTGCGCCGAGAGGCGCGGCGGCGGGCTCCGGCCGGCGGTGCCGTCCGGGCTGGCGGGGACGCGGCATTCGTACAGGCAGGCCGGACGCGGGCCCAGTGGGGGAGCTCATGGCGCCGCATGTTAGTCGCTCGATGTGCTCGGCTGTTCGGGAGGGTGTGACTGGGGGTATCTGTCCCGCTTTGCCGATGGACGCTGTGCGGCGATGTGCGCTCAGGGGCCATGCTTTGCTCGAAGAACCGGCCATGTGTCCGGAATTACCGGTCATGGCGGACGATATGGGGCACTCTGTGCTCCGCACCGCGCAGAATGGACATCCCCGCGTTCTATCGCTTCCGGGCGTCGCTCAGTCGCTCAGATGACGGTGAGCAGTCCCGGGTCCCGTGGCAGCCGCAGGCCGTCCACCGCCAGTGCCGCCGCGACGCACAGCGCCCCGTCCAGCGGATCCCCGGCCGCCTCGGCGACCCGGACCCCGGGCAGCCGCGCCGCCAGCGCCTCGCCCACGGGCGTCAGCAGCGGCGCGCCCATGCGGAACAGCCCGCCGGTGAGCGCCACCTCGCTGGACTCCAGCCGGGGGCAGACCGCCTCGGCGGCCTCGGCGATATGGCGGGCGGCGTCCCGCAGGATGCCCGCCGCGACCGGATCCTCATCCGCGCACCGGCCCACCTCGGGGGCGAAGGAGGCCAGGACGGCGGGGCGGTCCGGGCGCGGATACAGCTTCCCCGGCAGTCCGGCCGCGGGGCCGAACACGGCTTCCAGCCGGGCCAGCAGCGGCTTGGAACCGCCCGCGCGCCCGTCGTACGCCCGCATCGCCGCCTCCAGGCCCGCCCGGCCGATCCACGCTCCGCCGCCGCAGTCACCCAGCAGATGCCCCCAGCCGTCGGCGCGCCGCCATCCGCCGCCGGTCCGGCCCTCGGGCACCGCGCCCAGCGCGATCAGGCCCGTTCCGGCCGCGACCACCGCGCCGGGACGCTGTCCCAGCGCCCCGGCGTAGGCGGTCACCGCGTCGGCCGCGAGGGCGAGCCGCCGCACACCGAAGGCGTCCGCGAGCGCGTCCGGGAGCCGGGCGCGCAGATCGTCGCCGAGGGTGGCCATGCCCGCAGCGCCCACGCAGACGGCGCCGACGCGCCGTGCCGCGGCCTCGCGCAGCAGCTCCCGGGCGGCGGGGAGCACCCGCGCCAGCAGGTCCGCCGCGTCGATGCCCCGGGCGCCGACGCCCGCGGGCGTGGACGAGGACCAGGTCAGCGGCTTCGTCGCGGAGCCGCCGGGGGCGTCGGCGCGCGCCACCCCCACCCGTACGCCGGAGCCGCCCGAATCGATCCCGAGCACATGCGTCGTCGCGTCCCCGGGCACCGTGTCGTCCACCGGCTCAGCCGAATCCGCGCGCGTCCTGCTTGAGCGCCGTGTCCACGGTGAGGGCCGTGGCGACCACGAGGCTCAGCAGTGGATCGGGCAGCTGGCGGTGGATCTGCAGCACGTAGTTGTCCGCCGTCGTGAACATCGTCTTCGCCAGGCCCTCCCAGGTCTTGGTGATCCGGGCGATCTCGGTGTCGGTGTGGTCGACGATGGCGAAGTTCCAGGCCCGCCAGTTCTCCGCCTTGATGGCGCCGATCTGCTGGCCGTTGACGTGGATACCGAAGTTGATCTTGCCGATGGCGTTCTGCTGGACGATCTCGCCGACCGGCTGTCCGTCCGGGCGGGTCACCAGCACCTTGGACTTGATGAACTTCGCGGGCCGGGTGAGCACCAGGTGCGGCTGCCCGTGGGCGTCGCGGATCTCGAGCTTGTGCGTCATGAACTGGTCGAGGCTCGAGACGAACCGCGCGACCTTCTTCAGCGTGCTCTGCCCGACCTGGACCACCGAACCGATGGTGCGCCCGTGCTGGTCGAAGACGCTGTACTCATTGGTGAGCTCGATCAGCTTGGCCTTCTGGTTCACCACCAGCACCGGTTCGGTGAACAACGTGCCGCCGCCGCCCGCCGTGGGTGCCACCTGCGCCTGCTGCTGCACCTGGTGCTGGACCTTGGCGGGGTTGGGGTGGGGCGGGGCGGCCTGCGGCGGCCCCGCCTGGCCGGGCTGGCCCGGGTGGGTATGCGCGGTCCACTGGGCACCGTCCCACCAGCGCAGCTGGTTCGGCGTGCCCTGGGGGTCGGCGTACCAGCCCGCAGGGGTGTTCGGATGTGTCGTCATGGCGGGCAGACTACCCCTCGCCCACCTGGAACGATGGGGTCAGGGAAGACGCCAGTCCACGGGTTGCGCTCCCTGCTGTACGAGCAGGTCGTTGGCGCGGCTGAACGGACGCGAACCGAAGAACCCCCGGTCGGCCGACATGGGGGAGGGGTGCGCGGACTCGACCGCGGGCAGGCTGCCCAGCAGCGGCCGTACGTTACGGGCGTCGCGGCCCCACAGGATGGACACCAGGGGGCGGCCGCGCCCGGCCAGCGCCCGGATGGCCTGTTCGGTGACCTCCTCCCAGCCCTTGCCGCGGTGGGCGGCGGGCCGGCGCGGGGCCGTGGTGAGCGCCTTGTTGAGCAGCAGGACGCCCTGCCGGGTCCACGGCGTCAGATCGCCGTTGGACGGCCGCGGCAGGCCGAGGTCGGTGTGCAGTTCGCGGTAGATGTTCTCCAGGCTGCCGGGCAGCGGCCGGACCTCGGGCGCCACCGAGAAGCTGAGCCCCACCGCGTGGCCGGGCGTCGGATACGGGTCCTGACCCACGATCAGCACCTTCACCTCGTCGAAGGGCTGCTGGAAGGCGCGCAGCACATTCCGCCCGGCGGGTAGATAGGTGCGGCCGGCCGCGATCTCGGCCCGCAGGAAGTCGCCCATCGCCGCGATGCGTTCCTCGACGGGCTCAAGTGCCTTGGCCCAGCCCGCTTCGACAATCTCATGCAAAGGTCGTGCTGCCACACCGCGTCACTCTAGTGGCTCAGCGGGCGGCCGGACGCCACCTCCCGGTCACGGTCAGCCGACCACGGCGGCCCGGACGCACAGCACGTCGGGGAGGTGACGGGCGATCTGCCGCCAGCTCTCGCCCTCGTTGGCGCTCGCGTACACCTCGCCGTTGCGATTGCCGAAGTAGACCCCGGCCGGATCGGCGTCGTCGGTGCGCAGCGCGTCCCTGAGCACCACCCCGTAGTGGGGCTCGCCGGGCAGCCCGGCGGACCGCTCCTCCCAGGTGGCGCCCGCGTCCTCGGTGCGGAACACCCGGCAGCGGTAGTCCGGGGGGTAGCGGTCGGAGCCGTCGTTGACCGGGAAGACGTACGCGACGCCGCTGCGGCGCGGATGGACGGCGACCGCGAAGCCGAAGTCCGCCGGGAGGTCCTTGCCGATCTCGGACCAGTGCGCCCCGCCGTCGTCGCTGCGGTACACCCCGCCGTGGTTCTGCAGATAGAGCCGGTCCAGGTCGACCGGGTCCCGGGCGATCTTGTGGACGCACTGCCCGAACTCCGGATACTGGTCCGGCAGGAACTCGGCCTTGAGCCCGTCGTTGGACGGCGCCCAGCTCTCCCCGCCGTCGGCGGAGCGGTACACCCCGCCGGAGGACACGGCCACCATGAGCGCCCGCGGGTCCCTCGGATCGGTGACGACCGTGTGCACGGCCTGCCCGCCGAAGCCCGCACCCCACCGCGGCCGCTGCGGGTGGTCCCACAGGCCGCGGACGAAGGTGAAGGTCTCCCCGCCGTCCTCGGAGCGGAACAGCGCGCCCGGCTGGGTGCCCGCGTAGACCACCCCCGGCGCGTCGGGGCTGGCCGGCTGCAACTGCCAGACCCGCTCCAGCGAGGTGTCGGTGGAGGCGGGGAACCTCACCGCGGGCTTGGCGGACTCGTGCCAGCTGACGCCCAGGTCGTCGGAGCGGAAGACCGAGGGGCCCCAGTGCGAGCTGTCCGCGCCGGCCAGCAGCCGGGGGCGGCCGCCCCGGGTGTCGATGCCGACGGAGTACACCGCCTGCATGGGGAAGTGGGGGCCGGTGAAGTCCCAGCCCCCTCGGCCGCCGGGGCGGCCGAGGAAGAGGCCCTTGCGGGTGCCGACGGCGAGCAGGACGTCGTCCATGACGGCTCATTCCTTGGAGTGCGGACAGGGGCGGCGAACGACATCGGCGAACGAGCCGGGATGTGTCCGTCATCTCAGAGTTTGCACCCCGCCACCGACAACGGCGGGGAGGGCGTGCGCGGGACCGGAGGGGATGGCCGACATACGGAGGACATCCTCATTTGACGTTCGTCGTACTACGGTGATTATCGTACAAAGCGCGGTCCGGCCGGGCCCGCGCGAGGAGAAACGGAGACGTCTGTGAGTGCCCTCTTCGAACCCTTCACCCTGCGGTCGCTGACCATCCCCAACCGCCTCTGGATGGCGCCCATGTGCCAGTACAGCGCGGACCCGGACCAGGCCGCCGGGGTTCCGAACGACTGGCACTTCGTCCACTACGGCGCCCGCGCCACCGGCGGCACCGGGCTGATCCTGGTCGAGGCGACGGCCGTCTCCCCCGAGGGCCGTATCAGCCCCGGGGACCTCGGCATCTGGAACGACGCCCAGGTGGAGGCGTTCCGTAAGATTGTCGGCTTCCTCAAAAGGCAGGGCACCGTCCCAGGCATCCAGCTCGCCCATGCCGGCCGTAAGGCGTCCACCGACGCTCCCTGGAGGGGCGGTGCGCCGCTCGGCGCCGGGCAGCGGGGCTGGCGGCCGCTGGCGCCGAGCCCGGTCGCGTTCGACGAGGGCCATCCGGTGCCGGACGAGCTGCCCGAGGAGCGGATCGGCGAGATCACCCGCCAGTTCGCGGACGCCGCGCGGCGCGCGCTCGAGGCCGGTTTCGAGGTGGCCGAGATCCACGGCGCCCACGGCTACCTCATCGGCGAGTTCCTCTCCCCGCACAGCAACCACCGCACCGACGGCTACGGCGGCTCCTTCGGCAACCGCGTCCGCTTCGCCCTGGAGGTCGTCGACGCGGTCCGTGCGGTCTGGCCGGAGCACCTGCCGCTGTTCTTCCGCATCTCGGCCACCGACTGGCTGGAGGAGAACGGCTGGACGCCGGATGACACCGTCCGGCTCGCCGCCCTGCTGAAGGACCACGGAGTGGACCTCCTCGACGTCTCCAGCGGCGGCAACGCGCCCCGGCTGCGCATTCCGCTGGAGCCCGGCTACCAGGTGCCGTTCGCCGCACGGGTGCGCCGGGAGACCGGACTGCCGGTGGCCGCGGTCGGGCTGATCACCGAGGCGGAGCAGGCCGAGAAGATCCTCGCGGACGGTGCGGCGGACGCCGTCCTGGTGGGCCGTGAACTGCTCCGGGACCCCTACTTCCCGCGCCGCGCCGCGGCCGAGCTGGGCGGCCGGGTGCACAACCCGGACCAGTACCACCGCGCGATCCGGTAGTGCGGTCCGGGGTACACGGTCGAGGCAGCCGTGGTACGGCGATCGTCAAAAGTACGGCGATCGTCAAACTACACTGAAGGTTCCGGAACCAGGCGATGAGGAGCAGCCGTGCAGACGCAGACCACGCCGACCGCGTCCCAGGCGACCGGGCGCTCGCTGGAGCATCCGCGGCGCGAGGCGATCCGCCTCGAGGACGTGCTGCACGCGCTCTCCGACCCGATGCGGATGCGGGTGGTGCGGACGCTCGCCGAGGAGAGGGGCGAGCTGTCCTGTTCGGTCTTCGACCTGCCGGTCAGCAAGTCCACCACCACCCACCACTTCCGGGTGCTGCGGGAAAGCGGTGTGCTCCACCAGATCTACCGGGGCACCGCCAAGATGAACGCGCTGCGCCGGGCGGACCTAGACGCGCTGTTCCCCGGTCTGCTCGACAGCGTCCTGGCCGCCGCGGCCCTCCAGGAGCGGCGCCTCGGCGGCGGCCGGAGCTGAAGTCCGCCCGCCCGGCAGGTGGTTGAAGAGCAGGTTGAGCGCGATCGCGGTGACGCAGCCGGCGCTGATCCCGCTGTCCATCACCGTCTGGAACCAGTCGGGGAACTTCGCGTAGATCCCCGGTACGCCGACCGGCAGCAGGCCCACGGCGACCGACACCGCCACCACGGTGAGGTTGTGGTCGTCCCGGAAATCCACCCCGGCCAACGTCCGCAGCCCGCTCGCCGCGACCGTACCGAACATCACCAGACCGGCCCCGCCCAGCACCGGAGCCGGAACCGCCGCCACCACCGCGCCCAGCTTGGGCGCCAGACCGAGCACCACCAGCATGCCGCCCGCGGCCGCCACCACCCAGCGGCTGCGCACCCGGGTCATCCCCACCAGGCCGACGTTCTGCGCGAAGGCGGTGTACGGGAAGGTGTTGAAGACCCCGCCGAGCACGGTCGCGGCGCCGTCCGCGCGCAGCCCGTCCGCCAGCCGCCGCGCGTCGACCGGGCGCCCGGTCAGCTCGCCCACCGCGATGACGTCACCGGTGGTCTCGGTCATCGTCACCAGGGCGACGACCAGCATGGACACCACGGCCGCCACCGGAAACGCCGGGGCGCCGAAGTGGAACGGGGCGGAGACGCCGATCCAGTCGGCGCCGCCCACCCCGGAGAAGTCGGTGAAACCCAGCGGTATCGCGGCCACCGTTCCGGACACGATCCCCACCAGCACCGCCACCCGGCCCAGGAAACCCGGTGCGAACCGCTGCACGACCAGGACCAGGGCCAGCACCCCGGCGGCCAGGCCCAGGTTCCTCGGCGCGCCGAAGTCCGCCGCGCCCTGGCCGCCCGCCGCCCAGTTGGCCGCGACCGGCAGCAGCGAAAGTCCGATGATCAGGATCACCGTGCCGGTCACCAGCGGCGGGAAGAACCGCAGCAGCCGCCCGAAGACCGGTGCCAGCAGGACCATCGCCACCCCGGCGACGATCACCGAACCGTAGATCGCGGGCAGTCCGCCGCCCTCGGTGCCGATCAGCACCATCGGGGTGACCGCCGCGAAGGTGCAGCCCTGCATGATCGGCAGCCGGACGCCGAACCGCCACAGCCCCACGCACTGGAGGACCGTGGCGACACCGCACAGCAGCAGATCGGCGTTGATGAGATAGGCCAGATCGGCGGGTGACAGCTTCATCGCCCCGCCCACGATCAGCGGCACGGCCACCGCGCCCGCGTACATGGCCAGGACATGCTGGAGTCCGAAGGCGGCGAGCCGGCCGGGCGGCGGCACCGTGTCCACGGGATGGCGTACGGACGTCATGGCGTCTCCTCGCACGGCGACGGGATGAGCGACGGATCAAGGTGACGCGACCGTAGAAGGCTTGAACAATCTGTTGATTTCAGGGGTGTTGCCGCCGTGTGTCAACCCTCTGGGAGCGCGCGGGCCGGCCCGCGCGCGCGGACCGGCCCGGCGCACGGACCGGCCCGGCGCACGGACCGGCCCGGCGCACGGACCGGCCCGGCGTGCGGACCGGCCCGCTCACCGAAGTCCGCTCACTGAAGTCCGCTCACTGAAGTCCGCGCGCCGCGCCCAGCAGTCCCGGCCAGTCCGCGATCTTCACCCTGGTACGCCCCAGCGCCGCCCCGAGCGCCTCCTCGGCCTCCTCGATCCGCAGCCAGCCGGTCCACTCCACCGGCTCCACCCCCGCCTCGCGCAGCGCCCGCAGCGGGTCCGCCGCCACCGGACGGGCGGCCAGCATCTCCGCGTCGGACAGCAGCGAAGCCACGGTCTCCTTCGCACACGGCCGGTTGGTGCCGATCACCCCGGTGGGCCCGCGCTTGATCCACCCCGCCACGTACTCCCCGGGCGAGGGCCCCGCGCCGCGCAGCACCCGCCCCGCCGCGTTGGGCACCGTGCCGCGCTCCTCGTCGAACGGCAGCCCCGGCAGCGGCACCCCCCGATAGCCCACCGACCGCAGCACCAGCGGCGCCTCGATGTCCTCGAAGACCCCGGTGCCCGCGACCCCGCCGCGCCCGTCCGGCACGGTCCGCTCGAAGCGCACCGCGCGCACCGCGCCCTCGCCCAGCAGTGCCACGGGCCGCAGGAAGAAGCGCAGATGGATGCGGCGCGGCCGGCCCGCGGGCGGACGCCGCGCCCAGTCGCGCAGCACCTCGACATTGCGCCGGTTGATCCCCGGCAGCCCGGACGGGTCGCCGTAGGCCGGGTCCAGCGCCAGCTCCTCGGCGCGCACCAGTACCTCGGCGCCGGTCAGCGCGCCCAGCTCACGCAGCTCCTTGGTGGTGAACTTCGCCTGTGACGGACCGCGCCTGCCGACCATGTGGATGTCCGAGACCCGGCTCTCGGCCAGCGCCCCGAGGGCGGCGTGCGGCACATCGGTGGGCTTCAGCTCCTCGGCCCCGCGGGCCAGGATGCGCGCCACGTCCACGGCGACATTGCCCACCCCGATGACGACGGCGGAGTCCGCGCCGAGCGCGAAGGCGCCGCCGGTCGCGTCGGGATGGGCGCTGTACCAGGAGACGAACTCGGTCGCGGAGAAGCTGCCCGGCAGATCCTCGCCCGGCACGTCGAGCCGCCGGTCGGTCGCCGCCCCCACGCAGTAGACCACCGCGTGGTAGAGCCCCAGCAGCCGCTCGGGCACCAGCGGGGGCGGGCCCACGTGCACATGGCCGAGAAAGCTGACCCGTGGGTGCTCCAGGACCGCGCGCAGCGTGTGCTGGAGCGACTTGATCTTCTCGTGGTCGGGTGCGACGCCGTAGCGCACCAGTCCGTACGGACAGGGCAGCCGGTCCAGCACATGCACCGACACATCGGGAACGGCCTGCTGCTGGACGAGCGCTTGGGCGGCGTACACCCCGCTCGGCCCGGATCCGACAACCGCGACACGAAGCACGGGGGAGCTCCTTCCGCAGGATGTCTCCAGCATCCCACCCGGCGGGGCGCCGTGTCCGGCACTACGCGCCGGGCGCCCGGCACGGGTGACGCGTCCGGCCGTCGTTCCACGGGGCCGCGACCGCGCCGCGAGCCGGGCTCGACCGGCGTCGCCCCGCGGCCTCGCGCGGGACGCTACGACATCTGCCGCATCCGCCGGATCTCGCTGCTCTGCTGCGCGATCACATCGCCCGCCATCTCCTCCACCCGGACGTTGTTGCCCTGTGCGAGCACATCCGTGGCCATGGAGACCGCGCCCTGGTGATGGGCGATCATCAGCTTGAGGAAGAGCGCGTCGAAGTCGGCGCCCTTGGCGGCGCGCAACCGCGCCAGCTGGGCCTCGGTGGCCATTCCCGGCATCGCCGCGGCATGGCCCTGGTGCCCGCCCGTGCCCGCCGTCCCGCCGCCCTTGGTCTCGTCGCCCTCCGCCTCGCCGCCCTCGGTCTTCTGCCAGCCGAGCATCGCCTCGATCTCCGGCTTCTGGCCGGAGGCGATGCGCTCCGCGAGCCGCTTGACCTTCGCCGACCCGGCCCGGTCGGCGGCGAGGCCGGTCATCACCAGGGCCTGCCGGTGGTGCTCGATCATCATGCGGACGTAGGAGCGGTCGGCCGCGTTGGGGGAGTCGTCGTCCCCGGCCTTCGCCGCCTCCTCGGCCGACAGGGTGTGCGCCGCCTCGCCGGGTTTGCCCGGTGCGATCACCGCGGGCTTTCCGTCCCGGCCCTTCCCGGCGTCGGCCGCACCGCTTCCCGTGTCGCAGCCGGTCAGGACGAGTGCCAGGGCGGTGGCCGCCGCGGCGGCCGCGAGTGATGCGGTGGGGAGCGTCGTACGGCGGTTCAACACCGTGTCCTCCTGGGGCGCTTGGGATCCGCAGACCGTCTTAGCACGTCAACGTCGTCCTGCGGCCGGGCGCGTTGGGAAAATCTCTTTACGAACATGTTGCCACCTGTTGTGGTGTACATGGAAAGGGCGATACTTCCCCCGATCCGTCGACCGTTCCACTCCGGACGCCAGACGGCGACAAAGGAGGACGCAGTGAAGCCGTGGGAAAGATCCCCGCAGCGGCGCAGATACCTCGGCGCGGCCGTGGCCGCCTTCGGGCTGGTGGCCACCTTGCTGGCCGCGGGACCGGCGGCCGCGACCCCCGACCCCGGTGACACCCCGCACCAGGAGACGGTGACGAAGGGTCAGCGGTCGGACACCAGGGAAGCCATCGAGAACGGTGACATCCCCGGCGTGGACCAGGTCGTGCACAGCGACAACGTCAGCCACCTCAGCCACATCCCCAAGCAGGACCTCAAGGGCACCAACTCCGACCTGGCCTTCCAGGGGAAGTACGCCTTCGCGGGCAACTACGACGGCTTCGTCATCTACGACATCAGCCGTCCCAAGAGCCCGAAGATCGTGAGCCAGGTGCTCTGCCCGGGGTCGCAGAACGACGTGTCGGTCTCAGGAGATCTGCTCTTCCTGTCCACCGACTCCTCGCGCAGCGACAACTCCTGCACCAGCACCACCCAGCCGGCCACCGAGAAGTCCTCGTGGGAGGGCATGAAGGTCTTCGACATCAGCGACAAGCGGAACCCGCGGTACGTCGCCGCCGTCGAGACCTCCTGCGGTTCGCACACCCACACCCTGGTGCCCGAGCGCAAGGACGTCTACATCTACGTCTCCTCGTACGCGCCCAGCACCACCTTCCCGGACTGCCAGCCCCCGCACGACGGCATCTCCGTCATCAAGGTGCCCCGTACGTCGCCGGAGAAGGCCGCGGTCATCGACTTCCCCGTGCTGTTCCCGGACGGCGGCAACCCCGGTGCCCCCGCCAACCCCGGTGTCTCCCAGACCACCGGCTGCCATGACCTGACCACCTTCCCGAAGCTGAAGCTGGCGGCGGGCGCGTGCATGGGCGACGGCATCCTGCTGGACATCGCCGATCCGGCGAAGCCGCGGGTCATCGACCGGGTCGAGGACAACGTCAACTTCGCCTTCTGGCACTCGGCCACCTTCAACGAGCGCGGCACCAAGGTCGTGTTCACCGATGAGCTGGGCGGCGGCGGCGCCGCGACCTGCAACGCCGAGGTGGGCCCGAACCGCGGCGCCGACGGCATCTACGACATCGTCGGCAAGGGCGACCGGCGCAAGCTGGTCTTCCGGAGCTACTACAAGATCCCGCGCCACCAGGCCGACACCGAGAACTGCGTCGCCCACAACGGCTCGCTGATCCCGGCCAAGGGCCGCGACATCATGGTCCAGGCGTGGTACCAGGGCGGCGTCTCCATCTGGGACTTCACCGACTCCGACCAGCCCAAGGAGATCGGCTACTTCGAGCGCGGGCCGCTCTCCACCGACACGCTGGTCACCGGCGGCTCCTGGTCCGCGTACTACTACAACGGCTACATCTACTCCAACGACATCGCCAAGGGCTTCGACGTCCTGAAGATCGACGACCGGCGCACCGACAGCGCCGCCTCGGTCCGGCTGGGCGAGCTCAACGCGCAGACCCAGCCCGACTATCGCTGAGCGCTCATCCGGGCTGTCCCTGAGCGCTCATCCGGCTCCCGCCGGGCGGTCCCTCGCCCGGCGGGAGCCCGAGCTCCCAGTCCAGCCGGTAGCGGTGGAACAGCTCCGCCCGCAGCCGCTCGGGCGCCATCGGCGCGCCCGGCAGCAGCACCGCGACCACCGCGCCCATCAGCAGGGCGCGCAGCAGCCGGTAGTCGGTATCGGGGTCCTCGGAGCCGTACGCCACGACCGTGTCCCGCAGCAGGGCGGCCAGCCGCTGCTGCTCGGGGCACTGGATGAAGCCCTCGGCCGTGAGGATGCCCGCCATGTGCGTGCGCATCAGCCGCGGCCGGTCCCGGGCCAGTCCCAGGATCGCGTCGATCGCCCGCGCCAGCAGCTCCCGCCCGGCCCCCTCGCCCTCCGGGCGCGGCTCCCGCTCCAGCCCGCGGGCCAGTTCCATGTGCATCAGCCGGTGGACGGCCGTCTGCAACAGCTGCCGCTTGCCCGGGAAGTAGTACGAGACCAGACCGCGGGCCGCCCCGGCCCGGTCGGCGATATCGGCGAGGGTGGTCGCCTCGTAGCCGCGCTCGTCGACCAGTTCGACCGTCGCCTCCAGCAGACGGACCTGGGACCGGCGGCGCAACTCCTCATTGACCGATGGGCTTCGGGGGGACATGCTGTAACTCCTGCGTTGGCTGGCTGTCAGCCAATATACTCAGGGGGGCGTTCGGTTGTCCGCCGATCTCCTTAGGGCGCCGTATGCCTGGCGCCGGTTCGGGCGACACGGGGGAACGCCCGAACCGGCCGCCTCGGTCTATGAGGCCGTGGCACCGTCCGGCAGCAAGCCGAGCACCGCGCGCAGGGCGTTTGGACGCCGGTCCACCGGGAGATGGTCCACCAGATGGACCCGGCAGCCCAGCGCCGCCGCGCCCCCGTCCGCCCGGCGGTCGTCGCCCACCATCACCGTGTCGGCCGGGTCCAGACCCAGCGCGTCGCACGCGGCCCCGAACAGCCTCGGGTCCGGCTTCTGGACGCCGTGCTCGTAGGAGAGCACATAGGCGTCCACCAGCGGGTCCAGGCCGTGGGCACGGAAGACCGGGCGGAGGTCCCAGCCGATGTTGCTGACCACCGCGACCCGCACCCCGCGCCGGCGCAGCTCGCCCAGCACCTCACGGGCGTCGGGATAGGGCCGCCAGGCGGCGGGCTCCATATGGCGGTCGTAGAGGGCGTCGTACAGCTCGGGGGCGGGCAGCGGCACCTCGCGGGCCAGCCCGGTGTAGGCGGCGCGGTGCAGTGCGGCGCCGCGGTCCCGTACCCGCCACAGCTCCTCCAGCGGCGGTGGCACCGCGAGCGGCGCGGCCCCGCCGGGCAGCGCACCGGCCTCCTCCAGCTCCCGCGCGTACCGCGCGGCCTCCTCGTCCGGGACGACGGTCCCGCTCCGCTCCAGCACGGTACGCAACCAGGATTCGGTGGACTCGACCCGGAACAGCGTCCCGGAGAAGTCGAACAGCGCGCCCTTGACCGTCACGGCCCACGCTCCCTCGGCTCGGCCCGACCCGGTCCGGAGCCGGGACTTCCGGCATGGTATGCCCCGCTCACACCCCTTCCGCCGGGGCGGGACCCGGTTCGGGGCCGGCCGGCCGCGGCAGACGGGTGAGCGCGGCCCGGTACTCGGTGACGATGCGCTCGACGACGGCGGCCGCCGGGAGCACGGTGTCGATGAGTCCCGCCGACTGGCCCGCCTCCACCTTGCCCTCCTGGACCCGGCCGTGCAGGGCGGCGTCCTTGAGGCTGGCGGCCTGGAACTCCTTGCGCCGCACGTCGAGTTCGGCGCCGGACTCCTCCAGGCGGCGCATGCGCGCGGTGAATTCGTTCGCCACGGCGCGGATGACACCGAGGCCGTGTCCGACGGTGCGGGTGCCGTCCACACCGGCGGCGAGGACCGCGGCCTTGTAGTCGGGGTGCACGGTGGCCTCCTCGGTGGCGAGGAACCGGGTGCCGAACTGGGCGGCGCCCGCGCCCAGGGCGAGCATCGCGGCCAGCCCGGAGCCGTCCGCGACCCCGCCGGAGGCGATCACCGGGATGCCGGGGACGGCCGAGACCACGGCGCGGACGAGGACCTGGGTGGTGACCATCGCGGGCGGCGGGTGGCCGCCGGCCTCCGCGCCCACGGCGATCAGCCCGTCGACGCCCGCGTCGGCGGCCTTGCGGGCGTGCTCGACCCCGGCGACCACATGCAGGCAGACGGTGCCGATGTCCTGGAAACGCTCCAGATAGCGGCGCGGTCCGCCCTGCGAGGCGATCAGCACCGGCGGGCGGCGGGCGAGGAGCAGATCCATGACCTCCTCGGCCCCGGCCCGGTACAGCGGCAGGTTGACCGCCCAGGGGCGGTCGGTGCCCGCGGCCATCTCGTCGAGGGTCCGGGCCAGGTCGTCCAGGCGCATGGGGCCCGCGGCGACGACCCCGAGGCCACCGGCCTCGCTCACCGCCAGCGGCAGGGCCGAGCACGAGGAGGCCCAGGACATGCCGGCCTGGATGACGGGGAGGTCGATCCCGAGCAGCCGGGTGACGGAGGTGGGGATACGGGTCACGCCGGCACCTCGTCGTCCCGCCGGGCCAGCAGCGCGCGGGCGTGTTCGGCGAGCCGGTTCTTCTGCACCTTGGAGCTGGCGGTCATGCCGATGCCCTCGAACCCGTCGACGATGCGCAGATGGCGGGGCACCTTGAACCCGGCCATATGGGCGCGCGCCCACGTGATCAGCTCGTCCTCGGTGGTGCCGCCCGGTTCGTTGAGGACGACGAAGGCGAACGGCACCTCGATCAACCGCTCGTCCGGAACACCGACCACGACGGCCTGCCGCACCCGCGGATGGCGGTGCAAGGTGTTCTCCACGTCGGCCGGGGCCACGTTCTCACCGCCGACCCGGATGATGTCCTTGGTGCGGCCCACGAAGTGCAGCCGGCCCGTGGCGTCGAGCGTGCCGACGTCCCCGGTGGACAGCCAGCCGTCGGCGTCGATGGCGGCGGCGGTCGCCTCCGGGGCGTCCAGATAGCCCCGCATGACGTTCCAGCCGCGCACCAGGATCGAGCCCGGCTCACCGGGACCGCAGTCACGGGAGTCGTCCACGGCGCGGATGCGCACCTCCACCCCGGGCTCCACCAGCATCGCACCGGACGCCCTGACCTGGTCGTCCTCCCACCAGCAGGACTGGGCCACATTGGGCGACGCCTCGGACAGACCGTATCCGGCCACGCACTCGGTGGCACCCAGCTCGTCGATCACCCGGCGGATGATGGTGGGCGAGGCCGCGACCCACGCGCCCCGCAGACGGAGGGTGCGGTGCGCGCGGTCGGGGTGGTTGAGCAGCATCAGCGCGATGGTGTCGTTGCCGGAGAAGTGGGTGCAGCGTTCGCTCTCCATCAGCCGCAGCGCCTCGGCCGCCTCGAACCGGGGCATGGTCACCAGCGTCGTGGCGTGCTGGAGGGACGCCAGGACGGACAGGGTGCTGCCGGCCACGTGGAAGAACGGCCGGGCGCTGTGGAAGCGGTCACCGGGGCGCAGGCCCATGCGCGCACCGGAGAAGAACCCGTCGGCGCACATGCTGCGCTGGGTGAGCAGCACACCCTTGGGGCGGGAGGTGGTGCCGGAGGTGTACTGGACCAGCAGGATGTCGTCGGGGGTGCCGGTGGCGGGGACCTCGCCGGTGGCCCCGGCCAGGAACCGCGGCCACGCCGTCGCCCACTCGGGCACGTCCGCCCCGCACACCACGACGCTCTTCAGATCGGGCAGGCTGCGGCAGGTGGCCGCGCCGTCCTCGCCGATGCCGAGCTCCCGCAGCATGGCGAGGAAGTCGACGCGCAGCACGCGGTCGGCGACGAACAGCGTGGAGACCTTGGCGTGGGCGAGGGTGTGGTGCACCTCGTCGGCGGTGTACCGGGTGTTGACGGGGATGGTCACCGCCCCGACCGAGCCCAGGGCGACGAACAGGGCGACCCAGCGCGGCCCGTTGCCGAGGCACAGGCCGACCCGGTCGCCGCGGCCGATGCCGGCGGCGGTCAGGGCGGACCGGATCCGGGCGACCTCGGCGGCGAGTTCACCGTAGGTGATCCGCTCCTCGGCGGTGACCACGGCCTCCAGGTCGGGGGCGAGCAGCGCGGCCCGCTCCAGCGCCTCGTGCGCGGTCAGGGGACATACCGTCCGGAGGTTCATCGCCTCTCCTCATCGGTGCTGGGCGCGTGGCCGGCGCCACGGCGGGTGAACCGGTCGACGCCGTCCCGCCAGCCGTCGTCGGCCAGGCACTGCTCGATCGCCGCCATCTCGATCCGGATACCGCGGTCCAGGTCCGTCTCGCCGCCGAGGTCGACGGCCCGTTTCGTCAGCGAGATCGCCAGGGGCGGGGCCTTGGCGACGGTGGCGGCGATCTCCGCGCCCGTCCGCGCCAACTCCTCCTCCGGCACCACCTGGCTGACGACACCCCAGTGGAGGGCCTCGGTGGCGGACATGGGGCGGCCGGTGAACAGCAGTTCCTTGGCGCGGCGCCGGCCGATGACGCGCTGGAGCCGCTGGGTGGCGCCCACCGTGCCCCAGTGCGGCTCCGGGAAGCGGAACGTGGTGCCCTCGGCGGCGACGGCGAAGTCCGCGGCCAGGGTGATCTCACCGCCGGAGCCCACGACCGCGCCGTGCACGAGCGCGACGACGGGACGGCGGCACCGCTCGATCGCGTCGTAGGCGGCGAACGAGGCCACCCGCCGGCGGCGGACCCAGGCGGCGTCCCGCCCGGCCCGCTCCTTGAGGTCCGCCCCGGCGCAGAACGCGGGGCCCTGCGCGGACAGCAGCACCACACGGACGGAGTCGTCGGCGTCGAGCTCCTCGAAGACCGTCCGCAGCTGCCGGCACATCGGCAGGTCGACGGCGTTGCGGGCGCGCGGCCGGGCCAGCTCGACCCGGGCGATCCCGTCGGCCACCGCACAGCGCACCCGCGGCGGGTCGGCCGGCTCTGCCGTTGCGGCAGGCTCGGTCACATCGGTCACATCGGCCACCTCAGATCACCCCCGCGGCCCGCAGGCCGTCGATCTCGCCGCCGTCCAGTCCGGCGAACTCCGTGAGCACCGCGTCGGTGTCGGCGCCCAGCAGCGGCGGGGCGTCGGTGGGCGGCGGCGCGCCGGTGGTCTCCCGCAGCGGGGTGCGCAGGGCGCGGAAGGCGCCCTCGGTGGGGTGCTCGAACTCCGCGACGACACCCCGCGCCCGCGCGTGCGGGTCGGCCAGGGCCTCGCGGACGCCGCGGACCTCGCCGGCCGGGATGTCGGCGGCGCGCAACTCCTTGAGCAGCGGTTCGCGCTCCCGTCCGGCGATGGCCGTCCGCAGGGCGGTCATCACGCGGTCGCGCTCGGCGACGCGGCCCGCGTTGTGCCGCAGCCCGGGATCGGCGGCGAGGTCGTCGAGGCCGAGGACGGCGCACAGCGGTGCCCAGTGCTGGTCGCTGCCGCTGATGTGCAGCCAGCCGCCGTCGGCCGCCTGGAACGCGGCGGAGGGGACCCGGCCGGGGTGCTGGGTGCCGGTGCGCACCGGGTCCTCGTCCAGGGCGAACAGCCGGGCCGCGTTCAGGGCGTGCAACGAGAGCTGGACGTCCATCATGGAGACGTCGTAGTGGCGGCCGCGGCCGGTGGCGGCGCGCCCGGCCAGTCCGGTGAGCGTGGCGATGACGACCCAGAGCCCGGAGGTCATGTCCGCCACCGGGATCCCGGTCTTGCTCGGCGGGCCGTCCGGTTCCCCGGTCATCGCCATGACGCCGGACAGCGCCTGGAAGACGGTGTCGTAGCCCTTGCGGGTGCGGTCGGGGCCGCTCTGCCCGAAACCGGTGGCGGAGACGTAGACCAGGGCCGGGTTGTCCGCGGCGAGCCGGTCGTATCCCAGCCCCAGCCGGTCCATGGCGCCGGGCAGGAAGTTCTCGACGACGACGTCGGCGCGGGAGGCGAGGCGGCGGGCGAGGTCCTGGCCGCGGGGGTCCTTGAGGTCCAGGGTGATCGAGCGCTTGCCGCGGTTGAACGCGAAGAAGTAGGCGCTCTCGCCGTGCGGCAGCCGGGGTTCGAAGCCGCGGGTCTCGTCGCCGCGGCCGGGCCGTTCGACCTTGATGACGGTGGCGCCCAGCTCGGCGAGGATCTGGGTGGCCATCGGGGCCGCCAGGACCCGTGAGAAGTCGAGGACGGTGATGCCGTCGAGCGGGCCGGGGGCGGGGTGCGCGCTCACCGGCGGAACCCCCGCATCAGGGCGTTGACGTCCTGGCCGGCCCGCATCGCGGCCTCTGTCGGCAGGTCGGCGACCCGGTAGAAGAGGTCCTTGGCGGCGCGGATGGCGCGGGGTTCCACCGCGGCCCACCGCTCGGCGATGCCGTACGCGGTCTCGACCACCGCCTCCGGCTCGACCACGCGGTTGACCAGGCCGTGTGCCGCGGCCTCGGCGGCGGTGAGCAGCCGGCCGGTGCTGACCAGTTCGAAGGCCAGCTTGCGGCCCAGGTGGCGCTGGAGTCCGGTCATGACCAGGGCGGGCACGATCGAGTGCCGCAGCTCGGGATAGCCGAACTTCAGGTCCGTACCGGCCACGGCCATGTCGGCGCCGATGGCGAGCCCGGCGCCGCCGCCCACCGCGGCGCCGCGCACCGCGGAGACGACGGGTGTGCCCATGTGCTGCATCTGCGTCTGGAGGTGTGCGGTGAGTGCGGCCCGCTCCAGGACGGCGTCCGGCTGGTCGGGGGTGAGGGTGGAGAACTCCGACAGGTCGGCGCCCGCGCAGAAGCCGCGGCCGGCGCCGGTGAGGACGACGGCGCGGACGTCGCGGTCGTCCTCGGCCGCGGTGAGGGCGGTGCTCAGGGCCCGGGTGAGCGCGGTGTTCAGCGCGTTGAGCTTGTCGGGACGGTTGAGGGTCAGGACGCGGACGGGGCCGCGGTCCTCGACGAGCAGCACATCGGCGGCCGCTGCGCCCGTGTCGGCCGGCTGCCCGCTGGTCGTGACGGTCACGGAAGGTTCTCCTCGGTCGTGCGGTGGGGGATCGTATGCGGTGCGGCGGGTCAGGCGGCGGCCGCGGAGCGGGCGAAGCCGGCTCGGGCCACCATGCTGTGCAGGGGCCGGTCCAGCGCCTCCTCGCAGGCCCGGGACGCGGCGGCGAGCGCGTCCAGGTCGATGCCGGTGTCGACGCCCATCGCGTCCAGCAGGCTCACCAGGTCCTCGGTGCAGACGTTTCCGGTGAGGCCGGCGCCGTAGCCGATCTTCGACGGATGGCCGCCGACGCCGCCCAGGGCGCTGTCGAAGTGGCGGCAGCCCGCGTCCAGGGCGGCCACCGCGTTGGCGATGGCCGTGCCGCGGGTGTTGTGGAAGTGGGCGATGACCGGCAGCCCGGGGTGCGCCCGCTCCAGCCGCGTGAAGAGGCCGGCCACGGCCGCGGGGGTGGCGACACCCGTGGTGTCCCCCAGCGAGACGGCGTCCGCGCCCAGGTCGACGAAGCGGGCGACGTCCTCGGCGACCCGGCCCGGGTCGACACGGCCCTCGAAGGGGCAGCCGAACGCGACGGACACCACCCCGATCAGCCGGAACCGGCCGCCGGCCAGCGCGACCATCTCGGTGACCCGCTCCCACTGCCGCTCCCGGGTGGTGCGCAGGTTCTTCTGGGTGTGGCTCTCACTGGCCGACACCAGCAGGCTCAGCTCCTCGGCGCCCGTTCCGCGCTCGAGGTCGGCCAGGGCGCGCTCGACGGCCCGCGGGTTGGGACACGTGGCCTTGAACGCCACACCGGGGCGGTGGGTGACACCCGCCAGCACCTCGCTGGCGTCGGCGAAGGCGGGGACCCACCGCGGATGGCTGTAGCCGGTCGCCTCGATACGGCGGAAGCCGGCGGCGGCGAATGCCTCCAGTAGGGCGATCTTGGTTTCGGTCGGCACGAACGTGGGTTCGTGCTGGAGCCCGTCCCGGGCGAAGCATTCGCAGATCGTGACCGCGTCGGTCATCGAGCCACCTCCTCATGGATGACTCCACCACAACTACCCTCGCTTTGTTGATAAAGTCAACACCTAGCCGTCGTCGAGATGATCCCGCTCGCGCCGCTCCAGGGACAGCGCGAGATCGGTGAGCTTCTCCAGCGCGCGCCCCAGCGTCTGCGCTTCCTCGTCGGAGAGCACCGCCGCGAACGCCGCGTCCCGCTCGTTCGCCGCCGCGATCAGGCCCCGGTACACCGTCACCCCCGCCTCGGTCAGGGCCAGTTGGCGGCTGCGCCCCGACCCCTCGGTACGGCTGACCAGACCCCGTTCCACCAGCCCCCGCACCACTCGGCTCACCTGCGCCTTGTCCAGTCCTGCCCGGCGGGCCAGGCGGTTCAGGGTCAGGGTCGGATCGGCCGCGATCAGTGCGATGGTGCGCCACTCGCCGAGGCTCACGTCGAACTCGCGGCGGTACCTCAGCGCCGCACTGCGCGAGAGCGCCGACGATGTGCGCGACAGCCGGTAGGACAGCAGCTCGGAGATCGGTACCAGGTCTCCGCCACCCTCACGTTTCACCATGGGCGGCATGGTATCTCCGCCAAGGGTGTTGACTTTATCAACGAAAGCGTCGGAAACTCGCACCGCCGCCGCCCCGGCGACGCAGCCGCTCATCGCAAAGGAGTCGTACGTCGTGGCCGACCCTTCAACTCTCACCGGATCCCAGGACGCCGACGCCGCCGAGACAGCCTCGGTCGACCGCACCGCGACCTACCGCACCATCGCCTGGCGCGTCATGCCGCTCCTGGTCATCTGCTACGTGGTCAGCTTCATCGACCGCACCAACATCGGAATCGCCCAGCAGGGCCTCGAGCGCGACCTCGGCTTCGGCTCCGCCGTCTACGGCCTGGGCGTGACCCTCTTCTTCGTGGGCTTCATCCTCTTCGAGGTGCCGAGCAGCAGCCTGCTCGCCCGGATCGGCGCCCGCAAGACACTCGTGCGCATCATGGCGTCCTGGGGTGTCGTCACCGTCGCCACCTCACTCGTCCGGGACGAGATCACCTTCTACATCGCCCGGTTCCTCCTCGGCGTCGCCGAGGCCGGCTTCTTCCCCGGGGCGCTCTACTTCCTGTCCCGCTGGTTCCCCTCCGCCCGGCGCACCCGGATGACGGCGGTGTTCTTCGCGGGCGTGCCCATCTCCGGCGTCCTCGGCTCCCTGATGTCCGGCAGCATCATGCACACCTTCGGCGGCGTCGCCGGCCTCGCCGACTGGCAGTGGCTGTTCATCGTCGAGGGCATCCCCCCGCTCCTGCTCGCCGGCGTGGTCCTGCTGTGGCTGGTCGACGAACCCGCACAGGCCCGGTGGCTGACCCCCGCGCAGCGGGCGGCCGTACACGCCGACCTCGCCGCCGACCAGCGGCGCAAGGGCGGCGAGGAGGCCGGCGATGGCCACGGCGGACTGCGTCACGCGCTGCGGGACCCCAAGGTGTGGATCATCGGCCTGTGTGCCTGCGGCGCCTACACCCTCGCCAACGCCGTGTCGTTCTGGACGCCGCGGATCATCGCCGAGGCGGGCGTCGGCGACGTCCTCGACCTCGGCCTCTTCTCCGCCCTGCCGCCGCTGCTCGGCATCGTGGTCATGCTGATCGTGGGCCGCCACTCCGACCGCACCCTCGAACGCCGCTGGCACGCGGCCCTCAGCTGGACCGTCGCCGCCCTCGCCATGGTGGCGCTGTCGATACCGGGCAACAACGTCACCGTCGTCGTGGCGCTGCTGGCGGTCCTCGCCGCGGCCCACTACTCGGGCCTCACCGTCTTCTACTCGATTCCCTCCATCTACCTGGGAGAACGCGCGGCCGCCACCGGAATCGCCTTCGTCACCTCGATGGGCTCGTTCGCCGCGGCCGCCTCCCCGTCCCTGCTCGGCTTCATCAAGGACGCCACCGGCAGCCTCTCCCTCGGCCTGCAGATCAGCGCGGGTATCGCCCTGCTCGCCGTCGCCCTGCTGCTGATCGGGGTCAAGGCGAGCGATCTGCGGGAGCGGCGGTCCCCGTGAGCCGTCCGGAGCCCTCCGGCAGGGCGTCGAGCCACCGTCCGACGTCGTCGTGCAGTCGCGCGGGGTCCAGGGAACGGCCGTCGGCGTTGTCGGCCCGGATCTCCAGCACGGGCAGTCCCGCGGCCCGGAGGGCATGGGTGGTGAACCAACTGCTGCGGCTGTCCGGGCTGATGAGGTGCACCACCCCGGCCACCCGGTGGGCCCGCGCCTCCTTCACGTACCACTCCACCGACCACGGCGGCGTGTACATCTGATCGCGGAAGGCGCAGAACCTGGCGGCCAGGGCGCGCAGCGGATCGCCGCCGTAGCGCGCGTACGCGTCCGCCGCCAGGGCGAGGTACATGGACCAGACGAAGACGGCGCCGTGCGAGGACTCGAAGGACCGGTAGAAGTCCATGTCGAACCAGAGTCCGCGGCCGATCCACATCAGCCGGCGCCGCTCCGGCGCCACCACGGACCGGCCGTCCTCGACCAGCGATCTGACCTCGTGGTAGAGCGACTCGGCCGCCGCGGTGGCCCACCGGGTGCCACGGTGCCACTGGGGGATCATCACGGCGGGGATGATGTCGTTGACCGGGACGGGACACCGCTCGGCCGTGGCGAGCAGGTCGCGGGTGCGGCGGTTCCACTCCGCCTGCTGGTTCGACAGGTCCATGACCTCCGCGAGGCGCTCCGGCCGGAAACGCGCCCCCGTGAGCCGTTCGATACGGGGGATGACCTCGCGCAGCTCCCGCTCGAGCAGATCGATGCGCGCCGACCCGATGGCCGTCTCCCAGTCGTGGCGCATCAGCTCCCACCAGTTGGCGGGTACGGTCTCGGCGGCGGCGCTCTCCAACGGCAGGAACGGCACGCCCAGTTCGCTCTCCCAGAGCTGGAACACCCGCCGCATGGTGTCGCCCGTGCACTCGGCGAGGACCACGGTCGGCAGCGGCAACCCGCCCCACGGGGCGTCGTCCGAGCGCGGTGCCAGCGCCTCGGCCAGCGGCAGGGCGCTGTACTGCTCGACGTCGTCGGGCAGCCCGCGAGCGCGCAGCGCCTCCAGATAGCGGCCCGACATGCGCTTGGCCGAGATGATGGAGGACCACCACTGGTTCACCACATACGGCACGTCCATGGCCCGGAACAGCTCCTGGGGCGCGTCGGCGTTGACCAGCGCCAGGGGGCGTCCGCGGCCGGCGCCGGCCCGCAGGTCCGCGAACCACGCGCGCTGGTGGCGCAGGGCCTTCGAGGCCGCGGCCAGACGTGGACGGCTGCTGTTCATGGGGCCACTCCCGCGCTTCGCTGACCTGTCTGCCGTTCGAGATCCGCGAGGTCGACCGAGCCGTAGGGCTGGTCGCGCAGCAGCGCGGCGGGCACCCCGGCCGCGGCCGCCTGCGCGGGCTGGTCCAGGCGGTGCGCGTCGTCGTGGCGTCGGCAGTAGCACAGGACGTACCCGGCGCCGGTTTCCCGCACCCGGTCGCGGACCAGCTCCGTCGCCCGGCGCGCGGAGCGCGCCGCCGTCGACAGCGCCTGGCGGGTGTAGTGGTCCGCGAGGCCGCTCAGGGTCGGTACGGCGACCGCGGGCTGGTTGCCGCCGTCGCCCCAGTCGTGGCTGTCGCCGACCACGTGCCAGCCGTTGTGCTCCAGCGCCCGGTAGACGTCGGCGACGTCGTGGGTGCTGCCGGAGACGAACAGCGGCCGCCCGGCCGGTGCGGCGGTGCCGCCGGACAGGGCGTCGGCCAGCGTCCGCGCGTACAGCCGCGGTGGCATGGCGGTCTGGGCCGCGTACCAGCGCAGGGCCTCGGCTCCCGGCAGCCGTGCGGCGCGGTGGCGGGCCAGCTGGCGGCGGGCGGCGCGGGCGGCGTTGTGGTCGGCGACGGCCTGCTCCAGTTCGGCCGCGCTGATGGCGCGGCCGCGCCAGGCGGCCAGCTGGTCCGCGAAGCGGCGCAGCCGGCCGAGGTTGTACGCGCGTGTGGCGTCGCCCGGCAGGTGCAGGATGTCGACGAAGTGGACCGGGGGGAACGTCTCCCGCCCGATGCGCCGCAGCTCCCGCAGGGTGTAGAAGAGCTGGACCGAGGCGTCGCAGTCGTGGGAGATCACGACGAGGTCCGGCCGCGGGTCGCGGTCGCCCGGTGCCAGGATGGCCGCGAGGACGCTCACCACCTGCGGGTCCACGGCACCGTCGAGGTAGCGGCGGGCGAGCGCGGTGTCCCGCCCCGGGTCGCCGGCGAGGCGGACCGGGAGGGCCCCGGCGGCGGTGATCAGCTCGACCGGGACATCGGCGCCCACGTAGCCGACCACCGGGCGGCCCTCGGCCGCCGACCGGCGGGCGTGCAGCCCCCGGTCCTCGCTCGCGGCGCCCAGCGCCGCCCGCGCCCGGTGCGCCGCGGTGTCGGTGGCGTTCACACCACACCCGCCCGGCGCAGCTCCGCTATCTCCTCGGGGGTCAGACCGCCGATCGTGTCCAGCAGCTCCGCGGTGTGCTCCCCCAGATGCGGGGCGGGCTGGTCGAGCCGGGCGTCGGCGTGCGAGAAGCGGATCGGCACGCCCGGCCCCATCAGCCCGGTGGAGCCGTGCTCGGGGTGGGACAGTTCCACCACTTCCCCGCGCCGCAGGACCGCGGGGTTGCGCAGGGCGTCCGCCGGTTCGAGCACCTCGGCGGCGGGCACGCCCTCGGCCGTGAGGGCCGCGACGGCGTCCGTCCGGTGCCGGGTCCGCGACCACGCGGTGACCAGGTCGTGCAGGGCGTCCGCGTGGCGCACCCGCTGGTCGCGGGTGGCGAACCGGTCGCTGTCGATGAGCTCCGGCTGCCCCATGGCACGGAACACCCCGCGGGCGAAGGTGTCCGTCGGCCCGCACAGCGCGATGAATCCGTCCTTGGCCGGGAAGATGCCGAACGGCGCCAGCCGGGGCACCGCGTTACCGGTCCGCAGCGGCAGGCCGACCCGGGCGAAGGCGTCGAAGGGTTCGGTGGACAGCAGGGAGGTCAGCGCGCCGAGCATGGAGACGTCCACGTGCTGGCCGACTCCGCCGCGGTCGCGCTGGACCTTGGCCGCCAGGGTGCCGATGACCGCGTACAGCGGCGCGAGCAGATCGCCCACCGGCAGGCCGAACCGGATCGGTTCGGCGCCCGGCTCGCCCGCGGAGTACATGACGCCGCTCATCGCCTGGACGATGGAGTCCATCGCCTTGCCCGATCCGCCGTCGGCGCCGAACCCGCTGATCGAGGTGAAGATGATCGACGGGTTGACGGCCCGTACGTCGGCGTAGCCGATGCCGAGCCGGTCGGCCGTGCCCGCCGCGTAGTTCTCCACGACGATGTCGACGTTGCGGGCCAGCCGCAGAAAGGTCTCCCGCCCGCGCTCGTGCTTGAGGTCCAGGGTGATGCTCTTCTTGTTCCGGCTGCGGCCCATCGTGGACACGGACATGTCCGTCTCGGCGGCGCGGGTGACGCTCAGTCCGGCACGTCCGAAGTAGGGGGAGTTGTTGCGCGAGCTGTCGCCGCCCGTCCTGGGGTTCTCGACCTTGACGACGGTCGCGCCGAGGCCGCCGAGCAGCAGCGTGGCGTAGGGGCCGGCCAGCGCGGTGGTCAGATCCAGCACCACGGTTCCCGCGAGGGGGCGGTTCGGTGCGTCGTCCGGTCGCGGTTCGTCGGTCACGGCTGTCCTTCCGGGGTGATGGTCACCAGGTTGTCGTCCCGCCAGTCGAACCGGGTGCGCAGACCGGCCCGGCGGCTGATGGCGCGCACATAGTCGACGACCTCCTCGCCGCCTTCGGCGCGGGACACCGGGGTGGGGCGGCCCTTGTCGTCGATCCGGCACGGCACGAGCCCCGCCGTGACCTCCTCGCCGTCGACGTCGACGGCGGCGATGACGGTGTTCCGGGACTCGGGGTGGAACGGGTAGTACGGCATGTCCGGGTCGGGGGCGAATCCGTAGAGTTCGACGCGGCGCCGCGCCCATTCCCGGCGCTCGGGGCTGTCGTTGTCCTCGGGGGTGAGGGCACGGGTGACCGTCACGAAGTTCCCCAGCCCGTGGTAGATCGGCCGGCCCCGGTAGATCTCGATCCCGCGCATGATGTGCGCGTGGTGGGCGACGACGGCGTCCGCGCCGGCGTCGATCGCGGCCCGCGCGACCGGCTGTTCGTACATGGCCAGCAGCGCCGGCGTATGGCCGACCCCCTTGTGCAGGGCGACCACCACGACGTCGGCGTCGCGCCGGGCGGCGGCGATGTCGTCGTGCATCAGCCGGAGACTGTCGGGATCGGCGAAGGTGTAGACCTTCGGGGGACCTCCCGGGCTGGCGTGGTCCAGCTCGTAGTGGGTCAGGACGTGGAGGTAGGCGCAGCCCGGTTTGGCGGAGGTGGCCCAGCTCTCCTTCGGGCCGACGCAGTTGTAACTCAGCACGGCCACCGTGCGGTCACCGGCCCGCACCACGGCCGGACGCCGGGCCTCGGCCAGTGACGCGCCGGCCCCGACGGTCTTCAGCCGGTGGTCGCGGGCGTGCCGGATCGTGTCGAGCACACCGTCCGGACCGGCGTCGGCGATGTGGTTGCCGGCCAGCGTCACCACGGAGAACCCGGCCCGGGACAGGGCGCCCAGCGCGGCCGGATCGGCCGGCGGTGCCGGCACGTCCGTGCTGCTGCTGACGGTGGTGGTCGAGTGCGGTACCTCCACATGGCCGATGACGGCGTCGCCGCTGAGCAGGGTGCGGCGGCTCGGCTCGAAGAAGGAGTCCGGTTCGGGCTCGTCGAGGATGATGTCGCCGACGGCGAGGATGGTGGTCATAACAGGAGTCCTTTCTCCTGGACGCGCAGCGAAGTTATACGTCTGCGATGACGACCGTCAATACAACTGACGCCTATCGACCCGCGCCAGAGCGGTCAAAACGCTGGTCAGTGTCGTTCGGTTGACATTGACGTGACCAGGAGACATCGCCATCATCGGCTTCAGATGGCACGACGACCAATAGGGAAAGTGCCGCCTAGTGTTGGGGTGTGAACGTGCAGACGCGATCAGGTGGCCCAGCGGTGTCCGGCGAGCCCACGATGCCGCGTACGCAGGGTGGTCCATCACCTCAGCACCTTCTGGTCACCCTGCTCGGCGACTACTGGCTCCGGCAGGACGGCGACCTCCCCTCGGCCGGTCTCATCGACCTGCTGGCCGAGTTCGGGATCAGCCGGTCGAGCGCCCGCGCCGCGCTGAACCGGCTGCGCCGCCGCCGGCTCGTCGACACCCGCAAGGCGGGCCGCCGCACGTACTACCGGCTGGTCGGATCGGTGGCGGAGCGGGTGGCGGACGGGGCCCGGCGCATCGCGGCGTTCGGTACGCCCGTGGAATGGGACGGCACGTGGACCGTGGTCGCCTTCTCCGTTCCGGAGAGCCGGCGGGAGAGCCGGCATCTGCTGAGGTCCCGGCTGCGGTGGTGCGGATTCGCCCCGCTGTACGACGCGGTGTGGGTCTCCGCGTCGGCCAGGCCCGAGGACACGGTGGCCCTGCTCGCGGACCTGGACATCGCCTCGGCCACGGTCTTCACCGGCACCAGCGAGCCGGAGCTCGACCGGTCCCCGCTGGCCGCCTGGGACCTGCGGGGCCTCGCGGCCGTGTACACGTCCTTCGTCGAGGAGACGGAAGCCCTGCTGGAGGCCGTGCGCGCGGGCCGGGTGAGCCCGCGTCAGGCGCTGGTGGCGAGAACCCGCCTGATGGACACCTACCGGCGGTTTCCCGGGATGGACCCGGGACTCCCCAGCCACCGGATGCCGCCGGGCTGGCCCCGCGACCGGGCGTGCGCGTTGTTCGCGCGGGCGTACAACGCGCTGGGGCCGCTCGCCGAGGCCCGGGTCAAGCAGCTCATGGGGGTCCATGACGGAGCGGCGGCGGACCGGGCCCGGTTCCAGTCCGTCCAGGAGATGCTCGACGGCTCGGACTGACGCGCCGTGCCCCCACCCGCGGACGACGCTCCCACCCGCGGACGACGGCATCGCGCGGACGACGGCACCCCGCGGGCCGCGGGCTCACCGCGGACGGCGGATCACCACACGCGACGGCACCCCGCGGGCGGCGGGCTCACCGCGGCCGCGGGCTCACCGCTTCGCGTGGGCGGCCTCGGCCAGCCTGCGCGCCTGCGTCGCCTGCTCGAACGGGGTGTCGCCGTGCGCCCTGCGGTCGCCCAGCGAGGCGTACAGCGCGGCGATCGCGGCGGAGTCGTGGTGCGACACCAGCTCGGCCAGCTCGGGTGCGACGGTGGCGAGGATCTGCCGGAACCGGACCTCGGCGAGTGGCCCCAGCCGGTCGTAGATCTGGACGAAGACCCGCTGCGCCCGGGGGCGGTCCCAGGCGGACGGCAGCAGTTCGGCCGGGAGGTCCGGGTCGGTCTCCGGGAAGCTCCGCCAGGCGACGCGCAGTTCGGTGCGGGTGCGCAGCGCCTCCGCCGGGCTGATGAGGCCCGCGTCGAGGCTGTCGAGCAGCGGCTCGTACCGCTCGGCGAAGTCGCGGTAGCCGTCCGCCAGCGGTGTCAGGTCGAACGCCGACGCGGGGTCGCCCCCCTTCGGCCCGCCGGGCACCGCGGTGCACCGCAGCACGGTCGCGCTGTCGATGCCGAGTTCCCCCAGCAGGCGCCGTGCCTCCGTGCCGAGGTCGTGCGGGGAGACCCATACGCCGTCGTACAGCGCGGCGAACCGCAGCACCCGCAGGCGCGACCGGAGGGTGGTGCGCAGACTGCGGTCCTGTTCGGGGACAGAAAACGCGACGACCGTCCACTGTCCGTCCCACTCCGGTGCGGAGGCGCCGAACGTCAGCATCCGGTGCGTGCGTTCGACGATCACCTCGGAGGTCCGCGCCGGGATTCCGTACGCCGTGGTCCGTCCGCTGCGCGAGGTGTCCAGCAGCCCGCGGGCGACGAGCCGGCGCATCGCCGCCCTGGCGCCGTCGGAGCTCACATCGAACTCGGCGAGCAGCTTGACCAGCGCCATGGCGGGGATATGTTCGTCGCGCCAGTACCAGAAGTCGCCCAGCAGCGAGGTCAGCAGGAGTTGCGGCTCCGCCCCGTTCTGGGCCCGGGGCAGTTCGGCCCGCGGTCGGTCCTTCGCCATGGCACCTCATGTTCCGTCGGTCGGCGTCGCGCTCCGAGCAGCGTACGGAAGTATCGCACGAGCCTTGCTATAGGCGACACCTCATGCGACGCTCGGCACTGATTGCGACAACTATGCAGGCACTGAACCCAATGCAAGGGGTAACACCGCCATGCGTAATTCCCACCGCCGACCACGGCGGAACCTCTACGGCACGCTCGCCACCACCCTCCTCCTCGCACCGGCCCTCACCGGTTGCGGTGCGTCGGACCAGACGAGCGGCGCCTCGCCGTCCCTCGCCGCGGCACCCGCACTGCACAACGCCCTGCCGAAGTCCGTCAAGGACTCCGGTGTGCTCGCGTTCGCGGGTGACTCCCATCCGCCCTACCGCTCGGTCCAGGCCGACGGCTCCGTCACCGGTATCGACAGGGACCTCCAGGTCGCGCTCGGCCAGGTGCTCGGGGTACGCACCGAGGTCAAGATCGTCAGCAACCTTCCGGCGGCCCTCCAGGGCATGCTCAGCGGGCGCTACAACGCCTTCAACGGACCCGTGGAGGCCACCGCCGAGCGTGAGCGCCAGTTCGACACCATCACCTGGATGACCAGCCGCACGTCCTACGTCGTGCCGAAGGACTCGGACGCACACGTCTCCTCGGCCGCGGATCTGTGCGGCAAGCGGGTCGCCGTGGTCAAGGCGAGCGTCGTGGAGGGCCAGCTGGCCAAGCTGTCCCGCTACTGCACCGGCCACGGCAAGCGTGCCGCGCGGTCGATCGGGCTCGACGACACCAACGCCACGCTGCTGGCCGCGCGGTCCGGCCGCGCCGACGCCGCCGGGATGACCCAGGCCGCGGCCCTCGATGTGACCAAGGCCCAGCCGGACACGTACGGCTACGTCTCACAGACCGAGGAGCAGGGCGCCACGGCCGACCATCTCGCCCTGCTCGTGCCCAAGGACAGCGGACTCGGCCCGGTGCTCCAGAAGGCGTTCCAGCGCCTCTTCGACCGCGGCGAGTACCGGCGCATCATGAAGCGCTGGGGCCTGACGGACGTGATGGTCGACCAGCCCGTCCTCAACATCGCCGGCGAAGAGAGCTGAACCGTGGCCGGAGCAACTTCTAAGACAACCAGCCCCCTCGAGGTGGCGGCCGACGACGTCGCTCGGGCGGCCAGGCGGGTGCGGCCGTGGCGGTGGGTGGCCGGCCTCGCGCTGGCCCTCGTCGCCCTGCTGCTCGTCCGGTTCCTGGTGACCAACCCGCGTTTCGAGTGGGACGTGGTCGCGGAGTACCTCTTCGACCCCTCGGTGCTCTCCGGCCTGGGCACCACGGTGTGGCTCGCCGTCGCCGCCACCGCCATCGGCGCGGTGGTCGGAGCGCTGCTCGCGGCGGCGCAGATGTCCGACTTCGCTCCGGCCCGTTGGGCCGCCACGCTCTACATCGGCGTCTTCCGCGGCATCCCGCCGCTGGTGCAGCTCATCTTCTGGTTCAACCTGGCCTATCTGCTGCCCCGGATCTCGATCGGCGTCCCGTTCGGTCCTACCTTCGCCTCGTGGGACGCCAACCAGCTGATCACGCCGGTGACGGCCGCCGTGATCGGTCTGTCGCTCGTGGAGTCGGCGTACATGGCCGAGATCATCCGGGGCGGCCTGCTGGGAGTGGACCCCGGGCAGCGGGACGCCGCCCGCGCGATGGGATTCACACCGGGGCAGACGTTCTTCCGGGTGGTGCTGCCCCAGGCGATGCGCGTGATCATCCCGCCGGGCGGCTCCCAGTTCATCAGCGTGCTCAAGGGCACCGCGCTGGTGTCGGTGATCGCCATGGCCGACCTGCTGCATTCGGTCCAGGTCATCTACAACCGCACCTACCAGATCGTTCCCCTGCTCATCGTGGCCTGCCTGTGGTACATGGCCGTGGTCACCCTCTTCACGGTCGGACAGCGCTCGCTCGAACGCCACTTCTCCCGCGGCCACACCACCGGTGGCCGGAGCCGCCGCTCGACGCCCACCTCTGACGGAGCATCCGCATGACCGGTGAACCAGCCCTGCGTGTGCGGGGAATACGCAAAAACTTCGCCGACCACACCGCCCTCGACGGCGTGGACCTCGACGTCGCCGAGGGAGAGGTCGTCGTGGTGATCGGCCCCTCGGGGTCCGGGAAGTCGACGCTGATCCGCTGCGTGCACCAACTGGAGACCATCGACGCCGGGGCGATCTACCTGGACGACGAGCTGCTGGGGTACGAACGGCGCCGCGGCACCCTGCGGCCGATGAGCGCACGCCGGGTGGCCGCCCAGCGCGGCCGGATGAGCATGGTGTTCCAGCAGTTCCAGCTCATCCCGCACTTCACGGTGTTGCGCAACATCACCGAGGCCCCGGTCCGGGTACACGGCCGGGCGAAGGCCGAGGCCGAGGCCGAGGCGCGGGAACTGCTCCGCCGCGTCGGCCTCGCCGACCGCGCACACCACTACCCGCGCCAGCTCTCCGGCGGTCAGCAGCAGCGGGTCGCGATCGCGCGGGCCGTCGCGGCCCGGCCCCGCGTCATGCTCTTCGACGAGCCCACCAGCGCCCTGGACCCCGAACTGGTCGACGAGGTGCTCGGCGTGATGCGGGGACTGGCCGCCGAGGGCATGACCATGGTCGTGGTGACCCATGAGATCGCCTTCGCCCGCGAGGTCGCCGACCGGTGCGTCTTCATGGAGGCCGGACGCATCGTGGAGAGCGGGCCGCCCGACGCCATGCTGACCAGCCCGCGCACGGCACGCCTGCGCGCGTTCCTCGCCCGCCACCGCGACAGCCTCGCGTCCGCGTCCGGGTCGCAGCGGGTCTCGTGATCGCCTGAGGCCGCGCCGGCGTCCACCCGGCGCGGCCTCTTCGGGGGAGAGAGACGGTCAGCCGGTGTAGGGGCGGTTGAACACCGGCGGCCGGTAGTGGACGTAACGGCCAGGCCCGTCCCCGGCGGCCTCCGCCCGGCGGTTCAGGCTCTCGGGCGTGGCCACGTCGGACCACCTCCCGGTGGCCAGCCGGTGCGTCATGGCGGTGATGGCGGCCAGTTGCTCCCCGGTGGTGAAGGCGCAGTGCCCCACCGTCTCGAGGTAGCTCTGCCGCAGCAGGGACGCCTTCCCCGCCGCCCTGGCCGCCGACTCGTAGGACTGCTGCTGGGCGACGGTGGCGATCTGGTCCCCGATCGGGTTGACGGTGAGGACGGGGACGCGCAGGTCGCCGTCGAACACGATGCCCTTCTCCAGGTAGCGCACCGCCGCGGGTTCGGCCGAGATCCGCGGCGCGCGGGCCAGCGTCCGCAGGTCGTCGCGGAGGTCCAGCCCGGCGCGGGCGTAGAGCTCCCGGACGGTCCGCCGCTGGGCCGCGTCGGCCTTCGCCAACTGCCGCGCGTAGTCCACGCCGGTGTTCCAGGACGGGTTGCCGCCGGCGAGCGTCTCGATGGCCCGGCGGCTGCTCATCGCCTGGCCGATGTACGGAGAGAAACCGCCCGCGAGGGCGCGGTACATCCCTTCCTGGACCTCGTCGGCGTCGCCCGGATCGGGCCTCGGCGTCGGCTCGCCGTCCGCGGTGAGGCCCCACCCCGGAAGCTGGCCGATCGCCGCCGCCAGCGCGATACGGGCCTTGCCTTCCGGCGTCCGCTGCGCCGCCGCCAGGGCCGAGGTCCACGCCCGCGTCGCCTGGTCGGTGTCGGCGGGGACGCCGGTGACCGGGAGCCCGGTGTCCGGGAAGAGGAGCGATTTGAGCGTGAAGACGGTGTCGAGCTTCTGGTTCCACTGTCCGACGGCTCCGCCGAGGCCGCCGCAGAACGGGACGGCGGCGTCGAAGGTCTCCGGGTGCACCTGGGCGGCGCCCGCGGAGACGAAGCCGCCCATGGAGCGCCCCGCGGTGATGGCCCAGCGGGGATGGCCGACGGCGTCCTCGAACCGCTCGACGGCCGCGGCCTGGTTGTCGATGGCGGCGGCGATGTTCCAGCCCGTGATGTCGCGGGTGGTGCCGCCGACGGCGTAGCCGCGGGCGGTCAGCCGCTCGGTCAGCGGATGGTCCGGCGCGCGGTCCACGAAGTCGAGCTCGGTGACGACGATGCCGTTCCAGCGGTCCGGAACGACGAATCGGTACGGGGTGCCGTCGGCCAGTTCACCGGCGGTGCAGAACACCCCGGTGGGGGAGTTCTCGGGGCACGCCCGGGTGCCGGTGGCGGCCCCGGCGGCCGGGGTGGCGAGCGCCGCGACGCCGACCGCCGCCAGACAGACGGCGATGGCACGGCGAAGCCGTTTCGCTGACATGTTCGTTCCTTCTCTCTGTTGCCGGCTCTCTGTTGCCGGATGCCTGCCGGATGCCTGCGATACGGAACGCCGCGCCGGGTGGCGCCCCGGCGCGGCGTTCCGGTGTGCGTCACACGACCGGCAGGGTGATCGACGATGCTCGGGCCGGCTCGCGGTGCACGGTGTACACCGGCGCGGGACTCACCTCGGTGCGGTCGCTCTCGCGCACATCGGCCCCGGTGATCGTGATCCGCAGCCGGTGCCCGGCCGGGACCACGGACGACAGGGGGAGCATGTCGAAGTCGACCCGCTCCGCCTTGCCGCTCGGCATCGGTCGCGCGTCCGCGGTGTCGCCTCGGCGCCACGGTGTGCCGAGGACGTCGTACGGCGCCCGCTGGGTGCCGCGCAGCGCCAGGCGGAGCCTGCCGTCGGTGAGGATGCGCACGGTGCCGTCCGGGGCGACGTCCGAGAGGTAGGCGAAGACATTGCCGTCCGCACTGGTGGCGGACAACCGGAGCGAGACGACCGGGTGGCCGGTCAGTTCGGTGTGCCGCTTCAGGGGCGCCGTGGTGTAGGTCAGCCCCTTGGCGTCCTGCGGACAGGTCTGCTCCTGATCGACCGGGTCGGGGCAGCTGACGGAGTAGTCGACGGTGTAGTCGTCCTTGCCGCCGTGTCCGCGTGGACGGTCGCGGGTGAGCCCGCCGTCGTTGACCGAGTCGACGGTGCCGGTCGGACCGTCGGCCAGGTAGTAACGGGTCTGCCGCGCGGACGGGCGGGGCGGCCACTGCGCGGTGTCGCGCCACTGGCCCGTGCCGTCGAAGGAGCCGGTGTAGTAGTGGACCGGCGGCTCGTCCATGATGCCGTTGTCGATGCCCTTGAGCCAGTAGTCGAAGAACCGGTGCCGCTCGGCCACGATGTCGAACCCCTGGTTCTCGCAGTGCTGCCACGGGCCGATGAGCACCTTGTGCGGGTTGCTCAGGGTCGCCGCGCTGACCAGGCTCTCCTTGCGGAAGTCGTCGTCCCAGCCGTCGTAGCTGTAGAGGGGGACGCCGGAGCGTTCGATCGCCTCCCGGTACGTGGCCACGCTGTACTCGGTCCACGGCCGGGTGCCGACCGAGTCGACGTAGCTGTCGCGGTAGGGCGCCGCCCGCCACATGTCCCGCAGGGAGGTGTTCGCCTGGTGCTGCTCCACGGCCTGGCGCAGCAGCGTGCCGTCGGGGTCGGCGTCGACCGGGAGGTTGCGCAGGTCCTCCTCGCGGGTGCGGTTGGGGCCGACGCCCCAGTTGGCGCGTATCCCGCCGCGCTGGAAGGCGTCGTACTTGTGGAAGGAGTAGTTGCCCGCGAAGACCGCCTTGAGGTGCGGCGCCCCGACGGTGGCCGCCTGCATCGCGGCATCGCCGGTGTTGGAGCAGCCGAACACACCGACCTCGCCGTCGCTCCAGGGCTGGGCGGCCAGCCATTCGGTGATGTCGTAGGCGTCGGCGGCCTCCGTGCGCGAGTGGTAGCCGGTCATGGTGCCGAACGAGGCGCCGTTGCCACGCCGGTCGACGAACGCCACCACATAGCCGTACGCGGTGAGGTCGGCCATGCCGCTGGTGACGCCGCGCAGGCTCACCGAACCGTCCTCGGCCCGTGACGCCCGGCTGAGCTGGTGCTCCCAGACCACCGGGAACGGGCGGTCCACTGGCTTGCCGTCGACGGCGGGCCGGTAGAGGTCCACGGCCAGGCGGGTGCCGTCGCGGGTGGGTACGTACTGCGAGGTGCGCACCCATTCGTCGTACAGCACCGGGGCGTAGCCCTCGTACTGCCCCGGCCGGGACACCAGGCCGGGCGACTCGGCCAGGGCGGGGGCGCCGAGCGCGGCGGTCATGAGCAGGGCCACGAGGGCCGTCAGCAGCCGCCTCATCGGGCCCCCTCTTCCGTGAAGCCCTTGGCGGTGATGTCCTGCCAGCCGGCCACGGAGCACAGCCCGCAGTCGTCACCGAGGAAGTAGTCGCGGGCGGTGCGGTTGCCGTTGAGCGTGAAGTCGAGCCACTGCACGACGACGGCGACGCCCTCCTCGCGGATGCTGCCGTTGACCTCACCGTCGCGCAGTCCGTACCACAGTCCGCTGTGCCCGGCGGACGGGTTGGTCGCCCGCACGGCCGGCACGTCCACCAGGTCGTAGTTGGCGCGGCTGTTCTCGTGGGCCTGGTCATCGGGGCCGCCGTCGACGAACAGCGTGGGCGTGTGCAGCTTCTTCAGTTCCTCCCGCCCGTAGCCGAACCGGCCGTCCGCGAAGAAGCCGCTGTTGAGCGAGGCCACGGACGCCACCCGCGGATCGGCCCCGGCCACCAGGGCCTCCAGCCCTCCGCAGGAGTTCCCGCCGACCGCGATGCGGCGGGTGTCGATCCGGTGCAGCAGGGAGCTGCCCTTCCGCTGGTTCTCCCGCTCCGCCCAGGTGATGGCGTCGCGCAGGACATCGGGTTCGGGGGTGCCTTCCTCGTCCTGGTCCGGCTGGTCGAACCCCCCTACGGCGATGACGATGAAACCGTGCGACGCCACCAGCGTGTGGGTGCCGATCATGCGGTTGGCGCTGGCGTGCCGGCACGCGCCGTTGCCGTAGACAAGGACCGGCAGCTTCCGGTTGGTGTCGGCGGGGCGGAAGACGGTGTACGAGGCGGCGGAGCCTTCGGTGTGGCGCGCGGGCTCGCGCACCACGGAGTGGGACCGCTCGATGGCGGGCCGGGCCGAGGCCGAGGACGCGGCCTGTGCCGGTGGGGTGTGCGGGGTGGTGGGCGACGGCCGTGAGAGGGAGGAGGCGGCTGTCGCGGTGATGACCAACGCGGTGGACAGCGCGGCGAGTACGGGGGCGCGGACGGAGAACTTCACTGACGGGACCTCTCTGTCGGGGCGTCCGGTGAGCGTTCACCGGGTGAGCCGTAGAGCGCCCGCAACAGAATGGTCGCCTTCTGTGCCGTCCGTCAATGATTGTGTCGCCATTCGTTGTTGGTGCCCACGAGAAGTGCCCGAAACGGCGCGGACGCCACCCCGCCGCGTGCGGCCGGGCCTACGTCCCGCCGTCCGGTCGTAAAAGAATCTGTAGTCTGATCAGCGCCGGTCAGCCGACGGACCGCCAGGGACGTATCAGCAGCACGAGGCAGACGGCGGCGCAGATGAGGGCGGTGAGCATCGTGCCGGCCATCGGCGTGGCGCTGGTGGTGCCGAAGGCGCCGACGAGCGGTGAGGCGGCGGCGCCGAACAGGAACTGGATCCCGCCGAGCAGCGCGGACGCGGCTCCGGACGCCTCCCGTCCGAACGACTGCCCAAGGCTCATGGTGGCGGGGAAGACGCCGCCGATGCCGAAAGCGGCGAAGAAGACGGTGACCCAGGTGCCGGCCAGGCTGCCACCGACCGTGGCGAGCAGCAGCACCTGGAGCAGGACGGCGGCGGAGGCGACCACGACCGACGCGCTCAGCAGCGTGCCCAGTGCCATCCGCCGCGACAGCGTGCCGAAGACCGCGCTGGCGAGCAGCATGCCGCAGGCGTTCGTCGCGAAGATCAGGCTGTACAGCCCCGCCGACGTGCCGTAGACGTCCTGGAAGACGAAACTGGACCCGGCGATGTAGGCGAACAGCGCGGCGCTGGTGAACCCCAGCGTGAGCGCGCAGCCGAGGAAGGCCCGGTGGCCCAGCAGCCGGCCCATGGCCCGGAAGCTGCCGGCCACCCCGCCCTGCTGCCGGCGCTCCGGCGGCAGCGACTCCGGGACCCCGCGCAGTACCGCGAGGAAGAGCGCGACCCCGAAGACCGCGAGAGCCCCGAAGACCCACCGCCAGCTGCCGGCCGACAGCACCGCACCTCCGATGACGGGCGCCGCGACCGGCGCCACGCCCAGCACCATGCTCAGCAGCGAGAAGTAGTGCGGCAGTCGCGGCCCGTGGAAGCGGTCGGTGAGGACCGCTCGCGCCAGCACCATGCCGGCGGCCCCCGCGACACCCTGGAGGAACCGGGCGACGATCAGCAGCTCAATGGTGGGCGCGACCACGCACACCAGTGACAACACGACGAACAGCGCGGTTCCGGCGATCAGCGGACGGCGACGGCCGAGGCCGTCACTCAGCGGACCGATGACCAGCTGCCCGATGACCAGCCCGGCGAGGAACCCGGTCATGGACAGCTGCACGGAGGAGTCGTTGGTGTGCAGCGTGCGGGCCATCTCCGGGAAGCCGGGCACGTACATGTCGATCGCCAGGGGCGCTACGGCGGTCAGCGCGCCGAGGAGCGCGATCAGAGCGGCGGGCCGGCGGGATGGGTCGGTGACGGCGGACACCGTGGGCACCGACTGCGGTGACTTGGCTACCATGCCCGAGACGGTAAAGCATTCGTCTACTGGTTAACAATTTTGGCGGCGACCATGACTCACCCCTCGACCTCCGTCGACTTTCGCGCGCTGTGGGCGGCGGCCAACCCCGACCTCGACACCTCTCCCATGGATGTCGTGGGGCCCCTCAAGCGCATGGAGGTACTGCTCACCGTCGCCCTGGAGCCGCTGTACGACGGTGCCCCGCTGACCGCGCCGGAGGTCGACGTGCTGGTGCAGCTGCGGCACGCCGACGACCCGGTGATCGCCCGGCGGCTCGCCGAGAGCCTGGGCTGCTCCCGCGCGGCCGTCAGCAAGACGCTGGCCAAGCTCGAGAAGCGCGGCTACGTCGAACGCCGCCCGAGCCCCGCGGACCGCCGCGCCGCCCTGGTCACCGCCACACCGGCGGGGTGCGAGGTGATCGACGCCATGTTCCCCCGCCAGCTGGCGGTCGAGGCGGAACTGCTGGCCGGACTGGGAGAGGACCGGGAGCGGGTGGTGGAGGCGCTGCACCTGCTGGAGCGGGTCCTCGAACGGGGCGTCCGGCGACGCGCTCCCCGGCGCTAGCCATCGCGCGCCCGGCGCCGGCCCTGGCGCCCGTCGCTAGCCCTGGGGCGCCCGTCGCTAGCCCTGGGGCGGGCGGCTGTCCTGGGACTCGGCCGGGGCCGGGGCGGGCTCGGGCGGGGCGAGGAGGTAGCCATGGAGCTGTTCGAGCAGTTCGGCGATGCCTTCCCGGTCTGCGCGGTAGCGGACCAGCTTGCCGCTGCGCGTCGACTGGAGCAGGCCGCCGCGGCGGAGGACCGCGAGGTGCTCGGAGGTGGTCGACGGGCCGAGCCCGGCCCGCTCGGCGACCTCGCCGACCGTCAGCTCCTGCCCGTCGGAGAAGTGCGAGAAGAGCTTCTGGCGGGTCCCGCTGGCCAGCGCCTTGAGGAAGACCTGAAGGTCGTCGCCGGGTATGGCGGCCTCGGAGCGCGTCCCGCGGTCCGCCTGGGGGCCGCGGTCCTGACGGGGGACCCGGAGCGCCCGGTGCAGGTCGAACTCGGCCGGCGGAATGTCCAGGGCCGAGCAGACTTCATGGACGACGGCCCGTTCACTGTCGTCGAAGTGGCCGTCGGCGCAGCCGATGACGATGCCGATCTGGATGACGGCCCGTGCCTCGGCGGGCTTCCTCTTCGCCTTGCCGATCTCCTGCAAGGCGCCGACCTTGCCGAGGGTGAAGTCCGCGGTCAGCTGATCGAGATGGTCCTCGAAGCGGCGGTGCAGATCGTCCGAGGGGAAGCTCTGGAGCACGTCGTTGGTGGCGATCAGCTGGGCGACGCGTCGTCTCTCGGACGGGTCGATCGTGCCGTCCGCCGCCGCCACCAGGGCGCACATCGCCATGCTCGCGTCCCGGAACGCCCCGCTCTGCAGCTCGGTCTTCTTCGCCGTGAGCTGAGCCTGCATCGTCTGGACCGAGTACTTGAGGCGGTCCCACAGCGCCATCTGCGTCTCCTTGTCGGCTTACCCATGACGTGACACGGGAGCAGAATCTACAGGTTTGTAGACAGCTGTCGCGAAAAAGAGGCCGCGCATCCGTGGTTCTACAGTGCTGTAGATTCTAGGCGCCTGTTGATCACTTCGAACCCAGGAGCTGTGCCCTGTGACTGTGAGCCTGACCAAAGGCGGCAATCTCTCCCTCACCCGCTCCCAGCCCGGCGTCGCCAGCGTCGTCGCGGGCCTCGGCTGGAAGGTGAACACCGGTCCCGGCGATGTGGACCTCGACGCGAGCGCCCTGGTGCTGGGGGCGGACGGCCGGGTCCTGTCCGATCAGCACTTCGTCTTCTTCAACAACCGGGCCACACCCGAGAACTCCGTACGGCACACCGGCGACAACAGGACCGGCGAGGGTGAGGGGGACGACGAGCAGATCGCCGTCGACTTCACCTTGCTGCCGCCCGAGGCGGAGTCGGTCGTGTTCGTGGTGTCGATCCACGATCAGGGCGGCGCGGCCCACACCTTCGGCCGGGTGCGCGATGCCTACATCCGTGTGGTGCACCAGGCGGCCGGTGTGGAGATGTGCCGCTACGAGCTGACCGAGGACGGCCACGACGAGACCGCGATGGTGTTCGGCCAGCTGTACCGGCGGGACGGGGAGTGGAAGTTCCGCGCGATCGGCCAGGGCTACGCGTCGGGCCTGGTGGGCATCGCCAAGGACTACGGCGTCAACGTGTGAACCCGTCGGCGCATCGCCACGCGGGACCTGCCGGGACCACGCCGCGGCCGCCTGGGGCATCACCGGCCGGGTGGATGCTGTCGTAAAGCATAAATTAAGCCAAGCACATCACCGCAGGTGGCAACCGGTGACCGCGGAGCCCTCGCGGCGTCCCGTCACCTCCTGGACACCCTGAGTTTGCCCTGTCCCCCTGCAATCGCGTCAACCGGGGGAGTGACGCGCCGACTTGGGGTCCAGGAAAGGGTGGAATAGTGCGAGATGTTCCGATGAGCGCCGTCAGCAAGGGGCTGAAGCGGCGAGGCAGGCTCCTGGTCCAGGCCCTGCGCCCGCCGACGTCAAACGCGGGCAGCGGCACCGCCGCTGCCCGTCGTACCCGGGAAACCGGCGAGACGGATCGCTACGTGGCCCCGCACACGCCCCGGCTGGTCGAGTCGCCGGTCTTCATCCTCTCCCCGGTGCGCTCCGGCTCCACTCTGCTGCGCGTGCTGCTCAACAGCCACTCGAAGATCCGCGCTCCGCACGAGATGCATCTGCGCACCCTGCACGTGCACATGGACCGCGACTTCACCCCGGATGCCATGAAGGAGCTCGAACTCGACAAGAGCGAACTGGAGCATCTGCTGTGGGACCGGGTGCTCGATCTGGAGCTCAAGCGCAGCGGCAAGGAGATCGTGGTCGACAAGACCCCGCCCAACGCGCTCATCTGGCCCCGGCTGCGACGATGTTGGCCCCAGGCGCGCTACCTGTTTCTGCTGCGGCACCCCGAGGGGGTGGTCACGTCGCTGGTCAACCGCCGCCGGAAGCCCGACCTGGCGCAGATCCACGCCGAGGTGCTGCGGTACGCGGAGAAGCTGGAAGAGGCCCGGCAGACGCTGCCCGGCCACACCGTCACCTACGAACAGCTCACCGGTGAGCCCGAGAAGGCCACCCGCGAGATCTGCCGTTTCCTCGGTGTCGAATGGGAGGCCGGCATGCTCGACTACGGCCGGCACGACCACGGCACCTTCCGTCCGCACATGGGCGACTGGAGCACCACGATCACATCGGGCAAGATCCAGCCCGCGCGCCGCGTCGACCACCGCCCGGACCTCCCGCCGCGGCTGGCCGAGATCGCCGAGGCATGGGGCTATCAGGCCACCACGACGGTGTGACAGGCCGACGCGGTCCGACGTCGCGGTCCGGTGTTTCGCACCGGCGGCGGCGACGCATGGCGGCGCCCTCCGGGCCGTGCCGTGGGGGCCGCCCGGCCGGGCGGCCCCCCAGAGGCGCGGGCCGTGGCGGTCAGGCCGATGCACAGGCCGGCGGGACACCAGGGCCCGACCGCGACCCAGAGGACGACGTCGCTGGTCAGCGCATCCGGCCGCGTGCCTTCAGGGGGACGGGCGGGAGCTCCGGGGCGGGCAGGGGAGCACCGTCGTACCCCCGCACTTCGCCGAATCCGCGCCCCGCCGCCCAGTCCTCACGCGCTCGCTTGATGTCGTCGTGCGACCGCCCGATGAAGTTCCACCACATCACGATCTTCTCCTCGAACGGCTCTCCGCCCAGCAGCATGAACGCGCTGTCCACATCGGCCCGCAGCGGCAGTTCGGTCCGCCCGCAGCCGAGGTAGAGCAGGGAGCCGGGCGCCAGGCGCACCCCGTCGACCTCGGCCTCGCCGGACATGGTGAGCGCCGCGTACTCGAAGTCGGGCCGTACCGGCAGCCGGGTGCCGGTGCCCGCCGCGAGGGCGATGTCCGCGCCCACCAGCGGGGTGAACGTGGTGCCGGGCGAGACCGCGCCGTCCAGTTCGCCCAGCAGGACCCTCGCCCGCAGCCCTTTGCCGCCGGTCACCAGGGGCAGCTCGGGGTGGTGCTCCCAGCGGGGGGCGATATGGCGGTCGCCGTCGGGCAGCGCGACCCACAGCTGCGCCCCGTGCAGCAGCCGGGCGTGCTCGCGCGGGGACTCCTCGGAGTGCGCGATGGCCCGGCCCGAGGTCATCAGCCCCAGCTCACCGGGGCGCACCGTCTGGAGACTGCCGAGGCTGTCCCGGTGCAGCACCTCGCCCTCGTGCAGCCAGCTGACCGTCTGGAGCCCTATGTGCGGATGCGGCGGGACCTGCATGCCCGGCTCCTGGGCGATGTCGTCCGGGCCGTAGTGGTCGATGAAGCACCAGGCGCCGATCATGCGCCGCCCGATGTTCGGCAGCAGCCGGCGCACCATGGTGGACTCACCCAGCGGGACCTGCTTGGCGGCCAGCAGTTCGCGCACCGGCCGGGCGGTGACGTCACTCCGGCCGCCGCATACGGTCGGCGCGGGCCTCAGATCGAGATTGCTCATGACCGCACTCTTCCACCACGGGACGACTCGTGCGCGCTCCTGGGGCCCTGGGCGTAGCCGTACGAGGCGATCGCCCCGTACACCAGCGCCGCCCCCAGCAGCCAGCCGCCCAGCACGTCACTGGGCCAGTGCACGCCCAGATACAGCCGGGTGAAGCCGACGCCCAGCACCGACACGGCGGCCACGACGGCCATGAGCCGCCGCCATGCCGCCGGCGCCCCGTGCAGCGTCATCAGCCACAGCAGCAGCCCGAAGGCGACGGTCGCGGTCAGGGCGTGGCCGGACGGGAAGGCCGCGTAGTGCGCCCAGTCCACCGGATGCGACCACCGGGGGCGCTGCCGGTCGACGGCGCTCTTCACCGCCTGTTGCAGCGCCGTCCCCACCGCCGCCGTCACGGCGACCCAGAGGGCGAGCCACCGCTCCCGGCGCCACAGCAGCCATCCCACGGCCACGGCCAGCAGCGCGCGCATGGCCCAGGGGTCCCAGAACCAGTCCGTGAGCACTCTGTTCACATGGGTCCAGCCGTGGTGCGCCACCGCCGAGCGGTGCAGATCGACGACGATGTCCCGGTCGACGCCTTCCAGCGGTCCCCAACGGGCGGCCACCAGGGCGAGCAGCACCAGGAAGAGCGCGGTGAACACGGCCGCGGTGCGGGCGGCCTGGCGGGGGAGGGGAGCCGGCTGCATGGCTCGATGATCGCTGACGGACGGGCCCGGGAGCCAGGAGGCCGTGCGACGGCCCGGAGGTGACCTTGTGCTCGGAGGTGACCTTGTGTCGAGGGCGGCGAGCGCCTACCCCAGCGCTCGCAGCGCCGGCACGAAGGTGACCAGCAGCGGCACGGCCGGGACGAGCGCCGCCGTGGCCGTAAGGCGCCAGCGGCGGGCCACCGGGAGGCGCGAGGCCGGGGCCAGCAGCCGGTCCACCCGCTGCGGCACCTGGGCGAGCGCGCTGGGACAGGGGCCGAACACCCCGCGGTCCTCGTTGAGTTCGACCAGCGCGAGGGCGGTGGTGGTGCGCCCGAAGCGCCGTGACGCGGAGTCGTCGGCGGCCAGCTCGACCAGCCGGTGCACCTCGTCGCGGAACGCCGCGAACATGGTCACCCGCGGAAAGCCCGAGGCCAACGCGCCCGAGCAGTGCAGCAGCCAGTGGTGGCGGGCACGGGCGTGGCCCTGCTCATGGGCGATGACGGCGTCCAGCCGACGGCCCTTGAGACGGCGCAGCGCCGCCGTGGTGATGATGAGCCGGGGCGTGGTGCCGGGCAGCCACCAGGCGTCCGGTTTGTCGCCCTCCAGCACCACCAGACGCTCCCCGCTGGGCTCCTCACCGGGCAACGTGGGGGAGCGGACGAGGAGTTCGGCCCGGTGCTGGCGGCGCCAGGCGCGGGCGCGGCCGATCTCGCGGGTGAGCATCACCGCGCTCCACACGGCCCCGAAGGCGAGCACCAGGGCCACGGGCCCGGCCAACGGCCCGTAGCCGGACAGCGCGTACGCCTCCACCACGCCCTTGGGCGCGGGGGCGAAGACATTGCCGCGCACGACCTCCCAGGCGGCCGCCCCGGTGAGCGCCATGGTCAGCGCGCAGCACAACAGCACACCGACGACCACGCACTGCCACACCCACAGGGCGAGCACGGGTTCGCGGTCGATCCAGTCGGAGCGGGAGAGCAGGCGCGGCGCCATTGCCGCCGCCAGTGCGCCGAGGCCCATCAGCGCGAACGGGACCATCATGGCGGTCACCTTATGATCACGACGCCGGGGCCGGTACGGGTACCGGCGGCGAAGTGACGCACACCACCCCGCGGCCGGGGCGGACCCGCCGCCCGTTCACAGGGTCAGCAGCATGGCGCACATCCCGATCCCCATCGACAGCCTCCAGGCATGCCGCAGCTCAGGCCGCCGCGGCCGGCCGACGCCGGCCGGACCGGCCCCCACCGCACCGGCCGCGCGGCCGTCGAGGCCGTCCACGGCGCCGTCCGTCATCGATACCAGCCGCAGCCCGGACCATACGACGTACACCGCGAAGTACCCGAGCAGTACCCCGGTCAGCGGCGGCACCCCGGCCGCCATCCGGTCCGGGGCCATCGCGCCGGTGTGATGGTGGCCGCCCGTGGCGCCCGTCATCATCGCGAGCGCCATATAGACCATCGCCAGCGCCCCGATGGCGTGATGCAGATGGTGTCCCGGGAGCCCGGCGCCGCGCCGCGCCGGCAGCAGCGCCCTTACGGCGACCACGGCGAAGACCGCCGCGAAGGCGGGCGGCCCCCATGGCCGGGGGTCCAGCACGGTGGACGGCACCGCCATCACCGCCATCCCCCACCCCATCAACGCCTCGGCCCCCGCGATCCGCCGGCCCGGTCCGGGCGGCTCACCGCGCATCTGGAGCAGGCAGGAGCCCCCCGTGGCAGCGCAGAGCGCGACCAGCAGCCAGCCGACGAGCGCGGGTCCGTGCACGGCACACCTCCGGGGAGGGACGTGGTGCCGGAGACATCCCCTGCCCCGGTGCCCGCTACGCGAGCGCACGGGCGCAGTGGGGGAGCGCACGGCGTGCCTCGCGACCGGGAACGCGAGGCGCGCGGTGCGGCGGGGAACGCGGGGCGCGCGGTGTGGCAACGTGAGAGGTGCGGCCCGTGGATCAAGCAGGCCCGAGCCGCACGACGGGACGTGCACACCTGTTCAACGAGGAGGAGAGTCCGTGTCGAATCCCCCGCTCGCCGAGGCCGCGGTCGCCATGCTCAAGAAGCCCAACCCGGCCGTGATCGCGACGCTCCGGTCCGATGGCCAGCCGGTGTCCACGGCCACCTGGTACCTCTGGGACGACGGTCGGATCCTGGTCAACATGGACGAGGGCCGCAAGCGCCTGACCCATATCCGCAACGACCCCAGGGTCACCCTCACCGTGATCGACGAGGGCGACTGGTACAACCACGTCAGCATCATCGGCCGGGTCGTCGAGATCAAGGACGACGAGGATCTGAGCGACATCGACCGGCTGGCCCGGCACTACCTCGGCAAGGACTACCCGCAGCGGGACCGCGCCCGGGTCAGCGCCTGGATCGAGATCGACCGCTGGCACGGCTGGGGCGAGCACAAGGACAGCAGCCAGGTCGGCTGATCCCCCCCGCGCCGCCCCGGCACCGGCAGACGGTGCCGGTGCGGCGCGCACCCCGAGGCCGCGCTCGCCGCACCGGGCGGACGTACTCGCCGAGGTCGCCGTGGCCGCGCTCCGAGCCGCGTTCGACCGCTGGCTCGACGCCCCCGACGGAACGGCGTTCTCCACCCTGTTCGACACCGTCACCGCCGAACTCGCCTCGTCGCTCGGAGGGGCGTCGTAGCCAACCCGCCGCCGCGTCCTCGGGATGCCCCGCCCGGCCCGGTGCGCGAGACCCGAGCCGGCGCGGCGGCGGTCATCTTCGTGCTGTCAGATCCCCGGTCGGTAGCGGATCGGATGGTCTTCGGGCACCTCCACCAGCACGATCTGGAGTCCGTCCGGGTCCGCGATCCACATCTCCACCAGTCCCCACGGCTCCTTCTGCGGCGGGCGCAGCACCTCGACCCCCTTCGCGGTCAGCTCCTCGTGTGCCGCGGTCACGTCCGTGACCTGGAGCCACAGCTGGAGGCCCGGGGAGGGCGGGGTGTCGGAGCGGCCGGAGACCTCCAGGAAGCCTCCGCCGAGGAAGTAGACCGTGCCGCGCTCGGGGCCGGTGCCGAACTCCCGGTAGACCGCGAGGCCGAGGGTCTCGCCGTAGAAGGCCCGGGAGCGTTCGGGGTCCGTCGGCCGCAGCAGGGTGCGGCTGCTCAGTACGTGAACCATGTCGCGACCCTACGCAACCCGTCCCGTTTCCCGCCCCGTTTGGGGCAGGTTAAGGTCTACTGCCGCCCGACGAAAGGACCCGCCGACGCCATGGACACCGCGGACGCCACCGTACGCCCCGCCGCCCCGCTCGCCTTCCGTCCGGCCACCGAGGCGGATGTTGCGGAGCTGGTGGCCCTGATCGAGTCGGCCTACCGCGGGGATTCGAGCCGGGCCGGGTGGACCACGGAGGCGGACATCCTGGGCGGGCAGCGCACCGACCCGGAGGGCGTCGCGGCCGTGGTGCGGGACGAGAACAGCCGCATGATGATCGTCGAGCGGGCCGGTGAGCTGATCGCCTGCTGCCAGCTCGAGCACCGCGGTGACCACGCCTACTTCGGCATGTTCGCGGTCCGGCCCACGTTGCAGGGCGGGGGCCTGGGCAAGGTGATCCTCGCCGAGGCCGAGCGGTTCGCGGCGGCGGAGTGGGGGGCGACGGAGATGCACATGACGGTGATCTCCGCCCGCGAGGAGCTGATCGCCTGGTACGAGCGGCGCGGCTACGCCCGTACCGGCCGGATGATCCCGTTCCCGTACGGCGATGAGCGCTTCGGCGTACCGCGCCGCGCCGACCTCGAGTTCGAGCTGCTGGTCAAGCCCCTCGGCTGAGCGCCCATGGCGCCGTACGGGTCGCCGTACGGATGACGGGGGTCCGCGGGGGCGTCACGCCGTGTAGCGGACCGCCCGCCGGATCTCGGGGAAGTCGGTGGTGCCGCCGTCCAGGCGCAGGCCGCGGGCCAGCTTCAGATGGTCGGGGGTGTTCACGGTCCAGCCGATGACCTTGAGGCCGGCGGTGTGTGCCCGCTCCACCAGCTCCAGGGTCAGCCTGCGGAGGTTGAGCACCAGCATCCCCGCGCCGACGGCGTGTGCCCGGTCGATCGCATCGAGGCCGTAGCGGCTGGCCACGAGGGCGGTGCGGGCGGCCGGCAGCAGGGTGCGGATCTCGGCGAGGGCCTCGTCGTGGAAGGACAGGACGTCCACCCGGTCCAGCAGCCCGCGGCGGGTCAGCACCTCGGCCAGCGCGCGGGCGGCCGCCGTGTCCTTGATCTCGGCCTGGAGCGGTGCCTTCACGGCGTCCACGACCTCCTCGAAGACCGGAATCCGCTCACCGTCCCCGGCGTCCAGCTCGCGCAGCTCGGCGAGGGTGAAGTCGCTGATCGGGCCCGCTCCGTCGGTGGTGCGGTCGACGTGCGCGTCGTGCATCACCACGAGTGCGCCGTCCTTGCTGAGGTGCAGGTCCAGTTCGATGACGTCCATGCCCTCGTGCTCGGCGCGGATGAAGGAGCGCAGGGTGTTCTCCGGCTCGACACCCATCACTCCGCGGTGTCCGATGGTGAGAAAAGTCAACGCTGTCTCGCTCTTCTGACGGCCAGCCCTTGGCGGCCTTCGTCGGGTCGGGGGGAGGCAGTGCAAAAGCGGTTGTCGTCGGCTCGGCGGCGGACGGGCCGCCCGGACCGGCGCACACCCTACCGGCCGCCGATGACAGGACTGCTGGGGCACGCCCATGGCATGAGCCGAGCCGATGGGGGCAGGAAAAACTGCGGTGGTGCGGGTGTGGCGCAGGATGATTTCCGGTACCACCGCTTGAGCGAGGGAGGCGTCCATGGATACCGTGGTCTCACGCGAGTTTCTCCGGTGAGGGAGTGGTCATGACGGAAATCCTTTCGTCCGCAGTAGCGGAAGGTGGCGTTCTGCCTTCAGAGCGTGTGGTCGACCATCCGGCCTGGCCGATGCTCAAGGACGCTGTCGAAACGATTCGTCCGTGGCAGTCCAAAGACGGTTCCATCGACTTCGACGCCGAGGGCGCGCCCACCCCCGAGCTCGCCACGGCGACCCTCGGACGGGTCATCGAGGCCATCGAGGAGCTCGCCCCGCTGCTTCCGCACGACGCCGACTACCACCGGGCGGCCGTCGCCGATCTGCGCCGCTGGGCCGAGGACGGCTTCGGCGTCCCCGACTTCCTGGACTCGCTGCTCGCCTTCCAGCCCGCCCGCACCCGCGCCGACGGCCTCCAGCACCTCGTGGTCTTCCCCATGTACACGCAGAACGGCAACCCGGACCGCAACCTGGAAGCCGTGGTGCTGCGCATGGTCTGGCCGGACTGGCTGGCCGAGCTGGAGCGCACCCGCTACGACAACCCGCTCTACTGCGGCCTGGCCTTCGAGGACTTCACCTCCGGCTACGACACCAACTCCGCGGTGCTCTTCCCCGAGACCATCGCCGTCCGCACCGCCCCCGAGCGGTTCACCTGGGGCGGTATCTTCTGCGACCGCGAGGCGGCCCGCTTCCGCCGGGTGAGCGAGGCCGCCGTCCGGGCCCTCAGGCTCGAACTGCCCGCGGACATCCAGGACATGCTCGCCGACCAGCACCGCTGCCAGGAGGCGTTCGCCCTGTGGGACATGGTCCACGACCGCACCCACAGCCATGGCGACCTGCCGTTCGACCCGTTCATGATCAAGCAGCGGCAGCCGTTCTGGATGTACGGACTGGAGGAGCTGCGCTGCGACCTCACGGCCTTCAAGGAGGCCGTGCGGCTGGAGGGCGAGGGGGTCGCCCAGGCCCGTGACGTCCAGTACGCCGTGATCTTCGACCGGATGTTCCGGTTCCCCGTCACCGGCGAGCGGGTCCGCAACTACGACGGGCTCGGCGGCCAGTTGCTCTTCGCCTACCTCCACCAGCACGACGTCGTACGCTGGACGGACAACACCCTGCACATCGACTGGTCCCGCGCCTCGCAGGTCACCAACCAGCTGTGCGGCGAGATCGAGAAGCTCTACCGCGACGGCATCGACCGCCCCAAGCTCGTCCACTGGTTCAAGGCGTACGAGCTGGTGTCGACCTATCTCGCACCGCACCCCGGCTCGGTCTGGGCCAAGGGTCCCGAAGCCCTGGACCTGACCCAGCCGCCGCGCAAACTCGTCGACGACGTGCTCCCCGACGAGTTTCCGCTGAGCATGTTCTACGAGGCGCTCGCCAAGAAGCTGCGTGACGTGGTCGCCTCCACCAAGGGGATCACGGCCGACAGCGACCTGCCGGCGGCGGCATGAGCTCCGCGGCGGCGCATGGCCCCCGGGCGGAGCAGGACGAGGAGGCAGCGAGCATGACCACACCGACGTCGAGCCCGAGCCCGAACGAACCGGGGATCAGGCCACTGGACGGCGCGGTGGTGGCGGTGGCCGGCGCGGCCGGCCCGGCCGGCCGGGCCACGCTGCTCCGCCTCGCCGAGGCCGGCGCCACCGTCGTCGCCTGCGACTACGACCCGGCCCGGCTGGCCGAGGCCGTGGACGCGGCCCGTTGGGCCCACGGCGGGGCCACCGTCACCGGTGAGACCGTCGACCTGCTCGACCTGGACGCCACGCGCGCCTGGGCCGACCGCATCGAGAAGGAATTCGGCCGGGTCGACGGCCTGGTGCACCTGGTCGGCGGCTGGCGCGGCGGCAAAACCTTCGCCGACGCCCCGCTCGCCGACTGGGACCACCTGCACGATCTGCTGATCCGGACCGCCCAGCACACCTCCCTCGCCTTCCACGACGCCCTGCTGCGCGGCGGCAAGGGCCGCTATGTACTGATCAGCGCGGCGGGCGCGTCCCGGCCCACCGCCGGCAACGCCGCGTACGCCGCCGCCAAGGCCGCCGCCGAGGCGTGGACCCTCGCGCTCGCCGACTCCTTCCACAAACTGGGGGGCGAGGCCGGCCCGTCGGCGGCCGCTGCCATCCTGGTGGTCAAGGCGCTGGTGCACGACGCCATGCGGGCGGAGCGCCCCAACGCGAAGTTCGCGGGCTTCACGGACGTCAAGGAGCTGGCCGAGGCCATCACCGGACTCTGGGACCGGCCCGCCCGGGAAGTGAACGGAACCCGCCAGTGGCTGACCCCCAAGCCGTGAGGACCGACGCCCGCCGTCACCATGACCCCGACGTACGCGGCTTCGCCAGCGACAACTACGCAGGCGTCCACCCGGAGATCCTCGCCGCGCTCGCCCTCGCCAACGGAGGCCACCAGGTCTCCTACGGCGAGGACGACTACACCGCGCATCTCCAGTACGTCATGCGCAGCCACTTCGGCCCGCACGCACAGGCGTTCCCGGTGTTCAACGGAACCGGCTCCAACGTCGTCGCCCTCCAGGCGCTCACCGACCGCTGGGGCGCGGTCATCTGCGCCGACAGCGCGCATATCAACGTCGACGAGTGCGGGGCGCCCGAGCGCGTCGGCGGGCTGAAGCTGCTCACCGTCCCCACCGAGGACGGCAAGCTCACCCCCGAGCTCATCGACCGCCAGGCATGGGGCTGGGACGACGAGCACCGGGCGATGCCGCAGGTGGTGTCGATCGCCCAGAACACCGAGCTCGGCACCGTCTACACGGTGGACGAGATCCGCGCCATCTGCGAGCACGCCCATGAGCGCGGGATGAAGGTCCACCTCGACGGCGCCCGGCTGGCCAACGCCGCCGCGTTCCTGGACGTGCCGATGCGCGCGTTCACCAACGCGGCGGGCGTCGACATCCTGTCCTTCGGCGGCACCAAGAACGGCATGCTCTTCGGCGAGGCCGTCGTCGTCCTCGACCCGGACGCGATGGGCGCCATGAAGCATCTGCGCAAGCTGTCCATGCAGCTGGCGTCCAAGATGCGGTTCATCTCCGTCCAGCTGGAGGCCCTGCTCGCCCGCGATCTGTGGCTGCGCAACGCGCGCCACGCCAACACCATGGCCCAGCGGCTCGCCGACGGCGTCCGCGCGGTGGACGGGGTGCGAATCCTGCACCCGGTCCAGGCCAACGCGGTCTTCGCCCGCCTCCGGCACGAGGTGAGCGAACGTCTCCAGAAGCGGTACCGCTTCTACTTCTGGGACGAGACCGCGGGCGATGTGCGCTGGATGTGCTCCTACGACACCACCGAGGACGACGTGGACGGCTTCATCACGGCGCTCAAGGAGGAGATGGGCCGCGTCTAGCGGCCGACCGGCCCGCGCGGTACGCATTGGGCGGGCCCGGTGGCCCGCCCGGTGCGTGTGCGCTCCGGGCTACCGGCGCCGGTTCAGGGTCAGGGCCTCGGCCGGGGCGGGGGCGGTGCCGCCCAGGTGGGCCGGGACCCACCAGGTGTCGTCCGGACCCTTGGGCCGCACCGGATACGCCCGCTGCGCCGCCTCCAGCAGCTCCTGCACCCGGCCGCGCAGCCGCTCCGTCAGGGTGTCCGAGGGCTCGGCCGGATCGGCCGCCATCGGCTCACCGACCCGCATCGTGATCGGGAAGTGATGCCGGCCAAGGGCCCGCTTGTGACCCTTGGTCCACAGCCGCTGTGTCCCCCACAGCGCCATCGGCAGCAGCGGGACACCCGCCTCCTGGGCCAGCCGGACCGCGCCCGACTTGAAGTTCTTGAGGGTGAAGGACTCCGAGATCGTCGCCTCCGGGAAGACCCCGATGATCTCACCGGAGCGCAGTGCCTTCAGGGCGTGCTTGTACGCCTCCATGCCCGCCGCCCGGTCCACCGGGATGTGCTTCATCGCCCGCATCAGCGGCCCGGACACCTTGTGCCGGAAGACCGACTCCTTCGCCATGAACCGCACCAGCCGCTTGGCCGGACGGGCGGCCAGCCCGCAGAAGATGAAGTCGAGATAGCCGATGTGGTTGCTCACCAGAACCGCGCCGCCCCGCCGCGGGACGTTCTCGGTGCCCTTGATGTCGAAACGCAGATCGAGCGTCTTGAACATGGTGCGGGCGATGCCGATCACCGGCGGGTAGACGAGCTCTGCCATTGGGGACCCTTCGTTGTATGCCCGGGGAGGGCTCTCCCGGCGGAAGTTACGCGGCCGTAGGTTTCCGGCTTCTGCCAGATGCTGCCCGATGTCGTCTCGTTGTGCTACCGCGTGACGCCGCCTGACCGGGAGATCCTCATCACGTCGGGGACCCGCCGGGGAATCCCCCCGCCGCCCGGGACGCTGTACCGGGGAGGTCCGATCGGGAGGAGCGCGGGTGCGGGACGGCGACGGAAACCGGCGGCTGGACGCCGCCGAGCTGGGTGCGGAGCTGGGGGAGCGGGCGACGCTCGTCCAGTTCTCCAGCGCCTTTTGCCAGCCCTGCCGGGCCACCCGGCGGACGCTGTCCGAGGTGGCCGCGATGGTGGCCGGGGTGGCGCACGTCGAGATCGACGCCGAGTCGCGGCTGGAGCTCGTCAGGGCGCTGGACATCACCCGCACCCCCACCGTGCTGGTGCTCGACGCGGCCGGGCGGATCGTGCGGCGGGCCGCCGGGCAGCCGCGCCGGGTCGATGTCATCGCCGCTCTGGGTGATGCGGTGTGAGCCGCCGCGCCCCGGTCCCCCTTGACGGTCCGCACCCGGCGTGGTCAGGGTGAACGTCATGCGGCCTGGATTCCTTCTCTACGGACGGGTGCACGTGGACCTGGTGCGGACCGCCAGCGCGCGCTGTCCGGAGGGGTGAGCGAACGACGACGAGCACCGCCCCCCGCCCATCCCTCCGGCAGAAGGACAACTCCATGACGGCCACCCACGACCTCGGCACGTCCTCGCTCGCGACGTCCGACCTCCTCCGCTCCGTCTTCCGCCGGCACGCCGCCGGCGTCGCCGTGATCACCGCCCAGGGCACCCGCCCGGTCGGCTTCACCGCCACCTCCCTCGCCTCCGTCGCCGCCGAGCCGCCGCTGCTCTCCTTCGGCGTGGGCACCGGCTCCTCGAGCTGGCCGGTGCTCTCCGAGGCCGAGCACGTCGGCGTCCACATCCTGGACGAGCACCAGCGGGAGCTGGCCGCCACCTTCGCGCGCAGCGGTGCCGACCGCTTCGGCCCCGCCACCCGCTGGCGCCCGGGACCCGAGGGCGTCCCCGTGCTCGAGGGGGTGCTGGCCTGGCTGGTGTGCCGGGTGGTGGCCCGCATACCCGCCGGGGACCACCGGGTGGTGATCGGCGAGGTCACCGACGGCACCGCGACCGGGACCGGCCGTCCGCTCCTGTACCACCAGGGGCGCTTCAACGCGCTGCGCGACTGAGCCGTCTCCACGGTGAGAGGTGTCGTCCCGCTGCTCACCCGTTGGCAAGGTCACAGTTCAACCGGGTTGCTTCCGGGGAACACCCTCGATGTACTGGCGAGTAATATCTCGTACGGTGGATGAGCCGCCCCGGCCGCGAACCGACCGGGAAGAGCACCCGAGGGCGCCTATGCTGCCAGCACAAGGCAGCCCGGAAGAGACGATGCAGTAGGAGAGCCGGCGTGAGCTTGAGGATCGTTGTCTGTGTGAAGTACGTGCCCGACGCCACCGGCGACCGGCGTTTCGCCGATGACCTGACGGTGGACCGGGACGAGGTGGACGGCCTGCTCTCGGAGCTGGACGAGTACGCGGTCGAGCAGGCCCTCCAGATCGCCGATGAGGCCGACGATGCGGAGATCACCGTGCTCACGGTGGGGCCGGAGGACGCCAAGGACGCGCTGCGCAAGGCGCTGTCCATGGGTGCGGACAAGGCCGTGCACGTCGAGGACGACGATCTGCACGGCACCGATGCGCTGGGCACCTCGCTGGTGCTGGCCAAGGCGATCGAGAAGACCGGCTACGACCTGGTGGTCTGCGGTATGGCCTCCACCGACGGCACCATGGGTGTGCTCCCGGCGATGCTGGCGGAGCGGCTGGGCGTGCCGCAGGTGTCGCTGCTGTCGGAGGTGTCGGTCGAGGACGGCACCGTGAAGGGGCGCCGTGACGGGGACACCGCGACCGAGCAGCTGGAGGCGCGGCTTCCGGCGGTGGTGTCGGTGACCGACCAGTCGGGTGAGGCCCGTTACCCGTCGTTCAAGGGCATCATGGCGGCGAAGAAGAAGCCGGTGGAGTCCTGGGACCTGGAGGATCTGGAGATCGAGGCGGACGAGGTCGGTCTCGAAGGTGCCTGGACCGCCGTGGACGGTGCGACGGAGCGTCCGGCCCGTACCGCCGGCACGATCGTCAAGGACGAGGGCGAGGGTGGTAAGCAGCTCGCCGAGTTCCTCGCTGGTCAGAAGTTCATCTGAGCCGCGCTGACCTTTACCACCCAGATCTTTCGCATTTCGCAGGAGAGCGATTCCCATGGCTGAAGTCCTTGTCTATGTCGACCACGTGGACGGTGCCGTCCGCAAGCCCACCCTGGAGCTGCTGACGCTGGCCCGCCGTATCGGCGAGCCGGTCGCCGTCGCGCTGGGCTCCGGTGCCGAGAACACCGCGTCCGCCCTGGCCGAGCACGGTGCGGTGAAGGTGCTGACCGCCGACGCGCCCGAGTTCGCCGACTATCTGGTCGTGCCGAAGGTGGACGCGGTTCAGGCGGCGTACGAGTCCGTGTCCCCGGCCGCTGTGCTGTTCCCGTCCTCCGCGGAGGGCAAGGAGATCGCGGCCCGGCTCGCGGTCCGTATTGGTTCGGGCATCATCACCGATGCCGTGGATCTGGAGGCGGGGGACGAGGGTCCGGTGGCCACGCAGTCGGTGTTCGCCGCCGCGTTCACCACCAAGTCCCGGGTTTCCAAGGGCACTCCGGTGATCACGGTGAAGCCGAACAGCGCTGCGGTGGAGGCTGCTCCGGCCGCGGGTGCGGTGGAGGCGCTGGAGGTGTCCTTCTCCGAGCAGGCCACGGGGACCAAGGTGGTGTCGCGTACGCCGCGTGAGTCGACGGGCCGTCCGGAGCTGACCGAGGCCGCGATCGTGGTCTCCGGTGGCCGTGGTGTGGGCGGCGCGGAGAACTTCCCCGTGGTCGAGGCGCTGGCCGACTCGCTGGGCGCCGCTGTGGGTGCCTCGCGTGCGGCGGTGGACGCGGGGTGGTACCCGCACACCAGCCAGGTCGGCCAGACCGGTAAGACCGTTTCGCCGCAGCTGTACATCGCGGCGGGTATTTCGGGTGCGATCCAGCACCGGGCCGGTATGCAGACTTCGAAGACCATCGTGGCCGTGAACAAGGATGCCGAGGCCCCGATCTTCGATCTGGTCGACTATGGCGTGGTCGGCGACCTGTTCGAGGTCGTCCCGCAGCTGACCGAGGAGGTCAAGACCCGCAAGGGCTGATCTCCGAAGGGCGTTGGCGAGGCCCCGTACGCGATCCGCGTGCGGGGCCTCGCGTCTGCCGGTCTCGCGTCTGCCGGGTGGGTGTTGACCCGCTGTCGAACGCGCCGATAACTTCGCCGTACGGATCATCGTTTCCGCAGAGCGGAAGCGGTGGAAGTGGGGGAGGAGCGGACATGAAGCCTCAGCAGCCTCGACAGCCCCAAGAGTCTCAGGAGCCTCGGAAGCCGCGGAAGCCGCGGAAGCCGCAGAAAACGGTGCGGACCAGCCTGTCCGGTGCCGTACGGGCCTCCATCGCCGACTCCCTCGCCGCCGTCGACGCCGAGCTCGCCCGCCGCTACCCCGGCGCCCCGGGCACCCGCCAGCCCGTCCACACCGTCTACGTACCCGCCGACCTGTTCACCGCCGGCACCGTGCGCGACTGGGGCGACCAGGCGCTGGCGGCCCTCGCCGAACACGCCCCCGACGCCGCTTCCTTCGCCGCCGTCCTCGGCCTCCCCGACGACCTCGCCGAACCCGTCCACACCCGGGTCCGGGCCAAGCTGGAACGCGAGCCCGTGGAGGATCTGCGCATCGACTTCGAGGACGGCTACGGCCACCGACCCGACGCCGAGGAGGACGCCGCGGCCGCCCGCGCCGCCTCGCTCGTCGCGGCCGCCTGCGCGGAGGGCACCGCGCCGCCCTATGTGGGCATCCGCATGAAGTGCCTGGAGGCCGCCGTGCGCGACCGCGGCATCCGGACCCTCGACATCTTCCTCACCGGGCTGATGGCGGCCGGCGGACTGCCGGACGGCCTGGTGCTCACCCTCCCCAAGGTGACCTACGCCGAGCAGGTCACCGCCATGGTCCGGCTGTGCGAGGAGTTCGAGAAGGCCCGCGGGCTCGCCCCGGGCCGCATCGGTTTCGAGATCCAGATCGAGACCACCCAGGCCATCCTCGGCCCCGACGGCCGCGCCACCGTCGCCCGTATGATCGACGCCGCCCAGGGGCGGGCCACCGGGCTGCACTACGGCACCTTCGACTACAGCGCCGCCTGCGGGGTCGGCGCCGCCCACCAGTCCATGGACCACCCCGTCGCCGACCACGCCAAGGCCGTGATGCAGGTCGCCGCCGCGGGCACCGGCGTACGGCTCTCCGACGGCTCGACCAACGTCCTGCCCGTCGGCCCCACCGAGCGGGTCCACGACGCATGGCAGCTCCACCACCGCCTGGTCCGGCGGTCGTTGGCGCGCGCGTACTACCAGGGCTGGGACATGCACCCCGGCCATCTCCCCACCCGCTACGCCGCCGTCTACGCCTTCTACCGCGAGGGCCTGGAAGCCGCGGCGGAACGGCTCGCCGCGTACGTGGACCGTACGGTCGGGGGCACCGGCATCGCCGACGAACCGGCCACCGCCAAGGCACTCAGCGGCCATCTGCTGCGCGGCCTGGACTGCGGTGCCCTCGACGCCGCCGAGGTCGAACGACTGACCGGCCTGGCCCGCACCGACCTCGACACCCTGGCAGGCCGCACCCCGGCCACCCCCTGATCGCTCCAGAGATCCGCCGGGTCCAGAGCGGAGTCCTGAGGCCCGTCGGAGCCTCAGGGGCCCACCGGAGCCCGCCGGTTCGACGGGGGCGGGGAGCCGTCCGGGCGCCGCCGGGGCCGCTGATCCGCTTGGACATGTTCGCTCACCCGCACGTGTCACCCGGGATGCGCCCCCGCCGGGGAAGGCGGGAGATGGATGTCATGGCCAAAAGCGCCGTGTCGGCCCTGCTGATCCTGCTCGGTTGCCTGCTCGTACCGGTGTCCGTGCTGACGGTGTGGGTCCACGACATCGTCCTGGACACCGACCGCTACGTGGCGACGGTCGCCCCGCTCGCGAAGGACCCGGCGATCCAGGACACCGCCGTGGACCAGGTCAGCGAGGCCGTCGACATCCGCCACAACAGCCGCGAGATCACCGCCGACATCGCCTCCTGGCTGCGCGCCCACGGCCTGCCGGATCGGGCCGCCGACACCATCGAGGGGCTGGCCCCGCAGTTGGACTCGGCCCTGGACCAGGCGGTGCGGAAGGTCGCGGCGCACATCGTGCACAGCGAGCACTTCCCCGCCGTGTGGACCGGCGCCAACCGGGCCGCCCACACCGCCGTCGTGGGCGCCCTCACCGGTAAGGGCGGCGGACCGGTCGGGGTCGAGGGCCACACCGTCACCCTCAACGTCGGCGCCGCCGTGGAACGGGTCAGAGACCAGTTGGTGGACGCCGGACTCCCTGTGGTGACCGGCATTCCCGACATCCACCAGCGGCTCGTCCTCTTCCACTCCGACCGGCTCGCCACCATCAGGAGGTCGGCGCACTTCCTCGATCTGGCCGGCAACTGGCTGCCCGCGCTGACGGTGACCCTCGGCGGCATCGGAGTGCTGCTCGCCCGTCGGCGCCGCCGGGCGCTCGCCCGCGCGGCCCTGGGCACCGCGCTGACCTCCCTCGCCCTGGCGCTGGCCCTCGTGGTGGGCCGCCGCTACTGCCTCGACCACGTGCCGGCGAGCGTGCTGTCCCGGGAGGCCGCCGCGGTCCTCTTCGACACGGTGGTGCGCTTCTTGCGGGTCACCGTGCTCACCGTGCTGGTGCTCGGCGTCGTGGTGGCGGCCGGCGCCTATCTGGCCGGCCCCGGACGGCTGCCGAGCAGGGTACGCGGCCGGGCCGAGATCCTCGCCGACAGCGCGGCCCGCTGGGGCGCGGACCACGGAATGCGCACCGGACGGGCCGGCACCTGGACCGCGGACCACCGGCGGGGGCTGACGACGGCGGTCCTGCTGGTGCCGGCCGCGGTGTTCGCCCTGTGGAACCATCCCACGGTGCTGACCGTGCTCTTCCTGGTGGTGGTCCTGCTGGCCGCCCTCGCGGTGGTCGCCCTCCTGGCCGCCATGGGCCGGGCGGGGGCGCACGGCAGGGAGCGTTCTGGTTAGGTCCCCCAGCCCCACAGGCCGTCATCAGGCCGTCAGGGCGTCAGGATGAGCACGATGAAGATCAGGCACGCGGCGACATTGATCACCCAGCTGTGGGTGGTGAGCCATTCCCGGAGCCGGGGCATCGCGCGCCGCGCCCGCTCGCCGAGGAGGAGGTAGAGCAGCAGCGGCAGTGCCGCGATCAGCACGGTGGCGGCGATGAACGGCACGGCCGCCGCCAACCCCGCCTCGTGCTGCTCCAGATTCACCCCCACGGTCAGCATGACCACGATGTCGGACGGCATGAACAGGATGATCAGAAAGCCGGTCGTGAGCGCCTTACGGGGACCGGCTTCCATCAGCGAGCCCAGCCACTTCGGCGGCTCGACCGTCCGCCGCCGCACCACGTTCTTCACCGCGACCAGCGCCAGCAGTCCCACCAGCACCAGCTGGACGACCGAGGCGGCCGACCCCGGGTCGGCCGGGCTGCCCTGTGGGACGGCCTGCCCCAGCAGTCCGCACAGCCCCAGGGCGAGAGCGACCCCCGCCGTCGTCGCGGCCGCCACCCCGAGGAGGAACGCCAGGCACACCCGCACCGGTCGCGCGGTGGTCACCAGGATGACGGCGGCCACGATCTGCGGCCCGGCCATCATGGTGACGGCGAGTGGAAGGATCCGGAGGTCCATGGCCGCCCGCCCTTCCGGTCTCCGCCGTGTGGTGACGCCCCGCCTTCCCATTCCTACGCCCCGGCCGTCCCCACGGCATCCGCTGCTGCCCCGCCGGGGTGGGCCGCCGTAAGCTGAGGTCGTGGGCTCTGGTGGGGCCCTCGCGGTCCCGCCGGGCGTGTCCGACGGGAGGCAGACGATGGACTACCCACTGCTGAATGTCTTTCTGACCACGATGTGGGTCTTTCTGTGGATCCTGTGGCTGTTTCTGCTGTTCCGTGTCTTCGCCGATCTCTTCCGCGATGACTCGCTGAACGGATGGGCCAAGGCGGGCTGGACCGTCTTCGTCCTGGTGCTGCCCTTCCTCGGCGTTTTCGTGTACCTGGTGGCACGGGGCCGCGAGATGGGTGTGCGCGAGATGAAGCGGGCCGAGAAGGCGGAGGCGGACTTCCGGGAGTTCGTGCGGACGACCGCCACCACCGGCCGGGCGGAGGAGCTCGAGCATCTCGTGGAGCTCAAGAACCACGGCGACCTCACCCCCGAGGAGTACGAGCGGGCCAAGGCCAAGGTGCTCGCGGCCTGAGCGGCCGGAGAAGAGGGCAAACGGGCACCGTGGCGATGGATCAGTACCGCACCGCCGTGCCCACCTGTGCCGTGATGCGGCCGGTGAGCGCGCGGTGGCTGCGCGCGGTGGCCTTGGTGGGCCGGTGCGGCGGCACTGTGGAAAGGCGCAGCACGACGGCGTCGACCACATCGCCGTCCGCGTTCCGGAAGGTGACCTCCACGGCGTAGTTCGCGGTGTGCGCGCTCTTGTTGGTCACGGTCAGCGGTGCCACGGCCCGTCCCCCGGCGCCGTGGGTCACCCGGCCCACCTTCACCTCGCGCTTGGCCTGGGCACCGCCCTTGATCTTGTCCAGTTCGGCCTTGGCCGACGCCTTCGCGGACGCGATCGCGGCGGAGGCCCGGGACACCTGGGACGACGGGCTGCCCCCGCCGTCCGAACAGCCGACGGCGGCCGGCGCCAGCACGGCCATGAGGCTCACCGCGCAGATCGTCCGCGTTCGGCGCCCGCTCATCGCGTCTCCCTCGTTCCGCCGGCCGGGTCCCGGCCCTCCGCGTCCACCCTCGGGGCGACGGGGGGCCGGGGCAACCGGGACGGGGCCGTTCAGGCGTTCGGAGAGGGAGCGGTGTTCGGGGGAGCGGGCGGCGACGGGACAGGGGCGATGAAGGGCGGTTCAGGGCGTGGAGGTCGCGGGCGGAGGCAGTTCGCCCGACCCGCGCGGGATCAGCCGGGTCGGCAGAACGACCCGCCGCGGGTCCCCGCCCGCGCCGTCGAGGCGGCGGAAGAGCAGATCGGCGGCGGTGCGGCCGAGCTGGGCCGAGTCCTGGGCTATGACGCTGATCCCGGGGGAGAGCAGATCGGCGAGCTCGAAGTCGTCGAAGCCGACGAGGGCCACCGGCGCGGCGGGCGCGGGGCGCTCGGCCAGGACCCGTACGACCGTGACCGTCACCCGGTTGTTGCCCGCGAAGAGCGCGGTGACCGGCTCGGCGGCGTTCAGCATCGCGGTGGCCGCGGCCCGGACCCGCTCCGGGTCGGTGGGGCCGGGCGAGACCCAGGCGTCGTGGACCGGCAGTCCGGCCTCGCTCATCGCCGCGTGATAGCCGCGCAGCCGCTCGGCGGCGGTGTGGATGCCCGGCAGGTCGCCGAGGAAGCCGATCCGGCGGTGGCCGTGGGCGATCAGATGGGCGACCGCGTCGCGGGAGCCGCCGAAGCTGTCGGAGAGGACGGCGTCGGCGTCGATCCGGCCGGCGGGCCGGTCGACGAAGACGGTGGCGACCCCGGCCGCCATCTCGGGGGCCAGATAGCGGTGGTCATGGCCGGCCGGGATGATGACGAGGCCGTCGACCCGGCGCGCGCACAGGGCGAGCACCAGCTCCTGCTCGCGCTCGGGGTCCTCCGCGCTGGATCCGTTGATCAGCAGCGCGCCGTGGGCACGGGCGACCTCCTCGACGGCGCGGCTCAGCGGACCGTAGAAGGGGTCGGCCAGATCCTCCAGGACCAGCCCGATGCTCGCCGTACGGCCCTTGCGCAGAATGCGGGCGCTGTCGTTGCGGCGGAAACCGAGTGCGGTGATGGCCTCCTGGACGCGGCGCTCGGTGTCGGGGGTGACGCCCGGTTCGCCGTTGACCACTCTGGAGACGGTCTTGAGGCCGACCCCGGCCCGTGCGGCGACGTCCTTCATGGTGGGCCGGGTGCCGTAACGGCGTGTGGGGGTGCGGCTGGCGGTGTCCGGGGCGGTGTCGGTCACGGTGCGCTCGTCCCGTCGCTGGTCGTCGTGGGGAAAGGAGTGTCGAGCATAGCCCCTGGACAACGTTGTCAGTCGCGGGAAGACTGGTGCCGCACACCGAACGCCCATGGCCACCAGCACGCCCACCAGGAGAGTCGACACCTATGCCACGTGACCTCATCGCCGCACTCGACATCGGCGGGACCAAGATCGCGGGCGCCCTGGTGGACGGAAGCGGCAAGCTGGTCGTACGCGCCCGCCGCGCCACCCGCGCCCAGGAGGCCGGCACGACGGTGATGCGGCAGGTCACCGCCGTGCTCAAGGAACTGTCGGCCACCGCGCACTGGTCCCGGGTCGCCGCCGTCGGCATCGGCAGCGCGGGCCCGGTGGATGCGTCCGTGGGCACCGTGAGCCCCGTCAACATCCCCGGCTGGCGTGACTTCCCGCTGGTCGCCGGGGTCCGGGAGACCACCGGCGCCCTGCCGCTGTCGCTGGTCGGTGACGGGCCGGCGATGACGGCCGCCGAGCACTGGCAGGGCGCGGCGCGCGGCCGGGAGAACGCCCTGTGCATGGTCGTCTCCACCGGCGTGGGCGGCGGACTGGTGCTGGGCGGCCGGCTGCACCCGGGCCCGACCGGCAACGCCGGGCACATCGGCCACATCAGCGTGGAGCTGGACGGGGACCTGTGCCCCTGTGGCGGACGCGGCTGCGTGGAGCGGATCGCCAGCGGCCCCAACATCGCCCGCCGCGCCCTGGACGCCGGCTGGCGCCCGGGTCCGGACGGCGACACCAGCGCCCAGGCCGTCGCCGCCTCGGCGCGGGCCGGTGACCCGGTCGCGCGGGCCTCCTTCGAACGGGCCGCTCAGGCCCTGGCCGCCGGGATCGCCGCGACCGCGGCGCTCGTCGAGATCGAGGTGGCGGTCGTCGGAGGCGGGGTGGCGGGCGCCGGGGACGTGTTGTTCGCGCCCCTGCGGCGCGCCCTGCGCGACTACGCGACCTTGTCGTTCGTCCAGGGACTGGAGGTCCTCCCGGCGCAGATGGGCACCGACGCGGGACTGGTGGGCGCGGCCGCCGCGGCGGCGCAGGAGGCCCGGCTGGAGGGCTTCGGCCCGGTGGCGGGCACATCCCCGACCGGCGGCTGAGCCCCGCTGCCGCCGTCTCTTCCCCCCTGGGCCGTGCGCCCGGAACGCGGCGGTGGCGCCGCTTGGCGTCGACACCCTGGTTATCGCAGTTGTCGTACGCGAGGTGGTCGATGCCCCCGTCCTCGAGGTAGCCGATGCCCCCGTCGGCGAACCGCGGGGCGTCGAAGCCCGTCAGAGGGACGAGCGCGAGCCCTTCACCGGGCGCGGTATCCGGGGCCGCGCGATCCGTCACTCGGTCGTCTTCGGGCGTTTCCGTGGCAGGGTGATGCGGGCAACTGTCAGGAGGCGATGGAATAGGGGGAAATGTGATCGTCTGGCTGAACGGTGCATTCGGTGCGGGTAAGACCGCCGCGGCCCGTGAACTGGTGGACTTCATGCCCGGCAGCACGTTCTACGACCCGGAGCTGGTCGGTAACGGTCTGCGGATGATGCTCCCGCGCAAACGTCTTGAACAGGTGTCCGACTACCAGGATCTGCCCTCGTGGCGCCGGCTGGTCGTGGACACCGGAGCGGCACTGATCGCGGAGGTCGGCGGCCCGCTCGTGGTCCCGATGACGGTCCTCCGGCAGGAGTACCGGGATGAGATCTTCGGCGGTTTCGCCGCTCGTCGCATCCCCGTGCGGCATGTGCTGCTGCACACCGATGAAACGATCCTTCGCAAGCGGATAGCCGAACGCGAGGAGATACCCGGGGACGCGCACGCGAGCGAGTCCGTACGCCAGTGGTGCCTGGCCCATCTCGCGCCCTACCGAGCGGCCCTGACCTGGCTGACCGCCGACGCCCATGTCGTGGACACCACCGGGCTCACCCCGCGCCAGACCGCCGAGCACATCGCCGACGCCGTCCGCGGGGGCGCCGGGAGCTGCGACATCGTGCAGACCCCGGAGCCGACGGCGGAGACGCTGGCCGCCGGAGTGCTGCTGTTCGACGAGGAGGACCGGGTGCTGCTCGTCGACCCCACCTACAAACCCGGCTGGGAGTTCCCCGGCGGCGTCGTCGAGCCGGGCGAACCCCCGATGTGCGCCGGGGTGCGCGAGGTCACCGAGGAACTGGGCGTACGGCTCGATGAACCGCTGCGGCTGCTGGTCGCCGACTGGGAGCGCCCCCAGCCGCCCGGCTACGGGGGCCTGCGGCTGCTCTTCGACGGCGGCAAGCTCTCCACCGAGGCCGCCCGCGAGGTGCTGCTGCCCGGTTCCGAGCTGCGCGGCTGGCGCTTCGTCACCGAGACCGAGGCCGCCGCGCTGCTGCCGCCGGTACGGCTGAGCAGGCTCCGCTGGGCGCTGCGCGCCCGCGAGCAGGGCCGCCCGCTCTACCTCGAAGCGGGCGTCCCCACGGGCTGCCCCTCACCGGCTGACCGCCGCGGTGCGACGGAAAGCGCGGCCACGTAAAGCGGTGCGACGGCAAGCGGTGCGGGGGAAAACGCGGCCACGTAAAGCAGGGCAACGGGAAGCGGCGCCACGGAAAGCGCCGCCACCCAAAGCGGCCAGGAAGGGGAGGCTCAGCCCTTGCCCGCCGCGTACATCCCCAGGAACAGCGCCTCGGTGAGCGAGAGCTTCTCCAACTCCTGCGGGGAGACGCTCTCGTTGACCGCGTGGATCTGGGCCTCCGGCTCGCTCAGCCCGATCAGCAGGATCTCCGCCTCCGGGTAGAGCGAGGCCAGGGTGTTGCACAGCGGGATCGAGCCGCCCTGTCCGGCGATCGCCATCTCCTGCCCGTCGTACGCCAGGCGCATCGCCTCCCGCATCGCCGTGTACGCCGGGCTCGTGGTGTCCGCGCGGAACGGCTGGCCCTGACCGACCTGCTCCACCGAGAGCCGCGCGCCCCACGGCACCGAGGACTGGAGGTGCTCGGTCAGCAGCCGGTTCGCCTCGGCCGCGTCCACGCCCGGCGGCACCCGCAGGCTGATCAGCGCCCGCGCGCTCGCCTGGACGGACGGGGTGGCGCCGACCACCGGCGGGCAGTCGATGCCGATCACGGTGACCGCGGGACGTGCCCAGATGCGGTCGGCGACCGTACCCGAGCCGATCAGCCCGACCCCGTCGAGCACCTTGGCGTCGTTGCGGAACTCCTCTTCCGGATACTGAAGTCCGTCCCACACCGCGTCCGCCGCCAGGCCCTTGACCACCGTCGAGCCGTCCTCGGCGCGCAGCGAGTCCAGGACGCGGATCAGCGCGGCGAGCGCGTCCGGGGCGGCCCCGCCGAACTGGCCGGAGTGCAGGTTCCCCGCCAGGGTCTCCACCGAGACCCGCAGCATCGTCATACCGCGCAGCGTGGCCGTGACCGTCGGCAGCCCGACCCGGAAGTTGCCCGCGTCGCCGATCACGATCGTGTCGGCGGCCAGCAGCTCGGGGTGGGCCTCGGCGTAGCGCTCGAGCCCGCCCGTGCCCTGCTCCTCGGAACCCTCCACGATCACCTTGACGTTGACCGGGACCCCGCCGTGCTCCTTGAGCGCGCGCAGGGCCGTGAGGTGCATGATCACGCCGCCCTTGCAGTCCGCCGCGCCCCGCCCGTACCAGCGGCCGTCGCGCTCGGTCAGCTCGAAGGGCGGGGTGAGCCAGGCGTCCTCGTCCAGCGGGGGCTGCACGTCGTAATGCGCGTAGAGCAGCACGGTCGGGGCGCCGGCCGGGCCGGGCAGGAAGCCGTAGACGGACTGGGTGCCGTCGGGGGTGTCCAGCAGCGCCACGTCCTCGAACCCCTCGGCGCGCAGCGCGTCGGCGACCCAGCGCGCCGCGGCCTCGCATTCGTCGCGTGGGAACTGCGCCGGGTCCGCGACCGACTTGAAGGTCACCAACTCGGCCAGTTCGGCCCTGGCGCGCGGCTGTAGGGCGGCGACGGTGGCGGCGAGAGGTGCCTGCTCCATGGGTGACACTCCTGGGTTGCGACGGGCAAGCGGCGGGATGCGCTGCGATGGGCACGTTTGTACGGCTCGTGACCGCGTGGCCGATCATCCCACAGCGGGGTCATCCATCGGCGAGCCGTAGGATGCCGGGTAGGCGGATCAGATCGGTCGATTGGGAGCGGATCCACACGTGAGCAGCGACAACGCAGCCCCGGACAATGAGACGGTATGGGACGTGGTCGTGGTGGGCGCGGGCCCCGCGGGTGCCTCCGCGGCCCACGCCGCCGCCTGCGCCGGGCGCCGGGTGCTGCTGCTGGAGAAGGCCGAACTGCCGCGCTACAAGACCTGCGGCGGCGGCATCATCGGCCCCTCGCGCGACGCGCTCCCGCCGGGGTTCGAACTGCCGCTGCGGGAGCGGGTGCACGCGGTGACCTTCTCGCTGAACGGCAAGCTGGCCCGTACCCGCCGCTCCAAGCAGGCGCTCTTCGGGCTGATCAACCGGCCGGAGTTCGACGCCGCCCTGGTCGAGGCAGCCAAGGACGCGGGCGCCGAGGTCCGTACGGGCGTCGCGGTCACCCGCGTCGAGCAGCACGGCCCGGCCGTGCCGGACCGGCGCACGGTCGCCGTGGTGCTCGCCGACGGTGAGACGGTGCTGGCGCGGGCCGTGGTCGGCGCGGACGGCAGCGCCAGCCGCATAGGCGCGCATGTCGGCGTGAAGCTCGACCAGGTGGATCTCGGCCTGGAGGCGGAGATCCCCGTTCCGCCGACCGTCGCGGAGGACTGGGCGGGCCGGGTGCTCATCGACTGGGGCCCGATGCCAGGGAGTTACGGCTGGGTCTTCCCCAAGGGCGACACCCTGACCGTCGGCGTCATCTCGGCGCGCGGCGAGGGCGCCGGGACCAAGCGCTATCTGGAGGACTTCATCGCCCGGCTCGGCCTCGCCGGATTCGAGCCGAGCATCTCCTCCGGCCATCTGACCCGCTGCCGCTCCGACGACTCGCCGCTGTCGCGCGGCCGGGTGCTGGTCTGCGGGGACGCGGCCGGGCTGCTGGAGCCGTGGACGCGCGAGGGCATCTCCTACGCGCTGCGCTCGGGCCGCCTCGCGGGGGAGTGGGCGGTGCGCGTCGCCGAGGCGCACGACGCGGTGGACGCCCGCCGCCAGGCCCTGAACTACGCCTTCGCGATCAAGGCGGGGCTCGGAGTGGAGATGGGCGTCGGCCGCCGCCTCTACGCGGTCTTCGCCCGCCGCCCCGGGATGTTCCACGCGGCGATCACCGGCTTCCGCCCGGCCTGGCGCGCCTTCACGAAGATCACCCGCGGCACCACGACCCTGGGCGACCTCGTCCGCACCCACCCGGCCGCCCGCCGCGCCCTGGCGGCGATGGACCGGGGCTAGGCCCGCAGCGATACCGGCCCCGGGGCGGGCATCGCTCCGGGCGGGTGCGTCGTGAGCGACGCCGGCCCGGGACGGGGCGGGGTACGGCCTGGGTGATGCCGGTTCAGGGAGGGGCGTGGCCTGGGTTGGGGGCTTCCCGAGCGACGGCGCCCTGCGCGAGGGGTGCGTCTCGGCGAGGCGCCCACCGGACAGGGCCCGAGCGTCATCCGCCACGGGTGGGCTGGAGCCGCGGGTGGACGACGACGCCCCGCGACCGGGGGCGGGGTGACGGGCGGCGGTAACGGTCTGGTCGGCATGACGGCGGGGTCCGCGTCCGGGCCCGGATTCCGGTCTCGGACAGGAGGAACACACCGGTCCCGGGCCGCCGATGACCAGGTCCTGGTACGCGCCGGTCTCCACGCCCTGCCGTCGGCGCAGCCGGACATCGAGGTTGGTCCGCGAGGCCCCGACGCGGAGTTGACCGAGCGGGAGCGGGAGGTGACGGCCCTGGTGGGCATGGGGCCGTCGAACCAGGAGATCGCTCGCCGACTTGAGGCCGGCCCGCTCACCGCCACGACCCATGTGAGCCGCACCATGGTCGAACCCGGGGCCCGGGACCACGCCCGACTCCTCGTGCTCGCCTACACGTCGGGCCTGGTCCGGCCCAGTTGGTTCGGCTGAACGTAACGGCTCCCGGGTACGCGGCGGTCAGAACAGTCCCTCTGGGGCCTCGGCTTCCCGTTCCCACGCCGCCACCGGCGCCGTCGTCGGGGCGTCCGCCGCGGCCGAAGCCAGGGGCCAGCCCGCCAGCCGGCGGGTGTCCAGCAGCAGGGTCCGGCCGTCCGTCGAGGTCAGATGGATGTCCGGGCCCGCCACGGCGTCGATACGGCCGACCACGGTGGCCCCGGGGACGAGCTGGATCAGCCCCAGCGCGGGGCGCACCCGGTCCAGATGGAACGCCGCGTCATGGTGCACGGGCTCGAACGGCGCCAGGGCCAGCGACTCCGGCAGACCGCTCAGGCCGCGCGCCCGCCGGTGGAGCGCGGCGAGGTCGGCCGCCCGCCGCTCCGGGGGCGGCGGGGCCTCGCGGGCGGCGCGCTTGGCGGCGTAGGGGAAGCGGTCCGGGACGCCGAGCGCGGCGCCCAGCACGGCCTCGGCGCGCCGCGCGGCCATCAGCGGGCCACGGCCCAGCAGGCAGTACGAGAGCGCGGCCTGCTCCAGCAGCCGGGCCCCCTCCCGCTCGGCCGCGGTGATCCCGACCTTGAGCAGTTCCGGGCCGAACCAGGCGAGATAGACGTCGTAAGGGCGCGGATCGTCGGTACGGGTGTCGGCGGCCACGGAGTACGAGCGGTCCAGCCGGGCGCAGTCCGGGCACTGGGCGGGGACGGCGGCGGCCGGGACCTCGGCCCCGGCCGGGCAGGGGGTGTGCCGGGCGCCCCTGCGGACGCCGACGCACTCGCGCCGGGGCCCGGTGGTGAAGGAGAGCGGGCGGTCCGGCGTCAGCGGGGAGATCCGTTCACCGTGGAGCGGGTGGCGCCAGACCAGCGCGGGCCCGCGGCGGTCCCAGCGCGATCCCGCGCATTGCCAGTGTGACGGCCGCGGACCCGGGGCCATCAGCGCCGCTGCCGGGAGAAGAGCCACAGCACCCGCACCAGGCGGACCGTGAACCCGACGGTGGCCGCGGCGAAGGCGGCCGTCTGCCAAGCCGTCTCCTGGGCCCGGCCCAGGTCGTCGAAGAGCGCGGGGCTCGCGACCGCGACGTAGAGCACGGCCGCCAGCAGAGCGGCCGTGACGAGGGCGAACACGATCTCGACGGTGAGCGCGTCGCGTTCGTCCTGGGAACGGGGTCCGGTCATCTCGTATCAGCCCTCCGTCGCCTGGTGTCCGTCGGCCGGTGCCGGGTCAGTCCGCCCCGGCCCGCTGCCCGTCACGACGCTTCCGGCGCACATACAGTTGCTTCCGCACGCGTGCCACGACCGTACCGTCCGCGGCGACGACGTCGTTCTCGAACCACGGCAGCGCCTTGCCGCCGTCCGCCGTGGCCTCCAGGATCTCCTCCAGGCGCTCCTCGGTGAGCTTGAAGTCGGCGAACACATCGCCGCGGCCGGGCGAGACGAAGTCGATCTCGCCGGCCTTGTCCCAGACGATGTACTCCCGGCCCAGCCGGTTCATCACCAGCAGCATCCAGAACGGGTCACTCATCGAGAACAGCGAACCGCCGAATTGGGTGCCCACGTAGTTGGCGTTGAAGCGGCGCAGCCGCAGCCTGACCCGAGCGCTGCTCCAGTCCTCGGCCAGGTGGACCACCCGTACCCCGGCGAACAGGTAGGGCGGCCAGCAGTTCATCGCGCGCCGCAGACCGCGCGGAGACATCGAACGACGAGACATGACGCGAAGCTAACACGACACCCTACTCGCCGGTAACCGATGTGACCGGCGCATCAGACGCCCGAGCGCTCCCGCCAGAGCGTGGCCAGCTCCGCGTCGCCCGCCACGCTCAGCGCGGTGATCGGCAGCCGGTTCCAGAGCGCGAGATAGAGATCGTGGGCCGGCCCGCCGAGCTCACAGTCGGCCGCGCCCTCACCGCCGCGCTCGATCCGCGGTACGTCTTCCGACAGCCGTATCGTCCAGACCGCGTCCCGGTCCGAGGCGCTCACGCGGAGGGTGCGCGGGACCTCCGTGCGCACCCGGGACCGCGCCAGGCTGTGGAAGCCGATCAGCAGCTCGTCGACCCCGTCGGCGGCGAACTCCGGGGTGCACCGGGAGAAGTCCCCGCCCCGCGCCGCTTCCGCGTCGACCCGGTGGACGGCCGTCTCATGGGCCTGGCGCCGGGCCCAGAACTCCAGCGGGGACGGCGCGGGCAGAAAGGTGAAGCACTTCACCTCCGGATCGGCGGCGGTCAGCGTGTCCACGAGCGCGCGGTGGCACTCGCGGTACCACGCCACCAGCCCGGCCGCGTCCAGCTCCGGCGCGGCCGGCGCCGGCACCCGCTCCGTCAGCCCCTCGGCGACGAAGCGCGTGGCCCACAGATGCACCCCGCCCAGATGCTCCAGCAGATCCCTGACCCGCCAGCCGGGACAGGTGGGCACCGGGGCGTCCACCCCGGCCTCGGCCGCGGCGGCGGCCAGCAGCCGGCCCTCGCGGTCCAGGATCTCGATCAACGCGGCAGTCTCCATGGGCGCATCATGCCAGCCACCACCGACAGAACCCGAGCCGCGCCGGAGGAGGGGCGGGCGAAGGGGCGGCCGGCCGGGGAGGGGTCAACTCCCGGACGGCCGCGTGGCGTTCCGCGTCCCGTACGCGACGACCGCCGCCACCGCCGCCAGCGCCGCGACCGTGGTGAGCGCGACGGGCAGCGAGTACCAGTCGGCGAGGAAGCCGATCGTGGGCGGGCCCAGCAGCATGCCGCCGTAGCCGAGTGTGGAGGCCGCGGCGACCCCGCCCGGTCCGGTCAGCGCGCCGGCCCGTGCGATCGCGACCGGGAAGAGGTTGGCCAGCCCCAGCCCGGTGACCGCGAAGCCGAGGAGCGCGAGCCAGACCGTGGGCGCGAGCGAGCCCAGCAGCATGCCGGCCGCGGCGGTGGCGCCGCCCGCGATCAACGTCCTGGTCTGGCCGAGCCGTTCGAGCAGCGCGGTGCCGGTCAGCCGGCCGACGGCCATCATCAGGGCGAAGACGGAGTAGCCCGCGGCGGCGAGTCCGGCGGACGCGTCGAGGTCCTGGTGCAGATGGAGCGCGGCCCAGTCGGCCATCGCGCCCTCGCCGTACGCCGTGCAGAGCGCGATCAGGCCGAAGACGGCGACGAGCCACCGGACGCGGCCCGGCCGCGCCCCGGGCGATGGCTCGGGGGCGGCGGCAGCCGCCCCGGACCCCGGCCCGGCTGCCGACTCGGCCGGCGGCTCGACGTCCCCCGGCGGCGAGGGCACCGGTGGCGAGGGCACCGGCTGCGTGAGCAGCGTCCGGCCCGCGGCCGCCGCGAGCAGCAGCCCGAAGACCGCGAGCAGCGCCAGATGGCGGGTGGGGGAGAGGTGATCGGCTATCAGTCCGCCCAGCCCGGCCCCGGCCATCCCGCCCAGGCTGAAGGCGGCGTGGAAACCGGGCATGACCGGACGGCGCAGGGCGGCGATGAGATCGACGGCCGCGCTGTTCATGGCCACGTTGAGCGCGCCGAACCCGGTGCCGAAGACGAGCAGCACCAGCCCGAGGGCGAGTGCGGAGTGGGTCAGCGGCGGCAGCGCGACGGAGGCCGCGAACAGCGCCCCGGCGGCGACCGTCGTCGGGTGGTTGCCGAAGCGACGGCAGAGCCGTCCGGTCGCCATCATCGTGGCCGTCCCGCCCGCGGACACCCCGAGCAGGGCCAGCCCCAGCGCGCCCTCCGAGGCGCTCGTCTGGTCCTTGACCGCGGGGATACGGGCGACCCATCCGGCGAACACGAAGCCGTCGAGGAAGAAGAACGCGGTGATGGCGGCGCGGAGTCGGGCGAGGTCACGATCGGTGGTGGCGGAGCGGCGCGCGCCCCGGGTGGCCGTCCGTGTTTTGTTTCGAGTCGGCACAAAGTGAGAATAGGGGCGTGACCCAGACACGGACAAGGCTCGAGCGCGGCCGAAGCGCTCTCGGCCCGGCGCTGGAGCTCGTCCACACCGGCCGCGCCCCCACCCGCGCCGTGCTCACGGCCGAACTCGGGGTGACCCGCGCGACCGCGGGCGCCGTCGCCGCCGAGTTGGAGGCGCTCGGCCTGATCCAGGTGGACTCGCGGCCGCTCGGGGCCGCCGGGGCGCAGGGTCGTCCCTCGCACCGGCTCTCGATCGCCCCCCACGGGCCGGTCGTGCTCGCCGCCCAGGTGCACGCCGACGGTTTCCGGGCGGCGCTCGTCGGGCTCGGCGGCCGGATCGTGGCCACCGCCCCGGGCTGCATGACCGTGCCCGCGGACCCGGCACACGTCATCGACGCGGTCGTCGAGGCCGGTGCCCAGCTGCTGCGGGAAACCGGCCGCCGCTGTGTGGGCGCGGGGCTCGCCGTCCCGTCCGCGGTCGCCGAACCGGAGGGCACCGCCCTGAACCCGCTGCACGTCGCCTGGCCCGCGGGCGCTCCGGTGCGCGAGCTGTTCACCCGCAGCCTGGCCGCCGCGGGCGTCCGCGGCGACGACCGGGGGCCGCTCATGGGCTTCGCGGGCAACGACGTCAACCTGGCCGCGCTCGCCGAACACCGCCACGGCGCGGGCGGCGGCGCCCAGCACCTGCTCTGTGTCGCCACCGGGCACCGGGGCGTCGGCGGCGCGCTGGTGCTGGACGGACGGCTGCACACGGGCAGCGCGGGGCTCGCCCTCGAGGTGGGCCATCTGACCGTCAACCCCGAGGGCCCGCCCTGTCACTGCGGCAGCCGTGGCTGTCTGGACATCGAGGCCGACCCGCTCGCCTTCCTCACGGCGGCCGGGCGCGACCCGGGCCCGGAGCTGTCCCTGTTGCAGCAGGCCCGCGACCTGCTGCGCGAGGAGTACCCCACGGATGGGTCCGTACGGGCCGCCGTCGAGCAGCTCATCGACCGCCTCGGCCTCGGACTCGCCAACCTGGTCAACATCCTCAATCCCGACCGCATCATCCTCGGCGGGCTGCACCGCGAGCTCCTGGAGGCCGACCCGGAGCGGCTGCGCGCGGTGGTGGCGGAGCGGAGCCTGTGGGGCCGGAGCGGGGGCGTCCCGATCCTGCCGTGCACGCTGGACTACAACAGCCTGGTGGGGGCGGCGGAGTTGGCGTGGCAGCCGGTACTGGACGACCCCTTGGCGGCGCTGGGCGTGAGCTGAGCCGGCTGCTGCCGGACCGGGCGAACCGCCGCGCCAGGCCGTGCGGCGAGGTCGCCGAGGCCGCCGGGAGCCGTCCTTACGGCGGTCACCACTGCCGTCCCCGGGGGAGTGCGTCCAGGTCCGGGGCCGACACATGGAGCACCTGGTAGCGGTCGCCGGGCTCCGAGGGCGGTGCGGAGTCCTCCCAGAGGGTGAAGTGGATCAGCTCCCAGCCGCGCGGGTCGATGCCGAGGGCCGCCGCGTGGACGCCGTCCGTGAGGGCCCGTTCGGCCAGCCGCGCCAGCGCGTCCTCGACGGCGGCCGCCGGGTCGGCGGCGGCCGGGACCGGCGTGGCGTGGCGGGTGGCGGCGCGTGGTACGGCGCCCGTGGCCGGGCCCCGTTCGAAGGCGAGCCCGTGCCAGTGCTCGACCGGGGGCCTGCCGAAGTCCCGGACGATGCCCTGGAATCCGGGCCCCCACAGGAAGCGGTTCATGGCCTCGGGCGCGGTCCACAGATAGAACGGGGCGTACTGATGGACCGGCGAGCCGTCCACACCGCGCTCACGGATGCCGTACGCCTTGAGGCCCAGTCCCGGGAAGTCGTCGAGCAGCGGCCCTTTCGTCTCCACCCGGCGCCGGATGATCCGCATGTCGTAGTCGGCGGGCAGGGTGATCCGGTACTGCATGGCGAGCATCGGTGACGTCATGGCGTCAGCGTACACACTAGTAGGTACAGAACGTTGTCAGGCCGTCCCGCCTCGCGGGAGGCGGGACGCTCGCTCAGGGGGATACGGCCGACCGGGCGGCCGCGGGGGCTCGATCGCGCACTGCGGGCGCCGGAGCGGGCGCGACGGCCGGTGCGGGCGCCGGGGCGACGGGGGTCGGGGCCGGTGCCGGAGCCACGGGTGCGGGAGCCGGGGTGACGGGTGCGGGGGCCGGCGCCGGGGCGGTGGCGGGCTCGGGCGCGGGACCGCTGATCGGCGCCGGGCCGGTGATGGGCGCGGGACCGGTGATGGGCGCGGCGGGCGCCGGTGCCGGGCGGGAGACGTCCGTGCGGCGGGGCGGCGCGCTGCGGCCCGCTCCATGCGCCGCGAAGGGCGACGTGGCGGTGGTGGTGGAGCGCGGCACGGCCAGCGTGAACCAGACCACCTTCCCGCTGCCGTCGTCCCGCGCGTGCATTCCCCAGCTCTGGCTGACGGCCGCGACCAGCGCGAGCCCCCTGCCGTGCGTGGAGACGGGATCACAGTCGCGGAGGCGGGGCAGCCGGGGATCCTGGTCGCGGACCGAAACCGTCAGCCGGTCCAGCATGAGGGCGATCTCCACCGTGCACTGTTTGTCCGGCTCGGCGTGCCGATGCACATTGGTGAGCAGTTCGGTGACGCCGAGCGCCGCCGGGTCGATGAGCGGATCCAGATGCCAGTAGCGCAGTTGCGCCGACACGATTCTGCGGACCTGTCCGATCCGCGACGGCAGGGCCTGGAGCTCCACCGTGCAATGCCTGCTAGGACGACTGATCACGGCTGCGACTCCCTGAAGAAGTTGGGGCTAGCCTGATGCAGATGCGGGCGACGAACACGTTCAGCAGTGGTGGCTGCTGGGCGCGACCGGTGGGACGGTTCTCAGCGTCACCGCTTGTTGACCCTCAGTGATACTGATACGCGTCCAGGGTCGGTCCCACCGCGCGCCTGCGCAACTCGGCCGCCCCCCTACTTCCGGGTGCGCCCCCGGGCCGACCGGACGGCGTCGAGGAAGCGGCTGGCGGTGCCGGAGCCGGACTTGGCCGAGGTGGACTTGGTGTCCTGGGAGCCGAGGGTGAGGCGGTAGCGGGTGCCGTTCACGGTGGCCATGGCCTGGTCCCCGTCCACGAACCAGGGCTTGCTGGCGCGGACCGACTGCACCGGCGCGCTGTCGATCTCGCGGCCGTAACTGGTCAGCAACTCCAGCCTGCCGTCCTTGATCAAGACCTGTCCGGCGCGGGTGACCGAGCGCAGGAACCGCTCGATCCGCACTCCCCTGGCGTTGAACTCGGTATCGGCCATCACAACCGCCTCCCCGATGGCTCCGACGGGCACATGTGCCGCCGCCTCTCATTTTCCCTGCTGCGCAGTGTGCCCGTGACCGGCCCGGGACACCAGGGCGCACCGGGGGACAATGAGGAGCGAACCGGCACGAGTATGCCACTCGGGCTGGGCACGGGCACAAGCAGGAGGAGTGGGCGTTGGACGGCACGGCGGGCGGAATCACCGAGACGATCGACGTGGACCGCAGCGACCACGGCTACCGCGGGTGGCTGAAGGAGGCGGTCCGCAAGGTGCAGGCGGACGCCCAGCGGTCCGCGGACACCCATCTGCTGAGCTTCCCGCTGCCCGAGCGCTGGGGGATCGACCTCTACCTCAAGGACGAGTCCACCCACCCCACGGGGAGTCTCAAGCACCGTCTGGCACGTTCGCTGTTCCTCTACGGGCTGTGCAACGGCTGGATCCGGCCGGGCAAGCCCGTGATCGAGGCATCCAGCGGCTCGACCGCCGTATCCGAGGCGTACTTCGCCAAGCTGATCGGAGTGCCCTTCATCGCGGTGATGCCCCGCACGACCAGCCGGGAGAAGTGCCGCCTGATCGAATTCCATGGCGGCCAATGCCATTTCGTGGACGACCCGCGGACGATGTACGAGGAGTCCATCACCCTCGCGGCGGAGTCCGGGGGCCACTACATGGACCAGTTCACCTACGCCGAGCGGGCCACGGACTGGCGCGGCAACAACAACATCGCCGAGTCGATCTATCAGCAGCTGCGTCTGGAGCGCTATCCCGAACCGGCGTGGGTCGTGGCCACGGCGGGTACCGGCGGCACCTCGGCGACCATCGCCCGCTACGTCCACTACATGCAGTACGACACCCGGGTGTGCGTCGCCGACCCGGAGAACTCCTGCTTCTTCGACGGCTGGGTGCACCACGACACCGGTGCCTCCAGCGACCACGGCTCACGCATCGAGGGCATCGGCCGCCCCCGGATGGAGCCCAGCTTCGTACCGGGCGCGATCGACCGGATGATGAAGGTCCCGGACGCGGCGAGCGTCGCGGCCGTCCGCGCCCTGGAGCGGGTCATCGGCCGCAGGGCGGGCGGCTCCACGGGGACCGGGCTGTGGAGCGCGCTGCGGATCGTCGCCGAGATGGTCGCCGCGGGGCGGACCGGGAGCGTGGTGACGCTGTTGTGCGATCCGGGGGAGCGGTATCTGGACAAGTACTACTCGGACGCGTGGCTGGAGGAGCAGGGACTGGACATCGAGCCCCATGCGAAGACGCTCGACGTCTTTCTCGCCACCGGCACCTGGACCGACTGACGTACCGACTGACGGACCGACTGGCGGGCCGACTGGCGGCCCGATTGACGTACCGGCCGACCCCGGGCCGGTACGGACGTCAGGCCGCCGCCAGCCGGCGGTCCAGGGTCCGCACCGCCTGGTGGAACGCGCGCCGCAGACCCGGCCGCAGCACCCGCACGGCACCGCGCAGCAGCGCCGTGCCGTCCAGCGCGAAGACGTAGCGCACCACGGTCCCGCCGCCCGAGGGCCGCAGCGTCCACTCCTCCAGCAGGGCCCGCAGCCCCGGTGCGTTGGTCTCGTCGACGCGGTAGGCGTAGCGCTCGTGCGGATCCGCCGCCATGACCGTCTCATGGAAGAGGGTGCCGCCCTTGAGACGGATCTCCCTGCCCTTGCCGCCGTCCGTGGGGCGGGCCCCGGTCACCTGCCGGTACCACCGCGGCCAGCCCTCGACGTCGGCGAGCGCCTCGAACACCGCCTCCGGAGCGGCCGAGATCTCGGCGACGAAGACGAGCCGCACCGGGGCGGTCTCGGCGTACTCCAGTCCGACGGAACGCAGCCGGTGTGTCATGGACACACGATAAATGACATGACGTCAGATGTCTGCGGTGCGCGACGGCTCGCCCGCCACCACCAGCTCCGGCAGGTACTCGGAGATCTCCGCCCGCGCGTCCTCCGGCAGCCCCGGGTCCGTGACCAGCGCGTCGACCTGGTCCAGCGAGGCGAAGGAACTCAGCCCCACCGTGCCCCACTTGGTGTGGTCCGCGACCACCACCACCCGCCGCGCGGCCCGGACGAAGTGGCGGTTGGTCTCCGCCTCCGCGAGGTTCGGCGTCGACAGGCCCGCCTCCACCGATATGCCGTGCACCCCCAGGAACAGCACATCGAAGTGGAGCGAGCGCACCGCCGCGTCCGCGACCGGCCCCACCAGCGTGTCCGACGGCGTCCGCACCCCGCCGGTGAGCACGACGGTGGCCGCGCCGGGGCGCGGGCCCACGCCGCCGAGCGCCGCCGACCGCTGGGCGTTGTAGAACACATCGGCCACCCGGACCGAGTTCGTCACCACGGTCAGATCCGGCACCTCGAGCAGATGCTGGGCCAGCGTGAAGGCCGTGGTACCCCCGGCCAGGCCGATCGCGGTGCCGGGCGTGGCCATCGCGGCCGCCGCCTTCGCGATGTCCTCCTTGGCGCTCAGCTCGAGCTCCGACTTGGCCTCGAACCCCGGTTCGTACGTGCTCGCCTCGGCCACCGGCACGGCCCCGCCGTGCACCTTCTCCACCACGCCCAGCCGCGCCAGCGCGTCGAGATCGCGACGGACCGTCATGTCCGAGACATTGAGCTTGCGCGTCAGCTCGTTGACCCGCACCCCGCCGCGCCGCCTGACCTCATCGAGGATCAGGGCACGCCGCTGCTCCGCGAGCAGGTTGTGGTTGTCGCTCACCCTGCCTCGTCTCCTTCCGGTCGGCCCTCGTCGCCCGCGCGTTCATCTTCGCACGGGGCGGGGACAGCCGAGGGGCGCAGTACCCCGGGTCACGATTTCGCCACGCCCGCCCCGTCAGGGTCGGGAGCGGGGACCGGTGGGCACACTCTGGGAGCAGAACGACCGCACCGCACCGGATCGGGGGACACGGTGGCATCGACCACGCGTACGGACACACCGGCCGACGCGACGCAGCCGGCGACGTCGGCCGGTGCGGGCGGAGCGCCGCCGCCCGACCTGGAACTGCTCGTCCACGGAGTGGGCGGCACCACCCCCCAGGAGATGCTGGACGATCCGTGCACCAGCCTGGTCACCGGCGACGAGACCGCCGCGGTCTACCGCAGGGCCGAGGACGTGGACGCCGAGCGGCGCCCGCCGCATGAGCGCGAGGAGCCGGGCCGCGAGGGCCCGATCCGCGAGGCGTACGTATGGTGCAACCTCACCTCGGGCAACAGCTCCCGCGCCCTGTGGCTGCTCCTGCTGCCCTTCATGGTCGCCAACCTCGCCCACTGGATGCGGCCCCCGGCCGACCGGCGCGAGCGGACCGTGCGCACCTACGGCCTGTTCGTACGGCTCGTGGCGCTCAGCCTGACCGTGCTGCTGATCGCCGGTGCCTGTGAGGTGGCCCTGGACCTGGTCGCCTGGCAGTGTGCCGGTTCGGCCGACTGCGCCGCGGACACGTCCTGGCTGGCCTTCCTCTCCCCGGAGAACCACGGCTGGTGGAGCCAGCCCGGCCGCAGGCTCGCGCTGGCCGCGGTGCTGCCCGGCGCGCTCACCGGACTGCTGTGGTACCTGTCCAACCGCACCTGGAGCGCGTACGAGTCCTCCCCGCCGCTGGAGCGCCCCGTCGACGAGGCCGCCCCCGAGGCCGGCAACCGCCCCGCGCTGTGCCTGCCCGGCTTCTGGTACGGCCGCCGGATCGTGGCCCGGCTGCGCGCCGCGCACACCGCCGCCGGGTTCCTCACCATCGCGGCGGGCCTGACCCTGCCCACCACCACCTACGACCGCAAACCGGGCGGCAGCGGCCTCCAGGACGCCGCGGGCTGGGCGCTGCTGGCGCTGATCACCCTGGGCGCGGCCGCGGTGGTGGCCGTGGTGTGCCACCGCGGCCGCAGCGAGACCAAGGTCGACGGGGAGCTGGACCGCATCACCATCACCGCGCTGCCCGGCGCGGCCCTCGCCGTGCTGGCGCTCTCCGTCCTGCACGCCGGCTGGTCCCGCCCCGGCTGGGTCTCCACCGGCAAGCTCCCGGGCAACCAGGCGTTCTGCGCCATCGTCATCGGGGAGGGCGCGCTGATCGTGGCCATGGCGGTGTGCGCCCTTGCCCTCCACCGGGCCGCGCGCTCCGGACACGGCGGATACGCCCTGGGCCGCACCCCGCTGCTCGGGCTGGCCGGACCCGCCGTCGCCACGCTCGCCTGCGGGCTCGGCGCGGTGCTGGCCGGCGGTGTCGCCCAGCGGTTCGCCGACTGGCTGGACGGCGGCGCCACCCCCGGTGAGGGGCCGGGCATCGCCCCGCCGGTTCTGCTGACCTGGCTGGCCACGGCCATCCCCGCACTGCTGCTGGTCCTGCTCGGACTGCTGCTGATCTTCAGCGTCAGGGTGTGGCGGGTGCGCAACCGGCTGCTGCCGACCATCATGGACGGCTATCCGGAGGAGCGCCCCGACGCCGTGCGCACCCGGCGGATCGCGGGCACGATCGCCCGCGCCGGCCTCACCGACTCCGTCCCGTGGATCGTGGGCCCCGTCGCGCTGTTCACCCTGCTGCTCGGCGCCCTCGCCATCGTCGGGGCCTGGGTCACGGACGAGGTGCCGGGACGGGCCGCCGACGGCGCGCCCGGGGTCGTGGACGCCGCCGCCCAGACCGCGCAGGCACTGGGCTCCTGGCTGATGGGGCTGGCCTTCCTGATGCTGATCACCTGGGCCCGCCGCGCCTACCGCAGCCCCGCCGCCCGCCGCACCATCGGCATCCTGTGGGACGTGGGCACCTTCTGGCCGCGCGCCGCCCACCCCTTCGCGCCGCCGTGCTACGCCGAGCGGGCGGTGCCCGATCTGACCTGGCGGATGGAGACCTGGACCCGCCGGTACGGCGGCCGGCTGGTCATCTCCGGCCACTCCCAGGGCAGTGTGCTGGCCGCCGCCGCGGCCTGGCAGGTGGACCACCGCACCCGCGGCCGGATCGCGCTGCTCACCTACGGCTCACCGCTGGAGCGGCTCTACGGGCGCTGGTTCCCCGCCTACTTCGGCCCCGACCAGCTGCTCTCGCTCCACGGCGAGATGCGCCGCTGGCGCAACCTGTGGCGGTACACCGACCCCATAGGCGGCCCCATCCGGCTGCCCGACGGCAGCGGGCCCGAGGTCGACTGCGACCCGTTCAAGGACCCGATGGTCTACGGCCGTACGCCCGAACACCCGCTGCCCGCGCCGATCCTGGGGCACGGGGACTACCAGGCCGACCCGCTCTTCGACCGGGAGCGGGCCGGGCTGCTGGCCCGGCTGCCGGAGCAGACGCCGCCGCCGGAGGAGGCCGGTCAGATGAGCTCCGGCAGGTCCTCCGGATAGAGCAGCGTGAGGTCGTCCGTGGTCGGGTCGCTCAGCTGGGCGACCCGGCCCGCGTGCCGCTCCACCATCGCCTCGAAGGTCTGCCGGGCGGTGCGGCCGTTGCCGAACGCCGGGCCCTTCGGCAGCGCGGTGAAGTACTTCAGCAGCGCCTCCGCCGCCCCCTCGCCGATCCGGTACTCCTGCTCCTCGGCCTGCTGCTCCACGATCCGCAGCAGCTCCTCGGGGGCGTAGTCGCCGAAGGTGATGGTGCGCGAGAAACGGGAGGCCACACCGGGGTTGACGGTCAGGAAGCGCTCCATCTCGGCGGTGTACCCGGCGACGATGACCACGACCTCGTCCCGGTGGTCCTCCATGAGCTTCACCAGGGTGTCGATGGCCTCCCGGCCGAAGTCCCGGCCGGAGTCCTCCGGCGAGAGGGCGTACGCCTCGTCGATGAACAGCACTCCGCCGCGCGCCCGGTCGAACGCCTCCTGGGTGCGGATGGCCGTGGAGCCGATGTGCTCACCGACCAGATCCACCCGGGAGACCTCCACCAGATGGCCGCGCTCCAGCACCCCGAGGGAGGCCAGGATCTCGCCGTAGAGCCGGGCGACCGTCGTCTTACCGGTGCCGGGGGAGCCGGTGAAGACCAGATGGCGGCGGACGGAGGCGGCCTTGAGCCCGGCCTGCTGACGCCGCCGGCCCACCTCGATCATGTCGGTGAGGGCCCGCACCTCGCGCTTGACGCTCTCCAGCCCGACCAGCGCGTCCAGTTCGCCCAGCACCTCGGTGGAGGGGCGGACGGCGACCGGGGGCTCGGCGGCGGGCGCGGCGGTCTGGGCGGACCGCTGCGCCGGGACCCCGCCCAGCAGCCCGCCCGTCGAGGCGGCGGTCTGCACGGCGGGCGCGGTGACACCGGGCGCGGCGGGCACGGCCGGAGAGCCCGGCGCCGTGGTGGCGCTCTCGTCGCTGGTGCAGTCCTCGACGACCGGACCCGCCTCGGAGAACTCATAACCGCCGCGCGCGCACCGCTCCGTACGGCACCGGGTCAAGGTGGTGCGGCAGCCATCGATGATGTGGAAGCCATAGCCCCCGCTGCCGGTCACCCGGCAGCCGGTGAACGTGCCGCGGCCCTCGGCGGAGACATAGAACCCGGCCTCCGTCGGCCCGGAGACCGTGGTGCGCTCGACCGTCGGATCGGCACCCTTGGTGACGATCACTCCGGTGGAGGCGCCGTCTATGGTGCAGTTGGCGAGCGTGCCGCCGCTGCCGTGGTCACGGAACCACGCCCCGGTGGCCGCCTCCCGGATCCGGCAGTCGTCCAGCTGGACGATGGCCCCGTCGCTCACCGAGACCGCGGTGGACCGCACCTGCGACAGATCGCTGTCGACCACATCGACCCGCGACCCCCGGTCCAGGACGAACAGCGCGTCCGGCACCTCGCGCACCCGGCACGAGTCGAGCACGGCGGTGGCCCCGTCGCTCACCCACACCGCCGGGTAGTCGCCGGTGCTCTCGTGCAGCTCGCACTGGTTGGCGTCGACCCGGGTACCCGGGTCCCACACCGACAGGCCGTTGCGCCCGAAGCGGCGCACCGTGGAGCGGGTCAGCGTCAGCACCGAACGCGACCTCAGATCGATCGCGTTCTCCGGGATGTCGTGGATCTCGCAGTCGGCGAGCGTGAGCACCGCGTCCGTGTCCAGGTTCACCCCGTCGGACGTGGTGCGGTGCACCCGGCAGTCGGTCAGATGCCCGGTCGCGCGCCCGGAGACCTGCACCCCGGCGCCCCGGATCTCGTACACCTCGCAGCCGACGGCCTCCAGGGAGGTGTGCTCACCGGTCAGCGAGAGCCCGGCCCCGGAGGCGTGGTGGATCCGGCAGCGCTCCAGGCGCGGCCGGGCGCCGCCGCGCACCGCCACCCCGGACTGCCCGGCGGCCACCACCTCGCACTCCTCGAACACCCCGCCCGCGCCGTCCAGCACGCTGAGCCCGACGCCCGCGGGGTTGTCCACGGTGCAGCGCCGCACGGTCGGCCGGGCGCCGCCGCGCACCTCGATGCCGACCGCCGAGCGGGTGGCGACCCGGACGTCCGCCAGCTCCGCGGTGCCGTCCTCGATCAGCAGCGCGGGGGCGGCCGAGTCCTGGCCCTCGACATGCAGATCCTGGACCGTGGCGGAGGCCCGTATCGTCAGCGCGACGCCGTCCACCGGTGCGATCCGCACCGAACCGCGGGCGGAGCCCTCGGGCCCGCGCAGGGTGACGGCCCGGCCCACCACCAGATTCTCGCGGTAGGTGCCGGGCGAGATGGAGAGCACATCACCGTCCCCGGCGGCCTCCAGGGCAGCCGTGAGGGAGGCGTACTCTCCGGTGCGGCGCCGCCACCGCGACGTTCCGCTGTGCGTCACCTGGACGACCGAGCCCTGTGCCATGGTGCTGCTGTGCCCCCACCTCGTGCGTTGTCGGTGTGCGCGCCTGACCGCCGCTGCCGACTGCCGCTGCGCATATGGAGTGCCCACCGTAGCGTGCGCACGGCACCGTGAGTTGACGTGCCTGTGGACCACGGGCGGGATTGGCGTTCATATGACAATTAACGGCCCGTCCATGGGCGCCCGTAACGCCTGAGCGTGGCCCGCCCGCCGACGCTAGCTGTCGGCGTCCGCCCGGCCCCAGTCCTGGCCGGCTCGCGCCCAGGCGATGTCCCACTGTGTGTAGCGCCGGCGCATGAGCCGCCATACGACCAGCCGCCGGGCGCCGTCCACCAGGACCACCGTCCCCGCGGCCGCGCCGACTCCGGCCAGCACGGCGTGCGTGGTGGTCGTGGCGGCGTCCAGCGGGCGGTCCACCGGGCGGCCGTGGTCGTCGGTCCAGATCCGGAACCGCTCACCGGGGTCGGCGTCGGGACGGGCCGCCAGGGCGCCTTGGTGGCTGCTGCCGTCCGGCCCCGTCCAGCGGGCGAGGACACGACGGTGGGCGTCCGCGGCGGAGGCGGTCTCGGGATCGGAGTCGATGGGTGGCTGCGGCAGCACCTTCAGCACGGTGGCCGAGAGCGGATGACGCTCGGCGCGCTGCTCGCGCGCGACCTTCTCCAGCGCCCCGTGCGCCCAGGACCCCGACATCCAGCCGACAACGGGGGCGACGAGCAGGATGAGCGACGCGGCCACCAGCGCCGCGTACGCCTCCAGCAGGTCGGTCCTACGGCGCAGCGGGTTGCACCGCCAGCGCCACAGCCCCCAGATCGTTCGCATGGATCACACACCCCCTTTCCCGTTCGTGGGTACCGCATCGCGGGCCGGATATGCGCTGATTCGGTGAAGAGAGAGCAATATCACGGGGTCAGCCCTTTCGCCGTTCCGGCGGGCCGTCGGCGGTCAGGGGGACACACCAGACCAGCCGTGTGCCGCCCGCCTCGGGCGCCTCGATGTCCAGAGTGCCGCCCAGGAGTTCGGCCCGGGAGCGCATGTTGACCAGCCCGCCACTGGGGGCGGCATCCCCGATGCCCACCCCGTTGTCCGTGACCGTCAGGGTGATGGCGCCGTCGACGGTCAGCCGCACCTCCGCCCGCTGGGCGTGGGCGTGCCGCACGGTGTTGCTGAGCGCCTCGGCGAGCACCGCCAGCACATGGTCGCCGGTCTCGTCCGGCACATCGGTGTCGACCGGGCCGTCCATCAGCAGCGACGGTGCGAACCCCAGGGTGTCGGAGGCCGACCGGACGGCCTTGACCAGCCGGCGCCGCAAAGTGGCGGGTTCGCCGTCGTCGTCCCCGACCGTGCGCAGAGCGAAAATCGTGGAGCGGATGATCCTGATGGTCTCGTCCAGGTCGTCGACGGCCCGCCGCACCCGTTCGGACGCCTCCGGGCGTTCGATCAGCCGGCCCGCGCTCTGCAGGGTCAGCCCGGTCGCGAAGAGCCGCTGAATGGCCAGATCGTGAAGGTCCCGGGCGATCCGGTCACGGTCCTGGAGCAGCGCCATGTGCTCGGACTCGGCGCGGTGCCGGGCCAGTTCCAGGGCGAGGGCCGCCTGCGCCGCGAACCCCGACAGCAGCTGCACCTCATGGTCGTCGAAGGGCGGCCGCCCGGCGAGCCGGCACAGCCGCAGCGCACCCGAGGCCCGCTCGTTGGCCACCAGGGGGACGGCCACCACCGGGCCGAACTCGCTCTCCGGAGCCGGCAGCGGCCAGGACCGGGCCCGCGAGTCCACCCGTATGTCCGAGGCGACCGCGGGGCGCCCGGTGCGGGCGGCGAGCCCGGCCAGCGAGCCGTCGGACGGCACCACGAGCCCGCCGACGCGCTCCGCGTCATGCCCCTCGGCCACCTCGACCACCAGGGAATCGGTGCCCGCGGCGGGCAGCAGGATCGCCGCCGAGTCGGCGAGGGCCACCTGGAGGGCGAGCCGGGCGATCATGCTCAGCACCTCGCCCGCCGGGGTGCCCGCCAGCAGCGTACGGGTGATGACGCCGAGCGCTTCCAGCCACTGCTCGCGGCGCCGGCTCTCGTGGTACAGCCGGGCGTTGTCGATGGCCACCCCGGCGGCGACCGACAGGGTGGTCAGCACCGCCTCGTCGTCGGGGTCGAACTGGGCGCCGCCGCGCTTCTCGGTCAGATACAGATTCCCGAAGACCTCGTCCCGGACCCGGATCGGCACGCCCAGGAAGGACCGCATCGGCGGATGGTGCTCGGGAAAGCCGTAGCTCGCCGGATGCTCCGACAGATCGGTGAGCCGCAGCGGCTGGGGGTGACGGATCAGCTCGCCGAGCAGTCCGTGGCCACTGGGTAACGGACCGATGCGGCGCGCCTGTTCCCCGGACATGCCGACCGGCAGGAACTGGGAGAGCCGATGCCGGTCGACCACGCCCAGCGCGCCGTACTCCGCGTCGGCCAGCACCACCGCGGACTCCACGATCCGGCGCAGCACCTGCTCCAGATCCAGCTCGCGGCCCACACTGAGCACGGCCTCCAGCAGGTTGTGCATCCGGTCCTGGGTGGACCGGGCGGCGTCCAGCCGCGCCTGGAGCTCGTCGAGAAGCTGATCGAGCCGGAGCTGGGGGAGGGCCGGATGGCGTCCTTGGTCCGCGCTGCCCGACACCTGGCCTCCATCCCCCTCGCGCCTCTCACCAGCAGGGTATCCGGGGCGGGCACGGATGGTGACGGCGAGCGAAGGAACTCGGCCAGGGTCGGTGGGCCGCCGGGGGCCGATGCCTAGGAATCCGGCACCACGGCGGCCGGACACTTGGCGTGATGCAGAACGGCGTGGTTGACAAGCCCCAGTTGCATGCCGAAGTGCCCCTGCCGCCGCCTGGCCCCCACCACCAGCAGATCGGCGTGCGCCGAGGCGTCCAGCAGCGCCTTGCGCGCCGAGCCCTCGACCGGGCGGTGCGCCACCGGCACCGGCGCCAGCCCGGCCGCCGTGGCGCCGCCCAGCGCCTCGTCCAGCAGTGCGGCGGCGCGCCGTGCGTGGTCCTCGCGCGCCCCGTGGTCCTCGGGGCCCGCGCAGCGCCATGCGTGCACGGCCGTCAGCTCGCCGCCGCGCAGCCGCGCCTCGCGGAGGGCGAACGCGACCGCGGCGGAGGGCGGCGTGGGCTCCTGCTCGCCGGGGCGCTCGCGCTCGGCGATCCCGACCACCACCCGGTGCGTCCCGCCGTGCACGTTCTCCGGGTGGCCGCGCACCACGACCACCGGGCACTGGGCGCGCGCCGCGATGCCCAGTCCGACCGAGCCCAGCAGCAGGGAGGCGAACTCGCCGCGGCCGCGCGAGCCGACCACCAGCGCCTCGGCGCTCTGCCCGGCGCGCAGCAGGGCGGTGACCGCGTCGTCGGCGGCCAGGTCGGTCATCACCTTCAGGGCCGGCACCCGCCGCCCGGCCCGCTCGGCCGCGGTGGCCAGCACCGCCTCGCTGTGCAGCCGCTCGGCGGGACGGTCGGCGGCCGTGCCCGGAACGTACCCTTCGTACCGCTCCCACAGGGAGGCGTGGACGATGCGCAGCGGAAGGCCGCGGCGCCCGGCCGCCTCGGCCGCCCAGTCCAGTGCGTCCGAGGCGGCGTCCGAACCGTGGACCCCCACGACCACAGGAAGCTCCACCGTGCCCACCGCCTCTCCCGCCGGCACATGGATATGTCTCTTCCCATTGTCCCGTCGTCCCGCCGATTCCGTGGCCGAGGGAGGCCGGCGGCTCACTCAGCGCAGCCGCATGGCCAGCGTCACCACGGCGCCCACCGCCCCCGCGCTGATCGCCAGCCGGTCGGTGACCAGCCGGGTCAGCCACAGTCCGCGGCCGTTGGTCGCGCCGTCCAGCCCCGGCAGGATCTGCGGGATGACGTCCTCGGAGAAGCCGGGGCCGGAGTCGCTGATCCGGCACTCCAGCTCGTCGCCGATCCGCCGCAGCAGCAGGGATCCGGTGCCGCCCGCGTGCTCGACGGCGTTGTTGGCGATCTCGTCGACGGCCAGCACGAAGTCGCCGCGGCGGGTCTCGCTGAGCCCGGCCCAGGCCGCGCACTCCTCGACCTGCACCCGTAGCCGAGGCAGCTCGTCAGCGGTGAAACGGCGCTGAAGCAGGTGTTCTCCGGCTCGATCGGCGGACCGACGACGAGGGTCGGCTAGCACCAGTGCCTCCCGTTGGTGACGAGTACGAGCGACATCACAGGGTCGGTGAAGCAGCCGAGGGTACGAGGAGTCTGGCCTCATCGGTTGTCACGACCATAAATGACGTGTCATATCGGAAACGTGACCGGAAATGGGTAAGGGCGAAGCGATACCCGTTCGTCGGTGTATCGCTTTGGATCGTCCGCCTCTCATGCGCATAGTGACCGCCGAGGGGCGAGGGGGGAGAGGAGACGGCAGAGTGAGGTCATGATGGGACTTCTGAGCGCGCTGAAGACCGAACACCGGGAGCGGGTGATGGCGCTCGCCCACGATGTGTCCTTCCCCTCGGGGGCGCGCATCTTCGAGGAGGGCCGCAAGGCCGACCGCTTCTGGATCATCCGCACCGGCGCGGTCACCCTCGATCTGCATGTGCCGGGGCGGCGGGCCGCGGTGATCGAGACCCTCGGCCCCGGGGAGCTCATCGGCTGGTCCTGGCTGTTCCCGCCGGACACCTGGCATCTGGGCGCGGAGGCGCTCAGCCCGGTGCGCGCGCACGAGTTCGACGCGGAGGCGGTGCGCCGGCTGTGCGACGAGGACCCGGCGCTCGGCTACGCCCTCGCGCTGGCCTGTGCCCAGGTGATCGGGCGCAGACTACAGAGCGCCCGCACCCGGCTGCTGGACCTTTACGGGCCATACGCGGGCGGGATCTCGCCATGATCGGGACGGTGGGTGCGGCGGGCGGCCCGGGGGCCGAACGGCCCCTTACGCTTCCCCGCGGCAGACCGTAAAGCTGGGCAGCCGGATCGCGACCGGCGACCCGCGCGCCGATGGAGGAGAGGCCGTGCCCCAGACAGCCGACCCCGACGGCCCCATCGGGGTCTTTCTGCTCGACGACCACGAGGTGGTGCGGCGCGGACTGCGCGATCTGCTCGACGCCGAGTCCGATCTGAAGGTGGTCGGCGAGGCGGCGAACGCCCGCGAGGCCCTCGCCCGCGCCCCCGCCGTACGGCCCCGGGTCGCGGTGCTCGACGTACGGCTCGGCTCCTCGGGCGACGGCGGGGACCACGAAGGGATCGAGGTCTGCCGGGAGTTGCGGACCCGCCTCCCCGACCTCGCCTGTCTGATGCTGACGTCCTTCGACGACGACGAGGCGCTCTTCGACGCCATCATGGCCGGCGCCGCCGGCTATGTGCTCAAGCAGATCAACGGATCCGATCTGGTGTCGGCGGTGCGCACCGTGGCCGGCGGCCGCTCCATGCTCGACCCCGGCGCGACCGCCCGGGTGATGGCCCGGCTGCGCGGACCCGCGCCCAGCGGGCCGGTGGAACTGGAGCAGCTCTCCCCCCCGGGAGCGGGAGATCCTCCTGCTGATCGGCGACGGGCTGACCAACCGGCAGATCGCCGAGCGGCTGTTCCTGGCCGAGAAGACCGTCAAGAACCGCATCTCCGCGATCCTGTCCAAGCTGGGCGTGGGACGGCGCATTCAGGCCGCGGTGATCGCCGAGCGGCTCAGGGAGCGCGAAACGGGCCAGTGAGCCCGTGCGGAGTGCGGCACCGGCCGGTGAGCCCGTGCGGAGCACGGCCGTAAGGGTGAGAGAACGCCCTTACGGCGGGCCGGGAGCACCTGTCGCGCGAAGCGCGGGACCGGCTCCCCTCCGGTCCCGCGCCCCACGCCGAACGGGGGCGCGCCGGTCGATGACGCTCATCACCGCAGTGGAGTGAGAGCCCGGCCCGCCCCCGGCGACGGAGACCGGCTCGCGGTACTGCTCGGTCCAGCATCGCGGTGCGCCCCGCCGCCGGGGAGGGGCCGAACGGCCCTCGGCGACCGGGGTCAGGGGCCCGGACACGTCTGGGGCCGGACGGGGAGACCCCGTCCGGCCCGATCCTTCCCGCGACCGGGCACCGGCCCGGTCGCTTCACCTCCCGAATCGTGTCAGTAGCCGCCTCCCGGCTGCGGCGACCGGCCGCCCGGGTACTGCTGCTGACGACCGTAAGGGTCGTCGTAAGGAGACGGCGCGGGCGCCGCCGGGCGGGGCGCGACCGGACGGGTCATGGCCGGGCGCATCGCCTCGTACCCCATCGGCGCGGCAGGGCTGGGCCGCTGCGCCTGCGGCTGCTGGGCGCCCGGGTAGCCCCGCGGCCCCGTGGGCTGCTGCGGGATGTAGGGCGTGTGCGCCTGCTGCAGACCGGTGGGCTGCGGCGTGTGCTGCTGGTATCCCTGCTGCGGGGGCTGCGGGGAGGGAGCGGCCGGCAGTGCCGGAAGCGCCGAGGGCAGGGCCGGAAGATGACTTCCGGTGTCGTAGGCGGACGGCACCCTGATGGGTGCGATCTGCGGTGTCCCCCGCTCGGCGACAAGGCTGTCGTAGATGGGGGTGTCCGGGAAGGACGGCGAGGAGTAGTAGCCGCCACCGTAAGTGCTGCGGGGGGAGGTCATAGACCATAAGTTAAGCCCACGATGTGCTGATTGGGGAGCCCGGTAGGAGGGTTGTTTTCAGTGTTCGGAGTGGCCGCGGATCCCCAATCAGAGCGAACCCGGGAAAATCGGTCGTCAGGGTACGTTGAGTTCGTGTAAAGAGCGCGTTTTCACTGGGTAACCGCCGGTCGTACGACGTGGTTCGGCGGCCGGGTGACCCGGGTGACCGAGGAGAAGAGAGAGGCAGGGGGACACAATGGCCATGCGCAAGGGCGGTAACACGCCAGTACCGGCGGACGCGGTGCGGATCGAGCTCGGCTGGCGCACCGGGCCGGGGGTGCCGGACGTGGACGCCTCGGCGCTGCTGCTGGTGTCCGGAAAGGTCAGGTCCGACGGGGACTTCGTGTTCTACAACCAGGCGGCGCACTCCTCGGGCGCGGTGCGCCACGAGGGGAAGCGGACCACGGGTGACGCGGTGACCGACACCCTCTCGGTGGACCTCGCCCGGGTCGAACCGGCCATCGACACCGTGGTCCTCGCGGGCTCAGCCGACGGAGGGACGTTCGGGCGGGTCCCCGGTCTGCACATCCGGGTGCTGGACGCGGCCGGCGGCGCGGAGATCGCCCGCTTCGACAGCGACGACGCCACGGTCGAGACGGCCTTCGTCCTGGGCGAGTTGTACCGCAGGCAGGGCGCCTGGAAATTCCGCGCGGTGGGCCAGGGGTACCAGAGCGGGCTGGCGGGGCTCGCCACGGACTTCGGCATCAGCGTCGACGAACCGCGGCAGACGCCGCCCCCGCCCGCCGCCCCCGCTCCGGCCGGCCCGCCGAACGTCGGACAGAACCCCTACGCGGCCCAGACCCCGTACGCGGCCCCCGCGCCGCCGTCCGGCCCTCCGGCCGGGGCGTACCCGCCTCCGCCGCCCACCGCCGTCTCCACGCCCCTTCCGCCGCCCCCGCCCGCCGCACCGCCCGCCCCCGCCCCGACGCCGGTGAGCCTCAGCAAGGTCACCCTGACGAAGGAGGCGCCCTCGGTCTCGCTCACCAAGCAGGGCGGCACCTCCGGCACCATGCGGATCAACCTCAACTGGCAGATGCAGAAGCAGTTCTCGGGCTGGGCCTCCAAGCTCGGCAAGGCCATGGCCATGCACAACGACCTCGATCTCGACCTGGGGGCGCTGTTCGAACTCGCCGACGGCAGCAAGGGCGTGGTCCAGGCGCTCGGCAACTCCTTCGGCTCACTCCACCAACCGCCCTTCATCCACCTGGACGCCGACGACCGGACCGGTGCGCGGGCGGCCGGTGAGAACCTCACCATCAACCTCGACCACCGGCAGTCGTTCCGCCGGATCCTGGTCTTCGTGACCATCTACGAGGGCGCCCGCAGCTTCGCCAACCTCCACGCCACGGTCACCCTGCAACCGCAGTTCGGCGCCCCGATCGACTTCTCGCTCGACGAGTGCACCGTCCCGTCCCCGGTCTGCGCGCTCGCGCTCATCACCAACACCGGCGGCGACCTCGTCGTCCAGCGCGAGGCCCGCTACCTGGTGCCGGAGCGCGGTGTCAGCCCGCAGCGCACCCTCGATCACGCCTACGGCTGGGGCATGAACTGGACCCCAGGCCGCAAGTGACGATCCGGGATGCGCGGCTGACGATCCGGGATGCGCGGCGCGGCCGTCAGGGCGCGGCGCTGGGGCGGGCGTAGGTGCGCCCCTTCCAGGCCGCGCCCTGCCCGAGGTGGTGCCGCACCGCCGAGTCCACGGTCATCAGCAGATACAGAAGGGCCGTCAGGGGCAGCAGCGGCGCCAGCCACAGGGTCTGCCGGTAGTAGTGCAGCATCGGGACGTAGGTGCCCGCCATCAGGAGCCAGGCGGCGGCGCCCGCCGCCAGCGGCGCGGGGCGCCCCGTCAGCACTCCGGCGGCCACCGCGGCGGGCGGTACGAGATACACCACCGCCAGTCCCGCGACCGTCACCAGCAACAGCAGCGGATTGTGCCGCAGCTGGGTGTACGCGCTGCGCGAGACCATCCGCCACAGCTCGCCCAGGCGCGGATACGGCCGCACGCTGTCGACCCGGTCGGCGAGACCCAGCCAGATCCGTCCGCCGGACCGTTTCACCGCGCGGGCCAGCGCCACGTCGTCGATGACCGACTTCCGGATCGCCTCCGGGACCCCGGCCCGCTCGGCCGCCTCCCGGCGCAGCAGTACACAGCCGCCCGCGGCCGCCGCCGTGCGCCCCCGAGGCCGGTTGACCCACCGGAAGGGGTACAGCTGTGCGAAGAAGTAGACGAACGCGGGCACGATCAGCCGCTCCCAGTAGGTCGCCACCCGCAGCCGCGCCATCTGGGAGACCAGGTCCAGCCCGTTCTCCTCGGCCGCGCGCACCAACTCCCGCAGGGAATCGGGTTCATGGGCGATGTCCGCGTCCGTCAGCAGCAGATAGTCGACGCCGCCGCCGTCCTTACGGTCGACGGCGGGACGTTGCGCCGCGAGCGCCATGCCGTGCCGCACCGCCCACAGCTTGCCGGTCCAGCCGGGACCGGGTTCGCCGGGGGAGTCGACGGTCAGCGGCAGCCCGCCGTACCCGTCCGCCAGTTCACGGGCCAGCTTTCCGGTGCCGTCCGAGCTGCCGTCGTCGATCAGGAAGATCTCCGCGGGCCCCGGATAGTCCTGGGCGAGCAGCGAGGGCAGGCTCTCCGGAAGCACCGCGGACTCGTCCCGGGCGGGCACCACGACGGCCACCGAGGGCCATCCGGCGGACTCCGGGGACCCGGACGGGCCCGGTGACCCGGATGGGTTCGGTGGGCCGGACGGGTCCGGCGGGCCGGTCAGGGGCAGTCGGACGTCCGTACGCCAGAAGAAGCCCTGACCCAGCAGTAGCCACAGCCATGCGGCCAGGGACCCGGCGGCGATCCACATCAGCGCGCTCACCCGCCGAAGTCTGCCGGAAGGCGGGCCCGGCCGTCGGGCGCACGGGACCGATCCCTTAAAGTGACCGGGTGAAGATCGCGCTTATGGATTCCGGAATCGGGCTTTTGCCCGCCGCCGCCGCGATGCGCAGACTGCGGCCGGACGCCGATCTCGTCCTCTCCTCCGACCCCGCCACCATGCCGTGGGGACCGCGCACCCCCGAGGACGTCACCGAACGCGCCCTGGGCTGCGCGCGGGCCGCCGCCGCCCAGGGCCCCGACGCGCTGATCATCGCCTGCAACACCGCCTCCGTCCACGCCCTGCCCGCGCTGCGGGCTGAGCTGGAGCCCGGACTGCCGGTCATCGGCACCGTGCCCGCGATCAAGCCCGCGGCGGCCGGTGGCGGGCCGATCGCGATCTGGGCCACCCCGGCCACCACCGGCAGCCCGTACCAGCGCGGACTGATCCGCGACTTCGCGGACGGCGTCGAGGTCACCGAGGTCCCGTGCCCGGGGCTCGCGGACGCGGTGCAGCACGCCGACTCCGAGGGCATCGACGCCGCGGTGGCCGCCGCGGCGGCCCGCACCCCACGCGAGGTAACGACCGTCGTCCTGGGCTGCACCCATTACGAACTGGTCGCCGACCGCATCCGCGCCGCCGTGCAACAGCCCGACGCGCCCCCGATCGCCCTCCACGGCTCGGCCGGGGCCGTCGCCGCCCAGGCCCTGCGCCGGATCGGCGCCGACCCCTTCCCCCCGGCCGGCGAGGTACCCCCGGGCGGTCTGACCGTCCTCCTCAGCGGACGCGAGGCCACCCTGCCGGAGGCCGCCCTGGCCTACGCCGAGGGAGCGCTGCTGGCGCCCGTCGCCCCGGCGCGCGGTTGACCGGAACGCGTCGTGCGATGAGCTGACCGAAACGCGCCCCACCAGCGGTTTCATCCGCCCCGCTGCCGTGGTGCCGGAAGGTGAGTACGCTGCCAACCATGAGGCACCACGACCACGGCAAGCCGACCGCCCACGGGCAGCCGCCCGAGGTCTGGACCGGCCGCGCCCACAATCGCGTGCAGTGGGTGCTGGCCGTGGCGGGCGCCGCGTGCCTGGCGCTCGGTGTCGACCTCGCCGTCGACTCGCCGTGGGGCTCGGGCCTCGCCCCGCTGCTGATGTCCGTCATCGGCTGTGTCACCGCCGGACTGCTGATGCTCTTCGGCACCCTCGCCTTCGTCCATGTGGCGGTGCGGGTCGACGACGAGGTGCTGGAGGTCCGCTGCGGCCATATCGGGCTCCCGCGCCGCCGCATCCCGCTCAGCGATGTGGTCCACGCCGATGTGGCCCACAAGGTCACCCCCTGCCAGTGGGGCGGCTGGGGCTACCGCTGGCGCCCCGAGAAGGGCACGGCGGTGGTGGTGCGCCGGGGCGAGGGCCTGGTGGTCCGCCTCGGGGACGGCCGCGTCTTCACGGTCACGGTGGACGACGCGGAGGCGGCCGTCCGGGTCATCCGCGACCGGCTGCGGCTGATCGCGGCCCGCGCATCCCAGGTCTAGCCGGTCCGCGTTCCCCGAAAGCCGGTCCAGTCCCCCGTAGGAGTCCGGGTCCCCCGTAAGAGGAGTCCGCGTCCCCCGTAAGAGGGGGACGCGTTTTCTGTCCGGGGAACGCTCACCTCGAGCCAGGCGCCCCCGCCGGCCGTACCCGGTGTCAGGGAAGCGTTCCCGGGCCGTCGTCCAGGCGGCTGGCGGTCGCCAGTCCGGCCAGGAGGCCCGCTCCCGCGGTGATCTCGGAGAAGCTGAGGGCGTTGCCCAGACAGGACTCGACGGCCAGGGCCGTCAGGGTCGCGGCCGCCGTAAGGACCACCGGAGTGGGACGCGGGGAGCGCCACAGGGCGTGCAGCAGCCAGCCGAAGGCCGCGCCCAGCAGGGCCACCCCCGGCAGCCCCTGGCCGACCGCCTGCTGGAGCGGCGCCGAATGGGGCTTGGCCTCCAGGCCGTCCGGCCGGGCCGCCGCCGAGCTCAGCTCGCCGAACCGGTCCGGGCCCACACCGCGCACCCAGTCCGTCTCGCCGATACGGGCCGCGTCCTGCCACAGCCGGACCCGGTGCTCGGTGAGCTGGGCCCGCAGGGCGGACGGCAGCCCGCCCGGGACCGCGCCCTTGGCCACCGCCCAGGTGCCGCCCACCGCGACCGCCGCGATCAGCGCGCACGCGGCGAGCGCCGGCAGCCGCCGCGGCCGGGCGGCGGCGAGCGAGCACAGCAGGACGGCGCCGCTCGCCGCCGCGCCCGCCGTCGAGCCGCCCACCACGGCCGTCAGCGTGACCGCCGCGGCCAGCAGCCACAGGGCCGGGCGGAGGACATGCGGTGCGGCCCAGGCCGCGCAGCAGACCGCGCCGGTGGCCAGAGTGAGCTGGGCCGCGCCCGGCCCCTCATGGCCGGTGATCCCGTGCGGCGAGGTGCAGGCCAGGGCGAGTCCCGCGAGTCCGGCGGCGGCCGTCGAGGTGACCGGCAGCAGCGATCCGGCCATCCGGCCGCATGCGTAACCGGCGGCCACCGCCAGCACGGCCAGCAGCACCCCCTCGGGGCGGGCCGGCCGCCCCATGGCGGCGATCAGGGCCCAGACGGCGCAGCCGCCCAGGATCAGGACCCCCGCGACATCGGATGCCCCGGCGCGCCCCTCGGCCGGTCTGCCGTGGCCCTGGACGACCGGTTCCACCACTGATGACGTCATCCCGCCGACCCCCCGTCGTGACGGGCATCGCATCCGGCGGCCTTACGGCCGGGATACGAGCCATGACATCCGGAACAGTAGCGCTTGTCGTGAGGAATGTGTATATGGTGCGCAGAAACGATGAGTCGGCCGTCATCACGTGAATCACCGGGCGTGGGACGCGAGGTACGGCCACCGGGCGCGTTCCCTTTTCCGCCCGATACCCTCTGCCCATGGCGACCCCCGACTTCATCCGCGACCTCAGGGCCTCCATCGGCCACCAACTGCTCTATCTGCCGGGCGTGAGTGCCGTGGTCTTCGACGACCAGGGCCGGGTGCTGCTGGGCCGCCGGGCCGACAACGGTCGCTGGACGATCATCTGCGGCATCCCCGAGCCCGGTGAGCAGCCGGGCACCGCGGTGGTCCGCGAGGTGGAGGAGGAGACCGCGGTGCGCTGTGTCCCCGAGCGCATCGTGCTCGTACGGACGCTGGCGCCGGTGACCTACCCCAACGACGACGTGTGCCAGTTCGTGGACATCTGCTTCCGCTGCCGCGCGGTCGGCGGCGAGGCGCGGGTGAACGACGACGAGTCGCTGGACGTGGGCTGGTTCCCGCTCGACGCGCTGCCGGAGATGGAGGACTTCTCCCTGTCCCGGATCAAGCAGGCGCTCGACGACGGCCCGGCGTTGTTCGACCCCATCGCCGCGGAGTGAAGTATGTGGCGTCGGCACATCGGTCCGGGCGCGACGGCTGCCTAATGTGCCCCTCATGAGCGCGTCCACCACACCAGGGCCGGCCCCCCGGCCGTCCGACGGCCTCGATCTGTCCGGCCGTACCGCACTCGTCACGGGCGCCGCGGGGGGCATCGGCCGGGCCTGCGCGCTGCGGCTGGCCACCGCCGGGGCGCGGGTGCGGGCCGTCGATCTGGACGCCGCGGGCCTCGCCGACCTGGTCGCCGCGGCCTCCGGGCTGCCCGGTCCGGTCGAGGCCCACCCCCTCGACCTCACCGACCTCGACGCCGCCGAACGGGCCGCCGCCGGCACCGACATCCTGGTCAACAACGCCGGGCTGCAACTCGTCCGGCCCATCGAGGACTTCCCGCCCGAGGTCTTCTCCCGCGTGCTCACCGTGATGCTGGAGGCCCCGTTCCGGCTGGTGCGTGGCGCGCTGCCCCATATGTACGCGCGTGGCTGGGGCCGGATCGTGAACGTTTCGTCGGTGCACGGGCTGCGCGCCTCGCCGTACAAGTCGGCCTATGTGGCCGCCAAACACGGTCTGGAGGGGCTCTCCAAGGTCGCCGCCCTGGAGGGCGCGGCGCACGGGGTGACCTCCAACTGCGTCAATCCCGGCTATGTGCGCACCCCGCTCGTCGAGCGGCAGATCGCCGACCAGGCCGAGGCCCACGGGATCTCGCCGGAACGGGTCGTCTCCGAGGTGCTGCTGGCCGACGCGGCGGTCAAGCGGCTGGTCGAACCCGAGGAGGTCGCCGAGGCCGTCGCGTACCTCTGCGGTCCGCACGCGTCCTTCGTCACCGGCGCCTCGCTCAGCATGGACGGCGGATGGACCGCCCACTGAGCGGCCCACAGCCACAGGACCGGCCACCAGTTGATGAAGGCCGATTGGCTCAGACATGGGGTGGGGAAGGCCGATTGGCTCAGCCAGGTGGTGGGGAAGGCCGATTGGCTCAGCCACGCGGTGGAGAGGGGCGATTGGCTGAGCCACGGGGTGGAGAGGGCCGATTGGCTCAGCCAGGTGGTGGGGAAGGTCGATTGGCTCAGCCACCCGGCCACGAAAGCCGGTTGGCTCAGCCTCAGCCTCAGCCACGCAGCCATGAGGGCCGATTGGCTCAGCCACCGTCCGATGGTGGCCCATTGGCTCAGCCACCGGACCGCGTCCTGCCCGGCCGCCCCGTCGAGGTGACGTCACCGGGCCGCCCCGCGCCTGGTGCCGCCGCGCCCGTCGGGAGTATGTCTGTGCCCATGCCCGACGACCAGCCGGAGACCCCCTACCTGGAACTGCTCGTACGCGGCGCGCCCGCCGAGGCGTACGAGCGCCCGGTGCTGCGCGCCCGCGCGGACAAGGCCCCGGCCGACCGGCTGGCGGCCCTGGAGCGCGCCAAGCTGCTCGCCCTGCGGGTGCGCGGTGAGCTGGAGGGACGGCGGCGTCGTGAGGCCGAGCTGTCCGCGCTCTTCGAAACCGCCCACGACCTGGCGGGGCTGCGCGATCTGGACGCGGTGCTCCAGGCGATCGTGCAGCGCGCCCGCTCCCTGCTGGGCACCGAGGTCGCCTATCTGACGCTCAACGACCCGACGGCCGGTGACACCTATATGAGGGTCACCGACGGTTCGGTCTCGGCCCGCTTCCAGCAGTTGCGGCTCGGCATGGGGGAGGGGCTCGGCGGCCTGGTCGCCCAGACCGCCCGTCCCTATGTGACCGAAAGCTACTTCCACGATCCGCGGTTCCAGCACACCGGCACCATCGACGCGGGTGTCAGGGACGAGGGACTCGTGGCCATCCTCGGGGTGCCGCTGCTGCTCGGCAGCGGCGTCATCGGCGTGCTGTTCGCGGCCGACCGGCGGGCCCGGGTGTTCGAGCGCGAACAGATAGCGCTGCTCGGCTCGTTCGCCGCCCACGCCGCCGTGGCGATCGACACCGCCCATCTGCTCGCCGAGACCCGTACGGCGCTCACCGAGCTGGAGGCCGCCAACGAGATCATCCGGGACCGCAGCGGGGTCATCGAGCGCGCCTCCGACGTCCACGACCGGCTCACCGAGCTGGTGCTGCGCGGTGGCGGGGTGCATGACGTGGCCGACGCCGTGGCCGAAGTGCTCAGCGGTTCCGTGGAGTTCGTCGAGGCCGACGAGGCGCCCGCGGCGGCCGTCGACCGGTCCCGGGCCGACGGCCGCGCGGTGCGCGACGGCGAGCAGGACTGGGTCGCCGCCGTTTCGGCGGGCGGCGAACTGCTCGGCGCGCTCATCTTGCGCGGCCACCCCCGGCTGGACCCCGTGGACCAGCGCACCCTGGAGCGGGCAGCGATGGTCACCTCGCTGCTGCAACTCGCCCGCCGCTCGGCGGGCGAGGCCGAACAGCGGGTGCGCGGTGAGCTCCTGGACGACCTCCTCGACGCCCCCGACCGCGAACCCCGGCTGTTGCGCGAACGCGCGGCACGGCTCCGGGCGGACCTGGACGCGCCCCACGTGGTGCTCGCCGCGAGCATCGAAGCCCCGGACACCGGCACACCCGCCGCCGGGCCCGGTGGGTCATCTGCGGGCGGGCCCGGTGGGACACCCACGGGCGGGTTCGATGGCGCATTCCGATGCGGACCCGGCGGCGCACCCGGAGGTGGGCCTGGTGGCACAGCCGGAGGTCGGTCCGGGGGCATGCCCCGGAGTGGATTCGGTGGCGCATCGAGAAGTGGGCCTGGTGGCGCGCCCGGAAGCGCGCCCGGGGGTGGGTCTGGTGGTGCGCCCGGAGGCGGGTCCGGGGGCGCACCCGCCGGGTCTGGGGGCGCGCCCCGGAGTGGATTCGGCGACGCACCGAGAAGCGGACCTGGTGGCGCGCCCGGAGGCGGGTCTGGGGGCATGCCCCGGAGCGGATCCAACGACGCACCGAGAAACGGGCCTGGTGGCACGCACAGAAGCGGGTCCGCAGGCAGACCCGGAGGTGGGTCTGGTGGCGCGCCCGGAGGCGGGTCTGGGGGCATGCCCCGGAGCGGATCCAACGACGCACCGAGAAGCGGACCTTGTGGCGCGCCTGTAGGCGGGTCTGGCGGGACGCCTGGTGGCGCGCCTGGCGGCGCATCGAGAAGCGGGTCCGGCGGTGCGGCCGGAAGCGGGGCCGGCGGTGCGCATGCTGAGGATGCCGCCGGGCGCCGGAGGTTGTGGTCCGCCGCTTCCCATCTGGCGGCCACCCGGCACGGTCTGGCCGCCACCCGTGACGGCGGCACCGTGCTGCTGCTGCCGCTGGCCGAGGGCGACACCGCCGACGCCCTCGCCCGCCGCACCGCCCGGCAGCTGGGCACCGCCGTGCACGCCCCGGTCACCGTCGGCGCCTCCGCACCGGTGGCCGCGCCCGCCGGGCGGCCGGGGGAGGTGGCGGCCGGCTACGCCGAGGCGCGGCGCTGTCTGGCCGCCCTGCGGGCGCTGGGCCGGGCCGGACAGGGCGCCGCCGCCGAGGACTTCGGCTTCCTCGGCCTGCTGCTGGCCGGTACCCGCGACGGCGCCCCGGACGGCACCGGCGTCCAGGACTTCGTGACCCGCACCCTGGGTCCGGTCCTCGACTACGACGAGCGGCGCGGCACCGAGTTGATCCGCACGCTCGACGCGTACTTCGCCGGCGGGATGAGCCCGGCCCGGACGAAGGACGCGCTCCACGTGCACGTCAACACGGTGGCGCAGCGGCTGGAGCGGGTCGGGCGGCTGCTCGGCCCCGACTGGCAGTCGCCCGCCCGCTCCCTGGAGATCCAGCTCGCCCTGCGGCTGCACCGCCTGGCCTCGGCCCTGGGCTACTGAGCCGAGGACGAACGGGCCGGGCGCTCCGTCGTCTCTGTCTCTGTCTCCGTCCCCGTCCCTGTCCTCGTTCCCGGTCCCGTTCCCGGTCCCGTTCCCGTCTCGCTCTCCGTCCTCCCCGCCGGCCGCGGGGAGGGCGCCGTGGCCGGTTCGACGGCGGCCAGATCGCGGTCCCGGGTCTCCTTGGCGGCGCCCACGGCCACCAGGGTGAGCAGGGCCGCCGCGATCACATAGAGGGCGATCGGCGTGGCGCTGTCGTAGTCGGCCAGGAGCGCGGTGGCGATCAGCGGGGCGGGCGCGCCGGCCGCGACCGATGAGAACTGCGCCCCGATCGACGCCCCCGAATACCGCATCCGGGTCGCGAACATCTCGGAGAAGAAGGCCGCCTGGGGCGCGTACATCGCCCCGTGGAAGACCAGCCCGACCGTCACGGCGAGCACCAGGGCCGGGAAGTCCTGGGTGTCGATGAGGAGGAAGAAGGGGAAGGCCCACGCGCCCACACCCGCCGCGCCCAGCAGATACACCGGGCGGCGTCCGATCCGGTCCGACAGCGCGCCCCATGCGGGAATGACCGCGAAGTGCACGGTCGAGGCGATCAGTACGGCGTTCAGCGCGGTCTGCTTGTCCAGGCCCACGTGGTCGGAGGTCGCGTAGACGAGGACGAAGGCGGTGATGACGTAGTAGCTGATGTTCTCCGCCATCCGCGCGCCCATGGCGACCAGCACATCCCGCCAGTGGTGGCGCAGGACCGCCACCAGCGGCAGCTTCTCGGCGGCGGCACCGTCCCGGCCCGTGGCGGCCTTACGGGCCTCGGCCTGGGCCAGCGCCGCCTTGAACACGGGCGATTCATCGACAGAGAGCCGAATCCACAAGCCGACCAGTACCAGCACGCCCGAGAGCAGGAACGGCACCCGCCACCCCCATGACGCGAAGGCGCCGTCGGAGAGCAGCGCGGTCAGCGCGGAGAGCACCCCGGTGGCCAGCAACTGTCCGGCGGGGGCGCCGGTCTGCGGCCAGGACGCCCAGAACCCGCGCCGCCGCGCGTCCCCGTGCTCCGACACCAGCAGCACCGCCCCGCCCCATTCGCCGCCGAGCGCGAAGCCCTGGATCAGGCGCAGCGCGGTGAGCAGGACGGGCGCCGCCGAGCCGACCGTGGCGTGGGTGGGCAGCAGCCCGATGGCGCAGGTGGCGCCGCCCATCATCAGCAGGCTCAGGATCAGCAGCTTCTTACGGCCGAGCCGGTCGCCGTAGTGGCCGAAGACCAGGGCGCCGATCGGCCGGGCGGCGAAGCCGACCGCGTAGGTCAGGAACGACAGCAGGGTGCCGACGAGCGGATCGGAGTCGGGGAAGAAGAGCTGGTTGAAGACGAGTGCGGCCGCCGACCCGTAGAGGAAGAAGTCGTACCACTCGATGGTGGTGCCGATGAGGCTCGCGGCGACGATGCGCCGGAGGTTGCCGGGAGGTGGGGGAGCGGTTGATGCCGAGGCCATGTGCGCCACTTCCTCGTGTGCGGTGGGGACGGTACGTGTCGGGCACACGGTAGGAAGGCTCGGATCAGGCGCACATGTGGTGGGGCGACATAGTTCCGCGGCCGGTTATGCGTGTGGCCATCATGCCCGCTCGCGGATGGGCGGTTCGGGGACCCGAGGGGACGGAACCGGTGCGTTGGGCCGCGGTGTGCGGTTCGGATGCCCCTGGTTATGCGAAGGTCACCTCGGCGGTGGCGTGCTGGGCGTCGCGGTGGGTCGCGGTGCGCAGGTGGACGGTGGTGTCGGAAGGTGTGCCCTCGGCGAGGATGTGCTCGCCGGCGAATACCGGCCGCCGCAGCCGGAAGGACAGCGAGCGCACCCGGCGTTCGGGGGCGTTGCGGCGCACCACGTCGAGCATGAGCAGGGCGAGCAGCGGGCCGTGGACGACCAGGCCGGGGTAGCCCTCCGTGTCGCGGCAGTACGGGGCGTCGTAGTGGATGCGGTGGGCGTTGGCGGTGAGGGCGCTGAGCCGGAACAGCAGCGTCGGGCCGGGCTGGAGGCGCAGGTGCCAGGGGCTCTCGGGATCGGGCGTGGAACCGTCGTCGATGGTGGCCGGGTGCCGTCCGCCGCCGCTGCGGCCGGATCGGTAGACGATGTCCTGTTCCTCCGCCATGCACACCCGGCCCGACTGGCGGAACTCCTGGCGCTCGGTGACGAACAGCAGCTCGCCGCTGCGGCCCCGCTTCGGGGTCACCGCGGCGAGGCTGCTGGTCCGCTCGGCCGGTTCGCCCAGTCGCAGCGGCTCGACGATCTCGCAGCGCCCTCCGGCGAACATGCGCTGCCGGTCGGGCAGCGGCGGCAGGAAGCGGGCGGCGCGCAGATGGCCGTCGGGGCCGAGGTCGTGCTGGGCGGGCCAGTGCAGGAAGTGGAACCACTGCCACAGCGGAGGGAGCGGGTCACCGGCCTTCGCGGCGGGTCCGGGCAGGTCCAGGAGGGCCGACACGGCGGCGGTGGGGCCCGGGTCCATCGGGTCGTGCGCGGTGACCGGCTCGGGGTGCCACGTTTCGACGTAGGAGCTGAGGGGGGCGGTACCGGGCTGCATGGTAGGTGTGACCTCGCGCTTCAGGTGAGGGGTGCGGTCTTCGATGCGGTTTTCGATGCGATCGATGCGGTCTTCGACGGTTGTGGGCGGCGGCGGGCGTCTGGGCGGCGTCCAGATGGGAGGCGCGCGACGGTTCCGGGCCGGACGGTGCGGCGCGCTCCGCCGCGCCGGTGGCGAGCCGCGTCGTGGGCCTGGTACGCCACCGGGATCCCGTCATCGGTACGGGCGGAAGCGTCGGTTCGATCATCGGCGCGCGGCGGCATCGGCGTCACGCGTCCGCGCCCGGTCCGTCCGGCGTGTGCAACCGGGCGGAGGGCCACCGCCCGTGTGACGCGGCCGAGTCGATCAGGCGGGTCAGTTCCCGCGCGACGATCTCGACGGCCGGTGGGACGCGTCCGTACCGCGGGGTCCCCAGGACGATCGACCGCCATACGTCGGGCTCGGACAGGGGAGCGGCGCTGAGCGCGCCGTTCGCGACGTCGTCGGCGATGCCGACGCCGGGCAGGATGGTCCAGCCGTGTCCGGCCAGGACGAGCTGTTTCTGCACGCGCAGGGAGTTGGTCTGCACGGTGATGTCCATGGCGACCCCCGAACGGGCCGCCGCGCCATCGATCAGTGTGCGCAGGGCGTGGCCGGAGGCCGGCATCACGAGGGGGCGCGCCGCGACCTCCGCGAACGGCACCGGGCGATCCGCGCGCAGCCCGGCCGCGGTGGGGGCCACCGCCCACAGGCGCTCACGGACCAGGGGGCGGGCGTTGAGGGACGGAGAGCTGTCCAGGTTGTACAGCAGGGACAGGTCCAGGTCGCCGTCGTCCAGCCACTGCTGGAGATGGCCGGAATAAGCGGTCAGCAGACGCAGCTCCACACCCGGGTGGGCGACGCCGACGGCCGACACCAGCGGCTCGGCCAGCAGGTCGCTGGTGCTCTCCAGCAGGCCGAGGGTGACGATGCCGGTCACCTCTCCGGGGCGGGGCTGTACCTCGGCGCGCGCCCGCTCCAGCTCGTTCAGGGCCCGGCGCGCCCGGTCCACCAGGATCTCGCCCGCCTCGGTGGGCCGCATGCCCTGTCGTGTGCGCTGGAAGAGGGAGACGCCGAGTTCCTCCTCCAGTGTGCGGATCTGCCGGGTGACGGCGGGCTGCACCAGGTGCAGCAGCTCCGCGGCGCGGGTCACGCTGCCCACCTCGGCGACCGTGACGAGCGCCTTCAGCTGTTTGACGTCCATCAGGGGTGCCTCCTTCCCGGCCATCCGCGGCCCGTATGGATCCATCATGGATCGCTATTTCACATAGCCGCTCATGAGTGCCGATGATGTTACTCGAGTCCGGGCCACCCATACCTCCGGAGGTCAACGCATGGCCGTCTGACCCCCTCGAAGCCACTCCCCAGACCGCGGCAAGGAGACCTCTTCCCATGAGCACCCTCGACATCCTGTCCGAGGACGAGCAGTTCATCGTCCGGACGGTGCACGACTTCGTCGACAAGGACATCAAGTCCGTCGCGCGGGAACTCGACCACACCAACACCTATCCCGAGGCGCTCATCGAGCGGATGAAGGCCCTCGGCATCTTCGGCCTCGCCGTCCCGGAGGAGTACGGCGGCGCTCCGGTGTCCACCCCCTGCTACGTCCTGATCACCGAGGAGCTGGCACGGGGCTGGATGAGCCTGGCCGGTGCCATGGGCGGGCACACCGTCGTCGCCAAGCTGCTGCTGCACTTCGGCACGGAAGAGCAGAAACAGCGGTACCTGCCGAGGATGGCCACCGGTGAGATACGGGCCACCATGGCCCTCACCGAGCCGGGCGGCGGCTCCGACCTCCAGGCCATGCGCACCATCGCCCGTAAGGACGACGACGGCTACGTGGTCAACGGGACCAAGACCTGGATCACCAACTCCCGCCGCTCACAGCTGATCGCCCTGCTGTGCAAGACCGATCCCGAGGCATCCCCCGCACACAAGGGCATCTCCATCCTGCTCGTCGAGCACGGGCCGGGACTCACGGTCTCCCGGGACCTGCCCAAGCTCGGCTACAAGGGCGTGGAGAGCTGCGAGCTGTCCTTCGAGGACTACCACGCTCCCGAGGACGCGGTGCTCGGCGGTGTCGAGGGCAAGGGCTTCGCCCAGATGATGAAGGGTCTGGAGACCGGGCGTCTCCAGGTGGCGGCCCGCGCACTCGGCGTCGGCCGCGCCGCCCTGGAGGACGCGCTCGCCTACGCACAGGACCGTGAGTCGTTCGGCAAGCCCATCTGGAAGCACCAGTCCATCGGCAACTACCTCGCCGACATGGCCACCTCCCTCACGGCAGCCCGTCAGCTCACCCTCTATGCCGCCCGTGAGGCCGATGCCGGCCGGCGCGTGGACATGGAAGCGGGCATGGCCAAACTGTTCGCCTCCGAGACGGCCATGCAGATCGCGCTCAACGCGGTCCGCATCCACGGAGGATACGGCTACTCGACCGAGTTCGACGTGGAGCGTTACTTCCGGGACGCCCCGCTGATGATCGTCGGCGAGGGCACCAACGAGATCCAGCGGAACGTGATCGCGAACCAGCTGGTCAAGCGAGGAGGACTCGACGTGTGAACGTACACCGTCAGCGGCCCGGTCCGCCGGTCCGGGAGCCGTTTGCGGTCCGTGGGGTGCGCGGCTGAGCCGCGCTCTGGCCGGTCACCGCTCCAGGATGCCCCACCGTGCCCAGGCTGAGCAGGACGTGGCGCTCGGCGACCTCCGCTCCTACCACGCGCTGACCCCCGCCTACTACGCCTGGGTGCACGCCACCGCCTGCCCCGCCTTCCTGCGGGCCGCGCGCTATCTGGCCCGCCCGCTCGACGAACGCCAGGAACGCCGCCTCTACGACGAGCTGCTGCGGCTCGGCGACATCCTCGGCATCAAGCGGCGTGACATGCCCGCGACGCCCGAGGAGTACTGGCCGTACTTCGAGGCGATGGTCCGCGAGGAGCTGGAGCTGACGGCCGTGGCACGGGAACTGCTCGATCCGCGCCCCCCGGCTCCCGCCGCCCCCGGCTCCCGCGCGCCGCTGCGCACCCTGTGGCCCGCGCTGTGCCGGCCGCTGGCGCGGCTGCACGTGTTCGTCACCACCGGCCTGCTCCCGCCCGTCGTCCGGGAACGCCTCGGGCTGACCTGGACCCGCCGGGACGAGCGGCGGCTGCGCCGGTTCGGCGCCGTGGTCCGCGTCCGCGTCCTCGTCCCGCTGCTGCCCGAGCGGCTGCGCTACCTCCCCACGGCGCGCGCGGCCCGCCGGGCCGCCCGGCCACCCCGCTGACCGGCTAGTCCGCGCGCCCCGCGCGCGGCCGCCGTGCCTTGCCGAGCTGGAGCATGGCGGCGCCGAGCTGGTCCGGGGTGAGCGAGGGGGCGGGGAGCGCGTGGGCGCCCTCGGGGCGGAGCCCGTCGAGCAGCAGGGCCAGATAGCGGCGCCAGGCCAGCGGAGCGGCGGCGGTCGAGCCGGGGACCGCGCGGCCGAGCGCGGCCAGCAGGAACAGCAGGTCCTCCGCGGTGGCGTCGTCCCGGGCCGCGCCCTGCCGCTGGGCACGGCGCAGCAGGACGTCCAGCGTCTTGTGGTTCTCCTTGCGGAGCGCGTCCAGCGAGGGGACGCCCTGGATGCCGGTGGTCATCAGGTCGTTGGTGCCCCGGTCGGCGGCGAGCAGCCCGAAGATGCGCTCCAGATAGGCCGTCAGACCGGCCCAGGCGTCGGGCGCCGAGCGGGCCTCCTCGGCGGCCCGCAGGATGTCCCGCAGGGAGTCGCCGAATACCGCCTCGATGAGTTCCGCCCGGCCGGCGAACCGCCGGTAGAGGGTGGCGCTGCCGACCCCGGCCCGACGGGCGATGTCGTCGAGCGGGGCGTCCACACCCTGATCCGTGTAGATCTCCCGGGCGGCTGCTATCAGCATCTCGCGGTTGCGCCGTGCGTCTCGGCGCAACGGTGTCTCTTTCTCCACACGGCTGCCCATGGCCCGCAACCCTAACACTAACCGGGGGAATCTCTCCGGTTAGGTGCTAAGATCATCGAGAGAACGGGGAACGGTCCCCGGTTCTGGTCCCCGGTTCTGGTTTCGGGGGAAGCCACCAACCGACTGACGGGATCGCCATGCCCCAGGATCTGTCCGCGCTCGGCGCGGATTTCATCGCCGATCCGTATCCGGTCTACGCGCGGCTGCGGGAACGGGGCCCGGTCCACCGGGTGCGCACCGACACCTCCGGTGAGTTCTGGCTCGTCGTCGGCCACGAGGAGGCCCGCGCCGCGCTGACCGACCCCCGGCTGAGCAATGACATCCGTCACTCGGCCACCTGGCGGGACGACGGCGGCAACGCCATCGGGCGGAACATGGTGCAGACCGACCCGCCGCACCACACCCGGCTGCGGGGGCTGGTGGCCCGCGCGTTCACCCCGGGCCGGATCGAGGCCCTGCGCCCCCGCGTGCAGCGGATCGCGGACGGACTCCTGGACGTGATGACCCCGTCGGGCCGGGCCGACCTCGTCGAGGACTACGCGCTGCCGCTGCCGCTGGCCGTCATCTGCGAGCTGCTGGGCGTGCCGGAGGCGGATCGCAAGGCGTTCCACGGCTGGTACCTGGACAGCTCCGACCCGACCCGGCCGGAGGCCGCCGGTGCCGCCGTCCAGGACCTGACCGGCTACTTCGCGGAACTCATCGCGTCCAGGCGCCGCGCCCCCGGAGACGATCTGCTCAGCTCCCTGGTCCGCACCATGGACGCGGGCGGTGACGCGCTGTGCGCCGAGGAGATGCTCGGCATGGCGTTCGTCCTGCTGGTGGCCGGCTACGAGACCTCCGCCAGCCTGATCTCCAGCGGCACCCTCGCGCTGCTCCGCCACCCCGGGCAACTGGCCGCGCTGCGCGCCGACTGGTCGCTGCTGGAGGGCGCGATCGAGGAGATGCTGCGCTATGACGGCCCGGTGGAGAGCGCCGCGTTCCGCTTCACCAGGAAGCCGGTGGAGATCGCCGGCACCGCCATTCCGGCCGGGGAGTCCGTCGCGGTGGTCCTGGCCTCCGGGTCGCGGGACCCCCGCCGGTTCGCCGACCCGGACCGCTTCGACATCCGGCGCTCGCCGCGCGGCCACCTCGCCTTCGGGCACGGTGTCCACCACTGCCTGGGCGCCCCGCTGGCCCGGCTCGAAGGGGCCATCGCCGTCCGGACCCTGCTGGAGCGCTGCCCCGGCCTCGCCCTGGACGCCGATCCGGCCGACCTCGCCTGGCGGCCCGGCCTGATGCTGCGCGGGCCGCGCCGGCTGCCGGTGCGGTCCACCCCCACTCCCGGCGCCGGTGCCCGCGCCGCCGGCGCCTGAGGGGTGTCGACGGACCGCGGCGGACGGCCACCGCGGTCCGTGGGGCAGCGCGTTCAGCGCGGCCGCGGAAGCATGCGCAGCGGACCGGCGGTGAGGCTCATCTGCGGCCTCGGCCGGATCTTCGTCCCCGGAATCGGGCGCATCCGCCAGCGGCCCGCGATCGCGGCCAGGGCCAGCGTCGCCTCCGTCATGCCGAAGACATCGCCGATGCACTTGCGGCTGCCGCCGCCGAAGGGCAGATACGCGCCGCGTGCCACGTCCTTGGCCCGCTCCGGGAGCCAGCGGTCGGGGTCGAAGGACTCCGGGTCGGGGAACAGGGCCGGATCGCGGTGCAGCACATACGGGCTGATCAGCACGTCCGACGCCGGGGGCAGCCGCCGCCCGCCGAGTTCGGTGGCCTCGGTGGTGGTCCGGGTGAAGAGCCACGCGGGCGGGAAGAGCCGCAGCGCCTCGCTGAACACCCGCTGGGTGTACGCGAGCCGGGGGACATCGGCGTAGACCGGGGCCCGCCCGCCCAGCACCTCGTCGACCTCGGCGTGCAGCGCGGCCTCGGCCCGCGGATTGCGGCCGAGCAGGAACCAGGTCCAGGTCAGCGCCGAGGCGGTGGTCTCGATCCCGGCCAGCAGCAGGGTCATCACCTGGTCGTGGATCTCCTGGTCGGACAGGGTGCCGCCGGTCTCGTCGTCCTGGGCGGCGAAGAGCGCCGACAGCACATCGCCGCGGTCGCCGCGGTCCGCCGCCCGGTAGTCGTCGATCATGCGGTCGATGAGCCGGTTGAGCCGGCCGAGCGCGTCGTCGAAGCGCCGGTTCGCCGCGATCGGAAGCCTGGCCAGCAGGCCGGTGGGATCGACCGCCTGCCGGTAGGCGCCCTCCACGACGACCGGCAGACAGTGCTGGATCTCGGCCACGGCATGCGGCGCCATATCGGTGGAGAACAGCGCACCCGCCGTCACCCGCGCGGTGAGCGCGAGCATCTCATGGCTGACGTCGACGGGCCGGCCCGCCGTCCACGCCGTCGACTCGGCCGCGCACTCGCGCTCCATCACCTCCGCGTACCGGGCGATCCGGGCGGCCTGGAAGGCGGGCTGCACCAGTCGGCGCTGCCTGCGGTGGTCCGCCCAGTCGGAGGTGATCAGGCCGTTGCCCAGGATCGGCTTGGCCTTCTCCTTCACCGGCCCGCCGGTGTCGTAGACCCGCGCGTTCACCAGCACCTGCTGGACCAGCTCCGGATGACAGGGCAGATACGCGGGCCGGGGTCCCAGCCGGAGTTCGACCAGATCGCCGTGGGCGGGCAGGGAGGCCAGGAACTGAAGCGGTTTGCGGCCCATGAGCAGGGCGTGGCCGGCCAGCGGAAGCCCGCCGGGGGCGAGGGCGTGCCGCCAGTGGCGCGTCGCCGGTTGCTGCGCGGTCCTCATGCGGAAGAGTCCTTCACTCGCGAGGTCGGGTACGGAAGGTCCGGGGCGCGCCCGGTCCGGGGCGGACCCCCGATGGCGCGCCGTCAGCGTGGCACGCACACCATGGGCAGCGGGCCGGGTTCGAGCGTCGCCTTCGGCTCGGGGCGCAAGGCCGTCCCGGGCACCGGGCGAAGCCGCCACCGGCTCGCGATCGTGGCCACGATGAGGGCGGTCTCGGTGAGTGCCAGGACGTCCCCGATGCACTTGTGACTGCCCGCGCCGAACGGGAGCAGCGCCCCGCGCGGCACCTCCCCCGCGCGGTCGGGGAGCCAGCGCTCCGGGTCGAACCGCTCGGGATCGGGGAACAGTTCGGGATTGTGGTGCAGCGCCTGGGCGCTGTAGAGGATCATGGTGCCCGCCGGGACGGTCCGGCCACCGAGTTCGGTCTCGGCCGCCGTGACCCGCATCGCCATCCACGACGGCGGATACAGCCGCAGCGACTCGGTGATGACCGCGCGGGTGTACTCCAACGACGGCAGGTCCTCAGCGGCGGGCGAGCGGCCCTGGAGCACCTCGTCGATCTCGGCGTGCACCCGCTTCTCCACCTCCGGGTGGGCGCCCAGGAGATGGAAGACGAAGGCGAGGGTCGAGGCGGTGGTCTCGCTCCCGGCGACCAGGAAGGTGACCACCTGGTCGAGGACCTCGCCGTCGGCCAGCCCCTGCCCGGTCTCGGGGTGTTCGGCGCGCAGCAGCGTGGAGAGCAGATCGCCGTGGTCGGCGCCGGACCGCCGGCGGTCGCTGATCATCTGGTCCACGATCTGCCGCAGCCGGGCATTGGCCCGGTCATAGCGCCGGTTGCCGGGGGTGGGGAGCTTCTCCATGATCCCCAACGGCGCCATGGTGCGCTTGTAGATGCCGTGCGAGACGATGCGCAGGCAGTGGCGCGCCTCGTCGATCGTCGCCTCGTCGACCCCGGTGGAGAACAGCGTCCGCGCGGCGACCCGCATCAGCAGGGCGTGCATGGTGTCGCTGATGTCCAGGGTCCGCCCCGGCTGCCAGGAGCCGGTCGCGGTGCGGGTGTCATCGGCGACGGCGGCGGTGTAGGCGGCGATCCTGGGCGGGTGGAACGCGGGCTGGATCATCCGCCGCTGGTAGCGGTGGTCCTCGCCCCGGGAGACCGAGAGGCTGTTCCCGAGCAGCTGCCGCGCCTTGTCGAAGACGCCGCCCTTGTCGAACACCCGGGGATTGAGCAGCACATGGCGGACCAGCTCGGGATGGCAGACCAGATAGGCGCGGCTGGGCCCCAGCCTGACCTCCACCAGATCGCCGTGGGCGGGCAGGGAGGCCAGGAACTGGAGCGGCCGGCGCCACAGCGCCAGGGTGTGTCCCAGCAGTGGCACCGAGCCGGGCGCCGTGCCGGTGGTCCAGGGGCGCTCCGGCGGTGCGGAGCTCTTCGCGGAAGTCACGGTCCCCCTTTCCTTACTGAATACGGGAGTTGACGTCGTTGACGGCCGCCTTGTAGCGCTTGTTGCCGATGGTCCACACGAAGTTGCCGTAGATCAGATCGAGGCAGACGTCGCGCGTCAGCGGGTCGAACGCCTTGATGCACTCGATGTCCTCGATCATGTCGTCGAGCCGGGCCTGGAAGAACTCCTCGAACGCCGCCTCGTCGCTCACATCGCAGAGCCGGAAACAATTGGTGATCTGGTTCAGGGAGACCTCGCGGTCATAGGAGTAGAAGTCATTGACGATGGTGAGTCCGCGGGTGGTCATCCGCGCGATCAGACTCGTCTTGGCGTGTTCGGTGAACTCCGGGTGCCGGTAGATCGGGTACGACATCTTCATCCAGAAGTCGACTCCGATGTCGGTGACCCGGAAACGGAAATACTGCTCCGGGGAGGTGGTGCACAGCGCCGCCTTGACGGGCGAGTCGCGGAACATATGGTCGCTGGTGACGAAGGCGCGGGCCGCCTCGTACGCGACCTCCGCGTCCTCGGGGTCGTAGTACTTCTCGCAGACCTTGCGCAGTTGGGGCAGGAAGAGATCGAAGTCGTGCAGCGCGGGATCCATGTCGTCCCAGACGAATGTCACGCAGTTCAGGACGCAGACGGCCTTGAACGCCTCCATGTCCTTGATATGGCGGGGACTCTGGGACCAGAGGACCACCCCCACATAGGAGATCCAGCGTTCATCGGAAACCGATTTTCCGAGAGGAGCCACCGCCGCGTTGCAGTCGTCAATGACCTCGCGCAGTTCGGCGTCGGTCAATTCCACCTTGGTGGGCCGGGTGACGATATGGCGGTCGAACATCTCCTGGAAGCGGCGGGTGCAGTCCTCCAGATAGGGGCGGACGGTGCGGTGGCTGATGTCCTGGGCCCCGGCCGGGAAGAGATCGGTCGTCATGAGTTCCTCACAGTGGCCATGCGGGCGATCCGGGTCAGCGCGTTGACCGCGTCCGCGGTGAAGGGGGCGTCGTCGAGGGCCCGCAGGGCCTGCGTCCGGCGGTCGTCGATCATCTGCTCGACGGCCTCCCGGGCGGTGGTGGCGGCGAAGATCTCCTGGATGGTCGCGGCGCCCTTCTCGTCCAGCAGCGGATTGCCGATGAGGCTGCGCAGCCGCGCCGCCTGGGCGCGGTCGGAGCCGCGCAGGGCCAGCGCGGTCAAGGTGGTGTTCTTCCCGGCCCGCAGATCGTCCAGCTGGGACTTGCCGGTCGACTCCGGATCGCCGTACACGCCCAGCAGATCGTCCCGGAGCTGGAACGCCTCGCCCAGCGGCAGGGCGTAGGCGGTGAACGCCTCCATGGCCGCGGGGCCGGCGCCCGCGATGGCGGCTCCGAGGTGCAGCGGACGCTCGATGGTGTACTTGGCGGTCTTGTACCGGTTGACGGTGAGGGTGGCCTCGACATCGTCGGTCAGCTCGCCGGTGGCCGCCAGGTCGAGGTACTGGCCCAGCATCACCTCGGTGCGCATTTCCGACAGCAGCGGGAGCACGGCGTCGAACTGGGCGGGGGTGAGACCGGCCGAGTGCAGGAGCTCGTCCGACCAGGCGAGGGCGAGGTCGCCGAGCAGCACCGCCCCGCTGACCCCGAACCGCTCGATCTGGTCGGGGCTGCGGCCGGCGGCGCACAGCGCGGCCAGGGTGCGGTGGATGGTCGGCCGGCCGCGGCGGGTGTCGCTGTCGTCCATGACGTCGTCGTGGATCAGCGCGAAGGCGTGGAACATCTCCAGACAGGCGGCCACCCGGATCACCGCCTCGCCGTCCCCGCCGCCGCCGACGGCCTGCCAGCCGGTGATACACAACAGGGGCCGTATGCGCTTTCCGCCGGACAGGAAATCCTTGAGCAGTCCGGAGAGATACGGCAGATGGTGTTGCGGAGTGGTACGGGCCTTGGCCGTCAGAAAGTCTTCGAGTACGACGTCCACCGACTCCCGGACGGCATCGGCGTCCAAGCGGCCGGGGATGAGCGTGGGTGCGGTCATACGAGTGACTCCTCCACGTCGAGATGTCGAAATCCGTTGATCAAGGAGACGAAAACAGGCACGCGGAAACCCTTGGCTCGGGTGGAATGGACGGACTGCCGCCCATGCGGTGTATGGCGCTGTGCACGACACCATGAAGGCAGTCGCATGACGCGACTGCGGTGCCTGGTCGAAATGTCGAACGCGCTGCGAAGGGTGTGAAGCTCAGGCGCTCAGGGAGCCATCCGGGTGACGCGGGCGGTCATTTCCGCACGTGATTACAGACCGGGCCGCAAGGGGACCCTGGTCGGCGCGGCATCCGCGTGGGCATCATCGGTTCGATGGCTGCCAGGTGTGCGCGGGTACACTCAATGACGCCCATGTATTCCCCCTGAGTGCCGCCGGTCCCCCCAATGGACGTGTGCAGTCTAGACGCAAGATCGACGGATTCGGAAGCCCGTTCTGCTATCCCGCCTATCACTTGTGGGTCGCGCGGGCGGGGAAGCAGCCGCCGCGTCCGGTGCGGGCCGAAACCGGGCAACTCGCCCCGTACGTGCGAAGTATCAGGGAAATAAGCGGGTGTGCAATAGGGGTGCGGAGAGTTCGTTGAAAGCTGAACGGGGCAAGAGGGAACGGGCAACTGAACGGGGCCCCGCCTTCACCGGCGGGGCCCCGTTCAATAGGGCGCTGGACGTCCGGCGTGTGGCCCGGACCGTTCAGGCCTTGCGGTAGTCATAGGCCTCCGTGGCCGCCTGGAGCACCGCGTCCACATCGGCCCCGGTGGAGGCGGTGACGACCGCCGCCACCGCGCCTTCCACCAGCGGCGCGTCCACCAATCGGGTGCCCTCCGGCAGTTCGTCGCCCTCGGCCAGCAGCGCCTTGACGGCCAGCACCGCGCTGCCCAGGTCCACCAGCACCGCCACCCCGGCACCCCGGTCGACCGCCTGGGCCGCCTCGGCTATCAGCTCCGGACTGGTGCCGAATCCGCCGTCCGGGGTGCCGCCCGCGGCGCGGACCGGCGCCGCGCCACCGCCGGACAGCTCCTTCGCCAGCTCGGCCACCGAGTCCGCCACCGCCGCGCTGTGCGACACCAGGACTATCCCGACCAGCTCCTTCTCACCCTCGTCGGTCATCGGGCCGCCTCCGCCAACGCCGCGATGATCAGCGCAGAGGAGGTGGCGCCCGGGTCCTGGTGGCCGGCGCTGCGCTCACCCAGATAGCTGGCCCTGCCCTTGCGGGCCGTCATCGGCACGGTGGCCAGCGCCCCCTTCTCGGCGGCCTCGCCCGCGGCCGCGAACGACCCGGCGCCCGCGCCCAGCGCCTCGACGGCGGGGAACAGCGCGTCCAGCATCGTCTTGTCGCCGGCCGCGGCGCCGCCCAGCTGGGCCACCGCGTCCGCGCCGGCCCGCAGCGCGTCCGCCAGCTGCTGCGGGGTGATCCGCTCGGCGTCGCCGAGCGCCTTGCCGGCGCGCCGCAGCAGTGTCCCGTACAGCGGTCCGGAGGCGCCGCCCACCTTGGAGATCAGCTGGCGCCCGGCCAGGATCAGCGCGGCCCCGGGCGAGCCCGGCGGCTCCTTCTCCAGCGCCTCGGTCACGGCGGCGAAGCCGCGCTGCATGTTGGTGCCGTGGTCGGCGTCGCCGATCGCGGCGTCCAGGTCGGTGAGACGGGCCGCCTCACGGCTCACGGACGCGGCCGCGGCGGTGAGCCAGCGGAGGAAGAAAGGGGTGTCGAGCACGTCGTCGACGGCGGGTTCACTGCTGGACACAGGCGCCTCCTCGGTCGTAGCCAACGGCGACAGCGTTCGTATCGGAACCGGCCGGCCTCAGGCGCCCCAGCGCAGCCCGGCGGTCCGCACGGGCGCGTCCCACAGCCGCAGGAGGTCCTCGTCGACCTGGCACAGGGAGATCGAGGCGCCCGCCATGTCGAGTGATGTGACGTAGTTGCCGACGAGCGTACGCGCCACCGCCACCCGGCGCTCGCCGAGCGCCCGGTGCACCTCGGCGGCGAAGCCGTACAGCTCCAGCTGCGGGGTCGCGCCCATGCCGCCCACCAGCAGCAGCACCGGATTGTCCGGGCGCAGGTCGGCCACCACCGTCTCCACCGCGTAGTCGGCGATCTCACGGGAGGTCATCATCGCCCGCCGTTCACGCCCCGGCTCGCCGTGGATGCCCACCCCCAACTCCAGCTCGCCCGCGGGCAGGTCGAAGGTGGGGCCGCCCTTGGCCGGGGTCGAGCAGGCGCTGAGCGCGACCCCGAAGCTCCGCGAGAGCTCGTTCACCCGCCGGGCGATGGACTCCACCCGCTCCAGCGGCGCGCCCTCCTCGGCCGCCGCGCCCGCGAGCTTCTCCACGAACACGGTGGCCCCGGTGCCGCGCCGGCCCGCCGTGGAGAGGCCGTCGTCGACCGCCACATCGTCGTTGACCAGGACCTTGGCGACCTGGATGCCCTCGTCCTCGGCGAGCTCGGCGGCCATGTCGAAGTTGAGCACGTCGCCCGTGTAGCTCTTGACGACGAACAGCACGCCCTGGCCGCTGTCCACCGCCGCCGCGGCGCGCACCATCTGGTCCGGCACCGGGGAGGTGAACACCTCGCCGGGGCAGGCGGCGTCCAGCATGCCGGGCCCCACGAAACCGCCGTGCAGCGGCTCGTGCCCCGATCCGCCGCCGGAGACCAGTGCCACCTTGCCCTCGACGGGCGCGTCCCGCCGGACGATCACCCGGTTCTCCACGTCGACGATCAGTTCGGGGTGCGAGGCGGCCAGTCCGCGCAGCGCGTCGGCGACCACGGTCTCGGGGACGTTGATGAGCATCTTCATGGGTGTGTCCGTCCTCCGCCGGGTGGGGGGCTGTGCACCGCTGCAACAGCGTACGGATCCGTCGCGGCCATGCACCCCTGGGACGCTGGGCCGAATGGCCCAATAGGACGAAAAAGGTACATAGACATCATATGGTGCGCGCATGGAGAATACTGCCGCACCGGCGGCCGCCGTCCTGCCCCCGCGCTCTCAGCCCCGTCAGCCGCGGCGGTACCGCCGCCCGGCCCCCTGGCTCGGGCTGGTCGCCGTCGGTTACGCCGTGGTCCAGTTCGCCGTGGTGATCCCGCACACCGGGCACGCGCTGGGCTGGGACGAGTCCGTGTACGTCTCCCAGGTCGATCCGCGTACCCCGTCCGCGTACTTCAGCGCACCCCGCTCGCGCGGCATCAGTCTCCTGGTCGCACCCGTGGTGGCCGCCACCGACTCGGTCTGGGCGCTGCGCGTCCTGCTCGTGCTGGCGTCCGCGGGCGCGCTCTACGGCGCCTTCCGGGTCTGGACCCGGCTGCTGCCCCCGGCTCAGGTCGCCCTGGCCGCGCTGCTCTTCTCCGGACTGTGGATCACCCAGATCAGCGGGCCCGCGGTGATGCCCAACCTGTGGGTGGCGATCGGCGCCGTCGCCGCCGTCGGCTGGTTCCTCCGCGTCCCCGGTGAACCGGGCGCCCGCTGGTGGCTGGCCGCCGTCCTCGCGGGCGTCACCCTGGTGCGCACCCCCGACGGGGGATGGCTCGCGCTGCCGCTGCTGATCGGCGCGATCGGGACGCGCCTGTGGCGGCCCGCGCTGCCCGCGCTGATCGGCGGATCGCTGCTCGGCGCCGCCCAGTGGATCGGCGAGGCGTACGACCGGTTCGGCGGCATCGGGGAGCGGCTGGGCGTCTCCAGCGACGTCGAGGGCGGTATGGGCCTGCACTTCGGCGTGGGGGCCGCGCTGCGCAGCCTCAACGGACCGCAGCTGTGCCGCCCCTGCGAGGTGCCGCTGCGCCACCCGGAGCTGACCGTGTGGTGGCTGGCGCTGCCGGTGCTGACCCTCCTCGCCGTCAGCGCCGCCCTGCGCGACCGCCACGCGCTGCGCCGGGTGCGGGTGGGTCTCGGGCGCCCCGGCACCCGGCTTCCCGCCGTACCGCTGACCGTGCTGCCGGTCGTCTGCGCGGCCGCCCTCGCCCTGCCGTATCTGCTGCTCATCGGCTACTCCGCACCGCGCTTCCTGATGCCCGCCTACGCGCTGCTGGCGCTGCCGATCGCCGGGCTGATCCCCCGCGCGGTGCGGACCGCACGCTCACCGCGGCACCTGGCGGCCGCCCTCGGCGTCGTCATCACGCTCCACCTCGCGAGCCAGCTCGTCGTCCTCGGCCATACCGCGGCCCAGTCGGACCGCACCACCGGGCGGTACCGCACCGCCGCACAGGGGCTCCAGCGGCTGGGGCTGCGACCGCCCTGTCTGGTGACCGGCGACCGCGCCCTGCCCGTCGCCTACCACGCGGGCTGCTCCTCCGCCCAGACCAGCGGCAACAACCGGTCCACCACCCTGCCCGCGCTACTGCGGCGGGCCTCCCGCGAACCCACCGCGCTGCTGCTCCGGCGCGGCCGGGACCGGCCCCCGGCCTACGCCCGCACCTGGGTGTCCTATCCGCTGGCCGGCACCGGGTGGAACGCCTACCGGCCACCGGACCAGGCGCGGGAGTGGGAGGCGGAGAAGGCCCGCGAGGCCGAGAAATCCCGGCAGGCCGAGAAGGCCCGCGAGGCCCAGAAATCCCGTGAGGCCGAGAAATCCCGACAGGAGACGTCCGGAAAGGCCGCGAGCATGGGCGCCATGACGATGACCTACCCGACCACCAGCTGGGCCGGATTCCAGGCGGCCGAACCCGCCTTCGCCGGCTACGCCCAGGACCGCTTCCGGCGCTACCGCCACCATGTGCTGGCCACCCTGCGCCAGGACGGCTCCCCGCGGGTCACACCGCTCGAAGTGACCTTCCTCTCCGGCGAGTTGTGGCTGGGCATGATGCCCGACTCGCGCAAGGCGCTGGACCTGCGCCGCGATCCGCGGTTCTCGGTGCAGGCCAACCCCGGTCCGGGCGAGGGGCTCGCCGAGGGCGATGTGCGGGTGAGCGGCCGGGCGGTCGAGGTGACCGACCCCGAGACGGTGGCCCGGTTCGCCGCGCAGGTCCGGCCGCCCGAGCCCTTCCACCTCTTCCGCGCCGAGGTGACCGAGGTGGTGCACACCGCCTCGGAGGGCGGGGAGATGGTGCTGCGCACCTGGCGTCCGGGCCGGCCGGTGCAGGTCGTGCGGCGCGGCACCGACGACGCCCCGCCCCGGGCGGAGGGCTGAGGGCGGCGTCGTGGACCGGGCCCGCCGGTCCGGTCCACGGCCCTTCCGTATTGCTGGAACACGTTCTACCGTGCCCCTCGATCCCAGGACGCTCCCAGACCGCCGTCATGGCGCACGCGAGACTCCAGGAGGGGCCGTGGACCTCGAATACACCCCTGATCAGCGGCGGTTGCGCGATGAGCTGCGCGGGTACTTCGCCGAACTGGTCCCCGACGACGCCTACGCCCGCTTCGCCGACTCCACCGGGCAGAAGCGGTTCTACCGCGAGACCATCCGCCGCCTCGGCACCGACGGCTGGCTGGGGGTGGGCTGGCCGCGGGAGTACGGCGGACGCGGGCTCGGCCCGGTCGAGCAGTTCATCTTCTTCGACGAGGCGGCCCAGGCCGGGGTGCCGCTGCCGCTGATGGCGCTCAACACGGTCGGGCCCACGATCATGCGGTTCGGCACCGAGGAGCAGAAGGCGTACTTCCTGCCCCGGATCCTCTCCGGCGAGATCGACTTCGCCATCGGCTACAGCGAACCCGACGCCGGCACGGACCTCGCCTCCTTGCGGACCCGCGCCGTACGGGACGGCGACAGTTACCTCGTCAACGGCCAGAAGACCTGGACCACCAACGGCGACACCGCCGACTGGGTCTGGCTCGCGGTCCGCACCGACCCCGACGCCACACCCCACAAGGGCATCAGCATCCTGCTGGTCCCGACCGACGACCCCGGCTACTCCGCCACCCCCATCACCACCCTCGCCTCCCACGACACCACCGCCAGCTACTACGAGAACATCCGCGTCCCGGTCACCCGCCGCGTCGGCGCCGAGAACGAGGGCTGGCGCATGATCACCACCCAGCTCAACTACGAGCGGGTGACCCTCGCCGCCCACGGCACCATGGCCATCCGGGCCCTGCGCGGCGTCCGCCAGTGGGCCGCCGACACGAAGCTCCCCGACGGCCGCCGGGTGATCGACCTGGCCTGGGTGCGCGCCCGGCTGGCCCGCACCCACGCCCGGCTGGACGCCATGAAGCTGCTCAACTGGCAGATGGTGGACGCCCTCCAGCGCGACGCCCTGACCCCGCAGGACGCCTCCGCCGTCAAGGTGTACGGCTCCGAGGCGCGCCGCGACGCCTACGCCTGGCTGATGGAGGTCGTCGGCGCCGCCGGCCCGCTCAAGGAGGGCTCGGCGGGCGCGGTCCTCCACGGTGAGCTGGAGCGCGGCTACCGCAGCAGCGTCGTCTTCACCTTCGGCGGCGGCAACAACGAGATCCAGCGGGAGATCATCTCCTGGATCGGCCTGAAGATGCCCCGGGTGCGCCGCTGAGCCGCCGTGCCCCCGCGCTCAGGTGCCCCCGCGCCAGACGCCGCGGCCACCGCCTCCGGCGGACGGCGCCCTGTGCCGGACAGGGCCTAGGCTGGCCGTCGGGAGGTGGTGGCGATGGCGGCGGCCATACGGCAGGGCGGAACCGATGCCGACCCGGGGCTCTACGGCCCCCGTTCGGTCACCTGGCAGATGCACGGCGACCCGGTGATGTGGATCGCGGGGGTGCGCGCCCTGTACCTCCAGGCCCTGCATCCGCTCGCGGTGCGCGGTGTCCTCCAGAACTCCGACTTCCGCCAGGACGCCTGGGGCCGGCTGCTGCGCACCGCGCGGTTCGTCGCCACCATCACCTACGGCACCACCGAGGCGGCCGAGCGGGCCGGCGCCAAGGTCCGCGGCATCCACCGCAGGCTCTCCCTGACCGACCCCGTCACCGGCGCCCGGCACCGGGTCGACGAGCCCGAGCTGCTGCTGTGGGTGCACTGCGCCGAGATCGACTCGTACCTCCAGGTGATGCGGCGCTCCGGTTACCCGCTCACCGACGCCCAGGCGGACGCCTATGTCGCCGAGAACGTGGTGTCCGCCCGGCTGGTCGGGCTCGCCCCGGCCGACGTACCGGCCGATACGGCGGCGCTCGCCGCGTACTTCGAGAAGGTGCGCCCCGAACTCGCCGGCACCCCCGAGGCCCACGAGGTGGACACCTTTCTGCGGCGGCCTCCGGTCCACGCCCTGCTCGTCCCGGCGCGCGAGGTGATCTGGGGGCGCTTCGCCGCGCTCGCCTACGGGTCCCTGCCCTCGTACGCCCACGAGCTGTACGGGCGCCCCGCGCCCCCGCCCCAGGTGGTCACCCGACGGCTGCGGGCGATGGGCAGGGCGCTGCGCTGCATCCCGCCCAGGGCCCGCTGGCAGCTGCCGCCCAAGCACATTCTGCGGGCGGTCGAGCGACTCGGTCCGGGCAGCCGCCCCTCGCCCTACAAGCTCCGCCGAAACGCGGCCATACTGGGCAGCGGGGATGCGACGGGGGCGGGGCCGCACGCGGCCGGCCTCCACGGGGGCGGCGCGAGCCGGCTTCCGCCAGGGCAGGGGGGAGAATGGCGGACACCAGGCTGATCCAGGGCCGGTACCGGCTGCTGGACCGGATCGGGCGCGGGGGAATGGGCGAGGTGTGGCGGGCGCGCGACGAGTCGCTCGGCCGGGGCGTCGCCGTCAAATGCCTCAAACCGCTGGGGTCGCGGCACGACCCAGCGTTCACCGGTGTGCTGCGGGAGCGCTTCCGCCGGGAGGCGCGGGTGGCCGCCGCGCTCCAGCACCGCGGGGTCACGGTGGTGCATGACTTCGGTGAGCACGAGGGTGTGCTGTACCTGGTCATGGAGCTGCTGGAGGGACGTGACCTCAGCCGGCTGCTGGCCGACAACGAGCGGCGGCCGCTGCCGGTGCCCGATGTCCTGGACATCGCGGAGCAGACGGCCGCGGCCCTCGCCTACACCCATGACCAGGGCGTGGTGCACCGGGACCTGAAGCCCGCCAACATCATGCGGCTCACCGACGGCACCGTGAAGCTCTGCGACTTCGGCATCGCCCGCCTCGGCCATGACGTCGGCTTCACCGCCCGGCTCACCGGCCCCGGCGTGGCCATGGGCACCCCGCACTACATGTCGCCCGAGCAGATCGCGGGCGGCCCGGTCGACCATCGCAGCGATCTGTACTCCCTGGGCTGTGTGCTCTACGAACTGGCCACGGGGGCGCCGCCGTTCGACCTCGAGGACGCATGGGGCGTCCTCGTCGGCCACCGTGACACCCCGCCCGCGCCGCCGCGCCAACGCCGGCCCGAACTCCCCGAGCGGTTCGAGCGCGCCGTCCTCGATCTGCTGGCCAAGGACCCGGAAGGCCGCCCGGGGGGCGCCTTCGAGCTCGTCGAGCGACTCGCCCCGGCACGCCCGTCCCGGCGGCCGACGGCGCCGTCACTAGCCGAGCCGCATGAGCTGTCCGAGCAGCCTCAGCCGCCGGAGCAGCCTCAGCCGTCCGAGCAGGCTCACCCGTCCGAGCCGTCCGAGCCGTCCGAGCTGTCCGAGCAGCCTCAGCCGTCCGAGCCGCGCGGTATGCCTCCGGCCGCGGGACGGCGCGCTCCCCGCCTTCCGGACTGGGCCCGGCACATGACCACCGGCTCCAAGGCGCACACCGGCGAGGCGTGGCCGCTGTCGGCCACCCCGCCCGACGCGGCGGCCGCGCTCACCGGCGCCTGGACCGGGGGCCACGCCGCGCAGCCCGCCCCGCCGACTCCGCCGACTCCGCCGCCGCTTCCGCCCGGGGTGCGGGCCCGGCTCGCCGACCGGCACCGCGCCGGGCTGCACCTGGGGCGGCTGGGCCGCTGGCAGGAGGCGGTGGCAACGCACCGGGCGGTGGCCGCCGAGCGCGAGCGCGCCCTGGGCGCCGACCACCCCGACACCCTCGCCAGCCGCTATGAGATCGCCTTCGCCCTCGGGGTCCTGGGCCGCCCGGCCGACGCGCTGCGCGAGTACGAACGGGTCGCGGCGGGCCGCCGGCGGGTGCTGGGCGCCGACCACCCCGACACCCTCGCCGCCCGGCAGGAGACCGCGTTCGTCCTGGGCCGGCTCGGCCGCTGTGCCGAGGCCCAGGACATCTACACGGCCGTGCTCGCCGCCCGTGAGCGCACCATGGGCGCCGACCACCCCGACACCCTGCGCTGCCGCCACAACCTCGCCTTCAACCTGGGCTGTCTGGGGCGCCTGGGGGAGGCCCACCGCATGGCGGAGCAGGTGGCCGCCGCCCGCGCCCGGGTGCTGGGCCCCGATCACCCGGACACCCTGATCAGCCGCTACGAGGTGGCGTGCGCCCTGGGCCGCCTCGACCGCTGGGCGGAGGCCCTGGACATCTTCCGCGAGGTGGCCGCCGCCCGCGCCCGCACCCTCGGCCCCGACCACCCCGGCACCCTCGCCGCCCGCTACGAGACCGGCATCAGCCTGGGGAAGCTGGACCGGGACACGGAGGCGCTCGCGGTCTACCGCGCTCTCGTCGAGGACCGCACCCGCGCCCAGGGCCCGGCCGATCCGGAGACCCTGCGCGCCCGGCACGGCCTCGGCGTCAGCCTCGGCCGGCTGGGCCGCTGGGAGGAGGCGCTCGCCGAGGCGCGCGAGGTGTGCGCCCTGCGGGAGCGCGCCCTGGGCCCCGACCACCCGGACACCCTGGTCAGCCGTCGCGAGGTGGCCGTCGCCCTGGGCCGGCTCGGCCGCTGGTCCGACGCGCTGGCGGACTACCGCGAGGTGACCCGCGCCCGCGCCCGGGTGCTGGGCCCCGACCACCCCGACACCCTGGTCAGCCGCGGCGACGAGGCCCACTGCCGGAAGCAGCTGGGCGGGCGCGCCGAGACGGCGGAGGCGGCGGCGCGCCGGGCGCGGCAGAGCTGATACCACGGCCCGGTGAGCCCGGTGAGCCCGGTGAGCCCGGTGAGCCCGGTGAGCCCGGTTCGCCACGCGGATGAACCGCCACGCGGGTGTACCACTACGCGGGCGTACCCCTACGCGGGTGAGCCGCTGCGGGGCCGCTCGGGCAGCACCGCCCGGTCCGGCGGGGGCGAGGCGGCCGACCTGGTCTCCGCGGTGGTGAGGTCCTCGATGCGGTCGGCGAATCCCGGTTCGGGCAGCGGGAGATCGATGTCGGGGTCGTCGGTGAAGTCGACGGCACGGGCGACGTAGTCGATCACCGCCGTGGTGGCGGGCGGGACCTCCTGCCCCCTTTTGAGTCCGTGCAGAATGCGGAGGGCGGCGGCCATTTCGTGGTCGGTGGTGGCCCAGTCCTCCACCGTGTCGGTGACCGGCGGGATGTCGTGGCCCGCCTGCTGGTGCCACCATTCGAGCCACGCATGCGCCTGGCCGTCCTCGTTCAGGGCCATGTGGTGCAGATAGAGGCAGTAGGCGGCGGCGGGGTCGCCCGCGCCGGCGGCGAACTGCCACCAGAACTGGGCGTGGTCCTCATGGCAGGCCAGTTGCAGGACGCAGCCCAGGACACGGGCGCCGGGCGGTTCGAGGATGCGGCGGGTGAGGAAGTCCCGCAGCTGGGTCAGGGCGGCCGGGCGGGCGATGATCGCCTCGCACAGGGTGTGCAGGTCCTGCGCCATCCGTTCGTCCACGCCCGGCGCCGGGCACCCGGCGGCCGCGGCCGTCCGCCGGGGGTTTTTCGGGGGCCGCTCATGGGGCGGGGTGCCGCCGGGGTCGGCGTAGCGGGCGGCGAGCCGGGCCTCGGCGGCGTCGAGGTCGACGGGAGGGGCGGGGTTGAGCAGGGCCCGCGCGAGGATGCGGTCAATGGGTGAGGTCATCGGTCTTCCTTGGTCAGGAGCTGTTGCAGACGGCGGCGGGCGTAGCGGGCGGTGGAGCGGACGCCGGCTTCGGTGATGCCGAGGTGGGTGGCGGTCTCGGCGACGGTGTAGCCGCGGCAGTGGAGCAGGATGACCACGTCCTGCTGGCGCTCGGGGAGTTGCTTGATCGCCTGATAGAGGTTCAGGCTCTCCTCGAGGACGGCGATGGGGTCGACCGCGTCCTTGAGGATCGCGGTCTCGAAGGTCGCGTTGTCCAGGAGGGCGGGGCCGCGGTTGCGGGCGCGGGCGAGGTCGAAGACCCGGTTCTTCATCACCTTCCAGGCGTAGGCGGCCGGGTTCTCCATGGTCAGGACCTTGGGCCAGCAGCGCAGCAGTTGTTCGAAGGCGGCGTCGACGGCTTCTTCGGCGTCGGCGTGGTTGCCGAGGTAGACCATGGCCCGGTCGATGTACGCCTTGCGGTGGAGTTGGTGGAAGGCACGGAAGTCCGCGGGAAGTCCGGTGGTCATCGAGGCGGTGTCGCGCGAGCGCAGGAAGTCGTGGGTCACCGTTCCCCTCCCCTCTGGTCGCTGCGATGGAGTTCCGATACGCCGACGCGGACTCCCATGGCGGCCGCTCGGCGCAGGAGGGCGATGGCGTCACTGCCGAATACCCGTGCGGCGAGTACGGCGGTGGCGACGTTCACCACGGTTTGAAGATTCACGGACTTCGTTGTCCTTCTGTTCGTCGTACGGGGAGTGGCCCCCACACGCCCCGCGAGTGCGCCGTGTTGCGCCCTCTGTTCAGATAGCGCTCATGGAAGCCGGTTCGTGCATCGGATGAGCCTAAAATCTTACGGAACGCAGCGATCCAATTACGCAAATATGAAAATCAGATAGCTTCGCTCGAGCAAAAACCCACGCCACACCTTCCCCACCACGCTCACACCGGGCCCCACGGCATGGCCCCGGCGATCACCCCGTGCTAACCAGAGGACATGTCTCACAGCGATGCGTATGACGTCGTCATCGTCGGCGGTGGTCACAACGGTCTGGTCGCCGCCGGGTACCTCGCCCGCGCCGGGCGCAGCGTGCTGGTGCTGGAGCGGCTGGACCGCACCGGTGGCGCCGCCGTGTCCACCCGGCCCTATCCCGGTGTGGACGCGCGGCTCTCCCGCTACTCCTACCTGGTCAGCCTGTTGCCCCGGCGGATCGTCGACGACCTCGGACTGCGCTTCGCGGTGCGCAAGCGCGCGGTCTCCTCGTACACGCCCGATGTCCGGGGCGGGCGCCACACCGGACTGCTGGTGGAGGCCGGCGGCACGTCCCGGACCCGTGCCGCCTTCGCGCGGCTGACCGGGTCGGACCGGGAGTACGAGTCCTGGCAGCGCTTCTACGGCATGACCCAGCGCGTCGCCGAGCGGGTCTTCCCGACCCTGACCGAGCCGCTACCCACCCGGGCGGAGCTGCGGGCGCGGGTCGGGGACGACGCGGTGTGGGAGGCGCTGTTCGAACGGCCGCTGGGGGAGGCGATCGAGGCCGCCTTCGACGACGACCTCATCCGGGGCGTGGTCCTCACCGACGCGCTCATCGGCACCTTCGCCCGTGCCCATGACCCGTCGCTGCGGCAGAACCGCTGCTTCCTGTACCACGTCATCGGCGGCGGCACCGGCGACTGGGACGTCCCCGTCGGCGGCATGGGCGCGTTCACCGACGCCCTCGCCGGCGCCGCCCGCGCGGCGGGCGCGCGGATCGTGACCGGACGCGAGGTCACCGCGATCGCCACCGACGGCACCTGGGCGGAGGTGCGGTACGCGGACGAGGCGGGGGAGTCCACCGCGACGGCCCGGTACGTGCTGGTCGGGGCCGCGCCGCGGGAGCTGGCCCGGCTGCTGGGCGAGGAGCCGCCCACCCCGCCCGCCGAAGGGGCGCAGTTCAAGGTGAACATGCTGCTGCGCAGGCTGCCCGCGCTGCGGGACCGCGAGGTCGACCCGCGCGAGGCGTTCGCCGGGACGTTCCACATCGCCGAGGGGTACGGCGCGCTGGAGGAGGCGTACCGTCAGGCGGCCGCGGGGGAGCTGCCGCACCGGCCGCCCTCGGAGATCTACTGCCACTCGCTGACCGATCCGTCGATCCTCGCCCCCGAGCTGGCCCGCGCGGGCTATCAGACCCTGACCCTGTTCGGACTGCACACCCCCGCCCGGCTGTTCGCCGAGGACAACGACGCGGCGCGCACCGCGCTGCTGCGGGCCACCCTCGCCGAGCTGGACGCGCACCTCGCCGAGCCGATCACCGACTGTCTCGCCCATGACGCCGACGGGAGGCCGTGCGTCGAGGCCAAGACCCCGCTGGACCTGGAGGCCGAGCTGCGGCTGCCCGGCGGCAACATCTTCCACCGGGACCTGGCCTTCCCGTACGCCCAGGAGGGCACCGGCCGCTGGGGGGTGGAGACGCGCCACGCCAATGTGCTGCTGTGCGGCGCGGGGGCGGTGCGCGGCGGCGGGGTGAGCGGAATCCCCGGGCACAACGCGGCCATGGCGGTGCTGGAGAGGCGATGACCGGGCGGGCGGTGGGCGGCGGCACCCAAAGAATCTGACGTAGCGTCAGAAAAACTCTTCCCTCGTCCGGCCCCCTGCGGCATCCTGCCGCCCATGCAGACGGAGCTGAGCACAAGGCTGGGTGTCGAGCACGCCGTCTTCGGCTTCACGCCGTTCCCCGCCGTGGCCGCGGCGATCAGCCGGGCCGGCGGGTTCGGCGTGCTCGGCGCGGTCCGCTACGGCGCGGGCGAGGAGCTGGCCCGCGACCTCGACTGGATGCAGGAACACACCGACGGCACACCCTACGGCCTGGACGTCGTGATGCCGGCGAAGAAGGTGGAGGGGGTCACCGAGGCCGATATCGAGGCGATGATCCCCGAGGGTCACCGTGCGTTCGTCCGGGACACCCTCGCCAAACACGGCGTCCCGGAGCTCGCCGAGGGCGAGGCGTCCGGCTGGCGGATCACCGGCTGGCTCGAGCAGGTGGCCCGCAGCCAGCTCGACGTCGCCTTCGACTACCCCGTGAAACTCCTGGCCAACGCCCTCGGCTCACCCCCGGCCGATGTCGTCGACCGCGCCCATGACCACGGCATCCTGGTGGCCGCCCTCGCCGGCAGCGCCCGCCACGCCCGCCACCACAAGGAGGCGGGACTCGACGTCGTCGTCGCGCAGGGCTACGAAGCCGGCGGCCACACCGGCGAGATCGCCTCCATGGTGCTCACCCCCGAGGTGGTACGGGCCGTGGACCCGCTGCCCGTGCTCGCCGCGGGCGGCATCGGCAGCGGTGAACAGATCGCCGCCGGGCTGGCGCTGGGCGCCCAGGGCGTCTGGATCGGCTCCCTCTGGCTCACCACTGAGGAGGCCGAACTGCATTCGGCGGCGCTCACCCGCAAGCTGCTCGCGGCCGGCTCCGGGGACACCGTGCGCTCCCGTGCCCTCACCGGCAAACCCGCCCGCCAGCTGCGCACCGAGTGGACCGACGCATGGGAGGACCGGGACGGCCCGGACCCGCTGCCCATGCCGCTCCAGGGGCTGCTGGTCGCCGAGGCCGTCTCCCGCATCCAGAAGTACGAGGTGGAACCGCTGCTCGGCACGCCGGTCGGCCAGATCGTCGGCCGGATGGACTCCGTCCGCCCGGTCCAGACCGTCTTCGACGAGCTGACCCGCGGCTTCGAGCGCGCCATCGACCGCGTCAACCGCATCGCCGGACGCGCCTGACCGCGTCCGCCCGACCCGCCCGTTTCCGCATCGCCTGCCATCGCCGTCAGATCGCCTGACACCGCCGTCAGAAGGAGGACCGGACCGCCATGTCCCCTACACCCAACGGCTTCTGGGCCCAGGCCGCGCTCGAGCCCGACCGCACCGTGCTCATCGCCCCGGACGGCGCCCAGTGGACCGCCGGGCGGCTGCACAGCGCGTGCAACCGGCTCGTCGGCGGGCTGCGCGCCGCCGGGTTGCGCCGCGGCGACGCCCTGGCGGTCGTCCTGCCCAACGGGGTGGAGTTCTTCGTCGCCGCGCTCGCCGCCACCCAGGCCGGGCTCTACCTGGTGCCGGTCAACCACCACTTGGTCGGCCCCGAGATCGCCTGGATCGTCTCCGACTCCGGCGCCAAGGCGCTGATCGCCCACGAGCGCTACGGCGGGCCGGCGGCCGCGGCCGCCGACGAGGCGGGGCTGCCCGCGACCCACCGCTACGCGGTCGGCGCGATCGACGGCTTCCGCCCGTACGCCGAGCTCCTGGAGGGGCAGTCCGGGGAGCCGCCCGCCGAGCGCGAGCTGGGCTGGGTGATGAACTACACCTCCGGCACCACGGGCCGTCCGCGCGGTATCCGCCGCCCGCTGACCGGGCGGCTCCCCGAGGACAGCCACCTCGGCGGCTTCCTGCGCTTCTTCGGCATCAAGCCGCGCGCCGAAGAGCCCGACCACGTCCATCTGGTGTGCTCACCGCTCTACCACACCGCCGTCCTCCAGTTCGCGAGCTCGTCGCTGCACATCGGCCACCCCCTGGTGGTCATGGACAAGTGGACGCCGCGCGAGATGCTCCGCCTCATCGACACCCACCGCTGTACGCACACCCATATGGTGCCGACCCAGTTCCACCGGCTGCTCGCCCTCCCCGACGAGGTCAAGCGGTCCTATGACGTCTCGTCGATGCGCCACGCCATCCACGGGGCAGCGCCCTGCCCCGACCACGTCAAACGCGCGATGATCGACTGGTGGGGCGGCTGTGTCGAGGAGTACTACGCGGCCAGTGAGGGCGGCGGCACCTTCGCCACCGCCGAGGAGTGGCTGAAGAAGCCGGGGACCGTCGGCCGCCCCTGGCCCATCAGCGAGATCGCCGTCTTCGACGACGAGGGCACCCGGCTCCCGGCCGGTGAACTGGGCACGGTCTACCTGAAGATGAGTACCGGGGGCTTCGCCTACCACAAGGACAAGGGCAAGACCGAGAAGAACCGCATCGGTGACTTCTTCACCGTCGGCGACCTCGGCCTGCTGGACGAGGACGGCTATCTCTACCTCCGCGACCGCAAGATCGACCTGATCATCTCGGGCGGGGTCAACATCTACCCCGCCGAGATCGAGGCCGCGCTGCTCACCCATCCGGCCGTCGCCGACGCCGCCGCCTTCGGGGTGCCCCACGAGGACTGGGGCGAGCAGGTCGTGGCGGTCGTGGAGCCCGCCGAGGGACATGCGCCGGGGCCCGACCTGGCCGCCGGGATCCTCGGCCACTGCGCCACCCGATTGGCGGGGTACAAATGTCCCAAGTCGGTGGATTTCATTGCGGAGATGCCACGGGATCCCAACGGCAAGCTCTACAAGCGGCGGCTGCGTGAGTCATACGGAGGAGGTACGGAAGGCGCAGGTCACGCCCGTCCTTGAGCGTGGGGTTGTCAACTTTGTGTCGGCCGCGCTATATAAAAAGACATAGGGCATCGCACGCAGCGATACGAAAAGGAGTGATCTGTGATGCTCATGCGCACCGACGCGTTCCGGGAACTCGACCGGCTCTCCCAGCAGCTTCTGGGCACCGCCGCACGGCCGGCCGCGATGCCGATGGACGCCTACCGCGCCGGGGACGAGTTCGTCGTCCACTTCGATCTCCCGGGCATCGACCCCGACACCATCGACCTCGACGTCGAGCGCAATGTGCTGACCGTCCGCGCCGAGCGCCGCTCCCCGGCCCCCGAAGGCGCCGAACTGATCGCCTCGGAGCGCCCCTCCGGCCTCCACACCCGTCAGCTCATCCTGGGGGACACCCTCGACACCGAGCGGATCGACGCCACCTACGACGCGGGCGTCCTCACCCTCCGGCTGCCGATCTCGGAGAAGGCCAGGCCGCGCAAGATCAAGATCAGCGACGGGACGGGCTCCCCCCGCCAGTTGACCGCCTGACGCAGCTCCCACCCCGTCACGAGTTCACGAGAAAGGCGCTACCACAGCCATGTTCCAGCAGCGTCGCCCGGGGCGGCCAGAACCCGGTATGACGTACGACGAGCTGATCGAGGCGGTGCGGTACGAGGGTCTCTACCCCACCCGGGAGCGGGCCGAGGAGGTGACCCGTACCGTGCTGGCCGCCCTGGGGCGTCAGCTCACCGGCGATGAGCGGGTCGCCCTCGCCGGGGCGCTGCCCAGGAGGGCGGCGCGGGTGCTCGCCGCCGAGATCCCCGCCTCCGAGCGGCTGACCGGCTGGGGGTTCGTCAAGGACATCGCCGCGCACATCCCCGGATCCACCAGGGCGACCGCCCGCTGGGATGCCGGATCGGTCCTGGGTGTCATCGGCCGGCTGGCAGGCCCCGAGCTGCGGCGCCGCGTCCTGGACCACCTTCCCGAGGGGTACGCCCTGCTGTTCGGCCAGGCCGAGCTCGCCCGGCCGCCACAGCCAGCCTGATCCCGGCCATCGCGCCACGGGGCCGGTCCCGCGCGTCAAGCGGGACCGGCCCCGTGGCGTCGAGCGGGACCGGCCCCGTGGCGTCGAGCCGGGGCGGCGGCCTATCGTGCCAGGGCCCGTCGCGCGCCCGGGACCGCCCGGACGATGCCCCGGGCCGCCGTACCGCCGCCGTACCGCCGAGAGAGGAACGCCCGCTCATGCGACCGCATCTGTCCGCGCGTCATGCGCTGATCGCCGCGCTGGCCACCGCCGTGCTGGCCACGGGAGCCACGGCCGCCACCGCCGCTCCGGCCGGCCCCGCTCCCGCGCACGCCTCCCTGCGGCCGCTGGTCGACCTGGCCGCGGAGCGGGTGCTGGTGGCCGATGAGGTCGCCGCCGCGAAGTGGGGCACGGACAGCCCGATCGACGACCCGGCGCGGGAGCGGGAGGTGCTGGACGCGGTGGCGCGGCAGGCCGAGGAGCTGGGCGCCGACCCGGAGGCGACGGCGAGGATCTTCCGCGACCAGATCGAGGCCAGCAAGGTCGTCCAGCGCGGTCTCTACCGCCGCTGGGACGCCGACCCCTCCCAGGCGCCCACCGAACGCCCCGACCTCGGGCGGATCCGGCTGGAGATCAACCGGATCAACGGCGAACTCGTGCGCGCCATCGCGGACTCGGCGGCCGTGCGCGAGACCCCCTCCTGCGCGGGACGGCTCACCGCCGGGGCCGCCGCCGTGATCCACGGGCGGCACCTGGACGCGCTGCACACCGTGGCGCTGGGCCGCTCGCTGCCGTCGGTGTGCGAGCGCGCGGAGCCCTAGGCCCTGTCCGGCACATCCCGCCGGCACATCTCGCCGTGCTCGGGACGCCTGGCACCGCGCGCCCGGCTACCGCTGGGAGGCGCCCCCGCATCAGCCGCTGGTGTGACCGCCGGGCGGGGCCCGAGGCGGCGGGTCACACCGCGGGACGCTCGTTGAGGATGCGCTGGAAGATCAGATGTTCCCGCCAGGCGCCGGCGATGTACAGATAGTCGGGCGCCCTGCCGATCCAAGTGAACCCGCTGCCGAGCAGGACGCGCTGGGAGGCCACGTTATCCGTCAGCGTGCCCGCCGCCACCCGGTGCAGTCCGAGGTGTTCATCGGCCGCCCGGCAGGCGGACCGGGCCGCTCGGGTGGCCAGCCCGCGCCCGAGGTGCCCGGCGTCGATCCAGTAGCCCAGATTCGCGTTGCGCCACGGGCCGAGGACGATCTGCGACAGCGTGACCGTCCCCAGGATCCGCCCGTCCCCGGCCAGCACCCAGGGCACCAGCCGGCCGGCCTCCCACTGCGCCAGCTCATCCCGCAGCCGGGCGTCCTGGCCCTCGGCGGTGAAGAAGCTCTCGTCGCGGTGCGGGCTGGTGGGCGCCAGATGCTCACGGTTACGGACGTACGCGTCCGCGAGCGCCTCGGCGTCGGTCTGGACGGCGGGCCGCATGACGATGCCGTCGGCCAGGGTCACCGGAGGAATGATCATCCGGTCAGCTTAGTCTGCCCGGTCTTCCGGACGGCTCAGCCGGCCGACCGCGGCCCCGGGTCCGCCTCCTGCGCCACCGCGCGCGCCCAGCGGTAGTCGGCCTTGCCGCTGGGGGAGCGCCGGACGTGGTCGGTGAAGACGACCGTACGGGGGATCTTGTAGCCCGCGAGCCGCTCCCGGCAGTGCTCGCGGACCGCGTCGGCGGTGAGCCCGGACGCGTCCGCCCGGGGCTGGACGACGGCCGCGACACGATGGCCCCAGCGGGTGTCCGGGACGCCCGCCACCAGTGCGTCGTACACCTCCGGATGGGCCTTCAGGGCCTGTTCCACCTCTTCCGGATAGACCTTCTCGCCACCGGTGTTGATGCACTGCGAACCGCGCCCGAGGACGGTGATCACACCGTCCTCGTCGACGGTCGCCATGTCGCCGAGCAGCACCCAGCGCTCCCCGTCCGCCTCGAAGAACGTCTCGGCGGATTTCCTCGGATCGTTGTAGTAGCCCAGTGGCACATGGCCGCGCTGGGCGATCCGGCCCGGCTCACCGGGCGCCGCGGGGGCGCGGGTCGCCGGGTCCACCACCGTCGTACGGGCGTTGACCCGCAGCCGGAAGCCCTTCTCGGGGCCGGAGTCGGCGGTGGCCGTGCCGTTGAACCCGGACTCCGAGGAGCCGAAGTTGTTGAGCAGCAGGGTGTGCGGGGCGAGTTCGGCGAACTGGGCGCGTACGGTCTCCGACAGGATCGCGCCCGAGCTGCTGACGCTGAGCAGCGAGGAGAGGTCGGTGCCCTTGAGGGGGCCGGTCAGGGCGTCCACCAGGGGCCGCAGCATCGCGTCGCCGACCAGCGACACGGCGGTGACCTCCTCCCTCTCGACCGTCCTCAGCACCTCCTCGGGCACGAACTTCCGGTGCAGGACCACCTTCTGGCCGAAGTTGAACGCGATGAAGGCCGTCAGGGTGGAGGTGCCGTGCATCAGCGGCGGGGTGGGGAAGAAGACCAGCCCCTCGCCGCCCGCCGCCACCCGCTCGGCCAGCTCTTCCGGGCGCCCGACGGGCACACCGGTCGGCGCGCCGCCGCCCAGCCCGGCGAAGAAGAGGTCCTCCTGCCGCCACAGCACGCCCTTGGGCATCCCGGTGGTGCCGCCGGTGTAGATGATGAACCGGTCGTCGGCGGATCGCGCCGGGAAGCCGCGCTCGGGCGGCCCGGACGCCTCGGCCTCGGTGAACGCCACCGCCCCAGGGGGACCGTCGCCGGTGCCGACCCGCACCAGATGGCGCAAGGAGCCGGCGCGCGGCAGCGCGGCCGCCACCCGCTCGCCGAACTCGGCGTCGTAGACCAGGGCGGCCAGGTCCGCGTCGCGGTAGAGGTAGACCAGCTCGTCTTCCACATAGCGGTAGTTGACGTTCACCGGCACGGCCCGGATCTTCAGACAGGCCAGGGCCGTCTGGAGGTACTCGACGCCGTTGCACAGATGCAGCCCGACATGCTCGCCCGGGGCGACCCCGCTGTCCCGCAGATGGTGTGCGAGCCGGTTGGCGGCCGCGTCGAGCTGGGCGTAGGTCAGCCGCCGCTCGGCCCCGGTCCCGGGGTGGTCGAGGTACACCAGCGCCTCTCTGCCGGGCACCGTGTCGACGATCGACTCGAACAGGTCGGCAAGGTTGTACTCCACGGCTCCTCCTGATCCCTCGATCCGGCGGGCTCGGCGCTCATTAGAGCCGCGCGCGGATGAGGTGGGAAGGCCCACGGCCAGAAAATCTGACTGCCCATCAGGTTTCTCTTGAAGTCGGCCCACGGCTGCTGCAACCTGTTCTCGTCGAGACGGGAGGATGCCGTGACGAGCGGGACCGAACACCTCATCGCCGAGCGCGTCGGCGCGACCTTGGTGCTCACCCTGAACCGGCCCGAGGCCAGGAACGCGCTCTCGCTGCCGATGCTGGTCGGGCTGTACGACGGCTGGACCGAGGCCGACGAGGACGACGCCGTACGGTCGGTGGTGCTCACCGGCGCCGGCGGCGCCTTCTGCGCCGGAATGGACCTCAAGGCGCTCGCGGGCGGCGGCCGGCTGGACGGACAGCATCTCCGCGCCCGCCTCGAAGCCGACCCCGATCTGCACTGGAAGGCGATGCTGCGCCACCACCGGCCGCGCAAACCGGTGATCGCCGCCGTCGAGGGCCCCTGTGTCGCGGGCGGCACCGAGATCCTTCAGGGCACCGACATCCGGGTCGCGGGCCGCGGCGCCACCTTCGGGCTCTTCGAGGTCCGGCGCGGGCTGTTCCCCATCGGCGGCTCCACCGTGCGGCTGGCCCGCCAGCTGCCCCGCACCCACGCCCTGGAGATGCTGCTGACGGGGCGTCCCTATCCGGCGGAGGAGGCGGCGCGGATCGGGCTGATCGGCCATGTCGTCCCGGACGGCACGGCGCTGGAGAAGGCCCTGGAGATCGCCGAGCTGATCAACGCCAACGGGCCGCTCGCCGTCGAGGCGGTCAAGGCGTCCGTCTACGAGACCGCCGAGATGACCGAGGCCGACGGCCTGACGTCGGAACTGAGCCGCGGCTGGCCGATCTTCGACACCGCCGACGCGAAAGAGGGCTCGAAAGCCTTCGCGGAGAAACGGCCGCCGGTCTACCGCCGGGCCTGATCCCCGCACCTCCGCGTCCCCGCACTCCCAGGGCGCCGCACCCCCAGGTCCCCGCCCCACCCCGCCGGCCGCGCGGAAGGAGACCCACCCCATGACACCGGCCCCCTCGCCCGAGGTGCTCCAGGCGCCTTTGGTCGTCGAGTTCCCGTTCACCCGCTCCCTCGGCCCGGTCCAGAGCGCCTTCCTCACCGGACTGCGGAACCGCACCGTGCTCGGCGTGCGCACCACCGACGGCCGGGTGCTGGTGCCGCCCGTCGAATACGACCCGGTCACCGCCGACGAGCTGGCCGACCTCGTCGAGGTCGCCCCCACCGGCACCGTCACCACCTGGGCCTGGAACCCCGCGCCGCGCCGCGGCCAGCCCCTGCGCACCCCCTTCGCCTGGGTGCTGGTGCGGCTGGACGGCGCGGACACCGCGCTCCTCCACGCCCTCGACGCCCCCGGTCCCGACGCGGTGCGCACCGGTATGCGGGTACGGATCCGCTGGGCCGGCGAGCGCGTGGGCGCCATCACCGACATCGCCTGCTTCGAGCCGTACGACGGCGCGGGGGCCGGTGAAGCCGTGCCGCACAGCGGCGAGTTCGCCGACCCCGTCAGCGGCATCGTGGCCCCCGCCCGCCTCGACTACACCTACGCACCCGGCCGCGCCCAGTCGCGCTATCTGAAGGCCCTCGCCGGCCGCACCACCTACGGGGAGCGCTGCCCGTCCTGCCGCAAGGTGTACGTCCCGCCCAGGGGCGCCTGCCCCACCTGCGGTGTCGCCACCGACGAGCAGGTGGAGGTGGGTCCGCGCGGCACGGTCACCACCTTCTGCATCGTGAACATCAAGGCCCGCAACCTCGACATCGAAGTGCCGTACGTCTACGCCCACATCGCCCTGGACGGCGCCGACCTGGCCCTCCACGGACGCATCGGCGGCATCCCCTACGACCAGGTGCGCATGGGGCTGCGCGTGGAGCCCGTATGGAGCGCGGACGGGCGCTACCCCGACCACTACCGCCCCACCGGCGAACCCGACGCCGACTACGACACCTACAAGGAGCTGTTGTAGATGCGCCAGGTTGCCATCGTCGCCTTCGGCCAGAGCGACCACCGGCCCGACAGCGCGGAGACCTCCGAGGTGGAGATGTTGATGCCGGTCCTGCACCAGGTGCTGGACACCGTCGGCCTGCGGGCCGGTGAGATCGACTTCACCTGCTCCGGCTCCTCCGACTACCTGGCGGGCCGCGCCTTCTCCTTCACCATGGCCCTCGACGGCGTCGGCGCCTGGCCGCCCATCTCGGAGTCCCATGTAGAGATGGACGGCGCCTGGGCGCTGTACGAGGCGTGGACCCGGCTGCTGACGGGCGAGGCGGACACCGCGCTCGTCTACGCCTACGGCAAGTCCTCACCCGGCGATCTGCGGGAGGTCCTGACCCGCCAGCTCGACCCGTACTACATGGCGCCCCTGTGGCCCGACTCGGTCTCCCTGGCCGCCCTCCAGGCCCAGGCGCTCATCGACGCGGCGGACACCGGCGCCGACGAGCGGGCGCTGGCCGGGGTCGCGGCGCGCAGCCGGACCGCGGCCGAGACCAACCCGCATGCCCAGCTGACCGGCTCACCGCCGCCCGAGGCGCTCCTGGACGAGCCCTATCTGGTGCGGCCGCTGCGCCGCCACGACTGCCCGCCCATCGGCGACGGCGCGGCCGCCGTCGTCCTCGCGGCCGGGGACACCGCGCGCCGGCTCTGCCCCCGCCCCGCCTGGATCCGCGGCATGGACCACCGGACGGAGGCGCACAGCCTCGGCGTCCGGGACCTCACCCGCTCCCCGTCCACCCGGCTCGCCGCCGAGCGCGCGGGCGCCTTCCAGGCCCCCGTCGACCTGGCCGAACTGCATGCGCCGTTCACCTCCCAGGAGCTGATCCTCCGCCGTGAACTGCGGCTGGCGGACGCGGTGCGCGTCAACCCGTCCGGCGGGGCGCTGGCCGCCAACCCCATGATGGCCGCCGGGCTGATCCGCCTCGGCGAGGCGGCCGCCGCCATCCACCGCGGCGCCGCCGGCCGCGCCCTCGCCCATGCCACCTCGGGCCCCTGTCTCCAGCAGAACCTGGTGGCCGTCCTGGAAGGGGATGTCCTGTGACGAAGGAGCCGGTGGCCGTCGTCGGGATCGGCCAGACCAAGCACACCGCCGCCCGCCGCGACGTCTCCATCGCCGGGCTGGTCCGGGAGGCCGCCGTACGGGCCCTCACCGACGCCGGGCTGGGCTGGGCGGACATCGACGCCGTCGTCATCGGCAAGGCCCCCGACTTCTTCGAGGGCGTCATGATGCCCGAGCTCTACCTCGCCGACGCGCTCGGCGCGGTCGGCAAGCCGATGCTGCGCGTGCACACCGCGGGCTCGGTCGGCGGCTCCACCGCGCTGGTCGCCGCCGGCCTCGTCGCCGCCCGCGTCCACCGGACCGTCCTCACCCTCGCCTTCGAGAAGCAGTCGGAGTCGAACGCCATGTGGGGCCTGTCCCTGCCCATCCCCTTCCAGCAGCCGCTGCTGGCCGGGGCGGGCGGCTTCTTCGCCCCGCACGTACGGGCGTACCTGCGGCGCACCGGCGCGCCGCCCGGAATCGGCGCCCTCGTGGCGTACAAGGACCGTCGCAACGCCCTGCGCAACCCCTACGCGCACCTCCACGAACACGATCTGACGCTGGACAAGGTGCGGTCGTCCCCGATGCTGTGGGATCCCATCCGCTACTCGGAGACCTGCCCCTCCTCGGACGGCGCCTGCGCCATGGTGCTCACCGACCGCGCCGGCGCGGACCGCGCCCCCTATCCGCCCGCCTGGATGCACGGCGGCGCGATGCGCAGCGAGCCGACCCTCTTCGCGGGCAAGGACTTCGTCTCGCCGCGGGCCGGCCGGGACTGCGCGGCCGATGTCTACCGCCAGGCCGGGATCACCGATCCGCGCCGGGAGATCGACGCGGTGGAGATGTACGTGCCCTTCAGCTGGTACGAACCCATGTGGCTGGAGAACCTCGGTTTCGCGGACGAGGGAGAGGGCTGGAAGCTCACCGAGTCCGGGATCACCGAGATCGACGGCGAGCTCCCGGTCAACCCCTCCGGCGGGGTGCTGTCCACCAACCCCATCGGGGCCTCCGGCATGCTGCGGTTCGCCGAGGCCGCGCTCCAGGTGCGCGGTCGGGCGGGCGAGCACCAGGTCGACGGCGTCCGTAAGGCGCTCGGCCACGCCTATGGCGGAGGCTCGCAGTTCTTCTCGATGTGGGTGGTCGCGGACACGCCGCCGACCGGTTGAGGCCCGGTGCTCCGTACTCCTTTCGTGGCCTGTCCGGCACCGGCCACGAAAGCTTAAGGTGGGGCCGGGACGACGATCAGGGAGGATGAGCCGACGTGGCCGACACCACCACCACCACACAGCCACTGACAGGGACCGGCGAGCAGCCCGAACTCGACCTCTCCCAAGCCCAGTGGCAGTCGAGCAGCCAGGGCGTGGGCGATGTGGAGATCGCCTTCGTCGAGGGCTTCATCGCGATGCGCCACGGCCGTCGTCCCGAAGGCCCGGCGCTGATCTTCACCCCGGCCGAGTGGCGCGCCTTCGTCCTGGGCGCGCGCGACGGCGAGTTCGACCTCACCTGAACCCGGGCCGCCGATCAGGGGCGGGCGGATCCGGCCACACCGGACGGCCCGCCCCCTGGATCGGCCCCGTGACCGGCGGCACATTCCCGCCGATCTCGTATGGCCGAAAGACCCGCCGTCAGCGCGCTCGGCTCGCGCGCCGGCCACCGCGGGTGCCTACCGGTGACGCGCGCCGCCGGTGGGTGACGGCAGCGAGGCGCCCCGCCCGGCGCGGATCAGCTCCTCCGCGCCGGCCAGCTGCGCCCAGGGCCGCTGCCGGCCGTCGCTGACCGCCTCGGTGCCCCGCTCGTCGTACCGGGCCGTACGCAGCGACCAGCCCAGATTGCCGGTCATCACATGCCGCATCCCGTCCACATAGCGCGCCACGGCAGCGTGCGTGTCCGGGTCCGCCCCCGCCTCGGCGAGCAGCGCCGGCAGCCTCGCCGCGGTCTCCTCGAACCAGCGGTAGCGCGCGTTGGCGAGATCGGCGATATGGCGTACCGCGTCCTCCAGGTCACCACCCGTGCGCTGCCACTGGACGATGACGCTGTTGTGGACGTCGCCGACGGCCAACTCCTTGTCCAGGGAGGCGATGTCATTGGTGAAGACCACCACATCGTCCGTGGCCTCCCGCATGCGGGCCAGCGGAAAGCCGCCGTGCAGCGCGGGCGGCAGGGTGTACCCGCCGAACGGCTCGTTCAGATCGAGACACGGCTGTACCCCGATCGAATGGCGGCGCAGCGCGAGCACGGCCTCCACCGAGCGCGGGGCGCCCCCGCCGCCGGGTCCGGGCAGGTCGCCGGTCCGCTCCAGGGCCTCGCGGTGGTAGGAGTGCAGATACTCCAGCCAGTGGTGGCGGAAGCGGTCCCGCCACACCGGCGGCCGGCCGGAGTTGATCCGGCGCCACAGGTCGCGGAAGCTCTCCAGGAGCGGCCCTTCGCCGCCCCGCGCCGCGCCGTGTGCCTCGTCCTCCTCGGTGATCCGTATGACGTCCGCCACCAGCCGCGCCACCGCCTCCGGACGGTGGCCCAGCTCCCCGTCGAACTGATCGTCGAAGACGAAGTACCAGCCCACGAGGTCATTGCCTAAATTCAGCTCGGCGCCGCTCGCCCGGGGGTAGAACAGCCCCGTCAGCACGTCGAAGCGGAGCGCGTCGTACTCCGCGGCGGACGCGCGGTCCTGGAAGACGCCGTACCGTGAAAGCCATCGGATGGTGTGCTGCCTGGCCGCCTCGGTGTCGGGACTGAGGTCGGCGGAGGCCGGGAAGTCGAACAGCGCCGCCCGGCGCAGCAGTGCCCTTTGCCGGGCATGTGGTCGCGAAGTCTGTGTGTGCATGAGTCGTGTCGGCCCCCTTCGTCGTCCGGGTGGCCCGAGTGCCGCGTATACCGGAGGCATACGCGGCAGCCGGCCGACCCGATGAATCCGGTCATCCTCGCGTGCGAACCATGTCATCGATAGAGGGCACAGTGAAGTGGCGTGTGCCACTGGCAATGACAGGCGGAAATCCCTCCATCGAGAGCTACGCAGCGTGCCATCCGCGCTACCCTCGGCGGCACCTGCCGGAGGGGAAGAACGTGGCGGAGTACATGAGCCAACAGAACCGGACGCGCCGGACACTGCTGGAGAGGGAGCGCGAACTGAGCGCCGTGGACGGCGCGTTGACCGAACTGTGCGGCACGGACCCCGGGAATCGGACCGAGATCCGCGGCGGTGGCGTGATCGCCTTCGAGGGGCCCGGCGGCGTGGGCAAGACCGCGCTGCTCGGCGAGGCGCGCCGGCGGGCCGCCGCCCGCGGCTGCACCGTGCTCCGGGCCCGCGGCGGTGAGCACGAACAGGGCGCGGCCTTCCACGTGGTGCGTCAGCTCTTCCAGCCGGTGCTCGCGGCGACCGGCGAGGACGAGCACCGCCGCATCCTCGGCGCCTGGTACGACATCGTCGCGCCCGCGGTCGGCCTGGTGGTCTCGGGCAGCGGCGGCGCACCCGATCCGCAGGGCGTCCGCGACGGCCTCGACTGGCTGGTGACCCGCTTCGCCATGGAACACGCCCCGGTCGTCATGATCCTCGACGACGTCCACTGGGCCGACCCCGAATCGCTGGACTGGCTCACCCGGTTCGCCTCCCGCACCGCGGACCTGCCCCTGCTGCTGGCCGTCGGCTACCGCCCGGAGGACCTGACCGCCGACGTCGCCGCGATACGCCGCCTGGTCGAACGCCAGGGATCACGGCCGCATGTGCTGGCGCCGCTCACCCCGAGCGGAGTCGGCAGCATCGTCCGGGAGATCCTGGGCGAAGACGCCGACGACGCGTTCTGCCGCGAGTGCTGGGCGATCACCGGCGGCAACCCCTGGGAGGTCACCGAGCTCACCGCCAAGATCCGCGACCGGGAGCTGAAACCGCAGTCGGAGAACCTGCCCGCACTGCGCCAACTGGTCTCCTCGGCCAAGGACAGCGGGCTCAACGACCGGCTGACCCGCCTCGGCACCGCCGCCGTCCGCCTCGCCTGGGCCGTCGCCGTCCTCGGCATCGAGGCCACCCCGGCGCTCACCGCCAATGTCGCCGGGCTCAGCGAGACCGAGGCCGCCGATGTGGTGGCGCGGCTCGTCGAGGCGCGGATCCTGGCCCCGCCGCGCCCCGGAAACGGCACCCGGCCCCTCGAATACCTCCACCCGCTCATCGCCACCGCCGTCTACCAGGCCATCCCCGGCGCCCTGCGGGTGGCCATGCACGGCCAGGCCGCCACCGTGGTGCTCGCCGCGGGCCTGGGCTCCGCGGCCGCAGGCCGGCATCTGCTGGAGATGCACCCCGAGGGCGACCCCTGGGTGGTGCGCCATCTGCGAGCGGCCGCCCAGGAGTATCTGCGCGCCGGAGCCCCCGACGCCGGGCGCCGCTGTCTCGCCCGCGCCCTGCGCGAACCACCCGCCCCGGAAGAGCGCGCCGCCGTGCTGTACGAGCTGGGCTGCGCCGCACAGCTCACCGAGCCCGAGGTCACCGTCAACCATCTGCGGGCCGCGCTCGAGGAGCCCGAGCTCGGCCCCGAACTGCGCGAGGCGATCACCTACCGGCTCGCCCAGGCGTACGGCCACAGCGGCCGTATGGAGGAGGCCGCCCAGGTCTTCGCCGTCGAGGCCGGGCGCGCCACCAGCGCCCGCACCCGGCTGCGGATGCAGGCCGAGCAGCTGATGTGGAACATGTTCCGGGCCGACGAGAAGGAGTCACCCGCCCGCTCCCGGCGGCTGGCCCGGCTCGCGGACCACCTCACCGGCCGTGGCATGGCCGAGCGCTATCTGCTGGGACTGCGCGCCTTCGACGCGATGACGCGCGGAGAACCGGCCGCCACCGCACTGCACTACGCGGAGGAGGCCCTCGGCGACGGCCTCAGCTGGACCGACGACGACTGGGGCTTCGAGGTGCCCATCCTGGTCGCCCTGGTCTTCCTCCACTGCGACCAGCCCGGACGGGCCGAGGAGCTGTTCAACAGGGGCATCGCCGAATGCGAGCGCAAGGGCTGGCGCGGCTCCCACCTGGCGTTCGGCTTCACCCTCCTCGGCTACGCCCGGCTCCGCCGCGGCGCGCTCGGCGAGGCGGAGGAGCTGGCCCGCGAGGGGATGCGGATCGCCGATCTGGTGGGCTCCTCGACCCCCGCGCACTGGACCGCGGTCGGTACCCTCATCGAAACCCTGATCTGCCGGGGCCGGGTCCAGCAGGCGCAGGAGTTCGCGGCCGGGCACGCCGGTGAGACCCTGCCGCAGGCCACGCTCTGCCCCGATGTGCCGGCGGTCCGCGGTGAGCTGCTGCTGGCCGCCAATCTGCACCGCGAGGCCCGGCACCGGCTCACCGAGGCCGGCCGCCGCATGGACGGGCGCGGTATGCGCAACCCCGCCTGGTGTCCCTGGCAGCTCCACCTCGCCCAGGCCCTCGCGCTGACCGATCCCCGGCAGGCCGCCGAGGTCGCCGACGATGCGGTGCGCCGCGCCCGTCAGTTCGGCACCCACTCCGCGATCGGCAAGGCGCTGCACACCGCGGCCACCGTCACCCAGGGGCCGGACCGGATCAAGCTGCTGGCCGAGGCCGTCAGCCATCTGATGCGGTCACCGTCCGCCTACGACCTGGCCGTGGCGCTGGTCGACCACGGCGCCGCGCTGCGCCGTATCGGCCTGCCCCAGGAGGCCGGCGACCGGCTCTACCGCGGTCTGGAGGGAGCGGTGCAGTGCGGCGCCGACGCGCTCGCGGTCCGGGCCCGCGACGAGCTGTCCGCGGCCGGGCTGCGCCCGATGCAGCTGCGGGTCGATCACACCAGCCCGCTGACGGCGCAGGAACAGGCCGTCGCCGAGCGGGCCGCGGAGGGCTGGGCGGACGCCCGGATCGCCGAGGCGACGGGGCTGGCGGAGCGCGAGGTGGCCCGGCTGCTGTCCGATGTCTACCGTAAGGTCGGCACCGACCGGGCCGGGCTGGCGAAGCTGCTGATCACCCCCACCGCCGGTCTGCCCCGGCGCCCCGGGTCCGACCCCGGCTGAGAGGTGCGGCCCGGCACGGCAACCGGCGCGCGGCCACGTACCATGTCCGCATGTCCTTCCTCCGCCGCCGCAGCGCCGCCACGCCCACCGGGCCGGACTTCGATGTCCTCGCCATGGACCCGGGAGACTGGCCCGGCGATCTCGGGGCGGGGCTGCTGCCCGCTCCGGACGGCACCTGCCAGGGCGTCTTCCTGCGCTACGACCTGTTCGGCGGACGCGGACCGGCGATGATCATCGGTAATCTGCCGGAGGGGTCCCCGGCCCGGGAGGTGGCCGAGGGCCAGCCGCCGTTCGAGGTGACACAGCTGCTGGCGGCGCTCGGGAACGACGAACCGGTCCATGTGGTGGACACCGAGGACAGCCCGGTCATGCACGAGGACAACCTCCTCATCGTCCGCCGGATCAAGCTCTCCGAGGGCCGGATCTCCTGCTCCCAGTTCGACCGCAGCGACGGTGTGCTCGTCACCATCGCCAGCTGGGACCGGCCGATCACCGACGATCTGTACCGGCTGCTCAAGCCGCTGCCCGCGGAGATGTTCCAGCAGCGCTGAGCGGCGACGGCCCGTCAGGGTCACGTCCCGGATGGCCGGACCGTCACATCCGCGGCCCGGACGAACGCCACCCGGTGCCCGAACTGGATCTGGTAGTACACGTCCTGGCCGCGCACCACCTTGTGACCGGCCTGGTCGAAGGTGATCGCCCACAGATACTCGCCCCGCGTCCGCAGCCCCAGGGGATAGGACTGCCCGGACAGAAGCTTGTACGGCAGCGGCGAGACCGACTGCACCGGCACCCCCTCCGGATACGCCTCCTTCTCCGGGTAGGCGCGGCCGTACACCGGAACCTCCGCCACCCCGTCCTTGGGCGTCACCACCAGCCCCTTGGCGCTCACCGCCGTGGGCCGCCGCTCGGGGTTGTGGAACCAGGCCCGCCGGCCGAGGTACCAGATCGCCGTCCAGTCGCCCTCGCGCCCCGCGAGGGCGAACTGCTGGCCGGTGCTGGCGCGGGCGCCGGTGTCGTTGACCCCGGTGGTCGAGTCGGTGCCGTCGGGGCGCAGCCCGATGTCCTTGACCAGCGGGGCGTCCGCGCTCGGCGCGGTGTGCAGCCGCACCGCGGCCGAGCCGTGCGGGGCACACGGCTCGCCCGCCGTCTCGCAGCCGGTGTAGACGGGCTGGTGGGTGTCGTAGTCGGGGCGGATGGTGACCAGACCGCCCGAGGCGCCCGCGGTGCGCCGGAACGGCGCGCCGAGCAGGGTGAAGTAGTGCGCCCAGTCCCAGTAGGGGCCGGGGTCGGTGTGCATGCCCTTGATGGTGGAGGTGGTGGTGCCGGGCACATTGTCATGGCCCAGGATGTGCTGGCGGTCCAGCGGAATGTCGAACCGCTGGGCGAGATAGCGCACCAGCCGCGCCGAGGAGCGGTACATCGCCTCCGTGTACCAGGCGTCCGGGGCGGTCAGGAAGCCCTCGTGCTCCAGACCGATGGACTTGGCGTTGACGTACCAGTTGCCCGCGTGCCAGGCGACGTCCTTGAGCGGCACGTGCTGGGCGATATGCCCGTCGGAGGAGCGGAGGGTGTACTGCCAGGACACATAGGTGGGGTCCTGGACCAGCTTGACGGTGGTGTCCCAGGAGCCCTCGGTGTCATGGATGACGATGTAGTCGATGGACTGCGAGGCGGGCCGGTCGCCCAGGTCGTGATTGCCGTAGTCGTCGTCCCCGAGCTCCTGGTAGGGCGCCGGCATCCACTCACAGGACACGTTCTCGGGGGCCTCGACACGCGGGTCCCGCGCACGGGACGGCAGACCGAGCGCCCGCAGCTGCCGGGTGTCCGGTGTGACACCGGGCACCGCGTCGAGGGCGACCCGCTCCCCGTCCCCGGTCGTCCGCGCGGCACCGCCGCGGATCACCTCGTACACCTCGTCCGCGAAGACGGCCGCGGCCCTGGCGTCATCGGCGCCGCAGTAGGCCGCCACCGCCGCGTACCAGTCGGCGGGGTCCTCGCTCGGCGGCAGCCCCAGCCGCTTCTGCGTGGCGGCCAGCAGGGCCGCGCCACCGCGCACATTGGCGCTCGCGTCGCCGCGCAGCGCCTCCGCGGACAGCCCGGTGAGCTGCGCGGCCCGGCCGAGGGTGCGCAGCCGGGCGGGCAGCTGCCGGGGCTCGGCGACGGTGGCCTCGGGGACCTTCAGGGGCCGGGCGAGGTCGCCCCGCGCGTCCTCGGTGCCCTGGCTGTGGTGCGGGGCGGTGAGCAGGGCGGTGTGGGCGTCGGTGAGATGCATGGGGCCGTAGCCACCGGTGACGCTGGGCGCGCCGCGGTGGCCGTCCCAGCGCGACTGAAGATACGAGACGCCCAGGAGCACGCTGAGCGGAACCGCGTACTCGGCGGCCGCGGCCGCGAAGGCCCGCTGGAGGGCGCCGTCGGCAGGAGTACCACCGGCAGGAGCGCTGTCGGCCCGCGGCTGGTCGGCATGGGCGGCGGGCGTCGCGGAGACCAGCGGCAGCAGAAGGGCGGCGGACGCCGCGGCTCCCGCCAGAGTGGCTCTCCGGCTGGGGCCGGACGCGCTTCCGTTCGCGTCGTGGGCGCTGTCCTGTGCGGATCCTGGCATGGCAGCCTCCTCAAGCGGGCCGGGCCGACCCGAGCCACTTAGAGATATGCGCTGCCAGGCGCCGCGTCAATCGCCGTCACCCAGACGGATGTTCGCATGTCAGCCCGCCTGCGGCGCGTCACTGGTCCAGACCGGTGACGCGCCCTCGGGCCGCCACGCGGCCTAGCGGGTGCCGACCGCGGCCCGCACCGCGCGCCGGGCCAGCGCGCAGTCGTCATGCAGCCGGCGCAGCAGCAGCCGCTGCTCCTCACCGGCCGGGACCGCGCCCGGCACCACGGGGGCGGGGTCCCGCATGGTGCGCTGCACCGCCATCTCGTACTGGCGGATCTCCCGCGTCAGCACCAGCATCAGATTCACCAGGAAGGAGTCCCGCGCGGCCGGGCCCGCGGCCTGTGCCAGCTGGCTGATCTGACGCCGGGTGACGGGGGCGTCGCCGAGCACCGTCCACAGCGTGGCCAGGTCATAGCCGGGCAGATACCAGCCCGCGTGGTCCCAGTCGAGGAGCACCGGGCCCGCGGGGGACAGCAGGACATTGCTCAACAGGGCGTCGCCATGGCAGAACTGCGCCGGGGCCTGCCGCCCCGAGCCGTGCGAGACACCGCGCAGCAGCTTCTGGAGATCGCCCATGTCCCGGTCGGTCAGCAGGCCCAGCTCGTGATAGCGGACCAGCCGGGCGGCGTAGTCGATGGGGGCGTCGAACACGTCGGCGGGCGGCCGCCATTGGTTGACACGGTGGATCGCGCCCAGCACCGCCCCCAGGTCGGCGCGCGGCGGGGGCTCGGTGGGATGGCGCTGCGCGGACGCGATCCGTCCGGGCATCCGCTCGATGACCAGCGCGCAGTTGTCCGGGTCGGCGGCGATCAGGCGGGGCACCCGCACCGGCGGGCGCTGACGGACGAACGCCCGGTACATCGCTATCTCCCGGCGGAACCGCTCGGCCCACGCGGAGGAGTGGTCCAGCAGGCACTTGGCCACCGCGGTGCCGCGCCCGGCGGTGCCGACCAGGAGCACGGACCGTCCGCTGCGCCGCAGCACCTGCACCGGGTTGAACTCCGGGCAGATGCGGTGGACCGAGGTGATCGCGGTGCGCAGCTGCGCACCCTGTGGACCGGACAAGTCGAGTCTCCCGCGAGGCGGCACGGGGCCGATGGCGGCGGTCCGCCGGGCCCGGCCGCCGGGGGCGGGATCGAGGTACGGCCCAGTGCCGGGCAGCTGCCGCCGGTACGGCCGGGGCGGGGCGGACACGGAGGACGACGCTGCGTACATGGGCGAGACAGATCCCTTCGTGTGCCGACGAGTTGCGTACGCACCCGGCCCCGGGGACGGGACCGCACCCTGGGGAATGCGGCCGGTACAGCTCGAGCCGTCACCGGGCCGGGTAACGCGCTCCTACACCACACCCACGCGCGGGTGGCACACCATCTGGCGCACCCTGGCGAACCCTGGCGAATAGTCGCACGGCCCGTGACGGGACCGTTACTGTCAAGTCAGCCGAGGAACCTGGGGGCTTGACGTGACGAGGGAACCCAACACCCGTCTTGCGGACCTGTTCGGCCTCGCCGGATGGTCCAAGGGGGAACTCGCGAGGCTCGTGAACCGGAAGGCGGCGGCCATGGGCCATCCGCAGCTGGCGACCGACACCTCGCGGGTGCGGCGTTGGATCGACACCGGCGAGACGCCGCGCGATCCCGTGCCCAAGGTGCTGGCGGTCCTGTTCACCGAGCGCCTCGGTCGAGTCGTGACCATCGAGGATCTCGGGTTCGGACGAGGGGGACGCGCCGGAAAGGGGCAGTCCGCCGACGGGCTGTTCTGGCCGCCCGAGTCCACGGCCGAGGTCCTCACCGAATTCACGGGAATGGACCTTATGTTCAACCGACGCGGCTTGGTGGGTGCGGGCGCCGCGCTCGCCGCAGGATCCGCCATCACCGGTGCCATGAGCGACTGGCTGCTCTCCGACCCCACCCTCGCCACCGACGCGCCCCGTACCGACGACCCCCTGTCCGCCGAGCCCGTGGGCTTCGACCGCTACGAGGCCGCCCCGGTGGGCTCCCAGGAGATCGATGCGCTGGAGACATCGGTCGAAGTCTTCCGCGCCTGGGACGCGGCCCGCGGCGGCGGGCTCCAGCGCAAGGCCGTGGTCGGCCAGCTCAACGAGGTGGGCGGCATGCTCGCCTACCGCCACCCCGAGCGTCTCCAGCGCAGACTGTGGGGGGTGGCGGCCAATCTGGCGGTGCTCGCGGGGTGGATGTCCCATGACGTCGGCCTGGAGCCGACCGCCCAGAAGTACTTCGTCATCGCGGCACACGCGGCCCGTGAGGGCGGCGACCGGCCACGGGCGAGCGAGGCGCTCTCCCGGGCCGCCCGGCAGATGGTGCACCTGGGCCGCCCGGACGACGCCCTGGAGCTGATGAAGCTGGCCACCTCCGGTGCGGGCGAGGAGGCGCTGCCGCGCACCCGGGCCATGTTCCGCACCATCGAGGCGTGGGCGCGGGCGTCGATGGGCCAGGGCCAGGCGGTGCGCCGCGCCCTGGGCGAGGCGGAGGAGCTGTTCGCCGCCGACAGCGGTGACGAGCCGGCGCCGAGCTGGATGCAGCTGTTCAACGAGGCGGATCTGCACGGGATGCAGGGGCTGGTCTACCGCACCCTGGCCGAGCACGAGCCGGGGGTCGCGGCCATCGCCCAGAGCCATGCCAAGCAGGCGCTGCGGATGCGGGAGGGCGGGCGCCAGCGGTCCCAGATCTTCGACCACATCTCCATCGCCTCGGCCTGTTTCATCGGCGGCGATCCGGAGCAGGCCGACCACCACGCCCGGCAGGCCCTGCTGACGATCGACCAGAACTCCTCGCACCGCACCTGGGACCGGCTGCGCGAGATGTACCGGCTCACCGAGCGGTACGCCACGTCATCGGCCATCCGGGAGCTGCGTGAGGAGATCCAGCAGACGATGCCGAAGGGGGCGGGGAAGGGGGGCGCGGGGCTGAAAGGTGCCGGTTCCATCGCCACGAGCGCGGCCATCTAGGCCCCGGCAGGCGGAGGTCCGTCGGGAAGGCCCGCCGGACCGGGCCCGGCGGCCCGGCCACGCCTCACGAGGACGCGACGACACGTTACGAGCACTCGACGGCCGCGGTCCGCCCCTATGCGGGCGAGCCGGTTCCGGTGACCCTGGCGACCAGCACACAGGCGTCGTTCCCCCGCGGCTCGTCGCCGAACGCCTCGGCCACGGTCCGTACGCACTCCTGGGTGCCACGGGCGGCGGTCAGCCGTGGCGCGAGCGCGAGCAGCCGCTCGGTGACGCCCTCGGCGTCCCTGGCCAGCCGGCCGGTGTGCAGCACCAGCAGATCGCCCGGCTCCAGCCGCTCCTCGGCCTGGGTGTACGCGGCGCCCGTCGTGGCGCCGAGCAGCACGCCGCCGGGCGAGCGCAGCGGGCGCCCCGTCCCGTCGCGGAAGAGCAGCGGGGCGGGGTGTCCGGCCTGCGCCCACACCAGGGTGCGGGTGCGCGGGTCGTACTGTCCGCAGACGGCGCCGACCAGCGCGGGCTGGGAGGAGACGGCGAGCAGCTGATTGAGCCGCCCCATCAGCGGGCCCGGTTCGATCCCGGCCACCGCCATGCCGCGCACCGCGCCCAGCAGCATCGCCATACCGCAGGTCGCGCTCACCCCATGGCCGGTGAGGCCGCCGACGCTCAGCAGGGTCCGCCCGTCCGGCAGCTCGAGCGCGTCGTACCAGTCGCCGCCGATCTGGGCGCTGGACTCGGAGGGGAGGTAGTGGGCGGCGAGGTCGAGGGCGGCGCCGTCGGCCGCCGGGCCGGTGCCCGGGAAGCCGGCACCGGCCGGCAGCCGGAGCGACCCCCGCCAGGGCGGCAGCACGGCCTCCTGCACCTCCACCGCCAGCCGGCGCTCGGTCCGCGCGATCCGCTGCTGGTGCCGCAGCGTGTCCCGGCTCTCGCGCACCGCGCGCTCGCTGCGGCGCAGCTCGCTCACGTCCCGGAGCACGGCCCACATGGAGGCGGTGCTGCCGTCGGCGGCGAGCACCGGCTCACCCGCCATATGGATGGTGCGCACCACCTCGTCCGCGCGCACGACGCGGAATTCCCCGTCGATCGGCTTTCCGTCCACGAGGCAGTCGGTGACCATCGCGGTCAGGATCGGCTGGTCCTCGGCGAAGACCCAGGAGGGCAGCTCGTCGAGGGTGAGCCCGCCGTCCCCGGGGTCGCGGCCGAAGATCCGGCAGAGCTCGTCGGACCAGGTCACCTCGTCGGTGAGCAGGTTCCACTCGGCGCTGCCGACCCGGCTCAGCAGCGAACCGGGGGCGGCGGCCGCGCTCCCGGCCGGGGCCCCGGCCGCGTTCTCCGCCGTCGCGTCGGCTCCGGTCCCCGGGTCCGCCTCCGGGTGATCGGCGGGCAGTCCCTCGCGCAGCTCGCCCAGATGCCGGCCCAGATCGTCCAGCTGGTGGACGGCCAGCTCGCACAGCGCGCGCTGCCAGCGCAGCTGCGCGCCGTCCGCACCGCCCGGGTCGGCCACGGTGTCGCGGCGGACGGCGTCGAGCCCCCCGCGGAGCCGCCGCGTCTGGGAGATCAGGGCGTCCACCGTGTCACGCTGGGGAGGCTGAACGGCGGGATGGTCCGCGGAGCGGGGGGACGGCATGACGTTCTCCGATACGGGCGCGGCGCGGCCGGGTCTTGAGGGAGGGACCGGTGACGACTCTTGCACAGGCTGCGACATCCCGTAAGCGGTTTGGCAATACCCGATCCGGTGGTGCTTATGGCATATGCCGATGGCCTTCCGGGGGTGGATTGGCCGGGAGTCGGCGGAAGGCGAGATTCCGGGTAGGCTGCGGCGCTCGGGAATCCCTCAGTCCCACGCCGTTCATCGGACATACGGCGCCAGGACATCGGCAAGAATGCCGATCGACGGAAATCCCGTTGCCAGCGAACCTCCCGCACCGGATGCTGACCTCATGTTCGATCCAGACATAGCGCCCAGCGGCACCCTGCTCGGCCTCCTCCAGCGAGGCCGCGGCGACGGGACCCTGCACGCCCTCGCCGCGCCGCGGGCCGAGGCGCTCGCGGCACTGCACCACTGTGTGCTGCGCGACCCCCGCCGCGACTGGCAGGTCGAGAATCGTTCGCTCTATTACGCCAGGCTCTGTCTGGACCTCGACGCCGGACTCGACGAAATCGAACAGCATCTGTTCCACCCCGACGACCTGATCAACGACGACGAGGAGCGCACCGGGCTCGCCCTCTCCGTCCTCGGCCACCTGGCCGCCTACGGCCGGGCCGACGCCCTGCGGCTGCTGCGCCGCTACGCCGCGGCCGGCAGCAACTGGGAATGGGCCCTGGACGAGCTGGCCCTGCGCGACGACGACACCGGGCTGCGCGGCCTCGCCCCCGCCGTCCTCGCCCACTTCCCCGAGACCCCCGACGGCGACGCCGCACTGGCCGCCGTCGTACGCGGCGCCTATGAGCCCCGCCCCTGGCGGCTGTGGGCCGACGATCCGCACCACGGGCCGCGGGTGCGCGCGGCGGCGGAACAGGGCGCCTTCGACCGCTGGCAGCGGCAGCTGCGGCCCTCGGGGCCGCGGCCCGGTTGGAGCGTCCGCGACATCCTGCTGTGGGCCCAGCGGGAGCACGATCTGAAGCCGGCCGCCCGCCGCCCCGACGCGGCCGCCCGCTGTCTGGCCGCCGTCGCCGGACCCGAGGACCGGCCCGAGCTCCTCACCGCCGCCGCCTCCGCCCCCGGCGCCGCCCGCGCCGCGGCGCTGCGGCACCTCGCCGAGACCGGCGACCCGGAGGTGCTCGACCTGATCGAGGCGGCCGTGACCGAGCCGGACGCCTCGGAGCTGGTCTCCCAGACGGCCCTCTCCGCCTTCGAACGCATGCGCAGTATCTCCGCCCTCGACCGGGCCCGCCTCTGGGCCCACCGCCCCGACGCCCTCGGCGACGCGGCGGCCGCGATGCTCGCCTGCCGCGGCGGACAGTACGACACCCCGCTCGTGCTCGCCGCCCTCCGCCGCACGGTCCGGGCCGAGGGTCCGGACGCCCAGACCCTGTGGACGCTCGTCGACGGCGCCGGGCGCCTGACCATCTCCTGCGCCGCGCCCGTACTGCGCCACATCTACCGGGAGACGGCCTCCTCCCACCTCCGCGGCCGCGCCGCCCGCGCGCTGGCCGCCACCGATCCGTCCTTCGCGGCGGGCTTCGCGGTCGAATGCCTCTGGGACTGCGAGGAGAGCACCCGCGAACTCGCCGCTCGGCACGCCGCCACCGCCGACGCCCGCGTCGTCGAACAACTCCGCCGGCTGGCCGCCGACCCGGCCGAGGAGGCCGAGGTCCAAACGGCGGTCCGCAGCCGCATCGGCCCCGAGGCCCCGGGCTTCTGACCCGGCCGGCCGCCCCCTCCGCGGAGTGAGGGGAACGTCACCGTACGTATCCCCGATTCGCCCGAACGGGACATTGCCGCGATCGCTGGTCAACGCAGGGTGACCGATCGCCGCTTCGGAGGGATTCATCCGGGTTCGATGGGGCCTCGTCGGCGCCCTGGGGCGGTATCCGGGGAGCGCGAGGGTCAACGCTCATGGGACGTTCCACGGCGCGAAACGTGCTCGATGCCGGGGCCACCCTTCGGACGCCGACAACACCGGTATGCGTGTCGCCATCGTGACTGAATCCTTCCCGCCCGACATCAACGGCGTTGCCCACTGCACCCTGCAGACCGCCGACCACCTGCACCGCCGGGGCCATCACCCCCTGGTCATCGCCCCGGCAGGCCCTCCCGGAGGCCCACCGCCCGCCACGGCCGGCGGGCCACCCGAGAGCCAAGGGGAGCTCGACCGGTCGCATCCGTACCCCGTCGTCCGCATCCCGTCCCTCCCGTTGCCCGGCTATCCCCAGGTCCGGGTCGCGCTGCCCAGCCGGCGGCTCGCGGCCGCGATCACCTCCCACCACAGCGACGTCGTCCACCTCGCCAGCCCCTTCGTCCTGGGCGCGCGCGGGATGACGGCCGCGCTCCGGCTGCGCATACCGGCGGTGGCCGTCTACCAGACCGACCTGGGCGCTTACGCCCGTACGTACCTGGGCGCGGGCGAGAGCGCGGCCTGGCGGCGCATCCGCGCCGTGCACACCGCCGCCGACCGCACCCTCGCCCCCTCCACCGCCGCCGCCCGCGACCTCGACGAGCACGGCGTGCCGCGGGTCCGGCTGTGGCCGCGCGGGGTCGACACCGAGCGCTTCCACCCGTCGCGCCGCGACCCGGAGCTGCGCCGCTCCCTCGCCCCCGGCGGTGAGCTGATCGTCGGATACATCGGCCGCCTCGCCCCGGAGAAGAGCGTCGAACTGCTCGCGCCGCTGAGCGAGCTCCCCGGCATCCAGGTGGTCGTGGTCGGGGACGGACCGAGTGAACCCGCGCTGCGGTCGGCGATGCCCAGGGCCCGCTTCCTCGGCCGCCGGACCGGCGACGACCTGGCCCGCGTCTTCGCGTCGCTGGACGTCTTCGCCCACACCGGGCCGCAGGAGACCTTCTGCCAGACGGTGCAGGAGGCCCAGGCCAGCGGCGTCCCGGTGGTCGCCCCCGCGGCGGGCGGCCCGCTCGACCTCGTCGACCACGGACGCACCGGACTGCTGGTGCCGCCCGGGGACGCGACCGAGGTGAGCGACGCGGTATCGCTCCTCGCGGCCGACGCGAGACTGCGCGCGACGCTGGGACGGGCCGGCCGGGAAGCGGTCGAGGACCGCACCTGGGAGGCGATCGGCGACCAGCTGATCGACCACTACGGCGAGGTGCTGGCGGCCCGTACGGCGGTCGCGGCATGAGCGCCGCACGGGCGGCCGCCGGGCCGCGGTTGGTGACGATGCCCGCGGTTGTGCGCCGCGCGGGCGGAGGAGCGGGTGAATGGGGCACTGCATGAGCGCCGCACGGGCGGCCGCCGGGCCGCGGTTGGTGACGATGCCCGCGCTGCTGCGCCGTGCGGGCGGAGAAGCGAGTGAAGGGGACGCGGCATGAGCGCCGCACGGGCGGCCGCCGGGCCGCGGTTGGTGACGATGCCCGCGGTTGTGCGTCGCGCGGGTGGAGGAGCGGGTGAATGGGGCACTGCATGAGGGACGACCAGGGGCTGCGCATCGTCCGGCTCGCCAACTTCGTCACCCCCGCCTCCGGCGGCCTCCGCACCGCGCTGCGCGAACTCGGGGCCGGCTATCAGGCGGCCGGGCACGAGGCCGTGCTGGTGGTGCCGGGCGAACGGGCCTCGGACGAGCACACCCGCCAGGGGCGGGTGATCACGCTGCCCGGACCGACCATCCCCGGCACCGGCGGCTATCGCGTCCTGACCGACCGGCGGCGGCTGGCCCGGCTGCTCGACGGGCTGGCACCGGACCGGCTCGAGGTGTCGGACCGCACCACCCTCCGCTGGACCGGGGAGTGGGCGCGGCGCGCCCGCGTACCGGCCGTGATGGTCTCCCACGAGAGCGCGGACGCCGTACTGCGCACCTGGGGTGTGCCGGACGCGGTGGCCAGGGGAGCCGCGGACCGGCTCAACCGCCGTACCGCGCGGGCGTACTCGCGGATCGTCTGCACCACCGAATGGGCGGCGCGCGAGTTTGTACGGATCGGCGCGCGGAATGTCGTACGCGCCCCTCTGGGCGTGGATCTCGGCCACTTCCACCCGTCCCACCACGATGCCGCGCTGCGGGACCACCACCGTGGCGAGGCCACCGTGCTCCTGGCCATGTGCTCGCGGCTCTCGCCGGAGAAGCGGCCCGGCCGGGCCCTCGACGCGCTCGCCGAGCTGCGGCGGCGGGGGGTTTCGGCGGCGCTCGTGGTCGCGGGGGACGGTCCGCTGCGGTCGCGTCTGGAGGACCGCGCCCGCGCCGAGGGGCTTCCGGCGGCCTTCCTCGGCCATGTGGCGGACCGGGCGCGGCTCGCCGCCCTCCAGGCGAGCGCCGATGTCGTACTGGCGCCGGGCCCCGCGGAGACCTTCGGTCTCGCGGCGCTGGAGGCTCTGGCCTGCGGTTCGCCCGTCGTCGTCAGCGCGCTCTCCGCGCTGCCGGACATCGTCGGCCCGGCGGGCGAGACCGCCGCCGACAGCGGACCGGCCTTCGCGGACGCCGTCGAGCGCGTCCTCGACCGCTCGGAGTCCCTCCGCCGCGCGGCGGCGCGGGCACGTGCCGAGCGCTACGGCTGGCCCGCGGCGGTGGCCTCCTTCCTGGCCGCCCATGACCCGTCCGCCGAGGGCGTCCGGTCCGCCGACGGCGGCCGGGCCCCGGCCACCGCCCTCCCGTCCGCCCCGGCGGCCTCCGCCCACCAGACGGCCGGCGGTGCGCGGTGAGCGCACCCGACGCTCACACGGGGGACCGCGCTGGTACGGAACCGGCTGGTGTGGCGGCCACATCGCGCAGCGTGTCGTTCCGGCATCCACCGGGTCGCCGAGGCCCTCGACCGCACGATCGGCGCGCTGCGTGCCGATGGCGCCGTGGTGCTCACCGCCTGCCTGCCCGACCCCGGGCGGATGCTGGGCTTGCCGTCCGCGCTCGCGCGCCCGCTGGGGCGCCGGATGCGTGCGGTGAACACCGTGGTGCACGCGCTGTCCCAGCGCTACGACGCGGTCCATGTGGAGCTGGGCGACCACGCCTGGGTGGCCGGCCGGCGGGCGTGGAGTGTGGACCGACTGCATCCGAGCGAGCTCGGGCAGCGGCTGCTGGCCGGGGAGTTCCACAGCGCCCTGTGCGCCCGGTCCATGGCGACCGGCCCGCCGCCCACCTCGGAGCTCGACGGCCCCGCGCCCTCGCGCGCCGGCGCCGCATGGTGGATGGCGACCCGCGGCACCCGCTGGATCGTGGACCGCTGCACCGACCTTCTGCCCGGCCTGGTCGCGTTGGCGGCGCTGGAATGGAGCCACCGCCTCCGAGGCACCGGACACCTCCTTGAGGAGCGGGACCGGCGGGCGACGCGCGCCGCGCTCACCGCGGTGACCCGTGGCCCGGCCCCCGCCCGCCTCCCCCTCCGGCCCCCCGAACCGCGCGCCGTTCCGCCAGCGCTGCCGTGTACCGGGCAGCTCGCGTCCCCGGGCACCGTTCCGCCCGCGCCTCCGCGCACCAGGCAGCCCGCGCCCCCGCACCGAGCAGCTCCCATCCCCGTCCCCGTCCCAGGCCCCGTCTCCGTCCCCGGCCGCCGACTCGCAGTCTCACCCGGCCGCCGGTCCGCTCACCGCCGGTGTACCGTCGCACGCTGCGACAATGGCGGAGTGACGGGTCGCTGGGAGTTCTGGATCGACCGGGGCGGAACCTTCACGGACGTGGTCGGCAAACGTCCGGACGGCCGCCTGGTCACCCGTAAACTGCTGTCCCACCACCCCGAGCGCTATCCCGACGCCGCCGTCGCCGGAATCCGGCAGACGCTGGGGCTCGGTTCCGGCGAACCGGTTCCGGCCGAGCGGATCGCCGTCGTCAAGATGGGTACCACGGTCGCCACGAACGCCCTGCTGGAACGCAAGGGCGAGCCGACCGTCCTCGTCGTCACCGAGGGTTTCCGGGACGCGCTGCGCATCGCGTACCAGAACCGCCCCCGCCTCTTCGACCGCCGGATCCTGCTGCCCGAGGCGCTGTACGACCGGGTCGTGGAGATCCCCGAGCGGGTGGACGCCCATGGCGACGTCGTGCGCCCTGTGGACCTCGACGCCGCCGCCGAGGCGCTGCGCACCGCGCACCGCGACGGCTTCCGCAGTGCCGCCGTCGTCCTGCTGCACGGCTATCGGCACGCCGGGCACGAACAGGAGGTCGCCGCGGTGGCGCGCGACCTCGGCTTTCCGCAGGTGAGCTGCTCGCACGAGGTCAGCCCGTTGATGAAGCTGGTGTCACGCGGCGACACCACCGTGGTCGACGCGTATCTCTCGCCGATCCTGCGCCGCTATGTGGAGGACGTGGCCGCCGAACTGCGCGGTATCCGGCTGATGTTCATGCAGTCCAACGGCGGGCTGCGGGAGGCCACGCACTTCCGGGGCAAGGACGCGGTGCTGTCCGGTCCGGCCGGTGGTGTGGTGGGCATGGCGCGTTCCTCGGGCGAGGCCGGCCACGACCGCGTCATCGGCTTCGACATGGGCGGCACCTCGACCGATGTCTCGCACTACGCGGGCGAGTTCGAGCGGGTCTTCGGCACCGAGGTGGCCGGGGTGCGGATGCGTGCCCCGATGATGAACATCCACACCGTGGCGGCGGGCGGCGGTTCGGTGCTCCACTTCGACGGCCGGCGCTACCGCGTGGGGCCGGACTCGGCCGGTGCCGTGCCCGGCCCCGCCTGCTACCGGCGCGGCGGCCCGCTGACCGTGACCGACGCCAATGTGATGCTCGGCCGGATCCAGCCGGACCACTTCCCGGCGGTCTTCGGCCCGCACGCCGACCAGCCCTTGGACGCGGCGACGGTCCGGGAGCGCTTCGCCGCGCTCGCCGAGGAGATCGCGGCGGCGACCGGCGACCGGCGCGGACCGGAGGAGGTCGCGGCGGGCTTCCTGGACATCGCGGTGCTCAACATGGCCAACGCGGTCAAGAAGATCTCCGTGCAGCGCGGCCGCGACGTCACCCGCTACGCGCTCACCAGCTTCGGCGGCGCGGGCGGCCAGCACGCCTGCGCGGTCGCCGACGCGCTCGGCATCGACACGGTGATCGTGCCGCCGCTCGCGGGGGTGCTCTCCGCGTACGGCATCGGCGTGGCCGACGCCACCGCCATGCGCGAGCAGGCCGTCGAGGCGGAGCTGAACGAGGAGACGCTGCCGCGGGTGCGCGAGGTGTGCGCGCGGCTGGCCGACCGGGCCCGCGGCGAACTGCTCGCGGACGGCGTCCCGGAGCACACCCTGGACACCGTCGCCCGGGTCCATCTGCGGTACGCGGGCACCGATTCCGCCCTCCCCGTCCCGCTGGACTCCGCCCCCGCGATGGCCGAGGAGTTCGTCCGGGCGCACCGTACGCGCTATGCCTTCACCATGGACAAGCCGCTCGTCGTGGAGGCGGTGTCGGTCGAGGCGGTCGGCGCGTCGGGACCCACCGGCGGCCATGCCGTGGAACGGCCGCCCAGGGAGGGCGAGCTGACTCCCGTGACGACCGTAAGGATGTTCGCGGAAGGGCGCCGGCAGCGTACGGCGCTGTACGAACGCGACCGTATGGACCCCTCGGACCAGGTCACCGGCCCCGCGATCATCGCCGAGGAGGACGCCACCACCGTGGTGGACCCCGGCTGGCGGGCCACCATGGGCGAACGCGGCCATCTGCTGCTCACCCGGGTCCGCCCCCGGCCGCGCACCACGGCGGTCGGCACCGAGGTGGACCCCGTGATGCTGGAGGTCTTCAACAGCCTCTTCATGGCCATCGCCGAACAGATGGGCGTACGCCTGGAGCACACCGCCCACTCCGTCAACATCAAGGAGCGGCTCGACTTCTCCTGCGCGCTCTTCGACGCCGAGGGCAATCTGATCGCCAACGCCCCGCACATCCCGGTGCACCTGGGCTCCATGGGCGAGTCCATCAAGGAGGTGCTGCGGCGCAACGGGGACGCGATGCGCCCCGGCGATGTGTACGCGATCAACGACCCGTACCACGGAGGCACCCATCTGCCGGACGTCACCGTCGTCACCCCGGTCTTCGACGAGACGGGGACCGGACTGCTCTTCCTCGTCGCCTCGCGCGGCCACCACGCCGAGATCGGCGGTATCACCCCCGGCTCCATGCCCGCCTTCAGCCGCACCGTCCAGGAGGAGGGCGTCCTCTTCGACAACTGGCTGCTGGTGCGGGACGGGGCGCTGCGCGAGCGCGCGACGCGGGAACTGCTGACCGGCGGGCCGTATCCGTCCCGCGCCCCGGAGGCCAACCTCGCCGATCTGCGCGCCCAGATCGCCGCCAACGAGAAGGGCATCCAGGAACTGCGGCGGATGATCGGGCAGTTCGGGCTCGACGTGGTGCACGCCTATATGGGCCACGTCCAGGACAACGCGGAGGAGTCGGTGCGCCGTATCGTCGCGGGCCTCCGGGACGGCTCCTACCGCTACGAGACCGACGACGGGGCGGTCATCCGCGTCACCCTTACGGTGGACCGCGCGGCGCGTGGCGCCGTACTGGACTTCACCGGCACCTCGCCCCAGCGCCCCGGCAACGACAACGCGCCCAGCTCGGTGGTGATGGCGGCCGTGCTCTACGTCTTCCGGACGCTGGTGGCCGAGGACATCCCGCTCAACAGCGGCTGCCTGAAACCCCTTCAGGTCCGCATCCCCGAGGGCTCCATGCTGGCGCCTGTCTTCCCGGCCGCCACGGTCGCCGGGAACGTGGAGACCTCCCAGGCCGTCACGGGCGCCCTGTACGCGGCCCTGGGCGTCCAGGCCGAGGGCTCCGGCACGATGAACAACGTGACCTTCGGCAATGACCGCGTCCAGTACTACGAGACGGTCGCCAGCGGTTCCGGCGCGGGTGACGGCTTCGACGGCGCCGACGCCGTGCAGACCCATATGACCAACTCGCGGCTGACCGACCCCGAGGTGCTGGAGTGGCGCTATCCGGTGCGGGTGGAGAGCTTCGCGATCCGCCGGGGCAGCGGCGGCCGCGGCCGCTGGCGCGGCGGCCACGGCGTCACCCGCCGCATCCGCTTCCTGGAGCCGATGACCGTCGCCCTCCTGACCGGCCACCGCCGGGTGGCCCCGTACGGCATGGCGGGCGGCGCACCAGGCGCCCTGGGCGCGAACGCGATCGAGCGTGCCGACGGTTCGGTGGACCACCTGGCGGGCCGCGACGCGGCGGATGTCGGGGTGGGCGACGTCCTGGTCGTCCATACGCCGGGCGGCGGCGGTTACGGCCCGCCGGGGAAGTCCGGCTGAGGCGTGGCGCGTTCGGGTCGTTTGCCGCCGCCGCGATCGGTAACCCGACCCCTGTCACAGCCCGCACGCACGCGCCCGCACGGTCCTGGGCGCCCGCCCGCGAACCCTGCGCGGTGAGCCCGACGGCGGGCGGCGTCAGCGCCGTCGTTGACGGCAGTCGTTCATGGAAGGGGCAGCCATGGCCTGGTGGCAGAAGGCCGCATGCACGCACGAGGACCCGGAGTTGTTCTTCCCGGTCGGGGTGGCGGGCCCGGCCGCCCAGCGTCAGGAGGCGCGGGCCAAGGAGGTCTGCCGCAGTTGTCCGGTGATCCAGGAGTGCCTGGAGTATGCGCTGGAGGCCGGTGTGACCCACGGGGTCTGGGGCGGCACCGGTGAGGAGGAGCGCCGCGCACTGCGCCGCAAGGCGCAGCGCACGGAGCGGGTCGGTGCCCGGCGCGCCCGCTAGTCCCGGTCCGCGACGCCCTCCGCGACGTTCTTCGCGACGCCCTCCGCGACGCCCCCCGTGCCGTCGCTCGGGACGTCCCGCCGGGCAGACAGCGGCCAGGAGACCCGGCCCAGCGGGGTGAACCGCACCGGGGTGCCGGGGACGGCCTGCGCGGCGGCGGCCAGATACGGCTCCGGTACGACCCCCACGACGGGGTAGCCGCCGGTCGTCGGATGGTCGGCCAGGAAGAGCACGGGCCGTCCGTCCGGCGGCACTTGGAGCGCGCCGAGCGCCATTCCCTCACTGGCCAGCTCACCGTCCTTCGCCCGCTCCAGGGCGGGGCCCTCGGTCCGCAGTCCGATCCGGTTGCTCGCGGCCGAGACCCGGAACTCCCCGGTGGCCAGGGTGCGCAGTCCCGCCGTGGTGAACCAGTCGTCGCGCGGGCCGAGCACCACGGGCAGCACCAGCTCCCGGGCCGCGCCCCGGTGCGGCACCCCGTCCACACCGGGCACGGGGCCGCGCGGCGGGCCGAGCCGCAGCACCGCGTCGTGCGCGAGCGGTGCCGGACCCAGCCCGGAGAGCACGTCCGTGGACCGGCTGCCGAGCACCGTCTCGGCCTCCACACCACCGTCGAAGGCCACATAGCTGCGCACCCCGTGGGCGGCGGCCCCGGCCTCCAGGAGCGCGCCCGCGGGTACCCGTACGGCCGCGCCCCACGCGGCGGGGCGGCCGTCGACCGTCACCGGGCAGGGCGCGCCGGTGACCGCGACCGTCGCCGTCCGGCGCAGCCGCACCGCACAGCCGGTCAGCGTGGTCTCCAGGGTGGCGGCCCCTTCGGCGTTGCCCACCAGGCGGTTGGCGAGCCGGTGGGCGGGCTGGTCGAGCGCCCCGGAGCGGGGCACCCCGAGATGGGCGTGGCCGAAGCGGCCCAGGTCCTGGACGGTGGTCAGGGCTCCCGGCCGTACGACCACGAAGGCGCTGTCGGTCATGGTGCGGCCCCTTCCGACACCGAGCGCGGGGCCGTGTCCGTGCCCCGGTCCGCGGCCGCCGGGCCCGGTTCCGGTTCCGGTACGAAACGGACGCGGGTGCCGGGGGTGAAGAGCGCCGCCGGCTCCCGTGCGGGGTCCCACAGCACGGTGTCCGTGGTGCCGATGAGCTGCCAGCCGCCGGGGGACGAGCGCGGATAGACGCCCGTGTACGCCCCCGCGAGGGCCACCGAGCCGACCGGCACCCGGGTCCGCGGCGTCGCGTGGCGCGGCACGTGGAACCGCTCGGGCAGCCCGGTCAGATAGCCGAAACCGGGCGCGAAGCCGCAGAAGGCCACCCGGAACTCGGTGCCGGAGTGAATCCGTACGGCCTCCTCGGGCGTCACCCCCCACCGCTCCGCGACCCCGGCCAGATCGGGCCCGTCATAGCGCACGGGCACCTCGACGGTGGCGCTGTCGTCGCGGTCCAGGGGCGGTATCCGCCAGCCGGGCAGCTCGGCGGCGAGCCGCCCGGGGTCGGCGAGCCCGTCGAGGAAGACGGTGCGGGCGGCGGGCACGATCTCCCGTACGGCGGGGAGCCGGCGCGCGGCGGCGCGGCGCAGCAGTTCGGCGTGGAGTGCCTCGGCCGCCTCGCCGCTGTCGAGCTCGATGAGCAGCCCGTGCTCGCCCACCGGCAGGCTCCTCATGGTCATGCGAACGCCGCCACACGCACCCCGGCGGCGGTCAGCTCGGCCCGCACCCGGCGGGCGAGGTCGGCGGCGCCGGGGGTGTCGCCGTGGACGCACAGCGAGCGCACGTCCACCTCGATCCGCTGTCCGTCGATCGAGGTCACCGCGCGGTCACGGGCGAAGCCGAGGGCCCGCTTGACCACCGTGTCCGGATCGGAGACCACCGCGCCGGGCTCACCGCGCGGGACGAGGGTCCCGGCGGCGGTGTAGGCGCGGTCGGCGAACGCCTCGGCGACCACCGGCAGCCCGGCCGCGCGGGCCGCCTCGTGCAGCCGGGACCCGGGCAGCCCCAGCACCGGCAGCGGACCGCCGTCCGCCAGCCGTATGCCCTCGACCACGGCGGCAGCCTGGGCCTCGTCGTGCACGCTGCGGTTGTAGAGGGCGCCGTGCGGTTTGACGTAGTCCACCCGCGCCCCGGCGGCACGCGCGAAGACCTCCAACGCGCCGATCTGGTAGGCGATCTCGTCGGTCAGCTCGCGCGGCGGGACGTCCATGCTGCGCCGTCCGAAACCGGCCAGGTCCCGGTAGGAGACCTGGGCCCCGATGCGCACCCCGCGCCCGGCGGCCAGCTCGCACACCCGGCGCATGGTCGAGGGGTCCCCGGCGTGGAATCCGCAGGCGACATTGGCGCTGGTGACGATGGACAGCAGGGCCTCGTCGTCGGTGAGCCGCCAACGGCCGAACCCCTCGCCGAGGTCGGCGTTGAGATCGATGGAGTCGATGGACGCGTTCGCCAAGGGTGCGGTCATATCCGTCCGTTCGGGCGTGGGGGACAGGTGGTGCGCTGTGGATGGCACCACAAGGTAAGCGATCGTTGAACGATCCGACAAGAAGCATGTTGTCCGGTGACCGTTTCTGGGCTTGACTTCTCGCTATACGGGACGAACGAGACATCAAATAGGGGTTGATGTGACTAACGGGGCAAAAGGTGCGAAGCGCCGATCCGGCGGACCGTCGGATCGGGCCGGGGAGGCGGAGGTGACGGACGCGGCGGAGTACCCCCGGGGCTCCGGCCTCGCCGCCGGGCTCGAGGCCGACCGGGCACTCCTGGGCCGTACCAGTACGGCGGAGCGCGTCGCGGACATCCTGCGCGACCGCATCGCCGAGGGGTTCTTCCCGCCCGGCACCCGGCTGTCCGAGGACAGCGTGGGCGGCGCGCTCGGTGTCTCGCGCAACACCCTCCGGGAGGCGTTCCGCCTGCTCACCCATGAGCGGCTGCTGGTGCACGAGCTCAACCGCGGGGTGTTCGTCCGCGTCCTGACCGTCGACGATCTGAACGACATCTACCGGGTGCGCCGGCTCGTCGAATGCGCCGCGGTGCGCGGCCTGGGGGAGCCGCCCCATGCGGTGGAGGCGGTCGAGGCGGCGGTCCTGGCGGGCGAGCGCGCCGCCCAGGACCGGGCCTGGCAGGACCTGTCCACCGCCAATATCCGCTTCCACCAGGCGATCGTCTCCCTCGCCGGAAGCCCCCGCGCCGACGAGCTGATGCGCGGAGTGCTGGCCGAGCTGCGACTGGTCTTCCACATCATGGCCGACCCCCGCCGCTTCCACGCCCCCTATCTGGTGCGCAACCGACAGATCCTGGAAGTGCTGCAGAGCGGGGACGCGGTGGAGGCGGAGCGGCTGCTCGCCTCCTATCTGGACGATTCCCAGGGGCAGTTGGCCGACGCCTATGGGCGGAAGATGTCCCGCCGGTAGGGGTTTCCCAGCGGTAAACGATCCGGCGGGGTGGACACAAGTTGGTTTCAGACTCTTGTCGGATCGTTGAACGAACACCTAGCCTCCGGTGCACCCTCCTCACACCCCTGTGAGGTCCTGTGCGCGGAAGGCGGGACGCATGATCGTTCTCCTTGGCGTCCTCGTGGTGATCGTCGGATTCGCCACACGACGCAACCCGTTGCTGGTGGTGGGGGTCGCCGGCATCGCCACCGGGCTGCTGGCCAAGCTCTCGCCCCAGCAAATCCTGGCGGCCTTCGGCGACGGCTTCGCCTCCAGCCGCTCTGTGACGATCTTCGTCATCACCCTGCCCGTCATCGGCCTCCTGGAGCGCAACGGCCTCCAGGAACAGGCCCGTACCCTCATCGGCCGGCTCGGCAAGCTCACCACCGGCCGGTTCCTCGCCCTCTACCTGCTGCTGCGCCAGCTCACCGCCGCCCTCGGCCTCACCAGCATCGGCGGCCCGGCCCAGAGCGTGCGGCCCATGGTCGCGCCGATGGCCGAGGGTGCCGCGGAGCGCCGCCACGGCCCGCTGCCCGAGCGGATCCGGGAGCGGATCCGCTCGTACTCCTCCAGCGCCGACACGGTCGGACTGTTCTTCGGCGAGGACTGCTTCCTGGCCATCGGCTCGATCCTGCTGATCACCGGATTCGTCAACAGCACCTACCACACCCACCTGGAGCCGCTTCAGCTGGCGCTGTGGGCCATCCCCACCGCCGTCTGCGCGTTCCTCATCCACGGCTTCCGGCTGCTGCGCCTGGACCGCTCCCTGGACCGCGACCTCGCCGCCCCGGGCGGCCGGTCCGCCGCCGACGGCAGCCACACCGCGGAGGCAGCCAAATGATCAAGGCGGAGTGGTTCTACTGGCTCGTCGGCGCCGTCTTCCTCGCCATGGCCGCACAGATGGCCGTCGACCGCAGCAACCCCAAGCGCCATGGTTCGGCCGCCTTCTGGGGGCTGCTCGGCGCATGCTTCTTCTACAGCAGCTGGGTGGTGGAGAAGAAGGCCCCGGCCGAGCCGCTGGGCGTCGCCGTCCTCGCCATGGTCTGCCTGGGCGGCTTCCAGCTCACCGGGCGCGGTGTGCCACGCACCACCACCCCCGAGCAGCGGACCGCCTCGGCGGCCCGGCTCGGCAGCAGGCTGTTCGTCCCGGCGCTCACCATTCCGCTGGTCGCGGTCGTCTGCGCCTCGGCCGTCAAGCACTGGCGCATCGGGGGCGAACCGCTCCTGGAGGCCGGTAGCGAGACCATCCTCGGCCTCGGCTTCGGCGCGATCGCCGGGCTGGCGGTCGCCATGGTCGTGGTCCGCGAGCGGCGTCCCACCGTGCCCCTGCACGCCGGCCGGAACCTGCTGGAGTCCATGGGCTGGGCGCTGCTGCTGCCCCAGCTGCTCGCCGTGCTCGGCTCCATCTTCCAGGTGGCCGGGGTCGGCGAACAGGTCGGCAAGATCACCGAACAGATGCTGCCGGACGGCCAGAAGTACGTCGCCGTCGCCGTCTACTGCGTCGGAATGGCCCTGTTCACCGTCATCATGGGCAACGCCTTCGCCGCCTTCCCGGTGATGACCGCCGCCATCGGCTGGCCCGTGCTCATCCAGCAGATGCACGGCGACCCGCCCCTCGTCCTCGCCGTCGGCATGCTGGCCGGTTTCTGCGGCACGCTCGTGACCCCCATGGCCGCCAACTTCAACCTGGTGCCCGCCGCCCTGCTCGAACTCAAGGACCAGTACGGCCCCATCAAGGCGCAGCTCCCCACCGCCGGGGCGCTGCTGGTCTGCAACATCGTCATCATCTCGCTCTTCGCCTTCTGAGGGGACCGCTGTGACCCGAGTGCTGCTCACCGGTTTCGAGCCCTTCGCGGACTCGGCCGTCAATCCGTCCTGGCAGGCCGTCTCCCTCGTCGCCGCCGACCCGCCGCCCGGCACCGAGGTGACGGCCGTACGGCTCGCCTGCGTCTTCGGCACCGCGCTCGAGGAGCTGGCCGCCGCGGTGGCGGCGGCCGACCCCGAACTGGTGCTGTGCGTGGGCCAGGCCGGCGGCCGTCCCGGTGTCACCGTCGAGCGGGTGGCGATCAACGTGGACGACGCCCGCATACCCGACAACGCCGGGCGTCGGCCCATCGACGAACCGGTCGTGGAGGGCGGCCCCGCCGCTTACTTCGCGCCCCTGCCCATCAAGGCGTGCGTCGCGGCCGTCCGCGCGGCCGGGATCCCGGCCGCCGTCTCCCAGACGGCCGGAACCTTCGTGTGCAACCACGTCTTCTATGGCCTGGCCCATCTCATCGCCACCGAGCGGCCCGCCCTGCGCGGCGGGTTCATCCATCTCCCGTACGCTCCCGAACAGGTCGTGGACCGGGCCGAGCCCTCACTGCCGGCCGCCGTGTCGGCCGAGGCGCTGCGGGCGATCATCGGGGCGGCCCTGAGCACCCGGACCGATCCGCGCATCGCCGAGGGGGCAACGCATTGAACGAGCCGAGCAGCATGAACGAGCCGAACGAGCCGAACGATCCGAGCAGGACGAACGGGCCGAACGATCCGAGCAGGATGAACGGGCCGAGCGAGCCGAACGGCCCGGACGAGGGCCGCAGCGAACTGGGCCGGTACGCGGCCCGGTTCGCCGCCCTCGCCACCGCCAACGTCACCCGGGACTACCCCAACGCCCCGGCCTATCTGCTGCGCGGACCCCAGGACCTGGTGGAGCCGCGCCAACGCCACCCCGCCTTCTACGGCTCCTACGACTGGCACTCCTCGGTCCATATGCACTGGCTGCTGGTCCGGCTGTTGCGCCGCTGCCCCGACCGGGTCCGCGCCGACGAGGTCACCGCCGTCCTGGACGGGCACCTTACGGCCGATGCCCTCGCCGTCGAGGCGGAGTATCTGCGGGCCCGTCCCTCCTTCGAGCGTCCTTACGGCTGGGCCTGGCTGCTCGCGCTGACCGCCGAATGCCGGAGCCTCCCGGGGCCCGCGGGCGAGCGCTGGGCGAAGGCCCTGGAACCGGCCGCCGACACCGTCCGCGCACTGCTGTCCGGATGGCTGGAACGTGCCACCTACCCGGTGCGCCACGGTGTCCACACCAACAGTGCCTTCGCCCTCGGTCTGGTCCTGGACAGCGCGGCCGCCGCCGGCGTCGGGACGGTCGTCGAACCGGTCACCGAGGCCGTTCTCGGCTGGTTCGCGGACGATCACGACGCCCCCGTCCACTGGGAGCCCTCCGGGCAGGACTTCCTCTCGCCCGCGCTCACCGAGGCCGAGGCGGTGTGCCGGGTGCTGCCGGAGGAGGAGTTCGCACGCTGGCTGGAACGCTTCCTCCCCGGCCTGGAATGGGGTGTGCCGGCCACCGTGCTCACCCCGCCCGTCGTCTCCGACCCCGCCGATCCGCAGATCGGGCATCTCCTCGGCCTCACCCTCAGCCGGGCCGCCGCGCTGCGCCGCCTGGCCGCCGCCCTGCCGCCCGGCGACCCGCGGGCGGACGTGCTGCGGACGGCGGCGCGTGACCATCTGGCCGCCGGGCTCCCGGCCGCCGTTTCCGGCGACTTCACCGGCGACCACTGGCTCGCCACCTTCGCCGCGCTCGCCCTGGACGGACCACCGGCCGGTGAGCCGTAGACTGACGGATCGGTGAGGTGCGGGGGACGCGCCGGTGTACGCGCGTGTGTGCGCGGGGGATCTGGTGTGTCATAGCGGGATCTCCGTGCCGTTTCGTACGTTGTCGGTGCGAGCGCCTACTCTGTGCGACGTGACATCTCCACCCCCGGGGGCCGCCGCGCCCCAGCTCAACACCGCCGAAGGGGCTGCCCGGCCGGCCCCCGGCCCGGCCGCCGACGAGGGCCTGGCCCGGCGGCTGCGCGCGCTCGCGTGCACCGCGCCGCTGCACGACCTGGACGCGCGCAAGGCCAACCTCGCGGGGGAGTACGGGGTGTATGCGATGGCGGAGGTCGCCCTGGCCGCCATCGATCTCGTCACGCTCCACATGGACTTCGACACCGGCGCCGACCACGAGCAGATAGTGGCCAGGCTGCTGCCCCGGGTGGCGGCCCAGGCCCCCGGGCGCCCCGCCGCCGAGCACGACCGGGTCGCCCGCTGGGTGCTGGAGAACCTGATCAACGTCGGCAGTGTGGACCGCGGCTTCCGCGCGGTTTACGGCACTTTCGGGCCTGATGGGGTGTATGTCCGCAGGGATTACGACTTCAAGCTGATCGAGGAGGTGCCCGGCCCCGGCGGCAGCGTCTATCTGCGCACCACCGACGAGGCCGTCAACGTTTTGGTCGGCGCCCTCGACACGGATGTCACCAGCGCTCAGATCGCCGCCGAGGTCAAGCTGGAGGTCCTGATCAGCCGGGGCCGGCTGGCCGATGCCCAACTCGCCGCCGAGCAGGCCCGCTACCGCACCGTGCAGTACTCGGAGACGCTGCGCCGCACCCTCGACGCCACCCGGCGCAACGTCCGCGCCGTCGACTGGCTGAGCACCGTGCCCGATCTGATCAGCGAGGCGCTCGACCACGTCGCCGACCGCTACCGCCATGAGAACGCGATTCTCACCAACATCCGCAAGGTGCGCGACGAGGCCGCTTCCGCGGGGGACCCCGAGCCCAAGCGGCGCGCCGCCGAGCTCGTCGACATAGTCAAGGACTGCATCCGGCGCCACACCCAGCTGCAGTCCCGGCTGCTGGAGGCCGGTCCGCTGTTCCGCGCCGAGCAGGACCGCCAAGCGTTCGCACCCCCCGCCCCGCGCTCCGGATACGACCTGTACGGACAGCTGCTGGCCCCCGTCCTCCCGCTCCCCGTCGAGCGCGCGGGCCGGGTCACCGACGCCTTCTTCGCCCGCGGCACGGGCCTGCGCACCCCCACCTCGGTGCGGATGGGCGACCTGGTCGAGATGCTGCTCACCCCGCCCGTGGAGCGGGAGCACCTCGGCGCGGAGATGCCCGAGCCGGACCTCATCGCCACCCCCGACGACAGCCGCTTCAGCGAGGAGCAGCTGGCGGTGGCCATGGATCTGCTGGAGCTGCCCGCCGACGCCCCGCGCCGCCTGTCCGGGCTGCTCGCCGACGCCCGCCGCCGCGACCCCGACTTGCCCTATCTGATCGCCCTCCTCGCCGTCCACGCCGCCAGCCCCCCGGTCGGCACCGCCTACCGCCAGGGCGAGCAGCGGTTGCTGTTCGCCGTGGACGACGGCACCGAGCTGGACGACCCCGAGTTCGGCGGCGCCGACCTGATCGTGGGCACCGCCCTGCTGGACGCGGCCGGTATGGCGGCCGACCGGGCGGAGGTGGCGTGATGCCGACGTGGACGACGTGGAGCGAACGCCGCCTCGGCGGCGGTCCCGGCAGCGCCCGGCTCCGCCACGAGGGTGCCCGGCTCCGCCACGGGAATTCCCGCCGTCGCGGCGGAGAGCCCGTGCCGTGCCCGGCGCGAGCGGCCGGGCCGATGCCTCCTGCCGCCCGCCTCGGCGGGGGCGACGGTGCCGCATCAGCCCCAGTCCACCGTGTGACCGCCCCGCGCGAGGAGGTTCGGCCGTGACCGAGTACGACGTCGACGAGATGGCACCGCCGGACCCGGCACCCGCCCCGGCGGCACCCGGCGCAGCCCCCGGGATGACACCCGCCGACGCGGCCGACGCCGCACGGCTGGTGGCCTTCGGACTCCAGCCCAAGCTGCTGCCCGCGCGGGACGTCGAATACGCCGAGCTGCTGCGCCGGCACCGCGACGAACCGGCGTTCGCCCGCCTCACCGACGCCATCGCCGCCGGGCTCGGACTCATCGTGCTGGAGGTGTCCACCCGCGCCGGAATGGCGGTGACGGCCGCCGAGGACTCCGTCTTCGCCGTCCGCATGGGCGATTACGCCCGCCGGGCCGCCACCGACTCCGCCGACCGCTTTCTGCACGGCCTGGCCCATCTCGCCGTCGCCGCCCTGGCGTTCCCGCGCCCCGAGGACCTCGCCGACGACGGCTATATCGGCCGGGTCACCGTCAACGGCGTCGACGCCTTCGTCCGCCAGGCGTGCCGGCGGCTGGAGGAGCGGGCCGAGGAGCAGGGGGAGAACAGCGACCCCGTCACCGGTGCGCCGGGTCTGGAAGCGGCCTGGCGGGTCTACGCCCGGCGCAGCGCCACCGGCGCCACCAAGGACGCGCGCAGGCTCGCCGGTTCCACCACCGGCATCATCGGCAAGGCCGTCGCCTTCCTGGTCGACTCCGGCTTCCTCCAGCGCACCGGCGACGACTCGGGCGGCACCTACCGCACGACCGCGCGCTATCAGCTCCAGGTGCGCGACATGGCGGCCTCCGCCGCCATGGCCGAGCTGCTGGAGCTCGGGGTCGTCCCGGTCGGCGACGGCAGCGCGACCCTGCTGCCGCCGGACGACAGCGACGACCTCGATCTGGTGGCCGACGCCGGTCTCCCCTTCCACTCCTGAACCCCGCCCCGCCCGGAACCCCCACCCCCTTTCGACAACGAGAGTCCGCCGCCATGTACGAGCTGTCCCGGATCCGCCTCTACTCCATCGGGCCGGCCGGTGCGCGGTACGCCGACACCGTGCTGGACCTGCGCGGAGTCGGCGAGCCGGTGCCCAGCCCCGCACCCACCCAGGCGGAGTTCTTCGAGGAGGAGCCGGTCGGCCCGCCGCGCCGCCCCGCCCCCGCCGGTGTGCTCTTCCTGGAGAACGGCGGCGGCAAGTCCGTCCTGCTCAAGCTGATCTTCTCGGTGATGCTGCCCGGCCATCGCAACACCCTGGGCGGCGCCAGCTCCGGCGTGCTGCGCAAGTTCCTGCTCGCCGACGACTGCGGGCATGTCGCGCTGGAGTGGCAGCACACCGTCACCGGCGAGACGGTCGTCGTCGGCAAGGTCAGCGAATGGCGCGGCCGTCAGGTCTCCAACGACCCGCGGAAGTTCGCCGAGGCGTGGTACTCCTTCCGGCCCGGCCCCGGGCTGAGCCTGGACTCGCTGCCGGTCGCCGAGTCCGCGGCGGTGCGGCCCGCCGTCGAGGGCGCCTCCACCGCACGTGGCCGCCGCCGCACCATGAAGGGCTTCCGTGACGCCCTTACGGAGGCCGGCAAGGCGTACCCCCATCTCGACGTGGTCTGGGTGGAGATCCACGAACGCTGGAACGAACACCTCGGCGAACTCGGCCTCGACCCCGAACTCTTCCGCTACCAGCGGGAGATGAACGCCGACGAGGGCGAGGCCGCCGGGCTCTTCGCGGTGAAGAACGACTCCGACTTCACCGACCTCCTGCTGCGCGCCGTCACCGACACCCGTGACACCGACGGGCTCGCCGACCTCGTCCACGGCTTCGCCCACAAGCTCGGCCGCCGCGCCGAGCTGACCGCCGAGCGCGACTTCACCGCCGGTTCGCTCGATCTGCTCCAGCGCATCGCGGACGCCGCGGAGCGGCGTGAGCAGGCCCGCGGGGTGCACGCGGGCGCCGAGCGCCGCACCCGTACGCTCGCCCGGCGGCTGTCCGCGCGCGGCGCGGAGGAGCGGGCACGCGCCGCCGAGCTCGCCGAACAGGTCGCCGCCGCCGCACAGGCCGTCACCGACGCCGAGGGGGCGCGCGGCCGCAGCGGCCTCGTCGCCGCCGAACTCGCCTACCGCCACGCCTCCTTGGCGCTCGCCGCCGCCGAGAAGGGCGCCGCGGCGCAGCGCCGGGAGCTCAACGACGCCCGCACCCTGCACTCCGCCTGGCAGGCCGCCGAGACGGTGCTGCGCCACCGGGCCGCCGCCGACCGCTCCGCGCGCGTCGCCGCCGCCATCCGTGAGGCCGAGCGGGACGCGGCCCCCGCGCTCGCCGCCCGCGCCAAGGCCGCCGCCGACCTCGTCCGCGCCCTGCACGCGGCGGCGGAGGACGGCGAGCGGGTCGCCAACGAGGAGGAGGAGCGCTCCGCCGCCCTCCAGGAGGCCGGCGAGGCCGCCCACCGCGACGCCACCTCCGCCGCCACGGCGGCCCAGCGCGCCCGCAGCGAGGCCGACCATCTGCGCCAGCGGCTCGTCGAGGTCGAGCAGGAGACCGCCGAGGCCGTCCGCGCCGGATGGCTCGACGACTCCGCCCCCGACGCCGACCCGGCCCGCGCCGCCCTCGCCGCGAGCGACGCCGAGAAGACCACGGTCGCCGCCTTCGACGAGGCCCGCGAGACCGCCCGGCGCACCGCCGACCACGCGAAGTCGACCGCCGCCGAGGAGGCCCGCGCCGAACTGGCCGCGGCACGGGCGGTGGACGCGGCGCGGGCCGCGGAGTCCGCGTACGACGCGGAACGGCGCGCCGCCGAGGCGCTGGGCGCGGAGCAGCGCCTCATCGAACTGCTGGGCCTCCCACAGCCCCCCGTCACCGTCCCCGCCCCACGCGGCGGCGCCGCGCACCCGTCGGCGGCGGACGCGCGCGGGACGCGCGGGGTGACGATCCGTATCCCGGACGTCCCGGGCCCGCGGAGCACCCGCGCCCTGCCGGCCGACTCCGAGCGGCCGGGGTGGATCACGGTCCGCGTGGACGAGGTGGGTGAGGCGGACGAGGACGACATGGACGACGTCGGCCTCTCCCAACTCCCGGCCGCCTTCCGCGCGACCCCCGCCACCGGCGCGTTCCTCCTGGAGGGACACCCCGAGCCCGCTGACCACGCCTACGCCACGGAGGGGCCCTCCACCGCCGCCCGCGCACGCCTCTCGGACGAGGCGGACGACGAGGACGACATGGGCCGGCCGAGCGCGGGACGGCCGGCCGCCGCACCGACGGACGACGGCGCCGCCCCCGGCTCGGCCGGGACCAGCCAGGCGGACCGGGCGACAGGTGGTGTCGCGGGCGCGGAGGGCGACGCGGCTTCGGCGGGGCACGGGGTCTCGGACGGCGACCGGGCGGGTGCGGAAGGCTCCGCCGGGCACGCGGTCGGCGATACCGCGCGAGTCGGGGACGGACGGCCGGACGTCGGCCCGGCGACCGGCGGCGTTCCTGTCTCTCGTCCGGCGGCCGGTGCGGATGAGCCGCGCCCGGTCGGCCACGCGGCGGGGCACGTTGGCGAGGCGGGGGAGGCCGCCGTCCCCGTCGGCGCGGAACGCCCGGACGCCGACCCGATGGGCGGCGCGGCGGGGCTGGGCTCGGCTCGGCACCGGGTGGCCCCTGCCCAGGACGTGGCGGCGGAGGCGGGGCAGGTCCCGCGGCGGCGTCCTCTGGGGGCGGAGTCGCGGCCTGCCGGGCGGGTGACGGTGCGGATCGACGAGGCCGAGGATGGCGTGTCCGGCGAGGGCGGCCCGCGCCCGGAGGGCTCGCGTGGCCGCGGCCGGGTCGTGGCGGCGGAGGCGGGGCAGGTCCCGCGGCGGCGTCCTCTGGGGGCGGAGTCGCGGCCTGCCGGGCGGGTGACGGTGCGGATCGACGAGGCCGAGGATGGCGTGTCCGGCGAGGGCGGCCCGCGCCCGGAGGGCTCGCGTGGCCGCGGCCGGGTCGTGGCGGCGGAGGCGGGGCAGGTCCCGCGGCGGCGTCCTTTGGCGGCGGAGTCGCGGCCTGCCGGGCGGGTGACGGTGCGGATCGACGAGGCCGAGGACGGCGTGTCCGGCGAGGGCGGCCCGCGCCCGGAGGGCTCGCGTGGCCGCGGCCGGGTCGTGGCGGCCGAGTCCCGGCCGTCCGGCGAGGTGTCGGCCCGGGTCGAGGACGGCGACGGCGACCAGGGCGAGGCGGAGCCCGCCGCCGCCCGTACCGGAGCCGCCGACGACTCCGATTGCTGGGCCCCCGAGCCCGGTGGCCACCCCGGTGGGGAACCGAGCGGCCGCTCCCGCCCCGCCCGGCGCCCCCTCGGTGACGGGCCGCTGACCGCCGAGGAGCTCGACCGTAACGCCGACGCGCTGCGTGAGCTCCTCGAGGAGAGCGTCGCCTCCGCCGAGCGGCAGCTCTTCGAGCTGCGGACCGCCGCCGCCGAGGACTCGCGGATCCTCGGCGCGCTCGGCGACGGGGGGCTGCTGCCGCCCAGCCCCGATGTGCTGGCGGCCGTCGAGTACCTCGGCGAGCACGGCATCCCCGCCCTCCCCGGCTGGCGTTACCTCGCCCAGGCCGTGGACCCCGCCGACCACGCCGCCGTGCTCGCCGCCCGCCCGGAGCTGGTGGACGGCGTCGTCATCACCGACCCCGGCACCCACGCCCGCGCCCGTGAGGTGCTCGGCCAGGCGTCGCTGCTGCCCCGGTCCGCCGTGGCCGTCGGGACGTCCGCGGCGCTGCTCGCGCCGACGCCCGCACCCGGCACCGAGGACAGCGGGGTCTTCCTGGTGCCGCCGAACCCGGCGATGCACGACGAGCGCGCAGCCGACGACGAGCGGCGCGAGCTGCGGGCCCGCGCCACCGAGCGGGACGAGGAGATCAGGGCGCTCGCCGCCCGGCTGGCCGGGGACCGGGCGCTGTCCGCGCGGCTCGCCTCCTGGCGCACCGGCTGCCCGCCCGGACGGCTCGCCGAGCTCGCGGCGGCGGCGGAGACGGCCCGCGAGACGGCCGACACCACGCAGCGCGTGCTGGTGGAGGCGCGGACGGCACGGGCGGAGGCCGACGAGGCCGCCACCGAGGCCGCCCGGGTCCGGGACGAGCGTCAGGAGGCGGCGCAGCGGGCCCGCCGGGTGGCGGACGCGCTGGCCGGTCTGGCGTACCGGCTGCGTGAGCGCGCCACCTGGCAGACCCGGCTGCGCGAACTGGCCGAGGAGGCCGCGGAGTACGAGGAGCGCGCGGCCGGCTGCGTGGACCGGGCCCGCGCCGCCGACGAGGACCGGCGTGCCGCCCAGCGCGCGGCCGACGACGCGCGCCGCACCGCACGCGCCCTGCGCGCCGAGCGCGCGGAGATCGCGGGCGCCCCCGATGACCTCGGCGAGGACTCCGAGCCGCCCTCCGCCTCGCTGCCCGCGCTCCGCGAGGCGTACCGCGCCGCCTCCCAGGTCTACGAGAAGGTCGGCGTCGGCGCCGACCTCCGTGCTGAACAGGCCCGCGCCGAAAGCGACGAAAGCGCGGCCCTCGCCTCTCTCGACCGGCTCACCAACAAGGTCCGCACCCGCGCCGCCCAGCTCCTGGAGGGCGCCGACGGCGCCGACGCCCCCTCCCGGCAGGCCGCCGCCGCCCGCGCCGAATCGCTCGTCCAGTTGCTGGAGAGCCGCGCCTCGGCGGCGAGCGAGCAGCTCGGACGGCTGCGCGGCGAGGCCGAGCGGCTCGCCCCCGCCGAGGGCGACGCGCACACCGAACTGCCGGAGGAACTGGTCCCGGCCGACGCCGAGCAGGCGAAGGAGCTGCTGCGCACCGCCAACGGCGAACTGGCCGCCCGTACCGACGCCCTGGACACCGCCCGCACCGTCCACGCCGACCTGGTGCGCGCCCACCGCTCCGCCGAGGACGCGGCGGGCGGCTTCGACGAGACCGCCGCCCTGCTGCGGGATCTGCTGCGGGACGGCCCCGGCACGGAGGACGACGACGAACGGCCCGAGCCGTACGCGGGCGGTCTCGCCGAGGCCCGTCAGGCCGCCGCCGAGGCCCGCCGCTCACTGCGCGGCTGCGCCGCCGACCTGTCAGCGGCCGAGGCGGCGGTCCGGGAGGCCGGCGACATCCTCGTACGGCACGCCAACTCCACCCGCTACGAGCAGGTGCGCACCCCCGCCCGTCAGCAGATCCGGGAACTCCCGGCGGCCGCGCTGCCCGAGCACGCCGCCGCCTGGGCCGAGGCGTTCGCCCCCCGGCTGCGCGTGCTCACCGACGAGCTGGAGCAGCTGGAGCGCAACCGCGATTCCATCGTGGACCGGCTGCGCGGCCTGGTCGAGTCCTGTCTGGCCACCCTGCGCTCGGCGCAGCGGCTCTCCCGGCTGCCGGAGGGGCTCGGCGAGTGGTCGGGGCAGGAGTTCCTGCGCATCCGCTTCGAGGACCCCGACCAGGCCACGCTCACCGAGCGGCTCGGCGAGGTCATCGACGAGGCGACCCGCGCCGCCGTCCGGAAGAACTCCGACCTGCGGCGGGACGGCATGTCCCTGCTGCTGCGCGGGGTCCACGCAGCGCTCCAGCCGCGCGGGGTGGCCGTGGAGATCCTCAAGCCGGACGCGGTGCTGCGCGCCGAGCGGGTGCCGGTGGGGCAGATGGGCGATGTGTTCTCCGGCGGCCAGCTGCTGACCGCCGCCATCGCGCTGTACTGCACGATGGCGGCCCTGCGCAGCAACGACCGGGGCCGGGACAAGCACCGCCACGCGGGCACCCTCTTCCTCGACAACCCCATCGGCCGCGCCAACGCCACCTATCTGCTGGAGCTTCAGCGGGCGGTCGCGGACGCGCTGGGTGTGCAGCTGCTCTATACGACCGGGCTGTTCGACACCACGGCGCTGGCCGAGTTCCCGCTGGTGATCCGGTTGCGCAATGACGCGGATCTGCGGGCCGGGCTGAAGTACATCAGCGTCGAGGAGCATCTGCGGCCGGGCCTCCCGGTGCGGGAGCCGGAGGAGGAACAGCAGGTGCACGGCCAGATCACCGCGACGCGGATGTACCGGCGGCCGGACGCGGACGCGGACGCGGGCGCGGGCGCGTCCGCCGAGGTTGCGGCGGACGGCCGTTGAGCGCGGTGGGCTATCCCGGGCCGGTGTTCACCGTCTGGGTGATGGACGCCGAGGAGGCCGTGTAGTTGACGTCGCCGTTGTAGTTGGCGGTGACGGTGTGCGTGCCCTTCTGCAGCGGGTTGAACGTCGCGGAAGCGGTGCCGTTCACCAGTGTCACCACCTGGGGGGTGCGATCGGTGATGGCCAGGGTGACGGTCCCGGTGGGCGTTCCCGCGCCCGGGGCGACGGGGGTGACGGTCGCGGTGACCGTCACCGGATCACTCACCGTCGAGGGGTTCGGGGCGGAGGACAGCGCGGTCGTGGTGGCCGCCTTGTTGACGGTCTGGGTGTCGGTGCCGCTGGAGGCGTTGTAGTTGCCGTCCCCGTTGTAGCCGGCCGTGATGGTGAAGGGGCTGCCGGTGGTGGTCGTGTAGGTGTGGGTGACGGTGGCGACCCCGCCGGAGACCGGTGCGGTGGCGGTCGCCGTGCCGTCGCCGAAGGAGAAGGTGACCGTCCCGGTCGGAGTGCCGGACCCGGACGCGACGGTCGCCTGAACGGTCACCGGCCGGCCGACCACCGAGGGGTCGGGGGCCGATGTCACCGTGGTGGTGGTCGCGGTCTTGCTACTGAGGGTCTGGGTGTCAATGCCACTGGACGTGCTGAAGTTGGTGTCGCCGTTGTAGGCGGCCGTGATGGTGAAGGGGCTGCCGGTCCTGGTGGCGTAGGTGTGGTTGATCGTGGCGACCCCGCCGGAGAGGGGGACGGTGCCGTTGCCGGTGCCGTCGCCGAAGCCGAAGGTCACGGTGCCGGTCGGGGTTCCGGCGCCGGGGGAGAGGGACGCCACGGTGGCGGTGATGGTCACCGACTGCCCGGCCGCCGAGGGGTCGGGGGTGGAGACCACGGTCGTGGTGGTGGCGGCCCGGCTCACGGTCTGGGTGTCGGTTCCGGTGGAGGCCGTGTAGTTGGTGTCGCCGTTGTAGGTGGCGGTGATGGGGAAGGGGCTGCCGGTGGTCGTGGTGTAGGTGTGGGTGGTGGTGGCCGTGCCACTGGACAGGGGTGCGGTGGCGGCTGGGGTGCCGTCGCCGAAGGTGAACGTCACGGTGCCGGTCGGGGTTCCGGCGCCGGGGGAGAGGGACGCCACGGTGGCGGTGAGGGTCACCGACTGCCCGGCCGCCGAGGGGTCGGGGGTGGAGACCACGGTCGTGGTGGTGGTGGCCCGGCTCACGGTCTGGGTGTCGGTTCCGGTGGACGTCGTGTAGTTGGTGTCGCCGTTGTAGGTGGCGGTGATGGGGAAGGGGCTGCCGGTGGTCGTGGTGTAGGTGTGGGTGGTGGTGGCCGTGCCTCCGGTCAGGGGTGCGGTGATGGCTGGGGTGTTGTCGCCGAAGGTGAAGGTGATGGTTCCGGTGGGGGTGCCGGTGCCGGGGGAGGTGGGTGTGACGGTGGCGGTGAGGGTGACGGTTTGGCCGGTGACGCTGGGGTCGGGGGTGGTGACCAGGGCGGTGGTGGTGGTCGCGCGGCCCACGGCGTGGGTGTCGGTTCCGCTGGACGTCGCGTAGTTGGTGTCCCCGTTGTAGGTGGCGGTGACGGTGTACGGGCTGGCGGAGGCGCCGGCGTAGGCGTGGGTGGTGGTGGCCGTGCCACTGGACAGGGGTGCGGTGATGGCCGGGGTGTTGTCGCCGAAGGTGAAGGTGACGGTTCCGGTGGGGGTTCCGGTGCCCGGTGCGACGGCCGTGACGGTGGCGGTGAGGGTGACGGTTTGGCCGGTGACGCTGGGGTCGGGGGTGGTGACCACGGCGGTGGTGGTGGTCGCGCGGCCCACGGCGTGGGTGTCGGTTCCGCTGGACGTCGCGTAGTTGGCGTCCCCGTTGTAGGTGGCCGTGAGGGCGTACGGGCTGCCGGAGGCCCCCGCGAACGAGTGGCTGGTGGAGGCGAGGCCGTTGGAGAGCGGTGCGGTGACGGTCGGGGTGCCGTCGCCGAAGTCGAAGGTGACCGTCCCGGTCGGCACACCCGCCCCCGGCGCGATCGGTGTCACCGTGACCGTGAGGGTGGTGGGTTGGCCACTGACCGTGGGGTCCGGCGAGGAGACCAGCGCCGTGGTGGTGGCCGCTCGGCCCACGCTCTGGGTGTCGGTGCCGCTGGAGGAGAGGAAGCCGGTGGCACCGTCGTAGACCGCGGTCACCGTGAAGCCACCGGAGGTCGCGTAGACGTGGTTGATGGTGGCCGCACCGCCGGAGAGCGGCGCCGACGCGACCGGGGTGCCGTCGCCGAAGTCGAACGTCACGGTGCCGGCCGGCACGCCCGCGCCCGGTGCGACGGGTGCCACGGTCGCCGTGAGGGCCACCGACTGGCCGGTCACGGACGGGTCCGGTGCGGAGGCCACCGTCGTGGTCGTCGACGCCCGATTGACGGTCTGGGTGTCCGTGCCCGCGGAGGCTTCGAAGTTGACGTCCCCGCTGTAGGCGGCGGTGACCGTGTACGGGCTGCCCGCCGTGGTCGTGTACGCGTGCACGACGGTCGCCACGCCCCCGGAGAGCGGCGCGGTGACGGTCGCGGTGCCGTCACCGAAACCGAAGGCGACCGTGCCGGTGGGCACTCCGCCACCGGGCGGGGCCGGTGCCACGGTCGCCGTGAAGGTCACCGCCTGGCCGGTCACCGAGGGGTCCGGGGAGGACGTCACCGTGGTCGACGTGGTGGCGGCGCTCGCCAGCACCGTATGCGTCCCGGTGGCGGCGGAGGGGGTGAAGTCGGCGTCTCCGTCATAGGTGGCGGTGAGGGCGAAGGGGCTGCCCACCGAGGTGGCGTAGGCGTGGGTGGTGGTCGCCACCCCGCCGGTGACCGGTGCGGTGACGGTCGGTGTGCCGTCGCCGAAGTCGAAGGTGACGGTGCCGGTGGGGATGCCCGCGCCCGGGGACACGGCGGAGACCCGGGCGGTGTAGGTGACCTGTTCTCCCGCCACGGAGGCGTCCGGGGAAGAGAGCAGGGTGGTGTTGGAGGCTGCCTGGCCGACGGTCTGGCTGTCCGTTCCCGCCGAGGACGTGAAATCGGCGTCGCCGCTGTAGGTGGCCGTGATGGGGTAGGGGCTGCCGGAGGTGCCGGAGTAGGTGTGACCGACGGTCGCGGAGCCCGCGACGACCGGTGCGGTGACGGGCGGGGTGCCGTCGCCGGGGTCGAAGGCGACCGTCCCGGTGGGGCTTCCTGCTCCCGGTGCGGTCGGCGAGACGGTGGCGGTGAGGGTCACCGCCTGGCCCGGCACCGAGGGATCGGGCGAGGACGTCACGGCAGTGTCGGTCGAGGCCGGGGAGACGGTCTGGGTGGCGGTGCCCGTGGACGGGGCGACCGCCGCGTCGCCGTTGTAGGTGGCCGTGATGGTGTACGGGCTGTCGAAGGCGATGGACCAGGCGTGTGTGATGCCCGCGACCCCGGCTGTGACGGGCACGGTGACGGTCGGGGTGCCGTCGCCGAAGGTGAAGGTCACGGTGCCGGTGGGGGTTCCGGCCCCCGGGGCGACCGCCGCGACGGTGGCGGTGACGGTCACCGGCTCACCCGTCACCGAGGGGTTCGGTGAGGCGCTGACCGTCGTCGCCGACGACGCCCGCTCGACGGTGTGCGTTTCGGTGTCCACCGAGCCGATGAAGTCGTCGTCCCCGCTGTAGGTGGCGGTGACCGTATAGGGACTGCCGGCCGCGCTCGGGTAGGCATGCACGGCCGTCGCCACGCCGTCCGCCACCGGGACGTCGGCCGGGGCGCCGCCGTCGCCGAAGTCGAACGTCACCGTGCCCGTGGGCGAGCCCTCGCCCGGCGCGGCCGGCGCCACCCGCGCCAGGAACGTCACTTGCCGGCCCGTGACCGAGAGCTGCGGCAGCGCACTGACGGTGGTGGTGGTCGAGGCGCGGCCGACGGTGTGGCTGTCGGCCCCGGTGGTGGCGGTGAAGTCGGTGTCGCCGTTGTAGGTGGCGGTGATGGTGTACGGGCTGCCGGTGGTGTCGGGGTAGGTGTGGTTGACGGTCGCGGAGCCCGCGACGAGCGGTGCGGTGACGGGCGGTGCGCCGTCGCCGGGGTCGAAGGTGACGGTGCCGGTGGGCGTTCCGGCCCCCGGGGCGACGGGCGTGAGGGTCGCGGTGATGGCCACCGGCTCACCGGTGACCGAGGGATCGGGCGAGGACACCACGGTGGTGTGGACGGCGGCCGGGCCGACGGTGTGGCTGTCGGTGCCGGTGGTGGCGGTGAAGTCGGTGTCGCCGTTGTAGGTGGCGGTGATGGTGTACGGGCTGCCGGTGGTGTCGGGGTAGGTGTGGTTGACGGTCGCGGAGCCCGCGACGAGCGGTGCGGTGACGGGCGGTGCGCCGTCGCCGAAGTCGAGGGTGACGGTGCCGGTGGGGGTGCCCGCGCCGGGTGGTACGGCCGCCACCGTGGCGGTGACGGACACCGGCTGGCCCGCCACCGACGGTTCGGGCGTCCCGGTGACCGTCGTCGTGGTCAGGGCCTGGCCGACGGTGTGGGTGACGCTGTCGCCGGAGGCGGTGAAGCCGGGGGCGCCACCGTAGGCGGCGGTGACGGCGTATGGGCTGCCCGCCGCGCTCGTATAGGCGTGCACGGCGGTCGCCAGGCCGTCGGTGACCGGGACCGCGGCCGGGGCGCTGCCGTCGCCGAAGTCGAACGTCACCGTGCCGGTGGGCGAGCCCTCGCCCGGCGCCACCGGTGCCACGGTCGCCGTAAAGGTGACCGGCTGCCCCACGACGGACGGGTCCGGCGCGGAACTCACCGTGGTGGTGGTCGCCGCTTGCAGGACCGACTGGGTCTCGGTGTCCACCGAGGACCGGAAATCGTCGCCGCCGCCGTACGTCGCGGTGATCGTGTAGGGGCTGCCGAGGCTGCTGGTGTACGCGTGGGTGAGGAGGGCGGCCCCTCCGGACAGGGGCGCGGTGACCGGTGCCGTGCCGTCGCCGAAGTCGACGGTGACCGTACCGGACGGCACTCCGGCGCCCGGTGGCACCGGTGCGACCGTCGCGGTGACGGCCACCGGCTCGCCCACCACCGACGGGTCGGGGTCGGCGGTCAGTGTGGTGGCGGTCGTGGCCGGCCGCACGGTGTGGATGTCGGTGCCGGTGGAGGGGGCGGAGTCGCCGTCGTCGGCGAAGCCGGCGGTGATGGTGTACGGGCTGCCGGAGGTCTCCGCGTAGGCATGGGTGACCGTCGCCACCCCGGCCACGGTGGGGGCGGTGACGGTCGGGGTGCCGTCGCCGAAGTCGAAGGTGACGGTGCCGGTGGGGGTGCCCGTGCCCGGGGTGGTGGTCGCGACGTTCGCGATGATGGTCACGGGCTGGCCGACCGCGGAGGGGTCCGGTGAGGAGAAGACGGTGGTGGCGGTGGCCGCCGGGGTCACGGTCTGGGTGTCGGTGCCCGTGGATCCGGTGAACCTCGCGTCCCCGTTGTAGGCGGCGGTGACGGTGTACGGGCTGCCGGAGGTGTGGAGGTAGGCGTGCACGGCGGTCGCGGTCGCCGTCCCGTCGTCGAGGGGCGCCCGCACCGCCGGGGTGCCGTCGCCGAAGTCGAAGGTCACCGTGCCGGTCGGGGTGCCGGCCCCGGCCTGGTCCGAGGTGACGGTCGCGGTGAAGGCGACCGGTTCGCCCGTCGCGGAGGGATCCGGTGCGGAGCTCACCGTCGTCGACGACGAGGCCGGGGTGACCGTCTGGGGGTCGGCCCCGGCCGACCCGGTGAAGTCGGCGTCCCCGCTGTAGACGGCGATGATCGTGTGGGGATCGCCGACGGCGGTGTACACATGACTGGTCGTCGCCGTGTCGCCGGTGAGCGGGACGGTGGCGGTCGGGGTGCCGTCGCCGAAGTCGAAGGTGACCGTGCCGGTGGGGGTGCCCGCGGCGGGCGGGACGGCCGCGACGGTCGCCGAGACGGCCACCGGCTCACCGACGACGGACGGATCGGGAGCGGAGCTCACCGTCGTCGAGGTGGCGGAGACGCTCATCTCCACCTGCTGGACGGTGGTCCCGGTGGAGGCGGCGAAGTCGGTGTCACCGCCATAGCCGGCGGTGATCGTGTAGGGGCTGCCCGCGGTGGCGGCGTAGGTGTGCGTCGTCGTGGCCACCCCGCCGGCGACCGGCGCGGTGGCGGTCGGGGTGCCGTCGCCGAAGTCGAAGGTGACGGTGCCGGTCGGCGCGCCCGCGCCCGGCGGCACCGGTGCCACCCGCGCGATCAGCGTCACGCTCTGGCCCACCGCCGACGGATTCGGCGACGAGGTCACCGTGGTGGTGGTCGCGGCCGGTGCGACGGTGTGCACGAGGGTGTTCTCGGACGGGGCGAAGTCGGCGTCGCCGGCGTACTCGGCCGAGAGGGTGTAGGGGCTGCCGGACGTGCTGGCGTAGGCGTGGGTGACGGTGGCCGAACCGGCCACGAGCTGGGCGGTGACGATCGGGGTGCCGTCACCGAAGTCGAAGGTGACCGGCCCCGTCGGGGTGCCCGCTCCGGGCGCGGTCGGCGTCACGGTCACGGTGACCACCTCGCCCGTGACGCTCGGGTCGGGCGTGGCGGTGATCGTGGTGGTGGTCCTGGCCGGGTCGACGGCGTGCAGGACCGTGCCGGTCGACGCCGAGAAGTCGGTGTGCCCGCCGTAGGTGACGGTGACCGGGTACGGGCTGCCCGCCGCGCTGGTGTAGGCGTGGCCGGTGGTCGCCGTACCGTCGGTGAGGGGGGCGGTGACGATCGGGGTGCCGTCGCCGAAGTCGAAGGTGACCGTGCCCGAGGCCGGTGCGACGGCCGCCACGGTGGCGGTGAAGGACACCGGCTCGCCGGTGACCGAGGGGACCGGCGCGGCGGTCACCACCGTGCTGGACACGGCCGGGACGACCTGATGGGTGTCCGTCCCCGTGGCCGGCTGGAAGTTGACGTCACCGCTGTAGGCGGCCGTGATGGCGTACGGGCTTCCGCTGGTGTCGGCGTAGGTGTGGGTGGCGGTGGCCGTGCCGCCGGTGACGGGCGTCGCCACGGGCGAACTGCCGTCGCCGAAGTCGAACGTCACCGTGCCCGTGGGCGAACCGGCCGCCGGGGCCTGGGGGGTGACCTTCGCGACGAACGTGGTCTGCTGACTCACGGTGGAGGGATCGGGCACGGAGGAGACGGCGACGGTGGTGGCGGCCGGGGCCACGGTGTGGGTGTCGGTGCCACTGGACGCCGTGAAATCGGTATCCCCGTTGTAGGTGGCGGTGACGGTGTACGGGCTGCCGGTGGTGTCGGGGTAGGTGTGGGTGGCGATGGCGGAGCCCGCGAGGACCGGTGCGGTGACGGGTGGGGTGCCGTCGCCGGGGTCGAAGGTGATGGTGCCGGTGGGGGTGCCCGCGCCGGGTGGTACGGCCGTGACCGTGGCGGTGAGGGTGACGGGTTCGCCCACCGCCGAGGGGTCGGGCGCGGTGGTCACGGCGGTCTCGGTGGCGGCGGGCTGGACGGTGTGGGCGTCGGTGCCGAGGGACGTCAGGAAGTTGGTGTCGCCGTTGTAGGTGGCGGTGATGGTGTACGGGCTTCCGGCGGTGTCCGGGTAGGTGTGGGTGACCGTTGCGGTGCCGGTGGACACCGGTTGGGTGGCGGTGGGGGTGCCGTCGCCGAAGTCGAAGGTGATGGTGCCGGTGGGGGTGCCCGCGCCGGGGGGCACGGTCGTGACCGTGGCGGTGACGGTGACCGGTTCGCCCACCGCCGACGGGTCGGGCGGGGAGGCCACGGCGGTCGTCGTCGCGGACTGTCCCACGGTCTGGGTGCCCGTCCCCGTGGAGGGGGTGAAGTCGGTGTCGCCGTTGTAGGTGGCGGTGATGGTGTACGGGCTTCCGGCGGTGTCCGGGTAGGTGTGGGTGACCGTTGCGGTGCCGGTGGACACCGGTTGGGTGGCGGTGGGGGTGCCGTCGCCGAAGTCGAAGGTGATGGTGCCGGTGGGGGTGCCCGCGCCGGGTGGTACGGCCGTGACCGTGGCGGTGACGGTGACCGGCTGTCCGGCGAGGGACGGATTCGGCGAGGAGACCACGGCGGTGGTCGTCCCCGCCTGGCCGACGGTCTGGCTGTCCGTCCCCGTGGAGGGGGTGAAGCCGGTGTCGCCGCTGTAGGTGGCGGTGACGGTGTACGGGCTCCCGGAGACGTCCGGGTAGGCGTGGGTCACCGTCGCCGCCCCGCTCGCCAACGGCAGGGTGGCGGTCGGGGTGCCGTCGCCGAAGTCGAACGTCACCGTCCCCGTCGGCGCACCGGCCCCCGGTGGCGCGGGGGCCACCCGGGCGACGAAGGTGACCGGCTGTCCGGGCACGGACGGATCGGGAGCCGAGGTCACCGTGGTGGTGGTCGATGCCGCCCCGACGGTCTGGCTATCCGTTCCCGTGGAGGGGGTGAAGTCGGTGTCGCCGCTGTACGCGGCGGTGATGGGGTACGGGGTGGCCGATGGCGCGGCGTAGACGTGGCCGACCGTGGCCGTGCCGTCCGTGAGGGGGGCGGTCACGGTCGGGGTGCCGTCGCCGAAGTCGAAGGTGACGGTGCCGGTGGGGGTGCCCGTCGTGGGCGGGACGCCCGTCACCACGGCGGTGAAGGTCACCGGCTGGCCGACCACGGCGGGGTCGGGCGCGGAGGTGACGGCCGTCGTCGACGGTGCCTTGTAGTCGAAGCCGCCCGGCACCGTCACACTGCCCCCCGCCGTGGTGACGGTGATGTCGGCGGGACCGGGCACGCCCGGCGGCGTCACCACGACGAGCAGGGTGTCGGAGAAGGAACGGAAGGACGCCGCGGGGGCGCCGCCGACGGTGACTCCGGTGGCCTGGCTGAGCCCGGTGCCGGCCAGGACGATGGTGTCGCCGCCGGCGATTCCCCCCGTGGCCGGGCTGACCCCGCTGACGGCCGGGACGGCCGCGTAGGTGTAGAGCAGCCGGTTGCTCACTCCGCCGACGCTGATGACATACACCGGGACGGTGCGGGGTCCCGGGGCCGGGGGAGCGGTCACGATGAGGTGCTGGTCGGAGACGGCCGTGGGGAAGGCGACGGAATCGCCGAAGCGCACCAGCCGCGCGGTGCTCAGATGGGCGCCGGTGAGCTCGACGACATTGCCCCCGCCGATCGGACCGGCCAGGGGCGTGATCCGGGTAAGGGTGGGCCAGGGGATGTAGAAGAAGTAACCGATGGGCGCCGGGCCGCTCGGAGTGGTGACGTGGACCGGAACCGCTCCGGTCCCCGAGGGGCTCACCGCGAGGATGGTCTGGTCGTCTAGGACGGAGAAGCTCGCCGCCCGGCGGCTCCCGAAGAACACGGCCGTGGCGCCCGAGAAGTGGCTGCCGATGATGGTCACCAGGGTGCCGCCGCTGTAGGGCCCCTGGTCGGGGAAGATTCCGGCGAACTGGTTGAGGAGCCCCGGGTCCCCCGGGGGAGCGGCGGGCCCGGCGGCCGGGCGGTGCGCCGGCCGTGCTCCGGTGGGTGCCGGCCGGTCCGGGGCGCCGGTGAGGGCGTCCAGCAGGGCGCCGCTGTGGAAGGCCGCCAGCGCGTCGAGGCCGTCGGCCGCGGTGCGCACCACCAGGCGATCGGTCATGCGCCGGGCCAGGACCGGGATCGGCGCGCGGAGCGTGGGCACGAACCTGCGCGACGCGGGGTCGATGACGGCGATGCAGTTCTCACCGGGGTCGGTGACGATGACGAGTCCGCACGGGCGACAGGGCATGACGGTTCCGATCTGGCAAGGCGTCGTCCACTCCGCCGGATAAGGATGGGCAGCCCACCGGAATCGGATGGATTCAGTAACCCATTCCGGTGAGAGGCGGACAATGCTCCTGACCCGAGGTCACCCGGATGGCGCAGCGCGCGCCTTCGCGGCACGGCCCCGACGCGCCGGTGAAATAGGTGACATGCTCCGTCACGGGCATTCCTCCGCTTCCGGGGCCGGGACGTGGTCGGTCACCCATCGGTGGAAGGCGCCGATGTGGTGCTCGCTGGGGACGAGCACCCCGCCGTCGCGGTAGGCGCGGGAGTCCATCGCGGGCTGGGTGCGCTCACAGGCGTCGAAGTCCTGGACGTTGACCCGGTGGAACAGCTCGACCGACTTCGACAGATCCCGCTCCGACACCACCACTTCAGGAGCGTAGAGCCAGTCGCATTCGATCACGGTGTGATCGGGCGCGAGCGGGAACATCCGGTGGATGATCACGTGGTCGGGCACCAGGTTGACGAAGACCTGCGGCCGTACGGTGATCGCGTAGTAGCGGCGGTCCTGCTCCTCGGCGATCCCCGCGAACCGGCCGAACCCTTCGCTGCCGTCCACCGTGAACCCCCGGGCCTCCTCGGCGAACTCGGCGCCGTGCCCGACGAAGTACTGCGCCGCGAGGCCGTCCGCGAACTCCGGCAGTACCTCGGTGAGTTCGGGATGGATGGTCGCGCAGTGGTAGCACTCCATGAAGTTCTCGACGATCAGCTTCCAGTTGGCCCGGACGTCATAGGAGATCCGGCGGCCCAGCGCCAGCCCCGCCACCCCGTAGCGCTCCACCGACTCCGCGTCGCCGAGCCGTTCGGCCACCGCCCCGACGACCGTCTCCTCGAACGACGGTGGCTCCTCGGCCAGGCAGACCCAGACATATCCCAGCCATTCGCGAAGCCGTACCGGGATCAGACCGCGCTCGGTCCGGTCGATATCGGGCATCTTCCGCAGGTTGGGGGCGGCGGTGAGCCTGCCGTCCAGGTCGTAGGTCCAGGCGTGGTACGGACACTGAAGCGAACGCCGCACCACACCGGACTCCTCGGTGCACAGCCGGGCGCCGCGGTGACGGCAGATGTTGAGGAACGCCCGCAGCTCGCCACCGCGGTTGCGGGTGATCAGCACGCTCTCCCGGCCGACCGGCACGGTACGGAACGCACCCGGCCGGTCCAGCTCGGCCGCCCGCACCGCGCAGAACCACATGGCCTCGAACAGGTGCCGCTGCTCCCGCCGGAAGATCCCGGGAGCGGTGTACCAGCGGCCGGGCAGCGTGGCGAGCAGACTGGGGGTCGTGGCGGCGGGGGACTCGGGGGCCACAGTCATGGGAATCTCCTCAAGGGGCGCGGCGGTCGGCCGGCGGGGGCGAAGAGCTCGAGGGCGTGCGCCCGCGTCAGCGGCGGATACGTTCCATACGCGGGTCGAAGAGGGGCTCGGCGGCGACGGTCGCGGGGACCTTCTCGCCGAAGTACTCGATGTGGACGGCGGTGCCGGGCACGGCGATCGCGGCGGGCAGCCAGGCGTAGGCGACGGTCCGGCCGATGGTGTAGCCGTAGGACGCGCTGGTCACGTAGCCGGCCGCGACACCATCGGCGTACACCGGCTCCTTGCCCAGGACGATCGCGGCCGGGTCGTCCAGGGTGAGACAGGTCAGCCTGCGCGCCACCGTCTCCTCGCCCCGGCCCTCGAGCGCCGCACGCCCGATGAAGTCGCCCTTGTCCATCCGGACGGCGAAGCCGACCCCGGCCTCGTAGGGATCGTGCTCGGTGGTCATGTCATGGCCCCAGGCGCGATAGCCCTTCTCCAGCCGCAGGCTGTTGAAGGCCGAGCGCCCGGCGGCGATCACGCCGTGGCGCCGGCCCGCCTCCCACAGCGTGTCCCACAGCCGCAAACCCATATCGGCGGTGGTGTACAGCTCCCAGCCGAGCTCGCCGACGTAGGACAGCCGCATCGCGGTCACCGGGACATGGCCGAGGTAGGTCCGCCTGACCTTGAAGTAGCCGAACGCCTCGTGCGAGAAGTCGTCGCGGGTCAGCGGCTGGACCAGGTCCCGGGCGAGCGGACCCCAGACGCCGATACAGCAGGTGCCGGGGGTGATGTCGGCGATCCGCACGTCATCGGGGGCGTGGCGCAGCAGCCAGTCCAGGTCCGGTTCGCCGTTGGCGCCGACCTGGAAGTGGTGCTCCGAGAGCCGGGCGACGGTCAGATCGCTGCGGATGCCCCCGGCCTCGTCCAGCATCAGCGTGTAGGTGACCGCGCCCGGTTTCCTGGCGAGCTGATGGGTGGTCATGCGCTGGAGGAAGCCGAGCGCGCCGGGCCCGGTGACCTCCAGTCGCTTGAGCGGGGTCATGTCGTACAGCGCGACCCGCTCCCGGGTGGCCCTGGCCTCGGCGGCGGCGATCGGCGACCAGTAGCGGGCCGACCAGGGGTCGCGCGGGGGCAGGTCGACGGCCTCGGCGAGCGGGGCGTTCGCCTCGTACCAGTGCGGCCGCTCCCAGCCCGCCGCCTCCAGGAAGTAGCCGCCCAGCTCCCGCTGCCGGACGTGGAAGGGGCTGACCCGCAGCGGACGGGGCTGCTCCATGGGTTGCAGCGGATGGATGATGTCGTAGACCTCGACGAAGTTCCGCTGTCCCCGCTCGGCGACGTAGGCGGGGGACCGCTGGACCTCCTCGAAGCGGTACAGATCGCATTCATGGACGTCCATGCCCGGCCGCCCGTCCGTCATCCACTCGGCCACCGCACGGGCCACCCCCGCGGAGTGGGTCACCCACACCGCCTCGGCCAGCCAGAAGCCGCGCACCTCGCGGGACTCGCCGAGGACCGGCATACCGTCGGGGGTGAAGGAGAAGACCCCGTTGAAGCCCTCCTCGACCCGGCTCGCGCCGAGCGCCGGGAGCAGCCCGACGCTCTCCTCCCAGCTGGGGGCGAAGTCCTCCGCGGTGAACGGCAGCGAGGACGGCATCACCGGGGCGTCGTCGTACGCGGGCAGCCGTGCCGGGTCGACCGGGAGCGGGCGGTGGGCGTAGCTGCCGATGCCGATCCGGTCGGTGTGCTCGCGGTAGTAGAGGTCGCGGTCCTGGAAGCGCAGGATCGGCCGGCTCGCCTCGGTGCGGGGGGCCTCGGCCCCCGCGAGTCCGGGCAGCGGCGCGGTCAGGGCGTACTGGTGGGCCAGCGGCTGGAGCGGGACGGGGACCCCGGCCATCGCGCCGATCAGCGGGCCCCAGAACCCGGCCGCGGAGACCACCACGTCGGCGGGGAAGGTGCCCCGGTCGGTGACGACGGCGGTGACCCGGCCGCCCTCCCGCCCGATGGCGGTGACGGTGTGCCGGTCCAGGAACCGGGCGCCGCGGGCGGCGGCCCGCTCGCTTTGGGCGCGGCACGCCGGCAGCGCACGGGCGAGCCCGTCGTCCGGGGTGTGGAAGCCGCCGAGGATGCGGTCCGGGTCCAGCAGCGGCCACAGCTCGGCGCACCGGGCCGGGCCGAGCAGCTCGCCCCGTACGCCCCAGGAGGTGGCCAGACCGGCCTTGCGGTGCAGATCGGCCCAGCGCTCCTGGCTGGTGGCGATCTCCAGACCGCCCACCGGGTTGAAGCAGGAGCGCCCCTCCACCTCGAGGGCGGAGAACTTCTCCACGGTGTACCGGGCGAAGTCGGTGAGGGTCTTGGAGGGGCTGGTCTGGAAGACCAGGCCGGGGGCGTGCGAGGTGGAGCCGCCGGGGGCGAGCAGCGGGCCCTGCTCCAGGACGGTGACATCGCTCCAGCCACGGACGGTCAGCTCATCGGCGAGGGAACAGCCGACGATCCCGGCACCGACGATCACGACACGGGCATCACGGGCCACAGCGCCGTAGTGCTCCCTCACAGCAACACCACCACCGACCGCAGCACCTCGCCGCGCTGCATCCTGGCGAACGCGGCCTCGACCCCGTCCAGCGTGATCGTCTCGCTGATGAACGCCTCCAGATCGAGCTTGCGGCTGAGGTGGAGGTCGACCAGGACCGGGAAGTCACGGCTGGGCAGGCAGTCGCCGTACCAGGACGACTTGAGCGCACCGCCCCGCGAGAACAGATCGATCAGCGGCAGATCGACGCGCATCTGAGGGTCCGGCACCCCGACCTGCACCAGCACCCCGGCCAGATCGCGCATGTAGAAGCCCTGGAGGTAGGTCTCGGGGCGGCCCACCGCGTCGATGACCACGTTCGCGCCGAAGCCCCCGGTCAGCTCCCGCACCGCCTCGACCGGGTCCGTACCCCGGGAGTTGACGGTGTCGGTGGCGCCGAAGCGGGTCGCCGCGTCCAGCTTGGCGTCGTCGATGTCCACGGCGATCACCCGGCGCGCCCCGGACAGCGCGGCCCCGGCGATCGCGGCGTTGCCGACGCCGCCGCAGCCGATGACCGCGACCGTGTCGCCGTTGGACACCCCGCCGGTGTGCACGGCCGCGCCGTAGCCGGCCATCACCCCGCAGCCGATCAGACCCGCCGCCTCGGGGCGGGCCGAGGGGTCGATCTTCACCGCCTGTCCCGCCGCGACCAGCGTCTTCTCGGTGAACGCGCCGATGCCCAAGGCCGCGTTGAGCGGGGTGCCGTCGGTGAGCGTCATCGGCTGGGCGGCGTTCAGGCTGTCGAAGCAGTACCACGGGCGGCCCCGGCGGCAGGAGCGGCAGCCGCCGCACGGCGCCCGCCAGGCCAGGACCACGTAGTCACCGAGGGCGAGCCCGGTGACGCCGGGGCCCACGGCCTCGATGATGCCGGCCGCCTCATGCCCGAGCAGATACGGGAACGCGTCACCGATCGCGCCGTCCCGGTAGTGCAGGTCGGTGTGGCACACCCCGCACGCCTGGACGCCCACCAGCACCTCACCGGGGCCGGGGTCGGGCACGAGGACGGACAGCACCTCCACGGGGGCGCCCTTCTTGACCGCGACGACGGCGCGGGCTTCTTGCGGCATGGCTCACTCCTCTGTTCTCCTGCGAGCGCGGGGACGGTGCACGGGAGCCGGCATGAGTGCCGTGATGGAGGAGGGCGGGGCGGAGGCCGCGCCAACGGCCGCCGGTTACCCCCCAGTTGCGTATAGCGCGGTGTGTTGCGCGATGAGAGACATCCTGAAAGTCGCCGCCCCATGCGGTCAAGGGGCTGCGCGCAAACCGCCTGTAAAGCCGCGTTGACTGGGGGTTTCGTATCGGTCACCCGGCCGCCGCACAGCCGTCCGAAACGGCGACGAGGGGGCCGGACGGCTCCGGCCCCCTCGTCGGGTGGGTGGGGTGGTGCGGTGGCTCAGCCGGGGAAGCCCATCCGGCGGGACAGCTCCTCGGCGGTCTTCATGGCGTACTCGGCCAGATCGGGCAGTCGGCCCCGCGCCATCCGGTACGCCGGGCCCGAGACGCCGATCGCGCCCAGGACCGCGCCGTCGTGGCCGCGCACCGGCGCCGCCACCGCGTTCAGCCCGATCTCCAACTCCTCGCAGGAGTAGGCGAAACCGCGCTCGGCCGCCGTCTCCAGCTGCTGCCGCAGCTCGGCGGAGGTGGTGATGGTGTGCTCGGTGAAGCGCGGCAGCTTCCGCGTCACCAGGCGCTCCCGGCGTTCGCCCGGCAGATGCGCGAGCAGCACCTTGCCGCTCGCGGTGGCGTGCAGTGCGGTGCGCCGCCCCAGCCAGTTGAAGGCGGTCACCGCCGCGGCGCCGCGCGCCTGCATGATGTTGACCGCCGCGTCCCCGTCCAGTACGGCGATGTTGGCCGTCTCGCCGGTCTCGTCGGCCAGCGCCCGGCACACCGGGGCGCCCTCCTGCGAGATGTCCAGGCGGATGGCGGCGGCGCCCGCGAGTCTGAGCACCCCGGCGCCGAGGTAGTACTTCCCCCGGTCCCGCTCCTGCCCGACCAGTCCGCGGTTCTCCAGCACGCCGAGCAGCCTGAAGGCGGTCGACTTGTGGACCCCCAACTCGTCGGCGATCTCGGTCACTCCGGCCTCGCCGAGCCTGGCGAGGATCTCCAGGACGCTGACCGCCCTGTCCACCGACTGCACTGCCCCGGCGGCCCCCCGCTTCTCCTCGGCCCGTTCCTCGGTCGTGTTCGTCATGGTTCTGATCTCACCATCCGGCGGCTTCGCGTGGGGCCCCTCGGTCAGGGAACTCTTGACGGCTGCCTTCGCGATCTGGATTCTGTTGCGCATCGCGCATTTCAGTGCACTATCCACAACGCATGATACCGATCAACGTGAGGGGGGCCAATGATTCCCGTCTGCCGTATCGAGGACCTGCCGGAGGGTGAGTCGGTGCGGGTCGAGGCCGGCGACGCCACCGCGGCGATCGCGGTGTTCCACACCGACGGCGCGTACTACGCCATCGATGACACCTGTAGCCACCAGGACGCCTCCCTGTCCGAAGGGTGGCTGGAGGGCTGTTACGTCGAATGCCCGCTGCACGCCGCGCTGTTCGATCTGCGCTCCGGCGAGCCGACCTGCCTGCCCGCACGTCAGCCCGTACGGACCCACGCAGTCACGGTCGTGGACGGAATGCTGTATGTCCACCCCGCGGCGCACACTGTTCCCGGCGAGCCCGCGCGCACGGCACCGGAAGAAGCCGTGGCATGACGACGGTCGCCACGGTCACCGTGGTCGGGGCCTCCCTCGCGGGGCTGCACGCGGCGCGGGGCCTGCGCTCCCAGGGATACGACGGGCGGCTGGTGATCGTCGGGGAGGAGCGCCACCGTCCCTACGACCGCCCGCCGCTGTCCAAGGAGTTCCTGACCGGGGAGTTCCCGACCGGGGACGGCGACCCGGGCGAGGGGCCGGGCCGCCTCGCCCTGACCGACCCCGAGGAGGAGGCCGAACTGGACGCCGAGTGGCTGCTCGGCGTCCGGGCCGAGGCACTGGACACCGCGGCCGGGGAGATCCGCCTCGCGGGCGGCCGCACCCTGCGCACCGACGGCGTCGTCATCGCCACCGGGGCCACGCCCCGAACGCTGCCCTTCCCGCACCCGGCCGGAGTGCACACCCTGCGCACCCTCGACGACGCCATCCGGCTCCGCGCCGCGCTGCGCGCGGGTGCCGCACGGGTGGTCGTGATCGGCGCGGGCTTCATCGGCGCCGAGGTCGCCTCCTCCTGCGCCGCCCTCGGGCTCGACGTCACCGTCGTGGAGGCCGCGCCGCTGCCGCTGGTGCCCCAACTGGGCGAGGAGATGGCCCGGGTGTGCGCCGCGCTGCACGCGCGGGGCGGGGTCACCCTGCTGTGCGGCGCCGGCGTCGCCGGTCTGCGCGGCGGCGGCCGGGTCACCGGCGTGGAACTGGCCGATGGACGGGTGCTGCCCGCCGATGTGGTGGTCGTCGGCGTCGGGGTGCGTCCGGCCGCCGGGTGGCTGGAAGGCTCCGGTCTGGCGCTGGACGACGGGGTGCGGTGCGACCAGGGCTGTGTCACCGCGCTGCCCAACGTGGTGGCCGTCGGGGACGTGGCCCGGCTGGCCCAGCCGGGCACCGCGCGCACCGTGCGGGCCGAGCACTGGACCAGCGGGATGCTGCAAGGCGCCGTCGCCGCCCGCAATCTGCTCGCCGGGTCCACCGTCGAACCTTTCGAGGCGCTCCCCTGCTTCTGGTCCGACCAGTACGGCGCGCGCATCCAGTACGCCGGGCGGCGGGCGCCCGGCGACACGGTCCGCGTCCTCGAGGGGGACCCGGCCGACGGCGGCGGCTTCCTCGCCGTCTACGAACGTGACGGGATGCCCACCGCCGCCCTCGGCATCGACCGGCCTCGGCCTTTCACGCGGCTGCGCCGCGAGCTGGCCCGCGCTCCGCAGCCGGCCGGGAGGTGACCGGTTCCGACTCACCGGCCCGCCGGCGCTGCCGGCGCACCTCCCGGGCGGTGCTGCTGGGCCGGGACACCACCCCGTAACGCTGGCGCCAGACCTGCCGGGTCACCCACACGTCCAGCACACCCCAGGTCGCCACCACCACGCTCGCCACCGTGGCGAGCACGGCGGGCAAGGCGGACCATGAGCCCGCCAGCGTGCACAGCATCGCGACCATCGTCAGGACCAGCGTCACGGCGACGATGATGACCGCCCGCACGGCCGCCGCACGCACCGGATCGGGCAGCCGCCGCCTGCGCGCCGGCTCCTCGGTCCACAGCGGCCGGGCCCCGTGCGCCGGGATGTCGCGATCCTTGTCCATCGCGTCCATGACGCTCCCACCCCTTCCCGCGGCTGCCCCCGGTGCCACCGCGTCAGATAACGGGACTTGGGTTTGTATGTTCCCCCAGTGTGCCCCTCTGGATCACGAATGGCACCGACCGGGGGTTCCCCCGGGGAGGGGAAAACCAGCCAACCGCGGCCGTGCGGCGGCGGACAAGAACCGGCGGAAGAGCACCGAGCGGCCGGGGGGTAAGTCGGGGAATCACCCGACAACTCATGATCACGGAGTGTAAGGAACTCCCTGCATCAAGTGGACAAGCCTTCGATACGTACAACTGGCAGTAGTAGGCTCGCGCCGCTCGTTGTCGGAACTCGGAACACCGCCCCCCGGATTCGGGGACGACGTTGGGGAGGCCATGCGCTTTCGCGGTAAGTCCATCCGCAGGAAGATCGTGGCGCTGTTGCTGGTGCCGCTCGTGTCACTGACGGCGATCTGGGCCTTCGCCACGGTGATCACCGGTCGGGAGGCGATGCAACTGCTGAACGCCTCCGACATCATCGACAAGGCCGGTCAGCCGGCCGAGGTCGCGGTGCACGCCGTACAGGACGAACGCCGGCAGACACTCATCCTGCTCGCCGATCCGCGGCAGTCGGACGCCCTGCCCGTGCTCCACTCCCTGCAACGCAAGACCGACCAGGCCATCGACAAGCTGCGGGCCGCCGATTCGGACGGCGATATACACGGCAAGATGAACGGCGACTCCGAGGAACAGCTCGACAACATCCTCAAGGCCGCCGACGGTCTGGACAGTCTGCGGCGCAAGGTCGAGGACGAGGGGATCTCGTCCGCGCAAGCATATGAGTATTACAACAAGCTTGTCGATCTCTGTTATACCTTCCGCAGCTCCCTGCACGCGGTGCCCGACACCGATCTCGACAAGCAGGGCCGTGCGCTGGTCGCCATGATCCGCGCCCGGGAGGCGCTCTCCCGCGAGGACGCGCTGTTCGCCTCGGCGCTGACGGCGCGCAAGATGACGATGGCGGACCTCAAGGCGATGTCCGACCTCGTCGCCGAGCGCACCCTGCTCTACGAGGTCAACCTGCCGATCCTGCCGGACTCCGAGCAGAAGATCTTCGCCGACTACCGGCGCACCAACGCCGCCCCCGCCGCCCTGCGCGTGGCCGAGGGCAAGCTCTTCTCCGCGATGGACCCCGACACCGCCATCCGGGCCCTGGACCAGGAGCACTGGGAGGCCGCGGCCCACCCCGTCCTCAACGACTACGACCGGCTCGGCGAAGAGGCCACCGACCGGCTCCAGAAGCGCATCGACCCGGTGGCCGACGCCGTGATGCTCAAGGCGGGCATCGCCGGGATCCTCGGCCTGGTGGCCCTCGTCGTCTCCGTCTTCGTCTCGTTCCGGATCGGCCGCGGCCTGGTCCGCGACCTCTCCCGGCTGCGCAAGGACGCCCAGGAGGTCGCCAGCGTCCGGCTGCCGAGCGTGATGCGCCGCCTCGGCGCGGGCGAGCAGGTCGACGTGGAGACCGAGGCGCCCCGGCTGGACTACGGCCCCGATGAGATGGGCCAGGTGGGCCAGGCCCTCAACACCCTCCAGCGGGCAGCCGTCGAGGCCGCGGTCAAACAGGCCGAGCTCCGCCAGGGCGTCTCCGACGTCTTCGTCAACCTCGCCCGCCGCAGCCAGGTGCTGCTGCACCGTCAGCTCACCCTCCTCGACACCATGGAGCGGCGCACCGAGGACACCGACGAGCTGGCCGACCTGTTCCGCCTGGACCATATGACCACCCGTATGCGGCGGCACGCCGAGGGCCTGGTCATCCTCTCCGGCGCGGCCCCCTCCCGGCAGTGGCGCAAGCCGATCCGGCTGATGGACGTGGTGCGGGCCGCCGTCGCCGAGGTGGAGGACTACGAGCGGATCGAGGTCCGCCGGCTGCCGCGGATCGCGGTGGTCGGCCCGGCCGTCGGCGACCTCACCCACCTCGTCGCCGAACTGCTGGAGAACGCCACCGTCTTCTCACCGCCGCACACCGCCGTCCATGTGCACGGTGAGCGGGTCGCCAAGGGCTTCACGCTGGAGATCCACGACCGCGGCCTCGGCATGACGCCCGACGCGCTGCTGGAGGCCAATCTCCGGCTCGCCGAGACCCCCGAGTTCCAGCTGTCCGACACCGACCGGCTCGGACTGTTCGTGGTCAGCCGGCTCGCCCAGCGGCAGGGGGTGCGGGTCTCGCTCCAGCCCTCGCCGTACGGCGGCACCACGGCCATCGTGCTCATCCCCGCCACCCTGCTCACCGAGGAAGACGTCCGGAGGGACACCGACGACCCCGACACCGGCGGCCGTTATATCGACACCCCGCGGCGCGGTGTGGGCGACGTCCGGCTGGGGCCCGTCGAAGAGCCCGGCCCGGCCGCACCGGCGGCGTCCCTGACGGCAGCCTCGGCGTCCTCGGTGTCCTCGGCGCACGAGGGCCACGACGACCCCGACGAGGACGAGGAAGTGGGCGGAATCTTCCGGGCGCGCGGCCTGAAGGGCCGTCGGTCCGGGCGCACCGGGCCGGTGCCATCCACCGTGGAGCAGCACCAGCAGGCCGCGGACGGCCCGGTTCCCGCACCGGGCGGCGGCCCCGCGCCGCTGCCCCGCCGCGTCCCGCCGGTCCTGGTCGCCGACCACGGCCGGCCGGTCGAGAACACATCCGGCGGACGGCACGCCCGTCCGCAGGGCCCGGGGCAGCCGTCCTGGGCCGAGCGTCCCGACGGCCAGGGCCGGGACCAGACGCGGGCGCAGGGCCGGGACCAGGCCCAGGGCCCGCGGGGCCCGCGGCGCGCGGGAGGGGGCCCGGAACAGCGCCCGGTGCCCACCCAGCGGGCGGCCTCCGGCCTCCCCAAGCGGGTACGGCAGGCCAGCCTGGCCCCGCAGTTGAAGAACGACCCCGCACCTTCGGACGAGGCAGACCGACCTCCTGCCGAGACCGATCCCGAGCGCGATGCCGAGCAGGCGAGGGCCACCATGGCCGCACTGCAACGGGGATGGCAGCGCGGTCGGCGGCAGTCGGCCACCGGATCCGGCGGTGTGGACGTAAGTCAGGGAACGACACCTGAGGGGGACGGTCGATGACCGCATCGAATGCCGCAGCACGCAACGACTCGCCCAACGCGTCGGGCGAACTGAACTGGCTGCTCGACGAACTGGTCGGACGAGTGGGCAGCATCCGCAAGGCGCTGGTGCTCTCCGGGGACGGGCTGCCCACCGGCGGCTCCCGCGATCTGTCCCGGGAGGACGGTGAACACCTGGCCGCCGTGGCCTCCGGTTTCCACAGCCTCGCCAAGGGCGTCGGCCGCCACTTCGAGGTCGGCCGGGTCCGTCAGACCATCGTCGAGCTCGACGACGCCTTCCTGTTCGTCACCGCGGCGGGCGACGGCAGCTGTCTGGCCGTCCTGGCCGATGCCGACTCCGATGTGGGCCAGATAGCATACGAGATGACGCTGCTGGTCAAGCGGGTGGGCGTGCATCTGGGCTCCGCTCCGCGATCCAGTGGGTGACGTAAGGCCGGGGGAGATGAGCGGAGACGGGGAGAGCGCCACCCGATGGTTCGACGACGCGGCCGGACCGGTGGTCAGACCCTATGCGATGACGCGGGGACGCACCCGCAGCGCCGCCGAGGGAAAGCTGGACCTGATCGCGGTCGTCGTCGCCGACAGCGCCACCCACCGGACCGTCGCCGATCAGACGTTGTCCCCGGAGCACATCGACATCGTCGAGCTGAGCCGGGACAGCCCGCAGTCCGTCGCCGAACTGGCGGCCGAGCTCGACCTTCCGATCGGCGTCGTCCGTGTGCTCATCGGCGATCTGCTCCACGCCGCACTCGTCCGAGTGTCCCGGCCCGTACCTCCGGCGGAACTGCCGGACGAGAGTATTCTGCGCGAGGTGATCAATGGTCTACGGGCACTCTGACCCGGGCCGCCCGCACATCGTCGAACCGGTCACACTGAAGATATTGGTGGCGGGCGGGTTCGGGGCGGGCAAGACGACTCTGGTGGGCGCGGTCAGCGAGATCAAACCGCTGCGCACCGAGGAGCTGCTCACCGAGGCGGGCCGGCCGGTCGACGACATCGCGGGGGTGGAGTCCAAGACGACCACCACCGTGGCCATGGACTTCGGACGCATCACGCTCCGGGAGGACCTGGTCCTCTATCTCTTCGGCACACCGGGCCAGGACCGCTTCTGGTTCCTGTGGGACGAGCTGGCCACCGGCGCGCTGGGCGCGGTGGTGCTGGCCGACACCCGCCGCCTGGAGGACTGCTTCGCCGCCATCGACTACTTCGAGCGCCGGCACATCGCCTTCACCGTGGCCGTCAACTGCTTCGAGGGGGCCGAGCGCTATCCGGAGGACTCGGTGCGCGACGCGCTGGACCTCGACCCCGGCACCCCGGTCGTCCTGTGCGACGCCCGGGAGCGCGAGTCGGCCAAACATGTCCTGATCTCGGTGGTGGAGCACGCGATGCTGGCCTCCACGGCCGGGCGCTGAGCGGCACGGCACGGCCCGTACCCCGCCGTCCGGGGTACGGGCCGCCGTCGTGACGGCACCGCGCGCGGCACCGGAACGCCGCGCCCGCCTCACGAGCCCTGGATGCCCTGTGCCGCCTGGTCGGGGCCGTGCCAGCCGAAGCGCCGCCGTTCCGGTCGAAGATGATGCAGCGGCTGGAGGTGGTGCCCTGGTCGGTCGCGGCGACGTAGGTGTCCGTCGGATGCGGCATGGCGTCTCCTTCGGTCAGAAGGCTGCGTTGAAGACGAGCCCCGCGAGGACGGCCCCGATCAGCGGGCCCACCACCGGTATCCAGGCGTACCCCCAGTCCGAGGTGCCCTTGTGGGGGATGGGCAGCAGGGCGTGGGCGAGGCGTGGCCCGAGGTCGCGCGCTGGGTTGATGGCGTAGCCGGTGGGCCCGCCCAGGGAGAGGCCGATGCCGACCACCAGGAAGGCGACGAGCAGGACGGACAGACCCGAACCGTAGATCACAGTGCCGTCGCCGCTGCCGCCGCCGTCGACCGGGCCGATCCCGATGCCGTCGACCCTGCCGAACGCGAGCAGCGGCAGCACCAGCGCGACCGTCGCGATGATCTCGGTGAGGAGATTGGCCACCGGGTTCCGGATCTCCGGGACGGTGGAGAAGATGCCGAGCGTGGGAAGGGCGTTCCGCTCATCGGCGTTGGCGGCGAACTGCGCGTAGTACAGCGCCCAGCACAGCACCGCGCCGATCACCGCGCCGATCAGCTGTCCGAGGAGGTAGAGCGGCACCTTGTCCCAGTCGCCGGTGTCGACGGCGACGCCCACGGTCACCGCCGGATTGAGGTGGGCGCCGGACAGCGGCGCCGCGGTGTAGGCACCGGCCATGACGCCGAAGCCCCACCCGAAGGCGATGACGATCCACCCGGCCGACTTGGCCTTGGAGTGGTTCAGGGTGACGGCGGCGCAGACGCCCGCCCCGAAGAGAATCAGTATCGCGGTGCCGATGACCTCACCGGTGACGATGTCCCCATTGCTCATGGCGGCTCCTCTGACCTCGCCCGGGGCGGTCGGCCCCGGTCCTCCGTGCTGGGTCGTTTCGAGCGTGCGGATGCGGCGGAATCGCCCATGGGGGGTGAGCGTCGGGAAGGCCTGCGCGCGGCGACGCCGACTGATATCGCAGCAGTGTTCACCGGTGGTCAGGGGGCGTCAAGGTGATGGACGGCAACGGTATTCCGGCCACGTCCGAACAGTCCCGCCCAGCGCCGGCACCCCCCGAAAGGGCTGTGGCTGACGGCGCGTCAGGTGCGGAGCGCCGGGGGTCCACCCGCGCGTAACCCCGGTACAGTGACCGCGATCACGGACCTGATCGGCCCAAGGCGAGGGGAGCGGTCGGTGGCGGAGACGGAGACCAGGACGCGGACCCGGACCACGACGACGCGCACGGCCGTCCGGCTCCATGCCGTCACCAAGGACTTCGGCACGGTGCGCGCGGTGGACGCCGTCGACCTCACCGTCCACGAAGGTGAGTTCTTCTCCCTGCTCGGTCCCTCCGGCTCGGGGAAGACCACCCTGCTGCGGCTGATCGCGGGCTTCGAACAGGCCACCGGCGGCCGGATCGAACTCGCCGGGCGCGATGTCACCGCGACGCCCCCCAACCGCCGCGATGTGCACACCGTCTTCCAGGACTACGCCCTCTTCCCGCACATGAGCGTCGAACAGAACGTGGCCTACGCGCTGACCGTACGCGGCGTCCGCAAGGCCGAGCGGATCGCCCGTGCCCGTGAGGCGCTGACCACCGTACGGCTGGACGGCTTCGCCGCCCGCCGCCCCGCCGAACTCTCCGGCGGCCAGCGCCAGCGCGTCGCCCTGGCCCGCGCCCTCGTCGACCGGCCCGCCGTGCTGCTCCTCGACGAACCGCTCGGCGCCCTGGACCGGGGGCTCCGGCAGGAGATGCAGACCGAACTCAAGGAGTTGCAGCGCACCACCGGCATCACCTTCCTGCTGGTCACCCACGACCAGGAGGAGGCACTGACCATGAGCGACCGGCTGGCCGTGGTCCGCGACGGCCGTATCGAGCAGACCGGTCCGCCGGTCGAGGTGTACGAACACCCCGCCACCGTCTTCGTCGCGGGCTTCGTCGGCACCACCAACCTGCTGCGCGGCGAGGCCGCGGTCCGTGTCGTGGGCCGCCCCGGCACCTACTCCATCCGGCCCGAGCGGATCCGGCTCACCGATCCCGCCGAACCGTCCGCCGAGCTGCCCGCCGGTCCCAGCGGTCCCGCCGGTCCCACCGATCCCGCCGAGCCGCCCGTCGACGGCCGGCGGACCGTCACGGGGCGCGTCACCGATGTCGTGCACGCCGGGGCGCACACCCGCTTCACCATCGCGCTTCCCCACGGCGACCGCCTCACCGTGCACCGCCAGAACCTCACCGGACTCCCCGAATCCGCCCGTCCGGGCGGCGAGATCCGGCTTTCCTGGGACGATCGGGACGCCTTCCCCGTACCCGGCTGACCCGAGTTGACCTTGTCATTGCCGACGGCACCCTGGCGGCGGCATACCGGCCGCCCGATACTGGCCGGGCCTCAAGTGCCAAGCGGGACGAGGAGGACCGGATGCGGAAACGGAAGATGTCTGCGGGGAGGTCCGTGGCCGCGGTCTGCGCGCTGCTGCTGACCGCGGCCGCCGCCGGGTGCGGCTCCGGCGGCGATGACGGCAAGGGCGGCCACGCACCCGAGAAACTCGGCAAGGGCGAAGGCGAGGTCAACATCATCGCCTGGGCCGGCTACGCCGAGGACGGCTCCAACGACCCGAAGGTCGACTGGGTCCACCCGTTCGAGAAGAAGACCGGCTGCAAGGTGAACACCAAGACGGCCGGCACCTCCGACGAGATGGTCTCGCTGATGAAGACCGGGCAGTACGACACGGTCTCCGCCTCCGGCGACGCCACCTTGCGCCTCATCGCCTCCGGCGACGCTGCCCCCGTCAACACCGCACTGGTGCCCCACTACAAGGACATCTTCCCGGCGCTCAAACAGCAGCCGTTCAACTCCAGGGACGGCCGGATGTACGGCATCCCGCACGGCCGGGGCGCCAACCTCCTGATGTACCGCACCGACAAGGTCACCCCCGCCCCCGACTCCTGGCGCGCCGTCTTCGACGACGCCGCCCGGTACGAGGGGCATGTCACCGCCTACGACTCGCCCATCTACATCGCCGACGCCGCGCTCTATCTGATGCGTGCCAAGCCCTCGCTCGGCATCGAGAACCCCTACGCGCTCGACCAGAAGCAGCTCGACGCCGCCGTCGCCCTGCTGAAGAAGCAGCACAAGGCGGTGGGGGAGTACTGGAGCGACTACCAGAAGGAGATCACCGCCTTCAAGGGCGGCGACAGCGTCATCGGCACCACCTGGCAGGTCATCGCCAACCTCACCAAGGACGAGAAGGCCCCGGTGAAGGCGGTGCTCCCCAAGGAGGGCGCCACCGGCTGGTCCGACACCTGGATGGTCTCCTCGAAGGCCGACCACCCCAACTGTGCCTACCGGTGGCTCGACTGGATCGTGTCGCCCAAGGTCAACGCCCAGGTCGCCGAGTACTTCGGCGAGGCCCCGGCCAACCGTAAGGCCTGCGCCGAGACCTCCGACCCCGACCACTGCGCGATCTACCACGCGGACGACGAGAAGTACTTCAAGCGCGTCCACTTCTGGACCACGCCCATCAAACAGTGCCTGGACGGCCGCAAGGACACCGACTGCACCGACTACGCCCAGTGGACCAGGGCCTGGACGGAGGTCAAGGGCTGAGATGCCGGCCGCGCCCGCTTCCGGCTCGCGGCTGCGCCTGACCGCGCTCCTCGCCCCGCCCCTGCTCTGGCTGACCCTGGCCTATCTGGGCTCACTCGCCGTCCTGCTGCTGTCGGCCTTCTGGGCCACCGACTCCTTCACCTCCGATGTCGTCCACACCTGGAACACCGACAACTTCCACGAGCTGCTGACCACCCCCGTCTACCGCACCATCGCCCTGCGCACCCTGTCCATCGCGGCCGCCGTCACCGTCATCGACGCCCTCCTCGCCCTGCCCATGGCCTTCTTCATGGCGCGGGTCGCCGGCCGGCGCTGGCGGCGGCCGCTGCTGGTCGCCGTGGTCACCCCGCTGTGGGCCGGCTATCTGGTCAAGGCGTACGCCTGGCGGGTCATGCTGGGTGAGGACGGCGTCGTGAACGCCGCCCTCGCCCCGCTCGGGCTGCACGGACCTGGCTACGGCACCACCGCCGCCGTCATCGTGCTCGGCTACCTCTGGCTGCCCTACATGATCCTGCCGGTGTACGCGGCCCTGGAACGGCTCCCCGGGCGCGTCCTGGAGGCATCCGCCGACCTCGGCGCCGGCGCCTGGCGCACCCTGCGCTCCGTCGTCCTGCCCGCCGTACGCCCCGCCGTGCTCGCCGGGTCCGTCTTCACCTTCTCGCTCAGCCTGGGCGACTACCTCACCGTGCAGATCGTCGGCGGCAAGACCCAGCTGCTGGGCAATGTCATCGCCTCGCAGGTCACCCTGGATCTGCCGATGGCCGCCGCGCTCTCCGCCGTCCCCGTCGTCCTCATCGTCTGCTATCTGGCCGCCGTACGTCGTGCGGGCGCCCTCGACTCGCTCTAGGAGGTGGGCGCATGCGGCTGTCGCGCACCGCCAAAGTGGTCCTCGGCTGTGTCACCGCGGCCGGGCTCGCCCTCGTCTACGTCCCCCTGCTGCTGGTGCTGCTCAACTCCGTCAACGCCGACCGCTCCTTCGGCTGGCCGCCCAGCGGCCTCACCGGCCGGTGGTGGCGGGCCGCGCTGCACAGCGACGGCGCCCGCCAGGCCCTGCTCACCTCGGTCAGGGCCGGGCTCGCCGCCACCGCGATCGCCCTGGTCCTGGGCACCCTGGCCGCGTACGCCGTCCACCGCCACCGCTTCTTCGGGCGGCGGACCGTCTCCTTCCTGCTCGTCCTGCCGATCGCGCTGCCCGGCATCGTCAGCGGTATCGCCCTCAACGCCGCCTTCCGCACCGTCCTGGAACCGATCGGCATCGGCTTCGGCCTGTTCACGGTGGTCGTCGGACACGCCACCTTCTGCGTCGTGATCGTCTTCAACAACATCGGCGCCCGGCTGAGCCGGCTCGCGCCCTCGCTGGCCGAGGCGTCCGCGGACCTCGGGGCGCGCCCCTGGCAGACCTTCCGGTACGTCACCTTCCCGGCCATGCGCTCGGCGCTCTTCGCGGGCGGGCTGCTGGCCTTCGCGCTCTCCTTCGACGAGATCGTCGTCACGACCTTCACCGCCGGGCCCGGCACCCGCACCCTGCCCATCTGGATCTACGAGAACCTGGCCCGCCCCCACCAGGCCCCCGTCGTCAACGTCGTCGCCGCGCTGCTCGTCCTGCTGTCCGTGGTGCCCGTGTACATCGCCCAGCGGCTGTCCTCGGACACCGCGGGCGGCCGGCTGTGAGACTGGACGGCCGCGCGGCTGGACGGTCGTGCGGCTGGACGGCCGTGCGGCGTCAGCCGGTCAGCGAGCGGCGCGCGACGGGGAAGTCGAAGTAGGTGTCCGGGAACGGCTCCGGCTGGTACGTGTAGTGCCACCACTCCTCGGCCAGATTGACGAAGCCGAGCTCCTCCAGAGTGCCCTTGAGCAGCAGCCGGTTGGCCCGCTGCGCGCCCGTGATCCGCGGATCGAGCGTGTGCGAGAGCGTGTCGAAGCAGTCGTACCCGGTGCCCATGTCCACGGAGTTGTCCGGGAAGCGGTCCGCCTTGGCCGCGTAGCACGGCACCAGCTCCTCGCCCGGCACATAGGGGCGGGTGGGCAGGGCCGGGAGCCGTACGATCGTCAGATCCACCGTACTGCCCCGGCTGTGCCCCGACTTCTCGGCGATATAGCCGTCCTCGAACAGCCGGGACTTGTCGACCTCCGGATAGAACTCGCCCTTCATCCGCTGGTCGTCGAGGTCCTTGGCCCACGCCACGAAGTCGTTCACCGCACGCTGCGGCCGGTAGCAGTCGTACACCTTCAGGGTGTAGCCGCGCCGCAGCAGCCGGCGCTGCGCCCGGTGCAGCGCCTCGGCGGCCGGGCGGGTCAGGACGCACATCGGCCGGCGGTAGCCGTCCACCGGGTGACCGGTGAAGTTGTGCGGGGTGAAGTAGCGGATCTCCTGACGGATGGTCGGATCGACGTCGCTGAGGGCCACGAACTCCTTGGGGGCCTTCGGCTCCGGCTCCGCCCGCGCCGGGGTGGCGGGGGAGACGGCCAGCAGAGCGGCGACGGGCAGGGCGAGCGCGCGCAGCGCGACGGCGAGTCTTGGCATGGTCAGCACATAACCAGCCCACCGAAGGCGGAGACAACCCCCTTCCGGCGAACCCCGCCCAGCCCCCGCCCCGTCAGCTCCTGCGACGCGGCCGCCTGGTCTCCCCCACAGGCGCCTCACCCCGTATCCGCACCGGATACCCCACTTCGCCGCCGCCCTCCCGCTCGACCGTCACCGCACCGTCCCGCAGCCGGGTGATGAACCGCAGCAGCTCCGGCTTCTCCCAGCCGTCGCCCGCCGGCACGGCCAGCGTGCCCGCCCCCGCGCCCCTGCGGCCCTGGCTCGGTGTCCACACCTCCAGCTCCACCCCGCCGTCCGGCCCCGCCACCGGCACCGCCGCACCGGCCCGCGCCAGCACCGGGATGCCCGACAGCGGGGCGTCCAGCACCACCTGGCCGGGGCCGTCGTACGCCCGGTCGGTCGCCGTGTCGTACCAGCGGCCGCGCGGCAGCCGCACCGGCCGCCGGCGCACGCCCTCCTCCAGCACCGGCGCCACCAGCAGCGCGTCCCCCAGCAAGAAGGCGTCCTCGCAGTCCCGCAGCGCCCGGTCCTTGGGCGTCCGCCACCACACGGGCCGCACATACGGGGCGCCGGTGCGCGCCGCCAGCTGGGCGAGCGTCATGAAGTACGGCAGCAGCCGCTGCCGTGTCCGCAGCGCCGCCGCCGCGTGCTCCAGCACCCGCGGCCCGAACTCCCACGGCTCCCGCCGCCCCGCCGAGATCGCCGAATGGGTGCGGAACAGCGGCAGATACGCGCCCAGCTGGAACCAGCGCAGATACAGCTCCGGCGAGGGATGGCCGGTGAACCCGCCGATGTCGGGGCCCGAGTACGGCACCCCCGACAGGCCCAGCCCGATCACCAGCGACAGCGAGGCCCGCAGCCCCGCCCAGTCCGTCGCCACATCGCCGGACCAGCTGCCCCCGTACCGCTGCAACCCCGCCCATCCCGAGCGCGAGAAGAGAAACGGCCGCTCGTCGGGGCGCAGCTCGCACAGCGCCTCGTAGCCGGCCCGCGCCATCGCCAGCCCGTAGACGTTGTGCGCCTCCCGGTGGTCGCCGCCCCGGCCCTCCAGGGCGTGCCGGGCCGAGCGCGGCAGCGTGGGCTCCCCGAAGGCGGCGAACGACACCGGCTCGTTCATGTCGTGCCACACCCCGGAGAAGCCCTGCGCCAGCCGCTCCGCGTACAGCCCGCCCCACCACTTGCGCACCCGCGGATCGGTGAAGTCGGGGAACACCGACTCGCCCGGCCACACCACCCCGCGCACCTCGCGGCCCCGGGTGTCGCGCACGAACACGTCCTCCGCCGCCCCGCTCTCGTACACCGCGTTGCCCGGCTCCGCCTTCACCGCCGGGTCGACGATCGACACCAGCCGCACCCCGTCCTCGAGCAGTTCGGCGGCGAGCCCCGGCAGGTCCGGAAAGCGCGCCGTGTCCACCGTGAACACCCGGTGGCCGGCCAGGTGGTCGATGTCCAGGTGCAGCGCGGACAGCGGCAGACCCCGCTCCCGGTAGCCCGCCACCACCCGCCGGACCTCCGCCGCGTCGCCGAACCCCCAGCGCGCGTGGTGATGGCCCAGCGCCCAGCGCGGCGGGACCGCCGGGGCGCCGGTCAGCGCCGTCCAGCCGTGCAGCACCCGTGCCGGGGTGCCCACGATCACCCAGTAGCGCAGCGGGCCGCCCTCCATCCGCGTCCGGCACCAGCCGGGCCGGTCGTGGCCCGAGCCCGCGCCCTCCTCGCCCTCCCGCAGGGTGACCGCCCCGTCCCAGGAGTTGTCGTGGAACACCAGATGGGTGCCCGCGTCGGCCACCACCAGCTGCACCGGCATGGTCAGATACAGCGGATCGTCCCCCGGCCCGAAACTGCCGCCCGGATCGGTGTTCCACAGCCGGTACACCCCGTCCCGCAGCCGGGGCCCCGACGCCCGCCCGCCCAGCCCGAAAAACCGCGCGTCCGCCGCCACTTCGGACCGCTGCAGCCAGCGGGCGCCCTCCCCGCGCACCCCCCGGTCATCGGGTGCCGGGGCGCTCGGCATCCCGGCCGGCTCCCACCAGCGCGGCGGCAGGTCCCGCCGCAGCACCACCCCGCCCGGAGTGCGCACCTCCACCGTGCCGTTCCCCGACACCACCACCGTGACCCGCTCGGACACCACCCGCCAGCCGCCGCCGGTGTCCGGCTCCAGCTCCGCCCGCTCGTCCGCCTCCGGACAGGGCCCGGCCAGCGCGTACGACGGCTCCGGCTCGGCCCCGTCCCAGCCGCAGAACACCGCGCCGCCCGTGGTCACCCGCACCCGCAGCGAGGAGCGGGCGAACCGCACCACCCCGCCCCCCGGCTCCGGCTCGGCCCCCTCCACCTCACCCGGCACCCGGGCCAGCTCGGTGCCCCGGCGAGCCAGCCCCACCGCGTCGGAACGCCGCCGCCGCCACGCCGAGCGCAGTGACCGCAGCCCCTGCGCCGTGCAGATCACTCTCATCGACCGCACCAGCTTCTCCGACCGCACCAGGTCACGCGCATTCATACTGCTCAGCCTGCCATTGACAGCACTGGGTGGGGATACGGTTCAACTGCCGTTCACCCGTGGTCGGCTCATATGAAGCCGGCCTGTGATGTGGGGTGGCGCCCCTGGTGCGGGAGTCGATCACATGGCATCGTCCTGTGCGGACGCACATGAGCCGGCTGCGCCCCCGCGGACGCGGCCGGCGCGGACAGCCCGGGAGCCGACACCCATGACCACCACAGCGCACCCCGACCACCGGCCACAGCCCCTGTGGCAGCCCGGCGCGGACCGGATCGCCCGGTCCCGGCTGACCGCCTTCCACGCCTGGGCGGCCGAGCGCCACGGCGCGCCCGCGCCGGGCCCGGACGGCCCGGCCGCGGACTACGCCGCACTGCACCGCTGGTCGGTGGAGGAGCTGGAGACCTTCTGGCAGGCGGTCACCGAATGGTTCGAGGTGCGCTTCACCACCCCGTACGAACGGGTGCTCGCCGACGCCGCCATGCCCGGCGCCCGCTGGTTCCCCGGCGCCACCCTCAACTACGCCGAGCACGCCCTGCGCGCCGCCGAGGACCCCGGCCGCGCCGACACCCCCGCGCTGCTCCACGTCGACGAGACCCATGAGCCACGCCCGATCAGCTGGGCCGAACTGCGTGGCCAGGTCGGCGCCGTCGCCGCCGAACTGCGCCGCCTCGGCGTCCGCCCCGGCGACCGGGTCAGCGGCTACGTCCCCAACATCCCCCAGGCCACCGTCGCCCTCCTGGCCACCGCCGCCGTCGGCGCCGTATGGACCTCCTGCGCCCCCGACTTCGGCGCCCGCAGCGTCCTGGACCGCTTCCAGCAGGTCGAACCGGTGGTGCTGTTCACCGTCGACGGCTACCGCTACGGCGGGAAGACCCACGACCGCACCGCCACCGTGGCCGAACTGCGCGCCGAGCTGCCCACCCTGCGCGCCGTCGTGCACATCCCGCTGCTGGGCACCCCCGCTCCCGAGTCCACGCTGGCCTGGGACGACATCGTCCGCGAACCGGCGGACCCGGTGTTCGAGCCACTGCCCTTCGACCATCCGCTGTGGGTGCTGTACTCCTCGGGCACCACCGGGCTGCCCAAGGCGATCGTGCAGTCCCAGGGCGGCATCCTGGTGGAGCACCTCAAGCAGCTCGGCCTGCACTGCGACCTCACACCCGGCGATCGCTTCTTCTGGTACACCTCCACCGGCTGGATGATGTGGAACTTCCTGGTGTCCGGCCTGCTGGTGGGCGCCACCGTCGTCCTCTACGACGGCAGCCCCGGCTATCCGGACACCGCCGCCCAGTGGCGCGTCGCCGAACGCACCGGGACCACGCTCTACGGCACCTCCGCCGCCTACGTCATGGCCTGCCGCAAGGCCGACGTCCACCCCGGCCGCGACTTCGACCTCTCCCGGGTGAAGTGCGTCGCCACCACCGGCTCCCCGCTGCCGCCCGACGGCTTCCGCTGGATCCACGACGAGGTGTCCGAGGACATGTGGATCGCCTCCGTCAGCGGCGGCACCGATGTGTGCAGCTGCTTCGCGGGCGCCGTGCCCACCCTCCCCGTCTACGTCGGCGAACTCCAGGCCCCCGCCCTGGGCACCGACCTCCAGGCGTGGGACCCGCTGGGCGAACCGGTGGTCGACGAGGTCGGCGAGCTGATCGTGACCCGGCCCATGCCGTCGATGCCGGTCCGCTTCTGGAACGACCCCGACGGCACCCGCTACCGCGACAGCTACTTCGAGATGTTCCCCGGCGCGTGGCGCCACGGCGACTGGATCACCCTGACCTCACGCGGCACCGTGGTCATCCACGGCCGCTCCGACTCCACCCTCAACCGGCAGGGCGTACGGATGGGCTCCGCCGACATCTACGAGGCGGTCGAACGGCTCCCGGAGATCCGCGAATCCCTCGTCATCGGCGTCGAACAGCCCGACGGCGGCTACTGGATGCCCCTCTTCGTCCACCTGGCCCCGGGCGCCACGCTCGACGAGGAGCTCCTGGCCCGCATCAAGACCACCATCCGCACCCAGCTCTCCCCGCGCCATGTCCCCGACGAGGTCATCGAGGTCCCCGGCGTACCGCACACCCTCACGGGCAAGCGCATCGAGGTCCCGGTCAAGCGCCTCCTTCAGGGCACCTCCCTGGACAAGGCGGTCAACCCGGGCTCGGTGGACGACGTGGAACTGCTGCGCTTCTACGAAAGCCTGGCCCGGAAGAAGGGCGACGCGACCGCCTAGGCGTGCTGTCCCGGTTCGGGGAGGGGCAGGGTGGGGAAGACCCGCCTACCCCCCATACGTCGCCTGCGCCTCCCCGAGCACCCCCGCCAGATCCTCCGCCAACGCCTCCGCGTCCCCCTCCGCCAGCGCCGCAGCCGTGATCCGCACCCCCGGCCCGGACGCCAGCCGGAACCTCGCCCCGGCCGCCACCCACCACCCGCGCGTCCGCAGCCCGTTGACCACCGCCGCCTCGTCCCGGACCGGTACCCACAGATTCATCCCGCTCGCCCCGTGCGCCGCGATCCCCCGGGCCGACAGCGCGGCCAGCAGGGCCGCACGCCGCCTGGCGTAGGCGGCCCGCGCCCCGGCGACCAGGGCCTGGGTCCGCGGATCGGTCATCAGCCGGGCGACCGTCTCCTGGAGCACATGGCTGACCCAGCCCGAGGTCAGCAGCATCCGGCCGTCATGGCGCGCCAGCGTCGTACGGTCGCAGGCGAGCGCCCCCCACCGCAGGTCCGTGCCCAGGTGCTTGGAGACCGTGCGCACCTGCGCCCAGCGGGCGAGGCCGCCCGTGGTGAGGCTGTGCAGCGGCACCCCGGCGATGTCCGCGGCGTGGTCGTCCTCGATCACCAGCACCTCGGGCACCTCGTCCAGCACCGCCAGCAGCGCCTCCCGGCGCCGCGCCGAGAACCAGCCGCCGTAAGGGTTCTGCCCGCGGGGGCTGTGGACCAGCGCACGGGCCCCGGACCGCAGCGCCGTCCGTAGCGCGTCCGGCCGGATGCCCTCGTCGTCCACGGCCACCGGCACACTGCGCAGCCCCAGCGCCGGGACGAGGTCGAGGAGATGGTGGTAGCCGGGGTCCTCCATCGCCACCGCGTCACCCGGCCGGAGCTCGACCGACAGCAGCCGGGCCACGCAGTCCAGCGCGCCGTGGGCGAAGGTGAGGTGCTCGGCCGGTACGCCGTCGCGCTCGTACCAGGCACGGGCCAGCTCCTCCAGACCGGCCAGCCGGGGCCGGGCGCGGTGCGACCGGACCCCGGGGGACAGCCGGGCGGCCGGCAGCAGCGCGGGGAGGAAGGCCGGATCGGGCTGACCGCTCGCCAGATCGCGCACCCCCTCCGGCACCGGCGGCGGGCGGCGCGAGGCGACCGCCGGCGTCGGGGCGACCACCGTGCCGCCCCGCCCGTGCGTCACCACGATCCCGCGCCGCCGCAGCTCCTTGTAGGCGGTCGCGACGGTGCCGGGGCTGATGCCCAGCCGCTCGGCCAGCCGACGCACCGGGGGCAGCGCGGTGCCGGGCGCCAACGCACCCTCCACCACGCCCTGTTCGACGGACGCGGCAATCCCCTTGGCCGACGCACCGTTGATCTCATATTGTGTCGCCACAGAAAACACTCTGTACCAATACAAAATTGCTGTCAAGGGGGACCAGGGTGGGCACGTCCGCACGGCGCACCGCACTCATCGAACGCATCCCCGGCGGCCGGGACGGCCGCCGCATGCTGATCGTCGGCTTCGTCGACCGGATCGGCTCGGGCCTGTGGGGCGCGACCGCCGCCCTCTACTTCACCTACGCCGCCGGACTCGGCACCGCCGAGATCGGCCTGCTGCTCGCCGTGTCCGGATGCGTGGGCATCGCCGGCCCGCCCCTCGGCGGCCTCCTCGCCGACCGCGTCCCGCTGCGCCCGCTCCTGATCACCGTGCAACTGGCGCGCGCCGCCGCCTCACTCGCCCTGCTCGCCACGACCGATCTCCGGCTGCTGCTCGCCATCGCCTCGGTGGGCAGCCTCGGCGACCGCGCGGCCTCGGTGCTGACCAAGTTGTACGCGACCCGCGTCGCGGGCCCCGACCGCGCCCGATACCAGGCCATCAACCGCACCGCCGTCAACATCGGCTGGGGCGTCGGCGGTCTGATCGCGGCCGCGGCGCTCACCGGCGGCACCGTCACCGTCTACCGCTGGCTCCTCATCGGCGACGCGCTCTCCTTCCTCGCCTCCGCGCTGCTCACCCTCGGCTGTGCCGAACCGCCCTCGGCCTCCCGCATCGCGGCCGAGCCCGCCCCGAGCCCCAGCGAACCCGCCCCCGCTGCCGAGAAGACCGCCGCCCCCAACCCCTGGCGCGACCGCCGCTATCTCGCCTACACCGCCAGCGAGGCCGTCCTGTTCCTCGACGATTCCGTCTTCAAGGTCGGCCTGCCCCTGTGGAGCGTGACCGCCACCAGCGCACCGCACCAGCTGGTCCCCCTGCTGCTCGTCCTCAACAACGTGCTCGTGGTCCTCTTCCAGGTCCCGTTCGCCCGCTTCGGAGCCACCCCGCACACCGCACGCACCTCGCTGTGGCCGCTGGCGGGCGCCTTCCTCCTCGGCGGGGCCGCGCTGGCCGTCTCGACGGCCGGCGCGCCCTGGCTCGCGGCCGTCACGCTGCTGCTGGCCGCGACCGCCTTCACCGTCGCGGAGATGCTGCACGCCACGATCTCCTGGGAGCTGTCCGTCGCCCTCGCCCCGCCCACCGCACAGGGCGCCTACCTCGGCGTGCACGGCCTGGCCCAGGCCGTGCAGCGCAGCGCGGGACCACTCGCGGTGACCGCGGCGATCGCGGCGGGCCCCCTCGGCTGGCTCGGCCTCGGCGCCGGGCTCGCCGCGATGTGCGGCGCCCAGCGCCACCTGGTACGGGACCGCGGTGACGGAGCGTTGTCAGTGGCCCCGGTTACGCTGAGTGAGCACTGAACATCCGCGCTGAGGGGGGAGTCATGGCGCACACCGGACACAGCGACCGGCACCGGAACCGGCCGGGCGGGCACCGGAGCAAGCACGGGAAGTCCAGCACCAGGAGGGAGAGCGGCACGAGAAGGCCGACCGCCCGGCGCGCGCTGCGCAGAGAGGTGCCCAGCACCGTGGCCCTGCTGGCCGACGAGCGGGACTTCACGGCCATGCGGCGCTATGCGTCGTTCGCCTTCGACGACCACGGAGCGTATCTGCGGCAGATGGAGGGGCTGCTGAAGGCGCTCGCGGCCCAGGGCGTCCACATCACCGTCGCCCTCTTCGACCCCGTCGCCTACGAGGAGTTCTGCGCGGACACCCGGCTCGACCCGGACACCCCCGCGAGCCGCACCCGCTATACGGCGGAGCTGGCCGCCGCAGGCGGCACCGTCACCTATGCGGGCCAGCCGATCGACCGCCTGGTCCCACGGCTCATCGGCGTCGCGGAGGAGCAGGCCACCTGGGAGTACGCCTCGGCGCTGCTCTCCCGCGCCGCCCACCGCGGGGACTGCCGGGACGACGACACCGCCCGTGCCGCGTTCGACCGCGCCGGGGCCGCGCTGCGCGCGGTCGTCGAGGCGGCCGGGCCCGGCGTCCACCACCTGGTGTGCAGCGTCCCGGCGGACGGCACCTCGCTGGTCGCCGTGCTCCACGCCGACGCCCGGGAAGCGGGCCCGCCGAAGCTCGCCGAGTCCTCGGCGCTGGTCTTCCGCACCGTCCTGGCCTGCGGTTTCGCCCTGCGCAGCCCCGGCGGCCTGGTGCTGCGCAGCATCGTGGCGGACACCCCTGAAGCGGTCCGCGGCTGGGCGCTGCACGACGGCTGGCTCCGCCCGCTGAGCGAGGCGGAGGTGTTCACCGCATACTGCACCGACGCGGAGACCGGCGAACCCATCCCCCCGGAGCACGGCGTCGCATACCGGGCGGGCATCCCGCTCAGCCGCCCGGAATGACCGAAGGCGTCCCGCCACGCGGCGGGACGCCTTCACCGACAGCTCACCGATGTGCACCGAGAGCCCATCGACAGCTCACCGGCTCATTCGCCGGACAGCACCGCCTGCGCCGCGCGGCGGGCGTCCTCGGCGGTGTCCGCCGCACGCGCCGCGGAGGCGGCCCGCTCGCACTGCGCGAGCGTGTGCTTGGCCAGCGTCGCGCGCACATACGGAATGGACGCGGCACCCATGGAGAGGCTGGTGACACCCAGACCGGTCAGCACACACGCCAGCAGCGGGTCGGAAGCGGCCTCACCACAGACCCCACAGCTCTTGCCCTCGGCCTGCGCGGCCTCCGCCGACGCCGCCACCAGGTCGAGCAGCGCGGGCTGCCACGGGTCCTGCAACCGCGAGACCGCACCCACCTGACGGTCGGCCGCGAAGGTGTACTGCGCCAGGTCGTTGGTGCCCAGCGACAGGAACTCGACCTCCTGAAGGATCGAGCGCGCCCGCAGCGCCGCGGACGGAATCTCCACCATCGCGCCGAACTTGGCCCGCAGCCCCGCCTCACGGCACGCGTCCGCGAACGCCTTGGCGTCCAGCCGGTCGGCCACCATCGGGGCCATGACCTCGAGATAGACCGGCAGCCCCTCGGACGCCTTGGCCAGCGCCGCGAGCTGCGTCCGCAGCACCTCGGGGTGGTCCAGCAGGGTCCGCAGACCGCGTACGCCCAGCGCCGGGTTGGGCTCATCGGCCGGGGTGAGGAAGTCCAGCGGCTTGTCCGCACCCGCGTCCAGGACCCGCACCACCACCCGGCCCTCGGGGAACGCCTCCAGCACCTGCCGGTACGCCGCGACCTGCTTCTCCTCCGACGGCGCCTTGGTGCTGTCGTCGAGGAAGAGGAACTCGGTCCGGAACAGCCCCACACCCTCGGCGCCCGCCTCGACCGCCGCCGGCACATCGGCCGGCCCGCCGACGTTCGCCAGCAGCGGCACCTTGTGCCCGTCCGACGTCGCACCCGGACCGGAGGAGGCGGCCAGCGCGGCCCGGCGCTCCTCGGCGGCCCGCGTCAGCTCGGCCCGCTTCTCCTCGCTCGGCGACACGAAGATCTCACCCGTGCTGCCGTCCACGGCGATCAGGGTTCCCTCGACCAGATCCCCGGCACCGGGCAACGCGACCACGGCCGGCACCCCCAGGGCACGGGCGAGGATCGCGCTGTGGCTCGTCGGCCCGCCCTCCTCGGTCACGAACCCCAGCACCAGCGTCGGGTCGAGCAGCGCGGTGTCGGCGGGTGCGAGATCCCGCGCGATCAGCACATAGGGCTCATCACTGTCCGGCACCCCCGGCATCGGCACGCCCAGCAGCCGCGCCACGATCCGGTTCCGCACATCGTCGAGGTCGGCCACCCGCCCCGCCAGATAGTCCCCGGCCCCGGCGAGCAGCGCGCGGTACGCGGCGAAGGCGTCGTACACCGCGCGCTCGGCGGTGCTGCCCACGGCGATACGCCGCTCGACATCGGCGATCAGCTCCGGGTCCTGCGCCATCATGGCCTGCGCCTCGAGCACGGCCTGGGCCTCACCGCCCGCCAGATTGCCGCGCGCGATCAGATCGGCCGCCACGGCCTCCACGGCCTGGCGCGCCCGCCCCTGCTCACGCGGCGCCTCATCGGCCGGAATCTGCTTCGCCGGCGGCTCCAGGACCGCCGTTCCCATATGGCGCACCTCGCCGATGGCCACCCCGTGGCTCACGCCGACGCCTCGCAGCGTTGTCTCCATGTCACCCGTCCCCGGTCGATACGGCGGAACCCCGCCATTGGTGGATGTCGTTCCTGCGGTGCGCCGCCCGCTCCGGTCCCCGCCGGTCACCGGGCGCAACGCCCGGCTCACCAGTTGAAGAGCGCGTCGCCCGGCTTCACATCGACGTCCTCCTTGACGTCGGTGAGGGAGTCGGCCGTGGCCTCGAGCGCCACGATCGGGCAGATCGGCGACTTGCCCGCGGCCACGGCGGTGGCCGGGTCCCAGCGCACGATCGCGTCGCCGCGCTGGACGGTGTCCCCCTTGTTGATGAGAACCTCGAAGCCCTCGCCGTTCAGCTGCACCGTGTCGATGCCGAGGTGGGTGAGCACGCCGTGCCCCTCCCCGTCCACGACCACGAACGCATGAGGGTGCAGGGAGACGACGACGCCGTCGACCGGAGCCACGGCGACAAAGGGCTCGAGCACCGGGTCGATCGCCGTACCCGGACCGACCATGGCGCCGGAGAACACCGGATCGGGAACCGCTTGGAGTCCGATCACGCGGCCGGCGACCGGCGAGGTCACGGTGGTCATGGGGAGCCTCCCGGGGTGAAGAATCATCACGCGCCGTCACCGCCTGTCCCGGACAGCGCACTGCCCAGAAGAGTAAGTCATAGGAACTACGGATTCCGTACGCGCGACGCAGGCCGGAGAGGACGCTGGGGCACGGAATCGATTTGCCACGGCGGCGCGGGGCGCTGTACTGTCGTGCCCCTGCCCACCGGATGAAGCACCGCGGTCAGCCGCGTGCACATCCAGGTTCAGGGCGGCGCCATCAGCTACTTGATCCAAATCTCGGATTGGCTTTCGCATGCCTTGCGAAAGACACCGGTTCGGAGAGCGGGAAAAGGTCTGATAGCGTGTGAAACACCGAAGGGAAGCGCTCGGAGAAACCGTTGAAAGGGTTTCGAAGGAAGCGTCCGTTCCTTGAGAACTCAACAGTGTGCCAAAAGTCAACGCCAGATATGTTGATAACCCCGTCCATCTCGGACGAGGTTCCTTTGAAAAAACACAGCGAGGACGCTGTGAACGGGACTGGATTATTCCTCCGGTTCTGTTCCGCTCTCGTGCAGTGTTTGCCGGGATATCCCGGAAGCATTCACGGAGAGTTTGATCCTGGCTCAGGACGAACGCTGGCGGCGTGCTTAACACATGCAAGTCGAACGATGAACCGGTTTCGGCCGGGGATTAGTGGCGAACGGGTGAGTAACACGTGGGCAATCTGCCCTGCACTCTGGGACAAGCCCTGGAAACGGGGTCTAATACCGGATATGACCGCTGACCGCATGGTCTGGTGGTGGAAAGCTCCGGCGGTGCAGGATGAGCCCGCGGCCTATCAGCTTGTTGGTGGGGTGATGGCCTACCAAGGCGACGACGGGTAGCCGGCCTGAGAGGGCGACCGGCCACACTGGGACTGAGACACGGCCCAGACTCCTACGGGAGGCAGCAGTGGGGAATATTGCACAATGGGCGCAAGCCTGATGCAGCGACGCCGCGTGAGGGATGACGGCCTTCGGGTTGTAAACCTCTTTCAGCAGGGAAGAAGCGCAAGTGACGGTACCTGCAGAAGAAGCGCCGGCTAACTACGTGCCAGCAGCCGCGGTAATACGTAGGGCGCAAGCGTTGTCCGGAATTATTGGGCGTAAAGAGCTCGTAGGCGGCTTGTCGCGTCGGATGTGAAAGCCCGGGGCTTAACTCCGGGTCTGCATTCGATACGGGCAGGCTAGAGTTCGGTAGGGGAGATCGGAATTCCTGGTGTAGCGGTGAAATGCGCAGATATCAGGAGGAACACCGGTGGCGAAGGCGGATCTCTGGGCCGATACTGACGCTGAGGAGCGAAAGCGTGGGGAGCGAACAGGATTAGATACCCTGGTAGTCCACGCCGTAAACGTTGGGAACTAGGTGTGGGCGACATTCCACGTTGTCCGTGCCGCAGCTAACGCATTAAGTTCCCCGCCTGGGGAGTACGGCCGCAAGGCTAAAACTCAAAGGAATTGACGGGGGCCCGCACAAGCGGCGGAGCATGTGGCTTAATTCGACGCAACGCGAAGAACCTTACCAAGGCTTGACATACATCGGAAACACTCAGAGATGGGTGCCCCCTTGTGGTCGGTGTACAGGTGGTGCATGGCTGTCGTCAGCTCGTGTCGTGAGATGTTGGGTTAAGTCCCGCAACGAGCGCAACCCTTGTTCTGTGTTGCCAGCATGCCTTTCGGGGTGATGGGGACTCACAGGAGACTGCCGGGGTCAACTCGGAGGAAGGTGGGGACGACGTCAAGTCATCATGCCCCTTATGTCTTGGGCTGCACACGTGCTACAATGGCCGGTACAATGAGCTGCGAAGCCGTGAGGTGGAGCGAATCTCAAAAAGCCGGTCTCAGTTCGGATTGGGGTCTGCAACTCGACCCCATGAAGTCGGAGTCGCTAGTAATCGCAGATCAGCATTGCTGCGGTGAATACGTTCCCGGGCCTTGTACACACCGCCCGTCACGTCACGAAAGTCGGTAACACCCGAAGCCGGTGGCCCAACCCTTGTGGGGGGAGCCGTCGAAGGTGGGACTGGCGATTGGGACGAAGTCGTAACAAGGTAGCCGTACCGGAAGGTGCGGCTGGATCACCTCCTTTCTAAGGAGCACATAGCCGACTGCGAGCGGATGTCTCGCACGGTTGCTCATGGGTGGAACGTTGACTATTCGGCACGGCCGTTGGCCTGGTGTCTTCAGTACTGCCTCTCCGGGGGCGTGGAACGGGATGATCGGGTGCGGTCGGGTCGGGCACGCTGTTGGGTGTCTGAGGGTACGGGCGAGAGGGTTTCGCTTGTTCCTTCGGCCGGTCCTGGTGACTGCACGTGAGTGTGGGTGACGGGGTACGGGTCGTTGTTTGAGAACTGCACAGTGGACGCGAGCATCTGTGGCCAAGTTTTTAAGGGCGCACGGTGGATGCCTTGGCACCAGGAACCGATGAAGGACGTGGGAGGCCGCGATAGGCCCCGGGGAGCTGTCAACCGAGCTGTGATCCGGGGGTGTCCGAATGGGGAAACCCGGCAGTCGTCATGGGCTGTCACCCATACCTGAACACATAGGGTATGTGGAGGGAACGCGGGGAAGTGAAACATCTCAGTACCCGCAGGAAGAGAAAACAACCGTGATTCCGGGAGTAGTGGCGAGCGAAACTGGATGAGGCTAAACCGTATGTGTGTGATACCCGGCAGGGGTTGCGCATGCGGGGTTGTGGGAGTGAGCTTCAGTCGTCTGCCGGCGGCTGGGTGAGTCAGAAACCATTGCGATAGGCGAAGGGCATGCGAAAGGCCCGGCGTAGAGGGTAAGACCCCCGTAGCTGAAATCGTGGTGGCTTGCTTGCTTGTTTCCCAAGTAGCACGGGGCCCGAGAAATCCCGTGTGAATCTGGCGGGACCACCCGCTAAGCCTAAATATTCCCTGGTGACCGATAGCGGATAGTACCGTGAGGGAATGGTGAAAAGTACCGCGGGAGCGGAGTGAAATAGTACCTGAAACCGTGTGCCTACAAGCCGTGGGAGCGTCGCCGTGTTCTTCGGAGCACGGTCGTGACTGCGTGCCTTTTGAAGAATGAGCCTGCGAGTTTGCGGTGTGTTGCGAGGTTAACCCGTGTGGGGGAGCCGTAGCGAAAGCGAGTCCGAAGAGGGCGTTTGAGTAGCACGCTCAAGACCCGAAGCGGAGTGATCTAGCCATGGGCAGGTTGAAGCGGAGGTAAGACTTCGTGGAGGACCGAACCCACCAGGGTTGAAAACCTGGGGGATGACCTGTGGTTAGGGGTGAAAGGCCAATCAAACTCCGTGATAGCTGGTTCTCCCCGAAATGCATTTAGGTGCAGCGTCGTGTGTTTCTTGCCGGAGGTAGAGCACTGGATAGGCGATGGGCCCTACCGGGTTACTGACCTTAGCCAAACTCCGAATGCCGGTAAGTGAGAGCGCGGCAGTGAGACTGTGGGGGATAAGCTCCATGGTCGAGAGGGAAACAGCCCAGAGCATCGACTAAGGCCCCTAAGCGTACGCTAAGTGGGAAAGGATGTGGAGTCGCAGAGACAACCAGGAGGTTGGCTTAGAAGCAGCCATCCTTGAAAGAGTGCGTAATAGCTCACTGGTCAAGTGATTCCGCGCCGACAATGTAGCGGGGCTCAAGCGTACCGCCGAAGTCGTGTCATTGCAGCGTAAGGCCTAACGGCTGTTGTGATGGGTAGGGGAGCGTCGTGTGCCGGGTGAAGCAGCCGTGTAAGCGAGTTGTGGATGGTTCACGAGTGAGAATGCAGGCATGAGTAGCGATTCACACGTGGGAAACGTGTGCGCCGATTGACTAAGGGTTCCTGGGTCAAGCTGATCTGCCCAGGGTAAGTCGGGACCTAAGGCGAGGCCGACAGGCGTAGTCGATGGACAACCGGTTGATATTCCGGTACCCGCTTTGAAGCGCCAACGCTGAACCAGGCGATGCTAAGTCCGTGAAGCCGCCCTGGATCCTTCGGGTGAAGGGGAGTGGTGGAGCCGACGGTCCAGACCTGTAGTAGGTGAGTGATGGGGTGACGCAGGAAGGTAGTCCAGCCCGGGCGGTGGTTGTCCCGGGGTAAGGGTGTAGCCCGAGGGGTAGGTAAATCCGTCTCTCATTATGGGTGAGACCTGATGCCGAGCCGATTGTGGTGAAGTGGATGATCCTATGCTGTCGAGAAAAGCCTCTAGCGAGTTTCATGGCGGCCCGTACCCTAAACCGACTCAGGTGGTCAGGTAGAGAATACCGAGGCGTTCGGGTGAACTATGGTTAAGGAACTCGGCAAAATGCCCCCGTAACTTCGGGAGAAGGGGGGCCATTGCTGGTGATGAGTTTTGCACTCGGAGCTGGTGGTGGCCGCAGAGACCAGCGAGAAGCGACTGTTTACTAAAAACACAGGTCCGTGCGAAGCCGTAAGGCGATGTATACGGACTGACGCCTGCCCGGTGCTGGAACGTTAAGGGGACCGGTTAGTGGGGTTTCGACTCCGCGAAGCTGAGAACTTAAGCGCCAGTAAACGGCGGTGGTAACTATAACCATCCTAAGGTAGCGAAATTCCTTGTCGGGTAAGTTCCGACCTGCACGAATGGCGTAACGACTTCTCGACTGTCTCAACCATAGGCCCGGTGAAATTGCACTACGAGTAAAGATGCTCGTTTCGCGCAGCAGGACGGAAAGACCCCGGGACCTTTACTACAGCTTGATATTGGTGTTCGGTTCGGCTTGTGTAGGATAGGTGGGAGACTGTGAAGCCGCAACGCCAGTTGTGGTGGAGTCGTTGTTGAAATACCACTCTGGTCGTGCTGGATGTCTAACCTGGGTCCGTGATCCGGATCAGGGACAGTGTCTGGTGGGTAGTTTAACTGGGGCGGTTGCCTCCTAAAGGGTAACGGAGGCGCCCAAAGGTTCCCTCAGCCTGGTTGGCAATCAGGTGTTGAGTGTAAGTGCACAAGGGAGCTTGACTGTGAGACCGACGGGTCGAGCAGGGACGAAAGTCGGGACTAGTGATCCGGCGGTGGCTTGTGGAAGCGCCGTCGCTCAACGGATAAAAGGTACCCCGGGGATAACAGGCTGATCTTCCCCAAGAGTCCATATCGACGGGATGGTTTGGCACCTCGATGTCGGCTCGTCGCATCCTGGGGCTGGAGTCGGTCCCAAGGGTTGGGCTGTTCGCCCATTAAAGCGGTACGCGAGCTGGGTTTAGAACGTCGTGAGACAGTTCGGTCCCTATCCGCTGTGCGCGTAGGAGTCTTGAGAAGGGCTGTCCCTAGTACGAGAGGACCGGGACGGACGAACCTCTGGTGTGCCAGTTGTTCTGCCAAGGGCATGGCTGGTTGGCTACGTTCGGGAGGGATAACCGCTGAAAGCATCTAAGCGGGAAGCCTGCTTCGAGATGAGGGCTCCCACCTCCTTGAGGGGTTAAGGCTCCCAGTAGACGACTGGGTTGATAGGCCAGATATGGAAGCCGGGTGACCGGTGGAGTTGACTGGTACTAATAGGCCGAGGGCTTGTCCTCAGTTGCTCGCGTCCACTGTGTTGGTTCTGAAGTAATGAACCGTGTTGTTTCCGGTTGTTATCTTCATAGTGTTTCGGTGGTCATAGCGTTAGGGAAACGCCCGGTTACATTCCGAACCCGGAAGCTAAGCCTTTCAGCGCCGATGGTACTGCAGGGGGGACCCTGTGGGAGAGTAGGACGCCGCCGAACAATTCTTGAAAAGACCCCGATGGGAAATCAATTTCCCATCGGGGTCTTTTTCGTGTCCTGCCCGGTACGCCCCGGTGCGGGGCCCATGTGGCCCTACCGGTAGAGTCATGGGGCATCATCGGCCTGTTTCTCACGGGAGGCTCCCGGGTGGAGGTACAGGAGACACGGGTCCAGACGGATCGTGTGCTCACCATCCCGAACATCCTCAGCGCTGCGCGCCTCGTCGGTGTGCCGCTTTTCCTATGGCTGATCCTTCGGCCCGAGTTCGGCGGGCCCAACAGCGACGGCTGGGCGCTGCTGGTACTGGCGCTCAGCGGGGTCAGCGACTATCTCGACGGGAAGCTGGCCCGGCGCTGGAACCAGATCAGCAGTCTTGGCCGGCTTCTGGACCCGGCGGCCGACCGCCTCTACATTTTGTCGACTCTCGTCGGTCTCACCTGGCGCGAGATCCTGCCCCTCTGGCTGACCGCGGTCCTTCTCGCGCGCGAGCTGGTGCTGCTTGTGATGGTGGGCATCCTCCGGCGGCACGGCTATCCACCGCCCCAGGTGAACTTCCTCGGCAAGGCGGCCACCTTCAACCTGATGTACGCCTTCCCCTTGCTCCTTCTGAGTGAGGGAAGTGGCCTGCTTCACACGACCGCCGCGATTTTCGGATGGGCGTTCGCCGGATGGGGTACAACACTCTATTGGTGGGCAGGAGTCCTCTACGTGGTTCAGGTCCGCCGACTCGTCAGGGCGGACACCGCGGCCGACTGAGCTCGCCGAAGCGGCGTTATAGAGGCCGGGGCCCGTAGCGCGGTAGCTGTAAGGGCCATCGGGCGTGCGCGGTCGGCATGACCGTCGTCTCTTCAAGGAGGACGCTTCCGACATGAAGGCCGTCGTGATGGCAGGGGGCGAGGGAACTCGTCTGCGCCCGATGACCTCGACCATGCCCAAACCGCTGCTGCCCGTGGCCAACCGGCCGATCATGGAGCATGTGCTGCGGCTGCTGAAGCGGCATGGTCTCAGCGAGACCGTGGTGACTGTTCAGTTCCTCGCGTCCCTGGTCAAGAACTACTTCGGTGACGGCGAGGAGCTCGGCATGGAGCTCACGTACGCCAACGAGGAGAAGCCACTCGGCACCGCCGGCAGCGTCAAGAACGCGGAAGAGGCACTCAAGGACGACACCTTCCTGGTGATCTCGGGCGATGCCCTGACGGATTTCGACCTCACGGATCTGATCAATTTCCATAAGGAAAAGGGTGCCCTTGTCACCGTCTGTCTGACGCGCGTCCCCAATCCCCTCGAGTTCGGTATCACCATCGTCGACGAGGCCGGAAAGGTCGAGCGCTTCCTGGAGAAGCCCACCTGGGGTCAGGTCTTCTCCGATACGGTCAACACCGGCATCTACGTCATGGAGCCGGAGGTGTTCGACTATGTCGAGGCAGATGTTCCGGTCGACTGGTCCGGAGATGTCTTCCCCCAGCTGATGAAGGAAGGCAAGCCCATCTTCGGTTATGTCGCCGAGGGCTACTGGGAGGACGTCGGCACCCATGAGAGCTATGTGAAGGCCCAGGCGGACGTCCTCGAGGGCAAGGTCGACGTCGAACTCGACGGCTTCGAGATCTCGCCCGGCGTATGGGTCGCCGAAGGGGCGGACGTGGACTCGGAGGCCGTGCTCCGCGGTCCGCTCTACATCGGCGACTACGCCAAGGTCGAGGCCGGTGCCGAGATCCGTGAGCACACCGTCGTCGGCTCCAATGTCGTCGTGAAGAGCGGAGCCTTCCTGCACAAGGCGGTCGTGCACGACAACGTGTACGTCGGCCAGCAGAGCAATCTGCGCGGCTGCGTCATCGGCAAGAACACCGACATCATGCGCGCCGCCCGGATCGAGGACGGTGCGGTCATCGGCGATGAGTGCCTGATCGGTGAGGAATCGATCGTCCAGGGCAATGTCCGGGTCTATCCGTTCAAGACCATCGAGGCGGGCGCGTTCGTCAATACCTCGGTGATCTGGGAGTCCCGGGGGCAGGCGCATCTGTTCGGCGCCCGCGGTGTCTCCGGCATCCTCAACGTCGAGATCACCCCGGAGCTCGCGGTGCGGCTCGCGGGGGCGTATGCGACGACCCTCAAGAAGGGTTCCACGGTCACCACGGCGCGTGACCACTCCAGGGGCGCGCGGGCGCTCAAACGGGCCATGATCTCCGCCCTGCAGACCAGCGCCATCGACGTACGCGATCTGGAGAACGTACCGCTGCCGGTGGCCCGGCAGCAGACCGCGCGCGGCAGCGCCGGCGGCTTCATGATCCGGACCTCGCCCGGGGTGCCCGACTCGGTGGACATCATGTTCTTCGACGAGCGGGGCGCCGATCTGTCCGCGGCCCGCCAGCGGAAGCTGGACCGGGTGTACGCGCGCCAGGAGTACCGGCGGGCCTTCCCGGGCGAGATCGGTGACCTCAGCTTCCCGTCGAGCGTCTTCGACTCGTACACGGGCTCGCTGCTGCGCGCCGTGGACATCAGCGGTATCGCCGAGTCCGGCCTCAAGGTCGTCGTGGACGCCGCCAACGGAAGCGCCGGGCTGGTGCTCCCGAGCCTGCTGGGCCGGCTCGGGGTGGACGCGCTGACGATCAACCCCGGGCTGGACGAATCGCGGCCGACCGAGACCGCCGACGCCCGGCGGTCGGGGCTGGCCCGGCTCGGCGAGATCGTCGCCTCGGCGCGTGCGGCCTTCGGGGTGCGGTTCGACCCGGTCGGTGAGCGGTTCTCGCTCGTCGACGAGCGGGGCCGCATCGTGGAGGACGACCGGGCGCTGCTGGTGATGCTCGACCTGGTGGCCGCGGAGCGGCGCAGCGGACGGGTGGCGCTACCGGTGACCACCACCCGTATCGCCGAGCAGGTCGCGGCGTACCACGGCACACAGGTGGAGTGGACGACCACCGCGGCGGACGATCTGACCCGGGTCGCCCGGTCGGAGTCCACCGTCTTCGGCGGTGACGGGCGCGGCGGGTTCATCATCCCCGAGTTCAGCAGCGTCTTCGACGGTACGGCCGCCTTCGTCCGGCTGATCGGGCTGGTGGCGCGCACTCAGCTGACGCTGAGTCAGATCGATGCGCGCATTCCGCGGGCGCATGTCCAGCGACGCGATCTGGCCACCCCGTGGGCGGTCAAGGGTCTGGTCATGCGGCATGTGGTGGAGGCCGCGGGCGACCGCGACGTGGACACCACCGACGGGGTGCGGGTCGTGGAGACCGACGGGCGGTGGGTCATGGTGCTGCCCGACCCGGCCGAGGCCGTCACCCACCTGTGGGCGGAGGGCCCGGACGACGCGTCCGCGCAGGCTCTGCTGGACGAGTGGTCGACCGTCGTGGACAGCGCGGGGCGCTGACGCCGCGGACGTTCGCGCACGTCTGAGCGCGTCGGGGCGCCGTCCCCCGCCCCCGGATTCGGCACGCCGGAGGGGCCATTGGGTGGCGGCGGCCCCGACGTGCGACGATGTGCGGCATGTCGCAGCAGCCCCCCGTTCGGAGCACAGCCTCGCCGCGCCCGCGCCCGCGTCTCGACGCGTCCATGTCGCTGCTGACCAATGTGATGGACCACAGCCTCGACGACGGTTACGCGGAGGCCGCCGCGCGGCGCGGGGAGACCGGGCGCTCGGGGCTGCCGCGCACCGTGCGGGCCAAACTGGGGCTGGCGCTCGGTCTCGTCCTGGTCGCGGTCGTCATCACCATCGGTGCCGCCGAAGCCCGGATATCGGCGCCGACGCTGGCCAAGGAGCGGGAAGAACTGATCGACCGCATCGAGACGGGGAACTCGAACGCGGACAAGCTCGCCAAGAGCGTGGACAAGCTCCGCGGCGAGGTCGGGGAGAAGCAGCGGCAGGCACTGGAGAAGGACGGCGGGGCCAAGGCCGATCTGGTGGCACTGCTCTCGGGGGCCGACGAGGTGACGGGGCCCGGGGTGAAGCTGGTGGTCAACGACGCCAAGGAGGCGACCAGCAGCGGCGGGGGGCCACGGGGGAGCGCCGACTTCTCCGACACCGGGCGGGTGCGCGACCACGATATGCAGCGCGTCGTCAACGGTCTGTGGGAGTCGGGCGCGGAGGCCATCTCGATCAACGGGCAGCGGCTGACGGCACTCTCGGCGATCAGGGCCGCGGGAGACGCCATACTGGTCGACAACAAGCCGCTGGCACCGCCGTATACGGTGCTCGCGGTGGGGGACGGGCAGCGGCTGAGCACCGCTTTCCAGGACAGTGCGGACGGACAGTACCTGCATGTGCTGCAGCAGAACTATGACATCCGCACGAGCATCTCCGCCCAGGACTCGCTCCGGCTTCCGGCCGCGCCGAGTCTGATCGTACGTACCGCGGAACCGATAGCCGGTGGCTCCGGCAAGGGTGACGCCGACACAGGGAAGGGCACATCGTGATCGCCGTATTGGGGCTCGTCGTGGGAGTCGTGGTGGGACTTGTGGTCCGACCCGTGGTGCCGACGGTGGTCGAGCCCTATCTGCCGATCGCCGTCGTGGCGGCACTCGACGCGGTCTTCGGCGGCTTCCGGGCGATGCTGGACGGAATCTTCGACGACAAGGTCTTCGTCGTATCGTTCCTGTCCAATGTGGTGGTGGCCGCACTGATCGTCTTCCTCGGTGACAAGCTCGGCGTCGGTGCCCAGCTGTCGACGGGAGTCGTGGTCGTGCTCGGTATCCGGATCTTCTCCAACGCGGCCGCGATCCGCCGCCATGTGTTCCGGGCGTGAGGCCGATGACGACTGACGACACCCCGGAGAAGCCCGGACGTCCCGAGAAACCGCAGGCCGAGAGACCGCAGACCGAGACGGCGCGGGCCGAGGCGGCACAGGCCGAGACGGCGCAGGCTGGGAAGCCGCGGTCGGCCGAAAACCGACCGCAGGCCGAGAGGACGCGGCAGCCGGCCGAAACGCCGCGACGGGCCGAGAAGGCCGAAAAGACCGAAAAGCCGGGAAACGCCGAAAAGGCCGGAGAGGCCGGGGAGTCCCAGCGGACGTCCGGACAGCCGCGACGGCCGGAGACGTCCGGGCGCGGCGCACCGCGGAAACCCGGCAGGCCCGCCGCCCCCGGCCCCGGCGGCCTCAAGGACCTCGCCCTCAGGACGCCCCTGCCCAAGGCCGTGCTGCCCGAGGCCCTGCCGCCCCAGGCCCAGGGCCGGCGCATCACGGCGGGCGCGCCCACGGCCACCGGGCCGCAGGGTCCCCGGGGGACGGGCGCCGGGTCCGCCGAGGAGCCCAGGAGGGGGCCCGGAGAGCCCGCGGGGCCCGCTCCCGGCCCCGAGGCCGACCAGGGGCCGCAGGAGGCCCTCACCGGCCGCCAGCGGCTGATGAAGGGCGTGTGGCCGCCGCGGCTGACCCGCGCGCAGCTGATCGTCGCCCTGCTGCTCTTCGGCCTCGGTCTGGGCCTCGCCATCCAGGTGCGCTCGACCAACGAGAACAGCGTGCTGCGCGGCGCCCGCCAGGAGGACCTGGTCCGCATCCTCGACGAGCTGGACTCCCGCACCCAGCGGCTCCAGGACGAGAAGCGCCGTCTGGAGAACCAGCGGACCGAGCTGGAGAACAGCTCGGACCAGGCCGAGGAGGCCCGCAAACAGACGCTCCAGAAGGAACAGCAGCTGGGCGTGCTCGCCGGTACGGTGGCCGCACAGGGTCCCGGCATCACGATCACCATCGACGACCCCTCGGGCTCCGTGGAGTCGGACATGCTGCTCGATACGGTCCAGGAACTGCGCGCGGCCGGCGCCGAGGCGATCCAGATCGGCGATGTGCGGGTGGTCGCCGGCACCTACTTCTCGGACAGCGGAGGTGCGGTGCGGGTCGATGGACGGAAAGTGACGCAACCGTACGTTGTGAAGGTGATCGGCAAGCCGGAAGATCTGGAGCCGGCGCTGAACATTCCCGGTGGGGTGGTGCAGAGCCTGGAGAAGGAGCAGGCCACTGTGTCCGTGCAGCGGGAGAAGAAGATCGTTGTGGATGCCTTGCGATCGGCGAAGCGGCCTGACTACGCTCGGTCGTCATCACGGTGAGGCGGTTCGAAATGAGGGTCTCTCGGGGAGACCATGTGGACGCGGGGGGTCAACGCACCAGAAGATCCGCGCGTGGTGGAAACTGTCTGGTGGTCACGGACGTTGTGAGGATGTCCGGGCCGTCTGGTGTGTGCATCGAGGGTTTGTCCTGCCCCACGGGCGGGTCTGTTTCAGTCAAGGGGAATCGCCCGTGAAGTTGTTCGGGAAGTTGTTCGGCAAGAGTGCCCGCCAGGACGGCGGCAGCAGCACCGCTCGCCACCGCGCCTCGCGTGCCGCGGAGGAGAGCGGAGGGGGAACCGGGGAGCGCCCGCTGTTCCGGGACCAGGTCGGCGCGCAGGGCGCGCCGTCGGTTGACCCCTCCGCGGCCGGCCCCATAGGTTTCCAGGAGCCATCGGCCGCTCACAGTGGTGGAGGGTTCGGCTTGCCGGTATGTCAGCGGTGCGGCCACCGGAACGCGGAGGCCAGCCGGTTCTGTTCCAACTGCGGCGCCCCGCTGCGGGGCGGCGCGGCCTCCGAGCGTGCCTCGGAGACCACCTCCACCATTTCGATCTCGGGTCTCGAGGCGTACGACTCCGAGGTGACCGGGCAGACGCCGCTGCCGTCGCTCAGTCCGGAGGCGCAGGCCGCCGTCGAGGCGCTGCCGATGGGATCGGCGCTGCTGGTGGTCCGCCGCGGACCGAACTCGGGCAGCCGCTTCCTGCTGGACAGTGATGTCACCACGGCGGGCCGCCACCCGCAGAGCGACATCTTCCTGGACGATGTGACGGTCTCCCGCCGCCATGTGGAGTTCCGGCGCGGCCAGGACGGCGGCTTCACCGTCGCGGACGTCGGCAGCCTCAACGGCACGTACCTCAACCGGGAGCAGATCGACGCGCCGGTGGTCCTGGCCAGCGGCGACGAGGTGCAGATCGGTAAGTACCGGCTGGTCTTCTACCCGAGCCAGCGGGGCGTCGGCATCTGACCCGTACAGGGGAGGTCCATGCTTCAGACACCGTCGGGCGGTGCCGAGACCGGCACCGCCACCACGGGCAGCCGGTCGATGAGCATCGGCACCGTGCTGAATCTGTTGCGGGACGAGTTCCCCGAGGTCACCATCTCCAAGATCCGCTTCTTGGAGTCGGAGGGTCTGGTGGAGCCGCGGCGCACGCCGTCCGGCTACCGCAAGTTCAGCCGCCAGGACGTGGCGCGGCTCGGCCATATCCTCCGGATGCAGCGTGACCACTACCTGCCGCTCAAGGTCATCCGGGAGCATCTGGACGCCCTGGAGCGGGGTGAACCGTTGCAGCTTCCTGCCGTTTCGCAGGGGGCGCGGCAACCCGGACCGCTCGACAGCGGCGCCGGGACCGCCCCGGACGGCCCCACGGCCGCCCGGGTGGGCCGTGCCGAGCTGCTGGCAACGGCCCAGGTCAGCGAGGCGGAGCTGGCCGAATGGGAGTCGTACGGGCTGCTCGTGGCGACCGCGGACGGCGGGTACGACATCGAGGCGGTGACTGTCGCCCGGCTCATCGCCGAGCTCGGTCGTTTCGGCCTGGAACCACGTCACCTGAGAATCATGAAAGCTTCCGCCGAGCGCGAGGCCGGAATGGTCGAGCAGGTGGTCGCCCCGCTGCGGTTGCATAGAAACCCGCAGACCAGAGCGCATGCGGAGGCCAGTGCGCGAGAGCTCGCCACGCTCTCCGTACGGCTGCACGAGGCACTGGTGCGGTCGGCTTTGGGGGCCCAGGAGCGATGACCGACCGGGCCCCGACTATCCAAACCGGCCGGGCACGTCCTAGGGTTGCTGTGTGAACGAGCTCGACGTCGTGGGTGTCCGGGTGGAAATGCCCTCCAACCAACCGATCGTGCTCCTGCGTGAAGTGGGAGGCGACCGCTACCTCCCCATCTGGATCGGACCAGGTGAGGCGACCGCGATCGCCTTCGCTCAGCAGGGCATGGCTCCGGCGCGCCCGCTGACCCATGACCTTTTCAAAGACGTACTCGAAGCAGTCGGACAGCAGCTCACGGAGGTCCGCATCACGGATCTGCGGGAGGGCGTCTTCTACGCGGAGCTGGTGTTCGCCAGCGGTGTGGAGGTCAGCGCCCGGCCGTCCGACGCCATAGCGCTCGCGCTGCGCACCGGAACACCGATCTACGGCAGCGACGGCGTGCTGGACGACGCCGGTATCGCGATCCCGGACGAGCAGGAGGACGAGGTGGAGAAGTTCCGCGAGTTCCTCGACCAGATCTCGCCCGAGGACTTCGGAACCAGCAGCCAGTGAGCGGTCTGCCGGTCCTCGCTCGCGCATTCGAGTAGCCTTTCCCGGACGAGGGACACGGGAAACCACCCTTAGGGTGATTATCACTCGGCGTGCCGAGTGTGGCGATCGTTGACGCACCCCGGGTGACTGCCTACCTTCAAGATGGCAGGTCGAGGACGGAGGTCGGCGTGAGAAGCACCGGCGACGGCACGGCGGCCGGAGGTCCGTACGCGCTCCAGGGGAGCGCATCGGCCGATCCGGCACGGAAGGCTCGGGTCGCGGCACAGGCCGCACCGCCGCGTGAGCCCGCCGCGGGGGGGACGGAGCGGATCGGATACCGCGGCCCCACCGCATGCGCGGCCGCGGGCATCACCTACCGCCAGCTGGACTACTGGGCCCGCACCGGGCTGGTCGAGCCGAGCGTGCGCCCCGCCTATGGCTCGGGCAGCCAGCGGCTCTACAGCTTCCGGGACGTGGTCGTCCTCAAGATCGTGAAGCGTCTGCTGGACACCGGCGTGTCGCTGCAGAACATCCGGGCGGCGGTGGCGCACCTGCGCGCCCGGGAGCTCGACGACCTGGCCCAGATGACGCTGATGAGCGACGGCGCGACCGTCTATGAGTGCACCTCCCCGGATGAGGTCGTGGACCTCCTCCAGGGCGGCCAGGGCGTCTTCGGGATCGCCGTGGGCGTCGTCTGGCGGGATGTGGAGAGCGCGCTGTCCCAGCTGCACGGCGAGCGGGTGGACACCGGAGAGACGCTGATCCGGCCCAACCCCGCCGACGAGCTCGCGGCGCGCCGCAACCGGGTCGGCTGAGGCCCGGTTTTCGAGGTTCGGTTTTTCGAGGTTCGGTTCTCCCCCAGCTACCGCTGGGAGGTGTCCCGGGCGCCCATTGTCAGTGGTGTGCGGCAGCATCGGTAGATGTGAGGGGTGCGCCGACGATTCTCCATCTGGACATGGACGCCTTCTACGCCTCGGCGGAGCAGGCGGCCAAACCCAGCCTGCGCGGCAAGCCGGTGGTCGTGGGCGGCCTCGGGCCGCGTGGCGTGGTGGCCACGGCCTCCTACGAGGCCCGGGTGTTCGGGGTGCACTCGGCCATGGCGATGGCCCAGGCCCGCCGTCTGTGCCCGAACGCGGCGTTCCTCATCCCCCGCTTCACCCTCTACCGGCAGGTGAGCGATCAGGTCATGGCCCTGCTGCACACCCTCTCGCCGCTGGTGGAGCCGCTGAGCCTGGACGAGGCATTCGTCGACCTGGAGGCGGGCGGCACCGAGCCCACCGCGGAGGCGGCGCGCGCTGTGGGGGAGCGGCTGCGGGCCGACATCAGGGCGGTCACCGGGCTGACCGGGTCGGTGGGGCTCGCCGGATCGAAGATGCTCGCCAAGATCGCTTCGGAGCAGGCCAAGCCCGATGGTCTGACGGTCATCGAGCCGGGGACGGAGCGCGATCTGCTCGGCCCCATGTCGGTGCGGACGCTCCCGGGCGTTGGCCCCGCCACGGCCGAGGCGCTGCGCCGGGCCGGGATCCACACCGTGGCCGAGACGCGGGAGGCGGGCGAGGCCGAGCTGGTGCGGCTGCTGGGCCGGGCCCACGGCGCATCGCTGTTCCTGATGGCCAACGGCCGGGACGAGCGGCCCGTCGTCGCCGAGCGGGACGCCAAGTCCATCTCGGTGGAGGACACCTTCGACGTCGACCTCACCGACCGCACCCGGGTGCAGCTGGAGATCGCCCGGCTCGCCGACCGCTGTGTCCGGCGGCTGCGCGAGGCGGGCCGCTCGGGCCGGACAGTCGTGATCAAGGTGCGGCGGTACGACTTCTCCACGCTGACCCGTTCGGAGACCCTGCGCGGGCCGACCGACGATCCGAGCGTGGTGCGGGAGGCCGCGGCGCGGCTGATCGACGGGGTGGACACCACGGCGGGTGTGCGGCTGCTGGGGGTGGGGGTCAGCGGTCTGGCGGACTACACCCAGGAGGATCTCTTCGCGCAGGCTGCCCAGGCCGCTCACGAGGCGCTGGAGGACGCGCGGCGCGGACCGGGTCCCGAAATACCGGAGCCCGTGGAAGCGGGCGCGGGAGAGGCTCATGAGGGCGCCGGGAAACCACGGCGCTGGCTGCCGGGCTCCGATGTGCGGCACGCCGAGTACGGGGCGGGCTGGGTGCAGGGGAGCGGGGTGGGCCGGGTGACCGTGCGCTTCGAGGAGCCGTGGTCGAGGCCGGGGCGGGTACGGACGTTCGCCGTGGACGACCCGGCACTGGAGCCGGCCGACCCACTGCCACTCCAACACCCGGCCGAGGCCACCGTGGGCCCGGACGAGACCGCGGGCCGGGGCGGGTCCGTGGATGCGGCGGAGGTCGCGGGCCGGGGCGAGACTGCCGGGTCTGGGGGCGGCGGTCCGGCCGGATCTGTGGGCCCGACTGGGCCCGTGGAATCGGGAGAGCCCGGCCGGGGCAGGACCTTGGGGCCGGCGGAGGTCGCGGGCCGAGACGGGGTCGTGGAGGCGGCGGACGCTGCGGGCCGGGAGGAGGTCCCGGGTCGGGGCGGGTCCGTGGATGCGGCGGAGGTCGCGGGCCGGGAGGAGGCTGTCGGCTTTGGGAGCGGCGGTCTGGACGAGGGCGTGGGCCCGGTCGGCTCCGCTGAACTGGGGGAGGCTGCGGGCCGGGGCAGGGGCGTCGGTCCTGGGGTCAGCGGTCCGGTCGGGTCTGTAGGTCCGGACGAGGTCGCGGGCCGGGGCCGGGGCGGGACCTTGGGTCCGGCGGAGGTCGTGCGCCGGGGAAAGCCCGCAGACCCTGGGGAGGCTGCGGGCCGGGGCGGCACTGTCGGTCCTGGGGTCGGAGGTCCGGTCGGGTCCGTGGGCCCGGACGAGATCGCGGGCCGGGGCGGGTCCGTGGATGCGGCGGAGGTCGCGGGCCGGGGCGAGACTGCCGGGTCTGGGGGCGGCGGTCTGGATGGGTCCGTGGGCCCGGACGAGGTCGCGGGCCGGGGTGGGGGCGTCTTCGGGTCGGGGCATGGTGGGGCCGGCTCGGCGGGTCCGGGCCCCGTGGCGGGCGCCGGCAGGGGTGGGGTCAGCCGGTGACGTCCAGTCCGTAGTGGTGGTAGAGCTGTAGCTCCTGCTCGGGGGAGAGATGACGGCCGACCCCGAAGTCCGGGGCGTCCTTGATCAGCGCCCGGTCGTACGGCACCCGCAGGGTTTCGCCGACGACCTCGCTCGGTTCGAGTGGCACGAAGACGTCCCGGCTGAACAGTCCGGTGCGTACCGCCGCCCATTCGGGCTCGCCGGTCGCGTCGTCGAGATAGACCTCGTCCACGGTGCCGATCTTGGCGCCCTCGCGGTCGAATGCCTTGCGGCCGATCAGGGTCCGCGGGTCGATATCGGTCTGCACGCTCTCTCCCACAGGTGGCAAGTGGCCGTTGCTACCTACCAAAGGACACATCGTCGCACTCGGCCACTCGAACGCCCGTGACCCGCGCCCGTGGCAGAACCGCTGGTACGCTGACGGTGGCTGCAGACCCCGTGCGGGAGAGTCCTCCGCCGACGCTGTCGGAGGCGCCGAAGGAGCAAACCCTCCCCGGAATCTCTCAGGCACACGTACCGTGCGGGTGAGGTCACTCTGGAAAGCAGGGTGGGCCACGGGCGAGCAGAGCTCCGGAACCCCTCCTCACCGACGGTGAAAACCGGTCAGGCGGTATGTGGGCCGGTGAAGCTCTCAGGTTGAGATGACAGAGGGGGAGGCCGTCCGGGCACCTACGCCGTGGTGCCCCTCGCCGGTCGTCACAGACCAGGAGGCCCCCGCAGATGACCGCCAATCGCATCGCTCTCTCCGACCTGGAACGCGGTACTCCGTTCGAGCAGCGCCATATCGGCCCCGACGGCGAGGCGCAGGCCAAGATGCTCGCCCAGGTCGGTTTCGGCTCGTTGGACGAGCTCACCGAGGCCGCCGTACCGGACGTGATAAAGAGCGCCGAGGCGCTGGGTGCCCTGCCCCCGGCCCGCAGCGAGCCGGAGGTCCTCGCCGAGCTGCGCGGACTCGCCGACCGCAACCAGGTGCTGCCGTCGATGATCGGCCTCGGCTACTACGGCACCTTCACCCCGCCGGTGATCCTGCGCAATGTGCTGGAGAACCCCGCCTGGTACACCGCGTACACGCCCTACCAGCCGGAGATCTCCCAGGGCCGGCTGGAGGCCCTGCTCAACTTCCAGACCGTCGTCGCCGATCTGACCGGGCTGCCCACCGCCGGTGCCTCGCTGCTGGACGAGGCCACCGCGGCCGCCGAGGCCATGGCGCTGTCACGGCGCGTCGGCAAGGGCAAGGAGGGCGTCTTCCTGGTCGACGCCGACTGTCTGCCGCAGACCATCGCGGTCATCCGGACCCGCGCCGAGCCGACCGGTGTCGAGGTCGTCGTCGCCGACCTGGCCGAGGGCATCCCGGACGAGATCGCCGAGCGCGGGGTCTTCGGCGTGCTGGTGCAGTACCCGGGCGCCTCCGGCGCGGTGCGCGATCCGCGCCCGGTCATCGAGCGCGCCCATGAGCTCGGCGCCGTCGTCACCGTCGCCGCCGATCTGCTCGCGCTCACCCTGCTCACCTCGCCCGGCGAGCTGGGCGCGGACATCGCGGTCGGCAGCAGCCAGCGGTTCGGCGTCCCGATGGGCTTCGGCGGACCGCACGCCGGCTTCATGGCGGTGCGCGACACCTACGCCCGTAACCTTCCCGGCCGCCTGGTCGGGGTCTCCGTGGACGCCGACGGCGACAAGGCGTACCGGCTGGCGCTGCAGACCCGGGAGCAGCACATCCGCCGGGAGAAGGCCACCAGCAACATCTGCACCGCGCAGGTGCTGCTGGCCGTGATGGCCGGGATGTACGCCGTCTACCACGGCCCGGAGGGGCTCGCGGCGATCGCCCGTCGCACCCACCGCTACGCCTCCGTGCTCGCCGAGGGGCTGCGGGCCCGCGGGGTCGAGGTGGTGCACGAGGCGTTCTTCGACACCCTCACCGCACGGGTGCCGGGCCGGGCCGCCGAGGTCGTGGCCGCGGCCCGTGAGGCCGGGGTCAATCTGCGGCTGACCGACGCCGACCACGTCGGCATCGCCTGTGACGAGACGACCGGGCGGGCGCAGCTGTCCGCCGTATGGTGCGCCTTCGGGACGGACGGCCAAGGCGACGGCGCTCCGGGGCTCCCCGACATCGACGAACTGGACGCCTCGGCGTCCGACGCGCTGCCCGCGGCCCTGCTGCGCCGGGACGGCTATCTGACCCATCCGGTCTTCCACCAGCACCGCTCCGAAACCGCGATGCTGCGCTATCTGCGGGGCCTGGCCGACCGGGACTACGCTCTGGACCGGGGCATGATCCCGCTCGGCTCCTGCACCATGAAGCTCAACGCCACCACCGAGATGGAGCCGATCACCTGGCCCGAGTTCGGCGCGCTGCACCCCTTCGCACCGGCCGAGCAGGCCCGGGGCTATCTGACCCTGGTCCGTGAGCTGGAGGAGCGGCTGGCCGAGGTCACCGGCTACGACAAGGTCTCCCTCCAGCCGAACGCCGGATCGCAGGGCGAGCTGGCCGGACTGCTGGCGGTGCGCGCCTACCACCGGGCCAATGGGGACACCCAGCGCACCATCTGCCTGATCCCGTCCTCCGCGCACGGCACCAACGCCGCCAGCGCCGTGATGGCCGGGATGAAGGTCGTCGTGGTGAAAACCGGCGAGGACGGCGAGATCGACGCCGACGATCTGCGCGCCAAGATCGAGAAGCACGGTGCGGAACTGGCCGTGCTGATGGTCACCTACCCGTCCACCCACGGGGTGTTCGAGGAGCACATCACCGAGATCTGCGCCGCCGTGCACGACGCGGGCGGGCAGGTCTACGTGGACGGCGCCAACCTCAACGCGCTGGTCGGGCTCGCCGAGCCGGGCCGGTTCGGCGGCGATGTCTCGCACCTGAACCTGCACAAGACCTTCTGCATCCCGCACGGCGGGGGCGGCCCCGGCGTCGGACCGGTCGCGGTGCGCGAGCACCTGGCGCCCTACCTCCCCAACCATCCGCTACAGCCCGCCGCCGGCCCGGCCACCGGCGTCGGCCCCGTCTCGGCCGCGCCGTGGGGCTCGGCGGGCATCCTGCCGATCTCCTGGGCGTACATCCGGCTGATGGGCGCCGAGGGGCTGCGGCACGCGACCCAGGTCGCGGTGCTCGGCGCCAACTACATCGCCAAGCGGCTCGAACCGCACTACCCGGTGCTCTACACCGGTCCCGGCGGGCTGGTGGCCCATGAGTGCATCGTGGATCTGCGCCCGCTGACGAAGGCCACCGGGGTGACCGTCGACGATGTGGCCAAGCGCCTGATCGACTACGGCTTCCACGCCCCGACGATGTCGTTCCCGGTCGCCGGGACGCTGATGATCGAGCCGACGGAGAGCGAGGACCTGGCGGAGCTGGACCGGTTCTGCCAGGCGATGATCGCCATCCGGGCCGAGATCGAGAAGGTCGCCTCGGGCGAGTGGACCAAGGAGGACAATCCGCTCCGGAACGCCCCGCATACGGCGGCGTCGCTGACCGGGGAGTGGAACCACCCCTACTCCCGGGAGGAAGCGGTCTTCCCGGCCGGGGTGTCGGCGGCCGGCAAGTACTGGCCGCCGGTGCGGCGGATCGACGGGGCCTACGGGGACCGCAACCTCGTCTGCTCCTGCCCGCCCCTGGAGTCCTACGAGGGCTGAGGGGCATCCCCCGGCGAGGCGAAGACGCGTCAGTGGGGCCGGTTCGGCGATGCGCCGGGCCGGCCCCTGGTGTGGTACGTGCCGCCGAGGCGGCCGTCAGGCCGCGGTGACGACGTGCTCGGAACCCAGCGGCCGGCACGGTGCGATGACGCGCCCGTCCGGCAACAGCTCACCGGTGTCCTCGAAGAGCAGGACACCGTTGCACAGCAGGCTCCATCCCTGCTCCGGGTGGTGCGCCACCAGATGCGCGGCCTCCCGGTCGGCGGAGTCGGCTGATGGGCAGGGTGGTTGGTGCTGGCACATGGCAGGGTTCTTTCGCTGCGGAGTGGTGAATGTCCTGCGGCTCGTCGCGGCGTTCATGGCCGCCCCCCGTGGTTGAGTCGGTCGATTGCTCCAGTGTTGCCCCGCGGGCTGGATTCCGCAGGGATTTCGCGGTACCGGTCTCGCTAGATAATGACGCATCAGCCGCGTGGACGGTTCACCGCTGCCGGACTGTTACGAGGATGCGTCGGAGCGCCCCGTGACCCGGCGGTCACGGGGCGCTCCTGCCCTGTTCACAGCGCAGGTCAGGCGGGTGAGCCAAGCAAGGGGGCCGGGGTCAGCCGGTGGGTGAGGACAGGCAGCAGGTCGGTCGCGCGATGCGCCCGGTGGGGCGCGATGCCGGGTGGGGCCGGGGCGAGCGGCACCAGCAGGTCCCCGGCGCCCAGGCCGCCTTCGGCGCCGTCCGCCGTCAGGTCGCCGTGCAGCCAGAGCGTGACCATGTAGAGCTCGGGGATGGACAGCAGCCGGGGCTGGTACGCCGAGGGCAGTGACTCGGCCTGGTGCAGGGCGAGTTCGGCCGAGCGGACGTAGGGGCCCTCGGAGAAGTGGGAGAAGGCCCAGCCGTCGGCGGTGAGCATCGCCTCGGCGGCGGCCACCGTGCGGTCGCCGTCGCGGATCAGGAAGCGCCAGCCGGTGAGCCGGGTGCGTGGCGGGCCGTCGGGGGTGGTGATGTCGTCCAGGACGTGGACGGGGAGCGGGCGTTCGGGTTCGAAGGGGCCGGTGAGCGTGGAGAGTGCGGGGGTGCGGGCCTCGCGGACGGCGGTGGGGGAGTCAAGGGCCGTGAGGACGCTGCGCAGGGCGGCCGCGGGGGCCTGGGGAACATGCAGCGGCATGGTGGGTCTGCCTCTCGCTGGGGAGACACGGTGAAGCGATAGCGGGCCGGGTTTGGGCGGCGCTGTCGGTGGAACACGGGTCAGAGGGGAGCCGGAACAAACCGTTCGGGCGTTATCTCTCTGCCTCGTTAGCCGAGTTTATACGACAAGTGTTCCCGTTGTGTTTCATCTAGCTGTGGCCGATATTGCCGACAAGAGGTTATCCGGACCCCGGAAGGGCGGGGATTTTCCCCGATTCCGTGCCAGATGAACTGATATGACCTGGCATTTTGTGGCCCGCGCGGTAGGCTGGATCTCGCTGGTCCATTTCTCCGGCGCAATGCACAGTTCCTGAGAGCCTACCGGCTGGGTGGGGATCGCGGGGCGTTATCGATCACATTGGTGGGCATCATCGTGCGTGGTGTACACGCGGCCGGCACCGATGATCCACTCGAGGAGGGACGCTTCGATGGGGGAGAAGCTCATAGCCGGTGAGTTCGACCCGTCCGGGCGGCGGCGGCAGCGCGTCCGGTTGCGGCAGTGCCTCGACGGGCTGGGCCGGCTCCTGGCCGACAAGCGCTTCGACCGCCCGCAGAATCTGATGGGGCTGGAGATCGAGCTGAATCTGGCCGGGCCCGACGGGCTGCCGAGGATGATGAACGCGGAGGTTCTGGAGCGCATCGGGAGTCATGATTTCCAGACCGAACTCGGGCAGTGCAATCTTGAAGTAAACATCGTGCCCCACCGTTTGCGCGGAAGCGTTCTCGACCAGCTGTCGGAAGAGCTCCGAACCGCTTTGTCATATGCCGATCGCAAGGCGCGGGAAGTGTCCGCCGAGATCGTGATGATCGGAATTCTTCCCACCCTCACCGCGAGCGACCTGGGATCCGCGAACCTCTCCTATGACGACCGTTACAAACTCCTCAACGAGCAGATGCTGGCCGCCCGCGGCGAGGATTTCCTCATCGACATCGAGGGCCGGGAGCGATTCGGCTACGCCAGCGCCTCCATCGCCCCCGAGGCGGCCTGCACCTCCGTGCAGCTCCATCTCCAGGTCACCCCGGGACGCTTCGCGGACGCGTGGAACGCGGCGCAGGCGGTGGCCGCCGTGCAGATCGCGGTCGGCGCCAACTCTCCCTTCGTCTTCGGCCATGAGGTGTGGCGGGAATCCCGGCCGCCGCTGTTCCTCCAGGCCACCGATGTGCGCCCGCCGGAGATCGCCGCCCAGGGGGTGCGGCCGCGCACCTGGTTCGGCGAGCGCTGGATCGGGTCCGCCTACGAGCTGTTCGAGGAGAATCTGCGCTACTTCCCGCCCCTGCTCTCCAGCGGCCAGGACGAGGACCCGCTGCGGGTGCTGGACGCCGGCGGAGTGCCCGAGCTCCAGGAACTGGCGCTGCACAACGGCACCATCTACCGCTGGAACCGGCCCGTCTACGACGTGGTGGACGGCGTGCCGCATCTGCGGGTGGAGAACCGCGTGCTGCCGGCCGGACCCACCGTCACCGATGTCATCGCCAACGCCGCCTTCTACTACGGACTGGTCAGGGCGCTGGCCGAGGAGCCCCGCCCGGTGTGGAGCCGGCTGCCGTTCGCGGCCGCCGCCGCCAACTTCGACGCCGCCTGCCGGCACGGCATCGACGCGGTCCTGCAATGGCCCAAATCCGGCCGGTCGGCGTCGCTGGCGCGCACCTCGGCCGTACGGCTGGTCCGCGAGGAGCTGCTGCCGCTGGCCGCCTCCGGGCTCGACGGGTGGGGTGTGGAGCCGGCCGACCGCGACCGCTACCTCGGGGTGATCGAGGAGCGCTGCAAGCTGCGGGTCAACGGCGCGTCCTGGCAGGCGGCCGCCTACCACCAGGCGCTGGACGGCGGGCTCGACCGGGACGCCGCGCTCGCGGCCATGACCCGCCGCTACTGCGCCCTGATGCGCACCGACGCACCGGTGCACACCTGGCCCACCGATCTCTCCGGGTGACCGCCGCATCCCGGAGCACGACCCCGTATTGTCCGGTGAGCGGGGCGGGTGCACCGATGAGGCGGACAAACGGAAGTGGGGACAGGAGTGCGGTCACAGGCGCGGGGCGCGGACGCCCTGGTCGAGGACGGGCTCTCGCGGCGGACGCTGCGCAATGAGACGCTGCTCGTGCTGGCGCTGTCCCTGGGCGCGAACGCGCTCTCCGCGCTGATCAGCTTCATCGGCTCGGTGACCAGACCGGGCGGGCTGAAGGACCAGGCGGCCACGCTCAACTCCTCGGCGGCGCCGGGACGGCCCTGGCTGGACCTGGCCTGGCAGCTGTTCGGGATCGCGACCGCGCTGGTGCCGGTCGCGCTCGTCGCCCATCTGCTGCTGCGCGAGGGCGCCGGGCTGCGGGTGATCGGCTTCGACCGCGCCCGGCCGCGCTTCGACCTGGTGTGGGGCGCCGCGATCGCGGCCGGGATAGGCGGCACCGGGCTGCTGCTGTACCTGGGGGCGCGGGCGGCCGGGGGCAACCTCACGGTGGTGCCCGAGTCGCTGCCCGACGTGTGGTGGAAGATCCCCGTGCTGATCGCCTCCGCCGTACAGAACGCGGTGCTGGAGGAGGTGATCGTGGTCGGCTATCTGCTGCGCAGGCTCGGGCAGTTGGGCTGGACCCCGATGGCCGCGCTGCTGGCCAGCTCGGTGCTGCGCGGCTCGTACCACCTCTACCAGGGGATCGGCGGCTTCTTCGGCAATCTGGCGATGGGCGTGATCTTCGTGCTGCTCTACCGCCGCTGGGGGCGGGTCGGGCCGCTGGTCGCCGCCCACTCGCTGATCGACATCGTGGCCTTCGTCGGCTACGCCCTGCTGGCGGGCCGGGTGGACTGGCTGCCCACGGCCTGACCGGCCGTCCGCCCGGCCCGCGGGACTCAGGCCAGCAGTTCGCCGTCGATCACGGTGACGGCGCTCCCCGTCAGCAGCGTACGGTCGCCGCGCAGCGCGGTGCGGACCAGGCCGGTGCGCGCGGACACCTGTAGTCCGGTCAGCTCGTCGCGGCCGAACCGGGCCGACCAGTAGGGCGCGAGCACGGTGTGCGCGCTGCCGGTGACCGGGTCCTCGTCGATGCCGACGGCCGGGGCGAACATCCGCGAGACGAAGTCGTAGCCACCCGCCGGGTCCTCGGCGGCGGCAGTCACGATGACACCTCGGTGGCCGAGCCGCTTCAGTGCGGCGAGGTCCGGGGTCAGGGCGCGCACGGTCTTCTCGTCGGCCAGCTCGAGCAACAGGTCGTCGACGTACGGACCGGCCTCGTACGCGGAGACGATCTCGGCGCCGAGTGCCGTGGCGACCTCGGCCGTTTTCCGGGGCACGGCCGACTCGGTCAGTGCGGCCGTGGGGAAGTCCAGAGTGATCGCGCCGTCGTCGCCGATCGTCGCCGACAGCACCCCGCTGAGGGTGGCGAAGCGGACCGTGCCGGTCGCGGCTCCGGTGGTCCGCAGAACATGGGCGGTGGCCAGCGTGGCGTGGCCGCACAGGGCCACCTCGGTGGCCGGGGTGAACCAGCGCAGTGCCCAGTCGGCCTCCGCGGCCTGGGGGAGCGGGTGGGCGAAAGCCGTTTCGGCGAGATTGACCTCGGCGGCGACCCGCTGGAGCCAGTCGTCGTCCGGGAAGGCGTCGGTGTCGAGGAGGACGACCCCGGCCGGGTTGCCGGCGAAGGGGCGCTCGGTGAAGGCGTCGACGATTCGTATCCGCATAGCGCGACCGTAGGCGGCGGGTGGCGGGGGAGCCATGGCCAATCGTCCGCACGTGGCTCTCACCGGGGTCGTCAGCGTGGTTCTCAGCGTGGTGGTCGTTGGAGGTTGTCGTTGGGGTTGTTCTTCGATCGGTTCCGATATATCGTTGAGTTGTCGTGATGGATCGAAGAAGAAAGGAGCGTCACGATGCGTTCCCATGGACACGGACATGAGCATGTCGGACCCGGTCACCATGGCCGGGGTGGTGACGGTGAGCGGCGGCGAGCGGCCTTCGGCCCGTTCGGCCCCGGTTTCGGCGGGCCGCCCTTCGGTGGGCCCCCGTTCGGCGGCCGGGGTCCCGGTGGGCGTGGCCCCGGCGGGCCCGGCGGCCGGGGGGTGCGCGGGCGGGCGCGGCGCGGCGATGTGCGCGCGTCGATCCTGGCCCTGCTGAAGGACCGCCCGATGCACGGCTACGAGATGATCCAGGAGATCGCCGAGCGCAGTGGAGGGGCCTGGCGGCCCAGCCCCGGCTCGGTGTATCCCACGCTTCAGCTGCTCGAGGACGAGGGGCTGATCCGCAGCGAGAGCGAGGGCGGCAAGAAGCTGTTCGCGCTCACCGACCCCGGCCGCGCCGAGGCCGAGGCGGGACCCGCGGCCCCGTGGGAGGAGGCCGGGCGCGGTGTCGACTGGGAGGCCATGCAGGAGGTCCGCCAGGCGGGCTTCGGGCTGATGGAGGCGTTCTCCCAGGTCTGGCGCACCGGCAGCGCGGAGCAGCGGCGGAAGGCCGTCTCCGTCATCAATGAGTCGCGCAAGCGGCTGTATCTCATCCTCGCCGAGCAGGACGAGGAGAAGGGCGGCACCGAGCGGGGCGGCGAGAGCTGAGCCCGAGCGGACGGGGGTACGGCCGCGCGGGGGCGGCGGAGCGGTGCGCGGCGCGCTTCTGGCGGATCTCGGCGGTGAGCGGGTCCTGACCGACCGGGGCGCCGAGCGGGTCCTAAACGACCAGGGTGGCGAGCGGGTCCTAGCCGACCAGGGCGCCGAGCTTGCGCAGCGACTCGCCCAGCGCGCTGGTCGCCGAGTCCTTCAGCTTCCCGGCCATCAGCGAGATCGCCGCCCCCGTGAACTCCCCGTCGACGCGCACCGTCGTGCCGCCGTCGTCCGGTGTGAGCGAGTAGCGCATGGCGAGGTTCACGCCCATCGGGCCCTTGCCCCGGGTGACCAGCAGCCGGGCGGGTTCGCACTCCTCGACGGTCCAGGTCACCTCGGCCGGAAAGCCCATCAGTTTCATGTTCTCCTGATAGGTCGCCGCCACGTCCAAGGTGGCCGGGCCGCCCTGCGGAAAGCTGGTGTGGGTGGCGTTCCACTCGCCGTACGTGGTGAAGTCCGTCAGCCGGGCCCAGACCTTCTCGGCTGGTGCCTCGATGTGTGTCTGCGCGCTGACCTCGGCCATGGGGGAGTCCCTTCCGCGCGTCCTGGGCGGTGTGTGGTGCGACGGTGCCGGGCACCGTAGCCCCGGGGACTCGAACATGCAATGCTGACGGCCCGTCAGCTCTGCCGTGCCCGTCCGTGACGTGAGCTGACATGATGGCCCGGTGCACGTATCCGGAGCCCACTCACAGCAAAGGAACGCCGGCCTGGGACTCGCCCTGCTGTCGGCGCTCGCGTTCGGCGGATCGGGTGTCGCCGCCAAACCACTGATCGAGGCGGGGCTGGCGCCGCTCGAGGTCACCTGGCTGCGGGTGACGGGAGCGGCCCTGGTCCTGCTGCCCCTGGCCTGGCGCCACCGCCGGCTGCTCACCCGCCGCCCCGGACTGCTGGTGGGGTTCGGGCTGCTGGCCGTCGCGGGGGTGCAGGCGTGCTACTTCGCGGCGCTCTCCCGGATTCCTGTCGGCGTCGCCCTGCTCGTCGAATACCTCGCGCCCGCGCTGGTGCTGGGGTGGGTGCGGTTCGTCCAGCGCCGGCCGGTGAGCCGGGCCGCGGCGGCCGGTGTCGTGCTGGCCGTCGGCGGGCTCGCCTGTGTGGTGGAGGTGTGGTCCGGACTGGGCTTCGACCCCCTCGGACTGCTGCTGGCCTTCGGCGCGGCCTTCTGCCAGACCGGCTACTTCGTCCTCTCCGACCACGGCAGCGACGGCCAGGACGCGGCGGACCCGCTCGGCGTCATCGCGTACGGGCTGCTGATCGGAGCCGTGGCGCTGACCGTGGTCGGCCGCCCCTGGCGCATGGACTGGTCGGTTCTCACCGGCCGTGCCGACCTGGCGGACGCCCGCGTTCCCGCCGTGCTGCTGCTCGGCTGGATCGTGCTGGCGGCGACGGTGGTCGCGTATCTCACCGGGGTGCTGTCGGTGCGCCGACTCTCCCCGCAGGTGGCCGGGGTGGTCGCCTGTCTGGAGGCGGTCGTCGCGACCGTTCTGGCGTGGGTCCTGCTGGCTGAACACCTGGGCGTGGCGCAGGTCGTCGGCGGTGTGGTGGTGCTGGCCGGCGCCCTGATCGCCCAGACCTCCACCCCGAAGGCCGCCGCGGCCGAGCCGGTGGCGGGCTCGGTTCCGGCGGAACGGGAGGTCTCGGCGGGAGGATGACCGCCCTACGGGCCTCGCGCCGCCCCGCCGCCCTACGGGCCTCGCGCCGCCCCGCCGTCCCGCGCTGCCCCGCCGCCCTCCGGATCATGTACGGAGGGCGGCGGGGCGCCGGTCAGAGCCGGGTGAGGTAGGCGGGCACCGGCGTGTCGGGCGCCAGGTCGTCGGCGGGGACCGGCGCGCCGTAGCCGCGGGCGACGGGCACCACGCCGCTCCAGTGGGGGAGCCCCAGATCCTCGGCGTCGTCGTTGGGCCCGCCGGTGCGGATCTTCGCGGAGACCTCCTCGAGGTCCAGGCGCAGCACGGCGGTGGCGGCCAGCTCCTTGGCGTTGGCGGGGCGGGAGTCGGCGGCCCGGCCTGGCACCACCTGGTCCACCAGGGCGTCCAGCGCGGTGCCGCGCTCGGCCGGGTCGGTCACCGGGCGGGCGGTGCCGTGCACCACCACCGAGCGGTAGTTGAGGGAGTGGTGGAACGCCGAGCGGGCCAGGACCAGCCCGTCGACATGGGTGACGGTCAGGCACACCTGCAGCCCCGGCTCCTCGGCGCCCGCCCCGTTCGCCATGCGCAGCGGACGCGCCCCCGTCGAGCCGTGGACGTACAGCCGCTCCCCGACCCGGCCGTAGAGGGTCGGCAGGACGACGGGGGCGCCATCACGTAGGAAGCCCAGGTGGCAGACGTAGCCCTCGTCGAGGATCGCGTGCACCAGCTCCCGGTCGTACGAGGCGCGTTCGCGGGCGCGGGTCGGCACGGTCCGGTCGGTCGGGGTGTAGGCGTTGTCGGGCGCGGTGGTCGCGGCGGTGGCGTCCGGGGCGGGCATTTGCGTCCTCCATTGCACTAGTGCAAAATAGCGTTTGTGCTAGGAGATTATCCGATCGCAGGTCGTCGCGCAGCCGATATCGCGGCCAGTGTGGAGCGCGCGGTCGGCGCCGGTGAGCTGTCGCCGGGCCAACCGCTGCCGCCCCTGCGGGAGGTGGCCGAACGGCTGGGCGTGAATCCCAATACGGTCGCGGCCGCCTACCGCGTGCTGCGCGAACGGGGCGTGATCGAGACGGCGGGGCGCCGGGGCAGCCGGGTGCGCGCCCGCCCCGCCAGCACGCCCCGCGAGTGGATCGGCGTCGACGCCACCGGCGCGCGCGACCTGTCGAGCGGCAACCCCGACCCCGCGCTGCTGCCCCCGCTCGGCGCGCCGCTGGCGGCGGCCGCGGCCCGCGCGGCGGAGCGCCCGACGCTGTACGGCGCGCCGGACCTCGTCCCCGAGCTGGCCGAACTCGCCCGCGCCGCGCTCGACGCGGACGGGGTGCCGGCCGGGCCCGTCGCCGTCACCTCCGGCTCGCTCGACGCGATCGAGCGGGTGCTGGCCGCGCATCTGCGGCCCGGTGACGCGGTCGCGGTGGAGGACCCCGGCTGGGGCAGTCTGCTCGACCTGATCCCGGCGCTCGGCCTGCGCGCCGTCCCGGTCGGGGTCGACGACGACGGGCCGCTGCCCGAGCGGGTGGAGCAGGCGCTGGTCCGGGGGGCGCGGGCGCTGGTGGTCACCGACCGGGCGCAGAACCCGACGGGCGCGGCGGTCGGCGAGACCCGCGCCCGGGAGCTGCGGGCCGTGCTGGCCGGCCATCCGGCCGTGCTGCTGATCGAGGACGACCACGGGCACGGCATCGTGGACGTGCCCCTGCGCCCCCTGGCCGGTGCCACCGACCACTGGGCGCTGGTCCGCTCCACCGCCAAGGCGTACGGCCCCGATCTGCGGCTCGCGGTGCTCACCGGCGACCCCGTCACCCTGGACCGGGTGCGCGGCCGCCAGCGGCTGGGGCCGGGCTGGGTGAGCCATCTGCTGCAACACGCGGTGGCCTGGATGTGGCGGACGGGCGCGGTGGACGCGGCGGCGGTGGCGGCGTCGTACGGCGCGCGGCGCGCGGCGCTGGTGCGGGCGCTGCGCGAGCGGGGGATCGCCGCGCACGGGCACAGCGGGATGAACGTGTGGGTGCCGGTCCCGGACGAGACCGGCGCGGTCGCCCGGCTGCTGGCGGCGGGCTGGGCGACCGCCCCCGGGGCGCGCTTCCGGGTGGCCTCGCCGCCCGGGGTACGGCTGACGGTCTCACCGCTGGCCGCCGACGAGATCGAGGCGGTCGCCGACGCGGTGGCCGCGGCGACGGGCGCGACGGTGGCCGGGCGGCTCGACTAGGGCCTGTCGTCACGGCTCGACCAGGGCCTGTCGTCACCTTCCCGTCGTCGCCCGAAGGGCGGCCCCGCGGCGTCCGGGCAGGGGGCGCACCTCCCGGCGGTGGCCGGGGGCGCCGTGCTCAGGCGTCGCGGGGCCGCGACGAGCCATCGGACCGGGCCCGGGACGCGGCCTGTTACGGCAGCTGGTCCAGCGAGCTGAGCGCGTCGTCGCCCGAAGGGCGGCCCCGCGGCGTCCGGGCAGGGGGCGCACCTCCCGGCGGTGGCCGGGGGCGCCGTGCCCAGGCGTCGCGGGGCCGCGACGAGCCATCGGACCGGGCCCGGGACGCGGCCTGCTACGGCAGCTGGTCCAGCGAGCTGAGCGCGTCGTCGTAGGAGGCGAACAGCAGGGCGATGGCCATGGCGCCGGGGTCGGGCACGCCGCGGGCGTGATCGCCCGTGTAGCTGGCGCGGCCGCGCCGTGCGCGCAGATCGGTGGTGGAGCCGGCTCCCTGGTGGGCGGCGACCGCCGCCTGGTGGAGCGCCTGCCCCGGCTCGGTGTCCGGGGCGCATGCGGTGAGCGCCTGGGCGGCCGGGACGAGGGCGTCGATCAGCGTCTTGTCGCCGACCTCGGCCTCGCCGACCCGCTGGATCGCGGCCGCGCCGGCGGTGGTGCCCGCGGCCAGTTCGCGGGTGCCCGCGGTGGCGGGGTTGGCGGCGACCGCGGCGGCCAGTTCCTGGAGCAGCAGGCCGAACAGCGGGCCGCTGGTGCCGCCCACGTCGTCGAGGAAGACCCGTGCCGCCGTGGCGAGCGGCGCGGCGGGGGACTCCCGGTCGGCGGCGGGGCCGTCGGAGAGGGCTTGCAGCGCGCGGCGCACCCCGGCCATCCCGCCGGTCAGGTTGGTGCCGAAGTCGCCGTCGCCCACCCGCTGGTCGAGGGCGGTCAGTTCGGGTTCGACGGAATCGGCCGTGGTGGCGAAGCGGATGAGCCAGGCCGCGGTGGTGTCGTAGGTGAGGTGGTGTGGTGCGGGTATCGCTGACATGGCGGGGAACTCCTCGGTGATCTGTGGTCTGCGGTCGGCCTGCGCGGCGGCGGTGACGGGCCTCGGGTGGGTCACAGCGGCCAGGCGGGGGTGCGGGCGGGCGCGTCCCACAGCCGCAGCAGCTCGTCGTCGGCGGCGAGCAGGGACAGCGAGAACCCGCGCATGTCGAGGGCGCTGACCAGGGTTCCGGTCAGGGACCGGTCGAGCGCGACGCCGTTGTCGTCCAGAGCCTTGGTGAGGGCGTGGAGTATGCCGTACAGCTCCAGCGAGGTCGTCGCGCCGAGCCCGTTGACCAGGGCGAGCACCCGCGGCCGGGGGCCGTCGGGCAGCGCGGCCAGCAGCCGGTCGGTCATCGTCCTGACGAACTGGGTGAGCGGTACCGCGGGGGTGGTGCTGCCGGCCCGTTCACCGTGGATGCCGACGCCGTACTCCCAGACCCCGTCGGGAAGCTCGAACGCCGGGGTGCCGGAGCCGGGCGCGGTGTGGGCGGCCGAGGCGACGGCCAGGCTGCGGGAGCGCCGGGTCACCTCGGCGCCGAGGGCGGCCAGGTCCTCCAGGCCGCGTCCCTCGTCGGCGGCGGCGCCGAGGATCTTCTCCACGATCAGGGTGGCGCCGGTGCCGCGCCGGCCGACCGCGATGTCGTCGGAGTCGGTGGCGAGGTCGTCGTCGACCAGGACGCGGGCGCAGGGTATGCCCTCATGGGCGAGGCGTTCGGCGGCGATGCCGAAGTTGATGCGGTCCCCGGTGTAGTTCTTGACGATGTGCAGCACCCCCTCGGGCCCGGCGACGGCGCGGCTGGCCTCGAAGATCTGCCGGTTGTGCGGCGAGGCGAAGATCCGGCCGGGGCAGGCGGCGTCCAGCATCCCGGCGCCGACGAACCCCGCGTGCAGGGGTTCATGGCCGGAGCCGCCTCCCGAGACCAGTCCGACCCGGCGCTGTGCGGAGCCGCCGCGGGCGCGGAGATAGCCGTGGTCGGGATGGTGGCTGACGAGGTCGGCGTGTGCGGAGGCGAATCCGGCGAGGGCGTCGGGGACGATCGACTCTGCCGAGTCGGCGAAATAGAGCGGCATTGTGATGATATTCCTTGATGAGGAGAAAGCAGTCGGACGGTTACGGACGCGCCCATTGTGGGGGAGAAGGTGCGGAGGGCTCCGGACGGGGTCATTCCGCGGCGCCGTGCACATCGGCGGCGGCCGCACCGGCGGGGCGCCACCGCAGCGGCCTGTGGTCACCGCGGCGCAGGGCGAGGGTACACACTCCCGACAGCAGGACGACGCCGACGGCGTAGAGGCACACGCCGGTCGGGCGCCCGTCGAAGGCGGTGATCAGCGCGGTGCCCAGCAGCGGTGACAGGCCCCCGCCCAGCGTGGCGCCGACCTGCTGGCTGACGGACAGGCCGGTGTACCGCAGGGCGACCGGGTAGAGGTTGGCGAACAGCGCGCCCTGGGCGCCGTACATCGCGCCGTGTCCGACCGCCAGGCCCAGCGTCATCGCGAGGGTGATCAGCACCGGCTCGCGGGTCTGGACGAGCAGGAAGAACGGCACGATCAGCAGTGCCTGGAAGACGGCGCCGCCCGCGTAGACCAGCCGCCGTCCGACACGGTCGGAGAGCGTGCCGAACAGGGGCAGGGTCAGACACTCCAGCGCACAGGCGATGAGAATTGCGATCAGCACCGGCTGCTTGTCCACGCCGAGTTCATCCGTGGCGTAGGCGAGCGCCACGACGTAGTAGACGTTGAACAGCCCGCTCTCCGCGATCTTGGCGATGATCGAGCAGCCGACCGAGGCCAGATGGCCGTCGGCCAGCCCGCGCAGCGGGATCTTCTTGACCTCGCGCTCGGCGCGCAGCCGCCGGAACTCCGGGCTCTCGCTCACGGTGACGCGCAGATACATCCCGAGGCCGACCAGCACGATGCTGGCGAGGAACGGCACCCGCCAGCCCCAGGCGTCGAAGGCGCTGTCGGACATGGTGGCGCTGAGCACGCTCACCAGGCCGACCGGCAGCAGCACCCCGGCCGGGGTGCCGATGTGCACCAGGCTGGTGTAGAGGCCCTGCCGCTCACGCGGTGCGTACTCCAGCGCCATCAGCACCCCGCCGCCGTACTCACCGCCCATCCCCAGGCCCTGGATCAGCCGGATGAGGACCAGCAGGACCGGGGCGGCGATGCCGATGGTGCCGTACGAGGGCAGCAGGCCGATGCAGAAGGTGCCCAGGCCCATCAGCAGCAAGGTGGTCACCAGGACGGTCTTGCGGCCGAGCCGGTCGCCGAAGTGACCGAAGATCACGCCGCCGAGTGGGCGTGCGAGATAGCCGACGAAGAAGGTGGAGAACGCCGCGAGGGTCCCGACCGCGTCGTTCACCGAGGGGAAGAAGACGTGGTCGAAGACGAGGGCCGCGGTGGTGGCGTAGAGCGTGAAGTCGTAGTACTCGACGGTCGTGCCGATGGCACTGGCGATCGCGACGCGGCGGGCGGCGGTGTGGTCGGCGTCGTGAGGCGCCTGCTGACTCAACGCTGAGGCAGGGGTGGGCATCCTTGATCTCCTCTGATATTCCAGATGTCAGATGCTAGGCTTGCATCGCAGGTCCCGTCCAGGGATCGGCACTCCGGAATCACGGCAGGCGGCGCTCGTGGGGGCCGTGGACGGCCGTCGACGCACGAGGGAGACAATGTGACACTCGATCTGCACGGGATCATCTCGACCGTGGTGACACCGTTCGACGCCGACGATCAAGTGGATCTGGACCTCCTGGGCCCGGAGATCCAGTACCTGCTGGACTCCGGCGTCACCGCCATCTGCGCATGCGGCAGCACCGGCGAGGGCCACGCCCTGTCGGCCGAGGAGAGCGCCGCGATCTGCGCCCGGGTCGTCAAGGAGGTGGACGGCCGGGTCCCGGTGATCGGCGGTGTGATCCAGAACTCCACGGCGGAGGCCATCCGTTACGGCCGGGCGCTCAAGGCGGCCGGGGTGGACGCCCTCCAGGTCACCCCGGTCCACTATGTCTTCGCCCCCGACGCGGACCAGACCGTCGACTACTTCCGCCGCATCGGCTCCGCGGTGGGCCTGCCGATCGTCGTCTACAACGTGGTGCCCTGGGCGCTGGTCCCGGTGGACGTCATCGAGCGGCTCGGCGACGTCCCGGAGGTGATCGCGGTCAAGCAGAGCGGCGGCGACATGCATCTGCTGGCCGATCTGCTGCACCGGGTCGGCGACCGCTTCGCCGTCCTCGCCGCCCTGGACGACCTGCACTACCCGGCGTTCGCGATGGGCGCCCACGGCGCGCTCGCCGCCATCCCCACCGTCACCCCCCGGCTCAGTGTGGAGCTGTGGGAGGCCGTCCAGCGCGGGGACCACCGCGAGGCGCTGCGCCTCCACAACGTCATACTGGGGGTCTGGCGCGCGATCGACGGCCCCAACCTGCCGGCCAGGATCAAGGCGGCCCTGTCGCTTCAGGGGCGTGACGGCGGCCTGCCGCGCCACCCGTTCACTCCCGCGACAGACGAGGAGCGCGCCGTCATCGCCGACGCCCTGGGGAAGGCCGGTCTCCTGACGGCTCCTTGACCGGACCGCGACCGTAGAAGGTGAGCTCGATGAACCCCCCCAACCCGCCCCTTCCGACCGCCTCCCCGCTCGGCGCGCCCGAGCAGCGGGTGGTGGTGGAGAAGCTGCCCGACCAGATCTACCGCGTGCTGCGGCACCGGATCGTGCACGGCTTGATGAAGGCGGGCTCGCGGATCGCCATCAACGACCTCACCGAGGAGTTCGGCACGTCCAAGACACCGGTGCGCGAGGCGCTCAACCGGCTGGAGTACGACCAGTTGATCGTCACCCGCCCCCGGTCGGGCACCTTCGTGGTCCAGCCGACCGCCGACGACGTGGTCGAGGTGTGCCAGCTGCGCAAGGGCATCGAGTGGGTGGCGACCGGCCTGTCGGCCCGCACGATGCCCGAGGCGCTGCTGCGTGAGCTGCGCGAGGAGATCGTGACGGCCAAGCGCCACGCGGACAAGGGGGACTACGAGCCCTTCTTCGAAAGCGACTACCGGCTGCACAACCTGATCGTGACCCACGCGGACAACACCCGCCTGGTGCGGGCGCGCAGTTCGGTCGAGCCGTTCGTCCAGTGGCTGCGTGTCCTGGGCGCCACCGGTCCGCACCGTATCGCCGGGTCCACCCGCCGCCATCTGGAGATCGTCGACGCCATGCTCGACCGGGACGCGGAGGCCGCCATGACGGCCGCCGCGCTCCATGTCGACGAGGTGCAGCGGTGGACGGTGGAAGACCTCGGCAGCGCCCTGGGCGGTGACTGATCGCCGGCCGGGCCTGGCGGGGGCCGGGGCGGTCGGTGTGATCATGTCCGTTACGATGTGTTCTACAACCTCTTAGGGCAAGAGGATCTTCCTGGGCGGGATCGCGTAGCATTCCTTACATGTTGAACCTGGATCGCCTCCGGACCCTGCACGCCGTGGCCCGCCACGGCTCCGTGAGCGGGGCCGCGGAGGGTCTGCACGTCACCACCTCCGCCGTCTCCCAGCAACTCGCCAAGCTGGAGCGGGAGACCGGGCAGCAGCTGCTCGCCAAGCACGGGCGCGGAATCCGCCTCACCGACGCCGGGCGGCTGCTCTCCGACCACGCGGCGCGCATCCTGTCCCAGGTGGAGCTGGCCCAGGCGGATCTGGAGGCGCAGCGCGGCCACGCCGTCGGCGAGTTGCGGCTGGGCGCGTTCCCGACCGCCGTCCGCGGTCTCTTCCCGGCGGCGCTGAGCCGGCTGCGCACCGAGCATCCGCAGCTGAACGTGCGGCTCCAGGAGATGGAGCCGGACGAGTCGGTGCCCTCGGTGGTGCGCGGCGACATCGACCTGGCGGTGGTCCTGGACTGGTACAACAAACCGCTGCCGATGCCCGACGGGCTGGTCAAGGCCGCCCTGCTGGACGATCCGGTGGATGTGGCGATGCCCGCCGACCACCCCCTCGCCGACCGGCACGCGGTCGAGCCGGAGGACTTCGTGCACGACGAGTGGATCTCCTGGCCCAAGGGCGGGTTCTGCTACGACTGGCTGATGGTGACCCTGCGCGGCAAGGGCATCGAGCCGCGCATCCGGCACACCGCGCATGAGCACCACACCCAGCTCTCGCTGATCGCCGCCGGGCTGGGCATCGCCGTGGTGCCCCGGCTGGGCCGCGGCCCGGTGCCCGAGGGGGTGCGGATGGTGCCCGTCAGCCAGCCCACGATGCGGCGGCACATCTACGCGATCTGGCGCGCGGACGCCGACCGCAGGCCCTCGATCCGCGCGGCGGTCGAGGTGCTGCGCTCGGTCGGGGAGAAGGTCGTCGACTGACCGCCGGCCGGGAGCCGGGTCGGACCCGGCCCCCGGGGAGCGCTCAGCCCTGTGGGATCTTGCGGAAGTCCCAGGAGCGGATCGCCTCGGGGACCAGGCACAGCCAAGCGTGGCGCCCGTCGTACGGCATGGTGTCCAGGCCGAAGTACTTCGCCGCGAACATCCGCTCCGGCGCGTCGAGTTCCGGGCACGACACGCCGGAGCGGGGCTCCTCGCCGACGAAGACCGCCTCGCCGGAGAGCTCCACCCCGCGCAGTTCGCCGTACTCGTGCCCGTCGTCGACCACCACCGCGAGCCTGGGGTCGCGGCGCAGTTCGGCCCAGCGGCGGCTGCGGGTCAGGGAGTACAGCCACAGGGCCGCGCCGTCCCAGCAGAACCACAGCGGGCTGATGTGCGGCCGCCCGTCCGCGGCCACGGTCGCCACGCGGCAGGTGCGCTGTTCGGCGAGGAAGGCGTCCAGCTCGTCCTGGCTCATCATGATGCGGCGTCCCCGCCGCTGGGTGACGGTCATCCGACCCGCACCTCCGGTGACTGGGGGTGCGGCACAGGATGATGGCTCTTCCTCCATGAGGCAAGGGACGCTACTCTCCCGCGCCGTGACCAGGCATCCCCGCGAAGATCTTGTGGAGCTGCTCCGGCCGGACGGCTGTGCGCTGCTCACCGTCGAATGCCAACGCGGTGTGGTGGGGCCCAGGAGCGCGCTGCCCGAACTGGCCGCCGTGGCCCATGAGTCCGGTGCCCTCGGGCGTGTCGCCCACCTGGTGGCGGCCGCCCACGACACGGGCGTCCAGGTGCTGCACGCGGTGGCCGAGCGGCGCGCCGACGGACGCGGCGCGAACCGCAACGCACCGCTGTTCCGGGCCGTCGAGCGGCTGCCGGTCCGGCAGCTCACCGGAAGCGCGGCGGTCGAGATCGCCGCACCGGTCCCGGTGGCGGCCGAGGACCTGGTGGTACGGCGGCTGCACGGCCTGTCGCCGATCGCCGGGACCGAGGTGGACGCGCTGCTGCGCAATCTGGGCTGCCGCACGCTGGTCATCACCGGCGTGTCGGCCAATGTGGCGATCCCGGGCGCCGTCTTCGACGCCGTCAACCTCGGCTATGCGGCGGTGGTGCCCGAGGACGCCATCGCCGGGGTGCCCGCCTCGTACACCCCGGCGATGGTCCGTCACACGCTCGCCCTCGTGGCCACCGTCACCACGGCCGATGAGGTGGTGGCCTGCTGGCGCGAGGCGGCCGTCACGCCATCCGGATCGAGTCTCCCCGCACCGTGATCTGCGCGCCGGGCAGCGGTTTTCGCGCCAGGCCGCCCTTCACGCTGCCGTCGGTGATGTCGAACTTGCTCCGATGGCACGGGCAGTTGATGGTGCCGCCGCTCACATCGCCGACCGAGCAGCCCGCGTGCGTACAGATCGACGAGAACGCCTTGAACTCACCCGCGCTGGGCTGGGTCACCACCACCTTGTGGTCCTTGAAGACCATGCCGCCGCCCTCCGGGATCTGGGAGGTCTTGGCCAGTTCCATGCCGTCCCCGCCACTCGACTGGCCGTCCCCGGCGCTCTGGGACGGCTGCGCGGAGCCGGTGTCCTGGGTGCCGCCCGCGTCGCCGCCGCCCGAACCGCCGCCGTCGTCGTCCTCGCCGCATGCGGCGAGCGTGGCGGCCAGTCCGGCCGCTCCGGCCGCGGTGACGACGGCACGGCGGGTGCTGCCCCGCCCGGTGGTTGCCGGCTGCGTCATGGTGGTGCCTCCTGTCAGGGGACGTTTCACGGTTCCGTACGGACGGCGGGGCCCCCGCGTTCAACCCCACCCGGGCCATGCCCGGCGAGAGGGCCGGAAAATCGTCGTGCGGGGCCGTGGCGTCATGGGGTCAGGACGACCTTGCCGAGGTTGCGGCGGGACTCGATGATCTCGTGGGCGCGCGCGGCCTCGGCGAGCGGGATCTCGGCGTCTACGCGGGGGCGCAGCGTGCCGTCGCGGTGGAGTTCCCACACCTCGTCCAGCCAGCGCGCGTACACCTCGGGCTTGTCCCGGGCGACGGCCGCCGTCTGGAAACCGATGGCCGAGGCCCCCCGCACCAGCAGCTCGTAGGCGTCGATCGTGCCGCCGCCCGAGCTGAAGGCCACCAGGCGGCCGCCGCGGGCCAGGGCGCGCACCGCGGGGCCGAGGAGTGCGCCACCGACCCCGTCCACGACGACGTCGACCGGGTCGCCCCAGGACTCGTCCCCGTAGAGCACCACCTCGTCGGCGCCGAGGGCGCGTACGAACTCCGCCTTGTCCGCGCCGCTGACGGCCGCGACCACGCGGGAGGCCCCGCCTGCCTTCGCGTACTGGAGGGCGAGGGTGCCGACCGCACTGGCCGCCGCGGTCACCAGGACGGCGTCGCCGGGGTGGGGGCGGCCGGCCTCGTAGGCGCCGCGGGCCACCAGGCCGCTGCGGACCAGGGCCACGGCGTCGACGGCGGTGGCCCGGTCGGGAACGAGGGAGGCCATCGTGTGGTGGAGCAGGGCGAGTTCGGCGTAGGCGTGGGCGAAGCAGAGGCCGGTGACGCGGTCGCCCACGGCGAAACCGGTGACGTCCGCACCGACGGCGGCGACGGTGCCCGCCACCTCGCCGCCGAGCGGGAGGGGCTCGGTGCCCTCGCGCACCTTCCGTACGACCGGCAGCGTGACCCCGACCGCCTCGGTCCGGACGAGCAACTCGCCCGGACCGGGCTCCGGAGCGGGGACCTCCTCGGTGAAGAGGACTTCGGGGCCTCCGTTGACCTCATAGCGGACACGGCGCATGGACACCTCCGGGTGTGGACACGGGAGCGGAATCGGCGCCCATCGATCGTTGGGCTTACCAACGGGTGTCAGCGTAGGAGGAAGTCGTTGGGAAGTCCAATGGTTTGACGGTAGCCTCCTCCCATGACGCACACCGAACACCCGCGCGCCCTGGCGCACATCCAGTCCCTGCCGAGCTGGCTGGCCGGCCGGGTGGCGGCCCGTGGCCGGAGCCTGGTCGCCGAGGCGATCGCCCAGGAGGGGCTGAAGGTGCAGCATCACGCCGTGCTCGCGGCCGTGTCCGAGTACGGCCCGGTGGCCCAGGCGGATCTGGTGCGCCGGCTGGGCTTCGACGCCAAGGACGTGGTCCTGTTGCTCAACCACCTTCAGGACGCCGGGCTGGCGGTGCGGGAACCCGATCCGAAGGACCGCCGCAAGAACGCGGTGCGGGTGACACCGGCGGGCGTGCGCACGCTGGAGCGGTGCGCGGCACTGGCCGAGCGGGCCAACGCCGAGCTGCTGGCACCGCTCAGCGCGGCCGAGGCCCGGCAGTTGATGGACCTGCTGACCCGGGTGTACGAGGCGTAGCGCCGTCCTGCGCGGGGCGGCCTCGGCGGCCCGTCGGAGCGGAGAGGCGCTGAGCGGGGAGGTCTGGGCGCCCGGGTCCGGGCCGCCGCCGGTCACGGCGGGGCCCGCCCGCGGGGGAGCCGGCGCCGGGCGGACGGCGACCGTCGAAGAACGTCCGGCGATATGCGTCGAGCGGCACCTTCCCGGGGCGGGCGGAGTCGCGCGTCGGGGAAGCGCACGACGGAGGGCCGCAGGACGAGTCGGGTCCGGCACGCTCACGTGCCGGACCCGACGGTGTCAGCCATTCATGGCCGCCCAGAACTCCTCGAAGGACATCTGGCGGTCGCCGTTGGTGTCGAGCGAGTCGATCAGCGCCTGGGCCTCCGACTCGGTGATCTGCGAACCCTCCAACTCGGCCACGACCTTCTGGTATTCGTCCGCCGTGACCAGGCCGTCCCCGTCGAGGTCGTAGCGCTCGAAGACCTTCCGCGCCGCGGTCTCCACGATGTCCGCCATGTGCTCCACCCTTCTGTGATCTTCGCTGGCGTGCCCAGGCTATCCGTCCGCCAGGAGGGAGGTGAGCGCTGCCCATCTGCCCGCATCGGTCGGAGGAAGGCGCAGGTGGAGGCGGGGGCGCGTGGATAGCCTGGGGAAATGCTGAACGAAGTCATCGCGACTCGCTATGTGACTCCCTTGCGGGAGGGCGGATCGCTGCCGGGCATCGTCGAGGCCGACGATCTGGGCACCTACGTCATGAAGTTCACCGGCGCCGGACAGGGCCGCAAGACCCTCGTCGCCGAGGTGGTATGCGGTCAGCTGGGCCGGCGGCTGGGGCTGCGGGTCCCGGATCTGGTGCGGATCCAGCTGGATCCGGTGATCGGCCTGGGCGAACCGGACCAGGAGGTGCAGGAGCTGCTCAAGGCCAGTGGCGGGCTCAACCTGGGCATGGACTACCTCCCCGGCTCGCTCGGCTTCGACCCGCTCGCCTTCGAGGTGGGCGCCGAGGAGGCCGGCCGGGTGGTGTGGTTCGACGCGCTCATCGGCAATGTGGACCGCTCCTGGCGCAACCCCAACATGCTGGTGTGGCACGGACAGCTGTGGCTCATCGACCACGGCGCCACGCTGATCTGGCACCACGGCTGGCGCGGGCTGGACAAGGCGGCCGGCAAGCCGTACGACGCCTCCGACCACGTCCTCGCGCCGTTCGCGCCGGACATCGCCGCGGCCACCGAGGCCCTGGCACCGCTGATCACCGAGGAGCTGCTCACCGAGGTGGTGGCGGACGTCCCCGACGAATGGCTGACCGACGAGCCGGGCTTCGACGGCCCGGACGCGGTGCGCCGCGCCTATGTCGAGGTGCTGCTGGAGCGGGCGGCCACGGTCGGGACGAGGATCACGCTCGGGGAGCGCACCGGTGAGGCGCCGTCGCAGGCGCCGGAGTGGCTGCGGGTGTGGGTCGAGGGAAAGGCGTCGAAGTGAGTGGGTTCCAGGGCGGCCGGGACGTCTTCGAATACGCCGTGCTGCGGGTCGTTCCCCGGGTCGAGCGCGGCGAGCAGATCAACGCGGGCGTCGTCGTCTACTGCCGCGCCACGTCCTTCGTGGCGGCCCGGGTCCATCTGGACGAGGACCGGCTGCGCGCCCTCGACCCCTCGGCGGACGTGCCGGCCGTACGGGCCGCGCTGCGCGCCGTGGAGTGCGTCTGCGGCGGGGGGGAGCAGGCCGGTCAGGCGGCGGGGGAGGACGCGGGGCGGCGCTTCCGCTGGCTCGTCGCACCGCGCTCCACGGTCGTCCAGCCGGGCCCGGTGCACACGGGTCTGACGGCGGACCCGGCGGCGGAGGTCGAGCGGTTGCTCGACCTCCTGGTGCGCTGAACGGCCGGGGTCCGGTGCGCTGAAGGGTCAAGGTGAGGAAGGGCATCACGGCGGGTCGTTGACAGGCGGTGGCGGGCCTCATAGCGTCTCGTGCGCAGAAGAGACTAAGCGGTTGCTCACTCCCGGAGCGGGGCGGTGGGCATCGAGGCGAGGGAGAACCCGCATGTCCACCACCGAGCAGCGTGTTGCCATCGTGACGGGCGCGGCCCGCGGCATCGGCGCGGCGACCGCCGTGCGCCTGGCCGAGGAGGGCCGCGTCGTGGCCGTGCTCGACCTCGACGAGGGGTCCTGCGCGGGCACCGTGGAGAAGATCACCGAGGCGGGCGGCAAGGCCATCGCCGTGGGCTGCGACGTATCGGACGCCGAGCAGGTCGACGCCGCCGTCGCGCGGGTCGTCGAGGAGCTCGGCGCGCCGACGATCCTGGTCAACAACGCGGGTGTGCTCCGCGACAACCTGCTCTTCAAGATGAGCGACTCCGACTGGGACACGGTGCTGAACGTGCATCTGCGGGGCGCGTTCCTGATGTCGCGCGCCTGTCAGAAGCACATGGTGGACGCCGGGTTCGGCCGGATCGTCAACCTCTCCAGCAGCTCGGCGCTGGGCAACCGCGGCCAGGTCAACTACTCCGCGGCCAAGGCCGGGATGCAGGGCTTCACCAAGACCCTCGCCATCGAGCTCGGCAAGTTCGGCATCACCGCCAACGCCGTGGCACCCGGCTTCATCGCCACCGACATGACCGCCGCGACCGCCGAGCGCGTCGGCATGGGCTTCGAGGACTTCCAGAAGGCGGCCGCGAGCCAGATCCCGGTGCAGCGGGTCGGGGTGCCCGCCGACGTCGCCCACGCGATCGCCTTCTTCACCGGCGAGGCGGCCGGTTTCGTCTCCGGCCAGGTCATGTACGTGGCCGGCGGCCCGCTCAACTGATCAGGAGCCACACACCACATGACCGCTCAGATACCGGACAGCGGGAAGACCGCGCTCATCACCGGGGCCAGCCGGGGGATCGGCTACGCCATCGCCGAGGCCATGGTGGCCCGCGGCGACCGGGTGTGCATCACCGGGCGCAACGAGGACGCGCTCAAGGAGGCCGTGCGGCGGCTCGGCGCCGACCGCGCCGTCTACGCCGTCGGCAAGGCCCATGACCAGGCACATCAGGCGGCCGCCGTCGAGCGGACGATGGAGGCGTTCGGACGGATCGACCACCTGGTCAACAACGCCGGCACCAACCCGGTCTACTCGCCCATCGCCGATCTCGACCTGGATGTGATCCGTAAGGTCTTCGAGACCAATGTCGTCTCGGCCCTGGCCTTCGCCCAGCTGACCTGGAAGGCATGGCAGAAGGAGAACGGCGGCACCATCGTCAACATGGCGTCGATCGCCGGAATGTCCCCCTCGCCGTTCATAGCGGCGTACGGCGTCAGCAAGGCCGCCCTGGTCAACCTCACGGTGCAGCTCGCCCATGAGTTCGCCCCGCGGGTGCGGGTCAACGCCATCTCCCCGGCGGTGGTGAAGACCAAGTTCGCCACCGCCCTGTACGAGGGGCGGGAGGAGGAGGCCGCCGCGGCCTATCCGCTGAAGCGGCTCGGCGTACCGGACGACATCGCGGGCGCGGCCGCGTTCCTCACCTCCGACCAGGCGGCGTGGATCACCGGCCAGACGCTCGTGGTGGACGGCGGCGTCCTGCTGGGCGCGGGACTCGGCTGACCGGCGCCCGGTCCGGTCCCGCGCCGTGGGCGCCGCCGGACCGGGCACGGTCCGCGTGCGGCGCTGTCAGTGGCCGCCGGTAGGTTCTGTGCCCTGGACGTACTACCGACCGGAGGTTGACGACGTGCCCTATGTGCTGCCCGAGTCCTGGCGCGGGGTCCTCGGCGAGGAGCTGGAGAAGCCCTATTTCAAGGAGCTCACCGAGTTCGTCGAGGAGGAGCGGGCCAAGGGGCCGGTGTACCCGCCCCGCGAGGAGGTGTTCGCCGCCCTGGAGGCCACGCCGTTCGACCAGGTGAAGGTGCTCGTCCTCGGGCAGGACCCGTACCACGGCGAGGGCCAGGGCCACGGTCTGTGCTTCTCGGTGCGGCCGGGCGTCAAGACCCCGCCGTCGCTGCGGAACATCTTCAAGGAGATGAAGGAGGAGCTCGGCCACCCGGTGCCCGACAACGGCTATCTGATGCCGTGGGCGCGGCAGGGCGTGCTGCTGCTCAACGCGGTGCTGACGGTCCGGGGCGGCGAGGCCAACTCCCACAAGAGCAAGGGATGGGAGAAGTTCACCGACGCGGTGATCCGCGCGGTGGCCTCGCGCCCCGATCCGGCCGTCTTCGTGCTCTGGGGGAACTACGCCCAGAAGAAGCTGCCGCTGATCGACGAGTCGCGGCACGCGGTGGTGAAGGGGGCGCACCCGTCCCCGCTGTCGGCGAAGAAGTTCTTCGGCTCGCGCCCCTTCACCCAGATCGACCAGGCGGTCAAGGCCCAGGGGCACACACCGATCGACTGGCGGATCCCGGACCTCGGCGCCTGACCGGGGCCGGTCAGGAGGCCGGCTGGAGCGTGTAGTCGAAGCTGTAGGGGATCTCGGTCTCCCCGCGCACGGCGGAGAAGGTGCCCGATCCGGTGAGCCCGGCCAGCTCGCCGGTGCCGGACCCGGGCACCACCTCGAAGGCGCAGTGGACGGTGGCGTCCTCGCCCCAGCTGCCGTGCTGCACCACGACGAAGCTGCCCGCGCGCCCGTCCAGGGTGCCGGTCAGCAGCTCGTAGCCGCAGCAGACGCCGGTCTTCCCGGTCAGATAGGTGATCGCGTAAGCGCAGGTGGTGCGCGACGCCTCGATGCCGCCCGAGAAGCTGTTCGTCACCACGGCGTGGGCCGCCTTCGCGCCGCCCTCGGCCTCCCCGAGGGCCGTCTCCTTCCAGTCGGCGTAGGTGAAGTGGCCGGCGGTGTGCGTCGTCATAAGGGGTCCTTTCCGGAAGCCGGGTCGGCGATGGACCCCACTCTGTCCGCCATACCTGACATCTTTTGTCAGGTACCGGGATCACCATGGACCGCATGCGTGCCGACCGCCTTCTCTCGCTGCTCCTGCTGCTGCAGAACCGGGGCCGGATGACCGCGCCCGAGATCGCCGCCGAGCTGGAGGTCTCGGTGCGCACCGTCTACCGCGATGTGGAAGCGCTCGGCGCGTCCGGTGTGCCGGTCTACGCCGAGCGGGGCCCGGCCGGGGGCTTTTCGCTGCTCGACGGCTACCGCACCCGGCTGACCGGGCTCACCGGCGACGAGGCGGACTCACTCTTCCTCGCCGGGACGCCGGGGGCGGCCGCCGAACTGGGCCTGGGCGCCGACCTCACCACGGCCCAGCTCAAGCTGCGGGCCGCGCTTCCGGCGGAGCTGGGGGAGCGGTCCCGCCGCATCCAGGAGCGCTTCCACCTCGACGCGCCCGGCTGGTTCCGGGACGCCGAGCCGGTGCCCCATCTGGCGGCGGCCGCCGAGGCCGTATGGGAGCGGCGGGTCCTGCGGGTGCGCTACCGCCGCTGGCGCGGAGAGGTGCGGCGGGAGCTGTATCCGCTGGGCCTCGTCCTCAAGGGCGGCATCTGGTACCTGGTGGCGCGGGTCGAGGACAGCGTGCGCAGCTACCGGGTGGCGCGGATCCTGGACGCCGAGGTGCTGGCGGAGGTCTTCGAGCGGCCCGCCGGGTTCGACCTCGCCGCCTACTGGGAGGAGTCGTCCCGCCGGCTGGAGTCCTCGCGCTTCCAGGGCGAGGCCGAACTGCTGCTGTCGGAGCGCGGAGTGAAGCTGCTCCCGGTGCAGTTCGGGGCGGTGGGCGTGCGGGCGGTGGCCGCGGCGGGCCCGCCCGACGACCAGGGGCGGGTGCGTGTCGTCCTGCCCGTGGAGTCGCTGCCGGTCGCGGTCCACGACATGCTGCGGCTGGGCACCGACGCCGAGGTGCTGGGGCCGCCCGAGCTGCGGTCGGCCGTCGCCCGAGCCGTCGCCGAGCTGGCCCGCCGCTACGGCGCGCCCCCCGGCGCCGGCGCGCCCCCGCCGGCCCACGACACGCCGGGCGCGGCGGGCGCCAACGGCGCGTGATCGGCGGGACACCCCCTAGCGTCTCCCCAAAGACGGGAGGCCGTGATGACGGAAGCGCAGCGGGAGGCGCCGGAGGGCGATGCCGTACTGACCCGGATCGGGCAGGCGGTCATGCTGCACCGGGGCGGGGACCGGGAGGAGGCGCGCAACCGCCTCGCCGCGCTGTGGCGGGAGATCGAACGCGACGGCGCCCCCTTCCACCGCTGCGCCCTCGCCCACTATCTGGCCGACACCCAGGACGATCCGCTCGACGAGCTGATCTGGGACCTGCGGGCGCTCGCCGCCGCCGACGGGCTCACCGGGGCCCTGGCGCCACGGGCGTTCCTCCCCTCCCTCCACCTCAACGTGGCCGCCGGCTACCTGAAGCTAGGCCAGGAACGGGCGGCCCGCGATCAGTTGGCGCTGGCGCGGGCGACCGCCGGTGCGCTCGGCGAGGATCCGTACGGCGACGGGGTACGGGCGGCCATCGCGCGGCTGACGCTGACGCTGGAGGGTGCCGCCGAGGACCAGGACGGGCCGGGGGCTGCCTAGTCGCCGGTGGCGCCGTCGATCCGTTCGCGCAGCAGGTCGGCGTGGCCGTTGTGGCGGGCGTACTCCTCGATCATGTGCAGATAGATCCAGCGCAGGTTGTAGTCGCCGCGGTCGGGGCGGGTGACGACATCGTCCAGGGAGCGGCCCGCGGCGGCCTCCTTGGCCTTGGCGATCTCCTCCCGCCAGATGGCGAAGGCGTCCTTCGCGGTGTCGCCGTCGGTGACGTGGAAGTCCCCGTCCGGGTCCGCCTCGCTGTACCAGATCGGCGGGGCGTCCTCCTGGGCGAGCACCCGCCGGAACCAGCTCCGCTCGACCTCGGCCATGTGCCGTACCAGCCCGAGCAGGGTCAGTTCGGACGGCGGCGCGGAGGCCGTACGCAGCTGTGCGTCGTCCAGCCCCTCGCACTTGAGGGCGAGGGTCGCGCGGTGGAAGTCCAGCCACCCCTCCAGGCTGGTGCGTTCATCGGCGGTCCGGGGCGCTTGAAGGCGTTCTGCGGTCGTCATGGCGGTCATGATGGCGGTGCGGCCACCCGGCCCGCTACGCGTTTTATCCGCTGCCCAGCATCCCGCGCAGCAGTTCCTCGACGCCGGTGCGCAGCGTCGCGCGGTCCGGTACGGCGTCGTGGTCGGCGCCCGCGGCGCAGCCGAACATCAGCCCCTCGCACCAGGCGACCAGCGACCGCGCGTGCCGCCGGGGCTCGGCGGAACCCAGCGCCGTCATCATCTCCTCGAGCGGCTCCCGGAAGCCGCGTCCGGTCGCGTCGTAGAACTCCCGCAGCTCCGGGCGGCGGGTCGCCTCCAGCGCGAGCTCATAGCGGGCGATCAGCAGATCGCGCCGGGCGGTGAGCGAGCGGTGCAGGGCGAGCGAGAGCGCGTCGGCCGGACCGGCGACCGGATCGGTCCCGTCCGGCGCCGCCCTGGCGGGGCGCGGCATCTCGTCGGGCGTCAGCACCTCCGCCTCCCGCTGGGCCAGCCGCCGGACCGCCGCCTTCAGCAGGGCGGCGCGGGTCCGGGCGTGGTTCGAGGTCGAGCCGGGCGGAAGCCCGGCCGCCTCGTCCACCGCCCGGTGCGTCAGCCCCCGCATCCCGCGCTCGGCCAGCAGCGCCAGGGCGGTGTCGGCGACCAGCTCGGCCCGGGAGGCGCCGGACGCGGACGGGGCGGACGCGGACGCGCCGGACGTGGAGGCGCCGGATGCGGAGGCGGCGGTTCGATCAGCGGTCATGGGGCCAACCTAAGCCCATCCATCACTCCCACTACGGCCGTAGTGACCTGGGGCATCGCTAGCGGGCGGCCGCCCGTCCGCACGTATCCTTCGGGGGCACGGCGGAAGGCATGACCAGCGGCGCACGAGGAGGCACCACGGATATGAGGGTCGGCTGCGTAGGGCTCGGCGACATCGCGCGGAAGGCGTATCTGCCCGTGCTCATGGCCCGCCCCGGGCTGGAGCCGCATCTGCACACCCGCACCCCCGCCACTCTCCAGCGGGTCGCCGACACCTACCGCGTCCCGGAGGCCCAGCGCCACGCCGACCTCGACTCGCTGCTCGCGGCCGGGCTCGACGCGGCCTTCGTGCACGCCCCCACCGGCGCCCACGCCGACCTCGTCACCCGGCTGATCGAGGCCGGGGTGCCGACCTACGTCGACAAGCCGCTCGCGTACCACCTCGCCGACAGCGAGCGGATCGTGCGGCTCGCCGAGGAGCGCGGGGTGAGCCTGATGGTCGGCTTCAACCGGCGTTACGCGCCCGGCTACGCGCAGTGCCTGGACCATCCGCGCGATCTGATACTGCTCCAGAAGAACCGCGTCGGCCTCCCCGAGGACCCGCGCACCCTCGTCCTCGACGACTTCATCCACGTCGTCGACACCCTGCGCTTCCTCGCGCCCGGTCCGGTGGACCACATCGACGTGCGCGCCAGGATCCGTGACGGGCTGATGCACCACGTGCTGGTGCAGCTGTCCGGGGACGGGTTCACCGCGCTCGGCGTGATGAACCGGATGAGCGGTTCCACCGAGGAGGTCCTGGAGGTCTCCGGCCAGGACACCAAGCGGCAGGTGGTCAACCTCGCCGAGGTCGTCGACCACAAGGGTCAGCCGAGTGTGCGCCGCCGGGGCGACTGGGTGCCGGTGGCGCGGCAGCGCGGGATCGAGCAGATCACCGACGCCTTCCTGGACGCGGTGCGCGACGGGCGGCGGATCGGCGCCGAGGACGCGCTGCTCACCCATGAGCTGTGCGAACGGGTCGTCAGGGACGCTCTGGAGTCGGCCGGTCCGACGGCTGGTCCGTCCGCCGGTCCGACGGCCCGCTCGTTCTCCGGTCCGCCCGCCGGCTGAGCGCCCGGCGCCCCTCGGCCGCGCAGAACACGGCGAGCGCCGCCATCGCCCCGTACACCGGCCAGGGCCCGATCCGCACATACGGGCTCGTGCCCTGCCCCAGCGGCACCGTGTAGACGGTGGCCGCGCTGGTGTCGGTGGACATCCGGGGTCCCACCGGTTCGCCGCGCGGTCCGAACACCGCGCTCTGGCCGGTCAGCGTGGCGTGCACCATCGGCCGCCAGGTCTCTGCGGCGCGCAGCGCGGCCAGCGAGGCGTGCTGCTCGGGCGCCCAGCTCCCCTGGAAGGTCGAGGTCGAGGACTGGACGACCAGCATCCGCGCCCCGTCCCGCACCAGGGCCCGGCTCATGTCCGGGAACGCCGACTCGAAGCACACCAGCGGGCCGATCCGCAGGCCGTCCGGCAGCCTCATCACCACCTGCCCGGTGCCCCGGTGGCGGTCCTCACCGGCCGCCTTGCCCACCGAGGTGGCCCAGCCCAGCAGCGGCCGGGCCGGGATGTACTCCCCGAAGGGGACCAGCCGCATCTTGTCGTAGCGCTGCCCCGTCGGCCCGTCCGGTCCGATCAGCACCGAGCTCTTGTAGATCCCGGGCCGGTCGCCGCGCCGCGCGTCCACGTTGACCAGCAGATCCGCGCCGACCGTCCGGGACAGTCCGGCCAGCCGCCGGCTCAGCTCCGGATGGGTGGTCAGGTCCTGCCCGACGCTGCTCTCGCCCCACACCACCAGGTCGACATGGCGGTCGGCCAGCTGCCGGGTCAGCTCCGCGCTGCGTTCGAAGCGCGGCCCCGGCCCCTGGATGACGCCCGGCTGCACCACCGCGATCCGCGCCGTGCCGGGCTCCTTGGCCTGTGGCGCCCACGCCCACGCCCCGGCCGCCGCCGCGCCGCACGCGGTGAGCCCGGCCAGTGCCACCGCGCGGGCGCGGGCCACCGCGATCAGCACGCACACCGTGACATTCACCATGACCAGCAGGAAGCCCAGCAGCCATACTCCGCCCACCGAGGCCAGCCGCAGCGCGGGCGCCACCTGCCACTGGCTCGCCCCCAGCAGCCCCCACGGTCCGCCGAGGTACTGCCAGGACCGGACGAGCTCGGCCATCAGCCATACGGACGGCAGCAGCACCAGCGCCGCCGCCACCCGCCCGGGACCCGGGCGGCCGTGCAGCAGCCGGTGCGTCAGCCACCCCCAGGGCGCCCAGCACAGCCCCAGCAGCAGCGCCAGGACCACGATGAACACATGAAGGCTCGGCATCAGCCAGTGGTGCACCGCGAGCAGGAACCCGGCGCCGCCCAGCCAGCCGTCCAGCAGGGCCCGGCGGCCGGTGGGCGCCGAACGCGCCAGCAGCAGCCAGGGGACCAGGGCGCCATACGCCCACCACCACAGCGAGGGCTCGGGGAAGGCCGGTGCGGGCAGCGCGCCCGCCGCCAGCGCCATCCCACCGCGCCACCACGGGGAGGCGAGCCGCCGCCTCCACGGGCCCCTGCCGCCGACCGGCCTCCGCACTCCGGACGCTCCCCTCCCGTTGGCACAGGGCCAGTGTGCGGCAGCCGGCCGATCATGAACAGGGCGGGGATGCGCCGGGGCGCGCTTCATACCTGTTCCGGGAGGTCTTGTTCGGCCCAGATGAGCTTGCCGCCCTCGGTGTAGCGGGTGCCCCAGCGGTGGGCCAGCTGGGCGACGAGGAACAGCCCGCGGCCGCCCTCGTCGGTGGTGCGGGGGTGGCGCAGCCGCGGTGAGGTGCTGCTGGTGTCGGCGACCTCGCAGATCAGCACCTCGTGCCGGATCAGCCGCAGCCGGATGGGGCCGGTGCCATGGCGGATGGCGTTGGTGACCAGCTCGCTGACGATCAGCTCCGTGGTCGTCGCCAGGTCCTCCAGGCCCCACTCGGCGAGCCGGCGGACCGCCAGGGAGCGGGCTCCGGCCACGACGGCCGGATCGGAGGGCAGGTCCCAGGAGACGACGTGTCCGCTGTCCAGGCCGTGCGTACGGGCCAGCAGCAGGGCCACGTCGTCGGACTGCGGGGAGGTCAGCAGGGCGTCGACGACCGTGGAGCACAGCTCCTCCAGCGGACGCGCCGACTGGCGCAGCGCGTTGCTCAGCCGGCCCAGACCGACGTCGATGTCCTGGTCGCAGCCCTCGATGAGCCCGTCGGTGTAGAGGGCGATCAGGCTTCCGTCGGGCAGCTCCAGCTCCGCCGACTCGAACGGCAGCGACCCGAGGCCCAGCGGGGGACCCGCGGGCAGCGGCGGGAAGGAGACCTCGCCCGAGGGGTCCACGACTGCCGGGGTGGGGTGCCCCGCCCGCGCCATCGTGCACCGCTGGGTGACCGGGTCGTAGACCGCGTACAGACAGGTGGCGCCCAGCACCGCGGCCGCCACGCCCTCCTGCCCGGCCTCCTCCTCGGTGAGCCGGATGACCAGGTCGTCGAGGTGGGCCAGCAACTCATCGGGCGGCAGGTCCATATCGGCGAGCGTGTGCACGGCGGTCCGCAGCCGCCCCATGGTCGCAGCGGCGGTGATGCCGTGGCCGACCACATCGCCGACCACCAGCGCCACCCGGGCACCGGACAGCGGGATCACGTCGAACCAGTCGCCGCCGACCCCGTTGCGCGCGTCCGTGGGGAGATAGCGCGAGGCCACCTCGACGGCCTGGCCGCCGGGCAGGGCGTGCGGCAGCAGACTGCGCTGGAGGGCCAGCGCGGCGGCGTGCTCACGGCTGTAGCGGCGGGCGTTGTCGACGCACAGCGCGGCCCGCGCGACCAACTCCTCGGCGAGCAGCAGATCGTCCTCCTCGAACGGGTCCGGATGCCGGGAGCGGACGAACGAGGCCACGCCCAGGAGGGCGCCGCGCGCCCCGATCGGCGTCACCATCAGCGAGTGCATCCCGAACTCGCGCAGTTTCGCCGTCCGCGCCGGATCGTCGCCGGACCACGCGTCGATGGAGACGCCCATCACCGGGTCGAGCAGCGGTTCCCCGGAGAAGTAGCAGCGGGCGAGCGGGGACGAGGGGAAGACCGCGATCGGTTCTCCGGGCGCCGCGATGGACTCCGGGCACCCCTCCCGGATCGACGCCTGACCGGCGCGGCGGAACGCGGGCAGGGTCTCGCCCGAGGGCTTGGCGGGCTCCTCGCCGCGCAGGACGCCCTCCAGCAGATCGACGGTGACGAAGTCGGCGAGCCGCTCCACCGCGAAGTCGGCCAGCTCCTGGGCGGTGCGCAGCACGTCCAGGGTGCCGCCGATGCGTGCGCCGGCCTCGTTGAGCAGCGCCAGCCGCTCCCGGGCCCGCCAGCGGTCGGTGACGTCGATGGCCATGTAGCACACGCCCACCGGCCGGCCCTCGGCGTTGTCCAGCCGGAAGAACGAGGTCGAGTACGCGCGCTCGCTGCCCGGTTCGGCCATCGTCCAGCCCCGGTACTCGTAGTCGATCACCGGCTCGCCGGTCTCCAGCGCCTGCCGCATCCGCGCTTCGATCGCCTCGGTGTCCAGCCCCGGCAGGAAGTCCCCCATCCGGCTCCCCAGCCGCTCCGCGCGCGGCACCCCTCCGTAGCGCTCCAGCGTGTCGTTGATCCACACGTACCGCAGATCCGGGCTCAGCACGGCCATCCCGATCGGCGACCGGGTGAGGAACGCCTGGAGCAGCGAGCCGCTGAGCGCCCATGCCGGGATGGAGCCCAGATCGACCCCGGAGACCAGCCAGGAGGTCTCGCCGTCCGGATCGCGCATCGCGGAGATCCGCAGCCCCACGTCGATCCGCCGGCCGTCCCGGTGCCGGACCTGCCCCAGACCGCCCCAGCCGCCGTGTTCCCGGCACCACGCGCCGATCGCCTCGGCCTTCGCCGCGTCCTCCGGTGCCGCCAGCAGCACCCTGGCCGGCTGCTTGACCATCTCCGCCGCCGGATAGCCGAGGAGCCGCTCCGCCGCCGGGGTCCAGCCGGTGATGATCCCCTCGGCGTCGACCAGCACTGTCGCCGCATCCGCCATGTCGAAGGGGACATGGGTCTCGGCCGGCGCGATTCCCTGGGGGATGACCCTCACCCCCGTCCCAACTGCGGATACATTTCTCTCCATCCTATGACTTACGGTGCTTGTCGGACCCGCGGCAGCGGCGTTTGACAACCCGCTCCCGCCCGCCCGAGGATTCCCGTGTGAACTTGTCAGACAGCCAGACAGGACGTCCCGGACCCGACGTCCCCCGGCGGGTGAGCGCGATGGAGGCGGTGCTCGGCCACCTCCGGGAAGCGATCGAGCGCGGCGACTACGCGGTGGGGGACAAACTCCCCTCCGAGGCGGAGCTGTGCCGTCGTCTCGAGGTCAGCCGGCCGGTGCTCCGCGAGGCCCTCCGGGCCCTCCAGACGATGGGGCTGACCGCCTCGCGCACCGGCAAGGGCACCTTCGTCATCTCCAGCGGGCCGGTGGCGGACCCCACCTTCGGCGATTACGCCGCGAGCGACCTGCTGGAGGTGCGCCGGCACATCGAGATCCCGGTGGCGGGCTACGCGGCCCGGCGCCGCTCCGCCGAGGACCTCGACCACCTGTCCCATCTGCTGGAGCGGATGGAGCGGGAGACCGACACCACCGCCTGGGTGGCGATGGACACGCTGTTCCACCTCGCCATCGCCCAGGCGGCCCGGAACCCGGTCTTCCGGCGGGTCATCGAGGAGATCCGCGACGCCCTGGCCCGGCAGTCGGCATTTCTCAACGAACTCGGCGGCCGCCGCGAGCAGTCCAACCGGGAGCACCGGGCGATCGTCGACGCGCTCGCCGGCGGGTCCGAGCACGACGCGGTGGAGGCGATGACCCACCACCTCGAGCGGGTGGAGACCACGCTGACCGCCATCGTGCGGCCCGCCGCGCCGGACGGCCGGACGGCCGCACCGGTGGAAGGCACCCGGCGGGCGTGAACGAGCAGTCCCCTCCGGCGAGCGGCGAGCGTTCCTCCGGTGAGCGGACCGCCCACGGCACCAGGCCGGTCGGCCCGCGCCGGGCCGACCGCGACCACTCCGACACGCCGCGACCACCTCCGACCGCGCCCTGAACACCTCCGACACCCGCCGGGACCACCCCGGCGCGCCGTGACCACCCCGACCGCGCCCTGAACACCCCCGACCACGAGAGCACCACCATGAACATCCCCCTCGGACGGACCCTCGACGCGACCCGCCGCACCCCCGCCGAGCCCCCCGCCATCCGTGAACCCCGCCATGTGCCGCTCGCCCATGTCGTACGCGGCGGGGTCATCGAGGGCGTCCACCACGGCTCGGTCGTCGTCCTGGGCGCCGACGGCCGGGTCGAGTTCCAGGCCGGCGACATCGACGCGGCCTTCTACCCGCGCTCCGCGCTCAAGCCCGTCCAGGCCGTCGGGCTGCTGCGGGCCGGGCTGCCGCTGGAGGGGGAGCTGCTGTCGCTCACCGCCGCCAGCCACTCCGGCCAGCGGCGCCACCTGGACGGAGCGCGCCGCATCCTCGACCGGGCCGGGCTCACCGAGGCCGATCTGCGCAACGTCCCCGACCTGCCGTACGGCGCCGCCGAGCGCGACGCCTGGCTGCGCGACGGCGGCGAGCCCACCCGGCTGGCCCAGAACTGCTCCGGCAAGCACGCCGCGATGCTGCTCACCGCCCAACTGCGCGGCTGGCCGCTGGCCGACTACCTCGACCCGGCCCATCCGCTGCAACGGCTGATCGCCGAGACCGTGGAGGACCTCACCGGGCAGCGCGTCGCCCGGGTCACCGTCGACGGCTGCGGTGCGCCGCTGTTCTCCGTCTCCCTGCGCGGGCTCGCCACGGCCGCGGCACGGATCGCCTCGGGCGCGGCGGACACCCCCGAGGGCCGGGTGGCGGCCGCCCTGCGCGCCCACCCGGACATGGCGTCCGGCAGCGACCGGGACGTGGCCCGGCTGATGCGCGCCGTACCGGGTCTGATCGCCAAGGACGGCTTCGAGGGCGTGCAGATCGCGGCACTGCCCGACGGCCGGGCCGTCGCCGTGAAGATCGCCGACGGTGCCGACCGCGCCCGGATGCCGGTGACCGCCGCGGCCCTCGCCCACTGCGGTATCGACCCCGGTGCCCTCACCGAGTTCGCCACCACGCCCGTGCACGGCGGCGGGGTCACCGTCGGCTGTCTGCACCCCACCGCTCTTCTGGCCCCGCCCGCCGCCTGACGGCGCCCCCGATTAAGAGACCGAGGCCCCGATCCTCAGAAGAGGGAGCGCGAGCCGCGCAGCCGGGCGACGGCCGGGGCGGAGCTGAACGGGAGCAGTCCGGCGGGGCGGTCCGGGGCCGCCACGTCGATGCGGACGCTCTCGGCGATCCGGTAGGGGCGGTGCGCCAGCACCGCCCCGACGCGTCCGCGCAGCCGGGACACCGTGGCCCGTACGGTCACCGTCCGCGTCGCATCCCCGAACAGGTCCTGGGCCAGCTGCGCCGCCGTGCGCCCCTCGGGGTGCGCGGCGAGCACCAGCAGCACCTCCGCGTGGCGGGCGCTGAGCTCATGCGTCCAGGTGCCCGACGGCCCCGAGAAGGTCAGGGTCCAGCGGTGCGGCTGGCGCAGGTCCAGCAGCAGATGGCCCCAGATGGCCGGATCGCCCCCCTCAAGGGTCTCGCCGTCCAGCACCCGCAGCAGATGGCCGCCGGGCAGCGGCTCCACCGCGCACGCGCCGAGCCCCGGCAGCCACACCGGCCCGTCGTACGGCGCCTTGGGCAGCGGCAGCCGGCGCTCACGCGGGGTCACCCCGGTGACCCCGGCGACCCAGCCGTGCCGGTCGACCACGACGGCCTTGCCGCGGACCCGCGCCAGGAGGGGCGCGGCGACCGCCCGCAGGCCCTCCAGCTCCCGGCTGTGGGCCAGCCGCAGTTCACCCTCGGCCCACCGGGCGGTCGCGGTGACCAGCGAGAGCACCGTCGGATGGGCGGTCCCGGCCGGGCCGCTGATGTCGACGACGCCCAGCAGCCGGCCGTCCCGTGCGTCGTGCACGGGGGCGGCGGCACAGCTCCAGGTGTGGAAGGCGCTCACGAAGTGCTCCGCCGAATGCACCCGTACCGGGGATCGCACGGCGAGCGCGGTGCCGATGCCGCTGGTCCCGGCGACGTCCTCGGCCCAGTGCGAACCCTCGACGAGCGCGATGCCGTCGGCCTGCCGGCGGACGCCCCGATGGCCGTCGATCCACAGGACGCGGCCCTCCGCATCGGCGATGATCATGATGTGGCCGGCCGCCTCCGCGGCCTCCAGCAGCCCGCTGTGCAGCGTGGGCAGCACCTCGGCCAGCCGGGTCTGCCGCCTCCGCAGCTCCAGCTCGTCCAGGCCCAGCGGCCGCGGGGCGCGGCCGTGGTCGGGGTCGAGGCCCAGGCGCAGCATCCGGTCCCAGGACGCGCCGATCACCGGGCGGGCGGGCAGCGGAAGCCGCCCCCGGCTCAGCGCCGCCTCGCGGATCACCGCCATGAGACGGGCCGATTCGGCGGGGCTCAGCGCGGCCAGGGGACCGGCGTCGCGTGGGTGCTGGATACGCATGGATGGCAGCCTTCAGCCTCTGCTGAACCGGGCTTCGTCGTCCCGCGATTGTAGTGAAGCCGTCCCGAGGGAGCGGCCGCCTGGCAGCCGGACCCTGGCTACAGGGCGGACGTGGCCACCTCGGCCCAGATGGTCTTGCCGGTCTCGGTCTGGCGGGTGCCCCAGCTCTCGGTCAGCTGGGCCACCAGCAGCAGTCCGCGGCCGCCCTCGTCGAAGCCGCGGGCCCGGCGCAGATGCGGTGCGGTACGGCTGCCGTCGGAGACCTCGCAGATCACCGCCCGGTCATGGATCAGCCGCAGCCCGATGGGCGGCGTGGCGTGCCGGATGGCGTTGGTGACCAGCTCGCTGACCACCAGCTCCATGGTGAAGGCGGCCTCCCCGAAACCCCATGCGGCCAGTCGCTCGGCGGCGTCCCGGCGGGCGCGGGCCACCACGGCCGGGTCGTACGGCAGCTCCCAGGTGGCCACCCGGTCCGCGTCCAGGGCCCGGGTGCGGGCCAGGAGCAGGGCGACGTCGTCGGTGGGGCGGCTGGGGAGCAGTGTGGCCAGCACCGCCTGGCAGAGGCCGTCCAGCGAGTCCGCGGGCTGGGCGAGCGTGGTGCGCAGCGTGCCGATCGTCTGGTCGACGTCCCGGTCGTGGGACTCGATCAGACCGTCGGTGTAGAGGGCCAGCAGGCTGCCCTCCGGCAGTTCCAGGTCGACCCTCTCGAACGGCAGGCTGCCCAGGCCCAGCGGCGGTCCGCCGGGCAGGTCGAGCAGGGTGGTGGTGTGGTCCGGCATCACCAGTACGGGCGGCGGATGCCCGGCGCGGGCCAGGGAGCAGCGGCGGGAGACCGGGTCGTAGACCGTGTACAGACAGGTCGCGCCGATCTCCCCGCCGTCCTCCTCCGTCACGCCCGCACCGTCGGCACCGCTCTCCGCCTCCTCGGACAGCCGGTTCACCAGATCGTCCAGATGGGTGAGCAGCTCATCGGGGGCGAGATCGACATCGGCGAGGGTGCGCACCGCGGTCCGCAGCCGGCCCATGGTGGCCGACGCCTGGAGGCCATGGCCCACCACATCGCCGACGACCAGGGCTACCCGCGCGCCCGACAGCTGGATGACGTCGAACCAGTCGCCGCCCACCCCGGACCGGTAGCCGGCCGGCAGATAGCGGGAGGCGACCTCCACCGCGGCGCTCTCGGGCAGGGTGCGCGGCAGCAGACTGCGCTGAAGGGCCAGCGCGGTGTGGCGCTCGCGGGTGTACCGCCGGGCGTTGTCGACGCAGACGGCGGCCCTGGCCGTCATCTCCTCGGCGAGCAGCAGATCGTCCTGCTCGAACGGTTCGGGGCGGCGGTGCCGGGAGAAGACGGCCACGCCGAGGATGGCGCCGCGGGCCCGCAGCGGAACGGCCATCGTCGAATGGAACCCGAACCGCCGGATCATGGCGGCCCGCTCCGGCGCCTCGTCGGCCCATCGGGCGACGGCGGGATCGGCGACCTTGTTCAGCATGCCGCGCTCGGCCTTCAGACACTCGGCCTCGGGGGAGAAGTCGGGGTAGGCGGCCACCTGCCCCAGCTGCACCACGGCCTCCGGGCAGCCCTCGAAGACCGACCGGATGGCGACCCGGCGCAGCAGCACCCGGCTGCCCGGCGGGCCGGGGCGCGGTTCGCCGCCGTCGTGCACCGCGGGCAGCAGATCGACCACCGCGAAGTCGGCGAGCGCCGGGACGGCGACATCGGCCAGCTCCTGCGCGGTCCGGTCGATGTCCAGGGTGCTGCCGATGCGCACGCTGGCCTCGTTGAGCAGCGTCAGCCGCCGCCGGGCGGCCCGCTGGGCGGTCGTGTCGAGGGCGGTCAGCGCCACGGCCGCCACCCGCCCCAGGGGGTCGCGCAGCGGCGAGACGATGGTGGACCAGGCGAAGAGGCGGGGGTCGCCGGGCATGACCGTGGACAGCTCCAGGCACTGCTCGTCACCCGTCTCCAGCACCCGCCGGATCGCCTGCTCGGCCACCTCGGACTCCGGACCGGGCATGATCTCCGAGATCCGCAGGCCCCGCATCTCCTCCTGGGCCAGCTCCATCACCTGCTCCATGTCGCGGTTGGCCCAGCGCAGCCGCAGCCCGGCGTCGTAGACCGCCATCGTGCACGGCGCCTGGAGGAAGGAGCGCCGCATCAGCTCCTCGTCCTCCTCGGCGGTGTGTCCGGCGCGCGGCGGGGCGGAGACGATCAGCCACTCGGGGGCCCCGGTCTCCGAGGTGCGGCGGTGTGCCAGCAGCCGCACGTCCAGGGTGGAGCCGTCGTGGCGCAGCAGGGTGGCCCGGCCGTTCAGCCGGTTGGGCGGGGAGGCCGAGCGCAGCGCGTTGCGCACCTTTGCGCGGGCGTGCGAGGCGTCGTGGAGCAGATCGGCCGCGGGCCTGCCCACGATGTCGGCGGGGCGGTAACCGAGCAGCCCACGGGCAGCCTCGTTCCACCGCGTGACGATGCCGTGCTCGTCGACCGTGGCCCTGGCGGTGGCCTCCTCGCCGAGGAGATCGCCCGACCGGACGGACCGCTCGTCCCGCGGGGTGTCCGGTCGCGTCATGTCGTCATCTCACCCTTGCCCCGGACTTCCGCCGGGAGCGGGGCGACGCCCCACCACGGCGCCCTCGGCGGAGAGTGAACCAATGGCCGCGTCTTCGAGTATGCCGACGGGGAGAGGTGTCGGCACACGGTGCGCGGCGCTGCGGTCGGGGAGCCGCCGGCCAGGAGTCGACCGGGAACTCGTACACCAGCTGATGCCGTCCGGCCGGGACGACGACGTCCGCCGTTCCCACGGCCCGATCGCCACTGTAGTACGTACGCTCCAGCGCCTCGACCACGGAAAACCCCGCGGCGATCTCCGGCTCCTCCGGGCCGGTGCCCGCGGGTGACTGTCGTCGGCTGCTGGTACTGTCCCGGAGCACAAGAAACGAACAGAAGTTCCGCAAGGGGTGGGGTTCATGGCCATGGTCGTACATGAGAGACATGGCGCGGGGCGCGGCAAGGGACACGGCGCGGGCACCAGGGCGGCCGGTGCCGTCCTCGCCGGCGTGCTGCTCTGCGGCGGCGCGGTCGGCTGCGGGTCCTCCGGGTCGGACGACAAGTCGGCGGAGACGTCCTCGGAGCAGGTGCGGATGGCGCCGGCGGCGGCCGTACGGGCGGCCGCGAAGAAGAGCGAGAAGCTCACCTCGTTCCGCTACCGGATGACCGGAACGACCCCCGAGGACGGGCGGATCGAGGGCGAGGCGGCGATGAGCACCAAGCCGGTCGCGGTCAGCATGAAGATGCGCGCGGTCGGCCAGGGCGCCGACGCGGCGGTGGAGATCCGGCTGCTGGACGGGGCGATGTACCTCAACGGGGGCAAGGAGGCCGCCGGCGAGCTGGACGGCAAGAGCTGGCTCAAGTTCGACATGTCGGCCATGGACGAGAAGCAGACCGGCGCGCTGAGCGGCGGTTCGCTCTCCCGCCAGGCCGACCGGAACCCGGCCGACGACTCGGCCTTCCTCTCCGGCGCCGACGATGTGAAGCGGGTCGGCGAGGAGACCATCGACGGGGTGCGCACCACGCACTACCGGGGCACCATCACCCTCAGCCAGATGCGCAAGAGCCTGAAGGGCGAGGACGCGGCCACCCGCGAGCGCCGCGAGAAGAGCCTCAAGGCGTACGAGGAGATGGGGATCGACCGGATGTCCATGGACATGTGGGTCGACCCGGACGGCCACACCAAGCGGTTCCGCATGCGCGGCAAGGGGGACAAGGGCCCGCTCGACATGACCATGACCTTCTCCGGTCTCAACGAGCCGGTCACCGTGAAGGCGCCGCCGGCCGACCAGACCATGGACCTCTCCGAGCTGACGGAGGGCGTCGAGGGCTGATCCGGCCGGGGCGCCCGCACCGTGGGCGGGTACACCGGGCTCAGGCGCCCGGTGTGCCCGCCCCGGCCGTGAGGGCCGAGTCGTCCTCCACCCGGGCGCCGGGCAGCTGGTGCCGGGCGGCGATGAGGGCGGCGTCCACATCCCGTGTCCCGGTGGAGACGCACAGCGTGTAGGCGAGGTCGTCCATCCGCTGCCGTACCTCGGTGCCGCCCGACTCGGCGTGCAGCATCCGGAGCGTTTCGTACTGCTCGATGAGGTTCTGAAGGACGACCGGGTGGGCCATCAGCACGGGAGTGGTCCTTTCTCAGCCGACGGGGTGACGCCAGCGCGTGTACCCGGACGGCCCGGGGCCATGTGCTGTCCGACCGGATCAGATGTCGCGCCGCTCCAGGGGCCGGTTGGCCGGGCCCTGGAGCACCCGGCCGTCGGTGCCGAAGCGGGAGCCGTGACAGGGGCACTCCCAGGCCCGCTCGGCGGCGTTGAACGCGACCAGGCAGCCCATATGGGTGCAGCGGGCCGAGACCGCGTGCGCCTGGCCGTCCTCGTCCCGGTAGACGGCACAGTGCCGCCCGTCCAGCCGGGCCACGGCCCCGGTGCCCGGCGCGATCCGGTCGACCGTCCCGGCGCGCGCGGTGCTGAGCCGGTCACCGATGAAATGCCGCCCGACCTGGACCTGATGGCCGATCAGCGCCGGGGCCTCGCGCAGCGCGGTCCGCAGCCGCCGGGGGTCGTACAGCCCGGCCCACGGCGGCCGCTCACCGCCGATCAGCGCGGTGAGCAGCCGGCCCGCCATGATGCCGCCGCTCAGGCCCCAGCCGCCGAAGCCCGTCGCCACATAGGTGTGGCGGGCGCCGGGGTGGAAGGGGCCGACCAGCGGCACGGTGTCGGTGGGGTCGTTGTCCTGGGCGGCCCAGCGGTGGGTGATCTCCACGCCGGGGAAGCGCTCCCGGGTCCATGCGGCCAGCCGCTCGAACCGTTCGGGGGTGTCCCCGGTGCCGGGCTTGAAGGACTCCCCGGTCACGATCAGCAGCCGCCGCCCGTCCCGGTACGGCGCGGTGCGCACCGACCGGGTGTGCCGCTCCGGGGTGATGTACGTGCCCTGGGGGTCCCGGTCGGCGGGGAGGGGAGCGGCCACCACGAGTTCGCGGTGCGTCGCGAGCCGGGCGAACAGCAGCGCCCTGTCGAACACCGGATAGTGGGTGGCGATCACCACGTCCCCGGCCGTCACCACCGCCCCGCTCTCCGTGGTGACCCGGCACGGGGTGCCCTCCGCCAGACCGGTGGCGCGAGTGTGCTCATGGATCCGCCCGCCGCGGGCGCGCAGATCCTCGGCGAGCGCCAGGAGGTATGCGCGCGGATGGAACTGCGCCTGATCCTCGATCCGGACCGCGCCCGCGACCGGGTACGGCAGCCCGGTCTCCGTCACGTACGAGGCCGGCAGCCCCGCCTCGCGGGCGGCCTCCGCCTCGGCGCGGACCTGGCCGGTGCGCGCCGGGTCCTCGACATAGGTGAACGCCGGGACCCGCTCCAGCTCGCAATCGATACCGAGCTCGGCCGTGACCGCCGCCACCCGCTCGACGGCATCGGACTGCGACCGCGCGTACAACCGGGCGCCCTCCGGGCCCCGGGTGCGGCGCAGCCGGTCGTAGACCAGCGTGTGCAGCGCCGTGAGCTTGGCGGTGGTGTGGCCGGTGACACCCGCCGCGATCCGGCCGGCCTCCAGCACGGCCACGCGGTACCCGGCGCGGGTCAGCTCCCAGGCGGTGGCGAGCCCCGCGACACCGGCACCGACAACCGCGACATCGACCTCCACATCCGAGGTCAGGGCCGGATGCGGGGCACCGGGCGGCGCGGTGCCCATCCAGTACGACTCGAACACTCCAGGAAGTTCACTCATCGGCCCCGAGTGCCCGCCGACGCCGCACCGAAGCGGGCACACCTACCCCGGGGCCCGGGAGGACAACAGCGCCGAGGCGGCCCGCGCGTGCAGCGAGTCCAAGGCGGTGAGCTGCCGCCCGGCCCGCTCCAGCAGATCGGCGAGCCGGTCCGTGCGCAGCCGGGTGTCATGGACGGCCACCGCGAGCAGCGAGCGCCACAGCAGCGCCTTGCCCTCCACCCCCATCCGCAGCGCCTCCAGCCCCACCAGCGTGTTCACCCCGGAACGCCGCCGTGGCCGACCACCCGGCGCCAGCCGGGTGGCACGCCCGGCCGCCCGCGCCGCGTAGACCTTGGCGCGCCGGACGGGGATGTCGAGCGAGGCCATGCACCACAGCAGTGACCTGCGGTCCTGGGCGAACTGCGCCGTGAGCCTCGCCAACTCGCCGCCGTACGCCGAGCGCCGGTGCCCACGGGTCATCCGCCGGGCCAGCACCAGCCCGGCGGTGGCGGCGGCCAGGTGGTCGTTGAGGTAGATCCCGAGCCACGGCGGCTCGGGGATGCCGCCGGAGCGGGTCGCGGCCGGTACAGCCATGGTCGTCCTCCCGACGCGGGCAGCGCGGTCACACCACGCACGAGTACCCCCCGCGCGCACGACCAAGAGCGTGCCACCGGCGGGGAGCCGCCGACGAGACGGGAGGGCGCGGGGCCGTGCCCGCCCCGCCCGGCGCCTGTGCCGCCGGGCGTACTTGGCACCGGGCAGGCGTCAGGTGCCACCGGGGGCGGTCGCCGACGAGGCGGGAGGGGGCGGGGGTCGTGCCCACCCCCGCCCGGCACCGGGCAGGCATCGGGTGCCGGGCGGGCGCGGCTGCCGACGAGGCAAGAGGGAACGGGGCCGCACCCGTGCCGCCGGGCGTACTCGGGGCCGGGCAGGTGTGCGGGGTCACCGGCGGGGAGTCGCTGACGAGGCGGGAGGGGGCGGGGTCGTGCCCACCCCCGCCCGGGGCCTGTGCCGCCGGGCGTACTTGCACCGGGCAGGCGTCAGGTGTCACCGGGGGCGGTCGCTGACGAGGCGGGAGGGGGCGGGGTCGTGCCCACCCCCGCCCGGCACCCGTGCCGCCGGGCGGACTCGGGGCCGGGCAGGTGTGCGGGGTCACCGGCGGGGAGTCGCTGACGAGGCGGGAGGGGGCGGGGTCGTGCCCACCCCCGCCCGGCACCCGTGCCGCCGGGCGTACTCGGGGCCGGGCAGGTGTGCGGGGCCGCCGGGGGGCGGTCGCCGACGAGGCGGGAGGGGGCGGGGTCGGAGGGGCGGGGTCCTGGACGCTTACGTGTATTTGTGGCGCCAATCTCCGGCCCACCTCACGTTCAACTGTCGTCGGCGCCGTAAATATACGGTCCAGGACCCCGCCCCGGAGGCCCCGCACCCGGCACCACCACCCAAGCGACCGCGCACCCCGGGGCAACCCCGTATCCGCCCCCGCGCAACTGACCGCGCACCCCGGGGCAACCCCGTATCCGCCCCCGCGCAACTGACCGCGCACCCCAGGGCAACCCCGGCGGCCGCCCGGTCAGTGCGGCCGCGGTGCGCGCAGGGAGCGCAGGGGACCCTTGTGCAGCGGCACCGTGCGCCACCGGGCGGTGAAGGCGCGGTCCGCGAGGGAGCAGGTGACCACCAGGTGGTGCGGGGTCTCCAGGAACGCCACGTCCACGGTCAGCGTGTCCGGGTCCGTCCAGCCCCCGCTCACCGCCGTGGGGACGGGCGCATCCGGCGCCGTGTCGGTCCGCCAGCCCGCTCCGTCGAACCCCACCTCCAGCCGGGACGCCCCCTCGGCCAGCGCGAGGCTCCACCCGCCGGTGCCGTCCTCGGCCACCGTGACCCCCGTCAGGGTCGGCTGATCGGCGCAGGCACCACCCGCGGGGGCGAACTCGGCGCCCGACCACGCGGCGGGGTCGGTGAGCGGCGCCGGCTTCGCCGCCAGGGGCGGGAGGGCGAGCCGGGACAGCCGCCGTTCCAGCGCGGCGTCCTCGTCCTCGCGGCCGGTGAGCGGCGCGTCGCCGAACGCGGGCAGCAGATGCTCCCACACCGCGTCCAGAAGGGCCTGCATCTGCACCGTGTCCGCCGTCGTGGCGATCACCACGTCGTGCTCGGGCAGCACCACGCAGAACTGCCCGTACGCCCCGTCGCCCCGGTAACCGTGCTCGGACATCCAGAACTGGAACCCGTACCCCCGCCGCCAGTCCGGCGCCGTGCCCTCGCCCATGCCCCCCTCGGTCGGGGTCTGCACCCGCGTCGCCTCGGCGACCCAGGAGGCCGGCAGCAGCCGCTCGCCCGCCCACTCGCCGCCGCGCAGATACAGCAGTCCCAGCCGGGCGATCGCGTCGGTGGTGGCGAACAGCCCGCTGAAGCCGAGGTCACGGCCGGCCGGCACTTGTAGCCAGGCCGTCTCGCCGATGCCCAGCGGGTCGAACAGCCGCGGCCGCAGGTATTCCGTCAGCGACTGCCCGGTCACCCGCTGGACGATCGCGGCCAGGGTGTACGTGGCGGGCTGGTTGTAGGCGAAGACGGTGCCGGGCGCGCGGTCCGGTGGAATCAGCAGAAAGCCCCGCACCGGCTCCTCCGGGTCGCCCCCGAACGCCCGCTCAAGGGTCTCCTCGGTGTGCCCGCTGGCCATGGCCGCGACATGGCGTACGAGCATGGCGCGGCTGCCCGGGTCGGTGATCTCGGCCTCGAACTCGGGGAAGTACGAGACCACGGGATCGTCGAGGTTCAGCAGCCCCTCGGCGGCGGCCAGCCCCGCGGCCGTGGAGGTGAAGCTCTTGCTGAGGGAGTACAGCAGATGCGGCCGCTCGGCGGTGTACGGCGCCCACCAGCCGGAGGCGATGAGCCTGCCGTGGCGCAGGATCATCAGACTGTGCGGTTCGATGTCCGGCGCGCCCTCGACGGCGTCGAGGAAGGCGTGGACGCCTCGCGCGTCCACGCCCTCGGCGGCGGGCGTACTGGTGGGCAGCGGATGGGGAGTCATCAGGCGGGTCCTCCGAGGTCGGTGGCGGACTGCGCCAACCCTTCCGGGCGGGGGCGGTGGGTGTCCAGAGGGTCTCGCGCGGCGGCGGCCGCCGCGCGCATCCGGGCGGCGGCCGCGATCCGGGCGGCTGTCGCGGGCCGGAAGCGCGTTGAGAGGATCGGCGGTGCCGGATCGGTAGAGATCCGCGAACGCACCAACGCCGGAAGGAACGAACGCCAGTGACCGACCCCGTGACCGACCCCGCGACCGACGCCGTGACCGTCCCCGTGACCGACGACGACGCCGTGCTGGCGCGCACCGAGGGGCGTGCCGGATATCTCACCCTCAACCGGCCCCGCGCCCTCAACGCCCTCACCCATCCGATGGTGACGCGGATCGCCGACTACCTCGCCGCCTGGGAGCGGGACCCGGCCGTGCGGACCGTGGTGATCGACGGGGCGGGGGAGCGGGGGCTGTGCGCGGGCGGCGACATCCGCATGATCCACCAGGATGTGACCTCGGGCGGGGGCGCGGCCTCCCGGGCGTTCTGGCGCGACGAGTACGTGCTCAACGCCCGGATCGCCCGCTACCCCAAGCCGTATGTGGCCCTGATGGACGGCATCGTGATGGGCGGGGGCGTGGGGGTCTCGGCCCATGGGAGCGTGCGGATCGTCACCGAGCGCTCCCGGGTGGCCATGCCCGAGACCACGATCGGTTTCGTACCGGACGTCGGCGGCACCCACCTGCTGTCTCGCGCACCGGGCGAACTGGGCACGCACCTGGCGCTCACCGGCGCGTCGGTGGGCGCCGCCGACGCCCTGCGCTGCGGGCTGGCCGACCACGTCGTCCCCTCCTCGCTGCTGCCCGCGCTCGCCCGGGACCTGGCCGCGGAGCCGGTGGCGGACGTCCTGCCCCGGTACGCCGTCGAAGCGCCGACCGGGACCCTGGACGGCCACCGGGAGTGGATCGACCACTGCTATGCCGCGGACACCGTCGAGGAGATCGTGGACCGCCTGATGGCCGTCGGAGAACCGGCCGCCAAGGAGACCGCCGAGACCCTCCTCGCCAAGTCGCCCACGGCGCTGAAGGTCACCCTGGAAGCCGTCCGCCGGGCGCGGGCGCTCGGCTCGCTGGAGCGGGTGCTGGCACAGGAGTACCGCGTCTCCTGCGCGGCCCTGTCCGGCCCGGACTTCGTCGAAGGCATCCGTGCCCAGGTGATCGACAAGGACCGCAGCCCCCGCTGGTCCCCGGCCGATCTCGCCGAGGTCACCGACGCGGAGGTGGCCCGCTTCTTCGCACCACTCCGGGACGGGGAACTCCGCATCGCCGACGCCTCGTAGCGGAGGCCCGGCAGCCGGATGCCCCGCCGGCCACGGCGGGGGAACCGTCGTCGGTGCGAGCGTAGAAATAGTGTGCCAAGCGGCCCACCACGGCGAAGTAGCCCACCGCGGCGGGCGGCCCACAGCCGCGAAGCAGCCCACTGTGGCGAAGTGATCCACCGTGGCGAAGCAGCCGACCGTAACCAAGCAGCCCGTCACGGCGAGGTGACCAACAGCGGCGGGTAGCCCACCGCGGCGGGCGGCCCGTCGCGGTGAAGCAGCCGACCGCAACCAAGCAACCTGCCGCAACCAAGCAGCCCGCCGCGGCGAAGTAGCCCACCCCAACCAAGCAGCCCGCCGCGGCGAAGTAGCCCACCCCAACCAAGCGACCCACCGCAACCAAGCAGCCCGCCACAAACAAGTGGCCCCGGCCCAAACAAGCAACCCGCCGCAACCAAGCGCCCCCCGCCCCAACCGGGGTTTACCAGCTGCTCTTGGTCACCCCGGGGAGTTCGCCCGCGTGTGCCATCTCGCGCAGCCGGATCCGGGACAGGCCGAAGGCGCGCAGGTGGCCGCGGGGGCGGCCGTCGATGGCGTCGCGGTTGCGTACCCGGGTGGCGCTGGCGTCGCGGGGCTGGCGGCGCAGTTCCCGCTGCGCTGCGAGCCGTTCGGCCGCCGAGGCCCGGGGGTCGGCGATGACCGCCTTCAACTCGGCGCGGCGCGCGGCGTAGCGGGCGACGATGGCCCGCCGCTGCTCATTCTTGGCGATCTTGCTCTTCTTGGCCATCAGACCTTCCCTCCCCGGGCGCGGATACGGGCCACGGCGGCCTCGATGCCGATCATGTCGACCGTCTTGACGGCCTTGGCGCTGAGGGTGAGCCGGACATGGCGGCCCTCGCTGGGCAGCCAGTAGCGCTTGCGCTGGATGTTGGGGTCGAACCGGCGCTTGGTGCGGCGGTGGGAGTGGGAGACGTGGTGGCCGAAGCCGGGCTGCCGGCCGGTGAGTTGGCAGTGGGCGGACATTCTTCCTCCGTTCGGTGGTGGTGTGTGGTGCGGATGTCGCGGCAGCGTAGCAGCTAGATGAAAATGAAAACCACTTCAGTGTATGCTGTGGCTCATGGCACGCAATGAACTACGTCCGATCATCAAGCTGAGGTCCACCGCGGGCACCGGCTATACGTACGTGACCCGCAAGAACCGGCGGAACGACCCGGACCGGATGACCCTGCGCAAGTACGACCCGGTCGTCGGCCGCCACGTCGACTTCCGCGAGGAGCGCTGACCACCATGAAGCCCGGCATTCACCCCGAGTACCGGCCCGTCGTCTTCCGCGACCGGTCCGCCGACTTCGCCTTCCTCACCCGCTCCACCGCCACCAGCGACAAGACCGTCGAATGGGAGGACGGCAACACCTATCCGGTCATCGACGTCGAGATCTCCGCGGCGAGCCACCCCTTCTACACCGGCACCCAGCGGGTCCTGGACACCGCCGGACGCGTCGAGCGGTTCGAGCGGCGTTACGGACGCGGACGGAGGGGCCGGTGAACGCGGACGAGACCCGGCTGCCCGTCGCGGTGGTGGGCGGGCTGCACGCGGATGCCCGCCGCGCCGCCGTCGAGGAGATCCTGCGCACCGTGCCCGGCTCGGTGGCCCTGCACCACGATCTCTCCGCCGCCACCGGCCGGGCCGTGCGCCGCACCGTGCGCGACGCCTCCGGGACGCTCGGCAGTGGCGAGGCGCCGCTGGTGAACGACTGCGCGTGCTGTGCGCTGCGCGAGGACATGGTCCCCGAACTGCTGCGCCTGGCCACCGGCGGCGGACACCGGCTCGCCGTGGTCGAACTGTGGGACTCGGTCGAACCCCAGGCCATGGCGGCCGTCATCGCGGCCGAGGGCGCCCCGCTGGAGCTGACCGGAGTGGCCACCGCGATCGATCCGGCCCTGATGGTGCCGTACCTCGCGAACGGCGACGACCTGGCCGAGGTGGGTCTCGCCGCCGCCCCGACCGATCAGCGCACCATCGCCGACACCTTCGCCCGGCAGCTGGAGTACCCCACGCTGATCGCCGTCGCCGAGGACCCCACGGGCGAGGAGGCCGCCGACGACGGTGACCATGCGCTGCTCACCCAGCTCACCCCGGGCGCCCGCCAGGTGCGGCTCGGCGAGGGGGCCCTGGGGCCCGCCCTGCTCCAGGGCTTCGACATCGCGGCGGCGGCCGCCCGTCAGCACCCGGCCTGTGCGCTGCTGCCGCAGGAGGGTGACGCGCACGGAGTGGCCACCGTGGTCTGGCGGCGCGAGCGGCCCTTCCACCCGCAGCGGCTCTACGCGGCGCTGGAGGACCTGACCTGCGCGGCGGCCCGCAGCAGGGGCCGCTTCTGGCTGGCCGACCGGGGCGACACCCTGCTGTCGTGGGACGCGGCGGGCGGGGCCCTGTGCGTGGAGTCGGCCGGTCCGTGGCTGGCCGCGCTGCCGGACGCCGCCTGGGAGATGGTGCCGGCCGAGCGGCGGGTCGCCGCCGCGCTGGACTGGCATCCCGACCACGGCGACCGCTGTCAGCACCTCACCTTCACCTCGCCCGGCCTGGACCGGGACGGGCTGCTGGCCCTGCTCGACTCCTGTCTGCTGACCGACGCCGAGTACGCGGCCGGGCCGGACGCCTGGAGCCGGCTGCCGCACGCCTTCGACGAACTGCTGGACCCGGTGTCCTGACCCGGGCCCGGACACCGTACGCACCGCACCAACAGACGAGGACCCGATGATGTCCCGACGCCCCCACCCCACCCGCCGGGATGCCCGGCGCGACCGTGTCAACCCGCTGGACAAGGCTGGTATCACCTACATCGATTACAAGGACACCGAACTGCTGCGGAAGTTCATCTCCGACCGCGGCAAAATACGCAGCCGCCGGGTGACCCGGGTGAGCCGCCGGCAGCAGCGCCTGCTCGCCCGCGCCATCAAGAACGCGCGGGAGATGGCGCTGCTGCCCTACGGATCGCGCTGACCCCTCACACCGACCCGCCGGCCTGCTGGCTCGCCGACCCACCGACCCGCCGACCCGCCGACCCGCCGACCCGCCGACCCGCCGGCTCGCCGGCCCGGTGGTTCAGGCGCCGGCGCCGCCGTCGACCGGCAGGATCGCGCCGGTCACGTACGAGGCGCGGTCACTGAGCAGCCATGCGGCCGCCTCGGCGATCTGCCGGGGCTCGGCCATCCGACCGAGCGGGATCGTCGCGGTCATCTGCTCGACGACGCCGGGAGTCGCCGCCTCCCAGGTGTCGATCATCTCCGTGGCGGTGCCTCCGGGGGTGATGCCGTTGACCCGGATACGGTCACCGGCCCAGTTCACCGCGGCGGTCTCGGTAAGGCTGTTGAGCGCACGCTTCATGGCGCCGTAGGCGGGCAGGGCGGGGTTCGCGCGGCGGCTGCCGATGCTCGAGGTGTTGACGATCGCCCCGCCGCCGCCCCGCCGCATGAGCGCGGCCTCGGCGTTCATGGCGGTCCAGTGCGAACGGAAGTTCACGGCGAACTGCTCGTCGATGTCCTCGTCGCTGGTGGTCTCGACCGGGCCGAACTGTCGCTGGGGGACCGCGCCGTTGTTGAAGGCGCCGTCGAGCCGGCCGTGGAGCTTTTCGACGTGGTCGACAGCGGTGCGGATGCTCGCGGGGTCGGCGAGGTCCAGGGTGACGGCGTCGGCGGTGCCGCCGTCGGCGCGGATCTCCTTCACGATGCGGTCGAGGGCGTCGGTGCCGCGGGCGGCGAGCACGACAGCGGCGCCCTCGGCGGCGAAGAGCCGGGCCGCGGCCGCCCCGATGCCGCGGCTGGCGCCGGTGATGAAGACGACCTTGCCGGTGAGCAGGCCGACGGGGGCGCCGTCGGTGGTGTTCGTGGTGTTCGTGGTGTTCGTCATGGCAACAGCGTTCGGCCGGCTGCCGGCCGGATACAGGCACAGGCAGTACCAGGATCCGCCGCCGGGCGGCGCGCACACTGGGCGCATGGACAAACAGGAGCTCGGGGCATTCCTCCGCAGCCGCCGCGAGCGGCTGCGCCCGCAGGACGTCGGCCTTCCCGCCGGCCCGCGGCGCCGCACACCAGGTCTGCGCCGCGAGGAAGTGGCGGTCCTCGCGCACATCTCCACGGAGTACTACGTCCGGCTCGAGCAGGGCAGGGCGCCGCGACCGTCGGGTGAGGTCCTCGCCGGGATCGCGGGCGCGCTGCGGCTCACGGACGCCGAGTCCGATCACCTCCACCTCCTCGCGGGCACCGCGCCGAACCGCACCGGACTGCACCGGCGCGACGTCCGCCCGAGCATCCTCACGCTTCTCGAGCGGCTGCCGCAGACGGCCGGTTTCGTGGTGTCCGCCGCGTTCGAGGTGCTCGCCTGGAACGACCTCGCGGCCGCGCTCCTGGAGGACTTCGCCCCCCTCACCCCCGAGGACCGCAACCTCGCCCGCCGGGCGTTTCTCGCATCGGCGCACGCCGATGCCACGCTCTACGGAATCTCCGACGCCGCGGAGTTCCGGCTGAGCGTCGTCGGGCAGCTCCGGGCCACCCTCGCCCGTTATCCGTCCGACCCCGCGGTGACCGGACTCGTCGACGAACTCCGCGACGGCAGCCCCGAGTTCGCCCGGCTCTGGGAGCGGCATGACGTGCAGGCCGCGCAGATGCTCACGAAGACCTTCCGGCACCCGGTCGTCGGGGAGATCACCGTCGACTGCGATGCGCTCGCGCTCACCGACCGCGACCAGCACCTGGTGCTCTACAGTGCGCCGCCAGGGTCCCCTGGCGCCGAGGCGCTGGCCCTTTTGAACGTACTCGGCGCCGAGGCCGGTGGTTTTGCGCGGTGACGGGGTCCCCGGCCGGCCTTCGGGTGGCCGCTGGTGCGGTCCCGAAAGCCTTCCGCGAACCGACTGGTGCATGCGTGCACTCGTAAGCACATAATGGCCGTATGGACTCCCACCGTCACGGAGGCCGGTCCCACCGGCGGCACCAGCTCGCGCATCTGCTGAAACCGCATGCGCACGAGTCGGCCGAGAAGGTCGACTCCGCGCTGGAGTCGTCGGCCGAGGGCATGCGCGCCCTGTGGCTCTCCCTCGCCGTCCTGGGCGCCACCGCGGTCCTCCAGGCCGTTGTCGTCGTGGTGTCCGGCTCGGTGGCGCTGCTGGGCGACACCGTGCACAACGCCGCCGACGCGCTGACCGCGCTGCCGCTCGGAGTGGCGTTCGTCCTGGGCCGCCGGGCGGCGAACCGCCGGTTCACCTACGGCTACGGCCGCGCCGAGGACCTGGCCGGGATCGTCATCGTGCTCACCATCGCCGCCTCGGCGGCCCTGGCCGCCTACGAGGCCGTGGACCGGCTGCTGCACCCGCGCGACCTCTCCCATCCGGGCGTCGTCGCGGTCGCCGCGGTCGTCGGTTTCCTCGGCAACGAATGGGTGGCGCGCCATCGCATCCGGGTCGGGCGCCGGATCGGCTCGGCGGCCCTGGTCGCCGACGGACTGCATGCCCGCACCGACGGCTTCACCTCCCTGGCCGTGCTGCTGGGCGCGGGCGGCGTGGCGCTCGGCCGGCAGTGGGCCGATCCGGTTGTCGGTCTGGTCATCACCGCCGCGATCCTGCTCGTCCTGGGGGACGCCGCCCGTGAGGTGTTCCGGCGGCTGATGGACTCCGTCGACCCGGCGCTGATCGACACGGGCGAGGCCGCGCTGCGCGAGGTCCCCGGGGTGCTAGGAGTGACCGAACTGCGGATGCGCTGGATCGGCCACCGGCTGCGCGCCGAGGTCGCGGTCGAGGTGGACGGCGGCCTGGATCTGCGGGCGGCGCACGAGGTGGCGGTCGGGGTCGAACACGCCCTGCTGCACGCGGTGCCCCGGCTCACCGCCGCCCTGGTGCACACCGATCCGGCCCCGGCGCCGGGCGCGGCGGACCCCCACCGCCTGCTGGCCCACCACACCGGGTGAGACGTTCCGGAGGGCGTGGCCGCGGGTCCGTGGCCTGACGCTCAGTCGTGCGGCGGGGCCCCGGTGACCGTGTGATCCGCGTGGTTGACGGCCTCGATGACCAGCCGGCGCAGATGGCCGTCGTGGAGTGAGTACACCGAGCGGCGGCCGTCCTTGCGCACCTGGACCAGCCCGGCCAGCCGGAGCTTGGCCAGGTGCTGGCTCACTGCCGGGCGGGCCGCCCCGCTGGCCTGGGTGAGGGTGTTGACATCGGCCTCGCCCCGGGCGAGGGACCACACCAGATGCAGCCGGGTCGGGTCGGAAAGCAGCGAGAAGACATGCGCGGCCGTGGCGAACTGCGCCGCGCCGCTGGGATGCGTATGCGACCGGGTCGCAGATGAGGAGGGTTCGCTGACCGGCATGTGCCCATCGTAGAGCGGCGGGCCGAGGGGGTCTGCCGCCCGGCCCGGACGCCGCTTGGCTCCCTGCGGCCTGGTGATCGGTCCTCGTGGCGGCGGGCCGAGGGGGTCTGCCGTCCGGCTCGCACGCCGCTCAGCTCCCCGCGGCCTGGTGATCGGTCCCCGTGGCGCCCGGCCAGGCGGAGGTGCGCAGCAGCGGCAGACCGTTGAGGCCCACCAGGACCGTGGAGCCCTCGTGGCCCGCCACGCCGAGTGGCAGCGGCAGATGGCCGAGCAGATCCCACACCACCAGCGCGCCGATGCACACACACGCGATGACCAGGTTCTGCGTGACCAGACGGCGGGCCCGCCGGGACAGGGCGACGACCGAGGGCACGGCGGCCAGTTCATCGCGGACGATCACGGCGTCGGCGGTCTCCAGCGTCAGGGCGGAACCCGCCCGGCCCATGGCGACACCGCTGTGCGCGGCCGCGAGTGCCGGGGCGTCGTTGACCCCGTCGCCGACCATCAGGACCCGCTCCCCGGCGTCCTCCCACTCCCGTACGGTGGCGAGGAGCTGGGCGACGGTTGTCGTAGAGGCTGTAGACGATCCTGCGGCCCTGGCGCGAGCCGGTGACCAGCCCGAGCGCGCGCAGCAGCCGGAGCTGGTGGGAGACCGCGGACTGCTCCATGCCGACCGCCAGGGGGCCTGGCGGAGCCGGGTGAGGATCATCGGCCGCGAGGGGGTGGCCAGGGCCTGGAGGGTGGCGGCGATGGTGGCGGCGGAGTCCGCGTCCAGATGCGCTGCCGGGGTGGTCTGTCGGTCGGCGACGAGGCCGTCTACCACATCGAGCACCTGCGGCTCGGCGCGCGCGACCTGCCGGCGCGGGCCGACCTCGACGCGGGAGTCTGAGCGGCGGCCGACCCGTTGTCGGCGATGTGCCGGAACAGCCGCTCTGACCAGGGAATATCCGGTATGTGAGGAAACCCACCCCGGTCCGGTTACGGGGATTCCGGGGCCGTCTGTGAGCATGGACGGTCGCCGACGAGCGGCAGCTCGCCCGCTGTCGGCCGGGCCCCGGACAGGGCCCTTGCCCGTGCCCCGTACCCGGAAATCCGGCGTGACCCCGCGATGACTTCCTCCTGCCTGCCGCCCCTCATACCCAGGCCCCGCTCCCCGGAGCGGGGCACGCGCACGCCGTGGCGCAGTCTGCGCCATCGCGGCATGCGGTGGTGGTCGGCGGCGAACCTGGTGTCCAACGTGGGCACCTGGATGCAGCTGACCGTGCAGAACCTGCTGGTGCTGCACATCACCGGCTCCGCCGCCACCACCGGGGTCTCCCTGGCCGTGCAGGCCGCCCCCGGGCTGCTCATGGGGCTGCTCGGAGGGGCGGTGGTGGATGCCTGGCCGCGCAAGCTGACCGCGGCCGTCAGCCAGGCGGTGCTGGGCCTCGTCGCCTTCGTCACGGCCGCGCTGGTCGCGTTCGACCTGCTCAACGTGGTCTCGCTGATGGTCCTCGCCGCGGTGACCGGCCTGGTCGCCACCGTGGACGCACCCGCCTGCGCCCTGCTCGGCAACGATCTGGTGCCCCCCTCCGACGTCCCTTCGGCGATCGCCCTGGGCTCCGTGGTCAGCAGCGCCGGCCGGCTCATCGGCGTGGCCTGCGCGGGTGTCGCGGTGGGCGCGCTCGGCACCGCGGCCGCCTACGCCGCCAACGGGCTGTCGTTCCTGTGCGTGACGGCCGTCATCCCCTTCCTGCGCCCCTACGGGGGCGGGGCCACCACCACCCCGGACCCGCCCGCCCCGCGACGGGAGCGGTTCTCCGGTGCCGGCGCCCGGGACGGGCTGGCCTTCTTCATGGGGCGGCCGCGGCTGGTCGCCCTCACCGTGATCACGGCGGTGAGCGCCGTCTTCGGGCGGAACTACGGGCTGACGCTCGCGGTGCTGGTCACCGGTCCGCTGGCCGGGAGCTCCCAGGACTTCGGAACCGTCGCGACCATGCTGGCCGTGGGCGGTATCGCGGGCGCGGTCCTGGCGGGACGGATGCAGCGGCCGTCCGTACGGCTGGTCGGCGCGCTCGCCGCCGCCGGTGCGCTGCTCCAGGCGGTGGCCGGGCTGTCGCCGGGGCTGCTTCCGCTGCTGGTGCTGGTCGCCCCGATGGCGGTGGCCGAGTCGGTCTCCGACACGGCCGGCGCCACGGTGCTCCAGACCGATCCGCCGCCCGGGATGCGCGGCCGGGTGCTGGGCGTCTGGCGTACCGCGCAGACGGCCTGGGGCCTGGCCGGTCCGCCCCTGCTGGGGCTGCTCATGGAGTGGGCGGGGCCGCGCGGCGCCCTGGTGACCGGCGGGCTGGTCATCGCGGCAGTGATCGGTGCGGGCGCGCTGGTGCACGCCCGGCGCGCCGCCGCCCGCCGCGTCTCGGCGCGGCCCGGCGATGTCGTTCCCGTGGAACCCGCGGCGGCGGCCCGCGCCGCCGGGCCGGTGCACTCCGAGGATCTTTCCCCCATCGGTTGACCGCCAGATATGCCCTGATTGCCTTCTTTTGCCGCGGGTACTGGGGGAAGGCCCCCATGCGCGAAGGAAGGGAATGGCCATGGAGCGTTTCGACTCCGTCGTCCCCGTCCGCACCTGGGCGCACGCCGTGGTCACCGGTGGCGCCGGGTTCGTCGGTTCGCATCTGTGCACGGCGCTGCTCGACCAGGGCGCGGCCGTGACCTGTGTGGACGACTTCTGCACCGGCAACCCGGACAACGTCGCCCACCTCATGGACCGGCCCGGTTTCACCCTGCTGCACGCCGACGTCACCAAGCCGTTCGAGGTGAAGCGGCCCGCCGACCTGGTGCTGCACTTCGCGTCCCCCGCCTCGCCCGCCGACTATCTGCGGCTGCCGCTGCACACCCTGGAGACGGGCAGCCTCGGCACCCGCAACGCCCTGGCCCTCGCCCGGCGCCACGACGCGCGCTTCCTCCTGGCCTCCACCTCCGAGGCGTACGGCGATCCGCAGCAGCATCCGCAGAACGAGCGCTACTGGGGCCATGTCAACCCGGTCGGACCGCGCAGCGTCTACGACGAGGCCAAGCGCTTCGGCGAGGCCCTGACCACCGCCGAGGCCGGCGCCAACGGCACGGACACCGGCATCGTGCGGCTGTTCAACACCTACGGCCCGCGGATGCGCGGACACGACGGACGGGCCGTGCCCACCTTCATCCGGCAGGCGCTGGCCGGGGAACCCCTCACGGTCACCGGCGACGGCACCCAGACCCGCTCGCTCGCCTACATCGACGACACCGTGCGGGGCATCCTCGCCATGGCCGGGTCCGACCTCCTCGGACCGGTCAACATCGGCAACGCGGACGAGATCACCATGCTGGACCTCGCCCAGAAGATCATCCAGCTGGCCGGGTCCCGCTCCACCGTCGAGTACATCGACCGCCCCGCCGACGACCCCGCCGTGCGCTGCCCGGACATCACCCTCGCCCGCGGCAAGCTCCAGTGGACGCCGGTCGTCCCCGCCGACGAGGGGCTGATCCGCACCATCGACTGGTTCCGGCACCAGGCCGCCTGATCCCCCGGCCCCCACACCCCCGCCGGTCCCGGCCGCCCCTTCGCCGCGGCCCCGGGCCGCCGAAAGGTCACGCCCATGCGCATCCTCGGCATCAACGCCCTCTTCCACGACCCGGCCGCCGCCCTGGTCATCGACGGCCGCACCGTCGCCGCCGCCGAGGAGGAGCGGTTCTCCCGGCGCAAACACGGCAAGCGGCCGGTGCCCTTCTCCGCCTGGGAGCTCCCGGAGAAGTCGGCCGCCTGGTGCCTGGCACAGGCGGGGCTGCGCCCCGAGGACCTGGACGCCGTCGCCTACTCCTTCGACCCCTCCCTCGCCCGCCCCGCCGAGGCCATGGGCCTGGACGACCCCTGGGACCGGCTGCGGATCACCTACGCCCGCCAGGCCCCCGGCTTCCTGCGTACCGCCCTGCCCGGCCTGGACCCCGACGCCGTGCGGTTCGTCCCCCACCACCTGGCCCACGCCGCCTCCACCGCGCTCGCCGCGCCCGGCGCCGATCCCAGCTCCGTCCTCGTCCTGGACGGCCGCGGTGAGGCCACCTCCCACCTCGCGGCGCGGCGCACCGGCGATCGGCTCGAACCGCTGCACGGCCAGCGGCTGCCGCACTCCCTGGGGCTGGTCTACGAAGAGCTCACCGAACACCTGGGCTTCCTGCGCTCCAGCGACGAGTACAAGGTGATGGCCCTCGCCTCCTACGGCACCCCGCGGATGCTCGGCGCCCTGCGCCGGTACGTGTACGCCACCGGCGACGGCGGTTTCCACGCCACCGGGGTGCCCTGGGCGGAGCTGTGCCCCGCGCTGCGCCCCGGCCAGGCGTGGTCGCGGCCGCACGCCGACCTGGCCGCCAGCGCCCAGGCGTGCCTGGAGGAGACGCTGCTGGACCTGGTCCGCTGGCTGCACGGACGTACCCATGACCGGACGCTGACCCTGGCCGGGGGAGTGGCGCTCAACTGCGTGGCCAACTCCCGCATCGCCCGCGAGGGCCCGTTCGACCGGGTCTGGGTGCAGCCCGCCGCCGGGGACGCGGGCACCGCGCTCGGCGGCGCCCTCTACCTCGGCGCGCTCGGCGGCGACCGGCCCGCGCCGATGGCCGGCGCCGACCTCGGGCGCCGCTGGTCGGACGCCGAACTGGAAGCCTGGCTGAAGACGGCCGCCGTGCCCTTCGAACGCCCGGCCGACGTCGCCGAGACGGTGGCCGAGGCGCTCGCCCGGGACGCGATCGTGGCCTGGTTCCAGGGGCGCTCCGAATACGGGCCCCGGGCGCTGGGCCACCGCTCGCTGCTCGCCCACCCCGGCCGCTCCGGCAACCTCGAGCGGCTCAACGACGTCAAGGGGCGGGAGCAGTTCCGGCCGGTCGCCCCGATGGTGCTCGCCGGGCGCGCGGCCGAGATCTTCGACGGCCCCCTGCCCAGCCCGTACATGCTCTTCGTGCACCAGGTCGCGCCGGACTGGCGGGACCGCATCCCGGCCGTGGTGCACGTGGACGGCACGGCCCGGATCCAGACCGTCGACCCGGCCGCGGAACCGTTGGTGGCCCGCCTGCTGAGCGCGTTCGAACGGCGCACCGGGCTGCCCGTGGTCGTCAACACCAGCCTCAACACCTCCGGCCGGCCCATGGTCGACGACCCGCGGGACGCGCTGGAGTGCTTCGGCTCGGCCCCCGTCGACCTGCTGGCGATCGGCCCGTTCGTGATCCGCCGCGGCGCCTTCTTCGCGGGCGGCCGTCCGGACACGGCCGCGCACGAGGCGATCTGACGACGAGAAGCGCCGACGGCCCGTCACGAGGCGGCCGACGGCCCGTCGCGACGAGGGAGGAGCCGGACATGACGGAAGCCGGAGAGCGGACGGACGCACCCGAGTACGCCGTGGTCATCCCGACGCTGGGCCGCCCCAGTCTCTCCGTGGCCCTGAGGGCGCTCGCCGACACCAAGGGCCCCGCGCCCCGGCGGATCGTCCTGGTCGACGACCGTCCGCTGGAGGACTGCACCCCGCTGCCCGCCGACATCCCCGCCGAACTCGCCCCCCTGGTGGAGATCGTGCCCGGCTGCGCCGCCGGCCCCGCCGCCGCGCGCAACATCGGCCGCCGGGCCGCCCCCGAGCCCTGGACCGTCTTCCTCGACGACGATGTCGTCCCCGGCCCCACCTGGGCCGACGACCTCGCCGCCGATCTGGCGGCGGCGGGCCCCGGCACCGCGGGGGTCCAGGCGCGGATCACCGTTCCGCTGCCGCCCGGCCGCCGGCCCACGGACTGGGAGCGCACCACCGCGGGGCTCGCCGCCGCCCGCTGGATCACCGCCGACATGGCGTACCGGCGGGCCGCCCTGGAGTCGGTCGGCGGCTTCGACGAGCGGTTTCCGCGCGCCTTCCGGGAGGACGCCGACCTGGCGCTGCGCATCATGGCCGCCGGCTGGCGGCTGGAGGTGGGATCGCGCCGCACGGTCCATCCGGTGCGCCCGGCCGACCGCTGGGTGTCGGTGCGCACCCAGGCCGGCAACGCGGACGACGTGCTGATGACCAGGATCCACGGACGCGACTGGTGGGCGAGGGCGGGCGCGCCGCGCGGCCGGCTGCCGCGCCATGTGGCCATCGCGGCGGCCGGTGCCGCCGCCCTCGTCGGCACCGTGGCGGGCCGGCGGCGGCCGGCCGCGGTGGGGGCGGCGCTGTGGCTGGCGGGCACCGCCGAATTCGCCCTGGCCCGCATCCGGCCGGGCCCGCGCACCCGGGACGAGATCACCACAATGGCCCTGACCAGCGCGGTCATCCCGGCCGTGGCCACCGGCCACTGGCTGGCCGGGCTGGTGCGGCACCGCTCGGCCGCCGTGTCACGGCGGCTTGGGACGGTGCGGGCCAGGGACCTGTGGCATGTGTAGCGCCCTGTCGCGTTTGGTGATTGAGTGTTCGGGCTACTCGACGCCCGTGTTTGCCCGATACGCCCTGAAAGCCCCTTCCGTCCCCGGTGCGGGGCCCTGGCTGTTCGCCCCGCCGGCGCGGCGCGGCCCCGCCCGCGCGCCCGTGCGCCGGGGGCTCCCCGGCGCGGTGCTCTTCGACCGGGACGGCACCCTGATCAGGGACGTCCCGTACAACGGCGACCCCGGCCGGGTGCGGCCGATGCCGCACGCCAGGGCCGCGGTCGACGCGGTACGGGAGCGGGGCATCCCGGTCGCGGTGGTCACCAACCAGTCGGGCGTCGCCCGCGGTCTGCTCACCCTCGGCGCGGTCGAGGCCGTACGGCGCCGGGTCGAGGAACTGCTCGGCCCCTTCGACCTGTGGGCCGTATGCCCCCACGGCCCCGGCGACGGCTGCGCGTGCCGCAAACCCGCCCCCGGGCTGATCCGCGCCGCCTGCGCGGCGCTCGGCACCGATCCGCGCCGGGCCGCCGTCCTCGGCGACATCGGCGCGGACCTGGCGGCGGCGCGGGCGGCGGGCGCCCACGGGGTGCTCGTCCCCAACGACATGACCCGCCCCGAGGAGACCGCCGCCGCCGCACGCACCGCACCGGACCTGCTGACGGCGGTACGACGGCTCACGGCCCGGCCGGAGGGCGCCGACGGGGTGCTCGTCCCCAACGACGTGACCCGCCCTGAGGAGACCGCCGCCGCCGCACGCACCGCACCGGACCTGCTGACGGCGGTACGGCGGCTCACGGCCCGGCCGGAGGGCGACCCTTGAGGCCGCGCCGCACGGGGCCGCGCACCCTCGTCGTACGGCTCGACAGCGCGGGAGACGTGCTGCTGGCCGGCCCCGCCGTACGCGCGGTCGCCGCCGGGTCGGCGTACACCGCGATGCTGTGCGGGCCGCTGGGCGAACCCGCCGCCCGGATGCTGCCCGGCGTCGACGAGGTGCTGGTCCACGACGCGCCCTGGGTGGGCTTCGAGGCCCCGCCGGTGCGCCGTGAGCTCATCGACGCCCTCGTGGACTGCCTGGCCGTACGCCGCTTCGACCGCGCCCTGATCCTCTCCTCGTACCACCAGAGCCCGCTGCCCGCCGCCCTGCTGCTCAAGCTCGCCGGCATCCCCTTCACCGCCGCCGACAGCGAGCACTACCCCGGCACCCTGCTGGACCTGCGCCACCGGCGCGCGCCGCACCGCCACGAGGCGCGGGCCGCGCTCGACCTGGCCGAGGCGTCCGGGTTCGCCCTCCCGCCCGGCGACGACGGCGCGCTGGCCCTCACCGCGCTCCCCGACACGGCCCCGCTCACCGGCACCGACCCCTATGTCGTGGTCCACCCCGGCGCCGCCGTGCCCGCCCGCGCCTGGAGCCCCGGCCGGGCCGCCCAGGCGGTGGCCGCGCTGGAGGAGGCGGGCCACCGCGTGGTGGTCACCGGCGGCCCTGCCGAGAAGGAACTGACGGCCGGCATCGCCGACGGCATCGCCCTCGACCTCGGCGGCCGCACCTCCTTCCCCGAACTCGCCGGGGTCCTCGCGGGCGCCGCCGTGGTGGTCACCGGCAACACCGGGCCCTCCCACCTGGCCGCCGCCGTCGGCACCCCGGTGGTCTGCCTCTTCGCCCCCGTCGTCCCCGCCGAACGCTGGGCCCCCTACCGCGTGCCGCACCGGCTGCTGGGCCGCCAGGACGCGGTGTGCGCGGGCAGCCGCGCCCGGGTCTGCCCGGTACCGGGCCACCCCTGCCTGGACTCCGTCCCCGACACCGAGGTGCTCACCGCCGTGGCCGCGCTGCTGGCGCCCGGCCGGGCCGACGACCCTCCGGAGGCCAGATGAACATCCTCCTGTGGCATGTGCACGGCTCCTGGACCACGGCCTTCGTCCAGGGCCCGCACCACTACCTGGTCCCCGTCCTCCCCGGCCGCGGCCCGGACGGCCGCGGCCGGGCCCGCACCTACCCCTGGCCCGACACGGTCACCGAGATCACCCCGCGCGAGCTGCGGAAGACCCCCGTGGACCTGATCGTCCTCCAGCGCCCCCACGAGGCGGAGCTGGCCGCGCGCTGGCTCGGCGGCCGGCGCCCCGGCCGCGAGGTGCCCGCCGTCTACCTGGAGCACAACGCCCCGGACCACGACGTCCCCGGCACCCGCCACCCCTGCGCCGACCGCGACGACCTCACCCTGGTCCACGTCACCCACTTCAACCGGCTCTTCTGGGACAGCGGCCGCGCCCCCACCGCCGTCGTCGAGCACGGCATCGTCGACCCCGGGCACCGCTACACCGGGGAGCTGGCCCGCGCCGCCGTCGTCGTCAACGAACCGGTCCGGCGCGGCCGACACACCGGCACCGACCTGCTGCCCGCCCTCAGCGAGGCCGCCCCGCTCGACGTCTACGGCATGCGCACCGAAGGACTCGCCCGCCACCTCGGCCTGCCCGCCGACCGCTGCCGCGCCCACGACCTGCCCCAGGCCGAACTGCACACCGCGATGGCCCGGCGCCGGCTGTATCTGCACCCCGTGCGCTGGACCTCGCTCGGACTCTCCCTCCTGGAGGCCATGCACCTGGGCATGCCCGTCGTCGCCCTGGCCACCACCGAAGCCGTCGAGGCGGTCCCGGCCGGGGCCGGGGTGCTCTCCACCCGCCCCGACGTCCTCGCCCGCGCGGCACGCGGCTACCTCGCCGACCCCGACGCCGCCGCCGAGGACGGGGCGCGGGCCCGCCGGGCGGCCCTCGACGCCTACGGACTCAAACGCTTCCTCGACGACTGGGAGCGGCTGATGGAGGAGGTGACCCGATGACTCCGCGCCATGGACCGACCGAGCCGACCGAATCGACTGAGCCGACTGAGCTGACCGAGCCGACTGAGCTGACCGATTCGACCGAGCTGACCGAGCCACTGGACATCGCGCTCGTCTCCGAGCACGCCAGCCCGCTCGCCGTGCTCGGCGGAGTGGACGCCGGCGGCCAGAACGTGCATGTCGCCCGGCTCGCGGGGGCCCTCGCCGACCGCGGCCACCGCGTCCGGGTCTACACCCGCCGCGACGCCCCCGACCTGCCGCCGAGCGTCCCCCTGCGCACGGGCGTCGAGGTGCGGCACGTGCCCGCGGGGCCCGCCCGGCAGCTGCCCAAGGACGACCTCCTGCCGTACATGCCACGGTTCGGCGCGTATCTGGCACGTGAATGGGCCGACGCGCCACCCGACCTGGTGCACTCCCACTTCTGGATGTCCGGCGTCGCCTCGCTCCAGGCCGCCCGCGCCCTCGGCCTGCCGCTCGCGCACACCTACCACGCGCTCGGCACCGTCAAGCGACGCCACCAGCCGGACGCCGACACCAGCCCGCCGGACCGCATCGCCTGGGAGACGGCCGTCGGCGAGGGCTGCGACCGGATCGTCGCCACCTGCCGTGACGAGGTCGGCGAACTGGCCGCCATGGGCCTGGACCCCGCCCGGATCACCGTGGTGCCCTGCGGTGTCGACCCGCGCCTGTTCACCCCCACCGGCCCGACGGCGCCCCGCCCGGCCCGCCGGGCCCTGCTGGCGCAGATCGGGCGGCTCGTACCGCGCAAGGGGGCCGCCGTCTCCATCGCCGCGCTCACCCTGCTGCCGGACGCCGAACTCGTCATCGCCGGAGGGCCGCCCTCCGCCCAGCTGAACGGCGACCCCGAGGCGCGGCGGCTACGCCGGCTCGCCGATCGCATGGGCGTGGCCGACCGGGTCCGCCTCATCGGCGGACTGCCCCCGGAACGGATCCCCGACCTGCTGCGCGCCGCCGACCTGGTGCTGTGCCCCGCCGACTACGAGCCCTTCGGGATCGTCCCCCTGGAGGCCATGAGCTGCGGAACGCCCGTCGTCGCCTCCGCCGTCGGCGGCCAGCGCGACACCGTCGCCGACCCCGGCACCGGCCGACTCGTCCCGCCCCGCGACCCGGTCGCCCTCGCCGACGCCGCCGCCACCCTGCTCGCCCGCCCCGCGACGCGCGCGGCATGCGGCGTGGCGGGCCGCCGCCGGGTGCTGACCCGCTACAGCTGGGACCGAGTGGCCGCCGCCACCGAGGCCGCCTACCTGGCCGTCCTGGCCCTGCGCCCGGCACCCGTCACGACGGAGGCGGCATGAGCACCCGCGACGGGCGGCCTGAGCCCCAGGAAGAAGAAGCCGCCGTCGGCCCCCGGCCGTCCGGCTCCGGCCCCCAGCCGTCTGGGTCCGGCCCCCGGCCGCTCGGCCCTGGCCCCCGGCTGCCTGGGTCCGGCTCTGGGCCGTCCGGCTCCGGCCCCCAGCCGTCTGGCTCCGGTCCCCGGCCGTCTGACTCCGGCTCTCGGGCGTCTGGGTCCGGTCCTCGGCCGCTCGGCCCTGGCCCCCGGCTGTCTGGGTCCGGCTCTGATTTTCGGCCGTCTGGCTCTGGCCCCCGGCTGTCTGGGTCCGGCTCTGATTTTCGGCCGTCTGGCTCCGGCTCCCGGCTGCCTGAGTCCGGCTCTCGGGCGTCTGGGTCCGGTCCTCGGCTGTCTGGCTCTGGTTCCTGGCCGTCTGGCGCTGGCCCTCAGTCGCTCGGCTCCGGCTCCCGGCCGCCTGGCTCCGATTCTCGGGCGTCCGGCTCCGGCTCCCGATTGCCTGAGTCCGGCTCTCGGGCGTCTGGCTCTGACTCCCGACCGTCTGACTCCGGCCCTCAGGCGCTGGGCTCCGGCCAGGGCCGGACGGGGGCGGCCAGGGCTGACGTGCTGCGTGCGGCCCACGCCCACTGCCAGTCGCTCCAAGAGGCCCTGGTGTCCCTGCGCGAAGGCGGCCTGGAGCAGGTGGCCCAGTGGGGCCGTCACCTCGCCGCCATCCTCCCCGTCGGCGGCCGGCTGCTGGCCGGAGGCAACGGTGGCAGCGCCGCCCAGGCCCAGCACCTCACCGCCGAACTCGTCGGGCGCTACCAGCGCGAGCGTCCCGCCTACTCGGCCATCGCCCTGCACGCCGACACCTCCTCCCTCACCGCCATCGGCAACGACTACGGCTTCGAGGAGCTGTACGCCCGCCAGGTGGCCGCGCACGGCAGGCCGGGCGATGTGCTGATGCTGCTGTCCACCTCCGGACGCAGCCCCAACCTGCTGGCCGCAGCCGACACCGGCCGGGCCGCAGGGCTGCGGGTGTGGGCCATGACCGGCCCACGCCCCAATCCGCTGGCCTTCCGCGCCGACGAGGCCCTGTGCATCGGCTCCGGCTCCACCGCCACCGTCCAGGAGTCGCACCTGGTCGCCCTGCACCTGCTGTGCGAGTCCTTCGACCACGAGGTCGGAGTGCCCGGCGATGAGCTGCCGGACGGGGCCGCATCGGTGGACGGGGACGGGGCCGCGTCCGGGGGCGGGGTGGTGGCGCCGTATCCGCCGCCCTGAGATCCGTCCTCCCCCCCGGGCATCCGTTCCTGGGCATCCGTCCCCTCTGATCGGAGGTGAGCATGACCACCGCCCCGCGACCGCTCGTCGTCGTCGGAGACGTCCTGCTGGACCAGGACATCGACGGCGAGGCCACCCGCCTGGCGCCGGACGCCCCGGCACCCGTCGTCGATGTGGCCGTGGACCGAAGCCGCCCCGGGGGAGCGGGACTCGTCGCCATGCTCGCCGCGCGCCAGGGCCGCGAGGTCGTCCTGGTCACGGCGCTGGGCGATGACACCGCGAGCCAGACCGTACGGAACGCGCTGGCACCGTGTCTGGAGCTGGTGGAGCTGCCGCTGGAGGGCACCGTGCCGGTCAAGACCCGCATCCGCGCCGGGGGCCGTCCGCTCGTCCGGGTCGACCGCGGCGGCGGCACCCCCGGGAACCCCGGCCCGGCCGCCCTCGCCGCGCTCCGGGACGCCCGCGCCGTCCTGGTCGCCGACTACGGCCGCGGCACGGCCACCGTGCTGCGGCAGCAACTCGGCGCGGCCGCGCGCCGGGCCCCCCTGGTCTGGGACCCGCATCCGCGCGGTGAGCAGCCCGTGCCCGGCGCACGGCTCGCCACGCCCAGCGCCGCCGAGGCCCGCGCCCTGCTCGGCGCCGCCCGCCCCGCCCTGTCCGGCGGGGCCGACACGCTGCACGCGCACGGCGGCCGGGGCGCCCGTCTGGCCGAGCGCTGGCGGGCCGCCGCCGTCGCTGTGACCCTCGGCGAGCGCGGCGCCATCCTCACCCTCCCGCACAGCGACAGCCCCATGTACGTGCCCGCGCCCCACCGGGCCCAGGGCGACCCCTGCGGCGCCGGGGACTGCTTCGCCGCCACCGCGGCCGGGGCGCTGGCCGACGGCGGGCTCCCCGAGGAGGCGGTGCAGCTCGCCGTGGCCGAAGCGGCCGCGTTCGTCACGGCGGGCGGCGCGGGGAACCCCGCCCTGTGGGAGCTCCCCGGCGGCCCGGGGACCCGCCCCGCCGAGCCCCGCCGCCCCGCCGACGCTTACGCCCTGGCCGAGGCCGTCCGCGCCCGGGGCGGTACGGTCGTCGCCACCGGCGGCTGCTTCGACCTGCTGCACGCCGGTCATGTCGGGCTGCTCCAGAACGCCCGCCGCACCGGCGACTGCCTCATCGTCTGCGTCAATTCCGACGCCTCGGTGGGCCGCCTCAAGGGGCCCGGCAGGCCCATCACCCCGGTGGCCGACCGCGTCCGCGTCCTGTCCGGACTCGGCTGTGTGGACGCCGTCGCCGTCTTCGACGAGGACACCCCCGAGCGGCTGCTGCGGCGGCTGCGCCCGGACGTGTGGGTCAAGGGCGGCGACTACAGCGCGGACGCCCTGCCCGAGGCGGCCGTGCTGCGCGCCTGGGGCGGCCAGACCCTCGTCCTGCCCTACCTCGACGGGCGCTCCACCACCGAACTCGCCCGCCGGGCCGCTCTCGGCCCCGCCCTCGACCCCGGCTCCGGCCGGACCGCCGCCCCACCCTTGCGTACCCGCCGATGAGCGGCCGCCCCGCCGCCGACCGCCCGCGGCTGCTGGTCCTGCGCGCCCTGGGCCTCGGCGATCTGCTCACCGCTGTCCCCGCCCTGCGCGCGCTGCGGCGGGCCCATCCCGACCACGAGCTGCTGCTCGCCGCGCCCGCCCGGCAGGCCCCGGCCGCGGCCGCCACCGGAGCCGTCGACCGGGTGATCCCCGCCTCCGCCCCCGGCCGGGGCGTCCCGGGCCGGATCGGCTGGAGCGGACCGCCGCCGGATGTCGCGGTGGACCTCCACGGCAACGGCCCGGCCAGCAACCGCCCGCTGTCCCGGCTGCGCCCCGCCCGGCTGCTGGCCTACGCCCACCCCCCGGCGCGGATCGCCGGGCCCCTGTGGCGCGAGGACGAGCACGAACGGCTCCGCTGGTGCCGTCTGCTGTCCTGGTACGGCATCCCGGCCGACCCCGACGACCTGCGCCTTCCCGTACCTGTGCGCCCCTCGCCCGCCCCGGGCGCCGTGGTGCTCCACCCCGGAGCGGACGCGGCGGCGCGCCGGTGGCCCGCCGAGCGGTTCGCGGCCGTAGGCGCCGCGCTGCGCGCCGCCGGGCACCGGGTCGTCGTCACCGCGGGCGCGGGGGAGGCGGGGCGGGCCCACGACGTGGCGCGGTGTGCCGGACTGCCCGCGCCGGCCGTGCTGGGCGGCCACACCGACCCGCCGTTCGCCGAACTGGCCGCGCTGGTCGCCCAGGCGCGGGCGGTGGTCGTCGGCGACACCGGCCTGGCCCATCTGGCGACCGCCCTGGGCACCCCGTCCGTGGTGCTGTTCGGCCCGGTGGGCCCCCGACTGTGGGGGCCACCACCCGGCGCGCTCCACCGCGCGCTGTGGCATCCGGACGGCGACCACGCGCGCCCGGGGGACGCCCATGGGGACGTCCCGGACGAGCGGCTGCTGCGGATCACGGTGCCCGAGGTCCTGGCAGCCCTGGCCCAACTCCCCGAACCCGCCCCCCACCCCCGACCGCCCACCCTCACCGGCGCCGGACCCCCCGGCCCCCGACCGAACCAGCCCCCGTAGCGCCTGCCGGCCGGACCGGCTCACACGGTGCTGCGCCACTGGGTCGGCTCACGCGGCGGCGAACCGCCGGGCCAGCCCGCGTAGCGCGTGGTCGCTGGGTCGGCTGACGTGGTGCTGCGCCGCTGGGTTGGTCGACGTACCGCCGGACCCCGGGGCGGCCGATGGAGTGGGAGGCCACGGGGCCAGCTCACGTGGCGGCGGGCCACAGGGCCCCCGTAGCGCCGGGTCGCCGGGTCGGCTCAGGTGACGCTGGGCCGCTGGGCCGGTCGACGTACCGCCGGGCCCTGGGACTCCCGTAGCGCCGGGCCGCTGGGTCGGCTCCACGTCGTGCTGGGCCCCGGGCCCCCGTCGCGCCGGGCCGCCGGGCCAGCCCACGTGCCCCCCGAGCAGCGGGCCAGCCCCCGTAGCCCCGGGCCGCCGCCGGGCCAGCCCACATGGCGCCGGGGCAGCGGGTCAGCCCCGTACCGCCGGACCCAGGGCAGCCCACGGAGCGGCGGGCCACGGGGTCGGCTCGCGTGGTGCCGGGCCGCCGGGTCGGCTTGCGTAGCTCCGGGCCCCGGGACCCGCCCACGTGACCCCGGGCCGCCGGGCCAGCCCGCGTGGCCCCGGGGCAGCGGGTCAGCCCCGTCGCGCCGGTGGCCGCCAGGTCAGCCCACGTAGCGCCGGGCCGTCGACGCTCGTTGGGTTTCGTCCAGCAGTCGCAGCCCGTACTCGACCCTCGGGGGGACCACGGCCCGGCGAGCCAGGGTGCCGGGGAGGCCCGCGAGGGCCTGGGCGAAGGCTCGTAGGCTGGCCCGGTCCCGGGGCACTGTGCGGGCCAGGAACAGGGTGCGGCGTACGGCGGAGGGCAGTGGGCGGCGCTGCCAGGTGAACCACAGCGTGTTCCGCAGCCCGCGCACCCGCCGGGCCGTGGCGTCGCGGGCGACCGACGGCGCGTGGTGGATGACCGGCTCCGGTGCGAACACCATCCACCAGCCAAGGGCCGCGAGATCGGCGGCGAGCAGTTCCTCCTCCCCGCCGAGCCACAGCCGGGGCGAGAACCCGCCCACGGCACGGAACGCCGCGGTGCGCAGGCAGGTCGCGGCGGCGAGGACGGACCCCAGCGCCGGGCCCGGCAGCCACCGCGGGCCCGGCACCGGCGAGGAGCGCAACTCCGCCACGATGGGGTCCTCGGTGCCCTGGGGCTCGACGAGGATCCGGGCCGTCACCGACGCCAGCCCCGGATGGCGGTCCAGCAGATCCGCGGCCGCCGACAGGGACCCCGGCGCCCACCAGGAGTCGTCGTCGCAGAAGGCCACGTAGGGCGTGCGCACCTGGCGTACCGCGACGTTCCGGCCCACGGCGCCGAGATTGCGGCCGGGGCGCAACAGCCGTACGCGCGGGTGGAGCCGGGCCACCGCCTCGGCGGTGCCGTCCGTGGAACCGTTGTCGGTGACGATCACGGGCGGCCGCTCGGGCAGTTCGGCCAGCCGGTCCAGGGTGTGCAGCAGCTCCGCCCGCCGGTCGCGGGTGATGACGACGACCGTCGTGCGGTCATCGGCCGTTGCGGCGGCGACGTCATCCGTCATGGCCATGGCGGACGGCCCTCCTCCCGCGTGCCGACCGCTGTCCCGGTACCGGACCCCTCCGCCCGCTGCCCGTCCACCCGCCGGGCGGCCTCCTCGACCCACGGCGGCAGCGGCCGGCGCAGCCACAGCGCGGTCGGCAGCCGGGCGAGCAGCCCGCGCAGCGCGGTCCGCGCCACCGGGTCCCTCCCGGCGTCGGCGAGGAGTCCGGCGGTGCGCCGGGCGGCGAGCGGCAGCGGGCGGCGCAGCCAGCAGCCGATCAGTTCGTTGCGCCGCATCACGGCGGCGCGGTCCCCGCGCGGCGAGGGGGCCGGATGGTGGTGGGCGACCACCTCGGGGCAGTACGAGACGCCCCAGCCCATCGCGGCGAGGTCATAGGCGAGCAGGGTCTCCTCCCCGCCGAAGAAGATCAGCGGATGGAAGCCGCCCGCCTCCAGGAAGGCGCCCCGGCGCACCACGGCCGCACAGGCGAGGAAGCCGAACACCTCCGGTCCGGGGAGGTCCTCGGCCCGGCCGGCGGGGGAGGCGGCCAGCGTGGCGTTGAGCGGGTCGGGCCGCTCCTCGGGGCCGACCCGCACCTGGGCCGCCAGCAGTCCGAGCCGTGGATGGGCGTTCAGCAGATCCGCGGCCGCCGACAGGGACCCCGGCGCCCACCAGGAGTCGTCGTCGCTGAAGGCCACGTAGGGGGTGCCGATGGCGTGTACGCCGTCGTTGCGGGCGAGCGCCCCGCGGTTCTCCGCGTGCGCCACGACCCGCACGTGCGGGAAACGCTCCGCGACCATGGCCCTGGTGTGGTCCGTCGAGCCGTTGTCGACGACCACGACCGGTGGCCGCTCCGGCAGGGCGGTGAGGTGTGCCAGAGTCATGGCGAGCCGCTCGGCGCGGTCGCGCGTGGCGATGACCACACCGACCGCGGGGCCTGGCGCGTTCATGGCCGCCGGGTACCCGGCGCACGGGCCGCCAAGCGCCGGCCGGCCATGCGCCAAGCGGCCGCCGGGCGGCCGCTGTTCGGCGCGCACCGGCGGTGCCCGGGGCCCGGTGGCGCCGGGCCCGGCGGCCGGCATGCCCACAGCGCCCCGCCGCACACCGTGATCTGCGTCATGTCGGACACCGCCGTTCCGGGGGTACGGTGCTGACGTCACCGTCGTAGCGAGGAGCGGCTTCGTTTGTCCCTGGACCTGTCATCCGTCATCACGGCGACCACGCAGTGGCTGGTCAGGGCCTATCCGGCGGCCGACGGGGCGATGAACGCGTCACTCTCCGAGGCGCAGGCGCGACAGGCCGTGACGGTGGCCGCCTGGCTGCGCTACCCGACCCCCACCGACGCCGCCCTGGTGGCCCTGGCCGGACCGGGCGGCTCCTTCCGGCTGGACTGGCTCGTGGACGCGGAGCCGTACGAGATCCGCGGCCCCGACTGCGCCTGGCGCACCTGGGTGGACGAGGTCGTGGCGAGCTGGGCGGCGGCCCTGCTCACCTCCGCCGACCTGGCCTGTGAGGCCGTGGCGGCGCTCGCCGACTGTCCGCACGCCGCCGCGTCCCCCAGGGAGTTCCGGCGGCTCACGGAGCCCGACGCGTACGACCGGCGGGCCGCGCCGCTGCTGCGCCACCCGGACCTAATGGCCCCCGTCGCGGAGCTGCACCACCCGCAGCTGCTGGAGCGGCTGCGGCAGCTGCACAGCGACCGGACACCCACCAGCGCGGCCTGACCCATGGCCTGGCCCGCCCCCAGCGTGGCTGGCCTGCCCGCCCGTCAGCGCGATGCCGGCCTGGCCCGCCCGTCAGCGATGCTCGGCCTGACCGCGCGGGCCGCCTTCAGGGCGCCGTGAGCGCCCCTCGCGCGCTCACGGTGATGCGCTCCCCCCGGGCGCAGTAGACCACCGCGGACGGAAAGTCCGGGCGCCGGGTCTCGTCCAGGAACGCGGAGAGCGGGGAGCTGAAGGCGGCGTAGTCGTCGTAGTGCACCGGCAGCACCCGCTCCGGCCGTACGGCCTTGACCAGAGCGGCCCCCTGGAGCGCGTCCATGGTCACGATGAGCCCTCCCGGGAGCCGGGTGCCGCCCAGGTGGACCACCGCGAGATGCATATCCGGGCAGCGTCGGGCGATCTCGTGGATGCCCGGGAACATCAGGGTGTCACCGGTGAGGTACACCCGCAGCCGAGGAGGCCGTCCCGGTTCGCCGAAGTCCAGCAGACTCCCCATCACCGGTGGCAGCAGCCGCTGCCACCGGCCGGGGGCGTGCCTGCCGGGCAGCGCGGTGATCCGGACCTGGGTGCGGTCGCGGATCAGTACGTGGTCGTGCCAGGTGGGCAGCCCGGTCGCCCGGCTGAACCCGTGGAGGCCCTGGAGCCGCCGGGAGGCGTGCGGGGTGGTGATGATGGGCAGCGAGCGGTCCAGCCGCCGGCGCGCGATCCGGTCCCAGTGGTCGCCGTGCAGATGCGAGAGCACCACGGCGTCGAGGTCGGCCGGGATGTCCTCGACGACCAGGGCGGGCTCGGTCAGCCGCCGGGACGTCAGCCCCTTGCCCAGATAGGCGTGCTGGCCCCGGTGCAGGAAGTTCGGATCGGTGAGCAGGGTCAGCTCGCCGTAGCGGATGAGCAGCGTGGCGTTGCCGATGAAGAGGATCTCGGCGGCGCCCTCCGGGGGCGGCATCATGGCCCGACCACCGCCTCCCGCGGCTCCGGCGGGCCGGGGGTGGGGTGGACGCTGGGCAGCATGCGGGGGGATGGCCTGGGCTCGCTCATGATCGTCCTTCCGGAGGCGGCAAGGCCGTATCAGGCAACGCGCCCCCACGAGGTGCCCAGCTCCGCGCCTTTCAACCAGCCTCCGGGCTCCCCGGCCCGGCCCCGGGCCGGAGAGCCCAGGCCCCGGACCCGAGAGTCCACGTCCCGGGCCAGGGAGCCCAGGTCCCGGGCCGGAGAGCCCAGGCCCTGGACCCGGGAGCCCAGGCCCCGGGCCCGGGAGTCCACGTCCCGGGCCCGGGAGTCCAGGTCCCGGGCCGGAGAGCCCAGGCCCTGGACCCGGGAGTCCACGTCCCGGGCCAGGGAGCCCAGGGCCGGGTCCGTCCGGGACCCGGCCATGGGAGGCGGTCAGTCCTCGTCGTCCTCGAAGGCGTCGCCGATCTCGTCGACGATCTCCGCGGCGACCATTCCGCCGACGACGCCGACCGCGACACCCGCCGCGACGCCTCCGACGACCGCCGCCGTGCTCGGGCCGGAGCGCCGCTGACCGTCGTGGTGCCCGTCGTGGTGCCCGTAGTGGTGGTCCGGGCGCCCGTAGCCGTGACCGGGCGGGTACGGCTCGCCGTGGCCGTAGGAGCCGTACGAGCCGTGGGCGGCGCGCTGCTCGACGAGCTGCCGGACCCAGGCGTCGACCTCGGCGTTCCAGTCGCGGTGCTCGACGCCCTCATGGCCGACGGTGAAGAGCGTGAGGGCGTCGTGCCCCTCGGAGAAGAACCCGCCGCGCTTGTCGGCCTCCAGGACGACGTCCATGCCGCCGGGGTTCGCCAGGAAGGTCACCTCGAGCTCGTTGATGGCGTGCGCGTACTGCGGGGCCGGAGAGAGCTCGATCTCCTGGTAGAACGGCAGCCGCTGCCCAGTGCCGCCCACATGGCCCAGTTCCAGGTCGGCGGACTTGAAGCCGAAGCCGAGCTGTCCCAGCGCCTCCAGCACGGCCTCCTGGGCCGGCAGCGGACTCACGGTCAGCTGGTCCAGATCGCCCTTGTCCTTCGCACCCGCGATCTCCAGCCCGGTGCGCACCCCGAGGATGATGCCCAGCGGCTGCCCGTACAGCTCGGTGATCGGCGTCTCCCAGGGGAGGTGGGCCGTGAACGGGAGGCTGCGGCGCTCGCCCTCGCCGAGCCGGAATCCGCCGGCGACGGTGAAGCGGTCGAAGAGGACGACGCCTTCGCGCTCCTCGTCGCCGCGCTCGTCCTCCACCCGGGCCACGAGCTCCAGCGTGATCTGCTCGACCTCGAAGTCCGCCTTGCCGCCCTCGAGATGGACCTGACCGGTCAGCGGCCCGCCGGGGAATACCGGGCCGGGGTCCAGCACCGTGTCCACGGTGGGCCCGCCGACACCGAGCGAGCCGAGCAGTCGTTTGAACACCATCGCGGCGTTCACTCCTTCACGTATGCGTACTGTCGCGTTGTGCGTGTGTGATCACGCGCTCATGGGTGGATGGGGGAGAGCGCGTGCGGCGGGGGACGGGGGCCGCGCGGCAACGGGCCGTGCGCCGCGGAACCTCAGCGGCCGGTGGCACGTTGGCAGTTCGTCCTCCCTCCGGACTTCTACACGCATGTAGAAGCATAGGGTGTGTGCCCTCCGTGACGTGACCCATCCCCCGCGTCGGCTGGGGGAAGTCCGAAAAAGGTCACCCGCGGGGCCCGGCGGAGTTCGGCTCGTCGGAATGCTCTTCGGTCGAGTGCCGCCGGGTCTAGTGCCGCCCGGCCGAGTGCCGCCCGGTCGAGTGCCGCTCGTCGGGGTCGTCCGCGCGCAGAGTGCGGGCCACGGTGTCGGCGAAGGTCCGGGCCAGCGGCGGGAGCGCGTCCCAGCGGCGCACGGCCCAGCCGACCGGAAGCGGCGGCAGGGCGGGAATCGGTACGAGCCGCAGCGGCCCCTCGTCCCCGGGCACCGGCAGCCCCGGCAGGGCGGGCACCACGGCGCGTCCCAGCCCGAGTTCGGCCAGCAGCAGGGCGGTGTCCCAGTCGGCGACGCTCGTATCGGAACCGGCCCGTACGCCCAGCGCGGCGAGGGCCGCGTCGAGCCGTCCGCCGGACGTGGAGTTCGGCGGCAGCCGCACCAGACGGACATCGGCGAGGTCGGACACCTCCACCCGCGACCGGGCCGCGAGCGGGTCCCCGGCCCGTACGGCGAGCACCCACGGCAACTCGACCACGGGCCGCTGCTCGATCCCGCGCACCGGGGCGCCGAGGGTGATCCAGGCCAGGTCCAGATTGCTGGCGATGAGGGCGTCGAAACAGCCACGGCTGGAGCTCTCGGTCTGGAACTCCAGGCTCACCTTGGGGTGGCGCCGGCGGAAGGAGACGATCGCCTCGGCCATGAAGTGCCGTACGGTGGTGCCGCCGGTGGTGATCCGCACCGAACCGCTCTCCCCGTTCACCAGGTCGCCGAGGCGGCGCAGCGCCAGATCGAGACCGGCGATCCCGTCGGCGGCGGCCTCGCACAGCAGACGTCCCGCCGGGGTGGGCACGACACCGCGCGGCTGGCGCTCCAGCAGGCTGACACCGGTCTCGCGTTCCAGCCGCTTCACATGCTGGCTCACCGCGGACTGAGTGCAGGTCAGGTCCCGGGCCACGGCGCTCAGGCTCCCGGCGCGGCACACGGCCACGAACACCCGAAGGTCATCCAGAGTCATAACCTCCAAGCTAGAGCTTGGAGTTGGCGAGCAATCCCCAGGATTGACTGGGGTGGTCACGGCTCGCGACGATCGTGGCAGGGCTCAGGCGGCAACCCGTACGGCACCGGCACGCGGATCCGGACCGGGTGACGGCGCGGTACGGGTGCCGACCTGCCGAGCACGAAAGGACACGGACCTGTGCTTGCTGCTCCCCCTCCTGCCGCGGCTGACCGGGCCGTCACCCTGCTGCGCCGGCTCGGCGCCGCGGGCATCGCGCACCCCGGCGGCACCCTCCTCGCCCACCTCCAGCGCGTACGGGCCCGGCTCGCCGCCTGGGAAGCCCGCCCGGAGCTCCAACTGGCGGGGCTGTGCCACGCGTCCTACGGAACCGACGGCTTTCCGGTCACCCTGCTCTCCCTCGGCCGTCGCGGTGAGCTGGCGGCGGTGATCGGCGCGGAAGCCGAAGCCATCGTGTACCTCTACGCGAGCTGCGACCGGAGGGCCACCTGCCCGGGGCTCGGGGACGCCGGCGCGGCCTTCCACGACCGCTTCACCGGCCGTACCCACACTCCCGAACCCCGGCTGGCCCGGGACTTCGCCGAGCTGTCGGCCGCCAATGAACTCGACCTCGCCCGCCGCGACCCCGTCTTCCGCGAGCGGCGGGGCCCCGAACTCCTCGCCCTGTTCACCCGCCTGCGCCCGCTGCTCAGCCGGTCCGCCTGGCTGGACTGCCACGCGGTCCTCGCGCCGTCGCCCCTGACGCCCGACGCCTGACCGCCGTCGCCCCTGACGCCCGGCTCCCGGCGCCTGACGCCTGACCGTCCGTCGGTACCGCCGGGGGCGCGGAACCGCAAAACGGCACGCCGAACGGATTGCCTTTTCGGCGGGTTCTCGTCGTCGGCGCACTCCGTGCGGAATTTTACGATCACGAATTACTGGAAGGAATTGCGCACGGTAATAGCTTGGTCAACTTCGTGGAGGCCGGGAAACGATCTAGAATTTCGACGTGAAGGAGATGACCGGATCAATGTCTTGACCGGGATCGTGTCCGGCGCGGAAACTCAGATCGCACTCACGCATCAGGAGCCGCAAGCGACGTTCCGAGCCCTGCGATACCGGTTTCGCGGGGGCGTGCGACCGGGGGAAGTACACGGAGAACGTGTGGGCGCGGCGGGAAATCCGCGCGAGCGATCTTCACTTCCCCTCCTCATCTCTTGATGCGCTGAAGAGAATGGAGGGGGAATGCCGACGCACGCGGGCTATCCGGGTGTCTACATCGAAGAGCTTCCCAGCAGCGTCCGTACCATCGCCTCGGTCACCACCTCGGTGACCGCGTTCGTGGGCCACACCCGGCGGGGCCCGCTGAACACCCCGGTGCGCGTCACCAGCTTCGCCGACTTCGAACGCCGCTTCGGCGGCCTGACCTCGCAGAGCGCGGTCGGCTACGCGGTGCACCAGTTCTTCGGCAACGGCGGCACCGTGGCGGTCGTCGTCCGCGTGACCAAGGCCGGGACCGGCAAGGCCGCCCGCGTCACCCTCGAGTCCACCGAGGGCCACAGCGCGTGCCCGGTGCTGGAGGTGTACGCCAAGGAGCCCGGCCACTGGGGCTCGGGTCTGCGCCTCGCGGTGGACTACGACACCCCGTGCCCGGAGGAGACCTTCAACCTCCATGTGCTCGACGCACGGGGCACCTCCCGGGAGTCCTTCACCCACCTGTCCACCGACCCCGCCCACGGGCGGCACGTCGAGACCGTGATCAACGCCGGGTCGGCGCTGGTCCGGGTCAAGACAGTCGGCGAGGGCCGGCCGGACCCCTCCGGCACGGTCTCCAAGCCGTTCGCGGGCGAACTCCCCGATCTGAACGTCGAGCTGACGGTCAAGATCGGCGAGGTGGAGCGCGCGTTCACCCTGTACGACCCGGACTGTGACGGCGAGGCTCCGTGCGACGTCACCGAGCTGGCCCTGCTCCTGGAGCGCAAGCTGCGCGCGCTGCCCGACGCCCCCGGCAAGCACGCCTTCGCGGGCACCGAGGTCACCGCGTTCGGCCGCCGCCTCCAGGTCGTCGCCGGTTCCATCGATCCCGGGGACGTGGTGCGCTTCCTGGGCGAATGCGCCAATGACCTCGGCCTGGAGGCCTCGGTCAACCCGCCCGTCTTCCCGCTGTCCGGCGGCGAGGACGGCGCCCCGCCCGGCCCCCGCGACCTCATCGGCGGCGAGGCGGACAAGACCGGCCTCCAGGCGCTGCGCGACGTCGAGGACGTCAATCTGCTGTCGCTACCGGAACTCGCCGCGTACGAGTCGGTCGACGACATGGTCACCGTGCTGTCGGCGGCCGACCGGCTGTGCCGGGAGCGGCGGATCTTCCTGCTCGTCGACGCGCCCTCCGCCTGGGGCAGCGTGGACGCGGCCCGTGCCGGGATCGGCGCCTTCGAGCCGGTCCGCAGCGACCACGCGGCGCTGTACTTCCCGCAGCTGCGGCTCACCGACCCGCTCACCGGACGGCTGCGCGCCTTCCCGCCCTCCGGGGCACTCGCGGGCGTCATCGCCCGTACGGACGGCGAGCGCGGCGTGTGGAAGGCCCCGGCCGGGACCGAGGCCCGGCTGGCCGGGGTGTACTCGCTCGGCGTCCAGCTGACCGACCGCGAGAACGGCCTGCTCAACCCGCTGGGCATCAACTGCCTGCGCACCTTCCCGGTGGTGGGCCCGCTGGTCTGGGGCGCACGCACCCTGAGCGGCGCCGACGCGCTCGACAGCGAATGGAAGTACGTACCGGTGCGGCGGCTGGCGCTGCATATCGAGGAGAGTCTGCGCCGCGGACTGCAATGGGTCGTTTTCGAACCCAATACGGAGCAGTTGTGGCAGCAGATCCGACTGAGCGCCTCCGGTTATCTGCACACCCTGTTCGAGAAGGGCGCGTTCAAGGGTGGTACGCCGCGTCAGGCCTACTTCGTCAAGTGCGACAAGGACACGACGACGGACGAGGACATCGCAGCCGGCATCGTGAATGTGGTGGTCGGTATCGCGCCGGTCAAGCCGGCGGAGTTCGTGATCGTCAAGATCCAGCAGATGGCCGGGCAGTTCGAGATTTAGGAATGTGATGGCTGAGTTCCAGGTCAACGCCCATCGCTTCGACCCGTACAAGAACTTCAAGTTTCTGGTCCTCTGGGACGGTCGTACGGTCGCGGGCATCAGCAAGATCAGTCCGCTCAAGCGCACCACCGAGGTCGTCAAACACCGCAACGGCGGCGACCCCAGCTCACCCCGCAAGTCCCCGGGCCGGTCCGAGTTCGAGGGGATCACCCTGGAGCGCGGCGTCACCCACGACCCCGAGTTCGACCGCTGGGCCAACAAGGTCTGGCAGGTCGGCGCGGGGCTCGGCGCCGAGGTCTCGCTCGCCGACTTCCGCAAGGACATCGTCATCCAGGTCCTCAACGAGGCGGGCCAGGTGGCCGTCTCGCACAAGCTCTACCGGACCTGGCCGAGCGAATACCAGGTGCTCGGTGAGCTGGACGCCAACGCCAACGCGGTCGCGATCCAGAGCCTGAAGCTGGAGTGCGAGGGCTGGGAGCGGGACTACGAGGTGCCGGAGCCGGAAGAGCCCTCGTTCACCCACCCCGCGTAGGCGGGGGAGGGGAGCGGGCGGTACGGGGAGCAGGGCGGTACGGCAACGCCACGGTACGGGCAACGGCACGGTACGGGGAGCGGACGGCCTGAGAGATGGGGAACACGGGGCCCGCGGAGCTGCTGGCCATCTGGGAAGCGGGGCTGGCGCACCACGGCCCCGGCCGCGCCCTGCTGCTGCACCGGGCGGCCCGCCCGGGGGCGGCCGCGGGCGAACTGCGGTCGCTGCCGGTGGGCGAGCGCGAGGCGGACCTGTACGCGCTGCGGCGAGCGCTGTTCGGCGAGCGGATGCAGGTCAGGGCCGAGTGCGGGGCGTGCGGCGAGGCCATGGAGTTCGACCTCGACGCACGCCACTTGGGGGTGCGCCCGCGGGGGCAGGACGGCCCGTTGCGGGTGGAGGAGGGCGAGTGGACGGTCGAGTTCCGGCTGCCCACCGTCGCCGACCTCGAAGCGGCGGCACATGCGGTGGCCGAGGCGGGCGGGCAGACGGCGGCCGAGGCGGGCGGGCAGACGGCGGCCGAGGCGGGCGGGCAGACGGTGGCCGCCGTGGGTGGGCAAGCCGTGGCCGAACCGCCCGGACCCTCGGACGGGGACGGGCTCCTGGACGGGGACGGACTCCCGGGCGCGGACGGGCTCCTGGGTGCGGACGGGCTCGTGGGTGCGGACGGTCTCTCGGACGCGGAGGGATTCCTGGGTGCGGACGGTCTCTCGGACGTGCACGGGTTCTCGGACGTGGAGGGTTTCCTGGGCGCGGACGGGACCCCGGACGCGGGCGGACTCTCGGGCGCGGGCGGAGACGCTGCCGGAGATACGTCCGCCGACACCGCCGACACCGCCGAAACCACCGCCGCGGCCCGCGCCCGGCGGGCCCTGCTCGTCCGATGCGTGGTGTCCGTCCACCGCTCGGGGCGGCCGGTCCCCGCCGACCGCCTCGCCGTGGCGGTGGCCGGCCTGCCCGAAGCCGTACAGCGGCGGCTCGCGGAGGCCGCCGAACGTGCCGACCCGGCGGCCGATGTGACGCTCAACGTCACCTGTCCCGCATGCGGTGCGGCCACCCGGGCCGAGCTGGACATCGCCTCCTACCTGTGGGCCGAACTCGACCACTGGGCACGGGACCTGCTCCTCGACGTCCACCTGCTCGCCACCGCATACGGCTGGAGCGAGCCTCAGATCCTGGCGCTCAGCCCGCTGCGGCGCCGTTACTACCTGGAGCTGTGCGCAGATGGCTGACTACTTCGACCGGCTGCTCGCGCGGCACGCCCCCGCGCCGAGCCCCGGCCCCGGCCTCGGGGCCGAGCCGGTGGCGGGCGGCGCCGCCGACGGCCGCCCGGTGCGGGTCCGGCCGCGGCTGCCCGGTCCGTACGAGCGGATCGAGGCGCTGCGGGGCGAACCGCCGCTGCCGGAGGAGTCCGCACCTCCCCGGGTGGCCCCGCCGCCGGCGGCCGACCACCACCGGGAGGTGGTCCGGCACGAGCGCGAGGTCAGGACCGACCGGCAGACCGTCGTACGCGCCGATCCGGCACCGTACGAGGACATCGACCGGTACGCCGAAATCCCGGCTCCCGCACCGCTGTTGCTCCCCAGTACCCAGATCGCCGTCGGGCCGCACCCGGCCGCCCACGAGGCCCCGGCCACCCGGCGGGGCGCCCCGGCGTCCCCGGCTCCCGGCGCCGCACCGGCTGCCGCGGGGCCCGCGAGCGGCCCGCCGTCGGCGGGCGTGCTGTCCCCGGCCGCCGCCGTACCGCTGCCGCCCCGGGCGGCCGCCGCCGCCATGGGGCGGGAGACCGCACCGCTCCCCGCCGGGCGCCGCCGCGCCCGATCCGCGCAGCGCACGGTGCACGTCCAGATCGGGCGGCTGGAGGTCACCGCCGCCGCCCCGCCCGGCGCCGACCGCTCAGCTGCGGCCCGCCCCGGAGCGACGGGACGGCGCGCACCCGCGCTGAGCCTGGACGACTACCTGGCACGCGGCGAGAGGAGGGACTGACATGAGCAACGGACTCGCCTTCGCGACCGTCACCCAGGCCCTCGCGCTGCTCATCGCGAACAATCTGCGGCCCGAGATCGACATCGCGGTCACGGTGGACACCCACAGACCTCCGGCGGAGCCCCCCACCGAACCGACGATCAACATCTTCCTCTACCAGGTCACCCCGAACGCCTCCATGCGCGCCACCGACCTGCCCACCCGGGCCTCGGACGGCACGCTCCTCAAGCGGCCGGCCGCGGCGATGGACCTGCACTACCTGATCAGCGCCTACGGGGAGGAATCCGAACTGGTCGGGCAGCGCCTGATCGGCGCCGTGGTGCGCATCCTGCACGAAATACCGATGCTGCCGAAGGACGTGATCGAGGAGGCCGCCCGGCGCTCGTACCTGGCGGGCAGCGACCTGGCCGAGTCGGTGCAGCGGGTGCGCTTCACCCCGACGCAGATGGATGTGGACGAGACCTCGAAGCTCTGGGGGATGCTCTACCAGACCCCGTACGTCCTGTCGGTCTGCTACCAGGGCTCGCTGGTCCTGATCGAGGGCCGCGAACAGCCGGTCCCGGCGAAGCCGGTGGAACGGCACACGGTGCGCGCGGTGCCCTTCGGCGCACCGGGGGCGCCGGAGCCACCGGCTTCGCCGGGACCGCACGAGCCGTCTGCCGAGTCCGCCCCGGTGGAGGCGGAGGCAGAGGCGAAGACGGCACCGGAGACCGAGCCCCCGGCCCCGGCCAAGCCCACCAAGAAGCGCGCCGCGGCCGCGAAGACGGCGGCTGCCAAGACGGCCGCCGCGCCCACCCGTCCGCGCAAGACCACGGCCCGGCGCCGCGGCGGGCGCTCCGGGGACCCGGAGAGCTGAGGCGCCCGGTGGGGGAGAAGGGGGTGGACCACAGCATGGGTACGCGGGACCGCCGCGCATCGGCAGCCACCGATGCCGGCGCGGGCGCCAATACCGGCGCGGGCGCCAATACCGGCGCGGGCGGAGACTCCTTCGCGGCTGGGTCCATCGTGGCCGAGGACGGACAGGCCCTGGCGGCCGCCGTCCAGGCCGTACTGGCCCGGGTCGACGCCCACGCGCACCACGCCACCACCAACGGCCACCGACCAGGCGCCGCCGCGCACGGCGAGCGGGCACGCGGTGCGGCCGCGTCCGGCGAGAAGGCGGACCGAAAGGCGGACCAGAAGGCGGACCGGCAGGCGGACCGGCAGGCGATCCACGGCCCCGCCACCCTCGACGCGCTCGCCGCCTGCTTCGGTCTCAGCACCTTCGAGCGTCAGCTCGTCCTGCTCGCGGCGGCCGCCGAACTGGACCCCACCGCCGCCGCCAGGTGCGCCGCCGCGAGCGGCGACCCGGCCCGTACGCACCCCACCTTCTCGCTCGCCCTCGCCGCGCTCGACGAACCGCACTGGAGCGCGCTCACTCCCGTGTCCCCGCTCCGCCGCTGGCGGCTGATCGAGCTCGACGACAAGACCCGCCTCACCACCTCCCGGCTCCGGATCGACGAGCGCGTCCTGCACTTCCTGGCCGGATCGCCCTACCTCGACGCGCGTCTGCACGGCCTGCTGCGCCGCGCCCCCGTCCCACCGCCGCTGCCCGCCTCGTACGACCGGGCGGCGGACCGTGTGGCCGAGGGCTGGAACGAGTCCCGTCCGCAGGCCCCGCTGCGGGTCGAGCTCGTCGGCGGCGACCTGACCACCCGTACCGATATCGCCGCCACGGCCGCCCGCCGCACCGGGCTCGCCCTGTACGTCATGGCCTCGGAGGACGTTCCCTCCGACGCGGCCGAACGCGACCGCCTCGCCCGTCTCTGGCAGCGTGAGGCCGTCCTGCTGCCCGCCGCCCTCCTGCTGGAGGTCGGCGAGATGGACCGGGAACAGGCCGCCGCCACCGACGCGTTCATCGACGCGGCCGCCGTGCCCCTCGTCGTCTCCGGCCCGGACCCGCGCCGGACCGGCCGCGCGCGCGGCGAGCGCGTCACCGTGCCCCCGCTGGACGACACCGAACAACTCGCCCTCTGGGCCGACGCCTTCGCGGACATCCCCCAGATGCGGGAGACCCATCTCCGCTCCCTCGTGGCCCAGTTCCAGCTGCCGCCGCACGTCATCCGGTCCGCGGCCGCCGCCGTACGCCGTGACCTCCCGGACGCGGCCGACCCGGACCCCACCGCGCTCGCCTGGCGCGCCGGGCTCATCGAGGCGCGCATCGGCCTGGACGAGCTGGGCCGCCGTATCGAACCCGAGGCCGCCTGGGACGATCTGGTGCTCGCCGATCACCAGTCGCGGATCCTGCGCGAGATCGTCGCCCACGTACGGCAGCGCGCCACCGTGCACCAGGAGTGGGGATTCGCCGCGACACTGCGCCGTGGCCTGGGCGTCACCGCCCTCTTCGCGGGCGGCTCCGGCACCGGCAAGACCCTCGCCGCCGAGGTGCTGGCCAAGGAGCTGGGCCTGGACCTCTTCATCATCGACCTCTCCCAGGTGGTCAGCAAATACATCGGCGAGACCGAGAAGAACCTGCGCAAGGTCTTCGACGCCGCCGAGCGCGGGGGCGCGCTGCTGCTCTTCGACGAGGCGGACGCGCTGTTCGGCAAGCGCAGCGAGGTCAAGGACAGCCACGACCGGTACGCCAACCTGGAGGTCAGCTATCTGCTGATGCGCATGGAGGCGTACCGGGGCCTGGCCGTCCTCACCACCAACATGAAGAAGGCCCTCGACCCGGCCTTCATGCGCCGCATCCGTTTCGTCGTCGACTTCCCCTTCCCCGGCGCGGGCGAACGCGCCGAGATCTGGCGCCGGGTGCTGCCCGCCCAGGCGCCGATGAAGGACATCGACACCGAACGCCTCGCCCAACTCACCGTGGCCGGCGGCTCCATCCGCAATATCGCGCTCTCCGGCGCCTTCCTGGCCGCCGAGGAGGGCGACCGCCTCCAGATGCGCCACATGCTGGCGGCGGCGCGCACCGAGTACCAGAAGCTGGACCGTTCGCTCACACCCTCGGAGGTCCACGGATGGGTCTGAACGAGCAGCCGAGCGCGGTCCACGTGGACATCGGCGAGCTGGCGCTGTCCGGCTTCGACGCGCGCATCGACCCGGACCGGGTCCGGACCGCGTTCCAGACGGAGCTGACCCGCCTCGTACGGGAGCGCGGCGTACCGCTGACCGCGGACGGCGAGAGCCGGGAGTTCGAGGCGCTCGCCGGCCTCCCCCCGCTTCCCGCCACCACCTCCCCGGCCCGGCTGGGCGAGGCCCTGGCACGGGCCGTGCACGCGGGCCTGTCCGGAAGGGGGCGGAAGCGGACATGAGCGATTCCCCGTCCACCACAAGGGACGACCGCGCCTCCGCCCGGTCCGCCAAGCGCCGCAAGCGCAAGGAGCGGGCCGGTACGACCCGTACGCCCGAGCCCAAGGACATCGTCAGCGGCGCCGGGCACCCCTTGGACCCGAGCGTCCGTCGCGACCTCGAAGAACGGCTGGGCCACGACCTAGGCCAGGTCCGCCTGCACACCGACCGCGACGCGGGCCACCTCACCGAACTGCTGGGCGCGGACGCGGTGGCGGTCGGCCAGGACATCTTCTTCCGCGAGCACACCTACCGCCCCGGCACGACGGAGGGCAGGCGCCTCCTCGCCCACGAACTGCTCCACACCGTCCAGAACCCCCACGGCCTCGGCACCCTCCGCGCGGGCCGCGGCCTGGGCGCGGTGAGCCTGCCCCAGCAGGCCATCGAACGCGAGGCGGAGAGCGCGGCCCAGGAACTCGTACACGGCGGGCAAGGCGGCGGGCAACGTGGCGGGCAACCGGAAACGGACGTGGCACCGGAGGAGTCCGCGACCCCGGGCTGGCTCCGCTACGCCACGGTCGACGCCGACCGCAACCGCATGGAGAAGCTCGACCCGGCCACCCTGGTCGACCGCCTCGCCAACAGCGTCGTCCGCTCCCTGCGCGGCGATCCGGAGGACCGCTCCAAGCGCACCCGAATGCAGCTGGCGCGGATGCCGGACGAGGTGCAGGACGCGGTCCTCGACCGCCTCGAAACCAGGCTCCTCAGCGCGGAGCACGAGCGGGTGCTCGACTTCGTCGACGAGATCGAGGCGGACGACAACCTGGAGCCGGAACCCCTGGCGGCCCCGGCCGTCGAGCCGGACCCGGTCGAGGAGCTGCTGTTCGAGCGCGCGAACGAGCGCCGGACGGCGGAGGAGGACCGTGCGGAGGAGCGGCGGCCGGCACCGGCACCGGGCCCAGAGATGGACCAGCCCGCCGCGGAGGGCGCCCCCGGCAGTACGCCGCGCAACGGCGGGGACGCGTCGCGGAAGGAGGGCCAGGACGGGGGCGGGAACGAGGGCGAGAAGGGGGGTCAGGACGGGGGCGGGAACGGGGGCCAGAAGCCGGCCGCACCGTCCTCGCCCTCGGACCGGACGTCCGGGGATGGGCGACAGGACGGCGAGAAGCAGTCCGAGGGCTCCGGGAAGGCCGGGAGAGAGCAACAGGGGCAGGAAGAGCAGGAAGAGCAGGAACAGCAGGGCGTCGCGACACCGAGCAAGGAGGAGTCGGCGGCCAAGAACCGTCCGGGCGCGGTCGATGCGCTCGTGGCGGGCAGGCAGCCGAAGCAGGAGGACAAACGGGGGGCGGAGAAGCCCACAGGTTCGCCGGTGGCGTCCGGCAAGGACCCCCGGCCGTCCGGCGCGATCTCCACCCTCGACGGGGTACGCGCCCAGGACCTCGACGGCCCGGAGGAGCAGGCCGAGGAGGATCCGTTCGGCTCCGGCAGCGAGTCGGAGGTCGACGTCGGGGGCGAGGAGAAGAGCGCCTGGGACATCAAGCTCCAGCCCGAGGACTTCCTGCCCGCCCAGGACCTCGACGTCTCCGGCGTACCGACCGCGGACGAGCTCGACCCCTCCTCGTCCGCCGCCCCTCCGCTCCCGTCCTTCCCCGCCCCTCCGGTGACCAAGGCCGACAAGGTCCAGGCCGAGCGGGACGCCGAGGACGCCGAGGACGAGGCGGCGGAGGCCGAACCCGAGGAGGACGCCGCCGACGTGGCCACCGGAACCCCCGAGCCCTCGGCAGAGGCGGACCGCGGCGCTCCGGGAGGCGACGGGCTCGGCGGCCTCGGCGGTCTCGCCGTGGAGCAGGCCGCGGAGAGCCGCCCGGGACCGGCCGCGACGAGGGACCCGAAGAGCGGCGCCGACCCGAAGGACGGACCCGTCGTCGCCCAGATGACGGTGCAGGAGGCCGCGGGCAGGTCCGACGGCGGCAGCGAGACCGGGGAACAGGCCGCGAAGGAGGAGAAGGACACTCCCGCGGCGGGCGAGACATCCGGCGGTGCGCGGGAAAAGGCGTCCCAGCAGGCGGTGGGCGGTCAGGCGGCCGCGCAGGAGCCCACGGCCGAACGGGAACAGAAGAAGACGGCCGCGGCGCCGGCGGGCCGGAGCGAGCCGACCGCCGACTCCCCGTCCCCCTCACCCGCGCGGGACACCCAGGTCACGGGTGGGTCGAACGCGGATACGCCGGGCGGGGCGAGCAGCGGAGCGCGAAGCGAGCAGAGTTCGCCGGGGGAGCGTACGGGGACTCGGACCGAGGCTCCGGCAGCGGAGCCGACGCCGCCCACCACGGAACCCAAGAAGACCGCCGAACCCGCGGCGTCGGCCCCCGCCCCCGCGTCCGCACCGGCCCCGACCCCGGAGACCGAGAAGTCCACGTCGGCTCCGGCGGCGAAGGCACCCAGCGGTGCGGGCGGCGGCGGAGGCGGTGGGGGCGGTGGTGGCGGCAAGGCGTCCGCCCCGGCCCAGAGCAAGAAGAAGGATTCCGGACCGTCCCCGAACCTCTCCCAGGTGTCCCCGGAAGCGGGCCTGTCCACGGCCTCGAAGCTCAAGCCCCATGTGGCGCTTGAGGCCATGACCGGCGTGAGCGGCTCGGTGGACCGCACCGTCAGCGACGAACACAAGGCGCTCGCCGCCGCCCCGCCCTCGATGCGGCGCCCGGCAGGCGCCCCGCGGACCCTCCAGGGCAAGCCGAAGACCGACGCACCGGCCCAGTACTCGCAGGACCCGGCCCAGAAGTCCGAGGCCCCGGAGCAGGAAGAGGCCGAGGTCACGGGCGCCAAGGAGCCCGAGGGCCAGATCGAGGCGGAGAAGGCCGAGGAGCCGGGCGGCTGGGACACCTTCAAGATGGCGCTGGGCTTCATCGGCGGCAAGATCGTGAACGGGGTCGCGAGCCTTTTCGGCGCCGACAAACCCGTAGTGGACCCCCAGGCCCTGGCCGCGAAGTTCGCCGGGCTGCCGACCAAGGACGAAGCGCTCAAGCAGGCCCAGGCGGGCAACGCACCGGGCGTGCGGATGCGGGGCGCCGCCGACCAGACGGCCGGTGAGCAGGGCTCCGCCGTCGACACCAAGGGCCAGGAGACCGTCGCGACGGGCCGCGACGACGCCGGCCGGGGGATGGGCGAGGACCAGGTCTATCCCGACGCTCCCCAGGAACAGATGGCCGCGAAGGTCCCCGGACAGCAGGGCGGCGGGGGCGGCGGTGCGCCCCAGGGCGGCGCCACGACGGGGGCCGTACCGCCCGAGGCCGCGTCGGAAGTGGCCGAGCACGAACGCGGACCGCAGTTCCAGGCGGCATTCACCGACGGCCGGCAGCGCATGTCCGAAGGGCGGCAGACCAAGGACCGCGACTTCCGGGACGGCCAGCAGCAACACAAGCGACAGGTCGACGCCGAGATAGCCGCCAACACCAAGAGCCAGGCGAGCGAGCGCGAGAAGGCGATGACAGAGGTCACCGCCGAACGCGCGGACTGGCGCACGGAGCAGGACAAGGAGCTCCGGTCTCTCGGGGACAAGAAAACCGAACGGCACGACAAGATCCGCAAGGACGTCAAGGACAAGGAAGAGCAGACCGACAAGGACGTCGACAAGGAGAAGGACGACAGCGACAAGAAGATCCAGGACAAGGGCGACCAGGCCGAACGGGACGCCGAGAAGAAGCGCGACGACAGCGTCCAGGAGTCCGGCAACTGGGTCAGCAAGGCCTTCGACTGGATCAAGAACAAGGTCATCGAGATCAAGAACGCGATTGTCCGCGTCATCAGGGAGGCGCGTGACGCGGTCGTCGGCTTCATCAAGAACTTCAAGGAGACGGTCGAACGCTGGATCAACGACGCCCGCAAGGCGATCGCCGACGCGATCAAGAACTTCATCAACGACCTGATCGAGTTCGCCAAGGCGATGGTGCGGGCCGTCATCGACCTGGCCAAGCGCATCAGGAACGTCATCACGGGCCTGATCGAGGCGGCGATCGCCCTCGTCAACAAGCTCGCCACCATGCTCAAGCAGGCCATCACCGACCTGCTGAACGCCCTCGGCAAGCTGCTGAGCAGCATCCTCGACGTCCTCAAGAAGATGCTGCTCGACGTGGTGAAGGCCGTCGTGGACGCGGTCAAGGCAGTCCTGGACTTCGCCTCCAAACTGCTGGGCGCGCTCGGCGACTTCATGCTCATCGCGGTCGACTTCCTCTCCGACCCCGGCGGCTGGCTGAGCGGCGCCAAGAACTCGGCGGTGGACGGCGCGAAGAACCACCTGTTCAGGGAGGTCAAGTCCGCCGTCAAGGAGTGGTTCCAGTCCAAGATCGAGGAGATCATCGGCGTCCCGAAGGCCGTCCTGGACAAGCTGTTCAAGGGCGGCTTCACCCTGGAGCGGATCGTCAAGGAGACGTGGGACGCGATCGTCCCCCAACTCCCCCTCATCATCGGCGAGATCGTCATCACCAAGGTCGTCGCCAAGCTCATCCCGGGCGCCGGCTGGGTGATGGCCGTCATCGACGCCATCCGCACGGCCATCGGCGCGCTCGGCGCGATCCTGCGCGCGATGGGCGCGGTCCTCGACTGGCTGAAGCTCGTCCGCATGGGCGGCGCGGGAATCCTCTTCGCGAAGGCCGTCGCGGCGGGCATCGTGGCGCTCCTCGAACTGGCCTACGAGGCCCTGCTGTCCGGCATCGGCAAGTACGTCGCCAAGGTGGGCCGGCGCTTCAAGGCCATCGCCGCCAAGCTGGGCCAGGGCAAGGGCGGCAAGGACGGAGCCGGCGGCAGGGGCGGTACGGACGGGGAGGGCTCGGACCGACGGGGCGGCAAGCCGAAGCCCGACGAGAAGTCGCAAGAGCCGACCTCACCGAGGACGAGTACTCCCGCAACGCGCCCCACAACGACAACGACCACAAAGCCGAAGCCCACAACGCCGTCGCGCCCCCACCCCAAACCCACCAGGCCCGAAGCCCCCGGCAGCCCCAAGACCACACCCGCCGTCAAGACCCCGGCCCCCACAACCAAGGACAAGAACGGCAAGCCGAAGGACCCAACGGACGACAAGCCCGACACCCGCCCGACCCCGTCCCCGAAGCCCAAACCCAAGCCGGACCCCCCGGCCAAGCCGAAGCCCGAACCGGAGACGAGGCCCAAGCCGGACAAGGACGACAACGGCTCCCCGCCGAAGCGCGACGACCAGGACCTGGCCAAGTCCGAGGATCCGGGCCCGACCAAGTCCACAGAGGACAAGGACGGCCCCCGCAGGCCCAAGGGCGACAACGACGCTCCTCACAAGTCCAAGAAGCCCGGGGAGGATGACGGCAGGAGGCCCAAGCACGACAAGAACGAAGACAAGCCGGGTTCCCGGAAACCCAAACCCGATAAGGACGGTAAAGGGAGTAAGGGACCACGCGGGAAGGGGAATAAGGGGAATAAGGGGGACAAGGGCGAAAAGCGTGACGACCGGAAAGAAGAGGAGGAGTCGTCCAACTTCAAGGATGCGCAGTTGGCGCTGATCATCGCCAGGATTCGCCCGATCATCGAAGGTGAGCTCGAGCCTGGAGTGCACAAGGATACGCTGGACTCCCTGCTTTCCGTTCTGCGCCGCCGGTATCGCCTCACCCGGCTTTACGTGATGGGCGGCGAGAGATTTCAGGTGCGCGCCAGCCTCAACCCTGGCGGCACAGTGACGCGAGGCTACAAGCAGAGCGTGATGCGGTATCTCCAGAAATATCAACTACCGGATCCGGGGATCAGCCCGACGCCACAGAACTATGTGCGGCCGGCCATCACGACAGTGGCCGAGTACATAAATCCAGAGTATGGAAAGGAATACGGGAGGAAACCGTCGGGGCAGTACACCGAAGGCTGGGATTACCTGGTGAGGTATGACCTCCAGAACAATCCGCACCAATGGGATCGCATGCACCTGATCCCCCGGCAATTGGGAGGTCCCGCCAAGACATCCAACTTCGTTCCTGCCAGGAACGACATAAACGGACCCTTCTACGATAATTTCGAGAAGATACCGGCGAACATATTCGGTGAACCGTCGAAGTTGAATCCGCCACTTCCCGGGTGGTACGAGGTGAAGCTGAAGCGTTACGCGGGCAAAAGCCCTAGCCCCTATCCGCATGGCCCCGCGTACCCCAGGGGATTCCCCGAAAAGATCGATGCCGCGTGGGGCATGTACAAAAAGGAGCGAGGTTCGGGACGCAGCCGCTCGCATTGGAAAAAGCTACAGCCCGGATCGCGGAACGTGGCGGCGCTGCAGTTCCCACCTCCTCCGGTCCCGGTGCACAACTACGCCCCGCTCTCCTCGGTTCCGATCAATACGGCCACGCGTCCTGAAATCGAAGTCGCATTTGGATTCCGGGTGAATCTCTCCAGTAAGCGCTCCCAGCGGAAAGCGTTCATGGATGCCTTCATGCAGGAGCGGAGCAGGGTCGGGAAGTTCAACGACTTTCAGGAGATGAGAAACGCGATGCGGAAGTATTCCCTCCCGAGCGGGAGAGTGATAGCAGACCTTTCTGGACTCCTGGCCATGCTGAAACACCGGGAAAGGTACGGTTACTTCAGGTTCAACTAAGCGCGCTGTTCTGCGCCACTGAAAGGAACGGCCAATGTCGGAGCTGACCCCGAATGAACAGCGGCATCTGACGTCACTGGAGGAGATTGCGAACTGTCCGGTACTGGACGCCGACTGTGGAGACACCGACCGGCTGACCCCTCCCTTGGAGGCCCTCCCTCCGCTGGGCGCCTTCAACGAGAAATGGGCGGACCTGGTGCTGGATGAAGACATCAGGTCGTGCGGACTGCGCTTCATCGACTTCGGATGTCGATGGTCGACCCGAGCCGGGGAGGATGACGAGGATGATGACGTCGCTTACGACGACGAAGAAGAAGCGGCCGATAACGGCATCCTCCATACTCGTGAACTGCCGGAGATCAGTGGCGAGTTCTTCCTGCGCCCCTTCCACGACATACTGAGTCAGCCTGATGGCCCTGCCCGGGGAGCGGACACGGAGTTCCAACGCCAATTCCTGTCGGAACTACGCGTTATGGATCAGACGCCGCGTTCCGGAGCGGGCATGCTCACGTATATCCGGCTCAAGCCTGGCCTCGGTCCGCTTGAGGTCTGGTACAGCGACGTTGCGGATATTGGTGCCTCCCCCTACCCTCCCGGTTTCATCAAAATGGACATCACGTACCGGGAGTACTTGGACGCGATCTTGCTGACCAAGGGGACGTACGGGTGGCAGTATTTGTACACCGATATTTCGCTCGCCCGGGGATTCGGAGAGATCCGTGGATATCTTGAGGGCATGCTGGAGCTGTTTCCGGAGATCTTCCCTGACCATGACTACTCTCCCTTGGTCGAGCGCCTGGAGGCCCGCCTGTGACCACCTACGCCGACATCCCCAAGCCCATCCGCTCCGGCATCGTCCTCGTCGACCCCGAGCGCGGCACCCCCCAGCGCATCATCGTGCTGCAGTTCAACCCCGACACCCTGGAACGCTCGCTCTCACCCCAATCCGCCGGCGACCAAGCCGACAGCGGCGGGGGCGGCAGCGGAAGCGGGGACCGGAATGAGGCGCTCCGGCTCAAGGGGCCCGCCCAGGAGACGTGGAAGTTCACGGCGGAGATCGATGCGACCGATCAGTTCGAGGTGGCCGCGCCCGACGGGATACACCCGCAGCTCGCGACGCTCGAAATGCTCGTGCAGCCGACCACCGCGAAGTTACGGGAGGCCATGCGGCTCGCCAAGAAGGGGACCATCGAGATCACCCCGATCGAGATGCCGCTGACGCTCTTCACCTGGGGCAGCAAGCGCGTCATGCCGGTCCGCATCACGGAACTCTCCATCAACGAATCGGCATTCGACGTCAACCTCAATCCCATCCGGGCGTCCCTCAGCATCGGGCTGAAGGTGCTCACCGTCAGCGACCTCCCCGCCGGCCACCGTGGCGCCGAGCTCTACCTCGCGCACCTCGCGCAGAAGGAGCGGCTCGCGGCGGCGGCGCGTGGCGGGGCGCTCGGCGCGTTGGGGCTGAACAGCGGGGACATCGGGCTGAACAGCGGCGGCATCGGGCTGGGGAGGGTGTAGCGGATGGCAGAGCCACAGTCGTACGAGAGCGCGCTGGACGCGATACCCGGATCGCATCCCTACCCCCGCTCCAGCCGCTACCACGACGCCGAGATCGGGGTCCACACCCAACCCGACGGCACCCCCGTCCGGTACGTCAAGCGGCGGCTGTTGCCGCCCATCAGCGCGGACCCCGAGGACACCGCCACCCACACCGTCAGCAGTGGCGAACGCCCCGACCACCTCGGTCAGCGCTACTTCGGCGACCCCGCCGCCTGGTGGCGGATCGCCGACGCCAACCCCGTCCTCGACCCGCGCGAGCTGACCGCCGAGCCGGGCGAGGAGATAGCGATCCCGGGCGGGTTCCCGGGCGGAGGCGGTGGGCGCCATGGCCGATGAGCCCGTCGGGCAGGGGCCCATCCACCTGGAATTACGCATGGGGCCCCAGCTCACCCGCCCGGTGCCGGCCGAGGTCACCGAGGCGCTGCTGTCCGCGCAGATCACCACCACCGCGGGCGAACGCAGCGGCTTCCAGATGGCGTTCGACCTCACCAAGAAGGGGGCGATCGTCGACCGGCTGCTCCCGGAAGGGTTCTTCGACCCCCGCACCCGTGTGATCGTCACGGCCGTCGTCAAGGGAACGCCGATCGTCCTCCTCGACGGGCTCATCGTGCGCCACGAGGTGGGGGCCAGCAATCAGCCGGGGCAGACGACCCTCACCGTCACCGGCGAGGACCTCACCCTCCTCATGGACCTCGAGGAGCGCACCGACCGCTACCCCAACCTCTCACCCTGGCAGCGCGTCAGCCGCATCCTGGCCAAGTACACCGACTACGGCATCGAGGCCGACGTCGTCAAGGAGAAGATCCTCCAACCGCCCAACGCACAGCGCCGCGTGGACTACCAGACCGGCACCGACCTCCAGTACGTCACCGATCTCGCCCAGGCCAACGGCTATGTCTTCTACCTCATCCCCGGGCCCGTGCCCGGGGTCTCCACCGCCTACTGGGGACCCGAGAAGCGCATCGGCACACCCCAGCACGCCCTCACCGTCAACATGGACGTCAATTCCACCGTCGACCAGCTGACGTTCGCCTATGACGGGACCGCCCGGGAGGAGCCGCAGGCCCGGGTGCAGGACCCGGCCACCCGCACCGCCACCCTCCTCGCCCAGCCCGACATCAGTCCGCTCCGCCCGCCCCTGGGCAAACGGGCCACGCCCGCCCTCAAGCGTAAGACGCTCTCCGGCACCGCCAAGAAGGACCGGGCGCAGGCCGAGGCGGAGGCGCTCGCGCGCGCCGCCACGTCGGCCGACGCCATCTCCGGGTCCGGCTCGCTCGACGTCAGCCGGCACGGGTACCTCCTCCAGCCGCGTCAGCTCGTCGGCGTCCGGGGCACGGGGGTCACCTACGACGGGGAGTACTTCGTCAAATCCGTCACCCATAACCTCCGGCCCGGCTCGTTCCAGCAGAACTTCACGCTCACCCGCGAAGGGCTGATCGCCCGCAGCAACGTCGTCCGGCCGTAGGCCGCACAAGGATCAGGAGCCTCCATGGCGGCAACGCCCAACCAGCGCTTCCTCGGCAAATTCCGGGGCCGGGTGCGGGACAACCAGGACCCGCTCGGAATCGGCCGGATCACCGTCGAGGTGCCCGATGTCCTCGGCGACGAGCCGTCCACCTGGGCCATGCCCTGCTTCCCCTTCACCGGGGACCAGCAGCGGCCCGCCGGGAGTTACGTCGTGCCGTCCGTCGGGGCGGGCGTGTGGGTGGAGTTCGAGCAGGGGGACCCGAGCTTTCCCATCTGGACGGGGTGCTGGTTCGGCGTCAGGGACCAGCTGCCGGAGGACGCGCGTGGCGACCCGGCGACGTCCCACCCCGTGGTGATCCAGACGCCGGGAAAGCACAAGATCGTGATGTCCGACATTCCGGCCGAGGGCATTCTGCTGGAGGCGCCCGGCGGTGCGTCCATAAGGATCGACGCGACCGGGGTGCATATCGACAACGGCCAGGGGGCGTCCGTTTCCCTGGTCGGAACTCAGGTCGACCTCAACGAGGGCCGGCTCACCGTGCCCAAAAAGCGATGACCGAGCGATAACCGAGCGAGAAACAGCAGCGAACGGGGAGGGACCAGGGACGTGTCCGGGAATTCCGGGAATCTCGTCAGCCACACCGCCGTGATCAGTTGCCCGCACGGCGGACGCGTACGGCCGGTATCCGCGCCGTCGGCGTCCGGAGTACGGCTCGACGGGCAGCCCGTGCCGACCGCCGACGACGCCTTCACGGTCGTCGGCTGCCCGCACACCGTCGACCGCGTCCCGTCGCCGTGCACCACCGTCCGGTGGACTCCGGACCGCGACGGGGTGCTGATCGACGGCGTGCCCGTACTGCTCGACACCTCCTCGGCACAGTGCTTCAGCGCGGGGCTCGTGCCGCAGGGGCCACCCGTCGTCCCCACCGCGCGGCAGGGGGTGAGGTGCGGATGAGGACGCGCACCGTACGGACCGACATCGCCTTCCCGTTCCGGATCGACCGGCGCGGGCGGACCGCGCACGCCGACCACGACGACCACGTACGCGATCTGATCGAGCAGTTGCTCTTCACCAGTCCCGGCGAACGTGTCATGCGGCCCGACTTCGGGTGCGGGCTCCTCGACCTCGTCTTCACGCCCACCAGCCCCGAGCTGGCCTCCGCCGTCGAACTGTCCGTCCAGGCGTCGTTGCAGCGCTGGCTCGGCGAGCTGATCGAGGTGGCGTCCCTGGACGTGGTGAGCGAGGAGAACGTCGTACGCGTCCATCTGCGGTACGTGGTGCGCTCCACCGCCGGCCTGCGCGACGAGGTGTTCGAGGGGAGGGGCGCCGCATGAGCGACCCGGCCACCGCGTCGCGGCGCAGCCGCGTCAGGGCCGCCCACCTCCATGGCATCGACGCCGTCGAGGCCGGCGACAGCACCCAGCAGGGCACCACCCTCACCGTCACCTTCCTCGGCAAGGCCCCGCACGGCCTGTGCCCGGAGAACGTACGCGTCGACGGCGGCCGCCGGATCACCGGTATCGAGGTCCTGGAGATCTCCGTCGAGCGAGAGGAGGACCCCGAGCTCGACGACAAGCTGTACGTCACCGTGGACCGCGCCGGGGACACCTCCGCCTACCGGCTCTCCATCGTCGGCACCGACCCCTACGGGCGGCCCGGCACCGAGCCCTTCCCCGGCTTCGACCAGCGGTACTTCTCCGCCGAGTTCACCTTCCGGCCCGACTGCCCGACCCCCTTCGACTGCGGGACCGGTGAGCCCGGCCGCCCGCCCGCCGTCCGCCCCGCGCCCGCCCCCGTCATCGACTACACCGCCCGCGACTACGACACCCTCCGCCAGGTCGTCCTGGACCGGCTCCGCCTCACCACCCCCGACTGGACCGAACGCAACGCCGCCGATCTGGGCACCACCCTGGTCGAGCTGCTCGCCCACACCGCTGACCGGATCAGCTACCAGCAGGACGCGGTGGCCACCGAGGCGTACCTCGACACCGCCCGCCGCCGGGTGTCCGTACGCCGCCATGTGCGGCTCATCGACTATCCGATGCACGAGGGCTGCAACGCGCGCGCCTTCGTCACCGTGGAGACGGCCGCGCCCCTGACTCTGGGCCCCGGGGAGTACCGCTTCGCCGCCGTCGACGTCCGCGACCTCGGCCCGCTGGACCGGCCGGACATCGGGGCCGTGCTGGACGACCGGGAGCTGGCCGCGCTCGACGAACGCGGGTCGGTGGAGGTGTTCGAGCCCGTCGTCCCCGATGAACCCTTACGGCTGCGGCCGGAACACAACCGCGTCCGCCTGTGGACCTGGGGCGGCGAGGTGCGCTCGCTGCCGAGCGGCGCCACGTCCGCGACGTTGCGCGACGAGTGGACCGACGAGGAGTGCCGGACCCGCGCCCTCGACCTGCGCCCCGGCGATCTGCTGCTCTTCGAGGAGGTGCTGGGGCCGCGCTCCGGTACGTCCGGCGACGCGGACCCGTCCCACCGGCAGGCCGTGCGCCTCACCTCCGTCACCCCCGCCGTCGACCGGCTGGCCGAACAGCCCGTACTGGAGGTCACCTGGGCCTCGGACGACGCGCTCGCCTTCCCGCTGTGCCTGGCCACCAGGGGCGGTACGGACTGCGCGCCCGTCGAGGACGTGAGCGTGGCGCGCGGCAATGTGGTGCTCGTCGACCACGGCCGCTCGCTGACCTTCTGCCGCGGCACACCGGAGGTCCACACCGTGCCGCCCGTCCCGGCCGTCGTCGGCTCCTGCGCGCCTCCCGCGTTCGGGTGCTTCGAGAAGGACGCCGGGAACGCGCCCGCGCGGCTCATCGGCGCCCTGCTGGACACCACCCGCCACGGACGTCCGCTGACCGCCGACGAGGTACGGCGGCTGTTCACCACGGTCGGCCCGGAGGCGACCGGCCGGGCCGGGATCGGGCTGGAGTCGGCCGGGCAGCGGCGCGAGAAGGTGGTGCCCGGCACCGCGTACGCCCAGGCCGAGGCGCTGCGGACACTGCTCGCCCAGTCCGTCTACCCGGGCATCGTGCCGCGCTTCCGGCCCGTACTGCACCACGCGCCCGTCACCCAGGCCGTGCCCTTCCCCGACCCCCGCCACATCGCCGCCGGACAGGCCGAGCGCCTGGCCGCCGTCCCGGACCGGGTGCGGCGGCGGCTGACGGAGCTGTGGCGCGCTGCCCGCGACCGCGACGGGCTCTCCGACGGGGAGATCGCCGAGCTCACCGTCCTGTTCGGGCCGCGCGTCCTGGAGCGCCTCGAACTCGCCCGCCATCCCGTGCGCGGCCTGCGCGAGCTGCTGCACCGCTCCGACCGGCTGCTCCACGCCAAGCTGCGGCGCCTTGACGTCCTGACCGCCAGGGCCCGGTCGGGCACCGTCCTGGACGAGCGCATCGCCTGGGAGATCGCGCACAGTTGGGGCCGGGCGTACGCGGCCGGACTGCGCCCCGAGGACCCGGTGCTGCACGGGCCGGCCGCCGCGCTCGTCCAGGACCCACGGGCCGCGCTCCCCGCCGTACGCCTCACCGACGGGGACCACACCTGGACACCGCGCCGCGATCTGCTGAACTCCCGCCCCCGCGACCGGCACTTCGTCGGGGAGCCGGCGGACGACGGGCGGCTCACGCTGCGCTTCGGCGACGGACGGCACGGCGCCAGGCCCGAGCCGGGGGCGCGCCTCGCGGCCCACTACCGGGTGGGCGGCGGGACGGCGGGCAACGTGGGGGCCGAGGCCATCAACCACCTCGTGCTGTGCCGGGACCCGGACGCCGCCGATACCGGGCGGCCGATGCCCGTGGCCGGGGTGCGCAACCCGCTCCCCGCCGTCGGCGGCACCGAACCGGAACCGGTCGAGCAGGTCCGCCGGCTCGCCCCGCTGGACCTCAGGCGCACCCGGCAGCGGGCCGTCACCGCCGAGGACTACGCGGCGCTCGCGGCCCAGCTGCCCGGCGTCCGGCGCGCGGCGGCGGAGATCCGCTGGACCGGCAGCGTACGGGAGGCCCATGTCGCGGTCGACGCGCACGGGACCGGGGCACCGTCCCCCGCCCTCCTCGGCTCGGTCGCGCACGCCCTGGAGGGCTACCGCCGCATCGGACACGACCTGGTGGTCGGTCCGGCCCGCGCCGTGCCGCTGGACATCGCGATCGCGGTGTGCGCCGCGCCCGGACACCAGCACGGGCAGATCCTCGCCGAGCTGTACCGGGTGCTGGGCCGCCACCGGCTGCCCGGCGGGCGGCTCGGCTTCTTCCACCCCGACGCGCTGACCTTCGGCGAACCGGTGCGGCTCAGCCGGCTGGTGGCCGTCGCCGCGGCGGTGCCGGGGGTGCTGGGTGTCGAGGTCACCCGGTTGCGACGGCTGTGGCACGAGGGGCTGGAGGGGCCGAAGGAGCCCGATGACGGCACCTCGTACGAGACGACACACGGCGAGGCGCTGGAGGAGGGCATCCTGCGCATCGGTCCCCTGGAGATCGCCCAATGCGACAACGACCCCGACCGGCCCGAGAACGGCCGCCTGGTCATCGAGCTGAAGGGGGCCCGATGAGCGACCACCCCGACCACCTCGACCGCCCCGACCGCCCCACCACCTGCGGCTGTGGCTGCGGCGGCCACGACGAGCGCCGGGCGGCCCCCGGCGTCCCGCACAACCCGCCCGGCCGCACCGCCCTGGACTACCGCGTCGGCGAGTACGGCTCCTTCCTGGCCGCCATGCTCGACCGGCTCGCCTCGCCCGCCTACCCCGCGCTGCGCGGCCTGACCGTACGCACCCCGGACGACCCGGCCATCGGGCTGCTGGACGCCTGGGCGGTCCTGGCCGACCTGCTCACCTTCCACTCCGAGCGGATCGCCGACGAGGGCTATCTGCGCACCGCGCACGACCACCGCTCACTCGCCCTCCTGGGACGGCTGGTCGGGCATGTGCCACGGCCGGGCGTGGCCGCCGACACCCACCTCGCCTACACCCTGGACCGGGATCCGCGCGCCGAGGACGTCGTGGTGACGATTCCGCGCGGGGCCATCAGCCACAGCGTCCCGGCGGCCTCCGACGAGGAGTCACAGACTTATCAGACCAGTGAGGATCTGACGGCCCGCTGGGCCTGGAACGAACTGGCGGTGCGCCGCCGTTGCCCGGCCCTGATCGGCCCCGGCGACCTGGAGCGCCGGTCGGAACTGCTGGTGTCCGGGACCGCGCTCGGGCTGACCGCCGGCGACAAGCTGCTCTTCGTCTTCGACGGGACACCGGAGTCCGGGAGCGGCGGCCGGATGCTGCTGCCGGTCGCGCGGGTGACCGTCGACCGCGAGGAGGACGTGACGGCGATCGGACTGCCGCGGTCCGCCCCGCCCTCCCTGAAGGAGCTGGTGGACGAGGTACGCCGGTGGATCACCGACCCGGAGGCGGACGAGGACCCGGACGACCGGGGGGACGCCGAGCCCGTGCCGGACCACCCCGCGCCGCGCCCCGTCAGCCGTCTGATCGAGGAGTTCGACGCGCAGGTCCTGGCGCCGCTACGAGGCGATCTGGACGGGATCACCACGCCCGGCCAGCTCGTCCGGCGGCTCGCCGAACCCCATGACCGGTTGGCGGAGGCACAGGTGCTGGCCGCCCCGTACGCGGAGGTCGCCGCCTGGTTCGAGCGACTGGAAGCGGTGATCGGCGACCTGGGGGAGCGGGCCGGGGAGCTGGCCGCCGCCGGGCCCGCCGAGGTGCGGCCGAGGTCCCAGCTCGCCGAGGACCGGCCCACCGCCGAGCCCCTCTCGGCCACCGCCGCCGAGTCCGCGCACGGCCTCGCGGCCGCGACCGCGCTCGGCGCCGTGCTCCCCGCCCTGCGCACCCGCGTGGTACGGCCCCCGTCCGGCGCCCGCGCCACGGCGGCGCACGATCCGCGGCGGCTCTTCGGGCCGGGGTCCGACGTGGCCGCCGGGCTGCTGTCCACCCTCGATCCGCGGCTGGAGAGCGGGATGTACGCGGCGTGGCGCCGGGCCGCCCCGGCCGCCGCCGCACCGTCGAAGGCCACCGCTCCCGCGCTCCTGCGCGAGCTGCTCGCCCTGCGGGTGACGGCGGCGCCCTTCGGGGCGACGGCGCCGCTCAAGCCCGTGCAGGACGACCGGGGCCGGGTCATCCGGCAGACCGACTGGCCGCTGACCGGAGGTGAGCTGACCGCGGTGCGGATCGTCTACGACACAGCGGGCAAGGTGCCGGTGAAGGCGGAGTTCCAGCACATCGAGACCGGGACGTCGTGGCAGCGCACCGAGAACCTGCCGCAGAGCGCCGAGTTCGACCTCGGCCCCGGAAAGGTCCGACTGTCCACCCGCACCGGCCAGGACCACGACCTGGGCTGGCTCAGGAGCCGCCCCACCGACTCCCAGGAGCCCGGGGTCACCGCCACGCTGCTGCCCGGTCTGCCCGCGCTCACCCTGTTCGTGTCCCGGCCCGCCGAGGACGGGCGGGTGCACGTGGTCGTGGACGGTGGCGAGCAGCGGCAGTGGATGCTGAGCCGGGGCGAAGCACCGAAACAGATCACCTACGGAAGCCACGAACTGACGCTGCGGTACACCTCCGGCAGCGAGCCCGCCGCCGTCGAGATCGGCATCGCGACCGTGCCCGAGCCCGCCAACCGCTATGTCCTGCCGCTGGATTCGGTCCAGGACTCCATCACGGTCGGCAGCTGGGTGGCCATCGAGCGCCCCCGCAAGGGCTCCGGCGAGCCGGACGGCATCCCCGGCGACCGCGAGCTCGCCCTCGTCACCACCCGCGTCACCGCCGTACGCACCGCCGCGTACACCAACTACGGCATCACCGGCCGGGGCACCCAGCTGACGCTCGCCGACCCCTGGCTCGACGAACACGACGTGGTGCTCTCCGCCATCCGCGACACCACCGTGCACGCGGGCGCGGAGCCGCTGCGCCCGGCGGACGAGCCGCTGGGCGAGGATGTGCACGGCAACGAGATCGAACTCGCCGAGCTGTACGACGGGCTGCGGCCCGGCCGCCGGATCGTCGTCTCCGGTGAGCGCACCGACATCCGGGCGAGCGGTGTCCGGGGCACCGAACTCGCGGTGATCGCCGCCGTGGACCAGCGGGTCGACCCGGAACTCCCCGGCGACCACGTCCACACCACCCTCACCCTCACCGCCGACCTGGCCCACCGCTACCGGCGGGAGACGGTCCGCGTCCAGGGCAACGTCGTGCCCGCCACCCACGGCGAGAGCCGCGACGAGCCCATCGGCAGCGGTGACCCGGCCCTGGCCCACCAGAGCTTCACGCTGTGGCAGTCGCCGCTGACCTGGCTCCCCGCCGACAACCCGCTGGGTGCCGTCCCCGCCCTGGAGGTGCGGGTCGACGGGCTGCTCTGGCACCGGGTGGACAGCCTGGCCGGCCGCGGCCCGCGGGAGCGCGTGTACGTCACCGGCACCACCGGGGACGGACGGACCACGGTGACCTTCGGCGACGGGGTGCACGGTGCGCGGCTGCCCAGCGGCCACGAGAACGTCCGGGCCCGCTACCGCTTCGGCACCGGAGCGGCCGCCAACGTCCCCGCGGACCGCATCACCCAGGCCCTGACCCGGCCCCTCGGTGTCACCGCCGTCACCAACCCGCAGCCCGCCACCGGTGGCGCGGACGGCGACGGCCCCGGGATGACCCGCCGCACCATCCCGCTCGCGGTCTCCGCGCTGGACCGGCTGGTGTCCCTCCAGGACTACGAGGACTTCGCCCGGTCCCGCGCGGGCATCGGCCGCGCCGCCGCCCGTGAACTCTTCGACGGGCGGCGCACGGTGCTCCATGTGACGGTGGCCGGTGTGGACGACGCGCCGATCGGCGAGGACGCGGAGGTGCTGCGCGCCCTGCGCTCCGCACTGGCCGCCTACGGCGACGCCCGGCTGCCGGTCCGGGTGCAGGTGCGCGAGCTGGTGCTGCTGGTGCTGGTGGCGCGGGTGAAAGTGGCGCCGGACCACGCCTGGGAGCTGGTCGAACCCCGCCTGCGCCAGGCACTCCTGCGCGAACTGGGCTATCCGGGCCGGGAGCTGGGGCAGCCGGCGGTGCTCTCCGAGGTGCTCGCCACCGCCCACTCGGTGCCCGGTGTGGACTACGTGGACGTGGACGTCTTCACCGGTGTCCCGGCCTCCAGCACCCCGCGGCAACTGGCCGAGGCGGCCGCCCGGCTCACCGAGCCCAGCGCCGTGGTTCCCGCCCGGTCCGCCGAGTACGCCGAGGACACCTACCGGGTCACCGCGCCGGACGGCGAGACGCTCACCGACATCGCCGGGCGCCACGGCATCCCGCTCGCCGAACTGCTGCGCCTCAACCCCGACATCACCGACACCCGCCGGCTTCCCCGGGGCCGCTCGGTGTCCGTCTTCCGCGGCATCCGCCCGGCGCGGCTCGCGCTGTTCTCACCGGACGTCCCGGACACGCTGATCCTTACGGAGGTCACCTCATGAGCAGGGAGCCGGACGGGCTGGCGGAACTGCTTCCGCAGTGGCACCGCCTCAGGGACGAGGAGGCGGGCGAGCCCCTGCGCGCCCTGCTCGCCGTACTCGCCGAACAGGTGGACCGGGTACGCGAGGGGGTCGAGCAAAGTTACGACGACTGGTTCGTGGAGACCGCCGCCGCATGGGTGCTGCCCTACCTGGGCGATCTGGTCGGCTACCGCCCGCTGCCCGGCTACGAGCGGGTCCTGGTCACCGGACTGCGCCACGGCCGGCCGCCGGACGCGTCCCGGCCACGGCTGCTGGCCGAGGCGCTGGCACCGCGCCGGGACGTCGCCGCCACCGTCGCCAACCGGCGGCGCAAGGGCACGCTCGCGCTGCTGGAGGAGCTGTCCGTGTCGGTGGCCGGATGGCCCGCCCGCGCCGTGGAGTTCTCCCGGCTCACCGCACACCACCAGCCGGTCAGGCTGTACGGGGGGACGGGCGGCGCGGCGGCCGACCTCCGCAGGCTCTCCCGCGGCCGGCTCGCCGATCTGCGGGACGGGGCGGCGCTGGACCTGGCGGGCGGGCCGTTCGGGACGGTGGCGCGCTCGGTGGACGTACGGCGCGCGGGCTCCCGGCGCGGGCAGGGCGGTCATACCCCGGCCGGGGTCGGGCTGTTCGTGTGGCGGCTCAAGCCGTACCGCGTGCGGCACGCGCCCGCGTACTGCGTGGACCGGGCCCGCAACCTCTACACGTTCTCCATCCTCGGCAACGACACCCCGCTGGTGACCCGCCCCGAACCCGAGCCGTCGGCCGCCCACATCGCCACCATGGACAACGTGCCCGCCGCCATCCGCCGCAGGCAGCTCGCGGACCGGTTGCTCGACTACTACGGGCCCGGTAAGAGCTTTTCCATCCGGCGGGACGGCCACGACGAGCCCGTGCCGCCGTCGGACATCGTGGTGGCCGATCTGACGGACTGGCGCTACCGGGCGGGGCGCGGTCAGGTGGTCGTCGACCCCGAGCTCGGCCGGATCGCCTTCGGCTCGCGCACGGCACCGCGCCACGGCGTATGGGTCACCTACCACTACGCGTACCCCGACGACATGGGCGGCGGGGAGTACGACCGGGACGACCGCGAGACCGCCCCGGACGCGGCGGTCTACCGGGTCGGGCCGGGCCGCGCCCACCAGCGGATCATGGACGCGTACCGGCAGTGGCGGCACGACCGGCGGGGCGGGCGATGCGGCCCCGAGGGCATCATCGAGATCACCCACAGCGGCGCCTACCAGGAGCAGCTGGACTTCGACCTGGACCCCGGCGACCGGCTCGAACTGCGCGCCGCCGAGGGGACCCGGCCGGTGATCCGGCTGCTGGACTGGTACAGCAACCGCCCCGACGCGCTCAACATCCGGGCGCGGGAGGACGGCGGGCACACCGGTGGCGCGGCGCCGCGCATCGTGCTGGACGGGCTGCTGATCGCGGGGCGCGGCCTCAACGTCACCGGGCCGGTCGGCACCCTGGTGCTGCGCCACTGCACACTCGTCCCCGGCTGGTCCCTGGAGCCGGAGTGCGCGCCGCGCTCGCCCGACGAGCCCAGCCTGGTCCTGGAGCGCACCACCGCCTGCGTCCAGATCGAGCACAGCGTCCTCGGCACCATCGAGGTCATCGGCGAGGAGGTGCACACCGACCCGCTCGCCCTGCACATCCGCGACTCCATCCTGGACGCCACCGGGCACGACCGCCCGGCGCTGGCCGCCCCGGACTGCCGCCACGCCCACGCCGTACTGCACGCCCACCGCACCACCGTCATCGGCGAAGTGCACACCCACGCCGTCGAGATCGGCGAGAACAGCCTCTTCACCGGGCGGATGCACGTGGCGCGGCGCGGGATCGGGTGTCTGCGGTTCAGCTATGTGCCGCCGGGCTCGCGCACTCCGCGCCGCTACCGCTGCCAGCCGGACCTGGTGGGGGCCGAGGAGGCGGGGCGGGTGCGGCCGCGGTTCAGCGGCGAGCGGTACGGGACGCCGGTGTACGGGCAGCTGGCGGCCGGATGCGCGGAGGAGATCCGCCGGGGCGCCGAGGACGGCGCCGAGATGGGCGCCTTCCACGACCTGTACCAGCCGCAGCGCGAGGACAGCCTGCGGGCACGGCTCGCGGAGTACACACCGGCCGGTACGGACGCCGGAGTCATCGCCGTGACCTGAGCCGACCTGACACCGCCGAACCCGGCCCACTCGCCTGAGCCCGCGCCCGCCAGACTTCCCAACCTGATCGAGGGGGACCCCTGCCATGTACGCCGATCTGTCCCGGCTCACCTTCCGGCCCGAGCGGCACTACTCCGCGGTCGTCGCCCAGCAGGGCCGCGTCCAGCTCGACGCCGACGCCAACGAGCAGACCGCCATCCAGCTCCACCAGGCCCGTACGCTCGCCGCCGATCTGATCGGGCGGCACGGCGGCCCGGCCGCGGACGCCGGTTTCCACATCACCTTCAAGGGCGGCAGCCGCGATCTGGACGACCTGATCATCGAGGGCGGCCGCTACTACGTCGACGGCATCCTGTGCGACGCGACCCGGCCGCGGCCCGCCGCCGCGGTCGACGACGAGGCGCCGGAAGGGGCCCCGGGCAAGGAGGGCGAGGCGGACGCGTCCGAACCGGACGAGCCGCCCGCCACCTGGACCTACTGGGACCAGCCGGACGCCTACCGGGACCCGGAGCGGCCGGGCGACCGGCTGCCGGAGCAGCGGCCGTTCCTGGTCTGCCTCAAGGTGTGGGAGCGGTCGGTCTCCGCGGCCGAGGACCCGGCGCTGCGCGAGGTGGCCCTCGGCCCGGCGATGCCGGACACGGCGGCGCGGGTCAAGGTGGTCTGGCAGGTGCTGCCGCTGGAGGGCTCGGCCCTGGGGCTGGAGAACCCGGACGGGGCGACCAAGGACCAGGTCGGCAAGGCGTTCGAGGCGTGGGCGGGGAAGGCGACGGCGCCCGCGTCCCGGCTGGCGGCCCGCGCCGAGCGGCCGGAACACGCGGACCAGGACCCTTGTCCGGTGCGGCCGGACGCCCGCTACCGGGGGCCGGAGAACCAGCTGTACCGGGTGGAGATCCACGAGGGCGGCACGGCGCGGGAGGCGACCTTCAAGTGGTCGCGGGAGAACGGCTCGGTGGTCTTCCCGGTCGACGAACTGGACGGCACCTGGGTGGAGTTGGCGACCCTGGGCGGCGACGACAAGCTGGATCTGAACGTCGGGGACCTGGTGGAGTTCGCGGACACGGCCTCCACCAGCCGTGGTGAACCGCTGCCGCTGCTGCGGGTGGAGGAGGTCGATCCGCCGGGGCGGCGGGTGCGGCTGTCCGGTGAGCCGGAGCCGGGGGTCGGGCGCCGCCCTGAGCTGCGGCCGTTCCTGCGCCGCTGGGACCACCGGGAGGGCACCCGGCGCCCCCGCAAGGGCGCGGCGGCGCGGCTGAAGCGCGGTGCGCTGCGGGTCGAGGAGGGCCGCTGGCTGCCGCTGGAGGACGGGGTCGAGGTGTACTTCGCCGCCGATGGCACCTACCGCGCCGGGGACCACTGGCTGATCCCGGCCCGTACCGCCACGGGCGCCGTGGAGTGGCCGGTGAACGCGGCCCGCACACCGCTGCTCCAGCCCCCGGCCGGGATCGAGGTGCACTACGCGCCACTGGCGTGGGTGACGGCCGAGCAGGCGGAGCTGGATCTGCGGATGGTGTTCGGGCCGCTGGCCACGCCCGCCCCGGCAGCGGACGCGGCGGCGCTCGCGGCGGAGGCCGAAGCGGAGGCCGAGGCCAGGGCCGAGGAGGCGTAGGCCCGGTGCGGGACCGATCGAGCCCCCGCCCCGCGCATCCGTACATCACCATGCCCCACCCCTAAGGAGCACATCACCATGGCCACACCGCTCACCGCCGACCGTCTGCTCAAGGCGCTGCGCGACGAGGGACTGGACGTCCACGAGTACCGCGACTGGCGCACTCACCACCGCAACGCCAAGGGCCCCTGGGGCCCGGTCAACGGGGTGATGATCCATCACACCGTCACCCAGGGCACGGCCTCCTCCGTGGAGCTGTGCTACGAGGGACACTCCTCGCTGCCGGGGCCGCTGTGCCACGGCGTCATCGACAAGTCCGGCGCGGTCCACCTGGTCGGCAACGGCCGCGCCAACCACGCGGGGCTCGGCGACGGCGATGTGCTCGAAGCCGTCGTCAACGAGTCCGCGCTGCCCCGTGACAACGAGGCCGACACCGACGGCAACCGCCACTTCTACGGTTTCGAGTGCGTCAACCTCGGCGATGGCGAGGACCCCTGGCCGGAGGCGCAGAAGCTGGCGATCGAGAAGGTGTCCGCGGCCATCTGCCGTGCCCACGGCTGGACCGAGCGCTCGGTGATCGGTCATCTGGAGTGGCAGCCGGGCAAGGTGGACCCGCGTGGCTTCTCGATGGACACCATGCGCGGCCGCATCGCCAAGCGGCTCGGCGCCAAGCCGGACGGCCCCGCTCCCCAACCACCGGCCGGCTACGAGCCGTTCCCGGGCGCCGGCTTCTTCCGTACCGGCCGCGAAAGCAAGATCATCACGGCCATGGGCAAGCGGCTGGTGGCCGAGGGCTGCGGACGCTACGAGGAGGGGCCGGGCCCCGAGTGGACCGAGGCGGACCGTACGTCCTACGCGGCCTGGCAGCGCAAACTGGGCTACTCCGGCGACGACGCGGACGGCGTTCCCGGCAGGGCCAGCTGGGACAAGCTGCGCGTGCCCAACGTGTAGCCGCCGCCACGCCGGCTTCCGCTGCCCCGGGGCCGGAACGGGGAGAGGGTCAGCGGCCCTCGCCACCACCCTCGTTGCCGGCCTCGGGGCAGCACGTGTGCAGCAGCGGGTCGAGACCCGCCTGGAGGTAGCGCAACAGTGTGTCGTGCGACGCGGCGGACAGCGCCGGTGAGCGGATGGACAGGCGCATGAGGGTGATGCCCATCATCCACGCCCCCAGCAACTCCGCCCGCACCTCGGCGTCCTCGCCCCCCAGACGCCGGGCGAACCGCTCCGAGAACACCTCGGCGATGTCCTCGCGGAGCCGCCCCAGGCTCTCCTCCCGGTTGGCGGAGCGCAGCTTGGTCAGCAGCGGATGCGGGGCCTGCTCCTCCGTGGGCGCCTTGGAGACGAGCTCGCAGATCCACCCCGACACCTCGTCCAGCGGCAGATGGCGCAATGGTTCGAACACACTGGCGGTGTTTCCCGACACGGTGTCGAACAGCCCCTTTTTTGAGCCGAAATAGCGGTAGACCAGGGCGGCGTCCACTCCGGCGTCCTTGGCGATGTCGCGCACGCCGCAGCCGTCGTAGCCGTATCGCGCGAACCGCAGCGCCGCGGCGCTCAGCAGCGCGGTGCGCGTGCCCGCCGCGTCGTATTTGCGGGGACGCGGGGGGAGGGCATCGCCTCGTCGCGCGTCATCTGCTCTGTTCACCTGTCGTAACCTCCGCCTGGACCGTCCCTCCATGCTGCCGGTTCAGTGGCGCATGTCCAGAAGTCATCCCTTCTTGTCATCACATGTTGACCAAGATCAGGGCCGACGCGTTATGTTTTGTCAACGCGTGGTGACTTTGGCTACCCGCTGAACCCCCCTCAGCAGAAGTGGTGATCCCCTTGCAGATACGACGCGTCGCCGTGGTGGGCACCGGCTACGTCGGACTGACCACCGGCGCCTGCCTGGCCTCGCTCGGCCATCGAGTGGTGTGCGCGGACACCGACCGCAACAAGGTCGAACGGCTGAGCCGCGGACAGGTCGACATCCTCGAACCCCGCCTGCCCGAACTGGTCCGGGAGGGACTGGACTCCGGGCGGCTGGAGTTCGTCCAGGACACCCGGGCCGCGGTCGCCGACGCCGACGTGGTGTTCCTGTGCCTGCCGACCCCGATGGGCGTCGGCGGCGCCGCCGACCTGGCCGCCGTCGAGGCCGTGGCGGACGAGATCCGCACGGATCTGCCGCACGGCAGCGTGGTGGTGAACAAGTCCACCGTGCCCGTCGGCACCGCCGAGCGCGTCGCGGCCCTGCTGGACCGCCCCGACGTGACCGTGGTGAGCAACCCGGAGTTCCTCCGCGAGGGTTACGCGGTGCGCGACTTCCTCAACCCCGACCGCATCGTGGTCGGCGCCGCCGACCGGGACGCGGCGCGGCGGGTGGCCGACCTCTACGCCGGGCTCGACGCCCCGCTGGTGCTCACCGACGCCGCGGGCGCCGAACTCGCCAAGTACGCGGCCAACTTCTTCCTGGCCATGAAGCTCTCCTTCGCCAACAACCTCGCCACCCTGTGCGAGCACTTCGGCGCCGAGGTGGACGATGTGCTGGCCGGTATCGGCCACGACCCCCGCATCGGCTCGGCCTTCCTCAAGCCGGGCCCCGGATGGGGTGGCTCCTGCCTGCCCAAGGACACCCACGCCCTGCTGACGATCTGCCAGGAGTCGGGCGTGGAGTTCCCGCTGCTGCGCGCCACCATCGAGACCAACGTCGAACACCAGCGGCTGCTCGTGGAGCGAGTGGTGGCCGGGTGCACCCCGGGCGACGGCTCGCTGCACGGGGTACGGCTGGCCGTGCTGGGCCTGGCCTTCAAGGCGGGCACCTCCGATCTGCGCGACTCGCCGGCCCTGGCCATCGCCCGGCTGCTCAAGGAGCGCGGCGCCGAACTCCACGCCTACGACCCCGCGCTCAGCGAGACCCGCCCCGATCTCAGCGATCTGCTCACGATCGCGGACACTCCCGAGGAAGCCCTGCGGGGAGCGCGCGCCTGCCTGGTCCTCACCGAGTGGCCGGAGTTCCGCGACCTCGACTGGGAGCACCTCGCCGGACTGCTGGAGACCCCGGTCGTCTACGACTTCCGCAACCTGCTGGACCCGGACGAGCTGCGCCGCGCCGGACTGACCTGTGAGGGCATCGGCCGCACGCCCGCGATGGCGCGCTGACCACTTTCGGGAATTCCCGCTCCATCCTCTCGACCCGAGACCCTTCCCACAGAAAGGCCCCTGCGTTGCGGGTTCTGTTCACCACGCTCGGCAGCCCCTCCCACGGCCGCGCCCAGCTCCCCCTGGCCCGAGCCCTCGCGGCGGCCGGCCACCAGGTGCTGGTGGTCACCACCCCCACCCTCGCCCCCGTCTTCGAACGCGACGATGTGCGGGTGACCGCGGGCTTCGACGACCTCAACCCGGGAACCTTCCTCGGCTCCGCGCTGGCCGAGGAGGCCGGCCCCGACGGTCCGCCGGACCTGGACCGGATGGAGGCCCAGGAGCGGCAGGCGTTCCAGGTGCGCGTCATCACCAAGGTCCTGTCCGGCCAGATGGCCTCCACGCTGCTGGACGCCGTGCTCCCGCTGGCCCGCGACTTCCGCCCCGACCTCATTCTCCGCGACGGCATGGACCTCGGCTCCTGCCTCGTCGCCGAAACCCTCGGCATACCCCAGCTGTCCACCCCGTCCGGGAGCGCCAACACCTATGATCCGGCGGTGCTGCTGCCGGGTCTCAACGCCCTGCGGGACCGGCACGGACTGGCCACCTCGGACGACCCGGCGTCACTCGTCCCGCACGGACGCATCGACTACGTACCGCCGGCCTTCTCCTTCTCCCAGCACCTGCCGGCGTCCTGGGCCTACCGGCAGACGGTGGACGTGGACCGCGGTGCCGTGCTGCCGCGCTGGGTCGCCGAACTGCCCACCGACCGCCCGATGGTGTTCGCCGCCATCGGCACCGCGTTGCCCATGATCCGCGACCAGGCACGCGAGGACGCCTCCGCGTCGGTCATGCCGATGCCGGACCCGGTGGACACGCTGCGCGCCATGGTCCAGGGCGTATCGCAACTGGAGGGGTGCACCGTCGTCCTCTCCACCTCCGGCATCCCCGTGGACACCGACGGGGTGCCCGCGCACGTGCACATCACCGACCGGCTGCCGCAGCCCCTGCTGCTGGAATCCGTGGACCTGTTCCTCACCCACGGCGGTTTCAACAGCATCCGCGAAGCGATGCGCACCGCGACCCCGCTGGCGGTGCTGCCCCAGTTCGGCGATCAGCCCGGCAACGCACGGCGGGTCCAGGAGCTCGGCCTCGGCCGGCACATCACCGACACCACACCGGACGGCATCGCCACCGCCTGCCGTGAGGTGCTGGCCGACGACGGCATCCGGGCCACGGCCCGCCGGGCGCGGCTGGAGATGCTGGCGCTGCCGGAGATCGAGAGCGCGGTCCCCGACCTGGAGAAGATCGCCGGATAACACCCCGCCGCCGGAGCCCGGACCCCGCGTCCGGGCTCCGGCCCCGGTTTCCCCCGCTCCCCCCACGCGCGGCGTTTCCCCCGCTTCCCACGCGCGGCAGAGAAGGTACGCAGGTAGTACGTATGTCGTCCTCATCCACCACCACCGAGCCCGAGGCCCCGGCCCGGCTGACGCACCGTCAGGTCGTCACCGTGCTGTCCGGGCTGGTGCTCGGCATGTTCCTCGCCGCGCTCGACCAGACCGTGGTCTCCTCGGCGCTGCGCACCATCGCCGACGATCTGCACGGCCTCACCGCCCAGGCGTGGGTGACCACCGCCTACCTCGTCACCGCCACCATCGTCACCCCGCTGTACGGGAAGCTGTCCGACATCTACGGCCGCCGGCCGGTCTATCTGAGCGCGATCGTGCTGTTCACCTTCGGATCGCTGCTGTGCGGGTTCGCCACCTCCATCCACCAGCTCGCGGCCTTCCGGGCGGTCCAGGGACTCGGCGGTGGCGGGCTGATGTCCCTCGCCATGACGATCATCGCCGACATCACCTCGCCCCGGGAGCGCGGCCGCTACCAGGGCTACATCACGGCGGTGTTCGCCAGTTCCAGCGTGGTCGGCCCCCTGGTGGGCGGGGTGTTCGCCGAGCGCGCCAGCCTGCTGGGCATCGACGGATGGCGCTGGATCTTCCTGGTCAACGTGCCGCTGGCGATCCTCGCCATCGTGGTGATCCTGCGCGTGCTGCACGTACCCCACCGCCCCGTACGCCACCGCCTGGACTACGGCGGGGCGCTGACCCTCGCGGTCGGGATCGTGCCGCTGCTCCTCGTCGCCGAACAGGGGCGCGGCTGGGGCTGGGGTTCGCCGCGGGCGCTGACGATGTACGCGATCGGGCTGGCCGGCCTGGTCTCCTTCGTCCTGCTGGAGCGGCGGATGGGAGACGCCGCGCTGCTGCCGGTCCGGCTGTTCCGCATCCGCGCGTTCCGGCTCGGCACCGTGCTGCACTTCACCGTGGGCATCGCCATGTTCGGCGCCATGACCACGCTTCCGCTCTATCTCCAGCTGGCCAAGGGGATGAGCCCGATGGGGGCGGGCCTGGCCACGCTGCCGACCATGGCGGCGAACGTGACGGTGACCCTGGTGGTGGGCCGGCTGATGTCCCGGACCGGCCGGTTCAAGGTCCATCTGGTGGCGGGCGTCGGCTCGCTCACCGTCGCCATGCTGGTCTTCGCCACGCTGCGGGACGACAGCCCACTGTGGTACGTCTCCATCGGCATGCTGTTCATGGGGGCGGGCCTCGGCGCGGCGATGCAGACGATCACCACACTGGCCCAGTCCGAGGTGCCCGGCCGGGACATGGGAGCGGCCACCGCGTCGGTGAACTTCTTCCGCTCCAACGGCGGCACAGTGGGCGCCGCCGCCTTCCTGTCCATCCTCTTCTCCCTGGCCGGTTCCCGGATCAGCGAGCACTGGGCCGCCGCCCGTCAGGACGCGTCGTTCCGCAGGCTCGCCGAGGAACCGGCGAACGCCGACGCGCTGAAGGGTGTCGTGCGGGCCGACGGCGGGGTGAACCTGGAGGACTCGGCCTTCCTCGGCCACCTCGACCCGGGCGTGGCGCAGCCGTTCCTGGAGGGCTATGTCAGCGCCATGCGCGTGGTCTTCCTCGCCGGCGCCGCGGTGGCGCTGATCGCCTTCGTGATCGCCGCCTGGCGGGTGCCGAACACCCAGCTCTCCGCCGACTGACCCGAGCCGACGGGACCGGCGGCGGACACCGCGCGGCGGCGCACCCGCCGCCGCGCGGTCCGCGTGACACCGGCGGTCTACCAGGCCGCCGGTGTGCCGTCCCAGGAGAAGAAGCCGCCGGTGGGCCCGGTGTCCGGGAGGAGGGCGAGCCGGACCGCGCCCGCCGCGCCCTCGGCCGGGTCACCGTCGCTCGCGGCGGCGCGGGCGTTCAGATCGGTGCTGCGCAGCCCGGGGGCCAGCGCGTTGACCTTGAACCCCTCGGCGGCCAGGGTCTGCGCGGAGAAGAGGGTCAGGGCGTTCAGAGCGGTCTTGGACGAGCGGTAGGCCGCAGCCGATCCGGCGGCGACGGCGAACTGGTGCTCCGGATCCGCGCTCCAGGTCAGCGAGCCGGTGCCGCTGGAGACATTGACGATCCGGGGCGCCGCCGAGCGGCGCAGGGCCGGCAGAAAGGCGTTGGTGACGGCGAGCACACCGAAGACGTTCGTCTCGTAGGTCCGGCGGAAGCTGTCGAGGTCCGCCTCGGGCGCCGTCTTGCCGTCCACCATGATGCCCGCGTTGTTGACCAGCACGTCCAGCCGCTCCACCCGCGCCGCGGCCGTGGCGATGCTGTCGGGGTCGGTCACGTCGAGCACCAGGAGCCGGGCGTCGCCGCCGATCTCCTGGACGGCCCGCCGCCCCCGTTCGGCGTCGCGGGACCCCACGTGGACGGTGAAGCCCTCGGCGACGAGCTGGCGTGCGATCTCCTTGCCGATGCCCTTGTTGGCACCGGTGACCAGTGCTGTGCGATCGTTCATGACAGCAACGATTCCCTGGCCATGCCGACCCTGCCAGGGACAACCTGTACCAGGCAGCCGAAGGAGGCAGCATGGCGAGACAGGAACTGGCCCGCTTCCTGCGGGACCGCCGCGAGGGACTGCGCCCCCAGGACATCGGTCTGCCCGCCGACCCGCACCGCCGCACTCCGGGGCTGCGGCGGGAGGAGGTGGCGGAGCTGGCCCATATGTCGGTCGACTACTACACCCGCCTCGAACAGGCCCGGGGCCCCCGGCCGTCACCACGCATCCTGGACGGGCTCGCGCAGGCGCTGCGGCTCGCGCCCGCCGAGCGCAGCCACCTGTTCCGGCTCGCGGGGACGAGCGCGCCGCCGGGCGTCCGGGCGGTGCGGCGGGTGCGTCCGCACGTCGCCCAGCTGCTGCGGCGGCTGCCCGACACCGGGGCGATCGTCACCGACGCCGCCTACGACGTGATCGCCTGGAACCCGCTGGCGCAGGCCCTGTTCGGCGACGACCTCGGCCGCCACCCCAACCTCGCCCGCCGCCGCTTCCTGGGCCAGGGCCACGCGTACGAGAGCTCCAGCGCCGAGGAGTTCGGACACATCGTGGTCGCACGGCTGCGCCGGGCCGCCGACCGCTACCCCCATGACGCGGCGCTCACCGGACTGCTGGGCGAACTGCGCGCCGGCAGCGAGGAGTTCCGGCAGATCTGGGAGGAGCGTCCGGTCCACGCACCCGGACACCGGTCCAAGACCGTCGCCCACCCCACGGCCGGCCCGCTCCGGCTGAACTGCGATGTGCTGCTCGTGCCCGAGGACGACCAGGAGGTGGTCCTGATCACGGCCGACCCCGGATCCCCCTCCGCCCGTACGATCCGCCGGCTCGCGGGCGCGACGGCGTCCTGACGCCCCGCGCCCGCCCCTGTGCCGGGTGGCGCCGTCAGCCGTCAGCGTCAGCCGTCAGTTCCGTGAATGGCCGAACAGAAGGCGGTAGACGACCAGCAGGACGAAGGCGCCGCCGATCGCCGCGCCCCAGGTGGTGGGGTCGTAGAACTCCCTCTGGACCGGACGGTCGAAGAACCGCGCGGAAATCCACCCGCCCACGAACGCCCCCGCGATGCCGATGACCGTGGTACCGACCAGCCCGCCGGGGTCACGTCCGGGGAGAAGGATCTTGGCGATCACCCCGGCGAGCAGGCCGAGGATGATCCAGCTGACGATGCTCACGTTGACGTCCCCTTTGTCGTGCCATTGGGCCGGACCGGCTTGATCATCGGATGCCCGAGAGGGCGGACACCATGCCTGCCCGGCGCAGCCGATGGCGGGGACGGGCATTCCGCCCTTCGCCCAGGTGGCCCGGCGCGGTTCGGCGACCGCCACCGCACGCGCCCTGGCCGACCGCGGGGAGCGGGCGCCTGGCTGCTGCCGCCCGCCGTCATCGCCTTCCGCGACACCCACCCGGAGGCGCGGTGACCGTGCGCAGCGCCCGTGGGGGACCGTGCCGACCGCCATCCGGCGGCCGAGGCCCTGGTCCGCGGCTGCCGGGCGGTCGACTGCGCACCGCAGATCGCCTATGAGACACATGACGACCAGGAGGCGTGGGCCATGGTGGCCGCCGGTCTGGCCGTGGCGCAGGGCCCCGGCCCTGGCCCTGGAAGGCATCCGGCCCGGCGTCAGCGTGCCCCCGCCGCGGCCGCCCGCCGCATCCAGCGTCCGCATGGCCGACCACGCCCTCCCCCCCCGCCGCCGGGGCCTTTATCGGCTCCCTGCGTGAGAGCGCGGCGGACCGGCGGAACGACCCGGAGCGGGGAGCCTGACCAGGTCCCGGCTCCGCCCCGGAACGGGCTCACAGCGCGGAGATCACCCGCCGGCGGTCGGCCATGGCCCGGCGCGCCAGGAGAGAGTCGGGGGCGAGACGGTCGTACTCATGGATGGCCCCGCTGTGGACATGCAGTTCGGCGGGGACGTCGGCGTCGGCGAGCCGCTGGGCGTAGCCGACGGCCTCGGCGCGGAAGATGTCGAGCTCTCCGACCTCGACATAGGCGGGCGCCAGCCCCTCGACGGAGGCGACCCGGGCCGGCGCCGCCGCCGGCGGCACGTCGTCGGTGCCGAACGCCTCGCCGAGCAGGGCGTGCCAGCCGGTCCAGTTGTCGTCCCAGGTCCAGGCGACATAGGGCGACAGCAGGGGGTCCGGGGTGAGGTTGCGGTCGTCGAGCATGGGATAGAGCAGGATTTGACGAGCGGGCGGAATCCCTCGGTCCCGGGCGAGGACCGCCGTGCCCGCGGCGAGCCCGCCCCCGGCGCTGTCCCCCATGACGGCGATGCGACCGGGGTCGACCCCGAACCCGGCCGACCGCTCGGACAGCCAGGCCAGCGCGGCGAACACGTCCTCGACCGGGCCGGTGCCGGTGGCCCCGTCGGGGGCCAGGCGGTAGTCCACGGACAGGAACGGCACCCCGGTCGCCTCGACGTATCCGGCGATGACGGAGTCGTAGAGGTCGACGCTGCCGGCGATCATCCCTCCGCCGTGGGCGTAGACGACCGCGGATCCGGGCGTGGAGTCGGCCTTCTCGTACCAGCGGACGAGGATCTCCGCCCCGTCCCGGGAGCGCACGGTGTGCGAGACCGCCTTCACCAGGGGATAGCCGGAGGGATAGGCGGGGAGCAGGGAGGCCAGCCACGCCATCGAGGCGGTGCCCCGGGCGCGCAGCGCCCGCCAGTCGTCGCGCTCGGGCGGGGGAGGGGGAGTGGGACCGCTCTGCTCGGCGAGGACTCGCAGCACCGCGGCGAGCTCGGGGTCGAGCGTATAGGCCATGGTCGACTCCGTTCGAGGACGGCGGGGCCGCTGCCCCGGCGGTCCTCACAGCCTCCCGTGTCCCGCTCGAGGGCCGGTACACAAAGCCCGGCGGCCGGTCGTCGACACCGCCCCGGAACCGGTCATCCGGTCTTCGGCGGCCGCCGAAACGTCCGGCTCCTAGGCTCCACGCCATGAACACCGCACCCCAGCACACCGCACCCCAGCGCACGGCAGCCCAGCACACCGCACCCCGGCACACCGCACGGGAGGCCGCCCGCCACATGGCGATCGAGCCCAGTGTCCTGTACTTCGGGACACCCGTGGTGCTCCTGTCGACGGAGAACGGGGACGGCTCGGCCAATCTCGCCCCGATCTCCTCCGCGTGGGCGCTGGGGCACACGGTGGTGCTCGGGCTGGGCCGTGACGGACAGACGGCCCGGAACCTGCGCAGCCGGCCCGAGCTGGTGATCAATCTGCCCGCCCCGGGCCAGTGGCGGGCGGTGGAGCGGCTGGCGCCGCTGACCGGCCGGAACCCGGTGCCCCCGACCAAGGCGGAGGGGTGCCGATTCGTACCGGACAAGTTCGGTGCGGCCGGCCTGACCGAGGAGCCGTCCCATGTGGTCCGGCCGCCTCGCGTCGCCGAATGCCCCGTCCAGCTGGAGGCCCGCGCCGAGCGGGTGCGGCCGGACGTCGCCGGGGAATTCGTCATCGTCGAGGCCGGGGTGGCGAAGGTCCACGCCGACCCGCGGATCGTCGTGCCCGGCACCGACTACATCGACCCGGCCGCCTGGAGCCCGCTCATCTACAACTTCCGGCACTACTTCGGACTCGGCCCGGAACTCGGCCACAGCTACCGCACCCAGACTCCCCGCACCCAGACTCCCCGCACCACGTCCTCGCCGGGACGGGGCGGGGTCAGCGGGCGAAGCCGCGGCTGATGACCAGGCGCTGGATCTGGTTCGTGCCCTCGAATATCTGCATGATCTTGGCCTCGCGCATATAGCGCTCGACCGGGAAGTCACGGGTGTAGCCATAGCCGCCGAGGACCTGGACGGCGTCGGTGGTGACCTTCATGGCGGCGTCGGTGGCGATGAGCTTGGCGACGCTGGCCTGCCGGCTGTAGGGACGGCCGAGGTCGCGGCGGCGAGCGGCGTCGAGGTAGGTCGCGCGGGCGGAGTCGACGGCGGCGGCCATGTCGGCGAGCAGGAACCCGAGGCCCTGATGGTCGATGATCTTCTTTCCGAAGGTGGTGCGCTCGTTGGCGTAGTCGACGGCGACGTCGAGGGCGGCCTGGGCGAGCCCGGTGGCACAGGCGGCGATGCCGAGCCGGCCGGAGTCGAGCGCGCTGAAGGCGATCTGGAGACCCTGGCCCTCGGCGCCGATGAGGCGGTCGTGGTCGAGCAGCGCGCCGTCCCAGTGGGCGGTGGTGGTGGGGATGGCGTGCAGGCCCATCTTCTCCTCCGGCTTGCCGAACGACAGGCCGTCGGCCCGGCCGGGGGCGAGCAGGCAGGAGACGCCGTGGCTGCCCTCGCCGGTGCGCGCGAACAGTGCGTAGAAGTCGGCGCGCCCGCCGTGGGTGATCCAGGCCTTGGTGCCGGTGATCCGGTAGCCGTCGCCCTCCTTGTCGGCGCGGCAGGTCAGGGCGGCGGCGTCGGAGCCGGCCTGCGGCTCGGAGAGGCTGTAGCCGCCCACGGCCTCTCCCGTGAGCATGCCGGGCAGCCACCGCTGCCGCTGCTCCTCGGTGCCGAAGGTGGCCAGCGGGAAGCAGGCGAGGCCGTGCACGCTGGTGGCCACGGCGACCGCGGCCCACCGGGCCGCCAGCTCCTCGAGGACCTGGAGATAGACCTCGTACGGCTGACCGCCGCCGCCGAACTCCTCGGGGTAGGGGAGGCCGAGCAGACCGGCCTTGCCCAAGGTCGTGAACAGCCCTTCCGGGTAGGTCTCCCGGCGCTCGTACCGGTCGGCCCGGGGCGCGAGCTCCTTGTCGGCGATATCGCGGGTCAGCGCGATGAGGTCCTCGGCCTCTTGGGTGGGGAGGAGTCGGTCCACGCTCATGGAAGCCTCCTTATCGGTACCACCATCGGTACTGAGGTATTCACAAGAGTACCGTTAATTCTCGCTCGGCGTCCATGAGACGATCGGAAGGTGACCAGCAGCGCCCCTGTACGCCGTGGAGAAGCCCGCCGCGTCGAGCTTGAGAACGGCGTCGTGCGGCTGATCCTGTCCGAAGGCTTCGCCCAGCTGACCCTGGACGACATCGCCGCACGCCTGCACTGCTCGAAGCGGACGCTCTACACGCTGGCGGGCAGCAAGGAACAACTGGTCCGCGCGGCCGTGGTGCGGTTCTTCCGCTTCGCGACCGAGCGGGTCGAACGGGCCGTCGCGGCCGAGGGCCTGTCCCCGGCCGCCCGGATCACCGCATACCTGAACGCGGTCGCGGCCGAACTCGCCGTCGCCTCGCCCCGGTTCTTCGACGATCTGGCCTCGTTCGCGCCGGCCGCCGAGGTCTACGAGCGCAACACCCAGGCCGCGGCGCGCAGGATCGGCGAGCTGATCGACGACGGCGTGACCAAGGGCGCGTTCCGTGACGCGCACGCCGGATTCGTCGCCGACCTCGTGGCGGCGCAGATGGTCCGCATCCAGCGCCGCGCGGTGGCCGCGAGCACGGGCCTGTCGGACAGCGAGGCCTACGCCGAGCTGGCCGCCCTGGTCACGGCGGGCCTGAGCCATCCCGCGTGACGGTGCCGCTCAGGTGCGAGACGCGGCCCGGAGCCGGGTGACACGGCGATCAGCCGGGGCGGGTGGTGGCCGTACGTGGTCGCCCCTTGACCGCGATGGACGTTCGCCTCCGCCTGTGGTGGATGTGGGTCGCTCCTCGCCTGTGGTGGACGTTCGCCCGCCCTGCCCGCGGTAGATATGGCCGCCTTCCCGCCTGTGGTGGACGTGGCCACCACTCGTGAATGGGGTCGCCTTCCCGCCTGCCGCAGATGTGGCCACCCTTTGCCCGTGGCAGACGTTCGCTCGCCCCGCCCGCGGTAGATGTGGCCGCCTTCCCGCCTGCCGCAGACGCGGCCACCCCCGCTCGCGGCGGACCTCCTCCCCCCACCCCCCGCCCGCGGCGGACGTGGCCACCACCCGCCCACCGCAGACGCTCACGGGCCCACACGCCGGTTCGTCACCCGGCACCGGTCAGGTCACCGCCCCCAGGCACCGGCGGGCCCGTTCCGTCTCACTGTTCTCCGGGGCGGCGTGCCGGAGGCGGCGGGGGCAGGGCCTCGCCCGAGGTGAAGCGCCCGGGCCGGAAGTCCGACAGCAGGGGGGACTCGTCGCCGTACAGCTCGTCCGCGACCAGGCGGCCGAGCAGGGGGGCCAGGGTGATGCCGCTGTGGGTCGCCACCACGTAGAACGGGACGTCGGTGGCGGCGAAGCCCGCCACCGTGAAGCCGTCGCCCGGCATGGCCCGCCGGCCGACCCGGACCTTCTCCATCGCGGCTCCCTCGGTGCCGGTCAGCACCTCGGGCAGACGGGCCAGGAGTTCGGTGGCGATCCCACCGTCGGGCGGGTACGACTCGGCGGGGTCGGCGGCGGCGTCCAGGTCCAGGGCCTGGAGCAGCAGGCGGCCGCCGCCGTCGGGGCGGACGTTGAGCCGTGGGCCGGTCAGGACGCGGGACAGGCGCGCGGCCACCGGTGCGGTGGTGGCGAGGAAGCCGACCGTCGCCGAGCCGGCCAGATCCGGGTCCACCATGGGGATGTGCGCACCGGCCAGTTCGGCCACTCCTTGCGTCCACCGGCCCACGCAGCTCACCACCGTGTCCGCGGCATGGCGGCCGCCGTCGGAGCAGACCACGGTGGTGCCCGCCGGGCCGTGCTCGATGGCGGTCACCCGGGCGCCGCCCACCACCGTCACGCCCAGGTCTCTGGCACCGCCCAGCAGCCGGGACAGCAGCAGCACGGGCAGGGTGTACGCCTCCTGGGGGAAGAAGGCGAACCGGGCGTGCGACGGTGCCGCCGCGAGGTCCGGCTCCAGCTTCCGGGCCCGTTCCGCGGTGATCCACTCCACCGGGTAGTCCCTCTCCCGGAGCCGGGCCACCCGCGCGGCGAGCACCTCCTTGTGCCGGTCCGTCACCGCCCACTCCAGGTTCCCGGTGGGGAAGAACCACGGCGCGCCGCCCCCGGCGAACTCGTGGTGGGCCCGCATCCCCGCGTGGTTGAGCGCGAAGTACGGCTCCGGCTCCTTGTTCGCGCTGTTGACCCAGGCGAACGAGGTCGCGGTGGTGCCCGCGCCGGGGTGTTCCGCCTCCAGCACGGTGACGCGGGCGCCGCGGGCGGCCAGTTCGGCCGCCACGGCCGCGCCCACCACTCCGGCTCCGATGACCACAACTCGCAAGGCAATCCTCCTCAGTCTCCGGTGCACGCGTCTTCGGGCACGCCGGAACAGGGCCTGGCCCGGGAACGCCGTGCGGGAACGGTGTGTGCGCTCGCTGTGCACGCACGGTGTGTGCGCAACGTGCGTGCGCGGAGCACGGGGTCAGCGCTCGGGGTCGGCCCCGAAGAGATGGGCGACACCGACGACGCGCTCGATGACGACGACGACCACCGCGGCGAAGAACACCATCACGGTGCCCACGGCGGTCACGGTCGGGTCGTAGTTGTACTGGAGGTAGTTGAAGATCCGCACCGGCAGGGTCTGCATGTCCGTGGTCACCACGAACAGCGCGATGGTCAGGTCGTCGAAGGAGGTGATCAGGGCGAAGAACGCCCCCGCGACCATCGGTCCGCGCACGGCGGGCAGCGTCACGTGCCAGAACACCCGCGGCGCCGTCGCGCCCAGACCGGCGGCGGCCAGCTCCGCCGACCGGTCCAGCCCGGCGAGCCCGGCCAGGACCAGGCGGACGGTGTACGGGACGGTCAGCACCAGGTGTGCCAGCAGCAGGGTGAGCGGGCTGGAGGCCATGCCGAGCTGGGCGTACCACTGGAGCAGTCCGATGCCGAGCACGATCGTCGGCACGGCGAACGCGCTGGAGAACAGCCTGTCCAGCACCGACTTCCCCGGGAACGGATAGCGGTGGATGGCCAGCCCCGCGGCGAGCCCGAGCGCCGTGGACACCACCGCGGCGCCCGCCGCCACGCCGATGCTGATCAGGAACGAGTCCAGGAACTCGGGCCGGTTCAGCAGCTCCGCGTACCAGTGCAGGGTCAGCCCCTTCGGCGGGAAGGTGACATAGCTGGTGGTAGTGAGCGACGAAGCGATGGTCACGAGCACGGGAGCCATCAGGAACAGGCCGACCAGCGCGGCGAACACGGCTCCGAGCAGCCGTCCCGCGCGCCCGCCCACGCCCGTGGCGGCCGGTTTGCCCACCGGCGTGTCCGCGGCCTTGCCCGCCGCCCCGCTCCCCGTGGTCGCCGCCCTCATGCGAACACCTCCTTGCCCCCGCGCCCGCGCAGCAGCCGGGCGTACCCCGCCGTCAGGACGGTCGTCACCACGATCAGGACGAAGCCGATCGCCGCCGCGTACGGCCAGTTCAGATTGGATGTGGCCTCGGTGTAGACGAAGTACGGCATCAGCTTCACCGTGGGCCCGCCCAGAATCGCCGGGGTGACGAAGCTGGAGACGGTCAGGCTGAACACGATCAGCGAACCGGCGAGCATGCCCGGCAAGGACAGCGGGACGGTGATCCGCCAGAAGCACGTCCAGCCGCCGGCCCCCAGGCCCTTGGCCGCGGGGGTGAGGGCCGGGTCGATCCGGTCCAGGCTGCCCATCAGCGGCAGCACCATGTAGGCGAGCATCACGTGCACCATGCCGACGACGACCGCGGTGTCGTTGTACAGCATCTTCGGCGCGTCCAGGCCCACGGCGTGGAACGCGTCCGCGACCGGCCCCTTCGGCCCGAGCAGCACCAGCCACCCGTACGCCCTGGTCACCATGGAGATGAGCAGCGGGGACAGCAGCACGAGGGAGAGGTAGTTGCGCGCCCTGGGAGAGCGCCCGCGCAGATAGACGGCGAACGGGTAGCCCACGACGAGGCAGCCGAGCGTGGTCAGCGCGCCGATCCACAGGGTGTGCCACAGCACGCCCCGGTAGAAGGAGTCCCCGAGGAACCGCGTGTAGTTGTCCAGGGTGGGGTCGCCCGCCTGGGTGCGGAAGCTGTTGTACACCAGCATGAACAGCGGTGCGACGAAGAGCAGGGCGAGTACGGCGATGGCCGGGGAGGCCAGCAGCAGACCGGTGCGCCAGGGGCCGCGCCGCTTGACCGGCCCGGTAGCCGGCGGCGCCGGCGCGGAGCCGCCGGGCGTCAGGGCCGGGCCGCGAGCGACGCGTGCTGTGGCTGCCATGCGCAGATCACCTCCTCGCCCAGACCGGGCACGTCGGAACCGAACGGCATCGTGGCCTCCACGCGTCCCGCGGCCGTGGCCACCGCACAGCGCACGCGGGTGCCGAGGAAGCGGGTGGCCTCGACGGTGCCGGGAAGCCCCGGCTCCGCGGTCCGGCCGGCGGATGTGCCGTCCGCGCGGCCCTCCCCGGGGCCGGGTACGGGCAGCACCCGCACGGCCTCCGGCCGCACATAGAGCCGTACCTCCTCGCCATCGTCCGGCGCGGGGCCGACCGGCGTCGCCGTGACCAGGTGGGTGCCGATCCGGCAGCGGTGGCCGTTGGTGGCCGTCCCCGCCGCGATGCCGTCGAGCACGTTCACCTCACCGACGAACCGCGCCACGAAGTCCGTGGCCGGACGCAGATACACGGTCTCGGGGTCGTCCAGCTGGTGGATCGTCCCCTCGGCCATCACCGCGATCCGGTCCGACACCGCCAGTGCCTCGTCCTGGTCGTGGGTGACCAGGATCGTGGTGGTGCCCACCCGGCGCTGGAGGGCGGCGACCTCCTCGCGCAGGCGCACCCTGAGCTGGGCGTCGAGGTTGGAGAACGGCTCGTCGAGCAGCAGCAGATCGGGTTCCACGACCAGCGCCCTGGCCAGGGCCGTGCGCTGGCGCTGCCCGCCGGAGAGCTGACGCGGGTACCGCTCGCCCATGCCGTCGAGTCCCACCAGCTCCAGGGCCTCGGCAGCCCTGTGCCTGCGCCGGGCTGCCCCCACCTTGCGCATCCGCAGGCCGAACGCGATGTTCTCCGCCACCGTCATGTGCGGGAAGAGCGCGTAGGACTGGAAGACCATGCCCATGGTCCGCCGGTTCGCCGGAAGCCGGGTGATGTCGCGGCCGTCCACCTCCACCGCGCCCGAGTCGGGCAGCAGATGGCCCGCCACCATGTTCAGTGTGGTGCTCTTGCCGCATCCCGAGGGCCCGAGCAGGGTGAGGAACTCCCCGGGCTCCATCGTCAGGTCGATACCGCGCACGATCTCCTTGCCACCGAGGGACTTGCGGATCCCCTTGAGGACCAGCCGCCCCCGGGCGCTCCCGGTCCGTCCGGCGGTGTCCGGCCCGGTGGCCGCGCCCGCCACGCCCACGGTTCCCGTTCCCGCGCTCACTTGCTCTCCACCCGCTTGTTCCACGTGTCGGTCCAGGCCGCGCGGTTCTTGTTGATCGTCTTCCAGTCGAGCTTCAGCAGGGAGTCCACCTTGTCGGCGCTGACGACCTTGTTCTTCAGCGCGGGGTCCTCCTTGACGCCGCGGACCACCGAGCCGTCATAGGTCGCCTTGGCCAGCGCCCGCTGGACGGACGGCTCCAGCAGATGGGCGACGAACTTCTGGGCCAGCTCCTGATGCGGTGCCTTCTTGACCACGTTCGCCGTGGTCACCAGGGCGATGGCGCCGTCCTTCGGGTAGACGAAGGCGATCGGGAAGTCCTTGTCCGCCAGCGTCGAGGTCCGCGACACCCCCCACACCGAGGCGGCGGCCTGGCCCTGGAGGAAGTAGTTGGACACATCGGCGGTGGTGTCGAACGTGACCGCGTTCCCGGCGATCTCCCTGACCGCCGTGAAGCCGGGGCCGACGTCCCGCTCCGAGCCGCCGTTCGCCCGGGACGCGCCGACCAGCAGCCCCACCCCGTAGGTGTTGGTGATCGACGGCAGGACCACCTTGTCCTTCAGCTTGGGGTTCGCCAGGTCCTCCCAGGTGGTGGGCTTGGGGACGCCGTGTTCCGCGAACCACTCGGGGTTGTAGGCGATGCCGGTGGCGGTGAGCCCGAAGCCCACCCCGGAGTCGTTTTCCATCCGGGCGATCTTCACCACGTGGTCCACGGGCACCACCTTGGTGTCGATCGACGCGAGCAGTCCGGCCTCCTGCGCCTGCGCCTGGGGGCCGTCGTCGACCAGTGCCACGTCGATCTGCGGGTGGGCGCGCTGCGCCTTGAGCTTGGCGACGGTGTCGGTGGAGGAGCCGGGGATGTAGGTGACCTTGCAGCCGCAGCTCTTCTCGAACGTGGGCAGCACCGAGTCGTGGAACGCCGTCTCGAACGAGCCGCCGTAGCCGGCCACCACCAGGGCACCCCCCTTTCCGCCCCCGGCGGAGGCGGTGGGGGAGCCGCAGCCGGTGACGGCGACGGTGAGTGCGAGGGCACTTGACACGGCACACAGGGCGGACAGGGCTGATCGGTGGGAATCCATGGCTACCTCCTGCGATGAGGGATGGAAGTGCCGTTCCCGCGACCGGAGGAGGCGGGAGGGAGGGGGAGACGATGTGGGGGCCGAGGGGTGGGAGCGAACGGCGGGAGCGGAGGAGCGGGCGAACGGATCGGGGGCGAACGGATCAGCGGAGCGGACCGAGGAGCGAAGTCTCCACGTAGAAGCGGGATGTGCCGGTCGGCAGGATCATCTCGAGGTGTTCGACCACCTCGTCGTTCTCCGCCCAGGTGACGCGCAGCCAGCGGAAGACCGCGGCACCCGGTTCCAGGCCGAAGAGCTCGGCGTGCTCCTCGTCCAGGGCGTACGGCTCCACGTAGAGCCGCGAGCGGCGCAGCGGCACTCCGCGGTCCCGGAGGTACATATGGCTCGTGATGGTGACCAGATCCTGATCGAGCAGGTCGGGGGCGAACCGGAAGGGCAGCACGGCGAGTTCCGTGCTGGTCACGCGGGTGCCGTCGGCGCTCAGCTTGTGGCGTTCGAGCTGTACGACGGCGTCGTTGTCGTCCAGGCCGGGCAGCCGCAGGGCCGCGCCGCCCGCGGGCAGCACCCTGCCGCCGACCACCCGGTGGTCACCGTGGGTCTCGGGCCCGCTGGTCAGCACGCCCGCCGAGCGGAGCAGGTTCTCCTCGTCGGCGGTCTGCGCGACGAACGTGCCATGCCTGCGGTACCGGACGACCAGCCCGGCGTCCGCGAGTTCGCGCAGCGCACGCTGCACGGTGATCCGCGAAACACCGAACTGGGCTCCGAGTTCGGCTTCGGTGGGCACCCGGGTTCCGGGCTGCCACCGGCCGTCCCGGATGTTTCCCTCCAGCTCCCTGCGGATCTGCTCGTAGAGCGGGAGGTCACGTTCGGCCATGGATCGAGAGTGATCTGAGCCATTTGATATGTCAATACGTTGGATGGATATGACCCACGCCCGTAACACATCCTCCCGCCGGACACGGCCGGGTAACCTCCCCGCGCCACCCGGCGCGCGACCGCATGCCTCTCCGAGCACCCGGCCAGCCAGTGCGAGGCGGCGCTGAGCGGACGGGCTCCGTGGCCGCGCACACGAATCCCCGGCCGCCAAGCCGTCCGCACATCATGAGGTGGGACCAGCCGGATCCCGGCCGCGGTCGCCTTGGGATACTTCGGTCGACAGTGCGCACGAGCCGGTCGACAGTGCGCACGAGCCGGTCGGCTGTGCCACGAGGCAGCGGCCACTGACCGCGGTATCAGAGGGAACCGTGAGCACGACCGACAAGGCGGGCGAACCGGACGCGCCGGCCTCCCCACACCACCGGCCGAGCCGATGCCTTCGGCCGCGAGGCGTGGTCGACCTGCGCGGCCGCGCCGACCCTCCCGCCGTCCTGGCGTATCCGGCCGACGCCGTGGTGGTCGTCTCCGGTCTGCCCGGAAGCGGGAAGAGCACGGTGATGGAACGCTGGTCGAAGGCCGCGCCCGCCATCGATCCCAGGGCGGCCCACCTCGCCTGTGAGGCGGTCATGCCCGCGTGGCTGCCGTACGGGGTGTACCGGCCCTGGGCGCGGCTGAGGCACTTCCGGTGGCTGTGCCGTCAGATGCGCCGCACCTCCCCGGTGTTGGTGCAGGGCCTGGCTGCGCCGGTGGCTGGCCCGGTATGCCGAACGGCGGGGCCGCGAGCTGCATGTGGTGCTCCTGGACGTGGGGGCGGACGAGGCGCTCGCGGGGCAGGAGGCCCGGGCCCGGTGGGCCTCGCCACGCGTCTTCGCCCGGCACCGGCGGGGACTCGACCGCCTGCTGCGCGCGTTACCCGGGCCCGGCGCGGCACACCCGGCCGGCGCCGTGGTCCCCGTGCCCCGACCGCTGGCCGAAACGGCCTCGATAGTGCTGCTCGACCGGATATCGCGAGAACACGTGGCGGCGGCGACGTTCGGCCGTTTGCCCTAGCTGTATTGCCCTATTGCCCTATTGCCCTGTGCGGTCGGGGGCGCGGGCCAGGTCCTCCGGGCGGACGCCATGGTCCGCGCGCCCGCCCGGACACGGCGGCGCCGCGCACGATGACGGTGGTCACTCCGCCTCCGGTCCGTGAGCCGCCGCCCGCGTCACCGGATTAAGATCCACACTGAGCAACGGCAACGCGGAGTGGGGACATGGAGATGGCGGACCGTACCGTCGAGCCGGCGCTCTCGACGCGGCCGCCGGGACATGCGTCTGCGGGGCGGTGGAGGGACGGCGGGAACCCCCAGGTGACCGGGGTGTCCAGCGGGTAGGCACAGGGGGCCGGGCCCGGAGTCGTCCCGAGGGACGCGGCGGACACGGTGGTGTCCGGCCCCGGACGCCCGTGTCTTCCGGCGCCGGGCACCGTCCGCGGAATCCGGGGGCCGGGTGACGCCGCGACCCGTCGTTGGGGCGCGCCGCCGCGTGTGCGGATACTGGGTCGCATGCGTATCGACTTCGATCCCGAGACCATGGCCGGGAACTCCTTCTACAAGCTGCTGACCTCCGTGGTGGTGCCGCGGCCGATCGCCTGGGTGTCCACGGTGTCGGCGGACGGCACGGCGAACCTCGCCCCGCACTCGTTCTTCACCGTCGCGTCCGTGGCCCCGCCGATCGTGCAGTTCACCTCCGTGGGGCGGAAGGATTCGCTGCGGAACGCCGAGGACACCGGGGAGTTCGTGGTGAGCCTCGCGCCCGAGGGACTCTTCGAGCAGGTCAACGCGACCGGGACGGACTTTCCGCACGGGGTGAGCGAGTTCGAGGCGGTGGGGGTGGCGCAGGAGCCGAGTGCGCGGGTGAAGCCGCCCCGGGTGGCGGGGTCGCCGGTGGCGCTGGAGTGCGTGGTGCACGGCACGGCGGGGTTCGGGAACTCCACGGTGGTCTTCGGGCGGGTGGTGCATGCCGCGATCGACGACGCGGTGATGGTCGACGGGCATGCGGAGATCAGCAGGCTGCGGCCGCTGTCCCGGCTGGGGAAGGACGAATGGGGCACGGTCGGCGAGGTGCGAGAAATCGCCCGGATCCGCTACGCCGACTGGGAGGGCGAGCGGCCGGCGGAGGCGTGAGGGCCCGGGGTCGCGGGCGCGCGCGATGATCGAGACCGTGGTGTTCGACATCGGCTCGACCCTGGTCCGTGAGGACCGCTACTGGGGCGCCTGGGCCGACTGGCTCGGTGTGCCGCGGCACACCCTGTCCACGCTGGTGGGGGCCGTCGTCGCGACGGGGCGGGACGACGGGGACGCGATCCGCCTGGTGCGGCCGGGGGTGGACATCGAGGCCGAGCAGCGGGCGCGGGAGGCGGCCGGGCGGGGGGAGTGGCTGGACGAGACCGATCTGTACCCGGATGTGCGGTCCGCGCTCGGCGCGCTGCGGGAGTCGGGGGTGCGGGTCGTGCTGGCCGGGAACCAGTCGCTGCGGGCGGGTGAGCTGCTGCGCGGGCTGGAGCTGCCCGTCGACGCCGTGGCCACGTCCAGCCAATGGGGGGTCGTCAAGCCCGATCCGGAGTTCTTCCGGCGGGTGCTGGAGCTCGGCGGTGCCGCGCCGGGGCGGACGGTGTACGTGGGTGACTACCCGGCCCTCGACATCCGGCCGGCGAAGGCCGCCGGGCTGCGGGCCGCGCATATCCGCCGGGGGCCGTGGGGGTGTCTGTGGGCCGATACGGCCGACGCGGCGATGGCGGACTGGCGGATCGACTCGTTGGACCAGCTGGTGGAGATCGTCGCCGGACCGCCGGCGTGAGCGCCTTCACCGGACCGCCGGTGAGGGGAGGGGTGTGCGTTGGGTGGGAAATTCACACCCGGTGTGCTGCGAATGCTCGCATATATCTACCGCACACCCTTCCCTGGCGCTCCGCATGGCGATTGACTCGTCCCATACCGCTCAGGGGGCGCCAGACCTGAGCGAAGGGGCCGCCGGACTCCTCCCTCCTCGGCCGGCGGCCCATCCCCATGCCTCAGCCCGCCGACTCGGCCGCGTGGGCGCTCAGCACGCCGAAGCCGACCAGGGCGAAGAGCGCGAGACCCAGCAGCACCCGGTAGATCACGAACGGCATGAAGCTCTTACTGGAAATGAATTTCATGAACCATGCGATGACCGCATAGCCGACCACGAAGGCCACGACCGTGGCGAAGAGCGTCGGACCCCACTCCGTATGCCCCTCGGACGCGTCCTTCAGCTCGAAAACGCCCGAGGCCAGCACCGCCGGCACCGCGAGCAGGAAGGAGTACCGGGCCGCTGCCTCGCGGGTGTAGCCCATCAGCAGCCCGCCACTGATCGTCGCGCCTGACCGGGAGACGCCCGGCACCAGCGCCATCGCCTGGCAGACGCCGAATATCAGGCCGTCCCGGATGCTCAGTTCCCGCAGCGTCTTGCGCTGGTTGGCGACACGGTGCCGGCCGCCCGTCTCATCGCGCGCCGCGCGCCGGTCCGCGAAGCCGAGAACGAGGCCCAGGACCACGAGGGTCGTGGCGATGAGGCGCAGATCGCGGAACGGACCCTCGATCGCGTCCTGAAGTGTGAGGCCGAGCACGCCGATGGGTATGGAGCCGACGATCACCAGCCAGCCCATCTGGGCGTCGTGGTTGCCGCGCCACTCCTTGCTGAAGAGCGAGCGGAACCAGGAGGAGACGATGGTGACGATGTCCTTGCGGAAGTAGATGAGCACCGCGAGCTCCGTGCCGATCTGGGTGATCGCGGTGAAGGCGGGCCCAGGGTCGTTCCAGCCGGCGAACGCGGCCGTGAGCCGCAGGTGGGCGCTGGAGGAGATCGGGAGAAACTCAGTCAACCCCTGGACCAGCCCGAGGATGAGTGATTCAAACCACGACATTGAGTCTTCGCTATCCAAAGGCTGATCGTGCGCTGATCGGTGCATGGCCGTGAATGGCCATGCGTGACCGATGCAGGCGGGTGGTCGTTGGGAAGGCCGGCGGTCGAGGATCAACTGCCGGTTGTGGGGCAGCGTAGCGTCCCCGGGTGCGCGGCTTAGCAAGGGCCCGGTCGGAGCATCGGTTGATCACATCGGCCAGGGGTACTCGGCGGTGGCCGCCCGGCCGTGGGGGCCGTGCCGACGATCAGGTGTGGACAGCCATGGACAGTCGTGGACAGCCGAGGAGCCGCGCCGTATGACCGCGTTCGGGCCCGACGGAGGTCAGGGAGGCCGAGGGGGCGGGACCGGCGGGACCGGCGGGACGATCACCACCGATGTCCCGGCACGGCTGGACCGGCTGCCCTGGTCGCGCTGGCACTGGATGATCGTGATCGGTCTCGGCACCGTATGGATCCTGGACGGTCTCGAGGCCACCGTCGTCGGCAACATCGCCAGCCGCCTCTCCGAGCCCGGCAGCGGTCTGTCCATCACCGACGCGCAGGTCACCGGTGTGGCGGCGGCCCTCTATGTGGCCGGGGCCTGCACCGGGGCGCTGGTCTTCGGCTGGCTCACCGACCGTCACGGCCGCAAGAAACTCTTCCTCGTCACGCTCGGGGTCTATCTGGCCGCCACCGCGCTCACCGCCGTCTCCTTCTCCGCCTGGTGGTTCTTCCTCTTCCGCTTTCTCACCGGCTTCGGCATCGGTGGGGAGTACTCGGCCATCAACTCCGCGATCGACGAGCTGATCCCCAGGATCTACCGGGGCCGCGTCGACCTGATCATCAACGGCAGCTTCTGGCTCGGCGCGATGGGCGGCTCGCTGCTCTCCGTGCTGATGCTGAACACCGGCGTCTTCCCGCTGAACGTCGGCTGGCGGCTCACCTTCGCCTTCGGCGTCGTCCTCGGCCTGGCCATCCTGCTGGTCCGCCGGAACGTCCCCGAGAGCCCGCGCTGGATGTTCATCCACGGCCGGGCGGCGGGCGCCGAGCAGCTGGTCGCGGAGGCCGAACGGCGGATCGAGGCCCGGACCGGGCGGCGCCTCCCCGAGCCGGACCAGGCCATCACCGTCAGAACGCGGAAGAGCACCGGCTTCGTCGAGATCGCCCGGACGCTCTTGCGGACCTATCCCCGGCGCGCGTTCCTGGGGCTGGCCCTCTTCATCGGACAGGCGTTCCTCTACAACGCCATCACCTTCGGGTTCGGCTCGATCCTGGTGAGGTTCTTCGGCGTGCCCAGCGGCGACACCGGCTACTACTTCGCGGTCATCGCGTTCGGCAACTTCCTCGGGCCGCTGCTGCTGGGCCGGCTCTTCGACACCGTCGGCCGCCGCCCGATGATCTCGAGCACGTACCTCCTCTCCGGTGTGCTGCTCTTCCTCACCGCCTGGATGTTCGGCGACGGCCGGCTCGGCGCGACCACGATGACCGCCTGCTGGTGCGCGGTCCTCTTCTTCGCCTCGGCCGGTGCCAGCGCCGCGTATCTGACGGTCAGCGAGGTCTTCCCGATGGAGACGCGCGCCCTGGCCATCGCCTTCTTCTACGCCATCGGCACGGCGGCCGGAGGCATCAGCGGCCCGCTGATCTTCTCGGACCTGACGCAGAGCGGAGTCGTCGCCGACACCGTGCTGGCCTTCTCCATCGGGGCGTCGCTGATGGTCGCCGCCGGACTCGTCGCCGCCTTCCTCGCCACCCCGGCGGAACGGCGCTCGCTCGAGGACATCGCCGAACCGCTGTCCGCCCGCGCCGCGACCGCCTCGGCCCCCGCCTCCGGACCGGCCGACGGCTGAGACCGCCTGCCGGAGGCACCGCGGGCAGGTCCGCCCGTCAGACCCCCGGCGGCGTCTTGGGCGGCGTCTCGTGCCCGGCCGGGTCCTGCCCGCCCCACGCGGGCCGCATCCGGCCGCGTTTGCGCCAGGCCACCAGCGCACCGGCCACGGCGGGCACCGCGATGAACGCCAGCGCGAGGAGGAAGGCGGGTGAGGTGGGGGTGGTGGCGTGGCTGCCCGCGACCACGTACGCGGCGGTGTTCGGCACGCTGCCCAGCCCCGTGGCCAGCAGGAAGGACAGCCAGCCCATCCGTGACACGGCCGCGCAGTAGTTGGCGGCGGCGAACGGTACGCCGGGGAACAGCCGGATCGCCAGCATGGACCGGAACCCGTGGTCGCTCAGCTGCCGGTCCGCCGCCGTCAGCCAGCGGCCCCGCAGCAGCCGGCGCAGCGCCTCCTGCCCCAGCAGCCGCCCCAGACCGAAGGCGATCCCCGCGCCGATCACGGTGCCGCCGACGGCCGTGACCAGCCCGGTCTGGACGCCGAAGAGCGCACCGGCCGCCAGATTCAGCAGCGGCCTGGGCACCAGCGCGGCGGTGCCCACCCCGTACGCGGCCGTGAACAGCGCCGCGGCCGTCACCCCCGACAGCTGCGGCGGCCAGCCATGGACCAGCAGCCGCTGCGGCTGCCACAGCCAGACCGCGATCGCGGAGCCGGTGAGCAGCGCGGCCAGCAACGCCAGCCGCGACCACGGCGAGAGCAGCACGGCGCGGGCACGGCGCACGGCCGGGTTCGCGGGCGGGGCGGCGACATCGAGCATCGCTGGAGCGTAACCGACCGGGATCGGCGGACGCTGTGATGTCGTCGGCTTGTCTCCCGATTGTCGGCAGACCGTCGACATACGGTCCCCGGACCGTCGGTAACGCGCCGTCGGGTCCTTGGCCGAACGTCAGGAACGAGCACTTCGGTCCCCCGCGCGCACCGAAAACCATTCGACGCGGACCGTACCGTGCGCGAAGATCACGGCATGTTCCGGCTCGCCTTCCTCACGCCGACGTCCGCGGTCGCGGACGCGCCGAAGGCTGCCGTCCCCTCTCCCACTCCGGCCGCGGCCGTCGCCCTCACCACGGACCCGCCCGCCGCCGTTCCCGCCGCCTGCCTCGACGGCGCCCGAAGCTGACCCTCCTCGGACGACTCCGACGGACCCCTTGGGGGGAGGGTCGGCCAGGCACTCGGGGTCCGCGCCTCCCACCCGCGCCGACGAGGAGAGACCGTCGCATGTCCAAGCAGACGTATGTGCGCACCAAACCGCATCTGAACATCGGCACCATGGGCCATGTCGACCACGGCAAGACCACGCTGACCGCCGCCATCACCAAGGTGCTGAGTGAGCGCGGCACCGGCGGCTATGTGCCGTTCGAGCGCATCGACCGGGCGCCGGAGGAGGCCGCGCGCGGCATCACCATCAACCTCGCGCACGTCGAGTACGAGACCGACACCCGCCACTACGCGCATGTCGACATGCCCGGCCACGCGGACTTCATCAAGAACATGATGACCGGCGCCGCCCAGCTCGACGGGGCGATCCTCGTCGTCTCCGCGCTCGACGGCGTGATGCCGCAGACCGCCGAGCATGTGCTGCTGGCCCGTCAGGTCGGTGTCGACCACATCGTGGTGGCCCTCAACAAGGCCGACGCGGGCGACCCCGAACTCACCGACCTCGTCGAACTCGAGGTGCGCGAGCTGCTCACGGCGCACGGCTACCCCGGCGACACCACGCCCGTCGTACGGGTCTCCGGACTGCGGGCGCTGGCCGGCGACCCGCGCTGGACCGGGGCGATCGAGGCGCTGCTGGACGCCGTGGACATCTATGTGCCCACACCCGTGCGCTCCACCGACGCGCCGTTTCTGCTGCCGGTGGAGAACGTGCTGACCATCACCGGACGCGGCACGGTGGTCACCGGCGCCATCGAGCGCGGCACGGTACGGACCGGCGACCGGATCGAGGTGCCCGGCACCGAGGTGGCCACGGTGGTCACCGGGGTGGAGACCTTCGGCAAGCCCATGGAGGTGGCCGAGGCGGGCGACAACGTCGCGCTGCTGCTGCGCGGGGTGGCACGGGACGCGGTGCGCCGCGGCCATGTGGTGGCCGCGCCCGGCAGCGTCGTACCACGGCGGCGCTTCACCGCGCGGGTGTACGTCCTGTCGGCGGCCGAGGGCGGCCGCCGGACACCGGTGTCCACCGGCTACCGTCCGCAGTTCCACCTGCGTACGGCCGATGTGGTCGGCGCGGTAGACATCGGGGACGCCGCGGACGCCGTGGTGGCGCGTCCCGGGGACACCGTCACCATGACGGTCGAGCTCGGCCGCGCCGTACCGCTGGAGCCGGGCCTCGGCTTCGCGATCCGCGAGGGCGGCCGCACGGTGGGCGCGGGCACGGTGGTCACCGTGCTGCCCGACCAGCCGTGACCACGGCCGGCCCCGTGGCGGCGGGCGGGACCGCGAAGCCCGTGACGGCACAATGAGAGGGTGAACGAGCCGATACCCGTGACCCGGGCCGTGGACGGCGGAACCGCCAAGCTGATGCCGGACCTGGACCGTCCGCGGGCGTGGCTGCTCACGGTGGACGGCGCCCCGCAGTCGTACGTCGACCTGGACGACCCGGCCCATCTCGAATTCGAGTACGCGCGACGGATGGCCCATGTCCTGGACGCGGCCGCCGAGCCCGGCGCCCCGCTCGACGCGCTGCATCTGGGCGGCGGGGCGCTGACGCTGCCCCGCTACCTGGCCGCCACCCGCCCCGGCTCCCGCCAGGTGGTGATCGAGGCCGACCGGGGGCTGCTGGCGCTGGTCGCCGAGCACCTCCCGCTGCCGGCCGGGACGGACGTCACCGTGCGGCCACAGGACGCCAGGACCGCCCTGGAGGCCGCGCCCGAGGGGTCCGCCGATGTCATCGTGGCCGATGTCTTCGGCGGTTCGCGGGTGCCCGCGCATCTGACCTCCGTCGAGTACGCCCGCGCCGCGGCCCGCGCGCTGCGGCCGGGCGGGCGGTACACCGCGAACCTGGCCGACGGGGCGCCGTTCACCTTCCTCCGCTCCCAGCTGGCCACCTACCGCACGGCGTTCGCGCACCTCGCCCTGATCGCGGAGCCGTCCATGCTGCGCGGCCGCCGGTTCGGCAACGCCGTACTGGTGGCCTCCCAGTCCGAACTGCCGGTGGCCGCGCTGGCCCGCCGCGCCGCGGCCGACGCCTTCCCGGCCAGGGTCGAGTACGGGGCGGCGCTGGAGCGCTTCACGGGCGCGGCGGCGCCGGTACGGGACGAGGACGCCACGCCGTCGCCCGAGCCCCCGAGCGGGACGTTCAGCGTGGGCTGACCGGCTCCGGACCGGCGTCCGTGGCGGCGACGGGCCCGCCCTCGGTGCCGGGAGTGGTCTCGGCGATGGGCCCGCCCTCGGTGACGGGGGTGGTCCCGGTGACGGGGGTGGTGGTCTCGCGCCGCCGCAGCCCCCGTACGTCCGGGACGGTCAGCACCGCCAGCGTCAGCGCCAGAACCAGCGCCGCACAGCCCCACAGCGAGGCCGACCGGCCGAACGCCTGCTCGGCCGGGCCCGCGAGCGCCGTGGCGAGCGGCAGCATGGCGACGGAGCCGAACCAGTCGTACGCCGAGACCCGCGACAGCTTGTCCTCGGGGATCTCCTGGCGCAGCGCGGTCATCCAGGACACCCCGAACACCTCCATCGACACCCCGACCAGGAACATCACCGCGACCAGCGCCGGAACCGGCACCGGGACGGCGAGTGCGGCCGACGGCAGGGCGAGCGGCAGGACGCACAGGGAGCCCGCGAGCAGCAGCCGGCGCGGCCGCCAGCGCATCATCAGCAGTCCGCCCAGGAGGGTGCCCACGCCGAACGCCGCGAGCGCGAACCCCCAGGGGCGTGCCCCGCCCAGATGGTCCTCGGCGACCAGCGGCCCGAACACCGCCTCGGCCGCCCCCACCACCGCGTTGACGACGGAGAACTGGACGACGATCGACCACAGCCAGGGCCGGCCGGTGAATTCGCGCCATCCTTCGCGCAGATCCTGGAGCATTCCGCCGCCGGGTTCCCGCCGGGGCACGGCGCCGACGTCGAGCAGGGCGCGCAAGGAGCCCGCGATCGCGAACGCGGCGGCGTCGACCGCCAGCACCCAGCCGGGGCCGACCACCGCGATCAGGGCGCCGCCGAGCGCGGCGCCGCCGATCTGCGCACCGTTCATGCCCATCCGGAACAGCGCGAAGGCGCGGGCGGCCTGTTCGCCGTCGACGCTGGAGAGCAGCATGCCCTCGGCGGCGGGGGCGAAGAACGCCTGCCCGGTGCCGCCCAGCGCGGAGAGCACGGCCATCTGCCACAGCCGTGCCTCACCGGACAGGACGAGCACGGCGAAGGCGGCCTGCGAGACACAGTTGAGGCTGTTGGCGGCGACCATCACCCGGTGCCGGGGCAGCCGGTCCGCCAACGCGCCGCCGATCAGCAGGAAGACGACCAGCGGAAGCGTACGCGCCGCCGCCACCAGCCCGACGTCGCCACCGTCCCCGCCGGCCTCAAGTACGGCGAACGCCGCCGCGATGAGGGCCCCGGCGTTTCCGAGACCCGTCACCACGGCGGCGGTGGTCAGCAGTGTGTAGTTGCGGCCGGCCCATGCGGGGCGGCCCGGTCGGAGGCGCGGGGCCGGGGGAGTCGTCACATCGGGACTATCCCTGGGGGCGGGCCCCGGAGTCCAACCGGATTCCAGCCGTCGTCAGCCGGTGGATCAGCGGTTCAGGAACTCTCTTCCTTCAGCGGCCGCAACGAGCTCATGATCTTTTTGATGGTGGAGTCCGGGACCTCTTCCTTGGTGCCCTTGACCGAGTACAGGACCCAGGTCGCGAAGTCGCCATTGGTGTCGGTGTAGGTCACCGTGACGGCCTTGCCGTCGGTGGTGCACTTGTCGGTCTTCTTCACCCCGGTGACGGTGGCCGACGCGGTGTAGCCCTTGAGGCCGTGGTCGCTGGTGAACTTCTTGGCCTCGGTGACCTTGCGGGTCCCGGTCTGGTCCTGGTCGAAGGCGGCGAAGACCCAGTTCTCGGCCTCGATCTTGGCGGCCGACGCCTCGCTCTTGGCGCCCTGCGCACCCTTCGAGCCCGCCCCGGCGGCGTGGCTCTTGTTGGTGTAGCCGTCCTTGTCCGTGACCGAGCAGTAGTCCTTCTTGTATCTGGCCGGAGCGGACATGACAACGAGCGGCTTGCCGTCGTCGTCCTCGAAACCGGTGCTCAGCCCCGGCGATTCGACCGTCCACTCCGGGGGGACGTCGAAGGCGTTGTGCCGCTTGGCGCTGACCACCGGCTTCCAGCCGGGTATGACCGCCTTGACGTCGGTGGCGTCGCCGCCGGCCCGCGGGTTGTCCTCGTCGCCGCCGGCCGGGTCCTCGGTCGGCTCGGTGGAGGCCGGAGCGGACGCGGAGGTGGCGGGCGTGTCCTTGCCCTTGGACTCGTCACCGCTGTCGTCGTCCTTGCCCAGGACCACCGCACCGGTGATGGCGGCCGCCGCGACCACCGCGATCGCGGCGACGACCGCGATGGTGGTCGTGCGCTTCTTGTCGTTCCGCGGCGGCTGCGGGGCGCCGGGCGGGCCGGACGGGGTGCCCCACTGCTGGCTGGGCGGCCCCTGCGGTGCACCCTGCGGCGGGCCGTAAGCGGGCTGCTGCCCCGACTGGCCGGGGTGTCCCGGCTGCTGCTGCGGCGGCTGGGGTGGTTGCGGTGGCTGCTGCGGCTGCTGATAGGGATTCGGTGTGTGGTATCCCGGCTGCTGATACGGGTTGGGCGTGTGGTGCCCCGGCTGCTGATACCCCGGCTGCTGATAGGGGTTCTGATCGTGTGGGTTGTTCTGCTCGCCCCCGGGCGGCTGCTGTCCTGGCCACATGGCCAGTAACGATAGAGGGGGCCGAGGACGGCTGCTACGTCCGCCCTGTCGGCCGCCCCTTTCCCCGTAGGCTACTCGGTGGTAGCTTCCGGGGACATGTCAGAGACCCTGCCCTCCGTCGGTGAGATGCTCGCCGCCACGGTGCCCATGGTGCGCACCCTGAACCTGGAGTTCGTCGAGGCCACACCGGAGCGCGCGGTGCTGCGCCTGCCGGACCAGCCCGACTTCCACAACCACGTCGGCGGCCCCCACGCGGGCGCGATGTTCACCCTGGCGGAGTCCGCGAGCGGGGCCATCGTGCTGTCCGCGTTCGGCGATCAGCTCGGCCGTGCCGTACCGCTGGCCGTGCGCGCCGAGATCGGCTACAAGAAGCTCGCCAAGGGGCCCGTCACCGCCACCGCCACCCTCGGCCGGCCCGCCGCCGAGGTGGTCGCGGAGCTGGACGCGGGGGAGCGTCCCGAATTCCCGGTGAACGTCGCGATCACGCGCGAGGACGGCGCGGTGACCGGCGAGATGTCCATCGTGTGGACCCTGCGCCCCCAGTCCTGACCGGTCCTCCCCACGTCGGAGTCGACGCGAACGGGAGCACGACCTGGGGATGATGGCGACCGCGCGCCGATTGAGTAGGCTTCCCGGCGTGCGCCGCGTTCCCGTCCGGCGCACGCCGGGAAGCGATCGCCACACGGGGAGGAACCGGCGTTGCATATCGAGGAATGGCTCGAGACCGTACCCGCGGTCAGCGTGTATCTGCTCGTGGGTCTCGTGATCGGTCTGGAGAGTCTGGGAATCCCGCTTCCCGGTGAGATCGTCCTCGTCAGCGCGACGCTGCTGGCGGCCTCCCAGGACCACATCAACCCCTACATCCTGGGGGCCAGCGCCATCGCGGGCGCGGTGATCGGCGACTCCATCGGCTATCTCATCGGCCGCAAGGGCGGACAGCCGCTGCTCGACTGGCTGGGCCGCAAATTCCCCAAGCACTTCAGCGCCGAGCATGTGGCGACCGCCGAGCGCTCCTTCCGGAAGTGGGGCATGTGGGCGGTCTTCATCGGCCGTTTCATCGCCCTGCTGCGCATCTTCGCGGGGCCCCTGGCGGGCGTGCTGCGCATGCCGTACTGGAAGTTCCTCATCGCCAATGTGTCCGGCGGCATCGTCTGGGCCGGCGGCACCACCGCGGTCATCTACTCCGTGGGCAAGGTCGCGGAGGACTGGCTCAAGCGCTTCTCCTGGCTCGGGCTCGTGCTGGCCCTGCTCTTCGGCCTCGGCTCGATGCTCGTCATGAAGTGGCGCTCCAAGAAGACCAAGCCCGTCGCGGCCGCGGCGACCGGTTCCGAGACGGCCGAGCCGGAGCCGGTCCCGGCCGGCGACTAGGGCGACCAGGACCGAGACTCAGGGCCGGGACGGCCGGGACGGTCACAACTGCTGACACGGCGAAGAGGACGACCAGGTGGGAGAGACAGTGCAGGCGTTGATCCATGGGATCGGCGGGAAGGAGCCGCAGGTCGCCCCCGAGACGTTCCTGGCCCCCACGTCGGTGGTGATCGGCGAAGTCGAGCTGGCGGCGGGCTCGAGCGTCTGGTACCAGGCGGTGCTGCGCGCCGACGGCGGCCCCATCGTCGTCGGCGCGGACACCAACATCCAGGACAATTGCACCGTGCATGTCGACCCCGGGTTCCCGGTCTCGATCGGTGAGCGGGTCTCCATCGGGCACAACGCGGTCGTGCACGGCTGTACGGTCGGAGACGATGTGCTCATCGGGATGGGTGCCACGGTCCTCAACGGCGCCCGGATCGGTGCCGGATCGCTGATCGCCGCGCAGTCCCTGGTGCCGCAGGGGATGCGGATACCGCCCGGCTCGCTGGTGGCCGGGGTGCCCGCGAAGGTGAAGCGCACCCTCACCGACGAGGAACGAGAGGGCATCAAGCTGAACGCCCAGGTGTACGCGGACCGGGCGAAGCAGTACCGCGAAGCGCTCCGGGGCCGGCCCGCGATGTGACCCGATGTGATCGGACGGTGGTCATGGACTGGGAAGCCTTCGCCGAACGCATGGCCACCATGGCGCGGGACCTGCTGGCGCAGGAGTCCTTGGACGCCACGCTGGAGCGGATCAGCGCGTGCGCGGTGGAGATCGTGGAGGGCTGCGACGCGGCCGGCATCCTGGTGCTCCACGGCGAGCGGGTGGAGACCCTCGCCCCCACCGAGTCGATGGTGGTCCGGTCCGACCGGCTCCAGCAGCGGCTCGGCGAGGGGCCCTGTTTCGACGCCGCGGTCCGTCTGAGCGGCGAGCGGGCGTTCCGGATCCACGACTTCACCCGGCCCCAGGAGCGGTGGGCGAGTTACGTCGGCCGGGCCCGTGAGCTCGGCATCGGCAGCATGATGGGGTTCCTGCTCTACACGTGGCAGGAGAACCTGGGTGCCCTGAACCTCTACTCCCGCCGCCCCGCCGCCTTCACCAAGGCCAGTGAGACGGCCGGCTGGCTGCTCGCCTCGCACGCCGCGGTCGCCTTCTCCAGCGCCCGCACCGCCGACCAGCTCCAGCAGGCGCTCGAGACCCGGCACACCATCGGGGAGGCCATGGGCATCCTCATGGAACGCCTCAAGATCACCGAGGACGACGCCTTCGCGCTGATGCGGCGGGTCTCCCAGGAACGCAACGTCAAGCTGCGCGACATCGCCCGGCAGATCTGCGTAAGCGGCGGCCTCGACGGCTGACGCGCCGTTCGAGGGCTCACGCCCCCGAACGGTGGGACGGCTCCTTCCGGCCCGCGGTCTGGACCGGAAGGGCCTGACCATCGAGTTCCCCCGGGGGTGACACCGATGGCTTGCGGGCCGGGTACCCAGCCGTACGGTTCACCACACCTCGCGCAGATCCCGCCCGGAGCGCGGCCGGACCCGGTGCGGGTCGCGAGGGGTGCGGGCGGGGCGCCAGGTGGTGACGAGGGCCGCGGCCAGGAGGAGTTCGGCGAGGTCACCGCCGTAGTACATGATCTCCGCACCGCCCTGGACCTCGGCGACCGGGGCGTGCACCCGGACCCAGAAGCCCCCGTACATCAACTGGGCGATGGCGGCGTGGGCCGCGATGGCGACGCCGAGGACCCACAGCCGGGCCGGTACGCCGGGCCGGCCGGGGGCCGGGTCGGGGCCGGCGATGACATGGGCGAACAGCCAGCCGGAGAGCAGGAAATGGGCATGCACCGGCCAGTGCCACCCCGGTCGGCTCAGGGCGGTGTCGTAGAGCGGGGTGAAGTACAGCAGCACCAGCCCGCCGGTGCTCAGCAGCAGGGCGGTGACGGGATGGGCGAGCAGCCGCGCGGGGCGCGAGCGGAGCACGGCGGTCAGCCGGCGGCCGTGGCCCGGGGGCAGGGCGCGCAGCAGCAGGGTGACCGGGGCGGCGAGCACCAGCGCGAGGGGCGCGTACATCCCGATCAGCAGATGCTGGGCCATATGGCCGCGGAAGTCCTCATGGCCGAACGGCGCGAGCGGCGGCAGCAGCGCCACGGCCAGCAGGACCAGCCCGGCCGCGAAGCTGATCGACCGCGCGGGCGGCCAGCCCCGGGCGGGGTGACGGCGCCGGGCACGGCGGACCGCCAGGGCGTAGCCGACGGCGCCCGCCAGTAGGGCGAGGGCCGGCAGCCATACCTCCAGGGTGCCGCCGCCCCCGCCGTGGCCATGGGCCGGATGCGCCGCGCCGCCACCCATCACCCGCGCCCGGTGGCGCGGGGCGCGCCGGGGTCGAAGGACGCCCCGCCGCGCTGGAGCGAAAAGCCGCCGGCCACCAGAAGGGCGCCCAGGACCAGGAAGCCCGCGTCCCACCAGGGCTGCTCCGGGCCGCCGCGGACATGGTGGATGCCGAGGATCTGGTGGTCCAGCAGGCCCTCGACGAGGTTGAACAGGCCCCAGCCGACCAGGATCCAGCCCCACAGCACGCGCGAGCCCCACACCCGGCGCCGGTCGTGGGTGACCCGGGCGTAGAGGAGGGCCAGGCCCAGCAGGACCGCGATCCAGCACACGGCGTGGAAGATGCCGTCCCATACGGTGTTCATCCGCAGGCCGGGGACGGTGTGCGGGTTGTAGTAGCGCACCCCGATGCGGTCGTGGTCGGTGCTGCTGAGCATGTGGTGCCACTGGAGCAGCTGGTGCAGCAGGATCCCGTCGAGGAAGCCGCCGAGTCCCACCCCCAGCACGATCCCCGGCAGCCGGATGGTGCGCGGGGCCGACGGCCCGGCTCGGGCTTCGTCCGCTGTGGTGGCCATCACCGCGCTCCGTCCTGACGCCGCCGTGTCCCCCGCGCTTCTCCCGCACCCTCCGCCACCACGGCTTCCCGGCCGGCCCGGATCCCTCACCTGTCCGCGCCGTCTTTCCGCCATCTCGCCGAACGGGCCGGGGCGTTCCGCCCGGGGCCGGCCGGACTCCCCGTCAGGCCGCGGTGACGGTGAACAGCCCTCCGTCGGGGTCGCGCAGGGTCGCCTGACGGCCCGCGGCCGAAGGGGCCGGCGGGAGGGCGACGGTGCCCCCGGCGGCGCGGGCCGCCGCCACGGCCGCCGTCACATCGGGGACGCGGAAGTGGACGTACCAGCGCGGCCGGACCCGCGGGTCGGGGGCCTGCTCGACGGCGCCGCCGCGGATCACCGCGAGCTTGCGCTCCGCCTCGCCCACGATCACCTCGTCGTTCTCGTACTCCACGGAACAGGGGCCCTCCGGCGCCGCCCAGCCGAACACCTCGCCGTAGAAGAGGGCGGCCGCGAACGCGTCACGGGTCCGCAGCTCCAGCCAGGCCGGGGCGCTGTCCGGTTCCGCCGCCCAGCCGGGCAGCGCCTCCCCTTCCCAGAAGCCGAAGACGGCGCCGTCGGGGTCGGCGGCCAGCGCGGCGCGGCGGTCCGGACCGAACGCGAGCGGGCCGACCCCGACGGTGCCGCCCCGCTCGTGGATCCGGGCCGCGGTGGCGTCCGCGTCCGCCACCGCGAAGAACGGCGTCCAGGCGACCGCGCCCCGGAGGCTGTTCGCCAGCTCACCGATCCCGGCCACCGGCGCCCCGCCGAACAGCGCCGTACGGAACTCCTCGTCCAGCCCGGTGGAACGCCAGGTCCACCCCAGCACCGCGGTGTAGAACTCCTGCGCCGCCTGGAGGCTGCGGGCGGCGAGACTCACCCAGCAGGGGAATCCCGGCCGTGCCTGGCCGACCGGCTTCATGGGCACCACTCCTCACTCTCCGCCCCGACCAGCGCGGGGACGGCAGCGGTGTACCCCGCGCGCCCGGAGCTATGCCTGAGTGGCGCGGGGCCAGGTGTCCGGGGCGATGTCATGCCAGATGTTCTGGGCCTGGATCAGCAGGGTGCCCAGGACGGCGACGGTGGCGGGGGAGACGCTGCGCTCGTCGGCGAGCTGCTTGTGCAGGGCGACATGGCGCCGTTCCACCGCGTCCAGCACCTCGTCCAGTTCACCGCGCGCCGACTCGGAGGCGGCGGGCCGGCGGATCAGATCGGCCCGGACCTTGCAGGCGGCCGCCAGATCGGCGAGAAGGCGGCCGTAGTCGTGCAGCGGCTGCCGGTCCGGGGTGGGGATGGTGCGGTTCTCGTCGGCGATGTCGATCATGGTGGCGGCGACCGCGTCGACCTGGGCGACGATCGAGCCCCACCGCTGGTCCTCGCTCTCGTCCGGAAGCGGTGGCAGCTTCCTGTGCCGCTTTCCCGGGAGACTCGGGTTCAGCCGGAGGCTCTCATGGCTCCACAGCCGTGCGGACCGCAGGCTGTCCAGCCGCTGCCGGAGCCGGCCGGTCAGCCGCCGCCATTCGGCGGCCGTGTCCCCGGACCAGTCCTCCTGGGTCAGCCCCTCGGCGATGCTCGCCAGGGTCTCCTCGGTCCCGCGTGCCAGGGCGCTGAGGTTCTCCGGGACGTTGCGCAGATGGACCGGCGGCAGGACCAGGGCGTTGACCGCGATGCCGATCGCGGCGCCCAGCACGGCCTGCAGCAGCCGGTGGGAGACGGTGAGGCTGGACACGGGCGCCGAGGTGAGGGTGAACAGCGCGGTGGTGGGCCCGTAGATGCCCTGGTCGCCGAGGCGGGGCCAGTTGCTGAGCAGCATCACGACCGGCAGGACCAGGGCCACCGCGATCAGGGTGTTCCCCGTCAGGGCCTCGGCTCCCGCCGCCAGCAGCGTGCCGACGGCGATGGCCACCAGTTGCTGGAGCCCCTTGAACAGCGAACGGTAGACGGTGGCCTGGACCAGCACCACCGCCACCCACGGCGCCATCAGCGCCACCGGATCCTTCAGCCACCATCCCGAGACCGCCCAGGCGAGCGTGGCCGCCGCGGCCGCCTTCAGGGACTGTACGACCAGGTCCCGCTCCCGTCCCGGCGCCCGCCAGGCCCGGCCCGCCGCATCCGCGATCCCGCGGACTTCGACGCGGATCGGATACAGCTTCTCGATCACGTGCCCCATGGCGTAGCGGGTTCCTGAGACGGGCCCGGTTATGCATGGCCGGGGCCCGTCCGCGGTCCGCTCAGCCGGTGGCCAGCAGCAGCGTCCCCACCAGGGCGAGCCCGGCGCCCGTCGCCTGGACCACGCGCAGCCGCTCGCCGAGCAGTCCGCGGGCGGCGAGCGCGGTCACCACCGGGTAGAGGGAGGCGAGCACCGCGGCGACGGTGACCGGGCCGTGGTGGGCGGCGAGGCTGTACGTGCCGTTCGCGGCCACATCGGCCAGGCCCACGAAGGCCAGCGTGGGCAGCGACGCCCACACCACGCCCAGCCCGCCCTCGGGCAGCCCGGGATCACCACGCCGCACGGAGACCAGGAGCGCGGCGCCGCCGACCGCCACATTGCACACCCGCTGGACGAACAGCGCGAGGAACAGCCCGGTCAGCGTGGTCGACGCCTCGGCGATCAGCGCCATCACCGAGCCGAAGCCCAGCGCGGCGACCGCGGTGAGCAGCAGCGTCTGCCGCTGGACGGGCGTACCGCCGGTCTGCGGGCCGCTGGCCAGGACCACACCGGCGACCGCCACCACGATCCCCGAGACCTGAAGCACCCCCGGCCGCTCGCCGAGCACCAGCGCGACGCAGAGCGGCACGATGACCCCGCCGAGCGCGCCGAGCGGGGAGACGACGCCCATCGGGCCGAGCGCGAGGGCCCGGTAGAAGCACAGCATCGCGGCCGGGCCCACCACACCGGCCGCCGCGGCGAACCACAGCTGCGGTCCCGCCTCGGACCATCCGCCGGTGGCCACCACGATGGTGCCGAGGACGGCGACCGCGATGGTCTGGGAGACCACGACCACGGTGAGTGCGGGGGTGCGGCGGGTGAGCAGCCCTCCGCCGAAGTCGGCCAGCCCCCAGAGCAGGCTGGTGGCCAGAGCGAAGAGCGCGGACATGGTGAAACCTCGCCGTACAGTGTGATGGACGTGGGAGTACAACCCACGGTAGTTCAATGTACTCGACTACGCCATTCACTATATTGGACGGACCGGATCGTGACGGACCTCGATCAGCTCACCCAGTCGCTCGCCCGCAACCTCAAGCGGTGGCGCAATGAACGCGGCTTCACCCTCGACGCCCTCGCGGCCCGCGCCGGGGTCAGCCGGGGCATGATCATCCAGATTGAGCAGGCCCGTACGAACCCGAGCGTGGGCACCACGGTCAAACTCGCGGACGCCCTCGGTGTGAGCATCACCACCCTGCTCGACTACGAGCAGGGGCCACGGGTGACCGTTGTCCCTCCCGAGCAGGCGGTGCGGATGTGGTCCACCGAGGCGGGCAGCTACACCGCGCTGCTCGTCGGCACCGAGGCGGACGGCCCGCTGGAGATGTGGGGATGGCGGCTGATGCCCGGCGACGGCAGCGCCTCCGATCCGCACCCGTCCGGCACGGTGGAGCTGATCCATGTGACGGCGGGCGAGCTCACCCTGGAGATCGGCGGTGAGAAGCACACCGTCCCGGCCGGCACCTCCGCGGCGTTCGAGGCGAACACCCCGCACACCTACCGCAACGAGGGGGAGGTTCCGGTGGAGATGACCATGGCGGTGTCGGTGCCGCCCGCGCGCTGAGACCGCCGGGCCCGGCCCGGTCCACCGCACCCTGCCGGGCCGGCCCGGACTGCTAGTTTGTCGGCATGAGTACGCCGATGGATGCCTTCGACGAGGTCCGTCCCGCCGTCGAGTGCCTGGACCTGCTGACCGCCCCCGTCGCCGAGGCGCTGCGCACCTGGCGCGGCTCGGAGCCGGTGGAGCGGGTGCTGTTCGTGGACACGGACCCGGACAAGGCCGACACCGCCGTACTCGTCGAGCACTACGGGGCCTCGCTGCTGGAGCAGTCCGCGAACTGCGTGGTCGTCGCGGGCAAGCGCGGTGGCGAGGTCACCCTGGCCGCCTGCCTCGTCCTCGCCCACACCCGGGCGGACGTCAACGGCGTGGTCCGCCGCCACCTGGGCGCGCGCAAGGCGTCGTTCGCCCCGATGGACACGGCCACGGGGGAGAGCGGCATGGAGTTCGGCGGCATCACCCCGATCGGACTGCCCGAGAGCTGGCCGATCCTGGTGGACGCCGCCGTGGCCGACATCCCGTACGCGCTCATCGGCAGCGGCAGCCGGCGCGGCAAGCTCATCGTGCCCGGCAAGGTGCTCGCCGGGCTGCCGGGCGCGGTCGTCCTGGAGGGCCTCGGCGTCTGACCCGACGCCCCCGAGCCCCTGACCCTTGTGTGCTTCAGCCCAGCCTGGGGATCTCAATGGCCGGGCAGCGATCCATCACCATGGCGAGCCCGGCGGCGCGGGTGCGTTCGTACGCCGCCGGGTCGATGACGCCCAGCTGGAACCAGACGGCCTTGGCGCCGATGGCGACGGCCTCGTCGGCGACGGGACCCGCCAGATCGCTGTTGACGAACACATCGACCACGTCGACCGGGAAGGGGATCTCGGCGAGCGAGGCGTACCCCCGCTCGCCGTGCACCGTCTCGGCCTTGGGGTGCACCGGCACGATCCGCTTCCCGAACCGCTGGAGGACACCGGCCACGCCGTAGGCCGCCCGCCCCTGGTTGGAGGAGAGCCCGACCACCGCCCAGGTGTCCCCCAGCTCCGTGAGAATCTTGCGGACTGTCGCCGGGTCGCCGTACATACATGCCTCCTGTGGGTACGACACACAACCTGTTCGCTGCAACGGGCACCGCGGTCCGGGGATTCCCGGGGTGGCGTCGGAGGCTTGTGCCCGGCGCCCCGAGTGTCAGCTGTGCTCACCGGCCAGCATGGCGGTGACTGCGGGCACGTCGAAGCCTCCCACACCGAGCACATGATGCACTTCCCAGGGGATGACGTCGTAGCCGCGGAAGCCACCGGCGACCAGGGGCTCATCGCGGAAGAGGTCGTCAACCGCGTCCCGGGACATGTGGCCCACGACGATGATTCCCAGCTCCCGGTCGGGACTTGGACCTGCCATCAAGACCTGGCCGGCGCGTTGCCGTTCTCGCATCCATGCCAGATGGGATGGCAGGACCTCGGCGATGGCGCGTTGGCGGTCACCGGTCCAACGATGCAGTGTCAGGTACCACATGGCCCTGCCCTTCAGTGGGAGAAGTCGAAGCTGCTGCCGAGCCGCCGCGGAGCTGCCCAGGAGCGGATCCAGGACAACGTGCGAGCACTTTCCCGGTCTGCGGCAGGTTCAAAATAACAGGACGGGTGCTTCGATAGATAGGACAACCGCTCTGGCGGTCCGGAGATAGGAGGCCGCCGAAGCCTGTTCGCGCTGCTCATGGGGCGGGGGCGAGGGCGCGTGCCAGGTCCCACAGGTCGGGAAGGGCGGCGGCGATGCGTTCCGCTGATTGTGGTGGAAGCCGGCTCAGGGCCTCCGTAATGACCTTGGTGAGACTGTCGTCGACCTCGGCGCCCGCTGTGATCATCTTTCCCGTGGGATGCAGTTCGATGAAACGCCGGTCGTGAGTGCTGGGGCGGCGCTCGATGAAGCCTGCGCGGGTCAGCCGGGTGACGAGCGTGCTCACGTTGTTGGGTTGCATGCCCAGTGCTGTGCTGATCTCGCGGACGCTGATGCCGGGTTGGCTGCTGACGAGACGCAGCACTTCCACCTGTGACAGGGGGCGCCGTGTTTCGCCCGCTGGTGGCGTCTGCCGCTGGCGCAGCGTGCGATGCAGCGTCCAGGTAAGGCGGATCAACTCGTCGGGCAGTTGGTTGGGCTCACCAGCACTCACGCCGACGAGCATACCTCTACTGCTAGAGGTGGCGTGACGCGTCCCGGTGCAACCGCGTTCGGCCGGGCTTGCCCTCGGTGGCTCAATTGACTCTAGGTCTAAAGGTATAGCTCTAGACTTAGTTTCGCTCTCCTCTCGCGTCTCGCCGTCGTACCTTCTATGCTCTGTCGAAGAGCAGGACATGCGTCCTCTATTTTAGGACAGGAGCCACTGTGGAGCCCGCAAAGTGCCGTATCCAGCCCGGCAGGCCCGTCGAGCCGAAGATCGATCGCTCTGTGACGTTGCACCTTCGAGGTGACTGGGGCGGTGCCAACCTTCACCGAGTGTGCGGTTGGATCGCTCAGGAGCTGACCGACCGGTGCGGTCCCCACACCCGTATCGCGACCTGGAACAGCAGGGGCTTCAGCGACGCCGTGCGCGCTGTCGGCCGCGGCGAAGTCCACGTCGCGATGACCACCCCGACGGCCTTCGCTGTCGCGGCGCTCGAAGGCCGTGGCGGGTACGCGGACGAGCCCTTTCCTGATCTTCGCGCTCTGGGAGTGGTGCCCCAACGTGACCGCCTGGTGGTTGCGGTCCACAAGGATCTCGGCATCCACACCTTTGCCGAGCTGCGGGAGAGCAAGCCCGCTCTGCGTCTCGCCACCTCCGTTCATGACGGTGTCAACCACGTGGGACTCGCCGCGCATGAGGTCCTGACGCGATCGGGAGTCGACATCACCGGCTGGGGCGGCGAACTGCTCGAGGACGAGCGGCCTTTCGAGTCCCTCGATCACGTGAGGGAAGGCCGAGCCAATGCCATCGTCCACGAAGCGGTCATGCTGCCGCCATGGCAGGAGCTCGGACGCTTCATGAACTTCCTGGAGGTCGAGCAGGACGTTCTCGACGCCCTGTACGAAGACTTCGCATGGCCGGCCGCTGTCGTCGACGACGGCTACTTCCCGGGGTGCGGGGCTTTCCGGACCCTTGACTTCTCCGACTTCCTCGTCCTGACCCGCGCCGATCTCGCCGATGATCTGGCCTACGCGATTGCCTGGGTGCTGGGTGAGACACGCCATGTCATCGAAGGGCAGTACCGCCACCTGGCCCCGGAGCGCAGCCCGATCACCTACCCGCTCGACCCGGTGACGATGGGCGAGACGCCCGTCCCCCTTCATCCCGGGGCAGCCCGCTACTACAACGCCCTGCGTACCTCGTGAACGCCGGCGAGGCCCGCCGCCTCGTCATCGAGGCTTCCCACGCGCTCAGTGCCGCGGGGCAGGGTGACATGGTCTGGGGCCACGTCGCCGTACGCGACCCCGAGGGCCGCGGCATCTGGATCAAGGCACCCGGCTGGGGATGGGAAGAGCTGGAAGAGGCCTATGAGCAGCGGCTTCAACTCGTCTCCTATGAAGCCGAGGTCCTCCAGGGAACCGGCGCTCCGCACAAGGAGTGCCACATCCACCTCGAACTGCTGAAAGCCACCCCGGATCTGATCTGCACCGTGCACACCCACGCGGTATCGGCGATCGCCTTCGCGTCCCTCGGACGCCGACTTCGGCCCATCTCCCATGAAGGCGCGCTCTTCGCCGGGGAGGATGTGCCCCGCTTCCGGAGCACAGGCGGACTGGTGAGCACACCCGCACTGGGCAAGGCGCTCGCCGCGGAACTGGGCAACGCGCCGGCCGCACTCATGCCCGGACACGGCCTGGTCGCTGCCGGAAAGTCCGTACCGGCCGCCGTGATGCACGCCGTGCTTCTCGAACGCGCCTGTGCGGTCCAGCTCAAGGCCATGGCGGCCGGTGAGATCCGCGTTCAGTCCAGCCGCACCGAAGCCATGGACAAACGCGCCGAATGCTGGCCGGACAGCCAGCTGGAGGCCGGCTACCGCTACCTCGTGCGCCGATCCGCCCATGCGCTCCCAGGTTGCTGAGGCAGCGTGCGCACGCCCAAGACCACCCCGTAACAGCTGAAGGGCTCTCCGCCGTGAACGACCATCGCACCACTGCCGCCGCGACGACCGACTGGACGACCGTCCCCACAGCTGACGGTCCGATGCGGGTCTACCTCGCCCGCCCCGACCGGCCCGCCGACCGGGCTGTGATCGTCTTGCAGGAGGCATTCGGCGTCAACGACCACATCCAGGACATCGCACGTCGCTATGCCGCTCGCGGCTTCCTCGCTCTGGCTCCCGACCTCTTCCACCGCACCGGAGTGGGCACTCTGGGGTACGAGCAGCACGCCGAAGCGATGCCCCTGATCGGTGCCATCGGTCCGGATGCGATCACCACAGACGTCGAGGCAGTGCTTGACCACCTCCAGCAGCGCGAACACGTCCCCGCGTTCCGCACCGCGATCAACGGCTTCTGTTTCGGCGGCCGGGCCGCCTTCACCGCCGCCACCCGCATCAGCGGCCTGGGAGCCGTGGTGGTCTTCTACGGTCCCGGCATCGCGGCCGGCCCGCATGCGGTCGTGGACCGCGCCGTGAGCATCGACGCCCCCATGCTGCTGCACGTCGGCTCGGACGACCCCACCATCCCCAGCGAACAGGTCGCGGCCATTGACAAGGCCCTGACCTCCGCCGGAGTCACCTTCGAAAGCCACGTGTACGCGGGTGCCGGACACGCCTTCGCCTGCGACGCCCGCCCGCACATGTACGTCCAGGACAGCGCGGAGACCGCCTGGGAGCGCACTCACCGCTTTCTGGACAAGCACATCTCCCGCAGCGCCTGACGCATCCACCCGACGGACCAAGGAAGTTTCATGGGCATCGTCAACGAAGTCGTCTCCCTCGCCTGTTCCCCCGCGCCATCCCGACTCATCGAACGCGACGAGCACCTCCTGCTGTCGCCGCCACACAGCAATCCCGTCCCGGTCACGCTGTGGCGGGACCACGAGCCGCTGAGCGTGGTGCACATATCGCAGCAGTACAAAGCCGTACCGTTCGCGCCACCGCGCGGGGTCTACGAAAGCGCACAACTGCGCGTCGAGTGGCAGACGATGGACAACCGTCAGCCCTTCTACCACCGCAACTGCGACGTCGACGAAATCTCCTACCAGATCGACGGCGAGCGCACCCTGATGACGGAGCTGGGCGTCGTCGAACACCGGCCCGGCGAGTTCTCCCGGATCCCTCGTGGTGTCGCTCATGACAACTACGGACGACGCGAGAGTCACCTGCTCTTCTACGCACCCGCGCCGGTGACGGAGGAACGCTCCCCCGCCAGGCAATCCGATATCGTCTCTCCGCCGTTCCCCGGCTGGGAACCGGGCCCGGTCAACGAGGCGGTCACCCAGTGCCTGGGGACCCCCGGACACGACATCGTCGTGGCGCCCGTCGACGAGTCGCGGTTGCTGGCACAGGCGCACGCCGAGGAGGAACGCCTCCGGGTCCTGACCGGCACGGGAGCCCCCGGCGTTTGCTGGATGTACCGCTCCCCGGGCTTTCGCCTGGGCATGGTGCGCCATGCACCCGCCGCGGAGCGCACCTACCGCCGCACTCTCGACGCGGACGAGGTCCAGTACCAGATCAGCGGGCACCGAACCCTCGTCAGCCAGCGCGGAATCGTCGAACTGGGGCCGGGAGACTTCGTCCGCATCCCGCTCGGCATCGCCTGCACCAGCGTATGCCGTGAGCCGAATGAGTACCTCACTGTCTTCTCCGACCGAGACCTCCCGCAGATCGCCGAGACGACCAGGACCGCGGAGCCGTACACCCCCGAACGCCTGGCCGCCCTCCAGCCCTGACACACAGGAGCCGCATCCCATGACGACCACCATGCTCGCAGTCCGCGCCCAACAGGGCTCTGACGCTCTGCACCTGCACAAGATCGACATACCTGAGCCCGGACCGCAGGACGTCCTGGTCAAGGTGGCATCCGCCGGACTCGCTCCCGGCATGATGACCCTGCTTGCCCAGGGAGCCTTCAAGAACCTCCCCACCACCCTCGGCCATGAGGCGGCCGGCACCATTGTCGCCACCGGCAACGAGGCCGACACCCTCGCCGTCGGCACGCGTGTGCGCGTGCATCCCAACCTCAACTGCCGCGCATGCGCGTATTGCCGATCCGACCGGGACATGATGTGCCCGCAGCAGGCACTCATCGGACACGCCGCCTTCAGCGACGGCCCCTTGCCGCTCTACGAGCGCTACCACGACGGCGGCCTCGCCGAGTACATCCGGGTACCGCACTGGCTGGTGGACCCCCTGCCCGACAACGTGTCCTTCGACGTGGGCGCCAAGGTCCACGACCTGGCCAATGCCGTGCGAGCCCTCAAACTCGCCGATCTGCCACTGGGATCCACCCTCGTGGTGACCGCCGCCACCGGCACGATGGGCACGGCCACCATCAAACTCGCCCGCCACTTCGGTGTCGCCCATCTCATCCTCGTCGGGCGCAGCGCCGAACGGCTGCGAGCCGTCGGCAGGCTCGCCGGGGGCGTGGCCACCGACCTGGTGGCGCTCGAGGAACTGCCCGCCACCTGGGCCGAGGACGGTGGACTCACCCGTGCCCTGCGCCGCCTCGCCCCGCGGGGAGCCGACGCGGTTCTCGACTTCGTCCCGGAAGGCCCGGCCACCTCCCAGGCACTCGCCGCGCTCACCACCGGCGGCGCCCTCGTCCACATGGGCGCCAACCCCAGCCCGCTGACGCTGCCCACGGCCGCCATCATGGTCAATTGCTGGCGTGTCATCGGGACCCGCGCCTGCACGCGCACGGACGCCCAGCAGGTCCTCGCCCTCCTCGCCCGGAACACGCTGCGGGCCGACGAACTCATCACCCACCGATACCCGCTCACCGAAGCGGCCGAGGCCGTCGCCGCCCTGCGGAGCAGGACGGAACCCCTATGGATGGTGGTGGTCAACCCGTGAACCCGCGACACCCCGTACTCGTCGTCGGCGGAGGCCCCGTCGGCCTCACCGTCGCCAACCTCCTGGCCGCCCGCGGCGTGCCGCTCATCCTGGTGGAACGCAACCCTTCCACCAGCGACGAGGCCAAGGCCATCAGCCTGGACGACGAATCCCTGCGCACCCTGCAGGCAGCGGGACTGGCGGACAAGGTCCTGGAGATCGTTGTTCCCGGCACCGGTACCCGCTACTACGACCGCAAGGGCCGCCCCCTGTTCCACGCCCGCGGCCCGCACCCCTACCGGCTCGGCTTCCCCTTCAAGAACCAGTTCGTCCAGCCCGAACTGGAAAAGCTCCTGCTGGACGAGGTGACATCCCGTCCCGAGGCGGACATCCGCTTTTCCACCGAACTGCTCACCGTGGACGAGGACCCCGGCGCGGCCGGCGCCACCGCCACCGTCCGTACGCCGGGCACCACCCGCACCCAGAGCATCCGGGCCAGCTGGGTCCTGGCGTGCGATGGCGGCCGCTCCGCCGTGCGGGATCTGCGCGGCATCGGCATGACCGGCACCAGCCACCAACAGGTCTGGATGGTCGCCGACACCACCGGCGACCATCATGACGAGCGCTACGGCATGCACCACGGCACTCCCGACCGGCCCACCGTCATCGTCCCCGGCCGCGGCGGCCGCTGCCGTTACGAGTTCCTCCTCCACTCCGGCGAAGGCGAAAAGGGCGTCCGCCCCGACTTCGAAACCCTCCGACGGCTCGTCGCGCCCTACCGGCCCCTCGCCGAGGACCAAGTAGAGCGCTGCACCACCTACACCTTCAACGCCGTCGTCGCCGACCGCTGGCGGGACGGGCACGTCCTGCTCCTGGGCGACGCCGCCCACATGATGCCGCCCTTCGCCGGCCAGGGGCTCAACTCCGGCATACGCGACGCCGCGAACCTGGCTTGGAAGATCGACCTCGTGTGGCACGGGCGCGCGCGGGAGAGCCTGCTCGACACCTACGAGGCGGAGCGGCGCGAGCACGCCACCGCGATGGTCCGTCACTCCCAACGACTCGGCGACATCGTCATGACCACCGACCGGCGCCGCGCGCTGCTGCGCGACGTGGCCGCCCGTACGCTCCTGCGCACCCCGCCCGGACGGCGCTACCTCACCGAGATGCGGTTCCGGCCCCGCGCCCGGCACGAGTCCGGCCTGGTCATTGGCGCCCACCGCCTGACGGGCACCCAACTGCCCCAGCCGCGGGTGTTGGTACCACCGAGTCTGCGACCGCGGCTCCTCGACGAGGTCCTCGGCCAGTCGTTCGCCCTGCTGGGCGTCGACGTCCCCGACGCCGCCTGGCAGCACTTCGACAGCCCGAACTGGCCGGACGACGTCCTGGACATCAAACGGATCGACATCCTTCTGGGCGACCGGCTGCCGCCGGCTGCCGGCCCCCGGGAGGCCGTCGCGGACGCCGACGGCCGCCTCGAACGGGCCCTCGCCCCTGCCCGTCATCGGTTCGTCCTGGTCAAACCCGACCGGTACATCGCAGCCGTCATGGGCCCCGACGACATCCCCGCCGTCGCGGCGGTCCTGCGCAAGGAGACCCGGTGACCACGCTGCCCACGACCACCGCCGCCGTGTGGGTCTACGAGCACGGCGGCCCGGACCGGCTTGTCCACGAGCGAAAGCCCCTGCCGGCCCTCGGCCCCACGGACGTGCTCGTCGCCGTCGACACCGCCGCTGTCTCCGGCTGGGACCTGAAATACCGCCGCGGACTGCAACCCGGCACGGATCTCCCCGGTCGCCATCCCTTCCCCATGCCCCAGCAGCTGGGGCGTGAGGCCGCCGGAACCGTCATCGCGACCGGGCCCGATACCCGACTGCTGCAGCCCGGAGACCGGGTAGTGGCCGTCGTCCACCCCGAGAACCCGCACGCCCCCGAGACCCATCGGGGCCTGGGCAACCTGTCCACCGGCATCGCCGTCCCCGGCCATCAAGCCCCCGGCGCCTACGCCGACTACCTGGTCCGCGACGAACGGCTCTTCCTGCCGGTACCCGCCCACGTCGACCTCGAGCAGGCCGCGGTCACCCTGTGGCCGTACGGCACCAGCCACCGCGTACTGCGCGACCGGCTGCGGGTCACCCCGGGGGACACCCTGCTCGTCACCGGAGCGGCCGGCCCGATGGGCCTGGCCACCCTCCAGCTCGCCCAGATCTTCGGCCTGCGCTCCATCGCCACCACCCGGTACGCCGCACGCGCCGAAGCCCTGCGCGCTGCCACCGGGGCGGAGATCGTCGTCACCGAGGACCTCGACGCGGCCCGCCACGCCATACGCGACCTCACCCGCGGCGCGGGCGTCGACCACGCCGTTGATTACTCCAGCCACCGCGACCTGCTGCGCCTGGCTCTGGAGGTGCTCCGGCTCGGAGGTCGCCTCTGCCCGGCCGCCGGCGAGCAGAATCCGCCCGGTCCGATGCCGTTCACCGTCTTCGATCTCACCCGTCTGGAAGCCGACATCGTCGGCGTGCGCGGGGCACGGCACGACGACGCCCTGCGCGTGATGTCCCTCCTCGCCGACGGCCGGCTGCGCTCGCCGATCGCGGCGCGCTTCCCGCTGTCCAGGGCCGCCCAGGCACACGACCTCATGGAGAACGGCACGGACGTCGTCGGGCGCATCCTGCTCAAGCCCGGCACCTGAGAACCGCGCGTGGCCGGCGCCGGTCCTGGCCACGCGCCGGGCCGGCTGCCCACCCCCTTGGCCGCCGTCCTCGGCCACCAGGGGGCGGGCACCGTCGGAGCCGTGGCCCTGACGGTGCTGGGGCCTGTGGCTCAGGCCGCACGCGCCATCAGACCCGGGCCTCCCTGACGCACACGTTCACCGTCTCGCCCAGGCCCTCGACGACGGTGCGCAGGGTCTGGCCTTCCTTGAGGTAGACCTTGGGGTCACGGCCGTCGCCGACCCCACCCGGTGTGCCGGTGCAGATGACATCGCCCGGCAGCAACGTGATGATGCCGCTGACGTACGCGACGATGTCAGCGATGCCGAACAGCAGGTCGGACGTGCGGGAGTGCTGCATCACCTCGCCGTCCACCTCGCAGCGGATCTCCAGGTCCGGCTCCTTGCCGCCGAACTCGTCGGCGGTCACCAGCTCGGGACCGATCGGGGTGGTCCCCTCGAATGTCTTGCCGGCCAGGAACTCGCGGGTGCGTCGCTGGTATTCGCGCACCGTCACGTCGTTGGCGACGCTGTAGCCGGCGACGAAGCCCAGAGCGTCGCTCCTGGGCACGTGGCGGGCGGCCCGGCCGATCACGAACGCCAGCTCCGCCTCCCAGTCGACCGTGCCGCTGACCTTCGGCAGGGTGATGGGGTCGTGTGCGCCGATGAGGGAACCGTCGTACTTCGCGAACAGCGTGGGATACCGGGGCGTGTCCCGCCCCATCTCCTTGATGTGCGTGGCGTAGTTCAGCCCGAGGCAGATGATTTTGTTCGGGTGGGGTACCACCGGAGCGAACTCGACCTCGGTACCGGTCAGCCGCTCACCATCGGCCGCGGCGGCCGCCTCGAGCCAGTTCTCCCCTGAGGTGAGCAGGCCGCCCACATCGGAGTGGGGGAGCAGTACATAGGACTCCCCGTCGCGTCTGGCCGCCCGGGTTCCCTCGGCCATTCGCAAAGTAGCAAGTCGCATGCCTGCACACCTCTTTCTTCATTGACCATTGTCATCGCCGATCGTACGCTAGTTGCGAAATACAGGATAGGAGTCCTGTTAAGTGAGACAACTGGAGAGGATGGCGACCATGGCTATCACCGGACTCGGACACACCGGACTGTGGGTGTACGACCTGCCGAGGATGCGGGACTTCTACGAGCGCGTCATGGGTCTGACCGTGACCGACGAGGACGAGGAACTGCAGATCGTGTTCTTCAGCGCCCGGCCCGATGAGGAACACCACGAGTTCGTCCTCCAGACCGGCCGCACGTCGCCCATCGGCGACAAGCAGCAGCATCAGATCTCCTGGCGTGTCGAATCCCTGGAAGACCTGCGGGCCTTCCACCGGCGCTTCCAGGAGGAGGGCGTCAAGGTGCAGCAGGAAGTGACCCACGGCAACGCCTTCGGCATCTACTTCTTCGACCCCGAGGGCAACCGCAACGAGGTCTACCTGCGCATCGAGCGCGACGTCCGCCAGCCCTTCCGCAAGTCCATCGACTTCGGCCTCTCGCCCGAGGAGATCCATGCCGAAGCCGAGAGACTGCTCGGTGACGGCGGTAACGCCTACCAGCCCGTGCAGTAGCTCTGCGGGCGACCGCCCACGACCCCCTGCCTGCCCCTTCGTGAGCCGACAGCCATGCCTCCGGTTCCCTTGTCCGGCTAAGATGTCCTGCATGACAGGACGCACGTCAGACACGGCTGCTCCGACTGGGCAGTACCGGGAGCGCAACTCCACCGCGGACCGGGCGCTGGACATCCTCGGGCTGTTCTCGGAGAGCAAGCTCTCCGTTTCCGGCCAGGAAGTGGCCACCGCCCTGGGCACTGCTCGCTCGACCGCGTACCGCTACCTGCAGAGCCTGGTCAGGACCGACTTCCTCGAGGAGGACCCCGGGGGTGGTTTCCGGCTGGGCATGCGCGTCCTGGAGCTGGCTCGCCTGGCGCGGCGCGGGTACGGTCTCTCGGAGGTCGCCCTGCCGGTGATGGAGCGGCTGCGTGACACGGTCGGTGAGACGGTGCTGCTGACCCGCCGCGCTGGAGGAGCCGCGATATGCGTGGAACGCTGCGAGGCGCACCACCCGGTGCGGATCTCCTACGAACGCGGAAGTGTGCTCCCGGCCAATGCCGGCGCCTCCGCCCTGGCACTGCTGGCGTGGCTGCCCGAACAGCAGTGCCGTGAGCTGTTGGCCGCCCAGCGCCTGCAGCGGTTCACCGCACGCACGATCACGGACATCGACGTGCTGATGGAACGGCTCGCCCAGATCCGCGAGGACGGGCACAGTGTCAGCCGGGGCGAACTCGACGTGGACATTCTCGGCATCGCGGCCCCGGTGCACGGACCTTCCACAGGCGTGATCGCCGCCGTGAGCGTCGCCGCGCTCGAACACCGCGTTCCCGACCGTCGGCTCGGCGAGGTGGTCGCGGCGGTCCGTCGCGCCGCCGAGGACATCAGCGGCCAGTTGGCCGTTGTCGGCGACTGACGACAACCTGGCGAGCGCCCCGCCGCCGGCTCACCGGCAAGGCCCGTGGGGCGTGACCGGGCCGCCCCCACCCGCCCATCGCCGTCCGCGCCGGCGGTCGTCAGCACCCCACGGCGGGGCACCCGCGACGCGCGGTGGTCGGGGCGGCCCCCCCGGACCGCCGATAAAGGGCCCGGCCGGCGAACGGAGCCCGCGTCCCGTCTCCGGACGTAGCGGTGTCGCTCCGGGCCGGCCAGGCCGCGCGTCATGCGACACACACTCCCGGGACCGCCACGGCACGCGTGACGACCGGCTGCGACAACGAGCCGTCCGGGTAGAGCGTGAGCGTGTCCTGGAACTCCTCGCGCGCGAAGGCGTCCTTGAGGGAGGTCAGCGTCTCCCAGACCGCCACGTTCGTCAGGACGCGGCTGTCCGCGGTGCCGCGGTACAGCTGCGCTGAGACGAACCCGGGCTGCGCCTTCATGATCAGGGAGTCCTGGCGCCAGACGTCGATGACCTCGTCGACCTGCCCTTCGGGAGCGAGGAAGGTGTTGATGAGGGTGACGGGCCGGCCGTCGTCCGGCCCCTGCAGCTGTGCCAGGAAGGGGGTCGAGCGGTCGAGATCGTTGAGCTGGATCATGCGAACTCCTTGATGGTGGATGGTCGGATGTCGTGCGAGTTGGTCATGAGCCCGGCGAGATCGTCGGGTTCGATGAACGAGGGCGGAGGCGGCGGCCCCCCAGTTGGACAGCCCTCTGGCGCAAAGACCCGTCCACGGGCCCGAAAGCGGGCAGCCGGAACCGGGGCCGGTCCCCGAAGCCCACCGGACCGGACCGTGGGCCGATCGGATCGGCTTCGGCCCTCACCCTGTGATCGGGGGCGCCGGCTTTCCGTGCGACATCAGTACGGGCAGCAGCACCCTGTCCACGAAGAACTGCTGGTCGTCAGCGGAGAGTGTCTTCCGTTGGACCACCCCACGCGCGAGCGCGTGCCCCAGGACCAAGTCGAACAGCACATCGGACAGCTCGGCGTCGTCGAGTTCGCCCCGGCCGATGGCGCGCTGCACGACATCTCGACAGTTGCGGCGCATCGGGGCGAGGGCTCCCCTTCCCAGAACGTCGGCGATGGCAGGCTCCTTCTGCGCCGCCGCCAGGAGGCTCACGAAACCGGGAACGTCCTCCCGGGCAGCCAGCTTGGCCACCAGAGCCGTCAGCGCGATGAGGTCCTCGCGCAGGTCCCGGGCCGCGGAAGACAGCTCTGTGACGGATGCGGAGCGGTCGAGCAGCGCCGCGCAGACCAAGGCGCATTTGTCGTCCCAGCGTCGATAAATGGTGGTCTTGCTGGCGCCGGCCCGAGCCGCCACCGCGTCGATCGACAATCGCTCATAGCCCACTTCGTGCAGCAGCTCGTGCGTGGCCTTGATGATCGCCGCCGTCCGTGCCGTGGCGCGGCCGGGACGTGCTGTTTCCTCGGGCATAGTGCACGTAACCGTATCCTTCGGCTTGACCTGCGGCAAGCACTGGACGCATGGTGCACAGCGGGTGAGCAACTCCCAGGGGCCTGATGTGTACGGGCACGTATCGAGTGCTGGGAGGTCAGGCGCCCAATCGGGCATGCTCGCGCATTCCCTGTGGCGCATGGGATGTCGGGATCGCCTACGGGTGCCGGTGCCGGTGCCGATCCCCGGCCCCGCGCAGCGGTACCGAGACCAGATGAGGGCAGGCTGCCTGCCGCCCCGCGCACCCTCGGTCATCGGATCTGGTCGGCGGGTAGCCGTACGACCAGTCCGTCCAGAGCGGGGGAGAGGGTGATCTGACAGCTCAGCCGACTGAACTCGGTCGGATCCAGTGCTGCTTCCAGCATGGCCTCCTCCACGTCCGACCGGGGGTCCAACCGCTGATCCCATGGTGGTTCGACGTAACAGTGGCAGGTCGCACATGCGGCGATGCCGCCGCACTCGGCCAGGATTTCCCGGATGCCCGTACGTACGGCCGCCCGCATCAGGCTCTCTCCGGCTGTTCCGGAGCACTGACGGGCGGAGCCGTCCGCTCCCACGAAGGTCACCGCGACCATCGTCAGGACTCCCCACGCATGGAAGGTACGGAGGGGCCGGTCATGGGATAGGCGGTCAGTTCGCTCACCCGCTTACCGTCGTCACTGAAGCGGACCTTGGTGCGGAACATCATCCGGACCCGGTTGTCCTGCCATACGCCGTGGACGGGGTCCACGCGGAAGAAGACCTGGCGCAGCCGCACCCCAGTCCTCCGGAAGTTCTCGTACATGTCGGAGTCCTTGAGCCAGGCGAACTGCTCGTAGCTGAGCCGCAGGACGCGCTCGATCTCCTGGGGGTCCTCGAGGAAACGCGCCCGCCCTGTGACCTGTACGTGTCGCGCCTCGGTACGGCCGGCGAAGCCGTCGGCGGGCATGTGGGCCAAGGTGTAGCTCACCCTTCCGTCGCGCAGGATGTTCGCGTACTTGCGCGTGTAGGTGAAGGTGTGCAGGTAGGCCGTCAGCCCGTCCCCGACGAAGTGCATCATCGCGGCCGAGGGAAAGCCGTCCTCGTCCAGGACCGCGACTGCTCCGATCTCCTCCTCGCGCAGCAAGGCGGCAATGGCCCGCGTCGCGTCGTCCGCGGTGGGTTGGGTGGATGTCATGGAGTCCTCCGAAGATCAATGTGTACGGGACCGTATCGCTATGGAGTCCAAATAGGCAACAAGTCAGCAGCGCTATCTGGAAGACGTGTACGGTAGCGTCTCGATTCGTGAAGCTTTATGATGTGATCATCGTCGGCGCCGGCCACGCCGGGTGTGCCGTGGCGACGCACCTACGCGGGTACGGGTTCGACGGGACGATCCTGTTGATCGGAGAAGAGCCCGTCCTGCCCTACCAGCGTCCGCCGCTTTCGAAAGCACGGCTCACGCCGCATGCCGACCCCAAGCCTCTCGAGCTGTATCCCGCCTCCGTCTACGCCGACGGGCGCATCGAGCTACTGCTTGGCAGCAGGGTCGAAGCGGCTGATGTCCACGCACGTTTCGTCGACCTGGCGGACGGCACACGGGTCGGCTGGCGTCGCCTGGTGCTCGCCACCGGTGCCGCACCCTTGGTCCCTCCCCTGCCGGGAGTGGAACTGCCGCAGGTCCACGTGTTGCGGGACGTCCAGGACGCGGCCGGACTGGCTGCGGCCTTCGGGCCACGCCGGCGTCTCGTTGTCGTCGGGGGAGGCTATCTGGGCCTTGAGGTGGCCGCCACTGCCCGCGGATTCGGGACCGAGGTGACCGTTGTCGAGGCTCGGAGCCAGGTCTTGGCTCGGGTGGCCGGCGCCGAAGTCGCCTCCTTCCTGGAGCGGTACCACCGATCGCGGGGTGTTGTCGTGCGGACCGACGCTCAGGTTCAGGCAATCAGCGGCATGCGACAAGGGCAGACGGCAGCGGTTCAGCTGTCGGACGGAACACAGCTGGAGTGCGACGCCGTCCTCCTGGCCGTAGGAGCGTCCCCGCGTGACGCACTGGCCGGCCGAGCCGGCCTGGTATGCGACGGCGGCATCCCCGTCGATGTGTCCGGAGCCACCGCCATCGCCGACGTCTACGCCATCGGAGATGTCACCGTGCGCCCCGTCCCCCAATACGGCCTCCGTACGAGGTTGGAGAGCGTTCACAGCGCCAACGAACAGGCCCGCCGCGCCGCCGCGGCCATCTGCGGCGCGACTCCGCGCGAGCCCGAAACCCCCTGGTTCTGGTCAGACCAGTTCGATCTGAAGATACAGATCGCAGGAATCAGGACAGAAGCGGACACCGCGGTCGTTCGCGGAGACCCGCGGCGACCGGGATTCGCGGTCTTCCATGTGAGGGGCGACCGACTCCGCGCGGTCGAAGCCGTCAACGCTCCCCGGGAATTCGCGCTGGGGCGCAAGCTCATCAGCGAGGACGTGCCCGTATCCGCCTCAGCCCTGGCGGACTCGGCTGTGCCCCTCCGTGACGCGGTTGTCGGGACGGACCCGACCACGCCCGGATGACCCTCCTGTCCGGCGCGGATCGCGCAGGCGAGAGCCGTGGCGCGGCGAGACGGTCTCCCGAGTCTCTCAGCTGGTGCCCGGCGGAGACTCACCGCCGCGTCGCCGTCCGGTGCCGCGCACACCGCCTGCGCCCACCCCGATCGGCTCTTCTGCCGTGGCCCGGGTCCACCCGGCGGAACCGGCCGTATGCGTCCTCATGTCCCGACCCGAGTGATCAGCCGACGCGCCGGGATGACCTCACGGAAACGGTGGATCGGCGGACTCGGCCGGAGGGTCCCATACCGCCGGATGCGCGCCACACATCCCGGACGACGCCCAGGAGACGCATGCTGGTTATAGGGGCGGAAGTGGGGGGAACCCGACCGCTGCGGTCGGTGGACAGGAACCGCGGACCGTGTCCGACCGAGGGGGCGGAAGGAGAGAAGGAACCATGCCCGCAGGATCCAGCCGTAAGCGTGAACGGCAGTACGAGCACATCAAGGAAGGCGCCGAGCAGCGCGGAGCCTCCAGCGGCCGGGCGAAGGAGATGGCCGCCCGCACGGTCAACAAGGAGCGCGCCCGCTCGGGAGAGTCCAAGACCGCCAGCAAGACCTCGACGCAGGACCGGAAGTCGGCGCCGCAGCGTGGCGGCCAGCGCTCCGGCAACCGGACCGGCCCCAAGGGCCCGACCCGCGATCAGCTGTACAACGAGGCGAAGCAGCGGGGCATCGAGGGCCGCTCGAACATGACCAAGGACCAGCTGGCCAAGGCACTTGGCCGCTGACGCACAAGGCGCCGCCCACCTCGCCGGAGAGCGGGGCCGGGCGGCGTCCGCGCGTCGGGCCGGGCCGGGTGATTGACCAGGCCGGTTCCGGGTACTCAAGGGCGATCATGCCAGGCCAGACGCTTCCCACCTACACCGCTCTGCACCAGCTCGTGGAGCTGATCGAGGAGGGTCCCCCGGTCTTCGTCCGCTGGTCCCGAGGGCCCCAGACGGACCTGGGGGAAGGGAGCCCGGTCAGCCGGGACGGGCTCACTGGTACGAAGATGCCGGGCCTGTCGGCCAACCCCCTGGTCTTCGAGGAATGGGCGAAGGACCTGCCCACCGCGCTGTGGGTGGCCCGGCGGCTGTGCGACTACATCCACCTCCGGGAGCAGGACCAGGGCCCCGACGATGTCCACCCCTGGGTGCTCAAGGGGGAGGAGATCGGCCGGGGCCCGGACAACGAACCCCTGGTACGCGATGTACGGCCGGTCGCCTGGATCGCCGACAGCGTGATCGCCGAAGCCGAGGAGGTGGTGGCCCGCCAGCGCGGCGCGTGGGGGCCATTGCACCGACCGACCCGGTACACACACGGCGAAGACGACGGGTGACGGGTGTGGCGGGCCCGGCGGTCCGCCGCTCCCGCCTCCGCGCTCCGCCGTTCCCGGCTCCGGACCTGAGCCGTTCCCGCGCCGGACCTCGGGGCCCCTGCCCGGCGTCCGGTCAGCCCTCCTTCCCCATGGCCTTGCGGACCGTGTCCCGGGCGCGGTCGATCGTGGCGGCCATCGGCCCCAGGGCGATGTTCTTCGCCGCCGTCTCCGCGCCCGGGTGCGGCCGGGTCGGGGCCATCGCCTCGGCCGCCCTGACCGCCTTGGCCATGGTGGCGAGCTGACCGGGGTCGGTACGCCGCCGCAGCTGGATGAACTCGTAGCGCTCCTCGGCCCGCGCGTGTTCCATGACCTCGGTGCGCAGCTCCCTGAGCAGCGGCAGGAACTCGGGGGAGCCGGTGTCCATCTCGTCGAGCCGGCTGAGCTTCTCCTTGGCCTGCCGCTCCTCCCGCAGACGGTCTTCCACCACCCCCTCACCACCGTCGAAGGAGCGGCGCGCCACCGGGTGGACGACCTCCTCCTCCGCGGTCTCATGGACGGCCAGCAGCCGGACGAGCCTGCGGAAGGCGTCCTGCCGCTGGTCGCCGGTGGCCCGCTCCACCTCGTCGAAGAGGTTGCGGATATCGCCGTGCTGGCGCATCAGCAGCGCCACCACATCGTCCTCGCCGCCGATGGCGCCGGATCCGGATCGGTCTGCCACGATGTCTGTCCTCCGTAGGGCCGGGAATGAGGGCCGGGAATGAGGGCCTGGAATTCGGTCAGAGTGAGCGCCGGGAATTCGGTCAGTGTGAGCGCAGGGACGGCTCGGGGTGCTCACCCTCGGTCTCCAGCCGGTACTCCCGGCCGAACATGTCCCGGTGCTGCTCCATCACCCGCTCGCTCGGCGGCCGGTCGCCGTCGTTGAGCATGGTCTGCATCGCCTGGAAGCGCTCGTGGGCCTCGCGTACATAGCCGGTACCGAGCGTGGTGAGGTCCATCTGCGTGGCCAGCAGTTCGCGGATGTAACTCTTGTTGGGCTCGAAGGTGAGCACGTTCGGCAGCTCCGGGGCGACGACCTCCTCCGGTTCCCGGCCGTCGTTGCGGCGCATCAGATCGCAGGCGATGCGCAGATGCTCCAGTTCCATGTTCAGGTGCAGCTCCCAGATGGACTTCACCTTGGGGTCCGGCTCCTGCTCCATGAAGGAGTAGTAGAGGTAGCACTCGTTGTACTCGTGGTTGACCAGCTGCTCCCACCACGTCTCGCCCGGGTCGACCAGGGACTCGTAGTGGGTGACGTGCTCCTCCTCGACCAGCCCGATCTCCTGGTAGAGCTGCCGGGCGATCGGCTCCATGTACTGCGGGCCGACGTTCAGGTACAGGTTCATGGTCTGCTGCTCCGCCGACATGATCGTCAGCGCGTGCAGCTTGGAGAGCGGATCGGCCCGGCTCCGGTCGTAGGGGTCGCGGACGTTGTCCACCGGGTTGCGGTGGTGGTACTTCGTCGGCCGGCCCGGCATGATCTCCGTCAGCCCCTGGACGATCTCCTCCGCCTTGCGGTGCTCGATCATCTCGTAGAGATTGGCGTACCGGTACAGATGGTCGAAGTCCTCCAGCACCCCGAACTGATACGCCTGGGTGAGGTACGGATCGGGCTCCATCCGCGCCACCCACGCGGTCAGGTCCACCGCCACCTGCTCATAGGCGATCGTGGTCTCCAGCACCGAGGCCACCCCCGGCAGCAGCCAGTTCACCGCCTTCTGCTGCTGCGCCTCGACGGCACGCGTCTGCGCCAGCTGCCGCCGCACGTCCTGGTCCGGGCAGTGGCGGGCCATCTGGTGGCTGAACAGGATCGCCTCGATCTCGATGCCGTTCATCGTGATGATCCGGCAGCGTGTATAGGGGTCGCAGCGATCCGGGTCGATCGGTGACACGTCCAGCTCACGCCAGGTTCGCATCTGGCGGTCGAGCGGGATGCCACGCTGCTCCAGCGGGTTGAACGTCATGCGAGCTCCTTGGGGCGGGAACCGGATCCGTACCCGTGGCCGTCGGCCCGCTCGCCGCGCACGGCCGCCGTCCACCCGATCGGCGGCGGCACACGCGTGACCACCGCCACCGCGGCCGGGACATAGGGTGGCCTGATGCAGGAGCGGTACCGGACGGTCGCGCGCGAAGGCGTGCACGAGATCGAGATCAACCGATCGCGCTTCCTCTGCACGCTCGCGCCCGCCGCGAGTGAGCGGGAGGCGCAGGAGGTCATCCAGCGCATCAGGAAGGAACACCCCACCGCCACCCACAACTGCTTCGCCTATGTCATCGGTGCGGACGGCGGTGTGCAGAAGGCGAGCGACGACGGGGAGCCGGGCGGTACGGCCGGCGTGCCGATGCTTCAGATGCTGCTGCGCCGCGAGGTCCGGTACGTGGTGGCCGTGGTCACCCGCTACTACGGGGGCGTGAAGCTCGGCGCGGGCGGTCTGATCCGGGCCTACGGCGGCGCGGTCGGCGAGGCGCTGGACGCCCTGGGCACCGTCACCCGGCAGCGGTTCCGGCTGGTGACCGTCACCGTCGACCACCAGCGGGCCGGAAAGCTGGAGAACGATCTGCGGGCGACGGGACGGGCGGTCCGGGAGGTGCGCTACGCCGAGGCCGTGACGATCGAACTGGGGCTGCCGGAGGCGGATGTGGCCGCCTTCCGCGACTGGCTGGCGGATACCACCGCCGGGACCGCCGTCCTGGAGCTGGGCGGCGAGGCGTACCAGGACATGTGACGAACGAACGCTCCGGCGGCGGGGCAGGTCGCGGCGCCCTGCGCTTCAGGACGGGCACTCGCTCTTCAGGACGGGCGCGCGCTGTTCAGGACCGGCATCCGCCGTTCAGGACGGAGGAGTAGCGCCCCGCAGACCGCTGCCCGACCGGGCCAGGGCTCCGATGCGCAGGTCACGGGTGCGGCTCTGATGCTCGATCATGCGGTCGCGGGCCGCCTCCGCGTCGCGGCGGCGCACCGCGTCCAGGATCCCGGTGTGTTCCTCGAGGATCAGCTTGAGGTTGTCCGGGTGGTCGGTGGCCGCGGAGGTGTCGGCGTCGTAGACCTTCAACTGGGCGTCCAGACGGTCCATCAGTTCGGCGATGGTGGCGTTGTGGCCCGCCTCGCGCAGCGCCAGATGCCACTCGTGGTTCAGCGCCCGCAGTTCGCCGGGGTCCGAGGACGCCGCGGTGCTCTCGTGGACGTGGACGAGGCGGGCGAGGTCGAGTTCGGTCCGGCGGGTGGCGGCGGCCTGCGCGGCCGAGGACTCCAGCGCGATGCGCGCCTCGCAGATCTCCAGGATTTCCTCCGGGGTGCGGGCGCGGACCACATAGCCCCGGGTCGCCTGCCGCACCAGGCCCTCCTGCTCGAGCCTGATCAGGGCCTCCCGCACCGGGGTGCGGGAGACGTTGTACTGCGCGCTGAGGGCCGCGGGGATCAGGACGGTTCCGGGCGGTGCCTGCCCGCCGACGATGCTCTGCCGGATCCGGGTGTAGTGGCCACCCGCATCCCCACCTCCCCGTGAAGTGGTCACGTCCGTTCTCCCCTTTCCGCCGCGCTTGCTGCCGCGCTTCCTGCCGCGCTTCCCCGGCACGCCATTGACTCGATACCCGAAGTCTGCCATTGAGTACAGCTGTATACACCTGCTTGCAGCTGAATCCATCTCCGGTTATGGTCTCCTTCCAGACGTGGCCGGGCTCGGGCCCAGGCCGCACGACTCTTCACACGTCCACGGGAGTTCCGGTATGTACCGCGATGCGCAGACGAGGCGGCGTTCCGCCCGCCCGGCGCTCGCGTCCGCTCCCCTTCCGGACACCGGCCTGACGTACCGTCGGCACGTCGATCTGATGCGCGTCTTCAGCGCGGGCTGTCGCTGACCCCGCACGCTTCCCGGCCGTCACGCCGCGGCCGTACGACCCGCGCCTGACGTCCTTCCCTCGCCCGCCCCGGCGTTCCGCCACCGCTGACCCGGCGCCCTTCGCCAGGACCGCCTCTCGCCGGCGCGGACGGAGGAGTTCCCGCTCCGCCGCGCACCGGCCCGCCACGGCCCGCCGCGCGGCCCGATCAACCACTCCTGAAAGGGAGCCCCATGCCCGAGCAGCCGCTGCTCACCAAGGACCGGGAACCGCGCTCGGATCCCACGGCCGAGGCCGGTCCCACAAAAACCCGCGCCACCGGACGACGTGCCACCGGACGACGTGCCACCGGACGATTCGCCGCCGGGTGGATCGGCCGGGCACTGCCGCGCACCGGCCGCGCGATCGGCCCCTGGGTCGTGCCACTGCTGGTCTTGGCGGTGTGGCAGACCACCGCACGAACCGGTGCCCTCCCGCCGCGGATCCTGCCCGCTCCCGAGGCGGTCCTGCGGGCGGGCACCGACCTGGCCGCCACCGGCGAACTCCAGCACCACATCCTCACCAGCCTGCGGCGCATCGCCCAGGGATTCGCCCTGGGCGCGGCCACCGGCCTGCTGCTGGGGTTCGGGGTCGGGATGTCGAAGGCGGCCGAGATCCTCCTCGACCGCTCCCTGCAGATGGTGCGCACCATCCCGCACCTGGCTCTGGTGCCGCTGATGATCGCCTGGTTCGGCATCGGGGAGGAGCCGAAGGTCCTGCTGGTGGCGCTGGGCACGTTCTTCCCCGTCTACCTCAACACCGTCACCGGCATCCGCGGTGTGGACCCCAAGCTGCTGCAACTCGGGCGTTCCTACGGGCTGGGCCGGTGGCGCCTGGTGCGCGACATCGCCATCCCCGGGGCCATGCCCACCGTTCTGGCCGGTATCCGCTACTCCCTGGGGGTCGCCTGGATGACCCTCGTCGTCGCCGAGACCATCTCGGCCGACGACGGGATCGGCTACCTCGCCCAGGACGCCCGCCAGCTTCTGCGCACCGACCAGATCGTGCTCGCCATCCTGCTGTACGCGCTGGCCGGCCTGTTCGCCGATCTCCTCACCAGGCTCATCGAAAGGAAGGTGCTGCGATGGCACCCCAACTACCGCCGTCCGGGGTCCCGGTGACCCCCGACCGGGCAGGGGCCCGGCTGTCGCTGGAGGGGGTGGGGAGGCGGTACGGCGACCGCTGGGTGCTGAAGGACCTCGACCTGGAGGTGGAACCCGGTTCGTTCGTCTCCTTCCTCGGGCCCAGCGGCGCGGGCAAGAGCACCCTGCTGCGGATCGTCGCCGGACTGGAGCGGCCGAGCTCGGGAACCGCCCGGCTGCACGGATCCGGACCGCGGCCGCCCATGGCACGGATGATGTTCCAGGAGGACCGGCTGCTGCCCTGGCGCAGCGCCGAGGACAACGTCCTGCTGGGTGTCCGGGGCCGCAGGGAGGAGGCGCGTGCCCTGCTGAACGCCGTGGGACTGGCCGACCGGGGTGATGCCTGGCCCTCCGCGCTCTCCGGCGGGCAGCGGCAGCGCGTCGCCCTGGCCCGCGCCCTGCTGCACCACCCCGAACTGCTCCTCCTGGACGAGCCGTTCGGCGCCCTGGACGCGATCACCCGGATCGCGATGCAGCGGCTCCTGGAGCGCATGTGGCTGGACCAGCCGCGCACCGTCCTGCTGGTCACCCATGACGTGGAGGAGGCGCTGGTGCTCTCCGACCGCGTACTGGTACTGGCCGACGGCTCGGTCGGCCGCGATCTGCCGATCGACCTGCCCCGGGGGGACAGGCGCGGCCACCCCCGCCTCGTCTCCTGGAAGGAGGAACTCCTCAGGGATCTGGTCGAACCCGCTTCCGCCGCCCCCGGCGCCGCCTGACGGACGGCCGTCACCACGCCCCGCCGCCGCCCGTCCGGCCGGTGGCCGGAGCCCCGCTGCCGCCTGACCGGTGGCCGGAACCCCGCTGCCGCCTGACCGGTGGCCGGAACCCCGCTGCCGCCTGACCGGTGGCCGGAACCCCGCTGCCAACCCCGCCGCCACCTGACCGGCGACCGGAATCCGCTGCCGCCTGACGGACGGCCGTCACCGCGCCCCGCCGCCACCTGATCGGGGGCCAGGGCCCGCCGCCACCTGATCGGGAGCCGGAGCCCGCCGCCATCCGACCGGCGGCCGTCATCCCGCCCCCGCCGCCCTGCCTCCCCGCCCCCGCCCCGCCCCCGACGCTCCCGCGAACGTGAAGGACCTCATCGTGACCGTGCACCGCACCTCCTCCCGCTCACCCGCCGGAACCTCCCTGCCCGGCGCGCTCCCGCGCCGCGGCCTCCTCGCCCTCGGCGCCGCCGCGGCCCTCGCCCCCGCCCTGTCCGCCTGCGGTGGCGGTGCGCAACCGAAGAGCCGGGCGATCGCCGACGGAGTGCCGGAGAAGCTCCGCTTCGCGGTCATCGGCAGCGGGAAGACCGGGGTGCCCGCGGCCCTGCGCTACCGGCTGAACGGCCTCGACCTCGGCAAGGAACTCGGCGGCACCACCGTCACCTGGCCGGCCGGGTTCACCGCCTCGCTGCCGGTGATGGAGGCGTTCTCCTCGGGCAGCGTGGACTTCTCCTTCGCCACCGCCACCGCCGTGGCCTATGCGGTCGGCGGCGGTGTCCCCATCGTGCCGCTCGCCGCCTATCCGCTCCCCGGCGACGAGGTCGAGATCCTCGTCCCGAAGGACTCGCCCATCCGCGGCGCGAGCGACCTCAAGGGCAAGCGGGTCGCCGACCAGAAGGGCACCACCGGCACCTACAGCCTCATCAAGTACCTGGAGACCGCCGGTCTGCGGCTGGACGACATCGAGTACGTCAACCTGCCCGCCGCCGACGCCGAGTCCGCCTTCGCAGGCGGCAAGGTGGACGCCTGGATCAGCTGGCAGCCCGCCATCGGCCTGGCCCGAGCCCGGCACGAGGCCCGCAGCCTGCCCAAGGTGAAGACCTACGACTACAGCTTCTACGTGGCGAGCGAGTCCTTCGCCAAGGAGTACCCGGAGGCCGTGGCGAAGGCCGTGCGGGTCGTCCGCGACGCCCAGCGCGCCATCAACGCCGACCCGGCCAAGAGCGTCGCGTTCTTCGACAAGATCGGCGGGTTCGGCTCCCAGAGCCTGGAGCGCGAGGTCTACCTGGAGCTGACCCGCGACAAGCGCCTGTCCGACTCCCCGGCCGATGCCCTGGCACCGGTGGACCGCGCGGCCGTCGAGAGCACCCAGGACCTCGCCGACAACTTCCAGGCCCTCGGCGTCTATCCGTCGAAGATCGACGTGGCCGGGTTCCTGCGGGACTCCCGTTTCGACTCGATCAGGAAGACCGTCGCCGCCGAACTGGCGACATGACCGAGCCGCCCCGGCGCCCCGCCCGCACGGCACGGCGGCATCGTCCGCACGGCACGGCGGCAGCGGGCGCCCGTCCGGCACTCAGGGCCCCCGCCCACAGCAGAAAGACCTTGCGATGAGCACTCCTCACCACCAGATGCACCTGGCCGCCTTCGTGACCGCGGGGCCCGGCCGCCCCGGGGGCTGGCGCTACCCCGGCTCCGAACCGGGCTGGCTGTCCGCCTCCTACTACCAGCACATCGGCCGGGTCCTCGAACAGGGCAAGTTCGACCTGATGTTCTTCGCGGACATCCTGTCCGTGCCCGACCGCCTCGGCGGCAGCATGGACAGCCAGCTCCGGTACGGCGCGCTCGGCTCCCTCCGCCTGGACCCGACGCCCGTCCTGGCCTCGATCGCCGCCGTCACCGACCACCTCGGGCTCGCCGCCACGGTCTCCACCAGCTACCTGGAGCCCTTCCCGGTGGCGCGCTCCTTCGCCACGGTCGACCACCTCAGCCACGGCCGTGCGGCCTGGAACGTGGTCACCTCCTTCCAGGACTCCGAGGCCCGCAACTTCGGCAACGACCGGCACATCGCCCGCGACCAGCGCTACGAGCGGGCCGACGAGTTCCTCGAGGTCGCCTGCAAGCTCTGGGACAGCTGGGAGGACGACGCCCTCGTCATGGACCCGGCCGCCCCGCTCTTCGCCGACCCCGAGCGGGTGCACCGCATCGACCACGAGGGCCAGTGGTTCAGCGTCCGCGGCCCGCTGAACGTCTCCCGACCCCCGCAGGGCTATCCGGTGATCATCCAGGCCGGGGCCTCGCCCAAGGGCCGTGACTTCGCCGCCCGCTGGTCGGACGTCATCTTCTGCAGCCACGCCTCCCTGGAGTCGGCCCAGGAGTTCTACCGGGAGATCAAGGAGCGCGCCGTGCGCCACGGCCGCCGCGCCGAGGACATCAAGATCCTCCCCATGGCGACCCCCATCGTCGGCCCCACCAGCGAGGCCGCACGCGAGGCCGAGCGGCGGCTGACGGACCTGGTGCCGCCGCTGGCCGGACTGTCGACCCTCTCCTACCACCTGGACGTCGACCTCTCCGGGCTGCCGCTCGACGAGCCCCTGCCCGATGTCGACGTACCCGGCGTCCAGGGCCACTACAAGGAGGTGGTGGAGATGACCCGGCGGGACGGTCTGACGCTGCGTGAGCTGGGCAAGCGGTACGGCGGCCGGACCGAGGGCGAGTTCATCGGCACCGCCGCCGAGGTCGCCGACAGCATGGAACGGTGGTTCACCGAGGGCGGCTGCGACGGCTTCACCGTGGGCGCCGTCCACACCCCCGGGGCGTTCGAGGACTTCGTCCGGCAGGTGGTGCCCGAGCTCCAGCGCCGGGGCGTGTTCCGCACCGAGTACGCCGGGAAGTCCCTGCGCGACAACCTGGGCCTGGACCGTCCCCGGGCCGGGGCGTGGCGCGAGCGCCGCTACGGCGGCTGACCGGACACCGACCGGGCGCGGGCGGCCTCCCGCGCCCGGCCCGCCCCCCCGCATCGACGACCACGAGGACACGAGGACACCAGGACATGAGGACACGAGGACGATGACCACAGCAGGCGATGTCGTCAGCATCACCGGCCGCACCACCGACACCACGGGGCGTTTCCTGGTGACCGCCAGGACGAACCACTTCGTCTCCGACGCGCGCACCGGACCGGCGGAGGCCGTCCAGGCGGGGGAGCTGCTGCTGTCCTCCCTGGCCTCCTGCTCCCTCAGCAACATCCAGCTCCACGCCCTGGAGCGCGGATCGGGCCTGACCGGCGCACGGGCCGAGATCAGCTACCTACGGGACCGCCAGGACCCCACACGGTACGAGTACCTCCGGCTCGATCTGCTGCTGCACGGCGTCACCCAGGAGGAGGCCGAGACCCTGGCCGGACTCTTCGCCGGAAGCTGTCCGATCTACAACACCCTGCGCCGGGGCGGCACCGTCGAGCTCGCCGTCCGTGCCGGGACACCGGAACCGGTCACCCCCACGGCGTGAGGGGAGTCCGGGCGGGGCGGGGCACGGCATGGACGGGAAAATACGAGGTCCGTGAGAGACGGGGCACCGACCGCGGCTAACGTGGTCGGTGCCCGCACCGTGCGCACGCTGCGGGCGCGATGTCGGCCATCGGAGTGGAGGAAGGACAGAAGTGCAGGTCGGAGCCCGCTTGTGAGAATTCTGCACACCTCCGACTGGCACCTCGGACGGTCCTTTCACCGGGTCAGCCTGCTTGCCGCGCAGCGCGCGTTCATCGACCACCTCGTCACCACCGTGCGGGAACGGCACATCGACGCGGTGGTCGTCGCGGGCGACATCTACGACCGCGCCGTGCCACCACTCGCCGCCGTCGAACTCTTCGACGACGCCCTGCACCGGCTCGCGGACCTCGGGGTGCCCACGGTCATGATCTCGGGCAACCATGACTCGGCCCGCCGCCTCGGCGTCGGGGCCGGACTGATCGACCGGGCCGGCATCCATCTGCGCACCGACCCGGCCGGATGCGCCACCCCCGTCGTCCTCTCCGACGACCACGGCGAGGTGGCCTTCTACGGGCTGCCGTATCTCGAACCCGCTCTGGTGCGCGAGGAGCTGGGCGCCTCGGCGGCCGGTCATACGGCGGTGCTGGGCGCCGCCATGGACCGGGTGCGCGCCGACCTCGCCGCCCGGCCGTCCGGCACCCGGTCCGTCGTCCTCGCGCACGCCTTCGTCACCGGCGGCGCGGTCAGCGACAGCGAGCGGGACATCACGGTCGGCGGAGTCGCCTCCGTACCCGCCGAGGTCTTCGATGGCGCCGACTATGTCGCACTCGGCCATCTGCACGGCTGCCAGGCCATCACCGAGCGCATCCGCTACTCGGGCTCCCCGCTCGCGTACTCCTTCTCCGAGGCGGCGCACCACAAGTCCATGTGGGTGGTGGAGCTGGGGGCGGCGGGCGAGCCGCCGTCCTGCGAACGGGTGGCGTGCCCGGTGCCGCGGCCGCTGGCCCGGATCCGCGGCCGGATCGAGGAACTGCTGGCCGACCCGGACCTCGACCGCCATGAGGAGGCGTGGGTGGAGGCGACGCTGACCGACGCGGTGCGGCCGCATGAGCCGATGGCCCGGCTGACCCGGCGTTTCCCCCATGTGCTCACGCTGGTCTTCGACCCCGAGCGGCCCCCCGAGGACCCACTCGCCTCGTACGCACAGCGGCTGCGCGGCCGTTCGGACCGGCAGATCGCCGAGGACTTCGTGGCGCATGTGCGGGGCGGCCGCGGCCCGGACGAGGCGGAGCGCGCGCTGCTCGGCGACGCGCTGGAGGCGGTACGGGGCGAGGCGCACGAGGACGGTGTGCGGAGCGGGCGGAACGGCGCCGCGACGTCGGCGGCCGGGACGGCGGCGGCTCGGACGGCGGCCGGGGAGGTGGCGCGATGAGGCTGCACCGGCTCGCCGTCACGGCCTTCGGCCCGTTCGGCGCCACCCAGGAGATCGACTTCGCCGAGCTGTCCGCCGCCGGGCTCTTCCTGCTGCACGGGCCGACCGGCGCCGGCAAGACGTCCGTCCTGGACGCGGTCTGCTACGCCCTGTACGGCCAGGTGCCCGGCGCCCGCCAGGGCAGCGGACTCTCGCTGCGCAGCGACCACGCCGAACCGCTGACCCCGACCGAGGTCGTGCTCGAATTCACCGTCGGCGGGCGGCGCTTGGAGATCACTCGGCGCCCCGAGCAGCCGCGCCCCAAGAAGCGGGGCACGGGAATGACGCGGGAGAAGGCGCAAACCCTGCTGCGCGAATACTCCCGCTCCGCTTCCGGCGCGGCTTCCGGGGCGGGGGAGTGGAAGGCGCTCAGCCGCTCGCACCAGGAGATCGGCGAGGAGATCGGGCAGCTGCTCGGCATGAGCAGGGAGCAGTTCTGCCAGGTGGTGCTGTTGCCACAGGGCGACTTCGCCCGCTTTCTGCGCGCGGACGAGCTGGCGCGCGGCAAGCTGCTGGGCAAGCTGTTCGACACCGGCCGTTTCGCCGCCGTCGAGGAACGGCTGGGAGAGCTGCGGCGAGCGGCCGAGAAACGGGTCGCGGCCGGGGACGAACGGCTGCTCGCGCTCGCCCACCGGATGGCGCAGGCGGCGGGCCGTACCACGGAACTCGACGGGTATCCGCTGCCCGAGCCGGCCCCCGGTGAGCCGGGGCTGGCCGACGCCGTCCTGGAGTGGGCCGCCGTCGCCCGCACGGGCGCCCGCGAACGGCGGGACATCGCGCTCTCCGCCGTACGGGCCGCCGAAGCGGCCCACGACGCCGCCCAACGGGCCGCCGACGCCGCCCGCGAACGGGCCGGGCTACAGCGCCGCCATACCGAGGCCTGCCGCCGGGCGGACGACCTGGAACGGCGGCGGCCCGACCACGACCGGCTGCGCGAGCTGCTGGAACGCGCCCGCGCGGCCGACGCGGTGGCCCCCGCGCTCGACCTGCGCACCGCCGCCGCCCGCGACCACCGCACCGCCGAAACCGCCGAACGCCAGGCCCGCGCCCGGCTGTCCGCCGAGCCCGGCCTGGCCACGATCGCGGAGATCCCCGACCAGCGGACCTCCCCCGGCCAGGGCGCGCCCACTGCCGATCCCGGCGCGTCCCCGCCCGGAGTGGTGGGTTCGCCGGGCGGTGTGCCGTCGCAGGCTGTGTCTTCGGGGGAGGGCGCGGGTGCCTCTGACCAGTGCGCGGTTGCCGGGGCGGGCGGCGAGGGTGCCCGGTACGGGGGCGCTGCCGGAGCGCCGGACTCGGCGTCGCCCGGAGTGGTGGGTCCGCCGGGTGTGCCGTTGCAGGCGGCGCCCTCGGGGGAGGGCGTCAGTGCCTCTGAGCGGTGCGCCGTTGCCGGGTCGGGTGCGGAGGGTGCCCGGTACGGGGGCGCTGCCGGAGTGCCGGGCTCGGCGTCGCCCGGAGTGGTGGGTCCTTCGGGTGTGCCGTTGCAGGCGGCGCCCTCGGGGGAGGGCGTCAGTGCCTCTGAGCGGTGCGCCGTTGCCGGGTCGGGTGCGGAGGGTGCCCGGTGCGGGGACGCTGCTGGAGTGCCGGGCTCGGCGCCGTTCGGCCCGGCGGGCCCTGCGGACGCATCGTCGCAGACGGCGGGAGCCGCGCCTTCGGGGGACGGCGCGGCGAACGGCGGTTCCGCCGGGCCGGACGCGGAGCGTGCGGACGGGCGCGGAGCGCAGGGGGCACGGTCCGGTGCCGAGGCCGCTGTTACGGCGGCCCCGAGCGTGTCGTGGCAGACGGCGGGAGCCGCGCCCACGGGGGACGGCACGGCGAACGGCGGTTCCGCGGGGCCGCACGCCGTGGCCGGGGCGGCGACCGGGGGAGGCGCCCCGGGCGCGTTGAGCCAGGGTGTCTCCGGCGGGGCGGGAGCCTCGGGCGTGTCGTCCGAGGCCGTCGGGCGGACCGCGTCCGGTGCGCAGGGCGGCGGGACGGCGGCGGACCCGGCCGGTGTGCGGGACGGCCGAGTCGACTCCCACGCCACGCACGCCACCACGCCCGCGACGCTCGCCGAGGCCGATGCCGAGTGGCTGGGACGGGTCGAGCGGCGGGTGCGGGAGGAGCTCGGGGCGTTGGGCGCCGCGCGGCGGGGCGAGGCGCGGGCCAAGGCCGTCGCCGCCGAGATCGCCGCGCTCGACCGGGAAGCCCGCGCCGACGAGGAGGCGATCGAGGAGGCCGCCGAGTGGCTCGCCGGGTGGGAGGAGAGCCACCGGGCGCACCAGCGGCGGATCGAGGCGGCGCAGGAGGCCGCCACCCGGGCCGAGCAGATCGGTGGGCGGATCGAACCCGCCGAGCGGCGCCTGGAGGCGGCCCGGCAGCGGGACCGGCTCGCCGGGCGGGAGCGGCAGGCGCGGGAAGCGCTGCTGCGGGCCCGGGAGGGCGCCGCCGCCGCGCGGCAGAACTGGCTCGACCTCAAGGAGCGCCGGCTGCGCGGGATCGCCGCCGAGCTGGCGGCCGGGCTGCGCCCGGGAGAGCCCTGCGCGGTGTGCGGGGCGACCGAGCACCCGAGCCCGGCCCGGCCCGGGGCCGGGCATGTGGACCGTACGGCGGAGGAGGCCGCGCTGGCGGACTACCAGCGCGCCGAGGAGGCCCGTGAGGAGGCCGAGCGGACGCGGAACGCGCTGCGGGAGGCCCGCGCGGGCGCGGAGGCCACGGCCGAGGGCGAGGACGCGGACGGACTCGACCGGACCCTGGCCGGGTTGCGGGCCGCGTACGCCGAGGCCCGCGACGCGGCGGCCGACGGGCACGCCGCCCGGGAGGCCCTGGACCGGGCCGAGCGCGAGCACGCACGGCGCACGGCCCAGCGGCAGGAGGCCGAACGGCGGGCGGCCGCCCGTACCTCGCACCGGGAGGCCCTGGTCCGGGAGCGGGCCGCGCTGCTGGCGGAGCTGGAGCAGGCGCGCGGCGCGGACGCGACCGTCGCGGAGCGCGCGGCGCGGCTGGAGCGGCAGGCGGGGCTGCTGGCCGACGCCGCCGAGGCGGCGCGGAACGCCGAGGCGGCCGCGGACCGGCTCAAGGAGGCCGACGCCCGGCTCGCCGACGCCGCGTACCGGGCCGGGTTCGAGACCCCGGAGCAGGCCGCCGAGGCCGTACTGCCCCCGGACCGGCAGCGCGAGGCGCGCCGCCGTCTCGACGCGTGGCAGACGGAGTCGGCGGCGGTCGCGGCCGAGTTGTCCGACCCGAGGGTGCTCGCCGCGGCCCAGGCGCCGCCCGCCGACCCGGCGGCGGCGCAGGCGGCGGCCGACGCGGCCACCCGCGCGCTGCGCGAGGTCTCGGCCGCGGACGCCGCCGCCCGCACCCGCTGCGAGGAGCTCGACGCGCTCTCCGCGCAGACGGTCGCCGACGCCCGGCGGCTCGCCCCGCTGCGCGCGGAGCACGACCGGATCGCCCGCCTCGCCGCACTCGCGGCGGGCACCTCCGCCGACAACGAGCGCAGGATGCGGCTGGAGGCGTATGTGCTCGCGGCCCGGCTGGAGCAGGTCGCGGCGGCGGCCAGCGCGCGGCTGCGCCACATGTCCTCCGGGCGCTACACGCTGGTGCACTCCGACGCCCGGTCCGGCGGACGCGGTCGCTCCGGTCTCGGCCTGCACGTCATCGACGCCTGGACCGGCAGCGAACGCGACACCGCCACCCTCTCCGGCGGCGAGACCTTCTTCGCCTCGCTCGCCCTCGCGCTCGGCCTCGCCGACGTGGTCACCGACGAGGCGGGCGGGGTCCGACTGGACACCCTCTTCATCGACGAGGGGTTCGGCAGCCTGGACGAGCAGACCCTGGACGAGGTCATGGACGTCCTGGACTCGCTGCGCGAGCGGGACCGTACGGTCGGCATCGTCAGCCATGTCGCCGATCTGCGCCGACGGATCCCGGCCCAGCTGGAGGTGGTCAAGGACCGTGCGGGCTCGGCCGTACGCCACCGCACCGCCGCCGCACGCTGACGACGGCACCGGCCGCCGCGCCGAAGCCCCTGAAGCGGGACGGGCCGCACCCTCACGGATGTGGCCGTCCCGTGCCCCCTGGGAAGGAGCGGAGGCGCGTCCCCTTCCAGCGACCCCCTTCCAGCGACCCCTTCCAGCGTCCCCCTCCAGCGGGAGATCACAGGCGCGCCCCCGGCGAAGGGTCAGAGCGCCGACAGCTCATCCACCAGGTCGTCAAGACCCAGCGACCCCTGCGACAGCGCCGCCATGTGCCACTTCTTGGCGTCGAAGGCGTCACCGTGCGCCTTACGGGCGGCGTCCCGGCCCGTCAGCCAGGCCCGCTCGCCCAGCTTGTAGCCGATGGCCTGACCCGGCATGCCCAGATAGCGCACCAGCTCGCTGTCGAGGAAGTCCGCGGGGCGGCCGCAGTGCAGCCCGAAGAACTCGCGCGCCAGCTCCGGGGTCCATCGCTCACCGGGGTGGAAGGGCGAATGGCCGGGGATCTCCAGCTCCAGATGCATCCCGATGTCGACGATCACCCGCAGCGCCCGCATCATCTGCGCGTCCAGATAGCCCAGCCGCCGCTCCGGGTCGGACAGGAAGCCCAGCTCGTCCATGAGCCGCTCGGCGTACAGCGCCCAGCCCTCGGCGTTGGCGCTGACCATGCCGACCGTGGCCTGGTAGCGGGAGAGCTGGTCGGCGACGTGCGCCCACTGGGCGAGCTGGAGATGGTGGCCGGGGACGCCCTCGTGGTACCAGGTGGAGACCAGGTCGTACACGGGGAAGCGGGTCTCGCCCATCGTGGGCAGCCAGGTCCGGCCGGGGCGGGAGAAGTCCACCGACGGCTGGGTGTAGTACGGCGCCGCCGCGCTGCCCGGCGGGGCGATCATCGACTCGACCCGCTTGACCCGCTCGGCCAGGTCGAAGTGGGTGCCGTTCAGCTTCTCGATGGCCTCGTCCATCAGCTCCTGGAGCCACACCCGCGTCTCCTCGACGCCTTCGATGTGGACACCGTGGGTGTCGAGGTGGCGCAGCGCCTCCCATGGGGTGGCGCCGGGGAGGATCTTCTCGGCCTCGACGCGCATCTCGGCGTGGATGCGGTGGAATTCCGACCAGCCGTACGCGTACGCCTCGTCCAGGTCGAGGTCGGTGCCGTTCCACATCCGGGCCCAGCGCAGGTAGCGCTCACGCCCCACCACATCGGGGGCGCCCTCGACGGCCGGGGCGTAGACGTCACGCAGCCAGTCGCGGAGCGCGACCAGCGCGCCCGTCGCCGCCGCGGCCGCCTCGTCCAGCTCGGCGCGCAGCGCGTCGGGGCCCTCGGCGGTGAAGTCGGCGAACCAGCCGCCGTCCGTGCCGATCCACTCCGCCAGCTGCTCGAGGACCGTGGCCACCTGCCGGGGGCCGGCCGGCAGGTTCCGCCGCAGCCCTTCGGCGAGCGAGGCGCGGTACCCCTCCAGCGCGGCCGGTACGGCGCGCAGCCGGGCCACGATCGCCGACCAGTCCTCCTCGGTCTGGGCGGGCATCACGGTGAAGATGCCGCGCACCGAGTGCAGCGGGGAGCTCAGGTTGCTGACCGCGCGCAGCCCCTCATGGGCGTCGTGCACGGCGAGCTCGGCGGTCAGCCGTTCGCGCAGCAGCCGTGCGCAGCGGCGCTCGGCGTCGGTGTCCGCGCCGGGGCGCGCCTCGGCCTCGGCCAGCCGCTCCAGGGTGGTGCGGGCGAGGTCGGCAGTGGCCTTCGCCCCCTCGGGGGAGAAGTCCGGGAGGCGCCGGGAGCTCTCGGGAACGCCCAGATAGGTGCCGGTGATCGGGTCGAGTTCGATGAGGGCGTCGACATAGTCGTCGGCGACCTGGCGGGGCAGCAGAGCGTTCTTGGTGTCGGACATGCGGCCCATCCTCGTACGTTTCCCAGTGCGGCGTCAGCAACATCGCGATGTGACGTCCGGGGAGTGAGATGGGTGACGAGGCCGAGGGGCCGGCCGCCCCGGCGGACGGCGGTGGGCATGGACTCCTCAGTGCCCGTGCGGCGGGGCCGGCAGCGGCAGTGGCGGGACCTGGGCGGGCGCCGGCGCCGGGTCGAGCCGGGCGCTGATCACTAGGGTGCCCTGCTCGATCTGGTAGTCCAGCGGCAGTTCGAGGGAGCGCATCGCGGCCACCATGCCGGTGTTGGCCGACTGGGTGACGGCGTAGACGCTCTCGCAGCCGGTCTCGGCGGCCATCGTGACCAGCCGCCGCAGCAGCTCCCCGCCGACGCCGCGCCGCTGCCACTCGTCCTCGACGATCAGCGCGACCTCGGTCTCGTCCCCGTCCCACAGCAGATGGCCGAGGGCGACCAGCCGCCCGGAGGCGGTGTGGGCGGCCAGGGTGCGGCCGAAGCGCGGGTTCAGCAGATGGTCGAGGTAGCGGTCGGCGTCGCCGACCGGGCCGTGGTAGCGCAGTCCCAGTGTCGTGGGGGAGCAGCGGGCGTGCATCTCGCGCGCCGCGGCCAGGTCGCCGGGGTCGGCGCGGCGCACGGTGATGGCGTTGCCCTCGGGTAGCGTCAGCACATCGCCGCCGTGCGGGACCCGCGGGCCGAGCCGGGCGTCCAGCTCGACCAGTGCGCGGGCCCGCGCGAACTCGGTCGGGGTGAACGGCAGGTACGGCCGTTCGATGACGATCGCGCCGCCCGACGGGTCGCGCAGCCGCATCACGGTCTCCTCCAGGACGCCCTCGGACGGCGGTGTGCTGTCCAGGGAGCGGCCGCCCAGTGACGTGGCGGGCACCGAGTGGATGGTGCAGCGGCCGAACAGCTGGCGCAGGGCGAGCGGCAGTTCGGCCGCGTCCAGAGCGGTGCGGGTGGCCAGGGTCAGCGCCCGGGTCGGCGCGTCCACCAGGTCGTGGGTGTCGGCCCGTTCGACCCAGGTGTCACTGCCGCCTCCGGCCGTGACGACATCGGCCAGCTCGGTGGCGGCCAGGGACTCGGGGGCGCGCAGCAGGAACTCGTCCACCGTGCCGTCGGTCAGCGGGTGGGTCTGGAGGGCCAGGATGTCCACCCGGTACGCGGCCAGCGCCGCGCACAGCGCGGCGAGGGTGCCCGGCTGGTCCCGTACGGTCGTCCGCATCCGCCACAGGGTCGTGGCCTCGGGGGGCGTGGTCTCCGGGGCGCCCGCGGCGTCGGCGGTGTGCGGGCCGGCCGCGGGCGAGGGTGAGGTGCCCGGCGGCGCGTGGCCCTGGCGTCGTGTCCACCGTGCGAGCAGATCGTGCCACCGGTGGGGACGGCGCGGGGAGGGGGACTCGGGGCTCGCTCGAAATGTCATGCAAACACCCTTGCGCAAGGGTGTTGCGTGATCACAAACGGATTGTGACCGATGGGTTAAGGGCGCATCTGATAACAGAAGCTTATTTTGTCCGAAATCAAATTGTTGAAGCCGGGAATTTCCCTCACCCTACCGCCCATCGGCGCAGTACCCTGCCGCAGCGCCGTGCGTACGCCCGCTGGAACAGCGGTACCAGCCGCCCTCCGATCCGGCTGTACCAGGAGTCCGGGCGGCTGAACGCCGTCACCGTCAGCACCACCGCGCCATCCGGCTCCAGGCTCACCACGAACGACTCCTCCCCTTGCTCCGGATGGCCGGGCAGCGTGCCGTAGGCGAAGCCGGTCCGGGTCTCCTCCGCGACCGTCCACACCACCTCGCAGGGCGCGCGCAGCCGCAGCCGCCCGGCGCCCAGGCCCACCACGACCGGCCGTCCCGGCGTGGCGACCGGATCCGCGGCCTGGATCGAGACCCCCACCGCCCGGTGCATCCGCCAGTCCATGACCGCCCGCCCGGCCGCCTCGAGCGTGGCGCGGCCGTGGCCGACGCGGGTGCGCACCCGCAGATGGCGGTAGCCGGAGGGCAGCGGCCACCGCCGGGTGGCGCCCACCTCCGGATAGGTGAGCCGGGAGGCCGGGCCGGGAGCGTCGGAGGATCCCATACCCGTACCGTACGCGGCGTCCTTACGGTGCGCGGCCCCGGCCGGGCACCGTAAGGACGCCGCCTCAGGCCGCGCGCCGTGCGCGGGCTACTGGCCGACCAGACCCGGCCTCAGCACCTTGGTGAACAGCACCTTTCCGCCGTCCTCACGCAGCCGGACGGTCATCTCGGCGCTATCGCCGTCGATGTCCACCTCGCCGTAGAACTGGTAGCCCTCGGCGGGTGAGACGTTCGACCGGGTGGGCGCCTTGACGAAGGACTGCTCGGGGCCGAACGTGCCGTCCAGCTTCACCGAGGGGAAGGCGCCCGCGTTCAGCGGACCGCTGACGAACTCCCAGAACGGTGCGAAGTCCTTGAACGCCGCCCGCGAGGGGTCGTAGTGCTGCGCCGAGGTGTAGTGGACGTCCGCCGTCAGCCACACCGTGCCGGTGATCTTCCGGTGCTTGATGTACCGGAGCAGTTCGGCCATCTGGAGCTCCCGGCCGAGCGGGGCGCCCGGGTCGCCCTGCGCGACGGCCTCGAAGTCGGTGTTCCCGTCCGGCACCACCAGGCCCAGCGGCATATCGCAGGCGATCACCTTCCACACCGCGCGCGACCGCGACAGCTCGCGCTTGAGCCAGGCCAGCTGCTCGGCGCCGAGGATGCCCTGGGTGTCCTCCGGCTGCCGGTTCGGCGAGTTGGCGTCCCGGTACGTACGGCAGTCCAGGACGAAGACGTCCAGCAGCGGGCCGTGGTGCTGGACCCGGTAGACCCGGCCGCTCGCGTCCGGCCGCAGCGTGCTGATCGGGAAGTACTCGGCGAACGCCTGGCGCGAGCGGGCCGCCAGCACGTTCACGTTCTTCTCGGTGTAGCGGTCGTCGGCCAGGATCTCGCCGGGGTACCAGTTGTTGAGCACCTCGTGGTCGTCCCACTGGGTGATGGTCGGCACCTCGGCGTGGAAGCGGCGCAGATTGGCGTCGAGGAGGTTGTAGCGGAAGTTGCCGCGGTACTCGTCGAGCGTCTCGGCGACCTTGGTCTTCTCCGGGGTGATGAGGTTGCGCCAGGTGGAGCCGTCGGGCAGCGTGACGGTCTCGGTCATCGGCCCGTCGGCGTAGATGTTGTCGCCGCTGCACAGGAAGAAGTCCGGCTCGCGGCGGCGCATCTCCTCGAAGATGCGGTAGCCGCCGTGGTCCGGGTTGATGCCCCAGCCCTGGCCCGCCAGATCGCCCGACCACACGAAACGCACGCCCTTACGGCGCTCGGGAACCGTACGGAAGGTGCCGTGCACCGGCTCACCGGTGCGGCGCGGATCGTCCGGGTCGGCGAGCAGCACCCGGTAGTGCACCTGGCTCCCGGCGGGCAGGCCGTGCAGCGCGGTGCGCCCGGTGAAGTCCGTACCGGGGCCGACCAGCGGGCCGTGCCAGCGCTTGGCCCGCGCGAAGGACTCGGTCGCGGAGGTCTCCACGATCATCCGGGCCGGACGGTCGGAGCGGACCCACACCAGCCCCGACGACGTCGTCACATCGCCCACCTGCACGCCCCACTGGGCACTCGGACGCCCCGACAGGGCCTGGGCGGGCGCCCCGGACGCGGCCGACGCCACGGTGGGCACCGCGAGCGCCGCCGACGCGGCCGCCGACCCCTGAAGTACCCTGCGCCGCCCGATCCCTCTGCCGGATTCCCGCGTCATGGTGGACCCTCCTCGTGCTGATGGAACCGCTGTGCGGTTCTGTGTTATCGGCGCCAGGTGCCACTTTGCCGAACGCCCAGTGAACAACTGGGCGGCGCTGCCGGGGAAGTGCCGGGCGCCACCCCGGCGAGGAGGCCCACGGTGCGCGCGATCCGGGCGGGCGGCGGATGGGCGTACCCCAGCACCAGCCGTACCCGGCCGTCATCCGGCGGGGCCCCATAGCCGACGAGCGGACGGAGTGCGACCCCGGCCCGCGCGGCCCGCGCGAGGAAGTCCGGCTCCGGGCCTGTAGCGGCGCGGCAGCCGCGGACCGGGCCGGACAACGGCCGTCGGCCCGGGGCCTTCGCGCGCCGTAAGGGGGCTCGGGTCTCCTTACGGCGCCCGGGGTGCGACGCGGCTACAGCCCGCCCGCGACCCGCAGTACCGCCCCCGTCGTGTACGACGCCTCCGGCGACAGCAGCCACGCCACCGCGCCCGCGATCTCCTCCGGCTCGCCCGGACGCCCCATCGGCACCCGGCCCGGATCGCGCCAGGGCCGCTCGGGGTCGCCCATCCGGGCGTGGATATCGGTCAGCGTCATGCCCGGCTGGACCGAGTTGACCCGGATGCCCTCCGCCGCCAGCTCCTTCGACAGGCCCACCGTCATCGCGTCGACCGCCGCCTTGCTGGCCGCGTAGTGCACATACTCACCGGGGCTGCCGGTCGTCGCCGCGCCCGAGGAGATGTTGACGATGGCGCCGCCCTGGCCGCCGTGGCGGGTGGACATCTCGCGGGCCGCCCGCCGGGCGCACAGCAGGGCCCCGGTGACATTGACGTCCACCACGCGGCGCATCACCTCCGGCGAGGTCTCGGTGAAGCGGCCCAACGGCCCCGTGATCCCGGCGTTGTTGACCAGCCCGGTGATCGGGCCCAGCTCGTCCCGCACCCGGTCGAACATCGCCTCGACCTGCTCCGCGTCGCTGGTGTCCGCCTGGACCACCACCGACCGGACACCTTCCGCGCGCACCGCCGCCGCCCACCGCTCGGCCGCGTCCCGGGCGTGCTCGTAGCCGATGGCGACGCTGTGCCCGGCGCGGGCGAGCCGCACCGCCACCGCCGCGCCGATGCCGCGACTGCCCCCGGTGACCACCGTGACCTGGTTGGTCTCCATCAGTGTTCTCAGCTCCCGCCCCGTGACGCTCCTCGCTGTGGTGATCACAGACGATAACCGACCAAAGGATTGGTCTTGACCAAGTCCGTCCGCCGCCTTATGGTCGCATTGATACTGCAACAACCTTTCATAAAGAAGCGCGCATAACACGTGGCACAGCGCCCGCCGCGCGCACCACTGTCAGCCGTAGTACACGCCGTAGGAACCGAGGGGGACAGGGTGGGGACCACGCAGCTGGAATCGGTGCCTGAGCCCAAGTACTGGCATCTGAAGACCGTGTTGAGCGACGCGCTCGACTCGGAGTTCGCGGTCGGGGAGGTGCTGCCCAACGAGCGTGAGCTGGCGGCCCGCTTCGGCGTCGCCCGCGCCACCCTCCGGCAGGCCCTCGAGCAGCTGGAGCTGGAGGGCAGGCTCCAGCGCCGCCGCGGCGTCGGCACCACCGTCGCCCCGCCCCGCGTCGGCGTGGCCGTCGGGGACTACGCCCACGGCTGGGCCGACACCTCCGGCGAGGACAGCTGGCGGACCGTCGACAGCGTCGAGGCCGTGCCGCCCGCCGCGGTCGCCCGGCTGCTGGAGACCGCCCCGGACACCCCGGTCCACCGCGTGCGCCGCACCCGGATGAGCCACGGCCGGCCGCTCGCCGCCGAGCTGTTGTACGTACCGGCCGAGTCCGTCCCCGGCCTCGCCGCCATCGAGACCCCCAGCGGGCCGGCCCGCGCCCGCGCCGTGCTGCGCGAGCTGCGCCGACTGGAGCTGGAGGGCCGTGAGCGGTCCGTGGAGCTCGGCTCGGCCCGCGCGGACGACGCCAAGGAGCTCGACCGGCTGCCCGGCGCCCCCGTCCTCGTGGTGACCACCCGCTATGTGACCGAGGGCCGTACGGCGGCCGTCGCCGTGGCCACCTACCGGGCCGACACCTGCCGGCTCACCTTCGGCGACGGCGCGGGCGAGGAGCTTCTGGCGGGCTGATCCGGGCCCGCCCCGCACCCCCCAGCGGCCCGCCCCGCACCCCGGGCCCGCCCCGCGCCTCCGCGCCGTAGGAGTCCAGTCCCCAGGCGCCCCACTCGCCGCAGAGCCACTCGCCGCGTGAATGCCCCGCGGCAGCGCCGCCGTACGCCCCGCGTCAGCGGCTCGCGCGGCGGGTCGTCACCGTGCTGTCCACCGCGAACAGCTCCTGTTCCACATGGTCCAGGGCCAGCCGCAGCGCCCCCGTGGTCACCGCCGCCTCGCCGAGCAGCGAGAGCGCGACCTGCGGGGGCCGCAGGCAGTAACGGGCCAGCTCGTCGCGCAGCGGGCCCAGCACACCGTCCAGTCCGGCGGCCCAACCGCCGACCACCACGATCTCGGGATCCATGGCCAGCACCAGGGCCGCCGTGTCGTGCACCAGTCTGCGCACGAAGCGGTCCACGGCCGCGCGGGCCCGCGCGTCGCCGTCGCGGGCCAGCGCGAAGACATGCGCGACCTGCGCCTCGTCCAGCGGGTTCAGCGGCTCCCCGGTCGTGGAGAGCACCTCCTCCGGGGTGGCCTCGCGGCCCAGCAGATGCAGCGCCCCTATCTCCCCGGCGGCGCCGCCGAAGCCGCGGTGGAGCCGGCCGCCGATCAGCGACCCCGCACCCGGGCTCAACCCGGCCAGGACGAAGACCACATCGTCCGAACCGGCGGCCGCGCCCTTCCAGTGCTCGGCCACCGCGGCGGTGTTCGCGTCGTTCTCGACCAGCACCGGACAGCGGAAGGACCGCCGCAGCCGCTCACCCAGCGGCAGCCCGGTCCAGCCGGGGAGGGCGGTACACAGATGGACGGTGCCATCCGCCTCGACGACGCCGGGACTGGCCACCCCGACCGCGCGCAGCGAGAACCGGGCCACCCCCGCGCGCCGCAGCAGATCCGCGACCGCGGTCCGCACCCGCTCCAGCCGCTCGTCCGCCGATGCCTTCTCGGAGACCTCGCGCACGATCGAGCCGAGCGCACGGCCGTCGAGGTCCGACAGGAGCGCGGCGACCCGGTGCGCCCCTATCTCGATGCCCAGCAGATGCCCGGCCTCGGCCCGGAACCGGAAGCGGCGCGCGGGGCGGCCCTGGCGGCGGACGCCGCCCTCCTCGGCGGGCACCTCGACCACCAGACCGCTGTCGGTCAGCCCGTCGATCACGCCCTCCACGGTGGGCCGGGACAGTCCGGTCACCCGGGTGAGATCGGTCAGGCTCGCGCTTCCCGCGCGGCCGCCCGTGTCGTCCCCGCCATCTCCGGCGGCGGTGCCGGACGCGGTCGCCGCGCGTAACGCGTGCAGAACCACGGCGGAGTTGATGCGTCGCAGCAAAGACGGATCCCCGCCGGTGAGCCGCCCCAACGTCGGCCTCCCTCCCAGTGCGTATCTGCCGGATCGTATCCGCTGGGCGCGGACGCGGCGAGTGCCCCCTCCCGCTCCCGGGCCGCCCGGCCGCGCGTACGTCAGCCGCCGGGCCGTCAGATGTCCGACCCGCGCGGTTTACTGACACCATGACCAGTACGGCGGACCATGTGGCCTCGATCGACCGGCTGCGCGCCCGGGACTTCCCCGGGCAGCGGACCGTGCACGGGCGGGTGGCCGGCGGCCCCGGCTTCCATGTCGCCGACCTCCGCGTCAGCGAGGACTTCTGGGACGCGGACCTCACCCGGGTCGAGGAGGTGCTGGAGGAGTTCGAGGCGGAGCTGAGCGCGCTGGTCCAGGTGCTGACCTTACGGTGGGGCGCCCCCGAGGTCCTCGACCTCACGGACGCCCTGGAGCGGTCGGCGATGGGCGAGCCGGTCCCGCCCCCGCTGGACACCCTGTGCGGTTACGTGCCCGAGCTGCACATCTGGCGCGTCGACGGCCGCTGGGTCGGGCTGGGGGTGGGGCAGGGCGACCGCGAGCTGCCGTTCCAGCTGCTGGTGGCGATAGGGGCGGAGGACACGATATGACGCACCTTCCGATCCGCCGGCCAGGGTCCTAGGACCTGTCCTCCGCCGCGGCCGCCGCCCTGAGCCGGCCGAACTCCTCCGCCATGGCCGGCAGGGTCCAGTGCGCGTTGAGCCCGCTCGGGTTCGGCAGGGCCCAGATCCGGGTCTCGCCGATGGTGCGCGGCTGCGGCCCGATCTTCGCCCGCTTGTCGCCGAACGCGACCCGGTAGGCGGTGACCCCCGCCACCGCCAGCCAGCGCGGCCGCAGACGCTGCACCTTCTCCTCCAGGATCCGGCCGCCCTCCCGGTACTCCTCGTCGCTCAGCTCATCGGCCCGCGCGCTGGCGCGCGCCACCACATTGGTGATGCCCAGCCCGTAGCGCACCAGTTCCGCCTGTTCGGACGGGTGGAGTCGGCGGGGGGTGAAGCCCGAGGCGTGCAGGGCGGGCCAGAACCGGTTGCCGGGGCGGGCGAAGTGGTGACCGGTGGCGGCCGTCATGAGCCCGGGGTTGATACCGCAGAAGAGGACCCGCAGATCGCCCGCGACCACATCGGGGACGAGGCGGTCGCGGGCGGCCTCCAGCTCGGCGGGGGTCATCGCCGGCGTCAGAGGATCGAGCCGGGGGTGTAGGCCGCGGCCTCCGGATGCCGCTTGACGATCTCCTCGATCCGCGAGGCCACCGCGCCGACCTGGTCCGCGGCCGCGCCCGTGAACGACAGCTTGTCGTCCATCAGCGCGTCCAGCGCGGCCCGGTCCAGCGGGATCCGCTCATCGGCGGCGAGGGAGTCCAGCAGCTCATTGCGCTCGGCGCCGCGCTCGCGCATCGCCAGCGCAGCGGCCACCGCGTTCTCCTTGATCGCCTCATGGGCGACCTCGCGGCCCACCCCGGCCCGCACGGCACCCATCAGCACCTTCGTCGTGGCCAGGAAGGGCAGGTAACGGTCCAGCTCACGGGCGACGACGGCGGGGAAGGCGCCGAACTCGTCGAGCACCGTCAGGAAGGTCTCCAGCAGCCCGTCGAAGGCGAAGAACGCGTCCGGCAGCGCGACCCGGCGCACCACCGAGCAGGAGACATCCCCCTCGTTCCACTGGTCACCCGCCAGCTCACCGGCCATCGAGGCATAGCCGCGCAGGATCACCGCGAGGCCGTTGACGCGCTCGCAGGAGCGGGTGTTCATCTTGTGCGGCATCGCGGAGGAGCCGACCTGGCCGGGCTTGAAGCCCTCGGTCACCAGCTCGTGCCCGGCCATCAGCCGGATGGTCTTCGCCAGCGAGGACGGGGCCGCGGCCAGCTGCACCAGCGTGGTGACGACGTCGTAGTCCAGGGAGCGCGGATAGACCTGGCCGACGGAGGTGAACGCCTGGGCGAAGCCGAGGTGGGCGGCGATCCGCCGCTCCAGCTCGGCCAGCTTCTCCGCGTCGCCGCCGAGGAGGTCCAGCATGTCCTGCGCGGTGCCCACCGGGCCTTTGATGCCCCGCAGCGGATAGCGGCCCAGCAGGTCCTCCAGCCGCCCGTACGCCACCAGCAGCTCGTCCGCGGCGGTGGCGAACCGCTTGCCGAGCGTGGTGGCCTGCGCCGCCACATTGTGCGACCGGCCGGCCATCACCAGCTCCGCGTGCTCGGCGGCCAGCTTGCCGAGCCGGGCCAGCACCGCGACCGTACGGTCCCGGACCAGCTCCAGGGAGAGCCGGATCTGGAGCTGCTCCACGTTCTCGGTGAGATCGCGGGAGGTCATGCCCTTGTGCACGTGCTCATGGCCGGCGAGGGCGTTGAACTCCTCGATCCGGGCCTTCACATCGTGGCGGGTGACCTTCTCGCGCTCGGCGATCGAGGCCAGGTCGACGGTCTCCAGGACCCGCTCGTAGTCGGCGAGCGCGGCGTCCGGCACCTCGATTCCGAGGTCCTTCTGGGCGCGGAGCACGGCGAGCCACAGCCGCCGCTCCAGCGTCACTTTGTACTCGGGGGACCACAGGACGGCCAGCTCCGCGGAGGCGTAGCGGTTGGCCAGGACGTTCGGAATGCGCGGCTTACCAGTCACGTGGACAGAGTCTACTGGCCGTCCTCGCAGGCCAGACCGGTGGCCGAAGCACCCCGGCCCGGCCGGGGACGGAAGGGTCCCGGGCGCGGGCCCGTGGATCAGTCCTCGTACGGCAGCAACTCGGCGCGCTTGGGGGCGCGTCCGTCGCCCGAGGAACGGCCGGTCAGCCGCCTGCCGATCCACGGTCCGAGGTGCCGGCGGGCGAACCGGGCGTCCGCGGTGCGGCGGGTCAGCCACCCGACGGGCACGGCGGGCGGCAGGGGCGCGTTCCAGTCGTCCTCCGGCTCATGGCCCAGCGCCTGCCATACGGCCTCGGCGACCCGCCGGTGCCCCTCGGTGTTCAGATGCAGCCGGTCCTCGGCCCACATCCGGGGGTCCCCGACGACCTCGGAGGAGAACAGGTCCACCACAGTCGCGTCATGCCGGGCGCCCAACTCGTCGATGACCGAGAACAGCCGCTCCATCCGTGGCTGGAACCGCTCCAGCACCGGTCCGCGCCGCCCCGGACTGCGCATCAGCACCAGTTGTTTGCAGGTGGGCGCCAGCCGCTCGACGGCTTCCTCCAGCAGTCCGCACACCCGGCCGACGTCGCATTTCGGCCGCAGTACGTCGTTCAGCCCGCCGACCAGGGTGATCAGATCGGCGCCCATGGCCGCCGCCGGGCCCGTCTGCTCCTCGACGATCTGCCCGATGAGCTTGCCGCGCACCGCGAGATTGGCATAGCGGAATCCGGGGGCGCGGGCCGCGAGCCGCCCGGCGAGCAGATCCGCCCAGCCCCGGTAGGTGCCGTCGGGAAGCTCGTCCGACATGCCCTCGGTGAAGGAGTCGCCGACCGCGACAAAGCTGCTGTAGGTGATGTCCGTCTGCATGGCTCGGGCGATCTTATCCCGGTACGCGGGCTGCGTGGACCGCCGAGCACGAGCATGATGAGCGGCATGGCGATGACCCACATCTACTTCGAGGGCGGAGCGCGGAACGGGACGACCGCCAGCTGGAATGTGGAGCCCGGCGCGGACATCTACGATGACAACATCTTCCGGCCGCCGGAGCTGTACCGGCGGACGAACCGCACCAAGGTCATCGGACGGATCGAATACGTGATCTTTCGGTACGACCCGGCCGGATCCCGGCCCGGCACCGGCCCAGCTCCCGGCCCCGGTCTCCGCCGCTGAGTCCTCGCGCGACCGCCCGGCCGGTACCCCGGTTGGCCCGTACGGGGTTCCGCGCGCCGCGCGGCGGGGCAGTCTGGTCGGCGTGGATGCCTTCGAATGCGACCGTACGACCATGGCCATCGTCGCCGCCGCGCTCGCCGACGACGGGGAGGGCGCGGCCGCTCTCCTGGAGCCGCTCGAGACGCGCGATGTGTGCCGGGTCGCCGTGCGGCTCGCCGCGATGGCCGCCCATGCGCTGGTGGCGGTGGCCGAGGAGGGCGGCGGCGGACGGGAGGAGGCGCTGGCCCACTGGCAGGCGTGCATCATCGCCCATGAGTCCAGACGCGACGAGGAGTGACCGTCGGGGGAGGAGCGACCGGTCGGGGACAGGGGTGACCGGTCAGGTCCAGGTGTGGCCGGTCGGGTCAGGCGTGACCGGGCGGGTCCAGGTGTGGCCGGGCGGGTCAGGTGTGACCGGGCGGGTCCAGGTGTGGCCGGATGTGGTCAGGCGACCAGCTCACGCAGCACGTCCTCCATGGTGACCAGCCCCTCCAGCCGGCCGTCCGCGGCGATCACCGCCGCGAGGTGGGTGCGGCTGTCGCGCATCGCGGTGAGGACATCGTCCAGCGGCGTATGGGACCGCACCCGGGGGATCGGCCGCAGCTGGTCGGGGCGGAACGGCACATCCCGTGGCCGGGCGTCCAGCGCGTCCTTCACATGCAGATAGCCGGGGATCCGCCCGGAGTCGTCGACCACCGGGAACCGGGAGAAGCCCGTCCTGGCCGCCAGCAGTTCCAGTTCCTCGGGGGTCACCCCGAGCCGCGCCGTGACCACCCGGTCCATGGGCAGCACCACGTCCCGCACCCGTCGCCGGCCCAGCTCCAGCGCGTCCCGCAGCCGCTCGGTGGCGCGGTCGTCCAGCAGCCCGGCCTCGCTGGAGTCCGACACCATCCGGGCCAGCTGGTCGTCCGAGAAGGTCGCCGCGACCTCGCCCCGGGGCTCCACGCGCAACAGCTTCAGCAGCGCGTTCGCGAGGGCGTTCACCGCGAGGATCACCGGGCGCAGCGCACGGGCGAGGGTGACCAGGGGCGGGCCGAGCAGCAGCGCGGTGCGTACCGGTTCGGCCAGCGCCACGTTCTTCGGCACCATCTCGCCGAACAGCATGTGCAGATAGGTCGCCAGGGACAGCGCGATGACGAACGAGACCGGGTGCACCAGTTCCAGCGGCAGACCCACCAGGTGGAAGACCGGCTCCAGCAGATGGGCGATGGCCGGTTCCGCGACCGCGCCCAGCACCAGCGTGCACAGCGTGATGCCGAGCTGGGCCGCGGCCAGCAACGCGGACACATGCTCCAGGCCCCACAGCACGGCCCGCGCCCGCCGGTCGCCCTGCTGGGCGCGCGGCTCGATCTGGCTGCGGCGCACCGAGATCAGGGCGAACTCGGCACCCACGAAGAAGGCGTTGAGGACCAGCGTCAGCAGGGCGATCAGCAGTTGCAGCGCGATCATCGGCCCGCCGCCCCCTCGTCACGGTGGCCCCCCTCGCCATCGTGGCGGCCCAGGTCGCTGTCGGCCGCGGCACCGCGCAGCGGCGCCCGCAGCCGCACCCGGGCGGCCCGGTGGCTGGACACCTTACGCACCTCGAGCCGCCAGCCCGCCGGCTCGACGGTGTCGCCGACGGCCGGGATCCGGCCCAGCTCGGCCGCGATCAGCCCGGCCAGGGTCTCGTACGGGCCCGGGGGCACCCGCAGCCCGATGTCCGCCAGCTGATCGACACGGACCGCGCCGTCCGTGTCGTACAGCGCGTGGCCCTGTGCGTCCAGGCCCATCGGGACCAGGCGGGGGGCCTCATGCGGATCGTGCTCGTCGCGGACCTCGCCGACCACCTCCTCGACGATGTCCTCCAGGGTGACGACGCCGGCCGTACCGCCGTACTCGTCGATGACCACGGCCATGCTGCGCTGGGCCGAGAGCCGGTCCAGCAGCCGGTCCACGGTGAGCGTCTCCGGAACGAACAGCGGTTCGCGGGCCAGCTCGGACACCGGGTGGCGGGGCCGTACCTCGGCGGGGATCGACAGGACGTCCTTGATGTGGACGAGGCCGGTGACGGTGTCCAGGCTGCCCTGGTAGACGGGGAAGCGGGACAGCCCGGTGGCGCGGGTCGCGTTGGCCACGTCCTCGGCGGTGGCCCGTACGTCCAGCGCCATCACCCGCACCCTCGGGGTCATCACGTTCTGCGCGGTGAGCCCGGCGAGGTTGAGGGTGCGGACGAACAGCTCGGCGGTGTCCTTCTCCAGCGCGCCCTCCTTGGCGGAGTGGCGGGCGAGGGCGATCAGCTCCTGCGGACCGCGCGCGGAGGCCAGTTCCTCGGCGGGCTCCAGACCCATCCGGCGCACGGTGCGGTTGGCGGTGTTGTTGAGATGGGTGATCAGCGGCCGGAAGAGGGAGCTGAAGGCGCGCTGCGGGGTGGCGACGGCCTTCGCGACCGGCAGCGGCCGGGAGATCGCCCAGTTCTTCGGCACCAGCTCACCGACGACCATCAGCACCACGGTCGACAGGAACGTGCCGAGCACCAGCGCCACCGACCGGACGGCCGACTCGGGCACGCCGATCGCGGCGAGCGGCCCGGCCAGCAGGGCCGCGACGGAGGGCTCGGCCAGCATGCCGACGACCAGATTGGTCACGGTGATGCCGAGCTGTGCGCCGGACAGCTGGTAGGTGAGGCTCCGTACGGCCTTCCAGGCCCCGGCCGCACCGCGCTCCCCGGCTCTCGCCGCCCGTTCCAGCTCGCCGCGCTCGACCGTGGTCAGGGAGAACTCCGCCGCGACGAAGGCGCCACAGGCGACCGCGAGGAGGAGCGCCACGGCCAGGAGGAGGACTTCGGTCATCGGTTCACCTCCGTCCCATGATCCGGCAGGGACCGGAGGATCGCGCGATGTCGACCACGGGGAGGCTCGGCAGGCTCGCCCATCGGCGGACGTTCACACCTTTCACGGCTCGGAGGCTCGGAAGCTCGGGGCGTGGCTTACGTCCATGCTAAGTGGATACGTCCGCGCTCAGTGGATCCGTCCGTGCTGGGCCGCCCCACACGTCCGTGCCGGGCGGCCCCGGCGGCCGCCGGGGCCGGGGCCACCGTCAGGCGCGCAGCGGCTTGACCCAGCGGCTCCACTGCGGCTGGGGTGCGTAGCCGGCCGCGCTCCACGCGTGGTGGGCGAGCTCGTTCTCGTCGAGCACCATCGCGTCCCCGCGCCGTCCGCCCAGGGCGGCGAACCGCTCCTCGGCCGCCGCCAGGAGGGCCGTCGCCACGCCCCGGCGGCGGTGCCCGGGGTGGACGGCCAGCCGGTACAGATGGCAGCGCCAGCCGTCGAAGCCGGCGATCACGGTCCCGGCGAGTTCACCGCCCCGTTCGGCCAGCAGCAGCGACTCCGGGTCGCGGTCGAGCAGCCGGGCCACCCCGTCCCGGTCGTCGCTGATGCTGGTGCCTTCCGCCGCCTCCTTCCAGAAGGCGAGCACGGTGTCGAGGTCGGCGGGGGCCGCGGTCCGTATCCGAAGATCGTTCATGGTCGCATCCCATCATCGGGCGGACCGCGGCGTCGACGCGAATACGGCCCGGTCAGCAGCCGTGCAGCTGCTCGATCACCGGGGCGAGCGCGTCCATGTTGTGCTCCAGCACGGTGAAGTACGAGAAGCCGAACCGCTCGCGGTGGGCCCGCAGCTGCTCCGCCATCTCCTTGGCGTCGCCGAGCAGCAGCGCGGGGTGCTCCAGCAGCTGGTCCTCGGTGAGGTCCGGTGCGTAGGCGGCCAGCTCACGCACCTTGGCGCGCCGGTCACCGGTGGGCCCGACCATCTGGATGAGGTAGTTCAGCTCGGCGGTCTCCTCGCCCGCGCCCTGGGCCCCGGCGGTCTCCTCGCCCGCCGCCTGGGCCTCGGCGGTGGGGCGCCCCGCTTCGGCGGCGAAGCGGTGGAAGGCGCCCACCCGCTCCTCCAGCGCCTCGGGGCTGATCAGCTGGAGGGCGCCTTCGGGTTTGCCGGGGGCCTGCACCGCTCCGGTGAAGGCCGCGATCTGCGCATGGCGCGCGGCCAGCCGCAGCAGCCGGTCACCGTTGCCGCCGAGCAGCAGCGGCGGGCGCGGGGACTGGGCGGGACGCGGTCTGTGCTCGGTATCGGTCAGCAGACGCTCCAACTCGGCCACGGTGTGCGCCAGATGGTCCACCCGCTCCCGTGGTGAGCCGAAGGGCAGCCCGGCGCTGTCGTGCTCGGCCTTGACGTAGCCGGCGCCCAGGCCGAGCTCCAGCCGTCCGCCGGTGAGCGCGTCGCAGGTGGCCACCTCCCGGGCGAGCAGTGCGGGGTTCCAGAGGCCGGCGTTGAGCACGAAGGTGCCCAGCCGCGGGCGCTCGGTCACCTCGGCGGCGGTGGCCAGGGCCGGGAACGGGGCGGGGTTGCCGAGGTGGTCGGGGACCAGCAGCACGTCGTAGCCGAGCCGCTCGGCGCGGCGGCACTTCTCCCGCCATGCCTCGGCCGATTCAAGGGTGAGCAGATTGACTCCGAAACGGAACGGCCTTGCCATGAGCCCTCCTTGATCGCGGATATCGCGAACGTATCCGAGATCGGCTCCGTTCGGGGCCCATCGTCCTCATTCGGCCGCTCCGGTTCCGGAGGGCGCGGTGCCGGTTCTGGTGAACAGGCGCATCCGCTCCAGCACCGACTCGGCCGTGGGCCGCTCCATCCGGTCCACGATCCGGCCGTCGGCGAGGAAGAGCACCAGGTCGGAGTGGGCGGCGGCGCTCGGGTCGTGGGTGACCATGACGACCGTCTGGCCCAGTTCGTCGACGGCCTCCCGCAGGAAGCGCAGCACCTCCAGGCCCGCCCGTGAGTCCAGGTTGCCGGTCGGCTCGTCCGCGAAGATCAGCTCCGGGCGGGAGGCGAGCGCCCGCGCGCACGCCACCCGCTGCTGCTGTCCGCCGGACAGCTGGGCGGGGCGGTGCCGCAGCCGGTCCCGCAGCCCGAGGGTGTCGATGACCCGGTCCAGCCACTCGGGATCGGGCTTGTGGCCCGCGATGTCCATGGGCAGGGTGATGTTCTCGGCCGCGTTGAGCGTGGGCAGCAGATTGAACGACTGGAACATGAAGCCGATCCGGTCGCGGCGCAGCCGGGTCAGCTCCTTGTCGCGCAGGCCGGTGATCTCGGTGTCGCCCAGCCAGGCCCGGCCCGACGAGACCGTGTCGAGACCCGCCAGACAGTGCATCAGGGTGGACTTGCCGGATCCGGACGGGCCCATCACCGCGGTGAACCTGCCCCGTTCGATCTCCACGTCCACCGCGTCCAGCGCGAGGACGGCCGTCTCGCCGCTGCCGTACGCCTTGGTCAGGGACTGGGCGCGGGCCGCCGCACGGGCGCCGCCCTCCGCGTACCCGTCCGTCTTCGTTGCCGCCGGTGTGGACACGATGCCTCCCCGTATCGGAACGTCGTGCCCTCGATGGTAGGGATCCGGCCGCCGGTGCGCGCCTTGCCGGCCGCCAGTGCGCGCATCTCCGTCCGCCGGAGTCAGCCGGCGGACGGGAACGGCCGGGGGGAATCCGGTGACGGACGGCGCGCGGTGCCGAGCACACAGGGCGACGTCGGCAGCGTGGGGCCCCGGTCGGGAACGCGCAGTCCGCGGTGGCCGACCGGCTCGAAGCCCGCGGCCACGATCTCGGACCGCACCTCGCGCGCGGTGTGGCAGCCACCGAACACCAGCGGCCACACCGTGCGGTCCAGCGCCCGCTGGGCCGTCGCCAGGACGCGCCCGTCGGCGCGGCCGTGCTCCAGGAAGCGCAGCTCACCGCCGGGGCGCAGCACGCGCAACAGCTCGGCGAGGGCGCGCCGCACATCGCGTACCGAGCACAGCACCAAACAGGCCACCGCCGCGTCGAACGCCTCGCTCTTGACCGGCAGCGCCTCGGCGACGCCCGGCACCACGTCCACCGGCACCCCGGCCCGCAGCCCCGCCCGGGTGGCCAGCCGCCGCAGATGGCGCTCCGGCTCGATGGCGACCACCTCGGAGACGGTCTCGGGGTAGTGGGGGAAGTTCAGCCCGCTGCCCGCGCCGATCTCGATGACCCGGCCGGACAGCCCGGCCAGCAGCTCGGCGCGCAGCTCGCCCAGCCCGGCCCGCTCGTCGGCCAGCGGGCAGAGCCGGGCGTAACAGCGGGCGAAGAGCGGGTGATGGACGGCGTCACGCGGCGGTGTGCGGCGGCGTACGGGCATGGGAGACCCCCTTGTCCCAGGTACGTGCCCCGGATACGTGTCCGAGGTGACGGACGATGGACCGATACCGGGATTCTGCCCAGGCGGGAGGTGCCGCTACGCGGCGCGGAGCCGTCAGCGGGCCGGCCGCTCCGCGTCCCAGGTCCCGCCCAGCCGGGGCGCCAGCCAGCCGGGCGCGGCGGCGCGGAACTCGGCCGGCGGAAGGGCCGCGGCGCCCTCGGGGACGGCGCCCAGCAGCGGCACGCCCGCGGACTCCGGCAGATCGGCCAGATTGCAGCGGGAGGCGAGGTCCACGGTGGCGGGCCAGCTGCCGATGACGACGCCGGGGCACTCCAGCCCGCGGGCGCGCAGGGCCTCGGTGGTGAGGGTGGTCGCGTTGAGCGTGCCCAGGCCCGCCTGGGCGACGACGAGGACGGGGGCGCCGAGCAGCCGGGCCGCGTCGGCGAGCGTCGCCCCGGTCTCGTCGAACCGTACGAGCAGCCCGCCCGCGCCCTCGACCAGCACCAGATCGTGCTCGGTGGCCAGCTTCTCGGCCGCCTCCGCCACCTCCCGCGGCCGCACCGGCGGCCGTCCGGCGCGGCGGGCGGCCGTGGCGGGGGCCAGCGGCTCGGGGTAGCGGGCGAGTTCGAGCAGGGTCACCGCGCCGGCGAGCCGGGCCACCTCCGCGGCGTCGCCCGGCTCGCCCTCGGCGACACCGGTCTGGGCGGGTTTGAGTACCGCCACTGAGCGGCCGCGCGCGAGCGCCGCGGCGGCGACGGCCGCCGTGCTGACGGTCTTTCCGACCTCGGTGCCCGTGCCGGTGACGACCAGTACTGACATCTTCGTTTCCGTTGCCTTTCGCTTTCGTTCATGCCCGTCGCACCCGAGGACGGCCGGTTCCGCGCGGGGCCGGCCGTCACGCGGGCGCGGGCGGGGTCAGCCGGCCGCGCCCGCCGCCGCCCGTACCGCCGTGCAGATCCGGGCCAGATCGTGGTCGCCCGTGATGTACGGCGGCATGGTGTACAGCAGATCGCGGAACGGGCGCAGCCATACACCCTCGCGCACCGCGGCCCGGGTCGCCGCGGCCATCCCCGCGCCGTCCAGCGGACGGTCCAGCTGGACGACGCCGATGGCGCCGAGCACCCGTACGTCCCGGACGCCGGGCAGGCCGGCCGCCTCCGCGAGGCCCTCCCGCAGCCCGGTCTCGATCCGCTTGACCTCCTGCCGCCAGTCGTAGGAGAGCAGCAGATCGATCGAGGCGTTGGCGACGGCCGTGGCCAGCGGATTGCCCATGAAGGTCGGACCGTGGGCCAGCACCGGTACCTCGCCGCGCGAGATGCCCTCCGCCACCCGCGGAGTGCACAGCGTGCCGGCCAGGGTCAGATAACCGCCGGTCAGCGCCTTGCCCACACACATCACATCGGGGCACACCGCCGCGTGCTCGGCCGCGAACAGCGTGCCCGAGCGGCCGAAGCCGGTGGCGATCTCGTCGAACACCAGCAGCACATCGTGCTCGTCGCACGCCTCGCGCAGCACCCGCAGCAGCGCGGGGGAGTGGAAGCGCATCCCGCCCGCGCCCTGCACCACCGGCTCCACGATCACCGCGGCCAGCTCATGGGCGTGCCGGGCCACCAGCTCCCGCAGATGCGCTTCGTACGCGGGGTCGGGGTCCGCGTCGAAACCGGGCGGCGGCGCGTCCGCGAAGACCTGCTCGGGCAGCACACCGGACCACAGCCGGTGCATTCCGCCGTCCGGGTCGCACACCGCCATCGGCTGCCAGGTGTCGCCGTGGTAGCCGCCGCGCCAGGTCAGCAGCCGCCGCTTGGCGGGGCGGCCGAGGGAGCGCCAGTACTGGAGGCACATCTTCACCGCGACCTCGACCGACACCGACCCGGAGTCGGCCAGGAAGACATGGCGCAGCGGCTCCGGCGTGATCTCCACCAGACGGGTGGCCAGCCGGACGGCGGGTTCATGGGTGAGCCCGCCGAACATCACATGGCTCATCCGGTCCAGCTGACCGCGGGCCGCGTCGTTGAGCGCCGGGTGGTTGTAGCCGTGGATGGCGGACCACCACGACGACATCCCGTCCACCAGCTCGCCGACACCCTCCACCGGTTCGGCCAGCCGCAGCCGGACCCCGGCCGCGGACTCCACGACCAGGGGGTCCTGACGGCCGGGCATCGGTCCGTACGGATGCCAGACGTGCTGCCGGTCCAGCGCCCGCAGCTCGGCCGGGGTCAGCGGCTCAGGCATTGGGCGGCAGATCCGTGCCCGCCCCGCGGCGGCGCACCGCCACCAGGTCGGCGTGGGACTCCTCGGTGGCCGCCGGCGCCGAGACCGGTGCGACGGCCGCCGCCTGGGCGGGTACGGCGTCGGCGGGCGCCGCCTCGCCGCACGGGCCGCAGCCGCCGCCCGCCTCACTGTGACCGCCGCAGCCGGCCCCGGCGGCGGCGCCTACGTCCGCGCGGTGCGCGGGCAGCGTCGTGGTGCCGGCGCCCTCCACCTCGAAGCCCGCGTCGGCGATCATCGCCAGATCGTCCTTGCCGGCCTGGCCCTCGGTGGTCAGATAGTCGCCGAGGAAGATCGAGTTCGCCAGGTGCAGGGCCAGCGGCTGAAGCGTCCGCAGATGGATCTCGCGCCCGCCCGCGAGCCGCACCTCCACGTCCGGGCAGACGAACCGCACCATGGCCAGGATCCGCAGGCAGCGCTGCGGGGTGAGGCTCCACTTCCCGGCCAGCGGGGTGCCGTCGATGGGGATGAGGAAGTTGACCGGCACCGAGTCCGGGTCCAGCTCGCGCAGCGAGAAGACCACGTCCACCAGGTCCTCGTCGGACTCGCCCATGCCCGCGATCAGCCCGGAGCAGGCGGACAACCCCGCCGCCTGGGCCTGCCGCACGGTCGAGACCCGGTCGGCGTAGGTGTGGGTGGTGGTGATGTCGCCGTACGTCGCCTCGGACGTGTTGAGGTTGTGGTTGTAGGCGTTCGCACCCACCTCCTTCAGCCGCTCCGCCTGACCGTCGGACAGCAGCCCCAGACAGGCGCAGATCTCGACGTCGCTGTGCTGCTCCTTGATGGCGGCGATGGTCTGGGAGACCCGGTCCACGTCCCGGTCGGTGGGCCCGCGTCCGCTGGCGACCAGGCACACCCGCTTGGCGCCGCCCGCGACCCCGGCGCTCGCCGCGGCCGCCGCCTGGTCCGGCTTCAGCCAGGTGTACTTGAGGATCCCGGACGTCGAGCCCAGCCGCTGTGAGCAGTAGGAACAGTCCTCGGGGCACAGTCCCGACTTGAGGTTCACCAGGTAGTTGAGCTTCACCCGCCGCCCGAACCAGGCGCGGCGCACCTTGCCCGCCGCGGCCACCACGTCGAGCACCTCGTCATCGGAGGTCGCCAGGACGGCGAGTGCCTCTTCGCGGGTCGGCGACTCGCGTCGCAACCCCTTGTCCACCAGCGTGTTCAGCAGATCCATGGCGTTGATCCTTTCCTACCCCACCGTCCCGGGCCAAGGAGGAACCGCACAACACGCGCTCGCCGAGGTGTGGGTATTGCCACACCATGACCGGGCATGGACGAGGCTACGTTCTATCCGGACCCGACAGTCGGTGCCCTTGACGAGGCAACGGAAGGCGAGGCAGCCGATGCCCCAGGACCGCCCGGACGACGCGTTCGCATGGATCGAGGCACAGCGGGAGCGACGCGACCGGGCCGGGCTGGTGCGCCGGCTCACCCCACGGCCCGCCGACTTCCCGCTCCTCGACCTGGCGAGCAACGACTATCTGGGGCTGGCCCGGCATCCGGAGGTGACGGCCGCCGCGGCCGGGGCGGCGCGCCGCTGGGGCGCCGGATCGACCGGATCGCGCCTGGTCACCGGCTCGACCGAGCTGCACACCACGCTGGAGCGGGAGCTGGCGGACTTCTGCGGATTCGAGGCGGCCCTGGTGTTCTCCTCCGGCTACGCCGCGAATCTGGCCGCCGTCTCCGCGCTGAGCGGCCGGGACGCCCTCATCGTCTCCGACGCGGGCAATCACGCCTCGCTCATCGACGGCTGCCGGCTCTCCCGGGCCGAGGTCGCCGTCGTCCCGCACGCCGACCCGGGCGCGGTGCGCAAGGTGCTGGACGCGGCCGCGGCGGACGCGTGCGATCAGACCGCGGGCGGGACCGGAGCGGACCCGGCGCGCCGGCGCGCCCTCGCCGTCAGCGACGCGGTCTTCTCCGTGGACGGCGACGCCGCCCCGCTGTCCGCCCTCGCCGGGGCCTGCCGCGCGTACGGCGCGGCGCTGGTGGTGGACGAGGCGCACGGCCTGGGGGTGCTCGGCGAGGGCGGGCGCGGCGCGGTACACCGGGCCGGGCTGGCCGGCGCGTCGGACGTGGTGGCCACGGCCACCCTCTCCAAGTCGCTGGGCAGCCAGGGCGGGGTGGTGCTGGGCCCCGCCCGGGTCATCGAGCATCTGGTGAACACCGCACGGACGTTCATCTTCGACACCGGGCTCAACCCGGCTGCGGTGGGCGCCGCCCTGGCGAGTCTGCGGCTGCTGCGCCGGGAGCCGGAGCGCGCCGACCGGGTCCGTGAGGTCGCCATGGGGCTGTACGGGCGGCTGACCGCCGCCGGGCTGGCCGCGGTGCGGCCGGACGCGTCGGTGGTGTCGGTGCGGGCTCCGTCGCCGGAGCGGGCGGTGCGCTGGGCCGCGGACTGCCGCTCGGCCGGGCTGATGGTGGGGTGCTTCCGTCCGCCGTCCGTCCCGGACGGTGTCTCCCGGCTGCGGCTGACCGCGCGCGGGGACCTGACGGAACAGCAGGTCGAGGAGGCGGCCGACGTGATCGTGAGAACCGCGCCGGCCGCCTGATGGGTCACTGACAGGGCGGCGAGCGGATGTCATCCGCTCACCGGCGGATCGTGGACGGATCAGCCTCCGGCCGGGTGGGAGGTGCCGGAGCCGGGACCGTCGTCCTTGAGCCCCTCGACGAAGGAGGCCCAGGCCGACGGGGTGAACAGCAGGACGGGGCCCGCCGTGTTCTTCGAATCGCGCACGCCGAGCCGGTCAGGCCCCAGCAGGGCCGTCTCGACGCAATTGTTCATGCCGACGCTGTAACTGCTGCGCAGCCAGTCGACGGAGTTGGCGGACATACTGGACATGGTGCCCCCTCAGGCGCCGCCCCCGATTTTGTCGATGAAGGTCAACGATTCCTCAGGTGCCAGGGCGTGGGACCGCAGTACATCGAATGCGGCGCTGTACGCCCGGAGGTCTTCTTTCCGCTCCAGATAGAGGCTACTCGTCAAGTGGTCGAGAACTACTACGTCCAGGTCACTAATGTGCGGAAAAGAGAAAATAATGAAAGGACCAGTCATACCGATGGGCATTCCGGCGGAATATGGCAGCACTTGCAGTCGCACCTGAGGCAGTGCGCAGAGTTCGGCCAGATGACGCAATTGCGCCGCCATGACCTCGGGTCCGCCCACCGCGCGCCGCAGCGCCGCCTCGTCGAGCACCGCGTGCAGCCGCAGCGGCCGCTCGCCGTGCAGCACCGACTGACGGGCGATCCGCACCTCCACCAACGCGTCCACCTGGGGCCCCGGCAGATCCGGGAGCGCCGCGCGGGTCACCGCCCGTGCGTAATCCGGGGTCTGGAGCAGACCGGGCACCACCGTGGTCTCCAGGGTGTACGCCTCGGACGCCTCCGCCTCCAGGCTGATGAAGTCCCGGTAGGCGGGCGGCAGCAGATCCCGGTACGCGTACCACCAGCCGCGCCGTGACCCCTCCGGATCCGAGGCGCCCCCGCCGCACAGCGCCTCCAGCAGAGCGCGCAGCTCGGGGTCGGCGACCTGGTAGAGCTCCAGCAGCCGCGCCACGTCCGCGGGCTTGGCCCCGCTCCGGCCGGTCTCGATCCGGCTCACCTTCGACTGGTGCCAGCCCAGTCGGCGGGCGGCCTCACCACTGGTGAGTCCGGCCAGATCGCGCTGGCGGCGCAGCTCCGCGCCGAGCTTGCGGCGGCGCACCGCCGGGCCGTACCGCATCGGTTCTCCCTCCCACCGGCTTTATCGGTGGTGCGCCGCGCACCGCGCGTGTCGCACCAGTGGCCCAGTGTGCCGTCCAAATCCGGTCTTCCGTAGCAGAGTTCACCGCTTTGGGCGACAGATATATGCATAACTCGGTGGATCGCCCCCGTTACGGAGGGCATCGGTGGCAGTCTGACGCGTAGAGCCGCCGGGGCAGCCCACGACTTCGCCGGCTTCGCAGCACCCACGTCGAACGCGTCCGCAGCCGCGCCCCGGCGGGAAAGGGACAGGCCGTCATGGCAGACCATCAGGAAGCATCCGTCACTCTGCCGAGCGCACCGGAGTCGGTTCCCGCGGCACGCGCCTATGTCACGGACGTGCTCGCCGAATGGGGGCTCGGGACGGGAGCGGAGGCCGCCGACACGGTGCGGCTGATCGTCTCCGAGCTCGCCACCAACGCCGTGGAGCACACCGTGGGCCAGTCGCCCACTTTCACCGTGGACCTGCGGCTCGACCGCGAGCAGCGGCTGGAGATCGGGGTCACCGACAGTCATCCCAGATGGCCCAGATGGCTGCCGCTGGCCACCCAGCAGGACAGCGGGCGCGGGATGGTCATCGTCCGCTGTCTGGCCGCGGAGTCGGGCGGCGAGGTGTTCGTCACCCCGACCGCGGAGGGCGGCAAAACCGTGTGGATCGCCCTGCCGTGGATCGTGCCGGTCCGCTGAGCCGGCCTGCTCACAGCACGCGCTGGACCCGTCCCGCCGAGGCACGGTCCTCGGCCAGCTCACGGATGCGGGTGAAGACCCGCCCGGCGCCCGCACCGACCAGATAGTGCGGCATGTCGCCACGCTCGATCACCCCGTACCGGCTCGTGCCCATCAGATACGAGCAGTACAGAATCAGCCCGCTGGGCCGGCGCATATCGACGCCGAGCGCCGAGAACCCCGGGAACTCGTCGGTCTGGTAGACCCGCAAGCCCTCGGCCTCCGCCCCGTAGCGCTCCTTGAAGCGGCCGAACCGCTCCAGCGAATCCTTGATCTTCCGCGTCATGTCCTCCTGGTACTGGCGGGAGAGCGTGGCCGCCGCGTCCGAGGACGGGTCCAGCAGATAGCAGCGGTAGGTGCCGCCCCGGCGCAGCAGCGTGAGGACCGCGTCGCGATAGCGGGCCGGGCGCTCGGTGGTGACCAGCCGGCTGGAGGAGGTGCGCAGCGCCGTCCCCATGTCGAGGACCTCCTCGGCCGCCGCGTCCAGCAGCCGTGCCTTCTCCTGGGGGCTCGGCCGCTCCGGATACGCGTGCACGGGGGAGCCGTCCGCGAGCCCCTGGCCCGCCAGCCACGCCTTGGCCGCCCCGTCCGGCCCGCCGTCGCCCGCCATCAGATAGACGTCCTTGCCCTCATGGCTTCCCACATGGGCGAACAGCTTCGCGTACGCCCCCGCGGTGCGGTACACATCCTCCGAGACGGCCAGACAGTCCGGCGGAGTCGCCTTCTCCAGATGCGCCGCCAGATTGATGTCGGGGGAGTGGATGGCGCCGGTCCGGCCCTCGCCGGTGTGCCGTATCGCCCCCTTGTGCACCGCCATCCGCACATGCAGCTCCCCGTCCACCCCCGCCTGGGCGAACTCGTCCCGCAGATGGCGCAGATCCAGGGTGAGAAAGGCGCGGGCCGCCTCCAGCGCCACATCGCGGGCCACGCTCTCGCTGTCGTCGTGGACCGCGAAGAAACCCCCGTCGCCGCGCCAGCTCCATAAGTCGCTGCGGGCGCAGCGATGCTGCGTCGAGAGCTGCCCGATCCGGGCCCGCATCCGCTCGCGCAGCAGATCGAAGGCGTGCGCGGCCCGGTCCCTGGGGTTCGAGCGGACGATCGTCGAATACCCGGAGGTGTCGACGAAGAGCAGATACACCTGGTCGTAGATCCGGTCCGGCTGGAACGGCTCGCTCATGCCGGCACCACACCGCGCTCGACGGCGCCGCGCTCCACGCAGAACTCATTGCCCTCGATGTCGGACATCACCACCCACCCCAGCCCGTCGTCCGTGCGCCGGTCGTCCACGACCCTCGCGCCGAGCCCGATCAGCCGCTCCACCTCCGCGTCCCGGGTGCCCGACGGCGGCTGGATGTCCAGGTGCACACGGTTCTTGACGGTCTTGGTGTCCGGGACCCGCAGGAACAGCAGCCCCGGCACCCCGGGCTGACCCGGGCTGATCAGCACATCGTCGTCGTCCGGCTTGGCGTCGTCCTCCAGCGGATAGCCGGTCAGCCCGGACCAGAACCGCGCCAGGGCGTAGGGGTCATGGGCGTCGAAGGTGATGTGCCGGACCGGGTTGAGATAGGTCATGAGGTGCCTTTCGGTGGTCGGGACGGGGCCGGTCCACAACCGTGTCCCGGCCCCGTCAACCTACCCATGGCCACTGACACCTACAGCGGGTCAGCGCACATGGCCGTACCAGACCTTGCTGGTCCAGATCCGCTCCAGCCGCACCACCTCACCGGTCTTGGGGGCGTGCCAGATCCGGCCGCCGCCCGCGTACACACCGACGTGGTACACCGCGCCTCCGGAGTGGAAGAACACCAGGTCCCCGCCCTTGCGGGAGCCGGCCTTGATATGGCGCGTCCGGTTGTACTGCGCGGCCGCGGTGCGCGGCAGCCGCTTCCCGGCCCGCTTGTACGCGTACTGCGTCAGACCGGAGCAGTCGAAGCGCCTCGGCCCCGCCGCGCCGTATCGGTATGGCGCGCCCTTCTTCGAGGCCGCGATCCGCAGCGCCTTGGCCGCGGCGGTCGCCGCCTCGGCCTCCGGTGGACACCCCGGCGTCGCCACGGTGCCCCCGACGGCGGCGACGGTGAGGGCGGAGACGGCGCTCGCTCGGGAGAACATCCTGGGGATACGTATGTGCGCGGACATCATGCGCCACCCTTCGTGAGCCGACCCCGCCCCGGTACGGCGGCGGAGTCCTGTCGTCCCCAGGGATGGTCACGCAGCCGCGCCCCCGGTTCCGAGTCGGGACGGCACGGTGTGACGGTGGTCACGGCTGGCCCGTTCGGGTGATACCGGCCGCCCCGCGCCACGTCCGTGACCTGCCCGAACGCCATGCCGAGGCTGGTGGTGCGGATGGCGGTACGAACCCGGGGCGCCCGCGGGGCGCAAGCCGACCGCGCCCGGACCGCCGGAGTCCGGCTCCGCCGTTCGGGCGATGGCCCCGGCTCCGGCACGAGCGCCGCTCAGGTCCCCGTACGGGCCGCCCCAACCGTACGGGCGCCGCCCAGGTCCCCCGTACGGACGCGGCCCATGCCTCCGTACGGGCGCCGCCCCGGCCCCGGCCCCACGGGCGCGGCCCCAGGCCCCGTCCCCGTACCGGCCCGGCCCCGGCCCCGTCCCCGTACCGGCCCGGCCCCGGCCCCGTCCCCGTCCCGGCCCGGCTCAGGTCCGCAGCGCCGGGGGCAGTGTGACCCGCGCCGCGCGCCGCTCCCCGTCCAGCACCCGCAGCGCACGGGCCAGGGTCGCGGTGTGCAGTTCGCTCTCCCCGCGCTCATGCATCAGCGCCAGCGCGTCGCGCAGTGCGGTGGCCTTCCCCACCAGCGCCTGGGCGGCCCGCAGACTCCCGTAGGTGTCACGGCCGCGGGCCGGATTGATCCGGCCCAGCAGATCGACCACGTCCAGATAGCCGTCGACGACCTCCCCCTCCGCGCGGGTGAGCGCGGGCAGCGGGGGCAGCTCCGGTGGCAGCACCGCGCTCACCTCGCCCGCAGCGGCGCGCCGGGCCGCTTACGGCTCCGGGTGACCTTGTCCACCAGCCCGTACGCCACCGCGTCCGTGGCGTCGAAGATCTTGTCGCGGTCGATGTCGGCGCGGATCCGCTCGGCGCTCCGGCCGGTGTGCCGCACCAGCATCTCCTCGAGCATCGCCTGGGTCCGTCGCAGCTCATCGGCCTGGACGCGCAGGTCCGAGGTGGTGCCCTCGACCGGCTCGTCGAACCCGACCTGGCGGAGGAGGATCCGCGCGCCCGGCAGGGCCAGACGCTTGCCGGGGGCGCCGGCGGCCAGCAGCACGGCGGCGGCCGACGCGGCCTGGCCCAGGCAGACCGTCTCGATGTCGCAGGTGACGAAGCGCATCGTGTCGTAAACCGCCGTCATGGCGCCGAACGAGCCGCCGGGCGAGTTGATGTAGAGCGAGATGTCCTGGTCGGGGGCGGCGTGTTCGAGATGGATCAGCTGGGCGATCACATCGTTGGCGGCGGTGTCGTCGAGCGGGGTGCCGAGGAGGACGATCCGCTCGGAGAGCAGCTTGGCGTACGGGTCCATGGTGCGGACCCCCGAGCTGGTGCGTTCGGTGAGCTCGGGCAGGACATAGCGCGCGGTCGGTCGTTCCATCGCGTCACCTCTCGGCGTCGTGGGCTCCGTTAAAATGTACAGGACGTACATCCCGATATGATGGGAGCATGGCTTACGAAATTCCGGTGACGCAAGCCCGTGCGGAGCTCGCGGAGCTGATCAACCGCGTGGTGTACGGCGGCGAGCGGGTGGTCGTCACACGCCACGGGAAGCCGCTGGTCGCCCTGGTATCCGCGGCTGACCTGCGGCGACTGGAGGAGATCGAAACGGGCGCGGAGGAGCAGGTGATCAGTACCGTGTCGTCGATGCGCACCTCGTCGTCCGCTCCGGGCGAACGGCGGCGCTTCGGCATCGCGGCGGAACACAGCGGCCCGGACGCCGGGGATCGGCGTCCGGGCCGCGAGAAGTGACGGACGGGAAGTGGCGGACGGGTACTAGGAGCTGAGCTCCCAGATCGCGTTGGCGATGGCGTCGGTGTTCAGGTCCAGCGCCTTGTCGTCGATGTTCGACGTCTTGTCGCATGCGGAGTGGTAGCACGGGTCGAACGCCTCGCCCGCCGTACCGCCCCACTGATCGGCCTGCGCCTGGCTCTTGGTGGCCTCGGCGCCGCTGAACAGACCGCCGACCCGCACCCCGGCGTCCTTGAAGGGGGCGTGGTCCGAGCGGCCGTCGCCCTCGGTCTCCGGCTCGGTCGTGATGTCCTTCGCCGCGTACCAGTCCGTGAAGACCTTCTCCAGCTCGGGGTCGTCGTCATAGACGAAGTAGCCCGGGTTGGGGGAGCCGAGCATGTCGAAGTTGAGGTAGCTGTCGATCTTCGACGTCTCGTCGGAGGCCAGGTTGTCGACGTAGTGCGTCGAGCCGACCATGCCGTCCTCCTCGTCGCCCCACCACGCGAACCGCAGGTGCTTGGCGGGCTGGAGGTCGGCCTTGGCCACGGCGAGCGCGACCTCGAGGATCGCGGCCGAACCGGAGCCGTTGTCGTTGATACCGGGGCCGGCCTGGACCGAGTCCAGATGGGCGCCGGCCATCACCACCTTGCCGTCGTCGCCGCCCGGCCAGTCGGCGATGAGGTTGTAGCCCGTCTCGCCGCCGGAGGTGAACTCCTGGACGGAGGTGGTGAATCCGGCCTCGTCCAGCTTGCCCTTGAGGAAGTCCACGGACTTCTGGTAGCCGGCCTCGCCATGGGCACGGTTGCCGCCGTTGTCGTCCGCGATGGACTGAAGTTCACTCAGGTCGGCCTTGACGGCCGCGACGTCCACGTCGGGGGCCGCGGCGTGGGGGGTGACGGTGGCGCCGGCGCTCGCGGCGCCGGTCAGCAGGGCCACGGCGAGCGCGGCACCGGTTCCGGCCGCGAGCGTGCCACGGCGGAATGACGTTATTCGCTTCACAGTTGGGCTCCGTTGTGATGTGGGGGGTTGGAGCGGAACAGGTGAATCATGGTGTTGCGGAGACGAGAATCGGGGGTATCCGGTGGAGCCGTCAAGCGCGATAGCCGGACGCGGAGGTCCGCCCAGCGGATGACGGGCGCCGGCGGCGGGGGCGTCAGGGCGTGTTCGAGGGGCCGCGCGACCGGAGTGACCAGCAGCGATCAGGACTGCATCAGGAGTGCCTCAGGACTGGGATCACGGCTGGGACCGGGACTGAGATCAGGACTGCATCAGGAGTGCCTCAGGACTGGGATCACGGCTGGGACCGGGACTGAGATCAGGACTGATCCGTTAACGCCACCGAAACGACACGGAACTAGGGTCCGTCGCAAGGGCCCTGGCCCGCGGAGGCCGGGCACCAGCCGCCCCGCACCGTGCTGAGCGGATGGTTTCCGCCGGACAGGACGAGGATGAGGTGGGAAGCATGCGATTGACCCCGCATGAGCAGGAACGTCTGCTCATCCATGTGGCCGCCGACGTGGCCGAGAAGCGACGGGCCCGAGGCGTGCTCCTCAACCACCCCGAGGCGACGGCGCTGATCACCGCGCACATCCTGGAGGGCGCCCGCGACGGCCGCGGCGTCGCCGAGCTGATGGCCTCCGGCCGCCAGGTGCTCACCCGTGACGAGGTCATGGAGGGCGTCCCCGAAATGCTCCACGACGTCCAGGTCGAGGCCACCTTCCCCGATGGCACCAAGCTCGTCACCGTCCATCAGCCGATCGCCTGACCGAAGGGCGTCCCGTGATCCCCGGAGAGATCCTCTACGCCGATGAGCCGGTGACCTGCAACGAGGGGCGGCCGGTCACCCGTCTCACCGTGCTCAACGCCGCCGACCGGCCCGTCCAGGTCGGCTCCCACTACCACTTCGCCGAGGCCAACCCCGGGCTCGACTTCGACCGCGCCGCCGCCCACGGCAAGCGGCTGGACATCGCCGCGGGCACCGCCGTGCGCTTCGAACCGGGCATCCCCGTCGAGGTGGCCCTGGTCCCGATCGCGGGGGCCCGGATCGTGCCGGGGCTCAGGGGCGAGACGAAAGGACCGCTCGATGGCTGAGCTCGACCGCGCGGGATACGCCGATCTCTTCGGCCCGACGACGGGGGATCGTATACGGCTCGCCGACACCGACCTGCTCATCGAGATCGAGGAGGACCGCAGCGGCGGACCCGGCCGGGCCGGGGACGAGGCGGTCTTCGGCGGCGGCAAGGTGATCCGGGAATCCATGGGCCAGTCCCGCGCCACCCGCGCCGAGGGCACCCCCGACACCGTGATCACCGGCGCCGTCGTGCTCGACCACTGGGGCGTCGTCAAGGCGGACATCGGCCTGCGTGACGGCCGTATCACCGGTATCGGCAAGGCCGGGAACCCCGACACCATGGACGGCGTCCATCCCGACCTCGTCATCGGCCCCGAAACCGAGGTCATCGCGGGCAACGGCAGGATCCTCACCGCGGGCGCCATCGACGCCCATGTCCACTTCATCTCCCCGACCATCGTGGACCAGGCGCTCTCCTGCGGGATCACCACCCTGGTGGGCGGCGGCACCGGACCCGCCGAGGGCACCAAGGCGACCACCGTCACCCCCGGCCCCTGGCACCTTGCCCGGATGTTCGAGGCGTTGGAGGGGTATCCGGTCAACATCGGACTCCTCGGCAAGGGCAACACCGTCTCGCGCGAGGCGATGTGGTCCCAACTGCGCGGCGGCGCCCTCGGCTTCAAGATCCATGAGGACTGGGGGGCCACCCCCGCCGCCATCGACGCCTGTCTCGGCGTCTGCGAGGAGAGCGGCGCCCAGCTCGCCATCCACACCGACACCCTCAACGAGGCGGGCTTCGTCGGCGACACCCTCGCCGCCATCGCCGGGCGCTCCATCCACGCGTACCACACCGAGGGCGCGGGCGGCGGACACGCACCCGACATCATCACCGTGGTCTCCCAGCCGAACGTGCTGCCCAGCTCCACCAATCCGACCCGCCCGCACACCGTCAACACCGTCGAGGAACACCTCGACATGCTGATGGTCTGCCACCACCTCAACCCGGCCGTCCCCGAGGACCTCGCCTTCGCCGAGTCCCGCATCCGGCCCAGCACCATCGCCGCCGAGGACGTGCTGCACGACCTCGGCGCGATCTCGATCATCTCCTCCGACGCCCAGGCCATGGGACGGGTGGGCGAGGTCGTGCTGCGCACCTGGCAGACCGCGCACGTCATGAAGCGGCGCCGCGGCGCCCTCCCCGGCGATGGCCGCGCCGACAACCACCGGGCACGTCGCTACGTCGCCAAATACACCATCAACCCGGCGGTGGCCCAGGGCCTGGACGGGGAGATCGGCTCGGTCGAGACCGGGAAGCTCGCCGACCTCGTGCTGTGGGAACCGGCGTTCTTCGGCGTCAAACCACACCTGGTGATCAAGGGCGGGCAGATCGCCTACGCGCAGATGGGCGACGCCAACGCCTCCATCCCGACCCCGCAGCCGGTCCTGCCGCGCCCCATGTTCGGCGCGCTCGGCCGCGCGGCGGCCACGGGCTCGGTCAACTTCGTGACCCAGACGGCCCTCGACGACGGTCTCGTGGACCGGCTGGACCTCGGCAAGCGGTTCGCCGCCATTCGTGGCACACGCGGCGTCACCAAGGCGGACATGCGGGAGAACGACGCCCTGCCACGGGTCGAGGTCGACCCCGACACCTTCACGGTGACCATCGACGGCGAGCCCGTGGAATCGGCCCCGGCGACCGAACTCCCCATGGCCCAGCGGTACTTCCTCTTCTGAGCGGACCGTCATGACCACGAACGAGACCCCGCCCACCGCCCGGCCCGGCCGAGGTCCGGCCGCGGACGGGCCGTCGGCGGACCTTCCCCCACCCCGCCCCTTCCCGCACCCCTGGGACCCCGCCCCCTGGGCCCCCGGTGCCCCGCCCCCGGACGGGCCGAACCGGGCGCGTCCGGTGGACGGGCCGAACCGGGCGCGTCCGGTGGACGGGCCGAACCGGGCGCGTCCGGGGGCGGAAGGCCCGTTCGCAGGGCCCGCGGCGGGGGCCGGGGCGCAGGCCACGCGACGCGGGCCCGGAGGCGAAGCCCCCGGCGGGGCCGCCGCGCTGCTCATCCTCACCGACGGCCGCTTCCCGGCCGGAGGCCATGCCCACTCCGGCGGCGCCGAGGCCGCCGTCGCGGCGGGCCGGATCCACGACCCGGCCTCCCTGGAGGCGTTCTGCCGGGGCCGGCTGCACACCGCCGGGCTCACCGCGGCCGGGCTCGCCGCCGCGGCCGCCGCCGGGCTCGACCCGCTCACGCTCGACGAGGCGGCGGACGTCCGTACCCCCGCCCCCGCGCTGCGCACGACCGCACGGCGGCTCGGCCGCCAGCTGATCCGCGCCGCCCGCGCCACCTGGCCGTCGCCCGAACTGGACGCCCTGGCCGCCGCCCGGCCGCGCGGGGCGCACCAGCCCGTGGTGCTCGGACTCGCCGCGCGCGCCGCCGGCCTGGGGCCGCGGGACGCCGCGTACGCCGCCGGGTACGAGGCGGTGAGCGGGCCCGCCACCGCGACCGTACGGCTGCTGAGCCTGGACCCCTTCGACGCCACCGCCGTCCTGGCCCGCCTCGCCCCCGAACTCGACCGGATCGCGGCGCGGGCCGCCGAGGCGGCGCGGCGGGCCCTCGACGAGGGTCCGGGCGCGCTGCCCGCCGCCTCCGCACCGCTGCTCGACATCACCGCCGAACAGCACGCCACCTGGTCCGTACGCCTCTTCGCCTCGTAACCGCGAAGAGCCAACCCCGCATCCCCCGCCCCCCGCTGGAACACCGGAGCCGTCATGCATCTCGACCACGCGGACACCTACCCCCAGCGCCACACCCACGGCGCCGCCGAACCACACCGCCCCGACGGCACCCGCCGGGCGCTGCGCATCGGCCTCGGCGGACCGGTGGGCTCGGGCAAGACCGCGACCGTCGCCGCACTGTGCCGGGTGCTGCGCGACCAGCTCTCCATCGCCGTGGTCACCAATGACATCTACACCCGTGAGGACGCCGACTTCCTGCTGCGCAACGCGGTACTGCCGACGGCCCGCATCACCGCCGTGGAGACCGGTGCCTGTCCGCACACCGCGATCCGCGACGACATCTCCGCCAACCTGGAGGCGGTCGAGGACCTCGAGGAGACGGTGGGCCCGCTCGACCTGGTCCTCGTCGAGTCCGGCGGCGACAACCTCACCGCGACCTTCTCCAAGGGCCTGGTCGACGCGCAGGTGTTCGTCATCGACGTCGCGGGCGGCGACGACATCCCCCGCAAGGGCGGCCCCGGTGTGACCACCGCCGATCTGCTCGTGGTCAACAAGACCGACCTCGCCCCCTACGTCGGCTCCGACCTGGAGCGCATGGCCCGGGACGCCAAGGCCCAGCGCGGTGCGCTCCCCGTCGTCTTCACCTCCCTGGTCGCCGAGGACGGCGTCCGCCCGATCGCCGACTGGGTCCGCGAACGCCTCACCGCCTGGACGGCGGCCCCGGCATGACCCCCTCCGGGCGCTGCCCGGCGCGAGAAGCCCCGAACACGGGGCGCGGTGCGGACTTCCCAGGCACGACGACGGCCACCCCAGGTACGACGGCCACCCCAGGCACAACGGCCAACTCGGGCACGGGCGTACGGGCCGTCGCGCGGCTGCGGGCCGAGGCGGACGGACGCGGCGGCACCGCGCTGCCCGTGCTCGCCGGGGACGGCCCGCTCGCCCTGCGCCGCACCCGGGCCACCAGCGGCCAGGCGCGCGTCACGGTGGTCGGCGCGATGAGCGCGCCCCTCGGCGGCGACCGGATCGCCCTGGAGGCGACGGCCGGCGTGGGCACCCGGCTGCGCGTCGGCTCCGCCGCGGCCACGATCGCCCTGCCCGGCCGGACGGCCGAGCCCGCCCACTACGACATCCGGCTGACCGTCGCCGACGGCGCGGTCCTGCACTGGCTGCCCGAGCCCCTGATCTCCGCCCACGGCAGCGATCTGCGCATGACCACCCGCGTCGACCTCGCGGCCACCGCCCGCCTGGTCCTGCGCGAGGAGCAGATCCTGGGCCGTACCGGCGAATCCCCGGGCCGGCTGACCTCCCGCCTCACCGTCCACCGGGCCGGCCGCACCCTCCTCGACCAGGAACTTCGCCACGGCCCCGGCGCCCCGGGCTGGGACGGCGGCGCGGTACTCGGCGGCCATCGCGCGGTGGGGCAACTCCTCGTGGCCGACCCGGTGTACGACACCCACCCCGTCGAGCCCCGGCCGCTCGCCGAAACCGCCGTCCTCACCCCCCTGGCCGGGCCCGCCGTCCTGGTCACCGCGCTGGCGCCGGACGCCCTCCGGCTCCGCCGGATCCTCGACGAGGCGACCGCTGCCCTTGGGTTGATGTTCACGTCTTGATAAAGAAACGGCGGTTTGACCTGTACTCGGCGGTAAGCGGGCCAGAAGAATTCTCCTGGCACTCTGTGATCATCGTCGCCTCAGCGGCACAACAATGCAGGGGGATTCCTACGTGAGACGCACAGCACTCTTCGGCGTGGTCGGCGGTGTGATCACCGGTGCGCTGATAACCGGTGCGCTGGCCGCCCCGACGGCCGGGGCCTCGGAGCGGATTCCGGGAGGGGCCGCCGAGGCCCGTGGGGTGGCGGTGGCCGCGGCCAAGGCCGCCAAGAAGGGCATCGACTGGGCGGACTGCCCGGCCGACTGGGGGCTGGCCAAGCCGATTCAGTGCGGCTATGTCACCGTGCCGCTCGACTACGCCAAGCCGGGCGGCCGCACCATCAAGCTCGCCGTGGACCGCGTCGCCAACACCGGTACCGCCGATGAGCGGCAGGGTTCGCTGATCTACAACCCGGGCGGGCCCGGCGGCTCCGGGCTCCGCTTCCCGACCCGGGTCACCAACGAGAACCCGCTGTGGACGAAGGTCTCGAAGGCGTACGACTTCGTCGGCTTCGACCCGCGCGGGGTGGGCCACTCCGCGCCCATCTCCTGTGTGGATCCCCAGGAGTACGCCAAGGCGCCCAAGCTCGACCCGGTGCCCGACAGCGAGGCGGACAAGCGCGTCCAGCGCACGCTGGCCCGGGAGTACGCCAAGGGGTGCGAGGAGCGCAGCGGCTGGATGCTGCCGCATATGACGACGCCCAACACCGCCCGTGACATCGACGTCATCCGGGCCGCGCTCGGCGACAAGAAGCTCAACTACCTGGGCGTGTCCTACGGAACGTACATCGGCGGGGTCTACGCGACGCTCTTCCCGACCCATGTGCGCCGGCTGATCGTGGACAGCGTGGTCAACCCCTCCCGGGAGAAGATCTGGTACCAGGCCAATCTGGACCAGGACGTCGCCTTCGAGACGCGCTGGAACGACTGGAAGGCGTGGGTCGCCGAGAACGACGCCGCCTACCACATCGGCGACACCCCGGCGAAGGTCCAGAAGCAGTGGGAGAAGCTGCGCGCGACCGCCAAGAAGAGTCCCATCGGCGGCGTCGTGGGCCCGGCCGAGCTGCTCGGGTTCTTCCAGAGCGCCCCGTACTACGACTCCTCATGGGCCACGGTCGCCCAGGTGTGGAGCGACTACCTCGCCGGTGACGAGACGGCCCTGGTCGAGGCCGCGGGCCCCGATCTGTCCGACACCGCGGGCAACATCGCCTCGGAGAACGGCAACGCCGTCTACACCGCCGTGGAGTGCGCCGACGCCAAGTGGCCGACCAGCTGGGCGAAGTGGGACCGGGACAACACCCGGCTGGACCGCGACTACCCCTTCCTCACCTGGTCCAACGCCTGGATGAACCTGCCGTGCGCCACCTGGGGCAGCAAGCAGCACACCCCGCTGGAGGTGGGGGCCGCCAAGGGGCTGCCCAAGACGCTGATCGTGCAGAGCACCCGTGACGCCGCGACCCCGTACGAGGGCGCGGTGGAGCTGCACAAGCGGCTGAAGGGTTCGCGTCTGATCACCGAGAAGGACGCCGGTTCGCACGGCGTCACCGGTCTGGTCAACGCGTGCGTCAACGACCGGGTGGACGCCTACCTGCTCAAGGGCACGGTGGACGCCAAGGACGTGACCTGCGCCCCGCACGCCACGCCGGTACCCGCGAAGTCCGGCGCGGCCGCGAAGGACGCGAAGGCCGCCAAGGAGGCGGCCGCCGCGGCGGTCGTCAAGTAGCGCGTGGTGGTGAGCCGGGCCCGTGCGCACCCCGCACGGGCCCGGCGCCGTTTCCCCGGCCGGACGGTCCAGCCGCCGGACGCGACGATCCGCTCGGTCTCCTTGGCGAGCGCGCGCGGCCGGGCGCTCATATCCGTACCTCTGTCATGGCCGCCCGGGACTACGAGCCCCGGTGGTCAGGGCGCGAGGGAATTCCCGCCGCTGCGCAGCCAGGCGTCCTCGGCCGCGTAGTCGAACAGATCGCACATCGGGTCGTAGGCCGCGGCCATGTCGGGGAAGGCCGCGCGCCAGTCCGGGGTGCCCGCCAGCCGGTCGGCGAGCCAGGCGACGGTCGCGGGCAGCGACTCGAGGTAGCCGGTCACCGGGCGGTAGCCCAACTCCCGCTCGGCGGCCGACATGTCGAAGACCATGGGGTGGGCCAGGCTCCAGGGGGTGCTGCCGACCTGCGGATTGGGCGGCTCTCCGGCGATCAGCACCTGCTCGGCGCGCACCCCCAGCACCCCGTCCACGGCGGCGGCGATGTCGGCGACCGTCGGGGCCTGCGGATCACCCGCGTTGAGCACCCGTGAGCCGGGCCGGTGGGCGGCCAGCCGCACCAGCTCCGCGAGGTTGTCCACATGCACCGGATGGAACCGGCTGCGGCCGCCGTACGCCAGGATCCGCACCGGCCGCCCGTCCAGGGCCCGCTTGACGAAGTACAGCTCACGAGGGGTACGGCAGTGCGGGCCGTGGATCGCGCCGGCGCGCAGCAGCGTCGTCGGCAGCCGGTCCCCGGCGGCCAGCAGCTCCCGCTCCAGCGCGACCTTCCGGCTGCCGTAGCCGTCGCCCGGCGGGACGGTCCGCTGGGACTCGGGGAGCGGCAGCGGATAGCGCGGGGCGCCGTCGGGCCGGTCCTGGGTGCCGAAGCCACGGCCCTGGTCGTCCTCGTACACCGCTGCCGTGGATATCACCACCGCCGATCCGATCCGGTCCGCGAGCCCCAGCAACTGCCGTGCGTGCGCCCGGCCGTAGGCGACGCAGTCCAGCACCACATCGCAGCCGTCCCCGATCAGCGTGGCCACCGCGGCGTCGTCGTCCCGGTCCACGGCCACGCTCACCACCTCGGCGGGCCAGCTCTCGTCGCGGCCCCCGCCGCGTGAGGCGGCCCGCACCCGCCACCCTTCGGCGGCGAGCGCACGCACCGCCGCCCGGCCGATCTGTCCCGTGGCCCCGATCACACACACGCTTCCTGTGGTCATGCCGGGACGCTACGGGGCTGATGCCCCGCTGCCCACATTCCTTCGCCACGGGCAGATTCCACGCCGGTGGGCTCACGCACGGCCCCTGGCGGGCTGGCTCGTCGTCCGTGTTCCGCGCGCGTTTCCTCAGCCCCGGGCCACCACGACCCCCACGGTCAGCAGTCCGAGCACCACCCAGCTGAACCACAGCCAGCCGTTGCTCCCCAGGGTCACGGTGTAGGCGGTCACCAGCACCAGGCCCCCCACCGTGGCCACCGTCATCGTCTTCGCGGATCCGGGCATCCCCGACCTCCTCACGGCGGTCCTGACGCCCCTTCGCCAGGACCCGGGCCGCCAGGCCCGGGTCCATGGTCTCGCGGCCGGGGGTCCGGACGCCAGCAGACCGCGGAGCCCCGCCCTCAGCCGCTACGGGACTGGAGCGAGGCGAGATAGGCGTTGTACGCCGCGAGCTCCTGGTCGCCGTCGCGGTCCGCGGTGCGGTCGATCCGCCGCGCCTGGCGCTGCTCGGACTTGTACCACTGGTGGACCAGCGCCACCAGGACGATCACCGACGGGATCTCGCTGAAGGCCCAGGCGATGCCGCCCGCCCAGGTCTGGTCCGACAGCGCGTCGATACCCAGCGAGGCGGGCGGGTGCTCGTAGACGCCGACCATGGGCTCGGACGCCATCATCAGCGCGATGCCGAAGAACGCGTGGAAGGGCATGCCCGCGAACAGCTCCAGCATCCGCATCACATAGCCGGGCCGGTGCGGGCCCGGGTCCACACCCATGATCGGCCAGAAGAAGACCAGACCCACCGCGAGGAAGTGGACCATCATCGCGATGTGCCCGGCCTTGCTCTCCATCAGGAAGTCGAAGAGCGGGGTGAAGTACAGCGCGTACAGGCTCGCGATGAACAGCGGGATCGTGAACGCCGGATGGCTGATGATCCGCACATAGCGGCTGTGCAACAGCATGACCAGCAGCTCCCGTGGCCCCTTGCGGCCGCGCCCGGCCGCCGGGAGGGCCCGCAGGGTCAGCGTCACCGGCGCGCCCAGCAGCAGCAGGATCGGCGAGACCATGCTGATGATCATGTGCTGCACCATATGGACGCTGAACATGACCATGCCGTAGTCGTTCAGCTTGGTGCACATCGCGATCGCGATGGTCACCACTCCGATCGCGAACGAGACCAGGCGCCCCACCGGCCAGGCGTCACCGCGCCGCCACAGCCGCGCGGCGCCCCAGCCGTACAACCCGAGCGCCAGCACACAGCCGACCAGGAAGAACGGATCGCCACCGAACTCCAACCCGCGTGCGAGGGTGAACGGCGGCAGATCCATGGTCATGCCGTGCCCGCCGTGATCCATCGAGTATCCCCGGCCTTCCTGCTCCTACCCGGTGCGCACCATATGTGCCCGCACCAGCGTAGAACCCGTCAGCTCAGAGCACGCACTCGGCCTCGGCGTACCGCTCGGCGGGAACCGTCTTCAGCTGCGCCACGGCCTCCGCGAGCGGCACCAGCACGATGTCCGTACCGCGCAGCGCCGTGATCGTGCCGAACGCGCCGCGGTGGGCCGCCTCGACCGCGTGCCAGCCGAAGCGGGTGGCCAGCACCCTGTCGTACGCCGTAGGGGTGCCGCCGCGCTGCACATGGCCCAGGATGACCGGCCGCGCCTCCTTGCCCAGCCGCCGCTCGAGCTCGACGGAGAGCTGACGGGCGATGCCCGCGAAGCGCTCATGGCCGTAGACGTCCTTGCCGCCGGCCTCGTAGTCCATCGTGCCCTCGCGCGGCTTGGCGCCCTCCGCCACCACCACGATCGCGAACTTCTTGCCCGCCTCGAACCGCGCCCCGACGGTCCTGGTGAGCTCCTCGATGTCGAACGGGCGCTCGGGGACGACGATGGCGTGGGCGCCCGCGGCCATACCCGAATGCAGCGCGATCCAGCCGGTGTGCCGCCCCATGACCTCGACGATCAGCACCCGCTGATGGGACTCCGCGGTGGTCTTCAGCCGGTCCAGGGCTTCGGTCGCGACCCCGACCGCGGTGTCGAAGCCGAAGGTCACATCGGTCGAGGCGATGTCGTTGTCGATGGTCTTCGGCACGCCGACGATCGGCAGCCCGGCGTCCGAGAGCAGCCGGGCGGCCTTCAGCGTGCCCTCCCCGCCGATGGGGATGACCGCGTCCAGGCCGAGCTCCGCCACATGCCCCTTGGCCCGCTCCACACCGTCCCGCAGATGCTCCGGGCGCACCCGGGTGGAGCCGAGGATGGTGCCGCCGAGGGCCAGGATGCCGCTCACGGCGTCCAGGTCCAGCTTGCGGTAGTCACCCTCCAGCAGGCCCTTCCAGCCGTCCTGGAAGCCGATCACCTCGTCGCCGTGGTCGACGGTGGCGCGGTGGACGACTGACCTGATGACCGCGTTCAGGCCGGGGCAGTCGCCGCCGGACGTGAGCACACCAATGCGCATGGCACGCATACCTCTGTCTGCGATGGGGGCTGACGGCCGGACCGCGTCGTCCGGCGGAACCCCGCCACCCTACAAGCGAGCGGGCGGCGGGGGCGCGGTCGTCCGCCGGATGTCCGCCATACGGGCATCCCGGGCCTGAGCGGCGCTCGAGCGAGCGGGCCGCGGCTCAGGCGGGCTGGGTCGCGGCCGCGATCCGCTCGTTGCGCAGCGCCTCGTACCACTGGTCGTCGACCGGCGGCAGCGCGTTCACATCGAGGGCCAGCTTCAGCAGGTGGTCCGCGATGTGCGGGTTGCGGGCCATCACCGGGCCGTGCATGTACGTCCCGAAGACGGTGTCGTTGTACGCGCCCTCGAAGCCGTCGCCGCTGCCGTTGCCGTTGCCGAACCGGACCCGGGCGAAGGGGCGGGCGGTCGGGCCGAGGTGGGTGACGCCCTGGTGGTTCTCGAAACCGGTCAGCGGGGGCAGCCCCAGCCGCTCGTCGATGTCGGCCAGCACGTCCCCGACGCACCGGGCGCCCTCGCCGCGGGTGCTGATCACGTCCAGCAGCCCCAGGCCCTGCTGGCGCTGGCCGAGGTCGTTGATGAACTCATGGCCGAGGATCTGGTACCCGGCGCACACCGAGAAGACGATGGCCCCGTTGGAGACCGCGCGGTTCAGCCCGCCGTCCCGGAGCAGCCGCTCGGCGGCGAGCCGCTGCGGGCGGTCCTCACCGCCGCCGACCAGGTAGATGTCCCCGGAGGTGGGGATCTGCTGGTCGGAGCGGACGTCCAGCCGGGAGACGTCCAGCCCGCGCTGACGCGCCCGGCGCTCCACCACCAGGACGTTGCCCTGGTCGCCGTACGTGCTCAGCAGGTCGGGGTAGACCCACACCAGACGCAGGCCGTTCTGGCTCGTGCTACGCATCTTCGTGCCTCTCGTACTCGCAGGTCAGTTGCCGACCCGGCGGCGCAGGTCCTGGAACGCGGTGTAGTTGGCGATGGTCTCGATCCGGCCGGGCGGGCAGATCCGCACCGCCTCGTCCACGTCCGCGCAGACCCGGAAGTCCAGCCCGGCGACCTCCAGCCGCACCGCGAGGTCCAGCTTGCGGTCGCCGATCACGCAGATCGGGTGCCCGGCGAGCCGGGTGTAGTCCACGTCCCACAGCCAGGAGGTGTCGGTGCCGTCGGCGCCGCGCGCGTTCACCGAGAGGATCACCGGGGTGGGCGGCGGGTCGATCAGCGAGAAGGTCTCCAGCCAGCCGGCCGGGTTCTTCGCCAGCAGCAGCCGCATCTGGCGCTGCTGGAACGTGACCACGTCGTACCGGCCGGCGACGGCCTGGACGTGGTACATCCGCTCCAGCGCGACCTGCGGGGGCACCCCGAAGGCGGCGGCGACGGCCGCCGAGGTGGCCGCGTTGGCCTTGTTGGCACGGCCGGGGAGCTGGAGGTGGATCGGCCAGGCCGCGCCGTGCGGGTCGAGGACGTAGTCGCCGTTCAGCGCCCAGCTGGGGATCGGCCGGCGGAATCCGCACTCCGCGCAGACCCAGTCGTCGCCGGGGCGCTGGAGCACACCGCCGCAGGACGGGCAGGACCAGGCGTCGTCCTTCCACTCCTGCCCGGCCGCGACCCACACCACATTGGGGCTGGAGGAGGCGGCCCAGACGATCAGCGGGTCGTCGGCGTTGGCGATCACGACGGCCTTGCTGCCGGTCAGGCCCTCGCGCCACTTCTCGGCGAGCATCCGGGTCTCGGCGGCGCGGTCGAGCTGGTCACGGGAGAGGTTGAGCAGCGCGATGGCCTTGGGCTCCGTGTCGCGCGCCACACCGGCCAGGTACTTCTCGTCGACCTCGATGACGCCGTAGCGGGCGTCGGAGCCGCCGGCCAGGGCGGAGGTGATACCGGCCGGCATATTGGCGCCCAGCGCGTTCGAGACGACCGGGCCGGCCGCCCGCAGCGCCTCGGCGATCAGCCGGGTGGTCGTGGTCTTGCCGTTGGTCGCCGACACCAGGATCACGTCCAGGTGCTGCGCCAGCCTGCTCAGCAGATCGGGGTCGAGCCGCAGGGCCACCTTGCCGCCGATCACCGATCCACTGCCGCGGCCCGCGGCCCGTGACACCGCCGCCGCGGCCTTGCCCGCCGTCACGGCCAGCTTGGCCCGCGGTGACAGCGGCTCCGAGTTGCCTGCCATCGTCTCTCGATCCTCCTCGCATACCGGCGCCGCTCCTGCCCCCCGAGCACCGGTGGTACGCCCCCTCCGCGCCGAATCGCCAGCCGGGAGGCCACGGTCGGGGAGCAGCCTATCGAGATCCGGCCGCGGTCCCGAATTCCGTCACCCGCACCGGCCGCCTCCGTCGGGCCCCGTACGCTTGACTGCCATGCGACATGGTGCGATCCCGGGCAGCCGCGGAGCGGTGCGGCCCCTGCGGCTCCTCGGCGATCCGGGGCTGCGCGCACCGTGCGAGGAGGTCACCGCGTTCGACGCCGAGCTCGCGCTGCTGGTCGAGGACATGTACGCCACGATGTACGCGGCGCACGGGGTGGGGCTCGCCGCCAACCAGGTCGGCGTGGGACTGCGGGTCTTCGTCTACGACTGCCCGGACGACGAGGACCACCGCCATCTGGGGCATGTCGTCAACCCCCGGCTGGTGGCGGCCGACGGGGTGACGGTGCGGGGGCCGGAGGGCTGTCTGTCGCTGCCGGGCATCGAGGCGGGCACTCCGCGGTACGACCGTGCGGTGATCGAGGGCGTGACGATGACCGGGGAGCCGGTGCGGATCGAGGGCACCGGCTTCTTCGCGCGCTGTCTCCAGCACGAGAGCGACCACCTGGACGGCGGGCTGTTCACCGACCGGCTCACCGGGCTGCGGCGGCGCAGGGCGCTGCGGGCGGCCCGCCGTGCCCCCTGGGCGGCGCCGGCGGACGCGTAGCGCCTTGTCCGGCGGGCCGCCGATGTCACGCGCGCCGCTGATGTCCTCGGTGCGTGGATCCGCCGGACGGCCCCCAGGGCCGTTCCGGCGGGATGGCAGCGGGATTCCAGCGGAGTGCGAGTGGCGGACGGGGTGGCGGGGGCTCAGAAGCCCGGTGCGCCGATCCGGTGTGCTCAGAAGCCCGGTGCGCCGACCCGGTCGTCCGCCAGGGACAGCCGCCCCCACAGCAGATCGGTGAGATGGCGCACCAACTGGTCGCGCGCGCAGGGGCGGTCGCGCAGCCACCAGTCGCCGGCCGCGTGCATCATGCCGACGATCCCGTGACCCCAGACCCGGGCCACCTCGTCGCCGCCGGGGCCCAGCTCCAGCCGCTCGGCGATCACCGTGGCGAGCTCCTCGCCGAGCCGGCGCAGCAGCGGGGCGGAGTGGTGGCCGACGTCGAAGTTCTGCTCCAGCTCCGGCTGGCCGTGGTCGGCGGGGTGCATCAGGAAGCGGTACACCTGGGGCCGCGCCTCGATCGCCGCCAGATAGGTGTCCAGCGTGGCCTCCACGCGCTGCCGGCGGTCGTCGGCGGGCGCGTCCAGGGCCGCGCGCAGCGAGGCGAGCAGGGCGTCGGTGTGCCGCTTGGCGAGCGCGCGGTAGAGCCCGCCCTTGTCGCCGAAGTGGCGGTAGAGAATGGGCTTGGTGATGCCCGCTTCGGCGGCGATGGCGTTCATCGAGGCTTCTGGTCCGTCGCGCAGCACCACCCGGTCCGCGGCCTCCAGCAGCTCCTTGCGCCTGCGCTGGGCCGCCTGTCGCTGATCGGCTCGCTGACTGGTTCCGGTCTGCATGAGGTTGCCTCCCCGCCCCCGATGTCGTACGCGCGATCGCGCTCCGCGCACTGCGCAACGTAACACCCGCGGGGGCCGCGGGGCCCGGATGCCTGGGGGAGTTGACATCGCCTACTCGTCGGTAACAGACTGCGGTTACCGCAGGTAATAAGCACGTGGAGGGGTCATGGCGGAGTTCTCGTTCGAGCTCAATGACGATCAGAAGGCGGTGCGCGACTGGATCCACGGCTTCGCCGCGGACGTCATGCGCCCCGCCGCCGCCGAATGGGACGAGCGCGAGGAGACCCCCTGGCCGATTATCCAGGAGGCCGCCAAGATCGGCCTGTACTCCCTGGACTTCTACGCCCAGCAGTACTTCGACCCCAGCGGCCTCGGCATCCCCATGACCATGGAGGAGCTGTTCTGGGGCGACGCGGGCATCGCGCTGTCCATCGTCGGCACCGGCCTCGCCGCCGTCGGCGTCCTCGCCAACGGCACCGAGGAGCAGATCGGCACCTGGATCCCGCAGATGTACGGCGACCCGGACGATGTGAAGGTCGCCGCCTTCTGCTCCTCCGAGCCCGACGCGGGCTCCGACGTGGCCTCGATGCGCACCCGCGCCGTCTACGACGAGGCCAAGGACGAATGGGTCCTCAACGGCACCAAGACCTGGGCCACCAATGGCGGAATCGCAGGCGTCCACGTGGTGGTCGCGGTCGTCGACCCCGAACTCGGCTCCAAGGGCCACGCGTCCTTCATCGTCCCGCCGAACACCCCCGGGCTCTCCCAGGGGCAGAAGTTCAAGAAGCACGGCATCCGCGCCTCGCACACCGCCGAGGTGGTCCTCGACCAGGTGCGGGTGCCCGGCAGTTGCCTGCTCGGCGGCAAGGAGAAGCTGGACGAACGCCTCGCGCGCGCCCGCGAGAAGGCCAAGACGGGCGGGGAGCGTCTGAAGAACGCCGCGATGGCCACCTTCGAGGCGTCCCGCCCGGCCGTCGGCGCCATGGCCGTCGGCACCGCCCGCGCCGCGTACGAGGTCGCCCTCGACTACGCCAGGACCCGGCAGCAGTTCGGCCGCCCCATCATCGACAACCAGGGCGTCGCCTTCCAGCTCGCCGACATGCGCACGCGGATCGACGCCGCACGGCTGCTGGTGTGGCGCGCGTCGTGGATGGCCGTGAACGGCAAGCCGTTCGAGTCGGCCGAGGGCTCCATGTCCAAGCTGTTCGCCAGCGAGACCGCCAAGCAGGTCACCGCCCAGGCGGTGCAGATCCTCGGCGGCAACGGCTTCACCCGCGAGTACCCGGTCGAGCGGATGCACCGGGACGCGGCGATCTATACGATCTTCGAGGGCACCAGCGAGATCCAGCGCCTGGTCATCGCCCGCACCGTCTCCGGCGTCCAGATCCGCTAAGGAGGGCCCACGCCGGCGCCGAAGCGCCGGTCACGGGCGGCGAAGGCGGCCAGCAGCGCGCGGAGCTCCTCACCGGTGAAGTCGGGCCAGAGGGTGTCGACGAAGAAGAGCTCCGCGTAGGCCGCCCGCCAGAGCATGAAGTTGGAGATGCGCCGCTCCCCGGAGGTGCGCACCAGCATGTCGATGTCCGGCAGATCGGCGTGCGGCAGATGGCGGGTGAACAGCGCCTCGTCGATGAGCCCGGGGTCCAGCGCGCCGTCCGCCGTGGCGCGGGCCAGCGAGCCGGCGGCGCGGGCGATCTCCTCCCGGCCGCCGTGGTTGAAGCAGAAGGCCAGTGTCATGGCGCGGTTGTGCCGCGTCTCGGCCTCCGCGCGGCGCAGCGCGGCCAGCGTGGCCGCGGGCAGCCGGGCCTCCGAGCCCAGCCAGCACAGCCGCACCCCCCGCTCGCCGTAGCCGCGGAAGACGTCCGCCAGCTGGGCGGTGAGCCGCATCAGGGCGGCCACCTCGCCGCGCGGCCGGTTCCAGTTCTCGGTGGAGAAGAAGAACAGCGACAGGTGCTCGATGCCCTCCTCCAGGGCGGTGTCCACCACCCGCGGCAGCGCCAGGATCCCCGCCTGATGGCCCTGGGTGCGGGAGAGGCCGCGCAGCGCGGCCCAGCGGCCGTTGCCGTCCATGATGATGGCCAGGTGCCGCGGCCGCCCCGGGGCCTCGTCCCGGGAGCCGCGGCGCTGCCGTACCACCGCGGGCGCATCGGCGACCGACTCCCGCAGCAGCCGCTTGACGGAGGGCACTCTCCAGGCTCCGACGTCGAACACCCGCGCGTCCCTCCGCCTCGGCTTCCCGGCGCCGTGTCTGACGACGCGACGGGGGCGGGGGTTACCTCCCCGGTGGCCGAACCATTCGTTTGGTCGTCACCGCCGTCACGGCTTGCGCGCCACGCCCCCGTGGACATCGGTGGTCTCGATGGCCGTCTCGGCGTGGCCGGGCCGCCACAGCGGACAGGACACGATACCGGGCTCGATCAGCTCCAGGCCCTCGTAGAAGCGGCTGATCTGCGCCACGCTGCGCAGCACGTACGGAACGGCGCCGGTGTCGTCGTAGCCCTGCTGGGCCTGCTTGAGCGCCTGGTCGGTGTCGGTGCTGTCGTAGTGCACGAAGTAGCTGCCGGACGGTAACGCCTCGTGCAGCCGGCGCACGATCGACACCGCCTCGGCGTAGTTCTGGATATGGCCGAGGATGCCCATCAGCATCAGGGCGATGGGCCGGTCGAAGTCGAGTGTCCTGGCCGCGGCCTCCAGGATCCGCTCGGGCTCGTGCAGATCCGCGTCGATGTAGTCGGTCACCCCCTCCCGGCTGCTGGTGAGCAGCGCCTGCGCGTGCCGGAGCACCAGGGGGTCGTTGTCGACGTAGACGATGCGGGCCTCGGGCGCCACCCGCTGGGCGACCTGGTGGGTGTTGTCGTAGGTGGGCAGCCCGGTGCCGATGTCCAGGAACTGCCGGATGCCGCAGGCGCCCGCCACATGGGTGACGGTGCGGATGAGGTAGGCGCGCGAGGCGCGGGCCATGGTCTCGATGTTCGGGGCGACCTCCCGGTACTGGTCACCGGCGATCCGGTCGACCTCGTAGTTGTCCTTGCCGCCCATCCAGTAGTTCCAGATCCGGGCCGAATGCGGCACCGTGGTGTCGATCTTGGTCAGGGCTTGCGGGTCGGGGGTGGACGAGCCGTCTGTCATGGAGCCGGTCTCCTGCCGTGCGTCTGCGGGTCGTGGGGCACCAACGTAAGGCCGATGCAAGGGAGTTCAGCGATGCGGGGCGCAGAACGGCACGGGGGAGCGGATGCGTGGCAGGCGCCGGGCGAACGAGGCCACCGGGGGCTCGGCCACCGCCTCGTCGCGGCCCGGATCGGGGTCCGGGCCGCCGCCGGAGGCCGGCCGCTCCTCGACGGTGAGCACCGGGGCGTGCTCGGCGAGGGTGGAGAAGGCGTGGTCATAGCCGGTCACCGCGGCGTCGATCTCCGCGAGCGCCGCCGCTGGGGCGCCGCACGCGGCCAGCCGGTCCGCCAGCACCGGTACCGGGGCCGTCATATGGACGAAGGCGCCGTGGCGCTCGGCCACCGCCTCGGCGAAGTCGAACGCCTGGATCCAGGTCACCCGGGAGTGCCCACGGCGCAGCGGCCCGTAGACGAGCTCGCCGACCAGACCGGCGTCGACGGCGAGCGCCCCGTGGTGCTGGAGGAGCTCGCGGTAGGGCCGGACCGGATCGACATGGGGGAGGTCGGGGGAGGCGCGGGTGACGGTGTAGCCGTGCCGGCGGGCGAGCCCGGTCAGCAACGCGTCCCTGCTGACCCCGTCGCAGCCCTCGACGATCAGGGTGCGGTGCCGTGCCACCGCGTGGTCGAGGTTCATTCCGGCATCCCGTCGTCCCATTGGTCCCGTCGCTGCGCAAGAGGGGACGACACCGCCGCCCGCCACGGCGTCTTCAGTGTGCGTGGCGGGACGGCGGGGACGGGAGTGCGCTGCGGGGTTGTGCGGTTGTGCGGGCGTAGTGGTTTTCGCTGGGGACGAGGCCGACCGGGGCGGCCGGCCGTGCGCGGGCCCGCGCTACGAGATGAGGAAGTCCGCCTCGCCGGCCTTCGCCGCCGCCAGGAAGGACGCCATCTCCGAGCGGGAGTAGATCAGCGCGGGCCCGGTCGGGTCGGTGGACTGGCGCAGCGCCACCCGCCCGTCCGGCAGCCGCTTGGCCTCGAGGCAGGTGCCGCCGTTGGACCCGCTCCAGGGCTTCTCCCAGCCCTCCGTGCCCAGGTCCGTGGCCGGCATTCCGCTGTAGACGGGGTCGTGCATCTCAGATCTCCTTACGCAGTTCGGCCAGGATGGTGCTGGTGTCGCCGATCGGCTCGGCCTGGATCGCCATCCGGTCCAGGACCTCGAGATAGGCGACGACTTCGGCCGGCTTGTCCACATAGACCGCCCCGGTGAGGCTCTCGGTGTAGACGACGTCCGGCAGTTCGGAGAATCCGAAGCGGAAGTAGTGGAAGGGGCCGAAGGCTCCGGGGTGCGGCCCCGCCGTGAACCGCATGATCTGCAGCCTGACCTTGGGGATCTCCAAGGTGCCGATCAGGTGGTCGATCTGGTCGCGCATCACCTGCAGGCCGCCGACCGGGCGGCGCAGCACCGTTTCGTCGAGGATCGCCCAGATGGTCGGCGCGTCCGGCTTGGTGAACAGGCTCTGGCGCTTGACGCGCAGCGCGATCCGGCGCTCCAGCTCCTCCTCGGTGTCATGGGGGAAGCCCATGCGCAGGACCGCTCGTGCGTAGTCCTCTGTCTGAAGCAGCCCGGGGACGTAGTGGGGCTCGTACGCCCGGATGACGGTGGCCTCACTCTCCAGGCTGACGTAGGCACTGAACCAGTCCGGGAGCACATCGCGGAACTGATGCCACCACCCCGGCTGGTTGGCCTCCCGCGCCAGGGCCAGGAAATCATCGATCTCCGCACCGCGGACGCCGTAGTTCCGCAGCAGCTCCTTCACATACGGGATCTTGAGGCCGACTTCCGCCTTCTCCATCCTGCGCACGGTCAACGGGGTGACCTCGATGGCTTTCGCGGCTTCCTCGAACGACACCTTCGCCCGTTCGCGCAGAAACCGCAGACGCTTGCCCAGGACTCTGCGCAAAACGGTGGGGGCGGCGCCGGCCGGCCGTGCCTCGCTCACGTCCCGCCTCCCGGAGGAATGGCTGTCATATGCCTGCACAGTGTGCCACGCGATGGATGACACAGACAGAGCGAGTGGATCGCTTTGAAATTATCAGAACGAAGCTTGCGGCGTGACGGCATCACCACTCATAGTGAGCACGTGACCCATCTCACCCTCCATGGCGAGGGCTCCCAACTACCCATGTCCACAGCGTCGTTGAGGTCACCGGCCGACGGGTCGGCGCCGCACGGCGGGGATCCCGTGCACTGCCGTGGCTCGAACCAGGGACGGTCACGGTGACGCATCACGCACAGCCGGTAAGCGGGCGCCAAGGCGCCGCGGTCAACGCCGCGTTGGCCGCCGCACTGAAGGAATCCGGGTGCTCCTACGCCTCATTGGCCCACCGGGTCAATGAACTGGGCCGTAGGCAGGGGCGCGAGTCGAACTACGACAAGGCGTCCGTCACCCGCTGGCTGCAAGGCGGACAGCCGCGTGGCACCACGCCGGAGCTGATCGCCGCCGTGCTCTCCCACCGGCTCGGCAGGCCCGTGGCCCCCGCCGAGCTGGGATTCATCTCCGACCGACAGCGCCCGGTCGTCGCCCGCGCGCTGGCCTACCGGGAGGACGTAGCAGAAACCTTGCACACGCTCGCCGAACTCGGCTCCACCGACATATCCCGCCGCAGCCTGCTGGGTGCGGTGCCCTTCGTCGCCGGCGCGCTGGTGACCCCGCAGCGCGAATGGCTGCTGTGGCTGGTCGAGAACCAGGACACCGCCCGGCTCACCCCAGCGGCCGAAGGCGGCCGCGTCGAACAGGTCCACGCAGCGATCAACATGTTCGACGAGATGGACAATCGCTTCGGCGGCGGCCAGGTCCGCGCCAGCATCGTGCTCTATCTGTCGACCGAGGTCGTGCCCATGCTCCAGCAGCGCGGCGCGCCACCGCAGGAGCGGCGCCAGCTGTTCACCGCCGCGGCCAAGCTGGCCGCGATGGCCGGCTGGAGCAGCTACGACAACGCCGAATACGGCCTGGCCCAGCGCTATATGACCCAGGCGCTGCGGCTGTGCGCCGAGGGCGGCGACCGGGTCCTGGGCGGTCAGATCCTGGCCGGTCTCTCCCATCTGGCGACCAACCTGGGCCAGCCCGAGGCGGGGGTCGAACTGGCCCGGGTCGGTATCGCCACGGCCAAGCACGCCGGAAGCCCGCTGGGGCTGATGCGGCTGCACGCCATGGCCGCCCGTGGCTACGCCGCGCTGGACCAGCCCCGGGAGGCGTCCAAGTCGCTCCGCACGGCCGAGGCCCGGCTGGAGGCCAGCCAGGGCCCCGAACAGGAGTCGCCCTGGGTGCGCTTCCTCGACCACCACTATCTGGCGGCCGAGGCGGCGCTGTGCTTCCGCGACCTGGGCAACGCGTCCGCGGCCGAGCACTCCGCCGCCGAGTCCGTACGCGCCAACGCCGATCGGCGCCGGCGCCAGGCCATCAGCAGATCCGTGCTGGCCACGGCCTATCTCCAGCAGAACCGGCTGGACGAGGCCATCGGCACCGCGGGCGAGGCGCTGGACACGCTCAGCGGGGTGCACAGCGAGCGCTCCATCCAGGCCCTGCGCGACTTCCGCACCCGGCTGCGGCCGCACCGCGGGGAGCCCATGGTCCGGGACTTCGAGCAGCGCTCCCGGACGGTGCTGGGGGCGGCCGCCTGAGGGTCGGACCTCCCTCGTTCCCCACAAGGGGGTCAATAGCCTCCTGGTGTGGGGGCGTTCTGGGCCCGGTCCACGGGCAGATGCGCACCGGAGACCCCGCTCGAGGCGTCCGAGAGCAGGAACGCCACGACGCGGGCGACCTCCTGCGGGGTGACCGGTTCACCGCCCGGGAGCTCGGCCGTGAACCGGGCCCAGGCCTCGGGGTCTTCGGTGCGCATCCGGTCCCACCGCTTCCCCGGGATCAGCATGGACCCCGGGGAGACGGTGTTCACCCGGATGCCGTCCGGGCCCAGTTCGCGGGCGAGTGAGGCCGCGAGGTGGATCTGGGCGGCCTTCGCCGCTCCGTACTGGGCCTGGGGGCCCGGCTTCCAGCCGGAGATGGAGGCGATCACCACGACGGAGCCGCCGCCCGCGCGGCGCAGATGCGGTACCGCGGCCTTCACCAGCCGGGCCGTATGGCCGACGTTCATCTCCCAGGTCAGCGACCAGTCCTGGGCGTCGGCCTCCTCGATGCCGCGGCCGCGGGCGCCGCCGGCGCAGGCCACCACGCCGTCCAGCCCGCTGAAACGTTCCGCCGCCGCAGTGACGAACTCCTCCAGCATCTCCGGCTCGGTGACGTCCAGCGTACGGGTGAACAACTCCCCGTGTCCCTCGGCGCTCAGGGACGCCGTGAGGGAGCGCAGCCCCTCCGGCGTCCGCGCACAGGTGGCCAACCGCGCCCCATCCGAGGCGAGTAGCCGTACGATCTGTTCACCCAGTCCCCGGGAGCCTCCGGTCACCAGGACCCGTTTGCCGTCCACACCGGACCGTTCCCCCGGGCGGAGCCGCCTCTCGCGGTCGTCGCTCACGCTTGCCACGTCCGGACCGTACAGCCCGAACCACTACGCCCGTACAACCGGACAACCCCCATGCCCTCTCGCCCACCGGCCGGTCCAACCGTTTGTCTACATGAACGGCGACCGATGGCGCTTTGCGCTGCCTTCGAAGGAGGAACCATGCCGGTATCCGGCACTCACCGCGACCGGGCCGTCTCCGTCCGTGGCAGCTGGTCCAGGCGGGTCGGGCGGGGTGCGCGCACCACCTGTCACCAGCCCAGATGCCACGCCGTCGGTCGCCAGAATGCGCTTACCCGCTCGCCGGAACATCAATCACTCCAGGTGCATGTATGCCATCAGAGCCCACAGACCGCCGAGGACCGTGAGGACCGACACCGTGAGCCGATCCTTTCCAGGACTGTCACACCGGCCGGCGTCGGCCGATGAGGAGGGCGAGACGATGGGCGCGACCCGCGGTGTCGCGGTCTCCGCGAACCGCCCGCGAACCCCTTCGGCCACCGGGCCGGTCATCGCTCCGGTTACCGGGCCGGTTACCGGGCCGGCCGGTGCGGCGATCCCCGTTCCCCTGTCCGGAGGGGAGAGGACGGTGATCCCGCTGGACACCCGCCGGCTTTTCCGGGCGGAGTTCCCCGCCCTCCCCGACCGCGCCGCCGCCGTACGCCGGATGGTGGCCGCGCATCTGCGCGACTGGCGGCTCGGCGGGGTCGTGGACCATGTCGTCCTCGCCACCAACGAACTGTTCGCCAACGCCGTGGAACACGGCAGCTCCGGCCCCGCCGACACCGTCACCATCACCGTCTCGCTGGAACGCTACGGCCGTGAGCTGCGGGTGGAGGTGGCCGATGGCTCGCCCGTGATCCCGGTCGTCCGTCAGCCCGAGCCGACCGAGGAGTCCGGACGGGGGCTGGCCATCGTGGACGACCTGGCGGGCGACTGGGGCACCGAACCGCCCGATCCGGGAGCCGGGGGGAAGAAGGTGTGGTTCACCCTGCCGCTGGGGACCGCCTCATGACCGCGGGCGCGCACGGTGACCGCCGGATGCGGGTCACGGTGGAGGCCGACGCGGCCGAATGGCTGCTGGCCGCGAGCGACGACCCCGGACGGGTGCGGCTGCAGTGGGCCAGCGGCAACGGCCTCGCCGATCTGCCGGTGGGCCGGGTCTTCGATCTGGTGCGGATGTCCGGCGACATCGGCAGCGCGGTGGTCCAGGCGCTGCGGCGGCGCGACGCGGCGGGGCCGGTGATGCTCGCCACCGCCAGCCATGTGCTCTCCTTCCTCGTGCCGCCGGGAGCCGCGGCCGAGTGGAAGAGCTGGCTGGTCGGGACGGCGTACGCCCGCCGCCGCACGGTGGCCGCCGCCGGACCGGGCCGGGTGCTGCGCTGCCCCAGGCCCGGCTGCGTCCGGCAGGGCCATGTCTGGCTGATCCGGCCCGGCGGCGGCCTCACCGACAGCCGTACCCTGCGCGCCGCGCTCGAGGAGGCCGTCGACCGCCCCGGCCTCCCGGATGTGCTGCGGCCGCGCCGGGCCTGACGGCCGGGAGGGAGCCGAAGGGCGTACGAGGGGCGTGCGAAGGGTGCGGGAAAGGCTGAGGCCGTATCGCGAGCCTCCTCCGGATGGGGCCGGAGAACAGGGCATGGCGGGGCGCGGCGCCTCATCATCGCTTCGTGGCGACTCATCGCTTCGTGGCGAGCGGTGGTGAGCCGCCGCTCGTCCTCGACCCAAGGAGCCCCCCATGGCAACCGGTCTCTCCGTCCATATCGGACTCAACCAGGTCGACGCGGCCGCGTACGGCGGCTGGAACGGTGAGTTGGGCGCCTGTGAGCAGGACGCCATGGACATGGCCCGCCTCGCCGACGCCGCCGGGTTCGATGTGACCGATCCGCTGCTGAGCCAGGCCGCCACCGCCGAGACGGTCACCGCCACCCTGGAGGCCGCCGCCGGGCGGCTGGCCGAGGGGGACATCCTCTTCCTCACCTATTCGGGCCACGGCGGCCAGGTGCCCGATCTCAACCACGACGAGACCGGCGACCGCCTCGACGAGACCTGGGTGCTCTACGACCGTCAGCTGGTCGACGACGAGCTCTTCGAGCTCTTCGGGAAGTTCGCCAAGGGGGTGCGGATCTGGCTGCTCTCCGACAGCTGCCACAGCGGCACGGTGGCCCGGCTGCTGACCGAGATGCTCAGCCCCCAGGAGCTCGACCGGCGCTTCAGCACCGCCGATCCCGAGGAGGTCGGCCGCCGGATCCGGGCCATGCCCCAGTCGGTGCAGTCCGCCGTCTACCGGCGCGACCGCGAGGTCTACGACCGCATCCAGAACACCCGCACCGCCAAGGACCTCGCGAGGATCGACGCCAGCGTGCTGGAGATCTCCGGCTGCCAGGACAACCAGACCTCCGCCGACGGGATCGTCAACGGCCTGTTCACCGGGACCCTGCTGGAGGTCTGGCGGGGCGGCGCCTTCGCGGGCAGCTACCGCGGACTGCACCGGGAGATCGTCAAGCGGATGCCGCCCGACCAGACGCCCAACCTCTTCCAGGCGGGTGCGCCGAACACCGCCTTCGCCCGGCAGCGGCCCTTCACCATCTGAGCAGGAGCAGGAGCAGGAGCAGGAGCAGGAGCCGGGGGAGCCGGAACCGGAATCCGCACCGCGCCCGTGGCCCATCCATGTGCGGTGGCCCGCCGGGCGAGGTATGACAGTAGGAGGACACGGCGAGCCGGTGAGGTGCCGGTATGACCACGTATGACCGTGTTGACCAGGGGAGCGAGGCGGGCGCCAGCAGCCTGGCGGCCGGCCCGGGAGGGGTGCTCGACCTGCTGCGGGTCGCCGCCGTGGTACTGGACGCCGACGGACGGATCGCCCTGTGGAGCCCGGAGGCCGAGCAGCTGTTCGGCTTCTCCGCGGCCGAGGCGCTGGGGCGCCGTGCGGACAAGCTGCTGGTCCACCCGCAGGACCGGCGGGCGGCCGTGGAGCTCTTCGCGCGGGTACGGGCGGGCGACACCTGGGCCGGTGTCTTCCCGGTCCGCCTCCCGGACGGCTCCACCCTCAAGGTGGAGTTCCGCACCATGGGCCTGCGCGATGTGCACGGTGATGTCTACGCCCTCGGGCTGGCCGCCGACGAGGGGACCGTGCGGCGGCTGGAGACCGATCTGGCCGTATCCGGCTTCCTGGTCAAACAGTCGCCCGTGGGACTCGCGGTGTTCGACACCGAGCTGCGCTGGCTGCGCGCCAACCCGGCCCTGGAGCAGATGAACGCCACCACCGAGACCCAGGTGCGCGGCCGCCGCATCGGGGAGGTGCTGCCGGGACTCGACAGCGAGGCCATCGAGGCCGCCATGCGGCATGTGCTGGAGTCCGGTCAACCGCTGCTGGACCAGCAGAGCGTCGGCCGGACCCCCGCCGACCCCGACCACGACCACGCCTGGTCGGAGTCGTACTACCGGTTGGAGGACCCCAGCGGCCGGATCCTGGGCATCGCCGCCTCGGTCATGGACATCTCCCGGCGCCACCGGGAGGCCAGCGAGGTCGCCGAGGCGCGGGAGCGGCTCGCCGTGATCGCCGACGCGAGCGTCCGCATCGGCACCACGCTGGATCTGCGGCAGACCGCCCAGGAACTCGCGGATGTCACGGTGCCCCGGCTCGCCGACCTCGCGGCCGTCGACGTCCTGGACTCCGTGGTGCACCGCGAGGCCACGCCCCGGGTGTGGACCGACGGCTCCGCCCGCTTCCGGGCGCTCGCCGTCGCCGCCGGCTATCCCACCGACGCCGTCCACGCGGCGGACCCGGTCGGTGAGATCGCCCGCTACGACCCCACCCGGCTGATCACCCAGTGCGTCCGCGACGGCCGGTCGATGCTGCTGCCGTACGTGACCGAGCGGGACGTGCGGCGGATCGCCCGTGACGACACCGCCGCCGAGGTGCTGATCCGCGAGGGCGTCCACTCCTACATCGCCGCCCCGCTGATCGCCCGCGGCAGTGTGCTCGGCACCCTCAGCCTGCACCGCACCATCAACCCCAAGCCCTTCGACGAGGAGGACCGCACCCTCGCCTGCGAACTGGCCATCCGCGCCGCCATGTGCATCGACAACGCCCGGCTCTACGCCCGCGAACGGGACGCCGCGCTCACCCTCCAGCGCAGCCTGCTCTCCCAGCAGCCACGCGATATGGACGGCCTGGAGATCGCCTCCCGGTATCTGCCCGCGGTCAGCACCGCCGGCGGCGACTGGTTCGATGTGCTGCCCCTCCCGGACGGCAAGGTCGGGCTGGTGGTCGGCGATGTGATGGGCAAGGGCATCCACGCCGCGGCGATCATGGGCCAGCTGCGCACCGCGACCCGGGCCTTCTCCCGGCTCGATCTGCCCCCGGCCAAGCTGCTGTGCCATCTCGACGAGATCACGCCCAGCCTGGGGGAGTCCATCGCCACCTGCCTCTACGCGGTCTGCGACCCGCGCACCGGGCGGTGCGAGATGTCCACCGCCGGCCATCTGCCCCCGGTGCTGGTGCAGCCCGGCGGCGACGCCGAGCTCATCGACCTCCCCACCGGCGCACCGCTCGGCGTCGGCGGCGTGCCCTTCGCCTCGGTCGAACGGGAGCTGGCCGAAGGCGCGCTGCTCGCCCTGTTCACCGACGGCCTGGTGGAACAACGCCATCAGTCCCTCGACGTCGGACTGCACGCCCTGGTCCAGCTGCTGCGCCGGCACCAGGGCCCGCTGGAGCGGATCTGCGACCAGGTGCTGGCCGCGCTGCACGGGGCACCCGACGACGATGTGGCCCTGCTGCTGGCCCGGCTGCGCCGCCCCCGGCCGCCGGAGAGGCCCGTACTCACGGTGGACAGCGACCGCGACACCGCGCACCGCACCGACCATGTACGGGACGGTGCCGACCGGGGTGCGCTGCCCCGGAACGTGCCGCGGTAGGCGCCCGGGGACGTGCCGCGGTAGGCGCTCGGGGAGACGCCGGGGGCGGTGTGCGGACGCACCGCCACCCGATGGCGGCCGGGGCGCGCGAAGACGGACACGGGCGCGATACCCGCCGTCGCGCGGATCAGGCCATCACTTCTTGGCCCGGCTCGGCTGCACCCGCTTCGGCTCGCCCTTCATCTTCGGATGCTCCGGCGGATAGGGCAGGTCGCCGAGACCGTGCTCCCGCTCGTCCCGCGCGGCCAGCTCCAGCGCGGCCTCCAGACGGAAGGCGTGCCGCTCCATGTCCGCGTGCACATCGCCCCGCTCGCGGTAGCGCACCGGCATGGTGGCCACGTCGAAGTCGCGCGGCCGGGCGTCGGGCACCTCCTCCCAGCACAGCGGCGCGGAGACCGGGGCATGGGGGCGGGGGCGTACCGAGTAGGCGCCGGCGATGGTGCGGTCCCGGGCGGTCTGGTTGTAGTCCACGAAGATCTTCCGGCCGCGCTCCTCCTTCCACCACGCGGTGGTCACCCGCTCCGGAGCCCGCCGCTCCAGCTCCCGCGCGATCGCGATCGCGGACCGCCGCACCTGGGTGAAGGTCCACTCCGGCGCGATCGGGACGAAGACGTGCAGCCCCCGGCCGCCCGAGGTCTTGGGCCACCCCCGCAGCCCCAGCTCGTCCAGCACCTCGCGCAGCTCGCCGGCGGCCCGTACCGCGTCGGCGTAGTCGGTGCCCGGCTGGGGATCCAGGTCGATCCGCAGCTCGTCGGGGTGTTCGGTGTCCCAGCGCCGCACCGGCCACGGATGGAAGGTCAGACATCCCAGGTTCGCCGCCCATACGACGGCGGCCGGCTCGGTGGGGCAGATCTCGTCCGCGTGCCGCCCGCTGGGGAAGGAGATACGGCCGGTCGGAATCCACTCCGGGAGGTTCTTCGGCGCCCGCTTCTGGAAGAACGACTCCCCGTCCACCCCGTCCGGGTAGCGCTCCAGCGTCGTCGGCCGGTCCCGCAGCGCCCGCAGCGCGCCCTCGCCGACGGCCAGGTAGTAGCGGGCGAGATCGAGCTTGGTGAACCCGCGCTCCGGGAAGTACACCTTCCCCGGGTTGGTCACCCGCACCGTGCGCCCGCCGACCGTGAGCTCCACCGACTCTCCCATACGGCCACGCTAGGCCCGCCCGCCCCGGGCCGCCTCCCGGCGCGCACCGCCGCGACGGGCGCGCGGCCCGCCACAGGCGCACAATCGGACATCATGGACCTTCCGGTGATGCCTCCCGTCGAGCCGATGCTGGCCAAGGCCGTGGCCAGGATCCCGCCCGGAATGCGTTACGAGGGCAAATGGGACGGCTTCCGGGCCATCGTCTTCCGCGACGGCGACGAGATCGAGATCGGCAGCCGCACCACCAAGCCGCTCACCCGCTACTTCCCCGAGCTGGTCCAGGCGCTGCTCGCCCACCTCCCGCCGCGCTGCGTCCTGGACGGCGAGATCGTCATCGTGCGCGGCGCACGGCTGGACTTCGACGCCCTCCTGGAGCGGATCCACCCCGCCGACTCCCGGGTGCGGCTCCTGGCGGAGCGCACCCCGGCGAGCTTCGTCGCCTTCGACCTCCTCGCACTCGGCGACGCCTCGCTGATGGACGCCCCGCTCAGCGAGCGCCGCGAGGCGCTGACCGAGGCGCTGCGCGACGCCGCGGACCCGGTGCACATCGCTCCCTGCACCGACGATCCGGAGCTGGCCCGGCAGTGGTTCGAGCAGTACGAGGGGGCGGGGCTGGACGGAATCGTGGCCAAACGCCCGGACCTCGGCTACCGGCCCGGTGAACGCGTGATGGTCAAGGTCAAGCACGAGCGCACCGCCGACTGCGTGGTGGCCGGTTACCGCATACACAAGTCCGGCCAGGGCATCGGCTCCCTGCTGCTCGGCCTGCACGACGGTGCCGGCCGCCTCCAGCATGTGGGCGTCTGCGCCGCCTTCTCCACGCGCCGCCGCCAGGAGCTGCTGGCCGAACTGGAGCCGCTGCGCATGGAGACCGTCGAAGGCCACCCGTGGGCCGACTGGGCGCGTGAGGAGGCCCATGCCCAGGGCCGGATGCCGGGCGCGCCCAGCCGCTGGACCGGGGTCAAGGACCTGTCGTGGGTGCCGCTGCGCCCCGAGCGGGTGTGCGAGGTGGCCTACGACCACATGCAGGGCGACCGCTTCCGGCACACCGCCCGCTTCCGGCGCTGGCGGCCGGACCGGGAGCCCGGTCAGTGCACCTACGAACAGCTGGAGGAGCCGGTCTCCTTCGACCTGCGCCAGGTGCTCGGTTCCCGGCCCCCAGGGTCCTGACCTTCCCAGTCCCAGCCTTCCTGACCGAGCCTTCCTGACCTGGGGTCACCGCTTGGCGCCCCGGGCCGGGCGCTTGGCCATCCGGGTGAACCAGTCGCGCGCCGCCTCGGCGGCCTGCTCCAGGGTTCCGGGCTCCTCGAACAGATGGCTCGCCCCGGGCACCACATGGATCTCGTGCGGGGCGGCGAGCATGGCGGCCGCCTGCTGGTTGAGCCGCAGCACCTCGTGGTCGTCACCGCCCACGATCAGCAACACCGGTGCCCGCACCCGGTTCAGCGCGCCGCCCGCGAGATCGGGCCGGCCGCCGCGGGAGACCACCGCCGCCACCCGCTCCGGCCGCTCCGCCGCGGCCGTCAGCGCCGCGGCCGCGCCCGTACTGGCGCCGAACAGCCCCGCCGGCAGCCCGGAGACAGCCGGGTGCCCGGCGAGCCAGTCCACCGCGGCCATCAGCCGCCGGCCCAGCAGCGGGATGTCGAAGCGCAGCTCGGCGGTGATCGCGTCCACCCGCTCCTCGGCCTCGGTGAGCAGGTCGAACAGCAAGGTGGCCAGATCCGCGTCCTGGAGCACCCGGGCCACCGCGCGGTTGCGCGGACTGTGCCGGGAGCTGCCGCTGCCGTGGGCGAACGCGACGACGCCGAGGGGGTGGCCGGGAAGGGCCAGATCGCCCACGAGCATGGCGTCGTCCGCGGCGATCCGGGCGGTCTCGGAGCGCATCGGCCACCTCCTGCCGGGGGTCGCGGGGCTGGTGGTACTGCTACGTGTAGGCCATGAGCCCTTGCCGCAGTTCGCTGTAGAGCCGGGAGAGCCTGCGGGATATGTGCATCTGCGAGAAGCCCAGGATCTCGCCGATCTGGCTCTGCGAAAGCCCGGCGAAGAACCGCAGGTAGAGGACGTAGCGGTCCTGCTCCGACAGCTCGGCGATCAGCACCCGCAGCGCCTCGCGGTTGACGACGCGTTCGATCGCGGCGTCGTCCGCGCCCACCGTCTCGGCGAGCAGCCGTTCCTCGGCGCCCTGGACGGCGGCGTTGAGGGAGAGCGGGGTGCAGGAGGCGCTGGCCTCCAGACCGGCCTTCACATCCTCCTGGGGCATACCGGTGCGGACGCAGATCTCGGTGACGGTGGGGGTGCGTCCGCCCAGCTCCTGCTCCAGCGCGTCGCGCGCGGAGCGGGTGCGGGAGCGGACCTCCTGGATGTTGCGCGGGATGTGCAGCGTCCACAGATAGTCGCGGAAGTGGCGCTTGAGCTCACCGGTGATGACGGGGATCGCATAGGAGGGGAAGGCGTGTCCGAGCTCGGGGTTGTAGCGGTCGACGGCCTTCACCAGGGCCAGCGAGGCCACCTGGGTGAGGTCCTCCATGTTCTCGCCCTTGTTGCGGAAGCGCAGCGCCAGGCGTTTGGCGACGGGCAGCCAGGCGCAGATGATCGCCTCGCGCAGCGCGTCGCGTTCGGGCCCGGACGGGAGCCGGGCCAGACGCAGGAAGGCACCGCCGGTGTCGGGAGTGTCGTCATGGCGTCGTTGGCGAGTCGCGGTTGCTGACATGGTCACTCGCCTCCGTGGTCCGATGTCACGGCGGTCGCCACCAGATTCGCATGAGCCCTCACACCTCGCAATTCGACCAAATTGGTGACCGAGTGCCTGCCTTTGGGTTGGATGCGTTCTTTCTTCGGTTCATCCCGGTTGTGGGCGGGTATGCGCAGGGGATGAACGTACGCCTTCGTCTCGCCCAGCGGCCCGAGGCGGACGCCCTGCTCGAACGCGACCCGCTGGCCCTGATGATCGGGATGCTGCTCGATCAGCAGGTGCCCATGGAGTGGGCGTTCTCCGGTCCGTACACCATCGCGCGGCGCCTGGGCCGGGAGGATCTGGACGCCCATGAGATCGCCGCCCACGACCCCGAGGGGTTCGCCGCGCTGCTGTCCGAGAAGCCCGCCGTGCACCGCTACCCGGGCGCGATGGCGGGGCGCGTGCAGCAGCTGTGCCGGTATCTGGCCGAGCACTGCGACGGCGACCCGACGGCCCTGTGGCGCGACGTCTCCTCCGGTGCGGAGTTGCTCGAGCGGCTGCACGAGCTGCCCGGTTTCGGCAGGCAGAAGGCGCAGATCTTCCTCGCGCTGCTGGGCAAGCGGTTGGGGGTGCGGCCCAAGGGCTGGCGCGAGGCCGCCGGGGCCTACGGGGAGGAGGGGGCGTACCGCTCGGTGGCCGACATCACCGGACCCGAGTCGCTGGACAAGGTCCGCGCCCACAAGCAGGAACTCAAACGGCAGGCCAAGCAGACCAAGGGTGGCGCCGTGAGCTGAGCGGGGACTTTCAGGGGGCGCCCGGTGCGGGGGCGCCGGGTGCGAGGGTGTCCGGCGGGGCGGTGCCCAGCGCGTCCCGCAGGGTGTCCACGGCCAGGGTGAGCGCGGCCCGTGCGGCCTGGGTGTCGCGGAGCGCGTCGAGCATCAGGAAGTCATGGATGATCCCCTGCATCCGCAGGGCGGTGACCGGCACCCCGGCCTCCCGCAGCCGCGCCGCGTACGCCTCGCCCTCGTCGCGCAGCACATCCGCCTCACCGGTGATGACCAGGGCGGGCGGCAGTCCGGCGAGCTGGTCGGGGGTGGCGCGCAGCGGGGAGGCGGTGATCTCGGAGCGCTGCGCCGGGTCGGTGGTGTACTGGTCCCAGAACCACTTCATGGCCTCGCGGGTGAGGAAGTAGCCTTCGGCGAACTGCTCGTAGGAGTCGGTGTCGAAACGCGCGTCGGTCACCGGGTAGAAGAGCACCTGCCGGACCAGCGACAGATCGCCGCGCTCCCTGGCGAGCAGGGTGAGGGCGGTGGCCATGTTGCCGCCCACCGAGTCCCCTGCCACCGCGATCCGGGAGGCGTCGAGCCCCGCCCCCTCGCCGTGGGCCACGATCCACTGGCCCACGGCGTAGCTCTGCTCCAGCGCCACCGGGTAGTGGGCCTCGGGGGAGAGGTCGTACTCGGGGAAGACCACGGCGGCGCCGACCCGGACCGCCAGCTCCCGGACCAGCCGGTCATGGGTGTGGGCGTTGCCGAACACCCAGCCCGCGCCGTGGATGTAGAGAATCACCGGAAGGGTGCCGACGGCCTCCGGCGGACGGACGATCCGCGCCTTCACACCGCCCGCCGGAATCCCGCCGACGCTGATCCACTCCTCGTCCACCTCCGGCTTGGTCACCTCACCGGACTGCACCTCGTCGACCGTGCGACGGCCCTCGGCGGGCGTCATCTGGTACAGGTACGGCGGCTTGGCGGTGGCCTCGGCGAACGCCGCGGCGGCGGGCTCGAGGACGGGACGGACCGGAGCGGTGGTGGACATCGGCTCCTCCTTTTCCGCTCCGACGATCCCACCTCGGCCGCCACGGCACCCACCGCTGTTACGCCACCCGGGCGCCCCCCTGGACCTCGGCGTTCCGGCCCCGGGCTCCCTGGGTGTCCGGGTTCCCTGGACCCCCGGTCCCCGGCCCCCGGTCGACGACGTCAGGTCAGGGGGCCCGGTGCCGGTGAGGGGTCCGGGACCGGATCGGGCCCCGGCGGCTTGGGTACCGGATCGGGGGAGGGACCCGGGGTGGGGCCGGGTGTGGGGTTCGGCGGCGGCTCGGGCGGAGGGGTGGGAATCGGGTCGGGCGGCGGGCCCGGGGGCGGGCCGGGCACGGGGCCCGGTGCGGGACCCGGTTCCGGGCCACCCGGACCGGGCGAGGGGGTCGGAGACGGCGGCCCGGGTTCTCGCTGCGTCGAGTGGATGGGGGTCGGGTCGGTCTGCCGTGCCACGGTGTCCTCCAATGCTGTACGACGGGTGGCCACGTCATCTCCGGGGCGGGTGCCCCGGTCCCCTGGGGTGTACGCATGGCCTCGGCGCCGAACGCGGGGGCGGCGGGGAAGGCGGGCACGAAGTCCTCCGCCCGGCGGAAGCGGCGTCGCCGGCGTCGCCGTCGCCATGCGACGTTCTCCTGGTCCGGACCCGTAGCTCCGGACCGGCGGCTACCCACATCGTATCTGGTAAAATGCCCGCTTTTGTGGCCTGTGTCCTCTATGCCCGGCTAGACCGCCTCGACGACCTCGACCCCTTGGGCGCGCAGCGCCCGGATCTCGTCGGCGTCGGCGCCCCCGTCGGTCACCAGCGTCCAGCCGGGCGGCAGCCGCACCCAGGTGTGGAAGGGGCGGCGGCCGATCTTCGCGGAGTGCGCCAGCACGTACACCGCCTCCGCCCGGCGGGCCATCAGCTCCTTGAGCCGGGTCTGGCGCAGCTCCGCCTCGCAGATGCCGTGCTCCGCCGTCACCCCGTCCGCGCCCAGGAAGACCCGGTCGAAGGTCATGCGCTCCAGGGCGGCCTCGGTGAGCGGGCCGAGGAAGCTCTGGCTCAGCGGCCGGAGCGTGCCGCCGAGGCATTCCACCCGCACGGTCTCCACATCGGCCAGCTCCTGTAGCGCGGTGAGCCCGGTCGTGGCCACCGTGAGCCCCTCGGCGGTGCGCAGCTCATGGGCGAGGGCGCCGACCGTCGACCCGGCGTCGAGCAGCACCGTCTCCCCGGCGCGGACCCTCGACGCCGCCCAGCGCGCGATGGCCCGCTTGGCCTCGAACGCCTCGCCGGTGCGCTGGCGCAGCGATGCCTCCGGGTGGGCGACCAGGGCCATCGCCCCGCCGTACGTGCGCGCCAGCCGCCCGTCCGCGGTGAGCTGGGCGAGGTCGCGGCGGATGGTGGAGGCGGTGACACCGAAGGCGCGGGACAGCTCCTCCACACTGGTCAGGCCCGTGGTCGTGGCGAGGTGGACGATCTGGTCGCGCCGGGCCCGCGCTCCGTTCACCGGCATATCACTCGCGTTCCTCAACGTAGGTTCGGTGTCAGCGGGCCGGGGTCGGCGACATCTCGGCGGCCTGCCGGAGCGCCTCGATCATGCTACCGGCGTCGGCGGTGCCCGTACCGGCGATGTCGAAGGCGGTGCCGTGGTCGACGGAGGTGCGGATGACGGGCAGACCCACGGTCAGATTGACCCCGGCCTCCAGGCCCAGCACCTTGACCGGGCCGTGCCCCTGGTCGTGGTACATCGCCACGATCAGGTCGTAGTCGCCGCGCCCGGCCAGGAAGAAGGCGGTGTCGGCGGGGAGCGGACCGCGGGCGTCGATGCCGTCGGCGCGCAGCACCTCCAGCGCGGGCACGATCTTCTCCTCCTCCTCGCCGTAGCCGAACAGGCCGTTCTCACCGGCGTGCGGATTGATCCCGCACACCCCGATCACCGGTTCGGGGGTGCCGGCGCGCACCATCGCCTCATGGCCGCGCCGCACCGTGCGCTCGACCAGGCCGGGCTCGATCTTCCGCACCGCGTCGATGAGCCCGATGTGGGTGGTGACGTGAATGACCTTCACCGTGGGGGTGGCCAGCATCATCGACACCTCCTCGACCCCGGTGAGACGGGCCAGCAGTTCGGTGTGGCCGGGGTAGACGTGGCCGCCCGCGTGCAGCGCCTCCTTGTTGAGCGGTGCGGTGCAGATGCCCTGCACCTCGCCGTTCATGGCGAGTTCGGCGGCGGTGCGTACGTACTGGTAGGCCGCGTCCCCGGCCACTGGCGAGAGTGTGCCCCAGGGCAGATCGGCCGGGAGCAGCCCGAGGTCGATGACGTTGATCCGGCCCGGGGTGAACACCGCCTCGCCGGGCGTGGCCACGGTGACGACCTCGCAGCTGATGTCCCGCAGCCGGGCCGCCTGCCGTAGCCGCTCCGCGTCCCCGATGACCACCGGGCGGCAGCGCCGCAGCGTGTCCGGGTCGAGCAGCGCGGGGACGACCACCTCGGGTCCGATGCCGGCGCCGTCGCCCATGGTGACCGCGATCAGCGGGAGCGGGGCACCGGCGTCCGCGCCGGAGGCCCCGGTGGAGGCGAGATGGGTGGAGGCGTTCATGGGCTGACCTTCCGTTCGGTCGAGTGGGGGCGCAGCGCCCGGACGATGTGGCGCAGGGAGTCGGGGTACCCGAAGCTGCCCGGTCGGGTCACGACGGATCGCCCGTCGGGGGTGGAGAGATGGACGGCGCCGTGGTGCACCTGGCCGACCGGGGCGAGCTCGGTCACCGCCAGCGCGTCCAGCACCCGCCGGGCCGTCTCACCGCCGGTCAGTACGAGATCGACGGCGCCGGGGTGCGCGGCGACGGCAACGGCGACGGCACGGGCGAGGCCGTGCACCAGCCGCCGGGCGGACACGGGCCCGGACCGCGTACCCGGCCCGGTGCGACCCGGCTCTGTGCGATCCGGTCCTGTGTGATGTGGCTCTGTGTGGTCGTCGGCTCCGCCGCCGGACGGTGGTGTCGCGGCAGGCAGGGGCACGCGTGCGGAGGTCGGTGCGGCGGCGGGCGCATGCGGCGTCGCCGGGTCGGGAGCCGCCGGCTGGGAACCGGTCGGGCCGGTCGGGGCAGCGAGGGAGACGACCGTGACCGGGGCCGTCATCGGGGGCAGCCGCACCGGCGGGCCGTCCGCGATCAGCTCGGCGAGCGGGAGTGGGTGGTGCGTCGCCCCATCCTCGACCAGACGCCGGATCTGCTCGACGGCCGCCGGTTCGGCCGTACCGACGACGACCAGCACGTGGCGGCCGGTGGCCGGTGGCGGTGTCGGGGTAGTGGTGTTGGGTGCGGTGGCTGGTGACGGCGCAGTGGTGGTGGCCGGGGACGCGGTGTCTGGTGGCGGTGCGGGTGTGGTGGCGGGGGGCGCCGCGTCCGTTGACGGTGTCGGGGTGGCGGTGTGGGGCGCGGTGTCCGGTGACGGCGTCGAGGCGGCAGGGGGCGCCGTGGCCGGTGATGGCGCAGTGGTGGAGGGCGTGGTGGCTGGTGACGGCGCAGTGGTGGTGGCCGAGGGCGCGGTGTCCGGTGGCGGTGTCGGGGCGGTGGCGGGGGATGCCGTGGCTGGTGGCGGTGTCGGGGTGGTGGTGTCGGGTGCGGTGTCTGGTGACGGCGCAGTGGTGGTGGCCGAGGACGCGGTGTCCGGTGGCGGCGTCGGGGCGGCAGGGGGCGCCGTGGCCGGTGACGGCGCGGTGGTGGAGGGCGCGGTGGTGGAGGGCGTGGTGGCTGCGGGCGCGCCCGCCAGGTGGCGGCCGAGGGCCAGTGCCAGTCCGCCGGAGCCGACCAGCCGTAGCCGTGGCCCGGCGGCGAGTGACGCCTCGACGATCGCGGTCAGGTCGGCGTCGGTCTCCGCGTCGCACACCGCCACCCGTCCGTCGTCCGTGGCCGTCCGCAGCGCGGACAGCAGGGAGTGGCCGGGGGCCCGTACGGTCGTGAGCGGGATCGGCGTGGTGGGGAGCCCGCCGAGGGCGTCCGCGATCGAACGCGGCGCGGGCGTGGTCTCCGAACGCCATGCGTCGCCCTCGTGGAGCGCCACCCCGTCGATGTGGACCACCCCCGAGCGCACCACGCGCCCGGCCACCGGCAGCGCGGGGGCGAGCACCACGCCCGCGCCGTCCTCGGCGAGGGCGGCGACCTCGGCCGCGAGGTTGCCCCGCAGCAGCGAGTCGATCTTCTTCAGCACCAGGGTGTCCCCGCCGGGCGAGGACAGCCGCAGCGCGTCGCGGACCGCCTCGGCCGCCTCGGCGGCCGGGCGGTAGCGGGAGTCGAGGTCCAGGACGATGGCCTCGCCGGGATCGGGTGGACGCAGGGCCGTCACCCCTTCACGGCCAGCCCCTTCACGGTCAACCCCCTTACGGCGAACCCGCTCACGGTCAACCTCTTCACGGTCAACCCCCTTACGGCGAACCCGTTCACCGTCAACCCGCTCACGGCCACCCCCCTCACCGTTCCCAACGAGCACTACGTAGCTGCGCGTTGTGCGCGAATCAAGGGCGGCGGCCGTTTCGGCGGCGCCGGACAGGTCATCCGCGATGGCCACTAGCCTCTGGCCGGTCGTCATACCGGTACCTCCTCAAATGACCATGACGGACGGAGTGATCCGATGTCGTGGACGCCGTCTCCGCGGTCCCGATGATGGCATACGTTGCGCGAAGTGCGCGAGAGCTATTGCGTAAAGCGCGCAGTCATGTCACGGTGACCGCCGCGACACCTTGACCCGTACGGCCGTCATCCGGGCGCCGCACGGATCGAGCGAGCCGGTCGCTCGCCTCAGAACCGCCGAGAGGTCAACGATGACCCGTATCCCCATTGGTCCGGCACTCAGCCGCCGGTCCGTGCTGCGCCTGTCAGCAGGCGCCTCAGCAGGTATCGCCCTCGCCCCGCTCACCGGGTGCGCGGGCCCCACCGGCGCCCCCGGGCCCGGCGCCATCAGCCTCGGGCTGAACCGCTCACTGGTCAGCCTGGACAACAAGCTCAACCAGTTCGACGCGGCGGTCACGGTGCAGCGCGCGGTGCGCCAGGCGCTCACCCGGATCGGCGAGGGGCTCCGGCCCGAGTTGGTGCTCGCCGACCGCTTCGAGATGACCGAGCCCACCACCTGGACGGTGCGACTGCGCCAGGGGGCCCGCTACTCCGACGGCACTCCGGTCACTGTCAAGGACGTCTCGACCGCGCTCAAGATGTACGCGGGGGTCAACGGCTCGTTCATCGTCGGCCTCTTCCCCGAGATGCCCACCGTCGAGCCGGTCGACGAGCGCACCTTCCGGCTGCACACCAAGCGCCCGGTCCCCATCCTCGACCAGCTCATGGCCAACATCCTGATCAGCCCCGCCGCCGCCAACCGGGCCGGGGAGCTGTCCGGCGGGGTGGGCTCCGGCCCGTACGTGGTCACCTCGGCCAACTCCGGCACCGGTGAGTACGCGCTGGCCGCCAACCCCCGGTACTGGGGGCGGCGCCCCGCCGTCGGCCGGGTCCGGGTGCGCTTCGTGCCCGAGGAGTCCAGCCGTGTCGTCGCGGTGCGCAGCGGTGAGCTGGACGTCATCGACACCATCACCCCCGACTCCGCCGAGCAGCTCAAGGGGTTGCCGGGGGTGGTGCTGGACCGCACCTCGGGCACCCGCGTCAACCAGCTGTTCTTCAACTTCCGCAAACCGCGCGGACACCCGCTGGCCGACCCCCGGGTGCGCGAGGCGCTCAGCTACGCCATCGACGGCGAGTCCCTGGTGCGCGATGTGCTCACCGGCTCCGCCCAGCAGGCCGAGGGCGTCGTCCCGCTCGCGCTGAAGGGCTCGGTGCGCACCGGCCGTTATGTCCACGACCCCGGTGAGGCCCGCAAACGCCTCGCCGCGCTGGGCGCGAGCGACCTCAAAGTGAAGATCATCTGGGAGTCCGGGGAGTTCCCCGCGGACACCTCGGTGATGGAGGCCGTCCTGGAGATGCTGCGCGACGTCGGCGTCCGCGCCACCCTCCAGCAGTTCGAACCGGGCGGCGACATCCTCCAGTGGCGGCAGGGCCGCCGCGGCGACTGGGACGTCCTCGGCAACGGCTTCTCCGTCCCCACCGGCCACGCCTCCACGAGCCTTCAGGGCATGTACGGCGGCACCCCGGAGAAGGAGCGGACCCGGGACACCTACCAGGGCTATGTCTTCCCCGAGATCGCCGCCCGGCTGGCCGACGCCTCCTCCGAAACCGATGAGAAGACGCGGAACACCAAGCTCGCCGCCGTCCAGAAGCAGATCTGGGACACCCGGCCCTGCCTGTGGGCCTTCGTCCCCGATGTGGTGCTGGCCCGCCGCAATCGGGTGCGCGATGTGCGGCTGCTCCAGCTCAACTCCTACGACCTCGCCGCCGTGCGTCTGGAGGGCTGAGCCATGGCGCGCTATCTGATACGCCGCCTGGGCCAGAGCGTCCTGACCGTCTTCCTGACCCTCTCCACCGTCTTCGTCCTGGTCCGCATGGCCCCCGGCGACCCCGCCGCGGCCCTGGCCGGGCCCAACCCCACCAGCGCCGACCTCGCCCGGATCCGGGAGCAGTTCGGGCTCGACCGCGGACTGCTCACCCAGTACGGGGTCTTCCTGCGCGACCTGGTCACCGGCGACCTCGGCACCAGCTACTCCTTCCACGCCCCCGCCCTGGACGTGGTGCTCGACCGGGTGCCGTACACCGTCACCCTCTCCCTCTCCGCGATCGCCCTCACCGCGCTGGTGGCCGTGCCACTCGGGGTGTGGATGGCCCGCCGCGCCGACACCAAGCGGGAGCTGGGCGCCAATGTGCTGACCATCGCCGGGCAGTCCATGCCGGACTTCTGGATCGGCGTGATGCTGCTGACCGTCTTCGCCGTGCTGATACCGGTGCTGCCCGCCTCCGGCTTCACCACCTGGGGCGGGCTGGTGCTGCCCACCGTGACCGTGGCCATCCTCCAGATGGCGCTGATCTCCCGGCTGGTCCGCCGCGAGATGGTGTCCGCCCTCGCCTCGCCGTACATCACCGTCGCCCGCTCCCGCGGCGTCTCCGAAGCGGCGCTGACCTGGCGCTACGCCATGGGCAACTCCGCCATCCCGGTGCTCACCGCGCTCGGCACCCGGTTCGCCGCGATGCTCAACGGCGTCGTGGTGGTCGAGGTGGTCTTCGGCTGGCCCGGTGTCGGCTCGCTGGTCGTCCGCGCCCTGGAAACCCGCGACTATCCGCTGATCCAGGCGACCGTCCTGGTCACCGCCGCCCTGGCGGTCCTCGTCCAACTCCTCATCGACCTGGCCTACCCGCTGCTCGACCCGCGGGTGCGCCTGGGAAAGGCGGCCTGAGATGAAAGGCGCCCTCGAACCCCCGGCCCCCGCCGAAGCCGGCCCCGCGCCCCGCCCCAGCGCGGTCACCGCCAAGCACCTGGCCCGCGCCACCGCCACCCGGCGCCGCCGCAGCGCGAGCCTCAAACTGTGGGTGGGCGCGGTGTGCACCGCGCTGGTGGTGGTCCCCGTCGCCCTCGCCCAGGTGCTGCCCCTGCCCGGCGCGAACGACCAGGACCTGTCCCGGCGCCGGCTCGCCCCGCTGACCGACGGCCATCTCTTCGGCACCGACCAGCTCGGCCGGGATGTGCTCTCCCGGGTGCTGCACGGCGGCCAGGTGTCGCTGTCGATCGGTGTGCTCGCCGTCGTGGTCTCCGGCCTCATCGGCGTCGTCGCGGGCGCCGCCGCCGGGTACTACGGCCGCTGGGTGGACGCCGTCGTCTCCCGGCTGCTGGAGGCCCAGATGTCGCTGCCGCTGCTGATGATGCTGCTGCTCGTGGTCGCCCTCTTCGGCCCCTCCGTCACCGTCATCACCTGCGTCATCGCCGTCGCCCAGTGGCCCGAGGTGGCCCGGCTGACCCGGTCGCTGGTGCTGGTCGAGCGGGAGAAGCCATATGTGGCCGCGGCCCAGGTGCTGGGCCTGCCCCGGATCGCCATCCTGGCCCGCCATGTCATCCCCAACATCGTCCGCCAGGCATCGCTCGTGGTCCTGCTGCTGCTCGCCCAGGCGGTGCTGCTGGAGAGCGCCCTCAGCTACCTGGGCGCGGGCCCCCAGCGGCCGTTCGCCACCTGGGGCCGGATCATCTCCGACGGCCAGGACTACATCACCACCTCCTGGTGGCTGGTGACCCTGCCCGGCCTCGTCATCGTGCTGCTGGTGGTCGGGGTCAACCTGCTGGGCGACGGACTGCGCGACCGCACCCGCCGACGTACGACGGAGGGCTCCCGATGAGCGACACGAGCGACACGAGCGACACCAGGGACACCAGCGCCCCGACCCCCCTGGTGGAGGTCGAGGACCTGCAGATCGAGCTGATCACCGACCGCGGTGTGGTGCGCGCGGTCGACGGGGTCGGCTTCACCATCGGCGCCGGCGAGACGGTGACGATCATCGGCGAGTCCGGCTCCGGCAAGTCCACCACCGCCATGGGACTGCTGCGGCTGCTGCCCGAAGGGCTCGCCGTCCTGTCGGGGACGGCCCGGATCTCGGGTGTCGACGTCATCGCCGACCCCAAGGCGGCCGGCCGGATCCGCGGCCGCGGGGTCTCGCTGATCCCCCAGGACCCGATGACCGCGCTCAGCCCGGTGCACACCATCGGCCGCCAGCTGGGCGAGGCGCTCCGGCTGCGCCACCCGGGGATGTCCCGCGCCGAGGCCCGCGCCAAGGGCGTCGAACTGCTCGGCCGGGTACGCATCCCCCGCCCCGAGACCCGCTGGGGCGCCTACCCCCACCAGTTCTCCGGCGGCATGCTGCAACGTGTCCTCATCGCCATCGCCCTGGCCGCCGAGCCCCGGCTGCTGGTGGCCGACGAGCCGACCTCGGCGCTCGACGTCACCGTCCAGGCCGGCGTCCTGGACCTGTTGATGGAGCTCCAGGAGCGCACCGGCGTCGGCATCCTGATGATCACCCATGACCTGGGCGTGGCCCGGCTGGTCTCCGACCGCATCCACGTCATGCGCGGCGGCCGGTTCGTGGAGTCCGGACCGGTCGAACAGATCGTGGACCACCCCCGCGAGCGGTACACCCGCGATCTGCTCGCCGCCGTGCCCACCCTGGGCCCCTGGGACGAGACCCCCGCCGTCACTCCCGCATCCGCCACTCCCGCATCCGCCACTCCCGCATCCGCCACTCCCGCATCCGCCGCTTCTGCCGCCGAGGAGGCGCTGTGACCACACCCCTGCTGGCCGTCGAGGACCTGGTGGTCGAATACCCGGTCGCCGACGGTGTCTTCCGCGCGGTGGACGGCGTCAGCTTCACCGTCCCGCCCGGCGGATCGCTCGGTGTCGTCGGCGAGTCCGGCTGCGGCAAGTCCACCGTCGCCCGCTCCATCGTCCGGCTGCTGCGCCCCACCCAGGGGCGGATCCTCCTCGACGGGACCGATATCGCGGGCCTGCCCGAGCGGCGGCTGCGCCCGCTGCGCAAACGGGTCCAGATGGTCTTCCAGGACCCCTACGGCTCCCTGGACCCGCACTTGACGGCCGAGGAGATCGTGGCCGAGCCGCTGCGGCTGAACGGCATGCGCTCCCGGGCCGACCGCGCCCGCCGCGCCGCCGCCCTCATCGACCAGGTGGGGCTGCCCGCCACCGCCCTCCAGCGGCGCCCCGCCGAGTTCTCCGGCGGCCAGCGGCAGCGGATCGGTATCGCCCGCGCCCTGGCCAGCGGCCCCGAACTGCTGGTGTGCGACGAGGCCACCTCCGCGCTGGACGTCTCCGTACAGGCCCAGGTGCTCCAGCTGCTGCGGGAGCTCCAGGCCGAACAGGGGCTCGCCTGCATCGTCATCTCCCACAACCTCGGAGTGGTCCGCGAGATCAGCTCCGAGGTGGTGGTGATGCGCGGTGGGCGGATCATCGAGTCCGGGCCGACCCGTACGGTGCTCTCCGCGCCCGCCGCCCCCTACACCAGGGCGCTGCGGCGGGCCGCGCTCGACCCGACGACCATGCGGGGACGCAAACCGCGCGCCCTCGTGTCCGCGATCGCCACCGACCAGGAACCAGGAGCAACGCAGTGAACGCGCACGCGCCCCAGACCCACACCACCACCCAGGCAGCGCCCGGCGGGACGGCCCTGCCCGGAATCCCGGTGCCGCTGTCGCGACTGGTGCTGGGCACCATGACCTTCGGTGACACGGTGGACCGCGCGGGCGCCGCCGAGATGCTGGACACCGCGCTGGACGCCGGGGTGACCGGGGTGGACACCGCGAACGCCTACGCGGGCGGCACCACCGAGACCATCCTGGCCGAGCTGCTCCCCGGCCGCCGCGACCGTATCGTGCTCGCCACCAAGGCCGGGATGCCGCACCCCGACACCGGCGACCACGCGCCACTGTCCGCACGCGGGATGCGCGCGGCACTGGAAGGCAGCCTGCGCCGCCTGGGCACCGACCACGTCGACCTGTTCTATCTGCACCAGCCCGACCGCTCCACACCGCTGGAGGAAACGCTCGGCACGGTCGCCGAGTTCGTCGCCGAGGGCAAGATCCGGGCGCTCGGCGTCTCCAACTACGCCGCCTGGCAGATCGCCGAGCTCACCCACACCGCCGAGCGGGTCGGCGCGCCGCGCCCGGTGGTGGCCCAGCAGCTCTACAACCTGTTGGCGCGGCGTGTTGAGGAGGAGTACCTGGAGTACGCGGCCACCAGCGGACTGCGCACGATGGTCTACAACCCGCTCGGCGGCGGCCTACTGACGGGGCGTCATGCCTTCGAGGAGCAGCCGGAGTCGGGCCGCTTCGGCGACTCCCGGCTGGCCGCCATGTACCGGCAGCGCTACTGGGACCCCGGGCTCTTCGAGGCCGTACGGAGCCTGTCCCGGATCGCCGAGGAGGCGGGCATACCGCTCGTGGACCTCTCACTGCGCTGGCTGCTCGGCCGGGACGGGGTGGACGCGCTGCTGCTCGGCGGCTCGCGCGTGGAACACCTCCGCGCCAACCTGGCCGCCGCGGCCGCGGGTCCGCTCCCGGCGGATGTGACGGCGGCGTGCGACGAGGTGGGGGCCCGGCTACGCGGCCCCATGCCCGCGTACAACCGCTGATGCGATGCCCACGGTGCCCCCGCCGCCGCCGTGGTTCGGTCGTGGGCCACGGTGGGCTGCCGCTGTGCGTGGTTCGGTCGTGGGCCATGGTGTCCTGCCGTCGTGGCTCGGTCATGGGCCACGGTGGGCTGTCGCTGTGCGTGGCTCGGTCATGGGCCACAGGGTCCTTCCGTCGTGGCTCGGCCATGGGGCCTGTGCACCGCCGCCTTCGCCTCGCGGTGGGACGCTCCGCCCGGCCGCGGCCGAGGCCCCCGGCGCGGCCGGACCGGACCGGCCCGCACTGGTCCCGGCCGGACGGCCACGGACCGTGGCCGGGTCGGACGTGGCAGGCCGTACGCAGCGGGGTCACACGTGGCAGGCCGTACGCACAGGTTCCCGGAAGGGCCGAGCGGGGAGAGCCACCCGCCGGCTCCGCCGGGGCACGTACCGGGCTCCGGCGGAGCCGTCCACTGGGCCATGCGGCGGCCCACCCGCCGGGCCCTCGTCTGGCCGTGCGATGGTGCCCGGCCGCGCACCGGGCCCCCACCGGGCCACGCACCTGCAGGGGGAGCCACCCGCTGGGCTCCGCCGGGGGCACGTGCCGGGCTCCGGCGGAGCCGTGCACCGGGCCATGCGGCGGCCCGCTCGCCGGGCCCTCGTCTGGCCGTGCGATGGTGCCCGGCCGCGCACCGGACCTCCACCGGGCCGCGCACCGGACCCCCACCCGGCCGCCCACCGGGCCCCACCGGGCCACGCACCCGTCCACCCACCCGGCGTAACCAACCGATCCGCAGTCCGGCCACGCCCATGAGCATGACCGCACCACCCACCCACCCACACCCACCGCTGAGGAGACCCCGTGTCCACCGATATCCGTGCACAGGCCGACGGACGGCTGCGGCCCCGGGCCGGTGATCCGGCCCGGGTCGAGGCGTTTCTGCCGGCGCCCGCCGTACAGAACCACGCCGCCAACCTCACCGTGCTGCCCGGAGGGGACCTCGGATGCGTGTGGTTCGGCGGCACGCAGGAGGGCGTGCCGGACATCTCCGTGTGGTTCTCCCGGCTTGCCCCGGGCTCCGACACCTGGACGGAGCCGGTCCGGCTCTCCGATGACGCCACCCGCTCGGAGCAGAACCCGCTGCTGTTCCCCACCCCGGCCGGTGAGCTGTGGCTGCTCTACACCGCCCAGCGCGCCGGTGACCAGGACACGGCGGAGGTCCGGTTGCGGGTGTCCGCCGACGCGGGTGTCACCTGGGACGCGCCGCGCACGCTCTTCCCGGCCACCGAGGCGGGTGGGGTGTTCATCCGTCAGCCGGTGGCCGTCCTGGACTCGGGGCGGTGGCTGCTGCCGGTGTTCCACTGCGTGGCCACCCCCGGTGTCAAATGGGTCGGCGACCATGACACCAGCGCGGTGATGATCAGCGACGACCAGGGGAGGACCTGGCGTGAGCGGCCGGTGCCGGGCTCGACCGGCTGTGTGCACATGAACGTCCACCAGCTGCCGGACACCACTGTGCTGGCCCTCTTCCGCAGCCGCTGGGCGGACGCGGTGTACCGCTCGCACAGCACCGACGGCGGGGAGACTTGGAGCGAGCCGGTCCGCACCGAACTGCCCAACAACAACTCCTCCGTGCAGTACGTCCCGCTCGCCGACGGACGACTCGCGCTGGTCTACAACCACAGCAGCCAGGCGGACGCCACGGCCCGCCGGGTCTCCCTCTACGACGAGATCGACGACGAGGGACACACCGGCCGGACCCCGGCCCCGGCCGCCGCACACGACGATGCGGCACCCGGCGCCTTCTGGGGCGCGCCGCGGGCCCCGATGACCCTCGCGCTGTCCTCGGACAACGGCCTGACCTGGCCCGTACGGCGCGATCTGGACACCGGTGACGGCCACTGCCTGACCAACAACTCACGCGACCGGCTCAACCGCGAGCTGTCGTACCCCACCATCCGGCAGGGGCCCGACGGCACGCTGCACATCGCGTACACGTACCACCGCCAGGCCATCAAGTACGTGCGGGTCGCCGTCGATTGGGCGGCCGATGTCTGAGCCCCGCCACGCCGTGGTCACCGGGGTCAGCTCCGGTATCGGCGCCGCCGTCGCCGCCCGGCTGCTGGACGAGGGGTGGCGGATCACCGGGATCAGCCGTACGGCCCCCGCGCACACCGCTCCACAGCTGCACTGGATCCCGGCCGATCTGTCCCGGCCGGAGGCGCTGCCCGAGGTGCTCGCCCCGGTGTCCGGGGTGGACGCCATCGTGCACGCGGCGGGTGTGCAGCGCTCGGCGCGGCTGGGGGAGCTGGCGGCCGAGGACGGTGCCCTCATGTGGCGGATCCATGTGCAGGCGGCGAGTGTCCTGGTCGACACGCTGGTGGACCGGATCGCGGACGGCGGCCGGGTGGTGCTGGTGGGCAGCCGGACGATGACGGGTGTCCCGGGCAAGAGCCAGTACGCCGCGACCAAGGCGGCGCTGCCCGCCCTGGCCCGGTCCTGGGCGGCCGAGCTGGCGCCCCGGGCGGTCACGGTGAACGTGGTGGCGCCGGGGCCGACGGACACCCCCATGCTGCGGGACCCCGGCCGCAGCCGCACCCCGCCGGTGATGCCGCCGCTGGGTCGGCTGGTGCGTCCGGAGGAGGTGGCGGGGCTGACGTCGTTCCTGCTGGGCCCGGAGGGTGGCGCGGTCACCGGCCAGACGGTGGTGATGTGCGCGGGCGCCTCACTCTGACGGCGGCGGGGTGCCGGGGCGGGCGAGGGCCAGCAGCCTCGCCGTGTCCCCGGGCCGGGCCTGGAGCGAGGGCAGCAGCAGCGTCCACAGATCGGCCAGATGGTCCTCGACGAGCCGCCGCCCGTCGAGGGCCTCGGACACGGTGTGCAGCCCGAAGAAGGCGCATACGACGGTCCGGGCGGCGGCCAGCGGCTCGACGTGCGGCGCCAGATCGCCCTCGGCCCGCGCCTTCTCCAACAGCTGCCCCACGGCGTCGATCCACCCCACGAAGGGCGGTGGCATGGGCGCCTCGATCAGGGTGCGCTCGGCCCACAGCCGGGCGCCGGCCCGGACCACGATGTCATCGCGGAAGGCGCGGGCCACCGCGAAGCTGAGCCGGACGAGTTGCTCCAGGGGAGGCACGTCGAGGGCGGCGTATCCCTCGATCAGCGGGGGCCAGGTGGCGAAGTGTTCCTCCACCACGGCGAGGGCGAGCCGCTCCTTGCTCGTGTAATGGAAATAGATGGCGCCGCTGGTGTGGCCCGACCGGGAGGTGATGTCGCTGATGCTCGTTCCGGCGTATCCCCGTTCATCGAAAAGGAACGCGGCGGCCTCCAGAAGGGATCGGCGTGTTTGCGCGGCCCGTTCTTGCACGTGTTCGCCGTCCTTCAGCAGCCCGTCGGATGTGACGGGGAGAACTTAGCGGACTTTCGGCCCGCGATGGTGATGAGGCGAGATAGGTCAAACATTATTAGTATTTTATGGTGATCGTTCGTGAGGCTCATGGCCTTTCGGAGCCGCCCGATCCCATCGGGCGGCCGCTCAGCTGGTCCCGCACCGTGGCGCGGGAGGCGGTGCACCGGGTCTCGGTGGCCGAGGTGCTGCTCACCGATGTGCGTACGCACGGTGACGGCCGGTTCGAGGCCGCCGCCCAGTGGCCGAGGTCCCATCCCACCTTCCCGCACGGCGGGGACGGCCGGCACCATCCGCTGATGATCGCCGAAACCCTGCGGGAGCTGGGGATCTACATCCCCACGCGGTACTACGCGGTGCCCGCGGGAGCGCACTTCCTGATCCGGGACCTCTCCTACCGCCTCGACCCCGAGACCGAGCCCCGGGCCCCGTACGGCGCCTCCGACATCACCTGCCGGGCCGCCGTGACCGACGTCCGCACCTCGCCCTGCGGACGCTATGTCTCGGGGATGCGGCTGGACGTCGTGCTCTCGGCCGGTGGCAAGCTCTTCGCCTGGGCCGGGGGCACCGCGCGCTTCCTCGACGGCACCACCTACGCGGAGACCCGGGCCGCCGCGCACGGGCACACCGCGCGCCGCAGGCTGCGTGCCGCGGTGCGGCCCTCACCTGCGCAACTGGCCGTTCCCTCGGCCCGGGACGTGCTGGTGGTGCGGGACGGGGGAGTGGTCTACCTCGACCCCGCCGACCCCCGCCATCCGTTCTTCTTCGACCACTGGAGCGACCATGTGCCGGGCCTGGTACTGCTGGAGGGCGCCCGGCAGGCCGCGGCGCTGGCCACCGGTTCCACGCTGATCCGGCCCGTCGGCTGCCGGATGAAGGCGATCCGGTTCACCGAGTCGATTCCACCGGCCGTGATCGAGTGCACCTCCCACGGCAGAACCTGCGTCTTCCGGCTGCGCCAGGCCGACATCTGCACGGCGGTCGGTGTGCTCCAGTACCTCTGACCGGCGAACGCGCTGTGCGACGAACTCTTTGGCGACGAACAGGCCGACCGACGAACAGCCTGACCGACGAACAAAACGCCGACACTCAGTGACCTCTTGCTTACTGCGGGTCATCTAACTAACGTAGTGATCGTTATGTTTCGGGCAGGCGAGACTCTCGGCCTGTACGACAGCAGCGGTCGGCGCACAGCGCCCTTCTGAGCCGCCAGGTCATTTCCACCGCACGGCTCCCCGCAGGTACAGGTATCTCCTGCGCCGATTCCTCCACCTCCCATGGAACGGCAGACAGATGACAGCCGAAAAGCTTCTCGGATGGACCCCAGCCGCCATCGTCTTCGACTGCGACGGCACCCTGATGGATTCCGAACGACACTGGGAAGAGGCGCGCGAAGTGGTGCTCAGAAACCACGGAACCGCCCCCGACGAGGAATTCGCCCGGCGCACGAAGGGGCTCCACTACACCGAATGCGGCCGTATGCTGGCCGAATTCGCCGGGCGCCCCGAACTCGCCGACCAGATGACCGGACAACTCCTGGACGCCTTCCGCCGGTTGGTGGCCGACGACCCGGTCACCATGCCGGGGGCGCCCCAACTGGTCGCCAAGGCGGCGGCCTTCGCGCCGCTGGCCGTGGCCAGCAACTGCCCGCGGGACGTCGTGGAGGACGGGCTCGCCAAGGCCGGGCTGCTGCGGTACTTCGGCCATGTGCTGGTCCCCGAGGGGGAGGTGCGGCCCAAGCCGTACCCGGATGTCTATCTGGAGGCCGCCCGGCTGTGCGGGGCGGCCCCCGAGGACGCCCTGGCGGTGGAGGACTCCCACTGCGGGTTTCTGTCCGCCTCGCGCGCCGGGCTGAGGGTGCTCGGCGTCGGACCGCGGAAACCGCTGGACGAGCCCCCTCCGGTCGACGCGTGGGTCCCCACCCTCGCCGATCCGGGGCTGGTCAAGTGGGCGGATTCGCACGCGGCCTGACCAGCCGGTAGGCGCCCATCGCCTGGTCGGCGGGCGCTCAGGTCACTTCTCGCCGTCGTGCCCGGAGTGGCCCGACGAGCCGTCCGGTCTTCCCATCCCGTCCATCGCGCTCCCCGGGTTCCCGCCGTGGGATCCGTCGTGGGACATGGACATCCCCTTCTCGAGGGACCCGCCGATCTTCTGGCGCAGGGGCTCCAGCGAGCCCATGGACAGACCGGTGACCGACCAGCGCTTGCCGACCAGGTATATGCCCCCGTAGTCCTTCGACGTGGCCAGCCAGTCACGCTGCCCCTTGTCGGTGGCGAAGGTGACCATCGTGAACCGTTTCCCACCGGACCCGCAGGCGCCCTGGCGCAGCTCCTCCGCCTCGGTGATGACCGTGGCCTCGCAGCCGATGGCGTCGGCGATCTTCGTCAGCGGCGCCGGGGTGCCGGGCTCGGCGAACGCCTTGGCGAGGGGGGAGGTCTCCGTCCGCTCGTGCGCGGTGCCGTGTGCCCCGCCGCCACCGCAACCGCCCAGAACCAGCAAGGCGGCGCAGACGGTGGTGGCACGGAGTGCGAGTGACACATCAACCTCCCGGTGGAAGTGGGGCGGTCCGGACCCGGATCGTTACCGGCCGGCCTTCTTGCCCTTGTCGGTGACCGCGAACCAGGTGCCCTTCACACCCTGGCCATTGATGTCACCCGGCTTCTCGTCCCCGGTGAAGGTGTAGAGCAGCCAGCAGTCGAACGCCGCCTGCCGGGTGCCGTCGGGGCGCTTGAACGAGGTGACCTTCGCGGCGTCGACCCCGGCGACCTTGGTGGTGTCCACGGCCTTGACCGGCTTCCAGGTGTCCAGGCAGGCACCGAGGCAACCGGTCTTCATCGGCCAGGCGCTGTCCTTGTCGAACCGGTAGACGGTCATGCCGTCGCCGTCCACGATGACCTTGCCGAGTTCGGCGTCGTTCCTGACCATCAGCTGGAGGCTGTCGTCCGTGGCCGCGGCCTTGCCGGCCGGTTTGCCGTCGGGCGCCAGCGCGTTCCACGTACCGCCCACGCCCTGGCCCTTGGTGTCGCCCGGCTCGGTGTCGCCCGCGAAGCGGTAGACCGGCCAGCCCGCCAGCGTCAGCTGTTTGCTGCCGTCGGAGCGGGTGACCGAGCCGAGTGCGCCGGAGTCGATACCGGCGGTGGCCGTGGCGTCGTCCGCGGGCACCGCGGGCCACTTGGTGGCGCAGTCGTCGTTGCAGGCGGACTTGGCCGGCTTGGGGGTGTCCTCGTCGAACCGGTAGAGCGTCCAGCCCTCGCTGTCGGTGACGAACGAGCCGAGCTCGGCGTTCTTCTCGACCGTCAACCGCTTCGCGGGCCCGGTGCGCGTGGCCTCGTCACCCGCGCCGGCGCCGATGTCGCCGGCCGCCGCACCCGCCCCCGCACCCGGCGACGCGGAGGCCCCCGCACCCACGGTCTGACTGCCACCCGCCGGCTGCACGTTGGCGCTGCCCGCCGTGTTGTCCTCGCCGCTGCCGCACGCCGCCGTCAGCAGAACCATCGCTACCGACACCCCGGCGTAGGCGATGTGACGCCGCTTCTCCATGACCATTCCTCTGCAGTCTCGACCGGTCCGGCGGTGATCACGCCGACGCCATGTGCATACGGAGCCCGCGCCGGCCGGCACTCAGCGGCCGCGGAATTTGTCACCGGACGCACAAACCGCAGGAGTGTGCGTCGCCCTGTCGCTACTCCTCGATGCGCAGCGCCAGGGCGGGGCAGCGGCGGACCGCGCGGACCGCCTGCGCACGCAGCTGCCGGGGCACATCCATCGTGGCCGAGGCCGGATAGCCGTCGATCCCGAGCGTCAGCACCTCGGGCGGCAGGATGTCCGCGCACAGCCCATGGCCCTGGCACAGCGACCAGTCCACCAGGAGCTTCTCCGTCGGCCCCCGCTGGGGCCGCCGGTCGCGCGCCGCGGGGCCCGACGGGGCGGACGGCGGCGCGGACGGTGGCGCGTCCGGTGGCAGCGGCAGCACCCCCACCGTCGGCCGTCCGCAGCCGGTGCCGCGCGCATGGGCCTCGAACTCCTCCGGGAACACGTCCAGCGCGGTGGCCACGAAACCGGCGGTGCCATCGGGATGGCCGCACGCCCCGCGCTTGCGCACCGAGGTGACGTAGGCGCGCACCTTGTCGATCGCGGACTGGCCGCCCCCGCGCTCCACCTGGCCGAGGGCGTCCGCGAGCGCCGGCAGCCCGATGAAGCAGGGCCCGCACTGACCGGCCGTCTCGGCGGCCAGCCAGCGCGCCACCCGCGCGGTCTCACCCAGCGGGCAGGTGTTCTCGGGGATGGGCAGCACCGCCCCGGCGCCCAGCCGGGCGCCGTACGTCTGCATGGACTCCCGGGAGATGGTGGCGGCGTTGATGCTCCCCGGGGCCAGCCACTTGCCGTGATAGCCGCCCACCAGGACCGCCTGCCCGGGGGTGAGGCCGCACAGCTCCAGGATGTAGGTCAGTGGCACTCCGGTGGGCGTCTCCATCACATACGTGCCACCGACCGTCAGCAGCGTCGTGCCCGGTTCGGTGGGCAGTCCCACCGAGCGGTACGGCAGGGCGCCCATCCGCGCCGCCACGGCGAGCTGGGCGAAGGTCTCGGTGTTGGACAGCAGGGTGGGCAGACCGCCGAGCCCGCTGTCGCTGGTCCGGATCTTCCGGCCGTTGGGGATGGCCGGGGCGCCGCTGATGCCGTTGATGACGGCGCCGCCCTCACCGGCGACGAACCGGTCCGGGGTGCGGTTCACCGAGACCGGGACCCCGCTGGGACCGCGCTCGGCGATCGCGGCGGCCAGGGACTCCTCGACATCCGGGCGGTGCACCGCGATGGCGACCTCCTCGGCGCCGATCGCCTCGGCGGCCAGTACGGCGCCGTCGATCACCAGATGCGGGGTGTGCAGCAGCAGCGCGGTGTCCTTGAGGCAACTGGGCTCCCCCTCACTGCCGTTGACCACGACGGCGCAGCGGCCCTCGCGCCGGCCGGCCGACTCGACAACGGCCGAGACCTTCTTGGCGAAGGGGAAACCGGCCCCGCCGCGCCCGCGCAGATCGATGTTCTCCGCGAGCGCCACGAGTTCGTCCGCCCGCAGGGCCGGCATGGTGCCGTGCACGGTCAGATGGCCGACCCGGTCCAGCCGGTACACCTCGTCGAGCCCGGCCAGCAGCCGGGGCGGATCGACACAGGCGAGTCCGGGTTTTGTCGTGATCACCGGCCCCACCCGCGCGAGGCGCCGAGCGGCCGGCCCGCACGCCGCCCGGATGCGGCCGGGCGGGGGCGCGGCACGGTGGGGTCGGCCCGCCGGGGACCGGCCGCCCGCATGCTGCGGGCGGGAGGGTTCCTGACCTCGATGCCGTCCGCCCGGTCGATGTCCTGGCGCCGCCGGGTCACCAGCCGCAGCCACAGCGCGACGGCGACACCGGCCAGGGCCGCGAGGTAGCCGTAGGTCGCCCAGGTCTTGGCGGCACGCCCCGCCTTCAGCCCGTGGATCAGCGCCGCGCACCACGCGGGGTAGGCGCCCACGTGCAGCGCCCGCCACCAGCGGTACCGCCAGCGGGAGTGGCCCGCAGAGGCGAACGAACCGCGCACCGCACCGGTCACCGCCGCGATCACGAACAAATAGCCCGCGATGGTGCCGAGTCCGATCAGCACCGGCTGATTTGCGTCAGCGAACGGCAGCGCGACGGTCGTGGCGTCGGTGTGGCTCTCCGCGATCTTGACCCAGATGTGAAGGACCAGGAACAGCAGACCGGCGACCGCGGCCGCCCGGTGGATGGCCTGGGCGATCAGTCGCTGGTGGGTGTGCAGGATCAGCTGGTCGGTCGCGGCGAGCCCCCACAGCACCGCCGATGTCAGGCAGACCAGCGCGAGCACCCCCGCGCCGAAGTCCAGGAACGCGAAGGTCTGGGAGAACGCGCCGGCGTCCCACGCCACGTACAGGGACAGCGCGACGGTGCCGATAATGGCGTAGATCCGGACATCGCGCGGCCATCCGAGCCCGGATGGATCACGCTGCTGAGTCCGGCGAGCGGCTCGTCGTCCGCCACGGGCCCGGCGTCCCCCGTGGCGCCCCTGCGGGGAGGGGAGCGGCGTTTGGGACATGGACATGGGAGCCTCCCGATCGCGCGGATTCGCGCGGGTGACGAGATACGTCAACGTCGTCTTGGGGGCAGCAGCTTCTCGGAAGTACACATGATCTCCATAAGATTTGTCGTAACGTGACAACTTCTCGTGGACGCACCGTGCTCACCCCGTCCCCGGCTGATCCACTGTCATCACCATGGCAAAGATCCAGCAAAGTGCCGGGACCGGGAGGGGGTGGGTTCCTCTATGACGTAGCGGAGGACCCTCGACTCCCGACCGGTACTGGACGAACCGGTGACGGAGACAACCTCCACGGACCTGGCCGACCCCCAACGGCCAGGTCTCCCCCCGGCAAGAACGAGGTAATGATGGGCGAACTCGTGAACCGCATCCGGTCCCGCCCCCGTGGCGAGTGGACCCGCGTTCCGCGCAACGAACTCCCCTCCCTGGCCGACGAGTTGATTGAGAGCCTTCGGCACGGAATTCCGGGATTCGCCGCACTTCTGGAGAACTTAGGGCGAGACAAGGTCCGACGGGGAGTCGAGCAGGCTCTCCTGACGGCACTCGGCCACCGCACGGCGGGCGAGGACAGGACCGGCCAGGACGGCGCCTGCGCAGAGGCGCTGGCCGAGGTGCCGCCCGAGCGGGCCCGGCGCGACCTCTTCGAGGCCCTCATCGGTGAGGTGGCGGTCTCCGAGCGCACCCTGATGGAGCTCTCCCGGGCCGCCCGGTGGCCGCTTCCCGAGACGGTGCTGGCCATCGCCCTGCCCACGCCGGGCGAGGCACCGCAGCCGGCCGCCGTGCTGGGAGACACCCTCATCGGCGCGGTCGGCGACGAGCTGTGCCTGCTGATCCCCGACCCGGACACCGACCCGGGACCCGCCCCGGACCCTGCCACCGCCACCGCCACCGCCCAGGAAGGCGACCGGGAAGGCGACCGGGACCCGGAGCGGGACGTTTCCGCCGAGCCCGGCACCCGGGCGGCGCTGGAGACCGCGCTGCGCGGCCGCACCGCGGCCGTGGGCCATGTGGTGCCGCTGGGTGACGTGGCCTCGTCGGTGCGGTGGGCACGGCGCCTGCTGGCCCTGGCACCCGCCCGCTCGGGCCCCGAGGCCCGGGTGCTCTTCGTCGACGACCATCTGTCGATGCTGCTGCTCCTCCAGGACGAGTCACTGGTCCGGGCGCTGGCCGCGCGGTGGCTCAAACCGCTGGCCGGGCTGACCCCCCGGCAGAGCGAACGCCTCCAGATGACGCTGCTGGCCTGGCTGGAGGGCGGCGGCGCGCCCGAGGCGGCCAAGGCCCTCAAGGTGCATCCGCAGACCGTGCGGTACCGGCTGCGCCAGATCGAGAAGCTCTTCGGGCCGGGCCTGCGCGACCCCCGCATACGCTTCGAGCTGGAGATGGCGTTGCGCGGCCGCAGGCTGATGGCGCAGATGGACCGGATACGGCGCCACGCGTCCCGGGTGAGCCGCCGGGTCCGCACCGGTGCGCCCCCCGGCGTCCGGCCGCTGGGCATCGCCCGGGAGGCACGCGTGAACGGACTCTGACCGGTAACACGACGAACCGCCGGCCGCGCTCGCGCGGCCGGCGGTTCGCGTCGTCGACGAGGGCCGGCGGATCGCCCGCGAGGGGGCGGCGGTTGGTTCAGCCTCCCGTCCCGGCGGGCGACGCCCCCCGCGGGGCCGGCCCGGTGGCAGCGCGGCGCGCGCCGGCCTCCCGGCCGGCGCGCGCCTGGTGATCCTGGTGTTCCTGGTGATCCTGGTCCATCAGCCGCACTGCTTGCCGCGGTTGATGCAGTCCACCGCCTTGTTCATCAGGTCGTCCGGCATCACGTTGATGAAGTCGTCGTGGTCGGTGATGGGCTTGTGCAACTGCTCGGGGAAGCCGTCCACGGCGTACGGGGTGTTGGCCGGCACGTCGTAGGTGATCGTGTTCACCAGCTGGGGGATGGCCTGGAAGCCGTCGGGGCAGGAGCCGTCCTCAGCGGCGAAGGCCACGTGGTCACGGTGGTTGGCGCTGTCGATGTTCTTGCCGTCCCAGCAGCTCTGGAAGTCGAAGGTGCGGGTGACGGAGCTGCCTTCGGGGCAGAGCGGGTACTTGTCGGTCAGCTGCCGGTCCTCGAAGCCGGTGCAGCTCCAGGAGGCGTTGGCGTTGGCGTCGCCGTTGGTGAACGCCTTGGCGTCACCGGTGATGATCCGCAGGAACTTCGGCATCGCCGTGACCTTGCTCCGCGGGTTGCCCCGGAACTCGAGCGTGGAGCTCTTGGGGGTCAGGATCGTGCCGACGTTGCCTTCCTGCCCGCCGCCGAGCTGATCGGCGTCCGCCTCGTTCGTACCGTCCTGGGCGCGCAGGACCGGCCAGTAGTAGGTCGACTTGTCGCCGTTGGCGCAGGAGGTGCCCGCCTGCTCGAAGGTCCGGTTGTCGGCGAAGGCGCTGTTGCTGTCGTTGCCCACGTAGTCGTGCATGTGGTGGGCGCCATTGCCCACTCCGGGGGCGACGATGACGTTGTCGCTGTTGCGCAGGGCCGGGTCGCCGACGCCGCAGTCGGAGGTGAAGGTGCCGGTGGAGCCGTTCTTCCGGGCCCGCGGCGGCTCCTGGACGTTCGGCCGCACCTGGGTGATGTCGACGAAGTCGTCCTGCGAGGGCCCGTTGCCCGCCTGGCCGCCCGCGTTGCCGGGCACCTCGTTGGCGCCCTCGCCGCCCTGCCCGTCGCCGCCCTGCCCGTCGCCGCCTTGCTGGTCGCCGCCCTGCCCGCCGCGCCCGCCGCCCGGCCGGCCGAACCGGCCCTTGCCGCCCGTGGTCGTGGCGACCTCCTGCCAGGTGCAGTCGGTCATCCCCCGGAGCTGGGTGTTGTCGCCGCCCATGGCCGAGCCGATGTCGTCCAGTGTCCGGGAGCGCTCGTCGTTGAGCCGGGAGAGCACCGCCTGGCTCGAACCGCGCTGCCGGTTCATCCGCTGGTACGCGGTGGCCACCTGGTTGTCCAGCTCGGCCAGGTTCTTGTCGACCTCGGGCCTGGCCTTGGCCGGCACGTGGCTCAGTTTCTGGCCCACATCGGGGCACTGGATCGTCCCCGCCCGCGCGGACACGGTGGTGTTCCGGCCGGAGCCGCCCCTGTCGCCATGGGCCGACGCGTTCGCGGCGACGATCGCTGCCCCGCCGCCACCGAGCGCCAGAGCGGCGACGACGGCGACGGTCTTGTTGGTGAACCGCCCGCGTTTGTGGGTTCGTTGCCTCATGAGATCACTTCACTTAGTCGTTAGAGGGCGTCGAAGTCGACGAGCCCGGTGTCCTCGAGGACCGTGATGTGGTCGAGAACGATGGCATTGGCCCTGGTGGCCAGAGATCTGACCATGGAGTTGCGGCTTTCGGCGCGCACCTGCGCCACGAGGTTGAACACCTTGCCGTGGGCGGCGCGCAACCGGTTGGCGAACACCCGCTCGAACTCGGCGCTGCTGCCGGCGTCTGTCATCTCGTCCAGCCAGCCCTGCTGCTGCGCGTTGGGCTGAGTGGGCAGCTGGATGCCGAGCGCCCGGCCGACCTCCTCGGACCGGCGGTCGAGTTCGGTGTGTCCCTCGATGAGATGCTCACCGGCGGTCTTCACGGCGTCCCGGTCGCCCCGCTCCTGCGCGAGGCGCCCCGCCGGGAGCTCCCATGTGCCGGCGAGCCTGACCTTGCGGACGAAGTCCCGGTCAGTGGCCGTCAGCGGTCCGTACTGCGTGCTGACCGTCCCCCCGCCGTCGTCCGTGACGCCGTTGCGCGGCACGGCGGCGCTGCTCTCGCCGAACAGCGACACCGGGACGAGGATCGCCGCCAGGGTGACGGCGAGCGCACCGATGATGAGACCGGTGCCGATGGTACGGCTGGAGGCGATGTATCTGGTGAGGTTTGCGGATCGCACAGCGCCCTCCTTGGTTCGGAGTGACACCGGACGCTAGTGCCTTGTGTGGCCTGGTCGTGGAGACCTCATCACCAGTGAATAAAGCCGGGACAGAGATCATTGATCGCTGGTACTCTGCGCGGCCGCCGTCCGGAGGACCGTACGGAGGGCCGTACGGTTTTTTCCACGCCCGGTTGAGCAATGCGCCGGGCGCGTCCGTACGACAGGGAGAACCCGGTACACGGCCGGGCCCCGAGCGGGCCGGTCGCACACCGTCCCGACGATCCGTAAGGCCCCCGCCGTGGCCGCGACAGCGAGGAACACCACGCCCCCCAGACCCCGTCATCCGCCGCGCGCCGGGGCCGGATGCGGCCACTGCCGGTACTGCCGCAGTTTGCCGCCGAGGATCCGGGCATCGGGGTGGTTCAGCTCCTGGAGGATCTCCAGGGCCAGCCGCCAGTCGGCGAGGGCGGTGGCCAGGTCGCCCTGGGCCAGCCGGGTGTCCCCCTGGTGGGTCAGGGTGTCGGCCTCCAGATACCGGTCGCTGATCTCGCGGTAGATGGCGACCGCCCGACGGTAGGAGGTGAGGGCGTGCTCATACCGGCCCATGTGGTGGTACGCGTATCCCACGCTGTCCAGCGCGGCGGCCTCGCCGGCCGAGTCACCGATCCGCCGGTGCAGTTCGACCGCCTGCCGGCAGTGGGTCAGGGCGCGCTCGTACGCACCGCGGAGAATATGGGTCCAGCCGATCTCATTGAGCACACTGGCCTGACCACTGAGGTGTGCCGAGGCGCGGTAGTGGTCGAGCGCGGGCCCGTAGTGGTCCAGCGCCCGCTGGTGGCGGCCGCGGGCGTTGGCCAGAAAGGCCATGGCGCGCAGGGTGCGGGCCCGGCCGTCCCCCTCGCCGAGCTTCCCGAACAGCTCCAGGGCCCGCTCCAGATGGCCGTCCGCCTCGTCGTACCGGCCCAGCCGCCCCTCGGCGAACCCCAGGGTGCGGTGGGTGTGCGCCTGGCCGAGCCGGTCGGACAGGGCGCGGGCCGCCCCCAGCGCGGTGCGCTGGATGGCGGTCTGCTCCTGCCAGTGGCCGCGCCGGTCCAGGAAGAGCTCCAGCGTCACGGCCAACTGCCAGGCGTGGCGGGGGAATTGGTGATCCCGTGCGTGCTCGACGGCCGACAGCAGAACGGTCCGCTCGGCCGCGAGCCATGCCTCGGCCCGGTCCTGGCCGTCGAGGTGCTCGGGTGCGGCGTCGGGCCGGGGCGGGGACAGGGGCAAGGGTTCGGTCCGGTGCGGGGCGAGCAGCGTGGCGGCGGTGCGCGCGGTGTGCAGATAGTGGTCGAACATGCGGTGCCGGGCGGCCCGGCGGGTCTCGTCCGTGTCGTGGTCCTGGACGAGCTCCATGGCGTAGGCGCGCAGCAGGTCGTGGCAGGTGTAGCGGCCCGGGGCGTGCTCGGCCAGCAGATGGGCGCCGGTGAGCGTGGCCAGCAGGGCCCGGGTGGCGCGGAGCGGGCGTCCGGCCACGCTCGCGGCCGCCGCCGTGGAGACATCCGGGCCAGGATGCAGGGCCAGCAGCCGGAACAGCCGGGCGGCCTCCGGGTCCAGGGCCCGGTAGGACCAGGAGAAGACGGTCCGTGCGTCGGTGTGCGGATCGGCGCCCGCGAACGCGTCGAGGTTTCCCCGGCTTGCGAGCAGCTCCGCGGCGACGGAAGAAAGGGGAAAGGACGGACGGGTCGCGGCACGGGCGGCCACCACCGCCAGTGCGAGCGGCAGCCGCCCGCACAGCTGGACGATGGTCGCCACGGCCCGTGGCTCCGCGCCGACCCGGTCCGCGCCCAGCCGCCGGGCCAGCGCCTCATGGGACTCGGCGGCGGACAGCGGGCCCAGAGTAAGGGGACGGGCCCCCTCGCTCGCGATCAGACCGTGGAGTTGATTGCGGCTGGTGACGATGGTCAGACAGCCGGGGGAGCCGGGCAGCAGTGGCCGGACGTGGCTGGAGTCCACCACATTGTCCAGCAGGACCAGCGTCCGCCGCCCCGCCAGCAGACTGCGGTACAGCGCGGTCTTGGCGTCCAGGTCCGCGGGCACCCGGTTCGGCGGAATCCCCAGGGCGTGCAGGAACGTCCGCAGCGCCTCGTTCGGCGACATCATCGAACCGGCCGGATCGAAGCCGCGCAGATTGGCGTAGAGCTGTCCGTCCGGAAAACGGTGGGCGATGCGGTGGGCCCAGTGCACGGCCAGCGTGGTCTTGCCGACCCCGGCCATCCCGTCGATCGCGCTGATCACCAAGGGAGCCGGTGACCCGCTCTCGGCGCCCTCGGGCAGCAGGGCGTGGATGTCGGCGAGTTCGGCCCGCCGTCCGCTGAACGCCGTGAGATCGGGCGGCAGTTGGGCGGGCCGCACGGCCGGGGCGGCCGGCGCCGTCGGACGGCTCGGCTCGGCGGGATGACTCGGCTCGGCGGGATGGCTCGGCCCGGCCATAGGGCCCGGCGCCCCCGGATGGCCCGGCTCGGCCGGCGCGAGGGGGACCGCTGGGGCCGACCGGGACAGCAGCCGGCGGTGGGCGGCGCGCAGTTCGGGGCCGGGGGCCACGCCGAGCTGCTCCGCCAGCCCGTCCCGTGCGGCCGCGAAGACCTCCAGCGCCTCGGCCCGCCGTCCGGTGGCGGCGAGCACCCGGATCAGCTGGGCCTGAAGGGTCTCGTCCAGTGCGTGGTGGGCGGCGAACTGCTGGAGGACGGCGGGCAGCCGCTGCGGGACCTCGGAGTCCAGCGCCGTCGTGGCGGCCTCCTTGGCGACGGCCAGAAGTTCGCGGTCGACACCGGAAAAGACCGGATGTGCCTGGATGTCGGCGGGAACCCCGGTGGCGGTCGGCCCCCGCCACAGGGCGAGCGCCTGGGTGAAGAGACCGGCCGCCCGCTCCGGTGCCCCCGCGGCGGCGGTGCGCCGGGCCGTTTCGCTCAGCTGCCGGAAGCGCAGCAGATCCAGCGTGTCCGGCTCCGTGTTCAGCCGGTAGCCGCCGGAGCTGCGCACCAGCCGGCTGCCCTCGGTCCGGGCCGGCAGACCGGGTTCCAGCAGCCGGCGCACCGACCCCACATGGCGGTGCACCACGTTCACCGCGGTGCTCGGCGGAGCCTGCGCCCAGAGCACGTCGACGATCTCGCTGAGCGCCACCGGTTGTCCCGCCCGCACCAGCAACAACGCCAGCAGCGCTCGCTGCTTGGGCGGCCCCAGCTCCAGTTCGGCGTCCGCACGCCACGCCCTGACCGGGCCTAACACCGTAAATCGCACAAGGGGGGATCGTAGTGGAGCCCGTTTCGGGCACGGCGTGCTTCCGGCCGCGGGACGGCGTCAGTCTTTCGTCACTCAATCGGCGTCGTGCCCCTTTTACTCTCGCGCCACCGACGCATCAACCCCGGGGGGACGATGAACATCCGTGTGGCGGCCATGACGACCGACGCCGACACGTCGTTACGGACGCTCTACCAACGGCACGGCTCGGCGCTGCACCGCCTGGCCGCCCGGATGCTGGGCGGGGACTGGCACCGGGCCGAGGACATCGTGCAGGAGGTGGCCATCCGCGCCTGGCAGTGTCCTACGGACATCGGCCCCATGGACGACACCGCCCGATCCCGGCTGCTCGCCGTGGTCGGCGATCTGGTGACCGACGACGACCGGGCCCAGGCGTGGCGGCCGGTGGAGACGGCCGGTGAGGCGGACATGGGGCGGGTGACCGCACCGGACGCGGTCGATCGGACGCTCACCGCCCAGGTGGTGACGGACGCGATGGCCGATCTGACGCCCCGGCAGCGGGAGGTGCTGCTGCACCTGTACTACCTGGGCCACAGCGTCGATCAGGCGGCCCGGGTGCTGGGGGTGCCACCCGGAACCGTCAAATCGCGGTCCTACTACGCGATCCGGGCCCTGCGAACGGCCCTGCGGGCACGTGGCGTCACCACCCGCTGAGCACCACATCGCCGGTCGCGCAGCGCGCCCACCCCGTACGCTCGGGGATGATCCACTGATCGGCGTACCCCGCCCGACCCCCAGGAGGCACACCCCGCCATGCCCGAACTGCCCTTCCCGCTCCCCGCCGAGGACCGCGCCCTCAGCCCCCACACCGGCTACACCCGCGCCCACTGGGAGGCCGTCGCCGACGGTCTGCTGCACGCCGCCCTCCGCTACGCCACCCCCGGCCACGGCCTGATCGACCTCCCCGGCCCCCCGTCGCAGTCCGGTGTGCGCTCCGACGGACTCGAAGGGTTCGCCCGCACCTTCCTCCTCGCCGCCTTACGCGCCGCAGGGTCCTCGGGCAGCGACCCGCACTCCATCCTGGAGCGCTACACCGCCGGGATCGCCCGCGGCACCCTCGCCCCCGGACGGGACGACGCCGAGTCCTGGCCGGTGATCGGCCATTTCCCCGCCCACGGCCAGCCCATGGTGGAGTCCGCGTCCGTGGCCCTGGGCCTGCGGCTGACCGCGCCGTGGACCTGGCAGGCCCTGTCGTCCGACGCCCAGGACCGCACCGAGGAGTGGCTGCGCGGCGCGCTCCGCCACCAGCCCGCCCCCAACAACTGGTACCTCTTCCCCCTCACCGTCGCCGGTTTCCTGGAGTCCGTCGGCCGCGGTGACACCGAGACGGCCCGCGCCATCGAGCGGGGGCTCGACCTCCTGGAGGGCTGGTACCGGGGCCAGGGCTGGTACTCCGACGGCGACGCCCGGTCGTTCGACCACTACAACGGCTGGGCGCTGCACATGTATCCGCTGCTCCACGCCCATCTCGCCGCCGACGGCGCGCTGCTGGACCGGCTCGGCCCCCGGCTGCACACCTTCCTCGAGAGCTTCTCGCTGCTCTTCGACGCCAATGGCGCCCCCATCCACCACGGCCGCTCCCTCACCTACCGCTTCGCCGCCGGCGCCGCGGTGGGCCTCGGCGCCCTCACCGGCCACACCCCCCTCGCCCCCGGCGCCACCCGCCGTGTCCTCAGCGGCGCGCTGCGCCACTTCCTGGACCGTGGCGCGCTGACCCGGGACGGGGTGCTGAGCCTTGGCTGGTACGGGCCGCACGCGGCCACGCTCCAGCGCTACTCCGGGCCCGGCTCGCCCTACTGGGCCTCGAAGGGGTTCCTCGCCCTGCTGCTCCCGCCCGACCACCCGGTGTGGACCGCGCCCGAGGAGGCGGCGCCCGTCGAGGGGCCGGACCGGGCGCTGGCGCTGCCCGCCCCCGGATTCCTCATCCAGACCACGGGACGGGACGGGCTGGTGCGGCTGCACAACCACGGCAGCTACACCTGGGGCGCCGACAGCGCGCCCGACCCCCTCTACGCCCGGCTCGCCTACTCCACCCGCACCGGCCCCACCAGCGCGGACAACACCCCCGACAACCACATCGCCCTCGAGGTGCGCGGAGCGCGCAGCAAGCGGCCGCGCATCCAGCCGCTGGCCGCGGGCCCCGACTGGATCGCCTCCTCCCAGGTCCCGCTGTTCCCCGGCGGTGGCCCCATCCTGCCCTCGGCCCGCATCGACAGCCTCACCCTCGTCCGCGGCCGGCTCGAAGTGCGCGTCCACCGCACCGTGGGCGTCCCCGCCGGAACCCGGATCCACCACAGCGGCTGGGCCGTCGCCCTGCCCCCGGGCACCCCGGCGGAGACCGAGCGGGGCCCCGAGATACGGCTGGCCGGGGAAGAGGTGACCGGCCAGCTCCTCGGACTGCACGGCTGGCAGACCGCCGGCGCGGTCAGGGCGCCGCAGGGCACCGCGTACGGGCCGTGGGCCCTCGTGCCCGAGCTCACCGGCACCGTCGGCGAGGAGCCGGCCGGCCCCGAGGACCCCGCCGGCACCCTCTTCGTGGCACTGGCCTCGCTCACCGGGGAACGCGACCCCGCCCCCCTCGCCGGTCTGGCCACCGCCGAGGTGAAGGGACTCACGGTCACCGTACGGCTGCCGGATGGCGCGGAGGTCGTGGTGGACTTCGGCTCGGGCGACGCGCCCACCGTCACGGAGTCGGACGAGAAGCCGTGACCACATGCGGAAGGGGGCGGGCCCATGGGCCCGCCCCCTTCCGTCGCGCGGTTCGCCGCCGCCGTGCCGGTATGCCCCGGACACCCGGTGTCCGGGGCATACGGACCGTCAGCCGTGCACGGGCAGCCGCGCCCCGCACACGGTGGCCTGCGCCCGCGCGGCCAGGACGCGCCGGTCGTCGGCGGAGTGCACCGGCCGCAGCGGCCGGTGCACGGCCACCCGCACCGTGAGCCCGTCGGCGCGGATCACCCGGCGCAGCGAGGTGCCGAAGTCGTCCTCGCCGACGAAGGCGGCCACCGTGGTCGGGACACCGTGCTGGACGTAGTCCAGCGTCACCGGACGCACCGGCGCGCCCGCGTCCAGCGCGGCCTGGAAGGTGGCCCGCCGGAAGCTGCCGCCCGTCCCCGCACACCAGGTGATGCCCTGCGGGAAGGCCATCACCGACCGGCCCGCGCGCAGCAGCGCCGCCATCTCCCGTACGGTACGGGGGAGTTCGCGCAGCGAGCCGCGGTCGATGTAGAGCGTTCCCGCACGGGTGGCCAGCGGACCGACCAGCGGCCAGCCCGCGATCTCCCGTTTGGCCAGCATGACCACCGGCTCGACCGCGAGCAGCGCGACGATGTCCAGCCAGGAGATGTGGTTCGCTACGACGAGCGTGCCGGTGCCGCCGGGGGCGCTGAGCGTGGTGCCGCCCGCCACCTCCAGCCGGATGCCGAGGGAGTCCAGGACCGCCGCCGCACGGATGCGCAGCGTCTCGGGCTCGGCGATCCGCCGGCCGCACAGCAGCGCGCCCAGCACCGACCGGCCGAAGACCGCGGCCCGCCGGGCGACGCGGGTGGCGGGGACGCGCTGGGCGGCGTGGGTGACACAGCCGGTGGTGCACGGTGACCAGGCCGCCCAGGCGTGCGCGGGCAGAGTCCTCCCGAGTGGCACGGTCCTCCCGAGTGGCACGGTCACCGGGATGCGCCCAGGAAATAGCGTCGGTAGCGGTCGTTCATCCGCTCGGTGTCCAGCAGCACGAAGAAGTCGGCGTCGTTGAAGGCCCGGTCGTGCTGCGGGGAGCCGCACATCCAGGCGCCGATCCGCAGATAGCCGCGGAGCAGCGGCGGCAGCTCGGCGTAGCCGGCCGCGGTGTCCAGCGGCCGCGAGGGGATCCAGGGGTCGTGCGGGTGGACCCGCAGCTCGGGCGGGGCGGCGTGCTTGGTGGTACCGAGCAGCCAGGCGCTCGCGGCGGCCCGCTCGCCCTCGGCCAGCGGGACCGAGGCGCAGCCCGCGAGATAGCGGTGGCCGGACAGCAGGACGTAGCGGGCCAGCCCGGCCCACATGAGGTTGATGACGGCGCCCGAGCGGTGGTCGGCGTGCACACAGGCGCGGCCCGCCTCGACCATGGACGAGCGGACCTCGGCCGGAAGCCCGCGCAGATCGAACTCGGTGTCCGAGTAGAGCCGTTCGCTGCGCCCCGGGGGGAGCAGCCGATAGGTGCCGACCACGGTGTCCGTCGCCGTGTCCGTGACGATCAGGTGGTCCATGACTTCGTCGAACTCGTCCACGTCGCGGCCGTCGACCGCCGTGTCCAGCGTGCCTCCCCGCTCCTCACCGAACACCTGGTAGCGCAGTCGCTGCGCGGCGTGGACCTGCTCCGGGGTGTGGGCGATCGAGGTGACGTACGAGCTGGTGGGCGGCGTTGCGGTGGACGTCGTCAGCACGGGTATTCCGGACATTCCTGTTCTCCGTTCGAGGGACGTCAGGAGCGGTGGGGACTGGGGAACAGCGGAAAAACGCGGGGAGGAACGCGGGAAGAAACGCCTCACTCGCCGGTGCGGTACGCGGAGGCGGCGCGTACCGCCGGCGTTCACCAGTCTTGCCGTGGCGACGTACGTCACAGTGTCCGCGTGGTGATTCGGCGACTGCCAGCCGATGACGAACACATGCCGCGGGTCGGCCCGTGGTTACGGAGCGGTAGCACCCCTGTTGTCGTTGCCGTTGTCGTTGCCGCTGTTGTCGTCGGCGGTGGTCCGGAGTGGGAAGTCCAGCGAGCGGGCCGCGGCGGCGGGGGTGGGCTGGGACCAGTAGTCGCTGACGGCCTGGGCCGAGGACAGGGAACGGGTTTCGGCCAGGTCCAGATAGAGGACGCCGTCGAGGTGGTCGGTCTCGTGCTGGACGATCCGCGCGGGCCAGCCGGTGAACTCCTCGTCCAGCTCCCGTCCGCTCACGTCCTGCCCGCGCAGCCGGATCCGGTCCGGGCGGCTGACCACGGCCTGCCAGCCCGGGATGCTCAGACACCCCTCGAAGAACGCCGCCCGGCCGTCGCCGACCGCTTCGTACACGGGGTTGACCAGCACCCGGTACGGCTGCGGCACCCGGCCGCGCGCCTCCCGCACCTCGGCCGTCACCTCCGCCGGGTCCTCGATCACCGCGAGCCGCAGCGGCACACCGATCTGCGGGGCGGCGAGCCCCACGCCGGGCGCGGAGTGCATCGCCTCCCGCATCGCCGCCAGCAGCCGGTCCAGCTGGTCCGCGGCCAGCTGGCCCTCGTACGGCAGGGCCGGTTGGCGCAGCACGGGGACGCCCGCGGGGATGATCGGCAGCGGGCGGGTCCCGGAGAGCAGTTCGTCGACGAGCTCGGACAGGTCGGTGATCGGCATGGGGACAGCCTGGCAAGACGATCACGCCACGGCAACGCGCCGCGTGCGGCGGGGCAGCGGGGTGGCGGTTCCCTCCCGCCACCGCTCGTCCGTTATGCCGTTTTCGTTCGACGTGTGCGGGTACCCGCTCGACCCTCGGCAGCGGAGACCGGTCCGCGAAGCCACCCGCACACCCATCCGCGGCGGGCCCGGGAGGAGAACGGATGAGCACCCACGACGAACTGCCGCTCGCCGACTACGACCATCTGCCGCTCAGCGCGCTCCAGCACCGCATCCGCAGCCTCGGTGCGGAGCAGCTGGGGCAACTGCTGGAGTACGAGCGCTCCCACGCCGACCGCCTTCCGGTCGTCGAGGTGCTCACGGCGCGCCTGCGCCAGCTGGAGAGCGGCGCCACCCCCTCGCCGGGCGAGCCGGGTGCCGAGCCGCTCCCCGAGCGGCCCTCGCCGCCGCGCGGCGGTTCGCCGGTGACGCCGCAGACGGCGGCCGAGCCGAGCCCCCCGCCGCGCCACGGCCACCCCGACCACCCGGGGCAGACGGAGTGAGGGGCGCGACGCCCGGGGCCAGGGGCGGGGCGCGGCTGCGGGGTGGCGCGGTGCTTGCTCCTCGCGGCGGGCTGATGACTCCTGCCGAGGGTGTCGCGGGGATGCTTACGTTCGCGCCGTGTCGCGGGGTGCTGACGTCTGCTCCCGCCGTGGCGCGGGGTGCTGACGTCCGCTCCCGCCGTGGCGCGGGGTGCTTACGTCTGCTCGCGCCGCGTACCCTGTTCGGCCCCCGCCTCCGGCAGCAGCTCCCGGATGTCGCTCGGCAGCACGCCGTAGAGCTTCTCCATCAGCTCCGGGTCCACGGCCGAGTCCAGCACCTCGAAGAAGGCGGCCGCCTCGCGCAGCGCCTCCTCCTCGGTGTGCTCGGTGCGCCAGGCGATCCGGCCGGCGAAACCGGTGAGGTCGAACCGCTCGCCGTGCTCCCGCCGGTATTCCCGCTCCTCAGGGGTGCCCTCCTGGGAGGCGGCGATCCGGCGCAGGGGCTCGCCCGCCTCCTGCGGCAGCTGTGCGGCCATATGGTTCGCCAGCCCGCCCGGGATGCGCTCGGCGAGGGTTTCGAGCGTCGCCCGTACCGTCCGTTCGGCCGACTGACGGTCGGGGAGCTGGGCGCGGGCCTGGACCAGGCCCGTCAGTTCTTCGTAGCGCATGGTCGGCGCTCCTCGTAGTCGGGTGCCCGGCTGCTGTGCCGAGTGCCCCTTGCCGTTGTCTCAAACCTCCGCCGCCGCCGGGTGCGCGGTCACGCCTCGTCCTCCCGGGCGGCCAGCAGCGGCCCCAGGACACGGGTGCCGGGTCCGGTGCGCCCGCCGGGGCCCGGGAGCTGGGTGGTGTTGCCGACCGTCAGCGGCTCGCCGCAGTGGGCGCACACGGACACCGGTGTGGTGTCGAGGCCGCAGCCGAGGTGACGGATCCGGGCCGGCGGCCCGGCCGGGCCGGCGTACCAGCGGTCGCCCCACTCCATCAGGGCGAGCAGCACCGGATAGAGCTCCTCGCCCTTGAGCGTGGCGCGGTAGTGCTCACGCGGCGGCCGCTCCTGGTACCGCTCCCGGACCAGCACCCCCTCCTCGACCAGCCGGGACAGCCGGGCGGCCAGGACTTTGCGCGAAATGCCCAGGTCATGGGCGAGGTCGTCGAAGCGGGTGACCCCGGTGAGCACATCTCGCATGATCAGCGCCGTCCAGGCGTCGCCGAACAGATCGGTGGCGCGGGCGATCGAACAGGCCACGTCGGCGAGCGGAGTACGGGTCATGACACGAGCCTACCCGAGTTCCCTGAGGGAACTCATGATGTTAGGTTTCCTCGGGGAACCCGTCCGGTCCGTCCGGGCGGCGACCCCAGGTACCGGTGAATCCGCACACCCGTGTCCGCACACGCGTGAGGGAGAAGACGATGGCCGCCGCCCCGCACATCGAACTGGACTCACGGTCGCCCGAGGCCGTCGACGGCCGTCAGATCAGGGCCGTCTCCTTCCAGGACACCCGCCTGGAATACGTCCGCACCACCGTCGAGCGCGTGGGCCTGTCCGCGTCCGGCAGCCGTGCCCTGGTCGTGGGCAGCGGCCGCGGGCTGCTGGCCCGCGGGCTGGCCGGTCTCGGCTTCGGCGTCGTCGCGGTCGACCCCTCCGCCACCGCCACCGAGATGGCGCGCGAGGCGGGCGCTGCGGGCGCTGCGAGCGAGGGCGGGCACTCGGGGATCGAGTACCGCACCGCGCCCGCCGAGGAACTCGGCCTCGCCGACGGCGCGTTCGACCTCGCCTACTACGCCGACACCTTCGAGATCACCCCGGAGCTGGACCGGGTGCTGGCGGAGGCCGCCCGGGTGCTGCGGCCCGGCGGTGTGCTGATCTACGACACCGTCAACCGCACCCTGCTCTCCCGGCTGATCTACCTCGGCGCCTTCCAGCGCCTCCCGATGACCCGGATCATGCCGGCCGGCCGCTATACGGCGGCGCGGCTGCGCACCCCCGCCGAGCTGACCACCGCGCTGGACCGGCACGGCCTGCGCAACGAGGACATCTGCGACTTCAAGCCCAAGGACCCGCGCAGCCTGGTCAAGGCCACCATGGCGCGCCGCCGGGGGCGGATCAGCGATGAGCAGATCCCGCCGATCGTCGACTTCGTCCTCGCCCCGGACGCCCGGCCGCTGGTCACCTACCTCGGATACGCCCGCAAGGGCTGACCGGCGGACCCGGCCCGCCGACTGTGGGGTGTGGGCGCGTGGGCGCACACTGGGCGCTGTGACGCGTAAGCGCAGCGCCGGAATCCTGCTGTACCGGGGTACGGGCCCGGCCGACCCGGCCGTTGAAGTTCTGCTCGCCCATATGGGCGGCCCGTTCTGGGCCGCGAAGGACGAGGGCGCCTGGACGGTGCCCAAGGGGGAGTACGACGGGGACGAGACCCCGGAGGCCGCCGCGCGCCGGGAGTTCGAGGAGGAGCTCGGCACGCCGCCGCCCGACGGTGGGCTGATGCCGCTCGGTTCCGTGACCCAGACCGGGGGCAAGTACGTCACCGTCTGGGCGCTGAAGGGCGATCTCGATCCGGAGGGGATCTCTCCCGGCACGTTCGCCATGGAGTGGCCGAGGGGTTCCGGCCGGATACGGGAATTCCCCGAGGTCGACCGGGTCGCCTGGTTCGGCCCGGACGAGGCCCGCCGGAAGATCGTGGCGAAGCAGCGGATCTTCCTTGACCGGCTCGAAGAGCTGGTCCGGGGGCCGGAGGGGGCGGGCCCCGCGCTCGGGTGACCCGGGGGCGCGACCCGCCCGACCAGGTCATCCCGGTGCACGGCACTCACCGGCCGCCGGGCGCGGCTACCGTGAAGAGAGTGAGGGCCGTGCGGAATGCCGCGCCGAGCGCGGTGAGGCCGACGGAGGCACCGTGGGTATGGAGAGCGCGAGGAGTACGGAGTACCCGCCCCGGCTACGGCTGGACGAACTGCTGGAAGAGCTACAGGGGCGCATCGACGGTGTGCGCGGCACGCAGGACCGGGTGCACAGCCTGCTGGAGGCGGTTCTTTCGGTGGGCCGGGAGCTGGATCTGTCGCATGTGCTGCGGAGGATCGTCGAGGCCGCGGTGGTGCTGGTGGACGCCGAACACGGGGCGCTGAGCGTGATCGGCGACGATCAGCGGCTGGCCGCCTCCGTCCCGGCGGGCGTGGCCGAGGAGCGGACCGAGCCGACCGGGCGGCTGCCGTCCGGCCACGGCGTCCTGGGGGAGCTGATCCGCCACCCGCTGCCGCAGCCGCAGCCGCAGCCGCTGCCGCCGGACGGGAATTCGGAGCATCCGGCCTGCCACGGCCTTCCGCCGAACCGCCCGCCGGTGCGGTCCTCCTTGGAAGTGCCCATCCGGGTGCGGGACGAGGTCTTCGGCCATCTCCACCTCACCGGGAAGCGGGGCGGTGAGGAGTTCGACGGCGAGGACGAGACGGTGCTGTCCACCCTGGCCGTGGCCGCCGGAGTGGCCATCGAGAACGCCCGGCTGTACGAGGAGACCCGCCACCGCCAGCGCTGGCTGGAGGCGAACGCCGAGGTCACCCGCAGTCTGCTGTCCGGAGTGGACGAGACCACGGTCCTGGAGCTGATCGTCGAGCACGCCCGCCGGATCCTCTCCGCCGATCTGGGCGTGCTGATGCTGCCGGTGGCCGGCTCCGACGAGCTCCAGGTCGCGCTGGCGGCGGGGACCGAGGCCGAGGCCCACCGCGGTCTGGTGCTGCCCCGCAAGGGCACCTTCGGCGGGGCGGCCTTCACCGCCTCCGAGCCGGTCACCAGCACCGATGTCCAGAACGATCCGCGGATCACCGCCGGACCGCAGCGCTGGGAGGGGCTCGGCCCGGCCGTCGCGGTACCGATGCGGACGAGCGACGGAGTGGGCGGGGTGCTCTCGCTGGCCCGTACGGCGGACAGCCCCGCCTTCACCCAGATCGAGACCGATACCCTGCTGGGCTTCGCCGGCCAGGCGGCGATCGCGATGAAACTGGCCGAGCGGCGGCGTGACGCCGAGCAGCTCGCCCTGCTCGAGGACCGCGACCGGATCGCCCGCGATCTGCACGACCTGGCCATCCAGCGGCTGTTCGCCGCCGGGATGACGCTCCAGTCCACCCTGCGCTTCGTCCAGCACCCGGAGGGCTCCGAACGACTGCTGCGGGTGGTGGACGACCTGGACGACACCATCAAGATCATCCGCTCGACCATCTTCGGACTGCGCTCGCACGAGGCGGGCCCCGCCGTCCAGGGGCTGCGGGTCCGTACGGCCAAGACCATCGAGGAGGCCGTGCCCGCGCTCGGCTTCACCCCCTCGCTGCGCACCGAGGGACTGGTCGACACCGATGTGCCGCACTCCGTCGCGGACGACATGGTGGCCGTCCTCGCCGAGGCGCTGTCCAACGTCGCCCGCCACGCACGGGCCGGTGCCGCCGAGATATCGCTGGTCGTGGCGTCCGGTCGGCTGACCCTCACCGTCACGGACGACGGGGTGGGCATCCCCGGGGGCGGCCGGCGCAGCGGACTGCGGAACCTGGCCGAGCGCGCCGAGAAGCTGGGCGGCGAGCTGAAGCTGAGCGAGCCCCCCAACGGTGGCACCCGCCTGGTGTGGGCCGTCCCGCTCCCGGAGTGACAGGGCCCGCCCGCCGCGCAGGCGGCGCGGTAGGACACGCCCGCCGCGGCTCGCTGTGGCCTGCGGGCCGCAACGAGCCCCACCGCGGACGGGCGCGGCCGCCCCCGCCCCGCTCCTCCTCGCCTCGCCGCCCCGGCCGTCTGCCGTTCTGCCGCCGTGTCCGTTTCCGGCCGCCCGCCGCCCACTCCGGCCGCTCCCGGCCGACTCCGGGCCGCCCGCCGCTCCCGCCGCCGTGTCCGCTCCCGGCCGACTCCGGCCGACCCTGACGCTCCCGGCTGTCCGGGGGTGTTTTCGGCCGCGTGGGTCGTACGGGTCGCAGTCGGCCGCGTCCGGCCGGCCCGGCAGGCTTCGGCAGCACCCGGCCGACCCTGGCGCTCCCCGGCTGCCCAAGAGTGCTCCGTGCCTGGTCGTGCTGGTGTCCGTCCCTCAGCCGACCCGGTCGTCGGCCCGCGTCGGAGTCTCTCCCTCGAGCACATCGGCCGCCCCCGTACGAGGCGTGGCTGCTCCGGACGGTCCGTAACCCAGCCGGATCAGCATCTGCACATGGCCGGGCGTCCGGTGGCCGTCGCTCAGCGACCACCGCAGATCGGACCACTCCAGCGCCTGGTGCAGCAGGGATGCCCGGACCGTGTGCGAGGTGGCCAGCAGCAGCACGTGTTCCAGCGCCTGTCCGGCCCGCAGCCAGTCGGTGCGCCGGTCCTGGTCGGTGGTCAGCACCGCGATGATCGGGCGGCTCTCGAAGACCGCGGCGGGCGGACGGCCGTCCTGGTGGCTGTCCCAGTGGCCGTCCGGCCCCGCGCCCGGATAGCCGAGGTAGTCGCGCATCGGCAGCCGCCCGGTGGCATCCCGTGGGCCGAGGGCGGCCGGGGGGATTCCGTACGGTCCGGTGTCGCGGACCCAGTCGCGGCTCTCGGCGAGCCGGCGCGGGTCCTCGTGGGCGCGCCGCTCCGCCTCCATGGTCAGCCGCAAAAGCCGCGCGGTCTCCTCGGGGTCCGCCACCCGGAGCGTGGTGCCGCCTGCCCGCGCCGCCTCCGCCAGCTCGCCCAGCACCCGTGGCGGCAGCCGGCGTCCGGAGAAGGGGGAGCGGCTGCTGTGCCGCCGCCAGATGACGTCGTACAGGTCCTGGTGCGGGTCGTCGTGGCGTCCGGCCCCATCACGAGGAGAGGCGGCCAGGCGCACCGTGGCCAGCAGATCGGGCTGCGAGCGGCACGGCAGCAGCCGGACCACCGGGTCCCAGCCGAAGTGGGCCACGGCGACCCGCAGATTGAACACGGCGGCCCCGGCGGAGACGCTCAGGCCCCGCCCCATGGGGTCGGTGAACCGCAGCCCCCGCTCCGGGGCGGCCCGGACCTCCAGGGTGACGGTGTCGGGGTTCAGCCGGTAGCGCCACGGTTGGGTGTTGTGCATCGAGGGAGCGGCCACGGCCGCGGAGATGAGCTTTTCCAGGATCGCCGCGTCGAGCGCTGCGGGCTGCATGGGGTCCCCTCCTCGCGGGTGGGCCGTTGGCGGTACGGGTCGAACGGGTCGAACGGGTCGAACAGGTCGTACGGACGGGTTGAACAGGTCGTACGGGTCGTACGGTCCCGGGCCGGGTCATCCGGGATGGTCGTCGGCCGGGTGCGGGGCCGAGTGGGTCGCCAGCACCGCCGCCTGGATACGGCGCTCCACGCCGAGCTTGGCCAGCAGCCGGGAGATGTGGTTCTTGACCGTCTTCTCGGACAGGAAGAGCCGCTTGCCGATCTCCCGGTTGGTGAGCCCGTCACCGATCAGCACCAGGATCTCCCGCTCGCGCGGGGACAGTCCGGCCAGCACCTCGTCCCTGGGCTCCGGCGGGGTGGCGTCACCGCGCAGGGTGCGCATCAGCCGGGCGGTGGTGGCCGGGTCCAGCATCGACTGGCCGGAGGCCACCGTGCGCACCGCCGAGACCAGGTCCGACCCCTTGATCTGCTTGAGCACATAACCCGCCGCCCCGGCCATGATCGCGTCCAGCAGCGCATCGTCGTCGTCGAACGAGGTCAGCATCAGACAGGCCAGACGGGGCATGCGGGAGCGCAGTTCACGGCAGACCGTGACGCCGTCCCCGTCCGGCAGCCGGACGTCCAGGATGGCCACGTCGGGGCGCAGCGCCGGGCCCCGGGCCAGCGCGTGGTCGACGGTCCCGGCGTCGCCGACCACCTCGATGTCCGGTTCGGCGTCCAGCAGATCGTGCAGTCCGCGCCGGACGACCTCGTGGTCGTCCAGTACGAACACCCTGATGGGTGTCGCCGGTGCCGCCCGTGTCCCTCGTGTCTCGGTCATGGCTCTCGCACTGTTCGTCCGCCGTCCGCCCGGCCCCCGGTGGGAATCGTGGCGCAGCAGGTCAGGGCGGTACCAGGGCCGAACGGGCCCCCAAGAGGGCTGCCCGGCCCTCGTCCCGCCCTCCCCGCTCGTGCGACGGTCGCGGCATGGGCACGGAAGTGCGGGGGCGGCGCATGTGGCGGTGGCGGCGCAATCCGCTCAGACGCCGCTCGGACGTGATCGAGGCGTGGGTCGTGCTCGTGACCGGCCTGGTGATGGCGGTCGGCGGCCCGGCGGCCGGGGTGGCCGCGGGCACCGCCGTGGACGCGTCACTGCGGCAGGAGCGGGCGGACCGGCACCGGGTGCCCGCGGTGCTGAAGGAGGACGCGCCCGCCGTCCAGCCCGCCGCCGACGGGTCCACCACCGGCCAGGTGCGCGCGGTCGTCCGCTGGACCGGCCCGGACGGCGCCGTCCACACCGGCGCGGCGAAGGTCCACGAGGGGAGCAGGGCGGGCACGGCCGCCGAGGTGTGGACCGACGGACGGGGCCGGCTGGTCCAGCAGCCGCCCACCCCCGAGCAGATCGCGACCCGCGCGGTGCTCGCCGGGACATCGGCCGCGGCGGGCGTGGGCGCGGTGTCGCTGGCCGGGCGCGGCCTGGTGCGCTGGCGGCTGGACCGCGCCCGCGCACAGGAGTGGGGACGCGCCTGGGCCGAGGTCGGCCCACGCTGGAGCCGCCACATGGGGTGACCCACCGCCGTGCGGGACACCGCGCATGGGGGTCCGGCCCCCTCGCCGAGGCCGGGGTCCCGCCGGCGCGTGTGCGGGAGCTGCTACAGGCCGACGAGGAGGAGTTCGCCGCGGCAGTCGCGCATGTCGACCAGCGGCTACGGGCGGAGATCCGGGAGTGGCAGCGGCACCGCGCGCGGATCGCCCGCCTCGCCGCCGGGGACCGGTCGAGGGCCTGGCCCAGGAGCCCTGGGCACCTGGGCGCCCCCAGTTGGGGGCGGGCTCACGGAGATCGGCAGACCTTAGTGCCGCCGGGTCGTCGGGGGCGCGGCCGTGAGCTGGTTGTCGAAGTCCACCACGCCCTCGATCGCCCGGATGAGGCGGGCCGCCGCCGGGATGAGGACGGCTTCCCTTACCCGTCCGGTGAGCGTGACCACGCCCTCGTTCACGCTCACCCGGACGGTTTCCCCCGTGGCCGGGAAGAGGTGGGCCACCACCTCGTGGCGCACCTCCTCCTCGATGTCCTCGTCCGGCCGCAGAAACACCTTCAGCAGGTCGGCGCGGCTGACGATGCCCTCGAGACGGCCTTCCTCGTCCACCACCGGGAGCCGCTTGACCCGCTGATGGGTCATGATCCGTGCGGCCTCGGCGAGGGTCGCGCTCGCGTGCACGGTGACGGCGGGGGCCGTCATCAGCTCGTCGGCCGTCACCGCGCCCGCCTTGGCGACGCCCGGGAGATCGCGCAGCCGCTCCACCCGGGACGGGTCGCTGTCGCGGAACTCCTCCTTGGGCAGCAGATCGGCCTCGGAGACCACGCCGATGACCCGGCCCTCGCCCTCCAGCACCGGCAGGGCGCTCACCCGCCACTGCTCCAGCGTTCTGACGATCTCCTTGAACGGCGCTTCGCGGCCGACGGCGACGACGGTATGGGTCATCACATCGCTCACGATGTGCGCACTCCGGGGCACGGCATCCTCCTTGGTCACGCTGCCTGTTGTCCGCCGGCCTCGCCGCCGGCCGCCGGCCGGTGCTCGATCCGGTGCTCGATGCGGTGCTCGAGCCGGTGCCGCACCTGTCCCGCGAGCCGGGCCAGCCGGGCGGAGGTGGCCGGCCGGGGCGGGACCGGATGGTGGATCCGCCGGGCCTGCGGCGGCAGCCCCGCGAGGTCGGCGTCGAACCGCCGCCGCGCGTGGTCGAGGGTGTCGGGCGCTCCGGTCCGCCGGCCCTCCCGCATCACGGTCTCCAGCAGCGGCGCCCCGCCGTGGGGCGGGAGTTCGTCCCGCTCGCCGATCACATCGGCGTAGCCGGGGCGGCGCCACACCTGTTTGGTACCGGGGGCCGTGGCCTTGGCCGAGGACAGTTTCATCACCGGTTCCGCGTCGTAGACGACCAGCTTGTACGCGGTGTCGAGGTAGGCGGCGTCGGCCGACACCCCGACCCTGGTGCCCACGGCGAAGACGTCGATCGGCGCCTGCGAGTCGATCAGCTCCGCCACGGCGTACTCGTCGAGCCCGCCGCTCGCCACGATCCGCACTTCGGGCAGCCCCGCCGCGTCGAGGATCTCCCGCGCCCGTACCGCCTGCTCGCCCAGGTCGCCGCTGTCCAGGCGGATCGCGCTGCCGGGGCCGGGAGCCAGCTCGCGCAGCACCCGCGCCGCGGTGGCCACTCCTGTCGCCGTGTCGTAGGTGTCCACCAGGAAGGTGACCGGGCCGGGATGGGTCCGGGCGAACGCGCGGAACGCGGTCTCCTCGTCCGGGAACGCCTCGATGTACGAATGCGCCATCGTCCCGGTGGCGGCGATCCCGTAGGCGTGGGCCGCCGCGACATTGCTGGTCGCCGTGAACCCGGCCATCGCGCCCAGCCGCGCCGACTGCATCCCGGCCCCGGGGCCGTGGGTGCGGCGCAGCGAGAAGTCCACCACCGGGCGCCCGCGCGCCGCGAGCACACACCGGGCGGCCTTGGAGGCGATCGTGGTCTGATGGCTCAGCTGCCCCAGCAGATACGTCTCGACCAGCTGGGCCTGCGGCAGCGGCGCGGTCAGCTCCAGCAGCGGCTCCCCGGCGAGCACGATCCGCCCCTCGGGCACCGCGCGCACCTCGCCGTCGAAACCGAGCCCCAGCAAGGGTTCCAGGTCCTCGTACGGACGGTGCATCGCCGCGGCGAACGCCGCCACGTCCTCCGGTTCCACGCGGAAGCCGGACAGGTACTCCAGCGCGGGCTCCAGGCCCGCGGCGACCAGGAAGCCCCGCTCGGGCGGCAGCCGGCGGGCGTAGAGGTCGAAGGTGGCCGGGGCGGTCATGCCCTCGCGCAGGTACGACAGGGCCATCGTGACCTCGTAGAGGTCGGTGGTCATCGCCTCCGACATCGTCGCTCTCGCCTCCCTGCGAACATCGGCTTCCCTTGGACGTCGGCTCCCTTCGGACCTTTGGACGTCGGCTCCCTTCGGGCCTTGGGACATTCAGCTCCCTTCGGACGTCAGCCGCACGGCACGACCGCCACCGGGCACGGGGCGTGGTGCACCGCCGCGTGGATCACCGAGCCCAGATACGGGACGGGGCCCGGCTCCCTCTCCTCGCGGCCCAGCACCAGCAGTCCCGAGCCCCGTGCGGCGTGCACCACACCGGGCGGCGGGCGCTCCGGGACCAGCACCTCCGCCACCGGAACCCCCGGGTACTTCTCCCGCCAGGGGCGCAGCGCCGCGTCGAGCGCGTCCGTCGGCCCCCCTGCCGCGTCCGCCGGTCCTGATTCCTCGGCCGCCGCCGCGTCGGCGTCCGCGTGCACTGCGCGCAGCACACCGCCGCGCCGCGCCGCCGCGTCGAAGGCGAACCGCAGCGCCGCCTCGTCCGGTCGCCGCAGGGACACCCCGACGGTCACATCGGCGGTCAGCGGGCTGTCGTCGGCGTGCACCATGACCACCGGCCGTTCCCCGTACGCCAGGAGGTGACGGCCGGTCGAACCGAGGAGGAAGCCGCCGGGTGTGCCGCGCCCGCGCGATCCGAGCACCAGCATCTCCGCGTCCCGGGCCGCGGCCAGCAGCGCCGGCACGGGCTCCCGCGGCACCAGCTCGGCCGTGACCCGCAGCCCCGGATGGGCGTCGCGCAACTCGCCCACCAGGTCGGTCAGCAGGCGCTGCGCCCAGTAGTTGCGGTCCTCCTCGGGGGAGAAGGCCGGGGCCGCGGGTGACAGCAGGCTCCAGGCGTGCACCAGACGCAGCCGCAGATCGCGCAGCAGCGCCTCGCGCGCCGCCCAGTGCGCGGCCCGCGGGCTCTCGGGGAAACCGTCGACGCCGACGGTGATGGGCGTTCCCATGCGCATCGCCTCCGCGCTCACCGCTCCCGCGCCACCAGCGGTCGGGCCGCCTCGCCCAGCGCGATCTTGATCGCGCCGGTGTCGGTCGCGCGGGCGAAGACGTCGTACGCCTCCTCCATCTGGTCCAGCTCCAGGAGATGGGTGATCAGCGTGGCGGCGGGCAGCCGCCCGGCGGCCAGCTGGGCGAGCAGGGTGGCGGTGGAGTAGGTGTCGACCAGCCCGGTGGTGATCGTCACGTTCTGGGACCACAGCTTTTCGAGGTGGAGCGTCGCGGGCCGGGAGTGCACCCCGACGTTGGCGATCCTGCCGCCCGGCCGCACCATACGGGTGCAGCTCTCGAAGCTCCGCGGACTCCCCACGGCCTCGATCACCACATCGGCCCCGAGCCCCTCGGTGAGGTCGTCCACCAGCCGCTCCGGGCCCTCGGCGGAATCCGCCACCGCGTCGGCGCCGATCCGCTTGGCGGCGTCCAGCCGGGCCGGGACCGGATCGACGGCGATGATCCGGCCGGGGGAGAAGAACTGCGCGGTGGCGATCGAGGCCAGCCCGACCGGCCCGGCGCCCACCACCACGACCGTATCGCCCGGCTCCACCCGGCCGTTGAGGACGCCCACCTCGTAGGCGGTGGGGAAGACATCCGACAGCAGCACGGCGTCAGGGCGCTCGGCCGCGCCCGTCAGCGGATGCGTGGACAGATCGGCGAACGGCACCCGGACGTACTCGGCCTGCGTGCCGTCGACCGTACGCCCCAGGATCCAGCCCCCGCCGCCGTGGCACTGCCCGTAGGCGCGCTCCCGGCAGAAGCGGCAGTGGCCGCAGGCCGACACGCACGAGATGAGCACCCGCTCGCCGGGGCGGATCCCGCGGACGTCGGCGCCGGTCTCGACCACCTCGCCGACCCCCTCATGGCCGAGCACCCTGCCGGGGCTCACCTCCGGCAGTTCGCCGCGGAGGATGTGCAGATCGGTGCCGCAGACGGTCACGGTGCCGATCCGTACGATCGCGTCGGTGGGGGCCTGGAGTTCGGGGTCGGGCACTTCCTGCCAGGCGCACTGCTCCGGCCCGTGGAAGACGAGTGCTTTCATGGCTCCTCCGGTTGCCTTCGCTGTACGTCGCTGTTCGCCGTCGCTGTTCGTTGCCGTTCGTCCGCCGCCGTGCGCTCCGAGGTGTCATCGCTGGGGCACCACCGCCACCGGGCAGGCGGCGTGGTGTGCCACCGCCTGGGTGACCGGCCCCAGCCGGGGGCCGAACCCCACATGGCGCGGACCGCGGCCCACGACCATCAGCGCCGTCCCCGCCGCCGCGCCCACCAGCCGCCGGGCCGGGCTGTCCGAGGCGATCTCCTCGAAGATCCGCACCTCGGGGAACGTATTCCGCCACGGCGCCAGCACCTCGTTCAGCGCGTGCTCCGCCTCCTTGCGCGCATCGTTCAGCCCCACGTCCACCACCCAGGGGGCGTCGCCCCGGATGGCGGGGACCCGGCTGGCGTACACGGCCCGCAGCACACCGCCGCGCCGGGCGGCGGCGTCGAAGGCGAACTCCAGGATGTCCTCGCCCGGCTCGCCCGGCTCCACCCCGACCACCACATCGCCGTCCCGTGCCTCGTGCCCGTCCGACCGCACCAGGACCACGGGGGTCACCGCACGAGCGGCGAGCTCCAGGCCGACGGAGCCGAGGAAGAAGCCGGCGACCGCGCCGATCGAGCGGGACCCCACCACCAGCAGCTGGGCCCGCTCCGCCTCGGCCAGCAGAACGGGCGCGGGCCAGCCGGGGATCTGGTCGGTGAGGATCGCCAGCTCCGGGTGGTCGGCGTCCAGCTCGGCGCGCGCCGAACGCAGGGCGCGCTCGGCCCAGTAGTGCCAGGCCGCCTCCCGGCCCGGGGTCAGCTCCATCTGGTCGGGCCCCGGCCAGGCGTTCACCAGCCGCAGCGGCGCCCCGCGCGAACGGGCTTCGTGGGCCGCCCAGCCGGCGGCGGCCATACTCTCGGGGGAACCGTCCAGTCCGACGGTGACGGGACGCGCCATCGCTGCCTCCTTCTTCCCGGCACGGGCCACTCGGCGGCACGGCGGCCCGGTCCGCCTCCGGGGGAGTTCCAGTCCGCCGTGCGCCGCCGGTCGGACGTGCCCGCCACTCACGTGGCGGCGCTGCCACACCGACCACGGCCCTCGTCGGCCCGCGCGCTCCCCCTCGGCGACAGTGGCGCGCCGCCCTTCGGCTCGCCCCCGGCCACCGCCGGGAAGTGCCCACCCGGGGGCGCCGGGGGCGCCCGCTTCTCGCGGGCCCTGATTGCGCGGTGCGCGGCACTCGGACGTCCGCTTCTCCGCGTCTGCCGGATGCCCCCGGTGCCACTTCCAGCGGACCATGACCGGGCCCTGCCCGACAGGGCCGACCGGTCCCGCGGCAGCCCCCGGGGCCAGGTCATCCGGCCCTTTCCGAAGCCCGGAGCCCGCCGCCGGGCGTCGCCCCGGTCCGGTCGGCCTGGCGCGTCACCGGGCCATCGCCCCGGTCTCGTCGCCTCCGGTCCGGGGGTGAGCCACTAGGCCATCGCCCCGGCCTCGTCGCCCCCGGTCCGGGGGTGTGCCACTAGGCACCGCGCGGCAAGCGTCGTCGCCCCGCCTGGGAGCGTGCCACCGGGCACCGTCGGCGAGCTCGTCGCCCGCCCCAGCCCGTCCTGGCCTCGCCGTCCCCGGCCCGGAGCCCGCCGCCGGGCGTCGCCCCGGTCCGGTCGGCCCGGCGCGCCACCGGGCCATCGCCCCGGTCTCGTCGCCTCCGGTCCGGGGGTGAGCCACTAGGCCATCGCCCCGGCCTCGTCGCCCCGCCCGGGAGCGTGCCACTAGGCACCGCGCGGCAAGCGTCGTCGCCCCGCCCGGGAGCGTGCCACCGGGCACCGCCGGCGAGCCTCGTCGCCCGCCCCAGCCCGCCCTGGCCTCGCCGTCCCCGGCCCGGAGCCCGCCGCCGGGCGTCGCCCCGGTCCGGTCGGCCTGGCGCGGAGCGCGCCACCGGGCCATTGCGCGACAATTTCGTCGCCCCGCCCGCCCCGTCCCCCCAGCCTCGGCCTCGCCGCGCGCCCCAGCCCGCCCTGGCCTCGTCGACCCCCATCCCTCGGCCTCGTCGCCCGCGCCCCCGCCCCCGCCTACGCGACCGGCACCAGCAGTACCGGGCAGTGTGCGTGGTGCAGTACCGCGTGGGTGACCGGGTCGAGGCGCATTCCGAGGCGGGCCGTTCGCCGTCGTACGGCGAGCACCAGGACGTCCGCCGCCCGTGACGCCTCCACCAGCGCCTGCGCGGGGGTGCCGTGGGCGGTGTGTTCCCGCACCCGTACCTGGCCGAACTCCTCGCGCAGGGCGGCTACCACGCCCTGGGGCACCGTCTGCTCCGGCTCGGCTCCCGGCGCCGCCACCCCCGGTACGGGCAGGGTGTGATCGCCCGCGGCGACGCTGCCCGCGCGGACCCGCGGCCGTGACCAGGCGTAGAGCACTCGCAGCCGGGCCCGGCGCCGGACCGCCTCCTCGAAGGCGAACCGGGCCGCCGCCCCGTCCGTGCCGCTCTCCAGCCCGACCAGCACCTTGCCGTGGCCCTCGGGCCCGTACGCCGCCGGTGCCCCGCCGCGCACCACCAGCAGTGGGCGCCGGGTGTGGGCGGCCAGCCGCAGTCCGACCGAGCCGAGCAGCAGTCCGGTGAAGCCGCCCAGCCCCCGGGTGCCGATGACGATCAGCGCCGCGTCCGCGCCGATCCGCAGCAGTTCGGGCACCGCGTCCCGTGCCGTCAACGTGGGTACGATCCGCAGCCCAGGCTCGCGCTCCCGGGCCCGCGCCTCGGCCAGCCGCAGCACGGTCCTGGCGATCTCCACCGGGGGACGCCGCGGTTCGCTCTCCGGGTCGAAGGCGAGCGGGTCGGTACGGGCCCACGGCCAGGCGTGCACGATCTCCAGCACGGCGCCACGGCTCCGCGCCTCGGTGACCGCGCGGTCCAGCGCGGCCCAGGCGCTGTCGGAGCCGTCCAGGCCGACCACCACCCGCCCGTACCGCACCCGTCCGTTCCGCACCGGCCCGGCCGGATCGGTCATCGCCGTGCGCCTCCCCGGTCGGCGGAGTCGTCGACCCGGTAGGTGAGCCGGTCGACGACGGCCACCACGCCGTCCACCTGTCCGGCCATCCGGACCGCGATGGGGATCTCGCTGTGCCGGTCGAGCTGTCCCTCCAGCCGGACGACCCCGTCGGTCACGGTGACCGCGACCGACTGCGGGCCGAGCCACAGCGAGCGGACCAGCACCTCGTCGATCACCTCGGCGCGGATCTCGTCGTCCGGGCGGAGGAAGACGCGCAGCAGGTCCCGGCGGGTGACGATGCCGATCAGCCGGTTCTCCTCGTCCACCACGGGAAGCCGCTCGACGCGATGGCGGTCCATCGCGCGGGCCGCGTCCACGATGCTGTCCTGGGGCCGCACGGTGATCGCGGGGCGCGACATCAGCTGCCCGGCCGTCGGGGCGGGAGCGCTGAGATCGGTTCCGGTGATCACGCCGACCACCTTGTCGTCCTCGTCCACCACCGGCAGTCCGTTGATGCGGTGCCGCGAGAGCAGCGCGTCGACCTCGTCGAACGAGGTCCCGGAGCTCACCCGGACCACATCGTCGGTCATCACGTTGCCGATTTTGCGGTGCTTCATCCCTGCCTCCCCGATCCGGTCCCAGCTTCGGACGGCGCCCAGGCCGTTCTCTTGGGCTGCCCGGGGTCCGCTCGGGACCGTTCGGCCCGCATGGGCGCCCTGGGCCGAACGACCCTCGGCGGGGCCGAACCGCCTCTCGCGCCCGGTCCCGCGCGGGCGCGAGGCTGGGGCGAGGGCGGGAGACCGCGTCCCCGGGACAGCACGGGCACTGCCGCGCGGAAGGTGGTGGGAACGGTGGAGCACCCCCTGGTGGTGGGCGTCGACGGCTCGCACCACAGCCTCCGGGCGGTGGACTGGGCGGTGGCCGCGGCGGCCCGGTACGGGGTGCCACTGCGGCTGATCCACGCCTCCCTATGGGAGCGGTACGAGGGCATCGCGCCCGCCGCCGACCCCGAGCGCCCCTGGGAGCAGGCCAGGGCCGAGGAGATCGCCGCCTGCGCGGCGGAGCGCGCCCGCCGGTACGGACCCGATGTGAAGCTCCTGGCCGAGGTGCTGCCGGAGGACCCGGTCGCCGCGCTGCTGCGCGCGGGCCGGGACGCCTCGGGCCTGGTCACCGGCTCCCGCGGGCGCGGCGAACTCGCCGGGCTGCTGCTCGGCTCGGTGAGCCTGGCGCTCGCCGGCCGCGCCGCGTGCCCGGTGACCGTCGTACGCGGCGGGGAGCCCAACCGGCGCGGTGCCTTCGGCCGGATCGTGCTGGGCGTGGGCGAGACGGCCGGTCCGTCGGCCGCGACCCGGTTCGCCTTCCGCGAGGCCGCGGCGCGCGGCGGGGTGCTGGAGGCCGTTCGGGCGTGGCGCTGCCCGGCCGGCGAGGTGACGGATGATCTGCTGATCGACGGGGACCCGGTCCGTGCCCACTGGGCACGGGCGGAGCGGACGCTGGACGACGCCCTGCGGACCTCCCGACGGGACCACCCCGAGGTCACCGTCCACCCCGAGACGGCCGAGGGACCGGCCCGCAAGGTGCTCCTCCAGGCGGCGGCCACCGCCGATCTGCTGGTCCTCGGCGCCCGCCGCGGCCACGGTCGCACCTTCGGGCTGCAACTCGGCCGCATCGCCCACGCGGCCCTGCACCACGCGCCCTGCCCGGTGGTGATCGTGCCGGAGCGGGTCTGAACGGCCGGTGGCGCGACCAGCCGGCCCACATCCGTACATCAGTCCCACCACACCCCGCCCACGAGTCCGTACACCCCACGAGGGAAAGAGGGGTCCATGCCAGACGCACCGACCACGACGACCGCGACGGCCACGACGGCCACGCCGGGAAGTGGACTCTCCGACGACCGGATCCGCGCCCTGGACGCCCACTGGCGCGCCGCCAACTACCTCGCCGCGGGCCAGATCTACCTGCTGGCCAATCCACTGCTGACCGAGCCGCTGCGCCCGGACCACATCAAGCCCCGGCTGCTGGGCCACTGGGGCACCTCACCGGGGCTGAACCTGATCCACACCCACCTGAACCGCGTCATCAAGGACCGCGACCTGGACGCCATCTGCGTCTGGGGCCCCGGCCACGGCGGTCCCGCGGTGCTCGCCGGCTCCTGGCTGGACGGCAGCTACTCCGAGACCTACCCGGACGTCGGCCGGGACGCGGCGGGCATGGCCCGGCTCTTCGGCCAGTTCTCCTTCCCCGGCGGGGTGCCCAGCCACGTCGCCCCCGAGACGCCCGGCTCCATCCACGAGGGCGGCGAGCTCGGCTACTCCCTCGCCCACGCGTACGGGGCCGCGCTGGACAACCCCGGGCTGCTGGTCGCCTGCGTCATCGGCGACGGCGAGGCCGAGACCGGGCCGCTGGCCGGCTCCTGGCACGCGAACAAGTTCCTGGACCCGGTCCACGACGGCGCCGTGCTGCCGATCCTCCACCTCAACGGCTACAAGATCGCCAACCCCACGGTGCTCGCCCGGCTGCCCCGGACCGAACTCGACGAGCTGCTGCGCGGGTACGGCCATGAGCCGGTCCATGTCGCCGGGGACGAACCGTTCGCCGTGCACCGGGCCATGGCGCGCGCCCTGGACGAGGCGCTGGACCGGATCGCCCTGCTCCAGCGCACCGCCCGCGCGGAGGGCATCGCCGAGCGGCCCCGCTGGCCGGTGCTCGTACTCCGTACGCCCAAGGGCTGGACCGGCCCCGAGGAGGTCGACGGACTTCCCGTGGCGGGCACCTGGCGCTCCCACCAGGTGCCCCTGCCGGGCGTCCGGGAGAACCCGGAGCATCTGCGGCAGCTGGAGCGCTGGCTGCGCTCGTACCGTCCCGAGGAGCTCTTCGACGCCGACGGGCGGCCCGTACCGGAGGTCCTCGCCGAGGTCCCGCGGGGCGACCGCCGGCTGGGCGCCAATCCGCACGCCAACGGCGGGCTGCGGTTGCGCTCGCTGCCGCTGCCCGGCCTGGAGCGGTACGCGGTCCCCGTCGACAACCCCGGGGCGACCCTGCACGAGCCGACCCGGGTGCTCGGCGGGCTGCTGGCGAAGGTCATGGCGGACACCGAGGCCCGCCGCGACTTCCGGATCGTCGGCCCGGACGAGACCGCCTCCAACCGGCTGGAGGCCGTCTTCCAGGCCACCGGCAAGGCGTGGCAGGAGGCCACCCTCCCCACCGACGAGCACCTCGGCCGGCACGGCCGGGTCATGGAGGTCCTCTCCGAGCACCTGTGCCAGGGCTGGCTGGAGGGCTATCTGCTGACCGGGCGGCACGGCCTCTTCTCCTGTTACGAGGCGTTCGTGCACATCGTGGACTCCATGGTCAACCAGCACATCAAATGGCTGAAGACCTCCCGCGCACTGCCGTGGCGGCGCCCGGTGGCCTCCCTGAACTACCTGCTGACCTCGCATGTGTGGCGCCAGGACCACAACGGCTTCTCCCACCAGGACCCCGGGTTCGTCGACCATGTGCTCAACAAGAGCCCCGCGGTGGTGCGCGTCTATCTGCCGCCGGACGCCAACACCCTGCTCTGCGTGACCGACCACATCCTGCGCACCCGTGACTACGTCAATGTGGTCGTCGCGGGCAAGCAGCCCTGCTTCGACTGGCTCGACCTGGACCAGGCGCGCGCCCACTGCGCCCGGGGCGCCGGGACCTGGGAGTGGGCCGGCACCGAGAACGGCGCGGGGGAGCCGGACGTGGTGCTGGCCGCCGCCGGCGACGTGCCCACCCAGGAGGTCCTCGCGGCCGCCGGGATCCTCCGCCGCCACCTGCCCGATGTGGCCGTGCGCGTGGTCAACGTCGTCGACATGACCCGGCTGCTGCCCAAGGAGGAGCATCCGCACGGGATGACGGACCACGAGTTCGACGCCCTGTTCACCCGCGACCGGCCGGTCATCTTCGCCTACCACGGTTATCCGTGGCTGGTGCACCGGCTGGCCTACCGCCGCGCCGTCCACCCGCACCTGCATGTGCGCGGCTACAAGGAGGCGGGCACCACCACCACGCCGTTCGACATGGTGGTGCGCAACGATCTGGACCGCTACCGGCTGGTGATGGACGTCATCGACCGGACCCCGGGCCTCGCGGTGCGCGCCACGGCCGTACGGCAGCGGATGCAGGACGCCCGCACCCGCCACCACGCCTGGATCCGCGAGCACGGCACCGATATGCCCGAGGTCGCCGAGTGGTCCTGGACCGGCTGAGGGCCGCGTGGCGCCGCCGTCCCCGGGCGGCCGGCGGAGCCGCTGTCGCCCGGTGGACCGGCGGCGTCCCCCGGTGGACCGGCGGTGTCACCCGGTGGGGAAGTAGTCCTCCAGATAGGCGTTGCGGAACTTCCCCGCCGGGTCGTGGTCGGCCAGCAGCCGGGCGAAGTCGGCGGCCCGGTCGTAGGAGGAGAGGATCCGCTCCGGCGCGGCCGCCGTCAGCTTGCCCCAGTGCGGCCGCGCCCCCAGCGGCAGCAGCTCCGCCTCCATCGCGGCCACCACCTCGATCACCGCCTCGTGGTCGGGGACCCAGGTGAAGTGGAAGGCGACGCTGTCCCGGCCGTACGCGGGGCTCAGCCACAGCTCGTCCGCCGCGACCGTACGGACCTCGGACACCTGCACCACGGGCGCGATCCGGTCGCCGAGGCCGCGCAGCGCCGCGAACGCCGCCGAGGCGGCCTCGCGTGGCAGCAGCAGCTCCGACTGGAGCTCATCGCCGTTGCTCGGGGTGAAGTCCGGGCGGAAGTGCGGCAGCCGCTCATGCCACGGCCCCGGCGCGCCCAACTGCTCGGTGCAGTGCCGCGGCGGCATCGCGGGCACCGGGTGGTGATGGCGGTCGGCCGGGCGGGCCCCCAGCCACGGCTGCCCCGGCTCCGGGGGGTCGGGCAGGTCGGTGCGGCACTTCAGCCACACCACCCCCTCACCCGAGCGCCAGTCGGTGAAGACGCTGACGCTGTAGGCGGCGCCGAATATCTCCTCGAAGCTGTCGTCCAGCCGGTCCAGCGGAAGCCCGGTCCACACCCACTGGGCCACGTCGTAGGTGGGCTCGATGTCCAGCGTCATGGCGGTGACGACGCCCAGCCCGCCGAGCCCGACCACGGCCCCGTTCAGCCGGTCCGGGTTCTCGTCCCGGCTCAGCAGGGTCACCTCGCCCCCGGGGCCGACGATCTCCAGCCCGGCGACGGCCGCCGCCAGACAGCGCTGGGTGCTCCCCGAGCCGTGGGTGGCGGTGGCACAGGCCCCCGCGACCGTGATGTGCGGCAGCGAGGCCAGGTTGGCCAGCGCGAAACCCTCCGCGTGCAGGGCCTCGGCCACATGGGCGTAGCGCATACCGGCCGCGATGGTCGCCGTGCGCTTCCCGGGGTCGATCTCCACCCGGTGCGGCAGCCGGTCCAGGCTCACCAGATCGCCGTCGGTGTCGGCGATGCGGTTGAAGGAGTGGCCCGTGCCCAGCACCCGCACCCGGTCGGCGGATCCGACGATCCGCCGCAGCTCGTCGGCGGTGTCCGGGCGGTGCAGCCGGGCGGCGGCGAAGGTGATGTTCCCCGCCCAGTTCGTCGGGGCTCCGGTGGTCGGCATCCGTGTCGTCCTGTTCCCGCTGGAGGGCGATGATGGCGATGGTCTGGAAGGGCGGTGATCTGGAGGGGCGATGATGATGTTGTCATGACCTTGGTACAGGGCGGCACCCCGATCCGTACAGACCCGGTTTCGCCGTCCGTGCCCCGGACGGCCCAGCAGGACGGGCCACCGCACCACCGCGGGACCACGATGGGCCCATGACGGCCCCCAAGCGAAACCGCTCGATGCCGGGACTGCTCGGCGAGCTCTGCGCGGAGTTCGCGGGCACGATGATCCTGATCCTGTTCGGCTGCGGTGTGGTGGCCCAGGTCGTGGCCGGGGGTGCGCTGACCAAGCCGCCGGGGGCTCTCGGCGACCACGACTCCATCTCCTGGGCCTGGGGTCTGGGCGTCACCTTGGGCGTGTATGTGGCGGCGCGGCTCAGCGGGGCCCATATCAACCCGGCGGTCACCCTCTCGCTGGCGGCCTTCAAGGACTTCCCCTGGTCCAAGGTCCTGCCCTACGCGGTGGCCCAGACGCTGGGCGCGTTCGTCGCGGCCCTGCTGGTGCGCTGGAACTACACCGAGGCGCTGGCGGCCGCCGACCCGGGGCACACCTTCAAGACCCAGTTCGTCTTCTCCACCCTGCCCGGCAACGGCTCACTCCCGGTGAGCGAATGGGGGGCGCTGCGCGACCAGATCATCGGCACCGCGATCCTGGTGCTGCTCATCTTCGCCGTCACCGATGTGCTGAACTCGGCACCGAAGGCCAATATGGGCCCCTTCATCACCGGCCTGATCGTGGTCGCGATCGGCATGGCGTTCGGCGCCGACGCGGGGTACGCCATCAACCCGGCCCGTGACTTCGGTCCCCGGCTCGCCAGCTTCATCACCGGCTACCACAGCGCCTGGCGGGACCAGTACGGGAACTTCTATTTCTGGGTGCCCATCGTGGGCCCGCTGGTCGGCGGGCTCGTCGGTGCCGCCCTGTACAAGGTCCTGATCAGCCGCTACCTCCCGATGCCCGCACCGCCGGAGCCGGGCCGCGCGCCCGCACCCGAGTAGCCGGTCCGGCCGGACCCACCCACGAGAGGCGGCAGCATGCCGGAATTCGTCGGTGCGGTGGACCAGGGAACCACCAGCACCCGCTTCATGATCTTCAACCATGACGGCGACGAGGTGTCGCGGTACCAGCTGGAGCACCGCCAGATCCTGCCGCGCGCCGGCTGGGTCGAGCACGACCCGGTGGAGATCTACGAGCGCACCAACTCCGTGATGCAGAACGCCATCCGCGCCTGCGGACTCTCCCCCACCGACCTGGCCGCGATCGGCATCACCAATCAGCGCGAGACCACGGTGATCTGGGATCCGCGCGACGGCCGCCCGTACTACAACGCCATCGTCTGGCAGGACACCCGCACCGACGCCATCGCGGCCGCCCTCGAACGGGAGGGCAAGGGCGAGGTCATCCGCCGCAAGGCGGGGCTGCCGCCGGCCACCTACTTCTCGGCCGGCAAGATCCAATGGATTCTGGAGAACGTCGACGGCGTCCGCGAGGCCGCCGAGCGCGGCCACGCCCTCTTCGGCAACACCGACGCCTGGGTGCTGTGGAACCTCACCGGTGGTCCCAACGCCGGCATCCACGCCACCGATGTCACCAACGCCAGCCGCACCATGCTGATGAACCTGGAGACGCTGGACTGGGACGACGAACTGCTGGAGCTCTTCCGGATCCCGCGGGCCATGCTGCCCACGATCAACCCCTCCTCCCATCCCGAGGCGTACGGCAAGGCCCGCACCTCCCGTCCGCTGCGCACCGCGACCCCCATCACCGGTGTCCTCGGCGATCAGCACGCGGCCACGGTCGGCCAGGTCTGCTTCGCCCCCGGCGAGGCCAAGAACACCTACGGCACCGGTAACTTCCTGCTGCTCAACACCGGGCGGGAGCTGATCCGCTCGGCCAGCGGACTGCTCACGACCGTGGCGTACCAGTTCGGCGACAGCCCTCCCGTCTACGCCCTGGAGGGCTCGATCGCCGTCACCGGCTCGGCCGTCCAGTGGCTGCGCGACCAGATGAAGATGATCGACGACGCCGCCGGGAGCGAGCGGCTCGCCCGCACCGTCGAGGACAACGGCGGTGTGTACTTCGTGCCCGCGTTCTCCGGCCTCTTCGCGCCGTACTGGCGCTCCGACGCGCGGGGCGCGATCGTCGGTCTCACCCGCTACAACACCAATGGCCATCTGGCGCGGGCCACCCTGGAGTCGATCTGCTACCAGAGCCGGGACGTGGTGGAGGCCATGGAGCGGGACGCCGACATCCACCTCGACGTGCTGAGGGTGGACGGCGGGGTCACCGACAACGAGCTGTGCATGCAGATCCAGGCCGATGTGCTGGGCGTACCGGTCAGCCGCCCCGTGATCGCCGAGACCACGGCCCTGGGCGCCGCCTACGCCGCGGGGCTGGCCACGGGGTTCTGGCGGGACACCGATGAGCTGCGTTCGCACTGGAGGGAGGCCAGGCGCTGGGAGCCCCAGTGGGGCGAGGAGGCCCGGGAGGAGGGCTACGCGGGCTGGCAGAAGGCCGTCCAGCGCACCCTGGGCTGGGTCACGGTCGACTAGCGGACCTGGCGGGGCCGCGGGGGCCGTGCCGGGACCCGCTTGCGCCGGGCGTCCGACGGCGGTTCGCTGGAAGTACCCGGTGGTGGCCGAGACACCCTGGGACCTACGGCACGTCCGCCACCACCGCTCGCCGGCGATCGACGCGGAGGTGATCCAGGTGAAGGCCGTCGTCTATGAGAAGCCCTACTCGGTGGCCGTGAGGGACGTCGACGATCCCCGGATCGAGCGTCCGAACGATGTGATCGTGCGCGTCACGTCCAGCGCGATCTGCGGCTCGGATCTGCATATGTACGAGGGCCGTACGACGGCCGAGCCCGGCATCGTCTTCGGCCATGAGAACCTCGGCGTCGTCGAGGAGACCGGTTCCGGCGTCACCTCGCTGTCCAAGGGCGATCGTGTGGTCATGCCGTTCAACGTGGCCTGCGGATTCTGCAAGAACTGCCTCGCGGGCGACACCGGCTTCTGTCTCACCGTCAACCCCGGTTTCGCGGGCGGGGCCTACGGCTATGTGGCGATGGGCCCCTACACGGGTGGTCAGGCCGAGCGGCTACGGGTGCCGTTCGCCGACTTCAACTGCCTGAGACTGCCCCCGGGCGAGGAGTTCGAGAGCGACTTCATCCTGCTCGCCGACATCTTCCCGACCGGCTACCACGGCTGTGAACTGGCCGAGGTCTCCCCGGGCGAGAGCGTGGTCGTCTACGGCGCGGGGCCGGTGGGACTGATGGCCGCCTACTCGGCGCTGCTGCGCGGCGCGGCCAAGGTGTTCGTGGTCGACCGGGTCCCCGAGCGGCTGGACAAGGCCAAGGAGATCGGCGCCATCCCCATCGACTTCACCCAGGGCGATCCGGTGGCACAGATCAAGGACCGCACCGGCGGCGAGGGCACCGACAAGGGCATCGACGCCGTGGGGTACCAGGCCCAGGCGCGCGACGCCGGTCATGAGGAACCCGGGGTGGTGCTCAACTCGCTGGTCGAGACGGTGCGGGCGACCGGACGGCTCGGTGTGCCGGGGCTGTACGTCCCCTCCGACCCCGGTGCCCCCGATGAGCACGCCAAACACGGTCAGCTGCTGGTCTCCATCGGGCGGATGTTCGAAAAAGGCCAGCGGATGGGCACGGGCCAGTGCAACGTCAAGCGCTACAACCGCCAGCTGCGCGACCTGATCATCGCCGGCCGGGCCAGGCCGAGCTTCGTGGTCTCGCATGAACTCCCGCTCGATCAGGCGCCGCAGGCGTACGAGAAGTTCGACAAGCGCGTCGAGGGCTACACCAAGGTGGTGCTGCATCCGGTGCTCGCGGCCTGATGGATCCTCGTCCGTGATCCAGAAGGTCACTGAATAGGGTGAAATGCTCCATACTCGGTTATATGCCCTCAAGTGGCTCCCTGTTCTCCGCCGGGAGGAGGAGCGATCATGAAGAACTGCCATGTGACACTGGCTTTCATCAGCGGTTATCTCTTCGGACGCGGCCATAAGGGGACCCTGGTCCTCGCCCTCGCCGGTCTCGCCGCGGGCAAGCGCCTCACCTCCGGTATCAGTCCGCCGGGCGTCGAGCAGCTGAAGTCCTCCGAGCTCGGCAGGCTCGGCCAGGAGATCGGCGGCCGGCTGGTGGCCGCGGGCCGGGAGGCGGCCATGTCGGCGGCCAGTAACCGCATCGACTCCTTGAGCGACCGGCTGGAGCAGCGCGCCTCGTCGCTGCGCACCCACGCCGCGGGCGACCGGGAGCCGGAGGCCGGGACGCACGAGGAACACGAGGAACACGAGGAACACGAGGAGCCTGAAGAGCACAAGGAGGAGCCGCGGGCCAGGAGGCGGACCGGCTCCGAAGGGTCCGCGCGGCGACGCCGAGGTGAGGGCCATGGCTGAGGAAACGCACAAGGGGCGGGCCGGTGGGCGCAGCGCCCGGGACCTGCCCACCGACCGCCTGCTGAAGGAAGCGGAGGGCCTGCTGGCCGCACTGGGCGAAAGAGCCCTGGAATCGGTCACCCACCTGGGCAAGAACAACCCCGGTGGCGGCGGGCTCCCAGGACCGCTGAAACCCCTGAAGGGCGGACTGGAGCAGGTCAAGGACGAGGTCAGGGGCAAGGTCGTCGACAAGGCCAAGGACCAGGTCAAGGAACAGGTCAAGGGGCAGGTCAAGGAGAAGGTCGTCGACAAGGTCAAGAGCGTGATCCCGGGCCTCGGCGGTGGCGGCGGCGACGGTGGCGGCAAGGGCGGGAAGAAGCTCAAGGTCACCAACATCGTGGAGCAGATCGATGTGGGTGCGCCCCTCTCCCTCACCTACAACCTCTGGACGGAGTGGGAGAACTTCCCCTCGTACATGAAGAAGGTCGAAGCCGTCGAGAACGAGGACGAGGACGAGGCCCGGACCGAGTCCGAGTGGAAGGCCCAGGTCTTCTGGTCGCACCGCAAGTGGCGGGCGGAGGTCGTCGAGCAGGTGCCGGACAAGCGGATCATCTGGACGTCGCGGGCCGACAAGGGCCATGTGGACGGCACGATCACCTTCCACGAGCTGGCCCCGGAGCTCACCCGGATCCTGTTCGTCCTGGAGTACTGGCCGCAGGGGTTCATGGAGCGCACCGGCAACCTCTGGCGCGCCCAGGGCCGCCGGGTGCGGCTGGAGATGAAGCACTTCCGCCGTCATCTCATGCGCGAGGTGCTGCTCGCCCCCGACGAGGTCGTGGGCTGGCGCGGCGTGGTGCGCGACGGCGAGGTCGTGGAGGAGGACGAGCGGGACCAAGAGGGGCGGGAGCCCGCCGAGGACCGCGGAGAGGAACGCGAGGGGGAGGGCGAGGAGCCCGAGGGGTCCGAGGAATACGACGAGGAGCCGGAGGAGGAGTACGAGGAGGGCGAGGAGCCCGAGGAGCCCGAGGACGAATACGACGAGGAGGAGTACGAGGAGGAGCCCGTGCGGCGGCGCACCCGCCGCTGACGGACCCCGCCCCCGGAACGGGTGAGCGCGGTGACCGTAGCACGCCAGCAGCAGAGCCAGTATCTGGACCGGGCGAGCTCCAGCGCCCTGGTCGACGTGGTCGACCTCATCCTGGACAAGGGCCTGGTCATCGATGTGTACGTGCGGGTGTCCCTGGTGGGCATCGAGATCCTGACCATCGACGCCCGGATCGTCGTCGCCAGCGTGGACACGTATCTGCGGTTCGCGGAGGCGACCAACCGTCTCGACATCGCCCGCAGCGGCACCGAGACCCATGGCCTGCCCGGCCTCATGGACCAGCTCCAGGAGAGCGGCGGCAAGAAGAAGACCAAGGGCGCCCTGGAAGGCGTCAAGGAGTCGGTCTCGGATCTGCTCCAGGGCGATGCCGACGAGGACCGGGAACCCGAGGCCGGGGAGCGGGCGCGGCCCCGGCGCACGAGGGGTTCCACCAGCCACAGGGAGCGCGAGCGGTGATGGCCGAGGAGAAACGTGCCTGCTACGTCTACGGGGTCGTCACGGACGACCGGGCCGATGAGTCGGTCAAGGACCTGCCCGCGGTCGGCGACCCGGAGGCCCCGGTGACCCTGGTCCGCTACGGCGGCCAGGCCGCCGTGGTCAGCGAGGTGCCCGTCGACAAACCGCTGGGCACCCCCGACGATCTGCGCGCCCACGCCAGGGTGCTGGACACCCTGGCCGCGCAGGGTCCCCCCGTGCTGCCGTTCCGGTTCGGCACGGTGGTGCGCGACACCGGCGCGGTGACCGACGAGCTGCTGACCGAGGGGCACGACGACTTCGCCCGCGGCCTCAACCATCTCCGGGGCTGTGCGCAGTTCACCGTGCGGGCCCGGTACGAGGAGGACGCGGTGCTGCGCGAGGTGGTGACCGAACAGCCGGAGGCCGCACGGCTCCGCGAGGAGCTGCGGGGGCTGCCGGAGGAGGCGGGCTACGAGCAGCGGATCCAGCTCGGCCGGCTCGTCATGGACAGCATCGCCGCGAAGCGGAGCGTGGACGCGCTGGAGATCGAGCGCCGGCTGGCGCCGCACGCGCTGGCCTCGGCGTCGGCGGAGCCGGCGTCCGCCGAAGGGCTGGTCAACGCCTCGTTCCTGGTGGCGGACGCGAGGCGGCGGGCATTCGAGGCAGCGGCCGAGGAACTCGCCGAACACTGGCACGGCCGGGTGCGGATGCGCCTGCTCGGCCCGCTGGCGCCGTACGACTTCGTGGCCGAGGCCCTGCTCGAACGCAAGGAAGGCGACGATTAGCCATGGGACTGTTCACCGGACTGGCCACGTTGCCGCTGGCCCCGGTGCGCGGGGTCGCCTGGGTCGCCGAGCGGCTCCGGGAGGAGGCCCACCGGCAGCTGTACGACCCCGAGGTGATCAAGGAGCGGCTGGAAGAGGTCGCGGAGGCGCGGGAGAGCGGAGAGCTCACCGAGGAGGAGGCGGCCCGGGAGGAGGACGAACTGGTCCGCAGGCTGATGTCCCAGGGCCCGCCCGGCGGGGGCATGGAGGTATGACCGTGTCCCACGAGGAACGGCCGCACGAGGAGCGCCACCGCGAGGAACGGTCCCGCCAGGAGGTCCACCGCGAGGAACGGCCCCGCGACCCGGAGCGGGAGCGGCCCCCGCGCCGCCCCGCGCTGGACGCCCGCGGCGCCGCGCGGCGCGCCGCGCACCATGTGGCGCAGCTGACCGGGCGGGACCCGGAGGGCGTCACCTCGCTGGAGCACCGGGAGGACGGCTGGGCCATCGGCATCGAGGTCGTGGAGACCCACCGGATACCGGACTCCACCGACATCCTCGCCGAATACCGCGTCGAACTGGACGACCACGGCGAGCTGGTCACCTACCGCCGCACCGAGCGCTATCCCCGAGGCAGGGCGGAGAACCGGACATGACCCAGAGCCCCGGCTGGAACGCGCCGGCCCGGCGCGCCGGCGCCGCACCCGAACCCGCCGGCCGCGGCGCCGAACCCTCCAGCCTGGCCGACATCCTGGAGCGGGTGCTGGACAAGGGCATCGTCATCGCCGGTGACATCCAGATCAACCTGCTGGACATCGAACTGCTGACGATCAAGATCCGGCTGCTGGTCGCCTCCGTGGACCGGGCCAAGGAGATGGGCATCGACTGGTGGGAACACGATCCCACGCTCTCCTCCCACGCCCGGGACGTCCTGGAGGAGAACGAACAGCTGCGGCGCCGCGTCGGCGAGTTGGAGGACGGAAGCGGCGCACGGCGGGAGGAAGAGCGCGGCGCGGAGCGGGAGGACGGACCGTGACCGAACCCCTCGCCACCTGGCTGTACGCGGTGACGGCCGCCCCTGTGGGCGGCGCACCCCCGCACGGGCTCACCGGTGTGGCGGACGAGCCGGTGCGCCTGGTCGAGCGCGCGGGACTGGCCGCCGTCGTGGGCTCCGTACCACTGGCGGACTTCGACGAGGACGCGCTGCGCGACCATCTGGAGGACCTGGAGTGGCTGGAGCGCACCGCCCGCGCCCACCACCGGGTGATCAACGGCGCGGCCCGCCTCGGCCAGGTCATCCCGCTGCGCTTCGCCACGCTCTACCACGACGACGACCGGGTCCGCGCGATGCTCGAGGAGCGCCGGGAGGACTTCACGGCCACGCTGCGGCGGGTGACGGGCCGCACCGAGTGGGGCGTCAAGGCGTATGTCGACCCCGCGTCCTTCCTGCCCGACCCGGACGAGGGCGAAAGCGGCGGGGACAGCCCCGGAACCGCCTATCTGATGCGCCGGCGGGCCCAGCGGCAGGACCAGGAGACCGCGCATCTGCGCGCGACCGAGCGGGCGGAGGAGATCCACGCCTCCCTCGCCGCGCTGGCGGTGGCCACGGCCGCGCACCCACCGCAGGACGCCGCGCTGGCCGCGTACGAGGGGTGGATGGTGCTGAACAACTCCTATCTGGTGCCCGACGACCGCACCGAGGAGTTCACCGACGCGGTGACCGCGCTGAAGGAGCGCCACCCCACCGTCACCCTGGAGCTCAGCGGCCCCTGGCCGCCGTACTCCTTCACCGCCCCGCCGCAGCCGGCGGGCGAGGTCCGGCGGGCGGAGACGCCGTCATGACCCGCGCGATCGAGCGGCGCGAGGTGGCCCTGGTCGATCTGCTCGACCGGGTGCTCGCCGGAGGCGTGGTGATCGCCGGGGAGATCACCCTGACCATCGCCGACATCGACCTGGTGCGCATCTCCCTGCGCGCCCTGATCGCCTCCGTACGGGTGGAGGACGACGCACGGGGGACGGACGGCGCACGGGTGGCGCACGAGGGGGAGGGGGATCGCTATGACGGCTGACCGTCCGGCTGACCGCGCCCCCCGGCCCGGCCGGCGGATCGAAGTGGACGAGGAGTCGGTCCGCAAGAGCCTGGCCGGTCTGGTGCTCACCATCGTGGAGCTGCTGCGGCAGCTCATGGAGCGGCAGGCGCTGCGCCGCGTCGACCAGGGCGGCATCAGCGACGAGCAGATCGAGAAGCTCGGGCTGACGCTGATGGCCCTGGAGCGGAACATGGCCGAGCTGCGGGAACACTTCGGGCTGACCGAGGACGACCTGAATCTGGACCTCGGCCCGCTGGGCCCCCTGCTGCCCCGCGACCGGGCCCCGTGAACAGCCCCTGAGACACCCGCCGAGTAATGTGCGGGTGTGGGGATCACGCTCAACCTCCAGTCCGCACGAGCGGCCGATGTGCACGTCGGCCGCTCGGCGCTGGCCGAGCTCATGTCGGTGCTGCACATCATGGCCGAGCCCGACCACCACCCCGAGGCCCAGCGCTGGACGCAGCGGCTCGGGACGGCGCTCGCCCCCTCCCTCGCCCATGAGATGAGCGCCCTGTCGCCGCTGTGGGCCCGCCTTCGCTGCCGGCTGCTGTTCCCGCTGGAGCTCCCGCTGGACCAGCCCTTCGAGGACGAGCTGCGCCATCTGGAGAAGCTGCCGCTCGAGGAGTTCGTGGAGCTGTGCTCACAAGGCGTGCTCGGCTTCCGCGAGGCCGTGCCCCCGGCCCGCTGTCTGCTCACCGACCCGGAGGCCGCCGGCCGCTATGTGGCCCAGTGCGAGCGGCGGTCCTTCCGGCGCGGGGAGCTGGCCCATGACCTGGTGGCCTCGCCCGAGGGGCTGCGCGGCCGGCTGCTGGACTTCCTGGACTCCTGCGCCGGGGCGTTCTTCGCCTCCGAGTGGCGCACCGTCCGCGACCGGCTGGAGTCGGCCGCCGCCCGGGTCCGCACCGATGTGCGGCGGCGCGGTCTGGCCGAGGTGCTGGCCGGGCTCAGCCCCACCGCGGTGGTCTCCCGGGGCGGCTCGCGGGTGCGCTACGACAAGCTGGCCGTCGCCGAGATCGAGATCGGCCCGCGCCCGCTCTTCCTGATCCCCTCCGTCCACGTCTGGCCGCATCTGACCGTCAAGGACGAGGAGTCCCACCCGGTGGTGCTCCAGTTCGCCGCCCAGGAGGGCGGGGCGGCCGATCAGCTCACCCAGGCGGAGCTGCGGGCCCGGATGTCCGCGCTGGCGTCACTGGGCCGCATGGAGCTGTGCCGCCATCTGCTGGGCGAGCCCATCACCACCTCCGAACTGGCCCAGCGGCTGGGGCTCGCCGATACGCAGGTCTCCCGCACCCTGCGCCAGCTGCGGGACGCGGGGCTCATCGAGTCCGAGCGCGAGGGCAAGTACGTCTACCACCGGCTGGCCACCAGCACTCTGCTCCGGCTGGGGCAGGACGTGCTGGCGACCATCATGCGCTGAGGTCCCTCAGCCCGGCCGGGTCCACAGCAGCACCGCCGAGGGGCGCCCGGCGTCCATGTGGACGCGGTTGGTGGCGACCACCTTGCGGCGGCTCACCGCTTCCGGCACCCCGGTGTTGGAATTGACGTCGAACCGGGGGAAGTCGCTGGAGGAGATGTCCACCCGCAGCCGGTGCCCGGCCTCGAAGCGGTTGGCGGTGTCCGGCGCCGGGATCTCGATCTCGTACACCTCGCCCGGCTCCAGCGGCTCCGGATGCTCGAACGACGCGTGGAAGCGGCAGCGGAAGATGCCCTCGGTGAGGTTCATGGCGAAGCCGTGCGGATAGTCCTCGTTCGGCGGGTGCACATCGACCAGCTTCACCGTGAAGTCGGTGTCCGGCGCGGACGAGGAGACGAACAGCCGCGCCGTGACCGGCCCGGCCACCTCCAGCGGCTCCGCCAGGGGCGGGGTGACCAGCGAGATCACATCGGGCCGGGAGTTCAGCGGCAGATACGGCGGGCGGGCGCCGTAGAACCGCTCGTCCGGCACCTGGTCGAAGGCGCCGCCGACCATCACCGGTTCCCCGGAGGTGACCTGACCGCCCAGGGTCGGCACCGGATCGCTGGGGTCGAAGTCGTACTCCACCCAGGCGTGTTCGGCCGTCGGCCGCTCCCGGCTCAGCTCGCCCGAGGGGTGGCAGTAGAACGCGGTCTCCCGGGTCCCGGCCGGGGGCCACTGGGTGTCGGTGTGCCACCGGCCGCCGTGCCGCATCCGCCCGGCCTCGTCTCGCCGGCCGTCGCCACCGCCCATCAGGAAGTACTGGACCCGCGGGATCGACTCCGGATCGCCACCCCGCAGCACCGCGTCGAACCAGCGCTGCCGGAAGGACAGATACGAGGTGTCCACATTGCCGCTGAAGGTGGCGGCGGGGCCGAAGTCCACATCGCCGGCGAAGGTGACACAGCGCAGCCCGTGCGTCCACGGCCCCATCACCAGATAGGCCGGGGACCGCTTGAGACGGCCCATGGCGGTGAAGTTCTCGATCGTGGAGCGCACATAGGGGTCGTACCAGCTCGACATGTGCAGGGTCGGCACATCGGGGAAGCGGTCGTAGTGGCCGCGTCCGTAGATGGCCGGCTGCCGCCAGTACGCCCCGAAGGCGTCATGCCGCCACTGGTCGAGCAGATAGCGCTCGTAACTTCCGACCTGACGCAGCGGCGATGCGCCCGTCCGCCACGGCAGCACGGTGAACCAGTCGCGCAGATCCGTCCCCGCGAACGCCGCGCGGACCAGCGGGTCCCGCGCCGCCTCCGGGCTCTCCTCACCGTGCCGGAAGGCCCAGGTGACCTGCTTCAGCTCAAAGGCGCCGCCCATCCGCATACCGGCCTCGTACGCGCTGGCGAAGCCGCCGGAGTCCAGGAACATCGCGGCCAGCCCGGCGGGGGACTCGGCCGCGGCCGCCGTCTGGGCGTGTGCCGAATAGGACACCCCCATCATGGCCACCCGGCCGTCGCACCACGGCTGGGCGGCGATCCAGTCGATGGTGTCCGCGCCGTCCGGCCCCTCGCCCAGGTACTTCACGAAGGTGCCCTGCGAATCGCCGCGGCCCCGGCAGTCCTGCCGGACCACGTGGTAGCCCGCGCGGACGAAGAACGCGGAGGTCTCCTCCGGCGTCGGCACCGGCTCGTCGTGGCGGCTGCGGTCCGAGCCGCGGATCTCGCGCCGGCCGTACGGGGTGCGCTCCAGGATGACCGGGCGGGGCCCGGGGTGCTCCTCGGCGCTGAACAGGTCGGCGGCCAGGACGATTCCGTCCCGCACGGGGACGCGCAGGGTGCGTCGCCACACCCGCTCGTCCAGCAGCCGGGCGGGCTCCTCCCGGGCCGCCCGCGCTCTGTCTCCGGCCGGTTCGGTCTGACGGGTTCGTGCCATGGACGACCTCACTGGGTCTGGGATTGCGTGGAGCCGTTGAGGGCGATCTGGTCCTTGGTGACCGTGGACAGCGGCAGCCCCCACTGGCCGAAGAGCTTGGCGTAGGTGCCCGATTCGTACATCTTCCGCAGCGCCTTGACGATCACCGGGGCGAGTCCGGAGTCCTTCTTGGCCTGGATGCCGTAGATGGCCGTCGCGGCGGGCAGGTCGAGCATGTCCTTGAGCTCGATCGTCTCGAAGCGGTCATCGGAGTTCTGGCTCACCGAGGTGTTGGAGGCGCTGGGCGCGGCCACCGCGTCGATCCGCTTGCTCTGGAGCGCCAGCGTCGCGGCGGGCAGATCGGTGTAGAGCTTCGCGTCCACCGACGGCTTGCCCTTCGCGGCACACCGCTTGTTCTGCGCCGCGAGCACGTTCTGCGTTCCGGCGCCCTTCTCCACGCCGACCTTGTGCCCGCACACCTCCAGACCGTTTCCGGGGTGGAAGGAGCCGTCCTTGGTCACCATCAGCGTCACACTGCTCTGCGCGAAGTCGGCGAAGTCCACCTCCCGCTGGCGCTCGGTGAAGTCGCCCGAGGGCGCGCTGAGGTCGATCCGGCCGGACTTCAGCCCGGGGATGACCGCGTCGAAGGTGGTCCGCTCCACCTTGATCTTCACATCGAGCAGCGAGGAGAGCTGCGCGGACAGATCGGGGATCAGCCCGGTGATCTTCCCGTCGGAGCCGAAGGTGACATACGGCGCGTACTCGCTGACGCCCATGACCAGCGTCTTCTTGGTGTACGCCGCGGGCACCTGCGCGGCCAGGGCGCTGTCCTTGGGCTCGGGGGCGAGCGTCGCCGCCGCACCGCTCTTCTTGGCCTTGCCGTCGCCGGGGGTGTCGTCCACCGAACAGGCGGACAGCGTGAGCGTCAGCGAGGCCAGCAGGGCGCACGCGGCGGCATGAGGACGGTTGCGCATGGCTTGCTCCATTTCCGGGGGTGGGGGACAGCGGAAGCGGAAGGGCGGGACCGGTCAGCGACCCCACACGGTCTCGGCGACGCGCCGTACGTTGCCCCCGGCCAGCTTGGCCACGTCCGCCTCGGAGTAGCCGTGGTCGAACAGCCACCGGATCATGTTGCCGACGGCCTCCGCCGGGTTCTCGCAGCCGCGTACGTAGTCGACCTGCTCGTGCGGCGGCAGTTCCGGGGCCTTGCCGTCGTGCGCGTCGTCCTTGCCGAAGAGCGGGGCGAACGTCCGGTGCCAGGCCGTGTGGTCGCCGAAGTTGGTGTCCGGGCCGAAGGCCACATGGTCGATGCCGACCAGATCGATGCAGCGCTCGACGTGTTCCATCACCGAGTCCAGGCTGTGCCGGGGGTGCCGGGCGGTGATGGTCGTGTGCGGCGCCGCCTCGACGCCGATGAACCCCCCGGACCCGGCGCAGGCCCGGATCACATCGTCCGGCTTCATCCGCGGGGTCGGCCACAGCGCCCGGGACCCGGCATGGGTGATCACTACGGGCGCGGTGGAGCGGCGCACGGCGTCCAGGGCCGTCGCGTCCCCGGTGTGCGAGACGTCGACGATGATGCCGAGGTCGTTCATCCGGCGCAGCGCGCGGCGGCCGAGCAGGGTCAGACCGGTGTCGCCGGTGTCGGCGAGCCCCGAGCCGAGCTGGTTGCTCTCGCTGTAGACCAGGCCGAGCAGCCGCACGCCCAGGCCGTAGAGCAGATCCAGCCGGTCGACGTCATTGCCGATGGGGGAGGCGGACTCCAGGGTCAGCACCACCCCCACCTGGTGGCCGGCCCGCGCCCGATCGGCGTCCTGAAGCGTGCGGACGGGCGCCACCAGCCGCTGGTGGGCGAGGTCGGCCTGGCGCATGGCCAGATCGCTGACCGTGTCGTCCCAGTCCCAGGGGGCATGGGAGCGGATCATGCTCACCGCGGCCGGACCGCCGTCGAAGAACAGGTCCACCCCCGAGTGCGCGATGCCCTCGTAGGGAATCGACTCCCGGCCCTGGCGGCGGTACTCGGCGAAGTCCCCGGGGTCGGCGGGGCGCAGCGAGAGGTGGTCATGGGCGGAGACCACCGGATGGCGCTCCTCGAAGTCCCGCGCGCGGGACTCCACGTCCTCGCTCCACTCCAGCGCGGCCCCGGGGACCCGGCCGAGCGCGGGCGCCAGCTCGAAGGCGCGGAAGTCCTGCCCGGCCTCCAGGTACTGGTACGAGCGGTAGGAGTCCCACAGCTTCAGGCGCTCGACGGTCTTGGCGGGCAGGGGGAGTTCGGTGCTCATGCGCTGACCTTCGACAGGAACGTACGGGTGCGGTCGTGGGAGGGGGCGCGGAGCAGCCGCTCCGGGGCGCCCTCCTCGACGATGCGGCCGTCGTCCATGAAGACGATCCGGTCGGCGACATCGGCGGCGAAGCGCATCTCATGGGTGACGACGATCAGCGTCATGCCCTCGCGGGCCAGGTCCCTGATGACGCCGAGCACCTCCTGCACCATCTCGGGGTCGAGGGCGGAGGTCGGCTCGTCGAAGAGCATCACCTTGGGGCGCATCGCCAGGGCGCGGGCGATCGCCACCCGCTGTTGCTGGCCGCCCGAGAGCTTCTCCGGATAGCTGTCGAGCTTGTGCGCGAGCCCCACCCGGGTCATCAGCTCCTCGGCGCGGGCGTCGGCCGCGGCCTTGGACAGGCCGAGCACCCGGCGCGGGGCCTCCACGATGTTCTCGCGGGCGGTGAGGTGCGGGAACAGATTGAAGCTCTGGAACACCATGCCCATCGTCGAACGCTGGGTGGCCAGCTCCCTGGGGCCCAGCTCGTGCAGGGTGCGGCCGCGCAGCTGGTAGCCGATGACGCTGCCGTCGACCACCACCACGCCCTGGTCCGGCACCTCCAGGTGGTTGACGCAGCGCAGCAGCGTGCTCTTGCCCGATCCGGAGGGGCCGATGAGGCAGACCGTCTCGCCCCGGTGGATATCCAGGGAGATACCGTGCAGCACCTCGGTGCCGCGGAACGACTTGCGGATCCCGCGCAGGGAGACGATGGCCTGCGATGTCATTTCCGGTGCCATGGTCATACCGAGTGCTCGATCCTCTTCACTTTCCCGGCCTTGTCGGCCGCAATCAGGGTGTGTCGTCCCAGACGTCGCTCCAGGCGCTGCTGCAGAAGGGTGATGGCGCCGGTGATGATCATGTACCAGATGGCGGCCACAATCAACAGGGGAACGGTCTGGAAGTTCTTGGCGTAAATCAGCTGTACCGAGTAGAGCAGGTCGGCCAGGGTGATCACGCTGACCAGGGAGGTGGCCTTGAGGAGAGATATCAGCTCATTTCCCATCGGCGGGACGATCACCCGCAGCGCCTGGGGGAGGGTGATGCGGAAGAAGACCTGAGTCGGCGTCAATCCCAGTGCGGACGCCGCCTGTCGCTGTCCATCGGGCACGGAGAGCAGTCCCGAGCGGATCAACTCCGCGATGTAGGCGGTCTCGTGGAGCGTCAGGCCGATGACCGCGGCGGTCAGCGGGCCGATGACGGTGTTCGAGTCGAAGGTGACGAAACGCGGTCCCCAGGGAATTCCGAGGGACAGCGTGGGGAAAAGAGCCGCCAGGTTGTACCAGAAAAGCAGCTGCACCAGCATCGGAATGCTGCGGAAAACCCAGATGAAGGCGGCCGCGGTCATGGACATCAGCCGGGATTCGCCCATGCGCATAAGAGCGACCACGGTGCCGGACACCAGGGAGAGCGCCATGGTCGCCGCGGTCATTCCGATACTGACGCCGATGCCCTTCAATACCCTGATCTCGAAGAAGTACTTCGCGACCGTATGCCATTCGAAGCGCGGGTTGGTGCATATCGTGGTTACCGCCATCGCGGCCAGTACCAGCACGATCGCATTGGCCACCAGCAGTCCGGGACGCCGTCGCCGGGCGCGCTTGAGCACGGCCGGATCGGGGAGTGCGTCGACGTTCAGGGCTTTGGTCATGGCAGGCCTTCGGACGGTCGCGGACGCGGCAGAATTACCGCATCCTAAAACCGTGTTCGCGGAGGTCCGCGAACAGTTGACACAGAACTGTCAACCGTAAATGGGGGAATGCGTCCGCCCGCCCGGAGCGGCCGGGCGGGCGGACGGATGGGCGTGCGGATGCGTGTGCGGATGGGCCCACGGACGGGGCCCGCCGGGCCTACAACGCCTTTTCGAAGGGAAGCGGGCCGATGGTCTCCGGGTCGGCCGAGATATCGAACAGCGGGGTGTAGCCGGTGGCCAGGTACAGCCCGCGCGCCTCCGGCTGGCGGGGTCCGGTGGTGAGGTAGATCCGGCGGTAGCCGCGCTCGGCGGCCGACCGCTCCAGCTCCGCCACCACCCGGCGGGCCAGCCCGCGCCGCCGATGGCCCGAGTGCGTCCAGATCCGCTTGAGCTCCGCCGTGTGCGCGTCGTACCGCCGGTACGCGCCCCCGGCGACCGGCTCGCCGCCCTCCATCAACAGCAGCAGTTCCCCGTGCGGCGGGGCGAACTCCTCGGCCGGATAGCGGTTCAGCTCACCGTCGGCCGCCCTGCCGTAGCGGGTGGAGTACTCGTACGCCAGCTCCCGCAGCAGCGGTTCGACCCGCGGATCGTCCACGGTCACCCGGACCACCGTCAGCTGTGGCGGGGGTTCGGCCACGGAGGTCATCAGCGCACCGCCGCGAGGGTCTGCGGGCCCCGGGCCGCGCGTTCGGCGTCGCGTTTGGCGACCTCTTCGCGGACGATCGGGATGACGTACCGGCCGAAGTCGATCGCGTCGTCCAGCAGGTCGTAGCCGCGTGCGGAGAGGATGTCCACGCCCAGGTCGTAGTAGTCCAGCAGGGCCTGCGCCACCGTCTCCGGCGTGCCCACCAGCGCGTTGGAGTTGCCCGCGCCACCGGTGACGGCGGCGGTCGGGGTCCACAGCGCCCGGTCGTAGCGCTCACCCGCCTCGGCGATGGAGATCAGCCGCTGTGAACCGACGTTTTCCGGAGCCCCCCGGCGGTGGTGGCGCACGGTCGTCGCATCGCCCCGCTCCTTACGGGTCCGGATGGCGTCCACCGTGCGGTGCGCCTTCTCCCAGGCCAGCTCCTCGGTCGGGGCGATGATCGGCCGGAACGCCACCTGGATCCGCGGCACATCGGTCCGCCCGGCCGCGGCGGCCGCCGCCTTCACCGCCTCGATCTGCTCGGCGGTCCGCTCCAGCGGCTCACCCCACAGGCAGTAGATGTCGGCCTCGGCGCCGCCCGCCGCGTAGGCCGCGGGGGAGGAGCCGCCGAAGGAGACGTTCGGGCGCGGCTGCTGGACCGGGAAGACATCGCTGACGAAGTCGTGGAAGCGGTAGTGCTCGCCCTCGTGGTCGAAGGGCTCATGGGTGGTCCAGATCTTCTTGACGATCCGGATGTACTCACGGGTGCGCGCGTAGCGCTCGTCCTTGGTGCGGGTGTCGCCCTCGCGCCGCTGCTCATGGTCGTTGCCGCCGGTGATGAAGTGCACGGTGAGCCGGCCGTCGCTGATCCGGTCGAGCGTCGCGAACGTCTTGGCGGCGTACGTCGGATACGACACGTTGGGCCGGTGGGCCAGCAGGATCTGGAGCCGGTCCAGCCTGCTGGCGATGTACGCGGCGGCGGGCGCGGGATCGGGCGAGCCGGAGCCGTAGGCGAACAGCACCCGGTCCCAGCCGTGGTCCTCATGGGCCCTGGCGAGCCGCAGGGTGTACTCCTTGTCGAAGGCCGCGCCGGAGCGCGGACGTGTCTCCGAGCCGTCGTTGGTGGCGGCGATGCCGAGGAACTCCACGGGCATGGGGTGACCTTTCGGAAGGCGGAAACGGCAGGAAAGGCAGGAAGGACGGGAAGGGGGTGACGCCCGGACGCGGGAACACGCCGGGCGTGTCCGGGCGCGGTACCGGGGGTGATGGCGCGTCAGGCGCGGGAGACAGGCGAGGGGGCCTGGGACCGGGAGAGCGAGGGGCCGGTGGGACGGCCCGCTGCCGGGGTCAGCCGGAACAGGAAGCGGACCACACCCGACCGAAGTCGATGTGGTCGCGCGTGACCAGGGGCAGCTCAGTCCTCACTCGCATCATTCAGCACCGCACGAGCCCGTTCCGTCAACCGCTGTCCACATGATGGCCCGTATACGACCCCGCCACGACAAAGCCGCCCGTACCAGCCCGGCGCCCGCGAGCGGACGGGGTGATACGGGCGGCCGCGGAGTGACCTCGTCCGCCGGTTTCGCGGTCAGCCGCCCGCCACCGTCTGCGGGGTGCCGGGCCGCTCCGGCGCGGCGGTGACCCGGGCCGGGCGGCGGCCCGGCAGCAGCGCGGCGACCGCGAGCGCCACCAGCGCGGCGATGCCGCCGATCACGAAGGCGGTGCGGAAGCCGTTCAGGGACGGGAGGTCGACGGGTCCGAAGGCGGTGGTCATATGGGCGAGCACGACGCCCACCACCGCACTGGCGGTCGAGGTGCCGATGGACCGCATCAGGGTGTTGAGGCCGTTGGCCGCGCCGGTCTCGGACACCGGTACGGCCGACATGATCAGTGCGGGCATGGCCGAGTACGCGAGGCCGATCCCGGCGCCGATCACACACGACACGATCAGGATCTGCCACACGGCGTCCATCAGGAAGACGCCCGCCCCGTACCCGGCGGCGATCACCCCCGCGCCGAGCATCAGCGACACCTTGGGGCCCCAGGTGCTGGTGATCCGCGCCGACAGCGGCGAGATCGCCATCATCACCAGACCGGACGGACCCAGGCACAGACCGGCGGCCATCATCGACTGGCCCAGCCCGTACCCCGTCGCCTCGGGCATCTGGAGCAGCTGAGGCAGCACCAGCGACATCCCGAACATGGCGAAGCCGATGACGACGGAGGCCAGATTGGTCAGCAGCACCTGACGGCGCATGGTGGTGCGCAGGTCCACCAGCGGCCCGCTCACCCGCAGCTCCCACCGGCTCCACAGCGCCAGCACGACCACCGCCGCGCCGAACAGACCGGTGGTGGCACCACTGCCCCAGCCCCAGTCGGCGCCCTTGGAGATGGCCAGCAGCAGACAGAGCAGCCCGGCCGACAGCCCGACGGCGCCCACCAGGTCGAACCGCCCGCCGCCGCGCACCGTGGACTCCGGTACGAGCGTCAGCACCAGCGCGATCACCACCGCGCCCAGCGCCGCCGAGACCCAGAACAGCACATGCCAGTCGGCGTGTTCGGCCAGCGCCGCGGCGCTGGGCAGGCCGAGCGCGCCGCCCACCCCCAGCGAGGAGCTCATCAGGGCCATGGCCGAACCGAGCCGCTCGGCGGGCAGCTCGTCCCGCATAATGCTGATGCCCAGCGGGATCACCCCCGCGGAGAAGCCCTGGAGCGCACGGCCGACGATCATGGGTGCGAGCGCGTCGGAGAGCGCGCACACCACCGAGCCGATCACCAGCATCGACAGGCTGATCAGCAGCGTCCGCCGCTTGCCGTACATATCGCCGAGCCGTCCCAGTACGGGGGTGGCCACGGCGCCGGCGAGCAGGGTGGCGGTGATCGCCCAGGAGGCGTCCGAGGCCGAGGTGTGCAGCAGTGCCGGGAGATCCGGCACCAGCGGCACCACCAGGGTCTGCATCAGGGAGACGACGATCCCGCCGAAGGCCAGGACGGCGACCACCGGGCCGGAGCGCGGCGGCCGGGCGGCCACGGCCGCTCCAGGGGTGTCGGGAGACGGAGGTAAGGAAGTCACGGTGGTCCTTCGTAGGGCATGGCCGATGCACAGCAGGTGCCGCAGCAGTGTCGCATAAATTGTGTAACCAGTACGTCAAATACGTCCGTCCAGCGGTTCCTCGCCCAAGGCGCGGTAGCTTTCCCGCAGTTCGCGCTTGAGGATCTTGCCGCTCGGGTTCTTCGGCAACGCCTCGGCGAACACCACGAACTTGGGCACCTTGAACCCCGCGAGCCGTGCGCGGCAGTGCGCGAGGATCTCCTCCGCCGTCACCTGACGCCCCGGCACGACCACCACCACCGCGGTCACCGCCTCGATCCAGTACGGATGCTCCACCCCGAACACCGCGACCTCCGCGACCGCCGGATGGGCGTGGACCACCTCCTCCACCTCACGCCCCGAGACGTTCTCCCCACCGCTGTTGACCATGTCCTTCTTGCGGTCCACGACCGTCAGGCACCCCTCCTCGTCCAGCACCCCCAGATCGCCGCTGTGGAACCAGCCGCCCCGGAACGCCTCCGCGGTGCGCTCGGGATCCCGCCAGTAGCCGAGCATGGTGTGCGGGCCCCGGTGCGCGATCTCGCCGACCGTGCCCGGCGGCACCGGCCGGTCCGCCTCGTCGACCACCCGGGTCTCGACGTTCAGCGCGGGCCGCCCCGCGGAACCGGCCTTGCGCTCCTGGTCGGCCGGGCCCAGTACGGTCGCGATCGGGGACATCTCGGTCTGGCCGTAGAAGTTGTACAGCGCCAGCCCCGGCAGCCGCCGGCGCAGCTCGGCCAGCACCGCGACCGGCATCGGCGCCGCCCCGTAGTACCCCTTGCGCAGCGACGACAGATCGCGGACCGCGAACTCCGGATGGCGCAGCAGCGCGATCCACACCGTGGGCGGGGCGAACAGCTTGGTCACCCGCTCCGCCTCGATCGTGGCCAGCAGCGCCGCCGGGTCCGGACCCGGCAGCACCACACAGGTGGCGCCCAGCTGGATGTCGGGGGTGAGGAAGGCGTGCAACTGGGCGCAGTGGTAGAGCGGGAGCGCATGGATCTCCACATCGTCCGGCGACATCCCGCCGTCGACGATCGCCGTCAGATACTGCGCGATCAGATTGCGGCTCGTCATGATCGCGCCCTTGGGCCGGGACTCGGTCCCCGAGGTGTACATCAGCTGGACCGGGTCGTCGTCGCCCAGCGCGGGATCGGGCACCGGATGCCCCCGCTCCGCGCCCAGCGCGGCGAAGTCCTCCCACCCCTCGCGTCCGCCGCCCAGGGCCGCGCGCAGCGCGATCCGGGGCGGCGCGGCCTCGGCCAGCGCGCCCTCGGCGACATCCAGCAGCTCGGTGCCCGCGATGATCCCGATCGCACCCGAGTGGTCCAGCACATACGCCACTTCGGGCGCGGTCAGCATGAAGTTGACCGGCACCGACACCGCGCCCAGCCGGGCCAGCGCGAAGTACGCCACCACATAGCCGTGGGAGTTGCGGGCCAGGAGCACCACGCGATCGCCCTTGGCGATGCCCCGCGCCGCCAGCGCCCCGGCCGTCCGGCTCACCAGCGCGTCCAGTTCGGCGTAGGTCTGGCGCAGCGCGCCGGCCACGACCGCCGTCTTGCCGGGCAGCCGCGCCGCGGTGCGCGCCAGCAGATCGGCGATGCCGTGGCGGCGGGCGCGCACGATGTCCACGGGCAGGTCGGACGCGGTCATCGAGGGTCTCCCGGGGGCTCGGACGATCCGGACGGTTCGTCACGCTGGCACGGCGCGGGGTGGCGTTCAAGACGGCGGACGGCTGAGCGGCACCCGAGCGGACATGCGTAGCCTTGGCACCTGGCACGACGGGGGCGAGCGAAAGGACACCGGATGGCCGAGGCCGCGGAGGAGACCGTCCGCAGGGGACGCGGACGCCCGCCCCGCCTGTCGCGTGAGCAGATCGTCCGCTCCGCCGCGGAACTCGCGGTCCGCGAACCGGAGGTCGCGCTGACCGTCAAGAGGGTCGCCGAGGCGGTCGGCTCCGCCCCCATGGCGCTCTACCGCTACTTCCCCGACCGCGACGACCTCCTCCAGGCCGTGGCCGACCGCGTCATGGCTGACGCCCAGCACAAGGACCTGCCGGGTGGAACCTGGCAGGAGCGGCTGCGCGCCTGGATGCACGACAGCCGCGACTATCTGCTGCCCTACCGCCAGCTGCTCCCCTACATGGCCGCCACCCAGCAGCCCGCCCGCGTCTCCTCCCTGGTGACCCTCACCCGGCTGCTGCGCCCACTGCGGCTGGCCGAGGACGATCTCGCGCTGGCCGTGACCCTCATCGGCTCCACCGTCATCGGCCACGCGGTCTACGAGACCCACCGCGGCCCCGTCTCCGCCCACAAACTCGACGCCCTGAGCGAGGCGCTGGCCCGCTACCCCCAGGAGGAGCGGGAAGCGGTGGCCCCGCTGCTGCCGAGGCTGCCGGGGGCGCAGAACAGGCTGTACGACGTGGTGGTGGACCGCACGATCGCCGCCATCGAGGCGCTGGCCGCGCGGTGACCTGCCGCTCCGTACGGCCGGGGGCCGGGAGGAGCGGGAGGAGCCGGACGGCCCCCGGTTCCTCCGGCCGGGTGGAATACCGGATCGTATTGCCGGGTCGCCTTGCCCGGGGGCGATCACGGACGTGAGATGACGTCCATGCTCACTTCCGTTGTCCGTGGCGCCGTCGCCACCGCCGCGATGACCACCGTCCTGGCCCTGCTTCCCGCCGCCGCCGCGCAGGCCGCCGCGGCCGGGAACACCGAGAAGGTCAATCTGCTCGGCGTCGCCGTGAGCGACACCAAGCCCAAGCGGGTCCAGCCCGGCGACCGCTGGGAGACCCGGCTGAAGCTGTACACCGAGAAGAAGAAGACGTACGCCGGTGACGGCACCGTGCGCTGCGACACCGTCAGGGTCACCGGCAGCACGGTGGTCGTCCGGTGCGCGCGGGTGCTGCACCTGAAGAAGAAGGGGTGGCTGGTGCTCAGCGACAAGGTCACCCACAAGGGCGACAAGACCGCCACCGCCACGACCCGGATCGTCGGCGGCACCGGGCGGTACAACTCCGCCTACGGCAAGGGCACCGTCACCCTCGCGGGTCCGCTCGTCCACTTCGCGCTCAAAGTCGGCAGGTGACAGCCGGGTGATCGCGTGACAACGGTGGGCCCTGACGGGCGGGGCGCCCTGCGATGGCGCCCCGCCCGGGGCCCGGTCCGTCCGGGCGTGCTGACGCCTACCCGGTGCACTCCATGGACGCCGGGTCCTCCGCGTCGTGGATCAGCGCCTGATGCGCCGTGCGCAGCCGGTTCACATCAGCTTTGATCACCTTGCGGTCATAGCTGAGCAGCCCGTTGAGCTCGCCCTCCACATCCACGATCTGGGTGTAGACGGCCCCGCTGCTGCCGTTGCACGCGATCAGCCCGCGCACCTTGTCCAGCAGCTTCAGATACTCGTCGGTGAACTGGTCTCGGTCCACGCCGACGTAGGTGTGCCGCACGGGCCAGGCGTGGCCCGGTATGGCCAGGCCCAGGCCGCCGTACTCGCCGGTGACGGCCGCCCGTGTCGCGTCCGGGCGCGGATCGCCCGGCGCGGGATAGGCGTGGACATCGGCGATGTCGCCGTTTCCGGTGTCGTTCCAGCCGCTGGCCCCGTTGACGAGCCGGCTGGGGTCCCAGCTCTTCGCGAGCGCCGGCACCTTCGAGCCGCCGTACTGGCCCCAGCCCTCGTTGAAGGTGACCCAGATGACGATCGACGGGCTGCTGATGTGCTGGTCGATCATCCGCTTCATCTCGTGCTCGTACTGCGCCTGCGCCTTCTCCGAGGGGGCGACCGCGTTCATGGACGGCATGTCCTGCCACACCAGCAGGCCCAGCCGGTCGGCCCAGTAGTACCAGCGGTCGGGTTCGACCTTGATGTGCTTGCGCACGGAGTTGAAGCCCAGGCGCTTGTGCATCTTCAGGTCGTAGGCGAGCGCCTCGTCGGTCGGCGCGGTGTGCAGTCCGTCGGGCCAGTACCCCTGGTCGAGGGTGGCCATGGAGAAGACGGGCTTCCCGTTGAGCAGGATGCGCTGCTTCCCGTCCACCTCTCCCACGGCGATGCTCCGCATGCCGAAGTAGCTCTCCACCCGGTCCGCCGATCCGCCCCGCCCGACGGTGACCTTCAGCCGGTACAGATGCGGATCATCGGGGGACCACAGGTGCGGGGTGGGCACGGGGACGGTCAGCGGCGCCCCGGTGCGTCCGGTGGCGGTGCCGACCGCGCGCTTTCCGTCGTAGGCGGTGGCGGTGACCGGAACGCCGTCGCGTACCCCGCGGACCTCGGTGGTGAGGGACTCGCCGGGGACGTCCGGGATCAGCTTGAGGGTGTCCACGTGGTCGGCGGCGACCGGCTCCATCCAGACGGTCTGCCAGATCCCGGAGGAGGGGGTGTACCAGATGCCGCTGGGATCGAGGCGCTGCTTGCCCAGCGGCGGGTCCTCGCCGTCGGCCGCGTCGGTCGGGTCGTAGACGCCGACGATCAGCTCCTGGGTGCGGCCCGGCCGCAGGGCGTCGGTGACATCGGCGCTGAACCGGTCGTAACCGCCGCGGTGGTCGGCCACCTGGGTGCCGTTGACGTACACCTGGGCCTGCCAGTCCACGGCGTCGAAGTTCAGCCGCAACCGCTTGTCCTGGCCGACCTTCCAGTTGGCCGGAACGGTGAAGGTCCGCCGGTACCACATGCGGTCCTCATGGCGCTCCACGCCGGAGAGCTGGGACTCCACCGGGTACGGCACCAGGATCCGCTCCTTGAGCCTCTTCCCGACGGGCGGTGCCTGCCCCTCTTCGGCGGCGGCGAACTGCCAGCTGCCGTTGAGGTTGCGCCACTGATCGCGGGTCAGCTGCGGGCGCGGGTATTCGGGATGGGCGTTGTCGGCGCTGACGTCCTTCGCCCAGTCCGTGCTCAGCTGGTACGTCGACTCGTTGCCGCCGAAGGAGACGTACGGCTCGATGGCGCCGTCGGCGTCCTCGAGACCGCCCTCGCCGTCGTAGCGCACCACGGCCTCGCCGCCCTGGCCGACCACCGGCTCCTTCAGGGTGAGCAGCAGCCGGGACGGGTCGGCCGGGTCCAGCCGGGCGCGGCCGAGCGGCCAGTCGGCGCCGCCGATGACGGCGGTCAGATGCGATGTCAGACCGGCCGGGGGAGTGGTGAGGGGCTGGGCGAAGTCCAGCAGCAGGGTACGGCCGTCGGACTGGACGGCGCTGGTCACCGGGCCGTCGTAGACGAAGTCCGCGGGCACCTGGAAGGCCGACGTGGGTACGGGCGCCTTGGCGGCGCCGGGCGGGGTCCAGGACAGATGGAGGTTGGAGCCGCCGTAGTGCTCGAAGTACTCGACCTTGATGTCGTACGCCCTGCCCGCGGTGAGCTCGACGGGCTGGGAGGTCTGCTCCTTGTCCCAGTCGTCCACCCAGTGGTCGATGACCGGTTCGCCGTCGATCCACAGCCGGAAGCCGTTGTCGCCGGTGATCGAGAAGGTGTGGGCGCCGGAGCGCTCCGGTGTGATCCGGCCGGTCCAGCGGACGCTGACGTCGTCGGCCCGTCCGGTGGTGACCTGTAGCCGCGGCTCCAGATTGTCGAAGTCGAGGGCGGGGTCGAGGCTGGTGGCCTTCAGTTCATGGAAGTCGAAGGCCCCCTCGGCGGACTGGAGGTAGTAGTCGCCGCGGAGGCCGTGGATGACCGGAGGGTCGTCGGAGGGGGTGTCGGCCGCGGCCGGACCCGGAGCGGTCAGCAGACCGAGCGCACCAAGCGCCAAGGTCACGGTCGCGACCATGGATCTGGTGAAAGACGAACGAAAACGCACATGTCCTCCTTGCTGGAACAGCTCTTGGGACAAGTGGAGCGCCGCCATTGCGCCATCTCCAACAGAACCTGTCAATAGTGAACGCAAGGCAACAGGGGTCGGCTGGCGGATGCCGGAACCTTGACGGGAATGCGCTTTCTCCCTAACGTCGCGTTCACGCGTTCACGGATGTGACTGTTATTCAACAAGCTGCATAAGGAGGCCCGTGATGGGGCGACGGATCGTGGTGTCGGGCGGCGGTACGGGCATAGGACTGGCGACCGCGGAGACCTTCGCCGCCGACGGCGACCGGGTGGTCATCCTCGGCCGCCGCGCCGACGTGCTGCGCGCGGCGGCCGACAAGCTCAACGCCGCCCACGGCACCGGCCTGGTCACCTGGGCCGACGCGGACCTCAGCGACCCGGCGCAGACCCGGCGCGCCGCCGAGACCATCGCGGCGGACGGCGCCGTCGACGTCGTCGTCACCAACGCCGGCGGCAATGTCGCGGCCACCCACGACGGAACCCTCGAGGGCATCGCCGACCAGTACCGGCGGAACTTCGCGGCCAACGTGCTGACCGCCGTGCTGCTCACCGAGGCGCTGCTGCCCCACCTCACCCGGCCCGGCGGCCGGATCGTCCACCTGTCCTCGGTCGCGGCGCTGCGCGGCCCCGGATCGTACGGCGGCACCAAGGCCGCGCTGCACGCCTACACCTTCGAATTGGCCAAGCGGCTCGGCCCGGAGGGCGTCACGGCCAACGCGGTGGCCCCCGGCTATGTCGAGGACACCGAGTTCTTCGGCGAGCGCGGCACACCCGAGTTCATCGCCCAGCAGATCGGGCAGACGCTCACCGGACAGCCCGGGACGCCCGGCGAGATCGCGGCCGCCATCCGCTATCTGGCCTCCCCGGAGGCCGCGTATGTCACCGGCCAGGTCCTGCACATCAATGGCGGTGCCCAGCTCGGCCGCTGACCACGCCTCACCCCGGATGGTGCCGCCGGTCGGGTCCGCGCCAGGGCCTGCCGTCACCTTCCCGTCGCCGCCCGAGGGGCGGATGGGCACATGACGACGGGTCGCTAGGGCCCAACGGCCCTCGATCAAGGGCCGCGCAGCCCTGCCGCCCCGTGCGGCCGTGGTCCACTCTGGTCCTCCACACAGGTGGGGGGAAGACGGACGGACGGCCGCACCGAAGGAGTCAGCCCACTGACTCCAACCATCTTCGGGCGCGGCCGCCCGTCCGTCCTGTGGTGCCACGGCCGGCAGACCCCCGTCTCCGCCGCGCGCGGGGCGCGGCGCAACCGGTGAAGCCCTCCGGCCCGGATCACAATGGGGGTGTCGAGGGAGGAGAGCCGGTGAGCGGCCGTGTCGGACTGGGTGTGGGAGTACGAGGGCTACGAGCCCGGCGAGGAGCGGCTGCGGGAGTCGCTGTGCACCCTCGGCAACGGCTATCTCGCCACCCGGGGGGCGGCCCCCGAGGTGACCGCCGATGAGACCCACTACCCGGGCACCTACGTGGCGGGCTGCTACAACCGGCTGATCTCGGTGGTCGGCGGACGGCAGGTCGAGAACGAGGACCTGGTCAACCTGCCGAACTGGCTGCCGCTGCGCTACCGCGTCCGCGACCCGGACCGGCCGGCCGGCCCCGGCGGCTGGCTCTCGCCCGACGGGGACGAGCTGACCGGCTACCGGCAGACCCTCGGCCTGCGGCACGGCACCCTCCTCCGGCGGCTGCGGTTCACCGACCGGCACGGCCGGGTGCTCCACGTCGAGCAGCAGCGCCTCGTCCACATGGGGGACCCGCACCTGGCGGCGATGCGGACCACCTTCCGGGCCGAGGGCTGGTCCGGCACCCTCGAACTGGAGTCGGGGCTCGACGGCGCCGTGGCCAACACGGGCGTGGCCCGCTACGGCGCGCTGGCCGGCTGCCATCTCGGCGACCGGCACACCGGCACCGCCGGCCCCGACACCGTATGGCTGAGCTGCCGCACCACCGCCTCCGAGGTGCGGGTGGCCATGGCCGCGCGCACCCGGGCCGTCCAGGGCGTGCCCACCGGCACCGGGCAGCGGGTCACCCAGAGCGCGGCGCTGCGCACCCTGGCCGTACCGGTCGCGCCGGACGCCCCCGTCACCATCGAGAAGACCGTGGCGGTGCACACCTCCAAGGACCCCGCGACCGGCGATCCGGTCCGGGCCGCGCTCGACGGGGTGGCCAGGGCGCCGGGGTTCGGCAAGCTGCTCGCCTCCCACCGCACCGCATGGGAACACCTGTGGCGCGAGGCCGCGTTGGAGGTGCCCGGCGAGGCGGGCCACATCCTGCGGCTGCACCTGTTCCACGTCCTGCAGACGCTCTCCCCGCACACTGCGGAACTGGACGTGGGCGTCCCGGCCCGGGGCCTGCACGGCGAGGCGTACCGCGGACACGTCTTCTGGGACGAGCTGTTCGTGCTGCCGTATCTGAACCTCCACTTCCCCGAGGTCTCCCGGGCCCTGCTGCACTACCGCCACCGGCGGCTGCGCCAGGCGTGCCGGGCCGCCGCGGACGCCGGGCGGGCCGGGGCGATGTATCCGTGGCAGAGCGGCAGCGACGGGCGGGAGGAGACCCAGACGCTGCATCTGAACCCGCGCTCCGGCCGCTGGCTGCCGGACCGCTCCCGGCTCCAGCAGCACGTCGGCTCCGCGGTGGCGTACAACGTGTGGCAGTACTGCCAGGCCAGTGGCGACACCGACTTCCTGCACACCAAGGGCGCGGAGATGCTGCTCCAGATCGCCCGCTTCTGGGCGGACACCGCCGTGTTCGATCCGGACCGCGGGCGGTACCGCATCCGCGGAGTGGTCGGGCCCGACGAGTACCACGACGGCTACCCGGGCGTCGACCGCGCCGGGATCGACGACAACGCGTACACCAACGTCACCGCCGCCTGGGTGCTCGACCGGGCCCTGGAGCTGGCCCGCACCCTGCCCGAGCCGCGCCGGCGCGAGCTGTTCGAGCGGGTGGGCCTGGACCGCGCGGAACCGGAGCGCTGGGAGGACGTCTCACGGCGGCTGCTGGTCCCCTTCCACCGGGGCGTCATCAGCCAGTTCGACGGCTACGGGGAGCTGGCCGAACTCGACTGGGACGGCTATCGCGCCCGCTACGGCGACATCCGCCGGCTGGACCGGATCCTGGAGTCCGAGGGCGACTCCGTCAACCGCTACCAGGCATCCAAGCAGGCCGACGCGCTGATGCTCGGCTATCTCTTCGGCCCGGCCGAACTGTCGGCGCTCTTCCGGCGGCTGGGGTACGCCCTGGACGACGACGTCTGGCGCGCCACCGTGGCCTACTACCTGCCCCGGACCAGCCACGGCTCGACCCTCAGCGAGCTGGTGCACGGCTGGGTGCTGGTGCGGGCGCGCCGGGCCGACGCGTGGCGGCACTGCCAGGAGGCGCTGCTCGGCGATGTGGCGGACGTCCAGGGCGGCACCACCGGCGAGGGGATCCACCTCGGGGCCATGGGCGGCACCCTGGACCTGGTGCAGCGCGGCCTGACCGGGCTGGAGACCCGCGAGGACGCCCTGTGGCTGGACCCGGTGCCGCTCCCCGAGCTGTCGGAGCTGCCGGGGCTCTCCGCACTGTCCGCACTGTCGGAGTACCGGTTCGCGATCCGCTATCGCGGCCACTGGGGCGTCGCCCTGCGGGTGCGGGCCGGGAGGTTGTGGATCAGTGTGCCGGACTCGGAAGAGCCCCCGATCGAGGTGCGGCTCGCCGACCGCTCGCTGACCGTGGCCCCGGGCGAGTCGAAGTGGCTGCCGCTGTCGCCCGGCTGAACTCCGGCCCGGCCTCGGCCTCGGCCGAACCCCCTCAGCCCAGACCTGGGACCACCATTGTCAGCCAGACGACCGGGGGGACCGCGACCACCATGATCCCGCCGTAGATCATCAGCTGCCGGAAGAACCGGTCCCGGTCCACGTCCGGCGCGTTGGCCAGCACCAGCGCTCCGTTGGTCGAGAACGGGCTGACGTCCACGACGGTCGCCGACACCGCGAGGGCCGAGATCATCCCCACCGCGCCGATGTCGCCCTGGGCGAGGAAGGGCACGGCGAGCGGGATCAGCGCGCCCATGATGCCCACCGAGGACGCGAACGCGGAGACGATCGCGCCGATGTAGCAGAGCAGCACGGCGGCGAGCAGCGGAACCCCGATGTCGCTGACCGCCCTGCCCGCGTAGTCGATGGTGCCCATCTCGTCCAGCACCCCGACGTAGGTGAGGACGCCGCAGATCAGCAGCACGGTGGGCCAGGTGACCTCGTTCACGGCCCGCTTGCCGTGGTCCGGCCAGAAGACGCTCAGGACCACGGCGAGCGTGATCGAGGTGAGTCCGGCGTCCAGATCGAAGGCGAGCACCGCGACCACCAGCGCCACCAGCGCCACCAGCGTGGCGATACGGGCCGGGGAGAGACGGCTCTCCGCCTCGGCCGCGCCCGCCTCCTCCTCGGCGGCGACGGCACTCCTGGGGAGCTTCAGCCCGCCGCAGACGACGAAGACGACGGCGGCGATGACCAGGTTGACCACCAGGCTCGCGAGGAACAGCGTGACCTCGTTGCCGGGGAGCTTCTCCCGCTCCACGATGCCGTTGACGATCGAGCCGTAGATGCTGATCGGGGAGAAGCCGCCGCCCTGGGCGCCGTGCACCACCATGGCGCCCATCAGCAGCGGGCTGATGCGGTACCGCGCGGCGAAGGAGAGCGCGAGCGGGGCGACGATCGCGACCGCCGCCGGGCTCACCGCCCCGATCGCGGTCAGCACCCCGCTGATCGCGAACATCACCCACGGGATCAGCGCCACCCGCCCGCGCACCAGCCGGATCGAGGCGTGCACCAGCCAGTCGGTGGTGCCGTTGGCGCGGGCGAGGGCGAACAGATACGTCACCCCCACCAGCACCACGAACAGATCGCCCGGGAACCCGGCGAAGATGTGGTCCGCGTCGAAGTCGGCGACCAGCTCGCCCACACCGAAGGCGGCGGCGAAGGACAGGGCGCCCATGTTGATCGACCGGGCGGTGGCGATGACGAAGACCACCACCAGCACGAGTATCGATATCAGTTCGTCGGACATCGAGGGCTCCCGGTCGCTGGGGCCCGGTCGGCGGACCGGGACGGGTCGGGCCAAGTGGCCGCTGGCTGACTCACGTTGCGGGCCGGGTGGTTCAACAGTCAAGACGTCGGTGGCGAATTGGCTTAGCCAATTGACCAATCGACCAATGCTCCACCGCCCCACAGGGCCACCGCGCCACCCGGTGCTACGCTGCGGATCGGGGCGATCACGAACCGCGATGGGGGGAGTCCGCATGACCGGGGACGCGCTGCGCCCGATGAACCGTCAACGCCTGTACGAGCAGGTGCTGGAGCGGCTGCGGGCCTATGTCGAGGAGGGCGGGCTGCGCGCGGGCGACCGGCTGCCGACCGAGCGCGAGCTGGCCCAGCGCCTCGGGATCAGCCGCGCCTCCGTGAAACAGGCCATCGTCGTCCTCGAGGTGCAGGGGCTGGTCGAGGTGCGCCAGGGCGGCGGGATGTGCCTGCTGCGCGACAGCCTTGCCACCGAGCCCGTCGAGCGGCTGATGGAGCGCCGCCGCCGGCTGCCCGATGTCCTCGACGCCCGTGAGGCGTTGGAGACCAAGCTCGCCGAACTCGCCGCCGAGCGCCGCACCGACGACGACCTCACGGCCCTGCGGCAGGCGCTGGACTGGATGGAGGACGAGATCGAGTGCGGGCGCCACGGCATCGAGGGCGACCGCCGCTTCCACGCCGCCGTCACCGCGGCGGCGCACAGCCCGCTGCTCGCCGAGTTCATGCGCTCGATCGCCGACCAGATCACCGAGAGCCGGGAGGAGTCGCTGCGCCAGCCCGGCCGCCCCCGGCGCTCGCTCGCCCAGCACCAGCGCATCCTGGACGCCATCGCCGAGAGCCGGCCCAAGGCCGCCGCCGCGGCCATGCGCCGCCACGTCCGCACCGTCGCCCAGGTGCGGCTGCTCAACTGGAATCCGGACGAAACCACCTGAGCCCGCGGTCGACCCCCCTCAAGCCGATGTGGCCACCGCGCCGACGGGATCACCGCGCCGACGGGATCACCGCGCCGACCATGACCGAGTACGGTCATGGTCTGGACTTTTCTCCGTGGCTCGCTAGGCTCTGCGCGATCGAGTCGTGAAAGCGCTCTCACCTGCCCAGCAGAAGGGGAACTTCCATGAGACGGAAGCCCGTTGTCCGTGCCGGACTGTCCGCACTGCTCGTTCTGGGCGCCCTCTCGGGCGCCGGCGGGGCGTTCTCGACCGCCGCCGCCGCGTCCGGCGCCGACCGCTCCGAGGCCAAGCCCGCCGCCGCGGCGGCGCCGTCCGCCGCACTTGTCCGCGCGGTCGGCCAGGACCTCGGCCTCACCGCGGACCAGGCGCGCACGCGGCTGAGCCAGGAGGCCGCCGCCATGAAGCTGGAGCCCAAGGCCAAGCGCGCCGCGGGCACCTCCTACGGCGGCTCGTGGTTCGACGCGGACAGCGGAAAGCTGGTCGTCGGCGTCACCAGCGCCGATCGGGCCGCGTCGGTACGGGCCACGGGCGCCACCACCCGGATCGTGCGGCACAGCGCCGACGCGCTCGACGAGGCCAAGGCTCGCATCGATGAGAAGGCCGAGAAGAAGGCCGCCCCGGCCGGGGTGAGCAGCTGGAGCGTCGACCCCCGGGCGGGCGGGGTCGTGGTCCGGGTCCGCTCCGGACACGAAGCCGACGCCGATGTCCGCGCGTTCCTGACTGACGCCGAGCGCTCGGCGTCGGTCCCGGTCACCGTCGAGAAGGCCCCCGCCCAAGCGCCGACGACCTTCGCCGCCGGCACGGTCGGCGGCGACCCGTACTACACCGGCAATGTGCGCTGCTCCATAGGCTTCTCGGTCCAGGGCGGCTTCGTCACGGCCGGACACTGCGGCCAGAAGGGGGCCTCGGTCAGCGGCTGGGACGGCTCGTACATCGGCAACTTCCAGGGCTCCTCCTTCCCCGGCAATGACTACGCGTACGTCAACGTCGGCAGCGGCTGGTGGACCGTGCCGGTGGTGCTCGGCTGGGGCACCGTGTCGGACGCGCTGGTCCGCGGCTCCGCCGAGGCCCCGATCGGCGCCTCCATCTGCCGCTCCGGCTCCACCACCCACTGGCACTGCGGCACGGTGCTGGCCAAGAACGAGACGGTGAACTACAGCCAGGGCGCCGTCTACCAGATGACCAAGACCAGTGTGTGCGCCGAAGGCGGCGACTCCGGGGGCTCGTTCATCAGCGGTGACCAGGCCCAGGGCGTGACCTCGGGCGGCTGGGGCAACTGCACCAGCGGTGGCGAGACCTGGTACCAGCCGGTCAACGAGATCCTGTCGGTGTACGGCCTGAAGCTGCACACCGCCTGAGAACATGTGACCGGACCCGACGGAACGGGGACGGGGCGGGCCGCCGGGCCCGCCCCGTCGCCCGTTCCGGCGGCTATCCCGGGCGGTGCGCGCTCAGCCGGTGCGGGTCGTAGCCGGGGATGGTGCCATCGGGCTTGGCGACCAGGAACAGCCCGGCCATGCCCATGTCGGAGTGGCTCTGGACATGGCAGTGGTACATCCAGGCGCCCGCGCCGACGTTCTCCCCGGCGATCACCTGGAAGCCGAAGGAGTCGGCAGGCCCGGTGATCTTGTTGTCGATGATCCGGCTCATGTCGTCCGGGCCCGCCAGCAGTCCGGTGCGGTTGTCCGCCCAGCGGTGCCCGTGCATATGGAAGGTGTGGTAGTACTCGCCGTGCGTGATCATGATGATCTCGACACGGTCGCCCACCGTGGCCCGGAACTCGGGGGCGTCATGCCCCGACCTGTTGTTGATCGTCATGTCGTTGAAGACGATCGTGAACTGCTTCTCCGGCAGGATGTCGCCCGCCCGCCGCACCACCACCGGGCCGTACAGCCCCTTGCGCAGGCCGCCGGTGCCGTGCGGGGTGCCCACCGCGTGGTCGTGATAGTGCCAGTAGCCCGCGCTGCCCGGCCGCCAGGTGCCGTCGGCGCGCTTGCCCGGGGCGTGGGTGCGCCAGGTGTAGGTGCGGGTGCCGCCCGGCTCCACGGCGCTGCGGTTGAGCTGGGTGCCGTCGCTGGCGACGTCGTAGTCCAGACCGTGCACATGGAGGCTGGCCGTGACGTCCATGGTGTTCTCGAACTCGATGTGCAGGGTGTCGCCCTCGGTCAGCTCGATCAGCGGACCGGGGATGGTGGCCTTGCCCTTCTCGAGTCCGTAGCCCATCTGGCCGTCCGGCAGCTTCTCCGCGTAGAGCGTGAGATGTCGGACCACCCCGCCCGCGGCCGCCGTCCGGACTCCCCCTGAGGGAGCCGCCGAAGCCGCCGGAGCCGCCGGAGCCGCCGGAGCCTTCGCCGCGGCGGGGGAGGTGAGGGCCAGCGGTCCGACGGCCGCGGCGGCCGCGCCGCCGGTGAAGAGCCGTCTGCTGAGACCGCGTCTGGAGGTGATACCGGGTGCGTCGCTCATCGTTCTCCCAAATCGCCGTGGATTCCCCTGCCGTTGACGATGCGCAGCTGCCCCGGGGGCGTTTCTCACGGTAGCCGGGGGATCCTCGTTCATCCACACTCAGGACAAAGTTCGTTGAGTTGCGGTCATAGCTATTGGCGGGTTGCGAAAAGCCGTCTAGCTTCCTTCAGCGGTGTTTCCGGTAGGAGAGGGATGGGTGACCAATGCGGGACATACCGTACCAAATGCCCTCCAAAGGGACGGGACTGACAGCCGGTCGGCTGCGAAAGAGACGCGCGGGGATGGCGGCACTGCTCTTCGGCGCCCTCACCGCGAGCCTGCTGGGCGGGACCCCCGCCAGCGCCCGGCCCGAGGATCGTGCGCCACTCACGCTGCCGTCCCCGCCCGGCGGTGCCGACGTCCGGGTGCTGGTCTTCCACGGCTCGGCGGGGGACGAGCCGGCCACGGTGAACGCGGGCATCGAGGCCATCGAGAAGATCGGCAACCAGGGCCCGGCGGAGACCCGGTTCACCGTCGACGCCACCGCCGACGCCTCGGTCTTCACCAAGCCCCGGCTCGGCAGGTACAACGCCGTGGTCTTCCTGACCGGCGCCGGGGATGTGCTCGACCCGGAGCAGGAGGCGGGGCTCGAGGCGTACATGGAGGCGGGTGGCGGCTTCCTCGGCATCCGTGACGCGGCCCGCAACGAGCCGTACTCCGACTGGTTCACCGGGCTCATCGGCGCCCGCCCCGCCACCACGAGCCCGGCCACCGCCCAGCGGGCCGTGGTGGAGGTCGGCGACCGCGTCCACCCGGCCACCAAGGAGCTGCCGGTGGAGTGGAAGCGCACCGACACCTGGCTCAACTGGCGGGACAACCCCTCCGGCACGGTGCACACCGTGGCCCGGGTCCGGGAGTCCAGCTACCAGCCGGGCGCCGGTGCCAACGGCTGGGACCACCCGATCTCCTGGTGCCGGGACTACGACGGCGGCCGCTCCTTCTACACCGGGATGGGCGGTACGGTCTCCAGCTTCCAGGAGACCGACTTCCGGGCCCATCTGCGGGGCGCCCTGATGTGGACCACCCGTCTCTCCCGCGCCGACTGCAAGGCCACCATCTCCGCGAACTACGAGGCCGAGCGCGTCACCAAGCCCAATCAGCCGGGCCAGTCCGACCAGATCGGCGAGCCGCACGGCCTCGTCGTGGCCAAGGACGGCCGGGTGCTCTACATCGGCCGGGGCGGCGGTGACAACAGCGCGCCCGTGGTCACCGACTGGAACGACCCGGAGATCGGCAAGGGCCAGGGCCAGATCCACGTCTACGACCCCGCCACCGGAAAGGTCACCCTCGCCGGCGCCCTGACCGTCTTCGGCAACAAGGGCGGCGGCGAGGAGCTGGTCAAGAACGAGGAGGGGCTGCTCGGCATCGAGCTGGACCCGGACTTCCTCAGCAACGGCTGGGTCTATCTCCACTACACCCCGCACTCCCGGATCAACCGGGACACCCGGATGGCCGAGCGCCGCGTCTCCCGGTTCACCCTGGACCTGACGACCGACAAGCTGGACCTGAGCTCGGAGAAGGTCCTGCTCTCCTGGCCGGTCCAGATCCACAGCTGCTGCCACGCGGGCGGCGGGATGTCCTGGGACTCCAAGGGCAACCTCTACATCGCCACCGGGGACAACAACTCCTCCCAGTTCAGCGACGGCTACTCCGGCAACAACCCGCAGCCGAACTACAAGGGCGTCTCCTTCGCCGACGCCCGCCGCACCGCCGGCAACACCAACAACCTCAACGGCAAGATCCTGCGGATCCACCCCGAGGACGACGGCACCTACACCCTCCCCGAGGGCAATCTCTTCACCGGCGAGGAGCCCGACGAGGGCGGCGGCAAGACCCGTGGCGAGATCTATGTGATGGGGGTGCGCAACCCGGCCCGGATCTTCGTGGACCCCAAGACCGACATCCTCTACGCCGGGTGGGTCGGCCCCGACGCGGGCGAGCCCAGCACCACCTGGGGCCCGGCCAAGTACGACACCTTCGCCGCCATCACCAAGGCGGGCAACCACGGCTGGCCGTTCTGCATGGGCAACAAACAGCCCTACCGGGACCGGAACCTGCCCGATCCCACCAAGCCCCTGGGGTGGTACGACTGCGACCACCCCAAGAACGAGTCCCCCAACAACGACGGCCTGGTGAACCTGCCGCCGGTCACCGCGAACACCATCTGGTACTCGCCCCAGGGCGGCGCCCCCGACTACCCGCGGGACGCGAACGGCATCCCCAGCTACGAGACGTCGAAGGCCACCTACCTGCTGCCGTGGCTCAAGGGCGGCGGGCAGGCCACCATGAACGGCCCGGTCTACCGCTACGACGCCGACAGCGACTCCACCACCAAGTGGCCCGCCTACTGGGACGGCAAGTGGTTCGTCGGCGACTTCTACGACGGCGACCAGCCGCGCCACGCGGTGCTGACCGACCCCAAGACCGTCGGCAAGGGCGGGCTGCCGGTGCACGCCGAATCCCTCAGGCAGATCATCCCGGTGGGCGCCAACGGCATCCGCAACCTCATGGACTGGAAGTTCGCCCCGGACGGCTCGCTCTACGTCCTCGACTACGGGCGCGGCTTCTTCACCTCCGACTCCAAGTCGGCGCTGTGGCACATCACCTACACCGGTGGCGAGCCCACGCCGCTCGCCCAGGATCTGGCCAGGAAGGCGGAGTGACCGTGAAACGAAGGCGCCAGAGCCCCAGCAGACCCTGGACGGCGCTCCTCGCCGCGCTGCTCATGGTCCTCGGGCTGAGCTCGGCGGCGGCGACGGCCGCCTACGGGCGGGACGACACCCGGCAGGCCGTACCGCAGACCCTCACCTGGACCGCGGGCGACGACATCACCGCGTACACCTCGGCGCCCACCACCGCGGTCGCCGGGAAGGCCACCATCGTCTTCGAGAACAGCACGGCCACCGGCAACACCACCGGGATGCCGCACACCCTGACCTTCGACGTCTCCGACCCCGAGTACAACAACGACGTCGCGCTGAACATCCTCGCCAACCCCTCGGACGACAGCGGCGGCAAGCACACCGCCGAGGTCACCCTCAGCCCCGGCCGCTACCACTACCACTGCACCATCCCCGGCCACGGCCAGATGCAGGGCGTCCTGGTGGTCACCGACGGCGGCGGAGGCGAGGACACCACCGCGCCGGAGGTCTCGGCGAAGGTCGAGGGCGAGCGGAACGCGGACGGCGCCTACATCGGGATGGCCACCGTCACGGTGTCCGCCACCGACGCCGGCTCGGGCGTGGACCGGATCGAGGTCGCCGAAGGGGACGGGGCGTTCCAGCCGTACACCGCCCCGGTGATGGTCCACGAGGTCGGCACGCACACCCTCCGCTACCGGGCCGTGGATCGGGCGGGGAACGTGTCGGAGGTGAAGTCGGTGAACTTCCGCCTGGTGGCGCCGCCGACGGATGACACCACACCGCCCGCGACCTCCGCCACCGTCTCCGGTGAGCAGGACCCCTCCGGCGCGTACCTCGGCATGGCCACCGTGACCATCACCGCCTCGGACACCGGATCCGGGGTCAACCGGATCGACTACGCCCTAAGGGAGGGGGATTTCCAGCCGTACACCGGCCCGGTGATGGTCCATGACACCGGTGACCACACGGTGCGCTACCGGGCCGTGGACCGGGCGGGGAACGTGTCGGAGGTGAAGTCGGTGGACTTCACCGTGGTGGCCCCGCCCAGCCAGGACACCACACCCCCGGTGGTCTCGGCGGAGGTCGGCGGGACGAAGAACTCCGACGGCGCCTATGTCGGCAGCGCCAAGGTCACGCTCACCGCGGCCGACGACGACTCCGGGGTGGAGAAGGTCGAGTACTCCCTGGACAGCGGGCCGTATCTCGCCTACACCACTCCCGTGGTGGTGGACCGGGTGGGCCGCCACACCGTCGCGTACCGCGCCACCGACACGGCGGGCAACACCGCCACCGCCCGGCAGATCGCGTTCACCGTGGCCGAGGGCGGTGGAGTGCCCGCACCCGCGTGCCCGGAGTGGGACGAGCGGCTCACCGTGATCGTCGGCACGGTGGACACCGGTGTCCCCAACCGCATCACCCGCGGCCGGTGCACCATCAACGAGCTGATCGAGGACGAGAAGGACTGGTCCTCGCACGCCCTCTTCCTCAAGCACGTCACCGCCGTCACCGACAAGCTGCTCGCCGACGGCGTCATCGACCAGCGCGAATACCGGCTGATCAACAAGGCGGCCCGGCAGTCCGGCATCGGCGAGCCCGGTGAGAACGAGGGCTACCGACCGCTGTTCGACGGCACCAAGAAGTCCTTCGAGGCGTGGCAACACGTGGGCGGCGGGGCCTTCGGTCTCAACGACGACGGCAGCATCACCAGCAGCTCCACGGTCGAGGGCATGGGCATGCTGTGGTTCCCGCAGCGGACGTACGACGACTTCTCGCTGAAGCTCCAGTTCCGCGATGACGCACCCGGCACCGGCAACGCCAACAGCGGTGTCTTCGTGCGCTTCCCGAATGTGCACGACCACCCCGAGGAGTCCCGCCCGGAGTGGGTCGCCATCACGTACGGGCACGAGGTGCAGATCCTCGACCGGCCCGACGGCGATATGTACAAGACCGGCTCGATCTACGGTTTCGACCGGGTCGGGCTCGGCGGCGCCGGGGTCACCCCCAAGGGCAGCTGGAACGACTATGAGATCCGGGTGGTCGGTCAGCACTACTCGATCTACCGCAACGGTGTGCTGATCAATGAGTTCGAGAACACCGGCGGCCAGGAGTTCACCCCGCCGCGCGCCGGCGACCCCGGCACGGACGGCCGTCGGTACGCCTCCGGATACATCGGTCTGCAGACCCACAGCACCGACGATGTGATCTCCTTCCGTGACATCCGCATCAAGGAGCTGTAGCCACAACGTGCCGCAGCCCGCTCCCGGCTCGCCGGGAGCGGGCTGTGGGCCGCCCGTTCAGGAGGCCAGGGTGTCCAGAATCCCCTGGCCGTACTTGGCCAGCTTGTTCTCACCGACCCCGCTCACCGTGCCGAGCTCCTCCAGCGTGGCCGGGGAACGGGTCGCGATCTCGCGCAGGGTGGCGTCATGGAAGACCACATACGCGGGGACGCCCTGCTCCTTCGCGGTCGCGGCACGCCAGGCGCGCAGCCGCTCGAAGACCGGGACGGCCTCCTCCGGCAGATCCACCGGAGCCTTCTTGGCCTTGCCCGAACCCGAAGCCGAACCCGAAGCCGCCGACTTCCCCTTTCCGGCACGCGACGCCTTCTCCGGCTCGCGCCGCAGCCTGACCTCGCGCCGCCGGTTCAGCACCTCCGCGCTCGCGTCGGTGAGCACCAGCGTGCCGTAGTCCCCCTCGACGCCGATCAGCCCCTGAGCGAGCAACTGCCGCACCACCCCGCGCCATTCGGCCTCGCGCAGCTCGGTGCCGATGCCGAACACCGACAGCGCGTCATGGTCGAACTGGATGACCTTGGCCGTCTTCTTGCCGAGCAGGATGTCGATGATCTGGCCCGCGCCGAACTTCTGGTTGCGCTCCCGCTTGAGCCGCACCACCGTCGACAGCAGCTTCTGCGCGGCGATGGTGCCGTCCCAGGACTCCGGGGGCGTGAGGCAGGTGTCGCAGTTGCCGCAGGGAGCGGACTCCTGGCCGAAGTAGGCCAGCAGCCGCACCCGGCGGCACTCGACCGTCTCGCACAGCGCCAGCATCGCCTCGAGATGGGCGCCGAGGCGGCGCCGATGGGCGTCGTCACCCTCGGAGGTGTCGATCATCTTCCGCTGCTGGACGACGTCCTGGAGTCCGTACGCCAGCCATGCGGTGGACGGCAGGCCGTCCCGCCCGGCCCGGCCCGTCTCCTGGTAGTAGCCCTCGACGGACTTGGGCAGGTCCAGATGGGCCACGAACCGCACATCGGGCTTGTCGATGCCCATGCCGAACGCGATCGTGGCCACCATGACCAGGCCGTCCTCGCGCAGGAAACGCGCCTGGTGCTCGGCGCGCGTGGCCGCGTCCAGCCCGGCGTGGTACGGCAGCGCGTCGACGCCCTGGGCGACCAGGAACTCGGCCGTCTTCTCCACCGAGGAGCGGGACAGGCAGTAGACGATGCCCGCCTCGCCCGCGTGCTCGGTGCGCACCAGCTCCAGCAGCTGCTTCCGGGGCTCGTTCTTGGCGGCGATCCGGTACTGGATGTTCGGGCGGTCGAAGCTCGCCACGAAGTGCAGGGCGTCCTGGAGCTTGAGCCGGGAGGCGATCTCGGCGTGGGTGGCCTCGGTGGCGGTCGCGGTCAGCGCGATCCGGGGCACCGTGGGCCAGCGCTCGTGCAGCTCGGACAGGGCCAGGTAGTCGGGCCGGAAGTCATGCCCCCACTGCGCCACACAGTGCGCCTCGTCGATGGCGAACAGCGAGATGGTGCCCCGCTCCAGCAGCCGCAGCGTGGACTCCACCCGCAGCCGCTCCGGCGCGAGATAGAGCAGGTCCAGCTCGCCCGCGAGGAACTCGGCCTCGACCAGCCGCCGCTCGTCCAGATCCTGGGTGGAGTTGAGGAAACCGGCCCGGACCCCGAGGTTCCGCAGGGCGTCGACCTGGTCCTGCATCAGCGCGATCAGGGGGGAGACGACGACGCCGACCCCCTTCCGCACCAGCGCCGGGATCTGGTAGCACAGCGATTTGCCGCCGCCGGTCGGCATGAGGACGAGCGCGTCGCCGCCGGCCACGACATGGTCGATGATCTCCTGCTGACCTCCCCGGAAGGAGTCGTAGCCGAAGACGCGGTGCAGAACGCCGAGCGCGTCGCTCCTGTCGGTGGCGGGCGCGTCGCTCATCTCGGGGCCGGTGTCGGGGAGAGCCATCCGGCGATTCTAGGGGGCCCGGCGTACGCGCGCCGACCGGCTGTGGACAACCGTCCGGATGGGGCACGGTGTGCGGGCACAGTGGCCGAGGAGACGGGCACGTGCCATGCTCATGCCCACTCGCCTTGTCCATCCTTACCCCACGAGGAGGCCGATCGTGAGATCCAGCAAGCGCGTCCGTGTCCTGCCCGTCCGCGCCTTACCCGCCGCGGTGACGGCGGTGCTCGCCCTGGCGGCCGGGCAGGCCGTGGCCGCTCCCGCCGCCCCGGCGGAGCACACCGCCGCCGCGCGGGTCGTGACGTACGACGCCAGCGGGGCCGCCGAATTCAAAGACGCCGTGGCCAAGGGCGCGGCGGTCTGGAACGAGAGCGTGGTCAACGTCCAGCTGAAGCCCGCCGCCTCCGGGCAGCGGGCCAACGTCCGCATCATCGCGGACAACGGCTGGCCCCGGACCCTGTCGACCGGTCTGGGCAGCGGCACGATCTACTTCGGCCGCCAGGCCGTCGACGAGGGCCACAACACGGTGCGGATCTCCTCACACGAGCTCGGCCACATCCTCGGTCTGCCGGACGTCAAGCCGGGGCCGTGTTCGAGCCTGATGTCCGGTGCCAGCGCGGGCACCTCCTGCACCAACCCCTACCCGAACGCCGCCGAGAAGGCGGAGGTCGAGGACAGCTTCGGCCTCGTGGGCGCGGCGGCCGCACCGCGCCTGTACCAGGACTGACCCGGGTGAGCGGGCCGGGAGCACGGCTCCCGGCCCGCTCCCTCGCGACGGGCCGGCCCCGCACAGCGGCGGGCTGTGTCGGCAGCCCGGTGCAGGCGCGGACCGACGGAAGGCGGAGCGACCCCGTACGGCAGGGCCGAGGCGGGTTGGCGGCGCGGGGGCGAGGAGCTGGTGGTCGAGGTGCTGGTGCCGCCAGGCACCCGGGCCGAGGTGCGGCTGCCGGGGGATGACACACCGTTAGAGGTGGGCGCGGGGCGGCACGTCGTCAGACGGTGATCACCTCGGTGTCCGGCAGCGCGCGGAAGGGGGCGAGCTGGGCGTCGGTGGCGCCGCTGTCGGTGACCAGCGTCCACGCCCGGTCCAGCGGGGCCCAGGCGGTGAACGGGGCCTGGCCGAGCTTGCTGCTGTCGGCCAGGACGTACAGCTCCTTGCCGCGGTCGGCCATCATCTCCTTGAGCGAGGTCTGTTGCAGGCTCGCCTCGCAGATGCCCAGCCGCGCGTCCAGCCCGTCCGCGCCGAGGAAGACCTTGTCCGCGGTCAGCCGGGACAGGGTCAGCTCGGCGAGCGGCCCGACGAAGCCCTGGCTGACGTGGCGCAGCGTCCCGGCGAGGGTGATCAGCTCGACCCCGTCCGCCTCGGCCAGCTCGCGCAGCGCGGTGAGCCCGCTGGTGATCACGGTCAGGTCGGTGCGGGCGCGCAGATGGTGGGCGAGCCGTCCGGTAGTGGTGCCCGCGTCGAGGATGACGGTGTCGCCCTGCCCGATCCGCGCGGCCGCCCAGCGCCCGATGCGGTCCTTCTCGGCGACGGCGAGCCCGCTGCGCTGCCCGAGGCTGGGCTCGGTGGTGTGACCGGCGCTCATCGCGCCGCCGTAGGTACGGGCGATGGTGCCCTGTTCGGTGAGGAGTGCGAGGTCCCGGCGGATGGTGGAGGGGGTCACCTCCAGCGAGCGGGCCAGCTCCTCGACCACGACCGTGCCATCGGTCCGGATCATTCGGGCGATCAGCTCCCGGCGGTCCCCGGCGCGCAGCCGTCTGCGCTCCTCCGCCCCGGCCTCCTGAGTCATGGCGGCCCATCCTTCCGCTCACTCCGCGCGACGCTGCGCAGCACTGAGCAACACTATCAGTCTGCGCATTCCGCGCTGTTTCATGGTGGACACTGCGCAGACTCTTGCGCGTTACGTGCAATCGTGCGAGCGTTCCGCACACAACACGCACGGAGCGGGGAGGTCGTATGACGGCGGAGAGTGTGCCGACGCAGGTCGGGCCGAAGGACGAGGCGCCGTCCGACGATCCGTACGCACTGCGGGCGAGCGACATCAAGGAGCCGCCGCGCGATCTACGCGGCACGGTGCGCCGGCTGGGCCCCGGAATGATCCTCTCCGCCGCCGTGGTCGGGTCCGGCGAGCTGATCACCACCACCTCACTGGGCGCCAAGGCGGGTTTCGTCCTGCTGTGGCTGGTCATCGCCAGCGCGCTGGTCAAGGTGTGGGTCCAGATGGAGCTGGCCCGCTGGACCATCCTCACCGGCAAGACGGCCCTGGCCGGCTACAGCCAGGTCGCCCCCAGAGTGGGCCGGGTCGGCTGGATCAACGTGCTGTGGATCCTCATGGACTTCGCCAAGATGCTCCAGCGCGGAGGCATGATCGGCGGTGCCGCGGCGGCCTTCAGCATTCTCGCCCCCATCGGGGGCGAACCGCTGGGCCGGACCTCGCTCACCGCCTGGACCGTGATCGTCGTGGTGTCCGTCGTCGCGCTGATGTATACGAACCGCTACGGGATGGTGGAGAAGGCCGGGTTCATCACCGTCGTCCTCTTCACCCTCTCCACCGTCGCCCTCGCGGTCGGACTGCCCTGGACCGAGTTCCCGTACGGCGGCTCCGACCTGGCCTCCGGACTGACCCTGTCCATCCCGGCCGGGACGCTCGGCTTCGCCGTCGCCATGTTCGGCATCACCGGCGTCGGCGCCGATGAGATGACCACCTACACCTACTGGTGTCTGGAGAAGGGGTACGCCCGCTGGACCGGCCCCGACGACGGCACCGAGGCACGGGCCCGGCGCGCCGAGGGCTGGATCCGGGTGATGCGCATCGACGCGCTCACCTCATGGGCCGTGTGCACCCTGTGCACGCTCTCCTTCTACATAATCGGCGCGGCCATCCTGCACCGGCAGAACCTGGTGCCCGAGGGCAACGAGATGATCACCACGCTGTCCCGGATGTACACCGACACGCTCGGCCCCGCCGGCAAGTACCTCTTCCTGGCCGGTGCCATCGCCGTCCTCTACTCCACGATCATCGCCTCCACCGCGAGCGTGCCACGGCTGTGGACCAACACCCTCGGCCTGCTCGGCGTGTTCGACTGGCGGGACGTCAAGGCCCGGCAGCGCGTCATCCGTCTGCTCACCGTGGTCCTGCCGCCCCTGTGGGCCGCGTTCTACCTCTATCTCCAGGAGCCGGTGCTGATGGTGCAGGCCGGAGGTATCGCGGGCGGGATCTTCCTGCTCGCGGTCGTGATCGCGGTATGGCGGCTGCGCAGCACGGAAGTCGATCGGCGGTTCCGCGCCAACCCCGTGCTGAACGGCGCGCTGGTGCTCAGCAGTACGGCCATCGGCGCGCTGGGTGTCTATTCGGTCCTCGATGTCCTCGGGCTCGGGGTGGGGAGTTGAGGGAGTTGATTGAGTTGAGCGAGTTGCGTGAGCCGAGCGGGGCGGGCGGGTCCGGTGCGGCCACCGGCCATGGCGTCCTGGTGACCACACCGAGCTTCGGACAGCATGCGAGCGAGCCCTGGGAGGTGTTCGCGGCCGCCGGGGTGCCGGTGCGCACCGCACGGGCGGCGCATCCGCTCACCGAACGGCAGCTGATCGAGGAGGCCGAGGGCGCCAGGGCGCTGGTCGTCGGGCTCGACCCGGTGACGGCGGCGGTCCTGGCGGCGGCGCCGGGGCTGGAGGTCGTCGCCAAACACGGCGTCGGCACCGACAACATCGACCTGGCCGCGGCCGCCGCACACGGCGTCCGCGTGGTCAACGCTCCCGGAACCAACACCACGGCGGTCGCCGATATGACGATGGCCCTGCTGCTGGCCGCCGTACGGCGCATCGTGCCCGCGCACGCCTCGGTCACCGGCGGCCGCTGGGACCGCTTCTTCGGGCCCGAACTGGCCGGGCGCACCCTCGGCATCGTCGGCTTCGGCCGGATCGGGCAGGCCGTCGCCCGCCGCGCCCGGGGCTTCGACATGGACCTCATCGCCTACGACCCGCACCTTCCTGCGGCCGTCTTCGCCGAACAGGGGGTGCGGTCCGTGACCTTCGAGGAGCTGATCGCGGCCGCCGATGTGCTCACCCTGCATCTGCCGGTGCCCTCGGGCGGACCGCTGCTCAGCCGCGCCCAACTGGCGGCCATGAAGCCCGGATCCTGTGTCATCAATACGGCGCGGGGCGGGCTGATCGACGAAGAGGCCCTCGCCGAACTGCTGCACAGCGGGCATATCGCGGCGGCCGGTATCGATGTGTTCGCCACCGAACCCCCGGCCGGTAATCCGCTGCTCACCGCGCCCAACGCGGTGCTGACCCCGCACTGCGCCGCGTTCACCCAGCAGGCCAACGCCGCGATGGGCACCACCGTGGCCGCCGATGTGGTGCGCGTCCTGCGGGGAGAGGACCCGGTGAACGCCGTGGTGTGAACACCGGAACAACGGAACACCGGAACGCCGGGCGACGCACCCCGGATCCCCATGACCACCCCCGCATCCGCCCCCGAGACACAACGAGAGAAGCTGACAGCATGAACACTTCCCCCGCCGACTTCGCGGCCCGGCTGCGCGCCCGCCAGCGGATCATCGGTTACTGGGTCGTCCTCGACAACCCCGTCGGCACCGAGCGCCTGGCCGGGCTCGGCTACGACTACATCTGCGTCGACGCCCAGCACGGCCTCCTCGATTACCAGGGCACCCTCGGCGCGATGACCGCCATCGACGCCCGCGGCACCTCCGCCGGAATGGTGCGCGTTCCGGCCAACGACGGCTTCTGGATCGGCCAGGCCCTCGACGCCGGCGCCCGTGGGGTCATCGTTCCGCTGGTCAACAGCGCCGAGGAGGCGGCCGCCGCGGTCAGCTACTGCCGCTACCCCCCGCTCGGGGTGCGCTCCTACGGCCCGATGCGCTCGGGCCTGCGGGTCGGCCCCACCCCCGCCGAGTCCAACGAGCAGGTCGCCTGCATCGTGATGATCGAGACGGCCCAGGCGCTGGCCAACACGGCGGAGATCTGCGCGACGGACGGGCTCGACGGTGTCTACATCGGCCCCTCCGACCTCACCATCGCGCTCGGCGGCCGCACCTCGACCGACACCTCGGTCGCGGAGAAGTTCGACGCGGCCCTGGCGAAGGTCGCCGAGGAGGCGCGGGCCGCGAACATCGCCGCCGGTATCCACTGCCCCGACGGCGCGACGGCCGCCAAGCGCCTGGCCCAGGGCTTCACCTTCGCCACGGTCAGCAGCGACCTGGTCCACCTGGAGCAGGCCGCCGCGGCACACCTGCGCGACGCCACCGCCTGAGTGCACCCCCTCGGGACCGCGGCTCTCCCGGCCCCACTCGGGCCGCCCTCCGCCTCCGGGCGCTTTCCGGACGTGGCTTCGGAGAGCCTGGCAGGGGGCGCCGGGCTCCACGACCGGAGGCCGAGGCCGCTGCCGGTGGGGCCTGGGGCGGGGCGCGGACCCCGGTCCAGGCAGTCCGGCGGCGGGCAGGGCCCTATGTGTCCGGCGGACTGGGGCGCCGCCCCGCGATACGGGGGCCGGGGCTTGTCCTGCGAGGAGCCCGGGGCCACCGGTCCCGGCGGGACGGGGGTCCGCCGGGGCCTCCGTCCGGCAGTACCCGGTGCGTAAACCCGGATCTCCTGCACGGGGGCGGGGCGGGGGTCCGGGGGCTCCGCCCCCTCGCGGGGCGGGGCCGCCCCGGGTGGGCCAGGGGTGGGGCGGAGGCTCCTGCGAGCCGGGCCGCCATGCCGGGCCGTGGGCTGGGCTCATGTGCCTGGCGGGGCGCTGGGGCGCGGCCTCGCGATACCGGGAACCCGAAGCCTGCCCCCGCGGGAGCCGGGGCGAGGCCCGCGGCACCGGGCCGGGGCCTGTCCCCCGCGGGGGCGGGGATGAAGCCCGCGACACCGGCGTCCGGGGGCTGGGCCTCCGGCGGGCGCCGGTGCGCGGGCCGGGGTCAGGTCTCCACGCGCAGTGGCGGGGCCGTGAGGCCGCGGGCCTTTGGCAGGAGCACCGTCCGCAGGGCGACGGCGGGGGACATCAGGCGGGACGGGGCCGCGGCCAGGTATGTGACGTCCCGGAACGCCGCGCCCACCACCCGGTCGATCGTCGCCCGAGCCGCCAGCCGCCCGAAGTACCAGCTCCGCAGCCGCTCGGCCGCGCCCGGCGGTGTCGCGTCCGCGTCCGTGGCGTACGGGCGGTCCGCGCCGACGGCGGTCAGCCAGGCGGTGTCGCTCGCGCGGGCCACGGCGCGCTGCGCGGTGGCCGCGAAACCGGGCCGCAGACCTCCCTCGGCCAGGCAGCGGCGCAGGGCCAGTCCGCTGAGGGCGGCCACCGACATGCCCTGTCCGTAGACCGGGTTGAAGGTGCAGGCGGCGTCCGAGACCGCGAGGAACCCCTCGGGCACCCCGCCCGGGGCGTCGTAGTGGCGGCGGCGGTTGGAGGTGTCGCGGAATCCGTACGGCGGGGAGACCGGCTCACAGGTCAGCAGGTGTTCGTAGAGCGCCGGCTCGCCCAGGGACTTGACGAAGCCGGGCACCTCCGAGCCCTCGGTCGGCGGATGCTGACCCCGCACCCCCGACAGCGTCAGCAGCCAGTTGCCGTCCTCGACGGGGGACCACGCCGCGCCGCGCGGACAGTCCGGGCGTGGCTGGATGACCATCACCATGTCCAGCGGCTCGGCGGGCCGGAACATCTGGGTGCAGTAGCCGATCCCGGCGTCGACGACCTCCTCGCGCGGCACCGGAGCGCCCAGTTCCGCCAGCCACCGGGGGGCGCGCGAGCCGCGCCCCGAGGCGTCGACGACCAGATCGGCGGGCAGCTCCCGCTCGGCGTGTCCGGCGTCCCGTGCCCGTACCCGTACGCCGGTCACCCGGTCCGCGCCGCCGAGCAGCCCGATGACCTCGGTGGCCTGGAGCACCTCCACCCGGGTCCCGGACCTCTCGGCCTCGGTCAGCACCCGCGCCCGTACGGTGGCGTCGAACAGCGCCCGGGTGCAGCTGGTCGTGATGTGTCTGCCCTCGTGGTAGCGGCGCTGCCAGCCGTTGGGGGCCTTGGTGATCACATCGCGCGGCGCTTCGAGGCGGTGCGCGCCGGCCGCCTCCAGTTCGCTTCCCAGCCCGGGGAACAGCTCCTCCAGGGCGCGCCGCCCGCCGCTGAGGAAGACGTGCAGATGGCGGCCCTGGGGTACGCCCTTGCGGAAGACGGGCTGCTCGGGATAGCGGTCGCGCTCCACGAGGGTGACCCCCTCGACGTGGCCGAGAAGCGCGCCCGCCGCCAGCGTGCCCGCCAGTCCTCCGCCCACCACCACCGCGTGGCCCTTGCCCATGTCCCGCCCTCTCCCGATCATGATTGACGACGGCCCAAGCCTGGTGCCCCGGGCTTGGGCCGTCAACCACGTACGGTTACGGGACGACCACGATCTTGCGGCCCTGGCCCGACTGGAACTGGTCGAGCGCCTTGGGGTACTCCTCCAGCGGCAGCCGGTGGCTGATGAAGATCTGCGGGTCCAGCACCCCGGTCGCGAACAGCCCGGCGGCACGCTCGTAGCTGTGCAGCACGGCCATGGAGCCGGTGATGGTGATCTCCTGGTTGTAGATCTTGTACGGCTCGATGACGGCCCGCGTCGCGTAGTCGGAGACGCCGAACTGGAGGAACGTGCCGGCCTTGGCCACCCGGCCCAGCCCGTCCTGGATGGCGGCCTGGTTGCCGGTGGCGTCGATGACCACGTCCCAGCCGCGCGGCTGGTCCAGCTCGTCCGCCGAGGCGGCGGCCCGGCTGCAGCCGAGGGTGGTGGCGGTGGCCAGCCGCTCGGCGTTGACATCGAGCACGTCCACGCTGGTGGCGCCGGTCCGCTTGGCCAGCTCCAGCATCATCAGCCCCATGGTGCCGGAGCCGTAGATGAGCACCTCGGCGCCCAGGTTGCCGTTGAGCACGTCATAGCCGCGCACCGCGCAGGACAGCGGCTCGATCAGGGCCGCGTCGGCCACCTCCACGTGCTCGGGCAGCTTGACGCAGTTGGCCACCGGGGCCACCGCGAACTCGGCGGCCCCGCCGGGGACGCTGACCCCGATCGCGTTCCAGTTGTCGCACAGGTTGCCCCGGCCGATCCGGCAGTAACGGCACTCATGACAGTGCAGGGAGGGGTCCACGGCGACCCGGTCGCCCACCGCGACCTCGGTGACACCGCTGCCGATGCCCACGACCACACCGGCGAACTCGTGCCCGGGGACGATGGGCAGCGTGGGCGCGAACTCCCCCTGAAGAATGTGCAGGTCGGTGCCGCACAGCCCGCAGGCCGCCACGTCCACCACGACCTCACGGGGCCCCGGGGTGGGGTCCGCGACGGTGGTGACGGTGACCTTGCCGGGGGCTTCGATGACGGCGGCCCTCATTTGACTGCTCCTAGCGAAAGGCCCTGAACCAGCTTGTCCTGGGCGGCGAAACCGGCGGCGAGCACCGGGAGGGAAATGACGATCGACGCGGCGCAGACCTTGGCCAGGAACAGGCCCTGGCTGGTGACGAAGGTGGTCAGGAACGCCGGGGCGGTCTGGGCGACCACACCGGTGAGCACCTGGGCGAAGAGCATCTCGTTCCAGCTGAAGATGAAACAGATCAGCGAGGTGGCGGCGATGCCCGGCCCCGCGATCGGGGCGACGACCCGCCACAGGATGGTCGGCAGCCGCGCCCCGTCCATCTGGGCGGCCTCGATGATCGACACCGGGACGTCGGCGAGGAAGGACTGCATCATCCACACCGCGATCGGCAGGTTCATCGAGGTGTAGAGGATGACCAGCAGCCAGACGTTGTCCAGGAAGTCGATGTCCTTGGCGAACAGGAAGATCGGCAGCAGTCCGGCCACCACCGGCAGCATCTTGGTGGACAGGAAGAAGAACATCACATCCGTCCACTTGCGCACCGGCCGGATCGACAGCGCGTACGCCGCCGGAAGCGCCAGCAGCAGCACGAAGCAGGTGGAGAAGAGGGATGTGCCCAGCGAGTTGAGCAGCGAGGGCCACGGGCTGGCCCCGCCGCCCGAGCCGAAGAACTCCTTGTACCCGTCGAGGGTCAGCGAAGCGGTCAGCGACGGCGGGTTGGTGGCGGCGTCGGCCTCGGAGTGGAACGAGGTCAGCAGCATCCACAGCACCGGCAGGACGAACACGATGCCGACGAACCAGGCCAGCAGGCCGAGTGCCGCACCGCGCCGCTTGGCCCGGCGGGCCGCGTCCGTCACGGGGGTGATGGTCACCGGGGTGCTCACGGCGGTCATGCGTGGGACACCTCCTCACGGAAGAGGGACGAAACCACGCGCAGCGCGAAGGTGGCGATGATGATCGTGCCGATCACCACCACGACACCCGCGGCCGATGCCAGCCCGTACTCGTGGGCGTTGTAGAAGGTTTCGTAAATGGTGTAGGGCAGGTTGGCGGTGTCCAGGCCACCGCGGGTCATGGTGAACACGGCGTCGAAGTTCTGCACGATGTAGATGGACCCGAGCAGCGTGCCCAGCTCCAGATAGCGGCGCAGATGCGGCAGCGTCAGATAGCGGAAGATCTGCCAGTTGCCGGCCCCGTCCAGCCGGGCCGCCTCCATCGTCTCCAGCGGGCGGCTCTGGAGTCCGGCCAGCAGGATGAGCATCATGAACGGTGTCCACTGCCAGATCAGCGATGCCTCCACCGCGATCAGCGGAGTATCGGTGAGCCACTCCGGCTGGGGCCCGCCCAGCCAGTTGAGCACGCCGTTGAACAGGCCGTACTCGGGGTTGTACAGCGCATGCTTCCACAGCAGCGCGGAGGCCACCGGCACCAGCAGGAACGGTGCGATGAGCATGGTGCGGACCAGGCCCCGGCCGCGGAACTTGCGGTCCAGCAGCAGCGCCAGCAGCAGCCCCAGCACCACGCTGACGATCACCACGGAGGCGGTCAGCAGCACGGTGGTGACGATGGAGTCGCGCAGTGCCTCATCGCTCAGCACCGTCTTGTAGTTCTCCAGTCCCGCGAACTCACGGCGGTCGGGACGGAAGGAGTTCCAGTCGAAGAGCGAGATCACCAGGGTCGCCACGAACGGAAGCTGGGTGACCACGATCAGGAAGATCAGCGCGGGCAGCAGCGGCGCCCGGGTGGCCCACTCCCGGGCCCGGTTCCTCGGCGCCCCGGGGCGCTTGGCGGCGGCGGGGGCCGCCGCGGCCGGTGGCCGCTCGTCGTGTACGGGTACTGCCGTCGTCGGGTTACTCATCGGTACTCCTCGGCGACCTTCTCGGCCAGCTTCTGCGAATTCTTCAATGCCGTCTCGACGGACTGCTTTCCGGCGATGGCGGCGCTGATCTCCTGGGCCACCTTGGTGCCCAGATCGGCGAATTCGGGGATGTCGACGAACTGGATACCGATGGTCGGCCGCGGCTGCACCCCAGGATCACGTGGCTTGGCGCTGGTGATGGCCTTACGGGTCTCCTCGGAGAAGGTGCCGGCGGTGTCCTTGTAGTCCGGATTGGTGTAGGTGGACGACCGCTTGCCCGCGGGCACGTTGGACCAGCCGAACTCCTTGCCGACCAGGGCCTCGTACTCCTTGCTGGAGGCCCAGGAGATGAACTTCCAGGCGTTGTCGGGGTGGCGCGACGCCTTCTGGACGCCCCAGGCCCAGGTGTAGAGCCAGCCGGAGCTCTCGGTCTTCTCCACCGGCGCCTGGACGTAGCCGATCTTGCCCTTGACGGGGGACTTGGCGGCCTCCAGCGACCCGGCGGCCGAGGTGGCGTCGTACCACATGGCGCTCTTGCCCTGGGTGAGGTTGTTCAGGCACTCGGCGAAGCCCGACTGGGCCGCACCGGCCTCACCGTGCTTGCGCACCAGGTCGACATAGAACTTGGTCGCCTTGGTGAACTCGGGCGAGTCCAGCTGCGCCTTCCAGTCCTTGGTGAACCACGTCCCGCCGAAGGTGTTGACCACCGTGGTCAGCGGGGCCATCAGCTCACCCCAGCCGGGCAGTCCGCGCAGACAGATGCCGTTCATCCCCTTGCGGGAGCCGTCCACCTTGGCCGCGATGTCCGCGACCTGCTGCCAGGTGGGGTGCTCGGGCATCTTCAGATGGTTCTCGGCGAGGATGTCCTTGCGGTACATCAGGAACGACGACTCGCCGTAGAAGGGCTCGGCGTAGAGCTTGCCGTCCTCGGCGGTCAGCGACTCCCGCATCGAGGGGAGGATGTCCTTCTGGTCGAACGCCTTGTCCTTGGCCGCGTAGGAGTCGAGCGGCAGCAGCCAGTCGTTCTCCGCGTAGAAGGGCACCTCGTAATTGCTGATGGTGGCCACGTCGTACTGGCGGGCCTGGTTGGCGAAGTCCTGACTGATCTTGTCGCGGACCTCGTTCTCCGGCATCATCGTGAACCTGACCGTGATGCCCGTTTCCTTGGTGAAGTACTTTTTGGTGAGCTTCTGCAAATCCACCATCTGCGGGTTGTTCACCATCAGGACATTGACGGTCTTATCGCCTGAGCTGCCGCCTCCCATACCGGCGCAACCGGTCAGGAGCGCGCCCGCGGTCAGGGCCACCACCGGTATCCGGGCAGCACGAAGAGTCAGGACTGGCATAACGGGTCCAATCGAAGGGACGGGGGAAAAAGTAAAAACAGCGGAGGAGGGACGTCAGACCCTGACGATCTGCGGGCCCAGCAGCGAATAGCGATGTGCCTCGGTCAGCGGTAGACCGGTGTCGGTCACGATGGTTTCGAAATCCGACACATCCGCGAACCGGCAGAAGCTGACGGCTCCGAACTTGGTGTGCACCCCGGAGAAGATCTTCCGCCGGGAGACCCGCACCACCTGCGCCTTGATCTCACTGACCGCCGGATCCGGGGTGGTCAGGCCGTACTGGCGGGAGATGCCGTTGGCGCCGATGAAGGCCAGGTCGATGACGAAGCCCGAAAGCATATGCGTCGCCCAGTGGTCGACGGTGGCCATCGTGCCCCCGCGCACCCGGCCGCCGAGGAGCAGCACGGTGGTGTTGTCACGGGGAGCGAGGCCGGTGGCGGTCGCGAGGGAAGCGGTGATCACGGTGAGCGGCCGGTCCCGGGGCAGGGCCTCCGCGATCAGCTGCGGGGTGAACCCCTCGTCGATGAAGACCGTCTCGGCATCGCCCAGCAGATCGGCCGCCGCCGCCGCGATCCGCGACTTCTCCGGCACATGCATGGTGGTACGGAAGGCGAGGGTGGTCTCGAAACCGGCGCTTTCCACGGGGTACGCGCCACCATGGGTGCGCCGCACCAGTCCGTGCTGCTCCAGCACACGCAGATCGCGGCGCACCGTCTCCTTGGACACCCCGAGGTCGGCGGCGAGTTTGCCGACGTCCACGACGCCGGCACGGCGAGCCGTGTCGAGGATCTCCCGACGGCGTTCCTCCGCGTCCACGCCGCACCTCCTGCCTTGGTCTTTCGAGCTTGCGTGGCAGTTTTACAAGCACGCAACGAGAGCCGCCAGCCTTGGCGCAGGAGAGATCGTGACCGTATGCGCCCGTTTCACGATCGTTATCTTGGCAGTTCAGCAGGGGTGAGGCAACGGACGGTGAGGAACTCGGATGCCTGGTTCTCCGCCCGGTGGGCCCGTTTCTCGCCCGATTACCGAAAGAGGACGTGAACGGAGCCCAACCGGGCGTGTTCAGATACTGGGGAATGCCCGAACGGACATGTGCTATGGGCGGTCGAGCGCCCCGGAGGCATCCAGAATCCTGCCCGCGACCTTGACCGAATCAACCAGCGGATGCAGAGCGAGGGCCCGCAGGGCCGCACCGCGGGCGATGCCCGAATCGGTGCCCGCTTCGGTGCCCGCCGCGGTCGTGGCCGCCTCGATGGCCGCGCGCTCCACGGCCTTGAGGGTGAGCATCAGGCCAAGCTGGTCCGGCGCCACCGCGCCGGCCGCCAGCGGGCGCGCCCCGCCCGCGTCCACCACGGCGGGCACCTCCACCACGGCGTCCTCGTCCAGACCGGGGACGGCCGTGCGGTTGCGCACGTTGAGGATCAGCGTGGCGCGCTCATCGCGGGCGATGGCCCGCATCAGGGCCAGCGCGATCCGGTCGTAGCCACCGCCGTCCAGATCGCAGGAGTCGCGCTCCCAGCCGCCGGTGGCCTCGCGGCTCTCGGCCATGTACGTGGCCTCGCGCTCCAGCCGGGTGCGCTCCCACGCCTGAAGCGCCCCGGCGGCTCCGGAGCCGGCCGTCGCGTAGAACCGGGCCTGCTGCTCGCGGAGGAACTCCCCACGGGTGGCCGGGGCCTGACGGATCGAGGCCACCGCCTCCCGGTTGAAGTAGTAGTAGTGCAGATACTCGTTCGGCAGCGCGCCGAGCGCCCGCAGCCACTCGGCGCCGAACAGCTTGCCCTCCTCGAACGACTCCAGCGCGGCGGTGTCGCCCAGCAGCTCCGGCAGCCGGTCCCGGCCGTTCACCACCACCCGGCGCAGCCAGCCCAGGTGGTTGAGGCCCACATAGTCGTAGGTGGCCCGGTCCGGGTCGGCGCCGACCGCCCGCGCGGCGCGGCGGCACAAACCGACCGGGGAGTCGCAGATGCCGATCACCCGATCGCCGAGCACCCGCTGCATCGCCTCGGTGACCATGCCCGCCGGGTTGGTGAAGTTGATGACCCAGGCGTCCGGGGCCACGGTGGCGATCCGCTCGGCGATCCGCAGCGCCACCGGCAGGGTGCGCAGCCCGTAGAGCACCCCGCCCGCGCCGACCGTCTCCTGCCCCAGCACCCCTTCGCCGAGCGGAATCCGCTCATCGCGCGCCCGGCCCTCCAGGCCGCCGACGCGGATGGCCGAGAAGACGAAGTCGGCGCCGCGCAGCGCCTCGTCCAGATCGGTGGTGGCCCGGACCGCGGGCGCGGTGGGGCGGCCCTCGGCCTGTTCGGCCAGGACTGCGCGGATGGCGTCCAGCCGGCCGGGGTCGGTGTCGTACAGCACCAGCTCGGTGCAGCGTCCGGCCTCGTCCCCGGTGTCCTCGAGCAGGGCCCGGTACACCAGGGGCATACGGAATCCGCCGCCGCCCAGCACAGTCAGCCTCATACGGTCACTACCTCCACATCGGCCTCGCGGAACACGGCGAGCGTCGCCGGGTCGGATGTCTCGTTGGTGATCAGGGTGTCGATCCGCTCCGGCCCGCAGATCCGGGCGAGGCCGGTGTCACCGGGGAACTTCCCCGCGGTGACCAGCAGCACCACCTCCCGGGTGGCGCCGAGCATGGCCCGTTTGACGGGCACCTCCACATGGGTGCTGTCCAGCACGCTGCCGTCGGGGAGCACCCCGCTCGCGCCGAGGAAGAGCCGGCCGACCCGCAGCTGACGGATGTTGGACTCGGTGAGGAAGCCGACCACGGACCGGTAGTTGGCGCGCACCTGCCCGCCCAGCAGGATCAGGGTCACCTTCGGGTCGTCGCGCAGCTCGTCGTAGACCGCGAGATTGCTGGTCACCACCGTGACCGGACGGCCGCGCAGCAGCTTGGCGAGCTGGAGGGTGGTGGTGCCGATGTCCAGCAGCAGCACATCGCCGTCGGCGACCAGCTCCGCGGCGGCGCGGGCGACGGCCCGCTTGTCGTCCAGGTCGTCGACCGCCACCTCGCCGAACGGACGCTCCTCGTCCGGAGTGGGCGCGGCCACCGCGCCGCCGTAGACCCGGGTGAGCCGGCCGGCCCGGCCCAGCTCGGTGAGGTCCCGGCGGGCGGTGGCCTCGCTGACGCCCAGACGCGTGGCGATCTCCCCGATGGGCAGCACGCCCTCCTCGCCGAGGATGCTCAGCAGCTTCTCGTGGCGGGTCTCTCGCAGCATGGTGGCAACCTACTCCAGATGAGCGAGTCTGCGCGACTGTGATTGACCTCTTGCATTCACCGCAGGTGAGGTGCAAGGTGTCGCTCACGCCACCCCGTCAGAAGGGCCCCAGGCGCGAACAGGTCATGCCGCACAAGGAAAGGCACGTCGGTGAGCACCACGGCCGGAACACCCGATCCGATCCAACCGATCGACCCGCTGGCGGCGCTGCGCGCTCCCGCGGACCCCGAGCACGACGTCTACCTCACCGGCACCGTGTTCCTGGACATCATCTTCACCGGGCTCGACCACGCCCCCGTCCGCGGCACCGAGTCCTGGGCGCGCGGCATGGGATCGAGCCCCGGCGGCATCGCCAACATGGCCACCGCGCTCGCCCGGCTGGGGCTGCACACCACCCTCGCCGCCGCCTTCGGCACCGATGTCTACGGCGACTACTGCTGGGAGAGCCTCGCCCTCGGCGAGGGCGTGGACCTCACCCACTCCCGGCGCGTCCCCGGCTGGCACTCCCCGGTCACCGTCTCCATGGCGTACGAGGGCGAGCGGACCATGGTCACCCATGAACACCCGGCCCCGCCGCCCGCCGCCCAGGGCGCGCCGCCCCGCTCCCGCGCCTGTGTGACCGCCTTCGAACCGGGGCGCCAGGAGGAGTGGGTGCGCCGGGCGCACGCCCAGGGAGCCAAGATCTTCGCCGATGTCGGCTGGGACGAATCCGGCCGCTGGGACCCCGCCGCACTGCCCGACCTGCCCTATGCCCACGCCTTCCTGCCCAACGCGGCCGAGGCCCAGCGCTACACCCGCACCGACAGCCCCGAGCGGGCCGTGCGCGCCCTGGCCGAGCTGGTGCCGATCGCGGTCGTCACCAGGGGCGCCGAGGGCGCCGTGGCCATCGACTCGCTCACCGGGGAGCGCGCCGAGGTGCCCGGACTGTCCGTGGACGCGCTCGACCCGACCGGGGCGGGCGATGTCTTCGTCGCCGGTTTCATGACCGGAACGCTCGCGGGCTGGCCGCTCGTGGACCGGCTGGCCTTCGCCAACCTCACCGCCGCCCTCTCCGTCCAGCACTTCGGCGGCTCCCTGGCCGCTCCCGGCTGGTCGGAGGTGGCCGCCTGGTGGAGCCGGGCGCGCCGGTCGGCCGACCGCCACGCGGACGCGGCCGGGCTCGCCCGCCGCTACGCCTTCCTGGGCGATCTGATCCCGGACCGGGTGAGCGACTGCCCGCGGCTGCGGGCGCTGCCCACCATCGGCTTCCGGGTGCATGACAGTGCCCAACGGTCCTGACGGCCCCTGATCAGACGCATCGAGGAGAACCCCATGGAACTCGCCCGTACCGGGGCGCGCCGCCGCATACGTGGCAGAGCCGCCCCGGCCGCGCTCGCCGTCGGTGCCGTCCTGCTCGCCGCGGGCTGTGTGCCCGGCACCGACGGCTCGGGGGCCGCCGGTGCCGGGACCGGCGCGGCCACCGCCGTACCCGACCCGGCCAGGGCCGGAAAGACCACGCTGACCGTATGGGACCAGGAGATACGCGGCGGGACCAACGGCGAGATACAGCAGCTGAACCGGGAGTTCGAGAAGAAGTACCCCAATGTGCGGATCAAGCGGGTCGCCCGCAGCTTCACCGATCTGAAGACCACCCTGAAGCTCGCCGTCTCCGGCAACAACCCGCCCGATGTCATCCAGGCCAACCAGGGCTACCCGGACATGGTCGCCTTCGTCCGGGCCGGGCTGCTCGCCCCGCTGGACAACTACGCCGGGATCTACGACTGGAACACCCGCTACCCCGCCACACTGCTCAACCTGAACCGGGTCTCCGCCGACGGCGGCGACTTCGGCAGGGGGCGGCTCTACGGCATCTCCCAGACCGGCGAGTACATCGGCCTGTACTACAACAAGGACCTGCTGCGGCGGGCCGGGCTGGAACCCCCGCGCAGCTGGGGCGAGTTCACCGACGGCCTGGCCCGGCTCAAGAAGCGGGGCGAACTGCCGATCCAGTTCGGCAACCTCGACAAGTACCCGGCCATCCACACCTTCGGGGTGCTGCACGACCAGCTCGGCGCCGCCGGTGCCCGTGACACCGTCCTCGGCCGCGGCGACGGCTTCGACAACGCCGCCACCAAGGGCGCCGCGGCGACCCTCGCCGACTGGACGGAACGCGGCTATCTGCCCAAGGGCGCCAACGGACTCGGCTACGACGACGCGGCCAAGAAGTTCGCCTCCGGCGACGGCGCGTATCTGCTGACCGGCACCTGGCAGCTGGCCGACCTCAAGAAGTCCATGGGCGACCGGCTCGGCATCATGCCGCCCCCGCCCGCCAAGGCCGGCGGAAACCCCGTCACCACCGGGGGCCAGGGGCTGGCCTGGTCCATCACCTCCCGCTCCCGCCACCCGGAGGTGGCCGCCGCCTATCTGGACTTCCTCACCGACGCGCACGCCGCCGACGTCATGACCCGGCACGGCGTGCTGCCCGCCGTCCCCGCGCAGGCCGCGGCGCGGGTCGCCCCGGACAGCGCCGACGGCCAGATGATCGCCGGCTGGAAGCGGCTGAGCGCCGCCGACGGACTCGTCCCGTACCTCGACTACACCACCCCGAGCTTCTACGACACGCTCTCGGCCGCCCTCCAGGGGGTGATCAGCGGCAAGACCTCCCCGGACGCCTTCGCCGCGACCTTGCAGAAGGACTACGGGGCCTTCATGAGGAAGCAGCGCGAGCAGCACACATCGGCGGGCAACCGATGAGGCTCACCGCCCCGACCAGGGCCTACCGCCGCCGGGCACCCGGTGAGCCGCGCGCCATCGGCTATCTCTACATCCTGCCCGCCCTCGCCGTGTACGCCGTCTTCCTGCTCTACCCCTTCGGACAGTCGGTGTGGCTGTCCTTCGTGCACTGGGACGGGCTGACGGTCGCCACCCCCGCCGGATTCGACAACTACCGCGCGCTGTTCAGCGATCCGAGCCTGCGCGCCCCCTTCCTCCACGCGCTGCTGCTGCTCGTCTTCTACTCGGCGCTGCCGGTGGCCATCGGGCTGCTGCTGGCCGCCGTGATGTCCCGGGCCCGGGTCCGCGGGATGACCTTCTTCCGCACCGTCCTGTTCCTTCCGCAGGTCCTGGCGCTGATCGTGGTCGGCGTGGCCTGGCGCTCCATCCTCGCCCCCGACGGGCTGCTCAACGACCTCCTCCGCGCGGTCGGCCTCGGCGGCCTCGCCCGCCCCTGGCTCGGCGACTACACCTGGGCGCTGCCCGCCGTCGGCGTCGTCGGCACCTGGGTCGGCACCGGACTGTGCATGGTCCTCTTCCTCGCCGGGGCCCAGCGCATCCCACGCGAGCTGTACGAGGCGGCGCGGATGGACGGCGCCGGTCCGCTGCGCGAGTTCCGCGCCGTCACCCTGCCGGGCCTCAGGCCGCAGATCGCGGTGGCGCTGACCCTGACCATCGTGGCCGGGCTGCGCAACTTCGACCTGATCTACATCACCACCAGCGGCGGCCCCGGCAACGCCACCTCCGTACCCGCCTACGAGGTCTACCACCGGGCCTTCGAGACCAACCAGGTCGGCTCGGCCGCCGCCGTCGGCGTGGCCCTCACGGTCCTGATCTTCGTCCTGACGGTGGCGGCCGCCCGGCTCGTGGAAGGGCGGCGGGCATGACGACACGCCTGGAACGCACCGTCACCTACGGCATCCTCGCCCTCTTCGCCGTCATCGCGCTCACCCCCGTGATCGGCGTCCTCGCCACGGCCTTCGGCTCACAGAGCTCCCTGGACACCGGCTTCTCGCTGCCCAAGGGCGGTCTGCACTGGAACAACTTCGCCGATGCCTGGAGCCGTGGCCACTTCGGCACCTATCTGGGGAACTCGGTCCTGGTCACGGCGGTCGTGGTGGCCGCCACCACCGTGCTGGCCGTCCTCGCCGCCTACGCCTTCGGGGTGATGCGCTTCCCCGGCTCCACGGTGCTGTTCTACCTCTTCGTGATCGGGCTGACGCTGCCCCAGGAGGCGCTGGTCGTCCCGCTCTACTTCGATCTGCGCTACGCCGGACTCACCGACACCTACTGGGCGCTGATCCTGCCGCAGACCGCGCAGTCCCTGGCCTTCGGGGTCTTCTGGATGCGCACGTACTTCCGCGGCAGCGCACGGGCGGTGATCGAGGCGGCCCGGCTCGACGGGGCCACCACCTGGACCACGCTGTGGCGCGTGCTGGTCCCGATGGGCCGCCCGGCGATCTCCACCATGGTCGTGATCACCTTCATGTGGACCTGGAACGAGTTCCTGATGGCCCTGGTCATGGTCAGCGACGAGGCCCATCGCACGGTCCCCCTCGGGCTCGCCTTCTTCCAGGGCCAGCACAGCTCCGACGCGGCGCTGCTCGCGGCGGCCTCGGTGCTCATCGCGCTGCCGGTGGTCGTGGTCTACGTGGCGCTGCAACGCCGGTTCATCGAGGGCATGCTGGGCGGGGCGGTGAAGGAGTGAGGCCGCCCGGTCAGCGGCACCCGCGCTATGGCGAGGGGGTGCCGCTGACCGGGCGGCCGAGCCCGGCGACGGCGCGGGCGAAGACGACCGCGTCCCGTACCGCGGCCCCGCCCGTGTCGTTGTTGAAGTAGGCGTAGACCTCCGCGTCGGCCGGCCAGGTGTCCCGGACCCGCCGCGCCCAGGTGGCCAGCGCCCGGTGTCCGTAGCGCGGGGCCGGCTCGGCGCGGCCGCCGTGGAAGCGCAGATACCCCCACCCGGTGGTCCGCCACAGCGGGGTGACCGGGCGGGAACCGGCGTCGGCCCAGCACAGCGCGGCCGCGCGGCGCTCCAGCACCGCGCGGATCTCCTCGGTCCACCAGGAGGTGTGCCGCGGTTCGACGGCCACCCGCGTCCCGGAGGGGAACCGGCTCAGACAGCGGTCCAGCAGCTCGCCGTCGGCCCGCAGGGTGGGCGGCAGCTGGAGCAGCACGGGGCCCAGCCGGTCGCCGAGCCCGGCCGCATGGGACATCAGCCGCTGCACCGGCTCGTCCGGATCCCGCAGCCGCTTGATGTGGGTGAGGTAGCGGCTCGCCTTCAGCGCCATCACAAAGCCCTCGGGGGTGCGCTCCCGCCAGGCGGCGAACTGGTCGTACGTGGGCAGCCGGTAGAAGGCGTTGTTGCTCTCCACCGTGTCGAAGGCGCGGGCGTACTCCTCCAGCCACAGCCGCTGCGGACAGCCCTGCGGATAGAGCCCGCCGCGCCAGTCCCGGTACTGCCATCCCGAGGTGCCGACCAGGACGGTCATGCCTCGCCCGGATGCCAGGGCGGCCACTGTCCGGGCCGGTCCGCCCAGTGGACCTGGTCCGGGTCGTCGAGGTCGATATCGGGGAAGACCTGCCGGACACGCGGCTCGAACTCCTCCCGTTCGAGCGGTTCACAGCCCAGGCCGCGCAGCCGCACCCGCCGGTAGCGGCTGTCGGCGTCGAATGACTCGACGAAGACGGGGTATCCGGACTCGTCCGGGCCGGTGGTGTGCTCCATACCTCCAGGGTGCCGGAGCCCCCGGTTTTCGCGCGCTCTGGCGGGCCGCCGGGGCCCGCCGGCCGGCCTACGCGGACGAGTCCCACATCGCGGGGGTGAACCATGATCTTCACCGACCGGGTGGACGCCGGGCGGCGCCTCGGCGAGGCGCTGCGGCCCCTGGGCGATGAGCGACCGGTCGTGCTCGGGCTGCCGCGGGGCGGGGTGCCGGTGGCCTACGAGGTGGCCCGAGCGCTCCATGCCCCGCTGGACGTGATCATCGTCCGCAAGCTCGGCGTGCCGTACCACCGCGAGCTGGGGTTCGGCGCGATCGGCGAGGGCGGGGTGCGGGTGGTCCATGAGGCGATCGTCCGGATGAGCCGGGTCGACGAGGAGGACCTCGCCGAGGTGGAGCGGACCGAGCGGGAGGAGCTGGCCCGCAAGGCCGGGCGGTTCCGCCGGGGCCGCTCGCGGATCCCGGTCGAGGGCCGGACGGTGGTCATCGTGGACGACGGCATCGCGACCGGCGCCACGGCCCAGGCCGCCTGCCGGGTCGCACGGGCCCAGGGAGCCGCACGGGTGGTCCTGGCCGTCCCGGTGGCGCCGCCGGACGCGGTCGCGACGCTGCGCGAGGACGCGGACGAGGTGGTGGCCCTCTCCACGCCCCCGGACTTCGCGGCGGTGGGGGAGTGGTACCGGGACTTCTCCCAGACGACGGACGCCGAGGTGGTGGAGTTGCTGTCCCGGTCGACTGGAGAGACGGGGGAGGCGCATTCTGGAAGGTGACGCAGGAGGTGATCGCGATGGAGACGATCGTGGGATGCGACATCCAGATGGAGTTCCGTGAGATCGGCCCGCTGACCGAAGCGGTCGTCCGGCTGAGGATGCACGACGGCACGGAGATGCTGGCTCAGGGCCGGGCCAACCGGAATCCCGACGACCCGGCACAGCCGAGGGTCGGCGAGGAGATCGCGGCGGCGCGGGCGCTGACCAACCTGGCCCACCGGCTGATCGGCAAGGCGGGTGGTGACATCGAGGAAGTCACCCACTCCAAGGCCCATTTGGTGATCTAAGGCCCCTTGAGGCGAAGGAGCGTCCGCGGCGGCCGTCCGCCGCGGCGGACGCCGCTGTGCCCGTACGCCAACGCTCCTGTGCCCGTACGCCGCCGCGGCCGGCGCCTCCTGCCCGTGCGCCCCTGTGCTCCGTTCCCCACCGTGCGCCCGGACATCGCCCGGACATGAGGCCGCCCACACGGGGAAGGGAGACCGGAGGGGGCATGCACCACAGGCTCCGGGGCACTCGACCCGCGGCCGGTGCCCCGGCCGACGGCTGACCTCGGGAGGTCGCTCATGGGTCCACGGAACGGTTCGGCTCCTCGGCGTACGACGGCATCGCGACCCCGCTCGCTCCGTCCGCCGGTCTTATCCGTCCTGCTGGTCGGCGCGCTGGCCACGGCCACCGCGTGCGGCAGCGACACCGGGGACGGGGATTCCGCGCGGCGCGCCTCGTCCGTCACCTCCGCCTCCTCCGCCGCGCCACCTTCGTCCGCCCCGGCGGCCTCCTCCGCCGCTCCCGGGAGCGGGACCGCGTCCGACGGACCGTCCGCCTCGCACACCGCGCGGTCCGCTCCGCCCTCGGCGCACCCGGCGCCCTCGCGCGCCTCCTCCTCGCAGCCCGCCGCGGCGTCCGGGGCCCGCCGCGTCTGCTCCCGGACGCAGCTGACGCTGTCGGCCGGCCGGGTGGACGTGGGCGCCGGCAATGTGCATCTGCCCCTGGTGTTCACCAACACGTCCGCCACCACCTGCACCCTCACCGGATATCCCGGGGTCTCGCTGCTCGACTCCGGCGGCTCCGCGATCGGCGACCCCGCCACCCGGCGCGGCCCCACGCGCTCCACGGTCACCCTGCCGCCCGGCGGCAGCGCCTCCGCCGACCTGCACACGCTCAACGAGGGCATGACCGACACCCCGTGCCGGCGCGCCCCCGAGCGGATCCGGGTCTATCCGCCGGATTCCTTCGACGCGATGAAGACCTCGGCGCGCTCCTTCCGGGTGTGCGGAGGCGTCTTCGAGGTCGAGGCGGTGCGCTCCGGAACGGGTGGGTGACACCGGCATATCGAGGCGCGTCCGCGTGCGGGGAAGTGTCCGAAAATCTTGATGGGGCGGCCGCCGACTGGCCGTGTTCACCCTTTCGCAATCAAGAGGGGTAGGCCACCATGGGGATGCCTCATAGGAGCCGGTAGGGAGCGTCCGGAGGGGGACGGTGTCATGGAGCGGGTCGCGACCGAGGTCGAGACGGAGCTGCTGGACCTTTCGGGGGCGACACTCGCAGACCTCGAGCGGCACGAGGGGCTTTCCGCGGTGACGGAGCGGCTGCTGGACGTCGTCCAGTTCCCGCCGACGGTCAACGGCAACTCGTCGGCGTCGAACGTCTGTGTGAGTTAGGCGGCCATGGCGTTCTCCGCCACACGAGGTCGTAACCATCGTTTGTCGGCGGAGGGTTTCGCCGAGTTGGCGCGGGGTTCGGGCGGCCCTGCGGCCGTGGCCGAGCTGAGGTCGGGACAGCGCAGCCGGGCCATGCTGCTGCTGCGCGCCCTGGTGGACATCGCCCCCGCGCACCCCGCCCTGCCCGGCCCACTCCCCTCGCCCCGGCACGCCTGGCACCTGCTGATCGAGGCCGAGCGCCGCTCTCCGGCCGCCGTGGAGGGGCTGCTGCTGCACCCCACCGTGGGAGTGTGGCTCAACCGCTGTCTGCGCAGACTGCGCGGGCTGGAATCGGGAAACGAACCGCTGTGGAGCACGGTGGGATATCTGCATGCCATGGCCGCCTCCGCCGCATTGCTCGCCGGAATCGACTTCCGTATCGCCGTCCCGGTGCGCGATCGCGGGGTGATGCTGCCGGCCCTGGGATTCGCCCGCATTCCCCATGAGGCCGATGTCGTGGAAGTCGTCATGACCGATCGGAAGGCGGCGGTGTTATCCGGCCCCCATTCTGTGACGCTGCCCGCCGACTTCTCCGCCGAGGCCCCTGGTTGGTACGGTCTGCGGCGACTGCGCGGAGAACACCGGGGAATTGTCTGCGCACCCCTTGTCGATGACATCGATCCCTATCGCGATTTTCTCCGGATCCGAGGTCCGGAGCGGCTCACCGACGGAGAACGGGCGGACTGGCAGGAACGATTCGACAGCGCCTGGCGGCTGGTCGCCCAACAGCCTCATGTCGATCCGGGGGGAATCGGCGCCTGCCTCACCTCCGTCGTGCCCGTGCCCTATGTGGCCTGGCCCGAGCCGTTCAGCGCCTCCTCACCCGAGGCGTACGGATGCGTGCTGCTGGGCGGGGCCACGGACGCGCTGGCCCTCGCCACCGCGCTGGTGCACGAGGCCCAGCACATCAAACTCAGCGCCCTGATGGACCTGGTGCCGCTCATCGAACACGGGCTGGAGGAGGTGCACTACGCGCCCTGGCGGCTGGACCCGAGGCCCCTGCGCGGACTCCTCCAGGGCGTGTACGCGTTCCTGGGCGTGACCGGATTCTGGCAGGACCGCATGCGCCGCGCCGAGGCCGGGCCGGCCCGGTCCACCGCCGCGTTCGAGTTCGCCCTGCGCCGGGCACAGACCTCCGCCGGGCTGCGCACGCTCCTCAGCCACGCCCAGCTGACGCCCACGGGACGGGAGTTCCTGCACCGGCTGGAGGAGCGGCTGGCCGAGTGGCTCGTGCGGCCCGTGCCGGCCCTGCCGGGGCGCCTGGCGGCCGATCTGATCGACGACCACCGGATCGTCCACCGGATGCGCCATCTGCGGCCGGACCCCGGGCAGCTCGCCCGGTGGGCACGGGCCTGGCGGGAGCGGACCGCGCCGCCCCGGGAACCGCCGGGGACCTCGGTCCGGCCGGCCCCCACCGAGGCGCTGACGCGCCCCGCGCTCGCCCGGCACCGGCTCAGGGACCCGGCGGGGTTCGCCCGGCTGCGTGCAGGCGGGGGAGCGGGGACGCCCGATGGTGGCGACGCCCCCGACCGGGCCGACCTCGACTGGGCCGCGGGGGACACCGCCGCCGCGCTGCGCGGCTACCGGGGCCGGGTGGAGGCGGACCCGGAGGACATCGCGGCATGGGCGGGGCTCGCGCTCAGCCTGCCGGCCGGCACGGCCAGGACCACGCTGCTGAGCCACCCCGAGCTGGTCCTGGCCGTCCACCGGGAGGTGCGCACCGCGGCGGGCACGGGTCCCGATCCGGTGTCGCTGGCGCGGTGGATCGGCACCCGCACGCGCCGGTGAACGGCCCGCGGAGCGGCCCGCCCGAACGGCGACGCGGACGGTGGCTCGGAGGCGACGCGGTCAGCGGGTCGGACGGCGCCTCAGGTGGCGGCTCGGTGGCGACTCAGACGGCGATCGCCTCCATATCGCAGTCCGCCCGGATGCCCCGGGCCGCCGCGACCGTCGCCGGATGGCCGGCGGTCAGCACCTGGCGCATCCGGCGGAGCGCGTCCTGGTGCAGCTCCTCCGCCTGCCTGCCCTCGCCCAGCGCCCGCAGATCCGCCGACAGGTTGACCGCACAGGCGAGCGTCGTGGGATGGTCCGCGCCCAGCCGGGACCGGCAGGCCGCCAGGGTCTCGGTGTCCAGGTCGTGGGCCTCCTGGTAGTCCGCCAGGGTGTAGTGGTCGCTGGCCATGTTGATGGCGCAGGCCAGCGCCACGGGGTGGTCGGCCCCCAACTGCTCGACCAGCACCGGCAGCGTCTCCTTGTTCAGCGCGAGCGCCTCGTCCGTCTCGCCCAGCAGCCGCAGCGTCACGGCGAGGTCGGTCGCCGCGCTCATGGTGACCGGATGCCGCTCCCCGAGGGAGACGCGCATGTCCTCCAGGCACTTCCGGCCGAGCTCACGGGCGCCCTCCAGGTCGGCGGTCTGCCGCAGATCCATCGAGAGGTTCAGGGCCGTGGTGGTGATGTGGAGGTTGGGCTCGCTGTAGCGCAGCCGGTAGCGCTCCAGCACCTCCCGGCTGAGGTCCAGGGCGCCCTCGTGGTCGCCCGCCTTGCGACGCGCCACGGCCAGGTTGCGCAGGGCGTAGACCAGGATGGGCGCGTTCTGCGGGAGCACCCGGCGGGCGCGGTCACAGGTCTGCTCCAGCATGTCGCGGGCGGCCAGGTAGTCGCCGCTCTCGCGGACGTCGATGGTCAGGTTCGCCTCCACCAGGATGGTCAGCAGGGCGTCCTCGCCGAGCACCAGACCGGCGGTGCGCCGGGCGCCCTCGTCCAGCTCCCGGGCGCGTGCGTAGTCCCCCGCCGCGCGCAGCGCCACGCCGTAGTCGTTCGCGGCGGCGATGGCGTAGGGGTCCTCGTCGCCGAAGAGCCGCAGGGTCCTGGTCCAGCGGTCCTTCTCCAGCGCCACGGATCGTGCGTAGTCGCCCTGGTAGCGGGCGTCGACGGCGACCGCGCCCAGACTGACCAGGGTGTTCTCGTGGTCGTCGCCCTCGGTGGCGCGCTGCAGCTCCAGTGTCCGGCGGTTGAGCTCCCGGGCCTCCTCGAAGTGGCCGAGCACGGTCAGCACATGGCCCAGGGTCCGGGAGACGGCCAGCGTCTCCGGGCTGTCCTCGCCGAGCGTCTCCACCCATTTGCGCCGCACCTGGTTACCAAGGGTCAGCGCACCCTGGTGGTCCCCCCAGGTATAGAGGAAGCGGACCAGGTTCCGCACCATCTGCCGCACCCATTTGTCGTCGCACTCCATCGCGCGCGAGGCCCGGACATGGGAGAGGAGGTCGGCGTACCGACCCCAGTTCGGCGGGGAGACTTCATTGGGATCGCCGAAGGCCAGCAGCACATGGGCGCTGTGCCGCATGTCCGCCTGCTGCTGCGGGGACATCTGGCCGATCAGCACGGCCTGCACCAGCCGGTGCATCTCGATCGTGTTGCTGCGGTGGTTGATCTTGATCAGGGCGTAGCGGTTGATCTCACGGATCGCGTGGCCGAGCTTGATGGGGTCCTGGAGCACCCCCGACAGCTCGGGGGAGAGGGAGACGCCCCGCACCCCGGAGAACAGCCGGCGGGAGATCGGCTCGGGGGCGAAGAACGAGCACATCTGGAGGAATTGGAGGGCGCCGGGATGGGTTTCGGCGAGCCGCCGCAGCGACATGTTCCAGGCGGCGGCGACCGGTTCGGGATAGTCCACCGGAACGCCCGCCGCCAGCAGCTCGCTGCGGCGGGTGGAGACATCGGCCCGCTCGTCCTCGAAGACCTGGAGATACTCGTCGACCGGCATACCCGTCTCGGTGAGCCACGCCGCCGCCTGCTCGATGGCCAGCGGCAGGTCCCCCAGCGCGTCGGCGACCCGGTCCGCCTGGTCGCGCGGCAGCTCCGGCCCCCGGCGGCGCAGCAGCTCGATGCTCTCCTCCCGCTCGAAGACGTCCACTTCGACGGTGCGGGCGGCGCGCGACCACTGCGCGTTCCTGGAGGTGACCAGGATCCGGCCCGGCCCGCCGGCGGGGAAGAACGGCCGCACCGTCTCCAGCTCCTCGGCGTTGTCGAAGACCAGCAGCCAGTTGCGGCACGGGCGTCCGGTGCGCAGCGCGTCGAGCACGCTCGGCACGGCCGTGTTGGCCTCCATGCCCGCGTGCAGCCCGAGCCGGTCGGCGAGCTGGACCAGCGCCTGGCGGATCTGCTCGGGGCGCTCCGCCGGGATCCACCACACCGCGTCGTAGTCGGCGGCGTGCTGATGGACGTACTCCAGGGCGATCTGTGACTTGCCCACCCCGCCGAGCCCGTGCAGGGCCTCGGGCAGCACGGCGGCCGTGCCCTCGCTGCGCAGCCGCTGGTGGAGCGTGTCGAGCAACGACTGCCGCCCGGTGAAGTTGTTGTTCCGGGGCGGTACGTTGCCCCAGATGGCCGGGGGTTCCCCGGCGCGGCGCTCCGCCGCGGGCAGGGACCGGGCAGCGGTCACGGACACGAATGTTCCTCTCGGATGCTCCCCCGCCGGGCCCGGCGTGCCGTGCGCCGGCGGGGATGGTGAATCGTCGGCCTGGGACAGCGGATCGGCTCGGGGAGTCGTGGAGTCAGTCATCCCAACCGCCTCGGAGACCACATGTTTTCCCCTGTGTGATGCGTCTTCAACTGGATCGGGTCGGCTTTCCCCCGAGCGGACGAGCGCCTGATGGGCCAGGACCAGGGCGCGAAAGGAGCGCGCACCTTCCAGATACGGTCCGGAGAGCGCCTGGTAGACCTGCTCCTGAAGGCGGATGTACGGCAGCAGGCGCTCCGTCCTGGGCAGGTCCCGCACCGACCCTGAGGGGTGGTTGAGCAGATCGCGCAGCATCAGCAGCGGTTGCCAGCGGCGGCCCAGCCGGTCCAGGACGCTGCCGAGGATGTACAGCGACTCGTCCCGCAGCCCGGCGGACAGCAGCAGCTCCCGTACCCCGTCGTGGAATTCGTAGCCGATGCCCGTCTCGTCCAGCGGGTCGGCGGTGGCCACCTTGCGCAGCAGCCCGCCCAGCAGGATCTCGGCCAGATCGCCGGGGCTGCCTTCCGGCTGATGGATCCCCTGGACGAACTCCATCACGGGGATGTTCAACGGGGCGGCGGCCAGCCGGGACGCCAGCCGGAAGGCGCTCGGCGAGGCGGTGGCGCGGAACCGGAAGACGCGGTCCCAGGCGCTCGGTTCCGGTTCGGGCTCCCAGCGCTCGGCCGGCGCGCCGGGCAGCAGTGCCATCGTGTCCTCGCCGCGCACCGACGGCCGGGCCACCAGCCGCGCCCAGTTGGCCATCCAGCGCGCGTCCAGCTCCAGCACCGGAACCGGCGGTGCGCCGCCCGGCCAGGGGCCGCCGTCCGCCCGCCGCCAGGTGCCGTTGGGCGCACCCGGTTCGGGCACCCGCACCCGCACCCGCTCCGGGGCCACACCGGTGTGGTGCCAGCGGCCCTGGCGCAGGACGTGCAGCACCGCGACCGACGCGTGCCGCGCCCAACGGGCCAGCGCGCGCCGGGCGCTGTCGTCGGCCCAGGCCGCGCCGATGCCGTCGGTCAGCACCAGCACCGTCCGCTTGCCGCGCGGCGGCATGCCGTCGACCGGCGATCGGTCCTCGGACCACGGATGGTCGGTGTTCACCCGGTGCACCCGCACATCCCGGAAGGCTCCGGTGCGCCGAAGCACGGTGGCCAGACGCGCGGCCGTCCGCCGCCACACCACCATCGAACTGCCGCAGTCCAGCACCAGGACGGCGTCCATCCAGCGCTCGCGCACCGGCACGCAGGCGGGCACCCACAGTCCCTCGCGTGCCGCCCGCTCGGCCGTGGCCTCCTCGTCGACCTCCGTCTCGACCGGCGAGGGCGAGGTGCGCTTGAGCGGCCGCAGCGCCCGGGACAGGGCGCGCTCGGGCAGCGGCGGGGTATCGGCGGACGGCCGGCGCACGGGCGCGAAGGTCTCCGCGACGGTCACCGGCTCCGCCTCACCGGGCGACGCCGCCACGCCGGCCAGCTCCGCGGGACGGGGCGGCGCCGGGCCGGTGGGCCCGTCCCCGCCCTCGGGCACCGGCCGCTCCCCGGCAGGCTCCGGAAGCGGTTCGCCGGAGGGCTCGTCGGGCCGTTCGCCGGACGGTTCGGCGCCGGGCGGCGGAGGGTCCGCCTCCGGTGTGCCGGGGAGGGGGCCGGGGGCCGGCCGTCCGGGGCCAGGGTCCCGTCCGGCCGTGCAGGCCGCCAGCCACAGGGCGTCGGCCAGCTGTCGCCAGTCGAGGTCCCGCGGACCGGGCCCGGCGGGCCTGCCGCCTGGGTCATGTGTCATGTCGAGCCCGCTGCGCTGTCCAGCCGGTGCCAGACGGCTTGCAGCAGCTCCTCCCACTCGGGCCCCGGACCATGTGACTGGGACGTCACCAGGTACACCGCGTTGAGCAACTGGTCGGCGGCGAGCCCGCCTTCGCGCTCGCTGCGCTCGACGAACATCTGGATCAGCTCCCGCGCACGCGGATCGTCGGCCCGTCCCAGATGCGCGGCTACGATCGCGGCCAGCCGGTCCGCGTCCGGGTCGGGCAGCCGGAGCTGGAGACAGCGCCGCAGGAACGCGGGCGGGAACTCCCGTTCGCCGTTGCTGGTGATGACGACGACGGGGAAGGCGCGGCAGCGCACCCGCCCCGAGGCGATGACGGTACTGCGCTCCGGATCGTCGGTGAGGACCGATACGGCCGGGCGGCGCCTGCGGATGCGCACCAGCTCGGGAATGGTGTACTCGCCGGTCTCGAAGATGTCGAGCAGGTCATGGGGCAGGTCGATGTCGCATTTGTCGAATTCGTCGATGAGCAGGACGCGGGGCAGCCGGTGCGGCAGCATCGCCGTGCCCAGGGGGCCGAGTTGGAGGAAGTCGCCGATGTCCTCCGGTCCGGGTTCGTGCGTGTCCCCCTCCGACGCCTGACCGGCCGCGGCGGCGTGCACCCGGCCGACGGCATCGTAGCCGTACAGCCCGGACCGCAGGGTGGATCGCGTGGTGATCGGCCAGCGCAGCACCCGGCCGAGGCCCAGTTCCCGGCTGATGCGGTACGCCAGCGTCGACTTGCCGGTGCCCGGACGGCCCGTCACCAGAAGGGGACGCCTCAGGATCAGCGCCGCGTTGACCAGATCGGCCTCCTCCGGGTCCGAGCGCAGGCCCAGGGGAGCGGTGCCCATCCGCCGGGCGGTGTCCTGTTCGTCCTCCGGCGGCGCCGGGGGCTCGGCGGGCGGGTCCTCGGGGTCCGATAACGCGCCGGGCGCGCCGTCGCCGTCCACCGGGCAGGCCGAGACCCCGTCGAAGGTACGCCACGGGGGCGGCGGCGGAAGGATCTCCTCCAGGCTCACATCGCGGAGCGGGCGCCCGGTGCCCTGGTAGATCCACCAGGGGCGGGGTATCCCGGACGGCGGCGCGCCCGAGGCGGCCGCATCAGGGTGGATCTGTCCGTTGTGCCGTCGCGCAGGCTCTCCGTCGCTCATCGAGCACCCACCCCCTCGTCCGGCCCCGTCATGCGTCCTTGCGGTTCCACGGGGCGGGTCGGGTCGTCCCAGACGAGCACCACATGCTGCCCGAGGTGGTGCTCCCGCTCCGCGGCGTCGATCGTATGGGCGTCCAGACGTAACTCTGTCACGGCTTCGCGGAGCCGTGCCAGGTCCCCGCTGGCGTCGGCCGGTTTTTGTCTCAGGCGCTCGACGAAGCGGGGGTCCCGGACCCTCCGGCCGTCCCAGGCGACCAGCGGGATCCCGGCCCGCCAGGCGGCCAGCGCCTCCGCGCTGCCCTCGGGGGTGGTGCCCGGGGGCGAGGTCAGGACCAGGGCGACCACATGCGGATCGGCCTTGAGCCGGGCCAGCAGGGCGGTGGGGTCGCCGGAGCGCGGACTGTCCGGGTCCGCGCCGTCCACGACGAGCTGTCTGGCGCGCTCGGGCTGCCGCTCGAAGAGGTTCCAGCGCTGCTTCCACTCGCGGTGCCAGCGTCTGGTCCGGCTTCTCTCCAGGCTCCGTACGACCACCGGGTGGTCCATGTACAGCGGGGTGGGAAGCTCGCTGTCGAGCTCCAGACGCCAGCGGTGGACCGGCAGATTCAGGTCATCCGGGCCGAGCATGAACTCCACGTGGATCGCCCGTGCGTCGTCCCACTCCTCGGCCGCCTCGTACACCAGCGTCTGGACCGCCCGCTCCGCCGTCTGTGAGGTGACCTGGGCGACCGGGCCGCGGACCGGATGCCAGCCGGTCGGATCGTACTGGTACCAGGACGAGAGCTCGTAAGCCCCCGACTCCTCCCGCGGCAGCAGCCGGATCACCAGATAGGCGTCCACCGGCCCGGCCGGGGCGGCGTGCCCCACCTGCTGACGCAGCGACCGCAGCTGGGGCGTCAGACCCAGCTCCCGGGCCTGCTCATCGGCCCATTCGCGCAGCTCGTCGGCTCTGCGCAGCGGACGCGCGGCCGCCGCGAGGTACTCCACCAGGGCGAGCTGCGGCGGCAGCCCGCCCGGCTGCGCGTTCATCCGGCTCAGCACCTCGAAGGCGTGCCAGGGGCCGGTGACCGCCGGGACGTCCTGGAGCGGGCCCGCGGCCATGCGGCACAACTGGCCGAGCTGCTCGACCTCCAGCTCCTCCAGCAGCGACCGCAGCTTCGCGACGGCGGCCCCAGGCAGCGCCGGACGGGCCGTCATCTGCTCCATGACCGAGTCGAGCCGCTTCATGGCGTCCTCGTCGGCCGCCGCCAGCACCGCGAGGGACGCGCGTAGCGCGTGCATGACCCGCGCGTTCTCCAGGCATTCGCGGGCCAGTTCCACCAGGAAGTAGTCGGTCACCCGGTGGGCGCGCACGGGCAGGCTGGTCATCTCCAGCTCCATGGCGACCAGATCCAGGCACAGCGAGCGCAGATCCGGATCCGTCAGACAGCGGAACTCCTTCAACGCCGTGACGAGGTTGCCGACCGATTTCAGGCCACCTTCCCCCATGACCGCCATGCGCTGCCCTCCCCCGAGGCCGCATCACCGGTCCCCGCCGCCGATGATCCCGCCGGAGCCCTTCCCCCACACGGGCGCCACCCGCCCGGACTCCGGACAACTTGTATGCCCCGCGAGCCTCTCCTGACACCCCGGGGCGAGGATGTCCGCGGCGCCGCCCGCCGCCCCCGGACGGCCCCCGCCGCCTCGGCGACACCTCCCGGCGACCGGCCCGGGGAGCGTACCTCCGCGCGGTGGCGAGCCGTCCTCGCGGGGCCCACCTGGACGCTTCCGGCGGCGCCGGGTGACGGCCGCCGTCCCTCGGCGGCCGGGGCGAGCACGGACCCCCGCGCGGAAGGTTGGCCGCCGGGACGGGAGGGTGAGAAGGGTCACTCCAGACCCAGCTCCTCGACCCGCCGGGCGAGTTCGGCGGCCGCCGGATCGTCCGGGGCGAGCACCGCGACCACCTCCACCAGCTCCCGCAGCGCCCGGCGCGCCTCGCAGGTGCGCAGCAGGGACAGGGCCTCCGGGCGGCTCGCCGACTGGCGGCCCACCGCGGTGCCGACGGTGGGCAGCTCATCGAGCAGCTGCTGCCAGCGGGCGGGCGAGGTCATCCCGGACACGGCCAGCAAGGTGTCCGCGAGACCGCCGAGGTCGTGGATGGTCAGCCGCTGTCCGCGCGGTACGGCGGCCCGGGGCGGCGTACGGGCGGCGGACGGCCGGGCCGCCGGTGCGTCGGGGGCCACCGGGAGCCGGCCGATCAGCTCGAAGGCGAAGGCGGCCGCGTGCCGGGACGCCACGGGCTGCCAGCGCTCGTCGTGCGCCTCGCCCTTGTCCCCGAGCAGATCCGAGACGCCACGGATCACCAGCGCGTCCAGATGCTGGTTGACATACGCGCCCGCGAGGAAGCCGAAGCCCTCCATGTCCACCGCGAGCGCGTCCCCCGCGCCGGCCGCCAGCCTCAGCCCGACGTCCGAGCGCTGGTGCGCCACCACCCGCCCGCCCGCCGCGAGGGGTTTCACATGGGCGCGGGGGCGCGGGGCGCCGTCCCCCGGGGGGATCCGGCGCTGCCATGTGTCGCCCGCCGCCACCAGCCGGGCCAGCTGCACCAGGCCGTACGCCGACTGATAGGTCTTCTGCCGGGGCAGGAACCCCGTCTCGGTGTCCTTGCCGGTCTCGTAGTCGTACACCGAGTCGGCGGCCACCACATCCCCCAGCGCGACGTCCTTACGGCCGCCCGCGACCCCCACGAACAGCACCGCCCGGGGCGCGAAGAGCGCCGCGGCCCGCTCGACCGAGGCGGCGGCGCCCGGATTCCCCGGACCGGTCATATGGAGGGCGACCGTCCGCGCGGCGGGCCCGTCGCGGAACACGCCCAGCTCGAACAGCGCGCCCCGCTCCGCCCGGTCCGGGCGCGGATCCTCCAGATGGGCGCGGACCGCCCGGTACTCGACCTCCAGCGCGGTCAGGACCACCACATCGGCCCGCGCCGCCACCCCGTTGTCACCAGCGCCCACGTATCCCCCTAGGGCCTGTCGTCAAAGGAGGCGCCCTGCTCCCGGCGCCTGGCACGGCCGCTCGCCGCGTTGTCGCATCACCCAAGCACCCAAGTACGCCCGGTACGAGGGCGATGCTCCGCCTGGGACAGCCTCCGGCACCACCTTACGGACCCGACCCGCCCCCGTGCGCCCCATGGCTCAGGGCCGGCGCAGATCCGCGTACAGCACGATCTGCACCGCCAGCACGGCGACCAGCGCCACCTCCGCCACCGACACCGCCAGCAGCACCGCCCGCACCGGCTCCGAGGTCCAGTACACGGTGAGGGCGGCGATCGGCGCCACCCCGAACAGCAGCAGATCGGCCGCGAGCTGAAGCCGCTTGCGGGAGACCCGGCGGCCGTCGTCGCGATGGGCCCGCTCCCAGCCGAACACCGGTGGCCGGCCCGGAGCCGCCCGCGTCCCCAGCCGCGGCCCCAGATCCTCCCGGACATACCGCCCGATGGCCGATATCTTCTCGTCGTTGACCAGATACGCCCAGCCCAGCAGCGTCGACGCCGGGGGCAGCAGCAACAGCAGCTCCGGACGTCCGTGCCCCTGGAGGGAGAAGGTGATGATGGCCGCCATCGAGGCGAGCGTCGCGTAGAGCAGATTGTCGCGGAACCCGATCCGCGCCCGCTGTTCCTCCTTCACCTGCTCGTACTCCACGATCAGCAGCCGGTCCGCGGCCGCCTCGCCGTCGGTGCTGTCGTCTCGCGTCACCGTTCCCCCTCTGTGACCGCGTGCCGGATTCGTCGTCACCGGCCCCCGTGGTGACTGTTTCCGCCCCTACGACTGGTTTATTCCGTACGCCCGCGACTTCCGGTACCGCCATGACCCGGCCGCCGCGCGGGCCGCCGGCCCGGTGGGGCCGCGGCGTGCCGAAACCCGTTCGCGCAGGGGGGAGTTGCCGAGCGGCGCGGCGCGCAAGATCGTCGGACGCGGCCGACATCCACCCCCCGGGCGTTCGCGGTGCACCGTGAAGCACCATCATGGACACCCCCGTACCCAGATAACCGTTAGTGAGATGACTGCAATGCCTCTCGGACTGCTGCGGCGCAGGCGCACCAAGCGCCCGGACCGTGGACCAGCGCTCCGGATGCCCATGCCCGTGGGCGCCGGAGCCTTCAGCTGCGAGGTCCTGGATCCGGTCGGCGAGCCCATGGGCGGCGTCGAGGTGACCGTCACCGAAACGCGTGGCGCCGCCCGTACCGTGGCCAGAGCCACCACCGATCCGCACGGACTGTTCCTCGCCACGCTCGAGCCGGGGACGTACACCGTGCTGGTCACCGGAAGCGGTCTCCAGCCCAACCGCTTCACCGTGGACATCGCCCCGGGCCAGTGCGAACCGGCCCGCAGGGTGCAGCTGGAGCCCTCCCAGCAGCTGGAACTCCCCCCGCCCGGCACCTGGCTCTTCGACCCGCCGCACACCGCGATCCGGTTCATCGCCCGCCACGTCGGCATGGCCAATGTGCACGGCCGCTTCACCCGCTTCCGGGGCGGTATCCACGTCGCCGAGCGGATGGAGGACTCCCGCGTCGAGGTCGTCATCGACGCCTCCAGCATCAGCACCGGCAACAACACCCGCGACAACCACCTGCGCTCGGCCGACTTCCTCGACGTCGAGAACTACCCGGAGATCCACTTCGTCAGCAACCGCTTCACCTGGCGCAGCGGACCCAAGTGGACCATCCAGGGCCCCCTCACCATGCACGGCGTCAGCCGCTCGGTGACCCTGGACACCACCTACCTCGGCGCCGTGAACGGAGGCTACGAACAGGAACTGCGCTGCGCGGCCCTCGCCACCGCCGAACTGCACCGCGAGGACTACACCCTTAACTGGCGGAACATGCTCGCCCGTGGCATCGCCGTGGTCGGCCCCACGGTCAAGCTGGAGTTCGACATCCAGGCGATGTACCGCGCCCCCGACATGCCGACGCCGCCGGAGTGATCCTCCGGTCCGAAACGGCGGTGGGGCGGGCCCTGTGGTCCGCCCCACCGTTGTCTCGCATCACGTGCGGAGCACGGCGAGGACGAGCCACCGGATGATCCGGCCGGCGCATAGATTGGGCTCGTCCATCGAACGACGAAGGCGGTTGATCCCATGAGCCTGTACGACATTCCCCTGCGCACCCTCACCGGCGAGCCGACCTCCCTCGGTGAGCATCGCGGCGCGGCGCTGCTGGTGGTCAACGTGGCGTCCAAGTGCGGTCTCACCCCGCAGTACGAGGGGCTCGAGCGGTTGCAGCAGCGCTATGCCGGGCGCGGGTTCACCGTGCTGGGCGTTCCGTGCAATCAGTTCGCGGGGCAGGAGCCGGGGACCAGCGAGGAGATCCAGACGTTCTGCTCGACGACCTACGGGGTGTCCTTCCCGCTGCTGGAGAAGACCGATGTCAACGGCGAGCAGCGGCATCCGCTCTACGCCGAGCTGACGCGGACGCCGGACGCGCAGGGCGAGGCGGGGGATGTGCAGTGGAACTTCGAGAAGTTCCTGATCTCGCCGGCCGGTGAGGTCGTGGGCCGGTTCCGGCCGCGGACCGAGCCGGAGGCGGCCGAGGTGGTCACCGCGATCGAGGCGCAGCTCCCCCGGTGAGAGGCGCGGCTTCCCCGGTGAGGTGAGCCGGGACGAGGGCGGGTGAGGGGCCACGGCCGCCTCGCCCGCCGGGCCGGCTCCATCGCCCTGTCACATCGCACCCGGCTCATCCGTCAAGACGGTGTGGCCCGCGACGGTGCGGCCCGCGACAAGGGGATGTGAGCGATGAAGAACAACCACCTTCTGGCGGAGGGCTTCGAGGCCCACCGCGGCCATCTGCGGGCGGTAGCCTACCGCATGCTGGGCTCGCTGAGCGAGGCGGACGACGCGGTCCAGGAGGCATGGCTGAGGCTCAGCCGCTCCGACACCGGCGCGGTGCAGAACCTGGGCGGCTGGCTGACCACCGTCGTCGGCCGGGTCTGCCTGGACATGCTGCGCGTCCGCACCGCCCGGCGCGAGGAGCCACTGGGGGTGCGCCTCCCCGACCCGGTCATCAGCGGCGAGGGCGGGCCCGGCCCCGAGGACCGCGCGCTGCTGGCCGACTCGGTCGGCCTCGCCCTGCTGGTCGTCCTGGAGACGCTGGCCCCGGCCGAACGGCTGGCCTTCGTCCTGCACGATCTGTTCGGTGTGCCGTTCGACGAGATCGCCCCCATCGTCGACCGCACCCCGGCCGCCGCCCGTCAGCTCGCCAGCCGCGCCCGCCGCCGGGTGCGGGGCGCGGCCCCGGTCCCCGACGCGGACCTGGCCCGGCAGCGCGCGGTGGTGGACGCCTTCCTCGCCGCCGCGCACGAGGGCGACTTCCAGGGGCTGATCGCGCTGCTCGACCCGGATGTGGTGCTGCGCGCCGACTACGGCGGCGCGGCCGCCCTCGCCCCGCGTGAGGTGCGGGGCGCGGCAGCCGTGGCGGACCAGGCGCTCACCTTCTCCCGCCACGGCGGCACGGGTGTGCTCACCCGGCCCGCGCTCGTCAACGGCGCCGTGGGCGTGGTCGGCTCCCGGGCGGGGCGGCCGTTCTCGGTCCTGGCCTTCACGGTCGTGGACGGGAGGATCGCGGCGATCGACGTGCTGGCCGACCCCGCACGGCTGGACCGGCTCGACCTGACCGGCCTGGACTGACGCCGCCCGGACGGACGGGCCGTGCGGAACGGCCCGTCAGCCCACCCGTCAGGGGCGGGCGCGGTGCGGTGTACCCGTCAGGGGCGGGCGCGGTGCGGTGTACCCGTCAGGGGCGGGCGCGGTGCGGTTCGATGACCGTGACCCCGCTCCTGGCCCCGGACGCCATCGTGGCCAGCGCCTCCGGGGCCTCGTCGAGCCCGATGACATCGGTGACCAGCAGATCCGGCCGCAGCGAACCGGCCTCGACCATCGCCATCATCGGGCCGTAGGCGTGCGCGGCCATGCCGTGGCTGCCCAGCAGCCGCAGCTCCAGTGCGATGACCCGGTCCATCGGGATCATCGGCGTCCCGGCGGCCGGTGGCAGCAGCCCGACCTGGACGTGGCGGCCGTGGCGGCGCAGGCTCTTGATGGACGCCGCGCAGGTCCGCGGCGAGCCCAGCGCGTCGAGCGAGAGGTGGGCGCCGCCGCCCGTGGCGTCCGCGACCGCCTCCGCCACCGAGCCGAGAGTGGACGCCGCGTCCACGCACACCGCCGCGCCGAACCGGTCGGCCAGGGCGAGCGCTCGCGGGGAGATGTCCACTGCCACCACCCGGGCCCCGGCCGCGGCCGCGATCATCACGGCCGACAGCCCCACCCCGCCGCAGCCGTGCACCGCGACCCACTCGCCCGGGGCGACCCGGCCCAGGGCGACGACGGCGCGGAAGGCGGTCGCGAAGCGGCAGCCCAGACCGGCGGCCGTGGTGAAGGACAGCTCGTTCCGCAGGCCCACCAGGTTCACATCGGCGTTCTCGATCCCGACGTACTCGGCGAACGAGCCCCAGTGGGTGAACCCCGGCTGCGTCTGCCGTTCGCACACCTGCTGGTCGCCCTCCGCGCAGGCGGCACAGCGCCCGCAGGCGCAGACGAACGGCACGGTGACCCGCTGCCCCGGCCGCCAGTTGAGGACGCCGGGGCCGACCTCCTCGATCACCCCGGCCAGCTCATGGCCGGGCACGTGCGGCAGCCGGATGTCCGGGTCGTGTCCCATCCAGCCGTGCCAGTCGCTGCGGCACAGCCCGGTCGCCTCGACCCGGATCACCGCGCCGCGCGGGGAGGGAGCGGGATCCTCGACGCTCCGGACCTCGGGCCGGCGCCCGAAGTCGTCGAACACCACAGCACGCATGGACCCGCTCCCTCGCTCGAACACACCCCCCATGGCCCGAATGTCCGGGCGGGCCCTAGAACCTACACCACAACCGGCCGGTATCAGCCCTTGCGGATGGCCCCCACCGACGGCGGCTCCGCGCCCCGGCCGGTGCCCCAGGCCGACGGCTCGGTGGACAGCCGGTGGGCCAGTTTCCCGCCGTGCGCGACCTGGTCCCAGTCCAGCCAGGTGCGCGCCACGTTCCGGCCGTTCAGCGAGACGCTCCGCACATAGCGCTTGGCGTCGCTCGCGCCCGGAGCGGTGACGGTCAGCGTGCCGCCCTGCCGGGTGCCGTAGTGCCCGACGCGGACCACCGCCGAGGCGAACTGCGGGCTGGACACGGCGAGGAAGTTGCCGCCGCTCATCGTCGGGTACAGGCCCAGCGAGGAGAAGACGTACCAGGCCGACATCGTGCCGAGGTCGTCATTGCCGGTCATCCCGTCCGGCCCGGTGGTGAACAGGGTCATCGCCGCCCGCACCGCGGTGGCCGCCTTCGCGGGCGCGCCCGCCCACAGATACATGTACGGCGCATGCAGATCGGGTTCGTTGTTGGGGTTGTAGGTGGGCTTGCCGTAGTAGTCGTAGGGGGCCGAGATCCAGTCCTGGCGGGCGGTGCCCGACGGGTCGGTGAGCAGCTTGTCGTAGACGAAGAAGTCGTCCAGCCGCCGCTCGGTCGCGCGCCTGCCGCCCATCAGCTCCACCAGACCGGCCGGGTCCTGCGGCACCAGCCACTGGTACTGGTAGGCGCCGCCCTCGTGGAACTGCCGGCCCGCCGCCACCGGGTCGTACGGGGTCACCCACGCGCCGTCGGCCGTGCGCGGCCGGAACTGCCCGATCGACGGGTCCCACAGCGTGCGGTACGTCTGGCCGCGCTCGGCGAACATCCGGGCGTCGGCGCGGTGTCCGAGCCCCCGGGCCATCAGGGCGAGCGCGGCGTCCGCGGCGGAGTACTCCAGGGTGGCCGACGCGGGGTGGACGCAGTCGTTGTCACCGCCCTTGTGGGCGCAGTCGGTGCCGAGCTCCAGTCCCGAGGGGACGTAGCCCAGCTCGCGGTAGTAGTCCATGCCGGAGCGGCCGTTGTAGGGCGAATCGGCGGGCGGGGTGCTGGTCGCGTTCTTCCTCAGCAGCGCGTACGCCTCCTCCTCGTGCCCGGCCAGCAGGCCCTTGGACCACGCCTCGACCAGGAACGGGGTCACCGGGTCGCCCGTCATGATGTTGGTCTCGCTGTTGGCCAGCGCCCAGCGCGGCAGCCAGCCGCCGTCCCGGCCGATGCCGACGACGGACAGCGCGACATCGCGGGCCACCCCCGGTTCCAGCAGCTCCAGCAGCTGGTTCTGCGGCCGGTAGGTGTCCCACAGCGAGAAGTTCTGGTACGGCGTGTAGCCCGAGGCGGTGTGCGTCGCACCGTCGAAACCGGTGTAGCGGCCGTCCACGTCGCCCGCCACATTGGGGTGCAGCTGGGCGTGGTACAGCGCGGTGTAGAAGGCGCTGCGCCGCTCCTGGGTGCCGCCGCCGATCCGTATCGCGTCGAGCTTCTCCCGCCAGGTGTCGTGCAGCGCGGCGCGGGTGGCGTCGAAGTCGTAGGAGTCCCCGGTCTCCGCCGCGAGGTTCTTGACCGCGCCCTCCGGCCCGGTGTACGACAGCCCGACCTTGACCACGACATCCCGGTCCTGGGTGGTGTCGAAGGTGGCCCAGGCGCCGTTGCCGCCCTCTCCGGCCGCCTCGCGGGAGCCGGGGGTGGGGGTGGTGCCGCGCCAGGTGCCGTAGGAGGCGAAGGGGCGGTCGAAGGTGGCGGTGAAGTAGACGGTGTGCTGGTCCTTCCCGGCGCAGAAGTTGCCGGCCCGCACCCGGCCCTCGACGGTCCGGTCACCGACCACGCGGATCTCCGAGTCGAACACCTTCTGGTTGGCCTTGCCGGTGTTGAACAGCACATTGGCCGCGCCGGTGGCCGGGAAGGTGTAGCGCTGCCAGCCGGTGCGCTGGGTCGCGGTCAGCTCGGCGTCGATGTCGTAGCTCTTCAGGCCCACCCGGTAGTAGCCCGGGGTGGCCTCCTCGTCGTCGTGGCTGTAGGTGGAGCGGTAGTGGTCCGGGTCGACGTCGGTGACCGCGCCGGTCGTCGGCATGATGGGCAGCTCACCCGCCACCCCGCAGCCGACGCCGGACAGATGGGTCTGGCTGAAGCCGTGGATGGCGTTCTGGTCGTAGTCGTAGCCGCCCTGACCGCCGGTGTCCGGGCTGACCTGGACCATGCCGAACGGGGCGCTCGCCCCGGGGAAGGTGTTGCCGAAGTTCTCGGTGCCCACGAACGGATGGACCAGCGAGGTGGGGTCGGCCGGAGGGGCGGCGGCCGCCGCCCCTGGCGGTCCCAGCAGACCGCCGCCCAGCAGCGCCGCCGTCATCACGCCCGCGACCGTGCCCGCCGCACGGGCACGGATTCCACCGATCAGCGACCGCATGGGACGCACCTCCGTTTGACAACGTTGTCTGACCAAGGTCGCGAAACTTTGGCACGGGGGCAGGGTGGTGTCAATGGCCCCTGCGCGGACGGTTTTTCGGCACCGCCCGCGCACGGCCACGGCGCTATCGCTTGTCGCGCTGTCCGTCGGCGAGCCGGCGGGACGTCGTGGCGGCGCCCGCACCGCGCTGGGCCCGCTCGGCCAGGCTCGGGAACAGCCCGCCGAGGGCGCTGCCCAGGCGCAGCTCCAGCGGGGCCACGTTCACCTCGGCCCGGTTCCGCTCGATCGCCCGGACGGTCGCGGCCGCCACCCGCCGGCTGGAGATCGTACGGACCCCGGCGGGGGTGGACACGCCCGCTTCGGCGAACATCCCGGCGTCGCCCACGAATCCGGGCTGCACCAGCGAGACCCCCACCCCCGTGCCGTGCAGGTCCTGCCGCAGCCCGAGGGCGAACCCGCGCAGCCCGAACTTGGCCGCGTTGTAGAGCGCGGCGCCGGGGGAGGCGGTACGGCCGGACAGCGAGCCGATCATCACCAGGTGGCCGGACCCCGACTCCACCATGCGCGGCGCCATCATCCGGGACAGCAGCATCGGCGCGCGCAGATTGACGTCCAGGGCGCGGTCCAGCTCCTCCGACCGGTACTCCAGGACCGGGCCGCTGGAGGGCAGGGCGGCGTTGGCGATGAGGATCCGGGCCTCGGCCGCCTCCTCGACGAGGCGCTCCAGATCGGACCGTTCGGCCAGATCGGCGACGATCGCCCGGCCGCCCAGCCGCTCGGCCAGCGGTCGCAGCACCTCCTCGCGGCGCCCGGTGAGCAGCAGCCTGGCGCCCTTGGCCGCGAGCGCGCGGGCCAGTGTCTGCCCGATGCCGCCGGTGGCCCCGGTGAGCAGGACGGTCGTGCCGCCGATCCGCATGCGATTTCCTCCGGTGCACGGTCGAGTACGTGCCGGGCACGGTACTGCGGATACGCTCCGCGCCGGGCACGCACCCCGCCTTTCGTCCCCGCGCGATGCGCCCGCGGCGGTGTGCCGCCCGGCCCTCCCGCCGCCCGCCGCTGGGCGCGCGCGGGTCGGCGTCCAGCCGCCCGCCGTGTCTCCGGGCCGCCGCCTCCGGGCGCGGACGGGCTGCGCGCAGCCCGTCCGCCGCGAGGTCGCCCGTCACCAACGACCCCGGGCAGCACACCTAGACGAGTAGTTCCGAATGCGGGGTTCACGAACGCGGGGAGGGTGTCCAACATCGGGTTGTGACGACCGAGTTAGACACCCTCTTGACCGCACTGTATGTGCACATCGACGACCGCTTGAAGACCTCGCGGTGGCGTGGTCGGCCGCCCCGGCTGACCGACGCAGAACTGATCACCCTGGCCGTGGCCCAGGCCATGCTGGGCTTTCACTGCGAGGCTCGCTGGCTGCGCTTCGCCCACGCCCACCTGCACGGGCTGTTCCCCTACCTGCCACAGCGGCCCGCCTACAACAAGCGTCTGCGGGCCGCCCTGGGTCTGGTCAAGCAGGCCATCCGGTCCCTGGCCAGCGACTGCGACCTGTGGCTGGACCCGGTGTGGATCGTGGACTCCACGCCCGTTGAGTGCGCTCGCTCGCGTGAGACCGTGAAACGCTCCGACCTGGCTGGATGGGCCAACTACGGCTACTGCCGATCCCACTCACGCTTCTACTGGGGCCTGAAGCTGCACCTGGTGTGCACCCCGGCCGGTCTGCCCGTCGCGTGGGCTCTGGCTGACCCCAAGATCGACGAGCGGCAGGTGCTGGCCGCGCTGATCGACAATGAACCGCACCTGGCCGCTGACCGTCCGGGCCTGCTGATCCTGGCTGACAAGGGCTACATCGCCGCCGAACTGGACCGCTTCCTGGCCGCCCGCGGCATCCAGCTGCTACGGCCCTCCTACCGCAACCGCGGCACCCCGCGGCCGGGAGAGGGCCTGCTCAAGACGGTGCGCCAGCTGATCGAGTCGGTCAACGACACCCTCAAGGGCCAGCTCGACCTGGAACAGCATGGCGGCCGGACCATCGAAGGCGTCGGCGTCCGCGTGGCTCAGCGGATCCTAGCGATGACCTGCGCGATATGGCAGAACCGCAGCATCGGCGCACCCATCACCCGCTCACTGATCGCCTACGACCACTGAGCCATATCGGAACTACTCGTCTAGCCGTCGCGGTGAGTGGGAGTGCTGAGGCCGTAGACGCGGCGGGCGTTGTCCGCGCCCAGCAGCGCCGCCACGCGGCGGGCGTCCCGGCGGGACCAGGCGCCCTCCGCCACCCAGTGGGTCAACAGCCCGGTCAGCGCCTCCCGGAAGAGCCGCGCCCCCACCACGTACAGTTCGGGCAGCCCATAGGCGTCGGTCGAGAAGAGCACCTTGCCGAAGGGGGCCAGCTCCAGCATCTCGGCCAGCACCGCCCCGGCCCGCGCCCCGGTGTGCGACAGGGTCAGCCCCACATCGGCGTAGACATGCGGGAAGACGGCGGCCAGATAGGCGGCGCCGCGGTGGTACGGATAGCCGTGCAGCAGGATCAGCGTGCAGCCCGTGGGGCGCACGGCGCGGACGAAGTCGGTGAGGGCGAGCGGATCGCAGCGGTCCAGCCGCAGATCGGGGTCGCCGAATCCGGTGTGTAGTTGCAGCGGCAGCCCGGTGTACGCCGCCGACCACAGCAGATGACGCAGCAGCACGGGGTCGGTGACCCGGGCGGCGGTGCCGTCCTGCCCGCGCCGGCCGAGCCAGCGCCCGGCGGCGGCGTGCACGGCGCCGGGGTCCGGTGGATCGGGCTCGAAGTCCAGTCCGTAGCGGTAGGCGGCCACCGACTTGAAACCGGCCGCCGTACGGGCCGCCTCCCGTATCCCGTCCGTCACCCCGGCCAGGAAGTCGTCGGCGGTCGGCGAGGTGTCGGCGATCCGCTCCGCCAGCTGCTCCAGCCGGACGATCTCATGGGCGGTGCCGCCGGCCGCGACGGCCAGTTCCCGAGGGGTGGTCAGATCGCCCGGCAGCCCGGTGTCCACCAGGAACTCGGTGATCCCGGCGGCGCTCAGCAGCCGCCGGGTCACCTCCGGCGCGCCCAGCTCACGCCGCCGGGCGAGGTAGCGGGCGGGCGAGCAGTGCGGTTCGAGATCCAGCAGCGGCGGACACCAGCGGCGCACCGCGAACCCCAGCTGGCTGTCGAAGAACGTGGTGCCGAGCGCCGCGGGCGCGTCGGATTCGGTCAGGAACGCCTCGAACGCCGCCGGGTCCAGTTCGGAGCGGACCACCCCGTGGCAGTGGTGGTCCACCAGGGGCGGCAGCGGCGGCTCGGTCGGATCCGTCTGCTCGGCGGCCTCCATGGGTCAGTACCGCCTCCGCGTCGCGACCGCGATCTCCCTGGGGGACGACTTCTCGAACAGGGCGGCCTCCGCCCGGCGCACCGCGGCGATGGACTCGAAGAGCGGATCGCCCAGCGCCTCGCGCAGCACCGTCGCGTCCTCGAAGTGCTCCAGCGCCGTCAGCAGCGAGGTGGGCAGCCGCCGCTCGCGGCCCTCGACCGCCGGGTCGCCGGAGACCGGCGGGGGCAGGGTGAGCCCGGAGTCCAGCCCGCCGAGGCCCGCGGCGATGACCGCGCCCACCACCAGATAGGGGTTGGCCGCCGGGTCGAAGCACTTGATCTCGGCGTTGGCCGCCCCCGGGTCGTCCGGGGCGCCGGTGATGAAGCGCACCGCGGCCTCCCGGTTCTCCAGGCCCCAGCACTGGTACGCGCCGGCCCAGCGGGACGGTTCGAGCCGCAGATAGCTCGCGGGGGAGGGGGCGCCGATGGCGAGCAGGGCGGGCAGCGCGCGCAGCACCCCGGCGAGGAACGCCTCGGCGGTCGCCGTCATACCGTGCGGCCCGTCGCCGTCCCGGCACAGATTGCGGTCCCCCTGCCACAGGCTCAGATGGAGATGGGCGCCGTTGCCCACCCCGCCCGCCTCCACCACGGGCCCGAACACCGGGTTGAGCCCGGCGCGCCCGGAGCACGCCCGGACCGTCTCCCGCACCAGCACGGCCAGGTCGGCCGCGCCGACCGGATCGGCGGGCGCCAGGGACACCTCGAACTGCCCCGGTGAGTACTCCGGATGCAGCTGGTGCACCTCGACGCGCTGTGCCTCCAGCGCGCCCAGCAGCCCGGCGAGGTAGTCGGAGAGGTCGGTCATCCGCGCCATGCCGTACGCGGGACCCGCGGTGGGGTAGCGCGGGGGGTCCTGGTCCGGATCGCCCGAGGTGACGGCCCACTCCGTCTCGAACCCCATGCGGACGGTCAGCCCCCGCTCCCGCGCCCGCTCGGCCATCCGCCGGGCGAACAGCCGCTGGCAGACGGGGTGCGCCCGGCCCCGCTGGTCGTACCGGTCGACCGGGGCCCACGCCCAGCCGGGCTGGGCGGCCAGCGGGGTGAGCCGGTCCAGGTCGGGGAAGAGCCGCAGATCGCCGTCGGGGCCGCCGACATGGCGGCTGGTGGTCATGGAGTCGTCCACCAGATAGACGTCGAAGACGGGGGACATCCCGACCCCGCGCCGCGCGGCCTGCGGCAGCCGCGCGGCGGGCACGGACTTCACCCGGGTCAGACCCGCGTTGTCCACCCAGGTCAGCGCGACGCCCTGGATTCCGTTCGCGGTGAGCCGCTCGGCCTCCTGCCGTGCCCGTGCGTATGCCTGCTCGCGCTCGCCGGTCTCCATGGGTGCCTCCTCAGCCACGGCCTGTATGCCGAGACTATTGCCTGAGAACCCTCTTGTGGTGACGCGTTCGTCCCGCCCGCATACGGGGTGTGACGGTGGCTTATGCCGGTCGGAGGTTGACACCGTCGGCCGGGACGTCGAGGGGGCCGGCGGGACCGGTCCGCTCTTCGCGGGGAGCGGTTTCGGCCAATCCGGCGGCGGTGCCGGCGTCCGAGGCGCCGAGTGGTGTCCCACGGGACGACCCGGGCGGCGGCGGGTCCGGAGGGGGAGGCGGGCCGCGGTTTGGCGCATGTGCCCCGGCTTCCGTAAAGTTTCGCCGTTATCCAGGGGATCAGGCGAACCAGAAAGCGGCAGCGGCGATGACGGTGACTGACGAGGGCCGGGCCGAGCGGGCGGCGGCCGAGGAGCCGGGCATCGACCCGGAGCGGCTGGCGACCTGTCTGAGCGTCCTCGCGGAACTCGACCGGCTGCCGATCGACCACCCGGACGCGATCGCGGTCCGCCGGGCCACCTCCGGGATCTACCGCAGTGTGAAGCAGCGCAGGCGCCAGGAGCGGCGGGCCGCGAAGACCGCCCATGACAAGGCCGTGACCGAGGCCACCGCCACCGGTGCCGCCGACCGGATCGACGACGAGACGCTGGGCCGCGCGCTCACCAGCTCCGTCTCCACGGAAATCGCGGGCATCCTGCGGCGCCCCCGCTCCTGCTATGTCTGCAAGGCCCGGTATGTCGAGGTCGACGCCTTCTATCACCAGCTGTGCCGTGACTGCGCCGCCGAGAACCGGGCCCGCCGCGACGCGCGGACCGATCTCACCGGCCGTCGTGCGCTGCTCACCGGCGGCCGCGCGAAGATCGGCATGTATATCGCGCTGCGGCTGCTGCGCGACGGCGCCCACACCACCGTCACCACCCGGTTCCCCAACGATGCCATCCGCCGCTTCAAGGCCATGCCGGACAGCGGCGAGTGGCTGCACCGGCTCAAGGTCGTCGGCATCGATCTGCGTGACCCCGCCCAGGTCATCGCGCTGACCGACACGGTGAGCGCCGCCGGCCCGCTGGACATCCTGATCAACAACGCCGCCCAGACCGTCCGCCGCACGCCCCAGGCGTACGCGGAGCTGATAGCGGGCGAGTCGGCGCCGCTCCCGGCCGGGGAGCTTCCCGAGTCCCTGGTCCTGGGCGCCTTCGGCAGCGGCGCCCAGGCGGCCCTGCCGGCGCCGCGCACTCCACGGGACGGCGCGCTCACCCCGCAGGACCTCACCGCCCTCGCCCTCACCCGCGGCTCCGCCTCACCGGCCCGGATCGAGGCCGGGACCGCGATCGACGCGGGCGGGCTGGTGCCGGACCTGGACCCGACCAACACCTGGGTGCAGCGGGTCGACGAGGTGGACCCGGTGGAGCTGCTCGAGGTGCAGCTGTGCAATGAGACGGCGCCGTTCATCCTGGTCAGCCGGCTGCGCCCGGCGATGGCCGCCTCGCCCGCCCGGCGCAAGTACGTGGTGAACGTATCCGCGATGGAGGGCAAGTTCGGCCGCGGCTACAAGGGGGCGGGCCATCCGCACACCAATATGGCCAAGGCCGCGCTGAACATGCTGACCCGCACCAGCGCACGGGAGATGTTCGAGACCGACGCCATCCTGATGACGAGCGTCGACACCGGATGGATCACCGACGAGCGCCCGCACCCGGACAAGATGCGGCTGGCGGCCGAGGGCTTCCACGCCCCCCTCGACCTGGTGGACGGCGCGGCGCGGGTCTACGACCCGATCGTGCGGGGCGAGCGCGGCGAGGACCTCTTCGGCTGCTTCCTGAAGGACTACGCCCCGACGTCCTGGTAGCCGCCCCGGCAGCGCCGGGCGCCGCTCAGGCGGCCGCGGCTCCAGCGGTCATGCGCTCGCCTCCTTGCGCGCCGCCGGGGCCCGGCGACGGCCCGGGGAGACGCCGAGGCGACGGGCCAGGCGCCCCAAGCGGGTGCGGGTGGTGGCCCGGCCGCGCTCCCAGGAGCGGGCGAACCGGCTCGCTTCCAGCTCCGTGAAGAGCCGGTCGTAGCGCTGGGCGATCGGCGCCGGGTCGTAGGCCCGGGAGCGCTCCAGGGCGGCCGCGCCCATCGCCCGCCGCCCCGGGGCGTCGGCGATCAGGTCCATCAGGGCGTTCGCCAGCGCCTGCTCGTCACCGGTGGGGACGAGCCGTCCGGTGACCCCGTCCTGGATGATCTCGCCGGGGCCGAGCGGGCAGTCGGTGCTCACCACCGGCACCCCGCAGCGCATGGCCTCCACGATCGTCATCCCGAACGACTCGGCGTCCGAGGCGACCGCGACCAGCGACGCCTTCGCGAACTCCGCCTCGATGGGGGAGCGGGACCCCATCAGCTCCGCGCTCCCGGTCAGGCCCAGCCGCTCGATCCGCGCCGCGAGCCGTTCCTTCTCCGCGCCCCCGCCGTAGATCCGCAGCTGCCAGTCCGGGTACTTCTCCGCGACCGTGGCGAAGGCGTCGATCAGCAGGTCGAAGCGCTTGCCGGGGACCAGCCGCCCGGCCGCCGCGATCACCGGCGCGGTGCCCTCGGAAGGGGCGACGGCCGGTTCGGGGACGCTGTTGGGTATCGCCAGCGTCCGCACCCCCGGCATCGGCATCTTCGCGCGGTAGACCGCGGCGTCCGCCTCGGTCGTGGTGACGACGGCGTCCAGCGCCCGGTAGTGCGAGGCCAGCTCCGCCCGCAGCTTCTTGCTGTGCGCGTCATGCCGCAGATGCTCCTGGGCGATGCGCAGCGCGCGGCGCGGGGCGAAGCGGGATATGTAGACGTTCACCCCCGGCCGGGTGCCGATGATCACATCGGCCGGGCAGCCGCGCAGATACGCCGCCACCCGTGTGTCGATCAGCCGGCTGTACTGGTGGTGCCGCTTCTCGGCGGCCGGGAAATCCTGGCTGGCCTGGGAGAACAGCGGGTCCTTCGCGTCCTCGCCGTCCGGGCGCGTGTCCACCAGGGGGACCAGCCGCACCCGGGGGTCGAGGGCGAAACGCGGCGTCTGGCGATGGCGCATCATCGAGACGATCTCCACGTCATGGCGGTCGGCGAGCGCCGCCGCCAGATTCATCGTGGTCCGGATCGTTCCGCCGATCCCGTAGGCGTTGTGCAGCAACAAAGCGATCTTCATGCGGTGTTCTTCTCCGGCCGGTTGCATCCCCGGGGCGAGTTCCCCACGGAACCTGGCGGACACCTTGACCGGGCCCGGTAAGCCGGTCGCGTGAAGAAGGTGAGAGCGGGGTAAGAAGCCCCGCCCGGCACCCCCGCCCGGCGCGGGCACAGCTGTGACCTTGGCAGACTCAATGGTGTGACCAACACCGTGCTGCTCGCCGAGGACGACCGTGCCATCCGCCAGGCCCTGGAACGCGCCCTGACCCTGGAGGGGTACCGCGTCACCGCCGTGCCCGACGGCATAGCGACGCTGGCGGCCATCCACCGAGAGCGTCCGGACGTGATCGTCCTGGATGTGATGATGCCGGGCGTGGACGGACTCCAGGTGTGCCGGGTGCTGCGCGCCGAGGGCGACCGCACCCCCATCCTCATGCTCACCGCGCGGGTCGAGACCGCCGACCGGATCGAGGGCCTGGACGCCGGCGCGGACGACTACGTGGCCAAGCCCTTCGAGGTCGAGGAGGTCTTCGCGCGGCTGCGCGCGCTGCTGCGCCGCGCCGCCCCCGCCCCGGAGACCGCGCCGGAGGACGCCGCCGTCGACGGGGTGCTGGAGGTCGCGGATCTGCGGCTGGACCCCTGGGCGCGGCGGGTCTGGCGCGGCGATACGGAGCTGGAGCTGACCCGTACCGAGTTCGACCTGCTGGAGCTGCTGGCGCGCAACGCGGGCATCGTGCTGGACCACACCACCATCTACGCCCGCATCTGGGGCTACGACTTCGGACCGGGCTCGAAGAACCTCGCCGTCTACATCGGGTATCTGCGCCGCAAGGTCGATCCGGAGGGACGCACCCCGCTGATCCACACGGTGCGCGGGGTCGGCTACACCCTGCGGGAGGAGTGATGGCGCGGCTCTGGCCGCTCCGCCGCGGGCGGCCCAGTCTGCGGACCACCTTCGCGCTCTCCTTCGCGGCGGTGGCCTCCGTGGTCACGCTCCTGGTCGGCGGTCTCAGCTATGACGCGGCGGCCGGGCTGGTGCGGGTGGACCAGCAGTCGGCGTTCGACGATGTCGTCCACGATCTGCGCAGCCAGGTCCGCGGCGACAAGGTGGTCCTGCGGCAGTACCCCTCCGAGTCCGCCGTGCCCGTCCCGTACGACCTCAGGGACGATCTGCGCCGGATCAGCCGGATGGACGTCCAGGTGATCAACGGCCGGGGCACGGTCTACGACGCGGGCAAGCCCCCGCTGCCGGTGGCCGACGAGGACCGCGGGATCGCCGCCTCCCGGACGGCGGGCACCCTGGTGCGGCGCGAGATCGGCATCGGCGGGGAGCAGTACCGGATGGCCACGGTGGCCGTGGGCGACGGCACCGGAGCGGTCCAGGTGGCCCAGCAGCTCAGCGACACCGAGGATCTGCTGCGGGAGCTCCAGAAGCGCACCGCGCTGTTCGTGGTCGCCGTCATCCTGGCCGCCGGACTGGCCGGCTGGTGGCTGGCCGGGCGGATCACCCGGCGGCTGGTGCGGCTGACCCGGGTCGCCGAGAGCGTGGCCGCCACGGGCCGGATGGAGGTGGCGGTGCCGGTCGCCGGGGACGACGAGGTGGGCCGCCTCGGGCGGGCCTTCGACGGCATGCTCGGACAGCTCGCGCGCTCCAAGGACGACCAGCGCCGGCTGGTCCAGGACGCCGGGCATGAGCTGCGTACCCCGCTGACCTCGCTGCGCACCAACGTCTCGCTGCTGCGCCGCTTCGAGGAGCTGCCGGGGCCCGCGCGCGAGGATCTGCTGGCCGACCTGGCGGGGGAGACCCGGGAGCTGACCGACCTGGTCAACGAGCTGGTGGAGCTGGCGGCCGGACAGCGGGACGACGAGCCCCGTACGGAGGTCTCGCTGGCGGAGGTGGCCACCACCGCCGTGACCCTCGCCCGGCGCCGCACCGGCCGGGAGATCACCGTACGGGCCGAGGGCGACACCCGGCTGACGGGCCGCCCGGCCACCCTCCAGCGGGCGATCTCCAACCTGGTGGAGAACGCCGCCAAGTTCGACCAGGACGGCACCGAGCCCGTCGAGGTGGTGATCAGCGGCCGCCGGGTAGAGGTCCGCGACCGGGGTCCGGGCATCGCCGAGGAGGACCGCGAGCGCGTCTTCGACCGCTTCTACCGCGCGCCCGGAGCGCGCAGCCTGCCCGGTTCGGGACTGGGCCTGGCCATCGTGCGCGAGGTCGCCCTCGCGCACGGCGGCACCGTCTTCGCCCGGTCGCGGGCGGGCGGGGGCGCGATACTGGGCTTCACGGTCGGCGACGGCGCGGAAGCGCCGTAGCACCGCGCCGCGAAGTCCCGGCCGTCATGCCCCGGCCGGCCGGGGCACGATGGCCGGGACTCAGGGCTTCCGGGCCACTCCGGCCCACATGTTGATGTCCGCGCTGCGGATGTCCTCCGGGCGCTCCCCGGCGTCCGGCTTCCAGTGCTGCGGCTCGGACACGCCCGGGTCGACCAGCTCCAGACCATCGAAGAAGGCCCCGACCTCGCTCTTGGAGCGGGTGGTGAAGGAGATCCCGCTCTCCGCGTAGACCTGGACGACGTTCCGCCAGGTCTCCTCCGAGAAGTCATGGGTGGAGTGGGTGAGCATCAGATAGCTGCCCGAGGCCAGGGGCGCCATCAGCTCACGGATGATCTCGTAGGGCTTGTCCTCCTCCGGAATGAAGTGGAAGAGCGCGTTCACCGAGATCGCCACCGGTTTGGCCAGGTCCAGCGTCTCATGCAGCTCGGCGGCGCTCATGATCCGCTGGGGGTCGCGCACATCCGCCTCCACGTACGCCGTACGGCCCTCGGGGGTGCCGGTGAGCAGCGCCTGGGCGTAGGCCAGCACGATGGGGTCGTTGTCGGTGTAGACCACCCGGGCGTCCGGGGCGGCTTCCTGGGCGACCTGGTGGAGGTTGGGCTCGGTGGGGATGCCGGTGCCTATGTCGAGGAACTGCCGTATCCCCGCCTCCCGGGCCAGCCAGCGGGTGGCGCGGTGGATGAAGCCCCGGTTGACGGTGGCGTTGAGCCGGACGGTCGGATAGACCTCCAGCACCTTCCCGGCGGCCTCCGCGTCGACCTCGTAGTGGTCCTTGCCGTTGAGGTAGAAGTCGTACATCCGAGCCGGGTGCGGCTTGGTGGTGTCGATGTGGCCAGGGGCGAGTCCGTAGTCGGTCACGCGGCCCTCCGTTCCGGTGCGGTACCCGCCGAAGTGGTCAGGTTCGGTTCTGGACGTGAGAGAAGGAAATCCGCGGCGCCGGCCTTGGCGCCCTGGATGAACTTCTCCATTTCATGGTGGGTGTAGATCAGGGCAGGGCCGTCGGGGTCGGTCGACTGGCGCAGGGCGACCCGCCCGTCGCTCAGCCTCAGGGCCTCTACGCAGGCACCGCCATTGGGACCGCTCCACGGCTTCGCCCAGCCTTCGGTCCCCAGATGTTTGGCCGGCATGCCGTTGTACACATGTACCTGATCCACAGTCAGATCTCCTCGCGAATCCCACGGAGATAGCTCTCCGTGCGCCGCGCCGGTGTGGCCTGGGTGCCCATGCGGTCAAGGGCTTCCAAATAGGCGACCACATCGGAGCGTTGGTCGAGATAGCCGGCGCCGGTCAGGCCCTCGGCGTAGACGATGTCCGGCAGTTCCGGGATCTGGAACCGGAAGAGCTGGAAGGGGCCGCCCATGCCCGGGTGCGGGCCGGCGGAGAACGGCACCACCTGAAGGGTGACGTTGGGTCTTTGAGCGGCCTCGATCAGGTGGTCGATCTGGGCGCGCATCACGTCCGGGCCGCCGATGGACAGGCGGAGCACCGTCTCGTCCATCACGACCCACAGGTGGGGCCCGTCCGGGCGGTTGAGCAACTCCTGGCGCTCCATCCGCAGGGCCACCCGGCGGTCGAGCTCCCGGTCGGACCCGTGGGGGAAGCCGATGGAGAGCAGGGTGCGGGCGTACTCCTCGGTCTGGAGCAGCCCGGGGATGAAGTGCGGCTCATAGGCGCGGATGCGGCTCGCCGCGCCCTCGAGACTCACATAGAGGCTGAACCAGTCCGGCAGCACATCGCGGAACCGGTGCCACCAGCCGGGCCTGTTGGCCTCCTCGGCGAGTGCCAGGAAGGAGTCGATCTCCTCCTGCTCGGCGCCGTAGGTCTGGAGCAGCTTCTCGACGTAGGGGAGTTTCAGGCCGACCTCGGCCTTCTCCATCCTGCGCACCGTGGTCTGGTTGACGTGCAGCGCCCTGGCAGCCTGGTCGTAGCTGACGCCGGCTTTCTCGCGAAGGTCCCGCAGTCGCATGCCGAGGACCATCTGCCCGACGGTCGGGGCAGATCGCGCTTCACCCACGTCGTACCTCCTGGGACGGTCTTTTCAGGAGTCAGTGTGCCATGTGCGAGGTGAGGGGAACAGAGTGCTCTGGCTATTCTGCATTTTGCAGATCGCACCTTGCCAACTGATGCTTACAGCAACGATAGTGACAGGTGTGACCAGTCCAACGTGACTGCTGTGTCGCGTACTTGCGGCATTCACGTACGGCATTCACGCCCCCACAGGTAGACGGACGGAAGGCACATGGCCGTGGCATTGCGTCAACGCTCGACGATGGCCCACCACCTGGACGCCGGGAGCGTTGACTCCGCCCTCCGTCAAGAGAGGTTCCAGCTGCCCGCCAGAGGGACCTCGGTCGCCGTCGCCCGGCACCGGGTGCGGTCGCGGGTGCCGGAGTGGGGGTTCCGGGAGGATGTCTGCGACGCCGCCGAGCTGGTGATGTCCGAGCTGTTCACCAACGCCCTGGTGCACACCGGGAGCGAGCAGATCCTCTGTCTGCTGCGCGCCCATGAGCGGCGGATGCTGTATGTCGAGGTCGCCGACCAAGGCGGCGGACCGGCCGTCCCCACACCGCGGGTGGCCGGTCTGGAGGATGAGAGCGGACGCGGACTCGCGCTGGTCCGCGCCCTGGTCGACGCGTGGGGGGACCGGCCGGGCCTGAACGGCGGACGGGTCGTCTGGGCCCAGATGAGCGTGGCCGTCGGCTAGCCGGCGCCCGCCCGCCGTCGCGGCGTCACACCGCGCTCTTCTGCTGCTTCCCCGAGGCGGCCGGGCCGTCGGCCCGGTCCCGGGTGAGAGCGGTGTCGCGGGTCTCCCGCATGGTGAGGTAGACGATGAGCGAGACGGCGGCACACGCCGAGACGTACCAGTAGAACCCGGACTCCGCACCGCCCTTCTTGAACCACAGCGCCACATACTCCGCGGTGCCGCCGAACAGCGCGTTCGCCAGCGCGTACGGCAGGGCGACCCCGAGCGCCCGGACATGGGTGGGGAACAGCTCGGCCTTCACCACGGCGTTGATCGAGGTGTAGCCGGTGACGATGACCAGCGCCGCCAGCGAGAGCAGCAGCGCCCCGACGAAGGAGTCGGCGTGCGACAGCGCGGTCATGATGGGGACGGTGCCGAGCATCGAGCCGATACCGAAGGTGATCAGCAGCGGACGGCGTCCGATCCGGTCCGAGAGCGATCCGGCCAGCGGCTGCAACAGCATGAACAGGAACAGGGCACAGAAGCTGACCAGCGACGCGTCGGACTTGCTCATCCCGGCCGTGTTCGACAGGTACTTGGTGAGATACGTGGTGTACGTGTAGTACGCCACCGTGCCGCCCATGGTCAACGCGATGACCAGCGCCGCCTCCCTGCGGTGGCGCAGCAGCTCGCCGAGCGTCCCCCGCTCGTTGTCCTGACGGGTGTCCTCCTCGGTGTAGACATCGGTCTCCAGCAGGTTGCGCCGCAGCCAGAAGACCACGGCCGCGGCCACGGCGCCGAAGATGAACGGGATGCGCCAGCCGTAGGAGTGCAGCGCGTCATCGGACATGGTGTGCTGCAGCACGATCTGGAGGCCGAGGCCGATCAGCTGACCCATCGTCATCGACACGTACTGGAAACTGGAGACGAAGCCGCGGCGGCCGGGCAGGGACGCCTCGGTGAGATAGGTGGCGCTGGCCGCGTACTCACCGCCGACCGACAGCCCCTGCAGCAGCCGCGCCACCAGCAGCACGGCCGCCCCGAAGTAGCCGACCTGGTCATAGGTCGGGGCGATGGCGATGAGCAGCGCGCTGGCCGACATCAGCGTCACGGTCAGGGTGAGCGCCGCCTTGCGGCCGCGCCGGTCGGCGAACCGGCCCAGCAGCCAGCCGCCGACGGGACGCATGAAGAAGCCGACCGCGAAGATCCCGGCGGTGTTGAGGAGCTGTGCGGTGTCGTTGCCCTTGGGGAAGAAGGCTCCGGCGAAGTAGGTGGCGAAGCTCGCGTAGACGAACCAGTCGAACCACTCGACGAGATTGCCGATCGAGCCGCCGATCACGGCTCGCCATGGGGTGCGGGCTGGACTTGGGGGAGCGCTGTCGGTCACGGGGTCTCCTAGTGAGCGGGTGATCTCCACACCCCTACCCCGTGGAGGGCCGGTTGGAAAATACGTGCGACGGCGGCGGTTGACGTTGTACGAGCCCGTTGGGATTGTGATGACTCCTGTTGGCTTGTGTTCGAAGTTTCGAACTTCGGGAGGCAGCCGTGAACGGCATGTCAGCACGGAGCGAGTCGTACGGACGCAGGAGATTCCTCGGTGGGGCGGCGGCCCTCGGCGGTGCGGCCGCCCTGGCCGGATGGCCCCGCCCCGCGGCCGCCGCCCCGGCCGCGACCTGGGAAGACGTGATCAACGGATCCTTCGGCAGCTACAGCGCCTTCGAATCGGAGTGGAACTACCTCTACCCCTGGGGCTCCGACCACAACGGCAGCGCCCGGATGTACGGCAGCACGAGCGACCACAACCACATCACGCTCGCCTCCGGAGTGCTCACCCTGAAGGCGGCCCGGATCACCTGGGACGAGGGCACCAGCTCCGCCTCCCCGTATCTGCCGATCCGGTATCACTCCGGCGCGGTGCACGCCAAGAACCAGATCGTGGTGACCGACCAGTTCCCCGACTACGAGGTGAAGGGCGAATTCCAGGCGCCCAGCGCGGCGGGGACCTGGCCCGCCTTCTGGCTCACCGGGGTGAACAACTGGCCGCCGGAGAGCGACATCCTGGAATTCAAGGGGAACTCCAACAACTGGTTCAACACCTTCCGCACCTCATCGGACGTATCGAGCACCATTGTCGGAGTTTCCGCACCGGGCGACTGGCATGCCTATCGCGCCTGGATCACCAAGGTGAACGGCAGCGATGTGGACATTCACTACTATCTCGACGGGGTCTGGAAAGCGGTCCACCGTGGGGCCGGATTCGTCGGCAAACCGCTCTGGCTCATCATCAACCTCCAGATGGAGGGTTCCTCGGGCTCCTCCGGCCCCAGCGGTGACACCTACTACCGGGCCCGGAACGTCTATGTGGGCCGGAACCGCACCGCCTGAGAGCACCGCTCATCGCGTGAGGATGCGGGGCGCCTGGGCGTGCGCCCGCAGTACGGCCTCGCCGCAGTCGGGCAGCCGGGGGACGGGGTCGTCCTCGCCGGTGGCCTGGCGGGGGATCGGGTGGGGCAGACGGAGCGGCGGACCGGGCTCGGAGGGCCCGGCGGGACCGGCCAGCCCCTCCTGCGGGCCAGGCCCGGCGGCCCCCTCCGGCGCCTCCGGCCCGCCATTGCCGTCGGCCGCGTCGGGCCCGCCGGGTCCGCCGGGTCCGGGGGCGTCCGGCCCCTCGACGGCCGCGGCGACGGCCCCGGCCGGTGCGGTCTGTGCGTCCCCGGCGGCCGTTGCGGCCTCGGCCTCCGCCTCGACGTTGTGCACCGTCAGCATGACCAGGCCGGTGCTCGCGACGAGGGCGGCGAGCACGGCGAGCAGGGCGCCGGGTGCGCCGTACCGGAAGTGCTCGCCCAGCGCCGCGATGCCGACGACGGTGGCGACCACGGGGTTGACCACGGTGGCCGTCGCCAGCGGTGAGGCCAGCCCGGCGCCCCGGTACGACGCCTGGGACAGCAGCACCCCGCTGGAGGCCAGCAGCCCGATCATGACCAGGCCGGGCAGGGCGTCCTGCCACGCGTCCCAGGTCCACTCCACGGCCACGTTCTTGGTGCACACCGACGAGACGCCGAAGGCCGTCCCCGCGGCCACCGCCAGCAGCACGGCGCGGAAACCGGGCGACCGCAGCAACCGGGCCGTCCCGGCCAGCCCCACGATGACGGCGACCGTGATCGTGATCAGCCAGCCGCCCTCCCGCTCGGTCAGCGCCTGGGCCTGCGCGGAGCCGGTCAGCGAGAGCAGCCCGGCCAGCCCTACGGTCGCCAGCAGCGCGCCCCGCCAGCCGGACGCGCCGACCCGGCGGCGGACGAACAGCGCCGCCATCGGCAGGGCGAAGACGATCGTCAGGGCCCCCAGGGGTTGCACCACGCTCAGCGGGCCGTAGGCCAGGGCGATCACATGGAGGACCGCACCGGCCCCGTTGAGGGTCACCGCGGTCCACCAGCTCCCGCGCCGCAGCGGAGCGGACGTGAGGCGCGGCGTCGTTGCCGCGACATGCTCCTGGAGTATGGCTCCGGCGGCGTAGCAGACCGCCGAGGCCAGGGCCAGCACCACGGACAGCGCGAGGGAGGTCACGTCGCGGCCCCCTGGGCCGATCGGTCGTCATCCATGACCTCATCCTCGACGGTGAGAGGTCCCCCCGTCGTCGTCCTTGAGCACAGACTTCCGAGTACTACTTGCGTAGTAGTGCCCTCCACCGATGGGGGGCCTTCGCGGCGGCCGTACGGGCCCGCTGGAGCAGTTCGTTCTGCGGCTCGGCGGGGCGGTAGACGGTGAGCGCCCCCGGCCATGTGTCGATGAGCAGCTCCTGCGCGGGGTCGGAGGCCACCTCTCCGTCGTACGCCCTGCTGTTCACGCCGTCCAGGCCCGACAGGCGCAGTTGGCGCATGCGCCGCGTCGTGTAGACGTGCGACCGCCCGAGCGTGCCGGTGAGCGCCGAGATCAGCAGCCGGGTGCGGGCCAGCCGCTCCTCCCCGTCGATCGCCCGCACATCGAGCAGCCCGTCGTCGAGCTGCTGACGGTAGGCGGGCGCGAACCCCTCGGGGGAGTAGACGCCGTTGCCGGCGAACAGCATCCACAGCCGCCGCTGCCGCCCGTTGACCTGGATCTCCATGGGGCTCGCGGTGCGCAGCACCCGGGCGAGCGCGACGGCGGCCGCGGGCCACTTGCCGAGCCGCCCCTCCAGGCTCTCCCGGACCCGCACCAGCTCCGGGTAGAAGCCGAGGCTGAAGGTGTTGACGAACTGGCTGGTCCCGCCGCCCCCGGCGAGCGGGGTGGCGCGGCCCAGGTCCACGGCCACGGCGTCGCCCTCGGTCACGGCGTGCGCGGTGTCCTCGAAGGCCGGTACGCCGACGTCCAGCGCGAAGTGGTCGAGGGTGCCGCCGGGGAACACCGCGAGCGGCAGTCCGCGTTCGGCCGCGATCGTCGCCGCCGCGTTGACGCTGCCGTCCCCGCCGCAGATGCCGAGCGCCCCGGCCCGGTCCGCGGCGCGCCGGGCGGCCTGCCCGAGCAGGTCCATGAAGTCGTCCCCGGGCCCGCACTCCAGGATCTCCGCGGCGGGCAGCAGCACCCGCAGCTGCTCGGCCACCGTGAACCCGCCGGCGGCAGTGGCCACGCCGGCCCGCTGGTTGACCAGGACCACCAGCCCCTCGCCCTTGGGCAGGGCGGGCGCCGAGATCCGCGGCCGGGCCTGCGCCGGGGCCTCGGGGCGCGGCGGCCAGTAGCGGCAGGTCAGCGCGGCGGCACCGGCGCCGAGCGCGATACCGGCCAGCACATCGCTGGGGTAGTGGACGCCCACGTAGACCCGGGAGGCGGCGACCGCGGCGGCGAGCGGGGCGACCAGCAGGCCGTACCGCGACGACTCCAGGGCCACCCCGGTGGCGAAGGCGGCGGCGGAGGCGGAGTGCCCGGAGGGAAAGGAGCTGGTCCACGGCTGCCGGCGGAGCCGGCGCACCAGGGGCACCACGTCCAGGACCGGACGCTGGCGTTCCACGGTCCACTTGACCACGACGTTCGACACGAGTGAGGCGGCGGCCAGCGAACCGATCCCGCGCAGCGCGGCCCGCCGCGCGGTGCGCCCGCCGACCGTCGCGAGCACTCCGGCCGTGCCGAACCACAGCCGGCCGTGGTCGGCCGCCCGGCTGAGCCGGGGCAGCAGCGGATGGGCCCCGCGAAGCCGGCTCGCCGCGACCCGCGCGAACAGCCGGCGGTCGAAGTCACTGATGCGTCTCATGCGTGATGGGTATCCCGGAACGCCCCTCGGCACGCGTCATCGGCCACCGGCCGGCCCGGACGGACCGGGGCCCGCCGCGGGTCAGGGTGTCGTTTCCGGTCCGCTGATGATCAGGCCGATGCCATGCCGGAAGCGGTGCTCGAAGTCGCCGACGTGCTGGGCGACCGCGGCTACGGAGGGGTAGCGCTCGTCGGCGGCCGCTCGCAGCAACTGCTCCAGGCACCCGCTTCCCGTACACGCTGGTCCTGCCGCAACTCCGCACCGAGCAGCTGCTGGAGGAGCGGCTGCGGGCGCTGGGCGGGGAGATCCGCTGGGAGCACCGGGCGCTGGAGGTGCGCCAGGACGCCGACGGCGCCGAGGTGGACGTGGCGGGCCCCGACGGGAGGTACACCCTGCGCGCGGCATGGGTGGTGGGCTGCGACGGGCCCGGAAGCACCGTACGGACCTCCGGCGGTATCGACTTCCCCGGCACCTCGGCCACCGTGACCGGTTTCCTCGGTGACGTGATGCTCGACGCGCCGCCCTCGGCCCGCTCCGTCGACAATGAGCACGGGAGCATCCTGATCGTCCGGATGTCCGACGGATGGCATCGCATCGCGGACTCCACCGGCGACTCCCGCACCGTTCCCGCCGACCGGCCGCTCACCTTGGAGGAGCTGCGCGGCCATGTGCGCCAGGTCGCGGGCACCGACTTCGGGATGCGGGTGTCCCGCTGGCTGTCCCGGTTCGGCAATGCCGCCCGGCAGGCCGCCCGCTACCGCGACGGCCGCACCCTGCTCGCGGGGGACGCCGCGCATATGCACATGCCGATGGGCGGCCAGGGCCTGAACGTGGGGCTCCAGGACGCCTTCAACCTCGGGTGGAAGCCGGCCGCGGTCTGCCGGGGCCACGCCCCCGCCGGACTGCTGGACACCTACCACGCCGAACGCCATCCCGTGGGGGCCGCGCTGCTGGAGAACACCCAGGCCCAGACCGTGCTCGGCACCACGCACACGGCCGACGTGCGCGCCCTGCGGTCGGTGTTCTCCCGCCTGCTGGCCACCCACCCGGCGGTGAACCGGCAGCTCGCGGGGGAGCTGTCCGCGCTGGACGTGGCCTATCCGGCCACCGGGCGGGCAGCGGAGAGCGACGCACTGGCCGGTACCCGCGCGCCCGACCTGGGACTGGACGGGGCGCCCGAGCCCAGCCTCCACCCGCTGCTGGCCGACGGGCGTTTCCTGCTGCTGCACGTCGACCCCGCCGGTGACGGCCCCGGCGGCGGCACCGGGCGCGCCGCGGAGCGCGAAGCGGCCGCCGGTCCGGGCGCCGCCGAGGCCCGCGCCGCCGCCGAGGCGACGGCCGGGGGCCCGGACCGGTTACGGGTGGTGACCGCACGGCCCACCACCGCCCATGACGGCTGGACCGGCCGGCGGACGGTCCTGGTGCGCCCCGACGGCCATGTCGCCTGGGCCACCGCCCTGTCCACCCAGTGAGACGAGTTCGGTGGGTCTCGTCCGTACCAGCTCACCACGGAGGTCGGCGCGCGGCCACCGGACCAGGAACGGGGCCCCGTCGCCGACGCCTTGTCCACTCCCTGAGAATCGACGCGCGGAGCGTTCAGGCGCTGGTTAACCTGACGACAGATCCGGTTCAGCGACACGAGGGAGTGCGCGGTGACCCCCGAACAAACACAGAGCGACGACGCGCACGCGGATAACAGCGGGCGGTTCGTGCGGGCCGTGGAGGTGGGCAGTCTGGAAGTGTGGGCGCGTTCCGCGCCGATTCGCCTGGCCGGCTACGAGGACGACCTCGCCGAGCCGCACATCCTCCAGAGCGTGGACTGATGGCCCGGCGCGAGCGCTGAGAGCGGGGAGGGCACCGGTTCTCCGGCCGCGGCCGCTGGCAGCAAGCGGACATCCCGGCCGCCGGCCCGGTCGCCTCCCTCGCCTTGTGGATCACCCTCCCGGCTCGGCTACCAACTGGTAGTTAAGTCGTCCGCCCCCGCGATCCGGGAGTGGGCTGGTCGCCTCGCGCCGGACATGACAGGATGCATCTCGGGATGTCGTCCGCCTTAACCAACCGTGAGGGCGTTCGACCCCGGGGAGCAGTCGTGAGGGGGCGCAGATGGCAGTGGGTGCCGACAGGTCACCGGACGCGGCCGGCAGCCCGCTGGCGGACCGGCTCAACTACCTGTTCACCACCATGCACCCGCCGGGCGCCCCGTACACCAACGCCCATGTGGCCGAGGCGATCAGCGGTGGCGACGAGTACGGCGAGACGACCCTCACCGAGCAGTACCTGTCGATGCTGCGCAACGGCAAGCGCACCAACCCCAGCCCGGACGTGCTGCGGGCGCTCGCCAAGTTCTTCGCCGTGCCCGTCGGTTATCTGCTGGGCGACTTGTCGCCTTCCCAGGCCGAGCGGGTCGAGGAAGAGGTACGGTTCCTCGTCGCCATGCGCGACAAGCGGGTCCGCAGCATCGCGCTGCGCGCCGTGGGCCTCCCGCCAGAGGTCCAGGACAGCCTCACCACGATCATCTCCCAGTTCCGGCAGCAGATGAACCTCCCGCCGGAACCGCCCGAATCCTCCGAACCGGCCGGGCCGGACGGGGCCAACGGCGCCGGGGGGACGGACGGTTCGGGCGGTCCGGACGACGGGGCGACGCATGGCCGGCAGTGACCCGCAGCAACTGTTCACCTCCTGGCGGCGGACCGGATACGAGGGCGGTACGGGCATGAGAATGGGCCGGATACGGCGGCGCTGCAAACAGCTCATCAAGGAGCTCGGACTGCCCGCCTCCACCGACCTGCCCGGTCTGTGCGACATCGTCGCCCGCCGCGTCGGACGCCCCGTCCATATGGTGCCGATGAGCCTGGGCGGTGTGGTGTCGGGCATGACCGCCTCCACCGACGAGGACTACTGGATCTTCTACGAGCTCCGGACGTCCCCCTGGCACCAGATCCATATCGTGCTGCACGAGATCGGCCATCTGCTGCTCGGACACGAGCAGGACCCGGCGGTCACCGAGGACGCGCTGCGGATGTGGACGCCGTCGGTGGATGTGACCACCGCGATGCGCCGGTTGGGGATGACCCCGGACTTCGCCCGTCACCACTGCTACGACAACCTCACCGAGCGCGAGACCGAGGTGCTGGGCACCCTGCTGATGGAGCATGTGGTGCCGACCTCGCCGGACCACGGACTGCCGCTCCAGGGCCGGGCGGCCGACCTCGCCGCGGCCCTCGGTCCGGCGCTGCGCCATGTGCGCACCGACCGGGCCGACGGCGCCGACCGCACCGACGGTGGCTTACCCGGTGAACGGGGTGACACGAGCGATGTTTGACCTTGTGTATCTGTGTTTCGGCATCGCCGCGTGGACGATGGCCGGATACAAGGCCCGCGCCTGGTTCCGCGACCGCGCCAACGCCGATCTCGGCCTGGCCTGCGTGATGACCGCGTCCGTGGCGAACGTGTTCCTGTTCTCCGCGCCCAGCGTCTACCGCTGGTTCGACCGCCTGGTGGGCGTCGCCAACCTCGCCATGGTCTTCCTGTACTCCTCCGTCGTGGTGTTCGCCACCGGTGCGCTGGTGCTCCTGCTGCGCTGGACGGGGTCGGCGATGCGGTCCGGCGTGGTGGTCGGCGCCGTGACCGCGGCCTGGACCGTGGCGATCATCGGCTTCGCGGTCGGCCGCCCGGACGCCGTGGAACACCCCCGCGACTTCAGCACCGCGTATGCCGACGCCCCCGGTGTGGTCCTCTTCCTGGTGCTCTATTTGGCCATTTTCGGAGCCGGTCTGGCGGGACTGGGCATCCTGTGCCCGCGCTATGCCGCCAGCCTGCGCGGTTCATGGCTGGCCCGTGGATTGCGGGTGCTCGCCGCCGGATGCTGGCTGGGCCTGGCGTACTGCGCCTGCAAGCTGATCGGTTTTGTTTTCTCCTGGGCGGGCCGTGAGCTGTACTGGCTCTCCAACGGTGTGGCCCCGCTGACGGCCTCGGTCGCGGCCCTCCTGGTGCTGGCCGGGTTCGCCATCCCCGCCGTGGGGCCGCGGGCCGCCGCGTGGCGCCGCTTCCGGCGGCTGCGGCCGCTGTGGCGGGAGGTCACCGCGCAGGCCCCCGAGGTGTCCATGGGGCGCTCCCGCTGGACCGGCTGGTGGCCCTTCGCGGATCTGGAGTGGCGGGCCAACCGGCAGATGGCGGAGATCCGGGACGTCCAGCGCGCCATACGGCGTCACGCGGAGGCCCGCGTGATGGAGATCGCGCATGTCAAGGCCAGCGCGGCCGGACTCGACGATTGGCAACTTGCTGCCGTAGTGGAAGCGGCGGCGCTCAGACGCGGTTTGCTGAACCAAGCAAGCGGACACCTACCGGAGTCCGCGGCGGACAGCGTGGTGCTGACGACAGGGGCCGAACTGGTGGACGAGCACGAGCATCTGGCCCGCGTCGCCGACGTCTACCGCCTGCCGCTGGTGGACGAGGTGCTGGCGGAACTGAGGGAGGAGACCGCCGCCGAGCGGCGGTGAGGGGGGATCACAGACGAGGTGGCCCTGGACGGGGGTCGGGGCCGCCCGTGGCACAGGCGGCGCCGGGGAGATTCAGTCCCGGCGCCGCCTCCCGGCCACCACGACGCGCGGCCGCGCACATCGCCTGGACGGGCTGGAACGCTCCGTCCGTCCAGGCCGGGAAGAGACCACCGCCTAGAGTCGGGATCCATGCAGAACACCGCGAACGCCGCCGGAACGGACGGCCTGGAACTCGTTGACACCGCCCCGATGATCGAGGACCTCTATCCGGCCCTGGCCGCGCTCCGCGAGGCCGGCCCGGTCCACCGGATCGCCGGCACCGACGGACGGCCCGCCTGGCTGGTGACCCGTTACGAGGACGTGCGGCAGCTGTTCGCCGATCCGCGCCTCGCCCTGGACAAGCGGCACGCCGCCCCGGGCAACTTCAGCGGCTTCGCCCTGCCGCCCGCCCTGGACCGCAACCTGCTCAACATGGACCCGCCGGACCACACCCGGGTGCGCCGGCTGGTGGTCAAGGCGTTCACCCCCGGCCGTGTGGAGAAGATGCGCGAACCGGTCCGGCGGATCGCCGACGAACTGCTCGACGCCATCGAGGCCGACGGCCGTGCGGACCTGCTGGCCGCCTACGCCGGACAGCTGCCCATCATCGTCATCTGCGATCTGCTCGGCGTACCGCAACAGGACCGGCGCGACTTCCGGGCCTGGAGCGACGCCCTGATCACACCCGACCCGGCGCGGCCGGGGGCGGCGAAGGAAGCGGTCGGCAGCATGCTCCGCTTCTACACCGGGCTCATCGCGACGAAGCGCGCCGAACCCGGCGACGACCTGCTGTCCGACCTCATCCGGGTCCGGGACGACGAGTCCGGGGACGGTGACGACCGGCTCACCGAGGACGAACTGACCTCGCTCGCCTTCCTCATCCTCCTCGCGGGCTACGAGAACACCGTCCATCTCATCGCCAACTCGGTGCTCACCCTGCTCGACCACCCCCAGGTCCTCCAGGAGCTGCGCGAGGATCCGGGCGGCCTTCCGGCCGCCTTCGACGAGCTGGCGCGGTACGAGGGCCCGGCGTCGCTGGCGATCCGCCGCTTCCCCCTGGAGGACATCGAGATCGGCGGTGTGACCATCCCGGCCGGGGAGACCGTGCTGCTCTCGACGGCCTCCGCACACCGCGATCCGGCCCATTTCCAGGATCCGGACGTGTTCAATCCACATCTTGGCCGGTCAGGTCATCTTGCGCTCGGTCACGGCATCCACTACTGCCTCGGCGCGCCCCTCGCCCGGATGGAGACGGAAACCGCTCTGGCCGCGCTGCTTCGGCGTTTCCCGGGGCTGCGGCTGGACGTCCCGAGGGAGCGGCTGCGGTGGCGGCCGTCCATCCGCGCGCGTGGCCTGATCTCGCTCCCTGTCGCCTGGTGAACCGGGGAGGCGTACACGTTTTTGATGCGTGACCCCGGGAGGATGGGGTAGAAAGGTTCTTGAGCCCGCCCGGTGTGCATCCCCCGTCGCACCGGGCGGGCCGCTGTATGCACGACATGTGCCTCGTGTCGACGGCCGTTTCCGAGCGGAGCCGAGGGTGCCCCTCACGCCCCACCCCTGCCGTATCGGGGCGCAACCCCTAAGACCCCTCGGGTTTTTGGCCTTATCGGCGCTTAATCGGACGGAATTGGCATTCCGGTCCCGAGAGTAAGCTCACAGCCTGAACCTCTGCTGTGGCTTGAGAAGATCCCATTAGCCTCCTCCTATGACGGTCCTCCCCGACGGGCTTTCCCTAGCCGACGATTTCCCGGAAGTGACGCGCGACCAATGGCGCCACCTCGTCGAAGGCGTGCTGCGTAAAACCGGCACCTCGGACGCCGCGGGCGCCGAGGCCGAAGAGGCCCTCGCGACCGCGCTCGAGGACGGGATCACCGTCCGCCCGCTCTACACCGCACAGGACGCCCCCCAGGACCCCGGATTCCCTGGCTTCGCGCCCTTCGTGCGCGGCGGCCGGGCCGAGGGCTCCGCCCTCTCCGGCTGGGACGTACGGCAGCGTCACGCCCACCCCGATCCGGTCCGCACCAACCAGGCGGTCCTCGCCGACCTGGAGAACGGCGCCGGCTCGGTCTGGCTCGCGGTCGGCGCGGCCGGGGTGCCCGTGGCCGCCCTGCCCGAGGCGCTCAAGGGGGTCTATCTCGACCTCGCCCCCGTCGTCCTCGACGCGGGAGCCGAGTTCGCGGACGCCGCCCGCGCGCTGCTGCGGCTCTACGCCGAGCGCGAGGTGCCGCCGGGCGCCGCGCTCGGCAACCTCGGCGCGGATCCGCTGGGGCTGGCGGCCCGCACCGGACGCGACGACGACCTGGCCGGGCAGCTGGCCGCCGCGGCCGACCTCGCGCGGACCTGTGACCGCGACCACCCCGGCGTACGGACCTTCGCCGTGGACGCGCTGCCGTACCACGAGGCGGGCGCCGGGGCGGCCCAGGAGCTCGGCTGCTCCCTCGCCGCCGCGGTGGCCTATCTGCGCACCCTCACCGAGTCCGGGCTGAGTGTCGAGGCCGCCTGCGCCCAGGTGGAGTTCCGCTACGCGGCCACCGCCGACCAGTTCCTCACCATCGCCAAGTTCCGGGCCGCCCGGCGCCTGTGGGCGCGCGTGGCGCAGGCGTGCGGCGCGCCGTCCGAGGCGCGCGCCCAGCGTCAGCACGCGGTGACCTCCCCGGTGATGATGACCCGGCGCGACCCCTGGGTGAACATGCTGCGCACCACCGTGGCCGGCCTCGCGGCGGGCGTCGGCGGCGCCGACGCGGTCACCGTGCTGCCCTTCGACAGCGCCCTCGGCCTCCCCGACGACTTCGCCCGCCGCATCGCCCGCAACACCTCCACGATCCTGCTGGAGGAGGCGCACCTGGCCCGGGTGATCGACCCGGCCGGCGGCTCCTGGTACGTCGAGAAGCTCACCGACGACGTCGCCCGCGCCGCCTGGGCCTGGTTCCAGGAGATCGAGCGCGCCGGAGGCATGGCCGCGGCCCTCGCCTCCGGGCTGGTACGCGACCGGCTCGCCGAGACCTGGGCCCGCCGCACCCGCGACCTCGCCCGCCGCAAGGAGCCGATCACCGGCGTCAGCGAGTTCCCGAACCTCGCCGAGCGGCCCGTCGAGCGCGAGCCCGCGCCCGAGCCGCCCGGCGGCGGACTGCCGAGGGTGCGCCGCGACGAGGCGTACGAGGCGCTGCGCACCCGCTCCGACGCGCATCTGGCGGCCGAGGGCGCCCGGCCCCGGATCTTCCTGGCCGCGCTGGGCCCCGCCGCCGCGCACACCGCCCGCGCCTCCTTCGCCGTCAACCTCTTCCAGGCGGGCGGGATCGAGGCGGTCCACGAACCGGTCACCGTGACCGCCGAGACGGTCGCCGAGGCGTTCACCGCGAGCGGCGCCCGGGTGGCCTGCCTGTGCTCCAGCGACACGCTGTACGCGCAGGAGGCGGCCGCCGTGGCCGAGCGGCTGAAGGCCGCCGGTGCGGCACAGGTCTACCTGGCCGGACGGCCGGGGACACGACAGGATGAGTACGAGCGGGCCGGCGTGGACGGATACGTCTTCGCGGGCTGCGACGCGGTCGAGGTGCTCTCCTCGGCTCTGGACACCATGGGGGTGGCGTGATGGCGGGCGCTCCGGCGGAGCCGGGGAAGATCCCCGACTTCTCGGCGGTCGATCTGGACGGACCGGCCGAAGGCCCGGTGCCCGGCTCCGGCGACTGGGCCGCCGCGCTGCAGAACAGCGTGGGCAAGGGCGTGGAGGACCTGGTGTGGGACACCCCCGAGGGCATCGGGGTCAAACCGCTCTACACCGCCGAGGACCTGAAGGGCGTCGACTTCCTGGGCACCTACCCCGGCGCCGCGCCCTATCTGCGCGGCCCGTACCCGACGATGTACGTCAACCAGCCCTGGACCATCCGGCAGTACGCGGGCTTCTCCACCGCCGAGGAGTCCAACGCCTTCTACCGCCGCAACCTCGCGGCCGGCCAGAAGGGCCTGTCGGTCGCCTTCGACCTGCCCACCCACCGGGGCTACGACAGCGACCACCCCCGGGTCACCGGTGACGTCGGCATGGCGGGCGTGGCCATCGACTCCATCTACGACATGCGGCAGCTCTTCGACGGCATCCCGCTGGACCGGATGAGCGTGTCGATGACGATGAACGGCGCGGTGCTGCCCGTGCTCGCGCTCTACATCGTGGCCGCCGAGGAACAGGGCGTACCGCCCGAGAAGCTGGCCGGGACCATTCAGAACGACATCCTCAAGGAGTTCATGGTCCGCAACACCTACATCTATCCCCCGCAGCCGTCGATGCGGATCATCTCCGACATCTTCGCCTTCACCTCGCAGCGGATGCCGCGCTACAACTCCATCTCCATCTCCGGCTACCACATCCAGGAAGCGGGTGCCACGGCCGATCTGGAGCTGGCCTACACCCTCGCCGACGGTGTGGAGTACCTGCGGGCCGGGCTGGACGCCGGGATGGACGTGGACGCCTTCGCGCCCCGGCTGTCGTTCTTCTGGGCGATCGGCATGAACTTCTTCATGGAGATCGCCAAGCTGCGGGCGGCGCGGCTGCTGTGGGCCAAGCTGGTGCAGCAGTTCGACCCGAAGAACCCCAAGTCGCTCAGCCTGCGCACCCATTCGCAGACCTCCGGCTGGTCGCTGACCGCCCAGGACGTCTACAACAACGTGGCGCGCACCTGCGTGGAGGCCATGGCCGCCACCCAGGGCCACACCCAGTCGCTGCACACCAACGCCCTCGACGAGGCGCTCGCGCTGCCCACCGACTTCTCCGCGCGGATCGCCCGCAACACCCAGATCCTGCTCCAGCAGGAGTCGGGCACCACCCGGGTCATCGACCCGTGGGGCGGCAGCGCCTACGTCGAGAAGCTGACGTACGACCTGGCGCGGCGGGCCTGGCAGCACATCGAGGAGGTCGAGGCGGCCGGCGGCATGGCCAAGGCCATCGACGCGGGCATCCCCAAGCTGCGCGTGGAGGAGGCCGCGGCCCGCACCCAGGCGCGCATCGACTCCGGTCGCCAGCCGGTGATCGGGGTCAACAAGTACCGCGTCGACAGCGATGAGCAGATCGAGGTCCTCAAGGTCGACAACTCCGCGGTGCGCGCCCAGCAGATCGAGAAGCTGCGGCGGCTGCGCGCCGAGCGCGACGAGACGGTCTGCCAGGACGCGCTGCGCGCCCTGACCCGCGCCGCCGAGTCCGGCCCCGGCAGCGGCCTGGAGGGCAATCTGCTGGCGCTGGCCGTGGACGCCGCCCGCGCCAAGGCGACCGTGGGGGAGATCTCCGACGCGCTGGAGAAGGTCTATGGCCGCCACTCCGGCCAGATCCGTACGATCTCCGGTGTGTATCGAGACGAGGCCGGACCGTCGTCCGGTGTGGACCGCACCCGCGCGCTGGTCGAGGCGTTCGAGCGCGAGGAGGGCCGCCGCCCCCGCATCCTGGTCGCCAAGATGGGCCAGGACGGGCACGACCGCGGCCAGAAGGTGATCGCCACCGCCTTCGCCGACCTGGGCTTCGACGTCGACGTCGGCCCGCTGTTCCAGACGCCGGAGGAGGTCGCCCGGCAGGCGGTGGAGGCCGATGTGCACATCGTCGGCGTGTCGTCGCTCGCGGCCGGCCACCTCACGCTGGTGCCCGCGCTGCGCGAGCAACTGGCCGAGGCGGGGCGCGAGGACATCACTATCGTGGTCGGCGGGGTCATCCCGCCACAGGACGTCCAGACCCTGCACGAGGCCGGCGCCGCCGCCGTCTTCCTGCCGGGCACGGTCATCCCCGACGCCGCCCACGACCTGGTGCGGAAGCTGGCCGCCGACCTCGGCCACGAGCTGTAATGCCGCGGACGATCGACCTCGAGGAGTATGCCAAGGGTGTGCTCGACGGCAAACGCGCGTACATCGCCCGCGCGATCACGCTCGTCGAGTCCACCCGGCCCGACCACCGCGACCTCGCCCAGCGGCTGCTGGTCGAGCTGCTGCCGCACACCGGCGGGGCGCGGCGGATCGGCATCAGCGGGGTGCCCGGGGTGGGCAAGTCCACCTTCATCGACGCGCTGGGCACCATGCTCACCGGGGCCGGCCACAAGGTCGCGGTCCTCGCCGTCGACCCCTCCTCGACCCGCACCGGCGGCTCCATCCTGGGCGACAAGATCCGGATGGAGCGGCTGGCGGTCGACCCCGACGCGTTCGTACGGCCCTCGCCGAGCGCCGGCACGCTGGGCGGGGTGGCACGGGCCACCCGCGAGTCCATGGTCGTCATGGAGGCCGCGGGCTACGACGTGCTGCTGGTGGAGACCGTCGGCGTGGGCCAGTCCGAGACCGCGGTGGCCAATATGGTCGACTCCTTCCTGCTGCTCTCCCTGGCCCGCACCGGCGATCAGCTCCAGGGCATCAAAAAGGGCGTCCTGGAGCTGGCCGACGTGGTCACCATCAACAAGGCGGACGGCCCCCACGCACGGGACGCCAAGTCGGCGGCCCGCGAACTCGCGGGCGCGCTACGGCTGTTGCAGCCGCCGGACGCGCCGTGGAACCCGCCGGTGCTCACCTGTAGCGCACGCGAGTCCACCGGGCTCGACGTGGTGTGGGAGCGCCTGGAACAGCACCGCCGGGTGCTGGACGCCACCGGCGCGCTGCACGCCAAGCGGCGCGACCAGCAGGTCGACTGGACCTGGTCGATGGTGCGCGACCAGCTGCTCGCGCGGCTGCACGCCCACCCCGAGGTGCGGCGGCTCGGGCCCGGGCTGGAACAGCAGGTCCGCGACGGCACACTGACGGCCACGCTGGCGGCGGACCGGCTGCTGGCGGCTTTCCAGGGGTCGGCCGAGGGCGGAGCGCGGGCCGGCGGTGGAGCACCGGTCGATGGTGGGCCGTCGGTCGAGGGTGGAGCAGTGCCGGTCGATGGCGGACCGTCGGTCGACGGTGGATGAGGCGCCGCTGTCCGGGGCGGGGCGGGTCGGTCCGTTCTTCGCCCTGCGCACCGGCACCGGCGAGCCACACCAGGAGGGGTACGCGCGGATCGGCGAGGCGTACCGGCTGACCGGCCAGGGCGCCGCCGGGCCGGTGCTGCGCGCCCGCGTCGAGGCGGTCGCCGCGAGCCTGCGCACCGAGGAGCCGAGGGTCGCGGCCTCGCTCGCCTTCCAGGGACTCGCCGCCCGGATGTGGTCCCTCGCGCTCGGCCCGGCGGCCCTCTCCGGCCGGGTGCCCCACCTGCGGCCCGACCGGTTGTGGTGGAACCCCGAGCGCACCGCCCCCGACGATCTGTGGTGGCCCGGCGCGATGCCGCCGGTGATGGGCGAACCGGGAGGGCTCGCCGGTCGGATGGGCACCGCGGCGTACGTCCATCTGACGCCGCTGCACCACGCCGTCGAGCGGGCGTACCGGGTCTCGGGGCGGCTGCTCTGGGGCAACGCCGCCTCCGCGCTCGCCGGTTCGCTGCGGGTGCTGCACGACTGGTGCCGGACGCACGGCCTTCCGGAGGCGGCGGACCGGGCCACCGAACTGGCGCGTGCCCAGCTTGTCCGTCCACCGCTGCGCGACACCGGCACCCTGACGCCCCCGACGCCCTTCGCGCCGCTCGGCTACCGGCGCCGCACCTGCTGTCTCTACTACCGGGTGCCGGGCGGTGGGCTGTGCGGCGACTGCGTACTGCGCGGGGCGCGGGGGCGTCGGTGAGGCGCCCGGGACGCCGGGGTGAGCGGGACGCCGGGGTGAGACGGACGGTCCCGGCGTTGGGCCGATACGGTGGGCGAATGCCGAAGAACGGGAACCTGTTCTCATCCTGGCGGGGTTGGCGCGGACGCGCCACCTCCCGTCTGGTCCACCGCGGATGGCGCGCCGTACAGCGGGCCGGCGCGGTGACGGCCGAGCGCCCCGGCCCGTACCGCTTCCGCCGCATCGGCGCCGGCACCCGGCTGGCGTTCCCCCAGGGCACCGTCTTCGGCGAACCGTGGATCGAACTCGGCGAGCACTGCGTCATCGGCGAGCAGGTGACCCTCACCGCCGGCATGATGCCCGGCGTGGACCTCGGCCCCGACCCCGTGCTGCGCATCGGCAACGGCGTGGTGCTGGGCCGGGGCAGCCATGTGATCGCCTCCGTGCCCGTGGAGTTCGGGAACGACGTCTTCTGCGGTCCGTACGTCTACGTGACCAGCGACAACCACTCCTACGACGATCCGGACCAGCCCATCGGCCGGCAGTGGCCGCGCTTCGCGCCCGTCCACATCGGCCCCGGCAGCTGGTTGGGCGCGGGCGCGGTGATCCTGCCCGGGGCCCGGCTGGGCCGCAATGTGGTGGTCGCGGCAGGCGCGGTCGTACGGGGCGAGGTGCCCGACCACGCCGTGGTGGCCGGGGCACCGGCCCGGATCATACGGCGCTGGGCCCCGGACGAGGGCTGGCAGCCACCGCTGCGCACCCCGGCGCCGGTGCCGATCCCCGAGGACATGACCGTCGAGCAACTGCTCGCGCTGGCCGAGCTGGAGCAGGAGCAGGAGCAGGATGAAGCACGGGACCGGGATCGGGATCGGGAACAGGCACAGACGCAGACGCAGGGGCTGGAGCGGGAGCCGGGGGCCGGGGCGTCGTAGCAGGTCAGTAGGTCAGTAGAGTTTCGGGGACTGTCCCCGACCCGTGAGGTGACCACCGTGAGCCCGCCGCCTCCCCCCGTGACCGTCATCGGCATCGGCGCCGACGGCTGGGACGGGCTCGGTCCCGCGGGCCGCGAGGCGTTGCGCACGGCCGAGGTGGTCATCGGTGGCCGGCGCCACCTGGGCCTGCTGCCGCCGGAGTGCCCCGGTGAACGGGTGCCCTGGCCCTCGCCGCTGCGCCCCGCCGTTCCCGGGCTGTTCGCCGCGCACACCGGGCGGCGGGTGTGTGTGCTGGCCAGCGGCGACCCCATGTTCTTCGGCGTCGGCCGCACTCTGGCCGAGTTGCTGGGCGCCGAACGGCTGCGGGTGCTGCCCCATCCGTCGTCGGTCTCCCTGGCCTGTGCCCGGCTCGGCTGGGCGCTGGAGGAGACCGAGGTGGTCAGCCTCGTCGGCCGGCCACTGGCCACGCTGACCCGTGAGCTGTACGCGGGGCGGCGGCTGCTCGTGCTCAGCGCGGGCGCCGACACCCCCGCCGAGGTGGCCCGGCTGCTCGGGGACCGCGGTTTCGGCCCGAGCCGGATGCGGGTGCTCGAACAGCTGGGGAGCGCGCGGGAACGCTGTGTGGAGGGGACGGCCGAGGAGTGGCCGCATCCGCCCGGCGACCCCCTCAACGTCATCGCCGTCGACTGCGCCCCGGCGGCCGGCGCCCCGCGCCTGTCGCTCGCGCCGGGACTGCCCGACGCGGCGTACGACCACGACGGCCAGCTGACCAAGCGCCATGTGCGGGCCGCGACGCTCGCCGCGCTCGCCCCCGCCCCCGGGGAGCTGCTGTGGGACGTCGGCGGCGGCTCGGGCTCCATTGCCGTGGAGTGGACGCGCACCCACCGCACCTGCCGGGCGGTCTCGGTGGAACGCGATCCGGTGCGCGCCGAGCGCATCGGCCGCAACGCGGCGGCCCTCGGGGCGCCCGGGGTGACCGTGGTCACCGGGGCCGCCCCGGACGCCCTGGCCGGACTGCCCACCCCCGACGCGGTGTTCATCGGCGGCGGCCTGACCGCCCCCGGAGTGCTGGAGGCGTGCTGGACCGCGCTGCCGCCGGGCGGCAGGATCGTCGCCAACACGGTGACCCTGGAGTCCGAGGCGCTGCTCGCCGACTGGTACCGCCGCCACGGCGGCGACTTGATCCGCCTCGCCGTATCCCACGCCACCCCGGTCGGCACCTTCACCGGCTGGCGCCAGGCGATGCCGGTCACCCAATGGACCGCCACAAAGCCGCACACCACCCCGGACACCCCCCACCGGCCCGCCGGGCCTGCCGGGTCCGCGGCCCTTGCTGGGCCTGCCGGGCCTGCGGCTGCCGCCGCCTCTGCCGCTCCCGCTGGGCCTGCCGGGTCTGCTGGGTCTGTTGGGCCTGTGGCCGCCCGCGCTCTTGCTGGGCTCGCTGTCCCGGTTGGGTCTGCTGGGCCGGCCGCTCCCGCCGGGCCTGCGGCTCCTGCCGGGTCTGCTGGGTCTGCGGCCGCCGCCGCTCTTGCTGGGCTCGCTGTCACTGCTGGGTTCACCGCCCCCGCCGGGCCTGCGGCCGGGCCTGCTGGGCTCGCCGCTTCCGCCGGGTCTGCGGCCCCCGCTGGGCCTGCCGCCCCTGCCGTTCCGGCTGAGCCCCGCGAGCCCGCCGGGCCCTCGGCAGTGGGGAGTTCGGCCGGAGCCGAGGGCGGTGTCGGCGGACTCGCCGATCGGCGGCTCCTCGTACCACCTGCTGAAGCCGCTCAAGGAGAGACGCGATGACGGTGTACTTCATCGGCGCGGGCCCCGGTGCCGCCGATCTGATCACGGTGCGCGGCGCACGGACCCTGGCCCGCTGCCAGGTGTGCCTGTACGCGGGCAGCCTGGTGCCGCGTGAACTGCTCGCCGAATGCCCGCCGGACGCCCGCCTCGTCGACACCGCCCGGCTCGACCTCGACCGGATCACCGCCGAGCTGGTGGCCGCGCACCGGGCGGGCCATGACGTGGCCCGGCTGCACTCCGGCGATCCGTCGGTGTTCAGCGCCGTGGCCGAGCAGATGCGCCGCCTCGACGCCGCCGGCATTCCGTACGAGGTGGTTCCGGGCGTCCCGGCCTTCGCTGCCGCTGCCGCGGCGCTGAAGCGTGAGCTGACCGTGCCGACCGTCGGCCAGACCGTCGTCCTCACCCGCGTCGCCCAGCAGGCCACGCCCATGCCCGAGGGCGAGGACCTGGCCACCCTCGGCCGCAGCCGCGCCCTGCTCGTGCTGCATCTCGCCGCCCGCTATGTGGATCGCGTCGTCGACGAACTCCTCCCGCACTACGGCGCCGACTGCCCGGCGGCCGTGGTCGCCATGGCCAGCCGCCCCGACGAACTGGTGCTGCGCGGCACGCTGGCCGACATCGCGGAGCAGGTGAAGGCGGCGGGCGTGGTGCGGACGGCCGTCATCATGGTGGGCCGCACCCTCGGAGCGGAGCAGTTCCGCGACAGCCACCTCTACTCCCCGGAGCGCGAGCGCCCGCACGAGCCCTGCCACCCGCCCGTCGTCTGAGCCGGCCCCCGGCGCGGCTGGGCCCCCGCCTGCCGCCACCCGCCGCCGACGGCGTGCGGGGTGCGCCCGCGCAGTGCACCGGCAGCGGCGTCGCACGGTCCCGTGCGACGCATGGCGCGCGGGGCCCGCAGCGTGGCCGGCGCACCGGCGCAGTATGGCGGGGCGTGGCGGCGGGCCGCCTCCCCCGTTCGCACCGTCCGCACCCGCGCCTCACGGGTGACGGGCGGCAGCCGAATCACGTGGTGCCCACGTGCCGCCACACCGGTGTGCCGCCGCCCCGGCTGTCTCGCGCCGACGGGTTGCTGGTCGGTGTGCCGCTAGTCGGCGGGCCGCTGCGTCGGCGTGTCGCCGAGCCAGCAGGTCGGTGTGCCGCCGCGCCGGCGGATGGCGCCCCAAGCGGCGGCGCCGGCATCGGCACGACACGCCGCATCGGCACGACCCGCCGCGCCGGCGCCGCGCCAGGCGTCGCGAACAGCGCTCAGCGGCCTCGCGGACCCCGCGGCTCCGCACGGCCCACGATCGTGCCCGCGCGGTCGATGCAGATCACGTCCACCGCCACCGGTGCGCCGCGCAGCACCCCGAGTGCCGTGTCGCGGGCCGCCGTCGCGACCAGGTCGCCGAGGGGCACGCCGTGGGCGGAGCACAGCTGGACCGTCTCCAGCCCTGTGTTGGCCGTGGCCACCGCCTCCGCGAGAGCCTCGTCCGCCCCGCCACGGCGGGCCAGTTCGGCAAGGAACCCCTTGTCCACCTGGGACCGCGAGGAGTGCAGGTCCAGATGCCCGGCGGCCAGCTTGGAGAGCTTGGCGAAGCCGCCGGCGACCGTCAGCCGGTCCACCGGGTGGCGGCGCAGATACTTCAGCACCGCCCCCGCGAAGTCGCCCATGTCCAGCAGCGCGTCCTGCGGCAGTCCGTGCACGGCCACCGCCACCTTCTCGGACGTCGAGCCCGTACAGCCCGCCACATGGCGGCGGCCCGCCGCGCGTGCGACGTCCACTCCGCGCCGGATGCTGTCGATCCACGCCGAGCAGGAGTAGGGCACGACGATGCCCGTCGTGCCGAGGATGGACAGCCCGCCCAGGATGCCCAGTCGCGGGTTCCAGGTGGAGCGGGCGATCTCCTCGCCGTGGTCCACCGAGATCTCGATCTCGACGTCGCCGGTTGCGCCGTGCCGGGCCGCGACCGAGGCGATGTGGTCGCGCATCATCTGGCGCGGCACGGGGTTGATGGCCGGTTCGCCCACCGGGAGCGGCAGTCCGGGCCGGGTCACCGTGCCGACGCCCGGACCGGCCCGGAAGACCACGCCGCGGCCGGGTGGCAGGGCCCGTACGGTGGCCCTGACCAGCGCTCCGTGGGTCACGTCCGGATCGTCCCCGGCGTCCTTGACGATCGCGGCCATGGCCCGGTCCGCCGTCAGTTCCTCGGCCGCGAGCGCGAACGCGGGCCGCTGCCCCTTGGGCAGTGCGATGGTCACCGGATCGGGGAACTCCGCCGTGAGCAGGGCGGTGTACGCGGCCGTCGTCGCGGCCGTCGCGCACGCCCCGGTGGTCCAGCCGTGCCGCAGCCCCGTCCGCTCCAGTTGCGCGCCCCGCCCCCCGGCCGCCTCGGTCCTGGCCTCCGCCTCAGCCATGGGCCGGCCGCCGCGCATACGATGACGGGCGCACGGACGACGAAAGGCACCCGATGAACAGCGCACCGGCGCGCCATGTGCTCATCCTCGGCGGCACCACCGAGGCGCGCCGCCTCGCCGAGGAACTCGCCGACGCCCCCGCCCTGCGCGTGACCAGCTCCCTCGCGGGCCGGGTCGCCGCACCGCGACTGCCCGTGGGGCAGGTGCGGATCGGCGGGTTCGGGGGCGCCGAGGGCATGGCCCGCTGGCTGCGCGAGCACCAGGTGGACGCGCTCATCGACGCCACCCATCCTTTCGCCGACACGATCAGTTCCCATGCGGCCCAGGCGGCCGCCGACGTCCATGTTCCCCTGCTCGCCCTGCGCCGCCCCGGCTGGGTCCCCGGTCCGGGCGACCGCTGGCATTCCGCGGGTTCGCTGGCCGAGGCCGCGCGGCTGCTGCCGGACCTGGGAGAGCGGATCTTCCTCACCACGGGACGGATGGGCCTGGCCACCTTCGCCCACCTGACCGAGCAGTGGTTCCTGGTCCGGTCGGTCGACGCCCCCGAGCCGCCGGCCCCGCCCCGCATGGAGGTGATCCTGGACCGCGGCCCGTTCACCCTCGGGGGCGAGACGGAGCTGCTGCGCCGCCACCGCATCGACGTCCTGGTCACCAAGGACAGCGGCGGCCACGCCACCGCCCCCAAACTCACCGCGGCCCGCGCCGCCGCCCTCCCGGTCGTCCTCGTCCGCCGCCCGCCCGCCCCCGAGGGCGTCCCCGTGGCCGAAACCCCCGCCGAAGCCGCCGCCTGGCTGCGGACGACCCTGGGCTGACCCGCGTTACCCGGCGGCTACGCCTCCGGGTACCGGCGCGGGGTCCAGACGACCTGCGTGCCGTCGCCGCGGCGGGACGTGCGGGTCTGGGAGGAGCCCACCAGGAGGATGGTGCGCATGTCGACCTCGGCCGGGTCGAGGTCGGCCAGGCGGACGATCCGTACGCGTTCCCCGGGGCCGCCGATGTCGCGGCCCAGGACCACGGGGGTGTCGGGGGCGCGGTGCTCCAGCAGGAGTTCGCGGGCCTTGCCCACCTGCCAGACGCGGCTGCGCGAGCCGGGGTTGTAGAGGGCGAGCACCAGGTCGGCCGCCGCGGCGGCGCGCAGGCGCTCGGCGATGACCTCCCAGGGCTTGAGCCGGTCGGAGAGGGAGATCACCGCGTAGTCGTGGCCGAGCGGGGCGCCGGACCGGGCGGCGGCGGCGTGGGCCGCGGTCATGCCGGGCACGATCCGCACCGGGACCTCGCGGTAGGGGTCCTCGCAGGCGGCCTCCAGGACGGCGGTGGCCATGGCGAACACGCCCGGGTCGCCGGAGGAGACGACGGCGACCCGCCGGCCCCGCCGGGCGAGGTCGAGGGCGAATTCGGCGCGTACGGCCTCGACCTTGTTGTCGGAGGCGTGGCGCCGCTGACCCGGGCGGACCGGTACCCGGTCCAGATAGGTGGTGTAGCCGACGAGGTCCTCGGCGGCGGCCAGTTCGGCCCGTGCCTCGGGGGTGAGCCACAGCGGACCGGCAGGGCCGAGGCCGACGACCACGACCTCACCCGCGCCGGACCCGCCGCGCGGCGCGTCCACCCGGCTGGGCAGCACCGCCATCGAGAAGTACGGCACCGACTCCGGGTCGACCTCGGCCAGCGGGGCGGTCCGCTCCGCGTCCATCGTGGCGCGCTCCACATAGCGCGCGTCCGCGAGCCGCCCCGACCGCTCCAGCGCCCGCCGCACCGTGGGGAAGGTCCGGCCGAGCTTCATCACCGCCGCCGCGTCCGCCGTCGCCAGGCGGGCCGTCAACTCCTCCTCCGGCAGCGTGCCGGGGAGGACCGTCAGCACCTCCTCGCCCTCCACCAGCGGTGTGCCCAGCCGGGCGGCCGCGGCGCTGACCGAGGTGACACCGGGGACGACCTCGGTGGGGTAGCGGTCGGCGAGCCGCTTGTGCATGTGCATGTACGAGCCGTAGAAGAGCGGATCGCCCTCCGCGAGCACCGCGACCGTGCGCCCCGCGTCCAGATGCGCGGCGAGCCGGGCGGCCGCGTCCGCGTAGAACTCCTCCAGCGCGCCGCGATAGCCGCCCGGGTGGTCGGTGGACTCCGTGGTGACCGGGTAGACCAGCCGCTCCTCGATGTGGTCGGGCCGCAGGTACCGCTCGGCGATCGAGCGCGCGATGCTGCGGCCGTGCCGGGCGCTGTGGTACGCGATGACATCGGCCTCGGTGATGACCTCCACGGCGCGTACGGTCATCAGGGAGGGGTCGCCGGGGCCGAGCCCCACACCGTAGAGCCGGCCGGTCTGCTGCTCGCTCACTCTTCCTCGCTCGCTATCGCGTTGATCGCGGCCGCGGCGATGGCGCTGCCGCCGCGCCGGCCGTGCACCACCAGGTGGTCGAGCGCCGCCGGATGGCCGGCCAGCGCCTCCTTGGACTCGGCGGCGCCGATGAAGCCCACCGGCACACCGATCACGGCCGCCGGCCACGGCGCGCCTTCGTCGATCATCTCCAGCAGCCGGAAGAGCGCCGTGGGGGCGTTGCCGACCGCCACCACCGCCCCGTCCAGCCGGTCCCGCCACAGCTCCAGCGCGGCGGCGCTGCGCGTGGTGCCCATGCGCCGCGCCAACTCCGGTACCGCGGGATCCGCGAGCGTGCAGAGCACCTCGTTGTCGGCGGGCAGCCGCTTGCGGGTGACCCCGCTGGCGACCATGCGCGCGTCACAGAGCACGGGCGCGCCGGCCCGCAGCGCGGCGCGGGCGCGGGAGACCACCCCGGTCGTGTACGCGAGGTCCTTGACCAGGTCGACCATGCCGCAGGCGTGGATCATCCGCACCGCCACCTGGCTGACGTCGGCGGGGAGCCCGCCGAGGTCGGCCTCGGCACGGATGGTGGCAAAGGACGCGCGGTAGATGGCCGCCCCGTCCTTCTCGTAGTCGAACACGGTGTCCTCGATCATGTCGTTCCACGGGCCGCCGCCACGGCGCCGGCCAATTGCTCTGCTGTCACATCCACGCTGTCCGCCTCCGGCGTGTCGTCTCCCGCGCCCCGTACGGTGACCCGGTAGGCCGTGTCGCCGGTGGCCAGCGCGTCCACATAGCGGCCCCCGGGGTGACCGCAGCGCCGTTCACAGCCGGAGACGTACACCGGCAGCGGACCGGGCCCGGTCGGCAGCGGATCGCCCCCGGTCCGGCCGTCCCCGCACCGGTCGTCCCCGCACCGGTCGTCCCCGCACCGGCCGCCGTCAGTCCGGACGTCCCCGGCCAGGTCGCCCCGGGGCCGGCCGCCGCCGGACGACGCGCCCGCGACACGGTGCGCCGCGTCGACCAGGTGCGCCGGGTGCGCCGCGTCCGCGACCGCCCGCGCCGTGCCCGACACCATGCGCGCCGTGTCGGCCCGCACATCCGCCAGGGACTTGGCGCAGCCGGGGCGTCCCGTGCACGCGCCGACCCCGAGCCACGGCGAGTCCGGCACGGTCACCAGTCCCGCGTCGGACAGTTCCAGCGCGGCACCGCGCGCGTCGGCCGGGGAGAACCCGGGGAGCACCACGCCGCGCCAGGGTGTCATACGCAGCTCATCCGCCCCGCCCCGGGAGGCGAGCGCGGTGAGCAGCCGCCATTGCGCGGCGCTCACCCGGCCCAGGGGGAGGACGACGGACAGCGCGTGGCGCCCGTGCGGGCCGGGGACCGGCCCGGGGGCGGGGGGTGCGGCGGAGGCACCGGCTGGTCCGCGCTCCACCGGTACGGCCTCGATGCCCGCGTCGGCGAGTCGCGCGGCCAAACCGTCGGCCGTCACGGCGTGTCGCGCGGGGAGTTCGCGTACCCGCCACGCTCGGGTGCCGCTCTCGCGGGCCTTGGCCAGGTACTCCACCGCGGCCAGCGCGGCCGCCCGCGGCGCGTCCCCGCTCCGCACCCAGAGATCGCCGCCCGCAACCGGCCCGTCCGTGGCGACGCCCGCCACGCCCGCGTCGCCGGCGCTCGCCCCCGCGTCGCCGTCGGGCAGGTCGGAGCCGTCCGTACGCGGCGTTCGCCGCGGTGCCGTGTCCGGGTGTGTCGTCGCCGCAGTCGACGGCGACGGCGACGACACACCCGTACACGGCAGTGGACCCCCGACCCGCAACACGGCTCCGCCGTCCGGCGTTGCGATCAATGTCACATCCGCGCCCAACGCGGCCACATCGCCCCGCCCGTCGTCCAGCGCGAACAGGAACCGGCCCGACAAGCCCGACAATTCCCCGTGCCCCGCGGGTGTGTCGTCGCACAGCACGGTGTCCAACTCCCGTACCCACGCCGCCACATCCGCGTGCCCCCTGCCGTCCAGACCGGACAGCGGCGACGCCACGACGTTGCGCACCCGGTCATGGCGGTCCGAGGGGAGCAGGCCGGCCGCCCGCAGCCGGGCCGCCAGTTCGGCGCCGCACCCCGCCTCCAGACCGCGCACCTGGAGATTGCCCCGTGAGGTGATGTCCAGCCGGCCGTCGCCCAACTCCTCGGCCAGCCGCCCCACCGCCCGCGCCTGACGGATCGTCAGCAGACCGCCCGGCACCCGGATCCGGGCGAGCGAGCCGTCGTCCGCCGGGTGCAGCCGCAGCGCGCCCGGACAGGCGTCATCGCGTCCGCGCACGGGGGTTTCATCCCCTGGTGGGGTGGTTGTCGGGGGGAGGGGCATGGCGGCGAGCATACCGACGATCCGGTCCGGCCCACCGCCCCGGCCAGGCCGGAACTCACCGTCCCGTGGCAGGTCAGCAACGCCTACTATGCTCAGCGGCGGGTCGATCCCGGCCCGCCGGACGCACAAGACGGCACTCACGGCAGGAAGCCGGTGGAAATCCGGCGCGGTCCCGCCACTGTGAGCGCGGCGGCTGCCCTCAGGGCGGCGGCCGGGCGAGCCAGGAACTGCCGCCGTCTTCAACCCGCCCGGGGCGCGGACCCCGAGGAAGGCCTGCCGCCGCATGATTCTGCTGCTGTCGACGTCCGACACCGACCTGCTCAGCGCCCGTGCCGCCACGGGCCCGGTGCCGTACCGCCTCGCCAACCCGGCCCGCCTCGCCCTCGACGACCTCCCCGGGCTCCTCGACGGCGTGGAACTCGTCGTCGTCCGGCTCCTCGGCGGCATCCGCGCCTGGCAGGAGGGGCTCGAGACCCTGCTCGCGGGCGACCTCCCCGTCGTCGTCCTGACCGGTGAACAGGCGCCCGACGCCCAGCTCATGGAGGCGTCCACGGTCCCGGTCGGCATCGCCGCCGAGGCCCACGCCTACCTCGCCCACGGCGGGCCCGGCAACCTGGACCAGCTCGCCCGGTTCCTCTCCGACACCGTGCTGCTCACCGGCCACGGCTTCGAACCGCCGGCGCCCGCGCCCACCTGGGGCCCGCTGGAGCGCACCGCCCGCGAGAACGCCACCGGCCCGACCGTCGCGGTGCTCTACTACCGCGCCCACCACATGAGTGGCAACACCGCCTTCGTCGAGGCCCTGTGCCGGGCCGTGGAGGACGCCGGGGGCCGCCCGCTGCCGCTGTTCGTCGCCTCGCTGCGGGCCCCCGAACCCGAGCTGATCGAGGCCCTGGGCGCGGCCGACGCCGTCGTCACCACCGTCCTCGCGGCCGGCGGCACCCGCCCCGCGGAGGCGTCCGCGGGCGGTGACGACGAGGCGTGGGACGCGGGCGCGCTGGCCGCGCTCGACGTGCCCGTGCTCCAGGCGCTGTGCCTGACCTCGCCGCGCGCCGCGTGGAAGGAGAACGACGAGGGGCTGTCGCCGCTGGACGCCGCGACCCAGGTCGCCGTCCCCGAGTTCGACGGGCGGCTCATCACCGTGCCGTTCTCGTTCAAGGAGGTCGACGAGGACGGGCTGCCGGTCTATGTCGCCGACGCCGAGCGCGCCGCGCGGGTCGCCGGGATCGCGGTACGACACGCCCGGCTCCGCCATATCCCCGCCGCCGACAAGCGCCTGGCGCTCGTCCTCTCCGCCTACCCCACCAAGCACTCCCGGATCGGCAACGCCGTCGGACTCGACACCCCCGCGAGCGCCGTCGCCCTGCTGCGCCGGCTGCGCGCCGAAGGCTATGACCTCGGCCCCGAGGACGGGCCGGACGCGCTCCCGGGCCTGGGCTCCGGCAATGGCGACGAGCTGATCTACGCCCTCATCGAGGCGGGCGGCCACGACCAGGAGTGGCTCACCGAGGAACAGCTGGCCCGCAACCCCGTCCGCATCCCGGCCGCCGACTACCGCCGCTGGTACGCCACGCTGCCGCGGGAGCTGCGGGACGCGGTCGAGGAGCACTGGGGCCCGCCGCCCGGCGAGATGTTCGTCGACACCAGCCGCGATCCCGAGGGCGAGATCGTCCTGGCCGCGCTGCGCCGCGGCAACCTGCTGGTCGTCATCCAGCCCCCGCGCGGCTTCGGCGAGAATCCCATCGCCATCTACCACGACCCCGATCTGCCGCCCTCGCACCACTACCTGGCCGCCTACCGCTGGATGGCCACCCCGCGGGCGGACGGCGGCTTCGGCGCCGACGCCATGGTCCACCTGGGCAAACACGGCAACCTGGAGTGGCTGCCGGGCAAGAACGCCGGACTGTCCGCCGCCTGCGGCCCCGACGCCGCGCTCGGCGATCTGCCGCTGATCTACCCCTTCCTGGTCAACGACCCCGGCGAGGGCACCCAGGCCAAGCGCCGTGTCCACGCCACCCTCGTCGACCACCTCGTCCCGCCGATGGCCCGCGCCGACTCCTACGGCGACATCGCGCGGCTGGAGCAGCTCCTCGACGAGTACGCCGCCATCTCCTCGATGGACCCGGCCAAGCTCCCCGCCATCCGCGCCCAGATCTGGACCCTCATCCAGGCCGCCCGGCTCGACCACGACCTGGGCCTGGAGGAGCGGCCGGACGACGACGGCTTCGACGACTTCCTGCTGCACGTCGACGGCTGGCTGTGTGAGGTCAAGGACGCCCAGATACGCGACGGCCTGCACGTCCTGGGCACCGCCCCGACCGGGCCCGAGCGCGTCAACCTCGTCCTGGCCATCCTCCGCGCCCGCCAGATCTGGGGCGGTACGACCGCCCTCCCCGGCCTGCGCGAGGCGCTCGGCCTCGACGAGTCGGCCGCCACCCGCACCGGCGCCGACGAGGCAGAGGAGCGGGCCCGCGCGCTGGTCCAGGCGATGGAGGACGCCGGATGGGAGCCGGAGGCCGCCGAGAAGGCCGTGCTCACGCTGCCCGTGGAGCAGCGCCCCGCCGTCTCCGCCGTGCTGGGCTTCGCCGCCCGCGAGGTCGTGCCCCGGCTGGCCGCCACGACGGACGAGATCGACCACGCCGTCCACGCCCTGGCCGGCGGATTCGTCCCCGCGGGCCCGTCCGGCTCACCGCTGCGCGGGCTGGTCAACGTCCTGCCGACCGGCCGCAACTTCTACTCCGTGGACCCCAAGGCCGTGCCCAGTCGGCTGGCCTGGGAGACCGGCCAGGCGCTCGCCGACTCGCTCCTGGAGCGCTACCGCGCCGACAACGACGGCCAGTGGCCGATGTCGGTGGGCCTGTCGCTGTGGGGGACGAGCGCGATGCGCACCTCCGGCGACGACGTGGCCGAGGCGCTGGCGCTGCTGGGCGTCCGCCCGGTGTGGGACGACGCCTCGCGACGCGTAACGGGACTCGAACCCGTACCGCTCGACCAGCTGGGCCGTCCGCGCGTCGATGTCACCCTGCGCATCAGCGGGTTCTTCCGGGACGCCTTCCCGCACGTCGTGGGACTGCTCGACGACGCCGTACGGCTCGCCGCCTCCCTCGACGAGACCGACGAGGACAACTACGTACGGGCGCACACCCGCGCCGACCTCGCCGAACACGGTGACGAGCGGCGCGCCACCACCCGGATCTTCGGCTCCCGGCCCGGTACCTACGGCGCCGGACTGCTCCAGCTCATCGACAGCCGGGACTGGCGCACCGACGCCGACCTCGCCGAGGTCTACACGGTCTGGGGCGGCTACGCCTACGGCCGTGGTCTCGAGGGGCGCCCGGCGCGGGCCGAGATGGAGAGCGCCTACCGCCGGATCGCGGTCGCGGCCAAGAACACCGACACCCGCGAGCACGACATCGCCGACTCCGACGACTACTTCCAGTACCACGGCGGCATGGTGGCCACCGTGCGCGCGCTCAAGGGCACCGCTCCCGCCGCGTACATCGGCGACTCCACCCGCCCCGAGACGGTCCGCACCCGCACCCTCCACGAGGAGACCTCACGGGTCTTCCGCGCCCGGGTGGTCAACCCGCGCTGGATCGAGGCGATGCGCCGTCACGGCTACAAGGGCGCCTTCGAGCTCGCCGCGACCGTCGACTACCTCTTCGGCTACGACGCGACCACGGGTGTGGTGGCCGACTGGATGTACGACAAGCTCGCCCAGACCTATCTGCTCGACCCGGAGAACCGGTCCTTCCTGGAGCAGGCCAACCCCTGGGCGCTGCACGGCATGGCCGAACGGCTGCTGGAGGCCGAGAGCCGCGGACTGTGGGCCGAGCCCGACCCGGAGGTGCTGGAGCGGGTGCGGGAGCTGTACCTGGAGACGGAGGGCGGCCTGGAGGGCGGGGACGAGTAGCCGCGTCCGCGCCCCCGCGCGATGAGCCGTACGGCGCACCGGTCGGTGGCCGTGCGGCGGACGGCCGGTGAGGCGGCACGTGGCTCAGTCGGCGGACGGGCGGTGAGACGGCATGTGGCTCGGTCGGCGGACGGGCGGTGGCTCAGTCGGCGGACGGCCGTCCCGCCGGGCGGGCCGCCGCACGGACCCGGTCCGGCCAGGCGGGACAGCTGACCAGTTCGGCCCACTCGCGGTCGTAGCGCCCGGGGACCGCCCGCCCCGCGGATGCCCAGCGCTCGACCAGCGCGGCGTAGATCGGTACGGATGTGGAGGTGTGAACGGTCTGATGAACCGTTCCGTCGCCTTCGGTGCTCCGGTCCAGCGCTCTGCTCGGCTGCGAGAGAGAACGGCGTCGCATCGTCGTCGTCATATTCCGACAACGCGCCGTGCCCCGCCGGGTCACCTTCCGCATGCCGGTCTCACCCGCATCGGCGTGGTGTCGCACATGTCAGCGACTCCGTGGTGGCCCCGCCCGTGTGACCGGCCGGGCACCCATTCCGTACCCGGAAATGAAAAGCGTTGCCGCGTTCATGAAAGCCATTCGCCAGAGTTTATTGATAACCGTGTCCATTGCAGCCTTTGGTGAATTCCACCCGAGGCTGTTTCAATTGCGCTGGGCCGAAGACGATCCGAGGAGGAGCGGGTGGGAGCGCATACGCACGGACCCGGCGAGGGGCACGGCGGACTTGGGCACAGCGGCCACACGCACGGGGTGGCGGAGCACGCCGACCGCCGGTGGTTGTCCATCGCCCTCGCGCTGATCAGCGGTTTCATGGTGATCGAGGTCGTGGTCGGGATCATCGCCGGTTCGGTGGCGCTGCTGTCCGACGCGGCCCATATGCTCACCGACGCCGCCTCGATCGTTCTCGCGCTCATCGCCATCCGGCTCTCGGCGCGCCCCGCACGTGGCGGATACACCTATGGGCTCAAACGGTCGGAAATTCTTTCCGCCCAGGCCAATGGCCTTTCCCTGCTGCTGCTCGGCGCCTATCTCGGCTATGAGGGGGTGGCGCGGCTGATCGATCCGCCCGAGGTGACCGGTGGTCTGGTGCTGACCACCGCGCTGGCCGGTGTGGTGGTGAATCTCGCGGCCGCGTGGTGCATGTCGCGGGCGAACCGCGCCTCGCTCAATGTCGAGGGCGCCTTCCAGCATGTGCTCAACGATCTCTACGCCTTCGTCGCCACCGCCATCGCCGGACTGGTGGTGCTGACGACGGGCTTCGCACGGGCCGACGCGATCGCCGGTCTGGTGGTGGTCGTCCTCATGGTCAAGGCGGGCGTGGACCTGCTGCGGGCCTCCGGACGGGTGCTGCTGGAGGCCGCCCCCGCCGGTGTCGAGCCCGATGAGGTGGGCGGCCGGATGGTCGCCCACGGACGGGTGGCCGAGGTGCACGATCTGCATGTCTGGCAGATCACCTCGGGTGAGGTCTCGCTCTCCGCCCATGTCCTGGTCGCGGCGGACGGCGACTGCCACGCCGTCCGGGAGGACCTGGAAGCGGTGCTGCGCGAGGAGTACGGGATCACTCACACCACGCTCCAGGTCGACCATCTGGACGACCTGGCCCCACGGGGGCGGGAGGACGGGGAGCACTGTCTGACCGCCCACGGCCCGGTGCACCGGGCCGCCCCTCGGGACCGCTGAGGGGCGTGGGACGGCGGGGGCGATCCCGCGCGCCCTTCGGCCGTCGCCTCAGGCGGCGGCCGGGGCGGCCGGGGCGAAGACGGCGGTCAGGACCTTCTTGGTGACATGGGCGACCAGCGCCTCGAGGGCGATACGGGCCAGCCTGCCCAGGACGGTCGTCAGGATCTCGGCCATGGGGTGGTACCTCACTGGGGAACTCGATAGTCGATGCTCGATGCGGAATCCAGACATCCGCTTCCATTGAGGAGGGTGGACGGCCTCGGAAAGCGGCCGGGGGAGTCCAGGTGAGATCCAGGTGAACGGAGGGCGAGGTCCTGGGGCCGCCGCCCGTGGCGTGCTCCACCGCGCCCCGCGCGTCGGGCGTCAGGCCGGGCGCTCCGACTGTTCCGTCTCCTCCAGCCTGACCGGCGGCAGGTACTCGCCCAGCAGGGTCCGGTGCCACCAGGCCCCGGTGGCCCGCCGCTCCTCAGGCGTGGTGAAGCGGTAGAGATACAGCCGCGCGCGCAGATGGGTGGGCGGCGTCCCCGGGAAGGGGGTGGCCCGCAGCAGCTTCACCGTCGCCCGGTCGTTGACCAGCAGCTTGCCGATCAACGGGGTGAACCAGGACCCGGCGTAGGCGGACGAGATCCCCGCGAACCACATCATCCAGTCCAGCCGCAGATGGTACGGGGCGTACTGGCGCGGCATCCGGCGCACATCGCCCGGCTTGCCCCGGAACTCGTAGTCCTTCCAGACCGTGTGCGGGGTGAGGACCGGATCGTCGGTGCCCTGGATCACCACCTCCTGCCGGCTGCGGTTGACGCTGCCGAAGGCCCCGTAGGTGTTGACCAGGTGCAGCGGATTGAACGAGTAGTTCATCAGCTGGCGGCCCGAGAGCAGATTGCGGGCCGGCCAGTAGCTGAGCACCAGCACCAGCGCGGTGGCGGCCAGCACCACCGCCTCGTACCAGACCGGGGGCGCGGCGGGGGCCGGCGGCCGGGGCAGCCCCAGCACCTCGGCGGCGCGGCGCCCGTCGACCGCCGGGAGCGCCAGCAGGATCGTCAGCCAGTTGAGCCAGGAGAAGTTCCCGGAGGCGACCAGCCACAGCTGGGTGACCACGATGATGCCGGCGGCCACGCTCGCGACCGGCTGCGGGGTGAACAGCAGCACGGGCACGATCAGCTGCGCCCCATGGTTGGCCGCCACCTCCACCCGGTGCAGCGGTTTCGGCAGATGGTGGAAGAACCAGCTCAGCGGCCCCGGCATCGGCTGGGTCTCATGGTGGTAGTAGAGGCAGGTCAGGTCGCGCCAGCAGCGGTCCCCACGGATCTTGATCAGCCCGGCGCCGAACTCCACCCGGAACAGCAGCCAGCGCAGCAGCCACAGGATGAGCACGGGCGGCGCGGTGTGCTCATTGCCCAGGAAGACGGCGAGGAAGCCCGACTCCAGCAGCAGCGACTCCCAGCCGAAGCCGTACCACACCTGCCCCACGTTGACGATCGACAGATACAGCAGCCACAGCACCAGCCACGCCACCATCGCCACCGCCAGTGGCACCTGGTCCCCGGCCCCCGCCAGCAGCGCGGCCGACAGGGCGGCCCCCAGCCAGGCGCAGCAGACGAAGAACCGGTCGGAGTAGTGCAGATGGAACAGGCTGGGCGACCGCCGGAACGGCACCCGGGCGAGGAAGCGCGGCACCGGGGTCAGCCCCTGTTCGCCGAGCAGGGCCCGGCCCTGCCGGGCCGCCGCCCAGAAGGCGACCAGATAGATGGCGGCCAGCCCCCGTTGGAAGACGAGTCGGCTCAGCCAGTAGTCGGGTGAGGTGAACCACTCCATGGGGGCCGCTCCCTGAGCCTGTCTGCCTTCGGCCTGCCTGTATCCGTACCACCCGCGTCGGGTGCCCGCCACGCACCGGGTCATACGGTGGCCGGAGTCCATGAGACGAGGGCCTGCCGCCGGGACTGAACCGGTTCACATCCCGGCCCGCTCCCCGGGTCGCCCGACGGGGGTCACGGCTCCCGGCGGCGCGGCGGGGCTGTGCTGCCCCGGGGGGTGAGGGCCGGGGTGGGGGCCTGGTGGGCGCGGGGGGCCGCCCGGTCCAGGACGTCGAAGAGGCTACGGGCCACCTGCGCCCCGTAGCCGAAGACGTCATGGCTCATCGCCGACAGCGTGGGGTGCGTCAACTGGCACAGCTGGGAGTCGTCCCAGGCCAGCAGCGAGACATCGGCCGGCACCGAGAGCCCCATCTCGGCCGCCACCGAAAGTCCCGCCACCGCCATGATGTCGTTGTCGTAGAGGACCGCGGTGGGCCGGTCCGCCGAGGCCAGCAGGGCACGGGTGGCCCGCGCCCCCTCCTCGCCCGAGAAGTCGGTGGCCACCGTGCGCCCCTCGCCCAGCCCCGCCTCCCGTACGGCGGTCTCGAAGGCGGCCGTGCGGATCGTGGTGTGCCCGAGACCGGGGGCGCCGCCCACCCGGGCGATCCGGCGGTGGCCCAGGGCCACCAGATAGCGCACCGCCTCGGTGACCGCCGTGGCGTCGTCCGTCCACACCGAGGTGAACCCGTCCGCGAGCGACGGGTGTCCGGCCACCACGGCGGGCAGGCCCAGCCGCCGCAGCGCGGGGACACGCGGATCGCCGTCCCGCAGGTCCACCAGGATGGACCCGCCGACCTGCCGCCCCCGCCACTACGCCTCCTGGACCGTGATCTCCTCCCGCACATCCCGCACCAGCCGCAGCAGCAGCGAGCAGGACCGCTCGGCCAGCACGCTCTCTATGCCCGAGACGAACTCCATGGACCACGGCTCGAGACCCAGCATCCGGGCCGGGCGGGCGATGGCCAGACCGACCACCTCCACACGGGAGTTGGACAGCGACCGGGCGGAGAGATGGGGCGACCAGCCCAGCTCCCGGGCGGCGGCGAAGATGCGGTCCCGGGTGGCCCGGGAGACCCCGGGGCGGTCGTTGAAGGCGAGGGACACCGCGCCCTTGGACACCCCCGCCCGCGCCGCCACGTCCCTGATGGTCACGCGCCGCGGCGGATCCGTCCCGGCCTCGCTGTCCATGCCACCGCTCCCCGCCGTCCGTCCCGTGTGAACCGCCACACGATAGCGCGTCGGTAAACCGGTCCAGTCGGGCGCGGCCCGCCCGGGGAGCGGTCAGGGGGCGGCCGCCGTCCTCCGGACACGTGTCCCCGCCCGGCCCCGGCACGGTCAGCGGGCGGCCGCCGTGCCGGGCCGCCGCTCCCCGGCCGGGGCGGAGGCGGGACCGGGGCGCGGCGGCTCCTCGGCTGCGTCCGCGCCGACGAGCGCCTTGTCGGGCACGTCCACGCCGATGACGTCGGGCACGTCCGCGCCGACGAGCGGCTCCTCGGGCACATCCGCGCCGACGAGGCCCAGCCGGCGCAGTGTCCGGCCCAGCGCGGCCGGGTTGAGCAGCCCCAGCGGGGCCGGCAGCCGGTGCCAGGGCACACAGCGGTCGACCAGGCCGAGGGCCGCGCGCACCGGTGCGCACAGCAGCGCGTCGCGCCGCGGTTCGGCCGTGTGCGGGCGCGGTTCGGGGCGGTGTGCCGCGGCGGCCTCGTACGCGGCCTTGCGGGCCCGGTTGAGGTTGCCCAGCGGCCGGAACTCCTCGGTGGTGTGCCAGGTGTTGAACGCCAGCCGCTCGACCCGGCGGGCCACGGACCGGGACCGGGCGCTGTCCAGGTCCTGGCGCGGCACGGTGAGCATCGCGACCGGGACGACCGGCGCGTCGCTCTCCCGCCACTCCACCGAACCGTCCTCGACCGGGGTGCGGCGGTCGTCCAGATAGCGCTGCACACACAGCTCGAAGGCGATGTCGCCGGTGGACAGCCGCATCGCCAGCTCGCGGTGGAGATAGTCGGGGTCGCCGCGGTCGGGCGGCGGAGCGGGCATGCCGCCGGGCGCCGGACGCAGCTGGTACCGCACCGGACCGGCCGGGCCCCACAGGATCGCGCCCCGGCTCCAGAAGGTTTCACGGGCCAGCGAACCCACCGTATGGCGGGTGGCGATCCGCACGTTGCGGCGCATCCGGTCGGCGGTCGCCCAGCCCACCGCCAGCGGCAGCCGGACGAAGAGTCCGAACGCCTTCTCCACCGTGCTCCCGGCGCCCGCCGTGACCTTGGCGAAGGCGATGAACTCGCGTGCGTCGGCGGCGTGGGCCACCGGGAAGCTGGTGGTCAGCAGATCGTGGATCTCCTCGGGACCGGCCTGCACCCGCACCGCCATCCTGCGCAGATAGGGCGAGGCGTCGTGCCGCTCGGCGCCGCTCGCGGTGGACAGCCGCACCACGGCCGGGTACTCGGCGCCCGGCCGGACGTATCCCACGCACAGCTCCGGCGGAAGGTCGTCACGGAACCGCAGCCGGGCGTTCTCCACGCCCAGGGCCGCCTCGGCGGGCACGGCGCGCGGCAGCCGCGGGCCGCCCGAGCCGCCCGGACCGCCAGGGGCCGGCCCCTGCACCCGCAACAGCTCGCGCACCAGCTTCTCGAAGCGGCGCCGCTCGGCCTCGGGGCTGCCGCCCTCGTACGCCTCATAACCCTCGTACGTCCCGCCCGGCGCGTACGTCCCGCCCGTCGCCCCGTGTCCTGTCGCACCGCCGCGTGTCGCACCGCCGCGTGTCGCCTCGTCGAGAACGGACTGCTGTCGGGTGTCGGCCATGGGGAACGCTCCGTACAGGGGCAGACGGGATGAGAGGGGACACGTGCGACCGTAAGGGAGGGCGCGCGGTGCCGCAGCCCGGAGCGGTGCGCCAGTGGTAACCGGCCTTCCGAGGAGCGGCCGAAGGTTTCGCGTCCGGCCCTGCGGCACACTGGTGGCATGCCGGAGCTGCCCGAGGTGGAGGCCCTCACCGCGATCCTGGCCGAGCGTGCCGCCGGCCGGGAGATCGCCCGTGTCCTCCCCGTCGCGGTGAGCGTCCTGAAGACCTACGACCCGCCGCCGAGCGCGCTCGAGGGCCGCACCGTCACGGCGGCGGCCCGCCACGGCAAGTTCCTCGACCTGGCCACCGACGGCCCCCATCTGGTGGTCCACCTCGCCAAGGCGGGCTGGCTGCGCTGGCGGGACGGGCTGCCCGAGGCCCCGCCCCGCCCCGGCAAGGGCCCGCTCGCGCTGCGGCTGCTCCTGGCCGGCCCGGAGCGCTCCGGCTTCGACCTCACCGAGGCCGGGACGCGCAAGGGGCTCGCGGTGTACGTGGTCCGCGACCCCCGAGAGGTTCCCGGGATCGCCCGGCTGGGCCCGGACCCGCTCGACGACTCCTTCACCCTGGAGACGTTCGCCGGGCTGCTGCGCGGCGCACGCCACCGGATCAAGGGGGTGCTCCGCGACCAGAGCGTCATCGCGGGCATCGGCAACGCCTACTCCGACGAGATCCTGCACGCCGCCCGGATGTCGCCCTACCGGCTGGCCTCGGACCTCACCGAGGAGGAGATCGCCGGAGTGTACGAGGCGATGGGCACCACACTGCGCTCCGCCGTCGAGCGGTCGGCGGGTCTGGCCGCCACCGACCTCAAGGGTGAGAAGCGTGGCGGGATGCGGGTGCACGGGCGCACCGGAGAGCCGTGTCCGGTGTGCGGGGACACCGTCCGCGAGGTGTCCTTCCGCGACTCCTCGTTGCAGTACTGCCCCACCTGCCAGACCGGCGGCAAGCCGCTCGCCGACCGTCGGCTCTCCCGGCTCCTCAAATAGCGGGCTGTTCACACAGCGGGCACCGGCAGTTTCACACAGCGGGCACCGACAGCGGGAAACCACCGCCGTGTCAACCGGACCCTGCCACCGGTCAGTTGATTCCCCGCTCTTGACCCCGGGAGCCCGGCCCCGCCATATGGTGCTGTCGCAATCCCACGACACGACACCCCACGCCACGTCACGGAGCACCATGACCACAGCCCTGATCATCGGTGGCGGCATCGCCGGCACGGTGACCGCGATGGCCCTGCGGAAAGCCGGGATCGACGCGGTCGTCTACGAGGCCTACCCAGCGGACGCCGCCGACGCGGGCGCGTTCCTCGTCGTCGCCGCCAACGGCCTGGAGGCACTGCGCACCATCGACGCCCACGGACCCGTGCTGGAGAACTCCTTCCCGGCCGGCCGCGTCGGCTTCATCAGCAACACCGGCAAGCGGCTCGGCGACCGGCCCATGTCCGGTTCGCAGGACGGTGGCCTCGGCTCCGTGACACTCAAACGCGCCACGCTCGCCCGGGTGCTGCGCGAGGAGGCGGTGCGCCGCGGAGTGCGCATCGAGTACGGCAAGCGGCTGCTCGCCGCCCATACCGGCCCCGACGGCCGGATCGTCGGCTCCTTCGCGGACGGCGGCCGCGCCGTGGGCGACGTGCTGATCGGCGCCGACGGCATCCGCTCGCGCATCCGCCGGGTCATCGACGCGGGGGCGCCCCGGCCCCGCTACACCGGCCGGCACACCGTCTGCGGCTACACCCGCGACGCCGACTCGCCCCCGGACCCGGACACCTACACCATGATCTTCGGCAAGCAGGCGTTCTTCGGCTGCACCACCGCCCCGGACGGTGAGGTCTGGTGGTTCTGCAACGCCCCGGCCGAGGAGATGTCCAAGGCCGAGCTGGCCGCCGTCACCCCCGAGCAGTGGCGGGAGCGGCTGCTGACGCTCTTCGCCGAGGACCACACCCCCGCCGCCGACCTGGTCCGCGCCACCGGTGACTCCATCGTGGCCACCGCCGCCTACGACCTCGTCTCCACCCCCACCTGGTCCGAGGAGGGCATGGTCATCGTCGGCGACGCCGCGCACGCCTGCGCGCCCAACGCCGCGCAGGGCGCGTCGATGGCCATCGAGGACGGTGTGGTGCTCGCCAAATGCCTGCGCGATCTGCGCACGCCCCGCTCGGCCTTCGCCGCGTACGAGGCGCTGCGCCGGCAGCGGGTCGAGAAGGTCGCCGCGGCCGGCGCGGGCATGGCCCGCCGGACGCCGGGGCCCATGGCGCGGGCCCTGCGCGATGTCACCATGCCGCGCAAGCTCGACCGGTCCGGCGGTGGGGCCCCGGACTGGCTGACCGGCTACCGCATCGACTGGGACGAACCGGTCGACCGGCCCACGGCCCGCCCGCGCCGCTGATCCCCCGGTAACGTCCCGTCCCCGTCCCCGGGACCGCGTCGTCCCTGGTCCCCGTTCCCGTCCCCGGGACCGCGCCGAACCTTCCCGGCCCGGGTCCGGGGGGCGGGACCGGCCGGGCCACACGTTTGGTCCGGGCTCTCACGGGCACTTGGAGCGCTCTGGCCCCGTACGCCCGGGAGTTTCGTGTGAGCCCAGTACGCATCGTGATCGTAGGTGCCGGATTCGCCGGTTATCAGGCCGCCCGTACGCTCTCCCGCACCCTGCGCGGCGCGGCGGACATCGTCCTGATCAACCCCAATGACTACTTCCTGTATTTGCCACTGCTGCCCGAAGTGGCCGCCGGGGTCCTGGAACCCCGCCGGGTCTCGGTTTCCCTCACCGGCACCCTGCCGCATGTCCGGCTGGTGCTGGGCGAGGTCCACGGCGTCGACCTCGACGCCCGCCGGATCTCCTGGCAGGACCCCGACGGCCGGCCGGGCGAGATGGACTACGACCGGCTCGTCCTCTCCGTCGGCAGCGTCAACAAACTGCTGCCCATCCCCGGGGTGGCCGAGCACGCCCATGGCTTCCGCGGTATGCCGGAGGCGCTCTTCCTGCGCGACCACATCACCCGGCAGATGGAGATGTCCGGCACCGTGGAGGACTCGCGAGAGCGGGCCGCCCGGCGCACCTTCGTGGTGGTCGGCGCCGGCTACACCGGCACCGAGGTGGCCGCCCACGGGGTGCTCTTCACGGACTCGATCGCGCGGAAGAACACCACCCTGCGCGGCGCGCCGCGCCCCCGCTGGCTGCTGCTCGACATCGCCCCCCGGGTGCTGCCGGAGCTGGACAAGAAGCTGTCCCGCACGGCCGACCGGGTGCTGCGCGAACGCGGTGTGGAGGTACGCACCCGCACCACCGTCAAGGAGGCCACCCAGGACGGGGTGCTGCTGGACGACGGCGAGTTCATCGACACCCGGTCGCTGATCTGGTGTGTCGGGGTACGCCCCGACCCGCTGGTGGAGCAGCTCGGGCTGCCGACCGAACGCGGCCGGCTGCGGGTCGACCAGTATCTGGCCGTGCCCGGCTACCCGGACGTGCTGGCCTGCGGAGACGCCGCCGCGGTGCCCGATCTGACCCGGCCGGGCCAGTTCACCCCGATGACCGCGCAGCACGCCCAGCGACAGGGGAAGATCGCGGGCCACAACGTGCTCGCCTCCCTCGGGCGCGGCACCCCCAAGCCGTACAAACACCATGACCTCGGGTTCACCGTCGACCTGGGCGGGGTGCAGGCCGCCGCGGACCCGCTGCACATACCGCTGTCCGGGCCGGTCGCCAACGCGGTCACCCGCGGCTACCACCTGATGGCGATGCCGGGGAACCGCGTGCGGGTCACCGCCGACTGGCTGCTCGACGCGGTGCTGCCACGCCAGGGGGTGCAGCTGGGCGTGATCCCGCCGTGGGCGGTGCCGCTGGACACCGAGTCGCCCGAGGTCGCGCAGACGGTGCGCGCGGGCAGCGGCTGACTCCCGGCGCATACCTGGAAGGAGAACAATGCGACACGAACAGCTCAGCGAGCTCGGGCAGCAGCTCCGTGTGGATTCGGTGCGCGCCGCCGCGGCCGCCGGGTCCGGCCATCCCACGTCGTCGATGTCGGCGGCGGACCTGATGGCCGTCCTGATGGGAAACCATCTGCGCTATGACTTCGAGCAGCCCGACCACCCGGGCAATGACCACCTGATCTTCTCCAAGGGCCACGCCTCCCCGCTGCTCTACTCGCTCTACAAGGCGGCCGGCGCCCTCCAGGACGAGGAGTTCCTCACCTTCCGCAAGCGCGGCAGCAGGCTGGAGGGCCACCCCACTCCCCGGCTGCCGTGGGTGGACGTGGCCACCGGATCGCTCGGCCAGGGCCTGCCCTACGGCGTGGGCATGGCGCTGAGCGGCAAACGGCTGGACCACCTGCCCTACCGCGTCTGGGTGCTGTGCGGGGACAGCGAGATGGCCGAGGGATCGATGTGGGAGGCGTTCGAGCACGCGGGCTACGAGCGGCTCGACAACCTCATCGCCATCATCGATGTGAACCGGCTCGGCCAGCGCGGACCCACCCGCCACGAATGGGACCTGGACGCCTACGCCCGGCGCATCCGCGCCTTCGACTGGCACACCGTCGAGATCGACGGCCATGACATCGAGGCCATCGACCGCGCGTACGGCGAGGCGCTGTCCACCGTCGGCCGCCCCACCGCCATCATCGCCCGCACCATGAAGGGCCGCGGCGTCGCCTCGGTGGAGAACCGCGAGGGCATGCACGGCAAACCGCTGAAGAACGCGGACGAGGCCATCGCCGAGCTCGGCGGCGTACGCAACCTGGCCGTGCCGGTGCTCGGCCCGCCCACGGTGACCCCCACCCGGCCCTCCGCCGAGGGCCCGCTGGCCCTGCCGCGCTACAACACCGGCGACTCGGTCCCCACCCGTGACGCGTTCGGGGAGGCGGTGGCCGCCGTCGGCACCGCCCGCGGCGATGTGGTGGCACTCGACGGCGAGGTGGGTGACTCCACCCGCCTGGAGTACTTCCACAAGGAGCACCCCGAGCGGTACTTCGAGTTCTTCATCGCCGAGCAGCAGCTGGTGGCCGCCGCCGTCGGCATGCAGACCCGCGGCTGGAACCCGTACGTCGCCACCTTCGCGGCCTTCTTCGCCCGCGCCTACGACTTCATCCGGATGGCTTCCATCAGCCACGCCGACCTCAACCTCATCGGCTCCCACGCCGGGGTGGCCATCGGCGAGGACGGGCCCTCGCAGATGGGCCTGGAGGACCTGGCGGCCCTGCGGGCGGTGCACGGCAGCACGGTGCTCTACCCGTGCGACGCCAACCAGACGGCCCAGCTGACCGCGGCCATGGCCGAGCGGTCCGGCATCCGCTATCTGCGCACCAGCCGCGGCGGAACGCCCGTCATCTACCCGCCCTCGGAGACCTTCCCCATCGGCGGCTCCAAGGTCGTCCGCGCCACCGAGGACGACCGGGTCACGCTCGTCGGCGCGGGCGTCACCCTGCACGAGGCGATCGAGGCCGCCGACCGGCTGGCCCAGGAGAACATCCCCGCCCGCGTCATCGACCTGTACTCGCTCAAGCCGGTGGACGCCGAGACACTGCGCACCGCCGCCGAGGTGACGGGGCGGCTGATCACCGTGGAGGACCACCACCCCGAGGGCGGACTGGGCGACGCGGTGCTCGGGGCGTTCGGCGACGGCCGTCCGGTGCCCCGGCTGGTCCGGCTCGCGGTGCGCACCATGCCGGCCTCCTCCACCCCCGCCGAGCAGCTGCACGACGCGGGGATCGACGCGGACGCGATCGTGGCGGCCGCGCGGGATCTGGTCGGCCGGGACGGCTGACGGCACGACGCGGCCGGAAGGAGCGGACACATGGGCCTCAAGCAGGGAATGCGCGTAGTGGTGATCGGGGCCACCGGCAACGCCGGTACGAGCGTGGTCCGCGCGCTCGGTGAGGACCCGGACATCGAGTCGATCGTGGGCATCGCCCGCAGGGTGCCGAACTGGGCGCCGCCGAAGACGACCTGGGCACGGGCGGACATCGGGCGGGACGCCGGTGAGGAGGCCGGTCTCGTACGGCACTTCCAGGGCGCCGACGCGGTCATCCACCTCGCCTGGCTGATCCAGCCCAGCCACCGGCCCGCCGTCACCTGGGACACCAACGTCCTCGGCGCCACCCGGGTCTTCGAGGCGGTGGCGCGGGCCGAGGTGCCGGTGCTGGTGTACGCGTCCTCGGTGGGCGCCTACTCGCCCGGCCCCGAGGACGGCCGCCCGGTGGACGAGTCCTGGCCCACCCACGGCTGGCCGGAGGCCGCGTACTGCCGTGAGAAGGCGTATGTGGAGCGGCTGCTCGACGCCTTCGAGCTGGAGCATCCGCAGATCCGGGTGGTGCGGATGCGGCCCGGCTTCCTCTTCAAGGAGGAGTCGGCGGCCGAGCAGCGCCGGCTGTTCATGGGGCCGTTCGTGCCCCGGCGGCTGATCCGCTCCACCTTCCTGCCCGCCGTCTTCGACCTGCCCGGTCTGCGGTTGCAGATCCTGCACACCGACGACGTCGCCGAGGCGTACCGGCTCGCGCTCGGCCGGGAGGTGCGCGGCGCCTTCAACCTCGCGGCCGAACCGCCGGTCGACGGCGAGACGCTGGCCGGCCTCCTCGACGCCCGGTCGGTGCGGATTCCGCGTGTCGCCGCCCGCTCGGCCATGGCCACCGCCTGGCATCTGCATCTGCTGCCGCCCTCGCCCCAGCTGTTCGACGCCGCCCTGCGGCTCCCGCTGATGGACACCTCCCGCGCCCAGCGGGAACTGGGCTGGCGGCCCCGGCACACCGCCGTCGAGACGCTCCGGGAGTTCCTCACCGGGCTGCGGCGCGGCACCGGTATGGAGCAGACCGCCCCGCTGGCCTCCAAGCTGCCCGGCGGACGGCCGCGCGAGGCCGCCACGACCGGTGTGGGCGAGCGCCCCTGACCCCGGACGGACCGTCATCATCGACTCCCGGACGGGAGCGCCCTTGACCGCCGGACAGCACGACTCCCGCCGTGTGATACACGGCACATGACACGGACTCAGCCGGGCTCAGCGGCGGTACCCGCCGCCGGGCCCGGTCCGCTGTGCCCGGTGCCCCTCGTCACCCATGAGCCGACTCCCGTACGCTGCTGCCCAGTTGGCCGGGACGTCGACAAGGGTGGGGACACATGGGCAGGGCGGGGAGACAGGCGCGCGGTCATGTCCGGCGCACGGGAAAGGTGGCGGTCGCCGCGGCGGCCGCCGCACTGTGTCTGACGACACCGGCACCGGCGGGGGCCGAGTCCGCCGCGGACGATCCGGCGTATTCCGCCACCACCTCGGTGGGTGTGCACAACGCGTACGAACAGGCCACGTACCCCTACTTCGCCGACGCGCTGGACTCCGGGGCCTCGCTCCTGGAACTCGACGTGTGGACCAATGTGTTCGGCCCCGGCTGGCGGGTCTCGCACAGCAACCCGCTCGGCAACGCCAACAACTGCGAGAACGCCGCCGGCCCGGCCGAGCTGCGCACCAAGGCCCGCAACCAGAGCCTGGCCGGCTGCCTCGCCAACATGAGGGCCTGGCACGAGGCCCATCCGGGACACCGCCCGATCCTCGTCAAGGTCGAGATGAAGGACGGCTTCTACGGCAAGGCGGGGCGCGGCCCGGCCGACCTCGACGCCCTCCTCGGCGCCACCCTGGGCGACGCGCTGCTGCGCCCGGCGGACGTGGTGGGCGGCCACGCCGACCTGGACCAGGCGGTGCGGGCGGACGGCTGGCCGTCCCGCTCCGCGCTCGCGGGTAAGTTCGTCGTCGAGCTGATCCCGGGCACGGTCGAGGAGAACAACCCCCTGGACACCCTGTGGACCGACCGGGAGTACGCCACCCATCTGCGGGACCTGTCCGCCGCCGGGAAGCTCGCCCAGGCCGCCGCCTTCCCCGCCGTCCACGGCGCCGCCCCGGACGACCCGCGCACCCGCTACACCGACGCCACCCTCCGGCCGTGGTTCGTGCTCTACGACGGGGACGCGTCCGCGTATGTCACCGGCGGTATCGACACCGCCTGGTACGACGACCGCCACTACCTGCTGATCATGACCGACGCGCACCAGGTGGCCCCCGCCATCGACGGCACCAACCCCACCGAGGCCCAGGCGCGGACCCGGGTGTCCGAACTCGCCGCGCGACACGCCAGCTTCGCCACCGCCGACTGGTACCCGCTGCCGTCGGTGCTCTCCACCGTGCTCCCACGCGGCTGAGCACAGACCGAGCCCACGGACGGCGGCAGCGACGAAGGCGCGGAAGGCGCGCGCCGCGGCCGCCATGGCTCGCGGCCCGCGTACCCCCTGTAAAGTCGCGGAGTCAGGCTGCGCGGTGCACGGTGGAGGGGGGTCGTGTTGAGGGGAGAGGCGTATGTCCTGCCACACGTACCGAGTGACGGAACTCGTCGGCTCGTCCACCGAGAGCGTCGACGACGCGATCAGGACCGGCATCAACCGGGCTTCCCAGACGCTCCGCGAGCTGGACTGGTTCGAGGTCACGGAGATCCGTGGGCACCTCGAAGGTGGGCGCATCGCGCATTACCAGGTGGGACTGAAGGTCGGATTCCGGCTGGAGGACAAGGCCGGCTGACACGCCCGTACGCACCCTCCGGGCAGGGCGGTCCGCCCGGTGTCCGGGGCGGTCCCGTCACCTCTCCCACCGTGCCCCACCGCGCCGGGCTCCGCGAGCCGGCCGCGCCCCTAGGGCGTGTTTTGAAAGTAGCGCCGTCCGCCCGGAGGGCGGGCCCCGCGGCGTCTGGTGCGTGTGATCGCAAGGCGGAGGGTCGTCCTCGTCGTGGGCCTACTCGGACGATCCCGACAACGCGGCGAGCGCGCGTGCCAGGCGTCGCGGGGCAGGCGGGACTTTCGAAACACGCCCTAGGGCACCACGGTGACCGGCCAGCGCCCCGTCTTGACCAGCCGCACGGCCACCGAGCCGACGAAGCGGTGCCCGGCCTGCTCGGACGCGCCCACCACCACCGCGTCGGCCTTCAGCTCATCGGCCGCCTGGACCAGACCGTTGTACGGATCGCCGCGGAAGGTGTGGAACTCCCAGCGCACCTCGAACACCCCGCGCAGCCGCTCGGTGGCCTCCCGCATCTCGCGCATCAGCTCCTCGGCGACCTCACCGGTGGTGTCGGCCACCGACGCCCCCAGCGCCGCCCCGGCGGCCAGCACCGGCTGCACATAGACCACGACGAGCAGCGCGTTCTGGCGTCTGGCCAGCCCGGCGGCGTAGGCCGTGGCACGCCAGGAGGATTCGGAACCGTCCAGTCCGGCGACGATGACCTTGGGTCCGTCGGTTCCGCGTTCGAAAGACGGAGGGAGTTTGTCCACCACATCTGCGAGGCTAGCGCCAGGTACGGTCCGGTGATCACCCGGCCCGTACCGCGGGGCCGGCACACCGGCGACCGCGTCATGACCGCCACCGTACGACAGGAGAGACAATGGGCGGCACCCACGGGGGCGAACTCCTCGCCATCAGTGACCTGCATGTGGCCTATCCGGAGAACCGCGCGATCGTGGAGCGGCTGCGGCCCGGCTCCGACGACGACTGGCTGATCGTCGCCGGGGACGTCGGAGAGGTGTTCTCCGAGATCGAGGAGGTCCTCGGGCTGCTGAGCGAGCGGTTCGCCAAAGTCATCTGGTCCCCGGGCAACCACGAGCTGTGGACCCATCCCAAGGACCCCTTGGAAGCCCGGGGGGTGGCGCGCTACGAGGCACTGGTCGAGATGTGCCGCGCGAAGGGCATCGTCACCCCCGAGGACCCCTACCCCCTCTGGGAGGGCATCGGCGGACCGCTGGTCGTCGCGCCGCTGTTCCTGCTCTACGACTACACCTTCCGCCTCGACGGCCTGGCCACCAAGGAGGCCGCGCTGGCCCACGCCCATGACGTGGGGGTGGTCTGCACCGACGAGCACTTCCTGCACCCCGACCCCTACCCCACCCGCGACGCGTGGTGCCGGGCCCGGGTCGCCGAGACCGAGGCCCGGCTGGCGGCCGTCGACCCGGAGCTGCGGACCGTGCTCATCAACCACTGGCCGATGACCCGGCTGCCCACCCGGGTGCTGCGCTACCCCGACTTCGCGCTGTGGTGCGGCACCGAGCTGACCGCCGACTGGCATGTGCGGTTCCGGGCCGAGACCGTCGTCTACGGCCATCTGCACATCCCCCGGACCACGGTCGAGGACGGGGTGAAGTTCCAGGAGGTCTCGGTCGGCTATCCGCGGGAGTGGAAGGCCCACGGCCGGCTGCCGGAGGACCCGCTGCGCCGGATCCTCCCGGTGCCCGTGCCATAGGGCCCGGTGAGGCGTAGGGGCCTCAGGGGTCCGGCCGGCGCACGGGTCCGGTGGGTCCGGGGCGTCCAGGCCGCGGGCTCAGGCGTCTTGACGGGCCCGGAGGGCGGCGCCGTACGGTCTCGGCTGTGCACCCTGTCGAGGCGTTCCTTCCCGAGACCTACGCCACCGGCGTCCCCTACGCGCTCTTCCGCGAGCTGCGCGCCACCCGCCCCGTCTGCCGGATCGAGGAACCGTCGGTCGGGGCCTGGCCCGCCGGCCCCGGCTTCTGGGCCGTGTTCCGGCACGCCGACGTCAAGTACGTCCTGCGCACCCCCGAGGTCTTCTCCTCCCACCTCGGGGCCACCCAGATCCGCGACCCCGACACCCCCGCCGATCTGGAGTTCGTGCGGGCGATGATGCTCAATCAGGACCCGCCCGACCACTCCCGCACCCGCCGCATCGTCGCCGCGGCCTTCACCCCGCGCGCCGTACGGGAGCTGGAGGCGGTCATCGAGGAGCGGGCGGTGGCGCTCGTGGACTCCGTGGCCGCGCGCGGCGAGGCCGACTTCGTCGAGCTCGCCGCCGATCTTCCGGTGTGGACCCTCGCCCAGGTGATGGGCGTCCCCGAGGGGGACCGCCGGCTGCTCTTCGACTGGGCGAGCCGTGTCATCGGCTACCAGGACGCCGACCACGCCGGATCGTCCACCGCGGCCGGGGAGCAGCTGAGCCCCATGGGTCGGGCCGCCCTCGCCCACCGGCCGGCCCGGCCGCCGCGACGTCCCGACGGCCGGCCGATGAACCCACGCTCCCGTGAGGCCCTGGCCGATATGTTCGCCTACGCCCACGCACTCGCCGAGCGGCCGCGGCCGGGCAGTGTGATGGCGCGGATGCGGGAGGGCGGACTGAGCCGGGACGAGTTCGAGAACATGTTCTTCCTCTTCGCCGTGGCGGGCAACGAGACGCTGCGCAACGGCATCCCCGGCGGACTGCTCACCCTGCTCGACCATCCCGAGAGCCTGCGGCTGCTGCGCGACCGGCCCGAACTCACCGGCTCGGCGGTGGAGGAGATGCTGCGCTTCTGGCCGCCCGTCATCGACTTCCGGCGCACCGCGACCCGCGATGTGGAGCTGGGCGGACGGCTCATCCGGCGCGGCGAGAAGGTCGTCGTCTTCCACGCCTCGGCCAACCGCGACGAGACGGTCTTCACCGACCCCGACCGGTTCGACATCGTCCGCGCCCCCAACGACCATCTGAGCTTCGGCTTCGGACCGCACGTCTGCCTGGGCGCGCATCTGGCCCGCGTCCAGATGCGGGCCATGCTGCGCGCCGCCCTGGACCGGCTGCCGGGGCTGCGCCGGGCGGGTGAGCCGGTGCGGCTCACCTCCAACTTCCAGAACGGGCTCAAGACCCTCCCCGTGCGCTGGGGAACAGATCGGTGAAGGGCGCGGTCGAGTCGCCGACCGACCGTCCGAAGGGCTCGTCGAAGTCCCACACCAGGAACAGCAGGAAGACGATGAGCGCGGTGAACATCACCGCGAGCATCAGCTCCCGGGGCGAACGGCGGATCTGGAGGGTGAAGACCAGCCCGATCACCAGCGCCGCGCCCAGCACCAGTCCGAACCAGACCAGATGGGGCATCGTCGGCCCGGCGCTCTGCTGCCGGGCGCCGCGGGCGTCGTCCACGGCGGCCACCTGGTCCACCATCGGCTGGTACGCCTGCGACTGGAGAGCGCTGTGCGGGGTCGCGTGGGTGACATCGCGGCGCAGGGTGGCCAGCAGCTCGTCGCCGCGGTCGGTGAGTTCGCCCTTGTCGAGCATCACCTTCCACTCCGTGCGCACCACATGGCGCACATACGCGTCCACGTCGTCGCCGATGCGGTCGCGCACCTGGCGGGGGTAGACGCTCGCCCGCTCGGTCACCTCGTGCAACGCCTGCGCCTCCGTGCGGACCCCGTCCTGCGCGGCGCCGCGCGACTCCCAGACGCCGGCGATCGCCAGGCCCAGCACGATCGCGTAGACCACGCCGATCATCATGATCATGTAGTCCAGGACATCGGGGGTCTCGTCCGGATCGTCCTCGCTCCCTAATCGGCGGGCGTTGAGGACCGCCCCGGTCACCACGACCGCGCAGGTCCCGGCCATCACCAGGGTCATAATCAGCCATTCGGGCATGGACAGCCTCCCAAGCGGTTCGGCGGTTCGGTGGTGCGCCGTCAGCCGCGCCGCCCGCCGCGGGCGGCGGAGCGCGAACGCGGGCGGAGCGCCGCGGCCGCGAGGACCGCGGGCGCGGTGAGCAGCAGGGTGAAGGTGACCACGGAGGTCCCGTTGTCGGGCTTGTCGCGTGCGGGTTTCTGATACGCGTGCATCTCGACGGCACGGGTCCTGGTCGGGGTGGGAACCGGCTCGGAGGGCGATGCCGGAGGCGTGCTGCGGAGGGGCGGTGACGGCAGCGGAAGCGCGGGCGCGGGTGCGGGGCCCGGCGTGGGGAGCCGCGCAGGGGGCCGGGGCGTCCGGGTGGGTGTGGGAGCGGGGCTCGGGGCGGACGTCGGAGTCGAGGTGGGGGTGGGGGTGGGGCTCGGCGTGCCGGACGGGGTGGGGGTGGGAGTCGGCGTGGGCGTCGGAGTCGGAGTGGGGGTCGGCGTGGGCGTAGGGGTCGGCGTGGGCGTCGGATGGGGGCACCAGCCGTACCGGGCGATGAGCCGGGCCCGGCCCACCGAGGCGGCGACGCAGACACACAGGCCCGGACCGACCCTGATCCTCACCGAGGTGCGCGGTCCGTCGCCCGGGACCTCGGTCCTGGCCCCTGGCCGGGGACCGGCCGTCGGTCCAGCGGTGGCGGGCACGGCCGCCGGGCCGTCACCGTCCGCCTCGGCCAGGGCCGTCGCCCCCGCCGAGGCGAGAACAAGGGCAGTGGTCAGGACCCCCGCACGCCATAATCGCTGCCATCGTTTCACGAGGAGATGTTCGGCCGAACGGGCGCCTGCCAGCCGTACGAACACCAGGATTCCCCCGAATGGGGGAATCCCGCGAAGTTTTGCGCATCGAGGTTTAGGGACCTTCTGACGGAGATTCCGCAGGAGGTCCCCCGGTTCACGGGCTTCACCCCGCCCGGTCCACGGCTTCACCTCACGGCGTCACCGCTCGGCCTTGGGGCGGGCCCGCTCCAGGATCGGCTCGGTGTCCGTCCCCGGCGGCAGGGTGCCGAAGGCGTGCCCCCAGTCGCCGTCGAGCCGCGAGGCGCAGAACGCGTCGGCGACCGCCGGGTGGCTGTACCGCACCAGCAGGCTGCCCTGAAGCACCAGCGTCATCTGCTCGGCAAGGCGGCGCGCCAGCAGCTGCGCCCGCTGCGGATCGGCGAGCTGGGGCAGCAGCCCGCGCAGCCGGTCCACGGCCGCGTCCAGCCGGGCGTCGGCCCCGGCGGCGGCGCCGACCTCGGCCAGGAACGCCTCCAGCGCGCCCGACTCCCGGCCCAGCGCCCGCAGCACGTCGAGCGCCGCGACGTTCCCCGAGCCCTCCCAGATCGACAGCAGGGGCGCCTCGCGGTACAGGCGCGGCATCCCGGATTCCTCCACATAGCCGTTCCCGCCCAGGCACTCCAGGGCCTCGGCGGCGTGGGCGGAACCGCGCTTGCACACCCAGTACTTGCTCACCGCGAGCCCCAGCCTGCGCAGCGCGGCCTCGCCCTCGTCCCCCGCCTCCGCGCGGTCCAGGGCGGCCGCGAGCCGCATCGCGAGCGTCGTGGCCGCCTCCGACTCGACCGCCAGATCGGCGAGTACGTTGCGCATCAGCGGCTGGTCGACCAGCTCGGCGCCGAACGCCCGGCGGTGCTCGGCGTGGTGCAGCGCCTGCCGCAGTCCGGCCCGCATACCGGCGGCCGAGCCGATCACACAGTCCAGCCGGGTGACGTTGACCATCTCCACGATGGTCCGCACCCCGCGGCCCGGTTCGCCGACCCGCCAGGCCACGGCGGACTCGTACTCGATCTCGGCCGAGGCGTTCGAGCGGTTGCCCAGCTTGTTCTTGAGCCGCATCAGCCGCAGCGGGTTGCGGCTGCCGTCCGGCAGTACCCGGGGCACCAGGAAGCAGGTCAGCCCCTCCTCCGTCTGGGCCAGCGTCAGGAAGACGTCGCTCATCGGCGCGGAGGTGAACCACTTGTGGCCGGTGAGGACATAGCCGCCGTCCCCGGTCGGCACGGCCCGGGTGGTGTTGGCGCGGACGTCCGAGCCGCCCTGCTTCTCCGTCATCGACATGCCCGCGATCAGACCTTGTTTGCCGAGCGGCGGCCGCAGCCCGAAGTCGTAGGCGCGGGCGGCCAGCAGCGGTTCGTACCGGGCGGCGAGCTCCGGTTCGGCGCGCAGCGCCGGGATCGCGGCGTACGTCATGGAGATGGGGCAGCCATGGCCGGGCTCGGCCTGCGCGAAGGCGTAGAACTTGGCCGCGCGCACCAGATGGGCGCCGGGGCGGCTCTCGCTCCAGGCGGCCGCGTGCTGGCCGCTCGCCACGGCGGCGCCCATCAGCTGGTGGTAGGCGGGGTGGTACTCGACCTCGTCGACGCGATGGCCGTAACGGTCGTGGGTGTGCAGCACCGGGGGGTGCTCCTCGGCCAGCCGCGCCCACTCCTGGACCTCGGCGGAACCGGCCCGCGCGCCCAGCTCCCGCACCTCCCGCTCGGCCCAGCCGCCGCCGTCCCGCCGCAGGGCCTCCATCAGGGCGGGATCGTCCGCCGTGCTGAAGCCGACGAGCGGCGGGACCTGGTTGAGGACCTCGTGCGTAGCGCTCATGGCAGACATCTCCTCGTTCGCGGCGGTCTCCCGCACGGTCTCCCGCGGCCGGCCGGTCGATCCGTCTTACACTTCCATCATGCGCGCTTCAGAACTGTAATGGATAGGGTTTCCGGTAACCATGGACGACACCGGAACGCCCAGCCTGCGGCCGCTGACCGCGCGCTCCATCGTGCTCAGCACCCTGCTGGGCCATCACCCGCCCCAGCTGCCCGCCCGCGCGCTGGTGCGCGTCGGCGCGCTCTTCGGCACCGCCGAGGGCACCATCCGGGTCGCGCTCACCCGCATGGTGGCGGCCGGTGACCTGGAGCAGCACGGCGGCACCTACCGGCTCACCGAGCGGCTGCTGGCCCGTCAGGCGCGGCAGGACGACAGCCGCGCCCCGCGCACCCGGCGCTGGGACGGCGGCTGGGAGATCGCGGTCGTCACCTCCGACCGGCGCCAGGCGGCCGAGCGCGCCGCCCTCCGCCAGGCCATGGCCACCCTGCGCCTGGCCGAACTGCGCGAGGGCACCTGGATGCGCCCCGCCAATCTGATCCGCCCGCGCCCGGACGTCGTCGCCGAGCAGTGCCGCTGGTTCACCGGCGCGCCGGAGGCCGATCCGGCCGGGCTCGCCGCGCGGCTGTGGGACCTGGACGGCTGGGCCCGCCAGGCCAGGCTGCTCGGGACGGCACTGGACGACGCGGAGGGGCCGGCCCAGCGGTTCACCGTCGCGGCCGCGGCCCTGCGCCATCTCCTCGCCGACTCCGTCCTCCCCGCCCGGCTGCTGCCCGAGGACTGGCCGGGCGGGGAGCTGCGGCGCCGCTACGACGCGTTCGAGAGGGAGTTCCGGGCGCTGCTGCCGCGGTACGCCGGGAGCGACTGACCGGAACGGCGGCTCCCGTGTGGGGGTTCCCGCGTTGGGGTTCCCGTGCGGTGGTTTCCGTGTGGCGGTTTCCGCGTGGTGGTTCTCGCGTGGAAGTTTCCGCGTGGTGGTTCTCGCGTGGTGGTTCCCGTGTGGTGGTTTCCGCGTGGGGGTTTCCCGTGCGGTGGTTCCCGTGCGGTGGTTCTCGCGTGGTGGTTTCCGTGCGGTGGCTCCCGCGCGGCGGCTCCCGTGTGGCGGTCGGTCCCTGCGTGGGGGTTCCCGCGTGGGGCTCCCGCGCGGCGGCTCCCGCGTGGGGCCCCCGTGCGGCGGTCCCCGTGCGGTGGCTCCCGCGCGGCGGTTCCCGCCCGGTGCGCCGCCGGGTGGTGCTGCCTCGGCCTGGACGGCTGTCCTGCGGACGTCTGGGTGCCGCCATGGGGGCGCGGCGGCGCGTCCGCGAGTGCGGCCAAGAGGGTCGCCGGGCGTCGCCCGAGATCACCCGGGATTCGCCTGGGAGGCTGCGCGTCCCGTGTGGGCGTTGCCGGGCCTCGCCCAGGACGTGTCGCGGACGTCGGGGCGTTGCCGCACGGTGCGGGGGCGCCGCCGTTACGGGGGATGCGGGTGGCCGCCGGGGGTGCCGCCTCAGCCCGGATGCCGCTTCACGGGCCGGAGCGCCGCTCCTGGGACGCCGGGGTGGCGCGATGGAGTGGGTACCGGGGCGCTGCCCCGGGCCGGGCCCGTCGGGAGGCGGCCCGTCGGGCAGCGCTTCCGTGGTGCGGCTTGGCTACGCCGACTCGCGCACCACTAGCTCCGTGGGAAGCACCAGTGCCGGTTCGATGGTCTCTCCGGCGGCCAGGCGCAGCAGCTGGCGGGCCAGCCGGCGACCGATGCCGCCGATCGGCTGGCGCACGGTGGTGAGCGCGGGCTCCGTGTAGCGGGCGGGCTCGATGTCGTCGAAGCCGACCACCGCCACGTCGTCCGGCACCCGCCGGCCGGCTCGGCGCAGCGCCCGCAGGACCCCGATCGCCATCAGGTCGGAGGCCACGAACACGCCGTCCAGCCGCGGCCGGCGGTCCAGCAGTTCGCGTATCGCGGCCGCCCCGGACTCCTGGGTGAAGTCCCCGACCGCCACGCACGCCTCCAGCCGCGCCCCGGCCAGCGCCGCCCGGTAGCCCGCGAGCCGGTCGATGCCGGCCACCATGTCCTGCGGGCCCGCGACCGTGGCGATACGGGTGCGCCCGGAGCGGACCAGGTGCTCCACGGCCAGCGCCGCACCCGCCGCGTTGTCCACCCCCACGTACGGCGGCGAGGCCGGACCCAGCACCCGCTCGTTGCAGACCACCGGGATACCCATCCGGGCCAGCGCGGCCGGCAGCGGATCGGCGCCGTGCATCGAGGCGACCATGACCCCGTCGACATGGCGGGCCAGGGCGAAGCGCTCGATACGGTCACGGCTGGCGGGGGAGCGGGCCATCATCAGCACCAGCTGCTTGTCGGCGGACTCCAGCTCCTGGCTCACCCCGCGCACCACACCAGGGAAGAACCGGTCGTCCGAGAAGACCCGGCCCGGCTCCTCGGGGAGCACCAGCGCGAAGGAGTCGGTGCGCTGGGTGACCAGGCTGCGGGCGGCCTGGTTGGGGACGTAGCCCAACTCCTGGATGGCGTTCAGCACCGCCTCACGGCTGTCCTCGCCGACCTTGGTGGAACCGTTGACGACACGGGAGGCCGTGGCGCGCGAGACACCCGCACGCCGCGCCACGTTCTCCAGAGTGGGCCGGGGCCGGTGCATCCGCGCATACCTCGCTGTTCGCTCAACTACGGTCGATACAGCATGGATCACAACCGGTCAGGGCGCGAGGACGCGGACACGGCAGATCACCGGGGACCCCGGGCGGAGCGCGGCGCGCGGGCCCCGCGCCCATGGGGCGAGAATGAGAAGGTGCCGAACTCCACCAGGAACCGCGCTTCCACCGGGAACAGTGCGAAGAACAACGAGAAGAACAGCCAGAAGAACAACACTCGGAAGAACGGCGGGAAGAAGCCGACCGTGAGCGCGTCCCCCGAGCGACGGCGCGAACTGCTCTCGACCGCGGCGGAGGTCTTCGCCGCGCACGGGTACAACGCGACCACCGTCCGCCGGATCGCGGACGAGGCGGGGATGCTCGCGGGCAGCCTCTACTACCACTTCGACTCCAAGGAGTCGATGGTCGACGAGATCCTCTCCACCTTCCTCGACGAGCTCTGGGCCGGATACGAGGCGGTGCTCGGCGCCGGGCTCGGCCCCCGGGAGACCGTCGAGGCGCTCGTCACCGAGTCCTTCCGGGAGATCGACCGGCACCGCGCCGCCGTCGCGATCTACCAGAAGGAGTCCAAGCACCTGTCCGCCCAGCCGCGCTTCGGCTATCTCACCGAGTCACAGCGGAAGTTCGAGCGGGCGTGGCTGGGCGCTCTGGAGCGCGGAGTGGCCGAGCGGGTCTTCCGCGCCGACCTCGACATCCGGCTGGCGTACCGCTTTCTGCGCGACACCGTCTGGGTCGCCGCGTCGTGGTACCGGCCGGGCGGGCAGCACAGCCCCGAGGAGATCGCCCGCCAGTACCTGTCGATGGTCCTGGACGGCATCACTCCGCGCGACGCGACCACGACCGTCAGCGCGACCACGGCCGTCAGCACCACCACGGCCCTCGGCGCGACCACGACCGCCCGCGAGACCACGACCGCAGGACCGTCATGACCTGAGGGACCCCGAGGAGCTGCCATGGCCGAGGCATACATCGTCGAAGCGGTGCGGACGCCGGTGGGGCGGCGGAACGGCGGGCTCGCCGCCGTCCACCCCGCCGACCTCGGCGCGCACGTCCTGCGCACGCTGATGGAACGCTCGGGCGCCGATCCGGCCGCCGTCGGCATGACGATCGTCGAGCGGCGGTGAGGACTCCGACCGGGCGCCCTCCCGTGGCGGTGGCTCCCGGCCCCACGCATGATGGTGCTGCTCCGGGGGGCCGGACCGAAGCCGGGAGGACTGCGGCATGGCGTGCGGATCGACCAAACTCTGGAACGGCGAGGCCACCTGGTTCTGTTGTGGCAACGCCTGGGGGCCGTGCGCCGCGGCCGGCGGCGGGGCGTGCGGCACCTGCCGGTCCAGTGCGCTTCAGGCCGCCTGGCCCAACGCCTCCAAGGCGTGCTGGGACATCACCCGGCCGGATCTGTGCGGCGAGGACATACCACGGCGTGGCTGCGGTTCGGTGATGAAGGTGCGCCACGACTGCTCGGGCGCGAGCGTCTGCGTCACCGTCAGCGACTGCGGTCCGCGCACGCGCAGCTTCTGCTCCGAGTCCACCTGCTGCGACGACGTATGCCGCACCAACCGGGTCATCGACCTCACCCCCGCGGCCTTCTCCGCCATCGGCAGCCTGAGCTCCGGCACCCTGCCGGTCTCCATCTTCGAATGAGGCGGGCCCGCCCATGAGCGCGTACCGAACCGGCGGCCCCCTGGACCGCCGTCGTTTCCTCACCGCCGCCGCCCTCCGCGGCGCCACGGTCATCGGCACCGGAGTCGTCGGCACGGGGGCTCTGGGCGCCGGAGTCCTCGGCACCGGAGTCGTCGGGGCGACCGCCCTGGGCGCGGTGGACGCCGACGCCGCCTTCGCCGCGCCCATCCGCCCGCTGGACCCCGCGGTGGCCGAGAGCGCCTTCGCCGAGGGGCGGATCACCGGGATCGATCACGACGTCCTGCGGGTCGCGGGCTCCTACGGCGACCACTTCCGGGTGCGGGTCACGGGCGCCACCAGCGTCTGGAAGGCGCGGGCCACCACCGCGGCCGACATCGAGACCGGCGACGGGCTCTACGCCCGCGGCGTCCCGCTGCCCGACGGCACCCTCGCCGCCGACGCCGTGTGGGTCAACATCGTCAACCTGCACGCCACCATCCGCGGCATCGAGAAGGCCCGGCTGCATCTCGCCCACGGGCAGCACGAGATCGTCGGCAACCTCATGCCGGAGCGGACCAGTGCCTCGTACGGCGGCGCCTCGCCCACCGCCGATCTGTCCCGGCTCACCATCGGGCAGAGCGCCCAGGTCCTGGGCGCCTGGCGGCCGTCCGACGGTTCCGTGGACCTCGTCCGGGTCGCGGTCGCCCCCGCCGCGGGGAGCCGGCGGTGAGCGCCCTGGTCTGTGCCCTCGCGCCGCTGCTGCTCGCCGGGGTGCTGGGCCCGGCCGGTGCGGGCAAGCTGTTCGGCCGGGGCGTCGCCCGGCAGGCGCCCCGTACCGCGCTCGCGCGGCTGCTGCGCGACGGCCGCCGGGCCGCGCCGGCCCTCCGCGTCCTCGGCGCGGCGGAACTCCTCCTCGCCGCCGCGCTGCCGGCGTCGCCCGCCACCCCGTTCCCGGGGGTGGCGGCCGCCCTCCTCGGCGCGGCCTTCCTCGGCTACCTCGGCTACGCCCGCGCCGCGGCGCCCGGATCCTCCTGCGGCTGTACGGCACGGCAGGACGCCCCGCCCACCTGGCGCGCCTTCGCCCGCGCCGCCGTGGTCCTCGCGGGCGGGATCGCGGCGGCCCTGGCCCAGCAGCCCTGGTGGGACGCGGCGGCCCGCCGTCCGGCCGCGGCGTCCTGCCTGGTCCTGGCCGCGGCGGCGGTGCTGACGGGCCTCACCGCGGATGTGGACCGCCGGTGGCGGATGCCGCTGCGCCGGCTGCGGCTGCGGATCGCCGGACATCCGCTCGCCGGGACCGCGGCGTCGGCGGCGGTCCCGCTCGCCGCGACCGTCGAACTGCTGGAGCGCTCGCGGGCCTGGCAGAGCGCCTCCCGCGTGGTGCGGTCGGCGCTGCTGGACCACTGGGACGACGACGGCTGGCGCATCCTCCAGTTCGCCGGGGTGTACGGGGGCGGCGCGGCCGCGCGGCCCGTTCTGGTGCTGTTCGCGGTGGACGCCGCGGCCAGCCTGGACACGGTGGACGAGCCCGCCGTCCGGGTCAGCGTCATCGACGCGGACAGCGGTGCCCCGGTCATGGCCCCGGCTTGATGTGCGGGCCCTGACCCACCGTCCGGGCCCTGACCCACCGTGAGGTCCGGGGCCGCGGCCGAGGGTTGCACCGCGATCCATGGCGAGTACTCTTGGTCACGTTCCTGGACAAATCGAGCGTTCCGCAGTGTGTCCAGCACAGGCACGACAGCGCCGAGCGGAGGTGCGGATGGCGAAGCGGGAGTTCCTCGCCGAAGCGGTACGGCTGGCCACCGAATCGGTGGAGAACGGCTGGGGCGGCCCGTTCGGCGCGGTGATCAGCCGGGACGGCGACATCATCGCCCGCGGGCAGAACCGGGTGCTGCTCACCGGCGACCCCACGGCCCACGCCGAGGTGGAGGCCATCCGCAAGGCGATCCAGGTGCTCAACCCCGAAGCGCCGGCGATAGCCCCGGAACACGTCGACGAGAGCACACTGGCGCTCGTGCCGCGCCCCGAGGGGTCCGCCGACCCGGTGCCGGAGCGCGCCCGGATGCTCCAGGGCTGCTCGCTCTACACCAGCGGCGCCCCGTGCCCGATGTGCCTGGGCGCGATCTACTGGTCGCGGATCGACGCCGTCTACTTCAGCTGCGATCCGGCCGCCACCGCGAAGATCGGCTTCGACGACTCGTTCATGTACGAGGATTTCCGCAAGCCCATGGACCAGCGCTCCATCCTGATCGAGCAGATCCACCCGGAGATGGGTGCCGAGGCGTACCAGGCGTGGACGGACAAGCCCGACCGGCACCCGTACTGACCGGCACCCGTGGGCATGTCCGAGAATCCGTCCGCGTCCGGCGCCCGGGGCCCCCGGGCGTGGTGGCGGCGGCTGCGTGACGTGGTCCAGCGGTCCGCGATCGGACGCGGATGGCGGCGGGGCAGCGAATTCGAGCTGCTGCACCGCGCGATGGGCTTCGCCGCCCTGGGCTTTCTCACCCTGGTGCCCCTGCTGATCGTGGTCGCCGCGGCGGATCCGGTGAACCGGCTCGGGTTCGCCCAGTGGCTGGCCGAGGGGCTCGGACTCTCCCCGACCTCGCGGGACGAGGTGCAGCGGCTGTTCGCCCCGCCCAAGCAGGCGCTGGAGTCCACCACCGCCTTCGGTCTGGCCACGCTGGCCATCTTCGGACTGCGCTTCGGCACCGTGCTCCAGGTCGGCTACGAGAAGGTGTGGGAGCTGCCCGCGGGCCGCTGGCACACCGTCTGGCGCCATCTGGTGTGGCTCGTGGCGCTGATCGGCTATCTGCTGCTCTCCGCCCATCTGGCCCCCGGCGTCTCCCGGCTGCTGGTGGCGGTGGTGGGCACGGTGCTGTTCTTCTGGTGGTCACAGCGGCTGCTGCTGGGCGGGCGGATCAGCTGGGGCGCCCTGCTGCCGGGCGCGCTGGCCACCAGCGTCGGGCTGCTGGGGCTGCGGTTCTTCTCCCAGCTGGTGTTCTCCCCGCTGATCGCCTCCAGCGCGGTCTCCTACGGTCCGGTCGGCACCGTGCTGGTCGTCCAGTCCTGGCTGGTCGGGGTCGGATTCGTGGTGTTCGGCGGGGCGCTCCTGGGCCGGGTGACGCACGAGGAGTGTCTGCGGATGGTCGCCTGGCGCCGCAAGCGACGGCGCGACCAGGCCAAGGCGGCCCCGCCGGCGCGCTGACGCCCCCGGCCCGCGATCACGGGGCCCGTCGCGCCGCCCGGGAGAAACGCCGTCGCCCCGGCCGGGCACGCCTGGCATGCTGGCGGTGTGAACGGACCCGAGATCCATCTCAGCCTCGCCCCTGAACTGCGTTTCTTCGCCGTCCCGGAGCGGCGCCGCCCCTGGACGGCGGTCGCCACCGACGGCGTCTCCACCCTCGGCCATGTCGTCGAGTCGCTCGGGGTCCCACTCACCGAGGTCGGCCGGCTGCTGGTGGACGGCGAGGAGACCGCCGTCTCGCATGTGCCGGGCGCGGGGGAGACCGTGGAGGTCCACCCGGTGGTCCGCCCGCAGCGGGTGCCGGGGGCGCCGCTGCGCTTTCTGCTCGATGTGCACCTGGGCACGCTCGCGCGCCGGCTGCGGCTGCTAGGCGTGGACGCCGCGTACGAGAGCGAGGACGTCGGCGACCCCGAGCTGGCCGCGCGCTCGGCCGCCCAGCGCCGGGTGCTGCTCTCCCGCGACCGGGGGCTGCTGCGCCGCCGCGAGCTGTGGGCCGGGGCGTACGTCTACAGCGACCGTCCCGATGAGCAGCTGCGGGACGTCCTCGGCCGGTTCACCCCGAGCCTGGCCCCCTGGACCCGCTGCACCGCCTGCAACGGCTCGCTGGAGGACGCCGACAAGGAGGCGGTCCGGGAGCGGCTCCAGCACGGGACCCGGCGCACCTACGACGTCTTCGCCCGCTGCACGGTCTGCGACCGGGTCTACTGGCGCGGCGCCCACCACGCCCGGCTGGAGGCCATCGTGGCCCGCGCGGTGGGGGAGTTCGGCGGCGCCCGCGCCGCCCTGTCCTGAGCGGACTGAACGCCCTGGTCGCCCTGGTCGCTCCGGTCGCCCCCGGCCGTCACGGCCGGCGGCGACCGGAGCGGCGGACTCAGGACACACCGGCCCGGAGGGCCTCCGGAAGCGTGGTGTGGAAGGCCGGATGGGCGTGCAGCCGCCGCACATAGGCGCGCAGCCGCTCGTGGCGGGAGACCCGGTGGGCCGCGTCGGCGGCCAGCTGGAGCCGGTGCTCGGTGTCGAGCTGGACGAGGGCCACCCACAGGTCCACATCGGCGGCGGTCAGCTCGTCGCCCAGTGCGTACGGCGCGGACGCCAGCCTGCGGTCGAGCCGGCCGAGGGCCGTCAGCAGCCGCTCCAGCGCCGCGTCCCGGCACTCCGCCTCAGGCGCGGTCCCGGCCTGCCGCGCGGCATGGGTGATGTCCGTGTCGAGGAGTTCGCGGAGGGCGTCGATGTCCGCTGCGAGAGCCGCCGGACGCAGCCGGGGACGGTCGGTTCCGACGTGGTCGCTCAGATGGCCGGCGAGGTCGCGCAGGATGTCGGGCGTGTGGTTGCTGACGACACGTCCGGTCCAGCGGTCGCACAGCGCGGGCGCGTCCACCGGCCCGCTGTAGCGGTGCCAGGTGGCCTCGTAGGCACCGCGCAGCGAGGCGAACGCCGCGGGGGTTTCGCCCGGGAGCCCGAGGAGGGTGGTGGTGATGGTGTCCCGCAGCCCGAGCAGGTCCAGGGTGATGGAGACGCGCAGCGAGAGCGGACAGCTCGCGGAGAGATAGAGCCGATAGCGATGCGGCGCCGGATAGAAGCCCCCGGCCAGGTCGACGCCGATGCGGCTGCGGAAGCGGTGCGGCGGAGTGGGCGGGGCGGTCCGGGGGCGGGGCCGGCAGGGGTCGGGATCGAGAAGAGCGGCAGGACCTGAACTGAGCGGAGACGTCTCGGACATGGCTCTCCAAGGCAGTGAAGGAGCCCCGGCCCCGCCGGCCTGGGCGGCGCCGATGGCGCGATGGAAGGGAAACCCGCGCGGCGCACCCGCCGGGGGCGGTGCCGGGACACACCCGACCCGCCGATGCGCGGGGCCGCGCTCGGTGACCGTGTCGATTCAGCCGGCTGGACTGGAAGCGCTGCAGATGCGCAGCAGATCGATGTGCAGGCGCCGGGTCAGGGGACGGGGACGGCGGAACGGGGACGACGGCCGGGAACGCCGACGGGCGCCTTCCCCGTGGCTGTCGGTCCTGGGCATCTCCACCGATCCCATCATCATCGGGCTCGCGAGGCAGCGAGACCGCGCTTGTCCCGTCCACGTCGACGAGACCCGGTCGTCACCCGGGGGCACCCCGTCGCGGGAGAAGGGTTGCCTGTCAGCGAGCCGGGGCCGATGACCCACCTCAGCGGGGATTCCGCACGGTGGGCGCTGACCATCGTGACCGTCCCTGACAGTGTCGTCGCGCTCCGCGAGGGCGTCAACCCTATGCCCACGTGGTCAGTCCAAGCCCACGTGGTCGGTCCCAGCCCATGTGGTCAGTCCATGCCCACGTGGTCGACGCGGGCCGGCGGCGCCGTGCCGTCGGCGGCCCGCTCGACGAGGACCATGGCCGCGTCGTCCGCCAGCCGGCCCCCGGCATGCCGGACCAGGGCCTGGCGCAGCCGGTCCAGGTACTCGGCCGGGGTGGTGCCGTCCAGCGTCGCCATGGTCCGGGCCAGCGGGAAGAACTCATCGCGGCGGTTACGGGCCTCGATCACTCCGTCGGTGTGCAGCAACAGCCGGTCACCGGGCAGGAACGGAAAGGTCTCGACGCCGATCGGGGGAGGGGTGAGGAACTCCTCGAGGCCGAGCGGCGGCAGCGGGCGCACCGGGCCCAGGGCGCGCACCTCGCGCCGGCGCATCATCAGCGGCGGCGGATGGCCCCGGTTGATCAGCTGGACCATCGACTCGTCCGGCACCTGGGCGAGGACCACGGTGACGAACTGCTCCTCCAGCTCCCGCGCGTCCCGTAGCTGGGAGCGGTCCAACAGCTCGTACTCACGCGCCAGCGCGGCCGCGCAGCGGCGCATCACCTCGGCGAGGTCCGTCTCGTAGTGCACCGCCTCCCGGAAGGCGCCCACGACGGCCGCGGCGGACCGCACCGCGGCAAGCCCCTTTCCCCGCACATCCCCGACGATCAGCCGCACCCCGTAGCGGGTGCACATCGCCTCGTAGAGGTCCCCGCCGATCCGCGCGCCGCGCTCGGCCGCCAGATAGACGCTCGCGGTGTTCACCGCGCCCAACCGGGCGGGCAGCGGCCGCAGCACCACGTTCTGGGACACCTCGGCGATCCGGCGGACTCGGGTCAGCTCACGGTCCCGGCGCACCCGTACCGCGCTGGTGGCCACGCTCGCCACCGCCACCACCAGCAGGGCCAGCAGATTCGCGTACACCTGCTGGCTGCCCCAGGCGTGGTTGTGGGTGGCGGTGATCGCGCTGACCACGCCCGCCAGGCCCGCCACCCCGCCGGTGCCGACCGGGCCCATGGTCACCGCCGCCAGCGCCGGGGCCGGGGAGAGCAGGGGGCCGGTGTAGACGACGTGGGCGGGGGAGAGCTCGATGCCGAGCACCGTCGCCAGGACCAGAAACGGCAGACACCGGGTGACCGCGAAAAGCGTCTGGCTGCGACCGCTCGCCCTCCGGCCGGAGCGCATGCATCGCATATTTCGGTACTTTATCCGATGAAACTACCCGAAGGGGATGTTTCTTGGCGACGCGGGATGTAAGCCCCTGGCGTAGCCTGACGCTATGCCCGAGCTACCGGATGTCGAGGGGTTCCGGCGGACGCTGGTCTCCTGCGCCCAGGGCCGCCGCGTCGAGCGGGCCGAGGTGGCAGATCCGGGGGTACTGCACGGGGTGACCGCGCAGGGGCTGAAGCGCGAGTTCAAGGGCCGCCGCTTCGCCGCGCCGCGCCGCCACGGCAAGTGGCTCATCGCCCCCACCGACGGCCCCACGCTCGTACTGCACTTCGGCATGACCGGGCGGCTGGTCTGCGGGGCGGACTCCGAACCGGTCGGCCGGTTCGAACGCGTCGCCTTCGACCTCGACGACGGACACCGCCTCGGCTACGAGGACCAGCGCAAGCTCCAGGGCGTCTGGCTCGCCGCCACCGACGCCGACGTCGACCGGATCCTCGGCGACCAGGGCCCGGACGCGCTCTCCCTGAGCCGGGCCGGGCTCGACCGGCTGCTGGCGGGGCGGCACGGACGCGTCAAGGCCACCCTGACCGACCAGGCGGTGATCGCCGGACTCGGCAATCTGCTCGGCGACGAGATCCTGTGGCAGGCGCGGATCCATCCGCGGCGGCCGGTGAACACGCTCACCGACGAGGAGCACGATCGGCTGCACACCGCGCTGCGCGAGGTGCTGCGCGCTTCGGTGCGGGTGGGGCGGGTGCCGGACGACCCGGACTGGCTCACCGGACGGCGTGACGATCCGGACCCGCACTGCCCCCGCTGCGGCCGTCCGCTGCACCGCGCCCGGATCGCCGGGCGGACCACCCTGTGGTGCCCGCACTGCCAGCAGGACGACGCCTGACGCCCGCCCGCGCGATCCGCCGCTCGTCCTGCCCGGTCAGGAGATCCAGGCCGTGTAGGACATGACATCGCCCGCCTTCACCCGGTACTCGGGATCGTCCCGGGTGACGGTCTCCTCGACGTCCAGCACCCTGCCGTCGTCCGGGTCGAGGACGATGAGATAGCGGCCCCCCGGGGTGGTGGTGAACCGGAACCCCTGTCCCTCCCGGCCCAGCCGGTCGGTGACCTTGCCCGCCGGGCGCAGCCCCTCGATCCCGGACAGCAGGGTGAGGATGTCCGCCCTCTGGCGCGGCCCCGGGGTCCACACCGAGAGGAAGGACCGCACGGCCGAGATCAGGTCCGCCGGGTCGCGGTCCGCGCCCGGCGTCCAGACGGCGAGATACTCGCGCAGCGCCTGGGCACCGGACGGGGGGTCCTCGAAGTAGTTCTCGTTGGCGCCGCCGATACCGGCCGGATAGCGCTCGTTGCGCAGCACCTTGCCGTCGTTGACGGTGCGCGGCGGGGGACCGTCCTCGATCACGGGGCGGCCCGGGTGGCGCGGATCGGTGGCCACCACCAGCAGCGAACCGCTGCCGTCCGCGTTCCAGCGGGTCAGTGACTCCTGGGGGAGTGTCACCGGGTCCTTCCCCGACGCCATCCCCAGCGACCAGGACTGGATATGGCTGCCTCGCTCGCTCTTCGCCGGGGACTCCTCGGCCGCCGCCCGCGCCCGCCGGACGATCGCGGCGAGCGGTACGTCGGCGCGGGAGGCGTGTGCCACCAGCGGCAGTGGCCTGGACGCGGCCACGGCGGGGGAGGAGCCGGTGCCCGGGACGGTCAGCGCGAGGGCGAGGATCGTCGCGGCCGCCGCGGCCTCCAGGCTCCAGACCACGCGCCGGACGGTACGGCGCCCCCGGTCCCGGGACGCCAGCTGCCGCAGCAGCAGCTCGGCGCGCGCGTCCAGCGGCCGGTCCCGCCAACGGCCGGTGTCGGCGGACACGGGGTTGGCCTCGCGGAGCAGATCCAGTTCGTCGGTCATGCGTGTCCATCCTTATAGGCCTTATTGGCCTTATTGGCTTTATCGGCCATCTCGCCCTTGCCGCTCGTGCACCCCAGCGAGACCCGGTCGTCCCGGCGCAGGGTCTCTATCTGCTCCCGCAGCCGCCGCCGCGCCCGGTGCAGCCGCATGGCCGCGGCGGACCGGCCGCACCCCAGCACGGTGCTGAGCTCCTCGACGGTCAGCTCCTCCCACGCCGTCAGCCGCAGCACCTCCTGATCGGCCTCGGCGAGCCGGGACAGCGCCTCCAGCACCCAGGAGCCGGGCCGTTCCGCGTCCGGGCTCGCCACGGTGTGCCCGCCGCGCGTCACCTCGTGGTGGCCCAGTTTGAGCAGCAGTCTGCGGTAACGGCCCTTGCCGCGCACGGTGTTGGCCAGGCAGTGCCGGGCCACCCCGTACAGCCACGGCAGGGGTGACTCGGGCAGTTCGACCCGGCGGCGCCAGGCCACCGCGAAGACCTCGGCGACCACTTCCTCGACGTCCCATGCCTGGTCGTCCAGCCGCCGTGCCACAAAACGGCTGACCGCCCAGTAATGCTCACGGTAGGCGGCGTCGAAGGCGTCGTCGGTGCTCATGATCCGAAGGTGTCCGGCACACCGCAGATCATCACACCTCGCGGCAGATAGTTCTGACCGGCCGTCGGAGTGACGATCCACGGGGTGCCGGACACCTAGCGATCATGAGGAACAACACCGTTGTCGCGGCGGCGCCGGCCGCCCCGCCGTCACGCCGCCCCGGGCCGGGGGCCACGGCCGTGAAATGGCTGACCACCACCGATCACAAGACGATCGGCACGCTCTACCTGATCACCTCGTTCGCCTTCTTCTGCCTCGGCGGGGTGATGGCGCTGCTGATGCGCGCCGAGCTGGCCCGTCCGGGGACGCAGATCATGTCGAACGAGCAGTTCAACCAGGCGTTCACCATGCATGGCACGATCATGCTGCTGATGTTCGCCACCCCGCTGTTCGCGGGGTTCGCCAACTGGATCATGCCGTTGCAGATCGGTGCACCCGATGTGGCGTTCCCGCGGCTGAACATGTTCGCGTACTGGCTGTACCTGTTCGGTTCGCTGATCGCGGTGGGCGGCTTCCTGACCCCGCAGGGCGCGGCCGACTTCGGCTGGTTCGCCTACTCCCCGCTGTCGGACGCGGTGCGTTCACCGGGTGTGGGCGCGGACATGTGGATCATGGGTCTGGCCCTCTCCGGCTTCGGCACGATCCTCGGCTCGGTCAACTTCATCACCACGATCATCTGCATGCGCGCCCCGGGCATGACGATGTTCCGGATGCCGATCTTCACCTGGAACGTGCTGCTGACCGGTGTGCTGGTGCTGCTGGCCTTCCCGGTGCTCGCGGCGGCGCTGTTCGCCCTGGAGGCGGACCGCCAATTCGGGGCGCACGTCTTCGACGCGGCCAATGGCGGGGCCTTGCTCTGGCAGCACCTCTTCTGGTTCTTCGGCCACCCGGAGGTCTACATCATCGCCCTGCCGTTCTTCGGCATCATTTCGGAGGTCATTCCGGTCTTCTCCCGGAAACCGATGTTCGGCTATGTCTCGCTCATCGCCGCGACGATTTCCATCGCGGGCCTTTCGGTCACCGTCTGGGCGCACCACATGTATGTCACCGGCGGTGTGCTGCTGCCGTTCTTCTCGTTCATGACGTTCCTGATCGCCGTGCCCACCGGTATCAAGTTCTTCAACTGGATCGGCACGATGTGGAAGGGGTCGCTGAGCTTCGAGACCCCGATGCTCTGGGCGGTCGGCTTCCTCATCACCTTCGTCTTCGGCGGTCTGACCGGTGTGATCCTGGCGTCGCCGCCGATGGACTTCCACGTCTCGGAAACCTACTTCGTGGTGGCTCACTTCCACTACGTCATCTTCGGCACCGTCGTCTTCGCGATGTTCGCCGGATTCCACTTCTGGTGGCCCAAGTTCACCGGCAAGATGCTCGACGAGCGGCTCGGCAAGATCACCTTCTGGACCCTTTTCCTCGGCTTCCACGGCACCTTCCTGGTGCAGCACTGGCTCGGCGCCGAGGGAATGCTCCGCAGAATTCCCGACTATCTGGCCGCCGATGGCTTCACCACGCTGAACACCATCTCGACCATCAGCTCCTTCGTCCTCGGCCTGTCGTTCCTGCCGTTCCTCTACAACGTCTGGAAGACTGCCAAGTACGGCAAGAAGATCGAGGCCGACGACCCCTGGGGCTATGGCCGTTCGCTGGAATGGGCGACCTCCTGTCCGCCGCCGCGCCATAACTTCGTCAGCCTGCCGAAGATCCGTTCCGAATCCCCCGCGTTCGATCTGCACCATCCCGATGTCGGTCAGAAGGAGAGTGTGGCGTGAGCATGGCCCGAGCCGCCGAGTCCCCCGGTATCGCCGCCGGAATCAACCAGATCGAGGGCTATCTGCTGCTCCAGACGGAGCGGGACGCGGCCCGGGAGCGGGCCCGCCGCTTCACCGGTCGGCTCGACTGGCTGACCTCCGCCCAGCGGGCGGAGGTCGAACGGCTCTACGTCCAGGACCAGCTGGCCGTCACCGAGCGGAACCTGCGCACGGTGGTGCGGCGCTGCGAGCAGCTGCGGGCGGAGTACCAGGAGGTCTACCGGACGCTGCGCCGCCGGCTGCTCCTGGCCTGTCTCCTCGGGGCCGCGCTGGTCTCCGGCGGCCTGGCCGCCACCCTCACCGTGCGCTAGCCACCGTCTGGGCCGGGACCGGAACCGAGCCCTCCCCGAAGTCGAACCACGCGGCGGGCACCCCGCTCAGCGCCTTGCCGGTGTAGCGGTTCCACAGGTCGGCGACCCGCTGGACACCGGCGTTCGGCAACCGGATCTGCTTTCGCGTGGTGGGGTCCTCGCCGAACAGGCCGACCGCGGTGACCAGGTCCGGGGTGTAGCCGACGTACCAGGCCGCCCGCTTGTCGTCGGACACCCCGCCCTTGCCCGCCGCGGGCCGGTTGATCGCGCGTACCGCGTCCGGTCCGCCGTCGCCGTCGATGAGACTCCGGGTGATCAGCCGGGCCGCCGCCGGGGCGATCGCCCGATCGCCCACCGCGTCCGGCGGATCGGCCGTCTCGTCGCCGCGCCGCGCGGACTTCACGATGCTGGGGGTGATCCGCTTGCCCTCGTGGTCGAAGGAGGCGTAGACACCGGCCATCCTCAGCGGGCTCGACCCCATCAGCCCCAGCTCGACCGACTGCTCCTTGTCGAAGCCGCCGCTGTCGGTGTCCATGCCGAGCGCACGGGCGGTGCTCTTGACCGCGCTCAGCCTGTCCGCGGTCGGCTTCTTCCGCGCCTTGGTGTCGATGGACGCGGCGGTGATGACCGGTTCGAAGACCGGACCCACCTGGTAGTCGCCGCGGGTCGCGTTGGACAGATAGTGCTCGGTGTAGTCCCGGCCGCCGTAGAGCGCGACGATGTGCCCGTTCTCCGGGTTCACCGAGACCGCGCCGCCCTGGGTGGCGGCGGCGTCCGCACGGCCCTGTTTGCCCTTGGCGGAGCCGTCCAGGCCCTGCCGCATCGTCTCCTCCAGCGCCCGCTGCTTGGCCGGATCGATGGAGAGGGTGATGGTCCAGCCGCCCGCGGCGAGTTCCTGTTCGCTGACGCCCGCGGCGATCAGCTCATTGCGGGCGGCGTCCACCAGATAGCCGGCCTGGCTGCTGAGGCCGGGGGCGGGCTCGGGGGCGACCGGCGTGGGGAAGCGCATCCGCTTCCGCTGTGCGGCGTCCAGCCAGTGCATGTCGACCATGTTGTCCAGCACATAGTTCCAGCGCTGGGTGACCAGGCGCTTCGCCTTGGGGGTCGCGACGGCCCAGTCGTACTGGCTGGGGGCCTGCACCAGCGCCGCCAGATACGCGCCCTCCGCGATGTCGAGGTCGTCCACGTCCTTGTCGTAGTACGCGCGGGCGGCGGCCTGGACGCCGTAGGCGACGCGGCCGAAGTAGCTGGTGTTCAGATAGCCCCGGAGGATCTCCTCCTTGGAGCTGCTCCGGTCGACCTTGAGGGAGATCACCAGTTCCTTGATCTTGCGGGTGACGGTCTGTTCCTGGCTCAGGTAGTAGTTCTTGACGTACTGCTGGGTGATGGTCGACCCGCCCTGGGTGCCCTTGCCGGTCACGGTGTTGACCAGTCCGCGCACGATGCCCATCGGGTCCACGCCCGGGTCCTGGTAGAAGGACTTGTTCTCGGCCGCGACGAACGCGTGCTGCACGCCCGTGGGCACCCGGTCGAGGGAGACCATCTCGCGGTTGATCTCGCCGGTGCGGGCGAGGATCGTGCCGTCGCTGTACTTGTAGACGTTGCTCTGCGCCTTCGCCTGGGCGTTGGCCTCGGGGACCTCGATGGAGTAGTAGAGCACGGTGAACGCCCCGATCAGCAGGGCGAACAGACCGACCACATAGGCGATCAGCTTCCGCCAGGTGAAGAACCGCCGGATGCCGGTCCGCTTCCCCTTCCCGCGTCCCTTCGTCCGGCGCCGCCGCCCCGGGGGGCTGGAGTCCTGCGGCGCCGACTCCGGGTCCGGTGCGCGTCGTGCGCCTAGGGCCGTCAGGGGACCTGCCATACCGATTGCTCCTCCGTCGATCCCGGCCGCGAGGATTCGCGGGGGTCGGCGCCATCCTCCTCAGCGAAGATCTTCGAAACCGCAACGGGAGGTCTCGGCGGGGACGCTGACACGCCTCGACTTCCGCTCGACGATGTATCAGTCCTGTATCGGTCCGGGCTCCGGCCCCTCGGGCAGGCGCAGCGTGGCGACCGCTCCGCCGTCCGGCGCGTTGCCGAACTCCAGTGTGGCGCCGAGGACCTTGGCCTGCCCGGCCGCGATGGTCAGCCCGAGGCCATGGCCCCGGCCCCGCTCCCGGACCCCGGTGCGGAACCGCTGCGGGCCCCTCTCCAGCAGGTCGTCCGGATAGCCGGGGCCGTGGTCGCGGACCGTCACGGTCCGGCCGTCCGCGGCCACCGTCACCTCGACCGGTTCCCGGCCGTGGCGATGGGCGTTGACCACGAGATTGGCGACGATGCGGGCCAGCCGGCGGGGGTCGGTCCACACCTTCGGGCCCTCCCCGGCGTCCGGCTGCCCGGCGTCCGCCTGCCCGGCGTCCGGCGCCGCGCCGGTCCGCAGCCGGGCCGGCAGCCCGGTGCCGGTGATGGCCTCGTCGAGTACCGGCCCCATCGGACAGGGGGACAGATCGGCCTCCTCCGCCCCCGCGTCCAGCCGGGAGATCTCCAGCAGGTCCTCGACCAGGGTGGACAGCACCCGTACCCGGTCGCTCACATACCCGGCCGCCTCGCCCGGCGGGAGCAGCTCGGCGGCGGTGACCAGACCCATCAGCGGAGTGCGCAGCTCATGGGCCACATCGGCGGTGAACCGCTGCTCGTCCAGGAGCCGTTCCTGGAGCGCGGCGGCCATCGAGTCCACGGCCCCGGAGATCTCGGCGATCTCGTCGTGCGGGCGGGTGGCGGCGGAGATCCGGGCGTCCAGGTCCCCGGCCGCGATCCGCCGCGCGGTGGCGGCCGCGAGCCGCAGCCGCCGGCTCATCCGCTCGGCGGTGAGCACCCCCAGGGGCAGCACCACGGCGGTGGTCATCAGCCCGGCCAGGATGATGTTGGTGTCCAGCGCACCGATGTTGCGCATCGCGGTCTTCATGTCGACGCGTACGGACAGGACCTGGCCATCGGCGGGCCGGGCCGCCCACATCGCGGGTCCGTCCGGGCCGGTGACGAACTCGGTGCCCTGATGCCCCTTGGCCACCAGGCGCCGCAGCCCGGCGGGGAGCCCGGGGGCGTCCAGCACGGCACCGGAGCCCTGGACGCCGCCGGTGCGGGCGTAGATGAGCGCGGCGTGGTCGAGGGTGGTGCGGGCCCCGTCGCGCGCCTGGGACAGCTCGCGGTCGCGTGAGGCGTGGTGCACCAGGACCCCGACCGCCGCCGCGGCGGCACAGGTCGCCGCCGCCACCAGCGCGACGATCCGCCATCTCAGCGTCATCGTCAGCGCCGCAGTTTGTAGCCGAAGCCGCGGACCGTCTCGATCCGTTCGGCGCCTATCTTCGCCCGCAGCCGCTGCACATGGAGGTCGACCACCCGGGTGTCGCCCTGCCACGCGTGGTCCCAGACCCGGCTGAGCAGCGTACGGCGCTCCAGCACCACACCGGGCGAGCCGGCGAACTCCAGCAGCAGCCGCAGTTCGGTGGGGGTCAGGGCCAGCGGTTCTCCCGCGCGGCACACCTCCATGCCAAGGGTGTCGATGGTCAGCTCGCCGAAGACGAGGGTGTCCGGCCGGGCCGCGCCGTCCGCCTCCGGCGCCCCGCCGCGCGCCTCGTCGCGCGGGCCGCGGGCCATCGGGGTGAAGGAGGCGCGGCGCAGCAGCGAGCGGATACGGGCCACCAGGACGGCGGACTCGCACGGTTTGACGACATAGTCGTCGGCACCCGCCTCGAGACCGGAGACGACGTCGAGGGCGTCACCGCGCGCGGACATCATCAGGATCGGCGCCAGGCTCAACTCGCGGACCCTGCGGCACAGTCCGATGCCGTCCAGCTCGGGCAGCATCACATCGAGGAGCAGCAGATCGGGCTGTCGCTCACGGAAGATCTCCAGACCGGTGAGGCCGTCGCCCGCGGTGGACACGGTGAAGCCGTACCGCTCCAGGGACATCCGTACCGTATTGCGGATCACCTCGTCGTCCTCGACGAGCAGCAGATGCGCCTCGGTCGGGGAGCCGGGGCCCGGGGCGGGGCCGGGTGGGGTGGCGGTGGTCATCGCGTCGTCCTCGTCTCCGTACGGGGGGCCGTGTCCACTGCGCCGCGGTCGTCCGGTACGGCGTCCGGCACGGTCGGCACGGACTGCGGCACGGTCGATACCGCATCCGGCACGGCCGGTACGGCCCCGGGGAAGTCCGGCCGGGTGCCCGTCCCGCCCGCGGGTGTCACGGCCGCCATGACCCTGCCGTTCCAGCGGAAGCGGGTGGTGACCCGGCCGTCCTCGCCGATCGCGCTGATCACCAGATCGCGGCCGCGGGTCTCGCCGGTGAGGCCCTGCGGGCCCCAGTAGATCAGCACGGGGCGGACCGTGTGGCCCGAGGCCGTGTAGACCTGGAGCAACGTCCGCTCGAACCTCGGCAGATCGACCGCCACCACCATCTCGTCCCGGTCGTCGCCGGTCAGATCGCGGTGCACGGCGTCCCGCAGCGGGCAGGTGCCGTCAGCGGGGCAGGCGGAGATCTCCTTCTGCACCAGCGACGGCACATTGGGGTCGTGGAGCAGCAGGTTCTTCGCGGACAGGGCGGCCAGCCCGCCCGCAGGCACCTGGACCTCGTCCACCGGCAGATAGCGGGCGAGGTCGGATTCCTGAGCGGGTGCGGACGTGGCCGGCGGGGTGTACCCGGGCCACAGCGGAACCGCGCTGGCCGGGGCCGACAGCGTGGGCGCCGTACCGTCGTCCCGCACCCCGGCCTGGGCCGTGCAGCCCGCGGTGGCGACGGCGGCGCACGCGGCCACCACGGCGGACACGAGGCCGCGTGGCGGCCGGTGGCGGGGGCGTCGTCGCGCGGTGCGCGGACCGGAGGGAAAGGAACGCATGGCCGTCTCAGCCTACTGAGCGGCGGAGGCGTTCCACGCCGGGCCCGGTGACGTACCGGCCGGGCGGCCGGACACGAAAGCCCGGGGCGGCCGCCCCGGGCTTTCGGAGGGTCAGATCTCAGGTGTCGTACGTCACTTGATGAATTCCGGGCGCACCTGGGCCGGCCAGGTGCCCACGGTCAGCATGCCCGACGCGTAGGCGCGGGAGACCAAGGCCGCCCGGTTGGGTGCCTTCATCTTCCGCAACATGGCTCCCACGTGGTATTCGACGCCTTGTCTGCTGAGATACAGCTTGGCGGCCATCTGGACGGTGGACGCGCCGGTGGCCACGCCCTCCAGTATCCGGGCCTCCAGCGCCGACAGCAGCTTCTGGTTCGCGGGGGTCGTTTCCTCCTCGGGTCGTTCGTCATCCGGTTTGACCATCACGACGATGGCAGCGAGCCGATCGGACCGGCCCTGGATGGCCGTGCCGGTCAGCTTGCCCGAGAACACCCGGTCGCGGGAGCGGTAGCCGAGGACGCGCTCGGTGAAGCGGGTGCGCCGTCCGTCGTGCAGCCGCGAGAAGTGTTCCCGCAGGACGGAGGGGGTGCTGGGATGCAGCAGGTCGAACAGGCTCCGGCCGCACAACTCGGCGGAAGAGGCGCCGAAGTGCCGGAAGAAGTCCTCGTCCCCGGCTATCACATGGAGGTCGGGGGCGAGGGTGGCCATTCCGGTGGCATGCCGCGGGGTGACGGCTGCCTGTCCGGGCACTCGAGAGGGACCCTGAGCGCTGTGGGGGAGGGCCAAGAGGAGTCACCGCTTTCGGTCGTTTTCTGACGGAGTGGTCGTCCGCCTCGGGTGAACCCCCAGGTGACGGAGGGTCCGCGCGCCACGGGGGAGCAACGCGCCGGACCCCAGGGGGAATTCAGTGACGGGTGTTTAGGTCCGCTTCCTGGTGTATACCAACGCCATGGCGACTATGGGGTGCCCGTTTTCCACAGAGTCGTGCCCGCTTTCTGCCCGCTTTCCGTTCCGGTCCGGGCACGGTGCGGGGCCGCCGGCCGGGCGCTACGCCGCGGCCTTGGCGGGCTTGCGGGCCGAGGAGCGGCTCTTCGGACGGCTCTCGGTGCGCCCTTCGGCGCGGCCCTCGGGGTGCTTCTCGGCCGGTGGGGCCATGATGCCCCCCTTGCGCAGCACCGCGTAACCGACGCCGATGCCGACGGCCACCGGCCATTCGATGACCTCCACGGCACCCAGCGCGCCGAGCCCCAGGTACAGCGGCAGCCCGCCCTTGGCGGGCAGCACCCGGCGGGCCACCTCGACCGGTTTCAGCGCCGCCTTCGCCGCGCCGCCGCTCGCGCGGGTCGTGGCGTGGCCGACCGTGCCGAAGGTCTCCTTCGTGGCGTGGCCCACGGTGTCGAGCGTGTCCCTGGTGGCGTGGCCGACGGTGCCGAGGGTCTCCTTGGTGGCGTGGCCCATGGTGTCGAGCGTGGGCACCGTGACGCTCAGAGTGCGCTTGCCGTCGCCGCGCGAGACCTCCACGGGGGCCTTGGCGGCGGCCTTCGCGGTCCGCTGTCGCTGCGTGCTCCGCGACGACGAGGTGGACTTCGCCGCCTTCTTCGGCTGCGAGGACCGCGATGTGCCCGACGCGGCCTTGGACTTCGACGACGTGCCGCCGCCGCGCGCCGGGGCCGTCTTCTTGGCGGCCGGGGAGCCGCGCTTGCGTGAAGGGGTGGGAGTGGTCACTGGTCTCACGTCCACACGGTGATGGCGAATGGAATCTTCTTCCCTTTTCAGGGTAATCGGGATGAACCGGGCAGGCTGCCCGGAGAGCGGAGGTCCCCTCGATGTCACCGCTGTCAGCACTGCGCCTGCCCCTGCCGCCCGCCCTGCTCGCCCCCATCAAGGGCGGCGTGGCCGCGGGCGTGCGGGATGCCGCCGGAGCCGTCGCACGGCTGGTCCGGCCCTCCCAGCGGGGGATCTGGTCCTCTCCGGGGCGGTACTACATCGAGGTCCGCGGGGTGCACGGGATCGGCGGCGAGCGAGTGGCCCGCCGGGTGGAAGAGGCCCTCGAGGAGCATCCGCGGGTGCGGTGGGCGCGGGTGAACGCGCCCTCCGAACGCGTCGTGGTGGCCGTGGACAGACCGCCCCCGTCCGAGCAGACCCTGCTCGCCCGGATCGAGCGCGCGGAGGCCCAGGAGCCGGCCGCGCGCCCCGAGGAGTTCGACGAGTGGGCCCCGGAGCCACGCCATCCCTCCGGCGGCCCGAAGGCGGCCCAGTCCCTGGCCGTGGTGGCCGCGGACGTCGCGGGGCTGAGCGTCGCCACCGCCCTGCGGCTGGCCCCCTGGCTCCGGCTGCCGGCCGAGGTGGCCGCGACCGTGTCCGTCGTCCAGAACCACCCCCGCCTGCGGCGGCTGGCCCTGGCCATCACCCGCGGGGAGCCGACCGAGGCGGCCTTGCCGGTGCTGAGCGCGCTGGCCCAGAGCGTGGCCACCCGGGGCGGCGGGCTCGCGCTCGACCTCCTCCAGCGGATGGCCCTGTGGCGGGAGGCGGAGGCGGAGGGCCGGGCCTGGGCCGCGATGGAGCCGCAGCTGGTGCACGGCCCCCAGGACGTGCGGGCCGAGCCGATCGTGGTCGAGCGGCCGGGACCGTCCCCCCAGGACACCGTGGAGCGCTTCGCGGAGCGCTCCATGGCCGCCGGAGCCGTGGCCGGTGCCCTCGCCGCCCCCTTCGCCCGCCCACGGCGCGCCCTGGCCGTCGCCTTCGCGTCCGTGCCCAAGGCGCCGGGGGCCGGCCGGGAGGGGTTCGCGACCAGCCTCGGCCGGTTCCTGGCGCTGCGCGGCGTCCTGGCCATGGACCGCAGCTGTCTGCGGCGGCTGGGCCGGGTGGACACCGTGGTGCTGGACGAGGAGGCCCTGCGCGGCGACCGCTACGAGCCCGTCGACCTGGAACTCCTCGGCGGCGCCGAACCCGAGCGGACCACCGGGCGGCTCTTCGGCCTCTTCGACGCCGATCAGCCCCTGGAGATCCGCCGCGACAACGGATGGGTGCTCGGCCCCCTGGACCGTCTCGAGCTGACCGGCCGCACCGGCCGGCAGACCGCGGCGAGGCTCCGCCGCCGGGGCAGCGAGCGGGTGCTCGGCCTGGCCCGGGGGCGCAGGCTCCAGGCGGTGGTGGGCCTCGCGCCGCAGACCGTCCCCGGGGCCGAGGCCGTGGCGGCCGCCGCCCGCCGGGCGGGCGCGCGCATCGTCCTGGCCACCGACCGGCCGCATCCCACGGGCATCACCTTCGCCGACGCGGTGGCGCCGTCCGGCGGCCGTCTCGTGGCCTCCGTACGCTCCCTTCAGGCCGACGGCGCGGTCGTGCTGCTGCTCTCCGGCAACCGCCGGGCGCTGGGAGCGGCCGACTGCGGCATCGGGGTGCACCGCGAGGGCGAGCCCCCGGCCTGGGGAGCCCATCTGCTCGTCGGCGCCGACCTGGAGTCGGCCGGGCTCATCGTGGACGCCGTGGGGGTCGCCGCGCGGGTCGACCGGGAGAGCGCCCTGCTGTCCGCGGGCGGCAGCGCCATCGGCGCGGTGGCCGCCCTCCAGGCGGCCCCGGACCAGGCCGCCGCGCGCGGCGCGGCGGCGGGCACCACCGCGGGGACCCTGGCCTTCGCCCTGGGCAACTGGCGGGTGCGCCAGCTCCTCGCCCGCCCCATGGACCCTCCGGTGACCACCACCCCCTGGTATCTGATGCCCGTACCGCGCGTCCTGGAGCGTCTGGGCACCGGGCTCGACGGTCTGACCCCGCAGGAGGCGGCGGCCCGCGCGGGCCAGGGGCCGCGCCGGGGCGAGCCCACCGGCACCAGCCTGCCCGCCGCGTTCATCGAGGAGCTGGCCAACCCGCTGACACCGGTCCTCGCCGCCGGGGCCGCCCTGGCCGCCGCCGTGGGCTCGCGCACCGACGCCGCGCTGGTGGCCGCCATCACCGGCACCTCCGCCCTCGTCGGCGGATTCCAGCGGGTCAGGACCGAGCGGGCGCTGTCCGAGCTGTTCGCCCGGTCGGCCATCGGCGCCCGGGTCCGCCGGAGCGGTACCGAACGCCTCGTGACCGCCGGAGACCTCGTCCCCGGCGACATCGTCGTACTGGGCCCCGAGGACGTGGTGCCCGCCGACTGCCGGCTGCTGGAGGCCGAGGGGCTCGAGGCCGACGAGTCCTCGCTGACCGGCGAGTCCCTCCCGGTCCCCAAGGACCCGGCGCCGGTCGTCGGCGGGCACATCACCCAGCGCCGGTCGATGCTCTACGAGGGCACCACGGTCTCCGCGGGGCGCGCCGTGGCCGTCGTCGTGGCCACCGGACCGGCCACCGAGGTGGGCCGCAGCCTGGCCACCGCCCGCCAGGCCGCGCCCGTCACCGGTGTCGAGGCGCGGCTGACCTCGCTCACCCGGTCCAGCGTGCCCATCGCGCTGGGCTCCGCCGCCGCGGTCACCGGGGCCGGGCTGCTGCACGGCCTCCCGCTCACCAAGAACCTCGCCTCGGCCGTCAACCTCGCCGTCGCCTCCGTCCCCGAAGGGCTGCCGTTCCTGGTCAACGCGGCCCAGCTGGCCGCCGCCCGGCGGCTGGCCGACCTCGGCGCGCTGGTCCGCAACCCCCGCACCATCGAGGCGCTCGGCCGCGCCGACGTGCTGTGCTTCGACAAGACCGGGACCCTCACCGAGGGCAACCTCCAGCTCGCGGCGGTCAGCGACGGCGCCGGCCCGCTCCCCGCCGACCGGCTCGACGCGCCCCGTAAGGCGGTGCTCGCCGCCGCCCTGCGCGCGACCCCGCCGGCCCGCCAGGCCGAACCCATGGCGCACCGGACCGACCGCGCGGTGAGCACCGGGGCGCGCCGGGCCGGGGTCGGGGTGCGGCGCGGGGCGCCCCGCTGGCGGCGTACCGACGCGCTGCCCTTCGAACCCTCCCGCGCCTACCACGCCACCGCCGGGCGCACCGCGCACGGTGCGCTGCTCAGCGTCAAGGGGGCGCCCGAGGGCGTCCTGGAGCGGGTCGCCCGGTGGCGCGTACCGGGCACCGGACGGGCCGCCGAACTGGACGCCGAGGGCATCGGGAAGCTGACCGAGGCCGCGGAGGAGCTGGCCGGTGCGGGGCGGCGGGTGCTGGCGGTGGCCGAGCGCCCGATGCGTCAGGACGAGGAGCTGACCGACGAGACCGTCAGGGACCTGGAGTTCCTCGGCTTCATCGCGCTCGCCGACCCCGTCCGCACCAGCGCCGCCCCCGCCACCGCGCGGCTGCGCGAGGCCGGGGTGCAGACCGTGATGCTCACCGGCGACCACCCCGCCACCGCGGACGCCATCGCGGCCACCATCATGGACGTCCCCGAGCCGATGGTGTGCACCGGCCCGGAGCTGGACGAGATGGACGACGCGCGGCTGGACGAACTGCTGCCGACGGTGGACGTGATCGCCCGGTGCAGCCCGCACCACAAGGTCCGTATCGTCCAGGCGTATCAGCGCCTGGGCCGGGTGGTGGCGATGACCGGGGACGGCGCCAACGACGCCCCCGCCATCCGGCTCGCGGACATCGGCATCGCCCTGGGACGGCGCGGCACCCCCGCCGCGACCGCCGCGGCGGACCTGGTCGTCACCGACGACCGCCTGGAGACGATCGTCTCGGCCCTGATGGAGGGGCGCGCCATGTGGGCCTCGGTCCGGGTGGCCCTCGCCATCCTCATCGGCGGCAACTTCGGCGAGGTCACCTTCAGCGTGGCGACCTCCGCCCTCACCGGCTCCACACCCCTGAGCGCCCGTCAGATCATGCTGGTCAACCTGCTGACCGACCTCGCGCCCGCGCTCGCCATCGCGGTGCGTGAGCCGACCGGGCACACCGGCGAACGGCTGCTCAAGGAGGGCCCCAGCCGTTCCCTGGGCGTGGCGCTGACCAAGGAGATGCTGCTGCGGGGCGTCATCACCGCCGCCGGCGCCGGACTGGCGTGGACCGGTGGCCGGGTCACCGGCAGAACCCGCCGGGCCGGTACGGTGGCGCTCGCCGCCCTGGTCGGCACCCAGCTGGCGCAGACCCTGACCGCGGGCGGCCGGGACCGGCATGTGCTGATCGCCGGTCTGGGCTCCGCCGCGGTGCTCGTCGCCATCATCCAGACCCCGGGCGTCAGCCAGTTCTTCGACTGCACCCCGCTCGGCCCGTTCGCCTGGGCCATCACCCTGGGCTCCATCGTCGTGGCCACGCTGTTCGGCCCCCTCCTGGCGTCGCTGCTGGGCATCGGGAGGGTCACGGCGGAGCAGGAGGACGCCGATGCCACCGACCAGACCTCCGCCCCTGCAGAAGCCCGGCCCTGACGACGCCCACCGGGCCGGGCGGCCGTTCACTCCTTTCCGTCCCCGCCGCGGAGGTGGCCATCGAGGCGAAGGACGGTCTTGCTCCTCGATGTCACGGGCGCCGGCGGGGTGGTGGGCTCGGCCCTGTCACGGCACGCGGGCACGGCCTACGGCGTGCTGGCGGGCAGTGCGGCCGTCGGCGTCGCCGCCGTCAACGGACTGCTCTCCCGGATACCGGCGGACCTTCCGCTGCGGGGCGTCATCCACGCGGCCGGCGCGACACGTGACGGCATGTTCCGCGGACTCACCCCCAAGGCACTGGAGGCGGTGCTGCCGACCAAGCTGGACGCCGTGTCCCACCTCGACGGGCCTGTCCTTCGAACCTCTTGCGCTCCCGGAGCCGAGCGATAGTGTGGAATGTCATGGTTTGAGATGGCGGGGGCGGGTCGGTGCGGAGGAGGACGTGATGCGGAGCCGAGAGAGGTATGAGCTGGTCTTCGTGGATACGACCACCCCGGACCCGGAGGCCGCGGACGTCGTCATGGTGCACCGCACGGACAGCAGCGGTCCGGGCGGTCACCCGGTGTACGCGGACGACACCGGCATCGTGCGGGCGGAGATCAGCGACCGGGCCGAGGTGCGGATGATCGCCAGCGGCGGGCACCAGGTGCACGCGGCCATGGTCACCGCCCGCCCGGTGACCTGAGGCACCCGTCCGGCGCACTCGGACACCTCCGCGAATGCCCAGCTCCGCGCCGTTGTCAGTGGTGCCCGCTACGTTTCTCACCCACGGGAGTCCGAGCGGCGGTTCCGAGCAGCGATGAGGTGCGGCGATGGGTGATGTGGTGGCGGTGGACGGCGCGGCCGGTGTCGAGCTCCGGCTGGAGCCGTACCGCACGCAGCTGACCGGTTACTGCTATCGGATGCTGGGCTCGGCCTTCGAGGCCGAGGACGCGGTGCAGGAGACGATGGTGCGCGCCTGGCGGGGCCTGGACCGCTTCGAGGGCCGGTCCGCGCTGCGATCATGGCTCTACCGCATCGCCACCAATGTCTGTCTGGACATGCTGGGCGCCGGTAAGCGGCGGGCCCGCCCCATGGATCTGACCTCCGCGGCCACCCCCTTCCCGGCCGCCCTCGTCGAGCAGCCGGAGGCCACCTGGATCGGGCCGGTCCCCGACGGCCAGGTGCTGCCGGACGGCGGAGACCCCGCCGAGGTGGCCGCCCAGCGGGACGCGGTGCGGCTCGCGTTCATCGCCGCGCTCCAGCATCTGGCACCCCGCCAGCGGGCGGTGCTGATCCTGCGCGAGGTGCTGGCCTGGAAGGCGAGCGAGGTCGCCGAGCTGCTGGGCACCACCGTCGCGTCCGTCAACAGCGCGCTCCAGCGGGCGCGGGCCACCCTCGCCGCGAGCGGGATCAGCGACTCCGACCCGGCCGAGCCGCTGGACGAGGCGCAGCGCGCGCTGCTGGCCCGCTATGTGGACGCCTTCGAGCGCTATGACCTGGACTCCCTCACCGCCCTGCTGCACGAGGACGCCACCCTCTCCATGCCACCGTACGAGCTGTGGCTGCGCGGCCATGAGCACATCCGCCAATGGCTGGTGGGCCATGGCATCGGCTGCCGGGGCTCGCGCCTGGTCCCGACCGTGGCCAACGGCATGCCCGCCTTCGGCCAGTACCGTCCGGGCGGCGCCGGTGGCGGCCATGAGCCCTGGGCGCTCCAGGTCCTGGAGATATCAGGCGGCCGGATCACCGGGCTCAACTCCTTCCTGGAGACCGAGCGCCTCTTCCCGCTGTTCGGTCTGCCCGCCCGGCTCGAGCCCCAGGGCGTGGCCTGACGCCGCGGGAGCCGTCAGGGCCTCGTCCAGCCCGGTCCAGGCGAGCAGCCGCCGCAGTTCGCCGCCTGCGCCGCGAAGCCGGATGCCGCACCCCAGCCGATGGGCGGTCAGCCGCAGCCGGGCCAGGGCCTCGACCACCGTCAGGTCCGGCCGGCGCACCCCGCCCACGTCCACGGTGACCGGCCCTGGGCCGGGCCGGTGGCGCACCAGGGCGCGCAGCCGTTCGCACAGCCGCTCCACCTCGGCGCGGGTGACCGGCCGGTCCAGGACCAGCACGGCCGGGTACGGCGCGGGCGGGTACGGCGTGGGCGGGTTCTCGGGCTCGGGTGCGGCCAACGTCCACCTCCTGGCGTGGTGTTCACCGGTGGAGACCGCCCGGCCCGGGGAAAGTCATCGGCTCACCGGCGGCGCCGCTCAGCGCGTGGCCCGCACCAGCCTCAGCAGCCGGGTCACCTCCCGCGCCACCGCGTCACGCGCCGCCGCGACATACCGGCGGGGGTCGACCACATCGGGGTGGCCGGCGAGATGGTCGCGGATCGCCCGGGTGTAGGCCACGTTCAGATGGGTGGCGATGTTCACCTTCGTCAGCCCCGCCTCCACCGCCCGGGTCAGATCGGCCTCGGGCACCCCGGAGGAGCCGTGCAGCACCAGTGGTACGGGCACGGCCGCGCGCAGGGCCGCGACCAGCGCCAGATCCACCACCGCCGCCTTGACGACCATGGCGTGCGAGGTGCCCACCGCCACCGCGAGCGCGTCCACGCCCGTCGCCGCCACATAGGCGGCGGCCTCGGCCGGATCGGTCCTGGCGCCCGGTGCGTGGACGCCGTCCTTGCCGCCCACCTCGCCCAACTCGGCCTCCACCCACACCCCGTGGGCATGGCAGTCGGCCACCACCTCGGCGGTCGCCGCCACATTGCCGTCGTAATCCAGGCGCGAGGCGTCGAACATCACCGAGCCGAAGCCCAGGCCCACCGCCTCCCGCACCAGCTCGGGCCCGGTGGCATGGTCCAGGTGCACGGCCACCGGCACCCGGGCCGCGCGGGCCACTTCCACCGCCGCCCGCCCGATGGCGGCCAGGGCGCCGTGATACCGCACCGCGTTCTCGCTGATCTGGAGGATCACCGGCGCGCCCGCCGCCTCCGCCCCGGCCACGATCGCCTGGGCGTGCTCGATCTGGATGACATTGAACGCACCCGCGCCGAGCCCGGCCCGCACGGCCGTCCCGACGATCTCTCCGGTGGCCACCAGCGGCATCTCCCGGCTCCTTCCGCCCGACTCCGACTTCGGCCTTCTCCCGTGCTCCGCCCGCTCCTCCCGGCTCAGCCGAGGATCACCGAGCGGGTGAGATGGCGCGGCTCGTCGGGGTCGAGCCCGCGGGCCGCCGCGATCGCGACCGCGAGCCGCTGCACCACCACCAGTTCGGCCAGCGGATCGCGGCCGTGTCCGGCGACCCGGCCACCGGTCCGGGTGATCTCCTCGTCCGTCACATCGGAGGCGCCCTCGCCGAGCCACCACACCACGCTGTGCGGGCCGGTCACGCTGATCGGGCCGTGCCGGTACTCCTTGGCCGGGTACGCCTCGGTCCACGCCCCCGCCGCCTCGCGCATCTTGAGCGCGGCCTCCTGGGCGACCCCGTAGGTCCAGCCCCGGCCGAGGAAGGTGAACTGCCCGGCGTCCACGAGCGCCTGGGGGAGTGGCTCGGCGAGCGCCGCCTCGCCGTCCGCCGCGAGATGCTCCAGCTCCGCGCCCAGGTGGGCGCGGAGCAGGGCGAGTTCGCTGGTGGCCCAGCGGGTCTGCACCACCGACCGCTCGTCGGCGAAGTCCATCACGACCGCGGCGTCCGCGGCGCCCACGACCGGGGAGCCGGGGACCGCCGTGATGACGGTGGTGGGCACCCGGCCGCGCACCGCGCCCAGCAGCTCCAGCACCTCGGTCGTGGTGCCGGACCGGGACAGCGCCAGCACCCGGTCGTAGGCGCGGCCGGAGGGCATCTCCGACGCGGCGAACGCGTCCGTCTCGCCCTGGCCCGCCGCCTCGCGCAGCGCCGCGTACGACTGGGCGATGAACCACGAGGTGCCGCAGCCGACGACGGCGACCCGCTCACCCGGCCGGGGCAGCGCCTCCCGTACGGGCCCCTCCGGCTCCCGGGCCAGGGCGATGGCGCGCCGCCAGCAGTCGGGCTGGCTCGCGATCTCGGCCTCGGTGTGGCTCATGGGACTCCCCTCGTCGCACGGATGACCCGGGCAGCGGCGCCGCCCGAAGTTGCGCGGAGTTGTTTCGTACGAGCTGATAATGCGCAGGATCACGCATGGAAGTCCAGAGCGGAGGGGTGCGAGGGTAGGGTGAGCGGCGTGAAACGGCCCGAGCGCTGGAACGCCCTGCTGGATCTGCTGGCCAGGGACGGCAGTATCGATGTCGAGGAGGCGGCCGCCGAGCTGGCGGTGTCCGCCGCGACCATCCGGCGTGACCTGGATGAACTCGCCCAGCAGCAGATGCTCAGCCGTACCCGTGGCGGTGCGGTGGCGCACAACCTCTCGTACGACCTTCCGCTGCGCTACAAGACCGCCCGGCGCGCCTCGGAGAAGCAGCGGATCGCCGCCGCGGCGGCCCGTATGGCCGAGCCCGGTTCGATCGTGGGCCTCAACGGCGGGACGACCACCACCGAGGTCGCCCGAGCCCTCTCCACCCGCGGCGATCTGTCCGCGCCCGGTGGCGGCCCGGCCGTCACGGTCGTCACCAACGCCCTGAACATCGCCAGCGAACTGGCGGTGCGCCCCCAGGTCAAGATCGTGCTCACCGGCGGGGTCGCCCGTCCGCAGTCCTTCGAGCTGATGGGGCCGCTGGCCAACGGGGTGCTGGACCAGGTCTCGCTGGATCTGGCGATCCTCGGCGTGGACGCGCTGGACACCGCCCAGGGCGCGACCGCCCACCATGAGGGCGAGGCCAGCATCAACCACCTCATGGCCGCGCGGGCCGCCCGGGTGGTGGTCGTGGCCGACAGCTCCAAGCTGGGCCGCCGGGCGTTCGCCCGGATCTGCGCGCTGGAGGAGATCGATGTTCTGGTCACGGACACCGGGGCCGGTGAGGAGCTGGTCGCCCCGTACACCGAGGCCGGTGTCCGCGTGATCAGGGCCTGACGTACCGGGCCCCGACCACGGCCCGGTACGGCCCGGCGACTACGCCTGCCTGGCGGCCGCGAGCAGGGCGGCCACCCGCTCGACGGCGAAGGCGTAGCCCTGCACACCGCATCCGGCGATCACCCCGTCGGCCAGCGCGGAGACATAGGAGTGGTGCCGGAACGTCTCCCGCTGGTGGATGTTGGAGATGTGCACCTCCACGATCGGCAGACCGTCGCAGGTCGCCAGGGCGTCGCGCAGGGCGACGGAGGTGTGGGAGTAGCCCGCGGGGTTGATGATGACGGCCGCGTGGTGCTCACGGGCCTCGTGGATCCAGTCGATCAGCTGGCCCTCGTGGTTGCTCTGCCGGCAGTCGGTCGTCAGACCGTGCGGGGCGGCCGTCTCGGCGACCAGCTTCTCGACGTCGGCCAGGGTGTCGGTGCCGTAGATCTCGGGTTGCCGACGGCCCAGGAGGTTCAGATTGGGTCCGTTGAGGACCAGGATCGTGGAACGGTCGCGCACGGATGTGGTGGCCATGGCGTGGTGGTCCTTCCTGGGTATCGGCTCTTCGCGGGCCGGTGCGCGGTGGACACCGGCCCGCGAGGCATCGTAGATCAGGGATAGGAGACCACGGTGGACGGCACGGTGGAGGTGCCCGAGGTGGGAGAGCCGGTGTCATTGATGACGCGTTCGTACTGGCCGTTGCCGCCGAGCGAGACCACCAGCAGGTTGTGGAACTTCACCCCCGCCGCGTTCGGCGCGGCGAAGCCGTGGTGCTGCACGATGCTCGGGTCGACGTTGTAGTAGCAGTAGCTGCCGAGCCCCCATCCTTCGTGCTCGGTCACCGAGTCGGCCACCTTGTAGGCCGCGTAGCCCTTGATGGAGCCGTTCTGGATGGCCGCCTGGTTCGGGGCGTCGTACGCCTTCTCGTTCTGGAAGAAGATGGTCCGGCCCCGCTGTCCGTACCACTGCACGTCGTACTTGTTGAAGTGCTCCACGAACAGGCCGGTGGCGAGGACGTCGTCGCCGTTGACCCGGACTCCGTAGTCGGCGCGGTTGGTTTCCCAGCCGACACCGTCACCGTGGTCGGCGCGCCAGACCCAGGTGTGGTCGACGATGGTGTGCCGGCTGTTGATCACCATGCAGGTGGTGGCCTTGCCGGGGCCCGCGCCGCCGATGCGGATGAACACGTCCTGGACGGTGGTGGGGTTGGCCGAGTGGTCGGCCGAGGCCCCTTCCGGGCCGACTTCCAGCAGAGTCTCGGAGTTGACCGGCCCGGCGTCGATGAGGAAACCGGCCAGCCGCACCCCGTCGACGTCCGCGACCTTCAGCGCGGTGACGCCGTTGTCCGGGACGAGCGTGGCGTAGCCGAGCCCGAGGACGACGGTGTTCGCCCGGTCCACCTGGATCGGCTGATCGAGGTGGTAGATGCCCGGTGTGAGCAGCAGATGGAGGCCCTGGGCGAGCGCCTCGTTGAGGGTGGCCGCGGTGACGTCGGGCTGGGCCACATAGAACTGCGACAGGGGCAGCGAGGTGCCCCTGGGGGTGCCGTTGCCCCAGGTGACACCGCGGGCGCCGGTCCGCTTCTCGGGCAGGAAGACCCGGTAGTCGCCGCCGTCGAGGTACAGGAAGGGCTTCTCCCGGGAGACCGGGGTGGTGTCGAGCGTGGTGTACGGCGGGTCGGGGAAACTCTGCGCGGGCGCGCCCTCGACACCGGAGAACACCATGTTCCACACGGCGTTCTGCCAGCCGCCGACGACGCTGTCGCGGGTGTACCACTGCTGCTGGGAGTACGGTCCGACCTGGCCGTCGATGCGGCTGTCGGCGATGTAACCGCCGCTGGCCCAGCCGTAACCGTCGGGGGCGAGGTTGAGCCCGCCGCGCACATGCATCCGCCGGAAGGGCGCGGCCTGCGCCACCGCCCAGCGGTTGGTGCCGCTGACGGGGACGAGCGCGAGGTTCTCCGCCGAACGCCAGAAGTTCTGCGTGGCGTTGCCGTCGAACCACCCGGCGTCGACCGTGACATCGCCGTTGATGGTGGTGTCGTCGGGGGACAGTCCCAGTCCGGCGATCGAGGTGTAGAAGCCGATCTGGGCGTTGAGGCCGTTGTAGGTGCCGGGCTTGAACAGCAGGGCGTAGCGTCCCGTGTCGAACTGCGCCGACTCCTGCTTCTTGAACACCTCGTCGAGCTTGGCCTGGATACCGGGCGTGGCGGGGTCGAAGACGATGACGTTCGGGCCCAGGTCGCCGCCGCCCGGCAGGGCCCGCGGGCTTCTGCGCGACGACGTGGCGGCGGCCGGGGCGGCGGACGCCGGGGCCGCGGACGCCGGGGTGGACAGGCCGAGCAGGGCGGGAGCCGATGCGGCCGCCGCGGCGCCGAGGACGGCCCGGCGGCCGACCGCGGACCGGCGCGGAGAGGAGGACTCCGTGGCGGAGGTTGGCTCCGGGCGGGACGAGGACTCTGTGGGGGATGACGTCATGACACGACTCTCCTGAGTTCAGGAAGTGAAAGATGCGGGGGGTTGAGAGCGCTCTTGCCGGATGCATGCTTCATCCACCTGAACGGGGCGTCAAGATGTGTCACCAGAACTCGCGCGATGTGTGACGCAACCTCCAATGGAGCCATGCGAGGCTTCGGGAGTCGAACGCGGTGGCGTTGCCGACCACCGCGGCCGACGATCCGACCGAGGTCGGCCGAACCGGCGGAGCCTACCCGTCCGGAGCGTTCGGCGCAGCCATTCATCACACCGTGAGTACGGATGAGAACGGGGTCAACGCCCCCGCGTACGACGTGGTGGCCCCGCGCGGGGCGGGGCGGAACGCGGCAGGCGCTCGGCACCCGCCCGCCGCGCATCCCCGACTGGAGGTCAGTGAGTTGAGCCATCGACGTGTGAACAAGCGGAACCTCGTCCTGTCCGGAGCCGCCCTCGCCGCGCTGGGGGCGGCGGCCATTGCGCTGCCCCACGCCAACGCGAGCCAGGACAGGACGTCGAGCGCCACGGCCTTCTCGTCCCCGGTCGCGGTGAAGCTCGCGCGGAGTCTCGCCTCGGACCTCGGTGCGGACGGCGCGGGCTGGTACTACGACACCACCAACCGCCGCCTGGTCATGAACGTGTTGAACGAGGACGCCGCCGAGGACGTCCGGGCCAAGGGCGCCGTGGCGAAGGTCGTGCGGAACAGCATGGCCGATCTGAAGGCCGCCGCCAAGACGCTGAGCAGCGACGCGTCGGTCCCCGGCACCGCCTGGTCGATCGACCCGGTGACCAACACGGTCCAGGTGACCGCCGACCGTACGGTGACCGGCGCGAAGTGGGCCGCGCTGACCGGGACCACGGACCGGATGGCGGGCACGGTGAGCGTCAAGCGCACCGAGGGCGAGTTCAGGAGGTTCGACGGCGGTGGGACGGCCCGGCCCGGCGACCACGGCGGCACGGGGGACCAGGGCGCGGGCGGTGCCGGTGCCGCAGGCGCGGGGGACCAGGGCGCGGGCGGTGCCGGTGCCGGAGGTGCGGGGGACGCCGGCGGGGGCGGGGACGCGGCCGGAGGGCTCGACGGCGGCGATGCCATCTTCGGCGGCGGCGCCCGCTGTTCGCTGGGCTTCAACGTCAGCGTGGACGGCGCACCGGGCTTCCTGACCGCCGGCCACTGTGGCAACGCGTCCCGGACCTGGAGCGCGGACCAGGCCGGGGCCCAGCAGGTGGGTACGGTGCGGGACTCCCGGTTCCCGGAGAGCGACTTCGCGCTGGTGATGTACGACGACGCCACCACCCAGGCGGTCGGCACGGTCGACCTGGGGGACGGCAGCACCCAGGAGATCGGGCGCGCCGTCGAGGCGAGCGTGGGTCTTCGGGTGCGGCGCTCAGGCTCCACGACCGGCGTCACCGACGGCACGGTCACCGGCCTCGACGCCACGGTGAACTACGGCAACGGCGATATCGTCAACGGCCTCATCCAGACCGATGTGTGCGCCGAGCCCGGCGACAGTGGCGGTGCGATGTTCGCCGGGGACGCGGCGGTCGGACTGACGTCCGGCGGCAGTGGCGACTGCACCCAGGGCGGCGAGACGTTCTTCCAGCCGGTGACCGCCGCGCTGGAGGCCACCGGTGCGGTCATCGGCGCCGATGGCGGCGCAGGTGGCGGGGACGCCGCCGGTGGTGCCGGTGACGCGGCGGGCGGTGCCGGAGCGGGCGACGCGGGTGCCGGGGACACCGGCAGCGGTTCGGCCCGGGGACGCGACTGATCCGGCCGCCGCCGTCAGGACGGGCCGGGGCCCGGGACCGGTAGTCCGGCCGCCTCCGCCGCGGCGGCGAGCACCTCGCGCAGCATGGCCGGGGTGAGCCGTCCGGTGAAGGTGTTCTGCTGGCTCACGTGATAGCAGCCGAAGAGCGTGAGCGGCGCCCCGCCGTCGGCCGCCGGCAGGGTGATCCGCGCGCCGTGCGCGAACACCGGACGCGGCCGGGACACGGCCCATCCGGCCTCCGCCAGCGCGGGCATCACGGCCTGCCAGCCGAACGCGCCGAGCACCACGGCGGACCGCAGCGTCGGCCGCAGCAGCCGCAGCTCCCGGGCCAGCCACGGGCGGCAGGTGTCCCGCTCCTCGGGGGTGGGCCGGTTGGCGGGCGGGGCGCAGTGCACCGGCGAGGTGATCCTGACCCCGCGCAGCTCCAGGCCGTCGTCGCGGTGGGTGGCGGTGGGCTGGTTGGCCAGCCCCAGGTCGTACAGCGCCGCGTACAGGAAGTCGCCGGAGCGGTCGCCGGTGAACATCCGGCCCGTGCGGTTGGCGCCGTGGGCGGCCGGTGCGAGCCCCACGAGCGCCACCGCGGCGTCCGGCGGCCCGAACCCGGGCACCGGCCGCCCCCAGTAGTCCCAGTCGGCGAAGGCCCGGCGCTTGGTGCGGGCGGCCTCCTCCCGCCACTCGACCAGCCGGGGGCAGGCGCGGCAGTGGATCAGCCGTTCGTCCAGCCCGGCGAGGGTTCCGGCGGCGGGGGCCTGACGGGCGGGGTAGGAGTGTGCGGGTTCGAAGGTGCTCATGTGGCAGGCTGGTGCCCCGTGTCCTTGCGCAGGAAACGCCGCAGCCGGGTCAGCGGCCAGGTGTTGATGATGTCGTCCGGGGTGAGCCAGCCCCGTTGGGCCATGCCCACCCCGTACCGCATGTTGTCCAGGTCCCGGGTCGAGTGGGCGTCGCTGTCCAGGGCGAACACCACCCCGTGCGACTTGGCCCGCAGGATGTTCTCGTCCGACAGGTCGAGCCGGTCCGGATGCGCGTTGATCTCCAGCGCGGTGCCGGTGCGGGCGCAGGCGTCGAACACCTCGTCCAAGTCGGCGTCGATGCCCGGCCGTTTGCCGATCAGCCGGGTCGTCGGATGGCCGATGACATGGACGTTCGGGTTCTCGCAGGCCCTCACCAGCCGCCGGGTCATGACGTCGCGGGGCTGGCCGAAATGGGTGTGCACCGAGGCCACGCACAGGTCGAAGTCGTCGAGGAAGTCGGGCGGCCAGTCCACGTCCCCGTCGGCGTCGATGTTCAGCTCCACTCCGTGCAGCAGCCGGGTGTCCCGGCGGCCGCGTCCCCGGTCGAGCCGGCGCACCCGCTCCCGCTGGGCCAGCATCTTCTCCTCGGTCATCTGCTGCATGTACAGCTTGGGCGCGTGATCGGTGATGGCGTAGTACGCGTATCCGCGCCGCTCCGCCTTGTCGATCATGGCTTCCAGCGGCTCCAGCCCGTCGGTGAGATCGGTGTGGGTGTGCAGATCGCCCCGCAGATCGGATTCCGTCACCAGCCGGGGGAGTTGGCCTTCGAGGGCGGCCTTGACCTCGCCCCGGTCCTCGCGCAGCGTCGGCGGGATCCAGTCCATGCCGAGCCGGGCGTAGACGTCCTCCTCGCTCCGTGAGGCGACGGTCTTCCCGCTCCTGGTCTCGAAGAGGCCGTACTCGGAGAGTTTGAGGCCATGGCGCACCGCGATCGCGCGGACGCGGATGTTGTGCGCCTTGGAGCCGGTGAAGTAGAGCAGCCCCGCGCCCCACGAGTCCAGCGGCAGGACCCGCAGATCCACCTGGAGCCCCTTCGTGGTGCGGATCGAGGTCTTCTTCCCGCCGTGTGCGATCACCTCGGAGGTGAGCGGCAGCCCGGTGAACGCCTCCATGAACGGGCCGGATTCCTCCGCCGCGACCAGGATGTCCACATCGCCCACGGTCTCCTTCATCCGGCGCAGCGACCCCGCGTACGCACACCGCCGGCAGCCGGGCACCCGGGACAGTGCGGAGACGATGTCATCGGCCACCTCCATGGCCTCGTGGAGCGGGATGCGCCGGCCGGCGGCGCGCATCATCTCGATGCCGTGGAGGATGTTCTCCTCGGACTTCGGCCCGAAGCCCTTGAGATCGCGCAGCTGATGCTCCTCGATCGCCCCCGCCAGCTGGTCGATCGAGGAGATCCGCAGTTCCTCGTAGAGGATCATGGCCTTCTTGGGGCCGAGCGCCGGGATGGCGGTCAGCTCCCGCACCCCGGCCGGGATCGCGGCGCGCGCCTCCTCGACGGCGGGCATGGTCCCGGTGCGCAGATACTCGACCACCTTGTCGGCGATCGACCGGCCCACATTGGGGATCTCCCGCAACCCCTTGGCGTCGAACTGCGAGATGTCGGCCGGATGGCCGCCGATCGCGCGGGCGGCCTTCTCATAGGCACGCGCCCGGTACGCGTCCCCGCCCGTGATCAGGAGGAGATCGGCGTACTCACGCAGGAGGGCTTCGACCTCCTCGTTGGAGCGAGCCATGACAGCGATTCTAGTCGTCCCTGGCGATCCCGGTGAGGTGGAGGGATGCTGGGGACAGGAGTGGAACCGCGATCCGAGGACGTCGGGTCGACCGGTTCCGGCCGTGTGGTTCCCCGGGTTTGGGGGAGGTCATGGACGTTGGATTCCTGAAGCCGTTGTTCGACCGCCCCGGTCCATGGGCGTGCGTGTACATGGACACCTCCCGCACCATGGAGGACGCGCCCAGGCGGCGCCGACTGCGGGAGCGGTTCGTGGCGGACCAGCTGGCCGGCCAGGGCGCCGACCGCGCCACCTGTGACGCGGTGGTCGCGCGGCTGGCCGATGAGCAGGAGGCCAGGGCCTCCGCGGGGCGGGCGCTGTTCGCGACGGGCGGCGAGGTGCTGCTCGACCTGCCGCTGGCCACGGCCCCGCTCGATGTCGAGACCTCCTGGTCCGCGCTGCCCCGGGTGGCGCCGCTGGCCTCGTTGCGCGGCGAGTGGCCGGTCTGTCTGGTGGCCCTCGTCGACCAGGCGGGCGCCGATCTGGAACTGCGGGACGACACCGGTACCCGCCCGGCGGGCCGCGCCGCGGGCGGCAGGGTGTACGGCCGGGGCCACCGGTCGGTGCCCGCCGACCGCCAGGAGTGGCACTACCGCAACCGGGTCGGGAACACCTGGGAGCAGACCGCCGACCGGGTGGCCGACGAGCTGGAGCGGCGGTGGGCCGACGGCGAGGCCGAGCTGCTGGTCCTGGCCGGTGACCCGCGCGGGCGCCGGGCGGTACGCGACCGGCTGCCCGAGCCGCTGCGGGACCAGGTGGCGGAGATGCGCCACGGCAGCAGGGCCGCCGGCTGCTCCGAGCTGCTCGATGTGGAGATCGCCCACGCGCGGGCGGAGCACGCCCGTGCCCATCTGGAGTCGGTCCTCGACCTCTTCCGCGCCGGGCGGGGCCGCCCCGGCGGGCCGGGCCTGGGCGGGCACGACGCCACCGCGACGCCGAGCAGCGGGGCGGCGGAGGGGGTGCCGGCGGTCGTGGAGGTCATGCGCAGCCATCAGGCGGCCACGCTGCTGCTGGGGCACGAGGGGGGCGACATGCGCCATGAGGTGTGGATCGGCCCCGGCGCCGATCAGCTGGCCGTGCAGCGGTCCCAGGCACGCGCCATGGGCGTCCGCGCGCCCGAACCGGCGCGCGTGGACGACGCGCTGATGCGGTCCGCGGCGGTGGCCGACACCGAGGTGCTGCTGGTGCCCGAGGGAGTGCCGGGGCCCGCCGGTGGCCTGGGCGCGGTGCTGCGCTGGCACGCGTGACCATCGCGGTGACCGCGGTGACCGCGGTGACCGCGGTGAGCCGGTGGCCGGGGATCTCGGACTGGAACACCGCCACCCGTAGTGTCCCCGCGGCCCGCAACCCACGCTGCACGACGGTGTCCTGAAATCGTGTCGAAAGGGATTTTCTCGGCGCGTCCGGCGCATGGTGCAAGTTCACACTTTTGTATGCTTTCTCCAGCGCGTCGTTCCCTCGTGTCGGACAGTCACTGTCCGTACGCTCACGAAAGGGGCTCCATATGCACACCATGGAGGTTCGCCCACCGGTACCCAGCCGTTCCAGCAGCAGATGGCGTCGATACGGCCGGCTCGCCGCCGCCAACTTCGTCCGGGGCGCGTCGTACGCGTGCGGCACCGCGGCCATCGGTCTGATGGCGTGGTGGGTGCAGACCCGCTGACCCGGACCGGGCCGTGGACCGGGCCGCGGATCGGGCTACGGCTGAGGATGCGGCTGCGAGCGGAACGGGAAGTGCAGCCCCCGGTGTTCCTTGCGGGGAGCGCCGCGGCCGCCGAGGCGGGCGCGCAACTGGATGCCGTGCATGACCTCGATGATGCCGAGCGCGAGCAGCCAGATGCCGGTCACCACGGTGAGCGCGGTGATCGAGCCGAAGGGCGCCACGATCAGGATGATCCCGGCCAGGATGGTGATCGCGCCGAGGAACAGCTGCCAGCCCCGGGCGGGCATGCCCTCGCCGGAGATGGCGGTGGCGGTCTGCATCACGCCCCGGATCAGCCAGGAGAAGCCGACCCACAGCGCGAGCAGCAGGATCGACTGGGCCGGACCCCGGAAGCACAGCAGTCCCAGCAGCACGCTCAGCGCCCCGGTGATGAAGCTCAGCACCCGCAGATGTCCCGGTATGTGCGCACCGAAGGCCCCGGCCAGCTGAAAGGCCCCACTGATCACCAGATAGGCGCCGAACAGGGCGCCGACCACCGCCAGAGTGGCCCCCGGCCACGCCAGCACCATGACACCCAGCGCGATCGCCACCACACCGGCGGTCACCAGGACCTGCCAGGCGGCGTCGGACAGGACGTTCTGCACCGTCGCGTACGGGTCGCCCTCACCGAAGGGCCGCTGTCCCGGCTGACCATAGGGTTCCTCTCTCGGCCGGCCGGCGCCGTGCGGAGTGTCGGAGGAGTAAGTCATGGTCGTCCACCTCCTTGAGGGAACATGACGGCCGTAGCCCACACCACCATCGTCCCCCCGTGCCCGTCCCGGCGCCTGATGACACCGCGCCACCGGGACACCTCCGGCGTCCGGGCGGGTCCGGACGTGCCTCGCGGGTGGCGGACGCGCGTGGCAAGGTGGTGGTGAGGCGGTTCCTGGTGCGCGTCAGAGGGAGGCCCGCATGGACGACAGGGAGTTTTTCCAGGCCGTGGCGGACCGCACCCAGCTCTCCCGGCAGGAAGCGGCCGACGTCACCCGCGCCACGCTCGAGACCCTCGCGGCCCGGCTGAGCGCGGGCGAGGCCCGCGATCTCGCCTCGGAGCTGCCCGAGCGCCTCCGCGAAGCCCTCCGGCGGGGGCGGGACGAGATGGAGGTCTTCGACGTCGACGAGTCGATCCGCAGGGTGCGGGAGCGCACCGGGCTGTCCGAGACGGAGGCCGGCCGAGGCGTCCGGGCGGTCCTCGCCACGCTCCGGGAGGCCGTCTCCCGGGAGGAGTACGACCACGCCATGTCCCAGCTGGGCAGCGAGTTCGCGAGGATGGCGGAGACCACGCCCTGACGCGGAGTCCACGCCCTGACGCGGAGACCACGCGCCGACGCGAAGACTTCGCGCCGACGCGGAGTCCACGCCCTGACGCGGGGTCCACGCGCCGACGCGGCTTTGGACGCCGGGCTCATACGGCCCGCCAGCCACTCCACCGCTCGACGGCGACCTCCACGACCGGCCCGCGCGGCGGCCGGTCCCGGTACTGGGCGGGATAGGCGTCCACGAGCAGCCGGACGTGACCCGCGGACAGCGCCGACTCGTCCGCCGGCGGCAGGACGCGGGCCGTACCGTCGCCCCGCGCCCACCACAGGTGGTCCCAGTTCTCGTCGTAGTCGTCCACCAGGAGGCATACCGCGGGGTGTGCGCGGATGTTGTCCAGGCGCTTCAGCCGAGTCGTCCGCTTCGGCTTGTGGTCGACGGCCATCACCACCGTGTCACCGGTCAGCGCGAAGACCACCGGCACCAGATGCGGGCGGTCCCCGGTGCCGACGGTCGCCAGCCGGGCCAGCGGGGCCCGTGCGAAACGTTCGCGCGCCTGCGCGCTCGTCATCTTCGGCATCGTGGTCCTCGGCGGCTCACTGGAACCGGGCGGCGATCCGTGCCATCGCGTCCAGCCGTGTCATCGTCTCCGCCTCCGGCACCGTCGGCAGATAGAACAGCACCCGCTCCACCCCGAGGCGCTGATATCCCTCGAGCGCGTCGGGGTCCTCGGGCACCGCGTACACCGTCACCGGCACCTCGCGGCCGGCCACCTCGCGCAGCCGCTCGATCTGCGGACGCAGGGCGTCGGGCGACTCGCTGTTGGCCAGCCAGGCGTCGCCGAGGGCGGCGATCCGCCGGAACGCGCCCTCACCGCCGCCCACATAGATCGGCGGATGCGGCCGCTGGACCGGCTTGGGCCACTGGTACACGGGGTCGAAGTGCACGAACTCCCCATGGAATTCGGCCTTCTCCTTCGTCCACAGCGCGATGATGGCCTGGAGCCGCTCGTTCACCAGCCGGCCCCGGGTGGCCGGATCCGTGCCGTGGTTCTCCATCTCCTCGCGGTTCCAGCCGATACCGACCCCGAAGACCGCCCTTCCGCCGGAGACCAGGTCCAGGGAGGCCACTTCCCGGGCGGTGATGATCGGGTCCCGTTGCGCCACCAGGGCGACACCGGTCCCCAGCAGCAGCGACCGGGTGACCGCCGCGATCGCGCTGAGGGTGACGAACGGGTCGAGGGTGCGGTAGTAGATCTCCGGCAGCTCTCCGCCACCCGGATAGGGGGTGCGGCGCTCCACCGGGATATGGCTGTGCTCCGCGATGAAGAGCGAGTCGAACCCGCGCTCCTCTAGGGCCCGCCCCAGGGGGACGGGCTGGACGCCCTGGTCGGTGACGAAGGTGGACACGCCGATTCTCACTGCGGCTCCTTGGGAAGATGCGCCGATCTCTGCGGGAACCACATGGGTACCCGGCCGCGCGGAAACCGCAACGGTGCGCACGAGTGACGCGGCCGGCCCGGTGGTCCGGACGGCCCACCCGCCTTCCCGGGCCCCACCCGCCTTCCCAGGCCCCGCCCCGTCCCGGCTCAGCCGCCCGTGGCGAAACCGGGGAAGAGGGTCATGCCGCCGTCCACGTAGAAGGTGGTGCCCACCACGTAGTCGCACAGGTCGGAGGCCAGGACGACGGCGGCGTTGGCGATGTCTACAGGGGTACCGATCCGGCCGTACGGGATCAGCTCCCCGAGCGCGGCCCGTGCCTCGGGGGTCTCCCAGGCACTGCGGTTGATCGGGGTCTTGACGGCGCCCGGCGCGATGGCGTTCACCCTGATCCGCTGGGGCGCGAACTCCTGGGCCAGGGTCTCCATCAGCATCGCCACGCCGCCCTTGGCCGCCGCGTAGTTCACATGGCCGGCCCACGGGATGGTCTGGTGGACCGAGCTCATGCAGATGATCTTCCCGGCCGCCCGCGACACCTCCGGAACCACTCCGCGCCGCAGGAACTCCTTGATCGCCTCCCGGGCGCACAGGAACTGGCCGGTGAGGTTGACCGAGATCACTTTCTCCCACTGCGCCAGCGTCATCTCCGTCGTCGGGGCGTCGCGCTGCAGTCCCGCGTTGGTGACGAGAACGTCGATCGTGCCCAGGCGGTCGATCATCGTGGCCATCATGTCGACGACCTGGTCCTCCTGGGACACATCCGCCTGGTGGGCGTAGGCCCGCACCCCGTGGCCCTTGATCTCGGCGACGACGGCCTCGGCGGCGGGCCGGTCGCTGACGTAGTTGACCACCACCTCCGCGCCGGAGCGCCCCAGGGCAATCGCGGTCGCTTTTCCGATTCCCGAGTTGGCCCCGGTCACCAGCGCTTTCTGCCCCTTGAGGAGTTCCGGGACGTGCACCGGAGGGGGACGATCGGGAAGGGTGTTCACTGGCTTTCGTCTCCTTCGTTCGGGCGTCCGTCATCCGCCGCCCCGACCCTCGCAGCCGGCGGCGGGAGTCCTCGCTCCCCACGGCGCCGCGGTCACCCACTGAGGCGATGCACATCGTTCCAGCGGCGCAACGCGGGGCTTCGGCTCAGCCGGCCTCGGCCAGCGCCTGGGCGCGCAGCGTCGAGCATGTGCGGTTGATGAGCCGTGAGACGTGCATCTGGGAGATGCCCAGCTGCTCGGCGATCCGGCTCTGGGTCATATCGCAGAAGAACCGCAGGTAGAGGATCTGCCGCTCCCGGTCGGGGAGCCGGGTGAGTCCGGGCCGTACGGCCTCGCGGTCCACCACCCGGTCGTACGCGGGCTCCTGGGCGCCGAGCGTGTCGGCCAGGGAGTAGCCGTCGTCGGAGCCGGGCAGCTGGGCGTCCAGGGACAGCGGGGTGAAGCTGCCCATGGCCTCCATACCGGTGCGCACCTCCTTCTCGGTCAGACCGGTGCGCTCGGCGATGTCCTGGGCCCGCGGCGGCCGGTCGTCCAGCGAATGGGACAGCTCCCGGTCGGCGGCCCGCACCCGGTTGCGCAGGTCCTGGACCCGGCGGGGGACGTGCAGCACCCACAGGTGGTCCCGGAAGTGACGCTTGATCTCACCGACGATGGTGGGCACCGCGAACCCGACGAAGGCGGTGCCGTGTTCCGGGTCGTACCGCTTGACCGCCTTCACCAGGCCGAGCGCCGCCACCTGCTGGAGGTCCTCCAGGGACTCGCCGCGGTTGCGGTACTGCCGGGCCAGCCGCTCGGCCATCGGCATCCACGCCTCCACCACCCGCCCGCGCAGCGCCTCCTTCTCGGGCCCCTCCGGGAGGCGGGCCAGCTGCGCGAACTCGGCGCTGGTGTCGGGCGCGTCGTCATGCGGGTGCTTCCCGGGGCCGGTCCGGGGTCGTGCCATGTCCTGCGTCGCGGTCGTCACGGAACACACCTCCTGCGATGGGCTGACGGGTCGCCTGGGACCTGGGGTGCACCGCGGGAGGTTTACGGGGACGTGCGGACCGGCGCGCCGCCGCGGTCCGGAGCAGTACAGACTGCTCCCGCGGTGCGTGCCTGCGGTCCGAAGCACGAGTATCCGCCTGCCCTGGGCCCCGAGGGGTAAACCAGGCGTTCTTCCCGGCGGGTTGGCCGAGCGGCACACCGGTGCGATACGCCCCGGTGCGCCGGCCGCCGCCGGGCCTCACTCAGCCCAGCAGCACCGCGACCGTCATCAGCACCGGTGCCGCGAGCAGGGTGGACAGCAGAATCGACTCCCGGGCCAGGACGGTGGCGGTCTCATACCGTGCGGCATAGGTGAACAGGTTCTGGGCGGCCGGCAGCGCGGAGGTCACGACGGCGGCGAAGAGCGCCGGACCGCTCAGCCGGAATACCCCCGCCGCGATGGCCCAGGCCACCACCGGCTGGGCGAAGGACTTCAGCGCCACCGACAGCAGCACCGGCCCGCGTTCCGCGCCACGTCCGGGGAGTTCGCTGCCCGGCAGCGAGATCCCGAAGGCCAGCAGTACGGCGGGCACGGACATGCCGCCCAGCAGCGAGAGCGGTTCCATGACCGGCCCGGGGACATGCCAGCCGGCGGCGGCCACCAGGACACCGGACAGCGAGCCGATCACGATCGGGTTGCGGAACGGCGTGGTCAGCCTGCGCACCGCCGAGGTCCGCTGGGCGGGCCGGCTGAGATCGATGACGGTCAGGGCGATCGGGGTCATCACGAGCTGCTGGAAGAGCAGCACCGGCGCGATCAGGGTGGCGTCCCCGAGGACGTACATGGCGATGGGAATGCCGAGGTTGCCCGCGTTGACATAGCTCGCGCACAGCGCGCCGATCGTCGTCCGGCCGACGCTCCACCGCCGCACGGCGCCGACGGTGACGAAGGCCCCCGCGACGACGAAGGTGCTCAGGGCCGTCACCAGCAGCGGGGTGGAGACGATGACGGACAGGTCGGCCTTGGAGAGCGTGGTGAACATCAGGGCCGGGGAGGCGACATCGAACGAGAGCTTGGTGAGCACATCCCGGCCGTGGTCGCCCAAGGAGCCGCGGCGCCCGATGACATAGCCGGTGACGATGATGGTCGCGATGACGCCGAAGCCGGTGATCACACCGCCCACGGGACCTCCGCCCCACCGGGGCGGGGGCGGGCCATGCGGTGGGCCGCGGGGTCCCGCCCGGTCGTCGTGGTGGTCGGGGGCGGGGGCGCGGCGGTCATCAAGGGCGTCTTCCGGGGTGCGTAGCGGTCAGCATGCACCCTACAAGTAACGCGGCCGCGGCGCTGTGAAGTCGCTTACGCGCATGACGTTCCCGCGCATGACGTCCCGCGCATGATGTTCAGATGATGGTGAGGATCCGCTTCTGGTGCGCCCGCGAGCTGTTGCCCGCGAACACCTGGATCTCGCCCTTCTGGAGCAGGAACCTGCCGTGCGGGTCCTGCGTCCAGAAGCCCAGCTCCTCGGCGCTCAGCCGGAAGCGGACCGTGGTGGCCTGGCCGGCGCCGAGACTGACCCGGCGGAAGCCGCTGAGCCTGCGGACCGGTTGCACGATGCTCGCCACCGGATCGCGGATGTACAGCTGCACCACCTCATCTCCCCTGCGGCGCCCGGTGTTGCGCACCGGGACCGCCACCTCCACGGTGTCGCCCTTGCGCAGCGCCTCGGCCCGGACGCGGCTCACGCTGAGCCGGGGTTCGCCGATGTCGAAGGTGGTGTAGCTGAGGCCGTGGCCGAAGGGGAACTGGGGCCCGTTGACCAGGTCCAGGTACCCCGAGGTGTAGTGGTTGTGCGGGTCGTAGGGGCGTCCGGTGTTCTCGTGGTTGTAGTAGAGGGGGATCTGCCCGACGGTGCGCGGGAAGGTCACCGGGAGCTTGCCGCCGGGGTTCACGGTGCCGAAGAGCACGTCCGCGATGGCGTTGCCGCCCTCGATGCCCGGATGCCACGCCTGGAGCACGGCGGGGGTGCGGTCCAGCCAGCCCTCCATCGTCAGCGGGCGTCCGCTCAGCAGCACCACCACGAACGGCGCGCCGGTGTCCGCGATGGCGCTGATCAGCTTCTCCTGCGCGCCGGGCAGCCCGAGGTCGCTGCGCACCGCCGCCTCCCCGCTGAGCGTCGCCGCCTCGCCGGCCACCACCACGGTCACATCCGTCGCCCTGGCCGCCGAGACCGCCCGTGCGATGCCCCTGGTGTTCCGGCCGGAGGCGGCCACGCCTCGCTCATGGCTGATATGAGCCTTCGGGGCCGCGTCCTTGACCGCGTCCAGAACCGTGACCGGGGGATACGCCTCGGCCCAGGTACCGGCCCAGGAGCCGCGCAGATCGGTGGAGTCGGCGAACGGCCCGACCACGGCGATGGAGCCCGACCTGCCGAGCGGGAGCGTGGACTTCTCGTTCTTGAGCAGCACCATGGTGCGCGCGGCCGCCGCGCGTGCCGCCGCCCGGGACGCCTTGGTGGGTCCGGCGATCGCCGTGTGTTCGTCCGCGTAGGGGTGGTCGAAGAGCCCGAGCCGGAACTTCAGGCGCAGGACGCGGGCCACCGCCTCGTCCAGGTGGGCGGTGGTGATCCGCCCGCTGCGCAGCAGCCGCTTGCCGTATTCGTTGAGGGTGGTGCTGGCCATCTCCATGTCGATCCCGGCGTCGAAGGCCAGCCGGGCGGCGTCGGCGCGGTCGGCGGCATAGCCGTGGACGATCATTTCCTCGACGCCGTCGTAGTCGCTGACGACGAAGCCGGTAAAGGCCCATTCCTCCTTGAGGATCTCGGTCAGCGCGTGCCGGTAGCCGTGGGCGGGAACTCCGCTGACGGTGTTGAAGCCGGCCATGACGGTGGCCACCCCGGCGTCCACGGCCGCCTTGAACGGGGGCAGGTAGAGGTTGCGCAGCCGGGCCTCGGAGACGTCCACCGTGTTGTAGTCGCGGCCGCCCTCGACGCCCCCGTAGGCGATCATGTGCTTGGCGCAGGCCGCGAGGCGGTGCCGGGAGCTGAGGTCCTCGCCCTGGTAGCCGCGGGTCTTGGCGGCCGCGAGCGCCGCCGTCAGATACGGGTCCTCGCCGCCGCCCTCGGCGATCCGCCCCCAGCGCGGTTCGTGGGTGACGTCCATCATCGGGGAGAACGCCCAGTGCACCCCGTTGGAGCGGGCCTCCTTCGCCGACACCTCCGCGTCCCGCTCGGCCACCGCGGGGTCGAAGGCGGCCGCCTGGGCGAGGGGGATGGGGAAGGTGGTCCACATGCCATGGATGACGTCGAGCCCGAAGATCAGCGGAATGCCCAGCCGGGACTTCTCGACGGCCATCCGTTGCAGGGTGTTGGTGGTCCGGGCGCCGTAGATGTTGAGCACGGAGCCCAGCCTGCCCCTGCGGGCCGCCTTCTCCGCGGCGGCGGTCTGCCCGCCGCCGGGTCCGGTGGCGCCGGTCCAGGCCAGCTGCTGGAGCTGGCCCAGCTTCTCGTCGACGGTCATCCGCCCTAGCAGGGCCTGGATCCTGGCCTCATGGGGACCGGGCTCCGCCTGCGCCCGCCGGGCCCCGTCGGCGGAGGCGGGCGGGCCCTGGGCCCGTGCGGTCGCGGCCTTGCCCGCGATGGCCGTCCCCCCGGCCGCGGCGAGCACCGTACGTCTGCGCACATCGTTCATGGTCTTGATCCCTTGAGGAGTACCCCGAGTGATCCCGTGAAGAGCCTCCGAGGGCCGTGAGGAGTCCGAGTGCGGGAGGGGAGCGGCCACCTTCGCCGTGGGCCTTCTGCCAACGTACGCCACGATCGGCGTCCGGGCCCCGGTACTTCCGGGGGTCCCGCTTCCGCCGGGCGGCACTGTTCCGGGCCGGTGGCGAAGGGCGATGATGAGGTCAACGGTCAACCGTTGACCAGTGCCGCCCACCCGTCGGAAGGAGCCCGTCGGTGCCCGTCACCTCGCTGCGGCAGCAGCAGCCCCTCGGCGAGACCGCCCTGACCACCTCGTGCGAACGCCTCCTCGGCGCCAGGAACCGGCCGCGCTCCGCGCCGCGCTCGGCCCGTGCGGCGGCCGGCCATGAGTGATCCGCTCTTCCTCGGGGTGGACATCGGCACCGGCTCGTCCAAGGGTGTGGTGGTCCGCGCCGACGGCCGGGTGCTCGCCCGCGCCACCCGCCCGCACCGCACCGCCACACCCCGGCCCGGGTGGTTCGAGCACGACGCCGAGACCGTGTGGTGGGCCGACTTCACCGCTGTCGTCCGCGAACTGCTGGCCGCCGAAGGCGTGGCCGCGCGGGCGGTGGCCGGCGTCGGGGTGTCCGGCATCGGGCCGTGTCTGCTGCCCGCCGACGCGGCCGGCCGGCCGCTGCGCCCCGCGATCCTGTACGGCGTCGACACCCGCGCCACCGCCGAGATCGCCGAGCTCACCGCCGAACTCGGCGCAGCGGAGATCCTGGCCCGCGGCGGCTCCCCGCTCACCAGCCAGGCGGTCGGCCCGAAGCTGCGCTGGCTCGCCCGCCGGGAACCGGAGGTGTGGCGGCGCACCCGCCGGTTCTTCATGGCCTCCAGCCTGCTGGTGCACCGGCTGACCGGGGAGTACCGGCTGGACCACCACTCGGCCAGCCAGTGCGATCCGCTCTACGACCTCGACGCCCGGCGCTGGAACGAGGACTGGGCCCAGCGGGTCGCCCCTGGCCTCGGCCTGCCGGAGCTCGCCTGGCCCGGTGAGGTGGTCGGCACCGTGCACGCGGCCGCCGCCGAGGCCACCGGGCTGCCCGAGGGGACGCCGGTGACCGCGGGCACCATCGACGCGTGGGCGGAGGCCGCCAGCGTGGGGGCGCTGGACCCCGGTGACACCATGGTGATGTACGGCTCGACCATGTTCCTCACCGCCATGGGCGACCGGCCGATGCGCCACCCCGCGCTGTGGGGCACCACCGGGGTGCGGCCCGGCAGTTACTGCCTCGCGGCCGGCATGGCCACCTCCGGCAGCCTCACCGAGTGGCTGCGCGACCTCACCGGCTCGGACTTCGCCACCCTGCTGGCCGAGGCCGAGCGGATCCCGCCGGGAGCGCGCGGCCTGCTGATGCTGCCGTACTTCGCCGGGGAGCGCACCCCGGTGTTCGACCCCCGGGCGCGGGGCACCGTCATCGGGCTGACCCTGCACCACGGGCGCGCCGAGCTGTACCGGGCGGCGCTGGAGGCCACCGCGTTCGGAGTGCGCCACAACCTGGAGGCGTTCGCCGACGCGGGGGCCCGGATCGACCGGCTGGTCGCGGTCGGCGGCGGCGCCCGCAGCCTGTGGACGGCCACCGTCTCCGCGGCGACCGGTCGGCCGCAGTGCGTCCCCGCCGAGACCGTCGGCGCATCCTTCGGCGACGCCGCCCTGGTGGCCGGGGCCCTCGGCGCCGACACCGAGGACTGGAACCCGGTGGTCGCGACCGTCGCACCGGACGAGGAGTGGCGTGCGGTCTACGACACCCGCTACCCGCTGTACCGGGAGCTGTACGAGGCGACCCGGCACATCGGACACGCGCTGGCCGACTCGGCGCCGTGACGGCGGACGGGCGCCGGGGCCCGCTTCAGTCGGCCCGGCGCTCGTCCATGCCCGCCATCAGGGCCTGGTGGCTCATGCGCACATGCTCCCGCATCACCCGCTCCGCACCGTCGCCGTCCTTGGCCCGGATCAGGCTCAGGACGCGGTGGTGCTCATCGTCGGACTCGACCAGCCGGCCGGGCCGGGACAGCGAGGTGCGCACCAGCCGGGCGTAGGCCAGCTGGTTCATCAGGGTGCGGTAGTGGGCCTCCAGCTTGCTGTTGTCCGCGCCCACCACGATCACGTCGTGGAACTCGTGGACCAGCGCCGCGTACCGCTCGGCGTCGCCGTCCCGGACGGCCGCGTCGGCCGCCGTCATGGTGGCTTCCAGCCGCTCCACTTCGGGCACGTTCCCGCGGAAGGCCAGCAGCCGGGCGGCGGCGCCCTCCAGCAGCTCCTTCATCTGGAACAGCTCGGTCAGCTCGCGCCGGGACGGTACGGCGACGAACGTGCCGACCCGCGGCCGCACTTCGACCAGTCCCTCGATCTGGAGCTGTTTGAGGGCCTCGCGGATGGGCGTCCGGCTGACGCCGAAGGTCTCGGACAGCGCCATCTCGGAGAGGCTGGAGCGGGGCGGCAGCTCACCACTGATGATCATCTGCCGCAGCTCTTCGGCGACCCTCGCCTGCATGCTGGTCTGCTGAAGCCGCTTTCCGGCGGGTCGTTGCATGGCACGTGACCCTAGATGTGACCATCGCTTCCCGTCAACTGAGGACGGGACCGTGGCGGCAGCCGCGGACATACTCGGGTGTTGTGCCATACAAGAACCCTCTTCCGGGTAGCCGGCTCGGCTCAGGACCGCAGGATGAACGGATCCCCGGCCGGCTCCTCGCTGGTGTTGATCCAGACGCTCTTCAGCCGGGTGTACTCCCGGATCACCTCCGTGCCGTGCTCGGTCCCCATCCCGCTGGTCTTGAACCCGGCCCGGGGGGACATCGGTGACATCGAGCGGTAGGTGTTCGCCCACACCGTCCCGGCCTCCAGCCGCGCGGCCATCCGGTGCACCCGGTTCACATCCCGGGTCCACACGCCCGCCGCCAGGCCGTACGCGGAGTCGTTGGCGATCGCCAGGGCCTCCTCCTCGGAGTCGAAGGGCAGCACGGTCGCGACCGGCCCGAAGATCTCCTCCTGGCAGATCCGCATCCCGTTGTCGGTGCCGGTGAAGACGGTGGGGGAGTAGAAGTACCCGGCGAGGCCGGTTCGGGGCCGGCTGCCGCCGCAGACCACCTTTCCGCCCTCGGCCCGCCCCAGCTCGACGTAGGACTCGACCTTGTCCAGCTGCTCGGCGATGGCGAGCGGGCCGAGTTCGGTGGTCTCCGCCAGCGGATCGCCGATCCGGATCGTGGCCGCCCGTGCCGTCACCCGCTCCAGTACCTCGTCGTACACCTCCCGGTGCACCAGCACCCGGCTGCCCGCCACACAGGTCTGGCCGGCGGCCGCGAAGATCCCCGCGATCACCCCCATGGCGGCCGAGCCGAGGTCGGCGTCCGGAAAGATGATGTTGGGCGACTTGCCGCCGAGCTCCAGGGTGCAGCGGATCAGCCGGTCGGCGCAGGTCCGGGCGATCCGGCGGCCGGTCTCCGAGGAGCCGGTGAAGGTCACCTTGGCCACGTCCGGGTGCTCGGTGAGCGGTCCGCCCGCGTCCGGGCCGTACCCGGTGACCACATTGACCACCCCCGGCGGGAAACCCGCCTCCGCGAAGAGCGGCGCCAGCGCCAGCAGCGAGGCCGAGGTGTGCTCCGAGGGCTTGACCACCACCGTGTTCCCGGCGGCCAGCGCCGGCGCGAGCTTGGTGGCGGTGAGCAGCAGCGGGGAGTTCCAGGGGGTGATGGCGCCGACCACGCCCACCGGTTCGCGCAGGGTGTAGTTGAGCAGCTCGCGGCTCGCCCCGGGGATCACCTCGCCCTGGATCTTGTCGGCGAGTCCCGCGTAGTAGTAGAAGTACTCCGGCAGTCCGGCGAGTTGGGCCCGCATCTCGCGCAGCAGCTTGCCGTTGTCGAGGGTCTCGGTACGGGCCAGCCGCTCGGCGTGCTCGCCGATCAGATCGCCCAGGTTCCGCAGCAGCCGCCCGCGCCGGGTCTGGCTCAGATCGCGCCAGCGCGGATCCTCGAAGGCGGCGCGGGCGGCACCCACCGCGCGGTCCACATCGGCGGCGGTGCCGCTCGCCGCCTCGTACCAGGGCTCGGCGGTGGCCGGGTTGAGGCTGGTGAAGTAGCCGCCGTCGGCGGGGGCGGTCCACTCGCCCGCGATGTAGTGGTCATGGCGCGGCAGGGGGTTCATGAGCGGTGGGACTCCTGTCCGGTGGGGGTTCCGGTTGCGGCTCCGCTGGGGTTTCCGGCGGGGGCTCCGGTGGGGTTTCCGGCGGCGTTTCCGGTGTGGGCGAGGATCACGTCGGTGAGCTCCTGGGGGCACTCCAGCGGCAGCAGGTGGCGGGCGCCGGCCACGATCACCGCCCGGCCGCCGGGGATCCGCTCGGCCAGCCGGTGCGACATGGCCGGGGTCGAACCGGGGTCCCGCTCGCCGGTCACCGCCACGGTGGGGGCGGCGATCCGGGGCAGCCCCGGCCACAGCTCGCCGTCGGCCGTCCCGAAGACCCGGTAACAGGCGAGGTAGCAGGCCCGGTCGTTGGCCAGCAGGGTGTCGAGCACCTGCCGCGCCAGCTGGGGCTCCCGCTCCCGCCAGGCGGGCGAGAACCAGCGGTCGACCGCCGCCCGCGCGGACGCCCCGAAGTCCTGGGCGGCCAGCTCCTGGCGGCGGGCCACCGCGGCCCGCTCCTCGGCCGACCGGTCCGCGACCGAGCTGACCAGGGTGAGCGAGGCGGTGAGGTCCGGCCGGTCCAGCCCCAGCCGCTGGGCGACCAGGGCGCCGAGCGAGAAGCCGACGACATGCGTGGGACCGCTCAGCAGCGCCCCGACATCCGCGGCCAGCTCGGCGAGGGACACCCCGGCCGCCGCGGGCGGGGAGTCGCCGTGGCCGCGCAGATCGACCAGCGTGACCCGGTGCCGGGCCGCGAGAGCCGGCAGACAGCGGTCCCACATCCGGCGGTCGAGACCCACGCCGTGCAGCAGCACCAGCCCGGGGCCGTCGCCGTGGACTTCGTGGCTCAGCGCCACCGGCACCGGGGCACCGGCCCGCGCCGCCCGGCGGGGGCCTTCCGGTCGCGCCGCAGCGCGGGGAGGGTCCGCGGGCGCGTCCGCGGCGCGCGCCTGAGGTGTGCGCGCCGACGGCTCGGTGCCGGCCGTGGCCGCCGCGGCGGGGCGGTGCCCGGCCCGGGAGGCCGGGACGCGCGCCCGCGCGCCCGCAGGGGACCTGCCCATGTCACTCACCATGCGCTCACCGCTCCGTCGACAGCGGGGCCAGCCGGGCCTGGGGGCGGCCCTGGGCGGCCGCCGCGAGCCCGATGACGATCTCGTCGGCGCGCGGCGCGTCCGCCACCCGCACCTCGATGCTCTGGTGGTGCGAGCGGATGGTGGCGTCGGTGACGTGCTTGAGCGGAATGTCGAAGACCGTTCCCGCGGCGGCCCGCTTCTCCACGGCCGGCAGCAGGGTCGTCGCGTTCGCCGCCCGCCGGAAGTGGTCGCCGAACTTGAGGGTGTGGATCAGCCCGGAGCCGTGCTCGATCTCCCCGTCCAGCCCCACGATCGCGGCCTTCCCGTACGCCTCCACCGGCGCGCCCAGCGCCTCGACCACGCGCGGGGCCAGCAGCTCGCCGAGTTTCGGCGCCACCTCGTCGATCCCGGGCAGCAGATCGGCCACGAAGCCCTGTCCGGCCCACGGGTTCTCGATGACGGCGAGCACCACCGCCGTACGGGCCGGCGGGTCCACCGGGCGGCCGCCCTCGCTGTGGATGTCCTCGGTCAAGGTGATGATCTTGCGGAGGTTCACGTCACGGTCTCCAGGTCGTCCAGGTCGGCGAGGCGGATGAGGGGGTCGGTGGAGCGGTCCCCGATCCGGGCGTTCGGGCGTGGGCCGGACGCCCCGGCCGCGATGACGACGATCTCGTCCGGGCGGGGCGCGTCGGGTATGCGGATCTGGCAGGTCAGGTAGTGCGAGCGGGTCGCGGCCGCGGTCTTGTGCCACAGCGGCACGGTCAGCGGCTCACCGGCCGCGAGCCGGTCGTCGCTGAAGACGATGATCGAGGTGCCCTCGGTCAGCTCACGCAGGACATTGCCGAAGAAGGGGGTGTGGATCAGCGCGCCGCCGTGCTCGATCTCCCCGTCCAGCCCCACGATCGCGGCCTTGCCGAAGGACTCGATCCGGTCGACCCCGCCCAGCGCCTCGCTGATCCGGCCGGTGAGCAGCCGGGCCAGCCCCGGTGCGATCCGCTCGACCTCGGGCCCCAGATCGGCGACGAAGCCGGCACCGGCCCAGGGGTTGCGGATCACCGCGGCCGCCGCGGCCCGGCGCACCGGCACCGCGACCGGGCGGCCGAGCTCCAGCAGCAGCTCATCGGTGACGGTGACGACCTTGCGCAGCAGCGCCTCAGCCATGAGCGCCGCCGGTGGTGAACTGCGGCATGACCTTCTCGGCGAACAGCTCCAGGCTGCGCATGGCGTTGCGGTGCGGCAGACCGGGGTGGGTGGTCCACAGCAGCAGATGTTCCAGGCCCACCTCGTCGCGCAGTTCGGCGATCTTCTCCGCGACGTACTCGGGGGTGCCGACCAGCAGATTGCGCCGCTGGAGGAAGTCGAAGGACAGCTCATGGGCGTCGGTGAGCTCCTCGCCCGCCTCCATGAGGTTGGCCAGCCCCCGCCAGTGCATGATCCACCGGTAGGTGGTCATCAGCGCCTCTTCGAATTCGGCGCGTGCCTGCTCCACGGTGTCGGCGACATACACATCGCGCACCAGGCCGATGCCCTCGCCGAGCGCGTAGCTGCGGCCGGACGCCTGGCTCGCGGTGTCCCGGTAGAGCTCGAACCGCTCCTTGAGCGCGGAGACCGGCGGCAGCCAGAACATCCCCTGGACGCCGTCGGCCGCGGCGGCCTTGATCGAGCGGGGGCTGTCGATGACCTGCCACAGCGGCGGGTGCGGCCGCTGCAACGGAAACGGCGTGACCTGCATCTTGGTGATGACACCGGCCTCGGTGTACTCCGGGGTGGCGGGGGAGAGGGGATGGTTCCACTTCACCCCGGGGGCGGGGAACTCGTAGAAGCGACCCCGGTGCGAGAAGAACTCGCCGCTCCACGCCTTGCGCAGCACCTCCACCGTCTCGTCGTACAGGGCGCGGTTCTGCTCCTGGTCGCGCGGATCGGCCAGGGCGTTGAGGTTGAGTGCCTCACGCCCGTACAGCCCCCGGCCGAGGCCGACCTCGACCCGGCCCCCCGAGAGCTGGTCGAGCATCGCGATGTCCTCGGCGAGCCGCAGCGGATGCCAGAAGGTGGCGATGGAGGCCGCCTGGCCGATCCGGATCCGTGTCGTACGCGCGGCGATGTCCGCGCCCATCAGCACCGGGTTCGGGGTGATCTCGATCGCCTCGTGCCCGAAGTGGTGCTCGGTGTACCAGGTGGACCAGAAGCCCGCCTGGTCCGCGGCGACCGCGAACTCCCGTGCCTCGGCCATGACGTCGGCGTACTCGCCGAGACGGCCCGGGGCACCGAGGTTGTGGAATATCGAGAAGCGCATGCAGCGTCCGTCCTGTTCTTCCGGGTCACGCTGTGCCATGGCAGGGAGGCTAGGAGTCCATTTCTGGCCCCGTCAAGGGTCACGGCCCAGGCAACAACTTTTGACCTGTGTCTTTGCTGTTCAGTCAGGGAGTCCCAGGTCCGTTTCCGGTTCATTCGGCTCAGGGTGTTGACAGCAGCTGATGGCCTTTCTACGGTCCTCTGCCATACAAGAGCTGACTGAGGGAACACGGCATGACGCATACTCTTGACCGCACCGCCCGCATCCGCTCCACCTGGCAGGCCGTCTGGGACCGGGGCCAGGTCGACGTGCTCGACGACCTGCTCAGCCCCGCCTACGTACGCCGTCGCGGCCCCGCCGCGGCCCCCCAGGACCGAGAGCAGTTCAAGGAGTCCATCCGCGCCATCCGCCAGGCCTTTCCCGATCTCCGTACCGAGATCGAGGAGATCGTGGAGGACGGCGAAACGCTGGCGATCCGCTGGCGCAGCACCGGCAGTCACACCGGCGACTTCCTCGGAGTGCCGGCCACCGGCCGGCCGGTCGAGGTCTCCGGCGCCACCTTCACCCGCTTCGACCACGGGGTGGTCAGCGAGGAGTGGGTGACCTGGGACCCCCGCCAGCTGCTGGAGGCTCTCGGGATCATCACCACCACCCAGCAGGCGGCCGTCGACGCCGACCTGGTGCGCGGGGTGCACCGTAAGTTCATCACCGGTGTCACCGTGGTGACCTGCGACGACGACGGCAGGCCACGGGGTCTCGCGGTGAACGCCTTCGCCAGCATCTCGCTGGACCCGCCGATGGTGCTGGTCTGCGTCCAGCGCAGCTCCGCGACCCACCCCGCGCTGCACCGGGCCACCCATCTGGGGATCAACATCCTCGCCGCCGGCCAGCTCGACGTGGCCAAGACCTTCGCCTCCAAGGCGGACGACAAGTTCGCCGGGCTGTCCTGGACCCCCGGTGGCTTCGGCGCCCCGCTGATCGACGGGTCCTGCGCCCAGCTGGAGGTGGAGATCGGCGAGCGGCTGGAGGCCGGCAGCCACACCGTCTTCACCGGCCGGGTGGTCTCCGCCCGCCACGAGGAGCTGGCCCCGCTGGTCTACAGCGGCGGCGGTTTCTTCGACATCTCCCACACCGCGCCCCTGCCGTGGTGAGACGCCGCTGCCTCGATCCGCAGATCCACCGGGCCCGCACCACCCCCTGACGTCCCCTCCTCCCGCACAGGAGCACCCCCATGACCCACGACGACCCGGCGCCGGTGTACGGCAGCGCGGTCACCAAGGTGGAGCCCTTCGGGGTCGACCACATCCCCGACAACGAGCGGCACGGCAAGCCCAGTTCGCAGTTCTTCGTCTGGTTCGCCGCCGGTCTCAACTTCCCCGTCATCCTGCTCGGGTTCAGCGCGGTCGGACTCGGCCTCAGCTTCGGCGCCGCCGTCGTCGCGATCGTGGTCGGCGCGGGGCTCGGCGCACTGCTGATGGCCGTGATGTCCCGGATGGGGGTACGGCTGGGGGTGCCCCAGCAGATCCAGGCGCGCGGGCCGCTCGGTTTCTTCGGCAACTTCCTGCCGGTGGCGTACATCAACGTGTTCGCCGGGGTCGGCTGGGCCGCCGTCACCGTGATCCTCGGCGGCAAGGCCATCTCCGAACTGACCCATCTGCCTTTCTGGGTCTGTGGATTGGCGCTCACCCTGATCGAGCTGGTGGTGTCCATCTACGGCTACAACATGATCAATTTCCTTCAGCGGGTGCTGACCTATGTGCTCACTCCGCTGTTCGTCATGATCACGGTGGTGGCCCTGGCGCGGGGCGCGGGCACCTTCGGCGCCGATCCCAAGGCGCCGGACTACATCGGTTCCACCGGCGGCTGGATCACCTTCGGCGGCTGGTTCCTCTCCTTCCTCGTCGCCTGGGCGCCGTTCGCCTCGGACTACTCGCGCTATCTGCCCGATACGCCACGCGTGGTGAGCCGCACCGCCTGGTACACCGGACTGGGCAACTTCGTCACCATCTGCTGGCTCGGCATCCTCGGTGTGCTCCTCGGCTCCAACGCCACCAGCACCGACTCCATCACCGCCCTGCACCAGCTGACCGGGCCGTTCGCCGTCCCCGCCCTGATCGCCATCGGGCTCTCGGCCCTCGCCCAGAACTTCCTCAACGTCTACGGCGGCGCCATCTCCGTCCAGACGCTGAAGGTGCCGGTCACCCGGACCCAGGCCGTCACCCTCATCTGCGCGCTGGCGTACGGGATCAGCCTGTGGGGACACTCCGGGACCGAGCAGAAGTTCGCGGTGTTCCTCAACCTCACCGCGTACTTCATCGCGCCGTTCGCCACCGTGCTGCTGCTCGACTACCACGTGGGCGGCCGCAGTGACCCCGGCCGGATCGCCGAGCTGTACGACCGCGGACGGGTGCTCTCCTGGGGCATCGTCGCCTGGGGCGGCGGGGTGCTGGCCTCGGTGCCGTTCTGGCGGTCCGACCTCTACACCGGGGCGTTCGCCTCGGCCCATCCGCACGCGGGAGATCTGAGCATGTTCGTCGCGGCGGCCGTCGCCGCGGTGCTCTATCTGCTGACCCGCCGGCTGCGGCCGCTGTGGGTGCGCCACGCCCCGGCCACCGCCGAGCCGCGGCCGGAGAAGACGACGGCGGCGACGGGCTCCTGACCGCCATCGGCGTACGTACCCCCGGGCGGGCGCCACCGCGACCTCGGTGGCGCCCGCCCGCCCGCGCGCCTAGGGCGTGTTTCGAAAGTCCCGCCTGCCCCGCGACGCCTGGCACGCGCGCTCGCCGCGTTGTCGGGATCGTCCGAGTAGGCCCACTACGAGGACGACCCTCCGCCTTGCGATCACACGCACCAGACGCCGCGGGGCCCGCCCTCCGGGCGGACGGCGCTACTTTCGAAACACGCCCTAGCGCCTGCGGTGGGAGGGCGCGGGGCGCTCGGCCGGGGCGGGGTCGATACACCGCGACTGGGCGTGTTCGTACACCATCGTGGTCTGCACATCCGCCACCTCACGGCGCTCGGTGAGCCGGTCGATCACGAACGCGTACAGCCCGCCCGTGTCCGGCACCGCCACGTGGATGAGGAAGTCATGGGCGCCGGAGGTGACGAACAGGCCGATGGTCTCCGGCAGCCGGGCGGCCCATTCGCGGAAGCCCTCGATGACCGGCCGGGACGGCGGGCGGATCCGCACCGAGATCAGCGCCTGGACCGGACGGCCGACCGCCTCCAGGTCGACGGCGGCGTGATACCCGCTGATGATGCCGCGCTCCCGCAGTGCCCGGACCCGCTCCAGGGAGGTCGACGGCGAGACCCCTGTCCGCAGGGCCAGCTCGCGATTGGTCTGGCGCGCATCGTTCTGCAGCTCCCGCAAAAGAGCACGGTCGAGTGCATCAAGTTCCACGAAAGCGCTCCTTTGCCTGAGGAAATTCGGCGAGCCACGCCAGGACACGGATGGATGGGTACCGTCCACCACATTAGTCATCGACAAGGAGTGCCGCTCGTGTCCGTTCCCCAGCTGTCCGATGAGGACGTGCGCACCGACCAGTCCACCCGGCAGGCGAAGCTGAAGTGGGTGATCGTCGTGGCCGAGGGACTGCCGGCGGGCCGGGCGGTGAACGCCGCCGCCTGCATGGCCGCCGCCGTCGGCCGGGCGATGCCGGAGCTGCTGGGGCCGGACGGCACGGACGGGTCCGGAGCCGGCCACCCGGGGCTGCCGTGGGCCGGCTGCTCGATCCTGGCCGCCGGCCCCGAGGCGCTGCGCGAGCTGCGCGCCAAGGCCACCGGGAAGGACGACCTGTTCCTGGTCGACATGCCCGGACAGGCCCAGACCTCACGGGTCTACGACGCGTACCTCGAGAGCCTGGCCGGCACCAAGAGCGAGGACCTGGACTATCTCGCGATCAGCCTCGTCGGCCCGCGGAACAAGGTGAGCAAGCTCATCGGGAAGCTGCCCCTGCTGCGGTGACCTCCGCGCCGCCCGCCGCGTCCGGATCGCCCAGCGCGTAGGGGGAGAGGATCTCGGCGATGGCCCGGTTGCGCGGGGTCGCGACCCCCAGCTCGGCGCCGAGTTCGGCCACCGCTCCGCTGAGCCAGCCGAGTTCCAGACGGTTGCCGTGGACGAGGTCGTTGTGCATGGAGGACGTCATCGTGGCGGGCAGCCCGTCACAGAAGGCGAGCCGGTCGTCGGCGAAACCGGGGTCCAGGGCCACTCCCTTGGCCCGTCCCACGGCGACCACCTCGTGCATCACCTCGCGCAGCAGGGTCCGCGACCCCGGGTGCGCGCGGACCACTCCGATCGGCCGGCGCACCGCCGATGTGGTGCCGGACAGGCCCACCAGGAAGACGAACTTCTCCCAGATGGTGCGCTCGATGTCGCCGCTGATCTCCGCGTCGATACCCGCCGCCAGACAGCGGTCGAGGAAATGGCGGGCCCGCGGGGACTCGGCGCGGTCGTACTCCCCGAACACCAGCCGTTGCAGTGTGCCGTTGTGCACCACCACCCCGGGCTCCTCGATGAACGCCGAGATGTAGCCGACCCCGCCGAGGACGGATGCGGCCGGCAGATGGCGCCGCAGCACCGTGTCCTTCTGGACGCCGTTCTGGAACGAGACGACGGTGGCGCCGCGCTCGGCGAGGGGTGCCAGCTGCCGGGCGACGTCCTCGGTGTCCCACAGCTTCACCGCCACCACGACGAGGTCCGGGGCCTTGAGGTCGGAGACGGCCGGCACCACCGCCTCGGGCGTCACCCGCAGCTCGCCCAGCGGACTGCGCACCGTCAGCCCCTTCTCCTGGATCGCCGCGAGATGCCGGCCGCGTGCCACGAAGGTCACGTCGTCCCCCGCCGCGGCGAGCCGCGCGCCGAAGTATCCGCCGACGCCACCCGCGCCGATGACCGCGATCCGCATGATGTCCCCTTCACCCTCAGCCGCTTGGTAACCCTTCAGGCGGTTACTATAAGCGCATGGATTCCTCGACGGAGCCGGTCCCGCGGCCGCGGGTGACGGTTCGCTTGCGGGCACTGCGCTTCGACGCCGGCAGCCTCGCCCTGAACCTGGTCGCGACCCTCGGGCGGCGGAGCAGCGTCCCGATCGAGCGGCTGGGCACCCTCGACCGGCTGCGGGAGTGGTGCGCGGGCGTCGGGCTGGTCCTGCGCGACCAGGACGTCACCGATGAGTTCCTCGCCGAACTGCGGACGCTGCGCGAGGCGGCGTACGACGTGGTGGCGGCGGTCGTCCACGGCCGGTCCCCGTCCGCCGGTTCCGTGGCGCTGCTCAACGACCGGGCGCGCCCCGCCCCGCCGCAGCCGCGGCTGAGGGCCACCGGCACCGGTGTCGCGGTCGACGGAGCCGATCGGCCCCTGTCCGGGCGGGAGCTTCAGTCGGTCGTGGTACGCGATCTGATCGCGCTGCTCGGGGACCCGGAGCGGCGCGGGGCGCTGCGGGCCTGCGACTCCTCGCTGTGCACCATGCTCTACCTCGACCACACGCCGGGCCGAAGGCGCCGGTGGTGCTCCATGCGGCTGTGCGGCAACAGCGCCAAGGCCGCGAAACACCGCCGGCGGCGGGCCTCCGCCGCCCCGGCCGGCTCCTGACCGGCCTCGGTGCGCCTGTGTCCGGTGCGCCTGCTTTTCCGGCACACCTGTGTCCGGTGCGCGTGTTTCCGGTGTGCCGCCGGGGGCACCCGGGGTGGCCGGAGGGTTGCCGATGGCCGATCAGACCGATACCGGCCCCACCGCGCAGGGACGGCGTCCGGGCCGGGCCGGCGACGCCCGGGGAGTGGCGGCCGCCGTGGCGCTGACCGTGGCGACCGGGGCGATGGACGCGATGAGCTTCCTGGCCCTGGGCGGCGTCTTCACCAGCGTCATGACCGCCAACCTCTCCCTGCTCGGCATGTCGACCGCGTCCCCGGACCCGGCGCGGGCCCGGGACTCCGCGGTCGCCATGGCCGGCTACATCGCGGGGGCGCTGCTGAGCGGCCGGATCGTCCGCGGCCCACGGCCGGTCTGGCGGGCCCGGTGCGCGCTCGCGGTGGAGCTGGTGGCGCTCGGCGGGCTGTGGGCGGGATGGGCGACCGCCGGCGGCCACCCCGTCGGCGGCCGGCAGCTGGGGTTGCTGGCGGTGGCCGCGCTCGCCATGGGCGGGCAGAGCGGTCTGGTGCGGGCCATCGGGCCGCCCGGCCTCTCCACCACCTATCTCACCGGCATCCTGACCGGGCTGCTGGTCGACGCGGCGCGCAGCGGAAAGGTGCGCCGGCTCAGCGCCGCGCTGCTGGGGGCCCTGGTGGTGGGCGCGGCGGCCGGCGGGGTTCTGGTGTCCTGGGCCGCGCCGGCCGCGCCCGCCCTGCCCGTCGCACTGGTCGGCCTCGTCCTGCTGACGTCCGTGACCCCGCTGGCCCGGGACGCCCACGGCCGGCTGTGGCCCCACACCGGATAGCGCGCCCCAAGTCGCCTGCCACGAAGGCCGGTTGACCGGTGGCTCGCTCTTCCAGCGGGCCGTCGTCCGATGCCAGACTCGGTCCGTGAACGACTTTGACATGCTTGTGATCGGGTCCGGGCCGGGCGGCCAGAAGGCCGCCATCGCGGCCGCCAAACTCGGTCGCCGGGTGGCCGTCGTCGACCGGACGGAGATGGTGGGCGGGGTCTCCCTCCACACCGGCACGATTCCGTCGAAGACCCTGCGCGAGGCGGTGCTGTATCTCACCGGACTGACCCAGCGGGATCTGTACGGCCAGAGCTACCGGCTCAAGGAGGAGATCACCGTCGCCGACTTGACGGCCCGTACCCGGCACGTGGTGGGCCGTGAGGTGGACGTCGTCCGCAGCCAGCTGTCCCGCAACCGGGTCGCGCTGTTCCCGGGCACCGGGCGGTTCGTGGACGACCACACGGTGGCCGTCACCGACGCGACCGGTCATGAACAGCTGCTGACCGCGCGGCATATCGTGATCGCCACCGGCACCCGTCCGGCCCGCCCCGCGAGCGTGGCGTTCGACGAGCGGACGATCATGGACTCGGACAGCGTCCTCAACATGGAGCGGGTGCCGCGCTCCATGGTCATCGTGGGCGCCGGGGTGATCGGCATCGAGTACGCCTCGATGTTCGCCGCCCTGGGCAGCAAGGTCACCGTGGTCGAGCAGCGCGAGGGGATGCTGGACTTCTGCGACGTCGAGATCGTCGAGGCGCTGCGGTACCGGCTGCGCGACCTGGCCGTCACCTTCCGCTTCGGCGAGACCGTGGCGGCGGTCGAGCGCCATCCGCGCGGCGCCCTGACCATCCTGGAGAGCGGCAAGAAGATCCCCGCCGACGCGGTGATGTACTCCGCGGGGCGCCAGGGGCTCACCGACGGGCTGGATCTCGCCAAGGCGGGGCTGACCGCCGACCGGCGGGGCCGGATCGCGGTGGACGAGCACTACCGCACCGCCGTCCCCCACATCTACGCGGTCGGCGATGTCATCGGCTTCCCCGCCCTGGCCGCGACCTCCATGGAACAGGGGCGGAACGCGGCATACCACGCCTGCCAGGAGCCGGTGAACCCGATCCACGATCTCCAGCCGATCGGGATCTACAGCATCCCGGAGATCAGCTTCATCGGCCGCACCGAGGACCAGCTCACGGAGCAGAAGGTGCCCTTCGAGGTCGGCGTGTCGCGCTATCGCGAACTGGCCCGGGGCCAGATCGTCGGGGATGCGCACGGCATGCTGAAACTGCTGGTCTCGCCGGAGGACCGGCGGCTGCTCGGGGTGCACTGCTTCGGCACCGGCGCCACCGAGCTGATCCACATCGGCCAGGCGGTGATGGGCTGCGGCGGCACCGTCGACTATCTGGTGGACGCGGTGTTCAACTATCCGACCTTCGCCGAGTCCTACAAGGTCGCCGCGCTGGACGCCACCAACAAGATGCGCGAGGTCGACCACCTACGGGACTGAATCCCGGCCCGCTTCCGTACGCCATCCGGAATATCCCCTTTTGGGATACTGGGAGGCAGACCGGGAGGAGTGCTGAGATGACTCGCGCAGTCGGTATTGACCTGGGTACGACGAACTCGGTCGTATCCGTCCTGGAGGGCGGCGAGCCGACCGTCATCACCAACACCGAGGGCGCCCGGACCACGCCCTCGGTGGTGGCCTTCGCCAAGAACGGCGAGGTGCTGGTGGGGGAGGTCGCCAAGCGTCAGGCGGTGACGAACGTGGAGCGCACCGCGCGCTCGGTCAAGCGCCACGTGGGCGAGGACCGCTGGCGGTTCCCGGCCACCGGCGACGTCGACGGCAAGCGCTACACCGCGCAGGAGATCTCCGCGCGGGTGCTGCAGAAGCTCAAGCGCGACGGTGAGGCGTACCTCGGCGAGGACGTCACGGACGCCGTGATCACCGTCCCCGCGTACTTCAACGACTCCCAGCGCACCGCCACCAAGGAGGCGGGCGAGATCGCCGGGCTGAAGGTGCTGCGGATCATCAACGAGCCGACGGCCGCCGCCCTCGCCTACGGACTGGACAAGGAGAACGACCAGACCATCCTGGTCTTCGACCTCGGCGGCGGTACCTTCGACGTCTCGTTGCTGGAGATCGGCGAAGGGGTGGTGGAGGTCAAGGCCACCAACGGCGACACCCACCTCGGCGGCGACGACTGGGACCAGCGGATCGTGGACCATCTGGTCACCCGCTTCAAGGGCGGTTACGGCGTCGACCTGTCCAAGGACAAGATGGCGGTCCAGCGGCTGCGCGAGGCGTCCGAGAAGGCCAAGATCGAGCTCTCCGCGGCCAGCGAGACCACGATCAACCTGCCGTACATCACCGCGTCCGACGAGGGTCCGCTGCATCTGGACGAGAAGCTCACCCGCTCGCAGTTCCAGCGGCTGACCGAGGATCTCCTGGAGCGCTGCAAGGCCCCCTTCCACCAGGCGATCAAGGACGCGGGGATCAAGACCTCCGATATCGACCATGTGATCCTGGTCGGCGGTTCCACCCGGATGCCCGCCGTCACCGACCTGGTCAAGGAGCTGACCGGCAAGGAGCCGCACAAGGGCGTCAACCCCGACGAGGTCGTGGCCATCGGCGCCTCCCTCCAGGCCGGTGTCCTCAAGGGTGAGGTCAAGGACGTCCTGCTGCTGGACGTCACGCCGCTGTCCCTGGGCATCGAGACCAAGGGCGGCATCATGACCCGGCTGATCGAGCGCAACACCACGATCCCGACCAAGCGCTCGGAGGTCTTCACCACGGCCGAGGACAACCAGCCGTCGGTGCAGATCCAGGTCTTCCAGGGCGAGCGGGAGATGGCCGCGTACAACAAGAAGCTCGGCATGTTCGAGCTGACCGGCCTGCCCCCGGCCCCGCGCGGCGTGCCGCAGATCGAGGTCGCCTTCGACATCGACGCCAACGGCATCATGCACGTCTCGGCCAAGGACCTGGGCACCGGCCGGGAGCAGCGGATGACCGTCACCGGTGGCTCCGCGCTGCCGAAGGACGACATCGACCGCATGATGCGGGAGGCCGAGAGCTACGCGGAGGAGGACCACAGGCGCCGCGAGGCCGCCGAGACCCGCAACCAGGCCGAGTCGCTCGTCTACCAGACCGAGAGGCTGCTGCGCGACCAGGCCGACAAGGTGCCGCAGGACGTGCGGCAGGAGGCCGAGGCGGCGGTGGCGGACCTGAAGAAGACGCTCGAGGGCGAGGACACCAACGCGATCCGCGAGGCCACCGAGCGGACCGCCGCCGTCGGGCAGAAGATCGGCACGGCCATCTACGCCCAGGCCCAGCCGTCCTCGTCCGGCGGCGGACCGAGCGGCTCCGCGGCCGGCTCCTCGGCCGGCTCCTCCGGTGACGGCGGGGGCCGGGCCCACCCGTCGTCCGACGAGGACGTCGTGGACGCGGAGATCGTCGACGACGAGAAGCCCAAGGGGGACGCCGGCTGACCGTCACCGCTTCCTGTCCGGCTCGCCCCGCGGCGCCGAGACCTCCACGAGTTCAGCCTGCCCCTTGGCGTTGAGGTGCAGGATCGGAATGGCCTTGTTGCGCGGATTGCCGTCGTTCTGGAAGGAGATGAACCCGCTGGCGCCCGGCACCCGCTGACGGGCGTTCATCTGGTGGAACATCCGGGCCACCGATTCCCCGGTCACCTCGCCCAGCGCCGCCATCTGGATGCCTTGGGCGGCGGTGAGCACCGCGTCATGCGCCATGATGGCCTGGCCGTCCTGGCGCTGATCGGTGGGGAACCAGGTGTCCAGCGACCCGCCCGGCTGGAAGTGGCGGGCCGAGGGGCCGGAGACGGAGGTGGGGTCCTCGTTCCACATATCGGGGTGCGCCAGACCCGTGTAGTACACCTCCACCTTGCTCTCGGCGGCGTGGGCGAGGTCCTCGGCGGTGAGGTTGGTGGTGTCGTCACCGGTGATCACCTTGAACGTCCGCTCCTGGCACGGACGGTTGGCGATCGCGTCCAGGAACCGGGTGAGGTGCTTGCCGCGGCCCGCGAAGAAGACCGCCTGCGGCTTCTGGTCGCACAGCTGCCCCGGCATGATGCGCAGCTCGTTCTGCCAGGTGCCGCGCACCGAGGAGTCATAGGTCATCCGGTCCGCCACCAGCCGGTGGCCCTTGATGTCCTGGAAGACCTCGGTGAAGGCGTCCCCCAGTGTCTTGGCGTAGTCGTTGTCCGACGCGTCGTCCTGGACCACCACCGCCGTACGGACCTTCTCCCTCTTCAGATAGGCGGAGGCGGCGTACGCCTCGTCCACATTGGTCGGGGTGACCCGGACGAACCCCTTGATGTCCTTGAAGTTGGTGGCCGTCATGGTGCTGGCGACCAGGGCGAGACCGTGGTCCGACAGCTGCCTCAGCGCGTCGAGATTCTGGGTGTCGCTGGGGCCCAGCCCGGTGACCGCGACCAGCTCGTCGTCCGAGGTCTTCCGGTCGATCAGTTCGTCGACGGTGTGCTCCCAGTGATGCGCGTTGCTGCCCATATTGGCGATCAGCAGCTTGATCTTGGGGGAGGAGGAGAGGTCTCCGCGGTTGTGCCGGTACTGCGCCAGATACGCGCCCTCCAGCTCGTGCCGGACCGACTCCGCGGAGTTGCTGTCGTCGTCGGTCAGCGTGAACGAGGTCATGTAGGCGACGCTGACGTACTTGTCGCCGCTCTTGTCCACCCGGTCGTTCTCCGCCTTGACCTTCTCCTCCACGGGCTTCAGATGCGCGGCGAAAACGTACGAGCCGTCGGTGACGCCCACGCACTCGTCGCCGTCCACCTTGACGACGCCGTCGCCGCACCGGGCCTGCCGCTCGTCGATCCAGTTCACGGTGAGCGGGACGGCCACCGCGAGCACCGCGACGACGATCACGCCGATCACCACCCGGCGCACGATGTGCAGTGGCCATTCGAGTCTCGGCACCGGTCTCACCCTTCGCTCGTGGACGTCAGCGGATGGCGCCAGTGGCGGTACCGCTCCGCCTCGTTGAACAGGGACACCACGTCATTCCTGCGCAGCCGGGACAGCTGGTTGAACCCGTCGGCGATCAGGTTGTTCAACCGCATCCCGGGGTCGGCGAGCGGATCGCTCCACACCCAGCGCACCGTGATCAGCTCCCGGACCACCGAGGCGGCGGTGACCGCCTCCGGGGGATGGTCCGGGGCGAGACCGGCGAGCAGCTCCAGCGGCCCGCCGGCCTGGCCCAGCCGGTTCGGGGCGGTCGTGATGGCGTTGAACTCACTGATCCACTGCGCCGCCGGCACCGCCGGGAAGCGCGCCACCAGATACCCGGTCACCTCGTCGATCCGCTCCGCCGCCAGCCGGTGGTACATCTCCTGGACGGTGCGGCCCTCGGACCTGAAGTGCTCGGCCAGCAGCTCGTGCACCGCGTCCCAGTCGTCCGGACGCCCGGCCAGCCGCCACAGCAGCAGCCGCCGCAGCCAGGGGTGGAGGGACGAGGACACCATCCCCGGGCTCTGTAACAGCCAGCGGCCGCGGACCTCGCCGAACAGCGAGTCGCCCGAGCCCAGCAGCCGGGTGCCGATGGACAGGTCGCGCGCCGCGGCGCACTCCTCCAGCGCCACCCGCTGCGCGGGGCCCAGACCGCGCAGCAGATGGTCCAGGGCGGCCTCCGCCAGCGTCCGCGGGTCCTCGCCCTCCCGTGGGGTGCGATCCGGCAGGGTGCGCAGCCAGCGGTCCTGCTCGGCGCCGTCCTCGGTGGGCACGGCCGAGTGCCGGAGCAGCTCCAGGATCTGGCTCACCGCCCGGGGGAGCCCTCCGGTCAGCCGGTGGATGAAGGGGGCGAGCCGGGTGAACGGCGCGAGGTCGGGGTGGTGGTGCAGCTCCAGCTCGATGCGGACGCGCACTTCGTCCAGATTGAGGTCGCGCAGCCGCAGCGGATACCACCAGGTGTCATCGCTGTCCCGGCCCGGCCGGTGCTCCCGCCAGTCCTCCAGGGAGGCCCGGTCCGGGCCGCGCAGCCGCCAGGGCCACTGATCGCCGGTGGCCGGGCCCCAGCGGGGCAGCCACCGGTTGGAGCTGGCCACGACGGTGAGCGGATCGCAGTCGGCGCCCGCCACCACGACGTCGTCATGGCGGGCGCGGATCAGCAGATCGAGGAACCGGCGCCCGTACTCCGTATGGGAGTTGTCCAGCAGCAGCAGATAGGAGCGGGGCATGAACGAGTGCCGCACATTGCTGCGCATGTCCTCCAGCAGGGCGGAGAACAGCACCCGGTCCAGCCGCTCCTGATCGTCCTCGTCCCCGTCGTGGCGCCACAGGTTGAGCTCGACCAGAGCCTCCCACGGGTCCCGGCTGCGCAGCAGCCGATGGTCGCCGTACCAGGCGGCGCTGCTGGTGAACTTGCGGCCCGGCAGCCGTCTTCGCCCGCGCCGCAGCGCGTCCCGCAGCAGCGCGAGCGCCGCCGTGGAGGCGCCGTCGGGGGCGCCCACGGCGCCCCCGGCCACCTCGAAGAAGGCGGCGAGGTAGTCGCCGTAGCGCGCCTCCGCCTGCTCCTGGAACGCGTCCAGCTCGCGCCGGATGGTGCGCCGCCCCTCCTCGAGGCTGGTCATCCGCAGCTGATGGTCGGAGGCCAGCAGGCCGAGGGTGAGCCGGGGGAAGTGGGAGCGGCGATAGCGCGGAAGCTTGCGCTCCAGCTGGCGGGCGAGCAGCGCCAGGGCGTACCGCGGCAGCAGGGACTGCTCACCGCCGAGATTGACATAGGCGAACGGTGTCTCGGGGCCGAACCGCTCCATCAGCGCGCCGTGGGCCTCGCTGGCCCCGCTGCCGCGCGGCCCCAGCAGCATGGTCACCGGCCGCTCGTCGGTGGGCCCCAGCCTGAGGCATTCACCGACCAGACTGATGATCCCGCTGCGGCCTCTGAAGCCCACACCCGTTCCGGATTCCGCCACGTGCCCCCGTCCCCCCGTCAGCCCCCTCGGCCCCCCGCCGGCAACCAGGGGGTCGCTCAGTCGCGTTCACCCCATCCGCTAACAGACCCTCCCAACGTACCTCGGGCGCGGTCGGGACGCGCTAGGAGAAGGGAGACTCCGTCACCGATTTCGGACCGTCGGTGGACGAGATTCGGCCACCGTCGCTCAGCGCCGGAAGATCTCCAGCCGGGTGGGCGCCTGCTGTCCCGGCGCGGGCAGGGTGAGGCCGCGGCGCCCCGGTGTGATCGACCCCAGCACGCGGGGATGACGGGCCCCGGTGCAGCTCGGAGCCGTACCGGCCAGCCCATGGGCGGTCAGAAAGGCGAGGACGGCGAAGGCGTACGCCTCCTTCGCCGCCGCCGGAAGGCCGAGTTCGTCGGAGGTCCGCAGCGCGATGCCGCCCAGCGCCCGGCGCAACGCCCCCATCAGGGTGGGGTTACGGGTGCCGCCGCCCGAGGCGATCACCTCCGTGGCGTGCACCGACCGCACCGCGTCGGCGACGGTGCGGGCGGTCAGCTCGGTGACGGTGGCGACCACGTCGTCGTCCGGCACCGGGCCCACGGCGGCCAGGGCAGCCCGCAGATACGACCCGTGGAACAGCTCCTTGCCGGTCGTCTTGGGCGCGGGCAGCGCATAGTACGGCTCGGCCAGAAGCCGCTCCAGCAGCGGCCCGTGGACGGTGCCGCGCGCCGCCATGGCGCCGTCCGCGTCATGGTCCAGCCGGCCGCCCGTCAGGTCCCGGGCGGCCGCGTCGATGAGCGCGTTGGCCGGGCCGGTGTCGAAGGCCAGCGGATCCCCGGCGCCCGACACCACCGTGATGTTGGCGATCCCGCCGAGGTTCAGGGCGGCGCGGACACCGGGCCGCCCGCGCAGCCACAGGGCGTCCACCAGGCTGACCAGGGGAGCGCCCTGGCCGCCGGCGGCCACATCGCGGGCGCGCAGATCGGAGACGACCGGGCGGCCGGTGGCCTCGGCGATCCAGGCGGGCTGGCCGAGTTGCAGCGTCCCGTGCACCCGCCCGCCCTCGGCCCAGTGGTACACCGTCTGACCGTGCGAGCCGATGAGATCCGCGCGCCCGGCGCACAGCTCCCGGTCGGCGCGGGCCGCCAGCGAGGCGAACGCCTGGCCGATACGGGTGTCCAGTGCGCACACCTCCTTCATGGTGGTCGCCGCCGGGGGCAGCGCGGCGCTCAGCGCCGACCGCAGCTCCTCCGGATACGCCTCGCTGACCAGACCCAGCGGGGCCAGCACCACCGTGTCGCCGTCCAGCACCAGATCGGCTGCCGCGGCGTCGACCGCGTCATGGGACGTGCCCGACATCAGGCCGATCACCCGCATGGCGTTTCCTCCTGCCGCTGGTTCCCGTCGGCCGCCCGCGCCCGGCCGCGCGGCGCGCCGTGGCGGTCCTGCGCACGCGGGGTGAGCAGCGCGAGCACGCTGACGGCGCAGGTCACCGCCGTGTAGTAGGCCGGGATGTCGACCTCGCCGGTGCGCTTGACGACCTCGGTGACGATGAGCCCCGCGCAGCCGGAGAACACCGCGTTGGACAGCGCGTACGCCAGCCCCAGCCCCGTGTAGCGGACCCGGGTCGGGAACATCTCGGCGAGCATGGCCGGCCCCGGGCCCGCCATCAGCCCCACCACCACGCCCGCGACGAAGACCGCCACTCCTTGGGTGAACGCCGAGCCGTCCGGCTGCTGCACCACATGGAGCAGCGGAAAGGCCAGCACCACCACCAGCACCGCCCCGGTCAGCATCACCGGCCGCCGCCCGATCCGGTCGCTGAGCAGACCGGCGGGGAGGATGGAGAGCGCGAAGCCGGCGTTGGCCACCACGGTGGCCACCAGCGCCTGCTGGAAGGTGGCGTTCAAGGTGGCCTGGAGGTACGACGGCATGACGACCAGGAAGGTGTAACCGGCCGCCGCCCAGCCCATGATGCGCGCGGCGCCCAGGACGACGGCCCCGGCCACCTCGCGGGGGGTCGCCACCCGCTCCGGCCCGGTGGGCGGCGCCACCGGGTCCGGCGCGGTGGTGGCCTCCCCGTCCGCCGCCGCGGTGGCCTGACTGCCCGCCGCCGCCCGGAAGGCCGGGGTCTCCTCCAGCCTCAGCCGCAGCCACAGGGCGACCAGCCCGATCGGCAGGGTCAGCAGGAACGGCACCCGCCACCCCCAGTCGCCCAGCGACTCCTCGCTCATCACGGTGGCCGACAGCGCCGCCGCACCGGCCCCGGCCAGCAGCCCCAGCGCCACGGTGAACGACTGCCACGCCCCGTACAGCCCGCGCCGGCCCGGGGGAGCGAACTCCGTCATGATCGACACCGCGCCGCCGAACTCCCCGCCCGCGGACAGCCCCTGGAGGATGCGCAACAGGGTGAGCAGCCAGGGAGCGGCCGCGCCCAGTGTGTCGTACGTGGGCAGCGCGCCGATGAGCGTCGTGGCGCCGGTCATCAGCAGCAGCACCAGGATCAGCGTGGGCCGACGGCCGATCCGATCGCCGACCCGGCCGAAGACGGCGGCGCCGACGGGACGGAAGAAGAACGCGATCCCGAAGGAGGCATAGGTTTTGACCAGGCCCTCGAGCTCACTGCCCCCGTCGGGGGTGAAGAAGTTCGCGGCGATGATCGTCGCGAAGAAACCGTAGACACCGAACTCGTACCACTCGATGAGGTTGCCGACCGAACCGGCCACCAGCGCACGGCGCCGGACCCGCCCGGCGGCATGGTCTGGGGAATCCGCTGGGGACGTCGTCACATCCGGGCCCTTTCCGCCGTCACCGCCACAGGAGATGTGATGTCCGTACCCCTCGGGGCGGGTGCTTACCGGTGCGAACGCGGCTCCAGCGGCGCACGAGTGAGCGCCGGTTCGCAGTCGATGCGCAAGGGGCAGCGGGTCCGCGGCCGGTGGGCGGCCGCACGGGTCAGCCGCGCAGCACCGCGTTGCACTCCCGCTGGAGCGCGATGTCCTGCCACATCGGGTGCTGGGGCGCGGCGTTGGAGCACACCACCGCGCCCCACGCGCCCACCCGCGCCGACTCCGCCACGGCGCGGCGGCAGAACGCGGCCCCCACCGGCCCCTCCTCGAAGGTCCCGTGCAGCGGGGTGTAGCCGATCCAGCCCTCGCCGAAGACCAGCGGGACCCCGCTTCCGGCCGCCCAGTCCGCGGCCGCCTCGATCCAGGTGACCAGCCGCTGGTCCATCGCCGTACGGTGCACGGCATAGCGGTCGTACAGCCAGGCGTCCCAGCGGGCGGGGTCGCACCAGTCGTGGACGTAGATCTCACGGGGGCCGACCGTGGTGGCCTCCAGCCGCCAGCGATCGCCGGGCGGGGGAGCCCAGTCGGCCAGATCGGGGGCGCCGGGGCGCAGCAGCTCCCGGCGGACCGGCTCCTGGGGGAAGGGACGGCCCCGGTCGCGCACGGCGAAGGTGGTCAACAGCTCGTCCAGCACCCCGTAGACATAGGGGTGGAAGACCGCCACATCCACCTCGCGGGGCACCCCGCGCAGCGAACCGACCGGCACCTTGGCGTAGTTGACCGTGACCGGCCGGTTGGGGTGGCGCTCCTTGAACCGGGCGATGCCCCGCTCCAGCCGCGGCCGCAGGGCGACCACCTTGTCCGCGCCCTGAAGCCCGTCAGTGAGCCGGCTGCCCTGGACCTCGTTGTGCAGCTCGGTGAAGGCGATCCGGTCGTCCAGACCGTGGATCACCAGGAAGTCGATCAGATCGGCGAGCGCGTCCGCGAGCACCTCGGCGCGCCGCTCGGGGTCGACGGCCATCAGCGCGTCGAACCAGGCGCGGCCCTCGCCGAACGCCGGGCTCTGCTGGTACTCCCAGCTGGAGAGGATGACGAAGCAGTCATGGCGCAGGGCCGCCTCGAACAGTTCGCGCAGCCGGGCCCGTCCGTCGATCTCGCCGCCGCCGCCCACGTCGTACCAGCGCATCCGCTGCCCGTACGCGCCGCCCAGCCCCGAAAACCGCAGTTTGGCCGTGTCGAGCCGGGAGCCGAAGAGGAGGAACGGCATGGCGCAGATACGCACCGTGTTGTAGCCGCGCGTCACGGCCTCCTCGAAGGCGCGGTCGAGGTCGGCGAAGGGCTCACCCGGGCCGGTGCGGGTGTACCAGCTGAAGTCCCACAGCGAGATGGTCAGTTTGTCCGGCAGATGCGGCGACAGCGTCACAGGGGACTCCCCGCGGTCGGCGGCTCGGCGATGAGGGATCGGTTCATCGTCCGGGGGGCGTCAACGGACTGTCAAGATGTATCCATAAATAATGGCCGACGCTAGGGTGGACGGACGACGGGTGGCTTCCGACCCCGTTCATCCGGCCTTCCCCGAGGAGAAGACCCCATGGCGTCCTATGCCGGCCGAGGCGTGCACGGCGAAGTGGTCCAGCGGCTGGGTGCCCGCGTCGTCACCGGAGACTTCGCCGAGGGCGACATCCTCGACGTCCGCGCCCTGGGCGAGGAACTGGACGTCAGCCTTACGGTGATGCGCGAAGCCCTCAAGGTGCTCGCGGGCAAGGGCCTCATCGACGCCCGGCAGAAGCGCGGCACCTTCGTCCGCCCCCGCTCCGCCTGGAACCTCCTCGACGCCGATGTGATCCGCTGGCGCATGGCCGGCGGGGACGGACGGCGGCTGATGCGCGACCTCACCGACATCCGCGCCGTCGTCGAACCCGCCGCCGCCCACCGCGCGGCGCTGCGCCGCACCGACGCCCACCTGACCGAGCTGGAGACCGCGCTGGCCGCCATGGAGCGCGCCCGCGGCGATCTGGCGGCCGAGGCGGAGGCGGACGCCGCCTTCCACCGCGCGCTGCTCGCCGCCACCGGCAATGAACTCCTCGCCCGCCTCGAGCTGATCCTGGAGCCCGGACTGCGGGAGCGCGACCGCCTGGTGCACGCCCACGGCGACGCCGACGACCCCGTGCCCAGCCACCGCCGGGTGCTGGAGGCCATACGGGACCGCGACGCGCCCGGCGCCGAGCTGGCCATGCTCGATCTGCTCGCCAAGGCGGCCGAGGACGTCGACCGGGCGGCGCCCGCCCGGCCCGACGCCGAGGGCGTCCGGGCGCCGGCCGTACCCGCGGTGCCGGCCGTATCCGCGGTGCCTCAGGCGATCCAGCCGTAGCCGGGCCGCGGCCTGCGCGAGGCCGGGGGCGCGCCCACGCTCTCCAGGTCCCGCTCGGCGGCGTGCACCAGCTGCTGCCCCAGATCGCTGAGCGCCCGCCCGGCCGCGAGCTCATCGCCGATCACCGGCACGTCCTCGTCGTCCGGATTGCACCGGGCCAGTCCCCGGCCGGTGAGCGCCGTGGCCCCGGTCTCCAGTTCCACGCGCGCCGTGGTCCTCCCCTCGTCCTCGGAGAGGTAGAGGTGGACCGTCCACTCCACTGTGTGCGCCATGGCCTGCTCCTCACCTGCGAATGGCCGCTTCTGGTGGCCACGGATCCGGCGGACGCGGCGGACGCGGCCGACGTCCCGCTCGGCGGCGGTGCCTGCCGGACCACGCGGGTCCCACCACCTTCCACTCTGCCTCCCCTGGCGCCCACCGGCCGCGCTCCGGGGCCAGACCGTGCCCTGTGGCGCGTACTGGGAAGCGGCACGGCGATCTGGCGGCGCGCGGGGCCCGGCGGCGCGGCTGGCCGGACCCCGCGCACCTGCGGGATGCGTCTCGTGCTGGGGTATGCCCGGTGCTGGGTACGTCTCGCGCTGAGGAGCACTTCTCGTGCTCGGGTACGTGTCGTGCTGGCGCACGCCTCGTGCTGGGGTGCGTCCCGCGCTGGGGTATGCCACGGTGCTGGGGTATGTCCCGCGCTGGCGCACTCCCGTGCTCGGGTACGTCCTGCGCTGGGGCGCGTCCCGTGCTGGGATACGTCCCGCGCTGGGGCGCGCTCCGTGCCTGGGCGGCCTCGGTGCCTGGACACCTCCCGCGCCCCGCCACCGAGCGCGGCTCCCGGCACCCAGGCACCCGGGCACCCCCAGTCGCACCACAACGGGCGACCGGTCGATCAGCCGAGCACCTTCTCCAGCGCCGCCAGCGACGACTCCAGCTCCTCGCGGGTGATGGTCAGCGGCGGTGCCAGGCGGATCGTCGAGCCATGGGTGTCCTTGACCAGGACCCCCTCGGCCATCAGCCGCTCGCTCACCTCGCGGCCGGTACCGAGGGCGGGGTCCACGTCGACGCCCGCCCACAGTCCGCGGCAGCGGTAGCCCACGACGCCCTTGCCGGTCAGCGCGGCCAGTCCGTCCCGCAGCACCTGGCCCAGCTCCGCCGCCCGGCGTTGGTAGGTGCCCGTGCGCAGCAGATCGACGACGGCCGAGCCGACCGCCGCGGCCAGCGGGTTGCCGCCGAAGGTGGAGCCGTGCTCGCCGGGGCGCAGCACCCCGAGCACCGCCCGGTCGGCCACGACCGCCGACACCGGCACGATGCCGCCGCCCAGCGCCTTGCCGAGCAGCAGGACGTCCGGCGTCACCGACTCGTGCTCGACGGCCAGGGTGGTGCCGGTGCGGCCGAGGCCGGACTGGATCTCGTCGGCGATGAACAGCGTCCCGGTGCGCCGGGTCAGCTCGCGCACCCCCCGCAGATAGCCGTCATCGGGGATGACGACGCCCGCCTCGCCCTGGATGGGTTCGATGAGGACCGCCGCCGTGGTCGCGTCGACGGCGGCTTCCAGCGCCGCGAGGTCGTTGTACGGCACGACGCGGAAGCCCGGGGCGAACGGGCCGAAGCCGTCGCGGGCGACGGGGTCGCTGGAGAATCCGACGATCGTCGTCGTGCGGCCGTGGAAGTTGTCGGCCGCCACCACGATGGTGGCCTGGTCCGGGGCGACGCCCTTCACCTCGTACGCCCATTTGCGGGCGACCTTGATGGCGCTCTCCACCGCCTCCGCGCCGGTGTTCATCGGCAGCACCATGGAGAGCCCGGTGAGCTCCGCCACCGCTTCGGCGAACCCGGCTAGCCGGTCGTTGTGGAAGGCCCGTGAGGTCAGCGTGAGCTGGTCGAGCTGGCGGTGGGCGGCCTCGATGAGCGCCGGGTGGCGGTGGCCGAAGTTGAGGGCCGAGTAGCCGGCCAGCATGTCCAGATAGCGGCGCCCCTCGACGTCCCAGACCCATACGCCCTCGGCGCGGGCGACGACCACGTGCAGCGGATGGTAGTTGTGCGCCAGCGAGGTCTCCTCGGCGCGGATCAGCTCGCGCGAGGAGCGGGCGGGGAGGTCAGGGCGGTCGGCGCCCGCCGCGCGGGCGGTGGCGGAGGTGGCGGCGGTGGTAGCCGTGCCGGGCGTGGTGGCGGTCATCAGCGAATCTCCTGTGTGCAGCACTTGATGCCCCCGCCGGCCTTGTGCAGCTCCGACAGGTCGACGGGGACGGGGACGTAACCGCGGTCGGTGAGCTGGTCGATGAGGCCGGTGGCGCGGGGGGCGACGAAGACGTGGCGGCCGTCGGAGACCGCGTTGAGCCCGAAGGCCATGGCGTCGTCGCGGGTGGCGATCAGCGCGTCGGGGTAGAGCCGCCGCAGCACTTCACGGCTGCCGGGGGAGAACGCCTCCGGGTAGTAGGCGATGTTCCCGCCGTCGTTCCGGTCGTCGAGCACGAACAGCGCGGTGTCCAGGTGGTAGAAGTACGGGTCCACCAGCAGCAGGCTGATGGTCGGCACCCCGAAGAACTCCTGGACCTCCTGATGGGCCGCCCGGGTGGTCCGGAAGCCGGTGCCCGCCAGGACGAAGGGCCCGGCCGGCACCAGGTCGCCCTCGCCCTCGCACACCGACTCCGGCGGGTGGACATCGAACCCGGCCGCCTTGAACCACCGCTCGTAGGCGAGCTGTTCCGGCCGGCGCTGCGGTGCGTGGAACCGGGAGCCGAAGACCCGGCCCTCCAGGACGAGGGCCGAGTTCGCGGCGAACACCATGTCCGGCAGCCCCACCACCGGTTCGATGTGGTCCACCCGGTGGCCGTGGTCGCGGTAGGCGCGGATCAGGGTCTCCCACTGTGCTCGGGCGAGGTCGGTGTCGACCTCGGTGTCCGCACGCATCCAGGGATTGATGGCATACCGCACATCGAAATATCTGGGGGCACAGGTCAAAAAGCGCCTGGGGCGCGACACACGGGTGGGGGACATGGAGAATTCCTCTCGCTGCCGCGGGCGACCGGGGATACCTCAAAGGTAGAAAGCGGAGGAGAGGGGAGACAAGAAAGGAAAACTGCGTGTTGACGCACCGATGCTGCGCGCTGGGGCGGGTCCGCGCCGGTTCATTGCGTCGCGGGCGCGGGCGCGGCCGAGGGCGGGGCCGCACCGGCCTCCGGACTGCTCGTCAGCAGATGGGACAGCACCATGTAACTGATCGTCTGACGGATGAAGGGCTCGGCCCGAATGCGCTCCAGCACCTCCTCGAAATGCTCCACATCGGTGGCCATGACATGCAGCAGGGCGTCCGCGCCGCCGGTCACCGTCATGGCCGCGATGATCTCCGGATAGTCGCGTACGACCTCCGCGAGGCGCCGGGGCGGTGCCGCGCTGTCGCAGTACACCTCCACATACGCCTCGGTCCGCCAGCCGAGGGCGGCCGGGCGCACGGTGGTGGTGAAGCCGGTGATCACATCGGTCTCCCGCATCCGGTCGACGCGGCGTTTGACCGCGGAGGCCGAGAGTCCGATCGCGGCGCCGATCTCGGTGAAACTCGTCCTGGCGTTGGCGACCAGCGCCGCGACGATCTTCCGGTCCAGATCGTCGAACGGTACGGACTGATGTGTCATCTTTTGCCGTCCTTTGCGGTTCATTCTTCGCTCCCTGCGCGCGGAGGCCCTTCCGCGCGCAGGAACCGACGCCTGCTCATTGAATGCCCGAGGCGCCCTTTTCCGTACGCTCTTTCAGGAAGGTTCCGCAAGAGGGGGCGTGCGCCCGAACACGAGCCCCCTTTTCACCGGGGTCGCGCGGCATGGGCTCCGGGGGTACGGCAGCGGTGCTCCGGACCGCCCGAATCCGCCTCCGGTGATACGACACCACCTACCGGACCGCACCCCAGAGGCGTAGCCTCAGCTATTCCACCGTCCTTTCCGAACGACGAGCGGCTCCGGGCGGAACCGGCTCACGATGCAACGGAAAAGGCTTCGCGTACTTCCCGTGCCGCGCCGCATGCGCCGAATTCGCCGGTGCACCGATTCCGGCCCACCGGCGGCGCCATCGCGTATCCGGCCACTCGCCGTACCGGCGACTCAGCACTCCGGTGTGAGCGAAAGGAAACACCGTCATGATTCTCTCCAGCCCCGGCAGGGCACGGACCAGCCCCGGCAGGGCACGGTGAAAGCGCCCCGGCCGGACCCGGGCGGCGCCGGCAACGCGCGGGACGCCGTCGTCACCGGCCTGGGTTTCTGTCTGCCGGGCGGCGCCGAACCCGTCTTCACCGCGGCCCAGGTGTGGGACATCGCCTCCCACGGCCGCACCGTCCTCGTCCGGAACGGCATCCACTTCGGCTCGGTCGACCTCAGCGCCGGGCAGTTCGAGGAACGCCTCCCCGATATCCCCGAGTTCTTCTCCCGCCACTACACCGACGCCCATCGGTACGGCCTGGTCTCCCTCGTCGAGGCGTGCGCCGACGCCGAGCTGGACGTCCACGCCGGTGACCTGCGCGAGGCGGCGGTGCTCGTCGGGCGCGGCAGCGTGGACGCCAATGTGGACAGCTATCTGAAACTGCTCGGCCTCGACGCCGAATCCATGTCCGCCTTCGACGCCCTCGAGATCTTCGTCGCGGCCGAACAGTCCGTGTCACCCTCCGACGTCGCCGTCGTCCAAGGGGCGCTGACCCGAACCGTCGGCCCCTGCTTCACCGTGTCCTGCGGCTGCTCGTCCGCCGCCGTGCAGATCGGCAACGCTCGCCGTCTGATCGCGGCCGGCGAGATCGACATCGCGGTGGTGACCGGCGTCGACGTCTCCAGCCTCGACCTGATCCGCAAGGGCAGGCGGCTGCTGCGCGGTGCGCTCCACGCCCGCGATGCGATGGACGCCGCCGGAATGCCCGATCTGCTGCCGTCCATGAGCTCCCTGATGCGTCCTTACGACCGGCGCGCGGACTGCGTCAACTACGGCGAGGGATCCGCCACCGTGGTCCTGGAGAGCCGGGAACACGCCCAGCGGCGCGGTGCCCACCTCTACGGCCACGTGCTCGCCACCGCCCTCACCCGCGACGGCCTGGCCAACCCGCTCGCCACCGACGACACCGGCACCCAGCTCGCCAGGGCGGTCCGTGCCTGCCTGGGCGACCGGTGGCGGATCGAGCAGGTGCCGTACATCAACGGCGCGAGCGACGGCGGCGCCGCGGTCACCGCGCTGGAGGCCAACACCGTACGCGAGCTCTACGGCCCCGACTCCACCGTGCTGCTCTCGTCCCAGGAGGGCTGCTTCGGCCACCACGGAGCAGCCGCCGGCTGCCTCGGCCTCGCCCTGACCTGCATGATGATGGAGTTCGGCGAGGTGTGCCCCACCACCAACTGCGAACAGCCCGCGGACGGACTCCCCTTCGATCCCGTCCCCGGCACCCGCACCCGTCCCCTCGACTTCGACTACGCGCTCAGCTTCAACTACCAGATCGGTGGGGTGAAGCACGCGATGCTGCTGGGTGGCCCGGACACCATATGAGTCCGTCCCCCGGCGATCTCCACCCCATGGCCCCCACCCCGGGCCGCGCACCACCCATGGAGACCCCGATGAGTGAGCACACCCCCGCCTCCGGCCCGCCCCCGGACCGTATCGCCGTGGTCGGCATGGGCTGCCGGCTTCCCGGTGACACCGACTCACCCGCCGCCCTGTGGCGGCTGCTGGCCGACGGCCGTGACGCCGTCACCGACCTCCCGCCGGAGCGCGCCGAGCTCTGGGCGGCCGAGCCCGCCACGACGGCCCGGCCCCAGGCCGCACCGCCGGTGCGCGGCGGATACCTGCGCGACGTGTCCGGCTTCGACGCCGACTTCTTCGGCGTCTCCGGACGCGAGGCCGACGTCCTCGACCCCCAGCACCGGCTGCTGCTCGAAGTGGCCTGGGAGGCCCTGGAACACGCTGGTATGCCCCCCGACCGGCTCGGCTCCACCGCCACCGGCGTCTTCACCGGGCTCAGCTACAACGACTACATGCACCGCCTCGACCGGCACCCCCGTGCGCTCGAGGGCTCCGCTCTGGCCAACGCGCACTGCGTCGCGGCCGGCCGGATCTCCTACCTCCTCGGCCTCCACGGCCCCTGCGTCGCCCTGGACACCGCGTGCTCGTCCTCCCTGGTCGCCGTCCACCTGGCCGCCCAGGCGCTGCGCACCCGCGAATGCGACCTGGCCCTGGCCGGCGGTGTCACCCTGATGTTCGAGCCCCGCATCACCCGCTCGTTCGACCGGATGGGCATGCTCTCGCACACCGGCCACTGCCACGCCTTCGACGCCGCCGCCGACGGCTTCGTACGCGGCGAGGGCTGCGGCATCGTCGTCCTCAAACGCCTTACCGACGCCCTGAGGGAGGGCGACCGGATCCTGGCCGTGCTGCGCGGCTCGGCCGTCAACCAGGACGGCCACTCCGACGGGCTCGCCGCGCCCTCGGCCACCGCTCAGCGCGCCCTGTACGAGGAGGCGCTCCGCCGCGCCGGAGTCGACCCCGCCGACGTCGGCATGGTCGAGGCCCACGGCACCGGCACCCCCGTCGGCGACCCGGTCGAATTCGCCAGTCTCGCCCAGGTCTACGGAACCGGCCGCGACCGCTGCGCCCTCGCCTCGGTCAAGACCAACCTGGGCCATCTGGAACCCGCCGCCGGTGTCACCGGGATGATCAAGGCCGTGCTGTGCCTGGGCCGTGGACTGATCCCGCCCAATCTGCACTTCACCCGCTGGAACCCGGCCATCACCGCCGAGGGGACCCGCTTCTTCATTCCCCGGGAGCTCACCCCCTGGCCGGTGCGCACCGGTCCGCGGCTGGCCGCCGTGTCCTCCTTCGGCTTCTCCGGGACCAACGCCCATGTGGTGCTGGAACAACCTCCCGCCGCCCCCGCGCCCCGCCCGGCGCGGCGGCCCCGGCTCGCCACCCGCACCGTCCCGCAGGTGTTTCTCGTGCCCGCCGGTTCCCCGGCCGCGCTGCCCGGCGCCGCGCGCCGCATGGCGGACTGGCTGGAGGGCGACGGCGCGGACACCCCGCTGCGCGACATCGCCCACACCCTCGCGCTGCGCCGCAGCGCCGGGCGCGGCCGGCTCGGCGTCACCGCCGCCTCGCGCGCCGAACTCGTCGGCGCTCTGCGGGAGTTCGCCGCCGGCCGGGCCCACCCCGGTGTGGTCACCGGCGCGGTGGGCGCCGAGGTCACCCGCCGGCCGGTGTGGGTGTTCTCCGGTCAGGGCTCCCAGTGGCCCGGTATGGGACGGCGGCTGCTGGAGACCGAACCGGCCTTCGCCGAGGCGCTCGCCGAGGCCGACGCCCTCATCGCCGCCGAGTCCGGCTTCTCGGTGCTCGACATCGTCCGCTCCGGTGAGCCGGTCACCGGCTGCGACCGGGTGCAGCCCGTGCTGTTCGCCCTCCAGACCGCGCTCGCCGCCACCTGGCGGGCCCACGGCGTCCAGCCCGCCGGCGTCATCGGCCACTCCATGGGCGAGGTCGCCGCCGCCGTGGTGGCCGGGGCGCTCTCCCCGGCCGACGGAGCCAAGGTGATCTGCCGCCGCTCCGCGCTGCTCACCCGCGTCGCCGGAAACGGCGCGATGGCCGGCGTGGGCCTGGGCGCCGAGGAGATACAGGCCGAACTCGACGCCTGTGGCGCCGCGGCGGCGGTCACCGTCGCCGTCATGGCCGCGCCCGGCTCCACCGTCGTGGCCGGGGACACCGCACGGGTCGAGCGGCTCGTCGCCGACTGGCAGGCCCGCTCCGTGCCCGCCGCCCTGATCGCCGTGGACGTTGCCTCGCACTCACCCCAGGTGGATCCGCTCCTGCCCGATCTGCACACCGCGCTGGCCGACCTCACCCCCCGCCCGCCGGAGGTGCCCTTCTACACCACCGTCCTGGACGATCCGCACACCCCGCCCGCCTTCGACGCCGACTACTGGTGCGCCAACCTGCGCCGGCCGGTGCGGTTCGCCGCCGCCGTCGCCGCCGCGGCGGCCGACCGCCACCTGGTGTACGTCGAGATATCCCCCCACCCGGTCGTCACCCACCCCCTGCACAGCGGTCTGACCGGACTGGTCGAGAACCCCGTGGTCCTGCCCACACTGCGCCGCGACGAGGACGAGCCGGCCACCTTCCACACCCAACTGGCCGCCCTGCACTGCGCGGGCGTCCCCGTCGACTGGTCCGCCCGGTACGCGGACGCCGCCCTCGCCGACGTCCCCACCATCACCTTCGACCGCACCCGCCACTGGGCCGACACCACCGGGGCGGTATCCTCCGACGCCCCGGCGGACCCGGCCCCGGACGGCACACTGCCCGGCGCGCACACCGAAGTGCCCGGCGACCCCCTCCGCCACTCCTGGCGCGCCCGTACCGGCACCGGCCCCCTGCCCTGGCTCGACGACCACCGGGTGCTCGGCGCGCCCGTGCTGCCCGGAGCCGCCTCCTACGCCCTCGCGCTCACCGCCGCCTGCGAGGTCTTCACCGCCGCGCCCACCGAGGTCGAGGTCACCGATCTGCGCTTCCACGAAGTGCTGCGGCTCGCCGAGCACACCGACCTGTCCACCACGGTCACCGTCGCCGCGACCGACCGCGCCGAATGCGAGATCTTCGGCCGTGGCGAGGACGGCGCCTGGGTGCGGCAGGCCACCGCGGTACTGCGCCGGCTCGCCGTACCCCCGCGCTCCCGCGCCGCCTCCGTCGAGACCCTCGCCCTGCGCCATCCGCTCCCCGTCGAACCCGACGCCCTCTACGCCGGACTGCGGGCCCGGGGCGTGGCGCACGGACCGGCCTTCCAAGGTCTCACCGAGGTGTCCACCTCCCGCCAGGGCAACAGCTTCTGGGCCCGGGTACGGATCCCCGAAACCGCCCGCACCCCCGGCCACGGCCTGCGCATCCACCCCGTCCTGGTCGACCTGTGCGCCCAACTCCCCGTCGCCGGACTGCTCGAGGAGGAGGACCGCAGACTCATGCTGCCCTCCCGGATCCACAGCGTCCGCGTCCTCGGGGACCCCGAGACCGCCGTGTACTGCCACGCCCGTCTCACCGAGGCCGGACCGGGGACCCTCGTCGGCCACATCCGCCTGCTCGACGCGGCCGGCCGGCCGGTCCTGGCCATCGACGGCCTGCGGGCCGTCGGCAGTACCGCGCCCCGCACGGCCGAGACCGACCGGTGGTTCCTGGAGATCGGCTGGCGGCGCGCCACCCGGCCCCCGGCCACCCGCCCCCCGGGGCGGTGGCTGCTCGTCGGCGAGGCGGACCGCACCGCCCGCCCGGTCGCCGAAGCCCTGCGCGCGGCCGGCGCCACCGCCCGGGTGTGGGACGCGCCCTTGACCGACGAGGGGCTCGACACGTTCCGGGACGCCCTCACCGGCCGGTTGCCCCGCTCCGGAGCCCGGCCGCGCGCCGTGGTGCTCCTGTGTGGTCGGCGCCCCGCCGACAGCGGCCCCCAGGACGGGCTGCGCCGCGTCCGCAGACTGCTCGCCGCCGCCCAGGCACTCACCGTCGGCTGCCCCGAACCGCCCCGCCTGTACGTGGTCACCCACGGCGCCCGCACCGTGGCCCCCGGGGATCCGGCGGACCCCGGACAGAGCGCGGTGCGCGGACTGCTGCGGGTGCTGGCCCTGGAACACCCCGAACTGCGGACCACCTCGGTGGACACCGACCCGGCCGCCCCGGACCGGCTCGCCGAAACCCTCGCCGCCGAACTCCTCGCCGACGGCCCCGAGGACGAGATCGCGCTGCGCGAGGGGGCCCGCTACGCCGCCGAGCTGGCCTACGCGCCCCTCACCGACACCGAGCGGACCACCGCCGCCGCCCGCACCGTGCGCTGCGGCACCGACGGCTTCCGGCTGCGCGCCGGCCGCCTCGGTGACCTCGGCAGCCTGGAGCTCACCGTCACCCCCCGCCGCCCGCCCGGACCCGGCGAAGTGGAACTGCGGGTGCTCGCCGCGGGCCTGAACTTCCGTGATGTCCTCACCGCCATGGGCCTGCTCCCCGGCGACGAGGACGTCCGCTACCGGCTCGGCTTCGAATGCGCGGGCGAGGTCACCGCGGTCGGAGCCGGTGTCGACCAGCTGCGCACCGGCGACCGCGTGGTGGCGGCCGATGTGCACGGCGGCGCCTTCGGATCGTTCCTCGTCGTCCCCGCGGACCGCACCGGCCCCCTCCCCGAGGGCATGGACCCGGCCACCGCCGCCGGACTGCCGATCGCGTTCCTCACCGCCTGGTACGCGCTGCGCCACGTCGGCCGGGTGGCGGCGGGGGAGCGGGTGCTGATCCACTCGGCCACCGGCGGCACCGGACTCGCCGCCATCGCGGTCGCCCGGCTGCTGGGCGCCGAGGTGCTGGCCACGGCGGGCAGCGAGGAGAAACGGCGCTTTCTGCGGGCCATGGGCATCGCCCAGGTGATGGACTCCAGATCGCTGGACTTCCGCGACCAGGTCAAGGAGGCCACCGGGGGCGAGGGCGTGGACCTGGTGCTCAACTCCCTCGCCGGGGCCGCCATCCGGGCCGGGGTGGAGTGTCTGCGCCCGTTCGGCCGCTTCGTCGAACTCGGCGTGCGCGACATCCTCTCCGACGCCCCGCTCGGGCTCGCCCCGCTGCGGCACAACATCACCTTCGCCACCGTGGACCTCAAAGAGGTGCAGCTGGCCCACCCGCGGGTGTACGCCACGATGCTGCGGGAGGTGCTCGCCGCGTTCGCCGAGGGCCGTCTCAAGCCGCTGCGCTGCACCACCTATCCGCTGGCCGAGGCCACCGAGGCGTTCCGGCAGATGGCCGGCGCCCGCCACATCGGCAAGCTGGTGCTGACCATCCCGCAGGAGGGCCAGGCCGACGCGGTGCTGCCGGACGGGCCGCCGATCGTACGGGAGGGCGCGACGTACATCGTCACCGGCGGCCTGCGCGGCCTCGGGCTCGCCACTGCCTGCTGGCTGGCCCGGCGGGGCGCGGGCCATCTGGTGCTCAACGGGCGCACCGGGCCGGACGGCGCCGCCGCGCGGACGCTCGGCGAACTCTCCGCCCACGGCACCAGGATCAGCGTCGTGCTCGGCGACATCGGCCACCCGGACACGGCCGGCCGGCTCGTGTCCGCCGCCACCGCCGAGGACCGGGCGCCGCTGCGCGGCGTGGTGCACTGCGCCATGGTCCTGGACGACGCGGCCGTCACCACCCTCCGCGAGGACCAGCTGTGCCGCGTATGGGCGCCGAAGGCCACCGGTGCGTGGCGGCTGCACCAGGCCACCGAGGGACACCGGCTCGACTGGTTCACGGTGTACTCCTCCATGGCCTCCCTCCTCGGCAACCCAGGGCAGGGCGCCTACGCGGCCGCCAACGCCTGGCTGGACGACTTCGCCGCGTGGCGCTCGGCGCGCGGGCTGCCCACCCTCGCGGTCAACTGGGGCCCGTGGGGCGAGACCGGGGTGGCCACCGGCTTCGCCGACCGCGGTTACCGGACCATCGCCACCGACGAGGGGCTGCGGGCGCTCGGCGACCTCCTGGCCCACCGGCGGGTACGGACCGGTGTGCTCCCCGGTGAACCGGACACCTGGATCCCCGCCGCCGGCCGCCACAGCTCCCTGTTCACCCCGCTCACCTCCGGCGCGGGCACTCCGGCGGCCACCGGGGAGAACGGCGACGACATCCGCGCCCGGCTGGCCGCCCTCCCGGCCGGTCCGGCCCGCCGCACCGCGCTGGAGTCCTGGCTGACCGAGCACATCCGCGCCGTGCTGCGGCTCAGCAGCACCACCCTCGATCCGCAGACCCCGCTGAAGTCGCTGGGCTTCGACTCGCTGCTCGCCATGGAGCTGCGGGTCCGCCTGGAGACCGGACTGGACATCAAGCTCGCGGGCGACTTCGTCTGGCGGCATCCGACCGTGGCGGCCCTGGCCGTAGGTCTCGCCCAGCACATGGGACTGGAGCTGACGCCCCACCAGGCCGGGGGGCTGCCCGCCCCGGACTGACGCGACGACGGACGCCGGGCGTCAGGTGTCACCGGCGGGCGCCACCGGCGGCGCTACGGGCGGGGCTCGGCCGGAGCGGACGCCGTGGGCCGGGCCCAGGCGCTCACGCCCAGCTTGCCGGTGGTGCCCAGGTCGATGTGGTCGGGCACGGTCTGCCAGTCCCTCCCGTCGCCGTTCGGCGCGATCCGCAGATAGCGCCCGTCGGCGGCGGGGCGCGTGCCTTCCGTCACCGTGTTCCGCCACACCAGCCGCGCCACCGCCCGCTCACCGGGCTTCAGCCGCACCGGCCCGGTGGCGGTCTCGAAGCCGCCGATGGTGGCGATGCCCGACGTCCCGTGGCCGACCGTGACCTCCAGCGGTTCCAGGTCCGCGTCGAGGACCTGGACGGACGGATGGCCGTTCACCGTACGGTCCCGCTTGCCGCAGTTCACCAGCTCGACCGTCTGCACCCGCAACCCCATGGCCGCGTCGGCCTCCGCGGCCCGCAGCAGCACCCCCGAGTCGGGGCAGACCGGGGAAGCGGTGGGCGAGGCGGTGGGCGGAGTGACGGTGAGCGATTCGACGGCGACGGGGCCCGACGGGCGGGACGTGGCCTCGTCGGGCACCGCGGCGACCCCCGACGAGGTCTGCGTACCGCAGGCGGTGAGCAGACCGGCCGCCGCGAGCGAGACCGGCAGAAGTCTTCGGCGGCGCCGCGCGGCACCCCGGAAGCGGGGCGCGCCGGGTGTTCTGATCGTTTCCGTGTCCATGCGGCTCATCCTGCCTCAGCCGGGGGCGGGATGAGCCGCGTCGGACCCAACTCCCCGGCTACCGCGCCACGAGATCCGCCGTGGCCACCGGCTTCCCGTCGGCGAACGACTGGTTGGCAGCGAGCCCGGTGACCAGCGCGAGCGCCCCGTCCTCCTCGGTGGCCCGCCGGCGGGAGGCGTCCGAGGCGTCCGAGGCGTCCGCCCCGGCGGCCGCGGCCGGGTCCACCGGACCGTAGAGCACATCGAGCATCCGCTGGTCGCCACCGCCGTGCCCGGCGTGGTCGAACTCCGGCAGCTCCACCTCCCGCGGCGGCTCCCACAGCGGCCGCAGCACCAGCCGCGGACCGCCCGCGTTGGCGAGCGCCTGGTCGCCGTGGATGGTGCCGCGGCCGGAGGCCGTGCCCAGCAGCGGCGGCTGCCACTTGCTCTCCTCCACCTCCAGCTCCAGCCGGCCCCGGGTGCCGTTGAACATCACCCGGTAGCCCTCCCAGGGGGAGTAGGCGGTCAGGTGGTACGTCATGGTGGCGCCGGTGTCGTAGCGGACCAGCAGCGCCATGTCGTCCTCGATGGTGATGCCGTCGCCGAACACATTGCGGTCGCGGTGGTAGCCGTCCGCGCCCTCGGCGTCCAGGTACAGCGAGCGCAGCGCGTCGTTCTCGGCCAGTTCCAGCGCGAACGGGTCGTCCTTGGCGGCGGCGGCGCCGTGGGCCCGCTCGTAGTCGCGCCGGTAGCCGCTGCGCTCGCCGGCCGCACGGCCGTAGAAGCCGAGCCCGCCGTAGCCGAACACCTCCTCGGGCCGGGCCCCCAGCCACCAGTTGACCAGGTCGAAGTGGTGGCTGGACTTGTGCACCATCAGCCCGCCGCTGTGCTCCTTCTCGCGGTGCCAGCGGCGGAAGTAGTCGGCCCCGTGCCGGGTGTCCAGCAGCCACTCGAAGTGCACCGACAGCACCTGGCCGATGGCACCGCCGGACAGCTGCCGGTGGACCTCCTCGTGGACCGGGTTGAAGCGGTAGTTGAAGGCGACCGCCAGATGGTTGCCGGTCTCCTCGACCGTGTCCAGGATGCGGCGGCACTTGGCCGCGTCGGTGGTCATCGGCTTCTCCGTGACCACCCGGCAGCCGGCTCGCAGGGCGGGCACGATGTACGCGTCGTGCAGCGCGTCCACGCAGGTCACCACGACCTCCTGGATGTCGTCCGCGCGCAGCCGCCGCTCGAACTCATCCGGGCTCCAGGCGGCCGCCTCCGGTTCGCCCGCATCCTTCAGCAGCCGCTGGTGGTGGGCGATGCGCACCGGGTTCGGATCGCACAGCGCGGCGACCCGCAGCTGTGGACGGCGGGCCAGTGCCTCGGTGAACATCTGGGCCCGGGATCCGGTGCCCACCACCACGGCCCGGGACGGGGTGCTGCCGACGGTCATGCGCCCTCCAGCGGGAAAAACGATTCAATCCTGCGTCATGCCTGGTCAGGATAGGACGATCGGCGGCCGGCCACCACGGGTGGTGCCGTACGGGACGGGGGAATCGCGTGCGGGGGTGCGCCAACGAACCCTGTGCGAGGATGAAATGTATGGACATGCAGGTCCCGGGAGGGCGGCGGTCATGACCGACATCCAGGAGTCGCTGCGTGAGGTGATGGGGTGCGAGGGAGCGCTGGCGGCCTCGCTCGTCGACTATCTGAGCCGGATCAGCCTGGGCGCCGTCCAGGCCCCGCGCGGACCGGACCTGGAGAAGGTGGCCTACGGGGACACCGACGTGCTGCGCGCCAAGCTGTCCACCCTGGAGCTGCTCGGCTACGACCCGGAGCGCCTCGAGGACATCGTCGTCACACTGGACACCGAGTACCACGTGATCCGCCCGCTCAGCCGGCGCGCCCGCCAGGGTGTCTTCCTCTATCTGGTGGCCGACCGGGCGCGGGCGGATCTGGGCGCCACCCGGGCGACGATGCGCGATGTGGCCCGTCGGCTTGATGTGTGACCGGCGTCACGTGGCCAGGCGCCGCCGGTGAACGTCGCGTGCGCGAGCCGCCACCCGCCGTACCGATACGTATCGGAGACCGGAACGCCCCTGGTCCGGCCCCGCCCGGCGGCACGACCGCGAGGTGGTGAATGGTAGTAAGGGGGACGTGATCGGAGATTTCGGTCGATCAAGGCTCTCCCCGCCCGCCCCCTCCCGGAAGCGCTTCGGCTCCCTGCTGGGGGTGCGCAGCATCGCCGGACAGGTCTTCGCCGTCCAGGTGGTGCTCGTCGGCCTGCTCATCGCCGCGGCGACCGCCGCGCTCGTCCTCCAGGCCCGCAGCGACAGCGAGCGGGAGGCCATGGGCCGCGCGACCGCCGTTGCCCAGACCTTCGCCACCTCGCCGGAGGTCGTGGCCGCGCTGCGCACCGACGATCCGACCGCCCGGCTCCAGCCGCGGGCCGAGCAGACCCGGCGGCAGGCCCGTGTGGACTTCGTGGTCGTGGCGGACACCAAGGGAATCCGCTACACCCACCCCAGGCCGGAGTTCATCGGCAAGCGGCTCGTCGCCGACTTCCGGTCCGCGGCCCGGGGCAGGATCGTCACCGAGTCCGTCCAGGGGCCCCTGGGCCGGGAGGTCCAGGCCACCGTCCCGGTCACCAGGAGCGACGGCACCGTGGCCGGCGTGGTCTGCGCCGGCCTGACCGGCTCGGACGCGACCGGCCGGGTCGAGCACCAGCTGCCGCTCGTCCTCGGCTCCGCGGCCGGCGCGCTCGCGCTCGCCACCGGCGGCACGGCGCTGGTCGGGAGACGGCTGCGGCGGCAGACGCGGGGACTCGGCCCCGCCCAGATGACCCGGATGTACGAGCACCACGACGCCGTGCTCCACTCCGTCCGGGAAGGTGTGCTCATCGTCGACGGCCAGGGCCGCCTCGTCCTCGCCAACGACGAGGCCGGCCGCCTGCTCGAGCTGCCCCCGGACGCCGAGGGCCGCCCCGTCACCGAGCTCGGCCTCGAACCGGGCACCGCCGACCTGCTCGCCTCGGGCCGGGCCGCCACCGACGAGGTGCGTCCGGCCGGGGACCGGCTGCTCGTCGTCAACCAGCGCCCCACCCGAGGGGACGGCGGGGTGTCCGGGAGCGTCGCCACCCTCCGCGACTCCACCGAACTGCGCGCGCTGTCCGGCAAGGCCGAAGTGGCGGAGCGGCGGCTGAGGCTGCTCTACGAGGCCGGCGCGAAGATCGGCACCACCCTCGATGTGGTGCGCACCGCCGAGGAGCTGACCGGGTTCGCCGTCCCGTGGTTCGCCGACTTCGCCACCGTCGACCTCGTGGACCCCGTGCTGCGCGGCGACGAGCCCGCGGACGGCGCCATGCGCCGCACCGCCATCCGTGGCGTCCGGGCCGACCATCCGCTGTGGCGCACCGGCAAGATGATCACCTACACCGGCACCGCGCCCCAGGCGCTGGGCTTCGGCGCGGGCCGGCCGGTGCTCGAGGCGGATCTGCGGACCCGCGCGGGATGGCGGGAGCAGGACCCCGAACAGGCGGCCAGGATCGTCCGTTATGGCATCCACTCGATGATCACCGTCCCGCTGCGGGCCCGGGACGTCCCCCTGGGCCTCGCCACCTTCTGGCGCTCGGCTAAGTCCGCGCCGTTCGACGAGGACGACGTGGCGTTCACCGAGGAGCTGGTCGCCCGCGCCGCCGTGGCCATCGACAACGCCCGCCGCTACACCCGCGAACACGCCATGGCGGTCACCCTCCAGCGCAGTCTGCTGCCCCAGGGCCTGCCCGAACAGGACGCCCTGGACGTGGCCCACCGCTACCAGCCCGCCCGGTCCTCGGCCGGCGGCGACTGGTTCGACGTCATCCCGCTCCCCGGCGCCCGGGTCGCCCTCGCCGTCGGCGATGTCGTCGGCCATGGACTGCACGCCGCCGCCACCATGGGCCGGCTGCGCACCGCCGTGCACAACTTCTCCGCCCTCGACCTGCCGCCCGACGAACTCCTCGCCCATCTCGACGAGCTGGTCAGCCGGTTCGACCAGGACCAGGCCGCCGCGGGCTCCGACGCCCCGGGGATCGGTGGCGCCACCTGTCTGTACGCCGTCTACGACCCGGTCTCCGGCCGCTGCACGGTGGCGGGCGCCGGTCACCCGGGCCCCGCGGTGGTCCTCCCCGACGGCGAGGTCACCTTCCCCGACGTCCCCCTCGCCCCGCCGCTGGGCCTCGGCGGCGAACTCGTCGAGACCGCCGAGCTGGAGCTGCCCGAGGGCAGCCGGCTGGCCCTGTTCACCGACGGACTGGTCCGGGACCGGGACCGGGACGCCGACGAGGGGCTCGAGGAGCTGCGCACCACCCTCACCGGGCTCCCCGAGGCCACCCCGGAGGAGACCTGTCAGGCCGTCTTCCAGGCCATGACCTCCGACCACCCCGGCGACGACATCGCCCTCCTCGTCGCCCGCACCCGCCGTCTGGACCCCGGACACGTCGCCGAATGGGAGCTGCCCGCCGACCCCGCCGCGGTCGCCCGCATCCGCAACGAGGCGGCCCGGCGACTCACCGCATGGGGCCTGGAGGAGTTCGGCTTCACCACCGAACTCATCCTCAGCGAGCTGATGACCAACGCCGTCCGCTACGGATCCGCCCCTCTCCGCGTCCGGTTGCTGCGCGCCCGCACCCTCGTCTGCGAGGTGGCCGACGGCTCCAGCACCTCGCCCCATCTGCGCCGCGCCGCCACCACCGACGAGGGCGGCCGGGGGCTCTTCCTCGTCGCCCAGTACGCCCAGCGCTGGGGAACCCGCTACACCCCCAACGGTAAGATCATCTGGGCCGAACAGCCCCTGACCGACCCGGTGGCCGCGCTGGGCGACCTCGAGGGCGACGACCTCCTCGACCAGTGGGACGACCTCCCCGGCTGACCGCCGCGCACCATGCCGTAGCACACCGCTCACCAGGGGCCGTTGGGCCCCTGGCGGCGTTGTGGGCGATGGAGGAGTGCGGCATGAAAAGGCTGCGGGAGCGGCTGCGGTACTGGTTCGACGGGACGATGGACCGTGGCACCCCGGCGCTGATCGGCTGGCTGGGGCTGGCTTCCCTGGCGTTGATCACCTTGGTCTCCGGTGTGGTGGTCGCCTTCGCCCGCAAGGACACCGAGGACAATGGCGGTTGGCTGGGCATCGTCTGGATGAGCCTGCTGCGCACCCTCGACCCGGGGACGATGGGCGGGGACACCGGCCGGCCGCTGTTCCTGATCCTCATGCTCATCGTGACCATCGGCGGGATCTTCATCGTCAGCGCGCTGATCGGTGTGATGACCACCGGCCTGGAGGCCCGCATCCACGAGCTGCGCAAGGGCACATCACGGCTGATCGAGCACGGTCACACCATTGTGCTGGGCTGGTCGGAACAGGTCTTCACGGTGATAGCCGAGCTGGTGGAGGCCAATCAGAGCGAGCGGCGCTCCTGTGTGGTGATCCTCGCCGACCGGGACAAGGTCGACATGGAGGACGAGATCCGGCGCCGTATCCCGGACACCGGGAAGACCCGGGTGATCTGCCGCTCCGGCAATCCGCTCCAGCGCGGCGACCTGGAGTTGGTGAGCCCGGACACCGCCAAGTCCATCATGGTGCTCTCCCCGGTCGGGGACGACAGCGACATCGACGTCATCAAGTCGCTGTTGCTGCTGAACAGCCGCACCTGGTCCGGGCCGCGCCCCAATGTGGTGGCCGCCGTGCAGAGTTCGGCGAACCTGGCGGCCGCCCGGCTGGCCGCCGGGGACACCGCGCTGGTGATCGACGCCGATGACATCGCGGTCGGGCTGATCGTGCAGTCCCACCGGCAGTCCGGTCTGTCCACCGTCTTCAACGAACTGCTCAGCTTCGTCGGCAATGAGATCTACCCCTGGGACGAGCCCGCGCTGGTCGGCTCCACCTACGGGGAGTCGCTGAACGCCTTCGCACTCGGGGTGCCCATCGGTCTGCACCGCGCGGACGGCGAGGCGCTGGTCAACCCCGCCATGGACACCGTGATCGGGCACGGGGACCGGCTGCTGATGCTCGCGGAGGACGATCTGCTCATCCAGGCGGCGGCCACCCGGCCCCGGATCGTACGCGAGGCCATCGCGGCGGCCGAGGTCCGGCCGCCGGTCCCGGACCGGACGCTGCTGATCGGCTGGAACTCCCGCGCGGAGAAGATCATCGAACAGCTCGACCTGCTGGTGAAGCCCGGGTCGGTGGTGGACATCGCGGCCCCGCGCCCGCCCCGCGAGGAGATGAACCGGCAACTGCGGAACCTCACGGTCGGATTCAAGCACTGCGAACCCACCCGCCGCCCCTCGCTGGAGGCGCTCGGGCTGGACGGCTACCGCCATATCGTGGTGCTGACGGACGACGGGATCGACCCCGGGCGGGCCGACGACCGCACCCTGGTCACCCTGCTGCACCTGCGCGACATCGAGATCCAGCTCGGCGATCCGTACTCGATCGTCACCGAGATGCACGACGACGCCAACCGCGAGGTGGCACAGGTCACCAAGGCCGACGACTTCATCGTCTCCACCAAGGTGATCAGCCTGCTGCTCACCCAGCTCACCGAGAACCGCCATCTGTACGCGGTGTTCGCCGACCTCTTCGACCCGCAGGGATCCGAGATCTACCTCAAGCCGGCGGCCGGCTATCTGATACCGGGCGCGGAGGCGAACTTCGCCACCGTCATCGAGGCCGCCCGCCAGCGGGGCGAGACGGCCATCGGCTACCGGCTGGCCCGGCACGGCGACCAGCCACCGCTCTACGGCGTCCACCTCAACCCGTCCAAGACCGCACCGCTGACCCTGGAGGAGGGCGATACGGTCGTGGTCCTCGCCGAGGACTGAACGAGAGCGCGCCGGTCAGCCGAGCGCACGGTGGGCACCGGGGGTGTGGCCGAAGGCCGGGAAGGCTTTCCCCGGCCGTTTCCCCGGTCTTGCCGACCGCCGGAGCCTGCCAGGGCCGTCACCGTACGGTGGGCCCGCCGTCCACGTTCATGATGGTGCCGGTGGTCCAGCCGGCCTGGGGGGAGGCGAGGAAGGCCGCCGCGGCGGCCACCTCACGGGGTTCGCCGGGGCCCAGGAGACGGGCGTCCGGGGCGTGGCCGTCAGCGGTCCCGTGCTCCTCGGCGTGCGTCGCCGCGAGGCGGTCCCGTTCACAGGCCGGGGCGCGTTCGGCGCCGGGGGCGATGCCGTTGACCCGGACGCCGGAGGGGCCCAGTTCACTGGCGAGCGCCCTGGTCATCGCGTTGACCGCGCCGCGGGTGGCCGAGTAGGCCGCGGACGGGCCGTCGGCGGACATCTTGTGGGCCCAGTAGCTGCTGATGTTGATGATGCTGCCGCGGCCCTCGATGAGCGCGGGCAGCAGTGCCTGGGCGAGGAGGAAGGGCACCCGGACGTTGAGATGGAGCATGGCGTCGAAGGACTCGGCCGAGGTCTGGGCGAGCGGGCTGAAATGTGCCGTGCCCGCGTTGTTGACCAGGGTGTCCACCCGCCTGGTGAGCGCGAGTACCTGCCGCGCGGCGGCGGTCGCGCCGCCGGGGTCGGCCAGGTCGACGCAGAGGGTGCGCACGGTGGTGCCGTGTCCGGCCAGGGACTGTCGGGCCCGGTCGAGTGTGTCCCGGTCACGGGCGAGCAGCACCAGATCGGCGCCTTCCACGGCGAAGGCGTCCGCGATGGCGTAACCGAGGCCCTCGTCGCCCCCGGTGATCACTGCGGTGGTGCCGGCGAGATGGCTCATGGCAGGGGCTCCTTTCGGGTCTCGGTCCTGTCGTGGCGGCCTCCCTAAACGGACAGATCTTGTCCGATTGGATCTTCAGCGTATGTATCTGGACAGATTCTGTCCACTTGTGGTTATCCGTGCCGCACACTGGGGTGCCATGGAGTTGCAGATCACCGCCACGTCGCCGGAGCATCCCGCGTCCCTGCTCGATCTGCCGTGGCACATTCCGCTGGAGGAGTGGCCGGATGAGCATCTGATCCCGCTGCCCCGGGGCATCTCCCGCCATGTCGTCCGCTTCGCCCAGGCGGGCGGCGAGATCGTCGCGGTCAAGGAGGTCGGCGAATGGGCGGCCGTACGGGAGTACGGACTGCTGCGCGACCTGGACCGGCTCACCGTCCCCGCCGTGGACGCGCTCGCCGTGGTGACCGGGCGCACCGACGAGCACGGCGAACCGCTGGAACCGGCACTGATCACCCGTCATCTGGTGGGGTCGCAGCCCTACCGGTCGATGTTCGAGACGACGATGCGGCCGGGCACCATCAGACGGCTGCTGGACGCGCTCGCCGTGCTGTTGGTGCGCTTGCACCTGGCCGGTTTCGCCTGGGGCGACTGCTCGCTGTCCAACACCCTCTTCCGGCGCGACGCGGGCGCCTACGCCGCCTATCTGGTGGACGCCGAGACCGGGCAGATCCAGCCCAGACTCACCAGCGGACAGCGGGAGTACGACGTCGAGGTGGCGCGGGTGAACATCGCGGGCGAGCTGATGGACCTGGAGGCGAGCGGTTCCCTGCACCCCTCGGTCGACCCGGTGCTCTTCGGCCAGGCCATCGTCGAGCGCTACCGCGAGCTGTGGCACGAACTGACCCGCCAGTCGGTCTATCCGCTCGCCCGGCGCCACGCCATCGACCAGCGCGTCCGGCGCCTGAACGACCTCGGGTTCGACGTGGCGGAGATGCAGATCGAGCGCTCACCCGACGGCGACACGGTCACCTTCGTGCCCAAGGTCGTCGACGCGGGCCACCACCAGCGGCAGTTGCTGCGGCTGACCGGACTGGACGCGGAGGAGAACCAGGCCCGCAGCCTCCTGAACGACCTGGAGACCTGGATGGCCACCCAGGACGACTACGCGCCCGGCGATCCGCTCGGCGCGCGCCCGGAGGTACTCGCCCACCGCTGGGTGCGCGATGTCTTCCGGCCCACCGTACGGATGGTTCCCCGGGAGCTGCGGGGTGCCACCGACACCGCGCAGATCTACTACGAACTGCTCGAACACCGCTGGCGGTTGTGCGAGCGGGCCGGCCATGACGTGGGCCTGGAGGCCACCGTCGAGGACTACATACGGACCGCGGCGGCCCACCGCCCGCACGGATGACCGCCTCGCGGTACGCCGCCGTCGCCGGCGATATCGCCCTGCGCACCGTCGGGGCGGTCACCCGGTGACCCGGGTCGGGCCGAGGCTCAGGACGCCTGCGCGGTCAGCACCTGCCGGATCGACGCGATGACCCGCGGAGCCTGGTCGTTGAGGTAGAAGTGGCCGCCGGAGTAGACCTGGAGGTCGAATCCGCCGGTGGTGTGCTCGCCCCAGGCGCGGACCTCCTCGACGCTCGCCTTGGGGTCGTCGTCCCCCACATGCGCGTGGATCGGCGCCGCCAGCTGCGGACCGGGGGTGTAGCGATAGGTCTCGGCGGCCTTGTAGTCGCTGCGGATCGCGGGCAGCACCATCCGGAGGATCTCGTCGTCCCCCAGCACCTGCGCCTCGGTGCCGCTGAGCGCCTTCATCTCGGCGATCAGCCCGTCGTCGTCCCTGAGGTGCACGGTCTCGTCACGGTGGCGGGAGGGGGCGCGCCGCCCCGAGGCGAACAGCGCCAGCGGCACCACGCCCTTCTGCTCCAGGCGCAGCGCGACCTCGAAGCCGAGGGTGGCGCCCATGCTGTGGCCGAAAAGGGCCAGCGGCTTGTCCGTGTACGGCAGCAGCTCGGGCACCAGGGCGTCGGCCAGCTCGGCGATGTTGTCGATGCACTTCTCGTTGCGCCGGTCCTGCCGCCCCGGGTACTGCACGGCCAGTACGTCGACCGTGGGCGAGAGCGCCTTGGAGACGGGGAAGTAGTAGGAGGCGGACCCGCCGGCGTGGGGCAGGCAGACGAGTCGCGTCGCCGCGTTCGGCGCGGGGTGGAACTGCCTGATCCACAGGCTTGTGCCGGTGGGGTTTGCGGTCACCTGATGTCCTTTCGTGCCGCGCGTTCCGCGGCGGCTGTCGTGGGCTGTCGCGCGTGTGCCTCGGACCGCGCGGAGACCAGTAGACCACCCTGCCGGTCCGGTCCGACCTGCGACAACCCCTATTTCGGACGGGGCTCCCCCAGTATTTCCGTCGTGTCGGTCATGGCATGAGGGGTGCTGCGCCCGCCCCGTTCGGCGACCCGCAGGGCCAGGGCCGCCAGTGCCTCGGGGGCGCCGGCCTGACCGCGGATCCCCGGGAAGGCGTTGATGTCCACGATCAGCGGGGTGCCGCCACCCGCGTCGATCAGATCCACGCCGTAGACGTCCAGCGAGAACACCGGACCGACCCGGCGCACCGGTTCCAGCCAGCCGGACGGCAGCGCGTCCGGGGCGAGCGGCAGGGCCGGGCCGCGGCCGCCGGCCGCCAGCTCCGACCGGCGCAGCGCGGCGAACACCCTGCCCGCGACCACCCAGAGCTTGTGGTCCCAGCCATCGTTCGGGACGAAGTCCTGCACCACCACGGGCTCATCGGCCCAGTCGGCGCTCAGCGCGCTCAGCCGCGCGGCGTCGTCCACGCGGGCCACCAGGTCATGGCGGCGGCTGTGGCGGCTCTTGACGACAACGGGACGGTGGAGCCGCTCCGCCGCCAGGCCGGCCAGGGAGGCCACGGTCCGGGTGCGGGCGAACGGCAGACCGGCGCGGAGCGCCAGCTCGGCCATCACCGTCCGGTCCTGGCACCGCGCGGTCGCCGCGGCCGAGTTCACCACCGAGGCGCCGGCCCGCTCCAGGGACGCCGCGAGGGCCAGCGCCCGCGGTGTCCGGGCCTTCAGCAGATAGACATCCGCCAGTTCCCCGGGGCAGACGTGGCCGCCCGGGTCGAGTGTCACCACCTCATGGCGGGGGACCAGCAGATCCGTGGTGTCGGCGAGGAGTTGATGGCCCGGGTCGGCGGTGATCAGACCGATCCTCATCGGCCGCCGCCCACCGTCGCGGTCATCAGGTCCGTGGCCGGGCCCGTGCCCGTGGCCGCCGGGACCGGTTCCGGAGCCGGCCCCGGCTCGGCGCGGACGCCGACGGCCCCGGCCCCGGACCGGACGCCGCCCCGGCGCGCCAACTCCAGTACCGCGCGCCCCACCTCGGCCGCCGCGTCCGGCACCTCCTTGAAGCTGGGGAAGTCGTTCACATCGACGATCACCGGGCCGTCCGGGCCCAGCAGCACATCCACCCCGTACAGATCGAGACCGTAGACCGTGCCGACCTCGGCGGCGATGGCCGCCACCTCGGCGGACAGCGGTACCCGCCGTCCCCGTACGCCCCGGTCGGGGGAGAGCGGGGACACCCGCTCGGTCGCGTACAACTCCCCGGCCACGCTGTACACCTTGAGGTCGATGCCCGAATTCGGCACATAGGGCTGGGCGATGAGCATCCCCTCTTCCGCGGCCAGTTCGGCCCGCAGCGCCCGCAGCCGGTCCGGTGTCGGCACCAACCGCACGGCCCGCCCGGAGCTGCCGTTCGCGGGCTTGACCACCAGCGGGAACTCCGCCTCCGGTATCTTCTCCAGCGCCTCGGGCCGGGCCGCCGCGTAGGTCTGCGGCATCGGCAGCCCGCGGCTGCGTCCGATCGCGGCCGCCAGGGCCTTGTCCCGTACGCCACGGATGGAACGGGCGTCGTTGACGGTGGTGAGCCCGACCGCCGCCGCGGCCTCCAGCAGCGTCAGCCCCGGGCCACCGGACACCGTCTTGAGCACCCAGGCGTCATGGCTCCCCGCCCGCACCGCGTCCGACATCCGCATCAGGGAACTGCCCGGCCGGACCACGTCCACCTGGTGCCCCCAGGCGGAGAGCTGACGGATCACCTCACGGGGCATGCCGTCATGGCGATAGCGCTCCTCCACCAGAAAGCAGAGTCTCATCGGTCTTCTTCCTCGTCACCGGACAGGTTCCCGGGCCGCTGCCGACAGTGTCCGGCGCGCCATGGCCTTCCAGGATGTCATCCGCCGTTCCTCGACGATCTCCAGGGCCGATCATCGGACCTCCCGGGCCGGCCGGCGGGCGCCGGCGGTCTGTTTACCGGGCCAAGAGTTCTTTACTCTGCTGAACATGACGCTGACGCGCAGGGAACGCGAGATTCTCGCGCTGCTGCGGCGGGACCCGCTGGCCGGGGCCCAGTCCATCGCCGACGCCCTCGGCACCACCCGGGCCGCGGTCAATGTCCACCTCTCCAACCTGGGCAAGAAGGGCGCCATCCTGGGGCGCGGCTACATCCTCCGCCAGGAGCACGCGGTGGTGGTCATCGGCGGGGCCAATGTGGACATCAAGGTGCGCAGCCTGGCACCCGTCGCCTACCGCACCAGCAATCCCGGGCGGTCCCACACCAGCCCCGGCGGAGTCGCCCGCAATGTCGCCGAGAACCTCGCACGGCTGGGCACCCCCACCCATCTCATCGCCGCGGTCGGGCAGGACCCGGCGGGGGAGCGGCTGCTGACGGAGACCCAGGCCGCCGGAGTGCGCGTCGAGCATGTGCACCGCGGCCCGCACCCCACCGGCACCTATACGGCGGTGCTGGACGCGGACGGCGAACTGGTCGTGGCCATCGCCGACATGGCCGCCACCGACGCGCTGAGCCCCGAACACCTCCACCGCGCGCGTGACCTCATCGGCCACGCCGGCCTGTTGGTGCTGGACGGGAACCTTTCCCCCCGCACCCTGTCGTACGTCCTGGACATCGCCTCGGCCACCGGGGTGCGGACGCTGATCGACCCGGTGAGCGTCCCCAAGGCGGCCCTGCTGGCCCCGCTGTTCGCCGCCCGGCGGCCGGTCTTCACCGTCACCCCGAACGTGGCGGAGCTGGCCGCGCTCACCGGCCGTGACCTCGCCGGGACGGCCGGCGGCGACGACCGCGAGCTGCTGCGCGCCGTGGCCGACCTCCACGAGCGCGGGGTCCGCCATGTGTGGGTGCGGCTCGGCGCGCGCGGCTCCCTGCTGAGCACCGAGGGCGCGGACCGGGTGCCGCTCGACGCGCCACCGGCCGAGGTCCAGGACGTCACCGGGGCCGGGGACGCGATGCTCGGCGCGTTCGCGCACGCCCTGCTCACCGGCGCCGACCCGGCCGGCGCCGCCCGCTACGGCCACGCCGCCGCCGCGCTGACCGTGGCCACCCCCGCCACCGTACGGCCCGACCTGACCCCGCGTCTGATCGAGGACGCGCTGAACGCCCCGCTGCGGAGGACCACATGACCACGCCCCACCCCCGGCTGACCCTCACCGAGGAGGTCGCGCAGGCCCTGCGCGACGGCCGCCCCGTGGTCGCGCTGGAGTCCACGATCATCAGCCACGGCATGCCGTATCCGCAGAACGTCGAGATGGCCACCGAGGTCGAGGAGATCATCCGCGCCGAGGGCGCGGTCCCCGCCACCATCGCCGTCCTCCACGGCACCCCGCGCGCCGGTCTGGGCCGGGCCGATCTGGAACTGCTGGCCACCAGCCCCGACGTCGCCAAGGTCAGCGTGCGCGACCTCGCCCATGTCATGGCGCGCGGCGGCCACGGCGCGACCACCGTGGCGTCCACGATGCGGCTCGCCGCGCTCGCCGGGATCAGGGTCTTCGTCACCGGCGGCATCGGCGGGGTGCACCGGGGAGCGGAGCGCACCTTCGACATCAGCGCGGATCTCACCGAACTCGCCACCACCCCGGTGGCCGTCGTCAGCGCCGGGGTCAAGTCCATCCTCGACATCGGGCTGACCCTGGAGAAGCTGGAGACCCTCGGCGTTCCGGTGCTCACCTACGGCACCGACGACTTCCCCGCCTTCTACTCCCGGGTGAGCGGCTTCCGCTCCCCGCTGCGCGCCGACTCACCCGAGGAGATCGCCGCCATCATGCGCGCCCAATGGGAGCTGGGCATGACGGCGGGGCTGAGCATCGCCAATCCGGTCCCCGATGCCGAGGAGATCCCCGCCGAGCGGATCGACGGCATCATCGAGCGGGCCCTCGCCGAGATGGCGGAGGCGGGGATCGGCGGCAAGGACGCGACCCCGTATCTGCTGGGCCGGATCGTGGAGTTGACCGAAGGGGAGAGCCTGCGGACCAATATCGCCCTCGTCAAGAACAACGCGCGCCTCGGCGCGCGGATCGCGATCCACTACGCCCGGTCGGAGGGCTGACCGACCGCGCCGCCCTGCCGCGCCCAGGCGGCGGACCGGCCTCCCGCGGGCGCCTGGGCGGCTGGTCGGCGTTGTCGGTGGGGTGCTCTACCGTCGGGCCATGATCACGTCCGACGATGTCCGTACCATCGCCCTGTCGCTGCCGCAGACCACAGAGAAGATCGCCTGGTCGATGCCCACCTTCCGGGTCGCCGGGAAGATGTTCGCCACCTTGCCCGAGGACGAGACCTCGATGGCCGTCAGATGCCCCAAGGAGGAGCGCGGGGAGCTGGTGCTGGCCGAGCCGGAGAAGTTCTGGGTCGCCGGTCACGAGGCGAGCTCGGCGTGGGTGAGGGTGCGGCTCGCGGCGTTGGACGACCTGGACGAGTTGCGGGACATCCTGCTCGACTCCTGGCGGCAGGCCGCACCGGCCACGCTGCTCGAATGACCGCCCCAGGGCGGCCGGTGACTCCTCGAAATGCGACGATATGCGTGTTCGAGGAGATAACTGACACGGGTGAAAGTACGGACTTTTCCCGGTAATCGGAGTGCCGTCTTCCGCTGTGCGGGGTTCCCTGGAGGGGGATTCAGCGAGGGAGGCCGCATGGTGCACGGCCGCAGGATGAACCGCCCCGCGGTGCGCGGCGGCCCGTGCGCGGCCGCCGTCCTTCTGCTGCTGGCGGTCACGCTGCTGCACGCCGTACTGCCCCTGGGCGCCGTCCGCGACTCGCCCACCACGGGCCTTGCCCGGCCCGCGCCCGGCACCCCGCTTCCGGCCGCACCCGGTGCTCCGGTCTCGGCCGTGCCTGGCACCCTGGTCTCGGTCGCGTCCGGCACCCTGGTCTCGGCCGTGCCTGGCACCCTGGTCTCGGTCGCGTCCGGCCCCCCGGTCGCGGTCGCACCTGGCCCCCCGGTCTCGGCCGCACCCGGCACCCCCGTTTCGGCCGCACTTGGCACCCCGGTCTCGGCCGTGCCCGGTGCTCCGGTCTCGGTCGCGTCCGGCACCCTGTTTCCGGCCGCACCTGGCACCCTGGTCTCGGCCGTGCCTGGCACCCTGGTCTCGGTCGGGTCCGGCACCCTGGTCTCGGGCGCGTCCGGCACCCTGGTCTCGGTCGGGTCCGGCCCCCCGGTCGCGGTCGCACCTGGCCCCCCGGTCTCGGCCGCACCCGGCACCCCCGTCTCGGCCGCACCTGGCACCCTGGTCTCGGCCGTGCCCGGTGCTCCGGTCTCGGTCGCGTCCGGCACCCCGTTTCCGGCCGTGCCCGGTTCCGTCCCGGCCCCGGCCCTCGCCACATCCACCCCCGCGGGCGCTCCCGTCCTCGCTCCGGTCGGGCCGGATGTCGAGGAGGAGCGTTCGGCGTCGGCGTCGGCCGTGTTCTCCGCTCGGGACGGTGGCGGGCATCCGGCGCGGCACGCCGGGCGGTTGGTGCACGGTGCTTCGCTCGGCGCTCATCGGTCCCTCTCGACGTCCCCCGGCCCCCTCGGGCTCGTCGTGGTCCGTGGTCGCCTCGCCGACCACGCGACCGGTGTCCGCGCGTTCGGCGCCGGGGGTGACGCCCCGACCGGGCGGCTCTCCTCGCGGTCCGTCGTACTGCGCTGCTGACCGGGCCCGGGTCCTCCGCCATCCGTTTCCGCGGCCGTGCCGCGGATTCCGGATGCGGTGCGCCCTGCCCGGCCAGCCGTCGGACGTCCGAGACCGCAGGAGTATCCGCATGCCCACCGATGTCTATGCCGCCATGCGCGCGATGATGCGCGCGGAGGCCGCCCGCCGCCCCGCCGTCGCGCGGACCGCCGATCCCTCACCGCCCTCATCGGCCCCGGCGGCTCCGGCCGCCGCGGTCGACGCCACCGCTCAGGACGTGTCCGGCCCCGAGGCCGTACCGGCTCCGGCGGCCGTACCGCACCCGGTCCGCCGGGCTCGCCCGTCCCGGTGCCCGGCGTGCTGCCGCGCCGTGCTGCGCGCCCTACGCGGCATCGTGTCGTCCTGCTTCACCGGGCGCACCTCACGACAGAGCCAGTGACCGGCCGCGACGACAGGACGCGGGACACGGGTGCCGGGAGGTCACACCGGTCGGTCGTGCCGTCCGCCCTCCGGTGAGTTCAGCAAACGCTCGCGCTGCGCCACGGCCCAGGCGTAGCCGGGGTTCAGCTCCACCGCACGTGCCAGATCCGCCAGCGCCTGTGCCCGTCTGCCCAGCCCCTCGTGGGCCATCGCCCGGCTCCCCAGGGCCCAGGCGTAGCCGGGGTCGAGGGCCAGTGCCCGGTCGTACGCCGCGATGGCCTCCTCGTAGTGGCCCGCGAAGCGGTGGACATCACCGCGTTCGCCCAGTGTTCCGGGGGTGTCCGGGGCGAGCTCCTCCGCCCGGTCCAGATCGTCCAGCGCGCCCGCCGTGTCGCCCAGGGCGCTGCGGACACGGGCCCGCCGGACCAGGGCCCAGGTGTAGTCGCCGTTCAGTGCGATGGCCCGGTCCAGGTCCGCCAGGGCCTCCCGGGGCCGGCCGAGCACCGCCTTGATCCGGCCGCGGCTGCCCAGCGCCACATGGTCCCCCGGATCGGCCTCGATCACCGGGTCGAGCAGGGCCAGCGCCTCCTCGTACCGGCCCGCCCGGCGGCAGGTCTCCCCGCGCTCCCGCTGGACCCAGGTGGCGCCCGGCTCCAGCGCGTCCACGCGGTCCAGCGCGTCCATCGCCGCGGTGAAGTCCCCGGTCAGCCGGTGGATCGCGGCGCATCCGAAGTGCGCCCGCACGTCTTCGGGGTCCAGCTCGATCGCTCGGCGGAAGTCCTCCAGCGCCGCGTCGTTCTCCTCGACCGACCGGCGGTGCCAGCCCCGGACCACGTGCGCCGCGGCCCGGCCGGCGGTGTCCAGTCCGGCCCGTGCCAGCAGCAGTCCCATCGCCTCGATGCCGCGCCGCCGTTCGTCCCGTAGCGCCCCCTCCAGGCGCCGCCCCCAGGCGCGTACCTCGTCCGAGTCGGCGTCCTCGCCCGCCTCGGCCAGGGTGGCCGCCCACCGCCGGGCCACCGCCGGTCCCGCGTCGCAGGCGTCGATGCCGTCCCGCAGCGCTCCGGGGAGTGCCGCCGACGGCCGTGCGCACAGCAGGTGGTACCACTCCTCCAGACGCGGTCCGCTCCAGGCGTCCAGCTTCCACCCGTCGCGCGGGTCGAGCCCTCCGGCGGCCGTCTCCCGCCACCCGGCGAAGGTCTCCGCCAGCCGGGTGTGCGCCTCGCTCCACCGCTGTGGTGAGGTGGTCCGCTGGAGTCGCAGCATCGGGGCGCGGACCACGTCGTGGTAACGGGCCGACCCGGTGCGACCGCCCACGAACGGCAGCGCCCGCAGCCAGCCGAACAGCCCGGCCCCGGCCGCCTCCTCGCCCACCGCCGCCCGGAAGACGTCCTCGTTCAACCGCCGGGGCAGCGCGCCCGCCAGGGCGGCGGCGCGGCGCACCGGATCGGGCTCCCACTTCAGGAACCGTTCGACGGCGGTGGCGCTGGGGTCGTCCAGGTCGCCGGAGGTCCCCGGGTTCTCGGCGAGGGTGGACACCAGGACGGGCAGCCGGCCCGACAGCCGCAGCACCTCGCGCACCACCGGCTCCTCGGTGATGCCCTTGGCGGTGAGCAGGTGCCGGGCCTCCGCGTCGGTGAACGGCTCCAGTGGCAGCTCCGCGACCACATCGGCCAGTTCGCCCCAGCGGCCGGGGTCCAGCCGGGTCTGCCCGGCCAGCACCAGCACGGTGTTCGCGGGGAGCCTGCCCAGGCGTTCGCTGGTCAGCAGGGTGTGCAGCCAGGGATCGAGCAGTGCGCCGACCCGTTCGTAGGTATCGAAGAACAGCACCAGCCACGGGACCGCCGCGGCCGCCTCCGACAACTCCCGCACCAGCAGCGGGGTCAGGGCCTCCACCGGGTCCAGCACCAGCTGGACGTCCTTGTGGTCGCGGAACCGTGAGCTGAGTGCGGCCCGCAGCCGGTCGGTGCCCTCGGCGAGCGGCACCGGGTCGACCGCGCCGGCCAGCGCCCCGACGCCCGGCACCAGCCCGAGGCCGGCCAGACCGGTCCGCGCGGCGACCATGCTGCCGGTACTGGGTCCCGGCCGCTCGGCCGGGTCCGGTGCCGACTCCGCCTCGTGGCGGCGCTGCCGATAGGTGGCGAGCCGGCGGTCGAAGGCGGTGAACTCCTTCCCCTGCCGGTGGAACTGGGCGCTGATCGCGGCCATCGCCTCGGGGACCGAGCCCACCGTCTCGTCGACGCGGGCGGTGAGCGCGCCGTACTCCTGGCGGGCGACCTGTTCCAGCCGGCGCACCAGCCAGGTCTTGCCCACGCCCGCATGGCCGTGCACATGGAAGACGAAGTGGTGCCGACCCTCCTCCGGCGGCAGCCCGAAGTTGTCCCGGAACGCGTCCAGTTCCCGGCGCCGGCCCACGAATCCGGCGTTCTCGCGCCGCTGGATCAGCTCCTGCAGCGACGGCCGTGCCCGCCCCATCCGCCCCTCCTCCGCTCCCGGCCCAGTCTGCCAGTACGGTGATCGCACCCGCTTATTGCGTACGATGTGCAGGTGCCCAGCTACCGCATCAGGACCGCGACCCCCGACGACCTCGACGCTGCCCGCAGCGTGATGCTCGACACCGTCTACCGCGACTTCGGCACGGGCTATGTGCCGCGCTGGCACGCCGACATCGTCGATCCCGCCGCCGCGTATCTGGACCACGGGCGCCACACCCTGCTGGTGGCGGTGGACGAGGGCGACGGGGCGGTCGTGGCGACCGCCGCGCTCGACTCCCGGGGCCCGGCCCATCCGCCCAACCCCGCGTGGCTGGCCGGGCGTTATCCGTCGGGGGAGACCGCCCAGCTGCGCCGGGTCTACGTGCGTCCCGCGCACCGGCGCAACGGGCTGGCCCGGCGGCTGGTGGGCGCGCTGCTGGACTTCGCCGCCGCGGACGGCGGTTATCGCGCGGTCTATCTGCACACCGATCCGGGGGTGCCGGGCGCCGAGCCGTTCTGGCGGTCGCTGGGAAAGGTGGTCTGCGATGAGCGGGAGGCGCCCGGAGGCGGTAACGGCGTCGTCCACTTCGAGGTCCCCATGCCCCTCGGGGGCCCGTGAGTTGATGGAAATGATAATCAGATAGCGTTCTGTTCCGCCGCTTCCGCGCACGCCCGTGTCCGCGCAGCCCCTGGAGAACCACGCCCATGCACCCTGTCCGCCGCCGGTGGGCCGCCGCGCTGCTGCTCCTCCCGCTGCTCTCCGGCTGTTTCGCGGCCCGTGACGGTTCGCCGTACGACGCCGGGGCCGGGGCGGGCGGCGGCCGCCTCCGGGTCGCGCTGGCCTTCCCGCCGGCCGAGCGCTTCTCCCCGTACGGCGCCGACGCCACCCTGCTCAGCCGGCTCGGCGTCACCGAGGAACTGACCCGGCTGGACGGCAACGGCGACGCGGGACCCGCACTCGCCGAGTCCTGGACCCGGGAGAGCGCGCGCCGCTGGGTGTTCACCCTGCGCGAGGCCCGGTTCCAGGACGGCACCGACGTCACCCCGGCGGCGGTGGCGGGCGCCCTCACCCACGCCGGCCGGGCCGATCCCCTGCCCGCCGCGCTCACCGGGGTCACGCTCAGCGCCGAGGCGGTGGACGAGCGGCGGGTCCGGATCACGACCGGCGCCGCCGACTCCGCGCTGCCGCTGCGGCTGTCCAGCCCGAGCCTGGCCATCCTGTCGCCCAAGGCGTACCGGACCAAGGCCGGTACGCCGAAGGCGGGTGGCGGCACGGCGGGTGGCGGCACGGCGGGCCGGGAAGCGGCGGTCGATCCGGCCGGCACCGCCACGGGGCCCTTCACCCTGGCGAAGACGACCGGCGCCACCCGCGCCACCCTCCACCGCTTCGACGACTACTGGGGCGGTCTGGCCCACGCCTCCGGCATCGACGTCCGGTTCATCGCCGACGGCACGGCCCGCACCAACGCGCTGCGCAGCGGCGAGGTGGACATAGCCGAGGCCGTCCCGGTCTCCCAGGCGGCCACCCTCGACCGGCCCACCTTGCGCGAGGTGCCCACCGCCCGCACCACCGCCCTCTTCCTCAACACCCGGTCCGGGCCCTTCGCCGACCCCGCCGTCCGCGCCGCTGCCCGTCAGGCCGTCGACGCCGCCGCCCTCGCCGAGGACGTGTACGAGGGCCACGCCGACACCGGCCGCGGCCTGTTCGGCCCGGCCCTCACCTGGGCCGCGGGCGAGCGTCCCCGGCTATCCGGCCGCCCCGCCGCCGCGCGGGCCGACCACACCTCGGTCACCCTCGCCACCTATGACAACCGGCCCGAGCTGCCCGAGGTCGCCCAGGTGCTGCAACAGCAGCTGCGCACGGCAGGGTTCAGCGTGCGGCTGGAGGTGCGGGAGTACTCCCGGCTGGAAAGCGACGCCCTGGCCGGGAAGTTCGACGCCGTGGTGGCCGCCCGCAACACCATGCTCGACACCGGCGACCCGGTCTCCTACCTCGCTGACGACTTCACCTGCGACGGCGGCTACAACCTGGCCGGGGTGTGCGACAAGGCCGTGGACCGCGCCGTCGCCGAGGCCGGTGCCCAGGCCGATGCCGCCGCGCGCCACCGCGCCGCCCTGGCCGCGCAGACCGCCGTCCTGCGCACGGACGGGGTCGTGCCGCTGGTCCATCAGCGGATCCTGCACGGCGTCGGTGCCTCGGTGCGGGGTGTGATCCTCGATCCGTACGAGCGCACGCTCGTCGGCACCGGTACGCGGCGGTGAGCGGCGCACGGGCCCGGGAGCGGTCCACCGGGCTGGTCGTCCTGTGGCGCGTCGCGCTCGCGGCGGCGCTGCTGTGCGCCATCGGCCTGCTGCCCTGGCTGTCCCGCACCGACCCCGCCCGCACCGTCCTCACAGCGCGCGACGCCGAACGCGACCCCACCCCCGAACTCCTGGACTCCGTGCGCTCCCAACTCGGGCTCGACGCGGGGCCGCTGCGGCTGCTCGGCAGGTGGCTCGCCGGACTGCCGCACGGTGACGCGGGCCGGTCCTGGCTCTCGGGGACGGCCGTGACCCCCACGGTCGCCGAGGCGTTCGGCGTCTCGCTGCTGCTCATGGGCGGGGCGCTGGTGGTCGCGGCGGTCACCGCGGCCGCGGTGTGCGCACGCACGCTGTGGCTCGGGCCGCGGCGGCGGGCCGCCCGGCGCCGGGCCGGTGCCGGAAGCGGCGGCGCGCTGCTCGCCGCGCTGCCGGAGTTCCTGCTGGCGTCCGTACTGGCGGCCGTGGTCGGGGTGCGGCTCGGCTGGCTGCCCGCCGTCGGCTGGTACGGGCCACGGTGGATGGTGCTGCCCTCGCTCGCCCTCGGCCTGCCCGCGGGCGCCCTGCTGGGCCGGGTGCTGGACGACGCCCTGCCCGGCGCGTTCGCCGAACCCTGGGCACGGGCCGCCGCCGCGCGCGGACTGCCCGCCCGGCGGATCGCCCGCCAGGCGCTGCGCCGTGCCGTGCCCGGAGTGCTGCCGAACATCGGGCTGTTCGTGGTCGGGCTCACCGGGGGCGCGGTCGCCGTCGAGCAGGTCTTCGACATCCCCGGGCTCGGCCGGCTCACCCTCCAGGCGGCCATCGCCCAGGACCTGCCGAACCTTCAGGCGGGCACCCTCGTCCTCGTCCTGCTCGCGGCCGCCGCCGGTGGTCTCGCCCGGCTCGCGGCCCGGCCGCTGCTCGGGCCCGCGCTGCGGGACGGGGCGCTGCCCTCGCTGGACCGGCCGTCCGTGCCGTCCGCGCCGTCCGCACGCTCCCTTCCGCTGCTCTACGGCGCTCTCCTGCTCGCCGTCGTGGTGCTCGGCGCCTTCCGCGACCCGCTGGCCGTGGACACCGCAGCCCGGCTCACCGCCCCGACCTGGGCGCACCCCTTCGGGACCGACGCGCTCGGCCGCGATCTGCTGGCCCGGGTGGCACACGGCGCGCTGTCCACGCTCGCGCTCGCGGTGGCGGTGAGCGCCGCCGCACTGGTGGCGGGGGTAGTGCTCGGACTGCTGCCCCGGCTGTCCGGCGGACTCGTCGAGACGGTGAACGCGGTGCCGCCCGTGCTCGCCGGGCTCCTGGTCGCCGGGGCGGCGGGCCGCGGCCCGTACACCCCCGCGCTGGCCGTGGCCGCCGTCGCCTGGGCGCCGCTGGCCGCGCACACCTCCGCCCTGCTGCGGCAGGAGCGCGCCGCCACGCATCTGGCCGCCACCCGCGCGCTGGGCGCCTCCCGCCGCCATCTGCTGCGCCGCCACGTGCTGCCCGCCGTCCTGCCCCCGGTCGTCCGCCACGCCCTGCTGCGGCTGCCGTCCGTGGCGCTCGCCCTCGCCTCGCTGGGCTTCCTCGGCCTGGGCGCCCAGCCGCCGTCCCCGGAGTGGGGTCGGCTGCTGGCCGAGAACCACCCCTACGCCGAGCGTGCCCCCTGGGCGGTCCTCGCCCCCGCCGCCGCACTCGCCCTCCTGGGCGTCCTGGCGGTCACGGCGTCCGGCGGCGTCCGGTGGCCCCGCCCGCGCCGGCGCCTCGATTGACAGCGTCCGGGGCGCGTCGGACACGGACGTCGCCGACTCCTCCTTGGGCGGTTTCCACGAGGAGGACGGCAGGGCGGCCCGGGGTGTGACGGTGATACCGGTCACACGGTCCGCGGGTCGAGGTGGCGCAGCTTGTCGGGGTTGAGGATCGCGTCGATCTCGGTGATCCGGCCGTGGTGCACCGTGAACGCGAAGACGGCGGCCTGCCCGTCCGCGTGGTCGACCATGACCACGCCCGGGGCGCCGTTGACCTCGCGCCGGTGCACCACCATCGTGCCCGTGTCGAAAGCACGGGTGAGCCGGTAGGCGAAGCGGGCCACCTTCTCGTGGCCCAGGACCGGGAGGCGGGCAGCCGTCACCTTGCCGCCACCGTCCGAACGCCAGACGACCTCCGGGTCCAGGATCTCCAGCAGCCCGTCCAGGTCGCCGCCCATGACCGCCTGGAGAAACGCCTCCACGGCCCGGCGGTGCTCCCCCCGGTCGACCGAGCGCCGCGGCGCCTCCGCCCGGACCCGCTTACGGGCACGCGAGGCCAGCTGCCGTACGGACTCCGGACTCCGGCCCACCACCTCGGCGATCTCGGGGAAGGGCACCGAGAAGACGTCGTGCAGGATGAGCGCGGTCCGCTCCGCCGGGGTCAGCCGCTCCAGCACGGTGAGCATCGCGAGCCCCACCGACTCGTCGAGCGCCACCCGGTCCTCCGGACCGTCGGCCGTCACCACCGGCTCGGGCAGCCAGGGGCCGATGTACGCCTCGCGCCGCACCCGTGCCGAGCGCAGCAGGTCGTAGCAGATCCGGCTGATGACGGTGGTCAGATACGCACGGGGATCGGCGACCTCGTCCCCGGGCAGCGCCTGCCAGCGCAGCCAGGTCTCCTGCACCGCGTCATCGGCGTCGGCCACCGAGCCGGTGATGCGATAGGCGACGGCCCACAGCCGGTCGCGCTGTTGTTCGAAGTCTGTCAGCTCCGCCATGCACTGATCTTCTCGTCTCGGGTGGTCCGGCTGGCGCGGGGGCCACGGACAGGCGTAAGCAAGACATGTGCACACGCGGCAAGGTCCCTCGGATCTGCGCCGGCCAAGGTGGCGGACCCACGTCTTGGTCGTGATTCCCCTGCTGGCCATCGTGGCGATCATGCTCGGCGATGTGCTGACCCCGGCCAGCGTGCGGCTCAGCCCGCTGCTGATCGCGGCCCCCGCCATGACCGCGTCGTTCGCCGGGCCCCTGCTCACCGCGTGCGTCGGTGGGCTGGCCGTGGTCGCACAGATCAGCGCCAACGCCTCGATGGGCCTCCTCGGCCGGCCCGGCCGGCTGACCGAGGTCATCACCCTGGTCCTGGCCTCCGCGCTGATCGTGTTGTTCCGCGCGGTCCTGGACCGGCACAGACGCGAATTGAACCGGGTGCGGGCGGTGGCCGACGTGGCGCAGCGGGTGCTGCTGCGCCCGCTGCCCGGCAGGATCGGCCCGCTGCTGATCGCGTCGGTCTACCTGGCGGCCGAGCCGGAGGCGGAGATCGGCGGCGATCTGTACGCGGCGGCGCGCACCTCGAACACCACCCGCCTGATCATCGGCGATGTCCGGGGCAGCGGGCTGACCGCCGTCGCGGACGCCTCCCTGGTGCTCGGTGCCTTCCGCGCGCTCGCCCACTGGCCGGTACCGCTGACCGATCTGGTGGCCTACCTGGACACCACCCTGTCCGCCGAGCGGACCGAGCCCCTGGGCAAGGCGCCCGGGGCGGGGGAGTCGTTCGTCACCGCCGCGGTGCTGGAGATCCCCGACGACCAGCCGGTGGTCCGCCTCGTCAACTGCGGGCATCCACCGCCGATCCTGCTGCGCGACTCCCAGGTCAAGGAGCTGGCGGGCCCGGCGCCCGCCCTGCCGCTGGGCCTCGGCCACCTGGCGTCCGACGGCTACCGCGCCGCGGACTTCCCCTTCGGCGAGGGCGACCAGCTGCTGCTCTACACGGACGGCGTCGTCGAGGCGCGGGACGCCGAGGGCACCTTCTACCCGCTCGCCGAGCGGCTCCCCGGATGGGACGTCGACGGCCCCCAGCACCTCGTCGACCGTCTGCACCGCGATCTGCTCAGCCATATCGGCGGCCACCAGGGCGATGACGCCGCTCTGGTCGTCCTCGAACGCCACCCGGCCGAGCGCTGAGGCCGCCGGGCGGCCGCCTCGACGCTCCGCCCGCCCGGGAAACCGCCGGGGAACGGTCCGTGAAACCGATCCGGAACGGACATCAGGGTCGATCGCCATTAAAATGGTCATATGGGCAGTGGGAACGAGGGCCCGCCCCAGGGCCCTGAAGACTTCGGGCCGGACCCACTCGGCGATTTCCTCGCACGCTTCCTCGGGACCGGGCCGGCCGGGCAGCGGCCCGATTCACGCCATGTCGACTTCGGCCGGCTGATGAGCGAGAACGCGCGGCACCTGGTCTCCGCCGCCGCGTCCTACGCCGCCGAACACGGCAGCACCGACCTCGACACCGAGCATCTGCTGCGGGCGGCGCTCACCGCCGAACCCACCCGGACCATGGTCTCGCGCGCCGGAGCCGACCCCGACCGGATCGCCGCGGATATCGACCGGGAGGCGGGCGACGGGCCGCCGCGCAACTCGGTCGCCGTCACCCCGGCCGTCAAGCGGGCACTGCTCGACGCCCATGAGATAGCCCGTTCGCGCGGATCGTCCTACATCGGCCCCGAACACGTGCTGATCGCGCTCGCCGCCAACCGCGAGTCCACGGCCGGGCAGATCCTCAACGCCGCCCGCTTCGAGCCCCGGCCCACCGGACCACCCAAAACCGGCGGCCTCACACCGAGCGCCCCCGCGGCCGATCAGCGGCCCGTCGCGGAGCAGCCCAAGACCCCCACCCTCGACCGGTTCGGCCGTGACCTGACCGAACTGGCCCGCGACGGGCGGATCGACCCGGTGATCGGCCGCGACGAGGAGATCGAGCAGAGCATCGAGGTGCTCGCCCGGCGCGGCAAGAACAACCCCGTCCTCATCGGCGAGGCGGGCGTCGGCAAGACCGCCGTCGTCGAAGGGCTCGCCCAGCGGATCGCCGACGCCGATGTGCCGGACATCCTGCTCGGCCGCCGGGTCGTCCAGCTCGACATCGCGAGCGTCGTGGCCGGCACCCGCTTCCGCGGCGACTTCGAGCAACGCGTCACCAGCATCATCGACGAGATCCGCGGCAACTCCGACGAGCTCGTCATCTTCATCGACGAGCTGCACACGGTCGTCGGCGCGGGCGGCGGCGGTGGCGGCGAGAGCGGCCAGATGGACGCGAGCAACCTCCTCAAGCCCGCGCTGGCCCGCGGCGAACTCCATGTGATGGGCGCGACCACGCTCCGGGAGTACCGCCAGTACATCGAGAAGGACGCCGCGCTCGCCCGCCGCTTCCAGCCCATCATGGTCCCCGAGCCCACCCCCACGGACGCCGTCGCCATCCTGCACGGCCTGCGCGACCGCTACGAGGCCCATCACCAGGTCCGCTACACCGACAAGGCGCTGTTCGCGGCCGTCGAGCTCTCCGACCGCTATCTGACCGACCGTTTCCTGCCCGACAAGGCCATCGACCTCATGGACCAGGCAGGGGCCCGGGTACGGCTGCGCTCCAGCGTCCGCGGCACCGATCTGCGCGCCCTGGAGCGGGAGGTCGAGCAGCTCACCCGGGACAAGGACCAGGCCGTCGCGTCCGAGAGCTACGAACGCGCCACCGCCCTGCGGGACCGGATCGCCGAACTGAACGCCCGGATCGCCGAGGCGTCCGGCACCCAGTACCACGGCGGGCGCGTCGCCGAGGTCACCGTCGAGGACATCGCCGAGATCGTCTCCCGGCAGACCGGAATCCCCGTCTCCAGCCTGACCCAGGAGGAGCGCGCACGCCTGCTCGGCCTGGAGGAGCACCTCCACCGGCGGGTCGTCGGGCAGGAGGAGGCCGTGTCCGCCGTGGCCGACGCCGTGCTCCGTGCCCGCGCCGGGCTCGCCGACCCCAACCGCCCCAGCGGCAGCTTCCTCTTCCTCGGCCCCACCGGCGTCGGCAAGACCGAACTCGCCCGCGCACTGGCCGAGGCGCTCTTCGGCAGCGAGGACCGCATGGTCCGCCTCGACATGAGCGAGTACCAGGAGAAGCACACCGTCAGCCGGCTGGTGGGCGCGCCCCCCGGATACGTCGGGCACGAGGAGGCCGGGCAGCTCACCGAGGCGGTGCGCCGCCAGCCCTACTCGCTGCTGCTCATGGACGAGGTGGAGAAGGCGCACCCCGATGTCTTCAACATCCTGCTCCAGGTGCTCGACGACGGCAGGCTCACGGACTCCCAGGGCCGCACCATCGACTTCAAGAACACCGTCATCGTGATGACCAGCAACCTCGGCTCGGAGGCCATCACCGGCCGCGGCGGCCGCCTCGGCTTCGGCGGCGGTGACGAGGAGGCCGACGAGGCGGCGCGCCGGGAGCGGGTGCTGCGCCCGCTGCGGGAACACTTCCGGCCGGAGTTCCTCAACCGCATCGACGAGACCGTCATCTTCCGCCGGCTCGCCGACGACCAGCTGCGGCAGATCGCCGATGTGCTGCTGGAGGAGACCCGGCGCCGGCTGCACGCCCAGGACGTCGGCGTGGAGTTCACCCCGGCCGCCGTCGAATGGCTGGCCCGGCACGGACACCAGCCGGAGTACGGCGCCCGGCCGCTGCGCCGGACGATCCAGCGCGAGGTCGACAACCCACTCTCCCGGATGCTGCTCGGCGGCACGCTGCCCGCGCACAGCCAGGTCCGGGTCGAGGTGGAGAACGACAAGCTGGCCTTCCGCACCCGGCGGACCGAGGGGACACAAGGGCTCGGCCCGCCGCCGGACCAGGGGGAGCAGGGGGAGCAGAAGGAGTAAGCAGGCCGCCCTCGCCGGGTCAGCGGCCCATGGTGAGGCCGTCCTTCTTGGCACCCCTGCTGAGCACCGCCTCCTGGATGGTGCTCAGGCTGCTGGTGTAGCCCGGGTTGCCGGGGTTCTTCTCCAGGGCCCGGGGAAGGTTCACCAGGCTGATCGGATCGTTGTCCACCGCATGCGGGATGTACTCCGCCTTCTTCACCCTCCACGCCTTGCCCGGGGCGGCGGGCGGGGTGAAGGTGAAGCGGGCCGCCGAGCCCATCTGACCGCGTTTGTCGGGCATCACACCCGCGATCTGGTCCCCCATGCCGTAGACCACCCAGGTGCCGTTGACCTTCTCGTACGCCTGCGGCACATGGGCGTGGGTGCCGATGATCAGGTCGATGTCGCGACGGTCCCCGTCCTGGGAGGCGGTGAGCTTCTTGGCGAGGGAGAGCTGGAGCTTGTCCGGTGCCTGCTGCCATTCGGTGCCCCAGTGCATGCTGACGACGACCACATCGGCGCCGGCGCGCCGGGCGGCCCGCGCGTCCTTGATGATCCGCGCCGGATCGATCAGGTTGACCAGCCACGGTTTGCCCTTGGGGACCGGGATGCCGTTGGTGCCGTAGGCGTAGGCGAGCTGGGCGACCTTGGCGCCGCCGGCCTGCAGCATCGTGGGACGGCTGCTCTCCGCGGCGGACCGGGCCGATCCGGCGTGCTTGAGCCCGGCCTTGTCCATGGCTTTGAGGGTGCGGACCACCCCCTCCGGACCGGCGTCGAGGGTGTGGTTGGAGGCCGTGGAACAGGAGTCGTAGCCGAGGCTCTTCACGGCCGAGGCGAGCTGCGGGGGCGTCTTGAAGGTCGGATAGCCGGTGAACGGGCCCTGGGCGGCCCCGTAGACCGTCTCCATATGGCAGATGGCCAGGTCGGCCTGGGCGACAACGGGCGCGGCCGCCTTGATCATGCGCTGGAAGTCATATCCGTCGCCGCCCGCGTCCGCCTGTGCCTGCCGGATGACCGAGGCGTGCACCAGCAGATCGCCGGTGGCCACCAGGGTGAAGTCGTGTGGGGACCCGCTCTTGGTGACTCCCGCCTTCTTCGAGGGTTTCTCCTCGGCCTTGGGGGTGGCCGGTGTCCCGCTGCCGCACGCGGTGACGGCGCCGAGCAGGGCGACGGCCAGCAGTGCCGTCCGAGGGTGAGGGTGATGGGACACGGTGCGCTCCGCACTGGTCCGGACCATGCCGGACCGTTTTGTTCTGATTGTCGGATTGTCATATTTATTGCCCGGCGGAGAAGAGACGCGCGGAGCGGTGCGCGGCTTCACCGGATCGGCCGACCGGTTGCACCCGACTGGAACAGCGCGCCCGTGGAACCGGTCGCCCGTTGGCGGTGTGCGCGGGGTGCGGAGCTGACACCATGGGGTGTGTCGCGCGCGTGGTGGCGCGCGATCCCGGGGGAGGACATGCCATGCGGATCGGCCGGCCCAGCATCACCGCACGCGGCGCGGCCGCGTTCCGCGCGGCCCACCAGGAGCTGGAGGGCGGCCGGGTGTTCCACGATCCGCTGGCGCTCCGTATCCTCGCCGCCGACGCGGACGACCCCGCCCTCGAGGCGGCCTTCCGGCCCGAGCGGGAGGATGTGCGGCTGTCCGTGGCCGCCCGTGCGCGGTACGCCGAGGACGCCGTCGCGGCCGCCGTGGCGCGCGGTGTGCGGCAGGCGGTGGCGCTGGGAGCGGGGCTGGACACCTTCGGCTGCCGCAACCCGTACCAGGCGGAGGGCTTACGGGTGTTCGAGGTGGACCATCCCGCGACCCAGGAGTGGAAGCGGGACCGGCTGGCCGCCGTGGAGATCCCCGTACCGGCGTCGCTGACGTTCGCACCGGTCGACTTCGAGCGGCAGGGCCTGGCCGACGGGCTGACGGCGGTGGGCTTCGACCCGGCCCGCCCGGCGTTCTTCGTCTGGCTCGGCGTGGTGCCGTATCTGACGCACACCGCCGTACTGGGCACGCTCGGCCTCATCGCCGCCCTGCCGCGCGGCTCCGGAGTGGTCTTCGACTACGGTGAGCCGCCGGACGCGCTGCCACCGGAGCAACGCGCCGTGCATGAGGCCCGCGCGGCATGGGCCGCCCAGGCCGGCGAGCCCTTTCTCAGCTATTTCACCCCGGGGGAACTCGCCGCCGAACTGGGCCGGCTGGGCTTCTCCGCGCGCGAGGACATCCGCTACCGCGACCTCACGGACCGGTACGCAAGCGGCCACCGCACCGCCACCGGACCCCCCGACCTGGGCGCCCATGTGATCCACGCCTGGATCCCGGGCTGAGCCCGGACCGGTGGCGGCCCGGGACCCGTCAACGCGCGGGCGGCTACCGGGAGGCGCGGAGCCCGTCAGCGGCGGTCACCGGTACGGTGACGCGGCTGCCGCCCAGGTCCACCGTCACCTTCGCCCCGGTCGGGTCCTCGTAGTAGAGGAAGTCGGCGTCGGTGCCGCCGAGGACCAGCCCCAGCCGATGGCCCGGCTTGATCTCGTAGTCGTCCGGCGTTGTCTTCCAGGTGATCCGGTAGGACCGGCCGGGGGTCAGCGGCTCGGGGGTGGTGATCGAGTGGCGGTTCTGGGCGTCCAGCCAGCCCCGGGCGATCACCTCGGAGGGTTTGCGCGCCGTCACATTGGCGGTCTTGCGGTAGCAGGCGTCGTCCTGGGCGGTGCTCTCCCCGTGGCAGGACTCCTCGTCCAGCCCCCGCAGACCGTCGTGGATTCCGTTCGCGGGCTCGTTGCGGTTCCAGTCGATGCGTTCGTCCTCGCCGTAGTCCACGAGCAGCGCGGTGAGGTTGGACGTCGGTCTGTCGAGCGTGACCCGCAGATCCACGGTGGGCGTGCCGGAGAGCCGCACTCCGGTGCGCAGCGGCGGGGTGCGGAACACCAGCCGGCCCGGACGGCTCGCCGACGGGTCGGCGGTGAGGTCCGCCTCGCTCAGCTTGGTGTCGGTGAAGGTGCCGGTGCCGCCCGTGGGGCCCAGCGCCAGTGAGCCGTCGGGGCCGGGGCGCAGAGAGACCGGGGAGGTGCGCGCGGGCCAGTCGGCCCGGGTCGTCCAGGTGGCCGGGCCGGTCTGGAGATCGACCCGCGGCTCGTCCATGATTCCGTTCCGTAGGCCGTACAGCCAGTGGTCGAACCACCGGTGCACGGTGTCGACCCACAGCGCGCGCCGGCCGGGCCAGTCGAACGGATCGGTGTGCCCATAGCGGCCCAGCCACAGCTTGCGCGGCACATCGCGCTCGGCCAGCGGGGCCCACCAGTTCGCGAACTGGTCGATCCTGACGTTGTAGTCATTGGTGTCATGCACCGCGAAGACGCTCGCGCGCACCTTGTTCACCTCGGGCGCGGGCCGCGCGATGTAATCGCGCTCGTGCCAGTGGGCATTGTAATTGCCGGTGGCGTCGTCCTCACCGGCCTGCAGCCGGTCGCGCACCGCCTGGCACTTCCTCGGCGGGTCGGAGTCCAGCGCAGTGGTCAGCCACGAGGCGAAGCCGTTCCAGTGCTTGGCGCCGCCCGAGCGGGCGAACTCGTACCACGAGCTGATCCCGGAGATCGGGACGATGGTCTCCAGCCCCTCCACCCCGGTGCCGGCCACGGCGTTGGCCAGTGTGCCCTCGTAGGAGTGGCCGATCATGCCCACCTTGCCGGTGGACCAGGAGGCTTTCACCTCGCTGCCGTCGGCCGCGTACGCCGTGGCGCGGCCGCCCAGCCAGTCGATCGCCGCCTTGGCGGCCGCCACATCGGAGGCGCCGCCGACCGTCGGACAGCCGTCGGATCTGCCGGTGCCGGTCATGTCGACATCGACCACGGCGTAGCCGCGCGGCACGAAGTAGTTGTCGTAGAAGAGGGGGAACCCGACCGGGGCGCCCTGGGCGTCGTAGAGCTTGCGCTCCGACTCGAATCCGCGGCCCACGGTGTCGTTGTAGGGGCTGGCCGACATGATGACCGGCACCTTGAGCCCCTGCCGCGTCTCCCTCGGCCGGATGATGTCCACCGCGATCCGGTCCCGGCGCCCATCGCCGTCACTGTCGACCGGCGCCTGGACCATGAGGTGCTCACGCACGGCGTCCGAGTACGAGAAGACCGGCTGGGTACGTCCGTCCACCACCCGGACCCCGGCCGGGCCGGCGGACTCGGCCGGGGTCCGGGCCGACGCGGGTCCGGCGGGCGGTGCGGCGAGGGATGCCGCGATCGCGAGCGCGGCGACCACGGCCCCGCGCCATCGTGAGGTGACCATGGACGCTACTCGGCGATTTTCGTCCGCATGGTCCAGCGAAAGATCGCTGGGGTGATGTCAGCGGATTCGTTGACGAGTTCGAAATGCTCGTATCCATTGCGGTGCTGGATTTTGAGCTTCCTGGTGGTCAGGGTCGACCGCCCGGTACGGAATGCCCGGGGCAGATCGTCCGGTCCGCCTTCGAGGACGACCTCGATCGGGCTGCCGTCGGACAGACAACTGATGTGATCGCTCATACGCCCACCTCCTCCACGTCTTTCTCATGCGGGCACATGCAGTTCCAGTCGGTCGTCCGAGGTGAGGATGGCCCGCTGCATGTCCTGTAGGGCCCGGCACGGCTCGAGCCCGAGTTCCTCGTTGAGCGTCTTGCGCGCCGCCTGATACACATGCAAGGCGTCCGCCCGGCGGCCACAGCGGTAGAGCGCCAGCATCAACTGACGGTGCAGTGCCTCCCGCAGCGGGTGTTCGGTGGTCAGCTGGTACAGATCGCTCACCAGCTCGCGGTGGCGGCCGAGCATGAGCCGGGAATCCGTCAGCATCTCGATGCATTCCAGGCGGGCTTCCTTCAGCCAGGTCTGAAAGCCCTCGAGAATCGGCCCGTGGCATACGTCGTCCAGCAACGGATCGCGCCAGAGATCGAGCGCGCCTTCGAAAGTGGCCGTGGCCTGCTGATAACGCCGCTCCCTCAGCTGGTCCCGGCCCTCGCACACCAGTCGTTCGAAGCAGTGGAAGTCGAGATGATCGGGCCCCAGCCGCAGAACGTATCCCGGCGGGCGGGTGAGAACGGGGCTTTCGCTCTGGCCGGGCCGGCGCAGGAACTTACGGATCTGGGAGACATACACATGCAGCCCGGCGATCGCCCGGCGCGGTGGGTCCTCCCCCCAGATCTCGGTGATGAGCTGGTCGATCGGGACCACCTGATCGGCGCGGACGAGGAGGACCGTCAGCAGGACCTCGATCTTGCGCGCCCTGATGGTTAATTTCCTGTCCCCTTCCACCACACGAAGGGGACCCATGATCTCATATCGCACAATGTGCCCCATCCGAGTCGCCGACGAGTGCGGTCATGGGACAGTCGGCGCCGTTGCCGGAAGTGCCCGCGGGGTTGTCTGTGATTTCTCTCGATACCAAGGGCGAGGTCCGTCTGGTTCTGGAAGTGAACGCGTGTACGGGGTGGGCTCCGGCGGTCCGTGCGGATCGTCGTCCCGCGCCGTCCGGGAACGGGTGGTGCCGCCGGATCCCCTGACGCACGCCGTTCGCGACTGCCATTACTCACCCCTCTTTTGTCGCGGCCTGCCGAGGAATCGGAGAACGGACGAAAGTGATGTCGTCGGCAGGTGTCCCACATCGTAAGCGAGTCCTATGACTACCCACCTCGCCTAGAATCCGGATATAAGCGCCCTCGAGGCGTCTCCTCGACGGTGCGGAGCGAGTATTCGCAAAACAGTTCCGGAAGATCGGAGTCCGGATACCTGCACATGAGGTGCTGTAGTCGCGAAAGAGAATACGCGGATGATGTCCGGCGGGACAAGCGTGTCTTGCGAGTTCGTGGGTCCCTTGGCGCCGCTTTGATGAGGAGGGGGAAATTCCGGCTGCGTGGCACTCATGAACGGCTGGTCGAATATCCGTGGTTTGTTGTCGATTCAGGGCTTGTGGGCGACCACGATCGCACAGCCGGCACTGGGAACGGTGGGCAGTGCCGACTTGGCGGCGTCCAGCACCTCCTGCACGCTGACGCCGTGTCGCGCCTCGAACTCCCGGCGACAGCGGAGGATCCCGTCGATCATCCGGTTCGCGGTGTCCTTCGTGTTCTCGGTGACATCGGCCAGTTCGTCGAGCACCAGCCCCGCGTCGCCGATCAGACCGGGCCAGTCGTCCAGCCGGGTCAGCGAGGTGACCACGCCGGGATCGCCGTCCGGCTGGTAGCTGCCGTCCTCCGGCGCGGTGACATCGGTGAGCACCAGCCGGCCTCCGGACGCCAGCACCCGGGCCATCTCGCGCAGCGCCGTCGGACGGTCCATGTGATTGATCGATTCGAATGCGAGTACGGCGTCGAAAGACGCGTCTTCGAAAGGCATGGCCATGGCGTCGGCGTATTGGAATGCCACCCGGCCGGACAGTCCGGCCACCCGGGCGGATTCGGTCGCCTGTTTGACCTGGAGCTCGCTGATCGTGATGCCCAGGACATTGGCGCCGGTGGTGGACGCCACCCGCATCGCCGGTTTCCCGATTCCGCACCCGACATCCAGCACCCGGGCTCCCGGACCCACCCGCAGCCGTTCGATGAGCAGATCCGTGAAGCGGTCGGTGGCCTCTTCGACCGAACTGGTATCTGACGGGCCGTCCCAGTAGCCGAAGTGGAAGTTGTCGTCCCACGCCATCTGGAGAAGCGGTCCCAGCGAGCTGTAGTAGTCCGACACGGTGCCGCCCGGCGGCACGGCCGATGAAGAGGTCATGGCACTCCTCCTGTGTGCTCGTTGGATGGGGTCGGCCAAGGACGCATAAAGGCTCACCCGCTCAGCGATGGTCAGGGATTCCGGTAACGCGTCTCTAAAGTCACCGGCCGTGACCTATTTGGTCTTGCTTTAGAACAGCGCCGCACGATGGGCCACGTGCTGGCACCGATCATCAATCCGGAGCGGGAGTACCGCCCATGACCAAGAACACGCCGATGTTCTCCGAGCGCCGGATGGGGTGCGATGGATAGCGCCACGGCCACCCGGACACCTCAGCACACGGAACCCGTCGCCGTGGTGGGAATGGCCTGCCGCCTGCCGCAGGCACCCAGCCCGTCAGCCTTCTGGCGGCTGCTGCGGCACGGCGGGAACGCCGTCACCACCATGCCGGAGGACCGCCGCCGGACCGGCACCACCGCCGACCGCCCCGACGGCTCCGACGGCTCCGACCGGCCGGAACCGACCTGGTACGGCGGCTTCCTGGACCGCGTCGACACCTTCGACGCCTCCTTCTTCGGCATCTCGCCCCGCGAGGCGACGGCCATGGACCCCCAGCAACGGCTGATGCTCGAACTCGCCTGGGAGGCGTTCGAGGACGCCGGCATCCGACCCGGAACGCTGAAGAACAGCGCGACCGGTGTCTTCGTCGGCGCCATCTGGGACGAGTACGCCACCGTGCTGCGCCGGCACACCCCCGCCGAGGCCACCCGGCACGCCATGACCGGCGTCCACCGCAGCATCATCGCCAACCGGGTCTCCTACGGCTACGGTCTGCGCGGCCCGAGCCTCACCGTCGACACCGCGCAGTCCTCCTCGCTGGTGGCCGTGCACACGGCCTGCGAGAGCCTGCGGCGCCGGGAGTGCGCCCTGGCGCTGGCCGGTGGTGTCAACCTCATCCTCACCGAGGACAGCATGGCGGCCGCCGCAGCCCAGTTCGGCGGGCTCTCCCCGGACGGGCGCTGCCACACCTTCGACACCCGCGCCAACGGCTTCGTCCGGGGCGAGGGCGGCGCGGTGGTCCTCCTCAAACCACTGGCCGCGGCCGTGCGCGACGGTGACCCGGTGTACTGCGTCATCCACGCCGGCGCCGTCAACAACGACGGCGCCACCGACGGACTGACGGCCCCCAGCCCGGCGGCCCAGGAGGAGGTGGTGCGCACGGCCCACCGGCGCGCCGGAGTCTCCCCCGACGAGGTCCAGTACGTCGAGCTGCACGGCACCGGAACCCCTGTCGGCGACCCCGTCGAAGCGGCCGCGCTCGGTGCCGCGCTCGGCACCGCCCGGACGGACGGCACACCGCTGCTCGTCGGCTCCGCCAAGACCAACGTGGGCCACCTCGAGGGCGCCGCCGGCATCGTCGGACTGCTCAAGACCGCCCTCGGCATCCGGCACCGGCAGCTCCCGCCCAGTCTCCACTTCACCGCCCCGAACCCGCGGATCCCGCTGACCGAACTCGGACTGCGGGTCCAGGACCGGCTCACCGACTGGCCACGCCCGGACCGGCCACTGCTCGCCGGGGTCAGCTCCTTCGGCATGGGCGGCACCAACTGCCACCTCGTACTCGGCGAAGCACCCGCAGCCGCCTCCGCGCCGGAACCGATCGCGCCCGGCGCCGCGCCGCCCGTGCTGGCCTGGCCGCTCTCGGCGAAGACCCCCGCGGCGCTCAGCGCCCAGGCCCGGCGCCTGCGGGACCACCTGACGGACCACCCCGGCCTTCCCCCGGCCGACATCGCGCACACCCTGGCCACCACCCGCACCGCCTTCGGCCACCGCGCCGTGATCCTCGGCGACGGCGCCGACGAACTGCTCGGCGGGCTGGACGCGTTGGCCGACGGCGCGGACACCGCCGCGGCGGTCCGGGGCAGCACCACGGACGGCGGCCTGGCGTTCCTCTTCAGCGGCCAGGGCAGCCAGCGCCCGGCCATGGGCCACGAGCTGTACACCGCCTACCCGGTCTTCGCCGCGGCGCTGGACGAGGTGTGCGACTGCCTGGACGCGCATCTGGAAGAGCCGCTGCGCGAGGTGATGTTCGCCCGGCACCCCTCGCCGCGGGCGGCCCTGCTCGACCGGACCTCGTACACCCAGCCCGCGCTGTTCGCCATCGAGGTGGCCCTGTACCGGCTGGCCGAATCCTGGGGGCTCACCCCCGACCGTGTGATGGGCCACTCGGTCGGCGAGATCGCCGCCGCCCACGTGGCCGGTGTGCTCACCCTGCCCGACGCCTGCACCCTGGTGGCCGCCCGCGGCCGGCTGATGCAGTCGGTCACGGCGGCGGGCGCCATGGCCGCGTTGCAGGCCGGTCCGGACGAGGCCGCCGGACTGCTCGCCGGACTGCTCGCCGGACGGGAGGGCCGGCTGGACCTGGCCGCCGTCAACGGGCCGATGTCCGTGGTGATCTCCGGCGACCACGACGCCGTACACGAGACCGCCGCCGCCTGGCGCGAGCGCGGCCGCAAGGTCCGGCTGCTGAAGGTCAGCCACGCCTTCCACTCGCCGCACATGGACGGCATCCTCGACGAACTGCGCGCCGTCGCCTCCAGGCTGACCTTCGCCGCGCCGGCCATCCCCCTCGTCTCCAATGTGACGGGACGGCCGGCCACCGCCTCCCAACTCGCCTCACCGGCCTACTGGGCCCGGCACGCCCGCCACGCGGTGCGGTTCATGGACGGCGTGCACACCCTCCTGGACGACGGTGTCACCACCTTCCTCGAACTCGGACCGCACGCCGCCCTCACCGCCATGACTCGCGAATGCCTCACCGCACGGCCCGGACCGGCCCCCGGCCGGCCGCGGCCCGCCACCGTGGCGGCGCTGCGCCGTGACCGGCCCGAGGCGCGCACCTTCGCCGCCGCCATGGCCCAGGCGTATGTCCGCGGTGCCGAGGTGGCCTGGGGACGCGCCGCCGGGCACCCCCGGCGGCGGGTCCCCCTGCCGACGTACGCCTTCCAGCGGGACCGCTACTGGCCCGCCACCGAAGCCACCGCGCCGGCCACCCCGGCCGCCCAGCCGGCCACCCCGGCCGCCCAGCCGGGCGCCACACCGGGCCCGGCGCCGGCCACCGAAACGGCCGGGCCCGGCGCCACGGAGCGGGACCGCGATCCGCTGGACACCGTACGGACGAATGTCGCCCTCGTCCTCGGGCACCCCGATCCGGCCGCCGTCGATCCGGGCCTCACCTTCAAGGAGCTGGGCTTCGACTCGCTGGCGGCGACCGAACTGAGCGAGCGGCTCGGCGCGGCCACCGGACTGTCCCTGACCGCCACGCTCACCTTCGACCACCCCACACCACTGGCCGTCGCCGAACATCTGCGGGCCCGCACCAGCCCCGCTCCCGGTCCGTCGGCCACCCCGCCCGCGTGGGCGGCGCCCGCATCGCGCGACGATGACGAGCCGATCGCGGTGGTGGCCATGGGCTGCCGCTTCCCGGGCGGGGCCGACTCGCCCGAGGCGCTGTGGCGGCTGGTGTCCGAGGGCGTCGACGCGATCGGGGACTTCCCCCGGGACCGCGGCTGGGACCTGGCCGGACTTCTCGACCCCGACCCGGACCGCACCGGCACCAGCACCGCCCACGAGGGCGGCTTCCTGTACGACGCAGCGGAATTCGACGCGGAGTTCTTCGGGATCAGCCCCCGGGAGGCGCTGGCCACCGATCCACAGCAGCGGCTGCTGCTGGAAACCGCGTGGGAGACCTTCGAACGGGCGGGCATCCGCGCCGCCACCCTCCGGGCCGGCCCGACCGGGGTGTTCGTCGGAGTGACGCAGCAGGACTACGGACCCCGGCTGCACGAGGCGCCCAAGGGACTCGACGGCCATCTGCTGACCGGTGGCACCGTGAGCGTGGCGTCCGGCCGGGTGGCGTTCACCTTCGGCCTGGAGGGACCCGCCCTGTCGGTGGACACGGCGTGCTCGTCGTCGCTCGTGGCCGTCCATCTGGCGGTGCGCGCACTGCGCCAGGGCGAGTGCGCGCTGGCCCTGGCCGGAGGGGTGACGGTGATGGCCTCACCCGGCATGTTCACCGGCTTCTCCCGCCAGCGGGGGCTGGCCCCCGACGGGCGGTGCAAGCCGTTCGCGGCGGCCGCCGACGGCACCGGATGGGGCGAAGGCGTGGGTCTGCTGCTGCTGGAGCGGCTGTCCGACGCCCGGCGGCGTGGCCACCCGGTCCTGGCGGTGATCCGCGGCTCGGCCGTCAACCAGGACGGCGCCTCCAACGGTCTGACCGCGCCCAACGGCCCCTCCCAGCAGCGAGTGATCCGCCAGGCCCTCGCCGACGCCCGGCTGTCGCCGCCCGACGTGGACGCCGTCGAGGCGCACGGCACCGGAACCACCCTGGGCGACCCCATCGAGGCCCAGGCCCTGCTCGCCACCTACGGGCAGCGGCGTCCCGCCGACCGGCCCCTGTGGCTGGGTTCGCTGAAGTCCAACATCGGCCATGCCCAGGCGGCGGCCGGCGTGGCGGGCGTCATCAAGATGGTGATGGCCATGCGGCACGGACTGCTGCCCGCCACCTTGCACATCGACACGCCCAGCCCGCATGTCGACTGGGACAGCGGTGCGGTGCGCCTGCTGACCGAGCCGGTGGAGTGGCCGCGCGGCGAACACCCACGCCGCGCCGGTGTGTCCTCCTTCGGCATCAGCGGCACCAACGCGCACCTGATCCTGGAACAGGCCCCCGAGCCGGAAACCGCTCCCACCGGCGCACAGCCGGACGGCGGCGACGGGCCGGTGCCCTGGGTGCTGTCCGCCCGCGGCGCCGAGGCGCTCCGGGGACAGGCACGGGCACTGGCCGCCCGCACGGCCGCCGACCAGACGCTGTCACCCCGGGACGTGGGCTGGTCACTGGCCACCACCCGGACCGTGTTCGACCATCGTGCGGTGGTGGTCGGCGGGAGTCGTGCCGAACTCAGTGCCGCTCTGGAGGCGTTGGCGGCAGGGGAGAGCCATCCGGGTGTGGTGGGCCCCGGTGTGGCGGTGAGTGGTGGTGTGGGCCCGGTGCTGGTTTTTCCCGGTCAGGGTTCGCAGTGGGTCGGTATGGGTGCCGGGCTGCTGGATGCCTCGCCGGTGTTCGCGGCCCGGGTGGCGGAGTGTGAGCGGGCGCTGGCGCCGTATGTCGACTGGTCGCTGACGGGTGTTCTGCGGGGGGTGGACGGCGCGGGCGATCTGGGTCGGGTGGATGTGGTGCAGCCGGTGTTGTGGGCGGTGATGGTGTCCCTGGCTGCCGTATGGGCCGAGTACGGGGTGCGTCCTGCCGCTGTGGTGGGCCACAGTCAGGGAGAGATCGCGGCGGCTGTGGTGGCGGGGGCGTTGTCCTTGGAGGACGGTGCGAGGGTCGTGGCGTTGCGCAGCCGGGCGTTGCGGCGGCTGGCCGGTGGTGGGGCCATGGCCTCGCTGGCGTTGGGTTGTGAGCGGGTGGAGGAGTTGCTGTCGGGGCTGGGTGACCGGGTCGCCGCTGTGGTGGTGGCCGCGGTCAATGGTCCCGCATCCACTGTGGTGTCCGGGCCGCCGGAGCAGGTGGCCGCCGTGGTGGCCGCCTGTAGGGAGGCGGGGGAGCGGGCGCGGATGATCGAGGTGGACTATGCCTCGCACAGTCCGCAGGTCGATGAGATTGCCGGGGAGCTGTGCGAGGTGCTCAGGGGGGTGGAGCCGGTCGGGGTGTCCGGGTCCGGGGTGGTGTTCTACTCCACGGTGAGCGGTGGCCGGGCCGATGCCTCCGTCCTGGATACGGGCTATTGGGTGCGGAATCTGCGGGAGCGGGTGCGGTTCGCGGAGGCGATCGAGGCGTTGCTGGGCGCCGGGCACCGGGTGTTCATCGAGGCCAGCACCCACCCCGTCCTCACCATGGGCATGCGGGAGACCTTCGAGCACGCGGAGAGCGACGCCGCCGCGGTGCCCACGCTGCGGCGGGACCACGGGGACCTGGACCAGCTGACCAGGTCCGTCGCGCAGGCGTTCCTCGCCGGGGCCGAGGTCGACTGGCGGGCCGCGTTCCCGGCCGACCCCCCGCCTCAAACGGTCGACCTGCCCACCTACGCCTTCCAGCGCCGGCGCTACTGGCTGGACGCCCCCGGCGGACCCGGCGGCGACCCCGCCGCCCTCGGCCTGGTCGGGTCGGACCATCCGCTGCTGGGCGCCGCGGTGCGGCTCGCCGACGGCAGTGGCCATGTGCTGACCGGACGCCTCTCCCCGCAGACACACGGCTGGCTCGCCGACCACGTGGTGGCGGACGTGGCCCTGGTGCCCGGGGCAGCGCTCATGGAGTGGGCGCTGCGGGCGGCCGACGAGGCCGGCTGCGGTGCGGTGGAGGAACTCGCGCTGCGGCTGCCGCTGGTGATGCCCGCGACGGGCGGGCGGTGCGTCCAGGTGGTGGTGGGCCCGTCCGCCGACGACGGACGCCGCGACATCGCGGTCTACTCAGGACCGGGCGACGGCTCTCGCAGCGGTGGGGACGCCGACTGGAGGTGCCACGCCGTGGGCGTACTCGGCCCCGCCGCACCGGGGAGCCGAGCAGGGGAGCTGCCCGGAACATGGCCCCCGCCACAGGCACGGCCGGTGGACACCGACGGCTTCTACGAGCGGATCGCCGCATCCGGCTACGGGTACGGCCCCGCGTTCCAGGGGCTGCGCACGGTGTGGCGGGACGGCGCGGACCTGCTGGCAGAGGTGGCGCTGCCCAAGGCCGCCGGAGAGCCCGGCGGATTCGGTATTCACCCCGCCCTGCTGGACGCGGTGCTGCACCCGACGCTGCTGACCGGCCAACTCGGCGCGAGCCCTGGCCCCGAGGCGGACGAGAAGCGGATGTGGCTGCCGTTCACCGTGAGCGGTGTGTCCCTGTGGGCGGCCGAGGCCACGGCCGTACGGGTCCGACTCACCCCCCGTCCGCGGACCGCTGAGGGCGAGCGTGAACTGCGGGTCGTCGTCGCCGACGCCGTGGGCGCCCCGGTCCTGACGATCGACGCGCTGGTGCTGCGCCCCGCGGAGGCCGAGCAGCTGCGCTCGGCGAACACCGGCCATGCGGCCGCCGGAACCGGCGGTGGCGGAAACGTACGGCGGCGCGCCGCGGCCGCCGCCGGGGCCTCGTCCGCCGACTGGGCCGCCCGGCTGGCGCGGCTGTCGGCCGTCGACCGGTATCGCACACTCCTCGCACTGGTACGCGACCACGCCGCCACCGTGCTGGGCCACACCGATGCCGAGGCCGTGCACGCCGACGCCAACTTCAAGGAGCTGGGCTTCGAGTCCCTCACCGCGGTCGAACTGCGCGATCGCCTCGCGGCCGCCACGGGGCTGCGGCTGCCCGCGGCCCTCATCTTCAGATATCCGACGCCGGAAGGCATCGCCCACCACCTTGTGCGACGGCTGTCCTCCGACGGCACCGCCGCCACCCCCGCCCCCACCGCGATTCACCCTCCGAGCACACAGTTGCCACGGCAGCCGACGGATGAAATGAGCGCGGCCCAAAGACTGGAGTCCGCCTCCGCGGACCAGGTCCTTGAGTTTATTGACAACGAGCTTGGTGTGTCCTGAATGTGCCGGGCGCGACGATCGCTGAAGGCCGGGTGACCCCTCATGGCGAACGAAGAGAAGCTGGTCGAGTACCTCAAGCGCGTTTCCGCCGATCTGCACGATACGCGTCTGCGGTTGCGCGAAGTGGAGGAGCGTGCCCAGGAACCGGTGGCCGTGATCGGCATGGCCTGCCGTTTCCCCGGCGGGGTCACCTCCCCGGAGGAGTTGTGGGAACTGCTCGTCTCGGGTGTCGACGCCATCGGGGACTTCCCGACGGACCGCGGCTGGGATCTGGAGCGCCTCTACCACCCCGATCCGGAGCACTACGGCACCAGCTGCGTCCGCCAGGGCGGATTTGTCGCGGCGGACCGGTTCGACGCGGCGTTCTTCGGCATCAGCCCCAGGGAAGCGCTGGCCATGGACCCGCAGCAGCGGCTGGTGCTGGAGACGGCCTGGGAGTCCCTGGAACGGGCCGGTATCGACCCGGTGTCGCTGAAGGGAACCCGCACCGGTGTCTACGCCGGGGTGTCCAGCCAGGACTATCTGTCCCGGGCACCGCGCATCCCGGAGGGATTCGAGGGCTACGCCACCACGGGCGGACTCACCAGCGTGATCTCGGGCCGGGTGGCCTACACCTTCGGCCTGGAGGGGCCGGCGGTGACGGTGGACACCGCGTGCTCGGCCTCGCTGGTGGCCATCCATCTGGCGGTGCAGGCGTTGCGGCAGGGCGAATGCACCCTGGCCCTGGCGGGCGGTGTCACCTCACTCGCCACCCCCATCATGTTCACCGAGTTCTCCCGGCAGCGCGCACTGGCCCCGGACGGCCGGTGCAAGTCCTTCGCCGCCGACGCGGACGGCACCGGTTTCTCCGAAGGCGTCGGCGTGGTGGTGCTGGAGCGGCTCTCGGAGGCGCGGCGCAACGGCCACCGGGTGCTGGCGGTGATCCGGGGCTCGGCGGTCAACCAGGACGGCGCCAGCAACGGCCTCACCGCACCCAACGACGTGGCCCAGGAACGCGTCATCGGGCAGGCACTGGCCAACGCACGGTTGACGCCGGGTGATGTGGACGCTGTCGAGGCACACGGCACCGGCACCAAACTCGGCGACCCGATCGAGGCCGAGGCCCTGATCGCCACCTACGGCCAGAACCGCCCCGCAGACCGGCCCCTGCTGCTGGGCTCCCTGAAGTCCAACATCGGCCATACGCATGCGGCGGCCGGTGTCGCGGGTGTGATCAAGATGGTGATGGCGCTCCGGCACCCCCGGCTGCCCGCGAACCTGCACCTTGACCAGCCCACCCCGCATGTGGACTGGGCGGACAGTGGGCTGCGGCTGCTGAACGAGCCGGTGGAGTGGCCCCGGCTGGAACGCCCCCGCCGTGCGGCGGTGTCCTCGTTCGGCATCTCCGGCACGAACGCCCATCTGATCCTGGAGCAGGCTCCTGAGGAGGAACCTCCGGTCTCCTGCGAGATGGGCGTGGTGCCGTGGGTGGTGTCGGGGCGGAGTGTGGCGGCGTTGCGGGGGCAGGCTGCGGCGTTGGCTGAGTGGGTGGGGGGTGCGTCCGAGCTGTCGTCGGTGGATGTGGGGTGGTCGTTGGTCACGGCGCGGTCGGTGTTTGAGCATCGGGCGGTGGTGGTGGGTGCTGACCGCGTGGAGTTGTTGGCGGGTGTGGAGGCGTTGGCGGGGGGTGTGTCGCATCCGGGTGTGGTGCAGTCGGGTGCGGCGGTGTTGACGGGTGGTGTGGGTCCGGTGCTGGTCTTCCCCGGTCAGGGTTCGCAGTGGGCCGGTATGGGGGCGGAGCTGCTGGAAGCGTCGCCCGTGTTCGCGGCGCGGGCGGCGGAGTGTGAGCGGGCACTGGCGCCGTTTGTGGATTGGTCGCTTTCGGATGTGTTGCGTGGTGCGGAGGGCGCGGTGGATCTGGGGCGGGTGGATGTGGTGCAGCCGGTGTTGTGGGCGGTGATGGTGTCGTTGGCTGCGGTGTGGGCGGGGTATGGGGTGCGTCCTGCGGCGGTGGTGGGCCATAGCCAGGGTGAGATCGCGGCGGCTGTTGTGGCGGGTGCGCTGTCTTTGGAGGACGGTGCGAAGGTCGTGGCGTTGCGGAGCAGGGCGTTGCGGCGGCTGGCCGGGGGCGGGGCGATGGCGTCGCTCGGCGTAGGTCAGGAGCGGGCGGGGGAACTGCTGTCGGGGTTTGGTGATCGGGCCGGTGGAGTAGGTGTGGCCGCTGTGAATGGACCCTCGTCCACGGTGGTTTCTGGTCCGCCGGAGCAGGTGGCCGGTGTGGTGGCCGCGTGCCAGGACGTGGGGGAGCGTGCCCGGCTGATCGAGGTGGACTATGCCTCGCATGGTCCTCAGGTGGATCAGATCCGTGAGGAGTTGAACGAGGTTCTGGCCGGTGTCCGGCCGGTCGTCGGTGGCGCGGATGAGGTGGCGTTCTACTCGACGGTGACCGGTGGCCGAGTCGATGCGGCTGGCCTGGACGCGGACTACTGGGTGCGCAATCTGCGGGAGCGGGTGCGGTTCGCCGACGCCGTCGAGGCGTTGCTGGCGGATGGTCACCGGGTGTTCATCGAGGCCAGTTCGCATCCCGTACTGACCGTCGGAATGCAGGAGACCTTTGAGCAGGCGGGTGTGGAGGCGGTCGCGGTGCCCACACTGCGCCGTGACCACGGTGGCCGGGCCCAGCTCCTCCACTCCCTCGGCCAGGCGTTCATCGCCGGGGTCGACGTCGACTGGAAGGCCGCGTTTCCGGCCGACCCGACCCCGCGTACCGTCGACCTGCCCACCTACGCCTTCCAGCACCAGCGCTACTGGCTCGACGGACTCAGTGGCCGGGGTGCCGACCCCACCGACCTCGGACTGGTCGCCGCGGGCCATCCGCTGCTGAGCGCCGCCGTGGAGCTCGCCGACGGCCAGGGGCATCTGCTGACGGGACGGCTCTCGGCGCAGTCCCATGGCTGGCTCGCCGACCACGTGGTGGCGGGCGCGGCGCTGGTGCCGGGGACGGCCATGGTGGAGTGGGCGCTGCGGGCCGCCGATGAGGTCGGCTGCGGTGGTGTGGAGGAGCTGACGCTCCAGGTACCGCTCGTGCTGCCGCCCAGTGGCGGGGTCCGACTGCAAGTGGTCGTCGGCGGGCCGGGCGCCGATGGCCGGCGCGATGTGCGGATGTACTCGCGCCCTGATGACGACGCCGACACGGCGGCCGGGTGGGTGTGCCATGCGGAAGGCGTCCTGAGCCCACCTCCCGACGGCTCCACGCCAGGAGCGGAGTTGGGTGGGGCATGGCCACCGGCGGGTGCGAAACCGATCGACCCCGTGGACTTCTACGCACACATCGCGGCGTCGGGGTACGCGTACGGTCCGGCCTTCCAGGGACTGCGCGCGGTATGGCGGGACGGCGCGGATCTGCTGGCCGAGGTGGCGCTGCCCGAGGCCGCGGGGGAGCGGACGGGGTTCGGTATCCACCCGGCGCTGCTCGACGCCGCCCTGCATCCCGTGCTGCTGACCGATGGCTCACCGAGCGACGCCGGGTCGCCCGATGGCCGAGTGTGGCTGCCGTTCACCTGGAACGGGGTGTCGCTGTGGGCGGCCGGGGCGAGCACGGTACGGGTGCGGATCTCTCCGTACGGGCCGAGCGCGGAGCGGGAACGTACGCTGCGGGTGACCGTGGCGGACGCCCTGGGCGCCCCGGTGCTGAGCGCCGACGCGGTGGTGCTGCGGTCCGCCGACGCCGATCAGCTCCGTATGGCCCAACGGCCGGGCGGGGATGGGCTGTTCGTCATGGACTGGGCCCCCTTGCCGGTTCCCGCGCCGCCCAATGGCGACGGGCGGTCCGCGGATCACACGGCCGACGACACCGGCTGGGTGATCCTGGGGCCCGAGGACCGGGCTCCGGCCGGGTCCGCCGCCGTATGCCATCCGGATCCGCGGGCGTTGATCAGCGCGCTCGACGCGGGCGCCCCCGCCCCCGCCGTCGTCCTGGCACTCGAGCCCGCCGAGGCGGTCCGTGCCCGAGATGGCGGGATGGCGGCCGACGGGCTGGCCTCGGCGGAACGGGTCCTGGAGCTGTTGCGGAGCTGGCTGGCCGAGCCGCGCCTGGCCGAGGCCCGGTTGGTGGTGGTGACGCGTGGCGCCGTCGCGACCGGCGACCCGGGTGGTGACCTCGTGGCCGACGGTGTGGATGTGGCGGGCGCCGCTGTCTGGGGTCTGGTGCGCAGTGCGCAAACCGAGAACCCCGGCCGTTTCCTGCTGCTCGATCTCGCCCCCCACGCCGAGGTGTCCGCCGACCTCGTGACCGACGCCGTGGCGCGCGCCATCGAGATGGACGAGTCGCAGCTGGCCCTGCGCGCCGGGCGGGCGCTGATGCCTCGGCTGGTGCGCGCCGCGCCGAGCGCGGGCCTGGCGGTCCCGGTGGGGCAGTCCGCCTGGCGGCTCGGACTCGAGGGCGCCGGGACGGTGGACAGTGTGCGGCCCGTGGCGTGCCCGGAGGCCCTGGCACCTCTGCGGGAGGGCCAGGTTCGGATCGATGTCCACGCGGCGGGCGTCAACTTCCGCGATGCGCTGATGGTGTTGGGGATGTACCCCGGGGATGCGGTGTTCGGTGGCAGCGAGGGCGCCGGTGTGGTGCGGGACGTCGGCCCCGGCGTGACCGGTCTCGCTGTGGGCGACCGGGTGATGGGCCTGTTCGAGGGCGCGTTCGGCCCGCTGGCCGTGGCGGACGCCCGTACGGTCGTACCCATCCCCGAAGGCTGGACGTTCCGGCAGGCGGCCGCCGTCCCCGTCGTGTTCCTCACCGCCTGGTACGGGCTCGTGGAGCTGGGGGGACTCCAGGCGGGCGAGCGCGTGCTGATCCATGCCACGACCGGTGGTGTGGGAACGGCCGCCGTGCGGATCGCCCGGCATCTCGGCGCGGAGGTCTACGCGACGGCGAGTCCGGCGAAGCACGGGGTGCTGGAGGAGATGGGCATCGATGCGGCCCACCGGGCCTCGTCGCGCGACCTCGCCTTCGAAGAGGCGTTCCGGGAGGCCACCGGTGGCCGGGGCGTCGATGTGGTGCTCAACAGCCTCGCCGGGGAGTTCGTGGACGCCTCGCTCCGCCTCCTGGGCGGGGGCGGCCGGTTGCTGGAGATGGGCAAGACCGATGTCCGTGCCGCGGAGCGGATCGCGGCCGAGCACCCCGGTGTCCGCTACCACGCGTACGATCTGATCGCCGACGCCGGTCCATCCCGTATCGGCGAAATGCTCCGAGAACTGGGAGGGTTGTTCGCCTCCGGTGTGCTGGTGCCGCCTCCGGTACGGGCGTGGCCGCTCGGCCGGGCGCGTGAGGCGCTGCGGTATCTGAGTCAGGCCAAGCACACGGGCAAGCTGGTGCTGGACGTGCCCGCCCCGGTGGATCCCGATGGCACCGTGCTCATCACCGGCGGCACCGGCACCCTCGGTGGACATGTGGCCGAGCACCTCGTGCGCAGCCGGCACATTCGCCGTCTGCTGCTGGTCAGCCGGGGCGGTCCCGACGCGCCGGGCGCGCGGGAGCTGGCGGCCCGGCTCACCGACCTGGGCGCCGACGTACGGATCCTGGCGCGCGACATCGGTGACGCGGCGCAGGTGGCCGAGGTGCTCGCGGGCGTCGACCCGGCACACCCCCTGACCGGTGTCGTCCACGCGGCGGGTGTGCTGGACGACGCGATGCTCCCCGCGCAGACCCCGGAGCGTCTGGCGCGGGCCTGGGCGGCGAAGGCGGCGGCCGCGGCCCATCTGCACACCGCCACCGCGCATCTGCGGCTGGGCATGTTCGTCATGTTCTCCTCCTTCGCCTCGGATCTCGGCACTCCCGCCCAGGCCAACTACGCCGCCGCCAACGCCTTCTGCGACGCGCTGGCCGTCCACCGCCAGGCCACGGGGCTTCCGGGGGTCTCGGTGGCCTGGGGTCTCTGGGCGGCCACCAGTGGTCTCACCGCGCGGCTGGCCGACGCCGACCTGGCCCGGATCGGCCGTCTCGGCATCAAGGCCAACAGCACCGAGGAGGGTCTGGCGCTGCTGGACGCGGCCTGCCGGCACGGCCACCCGCATCTGCTGGCGCTCCGCCTGGACACCGGCTCCCTCGCCGCCCAGAACCCCGGCACCCTGCCCAGTCCGCTGCGGGCCCTCGCCACCGTCGGCGGCAGCGGACGGCCCCGGCCCACGGCGGCCGCCGGTGGGCAGCCCACCGACTGGGCGGGCCGGCTCAGGGGGCTGCCGCCCGCCGAACAGCACCGGCTGCTGCTCAACCTGGTGCGTACCCACGCGGCCACGGTGCTCGGCCACGCCGATCCGGGTGTGGTGCAGCCGGACGCGTCGTTCAAGGACCTCGGCTTCGATTCGCTGACCGCCGTCGAGCTGCGCAACCGGCTGGCCGCCGCCACCGGATTGCGGCTGCCCGCGGCCCTCGTCTTCGACCACCCGGAGTCGGCGGTGCTGGCCGAGCATCTGCGCCGGGAGCTCTCGCCGGACGGTGAGCCGGCCGCCTCGGGCCCCGACGTACCCCACCCCGTCCTCAACGAGCTGGTCAGGCTGGAGAACAGCCTGTCGGCCGTGGTTGTCGAGGACGTGGACTCCGGCGCGGTCACCGCCCGGCTGGAGACCTTGCTGTCGAAGTGGAAGGCGCTGTGCTCGTCGGCGGAGGCGGACGACGGCAACGCCGTGGAGCGGTTGCAGGTGGCGACCGCCGATCAGGTTCTGGAATTCATCGACAACGAACTTGGCCTGTCATGAACAACGTGGCGCGCCCTTCGCTGAAGGCCGGGTGACCCTCTGTGACGCACGCTAGTGAAGAGAAGCTGGTCGACTATCTGAGGCGAGTGGCAGGCGATCTGCACGAAACGCGTCAGCGGCTGCGCGAGATGGAGGACCGTTCCCAGGAGCCGGTGGCCGTGGTCGGCATGGCTTGCCGCTATCCGGGCGGGGCCGACTCGCCCGAGGCGCTGTGGCGGCTGCTCGCCTCCGGCGCACACGCGATGGCGGAGTTTCCCACCGATCGCGGCTGGGACCTGGAGGGGCTGTTCCATCCGGACCCGGACCACCCCGGCACCAGCCACGCCCGTGAGGGCGGTTTCCTCTATGACGCCGACCGGTTCGACCCGGAGTTCTTCGGGATCAGCCCGCGTGAGGCGCTGGTGATCGACCCGCAGCAGCGGCTGCTGCTGGAGGTGGCCTGGGAGCTTCTCGAACGCGCCGGAATCGACCCGGTCTCGCTGAAAGGCTCCTCGACGGGCGTGTACGCCGGGACCGCGCTCCCCGGTTTCGGCACCCCGCACATCGACAAGAGCGCCGAGGGCTATCTGGTGACGGGCAACGCGCCCAGTGTGCTCTCCGGCCGGGTCGCGTACACCCTCGGCCTGGAGGGGCCGGCGGTCACCGTGGACACGGCGTGCTCGTCCTCGCTGGTCTCGATGCACCTGGCCTGCCAGGCGCTGCGGCAGGGCGAGTGCACCCTGGCCCTGGCCGGCGGGGTGACGGTGATGGCCGTCCCGAACGTGTTCACCGAGTTCTCCCGGCAGCGCGGACTGGCGCCCGACGGCCGGTGCAAGGCGTTCTCCGCCGACGCCGACGGCACCGCCTTCTCCGAGGGCGTGGGCCTGGTGCTGCTGGAGCGGCTGTCCGACGCACGGCGCCACGGCCACCGGGTGCTGGCGCTGATCCGGGGCTCGGCCATCAACCAGGACGGCGCCTCCAACGGTCTGACCGCGCCCAACGGACCCTCCCAACAGCGCGTCATCCTCCAGGCGCTGGCGAACGCGCGGCTGTCCCCGGCCGAGGTGGACGCGGTGGAGGCGCACGGCACCGGGACCCGGCTCGGCGATCCCATCGAGGCCCAGGCGCTGCTCACCACCTACGGCCGGGACCGGCCCGAGGACCGGCCGCTGTGGCTGGGCTCGGTCAAGTCCAACATCGGACACACCCAGGGCGCCGCGGGCGTGGCCGGCGTCATCAAGATGATCATGGCGATGCGGTACGAGACACTGCCCGCCACCCTGCACGTCAAGCGGCCCACGCCCCATGTCGAATGGGGTACCGGTGCCGTACGTCTGCTCACCGAGGCGGTCGGCTGGCCGCGTGGCGAGCGGCCGCGCCGGGCCGCGGTGTCCTCCTTCGGTATCTCCGGCACCAACGCCCACCTGCTGCTCGAACAGGCCCCCGCGGACGAGCCCCCCGCACCGGACCGGACCCCCGGGCCGACCGCCGCGGGCACCGCACCGTCACTGGGCACCGCACCGCCAGTGGGCACCGCACCGCCACTGGGCGGCCGCGTGGTGCCCTGGGTGGTGTCCGCCCGCACCGGCCAGGCGTTACAGGACCAGGCCGAGGCCCTCGCCGCACATCTCACCGCCCACCCCGGGCTGCCCGTGACCGATGTGGGCTGGTCGCTCGCCCGGACCCGGTCGGCCTTCGAACACCGGGCCGTGGCCATCGGCGACAGCCATGACGAACTGCTGGCCGCCGTGCGGGCGCTGGCCGACGGCCGAAGCCACCCCGGACTGACCCGGACCACGGCGGCGACCCGTTCCGGCGGCACCGCCCTCATGTTCACCGGACAGGGCAGCCAACGCCCCGGCACGGGCCGTGGGCTGTACGACGCCTACCCCGTGTACGCGGAGGCGTTCGACGCGGTCTGCGATGCGCTGGACACGCATCTCGAACGGCCCCTGAAGGGCGTGGCGTTCGGGGACGACGCCGAGGAGCTGGACCGGACCGCGTTCGCCCAGCCCGCGTTGTTCGCGGTCGAGGTGGCGCTGTTCCGGCTCGTCGAGTCGTTCGGCCTCACCCCGTCGTTCCTGACCGGCCACTCCGTGGGCGAGCTGGTGGCCGCGCACGTGGCGGGCGTCCTGTCCCTTCCGGACGCCTGCGCGCTGGTGGCCGCCCGCGGCCGGCTGATGCAGGCGCTGCCGTCCGGTGGCGCCATGGCCGCCGTGGAAGCCACTGAGGAACAGGTCGTCCCGCTGCTCGCCGGCCGCGAGGACCGCGTGGCGCTCGCCGCGGTCAACGGCCCCACCTCGGTGGTCGTGTCCGGAGCCGCCGGAACCGTCGATGAGATCGCCCGCACCCTGAAGGAGCGGGGGCACCGCACCAAGCGGCTCCGCGTCAGCCACGCCTTCCACTCACCGCTCCTGGACCCCATGCTCGACGACTTCCGCGACGTGGCCCGGCGGCTCACCTACCACCCACCGCGCATCCCGGTGATCTCAGGCGTCACCGGCCGGCAGGCCGACCCCGAACAGCTCCGCGACCCCGAGTACTGGGTACGCCACGTCCGCCGGCCCGTACGGTTCCACGACGGTCTGCGCACCCTGCACGGCGAGGGCGTGACCCGCTACCTCGAACTCGGCCCGGACGCCGTCCTCACCACCATGGCCCAGGACGCCCTCGCCACCGGCGCGCCCGGAGCCCAGGACACCTCGGACGCCCCCGACCCGGCCCCCGTGTTCGCCACCGCCCTGCGCCCCGGCCGCGACGAGCCCCGCACGCTGCTGACCGCGCTCGCCCTGACGCACATCGACGGCGCCACGGTCGACTTCGCCGCCGCCCTCCCCGAGGACGCGGGCCGGGTCGACCTGCCCACCTACCGGTTCCAGCGGCAGCGGTACTGGCGGCCCGCCCCGAACGCCACCGCCGACGTACGCGCCGTCGGCCTCGGCACCACCGACCACCCCCTGCTCCAGGCCGCCGTGGAGACACCCGACGGTGGGCTGCTGCTCACCGGACGGCTGTCCCCGCACACCCACAGCTGGCTCGCCGACCACACCATCGCGGACAGCGTCCCGCTGCCCGGTACGGCCCTGCTGGAGCTGGTCCTGCTCGCCGCCGCGCACACCGGCCGGGAGCTGATCGAGGACCTCACCCTGGAGACACCGCTGATCCTGCCCGCCTCCGGCGCGGTACGCATCCAGCTCGCCGTCACCGCCCCCGACGAAACCGGGCGGCGGACCGTCACCATCGCCTCGCGCCCCGCCGACGACGGCCCGGACAGCGCGGCCGCCTGGCGCCACCACGCCACCGGCGTACTGGCCGACGCGGCCACGCCACCGCCCGCGGCGGAACCGCCCACCACGGCCTGGCCGCCCGCCGGGGCCGTCCCGGTCGACGTGGCGGACCTGTACGAGCGCCTGACCGCCCAGGGATACGCCTACGGGCCCGCCTTCCGCGGACTGCACACCGCGTGGCGGCTCGGCGAGGAGATGTTCGCCGAGGTACGACTGGCCCCGGAACGGCGCGGCGAGGCCGACGCGTACGGAGTGCACCCCGCCCTGCTCGACAGCGCCCTGCACCCGGTGGAGGAGCTTTTCCACGGCGGCCGTGTGGCGGACGGCCCGGAGGCGACCGTCCGACTGCCGTTCTCCTTCGGCGGGGTGCGGCTGTTCACCCCCGGCGCCACCCGGCTCCGCGTGCGCATCACCCCGACCGCCCCGGACACCGTCGCCCTGAGGCTGGCCGACGACCACGGCGCGCCCGTGGCCACCATCGACTCCCTCGGGCTGCGTGAGGTCCCCGCCGACCGCTGGCGCTCCGCCCGCTCCGCCACCGCCGACGCCCCCCTGTACCGCCTGGACTGGCAGCCTTACCCGGTCTCCGCCGAAGCGGCCGCGCCCACGGCGCGCTGGGTGCTCGTCGGAGCGCGGGAGCCGGACCTGGGCCTCCCGGCACATCCGGATCTGGCCGCCCTGCGGGCCGCCCTCGACGACGGAGAGCCGGTCCCCGACGTCGTCGTCCTGGCATGCCCCGGCGCACCGGACACCTCGGCGGACGACCCGGACCAGACGCCCGCCCGGGTCCGCGCGGCGGTCCATCCCGTCCTCGGCGCCCTGCGCACCTGGCTGACGGACCAGCGGTTCAGCGGGGCCCGGCTGGTCATCGCCACCCGCGGCGCGGTCGCCACCGGCCCCGGGGACGCGCCCGCCGACCTGACCACCGCGCCCGTCTGGGGGCTGGTCCGCGCCGCCCAGGCGGAACACCCGCAGCGCGTCTGGCTGCTCGACCTGGACGACGACACCGCGTCGCGCGATGCCCTGCGCACCGCCCTCCCGGCCGCGATGGCCGCTGCCGAATCGGAGCTGGCGGTACGGGCGGGAACGGCCCACGTGCCCCGTCTGGTCAGGGTCCGCCCCGACCGCGACACCCCGGCCCGCGCCCTCGACCCGGATGGCACGGCACTGATCACCGGAGGTACCGGAGCGCTGGGCCGGCTGGTGGCCCGGCACCTGGTCACCGCGCACGGCGTGCGCCATCTGCTGCTGGTCAGCCGGCGCGGTGGCATCACGGAGGACATCGACGCCTTCGCGGACGAACTGACCTCGCTGGGCGCGGCGGACGTACGCGTCACCGCCTGTGACGCCGCCGACCCCGAGGCGCTGGCCGCGCTGCTCGCCACCCTCCCCGAAGCACATCCGCTGACGGCCGTCGTCCACGCCGCTGGGGTGCTCGACGACGGCGTGGTCACCTCCATGACACCCGAGCAGCTCGACACCGTACTCGCCCCGAAGCTCGACGCCGCATGGCATCTGCACCGGCTCACCCGGACCATGGATCCGGCCGCGTTCGTGATGTTCTCCTCCGCCGCCGCCATCATGGGCAACGGCGGCCAGGCCAACTACGCCGCCGCCAACATGTTCCTCAACGCCCTCGCCGAACACCGCCACGCCGAGGGGCGGGCGTCCCACGCGCTGGCCTGGGGGCTGCTGGCGTCCGCCGGCGGCATGACCGGCCACCTGGACGACGCGGACCTGGCCCGGATGGCCCGCTCCGGTATCGCCCCCGTCTCCAACGAGCAGGCGCTGACCCTGCTCGACACGGCACTCACCACCGACCACCCCACGCTCGTCCCCGCGCGCTTCGACCTCGCGGCGCTGCGCACCCGGGCCGCCACCGGGCCGCTTCCGCCCGTGCTGCGACGGCTGGTGCACGCCCCCACGCGGGCCCCGCACACCACCGGGGCGCACTCCCTGTCCGAGCGGCTGGCCGGGCTGCCAGCCGGGGAACGGGACCGTCTCGTCGAAGAGCTGGTGCGCGATCAGGTCGCCACCGTGCTCGCCCATCCGGCACCGGAGGCCATCGAACCGGACAAGGCCTTCCAGGAGCTCGGCTTCGACTCGCTCACCGCACTGGACCTGCGCAACCGGCTCAACGCGGCCACCGGCATCCGGATCCCCGCCACCGTCATCTTCGACTATCCGACCCCCGATGCCCTCGTGGGCTTTCTGCGGGAGCGGCTGACCGGCGCACCGGCCGCGGCGCCGCTCCCGCCGGAGGCCACCGCCGCGGCGGCCGACGACGATCCCATCGTCATCGTCGGCATGGCCTGCCACTACCCGGGCGGGGCCGGCTCGCCCGAGGAGCTGTGGCGGCTGGTGGCCGACGGCGTGGACGCGATCGGCGAGTTCCCCGGGGACCGCGGCTGGGACCTCGCGGGCCTCTTCGACCCCGACCCCGACCACACCGGCACCAGCTACGCCCGCGAAGGCGGATTCCTCTACGAGGCCCCACGGTTCGACGCCGAGTTCTTCGGCATCTCCCCCCGCGAGGCACTGGCGACCGACCCACAGCAGCGGCTGCTCCTGGAGACCGCCTGGCAGGCGTTCGAAAGCGCGGGCATCGACCCGGTGAGCCTGCGGGGCAGTCGGAGCGCGGTGATCACCGGGGTCATGTACGACGACTACGGCAGCCGTTTCCTCGGCCGCACCCCGGAGGGCGTCGAGGGCCGTCTGATGACCGGCAGCACACCGAGCATCGCCTCCGGCCGGGTGGCGTTCACCTTCGGCCTGGAGGGGCCCGCGGTGACGGTGGACACGGCCTGCTCCTCTTCGCTGGTGGCCATGCATCTGGCGGCGCAGGCGCTGCGGCAGGGCGAGTGCACTCTGGCCCTGGCCGGCGGAGTGACGGTGATGGCCACCCCCAACACCTTCGTGGAGTTCTCGCGCCAGCGCGGACTGGCCCCGGACGGCCGGTGCAAGCCGTTCGCCGCGGCGGCCGACGGCACCGGCTGGGGCGAGGGCATCGGCCTGCTCGTCCTGGAGCGGCTGTCGGACGCCCGCCGCAACGGCCGTGAGGTGCTTGCGGTGATCCGGGGATCGGCGGTCAACCAGGACGGTGCGTCGAACGGGCTCACCGCGCCGAACGGGCCCTCGCAGCAGCGGGTGATCCGCCAGGCGCTGGCGAACGCGCGGCTGTCCCCGGCCGAGGTGGACGCGGTGGAGGCGCACGGCACGGGAACCACTCTGGGCGACCCCATCGAGGCCCAGGCGCTGCTGGCCACCTACGGGCGGGAGCGGCCGGAGGGCCGTCCGCTGTGGCTCGGCTCCATCAAGTCCAACATCGGCCACACCCAGGCCGCCGCGGGCGTGGCCGGTGTGATCAAGATGGTGATGGCGATGCGCCACGGGCTGTTGCCCGCCTCGCTCCACATCGACGAACCCAGCCCGCATGTGGAATGGGACGACGGCGGAGTGCGGCTGCTGACCGAGGCGGTCGAGTGGCCACGGGCCGAGCGGCCCCGGCGCGCGGCCGTCTCCTCCTTCGGCATCAGCGGCACCAACGCCCATGTGATCCTGGAGCAGGCCCCCGACCGGGCCCCCGACACGCAGCGGCCGAAGCCCGAACCCGACGGCCCCCGGGTGGTGCCCTGGGTGCTGTCCGCGCGGGGCGCCACGGCGCTGCGGGACCAGGCACGAGCGCTGGCCGCGCGGCTGGCCACCGGCCCCTCGGCATCGTCCGCCGAGGTGGGCTGGTCCCTCATCCGCTCCCGCACGCTGTTCGACCACCGTGCGGTGGTGGTCGGCGGGAATTGTGCCGAACTCAGTGCCGCTCTGGAGGCGTTGGCGGCAGGGGAGAGCCATCCGGGTGTGGTGGGCCCCGGTGCGGTGGTGAGTGGTGGTGTGGGTCCGGTGCTGGTTTTCCCCGGTCAGGGTTCGCAGTGGGTCGGTATGGGTGCCGGTCTGCTGGATGTTTCGCCGGTGTTCGTGGCCCGGGTGGCGGAGTGTGAGCGGGCGCTGGCGCCGTATGTCGACTGGTCGCTGACCGATGTTCTGCGGGGGGTGGATGGCACCGCCGACCTGGGGCGGGTGGATGTGGTGCAGCCGGTGTTGTGGGCGGTGATGGTGTCCCTGGCCGCCGTATGGGCCGAGTACGGGGTGCGTCCTGCTGCTGTGGTGGGCCACAGCCAGGGCGAGATCGCGGCGGCTGTGGTGGCGGGGGCGTTGTCCTTGGAGGACGGTGCGAGGGTCGTGGCGTTGCGCAGCCGGGCGTTGCGGCGGCTGGCCGGTGGTGGGGCCATGGCCTCGCTGGCGTTGGGTTGTGAGCGGGTGGAGGAGTTGCTGTCCGGGCTGGGTGACCGGGTCGCCGCTGTGGTGGTGGCCGCGGTCAATGGTCCCGCATCCACTGTGGTGTCCGGGCCGCCGGAGCAGGTGGCCGCCACCGTGGCCGCCTGTCGGGACACCGGGGAACGCGCCCGGATGATCGAGGTGGATTATGCCTCGCACAGTCCGCAGGTCGATGAGATCGCCGGGGAGCTGGCCGAGGTGCTCAGGGGGGTGGAGCCGGTCGGGGTGTCCGGGGCCGGGGTGGCGTTCTACTCCACGGTGACCGGTGGCCGGGCCGATGCCTCCGTCCTGGATACGGGCTATTGGGTGCGGAATCTGCGGGAGCGGGTGCGGTTCGCGGAGACGATCGAGGCGTTGCTGGCGGACGGGCATCGGGTGTTCATCGAGGCCAGCACCCACCCCGTCCTCACCATGGGCATGCAGGAGACCTTCGAGCGGGCCGGCGTCACCGCCGTCACCGTGCCCACCCTGCGCCGCGACCACGGCGATCTCGCCCAGCTGACGCGGTCCCTGGCCCAGGCGTTCACCGCCGGGACCGACGTCGACTGGACCACCCTGTTCCACACCGACCCCGCGCCCCGCACGGTTCCGCTGCCCACGTACGCCTTCCAGCGCGAGCGCTACTGGCTCGAAGGCAGCGCCGGCCGTGGCGGCGACCCCACCGACCTCGGCCTGGTCGGATCGGACCACCCGCTGCTCGGCGCGGCCGTGGAACTCGCCGACGGCAGTACCCATCTGCTCACCGGACGGCTGACGGCCGGTGGCGGCGCCGGCTGGCTCGGCGACCACGTGGTGGCGGGCACCCGGCTGGTGCCGGGCGCGGCCCAGGTCGAATGGGCGCTGCGGGCCGCCGACGAGGCGGGCTGCGGCACCGTGGAGGAACTCGCCCTCCAGATCCCGCTCGTCCTCCCCGACACGGGCGGGCTGCGCGTCCAGGTGGTGGTGAGGGAGGCCGCCGACGACGGACGCCGCGACGTACGGGTGTACTCCCGGCCCGACCACGACGCCGAAGCCACCGCCGGCCCGGCCTGGGTGTGCCACGCGGTCGGCGTACTCGGGCCCCAGGATCCACCGGCACCCCAGCCCTCCGGGGCCTGGCCCCCGGCGAACGCCGAGCCGGTGGACACCGACGGCTTCTACCAGCGTGCCGCGGCCGCCGGGTACGGCTACGGGCCCGCGTTCCAGGGCGTCGTCAAGCTGTGGCGCGACGGCCCGGACGTACTGGCCGAGGTGGCGCTGCCCGAAGCCGCGGGCGACCGGACCGGATTCGGCATCCACCCGGCGTTGCTGGACGCCGCGCTGCACCCGGCGGGCCTGCTCACCGCCGGACCCGGACAGGAGCCGGACACCGGCCGGGTGTGGCTGCCGTTCGCCTGGAACGGGGTGTCGCTGTGGGCCGCCGGAGCGACCACCGTACGCGTCCGGCTGTCCCCGCGTGAGCCGGGCGCGGATGGCGAGCGGGCGCTGCGGATGACCGTGGCCGACGCCGTGGGCGACCCGGTCCTGACGGTCGACTCGCTGGTGCTGCGCCCCGCCCGTACGGACCAGCTGCGGACCACCGGCCGAGGTGCCGTGGACGGGCTGTTCACACTGGGCTGGACCCCGCTCCCCACCACGGCGCCCGGCGCCGGCACGGGCCTGCCCGAGCCGGTGGCCGGGGACGGCGCCTGGGCGGCGCTGGGCTTCGAGGACGAGTGGGCCACACCCGGTGTGGTCCGCCACCCGGACGTGGCGTCGCTGGTCGCGGCGATCGACGCCGAGGCGCCCGTGCCACCGGTGGTCCTGGCCGCCGTGCCAACCGCGCGGACGGCCACCGACGCGGGTGCCGCCGAAGCGGAAGCCCTCGCGGCCGTACGGCGGACACTGGACCTGCTGCGGGACTGGCTGGCCGAACCCAGGCTGGCCGAGAGCCGCCTGGTCGTCGTGACACACGGCGCGGTCGCGGCCGGTGACACCATGGGGCAGGACCCGGGCGCCGAGGCCGTGGACCCGGCCGGGGCCGCGGTGTGGGGGCTGGTGCGCAGTGCGCAGGCGGAGAACCCGGACCGGTTCATCCTGCTCGACCTCGATCCGCACGGCGCCGCCACCGGCCCCGACGAGATCGGCGCGGCGGTACAGGACGGGGTGGCAAGGGCCGTCGCCATGGACGAGCCGCAGGTGGCCGTGGGCTCCGGCCGGGTGTGGGCACCCCGGCTCATGCGCGCCGGCGGCCCGGGCAGCGGCGGTCTGGTGGGCCCGGTGGGGCAGCCCGCGTGGCGGCTGGCCGTGCGCGGCGCGTCCACCGTGGACAATGTGACACCCGTGCCCTGCCCCGAGGCGCTGGAACCGCTGGGGCCCGGAGAGGTCCGGATCGCGGTGCACGCGGCGGGCATGAACTTCCGCGATGCGCTGATCGTCGTCGGGATGTACCCCGGCGGCGGGGTGTTCCGCGGCAGCGAGGGCGCCGGCGTGGTCGTGGACATCGGCCCGGAAGTGACCGGGCTCGCGGTGGGCGACCGCGTCATGGGCCTGTTCGAGGGCGCGTTCGGCCCGTGGGCGGTGGCGGACGCCCGCATGGTCGTGCCGATCCCCGAAGGCTGGAGCTTCCGCCAGGCGGCCGCCGTACCGGTGGTGTTCCTCACGGCCTGGTACGGACTGGTGGACCTGGCCGGGCTGCGGGGCGGCGAATCGGTGCTGATCCACGCCGCGACCGGCGGCGTCGGCATGGCCGCGGTGCAGATCGCCCGCCACCTGGGCGCCGAGGTCTACGCCACGGCAGGCCCCGGCAAGCACGGTGTGCTGGCGGAGATGGGCATCGACCACGCGCACCGCGCCTCCTCGCGCGATCTGCACTTCGAGGAGGTGTTCCGCGAGGCCACCGGCGGACGTGGCGTCGACGTGGTGCTGAACAGCCTCGCCGGGCCGTTCGTCGACGCCTCCTTGCGGCTGCTGGCCGACGGCGGACGGCTCTCCGAAATGGGCAAGACCGACATCCGTGACCCGGAGCGGCTCGCGGCCGCGTACCCGGGCGTCCGCTACCGGGGCTTCGACCTGGTCCCCGACGCCGGTCCGGATCGCATCGGGGAGATGCTGCGCGAACTGAGCGAGCTGTTCGCCACCGGAGCGCTGCGGCCCGCACCCGTACGGCCCTGGCCGCTCGACCGGGCGCGGGACGCGCTACGGCAGCTGAGCCAGGCCCGGCACACCGGCAAGCTGGTGCTCGACGTCCCCGCCGCGGTCGACCCCGACGGCACGGTGCTCATCACCGGCGGCACCGGCACCCTGGGCGGCCTGGTGGCCGAACACCTGGTCCGCACGTGGCAGGTCGGCCATCTGCTGCTGGTGAGCAGGCGCGGGCCGGACGCCCCGGGAGCCCGCGACCTGGCCACCCGACTGGAGGCACTGGGCGCACGGGTGCGGATCGCGGCCGTGGATGTCACCGACGCCTCGGCGGTGGCCGACCTGGTGGCGGGTGTCGACCCCGAGCATCCACTGACGGGAGTCATCCACGCCACAGGTGTGCTGGACGACGCGGTGGTGACCGCACAGACCCCCGAACGGCTGGCGCGGGTATGGACCGCCAAGGCCACGGCCGCCGCCCATCTGCACACGGCCACCGCCCATCTGCGGCTGGGCATGTTCGTCCTCTTCTCCTCGGCGGCGGGCACACTCGGCAGCCCCGGCCAGGCCAACTACGCCGCCGCCAACGCCTTCTGCGACGCGCTCGCCGCCCACCGCCGGGCCGCCGGACTGCCGGGGGTGTCGGTGGCCTGGGGCCTGTGGGCCGACGCCAGCGGGATGACCGGCCACCTGGCCGAGGCGGATCGGGCCCGGATGGCCCGTACCGGCGTCGCGGCGCTGACCACCCGGCACGGCCTGGCCCTGCTCGACGCCGCGGTCCAGCACGGCGGCGCCCACCTGGTCGCCGCCCACGTGGCCCCCCGCACCCTCGCCGAACTGCCCGCCGACAGCATGCCCGCCGCGCTGCGCGCCCTGGCCGCCACCGGCGGCGGTGGCGGTCGGCGCACCGCGGCGGCCGCCGGGGAGGACCGGCAGATCGACTGGGCCGCCCGACTCGCGGGCCTGTCCATGGCCGAACAGCACCGCGAGGTGCTGCGGTTGGTCCGTGGCCACGCGGCCACCGTCCTCGGACACGCCGACGTGGACGCCGTGCAGGCGGAGACCAGCTTCAAGGAGTTGGGCTTCGACTCCCTGACCGCCGTGGAACTGCGCAACCGGCTTGCCGCCGCGACCGGTCTGCGGTTGCCCGCCGGCCTCGTCTTCGACTATCCGGAGGCGGCCGTGCTCGCCGACCACCTGCTGGAACGGCTGGCCCCGGGCGGGGGAGCCGCACCGGGGCGCGACACCGTCGACCCGGTCCTGGGCGAGCTGGCCAGGCTGGACACCACCTTGGCCACCCTCGTCACGGACGACGAAGGGCGGCAGAGGATCACCCAACGGCTGAGTGGGCTACTGGCGAAATGGAACCGTGGCGGGGCCGGCGACCCGGACGGCGCGACGGGCCTCGACGCCCTCGGCACCCTCGATGCCCTGGAAGCGCTCGAAGCCGCCTCGGACGACGAGATGTTCGAGCTCATTGACCGTGAACTGCCCTGATGGAGGAGCGGAACTGATGTCGGGTACCGAAGAGAAGCTCCGCCAGTACCTCAAGAAGGTCACGGCCGACCTGGGACAGACCCGCCGACGACTTCGCGAGTTGGAGGAACGGTCCCAGGAGCCGGTGGCCATCGTGAGCATGGCCTGCCGGTTCCCCGGTGGGATCGCCTCGCCCGAGGACCTGTGGGAGCTGGTCGCCTCCCGCGGGGACGCCATCGGCGAGTTCCCCACCGACCGCGGCTGGCACACCCAGACCCTCTACCACCCGGACCCCGACCACTCCGGCACCAGCTACGTCCGCCACGGCGGATTCCTCGACCGGGCCGACGGCTTCGACGCCGCGTTCTTCGGCATCAGCCCGCGCGAGGCCCTGGCCGCCGAACCCCAGCAGCGCCAACTGCTGGAAGTCTCCTGGGAACTGCTCGAACGCGCCGGAATCGACCCCACCACGCTGAAGGGCACCCCCACCGGTGTCTACGCGGGCGCCGGCCTCCTCGGCTTCGGCACCCCGCGGATCGAGAAGAGCGCGGAAGGATACCTGCTCACCGGAAACACCCTGAGCGTCGTCTCCGGCCGGGTGGCCTTCACCCTCGGCCTGGAGGGGCCGGCGGTCACGGTGGACACCGCGTGCTCGTCATCGCTGGTCGCGATGCATCTCGCCTGCCAGGCGCTGCGGCAGGGGGAGTGCACCCTGGCCCTGGCCGGCGGCGTGACCGTGATGACCACGCCGAACACCTTCGTGGAGTTCTCCCGCCAGCGCGGACTGGCCCCCGACGGCCGTTGCAAGCCCTTCGCCGCCGCCGCGGACGGCACCGGCTTCTCGGAGGGCGTGGGCCTTCTGCTGCTGGAGCGACTGTCCGACGCACGGCGCAACGGCCATCAGGTGCTCGCGGTCATCCGAGGCTCGGCCGTCAACCAGGACGGCGCGTCGAACGGCCTCACCGCGCCCAACGGGCCCTCACAACAGCGGGTGATCCGCCAGGCGCTGATCAACGCCCGGCTGTCATCCGCCGAGGTGGACGCGGTGGAGGCCCATGGCACGGGTACGACGCTGGGTGATCCGATCGAGGCCGAGGCGCTGATCGGCGCATACGGCCAGGACCGTCCGGAGGACCGGCCGCTGTGGCTGGGCTCGCTGAAGTCCAACATCGGCCATACGCAGGGTGCGGCGGGTGTGGCCGGTGTGATCAAGATGGTGATGGCCCTGCGGCACGAACAGCTGCCGGCCACTTTGCACGTCGATGAGCCGACCCCGCACGCGGACTGGTCCGGTGGCGCGGTGCGGCTGCTGACCGAGGCGGTGGAGTGGCCGAGGAACGAGCGGCCGCGCCGGGCCGGTGTGTCCGCGTTCGGGATCAGTGGCACCAATGCGCATGTGATTGTGGAGCAGGCTCCTGAGGAGGATGCGCCGTTGGTGGGGGCCGTGTCCTGCGAGACGGGCATGGTGCCGTGGGTGGTGTCGGGGCGGAATGTGGAGGCGTTGCGGGGGCAGGCTGCGGCGTTGGCGGGGTGGGTGGGTGGGGTTTCGGGGGTGTCGGTGGTGGATGTGGGGTGGTCGTTGGTGACGTCGCGGTCGGTGTTCGAGCATCGTGCGGTGGTGGTGGGTGGGGGTCGTGGTGAGTTGGTGGCGGGGTTGGAGGCGTTGGCGCGGGGGGTGTCGCATCCGGGGGTGGTGGAGTCGGGTGCGGCGGCGTTGACGGGTGGTGTGGGTCCGGTGTTGGTGTTTCCGGGGCAGGGTTCGCAGTGGGTGGGGATGGGTGCGGAGCTGCTGGAGGTGTCGCCGGTGTTTGCGGCGCGGGTGGGGGAGTGTGAGCGGGCGCTTTCGCCGTTTGTGGACTGGTCGTTGACGGATGTGCTGCGCGGTGTGGAGGGTGCGGCGGATCTGGGGCGGGTGGATGTGGTGCAGCCGGTGTTGTGGGCGGTGATGGTGTCGTTGGCGGCGGTGTGGGCGGGGTATGGGGTGCGTCCTGTTGCGGTGGTGGGTCACAGCCAGGGGGAGATCGCGGCGGCTGTGGTGGCGGGGGCGTTGTCGTTGGAGGATGGTGCGAAGGTGGTGGCGCTGCGGAGTAAGGCTTTGCGGCGGTTGGCTGGTGGTGGGGCGATGGCTTCCCTGGGGGTGGGCCAGGAGCGTGCGGGGGAGTTGCTCTCCGATCTGGGGGAGCGGGCGGACGCGGTGGGTGTAGCGGCTGTGAATGGGCCGTCGTCCACGGTGGTGTCGGGTCCGCCGGAGCAGGTGGCTGCTGTGGTGGCGGCGTGTGAGGAGTGTGGGGTTCGGGCGCGGTTGATCGAGGTGGATTATGCCTCGCATGGTCCGCAGGTGGATGAGATCCGTGAGGAGTTGACCGAGGCTCTGGCGGGTGTTGGGCCGGTTGATGCGTCCGCGTCGGGTGCGGCGTTCTACTCGACGGTGACTGGTGGCCGGGTGGATGGCTCCGTGTTGGATACGGACTACTGGGTGGCGAATCTGCGGGAGCGGGTGCGGTTTGCCGATGCGGTCGAGGCGTTGCTGGCGGATGGGCATCGGGTGTTCATCGAGGCCAGTTCGCATCCCGTACTGACCGTCGGAATGCAGGAGACCTTTGAGCAGGCGGGTGTGGGGGCGGTCGCGGTGCCCACGCTGCGCCGTGACCATGGTGGGCAGGGGCAGCTTCTGCGGTCGGTAGGCCAGGCGTTCGTCGCCGGGGTCGACGTCGACTGGCGGGCGGCGTTTCCGACCGACCCCACGCCTCGTACCGTCGATCTGCCCACCTACGCCTTCCAGCACCAGCGCTACTGGATGAACCCGTCCGGCGCGGTCGGTGATCCCAGCGACCTCGGCCTGGCCCCCTCGGACCATCCGATGCTGGGCGCCGCCGTGGAGCTGGCCGATGGGAGCAGCCACCTGCTTACCGGGCGCATCGCGGCCGGTGGCGGCGGCTGTGGCGGTGACGGCTGGCTCGGTGAACACATCGTCGCGGGCGCCGTCCTGGCCCCGGGCGCGGCGTTGGTGGAGTGGGTGTTGCGGGCGGCCGACGAGGTCGGCGGCGGTGGTATCGAGGAGTTGGCGCTGCACGTACCGCTCGTGCTGCCGGAGACGGGCGGACTGCGGGTCCAGGTGGTGGTGGGCGCCGCGGCGGAGGACGGACGGCGCGGTGTGCAGGTCTACTCCCGCCCGGACGGCGAGGCCGAAGCCGGCGCCGACGCGGACTGGGTCTGCCATGCGGAGGGAGTGCTCAACCCGGCATCGGAAGGTATGGGTCAGCCGGTCGAGGGGCTGGGCGGGGCATGGCCGCCGCCGGGTGCGAAACCGGTGGACCTGACGGGGTTCTACGAGCGTGCCGCGGCGGCGGGCTATGCGTACGGGCCGTCGTTCCAGGGGCTGCGGGCCGTGTGGCGGGACGGCGCCGACCTCCTGGCCGAGGTGGCGCTGCCCGAGGCCGCGGGGGACGCGGACGGGTTCGGTATCCATCCGGCGCTGCTCGACGCGGCCCTGCACCCGGCGCTCCTGCTCGATACCGGAATCGAGTGGGAGCGCGAGCGGGACGGCGGACAGGTATGGCTGCCGTTCGCCTGGAACGGGGTGTCGCTGTGGGCCGCCGGAGCGAGCACCGTACGGGTGAGGCTGTCCCCGCGTCGGGACGGCGCGGAGGGTGAGCGCGGGCTGCGGGTGGTGGTGGCCGACGCCGTGGGTGCCCCCGTCCTGACGGTCGACTCCTTGGCGACGCGTCCGGCGGACGTGGATCGGTTGCGGGCCGTGGCGACGCGTGGTGCCGACGGTCTGTTCGTCCTGGACTGGGCCCCCTTGCCGCAGCCGACGGGGACTGACGGGCCGATGGCCGAGCCCGACGACTGGGCGGTGCTGGCGACCGAGGGTGCGCGCCCGGATCTGGAGGTGTTTCTCGCGGGACTCGATGGCGAGGGGCCGATCCCGGCCGTGGTTCTCGCCGAGTTCCCGCGCTCGGGCGCCGAAGCCGTGGCCGACATGGCGGCCGACGGTGTGGCGATGACGGAACGCGCGCTGGAGCTGGTGCAGCGGTGGCTGGCCGAGCCACGGCTGACGGATGCCCGGTTGGTGGTGGTGACGCGTGGCGCGGTCGCCGTCACCGATGCCGAGCGTGGTACGGATGTGCCCGCCGCCGGGCTGTGGGGTCTCCTGCGGAGTGCGCGGGCGGAGCACCCGGGGCGCTTCCTCCTGCTCGACCTCGACCCGGCTTCCGACGTCACCGCAGACAGCGTACGGGGCGCCGTCGCACGGGCGTTGGAGGCGGACGAGCCGCAGCTGGCCGTGCGCGATGGACGAGTGTGGGTGCCGCGACTGGTCCGTGCCTCAGCCGACCGGGACCCGAAGGCTCCGGACACCCCGGCGGCGCTCGATCCGGACGGCACCGTGCTGGTGACGGGCGGCACCGGCACCCTGGGCGGCCTGGTGGCCGAACATCTGGTGCGTACGTGGCAGGTCGGCCATCTGCTCCTGGTGAGCCGTCGCGGGCCGGACGCTCCGGGGGCCCGCGATCTGGCCGCCCGCCTGGAGGAGCTGGGCGCGCGGGTGCGGATCGCCGCCGTGGACGTCACGGACGGGCCGGCGGTGGCCGAGCTGGTGGCGGGAATCGATGCCGAGCATCCGCTGACCGGTGTCATCCACGCCACGGGCCTGCTCGACGACGCGGTGGTCACCTCCCAGACACCCGAGCGGCTGGCCCGGGTGTGGGCGGCCAAGGCGACGGGCGCGGCGCATCTGCACAGCGCCACCGCAGACCTTCCGCTGTCCTTGTTCGCCATGTTCTCCTCGGCCGCCGGGGTCCTGGGCAGTCCGGGACAGGCCAACTACGCGGCGGCGAACGCCTTCTGCGACGCCCTCGCCGCCCACCGCCGGACGCTCGGCCTCCCGGGACTTTCGGTGGCCTGGGGCCTGTGGGCCCAGACCAGCGGGATGACCGGAAAACTCGTGGCGACGGACCGCGCCCGGATGTCCCGCTCGGGCATCGCCGCGATGTCCAGCGAGAAGGCGCTGGGCCTGCTCGATGCCGCCTGCGCGCAGGACAGCCCCTTCTGTGTCGCCGCCGATATCGATCCGGCTGGGGTGGGTGGTGGGGGGCTTCCGGCGGTGTTGCGGGGTTTGGTGGTGGGTCGTGTCAGGCGGCGGTTGGCGGTGGGTGAGGTGGGGGTTTCGGGGTTGGTGGAGCGGTTGAGGGGGTTGGGTGCTGAGGCTCGGTTGGATGTGGTGGTTGAGGTGGTGCGGGGTGGTGTGGCGGTGGTGTTGGGGTTTGGTGCGCCGGGTGAGGTGCGGGTGGATGCGTCGTTCAGGGAGTTGGGTTTTGATTCGTTGACGGCGGTGGAGTTGCGTAATCGGTTGTCGTCGGTGACGGGGTTGCGGTTGCCGGCGACGATGGTGTTCGACTATCCGACGCCTCGGGTGCTGGCGGAGTATGTGTGTGCCCGGCTGATGGGTGAGACGACTGCCGGCGCGGGTGCTTCTGTGGTGGCGGCGGCGGATGCGGACGAGCCGATCGCGATCGTTGCGATGAGCTGCCGTTTCCCGGGTGGCGTCACCTCGCCCGAGGGGCTGTGGGATCTGGTGGTCTCGGGGCGTGACGTGATGGGGGAGTTTCCGACCGGTCGGGGCTGGGATCTGGAGGGGTTGTTTCATCCGGATCCCGATCACCCGGGTACCAGCTATGCGCGCGAGGGTGGGTTCCTGTATGACGCTGATGCGTTCGATGCGGCGTTTTTCGGGATCAGCCCCCGGGAGGCGTTGGCGATGGATCCGCAGCAGCGGTTGTTGTTGGAGGCGTCGTGGGAGGTGCTGGAGCGGGCGGGGATCGATCCGGTGTCGTTGAAGGGCAGCCCGACCGGTGTCTATGCGGGCGTGATGTACCACGACTACGCGGCCGGACTGAGTGGTGGCGACGCGCGGCTGGAAGGCTACGCCATGCTGGCCAGCTCGGGGAGTGTGGTTTCGGGTCGGGTGGCGTACTCGCTGGGGTTTGAGGGTCCGGCGGTGACGGTGGATACGGCGTGTTCGTCGTCGTTGGTGGCGATGCATCTGGCGGCGCAGGCGTTGCGGCGGGGGGAGTGCACGTTGGCGTTGGCGGGTGGGGTGACGGTGATGGCGACGCCGGATGTGTTCACTGGTTTTTCCCGTCAGCGTGGGTTGGCGCCTGATGGTCGGTGCAAGCCGTTTGCTGCGGCTGCGGACGGTACTGGCTGGGGTGAGGGTGTGGGGGTTTTGTTGCTGGAGCGGTTGTCGGATGCTCGGCGTAATGGTCATGAGGTGTTGGCGGTGGTCCGGGGTTCGGCGGTCAATCAGGATGGTGCGTCGAACGGGCTCACTGCGCCGAATGGTCCTTCGCAGCAGCGGGTGATCCGTCAGGCGTTGGCCACTGCTGGGTTATCGCCATCCGACGTGGATGTGGTGGAGGCGCATGGTACGGGTACGACGTTGGGTGATCCGATCGAGGCGCAGGCGTTGCTGGCCACTTACGGGCAGGAACGCTCGGTGGAGCGGCCATTGCTGCTCGGCTCGATCAAATCCAACATCGGACACGCCCAAGCGGCGGCCGGAGTCGCCGGCGTCATCAAGATGGTGCAGGCGATGCGCCATGGAACCCTGCCCGCGTCCCTGCACATCGACGAGCCCACTCCGCATGTGGACTGGGGCAGTGGTGCGGTGCGGCTGCTGACCGAGGCGGTGGAGTGGCCGATGGGTGAGGGTCCGCGCCGGGCCGGGGTGTCCTCGTTCGGCGCCTCCGGCACCAACGCCCATCTCATCCTGGAGCAAGCCCCCGGCCCGGCCGACCGTGTCACGACCGAGCCTGTGGCATCCCCCGACATGCGCGCGGTCCCGTGGGTGCTGTCGGCGCGGAGCGCGGAAGGGCTACGCGGCCAGGCCATGGCCCTGGCCGAACGCGTGGCCAGGGACCCGGAGGCGTCGGCGGTCGATGTGGGCTGGTCGCTTGCCACCACGCGGTCGCTGTTCGAACACCGGGCGGTGGCCTGGGGCGACGACCGCGACGCGCTGATGGGCGCCGTGGAGGCCCTGGCGGCCGGTGAACCCCATCCGGGCGTGGTGCTCCCCGACGGTGGAACAGCCTCGGGCAAGACGGTGTGGCTCTTCAGCGGCCAGGGCAGCCAGCGCCAGGGGATGGGAGCCGAGCTGTACGACCGGTTCCCGGTGTTCGCCACGGCGTTCGACGAGGTCTGCGGACTGCTCGATCCTCACCTGCACCATCCCCTCCGTGAGGTGGTCTTCCACGGTGTGGCCGGGCGGCCGGGGCTGTTGGATCACACCACCTATGCCCAGGCCGGACTGTTCGCCCTGCATATCGCCCTGGCGCGGCTGCTCGCCTCGGTCGGCGTACGCCCGGATGTGGTGATCGGGCATTCGATCGGGGAGATCGCGGCCGCCCATATCGCCGGGGTCTTCGATCTCTCCGACGCCTGCCGTCTCGTCGCCGCCCGCGCCACCCTGATGGGGGGACTTCCCGCTGGCGGAGGCATGGCCACCATCGCGGCCACCGCCGAGGAACTCGCCGAGGATCTGGCCGCATACGACGGGCGGGTCGGTATCGCCGCCCTGAACACCCCCGGCAACACCGTCGTCTCCGGTCCGGTCGAACCGGTCGGCGAGATCAGCGCCATCTGGGCAGCGAGGGGCCGCAAGACCCGGACGCTGACCGTCAGCCATGCCTTCCACTCCCCGCTGATGGATCCCATCCTGGAGCCGTTCGCGCAGGCCATCGACGGTCTGACCTTTCACCGGCCCACCCTTCCAGTGCTCAGCAACCTGACCGGTGAGCCAGCCGACGAGGTGATGGCCACACCGGAATACTGGGTGCGGCAGATCCGCCGGCCCGTCCTCTTCCACCCCGCCATCACCCATATCGCGCCCGAAACCGGGGTCTTCCTCGAACTCGGCCCCGACCCGGTCCTGGCCACCGCCACCCAACACACCCTTCAACACCTCACCGCCGACGATGCCACGGCCGATGCCGATGAGGGCGGGACCGATGAGTGTGGGACCGGCGAGGGCGGGTCCGACGAGAGCGGGGCCGGGCGGCCGAGCCCGCTGGTGACGGCCACCCTGAGCCGTAAACGGTCCGATGTCCAGGCACTCGGCCACGCCCTCGCCCACCTGCACACCCATGGCACCGATGTCGACTGGGCCCGCTGGTTCCCGGCCGATCCTGCCCCACGGAGGATCGATCTGCCGACGTACGCCTTCCAACGCGAGCGCTACTGGCTGGCCGCGGGCGGTGGCGTCGGGGACGTGGGGGCCGCCGGACTACAGCGGGTCGAGCATGCGCAACTGCCCGCGTCCGTCGGACTCGCCGACGGCGGGCTGGTGCTGACCGGACGGATCTCCGCCGGGGGCGCCAGGGGCTGGCTGGCCGAGCATGTGATGGCGGGCACCGTGCTGGTGCCGGGCGCGGCGCTGGTGGAGTGGGCGCTGCGGGCGGCCGACGAAGCGGGTTGTGGTGGGGTGGAGGAGCTGGCGCTCCAGGTTCCGCTCGTTCTGCCCGGGTCCGGTGGGCTGCGCGTCCAGGTGGTGGTCGGCGTGGCCACCGAGGACGGGCGGCGTGATGTGCGGATCCACTCCCGGCCCGACCACGATGTCGAACCCGGCGCCGACCCGGACTGGGTGTGCCATGCCGAGGGCGTCCTGGGGCCGCAGTCCCCGCCATCGCCACCGTCCCCGCCATCCCCGTCGTCGTCACCGGAGAGCCTCGCGCTCAGCCCCGCGCGGGGCCCGATGGACGAGCCGGGCGGGACATGGCCCCCGGTGGGCGCGGAGCCCGTACGGCTGGACGGGTTCTATGAGCGTGCCGCGGCGGCGGGATACGCATACGGTCCGTCGTTCCGCGGACTGCGGGCGGTATGGCGGGACGGTGCGGATGTGCTGGCCGAAGTGGCGCTGCCCGAGGCCGCCGGAGCCCCGGAAGGTTTCGGTATCCACCCGGCGCTCCTGGATGCCGCGCTCCATCCGGCGTTCCTCCTCGACCGGCCCGAGCAGGGGCACGACGACGGCCGGGTCTGGCTGCCGTTCGCGTGGCGTGGCGTGTCGCTGTGGGCGGGCGGCGCCACGACCGTCCGGGTCCGGCTCTCTCCTCAACAGCGAGAGGCGGGTGGCGCCGAGGGCGAGCGTGGTCTGCGGGTGATGGTGGCCGACGCCGTGGGCGGGCCGGTGCTGACCGTCGACTCGCTGGTGATGCGACCGGCCGCCGCCGGCCAGCTGCGGACCTCCGGCGGACCCGAGGCGGACGGGCTGTTCACCCTGGAGTGGACGCCCCTGCCCGGCCCGGCACAGGACAGCGAGGCGGCAGGACAGGAACCGGACCCGGCGGAGGCCGACGGGTGGGTGGTTATCGGCCCACGGGAGTGCGAGCCGATCGCGCCGGGCGCGGTACGCCATCCGCGTCTGGAGACCCTGGTCTCCGCCCTCGACGGTGACGCCCCCGCCCCCTCGGTGGCCATCGCGTATGTGCCCGCCCTCTGCGGCCCCGCCGACGGCGACGCGCTTACCGACCTGGCGGCCGCCGGCCTGGCGGCTTCGGAGCGCGTGCTGGAACTGGTGCGGGGGTGGCTGGCCGAACCGCGGCTCGCCGACGCCCGGCTGGTGCTGGTCACACGCGGAGCGGTGGCGATCGGCGGGTCCGAGACGGACGGTGCCGGGGAGGGCGGCGTGGACGTGGCCGGGGCCGCCGTGTGCGGACTGGTGCGCAGTGCACAGGCGGAGCACCCGGGGCGCTTCCTTCTGGTCGATCTCGACCCGGACTCCGAGCCGCTCGGCCAGGGTGTGCACAGCGCCGTGGCATGCGCGGTGCGCATGGACGAGCCGCAGGTCGCGCTGCGGGCGGGACGTGTCCGGGTGCCTCGGCTGATGCGTGCCGGTGGCGTGAGCAGCGGGGGTGTTTCCGCACTGGTGGGGCAGCCCGCGTGGCGGCTGGAGTTGACCGGGGCGGCCACGGTGGACAACGTGAAGCCGGTGCCGTGTCCGGAGGTGCTGGAGCCGCTCGGACCGGGGCAGGTGCGGGTGGCGGTGCACGCGGCCGGTATCAACTTCCGGGACGCACTCATCAGTTTGGGCATGGTCCCGGGCCAGACCGGGCTCGGCGGCGAGGGTGCCGGTGTGGTGGTGGACGTCGGCTCCGAGGTGACAGGGCTCGCGGTGGGCGACCGGGTCATGGGGGTCTTCGACCGCGCGTTCGGCCCGACGGCGGTGACCGATGCCCGCATGGTGGCGCCCGTTCCCGACGGGTGGACCCATCAGCAGGCGGCCTCGGTGCCGGTGGCGTTCCTGACGGCCTGGTACGGGCTGGTGGAGCTGGCCCGGCTTCAGCCGGGGGAGTCGGTGTTGATTCATGCCGCGACCGGTGGTGTGGGGATGGCGGCGGTGCGGATCGCGCGGTATCTGGGTGCGGAGGTCTATGCGACGGCGAGTCCGGCGAAGCATGGGGTGCTTGAGGCGATGGGTGTCGATGAGGCGCATCGGGCCTCGTCGCGCGATCTGGATTTCGAGGGTGTGGTGCGGGAGGCCACGGGTGGCCGGGGTGTGGATGTGGTGCTCAACAGTCTTGCCGGACCGTTCGTCGACGCTTCCCTGCGGCTGCTGCGCGAAGGCGGCCGGCTGATGGAAATGGGCAAGACCGACCTGCGCGACCCCGAGCGGATCGCGGAGGCACACCCGGGGGTGACGTACCAGGTCTACGACCTGATCACCGACGCCGGGCCCGAACGCATCGGCCGGATGCTGGGCGAACTGGGCGAGCTGTTCACCACGGGAGCCCTGCGGCCGCTGCCGGTGCGGACCTGGCCACTCGGCCGGACACGCGAGGCGCTGCGCCATCTCAGCCAGGCCAAGCACACCGGAAAGCTGGTGCTGGACGTCCCCGCCGCGGTGGATCCGGACGGCACCGTGCTCATCACCGGTGGCACCGGCACGCTGGGCGCACTGGTCGCCGAACATCTCGTGCGGGTCTGGCGGATCGGGCATCTGCTGCTGGTGAGCCGCCGGGGCCCGGACGCGCCGGGCGCCCAGGATCTCGCCACCCGGCTGACCGACCTGGGCGCGCGGGTACGGATCGTCGCCGCCGATGTCACCGACGCGGCCGCCGTGACCGGCCTGGTGGCCGGTGTCGATCCGCGGCATCCGCTGACCGGCGTGATCCACGCCGCCGGTGTGCTGGACGACGCGGTGGTCACCGCGCAGACGCGCGAGCGGCTGGCACGGGTCTGGGCGGCGAAGGCCACCGCCGCGGCACATCTGCACGCCGCTACGGCACATCTGCGGCTGGGCGCGTTCGTACTGTTCTCATCGGCCGCCGGAGTCATGGGCAGCCCGGGACAGGCCAACTACGCCGCCGCCAACGCCTTCTGCGACGCGCTCGCCGCCCACCGCCAGGCCCTGGGCCTGCCGACGGTTTCGGTGGCGTGGGGCCTGTGGGCCGAGTCCAGCGAGATGACGGGCGCTCTCGCCGAGGCGGACCTGGCCCGAATGTCCCGCTCCGGCGTCACCGCGATGGCCGCCGACCACGCCCTTCGGCTGCTCGACGCGGCCGCCGAACACGGCGGCCACCAGCTGGTCGCGGCGGATGTGAACACACGTGTCCTGGCCACCCAGCCCCCCGACACGCTTCCCGCCACCCTCCGCGCCCTCGCCGCCTCCGGTGCCTCCGGCGTCGGCGGTGCGGCGACGCGGCGTACCGCTGCGGCGGCCGAAGCGCGGCCGGACGACTGGGCCGATCGACTGGCGGGCCTGTCCGCCGCGGAGCAGCACCGCGTGGTGTTGCGGTTGGTCCGTGGCCATGTGGCCACCGTGCTCGGACACGCCGACACCGACACGGTGCAGGCCGACACCAACTTCAAGGAGTTGGGCTTCGACTCCCTGACCGCCGTGGAACTGCGCAACCGGCTCGCCGCCGCCACCGGTCTGCGGCTGCCCGCCGCCCTTGTCTTCGACTATCCGGAAGCGGCCGTGCTCGCCGACTACCTGCTGGAGCGCATCGCCCCGGCGGTCGGTTCCGCACCGGGCCGGGACGGCGCCGATCCGGTCCTCAACGAACTGGCCAGGCTCGAAGCCACCTTGGTCGGCCTCGACATGGCGGACGGCGACGCGGGGGCGATCACGGCACGGCTGGAGAGCCTGCTGGCGAAGTGGAAGGCGACACGAAAGCCGGCGGAGGAAGAGATGACCGCCGCGGAGAGGCTGGAGTCCGCGTCCGCGGCCCAGGTTCTCGAATTCATCGACAACGAACTGGGCGTGTCCTGAATGTGCCGGACGCGACGACCGCTGAGGACCGGGTGAAACCTCATGGTGAATGTGAACGAAGAGAAACTGGTCGAGTACCTCAAGCGCGTCTCCGCGGATCTGCACGATACGCGTCTGCGGTTGCGCGAAGCGGAGGAGCGGAACCAGGAGCCGATCGCCGTCGTGAGCATCGCCTGCCGCTTCCCGGGCGGGGTGACAACGCCCGAGGAGCTGTGGCGGTTGGTCGCCGAGGGGGTGGACGCGATCGGGGACTTCCCCACCGACCGGGGCTGGGACCTCGACAGCCTCTATCACCCTGACCCGGATCACCCCGGCACCACCTACGTCCGCCGGGGCGGATTCCTGGACGACGCCGACCGGTTCGACCCCCAGTTCTTCGGCATCAGCCCGCGCGAGGCGCTCGCCACCAGCCCCCAGCAGCGACTGCTGCTGGAAACCGCCTGGGAGGCATGTGAACGAGCGGGTATCGACCCCGTGTCCCTGAAGGGCTCCCGGACGGGCGTCTACGCCGGCACGGCGACCACCGGCGGCGGCGCGGCGGGCGATGCCCAGAACGGATCCGAGGGATACGCGGGCAACGCACCGAGCCTGCTGTCCGGCCGGGTGTCCTACACCCTCGGCCTGGAGGGACCGGCCGTCACAGTGGAGACGGCGTGCTCCTCATCCCTTGTCGCGATCCACCTGGCCTGCCAGGCACTACGGCAGGAGGAGTGCACCCTGGCCCTGGCGGGCGGGGTGACGGTGATGACCACCCCCGAGGTGTTCACCGGTTTCTCCCGGCAACGAGGGCTGTCCCTCGACGGCCGGTGCAAGGCGTTCTCGGCGAGCGCCGACGGAACGGGATGGGGCGAAGGCGTCGGACTCCTCCTGCTGGAGCGGCTGTCCGACGCACGGCGCAACGGCCACCAGGTACTCGCGCTGATCCGGGGCTCAGCCATCAACCAGGACGGCGCCAGCAACGGATTCACCGCGCCCAACGGCCCCTCGCAGCAGCGCGTCATCCGCCAGGCGCTCGCCGGCGCCCGGCTGGCCCCGTCCGAGGTGGACGCGGTGGAGGCCCATGGCACGGGCACCAAACTGGGTGACCCGATCGAAGCCGACGCGCTGATCGCCACCTACGGCCGGGACCGTCCGGAGGACCGGCCGCTGTGGCTGGGCTCGCTGAAGTCCAACATCGGCCATACGCAGGGTGCGGCGGGCGTGGCCGGTGTGATCAAGATGGTGATGGCCCTGCTGCACGGCATGCTCCCGGCCACCCTCCATGTCGATGAGCTGACGCCTCATGTGGAGTGGAACGGCGGAGGCGTGCGGCTGCTGACCGAGGCGGTGGAGTGGCCGGCGGCCGAGCGCCCGCGCCGGGCCGGGGTGTCGTCTTTTGGGATCAGTGGCACCAATGCGCATGTGATTGTGGAGCAGGCTCCTGAGGAGGATGTGCCGTTGGTGGGGGCGGTGTCGTGTGGCGTGGGTGGTGTGGTGCCGTGGGTGGTGTCGGGGCGGAGTGTGGGGGCGTTGCGGGGTCAGGCGGCGGCGTTGGCGGGGCGGGTGGGGGGTGTTTCCGAGCTCTCGTCGGTCGATGTGGGGTGGTCGTTGGTGACGTCGCGGTCGGTGTTCGAGCATCGTGCGGTGGTGGTGGGTGAGGGTCGTGGTGAGTTGGTGGCGGGGTTGGAGGCGTTGGCGCGGGGGGTGTCGCATCCGGGGGTGGTGGAGTCGGGTACGGCCGCGTCGCCGGGTGATGTGGGTCCGGTGCTGGTGTTCCCCGGGCAGGGTTCGCAGTGGGCCGGTATGGGGGCGGAGCTGCTGGCGGTCTCGCCGGTGTTCGCGGCGCGGGTGGGGGAGTGTGAGCGGGCGCTTTCGCCGTATGTGGACTGGTCGTTGACGGATGTGCTGCGCGGTGTGGAGGGTGCGGCGGATCTGGGGCGGGTGGACGTGGTCCAGCCCGTTCTCTGGGCGGTGATGGTGTCGTTGGCGGCGGTGTGGGCGGGGTATGGGGTGCGTCCTGCTGCGGTGGTGGGTCATAGCCAGGGGGAGATCGCGGCGGCTGTGGTGGCGGGGGCGCTCTCGCTGGAGGATGGTGCGAAGGTGGTGGCGCTGCGGAGTAAGGCTCTGCGGCGGTTGGCTGGTGGCGGGGCGATGGCGTCCCTGGGGGTGGGCCAGGAGCGTGCGGAGCAGCTGCTGTCGGGTCTGGGGGAGCGGGTGGCCGCCGTGGGCGTTGCCGCTGTGAACGGACCGTCTTCTACGGTGGTTTCGGGTCCGCCGGAGCAGGTGGCTGCTGTGGTGGCGGCGTGTGAGGAGTGCAGGGTTCGGGCGCGGTTGATCGAGGTGGATTATGCCTCGCATGGTCCGCAGGTTGATGAGATCCGTGCGGAGTTGACCGAGGTTCTGGCGGGTGTCCGGCCGCTCGAGACGTCCGTTTCCGGTACGGCGTTCTACTCGACCGTGACCGGCGGTCGGGCCGTCACCACCGATTTGGACACCGGGTATTGGGTGGCCAATCTGCGGGAGCGGGTGCGCTTCACCGAGGCCGTCCAGGCGTTGCTGGCGGATGGGCATCGGGTGTTCATCGAGGCCAGCACCCATCCCGTGCTCACTCTTGGGATGCAGGAGACCTTCGAGGAAGCCGGGGTCCCCGCCGTCACCGTGCCCACCCTGCGCCGTGACCATGGCGGTCAGGCCCAGCTCGTCCATTCCCTCGCCCAGGCGTTCGTCGCCGGGGTCGACGTCGACTGGCGGGCGGCGTTTCCGACCGACCCCACACCTCGTACCGTCGATCTGCCCACCTACGCCTTCCAGCGCCAACGCTACTGGGCCGCCGCCGCTGGTGGGGTCGGCGATGTGGGCGGGGCGGGGTTGCAGCGGGTGGAGCACCCGTTGTTGCGGGCGGCAGTGGGTCTCGCCGACGGCGGGCTGGTGCTGACCGGACGGGTGTCGGCCACCGGCGGCGGCTGGCTCGGTGACCATGTGGTCGCCGGAGCGTCGCTGGTACCGGGCGCGGCGTTGGTGGAGTGGGCGTTACGGGCGGCCGATGAGGCGGGCTGTGGCGGTGTGGAGGAACTGGCCCTTCAGGTGCCGCTCGTCCTGCCGTCGTCGGGCGGGCTGCGGGTGCAGATCGTGGTGGGCGAGGCCGCCGAGGACGGGCGGCGCGATGTGCGGGTGTACTCCCGGCCCGACCGTGATGTCCAGCCCGGCGCGGATCCGGACTGGGTGTCCCATGCGGAGGGCGTCCTGAGCCCGTCGCCCGCACCGAGCGCGGTCGAGGAGGTGGCGGGAGCCTGGCCTCCCGAGGGCGCGAGCCCTATGGATGTCGAGGGATTCTACGAGCGTGCCGCGGCGGTGGGCTATGCGTACGGGCCGTCGTTCCAGGGGCTGCGGGCCGTGTGGCGGGACGGCGCGGACCTCCTGGCCGAGGTGGCGCTGCCCGAGGTCGCGGGGGACGCGGGCGGGTTCGGCATCCACCCGGCGCTGCTCGACGCCGCCCTGCACCCCATGCTGCTCGCAGCCGACGCGGAGCCGGCCGACGACGAGGGGATGAGACTGCCGTTCGCCTGGAACGGCGTGTCGCTGTGGGCCACCGAGGCGCACACCATCCGGGTCCGGCTCTCTCCCCATCAGGACGGTGCGGAGGGAGAGCGCGGGCTACGGATGGTGGTGACCGATGCCATGGGCGCCCCGGTGCTGACGGTCGACTCCGTGACCATGCGCCCCGCCGACCCCGGCCAGTTGCGGGCCGGGGGCGGGCGTGGGGTGGATGGGCTGTTCACGCTGGACTGGGTTCCCATGCCCGCCGTGCCCGATGCGGACGTTTCCGACGGTGAGGGCTGGGCCGTGCTGGGCCAGAACGTCCTGCGCTTGGCCGGGAAACCTGGATTCGGCGGCGGGGGTGTGGTGTGCCATCCGGGTCTCGAAGCGCTGGTGGCCGCGATGGACGACGGTGCGGCACCTCCCGCGTTCGCCCTGACCTACCTGCCGGCAGACGGCAGCCAGGCGGAGGACGGCTCGGTGACGATGGCGACGGCGGCTGATGGCTTGGCTGCCGTCGGCCGGGCGCTGGAGCTGGTGCAGGGGTGGCTGGCCGAACCGCGGCTGGCCGACGCCCATTTGGTGGTGATGACGCGCGGTGCGGTGCCGGTCGGCCGTCGTGGAGACGTGGACTCGGGCGACGACGGCGACGGTGATGCTGACGGGGCGTTGAACGTGGCCGCGGCGGGGCTGTGGGGCCTGCTGCGGAGTGCGCAGGCGGAGCACCCGGACCGGTTCGTCCTCCTCGACCTCGATCCGGTCGCCGATCCGACCTGGCGTGATGTGGCGGACGCCGTGGTCCGTGCCGTACGCGCGGATGAGCCACAGGCGGTGCTGCGAGCCGGGCGGATGGTGGTGCCCCGGCTGACGCGCGCGCGTGACACCGGCCCCGCCGACGAGGCGGTTTCCGGAGGACCGGTCCCCGGGGGGCTCGACCCCGACGGCACGGTGCTGATCACCGGCGGTACGGGCCTGCTGGGCGGTCTGGTGGCCGAGCATCTGGTGCGTACGTGGCAGGTCAAGCATCTGGTCCTGGTCAGCCGACGTGGTGCGGACGCGCCCGGCGCGCCGGAGCTGGCCGAGCGGCTGAGCGGCCTGGGCGCTCGGGTACGGATCGCCGCGGTGGATGTCGCGGACGCCGACGCGGTGGCCGATGTGGTGGCCGGTATCGACCCGGCGTATCCGCTGACCGGTGTCCTTCATGTGGCGGGGCTGCTGGATGACGCGGTGGTCACCTCGCAGACGCGGGAGCAACTCGCGCGGGTGTGGGCGGCGAAGGCCGCGGCGGCCGCCCATCTGCACCGCGCCACGGCGGATCTGCCGCTCCGCATGTTTGTGATGTTCTCGTCGGCCGCCGGTGTCGTGGGTAACGCGGGTCAGGCCGGATACGCGGCGGCCAACGCGTTCCTCGATGCGTTGGCCGCCCATCGACGGGCGCTGGGACTGCCCGGACTGTCCCTGGCATGGGGGCTGTGGGCGCAGGCCAGCGAGATGACCGGACACATGGGCCGGGCGGACCTGACACGACTGCGCGGAATGAGGCCGCTGTCCGCCGAGCGTGGGCTGGCCCTGCTGGACGCCGCGTGCCGCCGCGCGCACCCGCTGGTGGTGGCCGTGGACCTCGATCCGGCTGGGGTGGGTGGTGGAGGTCTTCCGGCGGTGTTGCGGGGTTTGGTGGTGGGTCGTGTCAGGCGGCGGTTGGCGGTGGGTGAGGTGGGGGTTTCGGGGTTGGTGGAGCGGTTGAGGGGGTTGGGTGCTGAGGCTCGGTTGGATGTGGTGGTTGAGGTGGTGCGGGGTGGTGTGGCGGTGGTGTTGGGGTTTGGTTCGCCGGGTGAGGTGCGGGTGGATGCGGCGTTCAGGGAGTTGGGTTTTGATTCGTTGACGGCGGTGGAGTTGCGTAATCGGTTGTCGTCGGTGACGGGGTTGCGGTTGCCGGCGACGATGGTGTTCGACTATCCGACGCCTCGGGTGTTGGCGGAGTATGTGTGTGCCCGGCTGATGGGTGAGACGACTGCCGGCGCGGGTGCTTCTGTGGTGGTGGCGGCCGATGCGGACGGGCCGATCGCGATCGTTGCGATGGCCTGCCGTTTCCCGGGTGGTGCGAACTCTCCCGAAGCGCTGTGGGACCTCGTCGCCTCGGGGAAAGACGTGATGGGGGAGTTTCCGACCGGCCGGGGCTGGGATCTGGAGGGGTTGTTTCATCCGGATCCCGACCACCCCGGTACGTCGTATGCGCGCGAGGGTGGGTTCCTGTATGACGCTGATGCGTTCGATGCGGCGTTTTTCGGGATCAGTCCGCGGGAGGCGTTGGCGATGGATCCGCAGCAGCGGTTGTTGTTGGAGGCGTCGTGGGAGGTGCTGGAGCGGGCGGGGATCGATCCGGTGTCGTTGAAGGGCAGTCCGACCGGTGTCTACGCGGGCGTGATGTACCACGACTACGCGGCCGGGCTGAGCAGTGGTGCGGATGCGAAGCTCGAGGGCTATGCGATGCTCGCGGGCTCGGGGAGTGTGGTTTCGGGGCGGGTGGCGTACTCGCTGGGGTTTGAGGGTCCGGCGGTGACGGTGGATACGGCGTGTTCGTCGTCGTTGGTGGCGATGCATCTGGCGGCGCAGGCGTTGCGGCGGGGGGAGTGCACGTTGGCGTTGGCGGGTGGGGTGACGGTGATGGCGACGCCGGATGTGTTCACTGGTTTCTCGCGTCAGCGTGGGCTGGCGCCTGATGGTCGGTGCAAGCCGTTTGCTGCGGCTGCGGACGGTACTGGCTGGGGTGAGGGTGTGGGGGTTTTGTTGCTGGAGCGGTTGTCGGATGCTCGGCGCAATGGTCATGAGGTGTTGGCGGTGGTCCGGGGTTCGGCGGTCAATCAGGATGGTGCGTCGAACGGGCTCACTGCGCCGAATGGTCCTTCGCAGCAGCGGGTGATTCGTCAGGCGTTGGCCAGTGCGGGGTTGTCGGCTGCGGATGTGGATGTGGTGGAGGCGCATGGTACGGGTACGACGTTGGGTGATCCGATCGAGGCGCAGGCGTTGCTGGCCACTTACGGGCAGGAACGCTCGGTGGAGCGGCCGTTGCTGCTCGGTTCGATCAAATCCAACATCGGGCATACGCAGGCGGCGGCCGGTGTGGCTGGTGTGATCAAGATGGTGGAGGCGATGCGCCACGGACTGCTGCCCGCGTCCCTGCACATCGATGAACCGACTCCGCATGTGGACTGGGGCAGTGGTGCGGTGCGGCTGCTGACCGAGGCGGTGGAGTGGCCGATGGGTGAGGGTCCGCGCCGGGCCGGGGTGTCCTCGTTCGGAGCCTCCGGCACCAACGCCCATGTGATCCTCGAACAGGCGCCCGCACCGCCCGAGGAGGACGAGCGGACGGAGTCGGCGCCCTCCGACAGGGACGCGGTCCCGTGGGTGCTGTCGGCGCGGAGCGCGGAGGCACTGCGCGGCCAGGCCACGGCGTTGGCTGAACGCGTGGGCGGTGTTTCCGAGCTCTCGTCCGTCGATGTGGGGTGGTCGTTGGTGACGTCGCGGTCGGTGTTCGAGCATCGTGCGGTAGCGGTGGGTGAGGGCCGTGGTGAGTTGGTGGCGGGGTTGGAGGCGTTGACGCGGGGGGTATCGCATCCGGGGCTGGTGGAGTCGGGTACGGCCGCGTCGCCGGGGGGTGTGGGTCCGGTGTTGGTGTTTCCGGGGCAGGGTTCGCAGTGGGCCGGTATGGGGGCGGAGCTGCTGGAGGTGTCGCCGGTGTTCGCGGCGCGGGTGGAGGAGTGTGAGCGGGCGCTTTTGCCGTATGTCGATTGGTCGTTGACGGATGTGCTGCGCGGGACGGAGAGCGCGGCGGATCTGGGGCGGGTGGATGTGGTCCAGCCCGTCCTCTGGGCGGTGATGGTGTCCCTTGCCGCTGTGTGGGCGGGGCACGGGGTGCGCCCTGCTGCGGTGGTGGGTCATAGCCAGGGTGAGATCGCGGCGGCTGTGGTGGCGGGGGCGTTGTCGTTGGAGGATGGTGCGAAGGTGGTGGCGCTGCGGAGTAAGGCTCTGCGGCGGTTGGCTGGTGGCGGGGCGATGGCGTCCCTGGGGGTGGGCCAGGAGCGTGCGGGGGAGTTGCTCTCCGACCTGGGGGAGCGGGCGGACGCAGTGGGCGTTGCCGCTGTGAATGGGCCGTCTTCTACGGTGGTTTCGGGTCCGCCGGAGCAGGTGGCTGCTGTGGTGGCGGCGTGTGAGGAGCGTGGGGTTCGGGCGCGGTTGATCGAGGTGGATTATGCCTCGCATGGTCCGCAGGTGGATGAGATCCGTGCGGAGTTGACCGAGGCTCTGGCGGGTGTCCGGCCGCTCGAGACGTCCGTTTCCGGTACGGCGTTCTACTCGACCGTGACCGGTGGTCGGGCCGTCACCACCGATTTGGGCACCGGGTATTGGGTGGCGAATCTGCGGGAGCGGGTGCGCTTCACCGAGGCCGTCCAGGCGTTGCTGGCGGATGGGCATCGGGTGTTCATCGAGGCCAGCACCCATCCCGTGCTCACTCTTGGGATGCAGGAGACCTTCGAGGAAGCCGGGGTCCCCGCCGTCACCGTGCCCACCCTGCGCCGTGACCATGGCGGTCAGGCCCAGCTCGTCCATTCCCTCGCCCAGGCGTTCGTCGCCGGGGTCGACGTCGACTGGCGGGCGGCGTTTCCGACCGACCCCACGCCTCGTACCGTCGATCTGCCCACCTACGCCTTCCAGCGCGAGCGCTACTGGCTCGACGGCCCCGACCGCCGCGCCGGCGATCCGGCCGACCTCGGGCTGGTCTCCGCCGGGCATCCGCTGCTGGGTGCCGCTGTGGAGCTGGCCGATGGCAGTGGCCATGTGCTGACGGGCCGGATTTCGGCGCGTACGCAGATGTGGCTCGCCGAGCATGTGGTCGCGGACGCGGCGCTGGTCCCGGGTGCGGCGCTGGCCGAGTGGGTGCTGCGGGCGGCCGATGAGGTCGGCTGTGGCGGTGTGGAGGAACTGGCCCTTCAGGTGCCGCTCGTCCTGCCGTCGTCGGGCGGGCTGCGGGTGCAGATCGTGGTGGGCGAGGCCACCGAGGACGGGCGGCGCGATGTGCGGGTGTACTCCCGCCCTGCTGGTGAAGGGCCCCCTGCCACGGAGTGGGTGTGCCATGCGGAGGGTGTGCTGAGCCCGCCGTCGGACCGTCTTGATCGCCTTGACCGCTGTGACGAGGTGTCGGGGCTGGGCGGGGCGTGGCCTCCGGCCGGTGCGACGGCGCTCGGCGTCGAGGGGTTCTACGACCGGGTCGCGGCCTCCGGATATGGCTACGGGCCGTCGTTCCAGGGGCTGCGGGCCGTGTGGCGGGACGGGGCGGATGTGTGCGCCGAGGTGGTCCTGCCCGAGGCCGCCGGAGAGCAGACCGGATTCGGTATCCACCCGGCACTGCTGGACGCCGCGTTGCACCCCGCCCTGCTGGTCGGCCGACTCGACACGGACAACACCGAGACCGGTACCGAACCCACCGATGGCCGGGTGTGGCTGCCGTTCGCCTGGAACGGCGTGAGGTTGTGGGCCGCCGGGGCGACCACGGTCCGCGTGCGGCTCTCTCCCCACCAGGAGAACGCGGAGGGCGAGCGCGCACTGCGCCTGACCGTGGCGGACGCCGTCGGCGCGCCGGTGCTGACCGTCGACTCCGTGGCGATGCGACCCGCGAACGCCGATCAGTTGCGGGCCGCGGTGAGCCACGGCGGCCACGGAACGGACAGCCTGTTCACCGTCGATTGGACGCCGCTGCCGCTCGTGGCCGGGGCCGGAGCCGGAACCGGGACCGGAGCCGGGGCCGAGGACGCGGCGGCCGGTGACGACGGCTGGGCCGTCCTGGGCGCCGGCGGTCACCCGGATCTGGCCGCGCTGATCAACGCGCTCGATGACGAGGAGTCCACCCCGTCGGTCGTTCTCGCCGACATGACGACCACCGGCGAGGGCGCCGAGGGGACGTCTGCCGAGGCGCTGGCTGTGACGGAACGGGCGCTGGAGCTGGTGCGGGGCTGGCTGGCCGAACCGCGGTTGGCCGACGCCCGGCTGGTGGTGGTCACACGAGACGCGGTCGCGGTCGACGGCCCCGAGAGCGCCACCCGGGTGGACCTGTCCGGGGCCGCTGTGTGGGGCCTCGTACGCAGCGCGCAGTCGGAGAACCCGGGCCGGTTCGTGCTCCTGGACCGCGACGACGACCGCCATGCCGATGCCCGCACCACTGACACTGCCACCGAGCCCAGCACTGGCACTGGCACCGACACCGGCGCCGCCGCCCGCGCCGACGCCGTGCGCATCGCCGTGGCGCGGGCCGTGGAGATGGACGAACCCCAGCTGGCCCTGCGCGCGGGACGGGTGCTGGTGCCCCGCCTGGTCCATGCCGGTATCGGAGGCGCTGGGCTGGTGGGCCCCGTGGCACAGCCGGAAGCGTGGCGGCTGGACACGGCGGGCACGGCAACCCTGGAGAACGTCGTACCGGTGGCCTGCCCCGAGGTGCTGGAGCCCCTGGGCACGGGCCAGGTGCGGGTCGCCGTACGTGCCGCCGGTGTCAACTTCCGTGATGTGCTGGTCGGTCTGGGCATGGTGCCCGGCCAGACCGGACTCGGCGGCGAGGGTGCCGGTGTGGTGGTGGACATCGGTCCCGATGTGGTCAACGTGGCCGTGGGCGATCGGGTCATGGGCGTCCTCGACCAGTCGTTCGGACCACTGGCGGTCACCGACGCGCGATTGCTGGCGCCGATCCCGGACGGGTGGGACTTCCGGCAGGCGGCGGCCGTACCGGTGGCCTATCTGACCGCCTGGTACGGACTGACGGACCTCGCCCGGCTTCAGCCGGGGGAGTCGGTGTTGATTCATGCCGCGACCGGTGGTGTGGGGATGGCGGCGGTGCGGATCGCGCGGTATCTGGGTGCGGAGGTCTACGCGACGGCGAGTCCTGGCAAGCATGCGGTTCTGGGGGCGATGGGTATTGATGAGGCGCATCGGGCCTCGTCGCGCGATCTGGATTTCGAGGGTGTGGTGCGGGAGGCCACGGGTGGCCGGGGTGTGGATGTGGTGCTGAACAGTCTTGCCGGGCCGTTCGTCGACGCCTCCCTGCGGCTGCTGCGCGAAGGCGGCCGGCTGATGGAAATGGGCAAGACCGATATCCGCGACCCCGAGCGGATCGCGGAGGCGCACCCCGGGGTGAGGTACCAGGTCTACGACCTGATCACTGATGCCGGTGCGGACCGTATCGGTGAGATGCTGCGGGAGCTGGGCGGGTTGTTCGCCTCCGGTGTGCTGGTGCCGCCTCCGGTGCGGGCGTGGCCGCTCAGCCGGGCGCGTGAGGCGCTGCGGTATCTGAGTCAGGCCAAGCACACGGGCAAGCTGGTGCTGGATGTGCCCGCCCCGGTGGACCCCGATGGCACCGTGCTCATCACCGGTGGCACCGGCACCCTCGGTGGACATGTGGCCGAGCACCTCGTGCGCAGCTGGCACATTCGCCATCTGCTGCTGGTCAGCCGGGGCGGTCCCGACACGCCGGGAGCGCGGGAGCTGGCGGCCCGGCTCACCGACTTGGGCGCCGACGTACGTATCGTGGCGGCGGACGTCACCGATGGTGCCGTGGTGCACGACCTCGTCGCGGGCGTCGACCCCGCACACCCCTTGACCGGTGTCGTCCACGCGGCGGGTGTGCTGGACGACGCGATGCTCCCCGCGCAGACCCCGGAGCGGCTGGCGCGGGTGTGGGGGCCCAAGGCCGCGGCCGCGGCCCATCTGCACGCCGCCACCGCGCAGCTGCGGCTGGGCATGTTCGTCATGTTCTCCTCGGCCGCGGGAGTGATGGGCAGCCCGGGACAGGCCAACTACGCCGCCGCCAACGCCTTCTGCGACGCCCTGGCCACTCACCGCCAGGCCATGGGCCTCCCGGCGGTCTCGGTGGCCTGGGGGCTGTGGGCGGACGCCAGCGGCATGACCGGACACCTGGACGAGGCCGACCTGGCCAGGATGTCCCGCTCCGGTATCGCCGCCATGCCCGGCGAGCAGGCGCTGGGATTGCTGGACGCCGCCTGCTGGCACGGCGCCCCGCAGCCCGCGGCCGTCCAGCTCGACCTGCGAGCCCTGGCCGCTCAGCCCGCGCCCGCGGACGCCCTGCCCGCCTTGCTGCGCACGCTTCTCGACAACGGCGTGGCCACACGCCGTACCGCCGCCACCGCGGCACCGGCCGCCGGTCTGGTCGCCCGGCTCGCGGCGCTGACCGCGGAGGAGCAGCACCGGATGCTGCTCACCCTGGTGCGCACCCAGGCCGCGGCGGTCCTGGGGTACACCGACGTCGACGCGGTCCCGGGGGACATCCCCTTCAAGGACCTGGGCTTCGACTCGCTGACCGGGGTGGAACTGCGCAACCGGCTCGCCGCCGCCACCGGGCTGCGGCTGCCCGCCACCGTCGTCTTCAGGCATCCGACACCCTCGGCCATCGCCGCCGAACTGCGCGAGAAGCTGTGCCCCGCGCGGGCGGACACCTCGGCGCCCGTCTTCGGTGAGCTGGAGCGGCTCGAAACCGCGATCGCGCGGCTCACCTCCCGTGCCGAGGCCCACGACGAGGCCCATGACGAGATCCATGCCAAAGCCCGCGGCCGGCTGGTGAAGCGCCTGGAGGCGCTGCTGTGGCGGCTGAACGACGACACGCCGGCCGAGGCCCCCGGCCGGCCCGTGGACGGGGACGCCCTCGACTCCGCCTCGGACGACGAGTTGTTCGCGTTCATCGACAGGGAACTGCCCTCTTGACCGTGAGTGAGGACTGATGTCGGGTACGGAAGACAAACTCCGCCAGTATCTGAAGCGGGTCACGGTGGATCTCGGGCAGGCCCGCCAACGGCTGCGCGAAATGGAGGAACGGTCCCAGGAGCCGGTGGCCATCGTGAGCATGGCCTGCCGCTATCCGGGCGGTGTCGGCTGCCCCGAGGAACTGTGGGAGCTGGTGGCCTCCGGCGGCGACGGCATCACCGCGTTCCCCACCGACCGCGGCTGGGACCTGGAGGGCCTCTACCATCCTGACCCCGACCACCCCGGCACCAGCTATGTCCGGCACGGCGGGTTCCTGGACGGCGCCGACCGCTTCGACGCGGAGTTCTTCGGGATCAGCCCGCGCGAGGCCCTGGCGATGGATCCGCAGCAGCGGCTGCTGCTGGAGGTGGCCTGGGAGCTGTTCGAACGCGCGGGTGTCGACCCGGTGACGATGAAGGGCAGCCGGACCGGTGTGTACGCGGGCGTGTCCAGCCAGGACTATCTCTCCCGGATGCCCCGGGTCCCCGAGGGCTTCGAGGGCTATGCCACGACCGGCAGCCTCACCAGTGTGGTGTCCGGCCGGGTGGCGTACACCTTCGGCCTGGAGGGGCCGGCGGTGACCGTGGACACGGCGTGCTCCTCGTCGCTGGTGGCGATGCACCTGGCGAGCCAGGCGCTGCGGCAGGGCGAATGCGATCTGGCGCTCGCGGGCGGGGTCACCGCGCTCACCACACCGACCGCCTTCGCCGAGTTCTCCCGGCAGCGCGGACTGGCCCCGGACGGGCGCTGCAAGTCCTTCGCGGCGGCCGCGGACGGCACCGGCTTCTCCGAGGGCGTCGGACTGGTGCTGCTGGAGCGGCTGTCCGACGCCCGGCGCAACGGCCACCGGGTGCTGGCGCTGATCCGGGGCTCGGCGGTCAACCAGGACGGTGCCAGCAACGGTCTGACCGCGCCCAACGACGTATCGCAGGAACGGGTGATCCGCCAGGCACTGGCCAACGCACGTCTCGCCCCCGACCAGGTCGACGCGGTGGAGGCCCATGGCACGGGCACCTCCCTCGGCGACCCGATCGAGGCACACGCGCTGCTGGCCACCTACGGACAGGACCGGCCCCGCGAACGGCCCCTGTGGCTGGGGTCGTTGAAGTCGAACATCGGCCACACCCAGGCGGCCGCCGGTGTGGCCGGCGTGATCAAGATGGTGATGGCGCTCCGGCACGAGACCCTGCCGGTCACCTTGCACATCGATGAGCCGACCCCGCACGTGGAGTGGGCAGGCGGCGGAGTGCGGCTGCTGACCGAACCGGTGGCCTGGCCCGGCGGCGAACGTCCCCGCAGGGCCGGGATCTCCTCCTTCGGGATCAGCGGCACCAACGCCCATCTGATCCTGGAACAGGCTCCCCAGCCGAGCCCCCCGGCAGAGCCCGCGCAGCCCGCCGAGCCAGCAGAGCCCGCCGACTCCGCCGATTCCGCCGATTCCGCCGAGCCCAACGCCGCCCTCGCCGACTCCGCCGAGCCCGCTCCCGAGGTGCCGGGGGCGGTGGTGCCGTGGGTGCTGTCCGCCCGTAGCGCCCAGGCCCTGCGGGGACAGGCGGCGGCGCTCGCGCGGCGGATGGCCGGCGATCCGCGGCCGTCCGCCGCCGATGTGGGCTGGTCGCTGGTGACCACCCGGTCGGTGTTCGACCACCGGGCGGTGGCCGTGGGCGAGACCCGTGAGGAGCTGATGGCGGCCGTGGAGGCGCTGGCCGCCGGCGGGACCCACCCGGGCCTGGTCCACCCCGGCGGCGCCGCGACCGCCGGGGACCTGGGCCCGGTACTGGTGTTCCCCGGCCAGGGCTCGCAGTGGGCCGGTATGGGGGCAGGACTGCTCGACGCCTCGCCCGCGTTCGCGGCCCGCGTGGCGGAGTGCGAACGGGCGCTGGCGCCGTACGTCGGCTGGTCGCTCACCGAGGTGCTGCGCGACGCCGACGGGGCGGCCGATCTGGGCCGGGTCGATGTCGTGCAGCCCGTCCTGTGGGCCGTGATGGTGTCGCTCGCCGCGGTGTGGGCCGGGCACGGCGTACGCCCCGCGGCGGTGATCGGGCACAGCCAGGGCGAGATCGCGGCGGCCGTGGTGGCCGGGGCCCTGTCGTTGGAGGACGGTGCGAAGGTCGTGGCGTTGCGCAGCAAGGCCTTGCGGCGGCTGGCCGGTGGCGGAGCGATGGCCTCCCTCGGAGTGAGCCAGGAGCAGGCCGGAAAGCTGCTGGCCGGGCTGGGCGACCAGGCCGCCGCGGTCGGCGTGGCGGCGGTCAACGGCCCCTCCTCCACGGTGATCTCCGGGCCGCCCGAGCAGGTGGCGCACGCCGTGGCGGCGTGTCGGGAGGCGGGCGAGCGGGCGCGGCCGATCGAGGTGGACTACGCCTCGCACAGCCCCCAGGTGGACGAGATCGCCGAGGAGCTGACGGAGGCTCTGGCCGGTGTGCGTCCGGCCGCGTCGAAGGTGGCGTTCTACTCCACGGTCACCGCCGGCCGGATCGACACCACCGGGCTGGACACCGGGTACTGGGTGACCAACCTCCGGGAGCCGGTGCGGTTCGCCGACACCGTCCGGGCGCTGCTGGCCGATGGCCACCGGGTGTTCATCGAGAGCAGCACCCATCCCGTGCTGACCGTGGGCATGCAGGAGACCTTCGAGGAGGCCGGGGCCGACGCGGTCACCGTGTCCACGCTCCGGCGCGACCACGGCGGCCGGGCGCGGCTGGTCCAGTCGCTCGCCTCGGCCTTCACCGCGGGGGTCGAGGTCGACTGGACCACCCTCCACCCCACCGGCCCGGCCGCCCCGCGCACCGTCGAACTGCCCACCTACGCCTTCCAGCGGGAGCGGTACTGGCTGGCCGACTCGGTGTCCTTCGACACCGGGGCACCGGCGGACGAGGCGGAGTCCCGGTTCTGGGCCGCGGTGGAGGAAGAGGATCTGCGCACCCTCTCCGAGACGCTGAGCCTCCCGGACGACACCGGCCACCGGACCTCACTGGGCACGGTACTCCCCGCGCTCTCGACCTGGCGTCGCGGCCGGCGTGAGCGCTCCGCCGTCGATTCCTGGCGCTACCGCGTCGAGTGGCGGCCCGTCACCGACGGCGCCCCCGCCGATGTGGGCTCCTGGCTCGTGGTCCACCCGAAGGGCGGCGCCGACGGCTGGACGGACGCCTGCGTACGGGCGCTGGGCGCGGGCGGTGGCCAGGTGCGCCGGCTGGAGATGGCCGAGGACACCGGCCGGGAGGAGCTCGCCGCGCTGCTGCGCTCCCGGTACGCGGAGGAGGCGCCGCCGACGGGCGTTCTGTCGCTGCTGGCCCTGGAGGAGAACGCGCCGCCACCGCTCCCCGGGGTCGCCACCGGCCTGACGGGCACGCTCACCCTGCTCCAGGCGCTGGTGGACACCCCCGTCGCCACGCCCCTGTGGTGTGTCACCCGCGGTGCGGTTTCCATCGACGACACCGACCCCCTGGACGCTCCCCATCAGGCCCAGCTGTGGGGGCTCGGCAGGGTGGCCGCCCTGGAACACCCCGACCGGTGGGGCGGGCTGGTGGATCTGCCCCCCGGCCCCGGCGACCTGGACGCCGACCGGCTGCGCGCCCTGCTCACCGGTGCGTCCGGTGAGGACGAGGCGGCGCTGCGCGCGACCGGTGCGTACGGCCGCCGGCTGGTCCCCGCCCCGACCGGCGGCCGCGCCCCGGGGCGCGCCTGGGAACCCCGGGGCACCGTGCTCATCACCGGAGCCGTGGACGGCCCCGCCGCTCATGTGGCCCGCCGGCTGGCCGCCGACGGCGCGGACCACATCGTGATGCTGGCCCCCGGAGGTGGCGACGCCACCGGCGCCGTGGAGCTGACGGCCGAACTGGACGCGCTCGGCACCCGGCTCACCGTCGCGGACCACGCGCCCGCCGACCGGGAAGGCGCCGCGCGTCTCGTCGAGCGGGTGGCGGGGGCGGACGGCCGGATCGGGACGATCATCCACACCTCGTCCTCCGGCGGGCTGGCCCCGCTGACGGAGCTCACCCCCCAGCGGCTGGCCGAGGAGGTCCGTGCCCAACTCGACTGTGCAAACAGGGAGTTGGACGAACTGTGCGGCGCGGGTCCCGAGGACACCGTGGTCCACTTCTCCACCGTCGCCGCGTCCTGGGGCAGCAAGGACCACGGCTCCTACGCGGCCGCCGCCGCCTGCCTCGACGCGCTGGCGCAGCGCGACCGGGCCGACGGCCGGGCGACCATCTCGATCGCGTGGGGACTGTGGGATCTGCCGTACGGCGGTGACGCGCCCGATGTGCCCAACGCGCCCGACGTGTCCGGCGCACCCGATGAACCCAACGCGCCCGATGCGCCCCACACGCCCGACGTGTCCGGCGCGGCCGCGCACACCGAGCGTTCTCGGCGGCAGGGCCTGTACCCGCTGGACCCCCGGCTGGCGCTGACCGCGCTGCGCCAGGTGCTCGACCACGACGACCCCCGCGTCACGATCGCCGACGTGGGGTGGGAACGCTTCGCGCCGCTGTTCACCCTCGCCCGTCCCAGCAGGCTCTTCGACGCCGTCCCGGCCGCCCGCCGGGCCATCGAGGCCGCGCGGGAACCCGCCGGCGAGACCCGCACCGACGAGGCGTCGGCGCTGCGGCGGGAGCTGGCCGCCCTGGCCGGGGACGCGCGGGACGAGAGGCTGCTGGCGCTGGTGCGCGCCCATGTGGCCGCCGTACTGCGCTATCCGGCGCCGGAGTCGGTCGAGCCGGACCGCCCGTTCAAGGAGCTGGGGTTCGACTCCATCGCGGCCGTCGAGCTCAGGAACCGGCTGCGCGCCGCCACGGGGCTGAGCCTGCCGACGACGGTGGTCTTCGACTACCCGACCCCCCGGACGCTGGCGGGCCATCTGCTGGCCGAGGTGGACCCGGGAGAGGCCGCCACGGCACATCCGGTCTCCGGACACATCGACGAGATCGAGACGGCGCTGGCCGGACTGCCGGCCGCGGACCCGCGGCGGGCCGGCCTGGTGAACCGGTTGCAGGCGATGGTGTGGAAGTACACCGACACCGGGGACGAGGCCGGTGAACCGGCGGACGAGCGGGACCTGGCGGCGGCCACCGCCGATGAGGTGTTCGCCCTCATCGACCGCGAGCTCGGCGTCTGACCGGCGGCCGGGGCCCCGTGGACCCCGGCCACCGCGCACGGAAACCCCCCGTACCGTCCGCGTACGGGGGGTTCGCGCTGCCGGTCAACGAGCGGTTCGGACCGGCTGGACGCCGTGGGCCAGGCCGAGCAGGTCCTCGGCCACCCGCCGGGGGTGCTGGGCGTGCAGATCGTGCTCGGAGTCGCGATACTCCCGCATCGTGGCGTGGCGCAGCTCGGCGGTGGTCTCCCTGATGCGGGAGCGGATGCGGTCCGCCCACTTCCCGTCCGCGCCCTTGGGAATGGCGGGCATCAGCAGGGTGGGCACGGCGATGGCCGCGTACCACGGCCCCGGTGGTTCGTTCCAGATGCTGCGCAGGATCGACATGTGCTGCTCGGTGGACATGCGCCGGGACAGCGACCCGTCCGGGTTCACCCGCATCGTGGCCACCGCGGCCTCGATCGCCGCCGGGGACCAGTCCGGGTGGATGGCGCGGAAGTAGTCGCTCACGCTCTGCACGGTGGCGCCCTCCAGGGACGCCGGCCGCAACGCCCCGACGAACGCGTCCCAGGAGGGGAACGACGTGGCCGGCTCCAGCCAGCCGCCGTCCACGAGGGCCAGCGCGGCGACCAGTTCCGGGTGTTCGGCGGTCAGCCGCACCGAGACATTGCCGCCCCACGAGTGACCGGCCACCACCACCCGGTCCAGCCCGAGGGCGGCGGCCACCGCCACCAGGTCCGCGACCGCGGTCGGGGTGTCGTACCCGGTCTCCGGCGTATCGGAGTCGCCGTGGCCGCGCAGATCCACCGCGTACACCGCATGGCCCGCGGCGGCCAGATGGTCGGCGACCTCGTCCCACAGCCGGGCGCTCGACGCCATGCCATGGACCAGGAGAAAGGGAAGCGACCCCGGGGACGGCGCCGTTCCCGGCCGGTGCCGGACATGCAATGTCACATCGTCGGTTACGGGCACGGAAAGATCCATAATGGAATTCTAGCCGGGCCGCCCATTCCGGTTCGACGGCCGTGGAGATGAAGTGCGCGCGGATTAGCGGCACTTAAGCGGAATGCGAGATGCTGATCCGCCGGGCGATTCATGCCTAATGCCGGCCCACCCCCATCGCCGACCGTAGATCCCGAGCTGAAGTGAGGCGCCGTGTATCCCCCGGAATCCAGGTTCGACCATGTCGACAACATCGACCTCACCGACTTGTCCTTCTGGGCACGGCCCTACGGCGATCGTGACGCCGCTTTCGCGGCGCTGCGCCGACGACCGCGGCCCGTACGCTTCCGTGAGCCGGTCATGCCCGGGTTCGGGCGCGGGTCCGGCTACTACGCGCTGGTCAGGCACGCGGACATCGCCGAGGTGAGCCGGCGCCCGCAGGACTTCGGCTCCCTGCCCACCGCGATCAGCATCATCGATCTGCCAAAGGAGTTCAACGCTTTCTTCGGGTCGATGATCAATATGGACAATCCCCAGCACGCCCGGCTGCGCCGGCTGGTCTCCCGTGCGTTCGGCCGTGGAATGGCCGCCGAGTTCGAGGCGGCGTCCCACAAGGCGGCCCGGAAGATTGTCGACGACCTTGTCGCGGAAGGTCCTGGCGATTTCGTCCGGAAGGTCGCCGCGGTCATGCCGATCGCGGTGCTCAGCGGAATGATGGGAATTCCCAGCGACGACTACGAGTTCATTTACGACCGGTCCAACATCATCGTAGGCACCTTCGACCCCGAATACGTGCCCCGGGCCGATCAGGCCACCGCCGCCCTGCTGAAGACCTCACACGAGTTGGCCGATTACATCTCGCGGCTCGCCGCCGACCGCGTCCGCAACCCCACGGGGGACCTGATCACCCGGCTGGTGCAGGCGCAGATCGACGGTGAGCGGCTCAGCCCCGAGGAACTCTCCTCGTTCTTCATCCTGCTCGTCGTCGCCGGCATGGAGACGACCCGCAACGCGATCTCGCGTGGTCTGGTGCTGCTCACCGAGCATCCGGAGCAGCGGAAGCTGCTGCTCTCCGACTTCGAGGCGTACGCGCCGCGCGCGGTCGAGGAGATCCTGCGGGTCGCGACCCCCATCAACTGGATGCGCAGGACCGTCACCCGGGACTGCGAGATGAACGGCCACCGCTTCCAGGAGGGCGACAAGCTGCTGCTCTTCTACTGGTCCGCCAACCGGGACGAGGCGGTCTTCACCGACCCCTATCGGTTCGACATCACCCGGGACCCCAATCCGCATCTGACCTTCGGGTCGGTCGGACCGCACTTCTGCCTGGGCGCCCATCTCGCCCGGATGGAGGTCACCGTCCTCTTCCGCGAGTTGTTCAGCCGGCTGCCGGAGATCCGTACGGTGGGGGAGCCGCGGCGGCTGGTGGCCAGCTTCGTGGAGGCCATCAAGCATGTGGAGTGCGCGTTCTGACCCCTGGCTCGGCCGCGTGGCAATACCGGGAAGCGCCGCGCGGGAGGGGGGACCTCCCCCTCCCGCGCGGCGCTGTGCCATCCCGGGGCTGGACTACGCGGTGGCGCTGTCACCGGTGTTGACCGCGGCGTACGCCTCGGCGAGGTAGTGGCCGAGCTGGGCGGGGGTGGCGTACTCCAGAATGGCGACGAGGGGGATCTCCACGTCGGTGAGCGTCATCAGATTGCGCGTCAGTTCCAGAGCGGTCAGCGAGGTGAGCCCGCTCTCCAGGAAGTTGCTGTCGTCGTCGATCGCGGCGGGTGCGAGGATGTCGGCGAGCTGCGCGCGTACCGTCTCCCGCATGATGTCCTCGCGCTCCTCGGCCGTGGCGATGGCGAGCGCCTGGTGCAGCGCCGTCCCGTCGAGTGCGCTCTCGCTGTTGTCCGTGTGCATCGCGGATCCGTCTCCTTGGGGGCCGGCGGCGTCGCCGCTGGGGTGGTTGTTGACTGTGGTGTGTGAGTTCATCGGATGCTCCCGCCTGGTTGGGGCTGGTCGGCGTGGTCACCGACCGCGGTGTGTGTGCGGCGTGGCCGAAGGCCGGAAAGGTCGTCGAAGAGCCGATGCGTGCCCAGCTCCGCGGCGTGTGCGCGCATCCAGGTCCAGTCGATGTCCGCGATGACCACGCACGCCGTGTCCGCCGTGACCGCCTGCCGCAGCAGGGCGGCGGCCGAGCGCTGCGGCAGTGCGGACATCCCGTTGCTCCGGAGTTGCTTGGCGGCGCCGACGGCCGTGTCGGGATCGTCGATCGAACCCCAGCACACCGAGGTCGCCGGAACGCCCCGGGCCCGGCACTCCTGGGCGAGCGCGCTCACGTAGGCGTGGGCCGGCGCCTGGTTGCCCAGTCCCGGGCTGGGCAGGACGCCCGTCACCGAGGAGCCGAGCACCAAGGCCGACAGCTCATGGCCGTCGGCGAGGGCACAGAGGTTGACCGCGCCCGCCACCGTCGCCGCCCACTCACGCTCGATCCGCGCCACCTCCAGCTGCCCCGTCTCTTCGGAAAGCGGCGCCGTGAGATACAGCACCGCCGTCAGCGGGAGGTCCGCCGGAATGCCCGCGACGGCCGCGGCGAGCGCCTTCGGATCGGCCACGTCCACGGTGGCGACGGACACCCGTACGCCCGAGGCGCGCAGCTCGTCCGTCAGGGCGGCGGCCGGTGGCGCGGTGTCGATGAGCAGGAGGTGTTCGGCGCCCGCCTCGGCCGCCCAGCGGGCGGTGTGCCCGCCCAGAGCGGAGGCGGCACCCGTGATGAGGGCCGTTCCCCGGAACCGCCGGACAGGGGAGACGGGGAGCGTGGGTACGTCGCGCACCAGGCGCCGGGCGAAGCAGCCGTCGGCCCGCACGGCCACCTCCGCCTCGCCGTGTGACCCGGCCAGGACCCCGGCGAGCCGCCGTCCCGCCCGGTCGTCGAACCTGGCCGGCAGATCGACCAGCCCGCCCCGGCAGCGCGGCCGCTCCACCGCCAGCGCACCGCCCAGACCCCACAGCGCGGCCTGCTCCGGACGGCACATCGGATCGCCCAGGTCGACGCTGACGCCACCGCGGGTGGCCAGCCACACCGGGGCCTCGATCCCGGCCCGCCGCAGCGTCCCGAACAACTCGACGGTGGTGCCGAGCGCCGGGCTCCGTCCGTCCTCGGCCGGTGGCCGGCCGTCGTCCACGGCCATCAGGGAGAGCACCCCCGCGACCGGCCGTCCGGCGACGGCCCCGGCCATCCGCCGGGCCCGGGTCGCCTCGTTTGACGGTGTGGTGTCCGGGGCGAGCGTGATGGTCTCGGCGCCGTGGGCACGCAGTGCGGCGGCCACGGCGGGCACTGTGGCGCCGTCCGTGGTGCCGCCGGACGTCACGACCAGCCAGCTGCCGGTCAGCCGCGGCGCCACCGGATCGGCGAGGGACGTCCAGGCGATGCGGTAGCGCCACTGCCGCTGCCGCCGCCAGGTGGCGAGCGCGGGCAGGAGTTCCGCGAGCGCGTCCCGCCGGCCGGCGGGGACCTCGAGCGCCCGGGTCAGCGCCGCGGTGTCGGTACGCTCCACGGCATCCCAGAACTCGGCGTCCGCCCAGCTCTCCGCCCTGGGCACGGCATGAGCCGGAACCTCGTTCTCCAGCCAGTAGCGCTGTCGCTGAAAGGCGTAGGTGGGCAGTGCGACGGTACGGGGAGCCGGGCCGCCGCCGAACAGGGCGGCCCAGTCCACCGTGGCGCCCATGGTGTGCGTACGGGCCAGGCCGCGCATCAGCGCCCGCACCTCGCACCCCTCGCCCCGGAAGGGCGACAGCACCAGCGCCGCCGGGGCGGACGGCGGCGCCGCCCCGCCTCCCAGCTCCCACACCGCGGTGGCCTCGTCCAGTGAGGGCGTGGGCGGGCGCGCACCGTTCACCGTGCTCCTATCGGTGCCGGCGGCGACCAGCCGACAGGCGTGCGCCAGGTCCAGAACACCGGCGACATGCGCTGCGGCGATCTCACCGACACCATGGCCCAGCACCCCGTCGGGGCGCACCCCCGCCGAGGCCAGCAGCCGGGCCAGCGCGATGTACAGGGCGAACATCCCGGCCCGGGAGGACGCGTCGTGCTCGCCCTTCACCCCGAGCATCTCACCGACCTCGTCGAAGGCCGCCGCGAAGACCGGGAACCGGTCGTACAGTCCGGCGCCGGTGCCGGGGAGGTGACCGCCCTCACCGCCGAAGACGAACACCGTCCCGCCCGTCGAGGCCGCCGCCGCGCCAGTACCGGCCGCCTCCGGGCCCACCACCGAGGGGTGCGGCGCACCGGCCGCCAGCGCCACCAGCCCCGCCCTCAACTCGTCCGGCCCCCGGCCGACCACGACCGCCCGGTGGTCGAACGACGACCGCGTGGTCACCAGAGACCACCCCACATCGGCGGGGCACAGCCCCGGACCGGCCGCCGCCGTGTGCGCGGCCAGCGCACGGGCCTGACCGTGCAGCGCGGCCACGCTCCGCGCGGACAGCACCCACGGCACCACCCCCGGGTCGTGGGCACCACCGCCGCCGGGAGCGCCCTCCGCCGGTTCGGTGAACTCCTCGAGAATCACATGGGCGTTGGTGCCGCTGGCGCTGAACGAGGACACACCGGCCCGACGCGGCCGCGCCACCCGTGGCCACTCCATCCGCTCGGTCAGCAGCCGCACCGCGCCCTTGCGCCACCGCACCAGCCGGGTCGGCCGGTCGATGTGGAGCGAACGGGGCAGCACACCCCGGCGCATCGCCATCACCATCTTGATCACACCGGCCATCCCGGCGGCGGCCTGCGTATGGCCGATGTTCGACTTGATCGACCCCAGCAGCAGCGGCCGGTCGTCCGGGCGGTCCCGGCCGTACGTGGCGAGCAGCGCCTGGAGCTCGATGGAGTCGCCGAACGCGGTACCGGTGCCATGCGCCTCCACCGCGTCCACGTCGCCCGTGGACAGCCGGGCGTCCGCCAGCGCGTCGCGGATCAGCTGCTGCTGGGCGGGGCCGTTCGGCGCGGCCATGCCCGTACTGGCACCGTCCTGGTTGATCGCCGAGCCGCGGATCACGGCCAGCACCGGACGGCCGTTGCGCCGCGCGTCCGACAGCCGCTCCAGCAGCACCAGACCGGCGCCCTCCCCGTACACCATGCCGTCGGCGGCGTCGGCGAACGACCGGCACCGGACATCGGGCGACAACTGGCGCTGACTGGAGGCCACCTGGAACACGCTGGCGGTGTACATGATGGCGGCGCCACCGGCCAGCGCCAGCGTGCACTCGCCCCGCCGCAGCGCTCCGGCCGCCAGATGCATCGCCACCAGCGACGACGAACACGCGGTGTCCAAGGTGACCGCCGCGCCCTGGAGACCGAGGGTGAAGGCCACCCGGCCCGAGGACACACTGCCCGCGTTGCCGTTGCCCACATGGCCCAGCAGGCCCTCGGGGATCTCGTCCAGACGCGAGGCGTAGTCGTGGTACATCACCCCCGTGTAGACGCCGGTCCGGCTGCCCCGCAGGGTGTGCGGATCGATGCCCGCGCTCTCCGTCGCCTCCCACGCCAGCTCCAGCAGCATCCGCTGCTGCGGCTCGACCGCCGCCGCCTCCCGGGCATCCATGCCGAAGAACTCCGCGTCGAAGTCGGCCGCGTCATGGACGAAGCCGCCCGCCCGGACGTACGAGGTGCCGTGGTGCTCCGGATCGGGGTGGTAGAGGTTCTCCAGGTCCCAGCCCCGGTCGGTGGGGAAGCTCGAGACGGCGTCCCGCTCGTCGGCCACCAGGTCCCACAGCTGTGCCGGGGTGCGCACCCCGCCGGGGAAGCGGCAGGCCATGCCGACGATGGCGATCGGCTCCGTCAGGTCCGCCCGGACCTCCAGCAGCCGCTGCCGGGTCTCATGGAGCTCGGCCGTGGTCCACTTGAGATAGTCGACGAGCTTTTCCTCGTTGCTCATGACCCGCCCGCACCCACCGTGCTGCGCGGATTGAGCTTCACCAGCGCCAGCTCATCGGGGGTCAGCGGCGGCTCGGTGAGCTCCGGGAGGACCCGGTCCTTCTGCATCAGCGACAGAAAGCCGCTGGACGCCAGCTCGGACTGCGGTGCCGTCAGGCTGATGACATCGGTCACCACATCGCACACCGCCGAGGCGCGGATCGACCGGTCGGCGATCAGATCGGAGAAGCGCTGCCGCGCCACGACCCCGCCCGTCAGCCGTGGATCCGTCGTGTTCATACGGCAGTTGACATACTCCACATCCTTGGACGCGGCCATGATCCAGGGATCGTCCACGACCGCGCTGATCGCCCGCTGGGCCCGCCGGGTCGCCCCGCCGCCGGTCCCGGACCGCTGAAGCTCGGTGTCCAGCGCGGCGGCCGCGCGGGCCGCGGAGCTCATCCCGTGGCCGTAGATCGGATTGAACGCGGCCAGCGCGTCCCCGAGCACCAGCAGCCCCTCCGGCCAGCTGTCCAGCCGCTCCGGATACAGCCGCCGATTGGCGCCGACCCGGGAGACGGCCACCGAGGTCAGCGGCTCGGCGAGGCCGATGAGATCGGCGACCAGCGGATGGCGCAGCGTCCGGGCGTAGGGCAGGAAGTCCTCGTCATGGGTGGGCAGGCCGGCGCCACGGGTGCATGACAGGGTCACCATCCAGGTGCCGTCCTCCTGCGGATACACCACCCCGAACCGGCCCGGCTCGCGCAGCCGGTGGTCGGCGGCCACATTGACCGCCGGGAACCCGGCGGCGGCGCCCGGCGGCGCCTGGTACACCCGGGTCGCGTACGCGATGCCCGCGTCGACGACATCCTCCTCGAGCGGCGGCAGGCCCAGCGCGGTAAGCCAGTGCCTGAGCCGTGAACCGCGCCCGCAGGCGTCGATCACCACATCGGCCTCCAGCGTTTCCGACACGCCGCTGTCCATGTCGCGCACCCGGACCCCGGTCACCCGCTCGGTGTCACCGACCAGATCGAGGATCTCGGCGCGCTGCCGCACCGCGATCCGCCCGGTGGCCAGCACGCGTTCGCGCACCTTCCAGTCCAGGAACGGGCGGGTGCACATGAGGGCGAACTGCCGCGGTGGAAAGCGGTGCTGCCAGCCGTGGGACGTCAAGGTCACCAGGTCCTGGTGGAATCCGATCCGGCGGGCGCCCGCGTCGAGCAGTTGGTCGATCATGCCCGGCAGCAGCGTGTCCATGATGCGCGCACCGCTGGACCACAGCACATGGACATGGCGCCCCTGCGGCGATCCCTTGCGGTGCCGGGGGCCGTCCGGCAGCACATCACGCTCCACGACGGTCACCCGCTCCAGATGGCGGGCCAGCACATGGGCAGCCAGCATTCCCGCCCAGCCGCCGCCCAGAACGATTCCGTGTTTCGGTTCGGTCATGGTTTCGCTTTCGTCCCTTCACCGCTTACGCCTGTTACGTCGGACTGGGGCTGCCCTTGGCCTGGACCATCTTGGCGAGGTTCTGGGTGACCGCCATGAAATGCGCGACACCGGTGAGTTCTGGACCGTCGCCCACTTTCGTATCCGTGATGCCCCAGAACGCCTGGGCATGACGGGCCAGACCGTCATCATCGAGTTCGATCACACCGATGATGTTGAAGGTGAGTTTGGCCGGCGCGTACACCGTGACCGTGGTCGGTGTCACCACCCTGCGACCGTCCATCGAGGTGACCGGACGGCCCGGGACCTCATGCACCTGGCATTCCATGGACCAGGCGATATGTCCGCGCAGGGCGTCCTTTCCGATGAGCGGGGGCGCGCCGACCGGGTCCTCGAAGACGACATCGTCCGAGAACAGCTCCAATACCGCCTCGACATCACCGGCGTTCATCCGCCGCGCGTATTCCAGAGCCATCTTCTTGAGAGTCGCCTCATCGGCCATGAACGCCTCCTGTGCGGTGCCGGGACCGTGGGGGATCAGCTGGCGATGCCAATGTCCGACCTCCCCCAGAACATCTGCAATTCCTGAATGAGACCACCGGACCCGGTGCGCATCATCAGCACGTAATCCCAGGTGATACGGGCGTTCTCCGGGGCGTCGGGGGCCGCCAGCCAGCCGCGCTCGGCGAAGCCGGGACCCTTGGGCAGATAGTCCATCGTGGCCGTCACCGGCACCAGGACGTGCGCACCGTCCTGCCCCGCCACCGGCTCGCCGGGAATCTCGGTGATACCCGCCCGGATGAACTCCTCGAAATGCGCACGCAAGGCGTCCCGCCCGGTCCTGCGCCCCGAGCCGACCGGATCCTCGAAAACGACCTCGTCCGCGTAGAGTTCGAGCAGCCCGTCGACATCCGCGGCGTTCATCCGGCGGCTGTGCTCGAGAATGAGCTTCTTACGGCTTCGCTCATCAATCACCGTGTACCCCCATGGGCGTGCTCTCCGTCGCTTTTGCGGCCGAGGTCCTGGTCGATGAACTGGAAGATCTCGTCGGCCGTGGTGGCGTCCTGAATACGGCCGGCCGCCGGACCTTCGTCCGTTACGTCGCCGTGCGGCGCGCCCAGCCTCGTCAATGTGGTTCGCAGGCGCTGGTGCAGGGTTTCCCGTGCCGCCTCGTCCCGGGCCACGGAAAGCAGCGCGCTTTCCAGCCTGTCGATGTCGCCCAGCACCGGGGTGAGCGGATCCACGTCCTCGGGCGCCAGTTCCTCATGCAGATGCGCGGCGAGGGCGGCCGGATTCGGATGGTCGAAGATCAGGGTGGTGGCCAGCCGCAGACCGGTCACGGCGGTCAGCCTGTTCCGCAGCTCGATCGCCGTCAGCGAGTCGAAGCCCAGATCCAGGAAGCCGCGTTCGGTCTGGATCCGGCCGGGGTCGGAGTGGCCGAGCGCCGCCGCGGCATGGGTGAGCACCAGATGGAGCAGTGTGCGGCGCTGTTCCTCCAGCGGCAGCCCGGCCAGATGACCGGCCCAGTCGGTGTGCGGCCGGGCGGTGGCCGCGGTGCGCCGGGCCACACCGCCCCCGGTGAGCGCCCGCAGGGGAGCGGGCAGGGTCAGGGCCGGTTGCCCGGCCAGCGCACGGACGTCCAGGTCGATGGCGATCAGATGGGGATGGCCGTGGCGCACGGCGGCGTCCAGCAGCCCCAGCGCCCGCTCGCTGGACATCGCCCCGATGCCCGACCGGGCCATCCTGGCCCGGTCCGCCTCCCCCAGATGTCCGGTCATCCCGCTGGCGTCCGCCCACAGGCCCCACGCCACCGAAAGACCCGGCAGGCCCAGGGCGCGGCGCCGGGCGGCCAGAGCGTCGCAGTAGGCGTTCGCCGCGGCGTAGTTGGACTGCCCGGAGGCGCCCAGCGTGCCCGCCGTGGAGGAGAACATCACGAAGAAGGACAGCGGCAGCTCCGCCGTCGCGGTGTGCAGATGGGCCGCGGCCGTGGCCTTCGGACGCCACACCCGCGCCAGCCGCTCCGGAGTCTGGGTGGTGAGGACGCCGTCGTCCAGCACCCCGGCCGCGTGGACGACACCGGTCAGTGGATGTGCCGGATCGACCCCGGCCACCAGACCGGCCACCGCGTCCGGGTCGGTGACATCGGCCGCGGCGATCCGCACGTCAGCGCCCAACTCCGCCAGCCGGTCGACGAGTTCACTGGCCCCGGCGGCGTCCGGACCGCTCCGGCTCACCAGCAGCAGATGCCTGGCCCCCCAGGCGCGGACGAGGTGCTCGGCGACCAGAGCGCCCAGGGTGCCGGTGCCTCCCGTGATCAGTACGGTGCCATCGGTGTCGATCCCGACGGCGCCCTCGGCCGGCTCATCGACGGCCGGGCCGGGCGCGGCAGCTCCCGCACGCACCATCCGGGGCACCAGCACCCGTCCGTCCCGCACCGCCACCTGGGGCTCGTGCAGATCGATGGCGCGGACCACGGCCGCCACGACGCCCTCGCGGCCCTCGCGGCTCGCGTCGAGCTTGCTGGCGTCGAGGTGGCTCTCGGCGAAGTTGCTGGCGTCGAGGTCGAGCAGCACGAACCGGCCCGGGTTCTCCGACTGGGCGCTGCGCACCAGACCCCAGACACCGGCACCGGACGGATCCAGCGCGGCGTCGTCGCCCGCACGACCCGTCGCCATCGCACCCCGTGTGACGACCACCAGCCGGGTCTCGGCCAGCGCCGGCCGCCGCAGCCAGGACTGCACCAGCCCCAGCAACTCCTCGGCCGCCCCCAGCCCGTCCCCGTGGCCGTCCCCGGTGGATTGCGGATGGGTCAGGACGACCGCGGGGGCGGCCTCGCCCGCGTCGACGGCCGCGATCAGCGCCTCCAGATCCGGATGGCACACCACGGCATCAGCGGTGAGACCCGCCGCGACCGGCTCTGCCAGCCCCAGCCGGTCCTCGCCCAGCACCACCCAGCCGCCGTCGCCGACCACCGACTTCGGGGACGGCTCGGTGGCCGGAGCGGGCAGGGGAGCCCACTCCAGCCTGAACAACCCGTCCACGCCCCGCGCGGCGGCAGCCGTACGCAACTGGTCGGTCGGGGCCGGACGGGTCACCAGTGAGTCGACCGTGAGCACCGGAGCGCCCACCGTGTCGGCCACCGTCAGCCGCAGCGACTGCCGCTCCTCGTCCCGCGACAGCCGTACCCGTACCGTGGCCGCCTCCGTGGCCCACAGCGACACGCCGTTCCAGGCGAACGGCAACCACACCCGGCCGTCGTCCTCCTGCCCCTCGGGCCGGTCCATCAGCAGCGACGGATGCAGCGCCGCGTCGAGCAGCGCCGGATGGATGCCGAATCCGCCCCGTCCTCCCGCGGCCTCGGGCAGCGTCACCTCGGCGAGGACATCCCGGCCATGGCGCCACGCGGCCTTCAGCCCCTGGTACGCCGGACCGTATCCGTACCCCGCCGCCAGCACCTGCTCGTAGAAGGCGTCGACGTCCAACGGCTCGGCGCCCACGGGCGGCCAGGCCCCCTCCAGGCCCTCCACCGGCGCGGGGACCTCGGTCGCGGGCGCCAGCACACCCACCGCATGGCACCGCCACTCCGCGTCCGGGCCGGGATCGACGGCCTGGCCGACGCGGTCCGGGCGGTCGGAGCGGTCGGAGCGGCCGGGGCGGCCGGGGCGGTCGGGACGGGAGTACATCCGCACCTCGCGCCGACCGTCCTCCGCCGCGGCACCGACCACCACCTGCACCCGCAGCCCACCGGACTCGGGAAGCGCCAGCGGAACCTGCAACGCCAGCTCCTCCACCCCGCCGCAGCCGACCTCGTCGGCCGCCCGCAGCGCCCACTCCACCAGCACCGCTCCCGGCGCCAGCACCGTGCCCGCCACCACATGCTCGGCCAGCCACGGGTGGGACCGTGCGGAGAGCCGGCCGGTGAGCACATGGGTGGTGCCGTCGGCGAGCTCCACGGCGGCGCCGAGCAGCGGATGGCCCGCGGAGGTCAGCCCCAGGCCGGCCGGATCGCCACCCGGTCCGCCCTCGCCGTCCAGCCAGTACCGCTCACGCTGGAAGGCGTACGTCGGCAGGTCGATGACGCGGGGCGTGGGGTCGGTGCGGAACCAGCGGGTCCAGTCCACCTCGACACCGGCGGTGAACGCCTGCGCCACCGACCGCGCCAGCTGGGCCGGGCCACCGTGGTCGCGCCGCAGGGTCGGGATGGTGATCGCGTCGACCCCCGCCTCCTCGAAGGTCTCCTGCATGCCGATGGTGAGGACGGGGTGGGTGCTGGCCTCGATGAACACGCGGTGGCCGTCGTCCAGCAGGGCGCGTACGGCGTCGGCGAAGCGCACCTGTTCGCGGAGGTTCGTCACCCAGTAGGCGGTGTCGAGCCCGCTGGTGTCCATGCGGGCCCCGGTGACCGTCGAGTAGAACGCCACCTGGCCCGGCACCGGCTTGACCCCGGCCAGAAGCTCATGCAACTCCTCCGCGATCTCATCGACCTGGGCGCTGTGGGAGGCGTAGTCGACGTCGATCAGTCGGGCGCGGTGGCCGGTGCGTTCGCACGCGGTGATGGTGTGGGCGATCTGCTCGGGTGGTCCGGAGATGACGATGGAGCCGGGTCCGTTGATGGCGGCGATGGCGACGTCTGCGGCGTGGGTGCCGAGGTTGGTGAGGAATGCGGTGGCGTGGTCGGGGTTGATGGTCAGGGAGGCCATGGCGCCGTGGCCGGCGAGGCGGCGTAGGGCTTGGGAGCGGAGTGCGACGATGCGGGCGCCTTCGTCGAGGGTGAGGGCTCCGGCGACGCAGGCGGCGGCGATTTCGCCTTGGCTGTGGCCGATGACGGCGGTGGGGGTGAGGCCGTGGTGGTCCCATAGGGTGGCGAGGGAGATCATGACGGCCCAGAGGGCGGGTTGGACGACGTCGACGCGGGTGAGGTCGGCGGCGTTGATTCCGCCGCGCAGGACGTCGGTCAATGACCAGTCGATGTGTGGGGTGAGGGCTTGTTCGCACTCGGCGATGCGGGTGGCGAAGGCGGGTGAGGCGTCCAGGAGTCCGGCGCCCATGCCGAGCCATTGTGAGCCTTGGCCGGGGAAGACCAGGACGGGTCCGGTGCCGTCTGTGCCGGGGTTGCTTGTGGTGGTGGTTGGTTGGATGAGGTTGGGGTGGGTTTCGCCGGTGGCGAGGGCGTTGAGTCCGGCGAGGAGTTCGTCGCGGTGGTGGCCGACGATGACGGCGCGGTTGTCGAAGACGGATCGGGTGGTGATCAGTGACCATCCGATGTCCGTCGGTGAGAGGGTGGTGTCGGTGGTTACCCGCTCGGCCAGTGCTCGTGCCTGGCCGCGCAATGCGTGGGTGCCGCGCCCGGACACGACCCATGGCACCACATCGGGTGTGACCGTGCCGTCGTTGTGCGAGGTGTCGGGTTCGGGGTCGGTTCCGGTCTCCTCGGGGGCCTGCTCCAGGATCAGATGGGCGTTCGTCCCCGAGATGCCGAACGACGACACACCCACACGTCGCGGCCGCCCGTGCGCCGCCCACTCGACCGGTTCGGTCAGCAGCCGCACCGCACCCGTGCCCCAGTCCACATGCGGTGTCGGCTCGTCGATGTGCAACGAGAGAGGGAGCACCCCGTGCCGCAGGGCCTGCACCATTTTGATGATGCTCGCCACTCCGGCGGCGGCCTGGGTGTGCCCGATGTTGGATTTGACCGAGCCCAGCCACAGCGGACGTCCCTCCGGCCTGCCCTGGCCGTACGTGGCCAGCAGCGCCTGGGCCTCGATCGGGTCGCCGAGGGTGGTCCCGGTGCCGTGTCCGTCGACCGCGTCCACCTCGGACGGCGACAGCCCGGCGTCGGCCAGCGCCTGCCGGATCACCCGCTGCTGGGAGGGTCCGTTCGGCGCCGTGAGGCCGTTGCTGGCGCCGTCCTGGTTGACCGCCGAACCCCGGATCACCGCCAGCACCCGATGGCCGTTGCGCCGTGCCTGCGACAGCCGCTCCAGCAGCACCAGGCCGACGCCCTCGGAGAAGCCCGTGCCGTCCGCCGCCGCGGCGAACGCCTTGCACCGCCCGTCCGGGGACAGCGCCCGCTGACGTGAGAACTCGGTGAACCCACCGGGCGTGGCCATCACCGTCACCCCGCCCGCGAGGGCCAGCGAGCACTCGTCCTGCCGCAGCGCCCGCACCGCCAGATGCGTGGCCACCAGCGACGACGAGCACGCCGTGTCCACCGTGACCGCGGGCCCCTCCAGACCGAACGAGTACGACACCCGGCCCGAGACCACACTGCCGAGGTTCCCGGTGGCCACATAGCCCGCCGAGTCGCTCGTCGTCTGGCCGATGAGCGACAGATAGTGATACGAGTCCACCCCGGCGTACACCCCGGTGTCACTGCCGCTCAGCGCCTCCCGCGTCAGCCCCGCGCGCTCGAACGCCTCCCACGCGGTCTCCAGCAGCAGCCGCTGCTGCGGATCCATCGCCGCGGCCTCACGCGGGCTGATCCCGAAGAACTCGGCGTCGAAATCGGCCACATCGCGCAGAAAGCCGCCCTCGCGGGCGCTGCTGGTACCGGCGTTCTCCGGATCCGGGTCATAGAGGTTCTCCAGGTCCCAGCCACGGTCCTCGGGGAACGAGGAGATGACGTCCACCCCCTCGGCCACCACCCGCCACAGGTCCTCGGGGGTCGCCACATCGCCGGGGAAGTGGCAGGCCATCCCGATGACGGCGATGGGCTCCCGGGCGCGGTCCTCGACCTCGCGCAACTGCCGCCTGGCCAGACGCAGATCGGCGGTCGCCCGCTTGAGATAGCTGCGGAGCTTCTCGTCATCCGTCATATCGCATCAACCCGATCGTCACGGCGGTCCTGATTCAGCGGTCCTGATTCGGCGGTCTTGATTCGGCGGTGTGGTTCAACGGTCTGGTTCCGCGGTCCCGCTTCACCGGGGACCGTCGTCGGAGGAGACGGTCAGCTCGTTGTCGAGCGCCCGGAACAACTCCTCGTCGCTGGCCGACGCCAGATCCTCCTGGACGGGGTCGTCCCCGTCGGCTCCGTACGCCGGGCCGGTCACCTTGCGCAGCAGCTCCCGCAGCCGCGCCGCGATCCCGGCCCGCTGCTCCCGGTCGGGGATCCCCTCGGCCAAGGCCGTGTCGAGGGTGTCGAGACCGGTGCGGAGCGAGGCCATCGGTGTCACCCCGGCCGGGGCCAGCAGCTCCCGCAGCAGCCGCACCACCGCGGTGGGCGTGGGGTGGTCGAAGACCAGCGTGGCGGGCAGCCGCAGACCGGTGGCGGCGCCCAGCCGGTTCCGCAGTTCCACGGCGGTGAGCGAGTCGAAGCCCAGCTCCCGGAAGTTCTGGGCGGGGTGGATGGAATCCGCCGTGTCATGGCCCAGCACCGTCGCCGTGGCGTTGCGCACCAGCCTGAGGAGCGCCTGCTGCCGGTCCTCCTCGGACAGGGCGGCGAACGCCTCCGCCGGCGCCGCTCCGCCCGTGCCGGCGGCTCCGGTGGCCGCCTGCGCGGTGGCGCCGCGCACCAGACTCCGGAAGAGGGCCGGCGGTTCTCCGACACCGGCCTCACGCCGCAGGGCGGCCAGGTCGAGCCGGATGGGCGCCAGCGCGGGAAGACCACTGCCGAGGGCGATGTCGAGCAACGCCAGGCCCAGCTCGGTCTCCAGCCCCAGCATGCCGGACCGCGCCAGCCGCGCCCGGTCGGTGTCGGTCATCCCTCCGGTCATGCCGGTGGCCTGCGCCCAGTACCCCCAGGCGAGGGAGATGGCGGGCAGACCCTGGGCATGACGGTGCACGGCGAGCGCGTCCAGGAAGGCGTTGGCCGCGGCGTAGTTGCCCTGTCCGGCGGCGCCCAGCAGCCCGGCGGCCGCGGAGAACAACACGAATGCCGACAGCCCGGCGTCCCGGGTGAGCTCGTGCAGATGCCACGCCGCGTCGGCCTTCGCCCGCAGCACCTCGTCCAGCTGATCGGGGGTGAGCGCCTCGACCGTGGCATCGCGCAGCAGCCCGGCGGCGTGGACGACGGCGGTGAGCGGATGGCGGTCGGGAACCGTCTCCAGCAGCTTGGCCAGGGCACCCCGGTCGGCCGCGTCACACGCCGCGATCGAGACGCGCGCGCCGAGCCCGGTCAGCTCGGCCGCCAGCTCCGCGGCACCCGGGGCGTCCGGGCCCCGGCGGCTGAGGAGCAGCAGCCGCCGTACGCCGTGGTGGACGACCAGATGGCGGGCGGTGGCGGCGCCCAGGGTGCCCGTGCCACCAGTGATGAGGACCGTGCCCTCCGGGTCGAGGGCGGTGGGCAGCGTCAGGACGATCTTGCCGATGTGACGGGCCTGGCTGAAGTGGCGGAACGCCTCGGGAGCCCGGCGGATGTCCCACAGCGTGGTCGGCAGCGGCTGGAGCGTCCCGTCCGCGAACAGGGCCGACAACTCGGCCAGCATCTGCTGGATACGGTCAGGCCCCGCGTCGCCCACCAGGTCGAACGCACGGTAGACGACCCCCGGATACCGGGCGCCGACCTGCCCGGGGTCGCGGATGTCGGTCCTGCCCAGGTCGATGAAGCGACCGCCGGGCGCCAGCAGCCGCAAGGACGCGTCCACGAAGTCACCGGCCAGGGAGTTGAGCACCACATCGACGGATCCCGCGGCGGCGCGGAACCGCTCCTCGAAGTCGAGAGTGCGCGAGGAGGCGAGGTGACGGTCGTCGAAACCGCGCTCCCGCAGAGCATGCCACTTCGTGGGGCCCGCGGTGGCGTACACCTCGGCCCCCCAGTGGCGCGCCAGCTGCCCGGCCGCGAGCCCCACACCACCGGTGGCCGCGTGCAGCAGCAGCTTCTCCCCGGCCCGCAGCCCGGCGAGATCGACGAGACCGTAGTAGGCCGTGAGAAAGGCGGACGGCATGGTCGCCGCCTGCGCGTAGGACCATCCGGCGGGGATCGGGGTGATCATCCGGATGTCGGTGACGACCAGCGGCCCGGTGCCGTTGAACAGCCCCATCACCCGGTCGCCCACCGCGAACCCAGCCGTCCCGGGCCCCACCTCGACGACCACCCCCGCACCGTCGCCGCCGAGCGGCCTGGGGTCCTCCACCATGCCCAGCGCCACGACGACGTCATGGAAGTTCACACCGCCCGCCCGCAGCGCCACCCGGACCTCGCCGCGCCCCAGCGGGCGGGTGTTGTCCGGACAGTCGACCAGGGCCAGATGGTCCAGGCTGCCCTGGCCTGTCAGTCCCAGACGCCAGGCGCCCGAACCATCCGGAGGGGTGAGGCGCCTGGCCGCGTCGTCATGAACCAGCCGCGGTACGTACGCCGTGCCGTCGCGCAGCGCCAGCTGGGGCTCGCCCGAGGCCACCGCACCGGCCAGCGCCCGTCGCGAAGTGTCCCGTTCGTCGAGGTCGAGCAGCAGCACCCGGCCCGGGTTCTCCGACTGGGCGCTGCGCACCAGACCCCAGACAGCGGAGGCCGGCAGGTCGTGGACATCGTCATGGCCGCGCGGCGCGACCGCCCCACGGGTGACCACCGCCAGCCGGACGCCGGTGAACTCGGGGGCGGCGAGGAACTCCCGCAACACCCCCAGGGCCTCCTTGCCGAGGTCGTGGGCGCGCTCCACCGGACCGCCCCGGCCATTGGCGGGGGAGCCGAAGAAGGCGAACACCACCTCGGGGGCCGGGGCCCCGTCCGCCACGGCCGTCCGCACGGCGGTGAGATCCGGAAGACGAGGGGCGTCCGGCAGCGCATCGGCCGGCGGACCGCCCTCCGGGCCGATGACGGCCGAACGGAACGCGGCGGCGCCCTCGGCCGGTGTCATCCGCGTCCAGACCGGCTGGAACAGCGAGTTCCTGCCCGCCCAACGGGCCCGGCCCAGCTGTCCGTCCGGCACCGGGCGCAGGATCAGGTCGTCCACGACGGCCACCGTGGCGCCGGTCGGATCGGCCGCGATCAGCGTGAGCCGGTCCGGTGCCGTCGGATTGATACGGATGCGCAGGGTGTCCGCCCCGGTGGCGCGCAGCCGCAGACCGCTCCAGGTGAAGGGAAGCAGGATCCGGTGGGCGTCCTCGGAGTCCGGGTCGACGTCCAGCGCGCGGGCGTGCAGCGCGGCGTCGAACAGGGCGGGATGGATACCGTACGCGGCCGCGCCGGCGCGCTCCCCCTCGGGCAGGGACACCTCGGCGTAGACATCGCCGTCCAGCCGCCAGGCGGCGGTGAGCCCCTGGAAGGACGGTCCGTAGTGGTAGCCGTGGTCGGCGAGCCGCCGATAGAAGTCCTCGACGGGCAGCGGCGTGGCCCCCGGTGGCGGCCAGGCAGCGTCGAGCGCCGAGGAGCCGGCCGTGGCCGAGGTGGCCAGCGCCCCGGTGGCATGCCGGGTCCAGGCCGCGTCGCCGGCGTCGTCGGCCGCCGGCCGCGCATGCACCGTGATCGGCCGTTCCCCGGTGTGATCGGGCGCGGCCACGGCGATCTGCACATCGACCGCCTCACCCTCCGGAATCACCAGCGGCGCGTGCAGGGTCAGCTCCGCCACATGGTCACAGCCGGTCCGCGCGGCCGCGTGCAGGGCGAGTTCGGCGAAGGCGGTGCCCGGCAGCAGGACGGTGTCCAGCACCCGGTGGTCGTTCAGCCACGGATGGGTCCGCGGGGAGAGCCGGCCGGTGAGCACATGGGCACCGCCCTCGGCGAGCTCCACGGCGGCGCCGAGCAGCGGATGCCCGGCGCGCCCCAGCCCGAGATCGCCCGGGTCGCCACTGTGGCCACCACGCCCGTCCAGCCAGTACCGCCGGCGCTGGAAGGCGTACGTCGGCAGGTCGATGACGCGGGGCGTGGGGTCGGTGCGGAACCAGCGGGTCCAGTCCACCTCGACGCCCGCGGTGAACGCCTGCGCCACCGACCGCGCCAGCTGGGCCGGGCCACCGTGGTCGCGCCGCAAGGTCGGGATGGTGATCGCGTCGACCCCCGCCTCCTCGAAGGTCTCCTGCATGCCGATGGTGAGGACGGGGTGGGTGCTGGCCTCGATGAACACGCGGTGGCCGTCGTCCAGCAGGGCGCGTACGGCGTCGGCGAAGCGCACCTGCTCGCGGAGGTTCGTCACCCAGTAGGCGGTGTCGAGCCCGCTGGTGTCCATGCGGGCGCCGGTGACGGTCGAGTAGAACGCCATCTCCGCCTGGACGGGTTCGATACCGCACAGCACCTCCCTCAGCTCCTCCGCGATCTGGTCCACTTGGGGGCTGTGGGAGGCGTAGTCGACGTCGATCAGTCGGGCGCGGTGGCCGGTGCGTTCGCAGGCGGTGATGGTGTGGGTGATTTGGTCGGGTGGTCCGGAGATGACGATGGAGCCGGGTCCGTTGATGGCGGCGATGGCGACGTCTGCGGCGTGGGTGCCGAGGTTGGTGAGGAATGCGGTGGCGTGGTCGGGGTTGATGGTCAGGGAGGCCATGGCGCCGTGGCCGGCGAGGCGGCGTAGGGCTTGGGAGCGGAGTGCGACGATGCGGGCGCCTTCGTCGAGGGTGAGGGCTCCGGCGACGCAGGCGGCGGCGATTTCGCCTTGGCTGTGGCCGATGACGGCGGTGGGGGTGAGGCCGTGGTGGTCCCATAGGGTGGCGAGGGAGATCATGACGGCCCAGAGGGCGGGTTGGACGACGTCGACGCGGGTGAGGTCGGCGGCGTTGATTCCGCCGCGCAGGACGTCGGTCAATGACCAGTCGATGTGTGGGGTGAGGGCTTGTTCGCACTCGGCGATGCGGGTGGCGAAGGCGGGTGAGGCGTCCAGGAGTCCGGCGCCCATGCCGAGCCATTGTGAGCCTTGGCCGGGGAAGACCAGGACGGGTCCGGTGCCGTCTGTGCCGGGGTTGCTTGTGGTGGTGGTTGGTTGGATGAGGTTGGGGTGGGTTTCGCCGGTGGCGAGGGCGTTGAGTCCGGCGAGGAGTTCGTCGCGGTGGTGGCCGACGATGACGGCGCGGTTGTCGAAGACGGATCGGGTGGTGATCAGTGACCATCCGATGTCCGTCGGTGAGAGGGTGGTGTCGGTGGTTACCCGCTCGGCCAGTGCTCGTGCCTGGCCGCGCAATGCGTGGGTGCCGCGCCCGGACACGACCCATGGCACCACACCGGGTGTCGCCGTGCCGTCGTTGTGCGAGGTGTCGGGTTCGGGGTCGGTTCCGGTCTCCTCGGGGGCCTGCTCCAGGATCAGATGGGCGTTCGTCCCCGAGATGCCGAACGCGGACACCCCGGCCCGGCGCGGACGGTCCCCACGCGGCCAGGGAACCGGCTCGGTCAGCAGCCGCACCGCACCCGACGTCCAGTCGGCGTGGGGCGTCGGCTCATCGATGTGCAGTGAGGCGGGCAGCAGCTCATGCCGCATCGCCATCACCATTTTGATCACACTGGCCGCACCGGCGGCGGCCTGGGTGTGGCCGATGTTGGACTTGACCGAGCCCAGCCACAGCGGACGTCCCTCCGGCCTGCCCTGGCCGTACGTGGCCAGCAGCGCCTGGGCCTCGATCGGGTCGCCGAGGGTGGTCCCGGTGCCGTGTCCGTCGACCGCGTCCACCTCGGCGGTGGACAGCCGCGCATTGGCCAGCGCCTGCCGGATCACCCGCTGCTGCGAGGGCCCGTTCGGCGCCGTGAGGCCATTGCTGGCGCCGTCCTGGTTGACCGCCGAACCCCGGATCACCCCGAGGACGCGGCGATGGCGGCGCCGCGCCTCACACAGGCGCTCCAGAACGATCAGCCCGGCGCCCTCGCCCCAGCCGGTGCCGTCGGCGGCCGCCGCGAATGGCTTGCAGCGGCCGTCCGGGGCCATGCCACGCTGCCGGGAGAACTCGATGAAGGCGCCGGGTGTGGCCATCACGGCCACCCCGCCGGCCAGGGCCAGATCGCATTCGCCCTGCCGCAGCGCCTGACAGGCCAGATGGATGGCGACCAACGACGAGGAACACGCGGTGTCCACCGTGACCGCCGGGCCCTCGAGGCCGAGTGCGTACGCGACCCGGCCGGACACCACACTGCCGAGGTTCCCGGCGCCGACGTAGCCCTCCACCTCGCTGGTGATGTCGCCGATGACCGACAGATAGTCATGCGAACCCACCCCGGCGTACACACCGGTGTTGCTGCCGCTCAGCGACTCCCGGCTGAGTCCGGCGCGTTCGAACGCCTCCCACGCGGTCTCCAGCAGCAGTCGCTGCTGGGGGTCCATGGCCTGGGCCTCGCGGGGGCTGATGTCGAAGAAGGCCGCGTCGAATGCGGTCGCGTCGTAGCAGAACCCGCCCTGGTCCACATAGGACTTCCCGTAGCGCTCGGGATCCGGGTCGAACAGCTCCTCGGTGTCCCACCCCCGGTCCGTGGGGAAGCCGGAGACGGCGTCCGCACCGTCCCGCACCAGCCGCCACAGCTCCTCCGGCGACCGCACCCCACCCGGATAGCGGCAGGCCATGCCGACGATCGCGATGGGCTCCGGCTCGGCGGACTCGGCCTCCCGCAGACGCTCACGGGTCTGGCGCAACTCGGCCGTGACCCACTTCAGGTGGTCGAGAAGCTTCTCTTCGTTCGACATCTAGCGGAGGCTCCTTGGCGCGTCGCGGAGGATGGGGGTCATCGGGCTCACGACTTTCCGAACTCGTCGGAGATGAGGTCGAAGATGTCTTCCGCCGTCGCCGCCTCGAGCTCGCTGTGGGCCGCGGAACGCCGGGTTTCCCCCTCCGTTTCACCCCACTTGGCCAGCAGCAGCCGCAGCCGCCCGGTGATCCGCCGCCGGGCCGCCTCGTCCACCGCTGAGGGCTCCGAGACCGCGTCCCACCGGTCGAGCTCGGACAGCAGATGCCCTTCCGAGGCAAGCTCCCCCTCGACGAGCCGCTCGCGCAGGAAGTCGGCCAGCTCCTTGGGCGTGGGGTGGTCGAAGACGAGGGTGGGCGGAAGCTCGACACCGGTGGCGGCGGAGAGCCGATGCCCGAATTCGACCGCCGTGAGGGAGTCGAACCCCAGCTCCTGGAACGGCTGGGCGGGCGGGACGGCGTCGACGGTGGAGTGGCCGAGGATCGCGGCGGCATGCGTGCGGATGTGATGGAGGAGAAGCTGATGCCGCTGGGCGGGGGTGCCAGTGGCCAGTTGCCGGGCAAGTGAGCCGCTCATGGCCGCGGTGGCGTCCGGGACGACATCGGTGGGTGCCGCCGCGGCGGCCAGGCCGGACAGCAGCGGGCTGGGCCGTTGTGCGGTGAAACCGGCCGGGAACCTCTCCCAGTCGATGTCCGCGATGGCGATGGTGGTGTCGCCGTGGTCGAGGGAGTGCTGGAGCGAGGCGATGGCGAGATCGGTGTCGAGAGGACGCATTCCGCGCCGGCGGTAGTAGTCGACGACGGCCTCGTCGGCGGCCATGCCCCCCTCGCTCCACGGCGCCCAGGCCACGCTGGTGGCGGGGAGCCCCCGGGCGCGGCGGTGCTCGGCGAGGGCGTCGAGGTAGGCGTTGGCGGCGGCGTAGGAGGGCTGTCGGCTACCGCCCCACGTGGCGGCACCCGATGAGAAGAGCACGAAGGCGCTGAGGTCGAGATCCTCGGTGAGTTCATGGAGCACGGTGGCGGCGAGCGCCTTGGGCCGCAGCACCGCATCGATCCGCGACAGGTCGAGCTCGGCCAGCGGGGTGTTCTCCGCGACACCGGCCGCGTGGATGACGGCGGTGAGGGGGTGTTCGGCGGGGATGGTGTCGAGGAGGTGTTGGAGTGCGGTGCGGTCGGAGGCGTCGCAGGCGGTGATGGTGACGGTCGTGCCCAGGGTGGTGAGTTCTTGGGTGAGTTCCGCGGCGCCGGGGGCGTCGGGGCCGGAGCGGCTGATGAGGTGGAGGTGGGGCGCGCCCCGGTGGGCGAGCCAGCGGGCGACATGGGCGCCGAGAGCGCCGGTACCACCGGTGATCAAGGTCGTACCGGTGGGGTGCCACGCGGTGGACACGGTGTCGGTGCCGACCGCGCGCTCCAGCCGGCGGGCGAGGACGGTGGAGCGGATCGCTACTTGGTCCTCCGGCTGACCGGGCACCAGCACGGCGGCGATACGGGCCGGAGTGCGGGCGTCGAGGACGGTCGGGAGGTCGATGAGACCACCCCAGAGGCGGGGGTGTTCCAGGGCCGCGACCCGGCCCATACCCCACATCTGCGCCTGGTGGGGGTGGGGGAGCGGATCGGTGGCGACGGCGGCCACCGCACCCTGGGTGACGCACCACAGGGGCGCCATGAGTCCCGTCTGGCCGAGGGCCTGGACAAGAGCGGCCGTGGCGGCCAGCCCCATGGGGACGGCCGGATGGCCGGGGTGGGGCGTCTGGTCGAGGGCGAGCAGACTCAGCACACCCTCGGGTGTGCCGCCATCGGTCAGGTGTGAGAGCCGGGGAGTGAGGGCGTCGCGCTGGGCGTCCGCGCCATCGACCGACAGGACCTCATGGGCCGCGCCATGGCCGTCGAGCGCCTGGGCGGCGGCGTGGACGGCCGGGTGCTCCTCCAGCCCGGACGGGACGAGGAGCAGCCAGGTCCCGCCGAGCGTCGGCGCGGTGGCGAGGTCCGGCAGACGCTTCCACGTGACGCGGTAGCGCCAGGAGTCGATGGTGGAGCGTTCCCGGTGCCGGCGCCGCCAGGTGGACAGTATGGGGAGCGCGGGCAGCAGGGCGTCGACGCCGGGGCCGCCCTCCTCCAGTTGGAGTGTGCTGGTGAGGGCGCTGACGTCGAGCTTCTCGATGGCGTCCCAGAGCCTGGCCTCGGCCCGGACGTGGCCGTTGGTGTGGCTGTTGGTGTGGCCGTCGCCGCGAGGGGCGGGCGGGGCGAGCCAGTAGTGCTGGTGTTGGAAGGCGTAGGTGGGGAGGTCGATGGTGCGGGGGGTGGGGGTCGCGGGGTACCAGCTGGTCCAGTCCACGTTCGCGCCGGTGGTGTGGAGGCGGGCGAGGGTGTGGGTGAGGGCGTGGGTGTCGGGGTGTTTGTGGGTGAGGGTGGAGGTGATGAGGGGTGTGGGTTGGTGGGTGGTGTGGTGGAGGGTGTGGTGGGTGGCGGTGGTCAGGGTGGGGTCGGGGCCGAGTTCGAGGAAGATGCGGGTTTGGGGGGCGGTGTGGGTGATGGCTTGGTGGAAGTGGACGGGTTGGCGGATGTGCTGGACCCAGTAGTCGGGGGTGGTGATGTGGTCATCGGCTGGTTGTCCGGTGAGGTTGCTGATGAGGGGGATGGTGGGGTGGTGGTAGGTCAGTCCGCTGATCTGGTCCCGGAATGGTTTGAGGATGGGGTCCATCAGGGGGGAGTGGAAGGCGTGGCTGACGGTGAGTGTCCGGGTTTTGCGGCCCTTGGCTGCCCAGATGGCGCTGATCTCGGTGACTGGTTCGGTGGGGCCGGAGATGACGGTGTTGCCGGGGGTGTTGTGGGCGGCGATGGTCACCTGGCCGTCATGGCCGGTGAGGTCGTGGGCGAGCTCGTCAGGGGTGGCGGCGATGGTGGCCATGCTTCCGCCGGCGGGGAGCCCTCCCATGAGGGTGGCGCGGGCGGCGATGAGGTGGCAGGCGTCGGGGAGGTTGAAGACTCCGGCGATGTGGGCGGCGGCGATTTCCCCGATGGAGTGTCCGATGACCACGTCCGGGTGGATGCCGACGGAGGCGAGTAGCCGGGCGAGGGCGATGTGCAGGGCGAAGAGTCCGGTTTGGGCGTAGGTGGTGTGGTCCAGCAGTGCTGCCTGTTCGGGGTGGGTGCCGAAGGTCACCTGCCGTAGCGGCTGTTCGAGGTGTGGGTCGAGGAGGCCGCAGATTTCGTCGAAGGCTTCGGCGAAGACGGGGAATCGGTTGTACAGGTCGGTGCCCATGCCGGGGCGTTGGCTGCCTTGTCCGCTGAACAGGAAGACGGTCTGTTCGGTGGTGTCGGTGGCCTTTCCGGGGTGGACCAGGCTCGGATGCGGTTCTCCTGTGGCCAGTGCGTCCAGTCCTGCCAGCAGTTCTTCGCGGTTCTGGCCGATGAGTACGGCCCGGTGGTCGAACAGTGTCCTGGAGCGCAGCAGCGACCATCCGACCTCCGCAGCGCTCACGTCGGGGTCGTCCATGATGCGCCTGGTCAAGGCCCGCGCCTGGCCCCGTAGCGCCGCGTCGCTCTGTGCGGAGATCACCCAGGGCACCACACCGCCGGCGTTCGATACGGGAGCGGGCTCGGTCGGCTCAGGAACCTGCTCGAGGATGAGGTGGGCGTTCGTACCAGAGATGCCGAAGGACGAGACGCCCGCCCGGCGTGGCCGTTCGTCCTGGGGCCAGGGGACGGGTTCGGTGAGCAGCCGCAGGTCGCCCGCGTTCCAGTCGACATGGGGTGTCGGTGCGTCGATGTGCAGCGAGGCGGGCAGCACGCCGTGGCGCATCGCCATCACCATCTTGATGACACCGGCCACTCCGGCGGCGGCCTGGGTGTGGCCGATGTTGGACTTGATGGAGCCCAGCCACAGCGGACGTCCTTCGGGCCGGTCCTGGCCGTACGTGGCCAGCAGCGCCTGTGCCTCGATCGGGTCACCCAGCGTCGTGCCCGTACCGTGCGCCTCGACGGCGTCCACATCGGACGGCGTCAGCCGGGCGTTGGCGAGGGCCTGCCGGATCACCCGTTGCTGGGAGGGGCCGTTCGGCGCGGTCAGGCCGTTGCTCGTACCGTCCTGGTTGACGGCGGAGCCACGTACCATGGCAAGCACCCGGTGGCCGTTGCGCCGTGCGTCGGACAGCCGCTCCAGCAGTACGAGACCGACGCCCTCGCCCCACACCATGCCGTCCGCCGCTGCCGCGAACGGTTTGCACCGGGCGTCGGGGGCCAGTCCGCGCTGGCGGGAGAACTCGATGAACGCGCCCGGTGTGGCCATCACCGTGACACCGCCCGCCAGCGCCAAGGTGCACTCGCCCTGCCGCAGGGCCTGGGCCGCCAGATGCATCGCCACCAGCGAGGACGAGCACGCCGTGTCCACCGTGACCGCCGGGCCTTCGAGGCCGAACGAGTAGGCCACCCGCCCTGACACCACACTGCCGATATTGCCCGTGGCGACATAGCCTTCGACGTCGCTCGCCGTATCACCGGTGAGGGACAGATAGTCCTGGGACGTCACCCCCGCGAACACTCCCGTATTGCTGCCCGCGAGCATGTCCCGGTCGAGACCCGCGTTCTCGAAGGTCTCCCAGGCGGTTTCGAGGAGCAGCCGCTGCTGGGGGTCCATGGCGATCGCCTCACGCGGGCTGATGCCGAAGAACGCGGGATCGAACTCGGCCGCCTGGTGGAGGAAACCACCCTCGCGGACGTAGCTCGTCCCCGCGTGGTCGGGGTCGGGGTGGTAGAGGGCGTTCAGATCCCAGTTGCGGTCGGCGGGCATCTCCGCGATGGCATCCCGGTGGGCGGTGACCAGGTCCCACAGATCCTTCGGGGAGTGGGCGTCGCCGGGGTAGTGACAGGCCATGCCGACGATCGCGATCGGCTCGTCCTGGGCGGCCGCGACGGGGCTGTGAGCGGGTACGTCGGTCCGCCGGCCCGTGAGCTCTCCGCGCAGATAGGTGGCGAGCCCGTTGGGTGTGGGGTGGTCGAAGACGAGTGTGGGCGCGAGGTCGATCCCGGTGGCGGTGGCAAGCTGGTTGCGCAGCTCCACGGCGGTCAGGGAGTCGAACCCGAGCTCCTGGAAGGGCTGGGTGGGCGGAATGGCGTCCGGCCCGGAATGCCCCAGGATCGAGGCGGCGAGGGACTGGATCCGTTCGAGCAGGAGTTGGTGCTGCTGGTCGGGGGTGCAGTCGGAGAGCCGCTGCTGGAGCGACGTGGCGGTGGACGCGCCGGTGGGTCGCCCGGCCGGGTTCTCGGTGACGGCGATCAGGTCGTCGAACAGCGGGCTGGGGCGCTGGGCGGTGAAGGCCGTCGGGAACCGCTCCCAGTCGATGTCCGCGACGGCGATCGTGGTGTCACGGTGGTCCAGGGCGTACTGGAGCGATGCCACGGCCAGATCGGGGCTCAGCGGTGACAGCCCACGTCGGCCGTAGAAGGAGAGCGCGGTTTCGTCGGCGGCCATGCCTGCCTCACCCCACGGGCCCCAGGCGAGGCTGGTGGCGGCCAGTCCTCGGGCGCGGCGGTGTGCGGCGAGCGCGTCGAGATAGGTGTTCGCGGCGGCGTAGGCGCCTTGCCGACTGCCGCCCCACGCCGCCGCACCGGACGAGAAGAGCACGAAGGCGCTGAGGTCCAGCCCCTGAGTCAGCTCGTGCAGATGGGCGGCCGCCAGGGCTTTGGCCCCGAGTACATGCTGAAGCCGCTCCGGTCCCAGACCGGCGATGAGCTCCGTGTCCGACGTCCCGGCGGTGTGGATGACGGCGGTGAGGGGGTGTTCGGCGGGGATGGTGTCGAGGAGGTGTTGGAGTGCGGTGCGGTCGGAGGCGTCGCAGGCGGTGATGGTGACGGTCGTGCCCAGGGTGGTGAGTTCTTGGGTGAGTTCCGCGGCGCCGGGGGCGTCGGGGCCGGAGCGGCTGATGAGGTGGAGGTGGGGGGCGCCCCGGTGGGCGAGCCAGCGGGCGACATGGGCGCCGAGAGCGCCGGTGCCACCGGTGATGAGCGTGGTGCCCATGGGCTGCCAGGTCCTGGGGGCGGTAGTGGGGGTACCGGCCCTGCGGAGGCGCCGGGCGTAGCTGCCGGTGGCGCGGATGGCGGTCTGGTCCTCCGGCTGACCGGGGGCGAGCAGGGCGGCCAGACGGCCGGAGGTGTGGTGGTCGATGGCGGTCGGCAGGTCGATCAGGCCACCCCAGCGGCGAGGGTGCTCCAGGGCCGCGGCGCGGCCGAGCCCCCAAGCCTGCGCCTGCCGCGGGCTGGGAAGCGGATCGCCGGGACCGGTGGCGACGGCGCCTTGGGTGAGGCACCACAGGGGCGCCGGGATCTCGGCGTCGCCGAGGGCCTGGACGAGTGTGGTGGTGGCGGCCAGCCCGGAGGGAACGGCGGCGTATTCGGGGTGCGGCTCCTCATCGAGCGCGAGCAGGCTCAGCACACCGGCGAATCCGCCCTCGACGGTCAGACGGCTGAGGTGTGCCACCAAGGCGTCGCGATCGATGGCCCGGGTGTCGAGCACATGGTGGAGGGGGGTGGCGCCGTGGGAGGCCAGCGCATGCTCGGCGGCCGCCACGGCAGGGTGGTCGGACTGACCAGCAGGGATGATCAGCAACCAGGTGCCGGCGAGGGCCGGAGGCGCGGAGGGAGCGGAAAGGGGCTTCCAGACGGTCTGATACCGCCAGGAACTGATGACCGACTGCTCCCGGTGGTGCCGCCGCCAGGCGGACAGGGTCGGGAGGACCGCGCTCAGCATGGGCTGCTGGTCCGCCGGTGAGTCGATGGTCGCCGCCAGGGCTTCCAGGTCCTCGCGCTCCACCGCCTCCCAGAACTCCCGGTCGACCAGCGCCGCCTCGGTGGGCGTCGGGTGCGCTGGGTCTGCGGAGGAGGCGGACGACAGCCAGTAGTGCTGGTGTTGGAAGGCGTAGGTGGGGAGGTCGATGGTGCGGGGGGTGGGGGTTGCGGGGTACCAGCTGGTCCAGTCTACGTTCGCGCCGGTGGTGTGGAGGCGGGCGAGGGTGTGGGTGAGGGCGTGGGTGTCGGGGTGTTTGCGGGTGAGGGTGGAGGTGATGAGGGGTGTGGGGTGGTCGGTGGGTTGGTGGGTGGTGTGGTGGAGGGTGTGGTGGGTGGCGGTGGTCAGGGTGGGGTCGGGGCCGAGTTCGAGGAAGATGCGGGTTTGGGGGGCGGTGTGGGTGATGGCTTGGTGGAAGTGGACGGGTTGGCGGATGTGCTGGACCCAGTAGTCGGGGGTGGTGATGTGGTCATCGGCTGGTTGTCCGGTGAGGTTGCTGATGAGGGGGATGGTGGGGTGGTGGTAGGTCAGTCCGCTGATCTGGTCCCGGAATGGTTTGAGGATGGGGTCCATCAGGGGGGAGTGGAAGGCGTGGCTGACGGTGAGTGTCCGGGTTTTGCGGCCCTTCGCCGCCCAGATGGCGCTGATCTCGGCCACCGGCTCGGTCGGTCCGGAGATGACGGTGTTGCCGGGGGTGTTGTGGGCGGCGATGGTCACCTGGCCGTCATGGCCGGTGAGGTCGTGAGCGAGTTCGTCCGGGGTGGCGGCGATGGTGGCCATGCTTCCGCCGGGGGGAAGTTGTCCCATGAGGGTGGCGCGGGCGGCGACGAGGCGGCAGGCGTCGGGGAGGTTGAAGACTCCGGCGATGTGGGCGGCGGCGATTTCCCCGATGGAGTGTCCGATGACCACGTCCGGGTGGATGCCGACGGAGGCGAGTAGCCGGGCGAGGGCGATGTGCAGGGCGAAGAGTCCGGTTTGGGCGTAGGTGGTGTGGTCCAGCAGTGCTGCCTGTTCGGGGTGGGTGCCGAAGGTCACCTGCCGTAGCGGCTGTTCGAGGTGTGGGTCGAGCAGGCCGCAGACTTCGTCGAAGGCTTCGGCGAAGACGGGGAAGCGGTTGTACAGGTCGGCGCCCATGCCGGGGCGTTGGCTGCCTTGTCCGCTGAACAGGAAGACGGTCTGTCCGGTGGTGTCGGTGGCCTTTCCGGGGTGGACCAGACTCGGATGCGGTTCTCCTGTGGCCAGTGCGTCCAGTCCTGCCAGCAGTTCTTCGCGGTTCTGGCCGATGAGTACGGCCCGGTGGTCGAACAGTGTCCTGGAGCGCAGCAGCGACCATCCGACCTCGGCCGGTGTTGCTCCGGGGTCGGCGGTCACCCGGTCGGCCAGTGCCCGTGCCTGACCGCGCAGTGCCTCGGTACCGCGCGCCGAGACCACCCACGGCACCGGCCCGTGAACGGGTTCGGTCTCGACGGTGCCAAGGGCCGCCGCCGGCTCTTCGGGTGCCTGCTCGACGATGACGTGTGCGTTGGTGCCGCTGATGCCGAATGAGGAGACGCCCGCCCGGCGTGGCTGCTCGGCGCGCGGCCACTCCCGCGCCTCGGTCAGCAGGCGGACATCGCCCGCGCTCCAGTCGACATGGGGTGTCGGTGCGTTGATGTGCAGCGAGGCGGGCAGCACCCCGTGCCGCATCGCCATCACCATCTTGATGACACCGGCCACTCCGGCGGCGGCCTGGGTGTGGCCGATGTTGGACTTGATGGAGCCCAGCCACAGCGGACGTCCCTCGGGCCGGTCCTGGCCGTACGTGGCCAGCAGCGCCTGTGCCTCGATTGGGTCACCTAACGTGGTCCCGGTGCCGTGTCCCTCCACCACATCGACCTCTGCGGGCGACAGCCGGGCGTTGGCGAGCGCCTGGCCGATCACCCGTTGCTGGGAGGGCCCGTTCGGCGCGGTCAGGCCGTTGCTCGTACCGTCCTGGTTGACCGCCGAGCCCCGGATCACCGCCAGTACCCGGTGGCCGTTGCGCCGTGCGTCGGACAGCCGCTCCAGCAGCAGAAGTCCGGCGCCCTCGCCCCAACCGGTGCCGTCGGCCGCCGATGCGAACGGCTTGCACCGACCGTCGGCCGCCAGTCCACGCTGGCGGGAGAACTCGATGAAGGTGGTCGGCGTGGCCATCACCGTCACACCGCCCGCCAGCGCCATGGAGCATTCGCCCTGCCGCAGGGCCTGGGCCGCCAGATGCATCGCCACCAGCGAGGACGAGCACGCCGTGTCCACCGTGACCGCCGGGCCCTCGAGGCCGAACGCGTACGCCACCCGGCCGGACATGACGCTCGGCGTACCGCCCGCCAGCAGATACCCCTCGACCTCCTGCGCCGAGGAGCTTCCGGAGGCCCCGTAGCCCTGATAGGTGCCGCCCGTGAAGACGCCGGTGTCGCTGCCGGCGAGCGTGTCCCGGTCGAGGCCCGCGTTCTCGAAGGTCTCCCAGGCGGTTTCGAGGAGCAGCCGCTGCTGGGGGTCCATGGCGAGCGCTTCACGCGGGCTGATGCCGAAGAACGCCGCGTCGAATCCGGCCGCGTCGTGGAGGAAGCCGCCCTCACGCGCATAGCTGGTGCCCAGACGCTCGGGGTCGGGGTCGAAGAGCGTGGCCAGATCCCAGTCGCGGTCGGTGGGCATCCCTCCGATGGCGTCCCGGCCCGCGACGACCAGCTCCCACAGTCCCTCCGGTGAGCGCACGCCTCCCGGGTAGCGGCAGGCCATGCCGACGATCGCGATCGGCTCGTCCTGGGCGGCCGCGGACGCGGACGACATGTGGGGGGTGACGGCGGCCTTCTGCCCCGCGAGTTCGGCACACAGATAGGTGGCGAGCGCGTTCGGCGTCGGATGGTCGAAGACCAGCGCCGGGGCGAGGGGGAGGCCGGTGGTGGTGGCGAGCTGATTGCGCAGCTCCACCGCGGTGAGGGAGTCGAAGCCCAGCTCCTGGAAGGGCTGGACGGGGGCAATCGCGTCCAGACCGGAGTGGCCGAGGATGGCCGCGGCCAGGGTCTGGATGTGGCGGACCAGGATCTGGTGCCGCTGGGCCGCGGGTGCCGAGCCGAGCTGTTGCCGCAGCGGATTGTCGTCGGCGGCTGCCGCGGGCGTGGTGGGCTCCGCACTGGACGTCATCAGTCGGCTGAGGAACGGACTGGGGCGTTGCGCGGTGAACGTACGGCCGAACTTCTCCCAGTCGACATCCGCGATCGTGACGGCGGTGTCGTGGTGGGTCAGGGCGTGATGCAGCGACTTGACGGCGAGGTCGGTGGTGAGGGGCGAGAGACCGCGCCGCTTGAGGTGGGAGAGCGTGTGCTGGTCGGCGGCCATGCCTGCCTCGCCCCACGGGCCCCAGGCAAGGCTGGTGGCGGCCAGTCCCCGGGCGCGGCGGTGTGCGGCGAGCGCGTCCAGGTAGGTGTTCGCGGCGGCGTAGGCGGCCTGCCGGCCACTGCCCCATGTGGCGGCGTTCGACGAGAAGAGAACGAAGGCGGTGAGATCGAGCTCCTGGGTGAGCTCATGCAGATGGGTGGCGGCCAGGGCCTTGGACCGCAGTACGGACTGCAACCGTCCCGGGTCCAGCTCGTCGATCTGTCCCAGTTCCATCGTCCCGGCGGTGTGGATGACGGCGGTGAGGGGGTGTTCGGCGGGGATGGTGTCGAGGAGGTGTTGGAGTGCGGTGCGGTCGGAGGCGTCGCAGGCGGTGATGGTGACGGCCGTCCCCAGCGCGGTGAGCTCCTCGCTGAGCTCCGCGGCGCCGGGGGCGTCGGGGCCGGAGCGGCTGATGAGGTGGAGGTGGGGCGCGCCCCGGTGGGCCAGCCAGCGGGCGATCTGGGCGCCGAGACCGCCGGTGCCGCCGGTGATGAGCGTGGTGCCGGACGGTTCCCAAGGGGCCGGGCTGGTGTCGGCGGCGGGCACCCGGACGAGGCGGCGCGCGTATGTCCCGGTGGTACGGATGGCCACCTGGTCCTCGGACTGTCCGGGTACGAGAAGGGCTGCCAGCCGACCTGCGGTGTGGTGGGTCATGGTGGCGGGCAGATCGATGAGGCCGCCCCAACGCTGCGGGTGTTCCAGCGCGGCGACGCGGCCGAGTCCCCAGATCTGCGCCTGCTCGGGGTGGGGGAGAAGGTCGTTGCGGCCGGTGGCGACGGCGCCCTGGGTGAGACACCACAGGGGCGCGCTGATTCCGGCGTCGCCGAGAGCCTGGAGGAGCGCGGTGGTGGCGGCAAGCCCGGCGGGCACTGCCGGGTGGTCGGTGAGCGGGTCCTGATCGAGGGCGAGCAGACTGATGACCCCGGCGGGTCGGGCGTCCTCGGTCAGCCGGTCCAGACGTTCGCGGAGCGCGGCGCGATCGATGTCATGTGTGCCGACCGCATGCGGGAGCGCGGTGGCGCCGTGCGCCTGAAGCGCCTGGACGGTGACCCGGACCGTGGCGTGTTCCAGCTGACCGGTCGGGGCGACCACCAGCCAGGTGCCGGTCAGGGCCGGTGTGGCCGGGTCGGGGAGCTGCTGCCAGGTGGTCCGGTAGCGCCAGGAGTCGATGGTGGAGCGTTCCCGGTGCCGGCGCCGCCAGGTGGACAGTATGGGGAGCGCGGGCAGCAGGGCGTCGACGCCGGGGCCGCCCTCCTCCAGTTGAAGTGTGCTGCTGAGGGTGTCGACGTCGAGCTCTTCGATGGCATGCCAGAGCTGTGCCTCGGCCGGGTCCTCGGCCGCCCCTTCGAAGCTCGTACGGGCCGCGGGCGGGGCCAGCCAGAAGCGCTGGTGCTGAAAGGCATACGTCGGCAACCCGACCACCCGGGGGGCCGGGTCGGTGGGAAACCAGCTGGTCCAGTCCACGTTCGCGCCGGTGGTGTGGAGGCGGGCGAGGGTGTGGGTGAGGGCGTGGGTGTCGGGGTGTTTGCGGGTGAGGGTGGAGGTGATGAGGGGTGTGGGTTGGTGGGTGGGGTGGTGGTGGAGGGTGTGGTGGGTGGCGGTGGTCAGGGTGGGGTCGGGGCCGAGTTCGAGGAAGATGCGGGTTTGGGGGGCGGTGTGGGTGATGGCTTGGTGGAAGTGGACGGGTTGGCGGATGTGCTGGACCCAGTAGTCGGGGGTGGTGATGTGGTTGTCGGCTGGTTGTCCGGTGAGGTTGCTGATGAGGGGGATGGTGGGGTGGTGGTAGGTCAGTCCGCTGATCTGGTCCCGGAATGGTTTGAGGATGGGGTCCATCAGGGGGGAGTGGAAGGCGTGGCTGACGGTGAGTGTCCGGGTTTTGCGGCCCTTGGCTGCCCAGATGGCGCTGATCTCGGCCACCGGCTCGGTCGGTCCGGAGATGACGGTGTTGCCGGGGGTGTTGTGGGCGGCGATGGTGACGTGGCCGTTGTGGGTGGTGAGGTCGTGGGCGAGTTCGTCGGGGGTGGCGGCGATGGTGGCCATGCTTCCGCCGGCGGGGAGCCCTCCCATGAGGGTGGCGCGGGCGGCGACGAGGTGGCAGGCGTCGGGGAGGTTGAAGACTCCGGCGATGTGGGCGGCGGCAACTTCCCCGATGGAGTGTCCGATGACCACGTCCGGGTGGATGCCGACGGAGGCGAGTAGCCGGGCGAGGGCGATGTGCAGGGCGAACAGTCCGGTTTGGGCGTAGGTGGTGTGGTCCAGCAGCGCTGCCTGTTCTGGCTCGTGGTTGAAGACGAGTTCCCGCAGTGGGCGGTCCAGATGTGGGTCGAGCAGGCCGCAGACTTCGTCGAAGGCTTCGGCGAAGACGGGGAAGCGGTTGTACAGGTCGGCGCCCATGCCGGGGCGTTGGCTGCCTTGTCCGCTGAACAGGAAGACGGTCTGTCCGGCGGTGTCGGCGGCCTTTCCGGGGTGGACCAGACCCGGATGCGGTTCTCCTGCGGCCAGTGCGTCCAGTCCTGCCAGCAGTTCTTCGCGGTTCTGGCCGATGAGTACGGCCCGGTGGTCGAACAGTGTCCTGGAGCGCAGCAGCGACCATCCAACCTCCGCAGCGCTCACGTCGGGGTCGGCGGTCACCCGGTCGGCCAGTGCCCGTGCCTGACCGCGCAGTGCCTCGCCACCGCGCGCCGAGACCACCCACGGCACCGGCCCGTCCACGGGATCGGTCTCGACGGTGCCACGAGCCGCCGCCGGCTCTTCGGGGGCCTGCTCGATGATGACGTGTGCGTTGGTGCCGCTGATGCCGAACGAGGAGACGCCCGCCCGGCGTGGATGCTCGGCGCGCGGCCACTCCCGCGCCTCGGTCAGCAGCTGGACATCGCCCGCGCTCCAGTCGACATGGGGTGTCGGTGCGTCGATGTGCAGCGAGGCGGGCAGCACCCCGTGCCGCATCGCCATCACCATCTTGATGACACCGGCCGCGCCCGCCGCCATCTGGGCGTGCCCGATGTTGGACTTGATGGAGCCCAGCCACAGCGGACGTCCCTCGGGCCGGTCCTGGCCATACGTGGCCAGCAGCGCCTGGGCCTCGATCGGATCACCCAGCGTCGTGCCCGTACCGTGCGCCTCGACCGCGTCCACGTCCGACGGTGACAGCCGGGCGTTGGCGAGGGCCTGCCGGATCACCCGTTGCTGGGAGGGCCCGTTCGGCGCCGTGAGGCCGTTGCTGGCGCCGTCCTGGTTGACCGCCGAGCCACGTACCACGGCAAGCACCCGGTGGCCGTTGCGCCGCGCGTCCGACAGCCGCTCCAGCAACAGGACGCCCACGCCTTCCGCCAGGGTCATACCGTCGCTGTCGGCCGAGAACGCCTTGGATCTGCCGTCGGGGGCGAGCCCGCGCAATTCGCTGAAGCCGATGAACGGCGCCGTCGAGGACATCACGGCGACGCCCCCGGCCAGCGCCGTGTCGCAGTCACCCTGCCGGATCGCCTGGCAGGCCAGATGCAGGGCGACCAGGGAGGAGGAGCACGCGGTGTCCACGGTCACCGCGGCTCCCTCCAGACCGAGGGCGTACGCCACTCGGCCGGACACCACGCTGGCGGAGTTGCCGATGGTGAAGTAGCCCGCCGAGCCCTCGGGCACCTGGGAGGCGTCGGAGCAGTAGTCGAGGTGATCGCAGCCGATGAAGGTGCCGGTCCGGCTGCCGCGCAGCGACTCCGGGTCGATCCCGGCGTGCTCGATCGCCTCCCAGGATGCCTCGAGGGCCAGCCGCTGCTGCGGCGCCATTCCGAGAGCCTCGCGGGGGCTGATGCCGAAGAACGCGGCGTCGAATCCCGCCGGGTCGTCGATGAAGCCGCCCTCGCGGGTATAGCTCGTCCCGGGGTGCTCGGGGTCGGGGTGGAAGAGGTTCTCGAGGTCCCAATTGCGGTCGGTGGGGAGTTCCGAGATGGCGTCCCGCTCGGCGGCGACCAGTTCCCACAGGTCTTCGGCGGACCGTACGCCTCCGGGGAAACGGCAGGACATTCCCACGATCGCGACCGGCTCATGTCCCGCGGACTCGACGTCCTTGAGACGGCGCTGCGTCTGACGCAGATCCGCCGTCACCCGCTTCAGATAGTCGAGCAGTTTCTCTTCATTGCCCGCCATGGTCGGCCACCCCCACTACCCTCGGTCCGGAATGCTGAACGCTATTGGCGGCGGCAGTCGTAACTGCCCTGCAAGGTACTTCCGTCGGGGAAGGTGAAGCTCGTGGTGTCCCTGAAATGTCCTCGATCGAGCACCTGATAGTCGTCCACGAGATCCAGCTTCACGCCCGATGTCTGCCCGGTGGCATTAGGCGTGATCACCTGGGTGAGGGGGCCCTTGAATATCAGATGGCCGTCCTTCCAGCCGGGGGAGGTGTAGTTTCCGGACGAACCCCAGTTGTCGTGGTACTGGTTGATGAATTTCCCGTCGACCGGATTCCAGCCGAAGGACGAGCGGCCGACGACGTTTCCGGGTTCGAGGCTGGCGTCCGTGTAGAGGTAATGCCCGCCCATCGCCCGCTTCGTGGTCAGACGCAGCACCGCCGGTTTGCCGCCCGGCGGTGGGGTGTAGTCGCAGGTGTAGGAGCCGAGCAGAAAGTCGAGAGCGTGGATCTGCGGGGGAGAGGGGAGTGGATTCCTGCCCCGTGGCGATGTGGCTCGAGTATCCGGCTCGGCGTTCACCGGGGACACGGTGAGGGCGACCAGGCCGACCGCGGCCGCGCCCATGACACCGGCCGGGACTCGTCGGCTCCCCCTCCTTCGCCGGACCGCGCCACGCGGGTCCCGTTCCGCTGACTTCTCGGTACGCACACTCGACTCCCAACCCTCAATCGGGCGCTGACCTGCGGCTGAGCCACCTCATAAGCGGCCTGTTCGGATACGGCGACCATCATTTGCGCCGTCACCAAAGTGGGCCTAACGCCCGGCTTGGCCTGCGCGTGCGGTGGAGTCTCCCCAGGCGGTGGAGTCTCCCCATGCGGCGGAATCTCCTCGTGCGGCGGAACCCTCTCGTGCGGTGGAAAAGGGCGCCGCGGAAAAAGGGGGACGCACTGGCATCGCGTTAGTCCAGCTTTAGTCCGCCCTTCGACCATGAACCGGACCTTGGCGATGAGGAGGATGGCGATGAGCGGCTGGCCCGCGCTGGAGAAGTACATCGATCGGGCACCCACGTCGAAGGAGATGATGTCCTGGATCGAGTTGATCGTCAGCCAGGGCATCCGCCGCGCCGGTTATCCGGCCGACAGCTGGACCGAGGAGTGGGCCGCGGAACAGTTCCGGGAGATCGGGCTGGCGGACGTCCGGCTGGAGCCGCTGGCCACGCCGATCTGGCGGCCGCGGTCCGCCGCCTTCGAGATCTGGCCCGCCGGCCGGGCCGATGAGCTCATCCGTTTCGAGGGACTCGCGCTGCCGTACACCACCCCGACCGAGGGCACCGAGGGTCGGCTGGTGCGGATGGCGGACGGGGAGGTGCGGGGTTCCATCGCGGTCCAGGAGATCGGCTTCACCCGCCTGCCGCAGACCGAGGTGCAGGCCCGCGCCACCGGCTCCTACGATCCCGAGGGCGTGTTCCCCGACCTCGTGCAGACCGTGCCGTTCGACCTCCCCCATGTGCTGGACTTCGACATCGCCATCAAGGACGGCGCCACGGCCTATGTCGGCCTGCTCACCGGACTGCCCTGGGAGACCAGCGACTTCTACTGGCCCTATGACGCCGAACCGCGTTCCGTCCCCGGCATCTGGCTGAGCGGCAAGGACGGACGGCGGGTCCGCGAGCTGATGGCGTCGGGGGAGTGCGAGGGGCGGATCGTCTCCGATGCCACCATCACCGAGGAAACCACCCACAATGTGGTGGGCACACTGCCCGGCGCCTCCGACCACTGGGTGATCGTCGGATCCCACCATGACGGTCCCTGGGCGTCGGCCGTGGAGGACGCCTCCGGGGTCGCGCTCGTCCTGGCGCAGGCCAGGTTCTGGGCGTCGGTGCCCCAGGAACTGCGGCCGCACAACATGCTGTTCGTGCTGACGTCCGGCCATATGGCGGGCGCCGCGGGCACACAGGCGTTCATCGCCGCCCATCCCGAGCTGTTTCCCCAGGTCGTGCTGGAAATGCATCTGGAACACGCGGCACGTCAGGCGGATGTGGTCGACGGAGAGGTCGTGCCCACCGACGACCCCGAGGTGCGCTGGTGGTTCACCACTGAGGCGCCCGAGCTGGAGCGGCTGGTGGCCGAGTCCCTGGCGGCGGAGGACCTGCGCCGCTCGTGGATTCTGTCGCCGACCGCCTTCGCGCCGAACCCGGCCACCGACGGCGCCTACTTCTACTACACGGGCGTGCCGCTGGTGCAGCTGATCACCACGCCCATGTACATCTTCGATCCGCGGGACACCCCGGACAAGGTGGACGAGCAGAGCCTGGTGCCGCTCACCAAGGGGGCGGCGCGGATCATCGCCGGTACGGCGGGCTGCGAGCCCGACACCCTCCGGGTGCCCATCCAGACGGCCAAGGCCGACGAGACGCGATAGGACCGCCGCACACCGACCGCATCGGTGGTGGCCCGCCGGGTGCCGGTGGGCCACCACCCATCCGTTCTACCGGCGGGCCGTCACCGGTCGCGCGCTACCGGTGGCCCGACAGCCGGCACAGCGCCTTGGCGGTCCGGTGCGGATCGCTTTCGGAACGGGCGGTGAGAACCACCGTGCCCTGCCGTGCGGCGTCCTGTTCCGCGGCCACGGCCACCTCGACATCCACCGATCCACCTGCCCTGGCGGTGGCGAGACGGTTGGGCAGCCAGGCGGACCAGCCCCGGCCGACGGCCTTCGCCGACAGCCGGTAGACATCCGAGTCCACCGAGGTGGCGGGCGCACCGGCCGGTCCGCCGGTGGCGCGTGTGGTGTTGTCGAGGCCGAAGGTGCACACGGCCCGGGAGCGGGAGGCGTCCCCCGTGGCCTGGCCGCGGTGCAGCGTCAGATCGCGGCGCTGCGGTCCGGCGCCGTCGAGGGACCGCACGGCGACGGTGTACGAGAGCACTCCGGACCTGTCACGCTCGAGGTCGAGCACGTAGAAGTGCAGCCGGTTGGCCGGGTCGAGGTACTCGTACTGGCTGCCGGAGTCGGCTCCGGCGTGGAACAGCGCATCGCTGAGCTGCCGGTAGTCGCCCATGGTGATCTTCTGGGCGGTACCGTCGGGGCGGTGGAAGTCCACCAGGTCGATGTCCTCGGGATGAGCGTCGACCACCCAGGCGAACGGGGCCCGGTCCTCGTCCTTGGTCTTGGCGAGCAGCACCCCGTGGTCCGGGGTGAAGGAGTCCATGCCCATGCGGTCGACGACCTCGACGGTGTAGTTGTCGTAGCCGCCGCCGTCGCACAGGGGGTCGGTGGCGAGGTCGCAGGGCGGTGAGAGATCGTCGCCCAGGGCGATGTTGACTCCGGAGAGCCCCTTCTCGCCCGGTGGCGCCGAGCGTGCGGTGACCCGGGCGACGACGAGGCCGGAGCTCTTCAGGGCGTCCCGGTCCAGCCGCAGGACGTTCTTGTCGTCGACGATGCCGAGCTTCAGCTTGTCGCGCAGCACATGCTGGGAGCCCATCGAGCCCCCGGCCGTGGCCGGGATCCGCCAGCGGCTGTGCGGGCCGCCGGGGCCGTTGAAGGAGCCGCGGGAGAGCATGCTCCAGATGCCGGTGTAGGCGCGGCTGAGGGGGGTGCCGTACGGGTTGTTGTAGTTGTCCGCGATGCCCAGGATGTGGCTGAGTTCATGGGCGTACACCGCCATACCGGAGCTCTCGGCCTGCACGGACGACCCGTTCGAGGCGTTGGGCCAGATACGGGCGGCGGCCTGCCAGGACGTCCACGGCACATAGCGGGTCCGGGCGGAGTTGTCGCCCGCGGGGTTCGGCGGGCCCCAGGCGGCCGGTATGTCCTGTGCGCCGGGGAACTTCATCGGGCCGAACTCCTGCCAGGTGGACGACTCGTCCTGTCCGGCGGTGAGATAGAAGACGAAGTCGAACGCGTCCGCCTCGCCGGCGCCGACATCGGCCACCCAGGCGGCCCTGCCGTCGGCCCGGATGTCCTTGCCGCAGGTGTCCCCGGCCGGGCAGGCGCCCGGGTTCATCGAGTTCTCGACGCCGTAACGGTAGGACGGGTCCGGCATGCGGTACACACCGAAGGCGGTCAGCTCGACACCGATGCGGCCCCCGGAGTCCTCCATCCAGTACTCGTTGATGGTGTGGCCGTGGTTGAGTGGCCCCGGTTTGTTGAGGAAGTCCTGGTAGAAGCGGGGGAGGCGGTCGCGGGGGACATCGGAGGCGCTGGGCTGCGGATTGCCGAACAGGGTGGACCCGGCCGGCTGGCTGACCGTGAACTCCTCGTCGGGGTAGTCCAGGAGCACCAGCGCGCCCTTGAAGGTGCGCCGGGTGGGCTCGACGGTGGGATCCGCCCAGTGTGTTCCGGGGACCGCACGGTAGTCGGCCCAGGTCATGTCGTCGGGGTTGCGCCAGTTCTGCGGGTCGATCGGCCGTACCAGCGGTGGCCGGGCAGGGCCGGCCGACGGTGTGCCGTCGGGGGTGGCCCGCGCGGGTCCGGCGGCGAGGGCCGCCGCGGTGGCGAGCAGGGTGGCGACGACGGTCAGCCGGCGGGCGTGTCTTCGGCGGAGGAACAAGGCTCACCTCGTGTCGGGCGTCGTGGAGCTCGAACATGACAAGCCGTGCGGGCGGTATGCCTACCGCTGCCCCACGGTAAGGCGGGGCAGAAAGTGACGCCAGAGTGGAGCGGTGACGGCTGGGGCCGTCGCGAAGGAGGCCGTGGCCCGCCGTGGTCAGCCGGGCCGCAGTCGTCGCACCCGGCTCAGATCCCCGGCGAGGAGGTCGTCATGGCCGATGGCGAAGTCGCCGTTGCTCAGCAGCCGGTCGCCGAAGTAGGCGCCCACGACGGTGCCGGGAAGGTACGAGCGCAACTCATGGCGCATCCCGGCGGGGTAGTCCACGGGCTCGCCCCATCCCTCCGGGGCCTCGTCGGTGCCGAACAGCACCCAGTGGTCCACGGCCACCTCCGCGTCCGGATCGGGCGGGCCGCCCGTGTGGCAGTCCAGCGCCGGCACGGTCAGCCGATCGGGTTCGAGGGGTTCGTACCACATCAGCAGCGGCTTGGCGCGCCGCGCGTCGGCGTTGTCGAAACAGCACACCGCGAGGGTGTGGCAGGGGTACCGGTCCGCGTAGAACTCCAGCAGCCGCGGGTCGATCCGGGGCCGCTTCCGCCGTGGGACGCGGGTGAGCGCGGACGGGATGAGCGTGGCGTCGGCGGCGAGCAGCACCGTGTAGACGTCGTGGTCGAACACCTCGACCGCCGGGCGTGGTTCCCATCCCATCCAGGCCATCTGGTCGTCCGCGGCCACCGGGCGCGGGCGCACCGCGTCCACCATCCGGGTCAGGATGTCCTGGCAGCGGCCGGCCGAGAGGAAGTTCTCCCGGGTCATGGGCAGGGCGGGCAGATGCAGCAGCATGGCGTTGGGGCCGTCGGCGAGGTTGTGCGCCGTGTTCTGGTAGCCCAGGACGTGGATCAGACCGTGTGCCGGATGGTGGCGGCGTCCGGCGTACACCGTCGTGCCGGAGAACTCGGCCCGGTCCATGGAGACACACATGGCGGCCACGCTACCCGCGCGGTGCCCGACCCAGCGCCCTCCGCTCCGGCCTGCCGATATCGTCCCGGTCTCGGTACCGGGGTACGGCTGCCGGGCCGATGCGGAAGCGCGATAGCGTGTACAGGCCAACGGGAGGCCGCCGCCGGTCCGGGACTTCGGTGCGGCACACCCGGGAACAGCCCCCCCCGGAGGGCCAGGCGCGTCCGCGCTCCCCGAGCCGGGCGCCGGTTCTTCCTCCCGTCCGGCGCCACTCGTGGATACCAGCACTAGGAGCCCTCTTGACCAGCCCAGAACAGCGCATGGCTGACCTGCTCAAGACCTTCGGTGAGCCTGCGGCGAACACCGCGTACCTGCTGTGCGACAGCCATCCGGACGACGCGGTCGCGTTCACGGTGGTGGGCAAGGACATGACCGGCCACGACCTGACGTACGGGGAGCTTCGTGACCGCTCGTCACGTATGGCCGGTGCCCTGGCCGCCCTGGGAGTCGGAGTGGGCGACCGCGTCGCCACCTTGATGGGCAAATCCGCCGAACTGCTGGTCGCCTCCCTCGCGATCTGGCGGCTCGGGGCCGTCCAGGTGCCGCTGTTCACCGCGTTCGCCCCGCCGGCCATCGCGCTGAGGATCAAGGGCAACGACACCAAGGTCGTGATCACCGATGCCGATCAGCGGTCCAAGCTGGACCCGGAGTCGGGCTTCCCCGACGAGCGCCCCTGGCGGATCGTCACCACCGGGCCCGTCACCGGGACCGATCTGTCCTTCGCGGAGCTGGCCGAGTCTCACGCCCCGCTGTCCGAGCCGGTGGCCGTGGGCGGCGACGGGCTCATCGTGGAGCTGTTCACCTCCGGTACCGCAGGCACCCCGAAGGCCGTCCCGATCCCGCTGCGGGCCGTCGCGGGCTTCGTGATGTACCAGCAGTTCGGCCTGGACCACCGGCCCACCGATGTGTTCTGGAACGCCGCCGACCCGGGCTGGGCGTACGGCCTCTACTACGCGATCATCGCCCCCCTCGCCCTCGGGCAGCGCGCGTTGCTGCTGAACAGCCTGTTCTCGGCCGAGTCCACCTGGGAGGTGCTCTCCCGGTTCGGCGTCACCAACTTCACCGCCGGGCCCACCGTCTACCGGAAGCTGCGCGGCTCCGGCATCCCCGCCCCCGGCGATCTGCGCCTGCGCTGCTGCTCCGCGGCCGGCGAACCGCTGCCCCCGGACGTCGTCGACTGGGCGCGGGAGACGCTCGGCGTCCCGGTGCGCGACCACTACGGTTCGACCGAGTGCGGCATGATGGTCGCCCACGCCTGGCACCCGGCCCTGCGCGACGACATCAAGTCCGGTTCCATGGGCCGTCCGCTGCCCGGCTGGGAGGTGAAGGTGCTGCGCGAGGACACCAACTCCGCGCCCGCCCGCACCGGTGTCCCCGGCCGGGTCGTGGTGGACATCGCCGAATCCCCGCTGATGTGGTTCAAGGGCTACGTCGGCGCCCCCGAGCGGAGCGCCGACAAGTTCAGCCCCGACGGGCGCTGGTTCTACACCGGTGACACCGCCTCCCGGGACGCGGACGGCGATCTGTTCTTCTCCGGGCGCGGCGACGACGTCATCCTGATGGCGGGTTACCGCATCGGCCCCTTCGAGGTGGAGACCGTGCTGCTGGAGCACGCCGCGGTGGCGGAGGCCGCCGTGGTCGGTGTACCGCACGAGGAGTACGGCGAGGTGGTGGAGGCGTTCGTGGTGCCGTACCCCGGCGCCGAGGCGGGCGACGCGCTCGCCGCCGAGCTTCAGCAGCTGGTCAGGGAGCGGTACGCCAAGCACGCGTATCCGCGGAAGGTCCACTTCGTGGCCGAACTGCCGAAGACCTCCAGCGGCAAGACGCAGCGGTTCCTGCTGCGCCCGCAGCCGCCCGCCTCCTCGCGGCGCCGCTGAGCAGGCCACCGCACCGAGGCCGCTCCGTACCGAGGCGACTCCACCGAGGCGGCTTCTGTACCGAGACAGCTTCTGTACCGAGGCGGTTTCCGTACCGGGCACCGCACGCCCCGGCCTCCCGTGTCGTCGACGGGACGCCGGGGCGCGCGCACGCCGGTCACCCCCGGGACCGGGACAGCGCCTCCCGTACCGCCTCCTCGGTACGCCCCACCACCGCCGAACCGTCGTCCGCCGTGATGATGGGGCGCTGGATGAGCTTGGGGTGCTCGGCGAGCGCCGCGATCCAGCGGTCCCGTGCGCCCTCCTCACGTGGCCAGTCCTTCATACCGAGCTCCTTCGCGGCGGCCTCCTGGGTCCGGGTGATGTCCCAGGGCTCCAGCCCGAGCCGGCCGAGCACCGCGCGGATCTCGTCCTGGCTGGGGACGTCCTCGAGATAGCGGCGGACGGTGTAGCCGGCGCCCTCCGCGTCGAGCAGGGTCAGTGCGCTACGGCACTTCGAGCATGCCGGATTGATCCAGATCTCCATGCCGCACACGGTATCGCGACAATGCCCCGGAACGGCGCCTGACCAGGGGACTTTGTCAGTGCCCGGACGTAGAATGGAGGCAGTTGAAGGGAAGGTTTCCCGACCATCTCAGGAGGCTGCCGATGGCCGTTGCCGGACCCCCTCTTCAGGATCTGCCGAGCTTTCCGACCTTGCCGAAGAAGCGGATGCCCGCAGGGCGCCCGCGTGAGTGGTACGAGTCCCACAACCGCCGTCTGAAGGCCATGCGCCTGGCCATCGCGCTGCTCAACTCCGGTGTCTACCGCCCCGAGCAGGCGCCCAACCGCAAGATACGCTCCACCGCGGCGCGGATCGGGGTGCATCCGCCCTCCGCCACCACCTGCCGCATGGTGCGTTCCCTCCTCCACACCGATCAGACCAGCCCCGCCGACCACGCCGAGCGCACCGGCCCCGCCCGGCCCCGATCCACTCGCCGCTGACATCGCCGGCCCGCCGCGCCTCCTCGGGGGCGCGGCGGGCCCGGCGAGCGCCGCGGACATCGAGGCACTCGCCCGCGACACGTAAGGTCCGCACGGCCCCGCTCACCTTCCCCGCTTGCTTTCCGCACGACGGAAAGGACCGGCCGCTTCCGGGAATCGTGCGCCGTTGTCCCGGTCGGGAAAAAGGCGCGGGGAGTGCTGAGGGAATTCCGGCGGCGTGAACCGTCCGCGGGCGTTCTTCCGCTCTCCCCCGAGGGGCTCCCGTTGCGAGGGGCGCGGAGCGGGCGCACGCTCTCTTTGACGGAGGGAGCCATGCGATGACCCAGCAACCGCCGTCGGAGGCGGTCGACCGTCCGGCCGTCGGCTCGTACCCGACCTACGCCGGCGCCCAGCGCGCGGTCGACTTCCTGGCCGACAACAAGTTCCCGGTCGAGCACATCGCCATCATCGGCACCGATCTGCGGATGGTCGAGACGGTCCTCAGACGGTTGACCCGGGGCCGCGCCGCGCTGGCCGGGGCCGGTACGGGGGCCTGGTTCGGGCTGCTCGTCGGACTGCTGCTGACGGTGTTCGCCGCGGGGACCCACAGTGTGATCGCGCTGCTGGTGAGCGGTGTCGTCTATGGGGCGATTTTCGGCGCGATCTTTGGTTTTGTCGGTCATGCCATGACCGGAGGACAGCGCGATTTCGCCTCCCGCAGTCAGATCGTGGCCTCGCGCTATGACGTAGTCGCGGATGCCGAGGTGGCCGAGGAGGCGAAGAACATGCTGGCCAGGCTCGCGATGCGGGAGGGCTGAGGGCCTCGGGCGACCTCCCGGGGGTCCGTGCGTGTACTAACCGGCTTAGGGGAAAGGTGTGACTCCGGGTGGCGCCGATAGAGGCCGAATCGCGCGTGACGCTGCCGGTACACCCACGGAACGGTCAACACTTGGCAAAAAGAGTGCGCCAAACGGCGGCCGTCGACATGCGGTCACGACTGGGTGCGCCGCCCGGCGGCCCGCAGGGCCTTGCGCAGCGCGCTGACCTCTTCCGGGCCCATCTGCTCGACGAAGTGGGTGAGGGCGGCGGAGCGGTCCTCGCTGGTGCTGAGCGCGTCCTCCATCAGGGCGGCGGTGTACTCCTCGCGGCTGCGGACCGGTGAGTACACCCAGGCCCGGCCCTCCTTGGCGCGCAGCAGCCAGCCCTTGTTGTAGAGGATGGAGGCGACGGTCATCACCGTGGTATAGGCGACCGGGCGGTGATCGTTGATGTCGTCCACGATCTCGCGCACCGTGGTGGGACGCTGCCAAGCCCAGAGGCGGTCCATGATCTCCGCCTCGAGCTCCCCCAACCGTCGCATGGACGCTTCCTTCCGCCGTTAGTACGGAGGCCCATAGTAGAGACCCCTCGGCGGGGTGCCGCACGCGGCTGTCGGAAAAACCTCAACTCGCCCTGCTCGCGATAGGCTTGACGCCACGCGCATTCAACATCTCCACGGTTCCAGGGAAGGGAAGTCCGGGTGACTGGTCTCAACAAGGGGCTTCGGAAAATCGAGGTGGCGCTCAAGTGGGATCCGAGTCCCACCGGCGAGCCGCCCAACGATCTCGACATCGTGGCCGGGACATACCGCGCCACGGATCCGTACGGTGAGCCCGCCTATCTCGTCCACTTCGACAGCCGCTCACCGGACGGCACCATCAACCTCAACAGGGACAGCCGTACCGGTCAGGGCTTGGGCACCGACGAGTCCATGACCCTCGAACTCGAACGGCTGTCGTCCGAATACTCGCGGGTGGTCGTCGGGATAGCCATCCAGCAGCGCTCGGGGCGGAAGACGTTCGGAGATGTCCCGAACACCAGCGTCCGGATTCTCGACGGATACACCGAGCTCATTAAGAGCGACTTCACCGGTGTCTCGGAAGCCACTGCCGCCACGGTCGCGGTATTCACCCGGGGCGACTCGGGGGAATGGGGAATTCAGAGCGCTATTCGTGGATTCGATGCGGCCCCCGAAGACTTCGCACACCTCATGGGCAAGAACTATTCCTGAGCAGCGGGGCGAACGGGCCCCGGTTCGGCGCGCGGTCCGCACGGTTGTCTCGTGCGGACCGCGCGCCGATTCCGGACATCAGGCCAGATGGGACAGGTGGGACAGGCAAGACAGGTAGGACGGATGGGTCGGATAGGTTGGATGGGGTGGATAGGTTCGATATCGGGTCAAGCGTCGATCGGTGGGCGGCCCGAGGATCGCGGCCCCCGGGTGAGGGTGTAGCCGCCCACCCCGGCGAGCGCCGCCAGCGCCGCGCCGATCACGGTCCACACCCATCGGTCCGACCACCAGCCGGAGCCCCAGCCGTCCTCCGGCTCGGCGACCGCGTGCGGCACGTCCCCGTCCTTGCCGTCGTCCTCGGCACCCGACGGGGAATCCGAGGACGTGTCGTCCGTCGACTCGGAGCCCGTCTGGGGGGCCGTGCCGGCCCGTAGCACCGGGTTGAGCGGGGTCACGTCCCCGCCGTCGGCGTGTGCCCCGCCCGTGTCCCCCACGGACGCCTCGACCTCGGCGTCGATCGGCAGCCCGAGGTCCTGGTCGGGCAGGTCGACGACGGTGAGCCGCACGTAATAGGCGCCCTGGAGCGGGTCGTTGGCCCAGCGTTCGGACCAGGACCGCACCTGGCGCAGGGTGCAGCTGACGGTGACCGACTCGTCCTGCTGGGCCGCCTTGCGCGTCGGTGTGCCCGAGGCACACGCCTGGTGGCGGCGCAGACCGTCGTAGACATCGAGCTGCCAGGTGGCGCTGCCGTGCCGGCTCGACGCGTCGGGCAGCTTCAGCGTCGCCTCGACCTTGGGGACCTGCCCGGCGGCGGCCGGGAACACCCAGTACAGATAGTCGCCGGTGGAGGCCGCCGCGGTGGCCTTCTGACCCGGCTCGATCTCGGTGGCGGTACGGAAGTCCGTGCCCGCCTCGGTGGGCGCGTCCTTGCCGTCCTTGCCGTCCGCACTGTCGGCGGCCGCCGGGGCGGCGGCGGTCAGCCAGGCGGCGGCGCACAGGGTGAGCGCGGCGCCCACGGTACGCAGGGCTCGCATCAGTTGGTCCTCCAGACGGTGACACGCCAGCGGGCCAGCCAGCCCCACAGCAACCCCACGAGCAGTCCGCCCACGGTGAGCACGCCCAGCAGCACCCAGCCGCGGCCCAGGCCGAAGGCGGCCACGTCGGCGGGCGGATCGTCGTTGCCGACCACATCGACGGCCAGCTCCACCGGAAGGCCCGGAGTGCGCTTGACGGAAGCGGGTGCGGAGAACGACTGGCTCAGCTCCAGGCACACGGTCCGTTCGGTGGTGTCCTCGTCGTCGTCCGCGTCGGCGATCGGATAGCGCAGCCCGCTGGAGATGACGTCCGTACGGCCGCTGCCCGCCTCACTGCCGCGCACCAGCTCCCGGCCGCCCGGGGTCACCGCCCGCAGCAGAACGCCGTAGTCGGGGTCGACGGCACGGTCCGCGGCCACGCTCGCCGAGGCCCGCAGCTCCTGACCGGGCGCCACCCGCATCCGGTACCAGCGGTGCTCGCCGAAGCTCTCCCGGTCGCTGTAGAGGCCCGAGCCCAGGTACGGGGCCTTGGCGCACTGCGCGGCGCCCTGTACCGGCGTGGGTGCCTCCGCGGGGGTGTCGGCGGAGCGCCGGACCAGCTGCTTGATACGGCTGGAGAGCTGGTCCCGGTGCTGGATCGCGGTATAGGTGCCACCGGTGGCCTCGGCGATGCAGCTGAGCTGCTCGCGGACCTTGCTGTCCAGCGTCAGCCCGAGCGTGTCGACGACCAGATGGGTGCCCTGGGCGGCCAGTTCCCGGGCCACATCGCAGGGATCGGGCAGGCCGCAGGAGTCCTCGCCGTCCGTGATCAGTACGATCCGGCGGGTCCCCTCGCCGCTGGAGAGGTCCTTGGACGCCCCGCGCAGCGCGAGTCCGATGGGCGTCCAGCCGGTGGGGCTCAGCGTGGCGACGGCCGCCTTGGCCTCGGTGCGGTCCACCTGGCCCACCGGGTAGAGCTGTTCGCTGTCCTGGCAGCCGGTCTCGCGGTCCTTGCCCGGGTAGTTGGCGCCGAGGGTGCGGATGCCCAGCCGTACCTCTTCCGGTGTGGCGTCCAGCACCTCGTTGAACGCCTGCTTCGCGGCCGCCATCCGGGAGGCGCCGTCGACGTCGCGGGCCCGCATGGAGCCACTGACGTCGAGCACCAGCTCGACCTTGGGGGAATCGGCCGACGGTTCACCGGCCATGGCGGCGGGAGGGGATATCAGGCCGCAGGCGAGAGCCGCGAGCAGCCCCAACGCGCCTGTCGCCAGACGTTTCTTTATGATCACCGCCGCATCTTATGGAGCATCATCAGGCGGCGCCAAAAGCCCGGATGCCAGGGCCCGGGGCATACCGCGCCGGGTGTACGGCGGGTGTCCGGGTACACCCCGGGGAGGGGACGAGAATCCGTCTGATGTCAGCTCCGGCGTTCGCCTCCTGCTTCTAGGGTGCAGACATGAAACTCCGAAAGACCCGGCCGCGGGGCCTGCGTCCGGCCGCCGTCGTGGCCGCCGCGGCCGTCCTCGTGGGCGCGGGCACCTGGGCGGTCGCCGCCCCCGACGACGGGCCGGCCGTCCACCGCGAGGACCGCGTGCTGGACATGCCGGGCGCGCGCATCGACACCTCGTACTTCACGGCGGGCGCCGGCCGCAGGCCCGCGGTCCTGCTCGGCCACGGCTTCGGCGGCAGCAAGGACGACGTACGAGACCGGGCCGAAGCGCTGGCCCGCGACGGGTATGCCGTGCTGACCTGGTCGGCACGCGGATTCGGCCGGTCCACCGGGAAGATCGGGCTCAACGACCCCGACCACGAGGTGGCCGATGTCCGGCGGCTGGTCGACTGGCTGGCCCAACGCCCCGAGGTGCGGCTCGACGGCCAAGGCGACCCCCGGGTGGGTGTCGCCGGGGCCTCTTACGGCGGGGCCATCTCCCTGCTGGCCGCCGGGTACGACCGCCGGGTGGACGCCATCGCGCCCGAGATCACCTACTGGAACCTCGCCGACGCGCTCTTCCCCCACGGTGTCTACAAGAAGCTGTGGGCCGGGCTGTTCTTCACCACCGGGTCGGCCGGCCTCACCCAGGCCCCGGAGGGCGCGGGGAACGAGGACGGCGACGGCGGGGGAGTGGCGAACCGCGCGACGGACCAGGAGGGCTGGAGCTGCGGCCGCTTCGAGAAGGAACTGTGCGAGATGTACGAGCGGGTCGCGGTCGCCGGAAAGCCGGACGCCGCCGCCCGCCGGCTGCTCGAGGAACGCAGCCCGTTCGCCGTCGCCGACCGGATCAAGGTCCCGACCCTGATCCTCCAGGGCCAGGCCGACTCCCTCTTCCCCCTCGACCAGGCCGATGCCATGGCGAAGGCGATCCGGGCCGGCGGAGCGCCGGTCGCCGTCGACTGGACCGCCGGGGGACATGATGGCGGCGACCGCGAGACCTCACGGGTGGCGGCGCGCACCCGTGCCTGGTTCGACCGCTACCTCAAGGGCGACAAGGGCACCGACACCGGACCCGCCTTCCGGATCAGCCGCACCGGGGGCGTCGACACCACCAACGGCGCGCTCCAGCTGCGCGGCGCCACCGGCGACCGCTACCCGGGCCTCGGCGACGGGAGACGGACGGTGGCGCTGCGCGGACGTGAGCAGTCGTTCGCCAACCCGCCCGGGGCGGGACCGCCTTCTGTCTCCACGGTGCCGGGCGTGGCCGGGCTGTCCCAGGCGTCCTCGCTCGGCGTCGGCCTCTCCCTCGACGTCCCCGGCCAGTTCGCCCGGTTCGACTCGGCGCCGCTGGACCGCACCCTGCGGATCACCGGATCGCCCGAGGTGCGGGTGCGGGTGAAGGCCGACACGGAGGACGCCGTCCTCTTCGCCAAGGTGTACGACGTGGGACCCGACGGGCAGCAGGTGCTGCCCGAGCAGCTCGTCGCGCCCCTGAGGGTCACCGGTGCCAAGAAGGGCCGTACCGTCACCGTCCGGCTGCCCGCCGTGGACCACGAGCTCGTCGCGGGCCATCGGCTGCGGCTCGTCCTCGCCTCCACCGACCTCGCCTACGCCTCCCCGGCCGAGCCCGCCACCTACACGGTCGGGCTGGTGGACGGCGGACTGACGGTCCCCACCGCGCCCGGGGTGCACACCCAGCCCGCCCCGCTGCCGCTGTGGGTGTGGGGGCTGCCGCTGGCCGGAGCCGTGGTGGCGCTCGCGCTGCTGCTGACCGGCAGGCGGCGTACGGCCGCTCCCGCGCCCGACCCCGAACTGGCCGACGTCCCCCTCCAGATCACCGGCCTGAGCAAGCGCTACGCCAGGTCCGCCGACCGCTACGCGGTGCGCGATCTGTCCTTCCGCGTCGAGAAGGGGCAGGTGCTCGGGCTCCTCGGGCCCAACGGCGCGGGCAAGACCACCACATTGCGCATGCTGATGGGGCTCATCACCCCCGACGGCGGCGAGATCCGCGTCTTCGGCCAGGCCATCAGGCCCGGTGCGCCCGTGCTCTCCCGCGTCGGCGCCTTCGTCGAGGGGGCGGGCTTCCTGCCGCATCTGACCGGCAGGGCCAACCTCGAGCTGTACTGGCGGGCCACCGGCCGCCCCGCCGCCGACGCCCATGTTGAGGAGGCGCTTGCGATCGCGGGCCTGGGCAGCGCGCTGGAGCGTGCCGTGCGCACCTACTCCCAGGGCATGCGGCAGCGGCTCGCCATCGCCCAGGCCATGCTGGGCCTGCCGGATCTGCTGATCCTCGACGAACCGACCAACGGCCTGGACCCGCCGCAGATCCGCGAGATGCGCGAGGTGATGATCCGGTACGCCGCCGCGGGCCGCACGGTGATCGTTTCCAGCCATCTTCTGGCGGAGGTCGAACAGTCTTGCACCCACCTGGTCGTCATGGACCGGGGCCGGCTCATCCAGGCAGGCCCGGTCGGCGAGATCACCGGCACCGGCGGCAGTGTGCTGGTGGGCCACGAGGGCGAGCTGAGCGAGGCCCTCATGGACAAGGTGAACGCGCTGCCCGGCATCGGGTCCGCCCGCCGCACCGCCGACGGGCTGCTCGTCCAGCTCGACGGGGCCGCGCCGGCGCGGCTGCTCGCCGAACTGGTGCGGCTGGAGATCCCGGTGACCAGCTTCGGGCCCAACCGACGTCTGGAAGAGGCCTTCTTGACGCTGATCGAAGGAGGATCCGCGTGAGTTCCCTGTCCCAGGTCGCGCCCGGCTACCGGGCCCGCCACACGCTGCCGCTGCGGGTCGAGGCCGTACGGCAGCTGCGCCGGCGCCGGACCCTGGTGATGGCGGTGGTGCTGGCGGCGCTGCCGTTCGTCCTCGTCGCGGCGTTCGCCATCGGCGGCACCCCCGAGGGGCGGGACGACCGGATCAGCCTGATGGACACGGCCACCGCCTCCGGCGCCAACCTCGCGGCCACCGCGCTGTTCGTCTCGGCCGCCTTTCTGCTGGTCGTGCCGGTGGCACTGTTCTGCGGTGACACCGTGGCCGCCGAGGCCAACTGGTCCTCGCTGCGCTATCTGCTGGCCGCGCCGGTGCCCAGGGCCCGGCTGCTGGCGAGCAAGCTCGCGGTCGCCCTCGGATTCAGCGCGGCCGCGATGGTGCTGCTACCCCTGGTCGCGCTCGCGGTGGGCACGGTCGCGTACGGCTGGGGGCCGCTGCGGATTCCCACGGGCGGTGAGCTGCCCATCGGGGACGCCCTGGTCCGGCTCGCCCTCGTGGTGCTGTACATCTTCCTGTCCCAGCTGGTCACGGCCGCCCTGGCGTTCTGGCTCTCGACCGTCACGGACGCGCCGCTGGGTGCGGTGGGCGGTGCGGTGGGGCTCACCATCGTGGGCAATGTGCTGGACGCGGTCACCGCGCTCGGCTCCTGGCGCGACTTCCTCCCCTCGCACTGGCAGTTCGCGTGGGCGGACGCACTCCAGCCCCACCTGGAGTGGGGCGGAATGGTGAAGGGCGTCTCGGTGTCCCTCGCGTACGCGCTGGTGTTCTTCGCGCTCGCCTTCCGTGGCTTCGCCCGCAAGGACGTGGTGTCCTAGCCGCGCTCTCCTGGACGAGGGGTCCCAAGGCGGCCACGGCGCCCGGACCCGCGGTCAGTAGTCCCTGAGCGTGTAGGAGTTGACCACCTCGTAGAAGGGGCCCTGGATATTGGTCGGGTGGGTGTCCGGCTCCTGCCCGGCCAGGGCGCGCCGTGCCTCCCGCCGGTCCTTGTTGGCCAGCGCGAGCCGCTGGTTGGCGGCCACGTAGTCGCGCAGTTCGCGCTCATAGGCGGCGAAGGCCGCGGTGTGGTCGCCGTCGGCGGCCTTGAGCTCGCCCGCCAGCACATAGGCGCCGATCAGGGCCAGGCTGCTGCCCTGTCCGGCCATGGGCGAGCCGCAGTAGCCGGCGTCGCCCAGCAGGGCCACCCGGCCACGGGACCAGGAGTCCATATGGATCTGGGCCACCGCGTCGAAGTGGAAGTCGGGCGCCCCCCACATGTACTCCAGCAGCCGGGGCATCTCCCAGCGCGCGTTCTCGTACCACGTCGCCACCATCCGCTTCTGCTCCGAGACGCTCCGGGAGCCCAGCATCCGGGCGGGCGGTTCGTCCGAGTCGACGCCGATGTAGACCCGGGCCTCGGTGTTGTCGCGGACACTCATCACCATGCCGCCCCAGATGCCGCCGGACATCTCGTAGACGACCTGCCAGCGGTCCAGGCCCAGATAGTTCGGCACCGTCCACACCCCCAGATAACCCCCCAGATGGCGGAGGTAGTCCTCCTCCGGGCCGAAGACCAGCGCCCGGGTGGCGGAGTGCACCCCCTCGGCCGCCACCACGATGTCGAAGGTGCGCGAGGCGCCCCGACGGAAGGTGACCGCCACCCCGTCCGGGCCCTGGGCGAGCGAGACGATCGAATCGCCGAAGAGGTACTCGATCCCGTCACCCTGCGCGCTGAGGAGAACCGAGGCCAGGTCGTCCCGGAGAATCTCGATGTCGGGGCGGCTGAGATCCCCGCCACTGGCGGTGTGTCCGGTGGTGCTGTACAGCTCCTTCCCGTCGTCGTCGACCATCGACATGCCGCGCAGTCCGGTGCGGTGCGCGCGGATCTCCTCCAGCACACCCATCCGCTCGCACACCTCCAGCGCCGGGCCCCGCACGTCGATCGCCTGTCCGCCCGGCCGGGGCCCGGCGGCCCGCTCCACGACCGTGACCTGGCAGCCATAACGGTCCAGCCAGTAGGCGAGGGCGGGCCCGGCGATACTCGCCCCGGAAATCAAGACCCGTGTGTTCCGCATGGCGTTGTCCCTTCCGCGTTCAATACCGCATGTGGTGCTGGGAAAACACTGGTCCACGGCACCGACGAGGCACCGACACGGCACCGACGCCGAGCCGACGGCGCGCCGACAGGGCTCCGATAGGGCTCAACAGACATGCGGAACGCGGCCATTGATTAATGAGAGTGTTACCTCGATGTGTTGTGTGGTTCTGTAGTGATCGATGAGACTGGAGTTTCCGACCGGTCAGCCCAAAAGATCGGTCGACTCGCACTGGTGACGTTCGGTCCGCCCCCCACGATCCGAACAGGATGGGACCATATGCGCTACTCGCTGGAGCACGTACGCGTGTCCAGAGGCCCTGCCGCCGTCGCGCTCACCTGCCCGAGATCCCGCCGGAGACCTCACCTCTTCCCGCGCGGATCGGCCACGGCCGCGGCATAGCCGCCTCTCAACCACCGAACGGCCGATCGCCCCGGCCGTCCCGGCGACGCCGTCATCCGGCCTGCCCGTACGCGTATGCGTAGGGGCCATGTGGTGTGTCATGCCCCGGCCGGAATGTCCGCGCGCCCCACGGCCCGTTCGGTGACGTACGTCTCCTCACGAAAGGAACCCCTCAGGTGCTCACTTCGCACCACCCACGATCACGCGAATCCCAGCAGCCCGTACCCGCCGCCCGCGGCGAGGTGGCGGGAGCGAGCGGGCATGTGCTGGCGGTCGGCACCCCGGGACCCAGACTCGACCAGCTGACACGGACACTCATATCGACCGGGCATGAGGTGAGCCATGCGGAGCCCGGCGATGTCGGCCGCCGGATACGGCAGTCCCCTCCGGACGCGATCGTCGCCCTGGACGAGGCCCACGACGGGCTGGAGGTGATTCAGGAGGTCCGCTCCGTGCCCGCGGGACGAGCGCTCCCCCTGGTCATGGTCACCTCCGCGTCCGGCCCCACCGGTGTGGCCGACATGCTGCGCGGCGGCGCCGACGACTGCGTACCGGACAGCTCCGATCCCGTGGAACTCTCCGCCCGGATCGAGGCGAAGCTGCGCCGGGTCCCGGTCCCCGTCGAGAACCTGCTGCTCGACCCGCGCACCGGCCTGTACTCCCAGCCCCACTTCCTGGGCGAACTCGACCGGGAACTCAAACGTGTCGACGACAGCCGCAGCGGCGGTGTCGTCGCCATGGTCGGTGTCGCCGAGATAGCCGCCCTCGAGGCCCGGCTGGGGCCGCGGGTGCGCCGCGAGGTCGCCGAACGCCTCGCGGGAGTGGCGGAGAAGCTGGGCGGCGTCTGCGACCGGCTCGGCTGGGACGACGACGGCCACCTGCTGATGCTGATGCCCGGTGTGGACGAGGACACCGCGCGCCGCGAACTCCAGAAGTTCGCCAACGCCGTGGCCGGCACCCGCTTCGTGGTCGCCGATGAGAACGTACGGCTGACCCCGGCGATCGGCTGGACCCCGCTGGCCGACTGCGCGGACCGGGCCCAGGCCGTCGCCAACGCCCGGAACGCGGTCAACGAATCCATCCGCCACCGGGATCTGCGGCCGGTCAAGTACGCGGCGTGGATGCGCGGCAGCCACCGCCGCCGGCGGCGCCCGCTCGCCGCCGCGCTGCGCACCTCGCTGTCGGTGCTCTCGCCCTTACTGGTGCTGCTCGTCGGTGTGGGCATCCCCTTCCTCTTCTACCAGCGGATGTACGAGCTGGGCTGGGACATCGGCTCGGCCGCCTACTGGATCGTGGTGTCCGGCCTGGTGCTCTCCGCCGGGCTGATCGTGCTGGAGTGCCTCTTCTCGCTCGACGCCGAACCCCGGCCCGAACGGCCCGCCCAGCCGTATCCACCGGCCAGCGCGGTCATCGCCGCCTATCTGCCGAACGAGGCCGCGACCATCGTCGACACCATCGAGTCCTTCCTGCGCCTGGACTACCCCAACGAGCTGGAGATCGTGCTCGCGTACAACACGCCGCACCCCATGCCCGTCGAGGAGACCCTGCGGGAGATGGCCCGCCGCGACCCGCGACTGGTGCTGATGCCGGTGGCGGGCAGCACCTCCAAGGCGCAGAACGTCAACGCCGCGGTCACCCGGGTGCGCGGTGAGTTCGTCGGCATCTTCGACGCGGACCACCACCCGGCCCCGGACGCCTTCCAGCACGCCTGGCACTGGCTGTCCCACGGTTACGACGTGGTCCAGGGCCACTGCGTGATCCGCAACGGCGAGAGCTCCTGGGTGTCCAAGCTGGTGGGTGTGGAGTTCGAGGCCATCTACGCCGTCAGCCACCCGGGCCGGACCCGGCTCTACTCCTTCGGTGTCTTCGGCGGCTCCAACGGCTTCTGGCGCACCGATCTGCTCGCCCGGACCCGGATGCACGGCACGATGCTCACCGAGGACATCGACTCCTCGATGCGCGCCCTGCACGAGGGCGCCCGGATCGCCACCGACCGCACGCTCATCTCCCGCGAACTGGCGCCCACCACCCTCAAGGCGCTGTGGAACCAGCGGTCGCGCTGGGCACAGGGCTGGCTCCAGGTGTCGCTCAAGTACCTGTGGCGCGCGCTGCGCTCCTCCGCGTTCACCAGGCGGCAGAAGGCGGGGTTGCTGGTGCTGCTGGGCTGGCGTGAGCTCCAGCCGTGGCTGACCCTGCAGATCCTGCCCGTACTGCTGTACTCGGCGTGGCGGGCGGGGGGAGTGGACCAGCTCGACTGGGCGGTGCCGGTCTGCCTGCTGGCCACGCTGTTCACGCTGTCCGCCGGGGTGGTACAGGCGCTGTTCGCCTGGCGGCTGGCGGCGCCCGAACTGCGCCGCCACCGGGCCTGGTTCTGGCGGTACCTGCTGGTGTCGACCTTCTTCTACAGCCACTTCAAGAACATCGTGGCCCGCCAGTCGCTCCTCAAGGAGGTGCTGCGGGACCGCCAGTGGCGGGTCACCCCGCGGCCCGGTGAGAAGGCGGTGAAGCGGATATGAGCACGGTGTCCACGACGGCCGCCCCCACCGCGGTCAACGGCCGGCCGCGGCCGAAGGCCACGTCCGTCCCGAGCACGTCCGTCCCGAGCACGTCCGCCAAGAGCGCGTCCTCCCCGAACCGCAGGAACGCGGAGCTCCAGGGCTTCCGGGGAATGGCGGCGCTCCTGACGGTCGTCTTCCACGTCTGGCAGCAGTACTTCACCTACGACCGGGACGGCGCCCATTCACCGGTGCCCAACCGGTACGCCAACGCGCTGGTGTCGCTGGAGGTCATCGACCTCTTCTTCGTCCTGTCCGCCTATCTGCTGACGCTGTCGTACGCGCGGGCGGCGATCGACGGGGGCTCGACCCGGCCGGGCCGGGTGTTCCTCTTCCGGCGGGCCATCCGGATCGTCCCGCTGTACTTCCTGGCCATCCTGTTCATCTGGGCCACCCGCAACCCCACCCTGCCCGGCGAGTGGTCCGATCTGCTGCGCCATCTCACCTTCACCCAGGTCTTCGACAAGGAGCAGATCTTCTACACGATCGGCCCCACCTGGTCGTTGTCGCTGGAAATCATGTTCTATCTGGCCATGGTGGTGCTCGGGCCGCTGGCCGTCCGCGCCTGCCGTCCGCTGCGCCGGCGGTCCAGCCGGGTGGCGGTGTGCGCCGCGGGATGCGCCCTGCTGTACATCGGGCCGTTCGTGTGGATCGCCGTGGCCCGTTACGGGCTGGAGATACCGCACACCGAATGGCCGGTGTACTTCGGTCCGCAGGCCCGCTTCGGCGGGTTCGCGGTGGGCATGGGCCTCGCGGTGCTGATGGTCGCCCTCGGCGAGCGGGGACGGCTCGACGGGAAGGTGGCGATCCCGCTGCGGGTGGCCGCCGTCGCGGGGCTGTACCTGCTGTCGCTGACCGGTACGGAGGCGGAGGACTTCCCCACCACCTTCTTCCACCCGCTGTCCGCCCTGCTGTGGATGGCGCTGCTGTACAGCACCATCCATGTGCGGCGGCGGGGCCGGTGGCACTCATGGCTCACGGCCCGCTGGCTCACCGGTGTCGGCCTGGCCAGCTACAGCCTGTTCGTCTGGCATGAGCCGATCATGCTGGGCCTGTACAACGCCGGGCTGCTGCCCCCCGACGGGCCGGAGGGCTTCCCGCTGGCCGTGGTCATCGTGCTGGTGGTGGCCGTGGCCGCCGCCACGGTGAGCTACTGGGTCATCGAGTATCCGGCGAGCCTGCTCGGCAAGCTCAAGGACGGCCAGGGTGGCTCCCGCGAGTTCTATCCGGAGGCCGCGCGGACGCCGTGAACACACCTCCCCCGGTGTGCGGGTGGCCGTGCACCGGGGGGTGGTGGTTATCATCTGGCTCGTTCTTTACTGTGAAAACCTGTGCGTCGGATAATCTTTCCCCGGCGGAACCGGACCTTCCGGCGCACTACACCCACCCTTGCCACAACGGGGAGAGCAGCGAAAATGGGTCGACACAGCCGACCGACCGCCGCACAGCAGGCGCGTGCCACCACGCTGAAGGCGGCCACCGCCCTCGGAGTGGCCGGAACCATAGCCATCGGACTTCACGTGGCGCTCGGCGGCGACAAGTCCGTCGAGGCCCGCGCCGAGCTGAGCACCCAGCAGGACCAGGCCCCGGCGCATATCGATCCCGCCGTGGATCCCACGCCGTCGCAGAACCATGTCTCGCCCAGCGAGTCCGGGAAGCCCAAGCCGATCTCCGATGACACGGACGCCACCGCCACACCCGGCGGCGGCGCCACGGACGGCGGCGACGACAGGCAGCGGCACACCACCCCGGCCACTCCGGACGCGAACCCCTCCAAGGACACGCCCAGCGAGGCGGCCCCCGCCCCGGCCCAGCGGGGCGACCAGGTCACCGAGGATCCCTCCGCGCCGAGTGGGACGACCCCGAGCGCCGAACCGACCATCGCTCCCTCGGAGCAGCCCAGCCAGCCCTCGCAGACCCCCGAGCAGAGCGGTGAGCACGGCAAGGGCCTGGTGGGCGGTCTGGTGGACGGGGTCGGGGACACCCTCGGCGGAGTACTCGGCGGACTCGGCAACGCGCTCGGCGGCTGAACCCGCCTCCCCCGGTGAGCTGAGGCGGCCTCACCCGTGGAGCCGGGGCCGCCTCACCCCGTGGCCGGCGACTTGAACGTCGGGCCAGTCGCCTCCGCCCCGCACGAGGAAGTCCGCCCGGCGGTGCAGCCCGCCGACGGCGTACGGCGAGCGCGGACGCGAAGCGCCCCGGGCATTCCGCCCGCTCGTCAGCGGGCCGGGCCCTCCTCTCCACCCGGCCCGGACGGCAGGCCGTAGCCCGCCACCAGCGCCCGCGCGGCCTGGGTCGCACGGGCGGCGATGTTCTCGACGACCTCGTCCGGATCGCCGAACTTGCCCTCCAGCAATTGGGCGACATAGCCGCGGGCGAGCGCGTGCAGGGCGTCCAGCAGTGCGACGGCGGCCTCCGCGCCCTTGTCCGGGGCGATCACCTCGAAGGCGCTCGGCAGCAGCAGGCCGACGAACTCCCTGCTGCTGTCCTGGAGCTCCCGATGGGTGGCCCGCAGCCCCGGAGCGAAGAGGATGTCCAGGCCGCCGCGGTAGCGGGCGGCCGCGCGCACGAAGCTGCCCGCCACCGTCGCCAGCCGCTCCTGAGCGGACTCGACCTCGGCCACGGTCTCCACGTAGATGGCCCGCAGCCGCCGCGAGACCTCCAGCGCGGCGGCCGCGAGCAGCGCGTCCCGGTCGGCGAAATGACGGTACGGCGCACCGGGGCTCACACAGGTGCGGCGCGCGGCCTCCGCCACGGAGAAGCCACGCACCCCGACCTCGTCGACGATCTCCAGGGTCGCCTGTACCAGCGCGGCGGGCAGATCGCCGTGGTGGTAGGTGGCGCGTCCCCTTTGGGTGGGTGCCATCCGGCTGACCCTACCCGACCCGCGGCTTTGGCTCTCCGGCCCCTGGCCTGTGCCTTTCGGCGGCGCGAGCCGTCCGCAGGGCCTCCCGCGAACGCTCCAGGCGGATCGGCAGATCCCGTACCCGCTCTCCCGTCGCATGGTGGAAGGCGTTGGCGATGGCCGCCGCCGCGCCCACGATGCCCAGTTCGCCGATGCCCTTGGCGCCCACCGGGTTGGCGGTCTCGTCACTCTCCTCCAGCCACATCACGTCGAGCTTCGGGACATCGGCGTGGGCGGCGATGTGATAGCCCGCGAAGTCGTGGTTGGCGAAGTCGCCGAAGACCGGATCGACCTCGCCGATCTCCAGCAGCGCCATCGACAGACCCATCGTCATGGCCCCCAGGAACTGCGAGCGCGCGGTGTGCGGATTGACGATCCGCCCGGCCGCGAACACCCCCAGCATCCGGTCCACCCGGATCTCACCGGTGTCGATGTCCACCCGCACCTGGGCGAACTGCGCCCCGAAGGTGTGCCGCGACAGATCCGCCTGCCGCCCCACGTCCTCGGTGGTGTCGGCCCGCACCTCCACACCGCCGTCCGGGACCACACCCCCGTAGGTGTCCAGCTCCTCGAGCAGCGCACGGCACGCCTTGTCCACCGCCCAGCCCCATGAGGCGGTGCCGAGCGAACCGCCCGCGAACGGGGCCATGCCCAGCGACGCCCGGCCGATCTCCAGCCGCAGCCGCGCCGGCGGAATGCCGAGCGCGTCGGCCGCCACCTGGGTGAGGACGGTGCGCGCGCCCGTGCCGAGGTCGGCCGCGCCGATGTGCACCCGGTACGTCCCGTCGGGCTCGGCGCGCGCCACCGCGGAGGAGGGGTAGGTGTAGTCCGGGTGGTGCGAGGCGGCCACCCCGGTGCCGATCAGCCAGCGCCCCTCGCGCCGGATCCCCGGAGCCGGATCGCGGTGCTCCCAGCCGAACCGGGCCGCGCCCGTGCGCAGACACTCCACCAGGCCGCGGCTGCTGAACGGCTTACCGCTCTCCGGATCGGTCTCCGGCTCGTTGCGGATCCGCAGCTCGATCGGGTCCATGCCCAGCGCCTCGGCGAGCTCGTCGACGGCCGACTCCAGCGCGAACATGCCCGGGGTGTGACCGGGGGCGCGGAACCAGGCGGGCGTCAGCACATCCAGCGGCGCCACCTTGACCGTGGTACGGGCGTGGGGCGCCGCGTACATCATCCGCGTCGAGGACACCGTCTGGTCGGCGAACGGCACCTGGGCCGACCGCTGCTGCACCGACTCGTGCTGGATCACCGTCAGCCGGCCGTCGCGCCCGGCGCCCAGCCGCACCCGCTGGATCGTGGCGGAGCGGTAGGGGATCAGCTGGAACATCTGCTGCCGGGTCAGGGCGATCTTCACCGGCCGTCCGACGGCCCGCGCGGCCAGCGCCGCCAGGACGGTCGGCGAGCGCGGAATGCCCTTGGAGCCGAAGCCCCCGCCGATGTACTCGGCGACGATCTCCACCGCGCTCAGCTCGATCCCGAACAGCGCGGACATCAGCTGCGCGCTCATGTAGGGACCCTGGTCGGAGTTGAACAGCGTCAGCCGTTCCTCGTCCCACACCGCGATGGTGGCATGCGGCTCCATCGGGCTCACATGCTCGACCGGGGTGGTGTACGTGCGGTCCACCCGCACCGGGGCGGCGGCCCACGCCGCGTCGGCGTCGCCGCGCTCGACCAGGCCCGGGGAGCCGTCGGTCACCGTCTCGGGGATCTCCAGCCGCTCGTCGCCGGCGCGCAGCACCACATCGTGCGGCTCCCGCTCGTAGCTCACCCGGACCGCCGCCGCACCCTCGCGCGCCGCCTCCAGCGAGGTGGCCACCACGGCGGCCACCATCTGGCCGTGGTACGCCACCTGAGGGGACTGGAGCACGAACAGGTCCGCGCTCGCCTGCGCCTCGGCGTTCAACCGCGGGGCGTTGGTGTGGTCGAGCACCGCCAGCACCCCGGGCAGGGCCAGGGCGGGGGCCGGGTCCACCTCCGTCACCCGGCCGCGGGCGATGGTCGCCTGCACCGGCCATACGTAGCTCACGTCCCGGGTGGGGAACTCATAGGCGTAGCGCGCCGCGCCGGTCACCTTGGCCAGGCCGTCGACCCGGGTCATCGGGGCGCCGATGCTCTGTTCGACGGTGGTCATGCGCGATCCTTCCTCGCGACGAGGTCGCGGACGCCCGCGACGATCAGATCAACGGCCAGGTCGACCTTGAAGGCGTTGTCCGGCAGCGGGCGCGCCCCGGCCAGCTCGGCCCGCGCGGCCTCGCGCAGCGTCTCCTCGTCCGGCCGGCCGCCGCGCAGCCGCTCCTCGGCGATCCGGGCGCGCCACGGGCGCGGCGCCACCCCGCCGAGCGCGATCCGCACGTCCGTCAGCGAGCCGTCCTCGGCCATGGACACCGAGGTGGCGACGCTGACCAGCGCGAAGGCGTACGACCAGCGGTCACGCACCTTGCGGTAGCGCATCCGGGCGTCTGGCGGCGGCGGGGGCAGCTCCACGGCGGTGATGAGGTCGCCGTGGTCCAGGACGGTCTCCTGGTGCGGTGTGTCGCCGGGCAGCAGATACAGCTCGGCCACCGGAACGGTGCGCGAGCCGCCGTCCACCGACCGCACGTGCGCCACCGCGTCGAGCGCCACCAGCGCCACCGCCATGTCGGACGGATGGGATGCCACACAGTGCTCGGAGGTGCCCAGCACGGCCAGGTCGCGGTGCGCGCCCTGGATCGCCGGACATCCCGTGCCCGGTGCGCGCTTGTTGCACGGCTTGGTGACGTCCTGGAAGTAGCCGCAACGGGTGCGCTGCAACAGATTGCCGCCCACCGTGGCGACCGTGCGCAGCTGCCCGGAGGCCCCGGCCAGCAGCGCCTGCGACAGCAGCGGGAAGCGGTCGCGGATGCCCGGATCGCCCGCCAGCTCGCCATTGCGCACGGTGGCGCCGATGAGCACCGAGCCGTCGGCGCGGTGCTCGATCGTGTCGTACGGCAGCCGGGAGACGTCGATGAGCAGCCCGGGGCCGGTGACACCGAGCTTCATCAGGTCCACCAGATTGGTGCCCCCGCCGAGGTAGGCGGCGTCGGGGCGCTCGGCGATCAGCGCGGCCGCCTCGTCGGCGTCGCCCGCGCGGGCGTAGGCGAACTCCTTCATCGGGCGCCTCCGGCACCGCTCGTGGCGGCGGTGGCGGCGTCCTGCGGGCCTTGGGCGCCCGCGGCCTCCAGGACGGCGTCCACGATGCCGTTGTACGCACCGCAGCGGCACAGGTTGCCGCTCATGCGCTCGCGCACCTCCCGCGCGTCCAGCTCCGAGACGGCGGCCATACCGGCGGCGGTGTCCTCGGTGACATGGCTGGGCCAGCCGCGGGCGGCCTCGCCCAGCGCCCCGATGGCCGAACAGATCTGGCCCGGGGTGCAGTAGCCGCACTGAAGCCCGTCGTGGTCGAGGAACGCCCGCTGCACCGGATGCAGCGCCGCGCCGTCCGCCAGATCCGCCACCCCCTCGATCGAGACGATCTCGCGCCCCTCGGCGGCCACCGCGAACATCAGGCAGCTGTTCACCCGCTCACCGTCGAGCAGCACGGTGCAGGCCCCGCACTGACCGTGGTCACAGCCCTTCTTGGTGCCCGTGAGCCCCAGTCGCTCGCGCAGCACATCCAGCAGCGTCGCCCGGTTGTCGATGGTCATGGAGTGGGACGTGCCGTTGATCCGCAAGGTGATGTCGCTACTCGGTGAGTGATGTGAGAGGCTCATACATTGAATGTATCAACCTCTTACATTGCTGGCGAGGGGAAGCAGGATTCCATGCGAGACGTCGTAGCTCAGATGCACCGATGGTGGGGCGAGGGCGAGCCGTTCGCCCGCGCCACGGTGGTGGCGACCTGGCATTCCTCGCCACTGCCGCCCGGGACGAGCATGCTGGTCGGGCCGGACGGCGCCGCGATCGGCAGCGTCTCCGGCGGCTGTGTCGAAGGCGCCGTCTACGAACTGGCCCAGGAGGTGACCGACAGCGGCACGCCTGTGCTGGAGCGCTACGGCGTCAGCGACGACGACGCCTTCGCGGTCGGGCTGACCTGCGGCGGAATCATCGATGTCTATGTGGAGCGGATCGACCCGGCCGGCTTCCCCGAACTGGGCGAGGTGGCCACGGCGGTGGCCGCCGGGGAGCCGGTGGCCGAGGTGATCTGCGTGGCGGTCGACGGACCCGACCCCCAGGGGCGGCTGGGCCGCCGCATCGTCGTACGGCCCGAGGGCACCTCCGGCTCCCTCGGCTCCGGGCGGCTGGACGCGGCCGTCGCCGAGGACGCCCGCGGACTGCTGGCCGGCGGGCGTACCGAGACCCTGCGCTACGGCTACGACGGCACCCGCATGGACGAGGAACTCACCCTGTTCGTCTCCGTCCACGCCACCCCGCCGAGGATGCTGGTCTTCGGCGCCGTCGACTTCGCGGCGGCCATGGCCCGGATCGGCGCGTACCTCGGCTACCACGTCACCGTGTGCGACGCCCGGCCGGTCTTCGCCACCGCGCGCCGCTTCCCCGAGGCGCACCAGGTGGTGACCGACTGGCCGCACCGCTATCTGCGCACCGAGGCGGAGGCGGGCCGGATCGACGAGCGCACGGTGGTCTGCGTGCTCACCCACGACCCCAATTCGATGTGCCGCTGCTGGAGGTGGCCCTGCGCCTGCCGCTGGCCTACGTCGGCGCCATGGGCTCCCGCCGCACCCATGACGACCGGCTCCGCCGGCTGCGCGCCACCGGCCTCGGCGAGGAGGCGCTGGCCCGGCTCGCCTCGCCGATCGGCCTGGACCTCGGCGCCCGTACCCCGGAGGAGACCGCCGTCAGCATCGCGGCCGAGATCATCGCCGACCGCTGGGGCGGCAGCGGCACCCGTCTGACCTCGACCAGCGGCACCATCCACCGCCGGCCGCCGATGCGGCACGCGGCCGGAGGCTGAGACGGGGCCACGGCTCGGGCCGGAGATCGTCACAATGGTTCCCGGCCCGAGTGCGTGTAGGAGGAATCGAACCAGCCGTGGAGACCGCTCGAAGCAGCGACGACGAGATAGAACCCACCGCCGGCGACGGCGGCGCGGCCCCAGGCGCCCAGGACGACGCCCCCGCGGCCCCCGGCGGCGAGGACGACGCCCCCGCCCCGCCGCCGAGATCCGGCTGGCGCCGCTGGGTGATGGACACCCGGCCGCTGCGCCACCGCCCCTTCCGCCGGCTGTGGAGCTCCACCACCGTCACCGCCATCGGCAGTCAGCTGACCGCCGTCGCCGTACCCAAGCAGATCTACGACATCACCGGTTCCTCGGCCTGGGTCGGCTACGCCAGCTTCGTGGGGCTCCTCCCGCTGGTGGTCTTCGCACTGTGGGGCGGGGTGATCGCCGACCGGATGGACCGGCGCACCCTGATGCTCATCACCAACGCGGGCATCGCCGTCACCTCGGTGCTGTTCTGGGCCCAGTCCTTCGCCGGTCTGGACTCGGTGGCGGTGCTCATGGTGCTGCTCGCCGCCCAGCAGGGCTTCTTCGGGATGAACTCCCCGGCCCGCAACGCCTCCGTCGCCCGTCTGGTCCCCGCCGACGAGCTGCCCGCCGCGGCCGCCCTCCAGTCCACCGTCGCCCAGACGGGCATGATCATCGGCCCGCTGCTCGCGGGTGCCCTGATCCCCGTCCTCGGCCTGCCCACGCTCTACCTGCTCGACGCGGTGGCGCTGTGCGTCACCCTGTGGGCCGTCTGGCGGCTGCCCGCCCTGCCGCCCCTCGCCAAGAGCGGAACGGGCGGCGGGCGGCGGGCCGGATGGCGCGATGTGACCGACGGCTTCCGCTACATCGCCGCCCACCGCATCCTGCTGATGTCCTTCCTCGCGGACATCATCGCCATGGTCTTCGGCATGCCCCGCGCGCTCTTCCCCCAGCTCGCCTCGGACACCTACGCGCCCTGGGGCGAGGGATTCGCGCTCGGCCTGCTCTTCGCCGCGATCCCGCTCGGCGCGGTGGCCGGCGGCCTGCTGTCCGGCACCTTCTCCCGCGCTCGCCGCCACGGTCTGATGGTCATCGCCGCCGTGGTGGCCTGGGGCGTGGCCATCACCGGATTCGGCCTCAGCCCCAGCCTGTGGTGGGCGGCGGCCTTCCTCGCCCTCGCGGGCGTCGCCGACATGGTCTCGATGGTCTTCCGCGGGACGATCCTCCAGTCGGCCGCCACGGACGACATGCGCGGCCGGATGCAGGGCGTGTTCACCGTGGTGGTGGCGGGCGGCCCGCGCCTCGCCGATCTGCTGCACGGCACCGCGGGCTCCCTCCTCGGGCCCCGCGCGGCGGTCACCGCGGGCGGGCTGCTGGTGGCCGCCATCACGCTCGCACTGGCCGCCGCGGTGCCCACCTTCCGCCGCTACACGCCGTGACGCCGCCTCCGACACCGTGACGACGCCGAAACCGTGACGTCGCCGCACACGCCCTGACGCCGCCGCCCACACCGTGACGACGACGCCATACGCCTTGTGACGACGCCGCCGCGCACCACGGCACGACGGCCGTGTCCCCGCCGGAACCCGGGGCGGGGACACGGCCGTCGAGGCTTCAGACGGTGCGCTCGCCGCGGTCGCCGCCCCACAGCGTGTGGAACGAACCCTCGCGGTCCACCCGCCGGTAGGTGTGCGCGCCGAAGAAGTCCCGCTGCCCCTGGACCAGCGCGGCCGGCAGCCGCTCCGAGCGCAGCGCGTCGTAGTACGCCAGCGCCGCCGAGAAGCCCGGTGCCGGCACACCCAGCTCCACCGAGGTGGACACCACCCGCCGCCAGGCGTCCTGGGCCGCGCCGAGCGCCTCGGCGAAGTGCTCGTCGGTCAGCAGCGTGACGGGCTTGCGCTCCTTGGCGTACGCCTCGGTGATCCGGTTCAGGAACCGCGCCCGGATGATGCAGCCGCCGCGCCAGATCCGGGCCACCGCCCCCGGGTCGATGTCCCAGCCGTACTCCCGGCTGCCCGCCTCGATCTGGTGGATGCCCTGGGCGTACGCCACGATCTTCGACGCGTACAGCGCCTGCTCGACATCGTCGGCGAACCGCTCCGCCGCCGCGCCCGTGAGCCTCTTGCCGGACGGCCCCGGCAGCCCCTGCGAGGCGTCGCGCAGATCCGCGTGGCCGGACAGCGAGCGGGCGAACACCGCCTCGGCGATCCCGCTCACCGGGACGCCCAGGTCCAGCGCAGTCTGGACGGTCCAGCGGCCGGTGCCCTTCTGCTCGGCCTGGTCCAGTACGACGTCCACGAACGGCTTGCCGGTGGCCGCGTCGGTGTGCCCGAGTACCTCGGCGGTGATCTCGATCAGATACGACTCCAGCCGGCCGCCGTTCCAGGTGCGGAACACCTCCGCGATCTCGCCCGGTGCCATGCCCAGCGCCCGCCGCAGCAGATCGTAGGACTCCGCGATGAGCTGCATGTCCGCGTACTCGATGCCGTTGTGCACCATCTTCACGAAGTGGCCGGCGCCGTCCGGGCCGATATGGGTGCAGCAGGGGGTGCCGTCCACCTTGGCGGAGATGGACTCCAGCAGCGGGCCGAGCGACTTGTAGGACTCCACCGATCCGCCGGGCATGATGCTGGGCCCGTTGAGCGCGCCCTCCTCGCCGCCGGAGATGCCGGTGCCCACGAAGTGCAGTCCGCGCTCGCGCAGGGACTTCTCGCGGCGCCGGGTGTCCTCGAAGTGGGCGTTGCCCCCGTCGATGATCACGTCACCCTCTTCGAGGAGAGGTGCGAATTCCTCGATGACGGCGTCGGTGGGCGCACCCGCCTTGACCATGATGATCAGCCGCCGGGGCCGCTGCAGCGCGGCGACGAACTCCTCGGCGCTCTCGGTCGGCACGAAGTTCCCCTCGTGGCCGTGCTCCTCCATCAGCGCCTTGGTCTTGGCGAACGTGCGGTTGTGGAGAGCGACGGTGTGCCCGTGCCGGGCGAAGTTACGGGCGAGGTTGCTGCCCATGACGGCGAGCCCGGTGACGCCGATCTGGGCGGTGGGCTGGGCGGTGGAAGGGCTGGGCATAGGGTGTTCCACTCCTGTCACGCGCATCGAAAGGTTATGCGAGGCAGCAACGCCGAAGGGAGCGAGGATCTTCCCCATCGATCAGCCGGATATCGCCCGGCCATAGTTGCACGATGTGCGCGACGGCGGATGAGGGTCCGAGGCAAGCGGCCGGGGTGTGTCACTGGGCGGTTGGTGGCGGGTCTTGTGCTGACCAATCGCTGCGGCGGCAGGCAGGCGGCGCAGGGCGAGGGTCCGGCCCACGAGTCCCCTGGTCAGGTCCGCGCCGCCCCGCCGAAGAAAGCCAAGGACGGCACCCCGACGGGGAGAAGCGGGCCCGGTGAGTCCTCCCGCCGCATCATCGTCGACCGATGCCTACACTCCGCCTGTGGTGCGGACCGCTGCGGACGCGATCTCTGCCAGCAGCCCGGCGACAGCCTCAGGCTCGCTGATCATGAGATCGTGTCCACTGTCGATCTCCCAGAATCGGCCTTCAGCGCGCGCCTTGGCTATCAGGTCCTGGTCATGGATACCAAGACCCAGACTTGTGGTGGAGACAATCCGGTACTGCGGTATCGCCTCCAGTGTTGGCTCGTTGTTCAGGACGAGTGGCTGCTCGAGAGTTTTCCATGGGTGCGGGGTGAGGCGTGGCAGCGTCCACGCGATGTCCTCGGGGTCCGTAACGCCAAAAAACCTCACCAGATCCTCGCTGGGCAGGAGCACGAGCTCGACACCGTCGATGACCTGGCCCTTTTCCCTCTCCTCGAGGAGGAGCGGGAATGCCTCGATCTGCGACCGGCCATCGGGGGCATCGAGAAACACGAGCTTTCCGACCCGGTCGCTGACGCGATCAGCGGCTCCCTTGATCACTGTGCCGCCGTAGCTGTGACCGACGAGCACCACGTCTCTCAGGTCCTCGTAGAAGAGGAGGTTGGCCACTTCGGTGATGTGCATGTTCAGATCGACATCGGGGCTCACGAGGTGTGACCGATCGCCCAACCCTGTCAGGGTCGGGGAGTACACGGTGTGACCCTCAGCCTCCAGTAGGCGAGCGACCTTCTGATAGCACCAGCCGCCATGTCCAGCACCGTGGACCAGTACGTAGGTGGCCATGATTCCTCCTTCTGCTCTGTTTTCGGGCATGCGGCAGAACGTGCCGATGCATGACGTGGGACGCGTGGGTTCTTCCCGCGGGGCGACGCCCTGCGGGAGAGACAATTCGCCCGCTGTTTTCCTGGACTGCCAAGGTGTGGCGGCAGACCCGGTGCCGTCGTGGGGGTCAGTCCTTGCCGGCGCGGGGCCGTTTGTGTGCCGCGCCGGGGGAGAGGCCGGGGCGCGTGGTGGCCTCGCTGGTGGCCTGGGCGAGCAGAGCAAGCGCGGCCCGCGAGGGCGAGCCCGCTTCTGTGGTGGCGACCACCACGTTGGGCCCCGGCACGCTGCTCAAGGTCTGCAGGATGACGGTCAGGGGCCCGACCAGCGGATGGCGCATCTCATAGGTGGCGACGGTGCAGGGTTTGACACGGTGTTCGGCCCACATCGAGGCGAACTCCGCACTCTTCGCGCACAGTTCGCCCAGGAGCGCGTGCAGCGCCGCGTCCTCCGGATGCTGGGCCGCCACCAGGCGCAGATTCGCGACCACCGCCCTGGCCCTGGCCGGCCAGTCCGCGTACAGGTCACGGACATGGGAGTCGAGGAACAGCAGCCTGGCCATGTTGGGGCGGTGTGCCGGCAGGTCAGGGGCGCCAAGGTCCAGATGCCCGGCGAACAACGCATGGCCCAGGTGGTTCCACGCCAGTGCGTCGCTGCGCCGGCCGAGTACGATCGCGGGAACGTCGCCCAGCGCGTCCAGCAACTGGCGCATCGCCTCCGTCACTCGTTCCGGCGCCGGCCGCCGGCCCCGGGTGCGTTGCCTGTCCACCCGGCCCAGGTCGTGCAGGTGTCGCCGCCCGGACTCGTCCAGCCGCAGAGCCCGGGCGATGGCATCCAGAACCTCAGGCGATGCGCTCAGTGACTGCCCCTGCTCGAGCCGGGTGTAGTAAGAGGCGCTCACCCCCGCCAGCATCGCCAACTCCTCGCGCCGAAGCCCCGGCACACGCCGGCGCTCCCCGTAGGTCGGTACCCCGACATCCTCCGGGCGCAGCTGGGAGCGGCGCGCCCGCAGAAAGCTCCCGAGCTGCGTTTTTCCATCCATGGCTTCGAGTATGGATGGCCTCGCAACACCTAGCCTGACCCAGCTGTGGATAGGCAACCGCGGGTCTGGCTCCTGGCCCGTACCGTCGATGAAGCGGGAGGTCGCCGCCTGTCAGCTCGGCATCTCCGTCGATGCGCCGTTCACCGTTCCGACGGCCCTGGTGGGGCGCTCCAGGATGCCCCGGGCGTCGGCCGGGGGCCGCTCCGGCGCGCCGCTGGTGTGCTGTGGGCCGGTGGGCTCGGCGGAGCCGCCGTCGGCGGTGCCGTGGTGCGGATGCGCCGAAGCGTTGATCTTCTCGATCGCCTGCCGGGCCTGCTCGCCGGGGGAGTGGGCCGCGCGTGGCGGCGGGGCGTGCGGCGTGGTGGCCGCGGGCTGGTTCCGCTCCCGTTCGGGTTCCGCGTGGACGCCGATGGTGGGGCTCCCGTGGCGCAGCCGATGGCCGACCGCCTCGTCCAGGCTCACCGGCCGCTGCGACCGGGCCGCCAGCCGGCCGGCTTCCTGGCCCAGGGCGGCGACCACCTCCCAGGGCAGCCGGAGCACCAGGCGGACTTCGGCGTCGCCATCGGGCAACGCCTGGATGGGAGGGGTGAACCGGTCATTCATGGATGGGGGCCTCCGGTTTCGGTAGCGGCCTGTGCGGGCGGCGCGCGCCCCGAGGGCAGGACGCGCGCAGAGCCATACGGAGCACCGGCCCGTCGTGTTCACCCGCACCGCCGGGTGGCGGCCCGTGCACCCCGGCCCGCTGTCGGCCGGGTGGTCCCGCCGCCGTCCGGCCGGCCGGACGGCGGCCGGTCACCGGTCAGGTCTTGCTGAGCAGGATCGTCACCACCGCCAGGATCGCCGCCAGCACCAGTGCGGCGACGCCGTAGATCAGCCGCTGCGACCGCAGTCCGGGCAGGAGCGCGTCGAGGGAGATCCGGCCGGCCCCGGACAGCGCGAGCCCGGCGGCGCCGACGCCGATGAGCAGCGGGTACTCGAAGCCGCCGAAATACCCGAGCTGCCAGACGGTGGCGACGGCGTTGGCCATCGTGCCCGCGACGGCCGCTCCGGCGAGCGGGGTGAGCAGTCCCACGGCGAGGGCGAGACCGCCGAAGGTTTCGATGATCCCCGCGATCACGGCCATGGCCTTGGGGGCCGGGTAGCCGAACTGCGCGAACGCCACGGCCGTCTTGTCGATGCCCAGGCCGCCCCACCAGCCGAAGAGATGCTGTGCGCCGCGCGCGGCGACGATCAGCCCGACGCCGAGGCGGATGACCAGCAGCCCGACGTCATGGGCGAGCAGGACGTGCGCCGCGGACCTGGTCGGGGCCGGGGCCGGGGCGGGTGCGGAGGCGTTCTCGTGGTGGGAAGAAGTCATGGCGCCCTCGTCTGGTCGGGCTCGGCGGAGATCACCGAACCGGATATCCGATATGCACCTTAATTACTCTTTATTCCACCGGGAGGCAGGGTTCAATCCGGACCGCGTCAGCACCAGCAGCGCGGCCCCGGCCAGACAGCAGGCCGCGGCCGCCACCAGGGCCGCGTCGACGGCCGGGGCCGGGGCAGGGCCGCCGTGCGCCTCGGCGGCGGGTCCGGACAGGGCCACCCCCAGCCCCGCCGCGGTGGTGATGACCGTCTTGGTCACCCCCGACGCCTCCCCGGCGCGCTCGGGCCGCACCACCGCCTGGGTGGCGATGAGCGTCAGGGCGCCCGCGAGGCCGAGCGCGGCCCCGCACCCCGTGACCGCGAGCAGGAAGACCGGCAGGGACGTCGCCACGGCGGCGGCGCCCAGCGCCGCCGCCCCCAGCCCCAGGGCCCCGGCCATCGCGCGCACCGCGGCCGCGGTACGGATCCGCCCCGCCACCGGCCCGGCCAGCGCCATCGCCGCCGCCGGGGCGAGGAAGGCCGTCCCCGCGGCCGCCGCCGACAGCCGCCACGGCCCCTGGAGCGCCAGGGGCACCACGAACAGGACGACCACGGTCGCGGCGTTGGCCGCCGCCCCGGCCGCCGTGAGGGCCACGAAGGGCCGGTTGCCGAACAGGGCGAGGTCCAGCAGCGGATGCGCCACCGCCCGCTCATGCCGTACGAAGACGACCCCGAGCACGGCGGCCAGCGCCAGGGCCGTCACCGAGCGGCCCGAGGCCCAGCCCCACAGGTGTCCGCGGTCGACCAGGACCGCGAGCGCGGCGAGCGCCCCGGTGGCCGTGACCAGCCCCGCCGCGTCCAGCGACACCGGCGCGGTGGTGTCGCGCGACTCCGCGGCCCGTGCCGCGCACACCATGGCGACCAGTGCGATCGGCACATTCAGCCAGAACACCGCCCGCCAGGAGACGGCCTCGGTGAGGGCCCCGCCCACGTACGGCCCGCACACCGTGGCCATGCCCCCGATGCCCAGCGCCCGGCCCGTCATCCGCGCCCGCGCACCGGGCGGACAGGCGTTCGTCAGCAGGGCGAGACCGGCCGGCATGGCCAGCGCCCCGCCCGCGCCCTGCACCACCCGCGCGCCCACCAGCACCGGAAGCGACGGGGCGAGCGCGCAGACCAGCGACGCGCCGCCGAACACCGCCAGGCCCGCCGTCAACGACCGACGACGGCCGTACAGATCGCCCAGCCGCCCGGCACCCGCCATCAGCGCCCCGGCCGCGAGCAGATACCCGCTCACCACCCACGGGAGACCGCCTCCCGCCGCCCCCAGCTCCCGCCCGACCCCGGGCAGGGCCAGGTTCAGCGCGAAGGCGTCCAACTGGACGCAGAACACCGTCGCGGACACCGCCGCCAGCGCCCACCGCCCTGCGGACCCACCGTTTCCCGCCACCATCACCCACTCCTCGGCATCACGAATCCTCGGCATCGCGAAAAAGGCATGACGCACACCGGGGCTGAAGAGAGACGAATGAACGGAACGGAACGAAAACGGGCGCGGCCGGCACGCCCGGGGAACGGCGATCGTCAGCGGCGGGGCGGCAGCCGGTGCAGCTCCACGGCGGTCAGCCGCCCGGCCTCGATCGCGGCCGTCAGATACGTACAGTACGGCTGCCGGCGCCGGTCGGTGGGGGAGCCCGGGTTGAGCAGCCGCAGCCGCCCCTCGGCCGTGGAGTCCCACGGGATATGGCTGTGCCCGAACACCAGCACATCCAGCTCGGGGAACCGCTCGGCGCAGCGCCGCTCCCGCCCCCGCGCCGGTCCGGTCTCGTGCACCACGCCCAGCCGCACCCCCGCCAGCTCGGCGCGGGCCACCTCCGGCAGCCGCGCCCGCAGCTCGGGCCCGTCGTTGTTGCCGTACACCCCGATCAGCCGGCGTGCTCGCTCCTGGAGCAGATCGAGAGTGGCGAGGTCGACCCAGTCACCCGCGTGGACCACGACATCGGCGTGCGACAGCCGCTCCAGCAGCTCCCCGGGCAGCGCCTTGGCGCGCCGGGGGAGATGGGTGTCGGACATCAGCAGAAGGCGCACACCGCCGACCGTACCGGCCCAACGGCCTTGACGTGGGAATCGGCGAGATAAATAGTGTGCCAAGCGACCCAGTCGGGCGGACTCCCAGGGGGTGCACATGGCAGCGCGGACACCCGCACAGGCCGAGAAGGGGACGGCGCGGGACCGCTATCCGCGGCCGTTGGTGTCGGCGGCGGAGGCGGAGTGGATCTGGCGGCAGCTGTCGGTGGCGGCGATGGAGGACGGCGCCAAACCGGAGACCGTACGGCTCGCCGTGGTGGTGGGCCTGGCGCGGGCCAGCGGCGCCCGGTACGGCGGTCTGCTGCGCTGCACCCTGTCGGCACTGGACCTGGACTCCGGGTGGGTGACCCTCGAGCACGGCAAGCACCGCGTCCCGCGCCGGCACGGCCTGGACCGGGGCACCGTGCTGGTGCTGCGCCGCTGGCTGCGGGTGCGCCAGGAGCTCTGCGCCGAGTTGGAGGGATCGGTGCCGGACGCGCTGCTGCTGACGGTGCACCACACCCATGACAACGGTGTGACGGTGGCCGCCGGGCTGCCCATCACCCGGCAGGGGCTGGTGCTCTCCTGGCGTCGCTTCGTCCACCGTACGAACGCCCGGTACGCCGGCCGCCGCGCTCCGCTGCCCACCCGCTTCGAACAGGTCCGCCGCGTGTGGGACACCTGAGCCCGGTGGGGGCGGGCCGGTGCGCGCCCCGCCCCCACCGGTCCGGCTACGCCGCGGGGGCCGCGGCCCGTGCCGCCTGCGCGGTGACGGTGAAGCGTGCCCGCGCGGTCGCGCCGTTCACGCTCACCGTGAGGGTGGCCGTACCCGGGCGCAGGGCGGTCAGCCTGCCGCTCGCCGGGTCGTACGCCGCCACGTCACGGCGCCCGGCGTCGTCCGGATCGCCGATGTGGAGACGGGGTGAGCCGGTCCAGTCCGCGCTCAGCGGGAAGCCGACCGGCACCCGGCGGGCATCGGCCCCGTCGCCCTGGAGGACGGTCGCCGTGACGTCGGCGTCCTGCCCGGTGCGCAGTTCGGCCGGGGCGGTGACGGTCAGCCCGTCCACATGGGCGCGGGTCTGCACCGACACCCAGTCCGGGCCGCCCTGCCACGGTGCGTGGCGCGCGGCCGCCTGTTCCCGTGCCGAGACCTGGTCCACGCCGACCAACGACCAGCCGGTGAAGCCGCCCTGGCCGGGCGGGGTGGCGGGGTTCTTGCCGGAGTTGCCGTTGATCAGGTACGGGACGCCGTCCACCCGTGAGGCGTGGAAGGTGCCGACATGGCTGCCGATGAACCCCGCGCCCTTGCCCGTCGTGCGGCGGAAGTCGGCCAGCCAGCCCTCCAGCAGGGCCGCCTCCTTGCGGTCGCTCAGTTGGCTGCCCTGCTGCGGGGTGGGGTCACGCGGCGGCACGTGCTCGATCACCATGACCGAGCCGATGCCGGGGTCCTTCGCGGCCGCGTCCAGCTGGGCGCGCAACTCCTTGATCTGGTCGTAGCCGCCGGCGCGCAGTCCCAGACGGGAGGTGTCCAGGGTGAGGAAGCGGGTGCCGCGGTGGTCGAAGGTGCGGTGCGCGGGCCCGAATGCGGTGGTGAAGTTGTCGATGGAGCCGCCCATCACCTCATGGTTGCCCGGTACGTAGGTCCAGGGCAGCTCATCGCCCAGCTCCTCCGTCAGCACGGTGCGGGCGAAGGACAGGTCGGCGGGGGAACCCTCGTCCACCAAGTCCCCGTTGATCACCAGGAAGTCGGGCTCGGCCGCCTTGATCTCCCGCAGGGTGCGGCGGGCCTGGGTGACGATCGGGCTGTCCGGGTCGCGGGCCACGAACTGCGCGTCGGACATCACCGCGAACCGCCAGTCGCGCCCCCGCGTCCGGGTGGCGGTGGAGATCAGCGGGTCCGGGCGCACGCTCTCCGCCGGCAGGTCGACGGAGGGCGGCACCCGTGCCGTCAGGTCGTCGATGACCACGCTGCCGGTGTACTGGCGGGTGGCGGAGGTCTCGGCGAGGTAGAAACGGTGGACCTTCAGCGGATACGCGACCCCGGCCGGGACGGTGAAGTCGACATGTCGCCATCCAGTCCAGGTCACATACGGGCCGCGGAGCAACTGGTCGGAGCCCGCCGCGTCCTTCAGGTGGAGGGTGGGCCATGCCCCGTTGCCATCGCCCTTGATCCACAGGCCGAAGGACTGCGGCTGTCCGTCCACCGCGATCTGCTGGGGCGGGGTGACATAGGCGGCGCGGGTGGCCGTGGACTGGGTGAAGTCGTAGTCCAGCTTCAGCCCGGTGCCGGTGTGGCCGTCGGATGTGGCCTGGGCCGAACCGGAGGCGCGGGCCTGGCTGAAGGCCCAGCGGTCGGCGTCGTCGAAGGACGCCTCCTGCCGCTCGGTCAGTCCGACGGTGACGGCGAGCACCGTCTCGGCGCCGCCGACGGTGGCCTTGACCTGCCCCGCGGCCTCGCCCCGGCGTGCCGTCACGGTGAAGGTGCCCGTTCCGGGGTCCGGGGCGATGTCGAACAGGGCATGATCGTAGGAAAGTCGGACATCGGACGGTTCGATGGGAGCGCTGGTGCCGTGCGCGTCCAGGCCGACGATGCCGAACCGGCCGGTGGCCTCGGCGTCGGCCAGGCCGACCAGCCGGGTGGTGGGCTGGATGCGGTCCAGCCGGTCCAGGACCGTGAGGCCGGTGTCGCCGTGGGCGGCGCCGCGCCGGGCGGTGACGGTGGTGTCGCCGCTGTGGCGGGCGGTGAAGGTGCCGTCGGCGTCGACCCGGCCGATCCGGGGGTCGGCCGTATGCCACTGCGGGGTGCCCTCGGCGGGGCCGTAGGTCTCGTCGTAACCGGCGGCGGTGAGGCGGCGGGTGAGCCCGGGGAAGACCCGCTCGGGGTGGCCGCCCCGGACCGGGTCCACGGTGGGCGCGGAGGCGCGGTCCATCGCGGTGTCCGCCCAGAAGCCCTTGAGCCGGCCACTGCCGTCGGGGGCGGTGAGGGCGAGGCCGTTGGGGACGAGGCGTTCGCTGCCGTCGGACGGGCTGTTCTCCACCCGGGGGGTGTCGCTTCCGGGCTCGCGGGCGACCAGGGTGGAGGAGCCGCCGCCGTCGAGGTTGAGCGCGCTGTAGGAGCCCGCGTCCTTCATCATCAGGCCCAGTTCGGTGAGGGTGACCCCGCCGCTGTCGGCCTGCCGCCCGTCCACGGTGAGGATCTGCATGGTGCGGCCGTCGCGGGAGAAGCCGACGGCGGTGCGCGGCGCCGTGGTGTTGTTGCCCTCGCCCTCGTGGTCGACCGCCTTGCCGTCGACGACGAGGGGTTCCCGGCCGCTGACGGCGGTGTCCGGCAGGTCGCCGCTGTCGGTGCGCGGCCGGTACACCATCGACACCGGGTCGCCGACGGCCAGTTCGGACAGCTCGTCGGCGCCGGCGTCCCGGCCGACCAGCACGGTCGCACCGGCCGGGACCGGGTCGTCGCCGGGCGCGGTGGCCGCCTGGGTGACCTTGCCGTCCTCGACCGTGACCTCGGCGGTGCGCCGTGCGCCGTCCACGGTCTGCGCCCGGTCCGCCCCGCCCCACTGGGCGGTGTAGGCGCCGATTCCGGCGGCCGGGACGTTGGCCGCGTTGAGCGCCGCGAGCGGATGGGGGCCGTCGGGGAGGGTCAGGGTGCCGTCGAAGTAGAGCTGGAGGACGCGGCCCGCGTCGGCCGGTCCGATGCCGACGGCCCGTCCGGGTCCGGCCGCGGAGGCGGAGTTGACGAGGCGGCCGCCGCTGATGCCGTTGCCCTCGGGGGCGCCGGTCTGGTTGATGTCGAAGAAGTCACCGTTGATCGCCGCGACCGTGCGGCGGCCGGGCCCGGGGTCGTGCTCGGCGGCCAGTTGGGAGACGGTTTCGCGCTTCGCGACCTGGCCGGGGTGCAGATAGTCGACCTTGGTGCCGCCGGCCAGGTCCACCGACAGCGAGTCCACCCGCAGCCATTTGTCGGACTCCAGCCGGTCGTAGGAGGTCAGCCGCACTCCCGGGGCGACCGGCCGGGAGGAGCGGGCGGTCTGCAGTCCGTCGCCGTCGGCCACGGAGCGGGTGCCCGTCGTACCGCTGGCGGCCGGTGGTGCGATGGGCCGCAGCATCTCCGAGGACGACCGCGGCAGCGGCTCGGGAGCCGGGGCTGGGGTGGGGTCGGCGGTGGCCTGGCCGGCGGCGCCCAGGACAAGGGCGGACACCGCGGCCAGGGCCGCCAGGGGTCTGGCGAACGCGACAGGAGGCACGGCAACTCCATGGGGCCATGGGACTCGCGTGGTTCACACGCACAGCGCCCCAGCATCGCCGCGGAGTTGACCGGGCACCAGAAGGTGACGGCGACGACATGGGAAACATATGGCCAAGCCGGCGCGGCCGGTGGTCGCGCCGGCCGCCGTGGTGCGGGATCAGTCCTCGGTCACCGCGTCGAGATAGACCCAGGCGCCCTCATGGCGTACGAAGCGGCTGTTCTCGTGGAGCGAGCCGGCCTGGCCGCCCTGGGTGTAGTGGGCGCGGAACTCGACGGTGCCCGTGGTGTGGAACGCGCTGCCCTCGGTGGTCCCCAGGATCTCCAGGCGCACCCAGCGCAGCCCGGGGTCGAGGCCGATGCCGGGCGGCCGGGTGGTGGGGTGCCAGCTGCGCAGCAGGTATGCCTCGTCCCCGACGGCGAAGGCGCTGTAGCGCGAGCGCATCAGCTGTTCGGCGGTGGTCGCCCGGCCCTGGCCGCGGTGCAGCCGGCCGCAGCAGTCGGCATAGGCCGAGGGCAGCCCGCAGGGGCAGGAGGCCGGGGTGGCGGGGGCCGGCCGCGGGCGTCGGGTGCGTCGGGACATGATCCCCATTGTGACGGGTGGGGCGCCCAGGCCCGTTCAGGTCCCGACAGCCGGGCAAACCTCGCATGGCGTCAGATCATCTTATCGAGTTAACGCCAACGGGTTAGCAGGGCCGACCGGGGGTGCCGGCCGTTAGTGTTCCCGGGGATCTGGACGGATTCCCGGATGTTTGCCGCTCTTCTCCTCATTTCTCCCCTCTTCCCCCCGTTTCCGAAGACGCGTACGCACGTCGGCCGCCGCCCTGACGAAGGAGAGCCCGCTTCGATGACTGTTGGTACCAGCCCGGAAGCACAGCCGGGGCCGCCCCGGCAGACGTACGTCCTCGCCGATGCCGCCGCCCGCGCCCGCGACATCGCGGCCGCCACCGGCCGTCGGCCCGCTGTGCCTGCCTCGCCCGCGCCGCCTCCCGTCGACGCCCCCGCCCCCGGGGCGCGGCCACCGAGCGCCGGCCGGGGGCCGGTGCTGCGCGGCCCCAGCGGTCTGGGCACGGCGGGCCTGCACCTGACCCCGCGCGAGACGCCGGCCCCGCCGGAGCCGGCGGCGGCTCCCGCGGAGGGCAATCCGATCCCGGGCCTCTACCACCACCCGGTGCCCGAGCCCGACCCCGTCCGGGTGGACGAGGTCGGCCGCAGGATCAAGGCCTGGGCGGTGGACGAGGTCGACCTGTACCCCGATGACTGGGAGGACCAGTTCGACGGCTTCTCCGTGGGGCGCTACATGGTCGCCTGCCATCCGGACGCCCCCGGCGTCGACCACCTGATGCTCGCCACGCGCCTGATGGTCGCCGAGAACGCGGTGGACGACTGCTACTGCGAGGACCACGGAGGTTCGCCGATCGGCCTCGGCGGCCGCCTTCTGCTGGCGCACACCGCCCTCGACCCGTTGCACACGACGAGGGAGTACCAGCCGCCGTGGGCGGAGTCGCTGGGTTCGGACGCGCCGCGCCGTGCCTACCGCTCCGCCATGGAGTACTTCGTCCAAGCGGCCAGCGCCTCCCAGGCCGACCGGTACCGGCACGACATGGCGCGTCTGCACATGGGGTACCTCGCCGAGGCGGCCTGGGCGCAGACGGACCACGTCCCCGAGGTGTGGGAGTACCTGGCGATGCGCCAGTTCAACAACTTCCGTCCGTGCCCCACCATCACCGACACCGTCGGCGGTTACGAACTGCCGGCCGACCTGCACGCCCAGCCCGCCATGCAGCGGGTCATCGCGCTCGCCGGGAACGCCACCACCATCGTCAACGACCTGTACTCGTACACCAAGGAACTCGCCGCCCCCGGCCGGCACCTGAACCTGCCCGTGGTGCTCGCCGAGCGTGAGGGCATCTCCGACCGCGCGGCCTATCTGAAGGCGGTCGAGGTCCACAACGACCTCATGCACGACTTCGAGGCCGAGGCCGCGGCCCTGGCCGCCGCCTGCCCCGTCCCGAGCGTGCAGCGCTTCCTGCGGGGGGTGGCCGCGTGGGTCGACGGCAACCACTACTGGCACCAGACCAACACCTATCGGTACAGCCTCCCCGACTTCTGGTGAGAAGAATGGATGTGACCATGACGAGTACCTCCGTGTTCATCCCCGCCCCCGCCACGCCCTACCAGGGGGACATCGCCCGCTACTGGGACGGCGAGGCCAGGCCCGTGAACCTGCGTCTGGGCGATGTGGACGGTCTTTACCACCACCACTACGGCATCGGCGCCGTCGACCACGCCACCCTCGGTGACGCCGATGACAGCTCGTACGAGAGCCGGCTGATCGCCGAACTCCACCGGCTGGAGTCCGCGCAGGCCGCACTCCTCCTGGACCACCTTGGCCCCATCGAGCGCGACGCCACGCTCGTGGACGCCGGCTGCGGTCGCGGCGGCTCCATGGTCATGGCCCACCAGCGCTTCGGGTGCACGGTCGAGGGTGTCACCCTGTCGGCCAAGCAGGCCGACTTCGCCAACCAGCGCGCCCGCGAACTCGGCATGGACGACCATGTCCGCGCCCGCGTCTGCGACATGCTCGGCATGCCCTTCGAGACCGGGCAGGCCGCGGCCTCGTGGAACAACGAGTCGAGCATGTACGTCGACCTGCACGATCTGTTCGCCGAGCACGCGCGCGTCCTCGCGGCCGGCGGCCGTTATGTGACCATCACCGGCTGCTGGAACCCGCGGTACGGCCAGCCTTCGAAGTGGGTCTCCCAGATCAACGCGCACTTCGAGTGCAACATCCACTCCCGCCGGGAGTACCTGCGCGCCATGGCCGACAATCGCCTGGTGCCGCAGGCCGTCATCGACCTCACGTCCGCGACCCTGCCCTACTGGGAGCTGCGGGCCACGTCCTCGCTGGTCACCGGCATCGAGGAGGCGTTCATCAACTCCTACAAGGACGGTTCCTTCCAGTACCTGCTGATCGCGGCCGACCGGGTCTGACCGCCGCCTGCCGGCCGACGGTGGTTGAACGGGAGCCGCCCGCGGTCCGTACGGATGACGACGGGCCCGGCCATCCGAGGCCGGGCCCGCCGTGCCATCACCGGGCCTCGCAGGGAAGGACCTTCGGGTTGTCGCGCCAATCGAGCTCTCAGCAGCGGTCGGAAACGGACGACGGAACCACCACGGAGGGCCTGACACCGGGGGTTCCTCCTGAGCCGGGCGGACACCCCGTCGTGGCGCGGACGGTGGCATGGGCGACCACGGGACTGTCCCTGGCCCTGGTGTTCCTCGCCCTCCTCCTGCCGGCCGAACTCACCCTCATCGAACCCACCGCCTTCCTGCGCATCCCGGTGGAGGGGATATGCGGGGCCACACTGCTGCTGTTGCTGCCGTCGAGGGCGAGGCGGGTGGTGGCGGTGCTCGCCGGGGTGGTCCTCGGGGCGCTGACCCTGCTGAACCTCCTCGACATCGGCTTCAACGAGTTCCTCGGCCGGGGGTTCAACGTGGTGCTCGACTGGATACTGCTGGACGACGCCGAGTCGTACGTGGAGGACGCGTTCGGTGGGACGGCCGCCACTCTCGCCATGGTCGGTGCCGTGGTCCTCGCCGTCGCCGTGCTCGTCCTGATGGCACTCGCCGTCCTGCGGATCAGCGACGTCATGGCGCGCAACGGCGCCGTGGCCACCCGTACCACCCTGGTGCTGGGAACCGTGTGGGTCGTGTGCGCGGCGCTCGGGGTGCAGGTGGCCGGGGTACCGGTCGCCTCCAGGAGCACGGCCGCGCTCGTGCAGGACCGGGCCGAGCGAGTGCGCAAGACCCTGGCGGACGAGCGGGAGTTCGCCAAGGTGGCCGCCGTGGACACCTACGGCGACACCCCCGGCGACCAGTTGCTGACCGGGCTGCGCGGCAAGGACGTGATGTTCACCTTCATCGAGAGCTACGGCCGCACGGCCATCGAGGACCCGCGGATCGCCCCCGGAGTCGGCAGGACACTGAAGAACGCCACCGAGCGGTTGACGAAGGCCGGGTTCGCCGCCAGGAGCGGCTGGCTCACCTCGGCGACGTACGGCGGCAGCAGCTGGCTGGGCCACTCCACCTTCCTCATCGGCCTGTGGATCGACAACCAGAACCGCTACCGCACCGTCACCGCCGGCGACCACCTGTCCCTCACCCGCGCCTTCCAGCGCACCGGTGCCTGGCGGACGGTGGGCATCATGCCGGGGGTGCAGAAGGCGTGGCCGGAGGGGAGGTTCTACGGCCTCGACCACGTCTACGACTCCCGGGACCTCGGCTACCAGGGCCCGAAGTTCAGCTGGTCGACCATGCCCGACCAGTACGCCCTGGCGGCGTTCGAGCGTCTGGAGCACGGCAGGAAACATGACAAGCCGCTGATGTCGGAGATCATCCTGACCTCCAGCCACCAGCCCTGGGCACCCATTCCCCGGACGATCCCCTGGAGCGAGGTCGGGGACGGCTCCGTCTACCGGGCCATCCAGAAGGCGGGCAAGAAGCCCGCGGACGTGTTCACCGACACCACCGAGGTGAAGACCGAGTACGGGAAGTCCATCCAGTACTCGGTGCACAGCCTCATCGACTATGTGCTGACGTACGGCGACGAGAACACGGTGCTCGTCTTCCTCGGCGACCACCAGCCCCTGGCACGGGTCAGCGGCGACCACGCCGGCCGGGACGTACCGGTCGCGATCGTCGCGCATGACGAGGCCGTGCTGGACCGGATCTCCGGCTGGGGCTGGCAGGACGGTCTGATGCCGGACGCGAAGGCCCCGGTGTGGAAGATGAGTTCCTTCCGCGACCGCTTCCTGGACGCCTACGGACCGCGGCAGCCCTAGGCACCCAGATGGGCCAGCAGGTCGTCCGTGGCCGGGTACGGGGGCTCCGCGGGGAGCAGCGCGGCGGCCGCCTCCAGGTCACCCTCGCGGACGAGTGCGTGGATCTCGCGGGCGAGTGGGGTCACGTCGCGGATGGCCACCGTCCACTCGTCGGCGTACCGGCGGGCGGCCTCGCCCGCCAGGCCCAGCTGGAGGGAGCGGTGGGGGAGTGGCCGCAGGCGCAGATCGCGCTCCGGGTCCCACTGCACCCGTGCGGGAGCCTGCCGCAGCTGCCGTTTCCAGGACGCCTCGTCGGCGTGGAGTCCGAGGACGTAGTGCGACAGACAGGCGTTGCGCAGCGCCCACTCGAAGCCCTCGCGGGTGATGTCGAGGGCCAGGACGGTCTCCTGCCCCGCCTTCTCGCCCCAGCCGCAGCGGTACATCATCCACCGGAACGAGGGTTTGATCCAGGTCATCCGGTCCCGCTTCCAGGCGGCGGGGAACCGGCCGTCGCGGGCGGCGGGCAGGCCGATGTGCGGGCCGTACGCCTGGTACACGGTGACCGTGGAGGCGGTGTGCTGGGCGCGTATCTGGTGGCGGGGAGGGGCGGGCGGTTGTTCCATGGGCCACCAGGGTGGTCCGACGGATGCCGTCCGGCCAGCGATTTTCCGCCCGCCGTCGCGGGGCGGGGCGGCTGTCCGCACCGGGGCGGCCGCCCCGCCGCGGCGGGGTCAGCCTTCCCGTGGCCGCTCCCGCCGCGCCTCGAGCCGTTCCCGCTGGGGCAGCACCGTGTACTTCGGGTCCTTCGCCGACCGCATCCCGGCGTGGAAGACGCCGAAGCGGGTGCAGGCGGAGGCCGCCAGCAGGGCCGCGCCGCTGAGGGCCGCGGCGGTGCGGCTGCGGCGGCCGAGGAGGGCGCCGCCGAGCGCGCCCGTCGCCGACAGCGCCTCGGCGGTGCGCATCAGCCGCCCCGCCCGGCCCTCGCGATAGGTTTCGGCGACCACGCCGAGCCGCCGCTCCATGGCCTTGACGGCGGCGGTCTCCACCGCCGTGCCGAGCAGCGCCACACCGCGCGCCGGGGCGTTCTCGGCGACGGGCGAGGCCAGCAGGGCCATACCGCCCGCCGCGGTGGCGGCCGAACCGACGAACAGATACGGCAGTTCGCGGTAGCCGTCGTGCCACGCCGGGACGGCCGTGTCGGCTGCCAGCACCGCCGTGTACGAGGCCACCGCCGCGCCCAGCAGCGCCGCCGCCACCGTGGCCGCCCGCCCGGCGCGCGGCAGCCGCCCGGTCAGGTCCGAGGCGAGGGCGGCCCCGGCCACCGGGCCGTAGGCCGCCAGTAGCCATGATCCGACGCTCATCGGGGAGGTGGGCTTGAAGACCCGCAGCATATGGGCGAACCGCCTGGGGCGTCCGAGGTCATGGATCAGGGCGGCGGTGGAGCCGGTCAGGGCGGCCAGCGAGGACACCTTGAGCGCGCGGGCCATGCCCGGACGGCCGGTCAGCTCGGCGCCCGCCGCCAGCACCGAGCCGGCCCCCGCGAGCCCGCCGAGGAAGAAGTAGCCCGCGATGTCCCGCGGTTGCCAGGTGGGCGGATTGAGCACCGGCCGGCCGTAGTAGGAGGTGAACTCCGCCCGGGGGACCATCGGCTGATCACCTCTGCGGCCGGTACCGCCCTTGCGGCCGCGCCGCTTGCCGCCCGGCCGCTCGCCGTCCCCCATCCCCCGGCCGACCAGCGCGTCCCGGCCCGGCCGTTCGCCACGGACACCGTCGCGGGTGACGTCCGACTCGCTCATCAGCGCCTCCTTCCGGTGCGGCGCCCGCTCACGCCGGCCTGCGCCGCGAACACCGCGGCCACGCCGCCGAGCAGGGTCAGCGCCGCGGCGCCCGCGTGCCGCCACATCGAGGGCAGATCCCGGGTGGTGACCACCGGGTCCGGCGGCAGCCCGTACACCTCCGGCTCGTCCAGCAGCAGGAAGAAGGCGCCGTCGCCGCCCACGCCGTCCTCCGGGTCGTGCCCGTACAGCCGGGCGTCCTCGACCCCCAGCCGGTGCAGCTCCTCGACCCGGGCGGCGGCGCGCTCGCGCAACTCGTCCAGGGGGCCGAACTGGATGGAGTCGGTGGGACACGCCTTGGCGCACGCGGGCTCCTGGCCGGCGCCCAGCCGGTCGTAGCACAGGGTGCACTTGTGGGCCCCGCCGTCCTCGGGCCGCACATCGACGACCCCGTACGGACACGCGGGCACGCAGTAGCCACAGCCGTTGCAGATGTCGTCCTGGACCACCACGGTCCCGAACTCGGTGCGGAACAGCGCACCGGTCGGGCAGACGTCCAGACACGCCGCATGGGTGCAGTGCTTGCACACGTCCGACGCCATCAGCCACCGCAGCCCGGTCTGCCCGTCCTGGGACGGGGCGGGCGCGGGGGAGGTGGGGGTGATCGCCGCCTGTTCGACCGGGGTCCCGGAGCCCTGGGAGGCGAGGGCGAGCACATCGACATCGCCGTGGTCGACCGCCACCTCGGTCCGGCCCAGCGGCTTGTTCTGCTCGATGAAGGCCACATGGCGCCAGGTGGAGGCGCCCAGCCCCTGGGTGTTGTCGAAGGACATGCCGGTGAAGTCCAGCCCGTCCTCCGGGATGGCGTTCCACTCCTTGCAGGCCACCTCGCACGCCTTGCAGCCGATGCACACCGAGGTGTCGGTGAAGAAGCCGGCCCGCGGCGGATGCCCCTGGTGTCCGGCGTCCCCGGCGACGTCCGGTTCGGCTCCGGCCAGCAGATTGCGGCCGATCAGCGACGACCGCCCGGAGGTCCCGGTCATCCCCGCACCTCCATTCCGGTCCGCACCGTGATACCGGCGCGCCGCCGGTAGCTGTCGAGCAGGGCCGTCAGCCCCGGGCCGCGAGGGCGGCGGCCGGGGCGGATGTCGGCACTCAGCGCCTTCACCTCCTGGATGTGGACATTCGGGTCGAGGGCGATGGCGGACAGCTCATTGGCGGCGTCGCCGCGCGTGTAGCCATTGGGGCCCCAGTGGTACGGCAGCCCGATCTGATGCACGGTGCGGCCCCCGACCCTGATCGGGGACATCCGCTCGGTGACCATCACCCGGGCCTCGATCACCCCGCGGGCGCTGATCAGCGTCGCCCAGCCGGTGTGCTCCAGACGCCGCTCGGCGGCCAGCTCGGGGGAGACCTCGCAGAAGAACTCCGGCTGGAGTTCGGCGAGGTACGGCGTCCAGCGGCTCATCCCGCCCGCCGTGAAGTGCTCGGTGAGCCGATAGGTGGTGATCATGTACGGGAACACCTCGCTGCCCGGTTCGCCCCCGCTGGGATGGAAGAGGTTGTGTTCATCGGGGAGCACCTCCCGGACCGGGTTGCGCTGCTGCTCCGGGTAGAGCGGATTGCGCACCGGGGAGTCCTGCGGCTCGTAGTGCGTCGGCAGCGGGCCGTCCACCAGCCCGGCCGGGGCGTACAGCCACCCCTTGCCGTCGGCCTGCATGATGAACGGGTCCACCCCGCTGAGCGCGTCCGGGCCCTTGGCGTCCTGTGGCGGCCGGTAGGAGGGCGCCCGGTCGGGGATGAAGTCGGGGATGTCATGGCCGGTCCACCGCTGCCGGTCGGCGTCCCACCACACCAGCGCCTTGCGTTCGCTCCACGGGGCGCCGGACGGATCGGCCGAGGCGCGGTTGTAGAGGATGCGGCGGTTGGCGGGCCAGGACCAGGCCCATTCGGCGGCGATCCAGTCCTGCTCGGTATGGGGTTTGCGGCGGGCGGCCTGGTTGACGCCGTCGGCGTACACCCCGCAGTAGATCCAGCAGCCGCAGGAGGTGGAGCCGTCGTCCCTCAGCTGGGTGTAGGCGCTGAGCGGCGCGCCCCGCGCGTCACGGCCGTTGATCTCGGCCAGGACCGCCTCGGCGCTGGGCTCGGCGTGCGGCCCCTCGGTGGGGTAGGACCAGGCCAGATCCTGGACGGGCCGGTCCATGGGGTCGGTGGAGTCCGCCAGCCGCTCCTTGACCCGCCGTCCCAGGTGGTACATGAACCACAGATCGCTGCGCGCCTCGCCGTCGGGCTCCTTGGCGGCGAAGTGCCACTGGAGCATGCGGTTGGTGTTGGTGAACGAGCCCGACTTCTCGGTGTGGGCGGCGGCGGGGAAGAAGAACACCTCGGTGGCGATGTCCTCGGTGCGCAGCTCACCGGTCTCGATCTCCGGACCGTCCTGCCACCAGGTGGCGGACTCGATGAGGGAGAAGTCGCGGACCACCAGCCACTCCAGGTTGGCCATGGCCAGCCGCTGCATCTTGGTGTTGGCCGAGCCCACGGCGGGGTTCTCGCCCATCAGGAAGTAGCCCTTGCAGCGCCCCTCCAGCATCTCCTTCACCGTGTGGTAGGTGCTGTGGGAGCCGGTCAGCCGGGGCAGATGGCCGAAGCAGTAGTCGTTGTCCGCGCGCGCCGCGTCGCCGAAGTACGCCTTGAGCAGGCTGACGACGTAGGAGCGCATCTCCCCCCAGAACCCCTTGTCGGTCTTTATGGCCTTGATGAAGGTGTCCAGGTCCTCGTGCGCGTGGGCGTGCGGCATCGGGATGTAACCGGGGAGCACGTTGAACAGGGTCGGGATGTCGCTGGAGCCCTGAATGCTGGCGTGGCCGCGCAGCGCCTGGATGCCACCGCCGGGCCGGCCGATGTTGCCCAGCAGCAGCTGGAGGATGCTCGCGGTGCGGATGTACTGGGAGCCCACGGTGTGCTGGGTCCAGCCGACCGCGTACACGAACTCCGAGGTGCGGTCCGGGCCGGAGTTCTCCACCAGCGCACGGCACACCTCCAGGAAGGTGTCCCGGGGAATCCCGCAGGTCTCCTCGACCATTTCGGGTGTGTACCGGGAGAAGTGGCGTTTGAGGATCTGGTACACGCAGCGCGGGTGCTCCAGGGTGCGGTCGGTGGGGACCTGCGCGGAGACGGGCGCGCCGCCGGAGCCGTGGGACTCGGAGAAGGCGGCCGTCGACAGGGACGCGCCACGGCGGGTGCGCTCCTGGTACAGCTCGTCGGGCGCGCCCTGCGGGGCCTGGACCTGGCCGCCCTCATAGGTCCAGGTGGAGACGTCGTAGTGGCGGGTCTCCGGGTCGAGGCCGGAGAAGATCCCGGCCAGGTCCTCGGTGTCCTGGAAATCCTCGCCGACGATGGTGGCGGCGTTGGTGTACTCCAGGACGTAACTGCGGAAGTCGTGGCCGCCGGTCAGGACGTGGTTGATGATGCCGCCGAGGAAGGCGATGTCGCTGCCGGCCCGGATCGGCACGTACAGATCGGCCAGCGCGCTGGTGCGGCTGAACCGCGGATCGACATGGATGACCTTCGCGCCGCGCGCCTTGGCCTCCATCACCCACTGGAAGCCCACGGGGTGCGCCTCGGCGAAGTTGGAGCCCTCGATCACGATGCAGTCGGAGTTCTGCATGTCCTGGAGAAAGGTGGTGGCGCCGCCCCGCCCGAAGGAGGTGCCGAGCCCGGCGACCGTGGCGGAGTGGCAGACCCGGGCCTGGTTCTCCACCTGGACCACCCCGAGCCCGGTCAGCAACTTCTTGATGAGGTAGTTCTCCTCGTTGTCCAAGGTGGCGCCGCCGAGGCTGGCGATCCCCAGGGTGCGGTTGACGTCGACCCCGTCCTGTTGCCACTGCCAGGTCTCGCGGCGGGTGCGGACCACCCGGTCGGCGACCATGTCCATCGCGGTGTCCAGGTCCAGCCGCTCCCATCCGGTGCCGTACGGGCGGCGGTAGAGCACCTCGTGGCGGCGGGACTCACCGGTGGTCAGCTGGAGGGTCGCCGAGCCCTTGGGGCACAGCCGGCCGCGGCTGACGGGTGAGTCCGGGTCGCCCTCGATCTGCACCACCCGGCCGTCCTTCACATAGACGTTCTGGGCGCACCCCACCGCGCAGTACGGGCACACCGACTTCACCACCTTGTCGGCGGTGGCGGTGCGGGGGCGCTGCTCACGGGTGGCGGCCGAGGTGGCGGCGGCGCCGCGCCCGAGCGGGTCGCTTCCGGTCAGCTGGCGGTAGACGGGCCAGTCCCGGATCCATGTACGTACGCCCATCGCCCGTCCTTCCGTGCCGTTCGGTTCCATGCTGGTCGGCCCGTGTGGTCAGATACGGCGCATGGGTTCCCGCCGCGCCGCTTTTCACACCCCTCCCGCCTCCGGATGCGCCGAATCGCCCGTCGTGGGGGTGGATGCCTGCCGCACCGGCTGGGTCGCCGTGGCCCTGTGTGCGCGGGGCCGCTTCGCCGGGGCGGATACGGCCGACGGGCTGAGCGAGCTGCTCGGCCGGATGCCGGAGGCCGCCGTGGTGGCGGTCGACATGCCGCTGGGGCTGCCGACGGCCGAGCGGCGCGCGGCGGACGGCCTGGCCGTCGCCCTGGTGGCCCCGCACCGCTCCCGGGTCTTCTCCGTGCCGCCGCGCGAGGTCTGGGAGGCGGCGGACTACGCCGACGCCAATGCGCGCTGCCGTCGGCTGACCGGCCGGGGGATGAGCCGTCAGTCCTGGGGGCTGGCGGTGAAGCTGCGCGAGGCCAACGCCTGCCGGGACGGGGGCGACCACCGGCTGTACGAGGTCCATCCCGAGGTCTCCTTCGCCGCCGTCAACGAGGGGCGGCCGGTGGCCTGGAGCAAGAAGAGCTGGAACGGCCAGGCCGTGCGGCGCCGGCTGCTGGCGGACCGGGGCATCGTTCTGCCCGACGACCTGGGACCGGCCGGGCGGGTGCCGCCCGACGACGTCCTGGACGCCGCGGCGGCGGCCTGGAGCGCGCGGCGCATCGCGCTCGGGACCGCCCGGAGCCTTCCCGACCCGCCGGAGACGGCGGCGGGCACGGGGCTCCCCGTCGCGATCTGGTACTGACGGCTTCCCGCGACGCTCCCCGCGACGGCTTCCCGCGCGGACGGTGCGCGGCCGCGGATGGCGGGAGGCCGCGGATGGCGGGAGGCCGCCCGAGCCGTGCCTCGGGCGGCCTCCCCTTCCCCCACCCCCAGGAGATGGACCTTCGCCGGACGCGACGCGTCCGGTGCGAGCCGTCAGCCGCCGGCGCCGGGTGAGCGCAGATAGGCGAGCGGATCGATGTCCGACCCGTGGCGCGGGCCGGTGCGGACCTCGAAGTGCAGGTGCGGTCCGGCGGCGTTCCCGGTGTCACCGGACCGGGCGATCCGCCGGCCCGCCCCGACGGTCTGCCCGGTGCGCACCGCCAGCGCCGACAGATGCGCGTAGTGGGTGTGCAGGCCCCCGGCATGGCGGATGATCACCTGGTAGCCGAAGGTGCCGTCCCACCCCGCCGCCACCACGGTGCCCGGGGCGGCCGCCCGCACGGAGGTGCCGATGGGGACCGCGAAGTCGACACCGGTGTGGTGGCCCCCGGGCCGGCGCGGGTCGCGGATGCCGTACGCGGTGCCGACCGGCCCGCTGACCGGGGCCACAAGCGGGTGGGCGGCCGGCTTCCGGGCCGCCGTGCGGCTCGCGGCGGCCGGGGCGCCGCGCCGCGGCGCCGCCTTGCGCGGCTGCCGGGCGCCGGAGGACAGGGCCAGCCGTTGCCCCGGGTGGATCAGATGCGGATTGGCGCCGATGGTCCCGCGATTGGCGCGGTACAGCGCCTGCCAGCCGCCGCTGACCGACGCACGCGTGGCGATGCGGTACAGCGTGTCGCCGCGGACCACCGTGTAGGAGCCGGCCGCCGCGCGCCGCGTGGTGTGCTGCCGGGCCCGGGACTTCGCGGCGGACCTGGCCCGCTTCTTGGCGGGCTTGGCCGGGTGCTCGGCGCGTGGTGCGGCGCTTCGGGGCGCGCCGCGGCCGGCCGCCCCGGCGGCCGGGCCGGACCGGGTCAGCCGGCCGCGGACGGAGCAGACCGGCCACGCGCCCGGACCCTGTTCGCGCAGGACCGCCTCCGCCACGGCGATCTGCTGGGCCTTGGAGGCCAGATCGGCCCGTGGGGCGTACGCGGTGCCGCCGAACGCCTCCCAGGTGTGCTGGGAGAACTGAAGCCCGCCGTAGTAGCCGTTGCCGGTGTTGATGCGCCAGTTGCCGCCGCTCTCGCAGGTGGCGACCCGGTCCCAGGTGTCGACCGGGGCCGCGTGGGCGGCGCCGGTGCCCAGGAGCGGCAGGACGATGCCGACGCCGCCCGCGGTGAGGGCCGCGCACAGCGGGGAGATCCGGCTGGGCGATGCGGGGCGTCGGTGACTTCCTCGTTCGGCCATGAGGCTGGTTCCTCTCCACAACGGCTCTCGACGTGCCCTCCGGCGGACCCGGCGGGCTGTACGAGTACCGCAGCCCGGCCCCGCCGGTCACAAGGCGCAGGGGGCCTCATGGGCCGCCGCGCGCCGCCCGGTTCCGCTCCGGGACCGGCCGGTGCCCGGTCGGCTGAGCGGTGGGAGGCGCATGGAGGGCCGGGGGCGCACGGACGCCGGCCGGGCCGGCCCGGCGGATCACGGGGATCGTGCGGGCGATCACCGCACTGGACGCTCCGGTACGGCGGGAAATGATTCTCCGGGGCGGCGGGCGGGGCGGAACTCTATTCCCCCGCATTGGTTTCCCGGTGATCGGTGACCGATCCCGGTCGGCCGGTCCGGCGAATTCCGGCCGGGGCACGGGCGGTTGGGGCGGAGACGGGCGGCGGGCGGCTCAATACGGGGCCTGGTGCGGGCCGGGCGCGGAGCGCGGGACCTTCCCCGGTGCTATTGCGGCGCCGCCCGGCCAAGATCCGTCGCTCGGCGGCCGGACCGGAGGGGGCATCCGTAACCGCGCCGCACCGCTGTGGAAGCGGCCCCTCCGGTCGGCTGCCGGCAACCGGAGAATGCCGGGAGCGGAGGAGAGGACCGGGAAGCGGGTGGGGCGGGGAAATAGGACGGACTTGCGGCGGTGCGGAGGAAGAAGGGACGCATGAGCGAACGCGCCGGGCGGGACCGTCTGCCTTTCCCGGCGCGGCGGACGACGGGGAGGTATCCACGGGGGCCGCGCCGCCGACGGCCGCGTTCACGGGGGTGGGGCCGCTCCGGTACGGGCGCGGTCCCGGGCGGAGAGGAGCGGGGGAGAGGGCAGGGGGCCGAGGATGCCGGGCGAAGAACCGTGGGTCTCGACTCCGCGCCCGCTCGCATCCGGTATGCCGGGTGGAACAGGGGGTGAGCCGCGTGGTGCCCGGACCGACTCCGAGGCGGATCAGTCGGCTTGACTCGGCGTTTACCGTATCTCTTGTCGCGCATCGCCTCGCCGACCGCTCGGGTACCGCGGCAGTTCTCCCCAAAGGGCCGGTCGTCATGGCGGCGGGGAACTGGCGGAGAATCACGCGGTCCGTGTATAGCGGGAACCGCGCCGCCGCGCATACCATTGCCCCACATCGACTTCCTTCCTTCGGGCCGCTCGCCGGAGCGCCCCGGGGAATCATCATCCGCACCCCGCCTGTCCGGGCCCCCGGGCGACGCCGCGGCCGCGCTTTTCCCGCGGTCTCGTCCGCCGCTTCGTGGAAATGGTGCGATTCGGCTTCTCCTGCGCGGGAGGCGTAGCGCACCTACGGTCCGCGCCGGTGGTGACCGGCCGTGCGCGATGGGTCATCCGGCGTACTCCGTACTACGCCCTGCCGCTGGACGCCGGTCCGGGGGCGCACGGCGGAGCTGACGCGTGCCATGAAACGCCGGTCGGACACCGGGAGATGACGCGTGAGCGCCCCGGCCAGCGCACCGGTGCGGCGCTCCCCCCTGGGGTAAGGTGCCCGGGTGGCGACCGTCGTTGAGTTGACCTGCTATCCCATCAAGGGTTGTGCGGGCGTGCCCGTAACCGAAGTGCTGCTGACGGAGGCGGGTCTGCCGCACGACCGCGCGTTCATGGTCGTCGACGAGGACGGGGTGTGCCGCACTCAGCGGACCGATCCCCGGCTCGCCGTCATCCGCCCGGTCGTCGGCCCCGATGGCGACCGGCTCACCCTGTCGGCCCCGGGCGAGGGGGAGCTGGTCCTCGACATCGACACCACCTCCGCCCGGCGCGAGGTCAAGGTGTTCCACACGCCCTACCTCGGCATCGACCAGGGCGAGGAGGCCGCCGCGTGGTTCTCGCGGGTGCTGGGCGCGCCGAGCAGGCTGGTGCGGGTGCCCCCGGAGCACGACCGGGTGACCGAGGGATGGATCCCCGGCACCTGCGGCTACGCCGACAGCGGCGCGGTGCACCTCGTCTCCCGGGCCAGCCTGGACGGGCTGAACCGGCGGATCACCGGGGCGGGCGGCGCGGCCGTGCCGATGAGCCGTTTCCGTCCCAGCATCGTCATCGACGGATGGGACGAACCCCATCGGGAGGACCGGGTCCGCAAGGTGGCCGTCGGCGGTGCCGAACTGGGCTTCGCCAAGCTCACCGACCGGTGCGCGGTGACGCTCGTGGACCAGGACACGGGCGCCAAGGCGGGCCCGGAGCCCCTGCGCACCCTGGCCGGCTACCGGCGGGGGGACGACGGTGGCAGCCCGTTCTTCGGCTGCCAGTTCTCCGTGACCCGCACCGGAAAACTGGCCGTGGGCGACGACGTGGCCGTCCTGGAGTGGGACGGGCCGCCGCCGGGGGAGTGACGGCATCGAGCCGACCGGACCGGCAGCTCGGCCAGGCCGTCCCCGTCCCGGAAACACCCGTGGTGGAGGACCGAGGAGGTGCCCGCGACGATCGACAGCCGCTCCCTCACCCACGCCGCCCGGGAAGGACCCCTCGATGACCCCCTCCGACCTCACCTCCGCCACCCGTCAGGCGCTGCCCGAGATGATCCAGGACCTGCGGACGCTGGTGGAGCTGGAGACGCCGAGCAATGACAAGCGGCTGCTGGACGCCGGGCTCGCCGCGATCAGCGGCTGGCTCGTCGAGCGGCTCGGCGAGCCGGACGCGACGGAACGCCACGACTGCGGACCCCACGGCGATGTGCTGACCGTGACCTATCGCGGTACCGCACCCGGCACGGTGCTGCTGCTGTGCCACTACGACACGGTCTGGCCGGCCGGGACGCTCGCCGAATGGCCCTTCGAGATCGAGGACGGCCGGGCGAGCGGACCCGGTGTCTTCGACATGAAGACGGGGCTGGTGCAGGCCGTCTGGGCGCTGCGGCTGCTGCGCGAGCTGGAGCTGCCGCATCCCACGGTGCGGCTGCTGCTCAACGGCGACGAGGAGATCGGCAGCCCCGCCTCCCGGCGCCATATCGAGCGGCTGAGCGAGGACGTCCTGGCCACGCTGGTCTTCGAGGCATCGCTGGACGGTGCGCTCAAGACCGTCCGTAAGGGTGTCGGGCTGTTCGACGTGACCGCGTACGGCGTCGAATCGCATGCGGGTCTCGACCCGTTCGCGGGGGCGAGCGCCATCCACGCGCTGGCCGAGGTCGTCCCGCGGATCGCCGGGCTCAGCGCCCCGGAGCGGGGGACCACGGTGAACGTGGGGCTGATCAGCGGCGGTACCGGGCGCAATGTGATCGCCGCCCGCGCGAGCTGCGGAATCGACATCCGGATCGCCGAACCGGAGGAGATGGCGCGGATCGACGCCGCGCTGCACGCCCTCGCCCCCTCCGACCAGCGGGTGCGGCTGACCGTCACCGGTGAGTGGAACCGTCCGCCGATGGTGCCGGGCGACGCCTCCCGCCGGCTGTTCCAGCGGGCCCACGCCGTCGCCGCGGAACAGGGCTGGGAGCTGACGGAGACCGCGGTCGGCGGGGCCAGCGACGGCAACTTCGTCTCCGCGCTCGGCCGCCCGGTCCTCGACGGGCTCGGTGCCCTGGGCTCCGGTGCCCACGCCCGTCACGAGCACACGGTGCTCGCCCCGATCCCCTCCCGTACCGCGCTGACCATCGGTCTGCTGCGGGCGCTCGCGGCGGACGCCTCGTAACGGCCGGAGTCAGACGGCCGCCGGGCCGGCGGCCGTGGGCCGCCGCGTGCGAGGACACGCGGCGGCCCGGCACGTCAGGAGACGAGGAAGTCCGCCTCGCCGGCCTTGGCGCCCTGGATGAACGCGACGATCTCGTGGCGGGTGTAGATCAGCGCCGGACCGTCCGGATCGGTCGACTGACGGATCGCGACCCGGCCGTCGTCCAGCCTCATGGCTTCGACGCAGTTGCCGCCGTTGCCACCGCTCCACGGCTTGTGCCAGCCCTCGCTGCCGAGGTCGGTCGCGCGCATGCCGTTGTGAATGCGGTCCATTCCGATCAGAGCTCCTTGCGGAAATCGCACAGGATTTCCTTTGTGCGTCGTGCGGTTGCCGCCTGGGCCGCCATGCGGTCCATGGCCTCCAGGTGGGAGGCCACCTCGATGCGCTCATCGAGGTAGACGGCGCCGGTCAGGTACTCGACGTAGACCATGTCCGGCAGTTCGGGAACAGCGAAGCGGAAGAGGACGAAGGGCCCATAGGTGCCCGGATGGTGCCCGGAGGAGAACTCCGAGACCTGGAGCGTGACGTGCGGCATCTCGGTGGACTCCAGCAACCGGTCGATCTGGCGGCGCATCACCCCCGCCGAACCCACCTGCCGGCGCAGCACGGTCTCGTCCATCACGACCCACAGGCGGGGCGGCTCCCTCCGGGTGAGCAGCGACTGCCGCTCCATGCGCAGCGCCACATGGCGCTCCGCCTGCTGGGGGCCGGCCTGGCCGATGGCACCGGTCTGCATCACCGCGCGGGCGTAGTCCTCGGTCTGGAGCAGTCCGGGGACGAAGTGCGGCTCGTACGCCCGGATCATCTCGGCCGCGCCTTCCAGGCTGACGTGCACGCTGAACCAGTCCGGGAGGATGTCGTGGAACCGCTGCCACCAGCCGGGCTTGTTGGCCTCCTCGGTCAGGGTGATGAACGAATCCAGCTCCTCACCGGTGATGCCGTAGGCGTCCAGCAGCATCTGCACATACGGAACCTTCAGTGCGACCTCGGCGGTCTCCATGCGGCGGACGGTGGCGGGTGCGACCCGCAGCACTCTGGCCGCCTCGTCCCGCTTGAACCCCGCCTTCTCCCGCAGATCCTGGAGCCTCTTGCCGAGGACGACCTGACCCACGGTCGGCGCCGACCGCGGTTCGCTCACCTGAATCCCTCCCTGACCTCCCCAACGCTGATGTTCGCAGTGTGCCATGGCCAGAGCGGAACGAACACATTGCACTTACGACTCTGAACTTTTCAGAGTGACCCTTGCCAAGTGTGCGGGGCGGTGCGCATAGTGGCGTCATGATCCCGTTACCGCGGCCTGCCGCAGTGACCGCAGGCGCAAGCGGCCCGACCTTTGTGATGTGCCGATAGATGACGTACGCCTTCGCCGATGCGCTGACCGGCTTCGTCCGCGGCCGGTTCGTCCGGCGTGGACTCCGCCCGGCGCCCGGCCGCCACCGCCTTCAGCTGCCGTCGGCGCTGCGCGGGGACCGGGCCTATGACGCGGTGGGGATCACCGAGCGGCACGGCCCCGGCGTCATGGCTCTGCTGCCCCGGGCCGGATGTGTCCTCGCCGGTGCGGGGCGCTGGTGGTGGATCGTGCCGCCCCAGTCGGACGTCGGGGTCGACTGGCCCGCACCGGTCGTCTACGCGGCCGGTGCCATGGTGACGGGTCCGCCCGGACGGCTGACCGGCCCCACGGGGACGGAGGAGCCTCGGGTGGTGCACTGGCCCGGCGACGGAGAGCCGTACACCCATCCCCTGCTGCTGCACATCGCGGTCTGCGCGGCGGCCGGGGTCTCCCCGGCCTGGCCGGGCGGCGACCGGCTGCCGGGATCGTGACCTCAAGGCGGTCATGCCATCGAGTCGTCCTGGAGGTAGGCCGCGGGGCGCGGATAGCGCCGCAGTGCCGGAGCCTGCCCCATCGGGTCGTCGGCCCGCTCGCCGAGGAAAGCCGGGTCGGGGACCGCGGCCTTCGGCTCGGCGGGGTCGTAGGTCATGGTCTGCGTCCGCTCCATCGGCGACGGCTCGGGCACACCGGCGTCCGGTTGCCGGCCCTGGACGGGGAGCTGTTCGATCGTCGTCTCCTCCGGTCGTACCCGGTCGTACCCGGCCGCCTCCCCCTGTCCCGCGGCGGCCTGGAACTGGACCATCGGGGGCTGCGGCAGGACGGCCGGGACCTGGTACAGGGGCGGCTGGGCCGGGGGCATCGCGACATACGCGGGCGCCAGCTCCGCGGGCGGCTGCTGGTAGGGCAGGTCCAGCGGCTGCCGCTGCGCGGAGGCGGACACCCCGTACCCGGAAGCACTCGCACCGTCCGCATAACCGGGGTAACCCGCATAGTCCGAGTAGCCCGCATGCCCCGATGGGCCCGCGTCCAGCGACGGCGGCTGCTCCCAGCCGACTCGCGGAGCGTAGAAGGACGTTCCGTACAGCACCGTGCTCAGCCCGGTCAGCAGCCGCTGCACATCCGGCTGGGAACGCACCACCAGGCGCATGAACTGGCTGCTGCTGCCGAGCTTGTTGCCGCATTCGCGCACCAGCACGCCGTGCTGGGACAGCAGCTGGTCCCGGACCCAGCTGCCGTCCGTTCCGCCCGGCAGCTTGACGAAGACGAAGTTGCCCTGGGAGGGGTAGACCGTCACGCCGGGCAGTCCGGCCAGCTGGGTGGTCATCAGCTGCCGGTCGCGGCCGATCATGCGCAGGCTCTCGGCGTACTCCTGCCGGTACCGCTTCAGCATGAAGACGATGACCTCGGCGAAGGAGTTGAGGTTCCCCTTCGGCAGCCGGGAGCGGATCTGCGCGGCGAGCGCCGGATGGGCGACCAGATAGCCGAACCGCACACCGTGCAGCCCGAAGTTCTTGCCGAGGCCGCGCAGCACGATCACGTTCGGGCGCAGCACCGCCTCGTCGACGACGCTCGGATACGCCTCGGCGTCCGCGAACTCCAGGAACGATTCGTCGATCACGATCAGATCGAGGTCGGCCAGGGCGTCCATGATGCCGATGACGGCCCGGCGGGAGAGCAGTCCGCCGTCGGGATTGTTGGGGTTGCAGATCACGGCGGCCCGTGAGCCCCGGGAGCGTACGAAGGCGACGAAGGCGTTCGGATCGAGGGCGAACCCGCTCATTTCCGGAAGCTGGAACATGTCGACCCGTTTGCCGGTCTCCATCGGCTGGTCGGTCCACCGGCCGAAGGTGGGGATCGGCACGGCCAGGCTCTCCTTCACCAGGAGATGGTCGATCCAGGTGATGAGCTCGGTCGAGCCGTTGCCCATCGCCATGGTCTGCGGCCGCAGCCCGAGCACATCGGCCAGTTCGGCGGTGATGGTCTCCGCGGAGCTCGGGTAGGAGGTGAGGATGTCCCGCAGCCTGACCGCCATCACGGCGAACATCGCGGGGGTGGGGAAGTACGGGTTGCAGGGGACGCGGAAGTCCACGAGCTCCTGTCCGCCACCCGTGAGCCCGGCGCGGTGGAGCGCGAGGAACGACGGGCTGGGGGCGGTGCCGCGGAAGAGTTCCATGGCATCACCGGTATGGCCGACTGCGGCAACAGTCACGGCGGGACCTCCTCGGTCGCACGGGTCGCGTCGACGCGCGGACACGGCCGTTGCGGCTCGTCCCTCGAGCCTGACGCATGATCCCCCGAAGCCGGGGCGGGCACGGATTTTCGTGGGGCTTATGAAAACTCCCAGGACATGCGCGTCCGCCTGGAATACACTCCCGCACTCGTCCCCCGAGCAACCCGCCCTTCGAGGCGCGGTCTTCAGACCCTGCCCTCCGGCGTGCGTTCCCCCTCGAGCCCGGTGGTGCGGTGCTGTTCCGCTGCCCAGACCGCCACCTGGGCACGCGAGGTGAAACCGAGCTTGCTCAGAATGTGCTCGATATGGCCCTCGGCCGTGCGCTGGGCGATGACCAGGGAGGAGGCGATCTCCTTGTTGCTGAGCCCCCGCGCGACCAGCTCGGCGATCTCGGACTCCCGTGGCGTCAGCGGCGACGGCCGTTCGCCCGCCGCCGTCTGGCCGCCGGGCAGTTCGTCCTCCAGCGCGTACTCCAGCGCCTCGTCGTAGGAGAGCCGGGCGCCCTGCCGGGCCGCCGCGTTGAAGGCCGGCTTGCTCAGCGCCTGCCGCACCGTGGCCTCGCACTCCTCGTGATAGTGGACGAGATGGCCGTAGCCGGACAGCGGGGCGCCGATGGTGTGCCAGATGGTCCGCAGGGCCCCCAGCAGCCTGGCCGCCCGCGCGTAGTCCCGGTCGGTGGCCGCGATCCAGGCCAGCACCTCCAGATTGACCCCGACGCCCAGCGGGTCGTCCAGCGAGCGGTTGAAGGTGAGACTCTCCCGCTCCAGCCGGGCCGCCCGCGCGGTGTCGCCCTGGCGCCAGACGTCCACGCCCAGCGCCATCATCGTGTAGGCCCGGTGCCAGCCCTCCCCGTACGCGTCGCACACCGCCAGCGACTCCTCGCCCAGGGCGATGGCGCCCGGCGAGTCGCCGATGAAGGAGTGGGCGAGCGAGAGCCGGATCAGCGCCAGGGCCAGCCCCACCGGATCGCCGGTGCCGCGATGGCGGGCCACGGCCTCCTCGTAGAGCGCGATCGCGTCCTGGGTCGCGCCCCGGTACATGGCGACCATGCCGGAGTAGAGCGCGGTGTAGGCGAGCACGGAGTCCAGACCCAGCCGGGTCGCGATGGACCGGCTCTCCTCGAGCAGGGCCGCGGCGGCGTCGGTGTCGGACTGGATGACGGCCAGCCAGCTGTCGGTCCACAGGGCCCGTGCCCGGACCTCGGTCGGTTCGGGGCAGAGCGCCAGGCCCTGGGCCAGCCAGCGGCGTCCCTCGCCGAGGTGGTAGCTGGTGATCCAGTGGTAGAGCAGATCGGCGGCCATGCTCAGACCGCAGCCGGTCTGCGCGGGATCGGCCAGACAGCCCTCCAAGGCGGTGCGCAGATTGGCGTGTTCCAGCTTGAGCCGGGTGAACCACTGCACCTGGGCTGGTCCGAACAGCGCCGCCCGCGCGTCGGCGGCGAGCCGGCGGTAGTAGTCGCGGTGGAGCCGCAGTCGCACGGCCTCCTCGCCGGACGCCGCCAGCCGCTCGCGGCCGTAACTGCGCAGCGTGTCCAGCATCCGGTAGCGCACCGCCGTCCGGTGCTCCTCCCTGAGCAGCACCGACTTGTCCACCAGCTCGGTCACCAGGTCCAGGATCTCCGCGCGCTCGATGCCCCCGCCGGAGCAGACCGCCTCGGCCGCCTCCAGGTCCACGCTTCCGGCGAACACCGAGAGCCGGGCCCACAGCAGCCGCTCCCGCTCGGTGCACAGTTCGTAGCTCCAGTCGATCAGCGCCCGCAGTGTCCGGTGGCGGGGGAGGACCGTCCGGAAGCCGGTGGTGAGCAGCCGGAACCGGTCGTCGAGGCGGTCCAGCAACTGCTGCACGGACAGGGCGCGCAGCCGTACGACCGCCAGCTCGATCCCCAGCGGGATGCCGTCGAGCCGGCGGCAGATCAGTTCGACCGCGTCCCGGTTGTCCTCGCTGAGCTGGAATCCCGGCACGATGGCCACGGCCCGCTCGATGAACAGCCGTACCGCGTCGCACTGCGCGAGCGCCCCCAGGGACGGCCGCGGCGCCTCGGCGTCCGGCAGCCCCAGGGCGGGTACGGCCAGGCTCTGCTCACCGGCGGTGCCCAGCGCCTGACGGCTGGTGGCCAGCAGCCGCAGCCCGGGTGCGGCGCGCAGCAGCCGGTCGGCGAGCCGGGCGCACGCGTCCAGGAGGTGTTCGCAGTTGTCGAGGACGATCAGGGTCTCCCGGTCCCGCAGATGGTCGACGAGGACGTCGATCGCCGGGCGGGAGGAGCGGTCCCTGATCTCCAGCGCCTCGGTGACGCCCTGGGCGAGCATCGCCGGGTTGTCCAGCTCGGCGAGTTCGGCCAGCCAGACGCCGTCGGGGAAGGCCCGGCGGGCGTCGTCGGCGACCCGCAGCGCCAGCCGGGTCTTGCCGACCCCGCCGACCCCGGTCAGGGTGACCAGGCGGGACGCGGACAGCAGGCGTTTGACCTCGGCCGTCTCCTGCCGACGTCCCACGAAACTCGTCACCTCGGCCGGCAGCCTGCCTGTCTGCCGCCCGGTCGGGGTGCTCCTCACCAGCACACCCATCGATGCCTCGCACCGGGCCCGGGTGGGCGGGGGCCGACGCCCTGCCCGCACGGACCGCATCCCTCCTTCAAGGCTATGCCCGCCCGCGCCGGGAGCCGCCGCACGCCTCCCTCGCGGGGCGCGGGGCCCGTCCGCCGGGGCGGGGGACCCACCGAGGGTGAGCGACCGTGGCCCGTCGGTGACCTGACCGGGCGGGCGGGAGCGGGTTCGGGTACCGATGCGGGGATATCTCCCCTCCCGACGCACCGCTCCGCCCGGCCACGATGGTGGTCTCGGTGACGAGTTCCGCCGGTCCACGGCGGAAGATCGAAGGTTCGCAGCATGTGCCTCCACCAGCCCCCCTGTCCGCCGGCCGACACACCGGATCACGAGTCGGCGCGGGTGTTGGCCACCCACCCCGAGCAGAGGTGGAGCCTGCTCCGCAAGGGAGTCGTGGTCTTCGCGGACACGGGCGGACTCCTGCCCGACGGGCGCGTCCTCCCCGCCCCTCGGATCCGTTCCGGGCAGTCGGCATGAACGCCCCCACCCTCACCCCCGCGCTCGGCTCCCCGGTGAGCACCGAGCGCCCGCCGGACGGGTCCGGGCCTCCCGCCGCCGGCGGCGGGACGTCCTGGCTGCTTCCCTCCGAGCCCGCCTCGGTGCCCCGGGCACGGCGGCTGATGCTCGCCCAGCTGGCGGTGTGGGCGCTGCACGAGTTCGCCGACGACGCGGAGCTGCTCGTCAGCGAGCTGGTCACCAACGCCCTGCGGCACGCGGACGGCCCCATCCGGCTGACGTTCTCCCTGTGCTCCGCCGGCCACGCCTTCCGGTGCGAGGTCGAGGACGGGGACCCGGCGCAGCCCCGGGTGTGCCGGACGGGCGGCGAGGACGAGCACGGGCGCGGACTCCATCTGCTGGACCTGCTCTCCCGCTGCTGGGGATCGAGCCGCACGGCGGCGGGCAAGGTCGTCTGGTTCGAGCTCCACGCCCCTCCGGCCGTCCTGGAAGCCGTCAACTGACGAAGGGATCTCATGAGGGGCCTGGCGGGGTGGACTGAGCGGACTCTGGGCGTCACTGATCGAGTTTGATCGCTGTCATTTGGCTCGTGTAGCCTGATGATCGCGACGACTTGCATGCTTTTCTGAAATTTCGCACTTTGTGGCTCAAGGAGGCCGCCGTGGCGGACCGGGCAGTCGATTCCGGTTTACCCGGCGCCCTGGTCGGGCGCGCCGCCGAACTCCAGGCGCTGACCGCCCACGCGGAAGCCGCCCGTGCCGGGCGGTCCGGACTGGTGGTCCTGTCCGGCCCGGCCGGAATCGGCAAGACCAGCCTGCTGCGCGCCTTCCTCGGCAGCGACGCCTGCCGGAAGATGACCGTGCTGCACGGCACCTGCGGCGAGGTGGTGGCCGGCGCCGGATACGGCGGGGTGCGCTCCCTCTTCAAAGGACTCGGACTCACGGCCGAGGACGCCCAGGACTCCCCGCTGCTGCGCGGCAGCGCCCGCCGTGCCCTGCCCGCGCTCATTCCGTGCCCGGCCGGGGAGGAGCCGTCCCAGGCCGCCACCGTCTACCCGGTGCTGCACGGCCTGTACTGGCTCACGGCGAACCTGATGGCCCACGACCCGCTCCTGCTCGTCCTGGACGATGTGCACTGGTGCGACGAGCGGTCGCTGCGCTGGATCGACTTCCTGCTGCGCCGGGCCGACCAGCTGCCGCTGCTGGTGGTGCTCGCCCAGCGCACCGAGGCGGAACCGGTCGCCCCCGCCGCCCTGGCGGACATCCTCGCCCAGCCGCGCTCCTCGGTGATCCGCCTCGGCCCGCTGGCCGGCCCCGACGTGGCCGAGATGGCCCGTCAGGTCTTCGAGGAGCCCGTCGCGCCCTCCTTCGCCGAGCGCGCCGCCGCCGTCTGCGGCGGCAACCCCCTGACCACCACCCGGCTGCTGCGCGAGCTGCGGGCCAAGGGCGTCACCCCCGACGAGACCGGCATCCGCGAAATCGCCGAGGTCGGACAGTACGTGGTCGCCCTGTCCGTGCGGGCCCTCTTCGACGCCCGGCCCGACTGGGTCCGGGACGTGGCCACCGCCATCGCGGTGCTCGGCGAGGAGGACCCGGAGCACATCGGCGCGCTGGCCGGAGTGTCCGCCGCCCGCGTCGCGGAGGCCGTGGACCTGCTGCGCTGGGCCGAGGTGATGGCGCCGGACCGGGCGGACCTGGCCCATGACGTGGTGCGCTCGGCGGTGCTGGAGGCCGTCGGGGAGGAGCCGCTGGCCGAGCTGCGCGCCAGGGCGGCCCTGCTGCTGAGCGACGCCGGACGACCCGCCGAGGAGGTCGCCAACCAGGTGCTGCTGGTGCCCGGCGCCCCCCAGCCATGGATGTGCTGGGTGCTGCGGGAGGCCGCCGCCCAGGCCGAGCACCGCGGCGCCCCGGAGGCCGCCGCCCGCTATCTCCACCGGGTCCTGGAGGCGGAGCCGGACAGCCTGTCGGCCCATGTCCCGCTCGCCAAGGCGCTCGCGGAGATCAACCCCGCCGAGGCCCTCCGCCTGCTCCGGCATGCCCTCACCCTGGCCCCCGACGTGCGCACCAAGGCGCCCATCGCCGTGCAGTTCGGCCTCACCTGCCTCACCGTCCAGCAGTCGCCGGCCGCCGTACGGGTGCTCAGCGAGGTGCTCGACGAACTCGAGGCCGAACTGGGGCCCGCGCCCGATCCGCGCGACCGCGAGCTGCGCACCCTCGTCCAATCGGCGCTGCTGATCAGCGGATCCGACGAGAAGGCCACCATCCACACGGTCCGGGAGCGCTTCGCGCGGATCCCCGAACCGCCCGGGGACACCCCCGCGCAGCGGCAGCTGCTCGCCATGATGACCGTCCTGTCCGCGATGGAGGGCCGCTCGGTGCGGCGGACGGTGGAACGGGCCCGCCGCGCCCTGAGCTCACCCGACCGGGAGCTCGACAACTGGTCCCTGCTCTTCTCCGCGTTCACCCTGGGCCTGGCCGACGAGGTCGAGGGCGCGCTGGACGCGCTGGACCGCGGGCTGCGCCAGGGCCAGGACAACGCCGCGGTGTGGTCGTACGTGGTCACCCTGTCCACCCGCGCCCTGCTGCTGCACGGCGTGGGGGCGATCCCCGACGCGCTCGCCGACGCCCAGACCGCCGTCGAGATCATCGGCGGGGAGCGCTGGAACGCCCATGTGACCATGCCCCAGACCGCGCTGGCGACGGTCCTGATCGACCGCGGCGAACCGGAGCGGGCCGAGGAACTGCTGGCCGCCGTCACCCGGCCGAACCTGGACGGGTTCGTGATGGAGTACCACTGGTACCTCATGGCCCGTGCGCGCGCCCGCTGGGCACTCGGCGACGGCGCCGCCGCGCTGCGGCTGCTGCTGGACTGCGGCGCCTCCCTGGAGGAGTCCGGGATCGCCAACCCGGTGTTCGTGCCCTGGTGGGCCGAGGCGGCCTGGGTGCTCGCGGCGGAGAAGCGGGCGGACGAGGCGCGCGACCTCGTCGAGCACGGCGCCGAGCTGGCCCGCCGCTGGAACACCCCGCGCGCCCTCGGACTCGCCGCGCTCGCCCGCGGCGTGACCACCCCCGGCGAAGCGGGCATCGCCCTGCTCACCGAGGCGGTCGAGCACCTCTCCGGTTCGCCCGCCCGCGCCGAGCAGGCCCGCGCGGAGTTCCTGCTCGGCGGGGCGCTGCTGGACGCCGGCCGGCCGCGCGAGGCCCGGGAGCGGCTGCGCTCGGCCGCCGACCTCGCCCAGGGCTGCGGCGCGCTCGCGCTCGCCAGGGACGCCCGCAACCGGCTGGTCGCCGCGGGCGGCCGGATGCGCGAGATCACCGCCTCACCGGTCGACCTGCTCACCGGCACCGAGCACAAGGTGGCCCAACTGGCCTCGCGCGGAGCGGGCAACCGGGAGATCGCCGAGTCGCTGTTCGTCACCCTGCGCACCGTCGAGACCCACCTCACCAGCGTCTACCGCAAGCTGAGCGTCAGTCAGCGCGGCGAGCTGGCCACGGTGCTGAACACCCCCAGCCTCCCCGACCCACAGGCGCCGGCGTGGGTCTTCGCCTCCCGCGACCGGCGCTGAGGGGAGCGCGCGGGAGCGCGGTGGCACCTTCGCGCCTCACCCCCGGCTTATAGTCACACCATGCAGCTCAACGGGCTCCCGTTCCCTGGGCGTGAACGAGAGCAGGCCACGCTTGCCCAGTCCGTCGCCGACCTCGGCCGGGGCCGTCCCTCGGTGGTGACGGTGCTCGGCAAGCCCGGCTACGGACAGGACCGGCTGCTGCGCCAGACCGCCCAACTGGCCGAGAGCCAGGGCATACGCGTGCTGCGCGCCAAGGCGACCCCGGGCGAACAGGACGTGCGCTACGGCGTGGTGGGACAGTTGCTGGCCCCCATGGACGGACTCACCGACGGCTCGCTCAAGGCCCTGACCAGCCGGCGGCCCGAACCCCGATCACCGGGGCTGACCGAGTTGCTGCGCACCGCCCGCGAGCGGCCCACACTGCTGGTCGTCGACGACGTGGGATGGCTGGACGCGGCCTCGGTGCGCTGGTTCGGGGCGCTCATCCGGCGGCTGCCCGACGCCCGGATCGCCCTGCTGGTGAGCAGCACCGGCCGGCACCGCCCCGGCTCCTGCCCGCTCTCCTCCGGGCCGGTGCCGGTGACCACCGTCGAACTCGAACTGGCCCCGCTGACCGCCCGCGACGTCGCCGCCACGGTGGCGATGATCTGCGGCCGCCCCGGTGAGCGGGCCTTCACCACGGCGGCCCTGGAGGCGAGCGCGGGCAACCCCGAGGTGCTCTCCGAGGCACTGCGCCACTTCACCCAGCGCGGATACGCACCGATCGCCGGGCGGGTGCCGGAGCTGCGCACCCTCACCGAGGCCGTCGGCGGTGACCACACCGTGCGCGTGCTCGGCCTGCTGTCCGACACCGCCGTCGCGGTCGTGCGCGCGCTCGCCGTCTGCGGCGACCTGCTGGACCTGTCCCTGGTGTACGCGCTCGCGGGCCCCCGCGCCACCAGCGAGCCCGGACTGACCGCGCTGCTGCTGGAGAACGGGCTCGTCACCGCCTCCGGCGCCGGGCTCCGCCTGAGCCGGCCCGAGGCGCGCGGCTGGATCCTGGCCGAGATGCCCGGTGACGAACGGTCCGAACTGCACGCCCGCGCCGCCGAACTGGCGTACCGGGCGGCCGTACCCGACGAGGACATCGCCCGGCTGCTGCTCCCCGCCCACCCGGTCGGCGAGCCCTGGGTGATCCCCGTGCTGCGCCGCACCTGCGCCGCCGCACTGCGCGCGGGCCGGACCGCCCAGGCGATCGCCTGTCTGGCGCGGGCCCTGGAAGAGCCGCTGGAACCGGCGCCGCGCGCCCAGCTGGGCCTCGAACTCGCCGCCATCGAGGTGCTGGCCGCCCCCGAGGCCGCGGACCGCCGGCTGACGGAGATCATCCGCAGCGGCGACGGCGGCTCCGGCCGGATCCGGGTGCGCGCCGCGGACCTGGGACTCTCCCGAGGCGGCGACAACGGTCTGCGCCGTGCCGTCGCCGATGTGCTGCCCACGGCCGACGGCGACGAACGCGGCGCCCTGGCCGGGCTGTTCTGGCTCACCGGAACCCACCAGCAGGAGGACGACACCGACCTCGGCCCGGACGGAATACCCCCGCTGCCCGCCGACCCCTCCTGCCCGGCGCAGGCCGCGGCGCGCGCCTGGCGCCTCGCCCTGCGCGGCGCGGACCTGCCCGCCACCCGGGCGCTGGCCCGGCGTGCCCTCACCGTCGACGGCGGCGCCGGGGCGCTGATCCTGCCCCGGATCGTCGCCGCCCGGACCCTGCTGCTGACCGACGACCTGGACGAGGCCGAGGTCCGGCTGGACGTGCTCCACACCGACCTGCGGCGGCGGCACGCCCGCGCGGCCGCCGCCATGACCCTGACCGTCCGCGGCGAGCTCAACCTGCGGCGCGGCCGGCTCGACATGGCCGAACGGGACCTGGCCGCCGCGGAGCGGTCACTGCCCCCCTCGCTCTGGCACCCGTACGCCGCCCCCTATCTGACGGCCGTGCGGATCGTCGCCGCCCTGGAGAACGGCGACGCCGACCAGGCCGGCGCGCTCGCGGACGCGCCCACCTCCGCCGAGTCGCGGGACGGCGCCTCCTGGGGCCATCTGCTCTTCGCCAAGGCGCTGGTGGCCGTCAGGCACGACCGGCTGCCCGAGGCACTGGAGCTGTTCCGCTCCTGCGGCAGGTGGCAGCTGAGCCGCGGGCGGATCAACCCCGCCCTCATGCCGTGGCGTTCGGCGGCCGCCCGGGTCTGCGCGGCCCTCGGCGACCACGAGGAGGCGCGCCGGCTCACCGAGGAGGAGCTCGCGCTGGCCCGGCTGTGGGGCGCCCCCAGCACGCTCGGCTGGGCGCAGCTGGGGGTCGGGCGGGTGGCCCGCGAGGGGCGGGCCGACCGGCTCCGCGAGGCGGTGGCCACCCTGCGCGACGCCCCGGCCCGGCTCGCCTACGCGGGATCCCTGGCGGAGCTGGCCAAGGCCGAACTGGACGCGGGGAACCCACAGGTCGCCGACCCCCTGGTGACCGAGCTGTTCTCCTTCGTCACCACCCACCGGTCCTCCAGCCGGCTGGTCGCACGGGCGCGCGCGCTCTCCGAGCGGACGGGGGTGCCCGCCGTTCGCGGACGCCTCCCGCACCCGGCGTGGGCGACCCTGACCGAACCCGAGCGGCGCACCGCGGCCCTCGCCGGACTCGGCCAGGGCAACCGGGAGATCGCCGAAACGCTCTCCGTCACCAGACGCACCGTCGAGCTACGGCTCAGCGGCGCGTACCGGAAGCTGGGGATCGGCGGTCGCGCGGAGCTGATCGCGTTGCTGCGGGCGGCGGAGGGATGCGGAACGGATGTTGCTTGAGCGGGAGGCCGAGCTGGCGCGGATCGCGGACGCCCTGCGGGCCGCGGCGGCCGGCACCTCGTCACTGCTGTTGCTCACCGGCCCCCTGGGCATCGGCCGGACCGCGCTGCTCCAGCAGCTGCCGACGCTCGCCGAGGGCAAGGAGGTCCACGTCCTGCGTGCCAACGCCGCGCCGATGGAGCAGGACTTCGCCTTCGGCGTGGTCCGCCAGCTCTTCGACAGCCTGCTGACCGGCATCCCCGAAGAGCTCCGCGAGCGCCGGCTGAGCCAGGAGGACGGTTCCTGGCGGACCGTCTTCGGTGACGACGCCCCGCTCCTCGACGAGGGCGGCACCGCCTCGATGTCCGAGGAGACGCTGTACGGACTGCGCTCGGTGCTGGCCGACGTCAGCGCCGACGGCCCGCTGCTGATCCTCGTGGACGATCTCCAGTGGGCCGACTCCCCGTCGCTGCGCTGGCTCGCCTTCCTCGTCAAGCGGCTGACCGGGCTGCGCGCCGTGGTCGTCTGCGCCCTGCGGGACGGCTACCGGCGCCCCGGGGAGCCGATGCTGCGGGAGATCGTCGAGGCGGCGCGGCCGGTGCTGCGCCCCGGGCCGCTGTCGCTGGGCGCCGTCAAGGAGGTGATCCACGAGCGGTTCGGCGTGCCGGGGGACGAGGAGTTCGCCCGCGCCTGTCATGAGATCTCCGCGGGCAATCCCCTGCTGCTGACGTCGGTGCTGGCGGGGCTGGTCGCGGGCGGCCACCGGCCCACCGCCGAGCGGATCGAGGAGGCCCGCTCGCAGCGTCCCGCCCAGCTGCGCGAGCGGCTGGCCAGCTCCCTGCGCGCCCAGCCCCGGCCGGTGCGGGACCTGGCCGCGGCCATCGCGGTCCTCGGGGACCAGCCGGAACCGGACCTCCTGGCCCGGCTGGCCGGACTGGACCAGATCGGCTTCCTGGCCGCGCTGCGCGACCTGCACCGGCTGGGGCTGCTCGCCGCCGAGCGGGAGCCGCGCTTCCTCCACCAGGTGGTGCAGGACGCGGTCGAGTCCTCGATGACCGTGGCGGAACGGGAGCGGCTGCACGACGCCGCGGCGGCCCTGCTGTACCACAACGGACGCCCCGCGGAGCTGGTCGCCGCCCAGCTCATGGCCGTCACCGCCTCGGACCACCCCTGGGCGGTGGAGGTGCTGCGGACCGCGGCGGACACCGCGCTGCGCTGCGGCGCGCCGCGTACCGCCGCCCGCTATCTGCGCCGCGCGCTCCTGGACGGCTCGCTGGCGGGGGAGGGCCGGGCCCGGCTGCTGATCGATCTGGCCACCGCGGAGCGCGGCTTCGACCCGGCCGCCTGCGAACGCCATATCTCGCAGGCCATACCCCTGCTGACCACGGCCAGGCTCCGGGCCGCCGCGGCCTTGCGGATCTCCCCGACCATCGTGGGCCTGGCGCCTCCGTCGGTCATCGACCTGCTGCACCAGGTCGCCGAGGACCTGGGCCCCGCGGACACGCTGGAGGGCACCGCGCGCGATGTGGCCCTGCGGCTCGAGGCGCGGCTGCGGCACGCCGGGCACGAGGACGCGGCGGAGCTGGCCGCGGCGGTGGAGCGGCTGTCCGCGCTGGGGGCGGACCCGGCGCTGGACACCGCCGCCGAGCGTGAGCTGACGGCGGTGCTGCTCAACGCGGCGATGCTCACCGCGCGTCGCCCCGCGGCCGAGGTCGCCCGGTTGGCGATCCGCATCCTGGAGCGCGAACCGGCCACCTCCGAACAGGTCCACTCCCCGCTGCCGCTGGTGGTGATCGGGCTGGTCGCCGCCGATTCGGTACGGGGGATCAGCTCCTGGCTCGCGAGGGAACAGCGGGCGCGGCGGCACAGCGGCACGGTCGTCGACGCGCTGGTCAACGTCGAGCAGGCCATGGTGCTCAGCGCCCGGGGGCGCGTCGCCCAGGCGCGGGAGTACGCCGAGCGCGCCGCACGGCTGGCCGAGGTGCACTGGCAGGAGGCCGGGGTCGTCTCCACCCTCGCCCTCACCGGCGTGGCCCTGGACCTGGAGGACCCCGCGCTGGTCGAGCGCATTCTGGACGGCCCCGGGCGGCGCCGGTCCGCGAGCCTGGTCCTGACCGCGGCGCTCCAGTTCCTCAAGGCCGCGCAGGACTCCGACAACGGACGCTGGAGCAGTGCCCTGGAGACCCTCCTGGCCAGCGGCCGGCAGTTGGAGGCGACGGGCTGGCGCAACCCCGTGCTCTTCGCGTGGCGGCCCTGGGCGGCCACCCTTCAATACCGCGTCGGGGACGCCTGCGCGGCCATGGCGCTGGCCGAGGAGGAGTTGCAGCGGGCGACGGACTGGGGCGCCCCGGTGGCGCTCGGCCGCGCGCTGCGGCTGAAGGCCGGGCTGCTCGGTGGCGACCAGGGGATGACACTGCTGCGGGAATCGGTCGACGTGCTGCGGGCCTCGGCCAACGAACTGGAACTCGCCCGCGCGCTGCTCCAGCTGGGCCAATGGCTGGGGCGGGGCAGCGAAGCGGACGCCGTGCTCCGGGAGGCCGCGGCCCTGGCCGCCGCGTGCGGGGCGCCCCGGCTGGTCGACCGGATCCGCACCGTGGCCGGCGGTGGCGCGGCCGCCGCCCGGCCCGAGGTGTCCCTCACCCGCACCGAGCGCACCGTGGCCTCCCTCGTCGGACGCGGACTGACCAACCAGGAGGTCGCCGCCGAGCTGGGGGTGAGCTCCCGCGCCATCGAGAAGCATCTGACGAGTTCCTATCGCAAGCTGGGCGTCTCCGGGCGGCGCGAGCTCATCGAGCTGCTGCCCCGCATGGATTCGTGAACAACGCGTTAACGGCGATAATTCAGCAGAGTTTGGCGAGGAATGATGAACCGACCGTACGGCCCACCGAAGCGGTGGGGTTCGGACCGAACCCTCGGACCGGACCACCACGGGATTGGGCGGCGACACCCCTGTTCACGTTGACTTACGCACTCGGAGATCCCTAGTCTCAATTCTGAAATCAACTTTTGGAATTGAATATCGACATTCAATTCCGAAGACTGTGAATTAAGGAAGGGATGGCAGTCCCTTGGCATTGCCTTTACTAGCGGATTCGGCTCGGCCAACCCCCCACGAGCTTGGACACGAGCAGACCGAGTACACGGATCTACTGCGCCAGTTCGACCAGCCAGGGGCGTGTGTCGTCTGCCTCGACCCATCGCTCACGGTCCAACAGGCCAACCGGGAATTCTTCCGGCAGTTCGACGACGCCTCCGCGGACGTGTGCGGCCGCGACTTCTGCGACCTGGTGCACCCCAGCGTCCGGCAGGCGCTCAAGCGGCAGTTCATCCGGCTCCTCGACGGCTCCCGCCACCGGTTCACCACTCATGTGGTGGCCGTGGGAGCCGACGGGACCGCCTTCACCAGCGCCCTCACGGCCGTCGCCGTGCGCGAGGGCACCGCCCATGTCGCCTCGATCCTCGTGGTGCTGCGACCCACGGCCGGTGGCGAGGAGGTGGACATCGTCACCAACCGTAAGAAGCTCCTCACCGAGACCGAGGCGCGCATATTGGAGGGCATCGCCGCCGGGCTCTCCACGATCCCCTTGGCCTCCCGGCTCTACCTCAGCCGGCAGGGCGTCGAGTACCACGTGACACGGCTGCTGCGGAAGCTGCGGGTGCCCAACCGCGCGGCCCTCGTCTCCCGCGCCTACTCCATCGGCGTGCTCAACGTCGGCTGCTGGCCACCCAAGGTCGTCGATGACTTCGTCAAGTGACGCGTGCTCCGCGGGTGTCGACACACCGCTACGGCCGATCCGGCTCCGGGTCGGCCGTAGCGCCTTGCCGCCTCAGGGCGGGGCCGGGCCCCGGGACAGCCGCAGCAGATGGAAGGCGGTGAGCGCCACATGCAGCTGGGTGCGCTGCTCACCCGACTCCAGATCACAGCCCAGCACCCGCTCCAGTGAACGCAGCCGCTGGTAGAACGCCTGCCGGGACAGATTCGCGCGCCGGGCGGCCACCGTCTTGTTGCCCGCCGCGTCCAGAAAGGTGTGCAGCACCGTCAGCAGATCGGTGCCGTGCCGCTCGTCGTAGTCCACCAGCCGCCCCAGCTGCCGCTCCACGAACTCCTGTAGCCGCACATCGCCGCGCAGCGCGTACAGCAACTGCCGCAGCCCGATGTCCGACAGCTCGTGGAACGGCTTGTCCCGCGTGCCCGGAACGGCGGCGTCCGCGACCCGTGCCGCCTGCTGGAACGACCGGGCGGTCTGTGACAGGTCCGACACCTCGGAGCCGACGCTGATCATCGCGTCCGGCCGGGACTCCCGCACCGACCGGCTCAGCCGCTCCACCAGCGGCCGCCACGGCGTGGCCGCGGGCAGGGCCAGCAGCACCCCGATGTGATCACCGGGCACCGCGCCGACCAGCACGCCGGCCCCGGCCGCCGCCAGCTCGTCCGTCAGCCGGTCCTCCAGCTCGGTCGTCTCCCCGGCGGTCGTCTCCCCGGCGCCGGGGCCGGGGCTGACCAGCACGACCAGCAGCCGGCGGCCCGCGACCGGCACGCCCAGCGCCTCGGCCCTGGCGCGGGCCTCCCCCCTGGAACGGCAGCGCTGCTCCACCAGGTCCAGCAGCAGCGTGCGCTGTGCCCGCCGCTCCCAGCGGGTGTGATGGGTGAGCCGGGCGATGGTCAGGGCGGTGGCGGTGCGCTCCAGGACCATGGCGTCCTCGGGGCCGATCGCCGGGTCTCCGGCGGCGTCCGGGAGCATCAGCAGCCGCCCCCACCGCTCGCCCCGGTACTCCACCGCGGTCACCAGCCAGTCCTCGGGACCGCTCAGCCCGGTCCGGTCGGGCGAGGGGGTGGCGCGCGACCGCCGCTCCCAGCCGGTCAGCGTCCCCTCCACCCCGCGCCCCGGCGGACCGCAGAGCACGGCCTGGTGGACCAGGTTCTCCAGCACCACGGGGTGCCCGCTCAGCTCGGCCGCCATGCCCACCACCTCGTCGGGCCCGGCGCCGCGCAGGGTCAGCGCGGTGAAGGTGTCATGGACGTCCTGGGCCCGGCGCAGGCTCTCCACCTGGCTGCCGACGATCAGGGAGTGGAGGACCTGGGTCACCTCCACGAAGTTCACGGTCCGGGAGAGCAGGACGAGTGGGAAGTCCCGGGCCAGACAGGCCCGCACCAGCTCCGACGGCGGCCGGTGGTAGCGCCGTACCAGCTCGATGACCAGCCCGGCGGCGCCCACGTCCGCGAGCTCCTCGACATACCGGCGGACCAGCGCCGGGTCCTCGGGCAGCGGCATACCGGTGGTCAGCACCAGCTCCCCGCCCTTGAGGAAGGACGCCGGGTCGAGCAGTTCGGTGATGTGCACCCAGCGGACCGGCCGGGACAGCTGCCCATGGCCGGACACCACCTCGGGCGCCCCGGCGGCCAGCACCGGAAGCCGCAGCACCTCGGCGAGGCTGAGCGGTGAACGCCCCGGGACCCGCGGCGGCCCGGCGGGGCGGGGAGGCGGCCGTCCGGCACCGCCGTACGCGGTGCCGCCCGAGCCGTTCATGCCGCTCACTCTGACAAGGCCGCGCGCCGAGCGCAACCATGCCCCCGCCGGGCCTCTTGACACGATCCATGCCCGAGCTCGTTGACAGACCGTCCATAGCGATCATCACCTGGCGACACAGTGATCATTGTCCTGACCGGGTTCGTCCCCGCACCCTCGAAGTGTCCGAGCGCATCGCCGATCCGTGGGTGTGGGAGAGAACATGACCAATCTGTCGCCGCAGCTCCGTCAGGCCACTCCGGTGGTCGCCGTCCGTGGAGAGGGCGCCTACGTCGACGGTGAGGACGGGCGGCGATACCTCGACTTCACCGCGGGCATCGGTGTCACCAGCACCGGACACTGCCATCCGCGGGTCGTCGCCGCCGCCCAGGAGCAGGTGGCCACCCTCATCCACGGCCAGTACACGACCGTCCTGCACCCACCGCTGCGGCGGCTGGTCGAAAAGCTGGGCGAGGTGCTTCCCGCGGGCCTCGACAGTCTGTTCTTCACCAACTCCGGCAGCGAGGCGGTGGAGGCCGCCCTGCGCCTCGCCCGCCAGGCCACCGGCCGGCCCAACGTCCTGGTCTGCCACGGCGGATTCCACGGCCGCACCGTGGCGGCCGCCTCCATGACCACCTCCGGGACCCGGTTCCGCTCCGGTTTCTCGCCGCTGATGAGCGGCGTCGTGGTGACCCCGTTCCCCACCGCCTACCGGTACGGCTGGGACGAGGAGACCGCGACCCGGTTCGCCCTGCGCGAGCTGGACTACGTCCTCCAGACCATCTCCCCGCCGGACGACACCGCCGCGATCATCGTCGAGCCGGTGCTCGGCGAGGGCGGCTACGTACCCGCCACCGAGGGGTTCCTCCAGGGCCTGCGGGAGCGGGCCGACCGCCATGGCTTCCTGCTGATCCTGGACGAGGTGCAGACCGGGGTGGGCCGCACCGGACGGTTCTGGGGCCATGACCACTTCGGTATCCGCCCCGACATCCTGGTCACCGCCAAGGGACTGGCCAGCGGCTTCCCGCTGTCCGGCATCGCCGCATCCGAGGAGCTGATGAGCAAGGCGTGGCCCGGCTCCCAGGGCGGCACCTACGGCGCCAACGCCGTGGCCTGCGCGGCGGCCGTCGCCACCCTCGACGTGGTCCGCGAGGAGAACCTCGTCGCCAACGCCGAGGCCATGGGGGCGCGGCTGCGCGGCGGTCTGGAGGAGGTGGCCGCCAAGACCCCCGCCATCGGCGATGTCCGCGGCCTCGGCCTCATGCTGGCCAGCGAGTTCGTCACCGAGGACGGTGAACCGGACCCGGCCGCCGCGGCCCGGGTGCAGCGCGCCGCCGTGGACGAAGGACTGTTGCTGCTCCTGTGCGGGGCCTGGAACCATGTGGTCCGGATGATCCCCGCCCTCGTCGTCGACGAAGCGGCGATCGACGAGGGTCTGCGCGCCTGGTCCGCCGCCGTCAGCGCCGGCACGGCGGACTCCTGACGCACCGCACCTCACCCATCGGGAGCCGATCCGCCCGCCGGTCCGAACCCTTCGGGCCGGCGGCGGTCACGAAGGAGATTGCCCCTATGTCCACCCCCTCCTACCCCTCGGCCGCCGACGTCCTCGCGACGGTGCCCAAGCAGCTGTACATCGCCGGGTCGTGGTCCGACGCGGCCGGCGGCCGGACCATGCCGGTCGACGACCCGGCCACCGGTGAGGTGCTGTGCGAGGTCGCCGACGCCGCGCCCGCTGACGGGCAGCGCGCCCTGGCCGCCGCCGAGGACGCCCAGGAGAAGTGGGCGGCCACCGCGCCCCGCGCGCGCAGCGAGATCCTGCGCCGCGCCTATGAGCTGATCATGGAGCGCGCCGACGCGCTCGCCGCGCTGATGACGGCCGAGATGGGCAAGCCGCTGGCCGAGGCGCGGGGAGAGGCCGCCTACGCCGCGGAGTTCTTCCGCTGGTTCTCCGAGGAGGCCGTGCGCATCGAGGGCGGGTACGCCACCCTGCCGGACGGCCGGAACCGCATGCTGCTGATGCGCCGCCCGGTCGGCCCCTGTCTGCTCGTCACCCCGTGGAACTTCCCGCTGGCCATGGGCACCCGCAAGATCGGCCCGGCGATCGCCGCGGGCTGCACCATGGTGCTCAAACCCGCCCCGCAGACCCCGCTGTCCAGCCTCGCGCTCGCCGGCATCCTGGCGGAGGCGGGGCTTCCGGCCGGGGTGCTCAACGTGGTCACCACCTCCCGCGCGGGAGAGGTCGTGGAACCGCTGCTGACCGGCGGGCACGTCCGCAAGCTCTCCTTCACCGGCTCCACCGAGGTCGGCCGCACCCTGCTGGCGCAGTGCGCGCCCGCGGTGGTCCGCACCTCCATGGAACTCGGCGGCAACGCCCCCTTCATCGTCTTCGAGGACGCCGACCTCGACACCGCGGTCGAGGGTGCCATGACCGCCAAGATGCGCAACATGGGCGAGGCGTGCACGGCCGCCAACCGGTTCTTCGTCCACTCCTCCGTCGCCGCCGAGTTCGCCGACCGGCTCGCCCGCCGCATGGGCGCGCTGGACGTCGGCCCCGGCAGCCGGCCCGGGGTCGAGGTGGGGCCGCTCATCGACCGGGCCGGCCGTACCAAGGTCGAGGAGCTGGTCGCGGACGCCGTGGCGCGCGGCGCCGAGGTCCTGGTCGGCGGCAGCACCCCCGAGGGCCCCGGCTGCTTCTACCCGCCCACGGTGCTCACCGGGGTCTCCCCGGCGAGCCGGCTGATGGAGACCGAGATCTTCGGGCCGGTCGCGGCCGTCCTCACCTTCGACGACGAGGACGAGGTCGTCGCCACCGCCAACAGCACCGAATGGGGCCTGGTGGGCTATGTGTTCACCCAGGACCTGAACCGTTCGCTGCGGGTGAGCGAGCGGCTGGAGGTCGGCATGGTCGGCCTCAACACCGGTCTGGTCTCCAACCCCGCGGCCCCCTTCGGCGGCGTCAAGCAGTCCGGGCTCGGCCGCGAGGGCGGCCGGGTCGGCATCGACGAGTTCCTGGAGTACAAGTACGTCGCGATGCCGGTCTGAGCCGCCGGTCCGCCACCCCGCCGGAACCGCCGCGGGCACCCGGGCGTTGTCCTCAGACACGCGGCGGCGGTGAGGAGCGGACATGGGCGAGTTGGTGCCCGGCGGGAACCAGGCGCTGCCGGACGGCGCGCTGACCATCCGGGTGCCGGGCCCGTTCGACCTGTCCGCGCTGATCACCGGGGCGGACGGAAAGGTCGCGGGGGACGGTGACTTCGTCTTCTTCAACCAGCCCACCGCGCCCGGCGCCCGGCTGGACGGTGACACCGTCACCCTGCGGCCGCGGGGGCTGCGGCCGGGCGCCGGGCGGGTCACCCTCGTCGTCAGCCCCGCCGACCCGGGCACCCCGCTCGGGCGGCTGCCGGCGCCCGTGCTGAGCGTCCTGGACGACCGGGGATCGCTGCTGGCCCGGTTCGCCCCTCCGCCCCCTTCCCGGGAGACGGCGCTGCTGCTCGCCGAGGTCTACCGCCGCGGCGGCGGCTGGAAGGTGCGGGCGATCGGCCAGGGCTACGCCGACGGACTGGCCGGTGTGGCCCGGGACTTCGGCGTCGACATCGCCGACGACGCAGCCCCGGCCGCGCCCGCGCATCCCGTCCCGGCGGCCGCCGGCGGCCCCGCGCAGCACGCCCTCGACGTGGTGAACGCGGCGCGGGCACGGGCCGGGGCCCCTCCCGTGGCCCTCGACGGACGGCTGGCCGCGGCCGCCGAGGCGCATGCCCGTGCCATGGCCGCCCACGGGGCCCTGGCGCTGGAGAGCCCGGACGGCACGTCGCTCTTCCACCGGATCGCCGCGCACGGCTACCGCCCGCTGACCATCGCCGAGCACATCGTCTCCGGGCCGCGCACCCCGCGGGAGTTCGTGGACTACTGCCTCGACGGCGCCGGGCGCCAAGGCCCGTTCCACGATCCGGCCCTCATCCACCTGGGCATCGGCCGGGCCGACGGCCCCACCACCGGGGATGTCTACTGGACGGCGGTGTGGGCCCGGCCGTTCACCCCGGACGGACTGTCGCGCCTGGTCTCCGACGTCATCGCCCGCACCAACGCGGAGCGCGCCGCCGCCCGGCTGGCACCGCTCGCCCCGGACCCGCGGCTGACGGCGGCCGCGCAGGCACACAGCGACGACATGGTGGGCCGCGACTTCTACTCCCACACCGGGCCCGAGGGGCACCAGCCCTGGGACCGGGCCCGCGCCGCCGGGGCCGCGCACCGCGGCATCGGGGAGAACATCGCATGCGGCCAGCGCTCCCCGGCGGAGGTGGTGCGCGGCTGGATGGACAGCCCCGGCCATCGCGCCAACATCCTGAAGCCCGACTTCACCCATATCGGCGTCGGCTACGCCACCGGCAGCCGCGCCGGCACGTACTGGACCCAGGTTTTCGGCGCCGCGGGATGACCGCGGCCACCGTCAGCACCAGCGAGGGGGCGACCGCCGCACCGGGTCCGGCCGGGGAACGATGGGTTCGGGCCCTTCTCCTGCGGCCCCACCCTCATGCGTGGGTACGGAGGCGCGGCGGGGAAGACTCGAACCGATCGCCGTGCGGCGGCCGGACGCCCCGCGGCACCGGTGTGGCGTGGTGCCGCCGGGCCATCCGTCCTGAGAGGGTGCCCATGGCCACGGGGACGTCGAAGGGAGCCATGAGATGGGCCACGAGATGGGCCACGAGAGGGAGCGGACCACCTGCTGTGTGGTGGGCGGCGGGCCCGCCGGGATGGTCCTCGGCCTGCTGCTGGCCCGAGCCGGCGTGGAGGTCACCGTCCTGGAGAAACACGGGGATTTCCTGCGCGACTTCCGCGGCGACACGGTCCACCCCAGCACCCTGAGGCTCCTGGACGACCTGGGCCTCGCCGACCGGTTCGCGGCCCTGCCGCAGCGGCATGTGCACTCGGTCCAGCTGCCCATCGGACGGGACGGCGAGCTGTTCACGGTCGGCGACATCGGTTCCCTGCCGGGGAAGTACAACTACGTCGCGATGGTGCCGCAGTGGGACCTGCTCGATCTGCTGGCGGACGAGGCCGCGCGGGAGCCCTCGTTCCGCCTGCGCATGAACACCGAGGTGACCTCCTTCGTCACCGAGCGCGGACGGGTCACCGGAGTGCGCTACCGCGACCGGGCCGGTGGCTCCACCGGCGAGCTGCGCGCCACCCTCACCGTGGCCTGCGACGGCCGGGGATCGCTCGCCCGCGCCCTGCCCGAGCTGGGGCTGCGGGAGTTCCCCTGCCCGATGGACGTCTGGTGGTTCCGGCTGCCCCGGCGGGAGAGCGACCCCCAGGGGCTGGTGGGCAACGCCGGCGGGCGCTTTCTCACGGCCATGATCGACCGTGGTGACTACTGGCAGTGCGCCGTGCTGATCCCCAAGGGGGCCGACGCCCAGTACCGCGCCGAGGGGCTCGACCGGTTCCTGTCCTCGTTCGCACAGGCCACCCCATGGATGAGGGAGGACGGCCGGGAACCGGGGCCGCGGTCCTGGGACGAGGTGAAGCTGCTGGACGTACGGATGGACCGGCTCCGCCGCTGGCACCGCCCCGGACTGCTGTGCATCGGGGACGCGGCCCACGCGATGTCGCCCGTGTTCGGCATCGGCATCAACCTCGCCGTCGAGGACGCGGTCGCCGCCGCCCGCCATCTGGCCGGGCCGCTGCGCGCGGGCACCGTGGGGCTCGGCGACGTACGCGCCGTCCAGCGCCGCCGGTGGCCGACCGCCGCCGCGACGCAGAAACTCCAGCGGATCGCCCATACGCGGGTCATCGAGCCGTTGCTCCAGGGGCGTTCACCGGTCGCCGGAGGGCAGCCGCTGCGGCTGGCCGAGGTGCTCACCAGGGCGCCGTGGCTGAAGCGGGCACCCGCGTACTTCCTCGCCTACGGGGCGGGCCGGGAGCGACCCCCGGCGGTGTCGGTGCGCCGTTCCCGCTGAGACCTGCCCGGTGTGCGGAGCCGGGTGCGGAAGGCTTTGCCCCATCCGGCTCCGCAACCGGCTCTCCATCGAGCTTCGCATCCGGCTCCGCATCAGGCCCCGCATCCGGCTCCGCACGGGTGAGAACCCCTCAGACGATGCCCTCGGCGATCTCCGCCTGTTCCCGCGCGGTGCCGTACGCGGAGGGCGTGCCGTACGAGCGGCGGGCCACGAACCACCAGATGGTGGCCAGCAGCAGCACCACGGCCAGCGCGATCGAGGCGTAGTTCATCGAGTCGACCGTCACCGGACTGGACTGCGGCAGACAGAACAGCACCGTCACCAGGGCCACCCACACCACCGCGACCCAGCCCACCGGCTTGCTCCAGCGGCCCAGGTGCCACGGGCCCGGCCGGAACCGGTCCCCGGCGCGCAGCCGCAGCAGGATGGGGATGGCGTAGGCGGGGGTGATCCCGATGACGTTGATGGCAGTCACCGCGCCGTAGGCCGTCTCGGAGTACAGGGACGGCAGGGCCAGCACACACGCGACCGCCACCGACAGCCAGACCGCGAGCACCGGCGTCTGGGTAGCGGAACTGACCCGCCGCCACAGCCGTGACCCCGGCAGCGCGCCGTCCCGGCTGAACGCGAACACCATCCGGCTGGCCGCCGCCACTTCGGCGTTCCCGCAGAACAGCTGCGCCACGATGACGATGAGCAGCATCGCGGTGGCACCGCCCGTGCCCAGGGCGTCGATCAGGATCTGCGCCGGCGGTACTCCGGTGGCGCTCGCTTGCGTACCCGCGTAGTCCTGGATGGCGAAGGTCAGTCCCGCCAGCAGCACGAACCCGGCCGCCCAGGACACCCAGATGGCGCGGACGATCCCCCGGGCGGCGGAGACGGAGGCGTTGGAGGTCTCCTCGGACAGATGCGCGGAGGCGTCGTAACCGGAGAAGGTGTACTGGGCGAGCAGCAGTCCGATCGCGCTCACATACAGCGGATTCGACCAGCCGGTGTCATTGACGAATTCGGTGAAGACGAACTCGGGCGACTGGTGGTGGGAGGGCACGATCGCCAGCGCGCCGACGATGATGGCGACGCCCGCCAGATGCCACCACACACTGACCGAGTTGAGCACGCTGACCAGCCGCACCCCGAACAGATTCAGCGCCGCGTGCAGCAGCAGGACGCACGCGAAGATCACCATGGTCGACTCCGGGGTGGGATCGAATCCCCACTGGAGGTTGAGGAGCGCGCCGGTGAACAGGGCGGCGCCGTAGTCGATCCCGGCGATGGCGCCGAGCAGTCCCAGCAGATTGAGCCAGCCGGTGTACCAGCCCCAGGCCCGTCCGCCCAGCCGGTCGGCCATGTAGTACAGCGCTCCCGAGGTGGGATAGGCGCTGGTCACCTCCGCCAGGGCGAGCCCGACGCACAGCACGAACAGCCCCACCCCGGCCCAGCCCCACATCATGACCGCGGGGCCTCCGGTGTTCAGCCCGAAGCCGTACAGCGTCATGCATCCGGAGAGGATGGAGATGACCGAGAAACTGATGGCGAAGTTGCCGAAGCCGCCCATGCGGCGGGCCAGTACGGGCTGGTAGCCGAGCTCACGCAGCCGTTGTTCTTCGTCCCGGTGGGGAGCGGGACCCGAACTCGACCATGCCGTGGACATGGAATGCACCTCCGGAAGGACGGGGAGAGCGGTGATCGGGGAGCGCCGGGGAGGACCCCGGTTCAGCCGTTCGCCCCGGGTCTTGGCCCACGGGCGCCGGCCAGCGAGCGGACCCGGGCGCGCAGAAACATTTCTTCAGCCACGGCGTGGTCGGCCGGGTCATGGGTGCGACAGGCCCAGGGCAGTGGGGTGAAGTACGGCCCCAGCGCCTCGAAGACACGGGCCGCGTCGGTGAAGAGCAGCGCACCCCACAGGGCGTGCGCCAGATGGTTGAGATCCAGCAGCGAACTCGTCGCGACATCCGCGTGGTCGAACCAGCCGCGCAGCGCCCTCCGGGCGTCCCGGATGGCGTCCTCGGTGGCCCAGTGAAGGTCGAGTGCCTTCTCGTAGCCACGCTCCTCGCGGTACCGCTCGACATGGACGTACAGCGGCAGCACCAGCAGAGCGGATCCCTCGGGCGCGCCCGAGACCACCCACTGCACGAAGTTGACCGCCTCCGCCAGGGAACCGCCGGCCCGGCGGGCGTACACGAACTGCAACATCCGGTGGTAGGCCTCGCGGTTGTGCGGATCGCGCCGGTCGGCCTCCGCCAGCAGTCCCCAGGGGCCGGGGAACAGCAGCGGAGCGGGCGGCGGCACCCGGTGTTCCTCCTGCCGCAGCCCCGTGTCCAACTGGGCCAGGGCCAGCAGACACACCCACGGCACGGGATCCGCCGGGGAGCGGTGTGCGGCCAGCTGGCAGGACTGCCACGCCTCCCGCCACAGCTCGCGGGTGCGGGGATGGCCCTCGCGGTGTGCGCGCAGCGCGCGTTCCACCGCGACCCGGGTGTGCATCACCAGCGCCGCGACGCTCCGCGGCTCCTCGGCCCGCCACGCGTCCACCACGTTCGACCCGGCGGCGCCCGCGGCCAGCACCTGGGTGCGCTGGGTCCACAGCGACCAGGTGGGGGTCTCCGCCAGCAGGTCGCGCATCGACACCCAGCGTCCGGCGCGCAGCTCCTGCAACGCGATGCGCAGTCCGCCGTCATACCCCGCGGGGTGGTACACGGGGCGGAACTCTTCCTCGGGCATCGGCTGACTTTCGTACGGAGCCGGACGTACCGGACGCGGGGAAACGACGGGCCTGGGAGATGGTTGCAGGGATCTTATAGTCCCGCCGGGGCCTGTCGGGAAAGGGGGACCACGGGCGGCTGACGGGGGGGGCGGGGCCGTCTTGACGCCCGGCCCGCGGCTGCACCAGGCTTTCCGGCAAGATCTCCCCGCCGACGTCCCCGAGTCCTGAGCGATTCCCGAGTTCTGACCGATCCACACGGCCCGAGCGAAGAACCGAAGAACCAGCGAAGAGCCGAAGAACCAGCGAAGAACACGAGTCCCGAGCGAAGAACCGGACATGCTGCCTGTAGAGCGCCGCCACCGCACCCCGGCCGACCCCGCGACCGGCCCGGTCCTCGCCATCGACCAAGGCACCTCGGGCACCAAGGCGCTGGTGCTCTGCCCCGAACGCGGGGTGATCGGCTCCGCCGAGGTCCCGGTGCGCCCCCGCCATCTGCCCGGCGGACTGGTCGAGGCCGACCCGGCCGCACTGCTGACCTCGGTGCTCCAGGCCGGCCGCCAGGCCCTCGCGGCCGCCGGGGAACCGGTCGTGGCGGTCGGGCTGGCCAACCAGGGCGAGACCGTACTGGCCTGGGACCCCGTCACCGGAGACCCGCTGACCGACGCGCTGGTCTGGCAGGACCGGCGGGCGCACACCGTGTGCGCGCGGCTCGCGCCCCACGCCGAGACACTGCGCGACCTCACCGGACTGCCGCTCGACCCGTACTTCGCGGCCCCCAAGATGGCGTGGATCCGGCGCCATCTGACCGGCCAGGGAGTGGTCACCACCAGCGACGCATGGCTGGTCCACCGGCTCACCGGAGCCTTCGTCACCGACGCCGCCACCGCGGGGCGCACCGGGCTGCTCGACCTCGACCGTGTCGTCTGGTCCCCGAAGGCGCTGGACCTGTACGGACTGACCGCCGAACGGCTGCCCCGGATCGTCGACGCCGCCGAGGTCGTCGGCACCACCACGGCCTTCGGCGGCGACATCCCGCTCACCGGACTGCTCGTCGACCAGCAGGCCGCCCTGCTGGCGCAGCGGGTGACCGAGCCGGGCAGCGCCAAATGCACCTACGGCACCGGCGCCTTCCTCCTCGCCCAGACCGGGCACCGGCCCCGGCGCGGCCCGCACGGCCTGGTCTCCTGCGTGGCCTGGCGGTTCGGCGGACGCACCAGCTACTGCCTGGACGGGCAGGTGTACACCGCGGCCTCCGCGGTGCGCTGGCTCGGCGACCTGGGGGTGATCCAAGGCCCCCAGGACCTCGACCGGGTCGGGCGGACCGTGCCCGACACCGGGGGCGTCACCTTCGTACCGGCACTCGCCGGGCTCGCCGCGCCGTGGTGGCGCGGCGACCTCAAGGGCTCGCTGACCGGGCTCGGCCTCGACACCACCGCCGGTCATCTGGTGCGCGCCCTGTGCGAGGGCATCGCCGCCCAGGTCGTGGAGATCGCCGAGGCGGCAGCCTCCGATCTGGGCGCGCCGTTGACCGTCCTGCGGGTCGACGGCGGGCTGACCCGTTCGGCGCTGCTCATGCAGACCCAGGCCGACCTGCTGCAACGGCCGGTGGAGGTATCGGCGCTGCCGGACGTCACGGCGCTGGGCGTGGGCGCCGCCGCGCGGTTGGGACTCGACCCGGACCTGACGGTCGAGGAGGCGGTTCCGGCGTGGCGGCCCGCCGCCGTCTACGAACCGCGGATCAGCGCGGAGCGGGCCGCCGAGCGCCTGGCCGGCTTCCGCTCGGCGGTGGCCGCGCTGCTGGACCACGCGCCGCCGCCCGCCGCCCACGCCTGAGCACCGGCCCCGCATCCACAGCCACGCGCACCACCGAGCAAGGGACCACAATGACCGTTACGACCACGGGTGACCTCCCTGACGAGGTCTACGACGTGGCCATCGTCGGCGCCGGGGTGGTCGGCACCGCCATCGCCCGCGAACTGGCCCGGTACCGGCTGCGGATCGCCCTCGTCGAGGCGTCCGACGATGTCGGCAACGGCACCTCCAAGGCCAACACCGCGATCCTGCACACCGGGTTCGACGCCACGCCGGGCACCCTGGAGTCCCGGCTGGTGCGCGAGGGCTACCAGCTGCTGACCGCGTACGCCGCCGAGACCGGCATCCCGCTCGAACCGCTCGGCGCGCTGCTCGTCGCCTGGGACGCGGAACAGCTCGCCGCGCTGCCGGCACTCGCCGAGAAGGCCGCGCGCAACGGCTACGACCGGACGAGCATCCTCGACGCGGACGCGGTCCGCGCCCGCGAACCCCATCTGGGGCCGGGCGTCCTCGGCGCGCTCGACGTACCCGGGGAGAGCATCATCTGCCCCTGGACGACGACGCTCGCCTACGCCACCCAGGCGGTGCGCGCGGGCGTCGCCCTCCATCTGAACTGCCCGGCCGGGGCCATCACCACGGATGCGCACCACCACCAGATCGCCACCCCGCGCGGGCTGCTGCGCACCCGTCATCTGGTCAACGCCGCGGGGCTGTACTCGGATGAGATCAACCGCCGGCTCGGCCACCGGGAGTTCACCGTGACCCCGCGCCGCGGGCAGCTCATCGTCTTCGACAAGTTCGCCCGCGGCCTGGTCGACCACATCCTGCTGCCGGTGCCCACCGCGCTCGGCAAGGGCGTACTGGTGGCGCCGACCGTGTACGGCAATGTGATGCTCGGCCCCACCGCCGAGGACCTGGACGACAAGACCGCCACCGGATCGTCGGCCGACGGACTGGCCTCGCTCCGGGAGAAGGGCGCACGGATCATGCCGCGCCTGCTGGAGGAAGAGGTCACCGCGGTCTACGCGGGGCTGCGCGCCGCCACCGAGCACGGCGACTACCAGATCCACGCGGACCCGGACCGGCGGTATGTCGCCGTGGGCGGCATCCGTTCCACCGGCCTCACCGCCTCGATGGCGATCGCCGCGCATGTGGCGGGACTGCTCGCCGACTGCGGGCTGGACCTGGGGCCGGAGCGGGAGATCGAGCCCGTGCGGATGCCCACCATCGGCGAGGCGTTCCCGCGCCCCTACCAGCGAGCCGATCTCATCGCGGCCGACCCCGCCTACGGCACCGTGGTCTGCCACTGCGAACGCGTCACCCGGGGCGAGATCCGCGACGCGCTGACCGCCACCGTGCCACCGGCCTCGCTGGACGGCCTCAGGCGCCGCACCCGGGCCCTGGGCGGACGCTGCCAGGGATTCTTCTGCGGCGCCGCCGTGCGCGCCCAGTTCGAGGAGGCCACCACGGCCGAGGACCGGACGGAGGCCCGGCGATGACCCCCACCGACCGCATCCACCGGACCGTCGACGTGCTGGTCATCGGGGCCGGACCGGCCGGGCTGGCGGTCGCCGCGCGGCTGGCCGCCGCCGGGGTGGAACGGGTCGAGGTCCTGGACCGCGAACAGCGGGCGGGTGGCATCCCCCGCCACTGCCACCACACCGGATTCGGACTGCGCGACCTGCGCCGGATGATGACCGGCCCCGACTACGCCCGTCACCACATCGCCGCCGCCGTCCGCGCCGGGGCGGTGCTGCGCACCGGGGTCACGGCCACCGGCTGGGCGGCCCCGAGGACCGTGGACCTCACCGGGCCGGCCGGCCTGGAGCGGATCACCGCCACGGCTGTCGTCCTGGCCACCGGCGCCCGGGAACGCCCGCGCAGCGCCCGGCTGGTGCCCGGCACCCGGCCGGCGGGCGTCCTCACCACCGGACAGCTGCAGCAGGCCGTCCATCTGCACGGCCAGGACGTGGGGCGCCGCGCCGTCATCGTCGGCGCCGAACCGGTCAGCTACTCCGCGGTGGCCACGTTGCGTCAGGCCGGAGCCGAGGTGGTCGCCATGGTCACCGACCAGCCCCGCCACCAGACCCATCCGGCGCGCCACCTCGGCACCCGGCTGCGCCATGGCTTTCCGCTGGTCACCGACGCCACCGTGACCGAACTGACCGGCTCGGGGCGGCTGGAGAGCCTGCGTCTGCGGCACCGGGACGGCCGAACCGCGGCCGTCGGCTGCGACACCGTGGTGTTCACCGGCGACTGGATCCCCGACCACGAACTGGCCAGAAGCGCCGGGATCGCCCTCGACCCCGGCACCCGCGGCCCGGCGGCCGACGCCGAGTTCCGCACCGGCCAACCCGGCGTCTTCGCCGTCGGCAATCTGCTGCACCCCGTCGAGACCGCCGATATCGCCGCCCTCGACGGCCGGTGCGCCGCCGGGCCCGTGCTGCGCCATCTCGCCGGCCGGCCGTGGGCCCCGGGACCGCTGCCCGTGCGGGTCGAGGCGCCGCTGCTGTGGGTCTGGCCCAACCGGGTCGCCCCGCACGGGCCCCCTCCGCCGCGCGGCCGCCTCATCCTGCGCACCGCCGGATTCCTGACCCGGCCGGTGCTCACCGTCAGCCAGGACGGCCGGACCCTGCACCGCGGACGCCTGCCCCGCACCGTGGCACCCAACCGGCCGTGCCATCTGTCCGCCGACTGGATCGACCGGGCCGACGCACACGGCGGCCCGGTACGGATCACGGCGGGCTGACCGGCCGGGGGCCCTTCCGGCGGAGCCGGGCGGGAGGGACCCGCGGTCGCTAGCCGAGGCCGCCGGGCATACCGCGCAGCCGCTCCATCTCGCGCCGGTCGCGCTTGGTGGGGCGGCCCGCCCCGCGGTCGCGCAGCCCGATCGGCACGGTGTGCTCGCGCGGTGGCGGAGGAGGACTGTTGTCGACGTAGCATTCGGCCGCGACCGGCGCCCCGACCCGCTTGCGCACGATGCGCGAGACGACCACGACCCGGTCGCGCCCCGCATGGCGCAACCGCACCTCGTCACCGGGCCGCACCGCCTGGGCGGGTTTGACGCGCTCGCCGTTGACCCGGACGTGCCCCGCCCGGCAGGCCGAGGCGGCCATGGACCGCGTTTTGGTCAGCCGCACGGACCAGATCCAGCTGTCCACCCGTACGGACCCCTCGTCTGAAGCCATACCCCGACTCTAATGTCTAAGGTGCGACGCATGAGCGCACATTTCGACGTCGTGGTCCTGGGAGCCGGGCCGGGTGGCTATGTCGCCGCCATCCGCGCCGCCCAGCTGGGCCTGACCACGGCCATCGTCGAGGAACGCTACTGGGGCGGCGTCTGCCTGAACGTGGGCTGCATCCCGTCCAAGGCCCTGCTGCGCAACGCCGAGCTGACCCATCTGTTCCTCCATGAGGCCAAGAACTTCGGCATCCGGGTGAACGGCGATGTCACCGTGGACTACCGGCAGGCGTTCGAGCGCAGCCGCAAGGTGGCCGACGGACGGGTCAAGGGCGTCCACTATCTGATGAAGAAGAACAAAATCACCCAATACGAGGGGCGGGGCGCCTTCACCGGCCCGCACGAGCTGCGGGTCACCCGCTCCGACGGCGGCATGGAGACGCTCGGCTTCGACCACTGCGTCATCGCCGCGGGCTCGATCACCAATCTGCTGCCCGGCACCTCGCTCAGCGAGCGGGTGGTGACCTACGAGGAGCAGATCCTCGCCCCCACCCTGCCCGGCAGCGTCCTGATCGCGGGCGCGGGCGCCATCGGTGTGGAGTTCGCGTACATCATGCACAGCTACGGGGTGCAGGTGACGCTGGTGGAGTTCATGGACCGGATCGTGCCCCTGGAGGACGAGGAGGTCTCCGCCGAGCTCACCCGCCGCTTCCGCAGGCTCGGCATCAACATCCTGACCTCCACCCGGGTGGAGGCGATCAACGACGCGGGTCCCGCGGTCAAGGTCATGGTGACCACGGGCGGTCAGCGGCAGACCCTCCAGGCCGCCCGGGTGCTCCAGGCCATCGGGTTCCGGCCGCGGGTGCGCGGATACGGGCTGGAGCACACCGGCGTGGCGCTGACCGAACGCGGCGCCATCGATGTCGACGGCCGGTGCCGCACCAATGTGCCGCACATCTTCGCCATCGGCGACGTCACCGCCAAACTGATGCTGGCGCACGCCGCCGAGGCCATGGGCATCGTCGCGGCGGAGACCATCGCCGGGGCGGAGACCATGGAGCTCGACTATGTGATGATCCCGCGCGCCACCTTCTGCCAGCCGCAGATCGCCAGCTTCGGCTGGACCGAGGCCCAGGCGCGGGAGCGCGGTTTCGACGTCCGGGTGGCGAAGTTCCCGTTCACCGCCAACGGCAAGGCCCAGGGGCTCGGCGACCCCGTCGGCTTCGTGAAGCTCGTCAGCGACGGCCGCCACGGCGAGCTGCTGGGCGGCCATCTCATCGGCCCCGAGGTCACCGAGCTGCTGCCCGAACTCACCCTCGCCCAGCAGTGGGATCTCACCGTGCACGAGGTGGCCCGCAACGTCCATGCCCATCCGACCCTCAGCGAGGCGGTGAAGGAGGCCGTCCACGGCCTCGCCGGACACATGATCAATATGTGAGAGCGGGCGCTCCCGCCGGGCAGGGCGCGGGTACGCGCCGTGGGCGCGCCGCCCCCGCGTCCCGCCGCGGTGCTCAGGCCGAGGCCGGCGGCGCGGCCTCGCGTCGCTCCCATGCCACCTGGGCGAGATCGGCCATGGTGGCCATGAGGTCCGCCGGTTCGTCGCCGCCGTTCAGGTGCCGGTACTCCGAACCCACCGTGATCACCAGTCGCTCGGGCAGGCCCAGTGACGGATGGGCGTTCTCGGCGATGAGTGTACGGGCGGCCTCCAGGGCCGGTACCCCTGCCGCGTGCAACTGCCGGGTGCGGTCCCGGACATGCTCCAGATAGCCGATGTGGCCGCGCACCCCTGCCCGGTCCAGGACCGGGCCATGGCCGGGGACGATCACCTCGGCCCCGGTCGCGAGCACCCGCTCACAGGCGGCGATCACGTTGTCCAGCGGGCCCGCCCAGTGCACCGCGTGGTCACCGGGGTCCTCAGGGCCGGAGGCGAAGATGACATCGCCGGTGAACGCCACCTTCTGCCGTGGCAGATACGCCACCAGATCGCCGGCGGTGTGCGCGGACGGCAGACTGAACACCCGCACCGGCACCTGGCCCACGCGCAGGTCGAGTTCGCCTACGAAGGTGAGCGTCGGCTCGACGACCTCGGTGGCGGCCCAGTCGAACCGCCCGAAGTGCCGCTGGAGATACCAGCCGAGCGGGGTCGCCGGGTCGCTGCCGTGCACCAGGGCGTGCAACTGCTGCGGGGAGGGCTCGTACTCGATATGGCCGAGCGCCTCGCGGGTGGCGACGATCTCGGCGTCCGGCACGACCTCGGCGCCCCACAGGTGGTCGCCGTTGGCATGGGTGACGATCACCCGCTCGATCCGGCCCCCGTCGGGCAGCAGGGCGCGGCTCCGCGCCAGGAAGTCACCGGCCATCCGCCGGTCGTAGGGGGTGTCGATCCAGGCGGCGGCGCCATCGGGGGAGACGATCAGACCGCAGTTGGCCAGACCCCATCCGGCACTCGGGGTCGGGGACCAGACGTGCACACCGTCGGCCACGGTGAGAAGGGGCGATTGCGAACTCATGGACGCACACTATTCCCGCGCGGCGCGCCCGCGGCAGGCGGCCTGCCGTCCTGGTACCGGTCCCGGCCCCCGGATGTCGCGCCGTCACACCGTCACACCGGCATGCTGCCGTACCGTCAGGCGGTCATGGGGAGGTCGGCCGGTCCGACCGGTGCCGGGAGCGTGGTGGAGCCCCCGAGATAGCGGTCCACGGCGGCCGCGGCGGAGCGGCCCTCGGCGATCGCCCAGACGATCAGCGACTGGCCGCGGCCCGCGTCGCCCGCCACGAACACCCCGTCCACGCTGGTGGCGAAGGAGGCGTCACGTGCGATGGTGCCGCGCTCGTCGAGCTCCAGGCCGAGCTGGTCGAACAGTCCGCTGTCCCGCTCCGGGCCACGGAAGCCGAGGGCCAGCAGCACCAGATCCGCCCGGAGAACCCGCTCCGTGTCCGGTCCGGGCCGCCCGTCGGCAGGGGACCCGATCAGGCGCAGCGCCCGCACACCGCCCCCCGGCCGCTCCCCGTCCGGTGCCGTCCCCTCGAAGCGGACGGTGGTCGCGGAGAAGACCCGGGCGTCCACATCCGCCTCCGGGGAGGCCGCCAGCTCCCGCGCCTCCTCATGGGCGGCGGACATCCGGTAGATCTTGGGATAGGTGGGCCAGGGCTCGCTCTCTGGCCGTTCGTCGCCGGGCCGGGAGTGGATGTCCAGCTGGGTCACGGAGGCGGCGCCCTGCCGCAGTACGGTGCCCAGACAGTCCGCCCCGGTGTCCCCGCCGCCGACGATGACCACGTGCTTGCCCTCGGCGGTGATCGGTGGCCGGGCGTAGTCACCCTCCCGCACCCGGTTGGCCATCGGCAGATACTCCATCGCCTGATGGATCCCGGCCAACTCCCGCCCAGGGACGGGCAGTTCGCGCCAGGCTCGCGCCCCCACCGCGATCACCACCGCGTCGTGGCGCGCCCTGAGCTCGGCGGCGTCCACGTCGGTGCCGACGTCCACGCCGGTGCGGAACCTGGTGCCCTCCGCGCGCATCTGCTCCAGCCGCCGGTCCAGGTGGCGCTTCTCCATCTTGAACTCGGGGATGCCGTAGCGGAGCAGTCCGCCCACCCGGTCGTCCCGCTCGTACACCGCCACGGTGTGGCCCGCGCGGGTGAGCTGCTGGGCCGCGGCCAGACCCGCGGGTCCCGAGCCGATGACGGCGACGGTGCGGCCGGTCAGCCGCTCCGGTGGCCTGGGGGTCACATATCCGCATCGCCACGCCCGGTCGGCGATGGCCACCTCGACGTTCTTGATGGTGACCGCCGGCTGGTTGATGGCCAGCACACACGCGCTCTCGCAGGGGGCCGGGCACAGCCGGCCGGTGAACTCGGGGAAGTTGTTGGTCGCGTGCAGCCGCTCGCTCGCGCGCAGCCAGTCGTCCCGGGAGACCAGGTCGTTCCACTCCGGGATGAGGTTCCCCAGCGGACAGCCGTCGTGGCAGAACGGGATGCCGCAGTCCATGCAGCGGTTCGCCTGGGCGTTGATGATCGGCAGCAGTCCGCCGGGCGCGTGGACCTCGTTCCAGTCCCGCACCCGCTCGTCCACCGGACGGAGTGGCGGAAGACGACGGGGTGTGGTGAGGAAACCCTTGGGGTCGGCCATGACCACCTCCCATTACCCGTGTCATGGTCTGGCCGCTTTCACCCCACTGTACGACCGCGGGGCCGCCGGTCCGGGGGAACGGCAACGACGGTAGGGCCGTCACCATCCGCCAGTTGCTCAACCACACCTCGGGGGTCCACCACCCCACCACCGAGGTCTCGTTCTTCACCCCCTGCGGAACTCGAGGGGGAGGCGCCCATACCACTCGGCGAGGGGCTGCTGAAGGCGCGGACGGTGGCCCTGCGCGACGGAGCCCGGCACCCGGGCCGCGCGTTCAGGAGCGGGGCGGCTCGTCCCGGTTGATCACGGTGCCGGAGACGACCTGTCCCGGACCGGCCGGTGCGGACGGGGCGTCCTGCTCCTTGAGCGCCTTGGTCTCGCTCTTGAAGATCCGGGTCGCCTGGCCCGCGGAACGCACCAGCTCGGGCAGTTTCTTGATGCCGAGGACCACGACGACGACGATGAGGATCACGGCGAGTTCGCTCAAGCCGAACATCAGGTCTGCTCTCTTCCGGCGCTGAGGGCCGATACGGCGTACCGGCCACCCGGCGGCAATCTACAGGGCTGTAGAAGTCTCGCCCGAAAGGCGCTCCCGGATCAAGTGCGCCTCCGGGCGCGGGTCCCGGTCGGGGGCGGGTCACCCGCCCGCGGGCGGGACGCGGTGGGTGAGGATGGCCGCGCCGACCGCGCCGGCGTTGTCACCGAGCCGGGCGGGGCGGATGTCGGTGGGCACGTCGTATTCGGGGGAGCGGCGCAGCGCCCGGCGCATGCCTTCTGCGAACAGCGGCAGGCAGGTGGCCGCGCTGCCGCCCAGAACCGTCACCCGGGGCTGGTACAGGGCGTGCAGAGCCGCCAGGCCGCGTCCGAGGAGCGTGCCGTACGCGGTGAACACCTCGCGTATCGCGGGATCGGTGCGGGCTGCCCGCACGCCCTGCTCCAGGGTCCGGCGGCCCGGGGGGTCGTCGCCGAGCCGGGTGGCCAGCATGCGCTGGAGGGCGCTGCGCGAGGCGGCCTGCTCCCAGCAGCCGGTCAGGCCGCAGTAGCAGCGGGCCGGGTCGTCGGTGACCGGCAGGTGGCCGCCCTCGGGGTGGCTGCCGTCCAGCCCGCGCACCGGATGTCCGTCCACGAGCATGGCCGTGCCGATGCCGGTGCCGAGGGTGACCATGAGCATCCGGTCGCAGCCCTGGCCCGCACCGGCGGCGTGCTCGCCCAGGGCCGCGGTGACGGCGTCGTTGTCGATGACGACGGGGACCGACAGACGCTCGCCGAGGGCTTCGGTGAGGGGGAACCCGGAGAACCACGGCAGGGTGTCGTGGTTGTGCACGACACCCGCGGTCACGTCCACGGGACCGCTCGCCCCGATGCCCACGGCGGCCGGGCGGACGCCGGTCGGCAGCAGCCCCGAGATGACGCGGGCCAGCCGGTCGACGCGCTCGGGCACCTCTCCGGTACCGAGGTCGGCGGAGAGGGCGTCGGCCGCCGCCAGCACCGTGCCGTCCTGCCAGGCCACGAGCCGGGCCCCGGTGCCGCCGAGGTCCACGCCGACGGCGGGGGCGGCCGATGCGGTGGCCGATGGATGGTGTGCCGGTGTGGTCCGCGGCCCTGGCCGGTCCGCGCCGGTGCGCGCGCGGTCCGCGGCGTCTCCCGCCGCTCGCCCGGTCACAGCGTGTCCGTGATCTTGCGACCGAACCGGAACTCCCCCGGTACGTTCCCGGCAGTCTGCGCGAGCGCCACCGTGAGGAGCTGGACCTGCGCGATACCGATCGCCAGCCGGCCGAACGTGCCGCGGTCGGCGGGGGTGGCCAGAAGCTCGCTGCCCGGGTAGGCGCGCGGTCCGACAGTGATCACGGTGGAGCCGGTCCCGGAGAGGTCATGGGCGAGCGCGGGCAGCACGGGGTCCTGTGCGTCGCCGGGGCCGAACAGCACGGCGGTCAGTCCGGGGCCGGCCAGTTCCAGCGGACCGTGCCGGAAGGCGCCGCCGACGTATCCCTCCGCGGCCACCCGGCTCGCCTCCTTGGTGATGAGGGCGCCGGTGAGCGCGGTGGCCGCGTCGTCACCGGTTCCGACCAGGGCGAACCTGGGGTGGGTGGCGGACAGTGCCCGCTTGGCGACGTCGGCGATCGCGGGCGGGTCGGCGAGCAGGCGGCGCAGCGCCCCCGCGCACTGGCGCAGGTCCTCCGTGACGGCCAGGTCGTCCGCACCGCGCAGCGCGGCCAGGACCCTGCGATGGGCGGCCAGGGTGTTGAGGTAGCTCTTGGTGCTGACGGTGGCCTCCGGGCCGCTGTGCAGCAGTACCAGGATGTCCGCCGCTGCCGCCAGTGGGCTGGTGGGGTCGTCCGTGGTGGCCACCAGGGTGCGGGGCCGGGTGGCGGGGGTGAGGGCCTCCAGCAGGGCGACGATTTCGCCGCTGCGTCCGGACTGCGAGGTGGCCCACAGCAGCGTGCCGGGCGTGATGCGCTGCGGAGTGTCGAGCAGCTGTCCGGAGTCGATCCGCCACACCGGCAGACCGGCGGCGGCCAGGGCGCGCTCGACCGGTACGAAGGAGTGGAGCGACGAGCCCATGCCGGTCAGCACGATGCGGTCGTACTGTCCGAGGTCCAGCCCGGCCAGGGTGGCGGGCAGCTCGGAATCCGCGTGTCTGAGCAGGGCATCGGGCTGCGCGGCGATGTCCGCGAGATAGCCGTCGGACGAGCGGGCCGGGTCGGTCATCGGGGAATCCTTCCGGGAACGGGTGTGAGGGCCGCCGTGCGGCGGGCGGAGTGGGGCGCTTCGACAGCGGACGGCCCAGGGAGCGTACGTCCCGGCCGACGCGGGTCCGGGTCTGCGGCGCATACGTGGCCATCCGGACTGCACCAGACCATCACGCACGCAACCGTGCAGTCAATACGCGAAAGCGTGCAGGCTTTGTCGCACGCAACAGGTCCGGAGGCACTCGGCCTCCGGACCGATGGGCAGGCGTGCCCGGAGCGGCGCGGTACGGGGCCGCGGAGCTACCGGTGTGTGTCCGCGGGCGCGGGTACGCACCGCAGCGCGGGACCGTACGCGGTCCGCTCGGACGGTGGCAGCCGGTCGTCGGTGATGAGTGCGTGGACGCTCTCCAGGCCGCACACCGGCGCGAGTGACCGGCGGCCGAGCTTGGAGCTGTCCGCTACGACCACCACCCGCTCCGCCGCCTCGATCATCGCCTGTTTGACGGCGATCTCGACGACGTTGACGTTGGTGACACCGGCTTGCGGATGCACCGCCTCCGCGCCCAGGAAGGCCCAGTCGGCGTGCAGTCCGCGCAGCGAGGCCACGGCGCCCGGACCCACCAGCGTGTAGACCGTGTCCAGCAGCACGCCGCCGGTCATGTGGAGTTGGTGGGTGGCGTGCTCGGACATGCACAGCGCGACCATCAGGTCGTTGGTGATGACGGTGAGGCGGTGCCGCCGCCGCAGCGCCTGGGCCACCTGGTACATCGTCGAACCGTTGTCGATGATGACCGACTGGCCGTCCTCGACGAGTTCGGCGGCCGCCTGGCCCAGCACGTGTTTGGCCTCCGCGTGCTGGACGCGGCGCACGTCGTAGGGGGTGTCGACGGCCTCGGCCGGGTCGGCCGGCAGCACGCCGCCGCGGGTGCGCCGCACCAGTCCGGCCCGTTCGAGCTGGGCCAGGTCGCGGCGGATGGTCGAGCCGTCCACGCAGAAGGTGCGGGCCAGCTCGCCCGCCCCGGCGTACCCCAGGGCACGCACGTTCTCCAATATGGCCCGGCGTCGATCGGCCGAGGACTCGGACACGACTCACCCCTCCTGCGCGGCGTCGTTCGGCAGGACAACACTACCGTGCACGCGTTGCGCGGTGGCGTGCGACGCGTGCACGGTGTCCGCCGTCGACAGCGGCCGCCGGGCCTCAGACGCCGCGGGAGACCCGGGCGTGGGCCCGGCTGTCGGCCGCGGCACGGAACCGGGCCTCCAACTCCTCCAGCGTGCGGCCCTTGGTCTCCGGCATCCGCAGACAGAAGAGCACGAAGAGCACGCACACCGCGGTGAACAGGCAGAAGGTGGTGGCGGTGCCGAGCCGGTCGAGCATCGGCAGCGAGGTCAGGCCGATCACCAGGTTGGTCGCGAAGATGACGAAGGTGGCCACACCGGTCGCCTTGGCCCGCACGTGCAGGGGGAAGATCTCCGAGATGACCACATAGGCGACCAGGCCCGGACTGACGGCGTACATGACGATGTACAGGCTCAGACAGGCGAAGGACAGCCAGTTGGCGCCGGGCAGGCCGGGCACCGACACCACCACGGCCAGCGCGCCCAGCGTGACCGTCATACCGACGGCCCCGGCCAGCAGCAGCGGTTTGCGGCCCACCCGGTCGACCAGGGCCATGCCCACCACCGTGAAGACGACATTGACGGCGCCGAGCCCCACCGTCGCCAGCAGGGACGAGCTGGAACCCATCCCGGCGGACTGGAGGATCTGCGGGGCGAAGTAGATGACCAGGTTGATGCCGCAGCCGTTGGCGAAGAACGCGACCAGCACGCCCACCAGCACCATCGGCCGCACCCAGGACGCGTTCAGCTCCCGCCAGCCGCCGGAGCCGGCCCGCGCCTCCTGCCGGTGCACGGCCCTGATCTCATGGAGCTCGGCCTCCACGTCGTGCCGTCCGCGTACGCGGCGCAGCAGATCGCGGGCGGCCTCCAGCCGGCCCCGGGAGACCAGCCACCGGGGCGATTCGGGCACGAGCAGCACGCCCCCGGCGAGCAGCAGACCCGGCACCGCGGCCAGCCCCAGGGACCAGCGCCACGCCTGGCCCGCCCCGAAGAGGGCGTTGACGCCGTAGGCGAGCACGATGCCCAGGGTGGTGAGGAGCTGGTAACCGGAGACCAGGGCGCCCCGGATGCGGGCGGGGGCCAGTTCGGCGATGTACACGGGCACCAGTACGGAGGCGGCGCCCACGCCGGCCCCCAGTACCACACGGGCAGCGAGCAGCACGGCGAGCCCGGGGGCGAACGCCGAGATCAGGGCCCCGGCGGTGAACAGCAGTCCGGACAGCAGCAGAACCGGCCGCCGCCCGTAACGGTCGCCGAGCGGGCCCCCGGCCATGGCCCCCACCATCCCGCCGAAGAGGGAGGTGCTGACCACCACGCCTTCCATGAAGCTGGACAGGCCGTAGTCGTCGGCGACGAAGCCCGCCGCGCCACCGGCCACTCCGGTGTCGTAGCCGAAGATGAGCCCGCCGAACGTACTGATCACGATTGCGAGGTAGACGTACCACGTCATGCGTCCGTCGTCGGGGGCGCCGGCCGGGGCGGGGCCGGACGGGGGAGCGCTGGAGGTGCGGCCGTCGGCCGTGGCCGGGAGACCGGCAGTCGTGCCGGTTCCGCTTTCGGGCTGGGGGTGCATGTGACGTCCTCGTGTGCCGGTGCGGAGCTGCCACGTCCGGGCACATCGATGTGCCAGGGCACGGGCGGTCCGCGAATGCGCGAAAGCCCTCGTCCGCCGGTCCGGTCCGCCAGGGCACCGGTCGGGCGGCGCCGGCCGATGGCCCGGTCGGGGGCTCCGTAATGGAGAGAGTCTCATCCGCACGCTTTCGTGCAGTCAATAGCCGCAAGCGTGCAGAACTGCGTGCACGGTCCGGGTCGCCCCCGGGAAGCGCCTACGGCACGCAGCGGGCCCGGCGCAGGGCCGTGACGAAGCGCGAGGCCAGAACGGGGTGGCCGGCCGCCGCGGGATGCAGCCGGTCCGAGCCCTCCGGCTCCAGCATCAGCCGCGTACAGGCCGGCCCGAACACCTCGGGACCGTGGAGGTAGTGCAGCCGTGTGTCCCCGTGGTCGCGCAGCAGGGCCACGGCCCGGCGGATGTGCGCCCGGCACTCGCGCATGGTCATCCCCGAAGGCCCTGGAACCCTCTCCCGCTCGGGTGCGGTGATCGTGGACATCACGGCGAACGGCGTCGTGGGGTGGCCCTCGCGCACGGTGCGGACGAAACCGACGAGCGCCGAGACGAGCGCGTCGCGGTTGTGGCTGCCGAGCGCCTGGACGTTGACCCCGACACACAGGGTGAGGAGATCGGCCGGCAGATCCCGCATCAGCCGCGCCGTCATGGGCTGGAGACAGCAGGCCGCGCCCAGGGCGAGGGAGGTGAGGTCCCAGCCGGCGCGCCGGGCGACCAGGGCGGTCCAGGTCCGGCTGGGGGAGGCCGCGCCACGCCCCTGCGAGATGGAGCTGCCGCAGTGGACCCAGCGCGGTTGCCGCCCGGGGGCCTCGCGCTCCAGGGTCGCGCCCGCGTCCACGGACACCCCGCACAGCCGGAACTGGTGGTAGAAGGGCAGCCACAGCTCGACCGTCGCCATCCGCCCCGGCAGACCGTCGCACCGGAACTCCGCGTCCCCACCATGGGTTTCCAGCTCCACGGTGGCCGCCCGCCGCCCGTCGCACAGCACATCGAGCCGGGCGCGCTCCTCGGGCCCGTTCAGCCTGGGCGCGGGGTCGGCCTGGTAGCGGCAGACCAGCGAGGCGCTGTCGGTGCGCAGTGTGACGCGCACCCCGGACGGCATCGCGGCCCGGCCCAGCCCGCCCTCAGGGAGGTACAGCGCCGCGTCCTCGTGCGGCAGCCGCCAGGGCGCGGTCCACCCGGGGCCGCGCCGCAGGGACACCGCGCCCCGGTAGCGCAGCCGCGGGTCGTCGTGGCGGATGCCGAGCGGGGTGAGAACGGTCCGGGTGTGCATGAGCGCGAGTCTGGCACGCCCCTCCGACACCGCCCGGCGGTCCGGGGCCGGCCCCCGGGCCCCGTCAGAGACTGACGCCGTGTGACCGCAGATAGGTGAGCGGGTTGATGTCCGAGCCGTAGCCGGGACCGGTGCGGATCTCGAAGTGGAGATGCGGTCCGGTGACGTTTCCCGTGGCGCCCGAACGGCCCACCTGCTGGCCGACGTTGACGCTCTGCCCGGTCCGCACCGACAACTGCGAGAGATGGGCGTACTGGCTGTACTTGCCGTCCGGATGCCGGATGATCACCTGATAGCCGTATGCGTCGGCCCAGCCCGCCGAGACCACCTGGCCGGTGGAGACGGCCTTCACCGAGGTGCCGATGGATACCGGGAAGTCCACGCCCGTGTGATAGCCGCTCGACCAGCTGGAACCGGCCGCCCGGTAGGCGGTGCTCGGGCTGACGCCGCTGACGGGGGCGATGAAGCCCGAGGAGGCGGCGGGCTTGGCCGCCCGCTCCCGGCTGGGCTGGGGCTTGGCGGCCTTCTGGCGCGGTGCGGGCTTCGCCTTGGCCTTGGCTTTGGCCTCGGCCTTGCCGGGCGTCTCGGTCTTCGCCTTGGGCTTGGCGGTGGTCTTGCCGCCCGTGAGCGAGAGCTTCTGACCGGGGTAGATCAGATCCGGATCGTCGCCGACCGTCCCGCGGTTGGTCTCGTACAGCGTCTTCCAGCCGCCGCTGACGTCATGGGAGTCGGCGATACCGGACAGCGAGTCGCCGCTGACGACGACGTAGCGGCCGGACTTGGCGGACGCGCCCGGGAGGCTGGTGGGCGTGGGCTTGCTCGCCGCCGTCCGCTGGGCCTTCTGGGGCCGCTGTGCCTCCTTCGCCGGTGCGGCGGACGCCTTGAGGACCTTCGGCGCGCTCTGCGGCGCCGCGTCGGTCCGCGTCAGACCGGCCTTCCCCGAACACACCGGCCAGGCACCCGGCCCCTGGGCGTCGAGCACCTTCTCCGCGACCGCGATCTGCTGGTCCTTGGTGGCCAGATCGGCGCGTGCCGCGTAGGCCGTGCCGCCGTAAGCCGCCCAGGTGCTCTGCGTGAACTGTAGTCCGCCGTAGAAGCCGTTCCCGGTGTTGATGTCCCAATGGTTGGTGGACTCGCACTGGGCGACCTTGTTCCAGGTCTCGCCCGAGGCCGCCGAGGCGCCCGCGGCGCCGATGAGCGGAAGGGCGATTCCGGCGCCGCCCGCGGTCACGCTCAGCGAGGCGCGGGAGATGCGGTTGGCCTTGTAACGGCGGTGGCGTCCCCGTAAGGGCATGGACGGCTCCTCCTCCTGCTGCCGGGGTGCGGCGAGCTGCCAGGCGCGCCAAAGATATGGGCACGGATTTGGCCACAACAAGAGGGAGCGCGCCCAGCGGGCGGGCCGTAGCGCGCTGTGCTGCGGCCCTTTTCCGCTTATGTGATGCGCATCACATTATTTCTGTCGGTTGTGCGAGCGAAACGCAGGGTGACGGTCTGACGGCTACCAGACGAGCGAGACGGCGGCGGGCTCTTGTCCGCGACCGGGAAGCCGCCGTCCGCCGAGTCCTGGGCCCAGCGCGGCCGGCCTCCGTACGCCGCGGGCGGCAGGAGGACGTTCCCGAGGACGGGCACGCCGTTGCGGTGCGCGGCGCGAGCGGCACCGTCGCGGATCGGACTCGGGCGTCCACGCCGGGAGGCCGCGCCGGACGACACCGGAGCCCGGAGAGCCGGAGGGGAGGCTGTCGGGGAACCAGTACCAGGCGTACGGCCGCAGATCGCCCGCGGCCCGCGCCGAGCGCGGCCGCCGCGCGTCGGTGGTGGCACGCCCGGCCGGCAGCGCGGCCCCGGCCGCCGCGGCGGGCGTCGGCGGTCAGCGCGCTTCTGCGGCGGGGCTCGGGACACCGGTCGGTGCGCGGCGTGGGTCGTTCGGACACGCTGTGTTCTTTCGGGGCGTGGTGGGGGCACGGCTCGTACGGGAGTACGGCCGCCAACGGCCCCGCGCCACCGCTGGGTTGGCGTCGCGCCACACCGCCTTCCCCCGCATGCGAACCGCCGCCCGGGACCGGAGCCCCGGGCGGCGGCGTGCGGTACCTCCCGGGCCGCTACCCGCGGACGGCCAGCGACACCGCGAAGCGGCCCGCCGCGTCGGTCCACCACCGCCGCGGCTCCAGCCCCGCGGCGGTCAGTTCGGCCCGCACCTTCTCCTCGCGGAACTTGGCGGACACCTCCGTGCGGAGCTCCTCCCCGGCCGTGAAGTGCACCGCGAGATCCATGGCGGGGATCTTCGCGGTCAGCTCCTTACGGGCTCTCAGCCGCATCTCCATCCACTCCTCCTCGGCGTTCCACACCGCCAGGTGGTCGAAGTCGGCGGGGTCGAAGTCGGCGCCCAGCTCGCGGTCGAGCACCGCCAGCACGTTCTTGTTGAACGCCGCGGTGACCCCCTGGGCGTCGTCGTAGGCGGCGACCAGGGTGGCCTCGTCCTTCACCAGGTCGGTGCCGAGCAGCAGCGCGTCACCGGGGGCGAGCAGTTCGCTCACCGAGGCCAGGAAGACGGCCCGCTCGGCCGGCAGCAGATTGCCGATCGTGCCGCCGAGGAAGGCCAGCAGCCGCGGCCCCGGAGTGTCGTCGGGCAGCGTGAGCCCGTTCATGAAGTCCGCGACCAGCGCGTGCACCGTCAGGTGTGGACGCTCGGCCAGCAGGGCCTCCCCGGCCGGCTCCAGCGCGCTCTCGCTCACGTCGACGGGGACGTAGACGCGCAGGTCCGGCAGTGCCCGGATCAGGTGGCGGGTCTTCTCGGAGGAGCCGGAGCCCAGCTCGACGAGGGTGCGGGCCCCGGTCGCGTCGGCGATCTCCGCCGCGCGGGCCAGGAGGATCTCCCGCTCGGCGCGGGTCGGGTAGTACTCGGGGAGCCGGGTGATCTCTTCGAAGAGCGCGCTTCCCCGGGCGTCGTAGAACCACTTGGGCGGAAGGTGTTTGGGCGTGCTGGTCAGCCCGTCGGCCACATCGGCGCGCAGCGCGGCCGCGGTGGCGTCGGCGGGCAGGGTGCGGGTGACGGTGAAGGGGCTCAACGGGAAGCCTCCTTGAGTGCGGTGAGCAGTACATCGGTGCGGGTGGCGGTGAGCACGGTGCGGTCGGGGACCTCCGTCCAGCCGGGGTCCTGGTCGTACGGCTCGGAGGCGACCACCACGCCCCGGCCCGGATCGGCGAGGTACCACAGGGTGTCGCCCCAGGCGGTGGCGGCGATGGTCTCCCCGTCCATGAGCAGCAGATTGAGCCGTGAGCCGGGGGACGCGCCGGCGAGCTGGTCGACGGCCTCGGCCAGCGCCTCCGGCGGTTCGTGGCCCAGCCGCAGCCGGTGCAGCACCAGGGCCCAGACGAACGCCGAGTCGCACCGCGCCTCCAGGGCGAGCAGATCCGCCGGCGGCAGCGACGCGGCGAGGTCCGCGACCGTGTGCGGCCAGTCGCGGATCACCCCGTTGTGGCTGAACAGCCAGGCCCCGGAGGTGAAAGGCGAGGCGCCCGCCTCCCCGTCCGCGCCCGCCTCGGTGGCGTCCCGTACGGCGGCCATCAGCGCCCCGGTCCGCACCACGCGGGCCAGGTCGGCGAACGACAGATCGCCCCAGATGGGCGCGGCGCGGCGGTAGCGCGCGGGCACCGGGTCGCCCGGCGCGTACCAGCCGACGCCGAACCCGTCGGCGTTGACCGTGCCGTGTGCCTGCCGCCGGGGCTGCCACGACTGCCGGAACAGGCTGTGCGGGGGCGCGATGACCACGTCGCCGATGGAGGTCCGCGGCCCCAGGTACGCCAGGTGCCGGCACATCAGGACGCGTCCCGGGCGGTGCGGAACCCCGAGAAGATCTGGCGGCGGACCGGCAGGTCCCAGTTGCGGAACGTGCCCCGGCAGGCGACCTCGTCCACCGCGAAGGAGCCGCCGCGCAGCACCTTGTACGCCGGGCCGAAGAAGACTTCCGAGTACTCGCGGTACGGGAAGGCGCGGAACCCCGGGTAGGGCAGGAAGTCGCTGGAGGTCCACTCCCACACATCGCCGATCAGCTGCCGCACCCCCAGCGCGGAGGCGCCCCGCGGATAGCTTCCGGCCGGTGCGGGCCGCAGATGGCGCTGGCCGAGGTTGGCCCGGTCGGGGGTGGGGTCGGCGTCGCCCCAGGGATAGCGCCGGGACCGGCCGCTGTCGGGGTCGTGGCGGGCGGCCTTCTCCCACTCCTCCTCGGTGGGCAGCCGCCGCCCCGCCCAGCGGGCGTAGGCGTCCGCCTCGTACCAGCTCACATGCACCACCGGCTCCTCGGGCGGCACCGGCTCCGTCACCCCGAACCGGCGGCGCAGCCACTGCCCGCCCTCGCGCCGCCAGAACAGCGGGGCAGTGAGCCCGTGTTCCCGGATGTACGCCCAGCCCTCGGCCGTCCACCAGCGCCGCTCGGCGTAGCCGCCGTCGGCGATGAACCGCTGGTACGCGCCGTTGGTCACCGGAGTGGTGTCGATGTGGAAGGCCGGGACCAGCCGGCGGTGCGCGGGCCGCTCGTTGTCCAGGGCCCAGGGTTCGGCCGAGGTGCCCATCGTGAACGGGCCGCCCGGGATCAGCACCTCCTCGGGCAGCACCGCGCCGTCGGCCGTGTCGGGCGGCGGCGGGGCGGTCAGCGCGGCGGGTCCGCGGCGCAGCTGGTGGGTGATGAGCATCGTCTCGTCGTGCTGCTGCTCATGCTGTGCGATCATGCCGAACGCGAAACCGGCGTCGACCAGCGGGGCACCGCGCAGCTCGACCCGCTCCAGGATGTCCAGCACCCGGCCGCGCACCTCGTGGACATAGCCGCGGGCCTCGGCGGGCGCCAGCAGCGGCAACGAGGGCCGCTCGGCGCGTGGATGCTCGAAGGCGTCGTAGAGCGGGTCGATGTCGGGCCGCAGGGCGTCACATCCGCCGACCGCGCGCAGCAGCCACTGCTCCTCCTGGTTGCCTATGTGCGCCAGATCCCAGACCAGCGGGGACATCAGAGGGGAGTGCTGGGCGGTCAGGTCGGGTTCGTCCACACACGTGGTGAGGGTGTGGGTGCGGTCGCGCGCGGTGCGCAGCGCCTTCTCGGCGCGCCGGCGCAGCGCCTCGGGATCGATCGTGAGGTCGGAGTCGAGAGCGGTCATGACCGTCCCTCCTTACCGGTGAGAGGAGCGAGCAGATCGTCGGCGGGACATCGGCCACGGGCCACGTAGCGGTCGGTGAAGGCGGCCACGGCGGCGATGACGGCGGGGGAGGCGCCGATGCGGGGCAGCGCATCCAGCGCCGCGGCGAAGCAGCTGATGGCGGCGGTGCGCAGCTCGGGGTCGGCCAGCCCGTGGCGGGCCGCGGCCCGCCACAGCGGATTGCCCGGCGCGGGGCGGGCGCCCGCCGTCTCGGCGAGCGGTTTCACCACCCGGTACACCGTTTCGGCAGCTTGCGGATCGTCGAAGAGCGCGACCGTGACGGCCAGGGGGACGATCCATCCGTCCGCACCGCTCTGCGCGTCGATCATGCGCAGTTCCAGATGGCCGCGCGGGCGCACGGGCGGGAAGAGCGTGGAGACGTGGAAGTCGAGATCGTCGGGGGTGGGCGGCCGGGGCAGCCCGGTCCGGGCCCACTGGCGGAAGGTCACCCCCCGCGGCACGGTCCAGGGCGCCTCCTCGTCCCGGATCGCCATCACGGGCGCGTCCAGCACGTAATCGGCCCAGTCCGCGCGGGGATCCCCGCCGTCGCGCGGGGCGTGGGTGCGGCCGGGATCCATCGCCGTCCACAGTGCCTGCCGGGTGGAGCGGTAGCCCGTGGGGCGGCCCTGGCGCAGGGGCGAGTTGGCGAAGGCGGCGGTCAGCACCGCGCCCAGCAGATGGGCGAGCCGCCAGCGCCGCGCCATGCCGAGCGGGCCGGGCTCCTCGTGCCCGGCGTCCACGCAGACCTGCACCGAGGCGGTGCTGCACATCATGGAGCGACCGGCCGGCCCCCGGCGGTCGAAGTAGGTCTCCATGCACTCGTAGCGGGGCGTGGTGAGAAAGCGTCTGGGTGGGCGCCAGGGGTCGTGGCCGTGGCCGGCGATACCGAGGCCGAGCCCGGTGAGCAGGGAACGTACGAGAACCAGATCGGCGGCGGCGGACTCCACGCACGCGGAGAGGGAGTCGGCCGGCAGGGAGCTGAGCTCCACCTGGCCGCCGGGTTCGAAGGTGATGGCGGACCGCAGCGGCAGTCCGCGCAGAGCGGCCACCGCGGCTTCGAGCCGGGCCGCCTCGACGGGTCGTGCGGGGTCGTGCGGGTCGTGGATGAGCCATTCGAGTTCGACTCCGATACGGCGAGGCGGCCCGGTTTTGAAACAGATGCCGTGCAGCCTGGCCTCCAGCTCGGCCTCGCTGATCGCCTTGTCGTCGGGCACAGTCGTCATCTCCCGTCCCGTTCCGGCATCGGCCCGCCGTGAAACGAGCCGATATGTCGCCGTCCACTCTTTACCTGCCGACGCGCCGGGCTCAAGGGTGCCTCCAGAGTTGCACAAGAGTTCATCGACCGCCGGGCGGGCGGGGCGGGACGGCTGACGGCCGTGGCGGTTCCCCTCCTCGTACCGACTGGTTAGTATGTTCCGCCCGGCGCGGTACCGCGTCCTTACGACCCGTTAGTGGAGGCCAGCGGATGCAGGCATGGCGAGTGCACGACAACGGCGAGCCGGGTGAGGTCATGCGCCTCGAAGAGGTGCCGGATCCGGCGGCGGGACCGGGACAGCTGCTGGTGCGGGTCCGGGCCGTCAACGTCAACTTCCCCGACGCCCTGCTCTGCCGCGGCCAGTACCAGGTGCGGCCGCCCCTGCCGTTCACCCCCGGCGTCGAGCTGTGCGGTGAGGTCGTCGCCGTCGGCGAGGGCGCCGACGGCGAAGTGGGCTCCCGCGTCCTGGCCACGCCCACGCTTCCGGCGGGCGGCTTCGCCGAGCTGGTGCCGGTGGCGGCGGAGGCCGCCCTGCCCGCGCCCGACGCCCTGGACGACGCCGAGGCCGCCGCGCTGCACATCGGCTACCAGACCGGCTGGTTCGGCCTGCACCGCAGGGCCGGGCTGCGGTCCGGCGAGACGCTCCTGGTGCACGCCGCCGCGGGCGGGGTCGGCAGCGCCGCCGTCCAGCTCGGCAAGGCGGCCGGGGCGACCGTGATCGGGGTCGTCGGCGGCGACGACAAGGCCCGCGTCGCCCGCGAACTGGGCTGCGACCTCGTCCTCGACCGGCGCACCGACGACATCGTGGCGGCCGTCAAGGAGGCCACCGCCGGACGCGGCGCCGATGTCGTCTACGACCCCGTCGGCGGCGACGCCTTCGCCAAATCCGTCAAATGCGTCGCCTTCGAGGGCCGCGTCGTGGTCGTCGGCTTCGCCAGCGGCGTCATCCCCCAGGCCGCCCTCAACCACGCCCTGGTCAAGAACTACGCCATCCTCGGCCTGCACTGGGGCCTGTACAACACCCACGACCCGGCCGCCGTCCGCGCCTGTCACGAGGAGCTGACCAAGCTCGCCGCACAGGGCACCGTCAAACCGCTGGTCAGCGAGCGCGTGCCGATGGAGGGCGCGGCCGGCGCCGTGCAGCGCGTCGCCGACGGCACCACCACCGGCCGTGTGGTGGTCCTCCCCGGACAGGCCGCCGGAGGGACCCGATGAGCGCCACCCGGCACCGCCCCGCCGTGGACGCCGACGAGCTGCGCCGCCGCGTCCGTGACCTCCTCGACGCCCACCCACCCGCCACCACCGACCGCCTGGACTTCCTGCGCGCCCGCTTCGACGCGGGACTCGCCTGGGTGCACTACCCGGCCGGGCTCGGCGGCCTGGACGCCCCGCGTGCGCTCCAGGCCGTCGTCGACGCCGAACTGGAGGCCGCGGGCGCCCCCGACAACGACCCCCGCCGCATCGGCATCGGCCTGGGCATGGCCGCCCCCACCATCCTCGGCTTCGGCACCGACGAGCAGCGGCAGCGGCTGCTGCGCCCGCTGTGGACCGGCGAGGAGGTGTGGTGCCAGCTGTTCAGCGAGCCCGGCGCCGGCTCCGACCTCGCGGCCCTGGCCACCCGGGCGGTACGCGACGGCGACGACTGGGTGGTCGACGGCCAGAAGGTCTGGACCTCCAGCGCCCATCTCGCCCGCTGGGCCATCCTCATCGCCCGCACCGACCCCGACCAGCCCAAACACCGCGGCATCAGCTACTTCGTCTGCGATATGACCGACCCCGGCGTCGAGGTCCGGCCGCTGCGCCAGATCACCGGCGAGGCGGAGTTCAACGAGGTCTTCCTCACCGGTGTGCGGATCCCCGACAGCCGGCGGCTCGGCGAGATCGGCGACGGCTGGCGCGTCGCCCAGACCACCTTGATGAACGAACGGGTCGCCATCGGCGGCGGCCGCGTCCCCCGCGAGGGCGGCATGATCGGCCTGGTCGCCGACACCTGGCGGGAACGGCCCGAACTGCGCACCCACGACCTCCACCAGCGGCTGCTGCGGCTGTGGGTGGAGTCCGAGGCGGCCCGGCTCGCGGGCGAGCGGCTGCGCCAGCAGCTCGCGGTCGGCCAGCCCGGCCCCGAGGGCTCGGCCATGAAGCTCGCCTTCGCCCGCCTCAACCAGCAGATCAGCGCGCTGGAGGTCGAGCTGCTGGGCGAGGAGGGCCTGCGCTACGACGACTGGACGCTGCGCCGCCCCGAACTGGTGGACTTCACCGGACGCGAGGCCGGCTACCGCTATCTGCGCGCCAAGGGCAACTCCATCGAGGGCGGCACCTCGGAGGTGCTGCTCAACATCATCGCCGAACGCGTCCTGGGCCTGCCGCCCGAGCCGCGCACCGACAAGGACCTCCCGTGGAAGGACCTGCCCCGATGAGCACCCCGGACCTGCTCTACTCCGAGGCGGAGGACGATCTGCGCGCGGCCGTACGGTCGCTGCTCACCGACCACTGCCCGCCCGCCGCGGTGCTCGCCGAGGCCGAGAGCGGCCGGGCGTACGACGCGGCGCTGTGGCGCGCGCTGGGCGCCGAGATGGGCACCGCCGGGTTGCTGGTGCCCGACAAGCTCGGCGGTCAGGGCGCCACCGCGCGCGAGGCGGCGGTCGTCATGGAGGAGCTCGGCCGCGCCGTCGCCCCCGTGCCCTACCTCACCAGCGCCGTCCTCGCCGTCGCGGCGCTGCTCGGCTGCGACACCGGCCAACCGGCCGTGGCCCGGCTGCTCGGCGCGCTTGCCGAGGGCCGCACGGTCGGCGCCCTCGCGGTGCCGCTGTCCACCGCGGCCGGCGCGGCCGCCCCACCCGCCGCGACCGTCAGGGCCGACGGCGACGGAACGCTCAGCGGCCAGGTCTCCGGTGTCGCGGACGCCCCGGGCGCCGATGTGCTGCTCGTCCCCGCCGCCGGTACGGACGGATACGGGCTGTACGCCGTGGAGACCGCGGAGACCAGCGTCACCGTCGAACCCCTCACCTCGCTCGACCTCACCAGGCCGCTCGCCACGGTGACCCTCACCGGCGCCCCCGCGCGCCGGCTGGCCGGGCCCGACCGGGCCGGGGCCGCCATCGGGCGGGCGCTGCTGACCGGGGCCGGGCTGCTCGCCTCCGAGCAGCTGGGCGTGGCCGAATGGTGTCTGACCGAGACCGTCCGGCACACCAAGGAGCGCCATCAGTTCGGGCGCCCCATCGGCTCCTTCCAGGCGCTCAAACACCGCATGGCCGCGCTGTGGCTGGAACTGGTCTCGGCGCGCGCCACCGCCCGCTACGCGGCCGACGCACTGGCCACGGACAGCCCGGACACACCGGTCGCGGTGGCCGTGGCCCAGGCGCACTGCGCCGAGGTGGCGGTGCACGCGGCCGAGGAGTGCGTCCAGCTGCACGGCGGTATCGGCATGACCTGGGAACACCCGGCGCATCTGTATCTCAAGCGGGCCAAGAGCGACCAGATCGCGCTGGGCACCCCCGGCCGCCACCGGGAGACGCTCGCCGGGCTGGTGGACCTGGCGGCCCCCACCGGCTGACCGGCCGGTCCGGCGAACCCGCCCCCGCTCCGCGATCACGCCGCCGGGGCGGTACGACCGCCGGGGAGCAAACCGCTGCGGAGTAATCGGACAGCAGAACGGCACCCGTATGGAGCACCAGGTCACGGCGGTTCACGGGCGATGGTGAGCCACACTGACGGCCGGATTCCGATGCTCCGTAGCGGCCGAGGAGGCTCCCCATGGCCATTTCCATCTCCGTGGTCCTGCTGCTTCTGATCCTGACGGTGGTCTTTCTCCGCAGCGGCGGACTGCGCATCTCCCATGCGCTGGTCTGTGTGACGCTCGGCTTCTACCTGGCGAGCAGCAGTGTGGCGCCCACCATCTCCGAGGGGCTCGCCGCCACCGCGGACGTGGTCAGCAGTGTCCGTCCCTGATCCACGTCCGCGGCGGGCGGCCCCTCCGGGCCGGGCTCAGCGGCCGATCTCGACGTCCTCCAGCACACCCACCGCATCGGGCACCAGGATCGCCGCCGAGTAGTAGGCGGAGACCAGATAGGACGTCACGGCCTGTTCGCTGATGCCCATGAACCGGACGTTCAGACTGGGCTCGTACTCATCCGGGATACCGGTCTGGTGCAGACCGATGACGCCCTGGTTCTCCTCCCCGGTGCGCATCGCCAGGATGGAGCTGGTGCCGGACTCGCTGACCGGGATCTTGTTGCAGGGCAGCAGCGGAACCCCGCGCCACGCCCGCACCGCCACCCCGGCCACCTCGACGCCCTGCGGATACAGACCACGGCTGTTGCACTCGCGCCCGAAGGCCGCGATGGTGCGCGGATGCGCCAGCAGGTACTGGGTCTTGCGGCGCCGCGCCAGCAGTTCGTCGAGGTCGTCGGGGGTGGGGGGTCCGCTGCGGGTGTGGATGCGCTGGGAGAGGTCGGCGTTGTGCAGCAGGCCGAACTCGGGGTTGTTGATCAGTTCGTGTTCCTGGCGTTCGCGCAGGGCCTCGATGGTGAGGCGGAGCTGCTGCTCGACCTGGTTCATGGGCTCGTTGTAGAGGTCGGCGACGCGGGTGTGGACGCGCAGCACGGTCTGGGCCACGCTCAGCTCGTACTCGCGCGGGGCCAGTTCGTACTCCACGAACGTGCCCGGCAGAACCGGCTCGCCCGAGTGGCCGGACGCGATGGCGATATCGGCCTCACCGCGCCGGTTCTGAGCGGGTGCGGGCCGGTCGGCGAGCCCCTGAAGATGGTCGCGCAGCGACTCGGAGCGGTCGGCGGCCTCCTGGAGAGCGCGCCGGGGGAGGGTGAGCACCGTGGTCCGGGTGACGGCCCGGACGGTGAACTCCCAGGTCCGCTCCGGGCCGGTCAGGGCGGCGTCGCCGAAGTACTCCCCATCGGCCAGCACCGCCAGCGTGCTGCCCTCGTCATAGGCGCCGGGGGCGATCTGCCGGACCTTGCCATGGGCGATCAGGTACACCTGGTCGGCCGGGCGGCCCGCCTCCACCAGCACATCCCCGGGCGCGTACTCGCGCTGGACGCAGCCGTCGGCCAGCGCCTCCAGCACGGCGGTGTCCCCGAAGCCGCGCAGCGTCGGCAGCTCACCCAGCTCCGGCGGGATGACCCGCACCTGCGATCCGGTGGTGATGAACTCCACCCGCCCGTCCCCGACCGTGTAGGTCAGCCGGCGGTTCACCCGGTACGTGCCGGCGGACACCTGGACCCAGGGGAGGACCCGCAGCAGCCATCGGGAGGAGATGGCCTGCATCTGCGGAACGGACTTGGTGGTGGTCGCCAGATTCCGTGCGGCGGCCGTGCCCAGACTCAGCGGCTGCTCACCGGACTCCACGGAGGTGGTCATATGTGCTCATCACCCATTTCGGTAGATCATCGGGAAGGGATGCGAAGGCCACGGGCCCGGGCGGGCGGACGTCAGAGTCCGACTTCCACGTTCTCCAGAATTCCGAGCGCGTCCGGGACGAGCACGGCCGCGGAATAGTAGGCGCTGACGAGATACGAGATGATGGCCTGCTCGCTGATTCCCATGAACCGCACCGAGAGACTTGGCTGGTATTCGTCGGGAATTCCGGTGCGGTGCAGTCCGATGACTCCCTGGTTCTCCTCCCCGGTGCGCAGGACGAGAATCGAACTCACCCCGCTCCGGGTCACCGGAATCTTGTTGCACGGGAAGATGGGCACACCTCGCCAGGCCGGCAATGAATGGCCGTTCACCTGCGTGGGCTGCGGGGAGATGCCGCGGCTGTTGAACTCACGGCCGATCGCCGCGATGGCCCGTGGATGCGCCAGGATCAGCCCCGGGTCCTTCCAGACGGTGGCCAGCAGCGCGTCGAGGTCGTCGGGGGTGGGTGGGCCGCTGCGGGTGTGGATGCGCTGGGAGAGGTCGGCGTTGTGCAGCAGGCCGATCTGGGGGTTGTTGATCAGTTCGTGTTCCTGGCGTTCGCGCAGGGCCTCGATGGTGAGGCGGAGCTGCTGCTCGACCTGGTTCATGGGCTCGTTGTAGAGGTCGGCGACGCGGGTGTGGACGCGCAGCACGGTCTGGGCCACGCTCAGCTCGTACTCGCGCGGGGCCAGTTCGTACTCCGCGAACGTGCCCGGCAGCACCGGCTCGCCCGAATGCCCCGAGGCCAGGGCGATGTCCGCCTCCCCGTGCTCGTTTTGCTCGGCCTCCGGTGCCGAGCGCACCGCCTCCACATGTGCGCGCAGCCCCGGGGAGCGGTCCAGCTGCTCCTCGAACTCCTGCCGCGGCAGGGCCAGCACCGTGCAGGACGTCACGGCCTTCACGGTGACGCCCCAGGTGCCCGCCTCGGCGGCGGCCAGCTCCGGCTCCCCGATGTGGTCGCCGCCGGCGGCCGAGCCGACCACCGAGGGTTCGTCGAACGCGCCCTCGGTCAGCTTGTCGACCTTGCCGTGCGCGATGAGGAGGAGCTCATCGGCCGGACGCCCGGCCTCCACCAGCACATCGCCGGGCGCGAACTCCCGCTGGGTGAAGCGGTCCGCCAGGGCCTCGAGCACCGCGGTGTCCTCGAAAGCGCGCAGCAGCGGCAGCTCGCGCAGCTCGACCGGGATGACCCGCACCGCGGCCCCGGTGGTGGTGAACTCCACGCGGCCGTTGCCGAGCGTGTGCGACGCCCGGCGGTTCACCCGGTAGGAACCACCCGGAACCTGCACCCACGGCAGCATGCGCAGCAACCATCGGGAGGTGATGCCCTGCATCTGAGGAACGGATTTGGTCGTCGTCGCCAGATTCCGCGCGGCCGCCGTGCCGAGGCTCAACGGCGGCTGTGAAATATCGGTACCGGAACCCGGTCCAACGGACGTCGTCATCGTGAATGCTCACCCATCCCTGTACGCACCCTGAGGAGTAATTCCGCGCTCGAGCAACTGCCAAGCTATCAGCGGATTTTGGGCGATGCATTCACTCAAAAGAGTGCCCGGATACGGTAATGACCACCGCCGCTGACGGGTAAACACTCCGATTGCCCTGGAGGACGGACGGATTGTCCCGGAGGGCGGACAGCCGCCGTGCACCCGGCGCCCGCGCGTCCGCCCCGCGCCCCGCGGGCGGGCACCGCCGCCACCGCCCCGGCACCTTGGGAACGGCGAGGAAATGGCCGGGGACCACCCGTGGAACTCTTCGCACACCACTGCCCCTTGGGCGCACGGGCCCCCGATACTCACTGGCGTCCATCGTGCGTATCCGGCATCACGCCGGGACGAGAGCCGGGAGGCCCCATGGTCCGCCGTACACGCCGTGCCTTTGTCCTCACCCTCGGAGCAGCTCTGGCGGGCGGCGCGGCCGCGCCCGCGTTCGCGAGCACGTCCGCTTCGAAGGGTGAGCGGCCGCTGGCCAGAGCCCACGCCCACAACGACTACGAGCACCCGCACCCGCTCACCGACGCGCTCGCCCACGGCTTCGGCAGCGTGGAGGCCGACATCTGGCTGGTCGACGGCCAGTTGCTGGTCGCCCACGACGCCACCGAGCTGGACCCCACCCGCACCCTGGAGTCGCTCTACCTCGACCCGCTGGCCCGGCGGGTGAAGGCGGGCGGCGGCCGGGTCTACCGCGGCTACGACCTGTCCCTGCAACTGCTGATCGACATCAAGACGGCCGGGGAGCCCACCTATCGGGAACTGGCCAAGCGGCTGCGCCGCTACGGCCACCTGTTCAGCGCCGCCTACGGCGGGGTCGGCGGCCGGGTGCGCCGCGGCGCGGTGACCGCCGTCATCTCCGGCGACCGCGGCGCACGCGCCCCCATGGAGGCCGAGAAGGTGCGCCACGCCTTCTACGACGGACGACTGGAGGACCTCGGCACGGGCGTGCCCGCCTCCTTCATCCCGCTCATCAGCGCGGACTGGACCAAGTCCTTCACCTGGACGGGAGCCGGGCCGATACCGTCGGCGGAGCGCGAGACGCTGCGCCGCCTGGTCGCCTCCGCGCACGCCGCCCGGCAGGCCGTGCGTTTCTGGGCCACCCCGGACGTGGCCGGGCCGGAGCGCGACGCCCTGTGGCATGAGCTCCTGGCCGCCGATGTGGACTACCTCAACACCGACGATCTGGCGGGGCTGGAGGCTTTCCTGCGCGACGCCCACTGACGCGCCGTACGGCTCCCGGCAGCCACCGGCGGAACATGAAGAGGGGTGCCCCTGATCGAGGAGCACCCCTTCCGCATGGCACCTGTCTCACCTTGAGCAGGCTTGGTCACCTCGTTGGCCGCGGTGGCGTACGAGGCCCGGTGGCCGCCTCATCAGGCGTTGTCGGCGATCGGCACGAGGTTGCTCGGGATTCCCCCTCCCCGGCGACGGCCCCCGTTCCTGCTCGGGCCGAGGTCCACGGCGCCGTAGATGGCCTGGTGCAGGGCGTCCTCGGCGAGTCCCAGCTCCGCGAGGAGTTCACCGCGCGACCCGTGGTCGAGGAACTGTTGGGGAATGCCGATGACGTCGACCGGAACGGTGACACGGGCATCACGCAGCGCCTGCGTCACGGCTGCCCCCACGCCCCCCATGCGTCCACTGTCCTCCACGGTGACGACATGACGATATCCACGGGCCAGCCGGACGAGTCCCTCGGGCACCGGCTTGACCCACCTCGGGTCGATGACCGTGGCGTCGACACCGTCGTCGGAGAGCCGGTGCGCTACTCGTACGCACGGACCTGCCATGGCGCCCACACCGACGATCAGTACGCCGCGCTGCTCGGATTCGTACAGCACGTCGACGCCGTGCCTGCGTTCGAGCGCGGGCACGGCGGGCTCGACCGCGCCTTTGGGGAAGCGCAGGGCTGTCGGCGCGTCCGTGACGCCGACGGCCTCGCGGAGTTCTTCACGAAGGGTGTCGGCGTCCCGGGGGACGGCCACGCGCAGGTGGGGAACCATGTTGAGCAGGGACAGATCCCACATGCCGTTGTGGCTGGCACCATCACTGCCGGTGATGCCGGCGCGGTCCAGTACGAACGTCACGCCACACCGGTGCAGGGCGACGTCCATGAGGAGCTGGTCGAAGGCCCGGTTCAGGAAGGTGGAGTACACGGCGACGACGGGATGCAGACCAGCCATCGCCATGCCGGCCGCCGAGGTGACCGCGTGCTGTTCCGCGATGCCGACGTCGAAGAACCGGTCGGGGTGGCGTTTGCCGAACTCACCCAGTCCGACCGGACCTTGCATGGCCGCCGTGATGGCGGTGACGCTCGGGTTCTCCGCACCGATCTCGGCGATCTCCGCGGCGAAGACGGACGTCCAGCTCTGCGAACCGTCCGACGACGCTTCCCCGGTGCGGGAGTCGATCTTTCCCACGGCGTGGAACCGTTCGGCTTCGTCCCGTTCGGCAGGGCTGTATCCGCGTCCCTTCTCCGTGATGCAGTGGACGATGACCGGACTTCCGAACCCCTTGGCGAGGCGCAGGGAGTTCTCCAACTCGGTGACGTCGTGTCCGTCCACCGGCCCGACGTACTTGATACCGAGATCCTCGAAGAGCGCCTGCGGTGCCACGATGTCCTTGAGCCCCTGCTTGACGCCGTGCAGGGCCCCGTAGACGGGATTGCCGACGACGGGCGTACGGTCGAGGAGCTCCTTACCGGCTGCCAGGAACCTCTCGTACGCCGGCAGGGTCCGCAGCGCCGAGAGGTGCCGCGCCAGCCCTCCGACCGTGGGCGAGTAGGAGCGGCCGTTGTCGTTGACGACGATCACCAGGGGCCTGGAGTTGCCCGCCGACGCGATGTTGTTCAGAGCCTCCCATGCCATGCCGCCTGTCAAGGCACCATCACCGATGACTGCCACCGTGCACCGATCGACCTCGCCCCGCAGCGCGTACGCCTTGGACAATCCGTCGGCGTAGGCGAGGGCCGTGGAGGCATGGGAGTTCTCGACCAGGTCGTGTGCGGACTCCGCTCGTGACGGATAGCCCGAGAGGCCGCCCTTCGTGCGGAGCGTGGGGAACATGTTCCGGCGCCCCGTGACGATCTTGTGGACATAGGACTGGTGTCCGGTGTCCCAGACGATGGAATCCTTGGGAGAATCGAAAACCCGGTGCAGCGCTAATGTGAGTTCTACTACCCCGAGATTGGGACCCAGGTGACCACCGGTCTGTGAGACGTGCTCGATGAGGAAGGTGCGTATCTCCGAGGCAAGGCGTTCCAACTCCCCTTCGGACAGCTTGTGCAGGTCTTCCGGGGAGCTGATCTCGTTGAGCAGTTGCACCATGGGATTCCTTTCTGCACCGTTTCCCAGGAGTTCACAGGTTGATGAGGGCGTGCTTCAGTCCCGCGACGACTTCGGGAGATCCCGCGAGGAAAGCGTCGATCTGCCCGGCCCGAACGGTTTCGCACTGGCCCCCGGCGGCCTTCACCAGAGCGATACCGGCTGCGATGTCCCAGATGCTGAGATTGATTCCGACGTAGCCGTCGAGTGAGCCGTCGGCCACCGAGAAGAGATCGCAGGCGGCGGATCCCACCCAGCGCCAGTCCTGGACCTGGGCGACCAGGGCCGGCACGATCTGCCGCAGGGTGAACGCCCGTGCGGTGGCGTCGTGGCAGAGGCCGACTGCGACCAGGGCCTCGTTCACCCGGACCGAGGAGACCGACATCCGGTGTCCTGCGCTGGAGAAGACCCGGTCTCCTTCCGCCGCGGCCCAGTCGCCGTGAGCGGGCCGGACCACGGCACCCGCGAAGATCCCGTCGCGTGACTCGAGCCCGACCGAGACGGCGAAGTCGCGTCGCCCGTGCACGAAGTTCGTGGTCCCGTCGATCGGGTCGATCACCCACCGCAACCCAGAGGTCCCCTCCCGCGATCCGGTCTCCTCGGCGAGGATTCCGTCGTTCGGACTTCGGGTCGAGAGGTGGCTGATGATCGCGCGCTCCGCTTCCTTGTCGGCGCGCGTCACAAGGTCGTAGCGGGCTCCCTTGCTGGTCACCGACTGGAGGAATTCCGCGGCGTGCTCATCAATGGCCTTGGCGCCTTCCTCGGCCGCCTCCAGTGCCAGGGCCGCATACGGTAAGTCCACGCTCCCCCGCGCAGAAGTGACCAGCGTTTTATTTTCTTGCATCAATACCCCCGGAATCGGCGTGACCGAATGATCCTTTCAGCCGCCATCCTCGCCTGCGGAATGATCGCCCACAGCTACTCTGGGTTACATCGGCGTAAACTGCCGTGATTGTCTCGATCTGTTTTCTCGGCGCGCGAGCACTCTCGGCGTGATGATTGAGCCTGCTGGCAGCTGGCGGACGTTGCCTCGGTTTGCGCGCCGACGGATTAGCGCCCGATCGATGGAATTTTGTCGCATATGTTCTGGCGTCCAATCGGCCATTGAGTTTTCTGGTGTCACTGCGGTGATTTCACGTCTGGATGCCGATGGGATTGCAGGTGTTTCCCCTCGTCGTGGCAGGCGGTGCTGTTGCCCGGCCGGCGCTCTCAGGGGCGCACATGATCAACGCAGGTCGAAGCGGTCGCTGTGCCTGGAGCGAGCGCGGCCTTGAAAAACCGTTCGCGGGTCCACCGGGTCCGCCGCCATCCTGGGCCGCATGTTGATCAGGACCGCCACCGCCGAGGACTGGCCCGCCATATGGGCCTTCCTGCACCGCATCGTCGCCGCGGGCGAGACCTACACCTACCCCCGCGACATGGCCGAGGACCGGGCCCGCGACATCTGGATGCTGAAGCCCCCGAGCCGTACCGTCGTCGCCACCGATTCCGACGGCGTGGTCCTCGGCTCGGCCAAGATGAACCCGAACCAGATGGGGCCCGGCGCGCATGTCGCGGGGGCCAGTTTCATGGTGGCCCCCGAGCACGGCGGGCGCGGTGTGGGTCGGGCGCTGGGCGAGCACGTCCTGGAGTGGGCGCGCGCCGAGGGCTACCGGGCGATGCAGTTCAACGCCGTGGTGGAGAGCAACACCCGGGCGGTGGCGCTGTGGCGCTCACTCGGCTTCGAGGTGATCGGCACCGTTCCCCAGGCGTTCGACCACCCCACCAAGGGCTATGTGGGGCTGCACATCATGCATCGCTTCCTCTGAGCCCGGCCCCGGCCCCGGCGAGGTCCCTGAACCCCGCCGGATCGTCGAGGACCGCCTGCACCACCGAACTGGCCGCGCCCAGCAGCGGACCGTCCGGGCCGAGCCGGGAGACCGTCACCGCCCCGCCGCCCGGACGGGCCGGGTCGGCGAGCCGCCGGCCCAGCTCCCGCTCCAGGGCGGGCAGCAGCCAGGGCGCCAGCGGCGTCAGCGCGCCGCCGAGCACCACCCTCTCAGGGTCCAGGAGGTTCACCGCGCCCGCGAGGGCGATGCCGAGCGCCGAGCCCGCCCCGCGCAGCGCGCGCCGCACCTGCCGGTCGCCGCCAGCCGCCCGCACGGCCAGCAGGGCGATACGACCGCCGGGGCCCGGGTGTTCGGCCGCGGCCTGCTCGGGGGACAGGCCGCTCGCCCGCAGTACCGCCTCCTCGCCCGCGTACTGCTCCAGACAGCCGCGTCCGCCGCAGGCGCACGCGGGCCCCTCGGGACGTACCGGCACATGGCCCAGCTCACCCGCGAAACCGTGGGTGCCGCGCAGCAGCCGTCCGTCGAGCACGACCGCGGCGCCGATGCCGATCTCGGCCGAGACGTGGACGAAGTCCCGGGGAGCCGGGTCGTGGCCGCCCCGCCACAGCTCGGCGAGCGCGCCCAGATTCGCCTCGTTGTCGACGACCACCGGCAGACCGGGCAGCGCCGCGCGCAGCCCGGGGCCGATGTCCACCCCTTCCCAGCCGAGATTGGGGGCGCGCACGACCAGGGACGCGTCCCGCGCCACCAGGCCGGGCACCGCGACCGCGAGCCCCACCGGTCGCAGCCCGTCCCGTCCGGCCTCCGCCGCGACCTCACCGACCAGGGCGGAGAGCTGGGCGAGCACCGGGGCCGGTGAACGGTCACGGTTGGCCGACGCGACCTCGGTGCGGGCCCGCACCCGTCCGGCCAGGTCCACCGCGCACACCGCGAGGTGGTCCACCCCGATCTCCGCGCCGAGCCCGGCCGGACCGCGCTCATTGAGTTGCAGGGCGCTGCCGGGACGGCCGACCGTGCCGGGCCGGGAGGGGCCCAGCTCGACCAGCAGGCCGTCCCGGATCAGCTCGTCGACGAGCGTGGAGACGGCGGCCCGGGTCAGCCCCACCCGGGCCGCCACCGACGCACGGGACAGCGGGCCGTGGGCGGCCACGGCGTGCAGCACGAGGGAGAGATTGCGCCGGCGCATCGCCTGCTGGGTGTTGGGCAGTGGCGCTGCCACCTGAATCCGTCTCCTCTCGCCCGATCCGCTCATTGTGCCGGGCCGGTACGACAGCGGGGCCGCCCGGCCGCCACGTGCGGTGCTCAGCCGCGGCGCAGCAGGCCGTCCGCGTCGGACAGCACCCGGGAGAGCCGCTCCAGCGCCGCCTCGTCGCGGGGTACCGGATCGAAGGACGGCCCCTCGGCGGTCTCCCAGCGTCGCGCCACCGCCGCCGGGTCCTCGCCCAGCACCAGCCCCGCGGCCTGCGCGGCGGCCCCGAGGGCGACCAGTTCCTCGGCCCGGGGCACCCGTACCGGGCGTCCGCTCAGCCGCAGGACCGTCTCCCGCCACGCCGTGCCCTTGGCGCCGCCGCCGATGAGCAGCAGCGGGGCGTCGGGCGCCGCGTCCTCGTCCAGCACCTGGTCCAGCGCGGTGAGCAGGGCGAAGACGGCGCCGTCGTAGGCGGCCTGGAGCACCTGGCCCGGTGTGGTGTCGTGGCGCAGACCGTGCAGCAGCCCGGAGGCGTGCGGCAGGTTGGGGGTGCGCTCACCGTCGAGGAACGGCAGCAGCACGGTCGAGCCGCCCGGCTCCACCGCCTCCCGGTCGCGGCCCAGCAGTGCCGCGATCCGGTCGACCGCGAGCGTGCAGTTGAGCGTGCAGGCCAGCGGCAGCCATGCGTCACGCGTGTCGGCGAAGCCGGCGACCACCCCGGTGGGGTCGGCGGGCCGGTGTACCGAGACCGCGTAGACGGTGCCGGAGGTGCCCAGGCTCAGCACCGGCTGTCCCGGGCGCAGGCCGAGTCCCAGGGCGGCCGCCATGTTGTCGCCCGTGCCGGTGGCCACCAGGGCGCCGGTGGGCAGCGGCAGATCGGGCAGCTCCCGCACGGTCCCGGCGGCCTCGCCGTGGCGCAGCACGCGCGGCAGCAGCTCGGGGGAGAGCCCGATGTGGTCCAGGATCTCCTCGTCGTAGGACTCGGTGCCCGAGGCCCACCAGCCGCTGCCCGAGGCTTCGCCGCGGTCGGTGGTGCCGTAGCCGGTGAGTCGCTCGGTGAGATAGTCGTGAGGGAGCCGGACGGCCGCGGTGGCGCGCGCCGCCTCCGGCTCGTTCTCCATCAGCCAGGCCCACTTGGTGACGGTGAACGACGTCGGGGGCACGCTGCCGATCCGCTCCGCCCAGGTCTTCGGGCCGCCCAGCTCCTCGATGAGCCGGTCGCGCTGCGGCGCGGAGCGCACATCGTTCCACAGCAGGGCGGGCCGCACCGAGCGGCCCGAGGCGTCCAGCGTGACCAGCCCGTGCTGCTGGCCGCCCACGGAGACCGCGGCCGCCTCCCGGGCCGGGGTCCCGCACTGGCGCAGCGCCTCGGTCAGCGCCTCCCACCACTGCTCGGGGACGGACTCCTTACCGGTGCCGTCACCGTCGCCGACGGTGTGCGGGGCCTGTCCCCGGGCGACGACCGCGCCGGTCGCGGAGTCGACGACGAGCGCCTTGGTCGACTGCGTGGAGCTGTCCACGCCGACGACGAGCGGTCCTTGCGGCACGGGCACGGCTGCTGCTGCCATCTCGCGCTCTCCCTTGTGTCCTTGGGTCGTGCGGTGTGCGGGTGGTACGGGGCTTCCCCGGAATGCTCGCGCATACTAATTTGTAAAGCGCCATGACGAAATAGGCGAGGGAGCCGTGATGAGCTACAACCCCACCCCCGAGGACAGGTTCACCTTCGGACTGTGGACGGTCGGCTGGCAGGGCCGGGACCCATTCGGGGATGCCACCCGCCCGGCGCTCGACCCCGTGGAGTCCGTGACCCGGCTCGCCGAACTCGGCGCGTACGGCGTGACCTTCCACGACGACGACCTCATCCCCTTCGGCGCCTCGGAGACCGAGCGCGAATCGCACATCAAGCGCTTCCGGCAGGCCCTGGACGCGACCGGGATGACCGTGCCCATGGCCACCACCAACCTCTTCACCCACCCGGTCTTCAAGGACGGCGCGTTCACCGCCAACGACCGCGACGTACGCCGCTACGCGCTGCGCAAGACCATGCGCAACATCGACCTCGCCGTCGAACTGGGCGCCGAGACCTATGTGGCCTGGGGCGGCCGCGAGGGCGCGGAGTCCGGCGGCGCCAAGGACGTGCGCGCCGCGCTGGACCGGATGAAGGAGGCGTTCGACCTGCTCGGCGCCTATGTCACCGAGCAGGGCTACGATCTGCGCTTCGCCATCGAGCCCAAGCCCAACGAGCCGCGCGGCGACATCCTGCTGCCGACCGTCGGCCACGCCCTGGCCTTCATCGAGCGGCTGGAGCGGCCCGAGCTGTACGGCGTCAACCCTGAGGTCGGCCACGAGCAGATGGCCGGGCTGAACTTCCCGCACGGCATCGCCCAGGCACTGTGGGCCGGCAAGCTCTTCCACATCGACCTCAACGGCCAGAACGGCATCAAGTACGACCAGGACCTGCGGTTCGGCGCGGGCGATCTGCGGGCCGCCTTCTGGCTGGTCGACCTGCTGGAGACGGGCGGCTACGAGGGCCCGCGCCACTTCGACTTCAAGCCCCCGCGCACCGAGGACATCGCGGGCGTCTGGGACTCGGCGGCGGGCTGCATGCGCAACTACCTCATCCTCAAGGAGCGGGCGGCCGCCTTCCGCGCCGACCCCGAGGTCCAGGAGGCGCTGCGCGCCTCGCGCCTGGACCAGCTGGGCGAGCCGACCCTGAACGAGGGCGAGACCCCGGCGGCGCTGCTGGCGGACCGCACCGCCTTCGAGGACTTCGACGTCGAGGCGGCCGCCGGGCGCGCCATGGCCTTCGAGCGCCTCGACCAGCTCGCCATGGACCATCTGCTCGCCGCACGCGGCTGACCGCGTCCGGGCGCCGGTCCCGCCCCCCGACGGGACCGGCGCCCGGGGCTCATCGGCTCAGGAGGGCTGCCAGCCGCCGAGCCAGACGGCGATCTCGTAGTCCGCGGCCTGGGCATCGGTCAGCTGCGGCCGGTCGGTGCTCGCCGCACCGGACCCGGCGCCGGTGTTCTTGTACTCCGCGAAGCGGTCGTCCTTCCAGGAGAAGCCGCTCATGTCCGTCCACGGTGTGGTCTTGATCGCGGCTGACAGATCCGTATTGCGGACGATCGCCTGCGGATCGAGGCCGGCATCGCCGCCCGCGTGCCAGGGACGGCCGAGGTAGAACGAGCGGCTGCTGACATCCCCGGTGATGTTGCTGTTGATGAACAGGAAGCCCTTCTTGCCGGCCGCTGTCGAGGGCGCCGCGACATAGCCGCCGGAGCTGCCGTCGTAGCGCTTGACGAGCCGGATCGCCGACTTGTTGATGACGGCGGAGGCCCGGCCGAAGATGAAGTCGACATTCCCCTGGATCCAGGCGTTGTTGATGTACACCCGGCCGGTCTTGTCCTTGCTCGCGGAGTCGAGCAGCAGGGTGTCCTGGTCGCCGACCGCGCCGATGTTGTCCAGCACGATCTGATCGCCCGCGGTGCGCAGCGCGACCGCCTGCTTGTCGGTGATGCTGCTGGTGGACTCGTTGAAGTCGTTCACGAACTGCAAATTGCGGGCCTGGAAGTCGTCGGCCTCGACGGCGACGGTCGCGCTGCCGCTGGTGCCGTAGGTCCCTCCGCCGGGCTTGGCGGTGCCGGAGGCGTTGTTGTAGACGATCGTCACGTCGTTCTTGCTGCTCGTGGTGCCGACCAGCCGGATGTGCGGCTTGTTGGCGGGGATCTTCACCGTCTCGCGGTACGTGCCGGGCTTGACGGAGATGGTGACGGCGGATGGGTTGTTCGCCGGCACCGCGTCGACGGCCGCCTGCACGGTGGTGTAGTTGCCGCTGCCGTCCTTGGCCACCACGATGGTGGCCGCCGCGGCCGTGGGCGTGGCGGCATGGGCCCGGACGCCGTCGCCGAGCCAGCCGGCGGCCGGGGCGGCGGCGAGCCCGACGCCGGTGGCCAGGGCCAGGGAGCCGATGAGCGGAGCGGGGCGGCGCCGCCGGGGGCGCCGTGGGGTGAGGGGCATGGTCGCTGACTCCATCCCGTGGGGGCGTGCCGAGGAGGTTGACGCCTTACGGTCTCCACGGCACGCCCGAAGGTTGCCGCCCCGCCGCCGTCCGCCGGGCGGCTTCTTCCGGGCCGTCCCGTCTGCCGTGACCGATCTGCTGGTTCTTCCGCCGGTCGGGCCCGCAGGCACCGGCCCGGCTGGATCTCCCGCCCGTCCCGTCTGCCGTGGCCGGCCGCGTGGGACGGACCGGGAGGGCCCGTCGCCGAGCCGTGTTCCGGCAGCACCCCGGGCCGTGGCGACGGCCCGGGACCCGCTCCTTCCGCACGGGCGGCGATCCTTACGGCCGGACTGCTCCTTCTTACGGCTCGCTTCTTCTCATGGCCCGTTTCTTCTTACGGCTGCTGCTTCTCATGGGCCGCTTCTTCCCGTGGGCAGCGCCGTCGGCACCAGGGCCCTCTCCCCGCCCGTGGCCGGCGGCGGAAGGCATGCCGCCACCGGCCACGCGCCGCGTCAGCCGTCGGAGCCGGGCGCCGCCAGCGCGGCGGCCGGGTCGGGCGCGGCCGGACCGGCCGGCCACCAGCGGCCGCGCTCCTTGCGGTACGGCCACCAGCGGCCGTCGCGCCCGTAGCGCACCTGGAGATCGGCGCCCGCCACTGTCCAGCGGTTCCCCGTGGCGCGCAGCCGGGGCGCCCGCTCGCCCTCCTCCCAGGCGGCCGCGAGCTGGACGCGGGCACGGGCGAGCGTCTCCGCGTCCGGTGTCCACTCCTCCTCCAGGACGGCGAGCGCGGCGGCCCCGCCGTGCTCCCAGGCGCGCACGGCGCGCGCCAGATCCGTACGGTCGCGCCCGCAGCCCGCCGCGAGCCGGGCGGCGATCGGGGCCGGGGGAGCGGCGGCGGTCAGCCGCACCGTGTCCTCCCACACCGTCAGCGCGGCCGGGACCGGAGAGGTGGCGTGGCCGGGCGCGAGTGCCTCGGCCAGCAGCCGCCGGGCGCGTACGGCGGCGTCCGCCGCGAGGAACTCCAGTGCGGCGACGTCCAGTGCCCCAGCCGGGTCCGTGCCGCCCGCCAGTGCCGGAGGCCGGCCGGGCGTGGCGACAGCGGGCGGCGGCGCGGGCAGCGGCGGCGGACCGGGCGCGGCGAACGCCTCCCGGGCCGGTACGCCCTCCGGGGCCGGGGGAGAGGCGTCCCGCACCGCCCGCGGGACGTGCCCGGCGGCCCGTGCCACGCTGCGCGCCTGGAGCTCGTCCAACAGCTCCCGCTCCGCACGTCCGCGCATCAGCAGGAGCAGAAACGGATCCTCGTCCAGCAGCCGGCCGAGCTGGTAGCACAGCGCGGCGGTGTGCGGGCAGTGGTCCCACGCCTCACAGCCGCACTCCGGTTCCAGATCGCCTATCCCCGGCAGCAGTTCGACGCCCACGGCCGCCGCGTCCTCGGCCAGCTGTGGGGGCATGTCGCGGTCCAGCAGGGCGGCGATATGGCCGGAGCGGTCCGCGATCACCTCCAGCAGTCGGTCCCATTCCGCCTCGCCGAACTCCCGCAGCAGGACGTCGGACCGGTGGGGCGTACGGTCGCGGTCCTGCACCACGGCGGTGATCCGGCCCGGACGCACGCACACCGCGCCCACCGCCCCCTCGCGCGCGTGCTTGCGGCCGCGCCTCAGCTGCTCGCCGTCCAGCGCCGTGTCCTCCAGGGCCTTCAGCCACGCCCGGCCCCACCAGGTGCGGGCGAAGCCGCGGCCGCGCGCGGGCGGCAGCGCGGCCAGGGTGCGCTCGGGGCGCGCACCGTCGCTGTCGGCGCCGTGGGAGCCGGAGCCCCCGGCGCGATCCGCTGCCCGCGCGCCGTCCCCGTCCGGTCCGTCGTGGATGTACTCGGCACGGCTCATCGCTCGGTCCCCCTCAGCTCCACGAGCTCCGCCAGCTCGGCGTCGGTCAGTTCGGTCAGCGCGGCCTCGCCGGAGCCGAGCACGGCATCCGCCAGCTCCCGCTTGCGCGTCAGCATCGCGGCGATGCGGTCCTCCACGGTCCCCTCCGCGACGATGCGGTGGACCTGCACCGGCTGGGTCTGGCCGATGCGGTACGCGCGGTCGGTGGCCTGCGCCTCGACGGCCGGGTTCCACCAGCGGTCGTAGTGCACGACATGCCCGGCCCGGGTGAGGTTGAGCCCCGTTCCCGCCGCCTTCAGCGACAGCAGGAACACCGGGACCTCGCCGTCCTGGAAGCGCCGCACCATCTCCTCGCGCCGCGCCACCGGCGTACCGCCGTGCAGCAGCTGGGCCGGCACCCCGCGGGCGGCCAGATGGGTCTCGAGGATCCGTGCCATCCGGACGTACTGGGTGAAGACCAGGACGCTCGCGCCCTCGGCCAGGATGGTGTCCAGCAACTCGTCGAGCAGCTCCAGCTTGCCGGAGCGCCCGGGGATCACGGGGCGGTCCTCCCGCAGATACTGCGCCGGGTGATTGCAGATCTGCTTCAGACCGGTGAGGAGCTTGACGATGAGCCCGCGCCGGGCGAGACCGCCGGTGCCGGAGATCTCGGCGAGGATCTCGCGCACCACCGCCTCGTAGAGCCCCGCCTGCTCCGTGGTGAGCGCGACGGCCCGGTCCGTTTCGGTCTTCGGCGGCAGCTCGGGGGCGATGCCGGGGTCGGACTTGCGGCGCCGGAGCAGAAAGGGACGGACCAGTTTCGCCAGCCGCGCGGCGGCCTCGGGGTCGCTTCCGCTCTCCACGGCCTGGGCGTAGCGGCTGCGGAACGCGCCATGGGTGCCCAGCACTCCCGGCGTGGTCCAGTCGAGGATCGCCCACAGCTCGGAGAGGTTGTTCTCGATCGGGGTTCCGGAGAGCGCCACACGGGCCTTCGCGCCGATGGTGCGCAGCTGTCTCGCCGTGGCCGAGAACGGGTTCTTCACATGCTGCGCCTCGTCCGCGACCACCATGCCCCACGGCCCGGCGTCGGCCAGCCGTCGCGCGTCGAGCCGCATCGTGCCGTAGGTGGTGAGGACGAACTCGCCGTCCGCGAGACCGTCCAGGCTGCGCGCGGGCCCGTGGTAGCGGCGCACGGCGGTGCCCGGCGCGAACCTCTCGATCTCGCGCCGCCAGTTGCCCATCAGGGAGGTGGGGCAGACCACCAAGGTGGGTCCGGACGCTTCGGGGACGTCTCGGCGGTGCAGATGGAGCGCGATCAGGGTGATGGTCTTGCCGAGCCCCATGTCGTCGGCGAGACAGCCGCCGAGGCCGATCGAGGTCATACGGACCAGCCAGTCCAGGCCGCGTAGCTGGTAGTCGCGCAGCGTGGCGGCCAGGGCGGCGGGCTGCGGCACGGGCGGCCGCTGGGCACCGCCGGTCCCCTCGGGGTCGGCGAGGCGGTCCCGCAGGGCCGCCAGCCAGCCGGTGGGCCGCACCTCCACATCGGTGCCGTCGGCCTCCGTGCGACCGGTAAGGACGGCGCCGAGGGCGTCGGCGGGGGTGAGTTTGCGGTCCTGCCGGTCCCGGACCCGGCGCACCGCCTCGGGGTCGAGGAGGACCCATTGGTCGCGCAGCCGCACCACCGGCCGGCTGGCCTCGGCGAGCCGGTCGAGCTTGGCGCGGGTGAGCTCCTGGTCGCCCACGGCGAACCGCCAGCTGAACCGGAGCAGCGCGTCGGCGGAGAGGAAGGCGGGGAACCGGGGCTCGGCACCGTCCTGGGCGTCGTCGTCCGGGCCGATGACGGCGCGGGCGGTGAGCCCGCGGGCCAGCTCCCTGGGCCAGTGCACCTGGACCCCGGCGGCGTCCAGCGCGCCGGCCACCTCGCCGAGCAGCTCGGTGACCTCCTCGTCGGCGAGGTCGATGGCGTCGGGTACGGCGGCCGACAGCAGCGGGGCGAGCGGCGCCCAGGCGCGGGCCGCGCGCCGCAGGGTCAGCAGCGCGTCCATACGGGCGCGCGGACCGAGGGCCGGGGCGATGGGCGAGGTGCCCGCCCAGACCTCGGCGGCGTCCGCGACCAGCGCCGGGTCGGTGAGGCTGTGCAGCTGGAGGACGGCACGGAAGCGCGGCCCGTCCGCCTTACCGTCCCCGCCGCCGGTGTGCAGCAGCTCGATACGGAGCGACAGCCGCACCCCCGTGTCGTGCCCGGCGGCCACATCGGCGGCCCAGGCACGCTGTTCGGGCAGCCGCCGGGGCGGGGTGGCGGCGAAGGCGGGGCCGCCCGCGGCCAGCGACGCGGCGGGCGAGCGCGGCAGCCCGTCCGCCACCGCGTCGAGGAACGCGCGCACGAGCCGCTCGGGCTCGGGCAGCAGCACCGGATCGGAGGCGGGCAGCGGTGTCGCGTGCGCGGTGGGCGGCATGGCGGCGGCCAGCTCACGCACCCGCGTCAGATCGTCGGGGGTGAGCGGGCCGACGCGCCAGGCGTCGTGGTCGGTGGTGGTCAGCCCCGGCAGCAGCCTGCCACGGGCCGCGAGTTGGAGGGCGAGCACGGCGGCGGCGCCCCAGAAGGCCGTGGCGGGGTCGCACTCTCCGGGACCGGCCTGGGCGGCCCGCGCCCGTGCCCGGGTGAGCACCGGCAGTGCCTCGCCCAGGGGCAGCACGAGCGCCCGTACGGTGCGGGTTCGGACGGCGGGGCCGGTGGGGCTGGTGTCGGGGCCGTCCGGGACGACGACCGTCAGCTCCTCGGCGGAGCCGGTGGCGGGGCCGGAAGGGGGCGCCCCGTCCGGCCGCCAGAAGGCGACCCGGCCGGTGCGTGCCGGGTCGCCGGGAAGGAAGACCGCGGTGCAGCGGCAGAGTTCGGCGACGTCGGAAGGTGTTGCCGCGGAGGGTGGAGTCACAGCGCTGAGCATTCCTCAAATTTGACTAGTGGAGCCCGAGTCGCCCGAGGGTACAGGACGACGGCGCGAGGAGGAACCGGGCGCCGTCGGTGTCCGTTGTGTGGAGTGAGTACGGCTATGGGCCGTGAAGGAGGCGGGTGAGATGTCCACGCGCGCGAAGGTTGCCGCCGGTGGTGTGGTGGTGGGTGTGGCCCTGCTGTGGGTGTTGCCCTTCTGGGCGGCGGTGCTGGTGATCGTGGGAGTGCCGGCGGTGGCCTATCTGCTGCTGGACCCCTCCCAGCGCCGCAGGCTGCGCAGGGTCTCCCGTAAGCAGCTGGGCCGTTGAAACAGCCAGGTCGTTGAAGCGGCCGGCTCGTGAAACAGCCCGCTCATTGGAACAGCCGGGTGGTTGAGGCAACCAGGTCGTTGAGGCAGCGGGTCGCCGAGCGCGGCCGCGGAAGGCTGCCGGCCGGACTCGTGATCACGGGCGGTGCGCACCCGGGAGTGACCGCGCAGCACCGATCGCGGACCGCCCGCGATCCATTGAGGGTCCGGCCGGCTGGGGAGCGGGGGCCATGACCGCTGAGGCCCGGGACGGCCCCCCGGGCCCAGGGCGGCACCTCGGGCCCAGAGCGGAGAGGACAGCGGCGACCGCGCGGGCGGCGGGTCTCGCAGGCGGCGCCGCGACCGGCCCGGGTGGGGGCCGGCTCTCAGAGGGGGCGTACGGCCAGTTCGTCCAGTGCCGTCAGCAGCCCCGGCAGTTCGGGGCCGCGGCCCACCGGCAGCACCTCGCCTGGCGCGTCGTCCAGCAGCACGAACGCGATGTCATCGGTCCGCGCCACCATGCTCCAGCCCGGCCCGTCGGCCCGGAGCGTCCGTGCGTCACCGGAGGCGAACGCCGAGCGGATCCGGCCCGGCGGCGGGGGCGACTCCAGATAGCCGCGCGCTTCTTCGAGCACCCGCCGCACGCCGGTGTGCGGCTTCTCGCCGGGGGACACGAACGTCACGTCGCTGTCGACCTGCTCGCGCCAGATCGCCCACTGGAGCGCGATCTCATCGGCGCCGAGCCTTCGCTGAGCCGGGCCCCACCGCTCGGCGTCCGGCGGCGCCAGCGGAGCCCTGGCGGCGTCCCCCAGCTCGGGACCGGGAGCGGGGTCATGGGGGGCCGGTATGCCCGGGGCGGCCACGGCCACCGCGAGCGGCCAGCCGGGGAGCGAGGCGACCACCGTCCGGTCGTCGATGGCCAGGGCGTACTCCATCCCGCAGTCCCAGGTGGCGATGGCGCAGGCCACGAGCGAAACATCGTCGGTGACCACCGTCCAGCGGGCACCGCCGCCGTCCTGACCCAGCACCAGTCCGTAGCCCGTCTCGTACGGCTCCAGCCCGAGCACGGCACACGCCTCGGGATAGTCGTCGCCGAGCACGCTCGGAAATTGAGCGGGTGTCAGCAACACCGCGGTCAGCACATACAGCGCCTCGTCGCCTGACTCCTCCGTGGCGGGCACGGCAGCCTCCTCCTGGGCTCGCGGATCCGAAGGGACGATCCGTCGTCGGCGCACCTTAACCACCCAGTAGCCATGGAGTCGAGAGATCGGGCCGCGGTCGGTCCTCAGTCGTCGGCGGCCGCCCGGAGCGTGTCCAGCGTGCGCCGCAGCCAGGACAGTTCGGCCTGGCTGGTGGCCCGCGCGATGGTGAGGATGCCACGCCGGAAGGGGTCCTCCACCTCCTCGGCCCGCAGTGGCCGGTCGCCCTCGTAGAAAAAGCTCGACGGCTGCCGCAGAAAGGCCATCCGGCGCTCCAGCAGCTCCGCCTGTGCCGCCGGGTCGTCCAGGTGCCGCAGGAACGCCAGCACGGTGAACCAGCGGTTCTCGTCGGTGATGGCGTTGTCGGGCGGATGCGCGAGTCGGCGGCGCAGCTCCGTGCGGCCCTCGGCGGTCAGGGTGAGGACGTGCCGGGGCGCTGCCCCCGCGCCCGGCTGGGGCCGGCGGGCCAGCAGACCGGCCTTCTCCAGCCGTTTGATCGCCGGGTAGAGGGTGCTCTCGGCCACGGGTTTCACATGTCCGGTGAGCGCGGCGATCCGCTTGCGCAGCTCATAACCGTGCAGCGGTGCGTCGTGGAGGAAGCCCAGGATGGCGAGTTCCAGCATGGCCGCATTGTGCCGCATGACCGTGGTACCTCGCAGGCGCAATACATCGCAACCGAGGTATTCTCCGGTCCGACGCGAACCGTAAGGCGGGAGGAAGGCCATGCAGCACGCATCGTTCGGCCCGGAGGGGGCCCTCATCGGATGGACCGGCACGGCGGGGGACGGGGACGGCGGCGCGGCGCGCGTGTATGTCCATGGGCTCGGCGCCACATCGGCCGTCTATCACGCCCATATCGCCGCCGTACCGGCCCTCGCCGGCCGGCGGTCGCTCTTCGTGGACCTGCCCGGCCATGGGATCAGCGACCGTCCCGCCGATTTCGGCTACACACTGGAGGACCATGCCGACGCGCTGGCCTCGGCCCTCGACGCGGCCGGGGTGCGGGGCGCCGAGCTCATCGGGCACAGCATGGGCGGATCGGTCGCCATCGTGCTGGCGGTGCGCCGTCCGGAGCTGGTGTCCCGTCTGGTGCTCACCGAGGCCAATCTCGATCCGCACCCGCCGTCGGCGGCGGGCAGCAGCAAGATCGCCGCGTACACGGAGGACGCTTTCGTGCGCGGCGGCGGTTTCGAGGAGACCTTGGAACGGGTCGGACCGGTGTGGCGGGCGACGATGCGGCTCGCCGACCCGACAGCCCTGCACCGCAGCGCGTGCGCGCTGGTCCGCGGCACGCGGCCGACCATGCGCGAGATGCTTCTGGGTCTGGGCGTTCCCCGCACCTATCTGATCGGCGGGCACACCGGGAAGCTCGCCGGGCATGAGGAGCTGACGGCGGCCGGAGTGGCGGTCCGCACCGTGCCCGGGGCGGGACACAACGTGATGTTCGACAACGCCCCCGGCTTCGCGGCGGCGGTCGTGGCTCAGCCCTGAGCGTTCCGGTCCGGGCCGTTCCGCCCGGCCTGGCCCGGTTCGCGGACGGAGAGCGCGAGAAAGCGCGTCTCCTCGTCGATGTACGACTCCAGACGCCAGCCGGCGCCGGCCAGCAACGGCCGTAGCCGGGGCTCCGCCCGCAGATCGTCGGGGGTGAGGGGGCGGCCGTGGCGGGCGGCGAGAGCGCCCCGCCCCACCGGATGGAACAGCGCGAGCCGCCCACCGGGACGCACCACCCGGGCCAGTTCGCGCAAACCGTCCGCCGGATCGGCGAGATGGGAGATCAGCCCGGCGGCGAACACCGCGTCGAGGCAGCCGTCGCGCAGCGGCAGCCGCGCCACATCGGCGAGGGCCAGGTCGGCGAAGCCGTCCCGGCCCTCGCGTACGGCGGCGTCCAGCATGGCGGGCGTGAGGTCCACGCCGAGGACGGTCCCGCCGGGGCCGACCGCGGCGCGCAGCGCGGGCAGCGCCCGGCCGGTACCGCATCCGGCGTCGAGCACCGCGTCGCCGGGGCGGAGCCCGAGGTCGGCGACGGCGGCGGCGTAGGCGGGGCCGTCGTCCGGGAAGCGGCTGTCCCAGCCGGCCGCCCGGGGAGTGAAGAAGTCCCTCCGTCGGCCGCGCTGTTTCCGTGGGAGGGCTCATGTGGCACGGGAACTCCTGGGACACCTTGGATACGAGAGATACGACAGATAACAGATGCAACATATGCAACGGATATGGCGGATACGACGGTGAAGCGATGCGATGGGCAAGCAGCCTACGCCGCATCGAGTGCAGATTTGGACGCCGATCGATCGCTCTGGCATCTGACTCTGTCAAATTTCAACGGGTTCCGTAATGCGCCCCCACTGTGCGCCCCCACCGGGTCTAGCGTCCCTGGCCCAGGGGGACACCTGGAGCGCCGCCCGGCGCGGCGCATCCCGACCGAGGGAGACCGCCCATGACCAAGCCTCGCAGCGCTGCCGCACGCTCCATGGCCGATCTCGACCGTATTTTGAACGATCTCGTGGGCCAGGCCGCAGGTGTACGCCATGCCGTGGTGCTCTCCCGCGACGGGGCGAGCGTCAGCGCGTCCCGCGGACTCTCCCGCCAGGAGGCCGAGCACCTGGCCGCCGTCGCCTCCGGCTTCCACCACCTCGCCGCAAGCACGGGCCACCGCCGGGGGCGCGGCGGCCCGCCCCGGCAGACGATGATCGAGACGGCGGCGGGCGCCCTCTTCGCCGCCGCGCTGGCGGACGGCGCGTGTCTGGCCGTCCTGGGCACCGTGGGCGCCGACCCGGCCGTGGTCGCCGAGGAGACCGACCGGCTCGTGGCCCTGGTGGACCGCGGGCGCGGACCGTGGTCCCGCCGCCGACGGTTCGGCCGGGTTCGCGCGGGTACCCGGAACACCCCTCGGAAGACGATGCCGACGACCACGGCGAAGGGACACGGCGATGCGAGCGGTGACGTGGCAGGGTCGACGTGAGGTGACGGTGGAGACGGTGCCGGACCCGATCATCAAGGAGCCGACGGACGCGATCGTCCGGATCACCACCACGGGACTGTGCGGCTCCGACCTCCATCTGTACGAGGTGCTCACACCCTTTATGACCCCCGGCGACATCCTCGGCCACGAGCCGATGGGCATCGTCGAGGAGACCGGCCCGGAAGTGACGAACCTCAGGCCCGGCGACCGTGTCGTGGTGCCGTTCCAGATCGCCTGCGGGCACTGCTGGATGTGCCGCTCCGGTCTGCCCACACAGTGCCAGACCACCCAGGTCGTCGAGCACGGCATGGGCGCGGAGATCTTCGGCTACACCAAGCTCTACGGCGCGGTGGCCGGCGGTCAGGCGGAGTATCTGCGGGTGCCGCAGGCCCAATACGGTCCGATCAAGGTGCCCGAAGGGGTCCAGGACGACCGCTGGGTCTATCTGTCCGACGTGCTGCCCACGGCATGGCAGGCGGTCGAGTACGCGGCGGTTCCGCGCGGCGGCACGCTCGCGGTTCTGGGGCTGGGACCCATCGGAAGCATGGCCTGCCGGGTGGCGAGGGTACGGGGAGCGGCCGACCGGGTCATCGGTGTGGACCTGGTCCCCGAACGGCTGCGCCGAGCGCGCGCCGACGGCGTCGAGGTCTACGACCTCAACGACTTCTCCCATCAGGAGGACCTGGTCGAGGCCGTCCGTTCGGCCACCGACGGCCGCGGACCGGACGCGGTCATCGACGCGGTGGGAACGGAGGCCCACGGCAGCCCGGTCGGCCGGACCGCCCAGCGGGCCACGGGTTTCCTGCCGAGGGACTGGGCCGCCAAGCTCACGGAGAAGGCCGGGGTGGACCGGCTGGCGGCGCTGCGGCTGGCCATCGCGCTGGTGCGGCGCGGCGGAACGATCTCCCTCAGCGGGGTCTACGGCGGCATGGTCGATCCGCTGCCGTTGATGACCATGTTCGACAAGCAGATCCAGCTGCGGATGGGCCAGGCGAACGTGCGGCGCTGGGTCGACGACATCTTCCCGCTGCTGACGGACGAGGATCCGCTGGGCGTGGACGCGTTCGCCACCCACCGCATGCCGCTGGAGGAGGCACCCCGCGCCTATGAGATGTTCCAGCACAAGGAGGACGGTGCGATAAAGGTCCTCATGCGCCCCTGAACGTCGGATGGGCGGGGGTGCGGCATGAAGGGATGGATTCCGGTCGAATCTCGCTAGTCGGCGACGCCGGAGAGCGCGAGCGCCTTGTCGATACGGACCCTGACCAGCAGCTCGCCCGGCACACCGTTGCGGGCGCCGTACTCCTCGGCGCGGTCCTCGCCCATGTAACGGGCGGCGATCCGGGTGGCCCAGTCGCGGACCTGCTTCAGGTCGTCGATGAGTTCGGCGTGCCCCCGCAGCGTGACGAAGGCGAACGGCGGCCTGTCGTCGTCCACGCAGATGGCGACCCGGCCGTCCCGGGCCAAGTTGCGTCCTTTGACCGTGTCCTGACCTGTGTTGAAGACGAGGTCGTCACCGTCGAGCAGGAACCACACGGGTGCCAGGTGCGGGCTTCCGTCGGCCCGCACGGTCGACAGTTTCGCGGTGCGGGTGCCCTCCATCAGGAACTTCTGCCACTGATCCTTGGTCATGTTCTGTGCCATGTCCCCATCCTGCGTCAATCGGCACACAACCGAGAGCTGACGGGCGGGGTGGGTTGCCCGGACGGCGGCAGTGAGAAAGGCTGGCACGCAGCCGAAGGGGAATAGGGGAGGAATCGGGAATGGCACTGAACGAGGGGCTCGACTGGTTACTGGACGACCTGACCGAGCGGATCGCGGAGATACGGCATGCGCTGGTGCTGTCCAACGACGGGCTGGTGACGGGGGCGAGTTCCACTCTGGTGCGCCAGGACGCCGAGCATCTGGCCGCGGTGGCCTCCGGGCTGCACAGCCTCGCCAAGGGGTCCGGGCACCACTTCCGGACGGGCCGGGTACGGCAGACGATGGTCGAATTCGACGAGGGAGTCCTCTTTGTCATGGCGGCGGGGGACGGCAGCTGCCTGTGCGTGCTCACCGGTCCGGACGCCGATGTGGGGCAGGTCGCCTACGAGATGACGCTGCTGGTCAACCGGGTGGGGGAGCATCTGAGGGTCGAGGCCAGGCAGGAGAGCGGCACACCCGGATGATGCCGCGCGGGAGTTATCCACAGGCCTGACGGACCGTCTTGCTTCGCGGCTATCGTCGTCACTGTCAGTGATTGAGGCAGTGCGGGGGAGGACGTCGCCATGGCAGTGCGGGTGGATCAGGAGCTGCGGGAGCGCTGGGAGCCGTGGGGCCTGGAAGGGCTCGGAGAGCCGAGCGTGCCGGGGCAGGCGAGCGGACCGGGAGATCCTCGCGGACCGGCGGGACCGGGCGCATCGGGGGAGAGCGTCGCGTTCGAGGCGGCGGCTCGGGCGCTGGGGCTCAAACCGCGTGAGTTCGAGCTGGCCGTGCAGCTGGGAGAGGTGCGTACCGTCACCACCGGTCTGGGCCGGCGGGTGGCGTGCGAGGAGCTGAGGCGGGTGACCGCCGCGGAGGGCTTCCCGGAGGCGCTCATCGCCCGCCTCCGCGTGGTCGGCACGGCGGAGGGAGCGGAGCTGCTGGGCATCAGTCAGGGCCGGCTCACCCGTCTGGCGCGCGGGGGTTTCTTCGCCCCGGTCCGGTTCTATGTCAACCGCTACCGGGCCGTCGTATGGCTCTATCCGGCCACGGAGCTGACCGAGTTCGCGGTCAGGCAGCCGGAGTTGCTGAGCGGCCGCACCCCGCCGGGGCTGAGCGCCGCACTGGCCGCCGGGGAGGACTGGCGGGCCGCGAAATGGCGCCGCCGCAGGGTCGGCGGGTTGCTCACCCAGACCGAGGACCCCTGGGAGCGGGCCGCGGTCCTGGCCTGCGTGCTGGGCTCCGTCGAACTGGCCTCGGCCGTGTCCGATCCGTACGAGCGGGCCCATCTGCGGGAGCTGCGCCCCGCGCTCGTCCGGATGCGCCCTGAGGCCGGCGCGGTCCGGGACGTCATCGACACGGTGGTCACGGCGGACGATCCACGGGAGATCCGGCGCTATCGGGCCGCCCTCGCCTCCGCCCTGGACGACGCCCGCCGGGCCCGGCCCGCGCCGCGCCCGGCCGCCGGGGCGGAGCGACCGCTCGATGACCGCACCCGGGCTCCCGGCCTCCCGCGGAGCCTGTGGCAGAAGCTGGTCGGCAGGCGATGAGGCACGGCGCGGCACACCACGGTGGGCTCAGCCGCCGTCCGCCGGCCCCGCGGCGGGCGGCAGCGGGCGGAACAACCCCTCCTGCACCACCGACACCAGGAGCCGGCCCGCACGGTCGTAGATCTGGCCGCGTGCCAGTCCCCGGCCGCCCGTGGCCACGGGCGACTCCTGCTGGTAGAGGAACCACTCGTCGGTGCGGAACGGCCGGTGGAACCACATGGCGTGATCGAGGGAGGCCATGTCGAAGCCCCGCGGGCCCCACAGCGGCTCGACCGGTACCCGCACCGCGTCCAGCAGCATCATGTCGCTCGCGTAGGTGAGCGCGCAGGTGTGCACCAGCGGATCGTCCCCGAGCGGCCCCACCGCGCGCATCCACACGGCGCTGCGCGGCTCCACGCCCTTGAGCTCCTCCTCCGTCCAGCGCATCCGCTCCACATAGCGGATGTCGAAGGGCTGCCGGCGCTCCATGCGGGCGAACGCCTCGGGGAGCGAGCCCAGATGGGAGCGGACCTCGTCGGCGAGGGTCGGCAGATCTTCCGGTCCGGGCACCTCGGGCATCGGCAGCTGCTGCTCGATACCCGGCTCAGCAGAATGAAAGGAAGCCGTCAGATTGAAGATCGTACGACCCTGCTGGATGGCGACGACCCGGCGAGTGGTGAAGGAGCGCCCGTCCCGGACCCGCTCCACCTGGTACACGATGGGCACGCCCGGCCGCCCCGGCCGCAGGAAGTACGCGTGCAGCGAGTGCACCGGGCGCTGCCCGTCGGTGGTCCGCCCGGCGGCCACCAGCGCCTGGCCCGCCACCTGCCCGCCGAACACCCGCTGCAGCGACTCATCGGGGCTGCGGCCGCGGAAGATGTCCAGTTCGATCCGTTCCAGATCGAGCAGATCGACCAGGCGCTCGGCGGGATTGGTCATCGGTGGTGCTCCTTCACTGAGGGGGCCGGGCCGGTCCCCGGCGCGCATCGCCTTCAGGAGGCTACAACTGGCCCACCTCGGTGACCCGGACCACCGCCCGGCCCTCCTCATCGGAGGCGGCGAGGTCGACCTCGGCCGAAATGCCCCAGTCGTGGTCGCCGTTCGGGTCGTCGAAGGTCTGCCGCACCTGCCACAGCCCGTGCTCGGCGTCCTCCTCGATCCGCAGCAGCTTCGGCCCGCGGGCCTGCGGTCCGGTGCCGAGCTCCGCGTACTCCTCCCAGTACCCGTCCATCGCCTCCGCCCAGGCGTCCTCGTCCCAGCCCGAGTCGGCGTCCATCTCCCCCAGCTCGGCGACCTTGTCCAGCGCGGCGAGCTCCACCCGGCGGAACATGGCGTTGCGGACCAGCACGCGGAAGGCGCGGGCGTTCGCGGTGACCGGCCTGACCTGGTCGGCGCGCTCCTGCGCCTCCTCCGCCGACTCCTCCTCCGGGTTGGCCAGCTGCTCCCACTCGTCGAGGAGGCTGGAGTCGACCTGTCGCACCATCTCGCCGAGCCAGGCGATGATGTCCTGGAAGTCATCGGACTTCAGATCGTCCGGCACGGTGTGGTCCAGGGCCTTGTAGGCGCTGGCCAGGTACCGCAGCACGATGCCCTCGGTGCGCGCCAGGTCGTAGAACGAGGTGAACTCGGTGAAGGTCATCGCCCGCTCGTACATGTCGCGGATCACCGACTTGGGCGACAGCGGATGGTCGCCCACCCATGGGTGGCTCTTGCGGTAGAGCCCGTAGGCATGGGACAGCAGCTCCTCCAGGGGCTTGGGGTAGGAGATGTCCTGGAGCCGCTCCATGCGCTCCTCGTACTCCACGCCGTCCGCCTTCATCGCGGCGACCGCCTCACCGCGCGCCTTGTTCTGCTGGGCGGCCAGGATCTGCCGGGGATCGTCCAGCGTCGACTCGACGACCGAGACCATGTCCAGGGCGTAGGAGGGGGATTCGGGGTCCAGCAGCTCGAAGGCGGCCAGCGCGAAGGTGGACAGCGGCTGGTTGAGCGCGAAGTCCTGCTGGAGATCCACCGTCAGCCGGATGACCGGCCCGTCCCTCTTCTCGCCGTCGGCGCCCTGCGGCTCCACCTGCTCGACCACCCCGCCGTCCAGCAGCGAGCGGTAGATCGCGATCGCCCGGCGGATGTGCCGCAGCTGGTTCTTGCGCGGCTCGTGGTTGTCCTCCAGCAGGTGGCGCATTCCCTCGAAGGCGTTGCCGGGACGGGCGATGACCGACAGCAGCATGGCGTGGGTGACCCGGAAGCGGGAGGTGAGCGGCTCCGGTTCGGAGGCGATGAGCTTCTCGAAGGTGTTCTGGCCCCAGTTGACGAAGCCCTCGGGCGCCTTCTTGCGCACCACCTTGCGCCGCTTCTTCGGATCGTCCCCGGCCTTCGCGAGCGCCTTCTCGTTCTCGATGACATGCTCGGGCGCCTGGGCCACCACAAAGCCCGCGGTGTCGAAGCCGGCCCGCCCGGCCCGGCCCGCGATCTGGTGGAACTCCCGGGCCCGCAGCGTCCGCACCCGCTGGCCGTCGTACTTGGTCAGCGCGGTGAACAGCACCGTGCGGATGGGCACATTGACGCCCACGCCCAGGGTGTCCGTACCGCAGATGACCTTGAGCAGTCCGGCCTGCGCCAGCTTCTCCACCAGCCGCCGGTACTTGGGCAGCATGCCCGCATGGTGCACGCCGATCCCATGCCGGACGTAACGGGACAGGTTCCGGCCGAACTTGGTGGTGAAGCGGAAGTTGCCGATCAGCGAGGCGATTTCGTCCTTCTCGGCGCGCGTGCACATATTGATGCTCATCAGCGCCTGGGCCCGCTCGACCGCCGCCGCCTGGGTGAAGTGCACGATGTAGACGGGCGCCTGCTGCGTCTCCAGCAGCTCGGTCAGCGTCTCGGTCAGCGGCGTCGTCCGGTATTCGTAACTCAGCGGCACCGGCCGGGTCGCGGACCGTACGACCGCGGTGGGCCGCCCGGTGCGCCGGGTCAGGTCCTCCTCGAACCGGCTCACATCTCCGAGCGTCGCCGACATCAGGATGAACTGCGCCTGCTCCAGCTCCAGCAGGGGGATCTGCCACGCCCAGCCCCGGTCCGGCTCCGCGTAGAAGTGGAACTCGTCCATCACCACCTGGCCGATATCCGCGTCCTTGCCGTCCCGCAGGGCGATGGACGCCAGCACCTCGGCCGTACAGCAGATCACCGGCGCGTCCGCGTTGACCGACGCGTCCCCGGTCAGCATCCCGACGTTCTCGGTGCCGAAGAGCTTGCACAGCTCGAAGAACTTCTCCGACACCAGGGCCTTGATCGGCGCGGTGTAGAAGGTGACCTCGTCCCGGGCGAGCGCGGCGAAGTGGGCGCCCGCCGCGACCAGGCTCTTGCCCGAGCCGGTGGGGGTGGACAGGATCACATTCGCCCCGGACACCACCTCGATCAGCGCTTCTTCCTGGGCGGGGTAGAGCGAGATGCCCCGCTCCTCGACCCAGGTGGAGAACGCCTCGAAGAGTGCGTCGGGGTCGGCGTCGCTCGGCAGCTGATCGATAAGAGTCACGTCCCTATACTGCCTGGTTTCCCCGCCGGGACGGGAACCGGCTGTGCGGACGAAGATCGTCCGCCGTTAGGCTGGGCCGGGCCGAAGCAGTCAACTCCCGTGCGGACGCGGGAAAGAACAGGGGCGGGGTACGACCATGATGGGACCGGCGCATTCGCTGTCCGGAGCGGCGGCCTGGCTGGGGGTGGGGGCGGCGGCCGCTGCGGCCGGCCACGCGATGCCCTGGCCGGTGCTGGTCGCCGGCGCGCTGATCTGCGCAGGAGCGGCGCTCGCCCCCGACCTCGACCACAAGGCGGCGACCATCTCGCGGGCCTTCGGACCCATCTCGCGGGGGCTGTGCGAGGTGATCGACAAGATCTCGCACTCCGTCTACAAGGCCACCAGGAAGCCGGGCGACCCGCGCCGCTCGGGCGGCCACCGCACGCTCACCCACACCTGGGTATGGGCGGTGCTGATCGGCGCCGGAGCCTCGGCGCTCGCCATGGTCGGCGGCCGCTGGGCGGTGCTCGGCATCCTCTTCGTCCACATGGTGCTGGCCGTCGAGGGACTGCTGTGGCGCGCGGCGCGGGTCTCCAGCGACGTCCTGGTGTGGCTGCTCGGGGCGGCCAGCGCCTGGATCCTCGCCGATGTGCTGCACCAGCCGGGCAACGGCTCGGACTGGCTGTTCGGCTCACCGGGCCAGGAGTACCTCTGGCTCGGGCTGCCGATCATTCTCGGCGCCCTGGTCCACGACATCGGGGACGCGCTGACCGTCTCCGGCTGCCCGATCCTGTGGCCCATCCCGATCGGCCGCAAGCGCTGGTACCCGGTCGGCCCGCCGAAGGGGATGCGGTTCCGGGCCGGCAGCTGGGTCGAGCTGAAGGTGCTGATGCCGGTCTTCATGGTGCTCGGCGGCATGAGCGGGCTGGCCGCCCTCGGCATCCTCTGAGCCCCGGGCGGGGCCGGGGCGCCCGCGCCGGGGCCCGGCCCCGCTCACTGATGCCAGGAGCGCCACAGCGCGGCATAGGCACCGTCCGCCGCGAGGAGTTCCTCATGGCTGCCCAGCTCGGTGATCCGGCCGCTCTCGACCACGGCGATCACATCCGCGTCATGCGCGGTGTGCAGCCGGTGGGCGATCGCGACCACGGTCCGGCCCTCCAGCACCCGGCCCAGCGACCGCTCCAGATGGCGTGCCGCCCGCGGGTCCAGCAGCGAGGTGGCCTCGTCCAGCACCAGCGTATGCGGATCGGCGAGCACCAGCCGCGCCAGCGCGATCTGCTGTGCCTGCGCGGGGGTGAGCGCGAAACCGCCCGACCCCACCTCGGTGTCCAGTCCCTCGTCCAGCGCGCGGGCCCAGCCGTCGGCGTCCACCGCGCCCAGCGCCGCCCACAGCTCGGCGTCCTCGGCGGAGGCGCGGGCCAGCAGCAGATTGTCCCGCAGCGAGCCCACGAAGACATGGTGCTCCTGGTTGACCAGGGCCACATGCTCGCGGACCCGCTCGGCCGGCATCCGCGCCAGCTCTGCCCCGCCCAGGGTCACCCTGCCGGTGCGCGGGGAGTAGATTCCGGCCAGCAGCCGCCCCAGGGTGGACTTCCCCGCCCCGGACGGGCCCACCAGCGCCAGCCGCGTCCCCGGGGGCACCTTCAGGGACACCTCGTGCAGCACATCGCTGCCCTCGAGGTAGCCGAACCGCACCTCGTCCGCCCGCACCTCCCGGCCACCGGGGACCACCCCCTCGTCGGCGGGGCCCTCCTCGATCTCCCGCACCCCCACCATCCGGGCCAGCGACACCTGTGCCACCTGAAGCTCGTCGTACCAGCGCAGGATCAGCCCGATCGGATCGACCAGCATCTGGGCCAGCAGCGCCCCGGTGGTCAGATCGCCGATCGACATCCAGCCCCGCATCACACACATGCCGCCGATCACCAGCACCGAGCCGGTGATCAGGGTGTAGCTGACATTGATCACCGGGAAGAGCACCGAGCGCAGCCAGAGCGTATAGCGCTCCCACGCCGTCCACTGCCGGATGCGCAGCTCGGACTGGGCGATCCGGCGGTCGCCCAGCCGGTGGGCCTCGATGGTCCGCCCGGCGTCCACGCTCTCGGTGAGGGACGCGGACACCGCCGCGTAGCCGGCCGCCTCCGAGCGGTAGGCGCTCGGCGCGCGCCGGTAGTACCAGCGGCAGCCGATCACCAGCACCGGAAGCGCCACCAGCACCGCCAGACCCAGTGGCGGAGCGGTCAGGGTCAGCGCGCCGAGCAGCAGCCCGGTCCACACCACGCCGATGGCGAGCTGCGGCACGGCCTCGCGCATCGCATCGGCCAGCCGGTCGATATCGGTGGTGATCCGGGACAGCAGATCCCCGGTCCCGGCCCGCTCCAGCACCCCCGGAGGCAGCCTCACCGACCGTACGAGAAAGTCCTCCCGCAGATCCGCCAGCATCCGCTCGCCCAGCACCGCCCCGCGCAGCCGAACCATCCGGACGAACACGGTCTGCACCGTCAGCGCCACGGCGAACAGTGCCACGGTGCGCCCGATGTGGAGGTTCCGCTCGCCCGTGGAGAGGTCCTCGACCAGGCCGCCCAGCAGCTGCGGGCCGACCATGGAGGCGAGCACGGCGGTCGCGTTGACGACCATCAGCACGGTGAACGCGCCCCGGTGCCGCCGCAGCAGCTCACGCACATAGGCCCGCACGGTGGTGGGGGTGCCGACCGGCAGCGTCGTCGCCGACTCCGGTGCCGCCGGGTCATAGGCGGGCGGTGCCACGCCGATCATGCCGACTCCTCGATGTGTTCCTCGATCCGTCCGATGTCCTCGAGACCGTGGCCGGTCGGCGCGGTGCCCCGCCCGGCCCTCCGCGCGGCGGCCTCGCCGTCCGGCTCGCGGGTGACCACCGCGCGATACGCGGGATCGGTGCCCAGCAGCTCACGGTGGGTGCCCACCGCCGCCGCCACGCCCTTGTGCACGAACACCACCCGGTCGGCCCGGTCCAGCAGCAGCGGGCTGGAGGTGAGCACGACGGTCGTCCGGCCCGCCCGCAGCCGCCGCACCCCCTCGGCGATCCGGGCCTCGGTGTGCGAGTCCACCGCGGAGGTCGGTTCGTCGAGCACCAGCACCTCCGGATCGGTCACCAGCGAGCGGGCCAGTGCCAGCCGCTGCCGCTGGCCACCCGACAGCGAGCGGCCGCGCTCGGTGATCCGGGTGCGCATGGGGTCGGCGTCGCCCGACTCCGCCGCCGACGCCTGGGCCAGCGCGTCCAGCACATCGCCGCACTGGGCCGCCTCGAGCGCCTTTTGTGCCGAGACCTCACCGGACCTGGGCACATCCAGGAGCTCGGCGAGCGTTCCCGACAACAGCACCGGGTCCTTGTCCTGTACCAGCACCGCGGCGCGCGCCGTGGCCAGCGCCACCTCGTCCAGGGCGACCCCGCCCAGCAGCGCCGACGGTGCCGCGGCACGGTCCGGGTCGTCCGTGCCGTTCGTGCCCTCCTGCGCGGAATGGCCTCCGAGCCGGTCCGCCAGTCGCCCCGCCGCGTCCGGGTCACCGCACACCACCGCGGTCAGCAGTCCGCTGGGCGCCAGCAGCCCGCTCGCCGGGTCGTACAGATTCCCGCCGAGCGGTGCGGCGTCAGCCCGCTCCGCGCGGCGCTCGTCCCCGTGCCCGGCGGCCGCGGCCCCGCCCTCCGGGGCGGAGCGCCGCAGCGCCAGCACCCGGGCCGCGCGCCGCGCGGAGGGCCGGGAGAAGGAGTACGCCATGGCGATCTCCTCGAAGTGCCGCAGCGGGAAGAGCAGAAAGGTCACCGCGCTGTATACGGTGACGAGCTCGCCCACCTCGATCCGGCCGTCGCGGGCCAGCGCCGCCCCGTACCAGACGACGCCGATCAGCAGCAGCCCCGGCAGCGCGACCTGCACGGCCGCGATCAGCGCCCACATCCGCGCGCTGCGCACCGCCGCGCTCCGCACCTCCTGCGAGGCCTTCCGGTAGCGGCGCAGGAACAGTTCCTCCCCGCCGATGCCCCGCAGCACCCGCAGCCCGGCCACGGTGTCCGAGGCCAGCTCGGTCGCCCGGCCCGCCTTCTCCCGCTGCTCGTCGGCCCGGCGCGTCGCACGTGGCAGCAGCGGCAGCACGGCCAGCGCCAGCGCGGGCACACCGACCGCCACCACCACTCCCAGCGCCGGCTGGTAGAGCACCAGGGCCACGCAGAGCGCGACGGTGGTGATCGCGGCCGCCGTGAACCGGGACAGGGCCTCCACAAACCAGCCGATCTTCTCGACATCGCCCGTGGAGACGGCGACGACCTCGCCCGCCGCCACCTTCCGGGTGAGGGCGGAACCCAGCTCCACCGCCTTGCGGGCCAGCAGCTGCTGGAGCCGCGCCGCCGCCGTGATCCAGTTGGTGACCGCCGCGCGGTGCAGCATGACGTCCCCCAGCGCGGTGAGCACGGTGAGTCCCCCCATCAGCGCTCCGGCCATCGCCAGCCGGGCGCCGGAGCGGTCTACGACCGCCTGCACACCGAAGCCGATGGCGATGGGGAAGGACACCAGTGCCGCCATGTGCACCAGACCCCAGAGGGCCGCCTTGCACTGCCCGCCCAGCTGGTTCCTGCCCAGCCAGAGGAGTAACCGCGGACCTGACCGTACGTCGGGGCGGCCGGGGTCGGGATACGGAAGATCGCGAATGTGCATGACGTCCCAAGGTCGGGGGCGGTGGAGGGCCGGGAGGAGACGTGAAAGGTTGACGTTCCCACGGCGTGGAATTCAACTGGTTTTCCGGGGAGCGGCCGGAACACGCCAATCCGCGCGCGGCGCTGTTCTCCGCAGGTGGGACCATGGGGACATGCGAATCTCCGGCACGATGCCCATGCGCGCGGCGGCCGCGGCCGCCGCTGCCCTCGTCCTCCTCTCGGCCTGCGGCGACGGCGGCGGGAACAGCGGCGGAGACAAGGGCGGAGACCAGGGCAAACAAGCGCTGCGCGGTGGGGCGTCCACACCGGATCCCACGCGTATCCCGGAGGTGGGAGACCGGCTCCAGTCCCGCATCCCGGACCAGTCCCGTCAGGTCGTGGCGGTCTACGGCAAAGGGGTGAACTCGGCGGACGCGACCGTGGTCCTCTACACCAAGGAGGGCACGGCATGGCAGCGGACCCGCAGTTGGACGGCGCACAACGGCAAGCGCGGCTGGACGACGAACCATCATGAGGGCGACAAGCGCAGCCCGGTCGGCGTCTACACGCTCAGCGACGCGGGCGGTGTGCTGCCCGACCCCGGCGCCCGGCTGCCGTACACCTCCTCCGGCTCCTTCGCGGCGCCCCACTACTGGCCCAAGTCCCACTGGACCGACTTCGACTACGTCATCGCCATCGACTACAACCGCGTCAAGGGCACCTCACCGCTCGATCCGACCCGGCCCGAGGGGCAGAGCAAGGGCGGCAGCATCTGGCTGCACAGGGATCACGGCAGCGGCACCTCGGCCTGCGTCAGCCTCTCCAAGTCCGGTATGGAGTATCTGCTGAAGAACCTCGACCCCAAGCTGCACCCGGTGGTGGTCATGGGGGACAAGGCGCATCTGGCCGCCTGAGCGCGGCACGGCACCTCAGCAGCGGTGGTCCGGGGCCCCGGACAGGGCGTCCAGCAGCTCACCCAGCGCCTCGCGCTGCCGCTCGCTGAGCGGTGCCAGGATGTCCTCCGCGGCGGAGCGGCGTGCCTCGCGCAGTGCGCGCAGCGTGGCACGCCCGGTGTCGGTGAGCTCGACGCGCACCACCCGGCGGTTGGACGGATCCGGTACGCGGCGCACCGAGCCATGCGCCTCCAGGGCGTCCACCAGCGTCGTCACGGCGCGCGGGACCACCTCGAGGCGCCGCGCCAGGTCCGCCATCCGCGGCGGCTGGTCGCCGTGGGCGACGGTGCGCAGCAGGCGGGACTGGGCGGGGGTGATGCCCAGCGGCTCCATATGGCGCTTCTGGGCGCGGTGCAGTCTGCGGGTCAGGTGCAGCAGCCGCTCCGCGAGGAGGCCGGAGGTCTCGGGGGTGGACATGATCGCAGCTTATCAGGACCTGGTTCATTGTGAGCATAGGTAACAATGAGCTATGCTCCGAAAGTCCGCGCCGCCGCGTCCACGGCTCCACCATGCCGTCACCCATGGCGGCCTCCCTGCCTCCAGAAGGAGCCCATGCACCCCGACACCCCGTCATGGACCCCGTCCGCCCGGGAGTCCGAGCAGCCCGCCCAAGTGCGGCGCATCCTCCGCCTCTTCCGTCCCTACCGCGGCCGCCTCGCCCTGGTCGGCCTGCTGGTCGCCGCCTCCGCGCTGGTCTCGGTCGCCTCGCCGTTCCTGCTCCGGGAGATCCTCGACACCGCCATCCCCGACGGCCGCACCGGTCTGCTCACCCTGCTCGCCCTCGGCATGATCGCCGCGGCGGTCGTCAACAGCGTCTTCGGCGTTGTGCAGACCCTGATCTCCACCACCGTCGGCCAGCGGGTCATGCACGATCTGCGCACCGCCGTCTACGACCGGCTGCAGCGCATGCCGCTCGCCTTCTTCACCCGCACCCGCACCGGCGAGGTGCAGTCCCGGATCGCCAATGACATCGGCGGTATGCAGGCCACCGTGACCTCCACGGCGACCTCGCTGGTCTCCAACCTCACCAGCGTGGTCGCCACCGTCGTGGCGATGCTCGCGCTCGACTGGCGGCTGACCGTCGTCTCGCTGCTCCTGCTGCCGCTGTTCGTCTGGATCAGCCGTCGCGTCGGCACCGAGCGCAAGAAGATCACCTCACAGCGCCAGAAGCAGATGGCGGCCATGTCCGCGATGGTCACCGAGTCCCTCTCGGTGAGCGGCATCCTGCTCGGCCGCACGATGGGCCGGTCGGCGTCGCTCACCCAGCAGTTCGCCCAGGAGTCCGAGCGCCTCGTGGGCCTGGAAGTGCGCTCCAACATGGCCGGCCGCTGGCGGATGTCCACCATCGGCGTCGTCATGGCGGCGATGCCCGCGCTGATCTACTGGGCCGCGGGAATCGCCCTCCAGGCCGGCGGTCCGGCCGTCTCCATCGGCACGCTCGTCGCCTTCGTCTCGCTCCAGCAGGGGCTGCTCCGCCCCACCGTGAGCCTGCTGTCCACGGGTGTGCAGATGCAGACCTCCCTCGCCCTCTTCGCCCGCATCTTCGAATACCTCGACCTGCCGATCGACATCGCCGAGCCCGCCGAACCGGTGCGGCTGGAGCGGGTGCGCGGCGAAGTCCGCTTCGACGGCGTCGACTTCGACTACGACAGCGAGAACCCCGGTACGTCGAAGGGCACCTTGCGCGGCATCGAGCTGACCGTTCCCGCGGGCGGCAGCCTGGCCGTCGTCGGACCGACCGGTTCCGGCAAGACGACCCTCAGCTATCTGGTGCCACGGCTCTACGACGTGACCGGCGGCCGGGTGCTGATCGACGGGGTGGACGTCCGCGACCTCGACTTCGACACCCTCTCCCGGGCCGTCGGCGTCGTCTCCCAGGAGACCTATCTCTTCCACGCCTCGGTCGCCGAGAACCTGCGCTTCGCCAAGCCCGACGCCACCGACGAGGAGATCGTGGCGGCGGCCGAGGCCGCCCAGATCCACGACCACATCGCCTCCCTCCCGGACGGCTACGACACGCTCGTCGGAGAGCGCGGCTACCGCTTCTCCGGCGGCGAGAAGCAGCGTCTGGCCATCGCCCGCACGATTCTGCGCGACCCGCCCGTCCTCATCCTCGACGAGGCCACCAGCGCCCTGGACACCCGCACCGAACAGGCCGTTCAGCAGGCCATCGACGCGCTCTCGGCCGGCCGCACCACGATCACCATCGCCCACCGGCTGTCCACCGTGCGCGACGCCGACCAGATCGTGGTCCTCGACGGCGGCCGCGTCGCCGAGCGCGGCACCCACGAGGAGCTGCTGGCGAAGGACGGACGCTACGCAGCACTGGTACGGCGCGACGCCCAGCTGTCGCCGGTGGCGCCCGCCGTGTAGCACGGATCCTGGTGTGGCCGGGACACGGCGCGCCGCCCGTGCGTCCGGACTGCCAAGATGAGTGGATGATCTATCCAGCCGATACAGACCAGTCGACTGCGGATCAGACACGGCTGTTACTGGTCGAGGACGACCGGGAAACCGCAGACATGCTGACCGAACTGTTCAGTTCGGAGGGTTACCGCGTCGATGTCGCGTTCGACGGCCATCGGGGGCTTCATCTGGGTCTCAGCCGACGACATCAGGTGATGGTCATCGACCGCATGCTCCCCGGCATCGACGGCCTCGATCTGGTGAAACGGTTGCGCCGGGTCGGCCTCACCACCCGGGTCCTGATGCTGACCGCCCTGGGGGAACTGGGCGATCGGGTCAGCGGCCTCGACTCCGGCGCGGACGACTACCTGGTCAAGCCGTTCGAGGTGGACGAACTGCTGGCCAGGGTGCGGGCGCTGCACCGGCGCGGCCTCTTCGACGCCGAAGTCCTTCCGCTCGGCGACGGACAGCTCGACCTCCAGCGCCGCGAGGTCCGTCTCGCCGACGGCAGGTGCGTTGAGCTGTCCTTGCGGGAATGCGCGTTGCTCCACACGCTGGCGGACGGCCCCAGGACCGTGTACGGCCGCTCACACCTGCGAGAACGCGTGTTTCCCGACACCTCGGCCGACTCCATCGTCGACACCTACGTCTACTACCTGCGGCGGAAACTGGGCCGCGATGTCGTCCGCACCGTACGCGGGAGCGGCTACCAGATGGGAACGCTGTGATGTCGCTTCCGGCCCTCTTCCCACGCCGTACGGACCGCAGCCCCGAGCAGCGCAGGCTCGCCTCCGCCCAGTGGACGATCACCCTGCGCATCTCGCTGGTGATGTCGGTGATCATGTTGCTGGTCGGGGCCATCGTCTACTGCGTCGTCCTGGTCGCCCAACGCGCCGACGCCGAGCGCGAGACCCAGTGGAGCGTCGAGCACAACACCATCGACAGCCCGCCGGTCTGCGTGTGGATGACCGTGGAGCGGAACGGGTTGGTCCGCAGCACCCCCGGCATTCCCGCCGGACTGCCCGTGACCTCCAGCCTGGACGCGGTCCGCGAGGGCGGTTCGCCGAGGCTGGAACGGGTGGAGCGAGGGGGTGAGGAGTACACGGTGCGCACCGCGTGGCGCGGCTCGGAGCTCGTCCAGGCGGCGTACGGGGAACGCTTCCAGCGCGCCGACCGCAACCACCTGCTGCTGGCCTTCGCAGCGGCGGAGGCGGTCGGCCTGGTGCTCGTCGCGGTCGCCAGCGGCCTGCTCGCGCGGCGCGCCATGACACCGCTGTCCGAGGCCCTGGACCGGCAGCGGCGGTTCGTCGCGGACGCCAGCCACGAACTGCGCACTCCGCTGACCCAGTTGCACACCCGCGCGCAGCTCCTGGCCCGCCGTTCCGGTTCGGCGAGCCCCCAGCAGCTGGCCGGTGACCTCCAGCGGCTGGTGACCGGAACCCGCCAGCTCGGCGACATCATCGACGATCTGCTGCTGTCCGCGCGGCTCTCCCGGTCGCCGGGCTCCTGCGAGCCCGTCGACCTCGACACGCTCGCCGAGGAGGCGGTGACCGCCGAGGACGCCCGAGCCCAGTCGATGGGGCTGACCGTGCGGCTGCGGTGCGGGCCGGAGCGGCATGTGGTGATGGGCACCGCGCCGGCCCTGCGCCGGGTGATCGCCGCGCTGGTCGACAACGCGATGGGGCACACCCCGGCCGGCGGGGAGGTCGTGGTGTCCGTGGACGCCCCGCTCCCCGGCACCGTGTCGCTGTCCGTACGCGACACCGGCGTCGGGTTCCCGCCGGAGGAGGCCGAGCGCATCTTCGAACGGTTCGCCAGGGGCACCGCCGGTGGCCGGGGCAGACGGTTCGGGCTCGGCCTGGCGCTCGCCCGTGAGGTGGTCGAGAGCCATCGGGGGCGGATCACCGCCGAGGGACGCCCGGGGGACGGCGCGCTGTTCACCGTCGAGCTGCCGACGGCGCGGGTAGCGGAGACGATCCCGCGACCGCGGCCGAGCGCGGCGTGCCTCCCTGCGGGCGCCCGGGGGACGGATGCCCCCGGCCCCTGACCGGTCACCGCCTGGCCGGTGGCCGGTGGTTTCACGAGCTGACCGGTGACCGGCGGTTTCACGGCCGGGCAGGTGACCGGTGGTTTCACGAGCTGACCGGTGACCGGTGGTTCCACGGCCGGGCCGGGGACCGGTTCCACAGCCGGGCCGGTGGCCGACCGCGCGGCCGGGCTCACGAGGCGCGCCGTCCGCGCCAGTCCAGCGCGCCGCTGTCGATGTCCTCCGCGAGCCCGGCCAGCGGCGACGCGGCATCCCACACCAGCCGCGTCCGGCGCCACAGCCGGCCGTTCGCCAGTCGTTTCCACACGATCCCCTGGCAGTGGTCGCCCGGTGAGAGGAAGACCCCGACCGCGTTCCCGGCGCTCACGATGGCCGCCGTGGTGGTCTGGTCGGCGCCGAAGTACCGGAACCGGGGGGTGAACCCGGCGCGTTCGCAGGCGATCCGCAGGCTCAGGCCGAGACCGTCCGAGCGGTCACCGGGCGCGACCCAGACGTCCTCGGCCAGTTCTTCGAGGGTGAGCCGTTGCCGGTGGGCCAGCCGGTGGCCGGGGGCCAGTCCGATCAGCACCGGTTCGGTGTCCAGGTCGCGGACGGTGAAGTCGCGGACCGGGGGCGCCACCACGTCCGGGAACTCGCTGACGACCGCGAGCGCGATCTTCTCGGTGCGCAGCAGCTCCAGCACGGCCTGGGAGGACGGCTCCAGATAGGTGAGCTGTTCGTGGTGCGGCAGCCGCTCCCGGATGAGCGCGGCGATCCGCGGCACCCACGGATTGTCCACTCCGCCCAGCGCGACGGCCTGCGGCGGTTCGGCCGGCCGGGCCAGCGTCCGCGCCGTGGTGAGCAGATCGCCGAACTCGTCGAGCAGCTCCCGGGCCCGCCCCAGCACATGGACGCCGAGTTCGGTCGGCACCACGCCCTGGGGGCGGCGGCGGAACAGCGGACCGCCGAATTCCTGCTCGATGCGTCTGAGCTGCGTGGACAGTCCGGATTGCGCGATGTTCAGTCTGGTGGCCGCGTGGCTGATGCTGCCCGCCTCAGCTACGGTGAGCACGATCCGCAGGTGGCGCAGATCCATCTCCACTTGCTGCCTCCGTCTGTGATGGTCGCGGCCGGAAATATCCGATGACGAGCACGGCGCCGGCCAGGGACAGCAGCGCCGTCCATGTGGCGGTGACGTACATGGCGTGCAGATAGGCGCGGTTCGCGGCGGCGAGGAGATCGGGCCGGTTCAGCGATCTGGCCACCGCGCGGGTGGCCTCCGCGGAGTCCATGGCCCGGTCCCGTGTCCCCGGGGCCAGTCCGTCGAGCGCGGGCCGGATGTTCCCGCGGTAGGCGGTGGCGAGCACGGAGCCGAGCACCGCGACCCCGAGCGTGCTGCCCACCGGCCGGGTCGCGGCGCTGACGGCCGCGCCGGCGCCGGTGTACCGCCGCGGCAGGGCGGCCATCATCTCCGCCGTCATCGGCGCGACCACCAGCCCGATACCGGTGCCCTGCGCGAAGAGGACCCCCGCGATCCAGGCCACCGGGGTGTCCGCGGTGAAGGCCACGTAACCGCCGAAGGTCAGTCCGGCCAGGAGTATCCCGGCGATCGCGCACCAGCGGACGGTCAGGAGCCGGCAGAGGGCGGGGGAGACCTGGTTGCCGAGGACGATGCCGCCCGCGGCGGACGCCATCACGCCCCCGGCGGCCAGCGCCGACAGCCCGTGCACCCCTTGCAGGTAGAAGGCGCAGTAGAAGAGCTGTCCGGCCAGGCCGAAGAAGAGCAGCAGCAGGGTCACGCTGCCGCCCGCGAAGCGCGGCTCGGCGAAGAGGCGCACATCGAACCCCGGTGTCTCCCGGCGGCTCTGCGTCACCACGAGCGCCGCCAGCAGGGCGAGGCCGACGGCGAGGGCCAGCAGGGCGGCCGGGCTCGTCCAGCCGGCCGGGCGGCCGCCCCGGATGACGCCGTACACCACGAGCCCCAGCCCCAGGACGGAGAGCACCAGGGCCGAGGTGTCGAGCACCCTGCGCTCGGCATAGCGCACCTCGGGCACCAGGAGAGCCGCGCCGGCCAGACACACCGCCACCACCGGAAGGTTGACGAGGAACACCGAGCCCCACCAGAACCGGGTCAGCAGCGCCCCGCCCACCACCGGTCCGAGCGCGACGGCCGCGCCGCCCGCCGAGGCCCAGATGGCGATCGCCCGGGTCCGGTGGGCGGGCGCGGTACCGCGGGTGACGATCGCGAGTGTCGCCGGGGTGATCAGCGCCCCGCCCGCGCCCATGAAGCCGCGGGTGACGGTCAGTTCCGTGGCCCCGGGCGCGAACGCGGCCAGCGTGGCGGCGGCGGCCAGCACCACCAGCCCGGCGACCAGGACGCGGCGCGGCCCGTAGCGGTCGGCCAGAGCGCCTCCGGTGAAGCTGCCCGCGGCGAAGACCAGCGAGTACGAGGCGTTGGCCCAGGCCAGGTCCGCGGAGCCGGCCCCGAGCCCGCGCACCGGGTCGGCGAGGGTCTCCATCGCCACGTTGAGGACCGTGTTGTCCAGCAGGACCAGCGTCTGCGCCAGAACCGCCACCGCCACCGTCCACCACGGCCGCGCCGGAGCGGCCGCGCCGCCGGGCCCGCCCGCGGTGGGGGTGGCCGGGGCCATGGGCCGGTGGCTCACGACTCCAGCGCTCGCCGGCCCGCGACGACGGTCCGGGTGAGCTCCGCGACCCGCTGTCCGAGGTGTTCCGCGGTGGCGAGGTCGGACGTGTGCACCGTGCCCGACCTGTCGTCCACGGGGGACTGCGCCGCCGCGCCCTGGTAGAAGCCGAGCCGGTTGGGGTCGAACTCGCTGCCGGAGGAGGAGTTCCAGCCGGGGGCCAGGCCCAGGCTGACCCAGAGCATGCCGTGCTGTGCGGCGAGGGTGGCGAAGTAGCCCAGGGTGCCGGCCTTGTCCCCGGCCATCGAGCCGGAGTTGGTGAAGCCCGCGGCCAGCTTGTCCTGCCAGCGGCGGCTGAGCCAGCGCCTGGCGCTCGCCTCGGCGAAGGTGTGGAAGGCCGACGAGGCGGTGCCCATGTAGGTGGGTGCGCCGAAGACGATCGCGTGGGCGTCGTCGAGCCGCTGCCACTCCTGGTCGGTGATCCGGTCGACCCGGACGGTGGTGACCTCGGTGTGCGGTACCCGGCTCGCTCCGGCTCGTACCGCCTCTCCCAGCCTGGCGGTGTGGCCGCGGCCGCCGTGACAGGCGATCGCGAGGTGTACCGGGTCGGTCAAGGCGGACATACCAGTCTCCTCGGAAAAGCGGTTCCGGCGCTTGCGGAATAGCCGCCGGACAGCCTGTCAGAGAAATCTCAGAATTTTCTCAGAGTCGCATAACCGCGAAGTTATGGAGATTCAATATCCACTCGCTTTCGCAAGGGCGTGTCATTCTGGCCCGGTAATCCCGAAGCGCCGTCCACCCGTTGGGAGAGGTGTGTCTGGAACATGACCGATATTGGTAAATCATTCCGGATGCGGAGACTCTCCGCCGTGGGGGACGGAAGACATCTCTTCGTCCCGCTCGACCACAGTGTGTCCGATGGACCGGTGGTGCCCCAGGCCCGCTGGAACGGGCTGCTGCGGGCGGTGGTGGACGGCGGCGCGGACGCGGTCATCGTGCACAAGGGCCGGGCCCGCACCATCGCACCGGCCATCCTGCGCCACTGCGCCCTGGTGGTGCACCTGAGCGCCGGAACCGCGCACGCGGCCGACGCCGACGCCAAGGTGCTCGTCGGCGAGGTCGAAGAGGCCGTGCGGCTGGGCGCGGACGCGGTGAGCGTGCATGTGAATCTCGGCTCGGACACCGAACACCGGCAGCTCACCGACCTCGGGACCGTCGCGGCCTCGTGCGACGTCTGGAACATGCCGCTGCTCGCGATGATCTATCCGAGAGGGCCGCGGATCGCCGATCCGCACGACCCGGCGCTGCTCGCCCACGCGGTCAACATCGCCGCGGACCTGGGTGCCGACCTGGTGAAGACCTCGGTCGCGCTGCCCCTGGAACGGATGGCCGAGGTGGTGGACTCCAGCCCCCTGCCGGTCCTCGCCGCAGGGGGCCCGCCCGACGGCTCGGACCTGATCGGTCACGGGACCTCGTTGATGCTGGCCGGCTGCCGGGGCCTCGCGGTCGGCCGCCGGATCTTCTCCGCACCCTCCCCCGCCTCGCTGGTGAGCAGGCTCGCCGCCGTCGTCCACGCCGTCGACGCCGGAACGGCCCCCCACCCTCCGACGATTGCGACAGGAGCCGCATGAAGTTCGCATGGATCGACCTCCGAAGCGTTCCGCAGGCACGGCTGGAGTCCGTCGTGGACGCCGCCATCCACACCCGGATGCGGGGTGTGCTCTGCGACGACGAATCCGTCCTGAAGTCGCTGCCCCCGACCGTCACCGCCGTCACCACCACGACGGTGACCGAGGAGGGCCAACTGCACGACCTCGGCGCCGACACCGCCGGCTGGGTCGACGTACACGACGAACCGTCGCTGCGGCTGGCGTGCGCCGCCGCCGTCGCACTGCCCTTCACCGTGGTCCGCTTCGCCGACCCGACCAAGATCCCCCTGGAGATCGTGCTCGCCGCCGCGGACCGCTCCGCGGGCAAGCTGGTCACCGTCTGCGCCGACCTGGAAGAAGCCGCCACCGTGCTGGACGTGCTGGAACGCGGCTCGGACGGCGTCCTGTTGGCCCCCTCCGACGCCGACGAGGTGTTCGCGCTGGCCCGGCTGCTGGAGGCCGGTTCCGAGCCCCTGCGGCTGACCACGCTGTACGTCGACGGCATCGAGCACCACGGGCTCGGCGACCGGGTGTGCGTGGACACCTGCACGCATTTCGCCGAGGACGAGGGCATCCTGGTCGGCTCCTACTCGACCGGCTTCATCCTGTGCTGCAGTGAGACCCATCCGCTGCCGTACATGCCGACCCGCCCGTTCCGGGTCAACGCCGGCGCCCTGCACTCCTATGTGCTCGGCCCGGAGAACCGCACCAACTACCTGAGCGAGCTGCGCTCGGGCAGCACGACGCTGGCCGTCAACGCCGAGGGCAGGACCCGGCCGGTCACCGTCGGCCGGGCCAAGCTGGAGTCCCGGCCGCTGCTGACCGTCACCGCGCGGTCGGCCGAGGACGTCGTGGTGAGTCTGACCGTCCAGGACGACTGGCATGTGCGGGTGCTCGGGCCGGGCGGGAAGGTGCACAACGTCACCGAGCTGCGGCCCGGCGACGAACTGCTCGGCTACCTGGCCACCGACCAGCGCCATGTGGGCTTTCCCATCGGCGAGTTCTGCAAGGAAAACTGATGGCCGCGGGCATGAGCGAGCTCGTCGAGACGCTGTTCGACGTCCATCCCGGCGAGCTGCCCTACCTCGTGCACGGCGAGCGCCCGGTGAGCCGGGCCGAGGTCCGGGACGCCGCGGCCATGGAGGCGGGCGTCTTCGCCGGGCACGGCATCGGCGAAGGGCATACGGTGATGCTGCGGATACCGCCGAGCCTCACCCAGATCGAGGTGCTGTTCGCGCTGTGGCGGCTGGGTGCCCAGGTGATGCTGGTCGACCACCGGCTCAAACCGTCCGAAGTGGACGCCCTGCGCGCGCTGTGCCATCCGCAGTTCCTGGTCAGCGCGGGTACGGCAGGCCGTTCGCCGCTCAGCTTCGAGCCCCGGTACGAGGTGGTCACCTCGCGGTGCGCGGGCGGCCGCGCCGCAGCGACCGAGCACCGGCTGGTGCAGTTCAGCTCGGGCTCGACCGGGCTGCCCAAGGTGATCGGGCGGACCCCGGCCTCCCTGGCGGCCGAGATCGACCGGTTCACCCGGATCGCGGGGATGCCGACCGCGGGTGAGCGGGTGTTGCTGCTCAGCTCGACCGCGCACAGTTTCGGCCTGATCGCCGGGGTGCTGCACTCCCTGGCCGCGGGCGTATCGGCGGTGTTCGCCCGGCGGGTGTCGGCCAAGGACATCCTCGCCGCCGCCGGGCACCACGACGTCCACGCGATCTTCGGCACGCCGTTCCACTACGAACTGCTGAGCACCGCCCGCGATCTGCCCGCCCTGCCCGCCTTGCGCGCGGCGGTCTCCGGAGGGGAGATCATGCCGCCGGAGACGGCCGCCCGGTTCGCCGGCCGGTTCGGCGTCGGGGTCGGCGAATCGTACGGAACCACCGAGACGGGCGTCATCGCGATGGAGGTGAGCGGCGCCTCGCGGCCCACCGTCGGCCCGGCGGCGCCCGGTGTGCGGCTCCGCGTCCACGAGGGCGAGCTGGAGGTGTGGCTGCCGGACGGCTCACCGTATCTGCACGCCTCCGGCGGCGACCGGTACGCCGACGGCTGGCTGCGCACCCGGGACCGGGCCGAGCTGGACGCCTCCGGCGCCGTGCGGCTGCTGGGCCGTGGCGACTCCCTCGTGGTCATCGGCGGCCTCAAGGTCGATCTGACCGAGGTGGAAGCCGTGCTGCGGGAACACCCCGGCGTCCGAGGGGCCGTGGTCGTGCACGCCGGCACCACCGAAGCCTATGTGGCCACCGGACCGGACGGCCCCGCGGCCGGGGACCTGCTGCGCTGGTGCCGGGACCGGCTGGCCGACTACAAGGTGCCCCGCGTGGTCCACGTCCTGACCGATCTGCCCCGCACCTCCAACGGAAAGCTCATCAGGCGCCGCGAGGCCCTGCTCGCCCGCTCTCCCCGACGCTGACGCCTCTTTTTCCTTGTCGACTCAGAAGGGTTTCGCACCATGCAGACGGCCTTGCAGAAGGAGATCCGCCACTTCGTGCTCAGCACGATCACCGAGGACATGAACCATCCGCTCGACACCGATGAGATCACCGACGACAGCCCCATGGGCACCGGCGGAATCGACATCGACTCGCTGGGCCTGATCGAACTGGTCCTGCGGCTGGAGCGCCGATTCGGTGTGAAGTTCCCGGACAGCGATATCGAGCAGGCCGGTGCGATGAACCTGGGCGACCTGGTCAACGAGGTCGTCGAGCGGGGCGGCACGGCATGACCGCGGAATCCGAGACCCGGCCGCGGATCACCGCCGACGCGGTGCGGGAGCTGCTGTCCGACCCCAAGATCTTCTCCGATCTGCCGGCCGACCTGGACGACGACGCCGACCTCGCCCTGGACTCGCTGGGGCTGGTGTGGTTCCTGCACCAGCTGGAGCTGCGCTACGGCGTGGAGGTCGAGCCGAGCGAGGCGTTCCTCGCCGAATTCACCTCGATCCGCCGGATCACCGCGTACTTGGCGGACGTCCATGAGCCGTGAGGTGCTGCTGACCGGGTTCGGGGTGCGCACGGCCTTCGGTACCGGGGCGGACCCGCTGCGGGAGGGCGTATTCGACGGGCGTCCCGCGTTCGCGCCGATCACCCGCTTCGACACCGGCCCGTACCGGACCCACGTGGCCGCCACCGGCGGCGGGGCCGCCCCGCTGCGGGAGGTGCTGGCCGATGTCGCCGGGGCGGCGGTCGGCATGGCCGGGCTGCGAGACAGCGCGGAGGCCGCCGTCCTGGTGGGCACCGCGGGTGACTTCACCGGTCTGACCCGCTTCTGGCGCGGCACGGAACCGCCCGGCCTCCCCGGCCCCCCGGTCGGCGCCGCGGAGACCGTGCCCGCGTGGCAGGCCGAAACCCTCGCGGACACGCTCGGCGTCCGCGGCCCCCGGCTGGCGTTCACCAGCGCGTGCGTGGCCTCGGCCACCGCGGTCGCGCACGCCTGTCTGCTCATCGCCTCCGGCCGGGCCGACATCGCGATCTGCGCGGGGGCGTACCTGGTGGAGGAGGAGAACCTGGCCAAGTTCGGCTCGGGATTCGCCCTGTCCCGCGACGGGATGATGCGGCCGTTCTGCGCCGACCGCAGCGGGCTGCTCCTCGGGGACGGGGCCGCCGCCGTCGTCCTGGAGTCGGCCGAGGGCGCCCGGCGCAGGGGGGCGCGTGCGCTCGCCGCGCTGACCGGCTGGGGCGCCGCCTCCGACGCCCACCACATCGCCCGGCCGCACCCGGAGGGCGCCGGGCTGGTCACCGCCGCCGCGCGGGCCCTGCGGCGGGCGGGCGGCCCGCGGATCGACTACGTGAACGCGCACGGCACCGCGACCAAGTACAACGACCCCGCCGAGACCCGGGGGCTGCGCACGCTCCTCGGCGCGGACGCGGACCGGGTGCCGGTGAGCTCGACCAAGAGCACGACCGGACATCTGCTGGAGGCCTCCGGAGTGGTGGAGCTTGTGATCACCCTGCTCGCGCTGCGGGACGGCGTGCTGCCGCCCACCGCCGGGTTCACCGAACCGGATCCGGACTGCGACCTCGACTACGTGCCGAACCGGCCGCACAAGGCCGACATCCGGCGGGCGCTCACCCTCAACGCCGCGTTCGGCGGCGCCAACACCGCACTGCTCCTGGAGCGCGTATGATCGCCGCGATCTGCGACGCCTCCGCGCCGCCGGTCGCCGGTTTCGTGGAGTCCGTCTTCAGCCCGATGGTCCACCAGGCCGTCGAGCGCTGCCTGACCGCCCGGCCCGGCGACGGCTCCAGGACCGCGATGGTCCTGGCCAGCACCATGGGCGACGCCACCACCCTCGACCTCGGCAGCCGCCGGCTGGTCGCCGGGCAGGCGCACAATCCGCTGCTGTTCATGCAGAGCACCGCGAACGCGGTCCTCGGACAGCTCAGCGTCACCTTCGCCGTCACCGGACCGCTGCTCAGCCTGTCCACCGTCGCCGACCCGGCCGGTGAGCTGCTGGCCACCGCGGAACTGCTGCTGGAGGACGAGGAGCTGGACCGCGTGGTGCTCATCGGGGTCGAGCTGACCGGCACCGAGCGCACCGCCGCGGCCCACCGCGAGCTGCGCACCGGCCCGCCCGCCGCGGACCTGGCCGTGGCGATCGTGCTCGACCGGGGTGACCCGCTCCGCCGACTCCTCACCGACATCCCGTCCGGCCCCTCGGCCGAGTACGGTGCCCTTCGCGGCCTGGTCGAGCTGGCCGCCCGAGCCCAAGGAACGAATCCATGATCACCAAGCAGGAGCGCGCGCAGATCAGCCAGGACGCCGCCTTGGGCGCCGGGAACGTGATCCACCGGCTGAAGGCGTACGGCAGACCGCTCGACGAGCAGGCGCTGTGGACCGACGCCACCTGGCAGGCCCCGGACGGCGGCCACCCCGAGGTGCTGACCCTGGGCGAACTGCACGAGGTCGTCGAGATCTACGCGAGCTGGTACCACGCACAGGGCGTGCGGCCCCGCGACCCGGTGGCGATCCAGACCTTCTCCAGCACCGAGTTCGCCGTCAACTTCCTCGCCCTCACCTCCCTGGGCGCGATCCCCTCCTTCGTCAACGGCAACCTCCGCCCCGAGGTCGCCCGCGCGTACGTGCGCCGCCAGGGCGCGGTGGGCGTCCTCACCGACCAGGCCCACCACGAGGTCTTCGCCGCCGACCGGGCCGAATTGGGCCTTGGCTTCTGCGTCACGGCGGCCGACATCCCGCGGGCCCGCGAGCCCCTCCCGGCCGGCTATCCGTACGCCCACCACGCCACCGACCCGATCATCATCTCGCACTCCTCGGGCACCACCGGGATGCCCAAGGCCGTGCCGCACACCCACGAAACCCTGCTGTACGCGCAGTTGCACCGGCTGAAGCTGTCGGTCGGCTCCGCGATGGGCAGGCTGCTGGTCGCGCTGCCCGGCTCGCACAACGCCGCCATCTCGGTCATGCTCTTCGGCTTCCTGCTGCGCTCACCGGTGCTGCTGCTGTCCAGCCAGCGCGGTGGCGACGTCCTGGACGCCATGGAGTCGTTCCGTCCCACCACCGTGTTCGCGTTCGCCGGAACCTACGGGGAGATGGCGGCCCAGGACCTCTCCGCCCGCGATCTGTCCAGCGTGGAGGCGTGGTACAACACCGGGGACGCGGCCCACGAGGCGCACATCAAGGCGCTGATCGCACTGGGCAGCCATGAGACGGTCGGCCGGGACCTGAAGCGGCGCCGGGTCCCCGGATCCGTCTTCACCGACGGACTCGGCTCCTCGGAGACCGGCTACTCGCTCTTCCACAACGGACACCGGCCCGGCCAGTCGTCCTACTCCCGCTGCGTCGGCAAACCGATGAGCTTCGCCGAGGCCGCGGTGCTCTCCGAGGACGGCACTCCGCTGCCGCCCGGCGAAGTGGGCCGCCTCGGCGTGCGCTCGCCCACGCTCACCCCCGGCTACTGGAACGACTCGCTGACCTTCCACCAGCTGCGGCTCGGCGGCTACTGGCTCACCGGCGACCTGTCCTACCGGGACGAGGAAGGCAACTTCTACCACCTGGACCGGGTGCCGGACGCGATCCGTACCCGCGCGGGCATCGTGTTCAGCACCCGCACCGAGGAGTTGCTGCTGCGCGAACTGCCCGCGCTGGAGGACTGCACGGTGGTGGCGGTCGCGCCCGAGGGCGTGCGCGCGGACTGGGACGGCGACGGGACGGCCGACGCCTACGCCCTGCTCCAGCTGCGCGCGGACGCGGCGGAGACGGCCGACGCCCACTGGACCGCCGAGGTCAACCGGGTGCTGGCCGCCGCGGACCTGCCACCGCTCACCGGGGCGCTGCGGATGGACGCCGGCGACGTGGTGAAGGGAGCCACCGGCAAGGTGCTCAAGCGGGAGATGCGCAGACGCTTCCAGGCCCGGGTGGCGGGTGGCGAACTGGACGGGAGGGTGCGATGACCACGGCCGACCCAACGAGCCCCCGCCCGAGGACCATGGATGTGTACCGGCAGTGGTGGCTGCACGACGCGCGCTGGTACCAGGGGGTGGCGAAAAGGTTCGGGCACACGGTGGCCAACGAGATCAACGCCGAGGCGCTGCACTACGTGGCCGTCCAGGTGGGCAAGCGGATCGCCCGCCAGTTCGGCGGACGGCCCGCAGCGAACCTCGAGGAACTCCGCTGCCGGTACGACGCCTGCGCCGAGTGGATGTTCCCGGGCGAACTGCGCGACGGGGCGACCGCGGTGCTGCCCGGCGGGGAGATCGAGCTGACCATGCGGCAGAACTTCGCCGTGACCATGGTCCGGATGGCTGGTTCCCTCGACGGCTACGCGTGCCCGTGCACCGACATCCACGCCGGCTGGTCCGAGGGGCTCGGGGTGGACCTCACCCGCAACTGCGCGACCGCGTGCCTGCGCAACGGCGACCCCGCCTGCCGGCTGCTCATGGGGATCGGGGGTCAGGCATGACGGCGCGTGTCCTGGTCGCCGGGGCCACCGGGGTGATCGGCCGTGCCCTGGTCCCGCTGCTCCGTGCCCACGGCCACCATGTGACCGCGCTGGTACGGGAGCCGTCCAGAGCGGCCGGCCTGGACCCGGACGATCTCGTGGTGGCCGACGCGCTGGACGCCCCGGCGGTGCGGGCGGCCGTGGCCTCGGCCCGGCCCGAGGTGGTGGTCCATCAGCTGTCCGCCCTGCGCGGGTCCACCGCGCAGGGCCTGGAGCACACCGCCCGGCTGCGCACCGAAGGCACCGCCCATCTGATCGCGGCGGCCGAGGCGGCCGGAGCGCGCCGGATCGTCGCGCAGAGCATCGCGTTCGCCACCGCTCCGCACGGCGGGCCGGTACTCACCGAGGACGCACCGCTCCACCTCGACGCACCGGATCCCGGCTGGGCGCTCACCACACGCGCGATCGCCGAACTGGAACGCCGGGTGCTGGGCGCCGCGGCCCTCTCCGGCGTCGTACTGCGCTACGGAACCCTCTACGGGCCCGGCACCCTCTACCACCGCGGCGGCGCGATCGGCGCCGCCGTGGCGCGCGGGAGACTGCCGCTGCCGGAGCCCGCCGCCGGGGTCACCTCGTTCCTCCACGTCGAGGACGCCGCACGGGCCGCGCTCCACGCCGTCGAAGCGGACGAGGTGCGCGGTGTGTTCAACGTGGCGGACGACGACCCGGCCGAGGCCGCGGTCTGGCTGCCGGAGTACGCCCGCCTGCTCGGGGCGCCCCCGCCCCGTGTGGTGCCGGCCCAACTGGCCGAGCGCATGCTGGGCTGGCTCACCAGTCACCAGCTGACCGCCATGCGCGGCGCGGCCAACGACCGGATCCGGCGGGAGCTCGACTGGAAGCCCGCGACGCCCAGCTGGCGGACGCGCCTGGCCGCCGACTGACCCGGACACGGCCGCCGGATGACGAAGACCCCGGAGCCGGCCCGGAAAAACCGCTGACCGCGGCGGCGGCCCGTGATACCTGTCTGAGGAGGGACGGGACGGGGCAGGGGGGCCACGGGTCATGTCGGGAACACACAACGAGTTCAGCGGCACGGCCCACCAGGTCGTCCAGGCCGGCTCGGTGGGGTCCGTGCACCTCCACGGACAGCCCCCCGTCGTCCAGGCCCTGGAGGGCCTGCCGCCCCGCCACCGCCCGCTCGTCGGCCGGGACGCGGAGCTGGCGGCGGCGGTCCGGGCCCTGGAGCCGGGGTCCGGCCACCGGGGGCTGGCCGTGAGCGGCCCGCCCGGAGTCGGCAAGACGGCACTGGCCCTGGAAGCGGCGCACCGCGTGGTCGCGGAGCGCCGCTTCCCCGGCGGAGTGCTCTACGCCGACCTGGACCCCCGCAGCTTCGAACGGCCGGTCGGCACCGAGGAGTTGCTGTCCGAGCTGCTGCGCATGCTGGGCGTCCCCGGCGACCGGCTGCCGGCCCACCGCATCGGACTGACCGCCCTGCTGCGCACGGAACTGGTGCGCCAGGGCGAGCGACGCGGTGCCGTCCTCGTCGTGCTGGACAACGCCTCCGACGACACGCAACTCACCGCGTGTCTCCCGCCCGAGGGCCCGCACCGCGTCCTGACGACCTCCCGCACGCCCCTTGAGATTCCCGGCACCGCCGCACTGCGCCTGGACCCGCTCTCCGCCGGGGACGCCCGCACCGTCCTCGGCCCGTCCGGGGCGGTCCCGGACGCCGACCTGGACGAGATCGCCCGGCTGTGCGGAAGGCTGCCGCTGGCCCTGAGCGTCGCGGCGGCCCGGCTGCGGGAGGACCGGGAAGCGGGGGCGGATCAGCTGCTGGCCGCGCTGCGCAGCGAATCCGCACGGCTCGCCGAACTCGGCCTGGAGCCCGCGTTCGACGTCTCCTACCGCGCCCTCGCACCGGCCGACGCGCGGCTGTTCCGCCTGCTCGGCCTCCATCCCGGCACCCTCCTCGACGCGGCCTCGGCGGCGGCCCTCAGCGGCCGCCCCGAGAGCGAGACCGGACCCGCCCTGCGCCGCCTGCGCCGGTCCCACCTGCTGGAGTCCGGCGACGCCCACGGCCGGGTCCGCTTCCACGACCTGACGCGCCTGTACGCCCGCGCGCGCCTGGCCGAGGAGCCGGAGCCGGAGCGCAGGGCCGCCCTCGACCGCTTTCTCGCCCACTGCGCGGAGCGGGTGGCGGGGGCGGGCGACGAGTGGTTCGCGCAGGAGCGCCGGATGCTCGCCGACGCCGTGGCGGCGGCCGTGGCCGCGGGCCTCGATCACCGGGTGGAGCCGGTGGCCGCGCCCCTGGCGCGCTTCCTGGTCCGGCAGGCCCGCACCGTCGAAGCCCTGCGGCTGCTGCGGACGATGGTGCTCGTGGCCCAGCGCCGGCGGGACGTGGCCCGGGAAGCGGACCTGTTCCTGGCGATGGGCCGGCAGTACGGGGCGCTGGACGACGACGAAGGCGCTCGGGCGTGTTTGCAGGCCTACCTCAAGCTCCACATGCGCCGGGGCGTGAGCGCCACCTTCGTCCTGGAGTACATGGGGACCAGCGCCGTGCAACGGGGGGAGTACCCGGCTGCCGTCCGGTCCTTCCGCCATGCGGCCGCGATCTGGGAGCGCCTGGGCGACCAGCGCAGACTCGCCATCGCGCTCGACGGCCTGGGCGATGCCTACGCGCTCTCCGGGCGGGAGACCGAAGCCCTGCACACGTTCCGGCGGGCGGCCGCCGCCGCCCAGGCCGCGGCCGATCCGGGCACCGTCTGCGCCGCGCACATGGGCCTGGCCAAGCTCGCGCAGGGGTACGGCTCCTGGCCCTTCCCACGGGACGGCGCGGGGGAGCCGCCTCCCGACTGGGAGTCGGCCCGGTTCCACGCCTCCCACGCCCTCGACCTGGCCCACCGGTCGGGCGAGGTCCGCACCGTCATCGCCGCCCTGACCGTGACGTCGGTCGCGCTGAACGGGTCGGGTGACGGGGAGCGGGCCATCGCCGCCGCGCGACGGGCCGTTGAGCTGGCCCGCGAGCACCGGCTGCCGCAGGAGGAGGCGATGGCCCTGACCCTGGAGTCGTTGGTGCTGGATGGCCTCGGCCGCGCCGAGGAGGCGCAGGAGCGGCAGACGGAGGCCATGGCGCTGGATGACGCCGTGCGCACGGGCGGGCTGCCGCCCGGCACCCCCGAGCCGCCCCCGCCGTCTCCCGCCCGCCTCGACCGGCGCGTCGTGCTGCACTCCCTCCTCTTCCCCGGGCTCGGTGTCCTCATCGCCCTGGCCGCCATCACCTTCCACGGCTGGAGCCGGCTCTGGGCCGGCTACGGAGCGCTCATGACGGCCGCGGCATGGGCGCACTACGACCAGGCGGTCACGCTCTACGTCAAGGGCCTCCGGGAACGGGCGAGCGCACTGTTGTGGAGCCTGGCGCCCTGGGCCGCCACCGTGCTGGCGTGGGTGGGGACCCTCGGGCAGCACGCCCTCGGCGCGGTCCTGTGGTGGTGCGCCGCGTCCTTCGTCGCGCCGGTCCACCTCTGGCTGCTGTCCCGCTGGCACCGACGCGAAGAGCTGCGGGTCGCGCAGTTGCCGGACGACATCTGAGCGCGGCCACCGCCGCGAGCAGGAGCGGACCGGGGCGCGGCTCACGGACGGTGCGCGCGGCGCTCCCGCAGCAGGAGCCGGGCCAGGTGGCAACCGCCCGCGATCCGGCGTCACCACGCCGCCGGCAGGACGTTCGGCCCCGCCGCCCGCGTCACACGGCGCGCCGGCCGCCTCCTGGTGCCGCTGGACGCCTTCCCGGCCGAGCAGTGGCGGGCGCGGCCGGCCTCACGGCGCCTGAGCCGGCGGCCGTCCCGGCCGTCCCCCGGTGTTCCGGTCCGCGTATCCGGTACGCGGACCGGAAAACGGATCGCTGACGATCTCTGTGCCATCTCTTGACCATGAACGGACAGGCGGTATGGTCTAGACCTAATGGCGGCGCGGATTCGCGGTCGCCCCGGCGCCGTTGGTGCGTTCCGTCATAGCCACCCCCCACACTGCCCCCCACATGTTCCCCATCGGCAAGGCACTTCCTCCGTCCGGCGGGTCCTTGCCGTGGAAGGAGTTGGCATGAACATGAAGCGCAGGCTGTCCGTCGTCATCGGCGCCGGAATAGCCCCCCTGCTCGCGCTGTGCCTCCCGGCGGGCGAGGCGAGCGCGCACGGCTATGTCTCCACCCCGCCGAGCCGCCAGGCCCAGTGTGCGGCCGGGACCGTGGCCTGCGGTGACATCAAGTACGAGCCGCAGAGCGTCGAAGGGCCCAAGGGGCTGACGAGTTGCAGCGGCGGCAACGAGAGGTTCGCCGAGCTCGACGACGACAGCAAGGGCTGGGTCGCCACGCCCGTCTCCTCCAAGACCAGCTTCACCTGGAAGCTGAGCACCCCTCACGCGACCAGCACCTGGCAGTACTTCGTCGGCGGCTCGAAGATCGCGGAGGTCGACGACGGCGGAGCGCAACCGGGCGAAACCGTCACCCATGAGGTCGACTTCGGCAACCTGACCGGCAAGCAGAAGGTCCTCGCGGTCTGGAACATCGCGAACACCGCCAACGCCTTCTACGTCTGCATCGATGTGAACATCGGCGGCTGACCGGCCGCATCGCGCTCCTGGGCGGGAGATCGGGCGCACGTCACCTCGGCGTGGCGTGCCGGGTCTCCCGCCCGGTGGCGTCCAGGTGCATCGTCCTGAAGATCGACGAGGCGGCGATACGTCGTGGATATAGCGGGGCGGCAGTCGAGATATCGCGCTGGATAACGGGGCGCCTGCGGTGTGGGCTGGTTTCCGATGAGTCCACTGACCAGAAGGCCGCTCATGCACCAGACCGTTCCCTCCACCGTGGCCGTGCTCGGCCACGGCGCCTGGCATTCCTCCCGGCACCGGGCGATGACCCAGCGCGCCCTGGCCACGGACCGGCCGACCGAGGTGCACTGCCTGCCCGGCGGCCACTCGCCCTTCCTCACCCGGCCGGAAGAGCTCGCCGAGCCGATCGCGTCATCGGTGAACCGGATATGAGGGCCCCGCTGCTGCCCGTGCTGCTCTCCGGAACGTTCGTCCAGCTGGTGAGCGTGACGGTCATGCAGGTAGCGGTGGTCGACATCCGGCAGGACCTGGACGCCGGCGCGGGGGCCGGACAGCTCGCGCTGGCCGGCTACACCCTGACCTACGCCTGTTCGCTGATCACCGCGGCCCGGCTGGGCGACCGGTTCGGATACCGCCGGCTCTTCGTGGTGGGAATGGCGGTGTTCACCCTCGCCTCGTCGGTCGCGGCCGCCGCCCCGGACATCGGCGTACTGATCGCCGGGCGTCTGGTCCAGGGCCTCGGCAGCGGACTGGTGGCCCCCCAGATCCTGTCGATCATCCAGACGACGGTGCCCGAGTCCCGTCGGCCCCGCGCGCTCGGCTCTTACGGTGCGACGATGGCGGTCGCCTCGCTGGCGGGCCCACTGCTCGGCGGCGTCCTGCTCCAGCTCGACCCGCTCGGCCTGGGGTGGCGCGCCGCGCTGGCGTTGCCCGCGCCGATCGGGCTCGCCGCCCTGGTGCTGTCCCCCGCCCTTCCGCCGGGGCCCGGCCGGGCGGGTGCGGACAGCCGGGTCGATCCCGTCGGCGCCGGACTCTGCCTGTCCGGACTGGTCCTGCTCGTGCTGCCGCTCACCCTCGGCCAGGACGCCGGCTGGCCCGCCTGGACGTGGATCAGCCCGGCCGTGGCGGTCGCGCTGCTGGCCGCGTTCGCCGTATCGCAAGCCCGGGTACCCCACCCGCTGGTGCACCCGTCCGCCCTCGCCGGGCGGACGACACGCTGGGGCATCGGGGCGGTGCTGGTGTTCAACGCCGGCATCCCGTCCTTCACCCTGCTCCTGTCGCTGCACCTGCAAGGGACGCTGCACGACAGCCCGTTGCGGACCGCGCTGACGATCACCCCGTACGCGGTCGGGGCACTGCTGGGCAGCGCAATCGCCGAGGTGACGGCGCGGCGTCTCGGCGCGGCCGTCCTCGTCGTCTCCGCCTGTGCACTGGCCGTGGTGTCGGTGGTGGTCGCCGCGACGATCGCGGCCCCGGGGCCGGCGCTGTGGCTGGCGCTCGGAGTGGGCGGGGTCGCCTTCGGCCTGTTCACCGCGTCCGTGTTCGCCCTGGTCCTGGCCAGGACTCCGGCGCACGCGGCCAGCTCCGTGTCGGGGCTGCTGCCCACCGCGCAGCAGCTCGGCGGGACCCTCGGCGTCGCGCTCGCCGGTGTCGTGTACGCCGCACCCGCCGCCGGCCCCGGTGACGCCTTCTGGCACGCGATGGGCTACGAGACCGTGACCTTCGTCCTCGCCGCGGCGGCCGGCGCGGCCCTGCGCCGGGGCCGTCCGCCCGCCCCGCCGAGGACGCCCGCCGACTCGCCGCTCGCGCCGCCCGTGTCGTCCGGGTCGTCCGGGTCATCCGGGTCGTCTGCGCCGTCCGCGTCGTGCCCGCGGTGAGTTACCACAGGACTCCACAGGTATGGGGATCGACGATGGGAGAAAGCATGCGGTGGGACTCGGTACGGACGGTGGCCCTGGACGATGTCGACCTGGCCTACCGCACGGCCGGTTCGGGGGAGGAGCTGATCGTCCTGCTGCACGGCTGGCCGCAGACCGGGCTGTGCTGGCGCAAGCTCGTCGGACCGCTCGCCGAGCGGTACACCGTGGTCGTCCCCGATCTGCGCGGGTACGGGGCCTCCGGTCTGGCAGACACGGGATACGACAAGCGCGCCACCGCGGCCGACCTGAGCGCCCTGGTGCGTCATCTGGGGCATGACTCGGCCGTCGTGGTCGGGCACGACCGCGGCGCCCGTGTCGCACACCGGTGGGCGCTCGACCGCCCGTCCGAGGTCGGCGCGCTCGCGCTGCTCGACGTGCTGCCGACCCGGGTCGTGATGAACTCGTTCGACCGGACGTCGGCGGCCGCCATGTGGCACTGGTTCTTCCATCTCCAGCCGGAGCTGCCCGAGTTGCTGCTGGCCGGAAACGTCGAACCCTATCTGCGGTACTTCCTGCGGCGCGTCCTCGCCTCGGGCGCCGTCGACGAGGAGACCTTCCGCCACTACGTCGCCGAGTACACCGATCCGGCCCACCTCCAGGCCACGTTGGAGGACTACCGGGCCGGTTTCACCACCGACCTGGAGCTCGACGAGGCCGACCACGCGCGGGGGCTGCGGCTGCGCTGTCCGCTGCTGCTGCTCTGGGGCGCCGAAGGCGGCCTGGCCCAGGACGACGTCCTCGCCGTCTGGCGCGAGCACCACGCCGATCCGGCGGCGGTGAGCGGACACGCCGTGCCCGGCGGCCACTACGTGCCCGAGGAGGCGCCCGACCAGGTCCTGGACGCCCTCGCCGGGTTCCTGGGCGGCCGCCCGAACCGGTGAGCCGCCCCGGCCGGTGAGCCGCCCCGGCCGGTGAGCCGCCCCGGCCGGTGAGGCGGCCCCGGCCGGTCAGGGCCGGAGCACCGGCCGGTTGCCGCGCGCCGCGCGGCGCGCCGCGGCCTCGGCGGGGTCGAGCACCGGTACCGCCGCGAGCAGGGCCTTGGTGTACGGGTTCTGGGGCGCGTCGTAGACCGTGTCCGCCGGGCCCTCCTCGACGATGGTGCCCCGCCGCATGACCGCCACCCGGTCGCTGGCCCGGCGCACCACCGCCAGGTCGTGCGAGATCAGCACCAGGGCGAGCCCGAGGTCGCGCTGGAGCTCCGCGAGCAGGTCCAGGACCTGGGCCTGGGTGGTGACGTCGAGGGCGGAGACCGGCTCGTCGCACACGATGAGCCCCGGTTCGGGCACGAGCGCGCGGGCGATGCCGACCCGCTGGCGCTGGCCGCCGCTGAACTCGTGCGGGTAGCGGTGGTACCACCCCGGGTCGAGACCGACGCGCTCCAGGGCCTCGCTCGCGCGGCGCCTGATCTCCGCGTCGGTCAGCGTCCCCGCGGCACGCAGCGGATCGGCGACGGACTCACCGATGCCGCGGCGCGGGTTGAGGGAGGAGACCGGGTCCTGGAACACCATCTGGAGTCCCCGGTGCAGGCCGGTCAGCTCGCGCCCCCGGTAGCGGACCGACCCACCGCTCGGCTCCAGCAGCCGCACCAGCATCCGACCCAGCGTCGTCTTGCCGCTGCCCGACTCGCCGACGATGCCGAGGGTCTCGCCCCGCGCCACGTTCAGCGACACACCGTCCACGGCGACCGTACGGTTCTTCCCGCGCCCGAACTTCCGCCGCACCGCCACCGCTTCCAGCAGGACGTCACCGTCGGACACGGGGGCGGCCGCGGCGGCCGGGGCACGCCGCGTCTCCACCCGGGGCACCGCGGCGAGCAGACCGCGGGTGTAGGGCTCGCGCGGCTCCCTAAGGACCGTGCCGACCGTGCCGCGCTCCACGGCGCGCCCGTCCTTCATCACCAGCATCTGATCCACGCTGCCCGCGACCACACCGAGGTCATGGGAGACCAGGACCAGGCCCATGCCGGTCTCGGCGCGCAGTTCGTGCAGCAGGTCGAGGATCTGGGCCTGCACCGTCACATCCAGGGCGGTGGTCGGCTCGTCCGCCACCAGCACCCGCGGTTCGCAGACGAGCGCCATCCCGATCAGGGCGCGCTGACGCATGCCGCCGCTGAACTCGTGCGGCCGGGAGCGGGACCGCCGTGCCGCGTGGGGGATGCCGACCCGGTCCAGCACGGCCACCGCCCGTTCGCGCGCCGCGCGCCGGGAGACGTGCGGGGCGTGCGTCCGGTACACCTCGGCGATCTGGTCGCCGACGGCCAGGTAGGGATCGAGGGAGGACAGCGGGTCCTGGAAGACCATGGCCGCGGTGGCGCCGCGCAGCCGCCTCAACTCCCGTACCGACGCGGCCCCCACATCGATCCCGCCCACGGTCACGGTGCCGGTCAGCCGTGCCCCGGTGCCCCGGTGGAGGCCCAGCAGCGCCGCGGCCACCGTGCTCTTGCCGGAGCCGGACTCGCCGACGATGCCGAGTGCCTGCCCGGCCGAGAGCCGGAAGGAGAGGTCGTCGACGGCGCGCACGTCCTCCCCGCCCGTGGCGAAGTCGACGGTCAGACCCCGGACATCGATAAGGAGTCCGGACGCCTCGGCCGCCGCACTCGCCGGTTGTTCCACCGCTGTCATGACAGGACCACCCTTCGGTCGGCCAGGGCGTAGAGGATGTCCGCGATCACGTTGGCGAGCACCACGGCCACACCGATGACCAGGACCACGCCGACGACCACCGGAAGGTCGACCGAGCGCACGCTGTCGATGAGGAGCCGGCCCAGCCCCGGAAGGCCGAAGAGCTGCTCGGTGAGCATGGCCCCGCCCATCATCGACCCCAGGTCCAGGGCGCTCAGGGCGATCACCGGGGGCAGCGCCCCTCGCAGCGCGTGCCGGGCCACGATGGCCCGCTCGCTCACGCCGTAGGCGCGGAAGGTGCGGATGTGGTCCTCCGCGAGGACCTCCAGCGTGGCGGAACGGGTGAGCCGGGCGTACTTGGCGCTCTCGAAGAGGCCGAGTGTCAGCCAGGGCAGCAGCATGTTCCAGGCCCACTGCTCCGGGTCCTGGGCGAGCGGGACGTACGAGGGGAAGGGCAGCCACCGCAGATAGGCGCAGACGGCCATGAGCAGCAGCAGCCCCAGGATGAACACCGGAGTGGCGGTTCCGGCCAGTGTCAGCACGGTCAGCGCCCGTTCGGTCACCCCGCCCCGGCGCAGCGCGGACAGCAGCCCCGTGCCGACTCCCAGCACCAGCCACACCACCATCGCGCCGAGGGCGAGCGAGGCGGTGGCGGGCAGCCCCCGCAGGATGAGCGCGGTGACCTCCTCGTCGTTCTGGTGGGACAGGCCCAGGCAGGGCGCCGAGCAGTGCTCCAGCGAGGTGCCCGTCGAGTAGTCGCGCCCGGCGAACACGCCCTGGAGGAAGTGCAGATACTGGGCGTAGGCCGGTTCGTCGAGCCCCAGCCGCTCCCGTACCTGCGCCACCTGCGCCGGATTGCACCGCTCCCCGCAGGCGAGCCGCGCGGGGTCGCCGGGGACCAGGTAGAACAGCGCGTACAGGGCGACGGACAGCACCAGCAGCACCAGCGCGGCCCCAAGCAGCCGCTTCGCCACGAAGCGCACGGCCGGGGGCGGAAAACGGTCAGTCACGGGTCTTCTCCTTGCGCGTGCCCACCCGCAGACGGCTCGCCTCGCGCGGGTCGAGCGCGGTGCGCACGGCGTCCCCCAGCACGGTGAACGCGAGCACGGTGACGAACAGCAGCCCGGACGGCAGCAGGACGTACATCGGGTCGGCGCGGAACCAGGTGGTCGCCGTCGACAGCATCTGGCCCCAGGAGGGCGTGGGCGGCTTCACACCGATGCCGAGGAACGACAGCGACGCCTCCAGCACGATGTTGGACGGGAGCAGGATGGCCGCGTAGGTGATGACGGGCGCCGCGAGCGACGGCAACAGCTCCCGCCGGACCACCCGCCAAGGGCCCGAGCCGCCCAGCCGGGCCGCGGCGACGAAGTCCAGACGGCGCAGCGTCAGCGTCTGAGCCCGCACCACACGGGAGGTGCCGCCCCAGTTGAGCACCCCCATGACCAGGACGAGCAGCAGCGGACGCGGGAAGCCCTCGGGTACCACCGTGGTCAGCGCGATGGCCAGCACCAGCATCGGCAGCGCCACCATCACATCGGTGAGCCGGCTGAGGACCTGGTCCGCCCACCGGCTGCCGAGCGCCGCGGCCAGGCCCACGCCCACGCCGATCGCGATCTGGAGCACCGTGGCCCCGGCCGCCACCAGCAGCGAGACGCGCGCCCCGTACAGCAACCGGGCGAACAGGTCGCGCCCGGTGCCCGGTTCGACGCCCAGCCAGTGCTCGCCGCCGACGCCGCCGAACGCGCCCTCGGGCGCGCCACCACTCGCGGAGTCGACCAGCTCGTCGTGGTAGGCGTACGGGTCCTGACCGCTGACCGCCGTCAGCAGCGGCGCGGCGAGCGCGGCGAGGACGAGGACGGCGAGCACCGCGCCCGCGACCACGGCCGAGGGCCGCGCGCGGAGCCGGTGCCAGGCGCCATGGGCCCCGGCGGCCGGTCCCGGGGCGGGCGGCCCGTCCGCCCCGGAGGCCAGGGTGTCGTGCACGGCCACTACTTGACCGCCACCTGCGAGATGTCGAGGACGCCGGTCCAGTCGCTGATGACGACGTTCTTGACGTCCTTGCCGACCAGGCGCTGGTAGACCGGGTGGTAGAGCGGCACCGTGAGGGCCAGCTCGCCGATCCTCTCGTCCAGGGCGCCCCAGCGCTTGGCCGCCGCCTTCAGATCGGTCAGCCTGCTGATCTCGTCGAACTCCTTGTTGATCGACGGATCGTCGAGCTGCGCGTGGTTGAAGTTGGCGCCGTCCCCGACGATCTGCCGCCCGTCGAAGATCGGGGCGAGGAACGGGTATCCGGCGGGCCAGTCCGCTCCCCAGCGGGTGAGGAAGAAACCGGGGGTGGCGTCGGCGTCCCAGCGCTGCTCGTTGTAGGCGTTGCCTTCCAGGCCCTTCAGCCTGACCTTGATGCCCGCCTTCGCCAGGGACTGCTGGACCGCGGCGGCGACGGTGGGGCCCATTTCGCCCTCGTCGGTGGAGTGGGTGAGGGTGATGGTCAGCCCGTCCTCGTAACCGGCCTTCGCCAGCAGCTCCCTGGCCTTCTTGGGGTTGCCGTTCTCACCCGCCGGGAAGTGGTCGTAGGGCGTGTAACCGAATGCCTTCTGGTCCGGCAGGAAGGTGGTGGCGGGCTCGGCGAGGGAGGAGCCGCCCACGGCGTTGATGACGCTCTTGCGGCCGATCGCGTACGAGATGGCCTGGCGCACCTCGGGCTTGTCGAACGGCTTCACCTTCGGGTTGAACGCCAGGTAGTCGGTGTAGCCGAAGTGTCCGATCCCGACCCGCGACTTCAGGGCCTTGTCCTGGCCGATCTGGGCGAGCTCGGCGGGACCGAGGTTGGTGTCCGTGGTGATCGCCCGCGCGTCGTCACCCGAACTGGTCGACAGGCGCTGGTTGATGACCGCCGGGTCCAGACCGGAGCGTACGTCGATGGTGTCGGGGTACGCCTTGCGCTGGTCGTCGACCTTCTCCGACCAGTACGGGTTGCGCTCCAGCTGGAGCCGTTCGCCGTCGCCTGTGTTCTTCACGACCTTGTACGGACCCGAGGAGATCGGATGCGACTCGTACCTGGCGCCGGTGTCCTTGTCCTTGGGCACGGGCGCGAACTGGGTCTGGGTCGCCAGGTACGGGAAGTCGCCCACGGGCTTCTTCAGCCTGAAGACGATGGTCCTCTCGTCCGGCGTCTCGATCGAGTCGAGGGTCTTCTTGCCCTTGTGGACGAAGGGGCCCTGGTAGGTGTCGCCACCGATCAGCCAGTCGCGCAGATAGGGTGCGCCACCGGAGAGTTCGGCGGCGAAGGACCGCTCCACGCCGTACTTGATGTCGGCGGAGGTGATGGCGGAGCCGTCCTCGAACTTCAGGCCCTTCTTCAGCGTGTACGTCCACACCGTGGCGTTCTCGCTGGGGGTGCCCACACCGGTCGCGAGATCGGGCACCACCCGGGTGCCCGCGGCGCCGTTCGCGCGGTTGCGCGTGGTCAGCGTGCGGAAGACCAGCGAGGGGACGTTGCCGCCGCCCGAGGTGTACAGGCGGGCGGGGTCGAAGTCCGACTGGGCCTCGGAGTTGAGCACCGTGAGCTTGCCGCCCTTGGCGGGTTTGCCGTCGCCCTTCCCGGAACTCTCACCGCCGTCCTGCGGTCCGGCGCAGGCCGCGACTCCTCCGACCAGGGCCAGACTGACGGCGGCCACGGTGGCACGCCGGGATATCGCTCTTCGATCACGCATGGAAGTCGATGCCTTTCAGGACGGGAGAGCCGTCGGAAGGCATCGGGAATCAGCTGGGCAGGGAAGCGCTGACCCGTACGAGACCGCACCGACGACTTGGGGGGGTGAAGGGTGCCGGAGCCGGGCTCGGGGGGATGACGACGCCACAGACGCGAGAGGGCGCCTCGCTGAGCCCGGGGCTCAGCGACAGTGGATGTCGGACACCGCGTGCGCGTGCACACCGATGAGCACCAGGCAGAAGCTGGTGTACTCGGGGACATGGCGACGCGGCATGGGTAGAAGACTGGACGATCGCGCCGCGCCGCACAACGGCGTATCAGAATCCGATACAAAACATTTCACAGGATGGGCACAGAGGCCATGCGCGTGGACGTCGGCGGGGCGGTGCCGGGGCGTCACCCGGTGCGGCCCACGGCCCGGCGTACCCGGCGAGTCCGAACAGGCCGATCGCCACGGCGATCCCGCTCTGACCGGGCAGCCGCCCGGCGACCGAGGCCAGTGCGAAGGACAGGGGGATGCCGAGCACCGAGGTGACGGCGAAGAGCAGACCGGCGGTCCCGGCGGACAGCCCCGCGTCAGCCCGCCAGTTCCCCCAGCAGTTCCCAGGTGCGGCGCCGGGCGGCCGCTCCGGCGATCTCCGTACCCGAGAACACCACCTCCGTCGCCCCGGCGTCCCTGTAGCGCCGCACCTCGTCGGCCACGGTCTTCTCGTCGCCGATCACCGCGACATCGACGGCCCGGGTGCCGCCGGAGAGTCCGATGACCCGCGCGTAGGAGGGGATCTGCTCGTAGAACGCGAGCTGCCCGGCCGCCGTCTCGCGCACGGAGTCGGCGTCGTCGGTGACCACACCGTGCACGAGCGCCACGATGCGGGGCGCGGGACGCCCCGCGGCCTCCGCCGCCGCGGTGACGGCCGGGACGATGTGCTCGGCCAGGGCACGGGGTCCGGCCAGGTAGGGCAGGATCCCGTCCGCCAGCTCACCGCTGACCCGCAGCGCCCGCGGGCCCATCGCGGCGACGAGCAGCGGCACGCCGGACTCGGCGCCCGGCACCCGCGCGGACACCGGCGTGGCCGCCGTGAGCAGTTCGCCGTGGAAGTCGGCGGTGCCGGTCTCGGTCAACTGCCGCAGCGCGGTCAGGAATTCACGCAGCCGGGCGACGGGCCGTTCGAACGGGATGCCGAAGCCCCCCTCGGTGAGGAGCTTGGTGCCGAGCGCGAGTCCGAGGTGATACCGGCCGTGGGTGGCCGCCTGCGCGGTCTGGGCCTGGCTGGAGACGAGCAACGGGTGGCGCCCGAAGACCGGGATCGCGGACGTGCCCACCTGGAGATCCGGTACCTCACGTCCGACGATCGCCGCGAGCTGGGGCGAGTCGGCGCCGAAGGTCTGTCCGAACCAGGCGGACCGCAGCCCCGCGGCCGAGGCTTCTCTGGCCAGGCCCACAGTGGTGTCGATCTGGTTTTCGGCGGCTGCCGCGTTGAGTGCTACTCCCACAGTCATGTCAGCGCAAACCGACGGGGCCGACCTCACATTTCCTTTCCTGTATGACAGTTGTGTGTCGGCGGTGTCCGCCGGCGGGACCGGCGGGGCCGCCGGGCCCAGCCGGTCCGTACGGACGGGGAGGAGACATCTCCTCCCGCGCCCCGCAGGACCGACACCGCCAGGGCGACGGCCATCACGCCCACAAGGGTGAGGCTCGCGTGCCAGTAGGACGACCGGTGGTGGAGCGCGCCCGCTGCCGACGTGTGGAGGTACACCCCGGAGATGGCCGAGACGCTCACCGCCGCCGCGATGCGCTGGGACATCTGGAGAACCCCTCCGGCCACCCCGGCCGCCTCCGGTGGAGCGTGGCGCAGCACCAGTGCCTGGTTGGGCGAGACCGTCAGTCCCGAGGCGGTCCCCATGCAGAACTGGGCCAGGGCGAGGATCGCCGGGAGGAGCGGAGCCGGGGCCCGCAGCGCGGCCAGACCGCTCGCCAGCAGGGCACTCGTGCCCAGTGCGAGGCCGGCCGTCACCGTATGCCGCCCGAGGCGCCGCACCACGCGCCAGGCCAGCGCCGACGAGACCCCCATCGCCACCGCCGAGGGCAGTGTGACCGCGGCGGCGGCGAAGGCGGAGAGCCCCAGACCGTCTTGCAGGAACATGGTCAGCACCAGCGAGGCGGCGATCGAGGTGCCGAACTGCGCCATCGCCACGACCGTGCCCAGCGCGAAGGGCGCGGACCGGGCGAGGGCGGGATGCAGCAGCGGATGGTGGCCCGAGCGGGCGTAACGGCGCTGCCAGTACGGGAGGAGCGCCAGCGCCGCGCATCCGGCGGCCCCCCAGGCCACCGTGGCGCCCGCGCTCGTGGGGACCTGGATGAACGGGACCATCGCCACCAGGGCCAGGGCCCCGGCCAGCCCCAGCCCGACCGGGTCCAGATCGGTGTGGCCGGCGGTGCCCCGGGGCGGAGGCAGATGGCGCGCGGCGAGCACGAGGGTGGCCAGTCCGAAGGGGACGTTCAGCAGGAAGGTGAGCCGCCAGCCGGGATCAGGTCCGGTGGCCGCGATCAATGCCCCGCCCAGGGGTGGGCCGAGTGCGGTCGCCAGGCCGCTCGTCACCGCGTACAGACCCAGCGCCCGCGCCCGGTCCTGGCCGCTGAACACGTCCTGGATGGTGCCGATCACCTGGGAGTTGACCAGGCCCGCACCGGCCCCCTGGAACAGTCTGGCCGCGATCACCAGCCACGGGCGGTCGGCCGTGGCGGCCACCGCGCCGACCGCCGTGAACATCGCGAGACCGGCGAGGAAGAACTTCTTCCGTCCGTGGACGTCGCCGAGGCGGCCCCCGGGAACGAGTGCGAGGCCGAACGCGAGGGAGTACCCGGCCACGATCCACTGCACATCGGTGGCGCCCGCGTGCAGCGAGGTGCGCAGCACGGGTATCGCGATGTTGAGGACGGACTGGTCCAGCAGGGTGGTGACCCCGGCTGCCATGCACACCACGATCACCCGGCGCCGGGCCGCGTCGAAGCGGACGGAGGCCGGCGTCATGCCGCAGGCGCCGGCAGCTCGAGGCCGAAGGCGTACACCGGATGCCCGCCGGCCACCAGCCCCTCCCGTTCGGGCAGTCTGCGGAAGCCGAGCCGCTCGTACAGCCGGTGTGCTCCCGTCATCAGCGCGCCGCTGTTCATCACCACCCGCGCGAGGTCCCGGGACCGTGCCAGGGTGACCACATGCTCGACCAGCAGTGCGCCGACACCGCGGCGGCGCGCCTCCGGGGCCACCGCCAGCAGCCGGAAATCCAGCTCCCCGGCGCGTCCCAGCCGGGAGATGTGGCCGCCGGGCCGAGGTGTCGCCACGGTGCCCAGGATGCCGCCGGTGCTCCGGTCGACCGCGATCCACACCTCGTGGTCCCTGGCCCGCGGGCCCACGGCCCGCAACTCGGTCCGGTAGTCCTCGGCGAGCGGGTAGTCGTGGGCGTAGGCGGCCTCGGTGATCCGCGCCACCCGGGCGTGCTCGTCCGGAGTGGCGAGCCGGATGGTGATGCCGTCGGCCGGGACCGGGCCGAGGTCATGGGAGAAGACGGCCGTCCTCACCTCCCGGCGCCGGTTCTCGTGTGCCTCGCGGGCGTACTGCCGGACGAAGCCGAGCCGGTGGTAGACCCGCTGCGAGAACACGTTGTCCGGGCCGGTGTCCAGGACCAGGGCACGCACCCCCCAGCCCCGGGCGCGCTCGATGGCCTCGGCCAGCAGCGCGTTCCCGGCCCCGTGGCCGCGGTACGCGGGCAGCACGGCCAGCAGCCGCAGTTCGGCCTCGTCGGGCAGCGCGAGGCGGGCGTATCCGCTCCCGGAGCGCAACAGGCTCGCGGTCCCGATCAGCGTGCCGCTCGGCCCGTCGACGGCCACCAGCAGATCACCGGCACAGGCCCGGCCGGGCGTGTCGCGCATCAGGGCCAGCCGCTGCGGCCGGGGTGCGCTGTTGCGGCTGCGGAAGCCCTCGACGGTCAGGTCCGCGATCAGCTCGTACTCGTCCGGCCGGGCGGTACGGACGCCGACACCGGTGGGGGTGGCGGCGCGGGCGGGGCTCATGCCGCCGCGCCGCGGTGCGGGGCGGGTGCGAGCCTTCACGCCGGGGAACGCGGCGCCGAGATGGACCTGCTTGACGGGCTTGCTCATGAGGGGCTCCCGGTGACGGCGTGACGATTGACGGGACGGGGCACTCCGAAGCGTTCGCGCGAGGCGGCCTCTTCGTATGCCTCGCGGAACGGGCGCGACACGGGCCGCGACCGCCGGCGCGTCCAGTCGGCCGCGGAGCACCTCGGGTGCGAAACGAAGGCCGGAAGGGTGAGGGGCATGCCGTGGGCTCCCGAGGGTGGGGGAGTGAGGGGTGAGGGAAGCGCGCGCACGGCCGGGCCCCGGACAGAAAAGGGCCGGGGAGACGGAGAGGGGCGCGCGATGGCGGTGTCGGGGATCAGGCCCGACAGATCGCGCTGGAAACCCGCTGGAAGTCGATGTGGCGACGCGTCGCGAACCGTGGGACACCCAGCTGGTGTGCCATCGCGACGCGGCTCCCTTCGAACCGATCACACTCACCCTGACCGTCGGCATCGTACATCAGGCCGGATCACAGCCTTCCGGGTTTGTCATGTACGGGTTACAGTGCGCGCCAAGGAGAGCGTGGGAGCGCTCCCAAAACAAACCCCATCTGACCGACCGTCCCAACCTGACCTACCGTCATGACCAGCCGGAGGACACCCCCATGACCCTCACAGCACACCGCGCTCTGGCCGCCGCCGCGGTGGCCGTGGCGCTGGCGCTGACCGCCCCGGCCGCGCCCCGGGCCTCGGCACGGCCGGCGGCCTGCGCCGCCGATGGCTTCTGCGAGGACTTCGAGTCCCAGACCGGGACCACCCCCGCCGGCCGCTGGACCACGGCCGTCGCCAACTGCTCGGGCACCGGCACCGCGACCGTGGACACCACGACGGCCCACGGCGGCACCAAGTCGGTGCGGATCACGGGCAAGGCGGGGTACTGCAACCACGCCTTCGCCGGCACCTCGCTCACCGGTCTGCCGTCCGGCGGAGACCTCTACGCCCGCTTCTGGGTCCGCCACACCACCGCGCTGCCCGCCCAGCACGTCACGTTCGCCGCCCTGCGCGATGCCAACGACAGCGGCAAGGACCTGCGCATGGGCGGCCAGAACAAGGCGCTCCAGTGGAACCGCGAGTCGGACGACGCCACGCTCCCGGCCCAGAGCCCGGCGGGCGTCGCGCTCAGTGCTCCGTTGCCCGTGGACACCTGGACATGTCTGGAGTTCCGCCTCGACCGCACCGCGGGCCACCTGGACACCTGGGTGAACGGCGCGCTCGTCACCGGCCTGGTGGTCGACGGCACCCCGACCCAGGACGTCGACCAGCAGTGGCTCAGCCGGGGCGGGTGGCGGCCCGCCCCGGGCGATCTGCGGCTGGGCTGGGAGAGCTACGGCGAGGGCGATGACACCCTCTGGTACGACGACGTGGCCGTGGGCACCACCCGTATCGGCTGCTGACGACCTGTCGGGTACCCCGGCGCGTCAGGAGTTCAGGGAGAAGCGGACCGACCGGGACTTCCGCCACTCCTCGTGCTCCAGGTCCTTGGCCTCGGTGCCGTCCCCGTACAGGTCGGCCGAACCGCTGTCGGTGATCACCTGGGCCTGGGCGCCGGGCGCCGAGAGGTCGGGCACGTCCACCACGGACTCCCAGCCGCCCGGGTCGGCGGTCGGCAGGTCGAGCCGCTTGACCGGCTGGTGTCCGGCGACGCCGTCCCAGGAGTAGAGCGCGTACGGGGCGCTGTTGTCCTCCGCCGCCCAGGAACCGGCCACGATCAGGTACTGGCCCTTGTCGTTGCGGCGGATGTCGCGGACGCTCAGGCCGCCGAGGTCGAGGGTGATCGGGTCGCCGAAGGTGGCGTGGGTGTCCTCGCTGCCGACGGACCGGGCGAGCCGGTCGATGTTGGTGACCGGAACCAGCAGCGCCGCGCCGCCGTCGGCGGGCGGCACCAGCGGCGCCCGGAAGCCGATGTACGCGGTGGAGCCGGAGCCGGGCGCGAACTCCAGGCCCTCGACGTTGAACCCGTCGATCTGCTTGGGCACCTGGCCGTCCGCCGTGCCCTCGGCGAAGCCCAGCCGGTCGCCGTTGGCCTTGTCCCAGGCCACCAGGTCGTCGCGCAGGCCCTGGTACGAACCGCCGACCTCGAGCTCGGTGTCGGCGCCTGAACCGGAGACGGTGGTGGTGAAGAGGGTGAAGCGGTCCTCCTTCGGCTCGCCGTCCTTGTTGTTGCCCAGCGAGCCGGTCCAGTAGATGGTGTCGCCGACGCGGGCCGCGGCCTCGATGTCGATCTCCTTGTCGACGTCGAGGCCGGAGCCGACGTCCCAGGTGCGCACCGGTGCGCCGGAGGCGTCGCGGCGGTACAGGCGCAGGACGTTGGACTCGTCGTCGGCGACGACCAGGTAGCCGCCACCGACGTCCACGGCGGCGGAGGAGTCGCTGGAGCCGGTGAGGTAGCGGGTGTCGGCGGCGTTTTGTACGGCGCCGGAGGCCGCGTAGTGCAGGGTGGTGGTGGCGGTCTCGCCGCCGAGCCCGTGCACCTCGAGGGTGAGGTCGGTGTAGCCCTTGCCGCGGGCCCGTACGGCCACCTCGCGGGTGGCGCCGGTCCCGGTCACCGTGACGTCCCCGGTCCCGGCGACCGAGCCATGGGTGGTGGCGGTCGCGGACACGGTGAGCGCACCCGCGTCGGCGCCGCTCTGGCCGACCTTCACGGTCACCGTCGGATCGCCGGTGGCGCCGACGGCGCCGGACAGGTACGCGGCGGACAGCTCGATGGTCGGCGTGCCGTAGTCCGCGCCGGCCGCCGCGCAGGCCGGGAGGGCGGACATCGCCACGGCACCGGCCACGAGCGTCAGCGCCGCGGCGGCATGGCGGACCGGGCGGAGACGGCGCGGGGAAGCGGTGGGGGACGGGACCATCGTGAGCACCCTTCGTCAGCTGCGGGACCGGTCGGCGGACCGGCACACCGTTCTGACAATGAATCACGCACATGGCGTGCGGGTGAACCACGCCTGCCGGCCGGGGCCCCGTCCGCCAAGAGGAAGGCGGGACTCGTCGGCGGCACCGGGTCGGCGCCCGGCTCTCAGCAGACGCCGTCGCCCGGCTTCGGGTTCCCGAGTCCGAACAGCGGCCGCAGCTTCAGCCCGGCCCAGGTGCCGAGGAGGGCGCAGGCGCCCCAGACCCAGCCGTGCAGGCTGCCCGAGGCGATGCCCGCGAGATAGGCGCCGATGTTGCAGCCGCCCGCCAGCCGGGCCCCGATGCCCATCAGCACCCCGCCGAGGACCGCCGCGGTCGCCGTCCGCCACGGCACGCCGCGGTGCAGGGTCCAGGTGCCGCCGAGCGCGGCGGCGACCGCCGCGCCGATCATGATGCCGATGTCGGTGAGGCTGGTCTTGTCGGCGAGCACCGGTCCCGCGAGCATCTGCTTGTTCCCGGGCTGCTGCCACCAGCTCCAGCTCTCCGGGTGGCCGCCGAGCGCTCTCACCAGCTCCGCGCCCCACAGGCTGAAGGCGCTGGTGACGCCCCACGCGCCGCCGGAGACGAGCAGTACGCCGGCGCCCAGGACGGCCAGCGCCAGGGCGCCGACGGCCAGCGGCCAGGAACCGCGCAGGACACGGGCGGCGGCACCGCGCGCGGAGGGCACCGGGCCGATCGGCGGCGGGTTGCGGCGGGCCTGGACACGACGGCTGACCAGCGCGATGGCGGCGAGCACGAGGATCGTCACCGCCCAGGAGCCGAACCAGCCGATGTGGTCGGCCATGACCACCGGTTCCAGCGCGGGCAGGTCCTTCCACAGGTCGAACTGCCAGGCGGCGAGGGTCGCACCGGCGATGAAGCCGCCGAGGGTGAGCAGGATCGACGTCTGCCCGGAGCCCACCGCGAAGAGGGTGCCGGAGGCGCAGGCCCCACCGAGCTGCATGCCGACGGCGAAGATGAACGAGCCGATCAGCAGCCCGAGGCCCAGCGGCCCCGCCGAGGGCGCGGGCACCGATCCGAACAGCCCGGTTTTCGTGCCGATGAGCAGGGCGAACAGCGTGGCCGTGGTGCCCAGCAGCAGGGTGTGGGCGCGCATACCGGTGCCATTGCCGACCGCGACCAGTTGCCGCCAGGCGGAGGTGAAGCCGAAGCGGGAGTGGAAAAGGGCCACGCCCAGGGCGAGGCCGAGCAGCAGCAGGACGCCGGGCTTGGCCCCGTGGGCGGACCACACATACGCGGTCAGCGCCACGGCGAGCAGCCCGGACACGGCGAGCGGCACCCGGCGGACCGGGGGTGCGGCGGGTGCCTCGGGCCGTGGCACGGAGGTGGGTGAGGGGGACAGCAGTGTGGTCTTCGCTGCCTCGGCAGGCGGGGCGGTGGTCACGAGCGGACTCCGGGAGGCGTTCGACAAGGGGGACGGGGCGCGGCGCTGGGCGGGAGGGACCGGCCGGGTGGCGCGGCGCCGTGGGCGGCGGCACGCGGCGGGGAGACCGGCTGGTTCCGGCTCAGCGGCGACAGAGACCGTCGTCGACGCACCACGCCGAGTTCGCGAACAGCGCGAGACACAGCAGACGGGCGGGTGCGGACATGTACTCGAGGATATGGTCCGGTTTCCGGAATACGGCCTCGCATCTCACCATGTGAGCTGTGGTGTGAGCCACAGGGCCGCCGCGATGGACCGGGCGGACGATCAGTCACCGTTCCATCACAACGTCTTCACGGCACTCCCATGCCGGCGTCCGCGCACCGCATGATGCACCCCCACCTTCCACGCACCGGGGAGACACATGCGCATCCGCACCGTCAAAGCCGCGACAGTCGTCGCCGCCACCCTGATCCTGACCGGTTGTTCCGCCGGCGGTGAGGCACGCGACAGACGCACCCCGTCCGGCACCCCGGGCCCGGCCGAGAAAGCCGAGATCACCCGGCGCTGTGTCAACGCCATCGCCGACCGGGCCGCCGCCAACAAGGGCGGAGCGGTCCGCTCCGAACCCGTCCCCGAGCCGTGCGCCCGGCTGTCGGACGCCGACTATCTGGACGCCTACATGAAAGGTCTCGAGCAGGCGCACCAGGCCGCGCAGGAGTCCTCGCGGGGCTGATCCGGCACGGCGGCCGGCGGCACGGAGAGCCGAGCCGCCGCCCGGGTCCGAGCCGAGACCCGGGTCCGAGCCGGGGCCCGGGGCCGGGCCGCCGCCCGGTCCGGATGGTCCGCGCAGGAATTCCGGGCGCTCGATCGGGAGCCGTCCGGGCACAGGACGTTCTCCCAGCTCGTCGCGGAGACGTCGGCCTTCCGCAGCCGCGCGCCGCGGAGATCGGAGTCGGACACGGTGGCCCCGGCCAGGTCGGCGCCGCGCAGGTCCGCCGCGGTGAGGCCGACGTGGCTGAGGGACGCCGCCCGCAGATCCGTGCCGGCCAGCCGGGCGCCGTCGAGGCTGACGTCCGTGAGGAGCGCCTTGCCGAGCGCAGCCCCGCTCAGATCCGCGCCGCGCAGGTCGACCTGCGAGAGGGTGGCGGAGGTGAGGTCGGCCCGGCGGAGGTCGGCGCCGCGCAGGTCGACGTTCTCCAGCGACGCACCGGCCAGCCGCCCCGCGTAGAGGTTGCCGCGGCGCAGGTTCGCCTCGGACACCAGCCCGGTCACGGTGGAGCGCTCGAGGTTGACGCAGCGCAGTTTCTTCTGCCACAGATCGGCACCGGCGACTGTACGGCTGGAGAGATCCTTGCCCGCGTGGCCGGAACAGCTCCGGCCGTGTCTGTCCGCGCCGCAGCCGATGAGCAGCGCCGAGGACAGGGCGGCGGTCACGATGACGAGGGAGAGCGGACGGGGCCGGCGCGTGGTCATGGGCCTGATGCCTCCGCGGTGACCGGTGGTGATCCCTGCGCGACAGCTGGTACGCACAGCTCGGACACACAGCTCGTACACAGCGGAGTCCGGGCAGGGTCCCGGCGGGTGGTCAGATGCCGATCAGGTCCACCAGGTCGTCGGCGTGCTCCTCCTCTTCCTCCAGGATCGACTCCATCAGCCGGCGGGTGGTCGGGTCGTGTTCGCCCAGCCAGCGGATGATCTCCTGGTAGCTGGCGATCACGATGCGCTCGGCGAGCAGATTGTGCTCCAGCATCGCCCGCAAGTCGTTGTCGGGCGGTGTGGTGTAGTCGGTGTGGGCGCGGCTTGTCAGCGAGGCCGGGTCGAAGTCGGGATCGCCGCCGAGCTGGGAGACGCGTTCGGCGGCGCGCAGCGCGTGCTGCATCTCCTCCTTCGCGTGCTCGGTGAATTCCGCGGACACCTGGGCGCGGTCGATTCCGCTGGCCGAGATGGCGTGGCGGGTGTAGCGCAGCCAGCACACCACCTCGGTCGCGATGACGTCGTTGAGGATGCCGATGACACGGCCCTTGTCCAGGCCGTAGGCGTCCGTCACCGGCCCGGCCTCCATCTTCCGGCGGGCCTCGTCGCGGATCCTGCTCACGTCCAGCACGAAGTCGTCGCTCATCACAGCCCTCTCTGCTCTCCTCGGACGCGGCGAGTGTTCCCCGCCGGGTCCGGAAGGGCTCCGGCGCGAGGGGAAGATGACTGGATCGCCGCACAGCGCCAGCCGATCGGCGGTATCCGGCCGCCACGCGGCCGGTTCACACGGGCGTATCCGACGAGGTCGGCACAGGACTCCGGTCGGGTCCGGCGGTGTGAGGCGGGCGCCGGCGGTCGTGACGGCCGGTGACCGGGTCTGCCGCGCCACCCGTACGGCCGAGCGGACTCGCCCCACGAGACCACCTCACGACCGCGGGCCGCCGCCCCTTCGGGACGGCGGCCCGCGTCTTCGAGCGGCGGCGCCGGCCAGGTTCCGCGGTCCTGGCCGGCGCCGGTCACTCGACGGGGAGGTCAGGCCCCGTGCCCGCCCTCCGGCAGGTTCGTCCCCGCCGACAGGACCCGGTCCGGGCGGATCGGCAGGTGACGGTGGCGGACTCCGGTGGCGTGCCACACCGCGTTGGCGATCGCCGCGGCGGCCCCCACGATGCCGACCTCACCGACGCCCTTGATACCGACCGGGTCGTCCGGGTCCGGGTCGTCCACCCAGTCCGCCTCGACGATCGGCACATCGGCGTTCGCGGCGAAGTGGTAGCCCGCGAGGTCGGGGCCCACATGGCCGCCCGAGGCCCGGTCCCTGACCGCCTCCTCGTGCAGGGCCATCGAAATGCCCCAGATCATCCCGCCGACGAGCTGGTTGCGCGCGGTCAGGGGGTTGACGATCCGGCCCGCCGCGAAGATCCCGAGCATCCGGCGCACCCGGACCTCGCCGCTCGTGACGTCCACGGCCACCTCGGCGAACTGGGCGCCGAAGGAGTGCCGTTCCTTCTGCGAGAGGGAGCCGATCACATCGGAGGTGTCGGACCGGGCGGTGATCCCCTCGGGCGGGATGTCGCCGCCCAGGGCCAGCCGCTCCCGCAGCTCGCGCACCGCGATCGCCACCGCCCACGCCCAGGACCGGGTGCCCATCGAGCCACCGGCGAACATCCCCGGGCCGAGGGCGCTGTCCGCGATGACCACCCGGACGCGTTCCGGATCGACCTTCAGCCCGTCCGCGGCGACCAGGGCGATGGCGGTCCGGGCGCCGGTCCCGATGTCCGCCGCGTTGATCCGTACCGTGAAGGTGCCGTCCGCCTCCGCCGTCACGCCCGCCGTGGACGGGCCGACCCCGGAGTGGAAGCTGGCCGCCGCCATCCCGGTCCCGAGCAGCCACCGTCCCTCGCGGCGCACTCCGGGCTGGGGGTCCCGGTCCGCCCAGCCGAACCTGCGGGCGCCCTCCTCATAGCAGGCGATCAGATTGCGGCTGCTGAACGGCAGGCCGGAGATGGGGCCCCGGTCGGGTTCATTGCGCACCCGCAGCTCGATCGGGTCGATACCGCACTTCTCGGCGAGTTCGTCGAACGCGCACTCCAGCGCGAACGAACCCGGTGCCTCGCCGGGCCCGCGCATGAACGTCGGGGTCGGCACGTCGAGTCGCACGACCCGGTCGCTGGTGTGGTGCGCGGGGGCGTCGTACATCACGCGCCCCACCGAGGCGCTCCGCTCGATGAATTCGTGGACCGTGGAGGTGAGGCACTCGTTCCGGTGGTCGAGCGCGCGCAGCCGTCCGTCGGCGTCGGCACCGAGCCTGACCCGCTGCGCCGTGGGGCTGCGGTAGCCGATGGCCGAGAACATCTGACGGCGGGTCATGACGACCCGCACCGGGCGCTGGAGGACGGTCGCGGCCATCGCGGCGGCCACCTGGGTGGGCCGGACCGTCTTGGAGCCGAAGCCGCCGCCGACGTGTTCGGACCGCACCCGTACCGAGCCCGGGTCGAGGGAGAAGATCTGCGCGAGCTCGGTGGCCACCAGCGTACTGCCCTGGTTGGAGTCCAGGACCTCGAGCCGGCCGCCGTCCCAGTAGGCCGTCGCCGCGTGCGGCTCCATGGGGTTGTGGTGCTCTTCCGGGGTGGTGTACTCCGAGTCCACGACGAACACGGACGCGGCGAGCTCGGCCTCGACGTCCCCCTTCGACTGCTCCGCGGGCCCGAAGGACGACTCCGCGGGGGTGTACGCATCGGGGTGGCCGGCGAAGAACGTGACGTCGTGCGGCTCCTGGTCGTAGTGGACCACCAGCTGCTCGGCGGCTTCCCTGGCCTGCTCCGGCCGTTCGGCGACGACGAGCGCCACCGGCCAGCCCATGAAGGGGACACGGTCGTTCTGGAAGACCCCGAGGATCGGGTCCGGCCGCCCGAGCATGCTCGTGTAGTCCATGTTGACGCGCGGGGCGTTCTCGTGGTGGAGGACCGCGAGGACACCGGGCATGGCGAGGACGGGTTCGACCTCGACCGAACGGACGCGGCCGCGGGCGACCGTGGACAGCACCAGCCAGCCGTGGGCGAGTTGGGGCAAGGGGATGTCGCCCGTGTAGCGGGCCGCTCCGGTGACCTTGTCCCGGCCCTCGATGCGGGTGCGCGCGGTGCCGAGAGCCCCTGTCACCAAGGGGGTTCCGGTCGTGGTGGTCATCGGGCGGCCTCCTCGGCGAGTTCGGTCAGCATGGCCACGACGAGGTTGCGCATCAGCGGCACCTTGTATCCGTTGTGCGGCAGGACCTTCGCGGCGGCCAGTTCGGCGTCCGCGGCGGCGGCGAACGCGTCGGCGCTCACCGGGCCCCCGGTCAGCGACCGCTCGGCCACCCGGGCCCGCCACGGCCGCGAGGCGACTGCTCCGAAGGCGAGGCGGACATCGTGGACGACCCCGTCCCGGACGTCGAGGGCGCCGGCGATCGAACCGATCGCGAAGGCGTAGGACGCGCGCTCGCGGACCTTCCGGTAGCGGGAGTGGGCGGCGACCGGGGCCGGGGGCAGAGTGACGCCGGTGATCAGCGCACCGGACGGCAGCGCCGTCTCCAGGTGCGGGGTGTCGCCCACGGGCAGGTAGAAGTCCGCGAGCGGCAACTCGCCCGGCCCGTCGGTGGTTTCGTACGACACGACGGCGTCGAACGCGGTGAGCGCGACCGCCATGTCCGAGGGGTGGGTGGCCACGCAGTGCCCGGAGGCGCCGAGAATGGCGTGATTGTGATGCTCACCCTCGATGGCCGGACAACCGCTGCCGGGGCGGCGCTTGTTGCAGGGCGACACCACATCGGTGAAGTAGCCGCAGCGGGTGCGCTGGAGCAGGTTGCCGCCGACCGTGGCCATGTTGCGCAGCTGCCCGGACGCGCCGGCCAGGACGGCCTGTGTCAGGGCCGGGTAGCGGCGCCGTACCTCGGGGTGGGCGGCGAGATCGCTGTTGGTGACGGTGGCGCCGACCCGCAGACCGCCGTCCGCGGTCGACTCGACCCGGTCCAGGGGCAGTTCACGGACGTCGACCAGGCGTCCGGGGCGCTCCACGCCGGTCTTCATCAGGTCGACGAGATTGGTGCCGCCGCCCAGGAAACGCGCGTCCGGATCGGCGCCCAGGACGGCGACCGCCTCGGAGACGTCGACGACGCGCTGATAGCCGAACTCTTTCATGCGACGGCCTCCTCGGTGGTGGTCGTGGTCGCCCGCGCCTCGGCCGCCCGCGCGACCGCCTGCACGATCGACACGTAGGCGCCGCAGCGGCACAGGTTGCCGCTCATCCGCTCCCGGATCTCGTCGGCGGTCAGTGGTGGGGGTCCCGCTTCGGGATGGACATCGGTGGTGACGGCGCTCGGCCAGCCCGCCGCGTGTTCCTCGATCACGGCGAGGGCGGAACAGATCTGCCCCGGAGTGCAGTAGCCGCACTGGTAGCCGTCGAGGTCGAGGAACGCCTGCTGCACCGGATGGAGCCGGTCGCCCTCGGCCACGCCCTCGATGGTGGTGACCTCGCGGCCCTCGGCGGCCACGGCGAGCTGGAGGCAGGAGACGGCCCGCCGGCCGTCGAGCAGTACCGTGCAGGCGCCGCACTGCCCCTGGTCGCAGCCCTTCTTGGTGCCGGTGAGGTCGAGGTGCTCACGCAGGGCGTCGAGCAGGGTGGTGCGGTGGTCGACGGGCAGCGTGTACTTCTCGCCGTTGATGGTCAGCGTGATGACGCTGGACGTCGACGAGGGGGCTGTGGCCATGATCAGCCTTCTTTCGCGGGTGTGGTGCGCGTCGAAGTCGTTCAGGGGGAAGGTCCCGGTGAAGGCCCCGAGGATGCGGGATGCGCGAGAAACCCGGTCGGCGCTCGGTCCCGGCCATCCACACGGGCCGTTTCTGCCGGTAAGGTGAGCCTAAGCGGACAACTGTCCGCTGCGCATGAACTTAGCGGACAGCTGTCCGGTGAGCAAGGTCGGCACTGAGCCATGGCCGGAATGGAGGACGAGTGCGGGGAGAGAAGGACGCGCCTCTGCGCTCGGACGCGGCTGCGAACCGCGAGCGCATCCTGGAAGTGGCGCTGGCGGAGCTGACCCGCTCGGCGGATGTGCCACTGAGCACCATCGCGAAGAAGGCGGGCGTCGGCCAGGGGACGCTGTACCGCAACTTCCCCAGCCGCGAGGCCCTCGTTCTGGAGATCTACCGCCATGAGATGCGGCAGCTCGCGGACACCGCGGCCGAGCTGCTCCGCACCCGCGCACCGGACGCGGCGCTGCGGGAGTGGATGGCGCATCTGGCCCGGTTCGCCCTGGCCAAGGCCGGGCTGGCGGACGCCCTGCACAAGGCCACCAGCGCGCCCGGCGGCCCGGCCAAACCGGGACACGGCCTGGTGACCGAGGCCGTCGAGCTCCTGCTGGCGGCGAACGCGGACGTCGGCACCATCCGTCCGGGCGTCACCGCCGACGACTTCCTGCTCGCCATCTGCGGCCTGTGGCAGATCGATCCCCGTGACGACGGGCAGGCGCGCGCCCGGCGGCTTCTGGACCTGGTCATGGACGGACTGCGCGCCGGCGCGCCGGGAAGGTGAGACGCCGCAGAGGACCGGCCCGCAGGGACCGGCTCTCATGCATCGGCTCTGGACGACCCGGCAGCTCAGCCGCCGGCCCTCGTGGGCCGTATGGCGACGGACGGATCCGGTGGCGCCCCACGACGGCGAGCTCGCGGATCCGGGCCGCGCCCAGGATCTGCGCCGCGCGGCGGCCCGGCTGTCGTCATGCCGTCCGTACCTCTGCCAGGCTCACGGGGCGGTGCTCGTGCAGCGACAGTGTGCACGCCTCCGCGATCCAGCCGGCCTCCAGGGCGTCGGCGACGGTGCAGGGAGAGGGCAGCCGGCCCGCCACGACCTCGGTGAAGGCGGTGAGCTCGGCCCGGTAGGCGGCGGCGAAGCGGTCCATGAAGAAGTGGTGCGGGGTGCCGCCCGGGAAGGTGGCGCCCGGTTCGGCGGAGCGCAGCGGCAGCTTGTCCTCCAGGCCCGCGGCGATGCTGTCCGTCATGCCGTGGAGCTCCAGACGGGCGTCGTAACCGCGGGCGTTGTGCCGCGTGTTGGAGACCACGGCGAGGGTGCCGTCGTCGAGGGTGAGGAGGGCGGAGGCGGTGTCCACGTCTCCGGCGGCCGCGATGTAGTCGGCTCCGCGGTTGGCCCCGGTGGCGTAGACCTCGGTGACCTCGCGGCCGGTGATCCAGCGGACGGTGTCGAAGTCGTGCACGCTGCAGTCGCGGAAGATGCCACCGGAGACGGCCACGTAGGCGGCCGGGGGCGGCGCGGGGTCCAAGGTGGTGGACCGTACGGTGTGCAGCGGCCCCAGCTCACCGCTGAGCACCGCCTTCCGCGCGGCCACGTACCCGGGGTCGAAGCGCCGGTTGTAGCCGATCTGGACCTGCACGCCGCTGCCCTCGACCGCGCGCAGGACGGCGAGGCTCTCCGCGACCGTGCGCGCCACGGGCTTCTCGCAGAAGACCGGTACGCCCGCCCGCACGGCGGCGAGGACGAGCTCGGGGTGGGCGTCGGTCGCCGCGGCGATCACGACGCCGTCCACGCCGGCGGCCAGCACGGCCTCCGGCGAGCCGACCGCTCGGGCGCCGAACCGCTCGGCGGCGGCGGTGGCGGCCGCGGTGACCGGGTCGGTGACCACGAGCGAGTCCACCGTGTCGATCGTGGACAGGGTCTCGGCGTGGAAGGCGCCGATCCGCCCCAGGCCCATGATGCCGATACGCATGAAAAGTCGTTCCCTTTCTGACAGTGCTTCCGACAGTGCGGCGGGGCGGGTCAGCCGAGTCCGCCGACGACGTTCTGGTCCCAGTCGATGACCGAGCCGGTGACGACTCCGCTGCGGTCGGAGAGGAGAAGGACGACGACATCGGCGATCTCGTCGACCTGGCCGAGCTTTCTGATCCTTCCTGTGAGCTGCGGCTTTCTGCCAGTGTTGTTATCAGGTGAACATCAGGCAATCCGCGGCAGCCCATCAAAACCCCACCGTCGACCGGGTGCTCCACCACGACCTGAGTCAGGACCTGCGCGCGTGCCGCCCGACTTGGCGATATTCCGTTGAACCATGTCACTCATGCCGCTGGGAGGGGTTTCCGCGCCCGCATAGCGTCGGGACCGGGCCGGAAAAGACCGGCCCTGACCACACATGAGGGATGTTTCATGCTCGCCCAGGTTGTTCTGTTCGATGGCTTCGACCTGCTCGATGTCATCGCCCCCTACGAGGTGCTGTCCGCCGGCGGGCGGGCTTCCGGGGGAGCGTTGAGCGTTGAGCTGGTATCCGCCGAGGGGCCGCGCGAGGTGGTGAGCGGGGTCGGCGGCACACCGCTGCGTGCCACGGCCGTTCTCGATCCCGCCAAGGCGGACCTGGTGGTGGTCCCCGGTGCGGCCGGCCGGATCGGAGAACCCGGCGAGGACCCCGACCAGGACGCGGGGACGGGCGAATGGCACGAGGACGACACCGTCCCCGTCCTGATGGGCCGCACCCTGGAGACCGACCTGCCCCGGCTGCTGAAGGAGGCCATGGACCGCCCGGAGGTGACCGTGGCCACGGTGTGCGGGGGCTCTGTCGTCCTGGCCATGGCCGGCCTGTTGGAGAACCGCTACGCCACCACTCACCGCATGGGCCTGGACCTGCTCGACGCCACCGGCGCCAACGTGGTCCGGGCCCGCGTCGTCGACGACGGCGACCTCGTCACCGGCTCCAGTGTCACCTGCGGACTCGATCTGGGCCTGTACCTGCTGGAGCGTGAGCTGGGACCGCGGATCGCCCACGCCGTCGAGCAGCTGATCGCCCACGAGCGCCGTGGCACCGTCTGGCGCGCTCACGGACCCGAGCCCCTCACCTTCTGACATCTCCCCTCTCGTCCGAATCCCTGTCCCGTTCTGTCCCGTCCCGTCCCACCGTGAGGAAGCACCGCATCATGTCCGTCGAAGGCACCTGGGATCTGTCCATCTCCACACCGATCGGCCGGATCAGGCCAGTGGTCGACATCCGGCGCGCGGAGGGCGCCCTGACCGGTACGGCCCGCGCCGGGGACGAGGAAGTCCCGCTGACCGATCTCTCACTCGACGGCGACCGGCTCACCTGGCGTCAGGCCATCACCAAGCCGATGCGGCTGAACCTCGCGTTCGCCATGACGGTCGACGGTGACACGATGACCGGCACCTCCAAGGCCGGGCGCCTGCCCTCCTCCAAGGTCACCGGACAGCGCCGCGCCGCCCAGGGGTGAACCTCCGCGTCCAGGGCGCCGATGAGGTGCTTCGGCGACGTGGTCCCGCACGTCACCGAGGACCCCGGCGCCCCGGACCGGCCCCGGTGTGGAAGGCGGTCGGCGGGCGGCCGAGCAGCTTTTTGAAGGCGGCCGTGAACGCGGCGGGGTTGTCGTAACCGAGGGCTGCCGCGAGGCGGGTCACCGGTACGCCCGCCGCCATCTGCTGCAAGGAGTGTGCGATGCAGGCACGTTGCCGCCATTGCTGGAAGCTCATCCCGGTGTCCCGGTGGAACAGGCGGCCGAGCGTGCGTGCGCTGACGTTGAGGGCCGCGGCCCAGCGAGCGGGTGGGTCATGGATGTCGGGGGCGCGCAGAAACGCCTCGCACAGCCGGCGCAGCCCAGGATCGGTGGGGAACGGGACGTCGAGGGGGAGCGGGGTGAGGTTTCTGAGCTCGTGGAGGATGAGGCTGACGAGGGTGGCGTCGCGGCCGTGGTCGGGGTAGCGGGGCTCCATCTCGACGGCGTCGAGGATGAGCGCCCGCAGCAGGGCGGAGACCTCGACGACCCGGCAGTGCGGAGGGAACCACGGCACGGCGCCGGGTTCGATGTAGAGGCTGCGGGTGCTGACCCCCACCATGGTGACCTGGTGCGGGGTCCCGGGCGGGATCAGTACGGCGCGGGCCGTGGGCACGGTCCAGGCGCCCTCCGCGGTCTCCACCCGCATGACGCCGGTGGCGGCGTAGAGGACCTGGGCACGGCGATGCTCATGGCGGGCGAGGAGGTAATCGTGGGGGTAGTCGGTGCCGATGGCCAGTACGGCCCGGTCGAGGTCGTCCACCTCCGCCACGGGGATGTTGCGCACGGCACGAGACTACGCCGGCCCGGTCGGGCTGTCCGCTGCGCGTAAGGAAATGGCGATCGATCGATTGCTCGCCAGGACGGGGAGCTCATAGCGTCCTTTCCGTGCTGACCTCGTTCCTCGTTCTGTTCCTGTTCGGCTGCCTGACCGGCGTCACCACGGTGTTCTTCGGTTTCGGCGGCGGCTTCATCACCGTCCCCGTCGTCTACGGCTTCCTGCACGCCACAGCCGGTTCCGGTACCGACGCCATGCATGTCGCGGTGGCGACATCGACGGCGGTGATGCTGGTGAACGCCGTGGTCGCGGCCCTGGCGCAGCTGCGTCAGGGGCGGCTTCGCCGGGAGTACGTATGGCCGCTGGCGGCGTTCATCATGGTCGGCGCCGTCGCCGGATCCTTTGTGGCGACCTGGATCGGCGGCACGCTGCTGCGTGTCCTCTTCATCGTCTATCTGCTGGTGACGATCGCCGACAGCCTGCTGCGAAAGGGGTTTCTGTCGGTCGCCCACCACGAGCGGCCGCAGCCCCTCGGACGGGCCGCCACGAGGTTCGGCGGGGTCGGGATCGGCGCGGTCGCCTCCTGTCTGGGGGTGGGCGGCAGCGTCATGACCGTCCCTCTCCTGCGGCGCAGGGGCCTGCCCATGGCCAACGCCATCGCGATGGCCAACCCCCTCAGCGTTCCCGTGGCCGTGGCCGGCACCGTCGTCTACGCGCTCGCCCCCGCCGTCCCGGCGCACGCGGGCCGTTTCGGCTACGTGGACCTCGTGGCCTGTGTCGCTCTGCTCAGCGGATCACTGCCCACCATCGCCGTGGCCAGGCGTGTCGCCGGACGTGTTCCGGACCGTATCCACTCCCTGGCCTACATCGCCCTTCTCGTGCTCGTGTCGGTCGTGATGGTCGCCACGGGGATCTGACCCGTCAACACCCTCCGCACCCGGCGCCGTTGACGGCGTTGCGCACCTCGGGTGTTCCAGCCGAGCCGGTGCGGCTCGGGCCATGGGGAGACAGCTCATGGACGCGGACGCCGTCCACCGTGCGACCGGCCCGGCTCACAGGCAGTGGCGCACGAGCCATTCGTCGGGGTTGAACGCGTCCTTCGCGGGGTCCGGCGCGATGGCCGCCCGCTCTTCCACCGTGTCCTCCAGCCGGATGCGCTCCGGCAGTTTGCCGAACCGGGCACGGCGCACCGCCTCCGTGGCATCCGGGACATCCCGCGTATGCGACATCACATGGTCCCTTCGGTCGTCGGGGAGGCAACCGCTCCGTCCACCCGCATGCTCGCAGCCACGTTCGTCACCCGTCAAGCAGGTGACGATCCGGAGCGTGCGGTATCCGTGCCCACCGGCGCGTCCCCGTCGGCGGTGTCGGGGACCGCGTCGGCGCAGTCGGCGAGGCGTCGGGCCAGGGCGCGCACATGGCCGCGCAGGGCGTCCGGATACTCGATCACGAACGGGAGATCCAGCCAGGCGAGCACGGAGGGGACCCACTCCAGCCGCTCGGCACGCAACCGGACCCGCACCCAACCGCCGCCTTCCTCCGCCCCGGAGGCGGCCGGCGGCGGTGGACCGGCGGTCCGTGCCGCGTCACCGGCCGCCGCCGAGTCGGTGCCCGAGGCAGTATCCGCGTCGGTGCCCGAGGTGGTATCCCGCGCCGGGCCGGACGCGAGCTCCGTCACGGTGGCCAGGCCCGGCGGGAGCCGGTGGCGGACCTGCTCGACCGTGCCGTGGACCCGCAGCGACACCTCGTGCGGGTAGGGCACCCCGGCGAGCCCGGACAGCACCCGGGCGGCCGGGTCGAACCCTGCGGGCACCTCGAACGACCCCGGCAGCACCGTCGCGCTCTCGATCCGGTCCAGCCGGAACATGCGCACCTCGCCACTGGCCGAGTCCGCCCCGGTCACGTACCAGCGCCCGGAGTGGGCGACGATCCCGTACGGGCACACGGTGCGCTCGCTGCGCCGGCCCTTCCACGCGGTGTAGCCGATGGCGACCGGCCGGCGGTCCCGCGCGGCCTCCGCGAGCACCAGCAGCACATCCGTCTCGGGGACGACCACGGGCCGGCTCGGGGTGGTGAAGTCGGCGGTCGCCAGCAGCGCGTCCAGCCGGCGGCCGAGCGCCTCGGGCAGCACCCGGCGCACCTTGGCGGCGGCGCTCTCCGCCGCCGCGACGGACGTGGTCACCAGCCCGGCCCGCCGGCCGGCGACCAGTCCGAGCAGCACGGCCAGCGCCTCCTCGTCGGTGAGCATCAGCGGAGGCATCCGGTAGCCGGGGGCGAGCCGGTAGCCGCCGTATCGGCCGCGCACCGACCGGACCGGGACGTCCAGGTCGATCAGGTGGCCGACGTAGCGCCGGACGGTGCGCTCGTCCACGCCGAGCCGGTCGGCCAGGTCGGCGACGGTGCGGGTGCCGCCGGCCTGGAGGATCTCCAGCAGGGCGAGCACTCGGGCAGTCGGTCGGTTCATGCCCGAAGTATCCCGCGCATACCGGGCGGGTCCTGCCCGGTATCGGTCCTAGCGTGGGGGCCATGGCAACTTACGTACTCGTTCCCGGATTCTGGCTCGGAGCCTGGGCCTGGGCTTCCGTGGCGGCCGACCTGCGCGGCCGTGGGCACGACGTCCACTCGCTCAGCCTGACCGGGATGGGCGAACGGGCGCATCTGGCCCGGCCCGACACCGACCTGGAGACGCACATCACCGATGTGCTCAACCTGATCCGTTACGAGGATCTGCGCGACGTGGTGCTGGTCGGGCACAGCTACGCCGGTGCGGTGGTGATCCCGAGCGTGGCGGACCGGATGCCGGAGCGGATCAGCCGGCTGGTGTTCATCGACAGCGGACCGCTGCCGGACGGAATGTCCCACGCGGAGTTCACCCCGCCGGAGGACCGGGCCCACGACGCCGAGCTGGTGCGCACGGAGGGAGACGGCTGGCGGCTGCCGCCACCGCCGTGGCAGCGGACGGCCGCCGAGGCGTCCGGGCTGCCCGAGCACACGCTCGAACGGCTGACGCGGCTGTCGGCGCCGCAGCCGTGGGCCACCGCCACCACTCCGGTCCGGCTGACCGGGGCGTGGGAGAAGCTGCCGCGGCTGCATGTGCTGTGCAGCTTCCCGGTGGAGCAGGTACGCGCGGTGGCTGCCACCGTACCGGCCTTCCGCCACATGGCGACCGACGACTGGGACCACCGCGAGCTGCCCGGCTGGCACTGGCCGATGTTCGACCGGCCCGGCGAGCTGGCGGCGATCCTGCACGACGCCGCCTGACGGCCGGTCAACGTCCGCGTACGGCTCGCCACCCGTCTTCGGTGGCGAGCCGTACGGAGCCTATCCACACCAGTACCAGGCACGCGGACACGCCCCGGCGGACACGTGGGCCATGCGTTCCGGTCCAGCGCAGGATGGGACAGGGCGCTGGATGGGGCTAGACAGGACTGGACATGTATGGCTAACGTCCGGACATGCCTAAACAGGTCCTCAAGCATCAGCGCATCGCCCGCGTTCTGGCCCGTGAGATCCACAGTGGCGCCCTGGAACCGGGCAGCAGGCTGCCCGGCGAACACGCGCTGACCCGGCGCTTCTCGGTCAGCAGGGCCACCGTTCGGCAGGCACTGGACGAGCTGAGCAAACAAGGGCTGATCTCCACGCACGCGGGTGTCGGCTCGTTCGTCACCTTCGACGGCGGGCTGCTGGACAACCGCCTGGGATGGACCAGGGCACTGGCCGACCAGGGCGCCCGGATCACCACCGAGGTCCTCCGTCTGGAAGTGGTGCGCGATGCCCGGCTGGCCGGTGAACTCGGCATCGAGGGCGTCGAGTTCATGGCGCTGGACCGGTTGCGGGTGCTGCCGGAGGGCACTCCCGTCGCGCTGGAGCGCAGCCGGGTGCCGATGGTCCCGGCGCTGGCCGAGGTCCCGCTCGGCGGGCTCCTGGACGGCTCGCTCACCAAGACCCTCGCCGCGGCCGGCCTGCGGGCCACGCACGGGGACGAGTGGGCGTCCGTACGGCAGCTGACCGCCGAGGAGGCGACACCGCTGCGCCGCCGGGAGGGCGAGGTCTGGCTCAACACCCGCCGGATCGGCCGCGGGGCCGACGGCGGGATCGTCGAGCAGGTGACCAGCCTGCTGGACCCCGCCCGCTTCCAGCTGCACCTCGGCTTCGGCGAGCAGCCCGGATGAGCCGCCCCCCGGCGTGCGCCCGGACCCGCCGCACCGCCCCGGCGCCCGCCGGGCAGACCAGTGCGAACCCCGACAGGAAGACCGACAGGAAAACCGGATGAACCACCAGCACGACCGCGCGCTCGGCGCTCTGTACGGCCTGGCGATGGGCGACGCCCTCGGTATGCCCACCCAGATCATGTCCCGGCGGTCGATCGTCGCCCGGTTCGGCGTCGTCACCGATTTCGAACCCGGCCCGGCGGACAACCCGGTGAGCGCCGGAATGCCCGCCGGTTCGGTCACCGACGACACCGATCAGGCCGTTATCGTCGGCCGGCTGCTGACCGGGTCCGGCGGACGCATCGACCCGCTGCGGCTCGCGCACGAGCTTCTGGAGTGGGAGCGGGCCATGAAGGCCAAGGGCTCCTTCGACCTGCTCGGTCCCTCCACCAAGGCCGCCCTGGAGGCCGTGTCCCGTGGCGTGCCGCCGCACGAGGCGGGCAAGTCCGGTGCCACCAACGGCGCGGCGATGCGCATCACCCCCGTGGGCGTCGCCTTCCGGGACCAGCCACTGGAGCCGTTCCTCGACCGGGTCGCGGAGGCGTGCCAGGTCACCCATGACACCTCCATCGGCATCGCCTCCGCCGCCGCCGTGGCCGCGGCGGTGAGCCGGGGCGTCGACGGCGGCGATCTGGAGGACGCCTTCGAGGCGGCGGTCACGGCGGCCGAGGCCGGCGTCGAGCGCGGCCACTGGGTCGCCGGCGCCGATATCGCGGCCCGTATCCGCTGGGCCGTGGAACTGGTCCGCGGTCTGCCCGAGCGGCAGGCCCTGGACCGCATATGTGACCTGGTCGGCACCAGCGTCGCCAGCCAGGAGTCGGTCCCCGCCGCCTTCGCCGTGCTGGCCCTCGCCGAGGGCGACCCATGGCGGGCCTGCCTGCTGGCGGCCAACCTCGGCGGTGACTGCGACACCATCGGCGCCATCGCCGGTGCTGTCGCGGGCGCCGTCGGCGGCGCCTCGGGACTGCCCGAGGAGGCCCTCGCCACCGTGCGTTCGGTCAACGGTCTCGACCTGGAACCGCTGGCCACGGCCCTGCTCGCGCTGCGCGCCGGCACGGCCGAGTGACCCTGTGACCGCCCCCAGATCCGCACCGGAGCGCCCCCCCGACGGGCCCCCGGACAGAAAGACAGGTACCACCATGGCGGCTTCAGACAACGACCGCGTCGGCTCCGTGGAGACCCGAGGCATCGAACCGGTTCCGGACGCCGAGCGCCACGGCCACGCGGCCCAGATGTTCTGGACCTGGTTCGCCGCGAACATCAGCATCCTCGGCCTGCCGCTCGGCGCGGCGCTGGTCAGCTTCCGCGGCCTGAACATCTGGCAGGCGGCCGTCGTGGCCGTGCTCGGGTCCTTCGGCTCGTTCGCCCTGGTGGGCGGCCTCAGCATCGCCGGGAAGCGGGGCGGAGCGCCCGCCCTCACACTCTCCCGCGCGGTGTTCGGGGTCCGCGGCAACGCGGGCCCCACCCTGGTCACCTGGATGAGCCGGCTCGGCTGGGAGACCATCAACACCACCACGGCCGCCTTCGCGCTGCTGGCCCTGCTCGACGCCGCCTTCGGTATCCGGCGGAACACCGTCCTCACCGTGGTGTGTCTGCTGGTCTTCATCGGCTGCACCCTGCTGATCAGCGGCCTGGGACACGCCACCATCATGTGGATCAACAAGTGGGCCACTTATCTCTTCGGCCTGCTCAACCTGGTCGTGATCGCCTTTCTCGTGACCACCGTGGACTGGGCGAGGGTTTTCCACGCCCAGGCCGGGCCGGTGAGCTCCATGGTCGTGGGCGTCGGCATGATCGCCGCCGGCACCGGGATCGGCTGGGCCAACACGGGCGCCGACTACGCCCGTTATCTGCCCCGGCGGATTCCCGGCGGCAGGCTGGTGGCGGCCTCCGCCTTCGGCGCCGGTATCCCGCTGGTCGTGCTGATCTCGCTGGGCTCACTGCTCGCGGCGGGCGAACCGGGTCTCGCCTCCGCCTCCGACCCGGTCTCGGCGATCGACACGATGCTGCCGTCGTGGATGTCCATCCCGTACCTGATCGCCGCGTTCGGCGGACTGCTGCTCTCCAACCACCTGTCCGTCTACTCGGCCGGACTCACCATGATCACCCTGGGGATACGGGTCCGGCGTACCCTCGCCGTGGGCCTGGACGTGGTCGTCACCTTCGCGGGCGGGATCTACTTCATCCTGATCGCCAAGGACTTCTACGGCCCGTTCATCACCTTCCTCACGCTGCTCGCCGTGCCCATCAACGCCTGGGTGGGCGTCTTCGCGGTCGACCTGGTGCTCCGCCGGTCCTACGACGGCGCGGCCCTGATGAACGTCGGGCCGTCCAGCCGCTACTGGTTCCGGGGCGGGGTCGCCTGGGCCGCGATGGTCGCCTGGGCGGCCGCCATCGTGGTGGGCCTGCTGTTCACCGAGGCCAGCACCAGCGCGACCGACGTGTGGTTCTCCGGGCCGTTCGCACACAGCTGGATCGGGTCCAACGGACTGGGGTGGGTGGTGACCCTGGCGCTCGCGGCCGCCGGCTACGCGCTGCTGCGCAAACTGGACGGCACCGTCCGCGCGGAGGCAGCCGGACAGGAGACTCAGGAGCAGCGGCAGGGCATGCCCGCTCCGGCCGCGCGGGAGACCTCATGAGCGGCCGCGACGGCGTCCCCGGCGCCCTCGGCGATGCCACCGGCGGCCGGCTGGTCCTGGTCGGCAACACCATCGTCGACCTGGTGATGCGGGTGCCCGCGCTGCCCGAACGCGGCGGCGACGTCGTCTCCGGGGACACCACCTTCACCACGGGCGGCGGGTTCAACGTCATGGCCGCCGCCCGCCGCCTGGGCCTGGCGGCCGTGTACGCGGGGGCCCACGGCACCGGGCCGTTCGGCGACCGGGTGCGGGCCGACCTCGCCCGGGAGGGCATCGAGGTGGTGCTGCCCGCGCTCGCGGAGGCGGACACCGGATTCTGCGTGGCCTTCGTGGACGGCGGCGGTGAGCGCACCTTCGCCACCAGCCTCGGGGCCGAGGCCCGGCTGACCGAGACCGACGCGGCGGCCGTACTCGCCGCGCTGCGCCGCGGCGACCTGGTGCAGATCTCCGGGTACGGGCTCGCCTACCCGGTCAACGGGCCCGTCCTGGCCTCACTCGTCGCGCGGCTGCCGGAGCACATCCGGGTCTTCCTCGATCCGGGCCCCCTGGTCGACCAGATCCCCGAGGAGGTGCTGGAACCCGTCCTGGCGCGCTGCGACTGGATCAGCTGCAACCAGCGTGAGGGGCGGCTGCTGACCGGCCGGGACGACCCGCGGGAGGCCGCGGCCGCGCTCGCCGCCCGGCTGGGCCCCCGCACCGGAGTGCTGCTGCGGGCCGACGCGGCCGGCTGCTGGCTGGTCCCGCCCGGCGGGGAGGCCCTGCACATCCCCGGCCGCCGGGTGACCGCGGTCGACAGCAACGGCGCGGGCGACGCCCACACCGGAGCGTTCCTGGCCCTTCTCGGCCACGGACTGGACCCGGACACCGCCGTGCGCGGTGCCAACGCCGCGGCCGCCTTCGCGGTCACCCGGCACGGCCCCGCCACCGGGCCGACCCGCGGCGAGCTGCTGGACTTCCTCGACGGCGAACCACCGGCCGCGCGGCTGTCGTCGGTGCTCCGGGGGTAGTCCGCCCGCGGCCTGGCCCTGAGGGGGCATCCGCCGCGCCCGGCCGCGAGGGAAACCCGTGGCCGGGCGGACGCGGGTCTGGTTGGATCGCGGCATGGCCCACGACGACACGCGGAAGATCGGGATCCTGCTGTTCCCGGAGGTGGAAGAGCTGGACGCCATCGGTCCGTGGGAGGTGCTGTCGTACTGGACGCGCAACTTCGCCGCGGACGGGTGGCAGGTGTTCTGCTTCTCCGCCGACGGCAACCCCGTCACCTGCGCGAAGGGACTCACCGTCGCGGCGCATCACGCGATGGCCGACCTGCCCGCACTGGATGTGCTGCTGCACCCCGGCGGCCGGGGGACCCGGCCGCAGCTGACGGACGACCGGCACCTTCAGTGGGTCCGCTCCCAGCGGCGAGCGGTCCCCCTGATGACGAGTGTGTGCACGGGCTCGCTGGTCTACGCCGCGGCCGGGTTGCTGACCGGGCGGCCCGCGACCACGCACTGGGCGTCGCTGGACCGGCTCGCGGAGCTTGACGCGACGATCGAGGTGCGGCCCGGGGAGCGGTTCGTCGACGACGGTGACGTAATCACCTCCGCGGGGATCTCGGCCGGTATCGACATGGCTCTCCACTTGGTGGCCAGGCTGGTGTCGCCGGAGCGCGCGCGTCAGGTGCGGCGTGGCATCCAGTACGACCCCCAGCCACCGGTGTGAGCCCCCGGCGATCAGCCGGGGCTGGAGCGGCCGTGCCGCCAGTATCCGAAGAACGCGATGTCCGGCTTCGGCACGGCGCGGTCGTGCACCAGATGACGGCGGAGCCCGGTGGCCAGTCCGGCCTCCCCGGCGACCCAGGTGTAGAACCGGCCCGGTGGCAGCGACGACGCCTTGATCGCTTCGAGCGCCTGTCTGCCGGGCAGGGTGCCCGCGCCGTTCCGGGCCAGCCACCGCACCCGAACGCCTTCGGGGGCGATGATGTCCGGGCGTATGTCGGCGGTCTCGGACACCTCCAGGAAGACCTCCGCGGCCAGCGACGCGGGGGCGTGCTCGAGGATGGCGAGGATCGCGGGCACGGCACTCTCGTCCCCGGCGAGCAGCTGCCAGGTGGCATGCGCCGGCGGCAGATAGGTCAGGCCCATGTCGAAGATGCCCGCCGGGTCCCCGGGCCGGGCGCGCCGGGCCCAGGCGGAGGCCGGGGAGTCGCCGTGCAGGGCGAACTCGATGTCCACTTCGCCGCGTTCCGGCCGGACTCGCCGGATGGTGTAGTTGCGCACCCAGGGTCTGCGTGATTTCGGCAGCAGGAGTATCTCCGCCATCCACGCCTCGCTGGAGAGCTTGGGCATTCTCAGGCTGTCCTGCCCCTCGCGCGGAAAGAACAGCCGCACGGTCTGGTCGAAGCCCATGGGCGTCAGGTGTTCCAGTTCCGGGCCGCCGAGCGTGATGGTCGAGAAACCGGGTGTCAGCTTCGTGTTCCCGCGCACCTCCAGCGTGATCATCCGCCGTGATTCGGGGGTGCGCACCTTGGGCAACATGTCTTCCTTCGCCTTCCGTTTCGGGTCCGCTCGCCGCCGCGGTCACAGGTCCAGGACGAGCCGGGGGGACAGTGCGCGGGAGACACAGGCGTACATCCGGCCCGCGGGGGCGCCGATGTCGTCCCGGTGCTCGGGCTCGCCGTCGAGGACGCCGATTTCGCAGCTGCCGCAGACACCTTCGCGGCATCCGGAGGCCACGGGCGTTCCGGCGTGGTTCAGTGCGTCCAGCAGCGACTCGCCGGGCGCCACCTGGACCGTCCGCCCCGACCGGGCACACACCGCCTCGAATTCCGTGTCGGGGGCGAATGACCTGGGCACCGGGCGGAACCGCTCGGCGTGCAGCCGTCCGGCGGGGAAGGCGGCCTCCGCCGCGGTGAGCATCGAGGTGGGGCCGCAGGCGTAGACCAGCGCACCGGGGTTCAGCGCGGACGCCAGGGCGGCCAGGTCCGGCCTGCCCTGCTGCCGCGTGGCGACGATCCGTACCCGATCGCCGTGGCGGGCGCGCAGTTCGTCGACGAAGGGCATGGTCTCCACCGACTGCCCCAGGTACACCAGCGACGACGGAACGCCCGCGGCGGTGGCCGCCCGCAGCATCGGCAGGATGGGGGTGATGCCGATCCCGCCGGCCAGGAAGAGGTACTCCGGTGCGGGGTGGAGCGGGAAGTGGTTCCGGGGCAGCGACACCTCGAGGGTGCGGCCCTGGCGCAGGAACCGGTGGATGTACTCCGAACCGCCCCGGCTGAGCCGCTCGTACCGTATCGCGACGCGGTAGGACTCCCGGTCCGTAGGGTCTCCGCACAGCGAGTACTGCCGGGTCAGCCAGTTCGGCAGGGCCAGGTCGACGTGGGCTCCCGGCTCCCAGGGCGCCAGCGGGCCGGTGGCGCCGCGCAGGACGAGGGAGACGACGTCTTCGGCGACCGGCTCGATGCGGTCGACGATGGTCTGTTGCATGGGTGATCCACCTTGTGGCGAGGTCAGTAGAGGGTGCGGTAACTGTCTTCGAGGGTCTGGTCCAGGACCTCCGGCGCGATGTCGAGCCCCAGCTGGGTGACGAACATCTCGCCGGCCGACGGCAGTTCGTCGGCGAGGGCCCGGCTCGCCGGATCCCACAGCCGGGACCGGACGATCGCGCGGCCGCAGTGCCCATAGGCCTCCGCCACCTCGACGATGATGGCCAACTCCGGTGTTTTGGCCTCGGTCTGCATCCGGGCGAGCACATCGGGTTCGTCGGTCGGATACGCGCGGCCGTTGACCCGCAGCGTCTCCCGCACGCCCGGGACGAGGAACACCAGCCCGATCCCGTCGTTCTCGGCGAGGTTGCGGAACGAGTCGGCGATCCGGTTGCCGGGCCGGTCGGGGATGGCGAGCGTGTGCTCGTCGAGGACCTTCACGAACCCCGGGTAGTCGCCACGGGGTGAGGAGTCGGCGCGCCCCGCGGCGTCCGCGGTGGCCATGACCAGGAACGGCGAATGCGCGATGAAGCGGCGGAACTCGTCGTCGATGTGGTCGAGGATCTTCTCCTTGACCATGGCGTCGGGCGCACCGAGCCGAGCGCGGACCTCGGCCGGTGACACCCGTCGAGGGCGCGTGCTGGTCTGCGTCACGAAGACTCCTTCGAGGAGGGGAACGGGTGAACGGGTGGAGGGGGAGGCGGCGGGCGCACGGGCCGGAGCCGGACGCCCGCTCCCGCCGCGCTGCCGACCGCGGTCGTTGACCGCTCCGCCGCAGTTCGTGGCACCATTGTGAGCAATTACTCAGGTCCTGCGCCACTCGCTTTCCCAGGCGCCGTCCAGGAGGTGTCATGACGTCAGGCCGGCACGGACTTCAGCCACGTAAACAGCCACGCCAGGCCCGAGCGGAACTCACCCGGCAGCGCATCCTCACCGCGGCTGCTCACGTTTTCGCCGAATACGGCTACGCCGCCGGGACCACCAACCGCATCGCCGAACGCGCGCGGGTCTCCATCGGCTCGCTGTACCAGTACTACCCGAACAAGGATGCGATCCTGGTCGAGCTGCTGACCCGCCACCTTGATGCCGGGGAGGCCGCCGTCAGGCGTCGCCAGCAGGAGGAGTTGCCCGACTCTCTCGAAGAGATCATGCGCGGTTTGGTGCGCACCGCGATCGAGAACCACCTCGACGACCCGCGGTTGCTCCGCGTCATGGTCGAACACGGGCGCCAGGTGCCCGGGTTGATCGAGAAGATGGCCCGGCGGGAGCGGGAACGGATCGCCTACATACGGGAGTTGCTCGAAAGCCATCCCGAGGCCGTGGTCGAGGACACCGAAGTCGCCGCCCGGCTCATCGTGACCACGATCGAACGCGTCGTCCACGTGCTCATCGCCGCCCCCGACACCGTCGATCCCGCCCGGCTCGAGAACGAACTGGTCGCGATGGTCATCCGCTACCTCACCGGCGCGCCGGCCGGCCCGCCCGTCGTGGCGGAGACGCCGGGGGAGCGGTCGCCCACGACGCGGTAGAACGCACAGGTGGTGGACACCGGACCTGGTGGGTCAGGTCCGGTGTCCACCACCTGTGGTGCGGCCGGGCCGCGGGGGTCAGTCCAGCGTGATGGTGGGCTTGCGCAGGTCGATCCACGTCGCCAGGTCGAGGGCGCGTTCGATGACGGCGCGCTGCCGGGTGGAGATGGCCTCCGCGGGCGCCTCGATCGCCTCCTTCAGCGTTTCGGCGCGGCACAGCTCGAGGGCCTGGTGCCCCGAGGTGAGGAGGTCGCCCGCCTGCTGCTTGATGGCGGCGAGATAGTCGGGGTCGAAGCTGCCGGGGTAACCGCTCTTCTTGCGGTTGGCGACGGATTCGGGCAGCACATCGCGGGTGGCCTCGCGCAGGATGCTCTTCTCCCGCCCGTCGAACGTCTTCAGCGACCAGGGGGTGTTGAAGACGTAGGAGACGAGGCGGTGGTCGCAGAACGGCACCCTGACTTCCAGACCCACGGCCATGCTCATCCGGTCCTTGCGGTCCAGCAACGTGTTGACCATGCGGGTGAGGTGCAGATAGCAGACCTGCCGCATGCGCTTCTCCAGACCGGTCTCACCGTCCTTGACCGGGGCTTCGTTCACCGCGGTGAGGTAGTGGTCATGGAGGTAGGTGTCCAGGTCGAGCTTTTCCTTGAGGTCGTCGGACAGCAGGCTCTTGGTCTCGCCGAGCGTGGCTCCTCCGGCGAGCCACGGGAAGGTGTCGGCCTCGCGCCGCTCGTCGTGGAACCACGGATAACCGCCGAACACCTCATCGGCCGACTCGCCCGACAGGGCCACGGTCGACTGTTCGCGCACGGCCTTGAACAGCAGGTAGAGCGAGTTGTCCCGGTCGCCGAGCCCGAGCGGCAGGTCCCTCGCCGCGATGGCGGCCCGCCTGACGGCCGGGTCGGACAGCGCGGAGCCGTCGAGCACGATGTCCCGGTGGTCGCACTTCACATGCTCGGCCACGGCGTGCACATAGGGCGTGTCGACGCTGGGCGCCACGTCGATCGCGCGGAAATTCTCCACCTGGTTGGGGAAGTCCACGGCGAAGCTGCGCACGGTCTCGCCCTGCTCGCCCAGCCGGCGGGCGGCCAGCGAGGTCATCGCCGAGGAGTCCAGCCCGCCGGAGAGCAGGGTGCAGCGGGGCACATCGGCCACCAGCTGACGGGCGATGATGTCCTCCAGCAGCTCCCGCACATGGGCGACGGTCGCTTCCTGGCTGTCGGTGTGCTCGGAGACCTCCAGGCGCCAGTACGCCTGTTCGCGCAGGCCGTTGCGGTCGACGACGGCGATGTGGCCGGGGCGCAGTTCCTTCATGCCCCGCCAGACCGCATGGCCCGGGGTCTTGGCGAAGGAGAAGATCTCCCGCAGCCCGTCGAGGCCGACCACGGGGGCGGCGAGCGGGTTGGCGAGGATGGCCTTGGGCTCGGAGCCGAACAGGACACCGTCGTCGGTCTCGTAGTAGTAGAACGGCTTGATGCCCATCCGGTCCCGGACCATCACCAGCTTCTCGGTGCGGGAGTCCCAGATGGCGAAGGCGTACATGCCGTTCAGCTTCTCGGTGAGGGACTCACCCCACTCGAGGTAGCCGCGCAGGACGACCTCGGTGTCGGAGTCGGTGGTGAAGCCGTGGCCCCTGCGGCGCAGCTCATCGCGCAGCTCGGTGAAGTTGTACGCCTCACCGGAGTAGACCATGCCGACCGGCCCGTCGGCCGTGTCGACGGTCATGGGCTGGGCTCCGCCGGGCAGGTCGATGACGGCCAGCCGGCGGTGGCCGAGCGCCGCCCGGCCGGTCACCCACGCTCCGGCCGCGTCCGGGCCCCGGCAGGCCATCGTCTCCGTCATGGTGTCGACGAGCTGGCGGTGAAAGGTCAGGTCGCGGCGGTAGGAGACCCAGCCGGTGATGCCGCACACAGTGCATCATCCCTTTCTCTCAACGGGAGATGGTTGCCTGTGAGAACCATCTACCTCTCCGGAGGGGGATCGCTACCGTCCGCTGTCCTCTCGGCGGGTGGTATTTCTCACTGGTAAATTCCTGTTAATAGTGAGTTTCGGCGTGATCGTTGTCCGAAAATGAACGCTCACTAAGGTGCAATTTTACGGCTGATATTCGGTGTCGTCATGATGCGGCCGAAACGCCGGTCGTATACGAAATCCGGGTGGCGGTCAGACGACCGCGACGCGCTGCCCGGTGGTGAGGGTGAGCCGTCGTGTGCGGCGCGTGCCGCCGCCGTCCCGCCACCGGACCTCGACGGTGGTGTCGGCGGTCGCGGCCAGCTTCGCCGCCACCACGTTCCCGTCCGCCCAGACCAGTTCCTCGACCGTGACCCCGCCACGGGCGCGCAGACCGCTCACCGCGCCGCTCGGCCACTGCGGAGGCAGCGCGGGCAGCAGGTCGATCAGCGGAGCCCCGTCCCGTACGAGGTGGCTCTGCAGCAGCATCTCGGCGATCGCGGCGGTGACACCGAAGTTGCCGTCGATCTGGAACGGCGGGTGGGCGCACAGCAGCGACCGGTAGACACCGCCCTGCGCGGGCGCCGCGCCGTCCCCGGCCGGCCAGGCCGGGGCGAGGTACCGGCCGAGCAGCCGGTGTGCGGCGGGTCCGTCGCCCAGCCGGGCCCATAGGCCGATCTTCCAGGCGATCGACCAGCCGGTGCCGGCGTCTCCGCGCTCCCCGAGCGAACGGCGCGCCGCGTCCCGGAGCCGCCGGTCGGCGGCGATCGTATGGCCGGGATACAGGCCGACGAGGTGGGAGAGGTGCCGATGGTGCGGGTCCACCTCGGGGTATTCGGCCGACCACTCCAGGACCTGGCCGCGTGAGCCGGTGCGCACCGGTGCGAGGCGGGGGAGCGCGGCCCGGACCTCCTCCAGTGCCGCGGTGTCCCGGGGCGCGAGGGCGTATCCGGCGGCGTCCAGCGCGGTCCGTGCCTCCAGGACGAACGCGAACAGCTCCCGGGCCAGGGTCAGGTCCATCGCGCTGCCGGTGTCCACGCTCGCCGGGCCGTCCTCGGTCCGGAACTGGTTCTCCGGGCTGGTCGACGGCGATGTCACCAGGTGGCCGTCGGCGTCCTCGACGAGCAGATCCAGGACGAAACGGGCCGCGTCGAGCGCGATCGGCAGCGCCACCCGGGCGAGGAAACGCAGGTCCCGGCCGAAGCGCCAGCGCTCGGCCAGATGTGCCGACAGCCATGCGCCGCCCATCGGCCACTGCGCCCACATGGGATCGCCGTGTCCCATCCCCACGGGGACGGTGATGCGCCACAGATCGGTGTTGTGGTGGCAGGTCCAGCCGCGGGCACCGTAGACCGCCCGCGCGGTCGCCCGCCCCGACCGGGCCAGGTCCGCGATCAGGCCCAGGAGCGGCTCATGGCATTCGGCCAGGGCGGTGGTCTCCGCGGGCCAGTAGTTCATCTCGGTGTTGATATTGACCGTGTATTGGCAATTCCAGGGAGGGGTCACCTGGTGGTTCCACACCCCTTGCAAATGCGCGGCCTGAGTTCCCGGCCGGGACGAGGCGGCGAGCAGATAGCGGCCGAAAGCGAAGGCGAGCACGCAGAGGTGTTCATCGGAATGCCCCTCCGCGCGACGGGCCAGCCGTATATCGGTCGGCAGACCCGGATCCCGGTCGGCGGACCGGGACCCCGCCCCGGGCCCGGCGGGCGCCGGAGCGTCCAGGACCAGCGTCACCCGGTCCATCAGGGCCCGGTGCTCGGTGACATGTGCCGCGCGGATCGTCCCCCACCCGGCCGCCCGAGCCCTGGCCACGTCCTCGGCACACCGCGCAAGACACCCCTCCGCGTTCCCGGCCGGAGGGGTCCGCCAGTCCTGGAACCCGGTGCGGATCGCGACGCAGACCGTCACACCGGCCGCGCCGCGCACGGCCACCACCGGTCCGTCCGCCCGGTCCTCGACGGCGACGCGGGCCCGCTCGCCCTCGGCCGTGACCGCGAACAGCGCGGCCGCCCGCAGGGACGGGCGCTCGTCGTCGTCGGCCACCACCCCCTCCGGGCGGGGCCACGGCACGACATGGCGCGGCGCGGCCAGCGACAGGGCGAGCGCGTCGGCGCCGTGCGCCCGGACCCGCGCCCGCCGCTGCGGGGTGGTCCAGCGCAGGTCCACATCCAGGCCCCGGGGGCCGTCGGTGGCCAGCCGCACCGCCACGACCTGGTGCGCCACACCGGCGAGCACCTCCTGCCACCGGGCGAAGCCGTCGGCGCCGGTACGCTCCACCCGGGCCACCCCGTCGCGCAGATCCAGCGACCGCCGGTAGGACGCGGCCACGCCGCCGTCCCCGTCCAGATGGCTGATCTCCAGATCCCCGACCGGCTGATACGCCTCGGCGTCGGCCCCCTGCGTCGCCCGCAGCAGCCGTCCCGCGGCCACCGACCGTCCGGCGCGGACCAGTTTGCGCACCTCCTCCAGCAGTCCCGCGGGCACCTCGGGCGGGGCGGTGTCGCCCGGACCGGACCAGAAGGTGTCCTCGTTGAGGCTGATCCGTTCGGCCGGAACCCCGCCGTGGACCATCGCCCCCAGCCTGCCGTTGCCCACGGGCAGCGCCTCCTCCCAGGCCGATGCCGGGGCGGTGAACCACAGGTCCGGACGGGGGAGGCCGGGCGGCGTCGGCACGCTCACGTCTGTCCCTTCGGCAGGGCGTTCTTCCGCCGCTCACGAGGGCCGCCCGGGTGGCGGCAGGCCGATCCTCCCGGACGGCGGCGCGCCGCGGAAGGCGGCCGGGGCGGCGCGGGCGGCTTCAGCCGATCCGTGGACCACCTGAAGGGCCGCGCTGACGTGCGGGTTAGCATATGAGCGCCACCTAGCTCGAAAGAGAAACCTGTGACTCTCAACGAGGACTCGTTCACCAATTGGAAGCACCGCGAGGAGATCGCGGAGTCGATGATCCCCATCATCGGGAAGCTGCACCGGGAGCGGGACGTCACGGTCCTGCTGCACAGCCGCTCCTTGGTGAACAAGTCGGTCGTCAGCATCCTCAAGACCCACCGGTTCGCCCGCCAGATCGCCGGTGCGGAACTCTCGGTCACCGACACCCTGCCCTTCCTGCGGGCGCTCACCGCGCTCGACCTCGGCCCCTCCCAGATCGACATCGGCATGCTCGCCGAGACCTACGAGGCCGACGACCGCGGTCTGTCGGTGGAGGAGTTCACCGCCGAGGCCGTCGCCGGTGCCACGGGCGCCAACAAGATCGAGTGCCGCGAGGGGCGCGACGTCGTCCTCTACGGATTCGGCCGGATCGGCCGGCTGGTCGCCCGTCTGCTCATCGAGAAGGCCGGTTCCGGCAACGGCCTGCGGCTGCGGGCCATCGTCGTCCGCGGGGGCGGCGGCCGGGCCGCCGAAGACCTCGTCAAGCGGGCCTCGCTGCTGCGCCGCGACTCCATCCACGGCCAGTTCCAGGGCACGATCACCGTCGACGAGGCGAACAGCAAGATCGTCGCCAATGGCAACGAGATCACGGTGATCTACGCCGACGACCCGACGTCGGTGGACTACACGGCGTACGGCATCAAGGACGCCATCCTCATCGACAACACCGGCAAGTGGCGCGACCGCGAAGGGCTGTCGAAGCATCTGCGCCCCGGCATCGACAAGGTGGTCCTGACCGCGCCGGGCAAGGGCGATGTCCCCAACATCGTCCACGGCGTCAACCACGACACGATCAAGCCGGACGAGCGGATCCTGTCCTGCGCGTCCTGCACCACCAACGCGATCGTCCCGCCGCTGAAGGCGATGGCGGACGAGTACGGCGTCCTGCGCGGCCATGTGGAAACCGTCCACTCGTTCACCAACGACCAGAACCTGCTGGACAACTACCACAAGTCCGACCGCCGTGGCCGCTCGGCGCCGCTCAACATGGTCATCACCGAGACCGGTGCCGCCTCCGCCGTCGCCAAGGCCCTGCCCGACCTCAAGGCGAAGATCACCGGCAGTTCGATCCGGGTCCCGGTGCCGGATGTGTCGATCGCGATCCTCAACCTCCAGCTCGCCCGCGCGACCACCCGCGAGGAGGTCCTGGACCACCTGCGCGAGGTGTCCCTGACCTCGCCGCTCAAGCGCCAGATCGACTTCACCAGCGCCCCCGACGCGGTCTCGAACGACTTCATCGGCTCGCGCCACGCCTCGATCGTCGACGCCGGCGCCACCAAGGTCGAGGGCGACAACGCGATCCTCTACCTCTGGTACGACAACGAGTTCGGCTACTCCTGCCAGGTCATCCGCGTCGTCCAGCACGTCTCCGGGGTGGAGTACCCGACCTACCCGGCCCCGGTGGCCTGATCGGACGCGACGGCCCGGACCGCCTGCCGGTCCCGACCCCCGGCCCGCCAGTGGCCGGGGGTCAGCTGTATGGGACACCTTGAGCCGACCGCAAGATTCGGCGATGCTCATGCTCGATCACAGGACCTGACCTGCTCGGATCCCGTCCGGAGCGAGCGCGAGGAGGGCGACGATGGTGGCTGTCGAACCGGAGGGCGACTCCCTGCTGCGCAAGGTGCGGCTCATTCTGGACGCCTTCGACACCGGGGCACCGGTGCTCGGTCTGTCGGAATTGGCCCGGCGCACCGCGCTGGCGAAGACCACGGTGCACCGCGTGGCCACCGACATGGTCGGCGTGGGGCTGCTGAACCGGCGGGACCGCCGCTACGAGCTGGGCGCGCTCCTCTTCCAGCTGGGCCAGCGCGTGCCCCGGACCAGGGGGTTGCGGCTGATCGCCGCCCGGTACCTGGAAGACCTGGCCATCAGCACCCGGGAGACCGTGGTGCTCGCCTTCCCCGGAGACCATCACGTCCTCTTCGTCGAGAAGTATTTCAGCCAGCGCGGGGGAGGCGTGGCGGTCACCCACGTGGAAGGCCGGGTGCCGTTCCACTGCGGAGCGTCCGGCAAGGCACTGCTGGCCTTCGGCGACGAGTCGACGCGCGAGAGCATCATGCGCGCACCGCTGCGCCGCCGTACCCCGTGGACCATCACCGACCCGTCCCGGCTGCGGGCCGAGATCGAGGAGGTGCGCCGGCAGGGCTATGCCATCGACCGCCAGGAGCTGGTCGTCGGCTACGGAGCGGTCGCCGCGCCCGTGTTCGCCCAGGGCGTCGCGGTGGCGACGCTGACCGTGGTGGGACCCGTCGATCGCATGGACGTGCGCCGGGTGGCGCCCATGGTGACAGCGGCCGGCCGGGCGCTGACCCGCGATGTCGAGGGGGTGAACACCTGAGCACGGCACATCGTGTGGTCCGGTGACCGGACCAACGGCATTCCCTCCGCCGAAGCCGCCGCGAACAATGCGTGAACAGCTGAGCCGCAGTCCGCGATCTCATGCAGAGCGGCCGATGGAGGGCCAATATGGCAGCAACGAATCGTGCCCCGCGCGAGGTGCGTAAGGCGGCGATCGCAAGTCTGGTCGGCAGTGCCCTGGAGTGGTACGACTTCTTTCTCTACGGCACGGCGGCCGCGCTCGTGTTCAACACCCTGTTCTTCCCCACCTTCGACCCGCTGGTGGGCACCATCGCCGCCTTCGGCACCAACGCGGCGGGCTTCCTCGCCAGGCCACTGGGCGGCGTGATCTTCGGACACTTCGGTGACCGGATCGGCCGCAAGTCGATCCTTGTGATCACCCTGATGATCATGGGCGTCGCCACCTTCCTCATCGGCGTACTGCCCACGTACCAGGCCATCGGCTTGTGGGCGCCGGCGCTGCTGGTGACCCTGCGCGTGGTGCAGGGCATCGCCGTCGGCGGCGAGTGGGGCGGCGGTGTGCTGATCGTGAGCGAACACGCGCCGGACCGTCGCCGCGGCTTCTACTCGGCCTGGAGCCAGACCGGAGTGGGCCTGGGATTCGTGCTCTCCGCGTCGGTCTATTCGCTGGTCAAGGCGGTGACCACCGACGACTCCTTCCTGGCGTGGGGATGGCGGATCCCGTTCGTCGTCGGCATCCTGCTCACCGTGGTGGGACTGCTGATCCGGCTGCGGGTCATGGAAACCCCCGCGTACCGGCGGACGGCCTCGAAGAAACCCGCCCCGGAGCAGACCAAGCTGCCGGTGCTCGAGGTCATCCGCACCCACCCCAAGCCGGTGCTGATCACCTTCGGCGCGCGCATCGCCGAGAACGGCGCGATGTACGTCTTCCTCACCTTCAGCCTCTCCTACGCCGCGAAGATCGGGCTGGACGGCGATCTCGTGCTCAGCGCGGTCGTGGTGGGGATGCTGGTCGAGTCGTTCGCCATGCCGATGTTCGGGGCGCTCTCCGACCGGGTCGGACGCCGCCCGGTCTACCTGGGCGGCGCCATCGGGATGATCGTGTGGGCGTATCCGTTCTTCGCGATGTTCGACTCACGCGACCCGGTACTGATCTTCGTCGCGGTGCTCGTGGCGGTCGTGTGCTGTCACGGAGCGATGATCGGCACCCAGCCCGCGTTCTTCACCGAGCTCTTCGACAGCCGGGTGCGCTACAGCGGGGTCGCCCTCGGGCACGAGCTGGCCTCGATGGTCGCGGGCGGTTTCTCCCCCATCATCGCCACCGCGCTGCTCGCCTGGGCCGGGGCGTCCTGGCCGATCGCCCTGTTCCTGGTCGGCATGGGCGTGGTCACCGTCATCGCGGTGGCCGCCGCTCCGGAGACCCGCGCCAAGGCGATCGACGACCGCGAGACACGAGACGAAGCCGAGGCCGTGGCCGGAAGCCTGCGGAGCTGACCGCGTAGCAAGGCAGCCCCCGCACCCCGTGGCAAGGCACCCCCCGCACCCGTAGCAAGGAGGACCGATCACGCATGCCCTCGACCAGTGCCGCATCGCCCGAGCACCTGGCGCACCAGGCGCTGACCCGCTACCTGGAGCTGTGCGACGTCCCCCGGTCGCCGGACGCCTCCGGCACACTGGCGGACCTGTTCACCCCGGATGCCGTATGGGAAGGTGTCGGGCCGCTCTACACCGAGAAGTTCGGCCGGACCACCGGGCCGGCGGCCATCGCGGCGATGCTCGCCGCCTATCTGCGCCCCAACCCGCACTTCCGGGCGAACGCCCATCTGCTCCACCCCGGCACCACCCATGTCGAGGGCGACGAGGTCCGGGGGAGATGGCTGATGCAGCAGGTGTCCCGGTACGAGTCCGGCGCGGCCGAACTCATCGTGGCGAGGCTGGATGTGACCTTCCGCGTCGCGGCGGACGGTGCCCGGATCCGCCACTTCCGCACCGAGCGGCTCTTCGACGCCGGCCTGGGCCCGTCCGCGTCGGACCTGCTCCAGGAGGCGCCGCGATGACCGCACCCGACGGCCGGACGATGCTGCTCACCTGCTACCGGGACATCCGCGACTACGGCTGGCACCACGTGGATCTGTTCCTGCACGACCGCGACGGCAGGGAAGTCAACTGGGTGCACTGGCCGGCCGCCGAGGAGGGCCCGGACGGCGCGGACGCCGCCTGTGCGGCCGTCGAGCCCGACCTGCGCAGAACCACCGAGTGGCGACACGGCATCCGGGCCGACGGCAGCGACTACTGGACGGCCGCCGCCGAATGGGACGGCTGAACGCGATGGAACGAACCCGATGAAGCCAATGGAACGACTCCAAAAAAGCCAAGGGAACGACCCCGAGAAAGCATGGGACATGCCGGAATGAACGCACCCACCCCCACCGGTCCCACCGGTACCGACATCGCCACCCTGGTCCAGGACGACCGGGTGGACGTGTCCCTCTACACCGACCCGCACCTGTTCGAGCTGGAGATGGACCGCATCTTCAACCGCACCTGGGTGTGGGTGGCCCATGAGAGCGAGGTCCCGAACGCCGGGGACTTCAAGACGGCCATGGTCGGCCGGCAGCCGGTGATCGTGACACGCGATCGCCGTGGCGGGATCAACGTCCTGCTGAACCGCTGCCGCCACCGCGGCGCCAGCGTCTGCGAGGCCCCCCGGGGCCATGCGAACGGGTTCACCTGCCCCTACCACGCGTGGTCCTACGCGCTGGACGGGAAGCTGCGCGGCATCCCCTACCCGGACGGTTACGGGGACGACCTGGAGAAGAAGGACTTCCCGCTGCACCGGCTGAAGGTCGACAGCTACGCGGGAATGGTCTTCGCGAGCTTCGACCACGAGGTGCAGCCGCTGGCCGACTTCCTCGGGCCGGCCAGGCACTGGATGGACCTGTTCATGAAGCAGGGCGCCGGCTATCCGATCAAGGTGCAGGGCGAGCACACCTTCCGGTTCAAGGGCAACTGGAAGATCCAGCTGGAGAACACCACCGACGGCTACCACTTCCCGATCGTGCACCGGTCCTGGATGTCCTCGGTGGACGCGGAGACCGCGGAGATGCTGTCGTTCATGACCGACGAGAAGGCGGTCACGCACGCGCTCGGCAACGGGCACAGCGTCATGGTGATGGTGCCCGAGCACGTCGACCTCGACCAGGACGACGGCACCGAGCAGTTGCAGGAGCGCTTCGGCCATATCGTCGAGGAGCTGTCGCGGGAGTTCGCACCGGAGAAGGTACGGCGCATCGTGCGGTCCCTGCATGGCGCGGGATTCAATCTGAACCTGTTCCCGAACGTGGCGATGTCCATGTCGTTCTTCCGCGTGCTGCGCCCGGTCTCGGTGACCGAGACCGAGATCCGGCACATGGCGCTGGGCCTGGACGGCGGACCCGAGATCGTGAACCGGGAGCGGCTGCGGATCCATGAACACTTCCAGGGCCCGTTCGGGTTCGGCAGCCCCGACGACTCCGAGGCATGGGACCGGGTGCAGCGCGGGGCCACGGCCGGCCCCGGACTTCCGATCATGGTGAACCGCGGGCTGCCCCGGGAACGGCACGAAGGCGACGGACGCGTCTCGCACGCCACCGACGAGACCGGAATGCGCGAGGCATACGCGATGTGGAAGGCGATGATGACCGATGGCCGCTGACACCGCACTCCTGGCGGACCCTAGGATCGCCTCGGCGATCGAACTGGTCTGGCACGAGGCCGACTTGCTGGACCGCAAGGAGTACCAGGAGTGGGACCGGCTGTGGGCTCCCGGCGGCCGGTATGTGATCCCCATCGATCCGCAGACCAAGGACTTCGCCGCCACGCTGAACATGGTCTACGACGACGACCGGATGCGCCGGATGCGCATCGAGCGGCTGACCTCCGGTTACTCGATCTCGGCCGTCGCGGCGGCGCGTACCGTGCGCACCCTGTCCCGGTTCGTGGTCCGGCATCGCGACGATGCGGTCGTCGAGCTGGGCTCGGCACAGGTGCTGGTGGGCCACCGGCGGGAGGAGACCTTCGTCCTCGGCGCGGATGTGACACACCGGATCCGGCTGGACGGTGCCGGACCGCTGATCGAGGAGAAGGTCATCCGGCTGATCAACTCCGACGGCGCCGTCAACGCGTCCGGTTTCCTGCTGTAGCCGGGGCGCGCGATGATCACAGTCACGGTCAGTGAGATCACGGCCGAAACCGCCGCGGTGAAGTGCTTCCGGCTGTGCCGCAGCGACGGCCGCCCGTTCGCACCGTACGAGGCGGGGGCCCATGTCGATGTGCTGGGCCCGAGCGGGATCACCCGGCAGTACTCGCTGTGCGGCCCGCCCGGTGAAACCGGCTCCTATGTGATAGCGGTCAAGCGGGAGGAGTGCTCCCGGGGCGGCTCCGCCGCGTTGCACGACCAGGTCCGGGTGGGGCACCAACTCACCATCGGCGAACCGCGCAACCTCTTCGCCCTCGATCCGGCGGCGGCCCGGCATGTGCTGGTCGCCGCGGGCATCGGGATCACCCCGCTGCTCAGCATGGCGTACGCACTGCACCACACCGGCAGCCCGTTCCGGTTGCACTACTTCGCCACCGACCGGCAGCAGGCGGCGTTCGTACCGCTGCTGGAGAACGCCGACTTCGCCGCCGACGTCACCTTCCACTTCGGGGTCGGCAGGAGTGAGCAGCCCGAGGTGCTGGCCGCGGCGCTGGCGGACGCGGACACCGGGACGCACGTCTACACCTGCGGTCCCAAGGAGTTCATGCACCGTGTCGTCGACGTGGCGACCCGCGCGCTGCCGGAGGACCACGTCCACGTCGAACACTTCCAGCCGCTGGAGCCGACGGCCGACGCCGGCGAGGAGTTCGAAGTGGAGCTGGACACCGGTGAGGTGTTCCGCGTCCCGCCCGGCCGCAGCATCGTCGAGGTGCTGGCGGAGGGCGGTATCGAGGTCGACACCTCATGCCGCGAGGGCATCTGCGGCACCTGTGTGCTCCCGGTGCTCGACGGCGTCCCCGAACACCGGGACAACTGCCTGACCCGCAAGGAGAAGGCAGCGGGCGACCAGATCGCCACGTGTGTGTCCCGCGCCAGGACGCCCCGCCTGGTGCTGGAGCTGTAGCCCCGCCCTGGGGAGTCGCGAGTGGCGGAGTCCGACGGACCGGCCCCCGCCCGGACCGGAAGGAGAGAAACCCTCATGCCGTCAGCACGGCCCGAGACCACCCTGTCCGCCCTGGTGGCGCGGGTGGCCGCGGGCGAACTGAGCCCCAGCGAGGTGATCGGTGGCGCGCTGGAACGCCTCGACGCCGCGGAACCCGGTATCCGGGCCTGGGTACGGGTCGACCGGGACGGGGCACAGGGTGCCGCCCGGCGGCTGGACACCGCACCGGCGGCCGGCCCGCTGCGGGGTATTCCGTTCGGGGTCAAGGACATCATCGACGTCCGCGGCCTGCCGACCGAATGCGGATCGCCCCTGCGCCGGGGACGCGTGGCCGGATCGGACGCCGTACTGGTCGACCGGCTCCGGCGGCTCGGCGCCGTGCCCCTGGGCAAGACGGTCACCACCGAGTTCGCCTACTTCGCCCCCGGCCCCACCAGGAATCCGCACCACCTCGGGCACACCCCCGGCGGTTCCTCCAGCGGCTCCGCCGCGGCGGTGGCGGCGGGCGTGGTGCCCCTCGCCCTCGGCAGCCAGACCGCCGGATCGCTGACCCGGCCCGCCGCCTACTGCGGGGTCGCGGGGTTCGTGGCACCCGTCGGAGGACCCCTTGAGACCACCGGGTTCACCGGCTTGTCCGCCACCCTGGACGCCGCGGGGCTGCTCACCCCGACCGTCGCCGACCTGCGGCTGGCCCATGCGGCACTGACCGGCGCGGACCGGCTGCCCGGCCCCGTCGCACCGCCCGCGCGCCCCACGCTGGCCGTGTGGCCGGGCACCGAACTGGGCGAGGTGGCGGCGGACATGCGAGCGGCTCTGGCCCGGACCGTCGAGGACGCCGTGGCCGGTGGCGCGAGACTCGTGGAGCTCGACTGGACCGAGCGGACACCCCGGCTGGTGGACGCGCACATCACCGTCATGGCGTACGAGGCCGCCCGGTCGCTGGCCGCGGAGGCCGCGCACCCGGACCGGCTGAGCACACCGCTGAACGAGCTGCTGGCGCGGGGCCGCTCCATCGCGGCCACCGACTACCGCCGGGCGCTGTCCGTCGCCGAACGGGAGCGTGCCGCGATGCTGGCCCTGCTCGGCGACGTGGACGCCGTGCTCGGCCCGGCCGCTCTCGGGCCCGCCCCGAGCGGACTGGCCGCCACCGGATCCCCCGTCCTCAGCCGGCCGTGGCAGCTCCTGGGACTGCCGGCGCTGACCGTACCGGGTCACCGGAACGGCGCGGGCCTGCCCCTGGGCCTACAGCTCATCGGACACCCGGAGCGGCTCGACCGGCTGTTCGCGCTCGGCCACGCCATCGAAAAGGCCGCCCGCGCCGGTACGGACAACGAGGGCACGGACAACGGCGGCATTGAAAGTCGGCATTGATATCGGTGGCGTCTGAATACGCCCCAACCTGGTATTTGTGGTGTATGGGGTGCGCTCCCTACGCTGATGCCCATTCGAGGGCCCCGGGACAGGAAAAGAAAAGCCCGAGGGAATTCAGGCGCTTTCGGTATTCCCGAGGACGCGCCATCGGTCTGAAGGAGTGGCATGAAGATCGTCAAAGTGGAGGCAATACCCTTTGCCATTCCCTACGCCAAACCCCTGAAATTCGCCAGCGGCGAGGTGCACACCGCCGACCATGTCCTGGTGCGGGTGCACACCGACGAGGGTCTGATCGGCACCGCCGAGGCGCCACCCCGCCCGTACACCTACGGTGAGACCCAGGAGTCCATCGTCGCGGTGATCGGCAAGATCTTCGCGCCGCAGATCCTGGGGATGACACCGCTCGAGCGCGAGGCCGTGCACGCCAGGCTCGATCGCACCATCGGCAATCCGACCGCCAAGGCGGCGATCGACATGGCCCTGTGGGACATTCTCGGCAAGGCCGCCCAGATGCCGGTGTCCGGGCTGCTCGGCGGCTACACCGACCGGATGCGGGTGAGCCACATGGTCGGGTTCGCGCCCGCCGACCAGATGGTGGCCGAGGCGGAGCGGATCCGGGACACCTACGGCATCACCACCTTCAAGGTGAAGGTCGGACGGCGGCCGTACGGCGACGACGTCGCGGCCTGTCGCGCACTGCGCCAGGCGCTGGGTCCGGACGTCGAGCTGTACATCGACGGCAACCGCGGCTGGACGGCGTCCGAGTCCGCCCGCGCCCTGCGCGAGATGAGCGACCTCGGCCTGACCTTCGCCGAGGAACTCTGCCCCGCCGACGACGTACTGGGACGCCGCTGGCTGGTGGCCCAGTCCACGGTCCCCTTCATCGCCGACGAGAGCGCCACCCGCGCCGCCGAGGTGACCCGCGAACTCCTCGGCGGCTCCGCCACCGCCATCAGCATCAAGACCGCCCGCACCGGCTTCACCGCCTCCCAGCGCGTGCTGCACGCATGCGAAGGACTGGGTGTCGAGGTGGTGATGGGCAACCAGATCGACGGCCAGATCGGCACGCTGTGCACCGTGACCTTCGGCGCCGCCCACCGGACGTCCGCCCGGTACGCCGGAGAGCTGTCGAACTTCCTCGACATGACCGACGACCTCCTCACCGAGCCGCTGACCATCGAGTCCGGCACCCTGCGCATCCGCGAGGGCGCCGGGCTCGGTATCGACATCGACCCCGACAAGCTGGCCCGCTACCGCCAGGACCGCTGATCCGCGCACCAGAAGTGCACCACGCACGCACCACGACACAAGGGACGAGACCATGACCGAGACCATCCCGGACCGGCCCGCCGAGCAGGCCACCGCGGCCGCGTCCGGAGCCGCCGCCACCGAGCAGTTCCGCAGCAAGCAGCGGACCGGCACCGCCGACGTCGACACCCGGCGGGTGGACACCCTGGTGTCCGAGCTGCTCGCCGCCACGCATGACATCATCCGGCGCCACAAGCTGACCTACGCCGAGTACGACGCGCTCAAGGCATGGCTGATCCGGGTCGGCGAGGACGGCGAGTGGCCGCTCTTCCTCGATGTGTGGGTCGAGCACGTCGTGGAGGAAGTGGCGAACGAGAACCGCGAGGGCAGCAAGGGCACCATCGAGGGCCCGTACTACATCCCCGGCGCGCCCCGCCTGCCCGCCGAGGCGACCCTGCCCATGCGGGAGAACGAAGCGGGCACCCCGCTGCTCTTCCACGGCCAGGTCAGCTCCGTGGACGGCACCCCGCTGGCGGGCGCCCTGATCGAGATGTGGCACGCCGACGACGACGGCTACTACTCGCAGTTCGCGCCGGGCCTGCCCGAGTGGAACCTGCGCGGCGCGGTCGTCGCCGACGACCAGGGCAACTTCGCGATCCACACCATTGAGCCCGCGCCCTACCAGATCCCCACGGACGGCGCCTGCGGCTCGCTCATCGAGGCCGCGGGCTGGCACGCCTGGCGTCCCGCACACCTCCATCTGAAGGTGTCGGCGCCCGGACACCAGCTCATCACGACCCAGCTGTACTTCCGGGGCGGCCGGCACGTCGAGGACGACATCGCCCAGGCCGTGAAGCCCGAGCTCATCCTCGACCCGGGCCCGGCGGCGGACGGCAACGGCCACCAGGTCCGTCACGACTTCATCCTCGACAAGGCGTGATGCCCGGTGTTGTTCGCGGTACGCATGGACGTTGACATCCCGCGCGATCTCGACCCCGAGGTCCGCGCGGACCTGGTGGCCCGTGAGAAGGCCTACTGCCAGGAACTGCAAAGGTCGGGGGAGTGGGTGCACATCTGGCGGTGCGTCGGGCAGTACGCCAACATCAGCGTCTTCGACGTGGCCGACAACGAGGCGCTGCACCGCGTTCTGTGGAGTCTGCCGCTCTTCCCGTATATGAAGATCGACGTCACCCCGCTGGCGCAGCACCCGTCCGACCTGGCGGCCGGCGAGGCCGCGTGACGCCCCGCCCTCCGCTCCACCACCGGATCGACGGCCCGGCCGAGGCGCCGTTGCTCGTCCTGGGGCCGTCCCTGGGCACACGGACGGCGGTGTGGGAACCGCATGCCACCGCCCTCGCCGGCCACTACCGGGTGCTGCGCTACGACCTGCCCGGTCACGGCGGTCCGCCGGGCCATCCGTCCGGCGGACCGGCGCCGGGCACACCGGGCCCCGGCCGTACCACGGTCGAGGACCTGGCGTCCTCGGTGCTCGATCTCGTCGACCACCACGGCCGGGACCGGTTCCACTACGCGGGCATCTCACTGGGCGGTGCCATCGGGGCCCAGCTCGCCGTCCGCCACCCGGAACGGGTCGCCTCGCTGACGCTGGTCTGCTCCTCCGCCCACTTCGGGGCGCCAGGCCCCTGGTACGAGCGCGCGGCCCTGGTGCGGCGCGCGGGGACCGGCGCGTTGCTCACGGCCATGCCGGGCCGCTGGTTCGCCGACCCCGCGACGGCCGAGACCCCCGTGGGGAAGGAGCTGCTGCGCGACCTCGCCACCACCGACCCGGCCGGCTACGCGGCGTGCTGCGATGCCCTGGCACGCTACGACCTGCGCGGCGAGCTGGCGCGGATCGGCGCTCCCACGCTGGTGCTCGGCGGCGTCCACGACCTCGCCACCCCCCTCGACCACGCGCGGGAACTCGCCGAGGGAATTCCCGGAGCCACCCTGAAGACGGTCGCCACCGGCCATCTCGCGGTGGAGGAACCCGATGCCGTCGGGGCGGCCCTGACCGCCCACCTCGGTGCGGCCGGGCGCGGCCTATGAGACCACCGGCCGGATCGCGGGCACCTCGGCCGCCCCGTGGCCGTGTTGTACCGTGACGACATCGTGGAGACGGGCGCCGCCGCCCAGGTCACCGAGGGTCCGGAACACGCCCGCGGGCGGCGGCCGCCGCCCACGGCGCCGGTTCCGGACCCCGGCCGCCGGGCGTGGCGCCGGGCCGAACGGCTGAAGGAGACCGCCGCATGACCTTCCGTACCCCGGGACCGGACCGGACGCGCCGGCGGGGCGGCTGAGATGAGCCTCGTCTACATCCTGGACGACGACGAGGAGCTGAGCGAATCCCTCGCCTGGCTGCTGGAGTCGGTCGGCATCCGCTCGGAGCGCTTCCGGGACGCCCGCGACTTCCTGCGCGCTTACGACCGTGACCAGCCCGCCTGTCTGGTCCTCGACGTCCGCATGCCCGAGCTCAGCGGATTCGACGTACAGCAGCTGCTGAACGAGACCGGCGCGCCCCTGCCCGTCGTCTTCGTCTCGGCCCACGGTGACATCCGGATGTCGGTACGCGCCCTCAAGAACGGCGCCGTCGACTTCCTGGAGAAGCCGTACGACCCCCAGCACATGCTCGACGTCGTACAGGCCGCGCGGCGCACCGCCCGGGAACGCTTCGAGCGGGCCGCGGGACAGCGCGCGTTGCGCACCAGCCTGAACCGCCTGACCGCCCGTGAACGGGAAGTGCTCGCGCTGTCCGTCGACGGCGCGCCGAACAAACGCATCGCGACCCGGCTCGGCATCAGCGCCAAGACCGTCGATGTGCATCGCGCGCGCATCCGGGAGAAGACCGGTGCCGAGAGCATCGCCACGCTGGTGCACGACATCCTCCGACTGGGGCTGCGGCCCTCGGCGGACCGATGAGGGACACCACCGCGAGCCGGCTCGCACCGTCCGACTTCCGCACCCTGATGCAGGGTCTGAAGTACTGCGTCCTGCTGCACGACGCCCGCACCTACGACATCCTCTGGGCCAACCGGGCGGCCTGCGAACTGCTCGGCTGGACGGTCGACGAGCTCCGGCCCCTCAAGGCGCCGGACATGAGCAAGAACGCCCTCCAGTACAGCCGCGAACTCGGACACCGCTGGCTCGGCCACGCGGTGGAGCACGGCATCAGCGCCACCGAGTGGTGCTATCGGTCCAAGAGCGGTGAGGAGATCCTCACCGAGGCCATCGCGATCCGCGTCGCCCTGCCCACGCGAGCGGTGGTGCTGGTCCAGTTCCGGGACATCGCCGAGGAGAAGGCGGTGCGACGCGATCTGTTCCGCACCGAGAGCAGGCTGCGCGCCTTTCTGAGCGGTCTGGCCGAGGGGATCGTCGTCCTCGACGACGCGAACCGTGTGGTCTTCGCCAGCGAGTCCGCGGCCAGGCTGCTCGGCGGCGGCATCCACGGGGCGGACTTCACCGGCTACTGCTGCGGCGGGCCGGTCCCCGACCGCGAGGGCCGCTACCGGTTCGCCGCACCCGGCGGCGAGCCCCGCTGGTACGCCGCGACCTGCCAGTACATCGAGATCGAGAGCGATCTACAGGGCCGGATGCTGCTCTTCTACGACATCACCGACCGGGTGCGCACCGAGGAGGAGCACCGCCGCGACACCCAGCGCCTGAACCACCTGGCCCGCAACAACGCCATGGGCGACATGGCGATGGCGATCGCCCACGAGGTGAGCCAGCCGCTCGCCGCCGCGTACAACTTCGTCGAAGGAGCCCGCGGCCGGCTCGGCAGCGGTGACCAGGCGGTGGCCTGGGGGCTGGACAACGCGGCCCGGCAGATCGAGCGGGCCCGGCGGATCCTGGCCAGCCTGCGCGGCTACGTCGGCCGCCTGGAGCAGTCCGAGCAGCTGACCGACCTCAACGCGATCGTGCGCGACTGTGCGTACTTCATCGAGCTGCGCGCCCAGGAACACGCGGTGGCCGTCGAGTTCGACCTCACCGCCGAACCGCTGCCGGTGCGCTGCGAGAACGTGCTCATCGGGCAGGTCGTGATGAACCTCGCCTTCAACGCGGTGGACGAGATGGCCGGCCGTCCGCAGGAGGAGCGCACGGTGCGGGTCACCACCCGGCGCGGCGCGGAGGGGACCGCCGTACTCGCCGTCCGGGACCGGGGGAACGGGCCGCCCCGCGAGGACAGCCTCTTCGACGGTGTCTTCACCTCCAAGGAGAACGGCAGTGGCATCGGCCTCGCCCTCAGCCACCGCATCATCACCCGCCACGGCGGCCGGATCGACGTCGAGGCCAACCAGCCGCGCGGCGCGGTCTTCCGCTTCGCGCTGCCGCTGGCCCCTCCCGGCCCGTAACCGGAAAGGCCGGAAGCGAGAACGCGGGTAGGGGAAATCCCCTACGCGATGCAGCCAACACCCAATAGCAGCGGGTCGGGCGCCGCGCATAGCGTGATCGCAAGGCGGGCGGGAGTTCCGCTCGCAGTGCGAGGAGAATCGCTCATGACGCAGACGCTGGATGCCGCCGAAACGGCGGCCGCGGGGCAGTCGCCCTCCGGATCGGCGTTCGACCGGGCGCTGGCCGTAGTCGCCCGGCGGCGTGCCGAATTCGAGGAGAAGCGGCATGTGCCGCGGGATGTGATCGATGAATTCAAAAGCGCGGGAATCTACCGGGCGAGCGCACCCAAACAATTCGGCGGGGACGCCCTTCCGCCCGCCGCGTTCCTCCGGCTCATCGAACGGATTTCGGCCGTGGACGGATCGGCCGGCTGGGTCGCGAGCTTCGGCTCGTCGCTGATCTATCTGGCCGCGCTGCCGCTTGAGACCCAGGCCGAGCTGTACGCCGACGGGCCCGATGTGGTCTTCGCCGCCGGACTGTTCCCGGTACAGCCCGCCGAACGTGTCACCGGTGGCCACCGGGTCAGCGGCCGCTGGAAGTTCGCCAGCGGCTGCAAGGGCGCGGACATCCTCGGCGTGGGCATCAAGGACGGTGCGGACGGCGGCGGCCGGCCGCGCACCGCCCTGCTGCGGCCCGGTCAGGTGGAGATCGCCGAGAACTGGGACGTCATCGGCATGCGCGGCACCGGAAGCCACGACCTGGTGGTCGAGGGGGCCGTGGTCCCCGAGGAGTGGACGTTCGTCCGCGGCGGCGAACCCACCGTCGACGAACCGCTCTACCGCTACCCGGCCGTCCCCTACGCCGCGCAGGTGCTGGCCGTCGTCGGCCTCGGGGTGGCGCGGGCCGCGCTCGACCACGTCATCGCCCAGGGCGGCCGGGCCGGCTACACGGGCGCCCCGAAACCCGCCGAGCGCGCCACCTACCGGATCGCGGTCGGGCGGGCCGAGGCCCGGCTCCGGTCCGCACGCGCCTTCTTCTACGAGGCCACCGAGGAGGTGTGGGCCACCGTGGTCGCGGGCGACCCCGCGAGTGCCGGACAGACCAGTGCGCTGCGGCTCGCCTCCGCCCACCTCGCGAAGACCTCCTTCGAGGTCGTACGCGCCGCCTACCAGCTCGGTGGCATCGCCGCCATCGCCGACGCCGGCCCCATGCAGCGCTATCTGCGCGACGCCTCGGTGGTCCCGCAACACGCCTTCCTCCAGGAGGGCATGTACGACGGCGCCGGCGCCGTCCTCATGGGCGTCCAGCCCTTCCCCGGCTACCTCTGAACGACAGGAACCCACCATGCCCGATTCCACTGGCGCACCCCTGCGCGTGCTGTTCTGCGTCGGCGTCAACCAGAACTTCTTCGACCTGCCCACGGGCCAGGGCACAACCGTCTGGGACGGCTTCACGTCCATGCTCACCCAGCTGTACGACATGCCCGGGGTGACCGTCCTCGGCACCGTCGACGACGACCGGCACATGGTCGGCCCCTCCGACTCCTGGCCCTGGACCTGTTACGTCCTCGCCGACGTCGTCGACCAGCCGACGGTCGCCGCGGCCTGCGACCTCTTCCGCACCGTCCAGGTCGGCGAGCACGGCCTGTGGCGCTATATGAAGATCGAGGCGCGCATCGGCCGCCCGCTGCCCGAACCGGAGGCGGCCCGGTGACCGCGGAGACCGCGCGGGTCGCGCTCGTCACCGGAGCCGCCCGCGGCCTGGGCGCGTGCATCGCGGGCCGGCTGTACGACCGGGGCTACCGCGTCGCGCTCACCGACCTGGACCAGGAGGCCGCGGCCGAGGCCGCGGCGGCCCTCGACCCGGAAGGCCGCGCCACCGTCGGACTCGCCCTGGACGTGCGCGACAAGGACGCCTTCGCCCGCGTCCGCGACCAGCTCGCCGACCGCTGGGGCGCGGTCCACGTGCTGGTCAACAACGCCGGACTGGCCAAGGCCGAAGCGCTGATGGAGATCAGCCCCGACAGCTTCCACCAGGTGGTGTCGACCAACCTGGACGGCGCCTTCTTCGGCTGCCAGGTCTTCGGCGCCTACTTCGCCGGGCGGGGCCACGGGCGCATCGTCAACATCGCCTCCCTCGCCGGACAGAACGGCGGCACGGCGACCGGTGCGCACTACGCGGCGGCCAAGGGGGGAGTGACCACCCTGACGAAGGTGTTCGCCCGTGACCTCGCCCCGCACGGGGTGACGGTGAACGCCATCTCCCCGGGCCCCCAGGACCTGCCGGCGGTCCGCGACATCGTCCCGCCGGACAGACTCGCGGCCCTGGAACAGGCCGTCCCGGTAGGGCGGTTGGGACGGCCGGAGTTCATCGCCGACATGGCCGTGCTGCTCGCCGCCGAACACGCGGATGTGGTCACGGGCGCGTGCTGGGACGCCAACGGCGGCCTGTTCATGCGCTGACGTCCCCTCCGGACGACAACGACACGGCCACATGAGCGAAACCGAACCGAAGCAGGAGAGGAGGGGCCCCGCCGTGACCCCCGACCAGGCCCAGTTCCGGGAGGCGATGGCGCATCTCCCGGCGGCCGTCAACATCTTGACCACGAACGGCCCGATGGGACGCTGTGGCATCACTGTCAGCGCGGTCTGCTCCGTGACCGACGATCCGCCGACCGTGCTGGTCTGCGTCAACCGCGGCAGCGCCATGCACGATGTGTTCCGGGCCAACGGAAGGGTCTGCGTCAATGTGCTCGGCGGCGCCCAGCAGGACCTGGCCCTGCACTTCGCCGGGGCCACCAGGGTGCCGATGGCCGAACGCTTCACCTGGGACGTCTGGGACCGCGCGCACGATCTGCCGGTGCTCAAGGACGCCCTGGTGAGCGCCATCGGCACGGTCACGCACGCCGTCCCCATGGGCTCCCACAGCGTGCTCTTCGTCGACATCGAGCAGATCCGCACCCGCTCCGGCGGGCCGAGCCTGGTCTACTTCAACCGCGCGTTCCACCGTCTCGACGCCACGCCGCCGGTACCGGAAGCCAGTCGATGACATCGGCGGTGGCTCCCTCCCCGCGCCGCGGGGAGGGAGCCGTGGGGCGCGCGCGGACGACGGCGAAGACGGTTCAGTAGGCGGTCGGCCAGCCGCCGGACCAGCTCAGCAGGTTGACGCCCAGCTTGGGGGTGCCGTTGTCCTGGCCGTCGTAGTAGTGGTAGACGAGCAGATCGCCGTCGCTGTCGCTCATCACGGACTGGCCGCCGGGACCGATGTAGCGGCCGTGGGACTCCAGCACCGGGGAACCGCCGTTGTTCAGCATGTTCACCCCGTTCTTGTCGTAGTACGGCCCGGTGGGGCTGGTGGCGCGGCCGACCTTGATCTTGTACGTGGAGGCGGTGCCCGCGCAGCAGGTGTCGTACGACGCGAACAGGTAGTAGTAGCCGTTGCGCTTGACGACCGCGGGGCCCTCGACCGCCTTGGTGCCGGTGGGCCGGGAGGCGATGCTGTAGACGGTCTTGTCGCCCGCGTACTGCTTACCGGTGGACGGGTCCAGGCGGATCATCTTCAGCCCCGACCACCACGAGCCGAACGACAGCCACCACTTGCCGTCGCTGTCGACGAAGAGGTTGGGGTCGATGGCGTTGTAGTCGCTGCTGCTGGTGGTGGCGTGGACGATGCCGTAGTCGGTCCAGGTGCCGGCCTTGCCGCTGGCGGAGCCGGCGACACCGATGGCGGAGTTGCTGGAGCCGAACGACGAGACGGCGTAGTACATCAGGTACTTGCCGCCCTGGTACGAGATGTCGGGCGCCCAGGGGTCGTTGTCGGCGGAGTACGTCTTCCACCAGGAGGGCGCGGTGGTGAAGGCGTTGCCCGAGCGGGTGAAGGCGATCCGGTCGGTGGAGGTGCGGGCCTCCAGACCGCCGTGGGTGGAGTAGAGCAGATAGGTGCCGTCGGTGGCGCGGATCATCGTCGGGTCGTGGACGACGATGTCGCCCGTGACCAGGCCGGGGTTGGGGTAGGCGGAGGCGCTGGTGGGGAGCAGGGCGAGCAGGAGTGCGGCGGGCAGCATGAGCCATCTGGCGCGGCGGTGCGCTTTCATGAGCGGTTCTCCTCTTCGGTACCTGGGGATGTGCGCGTCTGTGCCTGGGGACGTGCGCGTTCTCCGACGCCGACAGGCGCCGGACGGGGTACGGAGACACCGGCCTGACCCGGGCGTCCGGACCGGCGGGTGGCGATCGAAACGCCGCCCGCCGCGCTCGCTCAGCCCAGCAGCGCCCGCAGGAAGGCGATCTGTTCGGCCTGCTGATGTGTGGACCCGCCCTCGTGGCCGTTGAAGGGCCACACCCTGATGTCCTTCTCACCGGCGTAGTGGTGATAGGCGGCGAAGCCGCAGGAGGTCGGGGTGATCTCATCGCGCAGGGCGGTCGAGAACAGCGCCGGCGCGTTCGCGCGGGCCGCGAAGTTGAGGCCGTCGAAGTGGTCGAGCGTGGCGAACACCCGCTCGGTCAGATCACGCCGGCCGGCGCAGAACCGGGCCAGTTCGCCATAGGGATCGGCGTCGGTGATCTCGACCGCGCGCCGGATGTGCGTCATGAACGGCACATCCACCAGCGCCGCCGCCAGATCCGGCACCAGCCCGGCCGCCGCCAGGGCCAGCGCACCGCCCTGACTGCCCCCGCTGACCACGATCCGCTCGCTGTCCACCAGCGGATGGACCCGGGCGGCCTCCACCGCCCGCACCGCGTCCGTGTAGAGCCGGCGGTAGTAGTAGTCGTCCGGGGACAGGACACCCTGGGTCATCTTGCCCGGCGTCTCGGGCCCGGTGCCGCCGACCGGATCGGGGGTGTCGCCGGGGGAGTGCTGGACCCACCCCTGGCCCCGGCTGTCCATCACGAAGACCGCATAGCCGACCGACGGCCACAGCAGCCAGTTGTGCGGCAGCCCCCGGCCGCCGCTGTAGCCGAGGTACTGCACCACGCACGGCAGCGGGCCCGGCACGTCCCGAGGGGCCAGCAGCCAGCCGCGTATCCGGTGCCCGCCGAAGCCGGAGAACTCCACGTCATAGGTGTGCAGACGGGTCAGCCCGGCGTCGGTCCCGGTGAACACCGCGTCCAGCTCCGCGGCGCGGGCCTCGGCGAGGGTCCGCTTCCAGAAGGTGTCGAAGCCGTCCGGCTCGGGCAGCGGGGGCTGATAGCTGCGCAGCTGCTCCAGGGGCAGGTCGATGAACACGGTGGGTGGACCTCCGTAGCGATCGGTGCGGCGATGAGCGGGGGCCAGGACGGGGCGGAGACACGGTTCGGGGACGGGGACGGGAGACGGGGGTGGGCGGTGCGCCGAGGGCGCCGGTGCGTTCGGATCTCCGTGCAGTGTTCGAGTCCTCGGTCATGACGGAGCCCGGAGTGGGGGCGCGGTACTGGACCGGACCATGAGCCGGGTGGACAGCTCGGTGCGGGTGGCCTCCGGCACCTCGCCGGTCATCAGCCGCACCAGCGTGCGCAGCGCCGCGGCCGCCATCTCCGCCAGCGGCTGCCGGACCGTCGTGAGCGCGGGCGTGATCCAGCGGGCCTGCGGCAGATCGTCGAAGCCCACGACACTGATGTCCCGCGGCACCCTCAGACCCCACTCCCTGACCGCCTGGTACACACCCAGCGCCATCTGGTCGGAGCAGACGAAGACGGCCGTGGGCGGCTCGGCCAGATCCAGCAGCTCACCCATCCGGTGGCGCGCCGCCGCCTCGCTGATGTCGCAGTAGCGCACATACGCGGACGGCACCGGCAACCCGGCCGCCGCCATCGCCGAACGGTATCCGGCGACCCGGCCACCGTCGCGCACCGTCCGCCCGTGGCCGCCGATCACCGCGATCCGGCGGTGTCCCAGCTCGATGAGGTGCTCGGTGGCGGCCATCCCGCCCTGCCAGTTGGCGGCCGCCACGGACGGCACCCCGGGCGGCGGGTCGTCCGCGGGGTCGATCAGCACGAACGGGATCCGCCGCTCGTCGAGCCAGAGGTACTGGGCGGGCGCGAGCGACGTGAGATGGAACAGCACCCCCGAACTGCCCCGCGCGTACAGCTTGTCCAGCCGGCCGGGGTCGAGCCGGCCGCCGCGGGTGCGGGTGGCCGCGGCGGAGACCACCACCTCCAGCCCCGCCTCGTGCGCGGCCTCCGCGGCGCCGTGCAGCACCGCCCCCGACCAGGCGCTGTCGAGTGAGTGCACCACCAGGTCGACCATCGCGGTCGGCTTGGGCGCCTCGCAGCGCGGCCTGCGGATGTACCCCAGGCGGTCCAGGACCTCGGTGACCCGGCGCCGGGTGTCGGGGGCCACGTCCTCCCGGCCGTTGACCACCTTCGAAGCGGTCGGCACCGACACACCCGCCTCACGGGCGACGACCGCCAGGGTGGGCCCCGTCGATCCCGAGGAACGAGCCATCGAGACTCCCCTTCTCTCGTCGCCCACGCGGAATCCAGACCGGGCAGCAACCGGTTTCTATACCCTAAGGCCGCCTCATGTCACCGGGAAGACCCAGGGATCGAGGCGGGATGCGCGGGCCTGCCCGCCGTCGTCGGCTGGGCGAGTCGCGGCGATGCTCACGTGTCGATCCGCGCTCCGTGCGGGCCGGTGTCCGGCGCCTCCTCCACCCGTGCCGCGGCCGGGTTGAGCACCCGGGTGAGAAAGGCCCGGGTGCGGGGGTGGACCGGGTCGGCGATGACCCGCTCCGGACCGCCCTCCTCCACGATCACCCCGTCGTCCATGAAGACGACCCGGTCGGCGACCTCCCTGGCGAAGCTCATCTCATGGGTGACGACCAGCATCGTCATCCCCTCGTCGGCCAGGGCGCGCATCACCGCGAGCACATCCCCGACCAGTTCCGGATCGAGCGCCGAGGTCGGCTCGTCGAAGAGCATCAGCTCCGGGCCCATCGACAGCGCGCGGGCGATGGCCACCCGCTGCTGCTGGCCGCCCGACAGCTGCGCCGGATAGGCCGACTCCTTGTCGCCCAGGCCGACCCGGCGCAGTGTCTCCCGCCCGATGCGCACCGCCTCCGCCTTGTCGCGGCGCAACACCCGTCGCTGGGCGATCGTGAGGTTCTCCAGGGCGGTCAGATGGGGAAAGAGATTGAACGCCTGGAACACCATGCCGATCCGCCGCCGCACCCGGTCGATGTCCACATCCGGGTCGGTGACCTCGGTCCCCGCCACGGTGACCGAACCCGAGGTCGGCTCCTCCAGCAGGTTGACACAGCGCAGCAGCGTCGACTTGCCGGACCCGGACGGGCCGATGACACAGACCACCTCGCCCCGCCGGACGGTGAGATCGATGCCCTTGAGCACCTCCAGCGCGCCGAAGGACTTGTGCAGCCCCTCCACCCGGATGGCGATGCCGTCCGCCTCGCCGGTCTCGGGTACCTCCGTCGTCCTCTTCACTCCGGTCACCTCGCCTTCGCCGCACGGGCCTCGAGCCGGCGCACCAGATGGCCGAGCGGAACGGTGATGATCAGGTAGCACACCCCGGCGACCAGGATCGGGGTGAGGCTGCGATGCTGATTCAGCGCGTCCCGGCCGAACTTGGCCAGTTCGTACTGGTCCAGGGAGAGCCCCAGCAGATAGACCAGGGACGAGTCCTTGGTCAGCAGCACCAGTTCATTGGTCAGCGGCGGCAGGACGATCCGGAACGCCTGCGGGATGATGATCGAGGCCATCGCCCGGCTGTGGGACATGCCCAGCGAACGCGCCGCCTCCATCTGCCCCTTGGGCACCGCCTGGATGCCGGCCCGCATCGTCTCGGCGATATAGGCGGCGCCGACGAGCCCCAGCGCCAGCATGACCGTGACATACCGGTCCAGCGCCACCTGGAAGGCGAGCGGTACCCCGAAGCCCAGCGCGATGAACACCAGCAGCGCGGGCACCCCGCGGAAGAACTCGATGTAGGCGACCGCCAGCCAGCGGTACGGCGGCACCCGCGAGAGCCGCATCAGCGCCAGCACCACCCCGAGCACGAGCCCGAACCCGAAGCCGAGCAGGGTGTAGACGACGGTGTTGACCAGGGCGGTGGTGATGATGTCGGGGAACAGCGACCGGGCCACCTCGGCGTCGAAGAACGCGCGCCGCAGCTCACCCCAGTCCGCGGCCAGGACGATGGCGAGCAGCAGGGCGATGAGCACGGCGTACTGCACCGCCCGTATCGCCCGCGTCCGCTGTCGGCGGGTCATTGCCATAAGTGCGGGACTCCTCGGTTCCGACGTTCCGTTGGCCGTCCGGGCCGGCCGTCGGGGGCGTCATTTCTTGGGCGCGGTGCCGAACCACTTCTTGTAGACGCGGTCGTAGGAGCCATCCGCACGGGCGTCCTCCAGCACCGCGTTGATCTTCTTGCGCAGTGCGTCATTGCCGGTCCGCACGGCGATGCCGTACTGCTCGCCGGTGTCGAACTCGGCCGTCACGGCGGTGTCGGGGTTGTCCTTGACGTAGTCGTAGAGCACCCCGTTGTCGTTGATGCCCGCGTCGGTCTGTCCGGTCTTGACGGCGGTCAGCAGCAGCGCGAGGTCCTCGAACTGGACCAGTTCGGCGCCCTTGGCGTGCTTCTGGGCGTAACTCTCGCCGGTGGTCCCCTGCTGGACCGCGAGCTTCTTGCCCTTGAGGTCGGCGAGGGTCTTGTAGGGCTTGCCCTTGGCGGTGAGCAGGGCCTGGGTGGCCTCGAAATACGGGGCGGAGAAGTCCAGGTTCTTCTCGCGCACCTCGGTGATGGTCATCCCGGCGGCGGCCACGTCGCACTGGTTGGTGTTGAGGTCCTCACCGGACTGGATGCCCTCGAAGGGCGTGTCCACGATCTCCTGCCGCACATCGAGCGCCGAGGCGACGAGATCGACGATGTCCACATCGAAACCGACGATCTTCTTGCCCTGTGTGGACTGGAAGGGCGGATAGGGCAGATGGGTACAGGTCGTGAGCTTCCCGGGCTTCACCAGGCTGATGTCCGAACCGCCGGACCCCGACGACTTGGTACTCGTGCACCCGGCCAGCAGGGCGGATACGGCGGCGACGGCTATGACGGGCAACGCGGAGCGAGCGAACACGGCACCTCCGGGGCAGGGTCGGCGAACGACCGTGAACCACATGATCAATGAGTCGGCCGCATCCTCCCACCGGAGGTGCCGCGCGGGCTATACCGGAATCCACACCCGCATCGCGCCGGGCTCGCGGTTCGCCCAGGCGTAGTACGGGATCGCGGTCACCCGGACCGGCGCGGAGGTCTGCGTGCCGCCCGTGTCCCCGCCGGAGCCCCCGCCGTTCCGGTACGGCCACCAGCCGTCGCGCCAGGCGGTACGGCGCAGGGCCGGCGTGGTGATCACGGTCACCCCGCCGAGCAGCTCCGGCCGGTGCTCGTGGTGCAGCGCGGCGCCCGCGACGAGGGCGATCTCGTCCAGCCGCAGCCCGGCGGGCTGGTCGGGCTGTTCCAGGCAGTACACCAGCGGGCCGCGCTCGATCGCGGCGCAGCCGCGCACCGCGTCGACCCGCGGATCGGGCCGGGTGAGCCGGGCGTCCAGCGGCAGGCTCAGGACGACGGTCTCACCGGGCCGCCAGCGCCGCCGCAGCCGCAGCCAGCCGTGTTCCGCCTGTTCGGCCACCGGCTCCCCGCCGACCGTCACCTCGTACGTCCGAGCCCAGTGCGGGATGCGCAGCGACAGCGTCCAGTCGGTGTCCTTCGGGACCTGGTCCACGACCACCGCGATGCGCCCCTCCCAGGGGTAGCCGGTCCCCACCCGCACCGCTCCGCCGCCCGCCTCGTACGAGCCGGAGGCGTACTGGTGCAGCTGGAGCCCCTCGGCGTCACCGCTGGCCATGTAGTGCGGCAGCGAGGCCAGCAGCCGCATCACGTTGGGCGGGCAGCAGGCACAGCGGAACCACGGCGTCCGGTGGGGACTTCGGTCACCGGCGGTGGCCTTACGGCCCTCCTCGTCCTGGCGTACCTGAAGCGGATTGACATAGAGCCAGCGCTCGCCGTCCAGCGACATGCCCGAGGCGAAGCCGTTGAACAGGGTCCGCTCCACCAGGTCGCTGTAGCGGGCGTCCCCCGTCAGCAGCGCCATCCGCCATCCGAAGTGGATGGCGGCGACGGCCGCGCAGGTCTCCGCGTACGCCCGGTCCGGCGGCAGCTCGTACGCGTCCCCGAAGGACTCCAGGTCGTGCCGGGAGCCCACCCCGCCCGTCAGATAGGTCTTCGTCGCGGCCATGTCCTCCCACAGCCGCACCAGGGCGTCCCGCAGTCCCGCGTCACCGGTCTCCGCCGCCACGTCCGCGGCCCCGGCCAGGAGATACAGCTGGCGCACCGCGTGCCCGGCGACCGCCGTCGCGTCGCGCACCCGGACGTGGTCCTGCCAGTAGGGCGCCCCGGGCCGGGGGCCGGCCGCGCCGTCCGCCGGGCCGTCGCCGAGACTGCCCTGCCCGCGCCGCTCCACGAAGTACGCCGCCAGATCGAGATGGCGCCGGTCACCGGTTTCCCGGTACAGCTCGACCAGCGCCGTCTCGATCTCCGGATGGCCGCACACCGTCTCGTCCTTGCCGGGGCCGAACCTGGTGCCGATGAGATCGGCGCACCGCACCGCCACATCGAGCAGTCCGTCCCCGCCGGTGGCCCGGCGGTGTGCGACCGCGGCCTGGAGGAGATGCCCGGCGCAGTACAGCTCGTGCCCCCAGTGCGGTTCCGCCCACCGCCGGGCATCCGGTCCCAACTGGTAGTACGTCTGGAGATAGCCGTCCTCGGCCTGGGCGGCCGCGACCATCCCGGCCAGTCGTTCCACCTGCCGGGACAACTCCTCCTCGGCGGGCCCCCCGCCACCGTCCGCCAGCTGCCAGGACGCCGCCTCCAGCCACTTGTGCACATCGGAGTCCTGGAACGGGAAGTCGCCCCGGAAACCGGACTGGGCCGGCGCCGCTCCCGCGGCGGCCCGCAGATTGGCCAGGTTGCCCGCCCGCTCCAGCCGGTCCGGCCCCTGCGGGAGGCTCACCTCGGCGTTGACGCGCCGTCTGGCGGCCCAGAAACCCCCGGTGATCCGCGCCGCGGTGGCCGGGCGGAGGGCGGTGTGCGCTCCTGGTGAGAGCCGGATCGGACCTGCGGACATCCGCCTACCCCTTCGCCGCGCGCCGCCGGGCGTGCCTGTCACCCGGTCATCAGGAGTGGAAATCGGTTTCCGCCGTGAGCATATGGAGGCATTCGTCCGGTCGACAAGAGTTTGCACACACCATTCAACAACGTTCAACAATCGGTCACAGTGTGCGGGCCGGACGGGCAGGGCGGCGGCTCATACGGAGGCTTTCACGGCGGCTGATGCGGCGTCAGCGCCGCTGCTCGAGCACATGGGCCACCGCGCAGGTGACGTTGTCGGGCCCGCCCGCGCGGATCGCGAGGGCGACCAGCTCCCGTACGGCCCCGCCCGGATCGGCCTCCGAGGCGAGGACGTGCTGGATCTCCTCGGCGGGCACGACTTTCGTCAGCCCGTCCGAGCACAGCAGATAGCGGTCCCCGGCGCGGGCGTCCCGCAGGGCGAGGTCCGGCTCGAACGCCGCATCGCCGCCCACGGCGCGCAGCAGCAGCGCCCGCTGGGGGTGCGAGGCGGCCTCCTCCTCGGTGATGCGCCCCTCGTCGATCAGCGACTGGACCACGGTGTGGTCATGGGTGATCTGGAAGAGTCCGCCGTCGCGCAGCACATAGGCCCGCGAGTCGCCGATATGGACCAGCCCCAGCCGGGAGCCCGACCACACCATCGCGGTGAGCGTCGTCCCGACGTCCCGCAGCGCGGGGTCGGACGCGGCCAGCGCGGACACCGACTCCCGGGCCCGGTGCGCCGCGTCCTCCAGGGCGCTCAGCAGTTCCCCGCCCGGCACACCCGCGTCCAGCGGTTTGAGCGCCTCGATCGCCGCCTCGCTGGCGTGCCGTCCGCCGAAGCCGTCGGCCACGGCGAGCAGCCGCGGACCGGCATAGCCGGCGTCGTCGTTGCGCTCCCGGACCGAGCCGGTGTCGGAGAGCACGGCGTAGCGGATGCCCAGTGTGCCGTGGGCGGCGGAGGTCGCGGTGTCAGACATCGTGGAGTCCCTTCCGGACAGATGGTCGACGAGGAAGGCGGCCAGGTCCCGCCTGGCCGCGGTGTCGGCCTCGACCCGCGCCCAGTACGCGCGCACCTCGCGCGCCGCCGCCCGCGGTGTCAGCTCGCACACCGCGCGGATGTCCGCCAGCGGCATGCCGAGCCGCCTCAGCCACGCCACCAGGCGGGCCCGCTCCAGCTGTGCCGGATCGTAGCGGCGGTAGCCGGAGTGCGGATCGACGTGGGCGGGCGGCAGCAGCCCGAGTTCGTCGTAGAGGCGAAGTGCCTTGGGGGACAGCCGCGATGCCCTCGCGAACGCGCCGATCGTCAGCAGCCCCATGCCCGTCCTCCTCGTCGCCGGGCGCCTCGCCCGGTCACCACGATGCTGGGGCTTCCCCCTTGGAGAAGGTCAACGGCCCGCACCTTCGTCCGACCCGCCCGTCCCGCACCGCCCCATGGCGCGTCCGCCAGGGCTCCATGGTTTTCGAAACTTTCGCACCCTTACCAGGGGATGTCGGAAGTCATCAGAACCCTTAATCTCCGAACAAATTCGATCACTTCGAATCGCAGGAGCCTCTGATGCCCCCGCATGCCACCCGACCCTGGAGAGCGTCGGCAGTGCTGCTCGCGCTGCTGGCCGCCCTCGCGCTGGCGGTGCCCCTCTCCGCGAGCCGTGCGCACGCCGCGGAGCACGACCGGAGCGAGGGGAGCGGACGCGCCGTGCGGCAGCCCACCACCGTCTCCCGCTATCTGTTCACCGCCTTCACGAACAGCAGCGAGAGCAATATGTACGTCTACGGTTCCGACGACGCGCGCGCGTTCTGGTCGGTCCAGGACAAGGCGTACACCCCGCCGTCCGGTCTGGTCCGCGACCCCAGCGTCATCCACCGCGGCGGCCGCTACTACGTCGCCTACACCACCGGATGGACCGGCACCACCTTCGGCCTCGCCGTCAGTGACGACCGCCGCACCTGGACCCACCTCACCGACGTCGACCACGGCGTGGCCGCCAACAACACCTGGGCACCGGAGTTCTTCACCGACGCGCCGGACGGCAAGGTCCGCATCGTCGTCTCGATGTCCACCGGGCCCACCGCCTACCGGCACTTCCAGCCCTACGTCCTCACCGCCCTGGACGACACGCTCACCCGATGGAGCGAGCCGCGGCCGCTGGAGGGCATCTCCCCGAGCGAGAGCGACGACAACGGCTACATCGACACGTTCGTGGTCCGCAAGGGCACCACCTACCACGCGTTCACCAAGAACGCCACGGGCGAACTCATCGAGCACGCCGTGGCCGACCGCATCACCGGCCCGTACCACTTCACCGGCAAGGGCGACTGGGCGGGCTGGGGCGGCCTGCTGGAGGGCCAGACCGTCGTCGCCCTCCCCGGCGGGGGCTACCGCATGTTCATGGACGGCTACACCGTCCGGAAGTACTACTACAGCGACAGCGCCGACCTGGAACACTGGACGCCCAAGCGGGAGCTGCCCGGCCTGTCCGGTGTCGTGCGCCACGGCACCGTCATCCGGGAGACCGCCACCGTACGGCCCGGCGACTCCAACCCCGCCCTGCCCGGCTACCACGCCGACCCCGATGTGATGTACGCCGAGGGCCGGTACTGGATCCATCCCACCGAGGACGGCCATCCCGGCTGGAGCGGCACCCGCTTCAGCAGCTTCTCCTCACCCGACCTGGTCCACTGGACCCACCACGGTACCGCCCTGGATCTCGCCGATGTCTCCTGGTGCCACGAGAACGCCTGGGCCCCCTCGGTGGTCCGCAAGGGCGACACCTACTGGATGTACTTCAGCGCCTGCCAGTCCATCGGCGTGGCCAAGTCCACCAGTCCCCAGGGGCCGTTCACCGACGCCCTCGGCAGACCGCTTATCACCAAGGGACAGTTCGGCCACCAGTCGATCGACCCGGACGCCTTCATCGACGACGACGGAACCCCCTACCTCTACTTCGGGCAGGGCGCGTTGGAGGCGGCCAGGCTGAACGAGGACATGGTCTCCTTCGCCACCCAGCCGGTGCGGATCACTCCGCCCGGCTACAACGAGGCACCGACCGTCTTCACACGCGCGGGCCGCTACTACGCGATGTGGTCGGAGAACGACACCCGCAGCCCCGACTACCGCGTGGCCTACGGAGTCTCCGACTCACCGCTGGGCCCCTTCACCAAGGCGGAGGGCAACCCGGTCCTCAGCAAGGACACCGCTGACCAGATCCTCGGCACCGGTCACAACTCCGTCATCCAGGTCCCGGGCCGTGACGAGTGGTACATCGTCTACCACCGCTTCGCCCGCCCCGGCGGCGACGGCACCCACCGCGAGGTCGCCATCGACCGGATGCGGTTCGACCCCGACGGCACCATCCGGAAGATCCGCCCGACGCAGGCCGGTATCCAGCCCGTCCGCATCGGGCCCGCCTAGCCGCGCACTACAAGCCAGAGCAGGAGAGACCATATGAGCCGCAGCAAAGCACCCCCGCCCAGCCGCAGATACGTGCTGATGGGCGCCCTCGCCCTGGGCGCGGCCGCGGGAACCACCGGTGTCGCGCAGGCCGCCACCGCCGCCACCCCCGCCGCTCCCACCGCGCCGCGGGCGGCCGCCAAGGCCGCCTCCTACGCCAATCCGCTGGTGCGGCAGCGCGCCGATCCGCACATCGTCAAGCACACCGACGGCTACTACTACTTCACGGCCACCGTCCCCGAGTACGACCGCATCGTCCTGCGCCGCTCCCGGACCATCGCCGGTCTGGCCACCGCCGCCGAGTCGGTGATCTGGAAGAAGCACACCAGCGGCGACATGGGCGCCCACATCTGGGCCCCGGAACTCCACTTCATCGACGGAAAGTGGTACGTCTACTTCGCCGCGGCGCCCGCCGAGGACGTCTGGAAGATCCGGATGTGGGTGCTGGAGAACGCCAGCGCCAACCCCCTCACCGGGACCTGGACCGAGAAGGGCCGCATCGTCACGCCCATCGACTCCTTCTCCCTCGACGCCTCCACCTTCGCCCTGGGCGGCACCCGCTACCTCGTCTGGGCCCAGAGCAACCCGGACGTCGGCAACAACTCGAGCATCTACATCGCCCGGATGGCCAACCCGTGGACCGTCACCGGGCCCCAGGTGGAGATCTCCCGGCCGACGTACGACTGGGAGACCATCGGCTACAAGGTCAACGAGGGCCCCTCGGTCCTGCGCAGACACGGCAGGCTCTTCCTCACCTACTCCGCCAGCGCCACCGACGCCCACTACTGCATGGGACTGCTGACCGCCTCCGCCGACAGCGACCCGCTGGCCGCCGCGTCCTGGCAGAAGAGCCCACAGCCGGTGTTCTCGAGCAATGACACCACCCAGCAGTACGGCCCCGGCCACAACTCCTTCACCGTCGCCGAGGACGGCCGCACCGACCTCCTCGTCTACCACGCCCGCCAGTACAAGGACATCACCGGCGACCCGCTGAACGACCCCAACCGGCACACCCGCGTCCAGGCCCTCGGCTGGAAGACCGACGGCACCCCGGACTTCGGCGTGCCGGTGGCCGACGCGCCCACCCGGGACACCACGGCCGCCACCCGCTACACCATGACGGCGTTCACCAACAGCAGCGAGTCGAACATGTACGTCTACCAGTCGTCCGACGCGACCACGTACACGCTGCTCAAGGGCCCCGCCTACACCCCGCCGTCCGGGCTCATCCGCGACCCCAGCGTCATCAAGCACACCGACGGCTACTACTACATCGTCTACACGACCGACTGGACCGGGAACACCATCGGTTTCGCGCGCAGCCGCGACCGCGTCAACTGGACCTTCGTCCGCAACCACACCCTGCCGGTGTCCGGGCTGGAGCGGACCTGGGCGCCCGAGTTCTTCGTGGACGACGACGGCAGCGTCCACATCGTCGTCTCGCTCGACACCACCGCCACAGCCGATTACATCTTCCGGCCGCATCTGCTCACCGCCACCAACGCGTCGCTGTCCGCCTGGACGACGCCCCGACCGCTGACGGGCCTGGACACCTCCAACTACATCGACACCTTCGTCGTCCGCCACGCCGGGCAGTACCACGCCTTCACCAAGCAGGAGACGACCAGGTACATCGAGCACGCCACCGCCACCAGCCTCGGCGGGCCGTACACCTTCCGCGGCACGGGGGACTGGGCCGGCTGGGGCAGCTGGCGTGAGGGGCCGGCGCTGGTGCGCCTGGACAACGGCGGCTGGCGGATCTACTTCGACGGCTATACCGAGCAGAAGTACTACTACAGCGACAGCCTGGACGGCTTCCGGACCTGGACCCCGGTCCGGGAACTGCCCGGACTCACCGGATTCGCCCGCCACTTCACCGTCCTGAAGGAGACCGTGTGATGCGCGGGCGTCCCCGGACCCGTCCATGGTCCTTCCTCGTGGCCGCGCTCCTCGGGCTGCTGGCCCCGCTGACGGGAGCCGGCGCGGCACAGGCCGCCCCCGTCACCGTCGCCAACGCCACCCAGTTCACCACCACCACGGGCGAGGCGGTGCACGCCCACGGCGGGGGAGTCATCAAGGTCGGCGCCTACTACTACTGGTTCGGTGAGAACCGCAACGCCGACAACACCTTCCGCTATGTGTCCGCCTACCGCTCCACGGACCTGAAGACCTGGGAGTTCCGCCGCCACGTCCTCACCCAGGCCACCGACCCCGAACTGGCCACCGCCAATATCGAGCGGCCCAAGGTGCTCTACAACCAGCGGACCCAGCGGTTCGTGATGTGGATGCACAAGGAGAACGGCAGTGACTACAGCGAGGCGCGCGCGGCCGTCGCCACCTCCGCCACCGTCGACGGCGACTACACCTGGCAGGGCAGCTTCCGCCCGCTGGATACGCACATGTCCCGTGACATCACCCTGTTCCAGGACAGCGACGGCACCGGTTACATGGTCTCGGCCGCCCGGGAGAACTACGACCTGCAGATCTACCGGCTGACCGACGACTACACCGGGGTGGCGAGCCTGGTGGCCAACCCCTGGCCCGGCGGCCACCGCGAGGCACCGGCGCTCTTCAAACGCGGCAACGTGTACTTCATGCTGACCTCCGGCGCCACCGGCTGGAACCCCAACCAGCAGCAGTACGCCACCGCCACCAGCCTGGCCGGCCCCTGGAGCGGGATGCGCGACGTCGGCGACGCCACCGCCTACGGCTCGCAGACCGCCTACGTCCTGCCGGTGCAGGGCAGCGGTACCACCTCCTACCTCTACCTGGGCGACCGCTGGGGCAACTCCTTCGGCGGCACGGTCAACGACTCGCGCTACGTCTGGCTGCCGCTGGCCTTCCCCACCGCCACCACCCTGACCATGGACTGGTATCCGCAGCTCACCATCGACACCGCGGCGGGCACCGTGACCGGCTCCGGCGGCCCGTACACCACCCTCAAGGCCCGGCACAGCGGCAAATGCGCCGACATCACCGCCGCCTCGCAGACCGAGGGCACGGCGGCTGTGCAGTACACCTGCAACGGCGGCGGCAATCAGCTGTTCTGGGCCAAGGACGCGGGCGGCGGATACGTCCAGCTGATCGCCCGGCACAGCTCCCAGTGCCTGACGGTGGCCGGCGGCTCCACCGGCGACGGCGCCACCGTGGTCCAGGCGGCCTGCGGCACGGGGACGAACCAGCAGTGGCGGGCCACCGACACCGGTGACGGCTACGTCCGGTTCACCGCCCGCTCCAGCGGCAAGTGCCTGGACGTCGCGGACGAGTCCACGGCCGACAAGGCCGCGCTCATCCAGTGGAGCTGCACCGGCGGCGCCAACCAGCAGTGGCAGCGCGGCTGACCGACCCCGCCGACCGACCCAGCGTTCACGAACCTCAGTGAGGGAAGTCATGAGCGAACCAGTCAACCGACGGCACTTCATCACCACCGCCGCCGCAGGCACCGCGGCCGTGGCACTCACCGCCGCCGGAGCGGGCACCGCCGAGGCGGCCGCCCCGGCCCCCGCCGCGGCCTCCCGCAAACCCAAGGCGCTGACCGGCGTCCGGCCCTTCCCGCTCACCGCCGTGACCCTGCTCCCCGGCGCCTTCCAGGACAACCAGGCCCGCAACACCGCCTATCTGCGCTTCGTCGACATCGACCGGCTGCTGCACACCTTCCGGCTCAACGTCGGCCTCCCCAGCAGCGCCCAGCCCTGCGGCGGCTGGGAGAGCCCCAGCACCGAACTGCGCGGCCACAGCACCGGCCACCTGCTGTCCGGACTGGCCCTGACCTACGCCAACACCGGCGACACCGCACTGCTCGACAAGAGCCGCACCCTGGTCTCGGCGCTCGCCGCCTGCCAGGCGAAGTCCCCGGCCGCGGGCTACGGCGAGGGCTATCTCTCGGCCTTCCCCGAGAGCTTCTTCGACCGGCTGGAGGCCGGCACCGGGGTGTGGGCCCCGTACTACACCATCCACAAGATCATGGCCGGACTCGTCGACCAGTACCGGCTCACCGGCAACGCCGAGGCCCTGGAGACCGTGAAACGCCAGGCCGCCTGGGTCGACACCCGTACCGGGAAGCTCGGCTACGACCAGATGCAGCGCGTGCTCCAGACCGAGTTCGGCGGTATGAACGACGTCCTCGCCGATCTGCACGCGATCACCGGTGACAGCCGCTGGCTGGAGGTCGCCGAACGCTTCACCCACGCCCGCGTCTTCGACCCCCTCGCCCGGAACGAGGACCAGCTCGCCGGGCTGCACGCCAACACCCAGATCCCCAAGATGGTCGGCGCCATGCGGCTGTGGGAGGAGGGACTCGACAGCCGCTACCGCACCATCGGGGAGAACTTCTGGAAGATCGTCACCGATCATCACACCTATGTCATCGGCGGGAACAGCAACGGGGAGGCGTTCCACGAGCCGGACGCCATCGCCGCCCAGCTGTCCAACACCTGCTGCGAGAACTGCAACAGCTACAACATGCTCAAGCTCACCCGGCTGATCCACTTCCACGCGCCGGACCGCACCGAACTGCTCGACTACTACGAGCGCACCCTGTTCAACCAGATGCTGGGGGAGCAGGACCCGGACTCGGCCCACGGCTTCAACATCTACTACACCGGCCTCGCCCCCGGCTCCTTCAAACAGCAGCCGTCCTTCATGGGCACCGATCCGAACCAGTACTCCACCGACTACGACAACTTCTCCTGCGACCACGGCAGCGGCATGGAGACCCAGGCCAAGTTCGCCGACACCATCTACACCCACGCCGACCGCACCCTGCTGGTGAACCTCTTCATCCCCTCCGAGCTGCGCTGGCGGGAGAAGGGCATTACCTGGCGCCAGACCACCGGCTTCCCCGACCAGCAGGCCACCACCCTCACCGTCGCCTCCGGCGGCGCCTCGCTCGAACTGCGCGTCCGCGTCCCCTCCTGGGCGGCGGGGGCCCGCGCCAAGCTCAACGGCACCACCCTCGCCGACCGGCCGGAGCCCGGCAGCTGGCTGATCATCGACCGCCGGTGGAAGACCGGCGACCGGGTCGAGGTGACCCTGCCGATGACGCCGGCGTTCGAGCCGACCCCCGACGACCCCGATGTCCAGGCCGTGCTCTACGGACCCGTCGTGCTCGCCGGGGCGTACGGCAGCGGCGCCGGGATGACCATGCCGCGCCTGGATACCGGCTCGGTCACCCAGAAGGCCACCAACCCCCTGCGGTTCGGCGCCACGGCCGACGGGGAGAGCGTGACCCTGCTGCCGGTCGCCCGCGTCCACCACCAGTACTACAACGTCTACTGGCTGACCGGCGAGCCGCCCAGCCCGCCGCCCGCCTTCGCCGCCTGGCACCGCTTCGACGAGACCTCCGGCACCACCGCCGCCGACGCAACCGGCCACGGCATGACCGCCCGGCTCACCGGCGGCGCCACCTGGACGACGGGCCGGACCGGCGGTGCGGTCGCCCTGAACGGCACGGACGGCCATGTCGCCCTGGCCGACGACGTCCTCGCCGGCGCCGGCGCGTACTCCCTGGCCACCTGGGTCCGGCTGGACGGCACACCCGCCACCTGGACCCGGATCTTCGACATCGGCACCGGGGTCACCGCCAATATGTTCCTCACCCCCGTCGCCGACTCCGGAAAGCTGCGCTTCGCCATCACCGCGGGCGGCGGCGGAGCCGAACAGCGCATCGAGGCCGACCCGCTGCCCACCGGCCAGTGGGTCCATGTCGCCCTCACCTACGGCGACGGCACGGCCGTCCTCTACACCGACGGGCGCGAGGTGGGACGCAACACCGCCATCACCGTCGAGCCCGTCCACTTCGGCAACCACATCCGCGCCGGCTACCTCGGCAAATCGCAGTACCCGGACCCGTATCTCAAGGCCGCGTTCGACGACTTCCGGATCTACGGCAGAACACTGAGCGCGCAGGAGGTCGCCACCTTGGCCCAAAGCTGACAAGCTCGGGCGGGCGGGCCGTGCCCACGGCCCGCCCGCCCCCGACCGCACCGCACGGACAAGGACGACGCGCATGGTCCACCTCGCCGCCGAGAACCGCTACGACTCCATGCAGTACCAGCGCTGCGGACGCAGCGGTGTGCTGCTGCCGAAGGTCTCGCTCGGGCTGTGGCACAACTTCGGCGACACCCACCCCCTGGAGACCCAGCGCGCGGTGCTGCGCCGCGCCTTCGACCTCGGCGTCACCCACATCGACCTGGCCAACAACTACGGTCCGCCGCCCGGCAGCGCCGAGACCAACTTCGGCGCGCTCTTCGCCCAGGACTTCCGCCCCTATCGCGATGAGCTCTTCATCGCCAGCAAGGCCGGATACCTCATGTGGCCGGGGCCGTACGGCGAATGGGGTTCGCGCAAGTACGTCCTCGCCAGCCTCGACCAGTCGCTGTCCCGGATGGGCCTGGACTACGTCGACGTCTTCTACTCGCACCGCTTCGACCCCGAGACCCCGCTCGAGGAGACCATGGGGGCCCTCGACACCGCGGTGCGGCAGGGCAAGGCGCTCTACGTCGGCCTGTCCAACTACCCGCCGGAGGCGATCGCCGAGGCCGCCGCGATCCTGACGGACCTGCGCACCCCGTACCTGATCAACCAGCATCCGTACTCGATCCTCCAGCGCGACGTCGAGGGCGGGGTGCTCCAGGCGTCGGCCGAGGCGGGCGTCGGGGTCATCGCCTACTCGCCGCTCGCGCAGGGACAGCTCACCGACCGCTATCTGCACGGGGTGCCCGCCGATTCGCGCATGGCGCTCGGCCACTTCCTCAAGCGCGAGACGCTCACCGAGGAGCGGCTGACCCTGCTGCACGCCCTGAACAAGCTCGCCGAGGGGCGCGGCCAGACCCTCGCCCAGCTGGCGCTCGCATGGGTGCTGCGCGATCCGCGGGTGGTCTCGGTGCTGATCGGCGCGAGCGGCGTCGCCCAGCTGGAGCAGAACATCGCGGTCCTGGACTCGCCCGGCTTCAGCGACGCCGAGCTGGCCGAGATCGACCGTCTCTCGGCGGAGGCGGGGGTGGACATCCCCTGACGGCCGGCCGGCCGGTGGCCGGATAGCATGAGCGGTCCGTCCGCGAACACCGACACCCCGCACGGAGAGACGCGCCTTGGCCACACAACGGATTCCGGTCATCCTCGTCACGGGTTTTCTGGGCTCCGGGAAGACCACGATGCTCAACCATCTGATGCGGGACAGCGCGGACACCCGGATCGGGGTCATCGTCAACGACTTCGGGTCCATCAACATCGACGCCCTGGCCGTCGCCGGACAGGTCGACTCGATGATCCCGATCGAGAACGGCTGTCTGTGCTGCGCGGCGGACGCCTCCGAGATGGACGAGATGCTCGCCCGGCTCACCGAGCCGGAGCTGCGCATCGATGTCGTGGTGATCGAGGCCAGCGGTCTGGCCGAGCCGCAGAGCATGATCCGTGCGCTGCTGTCCAGCACCAATGAGCGGATCGTCTACGGCGGGCTGGTGGAGGTCGTGGACGCGGCGGAGTTCGGGGACACCCGCGCCCGCCATCCCGAGCTCGATCGCCATGTCCGCGCCGCCGACCTCGTGGTGCTCAACAAGACCGACCGCGTCACCGAGGACGAGCGGGACGATCTCCTGGAGACCCTCCAGGAGATCGCCCCCGGCGCGCCGGTGCTGACCGCCGCGCACGGACGCGTCGACCCCGCTCTGCTGTTCGACCACCAGCCCCGCGAGGCCTCCGAGGAGCGCTTCCGGCAACTGTCGTTCGCCGATGTCTGCGCCGACGGCCACGAGCACGGCCACCACCTCCACGCCGCGTACGACAGCGTGGAGTTCACCTCGGCCGAGCCGCTCCATCCGCAGCGGCTGATGGCATTCCTCGACAGCCGCCCGGTGGGCCTCTACCGCGTCAAGGGCTTCCTCCACTTCGCGGGCGCGGGCTCGGAGCGGAAGTTCGGACTGCACGCGGTCGGGTCGTACCTCCGCTTCCAGCCCTCGCCCTGGGAGCCCGGCGAGCCCCGGGTCACCCAGCTGGTGCTGATCGGCACCGGGATCGACGCCGACGCCCTCACCAAGCGGCTGGCGGAATGTGCGGTGACCGCCACGGAGGAGATCGACGAAACGCACATGATGGGCGTGTTGCGCTACGTGGACGCGGCGGACTAGGGAAAATCCCAGGACGAGCGGTACAACCTCGCGGCGGCGCCACCAGTCCTCGTGGGTGTACATCAGGTAAACGCTCATCAACGAGCTGGAGGATGTGTGCGCCCCCGTTCCCTTACCACCGTCGCGCGCTGCGCGACGGTGGTCGCACTCGTGACCACCCCCGTTGTGCTCGCCGTGCCCTCCGCGAGCGCCGCTGAGGTCCGCACCACCGCGGCCGCGGCCCCGAAGACCGACTTCAACCACGACGGACACGCCGACCTCGCCGTCTCCGCCCCGGGCGGCACGGTGGACGGCAAGGCCAAGGCGGGCTACGTCGCCGTGGTCTACGGCTCCGCCTCCGGCGCGGACACCGCCCACCGCCAGGTCATCAGCCAGGCGACCGAGGGCGTACCCGGCGACCCCACCGCGTCGGCGCGCTTCGGGGCCCACACCGTCGCCCGCGACCTGGACGGCGACGGCTACACCGACCTGGCGGTCCAGAGCGGCGACACCCCGGCCATCACGGTCCTGTGGGGTTCGGCGAACGGGCTGACCGGCGGCACCGAGCTGCCCGCCGGCAATGGCGACCACTGGGGCGACAGCGACATCGTGGGGGGTGACTTCAACGGCGACGGCCAGGCCGACCTCGTCGACGTGGTCACCGTCAACGAGGGCTCGGAGGACGAGCGGACCGGAGTGCGCGTCCGCCTCGGCCCCTTCACCCGCGACGGCAAGGAGGCGGGCAGCTCCTTCTCCGACACCGGCCGGTTCGACGGACCGACCAGCCTGACCGCGGGCGACATCACCGGCGACGGCAAGGACGACCTGGTCTCCACCCACGCCTTCGAGGAGATGTCCCAGACCAGCCTGTTCTTCAAGGGCGACGAGCAGGGCCTGTCGCCGGAGCACACCGACATCACCGACGCCGCCTCCGCGGCCATCGGCGACGTCGACAAGGACGGCTACGGCGATCTGATCCTGCGCACCGTGCCCGGTGGCGTGGTCGAGGAGCTGCCGTACGACCACGGCACCCTCAAGGTCCTCTACGGCACCGCGTCGGGGCCGAGCGCCACCCGCACCACGACCATCGACCAGAACACCGCGGGCGTCCCGGGCGTCAACGAGGACGGCGACCAGTTCGGCTACGCGCTCAGCTCCGGCGACGTCAACGGCGACGGCTACGCGGACATCGCCGTCGGCATCCCGTACGAGGACCTGGAGGCCGGCCAGGACGAGGCGGGCAGCGTCGTCCAGCTCTACGGCGGCCCGAACGGGCTGTCCGGCACCGGAGCCCAGGCGTTCACCCAGGCCACCGCCGGGGTCCCCGGCGCCGCCGAGGCGGGCGACCACTTCGGCATGGCGGTCGGGCTCGCCGACACCGACGGCGACGGCAAGGACGACCTGGTCGTGGGCGCCCCCGACGAGGACGGCGCCCAGACCGGCAGCGGCGCGGCATGGGTGCTGCGCGGCCAGGCCGGCGGGCTCACCACCGACGGCGTCGTCTCCTTCGGGCCCAACGCCCTCGGCGCGCCGGAGGCCAGTGCGACCCTGGGTGCCGGATTCCAGCGGTAACCGCGTCGCCGTCGCGCTGAACAACCGTCCATGTGCGAGGAGTTGACGGCCCCTCAGCTTTACTGGACGGTAGGTCCATGCCGACTCATGAGACGCGAGGGACACGGACCGGCCGCCCCCGACCGGGTCGCACCCGGTTGCTCGGGGCGGCCGTGGCGCTGCTGGCGGCGGCCGCCGCGGCCCCGGGCACCCCGGCGGCCGCGGCCGAGGCGCCCTGGTTCGACGGGCGGGCGGCGGACCGGGTGACCGTGGACGGCACCCGGTTCGCCGACGGCCACGGCCGCGAGGTCGTGCTGCGCGGGTTCAACGTCTCCGGCGAGACCAAACTGGAGGAGAACGGCGGACTGCCCTTCGCCACCACCGCCGACGCCAGGACATCCGCCGCCGCCATGCGCGACCTGACCGGCGCCAACGCGGTGCGCTTCCTGCTCTCCTGGGCCCGCGCCGAGCCCCGGCCCGGCCAGGTGGACACCGGCTACCTGGAGCGGGCCACCGCACAGATGAAGGCGTTCCTCGACGCCGGAATCCGGGTCTTCCCCGACTTCCACCAGGACCTGTACTCCCGCCACCTCTTCGACGAGGACAGCTGGTACAGCGGCGACGGCGCACCGGAATGGGTCGTCGACGCGGGCGGATACCCGAAGGAGTCCTGCGGCATCTGCTTCCACTGGGGCCAGAACATCACCCAGAACCAGGCCGTCATGACCGCCACTCGCGACTTCTGGCACAACCGCGCCCTGACCACCGACGCGGGCACCATCGGGGTCCAGGACGCCTTCCTGGACACGGCCGAGAAGACCATGAGCCACCTGTCGCGGCACCTCACCGACGACGAGTTCACCCGCGTCGTCGGCTTCGACCCGCTCAACGAGCCCTACGCGGGCGTCTACGACGCCGGCCAGAACAGCCGCACCTGGGAGAAGAGCGTGCTGTGGCCCTTCTACGAGAAGTTCCGCGCCCGGATGGACGCCGCGGGCTGGCAGGACAAACCCGCCTTCGTGGAGCCCAACATGTTCTGGAACTCCAACCTGGACTTCCAGCGCCAGGAAGGCGGCTTCCTCGACACCGCGAAGCCGGGCCCCGACTACGTCCTCAACACCCACTACTACGACCAGAAGGCCATCTCCGGCGTCTTCATGCCCGGCAAGGCGGCCGACGGCCAGTACGCGGCCGACTTCGGCGCCCTGCGCGACCGCTCCGCCGCCCTGGACCTCCCCGCCGTCATGAGCGAGTTCGGCCATCCGCTGACCGGCTTCACCTCCGACAAGGCCCCCACCGTCGTCAAGGGCATGTACCAGGCGCTCGACTCCCGCCTCCCCGGCGCCACCTGGTGGACCCGGCCGGCCGGCTCCGGCGCCGTGCTCTCCTCCACCCAGTGGCAGTGGGACATCTACAGCGGCCGCCACCACGAGGCCATGAACGGCGACACCGGGGAGATCCTCACCGAGGGCGACGCCTGGAACGGCGAGGACCTCTCGGCCGTCCGCCTCGACGACTCCGGCGACGCCGCGCTGCGCCAGGACACCCGGCTGCTCGACCGGCTCTACCCGCGCGCCGTCGCGGGCACCACCCTCGCCTTCACCTTCGAGGACCGCTCCCGGGACGGTTCCACCACGCTCAGCTGGGACCGCATCCCCAGCAGCCTGCCGAACGTCGCGAAGCTCACCGGCTCCGGCCGCTACGGCATGCTGGTGTGGCGCTCCGACGGCGGCACCGACGCGCCCACCGAACTGCGCCTGCCACGCGACTTCGACCCCGCCCGGACCACCGTCGTCTCCGATCTGGGCACCGTCACCGGACCGCCCGCCTACACCGCACACGGCCACACCGCCGACCACCCCATCGCCACCGCCGCGGAGCCCGGCGACGCCGACGGGCACCGGCTGGTGCTCTCCGCCCCGGCCGACGCGGGCACCGTGCATTACGCGCTGATCGCCGACGGCACCGCCGGTCCCTCGGCCGAGCTGCGCGCGGCCGCCCAGAGCGAACTCACCCGGTGGGCCGCGGACGCCGGCTTCTGAGCCCCGCACTCTCCGTACGCCCGGCCCCCGGCCCCCGGCCCCTCGTCAACTCACCCCGCCCGCAGGTAGCGTGGCGGCATGCTGTGACGCCCGCCCCGCCCCCGGGGTCCGCCGGAAACCTCCTTCGCACCGTCCGCACGCCATCGAAGACCGAAGGAGGCATCCGCCATGACCACCCTCACCGTCGCCCTGCTCCAGCTCGCCCCGCCCGGCCACGACCCGCGCACGAACCTCGCCCTCGGCGAGGCGGCCTGCCGCCGGGCCAGGGCCCTCGGCGCGGACATCGCGCTCTTCCCCGAGATGTGGAGCAACGGCTACCGCTCCGCCGTCCCGGACGGCTCCGCCGACGGCGATCTCTACCGTCATCCGTCGCTGTGGGACGGCGCCCGCCCCTCGGCCGCACCGCGGCCCGAACCCGTCTGGCTCGGCGAGCCGATCACCCGCGACTCGCCCTTCGTCACCCGCTTCCGCGAGCTGGCCGCCGAACTCGGGATGGCGATCGCGCTCACCTATCTGGAGCGCTGGGACGGGCCGCCGCGCAACACCTGCTCCCTCATCGACCGGCACGGCCGGCTGGTCCTGACCTACGCCAAGGTGCACACCTGCGCCTTCGACCTGCCCGAGGCCGCCCTGACCCCGGGGACGGGGTTCGAGGTATGCGCCCTGGACACGGCGGTGGGCGAGGTGCTGACCGGGGTGATGATCTGCTACGACCGTGAGTTCCCGGAGAGCGCCCGCGCCCTGATGCTCGCCGGAGCGGAGATCGTCCTCACCCCGAACGCCTGCGAGCTGGAGAGCAACCGGCTCTCCCAGTTCCGCTCCCGCGCCACGGAGAACATGACCGGGATGGCCCTGGCCAACTACGCCGGTCCCGGCTGGGGCCACTCCGTCGCCCACGACGGCGTCGCCTTCGCCGACGGCCGGTCGCGGAACACCCTGGTGATCGAGGCGGGCGAGGCCGAGGGGATCTATCCGGCGGTCTTCGACCTCGACGCGCTGCGCGACTACCGGCGCCGGGAGACCTGGGGGGACGCCTTCCGCCGCCCCGCCGCCTACCGCAGCCTGACCGGCCGCACGGTGCGCGGACCCTTCGTCCGGGTGGGGCCCGACGGCGCTCCGGTCCCCGGCCGCAGCCGTCCGTAACCGCTCGCGACCACTCACCACCCGCGAAATGATTGTCCAGTACCTACAAAAACCTGATCTGAGCTGGGGCGATTGCTGCCCGGGTACCTGCTGAGTAGGGTGTCCCGCATGTCAGCACTCAACGTGGAATTCAGCGATCGGGAACTTGAGGACCTCCGCCAGATCGCGAAGGAACGCGGTACGACGATGAAGGCCCTCGTCCGTGAGGCGACCGTGGCCGACATCGCGCGGCACCGCGCTCTTCAGGAGGGTGCCGAGGTCTTCCGGCGGTTCTTCGCGGACAACGCCGACGCCTTCGCGGACGCGTTCCCCGACGATGAGCACCGCAACCCCGGGCAGGCCGCGTGACCACGGCCCCGCTGCTGCACATCGACGTCCCCTGGCTGCTCCAGCGCCATGAGGAGGTCATGCCGGAACAGCCGGCCATCTCGGACTTCTCAGGGCTGGTCGCCGCGGTGGCCCGGCACCGTGTCGACCCGCCGCGCCTGGGTGTCGATCCCGACCCCGCGTGGCGGGCCGCGGCCCTGCTGCACACCCTCGCCCTGCTCAGGCCGCTCCCGGCGAGCAACGCGCTGTTCGCCAGCGCGACCGCGGTCGCCTATATGCACGCCTCGGGCGAGGGCATCGACCCGCCGTACGGGGCGCTGATCGACCTGGTCCGCGACATCCTCTCGGGCAAGGTCGACTGTTTCGACGCGGCGGTCCGCATCCGCTCCTGGCGGATCTGAGGGAACCCTCCGTACGCGGAGACCCGCGGCCGTGAGGGCGGCCGCGGGTACCTCGGAGCAGTGGTCCGGCGCCGTGCGGGGCGGACCGTGAGCGCGCCGGGCCCGCCCCTCGCCGTCAGCCGGCCGAGCCGAGCTCCTCGGCCAGCGCCTGCTGCTCCAGCGTCTCCCGCCGCTCCTCGGCCGGGGTGTGACCGGCCGCCTCCGCCGCCTGGACCCGCTCGGCCTCGGCGAGCAGCGAGTGCCCGGTGGCCAGGACGCCGATGCCCAGCGCGACCGCGGCGGCACCGATGTAGAACGGCAGATGCACACCGTTGTGCTCGGCGATCTTGCCCGCGGCGTACGGGGCCAGACCGCCGCCGATGAAGCGGACGAAACCGTAGGAGGCGGAGGCCACGGGCCGTTCGACCGGGGCGACGGTCATCACCGCCTGGGTGGTGATCGTGTTGTTGATCCCGATGAAGGCACCGGCCACGATCACCGCCACGATCAGCGTCGTCTTGGAGTCGGTGAAGAGGCCGATGACGAGGATGTCGAGCGCGAACAGCGCCAGATTCAGATACAGCGAACGGGCTATGCCGAGCCGCGCCTGGAGCCAGGGGGCGCCGAAGACCGAGAAGAAGGCGACGAGCAGACCCCAGCCGGTGAAGACATAGCCGAGCTCATGGGTGCCCAGGTCCATCGGGAACGGCGCATAGCCCAGCACCGTGAAGAAGCCCCAGTTGTAGCAGAGCGCGGTCAGCCCCATGGTGAGCAGTCCGCGGTGGCGCAGCGCCTTGATCGGATCGGCGACCGAGGCCCGGCGTGCCGGGGTCGGGGTGGGCTGGACCAGCACGATGGTCGCGATCAACGCGATGGCCATCAGGACCGCCACGCCGAAGAACGGCCCGCGCCAGCTGATCCCGCCGAGCTCACCGCCGAGCAGCGGCCCGACCGCGATGCCGATGCCCAGGGCGGTCTCGTAGAGGATGATCGCGCCGGCGAAGCCACCGCTGGCCGAGCCGACGATGACGGCGAGCGAGGTGGCGATGAACAGCGCGTTGCCCAGGCCCCAGCCGGCGCGGAAGCCGACGATGCCGTCGATGCTGCCGGACGCCCCGGCCGCCGCGGCGAAGACCACGATGAGCACCAGACCGGCCACCAGAGTGCGCTTGGCGCCGATCCGGCTGGAGACGAAACCGGTGATCAGCATGGCGACGGCGGTGACCACCAGATAGCTGGTGAACAGCAGCGACACCTGGCTCGGCGTGGCGTGCAGCTGAGCGGAGAGGGAGGGCAGGATCGGATCCACCAGGCCGATGCCCATGAAGGAGATCACGCAGGCGAAGGCGACCGCCCATACGGCCTTCGGCTGCTTGAAGGGGTTGGTGGTGCGGGGATGAGCGGGATGAGCGGACAAGAAGGGCTCCGTCGGTCAGGGCCCGAGCCGTGACGACATGGCAAGCCGTGGCGCGGCAGGGTGCCGAGTGATCAGGAAGCGGTGCCCCCCGGGGCCTTCCGTGTCCGTGCCGCGCTCTCGACCAGCCGCTGGAAGGCGGGGGTGGCGGCGCGGACGGCGGTGGCGAGTGCCTGTTGGTCCTCGGGGGAGAGAGTGGCCAGCAGTTCGGCGAGACGTTCCGTACGGTCGCGGCGCCGCTCGGCGAGCAGCTCCCGGCCGGCGTCGGAGATCGCCACCAGCACCACCCGGCCGTCGTGGGGATCGTCGACCCGGGTCACCAGGCCCTGCCGCTCCAGTCGCTGGATCAGCTGGGTCATCGAGGGCTGGGTGACACCCTCGTCGGAGGCGAGGGCCGTCAGCCGGGACGGGCCCTCCCGGCTGAGCCGGCCAAGGGTCGAGGCGGCGGTGAAACTGATGTCCCGGTTGGTCAGATGGCGCACCGCGAGGAACGCCAGCTGCTCCAGCGCCTCCGCGACCTCCTCACGGGTCACGGGGGCGTCGGTTTCCCGGGGACCGGACTGCTGTGTGTACTCCACATCCAGATTTTATATCACGCCTCTATATAGGCAGGCTATGCAAGTGCCTTCTCAGCGGAAGATCCCGGTGTGGCCGAGGGAGTAGCGGCCGGGCTGGGGGTAGACCGCGAGCCCGTGCGGGCCGCCGCCGACCGGGATCCGGGCGCGCAGCCGGCCGTTGCGGGTGTCGATCGCGTACACCTCGCCGTTGTACCGCCCCGACAGCCACAGCACCTTGCCGTCGCTGGACACCCCGCCCATGTCGGGGCTGCCGCCGCCGGGGAGCCGCCAGCGCTGGACGAGCTTGCCGGTCTTGAAGGACAGCACCGAGATGGTGCCCTCGCCGCGGTTGGAGATGTACATGGAGCGGGAGTCGCGGCTGACGTAGAGGCCGTGGGTGCCCTTCCCGGTGGGCAGCAGCCGTGGCGTGCCGAAGGTGTCGCCGTTGAGCACCCACAGGCCGTTCGCCACCATGTCGGCGATATACCAGGTCTTGCCGTTCGGTGAGATCTTGACGTCCTGCGGCATGGCCCCGGCGATCGGCAGCCGCTGCTTGGCGATCACCTTCCGCTTCGCCGTGTCCACCTTCAGCAGCTCACCGGAGAACTCGCACGAGACGATGAAGTAGCGCCCGTCGGGGGAGAAGTCGGCGTGGTTGACGCCGTAGCAGTCCACCGGCACCGACTTCACCACCTTCATGCTGTGCGCGTCCCGGAAGACCAGGGCCCGGTCCTTGGAGGCCATCACCACGGCGTACTTGCCGTCCGGGGTGAAGTAGAGGTTGTACGGGTCATGGACGTCCACCGGGCGGCCGGCCCGGCCGTTGGCGGGATTGATGGGGGTGAGGGTGTTGCCCAGGTCGTTGTTGACCCACAGCGTCTTCAGATCCCACGACGGCACCACGTGCTGCGGCTGACGGCCCACCGGAATTGTGCGGATGACCTTGAACTTCTCCGGATCGATGACGCTCACCGTGTCCGAGAGCGTATTGGGCACGTACACCCGCGACGGAAAGTCCTCCACCACCCGGGACAGCTTCCCCGGCCGGTCGGCCGCGTACAGGTCCTGGGGGTCCAGCGGCGGTGGCATCCCCGGCAGCAGCCGGGCGCGCGCGGCTCTCCTCTTCGCCGCCGCCGACGCGGCCGCGGACGCCGCCGCCGCGCTCGCCCGTGCCGACGCCGACCTCGCCCGGTCGGGCTTGTGCTCGCCGGAGGCACAGGAGGGGACCGCGGCCCCGCACAGCAGCAGGGCCACCGCGGCCCGGACCGTGGCGCGGTGCCGGTACGCGGGGGAGAGGGAGCGGGACGAGCCACGGACCACGGGTGCCTCCGGCGGTGAGGGTGGGCTTCGGCCGTCACCCGCACCGCGGCCGGCCATGGCCTCACCCTGGCACCGCCCCCGCCCACCGGCATCCGCCCGCGGCCGAGCGGGGGAGGGACGTCCCGCCCCCGGCCGAAGCGGCCGGGGCACGTCCGGCCCGGGCCGCCGTGAGCCCGCGACCCCCGGCCCGGGGCCCGGCCGCGTCGCCGGGGTACCTCCGAGCGGGCCCCGCCGGGAGCCTCGCCTCGCATCGCCTCGCCCGAGGTTGCCTGGCCGACGCGCGGGCTGGGCGGTGCGGCCGCCGGCCCTCCGTCCCGTGGTGTCAGGGCTGGTGGTACGCACCCGCTTCCCGGTGTGCCGGTCCCCGGTCCGCCGGGGCGGGGGCCAACCACTGGTCCCGGACGTGCGGCCGGCCGCCGGGAGACGCCTCTCCGGCGCGGTTCCGGGGTGCGGTGCGCGGCTCCACCCCGAAGCCGGCGGCGCGTGATGGACGCGGGGACACCCCCTGGGAGGACGCTCCCCGGCCCCCGTAGGATCGCGGCCGACGCCGGAGGCACCGGTGGGGCTTCGTACGGAGGGGGACGGACAGTGCGGTTCGGACTGCTGGGCACCGGACACTGGGCGGCCGAGACCCACGCGGCGGCGCTCACCGCGCACCCCGTGGCCGAACTCGCCGGGATCTGGGGGCGCGATCCGGCGAAGGCACAGGCGCTGGCGGACCGCTGGGGCACCCGTGCCTACCCGCACGCCGACGCGCTGATCGCCGATGTGGACGCCGTCGCCATCGCGCTGCCGCCGGACATCCAGAGCGACCTCGCCGAGCGGGCCGCGCTGGCCGGGCGCCATCTGCTCCTGGACAAGCCGCTGGCCTTCACCACCGAGGCGGCCGACCGGATCGTGCGCGCCGTGGACGAGCGCTCACTGGCCTCGGTCGTGTTCTTCACCAAGCGCTTCGCGGCACCCGTCGAGACCTTCCTCCAGGAGGCCGCGGCGGCCGGCGGCTGGGACGGCGGCCGTGTCACCCACTTCGCCTCGATATTCCAGCCCGACGGCCGCTACCGCGACTCCCACTGGCGGCGGGAGCGGGGCGGGCTGTGGGACGTCGGCCCGCACGCCCTGTCCGTCCTGCTGCCGGTCCTCGGCCCGGTGGCCGAGGTCACCGCACTCGGCGGGCCGCGCGGGGCCGCGCATGTGCTGCTGCGCCACCACCGCGGCGCGATCGGCACGCTCGCGCTCACCCTGGACGCCCGGCCCGCCGCCCAGGGATTCTCCGGCGACTTCTACGGTGAGCGGGGGACCGTCACGATCCCCGACGCGGACACCACCGCGGTGGCGGCCTTCACCACGGCCGTCGACCGGCTGCTGAGCGGCGCGCGCGACGGCGGGGCGGCCGACCCCTGTGACGTACGGTTCGGCCGTGAGGTCGTCGCCGTCCTGGAGGCCGCCGACCGCTCCCGCCGCGAGGGACGCACCGCCGTACCGCGCTGAGCCGCAGCCGGCTCCCGGTCCGGCCGGTTCCCGGTCTGGTCGGTACCCGGTCCGGTCCGGCCGGTTCCCCGCCCGGTCGGCCGGTTCCCGGGCATACTCCGGCCGTTCCGGGGGAATCGGGGGCCATGACCGACCTCTGCCTGCCCGATTCCATCCGGGCCTGCCTGTTCGATCTCGACGGCGTGCTGACCCGGACGGCGGTGGTGCACGCGGCGGCGTGGAAGCAGACGTTCGACGAGTATCTGCGGCGGCGCGACGGCCCCTCCTTCCGCCCCTTCGACTCGACCCGCGACTACGACGAATACGTGGACGGCAGGCCACGCGCCGACGGGGTGCGCACCTTCCTGGCCTCCCGGGGCATCGACCTCCCCGAGGGAGACCCGGACGATCCGCCGGACAAGGACACCGTGCACGGCCTGGGCAACCGCAAGAACATCCTGGTCCTGGAGAAGATCCGGCAGGAGGGGGTGGAGGCGTATCCCGGCTCGGTGCGCTTCGTGCGGGCCACGCGCGCCGCGGGGCTGCGCACCGCGGTCGTCTCCTCCAGCGCCAACTGCCGCGATGTGCTGATCGCCGCCGGTATCGAGCCCCTCTTCGAGGTGCGGATCGACGGTGTGGTCGCCGCCGAGCGCAAGCTGCCCGGCAAACCGCGCCCCGACACCTTCCTGGAGGCCGCCCGGGAGCTGGAGGTCGCCCCCGGGGCGGCCGCCGTCTTCGAGGACGCCCTGGCGGGCATGGAGGCCGGGCGCGCCGGGCACTTCGGCCAGGTCATCGGCGTGGACCGGGTCGGCCAGGCCGACGCGCTGCGCGCACACGGCGCCGACACCGTGGTCCAGGACCTCGCCGAGCTGCTGGGGAACGCACAGAACGCGGAGGGCGACTCGTGATCACCGATTCCTCGTACGCCGTCGACCCCTGGCTGCTGCGGGAGACCGATCTCCGGCTGGATCTGCTGCCCCAGAGCGAATCGGTCTTCGCGCTCTCCAACGGCCATATCGGCTGGCGCGCCAATCTCGACGAGGGAGAGCCCCACGGCCTCCCCGGCTCGTACCTCAACGGGGTGTACGAACGGCGTCCCCTGCCCTACGCCGAGGCCGGGTACGGCTATCCCGAGGCCGGCCAGACGATGATCAACGTCACCAACGGCAAGATCATCCGGCTGCTGGTGGACGACGAGCCCTTCGATCTGCGCTACGGACGGCTGCGCTCCCATGAACGCGTGCTCGATCTGCGCGGGGGAGTGCTGCACCGCACCTGCGAGTGGACCTCGCCGTCCGGCACCAGCGTCCGGGTCCGCTCCACCCGGCTGGTCTCCCTCACCCAGCGGGCCATCGGCGCCATCGCCTACGAGGTCGAGGCCCTGGACGCCCGCGTCCGCGTCGTCGTCCAGTCCGAACTGGTCGCCAACGAGCAGCTGCCCGAGCGCGGGGGCGACCCCCGGGTGGCCGAGGCCCTGGAGTCCCCGCTGAACCCCGAGGAGAACGCCGCCGACGACAAGCGGCTGCGGCTGATCCACTGCACCGAGGCCAGCTGTCTGCGGGTCGCGGCCGCCGCGGACCACCTGATCACGGGGCCGCCGCCGACCCGCCACGCCAGCGAGAGCACCGACGACGTCGCCCGTCTGACCGTCACCTCGGTACTGGAGCCGGGCCAGGTCCTGCGGCTGGAGAAACTGGTCGCCTACGGCTGGTCCGGCGCCCGCTCGCTGCCGGCCGTACGGGACCAGGTCGAGGCCGCGCTGGCCGGGGCCGCCAGCACCGGCTGGCGGGGCCTGGTGGACCAGCAGCGCGATTGGCTGGAGGACTTCTGGTCCCGGTCCGATGTGGAGGTCGACGGCGACGCCGAGATCCAGCAGGCCGTGCGCTTCGCCCTCTTCCACGTCCTTCAGGCCGGTGCCCGTGCCGAGGAACGGGCCATCCCCGCCAAGGGCCTCACCGGCTCCGGCTACGACGGCCACTCCTTCTGGGACACCGACACCTTCGTGCTGCCCCTGCTCACCTACACCTTCCCCGAGTCCGTGGCCGAGGCGCTGCGCTGGCGCCAGTCCATCCTGCCCGCCGCCCGGGAGCGGGCCCGGCAGCTGAACCACGAGGGCGCCGCCTTCCCCTGGCGCACCATCGACGGCTCCGAATGCTCCGGCTACTGGCCGGCCGGCACCGCGGCCTTCCACGTCAACGCCGATGTGGCGGACGCGGTGGTGCGCTATGTGGCGGCCAGCGGGGACGACGAGTTCGAGCGCGATTCCGCCGTGGAGCTGCTGGTGGAGACTGCCCGGCTGTGGCGTTCGCTGGGCCACCACGACCACCACGGCCGCTTCCACATCGACGGGGTGACCGGCCCGGACGAGTACAGCGCCATCGCCGACGACAACGTCTACACCAACCTGATGGCCCAGTCGAACCTGCGGGCCGCCGCGGACATCGTCGAACGCCACCCGGACAAGGGCGCCGAACTGGGCGTCGACGACGAGGAGGCAGCCGCGTGGCGGGACGCCGCCGAGTCCATGTCGGTCCCGTACAACAAGTCCATGGGGGTCCACGAGCAGTCCGCGGACTTCACCGGCCACCAGGAGTGGGACTTCCAGGGCACCCGCCCCGACCAGTACCCGCTGATGCTCCACTTCCCCTACTTCGACCTGTACCGCAAGCAGGTGGTCAAACAGGCCGACCTGGTGCTGGCGATGTATCTGCGCGGCGAGTGCTTCACCGAGGAGCAGAAGGCCCGCAACTTCGACTACTACGAGCGGCTGACGGTCCGGGACTCCTCCCTGTCCGCGTCCTCCCAGGCCGTCATGGCCGCCGAGGTCGGCCATCTGCGGCTCGCCTACGACTACCTGGGCGAGGCGGCCCTGATGGACCTGCGGGACCTGGAGCACAACACCCGCGACGGTCTGCACATCGCCTCGCTCGCCGGCACCTGGATCGCCCTGGTCGCCGGATTCGGCGGGATGCGGCACCGCGACGGCTGGCTGGAGTTCTCGCCCAAGCTGCCCGAGAAGCTGGCCCGGCTCGCTTTCACCATGCAGGTGCTGCGCCGGCGGCTGCGCGTGGAGATCACCGACCGCAGGGTCACCTACTCCCTGACCGAGGGCGCCCCCCTGGAGATCCGGCACTACGGTGAGCGCCTCACCGTCTCCGACAAGAACCCCCAGACCCGCGACATCCCCGAGCTGACGGCCCGCCCCGAACCCCGTCAGCCACCCGGCCGACGCCCGAACCGCCGCGCCTGAGACGCGGACGCCCACCGAGCGAGGAGTGCGCGATGGACCCGCTGGAGGCCCTGGACCGCATCGGGTTCCTGCTGGAGCGCGCCCAGTCGCCGACCTACCGGGTGCGCGCCTTCCGCACGGCCCAGGAGGTGCTCGCCGCACTGGACCCCCAGGAGGTGGAGCGGCGTGCCGCGAACGGCACCCTCCGGTCGCTGAAGGGGCTCGGCCCGAAGACCTCCCAGGTGGTCCAGGAGGCGCTGACCGGAGAGGTGCCCGGCTACCTGGCGAAGCTGGAGGCCGAGGCCGCCGGGACCGGGTGTGAGCTCGACCGGGACGCGGCGCGGCTGCGCGCCGCGCTGCGCGGCGACTGCCATATGCACTCGGACTGGTCCGACGGCGGTTCCCCGATCGAGCTGATGGCCCGTACGGCGGCGCGGCTGGGCCACCAGTGGGCGGTGCTCACCGACCACTCCCCGCGGCTGACGGTGGCCCGCGGCCTCTCGGCGGACCGGCTGCGCGCTCAGCTGGAGGTGGTGGCGGAGCTGCGCGACAAGCTCGCCCCCTTCCGGCTGCTCACCGGGATCGAGGTGGACATCCTGCCCGACGGCTCCCTGGACCAGGAGCCGGAGTTGCTGGACCGGCTGGATGTGGTGGTGGCCTCGGTCCACTCCAAGCTGCGGATGGAGGCCCGCCAGATGACCCGCCGGATGGTCACCGCCGTCAGCGATCCGCTGGTCGATGTGCTGGGCCACTGCACCGGACGGCTGGTCGGCGGGAAACGCCCGGAGTCGGCCTTCGACCACGAGGAGGTCTTCGGCGCCTGCGCGGCGAAGGGCACCGCCGTGGAGATCAACTGCCGTCCGGAGCGGCTGGATCCACCGCGCCGGCTGCTCCGGGAGGCCGTGCGGGCGGGGACGTATTTCTCCATCGACACCGACGCGCACGCGCCCGGCCAGCTCGACTGGCAGCCCTACGGATGCGACCGGGCCACCGCCTGCGGGGTGCCGAAGGAGCGCGTCATCACCACCTGGACGGCCCGGCAGCTGGTGGAGTGGACCCGTACCCGGCGGCCCCCGCGCCGGCCGAGCCGCACGAGCTGAGGTCCGCGACGAGCCACCGCGCGGGGGCGTCGGTAGGATCTGCCGCACACACGGTCCGCAGGGGAGGCGCACACGATGAGCGGTACGGCTCGGCCCGACGGCCCGGACCCGGAGGCGGCACGCCCGGCGCCCGCGGAGCCCGAGGGCGGGGAGTCCGCCTGCTGGCTGGACAAGGTCTGCGCCGCATGTGGCGCGATCCAGGACACCGCCCCCTTCGACCGCTGCGCGCGTTGCGGAGCCGCCAGGGAGTGAGGGGCCGGGGTGCCCGGACCGTCCCGCGCCCGTGGCCAACTCCCCGCAACCGTCCACCAGGTACGGTCTGATCATGACCGCCGGGACGGACGCGCCGGCCGCCGGACGCCTGTGGCCGTCGTACCCCGCCCGGAGCTGATCAACGAACACCATGGACCAACGGGGGGCTTCGCCGTCGTGTTCTCCACCTCCACCCCGCCGTCCCCCTCGGGGGCGGCACACATGGTCGTCTGCGGTGACGACGCGCTCGCCCACCGCCTGGCCGCCGAGCTCCACGACGTCTACCGGGCGCGGGTGACGGTCGTCATCCCGGGCGGTGTCCCCCTGGCCGACCCCACCGGGCGGGGGACGGTGGGATGGCGGTCCGGCGGCCGCACCTCCGCGTTCTTCGGCCGGTTCACCGCGGCGGTCGGCCGGGTCCCGGTGCCCCGGCAGACCACCGACCACACCGCCTCGGACGGGGGAGTGCGGGTCATGGAGGCCCCCGACCTGGACGACGAGGTGCTGACCGAGGCGGGCGCGGCACAGGCGACGGCGCTCGCCCTGGTCCACGAGGACGACGAGACCAACATCCACGCGGCGCTGCGGGCCCGCCGCCTCAACCCCCGGCTGCGGCTGGTCATCCGGCTCTACAACCGCAAACTCGGCCAGCACCTGGAGGAACTCCTCGACGAGGCGGCACGGGTCGCCGACCCCGGCATCGACGCCGCGGAGCTGGACGCCACCACCACCGTGCTGTCGGACGCCGACACCGTGGCCCCCGCCCTGGCGGCCACCGCCGTCGCGGGCACCAGCAAGGTGCTCCAGGCCGACGGGCTGCTGCTGCGCGCGGCCGAGCGCAGCCCGTCCGGCCCGGACGAGGTCGCCCGCCCCGGACTGTGCACCCTCGCCCTGCTGTCGTCCACCACCAGCGACCCCGGCGGCAGTGAGGGCTCGGACAGCAGCGGGGACGAGCGGCCCATGCTGCTGCCCGGCGACGCGGAGGTCGCCGCCGCCACCGGCCGCGACACGGTGGTGCTCGAGGCCATCTCCGCCATCGGCCCGCCACTGCCGCCACGCCGGCTGGGCAGCCGCAGACTTCCGCTCGCCTCGCTGTTCTCCCGCCGGCTGCGCTGGTCCGTCGCCGGAATGGCGGCCGCCGTGCTCGCGCTCACCCTCGTCTCCTGGCAGGTCACCGGGGTCGGTCTGCTCCGCGCGGCCTACCTGACGGTGCTGGACGTGCTGGCCATCGACGATCCGGCGCTCGACGAGCCGACCGCACGCAAGATCGTCCAATTGCTGTCCGGGCTGGCCGGACTGCTCCTGCTGCCCGTCCTGGTGGCCGCCGCGCTCGAGGCGCTGGGCACCTTCCGCACCGCCTCCACGCTGCGCCGCCCGCCACGCGGCCTCTCCGGCCATGTCGTCCTGCTCGGACTCGGCAAAATCGGCACCCGTGTGCTGGCCAGACTCCGGGAGATGGACATCCCCGTGGTGTGCGTGGAAGAGGACCCCGGTGCGCGTGGCATCCCGCTGGCCCGCGAGCTGGGGGTGCCGACCGTGGTCGGCGATGTCACCCAGGAGGGCGTCCTGGAGGCCGCCAAGATCCAGCGAGCCCATGCCCTGCTGGCCCTGACCAGCGTGGACACCACCAACCTGGAGGCGACGCTGTACGCCCGCTCGGTCAAACCCCGTCTGCGGGTGGCGCTGCGCCTGTACGACGACGGCTTCGCCACCGCCGTCTACCGCACCCTGCGCGCGGCCCATCCGCAGGCCCTGACCCGCAGCCGCAGCGTCTCCTCCCTGGCGGCGCCCGCCTTCGCCGGGGCGATGATGGGGCGTCAGGTCCTCGGTGCCATACCGATCGAGCGCAGGGTGCTGCTCTTCGCCGCCCTGCATGTGGCCGGACATCCGCGGCTGGAGGGCCGTACCGTCGCCGAGGCGTTCGCGCCGGGCGCCTGGCGGGTGATCGCACTGGACGCGGCGGAACCCGCGGACCGGCAGCGCGACCTCGCCGCGGCACCCTCGCACGACGGCGTCGCCCAGGAACCCGCCCTGGTGTGGGACCTGCACCCCGGTTACGTCCTGCGGCCACAGGACCGCGTGGTGCTGGCGGCCACCCGCCAGGGCCTGGCCGAACTGCTCGCGGGCGCACCGGTCCGCCGGAACTGACCTGCCCATCGCCCTCGCCCGGGGCCGCGGCGGGGGTCCCGTGGCATGGCGGAGCCCGGGATGGGATGATGCCGGGCGACATGGGCGACGGCGGAACGAGGAAGCCGGTGTGAATCCGGCGCGGTACCGCCACTGTGATCGGCGAGCGGATCCCGAACAGGCCACTGCCCGCACGCGGGTGGGAAGGCCGGGACGAGCATCGACCCGAGAGCCAGGAGACTCACGCGGTCGCCTCCTCGACGCAACCGGGGCGGACTTCCCCGGAGGAGGGCGATGCGCCATGCCCAACGGGCCGAGCGACCCGGTGCCGTGCCGGGTGACCATGTGCCGGGACTGCTGCTGCGGCAGCCCCAAGGTGACCGGGATCGACCACACCGCGCAGACCGCGCGCCTGGGGCAGGAGGCGCCCGTGCGCGTCTCCGGGTGCCTGGACGTGTGCGATCAGGCCAATGTGATCGTGGTGCAGCCGTCGGCCGCCGGGCGCGCCGCCGGCGCCAGGCCGGTGTGGCTCGGCCTGGTCAACGACCCGGACGCGACCGAGGACATCGCGGCCTGGATCCGGGCGGGCGGCCCCGGTGTCGCACCGCTGCCCGACATCCTCGACCTGTACACCTTCACCCCGCGGCAGCGGCGCGCCTCGCCCGGGACGTCACCGGGCGGCGGGGGCTGACCGGCCGCGCTCCGGGACACCGCATCGCTCCTGGGACAGGACTCTGGCGGCCCCGCACCCTCTGGGCTACCGTCGGTAACACGTTGCCGCCGCGGCAACCCCCTCGTGTCTCCCGCACCCTTTCGAACCCCCCTTCCGGAAGGCAGCCCATGGAGAACCCCACAGACAATTCCGCCTCCCCCGCCGGGATCAGCCGCCGGTCACCGGCCTGTACGCGGCCGGCGAGGTGTCGGGCTTCGGCGGCGGCGGAGTGCACGGCTACCGCTCCCTGGAGGGCACCTTCCTCGTGCGGCTGCCTGTTCTCGGGCCGCGCCGCCGGCCGGGCCGCGGCGGCCGCGACCGCGACCTGAACCGGGCCGCTCACCCAGCGCCTCCCCGGTATTCCGTGCAGGCGTCGAGCAGCCAGGTGGCCAGGTAGGAGGCGAAGGACGAGCGGACCAGCAGCCAGACGGCGGACGCCCCCTCCGCGCGCACCACGAGGGTGACCGGGGCCCGCGCCAGCAGTGTGGTCGGACAGGCGCCGACGGGTGTCACCCGCGGATCCAGATCGATGGCACAGCCGTGGGCCAGCACCGTGCGGACGAGAGGCCCGGACAGGGCCAGCGTGGTGCGCTGCGCCGAGACGTCGGTGACGGTGGCGAACTCCTCCCCGATGGCCGTACGCAGCCGGGTGAGCAGCTCGTGCCGCCGGCCGTCGGGGGCCACCAGCAGCCATTCGTCCGGGCCCAGCCACACCACCGTGACGTCGCCCGACGACTCGGCGCGCACCGGGCCCGGCAGGGCGGTGTCCAGGGCGGCCTCGACGGCCTTCGCCGCGGCACCGCCCGGCTCCACCCGCAGGGTGAGCTGGGTCAGGAAGGGCAGTTCCCGCACCCGCAGCCCGGCCGGCAGCCGCGCCAGGCGGTCCTGCCACGCGGACAGGGGACTGACACGCGTGGACGTCTCAACCGTCACGGCGAGTTCCCTCCTTGTCGAAGAGCACGGGGTCGGTCACGGTCACCGGGACGGTCCGGCCATCCAGCGGGACGTAGAGGGTTTCGCCGATGCGCCGGGTTCCCGAGCGCACCAGGGCCAGGGCGAACGTGCGCCGGAGGGCGTCGCTGCGGTAGCTGGAGGTGACATGGCCCAGCATGGGCACCGGCGGCTGGGGAACGCTGCTGGTGGCGATGATCTGGGCGCCTTCGGGCAGCAGGACCCGTTCGTCGGCCGGCAGCAGGCCCACCAGCTGCTTGCGGTCCTCGCGCTGGTTCTCCGCACGGGTGAAGGACCGCTTGCCGATGAAGTCCGGCTTCTTCTTGGACACGACCCACGACATGCCCAGGTCCTGCGGGGTGATGGTGCCGTCGGTGTCCTGCCCGATGATCGGGTACGCCTTCTCGGCGCGCAGCACGTGCATGGTCTCGGTGCCGTACGGGGTGATGCCGAACGGGCCGCCGGCCGTGAGGAGGGCCTGCCACACCGTGAGGCCGTCCCAGGCGGGGACGTTGATCTCGTAGGCGAGTTCACCGGAGAAGCTGATGCGGCACACCCGCGCCGGGACACCGGCGACGGTGGCGTCGCGCCATGACATGAACGGGAACGCGGCCTTGCCGACGTCCAGGCCGGGCGCCACCAGGGCCAGGACGTCGCGGGAGCGGGGGCCCACCAGCGGGATGGTCGCCCAGTGCTCGGTGACCGAGGTGAGGTGCACGCGCAGGCCGGGCCACTCCGTCTGGAGCCACTCCTCCATCCAGGCCAGGACCTTGGCCGCGTTGCCGGTGGTCGTGGTCAGCAGGAACTCCCGCTCGGCCACGCGGATCACGGTGCCGTCGTCGATGACCATGCCGTCGACGCCGCACATCACGCCGTAGCGGATCCGGCCCACCGCGAGGGTGCTCATCATGTTCGTGTAGAGCCGGTCCAGCAGTACACCGGCGTCCGGGCCCTGCACATCGATCGTGCCGAGCGTGGAGCCGTCCATCATCGCGACGCCGGTGCGGGCGGCCCGGCACTCGCGCAGCACCGCCTCCTCCATGGTCTCGCCCGGCTGGGGGTAGTACCAGGGACGTTTCCACTGGCCGACGTCCTCGAACAGGGCGCCGTGCGCGACATGCCACGGATGCAGCGCGGTCACCCGGACCGGGTCGAACAGTTCCCCGCGGTCGCGGCCCGCGAGGGCGGCGAAGGCGACCGGCACGGCAGGCGGCCGGAAACGGGTGGTGCCGAGGTCGGCGACGTCCACCCCCAGCGCCTCGGCGAGGATGCCCGAGGTCATGACGCCCGATGTGCGGCCCTGGTCATGGGCGGTGCCGATGGTGGTGTAGCGCTTGACGTGCTCCACCGACCGCAACCCCGCCCCGGTCGCCCTCAGCACGTCGGAGACGAGGGCGTCGCGCTGGAGGTCGACGAACTGCCGCGAGCCGTCCTGGCCGTCCTGCGGGCTCGGCACCCGCCAGAGCACCCGGGTGGGCGCCCCCTCCGGCAGCACAGGGGCGGCCGGCAGGGCGACCGTCCCGCAGGCCCTGCCGATGGCCGACAGGGCCCGCCGGGCGGCGTCCACGCCGTCGGCGAGACAGCCGGCCAGGGTGAACGTACCGCCGGCCGATCCCGCCGTACGGACGCTGTCCGGCGCGTGCGCGGGGACGAAGGCGCCGGTTCCGGCGTCGTACCGCAGGGTGCCGCGGGCCTGGCTGAACAGAGCCACCGCGGGGTTCCAGCCGCCGGAGACCAGCAGCAGATCACACTCGATGCCCTGGCGGTCGCCGAGGCGTCCCCGGCGGAAGGCGGCGACATGGGCACGGGAGATGTGGTCGGTGCCGCTGGTGCCGGTGACGACGTGCCCGGCGCGGACGCCGATGCCGCGTTCGTCGCAGGCGGTGCGCCAGTGCGCCGGCACCTCCTCGCGGGCGTCGATCACCGCGGCGACCCGCACGCCCGCGTCGGCCAGTTCGAGCGCTGCCGGATAGGCGCTGTCGTTCGTGGTGAAGACGACGGCCTGCCGCCCGGGACGTACACCGAAGCGGTTGAGGTAGGTGCGCGCCGCGCCGGCCAGCATGATCCCGGGGCGGTCGTTGTCGTCGAAGGCGACCGGACGCTCGTAGGCTCCGGTGGCGTACACGACCTGCCGGGCACGGATGCGCCAGACCCTCTGCCGCGAGATGTGGGCGGGCGCCGCGGCACCGAGGTGGTCCGTGCGCTTCTCCAGGGCCAGGACGAGCCCGTCGTCGTAGTGGCCGAAGGCGGTGGTGCGCCGCAGGACCCGCACGTCGTCGCGGGTGTCGAGTTCCGCGGCCACCTCGCCGGCCCATGCGGTCGCCGGTGCGCCGTCGAGCAGCTCCTGGCTGCCGAGCAGCGACCCGCCGGGCTGCGGGAGTTCGTCGACGAGGATTACGCGGGCTCCGGACCGGGCAGCCGCCAGCGTGGCGGCCAGCCCCGCCGGGCCCGCGCCGACGACCAGCAGGTCGCAGTGGGCGTGCATGGTGTCGTAGCGGGCCGGATCCGGCCGGCTGCTCAGCCGGCCCCGGCCGGACAGGCCCCGGGCGACGAGGCCCTCGTACAGCTCCACGGTGGTGGCGGTGAGCATGGGCTCGGGGAAGGGGACCTCGATCTGTACGAGCGCGTTGGGCTCTTCGGCTCCGGCGGCCAGGACACCGCGCGGCCGTCCGTAGGTGATGCCGCGTGCCACGTGGTGCACACCGTTCGCCAGCAGGGCCGAGGCGAGCGTGTCGCCGGGGTGCCCGGTGTAGGCGGTGCCGTCGAAGGTGAAGGAGAGTGTGGTGGCGCGGTCGATGCGACCGTGGCCGGGGGCACGGAACGGGTTGTTCATCAGCCGGCCTCCTGGTCCTTTCGCCGGTGCGCGGCGGGTGCGGCGCCGGTGGTGGCGGGGTGCGTGGCGCGGATGTCGTAGACCGCCAGGAACTCGTGGGTGACGGTGTCGCGCAGGGCGTTGAACCAGCGCCGGCAGCCGGCCGTGTGCACCCACCGCTCGGCGAACGGGCCCTTGGGGTTGTCGCGGAAGAAGACGTACTGGGCCCACTGCTCGTCATCGAGCGCGTAGGGGTCGTCGGGATAGGCGACATGCGCCTGCCCGCCGTAGTGGAATTCGATGTCCTCGCGCTCACCGCACCAGGGGCAGGCTATGAGCTGCATGTCGACCTCCTTGGCCGGGGCGGTGGTCAGTGGGCGACGGCGGCCGCGCCGTGCTCGTCGACCAGGGCACCGGTGGTGAAGCGGGAGAGGGTGAAGGGCGCGATGCGGGGGTGCGGTCGGCCGGTGGCGATGGTGTGCGCGTAAGCCCAGCCGACGCCCGGTGTGGCCTTGAAACCGCCGGTGCCCCAGCCGCAGTTGAGGTAGAGGTCCTCGACGGGGGTCGTCCCGACGATGGGCGAGGCGTCCGGAGTGACATCGACGATCCCGGCCCAGGTGCGCAGCATGTGGGCGCGCGCGAAGACGGGGAAGAGCTCCAGCGCGGCGGCCATCTGGCGCTCCAGGATGTGGAACGCGCCGCGCTGCCCGTAGCCGTTGTAAGCGTCGATGCCGGCGCCCATGACGAGCTCGCCCTTGTGGGCCTGGGAGACGTACACATGCACGGCGTTCGACATCACCACGGTCGGGTGCACCGGTTCCAGCAGCTCCGAGACCAGGGCCTGGAGCGGATGGCTTTGGAGCGGCAGCCGCAGGCCGGCCATGGAGGCCAGCACCGAGGAGTGCCCCGCGGCCGCGAGCGCGACCTTCCCGGCGGCGATGGGGCCACGCGTGGTCTGTACGCCGCGCACGCGGCCGCCCCGGATGTCGAGGCCGGTGACCTCGCAGTCCTGGATCAGGTCGATGCCGTAAGTGTCGGCCCTGCGGGCGAAGCCCCAGGCCACGTAGTCGTGCTTGGCGATGCCCGCGCGCGGCTGGTAGGTGGCGCCGAGCACCGGATAGCGCACCTCGGGTGAGATGTTGACGATGGGACAGACCTCGGCGACCTCCTCCGGCTCCAGCCACTCGGCGTCGATGCCGTTGAGCCGGTTGGCGTAGACGCGGCGTTTGCTGTCGCGGATGTCCTGCACGGTGTGGGCGAGGTTGAGGACGCCGCGTTGACTGAAGAGGATGGGGTGGCCGAGGTCTTCCTCGAGGGTCTCCCACAGCTTCAGCGAGTGCTCGTAGATGCCGGAGCTCTCGTCCCAGAGGTAGTTGGAGCGGATGATGGTGGTGTTGCGGGCCATGTTGCCGCCCGCGAGCCAGCCCTTCTCCAGCACGGCGACATTGGTGATGCCGTGGTTCCTGGCCAGGTAGTAGGCGGTGGCCAGGCCGTGTCCGCCGCCGCCGACGATGACGACGTCGTAGCACGGCTTGGGGTCGGGGTTGCGCCACAGGAAGTCGGGGTGGTCGGTCAGGACGTTCCCGGGCGTGGCGGGAAGGGTGTCGCGCGGATGCATCACTGAGCAGCCTCCTGGGCCGCGAGCTACGGATCGACGGGGTCTCCCTGAGAACCCTGGAATCCCCTGAGAACGCACTGAGGGACGACTGATATATCAACCTGCTGTTGCGATAAGCTAAGAGGACGGACCGGGTCGCGTCAAGGGAGGGTTTCGGGTGACTGCGTCGACCGTCGCTGGTCAGGGCGATGGAACGCTGGCCGATCAGGCCTATCGATCGATCTCGGACCGTCTGGTGACCCTCCGGATCCGCCCCGGAGAGCCCATCAACGACGAGCGGATCGCCGCCGAGCTCGGCTTCGGGCGCACCCCGGTCCGGGAGGCCCTCAAGCGGCTGGAGCACGAGCGCCTCATCGTCGCCTACCCCCGGCGTGGAACCTTCGCCACCGAGGTGCAGATCGCCGATCTCGGACACATCTCGGAAGTGCGTCAGCGGCTCGAGCCGCTCGCCGCGAGCCTCGCGGCCCGGCGCGCCGGCCAGGGCGACCGCGGTGACCTCGACCGGTTGCTGGCCCGGCTGGCGGACGCGTCCGACGGCGGCACGGACCTGATCCGGCTCGACATGGCCGTGCACCGTGCCATCTACGCCGCGACCCGCAACCCCTATCTGGAAGACACCCTGATCAGGTACGACAACCTGGCCACGCGGATCTGGTGCCTGTTCATCGACCGGCTGCCGGGCCTGGCGGGCCACGTGCATGAGCACGGGCCCCTGCTGCGCGCCATCATCGACGGCGACGCGGAGAAGGCCGCGGCCCTTGCCGCGGGACACGTGGAAGGGTTCGAGGCGGCGATCCGCGGCCTCATCTGACCCGCGCCCCGGGCGGTCGGCCCGGCCGGGGTCCGCTTGCCGTGTCCGAGGGTCCGGCGGCCTGACGGCCACCTTTGTGGGGAGCAACGGGGCGGTAGCGTAAGGAGACCGACATACCGTCAGGTGCGGTGCGCGCACCTTCGGGAGAACAGTGAGGGATCCTTATGCGGCACGAGACCACCCCCGAGTCCATTCTCCGCGTCGGGTTGGGCTTCATGGCGTCGAAGGCACTGCTCACCGCGGTGGAACTGGATCTGTTCTCCCGGCTCGCGGACGGCCCCCGCACGGGCGGTGACCTGGCCGAGGCGCTCGGACTGCACCCGCGTGGCGCCACCGACTTCTTCGACGCCCTGGTCGCCATGGGGTTCCTGGAGCGATCCGAGGGCGAGTACCGCAACAGCCCGTCCGCCGACACCTTTCTCGACCGCGGGAAGGCCACCTACGCGGGCGGCCTCCTGGAGATGGCCAACAGTCGTCTCTACCCCTTCTGGGGGTCGCTCACCGAGGCACTGAGAACCGGGCGACCACAGAACGAGCAGAAGCACGGCGGTGAGGTCTTCGACGCCATCTACCGGGACCAGGCGGGCCTCGAACGCTTCCTGCAGGGTATGACCGGGCTCAGCATGGGCATGGCGCTGCTGATAGCCGAGCGGTTCCCCTGGGCCGACCACCGGACGGTGCTGGACGTCGGGGGAGCGGTGGGCTGCGTTCCGGTGGCGGTGGCGCAGCGCCACCCCCATATGAGCGGCGGTGTCTTCGAGCTGCCCCGGGTGCGGCCCGTCTTCGAGGAGTACGTGGCGTCCTTCGGCCTTCAGGACCGGCTCACCTTCCACGGAGGCGACTTCTTCACCGATGACCTGCCCGGCGCCGATGTCATCGTGCTGGGTCAGATCCTGCACGGCTGGGGCCTGGAGGAGAAGCGGCTGCTGCTGAAGAAGGCCTACGCCGCCCTCCCCGAAGGGGGAGCGGTCCTGGTCTACGACGCCATCATCGACGACGACCGCAGGGAGAACGCGTTCGGTCTGCTGGCGAGCCTGAACATGCTCATCGAGAGCCAGTCCGGCTTCGAGTACACCGCCGCCGAGGGACACGCCTGGCTGGCGGAGGCGGGCTTCAGCAGCAGCCAGATCGAACCGCTGACCGGCGGTTACTCCATGCTGGTGGGCATCAAATAGCCCCCGGCCCGGCGCCGGGACCGCCCGGCGCCGGGACCGTGGCCATCGCGCGGCGGGCGCTAGAAGCGGTAGCGCAGGATCCGGCCGACGTCCCGGAAACCGGGCAGATGGGCCATCACCCGCATGCTCATCCGGCCGGCGGCGGGCATCCTCTCCATTCCCGGCATGTCCACGCTGCGCACCGCATCGAGGCAGGTCAGCCCCGGATGCCAGGTCTCGACCTCATGGGGGTCGTCCAGGCCCCAGTGCAGGGTGGCGCCCGCGTTGCGCACGGCGGGGACCATCTTCTGGAGCCGGATGCCCAGGGGCCCGTAGACGTCGAAGAGCAGCTGGCCGCTGGGGAACCGCTCGGTGATCCGCTGGATCAGCCGCTTGCCCTCCTCCTTGCGCAGATACATCGTCAGCCCCTCGGCGACGACCACGGTGGGCCGGTCGTCGGGCACCTCGCGCAGCCACGCCTCATCGGTGACGGAGGCGCCGACCATCTCGTAGTGTCCCGACGGCTCGGGAAGCAGCCGCCGGCGCAGATCGATCACCTCGGGGTAGTCGACGTCGAGCCAGCGCACCGACGACGGCGGGTCCAGGCGCTGCACCCGGGTGTCGAGACCGCAGGCGAGATGGAGCACGGTCGCCTTCTGCTGGTCGGCCAGGAACTCCACGGTCCAGTCGTCGAGCTGTTTCGCCCTCAGGGCGATGCCGACCGCCGTCGTGTCCGTCATCCCCGTTTTGCCGAAGTCGTAGTCCACGCGCTCCACGGCCTCCCGGGCCGCGTGGTCGTGCAGGATGGAGTGGGCGGAACGGCTGTCCACCGCCCTGCCGTACAGCGTGGCGAGCAAGGTCTCCTGAGCGCCGCTGAGAGTGATCTTTTCGCGATCCATGGTTCCTCGTCGATGTGGGGGTACCGGACGGCCCATTCCGTACGGTTGGGAACGGAACGGACAGGACCCGTATCGTTTACGGTCCCACGTTCACCCGGACAAAAGCGACTGACCCCTGAGCCATTCGAGTTCATCCGGCCACATCCGGAGGATCGGTGTCAGCGGTCCCCGCCGTCGCCTTGTGCCAGCCACAGATCGGGCCCGAAGACCTCGTAGTGGATCGCGGAGGGGTGCACGCCCCGTTCCAGCAGCTGGGTGCGCACCGATCGCATGAAGGGCAGCGGACCGCACAGATACGCCTGGACGCCGTCCGGGATCTCGATCCCGGACAGGTCCACGCGGCCGGTGCGCTCGGCCGGCCAGTCGCCCTCGGGCCGCTCGTACCACACCTGGCCGGTGCCCCGCGCCAGCTTGGCGACCAGCCGCTCCTGGTCGGCGCGCAGGGCGTGGTCCGCGGGCGAGCGGTCGGCGTGGACGGCGACGACCGGGCCCTGGTGGCCCCTGTCGGCCAGGTCCTCCAGCATGGCCACCATCGGGGTGCAGCCGATCCCCGCGGAGGCGAGCAGCAGTGGCGCGTCCGTGGCCTCCAGCACGACATCGCCGTAGGGCGCGGAGACGGTGAGCCGGTCGCCCTCGTGGACCCGGTCGTGCAGATGCCCGGAGACCTCACCGGCCGGGTCCGCGCCGCCGGCCACGCGCTTGACGGCGAAGGAGCGCACCGTGGCGCCGGGGGCGTTGGTCAGGCTGTACTGGCGGCTCTGCCGGGCCCCGTCGGTCAGTTCCACCTGCACCGAGACGTACTGGCCAGCCTTGAACGCCGGGGCGGGGCGGCCGTCGGCGGGCCGGATCCGGAAGGTGACCACATCCGCCGTCTCCCGGATCTTCTCGACCACCTCCCACGGCCGCCAGGTCCCGCCGGCCAGCACGCCCTGCTCCGCGTACAGCCGCCGCTCGGTCTCGATCAGGGAGTTGGCCATCAGCCAGTAGACCTCGTCCCAGGCGGCGGTCACCTCCTCGGTGGCCGCGTCGCCGAGCACCTCCGCGATGGCGGCGGCCAGATGACGGTGCACCACCGGATACTGGGCGGCGCTCACCCCGAGCGAGGCGTGCTTGTGCGCGATCCGTCTCAGCAGGGCGTCGGGGCGCACACCCGGCTGCTCCACCAGGGCGGTGGCGAACGCGGCGATCGCGCCCGCGAGAGCCTGCCGCTGGGTGCCCGCGCTCTGGTTGGCCCGGTTGAACATGTTCCGCAGCAGCTCGGGGTGGGCCGTGAAGAGCTTCCGGTAGAAGAGGTCGGTGATGGTGTCGATGGCCTCACCGACGGCGGGCAGCGTGGCGCGGACCGTCTCGGCGGACTTCTGGGAGAGCATAAGCGGACCTAACTGGTATCTCAGATTCGTATTATGCGGCGCGCCTGAAGGCGTGCGTAAAGGCGTGTCCGGCGGTGCGTCCGAAGGCGTGTGCGTACGGGGCACGGTGACCTCCGCGTCATCGCGGCTCGGCGGGACGGGGCGCGGAGGTCCGCACCCCGGACGGTGGCCTCACGGGGACAGGCCGGGCGCGCGCCCGACCAGCCCCAGCAGTACCGGGCCGGTCGGGGACGCGACCAGGTCGTCCACCGTCAGGGGGTCGAGCGAGGCGAGGAACGCCTCCTGGGCCCGGCGCAGCGCCATGCGCAGCCGGCAGCCCTGCCGCAGCGGACACGGCACGTCCCCCTCGCAGTCGACGACATCGCCGACCCCCTCGAACTCCCGGACCAGCTGGCCGATCGAGGCGGTGCGCCCCATCTCGGTGAGCGTCAGCCCGCCGCCCCGTCCGCGCCGGGTCTCGATCAGGCCCAGGTGCTGGAGCCGGGCCGCCACCTTGGCCAGGTGGCTGTAGGGCACCTGGACCTCCCCGGCGATCTGCCGGGCGGTGCAGGGCTCGGTTCCGGTGACCGCCAGCCGCATGATCGTGCGGAGCGCCAGGTCCGTGGACTTCGTCAGCCGCATGGCGGCAGCGTACGTTAATGCGAATCCTGGATGCAATTTATGTGGACGCGTTCCGGCCTCGGGTGGCGGTCAGGCCCCGCCGCGCGGCCGGTGGCGCAGGGCGCGGGTCACCGCCCAGGCGACGGACACCATGGGCACGGCCACCACCGCCCCGATCACCCCGGCGACGATGCTCCCGGCGATGACCGAAATCGCTACCACCACCGGATGGAGCCGCACCGCCCAGCTCATCACCAGCGGATGCAGCACATGGCCCTCGAACTGACCGACCGCCACGATCAGCAACAGCACCACGGCCGCGACGGCCGGTCCCCGTCCGGCCAGGGCCACCACCGTCGCCACCGCCAGCGCGATCGGCGAGCCGATCAGCGGGACGAAGGTGGCGAAGAAGACCAGCAGCGTCAGCGGCAGGGCCAGCGGCACCCGCAGCACGAACAGGGCGACACCGACCAGGGCCGCGTTGGAGGCCGCCACGACGATGATGCCCCGCGTGTACCCGGCGAAGGTGCTCCACGCCGCCCGCGCCGCCCGGTCCAGCGGAGGCCGGACGCCCTCGGGGAGCTGGTCCCGGAACCAGTGCCACATCCGGTCGCCGGAGTGGACGAAGAAGACCGAGCAGAACAGCGCCAGGAACGCCGCCGTGAGCGCCTCCACGACCCGCCCCGCACTGCTGAGCGCCCTGCTGATCAGCGCCGCGCGATGCCGCGTCACAAAGGAGGTGATCTTGTCATGGGCCCCCGACAGCACACCGTGCCGGACATGGAACGGAGGCCCCTCCAGCCACCGCTCGATCCGGCCGATGCCGCCGCGCAGCTCCCCCACGAGCCGGCCCGCCTCCGCGGCCGCCGCGGTCCCCACCAGCGCCAGTAACCCCAGCACCACGAACAGCGTGCCGAACACCGCCAGCGCCACCGCCGGCGGACGGGGGAGCACCCGCGCCAGCAGATCGGCCAGCGGCCGCAGCAAGGCGGTGGCCACCAGCGCCAGGAACACCGCGACCGCGACCAGCTCGAACCGGCCCAGCACCGTGAACGCCAGATAGACGGCCACCCCGATGACCAGCAGCCGCCATGCGTACGCGGCGGCCAGCCGCAGCCCGGGTGGGACCCGCCCGCCCTCGCCCCCCGCCCGGCGCACCGCCGCCGCCAGGGCCGCGGAGCCGGAGCGGCGGGCCCGCGCCACCGCCCGCGAGGCCCGCCACGCGCGCCACGCCCGTCCGCCGGGCACACCGCCGGGCACGCCGCGCCGCGGGCGTGCGCCCCGCCCTCTCGGCCGCTCCGGCGGGGGAGGAGAGTCGCTGCTCACGTCGGCGCCACCGCCTTCTGCGTCCCGGTCCTGCGCGGCGGAAAAGGATGGTGCTTCATCCCCATATGGTCAGATTCAATCAGGGTGGTTGTCCGGGTGCCGGAACACCTCTCCCCGGCGCGGCGGGCCTTCCCCGGCCCTGCCGTCCGGCACCGGCGCCCGCATAGGATCGCTGCGGTCACCCCTCGGCAAGGAGTCGCTCGTGACATACGACATCACCGCGGTCCGCGCGCAGTTCCCCGCCCTGAAGGCCGGGTCGGCCCACTTCGACGGCCCCGGTGGCACCCAGACCCCCCTCCCCGTCATCGAGGCCGTCTCCGACGCACTGGCCAACCCCCTGGCCAACCGCGGCCACGTCACCGCGGGGGAGCGCAACGCCGAGGCCCTGGTCGGGTCGGCCCGGCAGGCCATGGCCGATCTGCTCGGTGCCGACCCGGCCGCGATCGTCTTCGGGCGCAGCGCCACCGCCCTGACCTACGATGTCGCCCGCACCCTCGCCAAGACATGGTCGCCGGGCGACGAGGTGGTGGTCTCCCGGCTGGACCACGACTCCAACATCCGCCCCTGGATCCAGGCCGCCGAAGCGGTCGGCGCCACCGTGCGCTGGGCCGACTTCGACCCCGCGACCGGCGAACTGACCCCCGACGACATCAGCGCCCAGCTCGGCGACCGCACCCGGCTGGTCGCGGTCACCGCCGCCTCGAACCTGATCGGCACCCGCCCGGCCATCCCGGAGATCTCCCGGCGGGTCCACGCGGCCGGGGCGCTGCTTCACGTCGACGGTGTGCATTACGCCGCCCACGCCCACGTCGACATCCGGCGGCTCGGCGCGGACTTCTTCGTCTGCTCCCCGTACAAGTTCCTGGGCCCCCACCTCGGCGTCCTGGCGAGCCGGCCCGAGCTCCTGGAGACCCTGACCCCGGACAAGCTGCTGCCCTCGACGAACGCCGTGCCCGAGCGCTTCGAACTCGGCACCCTGCCCTATGAACTCCTCGCCGGCACCCGTGCCGCCGTCGACTTCCTGGCCACCCTGGCCCCCGATGCCGAGGGCAGCCGCCGGGAGCGGCTGGCGTCGGCGTACGCGGCCCTGGAACAGCACGAGAACACCCTGCGCCGGCGCTTGGACGAGGGCCTGGCCGCCCTCGGCCCGATCACCGTCCACTCCCGGGCGGCGCACCGCACCCCGACCCTGCTGCTGACCATCGACGGCCGCGACACCACCGACGCCTACCGCCACCTCGCCGGCCGCGGCGTCGACGCCCCCTCCGGCTCCTTCTACGCGGTGGAGGCGTCCCGCAGGCTGGGCCTGGGGGACACCGGAGGGCTGCGGATCGGCCTGGCCCCCTACAACAGCGCCGAGGACGTGGACCGGTTGCTGGAGGCGCTCGCGGACTTCCTGGGCGGGCCGGCCGCGCACGGCTGAACCACGCCGGCGCGGGCCGAAGCGGTCACCCGGTCACCGGCCGTCCGGGCCCACCGCGCCCAGGAGCTCCGCCACGAGACCGCGGGCATACGCGGTGTCGAGCCCGGCGGGGCGGAAGAGGATGCGGTACATCAAGGGCGCGACGACGCGGTCGATGACCGTCTCGGCATCGGGTGTGCCCTCCCCGCGGCCGGCCGCGCGGGTCAGGATGACGTCGATCTGATCGGCGGCGTAGGCCGAGCACCGGCCCGCGTTGCCACCGTCCGGGTCGCCGAGCAGGGCGTCGCGGATATAGGCCCGCCCGGCGGGCGAGGCCATCTCGTCGAGGAACTGCTCGGCCCAGGCCGTCAGGTCGGACGCCAGGCCGCCGTGGTCCCCGGGCGCGGTGTCGGGCCGCAGCCGCTCGACCGCCACGTCCGACAGCAGCTCCGTGAGGTCTCCCCAGCGACGGTAGATCGTGGAGGGGGTGACGCCCGCGCGCTGGGCGACCAGCGGCACCGTCAGGGCGTCGCGGCCCACCTCCGACTCGAGTTCGCGCACGGCGGTGTGCACCGCGGCCTGGACCCGGGCACTGCGCCCGCCGGGGCGCACCATCTGCCTGCTCATGGCGCCCACCTTAAAGCAAAATCCTTGCTTCTAGAGGGTGATGCGCCACCCGCTCCACAGAGGGTGCTGCGCCACCGCTTCGCAGAGGGCGATGTGCCACTCGCGCCGTCAGATCGCCGGCGCGAGCTCGCGGGCGGGCCGGGTCCGCTCGTAGGCGTGGCCGACCCGCAGCAGCACGTCCTCCCCGAACGGCCGGCCGAGCAGCTGCATGCCGATCGGCAGGCCCGCCGTGTCGTGGCCCACCGGGACGGACAGCGACGGCACCCCGGTGAGGTTGGCGGGGGCCGAGAGGCGCACATAGGCGTCGGAGACGCTCTCGACGGTGCCGTCCGGCCAGGTGATCGTCTCCTCGCCGGCCTTCACCGCGGTCGCCGGGACCGTCGGTGCGGCGATCACGTCGACCTCCGCCATCATGCGCGCCCACTCCCGCCGCATCAGCGTCCGGGAGCGCTGGGCGCGCAGATAGTCCCCGGCGGGCATCAGCTCACCCGCTTCCAGCAGGGTGCGCACATCCGCCTGGTACAGCTCGGGTGCCGAGCGCAGTGTGCGTTCGTGGTAGGCGGTCGCCTCCGGCACCATCAGGCCCCACTGCGTCGCCTGGATGTAGCGGGTCATGGGGATCTCGACCTCGACGAGGCGTGCGCCGAGGGCCTCGAGCCGGTCGACGGCGCCCCGGACCGCGGCCGCCACCTCGGCGTCCACGTGGTCGACGTAGTAGTTGCGCGGCACGCCGACGCGCAGTCCTGACAGGTCCTCACCCGGGCCGGGCCGGTAGTCCCGCGCGGGCACGGCCGACGAGGCGGGGTCGCGGGGGTCGTGCCCGGCCAGGACCGCCAGGACCAGGGCCTGGTCCTGGACGGTGCGGGTGACGGGGCCGACGTGGTCCAGCGACCAGGACAGGGAGGTGACGCCGTGGCGGGGGACGAGGCCGTACGTCGGCTTCAGGCCGACGACCCCGTTGAGCGCGGCGGGCACGCGGATGGAACCGCCGGTGTCGGTGCCCAGCGCGAAGGTGGCGGTGCCCGCGGCGACGGCGACGGCGGATCCGCCGCTGGAGCCGCCCGCGACCCGGCCGGTGTCCCAGGCGTTGTGGGTCTGCGGGGTGGTCAGCCCGTAGGCGAACTCATGGGTGTGGGTCTTGCCGACCAGGACCGCGCCGGCCGCGCTCAGGCGGGCGGCGACCGTGCTGTCCGCCTGGGCGCGGTGGTCGGCGCGGACCCGGGAGCTCGCGGTGGTGGCCACACCGGCGACGTCGATCAGGTCCTTCACTCCCATCGGGACGCCGTGCAGAGGGCCGCGGAGGCGGCCGGCCGCGATGTCGTCCGCGGCCTCGCGCGCCGCCCGGCGGGCCCGCTCCGCCGTCACCGTGACATAGGCGTTCAGGTGCGGCTCCACCCGCGCCATGCGCTCCAGGACGGAGTCCACCAGCTCGACGGGGGACAGCCGCCGGGTCCGGATCGCGTCGGCGGCCGCGGTCAGGGACAGCTCATACGGCCGCATCGTGCCGCTCCTCTCCCGCGCGGTAGGCGGCGGCGGGCGGGGTGTCGCCGAAGTCGAGTTCGCGCAGGACGGCGACGACCGAGTGGATGTGGTTGGCGGTGGCCGCCGCCGCGGTGTGGCGGTCGGCCGGCAGGGGGAGCCCGGCACGGTCGGCCCAGCGGGCCGCCTCCGGAGGAGTGAGTTCAGCGGCGGACATGGGGTCTGTCTCCCTCGACGGGTCAAAAGCTAATCGTTTGCGTTAGGAGACTGTAGGGCCTACCGTGAGCTAAACGCAAACGCGTTGCGTTTACTCTCCGCAGAGATCGAGGAAAGGAACGGACCATGGACACACCACAGGACATCGCCACCCCCTTCTGGACCGTGGGCGACATCACCGTCCACCGCGTCGACGAGGTGCCCCTGCCGCCGGGGACCGGGTCGTGGCTGCTGCCCGACGCCACCGCGGACGTGGTCGCACGACAGGACTGGCTGCGCCCGGACTTCGCCGACCAGGAGGGCGTCCTGCGCATCGACAGCCACAGCTTCGCCTTCGAGACGGGCGGGGCGCGGGTCCTGGTCGACACCGGCATCGGCAACGGCAAGACGCGGGCCAACCCGGCCTGGCACGACCTGCGCACCGACTACCTGGCGCGGCTGGCCGCCGCCGGGTTCCCCCCGGACTCCGTCGACCTGGTGATCCTCACCCATCTGCACACCGACCACGTCGGCTGGAACACCCGCGAGGTGGCCGGCGCATGGGTGCCCACCTTCCCCCATGCGCGCTACCTCACCTCCCGCACCGAGCGGGAGTTCTGGGCGGCCTACGACATGGACGAACCCCGCGCGCAGATGTTCCGCGACTCCGTGACGCCGATCGAGGAGGCGGGACTGCTCGATCTGGTGGACGTCCCGGCCGAGGGCGTCGAGGTCGCTCCCGGACTGCGTCTGCTCCCCACCCCCGGGCACACCCCCGGCCACATCGCCGTCCAGCTCGACAGCCGCGACGCGAGGGCGCTGATCACCGGCGACTGCGTCCACCACCCCGTGCAGCTCGCCCACCCCGCCATCGGCTCATGCGTCGACATCGACCCCGAGCGGTCCGAGGCCACCCGCCGCGCGCTCCTCGGCGGCCTCGCGGATACCGGCACCCTCCTGCTGGGCACCCACTTCCCGCCGCCCACCGCCGGCCATGTGATCACCCACCAGGACACCTACCGGCTCTCGCCGATGCCCGCGGCGTGAGGAAAGCGGTGCGTGTTCGCGTGGATGTTCCCGTGGGGGCGGTATTGGGGCGGGGGCGGTACACAGGGCAGGCTCATGGGTGCTGTACCTGTTTCCCAATGCGGAGGGTTATTCGTGGCCGCTGTTTTATCGCGTGGCGATCGGCTCCCGTCGCTGACCGGTTTTCGCTTTCTGCTGGCCGGGGTGGTATTGGCGGGTCATGTTCTGACGCTGGGGAGATTTTATGAGGATCAGGATATTTATGAGGCCGCTGATGTCTCGGCCATGGCCAGCGCGGCAGCGGTCTCCTCGTTCTTCCTGCTCAGCGGGTTCGTACTGGCATGGAACGCGTCTCCGGCGGACACCGCCATCCGGTTCTGGCGCCGTCGAGTGGTGAAGATCTTCCCCAATCATCTGGTGACGTGGACATTGATGCTGGGTCTGCTGATGGCGACGGGCACCCTCGCATCTCTTCCGGTGCCGGATCCGGGATGGGGGGAGGCGGTGCGGAATCTGCTGCTGGTGCACGCCTGGATTCCGGACATGGCCGATTTCAGCAGTGTCAATCCGGTGACCTGGTCCATCTCGTGCGAGGCGTTCTTCTATTTCCTCTTCCCCCTGCTGATCCGCCCGGTGCGCGCCGTGCCGGCCCGGCTGATCTGGCCGGTGATCGCCCTGGTGGCGGGGCTCGTGGTGGCCATGCCGGCGGTGGCGACGGCGGTCACCGACGAGGCGGACCCGGGGAGTTGGTCGCCGCTGTCGACGGAGCGCTGGTGGCTGATCTATTTCTGCCCTCCGGTGCGGCTGCTGGAGTTCGTCCTCGGGCTGGTGCTCGCCCGCGCGGTCCAGCTGGGGCGCTGGCCGGCGCTGCGTCCGCGCTGGCCCCTGCTCGCCCTGACGGGGGTCTTCGCGGCGCGGCAGGAGCTGCCGGAGGAGTACGTGTGGGGAGCCGCGACCTGTCTGCCGGTGGCCGCCCTGATCCCGGCCATCGCCACCCGCGACATCCAGGGGCGGGGGAGCCTGCTGGGACGCCGGGGCCCGGTGTTGCTGGGCGAGGCGTCGTTCGCGCTGTACATGGTCCACTTCCCGGTGCTGTACGCGATCCGGGCGATGCTGGACCGGCGGACCTTCGACACGGTGACCGCCACGGCGCTGGCCGTGGCGGTGTCGGTGCTGTGCGTGGCGGTCTCGCTGCTGCTGTGGCGCGGTGTCGAGGTGCCGATGATGCGCCGGTTCGCCCGCCCCGGCGGCCGTTCCGTGCCATCCGCGCGCCCCGCGCCCGACGGGCAGGCGGCGCCCCTGCGCCAGCAGGACCCCGCCCCGTGAGGGGAGTCCGGCGGCCCGGTGGCCCGATGGCTCGGCGGCACTGCCGGGTGCTCGGCCAGCCGTGCCGTGAGGCTGTCCCCGGCGCCGCCTGACGGCCGGGTCATCCAGCGGTGCGCCGGACCGCCGGACCGTGCGAGGGGGCCAGCTCGCACGCCGGGGCTCCTCCTCATGAGGCCCGGCGCACCGTCCCCACCAGGGTGATTGAGAAGGACGGGCGCGACTCTTGACGCACGCGGCAGTGCGGCCATAACTTCCTGGCAACTCAATCGAAACGTTTCAACGAAACGTTTCAACTTCGGTCCCCGGGAACCGCCCTGCCCCCGAAGGAGACGCACCGCCATGACCGAATCCGGATCAGTCGCAGGGCCCCCGGTGAGCCGTAGACGGGTGCTGACCGCGAGTGGTGCGGCCGCGGCCGCGTGGGCCGCCGGGCCGCCCGCCCCCGCATCGGCCGCCACCCCCGCCGAGGCCGCTCCCGCGGCAGCCCCCACCACGGCCGCTCCGGTTGCCGCCTCCGCCGAGGCCGCCCCGGCGCGGCTGGCGGCCTTCCCGCTCTCCGCCGTGCGGCTCCTGGAGAGCCCGTTCCTCGCCAATATGCGGCGCACCCTGTCCTATCTGCGCTTCGTCGACCCGGACCGGCTGCTGCACACCTTCCGGCTCAATGCCGGCCTGCCCTCCACCGCCGAGCCGTGCGGCGGCTGGGAGGCCCCGGACGTGCTGCTGCGCGGTCACAGCACCGGCCATCTGCTCTCCGCCCTGGCCTTCGCCCACGCCAACACCGGTGAGCAGACCTACGCCGACAAGGCGCGCCGGATCGTCGCGGCGCTCGCCGAGTGCCAGGCGGCCGCGCCCGGCGCGGGCTACCGGGCCGGGTACCTGTCCGCGTTTCCCGAGCGGATCTTCGACGAGCTCGAGGCGGGCGGCAAGCCGTGGGCGCCGTACTACACCCTTCACAAGATCATGGCCGGGCTGCTGGACCAGTACCGGCTCAGCGGGAACGACCAGGCCCTTTCGGTGGTGCGGCGGATGGCGGCCTGGGTCGACTCCCGCACCTCCCCGCTCGACGAGGCCACCATGCAGCGGCTCCTCGGCGTGGAGTTCGGCGGCATGAACGAGGTGCTGGCGGGCCTGTACCTGGTCACCGGCGACCCCGTCCATCTGCGCACCGCGCGCCGCTTCGACCACGAGTCGCTCTACGGTCCGCTGGCCGAGGGGCGCGACGAACTGGACGGGCGCCACGCCAACACCGAGCTGGCCAAGATCGTGGGCGCGGCCGAGGAGTACCGGGCCACCGGCGACCCGCGCTATCTGCGGATCGCGCGGAACTTCTGGCACATCGTCGTGCGCGACCACTCGTACGTCATCGGCGGCAACTCCAACCAGGAGTTCTTCGGCCCGCCCGGACAGATCGTCAGCCGGCTGTCCGAGGACACCTGCGAGAACTGCAACAGCTACAACATGCTCAAGATCGGCCGTCGGCTGTTCCGCCACGACCCGGGCACCGCGGCCTACATGGACCACTACGAGTGGACGCTGTACAACCAGATGCTCGGCGAGCAGGACCCCGACTCCGACCACGGCTTCGTCACCTACTACACGGGGCTGTGGGCCGGATCGCGCCGGCAGCCCAAGGGCGGCCTCGGCTCCGCGCCCGGCAGCTACAGCGGCGACTACGACAACTTCTCCTGCGACCACGGCACCGGTATGGAGACCCACACCAAGTTCGCGGACACCATCTACTTCCGCGACGAGAAGGCCGGCGCCCTGTACGTCAACCTCTTCATCCCCTCCGAAGTGGCCTGGGCGGAGCGCGGGCTGAGGCTGCGGCAGCACACCGGCTACCCCGACACCGACACCGTCCGGCTGACCGTCACCGAAGGCGGCGGGCGGCTGGCGCTGAAGGTGCGGATACCCGGCTGGCTCGCGGACGCCGGATCCCGGGCCCGGGTGCTGGTGGGCGGCCACCCGGTGGCCGTCAAGCCGGTACCGGGCCGCTATCTGACCCTGGACCGCCACTGGCGCACCGGCGACACCGTCGAGCTGACCTTCCCGCGCGAGCTGGTGTGGCGCCCGGCCCCGGACAACCCGCACATCAAGGCGGTCTCCTACGGCCCGCTGGTGCTGGCGGGCGCCTACGGCGACAGCGGCCCGCGCACCATCCCGGGTATCGAGCCCACCTCGGTGCGGCCGGTGGCCGGGCGCGGCGGGCTTGAGTTCACCGCCGTCGCCGAGGGCGCGAAGGTGCCGCTGCTGCCCTTCCACCGGGTGCACCACCAGAGCTACAACGTCTACTTCGCCGTCCCGCCGAGCGGCCGGCGGCGGCGCGAGATCGCCCGCTTTCCGCTGGCCGAGGGGGACGGGACGACCAGCGCGGACGCGCTGCGCCGCTTCCCGGACGCCCGGCTCGTGGGCGGCGCCTCCTGGCGGGAAGGGCCGACGGGGCCGGACGGCGCGGCGGTCGCGCTGGACGGGAAGGACGGCCATGTGGCGCTGCCCCCCGGGCTGCTCACCGGCCTCACCGAACTCACCGTGTCCGTACGGGTGTTCCTGGAGAGCGTGGCCAACTCCGCCCGCGTCTTCGACCTCGGCTTCCACAAGAACACCTACCTCTTCCTCACCCCCCGTACCGGCGCCGGGAAGGCCCGCGCCGCGTGGAAGATCGCGGGCATGGAGGCGGAGGACTACGTCGACGCCTCCACCGCCCTGGAACCGGGCCGGTGGATCCATCTGGCGCTCACCATCGGCGACGGCACCGGCGTCCTGTACGTGGACGGCGCGGAGGCGGGGCGCGATGACGCGGTGGTCTCCGGGCCGTTGCTGCTCGGCGCGACCAGCCGCAACTACCTAGGCCGCTCGCAGAACCCGGCCCATCCGTATCTGCACGGCGCCGTCGCCGACTTCCGGGTCCTGGGGCGCGCCCTGAGCGCCGCCGAGCTGTACCGCGCCGACGGCTGACCCGCGCCCTCTTACCCTGTCCCTCCCCCCCCCAGGAGTGCCCCCATGCCGGAAACCGGCGCAGCAGAGCCCGAAAGACCGATCCGGCCGACCAGGCGCCACTTCGTGCTGGCCTCCGGAGCCGTCGCCGCCGCCCTCGGCACCGGCCTGCCAGGCGCGACCCCGGCGCACGCGGAGCCCGTGGCCGGGGCGGGCTTTCCGGCCGCCCGGTTCACCGACCCCCGCCGCGACAGCCGCCCCACGGTGTACTGGTACTGGAACGGGCCGGTCACCCACGAGCTGATCGACCGCCAGCTGGCCGAGCTGCGCGCCAAGGGGATGTACGAGGTCGTCCTCTTCCCGTACGACAACGCCGAGATGAGCCCGGTGTTCTTCAGCGAGGACTGGTTCGACGTGGTCGGACACGTCCTGGCCGTCGCCGAGCGCACCGGGATGCGGGTGTGGGTGTTCAACGACAACCACTTCCCCAGTGGACGCGCCGCCGGGCTGATCGTGAACGGCGGCACGGTCGGGACCCGCCACTACCCCGCCCGCCCCGAGCTGCGGCTCAAGGCGCTGTGGCGGTCCACCACCGTGGTGGAGGGACCGGCCACCGTCGACCTGCGGGAGACGACGGGCGTCGGTGTCGAGAGCGGCCGGCTGGTGGCCGACGCCGCGGTGCTCGACGGCGCGGCCGTGCTCCGGGGCGGGGCCCGCTGGGGCGACTGCACGGTCACCGGCAGCGTCAAGGCCGAGACGGCCGCCGCCGGTCTGCTGCTGCGCGCCTCCGCCACCGGCGACGACGGCTATCTGGTCGCATTCGACCAGACCGGGGTGGTCACCGTCTCCCGGCTGGACGGCGGCGAGCGGTCCGAACTCGCCCGCAGCACCCGCACCGACGGGTTCAACCGGACCAAGTTCCACACCCTGCGGGTGACCGTCAGCGGCGCCACGCTCACCGTCGGCCTGGACGGCAAGGACAAGGGCACGGTCACCGATGACGCCCACCCGGCGGGCAGCGTCGGCGTGTACGCCACCGGCACCCAGCGCGCCCTGTGGGAGGACCTCACCATCACCGCGGCCGACGGCACGGTCCTCTACCGCGAGGACTTCACCGACCCGGCCGCGCCCGGCGAGTTCGCCACCCGCCGAAGCCCCACGGCCGCCACACCGGTGGCGGCCGCCGCCCGCCCGGCCGGGGCCGACGACGCCGCACGGCTCGTCGAGCTCACCGAGCGGCTGCGGACCACCCACCGCTGGGAGGTGCCCTCGGGGCGGTGGCAGATCGACGTGTTCGGCGGGACCGTCCTGGCCGACGACAGCCAGGGCTACAGCCGCGCCTACGTGGACCTGCTCGACGAGGAACCCATCGAGCTGATGCTGGACATGGTGCCGGGCGAGTACCACCGCAGATTCGGCCGCCACTTCGGCACCGTCGTACCCGGCTTCTGGGACGACGAGCCGTTCTTCGCCTCCGCGGAACCGCACTTCAAGCGGGCGCCCTGGTCACCCACGCTGGAGGCGGCCCTGCGGGCGGTCGGCGCCGAGCCCGGCCGGGCGTACGCCGCGCTCTTCGACGACGGCCTCGGCCAGACGGGCCAGGTGCTGCGCGGGCGGTTCTGGCAGGCGGTCTCCGACCGGTTCGCGCTCTCCTTCCGCAAACAGGCCCGCTGGTACGCCGAGCGGCGCGTCGCCCTGATCACCAATCCGCTCTACGACGAGACCGCCCCCGCCAAGCGCATCGCCTCCACCGGCGATCTGCACAAGATCAACCAGTGGGCGCAGATACCCGGCGGGGACATGATCACCGGCGAGTACGTGGCGGGCGAGCCCACCATGATCCCGCGCAACCCGGCGAGCGCCGCCCACCAGGCGGGCCGCGAGCGGGTGCTGATGGAGGCGTTCGGGAACATGGGATGGCAGGTCGCGCCCGCCTTCGCGCACGCGCTGCTGGGCGCGGCCGCCGCCCGGGGCGTCAACCTGACCGTGCTGCACGCGCTGTGGACCGACGAGACACGGGTCTTCTTCCCGCCGCCCTTCGGCCCGCGCGCCCCCTGGTGGTGGGCGATGCGCCCGCTGGCCGACTGGACCGGGCGGGTGATGGAGTGCGCCCGCGGCACCTCCGGCGCCCGCACCGCCCTGATCCAGCCGCAGCGCGCCGCCGAGCAGTGGCGGGGCACCGACCGGGGCACCGCGCTGGACACCGCGTTCGCGGCGGCCGCCCGTGCGCTGGAGAGCGCCCAGACCGACTTCGACCTCGTCCACGAGGGCGCCCTGTCCGGCGACCGGGCCCTGCGGGACCACGCCCGGACCGACGGCGGCACCCTGGCCGTCGGCCACGCCCGCTACGAGGTGGCCGTCCTGCCGAACACCCCCGTCCTGGACGCCGCCACCGCCCGTGCCCTCGCCGACTTCGCCCGCGGCGGCGGCACCGTCCTGGCCGTCGGCGACCTGCCCGGCCAGGAGGCGAACGGCGACGACGCCGCGCTGCGCCGCGCCCTGCGGGCCCTGTTCCCCGACCGGGCCCCGGGCAGCCGCCGGATCGGCCGGGGCCGGGCCGAACGGGTCGCGGACGCCGCCGGCCTGGGCGAGGCGGCCCGCAGCGCGGGCGTCGCCGCCGTCGTGCTCGATCCCCCCGCCGCCTCGGTACTCGCCCTGCGCACCACCTCCGGCCGGGACACGGCCTTCCTGCTCAACAACGAGAGCGCCGAGACCGTGACCACCGAGGCCGTCTTCCCGGCCGGCGGGGTGCCCGAACTGCGCGAGCCGACCACCGGCACGGTCACCGCCGCCCCCGTGTACGGCGCGGCGGACAGCGGCGCACCGGGCGCCGAGGCCACCCGGCTGCCGCTGCGCCTGCGCCCGTACGAGACGCTGGCCGTGGTCTTCCGCGCGGACGCCCGCGCGGGTGCCCATCTGACCTGGGCTGACCTCCCGGTCACCGCCGTGACCGCCGAGGACGGCCGGCTGCGGGTGGCGGCGGTGGCCGACGCCCCCGGCCGGTACGCGTTCACCGGCACCGACGGACACCACGGCTACCGCGGCGAGGTGCGGGTCACCGACCCCCTGCGGGCGATACCGCTGGACGGCGACTGGACCCTGACCCTGGAGCGGGACGGCGCCGAACCCGTCGTACGGCCACTGGGCAGCTGGGCCGACCTGGCCCCGGGCTTCTCCGGCAGCGCCACCTACACCAAGGACATCACCCTCACCCCGGCGGACCTCGACGGCCGCCGTCTCCACCTCGACCTCGGCGAGGTGCGCGAAGTGGCCGGGGTGACGGTGGGCGGCACCGCGCTGGAGCCCGCGCTGTGGGCGCCGTACGTCGTGGACGTCACCGACGCGCTGCGCCCCGGCGTCAACACCGTCGCCGTCCGCGTCGCCAACACCCTCGCCAACGAGCGCGGCAAGCCACTGCCGTCCGGGCTGCTGGGGCCGGTGGACTTGCGTCCGCTGCGCCCGGTGACGGTGCGTCTGACCCGTACCTGACCCGCGCCCACCGCCTGTCGCCCGTCTGACGTCCCCGGCCCTTTACGGCCGCACGACACCCACGGAGAGCCCCCATGGACCGACCCCCGCGGCCACCCGCGCGCCGCCGACGTCTCGCCCGGTGCGCCACCACCGCTCTCGCGGCCCTCGCCGCCCTGGCCACCACGGTGCCCTCGGCGGCCCCCGCCGAGGCGAGCACCACCGGCCGCCCCACCGCGCTGCGCACCCAGGCCCTCGAAGAGGCCCTCGGCATCGACGACACCACGCCCGAGCTCAGCTGGCGGCCGTCCGTCCCCGGCCGGGACACCGTGCAGCGCGCCTACCGGGTCCAGGCCGCCACCAGTGCGGCCCGGCTGGACGCGGGCCGCCCCGACCTGTGGGACTCGGGCAAGGTCGGCTCCGCCGCGCCGCGCACCACCTATGCGGGCGACCGGCTCGGTCCGCGCACCCGCGTGTACTGGCGGGTCAAGGTGTGGGCCGGTGGCGGCGCGGGCCGGGCCTCCGGCTGGAGCGCGCCGTCCGTCTTCGAGACCGGGCTGACCTCGCCGAAGGACTGGTCCGCCCAGTGGATCGGCCATCTGGACTGGAAGCTGAGCGGCCGCACGGTCACCCCCGTGGCCGTCGAGCTGCCGCCCACCACCGCCCGCTATGTGCGGCTGGACGTCACCCGGCTCGGACTGCCGCTCGCCGAGGACGACTTCCCGGCCCTGACCCGGCGGCTGCAACTGGCCGAGATCGAGGTGCGCGACTCCGCCGACCCCGACGGCCCCGACCTCGCCAAGGGGGCGACGGTCACCGCCTCCGAGAGCGACACCGTCCGCAAGGTCTGGGAGCCGGCCCTCGCCGTGGACGGGCTCACCAACAGCGGTGCGCAGACCGCCGCCGGGTACGCGAGCGAGCCGCATCCGGACGCCGATGTCTCCGCCACGCCGATCACCCTCACCCTGGACCTGAAGCGGACCGCCCACTTCGACCGGGTGCTGCTCTATCCGCGCGCCGACGTCCTGACCGACGACGGCCGGGTGCCGGGCTTCCCCGTCGACTACACCGTCTCCACCTCCGGCGAGGCCACCGGCCCGTTCACCGAGGCCGCCCGCGCCACCGGGCAGACCCCGCCGGAGCCGTACCTCCCGGCCGGACTCCCCCTGTTCGCCAAGGACTTCAGCCTTCCGCAAGGCATCCGCTCCGCCCGCCTCTACCTCACCGGCCTCGGGATCTACGACGCCCGGATCAACGGCCGCCCCGTGGGCGACGCCGTACTGGAGCCCGCCAACACCGACTTCGCCGACCGCGTGCAGTACGCCACCTACGACGTGACGAAGCGGCTGCGGCGCGGCGCCAACACCCTCGGCGTGGCACTGGGCAACGGTATGGCCAACGTGGTGAGCACCGCCGACCGGTACCGCAAGCTCTACGGCAACCTCAGCGACCCCAAGCTGCTCGCCCAGCTGGAGATCACCCTCGCCGACGGCACCGTCCGGCGCATCGTCAGCGGCCCCGACTGGCGCACCACACTGGGCCCCACCACCTCCTCCAACTGGTACGGGGGAGAGGACTACGACGCCCGCCGGGAGATCCCGGGCTGGGACCGGCCCGGCGGGGACCGCGCCGGCTGGCGGGCCGCCACCGCCGTCGCCGCGCCCGGCACCCCAGCGGCCCCGGCGCGGATCAGCGCCCGTGAGACCGAGCCCATCCGGGTGACCGAGACCCTGAAGGGCACCGAGGTCGCGAACTCCCCGCAGGGCAGCCGGATGTTCGACCTCGGGCGCAACATCGCCGGCTGGCCCGAGCTCACCGTGCGCGCGCCCCAGGGCACCACCGTGCGCGTCTACCCCGCGGAAAGCCTCAAGGACGGCCACGCCAACCAGTCCATCAGCAACGTCGGCGCGCCGCTGTGGGACAGCTACACCACCGGCGGCGGCTCCGCCCGGACCTGGCATCCGCGGTTCAGCTACCACGGCTTCCGCTATCTGGAGCTGAAGGGGCTGCCGGCCGGCGCCGAGGTGTCGGTGCGCGGCCTGGGCTTGCGCACCGACAACGCCCCGGCCGGGGAGTTCACCAGCTCCAACGAGCTCCTGGACGGCATCCACGGGCTCATCCGGCGCGCCATCGAGAGCAACATGATGAGCGTGCTCACCGACTGCCCCAGCCGGGAGAAACTCGGCTGGCTGGAACAGGACCAGCTGGTCTTCCCCGCCCTGGCCGCCAACTACGACATGCGGTCCCAGCTGCGCAAGATCGTACGGGACATGGCCGACGCACAGACCACGGACGGCCTGATCCCCAGCACCGTGCCGGAGTACACCCAGCTGCCGGGGGCCTACCGCAACGACGCCAACTGGGGCGGCGCGTTCGTCCTCGTCCCCTGGCAGCTCTACACCACCTACGGCGACACCGAGACGCTGCGCGCCTACTACCCGAAGATGAAGGAGTACGCGGCCTTCCTTCAGCGGCAGGTCACCGACGGCATCCTCGACTACGGCCTGGGCGACTGGTTCACCCCCGACCGCACCTTCCCGCGTGCCGTCGCGGGCACCTACGGCTACTGGCGGGTCACCGACACGCTCAGCCGGATCGCGGGCGTGCTCGGCGAGCGCACGGACGCCGCCGCGTACCGGGAGCGCGCCGACGCCTCCGTAGCCGCCCTGTCCGCCACCTACTACGACGCCACGACCGGCACCTTCGGCGGCGGCGGACACGGGGCCGAGGCGCTCGCGCTGGACATGGGAGCCGTGCCCGACGGCCAGCGGCAGCGGCTGCTCGACCACTTCGTACGCGGTGTCGAACAGGCGGGTCATCACCTCCTGCTCGGCGAGATCTCCCTGCCCGCCGCCTTCCGCGTGCTGTCCGCGGCCGGACGCGACGACGTGATCTACCAGATCGCCACCCGCACCGACAGCCCCAGCTACGGCTACCAGGTCGAGCACGGCAACACCACGCTCGGCGAGAGCTGGGACGGCGGCTCCGGCCAGTCCCAGAACCACTTCATGCTCGGCGCCATCGACTCCTGGTTCACCGGCTCCCTCGCCGGGATCCAGCAGACCGACGACTCGATCGGCTACCGCGAACTGCTCTTCGCGCCCGCCGTCGTCGGCGACCTGACCTCGGCGGCCGCCTCGTACACCACGCCGTACGGCCCCGCCCGCAGCACCTGGCGGCGCGACGGCTCCGCGTACCGGCTGACCGTGACGGTGCCCGCCGGGACCACCGCCGAGGTGCGGGTGCCCGTCACCTCCGGCGCGGTGCGGGCGCCGGACGAGGCCCGCCCGCTGCGCACCGAGGACGGCGCGCGGGTATACGCGGTCGGATCCGGGACCTGGACCTTCACCTCCCACTACCAGCCGCGGACCGGGAGCGACGCATGACCGACGCACACCACATGAGCACGGACGGCCCGCGCCGCCGGACGCTGCTGGGCCTGGGCGCGGCGGCCGGCGCGGCCGCGCTCCTCCCGGCGGCCGCGGCACCCGCCACCGCGGCGCCCGGCACGGCCCCGCGTCCCGGCTTCGCCGCCGCGTTCGCCTCGCCGGACCGCGCGGTGCGGCCCAAGTTCCGCTGGTGGTGGCCCGACGGACGGGTGGACCCGGCCGAGCTCGCCCGGGAGGTCGACCAGATCGCCGACGCCGGATTCGGCGGGGTGGAGGTGGCCGCCGTCACCCACAGCCTGGCCGGTTCGTCGCGGCCCATCGACGTCGAGCGCTACGGCTGGGGGACGGCCGCCTGGGTCGCCGGCCTGGAGAGCGCGCTGCGCCAGGCCGACCGGCGCGGCCTCACCGTCGATGTGACCATCGGCCCGGCCTGGCCCGCCGCCGTCCCCACGCTCACCCCGGACGACGCCGCGGCGGCCCGGGAACTCGCCCACGGCCTGGCCACCTTCCAGGGCTCCTACGCGGGCCCGGTGCCGCCGCCGGTGGTGGACGCGGCCGAGGGCGTGACCGCCCGTCGGCTGCTGTGGGTGCAGGCGGCCCGCATCCGGGAGGGCGCCACGGCGGACCAGGTGCCGCTGCCGCTGGACCGGGACTCGGTGACCGACCTGACCCCGCGGGCCGGCGACGGCAACGTCCGGTGGACCGCGCCCGACGACGGCCGGTGGGCACTGATCTCGTACTGGGAGCGCGGCTCCGGACAGCGGCCCGAGGGACCCGCCCACACCTCCCCGCTCGCCTACGTCGTCGACCACTTCAGCGCCGCCGGCACCCGCGCGGTCACCGACTTCTGGGAGCGCCACATCCTCACCCGCCGGGTCCGCGAACTGCTGCGCCGGGCCGGGGGCGCGCTCTTCGAGGACTCCCTGGAGATCGAGACCGACGCCACCTTGTGGACCCCGGGACTGGACGGGGAGTTCGAGCGCAGGATCGGCCACGCGCTGCCGCCGTATCTGGCGGCGGTGGTGGAGAAGGACGAGAAGTACGTCTTCACCTTCGACGCCGCCACCGACAAGGCGGTGCGCCGCGACTACATGCAGGTCGTCACCGACCTGTACCTGGAACACCACCTGCTGCCGCTGCGCGCGTGGGCCCACTCGCTGGGCCTGGTGCTGCGCGTCCAGCCGTACGGACTGGAGACCGACGCGATCCACAGCGCCTCGCTCCTGGACATCCCCGAAGGGGAGTCGCTCGGCTTCAAGAACCTCGACGACTTCCGCTGTCTGGCCGGCGGCCGGGACATCGGCGGCGGACGCGTACTGTCCAACGAGGCGGGCGCCACGGCGGGCGGCGCCTACGCCACCACGTGGGACGCCACGCTGCGCAAGCTGGTCACCCAGTACTGCGCGGGCGTCAACCAGGCGGTGCTGCACGGCTTCGGCTACGCTACCGCGCCCGGCGCCGCCTGGCCGGGCTTCGCCGCCTTCTCCCCGTACCACGGCGGCCCCGGCTACGGCGAGGCGTGGGGGCCGCGCGCCCCGGCCTGGCGCCATGTGCCCGACGTGGCCGGGTACCTCGGCCGGATCCAGGGCGTGCTCCAGACCGGCACCCACCGCGTCGACGTGGCCGTGCTGCGTCAGAAGGGCTATGCGGGCTCCGGGCTCGGCGCGCCCTGGTTCACCTCCGACGGAGTGCCGCTGGGCTGGACACACACCTTCCTCGGCCCGCGCTCGCTCGGCCTGCCCGGCGCCGTGGTGCGGGACGGACGGCTGGCGCCCGACGGGCCCGCCTACCAGGTCCTGGTACTCGAGGGCGACGTCATGATCGGGCGTGAGCACACCCTGGAGCCGGCGACGGCCCGCAGGCTGATCGAGCTGGCCGAGGACGGTCTGCCGATGATCGTGGTGGGGGACTGGTCGGACGGGCATGTGCCCGGACTGCCGCACGACGGCGACAACGAGCGGCTGCGCGCGCTGATCACCCGGCTGCTCGCCGTCCCCGGGGTGCGCGCCGTCGCCGACCGGCCCGACATCCCGGCGGCCCTGGCGGCCTTGAACATCCGGCCCGAGGTGGCGTACGCGGCGCGCTCGCCGCTGCTGCACTCCCACCGGTCGGCGCCGGACGTGGCCTACCACTTCTTCGCCAACGGCTCGGCGTCCGAGACGGTGGACCACGAGGTCGCCATCGTCGCGCCGTGGGCGAAGGCCACCCCGTACGCGCTCGACGCCTGGACCGGTGCGGTGGCGCCCATCGCCGTCCACCGCCGCGAGGGGGACCGGATCACGCTGCGGATCACGCTCGCACCCGGGGCCACCACCCTGGTCGCGCTCGCGCGCGGCGCCGGGCCGGTCCACGCGGTCAGCACCGGCGCCGAGTCCGTGCGCCGCACGGACCAGGGCGTCCTGGAAGTGGTGGACGCCCGCCCCGGCGCCCGCGAGACCGTGCTCAGCGACGGCCGGACGGTCGTCACACACATCGGCGCGTTGCCCGCGCCGCTCACCCTGGACCGCTGGTCGCTGCGGGTGGCGGACTGGCGGCCGGGGCGCACACCCGACCGCCATGTCACGGTGGATCACCGGCTGAGCCTCGACGCCCTCGCGGCGTGGCCGGACATCCCCGGCCTGGAGGACGTCTCCGGCGTCGGCCGCTACCGCGCCACCGTGCGGCTGGGGCGCGGCTGGACCGGAGCCGGCACCGGCGCCCGGCTGGAGCTGGGGGAGGTCTTCGACACCTGCCGGGTCACCGTCAACGGCACCGCGGTGGGCCCCGTCGATCAGGTGACGGGCGTGGTGGACGTGGGGGATCTGCTGCGGCGCGGCGAGAACACCCTGGAGGTCGAGGTGGCCACCACGCTGCTGAACCGGCTGCGGACCGTCCGCCCCGCGGAGTTCGGCGCCGCGCAGCGGCAGCGGTACGGCCTGATCGGGCCGGTCCGCCTGGTGCCCTACGGACGGGCGGTGGTGTCCGGCGGCTGACCGGTCACGGCCCGGGACCGGACTTGCCCGGCCGGCGCCCCGCCGGGAGGGCGGGGCGCCGGCCGGTGTGCCGGGCCGGGCGGGCGGCTCAGGCCGCCCGCTCGGTGACCCGCACCGTGCCCTTCTCGATCGTGGCCAGGCGCGGAGCCCGGCGGGCGATGGAGCTGTCGTGGGTGACCATGACGAAGGTCAGGCCGTGCTCCTCCCACAGCCCCTCCAGCAGCGTCATGATCTCGTCGCGCATCGACTCGTCCAGGTTGCCGGTCGGCTCATCCGCGAGCAGGACCTTGGGGCGCTTGACCAGCGCGCGGGCGATCGCCACGCGCTGCTGCTGGCCCCCGGACATCTCGCCCGGCAGATGCCCCAGCCGTTCGCCGAGCCCCACCGACGTCAGCGCCTCGGCGGCCCGTTCGCGCCGCGCGGCGGCCTTGACGCCGAGCGGGACGAGCGCGGTCTCCACGTTCTCCTGCGCGGTGAGCGTGGGGATCAGGTTGAAGCTCTGGAAGACGAAACCGATGTTCTCGGATCTGACCTTGGTGAGCCTGGCCTCGCTCAGCGAGGCCAGGTCGACGCCGTCGAACTCGACCGTGCCCGAGGTGGGGCGGTCCAGGCCGCCGAGCATCTGGAGCAGGGTGGACTTGCCGCCGCCGGTGGGGCCCTGGATCACCAGACGGCCGCCGTCCTCGATGGTCAGATCGACGCCGGCGAGGGCGTCGACGGTGTCCTTGCCGCGCCGGTAGCGCTTGATGACGCCGCTGAGCTGGTACATGGGTGACTCCTTGACTTCGTGTCGGGCGGGGGAGGGGTGTTGCCGCGGTGCGGACCGCGGCTACTCGACGCGGCGCAGCGCGTCGGCCGGACGCAGCCGGGAGGCGCGCCAGCCGCCGAAGCCCCCCGCCACCAGTCCGCCCGCCACGGCCAGCCCCACCGCGAGGACGATGGTGGCCGCGCTGACCGGCGCGGTGAGCGCCACGTCCAGGGTCTTGGCCGCGGCCTGGCGCATCCCGCCGCCCATGCCCCCGCCGGGTCCGCCGCCGCCCGGCCCGCCCATGCCCTGACCGCCGCCGGACGAGCCCAGCTGGGCGGTGAGGCCGGGGCTGATCGCGGTCACCGCGTAGGCGCCGGCGAGCCCGAGCGCGATCCCGAGCGCACCGCCCAGCAGGCCGTTCACCAGGGCCTCGCCCACGACCTGACGGGTCACCCGGCCGCTCTTCCAGCCCAGCGCCTTGAGCGTGCCGAACTCCCGCACCCGGCGGCTGACGGCGGAGGAGGTGAGCAGCCCGGCGACCAGGAAGGCGGCCGCCAGCACCGCGATGGACAGCCACTTGCCGACGTTCGACGCGAGGTCGGAGGCGGTGGACAGGGAGCCGGAGACGGTGTCGGCCAGGTCGGCGGAGGTGGTGACCGTGGTGCCGGAGACGTTCTTCTGGATGGCCGACTTGACGCTGTCGATCCGCTGCGAGTCCGACGCCTTGACGTAGACGGTGGTGACCTTGTCCTTGGCGTCGGACAGGGTCTGCGCCTGCTTGAGCGGGAGGTAGACGTTGGCGGCGGCCGAGCCGCTGTCGGCCGTCGCGATCCCGATGATCTCGAACTTGGTGCCGGAGACGGTGACGTCGTCACCCACCGCCAGCTCCTTCTCCTTGGCGTACGCGCTGTCGACGACCGCGACCTTGGCGTTGGTCTGCGCGCTGGTGAAGGTCTTGCCCTTGGTGATCTTGGAGGAGGTCAGCGGGCCGAGGTCGAGGTGGGTGACGTCGATCCCGTAGACGGAGAAGGAGTTGACGTCGAACTGGGCGCCGCCGCCCTGGACCTCGCCCTGCGGCTGGCCGTTCTGGCCGCCCCCGCCGCCGGGACCGCCCTGCCGGGCGCCGCCGCCGCTCTGGTCCTGCTTGAACTCACCCCGCTGGAACTGGCCGCTGACCTTCATGACCTGGAGGCTCAGCCCGCCGACCGCGTCGGCGACCCCGCCCTGCCGCCCGATCTTGGTCACGGTCGACGCGGACAGGGTCTGGAAGCCCTGCACCATCACCCGGTCGCTGCTCTGTTCCTCGTCGTCGTCGTTGTCGCGCGCGTCGAACTGGAAGCGGGGACGGGAGTTCTGGTCATCACCGGAGGGTGCCTCGCGGGCCTTGGTGACGGTCATGTCGGTGCCCAGCCCGTACAGCGACTCCAGCACCTTGCCCTGCGCGCGTTCCATGCCCGAGGAGACGGAGGTGACGACGATGACGAGTGCGATGCCGAGCGCCAGGCCCGAGGCGACGACGAGCGCCGCCTTTCTACGGCGGCGCAACTCGCGCCGGAGGTAGGTGAAAAACATGGCGTGACGGTAAGGGCGGGGCGTGATGGGAGGGTGAGGACATGATGAGAGCGGGCTGAGAAACGCCCTAGGGGCGCGCACCGTCCCCGACCGCGTCGGCGTGGTCTTCGAGGTAGTCGCGCACCAGCGCTTCGAAACTCGGGTCGCGGTCCAGTCCGAGCGCCGCGGCGCGTGCGTTGTCGAAGTCGGCGGGCCACGAGCCCACGATGGCCTCGATGTCCGGGTCGGGGGCGATCGTCACCAGGTCGGCGGTGGCGTCGCCGGCCACCCGCCGCAGTGTGGTCAGCATGTCGGCGACCGAGACGGTGAGCGCCGGGAGGTTGACCGGCACCCCGCCGTCGAGCCGGCCCGGCCCGGCGCCGCGCTCGACCTCCGCGACACGCAGGATGCCCGCGACGGTGCGGCGCGGCGAGGCCAGGGCCACCCTCAGGCCGGGGCGGACCGGGCAGATCGCCGGGGAGCCGGCGAGCGGCTCGCGGATGATGCCGGACAGGAAGCCGGAGGCGGCCGCGTTCGGCTTGCCCGGCCGTACCGACACGGTCATCAGGCGCGCGACCCGTCCGTCGAGGAAACCGCGGCGGGTGTAGTCCGCGATCAGCTGCTCGCAGACGAGTTTCTGCGTCCCGTAGCTCGACCGCGGCGTGGGCAGGGTCGACTCGCTGACGACCGGCGGCAGCGGCAGCGCGGGGTCGGCACCGTAGACCGCGACACTGCTGGAGAACACCACCCGGGGCATCGGCCCGCCCGCCGCCGACTGGGCTCGCGCGGCCTCCAGCAGTGCGCGCGTGGTGTCCACATTCGCGCTCATCCCGAGGTCGAAGTCGGCCTCGCACGCGGCCGATACCGCGGCGGCGAGGTGGATCAGCACATCCACCGGCTCGGCGAACAGCTCGCCGAGCCGGTCGGCCACGTCGCCCCGCACGATGTCCACGAGCGGGTCGGCGGCCACCGCCGCGCCGGACGGCACGACGCGGTCGGCGAGCACCAGCCGGTCGACCGGCGCACCACGGAACGTCCGCGTGCCGAGCAAGGCGTCGGTGACCTGCCGGCCCAGGAAGCCGAAGGCGCCCGTGATGACGATCCTCATGCGTTCGCTCCTCGCTGGTCGGGGCGCCGGCCGAGACCTCCGCTCGTCCCGGCGCGGGGGGTGTACGCACAGCCGACCCACCCGTCGAAGCCCAGGGCGTCGACGACCGTGCCGGGTGGGGGAGGATACGGCCATGACTGACGTCTCTGACCTCGTATCACACCTCGGACTCCAGCCACATGTCGAGGGCGGATGGTTCCGCGAGACCTGGCGGACGTCCGCCGGCGCCGTCCCCGGCGGCTACGACGGCGAGCGGGCCTTCGCCACCGGTATCTACTTCCTGCTGCACCCCGGGGAGGTCTCCCGCTGGCACCGTGTCCGGTCGGACGAGGTGTGGCTGTGGCACCGGGGCGGGCCGCTGCGGCTGCGCCTGGGCGGGAGCGGCGCGGCTCCCGACGAGGCGGGTGCCGATGTCGTCGTCCTGGGCAACGGGATCGAGCGCGGCGAGGTGCCGCAGTCCGTCATCCCCGGCGGCGTCTGGCAGAGCGCCGAGCCCGCCGGTGCCGAACCGGTGCTGGTGACCTGCGTGGTGGCCCCCGGCTTCGACTTCGCGGACTTCGAGATGCCCTGAGCCGCGCGGACGGCGCGCGGCCCCGAGCCACTGCCCGCCCGCGCGGAGGGCGGGCAGTGGCGCACGGGTGGCCGATGTGCCGCGAGGCCCTACGCGGCGAGCTCCTTGACGATCCGGTCCAGCAGGAACGCCGAGGAGTCCCGGGCCCGTTCTTCCCAGGCGAAGACGCACGCCGTGGCGACGCCGTCGAAGTTCAGCTCCCGGAGGGTGCCGAAGAAGGTGTCCCAGTCGACTTCGCCCTGGCCGATGTCGAGGTGCTGGTGGATGCGGGCGGGGGTGCCGGGCGGGTTGAGGATGTAGCGCAGGCCCGAGGAACCCTTGTGGTGGAAGGAGTCCGCGATGTGCACATGCTGGAGCTTGTCGCCCGCGTAAGCCATCATCTCCGCGATGTCCGCCGTCGGGTCGGCGCCGGACAGGTGGAAGGTGTGCGGGGCGCAGTAGAGGTAGTTCACCCAGGGCTTGTTGATGGCGCGCACCAGGTCGACGGCGGGGGTGTTCTCCTCGCAGAAGTCGTCCGGGTGGGCTTCGAGGTTGAGGGCGATGCCCTCGCGCTCGAAGACCGGCAGCAGTTCCTCCATCGAGCGCCAGAAGGCGGCCTCGCTCTCCGCGGCCCGCTCGGGGCGGCCGTTGAACTCCGAGTTCATCAGCGGACATTCGAGGTCGGCGGTGATCTGGATCATCCGCTTCCAGGAGCGGACGGCGGCCTGCCGCTCGGTCCACCTCGTGGAACTGGGACACCGCCGGATCGTGCACATCGACGGCGGTCGCGGACCGGGCTCCGCGGAGCGGCGGCGGGCCTACCGGACCGCCATGCGCCGTCATGGCCTGGAGCCGGAACTGCGGGTGATCCGCGGCGATCACACCGAGCAGTCGGGCGTCGACACCGGCCGCCTGCTCCTGGCCGAGCGCGACCAGGGCCGGCCGCTGCCCACGGCGGTTGCTTGACGGTACGGGGCACCAGCGGACCGCCCCCGGAAGGCGACGGCGCGGGGCGGTGACCGCCCCGCGCCACGCGCGGCAGGTGGTGGGGACTCGGCGCAGGACCAGGGCGCGGTTCACCAGGCCCGGAACGTGGCGTCCGACCGGTTCCCGGCGGTGACGCGCCCGACGCGCAGGAGCGATGCGCGGTGGCTCAGGTACTGCCCCGGGGCGGCGTAGGACTCGAAGGATGTCAGAGACTTGTCGGACAGTCCCGGCACCCGCCGCCAGGTCGCGTCGGCGCGGAACGCGTCGTCGTCGGTGAGCGCGTCGCTCCACACGCCGTTGCCCTTCCGCCGCAGGTAGTGGCCGGGGTAGTTGACCGACTCCAGGGACACCGCGGCCGGGTCCGCCAGACCCGGAACCAGCTTCCACTGCATGTCGGCGTAGGGCGTGACGTTCGGGTCGACCCGGCCGCGGCTCTCGTAGTGCCGGATGAAGCGGTTCGGCGCGCCGGCCGCCTCGAAGCTGTAGACGTTCGACCGGATCGCGACGTTGTCGAAGCGGGCGAGGGACCGGCCGGCTGCCGCGCCGCCCGCCGCGTTCCCGGCGCCGCGCAGGCCCGCCCGCACGCCGTTGGCTCCCGAGGCGAAGCTTCCGTCCGTCACGCTGAGCCTGGGCTTCGCCGTGCCGTCGACGTACACCTTGATCGACGAGCCGATGGCCTCGATCTTCACATGGTGGGTCCTGCCGACCGCCACGCGGAACCGAGCGCGGGCCAGTTCCGTTCGCTGCTCGCCCGTGGATTTGCCCAGGACCAGGCCGTTGGTGGTGAGGTCGGCGTAGTAGCCGCGGAAGCCCTCACCTCCGGTGCCGGGTCCGGTGACGCGGAAGGCGAGTCCGGACGCGCCGCGGCCGTGCGTGAGCGTGACGTCGGCTTCGTAGACGAGGTCCGAGAAGTTCGTGTCCTGCAACGCCAGCCCGCCGGCTCCGGCGACGGAGTACGCCCCGCGGGTCGCCGACCACTGGGCGTCGCCGTAGGTGTGCCATCCCACGGCGTTGTCGTCGCCGAAGTCGTCCTGGACCTTCATGGTGACCGGCCGGATGGTGCCGTCCTCGTTGAAGTACATCCGGTCGTAGGCGAGTTGGCGGTGGTTGCCTTCGGTGTCGCTGAGCGGGCGGCGGTGGTAGAGGATGTACCAGATGTCGGTGCCGGGCACGTTGACGACCGAGTTGTGGCCCGAGCCGCGGGCGACGGCGGGGTCCTGCCCGAGCACCTTGTCGATCTTCTTGAAGGGGCCGGTGGGCGAGTCGGACATGGCGTAGGAGACGGAGTAGTCCGGGCCGGTCCAGCCTCCCTCGGACCACATCAAGTAGTACTTGCCGTTCCGTTTGAACATGAAGGAGCCCTCGGTGTAGTTCTCCGGGGTGATCTCCTTGTAGGTGGTGCCGTCGGCGAAGGTGCCGAGGCTGGTCATGTCCGGGTTGAGCTTGACGACGTTGGCGTGGTGCCAGCCGCCGTAGTACATGTATGCCTGGCCGTCGTCGTCGATGAAGACGTCCTGGTCGATGGGCTGGGCGCCATTGTGGAACTGCGAGATGAGGGGCTTGCCGAGGGCGTCCCGGTAAGGGCCTTCGGGACGGTCGGCGACAGCCACCCCGATGCCGCCGAGCTCGGAGTTGTTCTGGATGTCGTTGGCCGCGAAGTACAGGTAGTACTTGCCGTTCCGCTCGACCGGTGCGGGCGCCCAGAGGGCGCGTTTGGCCCAGGGGATGTCGGCGATGTCGAGGACCTTGGGGTGTTCGGTCCAGTGCACCATGTCGGTCGAGGAGAACGCGTTGAGATACGTCTGCTGGTCGTACTCCTGGGACGTGGTCGGGTAGATCCAGTACCGGCCGTCGTAGACCGCGACGTCGGGATCGGCGTACCAGCCGTCGACGATCGGATTGCCGGACTCGGCCGTGCTGTAGTCGGGTACGGCGGCGGGAGCCTTCGGCGCGCTCGCGGCGCCGGCTGCCACGGAGGCGGGCGGGAAGCCGAGCAGCAGGGCGGCGGACAGCGCGAGAGAGAAGGTGCGTATTCCGCGAGTGCTGCGAGTACTGCGAGTTCTGCGAACCAACGTACTGCCTTTCGGGAAGGGGACGGAGCACGGGGAAAGCGGGCGGGCCGTCACATCCGGGTCGCCCCGATGCCGTTCGCGCGGCGTTCCGTCGGGCGGTGCCTCGGCGGACGAAGGTGGTGTCGGCATGAGGCCCCCGCAGGCGCACACTAGGGTGCTGACAACGATGTCACAGATGGATCTCATGGAGACTTCCAGCTGCTGCGGCCAGTGTCAATACGCCGTAACGCCCCTTGCGTTCGCGCCGCACCTTGGCGCCGTGCCCCAGGTGTTCTTCCACCCCAAGGGAGTACGACTCAGGCCCTCCGCACGTCGAGCGCCACCAGCTCGGCGACACCCCCCCCGTGCCCTGGCGGTACGACACCAGCGGCGGCGTCCGCGCCCCCCGCGGTGGACCCCGCGCGCCGACGCCCTGGAGGTGGCACTCCCCGCCCGCCGGCGCCCTGCGTCCAGGTCCTGCGCATCGAGCCGGAGGCCGGCGGGCGGGAAGGGGAAGGGGTCAGGCAGTCGGCGCGGACACGCCCTTGATGAGGGCGGTGAGTTCGGCGAGCTCGGACTCGGTCAGGTCGGTCAGTGGCGGGCGCACGGGTCCGGCGCTGTGCCCGGTGGCGGTCATCCCGGCCTTGACGATGCTGACCGCGTAGCCGTGTTGCCGGTTGCGGATCTCGGTATAGGGCAGCACGAAGTCGCCCAGCAGCTTGGCGACGGTGTCGCGGCGGCGCTCGCGGACGGCGCCGTAGAACTCGAGGGAGAACTCGGGCAGGAAGTTGAAGATGGCGGAGGAGTAGGTGGTGACGCCGAGTTCGAGGTAGGGCAGGGCGTACGTCTCGGCGGTGGGCAGACCGCCGACGTAGGTGAGGCGCTCGCCGAGCCGGGTGTGGATGCGGGTCATGGCGTCGATGTCGCCGATGCCGTCCTTGTATCCGATGAGGTTGGGGCAGGAGTCGGCGACGCGGGCGAGGGTGTCCGCGCTGTAGCGGGCGTTGGCGCGGCCGTAGACGATGACACCGAGGCTCGTCGACGCGCAGACGGCCTCGACGTGCTGGGCGAGCCCGGCCTGCCCGGCCTCGGTGAGGTAGGGCGGGAACAGCAGGATGCCGTCGGCGCCGGCCCGCTCGGCGGCCTGGGCGTACTCGATGGCGGTGCGGGTGCCGTACCCGGACGGCGCCAGGATCGGGGTGCCCTCGGGCGCGGCCTGTACGGCGGCGGTGACCACCTCTTCGGTCTCCGCGGCGGTCAGGGAGAAGAACTCACCGGTGCCGCCCGCGGCGAACAGACCGCCGACCTCGAACGCGCCGAGGCGCTCGATGTTGGCGCGGTAGGCGCTCTCGTCGAAGGAGAGGTCGTCCGCGCGGAAGTGTGTGACCGGGAAGGAGAGCAGGCCCGCTCCGATGCGCCGGCCGAGCTCCGCGGGGGTGAAGGACGTCATGGTGGTTCTGCTCCTGGGAGGCGGTTGAGAGGTGGTGCGACACGGCGGTGGCCGCCGTCGCATGCGCTGCGTGGTTCCGGGACAGACGCTACGAGCCCCCACTGATGCGTGTCCAACACTCAAAAGGCATCCTCCAATACCCACTTGGCATCATGAGGGTGGCGCGGGTCCGGACATGGGTCTGGCGCGGGCTCCGCGCCGTCCGTCGGCGGAGCCCGCGCCAGGCGGGCGCCCTCCCCGCCGTGCGGGGAGGGGAATGCGGGGGACCTCGGTGGTCAGGGGGTGGTCAGGGGCGCTTGCCGACCTCGTGGGTGTCCTGGGTCCAGGCGCGCGCCTGCTCGCTCAGGGTGATGCCCAGGCCGGGCCGGCCGGAGAGGTGCATGCGTCCGTCGCTGATCGTCAGACGCTCGTTGAACAGCGGCTCCAGCCAGTCGAAGTGCTCCACCCACGGCTCGATGGGGTAGGCCGCGGCCAGGTGGACGTGGATCTCCATGGCGAAGTGCGGGGCCAGCTGGAGGTTGTTGTGCTCGGCGAGCGTGGCGAGCTTGAGGAACTGGGTGATGCCGCCGATGCGCGGGGCGTCGGGCTGGATGACGTCGGCGGCGCCGTGGCGGATCAGCTCGTAGTGCTCGGCGACACTGGCCAGCATCTCGCCGGTGGCGACGGGGGTGTCCAGGGAGGCGGCGAGGGCCGCGTGGCCCTGCGCGTCATAGGCGTCGAGCGGCTCCTCGATCCAGACCAGGCCGAAGTCCTCCATGGCGCGGCCCATGCGCTGTGCGGTGGGCCGGTCCCACTGCTGGTTGGCGTCGACCATCAGCGGGACGTCGTCCCCGATGCGCTCGCGCACGGCGGTCAGCCGGCGCAGGTCCTCCTTGGAGTCCGGGTGGCCCACCTTGATCTTGATGCCGCCGATGCCGTTCGACAGCGACGCGGTGGCGTTGTCGAGAAGCTCCTCGGTCGGGGTGTGCAGAAAGCCGCCGGAGGTGTTGTAACAGCGCACCGAGTCCCGGTGCGCGCCCAGCAGTTTGGCCAGCGGCAGCCCGGCCCGCTTCGCCTTCAGATCCCACAGCGCCACATCGATGGCGGCGATGGCCTGGGTGGCCACACCGCTGCGCCCCACCGACGCCCCGGCCCAGACCAGCTTGGTCCACAGCTTGCCGATGTCGCTGGGGTCCGCGCCGATCAGGTTGTCGACGATCTCCTTGGCGTGCGCGAACTGGGCGGGTCCGCCGGCGCGCTTGGAGTAGCTGAAGCCGATGCCCTGGTGCCCCTGCTCGGTCTCGATCTCCGCGAACAGGAAGGCCACTTCGGTCATCGGCTTCTGCCGCCCGGTCAGGACCTTGGCATCGCTGATCGGCGTGGCCAGCGGCAGGGTGACCGAGGAGAGCTTGACCCAGGCGATGGTGTCGAGGGTGGCGTCGCCGTGCTGGCCGGCGGCGGAGGCGGCTGTGTGCGTCATCGTCACTACTGCGTGTCCCTGGTGTGTGAGGCGGATGTGATCGATCTGGCCGGACCCCGCTGAGGGGCAGGCTGCTCGCCGTTGGTTCGGACTGACGTTAAGGTCGGCGATTGATCCACGTCCAACACGATTTTTAGATGATTCAATGCCTGGAGAGCATCGATGTTCACATTGACGCAACTGGTGAGCTTTGTCGCCGTCGCCGAGGAGCTTCACTTCACCCGGGCCGCGGAGCGTCTGCGGATGACGCAGCCACCACTGAGCCGGCAGATCCAGCTCCTGGAACACGATCTCGGGGTGCAGCTGCTGGACCGCACCAACCGCACGGTGCGCCTCACCCCGGCCGGCCGGTCCTTCCTCAACGAGGCGCGCACCATCCTCCGCCAGGCGGAAGCGGCCGCACTGTCCGCCCGGCAGGTCTCCGCGGGGGAGGCCGGTGCGATCGCGATCGGGTTCACCGGGGCCAGTGCCCACTCCTCGCTGGGCCCGCTCCTGGACGTGGCCCGCTCGGCGATGCCCGGCACCGAGATCGTTCTGCGTGAGATGGTGACCCGGGACCAGCTGGAGGCGATCACGGGTGGGTCGCTCGATCTGGGGATGATCCGTCCTTCGAGCACCGGGCCCGACCTCGCGACGCGCCCCGCCATCAGGGAGGGACTGCTCGCCGCCGTGCCCCGGGAGCATCCGCTGGCGGAGGGGGACGAGGTGCTGCCGGTCCACGTCTTCGACGAGCAGGAAGTGCTCATGTACTCACCGGTCGAGGCGCGCTACTTCCACGAGCTGCTGGTGAGCGTCTTCCGGGCCGCCCAGGTCACCCCCCGCTTCACCCAGTACCTCAGCCAGGTCCACAGCCTGCTGGCCATGGTCAACGCGGGGTGGGGCATCGCCTTCGTCCCCGAGTCGGCCGCCCAGATGCGCTTCCCGGGGATCACCTTCCGGTCGCTGGAGCTGCCCGACCCGGCCCCGGTCGAGCTCCACCTGGTCTGGCGCAAGAACAACGACAACCCGGTGCTGCACTCCCTGCTCCGGCACCTGTGACCGTTCGCATCCGCCTCTTTGCGCTGGTGGAACGGGGTGGCGGGCCGCGATCCAGATGCATGTAAATTACATGGATATTGTCATGCGCCCGGAGCGTGGCCAAGGGAAGGGGACCAGTGCGAGAAACGGTGGCACAGGCCACGCGGACGGCCGTACCGGGTGGACCCGCGACGACACGGATCGAGCGCCCCCGTGGCACCCCCGTGGTCCGGACCCTGGCCGAGACCCTGTGGTTCCCCGTGGCCCTCTTCCTCGGCTTCCTGTTCTGTTTCGCCCCGGCTCTGCACGCGCCCCAGCCGCACCACGCGAAGGTGGTGGTGGCCGGCCCGGCGTCGGCGGCACGGGTCGACGCCGCCTTGCGGCGGCAGCACCCCGGCGGGTTCGACGTCACCGCCGTGGCCGACGGCCAGGAAGCACGGCGGTCGGTACTGGGCCGGGAGGCCGTGGCCGGCTTCGCCGGTGGCGGCGGGCACCCCGTGCTGTACGTGGCCAAGGCCAACGGCATGTCCCTCGAACAGGCGCTGGTCAAGGCGTTCACCGCACTCGACGCCGACGGCGGCCGGCGGCTCGAGGTCGAGGACGTGGCCCCCACGGTCGGCAAGGACCTGATGGGCACGACCGTGGTCTACTTCGGCATCGCCTGGAGCGTCCCCGGTTACCTCCTCGCGACCACCCTGCTGCGTGCGGTGACCTTCAACCGGCGCAGGAAGCTGCTGACGATCGCGGGCGCCGCCGCTCTGCTCAGCGTCGTCGGCTTCCTCGTCGGCGTGGGGCTGGGCTACCTCCCCTTCACCCCCGGGGCCTTGGGCGTCGCCTTCCTGCTCACCACCGCGGTGGCCACGTTCGCCTCCGGTCTGGCGCCGTTCGCCAAGCAGTTCTTCCCCGCCCTGGGCATGGGCCTGTTCATCGTGGTGTCCATCCCCACCAGCGGCGGTGTGGCACCCGCCCCGCTGCTGCCCACCCCCTTCCAGTGGGTGCACGCCGTGATGCCCCTCGCCAACGCGGTGGACGCCCTGCGCGGCATCCTGTACTTCGACGGGGCGGGGGTGCTGGGACCGGTCCTCGTGCTGTGCGCGTGGATCGCGGCAGGTGTCGCCCTGCTGGGCCTGGACGCGTGGCTGCGGTCCCGCCGGGCCGCGCGAGGGGACGCGGAGGTCGAGCCGGACGACGTGGCGGAGCCCCCGTTGGACGACCCCTCCCTTGAGGTGCCGACGCCCACCGCGCTTCCGATCCACCGCCACCACTTCGGCGAGCCCGTGCCGATGCTGAGGGGCACCGTCCACGACGCCGAGCGGCGGCCCGTCCGCCACGCCGCGGTGACCGTCATGGACACCGGCGGCCGGCAGCTGGTCCGCACCACGACGAACGAGCGGGGCGAATACGCCGTGACCGGTCTGCCCGAGGGATACCTCACCATCGTGGCCTCGTCCTCCGCCCGGGAGCCGGTGGTCCACCAGCGGCTGCTGCGGTCCGGTGCGGTCATCAGCGCGGACTTCGCCCTGCGCGGCCGTACCGGAGCGAAATCCAGGTGACGGCGGCCCCCGTGCTGCCTACGATCGGGCCCCGTGCTCTCCCGACCCTCTTTCATCGGTGACGAAGCGATCGCGCATGCCGTCGCCACGCATTGGCTGCTGGACGCCACCGAGGCCGACTACCTGCCCTGGGGCTTCGGCGCGCACCACTGGCGGGTGACCGGTGGCGGCACCACCTTGTTCGTGACGCTGGACCAGCTGCGGCCCCGGCACACCGAGGCGACGCTGGAGGCCGCCTACGCGGGGGCGGCGGCACTGGCGGCCGCCGGGATGGAGACGGTGTGCGCGCCGTTGCCCGCCCGGTCCTCCGGCCGGTTCACCGTCGGCGTCGGGACCGGTGCGCTCAGCGTGACGCCATGGCTGGAGGGACGGAGCCCCACCGAGGCGGAGGCGGGCGAGCCCCGGCACCTGCGCGCGGTCGAAGCCGCCCTGGCCGCCCTGCACCGCGCCACACCACCACCCGGGCTGCGGCACTGGACTCCCCAGGTCGGCCCCGGATTCGCCGGGCAGCTGCGGGCCCGCACCGCCCGGCCCTGGACCTCGGGCCCGCTGGCGGAGCGGGCGCGGACCGCGATCGCCGCACACGACGCCGCGATCACGCGCTGGACGGACCGCTACCTCCGGCTCGCGGACCTCGCCCGCACCCGCCGGGAGCTGTGGGTGCCGACCCACGGCGAGCCGCACCACGCCAACCAGGTCGTGGGCGCGTACGGACTGAAGCTGGTCGACTGGGAATCGCTGGCCCTCGCGCCACCTGAGCGGGACTACGCCGACCTGCTCGCGGCCGGCGCGGCCGATCGCCTGCGCCCCGACCCGGCCATGGTCGAGTTGTTCGCCCTCGACTGGCGTCTCTCCGAGATCGCCGCGTACGCGCGCTGGTTCGCCGCCCCGCACACCGGCACGGACGACGACCACACCGCCCTGGAGGGGCTGTACGAGGAACTGTCGCAAGCCCCGGCCTGACCGCAGCCGGGCGCCGGGTCACTTCCCCAGGGCCTCCCGGGCCACCGTGAGCGCCTGCTCGGCGTAGCCGCGGCCGAACAGCACGGTGTGCACCAGCAGGGGGAAGAGCTGATGCAGCCCGACGCGGTCGGCCCAGCCCCCGGCGAGCGGCGCCACCTCCTGGTAGCCGGCCAGCACCAGTTCCAGATGGGGGCAGCCGAACAGGTGGAGCATCGCCAGATCGGTCTCCCGGTGGCCACCGTGCGCGGCCGGGTCGATCAGCCAGGCCTGCCCGTCGGCACCCCACAGGACGTTGCCGTTCCACAGGTCGCCGTGCAGCCGGGCGGGCGGCTCGGCGGGACCGGCCAGCTCGGGCAGCCGCTCGCACGCACGCTCGATCACCTCGGCCTCGCCGTGGCGCACCGTGCCGTCGTCGACGGCGCGGCGCAGATAGGGCAGCACCCGGTGGTCGGCGTACCAGCGCGGCCAGTCGGTGCCCGTGACATTGCGCATCGGAGCGAGCCCGATGTACGCGTCCGTGGGGCCGTCGGGCGGCGGTGCGCCGAACGCGGGCGCGCCGACGGCGTGCAGTGCGGCCAGGTCGCGGCCGAACCGGGCCGCCGTCCGGGCGTTTGGCCGGCCGGCCGGGACCTGGTCGGTGACCAGCCAGTGCCGGTCGTGGCCGTGCACCGCCGGAACGCGGACCGTGCCGGCGTCGGCCAGCCAGCGCAGGCCCGCCGCTTCGGCCCGCACCGCGTCCGGGTCGTCACCGCGCTTGACCATCACCGTCTGCCCGCCGTCCAGCGTGACCTCGGTGAGCAGCCCGGACCGTGGACGCCGGCCGGTCACCCGACGGCCGGTGAGGCGGGCCGCCGCGGCGCCCGGGTCCTCACCGGTCCCGGCCACGGAACGGGCCGTCATGCGCCCAGGCGCTCGCGCACCCAGGCCAGCAGGCCGGGCACGGAGGCCTCGATCATGGCCAGCACCTCGTCGAACCCCTCCGGACCGCCGTAGTACGGGTCGGGGACGTCCAGGTCGCCGGTGGCGTCCGGGTCGAAGGACCGCAGCATTCTGACCCGGGACGGGTCCTCGACCAGCCGGCGCAGCGCCTTCTCGTGGCCGCGGTCCATCGCCAGGAACAGATCGGCGTCCCCGTGCTCGGCACCGATCTGGGCCGCGATGTGCTCGATGGGGTAGCCGTGCCGCGCCAGCAGCTCGCCGGCCCGTTCGTCGATGGGTTCGCCGACGTGCCAGGGGCCGATGCCGGCGCTGCTGACCCGTACCGCACCGGCGAGCCCCGCCCCGCGCAGACGCTCGGCGAAGACCAGGGCGGCGGACGGCGACCGGCAGATGTTCCCGCTACAGACAAAGCAGATGTGCACGGCCACCAGCGTAGGGCCTGACGGCGCGGTGACGCCGGGGGCGGTCCGCCCGGGGAAGACCCCGGCTCACCCCGCCCACGGCTTGTCCGCCAGCGGGGTCCGGAGCCACCCCACGCCTTCGGCGCTCTCATCGGGCCTCAGCTCCAGCATGTGGCCACCGGGCCGGTCCGAGGCCCGCGCGATCGCGCTCACCAGCCGCTCGGCGAGATCGGGGCCCTCGGTGTCGTCCATGTCGTCGACCGGCGCGCCGGCCCGTACGTCCTGGCGGACCTCTTCACCGCTGTGGAGGGTCAGGATCAGGTGCTGGGGTGTCTTCCTGTCCCATCTGACCTGCTCGATGGTGTCGGCGCGCACCATGCGGCCGCCGAACGTCGCGCTGTTGACCCGCACCCACACATCGGGCGTCATCGCGGCCCTCCCTCGCACGGGTGTCGATGCTCCTCCTCGTTCCTTCCCGTTGTACCGGACGGAGCCCGGCTGTACCGGACGGAGCCCGCGTCAGGCGCTGTGGTCCGCGAACGGGCCATCGGCGGCGAAGGCCAGCGTGGCGAAGCGTTCCCCGATACGGCGGTGGGTGGCCGCGTCCGGGTGGATGTCGTCGGGCAGCGGCAGCTCGGCGGCGTCGGCCTCGCCGTAGAGGTCGCGGCCGTCGAGGTAGTGGAGGTGGGGGTCGGCCGCCGCCCGCTGCTTGACGATCCGGGACAGCTCATCCCGGATGACGCCCAGCGTCAGCTTTCCGGCGGCGCGCTCGGCGGGGGCGCCGGTGGCCAGGAACCGCAGCTTTCCGGCGCCGAGCGCGCTGACGTCGAAGGCCGCGGGGCCGGGTGTGTCCTCATGGATGGGGCACAGGATGGGGGAGACGACCAGCAGCGGTGTGGTGGGATGCCCCTCGCGGATCGTGTCGAGGAAGCCGTGTACCGCCGGGCCGAAGGCGCGCAGCCGCATCAGGTCGGCGTTGACCAGATTGATGCCGATCTTGATGCTGATCAGGTCGGCGGGGGTGTCCCGCATCGTCCGTGCGGTGAACGGGTCGAGCAGGGCGCTGCCGCCCAGGCCGAGGTTGATCAGTTCGACGCCGCCGAGGGAGGCGGCGAGCGCGGGCCAGATGGCGGTGGGGCTCGCGGCGTCGGAGCCATGGCTGATCGAACTGCCGTGGTGCAGCCACACCTTGCGGCCCCGGTCCGGTACGGGCTCGACCGGAGCGTCGGTGCGCAGGGCGAGGAGTTCGGTGGTCTCGTTGTGCGGCAGCCAGATCTCGACGTCCTTGACGCCCTCGGGCAGGTCGGCGAAGCGGAGGGTGCCGGCCGGGCCGGAGTGGTGCTCGGCGCTGCCGGTGGCCAGGTCGATGGTCACGGCGTTGCCGCCGGTCACCGTGGACTGGGCGGTCAGACGGCCATCGATCAGCAGGTCGTAGACGCCGTCCGGGCGGGGCGGGGCGCCCACGTAGACCCGCTTGGTGGGCAGCGTGTCCAGTTCGACGACGGTGGCCCGGGTCCGGAAGACCAGCCGTACGCCGGACGGCTGGGCCTCCGCCATGGCGAGCTGGCCGTCGGCGCACTGGGCGCGCGCCCATGCGGGCAGCCGGTGCGGCAGCAGTCCGTGCGCGGTGCGCTCCAGGTCGAGGGCGCCGCGCAGGATGTCGGCGGTGATGGGGGTGGTGATCCAGTGGTGCTCGGTGGTGTGCATGGTCCCGCCTGTAGAGAGATGGGAGATGAGGGATACGCGGGGATGGTCCGGACGCGGCGCGGGGCCGACGGCCTGGAGCCGGTGGGCCAGGGTCAGGGTGCGGGCCAGTTCCGCAGCAGGGCGTCGAGTGCGTCCAGGGTCCGCGACCAGCTTTCCTCGCTGTCGGGGGCGCTGTGGCTGAACCCGCCGGCCATCTCCAGGCTGACGTAGCCGTGGAAGACGCTGCCCAGCAGCCGGACCGCATGCGTCTGGTCCGGCTCCGTCAGGTCGTAGCCGCGCAGGATCGCCCGCGTCATCTGGGAGTGCCGGCCACCGGCACTGGCCGCCGCCGTTTCCGGGTCGAGCCTGAACTGGGCCGCGGCGTAGCGGCCGGGATGCTCCCGGGCGTAGTCCCGGTAGACGCATCCGAAGGCGATCAGAGCGTCCTTGCCGGCCCGCCCGGCCAGGGCGTCGGCGGCCCGGTCGGCGAGCTCCTCCAGGGCGAGCAGGGCGATCCTGGTCTTGAGGTCCTGGGAGTTCTTCAGATGCGAGTAGAGGCTCGCGACCTTGACGTCGAACCGCCTGGCCAGCGCCGAGACGGTCACCTGGTCGAAGCCGACCTCGTCGGCCAGTTCCGCACCCGCCCGGGTCAGGCGTTCCGCGGTCAGTCCCACCCGTGCCATACCCTTCCTCTCGTTCGGTGGAGCCCATTATGCATTTGCCTAATACCTTTAGGCAAATTAGCCTGCCGTTTATGAAGCCGCTGACCGAACAAGAGATCCGTGCCGCGTTCGTGAACTGCACCAAGGGTGAGGCGAAGCGCCTGTCCGTCCCGCGTGACCTGGCCGACCGGCCCTGGGACGACCTGGACTACCTCGGCTGGCGGGACCCTCAGGCCCACGACCGCGCCTACCTCGTCACCGCACTGGACGGCCGCCCGGTCGCCCTCACGCTGCGCTGCCCCGGTCCCGCCTCCTGGCAGGCACGGCGCAGCATGTGCTCGATGTGCCTGACCGCGCACACGGGCGGCGTCTCCTTGATGGTCGCGCCGAAGGCGGGGAAGGCCCGGCAGCAGGGCAACTCGGTCGGCGCCTACATCTGTAGCGACCTCGCCTGTTCGCTGTATGTGCGCGGCAAGAAGGACGCGGGCGTCGGCGCCCGCCCCCAGGAGTCGCTCACCCTGGAGGAGAAGATCCAGCGGACGGCGGCGAACGTCGCCGCCTTCCTCGCCAAGGTGACCGCCTGACAGCCGGCGGTCCCGTCAGGCGGGACCCGCGCCCGGAACGGGCCGCACGGACGTGGCCCGGAGCAGCGCGGGCTCCGGGCCTGGCCACCGCTCGTCCTCACCGGAGCGAATGGGCCGCCATGATGCCGAAGCCCGCGATGTACTCCCGGATGGGTCCGAGGCGCGTGACATCTGCCCACGTACCTGGAGCACCTGCTCGGACTGCTGGAGACCCTGGGCATCGACCGGGCGCACCTGGGCGGGGAGCCGGAGCTGAGCAGGCCGCGTCCGGCGCCGACGAGGACGAGTCGCCTTTCGGCGGCCGGCAACGAGGAGTGCGCGTCGGCCGGTGCGGGCGCAGAAGGGCCGGGTGCGCGTCCCGCGGGGGTACGCGCACCCGGTTCTCGCGGTCTGACCCGGCGTGGGGACACCGGCGGATCAGCTGGTGAGGGCCTGAGAGATGCGATCGGCTGCTTTACGGACCTGGTCGAGAACGGCCGCGCGGCGGGCGTCGTCGAGGCGGAAGGCCGGGCACGGTGCGGAGAGTGCGGCCCTGGTGAGCGTGCCTTCCTTGATCGGGGCGGAGGCGGCCCATACGCCCTCGTCGATTTCTTCCTGGCTGACGTCCCAGCCCTGTTCGACGGCGCGCCGGATCTCGTCGAGGAACGTCTCGCGACCGTGCACCGGCGGTGGGGTTCCGGTGGCGAGGGCCTGGTCGACGTAGCGCTCGCGTTCCGTCTCCGGGAGGCTGCCGATCAGGAGGCGGACGCTGGCGCCGCGGAGCGGGGGCATGTTCTGTCCGGTTTCGAAGGACAGACGGAACGGCCGCAGGGTCTCCACCCGGTGAATGCACACCGGCAGGCCGTGGACCATGCGGACGAGCAGCACGGTCTCTTCGATCTGCTCGGACAGTTCACGCATGTACGGCTCGGCGATGTGGACCAGAGGGGTGGCCTGGCGAGCGGCCCGGCTGAGCGCGGCCACGCGCATGGTCAGGTGGTATTGGCCGCGTTCGCGTTCTTCGATCAGACCCATGTCGCGCAGCAATGCCACGTAGCGGTGCGCCGTGGGGACGGGGATCCCCAGGTCCTCGGCGAGTTGCCGGACCGAGGCCACCGGGCGCTGTTCCGTGAAGGCGAACAGGAGCTCAAGTGCCCTGCGCCCACTGTCCGCGCCCGCCTTGGAGGCTGCCAATGCGCTCTTCCTTCCCCATCGACTTCCACGTCACGCCCTACTGTAACCCGATCGCATAGCGATAATTTCATTATCTCAGAGCGATGTGAAGTGGGCGGACTGTTGTCCTTCGTGCTCATGGTGACGGTATTTCGGCCTGCTCGACCCGTTGACTTTGGCCGGGTCCCACCCTACTGTTCGAAATCGCATAGCGAGAGCACCGAAATCACTCTGCGATAACACGGAGGCTCTCGGGAGTGCCAAGCGGACGGCACGGGCCGCTCCCGTCGCACCGCTACCTGCCCGTTCCTGTCTGGACCCGCCCGAGGTGCGCCGCTCGTCATCGGCGCTCGGGCGTTCACCGCGGCCCGGAGCTGTCCCTTCCCCTCATCGTCAGGAGAGCGCATGACCGTGAACACCGAGAAGTCCAGGGAAGCGTGGACCCTGGTCGCCCGCAGCGACGATGTCGCGGAGGGCGGACGGCAGGTGATCGAGCTCGGCAACGACGTGCAGATCGGCCTGTTCCGCTTCAAAGGAAAGCTCTACGCATACGAGAACCTCTGCCCGCACCAGAGTGGACCCGCCTGTCAGGGGCGCATGGTCGACGGAGTGCGGGAGCGCATCGAAGAAGGAGGCCGCAGCGCCGGTCTGGCCTTCGACAAGGACGACCCCCACATCGTCTGTCCGTGGCACGGCTTCGAATACCGGCTCACGACCGGCGAACACGCCGGCGTGCCGTCCATCCGCCTGCGCGGCTTCGGCGTCCGTGAGGAAGGGGGCGACATCCATGTCGCTCTCTGAGCTCACCAAGGGCGCCGAGCTCGCCCGTCAGGCAACCGAACTGGAAGCCCAGGTCGATGCCCTGCTGAACGGCCGGACGCCGCAGGAGCCGGCCGAGGTGCCGGCCGACGCCGTCCGCAGTCTGGTCACCGCCGCCGCCCGTCTCTTCACGGCGCACGCCGAGGCGACCGGCGCCCGAGTCGATGAGCCGCTCCGCTCCGATGTGAACCCCACCGAGGCCGTCGAGCTGGCGTGCGCGCTGCTGCGGGCCCGGGACCTGAACCCGTTCGACCTCGCCCTGTGGTTCTCCCGCTCCCGCTGAGCCGCTCTATGGAAAAGGAGCAGACCATGACCACGACCCACCAGCCCAAGCCACTTCCCACGCAGGAAATCACCACCCGCACGCACACGGCGGACATCCTGGCCAACGCCCGCCGCGACACCGATCGCTACGGGCTCGACAAGGTCTTCATCTGCGATGTCGACTCGCACCACGCGGAGCTGAACTCCTGGAAGGACATCATCTCCTACGTCGAGGACCCCGTCCTGCGCGACATCGCGCAACAGATGATGATCCACCGCCCGCAGGCGGGGCAGCTCGCCCTGAGCAACTACAAGGCCGGACTTGCCCTCCAGGACGCCGGTGCGCGCATTCCGCACCAGTCGGGTCTCGCGGAGTCGGTACCGGACACCGGCGACGCCCGTGATGTCGAGCTGGTGCGCCGGGCGATGGACGCGATGAGCATCGACGTCCAGGTGGTCTTCCCCCAGCCGATGCTGGAGATCGGACTGCACCCCGAGAAGGGTATCGCCGTGCAGCTGATGAAGGCCTACAACCGGTGGTTCGTCGAGAACGTCCTGCCGAAGGACCCCAGGATCAAGACCATGCTCGGTCTTCCCTTCGAGGACCCGCAGGCGTCCCTGGAGACCATCCGCGAGTTCGGGGACCACCCGGACGTCCTGGGCTTCCTCGTGACCAGTCAACGGCACGCGGGCGTGCACCGCAACGAGTACATGCCGCTGTACGCCGAGCTGGAGGAGCGGGGCCTGCCCATCGGCTTCCACGCCGGCCCGACGTGGGAGGACTCCATGACCTCCACGATGAACCGGTTCCTGTCCGTCCACGCCATGTCGTTCGTCACCTGCAACATGACGCACCTGACCAACTGGATCGTCAACGGCATCCCGGAACGGTTCCCCCGCCTGAAGACCATCTGGATCGAGAGCGGGCTCGCCTGGCTCCCGTTCATGATGCAGCGCCTGGACCACGAGTACCTGATGCGGCAGTCCGAGGCGCCCCTGCTGCGCCGGCTCCCCAGCGACTACATGCGGCAGATGTACTACACCTCGCAGCCCATCGAGATCACGGACATGGCGCTGCTGGAATCCACCTTCAACGCCATGAACGCCAAGGACACCCTGCTCTACTCCTCGGACTGGCCGCACTGGGACTTCGACGTCCCCGGTCGCATCATGGGCATTCCCTTCCTCGATGAGCAGGCGAAGCTGAACATCCTCGGTGGCAACGCCCGGAAGGTCTTCGACCTGTGACCGCGGCACGGCAGATATCGCAGGCCGCGACGCAGGACGCTTCGAGGGAGGACGGAGCCGGCTGGGATCCCCTCATCCGGCCGCTCAACCCCACCACCTTGGCCCCTCTCCCGGAGATCCAGCCCACGACCGCGGACGAACTGGACGCCGTGGCGTCATCGGCCGCGGCGGGCCTTCGGACCTGGGCCGCGGACCCCAGACGACGCTCGCGCGTCATGCGCGACTGGGCGGAGGCGCTACGGGCCGACGCCGGGGAGCTGAGTGCGGATCTCGTCGCGGAGACGGGCAAGCCGATCACCGAGGCGCGGGCCGAGGTGGCCGCTGCCGCGGACGCCCTGGAGTACAACGCGGGTCTGACCCGTATCCACCTCGGCACAGCCGGCAGCCTGCCCGACGGCAGCGTCAGCCACGTGGTGCGCGAACCGGTCGGACCGAGCCTCTTCCTGGTCCCGTGGAACTGGCCCGTGCTGCTCCTGCTCCGTGACATCGCCCCCGCTCTCGCGGCCGGTGTGACGTGCATCGTCAAGCCCTCCCCGCAGACCAGCCACGTCACCACACGCGTACTGAGGCTCGGCCGCCGTGCCGGTCTGCCCGAGGAGGTGGTGCAGGTGGTCTACGGCGATGTGGCGGTCGCGCAGCACCTGCTCCACGATCCCCGCATGCGGGCCGTGGCATTCACCGGCTCCACCAAGGTGGGCGAGGCCGTCCTGAGGTCGACGGCGGACCGTATGCTGCGGCCGCTGCTCGAACTCGGAGGCAAGAACGCCGCAGTCGTCCTGCCCGACGCCGACCTCGACTCCGCCCTGCCGACACTGGCCCGTGCGGCCGTCATCACCGCGGGGCAGATGTGCATGGCCTGCTCACGGCTGTTGGTCCACCGTTCCGTGCACCGTGAGGCGGTCGGCGCGGTCCGGGATACCCTCCGGGCCATGCGGCTCGGTGATCCCGCGAAGGATGCCACCGAGATCGGCCCCCTCGTCTCGCCCGCTCACGCCGCATCGGTCATGGGGCACATCGATGGTGTGCGAGGGCAGGCAGGTGTCAGCGGCGGGGAACTCGTCCACCCCGACGGGATCGCGGGCCATGCGGTGACGCCGGCCGTCGTCGACGACCCTGACCGCGACGCGGCGATCATCCACACCGACGTCTTCGGCCCGGTGCTGACCATCGAGCCCTTCGACAACGAGGAAGACGCCGTCACACGTGCCAACGTGACGCGCTACGGCCTCGTCGCCGCGGTGTGGACCGGTGACCCCGGACGCGCCCTGCGGGTTGCCGCACGGCTGGAGGCCGGAACCGTCTGGGTCAACGGATGGAACACGTCGTACCCCGACGCGCCGGGTGGCGGCATGAAGTCCTCGGGGCTGGGCCGGGTCCGCGGCATCCACGGTGTCGCGCAGTTCACGGAGACCAAGCACATCCATCTGCCCGTCGGCTAGAGGGGGAGCGAGGGCGTCGCGCGGTTCGCCTCTTCCCCGCACATTTCCGGAGGTGTGTCCCTGTGGCCCTCAGTACCGAGCAGGCGCCGGAGCGGGATATCCCGCCCTCGACGCCGCGGGCGGTGCTCTCGGGCGGTGTTGTCCTCGGGGTTCTCGGACCGGCGCTCGTGGCGGCGACCGCCTACGTCGATCCCGGCAACTTCGCCACGAACTTCGGCGCCGGGGCCCGGTTCGGATACCAGCTGATGTGGGTGGTGGTGGCGGCCGGTCTGATGGCGATGCCGGTGCAGTACTGCGCGGCCAAGCTCGGTGTGGTCACCGGCAAGTCGCTGCCGGAGGTGTGCGCCGGCCGGTACCGGTCCTGGGTCCGGTGGCCACTGTGGGCACAGGCGGAACTCGTCGCCATGGCGACCGACTTGGCCGAGTTCATCGGCGCCGCGTTGGGACTGCGTCTGCTGTTCGGAGTGCCGCTGTTCCCGGCCGGACTCATCACGGCCGTGGCGGCCTTCGCCGTGCTGGGGTTGCAGGCGCGGGGGAGCAGGCCCTTCGAGCGTGCTGTCACCGCGCTCCTGCTGCTGGTCGTCGGCGGATTCGGCTATCAGTTGCTGCGTTCGGATCCGGCCCCCCGGGATGTCTTCTCGGGACTGGTACCGGCTGTCCCCGGCGGAGAGCGGCTCTTCCTCGCGGTGGGAATCGTCGGCGCGACCGTCATGCCCCATGCGGTGTATCTGCATTCGGCGCTGACGGCCAGGGGCGCTGTCGCTCGCAGCCGCGCCGAGTGCGTCGGCATGCTGCGTGGCGCACGCTGGTCCGTGCTGGCCGGCCTCGGGCTGGCCGGCCTGGTGAACGCGGCGATGCTGATGGTGGCCGCCGCGGTGCTCCACGACGGCTCGGGCGGGGACGGGTCTTCTCTCGAAGGGGTCCACGCGGCGCTGGCGCACGGGCTCGGGGGCACGGCCGCCCTGGTCTTCGCCGTCGCGCTGCTGGCCTCCGGGATCTCCTCGTCCGCTGTCGGCACCTATGCCGGGCAGGTGGTGATGTCCGGATTCGTACGGCTCGGCATCCCCTTGCTGCTCCGACGCCTGATCACGATGGCACCGTCTCTGGCGGTTCTCGGCCTGGGGATCGACGGCACCACGGTGTTGAACGCGAGCCAGGTGGTCCTGAGTTTCGGCATCCCCTGCGCGCTGGTGCCGCTGATCGCAGCGGCGCGCGATCGGTGCCTCATGGGGGAGTTCGCCAACTCCCGGACGTTCACAGCGGTCCTGGTGCTCATCGCCGTGGTCATCACCAGCCTGAACGCGCTGCTGGTCTACCAGCTGTGGCCACGTTGAACAGCCGTTTCGCACCTGTTGACGGGGCTGCGTGCAGCCCCTACCGTATCGAATCGCTAAGCGATATCCATGTATCGCCTAGTGATAATAAGGAGGAAGTTGTGGGCGACACATCCGCCGCAGCGGTACCGGACTCGGCGCGCGCCGGCGTGGCCCTCCCCGGAGCGCGCAGCGAGGTACGCCGCATGCCGACGAGATCCCCGCGGCCCGGTGAGGGCTGGCTGCGCGTCGCGTCCTCCGGGATCTGCGGCACCGACGTCAACCTCTACGCACAGGGTCTGGCGGCCCCCACCGTCCTGGGCCACCACGTCGCCGGCACGATCGCGGCTGTCGCCGACGAGCCCGGCCCGCGCCGATGGTCGGGAACGGTGGGACAGCGCGTGGTGGTGGAGGAGTACCTGCCGTGCGGAACCTGCCGGGCCTGCCTGGCCGGCACGTACCGGCTGTGCCCCGACACCGATCTGTGGGGAGGTGGCCGGCGCATAGGAACCATCCCCGCCGACGAGGAACCCGGGCTCTACGGTGGCAACGCCGAGTACCTGCTGCTGCCGCCCAACGCGGTGCTGCACCCACTGCCCGGCGGCCTGTCCGACGAACTCGCCGCCTGGGTGCTTCCCTACGCCAACGCTCTCGACTGGACGGTCCGGGCGGGTGGCGTGACCAAGGGGGACCGTGTCATCGTGCTCGGCCCCGGCTACCACGGGCTGGCCGTCACCGCGGCTGCCCGCTGGGCCGGAGCGCACGTGGTCGTCGCGGGACTGAGCCGGGACCGCGCGCGGCTGGACATCGCCGAGCTGCTCGGCGCGCACACCGTCACCGCTGACTCCGGCGACGAACTCGCCGCGAGCATCCAGCGGGTGCTCGGGTCCGATCCCGCCGACGTCGTGGTCGACACCGTCGGACCCGCGCCGCACGTCATCGCCGTCGCTGTCGATCTCCTGGGACAAGGCGGCAGGCTCGTTCTCACCACTCCCAAGAACCCCGCCCACGTCCCCGTCGACACCACCGCCATGACCCGGCGCAACCTCACCGTCACCGCGGTCCGCGGCCGACGCCCCGAGGCGATCGCCACCGCGCTCACCTCCCTGGCCGACGGAACGTCCCGCCTCCAGCTCGTCCCCTCGGCCGACACCACGCTGGAGGGAACCGGCGCCATGCTCGGCCACCTCGCCGCCGGCACCGGCCCCGAGACCCCGCACGTCGTGGTGCGCCCCCACGCGCACTGACCGACACAGGACATCACTCCCACGGCCGTGCGGCCCCGCTTCACCGCCGCACGCGCATCTCACTCGTACACCTGAGGAGCCTCATCATGCTGACCCGAGAACAGAACGAGCGGCTCGTCCGCACCGACCGCGGCACCGAGATGGGCACCCTGCTCCGCCGCTACTGGATACCGGCCCTTCTCGCGGAGGAGCTGCCCGAGCCGGACTGCCCGCCGGTGCGCGTCAAGCTGCTGGGCGAACGGCTCATCGCCTTCCGCGACACCGAGGGGCGGGTCGGCCTCCTGGACGAGCTGTGCAGCCACCGCACCGCCTCCCTCTTCTTCGGCCGCAACGAGGAGGGCGGACTGCGCTGCGCCTACCACGGCTGGAAGTACGACGTGGCGGGCAACTGCGTCGACATGCCCTCCGAGCCGCCGGAGAGCCGCATGTGCGAGAAGATCAAGCAGCCTGCCTACCCGTGCGTCGAGCGGGGCGGTGTCATCTGGACCTACATGGGCCCCGCCGAGCTCAAGCCCGAGCTCCCGGACCTGGAGTGGGCGGGCCTGCCGGCGAGCAGGGTGTTCGTCTCCAAGCGCCGCCAGATGACCAACTTCATGCAGGCGATGGAGGGCGGTATCGACTCCAGCCACGTCTCCTTCGCCCACCGCTTCAACATGGACGACGACCCGATGCACGCCGGCACCGCCGGTCTCGCCTACCTGAAGGCCGACACCCGGCCGAAGTTCGAGGTGGTCGAGTCCGACGGCGGGCTCCTCATCGGCGCCCGGCGCAACGCGGAGGACGAGCAGTACTACTGGCGCATCACGCAGTGGATCATGCCCTGGTACACGATCATCCCGCCGTTCGGCACGCACAACCCGCTCGGCGCCCACGCCTGGGTTCCCATCGACGACGAGACCTGCTGGGCCTGGTCCATCAACTACCATCCCACCCGCGACCTCACCGAGGCGGAACTCACCGCGATGCGCAACGGCGAGGGCATCCACGCCAAGTACATCCCAGGCACGTACGACACCCTCGCCAACGCCTCCAACGACTACCTGATCGACCGCCAGGCGCAGAAGGACAAGAAGTCCTTCTCCGGTGTCGAGGGCATCGCCGCCCAGGACTTCTCCCTCCAGGAGAGCATGGGCGCCATCGTCGATCGCACCAAGGAACGCCTCGGCACCTCCGACGCCGCGATCATCCTCGCCCGCAGGCGCCTCCTCGCCGCCGCCGAGACCGCGGCCAAGGGCGACCCCGTCCCCGGCGACCAGGGCGCGCACCACCGCGTCCGCTCCGCCTCGGTGCTGGTGCCGAAGTCGGTTCCGTTCCAGGAGGGCGCCGCGGACGCGCTGGTGGTCCGCGACGGCGAAGACTTCGTCTCCATCTGACGCACCTCCTTAGCACCACACGCTGCCTCTCGCACCGTCTGCGAAGGCTCAGCCAAGGAAGAAAGAAAGGAGAGGTGGCCCATGCCGACGAACTCCTGGACCCGGCGGTCCTATGAAGCCGACGTGCTGCTCGTCCCTCTCGACCCCGCGGCCCGTACCTCCGCCGCCGCCCTGATCGACCAGCTCCCCGGGATCACCGTCGCCGACGGAGCGTCGCTCGCCGACGAGCGGAAGCACCTCGAGCGTGCCGACGTCATCACCCTGCTCGTACGGGACCTGGCCGCCGTCGACCATGACACGGTGATCCGTCTGGGCCACGCGGCCCGGGATACCGGCACCCTCCTCGGTGCGGTTGTCGTCACGCCGTGTCTCGCCTGGAGCGGGGCGGACGAGGATGCCGGCGCCGCCGTGGTGCGGGAGTACGCCGACACCGTCGTCATCGTCCGGGACATGCCGCCCGTCCTGCACCTGCTCCAGGTCCTGCGTGGCGGCAGCCGGGATGCGGCGGAGGTGACGGCATGACCGGGACGACGGACAGCTGGCGCGATACCGTCGTCACCCAGGTCCGGCTGGAGGCTGAGGGGGTCGTGTCGCTCACTCTCGCCGCGGCTGACGGCCGCCCTCTGCCCTCCTGGGAAGCGGGCGCGCACATCGACGTGCGTCTGCCCTCGGGCACGGTGCGCCAGTACTCGCTGTGCGGAGCCCCTGACGCGGCTGCCTACACCGTCGCCGTGCTGCGGGAGGACAACGGGCGCGGTGGTTCCGCGGAGATCCACGACACCGCGTTCGTCGGCCGCACGCTCCCGATCCGCGGTCCGCGCAACCACTTCCCGTTGCGCTCCGCCGAGCACCATGTCCTCGTCGCGGGCGGCATCGGGATCACCCCGGTCCTCGCCCTCGCCCGCGAGGCGAGCCGCCGCGGGGATTCCTGGGAACTCCACTACGGCGGCCGCAGCGCGGCCAGTATGGCGTTCACCCATGAGGTGCGCGGCCTCGGCGGCGAGATCTCGCTCGTCGAGGGCCGGCCCCTCGACCTGGCCTCCATCGTCTCTCGGGCCCCGTCCGGTGCGGCGGTGTACGCGTGCGGGCCGGCCGGACTCCTGACAGCACTGCGGGAGCTGTGCACGGACACCGGCACCACCCTGTACACCGAGCAGTTCACCGCCGACCCGAAGGCACGGACAGCTCCGGGCACCGCGCCGGACGTCTCCGGCGCGGCCGAGGGCGAGTCCTTCGAGGTCGAACTCGCCCGCACCGGGGCCACGGTCACCGTCGAGCCCGGAACATCCATACTCGACGCGGTACGCACCGTGTGCCCCGACGTCCTCTCCTCCTGCGAAGAGGGCTTCTGCGGCACCTGCGAGACCAAGGTCCTCGCCGGTAAGCCGATCCACGCCGACAGCATCCTGAACGAGCGGGAGCGTGAAGTCAGCGCATCCATGATGATCTGCGTCGGCGGCTGCGCCTCACGCCGGCTCGTCCTGGACCTCTGACCGAACCGGTCGGCGGGGCCCGGCCCGTCCTGTCGGGCCCCTGCCCGGAGCACCCTCTCCACCGGCGCGCCGATCGCACGACCCCTTGTGCGCCCAGTCCACCGCAGCACCACTGACCGCGGAGGTTCAAAGATGAACCTGCCCCATTCCTCCGGCTGTACCACCGCCAGTGCCTCCCGCGACGCCTCCCTCGCACGGCCCTCGCCCTACCGCTGGGTGATCCTCATAGCCTGCTGGCTGTCCTTCACCCTCACGTCCATCGACCGCTCCACCTGGGGTCCGGCCTCCGTCTTCGTCGGGGACGGACTGGGGGTGCCGATCGCCAGCCTCGGCGTGTTCGCCACCGCCTACTACATCGGCTATGTCATCTCCAACGCGCTGGGCGGCCTCGGTGTCGACCGGTACGGGCCACGCATCGTTCTCACCACCTCCTTGACCGGCGCCGGAGTCTTCATGACCGTCTTCGGTTCCACTCCTTCCGCCACGGTCGGCATCGCCGTCCAGGCCGTTGTCGGCCTCTTCGCCGGTGCCGACTACTCGGCGGGCGTGCGCCTCATCTCCAGCTGGTTCCCGTCCCGTCGTCTCGGGCTGCCGATGGGCATCTTCACCACCGCGACCTCCCTCGGAACAGCCATCGCGAACGCCGTCGTCCCCGCGCTGATCGCCTGGCACGGGTGGGGCACCTCGTACCACGTCTTCGGAGTGCTCTCCATAGTGGTGGCCGTCCCGCTGTTCCTGCTGGTCCGCAACCAACCGGACGCCATGACCGCGAGACCCGTGTCGGGAGGAGCCGAGAAGGACACGGACCCAGTGACCGGGGCCGTGCGGAGCGGCTCGCGCGGCCGGCTCGATTTCGGCGGCATCGCTCGCAACCGCGACTACGTGCTCGTCTGTGTGACCGGCTTCTGCGGCTTCTGGGGACTGTACGGTTTCATCACCTGGGCCAACGCCCTCATGATCAGGGGACACGACATGTCCCCCGGAACCGCGGGACTCGTCGTCTCGGTCTTCGCCATCACCGCCGTGGTGGCGAAGCCCGTCATCGGCTATGTCACCGACCGCTTTTGCGGTGGCGCCCGCAAAATACCGACCATCGCCATCCTCGGCGTCTTCGCCCTCGCTCTCATGTGGTTCGGCCAACTCTCGACGCCGACCGCGTTCATCCTGCTCTCACCGCTGCTCGGCGCCGCGGCTTACGGATGGACGCCGCTGATCGTCGCGCTGGTGCCACGACTCGTCCCGTCCTCGGTGACCGGCACGGCATCGGGGATCGCCAACGCCATCTGGCAGCTCGGCAGCGTCCTGGTGCCGCTCGCGGTCGGTGCCGTCTTCTCTGCGACGGATTCCTTCGACGCGGCCTTCGTGACCCTCGCCATCGGCCCCGTCCTCGCGATCCTGGTCATCGCCCCCGTACGGGCCGGTGGCGCCAGGCGAACCCGTGATGACCACCCGCGGAGCGGAGCGGAGAAGACCTCACCGGTCGCCTGAAGCGCCGTCGTCGGTCAGCGGGCTGCCGAGGGGTGTCTGCCCGGCTCTTCGCGGTGGGGCGCCACAGCAGGTGCCTCCCGGGAAAGGCGGTAGGAAGGGGAAAGGTCCCGTACCTCGACCGTGCACACCGTCCCGGTGCCGCCGGGGTCCCGTGGCAGGTACCGTCTGAGCAGTGCCAGCACCCTCTCGGACAGCTGGTCCTTGAGGCTGTCGGGGCGGCCGGGGAGCAGACCGATCCCCACGTGCACGAGTGCCGTGTGCCGGTCGCCCTCGCCGCCCCCGATGTACGTCTCGGCCGCGGCACGGAGAAACACCTTGCACACCCCTTCGGAGCGGCTCACATCGAGCACCAGCTGATGCAGTTCCGCCACGAAGGAGGTCCCGGCGAGGACGCCGCCCAGCCGGGAGGAGTAATCGACGGTCACGTGCGGCATGGGGCGGCCACCCTCACCAGCGCGTCGACCGGGTCCACCGGATACTGCTCGGCGAAAGCCCGCGACGGGCCCACACCTTGGCACCCACTGCCCGTGCTCACTACCACTCCGTTCCTCGCTGATCGGCGTATTCGACCACTCGGTCTTCCGCCAGGGAATCGTTATGTGATAGTAGGCCATCGCTCTGCGATAACTTCAGAGGGGGTCCGCGACGGCCGGCGGGCGATGGCGCGCCCGCCGACGCGTGGACACGCCGGAAACGACCGCTCCTCCGGTCCGAAGCCGACCGGATGGTCCACACCCCGCCGCGCCTGTGTCGGTGGCCCCGGCTAGATTCGCCGCGTGACCGAGCCCTCTTACCTCGCCGCCGTCCGGGAGTCCTACGACACCGTCGCCACGGCCTACGCCCAACGCGTCAAGAACCCGGCCGAGTTGGATCCGCTGTCGCGGGGCATGCTGGCCGCGTTCGCCGAACTCGTGCGGAACGCCGGGCGCGGCCCCGTCGCGGACCTGGGGTGCGGGCCCGGCAAGGTGACGGCACACCTGGCCGGGCTGGGAGTGCCGGCGTTCGGCGTCGACCTGTCGCCGAAGATGGTCGAACTGGCCCGGAAGGCTCATCCGGGCCTGCGGTTCACCGTAGGGTCGATGACCGCGCTGGAGATCGAGGACGACCGGCTCGGCGGCATCCTGGCGTACTACTCCACTCACCACACGCCACCGGAGCTGCTGCCCGTGGTGTTCGCCGAGTTCCACCGCACCCTGGCGCCTGGTGGCCATCTGATGCAGGCCGGCTATGTGGGAAACGACGAGCTGCTGCGTCCGACCCGAGCCTACGGCGACCACCCCGTGTCCTACGCATCGCATCTGCTGCCCGCGGACCGGCTCGCCGGGCTGCTGGAGCAGGCCGGGTTCACCGTCACCGCACGATTGGTACAAGCGCCCGGCGAGGGCTTGAAGAGGCCGGTTGCCAGCTTCCTGGCCCGTAAGCCGGCATGAGCGGGCCGTGCTGATCCCGTTCCGGGAGCGTGAGGTCGCATCACACGCACCCGGAAGGGGACCAGCTCATCCGGCAGCCCTCAACGGCGGCCCAGAACCTCGGCGATCCGGATGAACCCGTCCGCGACGTGGCCCAGCCCGATGGCGCGTCGGGGGCCATGCCCTCGGCCGCGCGCATCACGCCCGCGTCGATGCCGTGGGGACTCGGAGGTGTGGACGATATGGGCCATGGTCGGTGTCGCCGCTCGGCCGCCACGGCAAGGCAAGGCCGTCCTCGGCCTCGCGGGGCTGCCCGGTGACGACTCCGGGCCGATGGCGCGGTGATGCTCCGCCGGTTTCACTTCCGCTCCAGCGCGGCCAGCCGCAGCTCAAGCTGGTCAACTCGGTGCCGTAGCAGGGTGACCTGGGCTTCCAGACTGACTTCCCGTTCGGCCCTGCGCTGAATGCGCGGTGACGCGGCGGCGCGCTCGATCACCGCGTCCAGCTGGACCAGGCGCTGCGGTCCGTTCGGGCCGTCCACCAGCCGGGACTGGATCTCGCCGTTGCGGTACCAGGACCGCAGGGCCGAGCGGGAAACCCCGGTCTCGGCTGCCGCCTTGGCCAGCGTGACCCAGGGTGTCTCGTCCAGCCGCTCGAACAGCTCCAGCTCATCGCGCCAGCGCGCGAGCCGGTCCTCCCAGTCCGACGGTGTCTCCATCACACCCTCCCTTCGACACGGTGACCCTATCAATAACAGTGTATTGACAGGGTTGGGAGCATAGAACCATGACGTTTGAACGGTTCACGGTGAAAGCCCGCAAGGTGGTCGTCAGGGCTCAGGAGGAGGCGAGGCTGCTCAAGCACCATCACATCGGCACCGAGCACCTCCTGTTGGGGCTGCTCGACGTGCCGGACGGCGTGGCGGCGAACGTTCTGCACCGGCTCGGATACGACAAGGAGACGGCGCAGGCCGATATCACCGCGCTGGTCGAGCCCGGCACGCAGGAGCTGAGCGGCCATATCCCGTTCGCGCCGGGCGCGAGGAGGACGCTGGACCTCGCCCTGCGCGAGGCGCAGCAACTGCGCCACACCTCCATCGGTACCGAACACATCCTGCTCGCGCTGGTCAGGGACGGCGAGGGCGTCGGCGCGAAGGTGCTCGCCGAGCGGATCCATCCCATCAGCAAGATCCGTGCCGCGGTGCTGGCATCAGTGGAGGGAGCGCAGGACGTCGCGGCCGGCCCATGGCCGGCCGGCACACCTGCCACCGAGGACACCGTGGCCGCCGCCAGCGCGCTGGCCGGTGGCGCACCGGTGGGCAGCCATCACCTCCTGGAGGCGATGCTGCGGGCGGAGAACAGCATGGCGGCCAGGGCGTTGCGCGAACTCGGGGTCGACCCGGAGGCGGTCGCCGCCAAGATCGACGAACTGGACCCGGAGACGACCACGGACGCGAACCCGGAGGAAGCCGCCGCGCGCACGATGGAAATCCGGCTGGTCGACGATGAGGTGCACCTGATCCTGCGGGACCCGACCACGGTCACGGCCGCCAAGAAGGTCACCGAGCTGTCCCGTGGCCCGATCCAGGGCGTCGGGCCGGTCGCCGGCATGTTCGTCCCGCTCTGGCGGTCGACCAACCAGCTGCTGCTACAGATCCAGCGCCTGCTGCAACCGGAACCCGAGGACGAGGACGGATCCGCCGCGAGCAACGTGGCCAAGACCGTGCGCACGGTGCTCGCCCCCCGGCTCCGCCGGTGAACCGGCTCGATCTCCCGCGAACAGGCAACACGACACGGTGAAGCGGAGGCAACCATGACCATCACCATCATCGGAGCCGGTTTGGGCGGTCTGGCCCTCGCCCGTGTGCTGCATCTGAACGGCATCGACGCCGTCGTGTACGAACGTGAAGCGTCGCGCGGCGCGCGCGGCCAGGGCGGCATGCTCGATCTGCACGCCGGGACCGGGCAGCGGGCGCTGCGCGAGGCCGGCCTGATCGACCAGTTCCACGCGATTGCCCGTCGCGCCGGGCAGGACATGCGTCTTCTCGAGCCGGACGGCACCCTGCTGCTCCAGGAGGACACGCCCGACGACGCCCCGCTCGACCGGCCCGAGGTCGACCGTGCCGATCTGCGCAACCTGCTGCTGGACTCTCTCCCCGAACACGCGGTGCGCTGGGGGCACGTGTTCGCCTCCGCCGACGACGGCCTGCTGCACTTCGCCGACGGCAGCAGTGCGACGTATGACCTGCTGGTCGGCGCCGACGGCGCGAACTCCCGGGTCCGCGCGCTGCTCACCGACGCCCGGCCGACACACACCGGCCAGAACATCGTTGAGCTCGGTATTCCCGACATCGACCGCACCCACCCCGATCTCGCGGCCATGGTCGGGCGCGGCAACTACTGGGTGCTCGGCGACGGACAGTCCCTGGCGGCGCAGCGCAACGGCGACGGCCGTGTACGTATCGGCCTCAGCTTCTACCGCACCGCCGAGGACTGGTTCGCGACCAGCGGGATCCCGTTCGGCGACCCAGCCGCCGCCCGGATGCGGCTGATCGAGCTGTTCACCGGCTGGGACGCACGGTTCACCGCACTGATCGCAGCCTGCGACGACACGGTTTCGCCGCGGTCGATCACCACTCTCCCGGTCGGCCTGACCTGGCCGTCGAGGCCAGGTGTCACGCTGCTCGGCGACGCCGCGCACCTGATGCCGCCGGTGGGGCAGGGCGCCAACATGGCGCTGCTCGACGGTGCCTTGCTCGGCCTCGCGCTGGCCGCGCACCCGGACGACTTTCCCACCGCTGTCAAGGAATACGAACGCGAGATGTTCGAACGCACCAGCGCCGCCGGCCGGCAGTCCGCGCGCGTGCAGGAAACACTGATGTCGCCCGACGCCGCCCAGAAAATACTCGCGTTCTTCCGATCCGGCCGTGTGACCGCATGTCACCGCGAAGCGGGCTGATCCCCGGACTTCCTAGCGGCGGTGGATTCCCAGGCGGCCTTCCAGCTGGATGAGCAGCTCGCCCAGCTGTTCGGCGAGCTGGTCACGCCGGCCCGCGTCCAGCCCGGCGAGGGCGGCACGTTCGAACGCCAGCTGGGCGGGCAGCACGGTGTCCATGACCTCCCGGCCCGCCTCGGTCAGCCGCACATGCGCCACTCGGCGGTCGCGGTCGTCGGTGTGCCGCTCGACCAGGCCGCGTTCGATCAGCTGCCGCAGCCGCTTGGTGACCGCGGCGCCGGACACGAACGTCTCCCGGGCCAGTTCGCCGGGGGTCAGGTCGCGGCCGGTCCGGCGCAGCGCGCCCAGCAGGTCGAACTCGGTGCGGGACAGATCCGCGTCCCGCAGGGGTCCGCTCTCCGCCTGCTGGAGAAGCGAGGCGCAGCGGTTGATCCGGCCGATGATCTCCATGGGGCTGGTGTCCAAGCCCGGGTGGACGGCCTTCCACTGCTGCACCACCGCGGCCACGGTGTCATCCGTCATGTCCTCTGCTCCTCGATGAGATGGCGGTCCCTCGCCAGCCCCTGTCGTCGTACCGTCGCGGCGAGCGTACGGTGTGCCCGCTGCTCGGTCCGCATCAGCCTCTCCTCGGGGAGCGCACGCTGCCACCACTCGCCGGCCGCCGTGTCGGCCGCGTCCCGCAGTACCACCAGGCTGGCGGTGAGCCGGCGGCGGGCGGTGGCCAGTTCGGCGGCGGAGCTCGTGGCCGAGGCCAGCACCTGCTCGGCGGTGTCGGTGGCCCGTTCGGCGGCGCCGAGCGCCTGCTCCATGCGGCCGCCGGTGCGCCGGTTGGTGATGAGAATGGCGACGACCATGCCGACCGCCACACCGGCCAGAGTGTCCAGAACGCGGTCCGTGATGAGCTCGCCGGCGGGCCGGACATGGGCGAACTCGGTGATCAGCAGCGCCATCGGGGTGACCGACACCGAGCCGAGCCAGTAGTTGCGGCTGATCAGCATCTCGTTGCAGAAGCTGAAGACGATGCAGAGGATCGCCAGGACCACGACGCTGGTCCGGGCCAGCGGGACGACCGCGGCGAAGACCGCGACCCCGCAGACGTTGCCGACCAGGCGCTGGAGCACACGGTGCCAGGTGAGGGTGACGTTCGCCTGGTAGATCGCCGAGGCCGAGACGATCGCCCAGTACGGGTGGCCGACGCCGAGGGCCAGGCCGACGTAGCCGGCCGCGGCGCAGCCGACGGCGCAGCGCACGGCGATGGGCAGCAGCGGTGAGCCGGCCCGCAGCAGACCCCGCAGCAGCGGCTCGCGGCCCTGCTTGCGGCGCCCCTCGCGCTCGGCGCCGACGCCCAGCAGCTCGTCGCCGGTGCCCGCCGGCATCGGCACCTCGGGCAGCGGGCCGCGGCCGCGCACCTGGCGGGCCCACGCGCGCAGCCGGTCGGGATCGCTCGCGCCGGACGGGCCGATGAGGGAGGCCTCGGCGTGCAGGACGAGGTGCTCCAGCGCGTGCCGTACGCGAGTGGGCTTTCCGGCGGCGAGCAGCGACTGCCAGGCGCCGTGCACGGCCGCCGCCGCGGCGTGCCGGGCGCGGCGCCGTCCGGCGCCGTCCGGCGAGACGAGGTAGCCGGCCGCGGCCTCCAGCGCGCGGGCGGTGGCGCGGCGCTCGGGGCCCTCGCGCCGGATCAGCGCGGGGGCCAGGGCGATCAGGCCGCCCAGGATGCCGGCGCCGAGCGTCAGCGCGGTGTGGAAGGGGACCTCGTGCAGCTCCTGCGGTGCGAAGAGGGTGCCCGAGACGACGAAGACGAGGATCACATGGCCGGGCGGGCCGATCCGGGTGGCGTCACACACCGCCTTCTGAAGCCCGGCGATCAGCGAGGCGATCGCGATCAGCGCGATGACGCTGTGCACCAGGGAGGCGCAGACCAGCGCCACGGCCATACCCGCGGTCATGCCGATCACGACCCAGACGCCGGCCCGGAGGCGGGCGGCGTACGGCAGGTGGTGTCCGTACAGGGCGCAGAAGGCGCCGGACATCACATACATCGCCAGCTCGCTCCGGCCGATGACCAGCAGCGGTACCAGGACGAGGGTGGCGGCCACCGCGACGCTGGTGGCGGGCTTGAACCAGATGTCGGAGGGCCGGTTGACACGGAGCACGCCGGATAGCGGGAGTCTGCGGATGGGGGGCTGTCTGGTGGCGGGTTCCGTGGTGCTCATACAGATAGGGTACCAGGTGTTTTACCAGTAAATAACTTTGGCGCGCATCTGGACGGCCCTCTGGTGCCCTGCTCACCCTGTCGGCGCGCGACTACCGGATCGGCGGGATCCGGTACACGGAGACGTGGGAACGTGACTCGGCGGTGAACTCGGCGCCGGACCAGTCCGCGTGCCTGGTCTCCAGCTCGAATCCGGCGAGCTGGGCCATGAGGTCGAGCTCGGCCGGCCAGATGTAACGGTGCGGGCTGCGGAACAGCCGGGCCTCCTTGGTGTCGTCGAACGAGAAGTGGTGCGACACCACGTGCTGGCGCAGTACGTCGTAGGTGTCCAGACCGATGTAGCCGGACTCGGTATGCCAGACGGTGGCCGTCTGGCCCGGTGGGAGCTTGCGCAGCTCGGGCACCCACAGCTCGATCACGAACCGGCCACCGGGTGTGAGGTGGCGGGCGGCGTTGCGGAAGCACTCGACCTGCTCGGCTTGGGTGAGCAGGTTGGAGATGGTGTTGAAGACGAGATAGACGAGCGTGTACTCCCCGGCCCCGGGAGCCGTGGACGTCGCCATATCACCCGTGACCACCGGGATCGTCGCCTCGTCCGCCTTGGTCCGCAGCCGGTCGATCATCGGGAGCGACAGCTCGATCCCGGTGACCGGGACCCCTCGCTCGACGAGCGGGACGGCCACCCGGCCGGTGCCGATGGCGAACTCCAGCGCCGCTCCGCCGCCCGCGAGCTCGGCCAGGCGGCTCACGGTCGGCCCCAAGACCTCGGGCGCGAACATACCCGTGCCGGGGGTGTCATAGCGCTGGGCGGCGTCGGTGTCCCAGATCTCCTCTTGTCTCATGCCGCCAACCTCCACCGTCGGCGTGGGGGGCGTCCACTGATTTCTCGTGGTCACCGCTCGCCGCGTCCTGGTTCACCTCCCGGAGCGGGCGAGGAGCCGCCTGAGCCAGCGGGTGCGGGCATCGCGTGCGTCCTGGCTGAGCGCCGCCCGCGGCGCCACGCTGTCGAAGCCGTGGCAGGCGCCGGGCCATACGTGCAGTTCGGCCTGGCCGCCGGCCTGCCAGAGCGCGTTCGCGTACGCCACGTCCTCGTCGCGGAACATCTCCGCCGATCCGACGTCGATGAACGCCGGGGGGAGACCGGACAGATCCGTGGCGCGGGCAGGGGCCGCGTAGGGCGGCAGGTCCGCGGCGCCGTAGCGGTCACCCAGCAGCGCTTTCCAGGCGGTCTCGGCGGAGACGAGGTCCCACCCGCCGAGGCCCGACATCTGGTGGCTGGAGACGGTGCGTGCGCGGTCGTCCAGCATCGGGCACAGCAGGAGCTGCCCGAGGATGCCGGGACCGCCGCGGTCCCGGGCCAGCAGGGCGAGGGCCGCGGCGAGACCGCCCCCGGCGCTCTTTCCGCCGATGATGACGCGGCCGGCGTCGATGCCCAGTTCGCCCGCGTGCCCGGCCGCCCAGACCAGTCCCGCGTAGCAGTCCTCCAGCGGTCCGGGGTACCGCGTTCCCGGTGCCAACCGGTACTCGACCGAGAGGACGGCCATCTCCAGCGGGAGGGCCCACTCGCGGAGGATCCGCGGCAGCACCGACCACGCGTTGCCCATGATCATCGCACCGCCGTGCAGGTAGTACAGCAGCGGCAGCGGCCCGCTCGGCCCGGTGGGCCGCACGCTCACGAGCGTGACCTCGGGCCCGTCCCGCGGTCCCGGAACAGACAGCTCCGTCACCTCGAAACGGCCATCGGCCCGCAGCTCCTCGGCCGTCGGCCTGGGCCGGGTCGCGGCATCCCGCTCCTGCCGGGCCGCGAGGTTCTCCGGAGTGACCGGCTCTGTCGGCCCGTTGCCCAAGGACGCCAGCACGGCGCCCAGTTCAGGGTCGAAGGGTGGGACGGCCGTCGGCCTCGGCGCAGGGGCGGGCTCCATACCGCGGCATCCAAGCACCCGCCAGGTGCCGCGACACCCCGGCGCGGCCGGCGCCCTTGGTGTCCGTCCGCCGGCCAGTGGCACGATGCTTGCGACAGCTGCCATCGCGGTCACGGGAGCGAGCGGATGCCCGTCGGATCGCGGGAGGGTCGAAGGAGGCCCGATGAGTCGGAAGAACCACCGCGTCGCCGTGCTCGTGCTCGAAGGTGCCAAGCCCCTCGACGTCGGCATCCCCGCGCAGGTGTTCTCCCACCGGTCGAGCATGCCGTACGAGGTGCGGGTGTGCGGCGCCGCGCCCGGACTCGTGGCCGGCGGTGACGGCCTGTCGTACCACGTGGCCGAGGGCCTCGAGGCGTTCGAGCACGCCGACACCGTCTTCATCCCCGGCTATCGGGATCCGTCGACCACGGAGCCGCCGACGGCGGTCGTCGACGCGCTCATGGCCGCCCACGAGCGGGGGACACGGCTCGCGGCCATCTCGACGGGGGCGTTCGCGCTGGCGGCGACGGGCCTGCTCGACGGCAAGCGGGCGACGACCCACTGGCACTACACGAAGGCGCTCGCCGAGCGGCATCCGCTGGTGAAGGTGGACGAGAACGTGCTGTTCGTGGACGAGGGCGAGGTGCTCACCTCGGCGGGCGCGGCATCCGGTATCGACCTGTGCCTGCACCTGGTGCGGCGCGACCACGGTGTCGGGCTCTCCAACCACGTGGCGAGACGGCTGGTGGCGGCGCCCTACCGCAGCGGTGGGCAGGCGCAGTACGTGCCGCGCAGCGTGCCCGAGCCGCTCGGCGACCTGTTCGCGAGCACACGTGAGTGGGCCCTGGCGCACCTCGCCGAACCGCTGACCCTCGAGGCGCTCGCCCGCAACGCGCGGGTGTCGGCGCGCACCTTCTCCCGGCGGTTCGTGGAGGACACCGGCTACACACCGATGCAATGGGTGCTCCGGGCCCGCGTGGACCTGGCCCGTGAACTGCTCGAACGCACCGATCTGGGCGTGGAGCAGATCGCCGACCGGGTCGGGCTCGGCACCGGCGCGAACCTGCGTCTGCACTTCCAGCGCATCCTCGGCACCTCCCCGACGGAGTACCGGCACACCTTTTCCGCCTGACGGTGTGGCCGGGGTCCGGCCGGTGTGGCGAGATACTTGCGTGTGCTGTCGTTCGGGCCACTGTCGGTCCGGTATCCGGATGCCGACGATGGGAGGCGAAACGAAAGGAATCTCCATGACCCGCATCGCCGTCAACGGATTCGGCCGCATCGGACGCAACACCCTCCGCGCCCTGTTCGAGCGCGACAGCGGCCTCGAGGTGGTCGCCATCAACGACCTCACCGCCCCCGAAACCCTCGCCCACCTGCTCAAGTTCGACAGTTCGCTCGGCCGCCTCGGCCGCTCCGTCGAGGCCGACGGAACCGAGCTGGTGGTCGAGGGCCGCCGCATCAAGGTGCTCGCCGAACGCGAGCCCGCCAAGCTGCCGTGGGCCGAACTCGGCGTCGAGCTCGTGCTCGAGTCCACCGGCCGCTTCACCGCGGCGGACGCGGCCCGCGCGCACATCACCGCGGGTGCCAAGCGGGTGCTGGTGAGCGCGCCCTCCGCGGGCGCCGACGTCACGCTCGCCTACGGTGTGAACACCGATGCCTACGACCCCGCGGAACACGTGGTCGTCTCGAACGCCTCGTGCACCACGAACGCGCTGGCTCCGCTGGCATCCGTGCTGGACGACCTGGCCGGCATCGAGCACGGCTTCATGACCACGGTGCACGCCTACACCCAGGAGCAGAACCTCCAGGACGGCCCCCACCGCGACCTGCGCCGCGCCCGCGCCGCCGGGGTGAACATCGTGCCCACCACCACCGGGGCCGCCAAGGCCATCGGCCTGGTGCTGCCGAACCTCGACGGCAAGCTGTCCGGCGACTCGATCCGCGTACCGGTCCCGGTGGGGTCGATCGTGGAGCTGAACACCGCGGTCTCGCGCGAGGTCACCCGCGACGAGGTGCTCGCGGCCTACCGCGCCGCCGCCGACGGCAAGCTCAAGGGCATCCTCGAGTACGCCAGCGAGCCGCTGGTCTCCAGCGACATCACCGGCCACCCGGCGTCGTCGATCTTCGACGCCGCGCTCACCCGCGTCGACGGCAAGCACATCAAGGTGGTGGCCTGGTACGACAACGAGTGGGGCTTCTCCAACCGCGTCATCGACACGCTCGAGCTGCTCGCGCGCGGCTGACCGTCAGGGGCTCGCGGCAGAGCCCAGTTCGCGGATGACGCGGGTCAGGTCGGCCGGGGCGGCCGCCAGGCGGACCGGCTTGCCCGCGTCGTCCAGTTCGGCGATGTGCCAGCTTCTGGGGACGGTGTCGCCGTCGCCACCCCGGACGCGCCGCACGTTCCTGACGGTGAGCCGCTCCACTGGTATCCGTTTCGCCGCGAAACGGCCCGGACCGGGGTGAGGGGTCACCGCGGCTGGGCCGCCACCGAGGACGATGTGCGTGCCGAAGCCGTGCGGGTTGTAGTCGGTGTGCTCCAGGAAGCGGGCGGCCAGGAACACGTCCTGCTTCTGCCTCTCCTTCTCCTTCTCCGGCTCTGTCTCCGCCTCCTCCGACGCGACGGACACCTCGGCCGTGGTCGCCTCTGGTGTGCGGACCCGGGTGGCGCGCCACGCCCAGGTGAACAGGCCCACCGTGGCCAGTGAGCCCGCGGCCGCCCACGCGATCGCCTCGCGGGAGGTGAGCAGGGTCGTGGGGTGGAGGTAACACAGGGGCAGCAGCCACAGCGCGGTACCGGCGAGCGCCCCCGCGAACGGAACGGCCGACGGGAGGACGTCGTCATCGGGCAGCCGGCGCCCGCGCAGGCGCAGCAGGACCTGGGCCGCGGGACACCCCGCGGCGAGGGCGAGCGTGGCCGTGACGACGGCCAGTTCCCCGGCGCCGGTCATGTGCGCGCGCCATACGTGGCCCGCGCCGGCGACCTCCCTCACCTGGCCCCGCCAGACGGTCAGCCGCACCCTGTCACCGGCCCGGAAGTCCTCCGCGGCCTCGTGTGAGACCGCCAGCCGCGGCAGCGGCCGGCTGTTGGCGAAGTACAGCCAGCTGTCTCGTTTGGGCTGGTTGGCTTCGGTTCGCGCGATCACGGCCGACAGGGTGGTCCGGCACTCTCCCCGAAGGGCGGGCGCCTTGGCGGTGCACGCGGCGGCGGACCGCCACGCCCGCTCGTCCGAGGCGGCGTCGGGCACGAACGACGCGGCCACGCCCGCGCCCCCGAGCAGCAGGACGCACAGGCCCAGCGGCACGACCCAGCCGCGCCCGGCGGTGCGGTTCGAGACGACGGGGACATGGCTCGACTCCGGAGCCCCGTAGTGGCGGTGCAGCGCGCGGAGCGCGTCCAGCTGCGCGTCGAAGTGCGGGTCGTCGGTTGACCGGCTCCGCGGCAGGGGAAGCAGCCGCTTGCGTCCGTCGCGCAGTGCCAGGCTGACCCGACGGGTCTCCTGGCCCCGGGAGGTGTTGACGTACGTCAGGCGTACGCGCAGGTCGGCGATGTCGTGCCACGGCACGCTCCGGCGGCGCAGCAGCGTCCGCACGTGCAGCCCGTGTGCGTCGGCGCGCACCCGGACCGTGACCGCGCGGAGCGAGACCAGGCCGGTCAGCGCGGCCGGCAGGCCGATGCCCAGCCCCACGTCCCAGAGCGTGCCCTGGTACGCCATGCGCACCGTGGCCGGCGCCACCCCGGCCGCCCCAAGTGCGACGAAGAACCACAGGGTGCGTTTCCAGAGGGGACGACACGTCACTTCCCGGACATCGGCCATGTGCGCATCCTGCCATCTGCCGCCATCTGCCGTACGCGGAGCCGAAGATGCTCAAGCGGCTGACGCCGCACCGGCACGCGCCCAGCCCGGCCCGCGCCGGCCACGGGGTGCGGCGGGACGGTCGCGAGCGGGGTTCAGGAGCGGTCCGCACCGCGTGGCGCGGGCCGGGTGCGTGTCGCGTGGATCGAGCCGAGCAGGTGCAGGGCTTCCGCGCTGCTGCTGCCCGGCTCCGCGTGGTAGATGACGAGTTGCTGGCCCGGGGCCTCACGCACGTCGAATGCCTGGTAGTCGAGGGTGAGCGGACCGACGTCGGGGTGCAGGAACCGCTTGGCCTCATGGGTCTTGCCGCGCACGGTGTGGCTGTCCCACAGACGGGCGAAGTCCGCGCTGCTCCGGGTCAGGGTGTCCACGAGTTCACGCAGGCGCGGGTTGTCCGGTTCGTAGCCGGCCGCGTGGCGCAGATTCGCGACGGTGGCCTGGGCCGCCCTGTTCCAGTCCGTGTAGAAGGTGCGGCCCGCGGGGTCCGCGAACGCCATGCGGGCCAGGTTGTCCGCGGGGCGGAACGGCGAGTAGAGGGCGTCGGCGAGCGCGTTGCCGGCGAGGATGTCCAGGGTCCGGTTGAGCACGAAGGCGGGGGTGTGCGGATAGCCGTCCAGCAGTTGCCGCAACGCGGCGCTGACCTGGTCGGACACCCGGGGCGCGGGGTCGCCGGGCGCCGTGCCTGCGAGCCGGTACAGATGTCCCCGCGCGTCGTCGTCGAGCCGCAGCGCGCGGCTGAGCGCGTCGAGCACCTGGGCGGAGGGGTGGCGCTCCCGGCCCTGCTCCAGGCGGGTGTAGTAGTCGGCGTTGACGCCGGCGAGCACCGCGACCTCCTCGCGGCGCAGCCCGGGGACGCGGCGGGTGCCGTAGCTCGCCATGCCGACCTCATCGGGCCGCAGGCCGGACCTGCGGCTTCGCAGGAATTCTCCCAGGTCGTTGTCAGCCATGCCGCCAGGCTACGCGGCGCCGCGACCGGGTGCCTGGGTGTGCCGCACCCAGGCACGAGGCGCCCTGGCCGACCGGTGCGGCTCTGCCCAGACTCGGCGTGGCAGGACATCACCCCACCAGCGAGAGGTTTGCCATGAGCGCGCATTCGGCACACGGCCCGGACATCGACGTCGTCGGCATGTGGGTCACCGCAGACGGTCACATCCGCCAGGAGTTGCGTGCGGACGGCCGCTACGACGAGGCGCGCGGCACGCGTGCCAGCGCCTACACCGGTCGGTACACCGTCACCGGCAGCCACCTCGACTACGTCGACGACACCGGCTTCACCGCCACGGGTGACATCCGCGACGGTGTGCTCTACCACGAGCATCTGGTGCTGTACCGCGAGCGGCCCGCCTCCTGACGGCACCGGCGAGTGCGCGGTGGACCGCACCCGCGGCCGTCGTCCTGCCGTCACCGGAGGCGGCAGGACGATGGCCGCGCGTCGGCTGGACAACGGGCCGACGGCTCACCGGGCCCGCAGCGCCTTCGCCCTCGTATGCTGTCGACCATGTTGACGTTGGAACGGCTCCGGGCCGACCACGCGCCCGCCCTGCTGGCCTTCGAGCGTGAGAACCGGGAGTACTTCGCCCGGACAATCTCGGACCGCGGGGACGCGTACTTCGCCGAGTTCGCCTCCTTCCACCGTGCCCGGCTCGCCGAACAGGACGCCGGTGTGTGCCACTTCCACCTCGTCCTGGACGACCAGGGAGAGCTGGTCGGCCGGGTCAACCTGGTGGACGTCGACGACGGGGACGCCGAACTCGGCTACCGGATCGGCGAGCGCGCCGCGGGCCGGGGGGTGGCGACGGCTGCGGTGCGGGAAGTGTGCCGCCTGGCCGCCACGGCCTACCGGCTGTCCACCCTCACCGCGGTCACCACCCTCGACAACAGGGCCTCCAGGACCGTGCTCGGCCGTAACGGATTCACCGTGGTGGGATACACCGTCGTCGGTGGACGCCCGGGAGTGCGGTACCGGCGCCGGCTCGTCGCGACACGCTGATCACCGCGTTTCACAGCTCCACGAGGACGGCACCCAGATGGCGTCCCTCGGTCAGCTCGCGCAGCGCCCGGGGTGCCTGCTCGACACCGTGCAGCCGGGAGTGCGGGAAGGTGAGGGTGCCCGCGCGCAGGCCCTCGGCGAAGCGCCGGTTCCACTGGGGGATCAGGTCCAGGTGGTCGTAGAGGGCGATACCCCGCAGGGTGATGCCACGGGAGAGCAGCGAGAGCGTGTCCAGCTCCGTCCTGGCGGCAGCCGTGCCGTCCGCCGAGAGCTGACTGGCCAGGGCGCCCACGAGGGCGATCCGGGCGCCCCGGTTGGCGACGGCCAGGGCGGCCACCAGCTGCTCGCCGCCCACGTTGTCGAAGACCGCGTCGACGCCGTCCGGAGCGGCCTCGCGCAGTTGGTCCTCGATGGGGCCCGCGCCACGGACGACCACCGCGTCATAGCCCAGCTCCTTGACCAGCCGGTCGGCCTTCTGGCGCGAGCCGGTGCTCCCGATGACCCGGACCGCGCCGAACTGCCGGGCGATCTGTCCCGCCAGGGAGCCCACACCGCCCGCAGCCCCGGTGACGAACACCGTGTCGCCGGGCCGTACTTCGGCGCCGCGCTCGATGCCCATCAGGGCGGTGGGACCCTGGGAGAGGTACGCGGCCGGGTCGGACATCAGGCCCGGCTCCAGGCGGTGCGCCGCGTCCGCGCCGACCAGTGCGTACTCGCGCCAGCCCAGCCGGTGCTCCACCAGGTCGCCGGGGGCGAGGCCGGTCCCGGGGGCGGCCACCACCTCGCCGATCGCCGGACCGTGCAGCGGCGCCCCGATCTCGAAGGACGGCATCGGCACATCCGTGGTCTCGTCCATCAGGGTGCGCATCACGGCGGCGACGCCCATGTGGGTGTTGCGGACGAGAACCTGACCCGGCCCCGGCTCGGGGACCGGCACTTCCACGATCTCGAAGAGGTCATCGGTCACCGGCCCGGTGGGGCGGGCGGCCAAGCGGACTTCACGGTGCGTGCGGTTCACCATGGACCAAAGAAAACGCAACGCACGCCGCAAGGTCAATCCCGGTCCGGGCGCTGTCGCCCTTCCGTACGGCGGAACCGTCACAGCAGGCCCCGCCCGCCGGTGATGATGCCCGCGCGTCGTACCGACCCGCGCCGCCCGCCGGGCGGAACACTGGACGGTCCGTGGTCCCGCGAAGCGGGCCCGGCAACCCTGGAGGACGTGGGAGGCATCCGGCATGCGGGAGGCGGACACGGACATCGTCGTGGTCGGCGCGGGCGCCGCCGGGCTCTCGCTCGCCGACCGGCTGACCCGTCCCGGCGGGGCCCGGCCCGGCCCGTCCGTCGTCCTGGTGTCCGCGCCGCCGGGGCCGGCCCGCCCCGCCGAGCGCACCTGGTGCTTCTGGGAACCGCCCGGAGGGGACTACGACGACGCCGTGGTCGGCTTCTGGGAGCGGCTGCGGGTACGGGCGCCCGGCGGGGCGACGGTGGAGGCCAGGCCCGTCCCGCTGCGCTACAAGATGATCCGCTCGCGCGGTTTCGAGGCGCTGCTGCGGCAGCGGCTGGCCGGCCGGCCGGTGTTCCGCGGGGTCGAGGCCACGGTCGCGGAGGTACGGGACGTCCGGGGCGGAGCCGAGGTGCGCGGGACCACGGCCGGGGGCGCGCCGCTGACGCTGCGGGCCCGCTGGGTCTTCGACTCCCGGCCGCCGCCCCGGCTGCCACCCGCACGGACCGTACTGCTCCAGCACTTCCGCGGCTGGTTCCTGCGCACCGAGCGCCCCTCCTTCGACCCCGAAGCCGCCGAGCTCATGGACTTCCGCACCCCGCAGCCCGCCCGTGGCCTGTCGTTCGGTTACGTCCTTCCGCTGGGCGCGCGGGAGGCGTTGGTGGAGTACACCGAGTTCTCGCCCCGTGTCCTCGGCGGTGCGGCCTACGACCGGCTCCTGGACCACTACGCACGGGAGGTGCTCGGCGTGGGCGCGGCCCGGGTCGTCGCCGCCGAACAGGGCGTGATCCCGATGACCGACGCCGTCTTCCCCCGGCGGGCCGGCGCGTCGGTCTTCCGCATCGGCGCGGCGGGCGGGGCCACGCGCCCCGCCACCGGATACACCTTCACCGCCGTACGCCGGCAGGCCGCCGCGATCGCCGACGCCTGCCGCGCCGGCCGGGTGCCGGTGCCGCCGCCCGCCCACAGCGCCCGGACGCGGGCCATGGACGCGGTCCTTCTGCGCGCCCTGGACCGGGGCAGGATCGACGGGCCGCGGTTCTTCACCGGCCTCTTCCGCCGCTGCCCGGCCGAGCGGCTGCTGCGCTTCCTCGACGGGGACACCGGTCTCCTGGAGGATCTGGCCGTCGGACTGCGGACCCCCGTGCCGGCCATGCTGCGCACCGCCGCCGAGCTGCCGCTGTTGCCCCGCCGCGCACACGGCCGGTGCGCGTACCCCGCCCCCGTGTCCCTGCCCGTATCCGGCCCGGCAGGGGAGCGTTCATGACACCGGCCGGGACCCCGCCACTCGACCCTGCCGGGACCCCGCTACCCGGCCCTGCCGGGACACGGCCACCCGGCCCTGCCGGGTCACCGTCATCAGACCCCACCGGGTCACCGTCACCCGGCCCGGTCGGGTCACTATCACCCGGCCCTGCCGGGACCCCGCTACCCGGCCCTGCCGGGACACGGCCACCCGGCCCTGCCGGGTCACCGTCATCAGACCCCACCGGGTCACCGTCACCCGGCCCGGTCGGGACACGGCCACCCGGCCCGGCCGGGTCACCGCTACCCGGCCCTGCCGGGACACGGCCACCCGGCCCGGCCGGGTCACCGTCATCAGACCCCACCGGGTCACCGTCACCCGGCCCGGTCGGGTCACTATCACCCGGCCCTGCCGGGACCCCGCCACCCGACCCCGCCGGGTCACGCCACGCCGAGCCGCTGTGCGGCGAGGAGCTGTCGGCCGCGTTCGACCACGCGGCCCGCCGCTACGACCGTCTGGTGGCCGTGAACCCCGGCTACCACGCCCATCTGCGGCGTTCCGCGCGCAGACTGCGGCTCCCCGGGGACGGGGCACGGCTGCGGCTGCTCGACCTCGGCTGCGGCACCGGTGCCTCGACGGCGGCGCTGCTGCGCGCCGCGCCGCTGGCCGCCATCACGGCCGTGGACGCCTCGGCGGGCATGCTGGCACACGCGCTGGCCAAACGCTGGCCACCGAACGTGCGGTTCGTGCACGCACCCGTGGAGCGGATCGCCGAAGCGGGGCTCGGCGGCCACTACGACGCCGCCTTCGCCGCGTACCTCTTCCGCAACGTCGGGGACCCGGACGCCGTGCTGGCGGCGGTGCGGACCCTGCTGCGGCCCGGCGGGCGGCTCGCCGTCCACGAGTACACACTGAGCGGCGGGCCGTCGGCCCGCCTCGTCTGGACGGTGGTGCACCGGGCGGTCGTGCTGCCCCTCGGCACGCTCATGGGCGACGGCGGGCTCTACCGCCATCTGGGGCGCAGCGTCGCGGAGTTCGACACCGTGGACGCCTTCGCGGCCCGGATGCGCCGCGCCGGTTTCGACCAGGTACGCAGCGCCCCGATGCCCGGCTGGCAGACCGGCATCGTGCACACGGTCGTCGGCCGCGCTCCCGAGACAGCCGTACACACGCGGCGGACCGGGGGAGGGGCGGCCGGGTGACGGGCGGGCGCGCGGGCGGAGCGGCGGTGCCCCGCCGGGGCAGGGACCGGCGGGCGCGGCGGCTCCCGGCGGCCCCCGGAGCGGCCCGGGTCACGGGGGAGCCGCCCGGCGTGGCGGTGGTGGGCGGCGGCATCGCGGGACTGGCGGCGGCCACGGCACTGGCCGAGCGCGGAGTCCGGGTCACCCTGTTCGAGCGGGCTCCGTGGCTCGGCGGACGGCTCGCCGGGTGGCCGGTGGAGCTGGCCGACGGCTCCCGCGCCACCATGAGCCGCGGATTCCACGCCTTCTTCCGGCAGTACTACAACCTGCGAGGGCTGCTCCGGCGGGCCGATCCCACCTTGGCCACCCTCACCCCGCTGCCCGACTATCCGCTGTGGCACGGCAGCGGACTGCGGGACAGCTTCGCGCACGTCCCCCGCACCCCGCCGTTGAGCGCCCTCGGCTTCGTCGCGCTCAGCCCGTCCTTCGGCTGGGCCGATCTGGCCCGGATGCGCGTCCGGGCCGCGCTGCCCTTGCTCGATGTGCGGATGCCGGAGGTGTACGAGCGCCTGGACGGGACCAGCGCCCGGGAGTTCCTCGACGCCATCGGGTTTCCCCCGGCCGCCCAGCACCTGGCGTTCGAGGTGTTCTCGCGCAGTTTCTTCGCCGACCCGGGCGAGTTGTCCGCCGCCGAACTGGCGCTGATGTTCCACATCTACTTCCTGGGATCGAGCGAGGGCCTGCTCTTCGACGTCCCCGGCGAACCCTACCCGCGGGCCCTGTGGCAGCCACTGGCCGGCTATCTGCGCGGACACGGCGTGGACATCCGCACCTCGGCCCCCGTGGCCGCCGTACGGCCCGTGGCGGGCGGTGGGATCGAACTCCTCGGGGCCACGGGGCGGGACGAGCGGTACGCGGCGGTGGTGCTGGCGCTGGACGCGGCAGGGCTGCGGCGGCTGGTCGCTGACTCGCCGCACCTGGGTGACGAGGAGTGGCGCACCCGTATCGGACGGCTGCGCACCGCGCCCCCCTTCCTGGTCTCCCGGCTCTGGCTGGACCGGCCGGTCGCCGCGCACCGCCCCGGCTTCCTGGGCACCAGCGGCCTCGGACCGCTGGACAACGTCAGCGTGCTGGAACGGTGGGAGGGCGAAGCGGCCCGCTGGGCGGCCCGCACCCGCGGATCCGTGGTGGAGCTGCACGCCTACGCCGTCTCGCCGGGGGCGGACCGGGCCGTACAGCAGGAGCTGCTCGTCGACCGGCTGCGCCGCGTCTACCCCGAGACACGGGACGCCCGGCTGATCGACGCACGCCACGAGTGGCACGACGACTGCCCGTTGTTCCCGGTGGGCGGCTTCCGCGACCGGCCGTCCGTGCGCACCCCGGACCCGGCCGTCGTGCTGGCCGGCGACCATGTGCGCACCGATCTTCCGGTAGCGCTCATGGAACGGGCCGCGACGACCGGCTTCCAGGCGGCGAACGCCCTGCTGGAGCGGTGGGGGGTGCACGGCCAGACACTGTGGACGGTACCCACACGGGGACGGTCGACGCCGTTGCGCGCCCTGTCCCGGCTGAGCGGCCATGACCTGACGCGGCCCACCGACCACTGAGAGGGGGACACGGGCACCGGGCGCCGGCACGGGCGCCGGTCACCGGCGCCGGGCACGAGCACGGGCGCTGGCACGGGCGCCGGCACCGGGCACCGGGCCCCGGCACGGACGCTGACACCGGGTGCGAGCACGGGCACCGGCACCGAGCTCCGGCACGGGCCCCGGCACCGGGCACGAGCACGGGCACCGACACGGGCATGGGCACGGGCATCGGCAGCGACACGGGCGCCGGGCATGGGCACGGGCGCGGACACCAGGTATGGCACCGAGCCCTGACACGGGCGCCGGCACGGGCATCGGCACCGGCACGGGCGCTGGCACGGGCGCCGGCACTGGACACCAAGCACCGGCACGGGCATGGGCATGGGCAGGGGCATCGGCACGGGCACGGGCACGGGCGTCGGCATGGGCACCGGGCACCGCACCGGACGTTGGGCCCCGACACGGGCCCCGGCATGGGCATCGGCACCGGCACGGGCGCTGGCACGGGCGCCGGCACTGGACACCAAGCACCGGCACGGGCATGGGCATGGGCAGGGGCATCGGCACGGGCGCTGGCACGGGCGTCGGCATGGGCACCGGGCGCCGGGCACCGCACCGGACGTTGGGCACCGACACGGGCGCTGGCACCGGGCATGGCACCAAGCACCGACACGGGCATGGGCACCGGCACGGGCATCGGCATCGGCGCCGGCGCGGGCAAGCGCGGGGGCAGCTGTCAGCCGGGGAAGCGGCCGTCGTGGCGTAGCCGCCACCGGCGCTCGGCGTACGCCAGGTCGTCCCGCCACAGCCGGCGCGCCGCGGCCCGCATCAGGGGCCGTAGCAGCGGCGCCGACGCACGGGCCAGGGCGAAACCGGGCCGGTCCGAGGTGGCGACGACCGCCTCCACGACGGCGGTGCGCGGCGGGCCACCGGCCGCCGGTGTCACGGGGGTGGCGTGGGTCTCCACCACCGATCCGGCTCCCTCGCCGTCGGCGATGCGCATGACGACGGTACGGGGCTCGGGCGCGGTGAACACGGCGCGCACCGGCACCACGGCCCGCCCCGCGACCTTGAAGGACACGTCCACCGCGAAGCCGTCGTCGCCGGACCCGGACTCGGACCCGTCTCTGTCTCCGGGAGTGCGCACCACCGTCAGATCGGTGAAGGAGTACGGATGGAACCAGCCGCCGTGCCAGGGGTCGAGCCGGTTGGCCACCACGTCCTGCGGTTCGCAGCGGCCCACAGCCGTGTGCACCGCGGTCAGCGAGCGCTTCGGGGCGGGCCGGTCCGGCACCACGGGCCGCTCCAGGGGCTCCTCGCCCCCCACCGCGTCCAGTCGCACCCACACGAGCACCCCGTCGTCGTGCACGGGATACGGTTCCCAGCCCGCGAACGGCGAGCCGTCCAGGGCGAGTCCGTGCCAGTGGCAGATCAGCGTGGAGCACCGCACCGAGCCGCCGCGCAGCGGGGCGCCCAGATGGGGACAGACGCCGGGGCCCGCCCGCCGCCGCCCGTCGGAGCCGCGCCAGAGCACGACCTCGGCGCCGGCCACCGTGCGCCCCACCGGACCCGGGCCGGCCAGGTCGCGGCCGGCCCCGACCACGTACCAGTTGCCGCTCGGACGGGCGATGGCCCGTCCGAGCGCCTCCGCGATGACCCCGGGTTTCGCGTCACGCCAGGTCGGCCGCTGATCCTCCCAGCGTGCGGAGCCACGACGCAGCTGCAGCGGCGGATGCCACCGGTCCCGTTCCCGCGCGCCGCCGGTCACGCCGTGCCTCCCCGCACCGGCACGGCCTCCGGGCCCGGCGCGGGCCGCATGCCACGCCGACCGGCCCTCGCGCGCAGCCGGGCCGCGGCCACCCGGCCCAGGCCGTCGAAGGCGACGGCCGCCCGGCGGCGGCGCGGCACGACGGCCCTGTGGTGCAGTACCGGGTAGTCATCGGCCGTGATGGCGTCGAGGATGCCCCCGTAGAGCACGAAGGCGGTCCGGATGCACGGCCGGGCCAGTGGGTCGAGCATGGCCAAGCCGGGCGCCGCCTCCTGGTAGACGCCACGGGTGAGGTCGGCGACGGCCGCCAGGGCCGCCCGGATCCGCGGGTCGCGGACGCCGGTGTCCCGGCTCCACCGCAGCAGCTCCCGGTCGACGCCGTGCGCCGCGAGCAGGTCGGCCGGCAGATACACCCGTCCCCGGTCGAGGTCCTCGCCCACGTCGCGCAGGAAGTTGGTCAGCTGGAAGGCGACACCGAGCGCGGCGGCGTGCGGCGCGGCCACCTCGCGCGGCACGACCGTACCGAGGACGGGCAGCATCTGGAGTCCGATGGCGGCGGCGGAGCCGTGCATGTATGTCATCAGCGCGTCGTAGTCGGCGTATTCGGTGACCGTCAGATCGCGGTGCATGGAGACCATGAAGTCGTGGAAGTGCCGGTGGTCGATGCCGTGGACGGCGGCGGTGTGCGCCAGGGCCCGGACCACCGGCTCGTCGTGGCTGCCGCCGTCGCGCAGCCCGTCCTCCAGCCGGTTCCACAGGGTGCGCAGCGCCCGCGCGCGGACGTCGGGGGCCACGGCGGAGCCCTGGTCGTCGACGATGTCGTCGGCCCAGCGGGCGAAGCCGTACAGGGCGTGCACGGCGGGACGCCTGGCCGGCGGGAGCAGCCGGGTGGCGAGGAAGTACGTCTTGCCGTGGCGGGCGTTGAGGCGTCGGCACCGCTGGTAGGCGTCCCGCAGGGCGGGCTCGGTGATACCCGCCGCGTCGAGCTCCCGCTCCGCCACGAGCGGTGCTGTCCGTGCCCTGGAGCGGACCGGATACCGGGTCATGGGACGGCGCCCTCGGGGGAGCGCGGCCGGGCGGGAGCGGTGGTGGGGCCGGCCGACGCGAACAGCGGTGACGGGCGGTGGACACCGGTGATCCGGGCCGCGGCCAGCTTGCCGGAGATCAGGACGGTGGGGACGCCGACCCCGGGGGTGGTGCCGCAGCCGGCGAGTACGGCGTTGTCCAGACCGCGCACCAGGTTGCGGGGGCGGAAGGGGCCGGTCTGGGCGAAGGTGTGCGCGGCGGAGAAGGGGGTGCCGGCCGCGTGCCGGTGGCGTGCCCAGTCGGCGGGCGTCACCAGGCACTCTTCCTCGATGGCGGTGCCGAGGCCGGTCAGGCCCCGGCGTTCGAGTTCGGCGATCAGCCGGTCGCGGTAGCGCGGTCCCAGGTCCGCCCACTGGCGGGTGCCGGGGCCGGTGTCAGTGTTGGGGCATGGCGCGAGGACGTAATGCAGATGCCGTCCCGGAGGGGCCAGGGAGGGATCGTGCGTGGTGGGCCGGGTGATCAGCAGCGAGGGGTCGCTCATGACCGTGCCATCGCGGATGATCTCCCGGAAGGTGTTCCGCCAGGCGGCACCGAAGGAGATCGTGTGATGGGCCAGCCGGCTCCAGGTGCGGTCGGTGCCCAGGTGCAGGACCACGGCGGACGGCGCGTGCCGCAGGGGGAGGGCGCGCCGCGGGGTGCGCCCGAGGAGCCGGTGCACGACCGGCAGGTCGGGGGTGAGGACGACGGCGTCACAGCCGATGCGCTCACCGTCCGCGGTGTGCACGGCGGTGATCCGGTCCAGGGACCGTTCCAGCCGGGTCACCGTGGTGTGCCAGCGGAAGTCGGCGCCCGCCTCGGCGGCGGAGTCGGCCATGGCCCGGGGCAGGGCGTGCATACCGCCGCTCGGGAAGTACACCCCGGCGACGGTGTCCATGTAGGCGATCACGGCATAGGCGGCCAGCGCCCTGGCGGGCGGCAGCCCGGCGTACAGGGCTTGGAAGGAGAACACCCGGCGCAGCCGTTCGTCCGTCAGGAACCGGCCGATCCGCCTGTCGAGCCGTCCGAAGCCGCCCAGGGCCGCCAGCCGGGCGAGGTCGGGGTGCAGCAGCTGGAACGGCGAGTCGAAGTTGGTGTCGATGAAGCGCCGCATCTGGGCGGTGTAGAGGTCGGTCAGCCACGTCCGCAGCCGCCGGTAGCCGAGGGCCTCCCGCGCCCCGGCGAAACGGTGGATCTCGGACTCCATCGCCTCGGCCGCGGTGTGGACATCGAGCCGGCTGCCGTCGGCGAACTCCGCGCGATAGGCGGGGTGCAGGGCGTTCAGCTCCAGCCGTGCCGCGAGGGAGTCCCCGACGGCGGCCAGGGCCTCGTCGGCGAGGTGAGGCATGGTCAGCACGGTGGGTCCGGTGTCCATGCGGTACCCGCCGCGCTCCAGGAGTCCGGCCCGGCCGCCGGGGACCGCGGCGCGCTCCACGACGGTGACCCGGCGTCCGGCACCGAGCAGATGCAGGGCGGCGGCGAGTCCGGACAGCCCGGCGCCGATGACCACCACATGGTCGGTGGCGCCCTTGACGGTTTTCACCGGGGCATTCCTTTCTCGGCTTCCTCGGCGGAGCCGCGCGGTCCCGTCGTCGTGTTACGGGAACGAGGTGCCCCTTCGCCCGCCCCTCGGACACCGGTCGTGGACACAGGTGACTCGTAAGGGGGAGGGAAGCTGTACCGGACGGCCCAGCGAAGCGCTGGGAGGCCGGCCCGCCACCCGTCCGGGCTCCGGTCCGGAGGCGATCACGTTACGCCTGTTCTGAGTACGTAACTGAGTATCCGGACGGATGTGCGGCCGATCGGGCCCGCACACTCTTGTCCGCATGAGTGAGACACCGGTCAAGCAGCAGAGTACGGCCGCGTTCTACGGTCAGGCGGTCGCCTCCTTCGCCGTCGCCATGGTGGCCACCGCCATCGGCATCTTCCGGCTGAACGCCGACGCCTGGGTGCGCGGCTTCCTGGCCATCGCCGTGCTCTACCTGGTGACTTCCGCCTTCACCCTGGCCAAGGTGATCCGGGACCGGCAGGAGGCCGGACAGATCGTCAGCCGGGTCGATCAGGCGCGGGTGGAGAAACTGCTCGCCGAGCACGACCCCTTCCAGAAGCTGTGAGCACTTCGCGCGGATGCGAGCGTGACAGGCGAAAAAGCCTCGCATATCCGAGCTGAGGTCCGGGATCTCTTGGCATGTGCGTTTCCCCGGGCGAGAAGTGCGGGTACGGTCATCGGGGAGGTGGAAGCCCGTGAGCCCGACTTCTGCGATCGCGCCGCCCGCCCGCTTCACCGTGAGCGGCGATGTCCTCCGCCCCGCCTGCCTGGCCGTGGCTGATCTGTGCGCCCTGCCCCTGCGGCGGGCACAGGTCAGCTTCGAGTGCGCGACCAGCGGTGTGCGGCACCACCGGTTCGAGGGACCGCTCCTCTATGACGTGCTGCATACGGCGGGGCCCTCCTTCGATCCCGCACGACGCAAGGACAGACTGCGTTTCCTCATCGCCGTAACCGGCGGCGACGGCCATCACACGGTGCTGAGTTGGGCCGAGATCGACCCCGACTTCGGGAACGCCCCGGTGTTGCTGGCGACCCGTATCGACGACACGCCGCTCGATCCGCACGGCCCGCAGCTCGTGGTCCCGCAGGACCGTTGCGGTGCCCGGCACATCAGCGGGGTGACCTCGCTACGGGTCGACGGCCGGTACGTCTCGCCGGGCTCGTAGCGCGGGCCCGGCGTCCTCGACGTCGCCCTCAGGTGGGCTGCTCCTCGTGGTTGACGATGAAGTCGGCGGGCATCCGCGGGCTCCACACCGCCGGCGGGCAGTCCCAGTCGTTCGCCTGCCAGTTCTCGGTGATGCGGTCCATGTCGCTGGAGTACTCGATCCAGCTGCCCCATGGGTCCTTGATGTAGTGGAAGAAGTTCGACCCCAAGGTGTGCCGGCCCAGCCCCCAGCCGTCGGCGTGACCGGCCTCGGCCATGCTCCGGGCGCCCATGGCGATCTGATCGATGTCCGCCACCTCCCAGCTGGAGTGGTGCAGGCCGGGATGGGTGCCGGGGACGAAGCCGAAGACATGGTGGTCGCCGGGGCCGGAGTTCATGAAGGTGGCCATGGAGCGGACGCGGTCGGAGGTACGCAGGCCGAGGACATGGCCGTAGAACCGCTCGGAAGCGGCCAGATCGGTGCTGAAGATCAGCATGTGGCCGAGCCGCCGTGGGCGTGGCTTCTCCTCGGCGGTGAGCCAGCGGGCCTGGTCGACGCGCCGGACCCGGTCGCCGAAGTTGACCTCCTGCGCATCCGTCGTGCCGAAGTCGCGCCAGGGGGCCGGCTCGTCCTCCCGCAGGTTCACGAGATTGCCTTCGTGGTCGCGTAGCCACAGGCCGCCTTCCAGCTCCTTCGGGGCATCCACGAGTGGCACTCCCAGCCCCTCCAGATGACGCTGCCATTCCTGGAGTGAATGCGGCTCCACGGCGAAGGCGATGTGGTGCAGGCGCTTGACCGGACCCTCGGTCAGCACCGTCTGGTCCAGGTCACGGCCTTCGCAGCGCACCACGACCGTGTTGCCGCGCTCCGAGGTCTCCAGCCCGAAGGCGGCGTAGAAGCTCTCGCCGACGTCCAGTGACGGAACCTCAATGCCGTAGTGCAGTAAGCCCTTGACTCGCATGTGCCCTCCTCAGGCGGGTGCCGCTGCTGGTGTGGTGCTGCCTTGTTGTGATGATGCCCTGGTTGCGGTGAACAGCGTGATGGCGCCCGCGTGCCTGACCGGCCACCGTCGGCGGCGACCGGGCCGAAGGGCCCGGCAGCCCCCTGCTCCCTGGCCGATTTTGATCGATCATTCGTCAGCTCTTGACGTCCGCGTAACGGCAGAGCAACATCCTCACGCACTCAATGAGAGAAGCTATCACTGTATGAGAAAGCGTAGGTGTGATGAAGGTCGGAATTCTGGGCCTGGGCGAGGCCGGGGCCCTGTATGCGACGGGTTTTTCGGAACACGGCTGGCAGGTGGCCGGCTTCGATCCGGGCGATGTGCCCACCCCGGCGGGTGTCGCGCGGGCGGCCTCGCCGGCTGACGCCGTTCAGGGCTGTGACCTGGTGCTCAGCCTGACCGGTGCGAAGGCGGCGCTGGCCGTGGCGGAGGAGGCCGCTCCGTACCTGCCGGACGCGACCGTCTATGCGGACATGAACGCCGGGGCGCCGGAGCTGAAGAGGAAGATCGCTGATGTGATCGCCGCATCCTCCCGGGCGCTGTTTTCGGACGTGTCGGTGATCGGCTCGGTGCCGAAGTACCGCCACCGGACCGCTCTGCTGGCCAGTGGCCCCGGAGCCCCGGCGGTCGTCGGCCACTTCGGTGCCCTCCAGGCACCGGTGGAGGACCTGGGCGCCGAACCCGGGGCCGCCTCGGCGCGCAAGCTGCTGCGCAGCCTGTTCATGAAGGGGGTGGCCGCGGTCATCGTGGAGGCTGTCGACGCGGGGCGGGCGGCCGGCGACGAACGGTGGGTCCGCGGGCAGATCGCGGCGGAGCTCACCGGCGGCGAGGCCACACTGGAGCGCCTGTACCGGGGAACGTACAAGCACGCCGACCGCCGGGCGCGCGAGGTGGCGGCGGCCGCGGACCTCCTGCGGGAACTCGGCCTCGACCCCGGGCTGGCCCGCGCCGTCAGCCGGCTGCACACGCTCACCGGCCGCCCCGAGGGGCTGCGGGACACCACCCGGCTGACGCCTGCGGTGCTGGCGGCCTACCAGGGGCTGCCGACGGCGAACATCGGCGATGCCACCGAGCGGCTGGGGCTGCTGGACTCCGGTATCAGCGCCCTGTGGCCCGGTGCGCGCGCCGTTGGCCGCGCTGTGACGGTGTGGACCCGGGCGGGGGACAACCAGGCGATTCACCAGGCCGTAAAGATCGCCGAACCGGGTGACATCATTGTGGTCAATGGGGAGGGCGACGTATCCCGCGCGCTGATCGGAGAGCTGATCGCGGAGCGCGCCCGAGCCAGAGGCGTGGTGGGCATGGTGCTGGACGGAGCCGCTCGCGATGTCGAGGTCCTGGCCGAGATGGGCTTCCCCGTGTGGGCGCGGGCGGTGACCCCGGCCGGCCCCTACAAGTTCGGGCCCGGCCGCGTCGGGGTGCCGGTCGCCGTGGGCGGGGTGGTCTGCCAACCGGGAGACCTGGTGGTGGGAGACGGCGACGGCGTCGCGGTCGTCCCGGCCGACCGCGCCGCGTCCGTCCTGGCCGCCGCGCGCGAGGTGGAGGCCGAGGAAGCGCGTCGGCGCGCCGGCATCCGCGCCGCGGCCACCGCCACCGCCACTGCCACCACCCTCGCCACTGCCACCGCCACGCCAGGAGACGCGTCGTGATCGCCGTATGGGCCCTGGCCTGCTATGTGATGGCCATCATCGTGTGGAACGCCGTCCTCAAGCGCAACATCGGCGAGGCGCTGCTCGTCGGATTCCTGGTCACCGGCCTGTTCGCCGGGCGCGACATCGGACACGTCATGTGGCACGGGCTCGTCGAGGCCATGCAGGAGGAAGTCACCTTCGCCGCCCTGGCCTTCGTGTTCATGAGCTATCTGCTCTCCCGCACACCGGTGCTGGACCAGCTGCTGGCGATCCTGAACTCCCTGCTGGGCCGGGTACGGGGCGGCCCCGTCTACACCTCCACCATCGCCGCGGGCATCTTCGGCGCCATCGCCCATGTCGGGGCGGCGGTGACCGCGGCCGTCGGATCCGTGACGATCCCCTGGATGAAACGCTCGAAGGTGAGTGGCGAGCTCGCGGCCACCGTCGCCGCCGGCGGCGCGGGCATGGGCGTGACCTTCCCCTTCAGCTCCACCATGTTCATCCTCATGGGCTCGGCCGGTGTGGCGTCCATGGCGACCACCGACGACATCGTGCTCCCCCTGTTCCTGGGCGGCCTGTGGTGTCTGGGCTATCGCATGCTGGCCGCCTTCGTCATGGTGCGCCGTCACAAGATCCAGTCCATGGACCGCGCCGACCTGCTGCCCCTGCGCACCAGCCTGAGCGCGGGCTGGACGAGTCTGTTCCTGTTCGCCGCGATCGTGGTGCCGCTGCTGCTGACGCGGGGCCCCTCGGGCGGCGCCCTCGGCGACTGGGTCGGCGCCAGGATGTCGGACGCCATCAGCCTGATCACCTGGATCCCCGTCCTGCTGATCGCCACGGTCCTGATCCTGGGCCGGCGTCACCTTCCGCGCTCGGGCCCCGAGTGGTGGCGGGTGCTGGGCCATGCGGCACCCCAGTTCGGAGTGATCGGCGTCACCATCGTCGCCGCCTTCTCCGCCTCCAACGTGCTGGGCGAACTCGGACTGCCGCAGCAGCTGACCGATCTGCTGGCCGGGGTGGACGCTCCCCTGTGGGCCATGGCGCTGATCGTGGGTGTCCTCGTGGTCGGCGTCGCCATCCCGCTCACCGCCAGCGCCACCATGGCGGCCATCGGCCCGGTGGCGGTCTCCTCCCTCGTCGGGGCCGGGGTGCCGCCGGCCACGGCCTGCGTCGCGGTCCTCATCTTCGCCTCGACCGAGGGCGCCTCGCCCCCGTCCGGTGCCCCCATCTACGTCGCCAGCGGCATCGCCGGCATCGACCCGGCCCGCACGTTCGTACCGCTGGCCGCGTACTACTGCGTTCCCATCCTGCTCATCGGCGCCGCGGTGGCCACCGGCGTCCTGCCCGTCTGAACGTCAAGGACCCACCATGGCTCACCGTCTGCTGCAACCGCTCTTCCGCCTCAGCGTCATCGTCTTCCTGCTCGGCGGCGTCATCATCGTCCTCGGCCAGGCCATCGGCATCCTGCTCGGCGACGCCCAGTGGGTGGCGGAGGTGGAAACCAGCGCCCAACCGCCCACCTGCGTCGTCGCGAGCATCTGCGGCATCCTCTCCTTCGCCCTCTCCTACCGGCGGGACACCGACCCACGGGAGAACGCCGACGCCGCCACCGACGACCGCTCGCCCGAGCGGGCCGCCGCGGTGACCCAGCCGGAATGAGACAGCCGCTCCCTGGGTGGATCGTGTGCGATCCACACTCCGCTCGCATGGTGATAAGTCTTATCGGGACCGCCGTGTGCCGAGCCGACCATCCAGGAGCCCTTCAATGGCCACCACCCCCTCCTCCGCCATGCGTTCCCTCGACCGGGCCTTCGATGTCCTGGGCGTCCTCGAGGACACCCGGCAGCCCCTGCGCCTGAGCGAGGTCGCCCGCCGCGCGGAACTGCACGTGGCCACCGCCCAGCGCATCCTCAACGTGCTCATCGAGCGCGGCTACGCCGCCAAGGAGGAGACCGGCTACGTCGCCGGCCCCGCCGCCGTCGCCACCGCCCACGCCTTCCTGGTCAACAACCGTCTCAGCCAGGTCGCCCTCCCCGTTCTCCAGGAACTGGCCGCCACCACCAGCCTGACGGCCAGCCTGTACGTACGCGTCGGACACTTCCGCGTGCTCATCGCACGCGTCCAGGGCCGCAACCCGCTGCGCTACCAGCTGCCCATCGGCGAGAAGCTCCCCCTGTACCTGGGCGCCGGGAAGGCCCTGGCCGCCTGGCTGCCCGACGCCGAGCTCCACTCGCTCATCGAACAGTCCGCGCCCTTCACCCGGGTCTCCGGCGAGCACGTCACCGCCGAGGACCTGGCCGCCGACCTCGACCAGGTCAGGAAGGCGGGCTACGCCCTGTCCCTGAGCGAACGCGCGGTGAACGTCACCGCCGTCAGCGCTCCCATCCGCCACGCCGAGGACGTCCTCGGCGCGCTCAGCATCGCCGGACCCAGCAGCGAACTCACCGAAACCGACCACACCCGCCTCATCGGCGAAGTGTGCCGGGCAGCCGACGCGATCGCCGCCCGCTGCCCCTGACAGGAGCCACCCACGTGTCACTGCCCACCCATCGACAGCTCACCGAACGCACCGACGCTCCCCCCGGATCCAGCTGGCACCTCTTCACCGACCACCCCGAACGCGGCATGGCCAACTTCGCCGGCCCCCAGCAGATCCGCCGCGCGGCCGCCACCGTCGTCGAGGGGCACGCCTTCAACCTGGACTACCCGCTCGACGCCTTCGACCCGCCCATGTCCAAGGCCCGCGGCATCCCCCACCACCGCATCACCGCCAAGCACGACCAGGCCCGCGACGACGTCCTGGACAACTTCCACCTCCAGGCGGGCACTCAGATCGACGGACTGCGCCACCGCCGCGCCTCCGGACACGGCTTCTACAACGGCGTACCCGACGACGAGATCGCCCCCCGCAGCCCCCGCCTGGGTGTCCAGCTGTGGGCCGAAGTGCCCCTCGTCGGCCGCGGTCTCCTCATCGACATCGACGGTCTGCTCCGCGACCGCGGCACACCTGTCCGCCATGCCGACGGCCCCGCCCTCACCACCGACCTCCTCGACGACGCCCTGAAGGAACAGGGCTGTGGCGTCGAACCCGGAGATCTCGTCCTCGTCCACACCGGCTGGGCGGCCTGGTACCTCACCACGACCCCCGAGGAACGCGCCGAGGTCCGCGCACAGCGGCGTGCCACCGGCTTCGCCCAGAGCCGTGCCTTCGCCGCCTGGTGCTGGGACCACCGCATCGCCCTGATGGCCACCGACACCTTCGCCGTCGAGGTCCTCCCCGTGCTGGACACCAGCGACTTCCGCCGCAGCGCGCCCGAGGACGACGGGATGATGCACCAGGAGCTGATCGCCAAACTGGGCCTGCCGCTCGGCGAACTGTGGAACCTCACCGCCCTCGCCCTGGACTGCCGTACCACCGGCCGCTGGGACAGCCTCCTCACCGTCAAGCCCCTGAACCTGACCGGGGGAGTCGGCTCACCCGCGAACGCCACCGCCCTGCGGTAGCGCGCGGTGCCACCCGGCCGTGCGCGTCGGTTTCCGCCGCGATGACCCCGGCTCATGTCGAGAACCTCGCGGTTTCCTCCGCCGTGTCGGTGACGGTGCCGTGGTCCTGTCCCATGTCGGAGGAACCCGGCAGTCCGCCGCGGCCGGGAGGCGCCCGGCCGCGGCGGCCGTGACGGTCGTGACGAAGGGAAGCGGGACATGGGAAACGTGGTGCTGGTCCACGGCGCGTGGAGTGACGGCTCGATCTGGCAGGAGGTCATCGGCGACCTGCACGACAGCGGCCATCGGGCGCTGGCCGTCCAACTGCCGATGTCCTCGCTCGCGGACGACATCGCCTGGACCCGTCGGCACATCGACGCGCTGGACGGCCCGGTCACCGTGGTCGGCCACTCCTACGGCGGCACCGTCATCTCCGGCGCGGCGCTGGAGCATCCCCGGGTCGGCTCCCTGGTCTTCGTCGCCGGCTACGCGCCTGACGAAGGGGAGACCATCCCGATGCTGAGCGACAAGGGCGCCGAGATGCCCGGCCGCGCGGCCATCCGGTTCGGTCCGGACGGCTGGTCGACCGTGGACCCGGAGATGTTCGGCGACGCGCTCGCCCACGACCTGCCGCCCCGCCTCGCCCGGACCCTGGCCGCCGTGCAGAAGCCGACCCACGGGGCATGTCTGACGGCGCCGGCACTTCCGGGCGCCTGGCATGACCTGCCCTGCGGCTATGTGCTCTCCACCCAGGACCGGATTCTCGATCCGGGGCTGCAACGATGGTTCGCGCTGCGGGCCGGAGCGGTCGTCACCGAGCTTCCCAGCAGTCACCTCTCCCCACTGTCCCATCACGAGGCGGTGGCCACGGCCATCGCCTCGATGTTGCCCGACGAGCCGCTGACGGGGTGACGCAGCGGCCCTCGCGCCGGGTGGCCATAGGGCTCTCGGATCAGTCCCGAGAAGGCGCTTGATCCCCGACGCGGTCGACACGGGTCGCCGGGGGCGGGCAAGCTGGAGACATGGTTGCTCTGGTGCACTGCCGGGACCGGCAGGCGTTCGTGGACATGATCGGGGACTCCGGGTACCGCGTGGCGGTTCCCCTGCGCGGTGAGCCGCTGGTGGCGGCGGTACGGCGGCCGACCTCGCCGATCGGGAGGTGAGCGCGGTGCCGAAGGTCTTCGTGCATGGCAATCCGGAAACGGCGGCGGTGTGGGGCCCGTTGCTCGCCGAGCTGGAACGCGCCGGTGCGGCACGCTCCGAGCTGATCTGCCTCTCGCCGTACGGATTCGGTGCACCTCTGCCGACCGGGTTCGGCGCGACGGTGGGTGAGTACCGGGACTGGCTGATCGGCGAGTTGGAGAAGGTGGGCGAACCCGTCGATCTGGTGGGCCACGACTGGGGCGGCGGACACGTCGTGAACGTCGCCATCGCCCGGCCGGATCTGCTGCGCAGCTGGGCGAGCGACGTCGTCGGAGCCTTCGACCGCGACTACGTCTGGCATGAACTCGCCCAGCGTTGGCAGACCCCTGGAGTGGGAGAGGCCGATGTCGCCGAACGGTTCGGCGCGGCCCTGGAAACGCGGGTCGTGGCACTCGTCGAACGCGGCGTGAACAGGCCGGTGGCCGAGCAGATCGCCGCGGCGCAGGACGAGACGATGGGCCGGGCCGTGCTCGCGCTCTACCGCTCCGCCGCACAGCCGATGATGTCCGAGCTCGGCCGGGACCTGGAACGTGCGTCCCAGCGGCCCGGCCTGGCGATCCTCGCCACCGAGGACCACATGGTCGGCACCGAGCGGCAACGCCGACGCGCGGCCCAGCGCGCGGGCGCCCGCGTCGAGACCCTGGACGGACTCGGGCACTGGTGGATGACCCAGGACCCCGCGCGTGGAGCCCGCGCCCTGACCGAGTTCTGGGCGCGGTGCTGAGGACCGGTCATGCAGCGCCGGAGGGCGGCCGGCCCCGGTCGGCCCCGTCCGGCGGTGCCGACGGGGCAGTGGACCGTCACTGCCCCCGCGTACTCAGGCAGTGAGCAGCTGCTCGCTCAGCTCCCAGAGCCGCTGGGCGGATCGCGGGTCGATGGAGTGCGACGCCACCTCGGACGGGATGTCCTCCGCGGTGACGGGCCTGGGCTCGTCATCGAGCGGCGAGATGTCGTTGTCCTTCAGATAGACACCGCCGATCTCGGCGAGCAGCGGGCTGGTCGCGGCGAACACGATGGTGCCGGCGCCTTGCCGCGGGGTCTTCTTCCCCCGTTCGGGGTCGATGATCGGCTGACCGGACTCGTCGATCAGCCCCTCGGCCCGCAGAGCCTCCTGGCCCGCCGCGCTGTTCAGGCTCGTGCCGACCACCACCCCCGGGTGTACGGCGTAGCCGCGGATCCCGTCCTCGGCCCACCGGCGGTCCAGCTCGACGGCGAAGAGCACATTGGCGGTCTTGGACTGCGCGTAGGCCATGGTGGGGTGGTAGCCGCCGGCGAAGTGCGGGTCGTCCCACCGGATGTCGGAGAACCGCTGGGCTCCGGAGGTCACGTTGACCACGCGGGCGCCGTGGGCGGCGCGCAGAGCGGGCAGCAGACCGAGCGTCAGCTGAAAGTGGCCCAGATGGTTGGTCGCGAACTGCGCCTCGTATCCGCGCGCGTCCCGCTCGAGTTTCTCGGGAGCCGGCAGGGCGGCGTTGTTGACCAGGATGTGGAGCGGACGGCCTGACTCCAGCCAGCGCTCGGCGAAGGCGTCGACCGACGCCGGGTCGAGCAGGTCCAGCCGGCTGACCTCGACGCCCTCGATCCCGGCCAGCGCCGTCCTGGCACGGTCCGGGTTGCGCGAGCCCACGGTCACGGACGCGCCGGCCGTGACCAGCGCACGGGTGACCTCGCGGCCGATACCGGCATGACCAGCGGTGACGATGACGTTCTGGCCGGCCAGGTCGATGCCGGCGAGGACCTCGTCGGCCGTCGACGCGGCGGTGAATCCCGATCCGATGGGGTGCTGCTGGTGTGTCATACGACCCGTCCTCTCCTCATGGCCAACAAAGCGGAACGCCGTTCCGATTAGAGAATACGGAACGGCGCTCCACTTTGTAAACTCAGCGGGCGAGGGAGACGGCGAACGGCTGGAATCCGCGGCGGCGCAGAACGTGGGGGACGAGCAGCATCAGTGCTTCGGTGGCGCGGGCGGTGGTGATGTCGCCGAGGTCCTCGATCCACTCGGGCCGCCAGCCCAGATCGGCAAGGAGGCCCGCGGTGACGGTCTTGGCGTCCGCGTCGTCGCCGGACAGGTAGACGGTGGGCGGGGTGGACAGGGACCCGGGGGCGGTCATGACCGGGAAGAGCATGGTGTTGAGCGTCTTGACGACCCGGGTGGCGGGCAGGGCCCGCTGGAGCCGCTCGGCGAGGCTGCCGCCGGGGTAGCAGAGGTCCGAGGGCAGTCCGTCGGGGCCGTGGTGGGTGGCGTTGGAGACGTCGATGAGGATCTTGCCCGCCAGTTCGGCCTCCAGGGCGGACAGGCGCTCCAGGGAGGTGTCGCCCGGGGTGGCGTTGAGCACGATGTCGGCGGTGGCGGCGGTGGTCCGCTGGTCGGTGTGGCGGAGCGGCCGGGCGGGGTCGGTGTCGTGGGCCGCGGTCTCCTCGGGAGGCTGCCGGTGGCCGAGGACGACCTCGTGGCCGGCGGCGGCGAGTGCGCGGGCCAGACCGCTGCCGACGCGGCCGGTGCCGAGGATGCCGATGCTGGTCATGGTGGTGTGCTCCTTACCGGGTGGTGGGTGGTGAGGTGGTGAGTGCTGGGTGACGAGCGATAGGTGACGGCTGGTCAGGCGATGGGGGACAGGGCCGCGACGGCCGCGGCGTGGATACCGGGGGCGGCGGCCAGGAAGTCGGGGCTGGCCGGGGTCCACGGGTTGCCGTGGGTGTCGGTGACGGCGCCGCCGGCCTCGGCGACCAGCAGAGCGCCGGCCATCAGCCCCGAGCGGACGTCGGAGAACTGCCAGAAGGCGTCCATGCGGCCGGCGGCGACGTGGATCAGCTGGAGGGTGGCGGGTACCGAGACGCGGACGACGAGGCCGTTGATGAGCATCTGCGTGACGGACGCGCCGATCCGGCGGAACGTGTGCGCGTCCTCCCCGGGCCGCGCCTGGCCGGTACCGGTCAGGGCCGCGCCCAGGTCGGTCTTGGCCGACACACGCAGCGGCGCGCCGTTGAGATGGGCGCCGCGCCCGGCCAGCGCGGTGTAGTCGTCGCCGGTCAGCGGGAGGTGAACGACGCTGAGGACCGGGCGATTGTCGCGGACGAGCGTGGCGGTCACGGCCCACTCCGGTGTGCCGTGGACGTGGTTGATGTTGCCCTCGGCCGGATCGACGATCCACCACTCGCCGGGCGGCAGCGCGCCGCCGGCCAGTTCGTCGTCGGCCCAGTTCGCGCCGGGCCGGGCCGCCAGCAGCGGCGCTTTGAGGATGTCGAGCACGGCGTCGTCGTTGGCGTGGATCTCCGTGACGATCTCGTCGGCACTGACGCCGCGGGCATGCGGGGTGTAGCGCTCCCGCAGCCGGTCGCCGGCGGCGTGGACGGCGGTGGTGACCTGGGCGAGCAGGGCGGCGTCGGCGTCGGCGTCGGCGCCGGTGTGGGTGACAGTGGACACGAGGGGTGCTCCTACAGGGCTTGGCCGGACAACGGGGTTCCGGTGAAAGGTGGACAAGGAGGGGCGTGGCGCGCGCTTCGCCGTCTGCGCATCGACGGTAGGCAGGGCCGTTGATTAACAGCAAGTGCATGCTTGTCACTGGTGGCTTTACCTGCGTGCAATGGGAATGCGCCCCGCTCACGCGGTGGCGGCCGAGTAAGGTGCCCGGGTGATCGTGGTACCGGAGGTGTTCGCGCGGAGCACCGTGGAGCGCGAAGGTGACCCGGGAGCGGCGTGGTTGGCCACGGTGCCCGGGATCGTGAAGGAGTTGCTGGAACGCTGGGGCTGTGCGGCGGACGGCGAGGTGATGTACGGCGGTGTCGGGGTCGTCGTCCCGGTGCGCGGGCGGGCCGAGGGGCCCGCTGTGCTGAAGGTGTCGTTTCCGCACCCAGGAAACGTGCATGAACCGGACGCCTTCGCGGCGTGGGCCGGACGCGGGGCCGTCCTGCTGTACGAGCGCGACGACGAGCGTTTCGCGATGCTGCTCGAGCGGGTCCGGACTGCGACCCTGGCCGAGGTCGAAGACGGCGATGAGGTGGTGACGATCGCCGGGCGGCTCAGCCGTCGCCTGGCCGTTCCCGCACCGCCCGGCCTGCCCCGGCTGCGTGAGCGGGCCGACGCCTGGGAGGAGGAACTGCGCGGGGATGCCGAGGAGTTGAGACACACCCTCCCGCGTCAGGTGGTGGACGCCGCCGTGGCGACCGCCCGCGAACTGGGCCGTGACCAGCCGGACACCCTCGTCCACGGCGATCTCCACGCGCGGAACATTCTGCGGGCCGACCGTGAGCCATGGCTGGCCGTCGATCCCAAGGGATACGTGGGGGACCCCGCCTACGACGCCGGCACGCTGCTCAAGTCACGTGCGCTGACGCTTCTGGGGGCGGACGACCTGCGCGCGTCAGTCCACCGCGTTCTGGACGTCTTCGCCGAGACCGCGGAACTCGATCGGACACGGGTGCGGCGCTGGGCCCAGTTCCATGCCGTTCAGGCGGCGTTCTGGGGGCGCCGTCATGGCTTCCGGATCGCCCGGGGCGGTCCGCGGCTGGACGGCCTCACGCAATTCGTGGACCACCTCGCGGTACTGCTCACGGAACGCGCCTGATGGGCCGTCAGGAGTGGCCCGGGAGTGGCCGTCCTCGGGCCACCGGCCGCACGGTCAGCCGGTGGTCGTCCGGGAGGCGCTGACGGGGGAGTGGTGCCGGTCCACGATGCCCTCGACGATCCGCATCAGCCGGTCCCCCGTCTGATCGATGCTTCCGTTCTGCGTGCTGACCTGCGCACCTTCGAGGACGAAGGTGATCTCGGCCGCCGCCTGCTCGGGGTCGGGCAGTCCGGCCTCGGCGCACATGCCGACCAGCCGGCGGGTCTGGCGGGCCTTGTGCTTCTCGATCACCTGCCGGGCGGGATGGGAGCGGTCGGGCAGCTCGGCGATGGAGTTGATGAACGGGCAGCCCCGATATGAGATCGCCGGCAAGCCCTCGGCGATGAAGCGGGCCATGCCCAGGATCTGCTCCCGGGGCCGACCGGGGTATTCGGCCTCGACCCGGTCGAACGCCTCCTGGTAGTCGGCGGCGACGATTCGCAGCCACTCCGCGACCAGGGCGTCCTTGGTTTCGAAGTGCCGGTAGATCGCCATTTTGGTGGTCTCGGCCTTCTCGGCGATCGCCTGGACGCCCACCCGCCGGATCCCCTCGCGCTGGAAGAGCTCTTCCGCCGCGTCCAGGATGCGCTCGCGAGGTGGCAGCTTCGCCACCCTGCCCGGCCTGCCGGCGGTCGTTGCCATGACTACTCCGTAGACGTCCGGTGGGTCTTGGGGTCCTCGTCTCTCTGCTACGGTACCAGCTCGTCCCATGCGATACCGCTGGGTATCATTCGGTACTCGCGGGTATCGCTTCCTGCTGTCCCGCTTTCCGCTCTTCGTTTCCGTTTTCCGTTTTCCGTTCATCGACAGGAGTGACAGTGAAAGTTTCCGAGTACGTGAGTTTCGACGCGGTCGGGCTGGCGCAGCTGGTGGCCGACGGCGAGGTGACCCCCGCCGAACTGGAAGCAGCCGCACGCGCGGCCGCGGAGGCGGTCAATCCGCGGATCAACGCCATCGTGGAGACATGGCGGACCGACGACGAGCCCAGCCCCGGCAGTACGCCACTGGCCGGAGTCCCGTTCCTGATCAAGGACCTCGGCGTCTCCATGGCCGGCAGGCGGATGGAGCTGGGCAGCCGCCTCGCGGCGGGCAATGTCGCCCGCGCCGACTCCTCCCTGATGCGGCGCTTCCGTCGCGCCGGCCTCGTGACGTTCGGGCGTACCGCGACACCGGAGATGGCCTACAGCATCACGACGGAACCCGTGCTGTACGGCGCGACCCGCAACCCGTGGGACCTGGAGCGGAGCGCGGGCGGATCCAGCGGGGGAGCGGGCGCGGCGGTCGCTGCCGGGGTGGTGCCGATCGCACACGCCACCGACGCCGCCGGCTCGATCCGTGTCCCCGCCGCCTACAACGGCCTCTTCGGGTTGAAGCCGACCCGTGGCCGGGTCTCCGTGGGTCCCGGCATCGACGAGATCTTCAACGGCCTGGGCGTGCAGGGCAGCGTCAGCCGCACCGTACGTGACAGTGCGGTCCTGCTCGACCAGATCCGGGGCCCGGAACCGGGCGACCCCTACTTCGCCCAGCAACCGTCCCGGCCGTACGCGGAGGAGGTCACCCGCCATCCGGGTGCACTGCGGATCGGTGTCCTCACCCAGGCATGGGGCGGACGCCGCACGGCCCCACCGGTGGCCGACGCGCTCTCCCGCACCGCGCGTCTGCTGGAATCCCTCGGCCATCAGGTGACGGAGGCCGACGTCGGCCTCGGGGTCGACTGGGAAGAGTTCGTACGGGCCAACGCCCTTCTGTGGACGGCGAATCTCACGGCCTCGGTCGACGAGCTGGCCGCCGCCTCGGACCGGCCCGTCGACTCCTCGACCCTCGAGCCGGTGATCCTGGCGAGCTACCACTACGGGCAGCGGGTGACCGGCGCCCAGTTCGTCACCGCGCTCGCGGTCCGGAACCGGGTCGCTCGAAGCCTGGCACGGTACTTCGACGCTTACGACATGCTGCTCACCCCGACCTTGCCCGAGCTTCCCGTGCCGTTGGGCACCTACGCCGAGGGTGCCGAGGCGCTGGACGGCCTCGGCTGGCTCGACCGCATCCTCGACCGCTCGCCGTTCACCGCGGTGTTCAACGTGGCGGGCACGCCCGCCATGTCCGTACCCGTAACGGCCGACACCGGGACGGGGCTCCCGATCGGCCTCCAGTTCGCCGCCGGTTACGGGTTCGAAGGCAGCCTCTTCCGCCTCGCCGGACAACTCGAACAGGCCAGCCCGTGGGCGGGCCGGACCCCCACGGTGTGGGCGGGGAACCCCACGGGCGACTGAGGAGTGCTCGCGGAACGCCGGGGGTCCGCAGGCGAAACGGCCGCCCATGAACGGGCGCTCGCCCGACCGCCCCCGGCGCGACGCACACTGTGCCGGGCGACCACGCCGGGGCCGACCAGGCGGTCGCAGCGTAGGCGCCGCGCCGGGGGCCCGGATGCCGGCTCCGGGCCCCCGGCGGCGGTGGGCGGGGTCAGGGCTGGTTGCGCAGCGGGGGGATGGTGGGGACCTCGGGGGCGCCGGCGATGTCCTCGGCGGTCATCCGGAAGCTCTCGGGGTAGGCGTCGCGCTGGGTGCGGCGGGCGGGTTCGCTGGTGCGCCAGGTGTACAGGCACTGCCGGCATTGCAGCACGTCCCAGGCGCCGGGGACCGGCGAGGTGTGCAGCTGCTCAATGCTCTCGTAGGCGCAGCGCGGGCAGATGGTGGTCTTCTCCACGGCCATGTCGGATGTCCTTCGGTGGGGTGATGGGGGAGGTGCGGGGCGGTCAGCGGGTGGTGAGGGACTGGAGCTTGGCGAGCCAGGCACCCATCTCGGGCAGGTCACGGACCTGGTTGCCGTAGTTGCCGCGCTTGTCGGGCTCGGCGGGGGTGGTGGCGTCGATGATGAGCTTGTCGACGATGCCCGGACTCTGCGCCTGGGGGGCGAGTTCCAGCACCGGCAGGTTCGGGACGACGACCAGGTCGCCGGAGGGGTTCATCTTGGTGGAGAGCGCCCACATCACCTGCGGCAGGTTGAAGGGGTCCACGTCCTCGTCGACGACGATCACGGTGGCGGCGTAGCCGAGGCCGTGCGGGGTGGTCAGCACCCGCATGCCGACGGCCTTGGCGAAGCCGCCGTAGCGCTTCTTGGTGGAGACGATGACGACGAGGCCGTGGGTGTACATGGCGTTGACCGCCTGGACCTCGGGGAAGTCCCGCTTCAGCTGCTCGTACAGCGGGACGCAGGTGTTCGCGGCCATCAGGTAGTCGATCTCCGTCCACGGCATGCCCAGGTACAGGTGCTCGAAGATCGGGTCGGTGCGGTAGGAGATCTTGTCGACGCGGATCACGGTCATGTTGCGGCCGCCGGAGTAGTGGCCGGTGAACTCGCCGAAGGGGCCCTCGATCTCGCGCTTGCGGCCCTCGATGACGCCCTCGATGACCACCTCGGAGCCCCACGGCACGGGCAGGCCGGTCAGCGGTGCCGTGGCGATGGGCGCGGGGGCGCCGCGCAGGGCGCCGGCCAGTTCGTACTCGTTCTGGTCGTACTCCATGGGGGTGGAGGCGACGATGGAGATCACCGGGTCGTTGCCGAGGGTGATGGCGACGGGCAGGTCCTCGCCCCTCTCCTCGGCCTTGCGCAGGTGCTGGGCGATGTCGTGCATGGGGACGGGCTGGAGGGCGAGCTTGCGCCGGCCCTTGACCTCGATGCGGTAGACGCCGACGTTCTGCTTGCCGGAGTTCTCCGGATCGTCGGGGTCCTTGGAGACGACCGCGGCCTTGTCGATGTAGGAGCCGCCGTCCCCGTCGTTGAGGCGGAACAGCGGGAGGATGTCGAAGATGTTGATGTCATCGCCCTCGACCGTGTTCTCCGACCACAGGGGGTCATCCCGCCACTCCGGCTGGACGGGGAACTTCGCCCAGCGCCGGATGAACTCGTCCACCTGGTCCTTGGTGGGGCTGTTCTTGTCCATGCCCAGGGCCAGGGCGTGGTTGGCCCACGAGCCGTGCACGTTCATCGCGATGCGCGCGCTGGTGAAGCCGTGGACGTTGTCGAAGTACAGGGCGGGGGCGGCGTCCCCGAGCCGGGGGGCCGCGTTGGCCGCGGCGGCGATGTCCGGCTCGGGCATCACCTCCTCGGTGATGTGCAGCAGCTGGCCCTCCTTGTCGAGGGTCTGGAGGAAGCTGCGCAGGTCGTCGTAGGCCATGGAGAACTCCATAGGGGTTTCGTCGGGGTGAGCGGGGTGAGCGGTGTGTCAGGGGTGAAGGGAGCCCGGTTCAGGCCACGGTGAGTTCCTGGGGCGGCCGCTGCTCGCGCGCGGCGCGCATACCGGTCCAGCGCCGGGCCGTGGGGGCGGGCAGGCCGAACTGGTCCAGGACGCGGGCGGTGATGTGGTCGACGATGTCGTCCACCGAGGCCGGGTGGTTGTAGAAGGCCGGCATGGGCGGCACCATCTGCGCCCCCATGCGCGTGAGCGCCAGCATGTTCTCCAGGTGGATCTCGCTCAGCGGTGTCTCACGGGGGACCAGCACCAGCTTCCGGCGCTCCTTGAGGACCACGTCCGCGGCGCGGGCCACCAGACCGTCCGCGTAACCGGCCCGGATGCCGGCGAGGGTCTTCATCGAGCAGGGCGCGATGACCATCCCGTCGGTGCGGAACGACCCGGAGGAGATGGACGCTCCCTGGTCGTCGGGGCTGTGGGTGACATCGGCCAGCTCACCGACCTCGGCCACGGACAGGCCGCACTCCAGTTCGAGGGTGGTGCGCGCCCATCGGGAGAGCACGAGATGGGTTTCCACCTCGGGCAGCTCGCGCAGTGCCGCCAGCAGGCGGACACCGAAGACCGCGCCGGTTGCTCCTGTCATGCCCACTATCAGTCGCATGGTGTACGGCCCCTCTGCTCCGTGTGCTCATGGGTGAGAACGCTGCGGAGCTTTTCGGTCACCGAAGCGGTAGGCGCCATTCACCGCGCCGCTCCGGAGGCGAGCCCCTGACCAGCTCCTTCGCATTCCACGGTAGGTGTCGCGGCAGGGCGGACCGGCGTACGCTGTGGACACACCATGGACCGAATTGGACAGGATCACCGAGACCGCATCACCGACGTCCCGTTCCGGCCGTCGCCCGGAGGGCCGCCGGGCGTGGAGGTGTGGGATTTCCCGTGGCTCGCCGAGCGCGCCGGGCGCCACGGCGTGGACCTGTACCAGCCGCTGCGCGCCGAGTTCCACCATCTGATCAGCGTGCGGTCCGGGTCGCTGCGCATGTGGCTGGACGGCGCGGAGCACACCGTGCCGCCCGGTGCCTGGCTGTGGATCCGTCCGGACCAGGTCTACCGCTTCCTCGGCGCCCTCGGCCTCGCCGAGGGCGCGGTCGTGCTGTTCACCCCCGGCTTCCTGGACGCCGCCACCGTCGACGCCGCCCGCTTCGGCCCGCCGTACCCCGAGGGACCGCTCACCGCCGAGCGGCCGGAGGACGCGGCCGCTCTCCAGACCACCCTCGGCCTGCTGGAGGACGCCTATCGCCGCAGCGCCGCGCTGCCCGTCGACGCCCACATCGCCCTCGTACGCCATCTGCTGGCCGCGCTGGTCCTGCGCCTGGGACACCTCCGGGGCCGGGACGCCGCCCGCCGCGGTGAGCCCGGCGCGGGGACGTTCCACCGCTTCCACCGGGCCGTCGAGCGGGACTTTACCGCCGCGCGCCGGGTCGAGGACTACGCCGCCGCCCTCGGCTACAGCGCCCGCACCCTCACGCGCGCGTGCCTGGCCGCCACCGGACGCACCGCCAAGCAGTACCTCGACGACCGGGTGGCCCTGGAGGCCAAGCGCCTCCTGGTCCACACCGACCTCGCCCCCGTACGGATCGCCGACCGGCTCGGCTTCACCACTCCCACCGTCTTCACCAAGTTCTTCCGCCGCTGCACCGGGGAGACCCCGTCCGCCTTCCGCTCCCGCGCCCGCACCGGCGGTCAGCCGGCGGGGCGGTGATCCCCCGCCCGATATGCGGCGAACCGGGGGAGGAGGCGCCGCCGGGCCGGCGAGCGGCTGCCACGCCTCAGGCACGGACCGTCCGGTCGTGATGGGCGCGTGACTCGGTGCCCGAGTAGGCGTAGTAGTCCGTCTGGGGCAGGCCGACGAAGGCCAGCAGCCGCGCGGTGAACTCCTCGTAGAACTGGTCCACCGTCTGCGGCAGGTTGTAGTAGGTGGGAATCATCGGGTACACGGTGCCGCCCGCCTCCGCCACCTGGGTGAGGTTGCGCAGATGGATGAGGTTGAACGGCGTCTCCCGCACGCACAGCACCAGCGGGCGCCGCTCCTTCAGCGACACGTCCGCGGCCCGCTCGATCAGGGTGTTCGCCGTGCCGTGGGCGATCCGGCCGACCACGCCGAGCGCGCAGGGCACCACCAGCATCCCCCAGGACGGGTAACTGCCGGACGTCGGCCCGCCCGCCAGGTCCTCCGGATCCCAGTCCACGACCTTGTCCGCGGCCGGCCGGGCGCCCAGCACCAGTTCGGGCGCGGGCCCGGAGGCGTCCCGGCCGGTCTCGTGCGCGATCAACCGGCGGCCCGCCGGGGAGACCATCAGGTCGATCTGCCCCACCCTGTCCTCCTTGACCAGGGCCTCGAGTACGAACCGCGCCATCCGGGTGCCACCCGCACCCGTCACCGCCAGCGTGATGTTCCGCCGCTCCGTCATCCGCCCAGCCCTTCGGTTCAGGCCGCCCGGCCGGCACATCCGACGACGGCACTGGACAACATCAGAGCAAGTGCCGCACTTCCTCGCAAAAGGGCGCCCGCCGTGTCGGTCAACGGTGTCCCTGCGCGCGGCCGGCCGGTGACAGGACCAGCATGGTGACGCCGATCCCCGCCGCGGCCAGCCCGCCGACGAGCAGCGCGCTGCGGGCTCCCCACGACGCGCCGATCGCCCCGACGGCCGGTGCGCCGATGACGGTGCCCCCCAGCCAGCCGACCGACCAGATCGACAGCACCATGACCATCGGGTGGAGCAGCTCGGGCGTACGGCGGATGTAGGCGATCCCGGCGCGGATCTGTCCCCCCGCGGGTATCTCGCGCTCGGCCGGGCGCATCTCCGCCGTGCGCAGCGCGACCAGGCTTGCGATGACGGCCAGGAACGACACGGTGTCCAGGTCGAAGCACGGTGTCACGCCCAGGGCGGCGATGACGACCCCGGCCGGGCCCGGCCCGATGAGCTTGGCCGTGTTGACGAGCGTGCTGTTGATCGCGATGGCGTTGGCCAGATGCTCCGGGCCGACGAGTTCGCTGATCAGACTCTGTCGCGCGGGACTGTCGAAAACGTTGGTACAGCCGATCGTCAGCATGATCACGACGAGCGTCGGTAACGTCATGAGGCCGGCCCAGGACAGTGCCGTCAGCAGGGCGGCCTCGACGGCGAAGCACATCTGCGTGAGCATGAGCAGCCGACGGCGGTCGTGGCGGTCCACCACGAGCCCGCCCCAGGCGCCCAGCAGCAGGATGGGCAGGTACCGGGCACCGGTCACGACGCCGAGCATCGTCCCGCTGTGCGTGAGCTCCAGCGTCAGCCAGCCGACCGCGATGTTCTGCATCCAGTTGCCGACCACGGACGTGGTCTGCCCCAGCGCGAACAGGCGGTAGTTCCTGACCCTGAGCGAGGCGAAGCCGCTCTGCCGCCCGGTGCCGCCGGTCGGAGCCGTGGGCCGCGCCGGATGCCACGGGTCGCGGTCGAGGTCGGTCATGGGCGCACCGGCCGGAGCCGGGTGCTCCCTCCGGTGGCTGTTGCGGACGCGTGCATGGCGGTCTCCCTCGGGACGGCAGGCGGATACGGGCGCGGTCGCGGACGACGCGGGGGTGGGCGGTGTGCCGGTCAACGTGCGTACGCCCCGGGCCAGTTGCCCGGGAAACGGGGCCTGGCGGGCGTTTGCGAGCCGGACTTCGCGACGGAGACCGTAACGGCCCCCGCGCCTGTGAGCAAGCAGCGGGCCGGGATTTCCGGCACCGCCCGAAGCGTCCCACAGCACCGCCTTCGCGCCACCCGCGCCGGGATCTGTGTTCGCCCCGTCGACGCCAATGTTGTCCATCAATCCTAGCTCGCGTCGATCCGGCGTCGACGGGCAAGGCAAGGTTTTTCCTGCGAACTTCTTGTGGCTTTGGGTTGGCGGTGTTACGTTCCCGTCACCGCTTGTCAGACAATCTTGGCGACAGGCAGTGTCGCCGCATCGCATCAGCAGAAGAATTCGGCCAGCGCTGGTGCTCCCGCGTGTGCATCAGTCGAAACAACCGTCACGCCGTCCAGCAGGTCACCGCACCGCCACCTACCAACGCCGCCCCAGGCGCGAGCGCACGGCCCCCCTTCGTCCTGGCGAGGAGGAGGCCGAGGAGACAGATATGTCGACCAGTCAGCGCAACTCCCATCCGGAGGCACTCCGCTTCGAATACGTCACCCTGGAGTTTCCCGGCAGCCACCGACCGGCGATCGAGGACGTGTCGCTCACCATCGATCGCGGCAAGGTCGTCGCCGTGATCGGACCCAGTGGGTGCGGAAAGAGCACCATCCTCAACCTGGCCGCCGGTCTGCTCACCCCCAGCCAGGGACAGGTCCACTTCGCCGGCGAGCGCGTCACCGCCGTCAACTCCGAAGCGGCCTACGTGACGCAGCAGTCCCATCTGCTGCCCTGGCTCAGCGTCAGGGGCAACATCGGCCTGGCGCTCAAGTTCCGCAAGGTCCCCAAGGAGGAACGCGAGGAACGCATCGCCCACTGGGTCAGGCTGGTCGGCCTGACCGGCTTCGAGAACCACTTCCCCCGGGAGCTGTCCGGCGGTATGCAGAAGCGCTGCGCGATCGCGCGGGCGCTGATCTACAACCCGTCCATCGTGCTGATGGACGAGCCGTTCGGGCCGCTGGACGCCATCACCCGCCTCAACCTCCAGCAGGAACTCCTCAACATCTGGCAGGAGCAGAACGGGACGCTGGTCTTCGTCACGCACGACCTCAACGAGGCGATCTACCTGGCCGATGAGGTCATCGTGATGTCGCGCGGGCCCGGCACGGTCCGCCGTGTCATCACGGTTCCCTTCGAGCGGCCACGGACCATCGGCTCGCTCGTCGAGTCGCGCGAGTTCTCGGAGCTCTACAACGACCTGTGGGGTCTCTTCGCCGCCGAGCAGCAGGCCGCCGCGTAACACCACCACCGCCGAGTGAGGTTCACAGCTTTGATATCGATCACGGAAGAGATCGCGGTACCGAGTCCGCCCGAACGTGTCTGGGAGGTCATCTCCGATCCCTCGGCCGTCGTGTCCTGCATCGGCGGCGCCGAACTCGGCCCGTCGCACGAGGACGGGTCCTTCGACGGAACCCTGGCCATCAGGTTCGGCGGTCTCCGGGTCAAGTTCGCCGCCCGGGTCTCCCTGGACCTGGACGAGTCCGCACGTGAGGGCCGTCTCTCGGCCCGCGGCGCGGACGGGCAGGGCGCCACCCGCTTCCACGCCGGCGCCACCTTCCGGGTCGTCGAGGGGGAGACCCCCGGCACCTCACGGGTCTTCTGCGACGGTGAGATCAAACTCAACGGCAAGCTCGCCAAGCTGATCGAGTCCGGTGCCGGGATGGTGGTCTCCAGGATGACCAAGGAGTTCACCGACGAACTGGTCAAGGTGTGTGCGGCGCCCTCCGAGCCGCACACGGCAGGCGCGGCAGGCGCCCCCGAGCCGCTCACGGCGGTGTCCCCCGAGCCGTCCGCGGCGGCGTCGTCCGAGCCGCGCGCGGTCGCGGCTCCGCCCCGGCCGACCGGCCTGTTCGGCCGCCTGCGTGCCTGGTGGGCAGGGCTGCGATCCCGGCGGAAGGGGCAGCCGCCGCAGGCGGCATCCCGCTCGGCGCACACATCCGGTGACGCACTCGGCCAGGGAGGTCGGCGATGACAACGTCCAGGCTCAACAAGGTGATCGGCGCCCTGGACGCGGGGCAGCACGTCTTCGCGTCCTTCTCGGCGGCCGACCCGGCGTCCGCGATCGAGTTCAGCACCTCGGACTACGACGCGGTGGTGTTCGAGATGGAGCACAAGCCCTGGGACATCAACGGGCTCCGGGACAGCTTCCAGTACCTGCTCAACCGGCGCCGGATCTTCGACGCGGACAGCCTCGCGCCCACCGTCACCCCGCTGGTGCGCATCCCCGCCAACGGCGCCGAGAAGGCCCAGTGGCACGCCAAACAGGCCCTCGACCTCGGTGCGTTCGGCATCGTCTGGCCGCATGTCTCCACCGTGGAGGAGGCCCGCAACGCCGTCGCCGCCTGCCGCTACCCGCGGCTGCCCGACGCCCCGCACTACGAGCCCGCCGGTCTGCGCGGGGACGGCCCGCACGCGGCGACGCGCTACTGGGGCATCCCGAACACCGAGTACTACGCCAGGGCCGATGTGTGGCCGCTCGTGCCGGACGGGGAGATCCTCGTGGGCCTCATGATCGAGGACCAGCTCGGCATCGAGAACCTGCCGGACATCCTCGACCAGGTGCCGGGCATCGGCCTCGTCCTCGTCGGCGAGGGCGACATGAGCCAGGAACTGGGGGTACCGCGCCAGTACGAACACCCGCGCGTCCTGGAGTGCAAGCGACGGATCCTCGACATCTGCGGCGAACGCGGGGTGGCCGTGGGCCACCCCCATGTGACGGCCGGCAACGTCAAGCAGGTGCTCGACGACGGCTACCGGTTCCTGATGTCGGCGCCGGTGCGCACCTACCCCGGCCTGGACAAGGGCCGGGAGCTGACCGGCCGGGCCTGAGGCGCACCCCCGGAGCCGGCCGCACACCACGGACCACCGCAACGCGAGTTTCGGAGTAATACATGATCATCGACTGCCATGGCCACTTCACCACAGCGCCCCCCGCGCTGGGCAGGTGGCGGGAGCGGCAGATCAGGGCCTTCGAGGAGTCCGGCGCGCGCATCTCGCCCGACGAACTCCACATCACCGACGACGAGATCCGCACCGCCATCGAGAACGGGCAGCTGAAGCTCCAGACCGAGCGTGGCACCGACCTGACGATCTTCTCGCCGGGCGCGGGCAAGATGGCCCACCACTACGGTGACGAGCGGACCAGCCTCGACTGGTCCCGGGTCAGCAACGACCTGATCGCCCGGGTGAGCGGCCTCTTCCCCGAGCGGTTCGTGGCGGTGTGCCAGCTTCCGCAGTCCCCGGGTGACGCCCTCGCCACCTCCGTCCGCAACTCGGTCGCCGAACTCGAACGCTGCGTCGAGGAGTTGGGTTTCGTCGGCTGTCTGCTCAACCCGGACCCGTCCGACGGGTACTACCAGGCCCCGCCGCTGACCGACCGGGTCTACTACCCGCTCTACGAGAAGATGGTCGAGCTCGACGTCCCCGCGATGGTCCATGTCGCGATGTCGCGGAACCCCGCGCTCCAGGGCACCTGCGCCCACTACCTCGCCGGCGACACCGCGGCGTTCATGCAGCTGTGCGAGTCGGATCTGTTCAAGGACTTCCCGACGCTGAAGCTGATCCTGCCGCACGGCGGCGGCGCCGTCCCGTACCACTGGGGCCGCTACCGGGGAATGATGCAGGACCGGGGCCGGCCGCCGCTGGAGGAGTCGGTCCTGCGCAACGTCTACTTCGACACCTGCGTGTACCACAAGCGGGGCATGGAACTGCTGCTGGACATCATCCCCGCCCGGAACGTGCTGTTCGCCTCGGAGATGATCGGCGCCGTCCGCAGCGTGGACCCCGAGACCGGGCGGCGGTTCGACGACACCAAGTACACCCTCGACTCCATCGACAGCCTGAGCGACGCCGACCGGCAGGCGGTCTACGGAGGCAACGCGCTGCGGGTCTTCGCACGGCTCGACGGCGTCCTGAAGGCGCGGGCGACGGCCGCGGCGAACGTGAAGGAGTCCGGAAAGTGAAGGTCTACGAGGCACTGGCCGAGGCGTTCGTCCGGGAAGGCACCAGTGATGTCTTCGGCATGATGGGCGACGCCAACATGCACTGGATGGCGGCACTCGCCGACCGCGGGGTGCGCTTGTACGAGGTGCGGCACGAGGGCTCCGGGCTCGGCATGGCGGACGGCTGGGCCCGCGGCGCGGGAGCGCCGGGTGTGGTCACCACGACCAGCGGCCCCGGCGTCTCGCAGCTGGCCACCTCGATGATCGTGGCGAGCCGGGCGCGTACTCCGCTGATCGCCTTCTGCGGTGAGACCCCGCTGGGCGACGAGGGCGCCACCCAGTACCTCGACCAGCGGCGCTTCGCCGCCGCGATCGAGTGCGAGTTCATCCACGTGACCCGGCCCGAGAACGCCCAGGAGGCCGTGCGGCGGGCCTTCTACCTGGCCCGTACCGAGTCCAAGCCGGTCATGATCAGCGCGCCCTTCGACGTCCAGGTGGCCGAGCTGGACGACTACGACGAGGACTACGTGCCGTCCACCGCCCTGATCGAGAAGCCCCGGCTGCTGCCGGACCCGGCCAGGCTCCAGGCCGCCTGCGATCTGATCCAGAACGCCAAGCGCGTGGTGATCATCGCCGGGCGGGGCGCGCGCAAGGCGGACTCCGGCGAGCAGATCCTCGCCCTCCAGGAACAGACCGGCGCCCTGCTGGCGACCACCCTCCAGGCGAAGAACTGGCTGTGCGACCGCACCGACTTCCACGTCGGCCTGTCGGGTCTGTTCGGCGACAAGGCGTCGATGGAACTGCTCCAGGAGGCCGACTGCGTGATCGCGGTGGGCGCCAGCCTGAACCACTACACCATCGAGAGCGGCTACCTCTACCCCGAGGCCACCTACATCCAGATCGACACCGCCCCGCACCTGGTGATGGGCAACGGCAAGACGGCGGACTGCTACCTCCAGGCCGACGCGGTCACCGCCCTCACCGAGCTGACCCGGGCGCTTCAGGAGCGGTCCGTCCGGCTGGAGGGCTTCCACATCGACGCCGTCCGGCAGCACCTGGCCGCCCGGCTCCAGCCGCCGGCCGAGTACGTACGCGAGCCCGGACGGCTCGACCCGCGCGAGGCGATCTGGATCCTCGACCAGGAACTCCCCGGCGAGATGGGGCTGGTACTGGGCAGCGGCCACCAGACCGACTTCGGCACCATGCTCTTCCAGCGGTCGCGCGAGGTGCTCTCCAACTACGGCATGTTCGGCGCCATCGGCCAGGCCCCGCTGATCGCTCTCGGCCAGATGGTCGCGCGGGGCAACAAGCCCGGCTTCGTGGTGGAGGGCGACGCCAGCTTCCTCATGCACCTGTCCGAGTTCGAGACGGCGTGCCGGTACGACATCCCGCTGCTGGTCGTCGTGATGAACGACCAGGGCCTCGGCGCCGAGTACCACAAGGCGAAGGCGAAGGGACTCGACCCGGAGCTGGCGACCATCTCCACCCCCGAACTGGGCCGGGTCGCCCAGGCACTCGGCGGCGGCGGGGCCACCGTCCGCACACCGGAGGAACTGCGCGCCGCGCTGGCCGAGTACGTGGCGGCCCCCCGGCCGACCGTGATCGACGTCCGCATCACCCGCCAGGTGCTGAGCACCCCCTACCGCCGCATCCAGTACGGCGAAGACGTGTGAGCGGGCGGAGCGGGACACGCGTGGCCACACCGCTGACGGTGCTCACCGGCCGGCGCCTGGGCGTCCGCGCGTACGGCCGGACCACCGGTGACGACTCATCCGCCGGACGCGCGGTCGCGGCCGGGTGGAGCGCGTCGCTGGTCGCCTGTCTGGAGATCGCCGGCCGCTACGCCCTGGAACCGGGCCTCATCACGCAACCGGTGGATGTCGCGGAGCCACAGGAGAAGACGGCCTTCCTCGACACCTGAGGAGGCGCTCGGCACGGGTGCGCCACCTGGGCGGCGCACCCGTGCCGGAACATCGAAAGGAGGGGCGGTCATGAAGGAGCCGGTAGGGCTGAGGAAGCGGGGCAACCCGCCCACGCGCAAGCCGAAGGTCTGGACACCGGAGCTGCTCGAAAAGGTCGCCTGGCGGGTGAAGGCGGCGAACGAGCCCTTTCGGGGAGTGGCCACTTCGGACGGCATCCGGCCGGGACTGTTCCCGCTGCGCGGCACCGGCGCGGACGTCCGCAAGGTGTACCAGGCCGCGGAGGACTACCTGGCGGGCCTGACCGAGCGGCAGCTCGCCGAGGGCCGGTTCCCGATGGACGACGTGAGCTGGCGGCACTGGAACAACGGCGCCCGGTACTTCCTGCGCCACGGCATGTTGCTCGAGGACTTCGACGATGTGCAGCGCCTGCGGGCCATGAACGTCATGCGGGAAAGCCTCAGCGCGTACGGGTACGGCCAGCTGGTCGACCTGATGCACCTCAACCGCACCATCGGCGAGCTGAGCGACAACGAGGAAGGGCTCAACGAGTGGCTGTACTGGTTCTCCGTCTACGGGGAGCCGGAGAACGGCGGCCCGTGGGGCTGGCAGCTCGACGGACACCACGTCAACGTCAACTGCGTTCTCATCGGGGACCAGATGGTCCTCACCCCCTCCTTCCTCGGCGCCGAGCCGGCGGTCGCCGGGTCCGGGAAGTACGCCGGGACCATGGCCTTCCGCGCCGAGGAGGGACTCGGCCACGAGCTGTTCACCCAACTGGGCCGCCGGCAGCGGGAACGCGCCACCATCGCGGACACACAGCCGGAGGAACTGTTCGTCGGAGCCTTCCGGGACAACTGGGAGCTCGACTACGAGGGACTGCGGCTGAGTGAGATGTCGTCCGGCCAGCGGGACACCGCGCTCCGACTCCTCGGCCTGTACGTCAACCGGGCCCGTGACGACCAGGCCAGGGTGCGCATGCGGGAGGTGCTGGCCCATGAGGGGGACACGCACTTCGGGTGGATCGGCGACCCCGACTCCACCTTCTACTACCGCTTCCACAGCCCGGTGATCCTCGTCGAGTTCGAGCACATGCCCGGCGTCATCTTCGACAACGACTACCACTCGCGCCGGCACATCCACACGATCGTCCGTACCCCCAACGGCAATGACTTCGGCGTCGACCTGCTGCGGCAGCACCACGAGCGGCACCACACAGCGCGGACCGCCAACCCCGGTCAGCAGGTCTGAGACGCCCCGCCGTCCGCTGGACAAAAGGAGAGAGAGAAACATGAAGTTGGTGCTCGGCCGTGACGATCTCGCGGCCGCCGCGGTGTCGGCGGTCCGCGAGGCGGGCACGGAGCCCGAACGGCTCGACATCAGCCCGGTGCACAAGGCCTCCCGCGGTTTCGTGAACGAGTCGGACGCGGACCTGTGCGAAGTGGCGATCGTGACCGTTCTCCAGGCCGTCGCCCACGGCAAGCCGGTACTGCTGCTGCCGGTCACCACCCTCGGACGCCACCAGCACCAGACCCTGGTGACCCTCGGCAGACTGTCGGTCGCCGATGTGGCAGGGCACAGCGTCGGAGTCCGCTCCTGGAGCCAGACCACCGGCGTGTGGATGCGCGGCTTCCTCACCGAGAGCTACGGCGTCGACCTGCGCACGGTGGACTGGACGACGTACGAGGGCAGCCACGTCGACGGTGCCGACGACCCGTCCTGGGTGCAGCGGGCCCCGGAGGGGGCCAAGCTCCAGGCGGACTTCCTGGAAGGCCGGCTCGACTTCGGGATCATGGGCAATGGACTGCCCTCCGACGACCGCATCCGCACCGCCATCGCAGACGCCCACCGGATCGCCGAACAGTGGTCGAGGGACCAGGGGTTCATCCCGGTCAACCATGTGGTCGGGGTCTCCGGGAAAGCCGCCGCGGAGCACTCCGCCGCCATCCTCGCCGCCTACGACGCGATGCGGTCGGTGCTCACCGCCACGGCCGAGCCGGGGCCGGTGCCCCTGCACCCCGTGGGCTTCGGCGCCCTGCGCGGCGCGTTCACCAAGGCCGCCGCCTACGCGCTGGAGCAGGGCGTGATCCCGCGGGCGGTGGACTACGACGAACTCGTCGAGCGGACCTGCGCGGCACTCGGCGTACCGCCGTCCCGGCTCGGCGGCTGAGGCCGCGGCGGGGGCGGCCGGATCACCTACGGAAAGAAGGAAAACAGGGTATGGACAAGCTCACGGTGGTCTTCGGGGATTACCCGCACGCGCGGCCGCTGCTGGACGGTGACGTCGGGATCGACGGCTACCTGGTCGAGCCGGTGGAGGTCACGCCGGTCATCGGCGCCTACCGGCGGATGATCCGGGACCTGGAGTTCGACGTGTGCGAACTGGCGCCGGTGTCGTATCTGATGGCACGCCAGGAAGGGATACCGCTGACCGCGATCCCGGTGTTCCTCAACCGGCGCTTCCACCACGGCGACGTGCAGTGCGCCGCGCACTCCGGTATCCGTGTGCCGCGGGACCTGGAGGGACGCCGGATCGGCGTACGCGCCTACTCGGTGAGCACGGGCGTATGGGTGCGGGGCGTCCTGCGCGACGAGTACGGCGTGGACCTTGACACGATCACCTGGGTGGTCGACGACGACGACCACATCGAGGGCCGGGTCCCGCCCAACGTCGAACGGGTCACCGACGGCCGCTCGCTGGGCGAGCTGCTGCGCAACGGTGAGATCGACGCCGCGCTGACCGGCAACGCCGGGACCGGGCGGGCGGGCGCGCCCCGGGCCGGGTGGACGGCGGCGGCCGAACCGGAGCCCGGTGGCGAAGACGGGCCGTACCCGCTCTTCCCCGAGGCCGGGACGCTCGCCGTGGACCACTACCTGCGGACCGGCGTCTACCCGCTGCACTCGCTGATCTCGGTGCGCTCCGAGCTCGTCGAGCGCGACCCCGGTCTGCCGGGCAAGCTGTACGCGGCGTTCGCGGAGAGCAAGCGCCGGCACCTCGCCGCCCGGCCCGAGTGGTCGGCGGTGCCCCGGCTGGCCCGTCAGGGGAAGCAGATCGGCGGCGACCCCGTCCCCTACGGCATCACGGCCAACGAGCCCAGCCTGCACGCGATGGTGCGGTTCGCCACGGACCAGGGTCTGCTCGACGCGGACTTCCCCGCCGACCCGCGATCGCTGTTCGCCGCGGGCGACTACCCGGACGCCTGAGCCGGCTCGTACAGAAGACACCGAACACAAGGGAGCACCCATCGTGGACGTCGTCGACGCACACTGCCACATCATCTCCGATGACCTGACCCGTTACCCCAAGGCGCCGATCGGCGGCAAGCAGTCGGAATGGGCCGCCGCCCGGCCGGTGACCGCCGAGGGCATGGTCGACCGCATGGACGCGACGGGCATCGACCAGGCCGTCCTGGTCCAGGCCACCACGCACTACGGCTACGACAACGCGTACGTCCTCGACAGCAGCCGCCGCCGGCCGGGGCGCTTCGTGGCCGTCGGCACCGTCGACCCGCTGCGCCCGGACGCCGCCGACTCGCTCGAGGCCGCGTTCGGCGAGGGCGGTCTGGCCGGGGTGCGGCTGTTCACCAGCGGCAGCACCGTGCCCACCCAGGGCGAGTGGTTCGCCGCACCGGAGACGTACGCGTTCTGGGAGCGGGCCGGGGACCTGGGCGTACCCGTGTGCCTCCAGATGCGCCTCGGGCCGGCCACCAAGCACCTGGTGGAACTCCTGGAGCGGTTCCCCGGCGTGCGGGTGCTGCTCGACCACATCGGCTACCCCGACATCGCCGCCTCGCCCGCCCGCGCCGGAGCCGAGGTCGCGGAGCTCGCCGTGCATCCGGGCCTGCACCTCAAGCTCACCCACCGCAACCTGGAACGGCTGCGCGATGCCGGCGAGCGGGCGGGTGACTTCCTCGGACCGGTCGTCGAGGCGTTCGGCGCCGAGCGGATCGCCTGGGGCTCGAACTGCCCGGCGGCCGAGCAGTCCCTGCCGGAACTCCTCGCCCTCGCCCAGGCGGTCCTGGTGGTGCTGTCGGAGCACGACCGGCAGGAGATCTTCGCGGGTACGGCCCGGCGCCTGTACCCGGGACTGGCCGGCGCCCGCGCCTGACCGCCCGCCCGCGGCCGTTCCGCGCTCGCCGGAGGCCGACCGCGCGTCGGTGATACTTCCCCGAACAGTTGTCCTCTTCGAGCAGACCTACAGGGTGATCACAGTGGATTCCCACGGCTTCGACGACGCGGACGCGGGCCCCTCACCGACCCGGCAGAGCCAGACATGCGAAGGGCTGCGCTCACTGCTGCTGTCGGGAAGCATCGAGCCGGGCACCCGGCTCACCGAGGCCGACCTGACCCGGATGTTCGACGTCTCGCGCAGCACCATGCGGGCGGTCCTGGTCCAGCTGACCCAGGAGGGCTACGTCACCAGTGAGGTCAACCGCGGGGTGCGCACGCGGAGCTTCTCGGTCGAGGAGGCCGCGGACATCCTGGAGGCGCGCGAAACACTGGAATCCGCCCTGGCGGGCAAGGCCGCGGAGCGGGCCACCGACGAAGACGTCCAAGCGCTGCGCGGCACGCTGGAGACGATGGAGGACTGCGCGTCCCGGGAGGACGAGGCGGGCTACTCCCGGGGCAACCGGCGCTTCCACCAGCAGGTGAAGGAGGCCGCCCACCAGCACACCCTGGCCCGAGCGTACGACACCCTGCTGTACCCCCTGGTGATGCGCCAGTACCGCGACCTTTCCGCACCGCATCCGCGCACCGGATCGCTGGCGGAGCACCAGGCCGTCTTCCTGGCCATCGTCACCCGCAATCCCCAGGCGGCTATCGCCGCCATGCGCCACCACGTCGCCGCCGCCCGGCAGGCACTGCTCCTCCAGGCGCGACGGGAGGGCGCCCCCTCCGCGGCCGACGCCTCGTCCCGGTGACGAAGGCCCGCCGCCGACCGAAAAGAGAACCATGCACCAGCCAGCGAAGACCGAAGCGGGCCTGGTGGAGGGCATACCGGGACGGGACCGGTCGATCACCGTCTTCCGCGGTATCCCCTACGCCGCCCCGCCGGTCGCGGATCTCCGCTGGAGACCGCCCCAGCCCCCGGTGCCCTGGACCGGGGTGCGCAAGGCCAACGGCTTCGGCCCGATATGCCCGCAGGCGCCGGGCCCCGAGCTGGCCGGCCTCGACCTGCCGATGAGTGAGGACTGCCTGTACCTCAACGTCTGGACCGGGGCGGGCCCGGCGGATGAGCGGCCGCGTCCGGTGCTCGTCTGGATCTACGGCGGCGGCTTCCGCATCGGCACGGGTGCCGACCCCCGCTACGACGGCGAGCACCTGGCCGGCCAGGGCGTGGTGGTGGTGACCTTCAACTACCGCCTGGGCGCCTTCGGGTTCCTGGCCACCCCCGAGCTCAGCGAGGAATCCGGCCACCACGTCTCCGGCAACTACGGACTGCTCGACCAGATCGCGGCGCTCCGATGGGTCCGGCGCAACATCGCCCACTTCGGCGGCGACCCGGACCGGGTCACGGTGGCCGGGCAGTCGGCCGGCGCCGGATCGGTGAACTTCCTGGCCATGTCACCGCTGGCCAAGGGGCTCTTCCAGCGGGCGGTCGCGCAGAGCCACGCCCGCCACTCCCGCGACCCCGAACTGCGCTACCTGGCGACGTCCTACCGGACCCTGGCCGATGCCGAAAGCGCCGGCGCCCGGTTCGCGGCGGAGCGCGGGGCGCGGACCCTCCAGCGGCTGCGGTCGCTGCCGTGGCAGAAGCTGATCGAAGGCAACGTCTCGGCCGTCGACACCGCCGTCGAGACGGGGAGTTCGGCGAAACCGCCGATGTTCCGCCCGGTCGTCGACGGCCGGGTGATCCCCCACGGCTATGCGGAGACGTACGGCAAGGGGCTGCAGAACGACGTCTGGTACTTGGCCGGGAACAACCTCGACGAGGGCGGGGCGGTTCCGGAGAGCACCTTCGCGGCCCACCGGGCGGCGGGGCGCAAGGACCGGCGGGCGGGCGCGCCTCCGGTCCATGTGACCCGGGAGGACTACGTCGCGGCGGCACGTCGGAAGTTCGGGGCGATGGCCGGGGAATTCCTGCGGCTCTACCCGGCGGACACCGACGACGAGGCGGCGCGCGCCCACTGCGAGGCGGTGCGCGACAACGCCAGGATCTCCACCTGGCTGTGGGCGAAGGACTGGGCCGCACACGCCAGTCGGCCCGTGTACACGTACTTCTGGACCCATGCCTCCCCGGCGACGGGGCAGGGCACCCGCCGCGCCGCGCACGGCTCCGAGATCGACTTCGTGTTCGGCAACCTCCACCCGGACCGTGCCGAGTGGACCGACGAGGACCGCGACATCGCACGGACCATGAGCGGCTACTGGGCCAACTTCGTGGCCACCGGCGACCCCAACGGCCCTGGCCTGCCGCACTGGCCGGCGTGGACACCGGAGGCGCCCGCGGTCATGGAGGTCGGGGGCGGCTTCGCGCCGATCCCGCTGGCGGACCCGCCCCGACTCGACTTCTGGCAGCGCTTTTTCCGTACCCAGCGGGCCTGGTGACAGGAGACTGTTCATGACACACGACAACCCGGCGGCCGGTACCGCCCGAAGGGGCGCCCGGCCACGGCCCGGCAGGGGCCGGCGGCTGTGCGCCCTGGCCTCGGCCGCGGTGTTCGGTTCGGCGCTCCTCACCGCCTGCGGCAGCGACTCCTCGGACGGACTCACCAGCCTCACCGTGGGGGCCGGGGGCAATATCTACGACATGCCGCTTCAGGTGGCCGAGGCGAACGGCTACTTCCGCGCGCAGGGCCTGAAGGTCAAGCTGGTGACGCTGACCGCCTCGACGGGGCCCGCGGCGCTGCACGCGGATTCGGTGCAGTTCCTCCACGACAGTCCGACGGGGTTCCTGTCCGCTGTCTCCAAGGGAATCCCGGAGATCGCGGTGGCCGCCGACGGCGGCGGCAACCCGCTCGGCATCGTCGTCGGAAGGAAGTTCGCCCAGCGGCACGGGCTGACCGCGAGGACCCCCGCCGCCCAGGTGGCCAAGGCGCTGGCGGACTCGACCGGTGGCATCAGCTCCGCCAATACCAAGGCCGAGGCGGGGATCTTCCTCAAGGCCCACGGCGTCGACCCGGGCGAGGTGAAGTGGGCGACGCTGCCGAGTCCGGCGGCGGACAAGGCCGCCCTGAACAGCGGCCAGATCGACTGGTTCATCACCAACGAGCCCATTCCGCTACAGGTCCAGAGCGACGGGGACGGCGTCGTGGTCGCCGATCCGGACAAGGTGCCCGAGTGGTCCGCCGAACAGGCCGGCTACGGGCAGTTCGTGGTGGCGGAGAAGAGCTACGCCACCGATCACCCCGAGATCGTGACGAAGTTCGTCACGGCCGTCCAGCGGGCGACGGACTACATGAGCACACATGTGCAAGCCGGCAAGGACAAGGCGCTGGTGAGCGTGGCCCAAAAGGCGCTGCCCGGCGTGCCCGCCGAGGCGCTGCGGAGCAGCCTCCGGCAGGTCGAGTGGCCCAGGAAGGTCTCGATGACGGCCGCCGGCTGGACGTCCACCCTGGGCTTCGTGCGCAGCCTGGACACCCTCGCCAAGGACCCGAAGATCACTTCTGACGACTGGACCAATACCTACCTGCCGTGAGACGGCCGGGCCCGCCGCACCCGATGAGGACTGGAAGGAGCAGACGATGGTGACTGCGACCAGCAGTGTGGAGAGCAAGACCGAGGTCAAGGTGGCGACCAGGAAGAGAGGCGTCGGAAGCGATGCGTGGCGGAGCACGGCCCTGGTGGTGGTGCTGCGCATCGCGGTGATCGCCCTCGTCCTGGGCCTCTGGCAGGTGATGAGCGGTTCCGTCCTGCCCGAATACGCCGTCAGCAAGCCGACCGATGTGTCACACGCCCTGTGGAAGCTGCTCGGCTCGTCGGCCGGGTGGACCGACATCAAGACGACGACTTTCGAGGTGGTGGCCGGGTTCGGCATCGGCGTGGCGATCGGCACGGTGATGGGCCTGGTGCTCGGCTCGGTCCCGCTCATGGGCCGGGTGTTCGAGCCGCTGATCGCGGCCCTGAACGGCATCCCCAAGATCGCGCTCGCCCCGCTCTTCCTGCTGTTCTTCGGCATCGGTCCCTTGTCGAAGATCACGATCGCGGCGATGGGTGTGGCCTTCGTGGTCTTCTACAACATCTACCTGGGCCTGCGGCTGAGGGAACGCGAACTCGTGGAGATCGTCCAGGTGATGGGCGGGCGCCGGCACCACGTGCTCAGCTACGTGACGATCCCCACGCTGGCCGCACCGTTCTTCGCGGCCCTCAAGACGGGCGGACCGCTGGCCATCCTCGGGGTCATCGGCGGGGAGTTCATCGCCTCGACCGAGGGGGTCGGCCACCAACTGTTCACCGCGGCCACCAATCTCGACGCCCCCACCGAGTTCGCGGGCCTGATCGTCCTGGTGGCGATGACACTCGCCCTCAACGGGGTGCTGACGGCCCTGGACACGTACGCCCTCAAGCGCCTGGGCCTGGGCGATCGGCGGCCGAGGAGCCAGGGTGCCTGAGCCGGCCTCCCGGCAGGTGGCCGCCGCCCGCCGGCCGGACGGCGGCCACCACGTCCGGGACTACGTGGCGGCGGCGTCCCGCCCCGCGTACTCCAGCAACAGCGCCCGCCGGGCCGATGCGACGTGGTGGCGCATCGCCGCGCTCGCCGCCTCCGGGTTGCGGGTGACGATCGCGGCGAGGATGGCCTCGTGCTCTTCGAGCGACCCCTTGCGCGGATGGTGCGCCGAGAGGTTGCGGTACTGCCGCATCACCAGCGGGTACAGCAGCGCGTCCAGGGCCCGCGCCAGTGTCTCCTGATGAGCGGCTTCCTTGATGCTCTGGTGGAAGGCGCGGTTGCCGCGCGAGTACGCCGCCTGGTCGCCGCGGTCCTGGGCCTGCCGCATACCGTCCAGCGTGCCGCGCAGGCCGTTCATCTCCTCCTCCGTCGCCCGCTCGGCGGCCTTGCCCGCGAGGGCGGACTCCAGGACCTCCCGTGTCTCCAGGATGTCGGCGGCCTCCTCGACGGAGAACGCCCGTGTCCGCACCCCGCGGTTGACCTCGCTGGTGACGTAGCCCTCCTGCACCAGCCGGGCCAGGACCGAACGGATCGTGCCGCGCGAGACGTTGAGCAGCTGGGTCAGGTCGGCCTCGGTGAGCCGGGTGTTCGGCGGGAAGTGGCCGGAGAGCAGGAGCGAACGCAAGGTGTCGTACGCCTGGTCCGCGCGCGTGGCGGAGCCCTTGGCCGCACCCGTGATGCCGTTGTCGTCCACCTGTGATCGTCCCTGTGTCGTCGTGAGGACGGTGCTCCGCCCCGCGCTTCCGCTGTCAGGCTGAGTTGCCCGGTCCGGTCTCGTCAACCGGCTGACACACTAATGGACGTCTGGATTGTTTAACAGGCCGTTGGGTATGTCGATTCCCTTGTGAGGACATCTGTCCTTGTGGGCACACCCTCCCACCGATTGTCTAACAATCTTCCCGGAACGGGTCTGAGTACATACGGCTCGGTGAGCTGTGGTGTGGCCGCCCGCGATCAGCGGACGGCCACACCGAAGGTCGCCGCCGCTGCAACAGCCGACGACCGAATTCCCCTGTTGCGTCGAGTGGCAACGGCCGGGGAAGCCTGGTGTGAGAGGTGCGGGCCCTCGGGCGTCACACGCGTATGCGTGGACGGGACCTCATAGGCACACAAGAGCGGGGTGGTGCGAGCATAGGCATGCTGGCCTTCCCCCGTAGAGCGCCAGGGTCATCTCCACCTCCCCTTCGCATCGGCGCGCATTCGGTAACGAGTACAAGTAAGCAGGTGAGGGTGGCGTCGCGCAACGTCGATCGCGGCCGCTACCTCGGACAGACCCGGAGGCCGAGCTCCGCGCCGACGCCCACCGGCCCCCGGCGACCTGGATCGTTCGGCTGGTCTCGTTTCAACGTGCGGTGGGACAAGGTGAAATGACGGGCCGTTGACGCCTTGCTGCCCCGTCCCCGGACAGTCGACCATTTCGCTGAGGTCCTGCGTTCGCCGCGCTGCAACGCGGTGAATCGCGTACCGGGACCGAGTCGAGTGGCAACGAGCCGAGGGAGAAGAATTGAACAACGTGGTTGCCGCGCACACGCCGTGTGTGGAGGGTCCCGGCCGGGCCGGCGGCATAGCGCTGCCGGCCCCTGCCGTGACCGTCGTGATCGTGGTCGTGCTCCTCACCGGCGCCCTGGTGTCCTGCGGGATGACACTGGAGACGGTCCTCACCACCCTCACCGCCGGCGGTCTCCTCGGGGTGGAGCTCCTGCGCCGTACGATCGCGGCCGTCGCCCCCCGTTCCCGGATGCGGTAGAGGAGCACCGGGATGGGGCGCACCCCAGGCGCCCACGCGGAGGCCGATCCCGCCGTCGAGCTGGCGCAGTGGCTGCGGTCACTGCGCCGGCAGGCGGGACTGACCTACCAGCGGATGGCGCGTGAAACACCCTCGGCCGGCTTCGCGCCGGCCACGCTCTGGCGGGCTGCCCGCGGCACCACGGTGCCGCGCTGGCCCGTCGTCGCGGCCTTCGTCACCGCCTGCGGCGGCGATCTGGCACAGGCCCGACGGATGTGGACCGCTGCCGCCGAGCAGCACCACTCCGTCCACTCCGCCGCGCCCAGCAGTGGCCGCGAGCCGGTCCTCGGGCCGGAGTTCATCCACACCCCGGCCCAGCTGCTCCAGGCGATGCGGGCCATGCGGCTCGAGGCCGGCGGCCCTTCCCTGCGGGAGCTGGAGGACCGGGCCACCTCGTACGGAGTGACCCTCCTGCCGCACAGCACCGTCGGGGCGGTCCTCCGCGGTGAGCGGATGCCCTCGAAGACACTGCTGCTCCACTTCGTGGCGGCATGCGGCGTCTCCCGCGCGCCCAGCGGTGTCTGGGAGGACGCCTGGGACCGGGCCGCCGCCTACCGCCGATGGGCCACGGGCGCCTCCGGCGGGGGCCGGGACGCTGCCCCGAGACCGGCGCTCAGGGGCGCGGCTCCCTGACCAGGGGGGTGAGTGCGGCCCTGACCGAGGCCGGGATCGGCGTCGGCCGGCGGGTCTTGGCATCGACGTAGACGTGCACCCAGTTCCCCAGTGCCGCGAGCGTCGGGGCATCGGCGTCGGCGTCGGTATCGGAACCGGCGCCGGTGCCGGGGCGGCGGGGGAGTGAGAAGAGGCCGAGCGCGTAGGTGACGCTGCTGTTGCCCAGCCGGGCGACGTTCAGGCCGACCAGGACATCGTCGGGGAAACCGACCTCGGAGAAGAACCGGCAGCCGGACTCGACCACGAGATTGAGCGCCGTGCTCCCCATGGGATCGACGGCGGCATGTGTGGCCAGCCATCCGTTGATCATGGTGTCGAACAGCTGGTAGTAGACCGCGTTGTTCATGTGGCCGTACATGTCGTTGTCGGCCCATCGCGTCGGGAAGACACGGGTGGCGGCGAAGTGTCCGGGAAGCGGATCGCGGTCCGCGGGAGGCCGGCTCACCGGGTTCCCCCGCCGTCGAAGGTGATCACCTGGCGCACCGCGCGCCCTGCCGCGAGCTCGTCCAGGCCCTCGTTGATCTCCTCGAGGCGGATGCGGGAGGAGATCAGTTCCTCCACCGGGAGGCGGCCGGTGCGCCATCGTTCGATGAAGACGGGGATGTCGCGGGCGGGAACGGCGGATCCCAGGTAGCTGCCGATGATGGAGCGGCCTTCGGCGACGAGGCCGAGCGGGGAGATGGCGGAGCGGGCGTCAGGGGAGGGCAGGCCCACCGTGACGGTGCGGCCGCCCGGAGCGGTCAGTTCCACGGCGGATTCGAAGGCGCGCGCGTTGCCCGCCGCCTCGATCACGACGGCGCCTCGCACCCCGGATTCCAGCGCCTCGGCGGGGGTGAGCGCGGCCTGTGCGCCCAGCTCCAGCGCGCGGTCCAGCTTGGCCCGGAGGCTGTCGACGGCGATCACGGTCACCTCGGGCTCGCTCAGGGCCGTGAGCAGGGCCGCCATGCCGACTCCGCCCAAGCCGACGATCACCACGGTGTCACCGGGCCGTGGCTTGCCCGCGTTGACCACCGCGCCACCGCCGGTGAGTACCGCGCACCCCAGGACGGCGGCGACCTCCGGGGGGATATCGGCGTCGACCGGGACCACCGAGCGGCGGTCCACGACGGTGTGCGTGGCGAAACCGGAGACACCGAGGTGATGCAGCACCTTCTCGTCGCCGCGGCGCAGCCGTACCTCACCGGCGAGCAGCGTGCCCGCGTTGTTGGCGACGGAGCCCGGCTGGCAGGGGATGAGGCCGCCCGTGGCGCACGCCGCGCAGTGACCGCACCGCGGCAGGAACGTCATGGTGACGCGCCGCCCCGGCGCGAGATCGGTAACGGCGCTGCCGACCTCCTCGACGATGCCCGCGGACTCGTGCCCCAGGAGCATGGGGGTGGGGCGGACCCGGTTGCCGTCGACGACCGACAGGTCGGAGTGGCACAGGCCGGCGGCCTCGACACGGACGAGGACTTCCTGCGGGCCGGGCGCGGCGAGGTCCAGCTCGCTGATGGACAGGGGACGGGAGCGCTGGTAGGGCGCGGGGCGCCCGATGTCCTCCAGGACTGCTCCGGTGATCTTCATCGCTGCTCCAGGGGTGCGTGCTGGGCGGGAGTGGGTTACTGGCGGCCTTCGGCCCCGGCGGGATCCGGTACCGGCGGGATCCGGCTCAGGAGGGTCAGGAGGGTCAGGAGAACCGGGGCTGCCGCTTGGCGGCGAAGGCCGCGACGCCCTCCGCGTAGTCGGCGCTCTCGTAACCGGCGTCGTACAGGGCGCGTACGGCCTCGTCCTCGGTGTCGGCGCCGTCCTGGATGCGGCGCAGGATGGTCTTGGCGGCGCGCACGGTGAGCTGGGCGCGGCCGGCGATCGTGCGGGCGAGCTCGCCGACCCGGGCGTCGAGATCGTCGACGACCTCGTTGACCAGGCCGATGCGCAGGGCCTGCGCCGCGTCGAGCTGCTCGCCGGTGAACAGGATCTGCTTGGCCCAGGCCGGTCCGACCAGCTGGGCCAGCGCCTTGGTGGACTGGTGGGTGTAGACGAGTCCCACCTTGGCCGGTGTGATGGCCAGCCGGGCGTCCCGGGCGGCGATCCGCAGGTCGCAGGCGATGGCCAGTTCGCAGCCGCCGCCGATGCAGTACCCGCTCACGGCGGCGATGGTGGGCTTGGGGAACGAGGCGAGCGCGGTCTCCGCCGCGTCCACCACCTCGTTGTAGTGGCGTCCGCCCGCTGCCCCGCTGCGGACGGTGCCGAACTCGCCGATGTCGGCGCCGGCGGAGAAGTGCGGTGTGCCGCGCACGATCAGGACCTTGACGCGCTCGTCATCGGCGGCCTTCCGCAGCAGCGGGGGGAAGGACGACCACATGCCCAAGGTCATGGCGTTGCGCTTGGCGGGCCGGTCGATGGTCAGGGTCGCGACGTGGTCGGCGATGTCCAGACGCAGGTGCTCGGCAGGCGGATGATCTGCCATCGGGAAGCTACTCCAGAGGTGTTGTGGGGCTCGTGGTCGGTTCGGCGGCCCGGCGAGGATACGCGTCGGGTGCTCCCTGAGGCCGGGCGGGGGCGAGCCGCACCACGGCGGTGACCCCGTCCAGATGCCTCACCCCACTGGCCCCGCACCGAAGCATGGCATACCGTCCGGTCGGTCCCTAGAGCGGTGCACCGGTCTTCTCGGCCTGCTCGACCAAGAGGGCGAGCTCCACCCGGGAGCGGATCCCGAGCGTGGCGAAGACGTTGCGCAGGTGGTAGTCGACGGTGCGGGGGCTGACGGACATGCTCCGGGCGACCTCGCGGTTGGTGGCACCCTCGGCCACGTACCGGACGATGCGCAGCTGTTGCGGCGTCAGGCCCGCCAGCTCCGGGCACGCGCCCGCTCCGGCGCCGGCCGTCCCCCTCGCGGTCACTCCCTTCGCGGCCGCCCCGTTCGCCCGCAACTCCGCCTCCGTCTGGTCCGCCCACGCACGGGCACCGCAGCGCTCGAAGGCCACCAGCGCCGACCCGAGCCTGGTGCGCGCTTCGCGCGGCCTGCGGCGCCGGCGCAGCCACTTGCCGTAACTCAGCTCGGTGCGGCCCGCCTCGAACTCGCCGCCCGCCTCGTCGTGCAGCGCCAGAGCGGTCAGGTACAGGCTGTCCGCACGGTCCACGGGGGCCAGGAGCGCGCGGCAGCGCAGCAGTTGGGCGGGGGCCTGCGGGTCCGCGCCACACGCCGCCCACCGGGCGAAGTCCTCCACCACCGCCCTGGCCTGCTCCGGCCGCCCGGCGAGCGCCGCCGCCTCGACGAAGCAGGGCACGGCCAGCATCCACACCGCGAAGTGCCCGCGCCGGGGCCCCGGCCGCACCAGGGGCCCGAGCCGGTCGGCGGCCTCCAGCGGACGGCCGCGTCCCAGGTCGGCGCGGGCCGCCGCCCACTGGGCGAGGGTGGCCGCCTGCGCCAGCCCGTGGCGCCGGGCCGTGGCCAGCGCCGCCCGCACATGGTGCGAGACGGCCGCCTCTTCCCCCTCGATGGAGGCGGCCAGGGCCAGCACCGCGTGATGGTGGGCCGCCGCATTGCGCTGTTCGGTCCGCTCCGCCGCCCGGAGCCCCTCCTCGGCGTGCGCGCGGGCCTGTGCGTGCCGCCCCGCCCGCAACTCGGCGTAGGCCAGGTACTCCAGCGCCTGCGGCACCATCGCGGCGTGGCCCCGGGCCCGCGCGGCCACCAGCGCCCTGGTGGCGGCCCGGCCGGCCTCGTCCACCTCGCCCAGCAGCAGGGCGGCCGCCGCCGCGCGCAGCGGGCTCACGGGGTCGTGGGCCGGTCCGGCGGCGCTCTCCAGTACGCGGGTCAGCGAGGGCGCGGCGCGGTCGAAGTGTCCGTCGAGGGCGGCCCGCATGCCGAGACGGTAGTCGTGCACCGGGTCCCGGTGAGGTGCGGTCGGTTCCGCCATGTGGCTCCCGTGGCCTCCTGGCGCGCGCACGCTTCTCGGGCGGGGCCCGGCGCCGGGTGCCGGGTCGTCCCGCGCTGCATCACAGAACACCGTAGGGCGGGGCACCGTAGCGCGGGGCACCGCTGTGTCGCGGGGCACCGCCCGGTGGCCGTCGTCCGGATCACGTCGCCCCGGCGCACGCACCCGCGCGGAGACCGCCGAGTCGAGTACGCGCCGGCAGCCCGTCACATCGCCGGCCGCCCACGCGGCGTCGGCGGCGGCCAGCACGGCGGCCGTGGCCAGGGCGGGCAGGTCGGCGTCGAGCAGGGAAGCGGCCAGCAGGAAGGACTCGCGGGCATCGGCCACGGGACCGTCGCGCAGCAGCGTGGCCCCCCGGACCAGTTCCGCGCGGCCGTGCACCGCGGCCGGCGCCGCACCGCCGCGGGCCGCCGCGACCAGCCGCAGGGCCTGGTGCGGACGGCCCGCGCAGGACGCCTGCTCGGCGGCGGCCGTGTATCTCTCCGCCCTGGTCCGCTCGTCCGTCGTCAGCTCGGCGGCCCTGGCGTACGCCGCCGAACGCAGCCGATGCGGGCCGGACACCCCCGCCTCGGCGGCGTCCGCCAACGCGGTCGCCGTCCGGGGCGCGGGACCGGTCGCGGACCAGGCGCGGTGCAGCAGCCCGAGCAGCCGGCGGCCGTCGCCCGCCAGCACAGCGGCCAAGGCCCGGTGGGCGGCGCGGCGCCGCTCCGGGTCCGCCGCCGCGTACACGGCCCTGCGGGTCAGCGTGTCGGCGAACCGGACCCGGCCGTCCGCCCACAGCAGCGTCTGGGGCGGGGGCCCGATGTCCGCGCCGCCCCGCAGCCGTGCCACGGCCCGCAGCACGACATCGGCATCGGCGTCGGGCTGCTCCGGCTCGCGCAGCGCCGCCGCCACGGTCAGCTGAAGGGCGTCGGCACCGGGAGCCGACCCGCCCGGGATGCCCCCGACCATCGAGGCCAGCAGATCCGCGTCCGCCAACGGCCGCGGCAGCGGGCGGCGCCCGCACAGCTCGGCGGCGGACAGACGACGGGCCAGGGCGGTCAGCAGGGCCGGATTCCCCTCGGCCTCCTCCAGCAGCGCGTCACGGACGGCCGGGTCCACCGACGGGCCGACGAGGTCGTACAGCAGCGCGGCGGACCGGGCCCGGGACAGCGGGCCCACGTGCACCACCGGCAGCCCGGTCAGGTCGCGGTCCACCGAGCGCGGTCCGGCCACCGCCAGGATCAGCCCCACCGGGCCCGCGGTGTGCAGATGCCGCGCCACCTGGCCGAGTGCCGCGCGGGACGCCGGGTCCCACAGGTGCGCGTCGTCGGCACACACCAGAACCGGCGCCCGCCGGGCCGCGGCCCGCAGGATGTGGAGCAGCGCGTCGGGCGCCGTCGCGGTGTCCGGCCCCTCGGCGGACGGGCAGCCGGCCCGCGCCGCCGCCTCGGACAGGGCCTGCCGGATGCCGTACGGGCCGTGGGGCCGCGGTGCGCCGCCCGGCACTCGGAGCACAGGACCCGCGTCGAAGCGGAGTGCCGCGTGCTCGAGGAGGGCGGTCCGGCCGCAGCCCCGCTCCCCGGTCACGACCAGGACGCGGACGTCCGCCCGCCGCCGGTCCGGCCCGTTCGTTCCCGGCGCCCGCCCGGGGGCCGGCCGACCGGTCCGCGGCCGGTCCGCCCCGCTCGCCCGTACCCGGTCCAACAGTGCGGCCACAGCTTGCCGTTGGCTGCTCCGGCCGTACAGCGGCGGAGCCGTTCCCGCGGTCCAGTCTCCGGTCATTCTCGCGAGGTTACCCAGGCTCGACACAGGCCGGAAGCCGGACGCCCGCGCCCCTCGGCCGCCGCCGACTTCCTCGCCTCGGCTTTCCCGCCACGGACTCCAGCGGGCCTTATGCGGCTGCCCAAGGCGGGCCCCGCCGGCCGGTGCACGGGCACAACGGCGGGGGCGGCAGCGGGCACGACGGCGGGGGCGGCCGCAGATGAGGCGCGGCCGCCCGGCTCCTGATCCACCCGGAAAGAGCGGGTCACCCGCCATGCGCTCACCGTGTCGCGACGCCGAGTACCAGCGTGCCGATGGTCCGACCCGACCCGACCCGACTCGACTCGACTCGACTCGATGCGGCGGTGTGCCTCGGCGGCCCGCTCCAGCGGCAGGTCCGTCCTCGACCCGCACCCGCAGGGTTCCCCGCGCCACGGCCCGCACCGCGCGGCACAGGGCACGCCCCGTCTCGCGACCAGGTCCGCGGACGTGCGCACCACCTCGGCGTAGCCGCCGCCGTCGACGACCGTCAGCGCGGCCACCGGCCGGCCGACGGCCTTGACGCTCGGTGGATACCAGCATAACGTTCCGATCCGGAACGGAATGGATGCGTGAGGAGTCGCAGTGAAAGCCGTTGTTGTCAGGTCGTCCGCGGAACTCGCCGTGGTCGACGCGCCGGAACCGGTTCCCGGCCGTGGCCAGGTGCTCGTCGACGTCGACGCGATCGGCGCCGGGTACGTGGACGTCATGGCCCGGCGGGGGGAGTACGCCTACTTCCCCGGTGTGGGCTCGGTGCCGGGCCTGGAAGTCGTCGGCCGTGTGGCGGCGGTCGGGCCGGACGTGCCCGAAGGGCTGGTCGGGCGCCGGGTGCTGGCCCTGCCCGCCTTCGGCGGTTACGCCGAGAAGGTCGTCACCGAGGCCGACCGGGTGCTCACGGTTCCGGGGAGCATCGACGCGGTCGACGCGGTCGCGGCGGGTGTGAACGCGATGGTTGCCGAGATCGCCCTCCACCGGGTGGGAGCGACGGCCGGAGACCGTGTGCTGGTCCGTGGCGCCGGCGGCGGGATCGGCGTGCTCGCCACCCAGATCGCTCGTGCGCGCGGGGCCGAGGTCACGGCCGTCACCTCGGCGCCGGCCCGTGGCGCACGTCTGCGGGATCTGGGGGCCGCGCACATCGTCGACCGGACGCGGCCGGCCACCGCCGGTTCCGACGACGACTCCGCGCCGGCCGGTGAGACCTACGACGTCGTCGTGGACACGGTCGCCGGCCCGGACCTGGCCGACCATCTGGCACTCCTGCGGCCCAACGGCCGTTACATCCTCTGCGGCGGCGTCGGCGGCGCTCCCGAGGTGGCGTCCCTGGAGCCGCTGCTGCGCGATTTCCACCGGTCACCGACACTCTTCGCGTTCAGCCTGAATTCGGTGGCCCCGGAGGACCTCGCACTCTCCTGGAAGAGGATCGTCGCTCTGCTGGAGGAAGGCCGGCTCTCGGCCGTGATCGACCGCCGTTTCCCGCTCACCGAGGCCGATGCGGCACTGCGGTGGGTGGAGAGCGGAAAACCGTTCGGTAAGGTCGTTCTGCTTCCCCGGTAGCCCGCCGGGCGGCAGCGTTTTTTGTGTTTCTGCGCGGTTCCAGGAGAGTTGGATGGCACGCCGACGGGACGAGCGGATCGACCAGGCCCTGCTGGCCGCCGTGACCGAACTCGTGCGGGAAGTCGGTTACCCGGCCCTGACCATGGAAGCCATCGCCAAGCGCGCGGGCACCACCAAACCCGCCATCCGCCGCCGCTGGAAGAGCCAGAAACACCTGGTCGTCGAGGCCATGGCAGAGAACCGGGCCGGCGTCGTGGAGATGGACACCGGGTGCACGCACTGCGACATCGTCGGCCATCTCGAAGCCCTCCGGCTCGCGATGGCGCATTCGGAACTCGGCCATGTGCTCCCGGCTCTCGTCGCCGACCTCGCCGACGATCCCACGCTCAGGGAAGGTTTCCTCACCGCGTTCTGGGGACCTCGCCGGGAAGCGTGTGCCGTGTCCCTGCGCAAGGGCGTGGCACGCGGCGACCTCCGCCCCGGCCTCGACACCGACCTCGTCCTGGACCTGTTCGCCGCCCCCGTCGTCTTCCGGGCGCTCTTCGGCCACTCCGAACTCGGACCTGAGTTCTCGGAGGACATCGCGCGCGCCGTACTGTCCGGGGTGGGAACGGGCGAGGTGTGCCGCCGCGCGAAGAGCGGCGGAGCGGCGGAGCGCCGGTGAACCCCCGGAGGCATCCGCGTCTGCCGAGCACCGAGGCCGCCGTCACGGCGATTCGGGAGATCGCCCGGGAGTACCACCGGGAGCTGACCGTCACCGACGACATCGGCGCGGACCAGACGTCCCGTCGCACCTCGGCCGGGGCGTTCACCGTCCTCGACCCGGACGGCTCACTGCCGCACGAGGCGTTCATCGAGCTGGGAGGCGCTCCTGCGGTCACCGTCCGGATCTTCCCGGAGGACGATGCGAGGATCACCGTCGACGGGGTGGACTTCGAGGACGTTCCCCGTGACCGCGTCCCGGCGTTCCTGCGCTCCGTCTACGGCGGTCTGGCCTTCGTGAAGGGGAGGCTGTTCCCGCCGGGCCAGTGGCTGATCGTCCCCGTGCCGGGGGATGAGACCTATCGAGAGCTGATCCCCCGCCACACGCTCAGCGCCTGGCTCGCCCGCAACGTACGCGGCTAGACGCGGCCTTCGTGCCCCGCCGCGGGCGGCGGGGCTGCCGGGTCCGGGCCGACCGCGGCGACCACCTGGACCTCGATCAGGAAGTCGGGGGAGAACAGCGCCGACACGCCCACCAGCGTGCTGGCCGGTGCCCGTACCGTGCCCGCCCGCAGCGGAGCGAAGATGGCGGGCAGCAGCTCGGGGGTGTAGCCGACGACGAAAACGGTCTCCTGGACGATGTCGTCCCGGGTGGCGCCGACCGAGGCGAGCGCCGCGTCGAGATTGCGGGCGATCTGTGCCGCCTGGGCCGCGTGGTCGCCCAGCCCGACCGGCTGTCCCTCGGCGTCCCAGGCGACCTGCCCCGACAGATGGACCAGCCGTACGCCTTCGACGGTGACCACCTGGGCGATGGCGTCGGTCGGGTTGTGCACGCCCGGGGGGTTGAGACGGGTCACGGTCATCGGGCGACCGCCCCGCGCGGTGTGCCGGCCCAGGCGGCGAGGGCCGTGGCCCGCTCGGCGCGCCGGACGACCGGCTCCGTGCCGCGCGTGGCCCAGGCGATGTGCCCGTCGGGGCGGACGAGCACCTCGGTGACCCCGTCCAGCTCGGGATGGCCGTCGTGCCGGGTGACGGTGACGGCGGTGACCCGCGAGCCCCAGTCGGCGTCGACGGCCTGCTCCGCGTCGGCGTCCCCGGTGAGGTCGAGCAGGACGAAGTGGCCCTGGGTGAGCAGCTCGTAGACCCGTGTGGCCGCCGATGCGGCGCTGACGAGTCCGATGTCGGGCATCCGCCGGCCCACCAACGGATCGGCGCCCTGGACGGTGGCGTCGACGTAGTTGGTGGCGAGCGCGGAAGTCCGGCCGGCGAGCAGGCGGTTGACCTCCGGGATGCCCAGCAGTTCGTTCAGCAGGCCACGCAGGGCGGCGGCGGGGCGCTGGTACTGCGGGACGAGCGTCAGCTCCGCGAGCAGGGTCTGCACCTCGGTGTCCTCGGTGACGGCCCGCCCGACCGGGCGCCGCTCGGCCTCGTAGCTGTCCAGCAGGCCGGGCGGTGCCCAGCCGTTGATCTCGGCGGCCAGCTTCCACCCCAGGTTCATGGCGTCCTGGAGACCGGTGTTCAGCCCTTGGCCGCCTGCCGGGAAGTGGATGTGGGCGGCGTCGCCCGCCAGCAGCACACGGCCGCGCCGGTAGGTGTCCGCCAGGCGGGTGGCGTTGCCGAAGCGCGACAGCCACCGCGGCTCGGCGATCCCGAGGTCGGAGCCGCAGACCCGGATCAGCGAGGTACGGAATTCCGGCAAGGACACCGGCATCCGACTCGGTGTGCGCATCCGCTCCGGATCCAGGTACACCAAGCGGGTCAGCCCACCCTCCAGGGGTGCGACCAGCACGCCGCGCGCCCGCGCCTCATCGAGCGCGGCCGGCTCGGCATCGACCACCGCGAAGTCCCCGAGCACCCCGGTCATGGTCTCCTCGGTGCCCGGGAAGCCGATACCGGCGGCCTCGCGCACCCCGCTGCGGCTGCCGTCGCACCCGACGACGTACCGCGCGCGCAGCGTCTCGACGCCGTCGTTCGGCCCGCGGACCTGTACCTCGACGCCGTCCGCGTCCTGGGAGACACCGGTGCTCTGGTAGCCGCGGCTGATCTCCACGCCCAGCTCCAACGCCCGCTCCGTGAGGAGTTGTTCGGTGCGCGCCTGGGGGAGGAACAGGGTGTAGCCGTGCCGGCTGTCGAGCGCCGTGAAGTCCAGCTGGGTCTCCAGGTTCGCGAAGTGCCAGCCCGGCGTCGTCCGGCCGAGCGCGAGGAAACGGGGGGCGAGGCCGCGCAGGTCCATCAGTTCCACACTGCGCGGATGCAGGGTCAACGCACGGGAGTCCCGCTGCGGTTCGGTGCGCCGCTCGACGATCCGGGTCCGGACGCCGGCCAGCGCCAGCTCGCAGGAGAGCATCAGGCCGGCCGGTCCGGCACCGACGACGATCACATCGGCATGCATGGGGGAGTCCTTACAGAGTGAGATTATTTTGTGAACGACGTTCACGAGAACGTTGTTCACTATAGTGGGGCGCATGAGCTCCACGTCAAGCCCCGGCCGGGGCAGGCCCGCCCGGCTCGACCGGTCAGGCACCGTCGACACCGCCCTTGAACTGCTGGACTCCCTCGGTCTGGACGACCTGACCATGCGCCGCCTGGCCGACTCCCTGGGCGTGCGGGCCGGGGCGCTCTACCGCCACTTCGCCACCAAGCGGGACCTGCTGACCGCGATGGCCGAACGGATGCTGGCCGACATCCCGGCACCCCGCGCGGACGGCGACTGGGAGGAGCGTCTGGCCGGTCTGGCCCGAGCGATGCGCACGGCCCTGCTCGCCCATCGCGACGGCGCTCGCGTCTACGCCGGTACGCACTCGACGGGGGCGCACACCCTGCGCTTCTCCGACACCGTGACCGGCGTGCTGCGCGAGGCGGGCTTCGCCGACGAGGACGCGGCTCGCGCGCTGATGGCGGTCGTCAACTTCACGGTCGGCCACACCCTGGAGGAACAGGCCGCCCTCCGGCCCGGCGACGAGGGGACCGCCGACCCCGAACCCCTGCGGCAGGCGGTGGAGTCCGGGACGTTCCACCACCTCGTCGCGGCCCTGCCCACCCTCACCAGCACCGACTTCACCGCCCACTTCGAATTCGGCCTGCGCCTGCTCGTGCACGGCCTGCGGGCGCTGCGGGAATCCGGCACCCAGCGGGACCCGGGGGGTGTCTGACCGCCATGCGAAGACCTGCCCCGGACCGGCCCGTGTGCCGCCTGGGGCTCCCGGCCCCGGACGGGTGCCGAGCGGTGGCGCACGCCGCCCCCGATGAGCCGTGAGGTGGCCGCGGGCGCGCGACGGCGCCGCCTGGGCGATACCGTTGGCGCTGGCCGTCGACGCCATCGGCACCGGACTCTATCTTCCGTTGTCCATGGTCTACTTCCTCGCCGTCACCGACCTGTCGGAGGCCGGTGCCGGGCTGCTGCTGACCGCCGCCACCGCCTGCTCGCTCCTGCTGCCGCTGCTCGTCGGGCGGCTCGTCGACCGCATCGGGCCGCGACCGGTGGTGATCGCGGGTCAGTTGCTCCAGGCCGCCGGGTTCTTCCTGTACCTGGGGGTGTCCGGTGCGGTGTCGCTGTTCCTCGCGGCGCTGGTGGAGGCGGTGGGGCTGCGGGTGTACTGGTCGTCGGTCTTCGCGCTGATCGCCGAGCAGGCGGACGGGGAGGCCAAGGACGAGTGGTTCGCCCGAGCGGGCATGATCCGGGCGGCCGGCACCGGCGCCGGCACGGTGCTCGCGGGCGGGCTGCTCGCGCTCGCCTCGCAGCACGCGTACCGGGGGATGGTGCTGGCGGACGCGATCTCCTTCGTCGTCGCGGCGGCGGCCGTCGGGCTGTTCGTACGCGGTGCGCAGCGGTCGGCCGACGGCTCCGACGGGGAATCCCCGGCCGGCATACGGCAGTTGCTGCGCAACCGGCCGTATCTGGCGCTCATCGGCGTGAACGTCCTGTTCAACATCTGTACCGTCTTCCTCGCCGTGGCGGTACCCGTGTACGTGACCCGAGGACTGCACGCGCCGGGCTGGGCGGTCGGTGCCTTCCTCACGATCACCACGGCGGTCGTGGCCACCTGTACGGCGGAGGTCACCCGCCGCTCCCGGCGACGCACCTCCCGCGGCGGCGCGATGGCCTGGGGCGGTCGGCTGTGGGCGGCCTGGTGCGCGGCCGCCACCATGGCGGTGCTGCTGCCACCGGGCCCGTTGCTGGTCGGCTATCTGGCGCCGGCGATGCTGCTGTGGGCGGCGGCGGAGATGCTGCACGGGCCGGCCTCGAACGCGCTCTCCGCCCGGGCGGCGCCCGAGGGGGCACGAGGGACCTACCTGGCGGCGTTCCAGTACTCGTTCACGACGGCGGACATGGTGACGCCGGCCCTGTTCGGCGTCCTGTACGGCGTGAACCGGGTGCTGCCCTGGGTGGCCGTGGGCTGCCTGGCACTGACGGCGAGCGTGGCCATCCGTCCTCTGGAACGACGCCTGGTGGGCGGCGGAGCGTCCGGCGGAGCCGCCGGACCGCCGGACGGCAACTCCGCCACGTCCTGACGGGACGGACGCGGCGCGCGTGGCCGGCGCCGGACCAGGCGACCCATGGCCGCGATCCCGTGGTTCGGCGGGACCTGCTTCGGCCGGTCCGCCGAGCCAGGTCCGGAACCCATGTCAGGCCGTGGGGCGCAGGTGCTCCCGCGCCCATTCCTCGAAGCTGGTGAGCGGGATGCCGAGGTCCCTCGCGAATTCCGGGCGGGCCGGCTGGCCGACCGCGTTCAGCCACTTGTGCGAGGCGCCCATCGCGGGCATTCCGGCGGCGATGGCCTCCTCCTCGGTCATGTCCGGCGCGGACAATGGTGTGCCCAGGGCGCGGGAGAGGACCTCGGCGATCTCCGTCATCGGCAGGTAGTCGCCCGCCAGCTCCAGCTCGACCCCGCTGAACCGCTCCGGCGCGGCGATGGCCGCGGCGGCCGCCCTGCCGATGTCGCGCACGGCGATGAGGGACAGCCGGGTCTCGGGACGCAGGATGCTCACCAGGCCGCCCTCGATGCCGCGCGGGAACAGATAGGCCATGGACGGGAGGAAGTTCTCCATGAAGAAGGCCGGCTTGAGAAGTGTCCAGTGGGCGAAGCCGGCCGCGCGGACCCGGTCCTGGATCGCGCTCTTCGCGCCCAGGGTGGGTTCCATCCAGGCCCAGCGGCCTTCGGCCCAGCCGGGGGTTTCGGTGTGCTGGCCGGCGCCGCTGACGGACGTGTGCACGAACTGCGGCACTCCGGCGGCCTTCGCGCCCTCGACGAGGTTGACGCCCTGGGTCACCTCCCCGTCGAAGTCGACGCTGTCCGCGGTCATGGCGGGCATCTGCACGGAGAAGACGGCGCGGACCCCCTCGGCGGCCCGGATCACGGATGCGCGGTCGTGGAGATCGCCGGTGACCAGGTCGGCGCCGAGTGCCTCGATGGCCCTGGCCCGGTCGGTGGCCGGGTCGCGCACCAGGGCGCGGACGGAAACGCCCGCCGCGAGCAGTGCGCGGGCGGTGGCCCCGCCCTGCCTGCCGGTGGCGCCGGTGACCAGGACGGGTGCGGAATCTGCGGACATGACGCTCCTCGAATGGCGGTAGTCGCTCACTAAACGGCGGGGCCCACCGTTTACATGTGCCACGATACGGCGGGGCCCGCCACTTAGCAAACCCGGGAAGGACCACCGGCCTTGGAGGCTCAGGTGTCGGCCGGTGGGGCGGGACGCACCGCGAGCAGGGCGGCGTCATCGCTGGTGTCGGCGGCCAGCCCGGTGAGCAGTTCGTCGCAGAAGGTGTCCAGGGGCTCGCGGGACAGCGCGGCGGTGTGCTGGCGCAGCCGGGTGAGCCCCTGGTCGAGGGATTCGCTGCGGCGCTCGATCAGTCCATCGGTGTACAGCAGCACCGTGGAGTGGGCGGGCAGATCGTCGAAGGCGGTCGGGCGCTGGTGCGCGGGGTCCACGCCGATCATCAGTCCGGCGCCCGTCTCGAGGTAGTGGGTGTCGCCCTCGGCCGTGGTCAGCAGCGGCGGCAGATGCCCGGCGGAGGCGTGGTGCAGACCCCACAGGCCGCCTTCCCCGGGGCGTTTGACCAGGCCGTAGATGCACGTGGCGGTCGCCTCCTGGTTCAGCGTGTGGGTGGCGATGTCCAGGCGGCGCAGAACCTCACCGGGAGGCTCTTGGCGGTCCACGGCGATTCCGCGCAGCATATTGCGCAAGGCGCTCATGGCGATGGCCGCTTGCAGGTCGTGGCCGGTGACATCGCCGATGACCAGGACGGTGTCGCCCTGCGGCAGGACGAAGACGTCGTACCAGTCACCGCCGACCTGCGCGATGCTCTGCGCGGTCGTGTAGCGGGTGGCGATCTGGAGGTCGCCGACATGCGGCAGATCGGGCAACAGGTCGCGCTGGAAGCGCTCGGCGATGCGCTGGGTCTGCTCGTGCAGCCGTGCGTTGTCCACCTGGAGCGCCAAGCTGCGGACCAGGTTCTCGATGAGCGGGAAATCGTCCTCGGTGAAGGGGTGGGCGGGGTCGGTGCGGGCCACGGTCATGGCGCCGAGCACCTCGCGCCGGGCCCGCAGCGGGGTGACGACGGCGCTCCGCGCGCCCAGTTGCTCGAACAGTTCCAGTTGCCGGGCGTGCAGCGGATCGGCTGCCCGGCTCGCCGGGGGGATGTCGGCGAGCAGCAGCGGGCCCGCCCCGTGCAGCACCCGCGGCAGTGGCCCGGTGGCGTTCTGCGGCACCGGCGGAAGCGGCCCTTCGTATCCGCCGGGAGGCAACACATGGGGGGTGCGGTGGGACACGACGGCCCGCTCCAGCCGGCCGCGTTCGTCCAGCAGGTCGACCACGCACCAGTCGCCCAGCCGCCCGGTCAGCACCTGGCACGCTCGCCGCAGCCCCTCCAGCAGGTCCAGCGTGCTGGCCAGTGCCGTTCCGGCATCCGCCAGCAGAGTGAGACGGTCCAGCAGGGTCTTCTCGTCCTTGTCATCGCCCATGCCCTACGCTTCCCCGCCATCGGCCTCCGTGACGGCCGCCGGCCCGTTGTCCACTCTGCCGGGCGACCGGCCCGCACCGGGAATCGAGCGCCACCGTCGTGGTGACCCGGGTGAGGGCGGGTTTCCTGGGCGCCGAACCGAACCCGAAGCGCACGGGCGGTTCGACGGGCGCCGCCCCGCCGAGGTCGGTGTCCTCGAAGGCCGCCGACACCGTGCGGATCGGCAGCAGGTCCCGGGCGCCGTACCACTCGCGGTGGCCGGCGTCGGTGCTGCCGCGGGTGCGCACACCGGGCAGCAGCACGCGGGCGGGCCAGTCCATCAGCGCGCTCCAGGCCGGACGCCCCGCGAGCCCGCCGGGAACGGCGCGCAGCACGCATCCCAGGAGCCGTCGTCGGCCGGTGGTGAAGCGCAGATCGAGCGGTCCGGCGGTGACGGTCCAGGTGTCGCCGACGACGTGCACACCGACCGGGACGAGGCGCACCGTGTCGAACGTGTAGGTGTCGCGGATGAAGTCCGCCGTCTCCCGCGTGGGGGCCAGCAGCAGCCGCTCGCCATCGGCACGTTCGAGCATCACATCGCTGAACGGTCCGAACGGTGACCGCTGCCAGTGTCCGAGCACGACGCGCGTCCCGGAGGAGGTGCCCATGCCGGCGATCCAGCCGTCGAACCGTAGCCGTGGGCGCCGTGTGGTTCGGCCGAGCATCCACCTCATCCGCTCGTCCATGGGTCCGCTCCGCACACACCTGACGTCTCGTGAGAAGTGCACCACGGTTCCGCCGGGAGGCCGGGGAGGCCCGCCGTGGCGTGCGTCGAGAAGGTGCTGATCCCGGCGGTGGCCTCGCCGGCCGTCTCCGGGTCCGCGGGGCTCGCCATCGGCCTCGGCACCTACCTGGGCGGCTGGCGGATCATCCGCACCATGGGCAAGGGCCTCACCGAGATCCAGTCACCGCAGGGCTTCGCCGCCGAGGCCGCGTCCACGACCGTCATCGGCTTCGCCCTGTCCACCACTCAGGTCGCCTCCGGCAGCATCGTCGGCACGGGTCTGGGCCGACGGCTGGCGGAGGTGGCTGGGGCGGCGCGGGCCGCATGGTGATCGCTTGGTTGGTCACGCTGCCTGCCGCCGCGCTGGTCGGCGGCGTCTCCGCGAGCGTGGTCACCGACGGCGGCAACGTCGGGACGGCGATCGTCGCCGTGGTCGGCGCGGCCCTCGCCATGGGCATCGTGGCCCTCTCGTGGTCGGCACGGCCGCGTAAGTCCCGTCCCCTCACGGAGAGTGGAAAACGATGCATCTCGACTGGACCGCACTCGGCCAGGTCACCGCGGTGAGTATCGGCGTCACCGTCGCCGTGGTCACCGTCTTCGCGCTCGGCGTCCTGGGCCTCGCGGCCGCCGGGGGCAGTGGGCGTCTCGGCCGGCACCTGGTCGGTGCCGGCCGAGACGGGCCGCTGCGCCACGGCATTGGGCGGCCGGGGTTACGCGATCGTCAGGCTCGTCTTGTTCGTGGCGAGCGAGCTGTTGCCCACGTAGATGTCCACATCCCCCTTCTCCAACACGAACGTTCCACCCGTGTCGTTCGTCCAGAAGCCGAAGTCCTCGGCCCGGAGGCGGAACCGGACGGTGGTGCTCTTCCCGGCCTCCAGGGAGACCCTGCGGAACCCGCGCAACCTGCGCACCGGCTGCACGATGCTCGCCACCGGGTCGTGCAGGTACAGCTGTACGACCTCATCGCCCGCCCGTTCGCCGGTGTTGCGCACGGACACCGCGACCTCGACCGTGTCGCCCTTGCGCAACGCGCCGGCCGAGATGCGTCGGGTGCTCGCCTTCGGCTCGCCCACGCTGAACGAGGTGTAACTCAGACCGTGCCCGAACGCGAACTGCGGCCCGTGGGCGAGGTCCAGGTACTTCGAGGTGTATTTGTTGTCGGCGTCGTACGGGCGGCCGGTGTTCTCGTGGTTGTAGTAGATCGGGACCTGACCGACCGTGCGCGGGAACGTGACCGGCAGCTTGCCGCCCGGGTTGACCGTGCCGAACAGCACATCGGCGATGGCGTGGCCGGCCTCGATCCCCGGGTGCCACGCCTCCAGTACGGCGGGCGCGGAGTCCAGCCAGCCGCCCACGGTGAGGGGCCGTCCGTTGACCAGCACGACGACGAACGGCTTGCCGGTCCCCGCGATGGCCGAGATCAGCTCCTCCTGCGCCCCGGGAAGTGTGATGTCGCTGCGCGAGCTCGCCTCGCCGCTCCACGCCGGGGGCTCACCGACCACGACCACCGTGACGTCCGCCGCCTTGGCCGCCGCGACCGCGTCCTGCACCCCCGAGGTGTCCTTGCCCTCGGCATCCACTCCCTTGACGGCGGTGACCTTCGCCTTCGGGGCCGCCGCCCGTACCGCGTCGGCCACGGTGACGGCGGGGAACTTCTGGGCCCCGGGCCCGGACCAGGTGCCGTGCAGGTCGGTGGAGTCGGCGAACGGGCCGACGACCGCGACCGAGCCGACGGAGGGGCTCAGCGGCAGTGCTTCCTGGTCGTTCTTCAGCAGCACCATGGAACGCGCGGCCGCCTTCCGGGCCGCGCTCCGCGCTGCCTTCGACGGCTCGGTGATCGCGCTGTCCTCGTCGACGTACGGGTGGTCGAAGAGCCCCAGCTCGAACTTCAGACGCAGGATGCGGGCCACCGCGTCGTCCAGGCGGCCGACCGTGATCCGCCCGCTCTTGAGGAGCTTTCGGCCGTGGTCGACGAGGTGGGTGCTGACCATCTCCATGTCCACCCCGGCGCCCAGCGCCAGCCGCCCGGCGTCGGCTCCGTCGGCGGCGAAGCCATGGGCGATCAGCTCCTGGATGCCGGTGTAGTCGCTGACGACGAACCCGTCGAACCCCCACTCCTTCTTGAGGATGTCGGTCAGCGTGTGCTGGTTGCCGTGTGCCGGGACCCCGCTGATGGTGTTGAAGGACGCCATGACGGTCGCCACACCGGCGTCCAGGGCGGCCTTGAACGGCGGGAGGTAGACGTTGCGGAGCTTCGCCTCGGACACGTCCACGGTGTTGTAGTCCCGGCCGCCCTCGGCGCCCCCGTACGCCACGAAGTGCTTGGCGCACGCCGCGACCCGGTCCTTCGCGGCGAGCCCACCGGCCTCGCGGTCCCCCTGGTAGCCGCGTGTCTTGGCCGCCGCGAAGGCCGCGGCGAGATACGTGTCCTCACCGCTGCCCTCCGCGATCCGGCCCCAGCGCGGCTCGTGGGTGACGTCCATCATCGGGGAGAACGTCCAGTGCACCCCGTTCGACCGGGCCTCCTTCGCCGACACTTCTCCGTCGCGTTCGGACACGGCGGGGTCGAAGCTCGACGCCTGGGCGAGCGGGATGGGGAATGTCGTCCAGAAGCCGTGGATGACGTCCAGGCCGAACAGCAGCGGGATGCCGAGCCGCGACTCCTCGACCGCGATGCGCTGGAGCGCGTTGGTGGACTTCGCCCCGTAGACGTTCAGCACCGACCCGAGCTTTCCTTTGCGGGCGGCCTCCTCCGCCTCCGCGGTCTGCCCACCGCCGGGACCGGTGTCGCCGGTCCAGGACAGCTGCTGGAGCTGTCCGAGCTTCTCATCGACGGTCATCCGCCCCAGCAGCGCCCGGACCTTCGCATCGTACGGCCCGCCCTTCCGGCCTCCGCCTCCGCCGGCGCCGTCGGCGGAGGCCGCCCCGCCCGTCCCTGCCGACCCTTCGTCCGCCCGCGCCGTCCCGCCGCCGGCGATGCCGACGGCGACGGTTCCACTGGCGGCGGTGAGGAGAGTGCGCCTGCGCAAACGACCCATGTCTTCATTCCTTTGAATCGGGTGGAGCGGATCGAGCGTGCCTTCTTCAACAATTGCAGTGAAGTTATGGACTAGCCGTGCACCCGTCAACACTCGTCACACGGTCGGCCGAAGTCGTTGTATGGCCGGTCCACGCACAATGGCCCGTCCACGCACAGAAACAGAAGAGGGTGGCCGACGAACGTGAGCAAGGACGAGGATGAGCGGATGACCGCTCTCTCGCGTGCCCACTCGTTCAACGCGGCCGCCGCGCAGTACGCCGCGTACCGCCCGTCGTACCCGCCCGCCGTCCTCGACGCCGTCCAGGAGTTCATCGGACGTCCCCTCGCGGGCGCCCGCGTCGCCGACATCGGCGCGGGCACCGGAATCGCCACCGTCCTGTTGCGCGAGCGCGGCGCCGATGTGATCGCCGTCGAACCGGGTGCGGGCATGGCCGCCCAGTTCCGCCGCACGCTCCCGGATGTCCCGGTCGTGCGGGGCGACGGCAATGCCCTGCCGCTGGCCGACGGCTCCTGTGACCTGGTCACGTACGCGCAGTCCTGGCACTGGACCGATACCGGCCGGTCCGTTCCCGAGGCGTTGCGCGTCCTGCGCCCGGGTGGCGCGCTGGCGGTCTGGTGGAACACCACCGCCTTCGACGTACCGTGGATCGCCGCCCAGCACGAGCGCATCGCAACGCACTGCGGGGTGAGGCCGACTGACCGGAGGCGACCGGACGACAACCGTGCCGCGCAGCTCGCGGGCCTCTCCGGTCTGCATTTCACGCGCCGTCAGGTGCGATGGAGCCGCGCCGTGCCCCTCGACACCCACCTCGCCAACATCACCAGCCACTCGGCGTTCCTCGTGCTCGGCGAGGCCGGTATCCAGTCGTTCCTCGCCGCCGAGCGTGATCGCCTCCACGAGGTCTTCCCGGACGGGACGGTGGAGGAGACCTACCTGGTGGACCTCCTGGTGGCCGCCCGACAGCGGCGATAGCGAGGCGGGAAATGTGGTACCGGTGGTGCCATGCCCGCCATGTTGAGTTCAACGAAAACCCGTGCCGCGCTCCGCGCATCGGCGCGTACATCCCTTGATGTGCTTCTCGTCCTTGTGATGGCCGCGGCGGCCCTGTGGCTTCTGGGCCAGATGTGGTCGGTCGTCTGGCCACTCGTCGTCGGCCTGCTCCTGACCACACTGACCTGGCCCCTGGCCCGTTTTCTGCGCGGGCACGGGTGGCCGCCCGCCCTGGCCGCGGCGACCGTGACCGTGCTGTTCCTCCTGGTCGCCGCGGGCGTCGTGGCGCTGATCGCGGTACCGGTGGCCGCCCAGTCCGGGGAACTGACCGATGGTGTGACCGAAGGCATCCACCAGGTGCGCCAGTGGGCCGCCGGGCCGCCGTTGAACATCGGCGACGACCAGATCGACAAGGCCGCCGACGCCGCGGTCGCCCGTCTCCAGGACAGTGCCGGCACCGTGGTCACCGCTGCCGTCACGGGGTTGAGCACCGTGGTCGACGGTCTGGTCACCGCCGTTCTGGCGCTCTTCTTGATGTTCTTCTTCCTCAAGGACGGCCCGCGGTTCCTGCCGTGGCTCAGCCGTCAACTGCCCGGCCGGCTCGCCACCGACATCCCGGTCGTGGCCGCACGCGGTTGGGACACGCTGAGCGCCTTCGTGCGGTCCCAGGCATTCGTCGGCCTGCTCGACGCCGTCTGCATCGGACTCGGCCTGTGGGCTCTGGGGGTACCCCTGGTCCTCCCGCTGGCGGTCCTGACCTTTGTCTCCGCCTTTGTGCCGATCGTGGGTGCCCTGTTCGCGGGTGCGGTCGCGGTGCTCATCGCGTTGGTGTTCAACGGTGTGACGGACGCTCTGATCGCACTGGCGATCATTGTCGTGGTGCAGCAACTCGAGGGCAACGTGTTCCAGCCCATGATCCAAAGCCGTGGACTCGGCCTGCACGCGGCGGTGATCCTGCTGGCGGTGACGCTGGGCGGGAGCCTGGCCGGCATCGTGGGCAGTCTGCTCGCCGTACCGGTGGCCGCGCTGATCGGGGTGGTCTGGAACTATCTGCGCGAGCAGCTCAGTACCCCGGCGCATGAGCCGGAGACCGACGAGCAGCACACCGATGGCGCCGTCCCGGCGTAAGGCGGTGGGGATGTCCGTACGGGGAACGGGGGCCGCGCCGCCGGTGTGAACTCCGCTGTCAGAGCCCGCCCCGGCCCCGGTCCGTAGTGCGTAGGCACCAGGACGTAGGAGCGGCTGGTCCGGGTGCACCAGGGGAAGACGGCGGCGGGGGACGATGCCCGGCAGAGGCACCGGAGGGAAGGGTTGGAGGCGCGTGAATCCCGCGCAACTTCCCTTTCCTAGCGGTGTCTGGAGTGATCGACAGGTGGCGACCTTTCTTTACCGGATCGGACGGTGGGCCTTCCGGCGGCGCCGGCTCGTGGGTGGTCTGTGGCTGGGTGTCCTGGTGCTGGCCCTCGCCGCGGCCGCCATGGCGCCGGAGGGGAAGGAAGAGGACCTCTCCATGCCCGGCACCGAGTCGCAGAAGGCGTTCGACCTGCTGGACGAGCGCTTCCCCGAAAGCAACTCCCAGGGTGCCGAGGCCCGTTTGGTGTTCCGGGCCCCGGCCGGGCAGCGGGTGACGGCCAGGGAGAACAAGACGGCCGTCGAGGACACGCTCGGCTCGCTGGACGGGGGAGATCAGGTCGCGTCGGCCACCGACCCCTATGAGACCGGCGATGTCAGCGAGGACGGCACCATCGCCTACTCCACGATCACCTACACCGCGGACGCCGTCGACCTGACCGAGCCGACGAAGAATGCCCTCGAGGACGCCGCGAACCAGGCCCGGGACGCCGGGCTGACCGTGGAGATCGGCGGCTCGGCCCTGGATGCGGACGAGGCACCGGGCGGTACGACGGAGATCATCGGCGTGGCGGTGGCGGCGGTGGTGCTGGTCCTCGCCCTCGGGTCGGTGGTCGCGGCCGGATTGTCGCTGCTGACCGCCTTCGTGGGCGTGGCCGTCGCCTTCGGCCTGGTCTCCGCGCTGGCCGTTCCGCTGGGCCTGACGTCCACCGTCGCCATCCTGGCGTTGATGCTGGGGCTGGCGGTCGGCATCGACTACGCACTCTTCATCACCTCCCGCTTCCGCGACGAGCGCGCCCGGGGCAGCGAGCCGGAGGAGGCCGCCGGCCGGGCGGTGGGCACGGCCGGTTCCGCCGTCGTCTTCGCCGGCGCGACCGTCTTCATCGCCCTGGTCGGGCTGGGGGTCGTCGGAATCCCCGAACTCACCAAGATGGGCATGGGCGGCGCGGGCGCCGTGGCCCTTGCCGTACTCGTCGCACTGACCTTGGTCCCCGCGCTGTTCGGCTTCTTCGGTCGCCGGGTACTGTCCCGCGCCGTCCGCAAGGCACCCTCGTATCGCCGCTCGGGAGGCGAGCGCCCGCGCCCGGCGCCCACCGCGGCCGGCCGGGCCGGGCTCGGCACCCGCTGGGCGCGGTTCGTGCTGCGCCGGCCGGCCGCCGTGCTGCTGACCGCCGGACTCGGTCTCGGCGCCGTCGCGCTACCGGCGCTGAGCCTCGAACTCGGGCTGCCCGGAGACGAGTCCAAGTCGGTGGAGACCACCCAGCGCCGTGCCTACGACCTGCTGTCAGAAGGCTTCGGCCCCGGCTTCAACGGCCCGTTGACCGTGGTCGTGGACACATCGGCGTCTTCGGGGTCCGGGGACACCCGGACCACCACGGACCTGGTCGCCACGACCGTACGGGGAGTGGACGGGGTCGCCTCGGTCGGTGATCCGGTGCTCAGCCGGACCAAGGACACCGCCGTCCTCACCGTCGTCCCGCGGACCGCGCCGAACAGCGGCGAGACCAAGGACCTGGTGCACGCGATCCGGGGCGCGGTCTCCGGCGTCGAGGCCGAAACGGGCGCCGGCATCCTGGTGACCGGCACCACCGCGATGAACATCGACATCTCCGAAGCCATGTCCGACGCCCTCATCCCCTATCTGACCGTGGTCATCGGGCTGGCGGTGCTCCTGCTGATGGTGGTCTTCCGCTCGGTCCTGGTCCCGGTCAAGGCCGCGCTCGGCTTCCTGCTGTCGGTGGGTGCCGCGTTCGGCGTCCTGGTCGCCGTCTTCCAGTGGGGCTGGGCGGCGGACCTGGCCGGCATCGAGCAGACCGGACCGGTCATGTCGCTGATGCCGATTCTCATCATCGGCATCGTGTTCGGCCTCGCCATGGATTACGAGGTCTTCCTCCTCACCCGGATGCGGGAGGCCTACGTCCATGGCGCGTCCCCGGGCGAGGCGATCGTGGGCGGTTTCCGGCACAGCGGACGGGTGGTGGCCGCGGCGGCGATCATCATGGTCAGCGTGTTCGCCGGATTCATCGGGATGAGCAGCCCCACCATCCAGACGATGGGCGTCGGCCTGGCCGCCGCCGTCGCCTTCGACGCCTTCGTGGTCAGGATGGCGATCGCACCCGCGGTCATGGCACTGCTCGGCCACCGGGCCTGGTGGCTGCCCCGTATCCTGAACCGTGTGCTGCCGAATGTGGATATCGAGGGTGAGGCACTGAGCAGGCATGTCCCGGCCTCCGCGACCGCGCCGGACGCAGCGGTGCCGCGGCTCCCCGTCGGCCGGGACCTGCCATGACGAACACGGGCGGCGGTGGCCCGCGACCACGCGACACATGGTGGCGGGAGGCAGCGATCACGGCGACGGCGTTCGCGCTGTGTCTGCTCGGCGGCATGGTGCAGGACGACGGCAGCAGGCTGTCACCGCCGCCTGCCGCCGCCTACGTCATCGCCGTGGTGTCCTGTGCCGTGCTGCCGGTGCGGCACAGGGCGCCCCTGGCCGCCATGGCGGTCACGACCGTGAGCGGGGTGCTGGCACCGTCCTTGGGCCTCCTGCTGAGCCCGCTCATCGTGGCCCCCGCCGTGATCACCGCCTACTCGCTCATCGTGCGCACCGAACGACACGCGGCGAGCGCGGTGTCGCTCACCTCCGCGGCGCTGCTGGTCGCCTTCGCCCCCTTGTTCGGGGCCCTCTCGTGGCAGGACGCGAGCAGGATGGCAGCGGTGGCGGCGTTCCCCCTGGTGGCCGGCGTACTCGGGCACTCGGCGCAGAACCGACGGGCCTACCTGGCGGCCGTGGAGGAGCGGGCCCGGCGGGCCGAGGAGAGCCGGGACAGCGAGGCGCGCCGGAGGGTGGCCGAGGAACGGGTGCGCATCGCCCGGGAACTGCACGACCTGGTGGCCCATCAGATCACCCTGGCCAACGCGCAGGCCACGGTCGCCGCCCACCTCTTCGACACCCGCCCGGAGCAGACCCGCAAGAGCCTGAAGGAACTCGTCGAGACCACCGGCAACGCGCTCGACGAACTGCGGGCCACGGTCGGTCTGCTGCGCCAGTCCGGGGACACGGCCGCGCCCGCCGAACCGGCGCCCGGCCTGTCCCGGCTTCCCACGCTCCTCGAGTCCTTCCGCCGCGCGGGCCTGGAGGTGTCGGTGCACCAGGAGGGCACGGCCAGGCCGCTGCCGCCGGGAGTGGACCTCACCGCCTACCGCATCATCCAGGAGGCCCTGACCAACGTGACCAAGCACGCCGGTACCGGTAGCGCCCGGGTGCGCCTCGCCTGGAGCCGCGATCGCGTGACCATCACCGTCGCCGACGACGGGGTCGGTGCCCGTACGGCGCCGACCCCGTCGACAGGACCGAGTGCGGCCACGGGACCGAGTACGGCCGCGGTGCCGGACCGTCCGTCCGGTTACGGTCTGATCGGGATGCGTGAACGCGCCACCGCGGTCGGGGGACACCTCTCCGCGGGCAGGCGCCCGGAGGGCGGCTTCCTCGTCTCCACCCAGCTGCCCCTCCCACCCGCCAAGGACACGACGCGCGGGACTGACGGAGCGACAACCACCGCGGGGCGGACGGCCGACGGGGCGACAGGCGACGGACGGACGGGCGACGGACGGACGGGCGACGGAGAGGCCGGGGGTGCGCCGTGACGCTCCGGGTACTGCTCGCCGACGATCAAGCCCTGCTGCGCGATGCCTTCCGGATACTTCTCGACACCGCCGAGGACATCACCGTGGTCGGTGAGGCCGCCGACGGCAGGGAGGCGGTGAGACTGACCCGGGAGCTGCGCCCGGACGTGGTGATCATGGACATCCGTATGCCCGAGGTGGACGGTCTCACCGCCACGTCGGAGATCTGCGCGGACCCGGAACTGCGTACCAGCCGCATCCTGATCCTCACCACCTACGAGACCGACGAGTACGTCGCCCAGGCGCTGCGCGCGGGGGCCGGCGGCTTCATCGGCAAGGGCATCGGGGCCGAGGCCCTGCTGGACGCCGTGCGTACGATCGCCGACGGCGACACTCTTCTGTCCCCCGCCGCGACCCGCTCCTTGGTCGCCCGTTTCCTGGCCACGCCGGAGGGCGCTCCGCCGCACCACCCCGAACAGCTCGCCGTGCTCACCCCGCGCGAACGCGAGATGGTGGCTCTGGTCGCGACCGGCCTGTCCAACCAGGAGATCGCCGAGCGGATGTTCCTCAGCCCCTTCACCGTCCGCGCCCACGTGCAGCGCGCCATGACGAAGCTGGAGGCCCGCGACCGGGCGCAACTCGTCGTCATCGCCTACCGGACGGGCCTGGCCCACGCCGCCCCCGACGGCGGCACCGACCGCCCGTCGTAGTCCGGTACCGAGGGCCGCCAACGGACGGCCCGTCGCCGACCGTGGAGGTCGGCGACGGGCTCCGGTCCGGCGCACCCATCAGCGCGGACCGCCTGGTCTCGGCAGCGGGGCGCATTCGGGCAGCGTAAGCGCTGAGTGGGCCGGTCGTGCCGGCGCGGCGGGCATGGTGACGAGGTCACGCAGCATGGTGTTGCGTTGCTCCAGGGCCCGCGCCGTGGTGGGGAAGAGCCTGGCCCCACCGTTGTCGACCAGGGCCTGATTCATGGCGACGAACCCGCGCACATCGCGTTCGTAGGCGGCGAAGGCCGCGGTGTGGTCCCGGTTCGTGGCCAGGGCGTTGGCGAGCATATAGGCACCGACCAGCGCAAGGCTCGAGCCTTGTCCGGTGAGGAACGAGGGTGCGTACGCGGCGTCGCCGACGAGCGCGACGCGGCCGCTGGACCAGTGGGGCATGCGGATCTGACCGGCCGTGTCGAAGAACAGGTCATCCGCGTCGCGCATGGCGCTGACCATGCCAGGCACCTCCCACCCCGCGTCTGCGAAGACCGTGGCGACCAGATCCCGCTGGGCGTCGGGGTTGCGGAGGGCGTCCAACGGCGGTTCCGGCTGGTGGAAGTTCAAGAAGGCGTGCAGCTCGTCGCTGTCCCCGACGGCGTAGAGGGCCGCGGCTTTCCCCGGGGTGTTCCACAACACCAGCTCGCGGGAGAGCCCGAAGGTGTTCGGCATGGTGAAGAGGGCGAAGCAGTAGCCGAGGTAGCGGTGGAACTGCTCTTCCGGGCCGAACAGGGACTCACGGGTGGCTGAGTGCATCCCGTCGGCGCCGACCACCAGGTCGAACGTGCGCCGCCGCCCACTGCGGAAGGTGACGTCGACGCCTTGTCCGGACTGGTCGAGGGTGTCGATGGCGTCACCGAACAGGAATTCCACGTCGTCGCGGACTTTTCCGTACAGGGCCGTGGCCAGGTCCCCACGACGCACCTCGAGGTCCTGTCCCTCGACACCGCCGGCGACGGCGCTCGGGCGGAGCGAGGTCAATGTGCTGCCATCGGCGTTGAGGAAAGTGCAGCGACGCGAGTCGATGTGCGCGTCCCGCAGCTGCGGCAGTATTCCCATCCGCCGGACCACCTCTATCGCGGTACCGCGGATGTCGATCGGATAGCCACCGCCGCGCAGTGCGCCTGCCTTCTCCACCACGGTGACCGCGCATCCGGACCGGTGCAGCCAGTACGCCAGCGCGGGTCCGGAGATGCTGGCCCCGGAGATCAGGACGTTGCGCTTCACGGGAGTACGCACGTCCATCGACAGACCGGTAGGTGTCATGCCTGGGCTTCCTTCTTCGTGATACGGACAACGAGCAGTGACAGTGCGGCGACGAGGCCGGCGACGGCGAAACCGGTGACGAAGGCCGATTCGGCCGGGCGGTCCGTCCCCGGGAGGGCCCCGGCGTCGAGGATCGCGCCGGCGACCTGGGAGCCCCCGGCGACGCCGATCACGCGTGTCACCACGAGCAGGCTGGTGGCGATGCCGGTGTCCCTGGTCTCGACAGCGGTGGCGGTTCGGGTGAGCAACGCCGTGGTACCGACGCCCGCGCCGATAGCGGCCAGTGCCTTCGCGAGCACGAGCTGCCATGCCGCGGTGTGCAGTGACACCAGGGCGATCATCGTGGCCGCCGTGACGACGGCGCCCACGATGAGCACGGCACGCAGGCCGAAACGCCGCGCCGCGACCCCGCCGAGCGAATCGCTTACCGCCCCGGCGATGGCGCCGGGCAGCAGGAACAGTCCGATGTCGGTGGTGCCGAGTCCGAAGCCGTACCCGTCGGCCGATACCGCGAACAGCTGCGGGAGCAGAAAGGCCACCATCCCGAAGCTGGTGGTGATGACGAGGGTGAGCACGCAGGAATGCCACATCGCGGGCTTGGCCAGCATGCGTAGATCGACCATCGGCGAGGCTGCCCGGCGCTCGACCACGACCCATCCGGTCGCCAGGGCGGCCACCACCACCGCGATGGCACCGACGGCGAGTGGCGGCATGCCGTCGCCCGTCATCTTCACGAGCCCGAGCATGAAGGCGAGCAACGTGCCGCTCAGCAGAACCATGCCGGGCCAGTCGATGCCGGTCTCCGATCGGGCCGGCGGATCATGCGGCATCAGCCGAGTCACGACCAACGTCATCGCGATGATCACGATCGTCGGCAGCACGAACATCCAATGCCAGGACAGCCCTTCGGCGATCGGCCCGGCAAACAGCGTTCCCACCATGCCGCCGCCGGTGAACAGCGCCATGACCACACCGATCGCCAGCTGTGACGCTCCTGCCGGGAGGTGGTCGCGCACCAGGATGAAGGAGAGGGGCAGCGCACCCACCATGACGCCCTGCAATATCTGACCGAGCAACAACACCGGCAGGTTCGGCGCCAGGCCGGCCAGCAGACCACCGGCCGAGACCACGGCCATCAGCCGGACCAGCACCGACTTCCCGCCGTAGCGGTCGCCGAGTTTGCCTGCGACGGGTGCGACGACCGCACCGGTGACCAGCAACGTGTTGCCGACCAATGCCCCTTCGGCGGGACTGACTTCCAGCTCACGTTGGAGCATCGGGAGCGCAGGCTCCACCACTGACTGAAGGGTGCCGAGGGCGAGTGCCAGGATGCCGAGGGCACCGATCGACAGCCTCCCGATACGGACCGGGGAAACCGCGGCTTGGGACATGGACGTCCTTTTCATCGTTGGTTGCGAGCACGTGCGTGGACCCGCCACCTGCCGATCACTCCGGACATCGCTGGGCAAGGAACGTGCGGGATTCACGCGCCTCCCACACTTCCCTCCGAAGGCTCCGCGGGGCATCGTCTCCCGGCGCCGTCTTCCCCTGGTGCACCCGGACCAGCCACCCACATGTCCTGGTGTCCACGCACCACGGGCCGATGACGGCGTGGCGGTGAGCAGGGGGTCCGCCCGGCAGCCCGAACCGATCAATGCGACACTGCGGGACGTGTGGGGACCGACCGCTGGGCCGGCGCCCCGGGCAAGTACCGTCGAGAACACGGAGAGCTCGTGATGAACCACAGCCTGGCCGCGCTGACGGCCGCCACCGCCTTCACCTGGCTGGGCACGGTCGTGGGCGTCTCCCTACTGGAGACGCCGCTCAGGTTCCGCGCACTCCGCAACCACGTCGAAGAGGACGCCGAGGCCACTCGCCTGGGCCTCGGCATCGGCCGGCTGGTCTTCCGGGCGCTCAACACCGCCGAGGCGGTCCTCGCCGTCGTGACCGTGGTGGCGGTCCTGGTCGCGGGCCCCACGGTGGCCGTTGCCGTGCTCACCGGCATCGTCGCGGTGCTGCTGACCGTGCAACTGGCGGCGGTCCGGCCGTTCCTCCAGCGGCGCAGCAGCCGGGTGCTGGCCGGGGAGCACCCTCCCCGCTCGGGTGCCCACCACGTCTACGTCACCCTCGAAATGCTGAAGGTGCCGGCCCTGATCGCCCTCGGCGCCACGGCCCTGGCTGCCCTGTAGCAGCACTCACCACGACCGGACCAGCTACCGCGATACCCCGAAGAACTCGTCGACCAGCTCGGCGGTGTTCACGTCCTGGTTGGTCCTGCCGAGCACGGCGGGTGCCTTACCGGGGCCGGGGATGGTGTGCCCGCCGCCGTGCACCGTGTACAGCGTCACCGGCGGCCGCCCCTGCTGCCGGTAGTCGGTGCGTTCGACCGATGTTCGGCCGGCCGAGCCCGCCCGCTTCGGCAGCGTCCTGCTGACCGGCTCACCGGTGATGCCGTTGCGCGCCGCGAAGTAGGCCGCGGTCTGCGGCATCGACAGGTTCCGCCCGCCGACCTTGAACAGCGTCCGTACCCACCAGCTCATCCTGCCGCCCGCGTAGCCGACGATCGGGTCCTTCGTTCCGTGGACCAGCAGCACCGGCATCGGCGCGGGCGGCGCGTCGGCCACCAGGAAGTCCTCCGGCGCCGGCATGGTCGCCGCCAGCACCGCGGCCCCCGCGAGCAGCTCCGGCACCTCGTGGGCCAGGCGCAGCACCATCTGCCCGCCGTTGGAGTAGCCGACCGCGAACACCCGCCCAGGATCGATACGGTGACTGCCCGTCAGCTTCTCGATCACCGCGCGGGTGAAGCCGATGTCGTCGATGTTCTCCTTGCGGGCCGGGAAGGAACTCTCCCGGCGCGCGTCGTTCCAGTTGCCCTTGTGGCCGTCCAGGTAGACGATCACGGCCGCGCCGTTGTCCGCCAGTGCGTCAAAGGCCCGCCCGGTGAACGTCCGGTGTTTCGCACCGTTCTGCCGGGACCCGTGGAAAATGAGGATCAGATCCCGCGACGGCTTGCCGTCCGCCGGTCCTACCACGGTGTAGGTTCGCCGCCTGCCGCCCACGGTGACGCTGTCGCGCATGATGGTTCCTCCGCATGACCTGTGCGACCGCCCCGCCCGAGCCCACAGAAATCTCCAGGGGAGGGGTGGTCAGGGCCACCCAGCTAACCGGATGGCCTATCCGTTTCACCGTAGCATAACCGGATGGGTCATCCGGTTATGCTGGGCGCATGACCACCGCCCCGCTCCGCAAGGACGCCGCCCGCAATTGGCAACGCATCGTGGAGGTGGGCCGTCGGCTCGTGGACGAGGGCACGCCCATCCAGCTCAACGACGTGGCGCGGGCCGCCTCGGTCGGGGTGGCCACGGTCTACCGGCACTTCCCGACCCCGGAGGCGCTGCTCGAGACCGTGGCCACCCCCGGGCTCGAAGCGCTGGTGGCGGACGCCGAGCGGGCACTGTCCGGCGGCGACCCCTGGACGTCGCTGTGCGACTTCCTCTTCGCGGCCATCGACGCCCAGATCGCCGACGCGTCGCTCTCTCCGGTGTTCGCCGCGGCGGTGAACGCCCTGCCGCACACCACCGAGCTGAAGCAGCGGCTCAGCACGCTGTTCGGACAGCTCCTCGACCGGGCACACGCGGCCGGTGTGGCCGACCCGAACGTGTCACAGGCCGACATGGTGCCGCTGATGTGCGGAGTGGCGTTCGCGGCGACCGTCCACCCGGCCACGGACGCCGAGGACCGCGCGGCGGCCGCCCGCCGCTACCTCACCGTCCTGCTGGAAGGACTCCACACCCGCGCACCATGACCGCCGGTGTGCTGGCCTCCGGGGTCAGTGGGCGGTGAGGCCGCCGTCGACCACGAGTTCGGCACCGGTGACGTATGAGGACTCGTCACTGGCGAGGAAGAGGATCGCGGAGGCGATCTCGTCGGGGCGGCCCGCGCGGCGCATCGGGGTGCGTACGATGTCCGGCTGCTGATCGCCCTGCTCGTCCAGGATGTCCTGGATCATCGGCGTGGCGATGACACCGGGATGGATGGAGTTGACCCGCACCCCCTGGAGGGCGTACTCGACGGCGGCCGTCTTGCTCAGCAGCCGCACGGCGCCCTTGGCCGCCTGGTATGCCGCGGCTGCCCCGCTTCCCACGAGGCCCAGGACGGACGAGGTGTTGATCACTGAGGCGTTGCCGGTGGCCCGCAGCAGGGGCATGGCCGCCTTCATTCCGAGCCAGGTGCCCTTCTGGTCGATGTCGATGACGCGGTCCCACGCGTCTTCCTCGGTGTCCTCGATGCCTGGCCAGTCCAGGATGCCGGCGAGGTTGACGAGGACGTCCAGGGTGCCGAATCGCTCCCGTACGGAAGTGATCACCTCGTGCCACTGCGGGGCGGAGGAGACGTCCAGACAGGCGGTGACCACCTCCGCGCCGATCGCCTCGATCTTACGTGCCAGTGCCTGGAGGGGCTCCTCGGCGACATCGGTGATGATCAGCCGTGCGCCTTCGCGGGCGAACAGTTCGGCGGTCGCCGCGCCGATTCCTCCGGTGGCGCCGGTGATCAGCGTGACCTTGTGGTCGAGTCGTCGTCCAGTCATAGCGGTGTCGCTCTCTTTCGATCGTGGTGGGCAGGGGCGGACCGCGCCCTGCTCCGGTGGGCCGGCGGTGTGCCGGGTCATGCGGCGGTGAAGCCGCCGTCGGCGGCTACCACGGCGCCGGTCATGAAGCTGGAGCGGGCCGAGGCGAGGAAGCCGATGATCTCGGCGATTTCCTCCGGCTGCGCGACGCGGCCCAGCGGATGCGCCCCGGCGAAGGAGCGCAGATAGGCGCGGCTGTCGTCGCGGATGTGGTCGAGCATGTCGGTTTCGATCACGCCCGGCGCCACGATGTTGGCCCGGATGTTGTGGGGCCCGCCCTCCAGCGCGATGACCTTGGTCAGCTGTGCCAGAGCTCCCTTGGACGCCGTGTACGCCGACCCCTCGGGCAGGGCGACGGTGCAGGTGTAGGAGCCGACGTTGACGATCGCCCCGCCCCGGCCCTGCTCGCGCATGGCCCGGAACGCCTCCCGGGCATGGAGGAAGGCGCCACGGGCGTTGACGGCCATCAGGGTGTCCCAGTCCGCCGCCGAGGTCTCGGTGAGCGGTTTGTTCAGCGTCCGCCCGGCGTTGTTGACCAGGATGTCCAAGCCGCCGAAACGCTCCTGTGCCAGCTCCACGGCGCGCAGGGCCGTCTCCTCCCGGGAGACATCGCCGACCAAGGTGGCCACACCGTCGAACCGGGCGCTCAGATCCCGCACCTCGGGCCGGATGTCCTCGGCCAGTACATGTACGCCCCGGGCGTGCAGCCACGCCACGGTGGCCCTGCCCACGCCACGCGCGGCACCGGTGACCACCGCCACCGAGCCGCGCAACGCGTCGTCATCCGTCGTCATCGTCATCTTCCTCGCTGCTGAGCCGTGTGGGCGTTCGCGGGCGCACTGGTGCGGTACACCGCGCTCACCCCTCGGCGTCGTTCCGTCGCCACCGAGCTTGGCCGCCCGGCGAGCCGCCAACCAGGACGTGCGCTGCCTGGGTGCCGCACACCCAGGCAGCGCACGTCCGCGGTGGAGGTATCGCCGCTACCCGGCGTACGTCTCGTACTCGGCGATCTGCGGTGTGCCGGAGGAGCCGGTGATCTCAAAGGTGATCTTGCGGAGCGAGGTCTGGGGGAAGGTGATGACACCCGCTCCGCTGCCGGAGGTCAGGACGGCGCCGGTGTCGGCGTTGACGACTCGCCAGGGCCCGATGCGGCCCGCGGAGGCCGATGTCTCCACAATGTTGATCTTGGACACGGTGGTGGCGGAGCCCCACTTGATCGAGATGGACCCGGTCGAGGCGGCCGGCGACCAGTACGTGCTCACATCACCGTCGCGCACATTCCCGTAGCTCGTACCGCTGGCCTTGCTGGAGCCGTCGGCGCCGGCTCCGATGCTGAGGTTGGTCCCGCCGGGCTCGGTCGGTCCGGGTGTGGGATCGGTGGGTTCCGGTGTGGGCTCGGTCGGGTCGGGGCTCTGCGGTGTGCAGTTGCCGTCCGACACCCGCAGCCCCGTGTTGGCCCCTGCCGTCCGGCTCACGATGTCCGGTACGCAGTCGGCCCGGTCGAGGGTGTAGGAGTAGGGGATGCTGACCGTGGTGTTGGACTTCGGGTCGGGACCGGCCGGGTTGTTCTCGTCACCGGGGCTGGACCAGGTCACATTGTCGAAGACGTTGCCGCTGACCTGCCAGTAGCCGGCCGCGTCGGTGTAGAAGGTGCCCAGGACGTCCTTGGAGTCCTCGAAGTAGTTGTTGTCCACCTTGGCCTTGGCGCCGGCGCGGGAGTTGATGCCGGACTCGTTGAGGCTCACGTAGTGGTTGTTGTAGACGTGGGCCGTGCCGCCGCGCAGCAGGGGCGTACGGGAGTCGATGTTCTCGTACCGGTTGTGGTGGAAGGTGACGAAGCCGTTGGAGAGGTCGCTCTCGCTGGACCCGATGAGGCCGCCACGGCCGGAGTTGCGCAGGATGCTGTAGGACAGGGTCACGTACTGGGTGTTGTTCTTCATGTCGATCAGGCCGTCGTATCCCTCGTCCTCCCCGCCCGACGCCTCCAGCGTGACGTGGTCGACCCAGACGTTGCGGACGTCGCTCTCCATGCCGATCGCGTCGCCGCCGTTGGACGTGGGCGAGCCGGACTTCTTCACGTTCCGGACCGTCACGTTCTGGATGATGATGTTGCTGGATTCGCGGACGTGGATGCCCAGTTGGTCGAAGACGGCCCCGTTGCCGACCCCGACGAGCGTGACGTTGCTGATCTGCTTGAGCTCGATCACCCCGGCGGCCGTGTTGCAACTGTCGCCCGACACCTTCTCGGTGTTGCCGTGATTGATGGTCCCCTGGACCTCGATGGTGATCGGGGTGCTGCTGCTGGCCCGGTCGCACAGGGCCGCGTGGATCTCGGTTCCCGTGGTGGCCCGGACCGTCTGGCCGCCCGCCCCGCCGGTGGTCCCCCCGTTCTGGGTCGCATAGCCGGTGGCGCTGCCCGTCGCCGCGGACGCCGCGGGCATCGACAGGAACGCGGCGGCCGCGCCCGTAAGGGCCGCCACGAACAGCGCTGCGTAGAGCCGCAGCGCGACTAATCGTCTCATTCTGGTCTCCATCGGTCTGTGAAGGCGAGCTTGCTGGGCCGGGGCGTTGGCCCCGCTGTCCTTGGCCTTGCGATGGCGTGCGATGGCATGCGATGAACTTGCGATGGCTTGCGGGGAAAACGCTTTCACCCCTGGTGCCGGTCGTGTTGCCGGACCGCTTCTCGCTTCGGCGCGCGACGGCACCCGGGGAAGCGCCGCACCCGCCAGGCGTCGCACCCTGGTCGACCGCGGCTCTTGCGCGAACGCCGCAGAGACCGCGGACGTCGCCTCCACCGGTGCGGCTCTGCGGTCGGAAAGCGCTTTCTGCCTGTGAGGGTAGAGCGACGCCTGAGCAACTGGCAAGGTGTCGGCAAGCAGCGAAGCCGACCGGACCCGGTCCAGGGCGAAGCCGGGGAAACGCGCCCGCGGTCAACCGGTGGTGCGGCGGACGGTCCGGGCTGCCCCGTGAGCCGGCGGCGGAGCGTGTCGGTTGCTACGGAGGACCAGGGCGCAGACGAGGGCTCCGGCGGCCGCCCCGGCGGCGGTCAGCAGCCCGATGCGCTTGTGGTCGGTCGTCGTGATCCAGCCCAGCCACCCGCCGGGCGCCGGGGGCCGTGTGGAGCCGGTCCGCGCCTCGGGCGCCAGGGTCATACCGCGGCCCCTGAGCCGGCCACCGCGTGCTGGTGCAGCCACTTGGTGTACTGCGTGGGCGAGACGGTCTTGAGCCAGAAGTCCATGGACCGGTGCCGCTGCCCGCGGAACTCGGCACACCGGCCCGATCCACCGGCCCTCCCGGTCGATGGTCAGCGTGAAGGTGTTCAGGTGATGCGGAAAGGCGTCCATCTTGTACCGCAGGGCGGGCACCCACATGGAGTGGATCACATCCCGCGAGGTGACCCGGAACTCGATCGTCTGCCCGGTGGGCGACAGGTCGCCATGACCGACACCGGTCCCGCCTGCCGCTGGGTGTTGCGGAATCGCCAGCACCACTGGAACCCGGTGACATCCACCCGCACCGTCGGCCGTGCGGCGGCGCGCTGTTCACGGTGGTTCGCCAGCGCGGTGTTAGAGGACCAGGGAGACGGCGACAGCGGCGAGAGTCGCCACGTAATACAGCTCCAGCCGGGGCCGTTCGGCACGCCCTGACGGCGTGCCGGCGACACCTGCGCGGCGGCGCGCCACGGAGAACACCAGCGCACCCAGCACCACCAGGAAGACGAAGGCGGCGATCGCCACCTCCAGCGCGAACACCTCGTCGAAGACACGCCGGAGGCCCGCCGACGTGCCCGTGACCCCGCATCCATCAACCATCCGCCATCAGGGCAGTCGAGACATTACGGTCAGGCCGACCGGACGGCGAGCTGACGCACCGCCCCTGCCGGGGTGCACGGAGCCGCCCCGGTGGAAACGGGCGCGGTCGACAACGTCCCGTCAGCAGCTCCGGCTTCGGTCCGTTGCTCCGGCGCGTCCCACACTCGCGTCATACGCCGCACCGTCCCAGCAGGTCAGCCGGTGGGACGTCGCATGAAGCCCCCATTCCGGCACAGCCCCTGGCAACGCACGGTGACCGGGCCGCAACCTCGTTCCACAGCCGGAAGGGCGACGCGGGTCATCCCGCGCCGCCCCCACCATCCGAAGGGAAGGCAACGACTCATGCTGACCACGAAGCGCAACGCCATCATCGGCTCGGCCGCGATCGTCCTGGCGGGCGTCCTGGGCGGCGCGGCTTCCGCGCAGGCCGCCCCCGCACCCGTCGCCGCCGCCGGCGGTACGGCACCCGCGTGCATCGACCGGAGCGATGTCACCAACAACCCCGACGGAGGCATCGCGGGCTACGTGTACAACAACTGCGGCAAGACGATGCGCGTCAAGGTCGTCGTCCACTCCTGGCGGGACACCTCCTGCCAGTCCATCCCGAACAAGCAGAGCCGGTACTTCCACACCGTTGGCGGACGTTACGACCGCACCGCGGTCTGCTGACGTCCCGTCAAGCGGTGAACGGGTCGCGGGCACGGGGCGGGCGCGGAGCATCGGCTCCGGCGACGTCCCCGTGCACCGCGGCGGATTCGGACGGCATGGCGTCCGGGACCGGAGCGCGGCTGGGCCGAGCCGCGCTGTCGTCTCGGGCGCCGGTGTCCGGACGCGGGGTGGTCGCTCGGGGCCTCGGAGCGGCGGTGCGGGTCGGCGCGGTGAGGACGGCGAGGCAGCCGACGACCAGGGCGATGCCGACCCACCCCAGCGGGGGCAGGCGTTCGCCGACGACCAGGACGGCCAGTACGGCGGCGACGGCGGGTTCCAGCAGGGAGAGTGTGGTCGCGGTGCTCGCCGGGACATGCGCCAGACCCCAGCCGAACAGCACGTAGCCGAGGAACATCGGCACCAGCGCCATATAGGCGCCGACGGCCGTGTTGGTCCAGGAGCTGAGGAGCGGGGCGCCGGTGGCCAGCAGTACGGGCAGGAGCAGCAGACCGCCCAGCCCGAAGACGGCACCCATGGCCGCGCCTGAGGTGATGCCGCGGCTGATCAGGCGGTGGGCCGCCCAGGAGTACAGGGCGTAGGTGCAGCCGGCCACCAGGCCCAGCGCCACCCCGAGCACGGTGGACCCCACCGACTGGTCCCCGGGGCCGGAGTGTCCCTTGGCCGCTTCGGCCGCGCACAGCAGCACCGTCCCGGACAGGCCCAGCGTGGCGCCGGTCATCCAGCGGCGCGTGAGGCGGCGTCCGTCGACCGCGCGCTCGATCACGGCCGAGGCGAGCGGAGCCGAACCGATCGACACCACGGTCCCGGCGGCGACCCCCGCCAGACGCATGGAGCTGTAGAACGCCAGCGGGTAGGCCCCCACCGCCAGCGCGCCGAGCAGCACCACCCCTCGCCGCGCGCGCAGGCCCGGCGCTTGTCCCGCCATCCGCGGGGCGGCGATCAGGGCCTGGAGCAGACCGCCCAGGCCCATGGCGACGGCCCCGATCGCGAGGGGCCCCACCGCCGGGGCGAACGTCGCGGCCGTGCCCGTGGTGCCCCACAGCACCGACGCCACGAGCACACACAACGACCCCACGCCCACCGAGCCGGCCGCGTCTGAGGGGGACCGCGTCACAGCCGGTCCAGCAGGTTCGCCGCCATCGTCCGCGCATGCTCCAGGCGCGTGCCCGCGCCCTCCAGTCCGGCGCGCGCCATCGCGCCCTCCAGCAGGAACGCCAGGTGCTCCGCCACCGCGCGAGCCTCCTCGGGCCGATCGGGCAGCAGTCGCTCCAGGTGCCCGGCGAGCAGGGACTCGACTTCCTCCTTGTGCCGGCGCACGACGGCCCGCCCCTCGTCCCCGGCGGGCAGCTCGGCGGCCGCGTTCAGCAGACCGCACCCCCGGAAACCGTGCTCATAGGCGAAAGCCGCGTGATCGGCGTACGCGTCGAAGACGGCCAGGACGCCGTCGCGGCCGTCCCGGACGCCTTCCAGGCGCCGCCGGTACAGGCCCATCCACTCCTCGTGCCGCGCTTCGAGGTAGGCCCGCACCAGGTCGGCCTTGGAGGAGAAGTTGTTGTACAGGCTCATCTTCGCCACGCCTGCCTCGGCGGTGATCGTGTCGATCCCCGTCGCCGCCACGCCGTGCGCGTAGAAGCGACGCGATGCGGCGGCGAGCAGCCGCTCCCGGGCGGTCCCCCGTCGTCTGCTGGGCCGCGCTGCCGTGGCGCCGGTATCGCTCATCACGTTCCTCCCGGGTATTGGGTAGGTCAGTCTACCTAATAGCGGAGGAGGTGCCGCGGTGACCGCGACCGCCGAGGCCCGGCCCACCTCGGCGCCAGGGTGCCGGCTTCCCCGGCGGAACCCGCGCCGGAGCGGGCCCCGCCGGGGCCGGACTCAGTTGCCCACGCCGAGGTCGGCCATGAAGGCGGACGGGTACCGGTCGCCGCGTGCCGCGCCCGGCGGCACCGCCTTCTCGATCTCGGCCAGGTCGTCCGCGGTGAGGTGCAGCTCGATGGCGGGCAGCGCCTCGGCCAGCCGCTCGCGGGTGCGAGCGCCGACCAGCGGCACGATGTCCTCGCCCTGCGCGGCCACCCAGGCGATGGCCAGCTGGGCGACGGTGCACCCCTTCGCCTCGGCGATCCGGCGCAGAGCCGCCACGAGGGCCAGGTTGTGTTCCACGTTCCCGCTCGTGAACCGCGGGCTCATGCCGCGGAAGTCGCCCGGACCGGCGGTGTGGCCGGCGGACCAGTGCCCGGAGATCAGGCCGCGGCTGAGGACGCCGTACGCGGTCATGCCGATGCCGAGCTCCCGCAGCGTGGGCAGAACGTCCGCCTCCACCGCGCGGGACACCAGCGAGTACTCGATCTGTAGGTCGGCGACCGGGTGTACGGCGTGCGCCCGGCGGATCGTCGCCGCATCGACCTCCGAGAGGCCGAGGTGCCGCACGTACCCCGCGTCGATCATCTCCTTGATCGCGCCCACCGTCTCCTCGATCGGTACCGCCGGGTCCAGCCGGGCGGGACGGTAGATGTCGATGTGGTCGGTGCCCAGCCGGGTCAGCGAGTGGGCCAGGAAGTTCTTCACCGCCTCGGGGCGGCAGTCGCGCCCGCCGAAGCCCGCTCCCGGGCTCATCAGCTCACCGAACTTCACACTCAGCTGGTAGCTGTCCCGGTCCCGGCCGCGCAGCGCTTCGGCGAGCAGCAGCTCGTTGTGGCCCGTGGCGTAGAAGTCACCGGTGTCGATCAGCGTGACGCCGGACTCCAGCGCGGCGTGCACGGTGGCGATGCTCTCCGCGCGGTCGGCCGCGCCGTAGGCGCCCGACATGCCCATCGCGCCCAGACCCAGCGCGGAGACGGCCGGGCCGGTGCTGCCCAGGGTTCGTGCCTGCATCGTGCTCTCCTTCGTCGTCGATGTGTGACCCACCTTGGGTTCGCGCCGCGACGTACGGAAGCGGAGCGTGCATCCTGGGAGCGCCGCTCCCTGGATCGGCGCGTCCGCCGCGAGGGATCATGAGGTCATGCAACGTGACCAGCTCGCCGACTTCCTGCGCCGCCGCCGCGAGGCGATCCGCCCGGCCGAGGTCGGCATCGCCGACGGTCCCCGCCGCCGCACCACCGGTCTGCGCCGGGAAGAGGTGGCGATGCTCGCCGGTGTGTCGGTGGACTATGTCGTACGCCTGGAGCAAGGCCGCAGCAGCCAGCCCTCGCCCCAGTTGCTCGGTGCGCTGGCCCGAGCCCTGCGCCTCTCCGACGACGAGCGCGACCACCTGTTCCACCTGGCCGGCCACCGGCCCCCGCCCGCCGACACGGTGGCCCGGCTGGCCCGCGCCGGTCTGGTGCGCATGCTCGATCTGCTCGGCGACACCCCGGCCCTGGTGCTGTCCGACCTGAGCGAGGTCCTCGCCCAGAACCGGGCGGCCGTCCTGCTGTCGGGCGACCACACCGGCCTCTCCGGCGACCGGCGCTACCTCGTGCACCGCTGGTTCACCGACCCCGCCACCCGCGCCGTCTACCCGCCCGAGGAACACGAGTACCACGCCCGCCGGCTCGTGGCCGACCTGCGGGCGGCCGCCGGCCGCAGGTCCGGCGACCCCACCGTGGCCGGGCTCGTCGACCGGTTGCGGGCCGCCAGTGCCGACTTCCGCCGGCTCTGGGCCGAGCACGAGGTGGCGGTCCGGCGCGCCGACCGCAAGACCATGCTGCACCCGAGGGTGGGCCGCCTGCTGATGGACTGCGAGACCCTCGTCACCCCCGACCAGGGGCAGCTGCTGCTCGTGCTCACCCCGGCGGACGCCGAGACCCGCGAACGACTGGAGCTGCTGCGGGTGCTCGGTATCGAGGAATTCCCCACCGGCCGGACCGGCCCGCCCGTGCGGTGAGGTCATGTGCGTTCGACACCGGGCGTTGGACGGAGAATTCAGATCTGGACTATTGAGCCAGAGCGGATTACTTTTGCCGGTGAAAGGTGACGCCGAGGCGGCCCGCCTGGGCGTATGCCTCAAAGCCACGAAGAGGATCCATGGACCACACCGCGGAAACCACGGAGCGGGACCGGCACACCGGCCAGGCTCCGCGGGTCCCGGCCGACGCGGATGACCACCTCATCCGTGAGGCGGAGAAGATCGCTGTCGCCCTGGGGCGGATGTTCCCCGGCCTGTGCGAGGTGGTCCTGCACGACCTGCGCGATCCGCGGCACGCGATCCGCGCCATCGAGAACAACCTGTCCGGCCGTCAGGTCGGGGACTCCGCGACCGAGCTGGGCCTGGCCCGTATCGCGGACCCCGAGTACCCGAGCGTGATCCAGAACTACCCCAACCAGTTCCCGGACGGCCGTCCCGCGAAGAGCACCTCCATCGGCATCAAGAACGCCGCGGGCGAGTACATCGCGGCGTTGTGCCTGAACCTCGACGTCTCCGTGCTGTCACCGGTCACACTCGCGTTGTCGAACCTGGTCGCCACGGACACCGACCACCGCGAACAACCTCTGGAGACGCTCCGGGACCGCAACGCGCGCGAGCTGCGCCGGACGGTGGAGGCTCTGGCCGCCGAGCGGGCCGGCACCCCGAGGTCGCTCAGCCGGGCGGACAAGAAGGCACTGGTGCGGCAACTGCACCATGACGGCTACTTCGACTCGCGCGACGCCGCTCGGACCATCGCCGACCTCCTCGGTGTCTCCCGCACGACCGTCTACAACTACACCAAGTGAAGGACTCTTCATGACCGCCGGTGACCTGTCTGGGCCTGGCCCTTCTGAAGAGAATGGACAGCCCCCTGTGAACACCGCCACTGCCTCCGCCCGGACCCTGGCCGACCCCGGCACCCCGTTCGCCGTCCTCGACGTGCACAAGGCGCTGCGCAACATCGAGCGCCTGGGGACCAGGGCCGCCCGGCTCGGCGTCACCTTGCGTCCGCACGTCAAGACGGCCAAGAGCCTCGACGTCGCGGCGCTCCTGCACGACGGCACCCCCTGTCCCGTCACCGTGTCCACGCTGGCCGAGGCCGAAGCGTTCGCCGACGGCGGCTACACCGACATCACCTACGCCGTCGGCATCGACCCGCACAAGCTGCCCCGTGTGATCGCCCTGCTGCGCCGCGGCGTGCGCCTGCGGATTCTGCTGGACAGCGCCGAGCAGGCCACGTTCGTCGCCGAGACCTCCCGACAGGCCGGGCTCCCCATCCCGGCCCAGATCGAGATCGACTGCGACGGCCACCGCGGCGGCCTGAAGCCCGACGCGCCCGGTCTCCTGGAGATCGGCCGCATCCTGCACAGCGCGGACTGCCTGGACGGTGTGCTCACCCACGCGGGCGAGTCCTACGTCGCCTACGGCACCGAGGAGCAGGGGCTGGCGGCGAAGAACGAGCGTGACACCGCGGTCGCCGCGGCCGAACGGCTGCGCGCGGCCGGTCTGCCCGTGCCCACCGTCAGCGTCGGCTCCACCCCCACCGCCCACGCGGCCGAGGACCTCACCGGAGTCACCGAACTGCGTGCGGGCAACTACGTCTTCTTCGACCTGGTGATGGCCGGCCTCGGCGTCTGCCGCGTCGAGGACCTCGCCCTGTCCGTCGTCGTCACCGTCATCGGCCACCGGCCCGAGTACGGGTGGATCGTCACCGACGGCGGCTGGATGGCCATGTCCCGCGATCGCGGGACCGCCGTCCAGGCACAGGACCAGGGCTACGGCCTGGTCACCGACCTGGCCGGCCACCTGATCCCGGACCTGGTCATGACGGCCGCGAGCCAGGAACACGGCACTCTCACCACCCGTGACGGCGCCACCCCGCCCGAGCTGCCCATCGGCACCCGCCTGCGCATCCTGCCCAACCACGCCTGCGCCACCGCGGCCCAGCACCAGGGCTATCACGTCATCGACAGCGCCGCTCACGACACCGCCCCCACGCCCGCCATCAAGGCTTTCTGGCCGCGCGTCACCGGCTGGTGACCTGCCGCCCCGAGCACCCCGAAAGACACCCGACCGCCCATCCCCGCAAGGACCCGCCATGGCCGCCGCATTGCCCGTTTCCTTCGACGACGTCCGCCAGGCCGCCGCGCGTCTGGAAGGGATCGCCCACCGCACCCCCGTCCTCACCTCCCGCACCCTGAACGCCATGGTCGGTGCGGAGGTGTTCATCAAGTGCGAGAACTTCCAGCGCGTCGGGGCCTTCAAGTTCCGCGGCGCCTACAACGCCGCCGCCCAACTGTCCGCCGAGCAACTCGCCCGGGGCATCGCCGCCTACTCCTCCGGCAACCACGCCCAGGCCACCGCCCTGGCCGCCCGTGAACTGGGCACCTCCGCGGTCATCCTCATGCCCGAGGACGCCCCCCGCTCCAAGATGGAAGCCACCGCCGGCTACGGCGCGGAGATCGTCACCTACGACCGCTACACCGAGGAGCGCACCAGCCTCGGCGAGGCCCTCGCCGTGGATCGCGGCCTGGCCCTCATCCCGCCCTACGACCACCCCCACGTCATCGCCGGACAAGGCACCGCCGCCCTGGAACTCGTCGAGGAGACCGGCCCGCTGGACGCCCTCGTCGCGCCCGTCGGGGGCGGCGGCCTCATCGCCGGCTGTGCCGTCACCGCCAAGGCACTCCACCCCGCGACCACGGTCATCGGCGTCGAGCCCGAAGCGGGCGACGACACCAAGCGCTCCCTGGAAAGCGGCGAACGCGTCACCATCCCCGTGCCCCGTACCATCGCCGACGGTCAGGCCCTGCCCACACCCGGCGAGCTCACCTTCGCCATCAACCAGCGCCTGGTCGACGCCGTCACCCTCGTCAGCGACGAGGACATCACCACCGCCATGCGGTTCGCCTTCGAACGACTGAAGATCGTCCTCGAACCCAGCGGAGCCACCGGCCTGGCCGCCCTCATGGCCGGGCGCCTCGAAGGCGCGCCGCGCAGGATCGGCATCATCGCCTCCGGCGGCAACATCGACACCCAGCGGTTCACGGAACTCATCACCGGCTGACCCGAGGCGGCCCGCTGCCGCTCGGGTGTCCGGGCCGGGGCGGACCCGGCCCGGACACCCGAGGTCACGCCGTCGCCGGGTCAGCCGACGGTCATGGCGCCGAGGCCGAGCCAGCCGTCCGCGTTCTGCGTGGCGTTGGCGAAGCGCAGCTTCTTGGCGTGGGAACTGGTGTCCTCCAGAGGGTTCTTGACCTTCATGACGAGCTGGTAGTCGCCGGTGGAGACGCCGGAGAGGTCGACGGTGGCGTCGAAGTACCGGGGGTAGCCGTAGTCGAGGTAGGTGGGATCGGAGCCCACGCCCCAGTCGGGGAAGGCCCGGATCTTCTTGGGCATCACCTTGCGCAGGTCCCAGGTGGTGTCCCAGGTCTTGACGACCTTGCCGGTGGAGTCCTTCAGCCCGAGGCTGACCGTCCAGGGGTAGTAGAACGGGGCGACGCCGTTGTTGCTGATCCGCACGCCGACCTTGGTGCTGCCCTGTGCGGTGTCGTGGAAGTAGGCGTCGTCGACGGTGAGGTCGTAGCCCATGAGCCGGACCGCGGCCGCCACGCCCGCGTCGTCGGCGGAGTAGTTGGCGCTGCCCTCATTGATCTTCCAGGTGGTGTGCTCCAGTTCCAGGCACGCCTTCATGTTGTCCACGTCGCCGGAGCCGCCGGGCCAGTTGGCGAAGGCCCTGCCCTGGATGTCGGGACGGACCTCGCCGCCCATGGAGGCGGTGATCCAGCGGTTCTCCACGCCGTGTTCGAGGGCTTTCTGCAGTTGGGAGTACGAGGCCCCGCCCATCGACGCCGGCAGGGTGACACCGGCCAGGGGGCTGCCCTCGCGGAAGCAGAAGGAGTCGTCGTGGTAGCCGATGGCCGGGAGGCTGTCGGCGGCGCCGCCGGCCAGGTCCGCGTACCTGGCCTCCACCTTGGTGTGGGTGAAGGCGCTGTTGTAGGCCCGCATGATCTCGGCGGCGTGGGCGTCGGTGGGCATGTAGTTGGGGTATGAGTCGCTCGAGGTGTCCGTGTCGTAGGGCCAGGTGTGCCACTCGCCCCACAGCCCGATCAGGCCCATGTGGATGAAGCCGATGCGCGGGTCACCGTCGTAGCGGGCGCCGAACGCGGCGATGAAGTCCTTGAGCGCATCCAGCAGGTAGGCGCTGTCGTAGTCGGGGCTGGTGGTGTTCCAGTAGGCGTTGGTGCGGTTGTCGACGTGTCCGTCGAAGCACGGGGGGATGGCGTTGGTGGGGTGGCTGCCGCTGCTGTAGGGATACTCGATGTAGAAGCGGATGGCGGCCTGGTTGCCGTAGGAGGCGGTCTCCTTGAGCGCGCTGTCCAGCACGCTCCAGTCGTAGTGTCCGCAGTCCGACGCGTCGTTCATGACCTCGGACAGGCCGAAGTAGCTCCAGGTCAGCGAGTGCGGGTAGCCCGTGTTCTGATCGACTCCGGGCTGGTAGAAGCGGGCGAAGCCCTTGAGCGGGTTGTCCAGCGGCGCGTCGGCGCGGGTGAGGGTGTGCGCCGGCAGCGCGGGGTCCGGATCCGGGCCGGGTGCCGGGCGCTCGGGCGCGCCCTGGGCCGAACCGGCCGCGGCGCCGGCGGTGTCGGCGCCCTGGGTGGCCTGGGCGGTGTGCGGTAACACGGCCAGGGCGAGGACCACGGCTGTGGAACAGAGCGCGGCCAGCAGTCCTCTGCCGCGCCGGTGCGCGAAGGTGCGCATGGTGTCAACCTCCGAAGACGGGTGGGGGTGCCGTCCAGCGGCGCCGGGACGGCCCACCGTCCCTCCGTCAACGGCCGTTGTGGCACGTGTGAGTTCGGGCCCGACGCGGGCGTCCGGCTCCTCGTCTCCGCTGTCCGCCGCGGAGCGGAAGCCCCGCTTTGTTATGCGACAGAATTGACAAAGTTTCGCTGTTGCTCATCAATATGTGTCCACGGTGCCCCACTGACAAGAGGTGTGGCGCAAATCCCTTCGGAGGGGAACCATGGGCGCGGACACCGCCGTTGCGCCACCGCATGAGAGCGCAGGCGCACCCCTGGGCAAAGCCCCAGCTCCGGGCAGGCAGCGCCGGCGCCGCGACGACCGGAGGGCCGCCTGGCTGTTCCTGGCGCCCGCGCTGGTGGGGTTCGCGCTCTTCTACGCGTATCCGACCGTGCGCGGCGTCTACTACTCGCTCACCGACTACAACCTGCTCTCCACGCCCGGCTTCGTCGGCGCGGACAACTACCGCCGGCTGATCGGCGACGAGCAGTTCTGGAACGCGCTGAAGGTCACCGGCTACTACGTGGTGCTCAACATCGGGTCGCAGACCGTACTGGCTCTGCTGCTGGCGACGCTCATGCACCGGCTGACCCGGTCGGTGGCGCTGCGCGCGATGCTGCTGGTGCCCTGGCTGGTGCCCAACGTCACCGTCGGCCTGGTGTGGATGTGGCTGCTGGACGCCAACCTCGGCCTCGTCAACCATGTGCTGAACGCCCTCGGCCTGGGCACCACCGGCTTCTTCACCTCGCCCGACTGGGCGATGCCGACCGTGGCCGCGGTCAACACCTGGGCGTACACCGGCTATACGGCGCTGCTGCTGTACGCCGGGATGCTCCAGGTCCCGCAGTACCTGTACGAGAGCGCCGCCCTGGACGGCGCCGGCGAGTGGCGGATGTTCACCCGGATCACCCTGCCGCTGCTGCGGCCGGTTCTCGCCCTGGTGCTGGTGGTGTCGCTGATCGGCTCGTTCCAGATCTTCGACACGATCGCGGTGACCACCAAGGGCGGACCGGTCAGCGCCACCCGGGTCATCTACTTCTACATCTACGAACAGGCCTTCAACTACTTCCACATGGGCTATGCCTCCGCCGTGGCCGTGGTGCTCGCGGTGATCCTCGGCGTACTGACCGCCGTGCAGATACGCCTGTTGCGTGCTTCCCGCTCGGACCTGGCCTGAGGAGCAGACCATGACCCGCATCCGTACGAAGGTCTCGCCCGGCCGGATCGCCGCATGGACGGTGCTCGTCATCGCGCTGTTCGTGACCGTCTTCCCGTTCTACTGGATGGTCCGCACCGCCCTGACCCCGGCGGCCGACCTCTACACCGACTCCACCGGGCTCGTCCCGGACCACCCCACGATGATCAACTTCCTGCGGGTGCTCGGGCTGACCAGCCAGGAGGAGGCACAGGCCGCCGGGGGCTCCGGCGCGCACGTGGACTTCCTGCGCTATCTGCTCAACTCCGTCGTCTACAGCGGGCTGATCGCGGCCCTGCAGACGCTGTTCTGCGCGATGGCCGGCTACGCCTTCGCCCGGTTGCGCTTCCCCGGCCGGGACGCGGTCTTCGGGGTGCTGATCGCCGCGCTCATGGTGCCGCCGATCTTCACCGTGCTGCCCAACTTCGTCCTGGTGAAGAACCTCGGCTGGCTGAACACCTTCACCGGCATGGTGGCACCGAGTGTGCTCATGACGCCGTTCGCGGTCTTCTTCCTGCGCCAGTTCTTCCTGTCGATTCCGCGTGATGTGGAGGAGGCGGCGGTCCTGGACGGCGTGGGGGCCTGGGGCATCTTCTGGCGGGTGGTGATGCCCATGAGCCGCGGCCCGCTCATCACCATCGGACTCACCACCACGGTGTGGGCCTGGAAGGACTACCTGTGGCCGCTGCTGACCGGCCGCGAGGAGCAGACCCGGGTGCTCACCGTCGCACTCGGCATCTTCCAGCAGCAGTCGCCCAACACCCAGCCCGACTGGACCGGCCTGATGGCGGGATCCGCCCTGTCGGTCCTGCCCGTCCTGGTGCTGCTGATCGTGCTGGGCCGCCGACTGGTCGAGTCCCTCAACTTCACCGGCATGAAGTAACCACCCCCGGTACGAGCCAGAGAGGCCCCCGCGATGAGCCCCCGACACCTGCGCGCCGGCGCGGCCGTCCTGCTGTGCCTGGCCGCCACCGCCACCCTTGTCTCCTGCGGCAGCTCCGACGACGACACGGCCGGATCCAGGACGACCATCGACTACTGGCTGTGGGACGACTTGCAGCTGCCCGGCTACCAGGACTGTGCGACCGCCTTCCACCAGGCCAATCCCGACATCACCGTGAAGATCACCCAGACCGCGTGGACCCAGTACTGGCAGAACCTCACCGTCGAGCTGGTCTCCGGCGACGCCCCCGACGTCTGGACCAACCAGAGCACCTACTATCCGCAGTACGCCGCCGGCGGCCAGCTGCTGGACCTTCAGCCCCTGGTGGAGCGCGACAAGGTGGACCTGTCCGCCTACCAGCCCGGCCTCACCGGGGTATGGGTCAAGGACGGCAAGCGCTACGGCCTGCCGAAGGACTGGGACACCATGGCGCTCGTCTACAACACCACCATGTTCGAGAAGCAGGGCGTCGACGCCGCCCAGCTGAACGACCTGACCTGGAACCCCTCCGACGGCGGCACCCTGGAGAAGGTGATCGCCAAGGCCACCGTCGACACCAAGGGCCGCAACGGCCTCGATCCGGGCTTCGACAAGAACCATGTGAAGACCTACGGGTTCCTGGCCGAGTGGGCCGACGGCTCCCAGGGCCAGAACGGCTGGGGCGATTTCGCCGCCTCGAACGGCTTCACCTTCCTCGACAAGAACCCGTGGGGGACGCACTACCAGTACGACGACCCGAAACTCGCCGAGACCATCACCTGGTTCAAGCACCTGATCGACAAGGGCTACGCGCCCCCCTTGGACAAGAAGTCGACCCTCGCCAACTCCGAGCTGCTCATGGCCGGCAAGGGCGCCATGATGGTCACGGGCTCCTGGACCATTTCCACCTTCACCAAACCCAAGGTGAAGCAGAAGTTCGCCTTCGCACCGCTGCCCACCGGCCCGGCCGGCCGCAAGAGCGCCCTCAACGGCTCGTCGGACGCCATCTGGGCCGGGACCAAGCACAAGGAACAGGCGTGGAAGTGGGTCAAATTCCTCGCCTCGCCCGAATGCCAGAACCTGGTCGCCAAGCGGGGCATCGTCTTCCCCGCGCTGAAGAGCGCCACCCAAAAGGCGCTGGCCGTGCACCGGGCCAAGGGTGAGGACGTGCACGTCTTCACCGACGCCGCCGCGGCGAAGGACGGCACCTTCCTGCTGCCCGTCACCGAGAACGGCACCGAGATCAGTCCCATCGTCCAGGACGCCATCCAGTCGGCGATCCTCGGTCAGGCATCGCCGGAAGCCGCCCTGAAGTCGGCCAACGACAAGGCGAACGGCCTCCTCAAGTAGCGGCCGGAACCCGCGGAACCGTACTCGCACCCCCAGACGCAAGGAGACCCATGGCCCAGCTCCTGGACCTCGGCGAGCGCACGTTCGCCGTCGAGCTCGAAGGCGACGCCCCGCCGCGGTCCGTCGACGGCGGTCTGCTGCTGCCGCCCGGCCGGACGGCCGTACTGCACGGTCTCGGCGACGCCCTCTTCTACCGCCACGGACACAACTCATGGAGCCCGTGCGGCTGGCGCCGGCTCTCCGAGGCCCCCCTGCGCATCGAGAGCGCCGAACGCCGCCTCACCGCCGACGACACCGTATGGGACGACCCGGCCCGCCACCACTCGTCCGCCGTCGCCGCCCTCCAGAAGACCGACGGACGGGTGCTGCTGCTCGGCGCGCTCGGCCTGGACGTACCGCGCCTGACCGCGGACCAGGACACACTCGTCGGGTGGTACGAGCGCGGCGGAGCGCCGTGGTTCCTCGCCTACGGCGGCGAGGAGGAGGTCTTCGCCGCCTACGCCCGGCACCTCGGCGAGCGTCTGGGGCACAGCCGCAAGCGGGCGGGCAACGTGTGGTGCAGCTGGTACGCGTACTACGAGAACATCACCGAGGAACAGCTCACCAAGGACATCACCGCCCTGCGCGGCCTGCCCTTCGACGTCGTACAGGTCGACGACGGCTGGGAGCGGGCGGTGGGGGACTGGGAGGCCAACGCCAAGTTCCCGGCCGGCATGCGGGCGCTGGCCGGCCGGATCACGGACGCGGGGCTGCGGCCCGGACTGTGGATCGCCCCGTTCATCGTCCACCCCCGGTCCGACACCGCCCGCCGGCGGCCGGAGTTGCTGCTGCGCGACGGCCGCGGCGAGCCGGTGGTGGCCGGCCACAACTGGGGCACCGGCTACTGGGCGCTGGACCTCACCCTGCCGGCGGCGCAGGAGCATCTGCGGGAGATGATCCACCGGGTCAGCCGGGAATGGGGGTTCACCTATCTCAAGCTGGACTTCCTCCAGGGCGCCGCGGTGCCCGGCGTACGGTCGGCGGACGTCGGCCGCGAGGAGGCGTACCGGACCGGACTGCGGATCATCCGTGAGGCGGCGGGACCGGACGCGTATCTGCTGGCCAGCGGGGCGCCGCTGCTGCCCTCCCTCGGCCTGGCCGACGGAATGCGCAGCGGTCCGGACGTCGCCCCGCTGTGGGAGCACTACGCCACCCAGGACCCCTCCGACGCCCTGGCCCGCAACGCGGTCGTCAACACTCTGCACCGGCTGTGGCAGTCGCCCCTGCTCGAGGTCGACCCGGACATCGTGTACTTCCGCAGCCGGCTCAACCTGCTGACCGAACAGCAGCAGAGCTGGCTGCGCGACCTCGCCGACATCTGCGGCTTCCGGGCGGTGTCCGACCCGCCCGGGTGGCTGCGCCCCGACGAACTGGAGGCGATGACGGCGTACCTGGCCACCCGGCCCGAGGTGCGCAGGCTCGGCCGCTACCGGTTCACGCTCGACGGACGGGAGGTCGACTTCACACCGGCGGTCAGTCCTGAGACGGAACAGCGGTATCCGATCGCCTGACCCCGTTCGCGGACGCGGCCACCGCCGGGAATTAGTAAACTGCTCAGCGATATTCTGCGGCGGGCCCCGCACCCCCTCCGAGGAGCACCAGCATGGCGACCACCGGAACAGACATGTCCCGGATGCGTGAGATGAACCAGCTGTCCATCGTATGGGCGCTGCGCGGCAATCCGCCCTCCACGGTCACCGAACTCGCCCGGCGGGCCGGCCTGTCCCGTCCCGCCGTGGACGTCCTGGTGCAGGCGCTGGTGGCCGACGGGTGGGCCGAGGTCGAGGAGCCGGGGGCCAGCAGTGTGGTGGGGCGCCCGGCCCGCCGGTTCCGGTTCCGGGCCACCGCCGGCCATGTGCTCGGCATCGACATCGGCGTGCACAAGATCCTCGTCATGCTGAGCGACCTGGAGGGCAACCTCATCCGGACCGTGCGCCGCCCGGCCGACCCCGAGGCGGGGCCCGAGGCCCGGCTGGCGGCGGTCGACCGGGTCATCGACGAGGTCCTGCGGGACGCGGGCATGGCACCGGCCGACATCTGGGCCGTGACGGTCGGGGTGACCGGCCCGGTCGACGCCACCGGCCGCACCACCTTGTCCACACCGCTGCCCGGCTGGCACACCATCGACCCGTCAGCCCACCTCGGGGCCCGTTTCCCCTGCCCGATCCAGGTGGAGAACGACTGCAAGCTCGCCGCCGTGGCCGAACGCTGGAACGGAGTGGCACAGGACGCCGACGACATCGTCTTCCTCCTCGCCGGCCTGCGCACCGGTGCCGGACTCATCCTTGACGGCACCCTGCGCCGCGGCCACGGCGGTGCCGCGGGGGAGATCGGTGCCCTCAAGGCCGTGCGGTGGCTGACCGCGCCCGGACACCTCGAGTCCTGCCCCGGCATACCGGCCACGGCCGCGCCGGGCGAGGCGGCGGCATGGGTGTTCCAGGCGGCCCGGGACGGCGACCGGGCCGCGAAGACGGCCATCCGGCGCTACACCCGCGACCTCGCGGTGGGAGTCGCCGCGCTGGTCCTCGCCCTGGACCCGCAAGTCGTCGTCTACGGCGGCGGGTTCTCCCGGTCCGCCGACGTGGTCCTGGACCCGCTGCGCCGCGAACTCGCCAAGCACTGTCTGCGACTGCCGGAGCTGCGCGCCTCCACCCTCGGCGACGAGAGCGTGGCCCTGGGGGCGGTGCGCCTGGCCCTGGACGAGGTCGACAGCCGGCTGCTGAGGGACGGACTGGCGGCCCCGACCGCCCCGCGGCGGTAGGGACGGAAAAGCGTCCCGGCCGCCACGGCACCCGGGACACGGTGCACCGGGCCCCGGTGTCCTGCGTCACCGCATGAGAAGGCACCGTCTGACCGAACGAAGGGATAGCCGAGTGAGTGAGCGTGACCAGGCACCAGCGTCGGAATTGCGCCTCGGAGTGGTCGGTGTCGGGCAGCGCGCGCCCATGGCCGCGCTGGCGAACCGCTCGGGCATCGCCCGGATCGTGTCCTGCGCCGATCCGGACCCGCGCGGCCAGGACGACGCCAGACGCCTTTTCGGAGCGGACGTCGCGATACACGACCGGTACGAGCGGATGCTCGACGACGACCTGGACGCGGTGTTCGTCCTCACGCCCGACCAGCTGCACACACAGCCCGCGCTGTTCTTCCTCGCGGCCGGGATCGCGGTGTTCGTGGAGAAGCCGCTCGCGATCACCGTCGCCGACTGCGACGCGCTGCTGGGGGCCGCCTTCAGCTCCCGCAGCCGCCTCTATGTGGGCCACAACCTGCGCCACCTCCCGATGCTCCGGCGCATGCGCGAGCTGATCGACGACGGTGCGATCGGCCGGGTCCGCGCGGTGTGGTGCCGCCACTTCGTCGGACACGGCGGGGACTACTACTTCAAGGACTGGCACGCGGAGCGGGCCAACACCACCGGGCTGCTCCTCCAGAAGGGCGCCCACGACCTCGATGTGATCCACTGGCTGGCCGGGGGCTACACCCGAAGCGTCGTCGCCTACGGTGCCCTCGCGGTCTACGGCGACAACCCGCGTCGCACCGCGCAGGACGCCGCACCCCACGGTCAGCGGATGCCCGACTGGTTCGACCCGGACATCTGGCCACCGGCCGCCCTGCGCGACCTGAACCCGGTCATCGACGTCGAGGACCTCAGCATGATGCTCGCCCAGCTGGACAACGGGGTGCTCGCCAGCTACCAGCAGTGCCACTTCACCCCCGACTACTGGCGCAACTACACCGTCATCGGGGACGAGGGCCGCCTGGAGAACCTCGGCGACGGCATCGACGGCGACCCCGCGACGATCAACGTCTGGAACCGGCGCCGCTCCGGCTATCGGAGCGACGCCGACCACTCCATCCCGCTCACCTCACCGAGTGACGGCCTGCACGGCGGCGCGGACCAGGCGCTGGTCGAGGAGTTCCTCCGCTTCGCCACCACCGGAGGCCCGACCGAGACCTCACCGATCGCCGCCCGCGAGGCGGTCGCCGCCGCGGTCGCGGCGACGACATCGCTGCGCGCGAACGGTACGCCGGTCAGCGTGCCCGAACTCGCCCCGGAGGTCCTGCGTTACTTCGAAGAACACCAGCGCACCGCGACGCTCGCCCGCGGCACCCGGCAGATGGACCCGCTCACCCCACAGGGCGACCGCTGACCCGACGGCGACCGGCGGCCGGGCAGCGGTCCGTACGAACCGCTGCCCGGCCGGCCCCGCAAGAGCTGCAGCGTTCAGCTGTCGGGAGAGCGAGCCCGGGAGTCAGCCGGCCGGGGAGTCGGAGCGGCGGCCGGTGGCCGGGGCGGGAGTGCGGGGAGGCGGCTTCGTCGTCGCGCTGTGCAAAGTGGTCGGCCAGCGGCGGGCCAGCCAGGCACAGACCACGAGCTGGAGGGTGTGGTACAGCATCAAGGGCAGCACGGTCATGGCGACCCGGCTCGCCGGAAACAGCACGGAGGCCATCGGCAGCCCGCTGGCCAGGCTCTTGGTGGCGCCGCAGAACACCGCGGTCACCCGGTCCTCGCGAGGCAGGCGCAGCATCCGCGCGGAACGGTCGGCCAGGAGCAGCGCGACACACAGCAGCAGCACGCACAACGCGCCGAGCAGCACCAGCCGGGCCGGCGACACCCGCTGCCAGATGCCGGTGGTCATGCCCCGGCTGAACGCCGAGTAGACCACCAGCAGAATCGAACCGCGGTCACAGACGCCGATCACACCGCGGTACCGGCCGAGCCAGTCGGAAATCCAGCGCCGCACCACTTGCCCCGCGAGAAACGGCAGCAGCAACTGCACGGCGATGTCGCCGAGTTGGCCGAACCCGATCGGGATGCCACCGCCCTCGGTGCGCCGGATCAGCAGGACCGCCAGCACCGGGGTGAGGACGACACCCAGCACCGTGGAGAACGACGCCGAGCACAGGGCCGCGGCCACGTTGCCACGTGCCATGGAGGTGAAGGCGATGGAGGACTGCACGGTGGACGGCAGCACGGCCAGGAAGAGCACACCGGCGGTGAGCTCGGCACCGAGCATCCGGTCCGGCAGCAGCGCGATGGCCAGCCCGACCAGCGGGAAGGCGGCGAACGTCAGCGCCAGCACGGGCAGGTGCAACCGCCAGTGCCGAACGCCCTCGAGCGCGGCCGACGGGGAGAGCCTGGCTCCGTAGAGGAAGAACAGCAGTCCGATCGCCACCTGGGTCAGCCAGGAGACGACCTCCGCCGCCTGTCGCTCGGCCGGGGCGAGGGTGGCGACGCCGATGGCGCCGAACAGCGCGACGATGTACCAGTCGACGCGGCGCGCCAGACCGCGCGCGGCGCGGGTGAGGATCCGGGACATGCGCTCCTGCCTTGTCCGATGGCGTGGAACCCGCGCCCGGCCGGTACCGGGCGAACCGGGCGCGGGAAGGCCGGGGGACCGCCTGCGGCCCGTGTCGCGGGCGGCCGCGATCCCCCGTCGGCCCCGGATGTCAGGCCGGGACGTGCTCGTGGTGGCGGCTGATGTTCTTCTCCAGCAGTGCCAGGCACTCGGCGACACCGACGGTGTCCGGACCGGTCTGCGGGAGGCGGCCGTCGGCCTCCCGCAGCTCGGTCAGCGCCCGGTCGATGGCGGTCTGCGCCGCGAACAGGCAGGGAGTGCTGTAGATGGCGACATCGACGCCCAGCGCCGACAACTCGCTCAACGACAGCCGGGGCGACTTGCCGCCGGCGATCTGGTTGAACAGCAGGGGCTTGTCACCGATGACACGCCGTACCTTGTGGATCCAGTCGACGCTGCGCACCCCGTCCACGAGCACGACGTCGGCGTCGGTCGCGGCCAACGCCTTGGCACGACGCAGGATCTCGTCCTCCTCGGTCGCGTCGGTGCGGGCGACCACGACGAGATCCCGGCGCGAGGACAGAACCATGTCGAGCTTCTCCAGATACTCCTCCAACGGCAACACCTGCTTGCCGTCCACGTGTCCGCAGCGCCGCGGGCGCTTCTGGTCCTCCAGGATGACGCCGGAAGCGCCGATCGCCTCCAGGCTCCGCACGACATGGCAGGCGGTCTCCGGATCGACGTAGCCGTCGTCGATGTCCACGAGCAGGTGCTGCCGCGGGAAGGCCAGACGCAGGCGCTGGACGAAGGCGATGATGTCCGGCCAGGCGATGAAGCCGATATCGGGTAAGCCGTAGTGGGACGCGGCGAAGCCGAATCCGGAAATGAACATCCCGTCGTAGTGCCGGGCCGCGACGGACGCGGAGAACATGTCGAACACGCCGATCAGGGGCGTGGTGCCGCCTGCGCTGATGGCCTGACGTAGCCGATTGGGGTGGCTCACGGTACCCTCCGGGGAACTGGTTGTGTGGGCTTTCCACCGTCGCGGCCGTCTGCCTGCGAAAGCCGTGGCCGCGCGGCATGTTCCGCACCAGACAGGCCGGGTGCCCCTCGTCGGAAGAGGCGCCCGGTCTGTGCTGTCCAGTGCTGTGGCGGCACAGTAAAGAGAATTTTGCCGTATCACAACCATCCCTTGGGCAACGCCATACGAATACGGCCACCGCCCAACCCCGGTTCGGCACGCTGAAGCGCGTACACACAGGGAACTGGCCGTCGTGTCGCGGGCGCCGCCGGCCGTCAGCCGGACGAGCTGCCGTGGAAGGTTCCGAAACCTCCGTCGTGGTGGACGAGGGGCGCGCCGGTGGCCGGGCCTCCGGCATCGAGCACACGGCCGACGACCAGCAGGTGGTCACCTATCCGCTGGCGCAGGACGGGCTGGGCGGACAGCCAGGCGGGCACATCGGTGAGGATGGGCACACCGCCCGCTGCCGGGGTCCAGCCGACGCCGGCGAAGCGGTCGACACCGCTGCGTGCGAAGTCGCGGGCCAGCTGCTGCTGGTCGGCCCCGAGGAGATGGACGGCGAACACCTCCGCGGAGCGGACGGCGGGTGCGGTCGAGGCGACGGCTGACAGATAGAAGGAGACCAGGGCGGGTTCGAGGGAGACGGAGGTGAAGGAGGTGGCCGTGAATCCCGCGGGGCCGGGCACGGTCACCACGGTCACCCCGGAGGGGTGACGGCGCAGGGTGCGGCGCAGCAGCTCCGCGGGCGGCGCGGTATCGGTGGGAGCGAGGTCGGGAAGGGCGGTCATGCGCCGACGACCCGTACGTCCGGCATGTCGTCGGCCGGATAGCGGCTCGCGCGCACGCCGCCCGTGCTTCCGTCGTCCTCGCGGCCGAGACACTGGAGCGGGTCCGGCACACCCCGGACACCGAGGTACGTACGGCCGGCGCCACCGCGGCCGTCGCCGTCGCCCAGGCGCAGTACATCGCCATCGAGTCGGCCCTCAAGGCCGCGGAGCTGCTCTTCGACGTGGGCGGAGGCTCCGCGACCAACCGGGAGTACGCCTTCGACCGGCGCTGGCGCAACGCCCGGACCGTCGCCAACCACAACCCCCGGGACTGGAAGGCCGCCGTGGTCGGCGCCCACCACCTCGCCGGTGAGGAACCACCGACCACCGGGCTCTTCTGACGGCCACGCCCGGCCCGCAACCGCCGCCACCTCCCCCGACGTTCGCGAAATGCCGGCCTTCAACCCCTTCGAGACCCCCTACCACGCGGCGGACGATCGCTACACCAAGCAGGAGTACCGCCGTACCGGGCACTCGGGCCTGGACCTGCCCGCTTTCTCTTTCGGCCTCTGGCAGAAGTTCGGGACCGATCACCCCTACGCGACCCAGCGCGAGATCGTGCTGCACGCCTTCGACCTCGGGATCACCCACTTCGACAACGCCAATCGCTACGGCCCGCCGCACCGCTCCGCCGAGAAGTTCTTCGGCACGGTGCTGCGGAAGGACCTCGCGCCCCACCGGGATGAGCTGATCCTGTCGACCAAGGCCGGCAACCCGATCGGCCCGAGCCCCTACCACAAGGGGGGCTCGCGCAAGTCGCTGCTGACCTCGCTCGACCACAGCCTGCGTGACCTCGGCACCGACTACGTCGACATCTTCTACAGCCACAGCCCCGACCTCACCACCCCGCTGGAGGAGACGGTCGGCGCGCTGGTCACCGCGGTCCGGTCCGGGAAGGCGCTGTACGCCGCAATCTCCAACTACACCCCGGAGCGCGCCCATGAAGCGGCCGAGCTGCTCCGCCGAGCAGGGGTACCGCTGCTGGTCCACCAGCCCAGGTACTCGATCTTCGATCGCCGCCCGGAGACCAACGGACTTCTCAAGCTCGCCGCGGAAGACGGCTTCGGCCTCGTCGTCTACAGCCCGCTCGCCCAGGGACTGCTGACCAACAAGTACCTCGACGGCACGATCCCGCCGGACGCCCGAGCCCAGAACAGCGCCTTCCTGTCGGCCGACGACATCGACGACACCTACCGCGAACGAGCGACCGCGCTCAATGAGATCGCCCGGCAGCGCGGACAGTCGCTGGCGCAGCTCGCACTGCAATGGGTGCTGCGGCAGCCGCAGGTGACCAGCGCGCTCATCGGCGCGAGTTCGACCTGGCAGCTGGACCACAACACCCAAGCGCTGGACTTCCCGCCGCTGACCGATGAGGAACTCGCACTCATCGACCAGCACGGCGTCCACGGGACCGGCCTCCGTGTCTGAGCGAACCGGGGCGGTCGGAGCCGGGGTGGCGGACGGCCGCCCCTTCCGGCTCGCCTTCCTGCCGGTGGCTCGGGCCGGCCGGGGCGAGCGCCGAATCCTTCAGAAGCCGTGAGCCACCGTGTCCCAACCGCCGATCCCCCGGAGGGGAGCACCACTGCCGTGACCGGCTTTCACCTCAACCTCTCGCTACTGACTCCCTGGCACTTCCGGCAGGCCTGGCGACTGCCGCACGTCGATCCGCTCGCCCACTTGGACATCGGCCACTTCAGGCGACTCGCGCAAGCCGCCGAGGACGCCAAGATCGACGCTGTCTTCCTCGGAGACGGCCCCGCTCTGGGAGCCGGTATCGAGCACGCACCGGACACCGGACTCGACCCGCTGATCCTGCTCGCCCACCTGTCCGGGAGCACGGAGCACCGCGGATTCGTCATCACCAGCTCGACGGCGTACAACTCGCCCTACAACCTGGCACGCCGCTTCAACGCACTGGACCATGTGAGCAAGGGACGCGCCGCGGTCAACATCGTGACCACCGGAACCCCCGCCGCCGCGGCGAACTTCGGTCTGGACGACCACCCGGACAAACCGACGCGATACCGCCGGGCCCATGAGTTCCTCGACGTGGTCACCCGGTTGTGGGACGCCTGGGAGCCGGGGGCGGTCGTCGCCGACAGGACGAGCGGCACATACGCCGACCCGAAGCGGATCCGAACCATCGACCACCACGGCGAGTTCTTCTCGGTGCGCGGACCGTTGCCCGTACCCGCCGGGCCCCAGGGCCGACCCGTGATCGTCCAGGCCGGAGGGTCGGAAGGCGGACTGAGACTCGCCGGTGACTTCGCCGATGTCGTCTTCACCGTGGCGCAGACCCAGCCGAAGGCGGTGGCCTTCCGCGACGACATCCGCCGGCGCGCCACGGCGGCCGGGCGTCACCCGGACGACGTCAAGGTCTCACTCGGTGTGGTCGTCCTCGTGTCCGAGACCGAGGAAGAGGCCCGGCGACGGGAGCGGGAGCTGTACGAAACGCTCCCCCTGGAGAAACTCGTCGCGGCCGTCGTCACCAGTCTCGGCCTGCCCGCGGGCCGGTTCGGCCCCGACGACGTCATCACCACCGATGCCCTACCGGAGGCTCCCGCGGAGGGGGCGTTCTCCGCCGGCTTCAACGCGTCGACGCGCGCCCTGATCGCCGAGCGGCCCCGGACACCGCGGGAACTCGTCCACCGCTCAGCCGGCGGTGCGGGCCATCGGCTCCTGGTCGGCTCCGCCACACAGGTCGCCGACGACCTCGAGAGCTGGTTCCGCGGGGGCACGGCCGACGGCTTCACCATCATGCCGGCCGACACCGCGGTCGACTTCGAGAACTTCACCCGCTTGGTGGTCCCGATTCTGCAGGCACGCGGGCTCTTCCAGACGGAGTACACCGCCGCCACCCTCCGCGAACGGCTCCGGCTCCCACAGCCGCGGCACCCGCGCGCCGCCGCACGCCGGGACCACCGTGCCCATCGGCTCACCGAAGTGGCGACGCCCGCGACGCCGAGTTCCCCGAGCGGCCGTACGCGGAAGGAGGCGTAGCGCGGGTCGGCGGCCCGAACCGCGGCCGGATCACGGCCTTGTGGACGGTGCCGGGAGCCGGTGCTGACCCATGCGGTGCCACCGGCCGCCGACTGCGCTTATATTGAGCCACCCAGTCGGATGATCGAATGCCGGCACTGGCCGCCGTCTCCTGTGCATGCCGAGGACCTGAACGATGACCCAGCCCGAGCCGCTTCCCCTCCTGAGCCTCCCGGACAGCCATGTGGACGCCGTGGAGCTCGGCGGCCCGCGATTCCAGACCGAACCCGCCCAGGTCTACCAGGAGCTACGGCAGCGACACGGGTCGGTGGCCCCCGTGCTGCTCCACGGCGGTGTGCCGGCGTGGCTGGTGCTCGGCTATCGCGAGCTGCTCCAGGTGACCGGAGACGCCGCGCTGTTCAGCCGCGATTCCTCGCTGTGGAGCCTGTGGAGCCATATCCCCGAGGACTGGCCGCTGCGGCCCCTGATCGGCGAGAAGCAGGAATCCATCCTCTTCACCGTCGGTGAGGTCCACCGCAAGCGTGCCGACGCCGTCAACGAAGCGCTGTTCGGCATCGATCCCTTCGCCCTGCACGACCGGTCCGAGCGCGTCGCCGACGCGCTGATCGACGGCTTCTGCGAGCGGGGCTCCGGCGATCTGATCGCCGAGTACGCCAGGCTTCTTCCGGCGCTGGTCCTCGCGTACTTCTTCGGCTTCTCCGACCGCGAGGCCCAGGAGGTCACGCACGTCATCAACGACATGATGGACGGGGGCGAGACCGCCGTTCGGTCCCAGGCGGCGTTCTACACCGCCTGCCGGGAACTGGTGGCGGCCAAGCGGGAACACCCCGGAGTGGACGCCACCTCCCGGCTCATCGCCTGTTCCCCGACGGGTTCCGAGGAGGAGATCGTCCAGGACCTCATGGTGATGTTCTCGGCGGGCCACCAGCCGACGGCCGAGTGGATCGGCAACACGCTCCGGCTGATGCTCACCGATGAGCGGTTCGCCCTGTTGCTCTCCGGCGGCCGCCACAGCGTCGGATGGGCGATGAACGAGGCGCTGTGGGAGGACACCCCGTCCCAGAACATCGCGGGCCGCTGGCCCACCCATGACACGGTCCTCGGCGGGCAGCAGGTCCGCGCCGGCGATCTGCTCGTCCTCAGCTTCGCCGCCGCCCACACCGACCCCCAGATACGCCCCGACCCGGCCGCCTCCACCCAGGGGAACAACGCCTTCCTCTCCTTCGGCCACGGTGTGCACGGCTGCCCCATGACCGGCCGCGAGAGCGCCGAGACCATCGCGAGGGCCGGTGTCGAGGCCCTCCTGGACCGGCTCCCCGACGTCGACCTCGCCGTGCCCGAGCAGGACCTCGTCTGGCGGCCCTCACCCTGGATGCGGGGGCTGACCGCCTTGCCGGTCGAGTTCACCCCCGCTCCCAAAACGCCCGATGAGGACGGCTCGTGGTACTCGGCGGACGCCTGACCGTACGGCCGCCCCAAGCGGGATACTGCGTGAGCACGGGGTGGGTTCCTCAACGAGCTGTGGGGTGACGATGACCGATCTCGCGGAGTCCGTCGAGTCGATGGAGCAACTCGCCGTGGTCTGGCGTGCCATGGTGCTCGACCGCGATCCAGGTGCGGATGTGCGTGACCTTCCGGGTATCGCCGTCCGCTGGGCCGACTGCCGGTTCGCTTTCTGGAACTGCGTCACCTTGACCGATGTGGGCGCGGACGCGGAGCTCCTCGGGCAGCGTCTGGGCCGGGCAGCGGACATCATGCGCTCGAAGAAGCACCCGGGCTTTCTGTGGCTCTTCGAAGACCTTCTCGACGACGAGGCTCGCTCCACCTTGCGGACCGCGGCCGAGCGGGCGGGCCTTCAGCACGCCTTCTCCGGTACGGGCATGGCCGGTGACGTGCTCCCGGTCCCCGAACCGGTCCACCCCGATCTGAGGTTCGTGCGCGTGAGAACCGACGAGCAGGTGCGCGCCTACGCCGACCTCAACTCGCGTGGCTACGGGTTCCCCTTGGCGGAGGGCCGCGACGGACTCGTCGGATCCACACTCTGGAAGAACGAGGTGTACGCCTGCCTCGGCATGCGGGGCGACACTCCGGTGGCGTGCGCCGCCACCGTCGAAGCAGAGGGCCGCCTCTTCGTCCTGCTGGTCGCCACGGACCCACAGTGGCAGCGCAGGGGCTACGGTGAGGCGGTCACGCGCAAGGCACTGTACGAGGGCTTCCGGGCCACCGGACTGACCCGCGCCACCTTGCACGCGACCGCCGCCGGGGCCCCCGTGTACCCGCGCATCGGCTTCAGGCCGAACTCACCGATCCACTTCTACGGCCTGCGAGGCTGATCCTCGGCGAGGACCGAGCCTCGGTGCGGCACGTTGTGCCGGGCCCAGGCGGTGCGGTAGCGGGTCAGGCGCGCGGCAGGCCCGCCACCGCCTTGGTGATGCGTGTGGCGGCCTCTTCGAGGACGTCCGGCTGGGTGGCGAAGTTGAGCCGGACGAAGCCGGTGCCGGCCTGCCCGTGATCGGGTCCGGCGGTGGTGGCCACGCCGCCGTGTTCGAGCAGCCGGACCGACGGGTCGGGCAGCCCCAGTCCCCGCAGGTCGAGCCAGGCGAGGTAGGTTGCCTCGGGCGGGGTGTAGACATCCGGGAGCCCGGCATCGGCGAGGAGCCGTCCCAGCAGCGCACGGTTGGCCGCGAGGTAGCCCACCGCCTGGTCGAGCCAGGGCTTCCCGTGCTGGAAAGCGGCCGCGGAGGCGACCATCCCGAGGGGGCTGATACCCCCGGTCGCCGCCGCCGGAAGGGCCGCCCACAGCGCTTGGTCGGCCGCGTTGGGGAGGGCGATGAACCCGCAGCGCAAACCGGGGATGTTCCACGCCTTGGTGGCGCTGAACAGGGTCACGGCGTGCTCGCGGGCCTCGTCGCCGACCGACGCGTAGGGGGTGAAGTCCTCCTGGTAGCGCAGCGGCGCGTGGATCTCGTCGCTGATCACCCGGGCGCCGTGGCGGGTGACGAGGCCCGCGAGCTGCCGTAGCTCCTCCGGACGGTAGATCCGGCCCACGGGATTGGCCGGGTGGCAGAGCAGGACGCTCCCGGCACCCGCCGCGAGGGCGGCGTCGATCCGGTCGTAGTCGAGCCGGTAGCCGTCCTCGGCGCGGACCAGGGGCGCTTGGACGGCCTCGCGGCCGGCGAGCTCGATCGCGCCGAAGAAGCTGCGGTACGTCGGTGTCGGTACGACCACCGCGGAGCCGGGCCGGGTGAACAGGCGCACGGCGTTGGTGATGCCGCTCATCAGCTCGGGCAGCAGGTGGACCGCGGCGGGTTCGGTGGCCAGCCCGTGGTGCTCGGTCAACCACCGCGCGGCGATCTCGGGCAGGGGGGACCGCGCGCGGGGGACGGGGTACCCGAAGGACTGCCGCTCGACCGCCTCCTTCAGGACGGCCATGATGGGGTCCGCGATCGGCAGGTCCATCTCGGCGACGGTCAGGTCGAGTACGTCATCGCCGTACACCGACCAGCGTTTCGTTCGCCGTGCGCGGGATCTGGTTACGTCCCAGTCGAACTTGGCTGCGTGTGCGTGCGTCATTCCTGGTGCTCCTTACAGCACTTCGTGCTGCTGCGAAGGGGGGTGGCCCGGACTCGAACCGACGACACCGCGAACCGACGGCGCCGCGGTTGTCTTCCGCCGTCCGGTGGCAAGTACTGGCCACGATATCGGCCGGACTGGCAAGAAGCGCGGGGTTGCGCTCGCGGTGCCCGCGTGCAGTCCGGGTGGCTCGCTCCGGTTGCGGCCACGGACTCGCAAAACCGCCGGTAGCGGCCTTAGCTTCGAGCCGAATCGTGACCACCGGTCACGTCCTGACGGAATGGAGGAACCAACCATGAGCGTGGCGTTACGCAAGGCGCGCGTGGGGATCGTCGTCGCCACGGCGGCCCTTCTGGGGCTGGCGGGGACGGTCGACGCGCAGGCCCTTGACGGGGACCGGGCGCGCGCCTCGTCCGCTGTCACGGTGCCCAGCGCCGCTGCCGCCGTCGACTACGAGACGTGGAAGGCCGATGTCACCAAGGTGATCGACGGGGAGGCCCGGCCCTACCTCGAACAGCGCATCCAGAACGGCGGTGGCCAGAAGCAGGCGATCGTCCTCGACATCGACAACACCTCGCTGGAGACCTACTTCCAGCTCTTCCCGCCGACCCCCGCCGTCCAGCCGGTCCTGGACCTCGCGAAGTACGCCAACGAGCACGGCGTGGGCGTCTTCTTCATCACCGCGCGCCCGGATGTCCTCGATGACGTGACCCGGGGCAACCTCAAGTACGTCGACTACCCCATCACCGGTCTGTACCAGCGGCCGCTGGGTGACATCTTCGGTGACGCCGCCGAGTTCAAGACGGCGAAGCGGGCGGAGATCGAGTCCCTCGGCTACACCATCATCGCCAACATAGGGAATAATACGAGCGATCTTGTGGGCGGACACGCCGAACGGACGTTCAAACTGCCTGACTACGACGGCCAGTTGTCCTGAGTCGGAATAATGGGTTCCGGCGACTCTTCGCGAGGAGTCGCCGGAACCCGCCGGCCGGGCGCCGTATCCCCCTGAGTCCCTGGTGCGGTGGCAGGTGGTGCGGGTTCCCGCATGGTCCGGATGCGTGAATCCACATTGCGGCAATGAGGTTTCCCCCATTGTCTTTAGGGGATCGACCATTTCGCGAGTGTGCGGCGGGTGGGTATAGTCCAACGCCATGGATGGTCAAGGTCGTATCGTTTCCGCTTAGCCCGTGCGGTGGGCATGGAGAGCATGACCCGCGTATCGACCACGGGGGCAGCGGTCGATAGTGCGCTCTCCATTCTCTCCGGGCTGCCTTGACCTCCGTGGCGTATGCGTGAGTCGCGACCCTCGCTTTTTGGTGGGTATGTCCGATTAGGGTGTCAGTGCCATGCTCTTTCAGGGGGAGCTGTGCCAAATTCTTGCAATGACGCGTTCATCATCGCCGGCAGTTTTGCCGGGCAGGACCCCGAACCAGACCCCGATATCACGCCGTTAAGACCGGGCGGCAGGTTCTCCAGCGGAGAGATAGAACGCATGCTGCTGGAGGCGGGCAGGCTGGTCAAGACGGCTGTCGACCGCCATCGCCACGAAGAACGGCTCCTCACCTCGATGGAGCCGGAGGAGGGCGTGGACGCCGCCGAGCAAGTCGTCGAGTCGGCCGAGCGGACCCTCGATGTCGTGCTCACCGGTGGCAGTGATCAGGGGACCGCCCGGCTGGTCGCGCTGCTGGGCAGGGCCGTGGCCCGGGGGGTGGACGTCCGGCTGCTGGGGCGGGTGGGGCTGGTGGAGGAGCGCTATCTGCTGAAGGCCCTGGACAAGTACGCGTCCGGAGTCGACGTCCGGCTCGTCGAAGCGCCGCTGCACGACATGGTGCTGGCCGACGGTTCGGTGAGCGTGGTGTGGTCCGGCTCCGGTAAGCGTTCGCGCGAAGCGGTGGTGGTGCGGGCGCCGGCCGTGCTGCGCAACCTGCGCACCCTGTTCATGGTCTCCTGGGGCGGCAGTGCGGCGCTCGCGGACCACCGCCGCCTCAGCAGCCGGACCCGCAGTGCCATGGCCCGGCGGATACTCCAGGCCCTCAGTTCGGGACGCACGGACGAAGCCGCCGCGCGGGAAATCGGTATGTCGGTTCGCACGTACCGGAGAAATGTGGCCGAGATTACTCGTGAACTCGGCGCAAATTCGCGATTTCAAGCGGGCGCCCGAGCGGTGGAGCTCGGTCTGCTGTTCTATGCGGAGCTGACCGACGAGGGGGACCAGCGGCCCGCGTAATCATTCGTTCGCGGTAACAAGCTGTCAGGCCGAGTTGCTTCCCTCACCTGCCCCCGTGGCGCCTGGCAACTTGTTGTAGGGCACCTTGCCGAGGCAGAGCCGCGAATGTAGGAATTTCCCAGTCTCTCACGGCATTGCCCGGTCCGCTCCCTGCGAGGAATGACGTCTGGTGAACAGCGTGATGATCGAAGTGATGGAATTAGGCCGGTCCTTTGGCAGCACGCGGGCTCTGGACGGTGTCAGTTTCCGGATCGGGGAAGGTGAGGTGCTGTGTCTGCTGGGCCACAACGGAGCGGGCAAGAGCACGCTGGTGAGCATCCTCGCCACCGCGCTGCCGCCCAGCCGGGGCACCGCGCGGGTGGCGGGGTACGACGTGGTGCGCGAGGCCCGTGAGGTACGTCGGCGCATCGGCCTGACGGGGCAGTACGCCGCGGTGGACGAAACCCTCTCCGGCCGCGACAACCTCATCCTGGTGGCCCGGCTGCTCGGCGCGAGGCGTACCGAGGCCAGGGCGAGGGCGCAGGAGCTGCTGGAAGTCTTCGCCCTGACCGGCGCGGCCGACCGGGCGGCCGCGACGTACTCGGGAGGCATGCGCCGCCGCCTCGACCTGGCCAGCAGCTTCGTCGGCCGCCCCCAGGTGCTGTTCCTCGACGAGCCCACCACCGGGCTCGACCCGATCAGCCGCAGCGGGCTGTGGGACTCGGTCCGGTCGGCGGTGGCCGGCGGCACCACCGTCCTGCTGACCACTCAGTACCTCGAAGAGGCCGAACAGCTCGCGGACCGCGTGATCGTGCTGGGCCGCGGCAAGACCATCGCCGACGGCTCGGTGGCACAGCTCAAGGAACAGCTCGGCGTCAGCTCGGTCCGCGCCACCCTCGCCACACCGACGGCCGTACCGGCCGCACTGGCCGCGCTGCGCGCGGCGGGCCTGGAGCCGCAGCCCGGCGAGCCCGCGGGCACGGTCCGGGTCCCGGTCCGGGAGTCCGCCGCCCTCGCCGCCGTCGTACGGGCCCTGGACGAGGGGGGAGTGGCGATCACCGGGATCTCGCTGTCCGAGCCGACCCTCGACGACGTCTACGTGGCCCTTGCCGAGGGACTCCCCGACCTGCCGGTCCTCTCCTGAAGCCCCGTCCCCGGCCCCTTAGCCCCGCCTCCGGATCCAGAGGAGTCTCCATGACGCTGTCCACCCTGACGTACCGCTCCATCACCGAGGCGCAGATGCTGCCACGCCTCATCCGGCTCGGCCCGAATCTGTACGGCGCGGTCTTCACCCTGATGAAACTGGTGCCCGCCCAGTACATCCTGCGTCGCGCGCTGCAGCGCGGCGAGCTGACCGACGACACCGTGATCGTCGAAACCACCTCGGGCACCTTCGGGCTCGCCCTCGCCATGCAGGCGGCGCTGATGGAGCGCGACCTGATCCTGGTGAGCGACCCCGCGATCGACGCCAACCTCCACCGCAGACTGACCGATCTCGGCGCGCGGGTGGAGATGTGCCTGGAGCCCGCGCCGGTCGGCGGATACCAGGGAGCCCGGCTGGTCAGGCTCGCGGAGATCCGCGCCTCGCTGCCGTCCACCTTCTGCCCCGAGCAGTACAACAACCCCGACAACGCCCGCTCCTACCACGTGGTGGCCGAACAGCTGCTGCGCACCTTCGGCACCGTCGACTGCCTGGTCGGCACCGTCGGCACCGCGGGATCGATGTGCGGCACCGCGGGTGGCCTGCGCGAACACAGCCCGCACACCCAGGTCATCGGCGTCGACAGCCACCGCAGCGTGTTGTTCGGCCAGCCCGACGGGCCCCGCTCGCTGCGCGGTCTGGGCAACAGCCTGTGGCCCGCCAACCTCGACCACACCCTCTTCGACGAGATCCACTGGTGTTCCGCGGCCGAGGCCTACGCCCAGACCCGGGCCCTGCACGCCGAATCCGCCCTCTTCCAGGGCCCCACCAGCGGTGCCGCCCACCTGGTCGCCCAGTGGTGGGCGGACCGGAACCCGGACGGACTGTGCGTGGTGATGCTGCCCGACGAGGGATACCGCTACCAGGCCACCGTCTACGACGACGCGTGGCTCGCCGAGAACGGCTTCCTGCTCGCCGAACGTCCCACCGAGCCGGTGACCGTCTCCTCCCCGGCGGAGGCCGGCGACACCTGGACCCGGCTGGCCTGGGGCCGCCGCTCCTACGAGGAGGTCCCCGGCGTGGTGCCCAGGGTGACCCACCCCCTCGCCGAGCGGGCCATGTCGTGACCTCCACCGGACGGCTCACCCGCACCCTCGGCCCGCGCACCCGCCGTGTCGTCTACGGCGAACCGAGCCCCCAGTCCCTCCGCGAGGAACTGGAGCCCATCAGCACCATCGACCTGGCACACGTGGTCATGCTCACCGAATGCGGGCTGCTGCCCGCCGACACGGCCACCGTGCTCCTGGAACGCATCACCCGACTGCGGGCGGAGCGCTTCCGCGCACTGGACGGGCTGCCCGCCCCGCGCGGCCTGTACCTGATGTACGAGGGCCACCTGGTGGCCGAACTCGGCGCGGACGTGGGCGGCAAACTGCACACCGGACGCTCCCGCAACGACATCAAGGCGACCGTCACCGCGATGCGACTGCGCGCCGAACTGACCGACCTCCTCGGCGAGGTGCTCCGGCTCCAGGCGGTCCTGCTCTCCCGGGCCCGCGCCCACCGCGCCGTGGTGATGCCCGTCTACACCCACTTCCAGCCCGCCATGCCGGTCAGCTACGGCTACTACCTGGCCGGCATCGCCACCGCGCTCGACCGCGACATCACCGCCCTGCGCCAGACGCTGGACGAACTGGACCGGTGCCCGCTGGGCGCCGGGGCGGTGTCCGGCACGGACCTGCCCATCGAACCCGCGCGCACCGCCTCCCTGTTGGGGTTCTCCGGTCCGCCGCTGCACGCCACCGACGCGGTGGCCGCACGGGACACGCTGCTGCGCGCCCTCGCCGCGGCCGCCTCAGCCGGGGTGACGCTCAGCCGGCTCGCCACCGACCTCCAGCTGTGGAGCACCCAGGAGTTCGGGCTCGTGGAGTTCCCGGAACGGCTGGTCGGCGGCAGCTCCGCGATGCCCCAGAAGCGCAACGCGTTCCTGCTGGAACACGTCAAGGCCAAGGCGGGCGCCGCCATCGGCGCCTGGACCGCCTCCGCCTCCGCCATGAAGTCGGCGCCGTTCACCAACTCCATCGAGGTCGGCACCGAGGCCGTGGCCCCGGCCTGGCCCGCGCTGGCCGCCGTACGGGACTCCGTCCTCCTCGCCCAGGTGCTCGTCAGCGGCGCCCGGCCGGCCGCGGAGCGGATGGCGCGGCGCGCACGGGAGAGCTTCGTGACCGCCACCGTGATCGCCAACCGGCTGGTCGCCCAAGGGGTTCCGTTCCGCACCGCGCACCACATCGTGGGCGCCGCCGTGCGGGAGGCGATCGAGAGCGGGGCCACCGAACTCACCAAAATCGCCCTGCCGGACGGGGCCCCCGCCGGGGTGGTCACCGAACTGCCCTCCCTGGGCGAGGTCGTCGACGCCCACGACCGCGGCGGCGGCCCCGGTGAGTGCGACGCCACCGTGCGCCTGCTGCGGGAGCGGCTCTCCGCCCACGGACGGCGGCTCGCCGAGCACCGGGGCCGGACGCGGGACGCGGCGCGGACACTGGGCGCGGCGGTCGACGCCCTCCTGCCGGGCCGGGGACCCGCGGACGGAAGGGAAGGACAAACGTGAACGGGAACGAGACCGCGACCGGGCGGTGGCTCGCGTTCGTGGAGAGCAACACCACCGGTACGGGGCGGGAGTTCTGCGTGGCGGCGCGGGCCCGGGGCCTGCGGCCGGTGCTGCTGACCCGGGACCCGGGCCGCTATGTGTACGTCGAGCGGGACGGCATCGACACCAGGGTGCTCGACACCGGTGACACGGCCGCCGTGGTGGAGTGCTGCGCAGAGCTCACCCAGGACGGCGGGCTCGCCGGAGTCGCCTCCAGCTCCGAGTACTTCGTGTCCACCGCCGCCCGCGCCGCCGCCAAGCTCGGCCTCCCCGCGGCGGACGGGGACGCCATCGCCCGGTGCCGGGACAAGGCGGCGCAGGTCCTCGCGCTCGCGGCGGCCGGCGTTCCGGTGCCCGCCTCGCAGGCCGTCACCGAGGTGGCCGACGCGGTGCGCGCCGCCGACCGGATCGGCCACCCGGTCGTGCTCAAACCGGTCCTCGGTTCGGGCTCGGTGGGTGTCCGGCTGTGCCGGACCCCGGCGGAGACCCGGTCGTGGGCGGGCGAACTGCTGGGCAGGGCCACCGACGAACGCGGCAACCCGGTGCCGGCCCGGATCCTCGTCCAGTCGGCCGTCGAGGGGCCGGAGTTCTCGGTCGAGACCTTCGACGACGCCGTCGTCACCGTCGTCGCCAAACGGATCGGCCCCCGGCCGTTCTTCGTGGAGACCGGGCACCAGGTGCCCGCACCCGTGCCCGGGACGACCGCCGCCGCCCTCGGCGACACCGCCCTGCGGGCGCTCGCCGCGCTGGGCCTCGGCTGGGGATCCGCCCACACCGAACTGCGGATGTCCCCGGACGGCCCCGTCGTCATCGAGGTCAACCCGCGGCTGGCGGGCGGCATGATCCCCGTCGCGGTACGGGCCGCGCTCGGCATCGACCTGATCGACGCCGTGATCGCCCGTGCGGCGGGCCAGAGCCGGACGCCCGCGGTGGCGGGCCGGGGCCACGCCGCGGTCCGCTTCCTGCACAACGAGCGCGAGGGGCGGGTCACGGCCGTCGAGGGCGTCGAGGCCGCACAGGCGGCGCCCGGTGTCGTGGCCGTCGCGGTCGGCACCGCCCCCGGGCGGACGGTCCGCGTGACGCACTCCTTCCAGGACCGCCTGGGATGCGTGGTCGCCACCGGGGCGGACGGGGAGCAGGCCGGAGCACGCGCGGCGGCCGCCGCACGGCTGATCAGGATCGAGCTGGAGAAGCCGGCGAAGCCGGAGGAAGGAGTCGCGGGCCGATGAGCGACGACCCGAAGACCCTGGCGTTCACCCGGGTCCCCCGGTGGACCCCACCGTCCCAGGCGGAGACGGGCACCGCGGTGCACGGCGTACGGCTGGACGCGGAGCTCGCGGACGCGTTGGCAGTTACGGCCACACGACTGAACACCACCCTGCCCGCCCTGCTGCTCGCCGGCCACGCCCGGGTCCTGGCGACCGTCGCCGCCGAGCGCAGTCTGCTCATCGGCTGTGTGCCCCAGGACGGGCCGGGCCCCGCGGGACCGCTCAGCCTGTCCGTCACCGACTCCACCTGGGCGGAGCTGGCGGCGCACGCGGCGAAGGCCCTGGAGGAGGTGCGCCCCGCCGAGGGCATCCGGCCCGAGGCCGTACTGGACCTGTCCGGGCTGGCCGGGGACGAGCCCACCCCGGCCCCGGGCCACGACCCGTCCGCCGCCCCGGACGACGGCGCCGTGCTGCGCGTGGCCTGGACGCGCGACGCACAGGGCCTGGCGCTGCGGGTGCTGCACGACCGCGCGGCGGTCGACGGCACCTACGCGCGCCGCCTCGCCGGGTACCACCTCGCCGCGCTGCGGCTGCTGGTGGCCGATCCGCACGGGAGCCACGAGCGGAAGAGCCTGCTGTCGCCCGAGGAGACCGAGAAACAGCTGCACGGGCTCGCGGGGCCGCGCGTCGAACTGCCCGAGGCCACCTTCGTGGACCTGTTCCAGCAGCGGGCGCGCGACTGCCCCGACGCCATCGCGGTCGAGCACGGTTCCGTCCGGTGGACGTACCGGGAGCTGGAGCACCGCGCCAACCGGATCGCGCACACGCTGTTGACGGCCGGGGTGGCACGCGAGGACGTGGTCGCCGTCGTGATGGACCGCTCCCCGGACTGGATCGCGGCCGCCCTCGGCGTCTTCCTGGCGGGCGGCGTCTACCTGCCCGTCCGGCCGGACTTCCCGGTCGAGCGCGTGGTCACCCAGCTGGAGCGCAGCGCCTGCGCCGTCGCGCTGACCGAGCCGGGCAGCGAGAAGCTGGTGCGCGCGGCCTCCGCCCGGCTGGCCGCCCCGCTCACCACGCTGTCCGTGCGGCGGATCCAGTCGCGGGGCGGCCTGACGGAGCCGCCCGGTGTGCCGGTGACGCCCGGACAGGCGGCCTACATCTACTTCACCTCGGGCTCCACCGGAAGCCCCAAGGGAGCCCTGTGCGAGCACGCCGGCTTCCTCAACCACCTGTACGCGAAGATCGAGGACACCGGGATGACGGCCGGTGCCGGGGACGTCGTCGCCCAGATCGCCTCGCAGTGCTTCGACATCTCCCTGTGGCAGTTCGCCGCGCCGCTGCTGCTCGGCGGCACCGTACGCATCGTGGACACCGCCACCCAGCTCGACGTCGGCGCCTTCGTGGAGGAGATCGTCCAGGGCCGGGTGACCGTGCTGCAGATCGTCCCGTCGTATCTGGAGGTGCTGCTCACCCATCTGGAACAGCACCCCCGCCCGCTCGACGCCCTGCGCTCGGTGTCGGTGACGGGCGAGGCGCTCGGCTACGAGTCGGTGCAGCGCTGGTTCGCCGCCTACCCGGACATCCAGCTGGTCAACGCCTACGGTGCCACCGAGACGTCCGACGACCCGATGCACGAGGTGCTGCGCGGTGTGCCCGAACGCGACTTCGTGACCGTCGGCCGCGCACTGCGCAACGTCCACACCTATGTGCTCGACGAGAACCTCGCGCTGGCGCCGCTGGGCACGCCCGGCGAGATCGCGTTCGCCGGGGTGTGCGTGGGCCGCGGCTACATCAACGACGAGGAGCGCACCAGGGAGGCGTTCGTACCGGACCCGTTCCGGCCCGGCAACCGGATGTACCGGACCGGCGATTTCGGCCGCTGGCTGCCCGAGGACCGCCTGGAGTTCCTGGGCCGCCGCGACGCACAGGTCAAGATCCGTGGCTTCCGCATCGAGATCGGCGAGATCGAGAACAGGCTGCTGTCGATGCCCGGTGTCCGCGAGGCGGCGGTGGTGACCGAGGGCGACGTCGGCGAGGAGCGCGTCCTGGTCGCCTTCTTCAGCGGCGCCGACGAGGTGTCCGCGGAGGGCGTCCGCGCGTTCCTCGCCACCGTCGTGCCCGACTACATGGTGCCCACCCACATCCACCGGGTGGACCGGCTGCCGCTCACCGAGAACGGGAAGGTCGACAAGAAGGCGCTGGCCCGGCCGGCCGGTGAGGGGGCCGGACGCGCCGGCCACGTCCCCCCGAGCACCCCTGCCGAACAGCGGCTGGCCGCGCTGTGGGCCGACGTCCTCGGCATACCGCCGGAGCGCATCGGCCGGGCCGACGACTTCTTCGAACTCGGCGGCACCTCGCTGGCCGCGGTCCGGCTCCTGGTTCGGCTGGACCGGGCGCTGTCGTTGAAGGACCTGGCCGCCAACCCGGTGCTCGCCGACTGCGCCGCGGCGCTCGAACCCCGTGGCCGCGGCGCCTTCGCGCGCCCGGTGCACACCCGTCTGCTGCAACCGCTGTCCTCCGTGCCGGACCCGCACCACACCCTGGTCTGCTTCCCCTTCGCGGGCGGCAACGCCCTCAACTTCCGGCCCCTGGCCGCGGAGCTCCAGCGGGACGGCGTCGCGGTCCTCGGGGTGGAGCCGCCCGGCCACGACTTCGCGGGCGACGGCGAGCCGATGCAGGATGTGCCCACCCTCGCCCGGTGGGTACGGGATGAGATCACCGCGCAGGTCAGCACGCCCGTGACGATCTGGGGGCACTCCACGGGCGCGGCCGCCGCGCTGGAGACGGCGCGGCTGCTGGCGGAGGCGGACCGCCCCGTCGAGCGCTTCTTCATCGGCGCGCTGCTACTGGGGGACGCCGGAACGCTGGCCGCCGAAATGGCCCAGGCGGCCACGGCGGACACGCAGGGCCTGCTGACCCGGCTGCGGGCCGGTGAGGTCTACGCGGAGCTGGACGAGCTGGGGCCGGAGCGCGCCGAGGTGGTGGCCCGCGCCTACCAGCACGACGTACTGACCGCGGGCAGCCATCTGCGCGCGGTGCGCGAGGACCCGGACGGCTACCGCCTCGACGCCCCGGTGGAGGTGGTCGTCGCACGGGACGACGCCGCCACGGCGGCCTTCGCCGAGGGACACGGCGGCTGGAAGGCCGTCTCCGACCGGATCACCCTCCACCAACTCGACGGCGGCGGCCACTACTTCGTCCGCGCCCGGCCGGCGGAGACCGCCGCGCTGGTACGGCGCGCCTGCGCCGCACCGCCGGAGCCGGGGGACCGGCCCGGACTGGCGAGCTGACGTCAACGAGGGGGTGTCCCCAGGGCAAGCCTTGGGGACACCCCCTCGTCCGTGGCCGTCGAAACCGGGACCGGGACCGGCCCCGGGCTAGGCGCGGAACGGTTCGCCGAGGCCGACGATGATCTCCCGGGCGCCCCGGTAGGGTTCGCGGCTGTGCGCCATGCGGATGTTGTCGACGACCATCACATCGCCCCGCTGCCAGGGTTCGCGCACCGTGTGCTGCGCGTAGACGTCGTTGATGAGGTCGACGGTGGCGCGGTCCAGGGGCGAGCCGTCGCCGTAGAAGGTGTTGAACGGCAGCCCGTCGGGGCCGAACTCCGAGGTGAGGAACTCGCGCACCTCGGGCGCCATCGTCCACTCGTTCAGGAAGGCGATCTGGTTGAACCAGGACCGCTCGCCCGACTCGGGGTCGGTGCGGACGGCCGGGCGGGTCTGCCGGGTGCGCAGGCCGCCGTCCGCGTCCCAGCGCACCTCGATGCCCTGGGCGGCGCAGTAACGCTCCACCTCGGCGGGGTCCTTGGCGCCGAAGGCGTCCTCCCACCCGAGCCCGACGAACGGGTTGTAGTGGCGGGTCAGCAGCCAGCCGTGGCGTTCGAAGCGCTCGACCAGCCCGGTGGGCAGATCGCGCAGTACGGCACGGGCGTCGGCGACGGCCGTCACCCCGCCGGCCGACGGCGGGGTGACGCAGGCGAAGACCATCAGCCGGGGTGCCTCGGCCGCGTAGCTGAGCTCATGATGCATGCACATGGGCTGGTCGGCCGGCCAGTGCGAGGACGAGTACAGTCCCGGTCCGTACGTGTCGCGGGGAGCGAACCCCTCGCGCTCGGCCATGCCGTCGCCGATGATCCGGCGGACCACCGAGACGGCGTGACCGGCATCGTCCAGGTGCAGCCCGCGGACCATCACGGCACCGTGCCGGGCGACCAGCGCCCGTATCTCCGCGCGGTGTTCGGTGACCCAGGTCGTGGCGTCGGTGCCGGGCTCCGGGGCGGCGTCCAGCAGCCGCAGGGAATCCGGTCGTGGCTCGGGCATGAGGGCTCTCCGTTTCATCTGGGGGGACAGGAAGGGGGAGCGGTAAGGGGTCGCCGGTCAGACCAGGGGCCGCCGGAACCCCCATACCGCCGCGCTCGATCCGGCCAGCGCGACCAGGGCACTCGCGGCCAGGGAGGACCACACCTGGGCACCCAGGGGCTGGTCGAGGCAGAGCGCACGCGAGGCGTCCATCGCGTACGACAGCGGATTGCAGGTCGCCAGCACCTGTAGCCAGCCCGGCATGCGGTCCACGGGGACGAACGCGCTGGAGGCGAACATCAGCGGGAACGTCACCAGATACGCGGTGGACTGCATCGCCTCCGCGCTGCGCAGCCAGGCCGCGAGCGCCAGGAAGATCCAGGTCAGCGCCCACACCACCACACAGGTCAGCAGCAGCGCGGCGATCAGCCCCAGCGCGCCGCCCGCCGGGTCGGCGCCCATGAACACCACGGCCACCACGACCAGGATCGCCAGCTGGGCGGTGGACCGCAGCAGATCGGCGAAGCTGCGGGCGAACAGCAGCAGTGAGGCGTTGATGGGCAGGGTGCGCAGCCGCGCCACCGCGCCGTTGTCCATGTCCCGGACCAGGCCGATGCCCGAGGCGATCGCCGGTCCGATGCCCGTGGTCACCAGCAGCGCGGGCAGCAGGTAGTCCAGGTAGGAGACGCCGTCGGGCAGATGTCCGAGGTCGACGATGCTGCCGAAGACCTGGCTGAGCAGGAGCAGCATGAAAACCGGCTGCAACATGGCGAGCACCAGCGTCCGGCGGTGTGCGAGATGGGCCTTGACCGACCGCTGGGTGAGGATCAGCAGCTGCGTTCCGGGGCCGCTGCCGTGCCATGCGGGAGCGGCGGCGCCGGCCTTTGGCAGCGAGGTGGCAAGGGTCATTGATGTCCTCCGGGAGTCGTGCGCCCGCGTGCGCGCGGAATGGCGCGCCCAATTCCTGGAGCAGTCATCGAAAAAGGCAGGATGAAATGATCCGCCGCCATGACCGGCTGCGCGATGACTGGGCGTCGGGGGGATGTGCTGGAAAGCTGCGTCGTCCATACGATCGCGTTCCGACTCTATCGCGCGGAAATGGTCCCGACGGGGCAATTCCTGGCCAGTACTGGCCTGCTCGCCCAGGAATCTCCCTGCTGTATGGGTGTTTTGGTGCTTTTGTCCCGAGGGGGTGAGGTACACGGTGCCACTTGTTGTCAGCGTCCTTCCCCTTGTCCCGAAGCCCTCGGTAGAAATGCACGGCAGTGCCGGTAAGGCGCACGGATATTCAGTTCGCGGACACGAAGGGCAGGCCTCGGATATGGCGGGAATCATCACCGCCCCCAGCGTTGGCGCAGTGCTCCGGGAGCATGCGGAAAAGCGCCCGGAAAAGACGGCGGCCGTATTCGTGACGGACCCGTTGCGCGAGGACGGAGCGCGCCGGCTCAGCTACGCGGAACTCGACGCGCAGGCCCGGAGCGTCGCCGCACGGCTCCGCGCCCATGTCCCCCCGGGCGGCCGCGTCCTCCTGCTCCACCCCGCCGGGCTCGCCTTCCTCACCGCCTTCGTCGGCTGCCTGTACGCCGGCGCCGTCGCGGTCCCCTCCTCCCTGCCCGGCCGGTACCGGCACGAGCGGTACCGGGTCAAGCGCATCGCGGACGACGCGGGCGCCACGGCGATCCTCACCGACACCGCCACCCGCCCCGACATCGAGGCGTGGACCGCCGAGGAGGGACTCGGCACCATCCCCCTGCTGGTCACCGACGACGACACCGGGCCCGGCCCCCGGCAGTGGACCATGCCGCCCGCCGGCCACGACACCCTGGCCGTGCTCCAGTACACCTCCGGCTCCACGGGCGACCCCAAGGGCGTCATGATCAGCCACGGCAATGTGCTGCACAACAGCGCCAACCTCGCCGCCGCCCTCGACCTGCACGACACCACCACCATCGGCGGATGGATCCCGCACTTCCACGACATGGGGCTGATGGGCTCGATCCTCCCGCCGCTGCTGCTCGGCTCGACGACCGTCCTGATGAGTCCCAGCACCTTCCTCAAACGCCCCCACCTGTGGCTGCACATGATCGACCGCTTCGGCATCGAGGCCTCCGCGGCGCCGGACTTCGCGTACGACCTGTGCAGCCGCCGGGTCACCGAAGCACACAGCGAGGGCCTCGACCTGTCCCGCTGGCGGCACGCGCTGGACGGCTCCGAACCCGTACGCGCCGCCGTGCTCGAACGGTTCCAGCGGCGCTTCGCCCGCCACGGCCTGCGCCCCGACGCCCTGACCCCCTGCTACGGCATGGCCGAGGCGACCCTCTTCATCTCCGGGGCCGTCGGAACCCCGCCCCGGATCCGGCACGTCGCCGCCGGCCTCCTGGAACGCCACGAGTTCCGGCCCGCGGCCCCCGACGAGCCCGTCCGCGCCGTCGTCGGCTGCGGCCCGCCGCTCGGCGCCGAGGTACGCATCGTCGAACCGGACACCCGGCGCGTCCTGCCCGAAGGGGCCGTCGGCGAGATCTGGATACGGGGCGAGATCGTCGGCCGGGGCTACTGGAACCGCGAGGCCACCAACGAGGCCGAGTTCCGCGCCACCACCGTCGACGGTGACACCGGCTATCTGCGCACCGGCGACCTCGGCGTCCTCCACGAGGGCGAACTGCACATCACCGGCCGCATCAAGGACGTCCTCATCCTGCGTGGCCGCAACCTCTACCCCCAGGACATCGAGCACGAACTGCGCACCCAGTGGCCCGAGCTGGGCAACCTCGTCGGCGCCTGCTTCGCCGTACCGGGCGAGGGCCCACAGGGCGACGACGTGCTCGTGGTCACCCAGGAGGTGCGCGGTATCAAGGAAGAGGAGCGGCTGCGCGAACTCGCCGCCGAGATGCGGCTCACCGTCGCCCGGGAATTCGGCGCCCCCGTCGGCGCCGTCCTGCTGCTGCGCCCCGGCGGGGTGCGCCGCACCACCAGCGGCAAGATCCAGCGGTCGGCGATGCGCGACCTGTTCCGCACCGGCGCGCTGCGGCCCACGTACGCCGCCTACGAGGAGAGCCTGCTCCGCCCCTTACCCGAGGCCCGGGAGGCTTCCGTATGACCACCGCCTCCCGCGCCACACCCACCCACGGCACGGAGGCCGTCGAGCGGCTCACCCGGCTGCTGGACGAGCTCACCGGACCCGGACTGCCCTTCTCGCCCGAGGCGCTCGCCGCGCTCGACCGGACGCAGGACTTCCCCGCCGCGGCGTGCCAGGCCCTCGACACGTTCGGACTGCGCCGCCGCTACGTGCCGGCCGAACACGGCGGCACACTCGACGACTTCGGCACCGTCATGCGGCTGCTGCGGACGGTGTCCCGGACCGACCTCACCGTGGCCGTCTCGCACGGCAAGACCTACCTGGGGGCCGTCGCCACCTGGATCGCGGGGGAACCGGAGGCCGCCCGGCGGCTGGGGCGGCGGATATCCGACGGGGCGTCGGTCTCCTGCGCCCTGACCGAACGCCACCACGGCAGCGACCTGCTGGCCGGCGAGGTGGTCGCCACTCCCGCCCCCGGCGGCGGCTGGCTGCTCTCCGGCGAGAAGTGGCTGATCAACCTCGCCACCCGCGCCGACCTGGTCACCGTCCTCGCCCGCACCGACGACAACGGCGGACCGCGCGGCTTCAGCCTCTTCCTCGTCGACAAGGCCCGCCTCGCCCCCGAGCACTTCAGCCACCTGCCCAAGGTGCCCACCTACGGCATCCGGGGCGCGGACATCAGCGGCATCGCGTTCCACGACGCACCGCTGCCCGAGGACGCACTCATCGGGCGGCCCGGCGAGGGCATCGAGATCATCGTGAAGGCGCTGCACCTGACCCGTACCGGCTGCGCCGCGATGTCCCTGGGCGCGGGAGACCACGCGCTCGCCCTGGCCGCCACGTTCCTGGCCGGGGCGTTCCTGGCCGGGGCCGACGGCGGACGGCTCGCGCCCGGCCCGCACCTGCGGCGGGAGCTGGGCGAGGCCGCCGCGGGACTGCTGCTCGCCGACGCGACCGGCCTGGTGGCGGCGCGCTCCCTGCACGCGCTCACCGGCGAGATGAGCGTCGTCTCCGCCGTCGCGAAGGCCTATGTGCCCGCCGAGGTCGACGACCTCATCGCGCGCCTGCTGCACCTCCTCGGCCCCTACGGACTGCTCGACCCCGACGACCCGCACCGCGGCCTCGCCAAGGTGGAACGCGACCACCGCATCATCGGCATCTTCGACGGCAGCAGCCTGGTCAACCGCAACGCGCTGATCGAACAGTTCCCCCGCATCGCCCGTGGCTACGCCAAGGGCCGGTGGGACGCCGACGGCCTCGCCGAGGCCACCAGCCCGCACGTCCCCCTGCGCCCGTTCCGGCCCCGCGCGCTCGGCCTGGTCTCCAGCGGCGGCTGCTCCGTCGTCGCCGGCCTGCCCGCGGCGGTCGCCGAGCTGCGCGACCTGGCCGGTCGCGGCCACGCCTCCGCGCCGCTCACGACCCTGGCGGGGCGCCTGTTCGACGCGGCCGACCGGCTGCACGAGGACATGGCGGCCATCCGGTTCTCACCCCGCGCCGTACCCGTCCGGGCCTTCGAGCTCGCCGAGCGGTTCGAGCTGTGCTTCGCGGCGGCCTCGGCGCTCCAGTTGTGGCTGCGCGCCGCCACCCGCGCCGAACACCCCCGCTCCGAAACCTGGCTACTGGGGTGTCTCGTCAAGGCCCTCACCGACCTCCGCGAGCCCGTCGACGACGCCGACCGCGCCGTCCTCGACGACCTCGCCGACGAGGTTCTCGCCCACCCGTCCGCCCCCTTCCCGTCGATCCACGACCGCCTGGAGCCCACCGGCTCCCCCGAGGGGACCGCCCAGTGAACACCACCTCCGGCCCCGTCGCCCTCGCCGCCACCCTCGAGGAACGCCTCGGCGACCCCTACGACCCCGCGAACCCGTACGGCTTCCGGGCGATCCTCGCCGCACGGGAGGCCCGGCAGCCGCTCGACGACACGCCCTTTGACGCTTTTGACGCCATCGACGCCATCGACGTCATCGGCGCCGCGGACGGCGACGACGATCCCGAAGCGCTGCTGCACGCCCTGCGCGCCGGATACCGCAGATCGCCCGCGCTCACCCGGACCGGCCACACGGCCCGGTGGGGGAGCGGCGCCATGACGGCCGGGGCGGCGGTCGGCACCCTCGACTCCGGTCTGCGCATGACACTGCGCCACCTGCGGACCCGGCGCCTGTACGGCGCGGCGGCCGTCGACATCCCCCAGCTGCGCGCCGTGCTCGCGGGGGCCTACGCCGACCTGCTGCTGTGCGACGCGCTGACCACCCTCGCGGCCCGGGGCACCGACGTCCTGCCCACGCGGCCGGGCGCCCACGCCGAGCTGGTCCGGGCCCTCGTACCACGCGTCCTCCAGGGCGCGATGGACCGCCTCTCGATCGCCATGGGCTCGCGCTTCTACATCACGGAAGGAGAACACGCCGCCTTCCCCCTGCTGCTGAACGAGATGCAGGCATCCCTCTTCACGGCCGCCGGCCGACCGGCCCGGCCGGCGGCGCCCGCCGACACCGCCCCGCTCACCGGCATCACCGTCACCGACCTCGTCACCGCACCGGCCATCACCGCCCTGTACGACCCCGAACTGCTCGCCGCGGCGCCCGGCGGCACCCTCACCACACGAGCGCGACGGACACCGCAGCCGACGGGCCCCGCCCAGGAGCGGCTGTACGCGGAACTCAACCGCCGGTACGACACCGGCCGCTCGTTCGACCTGGCCGAACGCTCCCTGCCCGACCGTCCCTAGCCCCCAGCCGCACTCCGACCGTCGCCACCTTGAGGAGACACCCATGACCGACCCCGGCGCCGCGCAGCATACCGTCGACAGCCTGCGGACATGGCTGATCAACTGCGTCGCCTCCCACCTGGGGCGGCCCGCCGACGCCATCGACCCCGGCGCACGGCTTTCCGACTACGGACTCGACTCGCTGTACGTGCTGTCCGTCGCCGGAGAGCTCGAGGACCACCTCGACATCTCCCTCGACCCGACGCTCCTGTGGGACAACCCGACCATCGACGCACTCAGCGAGGCCCTCGTCAAGGAACTGGCCCAGTACGCCTGACGGGCACGTCCACCGCATCCGCCACCGCCTCCGCCCCCGCAGTCCGCCACTTGGCAGAACCGAGAGGACCGCCCCCTCATGTCCGACGCCGCCCGTACGCTCCGTCGACCCGTCACCGCCGCCCAGCTGGGCATCTGGGTCGCCCAGCAACTGCAGCCGGACAGCCCCCTCTACAACTGCGGCGCCTACTTCCAGATCGACGGCCCGATCGACATCGGCGTCCTGGAAGAGGCGGTACGGCGGGCCGTCGAGGAGACCGAGGCGCTGCGGTCGCACTTCGCCGAGGACACCGCGCCCCCCGGGGCCGAAGCCCACGGCGAGGAGACCAGGCTGCACCAGATCGTCGAGGCCGCGGAGGCCACGCCCCTGCGCGTGCGCGACCTGCGCGCCACCGCGGATGCGGATGCCGCCGCGCACCAGTGGATGAACGAGAAGATGGCCACCCCCTTCGACCTCGGGCACGGTCCGCTGAGCGAGCAGACCCTGCTGCTCCTGGCCGACGACCGGTCCTTCTACTTCCACCGCTACCACCACGCCGTCCTCGACGGGTTCGGCCACTCCGTGTACGCCGACCGGGTAGCGGCCCTCTACACCGCCCTGGCCACCGGCGCCGAGCCCACCGCGACCCACTTCGTCACCCTCGACCGGGTGGCCGACGAGGGAGCGGCCTATCCGGGTTCACGCCGCCACGCCCAGGACCGGGCCTACTGGCTCGACCTGTTCAGCGACCTGCCCGACCCGCTCGCACTCGCGGGACGCGCCACCGGCAGCACCCACAGCAGCCTGCGCCGCATCCTCACCCTGCCCACCGCCCTGGCCGATCGGCTCACCGCGCTGGGCGACCGGCTCCAGGCGCAGTGGCCCGCCCTCGCCATCGCCGCCACCGCCGTCTTCTTCCACCGCATGACCGGCCGGACGGACTTCACCTTCTCGCTGCCCCTGGCCGGCCGCACCGGCCGCCTGTCCCTGACCACGCCGAGCGTGATGGTCAACGTCCTGCCCATCCGCGTGAACGTCACCTCGCGGACCACCTTCGCCGAACTCGTGGCATCCGTCTCCCACTCGCTGGCCGACGTCATCAGGCATCAGCGCTTCCGCGGTGAGGAACTCGTCACCGAACTCGGGCTCTCCGGCGGCCGCCTGACCCGCCTCGGCCCGACGCTCAACGTCCTGGCCTTCGCCCACGAACTGTCCTTCGGCGACACCCGGGCCATCGGCCACCCGCTGTCCACCGGGCCCGTCAACGACCTGAAGATCAACTTCTATGGCACGGCGGCCTCCCGCACCGGCATCCGCGTGGAATTCGACGCCGACCCCGGCCTCTACGACGAGCGTGAACTCGTTGCCCACCAGAAGCGGCTGGTGCGGGTGCTGGAGTGGGTGGCGGGGCACCCCGATCGTCGTATCGGTGAGGTGGAGTTGCTGGATGCGGTGGAGCGGGAGCGGGTGCTGGTGGGGTGGAATGGTGAGGTGCGGGGTGTGCGGGGTGTGTCGTTGCCGGTGTTGTTCGCCGAGCAGGTGGAGCGGACGCCGGATGCGGTGGCGGTGGTGTGTGGTGGGCGTGAGGTGTCGTATGCGGAGTTGGATGCGTGGTCGAATCGGGTGGCTCGGTGGTTGATGGGGCGGGGTGTGGGGCCGGAGCGGTTTGTGGGGGTGGTGTTGCCGCGGTCGGTGGAGTTGGTGGTGGTGTTGCTGGGTGTGGTGAAGGCGGGTGGTGCGTATGTGCCGGTGGATCCGGAGTATCCGGCGGAGCGCAGGGCTCACATTCTGGACGACGCAGAGCCGGTTGTGGTGGTTGATGATGTCGCGGATCTGGCGGCGGCTGATGGGTTGTCGGCTGAGCCGGTAGAGGTGGCGGGTGAGCTGTCGCTTCCGGTGTATGTGATTTATACGTCGGGTTCGACGGGGCGTCCGAAGGGTGTGGTGGTTGAGCATCGTTCGGTGGGGGCGTATCTGGAGCGGGCGCGTGTGGTGTATCCGGATGCGTCGGGGACGGTGTTGTTGCATTCGTCGGTGGCGTTTGATCTGACGGTGACGGGGTTGTATACGCCGTTGGTGAGTGGTGGTCGGGTGGTGCTGGGTGAGCTGGATGAGCGTGCGGCGGATGTGGGTCGGCCGTCGTTTATGAAGGTGACGCCGTCGCATTTGGGGTTGTTGGAGGCGTTGCCGGGGGTGGTGTCGCCGTCGGGGATGTTGATGACCGGTGGTGAGGCGTTGGTGGGTGAGGCGTTGGTGTCGTGGCGGTTGGCGCATCCGGGTGTGACGGTGGTGAATGCTTATGGTCCGACGGAGGCGACGGTCAACTGCACGGATTTCCGGATCGAGCCGGGTCAGGAGGTTGCTGGTGGTGCGGTGCCGATCGGCCGGCCGTTCTGGAACACCCGGGTCTACGTCCTGGATGGGGCGTTGCGTCCGGTGCCGCCGGGTGTGGCGGGGGAGCTGTATGTGGCGGGTGTGGTGCTCGCGCGTGGCTATTGGGGTCGTGCGGATCTGACGGCGGAGCGGTTCACGGCTGATCCGTATGGTCCTGCCGGTGCGCGGATGTATCGCACCGGGGATGTGGCGCGGTGGAGTGCGGATGGTCAGTTGGTGTATGTGGGGCGGGTTGATGATCAGGTCAAGGTGCGTGGTTTCCGTATCGAGCTGGGCGAGATCCAGGCTGTTTTGAGGGGCCGCCCGGATGTGGCCCAGGCGGCCGTGATCGTGCGGGAGGACCGGGCCGGGGATCAGCGTCTGGTGGCCTATGTGGTGGCGGATGGTGTTGGTGACGCGGCTTTGCGGGAGTATGCGTCGAGCCTGTTGCCGGATTACATGGTGCCGTCGGCGTTCGTGGTTCTGGATGGGTTGCCGTTGACGCCGAACGGGAAGCTGGACCGGCGTGCGCTGCCCGCGCCCGACTACGGTCCGGAGGCCGCCTCAGGCCGTCCTCCGCGCTCGCCCCGCGAGGAGATCTTGTGCGGCTTGTTCGCCGAGGTCCTTGGTCTGGAGTCGGTGTCGATCGACGATGACTTCTTCCGGCTCGGTGGCCACTCACTCCTGGCCACCAAACTGGTCAGCCGGATCCGTACCGTCCTGGGCGCGGAACTGCCCATCCGGCAGCTCTTCGAGACCCCCACCGTCGCCGGTATCTCACCCACCCTGGACCGGTTGGCCCCCGGCACCGCCGCCCCCCGCCCCGCGCTGACCGCGGCCCCACGTCCGTCCCGCATCCCCGTCTCGTACGCACAAGCGCGCCTTCGCTTCCTGGATCTGCTGGGCGACGGGAGCACCGCCTACAACGCGCCCGGCGCGCTGCGGCTGACCGGTCCGCTGGACCGGGAGGCGCTGCGCCTGGCGCTGGACGACGTGGTCGCCCGCCACGAGAGCCTGCGCACCGTCTTCGCCGAGGACGAGGAGGGTTTCACCCAAGTCGTCCTCGAACCGCGCCAGGCGCTGGTCGACATCGATATCCGGACGGTGGACGAGGACCGGGTCGCGGCCGAGCTGGTCGCCGCGGCCCGGTGCGTCTTCGACCTGTCGCATGAGCCACCGCTGCGGGTCACGCTCTTCGCATGCGGTCCCGACCAGCACGTACTGTTGCTGCTTCTGCACCACATCGCGGGCGACGGCTGGTCGATGCGGCCGCTGACGCGGGATGTGACGGCGGCGTACACGGCACGTGTCACCACGGGCGAGGCCCCGCGGTGGGAGCCGCTGCCCGTGCAGTACGCCGACTACAGCCTCTGGCAGCGCGAGGTGCTCGGCGACGAGGCCGACCCCGACAGCGAGATCTCCCGCCAGCTCGCCTACTGGTCCTGGGCCCTGTCGGGCCTCCCGGACGAACTCGCGCTGCCCGTCGACCGGGCGCGCACCGACGAGCTGACCCAGCGCGGCGGCCAGGACTCCTTCCGCATTCCGGCCGAACTCCACCAGGCGCTCTACGCGTTGGCGCGCGAGACCCGCGCCAGTCTGTTCATGGTGTTGCAGGCGGGGCTCGCGGCGCTGCTGACCCGGCTCGGCGCGGGCACCGACATCCCCATCGGCACCCCGATCGCCGGCCGCACCGACACCGCGGTCGAGGAACTGGTCGGGTTCTTCGCCAACACACTGGTGCTGCGCACGGACACCTCGGGCGATCCGGCGTTCAGCGAACTCGTGGGCCGGGTGCGCGAGACGGACCTCGGCGCGTACGCGCATCAGGACCTGCCGTTCGAGCGGCTGGTGGAGGTGCTGAACCCGGAGCGTTCGCTCGCCCGCCACCCCCTCTTCCAGGTGTCCTTGTCGCTCCACCACACCGACCCCCGGGCCACGGTCGCCGAGGTCGCCCGGCTGCCGCGGCTCGCCGCGGAGCTGGAGCGGCTGCCGATCGAGGACACCAAGTTCGACCTCAACTTCGAGCTGACCGAGCGGTTCGACACCGAGGGAAGGCCCGCGGGCATCGCCGCCGACCTGGAGTACAGCGCCGATCTGTTCGAGCCCCGCACGGTCCGCGCCCTCCGGGACCGTTTTCTGCGACTGCTGGCCGCCCTGGCCGACCGGCCGGACCTGCGGATCTCCGAGGCCGAGATATTCGACACGGCCGAGCGGGCGACCGTTGTCGAGAACTGGAGCCAGGCCGGACGTCCAGAAGTGGCCGCCGCGCTGGCGCGGGCGGACCTGCCCGACACGGTGACCGGCACCCGGGTCTATGTGCTGGACGAGGCCCTGCGCTCGGTGGTCCCGGGCGTGGCCGGGCAGCTGTACGTGGCGCAGGAGGGCCCGGCCCCGGCCGACGCGGACGGCACCGGCCCCGCCGACGGCCCCGACGCCGCGCACGAGGACCGGCTGGTGCCATGCCCCTTCGAGGGCGGCAGCACGATGTACCGCACCGGCCGGACGGCCCGCTGGTCCCACGACGGCGAGCTACGGCTGGTCGGGGCTCCCGCCGAGGAGCCGGCCGGGACCGCCGGACCGGACCGGGGGGCCGCGCCGTACCGAGCTCCGCGCAGCCCGCGGGAACAGATCCTGTGCACCATCTTCGCGGAACTGCTGGGCGTGTCCTCCGTGGGCATCGACGAGGACTTCTTCGCCCGCGGTGGCCACTCGCTGTCTGCCGTGCGGCTGCTCAGCCGCGTGCGCTCGGTGCTCGGGGTGGAGATCTCCATCCGCCGGCTCTTCGAGACCCCGACCGTCGCGGGGCTGTCCGCGGCGATCGACGAAGCGTCCGGTGCCCGGCGTCCCGTGGCTCCCGCCCAGCGCCCGCCGCGCATCCCCCTGTCGTACGCCCAGCAGCGGCTGTGGTTCCTGCACCATCTGGAAGGCCCCAGCGCCACGTACAACATCCCGGTCACCCTGCGGCTCGACGGTGCGCTGGACCGCGCCGCGCTGCGCCTGGCCCTGGCCGATGTCGTCGCCCGCCACGAGAGCCTGCGCACCCTGTTCGCGGAGGAAGGAGCCGGCGCGCGGCAGGTCATCCTGCCCGCCCCGCAGGCACGGCCGGAGCTGATCGAGGAGACCGTCGCGCCCGCGGAACTGGACGACAAGGTGCGCACCGCGGCCTCCCACCCGTTCGACCTGACCGCCGAACTCCCCGTCCGTGGCTGGCTGTTCACCGCCGAGTCGGAGGAGGGCGTCCAGCGCGTCCTCGTCGTGGTGGTCCACCACATCGCGGGCGACGGCTGGTCGCTCGGCCCGCTGGCCCGTGATCTGTCGGCCGCGTACACGGCCCGCGTCACCACCGGCGACGCCCCTCGGTGGCGGCCACTGCCGGTGCAGTACGCCGACTACACACTGTGGCAGCGCGAGGTGCTCGGTGAGGAGTCCGACCCCGACAGCGAGATCTCCCGCCAGCTCGCCCACTGGCAGCGGGCGCTGGCGGATCTGCCGGCGGAACTGGAGCTGCCCACCGACCGGCCACGTCCGCCGCGCCAGTCCCACCAGGGCGGCCGGGTGACCTTCGAGGTCCCCGCCGAGCTGCACGCGGGCCTCGTGGACCTGGCGCGCGACACCCGGTCGAGCCTGTTCATGGTGGTGCAGGCCGCCCTGGCCACGCTGCTGACCCGGATCGGGGCCGGTACGGACATACCCATCGGCAGCCCCATCGCGGGCCGCACCGACGCCGCCGTCGAGGAGCTGGTCGGCTTCTTCGTCAACACGCTGGTGCTGCGCACCGACACCTCCGGCAACCCCACCTTCGCCGAACTCGTCGGCCGGGTCCGCGAGACGAACCTCGGCGCGTACGCACACCAGGACCTGCCGTTCGAACGGCTCGTCGAGGTGCTGAGCCCGGTGCGCTCGCTCGCCCGGCACCCCTTGTTCCAGGTGCTGCTGGGTTTCGACAACAACCAGGAAGCCCTTGATGTGCTGCGGCTGCCGGGCCTGACCGTGGACGTACGGGCCCCGGAGACCGGGCGCGCCAAGTTCGACCTCGCGTTCTTCTTCGACGAGACCTACGGGCCCACGGGCGAGGCGGCGGGCATGCACGCGGCCGTCGAGTACAACGCCGACCTCTTCGACCGCGAGACCGTCAATGGCTTCGCCGAACGACTGCTGCGGGTGCTCGAAGGCGTCACGGCAGAACCGGACGGCCCCATCGGGCGGCTGGACGTCCTGACGCCCGTCGAAACCCGGCAGATCCTGCACGACTGGAACGGGGACCCGCACCCCGTGCCGCCACAGACCGTGCCCGTGCTCTTCGAGCGGCAGACCGCCCAGGCGCCCGGCGCCACCGCGGTGATCTCCCAGGACACCACCCTGTCCTACGAGGAGCTCAACGCCCGCGCCAACCGGCTGGCCCGGCTGCTGGCGGCCCAGGACGTCGGGGGCGAGGACATCGTGGCGATCGCCCTGCCCCGGTCGGCGGAGATGATCACTGCCCTGGTAGCGGTCCTCAAAACGGGGGCCGCCTACCTCACCCTCGACACCTCGGCTCCCGAGCAGCGGCTGCGCGCCGTCCTCGACGACTGTGCGCCCCGCGCCGTGATCACCGATGCGGCCACCCGCCCCCTCCTGGGCACCGCCGGGCCGGTCCGTCCTCTCGTCCTGGACGACCCGGCGACCGTACGCGCGCTCGCCGGCGCCCCGGCGGCCGACCTCACCGACGCCGACCGCGGCCGTGCGCTCGACCCGCGCCATCCGGCCTACGTCGTCTACACCTCGGGATCCACCGGCACCCCCAAGGGCGTGGTGATGCCCATGGCGTCACTGATGAACCTCCTCGCCTGGCACACCAACACCTACAGCGGCGGCGTCGACACCCGCACCGCCCAGTTCCTCGCCGTCTCCTTCGACTTCGCGGTGCAGGAGATCCTCCAGGCACTGGTGGCGGGCAAGACGCTCGTCCTGCCCGAGGAACACGTCCGGCGCGACGCCTACGAACTGGTCCGCTGGATCACCCGCCACGAGGTCAACGAGCTGTTCGCGCCCACGCTCGTCATCGACGCGGTGCTCGCGGCCGCGGAGGACCTCGGCGAACCGCTCGACTCGCTCACCGACATCTTCCAGGGCGGTGAGCAGTTCCGGCTCAGCGGCGAACTGCGCCGGTTCTGCCAGGGCGACTGGCGGCACATGGCGCACAACATCTACGGCCCCGCCGAGACCCACGCGGCGACGTCCACCACCCTCCCCGCGGACACCGACGAGTGGCCGTCCTCCGCGCCCATCGGCCAGCCGCTGTGGAACGCCCGGGTGTACGTGCTCGACGCGGACCTGCGGCCGGTGCCGCCCGGTGTGCGCGGAGAGCTCTACATCGGCGGCGCCCAGCTCGCCCGCGGCTACCTGAACCGGCCCGGCCGCACCGCGGAACGCTTCGTCGCCAGCCCGTTCGGCGCCCCCGGCGACCGCATCTACCGGACCGGCGACATCGTCCGCTGGACCGGCTCCGAGCAGCTGGAGTTCCTGGGCCGAGCCGACGACCAGGTGAAGATCGGCGGCTTCCGCGTGGAACCGGGCGAGATCGAGGCCGTGCTCGGCGACCACCCGGCCGTCGACACGGCGGTGGTCGTCACCCGCGAGGACACCGGTACCACGCGGCTGGTCGCCTACGTCGTACCGGACGGTCCCCACGAGGACGCCGACCTCGTCCGCACCCTGCGCGGCCACCTCGAACAGCACCTGCCGCACTACATGGTCCCGTCGGCCGTGACGGTCCTGGAGGAACTGCCCCTCACCGCCAACGGAAAACTCGACCGGCGCGCACTGCCCGCCCCCTCCACCCTCCCCGACGGCACGGGCCAAGGGCCGCGCACCGAGCGGGAGAAGACGCTGTGCGGGCTGTTCGCCGAGGTCCTCGGGCTCGACGGGGTCGGCATCGACGACGGTTTCTTCGACTTCGGCGGCGACAGCATCATGTCCATCCAGCTGGTCGGCCGCGCCCGGCGGGCCGGGCTCGAACTGTCGGTCCGCGACATCTTCGAGCACCGCACCGTCGCCGCGCTCGCCGACGTCGTCACCGAGGTGGCGGACACGGCCGCCGAGGAGCCGGGCGCCGGCATCGGCGACGTCCCCCTCACCCCGATCGCCCACTGGCTGCTGGCGCGCGGCGAGGACCTGGACGGGTACAACATGTCCGTCCTCCTCCAGACCCCCGCCGCACTGAGCGCCGACACCCTCACCCGGACCCTGCGGACCCTCCTGGACCACCACGACGCCCTGCGCGCCCGGCTCACCACCGGCCCGGAGCGCCGGATGGAGATCCGGGAACCGGGCGCGGTCGACGCCGCACCCCTCGTCCACCGCGTGGCGGCCACCGGACCGGACGGCCTTGCCCTCGACGACGAGGCGCTGGGCACCCTGGTGCGGTCCGCGGGGGAAGCCGCCAGGGACCGGCTCGACCTGGACCAGGGCACGGTCACGCAGTTCGTGTGGTTCGACCGCGGCACGGACACACCGGGCCTGCTGCTGTTCCTCGCCCACCACCTCGTCGTGGACGGGGTGTCCTGGCGGATCCTGGTGCCCGACCTCGCCGAAGCCTACGAGGCCGTCGCCACCGGGCGCGACCCGGAACTCCAGCCCGTGGGAACCTCACTGCGCCGCTGGGCCCAGCGGCTGACCGAGGAGGCCGGCAAACCGGCCTGGGTCGCCGACGCGGCCTGGTGGCAGCGGACACTGCGGAGCGAGGAGCGCAGGCTCGGACGCCGGGCGCTGGACCCGGCCCGGGACACCACCGCGACCGCCGGCCGGATCAGCCTCACCCTGCCGACCGGCGTCACCGAAGCCGTGCTGACCCAGGTGCCCGCCGCGTTCAACGCCGAGGTCAACGACGTCCTGCTGACCGCGTTCACCCTGGCGTGGGAGCGCTGGCGGCGCAACCCCGGACTGCTGCTCCACCTGGAGGGCCACGGCCGCGAGGAACACCTGGTCCAGGGCGCCGACCTGTCCCGCACGGTGGGGTGGTTCACCAACCTGTACCCCGTACGCCTGGAGACGGGCACCGCCGACCTCACCGACGCCTTCGCCGGCGGACAGAGCGCGGGGGACATCCTCAAGCGGATCAAGGAACAGCTGAGGGCCGTGCCCGACAAGGGCATGGGCTACGGCCTCGTCCGACACCTCAACCCCGGCACGGCGGAGGGGTTCCAGGGCCTGCCGGACCCCCAGGTCTCCTTCAACTACCTCGGACGCTTCTCCACCGCCGCCGGGCAGACCGGCGACTGGACCCCGCTCATCGGCATCGACGGCGTGGCGGGCGATCCACCGCATCTGCCGCTCGCCCACGCCCTGGAGCTCAACGCCCGTACGCACGACTCCCCGCAAGGATCGGAACTCGTCGCGTACTGGACCTGGGCCGGCCACCTCCTGGACGAAACCGAGGTCCGGGAACTCGCCGGCCTGTGGTTCCAGGCGCTCGAAGCCCTCGTGGCCCATGCCCAGAACCCCCACGCCGGGGGGCTCACCCCCTCCGACGTCTCCCTGTCCTCGATCACGCAGGACGAGATCGAGGCGTTCGAGGACGAGTTCGACGACCTTTTCGAATGACCCTCCCGCGCCCCGGCCGACGACGAGCCGACCGCATCCGACGACGTACACGCACCTGAAGACGAAGAAGAGGCCGAAGTGAGTCGCACCCCGCGGAAGATCGAGGACATCCTGCCGCTGGCCCCGCTCCAGGAGGGCCTGCTGTTCCACAGCGTCTACGACGAGGGCGAACTCGACCCCTACGTCGTCCAGGCGTCCTTCGACATCGAGGGCCCGGTGGACACGGCCGCCCTCCGCGGCGCCGCCGAAACCCTCCTGGCCCGCCACGCCATCCTGCGCGCCGCCTTCCGCCAGCGCAAAAACGGCGACTGGGCGCAAGTGGTGATGCGCGCGGTCCCGCTGCCCTGGACCGAGACCGACCTGAGCGCGCTGCCCGAGGAGGAGCGGTCCGCGGCCGTGGCCGAGGCCATGGCCGCGGACCGGAGCACACGGTTCGACGTCACCCGGCCCCCGCTGCTGCGCTTCACGCTCATCCGGCTCGGCGCATCGCTGCACCGCCTGGTGCTCACCAACCACCACCTGGTGCTGGACGGCTGGTCGCTCCCCGTCCTCATGGGCGAACTGTGCGCGCTGTACGACGCCCACGGCGACGCCGGCGCCATGCCCCGCGTGCGCCCCTACCGCGACTACCTCACCTGGCTGGCGGCACAGGACCGCGAGGCGGCGCGCACCGCCTGGCGCGAGGCGCTCGGCGACCTCGCCGAACCCAGCCTGATGGCCCCCGGAGTCGCCCGCACCACGGTCGCCTCCGCCGAGGTCCTCGCCTCCTTCTCCCGGTCGGACACCGCCGCCCTCACCGAGATCGCCCGAAGCCGCGGCCTCACCCTCAACACCGTCGTGCAGACCGCCTGGGCCATCGTCCTCGGCCGGCACACCGGACGCGACGACATCGTCTTCGGCACCACCGTCTCCGGGCGGCCACCGGAGATCGAGGGCGTCGAACGGATGGTGGGCCTGTTCATCAACACCCTGCCCACCCGGGTACGGCTGCGCGCCGCCGAACCGCTCACCGAACTCCTCACCCGCGTCCAGGGCGAGCAGACCCGGCTCAACCCGCACCAGCACCTCGAACTCACCGAGATCCAGCGCGCGGTGGGACACGGCGAGCTGTTCGACACCTCCATGGTGTTCCAGAACTATCCCGTCGACCGCGCCACCACCGCGGGCGAGGGCATCGGCGCCGCCGTCCGCCTCGTCCCCGGCAAGGACCGCGAAGCCACCCACTACCCGCTGATGCTGGTCGGCTCCGCGCGCGACACCATGCTGTTCAGGCTCAACTACCGGCCCGACATCTTCGACGAGCCCGCCGCCCAGCGGATCCTGGACCACTTCGTACGGGTTCTGCACGCCTTCGCCGCCGACCCCGAGCTGCCCGTCGGCCGTGTCGACCTGCTCGATGAGGCCGAGGCGCGGTCGGTGTTGACCGAGTGGAATGACACGGCGTGTGAGGTGCCGGGTCGGTCGGTGGTGGAGTTGTTCGCGGAGCGGGTGGCGGTTGCTCCGGATGCGGTGGCGGTGGTTGGGGGTGGGGTGTCGTTGTCGTATGGGGAGTTGGATGTTCGGTCGGGTCGTTTGGCGCGGTTGTTGGTTGAGCGTGGGGTGGGGGCTGAGCGGTTTGTGGCGGTGGCGTTGCCGAGGTCGGTGGATCTGGTGGTGGCGTTGTTGGCGGTGTGGAAGGCGGGTGGGGCGTATCTGCCGCTGGACACCGAGTATCCGTCCGACCGGCTGGCGTACATGCTTCGGGACGCGGCTCCCGCGCTCGTCCTCACCACGGGTGAACTGCGTTCGACGCTCCCGAGCGATCTGGAGGTGCCCCAGCTTCTGCTGGATGATCCGGCGACGGTTGAGGAGCTTGGGTGTGCGGAGGTGTTGTCGGGTGTTGGTGGGGCGGTGTTGTCGCGTGCGGCGTATGTGATTTATACGTCGGGGTCGACGGGGCGGCCGAAGGGTGTGGTGGTGCCGCAGGCGTCGTTGGTGAATTTCTTGGTGTCGATGGCGGGTCGGTTCGGGTTGGTGGGTGGGGATCGTCTGTTGGCGGTGACGACGGTGGGGTTCGATATTGCGGGGTTGGAGTTGTTTGTGCCGTTGGTCAGTGGTGCGGCGGTGGTGGTGGCTGAGCGGGATGTGGTGCGGGATCCGGTGGCGTTGTGTGGGTTGGTGTCTGCTGAGGGGATTTCGGTGATGCAGGCGACGCCGAGTTTGTGGCGGGCGGTGTTGGCTGAGGATGGTTCGGTGTTGGCGGGGGTGCGGGTGTTGGTGGGGGGTGAGGCGTTGCCGGGGGATTTGGCGGTGGCGTTGGTGGAGCGGGCCGGGTCGGTGATGAATCTGTATGGTCCGACGGAGACGACGATCTGGTCGACGGTGTGGCCGGTGCCCCGGGAGGGTGTGGGTGCGGGTGTGCCGCGGATCGGGCGGCCGATTGCCAATACGCGGGTGTATGTGCTGGATGGTGGGTTGCGTCCGGTGCCGGTGGGTGTGGCTGGTGAGCTGTATATCGCGGGTGAGGGTGTCGTGCGTGGTTATCACGGGCGCGCGGGTCTGACCGCGGAGCGGTTTGTGGCTGATCCGTTCGGGGGTCCGGTGGGCGGTCGGATGTATCGCACGGGTGATGTGGTGCGGTGGACCGTTGAGGGTGAGTTGGAGTACTTGTCGCGGGTTGATGATCAGGTGAAGTTGCGGGGTTTCCGGATCGAGTTGGGTGAGATCGAGTCGGTGCTGGCGGGGTGTGAGGGGGTGGCGCAGGCGGCGGTGCTGGTCCGTGAGGACCGGCCGGGTGACAAACGCCTGGTCGCCTACCTCATCCCGGCCGTGGACAGCGGCGGCGCCGGCGTCCTGCTGCGCACTGCCGACCTGCGCGCGCACATGGCGGCCCAGCTGCCCGGCTACATGGTGCCGTCGGCGTTCATGACGCTGGAGTCCTTCCCGCTGACCGCGAACGGGAAGCTGGACCGGCGTGCGCTGCCCGCCCCCGACTACGGTCCGGGCTCGACGGGCGGCCGTGCTCCGCGCTCGCCGCGTGAGGAGATCCTGTGCGGGCTGTTCGCCGAAGTCCTCGGCCTGGAGTCGGTGACGATCGATGACGACTTCTTCGAACTCGGTGGACATTCACTCCTGGCGACGAAGCTGGTCAGCCGGGTCCGCTCGGTGCTGGACGTGGAACTGGCGGTGCGGCGGATCTTCGAGGCACCCACGGTCGCCGAACTCGCCGCCGTACTCGACGCCTCGGCGACGGCGCGGTCCCCGCTGCGTGCGGTGGTGCCGCGGCCGGCGCGGTTGCCGTTGTCGTTGGCGCAGCAGCGTCTGTGGTTCCTGCATCAGTTCGAGGGGCCGAGTGCGACGTACAACATTCCGGTGGCGTTGCGGCTGACGGGCGCGCTGGACCACGGCGCACTGCGGCGGGCGCTGGGTGATGTGGTGGCCCGGCACGAGAGCCTGCGCACGGTCTTCGCCGAGGACGCCGACGGCCCGTACCAGATGATCCTCGACACCGTCGAGGTCCAGCTCAGCGTTGCCCGGACCGACGAGACCCGTCTGCGTGCCGAACTCCTCGATGCGGCCCGCCACGCCTTCGACCTGCGGTCCGAAGCCCCCCTGCGGGCGTGGTTGTTCGAGCTCGGCGGGGACGAGTACGTGTTGTTGGTCGTGGCGCATCACATCGCGAGTGACGCGTGGTCGATGGGCCCCTTGGCCCGTGATCTGACGTCGGCGTACGCGGCTCGCGTGGCCACCGGTGACGCTCCCGCGTGGGAACCGCTGCCTGTTCAGTACGCGGACTACAGCCTCTGGCAGCGTGAACTGCTGGGCGCTGAGGACGATGCCGACAGTGAGATCAACCGCCAGCTGACCTACTGGAAGGCGGCGTTGGCCGACGTTCCGGAGGAGTTGTCGCTGCCCTTCGACCGTCCCCGCCCGGCGGTGTCCTCCTACCAGGGTGACGCCGTCACCCTCGACCTCGCTCCCGAGCTGTACCAGCGGCTGACGCGGATCGCCGGTGAGTCCCGGGCCAGCCTGTTCATGGTGGTGCAGGCGGCGCTGTCGGCGTTGCTGACACGGCTGGGCGGCGGAACGGACATCCCGCTGGGCACACCGGTCGCCGGGCGTACCGATGACGCGCTGGACGATCTCGTCGGTTTCTTCGTCAACACGCTGGTGCTGCGGACGGACACGTCCGGCGATCCGACGTTCGCGGAGCTGATCGAGCGGGTGCGGGTGCGTGACCTGGAGGCGTACGCGCATCAGGACCTGCCCTTCGAGCGGCTCGTCGAAGTGGTCAATCCGGAGCGTTCGCTGTCCCGGCACCCGCTCTTCCAGACGATGCTCACGCTGAACAACACGGACCAGGGCGCGGCGTCGGCGGTGGCCTCGTTGCCGGGCCTGGCGGTGACCGGCGAGCCGGTGGAGGCGGGGGCGGCGAAGTTCGACCTCTCGTTCCGGCTGGCTGAGCGTCGGGACGACGAGGCGGACGGGGGTGTGGTGCTCGAGGGAGCGTTGGACTTCAGCACCGATCTGTTCGACCGGGCCACCGCGCAGAGCATCGCCGACCGCTTCGTGCGTGTGCTGACCGCACTCGCCGAGCACCCTGACCGTCGTATCGGTGAGGTGGAGTTGCTGGATGCGGTGGAGCGGGAGCGGGTGCTGGTGGGGTGGAATGGTGAGGTGCGGGGTGTGCGGGGTGTGTCGTTGCCGGTGTTGTTCGCCGAGCAGGTGGAGCGGACGCCGGATGCGGTGGCGGTGGTGTGTGGTGGGCGTGAGGTGTCGTATGCGGAGTTGGATGCGTGGTCGAATCGGGTGGCTCGGTGGTTGATGGGGCGGGGTGTGGGGCCGGAGCGGTTTGTGGGGGTGGTGTTGCCGCGGTCGGTGGAGTTGGTGGTGGTGTTGCTGGGTGTGGTGAAGGCGGGTGGTGCGTATGTGCCGGTGGATCCGGAGTATCCGGCGGAGCGCAGGGCCCACATTCTGGACGACGCAGAGCCGGTTGTGGTGGTTGATGATGTCGCGGATCTGGCGGCGGCTGATGGGTTGTCGGCTGAGCCGGTGCGGGTGTCGGTGGATCTGAATACGCCTGTCTATGTGATCTTTACGTCGGGTTCGACGGGGCGTCCGAAGGGTGTGGTGGTTGAGCATCGTTCGGTGGGGGCGTATCTGGAGCGGGCGCGTGTGGTGTATCCGGATGCGTCGGGGACGGTGTTGCTGCATTCGTCGGTGGCGTTCGATCTGACGGTGACCGGGTTGTACACGCCGTTGGTCAGTGGTGGTCGGGTGGTGTTGGGTGAGTTGGATGAGCGTGCGGCCCACGCTGGTCGGCCGTCGTTTATGAAGGTGACGCCGTCGCATTTGGGGTTGTTGGAGGCGTTGCCGGGGGTGGTGTCGCCGTCGGGGATGTTGATGACCGGTGGTGAGGCGTTGGTGGGTGAGGCGTTGGTGTCGTGGCGGTTGGCGCATCCGGGTGTGACGGTGGTGAATGCTTATGGTCCGACGGAGGCGACGGTCAACTGTACGGATTTCCGGATCGAGCCGGGTCAGGAGGTTGCTGGTGGTGCGGTGCCGATCGGCCGGCCGTTCTGGAACACCCGGGCCTACGTCCTGGATGCGGCGTTGCGTCCGGTGCCGCCGGGGGTGGCGGGGGAGCTGTATGTGGCGGGTGTGGTTCTCGCGCGTGGTTATTGGGGTCGTGCGGATCTGACGGCGGAGCGGTTCACGGCTGATCCGTATGGTCCTGCCGGTGCGCGGATGTATCGCACGGGTGATGTGGCGCGGTGGAGTGCGGATGGTCAGTTGGTGTATGTGGGGCGGGTTGATGATCAGGTCAAGGTGCGTGGTTTCCGTATCGAGCTGGGGGAGATCCAGGCTGTTCTGAGGGGCCACCCGGATGTGGTTCAGGCGGCCGTGATCGTGCGGGAGGACCGGCCTGGGGATCAGCGTCTGGTGGCCTATGTGGTGGCGGATGGTGTTGGTGACGCGGCTTTGCGGGAGTATGCGTCGGGTCTGTTGCCGGATTACATGGTGCCGTCGGCGTTCGTGGTTCTGGATGGGTTGCCGTTGACGCCGAATGGGAAGCTGGACCGGCGTGCGCTGCCCGCGCCCGACTACGGTCCGGAGGACACCTCAGGCCGTACTCCGCGCTCACCTCGCGAGGAGATCCTGTGCGACTTGTTCGCGGAGGTTCTCGGTGTGGAGTCGGTGTCGATCGATGACGACTTCTTCCGGCTCGGTGGGCATTCGCTGCTGGCCACTCGGCTGGTCAGCCGGATCCGGAGCGCGTTGGGCGCTGAGCTGCGCATCCGGCAGCTCTTCGAGACCCCGACCGTCGCCGGTATTTCCTCGGCCCTGGCGACCGATGGTGTGCGCCGTCGGGTGGCCGTGGTGGACCCGCGCCCGGTGCGCGTTCCGTTGTCGTACGCCCAGCAGCGTCTGTGGTTCCTCAACCAGTTCGAAGGCCCCAGCGCCACCTACAACGCCCCGGTCGCGCTGCGGCTGACCGGTCCGCTGGACCGGGAGGCGCTGCGCCTGGCGCTGGGCGATGTGGTCGCCCGCCACGAGAGCCTGCGCACCGTCTTCACTGAGGACGCCGACGGCTCCCGGCAGATCGTCCTGTCCATGGACGAGACCCGGACAGAGCTTCCGGCCGTGGAGACCGACGAGCAGGGGCTGGACGAGGCGTTGGCCGAAGCGGCGGCCCGTCCCTTCGACCTCGCCACCGAAATCCCCTTCCGGGCCGTGCTGTTCGCGGTCGCGGAGGAGGTGCACGTACTGCTCGCCTTGACGCACCACATCGTGAGCGACGCCTGGTCGCGCGCTCCGCTGGCGCGCGACGTGGCAGCGGCGTACGCGGCTCGGGTCACCAGCGGTGAGGCTCCTGAGTGGGAGCCGCTGCCCGTGCAGTACGCCGACTACAGCCTCTGGCAGCGTGACGTCCTCGGTGAGGAGTCCGCCCCCGACAGCGAGATCTCGCGGCAGCTCGGTTACTGGACCTCCGCCCTGGCGGGCCTGCCGGACCAGCTGGAGCTGCCGTACGACCGGCCGCGGCCGTCCGTCGCCTCCTACCGCGGCGACCGCGTGCCCTTCCAGGTGTCCCCGGAGCTGTACGCGCGGATCAGCGAGGTGGCCCGGGAGGCGCAAGCCAGCCCGTTCATGGTGTTGCAGGCGGGTCTCGCGGCGCTGCTGACCCGGCTCGGCGCGGGCACCGACATCCCCATCGGTACGCCGATCGCCGGCCGCACCGACACCGCGCTCGACGATCTGGTGGGCGTCTTCCTGAACACGTTGGTACTGCGTACGGACACCTCGGGGAACCCCAGCTTCGCCGAGCTCCTCGACCGTGTCCGTGAGGCGAACCTCGGTGCCTACGCCCATCAGGACCTGCCCTTCGAGCGGTTGGTGGAAGTGCTGAACCCGGAGCGCTCGCTCGCCCGCCACCCTCTCTTCCAGGTGTTGCTGACCCTCAACAACACCGACTACCAGGGGGCCTTGGACTCCCTGGACGGTCTTCCCGGACTCACCGCAGCTCGGCAGCAGATCGAGACGTCCGTGGCCAAGTTCGACCTCGCCTTCGGCTTCGTGGAGAGCCATGACCAGGACGGGCGGGTGTGCGCGCTCAACGGTGTCCTGGAGTTCAGCACCGACCTGTTCGACCGCGAGACCGCGCAGTCCTTCACCGCACGACTCCTCCGGCTCCTCGCCGAGGCCGTGGCCGAGCCGACCGCCCCCGTGGCCCGCATCGATCTGCTGGATGAGGCCGAGGCGCGGTCGGTGTTGACCGAGTGGAATGACACGGCGTGTGGGGTGCCGGGTCGGTCGGTGGTGGAGTTGTTCGGGGAGCGGGTGGTGGTTGCTCCGGATGCGGTGGCGGTGGTTGGGGGTGGGGTGTCGTTGTCGTATGGGGAGTTGGATGTTCGGTCGGGTCGTTTGGCGCGGTTGTTGGTTGAGCGTGGGGTGGGGGCTGAGCGGTTTGTGGCGGTGGCGTTGCCGAGGTCGGTGGATTTGGTGGTGGCGTTGTTGGCGGTGTGGAAGGCGGGTGGGGCGTATCTGCCGCTGGATACCGAGTATCCGGCGGACCGGCTGGCGTACATGCTTCGGGACGCGGCTCCCGCGCTCGTCCTGACCACGACGGAGTCCGCTGCCGACCTGCCCGACATCGACCCCATCCCGCGTCTGCTGCTGGATGATCCGGCGACGGTTGAGGAGCTTGGGTGTGCGGAGGTGTTGTCGGGTGTTGGTGGTTCGGTGTTGTCGCGTGCGGCGTATGTGATTTATACGTCGGGGTCGACGGGGCGGCCGAAGGGTGTGGTGGTGCCGCAGGCGTCGTTGGTGAATTTCTTGGTGTCGATGGCGGGTCGGTTCGGGTTGGTGGGTGGGGATCGTCTGCTGGCGGTGACGACGGTGGGGTTCGATATTGCGGGGTTGGAGTTGTTTGTGCCGTTGGTGAGTGGTGCGGCGGTGGTGGTGGCTGAGCGGGATGTGGTGCGGGATCCGGTGGCGTTGTGTGGGTTGGTGTCTGCTGAGGGGATTTCGGTGATGCAGGCGACGCCGAGTTTGTGGCGGGCGGTGTTGGCTGAGGATGGTTCGGTGTTGGCGGGGGTGCGGGTGTTGGTGGGTGGTGAGGCGTTGCCGGGGGATTTGGCGGTGGCGTTGGTGGAGCGGGCCGGGTCGGTGACGAATTTGTATGGTCCGACGGAGACGACGATCTGGTCGACGGTGTGGCCGGTGCCCCGGGAGGGTGTGGGTGCGGGTGTGCCGCGGATCGGGCGGCCGATTGCCAATACGCGGGTGTATGTGCTGGATGGTGGGTTGCGTCCGGTGCCGGTGGGTGTGGCCGGTGAGCTGTATATCGCGGGTGAGGGTGTCGTGCGTGGTTATCACGGGCGCCCGGCGTTGACCGCGGAGCGGTTCGTGGCTGATCCGTTCGGGGGCCTGGTGGGCGGTCGGATGTATCGCACGGGTGATGTGGTGCGGTGGACCGTTGAGGGTGAGTTGGAGTACTTGTCGCGGGTTGATGATCAGGTGAAGTTGCGGGGTTTCCGGATCGAGTTGGGTGAGATCGAGTCGGTGCTGGCGGGGTGTGAGGGGGTGGCGCAGGCGGCGGTGCTGGTCCGTGAGGACCGGCCGGGCGACAAGCGCCTGGTCGCCTACCTCATCCCGGCGACGGCGACGGCGACGGCGGGGCCGGAGGCCGCGGTCCTGAGGGAGCATGTGGCTACGCGGCTGCCCGGCTACATGGTGCCCTCGGCGTTCGTCGTCCTGGACGCGTTCCCGCTGACCGCGAACGGGAAGCTGGACCGGCGTGCGCTGCCCGCCCCCGACTACGGTCCGGGCTCGACGGGCGGCCGTGCTCCGCGCTCGCCGCGTGAGGAGATCCTGTGCGGGCTGTTCGCCGAAGTCCTCGGCCTGGAGTCGGTGACGATCGACGATGACTTCTTCCACCTCGGCGGGCATTCCCTGCTGGCCACCAAGCTGGTCAGCCGTATCCGTACCGTCCTGGACACCGAACTCGCCGTCCGCCGCGTCTTCGAAGCACCCACCGTCGCCGAACTCGCCGGCCTGCTGGACGACTCGGCGGTGGCACGGACGCGGCTGCGTGCGGTGGTGCCGCGGCCGGCGCGGTTGCCGTTGTCGTTGGCGCAGCAGCGTCTGTGGTTCCTGCATCAGTTCGAGGGGCCGAGTGCGACGTACAACATTCCGGTGGCGTTGCGGCTGACGGGCGCGCTGGACCATGGCGCGCTGCGGCGGGCGCTGGGGGATGTGGTGGCCCGGCACGAGAGCCTGCGCACGGTCTTCGCCGAGGACGCCGACGGCCCGTACCAGATGATTCTCGACACCGCCGAGGTGGAACTGGCGGTGGCCGCCGTGGACCGGGAAGCCGTGCCGGAAGAACTGCATCACGCGATACGGACTCCCTTCGACCTCACGGACAATGTGCCGCTGCGTGCGTGGTTGTTCGAGCTCGGCGGGGACGAGTACGTGTTGCTGGTCGTGGCGCATCACATCGCGAGTGACGCGTGGTCGATGGGCCCCTTGGCCCGTGATCTGACGGCGGCGTACGCGGCTCGCGTGGCCACCGGTGACGCTCCCGTGTGGGAACCGCTGCCTGTTCAGTACGCGGACTACAGCCTCTGGCAGCGCCAGGTGCTGGGGGCGGAACAGGATGCGAACAGCGAGGTCTCCCGCCAGCTCGCCTACTGGAAGGAGAGGTTGGCCTACCTTCCGGAGGAGTTGTCGCTGCCCTTCGACCGGTCGCGCCCGGCGACATCCACGTTCGAGGGCGATCGGATCACCTTTGAGCTGCCGTCCGCCCTTCACGACGATCTGACGCGGATCGCCCGTGAGTCCCGGGCCAGTCTGTTCATGGTGGTGCAGGCGGCGCTGTCGGCGTTGCTGACGCGGCTGGGCGGCGGGACGGACATCCCGCTGGGCACGGCGATCGCCGGGCGTACCGATGACGCGCTGGACGATCTCGTCGGTTTCTTCGTCAACACGCTGGTGCTGCGGACGGACACGTCCGGCAACCCCACCTTCACCGAGTTGATCGAGCGGGTGCGGGTGCGTGACCTGGAGGCGTACGCGCATCAGGACCTGCCCTTCGAGCGGCTGGTCGAGGTGGTCAATCCGGAGCGTTCGCTGTCCCGGCACCCGCTCTTCCAGACCATGCTCACCCTGAACAACACGGAGCAGGCTGGGGCGTCGGCCGTCGCCTCCCTGCCCGGCCTGACGGTGACCGGCGAGCCGGTGGCCGCGGGCGCGGCGAAGTTCGACCTGTCCTTCCGGCTCGCCGAGCGTCGCGGCGAAGGGGACGAGTGTGTGGTCCTGGATGGGGCGTTGGACTTCAGCACTGATCTGTTCGACCGGGCCACCGCGCAGAGCATCGCCGACCGCTTCGTCCGCCTTCTGACCGCACTCGCCGAGCACCCTGACCGTCGTATCGGTGAGGTGGAGTTGCTGGATGCGGTGGAGCGGGAGCGGGTGCTGGTGGAGTGGAACGGTGAGTCGCGGGATGTGCGGGGTGTGTCGTTGCCGGTGTTGTTCGCCGAGCAGGCGGCCCGGACGCCGGACGCGGTGGCGGTTGTCGCCGGTGATCGTGCTCTGACATATGCGGAGTTGGATGCGTGGTCGAACCGGGTGGCTCGGTGGCTGGTCGGGCGGGGTGTGGGGCCGGAGCGGTTTGTGGGGGTGGTGTTGCCGCGGTCGGTGGAGTTGGTGGTGGTGTTGCTGAGTGTGGTGAAGGCGGGTGGTGCGTATGTGCCGGTGGATCCGGAGTATCCGGCGGAGCGCAGGGCTCACATCCTGGACGACGCAGAGCCGGTTCTGGTGATTGATGATGTGGCGGATCTCGCGGCGGCTGATGGGTTGTCGGCTGAGCCGGTGCGGGTGTCGGTGGATCTGAATACGCCTGTCTATGTGATCTTTACGTCGGGTTCGACGGGGCGTCCGAAGGGTGTGGTGGTTGAGCATCGTTCGGTGGGGGCGTATCTGGAGCGGGCGCGTGTGGTGTATCCGGATGCGTCGGGGACGGTGTTGCTGCATTCGTCGGTGGCGTTCGATCTGACGGTGACCGGGTTGTACACGCCGTTGGTCAGCGGTGGTCGGGTGGTGTTGGGTGAGCTGGATGAGCGTGCGGCGGATGTGGGTCGGCCGTCGTTTATGAAGGTGACGCCGTCGCATTTGGGGTTGTTGGAGGCGTTGCCGGGGGTGGTGTCGCCGTCGGGGATGTTGATGACCGGTGGTGAGGCGTTGGTGGGTGAGGCGTTGGTGTCGTGGCGGTTGGCGCATCCGGGTGTGACGGTGGTGAATGCTTATGGTCCGACGGAGGCGACGGTCAACTGCACGGATTTCCGGATCGAGCCGGGTCAGGAGGTTGCTGGTGGTGCGGTGCCGATCGGCCGGCCGTTCTGGAACACCCGGGCCTACGTCCTGGATGCGGCGTTGCGTCCGGTGCCGCCGGGTGTGGTGGGGGAGCTGTATGTGGCGGGTGTGGTTCTCGCGCGTGGTTATTGGGGTCGTGCGGGTTTGACGGCGGAGCGGTTCACGGCTGATCCGTATGGTCCTGCTGGTGCGCGGATGTATCGCACGGGGGATGTGGCGCGGTGGAGTGCGGATGGTCAGTTGGTGTATGTGGGGCGGGTTGATGACCAGGTCAAGGTGCGTGGTTTCCGTATCGAGCTGGGGGAGATCCAGGCTGTTCTGAGGGGTCACCCGGATGTGGTTCAGGCGGCCGTGATCGTGCGGGAGGACCGGCCTGGGGATCAGCGTCTGGTGGCCTATGTGGTGGCGGCTCAGGCGGTTTCCGAGACCGTGTTGCGGGAGTATGCGTCGGGTCTGTTGCCGGATTACATGGTGCCGTCGGCGTTCGTGGTTCTGGATGGGTTGCCGTTGACGCCGAATGGGAAGCTGGACCGGCGTGCGCTGCCCGCGCCCGACTACGGTCCGAGCACCGCCGTCGGACGTGCCCCGCGCTCGCCCCGCGAGGAGATCGTGTGCGGTCTGTTCGCCGAGGTTCTCGGCGTGGAGTCGGTGTCGATCGACGACGACTTCTTCCGGCTCGGTGGGCATTCGCTGCTGGCCACTCGGCTGGTCAGCCGGATCCGGAGCGCGTTGGGCGCTGAGCTGCGCATCCGGCAGCTCTTCGAGACCCCGACCGTTGCCGGTATTTCCTCGGCCCTGGCGACCGATGGTGTGCGCCGTCGGGTGGCCGTGGTGGACCCGCGCCCGGTGCGCGTTCCGTTGTCGTACGCCCAGCAGCGTCTGTGGTTCCTCAACCAGTTCGAAGGCCCCAGCGCCACCTACAACATCCCGATCGCGCTGCGGCTGACCGGTCCGCTGGACCGGGAGGCGCTGCGCCTCGCGCTGGGCGATGTGGTCGCCCGCCACGAGAGCCTGCGCACCGTCTTCACCGAGGACGCCGACGGCGCGTACCAGGTCGTCCGTGCGCTGGACGAGGCGGGACCCGTGCTGACGACGGTCGAGACGGACCGGGCACAGGTCGAAGGCCGGCTGCGTGAGGCCGCCCGCCGCGGGTTCGAGCTGTCGGCCGACTCGGACGAACTCCCCTTCCGAGCAACGCTGTTCGCACTCGACGGTGGCAACGAGCACATTCTCCTTCTGGTCCTGCACCACATCGTGAGCGACGCCTGGTCGCGTGCCCCGCTGGCGCGCGACCTGACGGCGGCCTATGCCGCCCGCCTCACCACCGGTGAGGCTCCTGAGTGGGAGCCGTTGCCCGTGCAATACGCCGACTACAGCCTCTGGCAGCGTGAGGTCCTCGGTGAGGAGTCCGACCCAGACAGCGAGATCTCCCGCCAGCTCGGTTACTGGACCTCCGCCCTGGCGGGCCTGCCGGACCAGCTGGAGCTGCCGTACGACCGGCCGCGGCCGTCCGTCGCCTCCTACCGCGGCGACCGCATCCCGTTTGAGATCCCGGCCGACCTCTACGACCGGGTGGCCGCGCTCGCACGCGGGACTCAGTCGAGTCCGTTCATGGTGCTTCAGGCGGGTCTCGCGGCGCTGCTGACCCGGCTCGGCGCGGGGACGGACATTCCCATCGGCACGCCGATCGCCGGCCGCACCGACACCGCGCTCGACGACCTGGTCGGCGTCTTCATCAACACGTTGGTGCTGCGCACCGACACCTCGGGACGTCCCACGGCCCGCGCGCTCATCGAGCGCGTGCGCACCCGGAACCTGGCCGCCTACGCCCATCAGGACCTGCCCTTCGAGCGGCTCGTCGAGGTGGTCAACCCGGAGCGTTCGCTCGCTCGCCACCCCCTCTTCCAAGTGCTTCTGGCCTTCAACAACACCGACACGGCGGCGGTCGACCAGGCCGTGGCGCACATCCCGGATCTCACCGTGTCGCCGGTCACGGCCGACACCGGCGCGGGCAAGTTCGACCTGTCCTTCGCCTTCACCGAACAGCCGGACGGCGCCGACGGACTGCGAGGGGTGCTGGAGTACAGCACCGACCTGTTCGACCGGAGCACCGTCCAAGCGCTCGGCAGGCGCTATCTGCGTGTGCTCCAGGGCATGGTCGACGCCCCTGATACCCCGCTCGACGTGATCGACCTGCTCGATGAGGCCGAGGCGCGGTCGGTGTTGACCGAGTGGAATGACACGGCGTGTGAGGTGCCGGGTCGGTCGGTGGTGGAGTTGTTCGGGGAGCGGGTGGTGGTTGCTCCGGATGCGGTGGCGGTGGTTGGGGGTGGGGTGTCGTTGTCGTATGGGGAGTTGGCTGTTCGGTCGGGTCGTTTGGCGCGGTTGTTGGTTGAGCGTGGGGTGGGTGCTGAGCGGTTTGTGGCGGTGGCGTTGCCGAGGTCGGTGGATCTGGTGGTGGCGTTGTTGGCGGTGTGGAAGGCGGGTGGGGCGTATCTGCCGCTGGACACCGAGTATCCGGCGGACCGGCTGGCGTACATGCTTCGGGACGCGGCTCCCGCGCTCGTGCTCACCACGACGGAGTCCGCTGCCGACCTGCCCGACACCGAACCCATCCCGCGTCTGCTGCTCGACGACCAGGCCGTGCGGACCGCACTCGACACCCCGGCCGACGACGATGCCCCACGGGCGGCCACGGACCCCCGTACCTCCGCCTACGTGATCTACACGTCGGGGTCGACGGGGCGGCCGAAGGGTGTGGTGGTGCCGCAGGCGTCGTTGGTGAATTTCTTGGTGTCGATGGCGGGTCGGTTCGGGTTGGTGGGTGGGGATCGTCTGTTGGCGGTGACGACGGTGGGGTTCGATATTGCGGGGTTGGAGTTGTTTGTGCCGTTGGTCAGTGGTGCGGCGGTGGTGGTGGCTGAGCGGGATGTGGTGCGGGATCCGGTGGCGTTGTGTGGGTTGGTGTCTGCTGAGGGGATTTCGGTGATGCAGGCGACGCCGAGTTTGTGGCGGGCGGTGTTGGCTGAGGATGGTTCGGTGTTGGCGGGGGTGCGGGTGTTGGTGGGTGGTGAGGCGTTGCCGGCGGATTTGGCGGTGGCGTTGGTGGAGCGGGCCGGGTCGGTGACGAATTTGTATGGTCCGACGGAGACGACGATCTGGTCGACGGTGTGGCCGGTGCCCCGGGAGGGTGTGGGTGCGGGTGTGCCGCGGATCGGGCGGCCGATTGCCAATACGCGGGTGTATGTGCTGGATGGTGGGTTGCGTCCGGTGCCGGTGGGTGTGGCCGGTGAGCTGTATATCGCGGGTGAGGGTGTCGTACGTGGTTATCACGGACGCCCGGCGTTGACCGCGGAGCGGTTCGTGGCTGATCCGTTCGGGGGTCCGGTGGGCGGTCGGATGTATCGCACGGGTGATGTGGTGCGGTGGACCGTTGAGGGTGAGCTGGAGTACTTGTCGCGGGTTGATGATCAGGTGAAGCTGCGGGGTTTCCGGATCGAGCTGGGTGAGATCGAGTCGGTGCTGGCGGGGTGTGAGGGGGTGGCTCAGGCGGCGGTGCTGGTCCGTGAGGACCGGCCGGGCGACAAACGCCTGGTCGCCTACCTCATCCCGACGGCGACGGCGACGGCGACGACGACGGCGACGGCGACGGCGACGACAGCGGCAACGGCGACGACGACAGCGGCGGCGACGGCGACGACAGCGGCGGCGACGGCGACGACAGCGGCAACGACAACGACAGAGGCAACGGCCGCAACAGCGGCAGGGCCGGAGGCCGCAGTGCTGCGCGAACATGTGGCCGCCCAGCTGCCCGGCTACATGGTGCCCTCCGCGTTCGTCGTCCTGGACGCGTTCCCGCTGACCGCGAACGGGAAGCTGGACCGGCGTGCGCTGCCCGCGCCCGACTACGGTTCGGAGGACACCTCAGGCCGTGCTCCGCGCTCGCCGCGTGAGGAGATCCTGTGCGGGCTGTTCGCCGAGGTTCTCGGCCTGGAGTCGGTGTCGATCGACGACGACTTCTTCCACCTCGGCGGACATTCACTCCTGGCCACCAAGCTGGTCAGCCGTATCCGTACCGTCCTGGACACCGAACTCGCCGTCCGCCGCGTCTTCGAAGCACCCACCGTCGCCGAACTCGCCGCCGAACTCGATGCCGCGCTCGACGACTCCACGGCGGTACGAGGCCGGGTGGTGCGCAGGAAGCGGCCCGCCAGGGTGCCGCTGTCCCATGCGCAGCAACGCCTGTGGTTCCTCCAGCACCTGGAGGGGCCGAGCAACGCCTACAACATGGTCGTCTCCCTCGACCTGACCGGCGCGCTCGACGAGGAGGCGCTGCGCCTGGCCCTGGGCGATGTGGTGGCCCGGCACGAGAGCCTGCGCACCGTCTTCGCCGACGACGCGGGCGGCGGTGGCTACCAGGTGGTGCTCGCACCGGACCAGGCGCGGGTGCCGCTGTCCGTCGAGGTGGCCGACGAGGCGTCCGTCGACCGGATGATGCGCGCCGCCGCCGGGTACGCCTTCGATCTCACCGCCGAGATCCCGATCCGTGCCTCGCTGTTCCGGCTGCCCGATGACGGAGGGCCCGACCGCTCGGCCCTGTTGCTGCTGACGCATCACATCGTCGGTGACGCCTGGTCGCGCGGCATCCTGGTGCGGGACCTGACGGCGGCGTACACGGAGCGTGTGACGACCGGTCGCGCCCCCGCCTGGGAGCCGCTGCCGGTGCAGTACGCCGACTACAGCCTCTGGCAGCGTGATGCCCTCGGCGAGGAGTCCGACCCCGACAGCGAGATCTCGCGCCAGCTCGCCCATTGGACGCGGGCGCTGGACGGGCTGCCGGAGGAACTGGCCCTGCCCTTCGACCGGCCACGGCCGGCCGCCGCCTCCTACCGGGGCGACCGGGTCGGCTTCGAACTGCCGCCGGGGCTGTACGAGAGGCTGGTGCGGGTCGCGAGCCGGCACCGCGCGAGTCTGCACATGGTCCTGCAAGCGGCCCTGGCCACCCTGCTGACCCGGCTCGGGGCGGGCACCGACATCCCCCTCGGCACGCCGGTCGCGGGCCGTACCGACGACGCGCTGGACGACCTGGTCGGCTTCTTCGTCAACACGCTGGTGCTGCGCACCGACACCTCCGGCAACCCCACCTTCACCGAACTGCTCGACCGCGTCCGGACCCATGACCTGGAGGCGTACGCCCACCAGGACCTGCCCTTCGAGCGGCTGGTCGAGGTGGTCAACCCGGAGCGCTCACTCGCCCGGCATCCCCTCTTCCAGACGGTCCTCAACCTGGACAACGCCGCCCGGCCCACCACCGCGGACACCGGGCTCACCGTTGCCGGACGCCCGCTCGGGGCACCGTCGGCGAAATTCGACCTGTCCTTCGAGTTCTCCGAGACCGCCCCGACGGCCGGGGCCCCCGGCGAGCTGGGCTGCGCGCTGGACTACAGCACGGACCTGTTCGACCGGGCCACCGCGCGGGGCATCACCGACCGCTTCGTCCGCGTACTGGAGCAGGTGGCGGCCGACCCGGCCGTCCGGGTCGAGGACCTCCAGCTCCTCGACCCGGCCGAGCGGCGCGAGCTGACCCCGCGGCCGCGGTACACCTCCGCCCCCGGGGAGACGATCGTGTCCCGGTTCGAACGGCAGGCGGCCGTGACTCCGGACGCGATCGCGGTGACGTACGGGACCACCTCCCTCACCTACCGCGAGCTGAACGCGCGGGCCAACCGGCTGGCGCATCTGCTGCGCGAGCGGGGAGCCGGGCCGGAGCGGTACGTGGCGCTGAGCATGCCGCGCACCGAGGAGCTGGTCATCGCCGTCCTCGGCGTCCTGAAGTCGGGTGCGGCGTACGTACCGGTGGACCCGGCCTATCCGGCCGACCGCATCGCGTACATGAACGCCGACGCCCGGCCGATCCTCACCGTGACGCCCGACGTGCTCGCCGAGTCCGAGCGGCATCCGGCGGCCGACCCGGACGTGGCCCTCTCGCCCCTGGACACGGCGTACGTCATCTACACCTCGGGCTCCACGGGCCGGCCCAAGGGCGTCGTGGTGCCGCACGGCAACGTGATCCGCCTGATGGACGCCACCGGCCACTGGTTCGGCTTCGGCCCCGACGACGTGTGGACGCTGTTCCACTCCTACGCCTTCGACTTCTCCGTCTGGGAGCTGTGGGGCCCGCTGCTGCACGGCGGGCGTCTGGTGGTCGTCTCCCACGAGACCAGCCGGGCCCCGGACCGGTTCCTGAAACTCCTGGCGGACCAGCGGGTCACCGTGCTGAACCAGACGCCGTCGGCGTTCTACCAGCTCATGGCCGCCGACCGGGAGAACCCGGCGGACGCCGCGCGCCTGGGCCTGCGGCACGTCGTCTTCGGCGGCGAGGCGCTCGAACCGGGCCGGCTGGCCGACTGGTATTCCCGGCACCCCGATGACGCCCCGTCCCTGGTGAACATGTACGGCATCACGGAAACCACCGTGCACGTGACCCATATCGCCCTGGACGAGGCGACCGCCGCCGCGGCGCCCGGCTCGGTGATCGGCGAACCGATCCCGGACCTGGCCGTGTACGTACTGGACGACCGGCTCCGGCCGGTGCCCAAGGGCGTCGTCGGGGAGCTGTACGTCGTCGGCGCCGGTCTGGCCCGCGGCTACCTCGGCAGGCCCGGACTCACCGCGGAGCGCTTCGTGGCCAACCCGTTCGGCGAGGGCCGCATGTACCGCACCGGCGACACCGGACGCCGGCTGGCCGACGGGCGCCTGGAGTACCACGGCCGCGTCGACGACCAGGTCAAGCTGCGCGGCTTCCGCATCGAGCTCGGCGAGATCGAGGCGGCGCTCGCCGCGCACCCCGCGCTCGCCCAGGCCGCGGTGATCATGCGGGAGGACCGGCCCGGCGACAAACGCCTGGTGGCCTATGCCGTGCCGGCCGCCGACGCCGGGGCCGCCCCCGAGCCCGACGCGCTGCGCGCCCACCTCGCCACCGCCCTGCCCGAGCACATGGTGCCGTCGGCCGTGGTGGTCCTGGACACGCTGCCGCTCACCCTGAACGGAAAGCTCGACCGGCGCGCGCTGCCCGCCCCCGCGTACGGCGGAAGGCCGGAGGCGGACCGGAGGGGCCCGCGCACCGAGCGGGAGAAGACGCTGTGCGGGCTGTTCGCCGATGTCCTCGGGCTCGACGGGGTCGGCATCGACGACGGCTTCTTCGACCTCGGCGGCGACAGCATCATGTCCATCCAGCTGGTGAGCCGCGCCCGGCGGGCCGGACTCGAACTGTCGGTCCGCGACATCTTCGAGCACCGCACCGTCGCCGCGCTCGCCGGCATCGCCACCGAGACCGTCCGCGTGGCCGCGGAGGAGCCGGGGGCGGACATCGGCGACGTACCGCTGACCCCGATCATGCGCTGGTTCCTGGAGCGCGGCGGCCCCGCCGACCAGTTCAACCAGTCCCGGCTGGTCCAGGTGCCCGCCACCCTCCGCCATGAGCACCTGCGGTCCGCGGTGCAGGCGGTACTCGACCACCACGGCGCCCTGCGGGCCCGGCTCTCCGCCGGCTCCGAACGGCGGCTGGAGATCCGGGAGACGGGCACGGTCGACGCCGCCTCCCTCGTCCACCGCGTGGCCGCCGCCGGACTCGGTGAACGGCAACAGCGGGACCTCGTCCGGCGGGAGACCGAGGCCGCCCGGGAGCGCCTGGACCTGGACGCGGGGCGGCTGGTCCAGGTGGTCTGGTTCGACCGCGGCGCCGATACGCCCGGCCTGCTGCTCCTCCTCGTCCACCACCTGGTGGTCGACGGGGTGTCCTGGCGTATCCTCGTGCCCGACCTGGCGGAGGCGCACCGGGCCGTGAGCACCGGGCGCACGCCGCAGCTCCAGCCCGTGGGCACCTCGCTGCGCCGCTGGGCGCAGCGCCTGACGGAGGCGGCGGCGCGGCCCGCGCGGGCGGCCGAGGCCCTCTGGTGGCAGGAGGTGCTGCGGCCCCAAGACCCGCGCCTGGGCCGGCGGGCGCTCGATCCGGCCCGGGACACCTACGGGAGCGCGGAGCATCTGACGGTCACCCTGCCGGTGGCGGTCACCGAGAAGCTGCTCACCCGTGTGCCGTCGGTGTTCACCGCCGAGGTCAACGACGTCCTGCTGGCGGCGTTCGCGCTGGCGTGGGCCCGCTGGCGCGGTGGCCGGGGCACGGGCGGCCGGGTGGCCGGGACGCTGCTGGACCTGGAGGGCCACGGGCGTGCGGAGGACCTCGCGGGCGCCGCGGACCTGTCCCGCACCGTGGGCTGGTTCACCAGCCTCTACCCGGTGCGGCTCGATCCCGGCGCCGTCGATCTCGCCGACGCGTTCGCGGGCGGCCCGGCCGCGGGCGAGGCCGTCAAACGGACCAAGGAGCAGGTGCGGGCCGTGCCCGACAAGGGCATCGGCTACGGCCTGGCCCGGTATCTCAACCCGGCCACCGCACCGGGGTTCCAGGGCCTGCCCGAGCCGCAGGTGGCGTTCAACTACCTCGGACGGTTCACGGTCGCGGACGTCGAGGAGGCGGGCAGCGCCACGATCCCCGACTGGACCGTGCTCTCCAGCGCCGCCGGCATCGGCGGCACCGACCCCCGGGTCCCGCTCGCCCACCCCCTGGAGCTCAACGCCCGCACCGACGACGGGCCGCGCGGACCCGAACTGGCCGCCACCTGGACCTGGGCGGAGGGCATCCTCGACCGGACCGAGGTCCGCACCCTCGCGGACCTGTGGTTCCAGGCCCTGGAGGCCATCACCGAACACGCCGAACGTCCCGGCGCGGGCGGGCTCACCGTCTCCGACGTGTCCCTGAGCCTGCTCAGCCAGGACGAGATCGAATTGCTGGAAGACGAGTGGAGGACCATGTGATGGCGACGCAGTCCGGACTTCAGGACATCCTGCCGCTGGCCCCGCTACAGGAAGGCCTGCTGTTCCACAGCGTGTACGACGAGGCGGCGCCGGACGTCTACGTCGTGCAGGACACCATGGACCTGGAGGGCGACCTCGACCCCGAGGCCCTGCGCGCCGCCTGCCGCACCCTGCTGCGGCGCCACGCCAATCTGCGCGCGGGTTTCCGCTACGCGGGCCTGCGGCGGCCCGTCCAGTTCATCCCGCACGAGGTCGCCCTGGACTGGGCGGAGACCGACCTGGCCGCGCTGCCCGAGGACGAGCGCGCCGCGGCCGCCGACCGGGTGCTGGAGGAGGACCGGCGGCGCCGCTTCGACCTCGGCAGACCGCCGCTGATGCGGTTCACCCTGTTACGGCTCGGCGACGGCCGGCACCGGTTCGTCCTGACCAACCACCACATCCTGCTGGACGGCTGGTCGCGCCCCATGCTGCTGCGCGAACTCCTCGCGCTGTACGCGGCCCGTGGCGACGACAGCGGCCTGCCCCGGGTGCGGCCCTTCCGCGACTACCTGAGCTGGCTGGCCGGCCAGGACCGGGACGCGGCGGTGGCCGCGTGGCGCGAGGCGATGGCCGGAGTCGACGGCCCGACCCTCGTCGCGCCCCGGGCCGGCGACCGGCCCGCGGTCGTGCCCGGACGCCTGGACACCGAGCTCGACCCTGGGGCGTACCAAGCGCTCACCGCCCTGGCCCGGGAGCGCGCGCTGACCCTCAACTCGCTGGTGCAGAGCGCCTGGGCGATCGTCCTGGGTGGGCTGACCGGCCGCGACGACGTGGTGTTCGGCGCCACCGTCTCCGGACGGCCGCCCGAACTCGCCGGGGTCGAGACGATGGTGGGCCTGTTCATCAACACGCTGCCCGTCCGGGTACGGCTGCGCCCCGGCGAGCCGCTGGTGGACCTGGCGCGCCGGGTCCAGGACGAGCAGGCCCGGCTCCAGGCCCACCAGCAGATCGACCTCGCCGAAGTGCGGCGGCTCGCCGGAGCCGGTGAGCTCTTCGACACCACGATGGTGTTCGAGAACTACCCCGTGGACCTCGGGGCCGGGACCGACGGCCCCGGCGGGGCGAGCGGTCTGTCCATCGTCGGCGCCCGCAACCGCGACGCCGCGCACTATCCCCTCGCGCTCGTCGCGATCGGCCGCGGCGGGCTGCGGCTGCGCCTGGACCACCAGCCCGATCTGATCCCCGAGACCTCGGCCCGCGCCGTCCTGGACCGCGTGGTCCGCGTCCTCACCTCGGTCGCCACCGACCCGCGGCGGCCCGTCGGCCGGCTCGGCCTGCTCTCCGCCGAGGAGCACCGCACCGTCTCGGAGTTCGGCCGCGGCGCGGACACCCGCGTCCCCGGCCTCAGCCTGCCCGAGGCGTTCCGCGCCCAGGCGGCCCGCACCCCGCACGCCATCGCGGTGCGCACCGCCACCGACGCGCTCGACTACGCCGGACTCGACGCCCGCTCCGACGCGCTGGCACACCGCCTGACCCGGCTCAAAGTGGGCTGCGAAATCCCGGTGGCGCTGCTGATGGAGCGCTCGGCGGACGTCATCGTCTCCGCGCTCGGCATCCTCAAGGCGGGCGGCGCGTACGTCCCGCTGCGGCAGCGCGACCCGGCCGACCGGCTGCGGCAGCTCACCGGCCTCGCGGGCGTCTCCCTGGTGCTGACCGACCGGGCGAACGCCGACCGCGCCGCGGCACTCGGGCTCGCCATGGTCGTCGTGGACGACGACCCGGCGGAGCCCGGCCCCGCGCCGGGAGCCCCGGAGCCGTGGGCGCGCGTGCATCCGGACCAGATCGCCTACGTCACCCACACCTCCGGCTCCACCGGCACCCCCAAGGGCGTCGCCGCCACCCACCGCCATGTGCTCGAACTCGTCCACGACCGCGCGTTCGCGGGCGGCGCCCACACCCGGGTCCTGGTGCACTCGCCGCACGCCTTCGACGCCTCCACCTACGAGATGTGGGTGCCGCTGCTGACCGGCGGCACCGCCGTCGTCGCCCCGCCCGGCGACCTGGACGCCGCGCTCCTGGGCAAGCTGCTCGCCGAGTACGAGATCACCGGGCTGTTCCTGACCACCGGGCTCTTCCAGCTCGTCGCCGACGAGGCGCCGGAACACTTCGCGGGCCTCGCCGAGGTGTGGACCGGCGGCGAGGCCGTCCCCGCGGCGTCGATCAGCCGTGTGATGCGGGCCTGCCCCGACACGACCGTCATCGACGTGTACGGGCCCACCGAGACGACCACGTTCGCGGTGCGCCACCCGCTTCCCCGGGGGCGGGAGGTGCCGGCCTCCGTCCCCATCGGCGGTCCCCTGGACAACACCCGGCTCATGGTCCTCGACACCGGTCTGCGCCTGGTGCCGCCCGGTACGGCGGGCGAGCTGCACATCGCCGGCGCGGGCCTGGCCCGCGGCTACTGGCGACGCCCCGGGATCACCGCGGAACGCTTCGTCGCCGATCCGTACGGGCCCCCGGGCTCACGCATGTACCGCACCGGCGACCTGGTGCGCTGGACCTCCGACGGCGTCCTGGAATACCTCGGGCGCGCCGACGAACAGGTGAAGCTGCGCGGTTTCCGCATCGAACTCGGCGAGATCGAGGCGCTGCTGGGCCGCCACCCCGACGTCGCCCAGACCGTCGTCACCGTCCAGGAGCCGCGCCCCGGCGACAGACGCCTCGTTGCCCATCTCGTCCCCGAGCGTGGCACCACCCCGTCCCCGGAGGACCTGCGGGCGCACATCGCCGCCGAACTTCCCGACTACATGGTGCCCGCCGCGTTCGTCGTCCTGGACGCGCTGCCGCTGACCGCCAACGGGAAGGTGGACCGCAAGGCCCTGCCGGCGCCCGATGCCGGTCCGGCCGCCGGCGGGGTGCGCCGCGCCCCCCGCAGCCCCCAGGAGGAGATCCTGTGCGGGCTCTTCGCGGAGGTCCTCGGCCTGCCGTCGGTCGGCATCGACGACGACTTCTTCGAGTCCGGTGGACACTCGCTGCTGGCCACCCGCCTCGCCGGGCGCATCCGTTCGGTGCTCGGCGCCGAGCTGGCGGTGCGGCAGCTCTTCGACACCCCCACCGTGGCCGGGCTCGCCCGCGCCCTGGACACGGCCGGGTCGGCCCGGCCGGCGCCGGCACCCGCCGAGCCGCGCCCCGGCCGGATACCCGCCTCCTTCGCGCAGCGCAGGCTGTGGTTCCTGCACCGCTTCGAGGGCCCCTCCCCGACGTACAACATCCCCTTCGCGCTGCGGCTCACCGGCGATCTGGACCGCGCCGCCCTGCGGGACGCGCTCGCCGACGTCGCCGGGCGCCACGAGTCGCTGCGCACGGTCTTCGCCGAGGACGACGAAGGCCCGTACCAGGTGGTGCGGCACGGCCTGGAGGCCCGGCCCGAGCTGACCGTCGTCCCCGACGTGCCGCCGGACCGCCTGGAGCGGGAGCTCGCCGAGGCCGCCGGGTACGCCTTCGACCTGTCCGGCGAACTCCCCTGGCGGGCCTGGCTGTTCGGGACCGGCGAGCGGGAGCGGGTACTGCTCCTCCTCGTCCACCACATCGCGGGCGACGGCTGGTCGGTGCCGCTGCTGGCCCGCGACATCGTCACCGCCTACGCGGCACGGCGCACCGGCACCGCGCCCGCCTGGCGGCCGCTTCCCGTCCAGTACGCCGACTACAGTCTGTGGCAGCACCAGGTGCTCGGCTCGGAGGACGACGAGCACAGCCTGATCGCCCGCCAGCTCGACTACTGGCAGCGCGCCCTGGCCGGACTGCCGGACGAACTCACCCTGCCCGCCGACCGGCCGCGCCCCGCCACCTCGGCCCATCGCGGCGAACGCCTCCCGTTCCAGGTGCCCGCACCGCTGTACGAGCGGGTCCGCTCCGTGGCCCGCGCCACCAAGGCCAGCCCTTTCATGGTGATCCAGTCCGCGGTCGCCGCGCTGCTCACCCGGCTCGGGGCGGGTACCGACATCCCGCTGGGCACGCCCGTGGCCGGGCGCACTGACGACGCCCTGGACGACCTCGTCGGCTTCTTCGTCAACACCCTGGTGCTGCGCACCGACACCTCGGGCAACCCCACCTTCCGCGAGCTGATCGCCCGCGTGCGCGACACGGACCTGGCGGCGTACGCCCACCAGGACCTGCCCTTCGAGCGGCTGGTGGAAGCGCTCAACCCCCAGCGCTCGCAGGCACGGCATCCGCTGTTCCAGACCATGCTCACCTTCAACAACACCGAGCAGCGGCAGGCGCAGGCGGATCCGGCGGCCCTGGGGGACGGCCTGGGGGCGCCGGGCCTCACCGTCGAGCGCATGGCCTCGGACACCGGGACGGCCAAGTTCGACCTGCTGCTCTCCTTCGCCGAGCGGCACGGCCCCGACGGCGCCCCCGACGGGCTGAACGCGGGCATCGAGTACAGCACCGACCTGTTCGAGCGGGACACCGCGGAGCGGCTCGTCGCGCGGTTCCTGCGGCTGCTGGCGGCCGTGACCGAGGATCCGCAGATCAGGCTCGGTGAGCTGCCGTTGCTCGAAGCGGGTGAGCGGGCCGAGGCGCTGAGCCGGGCACAGGGCGCCGCCCGCCGGGCGGATGACCTCTCGCTGCCCGGACGGTTCGAGGCGGCCGTCGCCCGCACCCCGCACGCCGTCGCCGTGGAGACCGCGGCCGGCGCGATCGGCTACGCGGAGCTCAACGCGCGCGCCAACCGCCTCGCACGGTTGCTCATCGACCGCCGAGTGGGCCCCGAGGACCTGGTCGCGGTCGCCATGTACCGGTCCGCCGACCTGGTCACCGCCCTGACCGCGGTCCTCAAGGCCGGCGCCGGGTACCTGCCCGTCGATCCCGAGTACCCGGCCGGCCGCATCACCTCCATGCTCCAGGACGCCCGCCCGGCGCTGGTGCTGATCACCCGAGAGCTGGCCGCGGCCCTGCCGGAGGCGCTCGCCGACCGCACGATCGTGGTCGACGGCGAGGAGACCGCCTCGGCGCTCCTCGCCCAGCCGGCCACCGATGTCACCGACGCCGAGCGCGTCGGGCCGCTCGCCCCCGCGCACCCGGCGTACGTCATCTACACCTCGGGCTCGACCGGGCGCCCCAAGGGCGTGTCGATGCCCGCGGCAGCCCTCGGCAACCTCCTGGACTGGCACCGGACCCAGCTGCCGGGCGGGCCGGGCACCCGGGTGGCGCAGTTCACCGCGGTCAGCTTCGACGTCTCCGTCCAGGAGATCCTCTCCGCGCTGACCCACGGCAAGACCCTGGTGGTCTGCCCCGAGGACATCCGCCGCGACCCGGCCCGCCTGGCCCGGTGGCTTCAGGACACCGGCGTCCAGGAGCTGTACGCGCCCAACCTGGTCATCGACGCCGTGTGCGAGGCCGCCACCGCCCAGCGGCTTCAGCTGCCGCACCTCACCGACCTGGTGCAGGCCGGGGAGGCGCTGACCCCGCACGGCGCCATCCGCGCGTTCTGCGCCGACCGCCCCGGCCGGCGGCTGCACAACCACTACGGGCCCGCCGAGACCCATGTGGTGACGGCCTGCCCGCTCCCGGCGGATCCGGCCGCCTGGCCGCCCGGCGCCCCGCCCATCGGGCGGCCCGTCGACAACACCGCCGTGCGGCTGCTCGACGCCTGGCTGAACCCGGTGCCGCCGGGCGTCGCGGGCGAGCTGTACATCGCCGGAGCGGCTCTGGCCCGCGGGTACATCGGCCGCCCCGACCGGACCGCCGAGCGGTTCGTCCCCGACCCCTACGGTCCGCCGGGCACCCGGATGTACCGCACTGGCGACCTGGCCCGGCTCACCCGCGACGGACACCTCGTCTACCTGGGGCGCACCGACGCCCAGGTCAAGGTGCGCGGCTTCCGCATCGAGCCGGGCGAGATCGAGGCGGTCCTCACCGCGGCCCCGGGGGTGGCGCGGGCGGCCGTGGTCGTGCGCGAGGACCGGCCGGGGGACCGGCGGCTGGTCGGCTACGTGGCCGCCGGGAGCGGCGGAGAGCCCCGGCCGGACCGGCTGCGCGAGCACGCCGCCCGGCATCTGCCCGACCACATGGTGCCCGCCGCGTTCGTCGTCCTGGACGCGCTGCCGCTGACACCCAACGGCAAGCTCGACCGGGCCGCGCTCCCGGCGCCCGAGTACCGGGCCGGCGCGGCGTCGCGACCGCCGAGGACGCCCGAGGAGCGCGCGCTGTGCGCCCTGTTCTCGGAGGTCCTGGGCGTGGCGGGGGTCGGCGTCGACGACGGGTTCTTCGAACTCGGCGGCCACTCCTTCCTCGCCGCCCGGCTGGTCGGCCGGATCCGCGACGAGATGGGCGGCGACCTGCCGGTGCGCGCGGTCTTCGACGCCCCGTCACCGGCCGCGCTGGCGCGCCGGCTGACGGACGAGACGGCCGCGGAGCGCGACTCGACCGGGGTACTGCTGCCGCTGCGCGCCCGCGGCACGGCGGCGCCGCTGTTCTTCCTGCACCCGGGCGGCGGCTTCAGCTGGTGCTACTCGGGACTGGTCCGCCACCTCGGCGCCGATGTGCCGGTCTACGGCCTCCAGGCCCGCGGCCTGGACGGCACCGGGCGGCTCCCGGAGTCCATGGACGAGATGACCGAGGACTATCTCGCCCGGATCCGCTCCGTGCAGCCGCACGGCCCCTACCGGCTCGCCGGCTGGTCCTTCGGCGGGCTGACCGCGCACGCCCTGGCTGTCCGGTTGCGCGCGGAGGGCGAGGAGGTCGGGTTGCTGGCCGTGCTCGACTCCTATCCGCCGGGGGAACACAGCGACCACTCCGAGCCGGTGGAGCACGAGGTCGTCGCGAACAACCTCCAGGCCATGGGGTTCACCGTCGACATGGCGGAGCTCATAGCAGACCAGGAGGGGGTTCTGCTGCGCTTCCGGGAGTTCCTGCAAGCAGGACATCACCCCATGGCCCACCTCGGCCACCTCGAGGCACAGGACGTGCTGTCCCTCAAGGACGTCTATGTGAACAATATCCGGATCATGCGGCGTTTTACGCCGGAGTTCTTCGACGGGGACATGCTCTTCGTCTCCGCCGAACGGAAGCCGGAGGCCCACCGGGAAACCCTCCTGAATGTCAACTTGTGGCAACCCCTGGTGGGCGGGTCGATCGAGATCTGCCCCATAGACTCGAACCACGCGGATCTGATGACCGACGCCCGTCACGCGGCCCGCATCGGCCGTTTTATCGCGGACCGGCTGTAAGCGGCGAACAGACACCGAACGGCAGAGCAGAAAACCTTCGAGAAGGAGCGATTCGCATGAGCACCAACCCCTTCGAGGACCCCGAGGGCACCTATCACGTGCTCGTCAACGACGAGGGGCAGCACTCCCTGTGGCCGGCGTTCGTCGAGGTTCCGGACGGATGGCGCGCCGTCCTCACCGACGCGACGCGCGACGCGGCGCTCGAATACGTCAACACCCACTGGACCGATATGCGTCCCAAGAGCCTGATCAAGGCCATGGAAGAGGCCGGCGCGGCCTGAGCCGCGCCGCCGCACCGCCCGGACCACCCAGTGGCCCGCCCCGCCGGGACGCCTTTGACGCGTCGTACCCGAAAGGGCGGGCCGCGCCTTTGCCGGTAGGGCGGGGGCGTACGTCCGGGGGACGGCCAACGAGGGAGAGGACCGAGATGCCGGTCGTGCACGTCAACGGAATACAGCTCCATTACGACGACACCGGGGCCGGTGAGCCGGTCCTGATGATCCAGGGAACCGGCGGCGGCCGCACCGTGTGGGAACTGCACCAGGTGCCCGCGCTCACCGCCGTCGGCTTCCGGGTGATCACCTTCGACAACCGGGGCATACCGCCGACGTCCGAGTGCCCCGGAGGCTTCACCCTCCAGGACATGGTCGGTGACGTGGCGGGGCTCATCGAGCACCTCGGGATCGGCCCCTGCCGGATCGTCGGCACATCCCTGGGCGCCTTCATCGCCCAGGAACTGGCCCTGTCCCGGCCCGATCTGGTGCGCCAGGCGGTCCTGATGGCCACCCGGGGCCGTACCGACGCGCTGCGGGCCGCGATCACCCGCGCCGAGATCGACCTGTACGACGCCGGGTTGGACCTCCCGGTCCGGTACGCCGCCGTCATGCGCGCCCTGAAGTCGCTGTCCCCGCGCACCCTCGACGACGACGCGGCGATGGCCGACTGGCTCGACCTGTTCGAACTGTCGGCCGGGCCCGGTCCCGGACAGCGGGCCCAGATGGAGGTGAGCAAGCTGGACCGCCGGCTCGACGCCTACCGCGGCATCCGGGTCCCCTGTCAGGTGATCGCCTTCGCCGACGACCTGATCACCCCTCCGCATCTGGCCCGCGAGGTCGCCGACGCCATTCCGGGAGCACGGTACGAACTCATCGACGGATGCGGCCACTACGGCTATCTGGAGGACCCGGCGGCGGTCAACAAGGCGATCGTGGAGTTCTTCACCGGGGCGGCGGCCCGCTGAACACCGCGGGCCGGGCGGTGAACGAGGAAGCGAAAGGGAGGAGGGAGGGCCTCCGGCCGGGGGTACCGGACGGCCCTCCCTCCTCGTTTCAGGGGGTCGTGGTTCGCTCAGGGGGCCTTGGCCGCGGTCGCGGTCTCGGGCTCGTTCCCGCCCGGGGCCGGCACGGCCGAGGGCCGCCGGCCCGTGCCGCCCGGCCACCAGTTCCACGAGCCCAGCGCCGTCATCAGGGCCGGCAGCACGAAGATCCGGATGACCACGGCATCCAGCAGGATCGCTGCCGCCAGTCCCACGCCCAGCTGCTTGAACTCGACCGCGTTGAGGGTGCCGAAGATCGAGAACACGGCCACCATGACGATCGCGGCACTGGTCACGACGCCCGCCGAGCGCGTGATGCCCTCGCGTACGGAGTCCTTCACCGAGGCGCCCTCCTGCGCCATCTCCCGGATCCTGCTGACCACGAACACGTGGTAGTCCATGGACAGCCCGAACAACACCACGAACAGGAAGAGCGGAAGCCACGACACGACCGTGCCCGTGCTGTCGAAGTCGAGCAGGCCCTCCGCCCAGGTGTGCTGGAAGACCGCCACCAGGACACCGAACGAGGCCGCCGCGGAGAGCAGGTTCAGCAGCACCGCGGACACCGCCACGGCCAGAGAGCGAAAGATCACCGCCATGGTGGCGAAGGTGAGCAGCAGGACGAAGCCCACCACCCACGGCATGCGCTCCTCCAGATGGGTCGTGAAGTCCGCGCTCTGGGCCACCGTGCCGCCCACCGCGCTCTCGGCGTCCGGGACCTCGTCCAGCGCCTGGGGCAGCCACTCGCGCAGCACCTCGAGCGACTCGGTGGCCCTGGGGTTCTTCGGCGCGTACGGCGTGCCCACGTCGACCGTGTGCACCCGGTGGTTCCCGGACTCCTTGACCACCGGCTGCTGGTCGTGCGCGAACAGGCTGTTGCCGTCGGTGCGGGCGATCAGCTCCCGCAGGGCGGCCTTGACCTGGCCGGCCTCGTCGGCGGGAGCCCGCACCGCCACCTTGTGCACGGTTCCCTCGCTCGGGAAGGCGTCGGTGAGCCGGTCCGTCGCCTGCACCACCGGGATGTCCCGGGAGAGGTCGTCCTGGCCGGGCTGCTTGAGCTTCATGTCCAGTGCGGGCAGGGCGAGCAGCAGGAGCGCGCCGACCGACACCACCAGCGTGAGCACCGGCCTGAGCAGCGCCGGGCGCAGCAGCACCTGCCAGGTGCGCGACTCGCCGGAGCGCATCGTGAGCCGCCACAGGAACGGCACCCGGGGGCGGTCCACCCAGCGGCCCAGCTTGGCGAGGAGGGCGGGCAGCACGGTCACCGAGCCCAGGACCGCGACCGCCACGACGATGATGGAACCGGTGGCCAGGGAGGCGAAGGTGGACTCCTGGGCCAGGTAGAGCCCGGCCATCGCCACGATCACGGTGGTGCCGGACACCACGACCGTGTGTCCCGACGTCTCCGCGGCGATCTCGATGGCGTCGAGGTGGGACTTCCCCTTACGGCGCTCCTCGCGTTCCCGCTTGAGGTAGAAGAGCGAGTAGTCGACGCCGACGGCCATGCCCATGAGCAGGATGACATTGCTCACCGCGCTGGTCTCCGGAAGGACGTGGGAGGCCAGCGCCGACAGCCCCATCGCGGAGACCACACAGGACAGGGCGAGCAGCACGGGCACTCCGGCGGCGATGATCGCGCCGAACACCACCAGCAGGATCAGCAGGGTCAGCGGAACGCTGATCAGTTCCGCCCGCTTGAAGTCCTCGCCGATGGTGTCCTGCATGCCCTTCGCCGTCGACCCGGTGCCCACCTGCTCGATCTTGAGCCCCGGATGGGCCTCATCGGCCTCGGCGGTCTCGTCGAGCAGCGGTACGACCCGGCTCGCGGCGTCGTCCTTGTCGCCCTTCATCGTCACCGGCACCAGCAGGGCCTTGCCGTTCGGCGCGGGGACCGGGTCACCGACGCTCTCCACCTCGGAGAGCTTGTCCATCCGGCCGGTCACGTCCCGGGCCGCCCGCAGCGCCGCCGTCCGGTCCAGCCGGCCGCCCGACTCGGCGGTGATGAGCACGTTCTCCTCGGGCTTCTCGGGGAAGTCCCCCGAAGCGACGATCTTGCCCGCGCGCCCCGACTCCCGGACCCCGGACTCCTCGGAATCGAGTTTGTTCGTGCCGGCGGCGCCGCCGAGGAAGATGCACAGGGCGACGAACACGACCCACAGTCCGATCGCGGACCACGGGTGGGTGGCGCTCCATCGCGCAACCCGTAGCGTTGCCGGATTCTTTCGCACCGTCTGCGTCCTCCCAATGTCGCGGAACCGCTGGGGCGGCTGCCGGGGTTGTGACGCTGAAACGCTAGTTCCACGGCCTGGATATGGATACGAGGTAAACCGCCCAGGTGGTCGTTGTTTCCCGCAGTCAGCACCCTGCGGGAACCCGTAGCGCGCGGGTTGAGGAAAACCGTAATCGCCAGGGAATAGCTTGACCGGGTGAAACAGAAGCCATTATTTTCATATTCCGGTCGGACTTTCCGGTGGATTCAGATGGATTCAGAAATCCATTGGCAAGTAAATGTCGCACCGTGAGGCAAGTCAAGGGGAAACAATGGAAACCGCGGTCATTACTCGGCAACATGTTGCCAAGATCGTTCAGGAAAAGGGGTTAGACCTTTTCATGGACAGGATGATCGACCGTCTCGACGAGGCGTTCAGAGAAGAAAGCCACCGGGGCATCACCCCGGCGCGGGATGGATTCCTGCGTGGTCCCGAGAACACGGCCATCCTGGAATGGATGCCGCACCACCAGCCCGGTGACGCGATCACCATCAAGACCGTGGCGTACACGCCCACGAATCCGGCCACCCACCAGCTGCCCACCATCGTCGGCACGCTGACCCGCTACGACGATGTGACCGGCAGCCTGCTGGCGATCTGCGACGGCATCCTGCCCACCGCCGTCCGTACCGGTGCCGCATCCGCCATCGCGAGCCGGCTGCTCGCCCGCCCCGACAGCCGGGTCCTCGGCCTCGTGGGCGCCGGTGCGCAGGCGGTGACCCAGGCCCACGCGCTCAGCCGGGTCTTCCCGCTGGAGCGCATCCTCGTCCACGACATCGAGCCCGCTCACGCCCGGTCCTTCGCCGAGCGCGCCGAATTCCTCGGCATCGACGTGCGGGTGGCACCGGTCGCGGAGATCGAGGCGGAGGCGGACATCATCTGCACCGTCACCTCGGTCGGGGTCGGTGACGGCCCGGTCCTCCACGGCGCGAACCTGCGCCCGCACGTCCACATCAACGCCATCGGCGCCGACCTGATCGGCAAGTACGAGGTGCCCCGGTCGGTGCTGAAGTCCGCCTTCGTCACCCCGGACCACCGGGAACAGGCGCTGCGTGAGGGCGAGTGCCAGCAACTCGAGGACAGCGACCTCGGCCCCGACCTGCCCGCGCTGTGCGCCGCCCCGGCGCTCGCAAAGGCGCAGCGGGAGAAGCGGACCGTCTTCGACTCGACCGGATTCGGACTGGAGGACCACGTGGCCTTCGACGTGCTCCTCGAACTCGCCGAGGAAGCCGCCATCGGCGACCGGGTGCAGGTGGAACACCTGCCGGAGGACGCGCTGAACCCGTACTCCTTCCAGTGACGGCGCCGGGCTGTGCCTGCCCGCCCGGACGTGGGGTCATGGGCAGCCCGGCGGCGCCCCCGACGCCGAGAGGAACTCGACGACGTCCGCCATGCGTCGTCGAGCGCCTCGGCACTCCGCCCGACGCCGCCGGCCGCTCGCCTCAGGACCCCGAGGACACCGCGGCCTTCAGGACCCCGAGGACACCGCGGCCTTCAGGACTCCAGATACCGCAGGACCGCCAGGATCCGCCGGCTGTAGCCGGTGGTGTGCGACAGTTCGAGCTTGTCGAAGATCGTATTGAGGTTCTTCTCCACCGAACTCAGTGAGATGTGCAGCTTCTGCGCGATGGCCGTGTTGGTGTGGCCCTGCGCCAGCGCCCCCAGGACGCTGCGCTCGCGCGGCGAGAGCCGGGCGAGCGGGTCACCGTGCGTGGTACGGATGACCAGCTGACGCACCACCTCGGGGTCGATGGCCGCGCCACCCGCGTGGATCCGCTCCAGCGCGTCCAGGAACTCGTCGATCTGGGCGACACGGTCCTTCAGCAGATAGCCGACCCGCTCCGCGTTGGAGGCCAGGAGCTGAGCCGCGTAGTTGCGCTCCACGTGCTGCGACAGCACGAGCAGACCGATGGTGGGCCAGCGCTTGCGGATCTCCAGCGCGGCCCGCAGCCCGTCGTCGGTGTGGGTCGGCGGCATGCGGATGTCGACGACGACCATGTCGGGCGTCCTCTCCTCGACCTCCTTCATCAGGGACACCGCGTCGCCCACCGCCGCGACGACCTCATGACCCTCCTCCAGGAGCAGACGCACCAGTCCCTCTCGTAGCAGGGTCGAGTCCTCCGCGATGATCAGGCGCATGGAAGCTCCGCGGTAATGGTCGTGGGTCCCCCGAGGGGGCTGTCGATGTGGAGCAGACCGTCGAGCGCGCCCACCCGGCCGCGCAGCCCGGTCAGTCCGCTGCCCGCCGGATCGGCTCCGCCGCCGCCGTTGTCCTGGATCCGCACCACGAGCACCCCGCCGTGCAGTGCGAGCCCCACGGAGACGGCCGTGGCGCCGGAGTGCTTGGCGGCGTTGGTCACGCACTCCGACACCACGAAGTACGCGGCGGTCTCCACCGCTTGCGGCAACGGGCGGCCGACCTCGAAATCCATGCGGATGGGGAGGGAGCACCGCTCGGAGACCCCGCTGAGCGCCTCCTCCAGTCCCAGGCTGTCCAGTGCCGAGGGATAGACCCGCCAGGCCGCCTCGCGCAGTTCGGTGATGACCTCTTGGGACTCCTGATGCGCCTGCCGCAGCAACGCGTCCACCTGCTCGGGGCTGCGGCCGCGGCTGCGGCGCGCCCGGCCGAGCAGCATGGCGAGCGCCACCAGGCGCTGCTGGATGCCGTCATGGAGGTCGCGCTCGATGCGGCGGCGCTCGGCGTCGACCGCCTGGACGACCGCGGCCCGGCTGGTGGCCAGTTCGTCGATGCGCTGCCGCAGCAACTCCCCCTCGGAAGGCCCGAAGCACTCGCGCGCCAGCCGGGCGTCCAGCGCCATCAGCGAGTAGATGCCCTGCACGTCGAGGAAGAGCAGCACACCCCCGAGCAACAACTGGGTGAGGAGCTCCGGCAGGTCGAGATAGCCCTGGAAGAGCCGCACGGCCAGCACCGCGGCCAGAATGGCGCCGACGCCCAACAGGCCGACCACGACGCTGCACACCAGCCCCATGTAGCTGTGGATCGCCAGATAGCGCAGGACCTTCTGGTCGGACGCCTTGTAGTGCTCGGGGAAGCGGTCGCCGAAGAAGATGAAGCGGCGCCCCCGGTCCAGCGCGGTGATCCGGCGGGCTCCGGACATGAGGACGGCCAGGGCGCGGGACCGGGTGCGCGGCCACGGCAGGAAGACCGCCACGGCCAGGCCGACGATCAGCAGGTACACACATCCGAGCAGGGCCGTGCAACAGCCGACGAGCATCCCCGGGATCTTGCGCGGCCACGACGGTGCCCTCGCCGCCGTGACGGCGCCCTGGGCGGAACTCTGGCCGGATGAGCCGGGTAACAGGCCATGGGTGGCGATATTGGTCAAATCCCCCTGCACGGGCGCCAAGCCTAGCCCGGCCCCACAGCCGGAGCAAGATCGCCTGGCTGGTGTGGCGAGCAGCGTGGACCCGCCGGGGCGCGCGGCGGAACTCATGACGTGCGGTGCCGCCCCTGCCGGTCACGGCCGCGGAAGCGCACGACCACGTAGACCGCGAGAGCCACCACGACCAGGACCAGGACGGCCTTGGACAGGACGCCGACGTAGGACTCCACCTCGTCCCACTGGTCGCCCAGCCAGTAACCGGCCATCACCAGCACCGCGTTCCAGATCAGGCTGCCCAGCGTGGTCAGCAGGGCGAAAACCGGCAGCGGCATGCGCTCGATCCCGGCCGGGATGGAGATGAGGCTGCGGAAGATCGGCACCATGCGGCCGAGGAACACCGCCTTGGTGCCGTGCTTCTGGAACCACTTCTCCGTACGCTCCAGGTCCGACGCCTTCACCAGCGGCAGCCTCGCCCAGATCGCGTACATGCGCCGGCGGCCGACCAGCATGCCGATCCAGTACAGGACCAGGGCCCCCACGGCCGAGCCGAGTGTGGTCCAGAACAGCGCCGAGGCCAGGCTGATCACGCCTTGCCCCGCCGCGAAGCCGGTCAGGGGCAGGATCACCTCACTGGGCAGCGGCGGGAACAGGTTCTCCAGCGCGATGGCCAGACCGGCTCCCGGCCCGCCCATCGCGTCCACGAGGTCCGCGGCCCAGCCGGCGATGCCGCCCGAGGGCTCCTGAGGCAGGGCCAGGGTCATCAAGTGCATGCGTGGTCTCCAACATGGCGGTCGGTGCCGGGGACGCCTTCCGGTACCCGACGCCTGGCAATGCTAGAAACCGCAGCTCAGCGGCGACATGAGGATTGCCGCCCGAAGCGGTGGTGTTCTCCGCAGCGCGGACCTGCGGAAACCCGCAGGGGTCCCGGCCGGCCCGGGGCCCGTCCACGCGGCCGTCGGCAACGCGCACGGCTCAGGCCAGAGGCAGCCGCATGATCGTCAGGCCGAGCCATCGGCGCCTGGCGCGGGCGCGTACCACTTCACTCGGGCCACCGCGGGGCGCCCTGCCCTACGGCCCCGCACTTGTCGATTCCGGCGCCCGGGTCGACGGGCGCCTCATGCCCCCTCGATTCGCCGGCGTACCCCGGATAGCCGCTGACAGTCTGATCGGCCTCGTCAGGACATCGGCCGGCGGCCGCCACGAGGGTCAAAGCCGCGCACGGTGCGGTCGTCGGGCACCGCCTGGTCCTCGGACAGGGAGACGAAGCCGGACTCGTACGCCGCGATGACCGCTTGCGTGCGGTCCCGTGCGCCAAGTTTCGCCAGCACGGAACTCACATGGGATTTGACGGTCTCGGTCCCCACCGTCAGGCACGCGGCGATCTCCGCGTTCGACAGGCCGCGCGCCATGAGACGCAGCACCCCCTCCTCCCGTTCGGTCAGCGCGGCACGCTCCATGGCCGTCCGGGCCGCGGCGTTGCCGGGAGCCTGGCCGTGGAAGGCGGCCAACCGCCGTACCGCCGCCGGGAACAACAGGGAGTCGCCCTCGGCCACCAGCCGCACGGCATGCACGATCTCCGCCGGCCGTGCCCGCTTGAGCAGGAAGCCGTCGGCTCCCGCGCGCAGCGCCCCGTACACGTACTCGTCGTTCTCGAAGGTCGTCACCACCACGATCTTCGGCGGGTCGGGCACGGTGCGCAGCACTGCCCGGGTGGCCTCGATGCCGTCCATCAGCGGCATCCGCACGTCCATGGCCACGACATCGGGGCGCAGTTGCCGCACCAGGGGGATCACGGCGGCCCCGTCGGCCGCCTCGCCCACCACCTCGATGTCCGGTTGAGCCTCCAGCACCGCCCGCAGGCCGGCCCGGACCAGCGGCTCGTCGTCGACCAGGAGAAGGGTGAGCGGCATACGGTCAGCCTAGGTCATCGCAGCGGCAGGTCGACGTGCAGCAGCCACTCGCGGCCGTCCTGTCCCGCTCGGGCCTCGCCTCCGAGCAGCGTGGCGCGCTCGCGGATTCCGCGCAGCCCGCTGCCGCCGCCCACGCCGGCCGCCGATACCGCTGATGCCGCCTCGGCCAGCGGGTTGCGCACCTCGAGCCGTAGCCACGCCTCCTCCACGGCGATACGGACGCCGACCCGGACGGGGCCCGCGTGCCGCAGCACATTGGTGAGGGCCTCCTGGAGCATCCGGTAGGCCTCACGGGAGACGGGCCCCGGCAGCTTCTCCAACGGTCCCGTCACCTCGGCGTCGACCCGCGCACCCGAGGACCGCGCGGACTCCAGCAACCGGCCCGCCTCGTCGAGAGCGGGGCGGCTACCCAGGGGCCGCCCCGTCTCGCGCAGCCCGGCCAGAACGCGTTCCAGGTCTTCCAGCGCGGCCCGGCCCGTCTCCTCGATGGTCTCCAGCGCCCGGTCGGTGAACTCCGGGTCGGCTGCCGCGCGGGCGGCACCCGCCTGCACCACGGCGAGGGTCAGCGCATGGCCGAGGGTGTCGTGCAACTCCCGTGCGATGCGGTTGCCTTCCAGCAGCCGCTCGGTGCGCTCCTCCAACGCCGACAGACGCTCCTTGAGCGACGGCCCGAGCAGCCGCCGGGCAGCCTGAGCCATGAGCGCGCCTGCCCCGGCGGCCACCGCGACCAGCGCCAGCACGGGCACCGGTGCCAGCAGGACGTATCCCCAGCTGCCGCCGGAAACGCGCACGAGCGGGTCGGCGAAACCCGGATCCCCGGCGGCCGCCCCGGCCAGCGACAGCGACAGGGCCATCAACTGCCCCGTCACCAGCGCGATGACGAGCCCCGTTTCCAGCCGCAGCACCATCCAGACAGCGGTTCTGGCCCGGTCGGACCACGAAGCGGACGGAGCGGCGGAGACACCCGGCTCCTCGTCGCTCCTCACGCGTGCGAGCGGACCGGGGAACAGCATCAGTCGCGCTTGCAGCCCCTCCGCGCGGCGAGCCGAGGGCACCATGGCGACGGCCAGGACCAAGGGGACCGGAAGGACCGCGATCAGCACCCAGTCCCCCGGCGACGGACTGCTCAGCCCCGGATAGACCATGGCGCAGACGAACGGCACGATCGCTCCCACCAGCAGGTGAAGCCAGCGGGTGTAGGTGAGCGCATGGGTCAGCGGCAGAAGGAGGCGCACCATGCCGTCATGCTGGCAGAGCGGACGGTGCCGGCGTCTCCCCCGCGCGGGGGAGACGGTTGCCCCCGGCGGGGGAGACGGTCTCCTCCCGCGGGGGATGTCCGCTCACGCGCACCCCATCACGCTGAAGCCATGAGCCGCATCGACATCGAGGACCTCACCAAGGAGTACGGCCGCACCCGGGCCGTTGACCAGCTGACGTGCCGTATCGAACCGGGCCGGGTCACCGGGTTCCTCGGCCCCAACGGCGCCGGCAAGTCCACCACCATGCGCCTCGTCCTCGGCCTGGACCGCCCCACCTCCGGCACCGCCACGGTCGGCGGCCGCCCGTACGCCATGGTGCACGAGCCGCTGCGCACGGTCGGTGCCCTGCTGGACGCGCAGGCGGCGAACGGTTCCCGTACCGCACGCGACCATCTGCGCTTCCTCGCCGTCAGCAACCGCATCCCGGCCCGCCGCATCGACGAGGTCCTCCAGGACACCGGGCTCGCCACTGCCGCGGGCCGCCGCATCAGAACCTTCTCGCTCGGCATGCGCCAGCGCCTCGGCATCGCCGCCGCGCTCCTCGGAGATCCGCCCGTCCTCATGCTGGACGAGCCCACCAACGGCCTCGACCCGGAAGGGATCGTCTGGATGCGCCAGTTGCTGCGCCGGCTCGCCCGCGAAGGCCGCACGGTCCTGGTCTCCAGCCACTTGATGAACGAGACCGCCACCTTCGCCGACCACCTCGTCGTCCTCGGCCGGGGCCGGCTCCTCGCCGACACCCCCATGCGGGACTTCATCGAACAGCACAGCCAGGCACGTGTCCGCGTACGCGCCGGCGACCCCGCCCGGCTGCGCGCCACGCTGATCACCGAGGGATATCCGGTCGTGGCGGACGACGACGGCGGATGGGTCGTGGAGGGCGCCAGAGCCGAACAGATCGGGGCCATCGCCGCCCGTGAGGGCATCCCCGTCCTCGAACTCGTCGAGCTGCGCGCCTCCCTGGAGCAGGCCTATCTCGCTCTCACGACGGACGAGACGGAATTCGCCGCCGCGCCTCACACGTCCCCGACCACACCGCAGGAGGTCTGACATGTCCGTCACCGCGGTGCTCCACTCCGAGTGGATCAAGATCAGGTCCGTCCGGGCGAGCTTCGGATCGCTCATCGCGGTCTTCGCCGCCACGCTGGCCGTCACCCTGCTCGTTTTCCCCACCGTGGGCCGAGCGGAGGCGGACAATGGCGGGGATCCCGTCTTCGGAGCCTTCTACGCGATCAACTTCGCACAGATCGCCGCCATCGCCTTCGGGGCCACGGCCGTGTCCTCCGAGTACGCGGGCGGTGCCCTGCGGATCTCCCTGGCGGCCGTGCCGCACCGGGGCCTGTTCTACGCGGCGAAAACCGCGGTCGTGACCACCGCCGCCCTCACCGTGGGGCTCGCCACCACATTCGCCACCTTCTTCGTGGGCCAGGCGTTCCTGGGACGGTACGCCATCGGCCTCAGCGAGCCGGGAGCGCTGCGGGCCTGCTTCGGCGCGGGCATCTACCTGGCGCTGATGGCCCTGTTCGCCGCGGGACTCACCTTCCTGCTGCGCAGCGCCGTCGCGGTGCTGAGCCTGCTCGTCCCGTTCATTTTGATCGTGTCCTTCGTGGTGGGAGACGTCGCCGGGGGCGCCGCCGGCTACCTTCCGGACCGCGCCGGACAACAAGTCCTGCACCAGGACCCGGCGGGAGGTCTCGCTCCGTGGCCGGGCCTCGCGGTGACGGCGCTGTGGGCAGCGGCCGCGCTGCTGGCCGGCTGGTGCACGCTGCACCGCCGGGACGCCTGACACCCCGGCACCCGGCCCCGCTCGTGGCTATGCTCGACGTGGTGTGTGACGCTCCAGATTTCGACCTCGAGCCGTATTTGGGATTCGACCCGGACCCGTATGTCGAGCGGACGTTCAGCAGCTGGGACAGCCTGGGGTGGCGCTCGCTGCTGCTCCAGCGGTTCCATCACACCGCGCGAGCGGAGGAGGTGGCCCTGCCCGCCACCGGAGATCTGCATCTCGTTCTCACCGTCGCGGGTGATGCGTCCATGGAGACCCATACCGGTGGGCGCTGGCAGCGGCGGCATTGGATGCCCGGCGGGCTCGAGATGCCGGTTCCGGGGGTGGCGTCGGTGCGCCGCTACCGGTCCGTGGTTCCCTTGCGGACCCTTCAGGTGCACGTTCCGCGCGTCGTCGTCGAGCGTACGGTCGCGCAGGTGGACGGCGCACGCATCGACTATGAGCGGGCGGCCGCCGCGGTGGCTTCGGGGGATCCGCTCGTCGAACACACGATGCGAGCGTTGGGCGCGGCCGGCGCCGGCGCCGTCGATGACCTGTACGCGGAGTCGGCGGCGGCGTTTCTCGCCGTGCATGTGCTGACCCGCGGTGTCCGGCCACCGAAGGTGAGCCGCGCGAACGCCGAAGGGCCCTGGCTGCACAAGGCCGTGGCGATGATGCGGGACCGGCTGAGCGACCCCGTCACGGTGGCGGACATGGCCGCCGAGGCGGGCTTCAGCGTGTACCACTTCATCCGGGTCTTCAAGGAGGCCACGGGGCAGACGCCGCACCGCTACCTCACGCGCCTGCGGGTCGAGGAGGCACAGCGGCTCCTCCGGGCAGGTGGGCTGTCCGTCGCTCAGGTCGCCACGCGGTGCGGCTTCGGAAGTCCCGGCTCACTGTCCACGGCGTTCTTGCGGCACACGGGGGTGCGGCCGTCGGCCTACCGCAATTGATGACCGGTGAACGGCAATCGCGCGCATTCCCGTGTCCCTGGATCGGTTCTAGCGTTCGTGGTGTGCCGACTTACTCCACGGGCGGAGTGACGCCCGACATCGAACCCTTCGCCATCTGTGTTCCCGACGCCGACCTCGAGGATCTGCGGGCCCGACTGGAACGGGTCCGCCTGCCCGAACCGCAGACCGTGCCGGACGCGTCCCAGGGCGTGCGGTGGGACCACATGCAGGCGCTCCTGGCGGCGTTGCGCGCTGTGGACTGGCGAGCACGCGAGAAGACATGGAACGAGATCGGCCACTACCGCACGGTCATCGACGGCCTGGAACTGGCCTTCTGGCATGTGCGGTCGCCGGAGCCGGCCGCGCTGCCACTGCTGCTGACGCACGGCTGGCCGGGGTCGATCCTGGAGTTCGAGCAGGTCATCGGCCCGCTGACCGATCCGGTCGGCCATGGCGGCGACCGGGCGGACGCCTTCGACGTGGTCATTCCGTCGCTGCCCGGGTTCGGATTCAGCGGCCGTCCCGCGCGGCCGGGATGGAACCCCGCTCGCACGGCGAGCGCCTGGGCGACGCTGATGAGCCGGCTGGGCTACGACCGCTTCGGCGCGCACGGCGGAGACTGGGGCGCGTACGTCAGCACCGAGCTGGCCCGCCGGTTTCCCGCACGGGTGGTGGGCCTGCACCTGACGATGCCGATAGCCTCGCCCCTCCCACAGGACCGGGAGACCGCCACACCCGCGGAGGCGCGGCTGATCGAACGGCGTGATCTGCACCTGGCCGACGGCTACGGATTCGGAATCCAGATGGGCACCCGCCCCCAGACCCTCGGCTACGCCTTGGTCGACTCACCCGCCGGCCTGGCCGCCTGGCTGGGCGAGAAGTTCGCCGCCTACGCCGACACCCGGGCCGAGGCCGGCGGGGGAGTGAGCCTTGACCGGCAGGCTGACAACATCGCTGTGTACTGGCTCACCGGGACCGGGGCATCCAGTTCCCGCTGGTACTGGGAGGCGCTGCGCTGGGTGCCGCGCAGCGCCGAAGAGGAGAACGCCCTGCGGGTGACCGTGCCGACGGCGTGCTCGCTGTTCCCGGCCGAGCCATGGCCAACGGCCAAGCGGTGGGCCGAGCGACGCTACACGGACCTGCGCTCCTGGCACGAAATGGACCGAGGCGGTCACTTCCCCGGGCTGGAACAGCCCGAGCTGCTGGTGCGGGAGCTGCGGGAGGCCTTCCGCGGTCTGCGGTGACGGGCCGCGTCCTCGGCCTCGACCGGCTCGGTGTGTCAGCCGCGGCGGCGGAACGCCTTCCGTACGAAGTGGACGATCAGCCAGATCACCAGCACCACGATGACGATGAGGACGATGAGGAGCACGATCAGGGCAATGCCCAGCTTCTTGAAGAACCCGCGCTTCTTCTTCTTGCCCTGCTTCTTGACCTTCTCCTTGCTCACCGACGCCTTGCTCACCGACGCCTTGTGGACGGGCTTGGCCGTGGCGGGGTGGTGGGCGGTGCCCGTGTGCTTGTGGCTCCGCGGGGTGGAGGACAGGACGGTGTCGGCGATGGTGTTGACCGTCTGTCCTTGCGCCGTGGGCTGCCGGGCGGCGACCGCCGATGCGGGCGCGGCCAGCAGCAGTATCGTGCCGAGCAGCACGCTCAGGATGGCGGTCAGCCGGCGGCTGGGTGTCATGTGGTCCCCCCAAGGAGATGCGTCGCGGTAGTGGATCAGCCTCATTGTCCCGGGGCACAGTATCGGTTGGCCGCGGCAGAGGCTGCTTCGGCGGTCTCGGGCCGGGAAGCCTGCGTTCGCACTGCTCGCGGACGTCCCGCCGGCCCTGACCCCGGTTACGGCCCGCGAGGGGCGGGTACCCGTGCGCCTCGGAAGGCGTCCCGGCCGGCCCGGCCACTCTCCAACGGAGTCGACGGATGAGCACCCACCAGAACACCGGACCCGAGGGCATCGCCCGCGTCGCCGTTCTCACCGGCGCGGACTCCGGCATCGGGCGGGCCACGGCCGTACGGCCGGCCGCCGAAGGCATGGACATCGGCATCACCTGGCACAGTGACCGCGAGGGCGCCGAGCGGACCGCGACCGAGGTCCGGGAGCTCGGACGGCGGGCCGTTGTCGAGCACATGGACCTGACCGGGCTGCCGGAGGCCGCAGACGTGATCGACCGGCTCGCCGACCGCCTCGGCCGCCTCGATGTGCTGGTCAACAACGCGGGCACCGGCACCGCCACCCCGTTCCTCGACATCGACCTGGCGACCGTCCGGCGGGTGCTCGACGTCGACCTGGTGGGCCCCTTCCTGTGCGGTCAGCGCGCCGCCCGGCACATGATCCGCCAAGGCGGAGGCGGCCGTATCGTCAACGTCACCAGCGTGCACGAGCACCAGCCGCGCGTGGGCGCCGCACCCTACTGCGCGGCGAAGGGCGGACTCGGCCTGCTCACCCAGGTGATGGCCCTTGAGCTGGCCGAACACGGCATCCAGGTCAACGCGGTGGCACCGGGCGAGATCGCCACACCCATGACCGGCCAGGAGGGCACCGACGTCCGGACCGAGGACCGCCCCGGGGTGCCGGCGGGCCGGCCCGGCGACGCCCGGGAGGTCGCGGCCGTGATCGCCTTCCTCGCCGGCCCGGACGCCGGCTATGTCACCGGCGCTTCCTGGGCCGTGGACGGTGGCATGCTCCGCATGGGCCCGATGGCCGGCTCCCATCTGCGTAACGACGACTGGCGCCGGGGCTGAACCACCGTGTTGTCGACGCACCAGGCCGGGTACGGACGTCAGGCGGCTTCGTGGCCGAGCCAGGCCAGGGCGGCGACGGCCAGTGCGGTGATGCCGGTGTCGAGAGTGGGCTGGATCAGCGGGGCGAAGTGCGCCGAGTGGTTGACCGGGATGTCCTGGTGGACCGTGCCGTTGCGCTCGGCCTCGGCGTAGCGGTCCGGGTCGGCGCCCCCGATGGCCCAGTAGCAGTACGGGGCGCCCAGGGCCCGGGGAATCTCGCTGAAGTCCTCGCTGGCGGTCTGCGGGTCCACGGTGCCCGCACCGTCGCCGAAGTGGGCGCGGAACGCCTGGTCCAGCCGCGCGGTCACCTCGGCGTCGTTACGGGTGGGAGGGAACTGGGCCAGCTTCTCGATGCTCGGTTCCCTCGGAGCCCCGGAGGCGTCGGATTCGGCGCGGACACAGCGGGCGATCGCCTCCAGGATCCGCCGCCGCGTGGCGTCGTCGTAGCTGCGCACGTTGAGTTCGAGGACCGCGGTTTCCGGGATCACGTTCGGGCCGGCTCCGGCCGTGACGCTGCCGACCGTCAGTACCGCCGGTGTGGTGGGCGGCACCTCGCGGGAGACGATGGTCTGGAGCCGCAGTACGCACATCGCGGCGAGCACGACCGGGTCGACGGCGGCGTGCGGCATGGAGCCGTGGGCGCCACGACCGTGCAGGGTGATGCGCAGGCTGTCGGCGGCGCTGAGGAACGCGCCGGCCCGGACGCCGACGTAGCCGGCCGGGTAGGGCAGCACATGCTGGGCGAAGGCGACGTCCGGACGCGGGATCCGGTCCACCAGACCGTCGGCGAGCATCGCGTCCGCGCCGTCGCCGTTCTCCTCCGACGGCTGGAACAGCACCACCAGCGTCCCCTGCCACGCGTCCGGGGCCGCCTGGGCCATGAGCTGCGCGAAGCCCAGCAGGCAGGCGACATGGACGTCGTGGCCGCACGCGTGCATGACCGGGACCGCGCGGCCGGACCGGTCGGTGGCGGTCACGGTCGAGGCGTAGGGGAGCCCGGTGGCTTCCGCCACCGGCAGCGCGTCCATGTCGGCGCGCAGCAGCACGGTGGGCCCGTCGCCGCGGGTCAGGACGCCGATGACACCGGTGCCGCCGATGCCGTCGATGACCTCGTAGCCCTCAGCGCGCAGGCGCTCGGCCACCCGCGCGGAGGTCCGGGTCTCGGCCAGGCCGAGCTCGGGGTGGGCGTGCAGATCCCGGTACAGGTCCTCGACCTGTGTTCTGATCCCGTCCAGGCCCCTCAGGACGGTGTCAATCGCGACGGTCATGCGGGAACTCCTCGGGCGGGTCGGAGGGGCGCCCGCCCTTGGACCGGCGGCGCATCCTGGCGAGCGCTCTGGACGGCTCCAGCGGAAGGCCACCCGGGAGGGACCAGCCGCGGCGGTTGGCCACCAGGCGCAGCAGCACCGCGCCCAGGACGCCGCCGACGATCCCGAGGGCGGGAATCCTGAAGTGGGCGCACACGATGTACAGCCCGGACACCACCACCGCGACCGTGGCGTAGAGCCCGTTGCCTCCCAGCACAGCCGGAATCCGGGTGAGCAGCAAGTCGCGGACCGCCCCGCCGCCCACAGCGGTCACGGTGCCGACGAGCACGGCGGGCAGCCAGGCCAATCCGGCGGCCAGTGTCTTCTGAGCCCCGGAGATGGCCCAGAAACCCAGAACGGCCGCGTCCAGTGCGGTGAACAGGCGATGCCAGTGTTCTTCTCCGATGGCGATGAGAAAGGCGAGGAAGGCGCCCGCGAAGGCGGTGGGCAGATACGCGGCGTCGGTCAGCGCCACCGGAGTGCCGCGCTGGAGCAAGGTGTCGCGGATGATTCCGCCGCCGAGGCCGGAGACGGTGCCGACGACCAGGTAGCCGAAGAGGTCGAGCCCCTCGGCACGGGCGACCGCGCCACCGAGCAGTCCGCAGATGAGCACCCCGGCGAGGTCGAGGTATCCGGCGACCATGTTCACGTCTGCCGGTGAGAGCCATGCGGTCATGCGTCCTCCTGCGCGGTCCGCCGGCTGTCAGCGGCCTTCCGCGCTTCCGGCCACCGGCCCGCTGATTCACCGGCCGCGGGCCGGCGACGCGCAGGCCGGGAACCGGCCGCGGGCTCCACCGTGCCTTCCGGGTGTGGCGTTGCCAATGCGGCACGCCGGGGGAGGTCAGGCGCTCTGCGGCAGCCCATGGCCGTTCCGCTGGAGCGTGCGGCGACGGCAGCGGTACGCCGTCGGCCGCCGTGGGTCACCGGTATCGGGTTCCGTGCCGGCGCGTCCCGAGCGCGGCGGCCACGAACGAGGCGACCAGCGGCCGGCGGTCCTGCTCGTTCCAGGCGAGTACCAGGCGGCTGGGCGGTGCGTCGGTCACCGGTACGCAGACCAGGCCGGCCGGGAGCGGTTCGACCAGCGAGCGGGGCAGTACCCCGATCATCCGGCTCACCGTGATCATGTGGAGCATCTGGACCACGTCCACGACCTCGGGACCGGTGCCGTCACCCCCGGGGACCCCTTTCCACCGCGGCAGCGTCTCACCCTCCAGATCGGACATGCGCACCGAGGCGTGCCCGGCCAGCCGGTGCCCGGACGGGACGATGACCACGCGGTCCTCGGTGAGCAGCGTCTCGTGGGCCAGTCCGTCGAGAGCGTCGAACGGCGCGTAGAGCAGGCCGACGTCGGCCCGGCCGTCGAGCAGGAAGTCGGCGCGGTCGGCGGGGCCGCTGAACAGGATGTCCACCCGCCGGGCGTCGGGCTGGTGGGCGTACTCGGCCAGGATCCCGGACAGCAGGCCGGCGTCGCCGCCGGGCTTGAGCACGAGCCGCAGATGGGCCTGGGCGTCGCCGGCGCGCCGGGCGTTCCGGACGGCGGCGCCGACCGCGTTGAGCGCATGCCGTCCGTGTTCCTGCAATGCCTCCCCGGCCGGGGTGAGCTCGACGTGCCGGCTGGACCGGACGAACAGCTGGACGCCGAGCCGGGTCTCGATCCGCCGGATCGCCTTCGACAGGGCCGGCTGGGCGATCGAGAGCCGGACGGCGGCCCGGCCGAAGTGCAGCTCGTCGGCGACCGCCATGAAGTACTCGAGCTCGCGGGTCTCCAGTTCGATCATGCCTCCAGGTTATCGCCGGATTCCGAACTGATCTTGGACGTCGGTGGCCTCTGTCCTGAAGAATCGAAGCATGATCAACCACACGATGATCGTCTCCTTCGATCAGCCCTTGCCGACCACCGAACTCGACCAATACCTCGCGGACATCGAACGGGTCATGCTGGACACCGGTTTCGTGCAGTCGGCCGTGGCCCGGCGCCACATCCCCATCCCCGGCGAGGAGAACATTCCGGCACTGATCGCGACCGCGATCGTGCAGTTCGCCGTGGCCGACACCGACGCGCTGGCGAAGGCGTTCGCCGCGCCCGGCGCGCACGAGGTCATCGCCCGCTGGCAGGCGCGGCACCCGTACAAGGTCGCCTGGGCGAACCACGAGCCGCTGGCATGAGCGGCGGACCCCGGAAGGTGGGACTGGTCACCGGCGCCGGCAGCGGGATCGGGCGCTCGGCGGCGCTGGAGTTCGCCCGGAGCGGCGCCGCGGTCGCCGTGCTCGACATCGACGAGAGCGCGGCGGCCGAGACCACCGAGATGATCAGGAAGGACGGCGGGGAGGCACTGGCGGTCCGCGTCGACATCGCCGACGAGGAGTCGGTCCGGGCGGCCGTCGAGCGCACGGTCGCGGCGTACGGCGGCCTCGATTTCGCCGTGAACAACGCCGGTCTGGCCTCGCACCACCGGCAGCTCGACCAGATGACCCTGGACGAGTTCGAGCGCGTGGTGCACGTCAACCTGGCCGGGACCTTCCTGTGCATGAAGTACGAACTGCCCCTGCTCAAGGGCGGCGGCGCGATCGTCAACGTCGCCTCCAACGGCGGTCTGTACGCGATCCCGACCGCCCCCGCCTACGTGGCCGCCAAGCACGGCATCGTCGGGCTCACCAAGGTCGCCGCGGTCGACTACGCGCCGGACGGCATCCGGGTCAACGCCGTCTGCCCCGGCCCCACCCGCACCCCCGGGTTCGAGCAGGTGGCGGCCGGTACCGACATGATCGCGATGCAGGAGGCGATCACTCCGCTCGGCCGGATGGCCACGCCCGAGGAGGCCGCGGCGGCGGCGGTCTGGCTCTGCTCGGACGCCGCGTCCTACGTCACCGGGATCGCCCTGTCGGTCGACGGCGGACGGCGGGCATGAGGGTCGTCGCGGTCGAGGAGCACCTGACCACCGAGGCGTTCCTGCGGGTCGCGCACGGCCTGGACGTGGTGCCGGGCGACGAGACCGAGATGGCCTTGATGCGTAGGGTGGAGAAGGCTCCCCCTCTGCGCGCCCGGCTCGTCGATCTCGATGCCCGGCTGCGGGAGATGGACGCGCTCGGACAGGACATGGCGGTGCTCAGCCTCAATCCGCCCGGGGTCCAGCCCTATCCGGCGGCCGACGCGGTGCCGCTGGCCCGGGAGTTCAACGACGCGCTGGCCGCGATCGTGCGGCGGCACCCGGACCGGTTCGGCGGGCTGGCCACGGTGGCGCCGCAGGACCCGGCCGCCGCGGCCGCCGAGATCGAGCGGGCCATGGGTCCGCTCGGCCTCAACGGCATCATGATCAACTCGCATACCGGCGGGCGCTACCTGGACGAGCCGGAGTTCGCGCCGCTGCTGGAGGCGGCCGAGGCGAACCGGGCGCCGGTCTATCTGCACCCGCGGGCACCGAGCATGCCGGCCCCCTACCGCGACCACGGGATGCTCGGGGCGATCTGGGGTTACCAGGCCGAGGCCGGGCTGCACGCCATGCGGCTCATCCTCAGCGGCACGCTGGACCGCCACCCGGGGCTGACCGTCGTGCTCGGACACCTCGGCGAAGGCATTCCGTACTGGCTGCGGCGGATCGACAACCGGCACGCGTTCGCGACCCGGACGGCCGGGGCGGCCACGCCGATGCCGCGACTGTCGCTCACACCGAGCGAGTACTTCCGGCGCAACTTCGTGGTCACCACGAGCGGCATCGATGATCCGGACGTGCTCGGGCTGGCGCTGCGCGCGGTCGGCGAGGACAACATCATGTTCGCGATCGACTGGCCGTACGAGGACCCGGCGGCTGCCGTGGCCTTCCTGCGGGAAGCGCCGCTGACCGATGATCAGCGGACGGCGATCGGCCACCGCACGGCCGAGCGCGTGTTCGGTATCGCTTAGGCCGGGTCCGCATCGGGACCGCCTCGCCGGCGGTCCCGATGCGGACCTTCTCCCTGGTGCCCCCTGGACCGGCCCGAAGCCGGACACACCATTCCGGGCGGGTTTCCCGGGGTTCAGCCCCGGGCCGTCTCGGCCCCGACCCGGGCCCGCTCCTCCGCGTCCGCGTCGAAGCCGACCGGCTCCCAGCGCTTCACCAGGAGGGCGGTCAGGCCGAGGACGGGAGCGGCGAGGATGACCCAGTACACGTCCGTTCCGAGGCCGCTGCTGAGGATGGGGAAGAAGAACAGCGTCAGCGTCGACCCGAGGCGCAGGACGGCCTGGTTGAAGCCGATGCTGACACCGCGCATCGAGGTCGGGAAGCCCAGCGAGGCATAGCTCATGATGTGCGCGCCCGGCCCGAAGCCCTGGGCGAACATGAAGGCGCCGAGCATCAGGATCGACGCCGTCACCACGCCCGTCCCGGACGGCTTCCCGATCAGGCCGAGCACCACGATGGCGACGAGCTGGATCGCGAAGCCCAGCGTCATCATCGGCCAGGCGCCACGGGTCGACGCCCAGCGGATGCCGAGGAGCCCGCCGGTCAGGGCGAAGACGAGGTTCAGGGCGAAGGAGGACGCGATCGTGGTCAGCGGGCCCTGGGTCATCAGCGTGGCGATGATGATCGGCAGCCCGAACGCGACCGCGTTGTAGCCGAAGGTCTCGGCCACCCCGACCGTCACCGATTGGATCGTGCGTGCGCGGTAGGGCGGGGTGAAGAGCCGTGCGTAGGCGCTCAGTCCGGGCCGGGGCGGACGGGGTGTCCGCGCGGGCACGCCGTCGGCGACACGGGCGTCCACACCGTAGGACTCACGCAGGATCCGCGCCGCGCCCTCCAGGTCACCCTGGTCGGCGGCCCAGGTCGGGGACTCGTTCATATAGCGCCGGCGCAGCAGCAGCACGACCAGCGCGGGCACCGCTCCGAAGCCGACGGTGAACCGCCACAGCCAGCCCAGCTGGGCGTGGGGCAGGAGGAAGTACAGCAGCATGATCACCAGGTAGCAGCCGCTGGTCGCCGCGTACCAGGCGGGCGACCAGGCGGCCGTGCGCGAGCCCTTGCTCCCCTTGCCCCGCAGCCGGGAGAACTCGGCGAGGAACGCGATGGCGACCGGGATGTCCATGCCGACGCCGATGCCCATCACGAAGCGCGCGGCGATCAGCGTCCACGTGTCCTGGGCCACCGCGCACACCAGGGCGGTGACGACGAAGAAGAGCATGTTGGCCATGAAGACCCGGTAGCGGCCTATGCGGTCCACCAGCCAGCCGCCGACCAGGGCACCCAGCAGCGAACCGATGCTGATCGAGGCGGTGACCAGCCCGGCCAGGCTGGAGCTGAGGCCGAACTGCTGGGTGATGTCGGGCAGGCCGTACGCCAGGGAGCTCAGGTCGTAGGCGTCGAGGAAGATCCCGCCGAGTGCGATGATCACGATCATGCGCGCGTGCCGGCCGCGTGCGGTGCCCGAATTGACCAGATCGGAGACGTCGGCCGCCGAACGGATCAGCGCCGTGCCGGACGCCGTCTTCGACGACGTGGTGGCGGGTTGGGGAGAGGTGGAGCTCACGGGAGCCTTCCGGTGGTGCAGGGACGTACCGCGGGATCGTATGCATGACCAGGCAGGTATTCGCACATGCGTCCGCATGGCGGTCACCGCGCCGTGCCCATGCCGACCCACGGAAGGACACCCCGAAGTCCCCAAGCTCCGAAGTCCCCAAGCCCCGAAGCACCGGACCCGGTTTTTTGGGAGCCGCACCGCGTCAGGACCGCAGGGCCTCCAGGTGGGCCGTGCGGACCTCGCGGGTCTGGCCCTGGACGACGAGGAACAGGCCCTCCCTGGCGAGGCGCTGGGCCGGGTGGGAGAGGCCGAAGGCACGACCGCCGCCCGCGGCGATCGCGGCCGTGGTGGCGGCGCGCATCAGGTCGTAGGCCCGGACCTTGACCGCGAGCCTGTCGTCCAGCCGCTCGGCGGGTGGCACCTCATCGACCAGGGCGTAGGCGTCGCGGCGTGCCGCGGCCAGGCGTTCGCGCAGCACACCCGCCGTCTCCTTGGCCTCGCCGTCGCCGGACGCGTCGAGGAGGTCGAGCGCGGCGCGGGCCACGCCGAAGACGGCGGGGTTGGTGTTGGTGTTCTTCGGGCGGTCCTCCGTCGCCCAGCGCTCGTACGGAAGGCGCACCACCACCGCCTCGTCGGGCAGCACGAGCCCGTCGAGCAACAGCCCCACCGTCCGCGCACCGGTGAGCGCGGCGAGCTGGAGCGGGTCCGTGGCGGTGAGGCCCGGCTGCTCGCGGGCGGCGACGCCGGCGAAGACCACCTCGCCGTCCTCGGTCGCACCGCCCAGCAGGAACACGTCGTTCAGCCCCCAGCCGGTGTACCAGGGCACACGTCCGTCGAAGCGCCAGCCGCCCGCCACCCGGGTGGCCCGCACGGGCAGCTCCGGGTAGGCGCGCAGGTGCGAGAAGGCGATTCCGGCGAGCAGCGTGCCCTCGCTCAGCGGGCGCAGCCACCGCCTCCGTATCGCCTCCTCGCCCTCGGCCAGCATGCGCACCGGCGTGTGGTGCTGGGCCTGGACGAAGAACGTCGAGCAGCAGGCGCCCGCGAGAATCTCGGCGATCTCCCGGCCGACGGCCGCCGGAGCCTCCGCGCCGCCGTACGCCGCCGGTGCGCTCACCCCCAGCACGCCCGACGCCTTGACGGAGTCGATGGCCGCGGGCGTGACGCCCTCCCGGTCGTGCGCCTCGGCGGCGGGGGAGAGGACGTCGTCGGCCAGCCGACGGGCCGCTGTGACGAGGGGGTGGTCGAGCGTGGCGGTCACGCGGAATGCTCCTCTGCGGTGGAACGGGGCTCGCCCAGGGCGAGCATCAGAAGTCTGTCACGCCACGCCGGCTCGGCCGTTCACGGCTGAGCGGGTGACGCGCCGGGCGTCTCCCCCTCCACCCTGGTGAGCAAGGCGACCGCCCTGGCGTGGTGGCCTCGCGCGCCGGTCCTGTCGAGTTCGGCGACGGCCTCACGCAGCACCGCACGCGCTTCTGCCGGGCGGCCGTCGGCCAACAGCGCTTCGCCGCGCCGCAGCATCGCGGTCGCCGCACCCCGCAGATCACCGCATTCGCGCAGCAGGACCATCGCACGGGCGGCCAGCGAAGCCGACTCCCTCGGTGTGCCGTCCTCCAGGGCGACGGTCGCGGTCATGAGCGTTATCCAGGCGGCGCCGTGCGCGCTTCCCACCTCCTCGTACAGAGTGAGCGCACGTCCGCAGGCGGACCGAGCCCGAGCGAGACGGCCGACCGCGACCGCGCTGCGGGCCAGGCCGTAGAGTGTCGTGGCTTCCGCCTGGGCGAGTCCTTGGGCACGGGCGATGTCGGCCGCTTCCTCGTAGACGGTGAGAGCCTCCTGGGACTGTCCGGCCGTGTGCAGCGCTGCCCCCAGGGCACGCAGCGCGACTCCCTTGTCGTCCGGCGAGAACGAGCGATCGGCGAGTCTCGCCGCCTCCCGGGCGTGGTACAGCTGAGCCTCGGTGTTCCCGAGCGTCTCCTCGCAGTAGGAGAGTCCGGAGAGGCCGTAGAGGTATTCCCGCTGGGCACCGAGTCGTTTGAAGGCCTGGACGCACTCGGCGAAGATGTCGCGTGCGCGCGGGGCGTCCTCGTACAGCAGGGACTGGGCGCGTCCGTAGGCGGCACGCCAGGCGAGGCGCTCGTCACCGGCGGCCGCGGCTGTCCGCTCCACGGCCCGGTAATGCCGGAGCAGCCTGGGGGCGTCGCCGGGCTCCCCCAGGGTGGCCAGCACGGTGTCGGTCAGGCGCGCCGCGGCCGGGTAGCGGCCCCGCGCGCAGGCGTCCTCGATGAGCGCCTCGAGGTGCGACCGGTTGGCGCGCATCCAGCGGGTGGGGTGCGCGAGAAGCCGCTCGACGTCATGGCCGGCCAGTACCGGAGGCACGGGGGTATCGTCCGGTGGCAGGTCGTCCGAGGACCGGGCGCCGCGGGCGTAGGCGGTGGTCGCGAGAAGGACCACCGCGTCCAGCAGACGGTCCTGTGCGGCGGCGATCTCCGTGGCGTCCCGGGGCCCGTCGGTGAGGGTGGCGCGTTCGCGGGCGTGGACGGCCAGTAAGTCGTGGAGGCGGTAGACGGGTTCGCCTGCCAGATCGGTGCCGGCGGGCTCCACCAGATTGCCCGCGACGAGACGCTCCGTGGCGCGCTCACCGTCGCCGCCCAGCAGGGCACCGAGCATCCAGCACGCGAAGTGGGGATACGGCAGCAGACCGAGCATCCGGAAGGCACGCTGATCACCCAGCGTCATGACCGCGTAGGAGTAGTCGAACAGGGTGCGCAGTCCTACGTCGTCCTCGGAGAGCTCGTCCAGACGGCGCCGGGGGCTGTCCAGCCGGGCCACGAAGGACGCCAGACTGGCATCGGGGCGGCGGGACAGCCGCGCCGCGGCGACGCGCAGGGCCAAGGGGAGGTGACCGCACAGCCGGACGGTCTCCCGGCAGGCCGCCGGCTCGTCGTGGACGCGTCGCCGCCCGAGCAGCCGTTCCAGCAGTTCAACGGATTCGTCCGGGCTGAGCGAGGACAGCGGCAGGTCATGGATGCCCGCTGACGCGGTACTCATGCGGCGGCTGGTGACCAGCGCGGCACACCCGGCGGTCCCAGGCAGCAGGGACATGATCTGTTCGGTGTCGCGGGCGTCGTCGAGCACCAGCAGGACGCGGCGCCCGGTGAGACGGCCGCGCAGTGCCGCGGTCCGGGCCTCCAGGGTCTGCGGCAGCGGCCCCTGGTAGCCCGCCAGGTGCAGCAGATCGGCCAGCACCTCAGCGGGGTCTCGGGGGGGCCGGCGTGGCCCCCGCCAGGGGGAGGTACCACTGGCCGTCCGGGTAGTGGCCGCTGAGGTTGTGGGCGGCCGTGACGGCCAGTGCCGTCTTGCCGACGCCGGGCGGCCCGCAGACGTTGAGCACGGGGACGTTGCCCTCGGTGCGCGCGGACGGCGCCAAGTGCCGCGATATCGCCGACAGGGCCGCCGTCCGGCCGACGAAGGCCGAGGGTGAGGGAGGAAGTTGGCACGCCGCCGTCCAGGGGGAGAACACAGGCGTCCTTGAAGACGTTCCGTCCTGAGCGGGTGGGGCGGTGGTCGCCTGTTCCGGTGCCGGCGGCAGCAGCTCGGGCGCACCGGCCAGGATGGCCTGGTGCAGATCCTGCAGGCGGGCCGATGGGGCGACCGCCAGTTCTTCGTCGAGAAGGCGATGCAGCTCGCGGTAGGCGCGCAGCGCGTCGGCCTGCCGTCCGCCGCGGTACAAGGCGAGCATGCGCAGGTACCACAGTCGCTCCCGCAGCGGATGGGCGGCGGAGAGCGCTGTGAGACGGGCGAGCGACTGGGTGAGGCGGCCCTGCTCGAGCTCCAGCTCGGCAAGCCGCTCGCACGCTGTCAGGTGCAGCTCCTCCCAGTGGGGCACCTCCTCGCGGTGCAGCACCTCGGAGGGGACGTCCGCGAGCAGGGGGCCGCGGCGGAGAGCCACCGCTTGTGCCAGGCAGGCCTCCTCCGCGGTGGCTTCTTTGCTGCCCGCGTGGCGGGCCGCTCGTGCGGTCAGGTCCCGGAACTCCGTGACGTCCAGGGCGTGCGGCTCCACTGCGAGGAGGTACCCCCCGGTGGTCGTGCGCAGCAGATCGGCGGCAGGTCCCAGTGCTCGGCGCGCGCGTAACACATAGGTCTGTAGCACAGCTTTGGCCCTGAGCGGGGGATCGGTGTCCCACAACCGGTCGACGAGGTCGCTCACCGGGACGGACTGGCCCGCCCTGAGCAGCAGCGCCGCGAGGAGGGCGCGGTGTTTCGCGGCCGGAATCGATGCCTCCCGGCCGTCGACGAACACCCGCATGGGCCCCCACAGCTCGAACCGCACCGTCGTCATGTCGTGTCCCCCCCTGATCTGCACGCCGACGGAGAACCAGCATAGAAACGCGGGCGGTCAGACCGCGGACCGCCGCCCGGCCGCTTCCGAACCCGCTGCCGTGACCGGTCAGGGACGGAAACATTCCGGGCGGCCGACGCCCACCGGGTCGAAGCACACCCGCAGTCCGGTGGTCTCGCTCGCGTCGACCATGTAGGTGAAGAGGTAAGCCTTGGTGTCGTGGACGTCGGCGACTTCTTCTCGCTGCGACGGGCTGCCGGGAGCCGAGATCTCGATCGCGTCTCCCACCTTCGCATGCCAGAACCGGCCCCATGCCGCCGCGCACACCTTGCTGTACCGGATTTGCACGAAAGCACCGGTCCGGGTGCGGTGCTTGGGCCCGAGCACCTCCGACCGATCGGGTAACGAGCAGAACGTGGGGGCGCCGGAGTCCTTCCCCTCGCACGTCTTCCCCCGGCAACCGACAGGGGGTTCCAGGACGGGGGACGCCAGACTCGTCGCCTGTCCGGCACCCGAGTCCTGCACGGACAGCGCCGTGATCACCGCGGTGGCGGCCAACGCGGCCACTCCCGCGCCGAGGAGGAACAGCCACCTGTGCCAAGCCTTGCCAAGCGCGGCCGTGGTGATGCCCGTGGCGCCGGTGGCGGTCAGGACGGCCGTGGCGCTCGGGGCGCCGGCGGCAGCCGGGGCAGGTACGGGCGGCGGCACGGCCGGGGTGGAGGGGGTGGAGGTGGAGGGGGCGTGCCGGGCGCGCCCGCTCCACTCCGCGTCCGCCAGTTCCCACAGTGCCAACAGCCGCCCGGTGGGCTCCTGAGCCAGTGCGCACAGGGCCAGGACGGCTTGCCGGGGCACGGGCTTCTTGCCGTTGAGGTAGCGCTCCCACGAGGACTTGCTGTACGCGGTGCGCTCGGCCAGCGCCGCCAGGCTCAGGCCCGTGCGCGCCCGTACGTCGCGGAGTCCTTCGGCCAGCGCCGCACATTCCGGTGCGGGACCGGTCATTTTCGCAGCACCTGCCAGGTGTCCGGGCCCACGATGCCGTCCTCCGGCAGTCCGGCCTTCTTCTGGAGACGCACCACTGCTGCGATGGTCTGCTGCCCGTAGATCCCGTCGACGACGCCCGGATCCACCTTGTGATGGCGCAGCAGGCACTGGGCCTCCACCACGTCCCAGCCCGGTCCCGCGAGGATGGCGGTGCGCGTGGTGCTGTACCGCGCGGTCAGTCCCCCGCCCACCGCCCGGGACCTGCGCACGTCGCAGGGGTAGGTCTTGCCCAGCTGGTAGACGTACGGGCCTGGCCCCTCGGTGGCGGTGCCGGTGCTGCCGCTCGGCCGTGGGCTGTCCACGGCCGTCTTCGCCTTCCCGTCCCCGCCGTCGTCGTCGCCCCAGGGCGCGGCGATCAGCATTCCGGCGCCCATCCCCACGAGCGCGGCGGCCACGACGGCGGCGAGGGCGATGGGCCTGCGCACCCCAGGCGGCCGCTCGGTCCCCACCGCCGTGCGCCGTTCCTCCTCCGCTGCCGCCTGCTCGCCGCCGTCCTGCACGTCGGCCGCCGGGGACCGGGCCTCTCGCTGCTGCCACGCTTGCTCGGCCATCTCGTGCAGGACGAGCACCTGGGTCGGCTCCGTCCCGACGACCCGCGCCAGTGCCTCCACCGCCTGCCGTGGCGGCAGCGCCTTCCCGTTGAAGTAGCGCTCCCAGGAGGCGCGGCTGTATCCGGTCTTGGACTCAAGCGATACCAGGCTCAGCCCGCTGCGGTCCTTCAGCCGGCGCAACTGGATGATCAGTTTCCGCACCCGCTCGTCGAGCGAATCCGGTAATTCCTTCCAACGCGGCATGCTCCACCCCATACGCGTCGAGTTCCGTGAGGCTCAGTATCCGCCTCCCGCGTCCTGCGATGCGCCGCTTCACCCTCCTCGGGTAGCGGCGATTCGGCCATGGGGTGACTCCTTGTCAGCCCCCTCGACTGCCGACTGCGTCCGCTCCGTACGGGGCGCGTCACCGCTTCGGGAGGAGGCCGGCCGCCCACAGCGGACGGCAAAAGACAAAGGCGGACGGCAAAAGACAAAGGCGGACGGCAAAAGACAAAGGCAAGGAGCGTTATCCACTCCTTGCCACTCTCAACGTATAGCGCACGGGGGGCCTTGCGGCAAGGCCCCGGCGGTGCTGCACAATCTCCGGCCGGAGCAGCTGGCTGAAATGCAACCGTGGTCAATGGGGGGTTTGATGATTGACGTGATCGTGGTCGGCGGCGGACCGACCGGTTTGATGCTGGCCTGCGAATTGCGACTGCACGGTGTGCACGTGGTGGTGCTGGAGAAGTTGACCGAGCCGACCGGGCAGTCCCGCGGACGCGGTCTGCACGCGCGCAGCGTCGAGATGATGGACCAGCGCGGCCTGCTGGACCGGTTCCTCGCGGTCAGTGAGAAGTTCCAGGCCGGCGGTCTCTTCGGCGGCATCGTCAAGCCGTGGCCGGACCGGTTGGACACGGCTCACCCGTACGGCCTCGCCACCCCGCAGTCGGTCACCGAGCGGCTGTTCACCGAGCGTGCCCTCGAACTCGGTGCCGAGATCCGGCGCGGCTGCGAGGTGGCCGGGCTGAGCCAGGACGAGGACGGGGTGACCGTCGAACTGGCGGACGGCACGCGGCTGCGCTCGCGCTACCTCGTCGGGTGCGACGGCGGCCGCAGCACGGTGCGCAAGCGGCTCGGTGTCGGTTTCCCCGGTGAGCCCGCCCAGGTGGAGACGTTGCTGGGGGATATGGAGGTGATCGAGGATCCGGCGACGGTCGCCGCCGTCGTAGCAGAGGTCCGCAGGACCCAACTGCGGTTCGGCGCCATCCCCGAAGGGGACGGGGTGTACCGCCTCATCGTGCCCGCCGACGGTGTGGCCGAGGACCGTGCGACCGTCCCGACCTTCGAGGAGTTCAAGCGACAGCTGCGGGCGGTCGCGGGCACCGACTTCGGGGTGCACTCGCCGCGTTGGCTGTCCCGGTTCGGCGACGCCACCCGGCAGGCCGAGCGCTACCGGGTCGGCCGGGTGCTGCTGGCCGGCGACGCGGCGCACATCCACCCGCCGACCGGCGGGCAGGGGCTCAACCTCGGTATCCAGGACGCGTTCAACCTCGGCTGGAAGCTGGCCGCCGAGGTGGGCGGCTGGGCGCCGGAGGGGCTGCTGGACAGCTATCACACCGAACGGCACCCGGTGGGCGCCGGCGTACTGGACAACACCCGTGCGCAGATCACCCTGTTGGGGACCGATCCGGGTGCGACCGCGCTGCGGGAGCTGTTCTCGAAGCTGATGGACTTCGAGGAGGTGAACCGGTACGTGACCGAGATGATCACCGCGGTCGGGGTCCGCTACGACTTCGGTGAGGGTCACGAACTGCTGGGCGGGCGGATGCGGGACGTACGGCTGAAGCGGGGGCGCCTGTACGAGCTGATGCACGGCGGGCGCGGACTGCTGCTCGACCGGACCGGCCGGCTCTCGGTGGCGGGCTGGGCGGACCGGGTCGATCACGTCGTCGACGTCAGTGAGGAACTCGATGTGCCCGCGGTGCTGCTGCGGCCGGACGGCCATGTGGCATGGGCCGGTGAGGACCAGCGGGATCTGCTCGGCCGGATGCCCGAGTGGTTCGGCGCCGCCGTGAGCTGAGCGCGTGGTCCGCCCCGCGAGGGCGAGCCGATCGAGGACAGCCCAGGGCGACGTCTTCCCGGCCCGGGGCTGAGCCGCGGTCACGATGTGGTGGCTCCGTCGCGGCGCCCAGAACCCGGCCGCAGGGCACCGCGCGGTCTACCGCCGCCCGCGCCGGGAGGGGCGTCGCGGCCTGGACACGGGGACCTCGCGGTTGCCGCGACGGGCATGGTCCGCGAGCACGATCCTCCACCCCAGCGGTCGAGGACCCTCCCCGTCGCTGTTCGTCAGGCGGGGGTTTCGGCGGTGACGGTCAGGACCGCGCGGCCGAGGATGTGGGCGGCCATGGTGAAGCCGAGGACGGCCGGGGTGGCGTCGGCCGGGACACCGATGGACTCGACGTCGAGGGCGTGCACCACGATGAAGTAGCGGTGCGGGCCGTGCCCGGCCGGCGGGGCGGCCCCGATGAAGCGGGCCGCGCGGGCGTCGTTGGGCAGGTGGAAGGCGCCTTCGGGCAGACCGGAACCGGTGTCGTCACCGGCGCCCTCGGGCAGTTCGGTGACGGTGGCGGGGATGTCGGCGACCGCCCAGTGCCAGAACCCGGACCCGGTGGGGGCGTCGGGGTCGTAGACGGTGACGGCGTAGCTCTTGGTGCCTTCCGGGGCGCCGCTCCAGGACAGCTGCGGGGAGATGTCCTTGCCGCCGGGGACGCCGGAGATACCGGAGAACTGCTCGAGCGGCCAGGCGGCGCCGTCGGTGACGGTGGTGCTGGTAACGGTGAAGGAGGCCGCCTCGGGGAGGCGGGCGAAGGGGTCGTTGGCGCTCATGGCGTCGTTCCTTTCAGGCCGTGCTGTGGGTGGGCGTGATGCCCGGCCGTGCCGTGGGTGGCGATGACGCGGTCGGCGAAGGGCCCGCGACGTGGCGCGGCGGTATGTATCGCCGTCGTCACCGGTCATCGACTATGGATCGACCATAGCAGCAATAATCGATTATCGAGGCCATCATCTATCCTGAGTGCATGACCCAGACAACCCCCACCTCGACCCCACCGGGGAAGCGGATGCTCTCCGAGCAGGTCTACGCGCATCTGCGGGACGCGATCATGCGCGGGGACTACGCCCCCGGCGACGCCCTCAAACCGCAGGACCTCGCCAAGGAACAGGGCGTGAGCCTGGCCGTCGTGCGCGAGGCGCTCGTGCGGGTGGTCGGCGAGGGCCTCGCCGACCGGCTGCCCAACCGCGGTTTCGCCGTCCCGGCCTTCTCCGATCGCCGCTGGCAGGAGATCGCGGAGGCTCGCCGGACCATCGAACCGGTCGTGCTGCGCATGTCCGTCGAGCGCGGCGACCTCGACTGGGAGACCCGCGTGCGGGCCGCCCACCACCGTCTGGTCCGCACCCCGCCGTACGTGCCGGAGGAGGGCGCGCACTACAGCGGCGCGTGGTCCGAGGCGCACCGGGTCTTCCACCGCACCCTGCTGGAGGGGTGCGGCAATCCGGTCCTGCTGGAGACCTTCGACCGGCTGTGGACCGCGAGCGAGCTGGCCCGCCGCTGGTCGGCGCACCGCAACCCCGACCGGGACGGCGCCGCCGAGCACCGTCGGCTGGAGGAGGCGGCGCTGGCCCGCGACGCCGACACCGCGGCCGAGGTACTGGCCCAGCACCTCACCATGACCGCGGCCGTGCTGACCGGCCGTACCCACCACGAATCCGCGGAGGAAGTCTGATGTACCTCGCCGACCTGGCCGGACGGCCGCACCTGAGCGCCGGCACCGGAGCTGTGGCATGACGTCGTACGAGGCGAGCGCCGGCCGCCACTGCCACGACGCCGTCGGTCCCCTGCACTCATGCGTGTACTTCGCGCCGGAACGGCAGGACGAACTCGCGGCGCTCGGGCTGGAGCCCGGCGCCATGGCCTACTTCGCGGGCCGCGCGGCACCGCTCGGGGCGGTGGGCGCGGGCACCGTCACGGCGACGTTCTACAACTTCAACCCCGAGCACGTGAAGCGGTACATCCCCGCCGCGTGGGCCCTCGCCACACCGGAGGCGGTGCTCGCGGCCCGGCTGCGCGGCGCGGACAGAACACTGCGACGGCTGCTCGGGGAGGAGGCCCTCACCTCGAAGGAGATGGCCGAGGCGGCCGAGTTGGCGATGCGGGCCACCGAGGCGTGCCGCCGAGAGGCGCGCCCGCTGTACGCCGCCAACGCCGACCTGCCCGTGCCCGGGGAGCCGCATCTGACCCTGTGGCACGCCGCGACACTGCTGCGCGAGCACCGGGGCGACGGTCACCTCGCCGCCCTGGCGGTCGCCGGCCTGTCCGGGATCGAGGCGCTGGTCCTGCACAACGCCACCGGCAAGGCGCCGACATCGGCGCTGTTCATGCGGACTCGCGGGTGGTCCGCCCGGCAGTGGGCCGACGCCCGGGACGGCTTGCGCGAGCGCGGTCTGCTGGACGAGGCCGGGGAGCTCACCAAGGCGGGCGCGGCCCTGCGCGGTGAGGCCGAGGCGCTCACCGACCGCCTCGACGCCGCCCCGTACGACCACCTCGGTGCGGCCGCCACCGCGCGCCTGACCGAGCTGGCCGGCGGCTTCACCGCAACCCTCAGGGCGGCGGGTGCCTTCCCCGCGGTGCACTTCGGCAAGGGGTGAGGCCGGGACCGGGAGCCGGGTGGTGTCGCCGTGCGGGCCGACACCGCCCGGCTTCGACTCCCGTTGCGCGTTAGTGGCAGGTTGGCCGGCAGTCCGGTGCGTCCGTCGGCGGGACCGAAGGGGAAGTTGGCCTTGACGCCGGTGTAGCCGCGCTCCGCGTAGTCCCGTGCCATACGGCGCACTTCGCGCAGGTCGTCGTCGGGCTGCACCTTGCTGGCGTAGGCCCGGACGGTCTTGCCGGACGGGCCGCCGAGCAGCTGGTACACCGGCTTGCCCGCCGACGTGCCGACCGCGTCCCAGATGGCGATGTCGATGGCGCTGATGGCCTCGATGGCGGCGCCCTTGCGGCCGTAGACGATCGAGGAGCGGTACATCTGCTCCCAGATCTGCTCGGTGGCGGTGGCGTCCAGGCCGGTCGCGATGCGGCCCAGGTGGGCGTTGACCATCAAGGTGGCGGCGCCGATGCCGTCCTCGGAGTAGCCGAGCCCGGTGGTGCCGTCCTCCAGGGTGACGCGGACGACGACCACGCCCTGCGGCCAGGTGTTACCAGGACCAGCCGTAGCCCCGGCGGGGGAACTCGTTCATCGGACTCGGTCCGCGGACGCTCTTCTGCTGCTGCCAGACGTTCCCCCACATCGAGCGGGGGACATGGCGTGCTTCAACGCTGGCGATCTTCAGGTGGAACCTCGTTGCTGGAGGGGCGGTGCCGGTGGCGGTGAGACAGGTCGTCCGGCGCGGCGCCCAGGGGATACGCGCTGCCGTCCCGTTGACATGTTCAGCAGAAGCAACCTAGTTTTTGCATATGCTGCCACTGTATTGCAAATATTGCAACATGATCGTTTGGGTGGAGGTGCACCCGGAACTCGCCGCAGCGACGCGCCCCGGAGGCGAACAGAGCCACAGACAGCGAGAAGGCGGTTGGCAGTGACCACACAGACCATGCAGGCCATCAGGTGGACCGGCGCCGGCCGGCTGGCGCAGGACACCGTGCCCACTCCCACGCCTCGACCGGACTGGGTGCTGGTCGAGGTCACCCGGGTCGGCATCTGCGGTTCGGACCTCGCGATCTGGCACGGCGAGCACGCCCGCGCCCGGCCCGGAGTCATCATCGGCCACGAATTCGTCGGAGTCGTCGCGGCGGCACCGGACAACACGGCGCTCGGAACCGGCACACACGTCGCCATCCGCCCCCTCATCTCCTGCCACGACCGGGACACCACATCGCCGTGCCGGCCCTGCGCCTCCGCGAACTCCCACGTCTGCGCCCACCTCGGCCTCTACGGCGTCGACGAACCGGGCGGCCTGGCCCAGTACGTCCTGGTCCGGGCGGACGCCGCCCGCCCCATCCGCGGCGACGTGCCCGACGAGCTAACCGGCCTGGCCGAGCCGCTCGCCGTCGCCGTCCACCGGCTGCGACTGCTGCAGATCACCGCGGCCGGCACCGACCAGATCGCCTGGCAGGATCTCCCCGCCACGATCACGGTGGCCAACTCCTTCGGCCACGGCCGATCCGTCGCCGAACACGTGCTGATGACCGTGCTGGCCGCCCGCAGACACCTGTTGTGGCACGATGCGCGGCTGCGCCAGGGACACTGGCACAGCCGGCTGGCCGACCCCGAGGCACCCACCTTTCGCACCCTTCCCGGCACCACCGTCGGAATCGTGGGACTCGGCCACATGGGACGGTCCATCGCGCGGCTGTGCTCGGCGGTCGGCATGCGCCCCATCGGCATCCGGCGCTCGGCGGCCGAACGCAGCACCGACGACCCCGACCTCGCCTGGGTGGACGGCCCCCACGCCCTGCCCGACCTCCTCGGCGAAAGCGACGTCCTGGTGCTGGCCTGCCCCCTGGACGACACCACCCGCCACCTGATCGGTGCCACCGAACTGGACCTGCTCGGACCCGACGCACTCCTGGTCAACGTCGGCCGCGGAGCACTGGTCCAGGAACGGAGCCTGTACGAGGCACTGCGCACCCGGCGGCTGGGCGCGGCAGCGCTCGACGTCTGGACGACACCGGCGGGCCCCGCACCCACCCCGCCCTCATCCCTGCCCTTCCACGAACTCACCAACGTGATCATGACACCGCATTACTCCGCCACCGCGGAGGACACCTACCGCGACCGGGCAGGGGAAGTCGCCGACAACCTCACGCGCCTGGCCACACGACGGCCACTGCGCAACGTGGTCCGCACCGGGGAAGCGGAGGCCACCCGATGAACCGGACCCACCCGCACACCACCGACGCCCTCACCATCGGCGAGACCATGGTGATGGTCACCCCTCAGGAAGGCGGCCGGCTCGACGCCGAGTCCAGCTTCGTCCTGCGGCCCGGCGGTGCCGAGTCCAACGTCGCCGCGCTCCTCGCCGAACTCGGCCACCCCACCCACTGGGCCGGCGCCCTGGGCACCGACCGGCTCGGCGACATCGTCACCACCGTACTGTCCCGCCACGGAGTGGACACCTCTCTGGTGCGCCGCGACCCCCACCGCCCGACCGCCGTCTACTTCAAGGACCCCACGCCGCAGGGCACACAGGTCGCCTACTACCGCGGCGGATCGGCGGCCACCGGCCTGAGCACCGCCGACCTCCCGGCATGGACCAGCCTCAGCCCCCGCGTCGTCCACCTGTCCGGCGTGCTGCCGGCCCTCTCACCGAGCTGCGCCGAACTCACCCGCCACATCGTGTTCGACCGCCCCTGGCCCAACACACCCGTCAGCTTCGACGTCAACCACCGCCCCGTACTGTGGCAGCGCGCGGGTGACGGCCCCCCGGCCCCCGGTGAGCGGGCCGCGGACACGCTGTACGACCTCGCCCAGCACAGTGACATCGTCTTCGTCGGGCGAGACGAGGCCGCCGACCTGTGGGGCACCACCGACGCCGAGAGCGTCCGCGCCCTGATCGACAAGCCGGAACACCTCATCGTGAAGGACGCCGCCGTCGAGGCGGTCTCCTTCACCGGCGCCGGCACCGTACGGATGCCCTCCCGCCGGGTCCGCGTCGTCGACCCGGTCGGCGCCGGAGACGCCTTCGCGGCCGGCTGGCTGAGTGGCTGGCTCCACGGACAGCGGGAGAGCCTGCGGCTGGGACTCGGACACTATGCCGCCTCGCGGGTCCTCGCGTCCGCCTCCGATCTGACGACACTCCCGGCGGCCGGGGACGTCATCACCTTGCTGGAGGATGAGTCCGGCAGCAGCTCCCAGGACAGGAACTGAGGAACCCCTTCATGTCGCAAACCGTCGCCCGCGCCATCGACATCATCGGCTTCGTCTCCCACCAGCCGCGCTCGCTCAACGATGTCGCCGAACACCTCGGTGTACACAAGTCGACGGCTCTGCGACTCCTCCAGACCCTGGAGGAGGCCGGATTCGTCCGCAAGGACGCCGGTGGCCACTACGCCATGGGCTTCCAGCTCATCGCCTACGGCCAGCTCGCGCTCGACCAGGTCGAGGCCCGCTCCCTGGCCCACCCCGTCCTCCAGGAACTGGCCGCGCGGTACGGCCACACGGTCCATCTCGGCGAACTCGTCGGCGACCGCGTCGTCTACATCGACAAGGTCGACGGCAAGGGCACCGTGGCCATGGGCTCCCGCATCGGCCTCCAGGCCCAGACCCACACCGCCGGCGTCGCCAAGGTGATCACCGCGTACCAGGACCCGGCGGCGCAGGAACGCATCCTCGACCAGGCCACGTTCGAGCGCTACACCGACACCACACACACCAGCCGCGAGTCCCTCGTGGCGGATCTGCGGGAGACCCGCGCCCGCGGCTGGGCGGAGGACAACGGCGAACACGAGGGCTACATCAACTGCGTCGCCGTGCCCGTCTTCGACGCCCGGGGCAAGGTCACCCACGGCATCTCCGTCACCGCCCTGGCCGCGGTCGCCCCGCTCGCCGAACTCCGTGGCCATCTCGACGAATTCCGCTCGGCCGCCCAGCAGATCAGCACCGAACTGGGCTGGAAAGGAAACACCCCATGACCGCCGCCGACCTCAGCAACGGCTTCTTCGCCCGGCACCTGGCCGCCATCCCCGTGATCGGCATCTTCCGCGGCCAGGACCCGGCCACCACCGTCGAACTGTGCCGCCGCGCCTGGGACTTCGGCGTCACACTCGTCGAAATCCCCGTACAGTCCGAATCGGCCCTGCCCTCCCTGGAGGCCGCCGTCGAAGCGGCCCGCGCCCACGGCAAGCAGGTCGGGGCCGGCACGGTCACCACCGCGCGACGCCTGCGGCAGGTCCAGGACATCGGCGCCGCCTTCACCGTGGCCCCCGGTCTGCATCCGGAGGTCGTCGAGGCCTCCACCCAGGCCCGGCTGCCCCACCTGCCGGGCGTCGCCACCGCCACCGACGTCGCCAACGCCACCGCCACCGGCCTGACCTGGCTCAAGGCGTTCCCCGCGGAGCAGCTCGGCACGGGCTGGATCACCGCGCACCGCGCGCCGTTCCCCGATGTGCACTTCGTCGCCACCGGAGGCATCGGTGCGCACAACGCCGCCGGCTTCCTGTCGGCAGGGTGCGCCGCCGTCGCCGTGGGGTCGGCGCTGGCCGACCCCGCCGCCCTTCCCCGGCTGCGGGAGGCGGTGAGCCCCGTGCGACGAGAAACACCGTCCTGCACGGCAGGGCCCCGCTCACCCCTGTCCTGACCGCCGCGGGAACCTCCAGCCCCCGAGAACCGCACCAGCCGCACCCCCGGACAGCGGCGTCGCACTGCACTTCAACGGTGAGATCCGCAAGGCGATCCTGAAGAGAGTCCCCATGACCCACACACCCTCCGCGCCCGAAGTCGACCCGAAAGCCATCAGACGAGTCGTCGTCGCCAGTTCCATCGGCACCGTCATCGAGTGGTACGACTTCGCCCTGTACGGCGTGGCATCAGCGCTGGTCTTCGGACCGCTGTTCTTCCCCAGTCAGAGCTCGGTGGCCGGCACCCTCGCCTCGTTCGCCGTCTTCGCCGTGGCGTTCTTCGTCCGGCCCCTCGGCGGCCTCATCGCCGCACACGTCGGTGACCGCGTCGGACGCAAGCCGGTCCTGGTCTTCACCATCACCCTGATGGGAGCGGCCACCGTGGCGGTCGGTCTGCTGCCGACCTATGACGCCGTGGGCGCCTGGGCCCCGGTTCTGCTCCTGCTCACCCGCATCCTCCGGGGCATCGGCGCGGGCGCCGAGTTCGCCGGCGCCGTCACCACCGTCGCCGAATACGCACCGGTCGGCAGCGCGGGTTCTACACCTCCTTCGCCCAGGCCTCCGTAGGTGCCGCCTTCGTGCTCTCCACCGGCTTCTTCTCGATCCTGGGCACCGTCCCCGAGCACGTCCTGCTCGACTGGGCCTGGCGCATCCCCTTCCTGGCCAGCGTCGTCATCTTCGCCGTGGCCCTGTTCATCCGGCGCCGCATCGAGGAAACCCCGGACTTCGTCCAGGCCCGGGAAGCCGTACGGGTCCAGGAGGGGAAGAAGCCCCCGGCCCGCAAGATCCCCGTCGTCCAGGCCATGCGGGAACGCCCCCGCCACCTGATGGTCGGACTGCTGTGCGGTTCCGGCCTGAACGTGGCCGGCTACCTCGTCAACACCTTCTCGCTCAGCTACCTCAAGAACACCCTGGACGTGTCCGGCACCGTGGCCACGGTCGGTGTGGTCGTCGCCATGGGCAGCAGCATCTTCACCGTGCCCCTCTTCGGCCGGCTCTCCGACCGGGTGGGACGCATACCGGTCCTGGCCGGCGGCGCCGTCTTCACCGCGCTCTTCATTCCGCCGTACTTCCTCCTGCTGCGGTCCGAGCAGTCGGTGCTCATCGTGCTCGCCATGACGGTCGCGTACGGCGTCGGACAGAGCGCGATGCTCGGTTCGCAGTCGGCCTTCCTGTCGGAGCTCTTCGAGACCCGCTACCGCTTCACCGCGATCGCCTTCTGAGGACTCCGAGGAACTCGACGGTGCGGACCGCACAGCACTCGCCTCGAGAACCTGAGAAGCCCAGCGTCCCGGCCGGCCTGCCGGCCGGGACTGCCCGCCGACGATCACGTACGCGGCGCCCATGAGGTGTGCCAGGTGTGCCACGATCATGCCGACCGGCCCGGCCCCGCTGACGATCATCCGCTCCCGGCGACCGCCTAGCCCGCGAGGGCGGCGCCGCCGTCGGCATCGGCACCGGTACCACCTGCGCCGCTGTCGCCGCGCAGTGCGCGCACCGGGACGACCTGACAGTGATCAGTGCCGCGCAGGAGCGGCCGCACGTCCACCTCGACGTCCTGATCCTCGGCTGCGGCGGCCTGTCCGCCGAATGACACTGGGCGACCTCTCGCTCGCCGATGTCCTGGTCACCGACCGGACACCTCCGCCGCACCCGCGGGAGGCGTTCACGGCCGCCGGTGCCCAGCCCGGCGGGGGCCGCCCGCCGGGAAGCCCGGGTGGCCGCGGGCCCGTAGATTGGAGGCATCCCCCGCACCGGGGGCGGGCTCCCCGGGGAGGTACGGCTCCAGCGTCACGAGGTGCACTTCATGGCCGTGCTGACGTACGTGTTGTCGGTGCTGGCGGCATGCGCCAACGCCGTGGCGTCGGTGCTGCAACGGAAGGCGAACCGGGAAGTACCCGTCGAGTTCGAGCTGAAGCCGCAGCTGATCACGCAGCTGCTGCGCCGCCCGGTGTGGGTGGCCGGGGTGCTGGGGGTGATCGCGGGATTCCTGCTCCAGGCGGCGGCGCTGCACCGCGGGCAGCTGTCCGTGGTGGCACCGATCCTCGCCTTCGAACTGCCGCTGACCCTGATGATCGCGGCACGCGTTTTCCACGCGCCGCTGCGGCACCGCGAGTGGGCCGCCTGCCTGGGGATGTCGGCCGGACTGGCCGCGGTCCTGTACTTTCTGGCCCCCTCCTCGGGCCCACCCGGATCCGTGCCGTGGCAGGTCTGGCTGATGGCGACCGGCGCCACGGAGGCGTTGACGCTCGCGGCGTTCGAGTGGGCACGCCGCGGTGACATCGCGACGGACCAGCGTGTGGGCAGCGCCCGGCGGGCGGCGGGGTTCGGACTGGCCGCGGGGTGCCAGTTCGGCATGACGGCCGCGTTCGTCAAGGCGATGACGCTCCGGCTGGGGCACGGCATCGGGGCCGTCCTGACCGGGTGGGAGGTGTACGCGATGGCCGTCTCCGGCCTGGTGGCGATGTTCCTGCTCCAGTCGGCGATGCATGCCGGGCGCCTGATCGCCGCCCAGCCCGCTCTCACGCTGGCCGATCCGCTCGTCTCCGTCATGTGGGCGGTCGCGGTGTTCGGCGAGCGGGTGCGGGGCGGCACATATCTGCTGCTCGCGATGGCCGGGGGTGCGCTGCTGGTCTTCTCCGTGCTCGTGCTGGCGCGCTCCGACCTGCTGGGCGACGGGGACCTTCCCTCCGTCACACCATCGAGGGACGGTCACCGGCAACCGGGCGAAAGATAGCCGAGGAGGGGCGCGGCGAGGCATCCGCCGCGCGGTCGCGGGGTACCTCCCGTGTGCCGACGTGGGCGGACAGCCCGCTGCGCCGGGCGGCGAGTAACTCCATCGAACGGGATGTGGCAGCGTGGTCTACGCGTACGGACTCACCGCCGCCTGCCTGCTCGGACTGGGTTTCGTGCTTCAGCAGCACGCGGCGCAGAGCGCGCCCCTGGCCGACTTGCTGTCCTTCCGGCTGCTCCTCGACCTGCTCCATGACCGGGTGTGGCTGGCCGGTATCGGCTGCATGGTGGTCGGCCAGATCTTCGGGGCGCTGGCACTCGCCCAGGGCGATGTGTCCATGGTCGAGCCGTTGCTGGCCACCAATCTGCTGTTCGCCATGGCCCTGGCCCGGCGGCTCAGCGGTCAGAGTCTGGGCTGGTCGGGATGGGCGGGCGTGGTGCTGCTCAGCGGTGGGGTGGCGGCGTTCATGCTGGCCGGCCGGCCGGCCGGCGGCTCCAGGGCGGAGATCGGCGCGCTGCGGTTCTGGCTGGTCTTCGGCGGTGTGCTGGCCACGGCTCTCGCGCTGGTCGTGGTCGCTCGCCATCTGCGCCTGGCGGAGGAGCCGCCGTTCCTGGCCGCCGCGGCGGGTGTGCTGTACGGCCTACAGGACGCGCTGACCCGGATGTCGAGCGAGTTGTTCGGCGCGGGCGGTGTGATGGCGGTGGTGACGAGCTGGCAGCCCTACACGATCGTCGCGCTCGCGGTGACCGGGCTCATGCTGGTGCAGAGCGCTTTCGAGACCGGTCCGCTGCGGATGTCCCTGCCGGGCCTCACCGCGGCCGAGCCCCTGGCCGGGATCGTCTGCGGCGTCGGCTTCCTCGGCGACCGGCTGCGTCTCGATCCTGCCGCGCTGGCCTGGCAGGCGGGGGGTCTGCTCGCCGTGGTGGCGGGGGTCGTCGTGCTCGGCCGCCACCCGGCGATGCCGTCCGGGGTCCGGCCGGCAGATGCTGGTCCAGGTGGCGGCGGAGATCCGCGGGGAGAGGGGTGAGGGACATCGCGTCCCACGCGACCGCGGCTCCCGGCCCGTCGAAGGCGCCGTCGAACAGCACCGTTTTCTCCGCCGATCTCGGCGACAGTCGCCGAGGACCGCTGCTCAAGGTCTGGCCACCGACCGGAACTCGGTCGGCGTCATACCGGTGCGCCGGTGGAAGAACGCGCTGAAGACCGTCGGGAGGGCGAATCCGACGCGCTCGCCGATGACGGCCTGTGCCAGCGAGGTGTGGACGAGCAGGCGTTTCGCCTCCAGCACCACCCGGTCGTCGATGTAGCGCTTGGCGCCGCAGCCGACGGCCGCCCGGGTGGCACGGGTGAGCGTGCGGGCGCTGTAGCCGAGCCGGGCGGCGTAGTCCTCCACGCGGTGGGTGCGGTGGAAGTCCTCCTCGACAGCCCGCCGGAACCGGTGGAACGGTTCGCTGCTGCCGGAGTCCCTCCGCCGTCGCGGGTCGGCGAGATGGACCAGCCGGATGACGATCACCGACAGCAGGTTGCGCAGTGTCTCGAGGTACGCCTCCAGCGCCAGACCGGACAGCTCGGCGTGCTCCGCCACCAGCGCGTCCAGGAGGCCGAGCAAGGCGGCCTGACGGGGCGGGTCCGGTGTGATGAGACGGTGCGGGACGTCTTCGCCGTCCCGGATGAGAGCGTCCGTCGCCGCACTGGGGAAGCCGGACGGAAAGACCAGCGCGGTGGCGTCGCCGGCACCGGCTCCGTCCGGGAACCGCAGCACCTGCCCTGGCCACACCCACAGCCAGTCGCCCGCGCCCAGCGTGTACGAGGTGAGGTCCACCGAGCACTCCAGACGCCCGCCGCGCACCGCGACGATCAGGTGGAAGGCTGGACGCGCGGGCATGGTGAGGGGCAGCCCCCGCGCGTCGGCGCGGGCGGCGAGCCCGGGAAGGTCGAGGACTTCCAGACCGGGCGGCCGACCGGGTGTCGGGCGGTACGACACGGCCGGGATGCCGGTCGCCGCTCGATCGGCCGCGATCTGTCCGTTTTTCTTCATCGCCTGCCCGAGTCTACGTCGGCCGCTCCCGCCCGCCCGTCCTAGATTGGCCGACGGGAAGCGCCACCGAGCCACGAGCCGTGACCCGCCCTCAGGAAGGATCGCCATGACGATCGAGTTCGCCACCCGTTACCGCCAGAGCTCCCGCATCCCGCCCGAGCCGGGCCGGCCCTACTTCATCGAGAAGGGCATGGGGGACCGCGCCCACCTCTTCACGGACCTGTTCACCATCTACGCCGGTGGTGAGCAGACCGAGAACACCTTCAACTTCTTCACCTGCGAGGGCCCCAAGGGAGACACCATCCCCGCTCACTCCCACCCGGACACCTACGAGGTCTTCTACATCACCGACGGCGCGGTGCGCCTGTTCGTCGAGGACCTGGCGGGCGAGCAGTACGAGAAGCTGCTCACCAGTGGTGACTTCGGGTTCGTCCCCAAGAACTGCCCGCACGCCTACCGCATCGAGCGCCATCACAGCCGCATCGTGGGCGTGGCCGCGGGCCCCGGCGGAACCTTCGAGCGGTTCTTCGAGAACCTCGGCACGCCCACGGCCGAACTCGGCCTCCCCCAGGAGCCGTTCGTGCCGGAACCGCATACGTTCGCCACCGTGCCGCGCCAGTACGACGTGCGCTTCCTGCCCGACCACCAGTGGCGCACCGGCGGCTGAGCGACCACGCCTGTCCGAAGGCGCCGTTCGCCGGCCACTGGTCGGTACGGACACCCCGGTGGCACGTGCCGAGTCGCCCGCACCGCCCCCCCGCACCGTCCGCCGAAGACACCGGAAGGGCCCATGTCCTGCGACACCCCTGGATACCTCGACGTCCACGCCCACTTCGTCACCGACTCCTACGTCCGCCAGGCGCGCGCCGCCGGGCACGAACTTCCCGACGGCGTCCCCGCCTGGCCCACCTGGTCGGCCACCGCCCACCTGGAGCTGATGGACCGCTGCGCCATCGAGACCGCGATGCTCTCGATCTCCTCCCCGGGCATCCACTTCGGCGACGACACCGCCGCCCGCCGCCTGGCCCGTGAGGTCAACGAGGCAGGCGCCGAGACCGTACGCGAGCACCCGGGCCGTTTCGGCCTGTTCGCCTCGTTGCCCCTGCCGGACGTCGACGGCGCCCTGGAGGAGATCGCCTACGCCTACGACGACCTGAACGCCGACGGCGTGATCCTGGAGACCAACACCCACGGCAACTACCTCGGCAACGGGGACCTGGAGCCGGTGTGGGCCGAGCTCGACCGGCGCGGCGCGGTGGTTTTCCTGCACCCGACGTCCCCGGTGTGCTGGGAGCGGTCCGCCCTCGGGCGCCCCCGGCCGATGATCGAGTTCATCTTCGACACCGCCCGCAGCGTCACCGACCTGCTCATGGCGGGCACCCTGGAGCGCCACCGCGACCTCACCGTGATCGTGCCGCACTGCGGTGGCGCCCTGCCGGTCCTGGCCGACCGCATCGACGGATTCATGAACATGTTCATGCCGCCGCGCCCGGAGTCGCCCACCGCCGTCGAACAGCTCGGCCGGCTCTACTACGACCTCGCCGGACCCGCCCTGCCCCGCCAGCTCCCCGCCCTGCTGGGACTGGCGGGCACCGACCGGCTCCTGTACGGCAGCGACCACTGCTGGACCCCAGCCGCCGCGGTCCAGGCCCACATCGCGGGCCTGGACTCCGCTCCGGCACCCGAAGGCGCCGTGAGCTGGCGGGCGCTGACCACCGCCAACGCCCGCCGCGTCCTGCCCCGCACTCCCCGCCGATCCACGGAGTCCCCCTCGTGACCGACCGCGGTCCCACGCCGCTCCCACCGCACCTGCTGGCACCGCCCGACCCGGCGGCCCTGCCCCTGCCCCCGCCGGCTGCCCCCGCCGCGGGCGTGCGGCTCCTGCGCGGCGCCGTCTACGCGATACCGGACGGCAGCCGCCCGCTGACCGTCGACCTGTGGCTGCCCGAGGACGCCACCGGATGCGTGCCCGTCGTCGTGTTCGTCCACGGCGGTGCCTGGCGCACGGGCCTGCGGGACGATCTCGGCCCGCGCTTCCGCCACTGGCGGCCGGGCCCCTTCGCCCGGTTGGCCCAGGCCGGGTTCGCCGTGGCCTGCCCCGACTACCGCCTCAGCGGCGAGGCGCCGTACCCCGCCCAGGCCGACGACCTGGCCGCCGCACTGGCCTGGCTCCACACCCGCGCCGCCGGCCTCGGCCTCGACACCGCGCGGACCGTACTGTGGGGCGAGTCCGCCGGGGGACACCTCGCCGCTCTGACCGCACTGACCGGGCACACCCGTACCGACACCGCCACCATCACCGGCTGCGTCACCTGGTACGCCCCCACCGACCTGCCGGGACTCGCCGAGGACCGGCCGCCGGGCGCCTACGACCCGCACGACCCGGCCTCCTTCGAGGCCATGCTGCTCGGCGGGGCCCCGGCGGACAGACCCGAGGCGGCGCGCGACGCCAGCCCGGTCACCCATGTGAGCACGCACGCGCCGCCGTTCCTCATCCAGCACGGCACCGACGACGCCCTGGTGCCCGCCCGGCAGTCCGTCCGTCTCGCCGAGGCCCTGCGGGCGGCCGGGCACCACCCGGACCTGCACCTGGTCACCGGCGGCAACCACCTCTGGGCGGGCCTGGCCGACGAGGAGGTGACGGGCTGCTACGCCCGCACCGTGGACTTCGCCCGGCGCCGTACGGACGTGGCGGAAGCCTGAGCCGAGCAGCGTGTGCCGGTCATCCCCGTGGGGCCGGCAGTGTGCCCGCCGACGGGACGGTGTGCCCGTACTGCGCGGCCTGGGCGGTGAACATCCCCCGGTAGAGTCCGTCCTCGCGCGCCATCAGCTCTTCATGGGTGCCCTCTTCGACGACACGCCCCTGCTCGAGGACGTAGATGCGGTCGGCCGTCGCGGTCGCCGCGAGCCTGTGGGTGACCAGCACGACCGCACACCCCTCCCGGGCGAGCGACCGCAGTCCTTCGAACGCCGCGATCTCCGCATGCGGATCGAGCGCCGACGTCGGCTCGTCGACGAACAGGAACGGCGCGCCACGATACAGGCTGCGCGCGGTGCCGAGCTTCTGCCACTGCCCGCCCGAAAGCTGGACACCGCGCTCATAGCCCTTGAAGACGATCGAGTCGAAGCCGTGCGGCAGTCCTTCGAGCAGCCCCAGCACATCGGCGGCCCGTGCGGCGTCCTTGACGCGGTCCATGTCCCGGGGACGGTCGCCGGCGCCGATGGCCACGTTCGCGGCGGCCGTCATCTCCCAGCGCGGGAAGTCCTGCGCCAGCATCCCGACCGCGTGGAAGACCTGGGCCCGGTCGGCCTCCCGCAGCTCGACCCGGTTGCCGTCCTCACCCTCCCACCACACCTCCCCCTCGCCGGGGACCAGCAGCCCGGCGAGCACCTTGGTCAGGGTGGTCTTCCCGGAACCGTTCGCGCCCACCAGGGCCGTCACCTCGCCCCGGTGGACCGACAGGCTCACCCCCGTCAGCGACGGGGAGGCCGCCCCCGGGTAGGTGAACGACACGTCCGCCACCCGCACCGCGCGCACGGACGAGGGCAGCGGGGCCCCGGCGGACGGGATGGCGTGCTCGGTGGCCAGCTCGATGGCGGTCTCCGTGTCCGTGAGGAACAGCAGTTCCTCGTAGAGGCGGTTGACCTGCTGGACGAGGGAGGTGAGCCGTGCGGTCGAGTTACGGATGGCGATGACCGCGGTGCCGCCGACGGCGAGCGGCAGCCCACCGCTCGCCAGCAGCCACCACAGGACCCCGTAGCAGGCCAGCGACGCCAGACCCGCGAAGCCACCGGCGACCAGGTCCGTGGAGGCCTGCGCACGGGCCAGCCGCCGCTGCTCGGCCTCCGTCTGCCTGGACATCTCCTGGTAGCTCGACAGCAGCTTGCTCCCGGCCGCGTGCACGCGGATCTCTCCGGCCGCATGCGGGCGGGTCAGATACGACAGCAGCGAGACGATCGCCCGCCGGTGGTCGACCCAGGCCAGCCGTGACACGTACTCGCGGCGCGCGGAACGCACCGCGCCCCACCCCTTGGGCAGCGCGATCGCCAGCAGCATCGGCAGGAGGGTCCAGTGCAGCGACGCCAGGACGACCGCGGCCGCCACCATGCCGATGAGCACATTGCCCACTCCCACCGACAGGCGGAGCATGCTGCGGGCGGAGTCGGTGCCGAACCTGCCCGCCTCCAGGACGCGCTGGATCTCCGGCCGCTCGGTCGCCTCCACCTCGACACGGGTGACGGCCTCGTAGTACCGCGCGGAGACGGCCCGTTCCACCTGGGGCTCCAGCCGGCCCGACATCGCCGTCGACCACGCCGCCAGCAGCGCCGCGCCCACCGCGGTGACGGCCAGCACCGTCAGCGCCGGCAGGGCGTCGCGGAGCTTGTCCGCGGTCGGACCGTTCGCGAACAGCCGGGTGAGCATGGAGTTCACCGCGACCAGCCCCCACGCGGCCGTCACCCCCTGCCCGATCTGGGCCGCGACGACGCCGGCCAGGGCCCGTGGGTCCGTCCGCCAGCCGGTGCGCAGCACCATGCCCGCCATGCGCGGCAGCGCGGCGGCCATGTGCCCGAACGAGAGCCGGGTCAGCGGGCCCTCGTGGCGCACATAGGACTGGTCGTAGCGGAGTCTGCCCCCGTAGAGCTCGCGCTCCGCGTTGGAGATCCCGTCCTCGACTGTGGTGGTTTTCGCGTTCTGCGGCGTATCGCGGCGTGGTCCGGCCGTTGTCAACGTGGCTCCCTCCCGACGGTGTGGCGGTGTCGCCGGGTTCAACGACGCCGCCCACCTTTCGAACACCTGTCTTTCGGCCGGTCTGTGAAACCCGGCGCTGTGCGGATGGCGGAAGGTGTCGGATGCATGGACCCTTGTCCCGCAAGAGCGCACCGCGCGGACTGGTTGGCCGAAACGCCGATGGCCCGCCCGGAGGAGGCCGGAGCACATCGTTCGGCATCGAATACGTGGCTTGGCACCTCTCGCCGAGGTTCTGGCGGCGATGCGCGGTCATCGGGCGCCGTCTTCGGGCAAGGTGGCCCTGACCGACGGAGGCGGAGCCGCCAGCGCGGCGTCGTGCGAACAGGCCGCCCTCGACTCGCTCATCGCGCAGGCGGCTTACCGGGCGGTCGGGCCCGGCCGATACCCACCCCCGTGGGGCGTCGGCCAGGCCCTCCCGGGCCCCGTCAGGAGCGAGGCCGGTGGTGCCGGCCCCGCTCGCAGCAATGAGTTTCGCTGGTTGGGCCCCCTACCGCACCGGAAGACGGCCGGTCCGGGGCAAAAATGGGATGTCCCACCCCATGACCTGCGGGAAGAGATACCGCGCTGAGGCCACGCTGGGACAGAGCGAAGCCGTCGACGGCCCTGGAGGGGAGGTGCGGACGGCGGGCGGGCGCGGCCCCGTTCGCACCGTGCTCAACTCCGCGGTGACCGGTCTCGCCGCATATGAAGCTCACGGCGGACGAGCGCCTGGGCGAACGGCTCCCCGGTAGTCCGGGCGTACCTCATCCGTTCGCGTACCTCGTGCAGGGTGCGTGGGCGGTAGCCGGGACCTCCACAGCAGCTCTTGTGGAATCGCACGCCTGCGTGGAGCAGCACGGAAAGTACCCTCCATCCCTGCGTGTCCCGTCGGCGCGGGGCGGCGAAGGCGGACCCCACGTGGATCATCGGCTTCGCGCAGCGCGGGCAGAGCCGGGCGTGGTCACCGAGGTAGGGCTGCTTGTACGAGGCCCGGCACGGCAGGCACACGTACGAGGTCTTCGCGGGAGGCATGCGCTCAGGCCAAATGCCACGCGCACCGGGGAGCGACAGGATTTCCGCAGGCGCGGCGTGCCGCGTTGTGCCGCGGCCCTGGCCTCCGGCCTGCGCCGAGAACGCCGGGTGGCTCGAGGCCGGTCGCGGTAACAGCCGGCGCCGCACTGCCGAGGGCAGCGGACGGTCCTGAGCGCCGCCGTGGCCGTCCACCGTCGGGCACTCGCCCGGCTCCAGACGCTGCCCCCGCTCACCGAACCCCATGACGGCCGCGTCGTCTGCCGTGCATCGTTCCGCGGTTCGCGCAGAAGGACCCGGCCCGGCGCATCACGTTCTATGAAATTCGCCTTTCGCCGAACGACATGCGCCCAGCAGTGTGCTGTCTCGGACTTCTGCTTAGTCTCGCTCGTCATGAGTACACGAACGAACGCCCCCGCATTCGGCGCGAGTCTGGTGCTGGCGGCGGCGGTGCTGTGGGGCACTGTCGGCCCCGCCCAAGTGCTGGCGTCCAGCTCCATGACGCCGGCGGCCCTCGGCGGGTGGCGGCTGCTCACGGGTGGGCTGGTCCTGGGGGCGTTCACCGTGCGCCCGAAAATGGTGCGGGCTCTCGCCGCGCGTACGGTCTTGAGCCCGCTGCTGATCTGCGCGTTCTCGACGGGCATCTATCAAGCGGCTTTCCTGTCCTCGGTGGCGCGGACCGGCGCGGCTCTGGCCACGGTGATCGCCCTGGGCACTGCCCCTGCGGCGACCGGCCTGTGTGCCCGGTGGGTCACCGGTGAACGGATGGGCACCGCCTGGCTGGTCAGCACGGTCGCGGCCGTCGCCGGCTGCGCTCTCCTGCTGGCACCGGGAAGCGCCCACGTGGATCCGCTCGGCCTGTTCCTGGCCGTGGCCGCCGGTACCTGCTACGGCCTGTACACCGTGTTCGCCAAGAAGCTGGCCGTCGTCGCTCCCGCCACCCACCTGCCCACGCTCTCCGCGCTCTCTTTGCTGGTGGGCTCCCTGCCCCTGCTGCCCTGGCTGGTCGAGGATGCCGCCCCGCTGCGCGACGAGGCCACCCTCGCCTTGATCGCCTGGCTGGGTATAGCCACCACCGCCGCCGCGTACTGGCTGTTCACCGCAGGTCTCAGCCGGGTGCGGGCGACCACGGCCGGGACGCTCAGCCTCGCCGAACCCCTGGCCGCGGCCCTGATCGGTGTGCTCCTCCTCCACGAGCACCTCTCGCCCTCGGCGTGGGCCGGTTGCGCACTGATCTCCGCCGGAGTGATCACCACCTGCCTGCCCCAGGCACCTCGCGGCCGTTCCGGGCGGGGTACGGCTGAACAGGTCCAGCCGCCCGAAGGTCTCGCTCTCCATCCGGACACCGGCCGCGGACCCCGCCTGAGCGAGGCCGGAAGGTCCGGCGACCATCACGGGGTGCCGTCGGCGAGCGGCGGACCGACCGGCAGGTAGCTGACGGTGATCCGCCGTGCGTCGCCATCGCCGCGTGTCCGACGGCACGGGGCCGCGCGACGGCGGACCGGACAGCGAAACGCCGGCGTGCGCGTCCGCGGGGTCACAGCCGGACGATGATCAAGGCGATGTCGTCGCGTCCGCCGTTGGCCACGCCGAGGCGGGTGAGCAGGGTGTCGGCCAGTTGGTCGGGGCTGAGGCAGGTGTGGCGGGCGAGGGCGTCGGTGAGGCGGTGCAGACCGGCGTCGATGTCCTCGCCGCGGCGTTCGATGAGTCCGTCGGTGTAGAGCACCAGCGTGTCGCCCGGGGTGTAGGACACCGTGGCCTGAGGACGCTGGTCGTGGCCGGTGAAAACGCCCAGCGGAGGGTCGGTGGCCTGGTCGAGCAGGACGACGGTGCCGTCCGACCGGGACAGGACGGGCGGCGGATGGCCGGCGCTGGTGTAGGTGATGTGCTGATGACGGGTGTCGATCACGGCCTTGACCGCGGTCGTGGCCAGTGCCCCCTCGAAGGCGCTGGCGTAGCGGCTGAGGACGTCCATCGCTCTGCCGGGCTCGTAAATGGCGCGGACGGCGGCGGACAGGGCGCTGCGGAGCATGCCCATGATGGTGGCGGCCTCCAGTCCGTGGCCGACCACGTCGCCGACCGCGACGGTGTAGGTGTCCTTGGAGAGGTCCACCACGTCGTACCAGTCGCCGCAGATGTTGAGTGATCGGGCGGCGGGCATGTAGCGCACGGCGATCTCTCGGTGTTCGGCCAGGTCGGGGGAGTGCAGCATGGCCTCTTGGAGGGTGAGGGCCGTGCGGCGCTCCCGGTCGTGGGCTTCGCGGAGTTCCTCGTTGAGGCGCTGGAGTTCCCGCATCCGCGTATACAGTTCGGCCTCCATCGCCTCGCGCTCCCCGGCTGGGCCCTCCGGCCGTGGGCGAGAAGGGCGGGTCAGTACGAACTCGGTCATGTCCTCAACCCGGTGGATGATCCACCGCACCTCTCCGTCAGGTCCGAGGACGGGGGTGTTGATGGGCGACCACCACTTCGCCCGGAACACTCCCGGGCGGCCGGAGACAGGGATGTCGTACTTCTGCACCGCCATCGTGTCCGGTCTCTTCGATTGCAGAACGCGCTGCAGGGAGGCGTCCAGATTGCGCACCCCGTCGGCATGCGGGTCTGCCGGATTGTCGGGGTGGACAGCGAAGAGGTACTGGCCGATCAGCTCCTCCCTGGTCCGGCCCGTGGCCCGCAGATACGCCTCATTGGCCGCGACGATCATCAGGTCGGGGGTCAGCAGCAGGTAGGGGCTGGGCGTCACGGCGAACACTGCCTGGTAGTCGATCCGCGGTGTGGTCACGATGGGCTCCTGTCCGGTCCCCCTGTCTCCTTACCGATTCTCGACCATGTGACCGGCCTTGAGCGGTGGCCTGTCGGCCCGCCGGAGGCGCCGCGTACTCGAACGACCGACTGGCGGCGTTCTCGACCGGTGTGCCGAAGCCGTACAGCAGCGCGGGAAACCCCCGGTCGGCCCGCTCCGCAGCGGATCACATCCAATTACTTGGCTAGCCACGCAATCCGGTGCTACGTTTACGTGGTCGGCCACATAAGTGGCGCGTCGACCCAGGTTCCACTCAAGGAGTTGCCATGAAGGCCATTGTTTTCGACCGCTTCGGCGGCACCGAGGTCCTGCATGAGGCCGAGACCGGGATCCCCGAGCCCGGTCCCGGCCAGGTCCGCGTCCGGATCAAGGCGGTCGGGGTCAACCCGGTGGACGGCAAGATCCGCTCCGGGAGCATGGCGGCCATCTTCCCCGTCCCGCTGCCCGCGACCCCCGGCAGTGAGATCGCCGGCGTCGTCGACGCCCTGGGTGAGGGCGTCGACCAGGTGAAGGTGGGGGACGAGGTGCTCGGCTGGTCCGACACCGGCGCCTACGCCGAGTACGCCCTGACCACCCCCGCCGCCATAGCGCCCAAGCCCGCCGGGCTGGACTGGACGCACGCGGTCGCGCTGCCGGTCGCGAGCGACGCCGCCGACCGCGTCCTGGACCTCTTGGACGTCAAGGCCGGGGAGACCCTGCTGATCCACGGCGCGGCCGGGGCCCTCGGCACCATCGCCGTCCAGCTGGCCACCGCCCGCGGCGCACGCGTCATCGGCACCGCCGGCCCCGGCAACCAGGAGTACCTCACCTCTCTCGGCGCCACTGCCACGACCTACGGCGAGGGCCTGGTCGAGCGGGTCCGCGCCCTCGCCCCCGACGGTGTGGACGCCGTCCTCGACGCCGCCGGCAAGGGTGCCCTGGAGGACTCCATCACCCTGCGCGGCGGCACCGACCGGATCGTCACCACCGCCGACTTCCGCGCCGGAGAACTGGGCGTCGTCTTCGCCGAGGGCCCCCAGCGCAAGTCGGCCACCCGGCTGGCCGAACTCGCCCGCCAGGCCGCCACCGGCCGGCTGGTGACCACGGTCGGTGCCACCTACCCGCTCGCCGAGGCCGCCGAGGCCCAGCGGACCAGCGACGCCGGCCACGGCCGCGGCAAGCTCGTCCTCACTGTCGCCTGAAACCCGCCCCGGCCGCCCCGCCCTTGCCCGCCGGACAGGACCCAGACCTTGCGTGCAGGGGTGGCCTTGCCCGCCCGACCAGCCCCTCAAGGAGAATCCTCATGCCCGACACCCCACTGGACGCCCTGTGGACACCGACCGCCATCGGCGACATCGCCCTGCCGCACCGGCTGGCCATGGCCCCGATGACCAGGGACCGCTCCACCCCGGAAGGCGTCCCGACCGGGCTGAACGCCGAGTACTACGCCCAGCGGGCCTCGCACGCCCTCATCGTCACCGAAGGAACCCAGCCCTCCGCCGACGGACAGGGCTATCTGCTGACCCCCGGAATCCACACCGAGGAGCAGATCGCGGGCTGGCGCAAGGTCACCGACGCCGTGCACGCGGCCGGCGGACGGATCGTCATCCAGCTCATGCACACCGGGCGGATCGCCCACCCCGACAACACCCCCCACGGGCGGCAGCCGGTGGCCCCGTCCGCGATCCGCCCCGCGGGCACCATGTTCACCGCCTCCGGACCCCAGTCGATGCCACAGCCGCGCGAGCTGACCACCGGGGAGGTCGCCGCGACGGTCGAGGACTTCCGGCGCGCCGCCGCGGCCGCCGTCGAGGCCGGCGCCGACGGTGTCGAGATCCACGGCGCCAGCGGCTACCTCGTGCACCAGTTCCTGTCCACCAACGCCAACCGCCGCACCGACCGCTACGGTGGCTCCGTCGAGGGCCGCATCCGCTTCGCGCTGGAGGTCGCCACGGCGGTGGCGGAGGAGATCGGCGCCGGCCGCACCGGCATCAGGATCTCGCCCGCCAACCCGTACAACGACATCGAGGAGGACGACACCCACGAGCTGTACCCCGCCCTGGTCCGCGCGCTCGCCCCGCTCAACCTCGCCTACCTGCACGTCGTCCACGCCGGGGACGAGGAACTGCTGGACACCCTGCGGACACTGTGGCCGACCGCCCTGCTGGTCAACCGGGCCGGTGCCGACCTGGCCGCCCGCGCGGCGGACATCGCCGAGGGCCGTGCCGACGTCGTCACCGTCGGCGCGCAGGCCCTGGCCAACCCCGACCTGGTCGAGCGGATACGCTCAGGGGCACCCCTCAACACCCCCGACCCGACGACGTTCTACGGCGGCGGCGCGGCCGGATACACCGACTACCCCACGCTCGCGTCCTGAAGGAGGACCCACCCGTGACCGACTCCGCTTCCCCCATCCCGCAGTCCCCAGGCGCGGTCGGCGAGGGGCGGCTGAGCTACGCGGTCTTCCAGCTCTCCCGAGCGCACCGCGGCAGGGCCGCCGCCATGCTCCGGGAGATGCGTCTGCACCCGGGACAGGAACTGCTGCTGATGCAGCTGTTCGACAAGGACGGCCAGACCCAGTCCGAACTCCTCGAAAGCGTCGGGCTGGACCACTCCACCGTTTCCAAGTCGCTGCGCCGCATGCAGGAAGCGGGCCTGCTCACCCGCGAGCCGGCCGAGCACGACCGGCGGGTGATGGTCGTCCACCTCACCGACAAGGGCCGCGCCATGCGGCAGCCGATCGCGGCCATGTGGCGGACCTTGGAGCGGGACTCGGTGGCGAACCTGACACCGGACGAGGTCGAGGCGTTCATCGCCATCGCGTACAAGATCGAGGGCGCGGTCAGGGACTGAAGGTTCACTGATCGCGCGCCCCCCGGGTGCAGCGCCACGTCCGACGCCGAACGGGCCGTCGCCGACATCGTCGGCGACGGCGGCAGGGCCGTGGCACCGCAGGCCGGGTGTGAGCGACACGGCTGTGGATGCCGACGGCGGATGCGGCGATGGCGGATGCGGCGATGGCTCAGGCGTGCGCGGCCGCGTGCGGAGGCCGGACGGTGTCTGTGCCGGGGGCGGGCTCGGCAGCGTCGTCGCCCAGCGCGGTGATCCGGTTGGCGGCGTCGACATGGACGACGGCAGGCCGCAGGGTACGGGCCTCCGCGTCGTCGACCTGGGCGTAGCTGATGAGGATGACCAGGTCACCGGGGTGCACCAGATGGGCGGCGGCGCCGTTGATGCCGAGCACGCCAGTGCCTCGCTCGCCCTCGATCACATACGTCTCCAGCCGGGCGCCATTGGTGATGTCGACGATATGTACCAGTTCGCCGGGCAGTAGGTCGGCGGCGTCCATCAGGTCGCGGTCAACGGTCACGGAGCCCACATAGTGCAGATCGGCCTGGGTCACGGTGGCCCGGTGGATCTTGGACTTGAACATGGTGCGCAGCACGGTACTGCCCTTCGGTGAAGAGGTCGCGTCCCTGTCAGGGTGCGCGCCGACGTATCCAGAGTAGACGCGGCCCGGCGGAGCTGCCGAGGGTGGGCGGGGCGTTCCGCGGCATCCCGGCCGTCGCTCCGGGGACCAGCCGGGGACCGGCTGTGTGGTACGGGAGAATCGGAGGTGCCGAGCGGGTCTGGACGGTTCGGCCGCCGGTCGTCAGACTCGGAGCGACGAGGGAACGAAGGGAACGAGGGATGAGCGCACAGCCGGACCACCCGACTGACCGCCAGGTCACGGCGATCCCGCACACGATCAATGCCATTGGTGACGCCTTGCGCGGTGCGCAGCGTGCCCGCTTCTACAGCGAGGTTCTGGCCGCCGAGGAGGAGGACGTTCCCGGCGTCATGCGCAGCTGGTGGAAGGCCGCGATGCTCGATCGCGCCCCTGGTGCCGGGGACAGCCGTGCGAACGCCGCTGCCGGCCGCCGCCTGGTGTCTGTGGACGAGCTCGCCGACCAGCTCGAAGGGGCCGCTCGGTGAGCGACGCTCCGCGCCGCGGCTGGACCGTCTGGACGGAGGAGATCCCGGCTCAGACGGTGCTTGACATGCCACCGGACCTGTCGAAGAAGGTGGTCAACTTCCTGCGCGCGTTGGCCCTGGAGGTCGGTGGCGCGATCGACCGTGACCGGCGGCCGCCCGGTGACCCGATGGACGACATGGACGACCTCGGTACCCGGTACAGCCTCCAGATCCCCGGCGAGCCCGTCGTGTTCGAGTACGTCGCTCTCCGCGACATACGCGAGATCCGTATCCCGGTGCTGGTCTGGTTCCGCTGACCGAGCCCTGGGCGCCTCGGGGTCGCCGAGCTTCATGGCTCGCCGGCAACTGCCCGTGGACACCGTGTGGCGATCGATAAAACCGTGGCCTCCCCGCACCTGACCAGGAGTCGATGCCGGCGGCTGTCAGGCAGGCTCGAAGACCAGTGGCTTGCTCAGCGTGGAGCGCACTGGCGAACAGGCGATGCGCTCCATGACCGCGGGCCGGTGAACCTCAAGCTCCGGGTCGAGCAGGAGCCTGTACCGGAACCGCGTTGCAGACTCCTCACGCTCCAGGTGTACCTCCACACGCACCTCGGCGACGGTGACACCGAGGTCGGCCAGCGCCATCCGGGCCGAGATGGTCATGCACGTGGCCAGGGAAGCCTCCAGCAGCTCGTGCGGTCGCATCCCCGCCGAACCGCCGATGCCGCCTTTGTGCGTGTCGGCGAGACCTTCGTTGCCGCCCGCCTGGAATCTGACCTGCCAGGGCGCCGGAAGCGCCACAGCTTCGACCATCGCATGTGCCTCCCTCACCGGAAACCGAACCGTCAGGATCGTAACGAGCAGCTCGCATCATGAGAAGCATGGTCCAGATCCTGGAACGACACCCGAACGGACAGGGGCAACGTTGCCTGATACTGATGTACTTGCCGTGGAAGGAGGGCGTGAGATGCCTGCAACACTGCCTGTGCCGACCGAGTTCGGCTTCGTCGTGGATGGTGTCCGTAAGTGCTCGCGCACGGTTCGCCCCGCTACCGGTGTGGAGGCGTAGCGATGGGCCGCTTCTGGGACAAGTACACCGGCACCCGATACCCCGGGAGTGAGGTCATGCCGCTGCCCAGTACGCATCTGCGGACCGCGCTGCTCGCGCTCAACGGTCCGGACGTACCGTTCGTCGTGCGCGACGCCCGCTCTGCGGAGAAGGCCGACCTGGTGGCGGAGTGGCGGATCCGGGAGCCCACCTGGCAGACCTTCTTCGTCCGAAACGGGCTGGACCGGCAGTTTCGGATCCGGATGCGCCTGGTCCCGCAGAAGCGCGAGGTGCGCACGCTCGACGAGCAGTGGGAGGTGACATGGGTCGGGACCACGCCCAAAGTCGCCACCTCGGGCGCGTACGGCCGTGGGCCGATGACCACGGTCTCCAAGCGGTGGACCAGTGAACAGGGGCCCGACGGCCGTCGGCGAAGAATTCAGGCGTTCGGCTTCGACTCGCGGGAGATGAAGAACCCTTTGCGTGACACGGTCCTCGGCGCGGGATGGATCTGGCGTGGAGTGGTTTTCAGGCTGTGAACGGCCGACGGCGAACGTCGCGCCGGCCGGGTTGCCCGGTCTCACGGTGCCGGGCGGCCTGCCTGCGTGACATCACCGCCGAACGCGGCTGGCCGGCTCCGCTCCGTCCCGCCCCTCCGAACCCCCGTGGTACAGCCTGAGCACGGGCCGATGATGATCAGTACGGCCAGCGCTCTGTCTGTCTTCTCCGCCACCGGGGACGGTGGCCGGGGCTCCAGGTCGTAAGGCAAGGCCCCAGCTCATCCCGGTGAGTGAGCGCTGGACGCGGGGGCGTTGAGGTTCTTGTGGACGGCGCGGGCGATGCCTTCGATGGTGGCGATGCCGTCGTCCATCGTGGCGTTGTCCTGCGAGAGCACCGTGATGGTGTAGTCGTGGTCGCCGCCGGTGAAAGCGCCGAGGCTGTGCACACGCCAGCCGTTCGTGGCCCGCTCCAGCCAGCCGTTCTTCACATGCACCTGTGCGTCGCTCGGCGCGCCGGCCGGGGTTCCCCAACGCTGTGAGGGGATGACCTCGCTCGTCAGCTTCAGGATGTAGGCGCGGGAGTCCTCGCTGAGCACCGGGTTGGCGTGGGTGACCAGGTGGAGGAGTTTCTCCTCGTCGTTCGCGGTGATCTGGGTGAGTCCCCAGTGACCTTCGCTGTCCAGGGTGGTGTTGGTCATTCCCGCGGCTTGCAGGAACCCGCTGATCTTGTCCGCCCCGAGCTGCTTCCACAGTGCGGTGGTGGCATCGTTGTCGGACTGTGTGATCATGGCGGTGGCGCGGTCCTTCTCCTCCTGCGTCAGGGCGCGATCCTCCTTCTGCGCGTCCCACAGCAGTGTGGCGAGCACGGTCACCTTGACCGTGCTCGCGGAGTCGAACGTGCGGTCCGCATCCAGAGTGCAGGTGGTGTTCGTGGTGCGGTCATGGAGGCTGATCGCGGTCGTGGCGGGGGAGCCGTCCAGTGCCGAGTTGATGTCTTGGGAGAGCTTGTCGGCGAGTTCCGGATCGTCCGAGGTGCAGATCGCCGCCTGCGGGGTGGCTGCGTGAGCCGACCCCACCGCGACGATCGTCGGCACGAGCGCTCCCGCGGCCAGCGCCGCACGTGACGCCAGGGTGGTACGGGGAGACGGGGATATTCGGCGGTGTCGGCCCATGGTGTGCTTGTCCGTTCGTTCGTGGGGGCGGTTTGTCACGCGGGGGCTTTGGCTGTGCCTCGAAGACATCCCGGTGCTCCGGCTCTGGATATCAAGCCAGTGGCGAGTGATGTTCGGATACGTGTCCGAGTCTCACAAGATGGTTCCACAATCCGCACAACGTCCGGACACGCCGGGGTGGACAAAGCCGGTCTGCGGCCAGGGAGTTGACGTCGGTCATGGCTCCGCCGACCGTCCGACCGTTTCCCGTGGCTGACGAGGGACGGCGTACCGGGCGCCCCGCACCCGTCCGCTACAACCAGGGGACCATGCACGAGCCGCCCCATCACTCTCAAGGCGGAGGGGAGTTGGGGCCGCACGGCCGATGTTCCCCGACGCACGCCACCTGAATGATCGTTCCTGTTCGCAACACGTGACCGGAAGGAACGATTTCGTGCGTAGACGAGGTCTCGCGCCCCTGCTGGCCGTCAGCGTCACGGCAACGCTGGCGCCCGTGCTCGCCACCTCGACGGCCAGCGCCGCCCCGGCCGACACGGTTGAGGCGGCCGCCCCGACGTCCGCCGCCTCCTCGTCCGCCACCGCGAGCGCCCTGGACCGGTACGTCAAGCAGAAGCCGAAGTGGCAGCGGTGCCAGGACGACCTGCCGGCGGAGTATCAGTGCGCGACGATCAAGGTGCCGCTTGACTACCGGGTTCCCGGTGGCAAGCGGATCGACATGGCCATATCCCGGATCAAGAGCACCACACCCAACCAGCGGCACGGTGTCCTGCTCTCCAACCCCGGCGGACCCGGCGGTCCGGGGCTCGACATGCCGTTGCACATGAAGGACGCGCTGCCCGAGTCCACCCGGCAGAAGTACGACCTCATCGGCTTCGACCCGCGTGGAGTGGGCCGGAGCACGCCCGTCACCTGCGGTCTGGAACCGGAGGAGGAGAACTGGTTGCGGCCGTACCAGGAAGCGACGTTCGACAAGGACGTCGCCTGGGCGCGTGACGTGGCCGCCAAGTGCCGCCAGAAGTCGGGCGACACGCTCAAGCACATCACCACGCGCAACACCGCGCGTGACATGGATCTGCTCCGGACGATCCTCGGCGAGAAGAAGATCTCATACCTCGGCTACTCGTACGGGACCTACCTCGGCGCCGTCTACACGCAGCTGTTCCCGCAACGGGCCGACCGGTTCGTGCTGGACAGCGCGGTCGATCCGGCGCGCGCCTGGCGGGGGATGATCCAGTGGTGGGCGGAGGGTGCCGAGCCCGCGTTCGACCGGTGGACCGAGTGGGCCGCCGAGCGTTCGGAGAAGTACGGCCTCGGTGACACCCCGAAGAAGGTCGACCGGACGTTCTGGGACCTGGTCCAGCAGGCGGACGAGACGCCCATCGAGATGGACGGGCAGACCTACACCGGCGATGACATCCGGAGCATGATGCGCGGCGCGGTCTTCAGCGTGCAGGACGGCACCGAACTGGTCGTGGAGCTGAAGAAGGCCGCGGCCGGCGAGCCCGCCTCCGCGAAGAAGCTCCCGGCCCCGGCCGGAACGGCGCGCCTGGCCGCTGACTCCGACACACCGGCCGACAACGGCACCGCGAGCTTCTGGACCGTGGTGTGCAACGACAACTCCGCCGCCTGGTCCCGCGACCCCGAGAGCTATCGGCGGGACGCCATCGAGGACAAGAACCGCTATCCCCTCTTCGGCGACTTCGCGTCCAGCATCAAGCCCTGCGCGTTCTGGGACAAGTCCGCTGAACCGGCCACCGTCGTGAACAACAAGGTCGGCTCGCTGGTCGTGCAGAACCAGTGGGACTCCCAGACCCCGCTGCCCAGCGGTCAGGCCCTGCACGCCGACCTGAAGGGCTCGAAGATGCTGACGGTCCGCGGCGGCGAGGGCCACGGCGTCTACCCGAGCGGCAACGCGTGCACGGACGGTACGGTGGCGGGCTACCTGACCACCGGCAAGCTTCCCGCGAAGGACATGACCTGCCAGGCGACGGCCGACTCGAACGCCGACGCCGGGGAGGACCGGAAGCAGGACGTACCTTCCGGGAGCCCGCTCCCGCAGCGTTCCCCGGACCGCTTCTGAACGCTGAGGCGTGATGCGCGGGAGTCGGGGTGGAAGCGTTGGGGCCGCGTCTCCGAACAACGGAGTCGCGGCCCCTCGCTCACCTCGGCGGGCCGGGCTCGTGTCCCGGCTCGCGCCGCCTTAAGAGCACATTGCCAGTCGGTCCGGTGGGGATTCCGGTCTCTCAGATCATGAGCAAGAGCCGGGTGTGGGGGACCAGTTTCCGGTTAACGCTGGTGCTCTGCACGAAGATGGTGAAGTCGTCGTTGCGGTCCGGGCTGACGCGGACTTCCTGGTCCGGCAGGCCGAGCAGGGATCGGGCTTCCGGTCCCGTGTATACCCGGTCCGTCTTCTTCTCCAGCACTGCTATCTGCTTTCGCGCCTGGATCTTTTCCGATTTGCTCAGCTGATAGAAGGCACAACCGGTGCGGTAAGTGTGTCCGCATTCGATGACCCAGTCCCGTATCGCCGCTTCGCGAGCCACCGGAATCAGCTGGTATTCCGAGGGATCCACCGGGGTGAGGCCGGCCGCTTCGATGGTGTCCTTGTTGACCGCTTCCGCGCTCGTGGAGAACACCGCCCGCGATCCCCGGATGCCCCGGGCCCGGCCCACCATGAAGTTCTCGGTGGCCTGCTGGATGACCTGCCCTGCCTCCTCCAGACCCTGTGTGCTCGTGGCGTCCCAGATGGCGACGTTGTCCTTCGGGAAACCGCACTGCATGGCTTCGCGCTTGCCCATCTGGTCCGGCACCAGGACGGCCAGTGTCCAGTTGTCCTCCTGCGTCTCGATCATCTTGGCCACGGCCTGCACCAGGTCACGCTGGTTCTTGGTAGGGGCATCCGGGCAGCGATGACTTGCGTTCTCCTGTCCGTCGGTCAGCACGAACGTCAGGAAGCTGTGGTCGCCGTACAGCTGGGCCGTCTGCGCCAGTTCGCGCTGCGACTTGAGTGTGGCCGCCAGCAGAGCCGTCATTCCACCGACCCGGTAAAGCTGCTTCAAGGACGGCATCCGCAGCACGTCCTTGTCGTAGATGACGCACTCCACCTTGTCCGCGAAGACGTACACCGTGACGCGGGTTTCCTGGTCCAGTTCCTTCGACCGGCGGGCCAGATACGCAATCTGCTGGTCGGCGACTTCGACGACCTTGCGGCTCAAGTGCGACATGGACGAACTGGCATCCAGTACAAGAGCAACGTGATTGATGTAGTTCTGGTTTCCGGACATGGCCGCTCCCCCTTTTCTCTCTCGATGCTCCTACCTTCTCACCCACCACTGACAATCGATCTCGGACCGGGCTCTGGTCGCACGCCACCAGCCCGCCGCCGGCGGGGGTGTTCTATGAGCCGTCCGGAGTGGGCGTGATGGTGGCGGGCGTCGGGCCGTCGGGGCGGACGGTGAGCCCGAAGACGGCTGAGGCCGGGGTGGTGTGGAAGGAAGGGGTGAAGGCAGGGAGCAGGTGCTCCAGGAGCACGGTCATCTCGCGCATGGCGAACTGCGCGCCCAGGCAGGCCCGGGGACCGGTGCCGAAGGGGTAGTACGCGCCGTGCCGGGAGGGGCGGCGGTCCTCGCCCGCGGCGGTGAACCGTTCGGGGTCGAACCGCTCCGGCTCGGGCCACAGTGCCGGATCGCGATGGGTGAGGTACGGGCACACGAAGATGTCAGTGCCGTCCACCACGCGGTAGCCGGCGATGGTGTCGTCCTCGGTGGCGTGACGGGGGATCAGCCACGCCGCAGGATAGAGCCGCAGGGTCTCCGAGACGAGGGCCCGGAGGGCCTTCTCGCGCTCGGGCGACCCCGCGGCTCCCGCGCCCAGGGCCCAGCGGCGGGCTTCGGGATGGCGGTCGAGCAGCAGATACAGCCAGGTCAGCGTCTTGGCAGTGGTTTCGTGACCAGCGGCGAGCAGGGTGACCAGCTCATCGCGGATCAGCTGGTCGGTGTATTCGGGATGGGTCCTCCCGGCGTCCACCAGGACGTGCAGCAGGCCGGGGCCTTCCGGTCCTGCCTCTCCTCGGCGGGCGGCGGCGATCGCCTGTCCGGCGACGGCGTCGATCCTCGCGAGGTCCGCGGCCACGGCGGCGCGCAGCCCGGCCGCGTCGGCCGACGCGGAGGGGGTGGCCGGAAGGGCGGCTCCTACCGCCTCGACGGCGGCGAGTTCGCGGTTCGTGGTCTCGTCGAGGGGGTGGCCGGTCAGGGAGCGCCAGATGGTGTCCAGGGCGAAGAAGCGCATGTCCTCGCCGACGTCGGTCGGTGTGCCGGTACGGGCGCACTCCGCCCAGTGGCCGGCGGCGCGGCGCGCGGCGCCGCCGATCCGCTGTTCGTAGCGGCGGATCCCGGCGCCGGTGAACTGGGCCTGGAGAAGGCGGCGCTGACGCTTCCACGGTTCGCCGGTGGCCGAGAGCACGCCGCCTCCGACCAGCAGCCGGGCCCGGTGCGAGCGCTTGACGTAGCGGTCCGGATGAAGGGCGAGGACGTGCTGCACCGCCCCTGGGTCGGTGACCAGCACCGTGGGGCGCGGGCCGAGGCGCACCGCGCTGACCCCGCCGAGCTCGCGCGCTTGGACGAGCAAGTCGACCACCGCTCCCGAGGAAGCGCGCCACCGCTCGACGGCCTCCGGATCGAGCTCCGGAGGCAGCGGCATGGCACCGGACCCGGGTGGCGGGACGGGGACGTCTTGCGGGGCTGTGGTGGCCAATGGGCTCTCCTGCTCGGTGACTGCGTGCGCTACGCCATGGCTGCGCCGGGCTCCAGGAACAGACCACCGCATGATGCCACGCGGTCGGCCGGCGCGGAGCGCCTGCGGCGTGGTTGACGCGCCGACAGCTATCAAGACCAGCGAAGCAGTCCGCTGTCCGCCCTGGCCGCCGTGGGTCATCCCCGACGGGTAAGGCTGTCCGGGCATACGGCCTGGCCGGCCTGCTCAGCCGGGACTCCGGCATCGCCACGGAGAACCCCTGAGTCTTCCCCGCCGGTCGGCATCGGTCCGTGCCGTGCGGGTGGTGATGATCTGGGGCGGTGGGCCATGTAGGCCATGTGGGGGAGCAACGGCTCGATCCGTGCCCGCTGGGTATCGGCCCACCGACACGCAGATCGACGATCGAGTGATGTGCGGGAAGGCGGCCTGCTTGGTCCCGGCGGGCCCCGTATCGGATCTCAGCGCCGGGCCAGCGCGAGCACACTCGGGCCGAGCTGCGGCCTGCAAGCAACTGGCGGCCTCCGCCCGGCGGCGGGTGAGCGCCGCGCGCTCCGGAGACGGCGACCGACCAGGCCGACGTGGGGAGACACGCCAAAGAGGCATGCTGCGCCCGGTCGAGGGCGGCGGTTTTCGCTCGCTACGGCGTACCGGTGAGGTTTTCCATCACGTCGTATACCTGAGCCGTGGTCAGCGGGGCGACGGGAAGCGGTCCTCGCGTGGCCTCCGTGCGCAGTCCGTCGAGCACGAAGGCGAGTCCGCGGCGCCAGGCGTCGGGCGCGGCGTCCGCGGCCGCTCGGGCGAGCGGAGCGTTGGTGGCGAAGATGAGCAGGAGGTCCTCGCTGGTGAAGTCGGGGCGGAGGCTACCGGCCTGCTGGGCGCGCTCGATGACTTGTGAGCCGGCTTCCCGCGCCCGGTCGCAGAGTGTCATGAGCCGCTCGGCGCGCGGGTAGCGTCCGCTGACCACGTCGGCGACCGCGGGGTCGGTGGCCTGGAGCTCGCAGACCTTCTCGACGTAGTACGCGAACCCCTCCCAGGCGTCCTCGAGGGACAGGGCGTGCTTGGCGGCTTCGCCGAGGCGGTCCGCGGCCAGGTCGGTGACCACCTCGTCGATGAGCGCCTCGCGGGTGCCGAAGAGGTTGTAGAGGGTGCCGTGGCTCACGCCGGCCCGACGGGCGATCTCTTTGAGGGGCACCTTGAGGCCGCGCTCCTTGAAGAGCTCAGCGGCGGCTGCTCTCAGTTTCTCCGCGTTGCGTTGAGCGTCGGCCCGCATCGGGTCGTGCCTCCTGGTCCTGGCGTTGAGGTCTCCATGGTCGCATCTCCGGACCGAGAAAACCTGACCCCTTGGTCAAGTTAGCTGCTATGGTTTCGGACGTAAGTTGACCCACGGGTCAAGTATGCTGTTGCGGTAAGGAGCAGTCCGATGTCCAAAGTGATCGCCGTCTTCGGTGCCGGTACCGGTCTGGGCGTGTCGGTGGCCCGCCGCTTCGGGCGTGAGGGCTTCCGGGTCGCCCTGGTGGCCCGTCGCAAGGACCGGCTGGACGCCCTCGCCGAGAAGCTCGCCGACGAAGGCATCGAGGCGACCGCCTTCCCCGCCGACTTGTCCCAACCCGCCGGGGTGCCCGCCCTCGTCGAGGCGATCCGTGACCGCTTCGACAGGATCGACGTGATCGAGTACGGGCCGATCAGCACCAGCCAGAGCTTCACCCCGGCCGCCGCGCTGGACGCGGTCACCCTGGAGGGCCTGCTACCGCTGCTGCTGCTCACCCCGGTCGAGGTGGTCCGGGCCGTGCTGCCGGAGTGGACCGAGCGTGGCGACGGCGCCTTCCTGCTGGCCGAGGGTTACTCGGCGGCGCAGCCGATGCCCCACCTCAGCGGCCTGGGACCGGTGATGGCCGCCACCCGTAACTACCTGCACTCCCTCCACGCCGAGCTGGCCGGCGCGGGTGTCTACGTCGGCGTGCTGACCATCGCGTCCCTGATCGCCCGCAGTGAGGCGACCGCCGCGGCCCAGGCCGCCTTCGAATCGGCGGCCGACGGCCCGCACTTCCCGGTCGTCGACCCGGACGACCTTGCCGAGCACTACTGGAACATGTACACCGAGCGCGACCGCGTCGAGCAGTTCCACCCCGCGTCACTGACTCCACGGGCCGCTGCGTAGCGCGTGGAGCGCATGCCCGGAGCGCGGCGAACCGGCCGCTTGCCGAGCCGGGCGTGCCGCAGCGACACCGTGTCGATGACCAGCACCTCCACCGACACGGTGATCGACACACCGCCGGGCCCGGACCGACTGGCTGTTGCCTGAGTGCTCCGGCCGGCCGGTTGAGCCTTGGCCGGGCGGCCGTCAGCGCGTGCTGGGCCTCGGCGCGGACTCGATCCGGTGCGCGGCGAGCAGGGGGCGCAGGTGCGCGTGGGCCCAACTGGCCAAGGTGGTGGGCGTGGTGGTGTCCTCGTCCCGTGGCTGCTCGGGGGTCAGGGTACGGGTGCCCGCGGTCATGCCGACGATGCCGGCGACCGCACGCGGTGGCAGGCCGGCCGCGGTGAGCGTGTGACGGATGTCGTCGTCGGACACCACCCGCAGCCGGATGTCGCGGTCGAGCGCCACCGTGAGGATCTCCGCGACCCGCCGCCACGACAGGTGCTCGGGGCCGTGGACACCCTGGACGGTGCGGCCGTGCCAGGTGTCGTTCAGCAGCCGGGCCGCGGCGATGTCGCCGATGTCGCGGGGGTCGACCCATGGCAGGGTCCGGTCGGGGCCGTCGGAGGTGGTCAGCCGGCCGGCGGCGAGGTCGTCGAGAGCGGCGAGCAGGTTGGTGAAGAAGTAGCCGCAGCGCAGATGCAGCACGTCGGCGCCGGTGGCGTCGAGTTGTTCCTCGATGGCGGCCAGCCCGTCGATGTGGCCGGCGCCGTGCCGCATTTCCGCGCCGACACTGCTGATGAACACCACGCGTCGCACACCGCCTTCCCGCACGGCCGCGGCCATCACGGCTCCGGTGCGGCGGGATGTGTCCACCGGGTCCTGGACGGTGTGCGGTGTCGGGTCCACCAGGAAGGCGGCAGTGGCACCCGCCATCGCTTCGCGGACGAAGCCGGCATCGGTGAGGTCGCCACGGCGGGCGTCCACCCGCGCCCGGACGTCCGGCTTCAGCCGCGCCGGGTCGCGCAGCAGGACGCGGGGCCGCGCGCCGGCCTGGAGCAGCAGCCGGACCACCCGCGAGCCGACCTGGCCGGTAGGCGTGGTGACGACGACGGTCATCGGATCTCCTCGGTGTCGTGGACCTGTGTGCGCGGCACCGTAACCGCCCTTGCGGCCGGAACCTGACCGCAAGGGTGCGAGGCTGGGCGCATGAATCACCCGAGCGCCCGGATGCTGGAGTTGCTGTCGTTGCTGGCCGCCGGGGTACCGCGCCCCGGGGCGGACCTCGCGGCCCGGCTCGGCGTCTCACCGCGCACGCTGCGCAGGGACGTGGAGCGGCTTCGGCGCCTGGGCTACCGGGTGGAGTCGGCGCGCGGCACCGGAGGCAGCTACCGGCTGCCCGCCGGGCAGGGAGTGCCGCCACTGCTGTTGTCCGAGGAGGAGGCGGTGGCCACGGCGGTGGGGCTGCGGCACGCCGCCGCGGCGTACGGAGGCGACGGGCCCGGTCCGGTCGACACCGCCCTGCGCAAGCTCGAGGAGGCGCTGCCGGCCCGGCTGCGCGGCCGGATCGAAGGGCTACTGGCGGCCACGGAGGTGCCGCCCGGACCGGGCCGGGCAGACGATCTCGGCACTGTGGAACGACTGGCCACCGCCACACACCTGCGCTTCCACGTGCGTTTCCGTTACGCCGCCCGTGACGGCGGCGCCGGCGAGCGCCGCGCGGAGCCGCACCGCTTGGTGCTCTGGGCGCACCGCTGGTACCTGCTGGCGTGGGACGAGGACCGCGCGGACTGGCGCACCTTCCGGGCGGACCGGGTCGCCGGTCTGCGGGTGCCGGGCACGACGTTCTCGCCGCGCCCGGTCCCCGAGGAGTCCGCCGGGCTCTTCCCCCGCCCGGGGGAGCCGAAGGGCGCGGTGCTGTTCCTGGCGCCGGCCGGCGCGGTCGCGCGGCGGCTGTCCGCTCGGGCGGGCACGCTGGAGCCGACCGGCCCGGACCGCTGCCGGTATCTCACCGGCGCGGACGACTGGGACTGGCTGGCGGGCGCCCTCGCCTCGGTGGGCCTGCCCTACCGCGTCGAAGGCCCTCCGGAACTGGTGCGTGCCACCCGGGCTCTGGCCGCGCGGGCCGCCGCGGCCACACCCCAGGACCGTACCTGACCCCGGTGAGCGCCGATCTCGCAGTGGGCCGAACGCCGCCTCGGCGCCTTCAGCCTGCCGGTCCTGCGGCGCCGTCCGGCTCACAGGCTCACCGGCCGACTGAAGCGCTCAGGCACATCCGTGCTCGCGAGTGTCCGGAGGTGACTGCTACAGCTCGAATTCCAGGTGCTCGATATCGGTGAAGCGCACCTCTTCCAGCTGGCCGGCGCGGCGGCCGTTGTCCTGGAAGTACACCTCCTTGAGCGCTTCGGCGGCGATCTCCCGCAGCTGCTGGTCGCCGGCGCCGGCCTCCTGGGCCTCGAAGAGGCGGGCGGCGTAGCGGGGTGGCAGGGCGAGGGTCAGGTGCCGGATGCGGTCCTGGTCCGTGGAGCCGATGGGTGCGGTGTAGCCGAGACGGGCGCGGGTGTCGATGACGATGCCGCCGGTCGTGGCTGCCTTCTGCCGGGCCTTGGCCCGGATCTGCGGCTGCCACCTGTTCTTCACCTCCCGCTCCAGGCGCGCGGCGAGCTGCGGGCGGGGCTTTTTGATCTGGTCCTTCACGTACCGCTCGACGGTGCGTTGGGAGACCCCCAGCAGCTCGGCAACCGGCATGGTGCCCTTGAGCTGCCTGACGAGGTACCGCATCCGCGCGCCCGCGCTCTTGGGCGCAGGGCGGGTGAACGCCTTGTGCACCGCGGCGTCCAGGCCGTCCCCGAACATGGTCATCGGCTACCTACTCCCCGTTGTCGGCGTCGGTGACGGTGCCGTCCTTGATGTACCGGGCCAGGTTGAGCTCGGGGGCGTCGAACCGGTCGCGGACTTCTTCGCCCCACAGGACGGTCTGGGTGCCCTCCCACTTCACCAGGCCGGGGTTGACCCCGAGCTTGAAGCCGCCCGGCAGTGGCTTGCCGTCCCGGTAGGGCAGGAAGTCCAGCGGTGTGGTGCCGTCGGTCGCGTACACGACGCAGTCGGAGAGGATCGCGACCGGGTACTGACCGGTGAACGCCGCATGCTTGACGATCTTGCGATGCAGGTTGATCCGGGTGCGGGAGATGACCGCCGCGCGGATGTCCGGCCGCCACGTGGGACGGGCGAGGGCCCGCCACGGCCGGCCCGGCCGCCAGCCTTCGCCGCGGGGCCGCTCGCGCAGCTTGCCCAGGCCGCCCTTGACCGTCGCCTTGATCGCGGAGACCACCATCGCCAGTTGCGGGTCGCGCTGCTGGTAGCCGTCCATGGCCGTCAGGAAGTCCGCCGGCGCCAGGTTCGCGTCGACGCCGAGGTCGGCCATCGTGGCCAGGTAGGCATCGCGCAACCGGTTGTACCAGGCGTCCAGGTAGCGGCCGTTGTCGTGGCGCACCCACGCCTCGATCGGGCGCACCTGGTACCCCAGCTCCTGGGCGTAGGCGACGGTGGGTGTCGCGTACCAGGCAGGGCCGTCGGGGCGCTCGCCCTTCGGCGTGAACGGGCTCGGCAGCAGGCTGCCGTCCAGATCCGCCCACGTGTCCTTGGCGATCTTCACCCGGGACAGGTCGACATGGGACAGGTCGACCAGCCACGATCCGGGCAGCTTCGCGTCGAACACCGGCGCCTTGACGTGCGTCGGCGCGCCGAGGCCCACGATCAGGCCGTTCGCTCCGGCGGCGAAGGCCATGTTCACGTCGATGCCCACCAGGTGCCGTCTGGTGCATTCGGCGTCGGTCATGGGCCGTGCCCAGTCGTACGCCTCCTCGAACAGCTTCTCGGCCGGGCCGCGCACGTGGAAGCGCGGCAGGTCCGCCAGCAGGGGATGCCCGTCGGGTGCCTCGCACGGAGCGCAGTCCACCGGGTCCTTGCCCAGCGAGCCGGGGTTGTGCTCGGAGTGCCGCTTGCCGTCGGCGTCCGGTTCGGAGGCGCGGGTGGCCGGGTGGAGCGCGGTCATCAGTTCCAGGCCGGTGACGGCGGTGGAGCCGCGCGGCGTCATCACCCGGGACGCGTACACCCCCAGGAGCCGGGCGAGTTCCGGCGGCGGAAGCTGGCCGGCGCGGCCCCAGTGCCGGGAGTCGAGCGCGTGCCAGGACGGGATGCACAGCTGCACGCAGGTCCGTTCCGCGCCCTGCGCGGGGCGGTAGACCCGCGCCCACGGCCCGAACCCGCGCTTCGTGAGCTTCCACTCGGCGCGGCTCAGCTGCTTGATGACCTTGTGCCCCTCCGGGATCCGCCCGGCGAGCCGCTCCTCCTCCGTGAGGGTGACCGGCAGCCCGTAGCGCTCCAGCGCGGCCTCGGTGAGCACGAGCAGCGGGTCGGCGTCCTTGCCCGGCCCGGACAGCTTCGGCTGCCCGAGCCTCGCCTCGCGCAGCGTCCAGTCCACCAGGGCCGGGAGAGACTTGGCGGGTACGTCCAGGATCAGGCCGCCGGGGCAGTACGCCAGCACCTGGCCGTCCTCGACGTCGACGACCGCGAGCGGTCCGTTCTCGAACCGCGCGGCGACCGGCGCCGGGGGGCCGGCCGGGGCCGCCTTCTTCACATCCGGGTGGCGCGACGTCGACGACGTCCTGGCGGTGCGCGCCGGACGCGGCGCAGCGGCAGCGGGCGGAGCGGGGGCGGGCTGGGCGTTTCCATGGGCTGCCGTCATGGCCGCGGCCTCCGGGGCCGGGCCGGTGGACACGGCCCGCTCCGCCGGGGCAGGCGTGCGGGGGGACGCGGCCGGCGCCGGCGCGGCCGTCGGCTCCCGCGGCGTCGCCGGCGCGGGGTAGAGTTCCGCGAGCTTGTTCAGCAGCCGTGCGTATGCCTCACGCTCCGGCCCGCGCGGCTCGGTGGGTTTCTTGCTGGACTCCCAGCCGGACACCGTCGCCCGGCGCACCTTCAGGGCGGCGGCCACTTCGTCCAGCGTCAGGCCGTGCGCCTGGCGCAGCCGCTTGCGCTCCCCTGCCGGCGGCAGCGGCGAGCGGGACGCGACCAGTGCGTCGACCGCGTCGAACAACTCGGACATGGGACACCTCCGGGTCGGCACCCTACCGCAACAACCGTACGGAGAGCGTACTTTTGCCGTACGGACGGCACGCGAAGGGTGTCCGAGTGCAACGCCGGCCCGTCTCGGCGACAGCCCATGCGTACTGGACCGTCGGATGCAGACCTCGAGTGGTAGGGGTGCGGGTCGATGCCGCACACGCCGTGAGGTGGCCGGTGGAGCGGTTCGTGACCGAGCAGCCGCCGTACTCGATCCTGGTCCGTGGCATCGAGGAGCACGTGCTCCCCCTCGGCGATCATCGGACCGCGCACCATGGAGCAGCTCAAGGCGTTCCTGCCCGCTGCCGACGTCACACTCTCGACCGATGTACTCGACCGCATCGACGAGATCGCGGCTCCCGGCGTGACGGTCAACCCCGCCGACAACAGCTACGGCGACTTCGAGCTACGGGCCGACCAACGGCGCCGCTGGCGCGCACCGGCCTCGCTTCCCGGGGGTCTGTTCACGACCGTACCGCCACGGCCGACGGCGGGTAAGGGCCAGACGTACGAGGGGCGGCGGCACCGGCCGGTGCCGCCGCCCAGCGTTGGCGGGCACGATCCTGAGGACCGATCACAGGCCGGCCGCGAGGCGGGTGAGGGTTTGGGTGGCGGGTTCGCTTCGGGCGTGGCGGTGGCCGGTGCCTGCCCACAGGTGGATCAGGGCGGTGTCATGGGCCGCGGTGGCGGCCTTGCGCAGGGCGCTGGTGAGGTGGTGGAGGGCGGGATAGCCCAGTGGGGCGATGGATTCGTAGTCGTCGATGAAGCGGTTGCGCAGGGCGCGGGCGGGGCGGCCGGTAAAGGCGCGGGTGGTGACGGTGGTGGTGAAGGCGGGGTCGCCGAGGGCGGCTTTGTGGGCGGCTGAGGCGCCGCTTTCGTGGGTGCGCAGCAGTGCGGTGCCGGCCATGGCGGCGTGGGCGCCGGCTTTCAGGGCGGCCGCGGTGTCGGCCGCGGTGGCGATGCCTCCTGCGGCGATGACCGGGAGGTGGGTGGTGTGGCGTACGTCGCTGACCAGGTCGGGCAGGGGGATGGGACGGGGGAGACGGTCGGGGGTGAGGGTCGCGGAGTGGCCGCCGGCGGCGGGGGCTTGGACGATCAGCAGATCGGCGCCGGTGTTCGCCGCGGCGAGGGCTTCTGCAGGCGAGGTGACGGTCTGGGCGACGAGGGTGCCCGCCTCCTGGAGGGCACGGACGGTGTCGGGAGCGGGCAGTCCGAAGGTGAAGGAGACCAAGGGCACGGGGTTGGCGAGCAGGAGGTCGAGTTTCCCGGTCCAGGCGTCGTCGTCTTCCGCGGGCGGCTCCGTGGGGAGGGTGAGACCGTAACGGTCGGCTTCTTTCTGTAGGGCGCGGGCGTAGGCGCGGTAGTGCTCCGCGGCGATGGGCACGGGGTTGGGGGCGAAGAGGTTGACGCCGAAGGGCAGGCCGTCGTCGCGGACTTGGGCGATCTGGGCGGCGAGGTCGTGCGGGGTTTTGTAGCCCCCGGCGAGGAAGCCGATACCTCCGGCGCGGGCGGCGGCCTTGACGAGGGCGGGGGTACTGGGGCCGCCGGCCATCGGGGCGGCCCAGACGGGCAGGGGCGTCTTCAGCGACGACAGGTCGCGGGGCATGCGGAGGCTCCCGGGGGTCAGGCGGCGGATGGTGACGTGGCGTGGGCGAGGTGGTGGGGGAAACGGATGCAGCAGGCGGCGGCGCCGCAGGCAGCTGCCAGGACCAGGGCGGCGGCGAGGAGGAGCGCCTGGTGGTAGCCGTGGCGCAGCAGCGGTGCGGCCAGGGGCGGACCGAGGACCTGTCCGATGCTGTAGCCGGCGGTGAGAAGGGCGACGGCGCGCGGGATGCGCAGGTGGGTGCCGATGGCCAGGGCCATGGTGCTCACGCCCATGAAGGTGGCGCCGAACAGCACGGCCGCGCCGAGGGCGGGGGTGCTGCCGGCGAAGAGGGCGGGCAGGGCGATGCCGGCGGCCTGGAGCGACAGCGACACCATCAGCAGGGCCGGGCGGGAGAAGCGGCGGGCCAGGCGCATCCACAGGGCGCAGGAGGGCAGCGCGGCCAGGCCCACCACGATCCAGGCGCTGTTGCCGATCCAGCCGGGCGCGCCCTGCTGGATGGCGGCGACCAGGAAGGTTCCGGCGATGATGTAACCGATGCCCTCCAGGGTGTAGCTGGCCATCAGGGCGAGGAACCAGCGGCGGGTGCGCGGTCGGGCCGGTACCCCATCCGCGGCGGGCGTGGCCGGAGCCGGGGCCGGAGTCGGTGGCGTCGCGAGACGCCAGGTGCCGGCGGCCAGGACTGCCGTCAGTGCCGCGCATGCCAGCCAGGCGGCCTGCCAGGAGCCGATCTGCTGGAGTACGGCCACCAGCAGACCGGACAGGGCGATGCCCGCGCCGACGCCGCCGAACGCCCAGCCGGCCATGTGCTGCGCGTGCGCGGCGAGCCCCGTCAGCAGGGCGCTCACGGCGATCATGAACACCAGGGCGCTGGCGGCGCCCGCCACCAGCCGCAGCGCCCACCAGACGTCGGGGTCATGGGTGAGGGGCATCGCGGCCATGGTGGCCGCAAGGAGGAGCAGCCCACAGCGCAGCGCGGTCGCCGACCGGACGAGGGCGGGCAGGGCGATGCCGAGCAGTGCGCCGATCAGGTAGCCGATGTAGTTGGCCGTGGCCAGGGATGCCCCCGACCCGTCCGACAGTCCGGCCTGCGTGTGCATGAGCGGCATGATCGGCGTGTACGCGAACCGGCCCACTCCCATCGCGGCGGCCAGGGCCGCCGCGGCGCGTGCGACGGTCGGCCAGGGTGAGGCCGCCGACGAGCCGGCGGGCGCGAGCACCATAGTTGGGATCACCTTTTCGTTGACGATGAGGTGCCATTGACGCTAGGCCGCCCGCACGGCGCTGAGAAATACCGGTTACGCTGCACATATGCGGCAGCGGCATGAATGGGGGCAGCGATGACGGCGGCGTCCGACAGCGGCATCGAGCTGAGACATCTGCGGGCATTCGCCGCGGTGGCCCGGCATCGCTCCTTCACCCGGGCCGCCGAACACCTGCTGATCGCCCAGCCGGCGTTGAGCCGTACCGTCGCGCAACTGGAGACCGCCCTCGACGTACGGCTGCTGGACCGTTCCACCCGCCACGTGGACCTGACCGACGCGGGCGCCAGGTTCCTCCCCCACGTCGAGCGCACCCTGGCCGCCTTCGACCAGGCTCTGGCCGCCGCCCAAGGCGAGTCGGTGCTGCGGCTCGGCTTCAGCTGGCTGCTGCCCGATCCCTGGGCCCAGCACGCGATCGCCCGTTTCGAGCGGGACACCGGCGCCCGCATCACCCTGGTCCGCAGCGACGACCCGCTCGACGACCTGGACCGCCTCGGTGTCGATGTCGCCCTCCTGCGCGGTACCCAGCCCGTGCCCCCGCCCGTGTGCACGGTGCACCTGTACGACGAGAGGCGCACCGCCGTATGCGCTCGCGGCGGCGAACCGGCCATCGCCGACCACCTGAGCTGGAAAGACGCCCACCAGTGGACGCTGGTGGTCAACACCGCCAGCGGTACCACCGGCCCCTGGTCCTGGCCCGCCGGAGACGGTCCCCGACACATCGTGGAAACCGCGAACTTCGACGAGTGGCTCGAGTCAGTGGCCGCGGGCCGCGGTATCGGCGTCGTTCCCGACACCGCCCAGCGCCGCATCCACCACCCGGCGCTGCGCTTCGTCCCACTGGACGACGCACCGCCCATCCCCGTCCGCCTCGCCTACCACCCCAACACCCACTCCGCCATGCTGCGACGCTTCCTCGACGCGGCTCTCACGGCCGCGGCAGGCAGCTGACCGCCGGTAGGAAGGCGAAGAGATCAGAGCTGTTCGTCGGGGAGGTGGGGCCCGGCGGTCACGACGGCGTGCACGACCCCGGCGACGAGTTGCCGGTTGAGGGGGGCGGCGTCGAAGCGGCGGTGCATGGGCCAGCCCTCGATCAGGGCGTCGAGGGCTCGGGCCACTCCGGGAGTGAAGTGCAGGGCGAGGCTCTCGCGGCTGCGCGCCAGCCAGGAGCGGGTGGTCGCGGCTACCGCGGTGTTGTGGTTGGCGTACGCGTACATCTCGAAGATGAGCGTCATGTCGCGGTCGGTGGCGTAGGCCGGTCCGCAGATCAGCTCGACCACGGCTGCCTCGGCCTCGGCGGTCGACCCGGCGCTGTGCAGGGTGCGGCGGTAGAGCTGGGACATCGTGTCGGCGAGGCGGGCGAACGCCAGCGCCAGCAGATCGTCCATGCCGTCGAAGTAGTACGTCAGCGAGCCCAGCGGGACGCCGGCCCGTGAGGCGATCTTGCGATGGGTCGTCTTGTGAACGCCGCCCTCGGCGATGACGTCGAGGGCGGCGTCGAGGATCCGGTCCCTGCGCCCGGGATCGTTGGGGATCTCACGCCGTGTGCCGCTCACGCCTCCAATGTGTCACAACGGAACTCCGGCCAAGTGTGTACGCTCGTACAGACTCGTGTGTTCGGCCATCTGCTGGAGGCATCCCTGTGACGGTCAGTCTCGGTCGGCGTCGGATCGCCGTGTTCGCCCTGTTCTTCCTGCCCGGCGTGGCCATGGCGTCCTGGGTGACACGCACCCCCGACGTGCGCGACCTGCTCGGGGCCTCCACCGGACGCATGGGCCTGGTCCTGTTCGGGCTCTCGGTGGGGTCCATGGTGGGCATCCTGTGCTCGGGGCCGCTGGTGTCCCGCTGGGGCGCCCGGCCCGTCATCGCGGCCGGAACGCTGGCGACCGCCGCGGGATCCGGCGTCATCGGTGTGGGGGCCGCGGCGGGCGCGGATCCGGTCGTGGCCCTCGGGCTCGGACTCATCGGCCTCGGGATGGGCGGCGGTGAGGTGGCCCTCAACGTCGAAGGGGCGGAGGTGGAACGGCTGCTCGGCCGGTCCACCCTCCCCGCGATGCACGGCTTCTACAGTCTCGGCACGGTGGCCGGCGCGGTCGTCGGCATGCTGCTCACCGCCCTCTCGTTCCCCGTCCTGTGGCATCTCGCCGTCGTCGCCGCCGTGGTACTGGCCGTCCTGGTGCCGATGATCCGCTACGTTCCTGCCGGGGTGGGCCGACGAACCGGCCAGGACAGCGGAACGCACCCGCGGGACGCCGCGCGCCCCCCGGTGTGGAGGGAGCCGAAACTGCTGCTCATCGGCGGCATCATCCTCGCCCTTGCCATGGCCGAGGGAACGGCGAACGACTGGCTGCCGCTGGTCATGGTCGACGGTCATGGCTTCGACCCCGCGCTCGGATCGGCCGTGTTCGCGGTCTTCGCGGCCTCGATGACCGTGGGCCGCTTCGCGGGCGGCCGGTTCGTCGACCGCTACGGACACGCGGCCGCCCTGTGCGCCAGCGCGGTCATCGGCGCCGTCGGCATCGCACTCGTGATCCTGGTCGACAACCAGGCCGTCGCGGCGACAGCCGCCGTGCTGTGGGGCATCGGCGCGTCGCTGGGCTTCCCCGTGGCGCTCTCCGCGGCCGGCGGCTCCGGCGACGACTCCGCGGCGAGGGTCTCCCTCGCCGCCACCCTCGGCTACGTCGCCTTCCTCGTGGGACCGCCCTCACTCGGCCATCTCGGCGAACGCTTCGGACTCCGCAACGCGCTGTTCCTGGTCCTGATACTCGTGGTGGCGGCATCCTTCGCCACGCCTGCCGCCCGCCCCGCACGTACCCCGTGAACGGCGTCGGCGAACGGTCGGCGTCGCGGAGGTCGTAGCGCTCGTCGAAGCAGCCGGCAAGGGGATCACGGCGGAGGCGGCTGGTCGGTACCGTGCGCTATGCTTGATCTTGTCGCGGCCGCCCGAACTCCGGGCAGCCGGCCGCGCGTTGGTGGTCCAAGGAAAGACACCCCGCTTCCTGCGGGGAGATGCAGGTGCAAGGCCTGCCCAGCGCTCAGGGGACGAGCCCACTCCGCATGCGGAGTGGGCTCGTTGCGCTTCACCTCAGGTGACCACGGGGATGAAGATGGTATCGACGATCTCCTGGATGGCTTGGGAAGACATCGGCCTCAGGTCCATGAGTACTTCGTGTCTGAGCAAGTCGTAGGGCAACCGCGCGATGCGTGAGGTCAGCTTCGCACCATCGATCTCCCCTCGTTCGACGGCGCGGTGCGTGACGGACTCGATCAGCGCCCACCTCTGATCGATCAAGGACGCACGCAGCTCGGCAGGCGTTGTTCCCGTCTCCTCGAAGTAGGCGGCCAACTGTGCGGTCATGGCCACGGCGAACATGGTGAACGCCCCGTTGAGCTGTTCGAGCAGCGCGATCGTGTCATCGCGCAGGGACCCGGTGTCAGGGTCGACGAGCGAGAACTGATCGCTGGCACGGCCGATGGCATCACGAACGAGCATGTCCTTGGTCGCCCAGTGGCGGTTGACGACCGGCCGACTGGTGCCGGCGCGTTCCGCGACCGCGGCGAAGGTGAGCCCCGCGTATCCGCGTTCCATCAGCTCCTCCCATGCGGCGTCGAGCAGCGCGGCCCTGAGCTCTGCGCCATGCCGGCGACGCCGGGGAGTGGATTCCGACCTTGCAAGATGCATGAATGCATCTTAGGGTCGCTGTCAGACCTGCGACAAGCAGGTCAACGCATCTCGCGCGCCGGTCACTTCGCCACGGCACCGGCGCGATGCGTCGCGTCACGAAAGGAAACGCAGTGAGCGCCAGTGCCGACGTGCAATCGTCCACCTCGGTGACAGTCGAAGTGCACACCATGGGCCGCACCTTCGACGAGTCCGCAATCGACCAGTGGGAGCTGAAGGCCGCACGGCGAGCCCTGAAGAACCTGAAGACGGTAGCCAGTGGTCAGGTGATGATGGACCTCCTTGCCGAGCAGATAGACGCCGGAGACCGTTACCAGAAGGAGCTCATCTCGGCTTCGGGCGGCACCTACCGTGAGTCACGCACAGAATTCCACGTTCGCGGACTCAGCGGCACCGACCTGGCCGGCTGGTTCCACGCCCAGGCCGGCACCGGCCGCTTCCAGGACAAGATGTCGCTCGTCAACGCGCACCCCGAGCACTACGTGGAGCCGCCGAACTACACCGGAGGGATGGTGGAGACGATCGGCGGCCACCTCACCCGGTTCAAGGTCTCGGTGGCCCACGAACTGCCTGCTCCGGTCGGCGCGTACCTCGACGCGTCCTACCCGGTGACGCTGATGAACGCTCTCCTCAGCTTGGATGACGGCACCCCCTTCGCGTACTGCCTGCACCAAGCGCGGGACACCGATACCGGCGCGGACGTCGTCGTACGCGTCATCTATCCGTCCGCCGCCCCGGATTCGATGATCGAGGGGCACTGCGAACACCTGGCGATCGAATTCCGCAGCTGGATCCGCAACGCGGCGGCCGCGACCCGGTGAGCACGACCTTTCGGCTACCCGAACACGGCGTCATGGAAGGCGATTTCGGCCTCGAGCATGCCGGTGAACCAGCGGGTCAGCCGCTCCTGGGGTAGGTCGTCCGGCAGGGCGTCGACCTCCGCTGCCAGTGCCCGTACCCCGTCCCGGAACGTCTGGTCGGCATGGAGCGACACCCATGCGCTCATCGCGCCCTCGGGGACGGTGCCGCGCTCATGTGCCCGGGTGCACCAGGTGAGGTACAGGCTCTCCGCGGCGAACAGCATCGTCATCACCGCCGGGTAGCCGCCTTCCCGTGCCACGTCGAGCGCGTACCGCGACAACACCTCGGCCCGCCGGGCGGCGTCCGGCCGGGCGGGGACGGGCCAGGCGGCGCGGGCTTCGCGGAAGTAGTCCGCCTGGGTGGTGGTCAGCGCGTGGACCGCCCGTGCGTTGCGCTCCAGCGCCGTCCGGTTGGGCGCGCCCCACACGGCCAGTCCGTGCAGTCGGGTGGCCGTCTCCACGAACGCGGCCTCGATCTCCAGGTAGTCGGCGTAGTCGGCGTCGCTGATCGTGCCGGCCGTGACCTCCGTGACGAAACGCATGCGCAGCGCCCGGTCCATGGTCGGGGCAGCGGCCTCGAGGAGCTGCTCGGACCGGCTCCGGCTCATCGGGACAGCCATTCGACGAGGCCGCCGAACACCTGGGCGTAGCCGTCCCACTGCTCGCAGAACGATGCGGGCGCCCAGTGCGGGGAGCAGTCGGAGGTGAAGACCGCCGACCGTCCCGAGCCGTACTCGGCCACCGCCACCAGGGGATCGCCGCCCAGGGTGGCCAGGACCTCGGCGCCGGGACGCGGCCGGACGCGGTTGTAGCCGAGCAGCAGCGGCCACTCGCCGGTCACACCGCCGAGGGCGGGATGGCCGGTGCCGACGGCCGACGGGCGGCCGCCCGCGGGGAGTTCGACGCGGTCGTCCTCGGGCAGCAGCTCGACCGGCAGCACCTCGTGCAGCGCGGTGTTGCGGTAGGCGGCCTTGCCCTCGAAACCGGTGAAGGAGAGGTAGCCGCCGACCATCAGCAGCCCGCCGCCGTCGCCGACCCACCCGCGCAGTGCGTCGATCCGGTCGGCACCCGGCGTGCCCTGCTCGAACACCTCGGGGGCGAGCTGGAGGGAGTTCGCCCCGATGTCGGAGAGTATGACGACGTCGTAGGCGGCGAGTGCCTCGGCATCGCCCGGGAACTGCCCGGGTACCAGGTGCGCGGGCAGGTGCGCGACCTGGTGCCCGCGGCCCTCCAGCGCCCGGCGCAACGGTTCGACGCCGGTCACATAGGTACTGGTGGTGAACGAGTCGACTCCCTTGATGTGCGTGGACTGGGAGATCCAGCTCTCACCGGCTATCAGGACACGGCTCACGGGGTGCTCCTTGGTGCGGGGATCGGGGGAAACGCTGGGACGGTGGTCAGGACGAGGCGGCGTGTTCGAACAGCCGGGCCGGGTTGGCGCGCAGCAGGTCCGCCGCGGTTCGCTGGGGAACGCCGTGCTCGACGAGCCGGGAGAGGAACAGCTCCGGCACATAGCGGAAGCCGTTGCCGCCGTAGGCGGTGAGCATGCTCTTGAGGAACACGTCGTGGCTGAGCAGCAGGCGGTCACCGTGGCCGCGGGCGATGAGCCCGGCGATCGCGTGCGCGGTCTCGTGGGGTGCCGGGGACTGCCCCTCGCCGGGGTAGCGGAACGGCATGCCGATCATGTCGAACTCGAGCCAGACGCCGCGGTCGGCGACCGACCGCTGATAGTCCGGGTCGGCGTGCGAGGGGTCCATGTGGCACAGCACCACGGCGGCCGGCGCCACCCCGTACTCTCCCAGCACCAGGTCGAGGACCTCGTGGGCGCGGCGCTGCCAGCCGGGCAGGTGGACATAGAGGGGGACACCGGTCTCGCGCTGGGTACGCGCGGCGGCGCGCAGCGCGGTGCGCTCGCCCTCGGTGAACCGTGGGGAGACTCCGATCTCGCCGATGACGCCCGGCCGGATCCCGGTGCCGTCGGCGCCCTCGGTGAACTCGGCCAGCAAGGCGACGGCGAGCCGGCGCTCGTCCGCCGGCGACAGCGGGCGGGGGTGGTAGGGCTCCAGGTACCAGCCGCAGCCCATGACGACCCGTACTCCGCTGTCTTCGGACAGCGCGCGCAGCACCTCCGGGTCGCGGCCCAGTCCGCCCGGGGTGACATCGACGATCGTGCCGCCCCCGCCGGCGGCGAACGCGCGCAGGTCGGCCAGCATCCCTTCGGTGTCGTCGAGCACACAGTGGTCCAGGCAGGCGTAGGGCTGCTCGCGCAGCAGCCAGGCCAGTTCGGGTGTGGTGCGGGCGTCGCGCAGATGGCCGAGCCCGGGGTCGGCCGGGGTGGTGGCGGCCTTGCGGACGTCGTTGCGCAGATGCTCATGGGTGAGGGTGAGACCGAGCCCGGTGCTGGGCACGGGGCCGGTCACCGTGGTCACCGTACGGGGGAGGGGGCCGCCGCTCATGAGCGGCCCGTCAGATGGGCGAACAGATCGGCCATCGCCCGGCCGCGCAGGTTCAGCCAGATCGCGGCGAGCAGCACCAGTCCGGTGACGATGGGGGTGAGGAACGGGCTCACCCCGAGCAGGTTGAGGCCGTTGGCGATGACTCCGGTGATGAGGGCGCCGATGACGGTGCCGAGCACGGTGCCCCGGCCGCCGAACAGGTTGGTGCCACCGAGCACGACCGCGGCGATCACGGTGAGTTCGAAGCCCTGCCCGGAGTTGGCGGAGCCGGAGCCCAGCCGGGCCGCGGTGAGCAGCCCGGCGACGCCGGCGGCCACACCGGTCAGCATCAGGGTGAGCATCTTGATCCGGGCAGTGTTCACCCCGGCTCGCCGCACCGACTCCTCCTGGGAGCCGATGCCGTTGACATAGGAGCCGAACGGCAGCTTCGACAGCAGGACCGCTCCGATGGCGACCGCGACCAGGGCGATCCAGGCCAGCGCGGACAGTCCGAGGAAGGAGGCGTCGCCGAGCTTGGCGACGAAGAGCCGGGCGTCGATGGGGACGGAGAACCCCTTCGTCCACAGCTGTGCCAGGCCGCGGACGACCGACATGGTGGCCAGGGTGACGATGAACGGGGGGATCTTCTGATAGGCCGACAGCCATCCGTTGACCGCGCCCCAGAAGAGCCCGGCGAGCAGCGCCACGACGATCACCACGGAGGAGTCCCAGCCGGCCTGGAGCATCTCGGCGGTGCAGGTGGCGGTGAACGCGAGGATCGATCCCACGGACAGGTCGATCTGCCCGGTGCTGATCACGAAGGTCATGGCGACCGCCACGATCAGGGTGATCGCCACCTGTGTGGCCAGGTTGGACAGGTTGGTGAAGGTCAGGAAGTTGGGGGCGGCGATACCGAAGCCGAGGAAGAGTGCGACGCCCACGCCGAGCATGGCCACGGTGGCCTTGTTGGCGCGCTGCCAGCGGCCCGGGGGCCGGCCCAGTACGGCGGTGGTGCGCATCGCGGTGTCGGCGCTCATCTCAGGCCACCTCCGTGGTGCCGGGCCCGCCGGTCGTGACGTCGGATCGAGTGATCATGGCGACGAGCCGTTCGATGTCGAGTTCGGAGATCGGGGCGTCCTCGACGCTGCGCCCCTCGTACATCACGGTGATCCGGTCGCAGACCTCGAACAGGTCCTGCAATCGGTGGGTGATCAGGATGACGCCGACGCCCTGGGCGGCGACGTCGCGGATCATCTTCAGCACCTGCCGCACCTCGGCGACGGCGAGCGCGGCGGTGGGCTCGTCCAGGATCAGCACGCGCGGGCGGAAGGACACCGCTCGGGCGATCGCCACGGCCTGCCGCTGTCCTCCGGACAGCTCGCCGATCTCCTGGTAGGTGGACTTCACCCGGACGTGCAGTTCGGAGAGGGTTTCGGCCGCTCGGGCGTGCATCGTCGCGCGGTCGATGAAGGGGCCTTTGCGCGGTTCACGGCCGAGGAACAGGTTGCTGGCCACATCGAGCGTGTCGCACAGGGCGAGGTCCTGGTAGACGATGCCGACCCGCTCGCGGCGGGCGTCGGCGGGGCTGGTGAAGCGGACGTCGCGGCCGTCGATGGAGATCTGCCCGCCATCGTGCTGCACCGCACCGGCCAGGACCTTCATCAGGGTCGACTTCCCGGCGCCGTTGTCGCCGACCAGGCCGAGCACCTCGCCCGGGGCCAGGGTCAGGTCGACGCCGCGCAGCGAGCGGACGGCGCCGAACGATTTGGTGATTCCTCTCAGGGAGACCAGCGCGCTCTCGCCCATCACTTCTCCAGGTAGTAGAGGTAGTTCTTGACGTTGTCCGGGGTCACCAGCTGGGTGGGAACGGGCACGTTTTTGCGGGTGGCGCGGCCGCAGGCCAGGTCGATCGCGGAATTCATGGCCTCGTAGCCGAACCGGAAGGTGTTCTGCTGCAGGACGCCGGTGATCCAGCCGTCCCGCAGCCCGTCGACGGCCTGGCTGGACAGATCCCACCCGACGACCTTGAGGTCCTCGGTGCGGTGCTGGCTGACCACGGCGGCGGCCAGGCCGATCAGCGCGGGCTCCCCGGTGGCGTAGGCGTACTTCAGGCCGGGGTCGCGGGTGAGCAGGTTCTCGGCGGCGGTCTGGGCGTTCTCCTGGATGTTGCGGCCGTCGACCACGTTCTGGATCTTCATGCCCTTGGCGGTGACGGTGTCGGTGAATCCTTTCTGCCGCTCGTTCTGGATGGTGCTGTTGAGCGCGCCGACGACGCCGACACCACCGCGGTTGCCGGCGGTCTTGAGCAGGGCCTCGCCGATCCGCCGGCCGCCTTCCACGTTGCCGGTGCCGACCTGGACGGAGACCGCGGGGTCATCCACGGTGGCGTCCACGGCGACGACCGGCACGCCTGCCGCCTTGGCCCGGCGGATGGCGGGCTTGATGCCCTCGGTGTCGACCGCGTCCACGATGATGGCGTCGTAGTGGTTGGCGACCAGGTCGTCGATGGCGTTGGCCTGGGTGGCGGAGTCGTCGTTGCCGTTGACGATCTGGGTTTTGACACCGGCCTTGCGGGCCACGGTCCGGGCGCCGGTGTTGATCTGGTTGAAGAACAGCGCCTGGAGGTTGATGGGGACGATACCGATCTTCGGAGTGTGGCCGCGGACGGTACAGGAGTCGGCGACCTCCGCGGGCGGCGGTGGGCCCTGTTCGGTGTTCTTCTTCTCGGCCGCCATCTCGCGGCGGGCCTGGGTGTCGCAGCCGACGGTCGTCAGCAGCAGGCCCAGCGCGACCACGGCCGTCACTGTCTGGCGCATCTGCTCTCCTTGTCTACTGGGAGCGGGCCCGCTCCGGGGCAAAAGTGGCGTGGGCTTCGAGCCAGGAGTCGATGGCCCGCCGGTCGGGCAGCCCCTCCCGGGCGCCGGGCCGGGTGCAGGACAGGCCGGCGGCGACGGCGGCGAAGCGCGCCGCCTCCAGCGGGGGCCGGCCCCGGTCCAGTTCGGCGCAGTACGCGCCGGTGAAGCAGTCCCCGGCCCCGGTGGCGTCGACCGTGTCCACTTCGATCGCCGGGCCGTCGTGGCGTTCGCCGGCCGGGGTCAGCAGTGTCCAGCCGCGCGAACCGTCGGTCACGACCAGATGGACGTCCATCTCGGCGGCGGCCCGAGCCAGGGCCGGCTCTCCGCCGAGCAGCGCGACGGCCAGCGGCCGGCCGATGACCACGTGATCGGCCGTGGCCAGCGCGGTGCGCAGGGCCTCGACCCGGTCGCAGCCGTCGAGGTCCACCACCAGGCCGGGTCCGGGCTCCCCGGCCGGGGCGCCGGCGGCGGCCTCGGCCAGCGCGGCGGCGGCCTCGGGGAAGCGGTAGCCGTCGAGGTAGAGCCAGTCCGCCCCGGCCTCGCGCGCCGCCCGCGCCGTGCGGACGATGTGCTGGGCGTCCAGCTCGTCGTCCTGGCTGATGACGGCGCGCTCACCGTCCGGGGTGAGCAGCACGACAGCGGTGGTGAGGGTGCCGGTGCGGGCCGTCCAGTCGGTGCGGACCCCGTCGGCGGCGAGTGCGGCGAGGAACGCCGTACTCTGCGGATCCGGTCCGACCACGCCGGCGAACCACGCATCGGCCCCCGTCCGGGCCGCGGCCGCCGAGGCGTTGGCAGCCATCCCGCCGTGGCCATGGCGGATGGCGGTCGCCTGCACGCGGGCACCGGGAGCGGGCAGCTCCGGAACACCGACGGTCAGGTCGATGTTGGCGTACCCGCAGAAGACGATCACGGGAGCACCACTCCGGCCTTGGCCGCCGCGGCGGTCAGCTCGCGGACCTTGGCCTGGTCGACCCGGCCCCACCAGCGGCCGTTGTCCTTCACCGAGGACGCGACGATCACACCGTCGCAGGCGGGCAGCAGGCCGCCGATGTTGCCCGCGGTGATACCGGAGCCGATCACCACCGGCAGGGTGGTGTGGGCGGCGATGCCCTCGACCTCCTCCAGTGAGGCGGCGTCCCCGGTCCGGGAGCCGGTGGCGATCAGCACATCGGCGCCGAAGAACTCGGCGTCCTCCGTCTGTTCGGCCAGCGTGCGGTCGGCGACGATGGCGTGCGAACCGTGCTTGACGTGCACATCGGCGAAGACCTTGACCGGGCCGGCGCCGATCCGGCTGCGATAGCGGGTGGCGTGTGCCGACTGGCCCTCGATGATGCCCTCGTTGGCGACATAGGCATTGGCCCACTGGTTGACCCGTACGAACCCGCCGCCGCCGGACCAGGCGGAGGCGATCGCGCATTCGGCGGCGTTGGACAGCACGCTGACCCCCAGCCTGCCGCCGGCATCCTCCAGCAGGGAGTGCCGCACCCGGTCGGTCACCACGGCCATCGCCGCCGATGTCTCATAGCCGTGTTCGCCCGGTTTGAGGAACGGGATGTCCCAGTGGTTCTCCACGATCAGCCCGTGGCAGCCGCCCTCCAGATAGGCCCGCGCCTCCTCGACCGCGAAGGCGCAGATCTCGTCCAGCGGGGCGCCCTGGTAATGCGGGCTGCCGGGCAGCGGTGGCAGATGTACCACGCCGATGACGACCTTCGAGGTGCCGAACAGTTCCTCAATCGCGTTCGGCCGGGGCGGGAACACCCCTAGGTCGTTTGTGCTCCCGGATGTCTTCATCGCGCCACCTCGGTGCAATCGATTACAGCTGAGTTGCGGTGGACCGTAGGCAGGGGTCGGGGGCCGTGTCAAGGCTCTATGCTTAATCAACGCGCCAGGTCACATCGGTGTTGGAGCCATGTGACGGCCAGGTTTCCCGGCAGGAAGGTAATCGATTGCAACGGGTCACGATCGCTCAGGTCGCCGAACGGGCCGGTGTCTCGACCGCCACCGTGTCGCGGGTGCTCTCCCGCCGGGGCCAGGTCTCCGCCGCGGTCGAACGCAAGGTCCGCCGCGCCGCCGATGAGCTGGGCTACCAGGTCAATGTGATCGCCAGGGCACTGCGCAACAGCCGTACCGACACCGTGGGGATGGTCGTGCCCAGCATCACCAACCCGTTCTTCACCTCCCTGGTGGAGAGCGTGGAACACGCCCTGGGCAAAGAGGGCAAGGAGCTGTTCCTGTGCGACGCGCGCTCCGACCCGCGCATCGAGGCACGCCGGCTGGCCTCGCTCGCCGCGCGCAACGTCGACGGCATCATCGTCAGCCCGAGCCACGGCACCGACAGCCGGCCCGCCGTGCAGCAGACCGCGGACCGGCTGCCGCTCGTCCAGCTCGACCGATTCGTCGACGGCACCACCACCGACTGGGTGGGCGTCGATGACGTCGCCGCGATGCGGCAGGTCATGGACCACCTCCACGACGGCGGGGCGCGGTCGGCGGCCTTCATCGGCTCGCTGATGACGCACTCCTCCACCGAGCAGCGGTTCGCCGGGTTCCGGCGGCGCGCCGAGGAACTGGGCATCGAGGTGAAACCGGATCAGGTGCTGCTCGGCGACTACAGCGTGGAGTGGGGCGAGGCCGCCGTCGCCCGGCTGATCGCGGAGGGTGGCCTGCCGGACGCGATCGTATGCGCCGATGACCTGATCGCGCTCGGGGCCACGCGCGCCTGCCGGGCACACGGTTTCGCGGTGCCCCGGCAGGTGCAGGTGACCGGCTACGACGACATCGAGTTCTCCCGGCTGGCCGAGCCGGCCCTGACCACGGTCCATCAGCCCCGTGACCGGATCGCCGCGGAGGCGGTACGGTTGCTGGCCGCGGCGGGCCTGGCCAAGGACACCGAGCGCGGCCCGCACGCGCACATCTCCCTCGTGCCGACCCTGGTGGTGCGCGACAGCACCCGGGCCACACAAGCGCCCCGGGACCGCACATGACGGCAACTCACCCCAACCCGAGGAGGGCCCCGATGGGCGACGCGGACGCATGGCGCGGTGTGACGGACCTCGCGCGGCGACTGGTGCGGATCGACACCCGGGGCGGCCGGGAGGCACCGGCCGCCGCATTGGTCGCGGACCGGCTGGACGGCGCGGGGTTCGAGGTCCGGGTCGAGGAGCCGGTACCCGGCCGGGCCAATGTCGTCGCCCGGTTCGGGCCCGCGGTACCGCGGGTGCCGGTCACCTTCACCGGACACCTGGACACCGTGCCCGCCGACCCGTCGGGCTGGTCGTTCGACCCGATGAGCGGGGAGCTGCGCGACGGCCGGCTGCTCGGCCGCGGCAGCAGCGACATGAAAGCCGGCGTCGCCTGCCAGGTCGAGGCGGCGATACGGGCCGCCCGGGAAAACCCGCGGGACACCGCGGTGCAGCTGATCTTCACCTTCGGTGAGGAGACCGGCTGCGAGGGGGCCGAAGAGATCGCCGCGGCCTCGCTCACCCCCACCGACCTGCTCATCGTGGCCGAGCCGACCGGCAACCGGACCGTCCTCGGGCACAAGGGCGTCCTGTGGCTCGCCGCGACGGCCAGGGGGATCTCCGCGCACGGTTCCCGTCCGGAGCTGGGCAGCAACGCGATCGCCGCGCTCGCCGCCGCGGCGGTCAGGATCCACGGGCACGAAGACTGGCCGGTGAGCCCGACACACGGCCCGGCAACGGTCAACATCGGCACGTTCCACGCGGGCGAGCAGCCCAACCTGGTTCCGGACCGCGCCGAGATGCGGCTGGATGTGCGTACCGTTCCCGGTTTCGGACGAGATGAGGCGGTCGCGGAGATCTCCCGGCTGTGCGGCGACGGCATCAGCCTCGACCGGCTGCTGGACCTGCCCGGTGTCGCCACCGACCCGTCAGCGGCCGCCGAAGCGCAGGAGATCCTGGCCCCCGGTTCCTCGGCCCGCCCGGCCGAGTACGCGACCTACTTCACCGATGCCTCGGTGCTGACCGGCCGGCTCGGCGATCCCGCGGTGGTGGTGTACGGACCGGGCGACCCGGATCAGGCCCATGTCACCGATGAATCCTGCTCGTTGGCCGCCATGACCGAGTCCGCGGAGGCGATGCACCGGCTGCTGCGCAGGCTCGGGCGATACCGCGTGGCCTGACCGGCGCCATGCGCCTGGTGATCGCCGGTGTGTCGCCCACGGTTCGGGCCCGACGGAATCCCGTCAGGCCCGTTCCTGGTCCTCCGCCAGGACGACGCAGGCGCTGAGATGCCAGGTCTGGCCCTCCTTCGCGGACAGTCGTCGTCGGGCTGGGGTCGAAGTGCTCCGTCACCGAGCCGTCCGGCGGATGGGTGAGGTATCCCGTGCCCAGCGGCGAGGTGTAGTCCTCGTAGGTGCGCCAGGAGTCCAGAAGCAGGGCGGAGACCGTCGTGACGACGTGGGGGTCGTTGCCGAAGGTCATCCGGGTCCACTCGGCGGCCAGGTCCTGCGCGGACAGCTCCGGGTTCCAGGAGAGCCGTCCGTAGCCGTGGGTGTTGGCGGCGGCCAGGTGTGAGCCGGTCCAGTTCCTGGCATCGCCGAAGTTCATCACGCCGGCGAATCCGGAGTGCGGGTAGGAGTGCACCCGGCCGGTCACGACACGGGCCACGGTGCTGCCCTCGCCGGCCTTGAGCGTGTCGAAGTCCAGGACTTCCTTCCACTGCGGAACCAGATAGCACAGATGGGTGGCGTGCCCCGTGTACTCCTGCGTCACCTGGAGTTCGATCATCGAGTTGGTACGCGGCAGCGAGCCGAAGAGGGGGTGGGCGGGCTCGCGGACCTGGAAGTCGATCGGCCCGTTCTTGATCTGCACCACGGCGTTGTCCGCGAACTTCCCGTCCAGCGGCGTGAAGTCGAGGTAGGCCTGCCGGTCCCACTTCTCGTCACCGTCGTGCACGAACGCCCGCCACATCACGATCCCGCCGTACGGTCTCAGCGCGCCCGCCAGCAGGTTGGCCCCGTCGGCGTGGGTGCGTCCGTAGTCCAACGGCCCGGGGCGGCCTTCGGAGTTGGCCTTCACCAGGAAGCCGCCGAAGTCCTCGATCTTGCCGTAGATCTCCTCGGCCTTCTTCGTCCACCAGCCGCGCACCCCCGGGTCGAAGGGGTCGGCGGTGTCCAGCCCGTCCAGGTCGATGGGGGCGGCGAAGTTCGCCGTGACATACAGCGTGACGCCGTAGCGGCGCAGCACACCGGCGAGTGCGGCCAGCTTGGTGAGGAACGGCTCGGCGAGGTAGTCCGCGGGCGTGTTGACATTGTTGATCACGGCGCCATTGATGCCGATCGAGGCCAGGACACGCGCGTAGTCCGTGTACCGGTCGTCGAGCCGCGGCAGCTTCTCCCAGTCGAAGAAGGACCGGCCCGCGTAGCCGCGCTCGATCGAACCGTCCGCGTTGTCCCAGTGGTCGGCCACGCGCAGCGGGGCGGCCGGGCGCTCCGTGAGGTCGAGGTGCTCCAGCGGCTGTCGGGTCTGTACGAGCCGCAGCAGGTGGAACGCACCGTAGAGCACACCGCGGTCGGCGTGGGCCGCCACCCCGGTGCGGTCCCTGCCGCGCTTGGTGACCCGGCGGATGACGTAGCCCTCGTCACCCAGCTCGGCCAGGTCGGCCGCGGGGACGAGCTCTCGGATCAGGGCGGAACTCGTCGGAGTGCCCACCACGAGCGCCGCGCCGGAAGGGGCGGTGGCGCGGGGCACCACCGGTGTACCGAGCAGCCCGGTGAGCCCGCGGGCCAACTCGTCCTCCGCCGACTGCTGGAGCGGGCCGCCGCCTTGCCGGACCAGGGTCCCCAGGGCGGCCCGGTACCGCTCGAGCTGACCGGAATCCTCCACCTGCCGGTACCGCAGCCACAGGTCGTACCCGTCCTCGGCGGGCGGCGCGGCCGTCGACGGTCCGGCGCCGAGGACCGGCTGTGCCGACGCCGGCGCGGAGAGACCGAGCGAACCGACCGCGCTTCCTAAAGCGGCCGCGGACAGGACGCTGCGGCGCCGTATTCCTGAGCTCATGACTCTCACTTTCCGTTGCTGAACGAACAGTGCACATCCAGGCCAGGAGCAGGCTCCGCAACCGTCACACGCAGGGCGACACATGTCAACACAACAAACCACAAAAGGACACAGGTCTGGTCAGCTTTGCCGACGGAAGTCCAGCATGTAGAAGACCTTGTCGTAGCGGTGTTCGCCGACGGCGACGAAGCCGGGCAGGCGGCCGTATTCGGTGAAGCCCAGCGACCGGTAGAGGCGCAGGGCAGTGGTGTTGTCGCCACGGGCGTCCAGAGTGAGGACCTCGATACCCGTCTCGCGGGCGTCAGCGATCAAGGCTGCGGTCAGCGCCCGACCGATACCCCGGCCATGGGCAGCGGCATCCACCGCGATCTTCTCAAGGTCGGCGTGTGGCCGATGGGTCGGGCGGGCGTAGCGGAGCCAGTACCCCAACCCGACAAGCCGACGGTCGAGGTAGGCGGCCCGCAAGGCCGCATCCCCGGCCTGCACCGCGGAGACGACGTGGCCAAGAAGTTCCGCCACCTCATCCCGCGCCGGTGGTTCGACCCAGCCCAGCGCGGCACCTCCCCTGACCAGGTCCGCCAGGATCTGGTGGGCCGACTCCGCGAACCGGACCCCCAGCTCCGGGTCGGAGGTCAGTTCCATGGCGTCGAGGATGGCTGGCTCAGTGGTCATACCGCTGATCATGCCCCAATTCACGAGGGCGTCTGAATCTGTAAAACAGATCGCATACAGCGGAAACATCTGTTGGACAGAGTTACGGCCGTGTCCAAGGATTCCTCATGCGGTAGCACGGTCAACGCGACACCGGGATGGACTACCGCCTGAGTGGAGGCTGAACGTTGAGTGAAGAGACTGAGGTAGTCGTCGTCGGGGCGGGCCAGGCGGGCGTGGCGGTGAGCGAGCACCTGGGAGCCCACGGCGTACCGCACATCGTCCTGGAGCGGCACCGGATCGCCGAGCGGTGGCGCTCGGGGCGGTGGGATTCCCTGGTGGCGAATGGGCCCGCGTGGCACGACCGGTTCCCGGGGCTGGAGTTCTCCGACGTCGATCCCGATGCCTTCGCCTCGAAGGAGCAGGTCGCGGACTACTTCGTCGCGTACGCCGAGAAGATAGGTGCCCCGATCCGGTGCGGTGTCGAGGTGACCTCCGTGCGGAGGCACACCGGCCGGCCCGGCTTCCGGGTCGAGACGTCGGAGGGCGCCATCGACGCGCGCTTCGTCGTGGCGGCGACCGGACCGTTCCAGCGGCCCGTGATCCCGCCCATCGTCCCGGACGGTGCCGTCCCCGTGCAGATCCACTCCAGCGGTTACCGCAACCCGGAGCAGCTGCCCGAGGGCGCGGTCCTCGTGGTCGGGGCCGGCTCCTCAGGGGTTCAGATCGCCGACGAGCTGCGCCGGTCCGGTCGCCGGGTCTTCCTCTCCGTCGGTCCGCACGACCGTCCTCCCCGCCAGTACCGCGGACGTGACTTCTGCTGGTGGCTCGGTGTGCTCGGGCGCTGGGACGCGGAGACGCCCCCGCAAGGTGCCGAACACGTCACCATCGCGGTCAGCGGTGCCCACGGCGGTCACACCGTGGACTTCCGCGCCCTGGCCGCCGACGGTATCGAGCTGGTCGGTCTGACCGCGTCCTACGACGACGGCGTGCTGCGTTTCGCACCGGATCTCGCCACGAACATCGCGCTCGGCGACGCCAAGTACCTCGAGCTCCTCCGGGCGGCCGATGAGTACGTCGAGCGCAATGGGCTCGACCTCCCCGAGGAGCCACAGGCCCACATCCTCGGGCCGGACCCGGAATGCCTGGCCGACCCCCGGCTGGAGCTCGACCTGGCCGGGACCGGAGTCACCTCGATCGTCTGGGCGACGGGCTTCGCCACCGACTACAGCTGGCTCGAGGTCGACGCGTTCGACGAGAACGGCCGGCCGGACCACCGGCGCGGCGTGTCGTCCGAGCCCGGCGTCTACTTCCTGGGCCTGCCCTGGCTGTCCCGCCGCGGGTCGAGCTTCATCTGGGGGGTCTGGCACGACGCGCGCTACGTCGCCGACCACATCACGACCCAGCGGGGCTATCTCGCGTACGGCACCACCGACCGGCCCGGCGCCGCGCCGGCGACCCGGCAGAACTGAGGAGCGAAGCGATGACCTCCACGAACGAGGGCCGCCAGGTGAAGGCCCCGATCGTCGCCGGCGGGCACACCCGGATCCGCCCGTTCAACACCCGCGACACCTATCCCGAGCAGAACCTCGACAACGACCTCTGCCAGGCCGTCGTGGCCGGCAACACGGTGTACGTCCGGGGCCAGATCGGCCAGAACCTCGACACCAGCGAGTCGGTCGGCATCGGCGACGCCGGGGCCCAGGCCGAGCAGGCGATGGCGAACATCAAGATGTTGCTCGAAGAGGCGGGCAGCCGCCTGGAGCACCTCGTCAAGCTGACGATCTATCTGGTCGACCCGCGCTACCGCGAGGCCGTGTACCGCACCGTGGGCCGTTGGACCAAGGGCGTCCACCCGATCTCCACCGGCCTGGTGGTGTCGGCCCTGGCCCGTCCGGAGTGGCTGTGCGAGATCGACGCCGTCGCCGTGATCCCCGAGGAGGGCCAGGCATGACGTTCTCCCTGGTGGTCCGCGACGGCGAGCGGTTCGGCATCGCGGCCAGTTCGTCGAGTCCGGCGGTCGCCGCCCGGGTCGCCCATCTGCGACCCGGGGTCGGCGCGGCGGCTTCGCAGAACGTCACCGACCCCACGCTCGGCACGAGGCTGCTGGAGGGGCTGGCGGAGCACGGCGACGCACGGCGCGCGCTGGCCGACGTCACCGGCGCGGCGCGGAACGCGACGTCCATCGCCTACCGTCAGCTGACCGTGCTGGGCCGCTCCGGGCCCGGGTTCGCCTACAGCGGCTCACGCACCCTGGGCAAGCACGCCTCGGCCACCGCGGAGGGGGCGGTGGCGGCCGGCAACATGCTGTGCGGCGAGCACATCCCCGGCGTCCTGATCGACGCGTACTCCGCCGCCACGGGGGAGCTGGAAGAGCGGCTGATCACCGCCCTGAAGGCCGCCGTCGCGGCCGGCGGTGAGGAGGGGCCGGTGCACTCCGCGGGCCTGGCGGTCGTCGCGGACGTGGACTGGCGGGTGACCGACCTGCGCGTGGACTGGGCCGACGACCCGGTCGACCGGCTCGCCGAGCTCCTCGCGGTCTGGCTGCCGCAGCGGGACGACTACGTGCGCCGTGGGCTCGACCCCGGCTCCGCGCCCTCCTACGGCGTTCCCGGCGATCTGTGATGGGGGCGCTGTCTGTGACGGGGGCGCTGAAAGAGGCCGCCCGGCATGAGATCGACCGGCACGCCGAGGAGCTGATCGGCCTCTCCGAGCGGCTGCACGCCGACCCGGAGACCGCCTGGGAGGAACACCGGGCAGCGGCCGCCGTACCGGAGCTGCTGGACCGCGCCGGGTTCGAGGTCACCTCCTCCTATCTGGGTCTGGAAACCGCCTTCCTCGCCCGGTTCGGCGGCGGGCCCGTCCGGATCGCGCTGTGCGCCGAGTACGACGCGCTGCCGGGCCTGGGTCACGCGTGCGGACACAACCTCATCGCGGCCGGCTCGGTCGGCGCCGCGCTGGGCCTGGCCGCCGTCGCCGACGACGCCGGCCTCACCGTCGAGGTCTACGGCACCCCGGCGGAGGAGGGCGGCGGCGGAAAGATCGAGATGCTCGACCGCGGCGCCTTCGCCGGGGTGGACCTCGCGATGATGGTGCACCCGGCGCCGGTCGACGTCGCCGAGGCACGGCCGTTCGCGGTCAGCCACTCCAAGATCTCCTACACGGGTAAGTCCGCGCACGCCGCGGCCTACCCGGAGGCCGGGGTCAACGCGGCCGACGCGTTCACCGTGGCCCAGGTCGCGATCGGGCTGCTGCGTCAGCAGCTGCCGGCCTCGGCCCGGGTGCACGGTGTGGTGACCCACGCCGGGGACGCGCCGAACGCCATCCCGGAGCGGGCCACCGGCCGCTGGTACGTCAGGGCGGAGAGCCTGGCCGAACTGGCCGAGCTGGAGCCACGGGTGATGCGGGCCTTCGAGGCGGGGGCGCTGGCGACCGGGTGCGCGCTGGAGATCGAACCGGAGAGCAAGCCGTACGCGGAGTTCCGCACGGACGAGACCGCGCTCGGGCACTACCGTGCGAACGCCCTCGCCCTGGGACGGGAGTTCGCGCCGCCCGGCCAGGCCGCCCGGATGAACCGGGCCTCCACCGACATGGGCAACGTCTCGCAGGTGGTGCCCGCCATCCACCCCTACATCGGCATCGGCTCGCTGCCCGCCACCAACCACCAGCACGAATTCGCCGCGTACTGCGTGGGCGGGAAGGCCCAGCGGGCCCTGCTCGACGGGGCGATGGCGCTGGCCTGGACCGGTGTGGACCGGAGCGCGCCGGCCGGGGGAGCGGCGGCATGACAGGGGCGATCGCCGCCGTGGTCCCGCGAGCCGGCCGTATGCGGTGGACGGATCTGGGCGGTGTCCCGTCCGGATCCGGCGCGGTGGCGGTCACCACCGGCCGGTTCGCCGGGGTGCGCCGCGGCCGCCAGCGGCCGCTCACGGCCACCCGGCGGCGCGCCGGCGCCCCCGGCGTACCGGCCGCTGCGGTCACCCTCGCGCGCCACCCGCTCGGCCTGCCCGCACCGGACCGCCTGCCGAGGGCGCTGACCCGGCCGCGGGACGAGGCGCGCCGCGCGGACCGTCGCGGTACGTACGGCGGGGAGGCGACCGTCCTTCCCGCCGTGGTTCCGGGTGGCGAGCGCGTGTCCGCCCCGCGGATCCGCTCCGGGGCCGCCGAGGGACACCCCTGGCACGCGGCGTGGCCGCCCGGCCGCCCGCGCGGGGTGCCGGTGACCGCGTGCGCGGACACCGCCGTGGTGCCGGACGCCGGCCTCGCCCGGCCGTGCCCCGGCCGGTACGCGGTGACGGCCGACGCACCCGGGCGGGCGGAAACCACCACGAGCCCGACGACCACCGCGTCCGGGACGCGCCTGCCGCGGAGCCTCACCGCTCCCGGACCCCGTCCGAGCCCGCCGTTCGCCGGCCCCCCCGATCCCCGACGACCCCAAGGACACCGATGCCCCTGACTCCCGGCCCCCAGCACACCGCCCCGGCGAGCGACGGGCACCGGACGGAACACGACATGCTCGGTGACGTCGAGGTGCCCGTGGACGCCTACTACGGGGCGCACACCGCCCGCGCGGTGGCCAACTTCCCCCTCACCGGGGAAACGCTCGCCGCCCGGCCGCACCTGATCGGCGCCCTGGCGACGGTGAAGCACGCAGCGGCCTTGGCGAACGCCGAAGTCGGCGCGCTGGACGGCGTCCTCGCGTCGGCGATCGCCGACGCCTGTGCCGAGATCCGCGACGGCGCGCTGCACGAGCAGTTCGTGGTCGACCTCATCCAGGGCGGCGCCGGCACGTCGACGAACATGAACGCCAACGAGGTGATCGCCAACCGCGCCCTGGAACTCCTCGGGCGGCGCCGCGGGGAATACTCCGCCCTGCACCCCCTCGACCACGTCAACCTCGGGCAGAGCACCAACGACGTCTATCCGACCGCGGTGAAACTGGCGCTGGACGCGCACATCGCCGAACTGCTCGCCGTACTGGCCCGCCTGCGCGGAGCCTTCGAAGCCAAGGCCGCAGAGTTCGCCGACGTACTCAAGATGGGCCGCACCCAGTTGCAGGACGCCGTGCCCATGACGCTGGGCCAGGAGTTCGGGGCGTTCGCCGCCACGCTCGCCGAGGACGAGCAGCGGCTCGCGGAGGCCAGGCTGCTGCTTCATGAGCTCAACCTCGGCGGCACGGCGATCGGCACCGGCCTCAACGCCCGCTCGGGCTACCGGGAGCGCGCGGTGGAGCACCTGCGCCGGCTGACGGGCATACCGACGCTTCAGTCCTCGCCCGACCTCATCGAGGCCACCCAGGACGTCGGCGTCTTCGTCCAGCTCTCCGGCGTGCTCAAGCGGATCGCGGTGAAACTCTCCAAGATCTGCAACGATCTGCGCCTGCTGTCCTCGGGACCGCAGTTTGGGCTCGGCGAGATCAATCTCCCCGCACGCCAGGCCGGATCGTCCATCATGCCCGGCAAGGTCAACCCGGTGATCCCCGAGGCGGTCAACCAGATCGCGTTCGAGATCATCGGCAACGACGTGACCGTCACTCTCGCCGCCGAGGGCGGCCAGCTCCAGCTCAACGCCTTCGAGCCGGTCATCTACCGGAGCCTGAGCGCCGGCCTCGACCACCTCACCGCGGGGATCGCCGTCCTCACCGAGCACTGTGTCCGCGGCATCACCGCCAACCGGCACCGACTCGCACAGGCCGTCGCCGCCTCCACCGGCCTGGTCACCGCGCTCAGCCCCGCACTCGGCTATGAGACCGCTTGCGCCATCGCACTGGAGGCGCACCACTCCGGCCGGCCCGCGCTCGACCTGGTACGAGAGCGCGAGCTGCTGACCGAGGCGGAACTCCGCGTGCTCACCAGCCCCGCCTCCCTGACCGGCCGGCCCGCGCACTGAGGGCACGGCACTCGGCGGCACCCGCACAGCTCCGGCTTGTTCCACCCCATTTCCCAAGGAGGCGCGCATGCCTACTTCTCACACCGACGTCAGGACGGCCGAGGTCGAGGTGGCCACCGACGTCGTCGCACTGCGCAGGAGCGTTGCCGCGGGTGCCGTCGGCGTGTTCGTGCACTGGTTCGACTGGGCGGCCTACGCCTATCTCGCCGGCACCGTCGCGGACGTGTTCTTCCCGTCGGAGAACGGCACCACCGGACTGCTCGCCGTGTTCGGAGTGTTCGCCGTGTCGTTCGGCATCCGGCCGATCGGTGCCATGGTGTTCGGGCCGCTCGGTGACAGGATCGGCCGCAAGCGCACGCTGTCGCTGGTCATCTTCATGATGTCCGGTGCGACGCTGACGATCGGTCTGCTTCCCGGCTACGCGTCGATCGGGGTCGCCGCCCCGGTGCTCCTGGTGGTTCTCCGCCTGATACAGGGATTCGCGGCGGGCGGTGAGTTCGGCAGCGCGGCGAGCTTCCTCGCCGAGAGCGCCCCCCGGCGCCGTCGCGGATTCGGTGTGAGCTGGCTGGAGGTCGGCTCCCTGCTGGGCTTTCTCGCCGGTTCGTTCGTCTACCTGCTGTTGTCCACGGGGCTCGAGGAGGGCCAGCTGTCGTCCTGGGGCTGGCGCATCCCCTTCCTCGTCTCCGCGCCACTGGGCATCATCGGTTTCATCATCCGCAACAAGATCGAGGACACCCCCGAGTACCGGGCACTCGAAGCCAACGACACCGTGCCGCGGAGCCCCGTGCGGGAGCTGCTCCGCTCCCACAAGCGGCAGCTGCTCCAGGCGGCGGGCCTGATGGCGGCCATGCACGTGCCCTTCTACATGGTGCTGACCTACCTGGTCACCTACGAGACCGACCACCTGGGGCACTCGGCCGGCGGCGCCGCCCTGCTGTCCACGGTGATCTCGCTGCTGGGCCTGGTGCTGGTCCCGGTGTTCGGGCTCCTGTCCGACCGCGTGGGACGCAAACCGGTCTTCGTCGGAGCCACCACAGCCCTCCTGGTGGTCTCCACCCCCGCGTTCCTCCTCATGCGGACCGGGCTCGCCGGAACGTGGATCGCCGGTCTGCTGCTCGGCGTGATCCTCGCCGCGATCCTCGGCACCTACGCCGTGTGGTCGGCGGAGATCTTCCCCACCCGCACCCGCCAGAGCGGCCTGTCCATCGCCTACAACCTCACCGCCGCCCTGTTCGCCGGCACGGTGCCGTACCTGATGACCGTGCTCATCTCCGCGACCGGCAGCACCCTGCTGCCCGGCCCCTACCTGATGGTGTTCGCCATCGGCGGCCTCATCGCCGCGCTGTCCCTGAAGGAGACCGCCGGTTCCGCCCTGCTGCGCCCCGAGGACGTGTCCGACACTCCTCCTGAGCGCCGCTAGGCACTTCCGCGTAGGGTCGGCGTCGGCATGGACACGGATCACCAGGCGCAAGGGTCACGCATGACGTCACCGGTGGGTTTCACCCTCTTGCAACTCCGCTACTTCCTCGTCGCCGCCGAGCGCGGTTCGATGACGGAGGCGTCCGGGGAGCTCCACATCGCGCAGTCCGCCGTGTCCGCGGCCATCCACAACCTGGAGCGCGACCTACGGGTCCAGCTGTTCATCCGCCGCAGGGGCCGGGGACTGACCCTGACGCCGGCGGGGGAGAGGCTTCAGCAGCATGCGCGCGAGCTGCTGGCCCGCGCGCGCGAGGTCGAGCGGGAGGCCCGGGGAGACGGCGAGACCATCTCCGGGCCGGTGGCCGTCGGCTGCTTCGTGACGCTGGCCCCGTACTACCTGCCGCCCCTGTTCAGCGAATGCACCAGCCGCTACCCGGACATCGAGATCGACGTGGTGGAAGCGGAGACGGATCAGCTCGTCCAAGCCCTGGGCGCGGGGCACATCGACTTCGCCCTCACCTACGACCTCGGCCTGTCGGCCGAACTTGACCTGCGCAGCGAGACGATCGCGCACGCCCCGGCCTACGTCATCGTCCCGGCCGATCACCCGCTGGCCCGGCAGGGCACCGTGGAGCTGGCCGAACTGTCCGCGGAACCCCTCGTCCTGCTCGACCTGCCGCACAGCCGCGACTACTTCCGCTCGCTGGTGGCCGCCACCGGCACCGCGCCCGATGTCCGCTACCGCACCCAGAGCTACGAAACCGTACGTTCCCTGGTGGCCCGGGGACTCGGATACTCCGTGCTGAACCAGCGGCCGGCGACCAGCCAGACCTACGGCGGTGGCGAGATCGCGGAACTGGAGCTGCGGGACGGAAGCCCCCCGCTCGAAGTCAAGATCTCCTCTGTGAAAGGTATGACCCAGACCGCCCGTGCCCGAGCGGTGATGGAACTGCTGCGGCAGATCGCCACCCGCCCTGCCAGGGCCTGAGCCCTCGTGCCCCCAAACGCCATCAGGTCGACTGCTCGCCACGATGGTCGTAAGCGCGCTGAAACGACTGGATCACATCCATGTTCTCCACCGTCCAGTTGTACAGCTCGCCGAACGGACCCTGGAGGGACCGGCCGAGCGGCGTGAGCGAGTACTCCACTCCGAGCGGCCGGCCGGGCAGCACTCGCCGGGTGATCATCCCATTGCGCTCAAGGCGGCGTAGCGTCTGAGTGAGAACGCGCTGCGTTATGCCTTCAAGGCGTCGCTTGATCTCGTTGAACCGTCGCGGTTCGCTGAGCACTGCCAGAACCAGCATCGACCACTTGTCCGCGATCTGGTCGAGGATGGTGCGGCTCGGACAGTCGGCTCTGTAGACGACGTCGTGCGTCATGTCGGTATCCCTGAGCATCCCTAGGATGGTGAAAGTGCGTAGTTGACGTTCCCTGGCAGCCAACTCAACCTAGGTATACATCGGGAACCTACAGGTATTCAAGCGCTCGCGTGGTCTTCGGCGACCCGGGTGTGGAATGGGAGAGTTGGCGTGTCCGGAGAATTCCCTATGACAGAGGAGTATCCGACCCTGCGAGTGTCGCTGGATCGGGGAGTGGCGAACGTCGTCATCGACAACCCGCCGGTGAACGTACTCGACGTTCAGCTCATGACAGACGTGCTGAAATTCCTCAAGAAGGTTCGCCAGGATTCTTCTGTCAGGGTCATCGTCTTCAGCAGCGCCGATCCGGAATTCTTCATACCCCATGTCGACATGACGCTGATCGACGAACCCACGGCCTTTGACGAACTGGCTTTGGAGGCGCCGGAGGGACTGAACGTATTCCAGGCGTTCGGCGAGGCCGTGCGGCACCAGCCACAGGTCACGATCGTCAAGCTGGCGGGTATCGCACGCGGCGGTGGGGCCGAGTTCGTGACAGCTGCCGACATGACGTTCGCCAGCAAGGAAAAAGCGAGGCTCGCTCAGGTCGAAGTGCTGATGGGCATCACACCCGGCGGCGGCGCCACCCAGTACCTCGGGCAGCGTCTGGGCCGCAATCGCGCACTCGAGATCCTGCTCGGCGGCGACCCGGTCGACGCGGAGACCGCCGAGCGCTATGGCTGGATCAACCGCGCACTGCCCGCCGACGAGCTCGACGCCTTCGTCGACCGGCTCGCTCGGAACATCGCGGCGCTGCCTGATGGCGTCATCGGGGCAGCCAAGGCGGCCGTGCCGGCGGTGGACCTGGACGGGGGATTCACTTGCGAGCACCAGGCGTGGGCCGGCCTGTTCGCCCTGCCCGCCGCCGAGAAACTCATCCGGGGCGGTCTCGAACGTGGCGCCCACACCCGAGAGGGTGAGCTCCGACTCGAGGACCTGCTCCGTGACCTGTGGGAAGAGCTGAAGGGGCAGCCGAACGGCTGACGCACGCGGAGAGGCGGCCGCCTGGCCGCAAGCCGCTGAGACCGGCCTCATGCCGACGGACGTACACGGCGGCTGTCCGCTGGTTCCGCTTTCGTCAGTCCTCACGTACCGCGGCGTGGGCACGGTCGCCGTTGTTCGGCCCTGGGGACCATCGGTACAACGGCTAACGCTAAGGGGCGGCTACTGTCCGCCGGGTGCCGGTGGAATTCTCAACTGATGAGCAGGCCGCGTCGCACGGGAAGTTCAACGAGGAGCCGACCCGGCCCGAGCTGGAGCGGTTCTTCTTCCTCGACGACGAGTCGGTGGTCAACCCGGTCATCGAGGCCCTGGCCTGCTCCCGGCTGGTCCACATCGACCAGTACTACCTGCGCGCCGACACCACCGCCGTGGCCAACCCGAAGCTGATCAACGCCCAGGCCGAGGTACCGATCGTGGCGTACTGGGGCGACGGGCTGCACGCCACCGTCGCGCGGGCTGCGGTTCGTCGTCCCCGTCCGTACGATCAACGCCGCGCCGTCGCCGAAGTACTTCGGCGACGGCGCGGCATCACCTGGCTGAACGCCGTCAACGACCAGGTCGCCGGGATCGGGCAGATGGTGGTGCCGGGCACGCCGCGCGACTCGCTGCACATCCTGGACGCGCTGGTGAACCTGGACGGCGGGGTGAAGCCGGAGACTGTGGCGATCGACAACGCCTCCTGTTCCGACGTGGTGTTCGGCCTGTTCAAGATCCTCGGCTACACCTTCAGCCCGCGGTTCCGTGACCTGGACGGCCAGCGGTTCTGGCGGACGAGCTTGCCCGGGGTGGAGACGGGGACGTACGGGCCGCTGGAGGACATCGCGCGGGACCGGGCGAACCTGAACAAGGTGATCGTGCACTGGCCGGACATGCCGCGGGTGGCCGGGTCACCAACCAGGTGAGGGCCTATGACCTGCTGCGGATGTTCGGGTGTGAGGGGCGTCCCACGCCGCTGGGGCAGGCGTTCGCCGAGTACGGGCGGATCGCCAAGCCCCTGCATCTGCTGGCCGTGGTCGACCCGGTGGACGACACCTACCGCCGCCAGATGAACCGGCAGCTCACCGTGGAGGAGTCCCGGCACATGCTCGCGAGGGACGTGTGCCACGGCAAGCGCGGCACCATCCACCAGGCGTACCGGGACGGGCATGGAGGACCAGCTCGGCGTGCTCGGCCTGGTCCTGAACGCCGTGGTGCTGTGGACGACGAAGCACACCGACATCGCCGTGGCCCAGCTCCGCGCCGAGGGTCACGACATCCGCGACGAGGACGTCGCGCGGCTGTCCCCGCTCAAGCACAAGAACGCCGCCGCTGTCTTCGCTGGAGGCTTGACCTGGTACCTGGGGCAGTCGCCCTGCGGCCAGGGGGTCAACCGGTCAGGGCGGCGAGGGTGGCGTCCAGGTCGGTGGCCTTGGGCTGGTTGTGGGGGAGCTTGGCGAGGATCTTGGCCATGCCGCAGGTATTGGTGAGGGCGGAGACAACCAGACCGCCGGCGACGCCCGCGGAGAGCCAGCGGGCCGCATTCCTACGTCGTCCGGCTATGAGGCCGGTCAGGACCAGCGTTCCGGCGGCGAGGCGGACCTGGCGGTCCATGGCCCAGGGAGTGCGGGTGCCGGCGGGTCGGTGGGTGTCGTGGCCGCGCTGTGTCCAGGCGGTGGTGCCGCCGGTGAGGGTGGCGGCGGTGATGCCCTGGTCGGCCAGGCGCCGGCAGGCTCGGGCGGAGCGGGCGCCGGAGGCGCACACGATGAGGAGGTCGCCGCGGTCTGCCGCGGTCTTCAGGGCGGGCAGGGCGGCATCGAGGCGGTCGAGGGGAATGCTGTGGGCGCCGGGCAGGTGGCCGGAGGCGTATTCGCCGGGGGTGCGCACGTCGATGACGGTCAGCTCGTGCAGGCGGGCGTTGGCCTGATCGGCGGTGAGGGCGATGGTGGTGGGTGGCACGGGGGATTTTCCTTTGCTTGGTTCGGGTTACCCCTTCGGTAGGATACCCAAGGGGGTATCTCTAAGGAGCGTGGGTCGTGGAACTGGCGATGGCGGCTGAGGAACTGAAGACGGTGGTCAACCGGCTGCGCCGGGCACAGGGACAGATTGCCGGCGTGATCAAGATGATCGAGGAGGGGCGGGACTGCGAGGACGTCGTCACCCAGCTCGCCGCGGCGTCCCGGGCTCTGGACAAGGCCGGTTTCGCGATCATCGCCACCGGCCTGCAGCACTGCCTGACCGATGCGGACATGGCCGCCTCCGGCGACCGGGAGCAGATGCGTACCCGGCTGGAGAAGCTGTTTCTTTCTCTGGCCTGAGCTGTGGTGCCGCGGCACACTGCGTGCTTGGCGGACCCGGCAGTGGACTGTGGCGGGCCTCGGTGCCCTGGCCACAGCGATCCTGGTCGGCGCCCCCACCGACGTGGTGCCCAATCCGCCTGTCCGGCCGGTCGGTACCCGTGCAGTGGTGGAACTACCCGGCCCTCGCCGTCACGGCCGCACTGACCGGCATCGTCCTGATGCGCAGACGGCTGGAGAGGTTCTCCCTGTCCCTCGCCTGAGCCGTTGCTGGTCCTCGTGTTCAGACGATCACGTCAACGAGCATGAAGGCCGCCACCGCCAGCAGCACGCCGGCGAAGATTTTCTGAAGGGTGGTGCCGGAGATCTGCGCCGCGAGCCGTTTGCCGTCCCAGGCGCCGAGGATCGCGGCGCCGGTGAAGGGGCCGATGATCTCCCAGCGGAGCCCGCCACTGGTGCCGGTGCGAGCGGCGAGCGCGGCGAGTGAGTTCACCGTGATGACGAGCAGGCTGGTGCCCACCGCCCGCCGCATGGCCAGTCCCAGGACGCTCACCAGGGCGGGCACGGCGAGGAATCCCCCACCGACCCCTAGAAAGCCCGTCACGGCGCCGAGTCCGGCACCGGCACCGGCCGCCTTGCCGGGCCGGATTCGGTCCGGCGGCTCTGACGCGGACGGACGCAGCATACGCACGGCCGCCAGCGCGGCGATGACTGCGAACGCCGCCGTCAGCACCGCTTCGGGAAGGCGCCCGGCGACGGCCCCGGCGAGGAAGGCGGGCACGATGCCCGCCGCAGCGAACAGCGTCCCCGTCCTCCATGCCACGTTCCCGTCGCGGGTGTGGGCGTACAGGGCGGTGGCGGAGGTGGCGGTGACGATGATCAGGCTGGCCGTGGTGGCGGCGGCCGGAGTGAAGCCGAGCAGGTAGATCAGTGCCGGCACGGCAAGGACGCTGCCACCGCCGCCGAGGGCTCCAAGCGCGAGACCGATGACGGCCCCGGCGATGAGAGCGAGAACGAGTACAGTCACGCTATCCGGCCACTGTTCCCGCGCTCGTCGACCACCGGGTACCCGGCGGCGGCCCACGCGTTCATACCGCCCTCGACGTCCACCGCCTGCACTCCGCGCTCAGCGAGGAGATTCGCCGCCTGCTGGGAGCGGTGTCCGCTGCGGCAGATCACCACCAGCGGCGGGCCCTCCGCCTCGGTCGGTAGGGTGCCGCCGGCAACCAGTTTCGTCAGCGGTACGTGGACGGCGCCCGGGGCGTGGCCCGCGGTCCACTCGGGCTTCTCACGGACGTCCAGCAGGACCGCGTCGGGCTGATCGCCGATGGTACGGCTGCGTGCCTCGTCGACCGTGACCCGGGGCCCATTTCGGCGAAAGAGGAACATCACACGCTTCCTTCCTTACGGAACGGCCGAAATCAGCCGGAGGTCAGGGACAGCCCGGCATCCACTGCGGCGTCGAAGTCGTCGTCCACGGCGACCACGTCGCGGCCGACCGCATCCAGCAGGGAGGCGGCGATCGCTGCGCGCATCCCGCCGGCGCAGTGCACCCACACCGTCCCGTCCGGTACTTCGCCGATTCGGCCGTGCAACTCGTGGATCGGGATGTGGACCGAGCCGTCGATGTAGCCGACCGAACGCTCCGAGCCCCGGCGCACGTCCAGGACGACCACGCCGTCGCCGCGCTTGCGGACATCGGCGAGGTCGGCGAAGCGGGCACGGGGGAAGGAGGCGAGCTGCTCGCCCTCACGGACCCAGGCGGCCGGATCACCGGTGGCGGCGGCGGCCGGGCGGTCGATGCCCACCCGCGCCAGCTCCCGCTGCGCGTCGGTGATCTGCTCCGGGGTGTCGGCCAGCAGGGTGACGGGCTTGCCCCACGGGATCAGCCAGGCCAGGTAGGTGGCGAGCTTGCCCTCGCCCTCGAAGTTGAACGACCCGGCCACGTGCCCTTCGGCGAAGGCCATGCGGCTGCGCAGGTCCACCACCCACTCACCCGCGGCCAGCCGGGAGGCGAGCTCCTCGGCGTCCGCACGCCGCGGCGGGGTGAGGTCGACCGGCGCGGGGCCTGCGGCGTTGGCCGGGCCCATGTGGGCGTAGTAGGCGGGTACGTCGTCCAGCCCGGCGAGCATCTGGGCGACGAAGGTGTCCACGTCCAGGGTCAGCGCGTCGTTGGTCTCGCGCTCCTTGCCGATCGTGGTCGCGTCCCCCTCGGCCTGGGAGGAGGAGCAGAAGCTGCCGAACCCGTGGGTGGGCAGCACCGGCACCTCGTCGTCCAGCTCGTCGGCCAGACGGTGGGCGGAGGCGTGCTGGGCGCGGGCCAGCTGTTCGGTCAGCCTTGGTTCGACCAGGTCCGGGCGGCCCACGGTACCGATGAGCAGTGACCCGCCGGTGAACGCCGCCACACCGCGCCCGTCTTCGGTCAAGGCGTAGGAGGTGTGGTGCGGGGTGTGCCCAGGAGTGGCGATAGCGCGCAGCACCAGGCCCTCGTCCACCGTCACCGTGTCGCCGTCTGCAACGGGGGTGCGGGCGAACGACACGTGCGCCCCGGCCGGCACCAGGTACTGGGCGCCGGTGACGCGGGCCAGCTCCAGGCCGCCGGTGACGTAGTCGTTGTGGACATGGGTCTCGGCCACGAAAGCGATGCGCACCCCGCGGCGGGCCGCTGCGGCGATGACCTGGTCGATGTCGCGCGGCGGGTCGATGGCCACCGCGGCGCTGGGGCCGCCGGCCAGGTAGCTGCGGTTGCCCAGGCCCTCGAATTCCATGGTGTCGACGAAGAACACGGCTCATGACTCCTCTCGAACATGTACCCCGGGGGGTATCGGACGCTCACTCTAACAGCTATACCCCGGGGGGTATTCCAACGGGCGGAAACCACCCGCTCAAGGCGTCGCCTGGCGCCTTGCGGGTACCCGGCGGGGCATAGCGGAATGAGGCGTTCCGTGCTATCCGGGAGTGTCCGTCTCCTACGACCGCACCGTCCGCCTCGACGCCGACTCCGACACAGCCGTCACCGCCGTACGCAAGGCCCTGGCCGACCAAGGCTTCGGCATCCACACCGAGATCGACGTGAAAGCCACCCTCAAGGCGAAACTCGGCCACGGCATGGAGGACTACCTGATCCTCGGTGCGTGCAACCCGCCGCTCGCCCACCAGGCCCTGGAAGCCGACCGCAGCATCGGCCTGCTCCTGCCCTGCAACGTCGTCCGCCGCGACGGCGACACCACGCTCGTTCAGGCCGGAAACCGGCGGTAGGCCACCCGGCCACCGGGACAAGATCCATCTCAGCGCGGCGGGCCGCCCGGCACCAGCACCAGGGGGAACGAAAACCATGGACAAGACGACCAAGAAGACCCGGCACACGCCGCCGCTGTCCGCCGACCGCCTCCGAGCGGGCTGGCAGGGCCCACCCACATCCGCCTGGCCCGCGGCCAGGACGTCGAGGCGGTGAACGCGCTGATGGCCACCACCGGCGACGGCGTCAGGATCATCCCGGTCCCGTAGGCCGCCATCGAGGCCGGCTCGGCATCCTCCGCCATGCTCACCGGGTTCGGCGGAACCGGCACGAAGGCGTACCACGACGCCGCCGCCCACACCTTCACCGACCGGCCCATGAACGAGGCCCTGACCACCGCCTCCCTGACGCTGGTCGCCACCGAAGAGCAGGACCGAACCATCGGTGTGCTCTCCGCCACGGGGCGACGACCAGTGCGCCTTCACCCGCTGGCGCCCCGCCGCTGATGAGGGCCCCAAGTAACCCGGACGGCGCAGACAGCGCTGAAGGAGGCGTGACCACGACGACGCGGCTCACGCCCGCCATCGGCGGACGCCTCGGGGCACGGAGCCCGCAAGATCAACGGCTTGGCGTTAACCGCTGTACCGATGTTCCCCAAGGCCGTTGTTCACCGCGTCCGCGCGGTCGGGGGTGGTGACCGGCAGCCCTGCCGCTTCCCATGCCTCAAGGCCGCCCGTCACGCTGTGGACGGAGGACCGGCCCGCGCGGATCGCCTGCGCGCCGCCCTGCACGCTGCGTGCGCCCGTGCGGCATACGAAGGCCAGTGGACCGTCGGGCAGATCCGACAGCGCGGCCGGCAACGTGCTGAGCGCGGCGTGCACGGCGCCGGTCGGGTGACGCGCTGCCCATTCATCGTCCTCGCGGACATCGACCAGCGTGAGTTTCCCGTCCGCGAGGCGGCGATACGCCTCGGCAGGAGACAGCTCAGCGGGCGTGTGACCGTCGCCGGAGTCCAAGCTCTGCTTCGTGGCGGGCAGGACCGTCCTGATCGCCTCGTAATTCGAGGCATGGGCGATGGCTATCTGCTGTCCCATCATCGGGCAGACGTTCATCGCCTCTTCCCAGTGAGCGGTGGACTCCCATTCCGCCACATTGACGAGATGGAATGTGCTCCCCGGAACGATCGTGCGGAACATATACGTCCGGATGAAACCGGGTTGAGCCGCCATCACGTCTGCGGCGCCCTGCCAGGCGTCGAGATAAGCGCTTTCCTTCTCTTCGTCGATCTCGATCGGAATGATCACGACGTGGCGGTTTTCCATCTGCCGCATCCTCTGTTCTGTGACGCAATTGCCGCTTCTGACGTGCCGCTCGAGCCGGAGGGGTTCCGGGTGATGAGCCGGCACTTTCTGAATGCAGCCTGCGCGCATGCGTCCATGGCGGCAACGTACTTTGCTGAACCGGCAAATCGGTCGGTCGGCGCGGTGATGCGGACCGCCTCGGCAGGGCGTCCGGTGTGGTCGGCCTGGACGGCGAGCGTCAGACGGCGGTCAGTCCGCCGTCGACCAGAATCTCAACCCCGGTGATATACGAGGCCTCTTCGCTGGCGAGGAAGAGGACGGTGTCGGCGACCTCCCGTACCTCCCCGGCCCGCTTCATCGGCACCCCGTCGATCTGCTTGGCCCGCCACACCGGGTCGGCGGAGCCGCGGGAGGTGCGCATCGCCGGCAGCATGCCCGGTGCGACCGCGTTGACGCGGATCCCGGCATCGGCGTAGTGCACCGCCGCGGTGGTCGTCATCGACTTCACGGCGGCCTTTGACGCGCCGTAGCCCAGGTGCACGCCGAGCTGGCCGATGGAGGCCGAGATGGAGGACAGGTTGACGATCGAGCCGCCGCCGGAGCGGGCCATGGCGGCGGCGCCGTGCTTGATGCCGAGGAACACACCCTTCGCGTTGACCTGCATGAGCTGGTCGAAGAACCGGGTGCTGGTCAGGTCGGGGTCGAAGGTGCCGCTGATCCCCGCGTTGTTGACCAGGATGTCGAGCCGTCCGAACTCCGCGAGGATCACCTCGATCGCGGCGGTCCATGAGCTCTCGTCCGTGACATCGAGGTGCAGGTAACGGGCCTGCCCGCCGGCGGTCCGGATCCCGTCGACGACCAAGGCGCCGTCCTCGTCGGCGATGTCGGCGATGACAACGGTCGCGCCCTCACGACTGAACGTTTCGGCGGTGGCACGCCCCATACCGCTGGAGGCACCGGTGATCAGGGCTACCTTGTCGTGCAGGCGCATGAGTGTCCTTTCTTGGCCGGCCGGAGCCGGCTCTTGTGTGGCGGGGGCGGAAACCATGGACCGGGTGAGTGCGCTGCTATGCGGGTGCGGCGCCGGTGAGCGCGCGGCCGAGGATGCGGCGGACGTCGGCCTCCGTGACAAGCCTGGGATTGGCGTAGGGATGGGCGAGTGCTTGGGAGACCACGGTCTCCACACCGTCCTCGGGCATGCCCAGCGCCGTGAGTGACATGTCGGCGCCGAGGCTCCGCGCAAGGTGGAACAGCTGGGAAGCCGGCTCGGTGGTGTCGAGTGCCGTCTCCAGTGCGGTCCGCGCCGCCGGTGCCGCCGGGAGGTTGAAGGCGAGAACGTGGGGGAGGACCGCGGTGTGGGTCTCGGCGTGCGGCAGGTTGAAGGTGCCGCCGAGAATGTGGCAGAGCTTGTGGTGCAAGGACATCGTGGTAGCACCCAGTACGCTGCCGGCGAGCCAGGCCCCGTACAGGGCGTCGGAGCGGGCGTCGATGTCGTCAGGATCGGCGACCACACGAGGCAGGGCGTCGGCCAGGGCCCGCGCCGCTTCCGCCGCCATCAGCGTGTGGATCGGTGAACTGTCGGGCGCGTACAGGGCCTCCGCGGCGTGTGCGAGGGCGTTCACGCCACTGGTCACCGACAGCGCGGACGGGAGCGTCGTGGTCAGTTCCGGGTCGTAGACCACAACGGACGGCAGGACGCGGGGGTCCCGTCCGGTGGTCTTCCGGCCATCGGTGGTCAGGCCCCAGATCGGCGTCATCTCCGATCCGGCGTAGGTGGTCGGCACAGCGACGATCGGCAGGCCGGTGTCCTTCGCGACGGCCTTCGCCAGACCGATCGCGGAGCCACCGCCGATCGCGAGGCAACCGTCCGCGCCGATCTCCCGCGCTCGCGCCACGGTTTCCGCCGCGACGGCTGCCGGCACGTGCATCGTGGCGTGCGGGTGCAGATCGGCGATCCGGTCGCCGAGCGGGGCCGCCAGTTCGGCGGCGAGGTCCGCGTGTCCGGGTGTGCACACCACGATGAGCCGGTGCAGGCCGAGTCGGTCGATTTCCTCGGGCAGCCGTGCTCTCGCGCCCGCCGCGAAGACGACCCGGCCTGGACGGTTCTCGTGGATGAAGTGGTGGCTCATGGCCGTACCCGGTCCAGGACGACGTCGAACGTGAGCAGCCGGAAGGGGTTGGCGACACCGTACCGCTCGGCGCGGAGCGGATCGTCAACGGTCGTGACCGGCCTGATCAGAGACTCCTTCACCCCGAACACCGTGTCGGAGTCCAGATACGGGCTGCCTTCGACGAAGACGTGGGTGGTGATGGGGGCGTGCCCGTCGGCTTCGGCGATGACGTGGATGTGCGCGGGCCGGTTGGGGTGGCGCTTGGTGGCGGTGAGCAGTCGGCCGACCGGTCCGTCGTCCGGGATCGGATAGTAGCGGGGGACCACGGTCCGCAACCAGAAACGGCCGTCGTCGTCAGCGGTGAACAGCCCCCGGAGGTTGCGCTCGGGCTGTGTCTCGGGTTGCTGGACGTCGTAGAAGCCGGCCCCATTGGCCTGCCACACGTCCACCCGGGCTCCGGGCAGCGGCGTACCGTCGGACGACCGGACCTGTCCGGCGAACACACAGGGCTCGCCCTCGCCGTCGAGCGAGATGTTCGCGCCCAGCTCGCGGGGCGGTGAGTCGACCATGTGGAACGGGCCGAGGACGGTGGTGTCGGTGGCGGCCGCCGATCTACGGTTGTTGATCGCGTCGACCAGCATCGACACCCCCAGCACATCGGACAGCAGGACGAACTCCTGGCGGGTGTCGTCGCACATGTGCCCGATCGCGGTGAGGAAGTCGATCGCTTGTTGCCATTCCGCCTCGGTGGGCTCGATGTCCTTCACGAAAGCGTGCAGGTGCTCGACCAGCCTCGTCATGATTTGCTTCAGCCGTGCGTCCGGAGTGCCGGCGAAGCTCTCCGTGACGATCTCGACCGAAGCTTCCTCGGAGAAGCCGGTGGTCGGGGTGGTCATCGACCCTCCTCGAGCGTGGTGGTCCAGGACGGTGCGGTGACACCGGCGCGGCCGAGTGTGAGGGCGCCCGCGTCGAAGGCGAGCCGGGCCGCTTCCGCGGCGGGCCGGGCGTCGAGATCGTCGGAGAAGACCTCCACCGAGACCGGCGCGTTGACACCGTGTTCCCGCAGAGCGCGGAGCACGCCGAGTGTGTCCCCGGCTCCCTGGCCGGGGAGCAGCCGCCGGTGCCGGGCCTCATCGGTCAGATCGGGACCGGGCTGGGGGAGTACGTCGCACAGCTGAAGGGTGGTGATCGCGGAGGGGGGAATGCCGGCGAGATCCTGGGTCCTGGCGCCGGAACGGAACCAGTGCCACAGGTCCAGGGTGATTCCGCCGTTCGGCCGGTTGGCCGCCGAGACCACCCGCCACGCCTCGTCCAGCGTGCGGACATGGCTGTAGGGGAGGAACTCGAACCCGACCAGAACGCCGTGCTCGGCGGCGCGGTCGCACAACGCCCCGAACGGCTCCACGAGCTCCGGCAGCGGATGCTCGGCGAACATCGGGACGTTGAGGTGGCGGATGCCGATCCGGTCGGCGAAGGAGAACATGGCTTCCTCCACCGGATCCTCGCCCTTGCCCCAGTCCCAGTTGTGCTCCATCTCAAGGACCCGCAGGCCGTGTTGGTCGAGCAGATCGCGGATCTGCCCGTCGGGCATGTTCGCGTGGAGATAGTCGCTCACCCGCAGGCCGATGCCGGCGAACCCGGCCCTGGCCGCCGCGGCCACCCGGGTGGGCAGGTCGGCGGTACGCAGCGTGTTGGCGCTGCAGTTCAGGAATACCGTGGTCATCTCGATGCCCTCACTCTTCGCCGGGGTGGCCCGGGGTGGCTGATCCCGCCAGCCACTTCGAGCCCTCGTCGTACAGGCGCCGCACCGCCTCCCCGGTCAGACCGGGCAGTCCGGTCTTGACCGTGAACCCGGCCTTGGTCTGCAGATAGCCCAGGTGGCGATAGCCGATGGGGAACCGGCCGAGCAGCTCCGGGTCGAGTTCCAGCCGCGCGGACGGGTCGACCGGATCGAGCCGGTCCTTCTCGTAGATCGGTTGCCGGCGGACGACCTTCCACTGACCGTCGTACCGGCCGCAGAAATCGTAGAAGCGGCCGACGCAGACCACGTCGACCTCGACCCCGTCGATGCTCGCGCGCTGGTTGATCGTCATCTTCGTCTGGGCGATGGCCCGGTCGCCGTTGATGTCGGCGGTGTGTCCCCCCAGGAAGTGCAGAATGCTCACGCCGCTGTCGAAACCCGCCCGGCTGACGTCGATGAACTCGGCCGCCGGTCCCTGGAACCATGTGGCGCTCATCCATCCCTCGGTCGGATGCCACACCGTGGCGAAACGCTCCCAGTCCGCGGCGTCGCGCCACACGGCCCAGTTCTCGACCAACTCGCGCAGTGCCAGTTTGTCTTCGAGACGTGTCGACACGCTCAGAACCTCCTTGATGCTCATTGGATCGTCGGCGCCAGTTGTGTCCCGGCGGCCACGTGTATCACTTCACCGGTGATGTTCCGGGCTCGCTCCGACACCAGGAACGCCACGGCGTGCGCGACGTCCACCGGCTCCACGAGCCTGCCCAGCGGCGAGGCCTCGGTGAATCGGTCGACGCGGGCCTCCAGGACCCCGGCGTCGGCCTTCTGGGTGTTGAACGAGGTGTCCACGAAGCTCGGTGCGACGACGTTGACGGTGACCCCGAGTGGGCCGAGCTCATGGCACGCCGTGCGGGTCAGGCCGACGATCCCCGCCTTCGACGCGGCATAGGCGGGTGTCACACCACCACCGAGCCACACACGTGAGCCGATGGAGACGACCCGGCCGCCGCCCTGGCGCCGCCACAGGGGCACACAATGTTTGATCATGAGTGCGGGTCCGGTCAGGTTGACGTCCAGCGTCGCCCGCCAGGTGTCCGGCTCCATGCTCCGCACCGCGTGCGGCGGCTCGATACCGGCGTTGTTGACCAGGGCGTCGACGCGGCCCCACACCATGTCCACGTGGTCGATGGCGGCCCGGACCGACTCCTCGTCGGAGACGTCGGCCTCGACACCGAGCACCTCGCCGGTGCCGGCCAGCCGGCCGGCGGCTTCCTGCGCCCCGCGGCGGTCGAGCAGCGCGACCCGGAAGCCGTCGTCGAGCAGGACGGTGGCGATGGCCGTGCCCATCCCGCCGGCGCCGCCGGTCACGATCGCGACGGGCGCGGTCACGAGATGCGCTCCGACGCGTGGCTCCGCTGAGCCGTTCCCCGGTGCCGCGACGCGAACTCGGTGATCGTGCGCGCCAGGGCCTGCGGCATCGACAACATCGGGGAGTGGCTCGAGACCAGCTCACTCGACGACTCCACCCGGCTCGCCATCATCCGCTGGACCTCCGGTGTGCAGGCCCGGTCCAGGGTGCACACCACGAAGTGCGAGGGGACGGTGCGCCAGGCCGCGTTGGAGACGACCGCCGCCCGGGTGCCGGCGTGTTCGGGTGTGAGGCGCTCGACGGCCCTGGTCGCATCGGCCGGCGTGCAGTCGTGGTAGAAGGCGTTCCGCGCGATGTCCGGATCGATGACCAGGTAGTCACCGACCTGACGGATGTCGTCCTTGCCCGCCTGCGAGCCCGCCTCGGCGTCGTTGACGGACGCGACCGACTCCCCGGGTTCCAGACAGAACGCGCTCACGAAGACCATGGCCCGCACCTGGGGGGCGTCACCGACCTCGGTCAGCAGAGCTCCGGAATAGGAATGTCCGACGAGTACGACGTCACCGCGCACATCGGCGAGGACGCGGGCGAGATGGTCGCAGTGTCCCTGGAAGGTCGGATCGCCCGGTGAACGGTCCTTGCCCGGCAACGTGACCTGGACACAGGGATGGCCGGCCGCTTCGAGCAGCGTCGCGACCCGTTCCCAGGCCCAGGAGCCGTGCCACATCCCGTGGACGAGAACGATGGTGGGAAGGGTGGTCACAGCGCGGTCCTCTCGGCCAGTTCGCGGTCCATGGCGGGCTTCTCCTTCGGGGGTGAGGGGCGGTCGCGCAGACAGTAGGTGAGTGCCATGCCGACGAGGTGGATGCCGGCAAGGACCCACAGCGTTCCGGCGACTCCGAGCGGCGTCACCAGTCCGGCCACCACAGGGCCCAGGAACTGGCTCACACCCGCACCGAGGTTGAGGATGGCGATCGCGCCGCCGATGCGGTGCGGAGCCAGCGCGGGCATGATCGCGGACAGCGGGACGTAACCGGAGAGCCCGGCACCGTACACGATGCCCACCACGAGGATGGCCCAGAAGCCCGAGCCGAGCAGTTTCGGCACATAGTAGAAGGCGGGAACGCTCACCGCGCAGAGAAGTCCGCCGAACCATGCCACGGTGCGGATGCGGCCGATCTTGTCGGCGACGTACCCGAACACCACGTTGGCGATGATGTTGGTCAGCGTCAGCGTCCCCCACACGGTCTGCCACTCGGAGGTGGACAGCCCGACATCGTGGACCATGAAGGTGCTCAGGAAGACGACGAACGCGTAGAAGCCCAATGTGTTGATCACGCGCACGATCCCGCCGATGCCCACCTTCGGCCGTTCGACGACGATGGTGAACGCGCCGAGAATCGAGCGCAGGCTGGTCTGGAGGCCGCCCGGATCCGGCCGGCGGGCCTTGACCAGGAAAGCCAGCATGATCCCGCCGATCCCGATGAAGACCAGCGACGAGGCGAGGGTGGCGAACTCACCGATGAGCGGGATGACGGCGCCCGCGTAGTAGGAGCTGACCACTCCGAGGCCGAGCACGAAGAAGAACCAGTACCACCCGACCGCCTTGCCCATCACCTGTTCCGGCGTGTCCATGGCCAGCCAGACGAGGAACCCGTACGAGAACAGGGGGTATCCCAGGCCGCGTATGCCGAAGCTGATCAGCATGAAGGTGAAGTTCTCCTGGGCGAGCGCGGCCAGGAACGCGATCTCGAAAACGACCCAGATGCCGAATCCGGCGAGCATCACCCGCCGAGGGCCGAAGGCTTCGGCAAGGGCGCCGGAGAGCCAGGCCGCGACGGCGACGACGAACCCGTAGACGCTCCACAGCAGGGACATCTGGCCCGAGCCGAAGCCGTGCTCGGCCAGGTAGGGAGACAGGAAGCCGGACTCGATCCCATCCCCGATCATGAACAAGGTGAGTGCCACGAACCCCCAGCGGAGATTCGGGACGATGCCCTGGCGTGTCCAGAATCCAGTCATTGGTTCTCCCACCCAGTGGCAATGCGGACGCGGGCTCCGTTGTCGCTCGCCGACATGTGCAGAACCTCCTTGTTCTGTGCCGATCTCTCCGTGCTGCAGCGATCATGCAGACCATCCGTCGCCCACGCCACCATTCATTGCCATCCAGTGGCAGTCGGCTTTAGGTTGCCGGTGTGGCAGGCAGAACCAACACCCCCGGTCAGACCGTTTCCCGGCGACTGCTCGCCGTCCTGGACACCTTCGACGTGGCCCACCCCGCGTTGACCCTCACCGAAGTGGCCACGCGAAGCGGCCTGCCGGTCTCCACCGCGCGCCGTCTGATCAGCGAACTCCGCACCTGGGGCGGCCTGGAGCGGCTTGACGACGGCCGCTACCACATCGGGATGCGCCTATGGACGATCGGCGCGCTGGCCCCACAGCAGCGGGGGCTGAGAGAAGCGGCCCTGCCCTTCATGCATGATCTGTACCAGGCCACTCAGGAGAACGTTCAGCTGACGGTCCTCGAGGGCACCCAGGCTCTCTGCATCGAGAAGATCTCCAGCACCAAGGCCGTTCCGACACTGACCCACATCGGTGGCCGCCTCCCCCTGCACGCGACCGGGGTCGGGAAGGCCATCCTGGCCTTTTCCGGCGAGGAGCTGTTCAGTTCCGTCACTGAAGCGGGGCTGACCCGGATGACCCCGCACACGATCACCCAGCCCGGCCGGCTCGCGGCCGCACTGGCGGAGGTCCGCAAGTCCAAAGTCGCCTACTCACACGAGGAGATGACCTTGGGAGCCGTGTCCGTCGCCGCCCCGGTGCTCGGCCTGGACGGCCGCGTGCTGGCCGCGCTCGGCATCGTGGCGCATTCTCGAGCCGCCCTGGACCGGCTCACTCCGGCCGTGCGCACGGCGGCGCTGGGCATCGCCCGCTGGGCCAACTGAGCCGGCCGAACTGTCCCTGTCGGCGGCAGCGGTCCTGGCCGCGCGCTCTGACCGCTCAGTGGGTCTCCACGGCGTTTCGCACTGGCGGATGGCGCGGTCCAGGACCGCGCCACGCCGGTTCCGCGACAGGCGCTGCCATGGCTTGGACAGGTGCACCTCAGGGGTCAGGACACCATGCGGTCGTGGCCGTCCCCGTGGTGGGGATCAGCGGGCTTTGTCAGCCGGCCGATGGGGTGAGGCTGGTGCGGTCGAACGGGCCGCCGTGCGCGGCGGCGTACGCGATGGCGTCGTTGACGGCATCGAGGTCGAACGACCGGACCCGTTCGGGGGCGAGATCCAAAGTCCCCGCGGCGAGGAGCCGGATGATGCCGACGTTGGCGGTGCGCGGATACATCCACTGCCCACGCACGGTGATCGAGTTACGCATGATCCATGGGTACGGGAGTGCGAGGTCGTCGCCACCGAGCATGCCGACGCCGCCCATGAGGACGACGCGGCCGTACTCGCGCACCGTCATGGCCGCCGCGCGCGACGCCGAGCTGGGTGCGCTCGGCGGGAGCAGGTCGATCACCATGTCGATCGGGCCGTCGGCCGCCGCGGACATCGCCGCGCGGTCGGCGGCCTCGTCCCCGGTCAGCGGGACCGGGCGCAGACGCGGACCGAACCGGTCGGCGAGGAGGTCCAGCGCGGCCTGGTTGCGGCCCGGGGCGACCACGCGGCCCGCTCCCATCGCGAACGCGACCGCGACCGCGCTGCTGCCGAGGTTGCCGGTCGCCCCGCTGACGAGCAGCGTCTCGCCGGCCGCGAGCCCGCCCGCCAGCAGCCCGCCGTAGGAGATGGTGTGCACGGTGAGCGCGGCCCAGCGGGCCGGATCCTTCCCGGCCGCGGCGGGCAGCGGAAAGACGTTCTCCGTCGGGACCCGCATGAGCTCGGCGAACGCGCCGTCGTGCAGGTACTCGGCGAGCCGCGCGCCGCCCTCGCCGCGCGAACTCCAGCCCTGGAGCGTGATGTCGGGCGTCAGGGCATCGTCCCGCGAGCGCACCGTCGAGTCGCACCACACCAGGTCGCCGACCCGCAGCCGGGTGGCGTCGGGGCCGACGTGGACGATCCGCCCCACCGCGCCGACACCGGGCACGACAGGAGGGACAAGGGGGTACTTCCGCTTGCCGCTGAAGACTTCGGCCGCGTAGGGAGCCACGCCGGCGGCGAGGACCTCGACCACCACCTCACCGCCCCCGGCCTCGGGGTCCGGCACCTCCCGCACGGTGAGCGGGGCGCCGAACTGCGTCAGAACTGCTGCTCGCACGTGATGACCTCCATGTTCGTCCGTGCTGTGGGATCGACACTAGGAGCTGGGTGGGCATGCGGGAAGCGATGATCTGGCATTCATGGTATGCGTATGTCGCATGGACATCTCCAGCGCGGGACTGCGGGTCCTGCGGCAGATCGCCGAGTCCGGCAGCTTCACCGCGGCAGCTGCCCGACTCGGCTACACGCAGTCGGCCGTCTCACGCCAGGCCGCCGCCCTCGAACGCAGTGTGGGCACCACCCTGTTCGAACGCCGGCCGGACGGGGTACGGCTCACCCCCTCGGGCTTGACCCTGCTGCGGCACGCCCATACGGTCCTGGCCTCGCTCGCGGCGGCCGAGCGGGAACTCACTGGCACCGTCCCGCGGACCGAACTGGTGCGGCTCGGGGTGTTCCTGAGCGCGGGCGCGGTGGTCCTGCCCGCCGCGCTCGCACACCTCGCGGCGGCCGGCCCGCAGATCACGGTCACCACCAGCGAGGGCACCACGCCCACGCTGATCCGGGCGCTGCGCGCGGGCTCGCTCGACCTCGCCGTGCTGACGTCCCGCCCACCCCACCGGCCCTTCGACGGCGACTCGCCGCGCCTGCACGTCGAGACCGTCGCGGACACCGAACTGGTCGTGGCGGTGGCGTCGACCGGAGAGTTCGCCGGACGCACCTCGGTGCACGTCGACGAGCTGGTCGACGCCGCGTGGATCGCCACCCCGTCATCGAGCTCCGAGCCGCTGCTCGGCGTCTGGCCCGGCCTGCCCGGACGGCCGCGCATCCTCCACTCCGCGCGCGACTGGCTGACGAAGCTCCAGCTGGTCGCCGGCGGGTTCGGTGTGACGACGGTGCCGAACCGGCTCTCACCGGTGCTGCCGCCCGGGGTGAGCCTGCTGTGCGTCGACGGCGCACCCCCCGAGATCCGCCGGGTGCTCGTGGCACGCCTCCCCGGCCACCCCGCCCCGGCGATCACGGCCGTCACCCGAGCGATCACTTCGACCGCCTGAACCGCCGCCAAGGCCGCGCACGATCGCGTGTACGGCCCTGCACCTACTTCTCGCTCCCCGCGGCCGCGCATAACGGCCGCGGGGAGCCGGCCCGTGGCGCTGGTCGGTGCCCGTTTCCGCCGGGAGACCTGTGGCGGACCGTGGCTGCCGGAACCGCTGCTGACGGGGCCGGACGCCTCGCAACCGGTACTCGTCGATGAGTCCGTCGGTTCGGCGATGCTCCTGATCATGGAGGAGCTGTCCCCGCCGGAGCGGGTGGCCTTCGTCCTGCACGACGTCTTCGGTCTTGAGTTCGGCCGGATCGCCGAAGTGCTGGACGTCTCCGTGCCGGGTGCCCGGCAGCTCGCCTCGCGGGCGCGACGGCGGGTGGCCAAAGCGAAGCAGTCCATGCCGCAGGCGTCGAAGGCGGAACGCGAACGCGTCCTCGCGGTCTTCCGCGCTGCCTACGAGGCCGGGGCCCTGGCCGGCCTGGTCAGGCTCCTGCACCCGGACGCCGTCTACGTCACCGACGGGGCGGCAAGGTCTCCGCGGCGCGCGCGGGTGTGGCGCCAGCGGCACCCGGACCGCATCGACTTCCCCGAGGTCGGCGGCGAGCTCGCCCAGGTGTTCTACCGCGAAGGCGTGCGCGAGCAGGTGAGATCGATCGTACGAAGTGGCATACATCCACCTGCCCGCGTCTTTCCGACGACGAGCCCTGTGCGTGAACGGGCTGCGCCGAACGGACTGCTCGCCTGAATCGCCCCTCCCAGTAAGGACCTGTATGCAAGCCATCACTGTGCGAGACCGTGACGCCGGTCTCGCCGGGATGTCCCTGACGGACATGCCCTACCCCCACGCGGCCGAGAACGACGTCATCGTGCGGGTGCACGCGGCGGGCTTCACCCCCGGAGAGCTGGACTGGCCCGGCACGTGGACCGATCGTGCCGGCCGCGACCGGACGCCGAGCGTACCCGGGCACGACCTGTCCGGTGTCGTCGCAGAGCTGGGGTACGGCACCACCGGCCTGAGGGTCGGCCAGCGGGTGTTCGGCCTCGCCGACTGGACCCGCAACGGCTCGCTCGCCGAGTACGCCGCGGTGGAGGCCCGCAACCTCGCGCCGCTGCCGGCGGACATCGACCACACCCTGGCCGCCGCCCTGCCGATCTCCGGGCTGACCGCCTGGCAGGGCCTGTTCGACCACGGCCGCCTTACCACCGGCCAGACCGTCCTGGTCCACGGTGCCGCGGGCGGCGTCGGGTCGATCGCGGTACAGCTCGCCCGCGAGGCCGGCGCCCGGGTCATCGGCACCGGCCGGTCCGCCGACCGGGACAGGGCTCTCGCCCTGGGCGTCGACACCTTCCTGGACCTGCGGACCGAGGAACTGGAGGACGCCGGCGAGGCCGACGTCGTGTTCGATGTGATCGGCGGCGACATCCTCGACCGCTCGGCCGCCCTGGTCCGGGCCGGCGGCACGCTCGTCACCATCGCCATGCCGCCCAAGGTCCAGCCCAAAGAGGGGCGGGCCATCTTCTTCGTCGTCGAACCCGACCGCGCTCGGCTCACCGATCTCGCCGCGCGGCTGAGGGACGGCCGGCTCAAGCCGGTCGTCGGTGCTGTGCGGCCGCTTGCCGAAGCGCCCGCCGCGTTCGCCCCCGGCAAGCGCACTCCGGGCAAGACGATCATCCGCGTCACGCAAGACGGAACAGGAGACCGATCGTGATCGGCATGCGGATCGCCGGTGGCCTGCTGGCCGTCACCACGCTGACCGCGGCCACGGCCTGCTCGTCCTCGGACCAGCCCGCCCATGCCAAGACGCCGACCGCGGCCGTGGCATCGACGCGCCCCACCGAAACCCTCAGGCCGCTGCTCCAGCAGGCCCTTCCGAATGCGAAGGGCAAGACGTTCACCTCGGCGGTCGTCGACTTCCCGCCCAACGCACACGCGATGCCGCACCGGCACGGCCGGGCGTTCGTCTACGCCTACGTCCTCGAAGGCACCGTGCGCAGCCGGCTCGAAGGCAAGCCCGTAACCTCTGGCTCCTGCCGGAACAGACACCACCGGTGACCACGTCGCGTCCGAAGGGCGCGGCGCGCCACACGAACGAATCGGTGGTCGCCGGGTGGTACGCCCGGACGGGGTGCCCCTGTCCGCATCCGCGAGCGGCTGTGAGACGTGAGATGGATGGGGTGGGTTTATTTTATGTGGCGTACGACGAGGGCCCCGTAGTCGCGGCTGGGCGGGTCGGGGTAGTAGTCGGGGATGATGTGATTGCGGTCGGGGACGGTGTAGTGGTGGCCCCGGTACATCTCCAGGAACGGGTCGATGAGGCAGCCGTTGAGTTCCTTGAAGGCGTAGTCGCGCGCGTCGATTTCGCCGTATCGGCGGCAGTAGGCGTCGTAGCCGGGGATTTTGGCGCCGGCGAGGACGTAGTCGAGGCCGAGGCGTTGAGCGAGGTCGACTGGGGTTTCCATCATGGCTGCGTAGGCCGTGCCGCCTCTGGCGGAGCGCTTGAGCGATCCGGAGGCGAGGTAGAGCGCGTTGGCTGTGGTGAGGTCGATGTCGGGGTAGTGGCCGTGGTTGGTAACGGTGTCCCAGCTGCTGAGTTCGGATACTTCGGCGGGGGAGTAGTGGAGGGGGAAGCCCATGAGGGTTCCCACGGTTTCCCCGCTGGTGTTGTTGAAGAGCCAGAAGCCTTCGGGGAAGACCCGCAGGCGGGTGAGCATTTGTTCGCGGCTTGCGCGCTGTGGCTCTTCCCAGTCTTGTTCCACGGCCATGATGGCATCGATGTCGTCCGGTGTTGCCTGCCGTATCTGCACCGTTTTCACCTTGCTCCGTTTGTTGTGGTCTGGTTGATGTCCCGGAAGGGGGCGCTGTGGTGGTGGTGTTTTACCGGTCTCCCCAGGTGACGGGCAGGGTTTCCATGCCTCGGATGAATACGCCGTCTTTCCAGCGCAGTGTGTCGGGGTCGGCGGCGAGGGTGAGGTGGGGGTAGCGGCGCAGGAGTGCGTTGAGGGTGATGGTGGTTTCCAGACGGGCGAGTGCGGCGCCCAGGCAGAAGTGGATGCCGTGGCCGAAGGCGAGGTGGCGGTTGGGTGTGCGGGTGATGTCGAAGCGCTCGGGATCGGGGAAGTGGGTGGGGTCGTGGTGTGCGGAGAGGAGAGAGCCGACGATCATTTCTTCCGCGGGGATGGTCACTCCGCAAAATTCGGTGTCTTCCAGGGGGAAGGCGCCGGTGGTGTTTTTCACCGGTGGGCAGTAGCGCAGGACTTCTTCGACCGCGGAGCCGGTCAGGGCGGGGTCGGCGCGCAGGCGCCTGAGCTGGTCGGGGTGTGTCAGGAGGGCCCATACGCTGTTGCCGATGAGGTTGCCGGTGGTTTCGAAGCCCGCCGCGATGAGGAGGAAGACCATGCTCATCAGCTCGGCCGGGGTCAGCCGCTCGCCGCTCTCCTCGGCTGCGATCAGCGCGCTGGTGAGGTCTGGGCGGGGGCTGGTGCGGCGCTGGGCGAGGAACCGTTCCAGGTACTCCTGGAACTCGGTGGCCATCCGTGCCAGGGCGGTGAAGTCGGCGGGGGCCACCAGGATGCCCGTCCACTCGCGGAACTTCTCCCGGTCTTCTTCGGGGATGCCGATCAGTTCGGTGAGGACGGCGAGGGGGAGCCGGAAGGCGAGGGCCTCCAGCAGGTCGGTGGTGTCGTGCTGTTCTGCCTGGTCCAGCAGCCTTTCGACGGCCTCTTCGACGCGCGGTGTCAGGTCGGCGATGCGGCGTGGGGTGAAGGCTTTGCCGACCAGGGAGCGGAGTCGGGTGTGTTCGGGAGGGTCGGAGTAGAGCACGTGCTGGTCGAGCTGGTCCAGTTCGGTCACCCGGAAGTAGCGGGCGCGGGCCTGCTCGGAGAGTTTGCGTTTGTCTCTGCTGAAGCGCGGGTCGTGGAGGAGGGCGGCCACGTCGTCGTACCGGGTCACCCACCACTCAGGTGCGTCTTGGTATGGGTTGAACAGTCGTATGGCGGGTGCGTCGGAACGCATCCGGGCGAGGGTGGGCAGCGGGTCGGCGCTGGTGTGGTCGCTCCACAGGTCGTACGTGTTCATTCGGGCCGGTCCAGTACCTTGCCGACGGCCTGCCAGGTGGGGCGGTTGCTGATCTGCTGCCACCATCGGGCCAGGTGAGGGCGTTGGGTGACCAGGTCGCCGCCGCCGGAGGCGAACAGGTACTGGAGGTAGGGCAGCCAGGTGACCTCGGCGAGGGAGAAGTCGGGGCCGGCCAGGTAGGGGTGCTCGGCCAGACGGGCGTCGGCGACGTCGAAGGCCTGGGCGAGTTCGGCTCGGGCCGCGGTGATGGCCGCCGCGTCCGGCGGGGGCGGCATCAGTGCGGCTCCGGGGCTGTTGCGGATCACGTCGTAGACGGGGCCTGACCTGACCAGTTCCCATACCGGGCCGCTGACGTAGGACTGCTCGATGCTGATCCACTGCTCCATCAGTCCCCGCGAGCGGAGGTCGGCGGGGGTCAGCGAGGGGCCCGGGAGCCGCTGGTCCAGGTAGCGGATGATGGCCCGGGACTCATACAGCAGGTAGCCGTCGTCCTCCAGGACGGGGATCTCCCCGAAGGGCTGGCGGACCCGGTGCTCGGGGGACTTGTCCTCGCCTTTGAGCACGCTGACTTCGACCAGTTCCGCTTCGCAGCCTTTCTCGGCCAGCACCATCAAGACCTTGTGTGTGCAGGCGCTGGTGGTCGTTCCGTAGACCTTCATGGTGTGTCCTCCTGGATTCCGCCGGCGTCGAGTACGTCCATCAGGTAGCGGGCGATGGCCCGGGGGGTGGGGTGGTCGAACGCGAGTGTCGAGGGGAGCGCCCACCCTGTGCGCGCGGCCAGCTCGTGCCGCAGCTGTACGGTCATCAGCGAGTCCATGCCCAGGTCCATCAGCGGCTGATCGTCCCCGACCTCGGAGGGCGAGGGCAGTTGCAGGACGGTCGCGGTGTCGGTACGTACGGCCAGGGCGATGGCGTCCTCGCGCTGGTCGGCGGGCAGGGCGAGCAGCTCCTGGGGCCATGAGGCGCCGGCGGGCCGCGCCTGGGCGCGTGCGGTGGCGCACGGTGTCCACCTGCCGTCGTCCCCCCGGCCGTGGACGGTTACCACGGCACCGTCCTGGGGGGAGCCGCTGACCACGAGCTGGACCCGGCCCGGCGCCGGAGGGGTTCCCTGGATGGTGAAGTCCTCGATCCGCACCGGCCCGGCGTCCCAGGCCGCTTCCGCTGCCGCCTGCACGGCTTTGCGTATCAGGGGTTCGTCCACCGCTGCCCACCGCGTCTCGAACACCGCCCAGGTGCCCGCGATGTCCAACCGGGTGCCGAGCAGCGGGTGCCGGGCAGCAGCAGTGGCCGTGGTGGATGCGGGCGGGGTGTGCAGCCAGTGGCGTCTGCGCTGCCACGGGTAGGTGGGCAGGGTCACCGGGCGGGGACGTTCGGGGTACAGGGCGGCGAAGTCCACCGGGCAGCCGCTGGTGTGGAGGGCGCCCAGGGCGGTGAGCATGGCCGGCACCTCTGGCCGATTCCGCCTGAGGGTGGGGATCACGGTGGCCTGCGGCTGGAGGTTCTTGAGGTGGCCGGACAGGACCGAGTGCGGTGTCACTTCGAGGAAGACGGTGTGCCCGTCGGTGCCCGCGGCCCGTACCGCCTCCGCGAACAGCACCGGTTGCCGTATGTTGTCCGCCCAGTACGCGGCGGTCAGTTCTTCTCCCGTGCAGCGTTTGCCGTGGACGGCGCTGTACAGCGGCCGGCTGCCTGGCTGTGTGGTGACGTGGCCGAGGTCGTGGGCGAACTGTTCGGCCATCGGGGCCATCTGGGGTGAGTGGAAGGCGTAGTCGACGTCCAGTGCGCGGCAGCGCACACCGCGCTGTTGCAGGTGTGCCACGACGGCGGCGAGCTCGTCGGCGTCTCCGGACAGTACGACGGAATGGTCGTCGTTGACCGCGGCCACGACGACGCCGGTGTCCATGGCGGGCAGCTCGGCGGCTGCCTCCTCCGGCCCGAGTGCGACGGCGGTCATCGCGCCGCGCCCATGCCCTTGCGCCATGGCCCGGCCGCGCAGTACGGCCAGGCGGGCGGCTTCGGGAAGGTCCAGTGCGCCGGAGAGGTGAGCGGCCGCGATCTCGCCGACGCTGTGGCCGATCACGGCGTCGGGTTCGACTCCCCAGGAGGCGAGCAGCGCCGCCAGCGCCACCTGCACCGCGAAGATGGCGGGTTGGGCGATGTCGGTCAGGTGCAGGCGAGCGGGCGCATCGAGTTCCTCCAGCACGGAGATGGGGGCATGCTGGGCGATCAGCCGGTCGCACTCGGCGAGTGCGGCGGCGAAGGCCGCCTCGCTGGACCGGAGTTCGGCTGTCATGCCCGCCCACTGTGTGCCCTGGCCGGAGAAGACGAAGGTGAGTGTGGGGCTGGTGGCGGCGGCGGGCGCCGTGGTGACGGCGGTGCGCAGTGCGTCGGCGAGTTCGGTCGCGGTCGTGCCGACGACGGCGAGCCGGTGCGGGTGGTGCTGGCGCCGGGTCGCGGCGGTGCAGGCGAGGGACCGCAGGTCGCTGTCGGCGGTCTGGGCGAGGGTGTCCGCGTACGCCTGTGTCAGATCGGTCAGGGCCTCAGGGGTTCGGGCGGACAGCGGCAGCAGCACCGGGGAGCCCGGTGCCCAGCGCTGCCCGGCGGGAATGGTGTCCGTGGCGTCTTCGGCCGGCTCGGCCTCGGGTGGTTCGCCGAGGATGAGGTGTGCGTTGGTGCCGCTCATGCCGAAGGAGCTGACACCGGCGAGCCGGGGGCGCCCGCCCGCGGGCCAGGGCACGGAGCCGGTGGGGATCTCAAGCGGTGTGCCGGTGAGGGAGATTCTGGGATTGAGCGTGTTGAAGTGCAGGTTGCCCGGTATTTCCTGGTGGTGCAGCGCGAGGATGGCTTTGATCAGGCCGGCGATGCCCGCCGCCGCTTCCAGGTGTCCGATGTTGCTCTTCACCGCCCCGAGGACGCAGCGGGACCCGTCCGGCCGCGGGGCGCCCAGGACGTCCGCGAGGGCCTGCACCTCGATCGGATCGCCCAGCGGTGTTCCGGTGCCGTGGGTTTCCACGTAGCTGATGTCGCAGGCGGAGATACGGGCGTCGGCCAGTGCTGTGCGCAGTACCTCGCGCTGTGCCGCGAGGTTGGGGGCGGTCAGCCCCACCGACCGTCCGTCGGAGTTGACCGCGCTGCCGTGCAGGACGGCCAGTACCCGGTCCCGGGCGGCGAGGGCGTCCGAGAGCCGTTTGAGTACCACCACTCCGCAGCCCTCGCCGCGGACGAAACCGCCTGCCTGTGCGTCGAAGGTGCGGCAGCGGCCGTCGGGGGAGAGGGCCTGGAGGTCGGCCACCATCTCGGTGGTGGTGTCGGTGAGGATGAGGTTCACCCCGCCGGCCAGGGCGAGGGAGCTTTCCTTGCTGCGCAGGCTGCGCATGGCCAGATGTATGGCCACCAGCGAGGAGGAGCACGCGGTGTCGATCGCCATGCTCGGTCCGCGCAGTCCCAGGACGTAGGACAGGCGGCCGGGGCCGAAGCAGTGGGTGGTGCCGGTGCCGGTGTAGCCGTCCCGGGCACCTGCTTCGTTGCTGAGCAGAAGGTAGTCGTTGGTGCTCATGCCCATGAACACGCCGGTGTCGCTGCCGGCGAGCTGTTGGGGGACGGTTCCGGCGTCTTCGAGTGCTTCCCAGGCGACTTCGAGGAGCAACCGCTGCTGGGGGTCCATCTGGGCCGCTTCGCGTGGGGAGATGCCGAAGAACGCGGCGTCGAAGGTGTCCGTGTCCGGGATGAAGGCGCCCCACTCCGCCCCCGGGAGCGGAGCGCCTGCTGCCTCCCCGTCCGCTGGGGAGCGGGCGGGGCGTGCCGAGACTGGATCGGTTCCCTCCGACAGCATCCGCCAGTAGCTTTCGGGACGGTCGGCGCCGCCGGGGAAGCGGCAGCCCATGCCGATCACGGCGACCGGTTCGCTGTCCCGCCGCTGGAGTCGTTCGATGCGCTTTTCCATCTCGCGCAGTGCGGTGGCCGCCTTCAGCAGCCGCGACCGGTACGTGGCCTCGATGTCCTGGTGGTCGCTCACCGGCTATTCGCCTCCTTCTATCCGGTCGACCGCGTCGTCGATCAGCGCGAGCAACGCGTCGGTTCCCAGCTCATCGAGGTCTCCCGGGGCCGCTTCGGCGGCCTTCCCCGGGGTCTCCCGCGCGACGGGTCCCGGGGCGTTCCCGGTGACCGGTCCTGGGGTCTCTTCAGCGATGCCGAGCAGCGCGACGACCTGCTCGGCCAGATCGGCCACGGTCGGGGAGGCGAACAGCGCCGTTACCGGCAGCCGGATGCCGAAGACCGACTCCAGACGGTTGCGGAGTTCCAGCGCCATCAGCGAGTCGATGCCCATGCTGGTGAACGCGGCGGTCGTGTCGATCCGTGCCGCGTCGATCCGCATGATCTTCCCCAGCTGTCCGGTGACCGCTTCCTGGACCAGGCGGCTGCGCTGGGCGGGGGCCGCGTCGCGCAGCCGGGCGGCAAGATCCGGGTCAGCCGCCGGGTCAGGCGGTGTGGCCCATTCCTCGCCGCGCAGTTCGGTGAAGAGCGACGCTCTGGCGGCGGCCGGGTAGAACTCCAGCCACTGCCGCAGGTTCACCCGCAGGGCCGCCAGGTGCGGGGTGGTGCCGGGCAGCAGGTGGCCGAGGATCTCGGTGCCTTCCTCGGGGGTGAGTGTGCCGATGCCGCGGTGTGCCAGCCGTTGCCCGTCCCCGTCGCGTCCGGCCATGATGCCCGCCTGAGAGAACAGCCCCCAGTCGATGCACAGGGCGGGGGCGCCGAGTGACCGCCGGTGCCGGGCGAGGGCGCCGAGGAAGGCGTTGGCCGCGGCGTAGTTGGCCTGGCCGGGCGATCCGAGGAGGGTCGCGGCCGAGGAGTACAGCACGAAGTGGTCCAGTTGCCGGCCCCAGGTCAGCTCGTGCAGATTCCAGGCGCCCTGCGCCTTGGGCTCCATGACGCGGTCGTATCGCTCGGCGTCGAGTTCCATGACGGTGCGGTCATCCAGCACCATGGCCGCGTGCACGACACCGCGCAGCGGTGGGAGCCGGGTGTCGATGTCGGCGAGCACGCGGGCCAGATCCTCACGGCGGGTCACGTCGGCGGAGTGGACGACGATCTCGGTGCCGGACGCGGTGAGCGACTCGAGCCGCTGCCGGGCTTCGGGGGAGGGGGCGCTCCGGCCGGTCAGCACCAGGTGCCGGACACCGTGCGCGGCCAGCCATTCGGCCAGGCCCAGGCCCAGGCCGCCCAGACCGCCGGTGATCAGGAAGGTGCCATCCGGGGCGAACGCCGGCTGGGTGGCCACGGCGTCGGGTGAGGACCGCAGGAGCCGGGCGGCGTAGCGTCCGGCTGGCCGCAGGGCGATCTCGTCCTCGCCGTCGGGGGCGGTCAACTCCAGCACCAGGTCCCCGGCTGCCTGGTCGGCTTCCGGTCGCGGGGCCAGGTCCACCCGGGTGCAGGCCACCTCGGGGTGCTCCAGGCCGAGTGTCCTGGCCAGTCCCCACAGCGGAGCCTGGGACACCGCGACCGGTGTGCCACCGGCGTCCTGCGCCCCGGCGGTGACCAGCCACAGCCGGGGATGGTCGCGCCACCGGCGACGCGCGAGGGCCCGGACCAGGCTCAGCGTGCTCAGGCCGGTCAGGCGCTGGTCCGCCATGAGCGTCTGTGCGGTGGTGTGCTCGGTGGGGGTGGTATCCAGGCTCCACAGGTGCACCACTCCGGCGCACTCCCGCCGCTCGCCCAGAACCCGGTCCAGCAGGCTTTCCCACGCCGCGTCGTCGGCCGGGTCCATCTCGTGTGCCTGGACCACGGCGCATTCCTGGCCCCGCGCCTCCAGCAGGGACACCAGCGCCGTCCCCACGCCCGACCGGTCGGCCAGCACCAGCCACGGGCCCCTCGCGGGCCGGCCGGCGGACGGAAGCGCGGGCCGTTCCACCGGGCGCCAGGCCACCTCGTAGCACACCTCCCGCAGGGAAGGCGCGGCGGCCAGCCGCCGTACCGCGAGGTGGTCGACCTCGATGAGAACCTGCCCATCGTCGTCGAGGACACGGAGATCGCCGGTGTCGCCGGTGCCGCTGAGGCGGGCGTGCACCCACACCTGGTCCCCGGGCCGCCGGTACACGCGCATCCGGCCGACGCCCACCGGTACGACGGGGGCGGGCGGACCCTGGTCCGGCACGAGGGCGCCCAGCACCTGGAAGCAGGAGTCCAGCAGCGCCGGGTGGCACAGGTAACCGGCCGGGGAGCCGGACAGGGAGATCCGCCCGAGCGCCTCGGCGTCACCGGTCCACATCTGCGCCACCTGACGGAAGGCGGGACCGTAGTCGATGCCGCGCCGCGCGTAACCGTCATAGTGCTCATCCGCTGTGACGCGGGTGGGGCAGCGCGACCGGATGGTGTGCGGGGACTCGGCGGAAGGCGGCGGCGCGACGTCCGTCTCCGCGGCAAGGGCCGTGCCGCGGGCGCAGCGCGTCCAGCTCCCGCCGTCCGCGGCGCGGGCGAAGATGGTGAAGGTGTCCTGCTCCTGGACGAGTTGCACGGTCCCGGTACCGTCCTGGCCCAGCACCGCCATCTGCTCGAAGGACACATCCCGTAGCAGGGGCGGAGTCCGCGCCGCGCTGAGGGCCATTTCCAGATAGGCCGCCGCGGGCAGGATCGCCGAGCCGCCGACCCGGTGGTCGGCGAGGTAGGGCAGCCGCAGCGTGCGCTGGCGGATACGGGTGCCGGGCGCGGTCGCGGGACTGACTGGCTCACCCAGCAGCGGGTGGCCCGTCGTGGGGTGTGGTGGCGGGGCGGTGTCCACCCAGTACCGCTCACGCTGAAAGGGGTAGGGGGGCAGGTCCACACATCGGCCGCCGCCCGGGTGCAGGGCCCGCCAATCGATGGTGTGGCCCGCGGTGTACAGGCAGGCCAGCGACTCCAGGAACACCGACCGTTCGTCGTGGTCCCGGCGCGATGACGGCAGCACCCTCCCCCCGTCTTCCTCGATGGCCGGCAGCAGCACCGGGTGCGGGGCGATTTCCACGAAGACGGTGTCGCCCTCGGCCATGAGAGCGCCGACCGCCTGGGAGAACAGCACCGGCGCGCGCAGGTTCCGTACCCAGTAGTCGGGGCCGAGTTCGCTGCCGTCGCAGTCCCGGGCCACCACGGTGGAGTACATCCGCACCTTCGCGGTGGCCGGCTCAAGCTCTGCGAGCGCCTGTCGTAGGTCCTCGTCGAGCACCTCGACCTGCGGGCTGTGCGAGGCGACCTCGACCTTGATCAGGCGGCAGAAGACATCCGCGTCGGCCCACTGGGCCCGCAGTTCCTCCACCGCGTCCCGGTCGCCGGACACCACGGTTGTCCGGCGGCTGTTGCCGGCGGCGACGGAGACCCGGTCGGCGTAGGGGGAAAGGGCCCGTTGGACGTCCTCGGCGGGCAGGTCGACCAGCAGCATGGCGCCGTGCCCGCTCAGCCGCCGCATCAGCCGGCTGCGGCGGCAGATGATGCGTGCCGCGTCGGTCAGGGTGAGCGCTCCGGCGACATGGGCGGCGGCCACCTCACCCATGCTGTGGCCCACGACCGCGTCCGGCTCCACGCCCGCCGCGCGCCACAGGGCGGCCAGCGACACCTGCATGGCGAAGAGCAGCGGCTGGACGACATCGATGCGCTCCAGCCGCGACGCGGCCGCATCCGTGTGCAGTTCCTCGATCAGGGACCAGCCGGTCTCCGCACGCACCGCCTCGTCGCACGCCACGAACGTCTGACGGAAGACGGGCTCGTGCGCGTACAGGTCGCGGCCCATACCGAGCCACTGGGAGCCTTGTCCGGGGAAGACGAACACCACCTTGGACGGCTGTGGTGCGGTGGTGGTGACCAGGCGGGGCTCGGCCTGCCCGGTCAGGAGGAAGGCCGCCCGGTGCGGATGGTGCTGGCGGTGGACGGCCGCCGTGTAGGCGAGGTCCGCCACGTTCTCCGGCTTCCCAGCCAGCAGGTCCCGCCAGGTGTCGGCCAGCCGGCCGAGCGCGCCGGTGTCGCGTGCCGAGAGGGGAACGAGGACCGCCCGGCCGGCGGGCGGCTGGGGGTGCGGTGCGGCGGGCGTCGCCTCGGCGGGAGGGTCGGCCAGGACGAGGTGTGCGTTGGTGCCGCTGATGCCGAACGAAGAGACCCCGGCCATCCGCGGCCGGCCCTCCCGCTTCGGCCAGGGGGTGGGTTCACCGGCCAGGGTGAGCGCGGTGGAGGTGAGGTCGATACGGGGGTTGGGCGTACGCAGGTGCAGGTTGGCCGGTATCCGCTCGTGCCGCAGGGCCAGTACGGCCTTGATGATGCCTGCCACTCCGGCGGCGGCCTCCAGGTGCCCGATGTTGGTCTTGACGGCGCCGAGCACACAGCGGGAGCCGTCCGGACGCGGGGCGCCGAGCACATCGCTGAGGGCGTCGACCTCGATGGGGTCGCCCAGTGGCGTGCCGGTGCCGTGCGTCTCGACGTAGCCGATGTCCGAAGCCTGGGCACCCGCGGTGCGCAGGGCCTGCCGCAGCAGGTCCCGCTGAGCGGAGACGTTGGGGGCGGTGAGTCCGGAGGAGCGGCCGTCGGAGTTCACCGCGCTGCCGCGGATGACCGCGTGGATCGGGTCACCGTCGGCGACGGCGTCGGACAGGCGCTTGAGCACCAGCACCCCGCAGCCCTCGCCGCGGACGTAGCCGTTGGCCCGCGCGTCGAAGGTCTTGCACCGGCCGTCGGGGGACAGCGCCTGGGCGGTGGCCATCATGTCGGTCATGTCGGGGGCGAGCATCAGGTTGACGCCGCCGGCCAGCGCCGTCGTGGACTCGCCCAAGCGCAGGGACTGGCAGGCCAGGTGCACCGCGACCAGGGAGGAGGAGCAGGCCGTGTCCACGGCCATGCACGGTCCTTCCAGGCCCAGTACGTAGGACAGCCGGCCGGCCGGGAAGGAGTGGCCGTTGCCTGTCACGGTGTAGATGTCGCGTGCGCCGGTGCTGAGCTTGTCGTAGTCGTTCACCACGACTCCGACGAACACCCCGGTGCGCGAGCCGGCGAGCCGGTCCGGCGGCAGCCCGGCGTTTTCCAGGGCGCCCCAGGCCACTTCCAGGAGCAGCCGCTGCTGCGGGTCCATGGCAGCCGCCTCACGGGGCGTGATGCCGAAGAACGCGGCGTCGAAGGCGTCCACGTCCGACAGGAAGGCGCCCCAGCGGACGGCGCCGCCCCGCCAGCGGTCCACGGGGACCTCGGTGACCGCGTCCACACCACCGTCCACCAGACGCCAGAACCCCTCCGGGTCCGTCACACCACCGGGGAAGCGGCAGCCCATGCCGATGATGGCGATCGGTTCGCTCTTCGCGCGCTGTTCGGCGGCGAGCTGGGCCTGGAGTTTCCTGATGGTCACCAGAGCCTGTTTGACCGCCGGCAGCTGCTCACTCATGGGGCGACTCCTCATCGGCGAGCCGGATACTCTCCAGCAGGAGCCGTTCGGCCTCTGCGTCGGACATGCGGTCGATTTCCTCTTCCAAACCGGACCAGTCGGGACCTGCCACGTCCCTGTCCGCCGCTGACACCCGCTCCGCCACGCCATCGGTCCGCGCTGGGGAAGTGGCGAGGCCAAGGGCATCCCACACGTGGTCCCTCAGCGCGGCCACCGTGGAGCAGGTGAACAGCAGCGCCACAGGCAGCCGCACACCAAGCGTCGATTCCAGCCGGTTGCGCAGTTCCACCGCCATCAGCGACTCCAGTCCCATGGAGCGGAACGGCACCGAGCGGTCCAGCCGGGCGGCATCCTGACCGAGCGTCAGGGCCAGCTGCTCCACCAGATGTTCCTCGAGGAGCGCAGGCCGCTGCCCGGCGCCGGCCGCGGCGAGGCGCTCGCTGAACGATCCGCTCTCGTCACCGGAGTGCTCCAGCCCCTCCAGCACAGGCGTCCCCGTAGCGCTGGGACAGGACTCGAACCAGTGCCTGAGGTTCAGCCGCATCACCGCCAGCTGGCCCAGGCCCGAACCCAGGGCGCGGCTCAGCGCGCGCGAGCCCTCGGCCCGGGTCACCTGCCCGATCCCTATGCCGTCCGCCCCCGCCGGGGCCCAGTTCACGCTCACGCCGGGCAGACCCAGGGCCCGGCGGTGGTGTGCGACGGCGTCCAGGAGCGCGTCCCCCGGCGCGTCACCACCATGGCCGAGCAGTGCGGCAGTCGAGGAGTACAGCACGAACAGCTCCAGCTCACACCCCAGGGTGTGCTGGTGGAGCTGCCATGCGCTGCGCGCATCGGCACAGATGACGCCGCGCAGCGGCATGCGGGCGGTAGCGCAGTCCGCGACCAGAGCGGCCACCTCGTCGTCGCCCGCCGGCGCGGATACCGCGACGTCCCTGGCGCCATGCTCGGTCAGCCACCCGGTCAGCGCCTCGGCCAGCTCGGCGTCGTCGGTGACCACGAGGTAGGTTCCCGTACCCGGCAGCACGACCTCCCGGTCGGCCAGACGGCCCGCCGGTACCAAGCGGGCCACGTAACGGCCCTCGGGACGCAGGGCGATATCGGTCTCCCGGTCCTCGTGCAGCAGTTCGGCCGCGAGGGCGGCCGCCTCACCGGCGCCGGGATCGGCCGCGAGATCGATCCTGGCGCACCCCAGGTCCGGGTGGCTCAGGGCCGCGGCACGGCCCACTCCCCACAGCGGAGCCTGATCCACCCGCACCGGGTGCCGCCCCTCGCCGGCCGCCTGCGCCGCCCTGGTCACCCACCAGATCTGCGGTGTGTCCCGCCATCCCAGTCCCACCACGGCGTCCACGAGCGCCAACGCGCCGGAGGTGCCGCTGTTCCAGATGTGGACCACCCCGGCAGGGACGGTGTCCTCGAGCACCGACCGCAGGGCGCCAGGGTCGTCCCGCCCGGCCTGCCGGGGCGTGACCAGGGTGCACCGCGCGCCCTGGGCGCGCAGTTCCCCGGCAAGCGCTGCCCCGATGCCGTCGTCCTCCTCGGCCAGTACCAGCCACGGCCCGCCGGCCGCCGGCGCCCCCGCACCCTCCAGCGGCCGCGAGTGCGCATCCTGCCGCTGCCACGCAAGCGTGAACAGGCACTCGTCCAGCCGGTCGGGTCCGCCGGGCAGCGGCCGGGTCCGCACACCCTCGACCCGCACCAGGATCCGGTCGTGCTCATCCAGCAGGGACACCTCCACGCCGTCGCCGCACACCCGGCCGTGCACGCGCACCGCACCCAGTGGCGGACGCACCACCCGCAGCCGGCCGATCCCGGTGACCAGATGCGCACCGCCCGAGGTCTCCGCACGCAGCACGACCGCCACCTGGAGGCAGGCGTCGAGCAGGGCGGGATGGAGGTGGAAATGGTCGGCGCGGCGCTGTTCCTCTTCGGGGAGCCGCACATCCGCCAGCACCTCACCCGGCCCGAGCCGCAGACGCCTGACGTTCTTGAGGCCCGCACCCATCTCCTGACCGGCCGCGGCCAGCCGGCGGTAGTGCTCCGCGCCGTCGCGCTCCTGCCGCAGGCACTGCGGACCCGGCGGCGCCTGTGGCTCGTCCGCCGCTGGCCCTGAGCCGGTACGCACAACGGCCCTCGCATGCCGTACCCACCCCTCCTGGGTGCGGCCCGAGATCTGCACGATGCCCTCGCCCAGGACGGTCTGTACGGTCGGCGCGTCGGCCTCGTCGACGAACAGCGCCTGCTCGAAGACGATGTCGGCGAGCTCGACGTCCTCGGTCCGGTACGCCTCCGCCGCGGCGGCCAGGGCCATCTCGACGAACACGGCACCGGGCGCCACGGTCTTGCCGCGCAGGCGCAGATGTGCGATGGCAGGCAGCCGTACCGGGTTCAGCTCGCGCTGCCAGAAATGGGTGCCCGGCGTCACGGAGGAGGACAGCCCCTCACCCAGCAGCGGATGCCCGGAACCGGCCGAGGACGCGGTGAGCCAGTACCGCTCGCGCTGCCACGGGTAGGGAGGCAGCGGCACGGCCCGGCCCGGCCCGAGCAGCCCCTCGAAGTCGATCGGAGCGCCTCGTGTGTGCAGGGCTCCGGCGGCCCGGAGCAGCGCGGCGCGCTCCGCCTCGCCGCGCCTGAGGCTCCCCACGGACGCACCGCGCACCTCACGCGCCGCGAGGCAGTTGTGCACGTTCTCCATCAGGACCGGGTGGCCCCCCACTTCGAGGAAGATCCGGCTCCCGCCGGATATCGCCGCGTCCACCGCGTCGGCGAACCGCACCGGACGCCTGATGTTGCGGGCCCAGTGCCCGGCGTCCAGGTCCTCGCCGGTGACCAGGGCGCCGGTGACGGTGCTGTAGAAGGGCAGGGCGGCCGGATGTGCGTTCACGGGATCGAGCGTGCGTTCCAGCTCGTCGGCCGCCGCCTCCATCTGGTGGCTGTGGAAGGCGTGGTTCACCCGCAGCTCGCGGCAGTGGGCGCCCTCGCTGCGCAGCCGCTCAAGGGCATCGGCCAGGGCATCGGCCTGGCCGGAGAGCACGACCGAGCCGGGGTCGTTGACCGCCGCGATGTCGAGCCGGCCCGCGTAACCGGCCAGCAGCGGCCGCATCTGTCCGGCCGGCCGGTCCACGGCGGCCATCCGGCCCGTGCCGGACGCGCCCTCCATGAGCCGGGCCCGGTGGTGGACGATGCGCGCCGCTTCGGGGAGGGGCAGCACGCCCGCGAGATGGGCTGCCGCGATCTCTCCCACGCTGTGGCCGATCACGGCGGCGGGAGTGATGCCCCAGGACTGCCACAGCCTGGCCAGGGCGACCTCGACCGCGAACAGCACGGGTTGCGCCACCGCGGTCCGCCCCAGACGGCTCGCCTCCACGGGCGCGTTCAGTTCCCCGGTCAGCGACCAGCCGGTCAGCGGGCGCAGCGCTTGATCGCACTCCTCGACGGCTGCCCGGAAGACGGGCTCGTCCCGCAGCAGGGTCCGGCCCACCCCGGCCCACTCCGAGCCCTGGCCGGGGAAGACGAACACCACACCGCCGGCCGGGTCGGCTTTGCGGGGCTCCTCCGCCCCACCGGCGCCGGCGGCGGCGGCCGCGGCGCGCAGCGCCCCGGCCGCCTCCTGGGTGGTGGTGGCGGTGACCGCGAGCCGGTACTCGTGATGGGTGCGCCGTGCTCCCGCGGTGTGGCAGATGTCGTGGAGTTCGTCGTCCGGGCGGGCATCGAGGTGGCCGGCCATCGCCGCGGCCGAGGCGAGCAGCGCCTGACGGGTCCGTCCCGAGACGACGAGAAGTTCGCACCCCGCGGCACGGGGGCGCCAGGGCGCGCCGAGAGCATGCAGGGCCCCCAGGGAGTCGATCAGCGTGGAACGTCCGCGGTCGTCCCGGCGCAGTGACGGCAGGGCTCGGGCGCCGTGCTGCTGAACCGCGTCGGTGAGGATCGGGTGGGGGTCGGCGTCGACGAAAACGCGGTAGCCGTCGGCGAGCAGGCTGCGGACAGCGTCGGTGAACCGCCACGGTTCGCGTTCGGTCCGCACCCAGTGCTCGGCGTCCAGCGCGGCGCCGTCCATCCGCCCCCCGGTGACGGAGGAGTAGAACGGCGTGTGGCAGGGCCCGGGGCGCAGTCCGGCCAGGGCCTGGCGCAGATCGGGCAGTATCTCCTCGACGTACGGGCTGTGCGAGGCATAGCTGACGTTGATCAGCCCGCAGCGGACCCCGCGCGAGGTGAGCCGGTCAAGGACGCCGCGCAGGACGTCCCGGTCGCCGGAGACCACGGTGGAGGAAGGCCCCGCCGTGCCGGCCGTCCACAGCCGGCCCTCGTGCTCCCGCACCAGTTCGCCCGTCTCCGCCTCCGGCAGCTCGACCACTGCCATACCGCCCCGGCCGGTGAGCTGGTGGGCGAGCCGGCTGCGATGGCACATGACCATGGCCGCCTCCTGAAGGCCGAGAGCGCCGGCCACATGCGCGGCGGCGACCTCTCCCATGCTCATCCCGGCGACGGCGTCCGGCTCGACGCCCCAGTGACGCCACAGTTCGGCCAGAGCGACCTGCACGGCGAAGATCGCGGGCTGGGCGAGCTCGGTCGACGTCGTCCACTGGGTGTCTTGCGACGTCAGCAGCCGGCTCGGTGACCAGTCCAGGTACGGGCTCATCGCTGCCTCGCAGCGGGTGAACGCCGCCCGGAACGCCGGTTCCTGACGCATCAGCCGCGCCCCCATACCGGCCCACTGGGACCCCTGGCCACCGAAGAGGAACGCGATCCGCGGCCGGTCCCCGTCGCACTGGCCGGCTGCGACACCGGGAGCTTCCCGGCCGGCGAGGAAACTGTCCACCCCGCGGGTGAGGTCGCTTCGGTCGCGGAAGGACAGCGCGAGACGGTGCGGCCCCGATGCCGGATCGGCAGCCAAGGCGCGGGCGGCGGACCACGGATCGGCGGCGGACGCCAGCCGGCGGGCCGCGTCCCGCAGGGCCTCCGCCGACTCGGCGGACAGCCGCGCCAGGTGCATGGGGTCCTCGCCGCTGCCCTCGAGGACGACATGGCAGTTCGTCCCGCCGAAGCCGAACGCGCTGACCCCGGCGAGCAGGCGGCCCTCGCTGTCGGGACTCCACGCCTCCAGCCGGCGGGGCACGCGCAGCCCCCAGTCCTCGAACGGAATGTGTGGATTGGGTTCGTCGAACTGAGCGCTCGGCGGGAGCGCGCGGTGACGCATCGCCATGATGACCTTGATCAGCCCCGCGATCCCCGCCGCCGGCTCCAGGTGGCCGATGCTGCTCTTAACCGAGCCGATCACCAGCGGCCGGTCAGCCGGGCGGCCGTCGCACAGCACCGCGCTCAGCGCGCCCGCCTCGATGGGGTCGCCCAGCGCGGTACCCGTGCCGTGCGCTTCCACGTACTGGATGTCGGCGGGCGCCACGCCCGCGCGGGCGCAGGCCTCGCGCAGCACCGCCTCCTGCGCCTGCGGGCTCGGCGCGGTCAGCCCGTTGGTGGCCCCGTCGTTGTTCACCGCGCTGCCCCGGATCACGCAGTGCACCGGATCACCGTCGGCCAGGGCACGGCTGAGGGGCTTCAGTACGACCGTCCCAGCGCCCTCGCCCCGGCCGTAGCCGTCTGCGCGGGCGTCGAAAGCCTTCGTCCGGCCGTCCGGCGCCAGCGCGCCGAGCCGGGTCAGCGCGGTCATCGTGTCCCCGGCCAGCATCAGGCTCACCCCGCAGGCCAGCGCCAGGTCGCATTCGCCGTCCCGGAGGCTGCGTGCCGCGAGGTGGACGGCGACCAGGGACGACGAACAGGCGGTGTTCACCTGGAGGCTGGGGCCGCGCAGACCCAGAGCGTAGGAGATGCGGGCAGGTATCACGCTCGGGTCGCCGCCGGCCAGCGTGTGCTGGGTGATCAGCTCCGGATCGGCGCAGATGCCGGCACCGTACTCACTCCACATCGCCCCGGCGAACACCCCGGTGCGGCTGCCCGCGAGGCTGCCGGGCGCGATCCCGGCGTCCTCCAGCGCCTCCCACGCCAGTTCCAGGGCGAGCCGCTGCTGCGGATCCATGTGGACGGCCTCCCGTGGGGAGATGTCGAAGAACTCCGGGTCGAACAGGTCCACCTGGTCCAGGAACCCGCCCCGGGCCCGACCACTCCACCGGCCGTCCGGCAGGTCACCGACCGCGTCCGCCTCGCCACTGAGCAGCCGCCAGAACGCCTCGGCCGACGGCGCCTTGGGGAAACGGCAGGCCAGTCCGATGACGGCGACCGGCTCTTGCCCGCCCCCCTCCCACGCCAGGAGCGGTTCCGCGGCCGGTTCCACCGCCGGCTCGGCGGCACCGGCGAGGTGGTCGGCGAGCGCGAACGGGCTGGGATACCGCCAGACCAGGGGCGGCGGTACGGCCCGGCCGAGCAGCCCGCTGAGCTCCTCAGCGAGGCTGGTGAGGCCGCGTGAGTCGAGCCCGTAGCGGGTGAACACCTCATGGCCGTCGATGACTTCCGGGTCCACGCCGCTCAGCTCGGCCACCCGTGAAATGAGCCACCCCCGCAGCGACTCAGCAGATTCAGACCCCACTAGCCGCTACCTCCGATAGTCATCAGACCTCAACGGTCAAATGGCTGGAATCCAGCGCCCCCATCAAGCCAACCGGATCTTACTGTCGGCGCTTGTGCAGCGTAAAGAGCGACCTTGCGTCCGCCGTCCGCACAGATACCCACATCAGGGATGTGACCTGCATCGTGGGCCCGCGGCTCGGCAGATGTAGACCGCACGGACCGCCTTCTCCGGCAGGCATCACTACGCAACAGTCAACTGGCTGGAATTCAGCCCCTTGATCAAGCGAACATGACCGTGCGTCGACGACTCTGGACCGCAAACCGCCGCTGTGATTCCGGGATTAGCCAGTCCTGTCCGGGAAACAGTTGCGGGATAGATCCGCTTCGAGAGGTCCTGACCGTGGGGTCAGCGCAGCGGCAGACTTTCGAGGGTGAACACCGGGCTGGTCTGCGGATCGCCGTAGAGGAAGGTGTCCATCTGGGAGTTGGTCACCAGCAGCCGGTCCCGGCTCACGGCGACGCCGGTGACGGTGTCGGCTCCGGGATAGGTGCGTTCGGAGATGACGGTGGCCCGGGTGTTGTCGCCGGACAGCCGCAGGGTGTCGATCTCGTTGTCCACGGAACGGGCGACGTACAGGGTGTTCCCCCGCCGTGCTATCCCGTCGGCGCTGGGCAGCGCCGGCGCTGCGATCTTGGTGATCTCGCCGGTGGCGAGGGCGAGCCGGTAGAGCGCGCCGCTGTACCAGTAGCCGATGATCAGCGACTTGCCGTCGGGGGAGGTGACGATGCCGTTGCCGTTGGACTGGCCGGCCACGTAGTCCGGCAGGTGGTAGGCCACCTCCAGGGTCCGCTGGGCGCCGGTGGCAGGGGCGTTCACCTCGGCGGCCGGTATCCGGTAGACCACGGCGCGCAGGGAGTCGGTGATGTAGACGTCCCCGTCGGGGGTGACGGCCGCGTCGTTGAGGAGGGTCGGCTCGCCCGTATCGGGGACGGTGTAGGAGGAAACGAGCCCTCCGGTGGTGGTGTAGACGAAGAAGCGCCCGGTGAAGGCGCCGGCGACCAGCAGGCGGTCGCCGGTGGTCTTGACCCCGGTGGCCTGGGTACGGCCGTCCTGGCCGCCGGGCAGGAAGGGGTCGAGCGTCTTCGCCCCGGGGCGCCCGCGGTAGACGGTGCCGTCGGCGATGCTGGCGGTGTAGACGTAGTGGCGGTCGGCCGCGACGCTCTCGGGGAAGGCCTGGCTGCCGCCCACCGTGATCGTGTGGCCGCTGTCCTCGCGGTCATGGGCCGGCGTGGCGGCGGCGGGGAGCGTAAGGGCTGCCAGGGCGGCGGACGCCGCAGTGAGGGTGAGAAGCGGGCGGGGCCATGTGGCGCGTGCGGTGGTGCGGGTGGACATCGTGAAGGACCTTTCCCCTGGGAGAGCGGGAGGGATGTGGGGTGAATCGGGAAGGCGAACCGGCGCCTCGTCGGCCTGTCAGCGCAGTGCCTCGGCGATCGCGTCGGCCAGGGGCGTCGTCGGGTGGCCGATCAGGCGACGCAGGTCACCGGAAGCGGTGAACAGCTCGCCGCGGCTCATGCCGAGGTCCGCGTCGGCGAGGACGTGCGCCAGCTCGGCGGGCAGGCCGGCGCCGGTCAGCGCGTGGGCGAACTCGTCGGCCGGGAGGTGGGTGTAGGTGATCTGCCGCCCGGTGGCAGCCGAGATCGCCGTGGCAAGCCCGGCCAGGGTGAACGCCTCGTCGCCGCCCAGCTCGTACACCTTTCCGGCATGACCTTCGGTGGTCAGCACGACCGCCGCGGCCTCGGCGTAGTCGGCACGGGCCGCGGCGCTGATCCGCCCCTGGCCGGCGGCCCCGGCCACGGAGCCGCTGTTCAGCACCAGCGGCAGCTGGCCGGTGTAGTTCTCCAGGTACCAGCTGTTGCGCAGCAGCACGCTGGGCACTGCGCGCCTCCGCAGGTATTCCTCGGTGGCGCGATGGGTGGCGGCGAGGATCGTGGTGGCCGTGTCCGCGTGCGCCATGCTCGTGTACGCCACCAGCGACACGCCTGCCGCCACCGCGGCGTCGATGGCTCGGCGGTGGTTGGCGACCCGCTCGTCCACGGTCGTGGTCGAGATCAGCAGCAGCTTGTCCGCGCCCTCGAAGGCCGCCTCGAGACTGTCCGGGTCCGCGAAGTCGGCCCGGCGTACCACGACACCGCGGTCGGCGAACTCCTTGATCCGGGCGACGTCCCGGCTGGTCGCGACGATGTCCGGGGCCGGCACCCCGCGGTCCAGCAGTGCTTCGACGGTGAGCCTGCCCAGCTGTCCGGATGCTCCGGTGACAACGATCGACATGGGGACACTTCCTTCCTGCCGCGGACCTCCCGCGGCACGAACCCCAGGATGACCTGGTCACTCTCTTCTGGTAAGGAACCACTTCAAGGTAAGGTGGCAACCCGGAAGAAAGTATCGAGGTGAGCAGTGTGACGACCGCCGAGAATGTGACCGAGCCCATACCGTCATGGGACCCGTACGCGCGTGGCTGCCCCTCGCGTGACCTCCTCGACCAGATCGGCAGCAAATGGGCGGTTCTCGTGCTGGGCGAACTCGGCAGGCACGGGGCGTGCCGGTTCACCCAACTGCGCCAGCGGCTCGCGGGAGTGAGCGAGAAGATGCTCACCCAGACGCTGCGCACCCTCGAACGCGACGGACTGGTCCTGCGGACCGTCTACCCCGAGGTGCCGGCCCGCGTGGAGTACGAGTTGACCCCGCTCGGCCAGACGCTGCGAGGTCCCCTGAGGGCGCTCACGCAGTGGTCGGTGCGGCACATCGAAGAAGTCCTCGCCGCCCGTGAGGAGTACGACGGCCGCACCGAAAAGCGTCAGGGTGTGTCTGACGGCTCCTGAACGGTGTCGCGGAGCCGGATGACGATCGCGGCGATGGTCGCCTTGACGCCCCGACGGCGGAGGTGGCCGCGGTTGTCGCGGCTGGAGCAGGCTATGTCACCGCGCGCCCGGTCCGGGCACGCGGCGTGGGCGACCGGGTCCGCGGCGCCGGACGCGCAGGACCCGCAGCACCGGGATGAGCACGAGTCGAGCCGCTCACCGGGCCCGTTTGCTTACCTCGGAGATCCCCCAAGTAGGCAACCCCGGCAAGATCGATCTCACCGGGATTTCCTGTACCTCAACTACTCACGCCCGTGATGGCCCAGTCCGCCGAGAAGGTCCGTGTCCCGCTGCAAGCGTGACAACGTCGGACAGCGGACCGGCGGACCGGACGTCCACGCGGTCTGTGGTGGCGGCCGCCACCGAGCCATTGACCGGATTACCGCGGGCCGCGTCGGGTAGCAGGGCCCTCGCTTGGCCTAGCCGTCCACCTCGTACTGCCCTACCTCACGGAAGTAGCGCAGGGTCTCTGGGGAGCCGTCGTCGAGGGCCGCGTTGACGGCGGCGCGGAGGGCATCGCTGATGTTCGGGTCCGCGAGCATGCGAACGATGTAGACGGCGTCGTCCTCGGCCTGGGCCAGCCGATAGCCCGTCTCCAGCCAGGCACGCATCTCCTCAGGAGAGTTGCTGTCGAGGAGCTTGTTGGCCTCCTCGATGACCCGCTTGTCGTTGTTCTGTGTTGCGACGTACAGGATGTGGGCGATGGCGACCCGGTCGTCCTCGGCTTGGGCCAGCCGATAGCCCGTCTTCAAGAAGGTCCGCATGTCGTCCACGGTGCCGTTGAGGGCCTCATTGGCCTCTCTGATGACCCCCTTGCCGCTGTCCTCGTCGGCCAGGATGTCGGCGATCGCGGCACGCAGTTCGTCCTCCGACATCTCGTCCACCGGGGTGCCGGAGGTGGCCGCCACGGCAGTGGTGGTGGCCGAGGCGGCCGAATCGCTGGCAAACGCCGGGGCGGTGAAGAGGAGGGCTGGTGTCAGGGCGGTGGCCACGACGAGCAGAGCGGCACGCATCGGTCTCATAAAGGAAAGCCTTCCGTGAAGGGACTTCAGATGAGCTGATGATCACCCATGCGTGCCAAAACCGCATCAGAAATCCGGTAATTCGAAAAAGCGCACCTGTGCGTGCCTGCCCGGTGCGGTAGTCGGTCACGGCAGCGACTTCTGACCGCGCAGATTCGATCTGCATGCCGACGGTGACCGGTTCCGTGCGCCGGGGCCTTCCGGCCCCGGCGGACGGACGTCGGCTACCGGTGCGCTGCCAGGAACGGCAGGACGACGTCGGCCATCTCGTCGGGTACTTCCTCCGCGAGGTCGTGGCCCGCGTCGAAGACGTGTCCGGTGACGTGGTGGGCCACGAGCCGTGCCTGGGACTCGTTGCGTTCGCCGATGAAGGCGGAGCCGCCGAGCGCCAGGACCGGGATGTCCAGCTTCTGCTGTGCGGCCTGCCGGTTCTGTCCGGCGTCGGTGAGCATCGCCCGGTAGACGGCGAGCATCGCGCGGATGCCGCCGGGCATGGAGTAGCAGCGCACGTACTCCTCGATCGCGTCGGGGGTGGCGGTGTCGGGGTGGCTGCGCTCGTTCTTGATCATGTAGGTGATCAGTTCGCGTTCGTGCCCGGCGATCAGCATCTCGGGAACGTCGGGCTGGAAGTAGAAGCCCAGGTGCCACAGGTGCATGCCACTGGAGACGTTCTCGGGGGTGAGGGCCGTGTGGTCCTCGAAGCCGAAGCCGGGGAACAGGGCCTCGGCGAAGACCAGGGCGGTGGCGTGGTCGCGGTGGCGGGCGGCGAGCTGGTAGCCGATCACCGCTCCCCAGTCCTCGCCGATCACGGCGTAGGTCTCGTGTCCGAGGCGGGCCATCAGTTCGGCGATGTCGTCGCTCATCGTCGCGGAGTCGTAGCCGTCCGCGGGGCGGGCGGAGTCGCCGAGACCGCGCAGGTCGGGCACGACGACGGTGTGGTGGGGCGTCAGCTTCGGGACGAGGTGGCGCCAGTGGTAGCCGGTCTTGGGCACGCCGTGCAGCAGCACCACGGCGGGGCCGGACCCGGCCGTCCGGTAGTGCAGACTCGTTCCGTTGACGGCGGCACGGCCGGTGCGCAGGGGCGTTGTGGTGTGGTCGTACATCATCACGTGGATGCTTCCTTTTCTTTATCGAGCGTTACAGATTCGGGGCATGAGAAAGGACCGGCCGAGGCCGCGGGACCACTCAGTCGAGAGCGGACAGCGCGACCTCCACGAGGGGTTCGAGAGCGGGCGCGTCCGGTGTGATCTTCGAGGAGACCAGCAGCCCGTTGAGGAAGGTGACCAGGAACGCGGCGACCGTGTGCGGGTCGTGCCGGGCCGCGATCTCGCCCCGCTCCATCGCGACCCGCAGCACCTCGGTCAACGCCTCCCGGCTCGCGTCCTGCATGTCGCGCACGATGCGCCGGGTCGCCGCGTCCCGAGGCAGCCGCTCGCAGACGGCGTTGACGGCCAGACAGCCCTGGCCGCCGCTGCTGACGGCGATGCGGATCCGCCCCGTCAGCAGCGCACGGATCGCCGCGCGGGCGTCCGCCCCCTCCTCCAGACTGCGCAGGGCGTCCGCCGCGAGGGTGGTGCGGTAGTGCTCCAGCGCGGCCCGGTACAGGCCATCCTTGTCGCCGAACGCGGCGTACAGGGACCCCTGCCCGATCCCCAGGTGCTGGGTCAGGTCGCGCACCGAGGTCGCCTCGTAGCCGCGCGTCCAGAACAGTTCCATGGCGCGGCTCACGGCCGCCTCGGTATCGAACTCCCGGGTCCTTGCCATGGCCCCACCGTAACCTAACTGGATCGCTCGTTCAAGAAAGAGGCGCCGGCCTGATCACGCGCTGACTCGCGGGCCGGCCCCACACCTACTCGTCGGTGTCCGGGTCGCGCAGCGGGCGCAGGCCATGCCCGGGGCCGCTGGAGCAGGAAACCCGTACGGAGCGCCGCGGTCGATCCGGCATCGCGTGCGGGTTTCTGGGAGGTGCGGCAGTATGTGCCGCTCAGGGAGTGAGGCGTCATCCCGGAGAAACGGGGCCAGGCCGCCAACCGGGCCAGCAGCGCAATGCGGGGTGGCCTTCGGTCGACGTCCAGGTGAACCCGCAACCCGGACAAACCCGTCTCCTGCCACAGCCGCGTAACAGCGACCGCACGGGGGACAACTCCCGCCCCGCCCCGCCGGTCGAAGCTGGTGCGTCGCACACCTGCGCCGCGGCGGAACCGGTGCCGCCCGGCGCGACTCCTCCAGTGCCCACCGAAGTTGGAGTTGACCCGTGCCCAGGAAGCCCCTGCCGACGCGGCTTGCCGCCACCGCCGCGCTCCTGCTCACCGCAGGCGCCCTGTCCGCGCCCGCTGCCTCAGCGAAGTCCTCGGACGCCTCTCCCGGCGACGCCTACACGCTGACCGTGAGCACCAACCCGACCAGCACCGACTACGACAACCGCAACGTCGACGTCACCGGCACCGTCACCAAGGCCGACGGCACCCCGGCGCCCAACATCCCCGTCACCGTCCAGGAGGTCGTTCGCTTCACCACCTGGAATCCGTGGGGCGACCCGATCGACCCCACCTACTACGAGCCGCGCGACCTGGGCACGCCGGTCACCGACGCCAACGGGAAGTTCACCATCCCCGACGTCGACATCGACCACGTGACCGGCAGCAGCCTGCTCAACGTCCAGCACGGGGTGCAGATCACGGCCTTCTACGACGAGGACGGCGACCTCAACACCCCGCAGGACGGCTACTACACGGACGCCACCGTGGCCGCCAACGCCAAGTCCAGCTCCGTCAGTTACCGGGTCAACAAGAACAAGGTGAAGGCGGGCGACATCCTCACCGTCCAGGGCAAGGTCACCCTCCCCAAAGGGGTCGAGCCCGGGGGCACCGAGGTCTTCCTCCAGACCTACTGGGAGCAGGAGTACCACGTGAAGACCACCGCCGAGGACGACGGCTTCTTCGTGCTGTCCGTGCGCGTCTCGCGCGAGGACGACACGTTCGAGCTGCGTACGGCTCCGACGGACCTGTACGTGGCGGGCGCGGACCAGCCGCTCCCGATCACCAACACCTTGCTCCCTCGCACGTAGCTCTCCGGACGGGGGGTTCGGGCCCGAGGGAAAGGAGCCCGTGCGTCCCGGCGACGGGTCACCTTCCCCCGCGCCAGCGGGGGCGCCCCTTGCGCTGGTGCGCGCCCTGCGAGGCTGCGGGGCCGCTCGGTCAGGGCGGAGGCGAGTTGGGATGCGCATCCTGGGCGCGGGAGGCGCATCCGGCCTGTGACCGGTCCATGCGCGGTTCATCTGGCTGGACAGCGGAGGCCGCGGTCGGTGTCGGTGAAGAGCTGCTCGATGCTTTGGCGCGCTCATTGGGGATCTGGGCGGCTTGGTGCGAGTCCGGTCCTCGGGCCGCATCAGGTGGTCGCTGCTGATGGTGAGGAAGTCCGGTGGCCGGCCCCCAACAGGTGCGCACACAGGGCCGGCAGGTGCCGACCTGCGCCTCCCTGGCCCGCCACGGCGCCTGCGCTTACCTCCGGACACGTGGTGATGCCATCGGCGCGGCTATTCGAACCGTGCTGTGTCGCCTGCCCCTCGGCGTACGATCTCTGCTTCGCCGCCGGAGAAGTCGATGACCGTGGTGGGCTCGGTTCCGCAGTCACCTGAGTCGACCACGACATCAACCACGTGGTCGAGCTGTTCCTTGATCTCCCAGCCCTGCGTCATCGGCTCGTCCTCGCCGGGGAGGAGCAGGGTGCTGGAAAGGAGTGGCTCACCGAGGTCAGCGAGCAAGGCCTGGGTGATGACATGGTCCGGAATGCGGACTCCGACTGTCTTTTTCTTCGGGTGCAGGAGTCGGCGCGGCACTTCCTTCGTGGCGGGAAGGATGAAGGTGTAGCTGCCGGGCGTCGCTGCTTTGACCGCACGGAACACGTCTTTGTCGATGTGCACGAACTGACCCAGCTGCGCGAAGTCCTGGCACACCAGAGTGAAGTGGTGCCGCTCGTCAAGATTCCGGATCGACCGGATCCGGTCCATGCCCTCACGATTGCCCAGCTGGCACCCGAGCGCGAAGCAGGAGTCCGTCGGATAGGCGACGAGCGCGCCGGAGCGGATCCTGTCCGTCACATTGCTGATGATGCGCTGCTGAGGGTTATCGGGGTGCACGTCGAAATACTTCGCCATCTATCGAGCTTACGTGATCAGGGCGGGACTGCTCAGGCGGTCCGGACCGCCGACGGGTACATCGGTGCACAGGCGGTGGCGCGAAGAGTCTTTGCAGGCTCCCCTGAGCGGTGGACACGCTGGATGGATCAGCCGAGCCAGGGCACCAGGCGTGCCGGAGACGGACGCGGCCTGGCGTCGCCTGGTGGTCGGTAACGGCCATCACCGGCCCCGCACGGTGACCACCGCCGTAAGTCCGTCGAGGTCGCGGCCCTGCCCGCCCAGGCTCGCCGGCGCGCAATCACCGGAGCCCACCTCGTCGCCCTCGTCCGCGCTGGCGCGAGGTTCGGAAGCGGGGTCCTGGTTGAGCGTGAGGAGACCGCAGCCTGCGTTGTCGACCGTGCCGGAAGCGGACGCCGCTCGACGCCGGTCCAGATGCGGGCCGGCCATGCGGACGGTGCTTTCTAGGCCGGCTCGCCGAGGTCGCGCGCCATCCAGCCGGGTGTGTCGAAGCGGATGGCCGAAGTGCCGACCAGCGCTGAAAGGTGCGCCTCCAGGCTCTCGAGCTCGGCGGCGCCGATCTGCCGTTCCCATCGGTCGCGCAACTCGTCGAAGACCGCCTCACCTTGGCGCAGTACGTCGAAACCCAGGTCGGTGACCTGGATGCGCTTACGGCGGGCGTCGAGGGGATCCGTGTCGCGGGTCACGTATCCGCGCTCCTGTAGCACCGCGATCGTCTTCGCCGCCGCCTGCTTGGAGACCGACATGCGGCGGCCGAGCTCGGAGGCGTTGTCGGCGCCCGCGGCGATGGCGCGCATGGCGAAGTCGTGGACGGGGCGCACATCCTCGTAGCCGCGCCGGGCCAGCTCGTCGACCGCGGCGTCCACCAGTGAGCGGAAGCCTTCCAGCAGAAGCAGCGCGAGATCGGCGCCGGAGCGAGACATGGCAGGAGGGTACGGCAACCGGCTGGACATCGACAACCAGGTTGCCTACTGTTCCGACAACCAGGTTGTCGAACTGAGGGGCGTAGCGATGAGCACCACACCAGCCGGGGCCACGCTTGAGGGAATCACCCACCACCACGTCGAGGTCAACGGGACCACGCTGCACTACGTGGCGGCGGGAACCAGTGGAACCCCGATCCTGCTGGTCCACGGATTCCCCGAGACATGGTGGGCTTTCCACAAACTCATCCCGCTGCTCGCGGAGCACCACCGCGTCTTCGCCGTCGATCTGCGCGGCTTCGGCGACTCCGACAACGCACCGGGCGCGTACGACAGCGCCACCTCGGCCGAAGACCTGCACCGTCTGATCGAACACCTCGACATCGGCCCGGTCCACCTCACCGGACAGGACATCAGCGGGGCGAGCGTCTTCCGCCTCGCGACCAACCACCCGCAGGACGTGCTCAGCCTCACCGCGATCGAGATGGGACTGCCCGGGTTCGGCCTGGAGGCGCTGGCCGACATCACCCACGGCGGCACCTGGCACATCGGCGTTCTCGCCGCGCCCGGCATCCCCGAGTTGCTGCTGGCCGGCCGCGAGCGCGAATTCCTGGGACAGTTCGCCTTCCCGGCCATGAGCGCGACCCCGGGAGCGATCACTGACGCCGACATCGACGAGTTCGCCCGCGCCTACGCGCGGCCCGATGGCTGGCGCGGAGCGATCGGCCTCTACCAGTCGATGCTGCGCGAGGGCTCCGAGATCAAAGCCCTGGCCGACACTCCGGGCTTGATCGTGCCCGTACTCGCGGTCGGAGCCGGCGGAGGCCCCTTCACCCTCGCCACCATGACCAACGCCGCGGCGAGCCAGGTCAGCTCGGTGACCCTCGACGGCGTCGGCCATTACGCCGCCATGGAGGCTCCAGCCGAACTGGCGAAGGCCATCCTCGACTTCACCGGACGCATCGACACAGCCTGACCGTCCGACGCCCTGCTGCCCCGCGGGTCCCGCAGGCTTCTGCCGGTCAGCTGCTCGATCTGCCGGTCTCGGACCGGTCGGCCCTGACCCCACCTCCCAGCGCAAGGAACGCGTCCGCATCCGCAGCGAGGAAGCCCTCCGCTGGGGCGGACGCCTCCTCGCAGCCGCAGCCTGGCCAACCCGGCAAACCGATGCAGTCGCCGTACTAGCCGCTGATGTGGATGAGGGCGGTGCGTTGTGCCCCGACCAGGAGGAGGCAGGAATGCCCCTCGCCGTCCAGGACCGATTCCAGGGGAAAGTTCTTGGCGTAGGCGAGAACGGGTGGGACTCCGGGCGACCCGGTGATCTCGGTGACGATCGTCTCGAAGAGCTCGCGAGCGAGCCAGGAGACGAGCTCATCGCCGGGGATCTCGGGCGTTGTGGAATCGAACTCCCACACCAGGGTCTGGGCCCGAGCCACTGCGACCATGTTCAGCTCGGACTCTGTCAGCGCGGCTTTCAGGGAGGCGGCGTCCAGCGCCCACAGGACGTCATCGGTTTCCTGGTCGCTCTCCTCTGCGATGAGCCAGTGTTCGTCTCCGGCCCAGCCCGCGCGGAAGGCGGTGTCGGGGTCGACGACGTCGAGGTCGATGTCATGGGTTCCGAAGGTCACCTCGAAGGTCACCGCGTCGGTGTTGTTGATCCACAGGAATTCGCTGAGCAGTGCCGTGACGCAGGCGATCTGGTACTCGGACGCATCGTTCGCGGCCGGGGCGACCGCAGCGGGGGCCAGTGCCAGACGCGTTGTCCTCTTGCCAGAGCGCACCAGCAGGTGCAGCTCATCGTCCAGCGCGGGGCCGCACGGCTCGGCGGCCACCGTGATCCGCAGCAGGTCCGTACCGTCTGCCGCCAGGCAACCGGCCAGGTATCCGGCGAGCGCCCGGCCTCGCCGGTCCAGGCCGTCGGATCCCGACTCCAATGCCTCGATGAGCAACGCGAACGCCTGCTCCGCACCGGCGTCCGGCAGGCCCCAAGAGGCGTGCAGGGGGCCGGCGGACGTCTCGTCCGGGTCTTCGATGTCGAACCGCTCGACAGCCACCGGATGGCGCCGCCCGTCAGGGCCACCGAACGTCAACGGGAACGCCCCGTAGTCCGACACCTTGGCCAGGGAGGGCGCGGCGGTCCACTCTTCCTCGCAGGACGGCGGGGCTTCGCCGCAGACGACCGCCAGGCGCCATCGCGGTAGCCACAGCGCGAACAGGTGCTCGATGGCTTTGAACAGGCCGATGTGGTGCCGCTCCGCCTTCATCAACGTCCATCCCCCGAGATCCGCGCTTGTGATGACAGCAGAGCCTATCGGGAGCGGTTAGCGACCACTAACGAAGCCACGGGACTCGTGATCGTGAGCGGCCGCACGCAAAATGGTTCGTAAGGCTGCCGTGCTGGTCGTGGACGGCGCCCTGGTCCCCACCCGTGAACACACCGTCGCCGAGCAGTCGAAGAACTACCGGTACTCCACCCACCACCGGGTCGTCATCGAGGCCGACACCCGGCTCGTTGTTGCTGTGGGCCGGCCACTGTCCGGCAACCGCAACGACTGCAAGGCGTGGAAACTGTCCGGCCCGAAGGACATCGTCGGCGGAACGAACTACCGCGCAGGTCATCCAGCACGCAAGTGATCATTTACTGGACAGCGCTTACTCGCCGACGGCTCCGTCTATCGCTTCGCGCAGTAGGTCGGCGTGGCCGTTGTGCCGCGCATACTCCTCGATCATGTGGGTGAGGACGTAGCGGAGCGAGATGGTCACGCCGCCGCAGTTGACGGTGTCGTCGAGGGAAGCGAAGGAAGAAGCGACTGCGCGGGCACGGACGCACTCCTCGCGCCAGACTCCGAACGCCTCGTCCACGTCGGCGTCCTCGACGTGGAAATCGGCGAACGTGCCGTCGACCTCGCCAGGCCAAAGCGACCTGACGTCCTCGGCGTTCAGAGCGAAGCGGAACCAGCTTCGCTCGACGGAGGCCGCGTGGCGTACCAGGCCCAAAAGTGTGAGCTCTGAGGTCGGGATCGCCTTCTGTTTCAGCTGCTCGCCGGTCAGCCCCTGGCACTTCATGGCCAGGGTGGCCCGCTGGTAGTCGAGGAACGAGGTGAGCGACGCACGGTCGTCGGCCACCTTCGAGGGGGGTATGCGCTGGTCATTGGTCACCAAACGATGATGGCAAGGGCCCCTCCCGCAGGCCACCCTCGTGCCAAGAGCCTGGTACCAACGCCCAGCTATCCCCGGTGCTGTTGAGACCCGGAGGTCGGTCGCGGGACAACCTTTGGCTGACCGGACCTCGGAGGAGCGCCGGAACTGGCGGCGCGGCGATCAGGGGGGACTCGGGCGTCGGCGGCACCCGATGTGGCCCCGGCGATGCGGTCGCGGTCCCCGATACCGTCACCGCGGCTTCCCTCGCCAACTGGCTCCGGTGTGACCGGCCGGCAGGCCCTCCGGCAGACGTTCTTGAAGCGCATGCGCCCTCCACCCGCTACGGTCTCCGGGTGACCGAACTTCAGACCTTGCGTGCCACCCGTGAGTCCTACGACGCCATCGCACACACCTACGCCCAGCTGTTCAACGACTCCTTGCGCGACCGTCCCCTGGAGCGGGCCCTGCTGAGCGCCTTCGCGGAGCTGGTGCGGGCGGACGGCGACGGCGAGGTCGCGGACCTCGGCTGCGGGCCGGGGTACGTCACAGCTCACTTGCGCGGGCTGGGCCTGAACGCCTTCGGCGTCGACGCCTCCCCGGTGATGGTCGAACTCGCTCGCGAGGCGAACCCCGGACTGCGGTTCGAGGTCGGCTCGATGGCCGCGCTGGACATCGAGGACGGCACGCTGGGCGGGGTGCTCTCGCGGTGGTCCGTCATCCACACCCCGCCGCAGGACGTTCCCGTCGTCCTGGCCGAGATCGCCCGGGTCCTGGCTCCCGGCGGGCACCTGTTGATCGGCTTCCCCGCCACCGACGGCCCCCACCAGGAGACGCAGGCCTACGACCATGCGGTGACAACGGCCTACCGCTGGTGCCCCGACCGTCTCGCCGCGCTCCTGCGTGAGCACGGATTGGCTGAGGCAGCCCGTACGGTGATCGAGCCGAAGCCCACCGACCAGCGGCAGTTCCAAGAGGTCCAGCTCCTCGCCCGCAAGGCGTAGACCTCGGTCCCGAGGTCGCCGGTGCTCCTCGACCGTGACAACCCCCATGCCCGCCGCCCGCCGTCGACCGACAGGGCGATCCCGGTGACGTAGGACGCGGCGTCCGAGCAGAGCAAGGCCCCGGCCAGGTTGACGTGGACCACGCGCTCGAACTCATGCCTCCCCGCCGGCCGGCGGTCAGCTGAGGGGTACGACGATGCCGTTGCCGTGCTTGCCCGTCTCCGCCTCGTCCAGCAGCAGCGCGGCCAGCGTGGTGCGGGAGATCCTGGGCGGCAGCAGCGGTCGCCGCAGCTCCGCCAGCGGCACGGTGCGGCGGGTGGGGCTGAGGGGGCCGTCCGTGACGTCCGGGGCGTGGAACACCGTGGCGCCGGCGTTCAGGGCGATGTCGTCGGCCTCGGCCTTCTCGGCCAGTTCCGAGCCGACGAACATCCGCATCACCCCCGCGTAGATCAGCCCGCCGGACCGGCTCGACACGCCCGAGCCCAGTGCTCCGAGCCACACTGTGCGGACGTTCGCCGCGGCGAGCCTCCTGGCCCCGGCGACCAGCGCGCCTGGGCCGTCGCCCTTGCCGATGCCGATGGCCGAGATGGCCACGTCGACGTCGGTCAGGTCGGGAAAGCTCTGCGGGGCGGTGACGTCGGTCTGCCGGATCTCGACCTGACGCGGCGCGGGCACGGTGACCTTGGCCGGTGTGCGGACCAGGGCCACGACCTCGTGTCCGCGCTCCAGCGCCTGGTCGACGAGCGTGCCGCCGGTGCGGCCCGAGGCTCCGAGTACTGCGATGCGCATGATCATCGTTCCTTAACTGAACAACTGTTGGTGACTTGAGTAAACAACCGTTGGTTAGCAATGTCAAAGGGCGAGCTACCTGTAGGGTGAACATCTGTCGCTGAGCCATTCACACTGGTCGGAAGGGGGGCGAAGGTGTCGCCTCAGGAGCGGTCCGCTCCCCGGCGCCGTAATCCGCGCGGGCAGGGACAGGTGCTCAAGGCCCAGCTCGTGGACGCCGCGGCCAAGCTGCTGGCCACCCTCGATCAACCGGAGACGCTGACGCTCCGGCAGGTCGCGCGTGAGGTCGGCGTGGCGCCGGCCAGTATCTACAGCCACTTCCCCGACCTGAGCGCACTGATCCAGCACGTGCTGCGGCTGCGCTATGAGGAACTGGCCCGGCTGATGGACGAGGCCGCGCAGCCCACCGCGAGCCCACTGGCCGACCTCGTCGCCCGGTGCGCGGCCTACGTGCGCTGGGGAGTCGACCAGCCCGGCCACTACCGCACCCTCTTCGGCGGCCGGATGCCTGCCGACCTCGTCCCTGGCGCGGCCCACGGTGCCGGGGCCGAGCTGCTCGGCGCCGTCGTCGCCTCCTTGGCGGCCGCGGCCACCGGGGAGCGGAAGCGGTCCGCGGCGGATCAGCGGTGGCAGGCCGGACTCATGCTCTGGACCGCCCTGCACGGTCTGGTCAGCCTCTACAACGACCACGGCGCCATCGCCTGGCCGCCCTTGGACGACCTGATCACCGATCTGATCAGTGTGCACACCGGCCGGCCGGCGGCCGAGATCGCGGCCCTGCTGACCCAGTGCCAGGGGTGATGCGAGCCTGCCGGTCTTCGAGGCGCGCAGGGCTGCGGCACGGGCCTGCCCAGCCGGTTTCCGCCTCTGAGGGCGGACCTGGCGCCGCACCGGTGACCGGTGGGGCGGCCATGCGTCCCACCCGGCCCTGGCGCGACCGTTTCGCGCTGGTCAGATGCCCAGCACGCGCCGGGCGTTGAGATGGGCGATCTTCTCCTTCACCTCGGGCGAAAGGTCGCACTTCTCGATCGAGGCCACCGCTTCGGCGGTGGACTCGTACGGGTAGTCGATCGCGAACATGACCGCGTCGGCCCCGATGGTCAGCACGGCGGCCTGCACGGCCTCCGGGGCCAGTACCCCGCTCGTGGTGATCAGGATGTTGCTCCCGAAATACTGTGACGGCATCCGCTCAAGCGGCGCGTCGACCTGGAGCGAGCGGTAGCGCGAGTCGAAGCGGGAGCGCTGGAACGGCAGGAATTCGCCGAGGTGCCCGAGGATCAGGGTCGCACCGGGGTGCCGGTCGAACACTCCGCCATAGATCAGCCGCATGGCGTGGCCGCCGGTTTCCGCCTGCCAACTCCAGCTGGCCCCGTACATCTCGGGCCGCCCGCGCATCACGTGCCAGTCGTCCTGGGGCAGTGAGCCGGGGTGGAGGTACAACGGCACACGCAGCTCCTCCAGTGCGCTCCACAGCTCCCCGTACGCGCGATCGTCCAGGTACCGGCCCTGCGTGTGGTCGTTGACCAGCGCTCCCCGGAAGCCGAGCTGCTCCACGCAGCGTTCGAGCTCGGTCACGGCGGCGGCGGGGTCCTGTAGGGGCAGGGCGGCGAACCCCATGAAGCGGGTCGGGTGGCGGGCGATGGTCCGGGCCAGGTGGTCGTTGGCGAACCGGGCGTTGTCGACGGCGCCGGCGTCGGTGTCGGCCTGGATGCCGGGGACGCTCAGCGACAGGACCTGGATGTCGATGCCGTGCGCGTCCATCTCGGGAAGACGGTGCTCCTCGAAGTCGGCCAGGCGGCGCCAGCAGTCCTTGGCGTACTGGTCGCTGACCCGGATCTTCTGGGGTGTCGAGGGCTGGCGCGCGAACAGCTCCGGGATGATGAACGCTTCTTCCAGCGCGATGTAGGTCATGGCAGGGCTCCTTCGGCAGGTGTCCTTGTGTGTTGGCGGGGGCGGCGCCGCGCGGTCAGCCGTTCGGCGACCGGGGCGTAACGGAGCCGGCAGCGGGGCCGTTGCGCATGCGGTGGGCGGCGCCGGTACGGGCGTACCAGTCGATGAGCTCGGGTCGGTCGACGCTGCCGGGGTCGGCCACGGTGTGCGGGGGGTCTCCGCGCAGCAGACGTTTCACGGGAACTTCGAGTTTCTTGCCGGTGCGGGTGTGCGGTATGCCGGGGGCCTGGATGATCTCGTCGGGGACGTGGCGGGGGGAAGCGCCGTGGCGTATGGCGTCGCGGATCTTCTCGCGCAGCGCGTCATCGAGGTCGGTGCCGTCGGTGGTGGTGACGAACAGCGGCATCCAGTAGCCGCCGCCGTCCTGCTCGACCCCGACGACGAGGGCTTCCGCGATCTCCTCGAGCCGCTCCACCGGGCCGTAGATGTCGCTGCTTCCCATGCGTACGCCGTGGCGGTTCAGCGTCGCGTCGGACCGGCCGTGCATGATCACCGAGCCGTGGCCGGTGATGGTGATCCAGTCACCGTGCCGCCATACCCCGGGGTAGACGTCGAAGTAGGCGCCGCGGTAGCGCGAGCCGTCCGGATCGTCCCAGAAGTACAGCGGCATCGACGGCATCGGCCGGAGCACCACCAGCTCTCCCACCTCGCCCCGCACCGGCCTGCCGTCCGGGCCGAACGCTTCCACGGCCACGCCCAGGCAGGGGGCGGACAGCTCACCGGCCCGGACCGGTGTGGTGGGTGCGGCGCCGAGGAACGCGGTGACCACGTCGGTGCCGCCGCTGGTGCACACCACCTGCGTCCGGGGCCCGAGCTCGCCGGCGACCCAGTGCTGCAGGTCGGCGGGGAACGCCGAGCCGGTGACCCCCAGGCGCTCGAGCGAGGCCGGGTGGTGGTCGGCGAGCCGCACACCGGCCGTGCGGCAGGCCGCCAGGTAGCCGGGGCTGGTGCCCAGGACGTTCACCTCCAGGCGGGCCGCGAGCCGCCAGAGCGCGTCGGTGGCGGGATACGTCGGGCTGCCCTCGTAACAGACGGCTGTGGCGCCCAGCAGCAGGCCGGCCACCAGGACGTTCCACATCATCCAGCTCGGTGTGGTGTGCCACAGCAAGCGGTCCCCGGCGCGCAGGCCCAGGTGCAGGCCCAGGTTCTTGAGCTGCTCGAGCACGACTCCGCCGTGCCCGTGCACGATGCCCTTCGGCCGTCCCGTCGTGCCCGAGGAGAACACGACCCACAGCGGATGGTCGAACGGGACGGGTACGGGGGCCAGTTCGGCGTCGTGCGCGGTGAGCGCGGACCACGGGAGGGCACCGGGCACCGCCGGTGTCCCGTCTCCCACCACGATGGTCGCCGTGAGGGTCGGCAGTGCGTCGCGCAGGGCCTGCACATCGGCGCGGCGGTCGATGTGCTTCCCGCCGTGGCGGCAGTCGGTCGCGGCGATCAGCACGGTCGGGCGGAGCTGGGCGAACCGCGCCTCGGCCGCGGCGGCGGTGTAGTCCTGCCCGCACACCGCCCAGGTCGCGCCCAGGCTCGCGGTGGCGAGGAAGGCCACGATGGCCTGCGCGCCGTTGGGCAGGTATCCCACCACCCGGTCACCCCTGCGCACGCCGAGTTCGGTGAGCGCCTGCGCGAGTGAGGCGACGTCACGGCGCAGTTCATCCCAGGTGATGGCCACCGGGCCGGTGTCCTCGGTCACCGTGATGACGGCGGTGTCGGTGCCGGTCCGGTCGCGGAAGACTTCGGCCGTGTAGTTCAGCGTGCTGCCGGGAAACCACACGCTTCCCGGCAGCGCCTCGGCCGCGAGCGCGGGCCCCGCCGGGCGCTCGGGCAGGCGGAAGTAGTCCCACACCGCGGCCCAGAAGCCGTTCACGTCGTCGACCGACCACGCCCACAGCGCGTGGTAGTCACCGCTCAGGTCCGATCCGGCGCGCCGCGCGGCGAACCGCGCGAAGTCGGTGATCCGGGCGCGCTCGACGGCCTGTGGTGTCGGGGTCCAGTCCGGCCGCTGTGTGCTCACCCGGCGTTCCCCGCCTTCGTGGTCTCCAGCAGCGCGACCGTCGTGCGCACCGCCTTCGCGGCCATGGCCTCGCCCAGCGGGAGGCCCTGGGTGTCGGCGAGGGTGACGAACAGCCGGTTCCCGCCGTCGCCGCAGCACGCGATCGGCAGCAGCCTCCCGGTGTCCACCGAGGTGACCAGCTCGTTCTCCCGGACCAGGGCGAGGGTGTGCCCGGTCGTGGTGGCCACCCAGACGCCGTCCCGTGTCGCCCAGATCCCGTCCGGCCGGGCATCACCGCCGACCAGGTGGGCGAGGTCGGCGTAGGTGCGCCGGTTGGTCAGCGTCCCGTCGTCGGCGACGGTGAAGGCGGTCAGCCGTTGCCGGGTGGTCTCGGCGACGAGCAGGGTGCGGCCGTCGTCGACGAAGGCCAGGCCATTGGGGAACTCGACGTCTTCGGCGGCCACGCCTACCGATCCGTCCGCGGCGACGCGCACCAGCCGGCCCGGCCTCGGCGGCTCACCGGCGTGCGCGGCGAAGCCGACATCGTCCACGTACAGGTTGCCGTGCGGGTCGCCGACCATGTCGCCGAGCGGACCGGTGGCCACCGCGCTCAGGTCCGCGTAGGGGGCGAACCGCTCACCGGTCCACACGCCGATGCGCCGCTCATGCATCATGGCGCCGACCAGCCGCCCGTCCGGCAGGAACCACAGGCCGTTGGGGACCGCGTCCAGCGGGATGCCCCGCCAGGGACCGTCGTGGTCGGTCCACAGCTTCCCGCCCTGCGTGTCGGACAGCCACAGCGCACCGCGCTGCCAGCGGGGACCTTCCCCCCACCTCATCCCGGCCGCGTACGTCTTCACACGCCCACCTCCTGTATCGATGCCGTCCGCGCCAGGTCGCGGGTGGCCTGCTCCAGTTCCGCGGTGTCGGCGGCCAGCGCGAAGGTGTAACGGTCCGGACGGATGATCGCCGCGGCCGCCGAGTGGGCGGCCAGCCAGCGGTCGACGGCCGGTCCGGTCTCCGGGACGACCACCACGCCGAGCCGATGCCACATCTGCCGCACCTCCTCGGACACGGCGGAGGTCACCTCCGGGCTCCCCACAACGGTGAAGCCGTAACCGCTCACATCGTCCAGCCGCTCCCCGTTCACACCGCGCGGCTGCGGGCTCAGCTGTCCGGTGGCGGCGCCGGGCTGGGCGACCAGGCCCGGTGCCAGCGGCGGCCGGAACCTCTTGACCGTCTGCGTTCCGTTCGGCTCGGGAACCGCGCCCGTACCGAGCGCTTCGATCAGATTGGACTGCCGGGCGGATTCCTCGATGTAGGGGCGCACGTGCGGGGCGCGCTCACTTTCGTAGGTATCGAGCAGCGCTGAGGGGCTCTCGCCCTTCACGACGGCGGCGAGCTTCCACGCCAGGTTCGCGGCGTCGCGCATCCCGGAGCACATGCCCTGGCCGAGCATGGGCGGCATCTGGTGGGCGGCGTCGCCGGCGAGCAGCAGGCGGCCGGACCGCCAGCCGTGCACGAGCCGGGCGTGCCACTGGTAGGTGTCGGTGCGCATGATCCGGTAGCTGCCCGGTTCCAGCCAGCGGCCCAGCAGGCCGTACACCGACCGCGGTTGTTCCAGCTGTGCGGCGTCGTCCTCGTCGAGCAGCATGAACTCGAAGCGGAGCATCGGCGGGAAGATCGGCAGGTAGGTCACCGGCCGCTTCCCCCGGCACAGGATGAATCCGCTGTCCGCTGGGAGCTGTGCGGGGTGTTCGAAGGGGTGGACGTCGATGATGAGGGAGCGCTGAGTGCCGTGGAGGTCCTCGACCTCGGCGTTCATCGCCTGCCGGACGAAGGAGTTGGCGCCGTCCGAGCCGACGGCGTAGCCGGCCGTGAGAGTGGTTTCGGCTCCGGTCGACCGGTCGAGCAGCGTCAGCCGCACCGCTGTGTCCGTCTGCTCGATCGCGCTGACCGTCCAGCCGAACCAGAGGTCCACGTTCGCGTCGGCCGCGAGCAGGCCCCGCAGCCGCGACTCGAAGTCCGGCTGGTGGAACTGGTAGTCGGTGCGCCACCCCTGGTCCGACTCCTCCTCGGACAGCGTCTGCTGGAGGAAGGGCTGCCCGTCCTCCCGGTGCAGTGTCCAGGCGGTCTGGCGCAGGAACCGTTGTTCCATGTCCTGCGCGCCGAGGGTCTGCAGCAGGCGCATGATCTCGTCGTCGAGATGGGTGGCGCGCGGATGATGGCAGACGAGCCGGTTGGGATCGATGGCGGCGACCCGCAGACCCTTCATCGCCAGCAGCCGTGCGAGGGTCAGCCCCACCGGGCCGCAGCCGACGACGGCGACGTCGTAGGTGTTCATGATGTGCTTTCTCAAGGTGTGTGTCCGGCCGTCGGCTCCTTGGCGCGCGGCGAAGGAGCGGAACGGCCCTGATGGAGGAGTGCTCGTCCGCCGGCGGCCAGGGTGAGGACCGCACCGAGGACGGCGGGGACGGCGAAGGAGACGAAGTTCCACCGGGGTTGGAGGCCGGCCGCGAGGATCCAGCCGCCGAGCGTCGGGCCGGCGATGGCGCCGAGGCGGCCCACACCGAGCGCGACGCCCACCGCGCCGGCCCTCATGGTCACCGGGTAGGAACGCGCGATGTACACGTTGATCAGTCCCTGGACCCCGACCGCGCCGCAGCCGCCGATGACCACGATGGCGTAGAGCACCGGCAGCGGAAGCCGGGCGCTCATGGCGATGATCGCAGCGGCTCCGAGGAGGAAACAGGCCGTGATCGGCCCGCGTGATCCGGCACGGTCGGCCAGCAGCGCCATGGCGAGCCCGCCGACGGTGGCGCCGAGGTTCAGCAGGACGAGGAAGGTCTGTGAGTCCTGCAACGGATAGTCCGCGGTCTGCATCAGCTGCGGCAGCCAGGTGTTCACGCCGAAGATGAGCAGGAACGACAGGGCCGCCATGGCGCAGAACATCACGGTGGTGCCGAGGTAGGGCGGCTTGAGCACGAGCCACCCACCGCGGCTGTCAGGGACCGGGGCCGACGCGCTGACCGCCCGGTGGTACTCCGCGGACTCGGGCAGCCAGGCGAAGGCCATGGGCAGCAGAAGCAGACCGGCGATGCCGCCGACCAGGTACTCCAGATGAAAGCTGCGCCCGGTCAGCGCGGTATTGGCGACAAGGGCCGCGAACGAACCGCCGACGGCGGTCCCGCACTGCACGATCCCCGAGAACAGGTTCTTCCGTCGGGCCGGGGCGAGTTCGAAGATCAGTGGGCTCATCGCCGGATAGATCGCACCGACACCGAGCCCGACGACGAATCGGCCCGCGCCGAACAGCGGCGGAATCGGGGCCACGGCGCAGGCGAACATCCCGGCGCTGACCACCCCGATACTGATCAGCGTCGTGCGGCGCCGGCCGAACCGGTCGGTGAACTGGCCGACCAGCAAGGAGCCGATGAGCATGCCGATGGGGGTGAGGCTGCCGAGCAGGCCGACGAAGGCGACGGAGAGGTGCCAGGGACGGTAGTCCAGCAGCAGGGGTGTCGTCGCGCCGAAGGCGACAAGGTCGAAACCCTCCAGTGTCATCACGGCCAGGCCGACGGCCAGCGCGGTGCCGGCCGGCGACGAACCCCCCGGGGACGATCGGCCGCCCCGGCGGGCGAACGCTGGTGTGCTCAATGTTCCGACTCCGATCTTGGCGCTCTCACCCGTCGCGGCCAGTGACCGCGGCGCTGCGGGAGAGGGCGGAGGTACCTCTGTGCGGTGTGCCGACGGCGCATCGGCTGGGGGAGGGGCGGTGTGGGCCTCATCCGGGTGGAGCGGGCAGGGCGGCCGTGTCCGGTGCGGCGGGGCCGTGTGCCTCGCCGCATCTGCACGGTGTCGGGGACCCTCAGACGTTGGCCGTGTGGGCGCCGGTCATCAGCGCGGCCAAGTCCTCGGGGGCGAGGAACGACGGCGGGGGCGGAGGCCCCCAGGTGTAGAGCGCCTGCATGCCCTCGAACGAGCGCGGCGTCCACAGCTGGTCGTCGACGATGCAGTCCATGTCGGCGTAGTACTCGCTGAAGTTGCCGGCCGGGTCCTTCAGGTACCAGAAGAAGTTCGACCCGATGTGGTGGCGGCCGAGTCCCCACACATGGCGTTCCGGGTGCTCGGCGAGCATGCGCGTGGCGCCCCGGCCCACCTCGTCGACATCCGTCACCTGCCACGAGGTGTGGTGCAGGAAGTTCAGCGGCGCCTGCTGCACCAGGACGTTGTGGTGGTCGGTGGAGCAGCGCAGGAACGCGGCCGTGCCGGGGACGACGTCGCTGACCTTGAAGCCGAGCCCGTCGGTGAAGAACCGCTGGGTCGACTCCTGCTCCACCGAGCCGATGACGACGTGGCCCAGGGCCAGGGGCCGGACCGGGCCGGTGCGGGAGAGTACGGGCGCCCGGGTGCCGGCGCGGTCCGGGCGTCCGGGGCCGTTGTACGGGGTGGCCGCGACGGTGGCCCGGGTCAGCCGGGGTGCGACACGGACCTCGACCGAGATACCGGCGATGGGTTCCCTGGTGCGCAGGGTGCCGGCGTCGCGTTCGCACGGCAGGTGGAGCCGGTCCAGGTTCGCGGCGATCCGGTCCAGGTCGTCGCCGTCGTCGGCGGCGACCGCCATCCCCAGCAGCCGCCGGGTGGGGGAGTGCTCGAGGAAGAACTGCTCACCGCCCTCGACGGTGGCGAACCTCCCGGGTGCCACCTGCTCGAGTCCGAAGTCGGCGTAGTAGTCGGCCGCCCCGGCCACATCCGGCACTCCGACGGTGAGTGACTGAAGCCTGTGCAATGCCATGGGGTGCCCTCCTCTCAGGCGGCGACGCAGGTCTGCCGGAGCTGTCCGATGCCCTCGATACGGGTGACGACCTCGTCTCCCGGCCGCAGGTAGCGCTGGGGGGTGCGGGCGTGTCCGACGCCTGAGGGGGTGCCGGTGAAGATCAGGTCGCCCGGCAGCAGCGGGCACACCGCGGACAGCCGGGCGATCAGTTCCGGGACGGGGAAGACCATCGAAGAGGTCCGGGACTTCTGGACGCTCTCCCCGTTGACGAGGCACTCGATCGCCAGATCGTCCGGATCGGCGAACTCGTCGGGGGTGACCAGCACCGGGCCGGTCGGCGCGAATCCGGGGAAGGACTTGCCGAGCGAGAACTGCGGCACGGGGCCCACGGACTGCACCCCGCGCTCGGAGTAGTCCTGGCCCACGGTCAGCCCGGCCACGTAGGACCAGGCGTCCTTGGGCGCGACGTGCTCCGCCCGGCGCCCCATCACCACCACCAACTCGGCTTCCCAGTCGACGCGGCCGCCGGGCAGCCGCAGCCGCGTGTCCGGGCCGGTGAGGGCCGTGGCGAACTTGGTGAAGACCGACGGGGACTCGGGCAACGCCAGGCCGGCTTCCTCGGCATGGTCGCGGTAGTTCAGCCCGATCGCGAACACCTGCCGCGGTGTCGGCGAGACACCGCCGTCCGGCCCCGCCGGCGGCTGGACACCCGTGGGCTCCAGTCCGGCGGCCCAGGACCGGAACGCGTCCCACTCCTCGAACACGGTCAGCGGATCAGCCGGGAACCGGCCCGCACTGGCCTGCTCGACATCGATCACCGCCTCTCCGGTCACCAGGCACATCCGTCCTGCTCTGGTCGTCGTCCGCATAGCGCGCCGCCTCCGGTCTTCCTGTTTCTGGATGACTGGAGTCAACGCCCCCCTCAGTCGACACGTCAATGAAATCTCGAGATTTTTTGAAAATATCTAGGCGCGCTAGAATCTGCGACATGGCGACTACCAGCTCCATGACACGTGCCGAGGAGATCTACCAGCGGCTGCGCGCGGACATCCTCAACGGACGGCACGAACCCGGTTCACGTCTGCGCGTGGAGGCGTTGAAGGAGACGTACGGCGCCAGCAGCGGGGTGCTGCGGGAGGCGCTGCCCCGGCTGGTCGGCCAGGGACTGGCGACCTTCGCGCCGCAGCAGGGGTTCCGGGTCGTCACCGTCTCACCCGAGCGCCTGGAGGAGCTGACCGAGGCCCGCGTGTTCATCGAGACCCACCTCGTCCGGGAGTCCGTCACCGCCGGCACCATCGAATGGGAATCCGATCTGCTCGCCGCACACCACCACCTCGCCCGCGTTCCCTTCCTCGACGACGCCGGCGAAATCAACGAACGCTGGCTGAACGCCCACGCCCGCTTCCACCGCGTCCTGCTGGAGGGATGCCCCAACCGGCAGCTGCGGGACATCGCCACACAGCTGCGCGAGGTGGCGGAGGTCTACCGCTGCTGGGCCCGCACACCGACCGAGCACAGCGACCGCGATATCGCGGCAGAACACAAGACCATCTGCGATCGCGCCATCGAACGGGACGTATCCGGCGTCGCCGAGGCGCTCAGCCGGCACATCAACAGCACCACGCACCTGCTGCTCGACGCCTACGGGCGGCGCGAGGAGGAAAGCGAGCAGCGCCGCGGCCCCTCCTCCGCGTGAGGACCGGGCCCGGAGTACGGGAGCCCGGCGCACCGGCCGGCTGACCTGCCGACCTTCCTGCTGAGGGCGATCGCCTCCCTCGCCCCGGGTGCTGGGGGCAGAACCGTGGTGAGGTACGTCGCGTGAACCGGGCCACCACCGTGTCTCCGGCCGCCGCGGACGGTTCGGTGGGGGGCTGATGCGCTGGGCGGGCAGCTACCAGGCGGTGCCGGCCACGCGTGGTGAGCCATGGGTTCGTGGGGACGCGGCCGGTGTTCTGAGCGGGCCGCGTGCGCCGATGTCCCGCTGGTCGGGGTCCACGCCCGGCTCCTGGCGCGGTTGTCGGGGTCTGGGCACGCCGCACTACCGGCGGCCTGGGGAGCCCCCGTCCGGACGCCGCCGCCCGGGTACCCCCGCCCGTACAGGCAGGGGTACCCGGGCGGAGAGTGACCCGGTGTGGCCGGGGGTCGGTCACGGGTGGAGGGCTTCGCGCAGGGCGCGTACCTGGTCCGCCAGGCTGCGCTCGCTGATCCGGGCGTTCGGGAACAGCAGGTCGTATCCGTGCACGGCGCCGGGGACCTGGACCAGTTCGGTGGTGACCCCGGCGGCGCTGAGGCGGTCGGCGTAGTCGCGGCCTTCGTCGCGCAGCGGGTCGACCTCCGCTACGGCGATGTAGGTGGGCGGCAGTCCGCCGAGGTCGGCGGCGCGGAGGGGGGAGGCGTACGGTGCGGGGTGGCTCTCTTGCGCGTAGTACCGCCAGGCCAGCTCCAGCGCGGCCCGGTTGAGGACGGGGGTGTCGGTGAACTCCCGCGCCGAGGCGCTCGTCACGCTGCCGTCCACGGTCGGGTAGGTCAGCGACTGGAAGACCACGTGCGGTCCTTCGAGGTCGCGGGCGCGCAGCACGGTGGAGGCCGCGATGTTCCCGCCGGCGCTTCCTCCCGCCACGGCGATGCGTTCCCGGTCCCCGCCGATCTGCGCCGCGTTGGCGGCGATCCAGGTCAGGGCCGCGTAGGCGTCGTCGGCCGCGGCCGGATAGGGATGCTCGGGCGCGAGGCGGTAGTCGACGGAGACGACGACGGCCCGCGCGTCCCTGGCGTACCGCAGGGAGCGCTCCTCCTCGGCCTCGGGGGAACCGTAGGTGAAGGCACCGCCGTGCACGTAGAGGATCATCGGCAGGTCCTCGTGGATTTCGGGCCGGTAGACGCGCAGCCGCAGCTGCCCTCCGGGACCCGGTACGAACAGGTTCTGGACCTTCACCCGCTCGTCAACGGGGGTGTCGGGGAGGTCCCGCAGTAGCGCGTACCGCGCGGGGTCGGCGAGGACGGTGTCCAGGCCGTGTACGGGGAAGACCCCGGTGTCGGCGGTGTCGAGCAGCGTGTGGATCTCGGGATCGACGGGAGGGACGGACATCGGCGGGCTGCCGCCTTTCAGGTAGTCGGAGTGCGGAACCGGCTTCAGTCTCTGCCCCTCACGAGCACCACAGAAGTGGCCCGAGGGCCATCATGTGCAACTATTGGGCCATGGCAGTTGCGGCTCCTCATCACGTGACGGTTCTCGCCCTCGCACCGGTGGTGGGCTTCGACCTGAGCATCCCGGCCCAGATGCTGGCCGCGGTCGAAACCCGCGCGGGGAGCGCGGCCTACGAGGTGCGGACCGTCACACCGGACGGCTCCGCGGTGCCGACGGTGAGCGGGTACGGCGTCACTCCCCAGGGCGACCTGTCCCTGCTGGAACACGCCGACACCGTGATCGTCGCCGGTACCCGCTGCCCGGACGTGCTCGAGGACGGCACGGTGGACTCCTCTGTCGCGGAGGCGTTGCGTGCGGCCCGGCGTCGCGCTCGGATGGTGTCCCTGTGCACCGGGTCGTTCGTTCTCGCGGCCGCCGGCCTGCTGGAGGGATACCGGGCCGCGACACACTGGCGCTACGCCGAGCAGTTCAGGCGGCTCTTCCCGTCCGTTGACCTGGACACCAATCCGCTGTACGTCGCCGACCGCGGGATCCTGACCTCGGCCGGCGGCGCGGCGGCCATCGATCTGTGCCTGCATCTGGTCCGGGAGGACCACGGCAGCTCCGTGGCGAACCGAGTGGCTCGGTACAACGTCGTGGCGCCCATGAGGGAAGGAGGGCAGGCGCAGTACATCGATCGCCCCGTCACGGAGGACGCCGGAACCTCGACAGCCCGAGCGCGGACACTGATGACCGAGCACCTGGGCAGACAGCTCTCGCTCAAAGAGCTCGCGGCCCACTGCCACATGAGCGTGCGGACCTTCACCAGGCGGTTCCGGCAGGAGACCGGTTGCTCCCCGGCCGAATGGCTCGCCTCCGTCCGCTTGAAACACGCACGCCACCTGCTGGAATCGACAGAACTGCCCGTGGACGACATCGCCGCCCGGACCGGCATGGGCAGCGGCACGAACCTGCGACAGCACATGCGCACCACCCTGGACACCACCCCGTCCGCCTACCGGAAGGCATTCCGCTCGGCCACCACTGCCGGCACATCGCCCCGCCCCTGACCCGGCCGCAACTGTGACCTTCGAGCGCTGCGGTTGCGGATGTGCCCCCGCAACGACTCAAGGCGAGCCTGCCACGGGTACGCTCCGGAGACTGGCGGGTCCGATGGTGTGGCGTGTGATACCGCTCAGCGCGGGGGACCGGCTGCTCCGAGAGGCTGCCGGGGCGCGGGCGGTGTGCTGGTGTTCCGGTCGGGCCTCGCTCGGTGCGAGGCCCCACGACGGGATCAGACAGTGAGGACGAGCTTGCCCTGGAGGTGGCCGCCGTCGAGCAGCCGGTGCGCGTCGGCGACGCGCTCGAACGGGAACGTCTGCTGCACGTGGACCCGGAGCCTGCCCTGTTCGACGAGTTCGACAAGACCGCGCAGGGCGACCGGATCGGGGTCGACCGCGATGCCGCTGAAGCGCCTGCCGGCCGCCTCGTACGTGGCGGCCAGCTCCGAATCCTGCATGGCGACCGCCGTCACCAGGTGCCCACCTGGGCGGAGCACGTCGAGCGACCGCTCGGCGGTGTCGCCGCCGATCGTGTCGAGCACGACGTCGATGTCACGGACCGCCTCGGTGAAGTCGACCGCCGTGTAGTCGATCACCTCGTCGGCGCCGAACCCCTCGACGAACTTCCGCTTGCTCCCGCCGGCGGTCGCGATCACATGCGCGCCGAGCGCTTTCGCGATCTGGATCGCGACGTGGCCGATTCCGCCACCACCGCCGTGCACCAGGACGCGATCGCCCTCGGTCACGCCGCCGAGGTCAACGAGGCCCTGCCACGCCGTCAGCCCGACGACCGGCAGCGCCGACGCCTCGACGTGCGAGAGCGACGCCGGCTTGCGCGCCAGGTGCAACGCCGGCGCAGCCACGACCTCGGCGTACGCGCTCGCCGCCCGCGGGAACAGCGGCATTCCGAACACCTCGTCACCGGGCCTGAACCGCCACGTCTGCGGCGCCTCCTCGACCACGCCGCTGATGTCCCAGCCGAGGACGAACGGCGGCTGGCCGATCAGCGGGGGGAACTCGCCGGCGCGTATGAGCGCCTCCAGCGGGTTCAGCCCGATCGCCTTGACGCGGACGAGAACCTCGGTCGGGAGGGGCTGGGGCTCGGGCGCGTCCACGATGGTGAGCACCTCGGGACCGCCGAGCGTGTGTTGGGTGATGACTCGCATGACTCTCCTGGTTTTGGAGGGGGAGAGAACCCAGGCTATGTTTCCGATAGGAACCGGCAGGTACCTTTGGCGCCATGAGCGGTTTCGGTCCCGGTGATGTCTTTCTCGCCGACTGTCCGGCGCGTCTGGCGGTCGAGCTGATCGCCGACAAGTGGACGGTGGTCGTGCTCTACGGCCTCAGCGAGGGACCGGTGCGCCATGGCGAACTGATCGAGCTGATCGGCGGCATCTCCCGCAAGATGCTCACCCAGACGCTCCGGCGGCTCGAGGCGCACGGACTCGTCCGCCGCCACGCCTACGCCGAGGTGCCGCCCCGCGTCGAGTACGAGCTCACCCCGCTCGGGGCGACGCTGATCGATCCGATCCACGTGCTGACCGAGTGGGCGAGGGCGAACGGCGACGCAGTGCTCGACGCGCTCGACGCCGATCCCGAGCCGGTCGCCCATGGCGACTGAGGCCCCCGCCGGGGCGCTGCGTCCCCTCTGGGCGAGCACCGTCCGGGGCGAGCATCGTCCGGGACGCGGACTGGAGTTGGCGCGCCGACGACCTGACCGCCCGGACCGAAACGCACCGGAGGACACCGTCGTCCTCATCGCCGAGGCGAGGCACTTTCTGCAGGGCGTCCGCTTAACCCAGGAGCCGACCGTTCGGACACGCGCGTGCTTCGACGCGTGCCATGCGCCCAGTTCGTCGAGGAAGCGGTCCACCGTCAGCAGCGAGGTATCCTCGACCGGATCCGAACGCCCCACGCCGAGCTGGTCGTACCAGACGACCTCGCGCTCCTGGGCGAGTGGCGCGAAGCGTCGAACAGCAGGTCACTCGGGTAACCCGGCGCGGGCAGTTCGCCATCGGGGACCGTGCCCTGGAGATCGAGCCGATCAGGGAGCCGGGCGGCCACAACGCGGTGGACCCGGAGTAGCAGCGCGGGCACCGCTCGCTGACGCTCTCGCCTGCGCCGCGTATCCCGGCCACATTCACGTTGGCCCTGGCCGGCAGTCTTGCTCGCAGAGCGGAGCGCGAAGTGTCTGCGGTGCTCTCCAACACCGCTTGGGCGGGGCCCAGTCAGGGAATCTGACTGGGCCCCGGTATGCGTACGCATCCGGCGTACGCGGCACCCGGGTGTTGGCGCGGTTGAGCACCCGGGTGAGTCCACCCATCGAGCAGGCTGACGTCCGGTTCCGAGAGGGCGCAAGGGTCCGCGTGGCCACGCACTCATCCGGTGACACAGGCGGGATACCGCTCCGGTCCGGGCCCCCACCTCCCGCCCGCCCCGTCCGGGCCCATGCCGCGCTGAGTGGTGTCCATCGTCTCAGCGACTCCGAGCCCGTGGGACCGCAGATGGCGGTGGAAGGCCAGGGTGGCGTCCGAGTCGGCGGCGGTCGGAGTACGGGTCGGCGACCACGTGCGCCGCCGAGAACACGGCCCGGGAAGTAAAAGGGGCACCGGGGGCCGGCGCGAGCGGCTCGGAGCGCGGCTCGTACGTCCTCAGCACCCCTTGGGCATCGGGCAGGTGGAGGGTCACAGGGAGATCTCCGGTACGTCGAGGCGGCAGCCCTCGGCCGAGGACTTCAGGCCCAGCTCGGCGAGCTGGACGCCGCGGGCGCCGGCGAGCAGGTCCCAGTGGTAGGGGGCGTCGGCGTGGACGTGTTTGAGGAACAGCTCCCACTGGGCTTTGAAGCCGTTGTCGAAGTCCTGGTTGTCCGGGACCTCCTGCCACTGGCCGCGGAAGTCCTCGGTGGCGGGGATGTCGGGGTTCCAGACCGGCTTGGGGGTGGCGGAGCGGTGCTGGACGCGGCAGTTGCGCAGGCCGGCCACGGCGGAGCCCTCGGTGCCGTCCACCTGGAACTCCACCAGCTCGTCGCGGTTGACACGGACCGCCCAGGAGGAGTTGATCTGGGCGACGATCCCGCCCTCCAACTCGAAGATGCCATAGGCGGCGTCGTCGGCGGTCGCGTCGTACGGCGTGGACCGCTCGTCCCAGCGTTGTGGGATGTGCGTGGCGGTGAGGGCCTGGACGGACGTCACGCGACCGAACAGCTCGTGCAGGACGTACTCCCAGTGCGGGAACATGTCGGCAGCGATGCCTCCGCCGTCCTCCGCGCGGTAGTTCCAGGAGGGGCGCTGGGCCTCCTGCCAGTCGCCTTCGAAGACCCAGTAGCCGAATTCGCCACGCACGGAGAGGACGCGGCCGAAGAAGCCACCGTCGATCAAGCGCTTCAGCTTGAGCAGGCCCGGCAGGAAGAGCTTGTCCTGGACGACGCCGTGCTTGATACCGGCCTCGTCGGCGAGCCGGGCGAGTTCCAGGGCGCCCATGAGTCCAGAGGCGGTGGGCTTCTCGGTGTAGACGTGCTTCCCGGCGGCGATGGCCTTCTTGATGGTCTCCTCGCGGGCGGAGGTGACCTGGGCGTCGAAGTAGATGTCGATGGTCTCGTCGGCGAGGACCGCGTCCACGTCGGTCGAGAAGTGCTCCAGGCCGTGCTGCTCCGCGAGCGCCTTCAGGGCGTGCTCGCGGCGGCCGACCAGGATCGGCTCGGGCCACAGCACGGTGCCCTCGCCGAGGTCGAGGCCGCCCTGATCGCGGATGGCCAGGATGGAGCGGACGAGGTGCTGGCGGTAGCCCATGCGCCCGGTCACGCCGTTCATGGCGATACGCACCGTCTTGCGTGTCACATCTGTCCCTTCGTTGGCGTCCGGGCGCCCAGGTTTTCGGATCGAATCTTCTCGGTAAGCGCGGCTAGTAAGCGCTTTCTATCGCGGAAGAAGCTAGCTTCTTCAAAGCGTCTGGACAAGCCCTGACCGAGGTGGTTGTCCGAGGGAACGAACGAGAGTCCCGCCGGCTACGGCTCGCGCGGCCATGCCGCTCGCGTCCCTGGTACAGGTTCCGGTCGGCGTCACCGGCGGTGCACCGGCCCCGGGCCATGAGCCCGGCGTTGTCGCCTGCTCACGGTCCCCGCGCGGGCCGCCCGTGAGTCGGACGATATGACGTCCCCAGCAGGCCGCCTGCGCACCCTGCCGTGGAGCTGGCCTCCCGGTACCTTTCGGCTGGCTCCCCAGCCGGCGTGGGCGGCGACCGGTTCGACGTCATTCGGTTCCGTCGACTTCCCGGAGCTGCCTGCGGGCCCGCCACTCGGCCTGGGCGGTCTGCCCTTCGAATGCGCCGAACTGGACCTGACCGAAGGAAGTCTCCTCGTCCTCTACACCGACGGGCTCATCGCAGCGCGGCATCACGACGTCGCGGCGGGCCTTGACGGACTGCGCCGGGCCCTTGAGGCGTCCCCCGGTCACTCGAGTCCACCTGTGACGCGATCCTGGGCGCGCTTCTCACTGGAGTGCCTGACGACGATGTCGCATTGCTGATCGCCCGCACCCGAACCCGCGACACCGACCAGGTCGCCGCCTGGGACGTGCCCGCCGACCCCGCCGTTGTCGCTCGAACACGCACGCACGCGGACCGCCAACTCGACGCCGGGGGACTGCACCACCTCTCCTTCGCAACGGAACTCGTGGTCAGCGAACTGGTCACCCATGCCATCCGCTACGGCGGCGTTCCCCATGCCCGGGTCCTACGTGGTGACCGGTCGGCCGGAAGCACAACAGCGTTGCTGTTGACCGCGTGTGGGACGGGAACGCCTGCGGTGTCGATGTATGACGTCAGGCCTGGCGGTAGCGGGGACCTCGTTCGACGACCCGCATGAGCAGGTCTTCGTCGATGTCCTCGGCGATCCGGACGGTGCGCGGCTGTTGGCCGGCGTAGCCGAGGAGGCTGAGGACTGTGGGAGTCGTGTAGTAGCTGCCCGCGACGATCAACAGCACCGCATGGTAAGCGGGCAGGTCAATCTGTTGCAGCTCGTCAAGAGCCTCGGTCGGCGCGAGCTCATTGGTGCTCGACCACGCCCGGACCAGGTCGCGGATCAGGTCGGGGCGGGCCCGCAGTACGACATTCAGCTGTCCGTCGCCGAGACCGGCGTCGCCGGCCGCCGGCATTGTCGCCGAAGCGGGTATGAGCAGGTCAGCCACGTGGCGCAGCCAGTCGCGGCACTCCTCGGGAATATCGGCCGCGGTGGTGTCCGGGGCTTGGCTGAGGTTCATGGGGTCTCCGTAAGTCGGTCGCGGTCAGGCCGGAACCTGCTGGTCGCGACGGGCGGCGATGAGATGTTCGGTGGAGCGTAGGGCCAGCGCGGCGATGGTGCTCGTCGGATTCACCCCGCCGGAGGTGACGAAGACGCTGCCGTCCATGATGTACAGGTTGGGGATGTCATGGCACCGGCCGTACTGGTCGACCACTGAGGTCCGCGGGTCGGTGCCCATCCGGGCAGTGCCCAGCAGATGCCAGCCGGAGTAGCGCATCAGCGATTCCATGGCGACGTCGTAGGCTCCAGCGGTCTGCAGCGACTCGGTGGCCCGGTCGATGTGGAAGTCGAGCAGGCGCCGGGAGTTCTCGCTGACCGAGTAGGTTATTTTCGGGGCCGGAATACCCGAGGAATCCGTGAGGGCGGCGTCGACGGTGACCCGGTTGGTCTCGTCGGGCAAATCCTCACCGAAGATGCCCCAGCTGATCGTGCGTCCGAGGTGTCGGCGCACGTGCTCATGGTGAGCGGCACCCCAGACCGCGTCCCCGGCGCGGGTCGGCAGGGCCGCGTTGAGCGGTCCGCCAGTCGGCGCGAGACTCCACTTCGCGCCCCGTACGAAACCCCGATCGGTGTCGGTCTCGTAGAACTCAAAGCACGTGATCTTCGCGCCGACGTGCCCACGCCAACCCTCCACGTCATCGTCGAAGTAGCCGGTGACGTTAGCGAAGGGATGCACCATCAGCCGGCGTCCGACCAGCCCGCTGGAGTTCGCCAGGCCGTCCGGGTACCGCGGGGATGCGGAATTGAGCAGGATGCGGGGGGTGCCGACGGCATTCGCGGCGAGGATCACCACGTCGGCGCGCACGACATGCCACGAACCGTCGGGGCACACGAACTCGGCACCAGTGGCAAGTCCGTTGCCGGACATCAGAATCCGCGACACACGGGCCTCGGTGAGCAGTCGTACCCCCTTCGCGACCGCGGCTGGCCAGTGAGTGAGGTCGGTGGACGCCTTGGCGCCCTCCGGGCACCCCTGCATGCAGGCGCCGAACTGCACACACGGCCGCCTGCCCTGGTACGGCGCGGACAGCACGGCTTGCGCGGCCGGCCACCAATGCCAGCCCAGCTTGTCGTGGGAGCGCGCCATGCGTGCGCCCATCCTGCCGATCGGAAGTGGCGGAAGCGGCGGCTCCGCACCCTCTGGGTAGGCGGGGTCGCCCCCCACACCGGACACCCCGAACGCCACGTCGGTGCGTTCGTAGAACGGCTGCAGGTCGGCGTAGCGCAGGGGCCAGTCGTCGGCCACGCCATCCAGCGAGCGTACGCGGAAGTCCGATGGCAGCAACCGTGGCCAGTCTCCGGCATAGAGGGTCATGCTGCCACCGACGCCGGCATACATCAGTGGCGCGACGTCGGAATCGGTGTCGTTGATCGGGTAGTCGGTCGGGTTCTGCCGCACGTTGGGGCTGCCCGACCACTGCTTGCGGGCCTCGAGTTCGTAGGTTCCGCGCTGAGCCGGATAGTCGGCCCGGTCCGGCCAGTTCCCCTGCTCGAGGCAGATCACATCGAACCCGGCCTGGGCCAGCGCGCCGGCGGCGACACCGCCTGACGCCCCCGCGCCGATGATCAGTACGTCAGCCTGCTCCATGGCAATCCTCTCGCACCATACGGGCGACACTTAGCAATCGCTTTCTGCAGAAGGTACGGTTTCCGGGTAGCCGTGACAAGCGTTGAGACCGTCGAAAGAGCCGGCCGGGGGCTGTGGGGTCCAGTGGTCGCCGTGGCTCGGCGGTGCGTGGCCGACTGTCCTGGGTTCTGCCTTAGTGCAGGCCACCAGGGTGATCAGTGGATGTGTACGGTGTGCGGGCCTGACTGCCCCGCCGCCTCGCCGCCGGTGGGGGCGAGGCTGGGTCTTGGCTCCGGAGTCCTGTAGGCGGAGTTCCTATTGAGGTGGAAAGCGCTTACCGTTGCGCTTGCCATCCGAGTGCAGACAACCTCTATCGTCAACGTGGCGGTCAACGCCTGGACGGCCGGCCGCACCCATGGCGAAGGCGTCCCTGTCGGCCACGGCACGGCTGGGAGACCCGGATGTGCACCATCACCGCGCTGCGGACGGAAGCCGCGGCCGGAAAACGACACGTTTTTCAACCGCGATGTGTGGACCCGCGCGGTCGACGACACCGGCTGCTTCAGATGCTGGGCGGACTGATCACATACAGGATGCGCGCCTGCTCCGTGCCCGGGTTCTCGATGGAGTGCGGCTGGGACGACGTGTATTCGATGCTGTCGCCCTCGTCGAGTTCGCAGCGGCGGCCCTCCACCGTGCAGACCACGCTGCCCTCGAGCACGATCACGAGTTCCTGGGAGGAGCCGTGCACATGTTGTGCGTCTCCGATTGACGCGCCGCCGTCGAGCACGGCCTCCATTACTTCGAGGTGGCGGAGCGGCCGGCGGGTGAACAGGTACTTCCGCACACCCTCCGACGTGATCTGCGGACGGTCCGCCCGCCGCAGCGCGGTGTGCTGCGGCGGCTCCCCGCCGAAGAGGTCGGACAGGCTCAGGCCGAGCGCGGTGGCGACCCGGCTGAGCACGTCCACGCTACCCGTCGCTGTGCCGCGCTCGATCTGGCTGAGGTAGCTCTCTGTGATCCCTGCCGCATCGGCGATGCGGCGGAGGGTGAGCTGCCGCATCCGGCGGTAGTCGCGGATCCGGGCGCCCAGATCGGCCAGCCGCTCGCGGTTGCTGTCACCGCGCACGCCGCCCCCTCCGGACTCGACTTTGGTCATGGTCAGCGGCTCCCGTGGCGGCGAGGTGAGCGGTGGGCGTGGCATGCCGACTCCGCATTCAATCACAGGGGTTGTGGGCCTGCCAAAGACAGACATTACGTGGAGTACAGAAGTTCTGAACCAATGCTGCAGTAGAACTGTTGACGCCGTTCAGAATCGGTTCTACGTTCCTCGTGATCGCTCGCCGACGCAGCGAAGGCGCTGCACACCGGGAGGTAGGGACGATGACGTCGCGATCCGATACAAAGCTCTTCTCCGGGCGGATCCTCCCGGTCCGCGGCGTGTTCGGCTACTCGGGCTTCGGGCGCCCCGCACCCGTACGACCTGCTCGTCAGGGCCCGCGGCGTCCGGCTCGCCAAGGCGGGGCCACGGAGCTCGCGCACAGAGGCTCGGGGCGATCTCCCCAGGCTCGTCCTTCCGAAGCTCGCGGCGGCCGACGGGGTGGCGCCGTGGCGACTGTCGCCCTCGTCGATGATCTCGGACTGCCCCGAGGCGCATATCGACATCCCAACGATCGCTTGATACGCGAGCACGCTCACCGGCAGGAGGAGCGGCTCCGGCCGGTCGCCGACGCGCTCCGCAATGTGCTGTGGCCATGCTTTCCGGCCACACCCCGCGCACAGCGCGCATGAGCGACGACCCCGCGGCCGGCCGTCCTCGACGCGTTCGGCCGGAACCACGACATCGACAGCCCCCACGTCTGCGACGGCTCAGTCCACGAGCGGGGCCGCCGCTGATTCCGCCCGCACGACGTGACCCTCGTGCTTCCGCGGGCCGAGCACATCGTCGCCCGCGCCTGTTCCGAGGCACCCCCCGCAGCTGAAAGGACAACGACCATGGCACTCGCCACCATCGACCCCACGACCGGCAAGGTCCTCAAGGAATTCGCCCCGCACACCCCGGCTGAGGTTGAGGCTCGCATCGCCGCCGCCGACGCGGCCTTCCGTACCCTCGCAGGCACGACATTCGCCCAGCGCGCCGACTGGATGCGCCGGGCCGCGGACATCCTCGAGGCCGAGGCCGACGAGGTCGCCGACCTGATCACCACCGAGATGGGCAAGACGCTCGCCTCCGCACGCTACGAGGCGCTCAAGTCGGCCACCGCCATGCGATTCTTCGCCGACCACGCCGAGCGCTACCTCACCCCCGAGCGCCCCGTCGATCCCGCCACGGTCGGCGCGGCGGAGCTCGCCGTCCGCTTCGACCCGATCGGTGTGGTGCTCGCGGTGATGCCGTGGAACTACCCACTGTGGCAGTGCGTCCGGTTCGCCGCCCCCGCGCTGATGGCGGGCAACACCGGTCTGCTCAAGCACGCGTCCAACGTCCCGCAGACCGCGCTCTATCTCGGCGGCCTGTTCGAGCGTGGCGGGTTCCCGGCCGGCTCGTTCCCGACCCTGCTCGTCGAGGCCGCGGAGGTGGCCCCGCTGCTCGACGACTGGCGGATCCGGGCAGCCACCCTCACCGGGTCGGTCGCCGCGGGCGCCGCGGTCGCCGAGGCCGCGGGACGCAACATCAAGAAGACCGTGCTCGAGCTGGGTGGGACGGATGTGTTCATCGTGCTGCCCAGCGCGGATATCGCCCGCGCGGCCGAGGCCGCCGTCACCGCGCGGGTGCAGAACTCCGGCCAGTCCTGCATCGCCGCCAAGCGCTACTACGTCCACACCGACGTCTATGACGAGTTCACCGCGCGGTTCGTCGAGGGGATGGCGGCCACGACCACCGGGGACCCGCGGGACGAGGCGACGACCTTCGGACCGCTTGCCACCGGACGCGGCCGCCGCGACGTCGAGGCTCTCGTCGGCGACGCGGTGGCCAAGGGCGCGACCGTCCTCACCGGCGGTGTGACCCCGCAGGGGCCCGGCTTCTTCTACCCCGCGACGGTGCTTGCCGATGTCACCCCCGCGATGCGCCTGTACCGCGAGGAATGCTTCGGCCCGGTCGCCTGCGTGCACCGCGTCACCGACCTCGACGAGGCGATCCGGCTGGCCAACGACTCCGACTTCGGGCTGAGCTCCAGCGTCTGGACCACCGAACCCGGCGAGATCGACCGGCTGGCCCACGAGATCGACGCGGGCGGGGTCTTCGTCAACGGGCTCACCGCCTCCTTCCCCGGCGTCCCCTTCGGGGGTGTCAAGGACTCCGGCTACGGGCGTGAGCTGTCCGCGTTCGGCATCCGCGAGTTCATCAACGCCAAGACCGTCTGGCAGGCCTGAGCAGTTCCACCTCGTCCAATGTGAAGGAGCCAACCATGACACCGGCCCCCAAGTTCCAGGCGGCGATGACGCTCTACCACCTCGGCGAGCAGGGCATCTGGGAGCACCACCTGTTCAAGGCACTGCAACAGCACTACGGCGAGACCGAGCTGTCCGGGCTGCGAGAGGACCTGATCGGGCTCAACACCGTCGGCTGGCTGCAGGTCCTCGAGCAGCGCGAGCACCGGGGCCAGATCCTGCGCCGCTACGCCCTCGCCCCCTCCGCCAGGCGGCTCGTCGAGCACCAGCTCGATCTGCGCCGCTGCCTCCCCGTCGAGCTCCCGGCGCCGGCACCCGCGGGTGAGCCCGTATGAGCGCCCCGACCGTCTCCGCGACGGAGCTGGCGGAGCGGTCCCGCCTGGCCGACGGCAAGAAGACGCGGATGGGGATGATCTACGCGATTCTCGCCGCTCCCGCTCTCGGCCTGGCCTTCGGACTGCTCGGATCGGTCGTCGTCACGCCGCCGTTCACCCGCGAACAGCCGACCGGCGCCTTTGTCCTCGTAGCGGTGCTGCAGGTGCCCTTCGGCGCACTCGCTGTCGCGATCTTTCTGCTGGTGACCGGTACGTGGCGGGACACCGGGCGGATCCTCGGCCACCGGGTCAGCTGGTGGAACCTGTTCGTCGCCGTCGGCGGGTTCGTGGGCGATCTCTGCTTCGCCGCCGCCTCCGTGTTGATCGGTGGCGCGCTGGCCGGCTCCATCGGCGGCCTCGCAGGCGTGGTCGGTGCGGTCATCGCGGCGCTGCTCTACCGCGAGCGCATCCTGCGCGCGTCCACCCTGATCGGGCTCGGCTCGCTCGCCGTCGGGATCTGGCTCGCCGTCTCCGGCGGCGAGCTCAACGCGCCGACCCACGGCGTCTACTTCGCCGTCGGCCTGCTGATCATCGTGGGCGCGGTGCTCACCTGGGGATTCGAAAGCTTCGCCATCTCCGCCGGCACCGACCTCATGCCCGCGGAGAGCTTCCTGTGGTGGCGCGTGTGCCTCGAACTGCTCATCGCCGGGGTCCTGCTCCTCGCCCTGTTCCCCGGCGGACGGCGGATCGCGGCGCTGGCCTGGTCGGAGCCGCGGCTGATCGCCATCGGCGCGGTCATCGGGCTGGGGTGGGCGATCTGGATGATCATGGGCTACTACATCGGGATTTCCTACGCCGGGGCGGTGCGCGGCGGGGTGCTGACCAACACCCTCGCCTTCTTCTTCATCGCCTTCTTCTCCCTGACCATCTACGGCGCCCCGTTCAGCGCCGTCGTCATCGTGGGGTCCGCGATCACCATCGTCGGCACCCTGTTCATCGTCACCGAGCCCAAGGGGCACCTGGCTCGGCTGCGCTCCTGACGTGCCGTCCGCCCCGAACCCGAACGGAGGCCCCGTGTCCACCACCCGCCCACTGCCCTCGAACGCCGACGACGCTCTCGCCGACGCGTACCTTCGCCGCGCCGCTCGGGCCAAGCTGCGCCGCCTGTCCGGGCTGGCCGTGCTCTGCACGTTGCTGCTGGCCGTGCTCCTGCTGATCTACGTCCAGGGCTGGTACTCCGGCTCCGGCGGCGCGGGCTGGGTCTTCGTCGGCATCGGCGTCGCCGCCGCCGCGATCGCCGCCGTCGTCATCGACATCGTCTACCGGAAAGAACTGTGACCCGTGACTCCCACTTCCTCCCTCTCCGACGACAGTACGGCGGCGAGCCTGCCCCTGCTCGACGCCCGCCGCTGGGCGCTGGGATTCCTCGCCTTCGCCGTGGTCCTGGCAGTGGTCTTCTCCCAGCTGCTGATCGATTTCATCGCCCACGCCGACTGACGTGGTCTCAGCCAGTCCCCGGTCGAGGCCGCATACGCTCGCCAAGGCCTCCGGCCGCCGCGGCGGGCCACCCGAGGGGTCGGACGGCCTATGCCACCAGCGAGGAACTCGTACACCACCTGGCGAGGACGCGATCGAGACCGCGGCAGGAATGCCCGCGCCCGTCGCGACGACGGCCGAGGAGGCCGTCAACGGCCACCACGGCCGCATGAACCCGCCGGGCGGCTCCGGGAGGGGCAGCCCGGTGAGCGGACGCTGCAGGCGGCGAAGATCACCCAGATCTCCGCTCCGCCCGCAGGAACAAGTACCGGATCACGTGTAAAGGGACACCCAGTGAGTCTGAGGATCGTTGTCTGTGCGAAGTACGTGCCTGACGCCATCGGCGACCCGCATTTCACCGAGAACCTGACCGTCGACCGCGACGACGTCGATGGTCTGCTCTCGGAGCTGGACGAGTACGCCGTCGAGCAGGCCCTGCGGATCAAGGAGGCCGCCGACGCCGAGATCACCGTTGTGACCGTTGGCCCGAAGGACGCCGAGGAGGCGCTGCGCAAGGCGCTGTCGATGGGTGCGGACCAGGCGATCCACATCGAGGACGACGACCTTCACGGCACCGATGTGATGGGCACGTCGCTGGTGCTGGCCAAGGCCGTGCAGAGGGCAGGCTACGACCTGGTGGTCTGCGGCATGGCGTCGACCGACGGCACCATGGGCGTGCTGCCGGCGATCTTGGCCGAGCGGCTGGGCGTGCCGCAGGTCACGCTGCTGTCGGAGGTGTCGGTCGAGGGCGGTGCCGTGAAGGGCCGCCGTGACGGGGATGCCGCCTCTGAGCAGCTTCAGGCGTCCCTGCCGGCGGTGGTGTCGGTGACGGACCAGTCGGGTGAGGCGCGTTACCCGTCGTTCAAGGGCATCATGGCGGCGAAGAAGAAGCCGGTGACCTCCTGGGACCTGTCCGACCTGGGCATCGACGCGGAAGAGGTCGGCCTGGAGGGCGCCTGGACCACGGTCGAGTCGGCGGCCGAGCGCCCGGCGCGCACGGTGGGCACGATCGTCAAGGACGAGGGCGGGGGCGGCAGGCAACTCGCTGCCTTCCTCGCCAAGCGCAAGTTCGTGTGACGCGGCCTCGAAAGTTCCAAAGTCCGTCCAAATCCCCAGGAGTTGTTCCCCATGACTGAAGTTCTCGTCTATGTCGATCACGCGGACGGCGTGGTCCGCAAGCCCACCCTGGAGCTGCTGACCCTGGCCCGCCGCATCGGTGAGCCGGTCGCGGTCGCCCTCGGAGACGGCGCCGGTGACACCGCGTCCACGCTCGCCGAGCACGGCGCGGTGCGGGTCCTCACGCACGTCGCCCCGGAGTACGGGCAGTACCTGGTGGTGCCGAAGGTGGACGCGCTGCAGGCCGCCTACGAGCAGGTGTCCCCGGCCGCCGTCCTGGTCCCGTCCACCGCGGAGGGCAAGGAGATCGCCGCACGTCTGGCGCTGCGTATCGGTTCGGGCATCATCACCGACGCCGTCGACCTGGAGGCCGGTGAGGCCGGCCCGGTGGCCACACAGTCGGTGTTGGCCGCGTCGTACACCACCACGTCCCGGGTGTCGAAGGGCACTCCGGTCATCACGGTCAAGCCGAACAGCGCGGCCGTGGAAGCGGTTCGGGCCGCGGGCGCCGTCGAGGCCCTGAACGTGACGTTCTCCGACCAGGCCACCGGCACGAAGATCACGAGTCGTACGCCGCGTGAGTCGACGGGGCGTCCGGAGCTGACCGAGGCCGCGATCGTGGTCTCCGGCGGCCGTGGTGTGAACGGTGCGGAGAACTTCGCGATCATCGAAGCGCTGGCCGACTCGTTCGGCGCCGCCGTCGGTGCCTCGCGCGCCGCCGTCGACGCGGGCTGGTACCCGCACACCCACCAGGTCGGCCAGACCGGCAAGACCGTCTCGCCACGGCTGTACGTCGCGGTGGGCATCTCGGGTGCGATCCAGCACCGGGCCGGTATGCAGACCTCGAAGACCATCGTGGCCGTCAACAAGGACGCCGAGGCCCCGATCTTCGACCTGGTCGACTACGGCGTCGTCGGCGATCTTTTCGACGTCGTCCCGCAGCTGACCGAGGACGTCATAGCCCGCAAGGGCTGAACCGCGCGGTAAACAGACGGCCTTCTCCATGCAACTCGCCGCGATCATCTGTCGCTGGTCCTGACCGTGGTCGGCGTGGCGCTGGCCGTCGTCACCCTGCACCCGACGTGCTCAGAAGACAGCTCGGTTGACCATCGACTTAACTGGTTAATCGATGGCGATGACAGGAGCAGGAGTTGGCGGGGCTCAGCAGCAGGAGCGCGGTCGCGATTCACGCGCTTGCGATGCTGGCGCACCGGCGTGGGGGCTCGTTGGCTTCCGCGGAGATCGCGGACAGCCTTGACAGCAATCCAGTCCTCGTGCGGCGCATCCTCGGCCGCTTGCGAGACGCTCACCTGGTGCGGTCCACCGAAGGCCGAGGGGGCGGCTGGTCCCTTGCTCGCGCCCCGCGGGACATCACGCTCTATGACGCGTACGCCGCCGTCGAGGAGGGTCAGATCTTCTCGCGGCACACCCATCCGCCCAGCGGGGCGTGTGAGGTCGGCCGCAACATCGGCGACCTGCTTGACGCCGAGTTCCAGAACGCGGAGCGAGCTCTGGAGCAACAGCTCGGCAGGACGACGATCGCCGGCCTGCTGCAGCAGATACTGGCCTCCGACAACGAAGCGAAGGATCACTGATCGAGCGGTGGCGCATACACACCCTGCGCCACCACGCACGGTCTAGCCGTAACTGATTTCGTTGCGGTGTGTTCTGGGGTGGGTGTCCGGACCCTCCCAGCTCCCGATGCCAGCGGCCGCACGATGCGTGCGGCACGGCCCGAACACCTACGTGCCAGGAGGAGAGCGGTGCCCCAGGAATCCGAAGCAATCGTGAGCACCGAGGCTCGCGGCCCTGCGACCTACGACCTCGTGATCAGGCGCGCACATGTCTTCGACGGCCGCCAGGCGCTCGCCGGCCTGTACGACGCGATGGGCACCCCGCCGCCACGGTCTTCAGCGACAACCCCTGGGCGCGCGAGCGCTTCACGGGAGAGGTCGACAGCGTGCAGCAGATCCGCGACCTGGTGCACCACCTCGCCGACCGCAAGGTGGACGCGATCAAACTCCTGTCGGAAGGCGCGTGCGCACATTCGGGCGGACCGAAGTACCTCTGGCGGAATCCCGCCTTCCCGGATGGTGTCGAGTTGGAACGGCTTCCCCTCGATCTCCTTCGAGCGGGGATCGAGGCCGGGCACGAGCGGGGCCTTCGGGTTACCGTCCACACCACCCAGCAGGCCGCGGCACGCGAGGCGATCGAGGCTGGAGCGGACGGCCTGGAGCGCGGCGTCACCATCGAGCTGAGCTGACGAACCCCGGAGTCGGCGTCGACTCGCGTACCGTCGCCGTCGCTACCGCCACTGATCTCGGCCGCGCGTTCGTAGCGGTGGTTGAGCCGGCGGTAGCCGGTCAGCCAGGACATCGTGCGCTCCATGACCCACCTGCGGCGGTCCAGACGATCTCACCGTTTCCCACCAGCGGGTGGCCGAGGGCGTCGCGGAACGGTCCGGTAGGGCTGTCCGACCCCCGCCACGCCGATGGCCATGCGGCTGGTCGCGCGCTCCGTTGTTGGCACGTACCAGTAGAACTTTCCGTTGCGGTTGACTACCTGGCCCGCCCATGCGTCGGTGGACGCCCAGCTGAACGAGGCCACACTGAGCGGAGAGCCGTGGTCGGTCCAGTTGACCATGTCGGCGGAGGAGCGGGTCCGCCACTCTTTCATGGTCCAAGTTGGTCGAGTTGTCCTCGTCGTGCCCGGTCCAGAGGCAGACGCGGCCGTCATGGACCAAAGGCGCGGGGGCGGCCGTGCAGCCGTGCTGCACGATCGGGTTGTCCGCCTTGGCCTGCTGGGGATACACCGTGGTGGGCACGAGGGCGAAGGCCAGGTGTGGTCGTACCGGAGTCATGAGCGCCTCTTGCGGGAGTCGGGCGGACAGGAGTCGATGGTCACGGCGGCGGACATCGTCACGGCCCGGAAGGGGTGGGCCGACGGCCCGGTCGTGGACGGCGGCCCGGGGCAGGCCGGCCGGCGTGCGGCGCTCCTCACCCGCGGGTCCACCTCTGGTTGCCCTGACCGTTGCAGGTCCACAGGATCAGTGGGGTTCCGTTGGCGGTGCCGGCGTGGTCGACATCCAGGCACAGGCCGGCGTGGACGTTGCGGATCGAGCCGTTCTCGTCGAGTGTCCACTTCTGGTTGTCCTGTCCGTTGCAGGGCCAGGTGATGACGCGTGTGCCGTTGGTGGAGCCCTGGTCATAGGCGTCCAGGCACTTGTCGCCGAAGACGCGTATCTCGCCGCCGGCCCAGGTGGTCCACAGCTGGCCGGCGGCCGTGTGACAGTCCTGGATCAGCACCCTCGCCCCCGCCGCGGTCGAGGCGTTCTCCACGTCCAGGCAACGGCCGGACCCGTCACCGCGCAGCCGGGATATGGCGGCGGCCAGCGGAGTGCCGCCGGTCACCCGGAACGCGGCGACGCCGTGTGCGGGCACACTCGCCGAAACCTGTCCGGTCGTGCTCGATGTGCCGCCGGTCCACAGGTCGGTGAGGGTGAACGACCCGCCGGACAGACCGATCTGTGCCGCCGTGGCGGTGACGGTCGCCGTGCTGTTCCCCCGGTTGAACAGGCCCACGGCGACCGAGCCGTCGGACAGGGGCTTGGCGAACACCTCGGTGTCTCCGTCGTCGCGCACCCTGCGCCCGCCCGCGCCCAGCGGGTCCTGGTTCACCGCCAGCAGGCGCGGGTTGCGCAGGACCGCGCTCACATCGGCCGACATGGTGCGGATGTCGTTGCCCGCCATGAGCGGCGCGGCCATCAGCGCCCACAGGGCGAAGTGGGAGCGGGACTCGGTCAGCGACAGCCCGGGGCGGCCGACGACGAGCATGTCGGGGTCGTTCCAGTGGCCCGGACCCGACTGCGCGGCCAGTGGCGCGGTGACGTCCACGACGTTGCCCACGCCCATCGGATAGCTGTTGGTGTTGCCGTTCTGCCAGATGTCGAGCAGGTCCTCGGTCGTCCGCCACAGGTCGGCCACCTCGCCCCAGTTGTACGTGTCGCCGGTGATGGCGTGGTAGCTGTTCGGGTTGATGCTGTAGACGATCGGGCGTCCGGTCGCGCGCAGTGCGTCGCGCATGAGCGTGAACCGCGCGACCTGCTCGTCCCGGGTGCCGGCGGAGGAGCACCAGTCGTACTTGAGGTAGTCCACGCCCCACGAGGCGAATGTGCGAGCGTCCTGGCTCTCATGGCCCTTGCTGCCGGTGGACCCGGGGTAACTGCCCCCGCCCTGCGCACACGTGCGCTCGTTGGGCACCTGGTAGATGCCGAACTTCAAGCCTCTCCCGTGGATGTAGTCTCCGAGCGCTCTCATCCCGCTCGGGAATTTTGTGGGGTTGGCCCGCAAGTTGCCCGCGGTGTCGCGTTGCGGGTCGAACCAGCAGTCATCGACCACCACGTATCGGTAACCGGCGTCCCGCATGCCCGAGGAGACCATCGCGTCGGTGGCCTGGCGGACCTGTGCCTCGGTGACCCCGCACCCGAAGCTGTTCCAGCTGTTCCAGCCCAGCGGAGGGGTGAGCGCCGGACTGCCCGGGGCCGCCTGGGCGGCCGAGTGGCCCGAGGCCGTGGTGAAGACGCTGCCGATCAGCGCGGCAGCCGTGAGGAAGCGGAGTAATCGTCCGCGTGGTTTCGCCACGAGATGGTTCCTTCCTGTTCAGCGGTAGCCGACCGCGGTGATGTTGGCCTGTACGGCGTTCTCCGTCTGGTCGGACGGGTAGCCGGAGACCATGGCTCCCTCGTAGAACGTTCCGGCGCTGAGATTGGTGTTGCCGTCGCAGCAGTCACCGCCGCTGCCCAGGATGATGGCCCCCTGCTTCTTCATGGGGCCGTATCCACTGGGGAGGGGACCGGCGTACAGGGTGGTCAGATTCCCGGACTGCGCGTTGCTGCCCTTGATCGCGAACCGGGTCCTCCCGTTGTTCTTCAGCGTGGCGGTGACGAACTTGCTGGGGAAGGCCCTCTGGTTCGGGTTCCAGGACTGGCTTCCCCCGGAGTACAGGCCCCATTCGAGGTCTGCCTGGACCCATGGGCCGTTCCCGGCGCATCCGCCGAACCAGCACTGCGTGCTGAAGTTGATCGCGTCCATGGCTCCGGGGCCGTCGGCCTTGCGGGTGGTCTCGCTGTTGCCGTAGTCGAAGCAGCAGCCGCTGTTGACGTGTGTGCCGCTGGTCACCATGTACATGCCTTCGGGTGCGCTGCCGGTGGGGACGTCCGTCGTGTGGCCGTCACGCCAGTAGCTGTTCCTGGGGTTGATGTACAGCGAGTAGGCCCTGTTGCCCCCGACGGTCAGCGATTCACTCGTCGCGTTCGCGGCGGTATCGGAGCCACCGACTCCGCCCGGCCCCTGGTAGCCCAGGTTGTTGCCGTGCCCGGACTGGTCGTAGACCCAGGTGATGACGCATGAGGTACCCGCGCAGTGCGAGTCCTGGGCGGCGGCGTCGGCGACGCCGCCTGCCGCCAGGGTGCCGATGTCCCGGGTCGCGTTGTCGGACGAGCGCCTGACTTGGTACAGCTTGCCGGCGTACGAGCCATAGAGCGCCCGCACCGTGCTGTGCGCGGCCACACAAGGCGTGCCGCCCGACGCGTAGATGTCACAGGGGCCGGTGCCGGCGGCGGATGCCGGTCCCGGTCGGCCGAACACCGCCACCAGTACCGCAATCAACATCAGGGCCGAGCCCGTGGCCAAGGCGGCGGGCGAGCGCCGTCTGCGGGGCACGCCGCCCGGCACGGAAACCCATGAAGACTGCACTGTCTCCTCCCGAGGCGATCATGAACATGACATGTCGACACTGGACATCCGCCGGATGTCAGGGGGGCGACATCAAGCGTTCGATATGTCGAACCACTGTCGAAGCATCGGACAAGGATGGATGATAAGGAAGCGCTGAAGACTGTCAATACCGCTCAACGGGCCGACTCGGTGAGCGCGATGAAAACCGCAGTCCGGAGATGGTCCTGCGGTGCGGAATCGTCGGCGACGTGTGATGTGCGGTCTCTCCCCGCCGCCATGGCGCAGGGCGCCGTCCCGGATGCGGCAGCAAGCCACTGCGTCGTTCGACCTCACGCCACTTGACAGCTTCTGAGATCCCGTGGGACCCCTAGAGAGGCATGGGATGTATCGGTGCGCCCTGCTGCCCGTCCCGTACGCGCACTCCCCGCCTCCGCGCATGCCGACAGAAGGTCATGTCATGACGATCAACAGGCACGTCTTCTCTGCCGTTTTGGACGCGACAATGCCGGGTCGGCCACGCCGCAACGGCCACATTGGGGTGGCGGACCTCCCACCGACCCCATGGAGCTTTCCATGCGTCCAAGACGCCGACGGCGTGGCCGATACAGCGGCCAGCTGATCTCCCCCAAGCGCGAGGCGAGCCATAACGTCGTCTCGTCTACCAGGGCAAGGGCCCCAACTCCGGCGGCGACTACTCCCAGTTCCCCTATCGCCTCGGCCTGCTCACTCGGACCAGCAACAGCTGTTGAGCGCCCCGGCCCCGCTCTCATGAGTTCAGGACCGAACCTAGGCCCCGGCCCCCCTGAGCAACCTCGCGGGATCCCCTCTCACGCTGGTGCACGGCGCCCGTGCACCCCGCTCACCCACAACAAGGAGACACCCATGTCGATGCGACGGCGTACCTTACTGGGCCTCGGCGCGGCCGCGGCCACGGGCGCGGGCATGTCCCTGCTCGGCAGCAGCGCGGCCGCCGGCGCCCTGTCGCCACGGATGGCCTCACCGCGGCAGGCACCCACCGAGCAGTTCGCCATCGGCGTACGCCAGTTCTCCTGGTCGCGCGGCAACCGCCAACTGACCACGAAGATCTTCTACCCGGCCTCCGGCACCGCGGGCGGCAACCCCATCCCGAACGCGCCCATCGCGAACGGCGTCTTCCCCATCGCCGAATGGAGCCACGGCATGGGGTGCAACTCCGACTGCTACTCCTCCCAGACCCACGATCTGGCCTCCGCGGGCTTCATCTGCCCCGCCCCCTCGTTCTCCGACAACACCAACATCGGCAGCGTCTACAACGGCAACTGGTCGAGGGACGTCTCCGAGGTCCTCACCCGGACGCTGGCGCTCAACAACACCGCGGGCGACCCGTTCGCCGGACACATCGACACCCGCGCCGGTGTCGGTGTGTCAGGTCACTCGATGGGCGGGATGACCACCCACGGCCTGCTTACCGCCTGGCCGGACAACCGCATCGTCGCCGCCGTCCCGGTTGCCTGCGTGGACATGGGCAACCCTGCCGGCCTCCACGCCAATGTGCTGTTCATCCACGGTGACCACGACCCGACCTGCGACTACAACTCGGCGCGCACCGCGTACGCGGAGCTCCCCTCGCCCAAGGCGTTCCTCACTCATGTCGGGGCGGACCACGGCCAGTACCTGACCCCGGAGTACCGGTACTACGCCCAGACCAAGAACACCTTCCTGGACTGGTTCCGCTGGAGCCTGTACGGCGACACCGCCGCCCGCGACCGCCTGCGAAGCGACGCCACCAGCAACGGCACCTCCTGGCAGGCGGCCCTCACCTAGTTATGAGCGAATCTCGTGATCACTAGGAGGTGGTCGCACCATGACCGCAATCAGAACCGTGCTGGCGGCTGTCGCCGGCGCCTTGGCACTCCTCGTCCCTGGTCTCGTTTTCGCGCCGCCGGCAACGGCGGCTTCCCTCGTGGAGGTGACCAGTTTCGGCAGCAACCCGGGCAACCTGCGCATGCACGTGTACGTGCCGGACTCCCACCCGGCCAAGCCGGCGATCGTGGTCGCCATGCACGGCTGTGGCGGCTCGGGGCCGGGGTTCTACCAGAGCAGCGAGTTCGCGTCGCTGGCCGACCAGCGCGGCTTCGTCGTTGTCTACCCGACCGCCACGAAGCAGACGGCGATGAGCAACTGCTTCGACGTGTGGTCCGATGCCTCCAAACGCCACAACGGCGGCAGCGACCCGGTATCCATCATCTCGATGGTGTCTTATGTGGAACAGCACTACAACGGCGACCCGCAGCGGGTCTTCGTCACCGGCAGCTCGTCCGGCGGCATGGAGACCACCGCGCTGCTGGCCGACTACCCGGACGTCTTCAAGGCCGGCTCGGCGTTCATGGGCGTCCCCTTCGGTTGCTTCGCGAACGAGGCCGACTTCCCGCCGTGGACGAGCAAGTGCGTGGGCGGGGCCATGCACAAGACGGCACAGGAATGGGGCAACCTGGTCCGGCAGGCGTACCCGGGCTACTCCGGCACCCGTCCTCGCGTGCAGCTTTGGCACGGCACCAACGACACACTCGTGCCGTTCCAGCTCCTGCAGGAAGAGACCAAGCAGTGGACGGACGTCTTCGGGCTGAGCCAGACGCCGACCTCGACGGACCAGCCGCAGCCGAGCTGGACGCGGCAGCGCTTCGCCGGGGCCGACGGCACCGTGCAGCTGGAAGCCATCAGCGTCTCCGGGGCCGGGCACCAGCTGCCGATGGGTGGCATGGCCGCGGCAGCCGTGCAGTTCTTCGGCCTCTGAGCCTGTTGCGCAAGCTCGGCAGTCGGCCTGACCCGATGATTTCACGTCCTTCCTGAGACCGCCGGGCGGCCGTTCCTCACGCTTCGAGGCGTCGATCGACGTCGTGCGGAGGAACGGCCGCTGGCCGAACCGTCCGGGAGCCGTCTCGTGCTCAGCGGGATGTGCCGGGTCCCGGACCGGCACAGGAACTCCGTCAGCCCGCTGTGGAGCAGCCGTTGTCGGGCGGGCACACACTGGTGCCCTCGATGGCGGCCGTCCGCGGGCCCAGCCGGATGGCGCCGGGGTCTGTGGCAGCAGGGACTGGCGATCGGTCTGCTGCACGGCGTCTGGGCGGGGAGGGACGCGCGGTCCGAGCGGCATGGCAGAACAGGGCGTGCCGTCGGGCCTGCTGGGCATGGAGGACGCGGAGTGTCGGGTCCGACGGGGACGGGTCCGTGCTAAACCGCGTTCCATAGGGTGGAGCGGCAGTTCCCCGTGGAGAAGCCATCGTGGTGCATCGGCGACCGGCCCGGCGAACCTGGCGCCCGCGGCCTTGAACAACTGCGCCCAGGCGTCCGGATCCTACGTGCCGCCCTGGGAGACCGGTTGTCCGAACGCGGGAACGCTGAAGACGCCCCAGGGGAGTGGATGCCGAATGCGGCGTCCTGGAGCCAGGCCCGGGGCCGGCGGGCGCTGGTCCACGGAGGACCAGCTCGCGGTGTGGCTTCCTGGGCCGTCGGTCGCGGCGGCCTCGGGGGCGAACCGCAGCAGGCCGAAGGCCGTGGCCGCGCCGGCCGCCGCCGGCAGTCGGCGCCGGCTGAGCGGCGGGGAAGAGGAAGACATGGGAGACCCTCGGGGAATTGACGGAGCAGTGGGCATGTTCTTGCAGTGCCACCACGCCGACGCTCGGGGAGCGGTCGGGGAGCGGACCACCTGGGCGGCAGGGCCGCGAGCGGGCCCTCCGCAGAGGCGGACGATGCCCGCACACCGGGCTGGCGCCGCGCGGACATGGGCGCGGTGAACGTGCACGGCAATGCTCGCTCCGTCGCACGTGTGCTGCCGGCGATCGCCCGCGGTGGTGAGGTCGACGGTGTCCGTCTGCTCGGCCCGGACACGATCGATCACCACCCCACGGCCGTCCCCCTCAACCCGGACACGTGGGTATGACCCGATACGCTCGGTCACCTGAGAAGTGCTTCTTTCCTCGCAACCACCAGGACTCTCGACAAACCCTGTCGTTGCGGGTCAGAAGCACTTCTCGGGTCGGTGATCAAGCCTCGGACAGCCCGCCCGAGGAAAGCGCGGGGTCAGCGCTGCAGGGTAAGGACACCCGGCCGCCAGGGCAGTTGGTCGTAGGGGCCGCCCGCGGAGGGGGACTTACCCTGGTAGAGGAACTGCAGGTTACAGGGGTCGATGGTCATGGTCTGGTCGGGGTTGTTGCGGACCAGGTCACCGTGGCTGATGTCGTTGGTCCAGGTGGCACCGCTGTTGGCCTTGCCCGCGAAGGGGTTGCTTTCGCTGGTGGCCTGCGGGGTCCACGAACCGCTCAGGCTGGAGGCGGTGAACGAGCGGAAGTAGCGCCCGTTCGCACCGATCGCCTCAACGATCATGAGGTACTGGTTCTGGTCCTGAACCTTGTAGACCTGCACCCCCTCGAACAAGTTGTTCGTCGAGTCGCTCATGACCGTCGTGTACGACGAGCCGAAGCTGCCCGGGAAGTTCCCGATCGGCATGCTCGCTCGGTAGATCTTGCCGTTGTCACCGGCGAAGAACAGGTACATGTTCTGGCCGTCACCGATCAGGGTCTGGTCGATCGGGCCGGTGCCGGAGCCGGAGATGCTACCGGTGAACAGCGGCTGCGGCGAGGACCAGCCGTTGGGGTTGGTGGGGTCGCTCGACGTGCGGTAGATGAAGGGCCACGCACCCCACTGGTACGCAAGCACCCAGATGTTCTTAGGCGCGAAGTAGAACAGCGTGGGCGCCACCGCGGCCTGGCTCATCCCGGTCTGACCGGCCGACGCCATGTCCGACCAGTTCGTGAAGGGACTGAACCTCATCGAGCCGTAAGACGAACCCGACACGTTCGACGCGTAGACCAGGTGCTTGCCGTTGTACACCACGTTGGTGAAGTCCTTGAGCGAGACCCACCCGTTCGCCGGCTGCGCCAACACACCCGTCGACGTCCACCGGTACGTCGACGGGAGAGAACACGCGCTGGTGGCCGCCTGAGCAGGGTTGGCGACAAGTGTGGCCGCCAACGAGGCCAGGGCAGCAACCGAGGCGCCGAGCATCACAGACAGACGTTTGCGGTTGAAACTTCCTCCACGCATGGGGACCTCTGGATTCTTGAGTAGGCGGTTCCGGCCGGCCCCGTCAGAGAAGCGGAGAACTTCGTGGCCGGGGTGTGGCGGACGGTGCCCGCGGCCCGGTCGCGGGGCAGCGATGAACCAGGCCAGGCCAGGCCAGGCCACGGGAGTCTTGGATCAGTAGCCGTAGACCATCTTGTAGGCGACCTCGGGGAGGAACTGCCCGGCCGAGGAGCCGGCTCCGACACCGCAGTTGCCGTCGGACTCGCCCGGCGTCTTGACCCACAAGAGCATCTCGGCGCCTCCGCCCCGCTGGGTGGGGGTGCCGATACGGCGGCCTGAGGGGTTGCACCACTCGCCGTTGGAGCCGTTGCCGTTGCGGCTGGTGTCCACGACGAACGGCTTGGTGTAACCGTAGCGGGCGTTGAGTTCACTGTTGACGGCGTTGCCGTAGGCGGTGTTCTCGTTCGTGGTGAAGTAGTTGGAGACGTTGAGGGAGAAGCCGTGGGCCTGCCGGAGGCCGGCTTCGTGGAGGCGCCGGGCCATGGTCGCCGCGTCCGTCCAGCCCGGGTTGCCGGCGTCGAGGTAGACCCAGGTGTTGGGGGCCTGGCGGCTGAACTGGGTGAGGGCGCCGGTGAGCATGCCCTCGCGTTCGTCGATCTGAGCCTGGGTCATGCAACCGTAGTCCCCGAGAGAGTCCGGTTCGAGGATGACGACAGCCGGGCGATTGGCGATCCCGCCGGCGAACTGGGCGATCCAGGTCGCGTAGGCGGACGGCGAAGCGGCCCCGCCCGCGGAGTGCCCGCCGCAGTAGTCGCGGTTGTATATGTTGTAGGCGACGAGGATGGGCAGTTTGTCCCCCTGGTCGGCGGCGCCCACGTAGGCGCCGGTCGCGGTGCCGATGGTGCCGCTCCAGGAGCCGAACCAGCGGGCCATCGGGGTATTGGCGATGGAGGCATTGATCGCGGATGCCCGGCCGTCGGCGGGGTTGGCGGCGACCCATCTCTTCGCGCTGGAGTCAGGGTCCACATAGAACCCGTTGGTCATGGTGGTCGGGTCGGCCGCGTGGGCGGACGGTGCGATGGCGAGCGCCAGCGGCAGGGCGAAGAGCGCTGCCATCAGGGCGCGGAGTCTGTGGCGCATGGCTGTACCTCGGTTTCCTGACAGGGATGTGTCGCACGCTCTCGGTCACGAGCGAGCGACGCGCTGAGGAAGTGCGGTGGTACGACGCCCCCCTTGTGCCGCGACGACTCTCCGGCCGGGACGGACAGGGCCGAAGGTCGGCAGCGCAGTTGGGAGCGCTCCCATTGGGAGCGCTTCCAAAAGCGCTGAGAGCACTTGGGGTGTGGTCGGTATCGTGTTGCGAGCTGGTCAAGCTGTCAAGGGCCGACGTACAACTCGCCCTTCACAGGGCGAGGGCAAGGCTCTACAGTCCCATAACTGGAAGCGCTCCCAATCTCCCGGTCCCTGAGGGCTCCATGCCCGTCCTCCGTCGCCCACCGGGCGGGTGGCAGGGGCATGAGCCGGGGAGAGACGCTTCCCGTCCGATCGAGGGGAAGGGGGCATGACTCATGGCGGAAGACGCGCCGCGTCGGCAGCCGACGCTCGACGAGGTGACCGAACTCGCCGGCGTCTCGCGCTCCGTGGCCTCCCGCGCGATCAACAACGCACCGCACGTCAGCCGCGCCAAACGGGAGGCGGTCGAGCGGGCCGTCCGGCAACTCGGCTACGTACCCAATCCGACCGCCCGTGCTCTGGCCACCCGTCAGACCGGAGCGGCCGCCCTGGTCGTCTCGGGAGAGGATCCGTCGATCTTCGCGGATCCGTTCTTCGCCCAGGTGATCGTAGGAGCGTCGGCCGCTCTGGAGGAGGCCGACCTGCATCTGATGCTGTGCCTGGCAGCTTCCGACCGGAGCCGCAAGCGGGTGGAGGGGCTCCTTCGCTCCAAGGGCGCCGACGGCGTCATGCTGATGGCGCTGCGTGAGGACGATCCGCTGGGCCGGATGGCCGAGGAGGCGGAGACGCCCGTAGTGTTCGGCGGACGCCCGGTCGGCACGGTTCCCCGGTGGTACGTGGACGTCGACAACGTCGGTGGAGCGCGCGAGGCGACCGAGTACCTGGTCTCGCGCGGCCGGACTCGCGTAGCCGCGATCTGCGGGCGTCTGGACACCGAGGCCGGACGCGCCCGGTACCGAGGCTACCGGGACGCCATGCTGGCAGCCGGCCTCGGTCCGTTCCCGCCGCAGGAGGGGGATTTCACCGAGCCCAGCGGAGCCGCCGCCATGGCCGCGCTGCTGGTGAACCACCCCGACGTGGACGGGGTGTTCGCCGCCAACGACAACATGGGCGCGGGAGCGCTGCGCGCATTGCGCGAGGCCGGCCGACTGGTCCCCGCCGACGTCGCAGTGGTCGGCTTCGACGACCTGGCCGTCGCCCAGATCGCCGATCCGCCCCTCACCACCGTCCATCAGCCCATAGCCGCTCTCGGCCGGGAGACGGCGCGCATGCTCGTCGCACTCATCAGCGGACAGGACCCCACCCCGCTGATCCTGCCCACCCACCTGGTCACCCGCGGCAGCGCCTGACGGGCCCGCCCCGACGAGCAGGTCCGTGAGGGGGGTGGACCAGCGTTCCGTCGTACGGACGATCTCCGTGCCGGAGCGGCCCCCGGAGCTCTGGGCCCTGGCCGCGGGCAGCGTTCCGGCCGTCGGCGTCGAGGAAGGCCGAGGCACTCACGACGACGGCGAGCGGCAGCGGGACAGACATCAGACATCCACGACGCGCGCCGGGCCGTGATCAACGCGATGAACCCTGATCGCTCCAGCGGCAACAGCGGCGTGGTCAGGCGGAAGTCATCGGCCGCGCTGACCGAACGGGCGAAGCCGGTACGGGTCAGGACGTGACGGCGCAATCGCTGACCTGCCGGCCGAACAGCCCATGCCGCAGCGTGGTGCGCACCGTTTCCTCGATGGCCGGGGAGCCCGGTGGGCCCGGCGCTGTTCACGCTCCTGATGGGGCGCGGGCGAACCGGAGCGGCGATGGGGGATGGGTGGCGGAACGAACACGGCCACCTTCCGATCTTGAAGGGTGGAGGACGCCATGATCCACAGGGGCCGTGTTCGTCTGCTTCCAGGGCCCACCACCGACGTCAACCAACAACTGAAGCTGGGACGAGCCGGGCAAACACCGGGGTTCTGACGCGCACCCTGACGCATGGCGGGTTCTGCTCAGGCAGACGGCGGAGTCCGCTGTGCCGGACACATCTCAGTCGCTCGCGCCGAGAGTCTGCGCAAGTGCGTCGAGGGTCACGTCGACGATGGCGCGCAGCTGCTCCGTGCTCGTTCCGGCTCTGCTCATGACGGCGAGGGACTGGTTCACGGCCGCAAGGTGGGTCGCGAAGGACTCGGCCGTCTCGTCGGGCAGTCGGCCGGCCTTCAGCGCGGCGCGTAGCCGGGTGTGCTGGAAGCCGATCGCCTCCCGTGCACGCGCCGCGACGCTGGCGCTCAGCGCTGGGATCGCCATGACCGTTTGGGCCACCAGGCATCCGTCGGGCAGACCGGGGTCCGCGATGCGTTCCAGGGTGATGTCGAAGAACGCCCGCGCGGCTGCCAGGGGCCGGTCGGCGGCGCAGGACAACGCGGCGTCGTACTTGTCTCCGTAACGCGTGGCGTAGCGCTCCAGGCAGCGCATGAAGAGCGTGTCCTTGTCGCCGAGGGAGGAGTAGATGGAGCTGCGGTTGAGTCCGGTCGCCCGGGACAGGTCGTCCAGCGACGTGTCCGCGTAGCCGTCCCGCCAGAACTGGATCATCGCGGCATCGAGCGCCGTGGCGATGTCGAACTGCTTCTTGCCTGCCATGCCGCCCCTCCCTCCTGCTCTGCCTTCTTGGTGGAGACCATCATCCATCATGAACTAAACAGTTCAAGATGAGGTAGGGTGAAGGCATGATCAAGGCCGGATACCCCGCAGACCTCACGGCGCGGCGACATACGCACCGCGTGCTCGCGGTCGGCGCCGTCGCGTTCGCCTACACCGTTGTCATGGCGGGCGGAACACTGACGATCCCGCTGTACGTGCTGTGGGCCACGCAATTCGGCTTCGGACCGCTCATCACCGTTGTCGTGTTCATCGCCTACGTCGTCGGAGTCGTCGGCACCCTGCTCGTGGCCGGTTCCCTGTCCGACGCCATTGGCCGCCGTCCCGTTCTCGCGCTGTCGCTCGCCCTCACGGCGCTGAGCGCTCTGGGATTTGCGCTGGCAGACGGCCTCACGGTCCTGCTGATCTCGCGTGTGCTGAGCGGCGTGGCGACCGGGCTCATCACCGCGACGGCAACGTCGGCGATCGGGGAACTCGTGCGCGGGCGCAGGGCGGCAGCCGTGCTGAGCACCGCTGCCAACATCGGCGGCCTCAGTCTCGGCGTCGTCACCGCGGGCGTCCTGGCACAATGGGTCACGGCACCGACTCACACCGTGTTCTGGTGCTACCTGGCGGCGTGCGCCGTCGCCGGCGTCTCCTGGCTGGTCATCCCCGAGACCGCAGAGGAGACCGCAGACCGAACAGCGCGCTGGCAGCCTCGTATCCGCCGCCCGGTCCTTCCCGACGGAGCAAGCCGGGTGCGGTCGTTCGTCGCCAGCGGCGTGCTCGTCGCGGCCTCCTCGGGCGTCAACGGGTTCTTCTCCTCGCTGGCTCCTGCGTTCCTGCGCGACGACCTGGGCGTATCGAACTTCGCCGTCATCGGCGTGGGCGTCGGCACGCTGTTCATCAGCGCGCTGCTGGCGCAGACCGTCACGCCTGCGGCCCTTTTGCGACGCGACATCGGGACGGCCCTCCTGGCCGTGGGGATGATCGTCATAGAGGCCGCGCTGTGGACCCACTCCGCGCCGCTATTCATCGTCGGCACTGTCTTCGCCGGCGCGGCAGTCGGAACGCTGTTGCGACACGGTCTGAGCGTTACCGACGCACTGTGCGATCCCGGCAATCGAGCCGAGCTCAACGCAACCTACTTCTTGTTCCTCTACTCCGGGCTCGTCGTCCCGGTCCTGCTGCTCGGCTTCGCCGACCAGGCCGTCGGGACACGCGCCTCCAGCACCATGCTCGCCGCTCTCGTCATATCCACCGCGCTCGTGGGCCTCGCCCTCGGCCGACGCACCGAATCAACCAGCACACCCGACACCTTCAGCAGACCGTCAACACACCTCACCCCAGTGGAGGAAAATCATGAATGACCCCGCAAACGCCCCCCGCGTCCCCGGCAACCCGGTCCGCGACCTGCCGCTACCCGAGCTGGCCGGTTTCACCCACCGTTGGGTCGACGCGGACGGCGTCCGGCTGCACGCGGTCGAGGGCGGTCAGCCGGACGGTCCAGCCGTCGTGCTGCTCGCCGGGTTCCCGCAGACCTGGTGGGCATGGCGCAAGGTGATGCCGAACCTGGCCGACCGATTCCACGTCATCGCGATCGACCTGCCGGGCCAGGGCCACTCCGAACGCCCGGACATCAGCTACGACACGCACACGGTCGCCGCGCACGTCCACGCTGCGGTCAAGGCCCTCGGAGTCTCGACATACTGGCTGGTCGCCCACGACATCGGCGCGTGGGTCGGCTTTTCCCTCGCCTTGAAGTACCAGAGCCAGTTGCGTGGCCTGGCACTGCTCGACGCCGGCATCCCGGGCATCACACTCCCTGACGCCATTCCGACCGATCCCGAGCGGGCGTGGAAGACCTGGCACTTCGCCTTCCACCTCGTGCCCGACCTGCCCGAGACACTGCTCGCCGGCCGCGAACGGGAGTACGTCGGCTGGTTCCTGAAGGTCAAGACCCTCTTCACCGACACCTTCGACGACGTTGAAGTTGAGCAATACGCCGCGTCCGTGGCCGCCGACGGCGGTCTCCGCGCATCCCTGGCCTACTACCGGGACGCCGCCGAGTCGGCGCGGAAGAACCACGAAGCGCTGGAACAACAGCGCCTGGGGGTCCCGGTTCTCGGGATCTCCAGCAGCCACGGCTCCATCCCCGACATGGCAGCTTCCATCAGGCCGTGGGCCGACCACGCCACCGGGATCGTCGTGCCGGACGCAGGACACTTCATCCCCGATGAACAGCCCGATGCCGTCGCTGCCGCGCTGACCGACTTCATCACCGAAGACGATTGAGACTGGGCGGAAGCAAGGGTGAGGACCGGCACCCGCAGTCCGGCATCGCAGTACTGCGATGCCGCCTGGTCCGCTCTGCGGGTGACAAGCGGCGCCGAACTCGTCACGCAAGGCGCTCCAACCCCAGGGCCCCGGTGTTTGCCCGGCTGGTCCCACCTTCAGTACGGCGGGACCAGCCGGCGAGGGGGACGCCTGCGCGTGATCACCGGGCGTCGCCCCTGCGCTCCGTCTGGGGTGACGACAACCGGTCTGCTGACGCCCGTGGTGGTACGGGTCGTTGGAGCGGGCCGGGCCTCGGCCACCGGGCGGAGTCGGCACCGGCCGTCGTCCGGCGTCCACGCCGTCGCGCCGCACCGGACGGGAGGGGGACCGCGCCGTGGACCGGCCGGTCCACGCCCTCGGGCGGGTCCCCCCGGGGGGTCGGGGTCCGGGGGGGGGCAGGTCGCCTTCGTCGACGGCTTGCCGGAACCGGTCCTTGAGGTGGGCGGTGCCCTCGTCGCGCCGGGCGAGCCCGAGGAGGGCTGACGGCGGTGAGGAGCGGTGAGGATCAGGCGCGGTTGGTGGAGAGCGGCGGGGCGTCGGCCTTCCTACGGCGCTCCGCCGCCCCCTTCCGCGCCCTGGCGGCAAGACATCATCGCGCGGCGGGAGGAAACGTGACCCGCCAGAGCCTGGCGTGGTTCCGCCTCACGCGGTCAGCCATGTGCTCGCGGTGGTACGCGCGGCCAGCGCGGCGGCGTCCGGGGTGACCCCGATGCCCGGACCGGTGGGCAGGTCGAGGTGTCCGTCCCGGAGCACGAACGGTTCGGTGAGGTCGTGCTCGTAGTAGCGGGCGGAGCCGGAGGTGTCGCCCGGCACGGTGAAACCGGGCAGTCCGGCCAGCGCGACGTTCGCGGCGCGGCCGATGCCGGTCTCGAGCATCCCGCCGCACCAGACGGCCACGCCGTGGGCGCGGCAGACGTCATGAACGCGCCGGGCCTCGAGGTACCCGCCCACACGCCCCGGTTTGATGTTGACGATTTGGCACGCCCCGAGCGCCAGCGCGTCTGCGGCCCCCTGGGCGGAAACGATCGACTCGTCCAGGCAGATCGGCGTACGGATGAGCCGTGCCAGCTCCGCGTGCTGGCGCAGCTGTTCCTCCTGGAGCGGCTGTTCCACGAGCAGCAGTCCGAAGTCGTCGAGCCGCGCCAAGTGCCGGGCGTCGGCGAGGGTGTACGCGGCGTTGGCGTCGACCTGCAACAGGATGTCGTCGCCGAACCGCTCCCGCACCGCGCGCACGGGCTCGACATCCCATCCGGGCGCGATCTTGAGCTTGATCCGCAGATAGCCCTCGGCGAGGTAGCCGCCGACGACGTCGAGCAGCTCCGGCACGGAGTCGAGGATGCCGACCGAGACGCCGGCGGGCACCCGGTTCCGGGTCGCGCCCAGGTAGTTGCCCAGTGACTCGTCACGGGCCCGCAGTTGCGCGTCGAGCACGGCGGTTTCCAAGGCGCCCTTCGCCATCCGGTGCCCGCGCACCGGCGCGAGCAGTTCCGCGACCTCCTCGGCTCGCACCTCGCCGCGTTCGAGCAGCCGGGGGCCGAGGAACCGTTCCAGCACCTCCGCCGCGCCCGCCACGTATTCGGAGGAGTACATCGGCGCGCCGAACGCAACGCATTCGCCCCAGCCCTCGGCTGCGGGGGTGACCACGCGCACGAGCAGCAGGTCCCGTTCGTGAACGGTGCCGAAGGACGTGCGGAACTTGTTCCGCAACGGCATCGTCACCCGGATCAGCTCGATTCCCTCGATCTTCATTCGGTTCGTCCTTTCGGGAAGGCCGCGAGCACGGCGGCGGCGATCGCGGATCGTTCGGTCAGGGCCGCGACCGACACGTGTTCATGACGGGCGTGGGCGCCGTCACCGACCGCGCCGATCCCGTCGAGCACCGGGACTCCGGTCGCGGCGGCGAAGTTGCCGTCGCTGGCGCCGCCCACGGACACCTCGGCGAGGTCCGCCCCGAGTTCCGCGGCCGCCGCGCGGGCGAGGCCGGCCATGGCGGTGATCGCGGGGGTGCGTTCCATCACGGGCCGGTTCCACTCGCCGGTGACGGTGATGTCGGCCCGTGGGTCGTGGGGTTTCAGGCGCGCGAGCGCGTGGTCCACCCGGTCCGCCTCGGCCTGGCTGGCGACCCGCACGTCGACCCGTGCGGCGGCTCGCCCCGCCACCACGTTGATCGCGCTGCCGCCGTGTACGAGGCCGACGTTGACCGTGGTACCGGCCGCCGGATCGGCCAGGGCGTGCAGTTCCAACGTGACCCGGGCCATCTCGTCGATGGCGCTCACCCCCTTTTCCGGCTCCAGCCCGGCGTGCGCCTCGCGTCCGGTCACGGTCACGTCGAAGATGCCGACACCCTTGCGGCCGGTCTTCAGCGCACCGGCGGCACTGCCTTCGAACACGAGGACGGCCGCCGCCCCGGCGCAGGCACGCTCGATCACCGGACGGGAGACAGGGCTGCCGATCTCCTCGTCGCCGTTCAGCACGAGCCGGACCGGGGGCGCCTGGTGTCCGGTGGCGTAGAGCGCGCGCAGCGCCCAGACCGCCTGCGCCAGCCCGGCCTTCATGTCGAAGATCCCTGGCCCGGTCGCCCGGTCGCCGTCCACCGTGCACGGCCAGTCGGCGAGCGTGCCCGCCGGCCACACCGTGTCGTAGTGGCCGAGCAGGACAACCGGCGCGCAACCGGTACCGGCGAACTCGAGGGTGAGTGTGTCCCCGTGAGAGCCGCCGTCGGTACGGGAGCGGTGCCGCGGTTCGCCGAGCATGCCGGTGACCCACCGCTCGAGCCGGGCCAGGCCGCGATCCAGCAGTGCCGGGTCATCGCTGGGGGTTTCCTGACCGACCAGGTCCAGGACGTCGTCCAGCACGTGCCCGCGGTGCCGTTCGAGCCATCGGTGCAGGCCCGCGACGTCGACATCGCGCAGCGCGGAGGGGTCGGGTACAGCCATCATCGCCATGCCTCCTGTGGAGTCCTCTCGTTCACGGCCACCGACCGCCGCATCGTTTCCGGCAGGCCCAGGACGCAGACGGCGACGAGCGCCGCAACCGCCAGGCCCAGCAGCGGCACACTCCACGTGGCCCTGCCGGAGGACACGAACACCAGGGTGGCCACGGTCGGGGCGAGCCCGCCGCCCAGCGCGGCACCGAGCTGGTAGCCCAGCGACGCGCCGCTGTAGCGGACCGTTGCCGGGAACTGTTCGGCGATCATCGCGGGCGTCGCGCCCTTCATCGACGCCGTCAGCGGTGAAGCCAGCGCGAACGCCAGGTGGAACAGCACCGGGTTGCCGTTCTTCACCAGCCAGAAGAAGGCGAACAGGTAGACCCCGGTCAGCACCGCGCCGACGAGCACGACGGGACGCCGGCCGAAGCGGTCCGCCAGCGCTCCGGACACCAGCGAGAAGATGGTGGCTCCGGTGAGGAAGACCGCCTGTGCCCCGAGGCTTTCACCGGTGGAATGGCCCACCGCGACGGCGTAGGTGAGGAAGAAGGAGAAGCCGATGTAGGCGATGGCGTTGTAGCCCAGGCTCAGGCCGAACGTCAGCAGCAGCGCGCGGGGGTGGTGGCGGACCACGGTGACCAGTGGAACGGCCGGTGGGGCGCCGGAGTCCGCCTGCCGCGGCACGTCGTCCACGCCCTGGCGAGCGACCAGGCCGACGACGATCAGCAGACCGCCCAGCAGAAACGGGATCCGCCAGCCCCAGGTGAGCATCGCGTCCGGGAACAGTGCGTTCATGGTCGCGAAGACGGCGATCGCCAGCAGTCCGCCGATGCTGATCCCGGCGCCGGTGAAGCTGCCGTAGAACGCCCGTCTGTCCGGTGGTGCGGACTCGACCCCGTACAGCGCCGCGCCGCCCCACTCACCGCCCGCGGCGAGGCCCTGCACCAGGCGCAGTACCACGAGCAGGATGGGGGCCCACACACCGATCACCGCGTAGGTCGGCAGCAGCCCGACGGCCATCGTGGACAGCCCCATCGTGGTCAGCGTGAGGATCAGCATCCGGCGCCGCCCGACACGGTCGCCCCAGTGCCCGGCCAGAATCCCGCCGAGCGGGCGGGCCAGGAAACCGGTGCCGAACGCGGCGAAGGCCAGCAGTGTGCCGACGAGCGGATCGTCGGCGGGGAAGAACAGCTTGTTGAAGACCAGCGAGGCTGCGGTGCCGTAGATGAGGAAGTCGTAGTACTCGAGCGTGGTCCCCATACAGGACACGAAGAAGATCTTGAGCATGCCGGGGCGTGCTCCGGGTGGTGCGGCCATCCAGCCACTCTCCTTGACGCGCTTGGGCGCCCCTTGGTGACGAAGTCGTGCAGCAGTTCTACAGTGTCCGCCGCATTCAGGCAAGGATTCGGCGACCAATGCCTGATTCAGTCGTTCCGCCGATGGTGGCGCACCAGCACGGCGGCCGAGCCGATAGGCTGCCTGATCCGTGCGCTGTCGGCGGCGTGGACGCCGGTTCCGCGCACCACGTGACGAGAAGAAGGGCGCCGATGGCGGACGATGGCAAGCTGGACGACGCCGACCTCGACCTGATCGCTGCGCTGCAGCACGCGCCCCGGGCACCCTTCGACATGCTGGCGCGTGTGCTCGGCAGCTCCGCGCGCACGGTCGGGCGCCGGTACGGCCGTCTGCTGGACGAGGGCCTGCTCCGTGTCATCTGCGAGGTGGACTGGTCGCTGCTCGCCGAGGGACCGCCCGTGCACCTGTGGATCGACACCGAACCCGGACGGGCCCGCGAGGTCGCCGCCGCCCTCGCCGACCGGGCGGACACCGCACACGTCGGCATCACATCCGGGCACGGGGACGTCTACGCCGTCCTGCACGGGATGACCCGGGCGGCGACCAGCTGTGCGCTGGTCGACGACATCCCGGGCATCCCGGGTATCCGCGGGGTACGGGCGCACTGGAGTCTGCGGAGGCTCACCAGTTCCGCGGCGTGGCGGCTGCCGCGGCTGACCGCGGACCAGGAGGCGGCGCTCGCCGCGCACACCGCGGCCGAGGAGGGCAACGACCCGAACCTCGGCCCGTTGGAACGCGAGGTGGCGGCCGTACTGCGGGACAACGCGCGGACCCCCTACTCCGACCTCGCCCGTGCCCTGGACGTCTCCGAGTCCCGTGCCCGGCGCACGGCGACGGCGATGTTCGCCTCGGGACTGCTGCGCCCCCGCGTAGAGGTCGAACCGCGACACCTCGGCTACCAGGTCGAGGCGGTACTCGAAATCTCCTGCCCGCCGAGCGCGGCCACCCGGCTGAGCACAGCGCTCGCCGCCCACCCGGCCACACGGTTCCTCGCGCTCATCGGCGCTGCCAGCACCTTCGTGTGCGACGGTGTGTTCCGCGACGAAGGAGACCTGGCCGATTTCATCATGGGCGGGGCCGCCGCGGACGTCGAGGTCACGGCCGTCGCATGCACGCTGCAACTCGAAGTCTGGAAGCGCTATTGGCGGCGAACGCCGCACTCGGAGCGTCCGCCGGGACAGGGACGCCGATCCGCGCCTCGGAGCCTGCCCGCAGGCTGACCCCTCGGCGCGGGCGGCGTTTCCCTGGAGCTCGCCGACCGGCCACTTCTCTGTCGCGTTCGGCGTGTCGAAGTGAATCGCGGCCCTGGGTGGCCGCTGCGCGATCCTGACGTGGCCGGCCTGGCCGGCCTGGCTGGCGAGGAGGCGTGTGGAGGGTGAGCCGGGCCGGACGGCCCGGCCCAATCAGTCGTTCCCCGGAGAGCGGAGGTATGACGCGGCCCCGGAGCTGCGGGGGAGCGGCGCACCGAGGCCGTGCCGGTGGGGTGCGGGAGGTGTGGTGTGGCGTGTCCGGGATGACGCCCTCGCTGTCTGGCGGGTTGTCAGAAGTCGTAGGGCTTCTCGGTGTTCCAGTTCAGTACGTCGGCCTCGTTCCAGCTGAACTGCTGCTTCTCGCCCTTCATGACGACGGAGTAGAAGGGGTTCTGGTGGCCGTCCGCGTCGCGCAGTGCGATGGCGAGCGACTGGGCCGTCTGGTTCTCCGATCCGTAGTCGAAGAGGTTCACCGCGCTGTATGCCGTGCCGCCGGGCTGGAGCGTGATGTGCTGGTCGCCGCCCGGGTTGTCCTTCTTCGAGTGCGGCAGTGCGGTGTCGTCGTCGCCGAGCTTCACGGCGGGGTAGGAGGTGACCCAGCATGGCGTGGTGCCCTCGTTCGAGGCGGTGATCAGCAGGTGGTCGCCCTGCTGTCCGGCGAACCGGTGCACCGCGGTGACCAGCAGCTCGTCGCCGCGGCACTGCTGGGCGGCGGCCGCTGCGTCCTTGCTGGCGACCTCGTCGGACCCGTCCGAGGTGGTGGCCGAGCGCGCGTCCGTCTTGGTGTCACCGTTGCTGTTGGCCTGCTCCGCGCCGTCCTTGCGGTCCCCGTTGGACGCGGACCGGCTCTGCGCGGTAGCGGCGGCGTTGTCGCCGCCTGCCGCCTTGGAGTCGCCGTCGGCGCCGCCGCAGGCGGTCAGGCCCAGCGCCAGCGCGGCGGTGACGGCGGCCAGGGCGGCGGTACGAATCCGGGACGTACGCATGATCGGGTTCCCCCTTGGGTTTGGTGCGGGAGTCTTCGTTGGCGGTTCCCGCGGTCTGGACACCACTTTTCCCGGGGCCGCTGACGTTTCGGAAACGTCTCACTCACGTCCGGCAAACGAACCGCTCGCGAACGGGTGAGACCGAGCCGCGGGCGGACAGTCCGTCTCCGTCCGCGCCGCGCCACGGTGCCGTCCGTGTGGCTGGTGGATGCTGTACTTGATCTTGATGAGGTCGCCCGGACTCCGGGTATCCGGGCGGATGGGCCGAGCCCCCGACCGGCCCCCGCGGCGAGGTCTATACCGGTGTTCCGACTCCGTGCAGCAGGGTGTCCACCACACGTGCGGCCAGCTGGTCGACGGCGCCGATATCGACGAGCTCCCGCCCTTCTTCGGCCGCCTCGTGGATCAGGGCGTAGTAGACCCGGCGGGCCCACTCCAGGTCGGTGTCCGCGGACAGCAGGCCGGCCTCCTGTGCGCGGCGGAAGAGCTGATCGCACTGGGCCAGGACGTCGGCGTGCACGCGCGCCGCCTCGGGGTCGGAGGGAGCGGTCCGGCTCATCGCGAAGCTCCAGCCGATCTTCACCTGCAGGACGTTGGCGGTCACCTGGTGCAGGGCGACCAGCGGTGGGGAGGTGAGCGGGCGGGCGGCCTCCACGGCCTGGTGGAACCGCTCGGTCGCCCAGATCACCAGCGCCTCGACCAGTGCCTCGCGGGTGGCGAAGCGCCGGTGCACGGTGGTACGGGCCACCCCGGCCGCCGCTGCGATCTGTTCCATGGTCGCCGCCGGGTCGGCGGCCAGGACGCGTTCGGCCGCCTCCAGGATCGTCCGCACCGTCCGCTCCGCATCGGCGCGCAGCGCGCGCCCCCTCGTCTCCATGAACGCGACAGTACATCCAGGACGCCGAACCCCGGCTACTTGCATCACAGATGTTGCATCTACTAGCTTTACAGCGTCGCTGGAGTAGCGACTTGTTCATTGCCGCGACAGGAGCGCATCCCATGGATCTGCAGCTGAAGAACACCACCGCCGTGGTCACCGGCGCGAGCCGCGGCATCGGACTCGCCACCGTCCAAACGCTCATCGCCGAAGGCGTGCGCGTGGTGGCCGCCGCCCGCACCATCACCCCGGAGCTGAAGGAGACCGACGCCCTGGCCATACCGGTGGACCTGCTGACTCCCGACGCCCCCGCCCAGCTGATCGACCGCGCCACCACCGAGCTCGGCGACCTCGACCTGCTCGTCAACAACGTCGGCGGCGGCGACAGCGGAGAGGGCCAGACCGGCGGCTTCCTCTCCTTCACCGACCAGCAGTGGCAACAGTCCCTCGACCTGAACTTCCTGGCCGCCGTGCGGACCAGCCGGGCGGCGTTGCCCAGCCTGCTGCGCCGCCGCGGGGCGCTGGTCAACATCTCCTCCAACGGCGCCCGGATGCCGCATGCCGGGCCCGTCCCCTACACCACTGCCAAGGCCGCGCTGACCGCGTTCGGCAAGGCACTGGCAGAGGAGTTCGGACCGCAGGGCGTGCGCGTCAACACCATCTCGCCGGGCGCGGTGCGTACCGCGATGTGGGAGAGCCCGGATGGCTATGGCGCGGAGCTGGCCCGCTCCATGGGGATCACCCAGGAGCAGCTGCTGGCTCAGATCCCGGCCTCGATGGGCATGGCCACCGGCCGCCTGCTGGAACCGTCCGAGGTTGCCACGGCCGTCGCCTACCTCGCCTCACCGCTGGCGGCCAGCATGTCCGGCACGGACCTGCTGATTGACGCTGGAGCTGTCAAGACCGCCTGACAAGACGTCTCAGAAAACGGAACTGACCCGCCGTGGGTCAGGTGTGCGAAGGCGTGTCCGCAAACGGCTCGTTCTGCGGCGATCAGTCGGTTGACCTGCTTCTTCGCGGGCGGGAGCTTCTTGCCCCTGGGCTTCTTCCAGCCGGTGATGACCGCTGGGGCGCTGCTGTCGTCGCCGCCACCGTCGAGGCCGACGAAGCCGAGGCCGGTGATCGCGGCGTGGCCGGCCGCGCGGAGTCGGCCGGCCACGTGGTCATCTGGTGGTCTTCCGGTTCCGAGGGGCTGCCGCGGTGAAGCGCGTCATTTCTCGGCCGGGGCGGGGGCTCGGGGAAGGCGTAGCTGGAAGCATGCTCCGAGGGTCCGGGGGGTGAGGGTGAGGGTGCCTCGGTGGCGGTGGGCCAGGTCGCGGGCGATGGCGAGGCCCAGGCCGGTGCCGCCGTGGTCGCGGGAGCGGGCGTCGTCGAGCCGGACGAAGCGTTCGAAGATGCGCTCGGCGTCCTCGGTGGGTACGCCCGGTCCGTCGTCGTGCACCGTGAGGACGACCCAGGTGTCCTGGTTCCGGATGGTGATCTGGATGCGGTGGGCGGCGTGGCGGGCGGCGTTGTCGAGGAGGTTGCGCAGCAGCCGTTCGTATTCGTCGGGGTTTCCGTGTACGTGTGCGGGGGCGGTGCTGTCGCAGGTGAGGGTCAACGGTCGTTCGGTGAGGGGGTATTGCTCGGTCAGCCGGGAGGCGAGGGCTGTCAGGTCGACGGTTTCGGGGTCGGCTGTGGGGGTGCGGGTGTCGAGGCGGGCGAGGAGCAGCAGGTCTTCGGCGAGGGCTTGGAGGCGGCGGGTCTGTCGTGCGGCGGTGGTGGCCGCGGCGGGCCAGTCGGTGCGTTCCGGGTAGGCGAGCGCGACTTCCAGGCTGGCCAGCAGTGTGGTGAGGGGGCTGCGCAGTTCGTGGGCGGCGTCCGCGACGAAGCGGCGCTGCTGGGCGGCGGCGTTGTCGAGGCGTTGGAGGGTGGTGTTGATGGTGGTGGCCAGGGCGGTGATCTCGTGTCCCGTGGCGGGGACGGTGACGCGTTCGCGGGGGTCGCTCGCGGTGACCGAGGCGGTGAGGACGCGGATGGCTTCGACCGGCCGCAGCGCGATGCGGACGGCGAAGTAGGCGATGGCGCCGATCAGTACGAGGCTGACGAGCCCGGCCCGCAGCAGCAGGCGGTCGGTGGTCTTGGTGATTGCCTCGGCCGTGTGGGGGAGCACCACCACATAGACGCGCAGCTGGGCGTCGGCGGCGACGCCCAGAGCGGCGGCTTTGTCGCTGCTCAGTTCATCGGCGCTGATATCGGCGGACATCACCATGTAGGTCCGGCCGGCCATATCGGATCCGTCCCTGGGGTTGTCGTCGCGGCGCACCGGTATGCGGATGGGACGGATCGTCAAGAGCGCGGATTCCTTGGCCTGCGATGGGGCGGGCAGCACATGGCGGGTGCCGGGATCGAGATCGTCCATGCCTCCGCCGTAGGCGACAGCGGAGCGCCGGCCGCTCGCGACGACCTCGTACGGCACGGCGCTTCTGCGAACGGGAACCACACCCTCCTTCAGCTGATCGACGAGAGCCCAGAGCTGTTCCTGGGCTTGCTTCTCGGCGATCCGCGTGCCCTCACGGTAGACGTCGTGGTGTACCCACCAGCCGGTGCCGACCAGGATGACGGCGGCGGCCGAGGCGGCGGCCAGGGCCGCGCGGGCTCGTACCGAACGCGGCCACCAGCGGCGTCGCGGCTCAGTCGCGTTCACGGTCGTCCACCAGCCGGTAGCCGGTACCCCGTACGGTCTGCAGGGACTTCCGGTGGAACGCGGTGTCCACCTTCTTGCGGAGAGCGCTGACGCGCGCCTCCACCAGGTTGGGATCCTGGGCGTCGTCGGGCCACGCGTGATAGAGCAGATCCGATTTGGAGACCGCCTGGCCCGCCCGGCGGGCCAGCAGCTCCAGCACGGCGAACTCCCGGGGTGTGAGTTCCACCCGGGTCCCGGCCCGGCGGCAGACCCGGCCGGCGACATCCAACGAGAGGTCGCCCACCGCAAGGACGGGCGGGGCGGCCGTGGCGGCTCGTCTGACCAGGGCCCGCAGCCGTGCGACGAGCACCATGTAGGAGAAGGGTTTGGCCAGGTAGTCATCGGCCCCCGTGTCCAGGGCCTCTGCCTGATCCCACTCCCCGTCCTTGGCGGTGAGTACCAGGATGGGGGTCGCGTTGCCCTCCCGGCGCAGCTGGGCGCAGACCTTGTAGCCGTTGAGTCCCGGCAGCATCAAGTCCAGTACGACAAGGGCGTATTCGCCGGTCCGGGCCATCCACAGTCCCTGCCGGCCGTCGTGGGCGAGGTCGACGCTGTAGCCCTCGGCGGTCAGACCGGTGTGCAGGGTGTGGGCAAGGTCCACCTCGTCTTCGATCACCAGGATGCGCATGGGGTGCAGCCTCGCACAGCGCCGGCCCGCCTTCCTGATCGGCCGGTCAGGTTGGGTCAGCAACGGGTCAATGGAGTCCGGCCACGCTGGCGGAGTGTGTTCGCCACTGCTGAAAGGCCCTGTCGCCGATGTCCCTTGATGAACGTGCCCCGGCCGTGGTCAGGACCGTTTCCCCTCCCGTACCTGCCCGTCGGCAATCACCGAGCCCGGCCAGAGCCGTTGTCGTCATCGCGCCCTTGTCGCTGACCATCGCTCTGGGGCTCTGGGGTATCCGCAGGAAGAACACCATGTGGGGGGACGAGTCCGTCACCTATCAGCTCGCGCACCGCGATCTTTCGCGGATATGGCACACCGCCCAGCATATTGATCTGGTCCATGCCCTCTACTACGCCGTGATGCATGAGATCTTCGGTCTCTTCGGCGGAGGGCTGCTGACGTTGCGGCTGCCGTCTGTGCTGGCAATGTCCGTGGCGGCGAGCGGAGTCGGGCTTCTGGGGCTACGCCTGGCGGGACCCCGCGCCGGGCTGCTGGCCGGGCTGGTGTTTCCGCTCCTTCCCCAGGTGCAGAAGTACGCGCAGGAAGGCCGCTCGTATGCCATGGTCTGTGCCCTGGTCACCTGGGCCACCTATGCGCTCGTGGTCAGCGTCCCGCATCGCGCCCGGTGGCGGTGGGCGGTCTATGGCTCCACCATGCTGCTGGCCTGTCTGCTCCATGAGTTCGCGGTTCTCGCCCTGGTCGCACACGGCGTCACACTGGTCGTCTCCCGTGTTCCACGACCGGTGCTGAGGGCGTGGAGTGTGGCCGCCGCGGGCGTTGTGGCCGGGCTGTTGCCACTGGCGATCCGCAGTGCGGGGCAGTCGGGGCAGGTGTCCTGGATCGGCGGACCGGTGCGGCTTCGTTATTTCCTGGTTGTGGCGGTCGTGGGTGTGGCGTGTGCCCGATGGCCCCTGGGGGTGAGGGGGCCCGTGCGGCTTTCCGCGCTGGCTGTGCCGATTCTTGTGCTTCCGGGCCTTCTGCTGCTGATCACCTCACTGGTCAAGCCTCTTTTCGTCGACCGGTATGTGCTCTACAGCAATATCGGAATCGCGTTGCTGCTGGGTACCTGGATGGATTACTTCCACCGGTTGCAGCAGTCTTCCCGCAAGGTGTGGATCGCGGTGGTTGCCGTACTGGCCGCGCTGGTCCCGCCGAGCCTGTCGCTGAGGACGCCGCAGAGCCGGAGCAATGACGTCACCGCCATCGGCGCCGCCGTACGCGGGGAAGGCCGTCCCGGCGACGGGCTGCTCTATCTCTCCGGCCAGCACCGGATCTTGACCGCGGCCAACCCCGAGGACACCCGTTTTCTGACAGATCTGGCCCTGGCGCAGGATCCCGTTTCGTCGAACACCCTTGCAGGTGTCGAGCTTCCCGCCCAGGATATTGCGGCACGCATGCTGGAATTCGACCGGATCGTCGCGGTCCGTGCGGCGGGTGCGCACTCGCTGACCAACCCGCAGGAGGAAGCGAAAACACGCACTCTGCGGCGCCATTTCCGCGAGTACGGAACAACCCATGTCAACGGGGCGCGAGTCACCGTCTATGTCCGAGACCACGACCCGTCTTCGAAGGCCGGTCCTGGATCCAACAGCCCGGGAGCGAGCGGTGGGGCGATGAGGTGACTGCGACTGGTGCCGGCCCGGCCGGCACCACCGCCGTCATGCTGTCTCGACCCGGAAGCCACGGACCTCGACTCGCCGGTCGTTGCTGCCGCGGGAGGCTGCTGCTGTTCTCCGCGCTGCCCGACTCCTCGCGACCGCACGCCAACGGCGCCTGCGATTCGCCCGCCACTGACCATGGACGGAAGAGATCACCGACACGATCAGTCGGCTCGGCACCTGGCCGGGCCTCGGTGAGGTACACGACATCGCGCGGGTGAAGGTGAACGGGGCCGACGAGGGGACCGTGTGGTGCGCGCTTTGCCGGCGGCGGCCGTGGCCGTCTGAGAAGGGGAGAAGGGGCCGGCCCGCCGGTCAGGTGTGCAGCAGGGCCGGCATCACCCAGTCGTCGATGAACCGGCCGAGGTAGTCCGGGTCGAGCAGGGTCCCGTCGAGCGCGGGGCGGCTCATGGCCAGGCTCCGCATGGTCTGCGGCAGGAAGTCGGCCGCCGCGGGCCGGTGGGTCAGCTCCCCGCGCTCGACCGCCCGGTCGACGAACCGCATGACGTGCTCGGTGTCCGGCCGGAACAGCGCCGTCTGTACGGCGGAGGCCAGCTCGTCGTCGGTGAGGATGGCGTGGCTCAGGGCCGCGTAGAGCCGGCTGTCCTCCGGAGCGTGCCGGGCCAGGCGCTCGGCAACCGTGATCAGGTCGCCCCGCAGGCTGCCGGTGTCGACCTCCGCGGGCCGCACCGGTCCGCTGCTGCGGACCGCGGCCGAGACCAGGCCGGCCTTGGTGCGCCAGAGCCGGTAGAGCGTCGCCTTGCTGCAATGGGCACGCGCGGCCACGTCGTCCATGGACAGCGCCTCGTAGCCGGTGTCGCCGAGCGCCTGGAGGGTGGCGGTCGGCACCTCCCGCTCGCGCTCCGCGGTGACCCGTGGGCGTTTGACGGGGGCAGCGGCCTCGTCCGTAGCCACAGACGCCTCCTGGATGAATTGAAACGGTCCCGTACGCAAACCAGGGCGGTACGGGGCTCAGGACTGTTCCACGATGCGTCCCGCCTGCGAGGCCATGTGGCGCAGCCAGGTGTGGGCGGGGTCCCGTTCGTGGGCGGGGTGCCACCACAGGGATTCCAGCAGGTCGCCCAGTTCGAAGGGGAGGGCGGCGATGGTGACGCCCTGGCCGGCGGGGTGCAGCCGGGCGACGCGCTCGGGCATCAGGCCGATGCGGTCGGTGCCGCGCACCAGGTGGGGTACGGACAGGAAGTCCTCCGTGGTGATCGAGGACTGTATGCGTACGCCCTCCTGGGCCAGGCGCGGCATCGTGGAGAGCCCCGAGAAGGGGTGCTGGTAGGCGAAGACCCAGGGGCGGCTGGACAGTTCCTCCCGGTCCAGTGGCCGGTCGGCGGTGTCGGAGGAGATCACGCAGACCCAGCGGTCCCGGTACAGCTGCAGCATGGGCATGTTCACCAGGACGCCCTGCGGCAGCACGATCGCGTCCACGGCACGGAGTTGGTCGGAGGCGCGGTGCACGAACTGGGCGGTGCTGTGCTGGAACGTCAGGCGCACCCGAGGTGCCTGCCGTTGGACCAGGTCGGCCAGGACCCGGCCGAAGACCGGTAGGTGGCAGTCGGCCACGACGAGGGTGAACTCGTGCTCCGACTCCTCGGGGTCGAAGTCGGCGCGGGTCTGGAAGACCCGGTCCGTCCAGCTCAGGGCGAGTGAGGTCTGCTCGGCGAGGCGCTCGCCCAGGGCGGTCAGCTCGTAGGAGTTGCCCACGCGGGTCAGGAGTTCGTCGTCGAAGTGGCGGCGCAGCCGGGCCAGTGCGGCGCTCAGGCTCGGCTGGCTGAGTCCGAGGCGCTGGGCGGCACGCGTCACGCTGCGCTCCTGGAGCAGGGCGTCCAGGGAGATGAGCAGGTTGAGGTCCGGGCTCATGTCCACCCCTTCGTAGGAGCCGTCACGGCGCATCAGCTTCATCTATAACGGACATCAGCGAATTCAGCTTCCCTGATGAAGTTCCGCCCGGCAAGACTAGGGCACCGCGAGTCCGGGGACACAGCCGCACCGGACTCCGCGTTCCCGGCAGCGCCTATCGCCTGCCGTATCGACGCGTGGAAAGTTCCAGAAGGGCAGGGACGCCGATGTCCTCGTTTCACGTTCTCATCGCCGGCGGAGGAATAGGGGGCCTCTGTCTGGCGCAAGGATTGAAGAAGGCCGGAATAAGCTGCGCAGTCCATGAGGCGGCCCCCGGCATCGTGCGGACCGGATACCGGCTGCACATGAACGCCACCGGCGGCGGGGCCCTCAAGGAGTGCCTCCCGGAGAACCTGTACGAGCTGTACATGCAGACCTCGCGGATCACACCGCGCCGCGAGGTGTTCGTCATGCTGGACAGCCAGTGCGAGGAGCTGGGCGCGCGCCCGCACATCGGGCCGCCGAACGACCCCGACCGCCCGCACACCGCGGTCAACCGGCGCACGCTGCGCCAGATCATGCACACGGGCCTGGAGGACATCGTCCACTTCGGCCACACGGTCACCGGCTACGAGGAGGACGGCGACGCGATCCGCCTGCTCTTCGCCGACGGCACCTCCGCCGCCGGTGACGTGCTGGTCGCCGCGGACGGACTCCACTCCCCGGTCCGCCGTCAGCGGCTGCCGGAGATCCCCACGTTCGACACGGGCATGCGCAGCATCGCGGCCTGCGTCCCGCTCACCGACGACCTGGTCGCCATGCTCCCCGACGCCCTGTTCGACGGCTTCGTGCTGGCCAGTTCGGCGGACGGGGTGAATTTCTCCTTCGGTGCCTGGCAGCCCCGCCGCCCCGTCGCCGAGGCCGTCGCGGAACTCGCCCCGGACGCCGACATCGACCACGTCGAGCCGTACATGATGGTCCACTGCGGCTTCACCGAGGGCAGCCCCTACCTCGCCGGCATCCCCGACCTGTGGAGCGCTGGCCCCGAGGAACTGCACCCCGTCATGCGCGAGGCCGTCCGCGACTGGCACCCCGCCGTGGTCGAACTGGTCGAGCGCGTCGACCTGTCCACCGTCGCGCCCATGTCGGTACGGCGCCTGGAGCCCGTCGACGCCTGGGAGACCGGCCGCGTCACCTTCCTCGGCGACGCCATCCACGCGATGCCGCCCTCCTTCGGCTCCGGCGCCAACACCGCCCTGCGCGACGCGGCGTCCCTGGCCGGCGCACTGGACCGCGCGGCCAACGGCGACGGCGACCTGCTGCGGGAGATCGCCGCCTATGAGGAAGGCATGCGCGCCGAGGTCTGGCCGATCTTCCGCGCCTCGGCCGACCCGCGCTCCTTCAGCCAGGCCGACTTCCTGCCGGACGACGTGCCCGTCGCAGGCCGCTGACCCTCCCGCAACCCCCGTACACCCACGTACTTTTGGAGAGCACCATGCCCGTGGTCGAGGACATCGAGTTCACCGTTGACGGCATCACCCTGCGCGGCTGGCTGACCCGCCCCGACGACGCCGAGGGACCGCTGCCCGTCGTCATCCTCCAAGGCGGCCTCGGCGGACCGGCCGAGTCGATGACGTTCCAGGCCCAGGGCTTCGCCGAACAGGGCCTGGCCTGTCTGACGTACGACCACCGCTGCACCGGATACAGCGGCGGCGAGCCCCGCCAGATGTTCGACCCCTGGCAGCAGTGCCGCGACCTGCGGCACGTCATCACCCAACTGACCCTGCGCGACGACATCGACGGCGACCGCATCGGCCTGTGGGGCGTGAGCATCGGCGGCGCCAACTCGATGTTCGTCGCCGCCACCGACACCCGCGTCAAGGCCGTCTCCGCGATCATCCCGCCGGTCAGCGGCTGGAGCGCCCGTAAGCTCCAGCCCGCCGACACCCTCGCGGAGCTGGAGGCGCTCATCCCCGTCGACCGTCAGGCCCAGGCGAAGGGCGAACCGGCCAGGACCATCCGGCTGCACGGTGAGCCCGCGCCCGGCGACCCCGTCATGTTCAGCGACGAGGAGGGGCTGGAGTTCGTCGAGAACATGATCCACAGCCTGCCGAGCTTCAAGAACGCCATCACCATCTCCACCCTGGACCACCTCTTCGAGATGGAGGTCCGCGCCTACGCCGAGCGCATCACCCAGCCCACGCTGATGATCCTCGCCAGCGAGGACACCGTGGCGCCGGTGGAGGAGGCGAGGGAGATGTTCGAGCGCATCCCCGAGCCGAAGGAGCTCATCGAGTATCCCGGCCAGCACTACGAGATCCTCTCCAACCACTTCGGCGAGATCATCGCCCGCTCGGCGAAGTGGATGGCCGAGACGCTCGCCGAGTAGTACCCGCCCCGCAGTCTGCACCACCGCCCGCCCGGTCCGTCACGGCCGGGCGGGCGGCCCCGCCCCGTGCCGCCATCCGCCACCGGGCGACCGTCCCGCCTTACTCGCAGCGGCTGTCGGAGTTCTCACGCTAAGAGGTTGTCTCACGTGGCACGTTTCGCGAGCTTCTTGTAGCAGGTCAGGGCGGCGGCCATGGCCAGGCCTCGGCTCTGCCAGTCGTTGCGGACCACGCACGGGATCTTGAGCCCACGAGCACCCCATGGCAGGCTCGTGCCGCATGATCGATGAATTCGCGAAAGACAACCTGCACGGGAGACTGCGGCGGGACCGCAAGGCGCTGCTCTGGAAACTCGACGGCTTGTCCGAATACGACGCCCGCCGACCTTTGACAGCGACCGGGACCAACCTCCTCGGCCTGGTCAAACACGTGGCCACCGTCGAGGCCAGGTACTTCGGCGAGGTCTTCGACCGCCCTTCCCCGGAACCGCTGCCCCGGTGGCAGGACTACAACGGCAGCGATCTGTGGGCGACCGAGGACGAGACCCGCGAGCAGATCATCGGGTTCTACCGGCGCACGTGGGAACACTCGGACGCGACGATCAACGAGCTTCCCCTCGACGCCCCCGGCCACGTGCCGTGGTGGCCGGAGCCTTATCCCAACACCAACCTGTTCGCCATCATGGTCCATGTCCTCGGCGAGTCCAACCGGCATGCCGGGCACGCCGATATCCTGCGCGAGGGCCTCGACGGCCGGACCGGGGTGCGCGCCGAAAACGAGGAGCAGATCGACGAGCAAGCCCGTACAGCCCACTGCGCGAAGATCGAGCAGGCTGCCAGGACAGCCGCATCAATCAAGGCTTAGAGGTTTCTCACGTGACGTGATGTTCGTGCGGCATGATGCCGGTCGTGGGTGCTGATCTATCGAAAAGTGTCTGGTTCCTGATGAACTCTGGGTGCTGGCCATCCCGTTTGCCGCCGACGTTCGGCACGTCGCCCGCCACCGCGCATCGCCGCTTCACGGTACGGACCGAGGCCGGCCTGTGGCGTCGGCTGCACCGGGCGGTGCTGGACGAACTCGGGCCCCGGGGCGAGGTGGACTGGACCTCGGCGATCGTCGACGCGGCCTCCGTTCGCGCCAAAAGGGGGGATCGCTGACCGGGCCGAACCCGGTCGATCGCGGCAAGAAGGGGCAGCAAGCCGCACGTGCTGTCCGATGCCCAGGGCATCCCGCTCGCCGTCGCCGTGTCCGGCGCGAACATGCACGACAGCCTCGCCCTCAAGCCGCTCATCCGCGGCATACCCGCCGTCCCGTCCCGCCTTGGACCACGGCGGCGCCGACCCGTCAAACTCCACGCGGTCCTCGCCTTTCTCGGCCTGGCCGCCGCCCTGACCGGCTACAAGAAGCTCGCGAAACGTGCCACGTGAGACACCCTCTTAAATGAACGTTGTTCATTAATTTCCGCTACAATGAGCCGCATGTCCTCCTCGTCAACCCGGTCCCGCGGCCGGCCACTGCGCATTGGCCGTGAACTCTACTTCGCCAACGAGGGGACACGGGAAAGCAAGATGAGTCACCGTCGGCCCATGCGCCGGAGCGCCCGGTGAGCACGGACGGGATCAGGGACCGGGAGCGGGTATGGCTGGTACGGCTTCGGCCCGAGGACGAGGCGGTGATCGGCTCCGCCGTGTCCGATCCCATGCTGGTCGCCGAGGTGGTCGCCCGGGTCGGCCGCGCCGCGGCGGGGTGGGCCATCGAGGCCGGCCAGGCCATGGCGGCCAGACGAGACGTCCACGGTCTCTCCGACGTCCGGTACGTCCACTTCCGGCCGCGCCGTTCCTACGAGGCCCTGGCTCTGTCCGCCGTCGTCTCCCTGTCGGGGGACCACACTCCGCCCGCTGCTCTGCGCAGCGAGGTCTCCGCCCTGGTCAGGGAAGCCGTACCGAGGGGTGTGTCGGTGGACGTGGGGCTCCAGGGCGTCCAACTGTTCCACTCGGACTTCCTCGGCAGACTCTTCGACTGGTGCGGTGCCCATCTGCCCCCGGAGAGTCAGTCGGAGGTCATGCGGCAGATGTCCGCGGACTTGTTCGAGGGGATGGCCGCGCTGAGCGCCCTGATGGCACAGGAGTTTGCCGTCACCCGTGACCGCTGGCTCGCCGGCGCCGCGGCGGCCCGGCAGGAGATGGTGCGGGACATCCTCGCGGGCCGGAAGATCGACCGCGACGTGGCCATGAGCCGACTCTCCTACGATCTGACCGTGCACCATCTGGCGCTTATCGCCTGGTCCGACACCGAAGTGGCCGGCGGCGCCGATGAACTCGCCGAGGCCGCGACGCGGCTGCTGACGACCGCCGGATGCTCCTCGGTCCTGCTGGTACCCACCGGCACGGCCAAGTTGTGGGCGTGGGGAGGCAGGGTCAGCGGTCCGCCCACGCCGGGCCCGGACCGGCAGTCCGCGCCGCGGAACCGGGGGCTCCCGCCACATCTGCGCGTCGCGCTGGGGCGTCCCGGATACGCCCTCGCCGGCTTCCGCCGCTCCCACGAGCAGGCGCTGGCGGCCGAACGGGCCGGCCGGGTGGGACGGTCTCCGGGGCCCGTGTACGACTACGAGCGGCTGGAACTGCCGATTCTCCTGAACGCCGACCCGGTCGCGGCGGCGGAGTTCGTGACCCGGGTGCTGGGGCCGCTCGCGGCCGACGACCCGGCGATGGCGGAGCTGCGGAGCACGCTGAGCGCCTACCTCGACGACGACCGTGCCGTCTCTGCTGTCGCCGAACGGCTGCATATCGCCAAGAACACCGTGCTGTACCGGGTGAAGAAGGCCGAGCAGCTGCGCGGGCGTCCGGTGAAGGAGGGCCGGCTGGCGGTGCACGCCGCCCTCAACTTCGTCGAGGTGTTCGGACCGCCGTCGCAAAGACCGGACTGAACTCTGGTCGCCGTCACAAGAGACCCGTCGCGTCGCTCGGCTTGACTCGGTCGCATCGGGGCGTGAGCCCGGACCGAGACATCCAAGGAAGCGATCATGACGATGACGGCCGTCGGACACGACGAAACCAGCGCGGTGCCCGCACGCGAAGAGCTCGTGGCGCGCGCCGCCGCACTCGTGCCGCTGCTCAGGCAGCACGCCGCCGAGACCGAGGAGCGGCGGCACCTGAGCGACGTGAGCCTCGCGGTGATCACCGAGGCCGGGTTCGCGCGACTGTGCGTACCCGTCGAGTACGGTGGCTACGGCCACGGCATCGGGACGCTGACCGAGGTGACGGCCGAACTGGGACGCGGCTGCGCCTCCACCGCCTGGGTGGTGGGAGTGAGTGGGCAGATCGCCATCACTCCGAAGAGCCCCGCCCTCAATTCCTTCCTGTACAGCGAGGGTCCGGACGCCTGGCTGTGCGGTTCGCTCAATCCAACTGCCGGCCGGGTGGAACCTGTCGACGGAGGAGTCCGGCTGACCGGGCGGTGGGGGTACGCCTCGGGCTGCACACATGCGCGGTGGGCGATGGTTCTGGCCACCGGCACCGTCGAGGAAGGCGGCCCGACCGTGCACGGCTTCGCCGTCCCGATGAGTGACCTGACCATCGACGAGGACTGGTGGGTCGCCGGTATGCGCGGCAGCGGCAGCCACACGATCGTCGCTTCGGACGTCTTCGTACCGACCGAACGGATCATCACCCCCAAGGGCCCCCGGACCGCGGAGCAGGAGATCCTGAGCGGGATCGGCGGATCGGCCATGATGGCGGGCCCGCTGCTCGGCGCCACGCACGGGGCGCTGGACGTCGTGCACCAGACGTTGGCGGCGAAGAAGAAGATCGTCTACAGCCGGTACCCCTCCGCTCCGGAGGCGGTGGTGACCCAGCTCTGGCTGGCCGAGGCGACGCAGCACCTGGACACCGCCCGGCTGCACACCCGCCGCGCGACCGACGCGATCGACGGGGCGGTCGCGTCGGGCACCGCCATGAGTCTGGTGGAGCGGGCCCGCGCGCGCATGGACGTCTCCACCGCGGTGGAGAGCTGCCGGCAGGCGATGTCACGGCTGCTCGACATCCACGGCGCGAGCGGGTTCGCCGAGGCCAACCCGCTGCAGCGCGCCTGGCGTGACCTGGAGGCCGCCGGCCGCCACGGTTTCCTCAACACGCAGTTGGCCCGCGAGGCCTACGGGCGGGCACTGACCGGTGTCGACGAGCCCATCGCCACGAACATCTGACGCCCGAACGCCGCATGAGCACGAACCCGAACGAGTTGAACAGGGGCGGAGACAACATGACGATCACAGCGACTCGCGCCGAATTCCGGGACGCCATGGCACACCTGGCGGCGGCTGTCAGCATTCTCACGACCGACGGCCCTGGCGGCCGGTGCGGAATCACACTGAGTGCCGTCTGCTCGGTCACGGACTCCCCGCCGACCGTCCTGGCGTGCGTCAACCGGAGCAGCGCCATGCACGACGTCTTCGTCAGCAATGGCCGGGTCGCGCTGAACGTCCTCGGCGGGGACCAGGCGGAGCTGGCGCGGCACTTCTCCGGAGCCACGAAAGTGGCGATGGACGAGCGCTTCGCCTGGGACATCTGGGCGTCGGCCGACCCGGTGCCGGTGCTGCGCGACGCGCCGGTGACCATGACCGGCACTCTGTCCGGGCGCACGCCGATGGGTTCGCACAGCGTTCTCTTCATCCGTGTGGAAGAGATCCACGTGCGGGGTGACGCCGACGGACTCGTCTACCACAACCGCGATTTTCACCGGCTGGGTTCGTGACGGGCCACCGCCGCCACCCCGCCCGGCCGGTTCAGGCGGACAGGGGGGGGCGGCGGTGACGTCGACTTCGACGAGGCAGCCCGGGGCGAAGAGCGCTGGGACGGGCACGAGTGTGCTGGCGGGGGCGGCGCGTACGCCCTCGCGCAGCGCCGGCACGATCACAGGCAGGACGTCGGGTGTAGCACCGAGGCGACCTTCGCCGCGGCCCGCGGCCCGCGACACGCTCCGCGGGTGGCTCGGCCGGCCGCCGCACATGATCGCCACCGCGGGGCCCGAGCACATCACCGCGCTGATGACCGCCCCCGACGCCGAACCCGGCTACCTCTGCTGGCCTGGCCCCTTACCTGAACCCGCCACCGCGGTCCCAAGTGCTCGCGAGATCGCCAGACTCGCCGTACGCAGCGCGATGCGACAAGCGATCTGAGTGCCCGCTTCGTCCGCTCCGACCAGCGAGACCGCACCCAGCGCCTTGCCGCCGCGGCCGAGGATGGGTGCGGCGACCGTCGACACCGTGGCCGGGCCGGTGTCCACTGGGTTGGGCACGGCCGCCGCGCACACACCCTCGGACCGGGTCATGGCCATCAACTGACGTACGCGGGCCGGGGCCGCGGCCCCGGCGAGTACGTCCTCGCGCACCCGTTCGGTCGCATAGGCCAGCAGGGCGATGCCGATCCCCGTGGTGTCCAGCGGGAGCCGTCCGCCCACGCGGTACTTCACGGCAACCGCGTCGTGCGCCGACAGGCGCTCCACCAGCACCGCCTCGTGGCCGTCGCGAACGGCGAGAAGGACGTGCTGGCGCGTTACGCGGTGCAGGTCCTGCATGAACGGCAGCGCGGCGGCACGCAGGCCGTGGCCGCGGGGAGCGAGCGATGCGATTTCCAGCATCTGCAGTCCCACGACGAACTCACCGTTCTCCAGACGTTCGAGAGCCCCCACGCCGACCAACTGCGCGGCGATCCTCGAGGTGGTGCTCTTGGGAAGGTCGGCGCGGGACGCGAGCGTCTTGAGCGGCAGGCTCTCCCCTGTGTGGGCGAATGCGCCCAGGACCTTGAACGCACGTTCAAGGATCGGCTCCCCCTGCGGCGGGCGTCCCGAGCGCCGCGTGTGATCCGCTGTACCACTCATCGAAACGGGCAGTGCTTGGCGGCAGTCACAGGGTGAATCCTAGCGCCGTGACATCCGAACATGATCACGTCCACACACCGGTGATGGCGCGGGAATCCCGCAGGGGGCCGCGCCCGGCGAGGTGCTGAGCGCAGCTGCCGTCGGCCGCCCCGGCGTGACCACCTACTACATGGCACTGGCCCAGCGCTGGGCCATGGAATCTGCCCGTACGCACGAAAGAGGAGCAATGGCGAGCAACCCCGCGGTCCGTGACGTCTTCGTCCCGCACGCGTACCCCGAGCAGCGGGTCGACCTCGGTGAGGTGACCATGAACTACGCCGAGGCCGGATCGTCGGACAAGCCGGCGCTGCTGCTGGTCCCCGAGCAGACCGGGTCGTGGTGGAGCTACGAGGAGGCGATGAGCCTGCTGTCTCCCGACTTCCACGTATACGCCGTCGACCTGCGCGGCCAAGGGCGCAGCACGTGGACGCCCAAGCGGTACAGCCTCGACAACTTCGGCAACGACCTTGTCCGGTTCATCGCCCTGGTCGTCAAGCGCCCGGTCATCGTCGCGGGCAACTCCTCGGGCGGTGTCCTGGCCGCATGGCTGTCGGCGTACGCCATGCCCGGCCAGACCCGGGGCGCGCTCTTGGAGGATGCGCCGTTGTTCTCCTCCGAACTGGTCCCGGCCATCGGGCACTCGATCCGGGAGGGCGCTGGACCGCTGTTCCAGTTGTACAGCACCTACCTCGGCGACCAATGGTCTGTCAACGACTGGCCCGGCTACCTCGAGGCCGTCAAGAAGTCCCCGTCCACGATGGTCCGGATCTTCGCCTCGCAGCTTTCCGGGAGGCAGGAGGAGCCGCCGCAAAACCTCAAGGAGTACGACCCCGAGTGGGCACGGGCGTTCCACGAGGGGACCGTCGCCCTCAACTGCCCGCACGACCGGATGCTCAGGCAGGTCAAGACGCCCGTGCTGGTCACCCACCACACGCGGTCCGTCGACCCGGACACGGGAGAGCCGCTCGGAGCGCTGTCCGACGAGCAGGCCGCGCACGCTGTCACGTTGATGCGGTCGGCTGGGGTGACGGTCGACTACCACTCGGCACCGGACGCGCCGCATGTCATGCACGAGCTTGATCCGCCCCGGTATGCACAGCTCCTCCGCGACTGGGCATCTACGCTGCCGGTCAGCTGACCATGGAACCGCCGCCGCGCGTCCGGGGCGGCTGATGCTGCACGTGTACCAGCCCGATGTCGCCGCCGACGCCGTCGCGAATACCGAACCGCGTTGTGCGGCCCCAGGGTTGGCGCCGACCTGGGTGGTAGCCTGCTCGGCTTGGTGCGTCTGGGAGTTTCCCAGCGGTTGTCCCTGTCGGCGCCGCCACATTCCGCGACATCTTCGACTGCACGCCCACCGGTCCCCGCGTCCGGTGTCGGCCTACTCGGCCCGCTGCGGAAAGGGGGCGAGCAAGGATGCCGGCGTTGTGTCCCAGGGGGCCGCGTTGCGGATCTCTAACCGAGCTGGGCGCGTCGGCAGGTTCCGGTAAATACGCGGCCGAGTTGGTCGTCCAGCGCGGCGAGGATCGCTGGTTTCGGTGTGCCGTCGGGGTCGATATGCGTGTGCAGGGCGAGTCCTTCGGCGAACGCGACGATGTGCAGGGCCTGGTCAGCCGCGTCGACCCCCTGAGGGACCTCGCCGCATACTTTGCCATTGTTGATGGCTCGGGCGACGCGTGAGCGGATGCCCACGAGGGTCTCTCTCTGGACGTTGGCAAGGCGGGCGTTGTGTGCGGCCTGGTCTGCAAAGGCGCGACGGACCAGGAATTCGGCGTGGCGGGCGTCGTCGAGCGGTATGAGCTCGGTCAGCGCCTGCCGCAGCATCTCGGCGATGGTGCGGCCTTCGGTCTCCCCTCGGTTCACCAGTTCGTCCACTCGTGCGGTGAAACGCCCGTTGACGCGGGTGAACGTGGCCAGCAGCATCTCGTCCTTTGCCGTGAAGTAGTGCTGCACCAGGCCGACGGACATGCCCGCTTCTGCGGCGGTCCGCGCGACGGTCACGGCGGTGAGGCCGTGTCGCACGATCAGGCGTTGGACGGCGTCGGTGATCTGCCCGTGGCGGGCGTCATGGTCGGCGACTCTCGGCACGTGGAGACGGTATCGCGTGCTATAACCGTACGTCTATATTGCTACTGGAGAGGGCCCGTGCGATGATCCGACGACGCGCAACTGGCTTGTTATATATGGGACTTGCTCTTGCTCTCCTGCTGCCACCTGGTATGGCCACCGCGGGCCAAACCAGTGACGGACAGACGGCTGGCAGCCGCCGCGACCCGGCCCTGCAGGCCCTGGTCGACCAGGTGGTGGCCGACCCGAACCCCAACCCAGGCGCCTTCCTGCGAGCCCGCCGCGGCTCGGACGACCGCTTCGGCGCGGCCGGCGTCGCCGACCGGTCCGCCGGCACGCCGATGGCACCGGACCTGAAGTTCCGCACCGGGAGCGTCACGAAAACCTTCACCGCAACGGTCGTCCTGCAACTCGTGGCCGAGCACCGGTTGCGACTCGACGACACCGTGCAGAGCCTGCTGCCCGACCAGGTCCGCACCGACAACGCACTGTCCGGTGCACCCATCACTGTCCGTCAGCTTCTCAACCACACGAGTGGGCTGTACGACTACATCGACGGGCTGCTTCCCCACTTCCGCAGGCTTGACCAGTACTGGCCCCGCGACCAGCTGATCAGCATCGGACTTGCCCAACCCCGGTACTTCCCGGCTCCCGGCACCCGATTCCGGTACTCCAACACCAACTACCTGCTACTCGACTTGATCGTCGAACGGGTCACCGACCGCGACCTGCGCACCAACCTCGAGCGCCGCGTCTTCGCGCCCCTCGGGCTGCGCGACACTGCATATCCGCTGGCGCAGACCACCATCGACGGAGCCCATGTACACGGCTACGCGGACGTTTCGCTCCTGCTGCCGAACGCGCCGGACCCCACCCGGTTCGACGTCACCGCGTTCAGTCCGTCCGAGGCTGGTGCATCGGGCGCCCTCGTCACGACCGCGGCCGACATCGCACGCTTCTACCGGGCCCTGCTGCAAGGCCGCCTCCTGTCCCCGGACCTGCTTCGCCGGATGCTCACCGACACGGTCCCCACAACCGGTAGCGCCCCGCCCGCTGTCGCCTACGGCCTGGGTGTCTACGTCTACGCCACCGGCTGCGGCCGTGCGTACGGCCACGGCGGCAGTGCACTCGGGTACCTGACCTTCGCCCTCAACAGCCGCGACGGGCACGACCAACTCGTCGCCCACACCAACTGGAACTCGTTCGCTGACACCGGGATCGACGAGGACTTCTGGGCTGCCTTCCAGGGGGGTTACTGCGGAAGGCATGGGTAGAGCAGGCTGCCTTCGGCATCGCGATCCCTGGAGGGCATGCGCGAGCTGCGCGTCCGCATCGGCGACATGGAGGAGGAGAGCTCAGCTGGCCGGCGCGGGCTTCCTTGACCAGCCGGGGGGTGGCGCCTTTCCGGGCCAGGCGCCTGGTCATGAGGGTGATGGCTGCCCAAGTGATCAAGGTCTCGGAGTGCTGGATGGTGCTGTTCCGCCCAGTCCACGAGCTTCCCGGCGTAAGCGGTGTCCGCCCACACAATCGTGATCTCGGGGTGCATCAGCCGCAGGCGGAAGAGCCATAACGGAGCGTCACTCGGCACGAAAGCTGAGCCAGAACCCTTAGAGGTGAACGACGCAGGTCGCCGCGGGCGGAGACCTGCATGGCGCGGAGCATCGCGGTGTCGATGTGGCCGCCGCGGATCAGCCGCGTCCGCGCGGGCCTGGATCTGCTGGAGGGCCCGGGTGAACACGCCATCCAGGGCGTAGCGACGAAAGCGGGTGCAGACCGTCTGCCATGAGCCGTGGCGACGTATCACCCCGCCATGATCCACCACCCAATGATCTTTGAAGACACCCTAATGCGGTCCCCGAGGGTGTCCGGTGGCGCCGGCCGTGTCCTGGGGGCCCAGGCGCGGGGTCGTGGTGATGCCGAATTCCTGGTGCAGGGCGGCTTTGGCCGCGAGGTGCCCGCACATACCGTGCACACCGGGGCCGGGGGGCGTCGACGCCGAGCACAGGTACACCCCGGGCAGGGGCGTGCGGTACGGATTCCAGGCGGGGACCGGCCGGAATACGGACTGGGTGAGGGTGATGGCTCCCGCACCGATGTCGCCGCCGGGATAGTTCGGGTTGTACGTCTCGTACTCGGCGGCCGGCACACCGCGCGCCGCGATCACCGTGTCGGTGAAGCCCGGCGCGTACCGCTCGATGCGACGGGTGATCAGCGGCACCAGGTCCCGGGTATCGCCGTTGGGCAGGTGCGCGTAGGCCCACACCGGGCGGCGCCCGCCCGCGGCGCGGCCGGGATCGGTGACGGCGGGGTCGACCAGGAGCACGAACGGCTCCTGGGTGGCCACGCCCCGGGTCGCCGCGTTCTCCGCCGCGAGCATGTCGGCGCGGGCGCCTCCCAGGTGCACGGTCCCGGCCCGTCCCACCTCCGGGTCGGCCCATGGGATGGGCTCGCTGACCAGGAAGTCGGCCTTTGCCGCGCCGGGGCCGTAGCGGAAGCGGTCCAACGCGCGGCGGTAGCGCGGCGGCAGCCGGTCGCCGGCCAGCGAGAGCAGGCCGTGGGGTGTGGTGTCCAGCATGATCACCCGGGCGTCGAGTTCGGCGAGGTCGGTGACCCGGTGACCGGTGTGCACCGTGCCGCCGTGCGTCCGCAGGTCGTCGACCAGAGCCTCGGCGATGCGGACACTGCCGCCTTGGGGCAGCGGCCAGCCGGTCGTGTGCGCCAGGTGTCCGAGCAGCAGCGCGATGGCCCCGGCGGGCGGGCTGGGCAGTCGGCTCACCGCGTGTGCCGCCACCCCGGTGAGCAGCGCTCGGGCGGCCTCGGTGCGCAGCCCGTCGGACCGCAGGAGGTGCCCGAGCACACGCGTGCCGAGCAGCAGCGGGGCGGTGACGTCGCGTGGCAGGGACCGCAGGCCGGACAGCAGGAAGTCGGTCACGCCCGTGCTGTGCCGCACCAGCGGTGCCATCAGCCGCCGCCAGCGGCGCCCGTCCGGGCCGAGCCGGTCGCAGGTTCTGGCGAGCTCGTGGTGGGCGAACGCGGCGCTGCCGCCGTCCAGGGGGTGTGCGTAGGCGATGGGCGCCCGCAGCAGCGGGACGCCACGGGCCGGGAGGTCGAACTCCCGGAAGAAGGCCGACGCGGCCGCCAGGGGGTGCACGGCCGCGCAGAGGTCGTGCCGAGGTGGCCGGCCGCCCGCCTTCTACTGCGAGGTGTGCGAGCGGCGCGACATCGTTGTCAGACTGCGTGATCATGGCGGTGGCGCGGTCCTTCTCCTCCTGTGTCAGCGCGCGGTTGTCCTTCTGCGCGTCCCACAGCAGTGTGGCGAGGACCGTCACCCTGACCGTGCTCGCGGAGTCGAACCTCCGGTCCGCGTCCAGGGCGCAGGCGGTGTTCGTGGTGCGGTCGTGGAGGCTGATCGCCGTGGTGGCGGGGGAGCCGTCCAGGGCCGCGTTGATGTCCTTGGAGAGCTCGTCGGCGAGTTCGGGCTTGTCCGAGGTGCAGATCGCCGTCTGCGGGTGGCTGCGTGAGCCGACCCCACCGAGGCGATGGTCGGTACGAGCGCTCCTGCATGACGCCTTCCCGTGGCCCTGCCGTGACAGGGTGCGGCGCGCCCCGGCCCCACATCATGCCGGCCGACGCTCACGTGCCCAGTAAGGCAGGTGAGCGTTGAGCGGCCTGTCGAGGGCCCCTCGTCGCGGAGCGGCTGTCAGTTGGCGCCAGAGGCTGTGCAGAGCTTGAAGGTGAGGTCCCCGGAGTTGGTCCCGGTGTCTGCCACCACGCGGACCCGGGACCCAACCCACACGGCGTGACGCGCCACACCCACGATGCTGCCCTGCAGCCGGAATCCTTCGCTCATGTCGATGGTGAAGAGCTTGCGGGGCGCGTCGTTCCGGCGGACCAGCGAGCGGCTGACGGTCCCGGTGCCTGAACTGCGCTCCAACTCCAGATCGGGAGAGCCGCAGGCAGGGCAGAACACGCGTCGGAAGGTGGGTGAGCGGCACCATCGGCAGCGCTGGAAGTGGAGGGTGCCGTCCTTGAGTCCGCCGAAGCAGTCCCGCCGGCTGTGGTCGGCGAGCCGGGTTTGTTCGGGCTGGGCTACGTCGACGCTCTGTGTCGTCCGGTCGGCGAGCAGGGGCGCGGAGAGCAGGTCGAAGATCTCAAGGGGGGACATCGTTGACATGAACGTCACCTCCGGAAGCGTAGGTGTCCAGTGCGGATCGGTGGCGGCGGGCCGTACGTCTCCGCCGCCCTCCGTGGGGCTCCGTGCGACGAGATCGTCAGGTCAGGGAAGTGGCGCCCAGTGTGGCGGCCGGCGCTCGCGGAAGGCGAGCATTCCCTCCGCGGCTTCCTCGGAGGCGAACAGTTCGGCGGAGAGCGTCACCATTGCGGTGCCATGCTGGTTGAGGGACTCGAGCGTTCGTGCGGTGGTGAGCCTTTTCGATGCGCGCAGGCCCTGGGGGGAGCACAACCGCAGGGCCGCGGCGAGGCGGGCGACCGTCTCGTCGACGCCGGCGGCGTCGGGCGCGGCGCAGGTCAGCAGGCCCATGTGGGCGGCCGTGGTGCCGTCGAAAGTCTCCCCGGTGACAAAGTAGCGTCCCGCCGCACGCTGGTCGATGCGGGGCAGCACGGTCAGGGAAATGATCGCGGGGGCGAGGCCGAGGCGTACTTCGGAAAAGGAGAAGGTCACCCCGGCGGGGGCCACCGCGATGTCGGCCGCTCCGATCAGGCCGATCCCGCCCGCTCGGGCGTTGCCCCGCAGATGCGCGATGACCGGGACCGGGAACTCCACGATGCGGCGCAGCAGGCCCAGTAGCGCTTCGGTGCCCCGTTGCATGCCCCCGTCTGCCGCCTCCTTGAGGTCTGCGCCCGCGCAGAAGGTGGGGCCCGTGTGGGTGAGGACCACAGCCCGGATCGTGGGGTGCGACGCCTGGGTGAGGCAGCCGTGCAACTCCTCGACGAGCGCCGCGGACAGGGCGTTGCGGTTGGCCGGGGAGTCGAGCGTGATGGTGGCGATGTCCTCGTCAATGGTGAGCTTCACGAGGGGTTCGGCCGCTACAGCCATGTCATCTCCTTGGTGATCGGGGGAAACGGGCAACGGTGTATGGCACAGGTCGTGCGAGTGCTCAGGGCCGCTCTGGGCGCGCGGTGGCCATGTCCTCCTTCCCTCGCGGGTGCCGGTGCGGCCTGCTCGGGCCGTGGCGCGAAACCGACCCTGGACAGCATGTGTTAACGATCGCTAGCATCGCAAGAGTTAGTGAGCGTTAACTAATGCACATGTAACGCTCATGCTGAAGAACGTGCGTCACGCCCCGGTATGTCTGTTGTCGGGCCGCGCAAGGAGGCAGCGTTGAGCACAGCACGCTGTGACCGCGCCCTTCGACGGAACGGTCACCGAGCTGCGCGTCGCGCCGGACGCCACCGTGGTCCTGGACGAAGTCCTCGCGGTCGTCGAGCCCGCGAAGGCCGGCCCCGGGAGAACGGGGAGGCCGTAGCGTGACGTCGCTCGCCGGATCCGCCCCACAGTGCCGCCCCGGTCGATACCAGCGTGTGGACGGCCGGGCGACTCGGCCGCCCCAGTGTTTCCCGCACGGTGCGCGCTCTGGCCGGACAGCGCGCTGATCCCCACCGACTCCAGAGCCGCCCCGCGGCGGACCACTCGGGGCGGCACGCGTTTCCGTACGACAACGTCCGGGAGATGGGAAAGCTGGGACTGTTCGGGCTGCCGTTTCCCGAGGAATACGGGGGCATGGGCGGGGACTACCTCGCGCTCTGCCTGGTCCTGGAGGAGCTGGCTCGGGTCGACTCCTCCGTGGCCATCACCCTGGAGGCGGGCGTGTCGCTCGGTGCCATGCCCCTCTACCTCTTCGGCGCCCCGGAGCAGAAGACCACATGGCTGCCCCGGCTGTGCGCGGGTGAGATCCTCGGCGCGTTCGGGCTCACCGAGCCGGGAGGTGGCTCCGACGCCGGAGCCACCCGGACGACGGCGCGCCTGGACGAGGCCACGAACGAGTGGGTGATCAACGGCAGCAAGTGCTTCATCACCAATGCCGGTACCGACATCACCGCCCTGATCACCATCACGGCGGTCACCGGCACCACGGCGTCCGGGGGCAAGGAGATCAGCGCGATCATCGTCCCCTCCGGCACTCCGGGCCTGACCGTGGCAGCGCCGTACTCCAAGGTCGGCTGGAACGCCTCCGACACCAGGGAGCTGTCCTTCGACGATGTCCGCGTTCCAGCGGAGAACCTGCTCGGCCCCTTCAAGAAGGAAGCCGCGCTCGCCAAGCTCCTCAGCTCCAGCCGTGGCGGAACGGCACGGGAGTACAGACCCGGTCCTAGTCGGCCTGGTGACACAACTCGCCCGGCGAGGAAACCGTTGTTGAGGACGCTGCGGTGCGACAGCGTCGCCCCCCTGGGAACACCAGTCGTCCCCGACGTGTACTGGATGTTGATCGGGTCATCCGGGCTCAACGCGGCACTGGCTTCGGCAAGCTCTCGATAGGTCCATCGACGACCCGTTGCCACGTCCACCAGGGCTTCCCGATCTCCGAAGGCGGCCACGGTGCGATCGAAGTTCGCGCCAACGGTTTCACCCCACAAGGGCTCTCCGAGGTGTCCGAGGCGTAGCTGAAGCGCGGTGCGGCCATGAGGACTCCGTGTTCACTTTCGGGATTGACGCTTCATGTGCTACGAGGGCCGGGGCCTCGGCGTCCTCGTTGACGCACACAGTCCCCGTCCGGCGGGCCGCCTGAAGGACGGTGCAGACGTGCCGGCCGACCTCAGGACGAGTCCTGCACGGAAATCTGCGCCCAGACCGAGGTGCCCTTCGCGTCTGGTGATGCGTGGCGTATCCCGCAGGTGGTCGTGAGGGCCTGGATGAGCTGTAGACCCCGGCCACTTGTTGAGTCTTCGGAGGGTGTGTCGTCGGAGTGGCGCGGCTGCCATGTGCCGTGGTCCTTGACTTCGAGCTGCACGTTCTCGTGGTCCAAGACCAGGAGAACGGCCACCTCGTCGCTGCCACTGTGGGCGAGCACGTTGGTCACCAATTCGCTCACGATGAGTGTCAAGACTTCCACGGTGTCATCTGGGAGTGCCCACTGCCGGGCTGTGGTCTTTGTGAGCTTGCGAAATGCGCGGACACTCTCGGGTGTCACGTCCGCGCTGCAGCTGGATGCTCGGCGCGATGCTGTCGGCCTCGGAGCCTGCCGTGGCCTTGCTGTGAGGGGCTGGACGATCATGCGCCCTCCCGTGGTGGCTCGGGTGGCGGATGGGGTGGTCAGGTTGGTCGTCTCCTGGCCACGGGGCTGGGTCGGTACACCCGCTCGCTGCTCACCTCCGTGCTTGCCGGAGCGGCTGCTCGAGAAGGATTGTGCGTATCGACTGATCGGTACAGTACTCCCTCGGTCTGGCTGAGTCAAAGACCGTCTGATATGGATCTCTATACCGTTCGATCGGTACACGTGGGGGAGGTGAGTCCGCCGCTCGCGCGACGGACTCACCAGTAAGCTCCACCTGAGCGCGGACGGCTGGTGCCGCCGCTTTCCCTGGTCGTCATCGGCGGCCATGGCGAATCGCGCGAAACAGGTGGGGGTCGGCCCAGCGCGCTCCGGACGGCGGAATGGTGTCTGCGGCCCCGCCGGCCTACGCCGGTGGTGACGGTCGTACTTCTCGTAGCCGATGTGGCCGGTCGTCTCACCGGCGAGGGCGGTCTCGGTGACAGCTTGCTCAGCTACTGCTTCTCGCGCTCAACCTCGAGCGGAAACGTCAGTCATGCGCGGTCACTCCACGATCCAGCTCCACCGCCGGCTGTACCCGCCCGGGACGCCGGTCATGACGGCCGAGGAGCCTCTCGATGACCACGGCGGAGAGACAGAGGAGCGCCGCGAGTACGGCGAAGACGGGGAAGACCGAGGTGTCGGACCACATTGTCGCCCCTGCGCCCACGAGGAGGGTGGGCACGATAAGAGCGGTGTAGGCGATGAGGTAGAACGCCGACATGACAGCGCCGCGGCGCTCGGCGGGGATGTGTGTGGTCAGGTGGCGGAGGGATCCGCCGAACGCGAGTCCGTAGGCGCCGCCTTGGAGTGCGACGGTCACGGCGATGAGGACAGCGTGGCCCGTCGCGAACGCGCCTACCCCGGCGATCATGAGCACCGCGAGCGCCGTATCGCCGATGAGCGCGACCGTTCGGGCCGGATAGCGGCCGCCGATGGTCTGAGCGATTGCGGCGGTCACTGTCAAGGCCGCGATGATGATGCCGCCGAACAGCGGTCCGTCGATGTGCGCGGCATGGGAGGCGATCGACGGCTCGAGGGAGAAGCACACTCCGAGCACGGCCCAGGCGGCGCTGGCGCCGATCACGGCGAAGGTGAAGCGTCCGCGAATCTCCCCGGGCACTTCCGGCCGCGGAATCCTCAGAGGCGCGGTGCTGATCGAGGGGTGCGGTTCACGCATCCGCACGATGAGGATGAGCAGGATGAACGCGATGAGGGCGTCGGCGAGGTAGGGGATGAGCAGGGGGTGGAAGTCGATCTGGGCGAGAGTCGCGGTGCCGAGTGCTGCGATGGCGATGCCGAGGTTGAACGCGATGGCGGTCAGCGTCCCGGTCCGCGCCGCGATGTCCGGGTGCACGTCCAGCAGGGCGGCGCCGCCGACGACGACGATCGCGCCGATGCCGAGACCGTTGAGCATCCGGGCCACAACCAGGTACGCGGGACTGGCGGCGAAGACGAAGACCGCGAGCCCGATGAGTACGAGAAGCACCGCGATGATCAGGACTGGTCGGCGGCCGAAGCGGTCGGACAGGGGGCCGGAGGCCAGGATGGCCACCAGTGCCACGGCTCCGTACGCGCCGAAGATGATGGTGGTCAGTACGGGCGGGTAGTGCCACTTCTCGGCATAGATGGAGTACAGCGGCGAGGGGATGGCCGAGGTCCCCTGCCCGAGCATGAGGAGGACAAGGAGGGTGGGGTAGCGCCATCTCTGCGGGTGGCGCGTTGAGGATGTCTGCAAAGCGACTCCTGATATGTTTGACCTACGTCGTACTTCGGGGATGCTAGGCACAAGTACGATGCGCGTCAAACTTTGGAGGTGTGATGTCGTCCTGGGAGACTCCCGCCGATCGGCTGCCGCCCGTCGGCAACGTGCAGAAGCTGCTGCGCGCCCTGGCAGATCCCGTCCGTCTGGAGATGGTGCGGCGCCTGGCCGTCAGCCTCGATGGTGAGGGGCCGTGCGGGGACCTCTACGAGGATCTGAGCAAGTCGACGGCCACGCATCACTTCAAGGTCTTGGTGGACGCGGGTGTTCTTCGGCCTGTCATGGTCGGCGGGGCGCGGGGCCACCGGCTGCGACGTGATGACCTGCAGGAAGCGATTCCTGGACTGCTGGACGCGATTGTCGACGCGCTGCTACGGGAGGGATCGGTCACGGCGCCCTGAGTCGTCCGACCGGATCCAAAGGAGCCGTCGGGCCAGTTCATCCGGAGTGTGCGCGCCGCGGTCTCCGGATGGCCCCGACCCCCGGACAAGCGAGCTCAGGTACTGAAGGTGGCTGGTGTCGGACAATCCCGGCCGGAAGTAACGAGGTACGCGCCGTTCATGACGCCGCTGGGCGGCTTACGGCTTCCACTGCCACACGCAGGGGTGCCCTGAAGGACAGCAGGCCGAGCATCGGGGGTTCCGCTGCCGCCGCGAGCCGTAGTCCCGGCAGGCGGCGGGCCACTGCCCGCAGGGCCACCGCCGCCTCCGTGCGTGCCAGGGATGCCCCAGGGCAGCGATGGCGGCCGGCGCCGAAGGCCAGGTGGTGGCGGACATTCGCCCGATGCGGGCACATCTGTTCCGGGGCAGTTGGCCCTTCGCCGTGCCGGACACCCGGGCCGCCTCGGCGGGCCGGAGCGCAGAGCCGCACCGGGCACGGTCACGGGCGGCCGCCCCGACCCGGCGGCGGTCTTCGGCCGGGGCGACCGTCGGTGCGCACTGCGCGCCCGTGCCGGGCCGACCCGCCGACCGCGGCCGCGCCCGGCCGACGACCCTGACCTCTGGTGTGGAGGCGGCGCCGGCCACACTTTGCGTGGTCACCGTGGTCACCGTGGCCACGGCGCAGTTCCCCGACGCTCGACCTTGCGCCCTGTGCCGGAAAGCCTACGGTTCATACTCCGCCGGTGATGGTCAGCCCACCGTCCACGACGAGGGTCTGGCCGGTGATCCAGTTTGCCTCGTCGGACAGCAGGAACGCCACGGCGCCCGCGATGTCCTCTGGCACGCCGAGGCGCTTCATCGGATACCGGGTGGCGGCCTCTTCCTCGCGCCCCTCGTACATGGCCGTCGCGAAACGTGTTTTGACCACGGCCGGGGCGACCGCGTTGACCCGGATGCCGGGGCCGAGGTCGGCCGCGAGCTGGACGGTGAGGTGCATGAGCGCCGCCTTGCTCACGCCGTACAGGCCGATGCCGGACGATGCCTGGATGCCTGCCACGGACGCGACGTTGACGACCGCGCCACCGTGCTCGCCCATCCACGCGTCACGGGCACGCCGGATCCACGCGAGCGGGGCCAGCACGTTGACCGCGAGGATCTTCGCCGCTGCGGCGTCGTCGATGTCGAGCATCGGCCCGTGGACCGGATTGATGCCGGTGTTGTTGACCAGCAGGTCCAGCCGTCCGAACGCCTCGACGGTACGGGCCACGGCCTCTTCCTGGTGTGCGGGATCGTCGGACTTGCCGGAGACGGCGATGGCGTGGCCGGCGCCGCCGAGCTCCTTGACGGCCTCCTGAAGGGGGCCGGGTTTGCGCGCGGTGACGCACACCTTCGCTCCGCGCTCGACGAGCCGCTCGGCAATGGCCAGCCCGATGCCGCGGCTTGCTCCGGTGACGATAGCCACGCGGTTCTTGAACGACGTCACTGCTGTTGTCCCTTCTCGACGGGTGTCTCCGGAGCTCCACAGGGTGGTGTTCGCCCCGCCGCTACTTCCGGTGGTTCCTCAGCTCTCGAAGGGCGAGGGATTGCTGGTGCACCTCGTCGGGCCCGTCGGCCAGGCGCAGCATGCAGGCCTGGGCCCACAGCTCCCCGAGGGGGAAGTCCTGGCTGACGCCACCCGCCCCGTGGACCTGGATCGCCTTGTCGAGGATCCACTCGACGGACTGCGGCGTCGCGATCTTGATCGCTTGAATCTCGGCGTGGGCTCCCTTGTTGCCGACCGTGTCCATCAGCCAGGCAGTCTTCAGGACGAGCAGGCGGAGCTGCTCGGCGCGCACCCGTGCCTCGGCGATCCACCCCCGCACCACGCCCTGCTCCGCAAGAGGCTTGCCGAACGCGGTGCGGGACACGGCGCGCTCGCACATCAGCTCGATCGCTCGCTCGGCCATGCCGATCAGCCGCATGCAGTGGTGGATCCTGCCGGGTCCGAGCCGCGCCTGGGAGATCGCGAATCCCGCACCCTCCTCGGCGATGAGGTTCTCCGCTGGGACCCGGACGTCGGTGAACTCGACCTCGGCGTGCCCGCCGTGGTCGGCGTCGTCGTAGCCGAAGACACGCATGCCGCGCTTGACGTCCACCCCGCGGGTGTTCCTGGGGACGAGGATCATGCTCTGCCGGCGGTGCCGTTCGGTGTTGGGATCGGTCTTGCCCATCACGATGAGGATCTCGCAGCGCGGGTTCATCGCTCCGGAGGTGTACCACTTGCGCCCGTTGATCACGTATTCGTCACCGTCCCGCTCGATCCGGGTGGCGATGTTGGTCGCGTCGGAGGAGGCCACGTCCGGCTCGGTCATCGCGAAGGCGGAGCGGATCTCTCCGTCCAGGAGCGGCCGCAGCCACCGCGTCTTCTGCCGCTCGGTGCCGAACATCGCCAGGATCTCCATGTTGCCGGTGTCCGGGGCGGCACAGTTGAGTGCGACGGGAGCGAGCCGGGGACTGCGGCCGGTGATCTCGGCAAGTGGCGCGTACTGCAGGTTGGTCAGGTCCGCGCCGTACGTGCCGGGCAGGAAGAGGTTCCACAGGCCCTGGCCGCGGGCCTGGGCCTTGAGCTCGTCGACGATCGGCGGGACCGACCACGGATCGTCCTGTTCGGCGAGTTGCCGCTCGAAGACCGGTTCGGCGGGGTAGATGTGGGAGTCCATGAAGGCGAGCAGCTTCTGCCGCAGTTCCTCGGTGCGGGCGTCGAACGAGAAGTCCATCAGTCTTCCTTCAGGTGGGCCAGGCCGAGTGCGACGAGTGGGGCGACCAGGGCGCCGATGCGGTTGAATCCGCCCCCGACTGTCTGTCCCTGGCTGAAGCGGTAGTGGATGCCTTCGAGGACGACGGCGAGCTTGAAGGAGGCCAGTCCGATATACCAGCTCAGCGCCGAGACATCCCGTCCGGACAGGTGGGCGTAGCGGGCGACGATCTCGTCCGTGCTCGGATACCCGGGTGCCGAGGCGGCGTTGGACAGCGGTCCGTCATCGTCTCCCGCGCCGAGTCGGGCGTACACGACGAGCAGGGCCAGGTCGGTGAGCGGGTCGCCGAGGGTGGACATCTCCCAGTCGAGGACGGCGCGGATCCGGTCGTCGGCCCCGATCAGGGCGTTGTCCAGCCGATAGTCGCCGTGCACGACGGTGGACTCCGGAGCAGCGGGCAGCGTGCCCACGAGCCGGTCGTGCAGCTCCTGGATACCAGGCACGTGCCGGCTGCGTGAGGCGTCCAGTTGCTTCCTCCAGCGGCGCATCTGTCGCTCCAGGAAACCCTGGGGACGGCCGAAGTCACTGAGTCCCACGGCGTAGGGATCGACGGAATGCAGGTCGACCAGGGTGTCGAGGAGGCGGAGGGCGATCGCCCGTGTGCGGTCGGGGCCGAGGGCCGCCAATTGCGTACGGGTGCGGTACGGCGTTCCCCCGACGTATTCCATGGCATAGAACGGTGCGCCGAGGACGTCGGGGTCCTGGCACAGCAGCACTGGCTGCGGGACCGGCACCGCCGTGGGGTGCAGGGCCGTGATGACGCGGTGCTCGCGCGCCATGTTGTGCGCCGTGGCCAGCACGTGTCCGAGCGGGGGCCGTCGGACGACCCAACGCGAGGAGCCGTCGGTCACGACGTAGGTCAGGTTCGACCTGCCGCCGTCGATCAGCTCACCCCGCAGAGGCCCGTGGACCAGACCGGGCAGCTCTTGGTCGAGGTGGGTGCGCAGACGGCTCAGCGAGAGGCCGGGCGGATCGGTGTCGCTCATCGGGTTCCTTTGCTGCAGACGCTCGGAAGCAGACCTTTCGACAGCAGATGTCGACTGGTTGTTGTGTCGGTTCGGTGCGGTGTGCCGCTGGTCGTGCGTGTCGCCATTGCTGTTTTCACGGGTCAGCCGGTGGGGCGCAGTGAGGTCAGGAGCAGATCCGCGAAATGGCTGCCTATCCGCTCGGCGGACAGTGTCCCGTCATGCCGGTACCAGATGCTGAGGTGGTGGACGGCCCCGAAGAAGAGGTCCACGAAGAGGTCGGCCGGGACGTCGGTGCGGAAGGCGCCGACTGCCTGCCCTTCTTCGATCAGAGTGCGGAACCCTTCGTGGTAACGGCGCCGCGCGGCGCGTACCGCCCGCTGATTGTCCGCGCTCAACTGATGCATCGACCGGAAGAAAATCTTGGTGTCGTCGAGATGGGCGATGCTGGTGAGTACAACGTCGGCCGCGGCATTGCGCAGGCGTTCGGCGACTGGGCTCTGCGTGGTCGCGAACTTCTCCAGCTGCTCAGCCTGCATGCGCAGCACACGGCCGTAGATATCGCGCAGAAGGTCGTCCTTGGAGTCGAAGTAGTGGTACAGCGCGCCCTTTGTCACGCCCGCCGCTTCGACGATCTTCTGGACGGAGGTGCCCTCGAATCCGTACTCGGCGAAGAGTCGCGTCGCTGCGGTAAGCAGCCGCTGGGGCAGCTTGTCGGGCTTTCGCGACTCCGCTCCTTCGCCGGTCATCTCAGCGTTCACCGGGACGCTTACCCGCCCTTCTCCGGCTAACTAGGGAACATCACCAGTCGGTACCAGACGTGAGTCCTTGCTCATGAGCTCAGCGAGCTCTGGGATTCCGCCCGATCTCGTGACGGTTCCCAGGACGCGCCCGCGCGATGGATACTGGCTGCGCTCTCGAACGTGATGAGGCCGCCCGAGATCGGTGACGTACCGTCCGCCCCCTGGACATCGAAGGCGATGGAGTTCCCGGAAACACGTCCGGCATTGACCGCGAGCGTCATGCCAGGGAAGACGGGGCTGGTGAAGCGGCAGTCGATTCCAGTGATCGTCATCCCCAGGGGAAAGACGTCGGCACGTGTCACGGCTGAGACCGCTCGAGCGAGGACCTCCGTGCCGTGCAGGACCGTGTTGGGCAACCCGGCAGCGCGGGCGATGCGAATGTCTGTGTGAATGGGGTTCCATATCTTTGCACACTCGCTGTAGACAACGGCGTTGGTGGCGTCGACGTCGAACGTCGCGATGCGGATGAGTTCCGCCTCGGTGCTCGGCGAGGGGTCCCATGGCCCGCTGGGGGGTGTCTTTGTGCCCTCGAGACGAACACCGCGGTAGAGCATGTGCAGGTGCGTGGTGACGATCGGCTTGCCGTCGGACGAGAAGGTCCGAAACTCCGTTGCGATGTGCACGGCATTGCTGCGTGCTTCGGCGAGGTACAGCTCGGCTTCCGTGCGTACCCGCTGACCGGGTTGCAGTGGGGCGTGCAGTCGCGTCCGGTGGGACACGTGCAGGCCCAACCTCAGGGTGTCGACCGTCAATTCGATGCCCGGAGCGCCGAATTCGACCAGAGGCCATTCGATACAGACGGGGAAGACCGGATGGGCGAGGACTCCACCGCTGCGATCGAGATCGAAGAGCTCGGGTCGGGTATCGCCGACCGATGCCGCGAAGGCTCGGAGCCAGCGGTCGTCGACGTCGTATTCGGCTGTTCGAACGAGGCCGGGAGTGTCTGCGGGCAGCACACGTATGAGGTGGTCTTCCGGCATCAGACGAGCCTCCCGCCGACGGCCGAATCCACGTCCTGCACATGAGACCGGTGCACGGGCCTTCGAGAGTTCCGCGACAGGCCGCAAGGCCGGATCGTGGATTCCCGGCATCCCGGGTACTCTGTAATGACGATCATTATCCTGTCCTTTCTGGATTTTGCGGTGACTCAGAGCGCGCGATAAGAGCTCGAACGGCCCTGTCGAGATCCACCTCGTCTCGTGTCGCCACATCGCGCCCATGCCGAGGTAGAGGTGCAGGCGGTCGCGGGTGCATCCGCTGACGGTGGCGTAGTGCTCGGCGACTTCAGCAGCCGTCATGAGCGTCAGCGGATGGCTCAGGTCGGTGAAGCCACCCGGGGGCACTTCGACGTACCGAGGTGGCCCGACGGCATTCACTCATGCATGCGGTCTCCCTTCCTCCTCGGGGGAAGCGGTGTGCTGCGCGGACCGGTGGTCCGAACGACTGGCGCGACCTCGGCTGCGGGTGAGGCGAAGGCCGCACCTCAGAGGCATGTCCCTTGCCTCGAACCCGACTGGTCGGTACAGTAACCCTGCCTCTCGTGCTCGTCAACATCTTGAGGCTCTGTTCTGTACCGTACGGTCGGTACACACTGGGACGTGAGGAAGCACTATGCGAGCAATTCAGATCTCATCGCTTGATGGCCCCGACGCTGTGGAACTGGTGAAGATTGCCGAACCGGTGGCGGCTGATGACGAGATCACCATCGACGTGAAAGCGGTAGGCGTGAGCTTCGTCGACGCTCTCATGACGCGCGGCAAGTACCAGGTTCGGCCCGACCTGCCGTTCGTGCCGGGTGTCGAGGTGGCCGGTGTGGTGCGATCGGCTCCCGAGGGCGCGTCGGTGAAGGCCGGCGATCGGTGTGCCGCCTACGTGCCGCGCGGTGGTTATGCCGAGGTCGTCGTCGCCAAGCCGGCGGTGACGTTCCCCCTGCCCGACGAGCTTTCGTTCCAGCAGGGCGCGGCCTTCGCGATGAACTTCCAGACGGTGCACTTCGCCCTGGTGCGCCGCGGGCGGCTCAAGGCGGGAGAGCACGTCTTGGTGCACGGAGCCGCCGGAGGCGTGGGCACGGCGGCCATTCAGGTCGCGAAGGGGCTCGGCGCGACGGTCACCGCCGTGGTCGATTCCGCGGCCAATATCACGGTGGCCGAGTCCGCGGGTGCCGACGCTGTCGTGGTGGCCGGCGAAGACTGGGCCAATGCGGTCCGGGCAGGGGCTGCGGGCGGAGTCGACGTCACGGTGGACCCGGTCGGCGGCGAGTACTTCGCCGACGCGATTCGGCTTCTCCGCCCCGAGGGTCGCCACCTCGTGATCGGCTTTGCGGCCGGCGGAATTCCGGAAATTGCCGTGAATAGGCTTCTCCTCAAGAACATTGAGGTCGTGGGGGTCTACTGGGGTGGCTTCGTCGAGCAGGACGACACGATTGCTGCGGATTCTGCAGCGGAACTCACGCGTCTCGCCCATGAGGGCTTTATCCGCCCTGTTGTGGGAGGCGTGTATTCGTTGGCCGATGCTGCGAAGGCGCTGATCGCGATGGAAGACCGCACTGCCTCCGGGAAGCTCGTTCTCGAAGTCGGTGCAGTCGGCTAGCTGATTTCGGTCGAGGCTCTGAGCTGATGCGGTCGACGATGCGCAACCTCGCCGACCATGTACTGGAGTGGAACGTTGCACCGCTGAGAGAGGGGAAGGGCAGGGGAGAGGGGCGCGGTGCCATGCCGGGCCCCTCTCTCCTACCTGCCCGGTAGTTCGGACACGTGTGGGAACGGCGAAGAGCGGCCCAGGCTTCGCCGTCAGAGGGTGCTGCCCGAGCCAGAGGTAGACCGTCCATCCGGTACAGAAACTCTGTTGGCGTTCTGTGCCGGCAGTCCGTGCCATCAGCGGCTTCCTGGCCGACCAGAAGATCCGCCGCAGCGGCCGCGGAGCGCCTGCCGCCCGGCCGGGCATCGCCAGCACGTCGGCCATGGGCGGCGTGGGTTTCCAAGATACCGTACGATCGGTACATGTGAGGAAGTGCGACGCGAGTAATCGGGGTCTCATCGTTTGACGGCCACAGCGCAGTGGGGGGCGGACGTTGTCTGAACCGGTGGGCGGTCGGCGACGAGATCACATCGACGTGAAAGTGGTGGCGTGAGCTTTGTCGTTCGTCCCTGGGCTCCCGCACCGTCGACCTACAAGTGAGGGAAGCATCAACATTGGCTGCTATGAAGTCGGGCATGTCGACGCGTCGATCGAACCGGGCGGGCCTGGAAGCCAAACAGCGGATCATGCAGGCTGCGGTGAGGCTGTTCGCTGAGAACGGATACCATGCAACCGGCATTGAGCTGATCTCCAGCGAATCAAAGATCGGCCGCGGTGCGCTTTACCACCACATCGGCAACAAAGAAGCCGTGCTCTTCGAGATCTGCCACACTCGCATGTCCGACCTGCTGACGCAGTCCGGCCGGGTCCTGGCGATGGACGCCACCTATGAGCAGCGGTTCCGTGAGCTGATGCGGTCGACGATGCGCAACCTCGCCGACCACGTGCTGGAATGGAGGGTTGCCTTCCATGAGTTCGGAGCACTGACGGGGCAGCGGCGTGTCGTCATTCAGGATGCTCGTGACAGATACGAGAGCATGGTCGCCGAGCTCCTGGAGGGCGGCGCGAAAGCGGGTGAATTCCGCCCCATGGATCCTCTGGTCACAAAAGGGATCCTCGGTATGTACAACTTTTCCTACGCGTGGATCCAGCCGCATGGGGATCGTGCCCCTGAGGAGATCGCGGATTTGTTCACCAACGCGCTGCTGGAGGGCGTGCGTGACCGTGACCGCTGAGCGGGGGAGAAGGGTAGGAGAGAGGGGCGCGGTGCCATGCCGGGCCCCTCTCTCCTACCCTTAGGTGGTTCGGGCCGCGACCGGCCTTCAATTACCAGACGGTCTCCAGCAATTCGTGGATCGCGGCTTCGTCGACGGTTCGCGGCGACTCCCGGACTACGATGTCTCCCAGCGCTGCCCGCGCGACGCCTTTCATCTTGTCGCGTCCGACTCCGAAATCGGAGACCCGGCGTGGTACCGCGAGCTCGTCGAGGATCCGCTCGAGCCGGTCGGCGGCAGAGAGATCCTCGGCGTCACCTTGTACCTGCGCGAGAGATTGCGCCATGCGGGCCTGCTCCGTGGAGGTCACCGGCTCCAGGAAGCGCATCACGTGCGGGAGCATGATGCATGAGGTCACCCCGTGGGGGATGCCCACCGCGCCGAGCTGATGGCCGATGGCGTGGGAGAGGCCGAGGGATACGTTGTGGACGCCGATGATGGACATCCACGCCGCCTCGAGACACTTGAGCGCCGCCTCGTAGTCATGAGGGTCTTTCGCGGATCGCGGGAGGTTCTCGGCCAGCATCGCCAGGGCGCCGTTCGCCAACGCGGTCGTGAATGGGTGCGCGTTCTTGGCATACGCGGTCTCGACAGCGTGGTCCAACGCTCGCACGCCCGTGGTGGCCCACAGATCGCGGGGGGTGTGCGCGCAGAACTCGGGATCGAGGAAGACCACCCGGGGAGTGGCCTCGAGGTAGACGGTCAGGTCCTTGGTGTCGCGAGACTGATCGACCGAGCCGGCGAAGCCGTCCCACTCGGCCGCGGACAGCGTGGTGGGGACGGCGAAGACCGGCATGGGCTTCCCGGTCAGAGGGCGCTGTCGGACCGTGCTGGGGTACTCGAATTCCAGGTAGTTGCGGGAGACGTCCTCGACCGAGTCCGAGCCCTCACAGATGCCGATCGCGGTCAATTTCGCAGCGTCGATCGGTGACCCCCCGCCGATCGCGACCAAGGCGTCCACGTGCGCGGACCTCACCTCCTTGATCAGCTCCACGATCAGCTCGACCGGATTGTGTGCCCTTACCCCCTTGAACGTCCCGACCACCCGGCCACCGAGGTTGGAAGCGAGTTCCGCGAAGGCCGCGCCCGACCCGACGGAGTGGCCGGTCACGAGAAACACGCGTCGCAGTCCGCGACGATCGAGTTCGGCGGCAATCTCGCGTACCGCACCGATGCCTTGAACGACGGTCTCGACCCGCGGCATTTCAAACTTCACGATCTCGGGCACGACTCAACCTCCAGGTACTCACTTCATTGTGGCTGGGTTAGCGGGTGTCGCGGAACTGTACCGTCCATCCGGTACAGAGTCCATGGGAAGTGCACTGTCCTTCGCCCTTGTGCTTGTGGTTGTACTCCTCGCACACTGGGTCTCAGGTCTTGACAAGTGGATCCTTCCTCTATGACTGTACCGACCAGTCAATATTGTGCTGGCTGGTGTCAGCGCGAAAGGAGCGCGCCGTGTCAACGGACCCGCGAGTCCCTCCTCGTGATGAGCTCGTCCTGCGATATCTGCTGGAACGCCGAGCCGCCGAGGACCCGGACAAAGTGTTTGCGATCTTTGACGGCGGTCCTGTCTGGACGCGGGGCGAGCTGCTGCGGCAGGTGCGACAGACGGCCGTGGCGCTGGAGTCGATCGGGGTGCGTCAGCACGACAAGGTGGTGTGCTGGCTCCCTAACGGTTCTGACGTACTCCGGTTCTGGTTCGCGATCAACTATCTCGGTGCGGTGTTCGTGCCGATCAATACGGCGTACCGGGGTGGCGTGCTCTCCCATGTGCTCAGCAACTCTGATGCGGAGATCATCATCGGCGAGGCCGGACTGCTGCCGCGACTGGCCGAGATCGAGGCCCGTGGCAGGATCCGGCTCGCCGTCCAGGTCGGCGGAGACCGACGGCTCGACATCGACGGGCTTCAGGTCATACCGGCCGAGGAACTGACCGCTGTCCAAGGGGAGCCCTCAGACCTGCCGCACCCGGTGGAGCCCTGGCACACTCAGGCGATCCTCTATACCTCTGGCACCACAGGTCCCTCCAAGGGAGTTCTGTCGTCCTACATGCAAGCATGGGCGGCGTTCGGTCCGGAGACGATGCCCATCATGACCGCCGAGGACCGTTTTCTGATCAACATGCCGACCTTCCACGTCGGCGGCTCGACGTTGCTCTACGCGATGCTGATCAACGGCGGTTCGGTCGCGGTCGTCGATCGATTCAGTAGTGAGCGGTTCTGGGGGCAGATCCGCGACTCCCAGAGCACGATGGTTTTTCTCCTCGGCGTCATGGCCAACTTCGTCGACCGGCGCCCGCCCGCCGACCACGATGCGGACAACCCTCTCACCAAGGTGTTCATGGCGCCACTGCTCGACGACGTCGCGTCCTTCTCCAAACGCTTTGGCGTGGACGTCTACACGATCTACAACATGACCGAACTCTCTGCGCCGATCATCTCGGGACCGAACCCCACCAGGCGAGGGACCTGCGGAAAAGCTCGCCCAGGCGTGGAGATCAGATTGGTCGACGACGCCGACTGCGAGGTGCCCGTCGGCGGAGTGGGCGAAATCATCGTTCGCACGGACGCCCCCTGGGCGCTGAACCACGGCTACTTCCACATGCCGGAGGCCACGGCCGAAGCGTGGCGAAACGGTTGGTTCCACACCGGAGACGCGGCCTGGAAGGACGCGGAAGGCAACTATTACTTCGTCGACCGGCTCAAGGACTCGATCCGACGGCGGGGAGAAAACATCTCGTCGATGGAGGTCGAGGCAGAGATCAGGGCGTACCCACATGTGCGAGAAGCGGCGGTGGTCGCGGTCGCCGGTGAGATCTCCGAAGACGAAGTGATGGCAGTGATCGCCCCGGATCCGGGCGTCACGATCGATCCGGTGGACCTGATCCGGTTCCTCCAGCCACGCATGGCGTACTACATGGTCCCCCGCTACATCCGGTTCGTGGAGCAACTGCCGAAAACGCCAACTGCCAAGATCCAGAAGGCGAGTCTGCGTGAAGTGGGCGTTACCTCGGACACCTGGGACCGGGAGGCGGCAGGCATCAAGATCGCAAGGTGAGTCCCGGGCTGTGTGGGAAACGGTCTGCTCGTCGCCCGGCGAGATGGATCGGTGAGCTCCGGTGCATGACCAGCAGCCCGACGCACTTGGTGAACCCGCATCGCTTCGGCTCAACCGGACGCTGGACTCCGGACTCCTCGGTCGCATGGCCGGCCCAGGGCCCTGGGCCCCTGACGAAGGGAACTCGTGCATGAAGATCGGAGTCTTGAAAGAGGCTGACTCGGGGGAGACTCGAGTGGCCGCGACACCGGCAACAGTGACTCAACTGATGAAGCTTGGCTATGACGTTGTTGTCCAGCCCGGCGCCGGCGAGGCGTCGCACTTCACCGATGCGGCATACGCCGAGGCAGGTGCCGTTGTCGGCGACCCGTTCGACGCGGACATCGTGTTCGGTGTGAACGCGCCGTCGACCCGGCAGCTGGACGGGCTGCGCGAGGGCGCGACGCTGATCAGCCTGCTCAGCCCCGCGTTGAACCCCGAACTGGTCGAGGACCTGTCCCGTCGGCCGATCACGGCGCTGGCGATGGACGCGGTGCCGCGGATCTCCCGGGCGCAGTCGCTGGACGTGCTGTCGTCGATGGCCAACATCGCCGGCTACCGCGCCGTGATGGAAGCGGCCCACGAGTTCGGCCGGTTCTTCACCGGTCAGGTGACCGCCGCCGGAAAGGTCCCGCCGGCGAAGGTCCTGGTGGCCGGTGCCGGAGTGGCCGGCCTGGCCGCGATCGGCGCCGCGGGCAGCCTCGGCGCCGTCGTCCGGGCCACCGACCCGCGGCCGGAGGTCGCCGACCAGGTCAGGTCCCTCGCTGGTGAATACCTCTCCATTGAGTCGCCGGAGGTCGAGGTCAGCGCCACCGGCTACGCCAAGGAGATGGGCGACACCTACAAGGCCCGCGAGGCCGAGCTGTACGCCGCACAGGCGCGTGACGTCGACATCATCATCACCACTGCCCTCATCCCGGGGAAACCGGCGCCACGTCTGATCACGGCAGAGATGGTCGCCGGCATGACCCCGGGCAGCGTCATCGTCGACATGGCCGCGGCCAACGGCGGCAACGTCGAGGGCACCATGCCGGGGGAGAAGGTGGTCACGGAGAACGGCGTGACCATCATCGGCTACACCGACCTGGCCGGCCGGCTGCCCGCGCAGGCCTCACAGCTCTACGGCACCAACCTGGTGAACCTCATGAAGCTGATGACGCCGGGCAAGGACGGCCGGCTCGTCCTCGACTTCGACGACGTGGTGCAGCGGTCGATGACCGTCGTCCGCAACGGTGAGTCCACCTGGCCCCCGCCGGCGGTACAGGTCTCGGCCGATGCTGCCGCCGCGCCCGCCGCCGCGCACAAGACACACGAGAGCCACGCCGAGCAGCCGATGCCGGCCGGGCGTCGGCTGGGCATCGTCTTCGCGGCGGCCGCGCTCCTGTTCGGACTGGTGGCGTTCTCGCCTGCGGCGCTGCAGGTCCACCTCACGGTCTTCGCGCTGGCGATCGTGATCGGCTACTACGTGATCGGGCACGTGCACCACGCGCTGCACACCCCTCTGATGTCGGTGACGAACGCGATCTCGGGGATCATCGTGGTCGGCGCCTTCCTGCAGATCGGCCGGGATCCGGTTGTGTCCTGCGCGGCCATCCTGCTCGCCAGCATCAACGTCTTCGGTGGCTTCGCAGTGACCCGCCGCATGCTCGCCATGTTCTCCAGGAGCTGATTCGTGTTCACCGTAGACACCGCTGTCCAAGCGGCATACATGGTCGCCGCCCTGTTGTTCATCCTCGCTCTGGCAGGGCTCTCGAAGCACGAGACGGCCAAGGCGGGCAACACCATCGGCATCGCCGGTATGACCGTCGCGCTGACCGCGACGGCAGCGCTCACCGTCGAGAGCGACATCAAGCCGCTCGGTATCGGCCTGCTGGTCGGCGCGACCGTGATCGGCGCCGTGATCGGCCTCTGGCAGGCACGCGTGGTCGAGATGACCGGCATGCCCCAGCTCATCGCCCTGCTGCACTCGTTCGTGGGTCTCGCCGCTGTCCTGGTCGGCTGGACCGGCTTCCTGCACGTGGAGAACCGCCTCCACGGCGACGCCGCCGACGAGCTGCGTGCTGAGGACCTGCTCGGCGTCCACTCCGCCGAGGTGTTCATCGGCGTGTTCATCGGCGCGGTGACCTTCACCGGGTCGGTCGTGGCCTTCCTCAAGCTGTCGGCGCGGATCAAGTCCGGCCCGCTGGTGCTGCCGGGCAAGAACCTCCTCAACATCGGCGCCCTGGTCGCGTTCGTCGCGCTCACCGTATGGTTCGTGATCGAGCCCCGGCTATGGCTGCTGATCGCGGTCACCACGCTCGCGCTGCTGCTCGGCTGGCACCTCGTCTCCTCCATCGGCGGCGGTGACATGCCGGTCGTGGTGTCGATGCTGAACAGCTACTCCGGCTGGGCAGCGGCCGCATCGGGCTTCCTGCTCGCGAACGATCTGCTCATCATCACCGGCGCGCTGGTCGGCTCGTCCGGTGCCTACCTGTCCTACATCATGTGCAAGGCGATGAACCGCTCGTTCATCTCCGTCATCACCGGTGGCTTCGGGATCGAGGCCGGCCCGGCCGACGACAAGGACTACGGCGAGCATCGAGAGATCACCGCCGAAGGCGTGGCCAACCTACTGTCCGGCGCCGACTCGGTGATCATCACTCCCGGCTACGGCATGGCCGTCGCGCAGGCGCAGTACGGTGTCGCCGAGCTCACTCGCAAGCTTCGGGACAAGGGCGTGAACGTCCGGTTCGGCATCCACCCGGTCGCCGGCCGCCTGCCCGGACACATGAACGTGCTGCTGGCCGAGGCGAAGGTGCCGTACGACATCGTGCTGGAAATGGACGAGATCAACGACGACTTCGAGAGCACCTCGGTCGTCCTCGTCATCGGCGCCAACGACACCGTGAACCCCGCCGCGGCGGAGGACCTGGACAGCCCGATCGCCGGCATGCCGGTGCTCACCGTCTGGGAGGCCGACAACGTCGTGGTCTTCAAACGGTCCATGGCCTCTGGCTACGCCGGCGTCCAGAACCCCCTGTTCTTCCGAGACAACTCCGCGATGCTCTTCGGTGACGCCAAGGAACGCGTGGAAGACATACTCCACGCCCTGTAGAACCCCGGTCCGGCCTCAGCAGTCCGCCTGATCGGTCGCTCGCGCCGGCCGCGCCCGGTCGGGGAGTGGCCGCTATGAGAGTTTACGCAGGTGGAGAACGGTGACCAGCCAGGTAGATGGTGGTCTTCTCGTAGCGGGTGGCGATGCCTCGCCACTGCTTCAGGCGGTTGATACGCCGTTCGACGGTGTTGCGCTGCTTGTAGGTCTCGCGGTCGAAGGCCGGTGGTCTGCCGCCGTGTCTGCCCCGACGTTGCCGGTGTCCGCGCTGGTCGGCGGGGGCGGGGATCACTGCCCGGATGCCGCGCGTGGGCAGGTGCTCGCGGATCGCGGGGGAGGAGTACGCCTTGTCCGCCAGGACAACGTCCGGCGTGGTGCGCGGGCGGCCACGTTTTCGGGGAACGCGCAGGCGGGCCATGACGTCGGTGATTGCGGGTGCGTCGCCGGCCTGTCCGGCGGTGAGAAGAAACGCCAGAGGGCGGCAGCCGGCGTCGGCGGCGAGGTGGATGTTCGTGGTCAGTCCGCCGCGGGACCGGCCGATGGCGTGGTCGTGTGGTTCGTCAGTCGGGTCCCCTTTTGCGGGCTCCGGCGGCGTGCTGGTGGGCGCGTACGATCGTGAAGTCCACTGAGACGGCCCAGCCGAGGTCGTCGTCGGCGTCGGCCTGCGCCATCAGCGCGGTGAACACTCGCCGCCAGGTGCCGTCAATGGCCCACATGCGAAGTCGGTTGTAGACGCCTTTCCCATTGCCGTACTTGCCCGGTAAATGGACCCATTGCGTCCCGGTCTGGAACCTGAACGCGATGGCGTCGATCATCTGCCGGTGATCTCGCCACCGGCCGCCACGCTTTGGGGTTCGGCTCGGGAGCAGTGGCTCGATCCGCGCCCACTGGGCGTCAGCCAAGGGCATACCCAGGTCAACGATCAGGCGATCGGACAGAAGCTCAGCTTCAGGCGGCGATGTGGGCTGCGAGCCGGTCAGCGGCGGTGCGGGGCTCGCGGCCCAGGAGTTCGGCCAGCAGAGGGTCGGCTTCAGCGAAGTAGCCCGCGCGGGCTGCCTGATACCAGGTGAGCATGAGTCGGGCCATCTGCTCCGGCATACCGATCGTGATCTGGTCGGCGATCCACTGTTCGTCGTCCAGGAGGATGCGCTTGATGGTGCGACCGGTGAGATCAGAGGCGATCTTGGTGAAATCGTCGAGGGTGACGGCGGTCGGCGCGGTGAGGGTGACGGGGCCGTCGAAGGAGCGGTCACCGGCGAGAATGACCGCAGTGGCCTCGGCTATATCGGCACGGTCGGTATACGGGACGGGGCCGTCTTCCGGTTGGGCGATCACGCCGGTCCGCTGCCACGGGCCGAGAACCTGATCGAGCGGGCCGTAGGCGCCGTTGCGCAGTGCGGTCCAGGCGGCGCCGCAGTCGCCGAGGATCGCCTCGGTGGCGATGTGGATGTCCGACGGCGGGTACGGGTTGCCAGGGACGGCGCCCTGCTGGCTCGTGTAGAGGACCCGCCGGGCGCCGGCCGCGGCCGCGGCTTCGATGGCATTGCGGTGCAGGCTGACCATGTCGGCGGCCGGGTCGTTGCCGGACACCAGAAGGACCTGCTCGGCCCCGGCGAATGAGTCACGCAGCGCGGCCGGGTCCTCGTAGGAGCCCTGCCGCACGCGCACGCCACGGTCGGCGAAGTGCTGCGCCTTGGCGGCGTCGCGGACACTGACACCGATCTGGTCGGCGGGTATGCGCTTGAGGAGGTGGTCGACGGTAGCGCCGCCCAGTCCACCAGTGGCGCCGGTGACAACGATCATGTTCTCGACCTTCCTGAGCGCCCACGGTGTCCGTCTCAGGGTGGGCGGCAGCATAAGTTGACCAATAGGGTCAGGTTCTCTCCTGTCGACGACCGTAGGTAAGCTGACCCGGCGAGTCAAATTACGACGACGGGCGACAGGAAGGGACGGTGAGGGCCATGGCTGGTGCGGTGCCTTCGGAAGCCCGGCTGCGCGCCGACGCCCGGCGCAATTCCGAACAGATCCGCTCGGCCGCAATCGGCGCCTTCCAGGGGCAGGGCCTGACGGTGCCGCTGGAGGAGGTAGCCAAGGCAGCAGGCGTGAGTAAGGCCACGATCTTCAACCGGTTCGGCGGGCGGATCGGCCTCATCGAAGCCGTCATCGAAGAGGTTGTGGCGAGTGAGCTGTTCGCCGTCATCGACCACACTCGGACCATCGACGACGTCGGCGAGCGGATCGCGTACTACCTCACCGCGATCCGCGACCTCCAGTACCGCCAGCCCGCCTTCAACGACGTCCTGTTGCAGACATATCCGCACTCGCAGCAGCTCATGGAGATCTGCCGGGTCGGAAGCGAGGCCAACGAAGAGCTCATCGCAGCGGCACGGGCCTCCGGTGCGCTGCGGCCGGAGTTCACGGCGGGCGACCTCCACGCCCTCGTCGTCGACAACGCCCTCGCCCTCAAGCACGGCAAGCGGCCTCCCCGGGCCGACTACGACCGCCGCACCATGTACCTCCTGGACGGAATCCGAGGGCACTCCTCCGCTTCTGGCGGACGATGACAGCGCCCTTGCCCTGGTGTCCCGCGTCGCCCTGTGGGCTGGTCTCGCTCCGGCGCAGTGCGAAACCCGTGCAGCCGGGTCACGGATGGATGATCCACAAGAAAGGCCCTAGGCGCCGCCGGACTCGCCGTGGACCTCGTGGATCTTCTCGACCAGGAGCTGGTCCTCGCGCCGCCGGGCGGCCCGGGCCTCAGCTTGTTCCTTAACATCTGCCATTACGCAGAGCGACTAGGGTCTCGGGGCGTTTGACGGTCTTGCCCACGTCGTAGCGGGTGGTGGGGCGCCGGTTCTTCGAACCGGGTGGTCGTTCTGGCCCCGGCCGGGTGGGTTTGGGTGCACGGGCTGGACTGCCGAGGTGGGGGCGGATGTTCCTGAACCCGCGCCGGACGCGGGTCGGGGTGAGCGCGGTGCCGGTGCGGGTGGTCTTCTCCCAGGGCTTGCGCCGGTCGGCTGCCAGCGGCGGCGCGAGGCGGAGCTGGGTGTGCGCGGCGATCACCAGCCACGTCCACCGGTCTGCTGCCTGTGGGTCACGCAGCCGGGGGCGGGTCCAGCCCAGGGACTGCTTGAACAGGCGGAACGTGTGCTCCAGGTTGAATCTGCGCAGGTAGCACGACCAGACGAAGTCGAGGTGGTCCGGGGGCGCGCCGGTCGCGGAGGACCACGGCCAGACCGGCGGCGCGTCGCGGTCGCCGGGCTGGTGGTCGGCCTTGAGGCGGATCATCGTGCCTTCGATCAGGGGGAGTTCGCCGTCCAGGTCGATCCAGGGCGAGCGGTGGGTGAGCCGGGGGTGGAGCCGGTCCCAGGCGCGGGCCTCGGCCTTGCCGTAGCGGGGTGTGTTGTTGAGGGTCACTGCTGTCGGCTCCGGCCAGGTCTCCGGCTTCGCCAGGCCCATCACAACCAGGATGTTTCCGGTCGCCGTCCTGCCACTGACCGGCCGTGACCAGGCGCTCGACCACGGCCCGCAGCTGGTCGGCGGTGACGGCCGCGGCGTCGTCGGTGGGCCCGAGCCGGACCGCGTCCAGGACCTGGGTCCACGACGTGCGGTCCGGGGTGAGCGCGGCGACGAATGAGTACGGCCAGCCCGGCACCACGTGGTCCGATGAGCGGCCGTTGCGGCCGTGGACCAGGCAGAACAATCGCTCCGGCGAGCAGGCGGCGTCCGACCGCAGCCACGGTGAGACGTCCACCGTGAGCACGATCCGCCCGTCGAACCGCGGAAGCGGCAAGGAAACCAGCAGGTCGCGCAGGGTGTTCGTGTCGAGCCGACCATGGTTCAGAGCGCCGTACAACGAGCCGTAGCCGCGCTGGTGTTCGGCGAGCAGGGACAGCTCGACCGGCGTCCGCCGGACAAGCACCCGTAGAAGGCCGTCCGAAAGCGTGACAGTTCCTCAAGCACGTTCCGCTCGCCGGCCGATGCCAGCACACTCATCCTCACGGCCTTCCTGGTGAACTCCGAGACCTCGTCGCAGAGTTCAGGATCATGAGGAAGGCCGCCCTCATACCCTGCGATCACTCCAAAGAGTGACCACACGGCCGGGCCCGATGTTAAGGAACGAGCTCAGCACCGGCGCGCCACTTGAGTAGCTCGAACGGTCCACCTCCAGGACCGCGCAGAGCCGCTTCACCTCGTAGGCGTGCGGGTGGTCGTCGACGAACTATGGCCAGGTGACTGTCGGTTTGTCTCCTCGTTGGTCTGGTCATGGGGAAGCGTCAGTCGCGGCCGTGCATCGTGTCGAATGAACTGTGGTCGCTCACCGTACCGTTGCCGCCGAGCCGGCGCGCCGAAGCCGTCCGCCGGGCGATGTCGATGTATTCCCTGATGAGCGCGTCACGTCGGGAACTTCTCCAGGCAAGGCAGACATGGGACGGGTCCAGGTCCTCGATGACGACGTGGGTGATGTCGGGGCGAGCGAAGTACAGGGCGGTCGAGAGCGGAACCACCACGACACCGCGTCCCGCGGCGACATGCTCGAGCAACTCCTCGATGCTCCGGGCGGCGAGGACTGGCCGCTCCGTGTGTTCTTCCGGCGACGCAGGTGAGCCGTCGCGTGGTTGGGCCACGTCGTCGAGAAGCATGCGTTCGGCCCTCAGCTCGGCGATGCGCACCGTGGCTCGCTGCGCGAGCCGATGGCCGGTCGGCAACTCGACCACGCGTGGCTCGCTGAACAACGGCTCGATCGACAGGCCGTGAGTGCGGACCGGCAGCCGCAGGTATCCGACGTCGACCTGGCCGTCCCTCACGGAGTCGGCCCGGTGGACGAAATCCATGCGGAGCACCTCCACCGAGACGTCGGCGTGGCGGGCGGCGAATTCCCGGACAGCGGGGGCGATGGACACGCCAGGCGTGAACCCGACCGTGAATCTGCGCGAGCCCGCGGCCGCATCGCGAACGCGGCGGCGGGCAGCATCTGCCGCCGCGAGCAGACTGAGCGCTTCCTCGAGCAACACCTCACCGGCCGCGGTGAGCCGCGTTCCCTTGGTGTCCCGGTCGAACAGGGTGGCCTTCAGGTCATGCTCCAGCGAACGAATCTGGCGGGACAGAACCGGCTGCGCGATGTGCAGCGCTTCGGCAGCACGGACGAAGGACCGGTGCTCGGCCACAGCGACGAAGTAGCGCACTTTGCGCAGGTCCAGATCCGTCGCACCCACCTCCTACCCTGTGGTGATGCCTTCAGGGTATGGCAGGTGCCGCTGAAGGTCTTGGACGGACCGCTTCGGCCGAACGGACCATGAAGGCATGAAAATCATCTGCGTCGAAGAACACACGGTCGACCGTGAGATGGCGAAGGCCGCCGCACCCGCCCTGCTGCGGGAAGCGCCTTATATGGGCGCTCAACAGGACGCGGAAGCGCCCTGGCCGCGTGGTAGCGGGCGCCCGACGGTCTTGTCGATGCGGGAGGCCGACGAGCTGGCCGCGGACCTCGGCGAGGGCCGGATCAGGAACATGGACAAGCACGGCATCCAGATGCAAGTGGTCTCCTTCACCACGCCGGCGCAACTCGCCCCACCCGACGAGGCCGTGTCGCTGACGCGTGCCGCCAACGACCGGCTCGCCGCCGCGATCAAGGCGTACCCGGACCGGCTGAGCGGGTTCGCGGTCCTGCCGTGGCAGGATCCGCGGGCGGCGGTCGCCGAACTCGACAGGTCGGTAGGCGAACTGGGTCTGAAAGGCGTGCTCATCGTGGGCCGGCCGGGGGAGACGTTCCTGGACGACCCGCGATACGCACCCGTGCTCCAAAAGCTCAGCGACCTGCGGGTGCCCCTCTATGTGCATCCGTACCACCCACTGCCGCAGGTGCAGGACGCCTACTACGGCGGCTTCTCCCCGGCTGTGAGCTCATGGCTCTCGCTCGGCGCGTGGGGCTGGCACAACGAGGCCGGAGTACACGTTCTGCGGCTGATCCTTTCCGGAGCTTTCCAGAGCCACCCCGACCTGCAGGTCATCAGCGGCCACTGGGGAGAGATGGTGCCGTTCTTCCTGCAGCGCCTCGACGATGCGCTCCCGCCGAGAACGACCGGATTGCCGGACACCATCACCGAGATCTACCGGAGTCATGTCTGGGTCACCCCCAGCGGTATCTGGGGGCTGCCCCACTTCGAGTTCGTGCACAAGGTGGTGGGCGCCGACCGCATCATCTGGTCCGTCGACTACCCGTATCTGGCGCTGGACGGCACGCGGGCATTCGTCGAGGAGCTGCCCGTCAGCCACGAGGACAAGGAGAAGATGACGCACCTGAACGCCGAGAAGCTGTTCCGACTCTAGCCTCCCCATGTCGTTTCGCGTGGCTGAGCTGGTCGGATCGCGGTGAAGCGGTGGTGTCGGTTGCTCATGGCCGGGCGGGCATGGCCGGGGCCCGACGTGCGGGTCGGATGCTCCAGGGTTCCTCGGGTTGTGGGTGGGCAGGGACGGTGCCGCTTGCCGCAGCGGATGCGGTCCTCGAGGCGTGCGTGCGCCCGGTGGCGGACCTCCAGCCGCTCAAGATCCGGACACCGTGGCAAGTGAGACTCGCAGGCTGGGCACGCATGCTTGAGCGTGCTCGGCGGTGCGGACCTGTCGGCGGGTTTGAGCAGCATTCCGGACAGGACGGGTCCCGCCGGCCGAGTGTCGGCCTCGGGTTCGCTGCGGCTGCGGCACGCGCCGTTGAGCGGCCTCGTCACTGGATCGGTGGCCCCGCTGAAAGAGCTCAGTCTGTTCCGACGTCGGCGGATCGTGCCGTGGCTTGTGCTCGATACCGTCCCGGTGTGACGCCGAACTCCCGTTGGAAGGCGTGTGAGAGGGCGTATGGGCTGCGGTAGCCGACTCGGTCGGCGATGGCGGCCAGGGTGTCCTGGGTATCCCGGAGCAGGGTGGCGGCACGGATCAAGCGCCACCAGGTGAGGTATGCCATCGGAGGGCGGCCGACGAGGGTGGTGAACCGGCGTGCCAGGGTGGAGCGGGAGACGCCCGCATCGGCCGCCAGACAGTCGGTGCTCCACGGCGCGGCCGGGTCGGAGTGCAAGGCCCGCAGGGCGGCGGCCGTCACTGGGTCGCCAAGTACGCGGGGCCAGACTCCGTTGGGGGCCTCCGTCATCCAGGCGCGGATCATGTAGACGAGGAGGAGGTCGAGCAGGCTCGGCAGTGCCACGCAGGAGCCGCACCGGATTTCATCCAGCTCACCGGCGAGCAGATCGATGGCCGCACGGAGTTCGGGGTGGCTGCCTACTCGATTGGGCAGGTGGACGATGTCAGGCAGCTCCGCCATGAGCGGGTGCATGCGGCTGCAGTCTAGCCAGTACTTGCCGCAGATCGTCTCTGTCTCGTGGTGATCGTGCTGGGCTGGCGGCTCTGTCTGCTGGGCAAGGGATTGCTCGAACGGCACCGCCTTGGTCTTCGCGGTCGCCGGGTCGATCGGGAAATCGGCGATCACGTGGCCTGTGCCATGGGGCAGCAGTACCGCGTCACCCACGCCGAGAGGCACGGGGGCGCTGTTGTCGGTCAAAAGCCAGCAGCGGCCCTTGATGACGACGTAGAAGCCCGCGCCGTCGTAGGGGTCCAGCCGCGCGCACCAGGTGCCGTTGGTCCGCATCCGGTGGAACCAGGGGTGCCCGAGGTGCACGGCAGAGATCGCGTCGCTCACTACATCCATCCCTCCACGGTATCCACCGTATGAAAGGTGAGACGCATACGTATTTTTGTGAGTCCATGACGCATTGAGACGATCGTCCGGGCGTCCTTAACGTCGATGACGTGATGAACGAGAACGATAATGTGCAGAGCATGGTGCTGGGCGACGTCGAGGTCATCCGGGTCGTCGAGTGGCACCAGCCGGTCCTGCCGGCTCCCGATTTCCTCCCAGCGGTCGCCGCCGATGTGTGGAAGGACAACGAGGGCTGGCTGGCACCGGACCACTGGGAGCCGGACAGCGGCATGGTGGTGTCCGCTCTGCAGAGCTGGGTGCTGCGCAGTGCCGGCCGGACCGTCCTGGTCGACACCGGAGCCGGGTACGGGCGTGAGCGGCCGGGCATGGGGCCCTTCCACAACGCGCAGAGTGATTTCCTCGGCCTGCTGGAGCGGGCCGGCATCCGGCCCCAGGACGTCGACGTCGTCGTCAACACCCACCTGCACGTCGACCACGTCGGATGGAACACCGTCGACGCGGACGGGCAGTGGGTGCCGGCGTTCCCCAATGCCCACTACCTCATTCCGGCCGCCGACGACTTCCACTACGGTCCGGACAACGCGTACGGCAACGGCGTGCAGGAGGTCGACCGCCTGATCTACGAAGACAGCATCGCGCCCATCCACCAGGCCGGACAGGCCGTGCTGTGGGACGGCCACCACCGCATCGACGAACACCTCACCCTGGAAGCCGCACCCGGCCACACTCCCGGCTCATCCGTGCTGCGCCTGGCGTCCGGCAGCGACCGGGCGGTCTTCGTCGGGGACCTGCTTCACAGCCCGGTGCAGATCCTGCACCCCGGCTGCAACAGCAGTGCCTGCCTGGCCCCGGAACAAGCGACGGCCAGCCGCTGTCGGATCCTCGGACGGGCCGTCGACGAACGGGAGCTGCTCGTTCCCGCGCATTTCGGTGGCGCGGGGGCCCTGGAAGTACGACGGGACGGTGACAGCTTCACTCTCGGCCCATGGGCAACAGTCGGCCGCAAGTAGAGCACGTCCGCCCTCGAGCGGGCCGTGACCTCGCCCGCTCACCGCCCCGCAGGACGGTCGTGGGCCTACAGCATTCGGGAGGAGGTCAGTGTGAAACGAGGTAAGCAGCAAAGGACTTCGCGTAGATAGGTGCTCGTGGCGGCCAGTGGGACGCTGGCTCTGGCAGGGATGCTCGCCTCCGCCGGCACCGCTCAGGCAGCCACCCCCTGGAACGCGACGGGCACCCAGGCCGATGTGGTGGGGGCCTGGGCACATGGCGAGTACTGGGTATCCGGCGATACCAGCTACGCGAAGGTGACGATCACCGACTCGCAGTCGGACGGCGCCAGTGGGCGCGTCTACTTCCGTTGGCGTTTCGGGGATGGATCGACCAGCGGCGCGTACGGGCCGCTCACCGCCTCCGGGTACCAGAAGGAGACGACGCGGACGTACTCCTACCCCCGAGGGGCCCTTGACTCGTATGACCCGGCATCGGTGAGTTGTCTGCGCGTCACGACCCATGTCCTACGGGCTTCCACCCCACGAAGAGGGAAGAATCCGGCAACTGATCACGACATCACACAGGCCCTAAAGCGTGGCCTTGTGGGGCGCCAGGGGTCCTCGAGGCGAGCGCGGAGGAGGGACGGGTGGGACGGGTCCCCGCGGCCGCCGCGTGGACCCGTCCCAGGTCAATCCTCCAGCATCGCCGCTCCGTACCCCACCGGCGCCGACAGGAACAGGAAGAGCCAGTCGCGGTCCTGGGCCTCCGTTTTGAACAGGCGCGCCGCCTCGCTGGTGTCGCTGGTGAAGACGTGCCAGGCGTCGCTGAAGTCACCTCCGTACCGAGCGACGGCGATCAGACAGAGGCCGAGGAGCGTGCCCAGGTAGGTGCCGAGCGGGGTGGCCAAGGCACAGGTGACGGCGACCGACTGGCTGTGGTTGCTGTAGTTTCCGGCGATGAGGCCGGTGACTCCGGCCATCACCAAGGAGCCCCAAGTCATCAGCTCTGCCTGGTCCTTGATGACATAGGCCCAGACCAAGGACAGGCCGGCCGTCATGCCAAGCGCGATCAAGATGCCTGTGCCCTCGGTCTCGTTGCTCGACTCGCTCATCCCGTCCCCCGTTGAGATGCGGCGGCCTCTGCAACCAGGGGCGCGCCTGTGGCCACGCACCAACATAGACAAGGACCTGGGCTTGAGCAGTTCCCCGGAAGAACAAGGGCTCCGGAGGCGGCCGGCCCGTCAGCCACGATGCCGGTCTCTACAAGGAGCGGAACACCGTCGAGCGGCTGATCAACAAGCTGAAGGCCTGGCGAGGGATCGCCACACGCTACGACAAGTCACCCGAAAGCTACCTCGCCGGCCTCCACCTCCGAGCCGCAATGATCTGGATCGACGACCTCCTGAAGACCACTGACTGATCACGACATCACACAGGCCCTGGTCGCTTCCGTTGACGGGGTGGGGTTCGTTGTGCTCGTGCCGTCGGTGTGTGCGCGGCTGAGCCCGCGTTACTTCGGGTGCCGGGGCTGGGTGACCTGGCTCAGCATGATCGACGACCAGGTGGCAGGTCTGGGCGGGGAGGTGGTGGCCGGAACCCGGCGTGACTCTCTGTATGTGCTGGACGTCCTCTGCAATCGCGACGGCGGCCGCTGCCCGGAGGTGATCGTCACCGACACCGCCTCCGACGCCGGATCGGCCTCGCCCGGATCGAGCGGCACTGGGAGGACATCCTGCGGATCATCGGCTCCATCCACACCGGGCCGTCCGCGCCTGCGATGTCATCCGGATGCTCTCCCGCGACGGTCGGCCCACCCGGCTGGGGGATGCGATCGCGCACTACGGGCGGATCGCGAAGGCCCTGCACGTCCTGCGCCTGGCGGACGTGCCCGGCTACCGCCGCCAGATCAAGGTGCAGGCCAACCTCCAGGAAGGCCGCCACGCGCTCGCGCGGAAGATCTTCCACGGCCGCTCGGGGCAGCTCTGCCAGCGCTACGAGGACGGCATGGAGGACCGGATCGGGGTGCTGGGCTTGGTCCTCAACGCCTTCGTGCTGTTCGACACCTGGTACGTGGACGCCGCCCTGACCCAGCTCCGGTCAGGACGGCTTGGAGATCCGCAACGAGGACGTCGTCCGGTTCTCGCCGTTCGTCCGCCACCACATCAGCGTGCTCGGCCGGTACTCCTTCCAGCTTCCCGGCCTGCCCGGCGGGCTGCGGCCTTTGCGTGACAAGGATGCTGCTGATCCGGCCTGACCACCTGGCGGGAAGCGCGATGGCCTCAGGGGGCAGCGTGACGATGGGGGGAACGGACTCTCGACCTCGTATAGCGTCGATGAGCTTTATTTCGGGCCCAGGAGTGCTTTTGTGTATCACCGCTATATGACGAAGGAGGCTTCATCGGCTCAGCGAACCCGCGCGCTGATCATCGACGCAGCTGCCGATCTTCTGGCGGCATCGGCCAATGGAGAGTTCTCGACCCGCGAGGTGTGCGTCGCGGCACGCTCGCGCGGAGAGGCCCCACCGATCACTTCGACGGAGAGCACCATCCGGCCCGGGCGGCCCTTGATCAATTGCCTCCGCTCAGGCGGAGGTGAGCCGTGCCGCGGGAGCTGGAAGACCGGGAAGCTTCTGCGCTCTCCGCAGGCGGAGACGAGCCGGTGGGGCTCCCGGAGGATCTCGATCTGCGAGCGGTCCTGTCGCCCGTGGCCTGGCTGCGGGCACGGCTGAACGGCTGGCAGCAGGACCAAGCCGAGAGGCCTCGTCGGTCGAGCTGGGGCGGCTGAAGAACCCCTGCGATGCGACCAGAAGCCGCGCCGAGGCTGCTGGCCGGCAGGCTCACCGACCGCTGGAGGAGACCGGCGGCGAGGCCCTGGTCGACCGCCATACGGGCGGTTGATCCGGCGGGACCTGGCGCGGCGGCCAGCCTGCTCGGACCGGCAGGGCGACGACGGGATCCGCCTGGACATCAGCGGGGAGTGCGAGAACTGCGGCAACGTGATCTACCTTCGGCGCGCTCGCCGAGCGGAGATCGGGGTGCCGGTAAGAACGCTGTCACCAGCCGCCGCAAACGGCGGTGATCTCGCGGGGATGTCACCCGTGCGGGTGAGTCCGGGTCGTACAGCTGTGCGGGGTGAAGCTCCAAGAGGACGATCTACGACCGTGGCCCGTACCCCTTTGGACGGGGACGACCTGGTCGAGCACTGGACGCTGTTGAAAGACGAGCAAGGTCTCGTGTCCGGCAAGCGCGGTGCGACGCGACTGGGCTTCGCCGTGTTGCTGAAGTTCTACACGCAGTACGGCCGGTTTCCCCGGGGCCGGTTCGAGTTGCCGGGCGAGGCGGTGGAGTTCGTCGCCCGGCAGATACAGGTGAACCGGCGCGACGAGCAAGAGATGTTCGTGCTGTGCCTGCTGATTCTGCAATTGGCCCTGGTGTATGTGAACACCCTGATGCTCCAGGATTCCCTCGGCGAGCCAGAGTGGGCGGACCTCCTCACGCCCGCCGACCAGGGCGGCTTGGTCCCGCTTTTCTGGTCGCACGTCCGGCTGTACGGCGAGGTGAGCTTGACATGGACACCCGCTTCAACCTCAACGCGGCGACCGTTCCCGGTCCTCGGGCCACAGGCGGCAAGGCCGTACGCTCTGAGCACCCTGTACGCAGGTGGCCGGCTCTGCGGGTGCCGCCGCAGGCGACCGACTGGAACAACAACCTGGGCTTCCACGGCTTCAGCTCGCTTTGGGTCACCGGCGGCGATTGAGCACCGGACCGGCCTGTACACCGCGTACCGCCGGTTCCCGGCCTGGTTCCGAGCCGGGGTCCGGGGCCGGATGCGCCAGACGGCGCCCGGTGAACCAGCGCTCGCAGGCCCGCCCGGCCTCGCGAACCGTCGGCGCGGCGCTGCAGATCAGCGACGTGACAGTGGCCGGCCTGGGCGCGAGTGGGGCCGGGGGGGGGGCTCGTCGGCGCCACCGCGTCCGGGCACCTGGGGTTCGGCGCCGAAATGGGAATGCTCGGCCTGGTGGCCGCGACCGTCTGCGCCGCCGCGGCGGTGGGTGCCTCGCGCACCGCCCCGCGAGGGGAAGTACCGCTGTGGGCTGAGCCGCACGGCCCCGCGCGCACCGTGCGCACCAACAAACGGCTGGCATGTCTCGTCGGTAGGTCGCTAGCATGACCCGCATGTCGACTCCGCGTGTTTCCTAGCGACCCACCCTCGCCCAAGGGGACAGGTCTGCCTTCAGGAAGCCATGGAGAGTTTTCATTGATTACATTGTGTAATGTGGATGTGCGTGTCGGCCCACGTCTGCTGCTGTCGGATGTCAACTTCCACATCTCGCCCGGTGACCGGGTCGCCCTCGTCGGGCGTAACGGGGCGGGCAAGACGACGCTCATGCGCACGATTGCGGGTGAACTGCGGCCCGCCGCCGGGACCATCAGGGCGACCGGACCGGTCGGCTACCTGGCACAGGACCCGCGCGGAGCCGACCAGAACCAGACGGTCATGGACCGGGTCCTGGCCGCCCGCGGCCTGGACCGCGTCACAGCCGCGCTGCGCGCCGCGGAGACCGCCATGGCCGAAGCCCGGTCCGACACCGAGCGCGACCGGGCCATGCGCGCCTACACCAGGGCGCAGGACGAGTTCGACGTCCTGGGGGGCTACGCGGCCGAGGCCGTCGCCGCACAGGTGACTGCGGGCGTCGGCCTGCCCGACCGGGTGCTGACGCAGCGGCTCGGCGAACTGTCCGGCGGGCAGCGCAGGCGGGTGGAGTTGGCGAGGATTCTCTTCGCCGAGCAGGACACGCTGTTGCTCGACGAACCGACCAACCACCTCGACGCCGACTCCGTCGCCTGGCTGCGCACCTTCCTGTCGGGGTTCTCCGGCGGCCTGCTGATGATCAGTCACGACGCCGATCTGATCGCGGCCGTGGCGAACCGGGTCTTCCATGTCGACGCCGAACGGCTGGCGATCGAGGTCTACAACACCGGTTGGCGGCGCTACCGGACCGACCGCGAGGCCGCCGAGCGCAGGAGGGTCAGGGAGCGCGCCAACGCCGAACGCAAGGCCGCGGCGCTGCGCGCGCAGGCGGAGAAGATGCGATCACACGTGGCGACCGCGGTGGCCGCGCGGAACATGGTCCGGCGCGCGGATACCATGCTGCGGGAACTGGAGCCGACCCGCAGGGCCGAACGAGTGGCCCGGGTACGGCTGCCCACCCCGGAACCCTGCGGGCGCGTCCCGCTGGCGGCGGTCGGCTTGGCCAAGTCGTACGGCGAGCACACGGTCTTCGACGGGATCGACCTGGCCGTCGACCGCGGCAGCCGTCTGGTCGTGGTGGGGCTCAACGGTGCGGGCAAGACCACGCTGCTGCGGGTCCTGGCAGGCGAGGAGCCGCCTGACCGGGGACGGGTGGTACCGGGGCACGGCCTGTGTCTGGGGTACTTCGCCCAGGAGCACGACACGCTCGATCCCGCCGCGACGGTGCTTCAGTCGCTGTCGTCCTCGGCCCCGGGATTGAGCGACGGCGAGGTGCGGCAGGTGCTCGGCGCGTTCCTGTTCCGAGGCGACGACGCCGACAAGCCCACCGGTGTCCTCTCCGGCGGCGAGAAGACCCGGCTGGCGCTGGCGTGCCTCATCCACTCCGGCGCGAACGTGCTGCTGCTCGACGAACCCACGAACAATCTGGACCCGGTCTCCCGTGACGAGGTCCTGGCCGCCGTGGGCGACTATCCGGGGGCGGTCGTCATGGTCACCCACGACCGGGGCGCGGTGGAGGCGCTCCGCCCCGACCGGGTCCTCTTCCTCCCCGACGGGGAGGAGGACCTGTGGAGCGAGGAGTACGCCGGCCTGATCTCCCTGGCCTGATCTGGGACAACGGCACGCCGCCCGCTCTGTCGGGACCGGGCCCCTTCCGAACCCGTACCGGCAGAACGCCATACGGCCATGCCCGGTCCTTTCCGGACCGGCCGATTCGCTGAGGGAGCACCATGCACGACCTGAAAGGCCGCCGGACGATGCGCAGCAGTTCGGGGACATCGATGTGCTTGGCGGTGAGACCACAGCGCAGCACGTTGTCGAAGCTCGCCATGACCTCGACACCCAGTCCCCTGAGGTAGGCATGGGGAACCCCGGATCCGAGGAAGAGCCCTTGTCCCGGGCTCAGCCGCACGATGTTGAGCAGCAGGGCGACAAGGAGGCCCGGATCACCCGGGCGCATGCGGGCGATCTCGGCGTACACGGAGTACGACTCGGCGCGGGGACCGTCCTCGGCGGCGTGCCGCGCCAGGGACATGGCGACGGACTCCGGCGTCCAGGGGGCTGCGTCGAGAAACGCGGCGACGCAATGGCGCAGTGCCTCCGCCTCGGGAGCCTCGCGCAGCGTGGCGACGTGTTCGTCGAGCGCGGTGACTTCGAGTCCTTCCAGGAGGACGGCGCTCTCCCGCGGACTGCGAAAGCCGCACAGCCCCTGGAAGGGAGTGAGAGCGACGATCAACTCCGGCTTGTGCTGGTCATCCTTGTAGGAGCGGTGGGGCGCACTCAGAGGTATGCCCTCGGCCTCCTTGGCGCATCCCGCCGCAGAAAATGGCGGCGCAGCGGGGTGAAGAGCAGGTCCCCGGCCTGCGCGACACCGCCGCCGATGACCACCAGGTCGAGTTCCACGAGGGAGACGGTGGCGGCTATGCCGGCGGCCAGCGCCTGCGTCGCCCGGTCGAACACGGCGAGGGCGATGTCGTCTCCTCCGCGCGCGGAGGCCGCGACGGACGCCGCCGTCGGTTCGCTGCCTGATGGTGGCAGCCACCCCGCTGCCAGGGCACGCCGGCGGAGCCACTGGCCAGCAGTTCCACACAGCCTCGGGAGCCGCAGGGGCAGTACTCACCGTCGAGATCCACGCTGATATGGCCTATGTGACCAGCGTTGCCGGTGATTCCCGAATGCAGGCGTCCATCGAGGACAAGACCGCCTCCTACGCCTGTGGACACCACCATGCACAGGGCGTTCGCGACGCCGCGCGCAGCGCCCTTCCAGTGTTCGGCCGCCGTCATGGCGACGGCGTCACCGATCAGCACGGGTTGGGTCCCGGCCGGCATACCCGGATAGGACGCGATCTCGGCGACCAGGGGAAAACCGCGCCACGCGGGGATGTTGACGGGGCTGACGGTGCCGGCGACCGGCGACGGTGTCCACAGGACCGGCGCTCCCGATACCCAGGCAGGACACGGATCCTCTGCGGCGGCGGAGCCTGGCCCAGTGATCAGCGCAGGTTCGGTACCTCATCGCGGGTGATGACGTAGTGGTGCTGGTAGACGTTGACCAGATGCTCCACCGAGTTGCTCACCGTCAGGTGCTCGACGTTCCAGGTGTTGAACAGGACCCAGTGGGCTCCCGCCTGCCCAAGCAGGTTCGGGTCGGGGATGGGGCCGTTCTCGTGCAGAGCGACGGGAACAGCCGAGCCGACCACTGCTGTCGTTGCGTCGTACATCGCTTTCTGCGGGTCGTAGTCGCCATCGCCGGCATAGGTGTCGGCGCCGGCGATGTCGACGTACTGCTTGCCGGGGTAGAAGGAGGCGGAGGCGGCCGGTGTGCCGTTGAAGCCGAACAGCCAGACCAGGTTGTTCAGCCCCTTGGTGGTGGTGAGGTAGTCGAACGTGAACCGCCACAGCCGCTGGTACTGGGCTCCGCCCTCCTTGCTCCACCAGAACCAGGTCCCGCCGGCCTCGTGGAAGGGACGCCAGATGGCGGCCACTCTGGCTGCTTGTAGTGTGCCCAACTGCGCGGCCGCATTGTCGAGCCGTTCAAGGAAGGAGGTGTGCTCGGCCGTCCCGGGGGTGAGTACCCTGTCGATCGACACGGTCTGCTGGGAGCCCTCGTAGTTGTCCGGGCAGGTGGGCGCCCCCATGTGATAGCCGAACATCGGGATCCCCCCGGCTCGCCACCAGGCGATGGCCCGGTCGGCGGACCCAGGAGCGTCGCAGATGTCGAGGCCGCGGATGGCAGGGTATGTGCCGGTCCTGTCGTGGATGTAGTTCATCTCGTAGTCGGGACCGTCAATCCACGTTGACTCCTGTTGACCGGAAATGATGTGGTTCCCGTACTGGGCGGCGATGAACGACAGCAGGTTGCCTGCCTCGCGGGTGGCACTCGTGTTGACGGGACGGGCGGCGCGCTTGGCCATCGGCCGGCGATGCGAGGTGGTGGGGGTGGCCTGTGCTGCGGTCGCCGTCATGGTGTCCACAGCGGAAGAGCCGACGAGTACGAGGGCGCCTGTCGCCCCGCGGAGGGCCGCGCGGCGCGTCAACTTCGCTGGAGGCATGAGCATCTCCTGGAGTGTGAGGAGGGATGAGACGGCCTGCGTCAGGCATCGCGGCGCGCAGGACGGGGGACACGACGGCAGACTCGGTGTGACTGAACGCAACTGTCCGGAGCCCGCTGGTGTGTCCATGACGTTAAGAGCGTGTCCGAAAGTTGACAAGCCTGCCGACGGAATAACTTTGGCTACCGGCCAAAGTTAGCTGCTTCCGATGATGTGCCAGCGTTTGGGTGCAGCCGTCGGCTCACGGCCCCGCAAACGGCAGTCGCCCTCGGCCGGGCTGGGCCTACTGGTCGACGTCGGCGGCACTCCGCGAAGTGGTGATCAGAGCGAATCCCGGCGCGATGTCACCGAGCGGGTGCCGTCCGCTGCGGCGTCGGCCGCGGCTTTGAGCTCCGGCTCCCCCAGAGCGCTTGAAAGGGGAAGGCCACCCTGGCGCAGGGGCACCAGTTCGGCCCGTAGCACCATGGTCGCCGCTCCGATGGCGGGAGCGGTGGCGGCCGAGTCCGACAGGCGCGCAACCACCGGATGCGCAGCGCGTGCGAAGAATGCCTGGTCCAACTCCGCCTGCACGACAGGCAGATACACCGAACCGGCGACAGCCAGGCCAGGGCCCGTGAGCACCAGCGTCTCCAGGTCCATGACGTTGGCGAGCGCTCGCGTGGCGAGAGCGAGCCAGCGCGCGGACCCCTCCAGCAACTCCCGGGCACCACGATCCCCGAGTCGGGCTGCCCGTGCCACGGCCGCGAAGTCGGCGGCCACCGAGGGACGCTGCCCGCCCGGCCCCTGGGTCAGCCCAGCCGCACGAGAGATGCGCACGTCGGCTCGCGCCTGTGTCACCACGGCGGCCGGACCCGCGAGCGCTTCGGTGCACCCGCGTGCGCCGCACCAACAGTCGGGGCCGTCCGCGTCGAGGCACATGTGGCCGATCTCGCCGGCGTTGCCGCTCCGGCCACGGTAGACGACACCGTCGATCATGAGGCCGGCACCGATGCCGGTTCCCATGTATACGGCGGCGAAGCTCGGGGTGCCCCGTACCACGCCGGACCAGTGTTCCCCGAGGGCCGCTGCGGTGGCGTCGTTCTCCAGAATGACCGGAAGACCGGTGGCCTTCGCCAGTGCCTGGTCGAGGGGGAACTCCTCCCAGTGCCGCATCGTCGGGGGCGTCAGGCGCATGCCGCTGGCTGGAGTGAGCGGCCCGGGGGACACCAGACCCAGGCCCAGGACCAGGTTCCGGCTGATGCCGACCCCCTGGATGAGCTTGTCCACCTCGTCGGCCATGCGGGCCACCACCACGGGAGGATTGTCGGTGCCTGCCCCGGCCCTGGACATCCGGGCCACCACCGAGCCACCGAGGTCGGTGAGCGCGTAGGTGATGCCCGAGTGGTCGAGATGGACGCCGACCGCGTAGCGTGAGCTTTCGTTGAGCGCCAGCAGGGTACGCGGCTTGCCCCCGGTGGACTCGGACCGGCCGACCTCGGTGACCAGGCCGTCGTCGATCAGGCGACGCACCACTGTCGAGATCGTGGCGCCCGTGAAACCCGTCGCCTGGATCAACCGGACACGGCTGATGGTTCCGGCCGCCCTGATGACGTCCAGTACTGCGGCCCTGCTGGTCGCATGCGGCATGTCCCTTGCCGGCCCGCCCATCGACATCCTCCCCGGCGCCCAGGCAGGCGCCGCGCTTCGGCCGGAGACTCCGGCATCGACTCAGTTTATTTACAGGACGAACATAGCAACGGGCGGGAGATGGCAGTACTGCTGCCCGAGGAGCGCGGATTCCGTGATGGGCGCGGTCCCCGGCCCAGGTCGTTGGCCCCTGAATGCATCTCAAGTTCCCGCCGATGTGTTGACTTTCTTTCTTCGTCAGCTTAACAATCTCGCCACATGTGCGTGGTTCCCGGCCTCCGCGAGGCGGCTCCGGGAGCCCCGGCCGTCCGGCAAGGACCGCCTCGGGAGAGTGGCTGATATGTCCAGGATTCGTAGTGAGTCGCGTCGTGTCTGCATCGCGGGGGCCGTGACCCTCAGCCTTGCCCTCACGGGGTGCAGCGCCGACGGTGGCGCCGGCGGTGGTGGCTCCGACACGCTGGTTGCCTACACGAGCCAGAGCGGCGACTACCAGATCAACTTCAACCCCTACTCGCCGACCGCGATCGACGGTCCGGGCACGATCTTCGAGCCGTTGTTCTTCTACAACATCGCGCGCAAGGACAAGCCCGAGCCGCGACTGGGCACGGCCTTCTCCTGGAACAAGCAGGGCACCGAGCTCTCGGTCACCCTTCGGTCCGACGCCAGGTGGAGCGACGGACAGAAGTTCACCGCGGACGATGTCGTCTTCACCCTCGACATGATCCGCAAGACCCCCGGCATGAACAGCACGGGGTACTCCGGCACCGCCACGGCCGTCGACCCCACCCATGTGAAGATCACCTTCGACAAGCCGTCCTTCAGCAACGGTCCGCAGGTCCTCGGCAGGTCCTGGATCGTCCCGAAGCACATCTGGTCGAAGATCGCCAAGCCGTCCGAGGACGTGATGAGGAAGCCGGTGGGTACCGGGCCCTTCAAGCTGGCCGGGTTCAAACCGCAGGCGTTCACCCTGGAGGCGAACCCGGACTACTACGGGGGCGCCCCCGCGCTGAAGAAGGTCCGCTTCGTCACGCTCTCCGGCAACCAGTCCGGCGCCGACGCCCTCAAGACCGGCCAGATCGACTGGCAGACCGGCCCCGTCCCCGACATCAAGAACGTCTCGAAGAACTACCCGGGCTACCAGGCCGTCACCGTGCCGATGAACCAGGCCGCCCTGTTCACCTGCTCCAACGCCGACCTCGGGTGCTCGGGACCGCAGACCGACCCGGCGGTGCGCAAGGCGATCTACTACGCGATGGACCGCACCCAGCTGAACGCGCTGGCCTTCGAGAACACCGCCAGCGAGATCTCACCGGGCTTCGCCCTGCCCGAACGCGACCACGCGCTGGTGTCGCCCGAGCTCACGGACCGCATTGCGCCGATGCAGCCGCAGGCGGACAAGGCCGCCGACCTGCTCCAGGCCGCCGGCTACACCAAGGGGTCCGACGGCATCTACGCCAAGAACGGCAAGAAGCTGGCCCTCACGGTCAAGGTCGTCTCCGGCTGGACCGACTACATCACCGCCGTCACCACCATCGCCGAACAGCTGAAGAAGGCGGGCATCAAGCTCACCGTGCAGCAGGTGTCGTGGAACGAGTGGTCCGACGCCCGCGGCCGCGGCCAGTACCAACTGCTGATCGACTCCCTGTCGCAGGGGCCCGCCCCCGACCCCTTCTACCTGTACAGCTACTTCTTCTCCGCCAAGACCACCGCACCGGTCGGCCGGATCGCCAACCCGAACTTCGCCCGGTTCAAGGACACCAAGGTGGATGCCGCCCTCAACGCCCTGGAGGCCATCGACCCGCAGGACACCGCGGCCCGGAAGCCGTACTACGACACCATCCAGACCGAGATCGAGAAGTCGATGCCGTACATCCCGATCCTCACCGGCGGCACCACGAGCGAGTTCAACGCGAGCAAGTTCACCGGCTGGCCCACCGAGGACGACCTCTACGCCTTCCCGGCGGTCTGGGGCCGGCCCGACAACTCGCAGGTCTTCCTGCACCTCAAGCCCGCCAAGTGAGGCATGCGGAAGTGAACAAGCCCGTCGAGGAGGAGCACATCATGATCGGCAGTGACCGATGAGGTACTACGCCCGCAAGATCGGTTTCTATCTCGTCGCCCTGTGGGCGGCCGTCACCCTCAACTTCTTCATCCCCAGGATGATGCCGGGGAACCCGGTGGACATCCTGATGGCGAAGCTTCAGCAGCGTGGCGGCACGGTCGACCCGTCGGTCCGCCGGTCCTACGAACTCCTCCTCGGGGCCGACCGCAGCGACTCACTCGCGCGGCAGTACCTCTCCTACCTGGGCAATCTGCTGCACGGCGACTTCGGGGTCTCGGTCAGCTCCTACCCCGCCAAGGTGTCGGACGTGATCGGGCAGTCCCTGCCCTGGACCATCGTCCTGATCGGACTGGCGACGCTGGTCTCCTTCGTCCTCGGTCTCGTCCTCGGGACCCTGGTGGGCTGGAAGCGCGGCTCCTGGCTGGACTCGATCATCCCCAGCACCACTGTGCTGGCGGCCGTGCCCTACTTCTGGCTGGCCCTGATCCTGGCGGCCCTGCTGTCCTCCACCCTGCACTGGTTTCCGCTGCTCGGCGGGTATGACGTGTCCCTCTCCATGGGCTGGAACTGGTCCTTCATCTCCTCGGCCGTCTCCCACGGCATCTTGCCCGCGCTGACCATCGTGATCTCCTCCGTGGGCGGATGGCTGCTGGGCATGCGCAACATGATGGTGTCCACCGCAGCCGAGGACTACATCCTCACGGCACGCGCCAAGGGCCTGCGCAACAGCCGCATCATGATCCGCTACGCCGCACGCAACGCGGCGCTCCCCTCGGTGGCGGGATTCGCCACCTCCCTCGGCTTCGTGGTGTCCGGATCCGTCATGACCGAGCAGGTCTTTTCCTATCCCGGCATCGGCGGCCGCCTGCTGCAGGCCGTCGAGAACAACGACTATGCGCTGATGCAGGGCATCTTCCTGGTCATCACCGTCGCGGTCCTGGGCGCCAACCTGCTCGTGGATCTGCTCTACGGGCTGATCGACCCCCGTACCCGAGCGAGCAACTGAGCGGAAGGACCATCTGTGACGAGTGTCATTCCCCCCTCCAGCGGTCTGGAGGACCTGCCGCCCGGTGCCGAGTCCGGCGCCGTGCCCTCACCCGCGTCCACCCGGCGCACCGGTTGGCGCGCCATGCTGCCGACCTGGACGCCGAAGCTGGCCATCGGTCTCGGTTTGGTGGTCGCCATCGCGCTGTTCGGTCTCATCGGGCCGGTCTTCGCCGGCAATCCGGACACCATCCGCAACATCGGCCTCACCGCACCGGGCGGTGACCATTGGCTGGGCACCACTCAGACCGGCCAGGACGTGCTCGACCAGCTCACCCACGCCACGCGGGGATCGCTGCAGATCGGTCTCCTCGTCGGCGTCATGGCCACGGCCCTGTCCGCCGTGTTCGGAGTGATCGGTGGCTACGTCGGCGGCATCGTCGACGAGGTGTTCTCGTTGTTCTCCAACGTCATGCTCGTCATCCCCGGCCTCCCGCTGGTGATCGTCATCTCGGGGTTCGTCCCCGCCGACCAGCGCGGATCGTGGACCATTGCCCTGGTACTGGCCCTCACGGGCTGGGCCGCGGCGGCGCGTGTGCTGCGTGCCCAGACCCTCTCCCTGCGCAACCGCGACTACGTGGCCGCGGCCAGGGTCGCCGGGGAGAAGCCCTGGCGCGTGATCTGTGTGGAGATCCTGCCCAATCTGCTGCCGGTGCTGGCCTCGCAGTTCGTCTTCTCGGTGATCGCCGCCATTCTCAGCGAGGCGGGTCTGTCGTTCCTCGGTCTGGGCGCCTCCAACTCCTCCACGCTGGGCACCATGCTGTACTTCGCGCAGAACGGCTTCGCGCTGCAGCGGGCGGCGTGGTGGTGGTTCGTGCCGCCCGGCCTGATCATCGCCGCCTTCGGATGCGGGCTCGCCCTCATCAACCTCAGTCTGGACGAGATCATCAACCCGCGGCTGCGCCGGCCCGGTCGCAAACGCGTGGGCCGGGCCACATCCGGGAGTAGCCGGAACCACGCCGTCAGGAGCACCGTCGCATGACCCACAACCTGTCGTCGAACGCTGCTCCGGCAGCCGGTGAAGTCACACGGGACGCGGTGCTGACAGTGCGTGACCTGAACGTCGTGTACCAGGGCGCTCCGCCCGTGCACGCCGTCAAAGACGTCTCCCTCACCCTTCACCGGGGCGAGATCCTCGGCCTGGCAGGGGAGTCCGGCTGCGGCAAGAGCACCCTCGCCTACGCCATCAACCGGCTCCACGAGTGGCCCGCCGAGGTCACCTCCGGATCGGTCACCTTCCACGACCGCGACGGACAGGACCTGGACCTGCTCGCCCTGCGTAGCGAGCAACTGCGCAGATTCCGGTGGTCAAAGCTGTCCATGGTGTTCCAGGGCGCGATGAACGCCCTCAACCCGGTCACCTCCGTACGAGCGCAACTGGAGGACGTGCTCACCACGCACCGCCCCGGCATGTCCAAGCAGGACCGCAGAGCACGCTGTGCGGGGGTACTGGAGCTCGTCGGTGTCGAGCCCCGCCGGATGGACTCCTATCCGCACGAGCTCTCCGGCGGGATGCGGCAGCGCGTGATGATCGCCATGGCACTGCTGCTCGACCCGCAGGTCGTGATCATGGATGAGCCGACCACTGCCCTCGACGTCCTGGTGCAGCGCGGCATCCTGCGAGAGATCCTCCGGCTGCGCGACGAACTCGGCTTCGCCGTCATCTTCATCACCCACGACCTGCCCCTGCTGCTGGAGCTGAGCGACCGTATCGCCGTGATGCTGCGCGGCCAGGTCGTCGAGTACGACACCGCTGAGACGATCTACGGGCAACCGCGCCATCCCTACACCCGCCAGCTGCTGGACTCCTTCCCGAGCCTCACGGGGGAACGGGGGGCCTTCCTGCGCGGCGGCGCGACGGTCGACCGGGAGACCTCGCCCGGCGCGGCGCCCACCGAGCCCGGCACGGCAGACGGAAACCAGGTTCGTTCCCACGGGGGTGCCCGATGACCACGCTGGAAGTACGGGATCTGATCAAGGAGTTCACGCTCAGGTCCGGACTGCGCCGCACCCGGCTGCGGGCCGTCCACCGGGTCGGCTTCACCCTGGTGCCCGGTCGCACCGTCGCTCTCGTCGGGGCTTCCGGGTCGGGCAAGTCCACCGTCGCCCGCATGATCGCCCGGCTGGAGAAGCCCACGTCCGGCACCATCGCGGCCGTCGGCCCGGACGGAGCGCGGATCGAGGACCGCCACTACCGGGACCATGTGCAGATGGTTTTCCAGGACCCGTTCGCCTCGCTCAATCCCTTCCACAGCATCGAGCACCACCTGGCCCGTCCTCTGGTGCTGCACGGGCGGGCGAAAGGACGCGAGCAGGTCCATGAGCAGGCGGCGCGGCTCCTGGAGCGCGTGAACCTCCCCATCGACCTCATCGGCCGCCGCCCGCACGAACTCTCGGGCGGCCAGCGCCAGCGCGTCGCCATCGCACGCGCCCTCGCGCCCGGCGCACAGGTGATCGTCGCCGACGAGCCCGTCTCCATGCTGGACGTGTCCAGCCGTCTCGGCGTCCTCAACCTCCTGGCCGGGCTGCAGCGGGAGCACGATCTCGCGGTGCTCTACATCACCCACGACCTGGCCACGGCACGGCACTTCTCCGACAGCGTCCTGGTGATGAACCGCGGCCGGATCGTCGAGCGCGGTCCGGCCGACGACGTCATCCTCAACCCCCAGCACCCCTATACCCAGTCCTTGGCCGCCGCCGCCCCGAACCCCGAACTGCGCGGCCGGCTGCGCTCGGCGGAGCCTGAACCACAGGTGACCTCCGACCGCGGTCACCTCACCTACGACCACGACGCCCGGCGATGGATCGACATCGACACCGAAGCGGACGCCGACGCCGTGGCGGTGTAAGGCGTGTGGAGCACCGGCGGACTGCCGACCTGGACGGGCGGCGGTATTGAACTGGTGCTCGGTATGGCCGTCGATCGACCGGTCCGGTTGCTCTCGCTGCGCCCTGCGGGCGCACCCCCGCTGCTCTGCCGCACGCCGACGCGGATGCCGCTCCCCTGGTCGAGGCTCGGGTCCTGGACCAGGGACGGTTCCCCGACATCGTGCCCGGCCCCGGCACCGGCCTCAAAGGCATCGCAACTGCCAAGGGGTATGTGGTCCCGTCCGGCGGCTCACCGATGACAGTCCGGGGCCCACCGACATGCAGTCGGTGGGCCCCGGACTGGTGGTCCGTCGGGAGGATTACACGCGCGTCGCCCTCAGCAGGACCAGTCGCTCCGGATACAGCGCGGGCGCCTGCAGCCCGGCCTCCGCGAGCACCGAGCCGGGGAGTTCGACGCCCTTCTCCGTCCACCACGGCAGGTGCATGCCCCAGTGGTAGGCGTTGCCGTCCGGCACGTCGCCCGGGGCCTGCGGACGTATGCGGTAGACGGCGCGCGGGTCCAGGCCGGGCAGCCGCACCGGGCCGGTGGGGTAGAGCTCGGACGTGCGGCTGGCGACCAGCGCGTAGATGGCCTCGGACCCGTCCTCGGCGACCACGCCGTGCACCTGGTAGGCCGGATCGGCGTGGTCGCCGTGCACCGCCGTCCCCGAGTGCAGCAGCGGTCGCAGTTCCTTGTACAGGGCCACCCACTGCGCCAGCCGTTCCAGTTCCTCCGGTTCGGCGGAGGTCAGGTCCCATTCGATGCCGAAGTGGCCGAACAGGGCAGTGCCGGCCCGGAAGTCGAGCGGGTGGCGGCGGCCGGTGGTGTGGGACACGGGCGAGCCGACATGCGTGCCCATCAGCTCCAGCGGGACGAGGGCATTGGTCCACCGCTGGATCTGCTGCCGCTCCAGGGCGTCGATGCAGTCGGACACCCACACCCGGTCCGTACGCTCCAGGACGCCGAGGTCCACCCGGCCGCCGCCCGAGGAGCAGGACTCGATCTCAACGCCCGGATGCAGGGAACGCAGTTCGTCCAGCAGGCGGTAGACGGCCGCGGTCTGGTCGTGCACGCCGGCCCGCCCCCCGGGCTGGTGCCCGGCCTCGACGAGATCACGGTTGTGGTCCCACTTCAGATAGGAGATGGGGTAGGTGGCCAACAGGTCGTTCAGTCGCTGAAGAATGTACGCGTACGCCTCGGGCCGAGCCAGGTCGAGGACCTGCTGGTTGCGGGCGGCGCCGGGCAGACGGCCGCCGGTGGCCATGATCCAGTCGGGGTGGGCGCGGGCGAGGTCGGAGTCCTCGTTGATCATCTCCGGTTCCACCCAGATCCCGAACTCCATGCCGAGCGCGGTGACGTGGTCCGTCAGCGGGCCGAGCCCCTCGGGCCAGACCTCATCGGAGACGTACCAGTCGCCGAGCGCCCGACGGTCGTCACGCCGTGCGCCGAACCAGCCGTCGTCCAGGACGAACCGCTCCGCGCCCACTGCGGCTGCCGTGTCCGCGAGCCGCTTGAGCCGGCCCAGGTCCTGGTCGAAGTAGACCGCTTCCCAGGTGTTGACGACCACGGGGCGGGGTGAGGACGGGTGGTGCGGGCGGGCCCGCAGATGGCGGTGGAAGCGGGCGGACACCTCATCCAGGCCGCGTCCGTACGCGCCGTACTGCCAGGGCGTGGAGTAGCTCTCGTCCGGCCCGAGCGACACCTCGCCGGAGAGCAGCAGTTCTCCGGAGCCGAGCAGCGCGACGGAGTGGAAGGTGCGCTCCGCGAAGGTGCGGTGGTTGCCCGACCATGCCGTGTGCACGGCCCACACGTCGCCGCTGCGGTTGCCGAAGCCCTGGGTGCCGGCCGCGAGCAGGTACGCCGCGTCGAAGCCGGTGCGGCCCGTACGGTTCTCACGGACCCGCAGCCCCTGGGTGAAGGCGGTGCGCTGCGGGCTGCGCTCGCGCAGGTGGTGGCCGGTGAAATCGAGGAGTTCCACGGCGGCGGGCGGAACGGGCAGGGTGAGGTTGACCGCGTCCACGGTGAACGGGGTGTCCGCGAGGTTGGCCACGGTGGCGCGCTGGCGCACCAGCCCTTCGGCTGTCAGCTCAATGGTCAGCGTCAGGCCGAGGGCCGCCGTCGTGTCGCGTGCGTGCGCGACGACGGTGCCGTGGCGGTCACCGTCGCCCCTCTCGGCGAGGGTGAGTTCGGTACTGGTGACGCGGAAGGCGGACGAGAAGTCCGCGCCGCCGCGGTTGCCCACCAGCCCCGGAGTGCCCAGCCAGCCCGCCGACTGCTCGGGCAGTACGGAGACCTCGACGGGTTGGTCGACGGAGAAGCCGATCGGCTGGCGCAGCGACGCCAGCCGCAGCGCATGAAGGTGGGCCGCGGAAAGGTCTCCCAGGTCGGCCCCCCAATGCAGAACGCGCGGGAGGGTGTTCCCCGACAGGTCCAGGACCAGAGCGGCGCCTGCGGCGCGCAGATGGACCACATCAGGCGTGGAGGTGAGGGAATCAGCTGACACAGTGGCGCTTCCTCGGAGTGGGATGTTCCTGCGTCGTTGACTTACTTAATTCAGCGACGTAACAATGCTCGCGAGCCTATCGGCCTCGTCCGGAAGACACCAGGGTCCAGCGATGACGGATGTCCCGGCCGCAGGCTTCGATCCGACGGGAGTGAATATGGCGCGTACGTTCCTGCACGAGGGCTGGCTGCTGAGCGCGATGCGTGGCCCGGTGCCGGACGCCGTCCGCGGGCGCACGGTGCAGGCCGCTGTGCCCGGCAGCGTGCATCTCGACCTGATGGCTGCGGGCCTCATACCCGACCCTTACCTCGACCGGGTCGAGGAGGAACTGGTATGGATGCACCGCACCGACTGGCAGTACCGCCTCACCTTCGAGGCCACGGCCGCGCAGGCCGGGGAGCGCGTGGACCTGGCCTTCGACGGCCTGGACACCGTCGCGGCCATCACCCTCAACGGCCGGCCGATCGGCACCACCGCCAACATGCACCGCAGCTACCGCTTCGACGTCCGCCCCCACCTCGTCGACGGCGCCAACGAACTCACCGTGGGCTTCACCTCCGCTCTTCAGCACGCGGAGGACACGGAAGCGGCGCTCGGCCGTCGTGAGCACGTCTACCCCCATCCGTTCAACATGGTGCGCAAGATGGCGTGCGGTTTCGGCTGGGACTGGGGCCCCGACCTGCAGACCGCCGGTATCTGGAAGCCCGTCCGCCTGGAACGCTGGCACACGGCACGACTCGACCGGGTCCGGCCCCTCGTGACCGTCGAACCCGACGGCACCGGCGTCGTGGAGGTGCACGCGGACGTCGAACGTGCCGTGGCCGACGGGCCGGAGCTGGTGCTCACCGCCGAGGTCGGCGCATGCCGGGCGCGCGCTGTGCTCGCCGCCGGCGACACCACCGCCGTGCTCCGGCTCACCGTGCCCGACGTCAGGCTGTGGTGGCCCGCCGGATACGGCGACCAGCCCCTGTACGACCTCCGCGTCGCCCTCGCCACGGCCGAGCGGCACGAGGATCCTCTGGACACCGTCGACCGGCGCGTGGGCTTCAGGAACATCACCGTCGACACCACGCCCGACGAGACCGGCACCCCCTTCGCCTTCGTCGTCAACGGCACCCGCATCTTCGCCAAGGGAGCCAACTGGATCCCCGACGACCACTTCCTGACCCGGATCACCCGCGAACGCCTCGAACGCCGCGTCGACCAGGCACTCGCCGCCCACATGAACATGCTGCGCATCTGGGGCGGCGGCATCTACGAGACCGACGACTTCTACGACGTGTGCGACGAACGCGGTGTGCTCGTCTGGCAGGACTTCCCCTTCGCCTGCGCCGCCTACCCCGAGGAGGAGCCGCTGCGGGGCGAGGTCGAGGCCGAGGCGCGCGAGAACGTCGCCCGGCTGGCCGGACACCCGAGCCTGGCCCTGTGGAACGGCGGCAATGAGAACCTGTGGGGCTACGCCGACTGGGGCTGGCCCGAGCAACTGGCCGGCCGCACCTGGGGCCTGGGCTACTACACCGATCTGCTACCGCGGATCGTCGCCGAACTCGACCCGACGACGCCCTACGCCGACGGCAGCCCGTACACCCCCGGCGCCCCGGTCGGCGGCATCCACCCCAACGACGAGAACCACGGCACGCGCCACGAATGGGAGGTGTGGAACCGGCTCGACTACACCGCCTATCGCCACCATGTCCCCCGCTTCTGCTCCGAATTCGGCTTCCAGGGCCCGCCCACCTGGGCCACCCTCACCCGCTGGATCCACGACGAGCCACTCACCCAGACCTCGCCCGCATTCCTGCTCCACCAGAAGGCGGAGGACGGAAATGGCAAGCTGGACCGCGGCATGGCCCCACACCTGCCCACCCCGCGCTCCTTCACGGACTGGCACTGGGCCACGCAGCTCAACCAGGCCCGCGCCGTCGCCTTCGGTGTCGAGCACTTCCGCTCATGGTGGCCCCGGACGGCCGGGACGCTGGTGTGGCAGCTCAACGACTGCTGGCCCGTCACCTCCTGGGCCGCCGTGGACAGCGACGAGCGCCCCAAGCCGCTGTGGTACGCGCTGCGCAGGGCCTACGCCCCGCGCATGCTCACCTTCCAGCCCCGGTCAGGCAGGCTCGTCCTCGCCGCGGTCAACGACACCGACGAGCCGTGGACAGGGCGCCTGGTGCTCGAGCGCCAGACGTTCGAAGGCGTCGTCCTGGCCGGTGCTAAAGTTGACCTCCGGGTGGGCCCCCGTTCGGTCGTGCTCGTGGAACCGGACGACGCACTGCTCACGCCGGAGGAGGTCAGGCAGGAGGTGCTCATGGCGTCCTCGGAGGGCGTGCGCGCCATCCACACCTTCTGCGAGGACCGGGACCTCGCCTACCGGCCCGACGCGCTGAGCGTGCAGGCACACGCAGTGCCAGGCGGCTACCGCATCGACGTCCGGGCCACCTCCTTCGCCCGCGACGTCGCCGTACTGGCCGACCACGTCGCCCACGACGCGATCGTCGATGACATGCTCGTCACCTTGCTGCCGGGCGAGACCCACTCCTTCCACGTCCACACCAGCCGGATTTTCGACCCCGCTGTCCTGACCGCCGCGCCAGTGCTGCGCTCCGTGAACAGCCTCTGTCACCCAACACCGGAGATCGGATGACCCCTGCCCACCGCGACCGCGCCCAGCCGGGCGCCCTGGGCCTCGTCCTCGCGCGCTCGACCCGCCTGCTCGGCGTGGAGCCGTTCTTCATGGAGTTCATCACCGGGATGGAGGAGCGCCTGGTGACGCGAGACATGTCAGTGCTGCTCCATGTCGTCCCGACGTACGAGGAGGAGATCGCTGCCTATCGCCGGTGGACGGAGGGAGGTCTGGTCGACGCGGTGGCCGTGGTCAACCTCATCGAGGGTGACCGCAGACCGGCTGTCCTGCGGGAGTTGGGCCTGCCGGCAGTCCTCGTCGGCACCTGGCGGGACGACCCCGGAGTGCCAGCCGTGCGTACCGACGACCGCGGCCCCGTCCGCGACGCCATGGCCCGGCTGGCGGAACTCGGACACCGCGTCATCGCTCGTGTCGCGGGACCACGGTCCCTCCTGCACACCCAGGCCCGCAACGCTGCGCAGGAGGAGGAGTGCCGGGAGGCGGGCATCGAGGCGGTGGTCGTCGAAGGCGACTACACGGCCGAGTCCGGGGCCCGGCTCACCGCCGAACTGCTCAAGCGGAACCCCCGGCCCACGGCGATCCTCTACGACAACGACGTGATGGCGGTCGCCGGACTGGCCACGGCCAAGGAACTGGGCCTGGACGTCCCCGCTGATCTGTCACTGATCGCCTGGGACGACTCCACTCTCTGCCGACTGGCCTCGCCACCACTGACGACCATGACCGTGGACGTACACCGCTACGGCGTACTGGTCGCCGAAGCCGCCCTGGACCACATCGACGGCCGGCCCGCCACCGAGCGCTGGTCCCCGACGGCCCACTTCGTGCAACGCGGAACGACGGGGTCTGCGCCCGGCCAGGTGGAGTGACGAGCCCACGTCACGGCTGGGAGCGCGGGCTCGCAGCGGTACCGAGCCCGCAGCGCCGCCACCGTCGGTGCCGTCGGGGTCCCGCACAGGGTGGGTGACCGGCTGTTCGGCGACGTGGGTCCCGGCGGTCGCGTCGGCGTTCGTCGTCATGACCACTCACCTGTCTTCCTGCTCGGCTGTGCCCGGTCCTCGGGCAGAACCGAGTCTTCCGCCCCGGCAGCCCGGCAGCCACGTCCACGGTGCCAGGTATCCCACAGATACGGACATCCGGCGAACCGGGGTCGGCGCATCGCACCCGACCACGCGCTGGCCGATGACCGAGGGTGGCGGATTCGAGACGCCGGCGATCAAGTCCCCTCCGTGCCTCAAGCCATGACGTGCTGACCGGCTGCCTGGGGCGATAAGCGGTCGCGCCCGGCGCCTCACGGCTCAGCCAGGACTGCCCGAGCACGTTACCTGAGCTGGTACCTGCGGTGCACAGCTCCCCCGCTGGATAAGTTAAGCCAGTGAAGTTAGGGCTTGACAACGATGTCTTATAGGGCAGAGTTGATCGTGTAAAGCTTCCGGTGTGCCCGAGCCGAGGGGCGTAACCGGCATGCCCGCGGCGGCAGCGGCGACGAAGAAGTCGCCCGTCACATGCCGTCGGCCTTGTCCGCGCCCCCGCTGTACCGCCCTCGCGACCTCGCCACTGAATCCGCGCGAAAGGTGTGCTGTGTTACTGGAGAAACGCGTCTTCGAACACCGGCGACCGATCCTCAGCGTCGTCGTCCCCTGCTACAACGAGGTGGAGGTGCTGACCCACACCCGTGCCCGCCTTGACCGGGTTCTGAAAGAGCTCGTCGGCGTGGAGTGCGAGCAGATCTACGTGGACGATGGCAGTACGGACGGAACGTGGCAGGTCATCGACCGCCTGGCGCGGCAGTCGGACTCCGTCCGGGCCGTGAAACTGAGCCGGAACTTCGGTCATCAGTCCGCTTGCCTGGCCGGTCTGCGGGAAGCCTCCGGAGACGCGGTCGTCCTGATCGACGCGGATCTGCAGGATCCACCGGAGCTGATACCGGAAATGGTGGCGCTGTGGTGGGACGGCTGGTCCGTAGTGTCCGCGCGGCGCCGTAGCCGCGCGGGGGAGACGCTGTTCAAGAAGGCCAGTGCGTACGTGTTCTACCGCACGCTGAACCTGGTGTCCGACCATCCACTCGCTCTGGATACCGGGGACTTCCGGTTGCTGGATCGTGAGGTGGCCGCACTCCTCGGGGAGACGACGGACAAAAACGCATACCTGCGCGGCGCGGTGAGCTGGCTCGGCTTCCCGGAGACCGGTGTGGCGTACGACCGGGAGTCCCGGCACGCGGGCGAGTCCAAGTACACCCTGCGGAAGATGCTCGAGCTGTCCCGGCGCGGGCTGCTGGCCCACTCGTCGGTGCCCCTCCGTCTGCCCGCCTACCTGGGCACAATCGCGTTGGCCGGCGGACTGGCCCGCGCCGCGGTCCGACGTGACGTCAGACTGCTGGCCGGCCCGGGTGCCTTCGGCGCCCAGGCGCTCGCGCTCGGCATCGTGGGCGAGTATCTGCAGACGGTGTTACGGCAGGTGCAGGCCAGACCGGCCTACATCGTCGAGCGGCGTATCGGAGCGACCGCCCCGTGCCTCCGTGCAGAGGAGCGTGTCGCCCTGTGAGCACCCGAACGGCAGACGCCGTACACGGCACCACGGCACCTGTGGACGTCGTCATCGTCGGTGCCGGTTTCACCGGGCTGGCGGCGGCATGGGAACTCGCCTCCCAGGGGCGGAAGGTGCGGATCCTGGAACGCGAGGACACCATCGGCGGACTCGCAGCGAGCTTCGCCATCGGCGAGGACAAGCGGATCGAACGCTTCTACCACCACTGGTTCTCCTCCGACCAGGAGATGATCCGGCTGTGTGAGAGCCTGGGCGTCTCCCACCTCCTCGAAGCCCACGAGACCCGCACGGGCATGTACTTCGCCAACTCCGTCTACCGCCTCTCAGCCCCCTCGGACCTGCTCCGGTTCGCACCGCTGCCCCTGCACGACCGGTTACGCCTCGGGCTGCTGGCACTGCGCGCCCAGCGAGTGAAGCACTGGCGGGAGCTGGAGTCCCGCACGGCCGAGGAGTGGCTGGTGTCGCTGGGTGGCCGCCGCGTGTACGAGGTGGTGTGGCGCCCCCTGCTGGAGGGCAAGTTCGGCAAGTACGCGGATCAGGTCGGTGCCACGTGGATGTGGACCAAACTCCACCTGCGCGGCGGGAGCCGCACCCGTTCCGGCAAGGAGATCCTGTACTACATCAAGGGCGGCAGCGGAGCCCTGCTTGATGCGCTGCAGCACCGGCTGCTGTCCCTGGGGGTCGACATCCGCACGGACACGGCTGCGGAGAGCGTGCACATCGACGGCGCCGGGGTGAGCGGGGCGACGGCCGGCGGTGTGTTCCACCCGGCCCGCCACGTGCTGATCACCACAGCACCACAGCCGGCGGCCGCTCTGCTGGACCACGAGGGCGCGGACCATCCAGCCGTACCGGAGCTCAAGCGGAGCTGGTCGACCGTCGACTACCTGGGGAACGTGTGCCTGGTACTGGAGAACAACCGGCGGCTGTCGGACACCTACTGGCTCAACGTCAATGACCCCGGCTTCCCCTACGTCGGCGTCATCGAGCACACCAACCTCGACCGTCCGGAACGCTATGACGGCAAGCACGTCGTCTACCTCTCCAAGTACCTGCTGACGGACGCGGAGCTGTACCGCATGTCGGACGAGGAGGTCTTCGAGTACAGCCTGCCGCACATTCAGCGCATGTTCCCCGCCTTCGACCGCGGCTGGGTGGAGCGCTTCCACGTGTGGCGTGCCGCGCACGCGCAGCCGGTGATCACGCCGCACTACACGCGGACGATGCCCTCGGTCGAGTCCCGCGTCCGGGGCCTCTACCTGGCGGGCATGGCCCAGGTCTTTCCCGAGGACCGCGGCACCAACTACGCCGTGCGCGACGGCCGCCGGGCCGGGCGCCTGGTCGCCGACCGTCTCACCTCATCCGTCACCGGGAGCAACCATGCCTGAGCTGCTGAGCGTCGATCAGGCCGAGGCCATGAGCACCGAGCAGGTACATGATCTGTACCGGCGGTACGTCAGCCGCAGCCAGGTCTCCCTCATCGGTTCCTTCGGCTTCGGCCGCGATCTCGTCGACCATGCCGAGGGCGCCTGGATCCACCTGTGTGACGGCCGCCGCATCCTGGACTTCACCGGTGGCGTCGGCGTGCTGAACCACGGCCACAATCACCCGAGGATCCTTGCCGCACGGCGCCGCTTCCAGGAACGGCGCCGCATGGAGGTGCACAAGAACTACCTCTCGCCGTACGTGGCCGCCCTGAGTCACAACCTCGCCCAGCTCCTGCCCGGCGACCTGAACATCAGCTACTTCCCCAACTCCGGGGCCGAAGCGGTCGAAGGGGCGCTGAAGCTCGCCTACAAGTACCACCGGGGCCATCGCGGAACCGTGCTGCACACCGACATCGCCTTCCACGGCAAACTTCTGGGCGCCGGCAGCCTCACCGCCTCACCCGAAGTCCACTTCCCCTACCCGCGTATCCCTGGCACCGACACCTTCGCCTACGACGACCTCGACTCCTTCCGGCTGGCGTTGGAGCGGCACGTCTCCGCCGCGGGCGAGTGCGACGTGTACGCCGTCGTCCTGGAACCGTTCAGCGCCTCCAGCCTGCGGGAGTGCTCCCCGCGCTTCCTGCGCGAGGTCCGCCGCATCTGCACCGAACGCGGCATCGTGCTGATCTTCGACGAGGTGTACACCGGATGGGGCAAGACCGGGGCGCTCTTCTACTTCATGCACCACCCCGGTCTCGTGCCCGATGTCGTCACCACCTCCAAGTCCTTCGGCGGCGGCAAGGCGTCGATCTCCGGATACATAGCCCGTGAGCCGATCGCGCGTGCCGCCTACGACAATCTGGCCGACGCCACCTTGCACAGCACGACGTACTACGGCTTCGGCGAGGAGACCGCGACAGCGCTGGAAGCGGTGGCGGTGGCAGTGGAGGAGGACTTCTCCGGCCGGGCACTCGAACTGGGCGAGCGGCTGGGCGAGGGGCTGTCGCGGGTAGCGGCCCGGCACCCGAAGCTGGTGCGGCGGGTCGAGGGACGCGGTGCGCTGCACGGCGTGTTCCTCACCCCGGGCCCGCAGCTGCCGGCCGGCCTGCGGCAGAAGCTGCCGACGACGGCGGGCAAGGACCCGCAGGCCGTCTCCAAGCTCCTGACCGCTGCCGTGGTCGCCGCCCTCTACCGCGACCACGGCATCCTCACCTTCTTCGGCTCCAACCGCCTCATCGCCCTGATCGTCTCCCCGCCGTTGGTGGCGCGGGACGACGAAGCGGACCTGTTCGTGAATGCCTTGGACGAAGTCCTGGACCAGGGTGCCTCCCGGCTGCTCGCCGGACTGGTGCGGGAGAAGGTGGCCGGATGAGGATCACCGAGCGCCACCTGTATCTCTCCGGCCTGCCGAGGTGCTGGGCCGCCGCCTATCAAGCGCTGCGTCCCGCGCCGGCGTTGCGCGAGGCGGTGCGCCACACCACTGGAAGCCTGAACCGTATGCCGGCCGGCTACCGGTGGGCGATGACCGTGGCCCTGCGTTCGTTCCCGATGGCCTTTCACGCCGTCACCCGCCGCCGGATCCGCCACGCCTCACCGGACGAGGTCCGCGCCGGTCTTGCCCGGCTGCGCGGCTTCCCCGGTTACGCCGATGTCCTCCGCATGACCACGGCACTGGCGTTGTACGGAGCCCTGGACGGCACTCCGGCCGAAGCACGGACGAGGGAGGCCGCCGGATGAGCTGGGACAGCACGCACGGCCGCCGGGCCCGCCCCGCGGACATCGAGTGCGACGCCCTGGTGGTCGGCTCCGGCGCGGGCGGCAGCGTCGCCGCACTGGAGCTGGCCCGCGCCGGACGGTCGGTGACCGTCCTGGAGGAAGGCCCCAGGGCCGACACCCGCGACCTGGCGACGGCCAGTCCGGCGGAGTCGATGCGCCACCTCTACCGCAACGGCGGCGCGACCGCGATCCTCGGCACCCCGGCCATCGCCTACGGCGAGGCCCACGCCGTGGGCGGCACCACCGTCGTCAACGGCGGCCTGCTGTGGGAGCCGTCACCGACCGTCCTTGACCGCTGGGCCACCTGGTCGGGCTACGGCAGCTACCGGGCGCCGGTCATCAACTTCCGATTCGCCGAGATCCAGCAGCGCCTCGGCATGATCGTGCAGGAGCACGGAGGAGGAAACGAGGATTCACGGCTCCTGGCAGGAGCCGCCGAGTCGCTCGGATGGCGCTGGCAGCACCCGCAGCGCGTCGTACGCGGCTGCCGGCACCGCAACCAGTGCGCCACCGGCTGCCCCAGCGGCGCTAAGCAGAGCATGGCCCTGACCTACCTGCCCGAAGCAGAGGCACTCGGAGCCCGCATACGCCCCGGTGTGCGCGTGCACCGGATCACGCACGACCGGGGCATCGTGCGCGGCGTGGAGGCGAGTGGCCCGGACGGCCGCAGGGTCCGCTACCGCGCCCGCACCGTTTTCCTCGCCGCCGGTCCCATCGGAACCCCCGTACTGCTGCGCCGCAGCGGCATCCACCGACGCACGGCCGGAAACCGCCTCGCGCTCCACCTCAACCTGCGGACCATCGCCCGCTTCCCCCAGGTCGTGGACGCCGGACGCGGCACGATGTTCACCGCCCAGGTCCAGGAACACTCCGCGCTGGGCATGCTCGTCATGCCGTCGAACCTGACCCCCGGCGGTCTGGGCGCCGCGCTCGCCGGCCGCGACCCGCGTGAGGTCGACGCCTTCCTGGCCGCCCGAGCCCACCTGGGCATGTACACCACGCAGGTACGGATGCAAGGCACCGCCCGGATCGCCGCGCTGGTGGGCGGCACCCCTCTGTTGCGGCACGGCATGACCCGCGCCGACCACCATGCCTTGTGCCTGGCGTTCCGCAGGACCGCACAGCTGCTGTTCGCAGCGGGCGCCGTGGAAATCCTGCCACCGACCAGCTCCGCCGCCCCGCTGCGTACGCAGGCGGAGGTGGCGGACCACTGCGCCCGGATCCGGCCGGGCGACTGGGAGCTGGTCTCCGTGCACGGCATGGCGAGCTGCCCCATCGCACGGCCCGACCGCGGCGGGCTCTGCGACGAGCTCGGCAGACCGCACGGCTTCACCAACCTGCACCTGTGCGACGCCAGCGTCCTGCCGGGCGCACCAGGCATCAGTCCGCAGGGAACGATCATGTCCTTCGCCCACGAGATCGTGGGCCGCCACCTGGAGAGCACGTGACCGACCGACCGACCACACAGCGGGCCACCACACTGGCTGCACAACCGAGTGCGCCGCTGTTCAAGCCTGCCGCCGTGGTGGCATCCTGCGTGGGCTTCGTGCTCATCGGGGCCCTCCAGGCCCTGTACGGGCCTGCCATCCCGGGCCTGCGCGCGGAGTACGGGCTGTCCCCCTCGGCCGCCGGGCTGGGGCTGAGCGCCCACTTCATCGGCGGTGTCGCCGGTGTGCTGCTGTTCGACCGGCTCTTCGGCCGCGTCGGCAACCGCCCACTCCTCGCGGCTTCCTACCTGCTCATGGCCGTCGGTGCGGCAGGCTTCGCGCTTGCGCCGAACTGGCCCGTCGCCCTGGTCATGGCGCTGCTCGCCGGACTCGGCTTCGGAGGCATCGACTACGGCCTCAACCAGCTCTTCGCCGTCGGCTTCGGCCACCGTTCGGGCGCGATGCTCAACATTCTCAACGCCCACTTCGGCGTCGGCGCGATCCTCGGCCCTGCCCTCATCGGCGGCGTCGGCGCCGAGCACTACCCGGTGGTCTTCGCCGGGTTCGCAGCCGCCAACCTGCCGCTCCTGCTGTGCCTGAAGGGAGTACGCGACCGGGCACCGCAGCCGGCCGACCCCGCTCGGGAGACGCCCGGCACTACGGCGCTGGGCCGCAGCCTGGGCTCGGTGCTGGCTGTCTTCGTCGCCCTCTATGTCCTGCACGTGGGCATCGAGGCGGGCGTGGGCGGCTGGGAGCCCACCCACCTGGAGACCGTGGGCCACGGCGCGGGTGTCGCCGCCACCGCCACTTCCGTGTACTGGCTGATGATGACCGTGGGCCGTTTCCTGGTCGCGCCCATCGCGCTGCGCTTTTCCGCCCAGGCCATCATCACGGTCTCGTGCGCCGGCATGACGGTCTGCCTCGCGCTGGCCACGGTGCCGGCCCTCGCCCCCTACGCGTACGCCGGCGTCGGCCTGTTCATCGCGCCGATCTTCCCCACCGGTCTGCCGTGGCTCAACAAGGCGGCACCGCGGGCCCGGCGGGCCGGAGCCCTGGTGATCGCCGCGTCGATGATCGGCGGCGTGGTGGCGGGCCCCGCGCTGGGCAAGGCCATTGAGTGGTCCGGTGCACGCGCCGTTCCGATTCTGCTGGGCGGCATCTCGGCCTTGTGCCTTGCCGCCACCCTCTGGCTGGTCCGCGCCACGCGCTCTGCCAGGGCCAGTTGACGCACTGCTCCCGCCCGGCTCGCTCCGGCAGCCTGTTCGCGCCTTGGTGGCGGTGGGCCAGGTCGCGGGCGATGGCGAGGCCCAGGCCGGTGCCGCCGTGGTCGCGGGAGCGGACGTCGTCGAGCCGGACGAAGCGTTCGAAGATGCGCTCGGCGTCCTCGGTGGGCACGCCTGGTCCGTCGTCGTGCACTGTGAGGACGACCCAGGTGTCCTGGTTCCGGATGGTGATCTGGATGGGGTGGGCGGCGTGGCGGGCGGCGTTGTCGATGAGGTTGCGCAGCAGCCGTTCGTATTCGTCGGGGTTTCCGTGTACGTGTGCGGGGGCGGCGCTGTCGCAGCGGCCTGGCTCTGTCGGCTGCACCAGGTCGGGAGCGGCGACGCCGGGACCGACCTGGAGCGCTGGCGGGTGGTCGGCTGGGACGCGGTCATCTTCCCCGAGGTGGTTGCGGTCGCGAGGACGCTGCTGGACCCGGCCATGGCCGAGCTGGTGTGGGCCGACAGCGGCGGCCACTCCCCGCGACCGTTCGCCCCCGGCGGGGCTTTCTGCGCCTGGCTCGGCTGCGTGGTCGGGCGGGAGTGGCTGGGGCCCCTGGCCGCGGTCGATTACGGGGGTCCGCTGGTGGCATGGATGGGCGCCGTCATCTGCGGGCGCCGTCACCCTGGCAGTCCGCCCGGCTGTCCGGACAGCCCGTGGTGGGCCCGTCAGGACCACCCGCCATCCAGCGTGGCCTCGCTGGCAGTCCCTGAAGAGTCACTGGGAAGTCACTGGGACGGAGAGGCTGGGATTGACCCACGGGGCTGCTCGCTCTGCCTGTCGCCGTCTACCTCGGCACAGTGAAGAACGCGCCGCCGATCGGCCGCAGCACGGGCTACGCGCTGGCGAAGCGGGGCGAGTACCCGGTCATGATCCTCAAGGCGGGCGTAGATGTCACCCCACCGCAGGTGGACCATGGCGAGGAGAGCCTGGCGATCGGCTGTCAGGCGTCGCCGCCGTGTCCCGATCTCCTGTCGCCGAGAAACGAGTTGCCCGGTCAGGAACCGCAAGGTGCGGGACAGATCGATCGAGGACGGGCAGACAAGCACGCGAGAACAAATTGCTCCCATCATCGCCGTGATTCCAACAGCACGGGGTCGGTCTCCCGGGCGACTGCCACGATTTCCTTGATCAGGAGCCTGGTACTCGCGGACGGCCGCCGGTCGGCGGCCGTGGTGATCCCGATCTCGCGCGGCACGGTGTCAAGACCCAGGGGCAGCATGGCAAGAAGAGGGTCCCGCGCGCCGATCAGCATGGGCAGTGGAGCGACGGCGTCTGTTTCCAACAGAACCGTCCTCAGCGTGAGGATCGTCGAGCACTCGATGATGTTCGCGGGGAGAGGCAGGCCTCGGCGGTCGAAGAGTTCGTCGATTTCCTGGCGCAGTTGGGTGTTTCGGCCCGGCAGGATCCACGGCAGGTCCATGAGGTCCTCGATGCCGCTGGTGGGTGTTCCGAGGCAGGGGTGCGCATGCCGAACGACGAGCCGAACCGGTTCGTCGTAGAGCCGTACGTGACGCAGCGTGGCGCGCAGGCTCGACGGCTGGAGTCGGCCGACCAGTACGTCCACTTCGCCTCGGGAGAGTTGCAGGCCGAGTTCCTCGGGCATCGCCTCGACGACCGAGACGGTGAGGTGCGGGTGGGCCTTCTTGAGCCGGATCAGGGTCTGCGGCAGAAGGGAGTAGGCGCCGGCGAGGTTGGTTCCGACCCGTACGGGCTCCATGCCGAGACGCTGGAGCTCGTGGATACGTCCGGCCGCGGCGCGCACATTGCCGACGACCGCGCGGGCGTGCTCGATGAGGATGTCGCCGTACTGGGTCGGGCGGACGCCTCGCGGTCCCCTGGCGAAGAGTTTGACCCCGATGATCGTCTCGATCTCCTGGAGGCTTCGGGTCACGACGGGTTGGGTGACGTGCATCGCCTTGGCGGCACCGACCAGAGTGCCCTCATCAGCCACGACGGTGACGAGAACGAGGTGGCGCAGTTTCAGCCGACCGTCCAGAAAGTGCTCCACGTTCATCTCTCGACATCTCTCCGTAGCATGGTGTTGGGCTTCGGTATAGCCAAACACGAATAACGCCGACCGGAGAAGCATTAGTCAAGGCCTCATCCCTGCCAAATGATGGGGCCATGTCTTCGACACTCTCCGCAGACGGCCTGCTGGGCGGCCTGACGTCCGCTCTGGCCTCCGGCGGCGTCGAGGTGGTCGACCTGACCGCCCTCCTGTCGCCGTCGACGCCCGTGCTCGACCTTCCGCCAGACATGGCGCCGATCCCTCACTTCGAGCTGGAGGAGCTTGCGCGGTATGACGATCGGGGGCGCACGTCCTACCAGAACGGCATTCACACCGGTGAGCACGTGGGCACCCACTTCGACGCGCCGTGCCACTGGGTCACCGGCGCCGACAAGGGGGACGTCGCTCACGTACCGGTCCGGCGCCTGGTGGCTCCCGCTGCCGTGATCGACAAGACCGCCGAGTGCGCCGCCGACCCGGACTTCCTGCTGACACCTGAACACCTGGAGGAGTGGCAGTACCACAACGGCCCGCTGCCGGAGGACGGTTGGCTGCTCTATCGGACTGGTTGGGCCGCCCGCTCGCACGATCAGCAACTGTTCCTCAACGCGGACGAAAGCGGGCCGCACACGCCCGGCATCACGGCCGAATGCGCCCGCTGGCTGGCCGACGAGTCACCGATCGTCGGACTCGGAGTGGAGACGGTCGGGACCGACGCCGGGCAGGCGTTCACCTTCACCCCGCAGTTCCCGGCGCACCACTACCTGCTGGGCGCGGGCAAGTACGGAGTCACCCAGTTGCAGAACCTCGACCGGCTGCCCGTCACCGGCGCCGTCCTGATCGTCGCTCCGCTCCGCATCGTGGGAGGGTCCGGCAGTCCGGCACGGGTTCTGGCTCTTATGGAGAACGGAGAAGTCCAGTGACCGTGCTTGTCCACGAAGCCATGGGCAGGCAGCTCACCGATCTCGGGGTCCGGACGGTCTTCGGTGTGGTCGGCAGCGGCAACTTCCACTTCACCGACGCGATGGTGCGCGGTGGCGCACGGTTCGTCGCCGCTCGTCACGAGGGCGGCGCGGCCACCATGGCGGACGCGTACGCCCGGATGTCCGACGAGGTCGCCGTGCTCTCCCTGCACCAGGGCTGCGGCTACACGAACGCCCTCACCGGAATCACCGAGGCCGCGAAGAGCAGGACGCCGCTGCTGGTGCTGACCGCCGAAGCCGCCGATCCGACCTCGAACTTCGCGCTCGACCAGGCGGCGATCGCGGCCGGTATCGGGGCGGTCGCGCTGCGCGTCCGGTCTCCCAGAACCGCCCTCGACGATGTGGCACGGGCCTTCGCGATCTGCCGCCACCAGCGGCGCACGGTCGTCCTCAACGTTCCCATCGACGTTCAGGATGCGCCCCTGGACGCAGAGTCCCCGGCCCGGGAGTACCACCGGGTCGCCGAACCGCGGCCCGACGACAGTGAGATAGCCGCGTTCGCGCAGCTGCTGGAACGCGCCGAGCGGCCGGTGTTCGTCGTCGGACGCGGCGGCCGTTCCCCGGGCTCCAGGGACGCCGTCCGCGAACTGGCCGCCGAGGCGGGCGCACTCCTGGCCACATCCGCCGTCTCCCGCGGGATGTTCAACGGCGACGCCTGGAACATCGACGTCTCCGGCGGCTTCTCCTCGCCGCTGACGGCCGAGCTCGTCTCCGGCGCCGACCTGCTGGTGGGATTCGGCTGCGCCCTGAACATGTGGACCATGCGGCACGGCAGGCTCATCGCGCCGGACGCGACCGTCGTCCAGGTCGACATCGAACCCGGGGCCATCGGCGTACACCGTGACGTGGACCTCGGTCTGTGGGGCGGTGTCGCCGGAACGGCCCGGGCCACGGCCGCGTGGCTGCGGGCGAACTCGCCCGGCGGGCGCACGGGTTACCGCACTCCGGACGTGGCCGAGCGGATCCGGTCCGGCCTGCGCTGGAATCAGGTCGGATTCGAGGACGCTTCGGGGGACGGACGGGTCGACCCGCGCAGTCTGACCGTCGCGCTCAACGACATCCTGCCCACCGAGCGGATCGTCTCCGTGGACTCGGGCAACTTCCTCGGCTACCCGAGCATGTACCTCGACGTGCCCGACGAGTACGGGTTCTGTTTCACCCAGGCGTTCCAGTCCGTCGGCCTGGGCCTGGCGACCGCGATCGGTGCCGCGCTGGCGCAGCCCGACCGGCTGCCCGTGGCCGGCTGCGGTGACGGCGGGTTCCTGATGGGCCTGTCGGAGCTCGAGACCGTCGTACGGCTGGGTCTGCCCATGTTGATCGTCGTCTACAACGACGCCATGTACGGAGCCGAGGTGCATCACTTCGGGGCCGGCACGAGCGGCCTCGACACGGTGACCTTCCCCGACACGGACATCGCGGCGCTCGCGCGGGGACATGGGTGCGAGGCGCTGACCATCCGACGGCCCGAGGACACGTACGCCGTGAAGGAGTGGCTGTCGGCCGGCCCCGTCCGTCCCCTGGTGCTGGACGCCAAGATCACCTCGGACGGGGGTTCCTGGTGGCTGCAGGAAGCTTTCGGGCACTGAGGCACCGCCCAGAGCCCCTAGGCCACCGGACCGGGCCGCACGGCCTGTCCGCGACGCCGAAAAAGGAGCTCAAGCGCACCTTCATGGCCACCAAGACGGCCCCGCGCATGAATCCCCCGACCGTGTCACGAAATGGGAGAGCGAGCTCTGATGAGAAGGATGACAAGCGGCGTCTCCGTCATCGGCGCCGGTGAGTCGCCCTACACCCGGCATCCAGCATCCGACACGACCACCGAACGGGTGCTCGCCGACGCCGTACGCCGCGCACTCGCCGATGCCAACCTCCAGACCTCCGAGGTCGACGGCTTCGGTGTCTGCAGCTTCACTCTTGGTCCGGACCACGCCATCGACCTGGCCTGGCGGCTCGGACTGCGGCTGCGTTGGCTGATGCAGGACACCAACGGCGGGGCGAGCGCCGGCACGATGCTGCAGCACGCCGTGCGGGCCGTGGAGTCCGGCGACGCCTCGGTCGTGGTGCTCGTGGCCGGCGACCTGATGGACCAGCAGGTGCACCTCAAGATGGTGGCCGAATACAACCGGGCGACCGCCGACCATTTGGTTCCGCTGGACATGCTCGGACCGAACGCCCTTTTCGCACTGCTGACCCAGCGTCAGATGGCGGCCGAGGGACTCACTCGTACGGATTATGGGCGGCTCGCGGTGGCGCAACGCGCATGGGCGGCTCTCAACCCCGGGGCCGTGTACCGCAAGCCGATGACGCTCGACGACTACCTGAACGCTCCCATGGTCGCCGAACCCCTTGGCCGGTACGACTGCGTACCGCCGGTCACGGGCGCCGATGCCGTGGTGGTCGCGGCCGACGAACGGGCCGCGGGCACGCGACGAGCCAGGGTGCTGACCGTCTCGGCCCGTTACAACAGCGATGACCAGACAGGCGACGGCCTGGTCACCGGCTTGGCCGACTGCGCGTCCGAGCTGTGGGACACCGCAGGCCATGGGCCCGCCGACGTCGACGTGGTCAGCGTGTACGACGACTACCCGGCCATGGCGCTCGCCCAGCTCAAGGACCTTGGGCTGGTCGCCGGCGGTGAGATGCCGGCCTTCATCGCCGAGCGTCTCGCCACCCGCAAGCTCGCCGTCAACACCTCCGGCGGACAGCTCTCGGCCGGTCAGCCGGGTTCCGCGGGAGGCATGCACGGACTCGTGGAGATCGTCCGGCAGCTGCGCGGCCAGGCCGGACAGCGGCAGGTCGATGCCCGTCTCGGCCTGTTCAGCGGATACGGGATGGTGCTCTACCGCTACGGCGCGTGTGCCACCGCCGGGCTCCTGGAGGCGGCCGAATGAGTGTGATCGTGCAGAACTGCCGGACGTGCGGCGGCCAGTGGTTCCCCGCCCGGTTGCTGTGCCCCCGCTGCGGGGGCGCCGATCTGGCCCCCAGAAGCATCGAGCGCGGGGTGGTCGAGCAGCTGACCCACCTCGGCGACGTCGTCATCGCGTCGGTGGCCTGCGACCCCGAACCGCTGCTCGTGGCCAGGTTGCACGGCACGGTCGAGGCCGGTGACGTCGTGGAACTCACCGATCGCCCCGACACGTCCGGCCGTCCCGTTGCCTTCGTACCGCCGAGCGGCCGGCCCCGAGAGGAGTTGTCATGAGCAACGTCACCGGCATGCCCGACCTCACCCGTGCGAGCGTCTCCGGACTGCTGCAGTGGCGCGCGGAAATCACCCCGGACAGCATCCTGCTGCGCTGCGGTGACACGCAAAGGACCGCCGCCCAGATGCTCGAACGGGTCGCCGCTGCGGGAGGCCTGCTGCGCCGGCACGGGGTGGAGCAGGGAGACCGGGTGGCGCTGATGGCGTCCAACCGAGTCGAGTTGCTGGACCTGATCCTGGGATGCGCGTGGATCGGTGCCGTCGCGGTGCCGGTCAACACCGCCGCACGGGGTGAGCAGCTCCATCACATCCTGACCAACTCGCAGGCGGAGCTGCTGGTTCTGGAACGCCCCTTCCTCGCACAGGTGGAGGCGTTGCCGAGCACCGCAGAGCTGCGCCAGATCTGGCTGCTGGACGAGGGCGAGGTCGTCTCGGTACTGCCGGTTCCCGTCGACCTGCTCCCGGACGACGGCCGGGCCGTGGAGCCTGCAGCGGTCGGCCCCGGCCATCCCGCGGTGATCCTCTACACCTCGGGCACCACCGGAGTCTCCAAGGGAGTCGTCTGCCCGCACGCCCAGTTCTACTGGTGGGGCCGCAACGTCACAGCCCAACTCGGCATCACCTCGGCCGACGTTCTGCACACCTGCCTGCCGCTGTTCCACACGAACGCGCTCAACGCCTTCAGCCAGGCGCTGGTCAGCGGTGCCCAATACGTCATCGGCCCGCGCTTCTCGGCCTCCCGCTTCTGGTCGGACGTGACGGCCAGCGGGGCGACCTTCACCTATCTGCTGGGCGCCATGATCAGCATCCTGGCGGGTCGGCCTCCCGGAGAGCACGATCGGGCGCACCGGGTGACCGCGGCACTGGCGCCGGCCACCCCCGCCGGGCTGCTCCGGGAGTTCGAGGAGCGGTTCGGTGTCGTCCTCATCGACGGCTACGGCTCGACCGAGACCAACGCGGTGATCTCCGCGAGCCGGACCGAACAGCGGCCGGGATTCGTCGGACGCCTTCAGGAGGGGTTCTCCGCCCGGATCGTCGACGAGAACGGGCTCGACGTTCCCCCTGGCACACCGGGCGAACTGCTGCTGCGCAGCGAGCAACCCTTCGCCTTCGCCTCCGGCTACCACCGCATGCACGACGCCACCGTCGCCGCGTGGCAGGACCTGTGGTTCCACACCGGTGACCGGATGGTGATCGAAGCGGACGGGTGGATCAGGTTCGTCGACCGCATCAAGGACGTGATCCGCCGTCGCGGCGAGAACATCTCCTCCGTCGAGGTCGAAAGCGTCCTTGCACAGCACCCCGGCGTCCGTGACGTCGCGGTGTACGCGGTGGACTCCGAACTCGGTGAGGATGAGGTGATGGCCGCCGTGGTCCCGGTCGAGGGACAGAAGATCGACTTCATCGAGCTGATGTCCTTCTGCGAGCCCCGGCTGGCCTACTACGCGATTCCCCGCTTCGTGGCGTTGTGCTCGGAACTGCCGCTGACCGAGAACGGCAAGGTTCGCAAGACCGTGCTGAGGGAGTGGGGAGCCGACCGCGCCGACTGGGACCGCGAGGCGGCCGGTGTCGTGCTGCGGCGCGACCAGCCCACCACGGTCCGCTCGGAAGAAGCTTGTACATGACCGAATACCGCAACTTCGTCGGTGGCCGGCTCCTCGACGGCGCATCGCTGTTCGACGACATCAATCCAGTGGACGGCACCGTCGTCGCCCGGGTGCACGAGGCGGACGCGTCCGTTGTCGACCGCGCGGTACGCGCGGCTCGGACAGCCCACGACGGACCGCGGGGCCGTAGGCCGGGGGCCGAACGGTGTCGCCTCATGCGCGCCACCTCCCTCGCACTACCTGGACCGCTTCTCAGCGGACTCGGTCGTCTTCGACGAGCGGGCTCTGCGGCTCCTGGTCGACACGGCGGGCGCGGAACGGATCATGGCGGGAAGCGACTGCCCGTACCCCTCGACGAGCGCCCGGTGGGGAACGTCGTCCGCACGGCTGGCTTCCTCGACGACCGCCAGCGTGAGTTGGTGTTGTCCGGAAACGCGCGACGGTTCCTTGGCACCGCCGTCATCGCGGGCGGGAGCCCAGTATGAGAGGAGCCCTCGGGTGGTCCGGATCGTCGCTGCGCGTTCCCTCCCTATGCGGTGGCGCTCCGAGGGCTTCCCCCGTCATGCAATCGGCTGAACTGGTGCGCGCCGACGACGCTGGGCAGCGCGTGGTGTCGCCGTTTGGCGATGAGCGGCGAAAGCTGAGCGCGGCCTCCCGCGCGTCGGCCGGGGGCCGGCCCGAGCAGCGTCCCCCTGGACCTCGTCATTCCCGGGCTCGCCTCACAGAAGGCTGCCATCCTGCCCGAAGCGGCGACCGTTCCCCTCGTCGAGGCCACCCCTAGGCGGCAGTTGATCTCCGCCTCCAAGATCGCGGCCACCGCCTCCAAGGAGGCGGTGGCCGTCACCGGACAGGTCCTGACCGTCAGCGGCGGCCACTGAACCTTCCCTCGGGCGGACCCCGCCCCGGCACATCCCCCTTTCCCGGCCACCGGGACGACCCCGCGCGACCCTCGACGTCCCGATGGCCACCGTCCTCATCCAGAGGTGACGAGATGAGCCCCACCGCACCGCACAAACCGGCAGCCGGACCGCAGTCGATCCGCAAGATCGTCATCGCCAGCCTGACCGGAACCGCACTCGAGTGGTACGACTTCTTCCTCTACGGCACCGCTTCCGCCCTGGTGCTCGGCACCCTCTTCTTCCCCGAGGCCAGCTCCCTCGCCGGCACCCTGGCCTCCTTCGGCACCTTCGCCGTCGGCTTCGCGGCCCGCCCCCTCGGCGGAATCATTTTCGGTCACTTCGGAGACCGGCTGGGCCGCAAACCCATGCTCGTGATCACCCTGCTGGTCATGGGCTTCACCACCTTCCTCATCGGCGCCCTGCCCACCTACGCGCAGATCGGCGTGTGGGCGCCGGTCCTGCTCACCCTGCTGCGTGTTCTTCAGGGCATCGCGGTCGGCGGCGAGTGGGGCGGAAGCGTCCTCATGATCACCGAGCACGCCCCCGCGGGACGGCGCGGCTTCTACTCAGCCTGGAGTCAGGTTGGCATCAACCTCGGCTTCATCACCTCCGCCGGAGTCTTCGCCGCGGTCCAGGCCCTGTCCGACGAGGCGTTCCTGTCCTGGGGCTGGCGTCTGCCCTTCCTCCTCGGAGCCGTCCCAACGCTGGTGGGACTCGTCATCCGGCTGAAGATCGAGGAGACACCGGAGTTCCAGAGCGTCCAGCACAAGGGCGAGAAGCAGCGTCTGCCGGTCCTGCACGCCCTGAAAACCCACCCGCGCTCCATCCTGGTCACCGCCGGCGCCCGGATGGCGGAGAACGGCGCGTCGTACATCTTCCTCGTCTTCTCCCTCGCCTACGGCAAGCACATCGGGGTCGACAACACCCTGCTGCTGACCGGGATCATCGTCGCGAACATCGTGGAAGGCGCCTCGATGGTGGGATTCGGTGCCCTCTCCGACCGCATCGGCCGCCGCCCCGTCTACATGGCCGGAGCGGCCACCCTCATCGTCTTCGCGTTCCCCTTCTTCTGGCTCGTGGACACCAGCACCCCCGCGCTCGTCTGGCTCGCCTTCGTCATCGCCATCGGCATCGGCCACGGGGCCATGATCGGAACCCAACCGAGCTTTTTCACCGAGCTGTTCGGCAAGTCCTCGCGCTACAGCGCCATCTCGCTCGGCCACGAGCTGGCCTCGGTGTTCGCGGGCGGGCTCTCGCCGCTCATCGCGACCGCTCTCCTGGCGGCCACCGACTCCTCCTGGCCCATCTCCCTGTACCTCGTCGTCCTCGGCTGCGTCACGCTCGTCTCGGTCTACTTCGCCCGCGAGACGGTGCAGCGCGACACCGCGCCCACGCCGGACCCGCGGCTGCAGCCGGCCGGAACATACGAATAGCGCGTACCCGGTGCGCCGGTGCTCGTCGGCCACCTCTTGGCCGGCCGACGAGCCGTCCGCCCCACCAAAGGCCGGGGGCGGGCACCCGCCTCGTGAGACTTCGCGCGACCTCAGGGGGTACGGGCGGCTCGTCCGCCGTGCCGCCCGGGACGGACTGTGCGCCCTCGGCCGCGGGGAGGCACCCTCCGTGCGACGTTCGTACCTGCTATCGCGTAGCCGCCGACCCCGTGGTCGTGGACGCGCTTCCTCTCGTCTGCTCGATCCCCACGGGTCGGCCCACCACAAGATGCGTACAGCGGGCGTTTGGTCCTGGGTCAGGTTCCGCGCCAGTTGGGGTGGCTTCGGCGGTGAGGCAGCGGGCCATGAGGTCGATCGTCGCGAAGTGGATCAGCGCTTCGGAGCGGTGTGGGTGTTGCTCGTAGTCGCGGGCGAGTCGGCGGTGGCGCGGTAGCCGGCGTCGACCCATGGCCTTGCGGACGTGCGGGTGGGCCGCGGCGATGCGGGACAGCAGGGTGACACCGGCTGCGGTGTCGGACACGCTCGCGGCGGTGACCAGCACGGTCAGCAGCAGACCGAGGGTGTCGCAGCCCGGGTGCGGCTTGCGCCCGGTGATCCGTTTCCCGGCGTCGGTGCCCTGACCGGCGAGATGCACAGCCCGGTGAGCCCCTCAGGGCCGTGGGAGGGGGCGTGTGGGGAGGAGACGGGAGGTGCCGGAACGAAACACCCCTCTGCTGCCACGGCGTCGCCTCTCGATCCGACCGCCCCTCTCGCCCCGTCACAGCGGGCCTGCGAAGTCGCGATGACCTGCTATGTAACAGGGCGAAACACTCAGTGAGGCACGGCGGTCGTCGCCGACCCGTTATCCGGCGGCGGGTCCGCCCGCCACCACGTACCGGCCCGGGTGATGGAGATCAGCGGCAGGGGCGAAGGTGAACCCGGAGCCGTGGCGGCCGACGCGGCCGGCGGAAGGGGCGGCGAAGTGCGCGGGCATCATCGCGGTTCCGGTGTCGGCCAGCCACTCCAGCGTCCGCCTGCGGGTGCGCGCCGAGAGCTCGGGGTCGACGCAGTACCGGGTGCTGGCGTCCGGATCCATCAGTTGGAGCGGGTGGTGGAGGATGTCGCCGGTGAGCAGCAGTCGTGCCCGGGAGCCGGTGACCAGGACGGCCGTGTTGCCCGGGGTGTGACCCGGTGCCGGGCACAGCCGCACACGCGGGCCGAGCTCGGCGTCCAGGGGCGTCAGATCCAACAGCCCCGCCTCGGCGACCGGCTCGATGCTGTCGGCCAGGTAGTCGCCGGTCCGGGTCATCGCCGCGGCCCCCGCCGCCGACCGCCAGTAGTCGTACTCCGGTGCGGTCAGAACGTGCCGGGCCTTCGCGAAGGCCGGTCGCCAGTGCCCGTCGGACCACCGCGTCGCCCAGCCGACGTGGTCGACGTGCAGATGGCTGAGGACGACCGTGGACACGTCGTCGGCGGACAGTCCGGTCGCCGCGAACCGCTGCCACCAGCCGCTGTCCAAGCGGTCGAACTCCGGCCTGGCCCGGTGTTTCCCGTCGCCGACGCAGGCGTCGACCAGGATCCGCTCGTGCGGGGTGACGACCAGGAAGGCCTGCATGGCGAAGACCAGCCGTTCTTGCCCGGGTTCGTACCAGGGCTCCTCGGCGGCCCAACCGGAGGGCACGCCAGGGTGTCCGGGGAAGAACTCCACCGGGTCGATGAGCAGCCGCGGTGTCTCCACGATCGGAACCACCGCAACGTCGCCGAGATCGAACCAACCACTCATCGCGCCGTCACTTCCCGCTGTTTCCGCTCCGCGTCTTCGGCCCCGCCTGTCCGGTCGGCCGCGTGGGGCAGGCGCCACAGCACCGCCGCGCTCACGGCCGCCGCCACCACCGGAATGGCGGTCAGCAGCACGATGTCGTCGCCGGGGAGCGAGAGCGCGAGCAGGATACCCGCCGTGGCCGGACCCACGATCGAGCCGACCCGGCCCAGAGCCGCGGCCCAGCCCACTCCGGCGGTCCTGGCGGCCGACGAGTACATCGCCACCGCGAGGGTCAGCTGACCGATCTGGCTGGCCGTGACACCCGCACCGGAACCGGCGAGTGCGAGCAGCAGCGCGGTGTGGTCGGTCCCGACCGTGGCTGCGGCGACCATCGACACCGCGCCGATCGCCGGCATCACCATCAGGGCGAACGTGATCCCCTTACGGGCGGCGAGCAGGAGGAGCACGATTCCGCCGATGACTCCGCCGAAGCTCAGGAAGGCCAGGCCGATCGGGGCCTGCGAGGCGGAGAAGCCGTACCCGGTCAGCAATGTGGGCACCCAGGACTGGAGGGTGTAGCTGGCGATGAAGACCAGGAAGGCGAAGGTCCACAGCAGCAGGGTGGCGACGCGCAGTCCGGGGGCGAACAGCGCGCCGACCCGCGCTTCGCGCGCGGCGGCCACCGCGTCGTCGGTTCCGGGAATGGCCGCCGTGCTGTCCGCGGCCACGGACGCCGGTGCGGCCGGCAGCCAGCGGCCCATCAGCGCGGCCAGCAGCAGCGGCAGTCCGCCGCCGATCCAGAACACCCCGGTGGCCCCGACCGACGCCAGCATGCCGCTGCCGAAGACACCGGCGACCGTCCCGCCGAAGGCGAGCCCGAGGGTGACCGTGACGGAGACCGACTGCCGTTGCCGGTCCGGGTGGTGTGCGGCGGCGAGGGAGACGGCGCCGGGCAGGACCACGCCGAGGCCGAGGCCCGTGACCAGCCGGACCGTGCTCAGCGCGGTCAGTGACTGCGCGGGCAGCATCAGGGCGGTGACCAGCGAGCCCGCGGCGAACAGCAAGGTCCCGGCGATCAGAATCCGACGCAGGCCCAGCCGTACCGCGAGCCTGCCCGAGGCGAGGTAGCCGAGCACCACGCCGATGTTGGTCAGCACCACCGCCGGGGTGAAGTCGGCCGAGGCGACGCCCCACTGCTCCGCCAGGGAGGGCAGGACGAAGGAGAGCGACGCGGAGTCGAAACCGTCGAGCAGCACCGCGAGAAAGGCAAGTCCCACCACGCCGAAGCGCATTCCGCGGAAACTCGCCAGGACACTTCCCGGCCCACTCCCCGTCGCCGTGCTCTCGTCCTGTCTCATCGGGTGCCTCCGAAAACTACCTGGTGTGCGGCTTCGAACAGCTCCGACTTCGGTTCGGCGAAGGCGGTGGCGGTGCCGATGTGGTCGGTCCCGGTCAGCGCCACGGTCACCGGCGACCTGCCCGCGTCGGTCAGGGCGTCGGCGAGCAGCCGTCCCTGGCGGGTCAGCCAGAGGTCGTCGTCCGTCTTCCGGTTGGGCTCCGGATCCCCGAAGGAGATCACCACCCGCTCGGGGCTGCGGCTCACCCGCAGGGCGGGGCTGAGCCGTAGGGCCTGCGCCGGGTCTTCGACCATGCCCCGCAGATCGGTGGGCGCACTCATGCACACGGCGCCCGCCACCGGACCGGGGGAGCTGTCGGTCAGCGTGACCATCGCGGCGAGATGACCGCCCGCGGAGTGCCCGGCCACGGTGATGCGTTCCGGGTCGCCCCCGTAACGGGCGGCGTTCGCACGCGCCCACTCCACCGCCAGGGCCGCGTCCGCGACGGCGTCGGCGATGGTGTGGCGTGGTTCGAGCCGGTAGCCGCAGGACAGGAAGACCGCGCCGGCATCCAACCAGGGGCCGGCGAGGTGGTCGTAGTAGGCCGGGTGGCCCTCGCGCCAGCGGCCACCGTGGAAGTACACGATGACCGGGCGGTCGCTGGATCCGGCGCCGGTGGGGACGGCGGGCGGCCCGGGGTGGTAGACGTTCACCAGCTGGTGGGCGTCGGGACCGTACTTGAGGTCGACCTCATGGGGCACCCGTGAGCGCAGCTCCTGGCGGCGGCGTGCGGCTTGCCGATAGAAGCCCGGCCAGTCGGGGTGATAGTCCTCCGGGCGCCGACAGGTGAAGAACTCACTGGTGTCCGCCGGACGGACTGCTTGGCTTCCGGCCACTGGTCCTCCTCGTCATCGCCGGTGCCCTGGCGGCTCCGGTGTGCAGTGGTCCGTATCATCACCAGGCCCGCAGCAGCTCGGGTAATGCCTACTTGGTCCGCACCTATCGCCATACGGTCATACCGCGGGTGTGCGCCCCCTGGTCCGGCTCCGCACGACGCACGCGCCTGACCCTCCTCACCGCCCGGTCCCGCTATGCCTGAATGGCTATGCCTGAAGCCCGGATCGGCATTGGACGGGCATGAAAAGGCGATCGTACGGTCCCCTCATGACTGACGATTCGCCAACCGAGGTCGTTCAGCTCCGGAACTTCGTCGACGGAAGCTTCGTCGAAGGTGCGGACACGTTCGACAAAATCAGCCCGGTCGACGGGGCTCGTGTCGCCGTGGTGCACGAGGCCGGGCAGGAGACGGTGGACGCCGCCGTACGGGCCGCGCGCCGGGCGTTCGACGGCCGCTGGGGCCTTTCCACGGACCGGGACAGAGCCGCCTTGCTGAGGCGGATCGCCGACGGGATCGAGGCGCGCTTCGAAGCGTTCGTGGACGCCGAGGTCCTTGACACCGGTAAACCGGTGGCGCTGGCCCGCGAACTGGACGTGGCCCGCGCGGCGGCGAACTTCCGGTCCTTCGCCGACACGATCTCCTCCGCCGGTCTCGATTCGTATCTGACCGACACGGCCGTGGGCCGCGGCGCCCTCAACTACGCGGTGCGCAAGCCGCTCGGTGTCGTGGCCGTCATCGTGCCCTGGAACCTTCCGCTGCTGCTGCTCACATGGAAGGTGGCACCGGCGCTGGCCTGTGGCAACGCAGTGGTGGTCAAGCCGTCCGAGGAGACTCCGTCGACGGCGACCCTGCTTGCGGAGGTCATCGCCGAGGCGGGCGCGCCGAACGGCGTGTACAACGTCGTCCACGGCTTCGGCCCGGACTCGGCGGGTGAGTTCCTCACCCGGCACCCGGGGATCGACGGGGTCACCTTCACCGGTGAGTCCTCGACGGGGGCGACCATCATGAAGGAGGTCGCCCCGCGTGTGGTGCCCGTCTCCTTCGAACTGGGCGGCAAGAACGCGGCCGTCGTTTTCGACGACTCCCCGTTGGAGCGGACCCTCGACGGGCTGACCCGGTCGCTGTTCCTGAACACCGGCCAGGTCTGCCTGTGCACCGAGCGGGTCTACGTACAGCGCGGGCTCTTCGACGAACTGGCGGCCGGGATCGCCGAGCGGGCCCGGGGGCTGCGCCTGGGCCGCCCGCACGCCCCCGGCACGACGACCGGCCCGCTGATCTCGCAGGGGCACCGGGCCAAGGTGATGTCGTATCTCGAGCTCGCCGTGCAGGAAGGGGCCGAGGTCCTCGCCGGGGGCGGCATACCCGATCTCGGCGAGGATCTGGCGCGCGGAGCCTGGATCGAACCGACGGTGTGGACCGGACTGGACAACTCCTGTCGTACCGTGCGCGAGGAGGTCTTCGGTCCGGTCGCCGCGCTGATCCCCTTCGACACCGAGGAGGAGGCGATCGGCCTGGCGAACGACACCGACTACGGGCTGGCCGCCTCGGTGTGGACCAGTGATCTGAACCGGGCCCATCGGGTGGCGCAGGCGATGGACGTCGGCCTCTCCTGGGTCAACACCTGGTATCTGCGCGACCTGCGCGCCCCCTTCGGCGGGACGGGCCGCTCCGGTATCGGACGCGAGGGCGGAAAGCACTCGCTGCACTTCTACACCGAGACGACGAATGTGTGCGTGGCCCTGTGACCGCATCGACCTCTCCTCTCTCCCGGTACGCCTCGGCTCTCGATGAGGCGGTCACGTCCAGGCGGGCGATCGCGCAGCTGAGCCGGTCCGCCTCCCTCACCCTGGACGACGCCTACCGTGTGCAGGCGCTCAGCTCCGATCTGCGGACGGCCCGTGGTGACCGTCTCGTCGGTGTGAAGCTGGGGTTCACCAGCAAGGCCAAGGCGCTGCAGATGGGTGTTTCCGACGTCATCTTCGGCCGGCTGCACGCGTGCGGCGAGTACGTCGACGGTGGTGGCGTCGCCCTGGAGGCCTTCATCCACCCGCGCGTCGAACCGGAGGTGGCCTTCCGTCTCGGTGCGCGGTTCGACGCGCGTGCCTCGGCCGATCCCGAGGCCGAGCTGCGGGCCGCCGTCGACGCGGTCGCCCCCGGTCTGGAGATCATCGACAGCCGCTACCGCGACTTCCGGTTCTCTCTCACCGACGTAGTCGCCGACAACACCTCGGCAGCCGGGTTCGTGACAGGGCCCTGGCAGCCGACCGATCTCACCTCCGCCGCGGCCCGGTTCGACGACCGGCCGGTGACGCTGGAGATCGACGGCGCGGTCGTGGCGACCGGGAGCACCAGCGACATCCTCGGTGACCCGGTTCTCGCCCTGCCGGCGATCGCACGCATGGCCGCGGCCCAGAGGGTCGTCCTGCCTGCCGGTTCCGTACTGCTGGCCGGGGCGGCGACCGCCGCGGTGACCCTCCCGGGCGGGGTCACGGTCAGCGCGGCCGTCCCGGGTCTGGGCTCCGTCCGCGTCACCACCACCGGCACACCCGCGGAGGAGCGATGAACGACGAGTCCCTCGTCGTCGAGGGAAAGGCAACCCCTCGCGGCCGATTCCCGCATGTCAAGGTCGTCGGTGACCTGGTGTTCGTCTCCGGGACCAGCAGCCGCCGCCCCGACAACACCTTCGCCGGGGCCAGCGCCGACGCGATGGGGGTGACGGACCTCGACATCGAGGCGCAGACCCGGGCCGTGATCGAGAACATCCGTGACGTTCTCCGCGCCGTGGACTGCACTCTCGATGACCTCGTCCAGGTCACCGCCTATCTGGTCAGCATGAACGACTTCGGCGGCTACAACCGCGTCTGGGCCGAGTACTTCGACGCCTCTGGTCCCACGCGGACCACCGTCGCGGTCCACCAGCTTCCCCACCCGCATCTGCTCATCGAGATCCAGGCCGTCGCCGTGCGCCGGCCCGGCCTTACCACCAAGGAGCTCTCATGACGTCGTCACTGCCTCCGGTCTTCAACTTCCCGCAGTGGCTCTCGGAGCACGGGCACCTGCTGAAGCCTCCGGTCAACAACAAGGCGATGTGGGACACCAGCGGTGACTTCATCGTGCAGATCGTCGGCGGCCCCAACCAGCGGCTCGACTTCCACTTCGACCCGTTCGAGGAGTACTTCTACCAGGTCAAGGGCAATATGCACGTCAATGTGATCACCGAGGACGGTCCGCAGCGCGTGGACATCCGCGAAGGCGACATGTGGCTGCTGCCCGGCAATACCTGGCACTCACCACAGCGTCCGGAAGAAGGATCCATCGGCATCGTGGTGGAGCGCGTCCGCCCCGAGGGGACGACGGAGCAGTTCGGCTGGTTCTGCCTGGAGTGCGGTACGAAGGTGCATTCGGTGGAGTTGCAGGTGCGGGACATCGTCGCCGACCTGCCCCCGGTGTTCGAGGCCTTCCACGCGTCCGTCGAGCAGCGCACGTGCGGAAACTGCGGCACGCTGCACCCCGGTAAGGGCTGATCCGGTGTCCGCTGTCATCGACATACACACCCACTACGTCCCCGTCGGCTGGCCGGATCTCGGTCCCGGACGTCCCTGGCTGCGGGTGGAGTCGGAACGCCAGGCGATGATCATGGTGGGGGAGACCGAGTTCCGGGCCATCGAATCTAACTGCTGGGACGTGTCGGCCCGACTGACCGACATGGCGGCCGATGGAGTACAGGCCCAGGTGGTCTCTCCCACACCGCTGTTCTTCGGGTACGACCTGAGCGGTGCCGAGGCGGTCAAGGTCTGCCGGATCTTCAACGATCTCGCTCTGGAGATCTGCGCACCCGACAGGGAGCGGTTCATTCCGTTCGCCCAGGTGCCGCTGCAGGACCCCGACGCGGCCTGCCGCGAGCTCGACCGCTGTCTGGACGCCGGGCATATCGGGGTGGAGATCGGCAATCACGTCGGCGACCAGGACCTCGACGCGGAAGGCGTCGTCACCTTCCTCCAGCACGCGGCCTCGCGCGGCGCGCCGGTCTTCGTGCATCCCTGGGACATGCCCACCTCCCCGCGGTTGGAACGCTGGATGGCGCGGTGGCTGACCGGGATGCCGGCGGAGACCCACCTCTCCCTGCTCGCCATGATCCTCGGCGGAGTGTTCGACCGGGTGCCGGACTCGCTGCGGATCTGTTTCGCGCACGGCGGCGGATCCTTCGCGTTCTGGCTGGGGCGCCTGGAGAACGCCTGGCATCGCCGCTCGGACATCATCGCCACCTCGCAGCTGCCGCCCTCGGCCTACCTCGGCCGGTTCAGCGTGGACAGCGTCGTCTTCGATCCCGTGGCTCTGCGCACGCTGGTCGACACCCTCGGCGCGGACCACGTGATGCTGGGCAGCGACTACCCCTACCCGCTGGGCGAACGGCCCGTCGGCCAGGTGCTGCGGAAGGCCGACTTCCTCAGCGCCGCGGAGCGCGAGGCGATCGCCGGCGGCAACGCGCTGCGCTGGGTCGGGCGCGTGCCTGCCGATCGCTGACCGCGAACCGGCCCTCCGAAAGGTGAAACTCCATCCGAGTGACATCCGCTCAGTCGGGACCGGCGGACCCTGGTACCCGTGCCATCACGGCCAGGGTCCGCCACTCCACTGCTCGAACAAGCCCGTCGCCGGGCATCCGGACCAGGCTCCACCAGCGGGTATGTCCATGGTGATGCACACAGCCGTGTGGTTATGCCTCAGGATGGAAGGCGGTCTACCATTCTCATATGGAAATACCGCGGATGTTGGATGGGCGGCTGAAATTCCGCCATCTCCTCCTCGTCGAGGCGCTCTCCGGCCAGGGGAGCGTGGTCGGCGCCGCGGCCGCGCTCCACGTCACCCAGCCCGTGGTGACCCGCAGCCTCCAGGATCTCGAACGCATCCTCGGTGTCACCCTCTATGAACGCGGCCCCCGGGGGATCCAGCCCACCGAGTTCGGTGACGCTTTCACCCAGTACGCGCGCTCGGCGCTGGCCCAGATGAACCAGGCGAGCCGGCATCTCCAGGAGATAGCCGACGCCACTCGCGGCCACGTGGTCATCGGCACCCATCTCGCGGGCTCCAACCTCCTGCTGCCGCGGGCCATCGCCCAGCTCAAGCAAGACCGCCCCGCCCTGAGGATCGTCGTGCGCGAAGCGACGCCGGAGGCGCTGCTCGAAGACCTCGTCGCAGGCAAGATCGACTTCATCATCGGCCGCCTGGCGACGGTCCCCCCGGAGGGGACGATCCAGCAGACGCTGCACGCGGAGACCATCCGCGTGATCGCGCGCAGCGGGCACCCGCTCGCGGCACGCACCCAGATCCCGCTCGACGAGTTGATCGCCTACCCGTGGGTCCTGCCGGGGGTGGAGACGGCGCTGCGCACGGAACTCGAGGAGTTCTTCCACCGCAACGACTGCTCCCTGCCCCCCAACCGCGTCGAGACGACCGCGTTCCTCACCATCCGCCAGCTCCTCGTGGAGACCGATATGGTGGCCGCGCTACCGGAACTCATCGGCGCGAGCGACCCCCGGCTCACCGCACTGCCGATCTCGCTCGACCTCGTCGGCGCACGCGTCGGGATCACCCTCGCGGCCGGACGCCGTCTGAGCCCGGCCTCGGAGGCCATGATGCAGTCGCTCGTCACCGTCGCGGACTCTGTGCACCCGCGGCAGGCTCAATCCGGCTGAGTTCCGGCCGCGCGAAGGAGCCGTGGGGCTCGTTTCTCCCCGAGCCGGCCAACCGAAAGGTTGTCGGCGATGGTGACGGCGTGACACCAGCCGGCAGACCGTTCGCGACCAATACGGCGCCCACGTCGACGCGGTACTCGCACGCTACCCCTACGACTCCTGCCCGAGCCCCTGCACCGGCACCTATGCGGTTGGCGACGTGTGGACCGACAGCGGCTACATCATCGGCCTCGGCGGGTGTCTCCGGCGGTGAAGCTTGGACACCTGGAGACTGGGATCTTGAGGTTCCACAGGAAGTGACACCAGGTGGGAAGCAAGTACACGAAGCGGTACACCGAGGAGTTCAAGCGGGACGCGATCGCGCTCGTGGATTCCTCGGGCAAGACGGTCACCGCCGTCGCCCGGGAGCTCGGGATCAGCTCCGAGTCCCTGCGCGGCTGGTACCGCCGGGTGAAGGCGGACCGGGGCGAGGGCAAGTCCGGTGAGCTGACCAGCGCCGGGCGCGAGGAGCTCAAGCGGCTGCGCAAGGAGGTCCGTGAACAGCAGCAGACGATCGAGATCCTGAAAGAAGCCCGCACCCGTGTGCTGCGCGCCGGTGAGAGCGAGGCCGTCGTGATGCTCCACGGCACCAGCGGCCGCCTCGAGGCGTTCGTGCGCAACGTGCCGGAGCTGTCCGAGCACTTCGCACTGCACGCCCTCGACATGCTGGGCCACGGCTACACCGCCAACCCGGGCGGGGACCTGCGCATCCCGCGCTATGTGCGGCACGTGCTGGACTACCTCGACAGCCGCGCCATCCAGCGCGCCCACTTCATCGGCGAGTCGCTCGGCGGCTGGGTGGCCGGCCGCCTGGCCGCCGACCACCCCGACCGCGTCGGGCGGCTGATCCTCGTCGCCCCGGGCGGGACCGTGGCCAACCCCGAGGTCATGGACCGTATCCGCACCAGCACCAAGGCAGCTGTGACCAGCGACGACAGGGACCTCACCCGCCGCCGCCTGGAACTGCTCATGCACGACGCGGTGAACGTCTCCGAGGAGCTCGTCGACGTGCGCCACGCGATCTACCACCGGCCCGAGTTCGTCGCCGGCATCGACGAGCTGCTGTGCCTGCAGAAGATGGAGAACCGGACCGAAGACCTCCTCACCCCGGAGCAGATGGCCCGGATCGCCGCGCCCACCCAGATCGTCTGGGGCGCGCAGAATCCCTTCGGCAACGTCCCCGAAGCGCACCGGATGCAGCAGTCGATCCCGGGCTCGGCCCTGGAGATCTTCCCGGAGTGCGGACACTGGCCCCAGCACGAGCACGCGGACCGGTTCAACAAGCTCGCGGTCGAGTTCCTGGGCCGGGGGCGGGCATGAACGCCCCGGCAGCGGCCGGGCCGGACGCCGGCCTGCGGGTCGGTGTCCGCATCCCGCCGTGCGACCGGGCGGACCGGCTGGTCGGATCCGTGCGCCGGGCCGAGGAACTCGGTTTTGACCAGGTGTGGTTCCCCGATTCCCAGCTGCTGTGGCGGGACGTGTTCACGGTGCTGACCGCGGCCGCCCTGCACACCGAACGGATCGGGCTGGGCACCGCGGTCACCAATCTGGTGACCCGGCACCCGGCCGTCGTCGCCTCGGCCGCGCGCAGTGTGGCCGAGCTCGCCCCTGGCAGGTTCACCCTCGGCCTCGGTGTGGGCAACAGCTCGGTCGGCCCCATCGGTCTGCGCCCGAGCACCGGGGCCGCGCTGCGTGAGGGACTGGGCATGCTGCGGGCGCTGCTGGCGGGGCACGAGTGGGACTTCGGCGGCGTCCGCTCCCGGCTCCGCGATCCTCAGCCGGACGTACCGGTGCACGTGGCCGCCAGCGGACCGCGGAACCTGCGGCTCGCCGGGGAGACAGCGGACGGTGTCATCCTGCTCAGCGGCGCCTCGCCGAAGACCCTGGCCGGTGCCATCGCGCGGGTGCGGGAGGGAGCCGAGGCCGCGCGCCGCGCCGCCGAGGCCGTCCCACTGACGGTCTCGGCGTTCTGCGCGGTGACCGACGACGTCGAGGCCGACGCGCGACGACTCAAACCGATCTGCGCCTCGATCGCGCAGAACGGCGGAGCTCCCTTCCTCGCCCCTCGCGGGGATCGAACTGGACGTCCCCGCTCAGGTGGAAGGGGTCTACCCGGATCTCGTGCACGCCGAGGACTGGGACACGGCCGTGAAGATCTGCTCCAAGTGGGTCAGCGACGAGGCAGCCCTGCGCTTCGCCCAGGAGTTCTGCCTGTTCGGCACCGCTCAGGAGATCACCGAACGGCTCCGGGAACTGCACGCCACCGGAGTGACCGGAGTGTTCCTCCAGCACGTCGGCTCCTACGACCTGCCCACCGAGCTGATCGAAAGCGTCGGCTCCACGGTGCTGCCCGCCATGCGGCCGGGAGCGATCCGGTGAGTGTGCTGGAGGAGCTGGCACTGCGCGGCCGCCACCGGGCCAAGGAGGCCGACGCCGGCACTCGGTCGCTGGCCGCCCTCCACGTCCTCGACACACTGGGCTGCGTGGTGGCCGGCAGCACCCACCCCCTCGCGGCGCAGCTGGGCCGGTTCGTGACGGACACCGGCGTCCCCGGGGGGCTGCGCACGCCCGCCCTGGCCGGCCGGCATGGGCTGCGCACGACCCTGTGGGCGGAGGCCGTGCTCGCACACGCCGACGAGTACGACGCCCTGCACCCCGCCGCGGCGGTGGCACCCGCGGCCGTGGTGGTCCCGACCGCCCTGGCCGTGGCCGACCGCGAAGGACGGTCGGGCAGGGCTGTTGTCGACGCCGTGATCACCGGCTATGAGGTGATCGTCGAGGCGGGACTGCGCTTCGGCGGACCCCGCCTGTACGGCACCGCCTGGTGGCCGACCGCCGTCTTCGGCGCACTGGGCTCGGCCGCCGCCGCGGCCGGCCTGCTGGACCTCGACCATGAGGAGACCACCGCAGCCCTGGGCCTGGCCGCTGCCGGCCTCGGCGGGCTGCTCAGCGCGGACGAGCTCGGCGCGGGCCACTACCTGCTGGCCGGGCGCGCGGCGGCCGACGGAGCGGAGGCCGCCCACCTGGCCCGCATCGGCGCCCGGGCCAGCCGCACCCTGCTGGACGGGCCCGCCGCCGCGGCGCTGGGCACGCGCGCCGCACCGGCCTCGACCGAGACGGAACCGCACCTGAACGGCTGTGTGTTCAAGGTGTATCCGTGCGCCCGGCCGCTGCACGCGGCGCTGGACGCGCTGGAGGCGCTGGCGGCCCAGGGGCGGCCGATCGCGGAGGCCCGACGCATCGAGATCCTGCTGCCCGAGGCGCTGCTGCGCTTTGTCACCGCCGATCGTGCGCCGGCGGGTCCCACCGAGGCCGCGGCCAGCGCGGTCTTCGCCGTCGCCGCGTGGCTCCACGGAGCCGCCGCGGACGTCGGTTTCTACAGGGGCGCGCTGCCGCAGGGGGTGCCGGAGGTGGCCCTGGACCACGCCCCCGGACTCGACGCTCACCTGCCGGACCGCTGGGGCGCGCGCGTGGTCGTCGATCTCGCGGACGGACAGCGGGTCGAGAAGGAGTGCCTGGGCAGCGGTGGAGGCGCCGCCCGCCCCTTGCCCGGTGACGCGGTCACGGCCAAGTTCCGCCGCACCATCGGCGCTGACGCAGGTGACAGCCACTGGGAGCAGTGGATCGCGCAGTGCCTGTCCCTGGACACCGTGCGCGACGTCGGCGATCTGCGAAACACCCTGTGCCAACTGCTGCGGCGGTGATCAACGGACTCTGCGGAACTGGCCTGCCTCGGCGGGTCTCGGCAACGCCCGGCACGCCGACCTCGGGCAGGGGCGCGTCGAGGGCTTCGCGGGCCTGCCCGCGGAAGGCATGCATCACGGTCGGCCAGGACAGGTGCAGATCCCGGGCGGCCTGGATGACGGTGGACCCGGCTGCGCCTGTCCGGTGTCCGGCCGCGGCCCGCAGTCGCATGGTGACCCGCGCCGGTAGCGGGGGGACCCGGTCAGTGAACGAGCGGCGTCGGCAGCCGGGCTACCGGCATCAGCAGTGCGACGGGCAGACGGTCCGGGTCGAGCCACTCGGGACGACGCACCGCTGACGTTCGAAGACCCGGGTTGGAGCGGACGGGATCCGGTGCGGAACGACACCCGCTCGCTGTGCGGCATCACTACCGCGGCGCCCCAGGATTCACCTCAGTGGAATGCGGTCGAGGTCGTTGCCGATGTGGACCCTGCCGTCGTAGCCCCGCCAGGTGATACTGGCATCCATGAATACGCGACAGCCGTTACCGCAGACTCCTGAGCCCCCGGGGCCCCCGGAATCCCCGGAGTTCGACCATCTGCTGCACTGCGTCCCCGACGTCGACTCCGCCGTACGGGCCTATACCCGGGCCGGTCTCCCCGCCCACGCCAACCCGCCCTGCCGCGGCTACAGGAACGGCGCCTGGCGCCTGGACGTGCGGTACGTGGAGACCTTCACCGTCGAGGACCGGGCCGAGTTCGACGCCTCGCCCTACGGCAAGGCGATGGTGCCCTGGATGCCCCGCATCGACGCGCTACTCGCGGCGGGCGGCGGCGGGCTGAACTTCGCCATCCACGTCGCGGACGTGGCGGCGACCACGGAGCGGCTCCGCGCCCAGGGCCACACGGTCGAGCTGCACACCTTCGCCTCCGAGGGCGCCCCGGTCTCCTTCGCCGAGGCGGTCCTGACCGGTGACGGCGTTCCGTCATGGGCTCCGTTCTTCATCACGTACACCCCGGACCGCGACACGATCTTCCGCGAGTACCGGGCCGCCACCACGCGGCGGGGGCCGTACGACCTCGCCGGTTTCGTCATCGAGACGCCCGACCCGGCCGCCGCCGCGGCGTGGCTGAGCCGGGTCACCGGCATTCCCGTCGGCGAACCGGGCACGGTCGTCCCCCTCCCGGGCGCACACGGGCACTTCACCGAGGGCCCGGCCGACGCCATCACGGCGCTGCTGCTGTCGGACGGCGGCACCCTGGCCGTGCCGGAGATCGCCGGGCTCGGGCTACGGCCGGGCGAAACGGCCGTGCCCGCCGACGCCAACCCCTAGGAGGGCGTCTCAGTAACCGGCAACCTGCGTGCAACGTCGTGACTCTGTTGGTGATCTTTAGTGCGTGTTTCCAGGCCTCGGTTCTTAGCAGCCTGGAGTCCTACGCTGGCCAGGTGTCCGAGGACGCTGGATGGGCTAGGGAGAGGATCTGTCGGGACTGTGGTGAACGGCTGGGGCCGGATGCCCGGTCCAGGGCGGAGTTCTGTTTGTCGGTGTGTCGTGCCAGGCAGTGGCGGAAGGAGCGCCGGCTGCGCCGGCTTCTGGCAGCGGCTCAGCACGGCGATGGTGAGGCGGTGTGCCCGGAGTGCGGGGCCCGGTGGGTGGCCGGGGTCGACCGCCGTTCGGACGCTCTGTATTGCTCAGCCCGGTGCGAGGTGAGGGCCTGGAGGCGCCGGGCGGAACCGTACGGCGAACGGTCACAGTAATCGGTAGGCGTAGGTCGCCTGCCTGGATGATGCACGTCCGCCGCCAGGCAAGGGACTACGAACGGCTCATCCAGCACTCCGAGACTCTGATCACCTGGGCCGCCATCACCCTCATGACCAGGCGCCTCGCCCGGAAGGGTGCCCCCCGAGCTGACCGGGGAAACCGGCCGCTGTCGACGGCTGACCGGCGAAGGCCAGCTGGACGAAGCCTCAGCCAGTTCTGCGGGCGCGGCGGCCGTCGGGCGTGGGCGGCTTCTGCAACTTCATCGGGCCGGGCTGCGTCGGGAGGGCTGCGGGCTTGGGGCCGTCGGCGGCTTTCTCGCTGGTGGTAGCCCACTCGCGGGCTTCGGTCTCGTCAGATTGCGGCGTTTTGGTAATGGATAGGCCTGTTCCTGCCAGAGTGGGCGGAGGCCGGGAACCGGCTCACTTGTGCATGCCTTGAACGGGAACGGGAGAGCGAATGGAAGCCCGTGTGTACTTCGCCGAGCTGGCAGACGGCGCCACAGTCAGCAGCCCGGTGCACGTCAAATTCGGCCTCGAAGGCATGGAGCTGCGCCCCGCCGGCGACATGACGCCGGACACCGGCCACCACTGCCTGCTCATCGACGGCAGGCCGGTCCCGAAGGGGAACGTCGTGCCGTCAGCGAGCGCTCGATCCACTACAGCCAGGCCCAGTCCGAGGCCGACATCAGGCTTCCTCCGGGCCGGCACACCCTCACCGTGCAGTTCGCCGACGGCGCGCACCGCTCCTACGGGCCGGAAGCCAGCCAGACGATCACCGTGAACGCCATGTGACTGCGCGGCGATCGGGCCGGGCGACACTCGGTGCGCCGCCCGGCGCGGCTGCGCCGTCCACCCTCAGCGGCCAGGAAGGCGCCCTTCTGCCCGTCGCGGAGGGACAGGGGTCCGGCGTCTCGGACCGACCTGCAGTGGGCGAAGTGCTCCGTGCCCGATTTCGATGTGATGAAGCCGAAGCTCATCCCTGCACGTGCCCTGTGAGGCAGTGCCCGATCAGTCAGGTGATCGGGACGCCTGTAGCGCTCGCAGCAGCACCGAATGTAGTGACGTTTCTCCGCGGCCTTCCGGCCAGATGAACGGCTTTATCCCGTCAAACAACCTTGAATGCCGCTTAACATGTCACTGTCATGCGCAACGTGACAGACATGACTTCTTCGACCACCGCGGTCTCTCAGCGGGGAGGCCCGCAATGGGTACAGATCGACCCGCTCAGCTTCGACCGAGCCCTCACCAACGTCGACCAGCAGATCCCCGATGTCCCGGAACTCGAGATCCCCTTTCCCGGCGTGTGGCAGATCTCCTACAGCGCCCGCGCGTCGATCTACCCCGGGTCAGGGGCCCTTTGGGTCACCACATCGCTGTTCAAGAACGGCACGCTCCTGCGCGGCAGTGAGGCACTGGCCGGCATCCAGGGGTCGAGCGTGGGCCTGCAGAGCACCTGGGGACAGACGATCCTGGAACTTTTCGACGCCGGGGACCGCGTGACGCTCCACGCATACACCCTCTCAGGGGGCAGCGGCAGCTCCGCCCACCTCATCAGCAACGACCACGGACGCACGACCGTCGCGGCCCACTGGGTGAGTCCGACCTGACCCCACAACGCGAGCCGCTGACACAGGACACCGCAGCCTGTGTCCGCGGCTCGCCCATGTTCCACCGGACACACCTGGGGCATGACGGGCAGGGTCTCCCGGCGCCGGCAGGCGCCTGACCACCCGATACGCCTCTGGTCGTCCGCGTCGCCATCGACGACGCGGACCACCACGGACAAGTGCCTGGGGACCACGTCGCCCGCACGAGCACGACCGTGGGCAGGTCTCCGCAGACTGCGGCACAGAGGTCAGGTGGCGGGCAGGATCTTCCAGAAGGTGACGTTGGAGTTGGAGCGGTTGGAGTAGGCGTTGGTGTCGACGTCGTAGCGGGCGCCGGAGGCGCTGCTGCCGCCGTTGGTCTCCAGGAAGCCGCCGCGGTTGGCGTAGGTGTTCCACAGCTGGACGATGTCGTTGAAGCGGACCAGGCCGTCGCCGGGAGAGGAGGCGGTGTCGAAGATCTGCCAGCGGCTGCTGTTGCCGTCGCGGTCCTTGCCGTAGGCGGTGGTGACGTCGTAGATGCCGCCGGCCTGCTGCTGGCCGCTGCTGGCGCCACCGCTGACGTCGAGGTAGCCGCCGTTGCCGCCGTAGAGGTTGCGCAGGTAGATGATGTCCCCGCTCTTGACCGTCGTGCGGGGGGCCGCGCAGGATCCGGAGACGATCTCCCAGGTGCCGCTGGCCCCCTCGCGGTTGGCGACCGTCGCGGTGGACACCCTGTACTGTCCTCCCGCAGTGCTCGCCCCTCCGTTGACGTCGAGAATCGCCGCGATCTGGAACGCCAGGGTGGGGCGGGGCGAGAGCCCGGCATCTGCGGACTCCGCCCTCGCCCGTCTCAGCAGGCCCGCATCGAAGCGACGATCAGCTCGGCTGGTCCCCGGTGTACCGGTAGATCTCGTTGGCGCTGTTGACGTGCCACACCGTGCCGTCGGCTCCGGCTGCGATGTCGATGTTCGAGCGGACCAGCCCGGTCGCCCCGGCCGTCCGTCAGGTCGACCGGACGGTGGAGTTCCTGGACCTGGTGACCGCCTGCCACTCCTTCGTGGCCGCGACCGGCCGGGTCGTCCCGGGCCTGCGGGACCGGCAGCTCGGCGAGGACGAGCGGACGATCGTGCACCAGAACGTCGCGAAGGTGCGGGCCACGCTGGACTGGATCGAGACTGCGGTCGACACCGGCAAGGTCGACATGGACGACGAGCTGGCCCGCATGCTGCGGGGCGAGTAGGGGTGCCCCGTGCCTCGCGACGACGGGCGAGGCCGCTCAGCGGCATGCGGACACCCTCCGGTTCGTGCTGTTCGAGGCCCGACCGGCCGGGCTGCTGTTTCCCCAGCTGGTCCGCGCCAGCGAGCTGTCCCCCAGCCAGGTCAGAGCGGGGCTCGCCTGCTTGCGCGACATCATCGCGGAGAACGGCTGGCCGCCGCTGATCTGGACCAGGGCTGACGGCTACCAGCTCGGTGCCGACCGCGCGGCGCTGGAGGCATACGAGCGGGCCGTGCTCGCCGAGAAGCTCACCGAGTTCCGGCGGTTCATCACCGGCACGGTCGCCCCGCATGCCGCAGCTCATCCGCGCGACAAGTGGATCAAGCACATCATCGCTCAGCTCAACTCCATCGAATCCACCCTCGACCTCGTTGTCTCTGCCTGACCACCACGAGGGGCGCCCGGCCAGAGGTCGGGCGTCCCTCCTCACCTGCCCGGAGGGAGGGAAGCCGTGCGCCGCCGCCGCTATCCCTCCGACACCACCAACGCCGAATGGGCCCTGATCGAGCCGCTGTTGCCCACCCCGGCCTGCGAGACCCGCCGCGGCGGCCGGCCGGAGAAGCACCCCCGTCGCGAGATCGTCGACGCGATCCGCTACGTCGTCGATACCGGATGCAAGTGGAGGGCCCTGCCTGCGGATTTCCCGCCCTGGCGCACGGGCTGGGGCTTCATGGCACGCTGGGCCGCTGCCGGGATCATCGGACAGATCCGCGACCAGCTCGCTGGGCGGATCCGCCGCGAGCTCGGCAAGGGCCCGCGCGCGGTCGCCACGGTCATCGACTCTCAGAGCGTCAAGGCCGCGGAGACCGTGGCGAAGGACAGCCGCGGCTACGACGCAGGAAAAAAGATCAACGGCCGGAAGCGCCACCTGGTCGTGGATACACGCGGGCTGCCCCTGCTGGTCATGGTCACCCCGGCCGACCTGCACGACTCCGCTGCGGCGAAGGAAGTCCTCTTCCGTCTCCGGCTGATGCACCCCGAGATCACCATCGTCTGGGCCGACTCCGCCTACGCGGGCAAGCTCGTGACCTGGGCGAAACGGCACCTCAACCTGACGATCAAGCCGGTCAGCCGCCCCAAGGACGCCTCCGGATTCGTCGTGCTCCCCCGCAGATCGGTCGTCGAGCGCAGTCTTGCGTGGATGATGCACGCCCGTCGGCATGCCCGCGACTACGAACGGCTCGTCCAGCACTCCGAGACGCTGATCACTTGGGCCGCCATCACCCTGATGAGCAGGCGCCTGGCCCGGAAGGGCGCCACCCCGAGCTGGCCGAGGAAACCGGCGCCGACCGGTGCCTGACCACCCCGCTTTACTCCTGCACTTTGCGCGGGCGTTGAGACGGAACCGCTCACACCTCCTCTGGAGGCGCTGCAACAACTATGTGAGCCGCCGAAACGAATGCCTCCCGAGCCTCCCCTTGGGACTCAAGAAAGGCATCGAGGGACTCTGTTCTCCTCCCTCGCTGCTCTTCACTGTCGTCGGCAGGCTCAAATATGAGAGGGTCCTCGGCTACATGATCTAAGAAACCAAGCATAGGAGCGTGCAAACCCTCAGCAGCCTCCGCAAGTTCCAGGGGGCCGAGAATGCATACCCGAGATATCAGCGCTGCAACGGCGAGGCATCTCATACCCATCTCCTGAGACTTCTGCTCCGCCTCCTCCAACTCCCCCCGCTCTATGTGGATCCGAAAGAGCATCTCTTCTCGTAACCACTCGTCAGACGCCGTGACCAGCGCTTCAGACACATCCAGGCGCAGTTGCCGCAGCCAGTGCTCGTGCTCTCTGCGAGCCTGGTCCCGGACCTGCTGGCGTGTGGCCTGAGCTGTCTTTTCTGCACCGATGCGCGCACCAATGATCGCAGCGACACCGCCAACGATTGCTCCCGCGAGACCTACTGCCCCGGTGATGATCGTTTCCCACCCTTGCCCCATACCGACACCCTGTCATGGCCAGCCGATGACCGACCTGGCGCAGCATCAGCTCGCCTCCATCGGCTCCGGCGCACCCTGGCAGTGTCAGCAGCGGGATCAGAAACAGGCTCTAAGCTTGTTCCTTAACATCTGCCATTACGCAGAGCGACTAGGGTCTCGGGTCGTTTGACGGTCTTGCCCACGTCGTAGCGGGTGGTGGGGCGCCGGTTCTTCGAACCGGGTGGTCGTCCTGGCCCCCGGCCGGGTGGGTTTGGGTGCACGGGCTGGACTGCCGAGGTGGGGGCGGATGTTTCTGAACCCGCGCCGGACGCGGGTCGGGGTGAGCGCGGTGCCGGTGCGGGTGGTCTTCTCCCAGGGCTTGCGCCGGTCGGCTGCCAGCGGCGGCGCGAGGCGGAGCTGGGTGTGCGCGGCGATCACCAGCCACGTCCACCGGTCCGCTGCCTGTGGGTCACGCAGCCGGGGGCGGGTCCAGCCCAGGGACTGCTTGAACAGGCGGAACGTGTGCTCCAGGTCGCATCTGCGCAGGTAGCATGACCAGACGAAGTCGAGGTGGTCCGGGGGCGCGCCGGTCGCGGAGGACCACGGCCAGACCGGCGGCGCGTCGCGGTCGCCGGGCAGGTGGTCGGCCTTGAGGCGGATCATCGTGCCTTCGATCAGGGGGAGTTCGCCGTCCAGGTCGATGCAGGGCGAGCGGTGGGTGAGCCGGGGGTGGAGCCGGTCCCAGGCGCGGGCCTCGGCCTTGCCGTAGCGGGGTGTGTTGTTGAGGGTCACTGCTGTCGGCTCCGGCCAGGTCTCCGGCTTCGCCAGGCGGAACTCCGCTCCGTGCTTGGGAGGCCTGCCGCCCTGGGGGTCGTAGACACGCGGCGGCGCCGGCAGTCGCAGGAGGCGATCGGAACGAAGGCGCCCGACCACCTCGACGGGAAGGTCGCTCAGTACCCAGGCCAGGCGCATCACGTCGTAGCCCGCGTCCATCACGACCAGGATGTTCCGGTCGCCGTCCTGCCACTGACCGGCCGTGACCAGGCGCTCGACCACGGCCCGCAGCTGGTCGGCGGTGACGGCCGCGGCGTCGTCGGTGGGCCCGGGCCGGACCGCGTCCAGGACCTGGGTCCACGACGTGCGGTCCGGGGTGAGCGCGGCGACGAATGAGTACGGCCAGCCCGGCACCACGTGGTCCGATGAGCGGCCGTTGCGGCCGTGGACCAGGCAGAACAATCGCTCCGGCGAGCAGGCGGCGTCCGACCGCAGCCACGGTGAGACGTCCACCGTGAGCACGATCCGCCCGTCGAACCGCGGTAGCGGCAAGGAAACCAGCAGGTCACGCAGGGTGTTCGTGTCGAGCCGACCATGGTTCAGAGCGCCGTACAACGAGCCGTAGCCGCGCTGGTGCTCGGCGAGCAGGGACAGCTCGACCGGCGTCCGCGTCGGCCCGTCTGCGCACAGCAGCGCGTCGGAAAGCTCGAAGAACGCATCCGCTCGCGCGGACAAGCACCCGTAAAAGGCCGTCCGAAAGCGTGGCAGTTCCTCAAGCACGTTCCGCTCGCCGGCCGATGCCAGCACACTCATCCTCACGGCCTTCCTGGTGAACTCCGGGACCTCGTCGCAGAGTTCAGGATCACGAGGAAGGCCGCCCTCATACCCTGCGATCACTCCAAAGAGTGACCACACGGCCGGGCCCGATGTTAAGGAACAAGCTCACTCTGGGGCACGGCGGTGACCCGGACGGCTCCCGCCCGTGGGCTGCAAGACGCGCTGACGGCGGCGCCATGGGTGCGGCGGCCTGGGGCTTGGGGTTGAACGCGGCAGTGAACGCCTCGTTGACCTGCTGCCGAACGGACTGGCGTCACGGGACAGCTGACGGACGGCGGCCTGCTGCGCCGGGCCGCGCACTGCGGACCGGAGGGCCGGGCGATGGCAGCGGAGTGCGAACGCCTGCTCAGCGCCCATGGAGAGGTGCAGCTGCCGACCGGTGACCTGGTACACGGCGACTTCCGTCCCGCGAACATCCTCTTCGACGGCAACCGTGTCAGCGGCGTCATCGATATCGAAGCGGTAGGCAGCGGCAGTCGCGTGTTCGACTACGCCTCGTTGCTCACCACCGACGAACTCACACCAGCGGCCCGTCGTCTGGTCGCCGCGGCGGCTCGCGGCGTGGCCGAAGAGGCCGGTCCCCTGATGGAGGCCCTGAAGTTCCTGCCGAAGCTGGAGCGAACCCTGGCCAAGAGCCGCCAGAGCGAACTGTTCCCCTCCGTCCCCGTCAAGCACTTCGGCCCCACCTGGCAGACGTAGGTGTTCCCCACTGAGGGCGAGCACGCTGGCGGCGTAGACAAGCACGCCTGGATCGTCGGCACCGCCGAAGCCCCGCGCGGCGCCCTGCGCCGCCACGACGTGTTCGTACCTGGCCTGGACAAGTGGGGTGACCCCCGCAAGGCCCTGCTCCAGGACGACGCCTGGGAAAACGCCCGCACCCGGGTGTGCCGCAGCCTCGGCCTGTCCGCGAAGCCCGGCGTCGACCTGGACCGCTGGTGCAGCGAACTCGACGACGACTACCGGCGCCTGCGCGCCGGGCTTGCCGACAACCCGCACGTGCGCATCGAGCAGCGCACCGAGAACGGCAAACTGCGCGATCATCTCGTCCTCACCGGCCTGGACAAGCTCACCGAACCGGCCAGCCTCAAAGAGCTCCGCGAAGCCGTCGACGCCCGCATCCCCACCGTCGACCTCCCGGAACTCCTCCTCGAAGGCCACGCCTGGACCGGGTTCCTGGGCCACTTCCACCACGTCTCCGAGGCCGGCAGCCGCGCTGAACACCTGATCGTCTCGCTCTGCTGGCCGCGGTCGTCGACGATAAGGGCCGTATCGAGCGCATCCCGTACGAGCTGTGCGTGCTGGTGGCGCTGCGAGACGCGATCCGGCGCCGGGAGATCTACGTAGAGGGCGGGATGCGGTGGCGCAACCCGGAGGACGATCTGCCCGCTGACTTCGAGTCGGCCCGCACCGTGTACTACGTCGCGATCCGCCAGCCCGAGGACCCGAGGGTGTTCGTCACGGGCCTGAAGCGCCGGATGACGGACGGCCTGGACCGGCTGTCGACGGCGCTCGCGGACGGCTCGGCGGGCGGGGCGAAGGTCACCACCCGCAAGGGCGAGCCGTGGATCACCGTGCCGAAGCTGGAGCCGCTGGACGAGCCCACCGGACTTCAGGCCCTCAAGGACGAGGTCGTACGGCGGTGGGGGGTGCTCGACCTGCTGGACGTGCTGAAGAACGCGGACTTCCTCACCGGCTTCACCGACGAGTTCTCCTCGGTCGCCGCGTACGAGCGCATCGACCGCGCCACCCTCCAGCGGCGCCTGCTGCTCGCACTGTTCGCCCTGGGCACCAACATGGGCATCCGGGCGATCGTGGCGACCGGCGAGCACGGTGAGACCGAGGCCGCGCTGCGGCACGTGCGCCGGCACTTCATCACCGTCGACAACCTCCGCGCGGCCGTCACCCGGCTCGTGAACGGCACGTTCGCCGCCCGGGATGCCGCCTGGTGGGGACAGGGCACCTCGTGCGCGTCGGACTCGAAGAAGTTCGGGTCCTGGTCCTCGAACTTCATGACCGAATACCATGCCCGCTACGGCGGCAACGGCGTGATGATTTATTGGCACGTGGAGAAGAAGAACGTCTGCATCTACTCCCAGCTCAAGAGTTGTTCGTCATCCGAGGTCGCGGCGATGATCGAGGGCCTGCTGCGGCACTGCACAGACGCCGAGATCGAGTCCAACTACGTCGACACGCACGGCGCGAGCGTGGTCGGGTTCGCTTTCACCGAGCTGCTCAACTTCCGTCTGCTGCCGAGGCTGAAGAACATCGGCAGCATCCGTCTGTACCGCCCGGACGACACCCCGCCCGGCTGGCCGGCGCTCGGCGGCTCGCTGACGACCCGGGCCATCAAGTGGGACCTGATCGCCCAGCAGTACGACCAGATGGTCAAGTACGCCACCGCCCTGCGCCTGGGCACCACGGAGGCGGAACAGGTCCTGCGGCGCTTCACCCGCGGTGGCTCCAAGCACTCCACCTACGCCGCGCTCGAAGAGCTCGGCCGCGCGGTTCGCACCATCTTCGCGTGCGATTACCTGGCCAGCCCCGGCCTGCGGCGTGAGATCCACGGCGGGCTCCAGGTCGTGGAGAACTGGAACAGCGCGAACACCGTCCTGCACTACGGCAAGGACGGCGCCCTGACCGGCCCGGACAAAGAGCACGCCGAGACATCGATGCTCGCCCTGCACCTGCTCCAGTCAAGCCTCGTCCACATCAATACCCTGCTGCTGCAACAGGTCCTGGCCGAGCCGGAGTGGGCGAAGCGGCTCAGCGGCGAAGACCGGCGCGGGCTGACCGCGCTGTTCTGGTCGAACGTCAACCCCTACGGCACCTTCCGCCTCGACATGGACAAGCGGCTCGACTTGGGGCTATCGATCACAGTGCCCCGGCCGCGTTTCCCTGAGCCCACCGCGACGATGCCCAGCTGAGTGTTCGGCGCCGTCGAAGAGAGTGCCCGAAGCCAGCTCCAACGGCTTCGGGCGCCTCTCGCCGTGGCCGGCATTCCAAGGCTCCGGTGATCCGGGCCTTACCGGGTCCGTGTGCCGCCGTCGGTGTCCGAGTGCATCTGTCCCAGGGTGGGTCTCAGATCCAGGTGGGCACGTGCCCCTCGGTGTAGCGGGCGCCGAAGCCGCCCTGAGGCAGGATCTCGGCGATGGCCTTGAGGTCGGTGTCGGTGAGGGTCAGGTCGGCGGCGCCGGCGTTTTCCTGGACGCGCTTCGGGCTGCGGGTGCCGGGGATCGGCACGATGTGCTCGCCACGGGTCAGGAGCCAGGCCAGGGCCAGCTGGGAGACGGTGGCACCCTTGGCCGCCGCGAGCTCGGCGAGCCGGTCGACGGCTTCGATGTTCTTCTCGAAGTTGCCCGGCTGCCAGCGGGGGTCGACGTTGCGCAGGTCGTTGCCTTCGTACTGGCCGGCAGGCTTGGCGGTGCCGGTGATGAACCCGCGGCCGAGGGGGGAGTAGGCGACGAAGCCGATGCCGAGTTCGTCCAGGGTGGGGAAGAGCTGCTCGACGTCCCGTTCGAACAGGGAGTACTCGGTCTGCAGGACGGAGACCGGCTGCACGGCGTGCGCCCTGCGGATCGTCTCGGGCCCGGCCTCGCTGAGGCCGAAGTACTTCACCTTGCCCGCGTCGATCAGTTCCTTGACGGTGCCCGCGACCTCCTCGATGGGCACCTCGGGGTCGACGCGGTGCTGATAGAAGACGTCGATGTGATCCACGCCGAGGTAGCGCAGGCTGTTGTCGGCGACCTTGCGGATGTTGTCGGGCCGGCTGTTGAGAGGGCCGCCGATCTGCTCGGGCGGTACCGACATGTCGACGCCGAACTTGGTGGCCAGGATCACGTCGTCGCGGAAGTCCCTGACTGCCTTGCCGACCAGGATCTCGTTGGATCCGGTGCCCCAGCCGTACATCTCGGCGGTATCGAAGAAGGTGACGCCCAGGTCGTGCGCGCGGCGGAGGGCGGCGACGCCGGCCTCCTCGTCGGTGGATCCGTAGGCCATCGTCAGGCCCATCGCGCCGTAGCCGATCGCCGAGACCTCAAGGCCCTGGCTTCCGAGTGTCCGATGCTGCATGACTCACTCCTCCGAAAGGAACTAGAAGGCAATTTCTGGCGGACCGTTGTGTCAGTGCGCTGCGGCGGTCAGTCCGGCGCGGTGGATGCGGGTGTGCTCGGCGACGCGCCGGCCGAGGTGGCGGGCGGTGTTCAGGTCTGCATCGTGGACGGCAGGGGTGTCGTTGAAGCTCTGTGCGCCGGCGCCGAGGTAGAAGCCCAGGCGGTTGTCGTCCTGGGGGCCGGATGTGGTGGTGTTCCAGCCCGGCAGGAGGTTCAGGCTCACCCAGAGCATTCCGTGCTGGGCCGCCAGGAGCGCCAGGTACTGCAGGGTGTGCAGTTTGTCGCCGCTCATGGAGCCGGAGTTGGTGAATCCCGCCGCGAGCTTGTCGCTCCAGGCGCGGGTCATCCACCGCTTGCTGGTGGCCTCGGCGAAGGCGTGGAACGCCCCCGAGGCGGTGCCCATGTAGGTGGGGGTACCGAAGATGATGGCGTCCGCGGCGTCCATCAGTTCCCAGTCGGCGTCGCTGAGGGAGGCGACGTCCACGCGGTGGACGTGCGTCCCAGCGATGGAGCGCGCGCCGTCGGCCACGGCCGTGGCGATCTGCGCGGTGTGGCCGTAGCCGGAATGCGACGCGATGACGATCGAGATATCGGACACGGGTGTTCCTCTCCTGCCGCGATGGCGGCGTGTTCGGTGGTATGCCGGCAGACGATGAGCTGCCCGCTGAGGCGGTCGGCCGCACTGCTCCACGAGTGGGGGACCAACGGCCCCGGCCGGGGTGCGGCGCCTGCCCAGGTGTCGCGGGCCGGCGCCGGCCACCATCAGCATGGATCGTCGTTCCGCTTTAAACAGTAACACCGATAAGGCGGCGATACGCAAAATGAGATATCATTGTTCCATGAACGAGGGACGACGCGCCGCGCGACGCCAGGTACTGCAGGTGGCCGCCAAGCTTTTGGAGGAGGGCGGCAGCGAAGCGGTCTCCACACGCGCGGTCGCCGCAGCCGCGGGCATCACGGCCCCCGCGCTCTACCGGATGTTCGACGACAAGGACGGACTCCTGGCCGAGCTGGCCGCCTACGGGTTCGAGATGTACCTGGCCGAGAAACGGGAGGCACTGGCGCTGACCCCGGACGACCCGGTGGCCGACCTCTACCGCGGCTGGGACCTGCACGTCGACTTCGGACTGCGGCACCCCGCGTTCTACATGCTCATGTACGGCACGGTGCAGCCCGGGCGGCGGCCCCCGGCCGCGGACGAGGCGCACGCCCTGCTGGTGACACTGCTGGGCCGGGCGGCCGAGGCCGGGCGCCTTCGGGTTCCGGTGGAGCAGGCGACCCGCGTCATCCATGCGGCGACGACGGGTGCCACGCTGGCGCTGATCGGCGAAGAGCCCTCGGATCGGGACCTGACCACTTCGGCGCGGCTGCGGGACACCGTCATGGCCTCGGTCACCACTGACGCGCCCGCCTCATCCGGGTCGGACCTGGCCTCGCGCGCACTCGCCCTCGATGCCGCACTTGAAACCGCGCTCAGCACCGGGGTACCTCTGCGAGACACGGAGACGGCTCTGCTGCGCGAATGGCTACAGCAGTTGGCAGGCTGAAGGGGCCGCCTGCTCCGCAGGCGGTGGGCGCAGTCGGTTACGCCGGCCGTGCAGCACTCGATATGAGTGTCGGCAAACGATCGACTGCCGACACTCGCCCGCGCGATCACGAACCCGCAGGTGGGTAGTGTCGACAACTCGCGTCGGCAATCAACGTCGATGAACGGTCCGGCCGATGGATTCCGACACATGCTCATCGGCTACGCGCGGGTTTCGACCGCCGACCAGAACCCTGATCATCAGATTGACGCCCTGCTGCGGGCCGACGTCGACCGCGACAACATCCACGTCGACACCGCCAGCGGCGCGAAGGCGTCCCGCCCGAAGCTCGATCTCGTCCTCCAGCTGCTGCGCGAGGGCGACACGTTGAAGGTCACCCGGCTCGACCGGCTCTCCCGCTCGGTGCTGCACCTGGTGACCCTCGGCGCCGAGCTGCACGAGCGCGGGATCGGGCTGCACGTCATCGAGCAGGGCATCGACACGTCCACGATGGAGGGAAGGGCCATGTTCGGCATGCTCAGCGTGCTCGCTGAGCTCCAGCGCGAGCTGATCGTCGCGAACACCAACGACGGGCTCGCCTCCGCGCGGGCCCGCGGCCGGGTCGGCGGGCGTCGGCCGAAGCTCACCGAGGACCAGGCCGCGCTCGCCCAACGGTTCTACGACGAGCGGGAGAAGACCTCCAACAAATTGCCGACATGTTCGGTGTGCCGAGGTCGACGGTGTACGGGCACCTCAACAAGGCCAAGACCGTCCCCCGTCAGCCGAAGAAGACGGAGGTCACGAAGCCCTGACCGCTACTTTGCACCGTGGGTCAGGGATAGGAGACCGGGGCCGACACGGCGTGAGACACCGCGAGAAGCCGCAGGTCACGGCCTCACCGTAGGACACGAGCAGCGAGAACCTACAGCTGTGTGGAGTCTCGCGGTCCCGTACCGCGCGTCCGATACGTCGGAAGCCGAAGCGGCGCACCGGCCAGGCCATACGGCGGGACGGCTGCGAGCCGCTCGGACTCGCCACCGCGATCACGATGATGACGACCGAGCGCGCATGGCCGCTGCGGCCGCCGGCGGCGGCTCCCTTGCGCAGTGGGACGACATCCTCGCCGCGGCCGCCCGAACTCGTCGGCCGCGCCCACGCGGTGAAGTTCGATACGGACACCGGCCGCCTGGACGTCGTCCCCGACGCCCCCGCGTTCGGCACCAAGCTGCGCTGGAGCGCGCCGAAGCTGATCGCGGCGGCCAACGCGAAGGTGCCGGGCGCGAACGTGCGCACCCGGTATGTCCTGCCGCCCGCACCCAAGCGACGCTGGCTCCGCCTCGGCAGCCGCCGACCCGGACTTGCGGCCAGCCGTGTCCGAGGCGCCGGTCCGTACGCGGGAGGCCGCATCGCCGGGCTACCAGCGGGCGCTGGCGGCTCACCAGGCGAGCAGGCCGGAGCGTGTCCTCAACCCGCGGATTGCGGGGCCCGCCAAACCAGCGGGTGTCTTCAGGTTCGGCCCGCTGTCACCTCACTTCGCATGGTTACAGGCAAGGGCGAGGGCTTCGATGCTCGTAGTGCCGCTCCAGGTAACCTTCTGACGGCCACTTGAGTCGCGTAGGAGGATTGCCTCTGATGATTCCCGGGCGAGGTCCATCATCGTCACCAGGGGGTACGGGCTGGCGGCGATGCCGTTGTTCAGCAGGTGGGCAAGCACTCCGGTGAAGGACCCCTCACCGTCTTCTCCCGCCCACTCGTATGCCAGGCCATGGGCCTCCGTTGCGGCCAGGACGAACCAGTTACTCAGCGTCGGCGGAGTGCTTGGGATCGCGGCACCGGCGAACGAGGTGTCCACGATGAGGATCACCGCTCGTTCCTGTGAACGCCGCTCCGCCTGGGACAGAAGGCCCTGAAGGTCGACCGACGTCTGCAGCAGGTTGTCTTCCTGGGAGTCCTTCATGATCAAGGACAGTCGTGCGGACTCGTTGAGGTAGCCGTGCCCGACAACGTGCACCACCAGAAGTTCCCACGGAGCGGCCATGGCACGACGGATCTCGTCGTGTGCTTCCTGGTTCGTCGGATCGAGCAGCATCGTCAACGACATCCATGGTGCTGCGGCGCGAACTGCTGCTGACATGCGTTCGCAGTCGCGGGGCACACCGTACAACGGAGCATGGCGGCTGCCAGCAGTGCTGCTGCCGATCAACAGGTAAGAGCACCGCTGGCGCTCCGGAATCCACCAGCGGTTCCGCCGTTCGGAAGGACCGCTGCGCGGATCTGAGCTGGGCGTTTCGCGGGCCGGGGGCTTTCTGACTTTTTCTCCCTCATCGAGACCCGCCAACGCCTTTGCCCAGGCGTCCTGCCAGGAGTACGTCTCCCGGGCACGCTCAGGCACAGGGATCCCGTTCTTCTCCGCATAGTGTCGGCAGGCCGAGACGAACGCGATGACCACGCCCGGCTTCGGGAGCCGTCGGCCGCGTACCGCGTCTGAGGCGGTTGAAGCTGGCAGATGGCTTCCGGCCTTCCGCGCATGGGTCTCCAGGTCACGGAAGGATGGCTGGCCCACGGCACGGCGTAATTGACGGAGGTCAGCCACGAAGGCTTCGATCAGGTCCTCACTTGCCCCCACAACTGCACCTTTCCCTTGCTCTATCAAGACGCTGGCCGTCCGAGAGTGGCCGAGCACAGCCGACAGCGGCCGCGAGCAGCCGGGCCTGTCCGAGGCTACAGACACCCTGACCTGGTCTGTTGTCGAATCCGAGTATCGGAATCTTCAACACGGGGAGAAACCCAATGGGACGGGAGCAGGGCAAGAACGGCATCGTTCGGCGGCTCGGCCGTGCAGCGATGTTCAGCGCGGTACGGGGCGTGGCATCGGCGGCTGGAGCCGCGTCTCTGGGAGTGATCACCTGGTGGATTCAGAATCGCTGAGTGATCCCTCGGGGCCGTCAAGCACCCACTCAGCTAACCCCGTCGGTGTAAGTCTCGGGCGTGGTCCGGCGTTGCGGAGGTTGTAGTCGACCAGGCCGGCCTGGTCGACGGTGGAGGTGTAGCGCAGGGCCGCGCCGACGGTCAGGCCGAACAGATCGCAGATTCGGCGGGGATCGCCTCCGGTGGCCTCGGCTTCGTGAAGGAGGCGGTCCTCGCGGAGGCGGCGGGCGGGCATGCCGAGTACGTCGTTGACCCAGACGTGGCTGACGGGCTCCACGCCGCAGGCCGTGGTCTGGGAGAGGAACAGGTGAGGGTTGGCGGTGCGGGGCCACCGGCTGTTGCGGTGGTCCAGGTAGGCCGTGAGCCGGTCCCGCACGGGGTCTGCGAGCAGGACCGTTCGGTTGGGCAGGAAGAGCCGACCGTCGCGCAGGCCGGTGGTCAGCGCGGTGCGCAGTTCGCGGGAGGTGAGCGCGTGGAAGATGACCAGCGCTGACAGGGCCGCTCTCGGAGCCGTCTGGTCCTGGAGGATCTGGCGGAGGTCGGTGACCTCGACCGGCAGGGGGATGGTGGCGGTCGGCATACCGCAGAAGATGCGGGCGGTGGGGTCGGTGAAGATGATCCGCCGTCGCTTGAGTGGCCGCAGGATGTGCCGCAGGCCCTGGAGCATGTTGGCTCGCGGGGTTGCGCTGTCGGGCAGGACGTCCAGGACGTCGTCCCGGGTGATGGCCCGCAGCGAGTCCTTGCCCCGGGCCGTCCACGTGCGCAGGGCGGGCAGCGCGGACCTCATCATGCGCCGGATCCACCGAGGTGAGCGGGCCTTCAGCCGCGGTGCGGTGGTGCTGCCCGCGAGCATCAGCTCGAACCAGGTGTTCAGCTCGGCGGCCATCGGTTCGGGGAAGTCCGCGGTGACCTCACGGAACCAGGGCACCACCGAAGGGATGCGGTCATCGTCGAGCATGTCGATGTGGGACAGCAGCTTCAGCAGCGGCCTGGCCGGCAGGTGCAGGTCTCGCAGAAGCAGGACGTCGGACGCCCGGAACGGGGCTCCGGGGGTGTCCTGGAGGGCCAGGAGGATGCGCAGGCCCCGGTCAAGGCCCTGGGCAGTGGCGTACTCCAGGCCGTGACGTCGCGCGTAGGCGTCGGCCGCGGCCTTCAGCGCCGCCGCCACCTCGGGCGCATCCGCCTCGGGGAAGCCGCGCTCCTGCGCGCGTCGTAGGTCCCGGCCGTGCGGCGGGTACAGCGCCAGCTGCCGGTGCTTCACCGGCAACGGCGAAGGCGAGGGCATCGCAGGCGGCTCGGCGCGGCGGCGGACCGGCCCCGGCGTCATCAGCCGGACGCGCCGCAGCATGTCGGCGAAGTACAGCTGCTGCCCGCACCGGCTCACCTCGTCCAGCACCATCGCGTAATGAGGGCGCCGCAGCAGCTGGCCTCCTTCACGCCCCGGCCGCCCGGTCCCGGTGACGCCGTGCCCGGTGACGCCGTGCCCGGCCCTCCCGCCGGGACCGTGCTCGCGGCCGTGGCGGTGACCGACACCTGACTGTTCCGCATCCGGAGGCGGCTTCCGGGAGAGGACCGCTGTCCGCTCCTTGGCGGAAGGCGGCCGTGGGCGGGCCGGCGGCGGGGTCAGATGGCGGGTCCGTCGAGGTAGGTGTAGGTGCTCTGGGAGCTGCCGCCGATGGTGCTGACGATGATGGTGATTCCGCCGGCGGGGTGGGGCGGGGCGGCTGCGGTGATCGTCTGGTCGGAGATGACGGCGAAGGGCGCGGGAGTGTTGTCGAAGGTGACTGCCTGGGTGGTGGCGAGGTTGGCGCCGGTGATGGTGACGTCGGTGCCGCCGGCGGTTGGTCCGGTGTCGGGTCTGACGGCAGTCAGGGAGGGGGTGTCGAGGTAGGTGAAGGTCAGGCCGTTGGCGTTTCCGACGGGGGTGATGACGGTGACGGACACCGGGCCGGTGGATGGAGCGCCGGGGATGCCGACCGTGACGGCGGTGTCGGTGACGGACTGGATGGTGGCCACTCTGGAGCCGAAGCGCACCGAGGTGGTCCCGGTCAGGTTGGCTCCGGTGATGACCGCGGTGCCTCCGCCGGCAACGGAACCCATGGTCGGGGTGATCCCGGTCAGCAGTGGGGTGGGGCGGTAGTAGAAGGTGCCGAAGACGCCGGTGCCACCCGGGGTGGTGACGGTCACGGGGACCGCGCCCTGTCCGGCGGGGGTGCGGACCGTGACCGAGGTCGCGGTGTTGGCCAGGATGGTGGCGAGCCTGTCGCCGAAGTGCACGGCGGTTGCGCCGGCCAGATCGTGGCCTCGAATGGTCACGATGGTGCCACCGGCGGTGGTGCCCTGGCTAGGTACGAGCGTCAGGGCGATCACGCTGACGGCGTTGTCGGCGTTGTCCGTCACGTACAGCCGGTTCCCGGCAGGGGTGACCGCGACGCAGACGGGGCCGTTGCCGACCGGGATGCTGCCGGTGGCGGTGTTGGTGGCGGTGTCGATCACGCTCACGGCGTTGTCGGTGAAGTCGGTGGTGTAGACGGCGGTCCCGTCCGGACTCACGGCCACGAAACGCGGCAGGGTGCCGACGCCGATGGTGGCGATGGCGGTGGTGGTGGTGGTGGTGTCGATCACGCTGACGCTGTTGCTCCCCGCATTGCAGACATAGGCGCGGGTGCCGTCCGGGCTGAAGGCGACGATCACCGGCACGTCGCCGGCGGTGAAGCTGCCCGTGACGGTGTTGGTCGCGGTGTCGATCACGCTGACGGAGCTGTCGCCGACGCAGCAGACGTAGGCGTGGGCGCCGTCGGGGGTGACGGCGACGCCGACCGGCATAGGGCCGGTGGTCACGGTAGCGGTGACGGTGTTGGTCGCGGTGTCGACCACGCTAAGGGTGTTGGCGCCCTGGCTGGTGACGTAGGCGCGGGCGCCGTCCGGGGAGAGCGCCACCGCGACGGCTGCGGCACCGACCGCGATGGTGGCCGTGAGGGTGTTGGTGGCAGTGTCGATCACCCCGAGGGTGCCGTCGTCGAACAGGGTCACGTAGGCGCGTGTGCCGTCCGGCGAGACCGCCGTGAGGAACGGGCCACCGCCGGTGGTGATGGTCGCGGTGACGGAGTTGGTGACGGTGTCGATCACGCTGATGGTGTTCGACGCCCGGTTCGCGACGTAGCCGCGTCCCCCGTCCGGAGTCAGTGCCACCCCCAGTGGCGAGTTGCCGACGGGGATGGTGGCGTCAGCAGGTGGCAGCACCGTGGAGCGTTGCCGAGGCAGCGCGACGGCGGCCAGCAACGGATCAGGCCGGGTCAAGGCGGTCATGGCGCAGCCTTTCTGAGCGCGTATCGGGGAACCGCAGCCACTGCCCGGGCGGAGACGCAGTCCCGGGCAGGGACGTCGGTTGATGCCACTGCGGGGTTCCGCCTGCGGCAGTGCGGCCCGCGCTCCAGGCGGCAGATGGCCCTCATGGCCGAACGACCACGCCAAAAGAACCGCGGCAACCACCTACAGCACGTTCCCCGGCAAAGGATGGGCGGCCCACCGGTTCCACTACTCAAAGTGACCCACAATGTCAAACGGGTGACAAGGGTCAGCTATGCGATATCACCCAAACGGCCCAGTCATGATGCTTCGGGCTGCCCGATCTGCCGCATCACGAGCGCCATGGCATATCCGGGCCAGGAACAAGTACCTACGTACTCGAGATCGGACGTCGGTGTGGTCCGGCAGGTCGAAAGAGGTGGTCGCGCCTCCCACCCGTCACAGCGCGTCACGGATCACCGTTCTGACACAGCTTCTGAGCTTGTTCCTTAACATCGGGCCCGGCCGTGTGGTCACTCTTTGGAGTGATCGCAGGGTATGAGGGCGGCCTTCCTCGTGATCCTGAACTCTGCGACGAGGTCCCGGAGTTCACCAGGAAGGCCGTGAGGATGAGTGTGCTGGCATCGGCCGGCGAGCGGAACGTGCTTGAGCTTGTTCCTTAACATCTGCCATTACGCAGAGCGACTAGGGTCTCGGGGCGTTTGACGGTCTTGCCCACGTCGTAGCGGGTGGTGGGGCGCCGGTTCTTCGAACCGGGTGGTCGTCCTGGCCCCCGGCCGGGTGGGTTTGGGTGCACGGGCTGGACTGCCGAGGTGGGGGCGGATGTTCCTGAACCCGCGCCGGACGCGGGTCGGGGTGAGCGCGGTGCCGGTGCGGGTGGTCTTCTCCCAGGGCTTGCGCCGGTCGGCTGCCAGCGGCGGCGCGAGGCGGAGCTGGGTGTGCGCGGCGATCACCAGCCACGTCCACCGGTCCGCTGCCTGTGGGTCACGCAGCCGGGGGCGGGTCCAGCCCAGGGACTGCTTGAACAGGCGGAACGTGTGCTCCAGGTTGAATCTGCGCAGGTAGCACGACCAGACGAAGTCGAGGTGGTCCGGGGGCGCGCCGGTCGCGGAGGACCATAGCCAGACCGGCGGCGCGTCGCGGTCGCCGGGCAGGTGGTCGGCCTTGAGGCGGATCAACGTGCCTTCGATCAGGGGGAGTTCGCCGTCCAGGTCGATCCAGGGCGAGCGGTGGGTGAGCCGGGGGTGGAGCCGGTCCCAGGCGCGGGCCTCGGCCTTGCCGTAGCGGGGTGTGTTGTTGAGGGTCACTGCTGTCGGCTCCGGCCAGGTCTCCGGCTTCGCCAGGCGGAACTCCGCTCCGTGCTTGGGAGGCCTGCCGCCCTGGGGGTCGTAGACACGCGGCGGCGCCGGCAGTCGCAGGAGGCGATCGGAACGAAGGCGCCCGACCACCTCGACGGGAAGGTCGCTCAGTACCCAGGCCAGGCGCATCACGGCGTAGCCCGCGTCCATCACGACCAGGATGTTCCGGTCGCCGTCCTGCCACTGACCGGCCGTGACCAGGCGCTCGACCACGGCCCGCAGCTGGTCGGCGGTGACGGCCGCGGCGTCGTCGGTGGGCCCGGGCCGGACCGCGTCCAGGACCTGGGTCCACGACGTGCGGTCCGGGGTGAGCGCGGCGACGAATGAGTACGGCCAGCCCGGCACCACGTGGTCCGATGAGCGGCCGTTGCGGCCGTGGACCAGGCAGAACAATCGCTCCGGCGAGCAGGCGGCGTCCGACCGCAGCCACGGTGAGACGTCCACCGTGAGCACGATCCGCCCGTCGAACCGCGGTAGCGGCAAGGAAACCAGCAGGTCACGCAGGGTGTTCGTGTCGAGCCGACCATGGTTCAGAGCGCCGTACAACGAGCCGTAGCCGCGCTGGTGCTCGGCGAGCAGGGACAGCTCGACCGGCGTCCGCGTCGGCCCGTCTGCGCACAGCAGCGCGTCGGAAAGCTCGAAGAACGCATCCGCTCGCGCGGACAAGCACCCGTAAAAGGCCGTCCGAAAGCGTGGCAGTTCCTCAAGCACGTTCCGCTCGCCGGCCGATGCCAGCACACTCATCCTCACGGCCTTCCTGGTGAACTCCGGGACCTCGTCGCAGAGTTCAGGATCACGAGGAAGGCCGCCCTCATACCCTGCGATCACTCCAAAGAGTGACCACACGGCCGGGCTCGATGTTAAGGAACAAGCTAAGCGGTACTCCACGACTGTTCGAAGCGGCTGGAACTTCGCAGCGGGCAGTGCATCGAGGAGTCCGTCGCGGTCACCGAACGCCCGGAACAACGTTCCCTTTCCGGCACCGGCCGCTGCGGCGATGGCGTCCATCACACCGACTGGGGTGTTTTGGCGTTCGCGAACAGCGTGTCCGCAGCGGCCAGCACGCATGCAGCTGATGACAGGACTCGGCTACGAGCGCTTCGGTACGCAGTCCTCCGACTGGGGGCGCGGCTGTCTCCATGTGGCTCGCGTACCGCTTCCCCGAACGGGTGTCCGGGCTGCACGTGAATTTCTTCCGACCGTCTCGGAAACGGAACTGACCCGCCGTGGGATGACTGCTGACCCGGTCGGCTGGGGTGGCGAGGGCCGGCACGCGAGAGTGGATCAGGGTGGGACCGAGGCGTTGGGCACGGCCGAGGGGCAAGGCCCATCCGCACCCACCCCATACGACAACGTCGGCCTTCAAGACCACAACCGGGTCTTGAAGGCCGACGTCACGCGAGGCCCCGAATTGACCAACAGCGTCCGATGCCGGGCTGGGCCGGGGCGCCACCGGGCGGGAATGGTCAGATTCCCACCGGATGCCACACGGTCTTCGTCTCCAGGAACGGGGTGATCCTGGACAGTCCCGGTGGAGCGGCCCAGTCGGGGGACGGCGACGGTCTCAGGACGCGGGTGAGGGTGGTGGCCGCCGCCGCCTCCAGTTCGGCCGCCCGCTCACCGGCTCCCGCCAGGTCCAGCGCGTTGACGTCCGCGTGGGACGCCAGGGGCGGGGCCAGTTCCGCGAGGCGGCCGGTGAGGATGTTGACCACACCGCCGGGCAGGTCCGAGGTGGCCAGGGCCTCTGCCAGGGTGACGGCGGGCAGGGGATGCGGCTCGCTCGCCACCACCACCGCCGTGTTGCCCGTCGCGATCACCGGCGCGATCACCGAGACCAGCCCCAGCAGCGGGGACTTCGGTGGCGCGAGGACCGCCACCACCCCCGTGGGTTCGGGTACGGAGCGGTTGTCGTACGGCCCCGAGACGGGGTTGGTTCCGCCCATCACCTGGGTGACCTTGTCGGTCCAGCCCGCGTAGTACACCCAGCGGTCGACGGCCGCCGAGACCACGTCCTCGGCCCGCGCCGCGTCCAGGCCCTGGGCGTCGATGGTCTCCTGGACGAACTGGGCGCGCCGCCCCTCCATCATCTCGGCCACGCGGTAGAGGATCTGTCCGCGGGCGTAGGCCGTACGGGCGGCCCACGGGACGAACGCGCGGCGGGCCGTGACCACCGCGTCCCGGGCGTCCTTGCGCGAGCCCATCGCGGCGTGGGCCAGCAACTCGCCCCCTGCTGAGGTCACCGGATAGCTCCTCCCGGACTCGGACCGCGGGAATTCCCCGCCCAGGTACAGTTTGTAGGTCTTGCGCACCGGCACTCGGGCCGCGGCGGGTACGGGGAACTCAGACATCGAGGTACGCCTCCAGTCCGTGCCGTCCGCCCTCGCGTCCGTACCCGGATTCGCGATAGCCCCCGAACGGGCTGGTGGGATCGAACTTGTTGAAGGTGTTCGACCACACCACACCGGCGCGCAGCCGGCCGGCGGTCCACAGCATGCGGCTTCCCTTCTCGGTCCACACTCCGGCCGACAGGCCGTAGGGGGTGTTGTTGGCCTTTTCGACCGCCTCGTCCGGGGTGCGGAAGGTGAGGACGGACAGCACCGGTCCGAAGATCTCCTCCCGGGCGATGCGGTGGGCCTGGGCGACCCCGGTGAAGATGGTCGGCGCGAACCAATAGCCGCGGGCGGGCAGTTCGCAGTCGGGTGCCCAGTCCTGGCTGCCCTCGTCCCGGCCGGTCTGGGCGAGGGCGCGGATACGGGCGAGCTGTTCGGCGGAGTTGATGGCGCCGATGTCGGTGTTCTTGTCCAGCGGGTCGCCGAGCCTGAGCCGGGAGACGCGCTCCTTGAGCCGGTGCAGCACCTCCTCGGCGACGGACTCCTGGACCAGCAGCCGGGACCCGGCGCAGCACACATGGCCCTGGTTGAAGAAGATTCCGTTCACGATGCCCTCGACGGCCTGGTCCAGGGGAGCGTCGTCGTAGACGATGTTGGCGCCCTTGCCGCCGAGTTCCAGGGTGAGCTTCTTGCGGGTGCCCGCCACGGTACGGGCGATCTCCCGGCCGACCTCGGTGGAGCCGGTGAAGGCCACCTTGTCGGTGCCGGAGTGGGCGATCAGAGCGCGTCCGGTGTCCGCGGCGCCGGTGACGATGTTGACCACGCCCGGGGGCAGCTCGGCCTGCTGGCAGATCTCGGCGAACAGCAGGGCGGTGAGCGGGGTGGTCTCGGCCGGTTTGAGCACCACCGTATTGCCCGTGGCGAGGGCCGGGGCGATCTTCCAGGCGAGCATCAGCAGGGGGAAGTTCCAGGGGATGACCTGGGCCGCGACGCCCAGTGGCCGGGGCGCGGCGCCGAAGCCGGCGTGGACTAGCTTGTCGGCCCAGCCGGCGTAGTAGAAGAAGTGCGCGGCCGCCAGCGGGATGTCCACGTCCCGCGACTCCTTGATGGGCTTGCCGTTGTCCAGGGACTCCAGGACGGCCAGTTCACGGGCGCGTTCCTGGATGATGCGGCTGATCCGGAAGAGGTACTTGCCGCGCTCGGCGGAGGGCATGGGGGACCACACGTGCTCGAAGGCCCGCCGGGCGGCGGTCACGGCGCGGTCCACGTCCGCCTCGTCGGCGGCGGACACCTCCGCCAGGCGCTCCTCGTCGGCCGGGTTGACCGTGGTGATCAGTCGCTCGGTGGGGGGTGTGAACGCGCCGTCGATGAACAGTCCGTACGCGGGCCGCAGCGAGACGATGGCCCGGGACTCGGGTGCGGGGGCGTACGCGAAGGTGGTGTCAGCCATGCGTCTTCAGTCCAGGGTGTAGTGGTCGGGGCCCGGGTAGGTGCCGGTGGCCAGCCTGGTCCGCTGCATCAGCAGGTCGTTGAGCAGGCTGGAGGCACCGAGCCGGAACCAGGACGGGTCGAGCCAGTCGGGGCCCGTGGTCTCGTTGACCAGCACCAGGTGGCGCAGCGCGTCCTTGGTGGTGCGGATGCCACCGGCAGGTTTGACGCCGACCTGACGACCGGTGGCGGCGCGGAAGTCGCGGACCGCCTCCAGCATGATGAGGGTGACCGGCAGGGTGGCGGCGGGGGTCACCTTGCCCGTGGAGGTCTTGATGAAGTCGGCTCCGGCGAGCATGGCGAGCCAGGAGGCGCGCCGCACATTGTCGTAGGCGGCCAGTTCCCCGGTCTCCAGGATGACCTTCAGATGGGCCGGTTCGCCGCCGGGCCGGGCGCACGCCTCGCGGACCGCGACGATCTCGTCGTGGACCTTGCGATAGTCACCGGCCAGGAAGGCGCCCCGGTCGATCACCATGTCGATCTCGTCGGCGCCGTCGGCGACGGCCTGACGGGTGTCGGCGAGCTTGGCTGCCAGGGGCGCCCGCCCGGCGGGGAAGGCGGTGGCCACCGAGGCCACGGCCACCGGGCTGCCGCGCAGGGCGTCCACGGCCACGGGCACCAGATCGGGGTAGACGCAGACGGCGGCCACCTGCGGGACATCGCGGTCGTCCGGGTCGGGCCGGCGGGCCTTGGCGGACAGGGCGCGTACCTTCCCGGGGGTGTCGGCGCCCTCCAGAGTGGTCAGGTCGACCATCCGGATGGCCAGGTCGATGGCGTGTGCCTTGGCGGTGGTCTTGAGGGAACGGGTGGCCAGGGCGGCGGCTCGGGCGCGGGCGCCCACCTCGTCGACGCCCGGGAGGCCGTGCAGAAAGGCGCGCAGCGAGGCGTTGTCGGTGGAGCGGGGCAGTCCGGGGGCGGGGGCGGTGTCAGGCACGGACGCCTCGCTTCTCCATCAGCATGTTGAGGATCAGGGCGACGATCAGGATCAGACCGGTGACGACCATCTGGAAGAAGGAGCCCAGGCCCATAAGATTGCACAGGTTGCGCAGCACTGACAGCAGCAGGACCGCGACGAACGTTCCCATCACTCCGCCGCGGCCGCCGAAGAGATGGGTGCCGCCGAGCACCACGGCGGCGATGGCGTCCAGTTCGAGCCCGTTGAAGGCGGTCGGCTGGCCGATGGTGAGCCGTGAGGTCAGCAGCACGCCCGCCAGTGCGGAGAGGGCTCCGGAGATGGCGAAGACGGCGGTGATGACTCCCCGGACCGGCAGTCCCGACAGCCGCGCGGCCTCCTTGTTGCTGCCGACGGCGTAGATGTACTCGCCGAAGGTGGTGCCGCGCAGGACGAGCCCGGTGATGAGGGTGACGGCCACAAAGATCAGGCCGACGATCGGTATGTAGCCGATGAAGCCCCCGCCGAGCAGCTGGAAGGAGTGGGGCAGCTCGGCGCTGGTCGGCTCGCCGTCGGTGAGCAGGTAGGTCAGTCCGCGGATGGCGGTGAGCCCGGCCAGGGTGGTCATGAACGCGGGCAGGGACAGATAGGCGGAGAGCCCGCCCATGACCGTCCCGAACAGGGCGCCCGCGGCGACGCTGGCGACGATGGCCAGGACGACGTTGACATCGTCGCCGATCAGCAGCGCGACCGTCATCCCGCCGAAGGCGGCGACACTGCCCACCGACAGGTCGATGCCGGCGGTGAGGATGACCAGGGTCATGCCGATGGCGACGATGCCGGTCAGCGCCGACTGCTGGAGGAGGTTGGACAGATTGCGGGTGGTGAGGAAGTCGGGTGTCAGCAGGCTCGCCGCGACGCACAGGGCGAGGAACACCAGTACCAGGTTGAATTTGACGATGAGTTCGGCGCCACGGGGCCGGGCCCGTCGGGTGCCGGTGGCTGCCGCTGTCGGCTCGGCCACTGCGGAGGAGGTGGTCATGATGCGGCCTTCGTTGCGGGGGTTTCTCCGGTGATGACGGTGTGGGCGATGGTGGCCTCGTCGGTGGTCCTGGGGTCGTAGCAGGCCACGTTGCGGCCCTCGTGCAGCACCCAGACGCGGTCGGCGTTGGCGGTCAGCTCGTTCAGCTCACTGCTGGCGAGCAGCACCGCGACACCCTGGTCGGCGAGGTGGCGCACCTGGCGGTACAGATCGGCCTTGGCTCCCACGTCCAGGCCCCGGGTGGGCTCATCCAGCAGCAGAACCCGCACGCCCCCCTTGGCGATCCACTTGGCGAGCACGACCTTCTGCTGGTTGCCGCCCGACAGCTTCCCGACCAGCTGGTCGGGCGAGGAGTACCGGACGCCCAGCCCGGTCAGCGCGGACGCGGCCCTGCGGCGTCCAGTGGTGTGCGGGGCGAGCCAGGGCGGCCGGCCCAGCGCGGTGACGGCGGCGTTGCGCGCCACCGACAGACCGGGCATCAGCCCTTGTTCCTTACGGTTCTCCGGCACCAGCGCGAATCCGGCCCGCACGGCGGCGGCGGGGCTCGACAGCCGCGGCTCGGCGCCGTCGAGCCGTACCGAAACCGACGCCCCGATGTCGCCGAACAGCGCCGACAGCAAGGTGGTGCGGCCCGCGCCACCGAGCCCCGCCAGGCCCGCGACCTCGCCGGGCCGGACCTCGATGTCGCGGACGTCGATCAGTCCGGGGCGGTGCACCCGGCGGATCTCCAGCAGTGCGGGCCCCTCGGGCCGGGGCCGGTCGGTGGGGCGCACCAGCTCACGGGACTCGCCGATCATCGTGGCGACCAGTTCGTCGGGGGTGGTGCGGGCGAGGTCGTGGACCGAGACCGAGCGGCCGTCGCGCATCACGGTGGCGCGGTCACCGATCTCCATCACCTCGTCCATGCGGTGTGAGATGTAGATGACCGAGCGGCCCTCCGCGGTGAGGGAGCGGATCACGTCGAACACCTTGCGCAGGTCGTTCTCGCCGAGGGTGGCGGAGGGCTCGTCCATGACGATGACCCGCGCCCGCGCGGTGAGCGCCCTGGCGATCGCGGTGAGCTGCTGGGCGGCGATGGGCAGTTCGCGGACGACCGCGTTGACCGGGAAGTCGCCGCCGACCCGGTCGATGGCCTCCCGCGCCAGTTCGGCCCGCCGTCCGCGGCGGATGATCGGTCCCCTGGCCGGGGCGCGGCCGAGCAGCAGGTTCTGGGCGACGGTCAGGTCGGGCACCAGATCGAGCTCCTGGTAGATCACCGAGATGCCGGCGGCCATGCCGACCTGGGGGCTGGTGAGCCGCACGAGCTCACCGTCGAGGCGGATCTCGCCCTCGTCCGGCTGTACGGAGCCGGCCAGGATCTTCATCAGGGTGCTCTTGCCCGCGCCGTTCTCGCCGAGCAGGCAGTGGGTCTCACCGGGCAGGACGGTCAGTTCGGCGTGGTCGTTGGCGAGGGTACCGGGGAAGCGTTTGACGATTCCGCGCATGCTCAGGCGCGGGGTCAGCTCCGACGGCCCGCTGGTGCCGGGTGCGCTCATGGCCTCTCCTTCCTAGACAGCCGTTCACAGGAAGCGGGGTTGAGCAGATGGGAGGCGGTGTGGTCGTCGGTGATCAGGGTGTTGCACAGCCCGCTGGTGACCACGGCCGCGCACACGGTGTGCTTGGCGGTTCCGGAGGCCACCGCCACCGACACCGGGCTGCGGCGCAGGTCCTCCAGGGACAGACCGAGGGTGCGGTCGTCCAGCGCCTGGTCGATGAGCTCCCCCCGGGAGCCGATGAAGCGACCCGCCACATCGCCCACCGCGCCGGCCTTGGCCAGCCGTTCCACGTCGTCGGCGGTGAGATAGCCCGAGCCGACCAGCACCGAGTCGGCGCCGATCGCACCGGGACTGAACAGCACCGTGTCCGCCGCGGCGGCCTGGGCGAGGACGTCGGCGACCGCGCTGTCCCGCTCCAGCACCCGGCGGGTGGTCTCCTGCTCCACGATGGCCGGGGCCGGCAGCACCGTGACGGTGCCCTCGCCGAGATGGGCGATCCGGCTGGCCATGTCCTGGGCGGAGCTGGGCCGGCGGGAGCGGCTGAGCCCGCCGTTGATCTGCACCACGTGGACGCCGTGGGTCCACCCCGGGTTGAGGCCGCGGGCGAGCAGATCCATGGTGCGGCCCCAGGAGACGCCGAGCAGCCGGGGGGACGGGCGCAGTCTGGCGAGATAGTCGGCCCCGGCCTCGGCGACCCGTGCCCGCAGCCCCTCCTCGTCCTCGGTGTGGCCGCGGGCGACCACCACGGCGTCCCGCAACCCGAAGGCGTCCCGCAGCCGCTCCTCCAGGCCCCGCATCCGCGATTTGGGGTGGACCACCTGGATCCGCACGATCCCGGCCTGCCGTGCCTCGGCCAGCAGCCGGCCGACCTTCCAGCGAGTGAAGTGCAGGTCCTCGCCGATCTGCTCCTGGGTGAGGTCCTGCTCGTAGTACATGGAGGCGACCTGGTACAGCAGTGCCTCGTCCTCGGTGCCGCTCATACCGGGACCTCCGGTCCCCGGGGGGTGGTCAGCCGGTGGGCGATCGCGCGGGTGGCGGCGGTCGCCGCGCGGTAGTCGGCATAGCCCCGCTGATAGATCTCACGGTGGGTGCCGTCGGGCTCCACGGTCCGGGTGGGGAGGGCGAAACCGGCCGCGGCCTCGGCGAGCGAACCGGTCTGCCCGGTGCCGGCCGCCGCGATGACCGCGCACGCGCGCAGCGTGAGGTTGTCGCCCTCGACCAGCCGCAGCGGACGGCCGAGCACATCGGCCGTGGTGCGCAGCCACAGGGGGTTGTGGCGGATACCGCCGGAGACATACACCTCGTCCACCGGCACCCCGCCCTCGACGAAGGACTCCAGGACCTGGCGGGTGCCGTACGCCACGCCCTCCACGGCCGCCCGGTAGATCTCCACCGGGCGGCTGGCGAGGGTCAGGCCGAGCACGGCGCCGCGCAGCCTCGGGTCGCGCAGCGGGGTGCGGTTGCCCATGAAGTAGTCGAGGACCAGCAGGCCGTGCTCGCCGGGCGGCAGGGCCGCGGCGTCGGCGATCAGCCGGGGCAGTTCGGCGCGGGGGCATCCCAGCAGTGCCTCCCCCGCCCAGGTGAGGACGGAGCCGGAGCTGACCTGGCCGCCTTCGATCAGCCACCGTCCGGCGTTGAGGGCGTCGGGGTAGGGGCCCCAGATGGTCGGCGGGAAGACCGGGGAGCCGATCTCGGTGACGAAGGCGGTGGAGGTGCCCGAAACCATGGAGACCAGCCCGGTGCGGGCCCCGCCGACGGCGAGCAGCGACAGATGGGCGTCGATGCCGCCCGCGCAGACCACCGCCTCCCCGCGGATGCCGAGTTCCTCGCGGGCGGCGGCGCCGACCGGGGCCACCGGGTCGCCGACCGGGACGATCCGTTCGGGCAGCTTGTCGCGCAGATCGGGGACGCCGAACGTCGCGTACAGGTCGTCGGGGAGCCCGGTACCGAGCGGGTCGTGGTTCCACTTGCAGACGGCGTTCATCCGCGACCCGGCCCATTCCCCGGTCAGCCGCCAGACGAGATAGTCGACCGCTTCGGTGATGCGGTGCGCCGCACGATAGGTCTCCGGTTCGTTCCTGGCGAGCCACATGGCCTTCGGCACCAGCCATTCGACGGCGTCCGCACCGCCCGCGTAGGCCAGTACGGGATGGTCGGCGGCCGCTGTGAGCTCGGATTCCGCGCTGGCCCTGGCGTCCATCCAGAGCAGGGCCGGACGCAGCGGGCGGCCCGCGGCGTCGAGGACGGCGACGGTGGAGGCGGTGGTGGCCACGGCGAGTCCGACCACGGCGGGTGAGCCCGCCTCGGCGAGTGCCGCCCTGACCGCGGACACCACGGCGCGCCACCAGTCCTCGGGATCCTGCTCGGCCCAGCCGGGGTGCGGGAAGACAGTGGGATAGCCGCTCTCACCACGGCCCAGCGTGGCGCCGTCCGCCGCGTAGACGCAGACGCGGGCGCTCTCCGTGCCGAGGTCGATGGCCAGCAGCGCGGTCATGGACGGTCTCCGTTCGGCAGGAAGAGCACCTTGGAGCTGAAGATGGACCGCTCCCCCAGCTGGCGCATGGTGTCGCCCAGGTCGTCCAGGCCCAGCTCATGGGTGATCATGAATTTCCAGCGCAGCCGGCCGTCCGCCATGGCCTGCGCGGCGAGCCGCCACTCGTCTCCCGGGAAGGGGGCGGAGAAGGAGTTCCACGCGCCGTGCAGGGTGATCTCGCGGCGCAGGAAGGTGCTGAAGGTGGACTTGGGGAGCACCACCGGATCGTGCGGGATGCCGATGAAGACGGCCTCGCCGTGCCGGGCGGCCAGCGACACTGCCTGGTCGGCGGTGGCGGGGACGCCGGCGGACTCGACGATGACGTCGAAGCCGGGCCCGGCCAGCTCCCGGGCCTGCTCGGGTGTGGTGGCGGTCCGGGTGGCACCGGCCTCCAGCGCCATGGCCGCCTTCTCCTCGCTCACATCGATCGACAGCACCTCGCTCGCGCCCTGGAGCAACGCCCACTGGATGGCGAACAGCCCGATGGGGCCGGCGCCGACCACGGCCACCCGGTGGCCCGCGCGCAGCTTGGTGCGCCAGATGGCGTGCAGGGCGATGGCGGCGGGGTCGAGCATCGCGGCGGCCCGCGGGTCGAGGTCCGCGGGCAGCACCAGCAGGTTGTCCTCAGGCACGGTCACGTACTCGGCGTAGGCCCCGGGCCGGCGGCTGCCGAAATAGTCGTAGTCCTCGCAGAGGCTGTACCGCCCCTGGTCGCAGGGGCCGCAACGGCGGCAGGGGATCAGCGGCGGCACGGCCACCAGGTCGCCGGCCCGGACCGTGCCGGCGGCGGCGAGTTCGGAGCCGAGCGCCACCACATGGCCGGAGAACTCGTGGCCGCAGATCAGCGGCAGGTTGTAGGCCACCTCGGGGCGGAGCATCCGGGAGATGTCCGAACCGCAGACACCGCAGGCGGCGACGCGCACCAGCGCCTCACGAGGGCCGGGCTCCGGTACGGGTACGCGCTCCACCCGGATGTCGCCCGGGGCGTGCAGCACGGCGGCTCGCATGGTCTCCGACATGATGATGTCGTTTCCTTCCACGTGATGGGTGTCCGGTCGGGATGCGCGGGTCACCGCGCGCTCTCGGAGGCGAAGGTCGTCGTGCCGACGTACTGGTGGGCGTTGTCGCGATCGACCAGCGCGGTGCCGGCGTCGATGGACGGGTCGACCTTCTTGCCGTCGGCGACGTCCTCGGCGGTCATGACGGCGGTCCGGCCCAGGGAGATCGGGTCGTTGAGGGCGGTGGCGCTGTAGGGGCCGTGCTGGTCGATGGCCTTGACCGCCCCCATCAGACCGTCGACCCCGGCGACCTTCACATCGGAGCGGCCGTTCTCCTTGAGCACCTGGAGGGCCCCGAGGGCCATGTCGTCGTTGTGCGCGTAGACGGCCTTGACGTCGGGGTTGGTCTGCAGCAGGTCCTGCATGGCGGTGACGGCCTTGGAGCGGATGTAGTCGCAGTACGGGCCGCTGACGATGTGGATCTTCTTGTTGGCCGCAACGGCCTTGTGGAACCCGGCGCTGCGGTCGCGCGCCACGGCACCGCCCGCGTCACCCTTGATCTCGATGATCTTGCCGCCCCTGGGGCCCAGCTCCTTGGCGATCCGCTCGCCGACGAGCTGCCCCATCGCGGTGTTGTCCCGGCCCACATGCGCGGTGGCCCCGGAGGGCACCGGACGGTCGACGGTGACGACGGCCACCCCGGCGGACTTCGCGGCGGCCAGTCCCGCCTTGACCCCCTTGGGGTCGACGGGGTTGACCATCAGCACGTCGACATCGCGGGTGATGAGGTCCTGGATGTCGTTGTTCTGCTTGGTCACATCGCCGCCAGCGTCGGCGAAGTAGAGCTTCGCCCCGGCCTTCTCGGCGGCCTTCCGCGCGCCCTGGCGGAGCTGGACGTAGAACGGCGACTGCTGGGTGGCCTGGCTGAAGCCGATGGTCAGCGCTCCGGATCTCTTGTGTGCACCGGAGTTGCCGGAGCCACCGGGACTGGTCGACACCGAACAGGCGGCGAGCGCCAGGAGAGAAAATGTGATGAAAAAGATCCCGATAATGCGATTGATGCGCATATGGGCCTCCAGATGTGGTCCTGGCCAGGGACAGTAGATGTGGAATTAACCTCACAGCAACGGGCGCGCATTTTTTTGCTCGTATGAGCACGAGCCGGAACGGAGTGCCTCACTTCGGTCACTCAGCGCGATGAAGTCGCGACCAAGTCGCCGCGGGCTGACAGAGTGTGACCAGGCGTCGTGACGACCGGGCGAAAACCTCGTTGTTGGAAGAGTCGCTGGCCGAGCACGGCCGGCAGCTCGTTCCCTGCTTGCCGCAGGCCCCCGCTGTGAGTGCGGCCGTGTGGGGGGAGGTCATTGGGCGGGGAGGCGCTACCGGGGAGCCACCGACCGTGAGAGCGCGGCGATGAACCGGGAATACGCAATGGGTACGGGACGCCTCCGTGACCGTTGTAGATCTTGTGATCAGAGCCGCTCTGGTCACCGGGGCAATGCTGCTGCACGCCCGCTGGCTCATAGCGATCGGCGGCCTGTGGGCGCTGCTGACCCTGCGGCAGGGCTACCTGGCCGCGCGAGAACGCAAACGGTCGGCGCACACGCCGAACCGAACGCGACACTGGTCATGTTCCTGAGCCTGTACCACGACTGGCCGAAGGAACACCCGCTCTCATAACCCAGCGCCTGCATGAGGAGACCACGGACGACTGACCAGCCGCAGCAGTGGCCCTGGTGCCAGAGGCACTCCCACCGAGCCGGCGGCCCGGTTGGGCGCCCTGCTCTGCCGCGAGCACCTCGGCGAAGAACTATGCCCGCCGGGTGCCACGCAACGCTTCGGTGGGATTTACGCCTTCGGGCAGGTGGTGCGGAGTAAGTTTATCGTTCCGGGCCCAGGTGGGGGAGGGGACATGGTGGGAATGCTGTGTTTCCTGAGCTGCGAGATCTTGGGCCGTCGAGCGGGGTGGAGTGGGAGACGCTGCGGTCGTTGAACCGAGCGTGTGTGGATCTGCGGCAGGAGTGGGAGGCGGCCCGCGCAGATGGAGCTGGACGTTCTCTGTACTCACTCACGCCGGTCGGCTGAGCCCCATCCTGAACAGCTGGCCTGTCGTTGTTCACGTAATGCCCTCAGGGTGCGGGCGCTGTCAATTGCCCAAGACTGCGTGAGCCGCTTGTTCTCCTTGCTGGATCAACAGCGTCAGCCCTGCGGTGAGTGATGTCACCGCAGACAGGCTTCCCTGTATCCGGTCATACAGAGCGCGGAGGCGACCGGGTTCGGTGCTGGTGACTGACGCCTCTCCTTCCAGCACTTCCGCGTCCTGAATGATTTCTTGTTCCTGTTCCGGTGGCGCCCCGAGAGTTGGTGCCACCTGGCGGACGAGTTGTGCCCACTGCACGAGAGCCGTTGTGTCCAGGACTGCATTGTTGAGGGTCACTTGCTCCCCCGCCCCGCTGTGCGAGGATCCAGCGACGACGTGGTTCGAGCGATCGACGTGGTATTGGCTGCCACTGCCCTCATTGCTGTAGTGATTGTTGCCTCTTGAGTAGGTGTCTGCCACGACCTGGTCTCCCATGACTAGCGACGAAACGAGCACGCGAGGCGCATCCTTACTGTCGGACTCGGTGCCCGGAAGGGTCCCGAACCAGTCGACCGTGATGCCCCATGGCTTCACCGCAGCACGCAGATCATTCTCAATCTGAGCACTCAGTTCGCGCATCTGTGTGCGGGTATGCGTGGCTTCCAGAAGGGCAATGCTGTTGATGAGCTCGAAGAGCATGCGTTGTTCGAGAGCGTGGATGTAGCTGGCGACGGCGTACGTAGCCGCTTGTGGGTCCGTGATGTGGTACTGGACAGTAACCTGGACTGGGACTTCTTGCCCATCCTTCGTGGAGACCAGACGCAAGGGAAAGGGGACGGTTTGTCCTCGCAGATCGATGCGGTTGCGGACCGTATGCATGAAAGGGGTCAACCAGCGCAATCCAGGGTAGATCGTCCGATCGTACTTGCCGAACAATTCGACGACCGCAGCTGAGGCTTCCGGAATGACCTGCACCGCTTTTAGGGTCCGTCTTCAAAGATCATCCGGGTAGTAGATCATGGTGTCGTGGTACGTCGTCATGAACTCACTGATCAGGAGTGGGAGTTACTCGCTCCGCTGAAACCCCGGGCTGCGACGGGGCGTCCTCGCGTGGAGGACCGGCAGGTCGTCAACGGGATGGTCTACAAGATCCGCACCGGAATCTCCTGGCGTGACTTGCCGGAACGCTACGGGCCGTGGAAGACCGTGTACACCCGCTTCCGCCGCTACGCCCTCGACGGAGTCTTCACACGGGCTCTGCAGCAGATCCAAGCCCACGCCGACGCGGCCGGCGACATCGACTGGCTGGTCCAGATCGACTCCACCATCGTCCGCGCCCACCAGCACGCCGCCGCCACCGGCCGAAAAGGGGGCGGCATCGGCAGGACGAACCGGACGATCACGCCCTCGGCCGATCCCGAGGCGGGCTGACGACCAGGATTCACCTCGCCTGTGACGGCAGGGGCCGCCCGCTCGCGATCCTGGTGACGCCCGGCCAACGCCACGACAGTGTCTGTGCACGCCCTCTGCTGGAACGGATCCGTGTTCCCCGCACCGGCCTGGGCCGGCCTCGGTGCAGGCCCGGCCAGGTCATCGCAGACAAGGCTTACAGCTCCCGCGGCTTCCGTGCCTACCTGCGAAGACGCGGCATCGCGCACACCATCCCCGAGAAGACCGACCAGCGACGGCACCGGCTGAGGCGCGGAGGCCACGGCGGACGACCGCCAGGGTTCGACCGGGAGACCTACCGGCGGCGCAACATGATCGAGCGCTGCTTCAACCGGCTCAAGGGCTTCCGCGGGATCGCCACCAGATACGAGAAGACCGCCACTTCCTACGAAGCGGCGGTCACCCTCGCATCGTTCCTGCTCTGGGCAAGATCCGTTTGAAGACGGACCCTAGAACCCGAAGACGGTACGGCACGTCTTCATGGGTGCCCCGGTGCAAGCGGGCTCAGCCTGCACCGGGGCACCTCCCGCTCCGTTTCTCACTACAGCCTCCTCGGGGTCACCCTGGCGGCGGATTGTGCGGCTCATGGCCCTGGAATTCCGCGGTGTCGTCTTCCGGTACAACCGGAAGACGACCGTGCTCGACAGCTTCGACCTTCGCGTCAGCAGCCCGGCAACGGTGCTGCTCGGCCCGAACGGGGCGGGGAAGTCCACGCTGATGGCGCTGGCCGCCTCCCAGCTGAGGCCCCTGGAGGGCACCGTCAGCTGCGGTGACCTGGCCTTCGAGGGTCTTCTCCCGGATGTAGTTGCGCTCGATCTGTCCGGCGACGGCGAGCACGGCGAAGAACATGGCGCCCATGCCGTTGGGGTCGTAGATGCCAGTGAGCGGGCCGGTGAGGAGTTCGAGTTGGATGCCGCCGGCTTGGAGTTCGGCGGACAGCGTCATCAGCTCGGCCGCGTTGCGCGCGAGCCGCTTGAGCTCGTGGACGGTGAAGATGACCGGCATCTCGGGTGCGGCCTCCTTGAACTGGCGGGCCAGTGCGAGCGCCTTCTCCAGTTCGGGCCCGGCTGTGGGGACCATCCGTACAGCCAGTATCGATGAGATTGATCACGGTCGCGTAGCAGGTCAGACACTCGATCGCGGGATCTTCGGTCGTGGGGAACATCGGTGCAGCCGCTGACGCCAAGCACTTGATCTTGATGGTGCGGGCTCGAGTGTCCGGGGCTATAGGGGGCGGAACCGCTGGCGCGGAGCCCTAACGCCAATCTCGGTCAGCCCCTCTTGGGGTCCGAGAAAAATTCATGTGAACCAGCGCGCAGGCACGGTGCCTTACCAGGGTGAAGGTAGCCAGCAGATGCCCCAGGAGCGGACATGGTCTTTCGAGAGATCCGGACAGCATTGGGCGGCACCCTGAGGGGACGGGTGAGTGGGATGTGGCACACGATTCGGACGTGGATTGAGGGCAGGAACGCCGTGGCGTTCGAGCGTGAGCGGCGCTCGACGTTGCTCGCGGTGCCGGCGACCCTTCATCAGGGCGGGAGAATCTACGACCAGCGGACTGACGGCAGCGTCCTGGAGATCGCCGTTCCCGCCCCAGGACATTCGGGTGTCATCATCGGTGAGAGCGTCCGGCAGCACAGCACCGCATCGACCCATCCCGTGCTTCCCTCATCCTCCCGTCCCGCCCTTTCCGGTACCGAGGAGCAGTGATCTATGTCCGTCCTCCGTCCTCCATCACAGCCCCTGGTCGGCGAGGCTTTTCGTATCCCGGAGGGCACATCCCTCCACAGGGTTCACCACGAACGGCGCGGTCCGACCGCGTTCAACCCTGTTGTCGAAAACAGTCACTTCTTCGGCGAGCGCTTCGACGGCACGCCTGCGGATCCGTACCCCTTCCTCTATGCGGCCTTCACTCCTGAAACGGCGCTTGCGGAGACGGTGCTGCATGCCGTTCCCTTCGACGAGGGAGGAGCGCGGCTGATCTCGCCCAAGATAATCTCGGGACGTCGCCTAGCCGAGTTGAGGACCACTGAGCCACTGGATCTCCTCGACCTGACGAGCGCCGCTGCCCTTGCTCGTGTCGGTCAGTCATCTTGGCTCGTACTTGCCGACAGCGGTGAATACCGTCATACGCGGGCCTGGGCTGCGCTGCTGCGCGAGCACAACCCCTGGGCCCAGGGGTTCGTGTGGCCTTCGTTTTGTAGTCACCCAGAGCACATGGTGGTGCTCTTCGGCGACCGGTGCCCCTCCAACATCCTGGGTGAGGTCAAATCCGCACCGCTCAATCCGACGCGGGCGAACGATCTCTTGCGAGCGTTCCGAGCTCAGATTCCTCACCAGGACCCGCCTGGGCCCCTTGATGAGGCCCTACCCATTAGCGAGCCGCCCCAGCCAGCGAAAGAGAAGGAGGGTGACGACTTCGTCTCCTTCTTCAAGGCTCACTTCCCGCAGGTCTGTCGCATCCTAAACGCGCGACAGAACGACTGGGAACTGGCGCAGGATGCTGCCAGCCGGGCCTTCGAGATCGCTCACCGCAGATGGCCAGACGTACGCGCCCACCCCAACCGCGTCGGCTGGGTCGTCAAGACTGGCCGACGGATCCTCATGAGGGTTCACCGCATCCAGGCAAAGCACCCAGAACAGCATCTGGGCGACACCGATCTCAATGTGTCGTGCGAGGACCTGGATCCTGCGACCACGACGGTGGAGAAGGTGGCCCTCCGCGCGGCGATCAGGAACCTCGCCCGGGACAAGCGCGAGTGCTTCGTCATGCACTACGTGCTCCATTACTCCGTGGCAGACATCGCTGAGTTCGTGCAGATCCCACCCGGCACGGTCAAGAGTCGGCTCAGTGCAGCACGCAGGGACCTCAGGGACGCACTCGGCCACGATTTCCGCGAGGGAGGCACACGATGAAGCCCAACGCCGAAGTCCACGTCGAAGGATTCAACCGGGCGATGTCCGAGGAAGAGGTGCTCAGCCACCTCGCCGAGCTCAGGCACCGCGCCGCCATGCACACGCCCATCCTCGACGACGACGACTATGAAGCGGCCATCGACGAGGCAGCTCGTGAGATCGCTGGGGAACCAGTCCTCTGACGACGCCCGGAAACGGAAAGAGAAGAGGACCCAGCCCGGGGCCGGATCACTGGGCATTTCCATCCCGGACCTGCGCCAGCAGCTGGGCGACGACGTCGGTCGTGCCCTCCTCGGTCTGCTGGACCAGATCGTCCAGCACGCGGTCCTTGTCGAGGACTTGCCGGGTGAGCCGTTCCATCGGCTCCGGGTCGGTGCCACTGCCAGGGCGGGTGATCCGTGCGCGGACCGGTCGGCGGGGGCCGACGACGTGCGCCCCTGTCGGGGCGTCGGCTTCCTCGGCCTCGGCGAGTGCCCGGTAGACGGAGGCGACCGAGGGGCGCTGTCCGGCGTTCTTGCCGGTCTTGATGGTCAGCTTCTTGGCGATCTCGGGGACGGGGACGCCGCGGTCTTTCAGCGCGAGGGCCAGCAGAAGGGAGTCGTCGTCGATGGCCTTCGGTCGTCCGCCGTGGTTGCCCTTCGCGGCGGCTGTGACCTGCCCTTCCAGGGTCTTCTCCCGGATGTAGTTGCGCTCGATCTGCGCGGCGGCAGCCAGGACGGCGAAGAACATCGCACCCATGCCGTTGGGGTCGTAGACACCGGTGAGCGGGCCGGTGAGGAGTTCGAGCTGGACGCCGGCGGTCTGGAGCTGGCCGGAGAGGGTCATCAGCTCGGCGGCGTTGCGGGCCAGGCGCTTGAGCTCGTGGACGGTGAGGATGACCTCCTGATCGGGGGCGGCCTCCCAAACAAGACGGGCCCACCCCGCGTGCGGGGTGGGCCCGTGCACGATACGTCCTGAGGACCGCCCAGCCCACGGGCCAGGCGGCATGAGGCGATGACACAGGGCGGATGCCTCCGCTCAGGTGGTGAGCCTCATCGACCGACCGCACGCCGGGCGAGCTCCTTGAGCTCTGTACGCGCGGCGGGCGTGCCCGACGGTCCGCACCAGTACGGGGCCCGGCGATCTGTACCGACAGCTCCTGCAGGCGCCGGCGGCTCCTCGCGGTGCTCGCTGTCGGACCGGATTCCGCGAGCTGCCAGTACGTGCGGTACCAGGCGGTCTGCGCCTCCACGAGGTCATGAGGGAAGTCGTGCTGGGTCATGCACTGCACGAGATCCCTTGTTCGAATATCGAGGCAAGCAGGTGCCCGGTACACGTGCAGCATGAGGCCGGGCGGGAAGGCCTGTGGTCGATATCCCCACGGATTCGACGGCGGCTGGAGCCCCGCTGCCGCGTATCCACTATGGGGTGACAGCCCCCGGGAAAAGAACGTTCGCTCCAGCGGGGCAGGCCACGGTGACAGCCATGATGGTGCGTCGCTGGGCCGCTGCTGCGGCCGCCATGCTGACAACCGCCGGCCTCATGGGTTCCGCTCCCTCCAGCTGGGCCACACCAAGCGCCCCGTCGTCCGTCACCGTTCCCGTATCAGCGGCAGAGCTCCCGGAGCCCCCGACGGCTGAGGAAGCCCGGGCGGAACTGCAAGAACTGACCGTCGCACCCGAAGAGGACGTCCCCGGATACAGCCGGGCGAAGTTCCCCCACTGGGTCATCCAGTACGGCACCTGCGACACCCGCGAGGTCGTCCTCTCCAGCGCGACGGCGGAGGCGTCACCCAGGACAGCCAGGCGGCCTCCGGTCACTGGGTCTCGCCGTACGACGGTGTGGCGGCCGAGACGGCGGCCCAGTTCGACATCGACCATGTCGTGCCTCTCAAGGAAGCCTGGCGGTCCGGCGCGGCGGCCTGGACCACGCAGGACCGCCGGGCGTTCGCGAACGACCTCACTCACTCCCAGCTCGTGGCCGTCTCCGCCCGTTCCAACCGCTCCAAGGCCGACAAGGACCCCGCCAACTGGCAGCCCCCGCTGGCCGGCTACCGCTGCACCTACGGCCGCGCCTGGATTTCGGTGAAACGCGCGTACGGTTTGACCGTGGACCCGGCGGAGCGCTCGGCCCTGGACGGCATGCTCGCCACCTGCGCCTGACAGTCAGTTCCCGGCGCGCCGACAGGCCGGCGCGCCGGTGTCCGGATGAGCACCGGCTGCTCTTTCTCTCCCGACGCGAATGCGGAGTGTCGTGCCACGCGGCCGGGTCCGCGTGGCACGACGGTCAGCTTCGCTGCCGGATTTCCTGTGCTACGGACCGGTGCTCATCGCTCATACTGGTGGCATGTCCGTTGTGTCTGCTGCTGAGCCGTCGCCGTCCGCTTCCGAGGTGCTGCGGCAGCGCTACACGCGGAGGCTTCCCGGCACGCTTGGTGAGCTGGCTGGACCGGTGCACGGTTCCGTGCAGCTGCCGTTGCATGTGGCGTGGTCGGGTCTGACGCGGTTCGATCTGGACCGGCCGCGGTCGCGGATGAGCATGTACCGCACCGTGCTGGCCGAAGGGCAGCACGGTGACCTGATTGCCCTGCTGAACCGGGACCTCCTGATCGCCCAGTGGCCCGTCCTGCGCACACTGATCAGCCGCGCCATCCGCGACGTATGGGAAGAGGCGTTCCCCGAGCTGGCTTCGGCTCGCCCGGCAGCCGCGGCGTGAACCTCAGCGACCTTCACCGCCGGCTCCTCGCCGACGTCCTGGGATTCAGGTCTGCAGTTCCTGTCAAAGAGGCATTCCATCATCGGTCTGAGCTGGCCAGATGGAGGGTGAGGACTGCCTGGACGAGGTGGGTGATCCGGGTGTCGAGCACCGGAGCTTGCGAAGGAGTCGCCAGGACTTGAGGGTGGCCATGGCCAGCTCGACAAGTGCGCGGACCTTGGCGTGGGACCGGTTCACCGCTTGCTGACCAGTGGAGAGGGTCCCCCACCGTCCCCAGTACGGGTGCGGACCGTGCCGCCGGCACCCCGGTAGCCTTTGTCGGCTCAGCACGTGATGCCCGCCTCGGCGAGGTCATCGACGACGCCGTGTTCACGGGCCGCGCGGACGTCATGGACGGCGCCGGGACAGGGCCGGTGAAACCCACAACAGCCGACCGAACGGATCGGCGAGGACCTGCACGTTCATCCCGTGCCTCTTGTGCTTTCCCGAGTAGTAGGGCCGGTCAGCGGCGACCCGGTCGATCGGCAGCAGGCCCCGTCCAGCAGCACGAACGCCTTCGATGATGCTGTCCGGACCCCGCCTCCGCAAGGGTCGGCGCGAGCGCGGCCAGGACCTAGTAGGACTCCGTTAGGTCTGTCTTGATCTTGGTGTGGTCCTGCGGGGCAGGGATTGGTGGCAGGTGGTGCAGATGCCGGTCCAGCAGTTCAGCAGGTCCTGGAGGATGTCGAGGATCTGGTAGAGGGTGAGTCCGCTGTGTCGGCTTTTGGGGCCAGCCGCTGTTCGGTGAGGAAGGCGTGGGCGGCGGTGACCAGGGTGACGTGGTGGTGCCAGCCCGGCCAGGAACGGCCTTCGAAGTGGTCCAGTCCCAGGCCATGCTTGAGTTCCCGGTAGTCGTGTTCGATGCGCCAGCGGATCTTTGCCAGGCGGACCAGGTCCGGGATCGGGGTGTCGTCGGGCAGGTCGGACAGCCAGAAGCGGGTCGGTTGGTCCTCGCCGTCGGGCCATTCGGCCAGCAGTCGCAACCTGGGGCAGGATGCCGTCCCACCGGCCGTGCTCGGCCACCGCGGCTTGCTGGGCCAGCCGACGCGGGCGCGCCCCGGCCGGCCGGACTTGCACCGTGAGGAAGCGGGAGGTCATCGGGCCGCGGGAGCCTTCCCGCCAGGTCACCTCGCTGAAGGCTTCCCGTCCGGCGGCCGCGGCCAGTTCCGCTACCGGCACGGGTCGCTGCCGGTAGCGGGGCACCGGCCGCCGGCCGTTTCCGGACCAGGCGGGGGCATCAGGGAGGGCGTCACAGGGCTGGACGGTCAGATCGCCGCGGATCCCGACTACTTAACGGATCTCCCGCTCGGTCAGGGCGGCGCGGAAGTCGGCGTTCTGGCCGTAGCCGGCGTCCGCTACCACGACCGGCGGCACCAGCTGCCAGGTGGCCAGTTCGTCCAGGGCGTCCAGGGCGAGGCGCCACTTCTCCCGGTGCCCGGCGTCCTTGGGCACGCCGGTCTGCCGGCGCCGGACGGTGTCCTCGGCCCACTCCTTGGGCAGGAACAGCCGCCAGTTCAGCGGGCATGACGCTGTGTCGGAGACCGCGTGGACGCTGACCGCGACCTGGCAGTTGGCTTGCTTGCCCAGCGCACCGCAGTACTGGTGGGCGACACCGACCGACATCCTTCCGTCCTTGGGGAACGACACGTCATCGATCGCCCAGGCGTCCGGGCCGACCTGCGGCACCAGCCGCTCGGCGATCCGCCGACGCACTGGAACCGGATCCCACGTGGATTGGTTCACGAACTGCTGCAGGTTCTGTTCATTGCCGTCCGGAAGTCGCGAGGCCATGGCCTGGATGGACTTGCGGCGACCGTCCATCATCACTCCCCGCAGATAGCAGTCGCTCTTAGCCCGCTGGTCCTTGCGCGGCACCGAGGCGAACACATCCGCCACGAATAACGCTCCAACGTCGCCCGAACACGGTTCACTTCATGTGCGTCCACACACTCACGGTGCCCCTGAACAAGGTCGACACACAGACCTAACGGAGTCCTACTGGCGCGGTGGCTTACGCGGCACCGCCGATGTGTCGTTTATGAATTACAAAGATCCTTAGGCTATTTGCCTACCTGATTGACGCCGCTCATGCGTCAGTTTGGCTCAATCTTCATCGGCAGGGCGTGGCCGTCGCCTCCTGGCCGTGCCAACTTTCACCGGCGCCACGCCGTCTCGGTCGCATCCAAGTCTGGTCGCCCTAACCATGCCCGTATGTCCAAGGATCAAACTTTACTCTGAGGGATCGATTTTTTGCAGAGTTTTCCCTAAGCTGTTGCGGCAACTGTGCGTGGCGATGATGCTCGTATGTCATGTGCATACGGGACATGCGACTACGCAGAGGCAGTTCGGAACGGCCGGCGCTCGCACGTGGGTGCCCAGGCCGTTGCATCGTGGCGGGAACCATCGAATGAGCGGCGAGCGGCGCGCCGTGGACGGGCGGGGCAGGGTTTCTCGGGTCCCACATGTGCGACCGGCTCCTCGCCGAGGGCTACTCGGTCGTCTGCGTCGATGACCTGAGCACGGGCGAGCGTGCCAACATCGGCCACCTAGAAGATCACCCCGGCTTCACCTTCAACCAGGCCGACGTGTCACGGGAACTGTCCGTCGACGGCCTCGTCACCGACGTGCTGCACATGGCATGCCCGGCCTCGCCCGCCGATTACTTGAGGCTGCCGCTGGAGACGATGCTGGTCTGCTCGGCCGGTACCCATCACGCTCTCCAGCTGGCCGCACGCCACGGTGCTCGTTTCCTCCTGACGTCCACCAGCGAGGTCTACGGCGATCCGAAGGTCCATCCGCAGCCAGAGAGCTACTGGGGCAATGTCAATCCGACCGGCCCGAGGGCCGTCTACGACGAGGCTAAGCGGTTCAGTGAGTCCCTCACCGTCACCTATCGCCAGCAGTACGCGGTGGACACGCGCATCGCCCGCATCTTCAACACCTACGGTCCCCGGATGCGGGTCGACGACGGCCGGATGATCCCCACGTTCATCTCCCAGGCTCTGGCGGGCCTGCCGGTGACCGTAGCCGGAGACGGCACACAGACCCGCTCGCTGTGCTACGTCGACGACATGGTCGAGGGGCTGTGGGCGCTGCTGACGTCGACGGGCGAGCCGGGACCCGTCAACCTCGGCGGGTCGCAAGAGCTCAGCGTGGCGGAAACAGCCCGGCTGGTCGTCCAGGCGACCGGCTCCGACTCCGTCCTCACAAGCGTCCCGCTACCGCAGGACGACCCGGCGCTGCGACGCCCCGACACTACCCGTGCCGCCACGCAGTTGGGGTGGCGGCCACGGGTCGGTCTCCAGGAGGGGTTGCGCCGGACCGTCGACTGGTTCGCGGCCACCCCCCTCGCCGGGGCGGTGAGCGGCCGGTGACCGCCCCCCGTCCCACGACGGCGGGGGCCGGTGGGGGCGTGCGGGGCAGGCTGTCGTCCGTCTCCGTGGTGGTCCCCACCCTGGGGCACCCCGACGCGGTACGCCGGCTCCTGGACTCGCTGAACGCCGCCATCACCGCACTTCCCTCCGGCATGGAGGCCGAGGTACTGATCGTCGACGACTCCCAGGGCACTGATCGCGAAGGCATCCAAGAGGCGTGCCGCGCCACAGGCGCCACTTACCTTCGGGGACCGCGCAACGTCGGCGCGAAGCGCAATACAGGAGTGGCGCATTGCCGTTTCCCGCTGGTGCTGTTCATCGATTCCGACTGTGTGGCCACGCCCTCGCTGCTGAGCGCCCACATCGACGCGCACAACGAGCACCGGGCGACGGACGGCGCCAGCATCGCGGCGGTCGCGGGTCCCACCGTGGTCGAGGGAGCCGGACAGGTCCCTGCCTGGCGTACGGTCCAGCACTCCGTGGTGGTCAACGCTCCCTGGAACTGGCCCCTCCACTACGACCGCCTCTGGTGGGGGGCCACATCCAATCTGTCGGTGCGCAAAGACGCGTTCGAGGAAATCAGCGGCTTCGACGAGCACCCGTACACCGTCGTCGGCGGCGAGGACGTCGATCTCGGCGTGCGGCTGCATGCCGCCGGACACCGGATACTGGGACACCCGCGGGCCGTGGTCATGCATGCCACGGACGGCATCACCAGGCTGTCCCAGTTCCACCGCAAGCTCTTCCTCTACGGCCGGGCCTGCGTCTACAACTGCGTGCGCCAGCCGCAGTACGCGTCCTGGTCGTTCAACCCGGTGAGCGCCGCCGTGGCGCTAACGGTCGCCGCCGCGCTGCTGCCCGGGGCGCGCCGCAAAGTGTCGGGCGCCGCCGCGGCCGTGCTGGCCAGCTGGTTCGTCCGGGACACGGTTCGGCTCCTCCGCCGTTCCCGGCCCGAAGAGGGCCTGAGCGTCGGCCGATTGCTGGGCCTGGCCGTCGCGGCCACCAGCGTCGACTGGAGTTACCACGTCGGCATCACCCGAGAGGCGATTGTCCGTGGCCGACCGCTGCTGACGATGAAGCGGTTCAACTACTTCCCGCCGCACCTGTTCCGGCCGGCCTCCTCGCCCGCCGAGCCGAACGATCCCCGCGGCCAGGAGAGGAACGTCTCATGACCAGTACCCGACTTGTCCTGCAGACCGGCACCCACGGCTACGGCATCCTGGGTCGCCACGCGGAGACCGATTTGGAGGGCACCCTCGACGCCATCACGGATGCCGGGTACGGGGGACTGGAGATCATGTCGTCGCTGCTCGGCGACCGGCCACGGTTGCGGGCTGCCTGCACGGAGCGCGGCCTCGACCTCACCACCCTGCATCTGTTCTGGCAGGAACTGGACGGCTTCAACTGGAGCACGCTGAGCAACCTCGGCCTGCACCGGCTGATCCTGTCGGGCCTACCGGTGGCGAGCGAGGAGGAGACGCTCGCCTGCCTTCCCGCCCTGCGCGAACACGCCGCCCGCGCGGAACAGGAGGGAGCCCGCACCCTGATCCACAACCACGCCGAGGAGGGCATTCCTCTGCCCGGAGGCAGCACGCCCTTCGAAATCCTGGCCCAGGAAACCGGCGAGCAGGAGGTGGGCTTCGTCGTCGACCTCCACTGGGCCGCCGTCGCCGGGGACACCGCGCGCATGCTGAAGGCCACGGCAGGACGCTGCGACTACCTCCACATCAAGGACGGTCTGACCGCGGACCCGCAGGCCCCGCACTCCTTCGACCTGGGTACCGGCGAGGTCGACCTCCTGGGCGGGTGGCGACAGGCCCTGGCGGCGGGCAGCGTCCACGTCGCCGTCGTCGAACGCGCCATGCCCGCGCAGCAGCTGACGGCCGCCCTGCGGCACGATGCCGACTTCGTGCGGTCCCTCATCGCCTCAGAGGAAGGGGCCCACGAGTGAACCGCGACCCGATCCGTGTCGCCCTCATCGGCTGCGGAGCCATCGCCGAACTGGGACACGCGCCAGCTCTGTCGGCACTCGCGGACGAGGCTCGCGTCACCAGCGTCGTCGACACGGCTGACCACCGCCGGAACCTGCTCGGGTCCCGCCTCGGTGTGCCCGCGGCCCACCGCCACCACGATGTGGACGTCCTCCTGGCCGCCGGCGATCCCGTCGACCTCGCCGTCCTCGTGTTGCCTCCCCGCTCCACCCCGTACGCCCTCTCCGCGCTGCTCGAGGCAGGAACACGGGTACTGGCGGAGAAACCGATGACGACGGATGTCACCGAGGCCGCCCTGATCGCCGACCGTGCGCGGCGCCACGAGCTGGGGGTGGTCCACAACTACCTGCACCGCAGCGACGTGCGGCAGGCCCTCGCCCGGCTGGGAGAGGGGCAGGGCGGGGAGGTCCGCTTCCTGCGCCTGGAGCAGCCGGACAGCGGCCACTTTCCCGGTGCTGGGGATAGCCCTCACTGGAGGCGCAGCGACGCGGCAGCGGGATGCCTCGTGGACAACGCCTACCACTGGGTCTACGTGGCCACCGAGCTGGCCGCCTCCCCCGTGGTACGGGTGACGGCCCGCACCGCACGCCCCGAAGAAGGCGCGGCCGTGGACCTGGCACTGATCCTGCTGGAGCACGCCAACGGCGTGCTCAGCAGCGTGCAGTCGTCGTGGTGCGCGCCGTCGGCCGTGCCCGTCCTGGAGGTGCACACCACGCGTGGAACGCTGCGGCTGGAGGGCGACTGCGGGCCCTGCACGGCGCTTCCGTCCACGGCGTTCGCCTCCGTCCCGGCCCGCGAGGCCGCCGTCGAGCCGTCGTACACGGCGCTGTACCGAGAGGTGTTCGCCGCGCTACGGGACGGCAGGCCCTTCGCAGCCTCCGCGGACGACTGCGCGACCGTCCTACGGGTGCTCACCGCCGCCGACACCTCCGCCCGCACCGGCGGCAGTGTCTCCCTGGACGGCCTGGTAGCCGCTCGGCCAGCCACCTGAGAGAGCACTCGCAACCTCCTGCGCCGGTCCACCGGCCACTCCGCAGATGCCCGCCCAACAGACCCCGCTCGCCACAATCCGGCCCGCAAGGCTCCTGTCACCTTCCGCAACACCGCGCATCCCACCCGCCGACCGTCAAGGAGATCCTTCGCCGCCATGCCCCACACCTCGCCCCCCTCGCAGGAGACCATCGCCGACGACGCACTGACCGTGGCTGTCTGCACGGTCGGACGTCCGGCGCTCACCCGCGCCCTATCCATGATCGCCGCCGGTGACACCAGCACGATCCACGAGGTCATCGTCGTCGACAACACCGCGGGGACGCTGGACCGCCGGCGCGTCCTCGATGCCTGCGCCCCCGTGCGCGTCCGTGTCCTGGACGGCAGCGGCCCGGCGTCCGTGGGACGCAACCTCGCGCTGTCCCAAGCGCGGACCGACGTCGTGCTGTTCCTCGACGACGACTGTCTGCCCGACCCCGCCTGGGCCAAAGAGATGGCGCACTACATGGCGACGCACCTCGACGTGGCGGCAGCTTTCGGAAAAGTCGTTCCGGTGCCCGTGCCCGGCTGGGAGCTGCGCACGGCCTACCTTCCCCAACTGGGCGAAAGCGCCTGGGGAGTCGCCCAGGGCGACGACGGTGAACGCTGGTGCCCGGCTGTCTCCGCACCGAGCTGGACCCCGGGCCCCGTGCGCGGCGAGCCGACCGTCCCCTGGTGCGCCGTCGGCTCGTCCAACAATCTGGCGCTGCGCCGCAGCCTGCTTCCGGCACACCGTCCTGCCTTCCTGCCGCACCTCGGTCCGGGCACCGGCGCCGGATCGGGCGAGGACACCGAACTGGGTTACCTGTTGATGCGCGAAGGCCGGGGAGTCGCCTACGCGCCCTGGGCCCTGGTGCAACACGACTCATGGATGAGCCCCGCTTCCACCGAGCCCGCCCACCGCGGCTACATCCGCGGCAACGTGGAAGCCCTCGGCTACCACGCGGTGCGCGGCGACCAGCACGCCGCCGGGCTGCTCGCCGCCTACCTCGGACACTTCCGGGCCAACAACGGCTTCGGACTAACCGAGTTCGGCGAGATCCTGGAGTGGGCCTATGGCTCCTTCACCGGCGGGACTCCGCGTGCCCCCCTGCGCAAGTCGGATCTGAGCTGAGCCCGCATCCCGGCGAAAGGACAGCACGCCTGATGACTAATCACATGCCGCCGTTGCGCTGGGGCGTACTGGGAGGCGCCCGCATCGCTGAGCACTTCACCCTGCCCGCGATGGCCACCTCCCCGCACGCCGTCGCCCACGCCGTCGCCTCCCGCCGCGCCGCGGCCGCCCAGCGCCTCGCCGACCGCGCGGGGACAGCACGCGCCTACACCACCTACCAGGACCTCCTGGAGGACCCCGCGGTCGACGCGGTCTACATCGCCCTACCCAACTCCCTGCACACCTCGTGGACCCTGGCCGCGCTGGCCGTCGGGAAGCATGTGCTGTGCGAAAAGCCCCTGGCCACGACCGTCGACGACGTCCATCGCATCGCGGCCGCGGCACGCGAGGCGGACCGGACCGTGGCCGAGGCTTTCATGTACCGCACACATCCCCAGTTCGCGGCACTGCTCCAAGGCATACGTGACGGTGTCATCGGCGAAGTCCACAATGTCGAGGCCACGTTGTCCTTCACTCTGGACGACCCCGATGACATCCGCATGTCACCCGACCTCGGGGGCGGCTCCCTGCTGGACCTCGGCTGCTACCTCGTCGACGCCGCCAACCAGGTCTTCGGGCGCGGGCCGCACGCCGGTGCGGGAACCGTCCACCGCGAGGACAACGGAGTGATCGTGCACACCGCCGGTGCCCTGGACTACGGCCGGGGTTCAGCCGCGCTGCTCAGCACCAGCTTCCTGCTGCCCTGGTACGAGTCCCGGCTGACCGTACGCGGCGACAAGGGCAGTCTCGTCCTGGACCACTGCTTCAATCCCGGCACCGGCGACGGCCATCTGCTGCGCACGAGTGCGACGGGGGAGCGGTTCCGGGTCACCCACCCCGGCCTCGACATGTACGCTGCGATGTTCGACCACTTCGCCCGTGCGGTGGCCGGCCGCCCGCACGTACTGCCCTCGCTGGAGAGCTCGGCCCAGGTGCAGGAGGCCCTGTCCCTGCTCGGCGGCGGGCCCGCCTGAACCAGGGGAACAGACCTGCCCTCATACCCCCCATCGCCCATGCGTCACGACGCCAGGAGAAGGACCATGCGAGCCGATAACAGACTGCTCGACATCCCCGTGCGCCCCTTCGAAATGACCCAGCGCCGCCGCGAGAACCAGGCACTCAACATCCACGAGTACCGCGAGGGCGCCACGACACTGCGCAGCAGGCCGCTCGCGCTGTTCGTCGAACTCACCCAGAACTGCAACCTGCGCTGCCCCATGTGCCGCTTCGGCGAGAAGTACGATCCCGCGCTCAACATGGACGAGAAGGTCTTCGACCGGCTCGCCGAAGAACTGTTCCCCGACGCTCACCTGGTAGATGTCCGTGGCTGGGGCGAGAGCACCATGCTGGCTGGCTTCGGCGACCTGGTCCTGCGCGCGCTCGAACACCGCGTACGGGTACGGGTCGTGACAAACGGCCAGATCAACCGCCCGGCCGTGTGGGACACCCTGATGCGCGGACAGGGGATCGTCACCGTCTCCTGCGACGCCGCGTCCCCCGAACTCTTCGACAAGCTCCGCGCCGGCGGCACCCTGGAGCGTCTCGAACGCACCTGTGCGTCGTTGGTGGAGGCCCGCGACCGCCACGGCGTGCCCCGTGACCACGTCAACTTCAACGTCGTGTCCAGCATGGACAACCTCGACGAGCTCGCCGACATCGTGCGCCTCGCGGCCCGCCTGGACATCTCCCCGGTCGTCATCCACCCGCTGGTCGCCCACGTTGACGACCCCTCCCACCTGCGCCAGGATCTCGGCCGCACTCAAGAGGCGTACGCGCGTGCCGCCGAGGCCGGACGCGAGCACGGAGTCGTCGTCCAGCTCGGGGCTGCCCCCGACCCCTCCCTTGCTCTTCCGGAGATGGTCCGCAAACCCGCGTGCATGCACCCCTGGAGCTACGCCTATGTCCGCTACGACGGTGCCGTCGGCTTCTGCGACCACCTCATCGGCAGCGACGAGTACACCCTCGGCTCGCTCCAGCACCACACCTTCGAAGAGATCTGGAACGGTGAGAAGTGGCAGGCCCTGCGCCGTGCTCATCTCAGCGGACACATTCCCGACGCGTTCGCCCCGTGCCGCTACACCTATGCCCAGCGCTACACCGACTTCGAATACCTCGTCCACCCGGACCGTGCCGAGGGCATCGTCTCCAGCGCGACGCACCACGATGTCGTACGCAGCCGCGATCCGCGGCTGATCCCGGCGGTGCCGTTCGCAGGCGACGACGCCGACTCCACGGGCCAGGTCCTGGTCCCCACCCGGATGCTCTCGGACAGCCTGCGCGCACTGTCCGTCCCCGACCAGTCATGACGCACACCGACAGCACCACGACGCCGACGGACGGGGCAGGCAGCACATGCGCCGACCCCACCTGAGCACGACCGGCGCGCCCGATGTCCGGTCACCGGCACGGCTCCTGCTGTGGCTGGCGCGGCAGCAGGCGCGCACCATCACCGCTGCCTGCCTGTTCGGCATCGTCTGGATGCTCGCGCAGGCGGCTCTGCCCGTCCTGGTCGGCCGTCAGATCGACGACCTCTTCGCCACGCGGGGCGCCACCACGCGTACCGTCCTTGTCGGCTGCCTGCCCCTCGCGGGGCTCGCTCTGGTCCTCCACATCTGTGGGGCGCTGCGCAACCGGTTCTCGGAGAGCAGCGCCCGCACGGCGAACAGCCGCGTCATGCTCTTGGTGGCACGCCACAGTGCGAACGGCAGACAGCGTGCGCCAGACGACGCGGGCACCGGCGTGGCGAGCGTCGCCGCAGGCGACATCGCGCCCGTCGGTGACTTCCTGCGCATCGCGGCGCGGGCCGCTGGAGCGCTCGTCGCCTTCGCCGCGGTGTCGCTCCTGCTTCTGGCCACCGCGCCGCTGCTCGGCGCTCTGACCCTCGTCACGATGCCCGCCCTGGTGCTGGGCATCCGGCCGGTGATGCGTCCCCTGTCGAGTGGGCAGCAGGCGCTGCGCGACACCGTGGACGATCTGAGCACCTCGGCCGTCGACGCCGTCCACGGCCTGCGTGTGCTGAGGGGCACCGGCGGGGAGGGCGACTTCCTGCACCGCTACCGGGCCCAGTCTCAGCAGGCCCGTGCCATCGCTGTGCGGCTGAGCCGGACCGAGACAGTCGTCGACTCCGCCAATGTGCTGCTGCCCGGCCTGTTCGGCCTGCTCACCCTCGGGATCGCCGCACGCCTGGCGCTGGTCGGCGAGATGAGCCCCGGAACCCTGCTGACCCTGTCGGGCCTGACAGCGTTCCTCGTCGTGCCGCTGCAGACCGCGGCCGAGTTCTACGACAAGGCGGCCAAGGCTCTCATCGCCTCCCGCCGCCTCATCACCGCCCTGAGCCCCGGCGCGATCAAAGGCGACGGCCTGGACATCCCCATTCCGTCCGCCTCCTGCCCCGAACTCCGCGATACGGCACGAGGGATCACCGTTCGTCGTGGCCAACTCATCGTTATCCAGGTGCATGACGCGGCTGTCGGCGCCCGAATCGCCGACGAATTCGGGGGTTACCGTCCCAGCCGCGTCCACCTGCGGGGCACCCCCCTGGATCGTCTCGACCCTGCCCTCCTGCACCGCACCGTCCTGCTGACCACCCCTCTGTCCGGCCTCTTCGCCGGCACCTTGCGCACCACGCTCGACCCCCACACACGCCATGACGACCAGCACCTCGCGCACGCCCTCGACGCCGTCAGCGCCACCGACCTCCTCCGCACGCTCCCCGACGGTCTGGACTCTCCGGTCGGAGGACGCGGGTACACCCTGTCCGGCGGCCAGCGCCAGCGGCTCCTGGTCGCCCGGTCCCTCCTCGCGGACCCCGACGTGCTGATCCTCCTGAACCCCACCCAGGCCGTCGACGCCCACACAGAGATGCGGATGGCCCAGGGCCTGGCTGCCCACCGGCGCGGGCGCACCACTGTCATCGTCACCGACAGTCCGGCCTTCGCCGCGTTCGCCGACATCACCCGCACCGTCGCCGACCGGCCCGCGACCCCCGACAGGAGCACAACAGCCGGGAGCGGCAACGCCGGGGAGGTACACGCGTGAGCACCATGCTGCCCCTCGCTGACCGGGGTGCCGTCGCCCGGTACCTGCGCGCCGTCGGCCGCAGCAAACGGCGGTCCCTGTGCGCCGTCCTCCTCGTCTACGTCCTGTCGGTCATCGCCGGACTCGGCATCGGCCCCATCCTGGGATGGTGGCCGCTGCAGTGGCCCACGACACCGGCGCCCCCGTCGAACCCCTCATCGCCCTCGGCGTGCTCCTCCTTCTCCTCCAGACCTGGCTCACGCGCCATGCCCGGTTGCGGGCACGCGCCCTGGGCGAGGACCTCCTAGCCGACCTGCGAGAAGAGGCCATGGCCCGGGCCGTCGCCCTCCCCACCGCCGCCGTGGAAGGCGCGGGCGTCGGCGACCTGCTGACCCGCACCACCCGAGACATCACCACCCTCTCCAAGAACCTTCGCTTCACCCTCTTCGAACTCATCGGCTCGCTGCTCACCATGGCAATCACCGTCGCCGCTCTCGCTGTGCTCCAGCCCCTGTACCTGATCCCATGCCTGCTGTCACTGGGCCTGGCGACGACACTCTGCCGCTGGTACCTGAGGCGCGCCCCGCAGTGGTACCTGGCCGAGGCCCGCGCTTACGCCCAGCTCAGCGAGGGCCTGATCGAAACGAGCTCACACCCCCGCACCGTGGAATCCCTCGACCTGGCGGTGGTGCGCGAGCGCCGCACCGGCCAGGACGTCGACCGCTGGTTCCGGGCCGGCCTGCACACCCTGAACCTGCGCACCGTCTGGCTGCCGACGCTCGGACTGGTGTGTCTGCTGCCGCTGCCCGCTGTGCTGGTCACCGGCTTCGTGCTGCACACCCACGGCGCGACGACGATCGGGGCCGTCACCACCGCGGCCGTGTACGCCCAGCAGTTCGGCGAGCCGGTCAGCCGGATCTCCTACTACGTCGACGACCTGCACCTCGCTCACACCGCACTCGTACGACTGCTCGGGATCCCCGCTCCTCCCGCGCAACCCCCGCCGCCACCGCACGTCCCGCGGCGCCCCGCTCTCGCCGCGCACGGGCTGACGTTCTCCCACGACGGCAGGCGCACCGTCCTGCACGGCGTGAACCTGCACGTGCGCCCAGCGGAGAAACTTGCCCTCGTGGGACCCAGCGGGGCGGGCAAGACAACTCTCGCGGCGCTGCTCGCCGGACTGCACACCCCGCAGAGCGGCTCCGTCCTGCTCGACGGTGTACGCCTGGACACACTGCCGAGTGCGACAGTGCGCCGCCTCATCACCGTCGTCGAACAAGACCAGCACGTCTTCGCCGGCACCCTGCGCGACAACCTGGCCCTGGCCCGGCCGGGTACCCGCGACGCCGATCTCCTTGACGCCCTGCACGCTGTCGGCGCCGCGTCCTGGGTCGCCGCCTTTCCTCACGGCATCGCCACCCGGATCGGTTCCGGCGGAATTCCCCTCGACGCCCGGCAGGCCCAACAGGTCGCGCTGGCACGCGTCCTGATCGCGGCCCCTCCCATCGTCGTCCTCGACGAGGCGACCTCTGACCTGGACCGGACCGTGGCGTCCGCCCTGGAGCACATCCTGGCGGACAGGCTCCGCGACTCCACCCTCATCACGATCGCGCACCGACTGCACACCGCCCAGGCCGCCGACCGAATCGCCCTCCTCCAGGACGGCCGCATCACGGAGTTGGGCGATCACGACACCCTCCTTGAACAAGGAGGCGAGTACGCCCGCCTCTGGCACATCCACAACGGGCGCGCCGACGCCACTCCCGGCGATCACACCGGCCCCTTGGCCTCCGAACGCCCGACAGGCAACCTCCCGACATCCCGCACCACCTCGACCACCATCGACCAGAAGGGTGACCACACTCCATGAGGATCGCCGTATTCGGGGCCGGCTACATCGGCTTGGTGACCGCGGCCTGCTTCGCGGAACTGGGCCACACCGTCGCCGTACGCGACATACGCTCCGAAGCCGTCACAGCCCTGCGCGCCGGCCGCACACCCATCCACGAGCCCGGTCTGGACACGCTCCTCACCCGCAACGCCGACCGGCTGTCCTACACCATCGATGCAGACGAAGCCGTCCGCGGCGCCGAAGTGGCGTACATCTGCGTGGACACCCCTCCTACGGCGGGCGGAGACGCGGACCTCAGCCGGGTCTTCGCAGTGGTCCGCTCCCTGCGCGACGCCACGCACCTGACAGCGGTCGTCGTCAAAAGCACCGTCCCGGTGGGGACAGGGGCCCGCGTCCGCACAGCCCTGGACCGGGTCGGACTACGGCACGTCGGCTACGCCTCCAACCCCGAGTTCACCGCCGAGGGCACCGCCGTCCACGACTTCCTTCACCCCGACCGCATCGTCATCGGCACCTGGGACGAGCAGACCGCCGCCTGCGTCGCCGACCTGCACAAGGACGTCCCCGGCACGATCGTCACCCTCGACGTGGAATCGGCCGAGATGGTGAAACTCACCGCGAACGCCTTCCTCGCCACAAAAATCTCCTTCGCCAACGAAATCGCCAACATCTGCGACCTGGTCGGCGCGGACATCGTCGCCGTCACCCGCGCCGTCGGCCTGGATCAGCGCATAGGACCCCATTTCCTGAAGGCCGGAGTCGGCTGGGGCGGCTCCTGCTTCCCCAAGGACACGCTTGCACTGAAGCAGATGGCGAGAAACGCCGGACACTCCCCGCAACTCCTGGATGCCGTCATCGAGGTCAACGAACTCCAGCACCGCCGGCCCGTCGTCCGCCTCCGCGCCGCCCTTGGCGGGCTCGACGGAGCTCGGGTCGCCCTCCTGGGGACGACCTTCAAACCAGGCACCGACGATATGCGCCAGGCTCCCAGCACCGTCCTGGCGGCTCGCCTCCTCGCCGAAGGCGCCGAAGTCCGCTGCTGGGACCCCCTGGCCAAACTGCCCGACACCGCCCCCTGGTCCCACGTGAGCCGCTCCCCGAGCCCCGCGCACTCAATGGCGGAGGCCGATGCCGCCGTGATCGTCACCGAATGGCCCGAACTCCTGGACGTCGACTGGCCCGTCGTACGTCCCACGATGCGCACCCCCGTCATCCTGGACGGACGCAACCTGCTCGACCCCGCCACGATGAAAGGCGTCGGCTACCACTACCTCGGAGTGGGGCGCAGCCGGCTCCCGCACTGACGATCCGTGCCAGAGCCGGCTCCGCCCCCGCCAACCGCCCGCAAGGAGCACCCTGCCGACATGCCCGAGGAACGCCTCCCCGGCGGCTTCGTCAACGAGACCGTTCTGCTTGACGGAACCGTCCGACGCCGTCCCACCGCCCGCTCGCCCTACCTGCGTGAGCTCCTGCACCTCTTCCAGAAGCACCACTGGCCGGGCGCTCCCCGCCACCTGGGAAGCGACGAGCAGGGGCGCGACGTCTTGCAGTACGTGCCTGGTCACGTCCCCTGGGCGGGCGGCGACCCGGCCGTCCACGAAGAGCGCAGCCTCCGCGAACTGTGTGTTCTGGTGCGCCAGGCCCACGACCTCACCCAGGGACACCCCCTGGCCGAAGGCGGCGAAGTGGTGTGCCACAACGACCTGTCCCCCCGCAATACCGTGTACCGCCGAGAAGGCGCGAGGCTGCACCCGATCGCCCTCATCGACTGGGACCTGGCGGGCCCCGGACTACGTATCCACGACGTGGCCCACCTGTGCTGGCAGTTCCTTGGCCTCGGCCCAGGAACTGATGCCGCCTGGGCCGCCGAACGCCTGCGCCTGGTGGCCGACGCCTACGGACTCCCCGATGCCGACCGCGCCCGCCTGGTCCCCGCGATCATCTGGTGGCAGGAACGCACACGCAGCGGCATCGAAGCAGGGGCGCGTGACGGAGACCCGGCCCTGAGGGAGCTGGCGCGCGCGGGCGTGCCGGCTCGTATCCGCGCGGCCCGTGAGTGGGTGACAGCGCAACGCCAGACTCTGGAAGCCCCACCAGCCAATTTCCCTCCAAGGCTTGACGAGACATAGGGGCTTCTACGGCACCCATAAAGCCCCCACGATCAGGACGTGACTGTCCAATCACCCCCGCTTTCACATGCACTTCATCCCGACCGGTTCCTCGTGGATCAACCAGGTCGAGCGGTGGTTCGGCTTCCTGGCCGACCAGAAGATCGTGGATGGCGGTCGCCTCCGCGGTGATAGCACGCCCCGCGTCGGGGCGTGGTGTTCGACGCCGCTGACCCGAAGCCGTCCGTACGGCCCGCCTCTTGCGGTCACGGCCCGTGGTGGGGCGGTTGTTGTGCCGGTCGCGGGCCCGGGTAGAGCTACTCCGTCGGGGAACCGGGGACGTGCCGGATCGGTCGGGGATACCGCGGGGCGGTGGGCATGTGCTACGTGGTGGTGCTGACGGCGATGGAACTGGAGTACTCGGCGGTCCCGGAGTATCTGCGGGACATCGAAACGGTCCGCCACGAGCCGGGCACCGTGTTCGAGGCGGGCAGCCTGCCGGGGCGCCGCCGCAGACCGCGCTGGCGGTTGGTGGTCGCACTTCGGACTGCCTTCATGCCCTGGCGGCACAGTTGTCTCCGGCAAGCTGCTTCGGACACCCGAAGTAGGGCTTTTATCTGAAAAACCATCCACTGCTGTCACTTCAGCGGTTACGTTCTGACGTCATGAGGTTCCTGCACACCTCGGACTGGCATCTGGGCCGCCGGTTCCACGGGGAAGACCTGATCGCCCGTCAGCGCAATGTCCTGACCCATATCTGCGCCACCGCCCGCACCGAACAGGTCGACGCTGTGTTGATCGCGGGCGACATCTACGACCGTGCCATCCCGAGCCTGGACGCGGCGCGCCTGTTCAACTGGGCCCTGCACGAACTCGCCGACCTCGGCATCCCCACGATCATGATCAGCGGAAACCACGACTCCGCCCACCGCCTCGGTATCGGCTCCGGCCTGTACGCCAAAGCCGGCGTGCATCTGCGCACCGACCCCGCCGGCGCCCCACGGCCCGTCCTGCTGTCCGACACCCACGGCCCCGTCGCCGTCTACGGTGTGCCGTACCTGCACCCGACCCTGGTCAGCGAGCAGATGCACGTGGAGACCGCATCCCACCAGGCCGTTCTCACCGCGGCCCTGGACGGCATCCGCGCCGACCTCGCCACGCGCCCCAAGGGCACCCGCGCCGTCGTCCTGGCCCACGCGTTCATCACCGGCGCGGACAGAAGCGACAGCGAACGCGACATCAGCGTCGGCGGCGTCGCCCACGCCGGCGCCACCGTGTTCGACGGCATCCACTACACCGCGCTCGGCCACCTCCACCGCCCCCAGGCCGTCAACGACCGCATCCACTACAGCGGATCCCCGCTGGCCTACTCCTTCTCCGAAGCCGGCCACACCAAATCCCTGGCCCTGGTCGACCTGGACGCCGACGGCACGCCCACCGTCACCCACCAGGCCGTCCCCGCCGACCTGCACCTCCCCCTGGCCCGGCTCACCGGCCATCTGGAAGATCTGCTGTCCAACCCCGCCCACACCCCGCTGACCGAAGCCTGGCTGCACGTCACCCTTACCGACCCCGCCCGGCCGTACGAGGCGATGAGCCGCCTGCGCCAGCGTTTTGCCCACACCCTCGATTTGAAGCACGAACCCGCCGCCATCCCCGCCCAGGCGACCGACACCCCCACCTACCGGGACCGGGTGCGCGGCCGTGGCGACCTCGAGATCACCCACGACTTCATCACCGCCGTCCGCGGCAGCGCGCCCACCGACGACGAGCAGACCCTGTTGCAGGAGGCCGTCGACCGCATGCACCTGGACGCCCAGCAGAAGGAAACCATCTGAACATGCGCCTGCACTCCCTGCACCTGCAGGCCTTCGGCCCCTTCGCCGGCCGCCACAGCATCGACTTCGACGCCCTGACCACCGACGGCCTGTTCCTCCTGCACGGCGACACCGGAGCAGGCAAAAGCACCCTGTTCGCCGCCATCTGCTTCGCCCTCTACGGCTATCCACCCCGCGAGCGCAACGCACGGCTGCGCAGCGACCACGCACCCACCGACTTGCTCACCGAAGTAACCCTGGAAACAACCATCGCCGGCAAACGCCTGCAGATCCGCCGCGTGCCCGCGCAGCGAAAGCCCCACTCGCGCCGCCCGGGCGAGTTCGTGGAACACAAACCCGAAACCGACCTCAGGCAGTGGACCGAAGACGGGCACGGACAGGGCCGCTGGGAGGGCATCAGCAGTTCCCACAAAGAGGCCGGCAAAGAGATCGAATCCCTCCTCGGCCTCAACCGTCAGCAGTTCTGCCAGGTCGTCCTGCTCCCGCAGAACGACTTCACCAAATTCCTGCGGGCGGACGCCTCCGAACGCCGCATCCTGCTGGGCACCCTGTTCGGCACCCGCCGCTTCGGCCGCATCGAGGAGTTCCTGGCCGAACGCAAGACCGCGACCGCTAAACGCCGCGACGAGGCCCGCGCCGACGTCATGCGCCTGGCCGAACGCATCCAGCAGGCCGCCGGCGACGAACTCGACCCCTCCACCGGCGCGCCACGCCCCGATGACCCGGCCACCCTCACAGACCAGGCACCTTTGTGGGCCGCCGCCCTGCACCAGCAGGCCGCAACGCTTCAGCAGACAGCCGCCGCCGGCACCGAAAACGCCCGCCAACTGCTGGCCGACTGCCGCGCCACCGAGCAGCAAACCCGCGACCTGCACCGCCTCCAGCAGGCACACCACACCGCCCAGCAAGAACTGGCCCAGCTCGACGAAGACACCGACCACTACACACAGCTCACCGATCGCCGCGACCGCGCCCGTACGGCGAGGCAACTGCAGACCGTCCTCGACGACGCCCACACCGCCGCCCACGACCACAGCCTCGCCGCGGCCGCCGACACCAACGCCCGCGCCCTCCTACCAGCCGAACACGCCTCGCAGGACGGCAACAGTCTCGCCCAGACCGCGCAACAGGTACGCGGCCACATCGGTGCCGCACAGGCCCTGCTCCCGGATGAAGCTGCACTGCAGCACCACACCGACGAACTCGCAGCGCTCTCAAACGAACGCGACGAGCTGGCCGACACTGTCGCCGAAGCCCAGGACTGGCTGGACGGCCTGCCCCACCTGCGCGAGACACTGGCCGCACGGCTGCAAGCAGCCCGCACCGCCCAGGAAACCAGCCGGGAACTCACCGTCACCCTCAGCACGGTGAACGCCCAGTGCGAGGCCGCCGCCCACCGCGACAGCCTGCTCACGCAGGTTGCCGCCGCCGACGAAGCCCTGACCGAGGCCACCGGCATCCTCAGCCAGGCCGCTGCGGCCTACATCGACCTCCGCCGACGTCGCACCGACGGCATCGTCGCCGAACTCGCCGGCCGCCTCAAAGACGGCGAAAACTGCCCCGTCTGCGGCTCCGCCACCCACCCGGCACCCGCCACTCCCCAGCCGGGCCAGCCCACAGCCGCCGACGAACAGGCCGCCGAAACCGCCCACGCCGTCGCGCAACAGAAAGAGAAAGAAGCCAGCCAGACGCTGAGCCACCTCAAGCAGGAGGCTGCTGAAGCACGCGGCCAGGCCGGTGGCGACACCCCTCTTACCGACCTCATGGCTCGACGCACCGAGCTGGAAAACCGCCTCCGCCAGACCTTGGCCGAAGCCGCGGATACAGGCACAGCCGAAGAAGAACTCACCCGTCTGGAACAGCAGCAGACCGACCGCGAACACACCCGCAGCACCGCACAGCAGCGCCTGGGCGCCATCGACGCCACCTACGACAACCTGCACACCCAGCGCGAAACCCTCAGCCAGCGCCTGGCCGCCGCCTTGGACCAGCACACCACGCTCGCCGACCGCATCACCCACCTCACCCAGCTCGCGGAGCGGATCGAGGCCGCAGCCGAGTGCACCACCACCATGACCCGCACCACAGAGGACCTGCGCAACGCCACGGCACGCACCGAGCAGGCAGCCCAGGCCGCCGGATTCGCCTCACCGGCCGAGGCCACCAACGCCCTGCTGTCTGACGCCGACCTCGCCCGGATCAGCGAAGAAATCACCCGCTGGCACGAACAGCGACTCGTCCTGGCCGCCCGTCTCGACCAACCCGACCTCAAGAACGCCGCTGCCCAGCCTCCCGCAGACCTGGAGCATGCTGTGGCGGACCTGGAGAAAGCCACCACCGCCCACTCCAGCGCCACGGCTGCCGAAACCCAAGCCACCGACCGCGTCGCCGCCCTCGCCACTCTCGGCGCCCAGCTCGATGCCTTCACAGCGAACCTCAAGCCCCTGGAGGCCGCCTACTGCACCGTCGACCACCTCCACGGCCTGATCAGCGGCGCCTCGCTCAGCAACCGGCTCCGCATGCAACTGGAGTCCTACGTCCTGGCCGCCCGCCTCGAGGACGTTGTTGAGGCAGCCAACACTCGCCTGACCCGCATGTCGCACCACCGGTTCACCCTCGTCCACTCCGACGAACGGGCCGCCCGCGGTGCCAAATCCGGCCTGGGCCTCAAGGTCCTGGATACCTGGAGCGGACACCAGCGCCACACCGACACCCTCTCCGGCGGAGAATCCTTCTACGTGTCCCTGTCCCTTGCCCTGGGCCTCGCGGACGTCGTCACTGCCGAAGCCGGCGGGCAAGCACTCGACACACTCTTCATCGACGAAGGCTTCGGCACCCTCGACGACGACACCCTCCACCAGGTCCTCGACGTCCTCGACTCCCTGCGCGACCACGACCGCACTGTGGGCGTCATCAGCCACGTCGCCGAGATGCGCCGCCGCATCACCCAGCGCCTCCACGTCCGTAAAAGCCCCGTCGGCTCCACCCTCGTCCACGTGACCGATGCAGCCGAATGACACCGAGCTCACCCCTGCACCGCCCCGCCATGATCTCGACGGGGCCGGCCACCAGCACCGGCTGGCCCACAGCACTGGGTGGACGAGGACGGGGAATCCTGCAATACGCGCCAGGAAGTGCTGATCGCCGAGGCGGTCGAACCTCCGACGGTCAGCAGCCGGTGCACGATCACCGGCGGCGTATGGCACTCCTGCTACGACGACACCGACGTCACGAACGCCCGTGGCCCGGACATCGACCACCTCGTACCCCTTGCGGAAGCCTGGACACCGGGGCATCGAGCTGGTCCGGCCAGGAATGGCAGTGTTGCGCCAGTAACTTGGGGGATACAGGGTCCTTGGTCGCAGTGAGCGCCCGGGAAAACCGCAGCAAGGTCGACCAGGACCTTGCCCAGGGCACCCCGAGCCCGGGCCTGTGCCCGAGCTCAGGCCGGCGATGAGCAGCTGCTGCGCGGCCGGGTCTACGGCTGTGACCACGATGACCCCGACCCGGGCCCGCTCCCGCACCAGACCTATGCCGCGCTCATAGGCGGGCCGTTGGATGGGTTGCTGCTGTTCTCTGAACTAAGCGTGGGCAATGTTCTTCAAGAGGACGTTGGATGGTCCTCTCTCAGGCGGGGGCCACTCCGTGTTACGGAGTGATCTGCAGCTGCTAGTGGGCATGCTGCTCCCGGTACTCGACGCGCCAGGGGGAGGACGTACATCAGATGAGTGGTGAGCGGGAGCGTAGGTCCCGGGGATTCCGGCCGTTGTCGTGGTGGTGGGCTGCCGCCGGCGTCACGCTGGTTGCGGTGGCGATCATGCTGTCGCTGTGGGCCCTGCTCGCCCAGACCGACGGGCTCCGTGGGGCGGACCGGGCGAAGGCCCGGATGGACGCGGTCAAGGCCGCCCTCACAGTGGGAGCCGGCACCGGAGGCGCAGCCGCCCTGCTGTTGACCGCACGGCGGCAGTGGCTGAACGAGCGGGAGCAGATCCATCGCGAGGCCGTCGACGCTTCCACCGAGCAGGACGCCACCGAGCGGCGAATCACTGAGCTGTACACCGCCGCAGCCGCACAGCTCGGCAGCGAGAGCGCCCCGGTACGCCTTGCTGGCATCTACGCCCTCGAACGCCTCGCCCAGGACCACCCCGATCACCGGCAGACCATTGTCGATGTCATGTGCGCCTACCTGCGCATGCCCTTCAACCCGGCGCCCCCGGCGGAGGACGAAGGCCGCACTGGCTGGAAGCAGGAGAAGGTCGTACGGGCCACGGTTCAGAAGCTGCTCGCCGACCACTTGCGTGTCGATCCCAAGGTCTCTGACTCGAGATCTCCCGGGCACTCACGGATCACTTTCTGGCCGGATATCCAGCTCAACCTGTCTGGGGCCACCCTCATCGACGTCGACTTCACGTATTGCCGCATCCAGCACGCCGACTTCCGGTACACCCACTTCGCCGGAACCACCAACTTTGCGCATGCCGAGATCGTGGAACGCGGCTTCTTCCATGGCACGACCTTCGAGCATGCGATCTTTCGTGGCGTGTGGTTCGGCCAGTTCATTCTGTTTGACGCTACAAACTTCCGTGGCATCGCCGACTTTGAGGGAGCCACCTTCGCCGGTTACGCCCGCTGGGGACGCTGCTCGTTCGCCCAGCCTCCGTCCTTCCGCGAAGCTCGAGCCCTGACCACGGAGACCGAGTGGACCACCAACCGCCAGCCCTTCCCCTCGGGATGGAAGGAACGTCCGCTGGCGGAAGGGGAACCACTCCCTGAACCGGAACGAGGGAGGCGAACTTGGTCTGCACATCCGCTGCCGGAGAACCCCAGATGGGCCCTCGTCGTACAGGACGGTACACCTGATCGAACTGACGCAGATGGGGCGCCGGCCTGACTGCGGTTTACGGCTCCCTCGTCTCACTGGTGCGGGCGACGACCTGGTCGAACGTGGGGATCCCCATGAAGATGTGTGAAGCCTTGCGTTCTTGCTGCCGGTCGAGTTGGTCGACCTTTTCCTGTGCTGCGGCAAGGCTGGTGGAGAGGCCTTCGACTTCACCCAACCAGTCGCAGCCCGCGCATCAACCATCCTGCCCGGGCTGACGGCGGGCACCACCATGAAGGTGAGCAAGCCCGGACCGGGGGTGTGGGCAAGCCCGGAGACGACTCGAGCTGTCGGTGGCGTCTGGGAGGCTGAAGGGATGGACCGTGATGACGAGCAGTTGCTGCGCCGCAGGGTCTACGGCGCCGACCATGACTACCCGGGCCCGCAGCCCGGCCGGCGTTACGCCGAACTGGTCGGCGGGCCGCTGGACGGCCTGCTGCTCGACAGCACCGGCTGGACGCAGGACGAGGTCGACAGTGGCGTCGCGCTCCCTACGGAACTTGGGCAGTTCGGCGCCGGCGGCCGGGCCATGTATGACCCGCGCCCCGGCGCCCCGGCCCGCTTCGACTGGACCGGTGACACTCCCTGACCGCCCCGGACCGACTTGCCCTCGAACGGGCCCGGGCACGCTGGGAGGCGTGACCAGCGCCGATCGTCGTGCACCGGACCTCCCGCACGGACGGCCGGAGAGTCACCGTGCACCGCTGCGGCCGGGACGAGGTACTCGGCACCGCGACCACGACCTGGTCGTGTTTCCCGAAGGCGCCGGCATCGCGGACCTCAAACGCATGATCCCGCGCCTGATCGAACGCACCCGCCACCTGTTGCAGGGGGAGCGCCACGAGGATCATCACCTCTACGACAGGAAGATCCCGATTGTCGCGACCGGGCTGCGCGTACCTGGATCCTGTGCATTGCCGCAAACAGCTCCGTCTGACGAATTGGGTGGATATTTATGGAATGCCGCGTCATGCTGGAGAGGATTTTGATGTGAGGGGGAAACGTGGGACGCAGCCAGCCGGAGAGCGTTGACCAAAAGCACCAACGCTGCTTGGAGGCATACGTGGTGAGGGCCCGCCGCGTGGAGGAACACTCGCTTGCGTCCGACTGGGATGCCCTCGTGACGCTGGCCCAAATGAAGATCAAGATCCGCTTCAACAACGGCGAAGCGCGGATCCGGTACGAGCTTCCGCCCGAGGAAGTGGTCGAGTCCGCTGCGGCCCGACTCAGACCGATCCTTCTGGAGCAGGAGGACTGCTTCCATATGAAGGCGCTAGCAGCACTCGGCTACTTCTGTCGAACATCACCACAAGACGCGGAGTGGATACGGGCTGCACGTACTGAATGGCGGACACGGGTGAACCCCTCAACACGTGAAGAAACTGGCTACTGCGTCATGGTCGCTGACACCGCCACAGGCCAGGACCACGATCTCGATGCCCACAGACTGGCCATGGCTTGGATCTACGGCGATGTGGTCCACCACGATCCGGAGCGGCGAAAGGAAGGCGATGCTTTCGGACTGCGCGACCGGTTTCGGGCGGCTGTACCACTTATCGCCTGGGCCATGGTCGGCACAATTGAGCTCCTGAACTTCATCCGAGCACTGCACGAGGCTGGTCTTCTGCAACTCCGCCAGGAGGTCTTCGATGAGCGGGTCGCCTTGAAGTCGACCGTGTGGGAAGAGACGGCCAAGGTGTTCTTCGCCCCTGCCGGGGCAGAACCCCCGTCGCTGGCGAGCACCCCGCTGCCTGAGGGGTGGCTCCCGCTGAACAAGACAACGAACCTCTCGCTTTTCCAACACAGCTTCGGCGGACAACTTCTGAACACGGAGCGTTCCCCCTCTATGACGGAACTCCCATCACCTGATGAGTCGAAGCCGCCCGCACGCCCGCCGGCGGATGGAAGCACGACCAGCTCGCTGCCTGGGGCGTCCCGTGGCCCCGACCAAACCCGCACACCAGGACGGCGCACCGCCGCCACCCCTGCCCCGTCCGGCACCGGCCAGCTTCGCGCAGGAGACGCTTGACTTCGGCTGACCTGGCGACAGCGGGGCCGGACAGGATCGCCCTGCCCAGCCCCGCCGCCTGTGCCGCGCTTTCTGCCTTGTGTGCTGACACAGGTGCGCAGCGGCGGGTCAGCTGGCTGCTGCATCTGCTGTGAGCCGGGCGCGCTTCTCGGCACGCGGTTCGGCCTTCCAACCAGGCAGGAACGCCGAGAGCAGCGGGTCGCTTTCGATCTTCTGCTGGGTAAGCCGCATGCCTTCGTCGATGAGTGCATCCCACTTGTCTGTCGCCAACTCGACGCGGCAGGGCAAGTCCTTGATGATCTTCTCGTCCACGGTCAGGTAGTTCGACGCCCGCATCCCAGCCCCACGGGCCGCAGACACGTAGACGTCGGCGCCGGCCTGGTCAGGAAGCAGGGAGATGAGGACCGCGTCCCCCTCCTCGGCGATCCTTCGGGCCGCCTTGTTGGCCGCCGAGATCTCCGCCTTGGAAGGATCCCGCTCCAACATCTCGATCAGCGTCCTGCGGATGCTGACTGTGTCCCGATCGGCCAGCGCATTCTGCAGGGCCTGGCGGAAAGTCTGCGTCATTGATGCCATGACCGCGATTCTCACGACTGGCTGCCCAGGGGCCGTGCGCTTGAGGGCAGCGGCCAGTGTATGTTCCCACGGACGGCAGATACGTACGGGGCGTCGTCGCCGACTGCTTCTTGGAAGGACGAGCAAACCGAGCGCTGGAAGGCCGCGCACCGGGACGGCACACCACCGCCCTCGCCCCGCCCGCTCCCGGCCGACTTCCTACAAGAGACGTTCGACTCCGGCTGACCCGACGACAGCAGGGCCGAGCAGGCTCACCCTGCCCGGCCCCGCTGTTCGCACACGGGCTACGACCACCGCATCCCGACCTCGGACAGCTGCTCCACCCGCTCCGGGGACAGCATGGCGGCCCGGCTCCGCTGGTTGCTGACCCATGCCCCAGGCGGAACTGAAGCTCCCAGCCGTCCTCGGAGAGCACGGTCTCGACATTCTTCCGGGGCACCTTCAGATGCCTCTCACGCTCGAAGAACTGCCGGGCGGCCACAATGTTGGCGGCCCACTTGTCAGCCTGCGTGCGGCGTGACAGTGGCTTCTCGTCCTCGGCCGCGGGCTCGATCCCGAGGACCTGCTCCAGCATCCACTGCTGCACGGCGGTGAGCTTGTCCCACCCCAGGCGCTGGCTCGTACCCACCGCCCCAGATCCTCGCCCTGGCGCACGACGCCACCCGGCTCGGTGGGCAGCGCACTGCCCTCCTCCAGGTGCAGCCGGGTCAGATGGAACGCCCTCTGCCACTCCACCGGCCAAGCCGGACATCACGACGGGTCGATCTCCGCCAGCTGCTCGCGCCGCTCGGCCGATAGGGCACCGGCCGCCGACTCCACCAGCAGCCCCTCGGCACGCCACTCCTCGAGCTCGGCAGCCTTCCGGGCGGCGGCCCGCGCGTTCTTCAGCCAGATCCCCACGCGGTACCCCTGGCGCGTGGCGTCCAGCGGCGCCAAGAGGTGGCCCGCCTCGGCCGCCCACCCGCGCGCCGCCGCGAGCCCTTCCTCCCACGCGACATCGAAGTGCGACCACACCATGCCCAGCTTCTCCAGCTGCTCGACGCGAGCCTCGTCCATGTCCCCACGGGCCCACGGGCGTAGGAGCGGCGAGCATCCGCGATCCACTGCCCGAGAGGGAACGCGGCGAGCGAGGCCGGCCACCCCTCGGCCTCCACCGCCTGGTCGTCGCCGCCGGGCACCCGGTACGCGAACGGGACCTTCAGGTCGCCGTGCGCGGGCGCAGATGACGGCGGCCTCCACGCCGCGCCGCCAGTGCTCGTGCGCCTCCCGCCAGCCCGCTAAACGCCCGAGAGGTGAGCATGTTGTCCGCCGTCTCGCCAGGCCCGAGCAGGACCGGCACCACGAGCGAGGCGACCTTGCCCTCGCCCGGCTGCATCCGCAGCGCGCGGCCCACGCCCTGTGCTGGGCGAGCTGAGGTTTGGTGGCGAAGCCGATCTCCTCGGGGACGGCAGCCCGGGGGCACCGCTCGGGGTCGGCGCTCCAGGATCTGGGCAGGTACAGGCTCCGATCGATGCCGGCATGCCCGTGCCGGGAGGCGTAGGTGAGGTAGACAGCGGCCTGGGCGTTCTCGATCCTCCCAGCGGTGCCGGTGTACTGCCTCTGGACGCCGACGGTGTGCGTGCCCTTCTTCAGGCCGCCGGTCTCGTCCACCACCAGTACCGCCTGGTCGTCGGCGAGATGCTCCAGAACGAATGTGCGCATGTCGTCCTGGACGAGGTCGGCGTCCCACTTGGCCCGGCCGAGCAGGTGCTGCAGCCCGTCCGGTGAGGCGTCCCCGGTGTGTTCGGCGATCGTCCAGCAATTCTTGCGCGACAGGTCCGACAGCAAGCCGAGCACCAACTGCCTTGTCCGAAGCAGGGGTTCGACACGCACGAAGCGATTTGCGATCCGGCCCATCAGGTCCTGGAACATCGTCTGCCAGCGGTCAGGCACTACGCCGCCACCCGCGGCCACCGCCTGATCTTCAGTCTTCACAAACCGATGATCAGCGGTGGCCGCACCCACCTTCGGACCGGCCTGCACGACTCGATTACGGCCCGGTCACGGAGTGCCGCCTGGACCAGCCCGTGGCAGCCACGACCTCACCCGCGATGTCCAGAACAGCCCTACCATCCGTCACCACCCGCATAGTCTCTGCGGGGACGCGCTGGTCCAGGAGCCGCGCCTTGCGGGCACTGCCTTCCAGCTCTTGCTCCAGTTCCGAGCCGAGCTCCCGGCGCATCAGCCGCTCGCGGGCGGTGGCATCGGAGGCGGTGAGAAGGACTCGCACAATCCGGACACCTGTCCCCATGGCCCGCTGGAACATGCCGGTCTCCTCTGGCAGCACGCTGAGGGTGTTCGTATAGATCAGTCGGCGGTAGCCGCGCCGGGCGAAGTTGGCCCACACAGCGGCGAGGTTCGTCTCGGTGATCTCCGAGCGGTGAGGATCTCCCTCCGGGGCCGGGTGCACCTGCCCCATGAAATCACCATCGATGACCGCGTGAGGGACCTCCGCAGCCCGCAGCAACACCGAAACCTCCCACCCCACCGTCGTCTTGCCGACTCCGGCCCGCCCGCCGATCAGTAGCACTTCCGCGTGATCCATAGAGGCAGCGTGCCAGCCCGCATCCGTCTTACGCGATCCGATATCGAGCGACCCCATGGCCACATGCGCGACCAGCAAGATCACATCTACGGCTGGAGTATTAGCTGACAGGTCCGTGCTGAAGAGAAGCCGATCTGTGTGCTGAAACCTCAACCCAATGGGCGATCAAGTGATTTCTGCCCGGGGTCGTGGGTAGAGATGGACCGCTTCTGGACTGAATTCTTCTCGGCCAACGACATAATTCGCGAAACTCAACGAGATTGTCGGCTCTTTGATTCTTTTCAAGGGGGTGATGTCGGTGATGTCAGGCAGAGACGCGCGACAGTTGACGAAAATATCTTTCACATTGGGAAAGATATCCGGCACCAGGTCCAACTGGGTGTCTGAGCCGACAGGGGCAAGGTGCAGGTAAGTTACGGCATGTATGGGAGTGGCCTGCGCGAGGTCATATTTCCCGAGGGTAAGTGTCGATAGGTGGGGCAGGGCGGAAATTTCTCGCCATTCTGCTGGTGTAGGTGCTGCGTTGATCACCAGCTCCTGCAGTTGCGTCCATTTGGATATGCCTGTCAGGGGTATGCCGATCCATTCGGCGAGGCGTAGTGATGTCAGGTCTGCTGGTGCGGGTAGCTCTCCCAGGCTATTCCAGGGCAGGCGTGTGTAGAGAGCGAGTTCGGTGAGGTGGGGAAGAGAGGTCAGTGCGTTGAATGAGAAAGAGCCCGGGAGTTGAATCAGCCTCAGGTTGCGTAGTGGCAGTCCTGTAAGGTCTTCGAGGTGACTGAGTTGTGTGCAATTGCTGAGAGCGAGCTCCTTTAGGGCGGGGAAATCGCGTACGAATGTCAAATCTTCGAGCAGCTGACCCGAGTAGATTTCGATTTTCTGGGTGTGCTCAAGAGAGAGGTGCTCGGTGATCTCGGCTTGAGTGAATTCCCCCCTGAAGGCGACTTTGGTGACAGGCTTGAGGAAGCGGAGGGCGTTCCTCTGGTCTTGGGTCTGTACGCTCAGATGCAAGCGGTCTTTGAAGCGGAAAAGGATGTCCTGGGCGTATTGGTCTGCATCGAATTTCTCCCAGCCATCGACTAGCTCGTAGTTTGCCGGGGGAGAAGATAACGTTTGTGTGAAGTGTTGAAGGAAGGCGTATGCTTGGTCGCCGCCGATAACAGCAGACGTACGGAAAACCGCATTCACTTCATCCTGCTTCAGGCCCTGGGGACCGGGCAGCAGATCCAGGATGCCTGGCCCGAGCGCGGCAAGCTCCTCCGCTTCCTCAGAAGAGCGGGGAGGCATCAGGACACGCGCACGTTGTTCGACCAGTCTGCGGACCTCGGGCTCGATTTCGGTGGCGTACTGCAGGCTGGCGGCCGCCAGGAGGTGGAGTCTGCCCCTGTGTTCGCCCTCGGCATCACCGCGTTCGACGAGGCGGCGGAGTAGATCAGCGCTCTCGGCTGGGCGGGCGTGGGCGACAGCCATGCGTACGACGTCCTCCCACTGGTCGTCGTGTGCATTGTTGACCAGCAGGGGGAAGTCATGGGCTTCGATGGCGGCTTTGGCCCCGAGGTAGTCCTGGAAAGTGCGGTGGACGAAGTCGATAGTGTCCGCGGTGGGCTGGCGCAGAAGCCCGCTGCGGCCGACCAGGTGCGTCAGGACCTGGTCGGCAGTGCCCTGCTCGGCCACGGCCTGCATGGCTGGCAGCGCGTCGTCGACCAGGGCCATCGCGGTGGCCCGTTCCATCTCGGTCTGGCGGTTGCGAATGAGCCAGTAGGCCAGACGCTGCAGTAGCTGGACGCTCTGGTGTTCGGTGAGCTGAATGCCTTCCGGGACATCGATGCTGCGCTCAAGGTCGCGGCGCACGAGCAGCATCGACAGTGCTGCCTCATACAACTCCATGCGGCTGTGTGGCAGATGACCGCGGCGGTCCCGGTGCAGCGCGCAGATCAACGCACACATCAGGGGAGTGCTGGACAACTGCGCCAGGTCACGCTGAGCACGCACCGTCACCTGGAGCGCTGCTTCGAGATCATGAAGCTGTGACCGCTCGGCGTCGGTCGCTGCACTGTGCCGGGCGGCGGTATGCCACCGGCCAACGAACACCCCAGTGTCAGCGGCACTCATGGGCCGTACTGACAGTTCGGTGAAGTGCGACGAAGTCAGCCAGCCTTCTGGCACAGCTGACGGACGCGTGGTGACCACGAAATGTGCGTCCCTATACGCGGCCAAGAGTCGCTCGAGCCAGTCCCGCGTGGCACCCCGATGCTCCTGGGGGACCTCGTCGATGCCATCGACCAGGACGAGTGCCTCGCCTCTGGCGAGTACGTCATCGGCCCAGCCCTCAGGCTGCGAGGCGGCCAGGGGAGCGCCGACCGCAGTCAGGAAATGATGCGGCTCCGGAAGGGGGCCACGCCTCACTAGCGTCCGCAGCGGCAGGACGAACGGAATCCGCCCCCGCCAGTCCGCCAGTTCCTCCGGCAGTTCATCGCGCGCCGTGGAGACAGCCAGCCACTGCAGCAGCGTTGTCTTTCCGCTGCCAGCGAGCCCTCGCAGAAGAACGCGCCGGCAGTCGGCCAACGCGTGCTCGGCACGCTTCACCACGACCGATGGCCGATTCCATTCCTCACTGCCTGCAGACCAGTCTTCCGACCGCTCCGCCAGTTCCAAGCTCAAGTACGCCGCGTCCAGCGGCCAGCGCGCACGCTCCGGCCGACTCAGGTCCAGCCCTACGACGGTCAGCTGGGAATGCCGTTCCGTCACGTAGCTGAGGTACCGCTCCTCGAACGAAGGCTGCACTCTGGGCCGCACCGACCTGCGGGTAACTCTCCTCGGAGAGCCCTGGCGCACCTGCGGTACGCGGGCGGCGGCGTGGCGTAAGGCCAGCAATGGCTCCACATCCGTGCCCAGTGCCTTCGCCAGGGCCATCAGCGTGGTCTCGGAGGGCACCTTGTGGCCGTTCAGCGCCTGGCTGACCGTTGTCCGCCCCAGCCCGGTCCGCTGCTGCAACCCACCCATCTGCAGACCCCGCTGCGCCCTGAGGGTGCGCAGCCGTAGCGCGAGTTCCGCCAGCGGATCCTCGTGCACGTCCCCCATGTCCTGCTTCTCCGTCTCTCAAGCGACCGTCTTCGTTCATCTTTGTTCGCCCTGAACCCCGGTGAACACCAGAACTGCGAAATTCGCCGAAGTCCCCGTCGTCGGTTGTCCTGGGAAGAAGGCATGAACACCTCATCCATTCACCTGATGCTCCTGGTCCTGCTCCTCGCGGTCGTCGCGCTCTTGTGCATGCTCGTAGGAGCAGCGGCCGGTCTGCTCGCTCGTATCGACGGAGCCACCTATGCCACCGCTCTGCTGCGCGGTGCCGTGGCCTTTGCGGGCAGTGCCACCCTGTCCCTGGCGCTGCTGACCTTCGTCCTCGCGGTGCTGTGAACCGAGGATGCTTTGTCCTCCTACCTGCAGGCGAGAGCACGGCGCCCGCCCGTGGCGGGCGCTGTTACTGCTCGGCGCTGGGGTCCGGCCAGTGTCAGGGCGTCGACTACAGGACAGGGATTATCCATAGGTGCGCGGGCTTGTGTGGTGTGTTCGGTGTGGTTGCCACCTGGTCGTGTAGGAGATGTCTGGAAGCAGAGCCGGCTGGGGTCGGGCTTGGTTGTGTTTGGTGGGTGGAGCAGAGCTATGCGGCTGAGCGTTCGATCTCCCCGGTGACCGGTGTGGAGCGGTGGGTGGTGGCTGATGCACGTACCTATGACCTGCATGTGGAGGCGTGTGCGTTTTTGGCGGGTTGCGCAGTAAGGGCCGCTCGCCGAACACGGAGCGGGTCTACGCGGGCCGTCTCGCCCTCTATCTGAACTACTGCACCCAGCGCCGTATCGAGTGGTCGCGTCCGAGTTTCATGGCTCTGTCCGGGCTGCAGCAGTGGCTGGTCACCACGCCGCTGCCGGCCCGCAGCCGCCGCTCCCCGACCACGGCTGCGCCCCGCTACCGTTCGCAGGGTACGGCGAACGCGGTGATGACGGCGGTCACGGACTTCCTGCGCTTCGGCGCTCTCCACGGCTGGGTCCCCGCCCAGACGGCCGGCCTGCTGTCGGAGCCGAAGCTGCTGCGCTACCTGCCGGCCGGTTACGACGCCGGCGAGCGTGGCCAGTGGCGCCAGGTCCAGGTGTCGGCTTTTCGTTTCCAGGTCAGCGAACCCGGCTACGAGGACCTGTCCCCGCAGCAGATCCGCCGCATGATCGCGGATACGCCCCGGGCACGGGACTGTTTCCTCATCGCGCTGCTCGCCGCGACCGGCCTGCGGATCGGGGAGGCCCTGGGCCTGCGCCAGGAGGATCTGCACTTCCTGGCCTCGTCACGCTCGCTGGGCTGCCCGGTGGAGGGCCCGCACCTTCATGTGCGGCGCCGCACCGACAACCCGAACCGGGCCCTGGCCAAGTCCAGACACTCCCGATGCCTCCCCGTCACCCCCGACATCGTCGCCTTCTACACCGACTACCAGCACGAACGGAACCAGGTGGCCGCCGCGGCCGAGACCGGCATGGTGTTCGTGAACCTTTTCCGGCCCCCGCTGGGGCGGGCCATGACCTACCCGAACGCCAAGAGCGTCTTCGACCGGCTGGCCCGCCGCGCCGGGCACCCGGCTCGCCCGCACACGCTGCGCCACTCCGCGGCCACTCACTGGCTGCGTGAGGGAGTGGATCGGGACGTCGTGCAAAAGCTGCTGGGCCATGCCTCGCCGCTGTCCATGGACCGTTACCGCCACGTCGATGAGTCCGAGACCCGGGCGGCTGTCGACCGGGCCCAGGCATGGCGGGAGAACCAGTGAGCACGGCTGGTGCGCCTGCCGTCGCACCTTCCGCACCGACGAAGGCCACGAAGAAGTCGTGGGAGACGTGGCTGCGTGCCCACATCGATCCCGCGTGGCGGCCGGGGGAGTGGGACAGCGCCAGATGGCTGTTCACCGGAGAGGTCTGGGCCCTGGAGGAGAACCCTCGTCTGCTGACCGGGGAGGGACACCTGGCGCCGCATCGCGCCATCCTGCGGTTCATCGACTTGCTGCACGAGGCCGGGGTCGCCGGGATCGTCCGGCCCGCCTGCCCTCGCTGCCACCGGGTGGTCCGCATCGACAAGCCGCTCGACGGGCAGCGCGTCTGCCGCAACTGCATCGCCAAGTCCCGTTTCGAAGAATGCGTACGCTGCGGCGCCCGACGCGAGCCGGCCACCCGCAACGGCCAAGGGCGACCGCTGTGTCCGAGCTGCCTGGTCAAGGACCCGGCGAACCTGGAGACCTGCATCGTCTGCGGCGCGTCACGCATGGTCAACTCCCGCACTGCGGACGGGCCGATCTGCCCGAACTGCCGTCCCTTGCCCATTCTGCTCTGTTCGATCTGCGGCCGCACCGCACCCTGCATGCTCTCCAAGCTCACCGGCCTGCCCCGCTGCGGCGGCTGTGACAGGCGCCAAGCTCACTGCACCGTCTGCGGACGAATGCGCGGCATTCACTCCGGCACCGCCGACGCCCCCGTCTGCGGCCCCTGCACCATGCCGGACGCCGAGCTCTGGCGCCCCTGTCCCACCGGCGGACAAGCCGAACGGCTGCACGCGCCGGGACCGTGCCCCCGCTGCACCCTCAAGCAGCGGCTCCACGAACTCCTCGCCGATAACACAGGCTCCATAAGCCCGAAGCTGCAGTCGCTTCACGACGCCCTTGCCGACACCGAACGGGCTGGCACCGCGATGCGCTGGCTCTCCAAGGGCATCGTCTCCACCGTCCTGTCCGATCTCGGCTCCGGACGCCGGCCTCTCACCCATGAGGCCCTGGACGAGCTCCCTGAAGGCAAGGTCGTGGAGCACATCCGCAGCGTTCTTGTCGCCACCGAAGCCTTGCCCCGGCGGGACGAGCAGATGATCCATCTCGAACGGCACGTGAAGGGCCTCGTCGCCTCCCACACGTCGGCCCGAGGGCCGGAAAATCCTGCATCGGTACGCGACTTGGCACCTCCTGCGTCGGCTTCGCCGTCGCAGTCACGGCAAGGAGACCACGTACTACCAACTTCAGGTCGCGCGGCAACATCTGCGGGCAGCCGTCTATCTCCTGAACTGGATCGAGGGCCAGAACCTGACCCTTGCCACCTTCGCCAAGCCGACCTTGAACGCTGGATGACCAGCGACGATGCCCGCCTTCGCCAGGAGGCAGGCCACTTCGTGCGCTGGGCCCTTACTCAAAATATCGCCCAGGATCTCAGCTTCCCGGCCGAGCGATGGAACGGCCCCTCACAGCCGATGGACGACGAGGCCCGCTGGGCCACCGCCCGACGCCTGCTGCACGACGACACCCTCAAGCCCGAAGACCGCCTCGCCGGGGGCCTTGCGTGAAACGTGGCTGAATACTCTGAGTGAGCGTTCGCCCGCGCTGCGGCAAGGATGGGGACCGCCACTGAGGGCGGTCCCTGACAGGTTAGCGGATCGGACTGGGGTGGTGGGGCTGAGGCGGACACCTCAGCTCGTTCATGATCGGTGGTGGTCCCTCTCTTCACCGTTGCTGAGGTCTGTGGTTTCGGCGTCTGCGTCGGAGTAGGTGGGGTCTTCTTGGTAGCGGGCGGCGCTGGTGGCGTTCTGGGCGAGGAGGAAGCCGACCCGGCGAAGTGTGTGGTGAGCAATGCGGTACGCGAAGCCTGGGCCCTGCGATCTCCACAGTCGTCATCGCGTCGTCGCCGCCGACGCACGCGCACCCGGCCTCCTCCCCGGCCGACTGGCTGCGAAGCAGGACTGACGCCCACGTCCCACCCGTGATGACCATCCGTCAGGTGGGCGGCGGGGCCCCCTGGGTGCGGTCCGGGTAGAGCGCCTGGCTGCTGCCCCCAGAGGCTGCTGCGATTGAGGTGGTCAGGGTGCCGCCGGATCATGGCACTGTAGAAGCGCTCCCGGTGTCGGCTCTGTTTCCCAGCAGCTGGTCGGTGTCGTCGAGGTAGCGGCGGGTCTCGCGGATCTGCCGGTTCCGCGTCGTCGTCGTACCGGTGGTTCTTGTGGCCGGGGCCGACGGATTCGGCGTGCGCCGAGTGCTTCCACAGCGGCGATGGCACTGGCGCCTGAGGCGTCGCGTCCCCCGTCACGGGGATTCGACGAGGGTACTGGTGGACGCCGTTGTAGACGACGTCGCCCGCGACGACCAGGTCGAGGTCCGGGATGTGCAGCACGCTGGTGTCGTCGGTGTCGCTGTGCCCGACACCGAGGACGGAACAGGGCGTGTCCTTCGAGGACGAGCCGGTTTCCGAGGTCCTCGGCGGGCGACGGCCGTGACGGGTGATGCCGGGATCCGTCCGGGAAGGATCTTGTCCCAGAAGCCCGCGCGCCGGCCTCGGCGGTGCGGTTGCATCTGCGCGATGTGTTCCGCCCGTGGGCCACCACCTGGGCGCCTGGGAAACCGGTCGGTCAGACTCGGGGCGGTGAACCAGTGGTCGCCGTGCGGCGTGGGTGGCGAAGATGTGCGTGAGCCTGCGGGCCGGACGGCGCGACGCGGTCCGCGACGGCGCTATCCCCGCCTGGGCGGTGGTCAGCGCGCGGGTCGACGAGTACCGCCTCGTCACGGCCGAAGACGAGCGGTCGTGGACGACCGGCGCCCAGGTACGGCGCGCCCCCATCGGGGCGTGCGTCCCGGCAGGGCGAGCGGGATCGCCTCGGGCACACGATGACCTCGTAGCCGAGCCGGGTGGCGCTCGCACCGCGCGGCTCCGAGCGAGACCAGAAGCTTCCTCCTCGGCCTGGGCCCGGTTCACAGCAGTTGCACCAGGCTCCCGGTCTGTGTCCGAGGCGGAGGCCGCGACGGCGACCGCACCGATCTGGCGCGGAAGTGACCTGGGCGGGGTCGACGGCTTTCGAACGAAGCGGGTCGCCCACGGGGCCGAGTTCGAGGAGGAACAACGCGCTTGGCGCCCTGAAGCTCGACGGCGAGCACCTGGTGGCACTCATACTGGAGCGCGGGTCTGCTCCATGCTCACCAGGCCGCTTTTTCCGGGGATGGGGACGTGGGCGGGGACTCGCCGAGTACGACGATGGAGTAACGCGCCCTGCCCGCGTCAATGTGCGGCAGGGCCCGCGGCGCAACACGGCCCATGTGCGCCCGGTCGCCAGGCCCACGAAAGGCCGCCTGCCCATCGTCCCGCCTCGTCGATCTCCCACAAACCGCCTGCCGTGCCACTCAGCCGCCGATCGGGGCGACGACGTCCGTCCACGCCGCCGAGCCGGTCCGACCATGGTCGCGACGAGGCGCCTCCGCGGCCCGCCGAAGTCGGTGTGAGTCGTGCTCGAAACAGGTGCAGGCGCGCGGTTGCGGCCCTCCGCCGAGCAGTAGGCGGAACTCCTCCGCCCGCCCTCCTTGCCTGCTGTGGTGGGCACCACCAACCTGCGCGCCGCCGCCGCGAGATAGGGAGCGCACGGCCCGCCCTTCCCCGACCCCCTCCGGTGCCGCCGGGAATCAGGACTCGCCCGACCGGAAGAAGAGGTCGGGATGAGGGATGCTGTCGGAAACATCAGGAATGCTCCCCTTCGGCCAAGTCGGGTCGGCAGCAGATCCCCGCCGGACTCCTCTCGCGTTTGGGCTATCCAAACGTTGGCCTGGCCCAACCGTAAACACTGATCGGTTTGGGGCGGGCCCAACGTTTTATAGTGAGTCCATGGGGTGATGCGAACGACGACCTCCAGCCACCCGGCCAACGACTGCGGGCACTCACGAGCTGGCAGGCGAGCAGGGGTCTCCACGATCGGGGCCCGCAATGACGGCGCCGGGTACAATGCCCCTGACGGCGCGGCACTCCCGACACTTTCGCCGTCCTCGCCCGCCACTGGAGGAGTAACGGGCGCGCTCAGCCAGGCCGGATCTCGGCAGGCGGCTCGGCCTCCGAACCGCAACGACGTCCAGCGGCAATCGTGAACCCGGCCTCCAGACCGGTGGTCAACCTCCGACCGCCAGGCCGATCCAGGCGATCGAACGCACCGCTAAACCCTCCGTCCACCATTCAACCCATGGCCGGCAGGCCGCTTATCCTCGCAACACGAATCCAGCGGAACGCGGACAAGGCCCAGGCCGAACTGCTGTCGAGCCTGGACGAGGACGAGCGCGGGCAACTCCACGCGCTCCTGGTGAAGGCCCTGGAAGGACACAAGCCCGAACCCGCGTAGCAGGGTCCGGTACGGAGTCCGGTCGCGAACGCCGGCACCGCGCCCGCCGAGGATCTCATCCGGGCAGATCAGCCGACACGGCGGTCTCCTCCAGCCGGTCCACAGAGCTTCCGATCTCGGTCACGCTGCCCTGCTCGCAGCCGAGATCGGTGCCCGGCGGCCCAGATCGGTTCGCAGGGCGCTTGTCAGCGCGGATCCGATGGGGACGGACACGTGGCCGCCCCGGCCCGATGCGGGGCACGCGGATCTTTTCCAAGGCGGTTCGAACCGCGGTGAGTCCCCGCGCTGCCCACTGGTCACCACGATCGGCGTGGGCTTTTGGCCCTGCTCGACGGCCAGGTGCAGTGTGGTGGTGAACCCGCCGCGCGAGCGTCCCAGCCCATGATCACCTGGCTCGGTGAAGAAACTGCCTCACCTTCTCCCTGGCCGGCCCCTGCGCCCGGAAGTCGCCCGGCCGGGATCCGGCGTGCGGTGCCGGGCCTCGGCCGGTGGGCCGGGGCGCCTCTACGTCCCCGGCAGCAGTGGTGACCGGTCAGAGCCGGTCCAGGAGGGCCTTGACGACCCGGTTCGCGTCGTCGAGGCCGGCGAGTTCCTCCGCGACTGCCTTCGCCGTACGGGCGTACGAGGGGTCGGAGATCACCTGGCGCACGGCGTCGCCCGCCGATGCGAGGTCCTCGATCTCCACGGCGATGCCCCGGTCGGCCGCACGCCGTGCGTTCCAGGGCTGGTCGGCGATGAAGGGCCGGATCACCTGGGGCTTGCCCAGGGCCAGTGCGGCCAGCAGTGTGCCCGTCCCGCCCGCGCTCACCACCACGTCCACCGAGGGCAGCAGTCGCGCCAGCGGTACGAAGGCCGACCGCGTGGACCTTGTGCCGCAGGCTCTCGTCGACGTCGAACTCGCCAGGTCCGACCGTGGCGAGTACGGACACACCGGCGCTCGCGATCGACCGCACCAGCGACCCCATCGCGGCGGGGTCCTGCACCGAGGTGCCGAAAGTCACCGCGGCGACCGGTCCGTCGGGTCCGGGCAGGGCGCGTCCACCGTCCGTTGTGCTGTGGGGTTCCGGACGGAGTGGAAGACGGCCGGGGAAGTCGTCGCGTTCCGTCTTCGGGAGCAGCGCGTCGGGATACGGGTCCACCACCGCGATCGGCGCGGGGCGTGCGACACCGCGGGCCGTGTACTCACCCTGCGCGCGATCGGCCATCGCCCGCAGCAACTGCTCGGGCATCGGTCCGGTGATGCGGTGCTCGGCCAGGGGAACGCCGAGCACCGCGGCGATCAGCGGGCCCATCGCGTCCGACGGTGGTCCGTGCAACGAACGAGGTCCAGGGCGCGAACCCGCCGCGCCCGCCCCAAAACCCTCCGACCGCCCTCGTCCACGACCCCGTCGAGGGGCACCGCGCCGAACAACTCCACAGCTCCGGGACCGGGCTTGGTCCCGTCCTGGCCGTCACCGAGGCGACGGCCGGTTTCCGTGATCGCCTCGTCCATGGACGGGCCGACCTCGAACACGTCCATGGACGGCACCATCGCCGCCGCCCCCCCGGCCCGAGAGCAACCCGACCGTGTGCCCGGCCCGTTGCGCGGCAGCGGCCAGCGAAAGCAGGGGGAACAGATGGCCGGGCGCCGGAACGGCACTGAAGATGATGCGCACGATGAACTCCAACTGTCGTAGAAGAACGAATGGAAGAACGAATGGGGGACGACGCCGTGACCGATGAGAGAGGCGGTGCGCACGCGGTGTCCCGCCGGGAAGGGGCGTCGGACACTCCGCGTTCCGCCCGCCCCGTGATTGTCCGGCAGGCCCGCCCGGGCGCGGCTTGCGCGGGTGCCGGGTTGTCGTACGCGGAGGCTGCCGCGGCCGGGTCGGGGTGTGCCCTGTGTCCGCGGGCCGCGGAGCGGACCACCACCAGGGACGGGATGGGGGCGAGGCGAGGGGGACGCCCCGTCACGCGCCGTTGGTCCGGCCGAGGAGCCGGCGCATCCAGGCGGCCCGGGTAGCGGACGCGGTCCGCGACAGGGCGGCCTGCGGGGCCATCGCGTCGAATCCGTGGAAGCCGACCCGCCCCACCAGTTGGCAGTTTCGACACTGGACGCGCCGGCCTGCACCCGCCGGAGCGCGTAGTCGACGTGCCTGCAGTCGCGGAAGCCCCTCCCACCGAGCCAGACCGCCGCCCGAACGCGGTTGGGGCATGGCCCGGCCAGGGTCCCGTGGCCCCCTGGGCCCGGTGGCCGGCGTAGACCGCTTGGACCGTTCCCCCCCCCCCGTGCGCCGCCCCCTGCGCGCGCCGAGCAGCGCGTTCCACCCGGTCCGCCGTTGTGCTGGGCGGCGTACCCAGATTGCCCCTCGCCCTTCCTAGTTATTTTCCCGGCTTGCTCGTGTTCCAGGAGCCCGTTCCGTCCCCGAGGCATCGGGGCACATCAAGCATCTTGGAAAAGCCAGCAGCCCAGGTACGCCCCCCCGGTCCCGCGGGCGAGCAGTGGCCCACACCGGCGGCGCAAAGTCCCCCCCAGCCGGCAGCCCTCGTACCGGCCGACGAACGGACGAAAAAAAAAACGGCAGCGCGGCCCGCGCCGCCGCCGAACCTCCGGCGGTGTCCCGGTGGATAGCCCACAGCAGGCCCCCGCGTCAGCATGTTCCCCGATCGGAGCAGGGTCCGGGAAATTGCCCTCCGGCGCCCCCAGCCGGTAGTCCACCGACACCCAACGACCGCCGCCCCCCCCGTTTTGTCGAACGGCCCAGTACCAAGCACCCATTGCCGGAGGCCGGGTTCCGGTTGTTTTTGCCGTAGGATCAATCCCGCCGCCGTGCATGTAGTAGATGACGGGCGCCTCGGGCGCCAGCCCGGCGGGCCGGAGGACGAGCATCGGGACCTCGGGGGCGCCTGCGGGCCCCGGGGCGGAGAACTCCCGCAGTTCCACGGTGCCGTCGCGTGTCAACTCCTCGTCCAGGACGGCGAACGCGGGGCTGGCCCGCAGCGCCCCGATGTCCCCGGGGGTGACGGTCGGCGACACGTGCTGCTGCACCACCGCCAGCACCGGGGCGAGTTCGGGATCGATCGGCGGATGTGTGGTCAACGGGGGCTCCTCGGCGCGGGGTTGCTTGTGTCGGTGAAGGTGTCGGCGACCCAGCGCGCCACCCCCGCCGGATAGGGCGCGCTCAGCCCGAGCACGAATGTGGTCGAACAAACCCGCCGTTCCCGCGCGCCTCGCGGAACGGCCTGGCGCTGTGCCGTTCGGGGCCGGACGTAGGATGAACGGGGCAGGACGATGGACCGGGTGAAATTCTCCGGCCGGGTTCCTCGGCCGAATTGCTCCGGCGGCACAGCCCGGTTCCAGGCCTGGCGCCGGACCTCCGATCGCGTGTCGAAAATGCTGCCCCCGCCGGGCCAGTGTTTTTCCAACCGGTCCGCCCGTGGTTCGGCGCCGACCCCCGCAGCCGGGTCCGGGTGGCCTGGCCGCCGATCACCAGCGGCGGATGGGGCCCGCTGCCACGGGCCCCCCCCTGGGCGCAGAAAAAATCGCCCGCGAGTCCCGGAAGTGGTTCGCGCCCGGAAGTCGAACGGCACTTCGGTGGGCGGTTCCACACAGCCGCGCGAATGAGGGCGCAACGCCTCGGCGAGAAGCGCCCGACCCCTGTGGGCGGGCCGTCGTTGGTAGGGGGCCAGGCCCCCTTGGAGCGTCGTACTCACGCCGGGCCCAGGGCACGGGTCCGGTGGGCGTGAGCCCGCCGCCGAGTGCCGAAACTCCAGGCCGCCGCCGGGAAGAACGAAAAAACGTCGACCGAGGCGGCGATCAATGCGCCAGGCACTGGCCGGCGGAAACCCGTGAACCGGGTTGCTCCGGACCATCACGCCGGGCCGGAGAACGCAGCCGCTCGGTCCGGGCCGCCAGCGCGGACAGCAGCGTCCATGCCTCGAAGGTGGGACCGTTCGGGTCGCCGCCGAGCGGCATGAGGTGGTCGAACAGCCAGGCGTGCTCGATCCGCGGGATGCCGTCCGCCTCGCGCCAGACCCGCAGCAGGTCCGCATAGCCGACCTGGGACGGCGGGGTCATGATGCCGAAGCTGGGCCGGCGGGCCGGCCGGGGGGAGCCGGTCACTTCGAGTCGATCCTGCCCAGCGGCTCGGCGGCCGCGGTGAGGGCCTCCCGGGCAGTGGGCCACGCCTGGGCGTCCAGGCCGAGTGAGGTGCGCAGATAGGCCAGGGTGGCCTGCTGGACGAGTGCGACGCGCTCGGG